>NZ_CP195111.1:4190000-6398259 GCF_051174785.1 Pseudomonas neuropathica | reverse complement strand
TTGCCGATGGCCTCCAACGGTGCCGCGAAATGCTTGCCGCCGGGGAAAGGGCGATTGCTCAGGCCTTGGTACAACGCCAATTCATCGCCGTCGCCGAGAATCGCGTCAGACACCGCACGCGCGGCGGCCAATGTCGGCAGAACGCCGTGCCCCGAGTAACCTTGCAGCCAATAACGATTGCCCGCGCCGCCAACGTCTGGCGTGCGGTTGATCGTCAGATCGATGTGACCGCCCCAGGCAAACTCGATGTCGGCACCTTGGAGCTGCGGGAACACCCGCTCAAGAAACGGCCGGGTCGCTGCCGCGATGTCCTTGGGCATCCCGCCCAGATAAGTGCAACCACCGCCAAACAACAAACGGTTATCCGGCGTGCGCCGGAAGTAATCGAGGACGAATTGGTTGTCGGTCACGCAGACATTGCGTGGCAACAGCGCTGTAGCCTGCTCGGGCGACAGCGCTGCGGTGGCCACCTGGTAGGTGCCCACCGGCAGAATGCAGCTGGACAGTTGCGGGTCGAGTTCATCGAGATAAGCGTTGCACGCCAGCACCAGCACATCGGCGCGCACCGAACCGCGCTCGGTGTTGACCCGGAAACCGCCGCCCTGCTCCCGATAACTCAGCGCTTTGCTTTGTTCATGGATACGCCCGCCGGCCCGCTCGATGGCGGCTGCCAGACCCAGCGCCAGTTTCAGCGGATTGAGGTGTGCGCCTTCAGGGTCATAAAGCCCGGCCTGATAGCGATCAGTGGCCACCCACGCCGGCAGTTGTTCACGAGCAATGAACTGCAACCCATCGTGGCCCCATTTGTGGCTGGCCTCGTGTTGCCATTCGCTGAGCAGGCTGACTCGGCGTGGCATCACCGACGTCCATAAATGCCCGGGGCGATAGTCGCAATCGAAACCATGGCGGCCGGGCAATTCGCGCAACTCGGCGGCGGCCCAGCGCATACCATCCCAAAGCCGTCTGGCCCGTTCATGGCCCAGCGCTGCTTCCAGCGGCGGCATGTCACATGACCAACCAAGAATCGCCTGCCCGCCGTTACGCCCCGACGCGGCCCACGCCACGCGACTGGCTTCCAGCACCACCACGCGCTTGCCCGCCAAGGCCAGACGCAACGCCGTGTGCAAGCCACTGAAACCGGCGCCGATGATCACCACGTCAGCGTCATGTTGGCCTTCCAGCACAGCCCGGTTGCTCAGAATATCCGCGCAACTGTGGGCGTAATAGCTGTCGACGTGCAGGCTGGATTGCTGAAACATGCGCGACCTCATGAAATTATCGTTTTATAATTTCATGAAAATCTACAGAATAAATTTCACACCAGCAACTATCCGTGACGCGGCAACTCAACCCGCGCCAGCAATCCTTGGCCGCCACGATTGCTCAACGTCAGTTCTCCGCCCTGCTCTCGCACAATTGCCCGCGCCGCTGAAAGCCCCAGGCCGACGCCACCGGTGTCGCGATTGCGCGAAGCTTCGAGGCGAAAGAACGGATCGAACACCTGCTCCAACGCCGCTTCGGGAATACCGGGGCCTTCGTCGCTGACCTCGATGCAAATCGAATACTCGTCACGCCGCAACGCAATGCCCGGACGCTGCGCATACTTCAGCGCATTCTCCAGCAGATTGACGATCACTCGCTTGATCCCCAGCGGTCGACCTTCGTACACCAGATGCGCCGGGCCATCGAAATCAACGTGCAGGTGTTGGTCGCGGTAGTCATCGACGATGGTCTGCAGCAGTTCCGACAGATCGAACGCGGTGGTTTGCTCTTGATGGGTGTCCTCGCGGAAGAACGCCAACGCGGCGTTGATCATCGACTGCATCTCCTCGACATCGCGAATCAGTTTGCCCTGATGATCGAGGTCTTCCATGAATTCACTGCGTAAACGCATGCGTGTCAGTGGTGCACGTAAATCGTGGGAGATCGACGCGAGCATGTGCGTACGCTCGGCGATGAAGTGCTGGATCTGTGCCTGCATGGTGTTGAAGGCGATGATCGCCTGACGAATTTCGTCGGGGCCTTCGAGCTTGATCGGCGGCGCGCGCAGATCTGTGCCGAAACGTCTGGCGGCCCGCGTGAAACGCTGCAAAGGGTTGGCCAGTTGCCGGGTGGCGACCCAGGCGACCAGCAACGTGGCAATCAGTCCCAAGGCAATGACGATCGCGATACGCACGCCAAACTCCAGACCCCAGCTGCGCTCCGGCGGGATAAATGACAACCAGCTGCCATCGACCAATTGCACGACAGCGGCGTAATGCGCCAGGGGACTGCCGTTCGGCCAGTCGCCTGGGCTGAACACCTCGATTTTTCGATCATCCCCCAGCAGTTGCTCCAGTACCGGTACCCGGCTCGCTGGCAGGCGAAGGCCGTCATTGGGCAGGTCGAAATCCGCGCGTTGTGCTTGCCACGATACTTGCAACATGGCGCTGCTCGCCGCTGCGGCCAGTTGCGGGCGCAGGTTGGCCGGGGCCGCCTCGATCACCCGCGAAGTCGCGGCAATCTGTTCGAGCAGGCCGGTGCGTTCAATCGGTGGCCGCGCCCAGATGCCGGCGACTTGCACGAACAGCGCATTCAACGCCAGTGAGGCGACCATCGCCGCCACGATGGTCAGGGCGATGTGCCGGCGCAGGGTGTCGCCACGCAACAGTCGGCGGATCATGAGCGGCTGACCTTGGCAGTGAACAGATAACCGCCGTTGCGCACCGTACGAATCAGGTCCGGGCGCTTGCTGTCCGGTTCGATCTTGCGGCGCAGGCGGCTGACTTGCACATCGATGCTGCGGTCGAAGGCGTCATGGCCATGGCCGTGAGTCAGGTCGATCAACTGTTCGCGGGTGAGAATGCGCTGCGGGTGATCGAGAAACACCACGAGCAAATCGAACTCGCCGCCGGACAGCGGAATCATCACGTTTTCCGGGGAGCGCAGCTCGCGACAGGTGATGTCCAGATGCCAACCGGCGAAGCCGATCACCGGGCGTGAAGGTTCAATTGCCTGGCGCTGTTCGCCGGCGCGCCGCTGCAAGGCACGCACCCGGGCGAGCAATTCCTGCGGCGCGAACGGTTTGGTCAGGTAATCGTCGGCGCCCAACTCCAGGCCGACAATGCGATCACTCAACTCGGCCATGGCCGTGAGCATGATGATCGGAATGCCCAGCTGCGCGCGCACCTTCTGGCACAGGCTCAGGCCGCTTTCGCCGGGCATCATCACATCAAGAATGATCGTGTCCGGACGGTTCTGTGCGATCGCCGCCCACATGGCCTCGCCATGGGGCGCCACGTCGACTTCATAGGCGTGCTGCAAGAAGAATTTCTTCAGCAGCGCGAGAATTTCCACGTCGTCGTCGACGAACAGCAGTCTGCTCACAATCACAGGATCCATGCACCGAAAAAAGCCAATCTAAAGCCATTTCGCCGGCCGGGTCATTTATTTCAATCGAGCAACATTTCTACCCGCCAGACATCAAGCGGACATTCTCTGGCAAAACCGCGCGGGCATTCTGCGGCCATTCCAAACCAGGGGGTTCGCATGAAGCAATTGAACGACAACCATTGCGCCGAGGGGCACAACAGCAATCGTCCCTTGATCCTCAGCCAGCGCACCGCAGCGCTCGGCCCTGACACACCGATCGTGTTTCAGGAGTCGTGCCTGAGCGTATCCAGCGATCAGAGCCGCATCGTCCTGCGCCGCTACTTCGAGCAATTCAGCCCGACCAATGCGCACTGGGTCGAATACGTTCACAGCATTGCCGCGGCCGACCTCATCCAATGGATCATGAGCCACGGCCAGTTGCACATTGAGTGTTCGGACAGCATCGCCACGCAACAGCACAAGGAAACCCGTTGATGACCCGCATTCGTTCGCTGTCGCTGACCCTTGCGGCCTCCCTGAGCCTGTCCGCCTGCAGCAGTAACAAGGCTGAACACAGCGGGTTTCTGCATGACTACAGCGTGTTGACCGAACGTCAGTCACCGTCTGGTCAGCCGGTGTTGGCGTGGGTCAGCCCGGCACTTGCCCGGGGGCGATACACCCAGGTGTATCTGGCGCCAAGCCAGTTTTACCCGAGTGCCGAGCCGACGCCGCGAATTCCCCTGAGCACGCTGTCCGGCGTTACTGACTATTACGACGCGGCGCTGCGGCTGGAATTGGGCAAGGTGCTGCGTCTGGTCAATCAACCGGGGCCGAACACCCTGGTGGTGCGCCCCGCCATCACCCAAGTGGCGACCAGCACTCAGGGTTTGCGCTTTTATGAATGGCTGCCGGTCACCCTCGTCGCTGCCGGTGTAAGCACGGCGACCGGCATCCGTGATCAGGACAGCCAAGTCGCCACCGAGGTGTCGTTCGAGGACGGTTCGACCGGCGAAGTGATTGCCGAAGTGGTGCGCAAAGGCACCGGCGTGCCACTGGAGAACGACCAGCAGGTGCTGACTGCCGACGACGTCAAGGTCGTGCTGGATGGCTGGGCCAGCGACCTCGGTAAGTCCTACGCAACCCTGCGCCGGTAACCACATTCCCCTGTAGGAGCTGCCGAGGGCTGCGATCTTGTTGGGACGCGGAGCGTCCCCGGCTGCATTCCCACGCAGAGCGTGGGAACGATCAATCGCAGCCTTCGGCAGCTCCTACATAGGTGCGCCAGGAAAAAAAGCAGCGAGCAGTGAATTATTTCGTGTCCTCATGTATCTGAGCCAAAGAGTACGCGCCATCAAAAAGATGGCATCTACGCTGTACGATGGATCAGCAAAGAGAAGACCCGGATGAAATCACGCAAGAAAACCGTCAAGCCAATCGGCCTGAACGACATCACCATTGTCGACGACGCCAAGATGCGCAAGGCGATCACCGCCGCCGCACTGGGCAATGCCATGGAATGGTTCGACTTTGGTGTCTACGGCTTTGTCGCCTATGTCCTTGGCAAAGTGTTCTTCCCCGGCGCCGACCCCGGTACGCAAATGATCGCCGCGCTGGCGACGTTCTCGGTGCCCTTCCTGATCCGGCCGCTGGGCGGCTTGTTCTTTGGCGCATTGGGCGATAAGTACGGACGGCAGAAAGTCCTCGCCGCGACCATCGTGATCATGTCGCTCAGCACCTTCGCCATCGGCCTGATCCCATCCTATGCCTCCATCGGCATCTGGGCGCCGATCCTGTTGTTGCTGGCAAAAATGGCCCAAGGCTTCTCGGTGGGCGGTGAATACACCGGTGCGTCGATCTTCGTCGCCGAATATGCGCCGGACCGCAAACGCGGGTTCCTCGGCAGTTGGCTGGACTTCGGCTCGATTGCCGGTTTCGTCCTCGGTGCCGGCGTGGTGGTGTTGATCTCGACGACGCTGGGCGAAGCCAGGTTCGAGGAATGGGGCTGGCGTCTGCCGTTCTTCCTCGCCTTGCCGCTGGGCATGATCGGTCTCTACTTGCGTCACGCACTGGAAGAAACCCCGGCGTTCCAGCAGCACGTCGAAAAACTCGAGCAAGGCGACCGCGAAGGCCTGGCTGGCGGCCCGAAAGTTTCATTCAAAGAGGTCGCGACCAAGCACTGGCGCAGCCTGATGACCTGCATCGGCGTGGTGGCGGTGACCAACGTCACCTATTACATGCTGCTCACCTACATGCCGAGCTACCTCTCGCACAACCTGCATTACAGCGAAAACCGTGGCGTGCTGATCATCATCGCGATCATGGTCGGCATGCTCTTCGTGCAGCCGGCGATTGGTTTTATCAGCGACAAGATTGGCCGCAAACCCTTCATCGTCGTCGGCAGCATCGGCCTGTTCGTTCTGGCGATTCCGGCGTTCATGCTGATCAACAGCGGCACGATCGGTTTGATCTTCGCCGGCCTGCTGATGCTGGCCGTGCTGCTGAACTTCTTTATCGGCGTCATGGCCTCCACCCTGCCGGCGATGTTCCCCACGCACATTCGCTACAGCGCGCTGGCAGCGGCGTTCAACGTCTCGGTGCTGATCGCCGGCCTGACTCCGACCGTGGTCGCCTGGCTGGTCGAGAGCACCAACGATCTGTACATGCCGGCGTACTACCTGATGGTCATCGCCGTGGTCGGTCTGGCCACCGGGGTGACGATGAAGGAAACCGCCAACAAGCCGTTGCGTGGCGCCGCGCCGGCCGCCTCCGACCTTGAAGAAGCGAAAGAACTGCTGCAAGAACACCACGACAACATCGAGCAGAAAATCGAAGACATCGACGCCGAAATCGCCGCGCTGGAAGCCAAGCGCAAGGAACTGGTGCAGCAGCACCCGCGCATTAACTGAGCTGGATGCCCGGTCAGGCAAAGCGCCTGACCGCGGCATCGATGAACTGACGAACCTTCGCCGTCTTCTGCCGATGCGCCGTGTACAACAGATGCATCGCTCTGCTCGGCGCCTCAAAGCCCTCCAACAACCTGACCAACTCGCCTCTGCGCAATGCCGGTTGAAGAAAGTCGGCAGGCCCCAGCACAATCCCGAAACCATCCACCGCCGCTGACAACAACGCCTTGCTCTCGTTGACGTGCAAGCGACTGCTCACCGGCACACGCTCGACCTGGGCGTCGTTGAAGAATGACCACTCGTGGTCGACGGGCCGCGACCAATAGGCATACCCCAGGCACTCATGCTGTTGCAGATCGGCGGGCACTTGCGGCGTGCCATGTTCGGCCAGATAGCGTGGCGCCGCACAAACGATCAAGCGGTACGCAGCCAACGGTCTGGCGGTCAGACTGGCCGTGGCCAACGGGCCGATCCGAAAAGCCACCTCAAACCCCTCCTCCACCAGATCCACCGCGCGGTCGGTCAAGTGCAGGTCGATTTCCACCTCGGGAAACTCGCGCAAGAACGCGGTCACAAACGGCATCAGGCTGTAGGAGCCAAACGTCACTGGCGCACTGACCCTGAGCTTGCCGCGCGGCGTATCGTTCATGATCTGCGCCAGCGAATCAGCGGCCTGCGCCTCACTGACAATGTGCTTGCAGCGCTCATAGTAGGCCTGGCCCAGTTCGGTCAGGCTTTGCCGGCGCGTGGTGCGATTGAGTAGTCGTGCGCCGAGCCGCTGCTCAAGGGCAGCCACGTGTTTGGCAACCATTTGCGCGGACATGTCCAGGCGTTGCGCGGCGCTGGCATACGAACCGGCTTCGGCCGCCATCACAAAAGCCGCCATGCTGCTCAGCCGATCCATTCGAAACTCCTGTTAACGAAAGTAAGTAACAGAGTGCGATTTATCTGCATCTGGTCAGCAATCATCATAGTGGCTTCCCACCTGATAGAGGAACACACCATGCGCATTGGAATCGTTGGAGCCGGATTCATTGGGCGCGCCGTCGCGCAAATCGCCCTCGCCGCCGGGCACGAGGTGATGCTCAGTAACTCCCGCGGCCCGAAGACCATGAGCAGCGTGCTCGCCGGCATCACCGGCTGCCAAATCGGAACGGCCGAACAGGCCACACAGTTTGCCGACGTGGTGTTGCTCGCCATCCCCTATGAACACATCCCGAGCCTACAGCCAGCTTGGTTCGAAGGCAAAACCGTGCTCGACGCCAACAACTATTACCCCGATCGCGATGGCCACATCGCCGCACTCGACACCTTCCAGACCACCACCAGCCGTTTGCTCGCCGAGCATCTGCAGGGCGCCACCGTGGTCAAGGTGTTCAATGCCATCCTCGCGGCGGACTTGCTTACGGATGCCCGCCCGCACGCCTCGAGCGAGCGGCGCGCCTTGCCCATCGCAGCGGATGACGCGCAGGCCAGGGCGCTGGTTGTGGGGTTGCTGGACGACCTCGGCTTCGATGCGGTCGACGCCGGAGGCCTCGATGAGAGCTGGCGATTCGAGCGGGCGAAACCGGCATACTGCGCACCGCTGGACAAGTCCGGGCTGGAGATAGCCTTGGCTGCTGCCGAGCGCGAGGTCGAATTACCCTTGGGTAGCTGGCGGCGCTGATAAAGCCTGTACAGCGTCCAGCCAGTCGTGCTCCGGGTGCAACAGCGTCAAATGTCGAACCAGCCACACGCGCTCCTGCGCCGACATCTGCGTTAACGCCATGGCGAAATCGCTGCGGTCTTTGGCGCGCGTGTGCTTGGCTTTGAACAAGAGAACGGCAGCAGGTCGCAGATACGGAATGCCGGCCGTGCTTTGCAGAACCATTTCCGCGCGTGGACAGGTAATCGACGGATCGCGCTTATAAGCCCAGGTTTGCGGGGTGCCCGGCTCGATCATCACGTCCACGCGCCAGGCCGATGCGGCGCGGTCGTAAGCCCATATCTGAAAAACGTCTTCGGCGGGCAGGCAAGTCGCTGACAGAAACTGGAACGTACCGTCCTTTACTGCATAGAAATCGAGATCACCTAGTGCCTGGCGAAAACAGGCGAAATCGGCCCGAAGCACAGTGAATTCCAGGTCACTGTGGGCGCGGGTTTGCCGACCGAGCCAAAGGTCCAGCGCCCAGCCACCGACCACACACCACGGGCGGTCTACCGAACACAGTCGCCGCGCCAACTCATCGGGTGTCCAGACTTGCCATTGCTCTTGGTCCGGCACAACCGGATGGGCTGTTGTCATGTCTGGAACTCGTAGATTTATCGAAGGGTTTCGTAACGGCGCCATTCGACCCCCTTTCACCACCCGGCTCAACATTTTTTATCGACTAGCCTTGAATCCGCATCGCCCGTCATTCAAGGAGCCGTCATGTACAAGTTCATCAAGACCCCTGTAACCGGCAGTCGTGGTCTGTTGGCGCAGAAGCAACCGTGGGTGCGGAAAGTCTGATCAAGGCGCATTGACCACCACATACGTCACATCACTGCCCTGATACTGCGGCTGGTACCAGGTTGAGCCGCACTGCATATAGGCAACGTTGTAGCGAATCACCTGCACGCAACTGCTGGGCATTTGCGCCGGAGTGAAGATCGCCCCCACCACCGCCGCCGTGACCGCGACGGTTGCCGTCACTGCCGCCGCCGTTGCCACCGGATGGTAGTGATCGTCGTAGCCATAACGGCCATGCCCGTCGACATCGATATCGACATCGCGGTGGTTGTCGATATTGACGTTACGGTTGACGTTGCGATTGCTGTTGTTGACGTACGTACGGTTGCCGACGTTGTTGCCGGCATTGACCCGATTACCCGAATTGACCCGATTGCCGGCACTGACATTGTTGGTGCGCTGCGGCGCATTGATCCGTTGCGCCCGTTGCGCATTCGGCGCCGGCGCGCGGTTGACGTTGGCGCGGGCGTGTCCCTGAGCGCGCTGCCCCCGGGCATCGGCTTCGGCGACATAACCGGCGGTCAGCAGCGTGGCGGCGGCCAGCGACAACAACAGACTCCACGTCATCGACTTGTTCATGTCACTGCCCTCCCTGATCGCTGGCTTTTTTAAACGCAATCGCCACATCGCCTTTGCCCGGTTTGAAGGTGAACTGCGTGTCCGGAATGGTCGGCTTGAGGTTCCACTGATACACCGCGCTGTACTCGGGAAAGCTCTTCTCGTCAGTGGTGGTGATCACCAGTTTGCACGGCAAGGGTTTGTCGGAGCGGGTCAGCCACAATTGCCAGTCGATGCCCTCCTGGCGAAACGCCAAATGGTCGCAGAGCTGGCCTTTGATGACCGACGGCCCGACATACAGCGCAGCTTTCAAGGCATCGATCTGCGCCTGGTCACTGCCGAACAGAAACAGGTCCTCCATCGGTACCTGCACACCGTAGAAGTTCTCGACCTTGTGCAGGGTTTCCGCCACGGTGGCCGGTGCTTCGACGGTGGTGTAGTACTTCAGGTACGGCGAATACTGGGTGAGCTTCTTGCCGTTATAGAAGAACTCGCGGGTGCGCACATCGCCTTCGCTTTTCGCATACAGGCGATCATGGCCGACCACTTTCAGGGTATTGGCGGACTCAGTCTTGATCTTCTGCCCGGACTCCAGAACCGTGTCGCGCGAGACTTGAGCATCGACCTGAAACTTCGGCAGGCTGCGCAGGTAATTGCCCATGTCGATGAGCTTGTCGACCACTTGCGGGTTGATCAACGGCGCATCGTCCGTGGCCTCTGCAGCGGGCGCAGGCGGCGGGTCTTCGGCGCGGACTCCCGGCGCGAGAACCAGTGTGAACATCAGGCAGACAATACTGGCTGGGGCTTTCATCGGTTCCGCTCCTGTCCCTGGGTGGGCGTTGCGCCCGAAAGGCGACTGATTGACCAGCCTAGACCTCAGTGTCGGGGTACGCCAATGCGTCAGCGAGAGGGATGAGTGTCACGGCAAATGTTCTTTGCGCTGGCTCTCCAGAAGCTCGGTGACATCGGCCGGTTGATATACCCAACCGATGAACAATTCGTAGCCAACCGCCAGAATCACCGGCCCGGTGAACAAACCAATAATGCCGCTGGTGACCATGCCGCCCAGTGCGCCTATCAGCACCACCGGCATCGGCACCGCGACGCCGCGACCCAGCAACATCGGTTTGAGCACGTTGTCGGCAAGTCCGGCAATCGCCATCCACACCGCAAAGATGATCGTGCCGGCGCTGACCCCGTCCACGGCGAAGACATAAATCACGATAGGCAACGAGATCAGCAGCACCGGCAATTGGGTTATGCCCAGCAGCAACACCATTAAGGCGAGAACACCGGCCGCCGGCACACCCATGACCACCAGTGCCACGCCGACCAGCAGCATCTGAATAAAGGCGATGCCGACCACACCCTGCGCCACGGCGCGGATGGTTGCCGTGCACAGTTCGGCAATCTGCGGGCCACGCACCGGCCCGGAAATGCGGGTGGTGACAGCCACCGCTGTGCGGTGGCCGCGCTCGCCGTGGTGCATGATCAACCCGGCGACGATCAACGCAACCACAAACACCACGATGCCCGCCCCGACGCCGGCGGCTTGATGCAACACCACTTTGCTCCAGTCCTTGAGGTGCGGCGCCAGTTCCTGAAACACCCAGCTCAGGTCCTGCGAAGCGTGCATCCAGATGCCGTAAAGCGGCGCGCCAATCAACGGCCAGCCTTCGACATTGGCCGGTGGCGGCGGTATCTCGAACTGCCCCGCTTCGAACGTGTGCATGCTGCCCTTGATCGAGTCGGCGATCGAAGCACCCAGCAGGCTCAACGGCAGCATCAGAATCACCAGGCCCAGCAGCACAATAATGATTGCCGCCCAACCATAGCGATTACCAAGTTTGGCGCCCAGAGCCTGATTCAGCGGATACAGCGTGACGGCCAGGATCAGCGCCCAGAGCATGACATTGAGAAACGGATGGAAAATGTCGTAGCAGAACAGCACCAGAACGGTGATCAGACCCGCGCGAATGAGCACGTCCAGCAGTGCTCTGGAACTCTGAAACGCTATCAGCGGTTTGTCTTCCATGTCGGCTCTCCTGATCGGGCCAGCGTTGAACCGCTGTGAGCCTAGTTCACTTCTGGCACATCGTCTCGACGGGTGCCCGCCACGAGTCGCGCGTAATGGCGGCGATCAGCGTTCCAGCATGCCGTGGCACAACAGATTCAAAACCCCGCGCATGTGCAAGGCGTGCGCGGCCCGATCCGGGACTTCCTGAGTGGCGAGGCGAATGAACGCCATGTTCGCGTATTGGTTGAACAGTGTGGCCACCACGTCGACATCGATCGATTCGCGCACTTGCCCCGCCTGCTGAAAATGCAGAAGCAGCGCTTTGGTTTCTTCGATCACGGCCGCATTCCATGGACTCATCGCCTCGGCCAATTCACCCGTCAACAGAAACGGCGCCAGTTCCCGCCACAGCGAAGCCGGCATCGCCTGGAGCTGGTAATCGGTCATCAGCCCTTCGAACTCGCACAACGCCTCCAGCGGATCACTGTCCTCGTCCAGATTCGCTCGCGACTCGCGCATGGCTTGCTCGTCGGGTTGCTTGAGCAAGGCCAGCAAAATCTCCTGCTTGCCGCCGAAATAATTCACCACCGTCGGTGCGGAAACGCCCGCCTGCACGGCGATCTGGTCCAGCGTGGTGGCCGCGAAGCCGTTGCGCTTGAACAACTCGAGCGCCGCCTCGGCAATCACCTGCCGGCGCTGTTCCTTTTGCCGCTCTCTGAGTCCGCTCATGTTGCCTCTGATGATCCTTGCCAATGGCCCTCAGCCTACGGATATCTTTTTTCACCGACAAATATTTTCTTTACAAAAATATTTTTAGATGACAAAACTTTATCCGTGTAGCGCTGGAATGAATGCACTCACCCGCTCAACTTCCCGGAGATCCGCCATGTCCGCCGAATTCGATTCGACCCGCAGTACTCGCGATTACCAAGCCTCTGACGCCGCTCACCACATCCACGCGTTCGTTGATCAGAAGGCACTCAACGAGGAAGGCCCGCGAGTGATGGTCAGCGGCGATCGCCTGGCATTGTGGGACAACGACGGCAAGCGTTATCTGGACGGCATGTCGGGTCTGTGGTGCACCAATCTCGGTTACGGGCGCAAGGATCTCGCCGCCGCCGCGACCGCGCAGCTGGAACAACTGCCCTACTACAACATGTTCTTCCACACCACTCACCCGGCGGTGATCGAGCTGTCGGAGCTGCTCTTCAGCCTGTTGCCCAAGCACTACAGCCACGCGATCTACACCAACTCCGGCTCCGAAGCCAACGAAGTGCTGATCCGCACCGTGCGCAAGTTCTGGCAGGTGATGGGCAAGCCCGAGAAGAAAATCATGATCGGCCGCTGGAACGGCTACCACGGCTCGACCCTCGCCGCGACGGCGCTCGGCGGGATGAAATTCATGCACGAGATGGGCGGCACCATTCCTGATGTGGCGCACATCGATGAGCCGTACTGGTTCGCCCATGAAGGCAATCTCAGCCCGGAGGAGTTCGGCCTGCAAGCCGCGCAGCAACTGGAAGACAAGATTCTCGAACTGGGCGCCGACAAGGTCGCCGCGTTCGTCGCAGAACCGTTTCAGGGCGCGGGCGGGATGATCATTCCGCCGGCGACTTACTGGCCGGAGATTCAGCGCATCTGCCGTCAATATGACGTGCTGCTGTGTGCTGACGAAGTGATTGGCGGGTTTGGTCGCACCGGTGAATGGTTCGCACATCAGGCGTTCGGTTTTGAACCGGACACGCTGTCGATCGCCAAGGGCCTGACCTCGGGTTATATCCCTATGGGCGGTTTGATTCTGTCGCGGCGCATGGCTGAAGCATTGGTCGAGAAAGGTGGCGTATTTGCCCACGGCCTGACCTATTCCGGGCACCCGGTTGCGGCCGCTGTGGCGATTGCCAACCTCAAGGCCTTGCGCGATGAAGGTGTGGTCGCGCAGGTGAAATCCGATACCGGACCGTACCTGCAGAATTGCCTGCGCGAGGTGTTCGGCAATCACCCGTTGGTCGGTGAGATTCAGGGCGTTGGGCTGGTGGCGGCGTTACAGTTTGCAGAGGACAAAGCGACGCGCAAGCGTTTTGCCAATGAAAACGATATCGCTTGGCGTTGCCGCACGATCGGCTTTGAGGAAGGATTGATCATTCGTTCGACATTGGGGCGGATGATCATGGCGCCGGCGCTGGTGGCCACGCGCACGGAGCTGGATGAGTTGATCGACAAGACGCGGATTGCGGTGGATCGGACGGCGCGGGAGTACGGGGTTTTGTAAATGGAATGATGGGTTGTTTGGGCTGACGCCTTCGCGAGCAAGCTCGCTCCCACATTTGGAATGCATTCCACTTGGGTCCCTGGCTCCAAATTTGAAATGCAATCCTTGTGGGAGCGAGCTTGCTCGCGAAGGGCTCGCCGAGGATTCATTGTCGAACAAACAACGATCCCGCCGATTACTCCGCACGCCGCTTGGTGTTAAATAGGCGCCAGTCTTAACCTTGTCGCTTATAGCTGTGCAACGAGAACCGATATGAACACCCATTCCAGGAAAAACACCCAAATTCAAACAGCGGTGAGCGCATGATCGAAGTCACCGAAGTTTCCATTGCCCAACTGCGTGCCGCCCTTGAATCAGGCGAGACCACCTCGGTCGAGTTGGTGCAGGCTTATCTCGCCCGTATCGATGCCTACGATGGCGCCGACACCCCTACCGCGCTGAATGCCGTGGTCGTGCGTAACCCTGAAGCATTGAACGAAGCACAGGCCTCCGATGAGCGCCGTGCCAAAGGCAAAACCCTCGGCCCGCTCGACGGTATTCCCTACACCGCCAAAGACAGCTATCTGGTCAAGGGCCTGACCGCTGCGTCGGGTAGCCCGGCCTTCGCCGATCTGGTCGCCCATCGCGATGCCTTCACCATCGAGCGCCTGCGCGCAGCCGGGGCGATCTGCCTGGGCAAGACCAACATGCCGCCGATGGCCAATGGCGGCATGCAACGCGGCGTCTACGGTCGCGCCGAAAGCCCTTACAACGCCGACTACCTGACCGCACCATTTGCTTCCGGCTCGTCGAACGGTGCCGGCACAGCCACCGCCGCGAGTTTCGCCGCGTTCGGTCTGGCTGAAGAAACCTGGTCGAGTGGGCGTGGCCCGGCGTCGAATAACGGTTTGTGCGCCTACACGCCGTCGCGCGGGGTGATCTCGGTGCGCGGCAACTGGCCGTTGACGCCGACCATGGACGTCGTCGTGCCCTACGCACGGACCATGGCCGACCTGCTCGAAGTCCTCGACATCGTCGTCGCCGAAGACCCGGACACCCGTGGTGACCTCTGGCGCCTGCAACCGTGGGTGCCGATCCCGAGCGTCAGCGAGGTGCGCCCCGCCGCATACGCCGATCTGGCAGCCAACAGCCAAGCGTTGGCCGGCAAGCGTTTCGCCGTGCCGCGCATGTTCATCAATGCCGACCCTGAAGCCGGTACCAGCGAAGCGCCGGGCATCGGTGGCCCAACCGGCCAGCGCATCAACACTCGCGCCTCCGTGATCGACTTGTGGAAGCAGGCACGTCTGGCCCTCGAAGCCGCCGGTGCCGAAGTCATCGAAACCGATTTCCCGCTGGTCTCCAACTGCGAAGGCGACCGCCCCGGCGCGCCGACTGTATTCACCCGTGGTCTGGTCTCGAAAGAATTCCTTCACCATGAGTTGTGGGACCTGACCGCGTGGGCGTTTGACGATTTCCTGCGAGCCAACGGCGACCCGAAGCTGAATCGTTTGGTCGACGTCGACGGGGCAAAGATCTTCCCGCACGAACCGGGCACCCTGCCTAACCGTGAAGGTGATCTGGCTGCTGGCATGGATGAGTACGTACGCATGGCCGAACGTGGTATCACGCCGTGGAATGAAATCTCCACCGTGCCCGACGGCCTGCGCGGCCTCGAGCAGACCCGGCGCATCGACCTCGAAGACTGGATGGACACGCTCGGCCTCGACGCTGTGCTGTTCCCGACGGTGGCCGACGTCGGCCCGGCGGACGCAGACGTCAACCCGGAATCGGCCGACATCGCCTGGAGCAACGGCGTTTGGGTGGCCAACGGCAACCTCGCGATCCGTCACCTCGGCGTGCCGACCGTTACCGTGCCGATGGGCGTAATGGCCGACATCGGCATGCCGGTCGGTCTGACCTTCGCCGGCCGCGCCTACGACGACTCGAACCTGCTGCGTTTCGCCGCTGCGTTTGAATCGACCGGCAGCAAACGGCAGATCCCGCCACGTACGCCGCCATTGTCGTAACGCTTTTAAAACTGTAGGAGCGAGCCTGCTCGCGATAGCGGTGTGTCAGCCTGGATAAACTTGCCTGACACACCGCCATCGCTGGCAAGCCAGCTCCCACAGGTTTCAGCTCCGCCACAAAATCCTCATTCAACCCAAACCCCTGTAGGAGTGAGCCTGCTCGCGATGGCGGTGTGTCAGCCACATTCACCCAAGCTGACACACCGCTATCGCGAGCAGGCTCACTCCTACAAGGGATTGTGTGTAGCCATTAATCTTGAGCCCCCCTGAATTCCTGTGGGAGCGAGCTTGCTCGCGAAAGCGCAGTGCCAGCCGACAGAAATATCGCCTGATGCACCGCCTTCGCGAGCAAGCTCGCTCCCACAGGTTTTGTGTAACCCGTAAATTCAGCACATCCACTCAATCCCCTGTCCTGCAGTTCCTCGATCATCCAGGCCATCTTAATTGCCGCTGGCCACCGACCATGATCGACCGCACCCCCTCGCGCCTCACCCTGCTTGCGCTGCTTTGCGGTCTGACCACCACCGCCCACGCCAGCGGTTTCTTCGACGATGCCAAAAGTGAAGTGCTCAGCCGCAACTTCTACCTGAGCAACGACTATCGCTCGCCCACACCGTCCGGGAAAAACTACAAACAGGAATGGGCTCAAGGCTTTATCGGCACCTTCTCATCCGGTTTCACACCCGGTACGGTCGGCTTCGGCATCGATGCCCACGCCTTCGCCGGACTGAAACTGGACGGCGGCAGGGGCCATTCCGGCACCGGTCTGCTGCCGGTCGACAGCGATGGTCGCAGTGAAAATGATTACTCCAGCGCCGGCGGCGCGCTCAAGCTGAAAGCCTCGCGCACCACCCTCGCCTTCGGCGAAATGACGGTGGAAACCCCGGTGTTCGACACCTCCGACAAACGCCTGCAACCGGAGTACGCCACGGGTTTTCTGCTCAACAGCGCCGAGTTCGACCACATCAATCTGGTGGCCGGGCATTTCACCGCGTTCAAGAATCAGGACAGCTCATCCGGCAAAGGCGATTTCTACGGCTATGGCGCCAATACCGAGGCCGGCGCGATCAGTTTTCTCGGCGCCGATCTGTTCACCGACAGCCCAGTGGGCGGCGCGCTGTATGCCTCCGACCTGAGCGACACCTGGCATCAGTACTACGGCAATTTGCACTTCAAGCAGTCCGGCGTGCTGCTCGACGCCAACCTCTACCACACCCGCGACACCGGCCGAGCGCTGGCCGGAGCCATCGACAACACCGCGTTCAGCCTCTCCGGCAAATACACCTTCGGCCCGCACGCGGTGATGCTCGGCTGGCAACGGATCAATGGCGACACGCCGTTCGATTTCGTCGGCGGCGACTCGATCTACCTCGCCAACTCGATCAAATACGCAGACTTCAACGGCGCCAACGAACGCTCATGGCAGGCGCGCTACGACCTCGACCTCGGCGCCTTCGGCATCCCCGGCCTGAGCTTCATGACCCGCTACGTCAGCGGCAGCCACATCGACGGCACCCACGCGCCCAAGGGCGGCGCCTACAACCCGTTCGACGAGCAAAGCGACAGTTACCAGCCGCAGCAAGGCGACGGCGGCAAGCACTGGGAACGCGATATCGATTTGAAATACATCGTCCAGTCAGGCGCGGCGAAGGATCTGTCGGTGCAGGTCTCGCATGTTTCACATCGAGCCAATGAAGCGCAGGCCGGCGATGACATCGACCGGATCTATGTGGTGATCCAGTACCCGTTGGGTTTTTAACCCACCGCCCATCCCGATTTGAAACGCTATCCCCTGTAGGAGTGAGCCTGCTCGCGATAGCGTCTTTTCAGCAACATTCATGCTGACTGATACACCGTTATCGCGAGCAGGCTCACCCCTACAGGTTTCTGCGTCGATCACCAGGCTGTGTTTACACCGCCGAACCTGTGGGAGCGAGCCTGCTCACGAAGGGGCCAGTGAAATCAGCGCAAATCGCCTTTTAAACTCAGGTGTTTAAAAGACACCTCCAGACACGCCTTCAAGGCTACACACCCTTGCGCCATTGCCTACAGCTACGCCAGAATCCGCCGGCTTGTGCGCCTTGGGGTCGGGTTCTATTGTGGTGCGGTCGCTGACGAATCAGCGATCGGGTTTCGCAGCCCGGACCAATCAAGGCGCACAGCGCTCCAGTGCATTGCCATCCAGATTAATGGCAATGACGCTTCATGGCGGCTGTGCGCGGGATACCTTCGGGTATGCCGGGTACCTTGATTCCCGGTCTGCGAACCTGCGTACAGCTGCCACCTCCCTTCGTTTCGCAGCGAAATGTGGCGGCTCCAGCAATCAAGGAGCTTTACCCATGATCAAACCAACACCCAACCCACCCGAAACCGACGCCACCTCCCCCTACGAATCCCTCGATTCAAAAAAACTCCACGAAGCCGCCGACCGCGCCCTCGATCATTACCTCTGCCCGCCCGGCTCTACGCCACCGCCACGTAAAACCCGTCGGATGTACGCCGTTAACGCAGATTTCAAAAACGAGGAACTGCTGGCCGATGCCTGCGAAACACTCGCTTCAGCCAGAACCATCGCCCATGACTTCGCCCATCTCATACCCGCGTCACAGCGCAGGACACTACTGGGGATCGCGCAGTTGATCATGCTCGGAGAACTGGCGGTGAATCGGGTGATGGATAATCTGGAGTTGCCGCAGTAGCACGGTTCTGTGTCAAGCCTTGAATGAGTCGGTGCAGCAACTGACGTCTTCGCGGGCAAGCCCACTCCCACAGGGAAGCGCATTCCAAGTGTGGGAGCGAGCCTGCTCGCGAAGGGGCCAGTGAAATCAGCGCAAATCGCCTTTTAAACTCAGGTGTTTAAAAGACACCTCCAGACACGTCTTACAGGCTACAAATTCTTGCGCCTTTGCCTACAGCTACGCCAGAATCCGCCGGCTTGTGCGCCTTGGGGGCGGGTTCTATTGTGGTGCGGTCGCTGATTACTTCAGCGATCGGGTTTAGCAGCCCGGGTTATCTCTAGACGCACAAAGTCGGTTGTCGTTATGGCGGCTTTGCGTGGGGCACTTCGGTGCGCCGGGTTCTAGAGTCCTGGTCTGCTAACCCGCGTACAGCCGCCACCTCTTCGTTAGCAGCGAACGGTGGCAGCTTCACTACTCTAGAGGCTTTACCCATGATCAAACCAACACCCAACCCACCCGAAACCGATCTCGCCTCCCCCTACGAATCCCTCGATTCCAAAAAGCTCAACGACGCCGCCGAACGCGCGCTCGATCACTACCTCTGCCCGCCCGGCTCCACGCCACCGCCCCGTAAAACCCGCCGTATGTACGCCGTAAACGCAGATTTCAAAAACGAGGAATTGCTGGCTGATGCCTGCGAAACACTCGCCTCAGCCAGAACCATCGCCCATGACTTCGCCCATCTCATACCCGCGTCGCAGCGCAGGACGCTGTTGGGGATTGCGCAATTGATCATGCTCGGGGAACTGGCGGTGAATCGGGTGATGGATAATCTGGAAATGCCGAAGTAGCGGGCCTCGCGACAGATTCTGAGTGAAGCGCCGGCAGTGCCGACGCCTTCGCGAGCAGGCTCGCTCCCACAGGGACTCGTGTCGCTCACGCGGCTGCGGTTCTACCGCCGAATTTGTGGGAGCGAGCCTGCTCGCGAAGGCGGTGGGTCAGTCAGTGAGATGTTGACTGAAAAACCGCTTTCGCGAGCAGGCTCGCTCCCACACTGGATCGGGGGAGGTCCGGAGGGAAAACTGGCGGAAGGCAGCCGGAGTCGAACCTGCCCGGGAACGGATGCCGTCCCCAACCGGGTTTGAAGCCCGGCCGCGCCACCGGGCGCGATTGCCTTCCTTTAACTCATTGTGCGTTGGCGTGGGCCAGCGCGTTGTCGGGGCGGATCTGTCGGGATTCGCCGAGGCGTCGGGTCAGGCCGACGCGGTCGAAATATTCGAGGTACTGAATACAGCGTTTGCGTCCCAAGCCTAGCGCATCGCGGAAGGTTGTCACCTGGATCTGCGGATTTTCCTTGGCCAGTTTGAGCAACACGTCGGCCATTTGCCGCAGTTGTACGTCACTCAAGAACAGGTCGCGTACGACTTGATGCATCAAACCGAGTCGCGCCAGTTTGCGCAGCAGCAGGCGTACGACGGCGTCGTCCTGACCGAGCATTTTCGCGATGTCGCGTACCCACGGCGGGTCGAATCCGGCGTTTTCGAACAGCGGTTGCATTTGCAGCCAAAGGCTTTCGTCCTCGGCATTCAGCCGCACCTGATGATCCGGCAGGTGCAGCCATGGGCCGCTCGCCTGGATCGACCCTGCCGCCAGCAATTCATCCAGCAAACTCGCAAACGTCGAACGCTCCAGCGCCAGACCACTGAAGCGCCGCAAGCGATCGCGATCGGGGCCCATCTGGTCGGGTTCAAGTTCGTGGAACTGTGCGAGTTGTTCCAGCAGAGTGAACTTCAGTTGCGCCCATCGCTGCACGTTGAACAGCACCGGGCCTTGGCGGGTGTCGATCAGGCGGACGTTTGCCGCTAATGCCCAAGTCGAGCGCGGGCGATTGAATTGGCGTTCCAGGCGCTGCGGGTCGAGGCCTCCGGCGCTGTAATTGAGCAGCACGGGCAAGACGTGTTCGAGTTTGTCGCCAGAGTTCAGGGCGCGCAGTTGCGCCAGACGTTCCGGGCTGCGGCGTTGTCGGGCCGGGGCGAACGGATCGAGCACCTGACCGCCACCGAGGGTGCGTTGCGCACTTTGGTCGCGCACGATCAGTCGATCACCCTTCACCGCGTGCACCGGCGCATTGATCAGCAGCTGCGCGAACATGCGCTCGCCGGGACTCAACCGTGAACCTTCGAGCAAGGCCACCCGAGCGATGACATCTTGCGTGCCGAGGTGCACGTGCACGGGATGGAAGTGTTCGAAGGTGCGCTCGCCGGGCAGCAGTTGAAATTCAATATCGACCCGTTGTGTCGGCGCATACAGCCATTCGCTCAGTAGCCACTGGCCGCGATGGATCTGCGCCAGTTCGAGGCGTTCGCCGGTCAGGTTCAACGCCACGCGCTGGCCGGCGACGGCGTGTTCGGCGGGTTGATTCTGTGCATGCAGGCCGCGCACTCGCACGGTTTTCCCGGATGGCGCGAGGGTGAGTTTGTCGCCGATGGCCACCGCGCCCGACAAAGCCGTCCCGGTCACCACAATTCCCGCACCCGCCACGCTGAAGGCGCGGTCGATGGCCAGGCGAAAACCACCTTCGCGATTGCGTTCCATTACTTCACGTTGCGTCTGCAATAACGTCTCGCGCAGTTCATCAACGCCCTGCCCGGTCACGCTCGACACAAGCACGATCGACGCTTCGGCAAAAGGCCCGGCCTCAAGCAGATCCAGGACCTGCCGCTGAACCTCCTCCACCCTGCCCGCTTCGGCGCGGTCGCATTTGCTGATCGCCACCAAGGCGCGCGGGATACCGAGCAATTCGACAATCGCCAGATGCTCGCGGGTCTGCGGCATCACGCCGTCATCGGCGGCGACCACCAGCAACACCAAGTCGATGCCTTGCGCGCCGGCAAGCATGTTGTGGGTGAATTTCTCGTGACCGGGCACATCGATAAACCCGGTCAGCCCCGCGCCCGGTTTCAGTTCGGCATACAGATAGCCAAGGTCGATGGTCATCCCGCGTTCGCGCTCCTGCGGGCGGCGGTCGCCGGTTTGTCCGGTCAGGGCTTGCAGCAGCGACGTCTTGCCGTGGTCGATGTGCCCCGCCGTGCCGACGATCACGGGTCCACCTGCAGGTGCGGCAATTGCCCGAGCCACGCTGGCTCATCATCGAGCTGACGCAGATCCAGCCACAGCGCATCGTCGTCAATCCGCCCGAGCACAGGGACCGGCAAGGCGCGCAGCGCGGCTTCCAGATTCAACAGGCAACGCCCGCGCAAGCGTTTGGACACTTGCGGGCGGCAGCACAGCGCCGCACTCGGCAAGCGCGCCACTGGTTGGCTGCCGCTGCCGATCATGCCCAAGGCCTCGACTGCGCTGACCTGCCACAGCGAACCCAAGACTTCAGCCAGCGCCGGTTGCAGCCTTATAGCCTGGGCATAGATGTCAGCCTGCGGGCGAGTCAACAGGCGCAGACTCGGCAAACGTTCAGCGAGTCGATCCGGATCGCGATACAACCCCAGCACCGCCTCCAGCGCCGCCAAGGTCAACTTGTCTACCCGCAGCGCGCGTTTCAACGGATTCTTCTTGATCTTCGCGATCAGTTCTTTACGCCCGACGATCAACCCGGCCTGCGGGCCACCGAGCAGTTTGTCGCCGCTGAACGTGACGATGTCCGCGCCATCCAGCAGCGCTTGCCGCACCGTCGGTTCCGCCGGCAACCCCCAGCGCGTCAGATCCAACAGACTGCCGCTGCCCAGATCTTCCAGCAGCGGCAATCCATGCCGATGGGCCAACTCCGCCAGCTCAGCGGTCGGTACCCGGGCGGTAAAACCTTCGATGCTGTAGTTGCTCGCGTGCACGCGCATGATCAAACCGCTGCGTGGGTTGATCGCCGCTTCGTAGTCGCGGGCGTGGGTGCGATTGGTCGTGCCGACTTCGTGCAGCCGTACGCCGGCGCGGGCCATGATGTCGGGGATGCGAAACGCGCCGCCGATTTCGATCAGCTCGCCACGGGAAATAATGCCTTCCTTGCGCGCGCCCAAACTGTTGAGCGTCAGCAGCACGGCGGCGGCATTGTTGTTGACCACGGTGACGGCTTCGGCACCGGTCAATTCGCGGATCAGACCTTCGATCAGATCATCGCGATCACCGCGTTTGCCGCTGGCCAGATCGAATTCCAGATTGAGTGGATAACGAGCGGCCATCTGCACGGCGTCGATGGCTTCGTCCGGCAACAAGGCGCGACCGAGGTTTGTGTGCAGCACCGTGCCGGTCAGGTTGAAGACCCGGCGCACATGGCTGCGCTGTTGCTGGGCCAAGCGTTCACCGACGCGGCCGGCAAGCACTTCGGGACAGATTTCGACGGCTGATAATTGCCCGTTCAACACGCCGGGCCGCAATTCATCGAGCAATTGCCGCAAACTCGCCAACAACGACTCACGCCCGTGACGCCCAAGTAACGGCGCACACGCCGGGTGCCGCAACAAACCATCAATGGAAGGTAACCGCAGGGACATCAGCCACTCCTGGAAACAGATCACTGCGCCAGAGTGTAGACCCTTCGTTCACTCGTCTCCGGGTGCTAGCAACAAGTTCGGCGCCAAGCGCTGATAACCGTCCTGCGCCAGTCGCATATCCAGCAGCAGGCTGCTCAAGTCAGCCGACAATGCCTCGGCATCGGCATCGTTCTCCAGATACACCAGTTTCAGATAGCTGTTACAACCCGGACAGACCTCCGCCCGCAACGGCGCTTGATTAGCGGCATGGCGATCATCCTCTAGGCTCAGATAATCGAGGCCCTTGCTCGATTCGCAATACACGCACTTGACCCGCACCACATGCCATTCGCAGGCGCACAGCGAGCAGACCAGATAACGCAAACCGTTGTGCTTGCCCCGATGGCGGATCACCCCGGCCATCGCCGGTGAGCCACAGGCCGGACATTGGCTGAGGCTGTCACCGGGTTTGAGTTGCAGATTCGGCGCGCTGAGCAGCCAATGACTCCACGCCACTTGCAGCGCCGCGCCGAGAAACGGCACCAACGCCGCCGGCACCAGCGAATATTGACCACTGACCAACGCCACGGCCCATGACCGTAACTGGCCGGAACTGACAGCCCGCAACGTCGTTACCGCATCAATAACGGCAGGTTGCTCAGCAGGTTCATAACGTTGCAGCAAAGCTTCAAGGTAAGCCTGCCAGCCCTCCTCACGCACCAACGTGTCCGCCGCAAACGGCGGCAAACCATGCTGCTGACAAGCCTCGATCCGCTGTTGATCAAACGGCGCGGTCAGCGGCGGGTCATCAAACACCTGCTGCTGCACCCGGCACAACCCGGCGATCAAGCGTAAGTACTCGGCCAACGGGTGCCCTTGCGCCAAAAACTCTAGACGATCAGCCCGCAGCGCAAACAGGTTCGAAGGCGGCAGATGCAGAAACGGCGGCGAACTGGCCGCCGCTTCGATTTCCCCAGGTTCAAGAATGGTTGGCAAAGGTCAGCCCTTTTTGGTGATCGGTCGCTCCGGCACGTCCGGTTGGCGTTCATCGCGGGTGACCTCGCGATACCAGAGTTCATGGTGTTTCTTCGCCCAGGCGCGGCTCACCCAGCCGTGCAGCATCGCGTCCACCGAGCCTTTGATCCACAGCCCGGCGTAGATGTGAATGATGATGCTCAGCACCAGAATGAACCCGGCCAGCGCATGCAGGAGCATCGCCCAGCGAATCACGGTGATGCCGAAATACGTACTGAACCAGGCGCGCCAGATCACCAGTCCGGTGAACAGCAAGCCGAGCATGCACAGCAGTAAAGTCCAGAACAGCAGCTTTTGCCCGGCGTTGTATTTGCCCACTGGCGGTACGCTTTCTTCGTCGTTGACCAGCACCCGGTCAATACGGCGCAGCCACTTGCCGTCGTTGCTGATGAAGAAGTTGGCGCGCCAGAAACTCAGCACCAGACCGAGAAAAAACACGAACATCGCTATTCCCATGTAAGGATGCAGAATCCGCGTCCACGGCCCGCCGCCGAACAGGTTGCTCAGCCAGAACAGCGACGGATGAAACAACGCCAGCCCGGACAGCCCGGCCATGAAAAACAGGATCGCCACCAGCCAGTGATTGGTGCGCTGGTTGGCGGTGTATCGCAGGATCGTCTTGTTGCTCATGGCCGGTCCTCCCCGCGTGGATCGAAAGTGTGCACCGCCGGATCGACGACGTGCACCGAGGTATCGGGTGGCGTTGGATGCTCATCTTCTTCGACGCGATTCGGGCCGATGCGCACGTAATGGAAGAACCCCGCCAGCACCGCCGCGCCCATGGCCAGCAGGCCCAAAGGTTTGCTGATGCCTTTCCACAGGCCCACCAACGGACTGATTGCCGGATCTTGCGGTAAACCAGCATAGATTTTCGGCGTGTCGGCGTGGTGCAGCACGTACATCACGTGCGTGCCGCCAACACCTGCCGGGTCATACAGACCGGCGTTTTCGAAGCCACGGCTTTTCAGGTCGACGATGCGCTCGGCGGCGTGTTCCTTCATGTCTTCCTTGGTGCCGAAAACGATGGCGCCGGTCGGACAGGTTTTCACGCAGGCCGGTTCCAGCCCTACCGCCACGCGATCCGAGCACAAGGTGCATTTGTAGGCCTTGTGATCTTTCTGCGAAATACGCGGAATGTTGAACGGGCAACCGGTGATGCAATAACCGCAGCCGATGCAATGATCCTGATCGAAATCGACGATGCCATTGGCATGTTTGATGATCGCGCCGGGACTCGGGCACGCCGCCAGACAACCGGGCTCGGCGCAGTGCATGCAGCCGTCCTTGCGGATCAACCACTCGAGGTTGCCGGCGTCGGTTTCGTGCTCGGTGAAACGCATCAACGTCCAGGTTTCCGCGCTGAGGTCTTGCGGGTTGTCGTAGGTGCCGTGGTTGTGGCCGACCTCGTCGCGCAGCTCGTTCCATTCCGAGCAGGCGACCTGACAGGCCTTGCAGCCGATGCATTTGGTGGTGTCGATCAGCTTGGCCACCGCCTCCTGATTCCTCACCGACGGCGGCACGGTCGTGGTGGCCGAGCGGGCAATAATGTCTTGGCTGGCCATTTACAGTTTCTCCACGTTGACCAGGAATGACTTGGATTCCGGGGTCTGTGTATTGCCATCGCCGAGGAACGGCACCAGGGTGTTGGTCAGGTAACCGTGACGCGTCAGGCCGGTGAAGCCCCAGTGCAGCGGGATGCCGATCTGATGCACGACCTGGCCGTTGACCTGCAGCGGCCGGATCCTTTTCGTCACCACCGCCACTGCTTCGATAAAGCCGCGTTTGCAACTGACGCGTACGCGATCACCGGCGGCAATGCCCTTCTCTTTCGCCAACACTTCGCCGATTTCCACGAACTGCTCAGGTTGGGCAATCGCGTTCAACTTGCAGTGCTTGCTCCAGAAGTGGAAATGCTCGGTGAGCCGGTAACTGGTGCCGGCGTACGGGAAGTCCTTGGCCTCGCCGAGGGTTTCCCAGACCGAATCGAAGATCCGCGCCGCCGGGTTGCTGGTGGCTTTCTTGTTTTGCGGGTGCAGCGGGTTGATGCCGATCGGCGTTTCGAACGGCTCGTAGTGCTCGGGGAATGGCCCCTCGTTCATCTTGTCCACGGCGAAGAACCGCGCGACGCCTTCGGGGTTCATAATGAACGGGTTCATTCCGGCTTCCGGCGGCACATCGGCTTTGTAGTCCGGCACATCGGTGCCGCCCCAAGCCTTGCCGTTCCACCACACCAGACGCTTTTTCGGATCCCACGGTTTGCCCGCGACGTCCGCCGAAGCACGGTTGTAGAGAATCCGCCGGTTGGCCGGCCAGGCCCACGCCCAGCCCAGATGCTGATGCATGCCGAACGGATCCGCGTTGTCGCGCCGGGCCATCTGGTTGCCGGCCTCGGTCCAGCTACCGGCGAAGATCCAGCAACCGGACGCAGTGCTGCCGTCATCCTTGAGCAAGCCAAACCCGGCCAGTTGCGAACCAGCCTTGACCGCCACACCCGTGGCATCAGTGAAATCAGTCACGGCGCTGCCATTGATTTCCTTGGCCAGTTCCTCCGGCGAGGGCTCGTCGGGGATCTTGTACGGCCACGTCAGTTTCAGCAGCGGATCGGGGAATTTGCCGCCCTCGGCCTGATAGCGCTTGCGCAGGCGCAGGAACAATTCGCTCATGATGCGGATGTCGGTCTGCGCTTCGCCCGGGCCATCGGCACCTTTCCAGTGCCATTGCAGCCAGCGACTGCTGTTGACCAGCGAGCCGTCCTCTTCGGCAAAACAAGTGGTGGGCAGGCGAATGACTTCGGTCTGGATCTCGGCGCTTTTCACATCGTTGTACGGCCCGACGTTGTGCCAGAACTCCGAGGTTTCAGTGGCCAACGGATCCATCACCACCAGCCATTTCAGCTTGGCCAGTGCGCCCATTACGCGGTTTTTGTCCGGCAGCGCGGCGATCGGGTTGAAGCCTTGGCAGAAGTAGCCGTTGACCTTGCCCTGGCTCATCAGGTCGAACATCTTCAGCACGTCATAGTTGGGGATGTCGAGTTTCGGCAAATGGTCGTAGCACCAATTGTTCTCGACGGTGGCGTTGGCGCCGTACCACGACTTCATCAGGCTGACGTGGAATTTGCTGTAGTTCTGCCAATAGGACAATTGCCCCGGGCGCAGCGGGACTTGCGTACGTTTGTGAATGAACTGGGCGTAATCCTGCTCGGTGTCGCTGCCCAGGGTCAGATAGCCCGGCAGTGCATTGGAGAGCAAGCCAAGGTCGGTCAGTCCCTGAATGTTCGAGTGACCGCGCAAGGCGTTGACGCCGCCACCGGGCATGCCGACGTTGCCCAGCAGCAATTGCACCATCGCCGCACTGCGGATGATCTGCGCGCCGATCGAGTGCTGCGTCCAGCCGAGCGCATAGAGAATCGTCATGGTCTTGCCCGGGATCGAGCAGGTGGCGATTTCTTCCCAGATTTTCTGCATGGCGTCGACCGGCATGCCGCAGATCTGGCTGGCAAGGTCGACGGTGTAGCGACTGTAATGCTGCTTCATCAATTGATAGACGCAGCGCGGGTCTTGCAGGGTCGGGTCGACTTTGGCGAAGCCGTCCTCCCCCAGTTCGTAACCCCAGCCGGATTTGTCGGTATAGCTGCGCTTGGCGACGTCGTAACCGCTGAAAATGCCGTCTTCGAAGCCATAGCCGGCTTTGACGATGAACGACACGTCGGTGTAGTTGCGCACGTATTCGTGCTGGATCTTGTCCTCGGTCAGCAGGTAATTGATCAGCCCGCCCATGAAGGCGATGTCGGTGCCGGTGCGGATCGGCGCGTAGTAGTCGGCCACCGAAGCGGTCCGGGTAAAACGCGGATCAACCACAATCAGCCGCGCAGCGTTGTGCGCTTTGGCCTCGGTCACCCATTTGAAGCCGCACGGATGCGCTTCTGCTGCGTTGCCGCCCATCACCAGGATCAGATTCGCGTTGGCGATATCGGTCCAGGTATTGGTCATGGCACCACGGCCGTACGTCGGGGCAAGACTTGCCACCGTCGGGCCGTGTCAGACACGCGCCTGGTTATCGAACCCCAACATGCCGAGACTGCGAATCACTTTCTGGGTGATGTAACCAGCTTCGTTGGACGCCGCCGATGCCGCGAGGAAACCGGTGGTCAGCCAGCGATTCACCGTTTGCCCGTTGGCATTTTTCTCGATGAAGTTGGCGTCGCGGTCGGTTTTCATCAGGTCGGCGATGCGGTCGAGCGCTTCGTCCCAACTGATTCGCGTCCATTCACTGCTGCCCGGCTTGCGGGTTTGCGGGTAGAGCAAACGGCCGGGGCTGTGAATGAAGTCGAGAAGGCCTGCGCCTTTCGGGCAAAGGGTGCCGCGGTTGACCGGGTGGTCGGCGTCACCCTCGATGTGAATGATGCTTTGCGCGACGTTCTTCGCGGCATCGCCCTGGCTGTACATGATCAAACCGCAACCGACCGAGCAATACGGGCAGGTGTTGCGGGTTTCATGGGTGTGGGCAAGCTTGAAGTGGCGCACCTGCTCGGCGAAGGCTTGCGTCGGGGCCATGCCCAACGCGCCCAGGCTCGAGCCTGCAAGGCCGATACCGGCGACCTTGAAGAACTGACGACGGCTGAGATCCATCGTGCACTCCTGATCAGGTGGAACCCGGTACTTGTGCCGGGTTTTATCTGGACAATCACGGTTGCGGCAAACGTCTGCCGACCTTTTCACTGTAGACAATGACCACACGATCTGTGTGAAAACCGACCGTCGGCGACAATCGGTCAAGCACTGAGAAACCTGTGGGAGCGAGCCTGCTCGCGAAGAGGCCCTGTCAGTTGAAACAAATATTGACTGACACACCGCTTTCGCGAGCAGGCTCGCTCCCACAGGTTTTGTGTGCTCCCACCGGGCCATGGGCTTAGAATGCCCGGCAGGACCAATCCCGCCTTCACGAGACCGCGCATGACTTTCGATTTTGATCAGGTATTCGACCGCCACAACACCGGCAGCACCAAGTGGAGCCGCTATTCGGCCGACGTGTTGCCGATGTGGGTCGCTGATATGGATTTCGCCGCGCCACCGGTGGTGATCGAGGCACTTCAACAACGCCTGCTGCATCCATTGGTGGGCTACAGCGTGGCGCAGGACAACCTGCGTGAAGCCATCGTCGCCGATCTCTGGAACAAGTTCTCCTGGAAGGTCAAACCGCAAGAGCTGATTTTCCTGCCGGGCGTCGAGTCCGGTTTCAACATGGCTTTGAAAGCGCTGGTGCAGCCGCAGCAGAACGTTGTGGTGCAAGTGCCGAACTACCCGCCGCTGCGTCACGCTCCGGGGCATTGGGGTTTGAACAAGGTCGAGCTGGAGTTCGTCGCACAGGCTGACGGTACTTACTCAACGCCGCTGGACGTACTGCGGGAATCGCTGAACGGTGGCGGCGCGCTGTTGCTGAGCAATCCGCACAACCCGATCGGCAAGGTGTTTGGCCGTGAGGAACTGCAAGCGGTGGCCGACATTTGTGCGGCGCAGGACGCGTGGATCATCTCCGACGAAATCCACGCCGAACTGTGCTTCGACGGTCGCGTGCACATTCCGACCGCATCCTTGAGCCCGGAGATTGCCAAGCGCACCATCACCCTGATGTCGGCGAGCAAGGCCTACAACATCGCCGGCCTGAAGACCTCGTTCATGATCATCCAGAACGCCGCCCTGCGCGAACGCGTCAACCACGCCCGTTGCGGCATGGTCGACAGCGTCAACCCGCTGGGCATGGAAGCCACCCGCGTCGCCTACAGCGAAGGTGCGCCGTGGCTGGCCGAACTGAAAACCTATCTGCAGGCCAACCGCGACTGGCTGGTTGACGCGGTGCGCAGCCGCTTGCCGGGCGTGACCCTCAATGTGCCGCAGGGCACGTATCTGGCCTGGCTGGATTGCTCGGCGCTGGATCTGGACAACCCGCAGCAGTTCTTCCTTGAGAAGGCCAAGGTGGGCCTCAGCCCCGGTCTGGACTTCGGCGATCAACACCAGCAGTTCGTACGCCTGAACTTCGGCTGCCCGCGTTCGTTGCTCGAAGAAGGCATCGCCCGCATGGAGCGCGCCCTGACAAACCGCAACACCTGAAACCACCACTAAACCTGTGGGAGCGAGCCTGCTCGCGAAAGCGGTCTTTCATTTAATAAATGATGGCGACTGATACACCGCATTCGCGAGCAGGCTCGCTCCCACATTGGGTTTTGCATTTCCAAGTCGGAAAATGCAGCGTAAATCCGATCGAACTCACGGCAAACGCACCGGGTCAACCGCCCATACCTGCCCTGAAACCTCGGAGACCCGCGATGACCGACTATCCAAAACCACCCTTCCCCGCACAAGCCCAAGCCGTTCCCGGTTCGCAGCGCAAAATGGAGCCCTATCCCGATTGCGGCGAGCAAAGCTATGTAGGTTCCGGGCGACTGGCCGGCAAGATTGCCCTGATCACCGGCGCCGACAGCGGCATCGGCCGCGCCGTGGCGATAGCCTTCGCCCGTGAAGGCGCCGACGTTGCGGTCGCCTATCTGAATGAACACGAGGACGCCAAGGAAACCGCGCGCTGGGTCGAACAGGCCGGGCGTCAGTGCCTGCTGTTGCCGGGCGATATCGCGCAGAAGGCCCAGTGTCAGGCCTTGGTCGACAAAACCGTTGAACGCTTTGGCCGCATCGACGTGCTGGTCAACAACGCGGCGTTCCAGATGACCCATGAAAACTTCGAAGAAATCCCCGACGAAGAATGGGTGATGACCTTCGACGTCAACATCACCGCGATTTTCCGGCTGTGCCAGGCCGCGATTAAACACATGGGTCCTGGTTCGTCGATCATCAACACCAGTTCGGTGAACTCGGACATGCCCAAACCGACCCTGCTCGCCTACGCCACCACCAAAGGCGCGATCGCCAACTTCACCGGCGGCCTGGCGCAGATGCTCGGTCCGAAGGAAATCCGCGTGAACAGCGTGGCACCGGGGCCGATCTGGACGCCGCTGATTGTCTCGACGATGCCCGATGAAGAAGTACAGAACTTCGGCGGCAACACCCCGCTTGGCCGCCCCGGGCAACCGGTGGAAGTGGCGCCGATCTACGTGCTGCTGGCCTCGGACGAAGCCAGTTATATCACCGGCCAGCGCTATGGCGTGACCGGTGGTAAACCGATGCTCTGACTGCCCACCTCCATCTCTCTGCAGGAGCTGCCGAAGGCTGCGATCTTTTGATTTTGTTCTGCAATCAAGATCAAAAGATCGCAGCCTGCGGCAGCTCCTGCAGGACGGTGTGAGCCCGTAAAATCCGTGGTGTGCAGAAAAACTGAACTGCCGTCCCCAAGACCTCTCCATACCTTTAAGAGCCCCAACAGGTCGTCAGGATCAGGAGGTCGTCATGTCCGCCCCTCTCATCAAGCTCTTCACCCAACCCAACTTCGCCTGGACCGATATCCGTCGCGAAGAAGAAGCCCATCCCCGGCATTACCTCGCCCATCTGCTGGTGCTGGCATTGATTCCGCCGGTGTGTCTGTTCATCGGTACCACCTATGTCGGCTGGAGTCTGGCGGCCGGTGAAACCGTGCGATTAAGCAGCGCCAGTGCTCTGCAGCTGAGCATTCTGCTGTACATCGCTATCGTTGCCGGGGTCGCGGTGATCGGCGCTTTCATTCGCTGGATGTCGCGTGCCTTCGATAGCCGCCCGACGCTCAACCAATGCATCGGATTCGCCGCCTACACGGTGACACCGTTTTTTGTCGCCGGCATCGCCGGGCTGTACCCAAGTCGTTGGCTGGCAATTCTGGTGCTCGGTGCTGCCTCGGTGTATTCGACGTTCCTGTTGTTCGTCGGCCTGCCGACCTTCATGCATGAGCGCAAGGAGCAAGGCCTGCTCAATGCGGCATGCGTATGGGGCGTCGGTTTACTGGTGATGGTGACCATTCTGGTGTCGATGATTCTGTTGTGGTTCAACGTGCTCATTCCTGAGTACCTGCGCACGACCGTAGGCTGACCCGGTGCGATTGCCGTCACATCGACCACTTGAGGGCGGCACATCATGAGTTTTGTCGTGTGGGTGGCGGTGCTCGGCGCCGTGTTGTTAACCCTGGCACTGACCTCGTCATACCTGCGCTGGATGCCGGTGACCACCTCAGCGGTATGTTTGCTGCTGGGAATCGGCATCGGCCCCAGCGGCCTCGATCTGCTGAAGCTATCCCTGGAAAATGCCTCGCTGTGGATGGAGCACCTGACGGAAGTCGCGGTGTTGTTTTCCCTGTTCGTCTGTGGCCTGAAGCTGCGACTGTCTCTGCGCGACAAGCGTTGGCGCATCGCTTTTGGTCTGGCCGGGCCGGTGATGGTGCTGACCATAATTGGCGTTTGTCTGCTGCTGCATTTTGCCTTGCGCTTGTCGTGGGGGCCGTCGCTATTGATTGCTGCGATTCTGGCGCCGACCGACCCGGTGCTGGCGGCGCTGGTGCAGGTCAACGATGCGCGGGATGTCGACAGTGTGCGTTTCGGTCTCTCTGGCGAGGCCGGGCTGAACGACGGGATTGCCTTCCCGTTTGTGATCCTTGGCCTGTTGTTGATGCACGGCGACGGCAGCGCCGCCGAATGGCAGGGCTGGGTGTTGCGTAACGTATTGTGGGCGGTGCCTGCCGGATTGCTCACCGGTTACTGGATGGGCCGTGGTATCGGTCGCGTGACCCTTTCGTTGCGCATCCACAATGACGACAGCACGCTCAGCCCCAATGATTATCTGGCATTGTCGCTGATTGCCCTGGCCTATGTGGTCGCCGAGGCGATTGGCGGTTATGGCTTCCTGTCGGTGTTCGCCGCTGGGCTGGGCTTGCGCCAGGTCGAAGTGCAATCCACCGGCGCTGGCCAACCTCCCGCCGAGCACTTGGTGCAGCCGGTAGTCGGCCATCAGAACGTCGAACCGCAACACGCGGTGCACGGTGACACCGAACGGCTGGAAAGCAGCCAGGTCGCCGCCGGGATCATGATGGGCGATATGTTGTCGTTCGGCAGTCTGGTCGAGCGTGCCATGGAAGTGTTTCTGGTGACCCTGCTTGGCGTGGTTCTGGTGGCGCACTGGGATTGGCGGGCTTTGCTGGTGGGCGGCGTGTTGTTCTGCCTGATCCGCCCGGCCTGCGTCGCGTTGATGCCTTGGGGTGCACTGATGGAAGGACGGCAACGGCTATTGATCGGCTGGTTCGGCATTCGCGGGATCGGTAGCCTGTTCTATCTGTTTTATGCCTTGAATCACGGGCTGACCGATAGCGTGGCCAGCGTGTGCACCGACCTGACCTTGTCAGTGGTGGCGCTGAGCATTTTGCTCCACGGGATCAGTACGCAACCGATCCTCGCTCGCTATGAGCAGCATAAGAAACAAAAAACCTGATTTTTAATCCTGAACTTTATCGATTTATTGATCGAATTTTTTTCTGTAAAAAAATGGATCCCTGCGCAATGGCCGGCAGTCACAAGCATAACCCCTCGCCGGAAACATCAGGCGGGGCCCGCCAGGTTCGGTTCCACTGCGGCGTTTAAGCCTGTTAAAGGAATCCTTGAAGAATAAGGTTACGGTCATGAAAGAATGCTCGACTCCGGCGCAAATCAAGGCTTGCAGAGCACTGGCTCTGGAACGCAATCGTCAATTGTTCGATAACGCCCACACCCTCAACCGCGCGGCCAATGCGCTGCTTGAAGTTGAACATCTGGACATCGAACAATTTGAACACTACCGAGCGCTGCGCAAGAAAGCCGATTTGATGTTTGAAGATGCCATCGACCATTTGTGCGTCTTGAACGAAGACTTCCCGCCGGTTCCGATGTCGTCGCAGAATTCGGTGACGTTGCGTCGAGAGCTTGAGACAGTGGAGTGAGGCAGAAAAGCCCCTCACCCTAGCCCTCTCCCAGAGGGAGAGGGAACTGACCGAGGTGATTGGTCGGGATACGCCGACCTGAGATACCGGGTTGCACGCAGATTTTGATCGCGACAGAAATCCGCTCACTACGGTGTGAACCCTGACAGCCCCTCACCCTAGCCCTCTCCCAGAGGGAGAGGGAACTGACCGAGGTGAATGTTCGGGATACGCCGACCTGCAATACCGGTTTGAACGCGGAACTTGAGTACAACGAAGATCTGCTCCCTTCCCCCTCGCCCCCATTGGGGGCGGTCCGACGTTTCGGGAGGGCTGGGGTGAGGGGGATCGATCTAAATAGCACCACAAAATCCACGCGAATGAAAAAGCCCGGCTAAAAGAACCGGGCTTTTTCATACCTGCCAATTACCCCCCCGGATTGGTCACCTGAATAAACACCGCATAACTCCCCAGCAACACCCAGAACGTCGCAAAAATCCACGGCGTACGCACCGAAAACAACAGCGACTTGCGATAACCCTTGTGGCTCGATTCCATCTCGCTGAACAGCGGCGATTCGTCGTACGCCAGGCCCATCAGCGGCTCGCTGTGCAGCAAGTGGCTCTGCTTGAAATGCCAGTGATCGATGATGTCGTACGCCGCCCGAATCCCCGGCCAGGCATTCAGCGAACTGAGCAGCCCGAGCAGTGCCAGAAACGGTGGCACCACCAGCGTGAACAACTTGCCCCACTCCGGGTTGAGGTTGGCCATGCACGAAGCGAAGGCAATCACCAGGAACGACTGCGCCGCCAGATAGGCATCGGTGCGGTTGGCGAGGATGCTGGTTTCGTACTGGATCTCGCGCCGATAGAAATCCAGCCGTTCCTTGGGTGAGCCGAACATCTTGGCGTCATGTTCAGTTAGGGTTTCTTCAGCAGTGGGCTCAGTCAGTATGCGAGACACAAGATGCACGCTCCGGGATGGGGGAAATATTTAGAAGTTCCCACCGGCGCGCAAGTTCAGAACGATTGACCAGCGCCTCACTTCATTGATTGGGCAATGATCGCCACCAGATTCATCTGCGTAAACGGCTTGGGCAACCGTGGCAGTTGCGCGGCAAAACCTTCCAGACGCTCGGCATAACCAGTGGCCAGAATGATCGGCAGATCCGGTTTGAGCACACGCACGGCATGGGCCAGTTGCGCGCCGCTCATCTTCGGCATGGCCATGTCGGTGATCATCAGGTCGATGACTTCGCCCTGATCGAACAGCGCCAGCGCCTGCGCACCGGATGTCGCACTGACCACCCGATGGCCAAGGTCTTCGAGCAGCAGAGTGGTGCTGGTCAATACCAGTGAGTCGTCATCCACCACCAGCACGCTGAGTCGTGGCACCACCACGGGCTCGGCGTGTGGCTGCAGCGGCTTGCTGACGGCACCCTCGCCAGCCACCGGAATCCACAGTTCTGCCGTGGTGCCCTGAGCTTTTTCGCTTTTGAGGACGAAACGCCCGCCGAGTTGTTCCATGAAGCCGTGGACCATCGACAGGCCCAACCCGGTGCCCTTGCCCAGGCCTTTGGTGGTGAAGAACGGATCTCTGGCCGAGGCCAGTGTGTGTTCATCCATGCCCTCCCCGGTATCGATAACGCTGAGGCAGACGTAACGCCCCGACGGCAGGTCCGAATGCCCCAGCTCAAGCACCACTTGCGGTTCAGCAGTGATGCTGACCATACCGCCGTCGGGCATGGCGTCGCGGGCGTTGGTCGCCAGATTGAGCAAGGCCAGTTCCAGCTGATTGGTGTCCGCCAGCACCGGCTCCAGATCTTCTGGGAACTGCGTTTCGACGCGGATGCCCGGCCCCAGGGAACTGCGCAACAAACCGGTAATGCCCTGCACCAGTTGCGGGATATCGACGGACTCGGTCTTCAGTTCCTGACGACGGGCGAACGCCAGCATGCGCTGGGTCAGCGACACGCCGCGCAATGCGCCCTGAGTGGCGTTTTCCAGCAACCGGCTGATTTTCGCATCGTCACCCATGCGTTTTTGCACGATTTCCAGATTGCCGAGAATCACCGTCAGCAGATTATTGAAGTCATGGGCGATGCCGCCGCTGAGCTGACCGATAGCCTGCATCTTCTGCGCCTGGAACAGCGCTTCACGGGTTTTCTCCAGCGCCTGCTGGGCCTGGTGGGCTTCGGTGATATCACGGGTGATCTTGGCAAACCCGAGCAACGTACCGGTATCACCACGGATCGCATCGACCACCACATGGGCCAGAAACCGCGTGCCGTCCTTGCGCATGCGCCAGCTCTTGTTTTCAAAACGACCTACGCGAGTGGCGATTTCCAGCGCCCGTTGCGGCTCGCCGAGTTCGCGGTCTTCTGGGGTATAGAAAATCGAAAAGTGCTGACCGATGATTTCTTCCGGCAGATAGCCTTTGATCCGCTGGGCGCCCTGGTTCCAGTTACTCACCCGGCCCTCGGGGCTGAGCATATAGATCGCATAGTCGGTGACGCCCTGTACCAGCAAGCGGAACTGCTGCTCGCTTTGCTTGAGGGTTTCCTCGGCCATTTTGCGGTCGGTCAGGTCGCGGGTGATCTTGGCGAAACCGAGCAGCTTGCCATTAGGGTCGATGATCGGATCGATCACCACGTGCGACCAGAAATTGGTGCCGTCCTTGCGCACCCGCCAGCCCTCGCCTTCGAAGCGTCCTTCACGGATCGCCGTATCGAGCGCCCGTTGCGGCAGACCGGCGGCGCGATCGTCAGCAGTATAGAAACGGGAGAAATGTTCGCCGAGGATTTCCGCTTCTTCGTAGCCCTTGAAGCGTTTGGCGCCGGAGTTCCAACTGGTGATGATGCCGTCGGGGTCGATCATGTAGATCGCATAGTCGACCACCGCATCGATCAATAGACGAAAACGCATCTCTTCGATCGCCGCGGTCTTGTTCTTTTCGCTCATCACACTCACCAGCCGTTGTCATGGACAGAAGTATGCGGTAATCCAGCGAATTGGGAAGCGGCTGTCTCATGATTGATCGCCCACCAGCGCGGCAGGAGTTGTTTGATCCGGCTTTCGGCAAAGCGATCGTCAATCAGCATCACCACGCCACGATCCTCGCGAGTACGGATGACCCGCCCGGCGGCCTGCACCACTTTCTGCACGCCGGGATACAGGTAGGTGTAGTCATAACCGGCGCCGAAGATGGCCGCCATGCGCAGTTTGAGTTGTTCGTTGACCGGATTGAACTGCGCCAGCCCCAGTGTCGCGATGAACGCGCCGATCAGCCGCGCACCGGGCAAATCGATGCCTTCGCCAAACGCACCACCCAACACGGCAAAGCCAATGCCCTGGCTGTGGGTGGTGAACTGATCGAGAAACGCCTGCCGCGCCCCTTCGAGCATGCCCCGCGATTGCTGCCACAGGGTGATGTGCGGGTAACGCTCAGCGAGCAGCGACGCCACTTGTTGCAGGTAATCGAAGCTGCTGAAAAACGCCAGGTAGTTGCCCGGACGTTCGCTGAACTGTCGCGCGATCAGTTCGACGATCGGCTCCAGCGAGGCCTGACGATGGTTGAAACGCGTCGAGATGCGGCTGACGATCTGCACCTGCAACTGCTCGGCGCAAAATGGCGATTCAACGTCGATCCACACAGTGTCGGCGGGCGTACCGAGCAAATCGGCGTAATAGTGGCGCGGGCTGAGGGTTGCCGAGAACAGGACGCTGCTGCGTGCCGCTTTCAGGCGCGGGCCGATGAACGCGGCCGGTACCACGTTGCGCAGGCACAACTGCGACAGCGGCTTTTTACGCTCGAGGTCACGCTTGCTGATATCGAACAGGTAATGTTCGTCGTACAACTCCGCCACCCGGGCGAATTGCAGCAGGTCGAAGTAGAAGTTCTGCAAGGCGCTGTCGAGACCTTGCGGGTGGTCATTGAGGTAATCACCAATGGCCGCGCAACACAGCGAGATCGCTTGCAGGAGTTTTTCCGGAGCCTTGTCGTACGCCTGATAGGCCACCAGTTGCGGCGCATGCAAGGCGTTCCATTCACGGTTGATCCGTTGCAGGGAGTTTTTCAGCGCGGCGGGTGCGGTTTTGCGCACGCTGCCCAGAGTGAACTGATCAAGACTGGCGCTGTACATTTGCCGGCCCCGTTCGACGAGGTTATGCGCCTCGTCCGCCAGCACCGCGACTTTCCACTGATTGAGCTGGGCCAGACCGAAGAGCATGGCGCTGAAGTCGAAGTAATAGTTGTAATCGGCGATCACCACGTCCACCCAGCGGGCCATTTCCTGACTCAGGTAATACGGGCACACCGCGTGTTGCGCGGCGACCTCGCGCATGGCGGCTTGATCGAGCAAGCGGATTCGACTGGCCGCTTCCCGCGCGGCCGGCAGGCGATCATAAAAGCCTTGGGCCAACGGACAGGATTCACCGTGGCAAGCTTTGTCCGGGTGTTCGCAGGCCTTGTCGCGGGCGACCATTTCCAGCACCCGCAAGGGCAAGGCTGGCGACTGATCGAACAACACCTGACTGGCATCCAGCGCCAGTTTGCGCCCCGGCGTCTTGGCAGTGAGGAAGAACACCTTGTCCAGTTGCTGCGGCGCCAGGGCCTTGAGCATCGGGAACAACGTGCCGAGGGTTTTGCCGATGCCGGTCGGCGCCTGGGCCATCAGGCAGCGCCCGGTGCTGACAGCCTTGAACACCGACTCGGCCAGATGCCGCTGACCGGGACGAAAATCGGCATGGGGAAACGCCAGTTGCTGCGCGGCCAGATTGCGCGCCTCGCGATGAGCCATTTCCTGCTCGGCCCATTGCAGGAACAGCGTGCATTGCTGCTCGAAAAACGCTTTCAACGCATCAGCACTGAACGCCTCGACCAGACAGGTTTCCTTCTCGCTGACGATATCGAAATACACCAGCGCCAGATTGATCTGCTCAAGCTCGAGCTTGCAGCACATCAACCAGCCGTAGATCTTCGCCTGCGCCCAGTGCAACTGGCGGTGATTGGCCGGTTGCTTGCTCAGGTCGCCACGGTAGGTTTTGACTTCTTCCAGGCAGGTTTGCGCCGGGTCGTAGCCGTCTGCCCTGCCCTTGACCTTCAATTGCCGGAACTCGCCTTCCAGCGCCACTTCGCTTTGATATTTCTCGCTGCGCCGCGAGGCCACGGTGCGGTGGCCGGCAATGCCTTCCAGCGCCGTGGGCGATGGCGTGAAGCGCAAGTCGAGGTCGCCGCTCTTGGCGGTGAACTCACACAGTGCGCGCACGGCAATGTTGTAGCTCAAGCGCTCAGCTCCGCCCATTGCACGTAACACACCGCCACCGGCATTTGATGTTGATGGCAGAACTCCAGCCAGCGCAATTGGTTGTCCTGCAGGCGATCGCCGGGGCCTTTGACCTCGATCATCCGGTAGGTTTTGTGCTGCGGCCAGAACTGGATCAGGTCGGGCATGCCGGCGCGGTTGGCCTTGATGTCGAGCAGCAAACGGTTGAACCAGTGCTTGAGGTGTTCGGCGGGCAGACAGGCCAGCGCCTGCTCAAGCAGTTGCTCATTCAATGCCCCCCAGAACACGAACGGCGACTGGATGCCCCATTTGTCGACAAAGCGCTGGCGAATGGTCGCCGCATAGCGGCCGTCGTCGAGTTCGCTCAGGCACGCGTGAAACAGCTCGGCGCGGCGTTGCTGGAAGTCTTCGTTGAGCAGGTCCACCGGGCCACGCTGGAACGGGTGAAAGAAAGCACCCGGCAATGGGGCGAAGATCGCCGGCCAGCACAACAAGCCGAACAGCGAGTTGATCAGGCTGTTTTCCACGTAATGCACCGGGCCATCGTCATCGTGCAGATGCGCCTGCACGTAAAACTCCACGGACAACGCCGGATCACTGCGCGGCAATTGCAGATCCAGACGCTCGACGGCTTTGGCGGCTGTGCGCTTGAGTGGCGGGCCGCCGAGCTTGCGCCGCACCCTTGGTAGAATCCGTTGCAGGCCTTGCTGCTCGGCGGCGCTTTCCGGCGCCTGTTCCGCGAGTGTGGCGAGTTCCAGCGCCAGCGGGTATTCGCCGCTGCGCTCCAGCACCCGGATCATGCGCAAGCGAGCGCCGGGATAGGCGCAGTCGCGGTAGATGCTCAAGGCCAGGGCAAACTCGCTGATGCGTTCGCAGTACTGGCCAATCTGAAACAGCACCTTGCCGCGCCGGCGTTGCAGCCACGGGTTGTCGAAGTGCAAGGCGCTGACCTGCGCGACGATGGTGTCCAGCGGCTCACCGGCCTCGAAACGCAATTGGCAGTGGTGCAGGAACAGGCAGGCGTCGACGTCCGCGCGGCTGCGCAGGCCTCGCGAATCGGCGCAGAACTCGACTTTTTCGTAGGTGAAGATGCCCAGGTCGGCAAGGACGAATTCCGACCAGTCCTGATACAGGTTGCCGAAGAACATCAGCCGCAAGCGGTCGCACAGGTCCATGATGGTCAGGCTGAACAAACGATCATCGAGCAGCGGCGCCCAGTCGCGCAGGCTGCGAGGGTCGTTGAACTGCTCAAGCAGCAGCGGCAGCCAGTCATCCTTGCGGCCCTTGGGCTGTTCGATGAAGGCTGCAAACGCTTGCAGAATCTCGGCCTTGAGCAACACGTCGAACAACTCGGCGAGGGCCAGCGGCGCGTGTTCGGCGATCCAGCCACGCTCCAGCAAGGATTGCGCGGCGTCGGCGATGTCACCGATTTCAATGTAATTGAGTTTGCCGGCGCGAAAATGCACACCCTTGCGCATCACCATCCGCACCAGTAACCCCTGCGATGCACGGGGCAAGTTCTTGAAGTCGCGGATAAACGCGTGCTCCGTTTCACTCATTACATCGGCATAGCGAAACTCAAGCCAATCAAGCACTTGCCGGAAGTTGTTAAGGTAATAGAACGGATCGTCGAGGGGATTGGCAGTCACGGGAATTCTGGGCCATGGCGAGCGAATACTGGTTATGCGTACAGATAACAGCTGTGACCCACCCGGTGCAAACGGAAAATGATCAGTGGCATTTTTTCGCCGGGCCATCGAACTTTTGTCCCGAGGATGGCACCAACCGCGTTAGAAGGCCGACAATGCTCGGCATCACATCGAATGAGGATTTAGAGGTGGGTATGAAAATCAAGTCGCTGGGCATCCCTTTCGCCATCGTCGCAGCGCTGGCACTGGCGGGTTGCTCGACCCCGACGGTGGTAACCCTGCAGAACGGCACCCAGTATCTGACCAAAGACATGCCGAAGACCAAAACCAAGGATGGCTTCTATGAGTTCGAGGATATTTCCGGGGCCAAAGTGAAGGTGCGCGCCGATGAAGTCGCGACCGTGCGCGAAGAAGACTGACTCACGGCGATCGTCGTCGATCGTTCCCACGCTCTGCGTGGGAATGCAGCCCAGGACGCTCCGCGTCCCTTCAAAGCCGAACGCGGAGCGTCCGTTGAGGCATTCCCACGCAGAGCGTGGGAACGATCATTGAAAGCAGCTTTTTTATTCGAAGGTCGGCATGCCCGAAATGCTGCCGTCACATGGCATGTACGTGCCGCCCCGCTTGACCACTTCACCCTGCAAACGCCGGCAGCGTTCCAGATCCTGCTGCGCCATGCGGTCGATGCTCAGATTGCCGGTGGTTTGCGGCTGCTTGCCGTCACCCAGGCGTAGGGTCACGAACGGTTGTTCGGGCTGAATCTGAAAGCGGCTTTTCTCTTCGACCGGTTCGACCACTTCGCTTTTCGGCGGGCTTGGCAATTGGTCGATGGTGATGCCGTAGCGGCTCAGAATCGAGCTTTGAGGCAGATCGGCGCAGACATTGGCCGAACACAGCGCCAGTGCGACGAAACCGACATACCCCTTGAAACCTTTCACGTTTGAATCTCCTGTGCTCAATGGCGGCTAGCTATAGAACGTGTGTGCACGTGCTGGCTTTAGGCCGCATTTCCTGTTTTCGCAGGGGTTTGAGTCAGGTCGTGGCCATCGAGTCACTTTTAAACCGCGTTATCGTTCTTCGCGAGCAAGCTCGCTCCCACACCGGATCTGTGTCGTTTACAAATCCCCTGTGGGAGCGAGCTTGCTCGCGAAAGGGCCCTCACAGGCGCCCCATCAACATCAGGCGATCACAACACCGTCAGCACTCAGGCTATTAAGCGACACCCCGACCAACGTCACCGAATCGTTGCCAAACGTCAGCACCGTATCCTGTCCGACAGTGGTGGCATGAGCACGGAAGTCCTCCGCCGGCAACACACCCTGCACACCGAGAAACACCAGTTTGTCATTGGACGTGTAACCGACCACCTGGTCCTGCCCGAACGCCCCGTTGAACAGGAACGTATCCGCCCCGCCCCCCGACTCCATCAGGTCGTTACCGGCGCCGCCGACAAACACGTCATTGCCCGCGCCGCCAATCAGGTGATCGTTGCCATCCAGTCCGAACAACCAGTCGCCACCGGCATGCGCCTTCAGCGTATCGGCGCCAGCAGTGCCTTTGACGCTGGACTCGTACGCGGTGACGTTATTGCCGACCTTCAAGCCGCTGGCCGTGACGCTGTGGGTCACATCGTCCTTGAACAGGCCCCAGAGAAAGCCCGGTTCCTTGGTGACGATGCTGCCGATGTCGCGGGTGATGCTGATCCCGCCATTGGCGTCGCGCACGTAGAGATTGCCGGCGCCGTCGTTGGCAAAGTCAAAGTTCTTCACCGCACTTTGCAGGTCGAGGGTATTGCTGCCCTGCCCGCCAAGGATGACGTTGTAGCCGCCGCCGTCGCGGAAGGTGTCATTGCCGGCGCGACCTTCCAGATAATCGTTGCCGCTGCCGCCCTGGATCAGATCGTTGGCGTCACTGCCGATGATGAACGTGCTGCCCTTGTGGGTTTCAGCGTTGCGGTTGAGGTCCTGCACCCAGGTGTTGGCCCGCGCTGGGTCGGACAGGTTGGCGACGATGATCGTCGAGTCGCGGCTGGTGAGGTCGTAGAATTTTGAGTCGATCACCCGGTTCATGCCGTCGCCATACGCGGTCGGCAAGTGCGAGATCCAGGTCGGAATGTTGAGGATCGAGTACGGCAGCAGATTCCACGCGGTCGAGGCGTAGTGATCGTTGAAGCTGACGATGTTGTCGGTGGCCGATTCTTTCGGCGCATCGTGCACGCCAACGGAGGCGCCAGTGAAGGTCGAGCCGTCGAGGGCGCGGAACACCGGGTCGTTTTCGTAGCCGACGTTGAGCACTTTGTCGGTGCTGCTCTGGGTTGGCGAGGCGTAGGCGATGTAGTTGGAGTCGGCAAAGAAACCGCCCCACTTGCCGCCGCTCAAGTCGGCCATACTGTTGACCGCGAGGCCACCGAGGCTGTGGCCGCTGACCAGTACGTCCTTGCCGCTGAGGCCGTTGGCCTGGGCAAACGCCACCACATCATTGAGCAGATTGCCGAACGCTTCGCCGACGTAGTTTTTGGCGTAGTCCTTAGGGCCGAAGGCGGCGAGCAGGTCGTTGATCACGTCGCCGATGGAGTCGAGGATCAGGTTTTCCCGTGGGCCGCTGGTGCCACGAAAGGCGATGCCCAATTCCGTCAGACGGCCCTGGGCGTCGTACTTGCCGAGGATTTCCACTTGGGCGGTGGTGTAACCGGCCTTCTCGCCGAAGAAGGTTCCGCGCGCATCGGTCTTGCCGTCGTAACCCAGTTGCGAGGCGGTGATCGGCGTCCAGCCAGCCTGTTTCACGGCGTCGAGGGCGAGTTTTTCCGAATCGGGGTTCCACGGAATGCCGGGAATCACCCCCTGGGAATCGGTACCGCCAAGCAGTGCCGTGACCAGCGTAGCGGGCAGGCCCAGGCCGAAGCCGTTGTGCTGATAACCGGCGGCAAAGCCGTTATCGAGGTTGTGGTAGGAATACAGCGTGATCGCCATGGCGTCGCTGAATAACGCCTTGGAATCGGCTGTGCCGAAGTTCTTGTAGTCATACACACCCATTGCCATTGCCTCTCTCTTTGTTGGAATTGTTCAGAGATAGCTCACAGCCAGGGCGCCCCACGGGGACGCCCCGGAGCATTTCAGTACTACTTACTGCTGTTTACTGTGGGAGCGAGCTTGCTCGCGAAAGCGGTGCGTCAGGTACGAATACTTCAACTGACACTACGCATTCGCGAGCAGGCTCGCTCCCACCTTGGATCTACGCGAACATGAAACTGGAGTCCGACAGGTTAGCCACTCCCACCCCGACCAGGGTCACGGCAAAGTCGCCAATCTTCAGCACGGTGTCGTTGCCGGCCTGCGACGTGTGCTGCTTGTAGTCGTAGCCCTGCCCCGCGCCTTCAACGCCCATGAACAGCAGTTTGTCGCTGCCCTGATAACCATTGATGGCATCGAAACCGAACGCGCCGCTGAACAGGAAAGTGTTGTTGCCACCCACCGCGGTCATCACGTCATTCCCGGCGCCACCGACGAAAGTTACATGGTCCTTGTCGCTGATCAGCTTGTCATCGCCACCGAGACCAAACAGCCAGTCACCGTCAGCCGTGGCGTGCAGCGCATTGCCGTAGCCGTCGCCGCTGAGCGAGTGGTTGTACTGAGTCAGCTCGCTGCCATTGGTCAAACCTTTGGCCGTGACGCCCCAGGTGATTTCCTTGCTGCCCCACCACGAACCCGACTCCTTGCTCACCAGCGCGCCAATGTCGCGGGTCATGCTGATACCGCCGTACGCGTCGCGCACGTACAGCGTGCCGTCACCGTCGTTGGCGAAGCTGAAGTTCTGCAACGGTTTCTGCAGTTCGAAGGTGTTGTGACCCTGGCCGCCGAGCAGGATGTTGTAGCCGCCGTCATCACGGAAACGGTCATCGCCGCCCAGGCCTTCGAGGAAGTCATTGCCCGCGCCGCCCTTGAGCCAGTCGCTGCTCTGGGTGCCGATGATGAACGTGCTGCCGGTGTGCGGCTCGCCGCTGCGACCGAGATCCTCGACCCAGGTCTTGCCCCGGGACGCTTCTTCCAGGTTGGAAACGATGATCGTCGAGTCTTTATGCGTCAGGTTGTAGAACGTCGAATCGATGACCCGATTCAAGCCATCGGCATAGCCCAACGAGCTGTGGGCCGACCAGTTCAGCGGGTTGACGATGCTGAACGGCACCAGGTTCTGCGCGGTGGAGGCGTAGTTGTCGTTGAAGTTGACGATGTTGTCGGTGGTCGAATCGTGGGGTTTGTCGTGCTTGCCCATCGAGGCTGTGCTGAACGTGGTGCCATCGAGCACGCGGAACACCGGGTCGTTCTCGAAACCGATGTTCAGCACATTGTTGCCGGTGCTGCTCTGGGTGGGCGAGGCGAAGGTGATGTAGTTGGCGTCCTTGAAGAAACCGCCCCAGTTGCTCGCGCTCAACTCGGCCACACTGTTGACGCCGAGCCCGCCGAGGCTGTGGCCGCTGAGCAGCACGTCCTTGGCGGCGATACCGTTGGCAATAGCGAACGCCGCGACTGCCTTGAGCAAGTTGTCGAAGGCGTTTTTCGCGTAGTTGCTCGCATAGTCCGATGGACCGATAGCCGCCAGCAGGTTGTTTTTCAGGTCGCCGAAGGTGTCGCTGTAACCCAGCCCACCGGTGCCACGAAAGGCTACGCCGATGCCGATCGGTTTGCCGGCAGCGTCATATTTGCCGAGCACCTCGGCCTCTGCGCTGGTAAAGCCGTCCTTCTCGCCGAAGAACGTGCCTTGCGGCCCGACCTTGCCCTGATAGCCCAGCGCCGTCGCCGTGAGCGGCGTCCAAGCGGTGGCAGGCAACGGTTTGCCGGTCGGCGTGTAGGCATACAACGTCAGTGCGATGGCGTCGCTGTACAACGCTTTGCCGTCGGCATTTTTATAATCGAACAGTCCCATGTTGTGCTCTCTCTTCCTTCAAAAACCGGCAGTTCCTGCAGAACTGCCGGTACGCTTTAGAACTGCCAGTCGAGGGTCAGACCCACACCGTGGTCTTTCTCGTTGCTACCGATCAGGCCGTTGTAATCCAGGTTCACCCGCACATCGCGGTTGAGCGCCAGACCGGCCCGCACGCCAACCACCGCCGCATCGCGATCCATCGACACGCCCTGCACGGTGAACGCGCTGTTGCCGTTGGCAAAGGCCAGACGGCTGTCAGCATCGACGTTGTTCAGGTTGTGCTGCCAGCCGAGGCTCGCGCCCAGTTCGAGCTGATGCTGATCCGACAGCGCGAAGCTGCGCTTGGCGCGCACGCCGAGGGTCGACAGCACCACATCACGATTGTCCTCACCGCCCTTCAACGCTGCGGCATCACCCTTCTCGGTGAAGCTTTCGGTATTGAGGTGCACGTAAGCCAGATTGGCGAACGGCTCCAGGTTCATCGGTTGCAGGCCCAGATCATAAGCGGCCTCGGTGAACACTTGAGTGGTGGCGGCATCGTGCTTGGTCTTTTGTTTACCGCTCACGTCCCCGAACTGCAGGTCACGTTTGACGTCGACACGGTGCCAGCTGTAAGCGCCACCGACGGTCAGACGCAGCGCATCGATCTGATGCCCCAGGTACGCACCCAAGTGGTAGCTGTCGACCGACGCCGACGAGTGCGTGCCGCTGCCCATGCTCAACGAGCTGTCGCTATATCCGGTAACGAAACCCAGACGGGTATCTTCAGCGATCAGGCCATCGACACCGGCCAGCAAGCCTCCGATGGAACTGTTGGAGTCGGCATTGTCATGCCCGCCATCGCTCTTGCCCCACGAACCCAACACTTTGACCCAGGCGTTGCTGCGGTCATCGGTCGGTGCCCCAGCGTTGAACAGATCACGCTCTCGCAGACGCTCGCCCACCGCTTCGCGCAGGTAACGGCTATCGTTGATCAGCATCGTGCCAATGGCCGGGTGGATCTCGCCGGACAGTTGCTGGAAGGCTTGCTGCGCCGACGCCGCATTCGGCGATAGCAACAGGGTTTCAAACAGCGCGTTACCCGCGCCCAGACGCTCAGCCGCAGCGCCCACGGCGCGTTGGTTCGGCGTCAAACCGACGCTGGCGAACGAGGCATCGTTACGCCCGACTGCCAACTGAATGCCACTGGCCGAGTACGCAAGGGTGCCGCCAAGGAACGCGTAATCCGGCAACACCTGACCGAAGCGCCCTTCGATGCCGCCGGCCGCTTGCAGGATGTTGTAACGCGTGCCGAGCAGGCTTTGCACTTCGCTGGTGGTCAGCAAGGTCGGGCTGTTTTCCAGCGACATGCTCACCGTCGCGCCTTCGATGACCGCTTTGCCAGTGGCGATGATCTGATCGCTGCTGGTTGGCGACAGCTCGACGGCGTAGGTCGAACCCGGTGCAAACGTCACGTCACCGGCCACGTTCAGGGTGCCAATGGAGTTACCCGGTGCGACCATACCGCCGCTGTTCACCGACAGCGCGCCGATGCGGCCGTTGCCGCCGAGGATACCGCCGTCATTCACCGTCACCGCCGACTGCAGCGAACCGTTGATGGCCAGACGCCCTTTATTGACCAGGGTCGGGCCGCTGTAAGTGTTGTTGCCGGTCAGCACCAGCGTGCCGATACCTTGCTTGGTCAACCCACCGTGGCCGGAAATGTCGTTGCGCCAGGTATCGAGGCCGCAAGTGATGTCGGTGCACACGCGTTCGGTCGGTTTGCCCTGATCGATGATCGCGCCGATGCCCGGCAGATCCGCGACAAACTGGCCGGAGCCATAAGCGCCGTCGATGCGGAATTCCGCCGGAATATCCTGCTCGGTGACGAACATCGACGGGCCGTCGATGCCCTTGCGCAAGTTGATCATGCCCCAGCCGTACAAGGCGTCGATGCCCGGTGCGCCGAGGTCGGTGGCCGTGGTGCGCAAGACCGTGGCGACCTGATCACCGCTCATGTACGGGAAGCGTTCCATCAGCACCGCCATGGAACCGGCGACGTGGGGCGCGGCCATCGAGGTGCCGTTGTAGTTTTTATAGCCGGTGGTCAGGTTGTCGGCGTTGGTGCCTTCGATGATCGAACTGAAGATCTTCGTGCCCGGCGCCGAGACGCAGAAACTCGCGGTGTAGCCGCAGCGCGAAGAGAACGTACTCATGATGTACGGGTTGGCGCTGGCCAGATCCGGGTTCTGCTGCAACGCGGCGACGGTGATCCAGTTCGGTGCGATGTCCGGAACGAAATAGCCGAGGCCGGCGATGGCGTCCGGGTTGTTGAGGTTGTAGTCGTTGCCGGCGGCGAAGATCGTGACGATGCCGCTGCGCGCGGCGGCAATCGCGCCGTCGTAGGCGCCGCCGGGTTTGCTGCCGAGCAGTGTGCGGATTTCGTTGAACTGTAGCTGCGCGTCATTGACGGTGAAGTGCGGGTACGCCGGATCGCGGCCGCCAAGGTCGAAACGGTCAGTGATGCCGATGCCCCAGCTGTTGTTGATGATCCGTGCGCCACTGGCGATCAGCGCATCCCAACCGGCCTTGTACACCGCACCGTCGTTACCGCGAACGATGCCGTCTTCCGGGCCCGGGTCACCGTTGTCGGCGCTGATGATCTGCGCACCGAACGCCACGCCGTGCATCGGCCCGCCGTCGCGACTGCCGGCGGCGATACCGCCGACGTGGGTGCCGTGGGCGCCGAGTTTGCCGTCGGAGCCGACCGAGGGCGAACCGTCATAACGGAACGCATCGCCAGCTTTGACCGGGATGTACGGGTCGGTGTATTCGCGAATCCCGCTGGTGACCAAAGTGACGACTTTATTGCTGCCGGAAAACTCCGGGTGCGCGGCGTACACCGGCTGGTCGAAGATCCCCAGTTTCACGCCTTTGCCGGTATAGCCAGCGGCGTAAGCGTGATCGGCGCCAATCGCGCCCAGGCCCCAATCAGCCTGAAACTCGGCACTGCGCCAACTCGACGGATCGCCCGTGCGAGCGTTTTCCACGTACGGCGCGGCGTGTGCCGTACCGATGGCACAAAGCACGGCGAGCGTGAGGGTTTTCAGGGCAAAGCGGCCCCCCGTTTGCGCGGGGGTATTGTTGTTATTCATCCAGCGACCTTCCTTAGTGATGTTGCGAAAAATCCTGATCGTTGCCACTGAGGGCGATGATCGTTCCCACGCTCCGCGTGGGAACGATCAGCGTGGGTTAGAACTGCCAGTTAAGGCTCAGGCCGACGCCATGGCTTTTCTCGCGACTGGCCAGTTGTCCGTTGTAATCAAGGTTGACGCGCACGTCTTTGCTCAGCGCCAGGCTGGCCTGCACACCAACCAGCGCCGCGTCGCGCACCAACGCCGAGCTTTCCACCGCGTACGGCGTGCCGCCGCTGGCAAAGCGCAGGTGCTGTTCGGAGTCGATGTCGCTCAGGCTGTGCTGCCAGCCGAGGTGGCCGCTGACGTCGAGTGATTGCGCAGGCGAAAGATTGAAGGTCTTGATCGCCCGCACGCCGAGGGTGCTGAGCACCGCGTCACGTTGATCGCCGGAGCTTTTCAGTGCGGCGGCGTCGCCCTTCTCGGTCAAGCCTTCGGTGTCCAGATGCACGTAGGCGAGGTTGGCGAACGGCTCCAGCGCCAATGGTTGCAGGTGCAGACGATAAGCCGCTTCGCCGAACACTTGCGTGGTTGCCGCATCGACCTTGGCCTTCTGTTTGCCACTGACGTCGCCGTATTGCAGGTCGCGCTTCACATCGGCGCGATGCCAGCTGTAGGCCGCACCGGTGCTCAAGCGCCAGGCGCCGATTTCACGGCCGGCGTACGCGCCCAGGTGATAGCTGTCGACCTTGGCCGAGGAATGCGTGCCGGAACCCATGCTCAATGAGCTATCGCTGTAACCGGTAACCAGACCGATGCGCGTCTGCTCGTCCAGCGCCCCGTCGACACCGGCCAGCAGACCGCCGATCGAAGTGTTGTAGCCGGCCGTGTCGTGGCTTGAATCGGTCTTGCCCCAAGCCCCGAGGGCTTTGATCCAGCCGTTGCTTTGTGCGGCGTTGGTGTCGTGCAGACGCTCGCCCACCGCATCGCGCAATTGGCGGCTGTCATTGATCAGCATCGAACTCAACGCCGGGTAGATTTCGCCACTCAGTTGCTGGAAGGCTTGTTGCGCGGAACTCGCATCAGGTGAGCGCAACAGGCTTTCGTAGACCGAATTGCCGGCGCCCAGGCCTTCGACGGCAGCCGCCACCGAGCGTTGGTTTGGTGTCTGCCCGACGCTGGCGAAGGTTGTCGCGTTACGTTCGACGTTCAGTTGAATAGTGTTGGCGGCGTAGTCGAGGCTGCCGCCAATAAACAGGTAATTCGGCAATACCGCGCCAAACTGACCCTGAATGCCGCCGGCCGCTTGCAGGATGTCGTACTGGCGACCCAACAGGCTCTGCGCCTCGGTGGTGCTGAGCAATGTCGGACTGTTTTCCAGCGACAGACTGACGGTAGCGCCGCTGACGCTGGCCGTGCCGCCGGCAACGATGCGATCGCTGCTGGTCGGCGACAGCTCGACGGCGTAGGTCGAACCCGGCGCGAACGTCACATCGCCGGCCACGTTCAAGGTGCCGATGGAGTTGCCCGGCGCCACGCGAGCGCCGCTGTTGGCGAGCAGCGAGGCGATTCGCCCGGAACCGCCGAGGGTGCCGCTGTCGTTGACCGTCACGGCAGAAGTCAGCGAACCGTTGACCGTGAGCAAGCCGCCATTGACCGTGGTCGCACCGCGATAAGTGTTGGCGCCGGTGAGGATCAACTGGCCGCCGCCGGATTTGATCAGGCTGCCCTGGTACACCCGACTTGCCGCCGCTGCGTCACGGGCGCTGCCGACTGCGTAATCGGTCTGATCCTGCTGACTGGCGCCGGCAGCAACGCCGTTCTGCCAGCCTTTGTCTTGCAGGGTCTGCTGCCAGGCTGTGTGCTCAGCGAGGTCTTCGCTTTGGCGTTGAATCAGTGCCTTGTCAGAGATGTCATTACTCCAGACATCGCGCTGCCCTGCCCCTAGGCTGGCGTCAAACGCACCAAGCAACTGCCCCGGCCCGCGCATCGCCCGGTTCAGGTTGGCCACGCCCCAGCCGACCCGTTCGGTGGGCGCATCGGTGACCGAGCCATCCAGTTGCGTCGCGGTGGTCAGCAGCACTTCGAGTGCCTGCTGATTGTTCATGTACGGGTAGCGTTCCATCACCAGCGCCAGCGCGCCGGTTGCATGCGGCGCCGACATCGAGGTGCCGGACTTGATCGCGTAACCGCCACCGGGAATGGTGCTGTCGATCTTCGCCCCCGGCGTGGTGATGCACCAGTATTTGGCGAGACCGCACTGGTTATACTTCTGCTGATTGCTCTGATCGAGGCCCGACACCGCCAGCCAGTGACCTTCAAGGTCCGGCTGAAAATACGGCAGCGCTGAACGGACGCTGGCATTCGGATAACCGCTGTTGCCGGCGCTGAACACGTTGATCACGCCACGCCGGGACACATCCGCTGCTGCGTCGAGCCAGGTGCCTTTGTTCCAGTGCTGGGCGTAAGCGGCGTGCAGATCAGCGAGGGTGCGGTAGCTGACATCCGGCGGCTGGCTGCCCCAGCTGTTGTTGATCGCGCGCACGCCGGCATCCGCCAGGGCGTCATAGACCGCTTTGAAATAGCGTGGATCGGGATTGGGGCCAAACAGGAAGCTGTCGTTCTTGTTGGTGTTGCCGACGTAGATTTGTGCGTTGTACGCCACGCCGTGCATGCCACTGCCATCACGTGAGGCGCCCATGGTGCCGACCACGTGAGTGCCGTGGGAGTCGTTGTTGGCGTTGAGGGTGCCGTCGACGCTGAATAGAGAGCCGTCGATGTAGCTGCCGCTGGCCAGTACCGGGTGATAACGGTCGGTAGCGAACTCCGGGTGGGCGGCATCGAAACCGGAGTCGAGGGCACCGATTTTCACGCCTTGGCCGGTGATGCCGGCGGCGTAGGCTTGTTCGGCCTGCATGCGGCTCAGGCCCCAGTCGCGGAGGAATTCGGCGCTGCGCCAACTGGCGGCATCGCCGGGTTGGCCGGTTTCGAGGTATTGCGCCTGAGCCTGGGTTGCAGAAATCACCAGCAGCAGGGTACCGACCGAAATTGGCTTGATACTTACTTCCATGTTCACCACTCACTTTTATTGTTTTATGCAGGTTTTTCTGCGGTGTTGCCTGTTCCCCTCACCCCAGCCCTCTCCCCCAGGAGAGGGAGCTGACCGCGGTGTCTTGCGTATGACATCGACCTGAAAAACCGCGTCGAATATGGATTCAGTAAGGCACATCCCTCACCCAAGCCCTCTCCCTGAGGGAGAGGGAGCTGACCGAGGTGTCTTGCGTCATGCATCGACCTGGAAAACCGCGTCGATTGTGGATTCGGTAAGGCACATCCCTCACCCCAGCCCTCTCCCCGAGGAGAGGGAGCTGACCGAGGTGTCTTGCGTCATGCATCGACCTGAAAAACCTGGTCGATTATGGATTCGGTGCCGCTCGATCAGGTCGGTGTACTTCTAAAATATCCTCCGATCAGTCCCCTCTCCCTCTGGGAGAGGGTTAGGGTGAGGGCTGGTGAGCGACCACAAAAGCCTCATCCACCCGCGCCAGGTCCTGCTCGTTCAAGGTCCCGGCGTAGTAATGCAACTTGGTCCATGCCATCAGATAGTCGTACCGCGCCTGCGCCAGATCACGGCGGGTGGTAAACAGTTGCTGCTCGGCGTTCAACGCGTCGAGGTTGGTCCGCTCACCACCGAGAATGCTCTGCTTGGTCGACACCACCAGCGCCTCGGCAGAACTCAACGCTTTCTGATAAGCGCGCAGTTTGCTCACCCCAGACAAACAAGCACTGAACTGCCGACGCAGCTCGATCAGCGTCTCGCGCGTCTTGCCGTCAAGTTCATACTCCGCCTGCTCCATGGTGCGACTAGCCTGACGCGTCGAAGCCGAGACCCCGCCACCGGCATACAACGGCACACTTACTTCAAAACCAATGGTGTTGGTTTCGTAGCGCTGGTTGTAAGTGTTGCCGCTTTCCGATTCGTTCTGGCGCATCGAGGCGTAGGCATTGATTTTCGGCAGGTGCCCGGCGCGATTGCGCTCCACCTCATAACGCGCAACTTCCACGGCCTGGCGTTGCGAAGCCAGATTGGGGTTATTGCTCACCGCCATTTCGTGCCAGGTGTCGTAATTGGCCGGCATCAGCGCAAAGGTCTGAAAGTTTTGATCCAGCGGCGCCAGATCACCAATGTCCACCGCCGGCGTGCCGACCAGTGCGCCCAGTTCCCGCAACGCGGCGTCCTGTTCGTTGCGCGCCTCGATCTCCTCGGCGGTCGCCAGCTCATAGCGCGACTCAGCCTCAAGAATATCGGTGCGCGTGCCTTCACCCTGCTTGAACATGTGCTCGTTCTGCTGAAACTGCTGCTCGTAAGCATTCTTTTTCGCCTGGGCGATATCGATCTGATCCTGCGCGAACAGTGCCTTGGTGTAGTTATCCAGCACGCGGACCAGCAATTCCTGGCTCTTGCCGCGAAAGTTCTCGTCGGCAAACAACGCCTGCGCGACACCTTTGCGGTACGCCGCATACGCCTCGTAGTCGAGCAGCGGTTGCTGCAGGGTCAGGGCCGAGCCGTAACTGCTGTAATTGCGGTCATCGGTACGATTACGGGCGCGCTCATCGAGCGACGTGGCTTTCGACGAGTTACGGCCCTTGTTGTAGGTGTAACCGATGCGCGGCAGCAGACCGGCGCGGCTAATCGCCCGGTTTTCCAGGCCTGCATCACGCTCCTTGATCGCCCCGAGGAACACCGGGTCATTGCGCAACGCCTGTTCGTAGATCTCGAACGGCCCCATGGCCGCCACTGCTGAGTGACTCGCGAACAGCATCATTGCCGCCCCGAGCATGGAAAGCTTATTCATACAGCCGAACATCCTTATTCTTCGGTCAGCGCAGAGCCGGCCCGGTCGAGCAGCGGTTTGAACAGATAGTTGAGGAGTGAACGTTCGCCGGTGCGCACGAACATTTCTGCCGGCATGCCGGGCTTGATCACCAGACCATTGAGTTTTTCCATGGCCTGATCGCTGACGCTGCTGCGCAACACGTAGTAAGGCACGCCGGTTTTTTCATCGACCATCTGGTCAGCAGAAATCAGGCTGACTTCCCCCGGCACGCGCGGAGTTTTGCTCTGGTTGAACGCGGTAAACAGGATGTCCACCGGCAAATGCGCGCCAACCTTGTCGATCAGGTTGATCGGCAAATGCCCTTCCACTTCCAGTCGGGTGCCTTGCGGGACAATTTCCAGCAGGGTTTCACCCTGACGCACCACAGCGCCTTCGGTGTGCACGCCGAGGTTGACTGCCACACCGTCAGCGGTGGCGATGATTTCGCTGTGTTGCAGGTCAAAACCGGCGGAAGTCAGTTGCTCCGACAGAGTCACGCTTTTCAGTTGCGCGTCGGCCAGTTGCGTGCGGACCTCCTTCTGGTACTCCTCGCCGTGCTGTTGCAGCTTCAGGCGCGATTCGAGGATGCCCTGCTCGACCCGGCCGCTTTCACCGGTGTTTTCCGCCAGTTGCTGCTGCACTTGCGACAGTTGCCGCTGGTATTCCATCAAGCGGTTGCGCGGGATGTAGCCGTTGTCGGCCAATGGTTGCAGGTTGCTTAGCTGTTGTTGCAGCGAGTCGGCCTGGGCATTCAGATCGGTGCGGGCGCGGCGCATGCCGGCCAGTTGCGCGGTGGCGCCTTCGATGCTCGCACGCAGTCCGGCCTGCTCGCGGTAGTACGCCTCGCGACGGCTGCTGAACAGTTGGCGCTGACCTTCCAGTACCAGCGCCAGACGCGGATCCGGGTCACTGCTCAGTTCTGCCGGAAAGGTCACTTGCTTGAGGTTGTCACGCTCGGCCTGCCAACGCGCGAGGCTGGCCCAGGCCATGCGGTACTGCGCTTGCAGCGACTGCACGTCGGCGGCGACTTGCGTCTGATCGAGGCGGAACAGCGGCTGGCCCTGCTTCACGATTTCGCCTTCGCGCACCAGAATCCGGCTGACCACGCCGCTGCTCATCGACTGCACGGCTTTGCGTTTGCCCGACACCACGACCGTGCCTTGCACCGGAATGCCTTGATCCAGCGGTGCCAGGGCCGCCCAGGTGAAGAAACTGCCGGCGCCGACGATCGCCAGAATCCAGCCCATGCGCGCGAAGAACTTCGCATCGCGCTCCGGGCGCTCGGTGATGTAGGCGTGTTCCATGCTCGCTTCGTTTTCAGTGTTCATGCTTGCGCTGCTCATACACCCGAATTCCTTGTCGAGGGCTGATACTGTCGGCTCATGCTGAGCCCGCCCGGCGCCTGTGCAGCTTTTTCCCGTTGCTGTTCTTGCTGGCCGGAGAGCGCCTTGAGCACATCCTGACTCGGGCCGAAGGCTTGCAGACGCCCGTCATTGAGGACCAGCAGTTTGTCAGCCTGGGCCAACACCGAAGAACGGTGCGTCACCAGCACCACCGTGGTGCCTTGCGCTTTAAGCGCGGCGATAGCACTGGCCAGCGCGGCTTCGCCGACGGTGTCGAGGTTGGAGTTCGGTTCATCCAGCACCACCAGACTCGGCGTGCCGTACATCGAACGCGCCAATGCCACGCGCTGCTTTTGGCCGCCGGACAAGCCACTGCCGTCCTCGCCCAGTTGCGTGTCGTAGCCTTGCGGCAGACGCAGGATCATTTCGTGCACACCAGCCTGTTGCGCGGCGGCGACGACTTTCTGCGGATCGGCCTCGCTGAAACGCGCAATGTTCTCGGCGATGCTGCCGCTGAACAGCTCGATGTCCTGCGGCAGATAACCGATGTAGGGGCCGAGCTGGTCGCGGTTCCAGCGATGAATATCCGCGCCATCAAGACGCACGGTGCCGCCGAGGGTCGGCCACACGCCGACCAGCACCCGGGCCAGGGTAGATTTGCCGGAACCGGAAGCACCCAGTACACCGAGCACTTCGCCGGCATTCAGATTGAAATTGACCATTTGCAGGGTCGCCGCACGTTGCCCCGGTGGGCCGGCGCTGACCTGTTCGAAAGTAATCTGGCCTTTCGGCGCCGGCAGCGCCATGGCGTCGTCACTCGGCGGGAACGCTTGCAGCAGCGCATCGAGACGACGGTAAGCCAGTTTCGCCCCGCTCCACTGCTTCCACACGGCGATCAACTGGTCAATCGGGCTGAGCACGCGGCCCATCAGTATCGAGCCGGCTATCATCATCCCGGCGGTCATATCGCCCTTGATCACCAGCAACGCGCCCAGGCCCAACACCAACGATTGCAGGCACAGGCGCAAGGTTTTACTCACAGAACTGATCACCGCACCGGTGTCACTCGCCTGGTTTTGCAAACCGAGGAAGCGCGAGTGCACCTGGAACCAGCGCTTGCGCAGGGAACCGAGCATGCCCATCGCCTGAATGGTTTCGGCGTTGTGCAAATGGCTGGTGGCCAACTGGCTGGACTGTTGCGAATAACCGGCGGCTTCGCCCAGCGGCTTTTTGGTCATGTATTCGTTCAGGCACGCCAGGCCGATCAGCAGCAATGCGCCCGCCGTGGCGAGTACGCCAAGCCAGACGTTGAACAGGTAAATCACGAACAGATAGACCGGGAACCACGGCGCATCGAAAAACGCGAACAGCGCCGGGCCGGTGACGAATTGGCGAATGTGCGTCAGGTCGCCCAGCGACTGCCCGGCGTTACCCTCGCCCTTGAACAGGTTGCGTTCGAACGCCGCTTGGTAAACCCGTAGGTTGAAGCGGCGCTCCAACTGGCTTCCGATGCGGATCACGATAAAGCTGCGCACCACTTCCAGCAGGCCAATAAAGGCGAAGAAGCCGACCACCATCAGCGAGAGCATCGCCAGGGTCGTTTCGTTCTGCGACGACAGCACCCGGTCATAGACCTGGAGCATATAGATGGAGGGCACCAGCATCAGCACGTTAATCAGTGCGGTAAAGCAGCCGACGCTGATCAGAATACTTTTATAGTCAGCCAATGCCTTGAATAACGGAGCGGTGGCTGGGGCCTTCGCCATCTTCATCGATTCTTCCTGAAATGATGGGTCCCGCCGCACTTGGGCGAGGCTTCAATTAATGTTCCGCTTACCTGCGAAAGATGACTTGCAAGTACCCGCTTACACTTTCATAACAACTTGCGTAATTAATTGCGGTGCAGTTGTCAGTCCGCGCTGCTTATAACCGTAGCGTGGCGCTTTATATTAAAACTTTGTCGTGTTCCGGATAATCAAGGTTATTGCGCCATGCGCTCAAGGGTAATCACCAGGCCAGAATTCAAAGTAGTCTGATAAAACCCGTCACGTTGTCGACTGAAAAACTGGATTCTTGAACCTTCCTTGCCGGTGATCGACAGGCCGTCCGGATCGGGAAACCAGCCGATCGGGGTTGCTTCAAGCCATGCACCCAGGCAGTCGGCGCCTTGGCCCAGGGTTTGGTTTTGAGCCAGATCCACGAGGCAAGTGTTCGAAGGCTTGTCCTGCTGCTTTTGCGCTTTTGGATCTTCGCCTTGAGTCGACAAAGTTGCCTGCCACTGACCGGCAAAAACCGATGGATCTTCGAGTCTGAGGCTGCTTGCCATGCTGGTTTCTCCTGAAATCATGATGAGCGCCGCCGAGAGCCACGCCATTGCCTTGTAGGTAAAAGCTTTACAGATCATGGGAATATTCGCTCCGGCGTGTAGCCTTGCTTACAGAGCAACAGGATGCAAGTGGAGAAAGCGGCGCATCACACGCCGCTTTCCATTTCTACATCACGCCACGATGTCGCTGGTGGCTGCCTGGCCAACGGTGCTGACCTGGAAGTCCGCCACGCCGTGCCCGGAGAAGTCCACCGACAACAAGCTGTTGCCGCCCGACGAGGTCAGAATGGCATCGCCGGCGGAACCGGTGAAGCTGCTGACGAAGTGCAGGCCTGCGCCGTTGGTGATACCGGTCAGGTCGATTTTGTCCAGACCACTGACGAAATCGAGGATCTGATCGATCGCACCCGGCTTGGAGTCGGAGCTGGCAGCGAACACAAACGTGTCCGAACCGGCACCGCCCCACAGCTTGTCAGCACCACCGCCACCCCAGAGAATGTCGTTACCGGCACCGCCCTTGAGTTCGTTGGCCACGCTGTTGCCGATCAGCAGATCGCTGCCGGAACCGCCAATGGCGTTCTCGATAATCGCGCCCTTGGCGATGGACACGTTGCCCACCAGGCCGCCAACGTCGGAGAACGAGGCGTCATTGAGGTTGATCTTCTGGTTTTGGGTGAAACCCGAGAAGTCCAGAGTGTCCTTGCCGCCCGCGTCCCACACCGAGAACACCACTTTGTCACTCGACGACGAAGCGCTGAGGAAGTCGCGACCGGTGTTGGAGTTGAAGCCGTAGGTGGTGTCACCGGTACGGGTGGTGGTGTTGGCACCGTAGAGTTTCTGGATGGCAGCGATATCGTCCATCAGCGGGCCGGACGAATACGCTTCGACTCCGCCCTTGCTGAAGTTTTGATTGGTGTTGCTTTCGCTCCAGTAGCTCATGACGCTGTAGCCGCGGGTATCTTGCCCGTAGGACGCGTCGTTGTAGGTCGGGTTGCCATTACCGGCGTTGTAGTCGCCAGGGTGAGCGAGACCCAGGCTGTGGCCGATTTCGTGAGTCAGGGTCTGACGACCGTAGTTGTTCAGATCCGGATTCTTGTTTTGCGTGTAGCCACTGTTGATCAGGTACCAAGAGGTGCCGTCATAACCGGCGCCGGTGCCTGGCAGATAAGCGAACGCTGCAGCGCCATCCTGGCCACCACTGTAGTTACCGAAGGTCATGTGGCCGTCACCGCCCGAGGCTTTCTCGGTAAAGGTCACATTGGCCACGTCAGCCCAGGATTGCATGGCGAGCTTGGCCTGGGATTGTTGTTGCGCACTGAACTGACTGAACCCAGTGATCCCGTGCTTGTTCATCGTGCTGGACGATGCCGAAGTCAGGAACGTATAGGTGAGTTCGATCTTGCCGCTGCCGTCCTTGTCCTGGTAGGCAGCGCCGTCGCGCAGCAACTGGGTTGCAGCCTGGTCGACGGAGAAGGAGGGTTTGCCATTGACCGTGAGGTTGCCGCCACGATCGTACTGATGGCTGAAGCTATTGATCTGGTTATACGCCGAGCTGAAGGCAGACAGCTGAAAAGCCTGTTCTGCGGTATCAATAGCATTCGCTTTAACTTTCGACATAAACACACTTCCTTGTTTAGCAATGGAACAGTTTTTGTCCGACAGGACTCTCTCTGGCGAGATCGTCCTATCACTCGCCCAATGAAGGCGTAAGAAACCTGACACAATTTGAAATCTGCCGTAAAGGATTTTTTTTAGATCAAATCGAGCTGTTTCATAAAACTGCCGTAAATAAAGCGTGCGGGGATGAAAGAATGTTTTAGTTGCGCGGCTTTTGCCTAATTGTCTGACGATTTTCTATTTAAATATTAAATATGAGTAAGTTGTTTTTTGTTAGGCACGTCTCACTTTGCCGCACTTTATTAGTGCGATGCCAGTGTATTGATATCAACCCTTTAAACGCTGAAAGACACTGTGGGGGCGAGCCTGCTCGCGAAAGTGGTCGGTCATTCAACATCAATGTTGTCTGAGCGAACGCCTTCGCGAGCAGGCTCGCTCCCACAGGGGATTTTGGTCTGCCTGAGTGATCAGCTACCGGTGCGAATCTTGTTCCACACCCGCGTGCGGATCCGGTCAATGTTCAACGGCATCGCCTCCAGCGCAAACAGCTTGCCCATCATTTCCGGGCTCGGGTAAACCTTGGTGTCGTTCTTGATCGCCGGATCGATCAGGCCGTCCGCCTGTTCGTTGCCATTGGCGTAATGCACGTAGTTGGTAATCCCGGCCATGACGTCGGGGCGCAGTAGGTAGTTCATGAACGCATAACCGGCCTTCTCGTCCGGGGCGTCGGCGGGCATGGCGACCATGTCGAACCAGATCGCCGCGCCTTCCTTGGGAATCGCGTAACCGATGTCGACGCCGTTTTTCGCTTCCTTGGCGCGGTTCTCGGCTTGCAGGATGTCGCCGGAGAAACCGACCGCCACGCAAATGTCGCCATTGGCCAGGTCGCTGGTGTATTTCGAGGAGTGGAAGTAGCTGACATACGGCCGCACTTTCATCAGCAGCGCTTCGGCTTTTTTATAGTCCTCGGGATTTTTGCTGTGGTGTGGCAGACCCAGGTAGTTGAGCGCCGCCGGCAGTAATTCCGGGCCGTTGTCGAGGATCGCTACGCCGCACTTCTGCAGCTTTTCCATGTATTCGGGCTTGAAGATCAGGTCCCAGGAATCCACCGGCGCGTTGTCGCCCAGCACGGCTTTGACCTTGGCGATGTTGTAGCCGATACCGGTGCTGCCCCACAGGTACGGAAAGCCGTGTTCATTGTTCGGGTCGTTGGTCTGCAGCGCTTTGAGCAGCACAGGATTGAGGTTCTTCCAGTTCGGCAACTGACTCTTGTCGAGTTTCTTCAGCGCCCCGCCCTGAATCTGCCGGGCCATGAAGTGGTTGGACGGAAACACCACGTCATAACCGGATTTGCCGGTCATCAACTTGCCGTCGAGGGTTTCATTGCTGTCGTAGACGTCATAGGTAACACCCACGCCAGTCTCTTTCTGGAAGTTCTTGGTGGTGTCCGGCGCGATGTAGTCGGACCAGTTGTAAACCTTGACCGTTTCCGCTGCCTGAGCAAGGGAAACGGCGAGCATCAGCGGTGCCAGAGCGAGGGTCTTGCGGATCATGGATCGATTCCTGTGTGGGTTTTCTTTTTTGTTGGCAGGCAATCAAAGGATCAAACAATCAGAAAATCAGCACGTAGCTCTTGCGCACGGTTTCCTGGATATCCCAGATACCGAGCGTGTTGGCCGGCAACATCAGTGCGTCGCCACCTTGTATGTGCAGGGTTTCGCCGCCACCGTCGGGGGTGAACGTGCAGCGCCCGGAAATGAAATGGCAGAACTCTTGCGCGGTGATCTGCCGGCGCCAGCGCCCGGGCGTGCATTCCCAGACGCCGGTTTCGACGCCGTCATCGCGCTCGACGCTGGTGGTCGAAGCAATGGCGACCGGTTCGCCGAGCGGCACGGCCACCGGATTGGACTCGTCGAGTTGCAATGTCGCGGTGTTTTTGAACTGGGTAATGCTCATGGTCTGACCTGTTTTTTGGGCTTTCTTGAAGTAAATCGGCGTTTAGTGCATGAAACCTTCCATGAAGCCGGCGACCTGGCTGGCGAGTTTGCGCCGCCATGGCGCGGTCGCCGGGTTGGCCAGGGTCTGGTCTTCGTGGACAAAGCTTTTGATGATTGCGTTGTAACCGAGCCAGCGGCACGGCTCCGGCTCCCAGGCGCGCAGTGCATGAATGCCGCCTTCCGGCAGCACCCATGGCTGGCGAACCAGTTCGCTGTCGCGCTCAAGAATCAGGTCGGCCAGGGTGCGACCGCCGAGATTGCTCGCACCGACGCCCTCCCCGCCGTAACCGCCGGACAGCGCGATGCCATTGGTGCGATCGCAGAGCATGTGCGGCTTGAAGTGCCGCGACATGCCAAGGTTGCCGCCCCAGGCGTGGGTGATCTGCACGTTTTTCAGTTGCGGGAACAGTTCGCCGAACAGATAACGGCGCAATTCAACTTCATCGCGGGTCAGATCGAAGTTGTGGCGCAGCTTGCTGGCGAACTGGTAACCGCCACGAGCTCCGAAGATCAGCCGGTTGTCGGCACTGCGCTGGCCGTAAGTGACCTGGCGGCTGAACTCGCTGAATGCCTGACCACGGCTGAGGCCGATTTCGTCCCAGGTCGCGGCAGACAAGGGCTCGGTGGCGACGATCAGACTCTGCACCGGCAATTGATAACGGCCCAACGGCGGCAAAGTCACCGAATAACCTTCGACGGCCGGCACGATCCAGCGACTGCGCACGCTGGCTTTGGCGGTGCGCAAGCTGCCCGACTGCCAGTGCGTGACCGGGCTGTTTTCGTAGATTTTCACGCCCATGTTCTGCACGGTGCGCGCCAGACCGCGCACCAGTTTTGCCGGGTGGATGGTCGCCACGTGTGGCGCGTAAATTCCGCCATAAGGCTTGGCCACACGGATCTGCTGTGCCAGTTGTTCGGGGCTGAGCCAGCGGTAATCGTTATCGGTCAGGCCTTGGGCATGCAGTTTGGCCAGATATTCACGCAGGCTGGCTTCCTGCTCCGGGTAGCGCGCCGCGCAATACAGCACGCCGCCCTTGCGGTAATCGCAGTCGATACCTTCGCGTTCGAGGACGATCTCCACTTCATCGGGAATGCTGTGCAGCAGGTCGAAGGACGCGCGGCGCTGCTCTGGCGACAGCCCCGCCAGCAAACGATCCTCGCCGAGCAGGTTGCCCATCAGCCAGCCGCCATTGCGCCCGGAAGCACCGAAACCGGCGGTCTGTGCTTCGACAATCGCGATGTCGAGGCCGGGCGCCAGTTTCTTCAGGTAGTACGCGGTCCACAGTCCGGTGTAGCCCGCGCCGATGATCGCCACGTCGACGTCCAGATCTCGCTCAAGCCCGGGCCGCGCGGTCAGCGGCTCATCGAGTTGATCCATCCACAAACTGATAGTGCGCCACGCCGGCATGCAAGACTCCGCCACTGAAAACCTTCGATGGCGTCGATCCTAGTGGCTGTGCTCAGTCGATGTCTTGCGCGCGTGCCCGCAAAGAAATTTGTTTGGCGTAGGCCTTGGGCGACTGGCCGGTGTGCTGGCGGAAACAGCTGTAGAACGCCGACAACGAATTGAAACCGGCGGCGAAGGCCAGCTCATCGATGCGCAGCGGCGGCGTGGCGTTATCCAGCGAGCGCAGCAGATGTTGCAGGCGCGCCTGATTGACGTAGCGATAGAAGCTTTGCCCGAGCACCTGATTGAGCAGATAGGAAATCTGATTGCGGCTGTACCCGCACTCCTTCGCCACCCGTTGCAGGTCGAGTTCAGGGTCGAGATACGGCTGCTGTTTTTCGAAGTACTGCTGCAGGTCTTCAGCCATGAAGCTTAACTGGCGCGGCGACAGGCCCAAGCGGCTGACCGCCGGGCGCTGGCCTGAAGAGGTTGGGCCATGAGTTTGCGTGCGCACCAACGAAGCGTATTCGTTGACGCGCCAGATCAGCCCGTCTTTGACCGTGATCGCCTCGCTGGAGCGAAACGACACCAGCCCGTCGCCGCCACGCAAAGTCACTTCGTATTGAATGAACGCGGTGTTGCCGTCGACGCGAATGCGATCGCAATGCTCAAGCAGTTCGTCGGATTCACGCGGCATGCTGACGCGCACGTACTCGCGCAACTCGTCGAGGCCGAGCACGCGGTTCTGGAAGAAATCGTTGTACTGGATGTCCGGGTGATACAGCGCCATGACGCTGTCGAGGTCGCGGTGCTTCCAGCTCAGGTGATAGCGCATGACCGTGGCCGCCGTGGCCTGGGTCTGTTCTGGGCCGTCATCGTCGGCGTGCATAAAGGGCTCGGCGCAAAAGAGCCGAGCTTGCCCAAGTTCGGCACGGCCTTCAATAACTAATCAGTAGTGGCACTTTGGCGACGATTGCGTAGGCCGTGACTTACATCAAAAAATGCGAAGCAATCGCAAAATGAACTGAAAAATCTCACAGGAATTTCACATGCAGATGCTACTTTTAACGTCAGTCACCGGTTGAGCCAATGAAGGCTCTTCCCACCTAACATGAGCAAACGGAAGCGCTCGATGAAGAAGGCGGGCAACACATGAATAAAGGGTCAAGCAAAGTCACCTTTCCCAACGCATGCCAGTTGATGCGCTGGCATTTTCATCCCATGGGTTTCGAGGCGACGATGGACGCGCCGGGCAGCATGATCGCCCGTCTGTTCGATCGTGCCAGTGGCGAAACGATGATCGCCATTGCTGGCATCCCGTGTGCGACGGTGATGAATGCGGCGGATGTCGAACGAATCATCGAGGCTGTGGAGGACGAGCTGGAAGCGTTCATACCTCCAGAGTCTCTCAGGAGCTACGCATAAGCTTTTGATTTAGAACAAAAAGCCCACATCTCTGTGGGCTTTTTTGTGCCTATGCGGTTTGTTTGGTGACACGGTGATCAACGAAAAACGGCTTGCCCTTGGCCACTCGGTCGGACGCCCTAGGCATGTTCACCGCTTGCGCCTCCTGCGGTTCGACATACCAGTAGCAATGGCTGACTGCCCGGGTGATACCGACGTAGGCCAGGCGCAGGATCTCGTCCTTTTGCGCGCTGTCATACGGCTCGCTGTCGCCCGACTTGCCCAAACCTGCCATGCGGTAGACCTGGTTCTTGTAGGGCGAACTGGTCAGGTGCTGACAGTCACCGAGCAAAAACACCGCATCCGCCTGCAAGCCCTTGGCGCTGTGGTAGGTCAGTTGTTTCAGGCGCCGCGCTTCGTACGGCAAGCTCGAATCAACATTAACTACTGACTGAATATGCTGTTCAATCAATAACTTATCGCTGCTTTTTCGATAAAGCATCAAGATCGAATGACCTTGACGGTAGTGCTCGGCGAGGCGCTGTCCCAGAGCCTGATCGTCGCGCTCCAGCACGTTGACCGGTTGCAACGGCTTGGGCGCACCGCTGGCCTTGGCTTTTTTGCCCGGGATCGCTGGCGCGGCGCGAACGATGTGTTCAGCCGCATCAATGATGTGTTGATGGCTTCGATAGTTGTCACTGAGCATCACCCGCGTGGTGCTCGGCGACGGGAATTCCTTGTCGAACGCCATGAAGTAACTCGGCGAACTGCCGCGCCAGCCGTAAATCGACTGCCAGTCATCACCTACGCACAACAACGATGAACGCTGCGCGCCCCGCCCGACATGCATGGCTGGGCCACGGCTGCGGATTTCCGTGAGGCTGGCGCGAATCCACGAAACGATCTGCGGCGATACGTCCTGAAACTCATCAATCATCAGGTGCGACAGCGGCCTGAGCAACTCATCGCTCAGCAGCTTGAGGTTTTCCGGCGAGTGCTCGCTGAACAGCGCGAACATGCGGTTGTAGGTCATGATCGGCGGTTTCTGATCGAGCAGATGATCTTCAAATGCCCGCCAGAACAGACTCAGGGCCTCAAAGAAGAAACGGTCCGGGTCGTCCTTGGCAAAGCTCATGCGAGCGACCGCGTCTGGCACATCCAGGCCCAGGTTCTCGATAAAGCCTGCCGCCGCCACGAAACAGTCAAGCAACGGCGCGGAAGCCAGTTCACCTTTGACCTTGTAATCAAAGCCCGGCCCGGCGCTGGCATCACCCGCCAATGTTGCCAGAACGCGCTTCGATGACTCGTAACTATCCAGCCAAATCAAAGGCTTACGACAGAAAGCTTGAAACAGGGTGCGCTTCACAGCCCACTCGGCGCGCACACTGAGCTTGGCGTTTGGCCGGCTGGTTTGCGGGTTTTCCCTCGGATCGAAGCCGAGCACCACCCACGCATCCAGGCTTGGAATGTAGCCATGGCAATGGAATTTTGCGCCATTGATGTCGAAACTCTGCCGGTTCGGCTCAATACCCTTGATCGGCCATGCACCGGCGCGGAACCACAGATCTTCGATGGCATCGCACAGCTCTTCGTCGCGCCGGGAGGCCAGTTCCGTCACCGCTACGCGCTTCTGCACGTCGGGGTGATCACGCTCCAGTTCCTTGAGTTGCAAACCCGCTCGGGACAACGGCTGAATCAATTGGCGGAAACGTTCGTCGTCATTGAACAAGCGGTGATAACAGGCGTTGAGTTGCTGGCGTTGTGCATCGTTGATGCGCAGGTCGAACGGGTTACTGTCGACCTCCTGCTCATCACCTTGTGCGCGGTGACTGAGATTTTCAAAGGCCTGAAGACGTTCGAAACCCGGCAAGCTGCGCACCATCGGCAAAATGCGCGAGTGGAAGGTACGCACCAGATCGCGTGCCTGGCGCAGGTTCAGCGCCTGCCCCCAGAGCGCGAACAGCTCAATCAGTTTATTGATGAAATCCTTGCGCGACTCGCGGGTGAAGGTCACCACGGTCATCGAGTCCAGCTCAAAACCCAGATAGTGGTTGAGCAAGAGGATGCGCAGCACCAGCGTGGTGGATTTGCCCGCGCCTGCGCCAGCTATCACTGAGGTTGACGGGGTTTCGCTGAAAATCATCTTCCACTGCGCGGCGCTCGGCTGAGCGTGCTCCGGCAGCAAACGGGCGACATCCGCCTTCATGCGCTTTTTCAGCTCGGCCGTCAGCGGCAAGCGCCAATCGTCAAACAGATGGTTATCGACGCTGGGCGGTCGGTGTTCAGTGTTACGACTGTCACGGATCAGCAGCACCTGACGGCCTTCTTCCAGCCCCTCAAGCTTGCCTTCCTTAAAGCCATATTCGACGCCAGCGGTATGCCCGCTGCGAAAGCCATCGGCCTGACCGTGCAACCACGATGCACGGTGCTGCGCACGCAGCCGGGTCAAACCGTGGCCGAAGAAGCGCGCTGCCAGACGTTTGAACCAGGGCATCTCGGCCAAAGGGCGAAGTTCAGGGGGAAGATCGGGTGTGTGTTGCGCCACGCTGATGGCTCCAGTGTGCAAGGCTGTTGCGACTATGGTGTCTGCATTTGCCGCGCAGTTCTAGCGAAATGCTTACAGGTCATTGGTTTAGGCGATGAAGTGAAGGTTGGATGAGATACTTTCGAGCCTTTCCTTATCAGTTTTTTCGATGGTAATGCCGCACTTTTTACGCTTTTTATCGATAGTTAACTGATAGATGATCGCTGTCATAAACCACCGGTGTCGCGTCGGGTGCAACTCATCGCACTCCATGACGAACCTTTTGAGGAGACGATCATGCTTGAACTCAGACCCTTCAGCTCGCTGGGCGGTGCCCATCACGGCTGGCTGGATGCCCATCATCACTTTTCGTTCGCCGAGTACTACGACCCGCAGCGCATGAACTGGGGCAACTTGCGGGTGTGGAACGATGACGTGATCGCGGCGGGAACTGGCTTTCCGCAGCACCCACACCGCGACATGGAAATCATCACCTATGTCCGTGAAGGCGCGATTACTCACCAGGATAATCTCGGCAACAAGGGCCGCACCGAGGCTGGCGACGTCCAGGTGATGAGCGCGGGCACCGGCATCGCTCACAGCGAATACAACCTGGAAGCGAAAGACACCAAGATCTTCCAGATCTGGATTCTGCCGTCGGAAACCGGCGCACCGCCATCGTGGGGCGCAAAGCCGTTCCCCAAAGGGCAGCGTGAAGGCTTTGTCACCCTGGCCAGCGGCAAGCATGGCGATGATCAAAGCCTGCGGATTCGCGCCGATGCCAGGTTGGTCGCGGCCAATCTCAAGGCAGGGGAAACTGCGGAATATCATCTGGATGAAGGCCGTCGCGCGTATCTGGTACCGGCCACCGGCGTGATTGAAGTCAACGGTTTGCGTGCACAAGCCCGTGACGGTGTGGCAGTGGCGCATGAGCGAGTGTTGAGCGTTACGGCCATTGAAGACAGCGAAATCGTCCTGGTAGATCTGGCTTGATGGCTTGAAACGCAGGCAAAAAAAGGGGCAACCATCACGGTTGCCCCTTTTTTATGCGCTTGACAATATCATCAGACGGAGATGGCGCCATCCACCAGCGTCTGCGCTTCGACGACCAGTTGCTTGAGGTGGTCGTCACTGATGAAGCTTTCAGCATAGATCTTGTAGATGTCTTCAGTGCCCGACGGACGCGCGGCGAACCAGCCGTTTTCCGTCATCACCTTAAGACCGCCGATTGCCTGATCGTTGCCCGGTGCATGGCTAAGAATGCTCTGGATTTTCTCGCCGGCCAGTTCGGTCGAAGTGACCTGTGCAGGCGACAACTTGCTCAGCAGCGCTTTCTGCTCCGGATTGGCCTTGGCGTCGACGCGCACCGAGAACGGTTCGCCCAGCTCATCGGTCAATGCCTTATAGGCCTGGCTCGGATCGCGGCCGGTGCGTGCGGTCATTTCGGCGGCCAGCAAAGCCGGAATCAGACCGTCCTTGTCGGTACTCCACACGCCACCGTCCTTGCGCAGGAACGATGCGCCCGCGCTCTCTTCGCCACCGAAGCCGAGTGAGCCATCGAACAGGCCGTCAGCGAACCATTTGAAACCGACCGGGACTTCGTACAGACGACGACCCAGACGCTTGGCAACGCGATCGATCAAACCGCTGCTGACCACGGTTTTACCCACGCCAGCGTCCGCGCGCCATTGCGGGCGGTTCTGGAACAGGTAATCGATCGACACCGCCAGATAGTTGTTCGGCGCGAGCAAACCACCGGACGGCGTCACGATGCCGTGGCGATCGTGATCAGGATCGCAGGCGAAAGCGACGTCGAAGCGCTCTTTCAGGCCGATCAGGCCTTGCATCGCGTGGCTCGACGACGGGTCCATGCGAATCTGGCCATCCCAATCGACGGTCATGAAACGGAAGGTCGAATCGACTTCCTTATTCACCACATCCAGGTCCAGACGGTAATGCTCGGCAATTGCCGACCAGTAGCGCACCCCTGCTCCACCCAGCGGATCAACGCCCAGACGCAGTTTGGCGTCCCGAATGGCGTCGAAGTCGATCACGTTGATCAGGTCGGCCACGTAGGTGTTCACGTAGTCGTGACGATGGGTGGTGCTGGCCTTGAGGGCTTGCTCGTAGCTGATGCGTTTAACCCCTGCCAGCTTATTGGCCAGCAGTTCGTTGGCCTTGGCTTCGATCCACTTGGTGATGTGGGTGTCGGCCGGGCCGCCGTTGGTTGGGTTGTATTTGTAGCCACCGCTTTGCGGCGGGTTATGCGACGGCGTGATGACGATGCCGTCCGCCAGACCCGAAGTGCGGCCACGGTTGTAGCAAAGAATGGCGTGGGAAATGGCGGGGGTCGGCGTGTATTCATCACCTTCGGCGATCATCACGGTCACACCGTTGGCCGCCAGTACTTCAAGCGCGCTGGCCCCGGCCGGGGTCGACAGTGCATGGGTGTCGATGCCGACAAACAGCGGTCCGGTGATCCCTTGGGCTTCGCGGTAAAGGCAGATCGCCTGACTGATGGCCAGAACGTGCCACTCGTTGAAACTCAAGTCGAACGAGCTGCCCCGGTGTCCGGATGTACCGAACGCGACACGCTGAGTGGAAATCGAGGCGTCGGGCTGTCCCGTGTAGTAGGCCGTTACCAGTCGCGGGATATCGACCAACAATTCTGCCGGTGCCGGTTTGCCCGCAAAAGGACTGAGTGTCATGCAAAACCTCTGAAATAGAGTGGTTCAGGAATAGAGCGCAGTTTACTGGCAGTTTGACCGCAGTGCGATGGGATCTATCCGGCACTCTCCCGATGTTTTTTAACGTTAATCACCGGGTGCCAGGCGCAAGGCGTCACCGAGCAACCCGACCACGCTGGCCAGATCATGCTCGCCATGGCTCAGCGAACTCAAACGCAGATGCTGCGCATGCAGACCTTGCAGGCTGAACAACTCGCCCGGCGCAATAATGATCTGCTGCCTGAGCAGGTGCTGAAACACATGGCCCATGTTCACCGGACGTAACGAGCGTACCCAGACGGTCGCCCCGCCCTCGGGTTCGACAATCTGCACCGCATCGCCAAGTCGCTCGCGCAACAACTCGATCAATTGCGTACGACGCTCCTTGAGCATTCGCCGCAATACCAATAAATGCTGATCCAGCCGGCCTCCACCCAATAGTCTGGCAATGGCTTTCTGGCGGATCGGCGACAAGCGAAACGCGCGCAACAGAAAATGCCGCTGCAACTCATTGCGCCAATGGCGTGACAGCAGAAAACCGAAAGGTGCCTCGGCGCCGATGAATTTCTCGAACGTGGAAAACACCAGCACACGGTCAGGATCCAGCCAGTCACGCAACCGTTGCGGGGCCCCGCCTTCGTGAAGTTCGCTGTAACAATCGTTTTCCAGCACCCAGGTGCCATGACGCCCGAGCAAATGCGCAATTGTCTGCTGGTTACCCAGCGGTAACAGGCTGCCCCGGGGCATGCTCAACGCTGACGACAACAGAATCAGCCGTACCGACTCGCTCTTGAGCAGCGACTCCAGCCGCTGTGGATCAATCACGCCGCCGGCGAGCAGTGGTAACTCGATGACACGCACCTCGGCGGCGGCCAGCAGACGTAAAATTACCCAGTCACAGGGCGATTCCACGATAACGGTGGCCCGACGCAACTCCAGCACTGAAATCAGTATTTCCAGCACACCACGCAGATCTGCGCCAATGTAAACGTCATCAGCACGCCAATAGTTGGCCGTTGACGAGGTGTAGCGTGCGGCGAGTACCGTACGCAACTCCAGCTCGCCGCAGGGTTGTACCAGCGCTTGCGGCTGGCGCGGATACTGGCGCAGTAGCTCGCGTTCCAGCATTAACAACGGGCTGTCGAGCGGTTGCAATGAGGCCGGTTCATCAGCGCTGAGCACGCACATGCCCGGGCGCCTTGCGTTGACATAAACGGTTTCCAGCAAATCACTGCCACTTTCCGGTGAATCCATCATGTGCAACGCTTGTGCGTAGTAACCGGACTTGGCGACCGAATACACCCGGCCTTCCTTTTCCAGCAGCGAATAGGCGTACTGCACAGTCGAGATCGACACGTTGAGTCGATCAGCCAGTTGACGCAGTGAGGGCAAGCGCACCGCCGCACCACTCCCCGCCTCGTCTATCAGCAACGTCAGATATCGATACACCGCCTGATAAACGAAGTCGTTCTCCCTCGACGCTTTCACGAGCCCGCATCCGTGGGCATGGGTTTAGCTCCCTGCAAGTGGCTCACGGTCAACCTTCTGCCGATCGGTCGACTGCCGGTTCGGTACCCGCGCTGTGCTCACCTTCGTTGTTCGAAGCCGCGTCGCTGGCTGCGGGCATACGAATCGGGCCCATTTTGTACAGACGCACAATCAATCTGACGGGCAGACCACTGACGTCTGTCATCCACTTCATGACCTGTTCCGGCGCATGCAAGCCCTGCATGGCCCGGTGCAGCTCCGGTAATGCCACCAACATGCCGGGGTGACAATTACGCAGGAACCGCTCAAGCCCGGCGCCGCTGTTGATGAACGGTGCAAACATCAGGCACGTCAGCTGGATTTCATTCAGATCGAAACTGGCCGACAGGGCGCTTTCTGCCTGGATACGCAGATGTTCGGGTTCCTGCAGATTGCCGAAGCTCGCCAGCAACTGCTCGCAAACGGGTTCGGGGACCTGCTTTTGCCGCATCGTTTTCAGGCTGTTTTTCAGATAATCGCCGACGCCGGCCTCATAGGTCCGACCTTCGATAAATTGCGCCTGTAAACCTTGCAGATGTGCGGCCACCACGGGTTCTGCGTGCTCATCATCGCCTTGATAAAGCGTCAGGTCATCAGCCTGAAAACCCAGAAAGTCACTCAGCAACGGCCAGCGCTCTTCGAGTTTGCCGACAATCATGTCGTTGATACTGATAAAGCTGGTACGCCGGCAGGCTTCAAACTGACCTTCTGGCCGCCAGGTTACCCGCTCGTCTTCGGGGTAAAACTCGCGGTAATAATCGCCGCCCAACCCGTCGAGCAGCGGGAACAGCATTTCAAAGCCGACAGAAGCCGCCTGCGGCCCGGCAATCGCAGCTTTCTGCACCGCCCGTCCCAGACCGTCGAGGAAGTGGTTTTGCCGACGCGCGGACTCACTGCCGATCATCGCATCAACGCCATTGTTCCAGCGGGCCACCTGCCCGTAGAACTCGGCAGTGGCCAGGTAAGCGTCATCCCATAGTTCCAGCGGCTCATTCCAGGTGCGACGATGCCCGATCAGCAGCAGGTTGATGCGATTGGCCTCACGACCGGCGTCGCCGATGGGGGCCTGATGATCAAACGGTAAAACCTCGCGGTGATTCACCATCACCAGCTCCACACGCGGGTCGTCATACAGAAACAATGCGCTGTAGCTACGGTGCATGTTTTGCAGCGACGCTTGGCTGCTGCCGTTCCAGCGCAGCGTGGCCACCCGCAACTGAAAAGTCGCCGGTGACCGCCCCGCGATGGTCAGCTGCGCCGCCCGCAGCAATGCCAGCGTATAACAACTGTCGCGCGACCCTGACTGGTTCACCAGCACCTTGAAATGACCGATGTTCTCCATACCGCCGGCGGCCACTGCCAGTCGCTGGATCAGCAACTGCAGCGCCGTGCGTTCTGCGCGGGAGAAAAAACTCAGCAAACGTTGCAATACTTGCTGGTAGACATAGTTCATTGCCTGATCATGGATCGTGCTCATCGGTATTTACCCGGTATCGAAAGTTTCATGCCGCGCGTACTGAGATATCAGCCAGCAGCAATTCATCAATAAGTAATAGACGTTCGAATGCTAACACTTACAAGTTTGTAGTTATTTGAAACACTTGAGCTGACAAAACCCCTCGCGCTACCGAGAGCCAGCCTCAAGCCACTGTAATTATTGAGGTATTTTTTTCGGGACGCAGTCCTAGGAAACTTCCCACAGGGTCCCACGGCAAGTGAGTACAAGAAAAAGAGAAGCGGTTTCCGAATAGCCCTACAACAATTAAACAGAAGTTGGCTTGATCAATCGATTTATTCGTTTGATATCGCGCAGGACAAATTGAATGCACAGCCATGACTCATTCCTTGAGATGAAAGTAATCATTCAATTATCAGGGCTTACATTGTGATTAGAAGATACAGATCGAGAGCAAAAACCAGTTCAGTTGCTGAACGGTTCCCGGTGCAGTACCAGCAAGCTCTGTTTTTTCAGGAGGGAGGCTAAACGCAGAAGAGTCCGTGGGGCCACGGACTCTGATGACAAGGCTTACGCCGGTTCGACTTGCAGGGCGACCCGTTCGCGGCATGGGCATTCGTCCATGTAGCGATGCGCTTCGACGAACTCGTTGAACGGAAATACACGCGTCTTCAGTGGCAGCAACACGCGATCAGCGGTCAACTGGTTGATGTCACGCAAGGCACGCTGCAAAGCGACGTGATCCTGAGTGATGCCCAGTTCCGGCTTGCCGGTGAAGTTGCCGATGCAATGCACGAAGAACTGGATGTTCTTCTGAAACGCTGCGCAGGCCGGGAACGGCGTCTGGTTGCCGCCCTGCAAGCCGTACAGCACCAGGCTGCCACGCGGTGCCAGCACGTCGCCAAGCAGCGACATCTGCGGCCCGCCGAGACCGTCGAACACCACGTCGACACCACGGTTGTCGGTGATCTTGTTGATTCGCATCAGCAGATCTTCTTCTTCGGTGACGATGACCTTTTCTGCACCAAGGGACAGCAGGTACTCGCGTTCTTCGGCTTCTTTGGTCGCGGCAATCACCCGCACACCCATCGCCTTGCCCAGCTGGACAAAGGAAGGACCGGCGCAATGGCTGGCGTCAGTGACCAGTGCAAACTGCCCCGGCTTGACCCGCGCCAGATCGGCATAGGCAAAGTAGGCGATCAGCAGCGGCGTGTAGTGCACGCTGGCTTCGATCGGGCTGAGCACATCTGGATAACGGGTCAGCGCGGTACGCGGCAATACGATCGACTCGCCGTAAACCGGGTAGTCGTTCGGGCTTTCAGCCGGGAAACTGGCAACCTTGTCACCAACGGACAGGTCCTCGACATCGGCACCGACCGCCGTGACCACACCAGCCATCTCATGGCCGAGGCCCGATGGCAGACGTGCCTGGGACGATGCCAGATTCTGACGCCACAGGGTGTCATACCAGCTGATGCCGATCGCCTCGACGCGCACCTGCACTTCGCCAGGACCTGGCTGAGCGGCCGCATGCTCTTCGCATTTGAGCACCTCGGCCGGACCAAACTTGTGAAAACGGATCGTGCGGGACATCGCAAACCTCGTCAAAGTAACCTCTAATGCCATGAACTCTATCTGGGCTTTTGACCCAAGACTATCAGTGGCTATTAATAGTCGACATGCCTGTCATTGATTCCGCAGCAGGGACGGCATTGGCAAAATCCATGGAAAAAACTGCTGCCACCGTCTCAGTTAAGCTGAATTTTCCGGTGCAGAGTACCAGCCTTTCCCCGTAAGATTCATGCCGGCCATTGTTCTCATATGGCTGCTCTCGTCAAGCTTGATGACTCTGCCAGGACTCCAGATGAATCGTAATGACCTGCGTCGTGTCGACCTGAACCTGTTGATCGTATTCGAAACATTGATGCACGAACGCAGTGTGACCCGGGCGGCAGAAAAACTGTTCCTCGGTCAACCGGCGATCAGTGCGGCGCTTTCGCGCCTGCGCAGCCTGTTCGATGACCCGCTATTCGTACGCACCGGGCGCAGCATGGAACCGTCCGCCCGCGCGGTGGAAATCTTCGCCCTGCTCTCGCCGGCCCTCGATTCGATTTCGACCGCCGTCAGCCGTGCGGCCGAATTCGACCCGGCGACCAGCACCTCGGTATTCCGTATCGGTTTATCAGATGACGTCGAGTTTGCCCTGCTGCCGATGCTGCTCAAACGCCTGCGTGCCGAATCCCCGGGGATCGTGCTGGTGATCCGTCGCGTCAATTACATCCTGATGCCGGGGCTATTGGCCTCCGGTGAAATATCCATCGGGGTCAGCTACACCACCGACCTGCCGGCCAACGCCAAACGCAAGGTCCTGCGTCGCAGCGCACCAAAACTGCTGCGTGCCGATACCGTGCCGGGGCCGTTGAGCCTGGATGACTACTGCGCGCGTCCACATGCGCTGGTGTCGTTTGCTGGCGATCTCAGTGGGTTCATTGATGAAGAGCTGGAGAAGCTGGGGCGCAAGCGGCATGTGGTGCTGGCCGTGCCGCAGTTCAATGGGTTGAGTACGTTGTTGGCGGGCACTGACATCGTGGCGACCGTGCCGGATTACACGGCGGATGCGTTGACGGCGGCTGGCGGCGTTCGTGCGGAAGATCCGCCGTTGCCGACGCGTACGTTTGAGCTGCATATGGCCTGGCGTGGGTCGCAGGATAACGACCCGGGTGAGCGGTGGTTACGGTCGCGGATTCAGATGTTTTTCGGCGACCCTGAGAGTCTTTAGGCGTTGTCGGGCAGGCTGTTTAGCTGATCATTTCTGGCTTTTCATAGGCCATGGAGATCCATTCACTTCCAGTGGATTGCTACATTGGGGGCACATCTGAGGGCATGCATTGGATCGCTTGAAAAAGGATGCCCCCAGCCTAAGGTCCGGCAGCCCCTTCTCGGAAAAGTCATACGCTACTGGTCGCAAACCGCCGTCGAGCGCTATCCGATTACATCAGCGTGTCGATTACTATCTTCTGGCCCCTATGAAATACTGCCGGCCCGGTGCAGAGACACGATACGATCCTCCCCCCGAACATAGCGGCATGACCAAACGTGACGAAGACCAACACGATGAGGAACCGGTGTAAGCGTATGGTGAATTACCCTCTCGCTCTTATGGCCGGGGTCGGGTAGGTAAATTGCCGGACGGCTTAGACGTTGATCACCTCCCCCCCCCCCCCCCGCCACGAATACCCAATCTCGCGTTTCTTCAATGGGCCACCGATCCGCGGCAGCGCCTTCAAATTTCACGGCCCTGATCGAGAAAGTTCGAAGCGCGAGGATCAATCACAATCTTCCCGCGAGATATCCGAAAAGTCTGTGAGCACATCGCAATTGATGCAGTGGTACATGCCGGAAGCGTCTTGGTAATGCATACCGCAAAAGCATCCACAAAACGGGCAGCACTCTTGAATCTCCAAATCACCCCACGCCCAGACGCCCACGTATTCCGGTAACGCGTCTCGCCCATACCCCGTGATTTCGAATGCATTAGCATTTTTCGCTATGAATCCATCTTCACCTTCATCCATCAGGATGGGCAACACAACCTCTTCATGCTGCGCTTTCGTGAGATTTAGAAGCGCAGCTGCTTCCTTGTAGAACTAGTTCAGGTCGGGAGTCGCCTCATGGTCGCTTGTCCCAGCTTCGTCAAGTATGTTTTTACATACTGACTCCAGGAGGGTTCGAGCCATTGTGATGGCGCAATGCTTTGCAAGCGGAGTACTGAGCCAGCAGGGGCATGTGTCAGCTCATCAAAAGTCCGGTGTTTGGAGATCGCTTGGCCTGCTGGTGTTTTTAGCAGGGATGCAATCTGTGAAATGTCATTCTGCGTGAGATTTCCATGCTTCAGTAGCCTGTCAGCAGCCTCCTGAAGCCAGTCCGATTGCTCTAGCAGCCACGTACGAACCTGTCCCTGCGCGTCCATAAGATACTCCCTGCCGACGATGAGTCATTTGACGCTAGCAGATCCCTTCATATGCTCAGTTTCGTAGCCTGTCTTTGAATTCTCAGGGTCCAACGGCTCGTGCTTCCATACCCTCGGCAGGGTTTTGGTCTGAAAGTGAGTACTTCCCATCCAGAATTTGAGCGTGCCAAAGGGATGCTCCACCGTCTGCCGGCGCCCCTTCATCTTCCCCGGAACATCCTCAAGTCGGATCTGCACTCCTTCGACTACTGTCCCATGCTCTGAACGCTTCCTATCGCCGAGCCAAGCGGAGCTATAGGGCATCGGCGGTATGTCATCATTCGAACCCGCGTTTCTGGCTTGTATTGAAAATTTCTTAAAATTTCATGCTCGAAAATGAATCATGCAATACCTCGCAACTACTTGATTATACGAAAATTGAATCACAAGCCCCAGTTTGGTGCTATGTAATAAACAGTTTTAAGCACCACATGAGAGCGCAACTGACAAAAAACGGTATTGACCTGTTACAAAAAAAAATTAAACATTATCTTCGAAGTCAGCAGGCTTCGAATTAATCACGCTAAGAGGGACGATTTTATGCGTAAAGCAAATCTGCAAACTCGGCTAACTGCGCTTTCCAACGATGCATACCAACATCTCCTTGCTCCAAAAAAACAGTTGACCAAACTCCTGGATTAACCCTGAAATATTGATAGATTTGTCACCTAAAGTTGGCAGGCGGGATCTTTCCCGCCTGCTATTTAATTACGCTTATTACCAATACCTAAATTATTTCTGAAGGGAATCGAAATGATAGAAGCAGTCGTCAATCAAGATATTATTATCACGGTTTCATCAGAAAAAATTGGACTTTGGAATTTAATCTCTGGAGAACAATACGAAATTTATGAGAGATCTTACTGGGCAAGGATTTTCGAACTGGTGAGTAGGCCGGACTTGTTGGATTTTTCAAAAAGTGAGGACGTTGGATTATACGAAGCTGGATTAATTCTAATTAATGAAGATGCCCGCAACTACGAGCGCAATTTACAAAGCAATGGAAATTGGGGATGGGATCAGATCTCAAGAATTTTTCATTTGGGCAGTAAACATATAACGATGGATGACGGTGTAATAAATGATACGACCAAGCGGGAAATAGGGTATTTGAATTATTGCGAAAGCATATTTCCAAATATTCCTGAAATTGAGATTGAGCGAGAAGGTGAACTAATAGAGTTGCCGCCCTACGATGGTCAGGCATTTCGCTCAGAAACCCTAGAGAAAACTTTGCGGGCTCGTTCTACGAGTCGAAAGTTCGTCAAAGATCCAATCTCCCTACAAGCCGTCGCAAATATTTTGTATATGACGTTTGGAAAGATACATGGAGACTTAAGGAAAGACGAAATGGAGCAAAGGGGATTAGTTACAGTTGGCTACCGGAGGTCTTCGCCAAGCGCCGGTAGCCTTCAGGCCACAGAGGCTTATATCATTGTGCAAAACGTCGAGGGGTTGGCAGCCGGAGTTTACCACTATAGATCGCACCAGCATAAGCTTACTTTACTCAGTACCGACCTGACGATACCACTCGACAAAGCGCTGTGCTACCAAGACTTCGCTCTAGATGCTGGTTTACTTGTAATTTTGACATCTCGCTTCGACAAGCTGTGGTGGAAATACCCACATTCGAGAGCTTATCGTTCAGCACTTATGGATGTAGGGCATCTATCCCAGACTTTTAATCTCGTTACGACAGCGCATGGTTTAAACACTTGGCTCACAGGTTTTTTTATTGATGATCTTTTGAACCAGCAACTGAGAATAGATTCTCATAAGGAACATACCATCTTCGTCCTGGCTGCTGGGCATGGAGCACCAGATCCGGTTAATCCGGGAATCGAACTAGCACTTGCAAGTTTGCGTGCCTGATGGGGGCATAGATGGGTATGGCATATTCTTCTAGTGAAAGCTCTGAGGCATTAAGAAAAAAAGCAGATATATTTTTGCAGGATGCAAACTTCGATGAGGCGCTCTCATGTTACAAAGCTTCCTTGGCCCATGACCCACAAAATATAAAAGCCTTACATAATTTTGCGAAGCTGCATGAAAAAAATGGGAGTATAACAAAGGCAATCTCATTATACCGCGCAGCAATTGACGAGCACTGTTTCGACGATGAAACGGCAATGTTTCTTTACAAGAGTCTTGCAGATTGTGCAGAAGCCTCAGGAAAATCCAACCTGGCGATCTGGGCCTATAGTAAAGCGTCTAAATCAGAAAAATTTCCATTCCACGAAATTGCTTTCGCCTGTTTAGAAAGTTTAAGAAAGGTCAAACTAAATGATTACGACGAAGAAATTACTGACCTTTTAGGTCCCCTTTTGTTGGTAGATAATCTGGACAGGCAAATTATTGCCGACATTTATTTTGATAACCTAGGCCGAAAAATAAAAAAAATTTTCAATATTGCAAACCCATTTAAAATTTCAAACATATCAAACCAATTGGTAGAGGAGAAAAGTATAGATTTTTTCCTTTCTGGGTTTGCTGTAAGAAATATCCAGGTAGAGATGGCTCTGCGGAAAATGCGCAAAGCGTATCTAACAGCTTTTTCGGAACAAATATTTTCGGCTGCCGATAACCGACTGATCAACTTAATAGCCCAGCAACAAAGTCGTAGTGGTGCAATATGGGGGGTCGAAGAGATAGAGGAAAGTTTATTGAGCGAATTGAGAAGCGCTCTAGAAACAAAAGTAATCGACGACAGCTTTGTGAAAATAACTTGCTCGATAATTGCAATGTATGAAGCGCCTATATCTAAAATCCAAAATCGCAAATGGGGCAAGACATGTCCCTGGCCGAGCTATTGGGATAACTCTGGTATTATTTTTAAATTGGAATCAGCAAACCCTGATCATGTGTGTGCAAGCTTTTATACCGAAAATCCATATCCCCAGTGGTCTGAAAAGCCAACATACTCTGTCGCCGATCTCGATGAGGACCTTAAATCACTTGTGATCAATAATCAGGGGGGAATAGCAGGAGAAACCACTGATTATATATTGATCGCTGGGTGTGGTACAGGTCAGCAGGCAATTAGAGCTGCGCTAACATATCCCAAATGTAGGGTTGTTGGGTTAGACATAAGCCTTGCAAGTATCGAATTTGCAAATATCAAGAAAGTGGAGTTTCGGATCACAAATCTTAGCTTTATTTTGGGTGATCTTTCAAAAATTGAAAACATAGGCTTGAATTTTCGACTAATTGAGTGTGTCGGTGTTCTCCATCATATGAAAGATGAGTTTTTAGCATTACGCTCGCTCCTAAGTCATCTCACCCCCCAAGGGGTCCTTAAGGTCGGCCTTTATAGCTCGCTCGCCAGAAGACCAATTCGACGACTAGAACAGATATGCATGGAGAAACAGATAAAATTTAATAGCGAAAGCATTGAGTCTGTTCGTACTGTAGCCATCGACAACTCCGAGATTTTTGGCTTGGAAAGTATTACGAGTTCACATGATTTTTTTGACAGGTACTCATGTAACGACCTGTTATTTCACCCCAGAGAGCGCGGATATTGCATATCTGAAATTAAAGAGATTTGTGCAGAACTTGATTGCGAATTTGCCGGTTTTCAAACCAGCACATTCGCGGGGGATGAGCACTTTATAAAGTTTGATTCCACGCCCGAGAATCTAGAAGTAAATTTTGATTGGTGGTCCAAAACAGAAGAGGAAATCCCTTCAATGTTTGGGAATATGTATATATTTTGGCTGAGACCAAAGAGGAGTAGTTAGTGGAAATATTAGGATTCAATATTGGTCATGATGGGCATATATGCTCAATAAAAGATGGCAAGCTCATTTATAGTTATGAGAACGAAAAAGATAATGGCGCCAGATATTCTTCGACTTCACTAACTGCCGCTGTGACACATTCACTGCAAGGATTTATGAATTCGGACTGCATTGCAGTCAGCGGCTGGGCAGAAGGCCCACATCCAACAGGCTATCCAATAGATGGTGGCTATCTAGGGTTAAATGTAGCAGAGAAAACACTCAGCACTCCAGGAAAAAACTTTACATGGGTAGAGTGCTCTCATGAGGTGTCACACATTGTGTCCTCATACGCAATGTCAAAGTGGGCAGATACGGATAGTTGTTACGTGTTGCTGTGGGAAGGGTACATAGGGAATTTTTATTTCATCGATTCTAATCTAAACATAACATTGCTGGCAAAAATACTAGAAAGCCCGGGGTTGAGATATGCTTTTGCATACGGGCTTGCCGATCCGTCTTTCAATTTACGACCGGGGTATGCGCGCCTAGGTGACGCCGGGAAAATGATGGCGCTCACTGGATATGGGCGCAAAAAAAAACCTACAACTGCACAACAGTACGCTCTAGATTATATTCTAAGTTGTGAGTCTGCTATCACGACACTTGATAAAAAAGATCTATTGTCCAGCCCTTTGTACAATATAGGCGTAGAGTCTACAGAGTTTTGTGACTTTGCGAAAATGCTCAGCGACCGCTTATTTGAAATTTTCTTGGATAAAGTTACACACCATGTAACAACGATACACCCTTTGGTTATATCCGGCGGATGTGGGTTGAATTGCGAGTGGAACACTAATTGGCGAAACTCTGGATTGTTTAGTGATATCTTTATACCACCGTGCACTAATGATACAGGTGTCGGTATAGGTGCCAGCGCGATAGCCCAAAAAAAAATTACAGGAAAGGTAGCAGTTGATTGGTCAGTTTATTCAGGGCAGAACTTTGTCTTTGACACTGAAATCACAAAATTCAGCATGTCAAAGTTAGACTTTAGAGAAATATGTCGTCTGCTTTTAAACGGTGAGGTTATTTGCTGGGTGCAAGGACGATGTGAGATAGGCCCTCGTGCTTTGGGAAATCGCTCAATGCTCGCTGCACCTTTCGATAAGGAAACAGCAGAAAAAATCAATAGAATTAAACAGCGGGAAAAATTTCGTCCAGTTGCACCGGTTTGCCTCCAAGAAGATGCCTCTCTGCACTTTGAAGGATGTATTGAAAGTAAATTCATGCTGGAGTTTTTTCGCGTAATCAATCCCGACCTGCACGCGGTGACTCACATTGATGGCACCGCGCGGGTTCAAACTGTATCACATCAGGATAATGTAACTCTCTATCAACTATTGTGCGAGTTCAAAAAGCAAACGGGGGTTGGGGTGCTCTGCAACACATCCCTTAATGAGAAGGGTAAAGGTTTTATCAACAGACTCTCTGATCTTGAAGAGTTCTGCGCGAATAAATCAATCAACCGCTTTGTCGTAAACGATGTAATGTATACAGCGAGATCTGAGGAGTTCCAAGACTGTGAATCTACCTAAAGTCAAAGGCTACTGGTGCCTATGCGGCGTGCGGTTTAGCACTTCAATCGCGCTATGGATCGATTTCATTCTTATTTTTTCAGTGCTTACCTTTGGTTTTCACTCTAGCACCGAGAAAATTGGGTTAGCAGCCGCCATGTACGGAATACCACCTTTAATATTGGGGCCAGTATTCGGCAGAATGATAGATAAGGTAAATTTGTTTCGATTTATACCTATAAGCTTTACATTAAGGTGTGCAGCGTCCTGCCTGTTATTTGTAGCCTCAACAGAAGATATTTTTCTGTTGTTAGTGTTCTTTAAAGGGTTGTCTAATTTAGGATCCGCAGCTTCAGAAATTGTTCTCACTCGTAAATTACTTGACGATAGCGACATTCCAAAAAACACTGCTTTCATTACTGTGGTTGATCAATTTATTAAAGTTTGCTCTCCCTTGGTGGCGGGCGTCGTCGCATCGCTATCGGATAAGTCTAGTGGTTTCTTGTTTTCTGCTTTATTTTCGCTGGCAGGACTAATCTTCAGCATTGCTCTCTGGCGCCTACATGGTAAAACGCTTAAAACTCATACAGCCACAGAAAGAACTCTTGGCAGTCTAGCTGCTATACGGAAGCTTTATGCATCGGGGCCTTCGACCCAACTTTTTTTATTGTGCTCACTAGCCCAGTCTGGGGTGCTTGGTTTTTACGACTCAATGTTAGGAACACTGCTTAAGACATTATCGCTAGGTCCATCTGCATTTGGTATAGTGGTTAGTGCCACTGCACTTGGCGGGGTCAGTGCCGGCTTCGCTTTCAAATATCTTTACCCTTCAAAGGCTTTACTATGTTCTACTATTTCACTGATGATTTATGGCGTTTGCATCATGTTTTCAGGTGTGGTCGCGATCTTGCAGTTACCTTTCGCACTTATATTATTTATAGCGGTATTCTTTTTGTCAGGCATCGCCTACAGCCTCACATCCATGGCGTTCGCGGTTACTTTACAAAAAAGTTGCTCCCCGTCTCATCTCGGGTTTATCTCATCTAGCGCACGGAGCCTGACGCTGACTCTGTTAATTGGTGGGCCTGTCATCGGAGGTTTTGTTGGACGTATAACTTCGATTGAAACGGTTTTTATGATCGCGGGTTTATCTGCAATTGTAATTGGGCTTGCTCTCCATCTCAAGTATGCACAGGCTGTAATCGATAGGACCTTAGAGGCTTGATGTTTATATTTTAAAAATTTGAGGTGTCAGAGGAACAGGTATTAGGTCTAGCGGCAAATTGACAACCGCAAAGGTCAGATTAGCGTGTTCAATGACAAGGCCTCAACCGGCTACCGCTAAGGACACGATTCAGAGCGATGTAGTTGCGCCCCAGCTCCCGTGAGAAAATGACTCGGCCATGACAACTCCCCCCGCTTTCAAAAGCGCAACATATGCTGCTGTGCCGCCGCGTCTGCAAGCTCGGCGTCGGCAACCCAAGATTGGGCAATACGCTGAAGCATTGCGCTGGTGCGTACAAACTCCGAGGACGCATCTGCCCACTCACGAGGTTGACGGGCCAGGGCACGCTCTTTGTTCACCGCCCTCCCCGATCTGCTGACTGAATACACCCCGCATATTATCCTTTCGATGCTGACGCCACGCTCAATCTTCGCGGATGCCAATGACTCAATGACACTACGCACGACCTCATCAGGTCATGCCTCTTCTTTTGAGCTCAACGGAGCATGGGCCAATACCTGGCCGATCAGTTGATCAGTTGATCAGTTGATCAGTTGATCAGTTGATCAGCAATGGCCTGACGATTTTGCTTTTTTAGCCAATCTTCGAACGCCTAAGCACCATTCCAGCAGCGTAGGCTCGTCTGGGCTTTACCCAACGGGCCGAAGGCCGTTACACCAATTGCAGCAAGCGCATCCTAAATTGGAAGGGCTTGCTATACATAGGCTTCCCAATAAGCCTGCTTACGTAGTGGTTGCACTTTTGCCTGGAGGTCTATCCAGGAGGATATATGAATGTGTTGCATCACCTTCCGGTCAGCGTGGAAAAGACCCTGCAGGTGGTTGAATGGTTTTGCACGGCAGCAACTCCCTCCCCGGAAGAACAGGAGGTCATCGACTTCGTCGCCGTGATCCGCGAAGAAGATATCCCCTTGTGCGCCAGTGTGCAGCGCGGCCTGAACAGTGACGGCTACCAGCAAGGTCGCTTTATCGTTGACCCGGCGCTCGGGGCCAACAGCGAGCACGCCGTGCACGACATTCAGAAAAAGACCCTGACCGCGCTGGGATTGCTGCCCACTGACCGGAAGAAATCAATCTCTGAAAGATGAATTCAACCATTCCAGCAGGTGGCGAACCGACGGGCTCAGGGTTTCATTACGCCATTGGTACACGCTCAAGGCTTCAGGGAGGTGTACGGATTCGGAAAAAGGCCGTATCAGGTCACCACTGGCGAGCATCTTTTCACTGGTCCGACGCCACCCAAGGGCAAAACCCAGGCCTTCGACACACGCCTGCATCATGACCGGATAGCTGTCATGGAACTTGCCCTTGAGCTCTCCGGGCCTGATGTGAAATTCCCCCAGCCAGTCGCTCCAGGTGCTCCAGTACTGAGGCGTGGCGACGTGATGCAGCAAAGGCAGGCCCACCAAGCTTCGCAAGGTTAGTGGGTGATCGCCCAACGAGGCCAGGTAGCCGGGGCTGCACACCGGGAACACGTCATCACTCAAGGTCAACAACCGGGTGTGATCACCAGAAGGACGACCAGAGGTCTGGATAGCTATATCGAATTTTTCCGCGGTTTCAGTGATCGGTTGGATGGATGCATTGAGGCGAACGTTCAGGTCAGGGTACTTCCTGTGCAAATGCGTGATATTGGGCATCAACCAGTAAAACGCTTCGCACAATTGCACCTCCAGAACGATTTCATTGTTGTCCCGTCCCGACTTTAAATCTTCCGCGCGTGAAGCGATGCCAAGGAAAGCCGTGCGCACCGCGTCGCGAAACTCGGCGCCCGCTTCGGTCAGAAATACGGCGCGATTTCTACGCGTAAATAACGCGACGCCAAGGAATTCTTCCAGGGATCGTATCTGTTTACTGATTGCAGCCTGGGTGAGATGCAGCTCATCCGAGGCTTTGGAAAAACTTTCCAGACGCGCCGCGGCTTCAAAGGGAACCAGACTGGAAAGTGGGGGCAGTGAGCGTTTGAAGTTATCCATAATTTTCATTCCTCCTGCGTAACCATAAGTCACTTTAAATGCAAAACGAGCTCACCCAGAATCCTCCAGGTCGATCACATCAGGACCCATCATGTCTGCAACCACAACCGTTACCGCCGCTGAAAACCGACAAAGCATCCTCATCGTCGTAGGTTCGGTGTTCCTGTTGTCAGTGTCAGACGCTCTTATCAAGGCCACCAGCGCCGAGACATCGATGTGGCAGCTCTACGTGATTCGCTCGATCCTGGCCATTGGCATGCTCGTCGCTTTGCTGATTTACCGCCGCGGCACAACGCAACAGCGGCCGCTTTCCCCCTTGTGGATTGGGGCAAGGAGCCTGCTGCTCGCCCTGATGTGGATCGCCTTTTACAGCGCACTGCCCTTCATCAGCCTGACCATAGCCGCATTGGCGATCTATACGACACCTTTGTTTATCGCTTTGTTCTCGGCAGTTACCTTGGACGAGCATGTCACACCGCGCAAATGGGTGGCCATTCTGGTGGGTTTCGCCGGGGTGCTGGTCACCCTCGCGCCCAGTCAGGCTGACTTCAACCTATGGACATTGCTGCCCGTGCTCGCAGCGATTTTCTACGCCCTCGCAGCGGTCGTGACCAAGGGCAAGTGCGCCAATGAGATGCCGATGCACCTGGCACTGGCGCTGAACATCGTCCTGTTGTCGATGGGGTTGGTCGGCAGCATCGTCGTCGCACAGACCGGCCCTCACCTGCCGGCCAACGAGGGCCTGCGGTTTCTGGTCGGCGGCTGGTCGCCAATGGCGATCAGCGACTGGGGCGTGATGGTCGTGCTGGCGATTCTGATGGTACTGGTCAGTACCGGCATCGCCCGGGCCTATCAGATCGGCGAAACCTCGATCATCGGCGCATTCGATTACACCTACCTGATCTTCGCAATTGCCTGGGGGGCGTTACTGTTCAACGAAGTGCTCAATGGCCGGACCGCGGCCGGTCTGGCCCTTATCCTGATTTCAGGCTTCATCCTGTTGAAAAATCCCGCCGCCACGCGCTGAACGCTTCACATGCACAGGCCTTAACAAGGAGCTGTTTATGCTGACGTCATCCGATTCCCTGCCCAATGTGATTTTGTGGGCGGTTTCCCGCAGCCGCTCTACCGCTTTCGAGCGGGCCGTGATGCAGCATCCAGACGTCAGGGTGTTGCACGAAAGGCTTTCTGAGCCTTTTCTGGCCAGGCATTCTGGAAAGAGGACAACTGGCCATTCATGCCGGCAGGTTGATCAATGTGGCGCTGCTGGGCAACAGCTTGATTGTGGACTTTAAACGGCGCAGCGATCAGGCAACTGCATCGCTCAAGGTCAGCAGTATCATCAATTGCACCGGACCCAACCTTGACATCCGGCGAGTCGATACTCACTTGGTCAACAACTTGCTGGAGCAAGGGCTTCTTAGCGCCGCCCCGTGTGGCTTCGGGATACTTGTGGACGAGCAATTGCGCGTGTTGGATCAGCAGCATCAACCGATACCTCGGCTTAGCTATGTGGGGCCCATGCTCAAGGCGCAGTATTGGGAAGCCACCGCCGTCCCTGAGCTTCGGCGCTTTTCGTTCAAATTAGCCATGCGCATGACAACCCTGCTGACAGATGCACCGGCTGGTACTGGGCAGGATTCCAGGTTGCGCGTGACGTCTCAAGGTGAGCCAGATGTTGCCACTGACCTAAACAGCACTCCGCATGCTGCAGGGTGAACGTAGCGCAGTCGGCAACTGCCGTAGATGCGGTCCGGCTTCCGGCTCGGGATACTAATATTTGAAACGACCCACCAGGCCTTTGAGCTGACCGGAAATGTCTATCAATCGACCCGAGCCAGCCTGTGACGACTGAGCAAAGCCTTCGACCAGTTGGGCATCGGCATGGATCTGCGCGATGTGGCGATTGATCTCTTCGGCCACTTGGTGCTGCTCCTCGGCGGCTGTGGCGATCTGGGTATTCTGGTCGCGAATCGAGTCCACCGAGCCTCGGATCTTGTCGAAGCTGTCACGCGCCTGCTGAATGCGTTCCACACTGGCGTGGGACACTTGCAGGCTGCCTTGCATCTGCTGCGTGACCTCCTGGGTGCGGCGGGCGAGATTTCCTAGCAAGCTGTCGATCTCGCCGGTGGAGTCGGCTGTCCTGCGAGCCAGGGCGCGGACTTCGTCGGCGACTACGGCGAAACCTCGGCCTTGATCACCGGCGCGCGCGGCTTCAATCGCCGCATTGAGCGCTAGCAAGTTGGTTTGCTCGGCAATCGAGCGGATGGTATCGAGAATGGTGTTGATGTTCTGGCTGTCCTGCTCCAGCAACTGCATGGTCTGGGTCGACTTTTGCAGGTCTTCGCTGAGCTTGAGCACGCTGCCGGTGGCTTCGCCGATGTGCTGCTGGCCGTCATGTACGTCGCGGTAGCCTTCGTCGGCACTCGACGCGGCAGCACTGCACGAACGTGCAACTTCGTTGGCAGTAGCGACCATTTCGTTGAACGCGGTGCTCACCAACTCCACGGCCTCACGCTGGCGACCTGCAGCCTGGTTCATATTGTTGGCCACTTCGCTAGTCTCGGCGGCCGCGGTCTGCAGGTCAGATGAGGCGCTGCCTATGCGTTGCACTAATTGTGCAATCATGCTCAGGAACTGGTTGAACCAGCCCGCCAGGCTGGCGGTTTCGTCCTTGCCCTGCACCTGGAGTTGGCGCGTCAGGTCGCCTTCTCCTTCGGCGATTTCTTGCAGGCCGTCGGCCACGCCGCGAATCGGACGCACGATGACGCTGGCAAAGCTGGCGCCTACTATCGCGAACACCAACGCCAATGCCGCTGCAATGGCGGCGATCAACCAGGTCAGCCGGCTGACGTCGGCCATCACTTCATCACGCTTGATCAGGCCGATAAAGCGCCAGCCCAGGTCTTTGGAACTGACCACGTTGGCCATGTAGGCTACGCCATCAATCTGGATTTGGGTCACGCCGTCGCCTCCCTTGGCTAGTTCGGCGTAGTTGGGACCCAGGTCGGCCAGAGGTTTGAAGTTATGCTTCGCGTCGCTGGCGTCTACCAGCACGTTACCGTTGTCTTCCACCAGCATCAGGTAGCCGCTATCGCCCAGCTTGATGTTGCGCACCAGTTCAGTCAGCTGTTTAAGCGACACGTCAAGGCCAACCACTCCCCGGATATTCCCGGCGGCGTCGGCGACAGTACGCACGGTGCCGATCAGCGTCACATCGTCCGGCGCCCAATAGTAGGCACCCGTGCGCACAGTGGCGCCTGGCGTGGCGATGGCCGCTTTATACCAGGGACGGACGCGCGGATCGTAGTTGTTCAGCTTGGTGTCGTCCGGCCAACTGGCGTATCCGCCGTCGCTCAGACCCAGGGACAGGTAAGCAGTACTCGGATGACTTTTGGCGAATTGCTCAAATATCGCCAGCAGCTCTTTGTTGGCCTGAGTAAGTGGAATTTGCGCGGCTTCGGCACCCGCGTAGCTCTTGAGGTCTTTCGCCGCGACAACGCGCGGGTCCTTGGCTATATAGTCGACGTTTTGGCTTATGCCGTCGAAAAACTGCTTCATGCCATTGTCGATCTGGCGGATCTCACGACCGCTGCTGTCGAGAAAATTGGCCTGAGCCCCCTCTCGCAAATTCAGCACTACCAAAACGGCGACCAAGATGACCGGGACGCACGCGATAGCTGCGAACGCCCAAGTCAGCTTCTGCTTGATATTCATGACTTCACCTGCGGATATTTATAGTTTTGGCAAGGGGAAACGCTAGCAGTGAACGTCGCATGTGTTGTTATGAGGAGATAGAGCCCATGCGTACTCTGAGTTATCGACCGCGACGGTGCGCACTTTAGAACGGCGAACATCGGCAAACTCAGCGCAATCTATCTGCGATTAAAGAAAGGCGTCCCTGCCTTGGAAAACCTTCCAAAACGTCGCATCGATTTTCCTGGCCGCCGCTTCACTGACCCAACCCTGCCAGATTTCGGGATCCGGCTTCTGCGCCAGTTGGACCCAGTCCAACTGGCGCAGAAGCGGTGTGGGTGTTCAGTAACAGAGCAGGATCGGTTCGCCCCGCCTGCAGCTCGATAACACGGTTGCGTCCCTGGTTACGGACGGATCGAGGCGGTTTGGCAAACCGGATCAAAGGTGTAACGCGGGTTTGGACTGGCGAACGCCATGGCGAGAAGGAACGCGGACACGCAGGGCAATCAGCAACGCGGCCAGCAGCATCAGCACGGCAGCCGCTACGAATACGCCTGCGCTGCCACCGAGACTGAACATTGCACCGCCGGCGGCAGCGCCAGTGGCGATGGCTGACTGCACAGAGGCCACTACCATGCCTCCGGCGCTTTCCGCCTGATCAGGTACCGCGCTGGCGACCCAGTTCGACCACGCCACCGGCACACCACCAAAGGCCATGCCCCAGACCGCCAGCAGTACCGCCTGCCCCGGCACCGAGGCCGGCAACAGCACCAACGCCAGCGCTGCAACGCCGACCAGCGCGGGCATCAGCACCAGAGTGGCCAGCGGGTGGCGCTCCAGCAGCCTGCCGGCCAACAGCGTGCCGACAAAGTTCGCCACACCGAACCCCAGCAGCATCAGTGACAGACCTTGCGCGCCGATGCCGGTAGTCCCTTCAAGGAATGGCCGAACATAGGTAAACATCGCGAAGTGCCCGCTGTGCACCAGCACACAACCGAACATCCCCATGGCGATGCCTGGGCGCTGCAACACCTCGAGTACAGTGCGCAGGCGTGCCGGCCGGCGCGGCGCAAGACGCGGCAGAGTGAACGACTGGAACGCCAGGGTCACCATGCCTACCGCCGCCGCGGCAAAGAACGCGCTGCGCCAGCCATACAACCCGCCCAGATAGCTCCCCAGCGGCACGGCAACGACCGTGCCGATGGCAATGCCGCTGAAAATGATCGACAGCGCTCGGGGCAACAAAGCACTCGGCACCAAGCGCATCGCAACCGCCGCCGCCATGCTCCAAAACCCGCCAAGGGCAATGCCCAGCAAGATGCGCATCAATAACAGCACCGCGAAGCTGGAGGAAACGGCGACCAACAGATTGGAGGCGACCATCAACGTGGAAAAACCCAACAACACCCAACGTCGGTCGATGCTTCGGGTCAGGCCTGGCACCAGCAAGCCTGCGAACAGCGCCACCACGGCTGTCACCGTTACCGCTTGGCCAGCCAGCGCTTCGGACACTCCCAGGTCGGTAGACATCAGGGTCAACAAACTGGCCGGAAGGTACTCAGCGGTCAGTAACCCGAACACACCCATTGCCAACGAAAATACTGCCATCCACGCGGGGGTTGCAGGTTCTACGTCCGCGCCGACGCCGCAATGGCGGTCGGACACGGTGTTACATACACATTCAGTCATTGCACGGATCTCCCGATCTTCATTTAGCGCCGAAGTCTAGGCGCCGAAATCCGGATGATCTATGATCCAAAGTCTCTACTTTTTGACCAAAACACCTGAACGATGCCTGCAGATCAATTTGCCCTTTCCTCGGACCTCATCAACGAACTGTTGCGCGGCATGCGTCTGCGTGGCGTTGAATACCGGCGTATTCAGGCGGGTCCTGCCTTTGGTTTGGGTTTCGCGGAAAAACCTGGGCATGCCTGGTTCCACTTCATGGCCGTCGGCAATGCGGTACTGCGAATGGAGGACGGCAGCACCTACGCGCTGTCTGCCGGCAACGCCGTGTTCATATCCCATGGCGCGGCCCATCAACTGACTTCCCATCAGGGCGCGCCTGTCCAGGACATCGATCGTCTAGACGGTGCGCCCTTGGGTGAGACCGTCAGTGCGGTGGATACCGGAACGGATGCCAGCGCCACTCCGAGCACTATTCTGTTCAGTGGTTGTATGGAGTTTGAGCTGGGCAGTATCCATGGCCTTGGCCGACTGATGCCGGGCCTGATGCTGATTGATGCCGGCGGCCAGCGTTACCCTGGGCTGGTGCCGATCCTGACCACCATGGAACGCGAGGTAAGCGCCGCACGCGTCGGTTACGCCGGCATCCTTGCGCGTTTGGCCGACGTGGTGGCTGCGATGGTCGTTCGCGGCTGGGTGGAGTGCGCCTGCGGCAATGCTTCTGGCCTGGTCGCCGCCTTGCGCGATCCACGCTTGGCCGGTGCACTGCTTGCGCTCCATCAACAACCGGGCCGCGACTGGACTGTTGCGCAGTTGGCAGAGCACTGCAACACCTCACGCTCGGTCTTCGCGGACCGCTTCCAGGCGACGATTGGCATGGCTCCGCTACGCTATGTCACCGAACTGCGAATGCGGCTTGCAAGCCAGTGGCTGACCCTCGAAAGGCTACCGATTGAAGAGGTAGCGCAGCGTTTGGGCTATACATCCCAGGCCGCGTTCAGTCGTGCATTCAAGCGCATTACGGGCAAGACGCCTGGATTGAGCCGCAAGGTGAGGCAAGCCGAATGCAGCTAGTCGATTATCCCTGCCACTGAATCATTTACCTCCCGTTACATCGAGGAATGTACCGGTAACGAATGATGCCTCCGCGCTCGCCAACCATAGAATCCCGCGAGCCACTTCCTCAGGCTGTCCGCCCCGCCCCATCGGGATCGAGTCCTTGACACGATCGACCCGCCCCGGCTCACCGCCACTGGCGTGCATTTCGGTATAGATATGTCCGGGGCGAATACAGTTAACGCGTATACCTTCCCGTGCGACCTCCTTTGCAAAGCCAATGGTGAACGTCTCCAAGGCTCCCTTTGACGCCGCATAGTCGACATATTCATTGGGGCTGCCAAGGCGCGCCGAGGCCGATGAGACATTGATCACCACGCCGCCCAGGCCGTTGTAGCGGTAAGACATGCGCTTCACCGCCTGTTGGGCACAGAGAATTGGGCCAATGGCATTGACCGCAAAGATGCGCTGCATTCGCTCGAAGCCGAGGTCCTCCAGGCGTGACTGCGGCGCCAGCATCCCGGCGTTATTGACCAGGACGTCGATGCGTCCGAACGAGTGGTCGATCGCCGCGAACAAATCGACCACCTGTTGGGGATCCGCACTGTCCGCGCGCACCGCCAACGCCCGCTGCCCCAATGCTTGCACATCCGCAACCACAGCCAGCGCTGCGGGTTCGTTGGCAACGTAGCTGATCGCCACGTCATAACCTCTTGCGGCGGCCAGCCGGGCAGTTGCTGCCCCTACTCCACGACTTCCGCCCGTAATCAGAATCAGCGGTGCCTGCGATACGTTGACCATGAAACTTAACTCCTGAGCCGTTGGCTGTATCAGCCGATGATGAGAGTGCCGCTGGCGATCACTACGCATGCCAGTATCCGGCGCGCGGTGAGCGTCTCGCCGAGAAACACATAGCCGATCAACGCCGCAAACAGCACGCTGGTTTCGCGCAATGCGGATACCGCGCCCAAGGGCGCTTCGTTCATGGCGTAGATGACCATTGCATAGGCGAGCAAAGAGACCAGCCCGCCGACCAGCGCGGTCACTGTTCCGGGCCGGACGGAGAACAAGCTGCGGGTATCGCGCAGGCCGATATAGACCATTGGCATCAGTACGCCCCACAGGGCACACATCCACACCGTGTAGGCTAGCGGCGCGCCCGAGAGCCTGGCGCCGATGCCGTCAACCACGCTGTAGGCCGCGATAAAGCCGCCCGTTCCCAGCGCATAAGGCAGGCTGGGAACCGACAGACTGCGCCCTCTGAAAGCCAGCGACATAATCCCGCCTGACACCAGCGCAATACCGAGTAACAAGTCAGGCGTGATGCTTTCTCCGGCAAACACGGCGGCCCCCAGAGTGATCAACACCGGCGATGATCCACGGGAAATCGGATAGATCTGCCCCAGGTCGCCGACCCGGTAACTGCGCACCAGAAACAGGTTGTAGCCGACATGCAGCAACCCTGAAAGCACCGCGTAGCGCCAGCTCTCAATCGCGGGGGGCACCATGAACGCTGCGGCGACGACACTGGTGATGGCGATGGCAATGCACATCACTGTCATCGACCACAACCGATCGGCACCGCTACGCAGCAGCGCATTCCAGCTGGCATGCAGGAGCGCGGCGAAAAGTACGAGGAAGATGAGATGGATAGGCATGCGCCACTTTAGGCAATGCGGCACCGGGACTAAAGCGAAGCCTCCTCATCACAACATGAGCAAATGCTCATGACTCACTCATCCGGCCGTTGGACTTTCAGTGCCTCGCCGACGAGCCATTGGCGAAAGCTGGCGATGTGCGGTTGCGATTCAATGCCCTTGGGGCAGACGAAGTAGTAAGCCAGCGGTGATGGGAATGGCACATCAAACAGCCGCACCAAACGGCCATCGCTGATTTCGTTCTCGACATGCCCGCTGCGCACTAATGCAACGCCCTGACCGAGCAAGGCTGCCTCGACCGTCATGTTGGTATCACCAAATCTGACGCTCTCCTTGAGCGGCAAATAGGCCAGCCCGACGGCTTGAAACCATACCGCCCATTTTGGTACCAGTTCGGCACCATCCCGCGTCAGCAGCGGAAACTGCAACAGTTCTGCGGGGTTCTGCGGAGTTCCGACGCGCCGCAACAGTTCGGGGCTGGCCACAGGAAATACCTGCTCCCCAAACAGGAACTCAGAATGCAGACCGGGGTAATCGCCCTTGCCGAGTCTGATCGCAACATCAGCCTGGCCGTGAGAGAAGTGGATTATTTTATCCGTGGTGTCCAGCGAGACCAGCAGCTCGGGGTGTTGACGAGCGAGACGCGGCAAGCGTGGCAGCAGCCATTTGAGCGCGAAGGAATAGGTGGTGCTGACGCTGAGTCGAACTCTGTCTTTTTGCTCGCGCAAATCACCCAAAGTGGCCTCCAGGCTGATGAAAAACTCCCGCACGATAGGCGCCAGCGCAGCCCCCGCTGCTGTGAGGCGTAACGCCTTGCCACGTTCAAACAACTGCACTCCCCAAAGGGCTTCAAGATGTTTGAGCTGATGACTGACCGCGCTTTGAGTCACGTGTAGCTCTTGTGCGGCCGACGTAAAGGTCAAGTGCCGGGTGGCAACTTCAAATGCGCGCAAGGTCGCGGTGGGCGGCAGGTCTCTCATGGGGCAGTATCCGGCGAATGATCAGAAAGGTGCGTGCATGAACGCTAGCTCATGATAATGCCGAACTCACTAGTGACGTCACTCAGGGAGCCATCAAATCCGCTTGAGCGGCCTCCACTCTTTCAGTTCCGCCTGGAATCGGTTCCCGCTCCAGGATTTCGCGAGTTTCACTGCCATAGAGACAACGACCCAAAGGTGATGTCTCGGGGAGTAACAACTTGCGGCTTTTAATACAAAACGGCACAACCCAAAGCTTCAATTCTTTCGAACTCGTGAAGTCGAATACAGGCAAAGGTTGAGTAAATGACTCCGTCCACGGGTAGATCAACACGACACTCCCCGAGCTCTTCAAATAGAGGTGTGCGTAGGCGTGCAATTGGTAGAAATCGCTCTGGCTGAGTTGATATTTCTCAACACTGTTTCCCTTGGCACTATCCAGAAGCTTCCATTTCGTATCGAGCACCAGGCAAGTTTGGCCGCCCTGTTCTATCAACAAATCCGGTATGAGGCGGAACCAGCCTTGCTGCTTGTGGCTCACTAAATGGTGCTTGCTGGTCTGGGTCCGCAGATTGAAACCCTGCCGGACCTGAGCGTCGAGGTGCTTCGCCACATAAGCTTCGAACACCGCCTCCATGGGAAACAACATGGAAGGTGCGTTGTGCTTGCCTGCACCTGTCACCGGGCTGTCGCCTTGCAGGATCAACCGCGCCCAGGCAAGCGCTGGTTCGTAATAGCTCATATCCCGATCCAGCCGGATACGCTTGAGGTCCTGAGCTACATCAGTGCACACAGGCACGTCGGCGAACACGAAACACAACTCGCGCGCCAGGCGCTGGTTACCCGGTACTTTGCACATACCCAGCGCTTTGCGCAGTGCTGCATGAATGAGCCTGTTTTCAGCGCGGTCCTGAATAAACTCGCCGTATTCGGTGAAAAACCGGTCACGACGCACCACATTCTGCGACAGATGAGCCGCTATCAACAATTTGCCACGCAGGCTCGACAGATTAGCCTGCCGAGTGCTGTAGTCACTTCGAACTCCTCGCTTTACCACATCCATTGCTGACGCTAGAAACTGCTGAAGAAATACCTCGAACAACGGCATCTGTTCCTTTTGAAGATCAGCATTGGATGTCTTGATATGACGAAAGCCTCGCAGACACTTGAGCATCTGTATCAACGTTTTGCGTGCGTCTTCCACAGTCGTATTGCGACCGATCTTGGGCAGAATCTCTATTTGATAACCACAGGGAGCACAGAGCACGCCCACATAGTTGGAGAACTGAATGGCGCGCCGCCCCCGACGACTTGTCAATTTCATCCGGACCGGCGCAAGTACGTCAGGGGTCAGGCATTGCTCTTCAAGCCAGGCAAATACTTTCGCGGGGACAGTGTTGCCAATTGCACCGTCAGCCTTGGGTACCAGCGTATCGAACTCGAAAATCTGTATGGACGTCATTAAGCAAGCGTCGCGTAGATTTCGATAAAGGCTTGCGGGTGATGCAGCGCATCCGCATTCAAACGGTACTGAGGCCGCAGCGAGTATTCATCCAGACCGTGATTGGCGCCAAACAGGTCCTTGGGCAGACTGTCGGTTTTCAACTCCTGGACAAACTGAAGCATGTCCGCCGATTTCTGGTTATCGCCCAGTACCAGTCGAATTTTTTGCCAATCCTCGAAAAAATACTCTTCCAGCAGCGGAATAATGCGTGTCTTGAAAATGCCGCCGAGAGCCTTGAAACGCTCCTCGGACGCGAGATTTTTTAATGACGTGAAATACGCGTGCCCAATGGCATGTTCACGGTCGTACAACGCCTCGATACGTCTGTTGAGTGCAGTCAGCAATTTATCGAGAAAGATCGTATGGCCGCCTTCGGAAACCGCGATTTCGGCCAACATAGACGGTTCTGGCATCAACTCGATGAATTCGAAACGGCGACGCAACGCCGTATCTACCAATGCCAGTGAGCGGTCAGCCGTGTTCATCGTCCCAATCACGTCAACATTTGAGGGAACGCTGAATGGATTGCTCGAGTAGGGCAACGTCAGGGTTACCTCATATTCGCCGCCCTTGCGCTTGTCGACTTCAATCAGTGTGATCAACTCGCCAAAAATCTTGCTGATGTTGCCGCGGTTGATTTCGTCAATCACCATCGCGTATTGCTGATCAGGATATTTCTGCGCCTCTTCGCACAGCCGTAAGAATGCACCTTTTTTGATCTCGTACCGGACATCCTTTGAAGAGTCTGCTTGTGTCTTTTCCAGAGTCAGGTCTTCGGGATCGACAAGCACCGGACGCAGACCTTCGACGAACTCTTCGTAGCCATACGATTGGTGGAAGGTGACAAATTCATAGCGTTTTATCCCATCGCCGGAGGTGTAGTCGTCGCGAAGCAACTCTTGCAGCTTGCGGGTTTTGCCAGTGCCCGGCGGGCCAAAATAAATTCGATTCCGTGGAGCGGTCGCTCCCTTGATCGATCCAAGGCTATCGGGATGTTCACCCTCCTCTGCGCCCACTTCCTCCTCGCTGCCGTAATCATCGGGCCATAAACCTCTGCGCCTGAAGGTCCGCCCTTGCTGGGGCCAGATACCGTTATTACGGGCATCTATCGCTTCGACCGATGCCACGAGTGCCTCACTCAGATCCTGGTTTTCCGAAATTGTATTCACACCGCCGAACGATACCCACCTGACCGACACACGATGCGTTTGCACGAACAATATGCCCGTGGATGATCCCCTCGTCGCACCCGGCTGCTTTCTGCCGAAGACCAACTGAGCGTTAGTCGACTTGGTAGACCACCAATCAAAACCCAGTTCATGTATTGCAACGGCCAGCCGGGTAAACAACTGTCTCGTCTCACGGCTCCATTTCGGCTGTCGCTCTCTAAAGTCTTTGCTGACCTGAAAATGGTTCAATATTTCCATCACATCAGTCGAGGTGGTCAAGCCAAGCTGTTTAGCCATGTCGTCGTATCCAATCACAAATTTTGAAATGGCCTCGACACTCCAGTCGACAATCCCCTGAAAGCCACGCGCCATGCCCTCTTCAGCCGGCAAGGTCGCAACAATAGGTGAGTACTGATAAGGGCCGCGCAGTTTGTCATAGCGGTCGCGCAACGCTTTATCGGCGTTTTTTGTATCGACCAGATCAAGTTTGACGACAAAGCCCCAAGTAGCATCAATACCTACGGTGTAGGCCAGACCTTGGGGAGCGTCAGCACGAGGATAGATTCGTGCCCAGTTGTAGCCCAAAAACGTCTTCTGCCATTGGCCAATTGGCCTGCGAATGACTCGAGGAGCAATGCTGTCTGGGAATACACGCCGTTGCAGTTCAATTGCCCACTGCTTGGTGATGTCGTAGGCCTCGCGCAACTGACTGTAGGCTTGCCGGTGTGCAATGTCGGTCTTGTCAAAGACCCTTTTCTGCCATGTACTCAAACAGTCGAATTGGTCGCGGGTAAAGAAGTTTGCCGCCACGTTTGTAGTCCCATCCTTGAAAGTAATTTCATAGTGCCACCACTCAGAAAGAACGGATAGAGCGACGTAAAATAGTTATTCATATCTGCGCCTCTTTTGCATTTTTGTGCGACAGATCCCCTTTCAGGACTCCCGCAAGGCTCTGGCACGGTGTTAGTTTGTAAGTGTATGTGTCTCAGCGTTGAGATACGCCTTACTCACTGCCCTGCAAAGGAATGCCCTTCGTAATGAATGTCCCTTTCAAAAAACTGGCTGCCACCACCTTGATGCTGGCTGGTCTTTCCGCGTTCGCTGCACCTGCGCAAGCCAATATCACCCCGCAACAGAGCGCTGAAATCCTCAAGACCTACAGCGCCGACAAAGCCACGGACTTCCGCCAGTTCCTCGGCAATCTGGGCAAGAGCGATCTGGCGAAAACTGCCGACATCGGTCCGGCCATTGCTGCTTACCTCGACAACAAGACGTTGAATGCCGATCAGCAGAATGAAATCTATCGTCTGCTGGGTATCTACACGCGCGCGAAGTACAGCGCAGCCGCCACCGAAACCCTGCGCGAACTGGTCGAGATCCCGACCTATCGCAAGGACGGCGTCGAACAGCACGCCAACCCGGAATTCATCAAGATCGCGGCGAAGATCAAGAGCCTTGCCGAGTCGTTCAATCTGAAATTCCGCAATATCGACAATCGCGTCTACGAGATTTCCCTCGACGGTAGCGGCGATGAAGTGGTCGGCATTCATGCGCACGCCGACGTGGTACCGGTGACGCCGGAAAACTGGGTGCTCAAGGATGGCACCCGCCTCGACCCGTTCAAGATCACCCTGATCGGCGATCGCATGTATGGTCGCGGCACCGAGGATGACAAGAACGGCATCGTGGTCACGCTGTATGCCATGAAAGTCATCAAGGAAGAAAAGCTGCCGTTGGTGCGCAACTTCAAGCTGTTGGTCGACACCACTGAAGAAACCACGGGCGATGCGATCCCTTACTACTTCGAACGCAATCCGACGCCGAACTACAACCTCGCGCTGGACGGCGGTTATCCGGTGGTGATTGCCGAGAAAGGCTACGGCACCGTCATGGCTAACTTTGCCAAGCGCAAAGGTGAAGGCAAAGGGGCGGAAATCATCTCGATGACCGGCGGCCTGGCGACCAACCAGATTCCGTCGGCGTCGGTCGCTACGCTGGTCACCGATAAACCTGCGGAACTGGCTGCCAGTCTGCAGAAGGCCGGTGACGAGTTTGCCAAGCGCAATGGCGGCGATTTTCAGGTGAGCGCCAAGGTCGACGGCAAAGACGTCAAACTCACCGTGACCGGCGTATCTGCGCACTCCTCCGAGCCAGAGTCTGGGGTCAACCCGGTCGCGCGGTTGCTGGTCTTCATCAATAGCCTTGATGGCAAAGTCGCGTTCAAGCACAACCACATCACCGATGCCGCGCGTTACGCTGCCGATAACTGGGGTCTGGATTACCTGGGCAACAAGCTGAGTGTCGGCTTCTCCGATGCCTTCATGGGGCCGCTGACAACGTCGCTGACCTACGTCGGAATGGATGACAAAGCCTTCAAACTCGCGGTCAACCTGCGCGTGCCGAAGGGCAAGTCGCCGGAGAAGCTCAAGGCTGAAATCGCTGAGAAACTGGCTGCCTGGAGCAAGAAAAGCCACGTAGCCGTTGCCTTCGACTATTCGATTGCCGAGCCGATGTACCGCAATCCTGAGGGTGAGTGGGTCAAGGCGCTGTTGGCAGTGTCGACTGAAAACCTCGGCATGAAACATGAGTTCGGCACCTCCGCTGGCGCCACCTCGGTGCATGAACTGCCGAATGGCGTGCAATTCGGTCTGGCCATGCCGAACGTGAAGTACACCGGTCACACAGATGGCGAGTTCAAAACCGTCGAGCAATTCCAGCTGGACCTGCAGGTCGTGACGGAAATGATCGGCCGCATCGGCCAGTTACCGAAACTCTGACCGTGTCGCCGAACCCGCCACCATGGCGGGTTCGGCATTTTTAATCCCCGCGTAATCCTCGCCGCGCAGCCTCGGCCCTGATTTTTGCACGACCGGCAACAGAGAATTGCCATCAACCCGATTGATAGCCACCTAACGAAAGGTGCATGCTAGAGGGCTCGTTCGGCTCTTATATCATTCCGAATGATAGTTACCTTTGCTTCATTCGATTCGTGCCATCACACCTCGCCGAGCATCATCCGCCCATCTTCAATACATTGGCGGATGCATCCATGGAACAGTCACTCAAACATTTGCGCTTCCCGTTGGCCATGTTGGCCGTACTGGTGATGAGCGCCTGCGGCAAGACTCCGGAGACTGCCGCCACTATGCCCGCAGCGAAAGTCAGCGTGGCCAAGGTGCTGGAACAACCGGTCAACGAGTGGGACGAATTCACCGGGCGCCTCGAAGCACCGGAAACCGTTGAAATACGTCCACGGGTCTCCGGCCAGATCGACGACGTCGCTTTCACTGAGGGCGCGCTGGTCAAGAAAGGCGACCTGCTGTTCCAGATCGACCCGCGTCCGTTCCAGGCTGAGGTGCGCCGCCTCGAAGCACTGGTCGCCCAGTCCCGCGCCAATGCCACCCGCAGTGAAAACGAAGCCGGTCGTGGTGAACGCCTGCGTGCCAGCAACGCCATTTCCGCCGAACTGGCCGACTCGCGCACCAGCGCTGCACAAGAAGCCCGCGCCGCCGTCGGTGCCCTGCAAGCGCAACTGGACCTGGCCAAACTGAACCTCAGCTTCACCCGCGTCACCGCGCCGATCAGTGGCCGCGTCAGCCGTGCCGAGATCACCGCCGGCAACCTGGTGACCGCCGACACCACGCCGCTGACCAGTGTGGTCTCTACTGACCGCGTTTATGCCTACTTCGACGCCGACGAGCGTGTATTCCTCAAGTACACCCAACTGGCCCGTAACGGTCAGCGCGGCGCAACCACCCCGGTGTACATGGGGCTGTCCAACGAAGACGGCAACCCGCACCTCGGCCAGATGAACTTCGTCGACAACCAGGTCAACCCGAAAACCGGCACCATCCGTGGTCGCGCGGTATTCGATAACCGCGACGGCACCTACACCCCGGGCCTGTATGCACGGTTGAAACTGGTCGGCAGCGGCACCTACAACGCCATGCTGATCAACGACGAAGCCGTTGGTACCGACCTCGGCAAGAAGTTCGTACTGGTGATGGATGCAGACAACAAAACGGTCTACCGCGCCGTCGAACTCGGTCCGAAAATCGAAGGCCTGCGCATCGTCCGTACCGGCCTGAACAAGGACGACACGATCATCGTCAAGGGTCTGCAACGGGTTCGTCCTGGCTCACCGGTCACTCCTGAAGTGGTGCCGATGGCCAGCGAACAGACCATCGCGGCACTCGCTCAACAACGTCAAGCGCTGGAAGCCAGCAACCTGCCCAAAGTCGCCCCTGCCAAAGGCGCGTCCGGTGCGGTTGTGAAGCTGGCTGCTACGACCCCACGCGGTTAAGGGACGACAACTCCGATGAATTTTTCCCAATTCTTCATTTCACGGCCGATCTTCGCAGCGGTGCTGTCGCTGTTGATCCTGATCGCCGGTGCGATCTCGCTGTTCCAGCTACCGATCAGCGAATACCCGGAAGTCGTGCCGCCAACCGTGGTGGTACGTGCCAACTTCCCCGGCGCCAACCCTAAAGTCATCGGTGAAACCGTGGCCGCTCCGCTGGAGCAAGCCATCACCGGCGTCGAGAACATGTTGTACATGTCCTCGCAGTCGACCGCCGACGGCAAGATCACCCTGACCATCACCTTCGCCCTGGGCACTGACCTGGACAATGCGCAGGTGCAGGTGCAAAACCGGGTGACCCGTACCGAGCCGAAACTTCCCGAGGAAGTGACGCGCATCGGTATCACCGTCGACAAGGCATCGCCCGACCTGACCATGGTTGTGCACTTGACCTCACCGGACAAGCGCTACGACATGCTCTATCTGTCCAACTACGCGATCCTCAACATCAAGGATGAGCTGGCTCGTCTGAACGGTGTCGGTGACGTGCAGCTGTTCGGTATGGGCGATTACTCGCTGCGTGTCTGGCTCGATCCGAACAAGACCGCTTCGCGCAATCTGACTGCAACCGACGTGGTCACCGCCATTCGTGAACAGAACCGTCAGGTCGCGGCCGGTCAATTGGGTGCGCCCCCTGCCCCGAATGCCCAGAGCTTCCAGCTGTCGGTGAACACGCAAGGGCGTCTGGTCAGCGAAGAAGAGTTCGAGAACATCGTCATTCGCGCAGGCGACAACGGTGAAATCACTCGCCTCAAGGACATCGCTCGCGTTGAGCTGGGTTCCAGCCAATACGCGCTGCGTTCGTTGCTGGACAACCAGCCGGCGGTGGCCATCCCGATCTTCCAGCGTCCAGGCTCCAATGCCATCGACATCTCTAACGATGTTCGCGGCAAGATGGACGAGCTGAAGAAAAACTTCCCGCAAGGCATGGACTACAGCATCGTCTATGACCCGACGATCTTCGTGCGCGGCTCGATCGAAGCGGTGGTTCACACCCTCTTCGAAGCACTGATCCTCGTGGTACTGGTGGTGATCCTGTTCCTGCAAACCTGGCGCGCCTCGATCATTCCGTTGGTGGCGGTGCCGGTATCGTTGATCGGTACGTTTGCGGTGATGCACCTGTTCGGCTTCTCGCTGAATGCGCTGTCGCTGTTCGGCCTGGTACTGGCGATCGGTATCGTGGTCGACGACGCCATCGTAGTGGTAGAGAACGTTGAGCGGAACATCGAACTCGGATTGAACCCGGTCGAAGCCACTAAACGGGCGATGCGTGAAGTGACTGGCCCGATCGTTGCCACGGCGCTGGTGCTGTGTGCGGTGTTTGTTCCGGCGGCGTTCATTTCCGGCCTCACCGGGCAGTTCTACAAACAGTTCGCACTGACCATCGCGATCTCGACCGTGATCTCGGCGTTCAACTCGCTGACCCTGTCGCCAGCACTGGCCGCTGTGTTGCTGAAAAGCCATGATGCACCGAAAGACCGCTTCTCCAAGGTGCTCGACAAGATCTTCGGTGGCTGGCTGTTCCGTCCGTTCAACCGCTTCTTCGACCGTGCCAGCCATGGTTACGTCGGCACCGTGCGCCGGGTTATCCGTGGCAGCGGCATCGCCCTTCTTTTGTACGCAGGTCTGATGGTGCTGACGTTTTTCGGTTTCTCCAGCACGCCGACCGGTTTCGTACCGGGCCAGGACAAGCAATACCTGGTGGCTTTCGCGCAACTGCCCGATGCTTCGAGCCTGGATCGCACCGAAGAAGTCATCAAGCGCATGTCCGACATGGCACTGAAACAGCCAGGCGTGGAAAGCGCCGTAGCGTTCCCGGGTCTGTCGATCAACGGCTTCACCAACAGCCCGAACGCCGGCATCGTCTTCGTGACCCTGAAACCGTTCGACGAGCGTAAAGACCCGAGCATGTCCGCCGGTGCAATTGCCGGTGCCTTGAACGGCCAGTACGCAAACATTCAAGAGGCGTACATGGCGATCTTCCCGCCACCGCCGGTACAAGGTCTGGGCACCATTGGTGGCTTCCGTCTGCAAATCGAAGACCGGGGCAACCTGGGCTACGACGAGCTGTACAAAGAAACCATGAACATCATCAACAAGAGCCATAGCGTGCCGGAACTGGCCGGTCTGTTCACCAGTTACACGGTGAACGTGCCACAGGTCGATGCTGCCATCGACCGTGAAAAAGCCAAGACCCACGGCGTGGCCGTCAGCGACATCTTCGACACCCTGCAGATCTACCTGGGTTCGCTGTATGCCAACGACTTCAACCGCTTCGGGCGCACCTATCAGGTCAACGTTCAGGCCGAACAACAGTTCCGCCTTGAATCCGATCAGATCGGCCAGCTGAAAGTACGCAACAACAAAGGCGAAATGATCCCGTTGGCGACCTTCATCAAGGTCAGCGACACCTCGGGCCCGGATCGCGTGATGCACTACAACGGCTTCATCACCGCAGAAATCAACGGCGCGGCTGCCCCGGGCTACAGCTCCGGCCAGGCGGAAAAAGCCATCGAGAAACTGCTGAAAGATGAACTGCCGAACGGCATGACCTACGAGTGGACCGACCTGACCTACCAGCAGATCCTGTCCGGCAACACCGCGCTGTTCGTGTTCCCGCTCTGCGTACTGCTGGCGTTCCTCGTGCTCGCCGCTCAATACGAAAGCTGGAGCCTGCCACTGGCGGTGATCCTGATCGTACCGATGACCCTGCTGTCGGCCATCACCGGTGTGATCATCTCCGGCGGCGACAACAACATCTTCACCCAGATCGGTTTAATCGTACTGGTGGGACTGGCGTGTAAGAACGCGATTCTGATCGTCGAGTTCGCCAAGGACAAACAGGAAGAAGGCCTCGACCCGCTCGCGGCGGTACTCGAAGCTTGCCGTCTGCGTTTGCGGCCGATCCTGATGACATCCTTCGCCTTCATCATGGGTGTGGTGCCACTGGTGTTCTCCAGCGGTGCCGGTGCCGAGATGCGTCACGCCATGGGTGTGGCGGTGTTCTCCGGGATGCTCGGGGTGACCTTCTTCGGTCTGTTGCTGACGCCAGTGTTCTACGTACTGATCCGTAATTTTGTCGAACGCGGCGAAGCCCGCAAAGCGGCCAAAGCTCTGAAACTGGAGGCGCAACAATGAGTCTGAAAGCCTTCCTGCCGAGTCTGCTGGTGCTGGCCCTCACTGCCTGCGCCGTCGGCCCCGACTACAAGACCCCAGCCACGGAGGCGGCCAATATCACGGCCGTCACCGACGGCGCCGCCGGGCAAAAGAACTTCGACCGTTCGAAATTCGAAGGCATCTGGTGGCAGCAATTCGACGATCCGACCCTCAACCAGTTGGTGACCCAATCGCTGCAAGGCAACCGTGAACTGCGCGTGGCATTCGCCCGCTGGAAAGCCGCCCGGGCGATCCGCGACGACGCCAGCAACGATGCGATGCCGACCATCACCAGCCGCGCCAGCAGTGACCTGGCCAAGGGCCAAATCCCTGGCCAGACCACCAACCGGGTCAACAGCGAACGCTATGACCTCGGTCTGGACATGGCTTGGGAGCTTGATCTGTTCGGTCGCATCCAGCGCAATCTGGAAGCCAGCGACGCCGACCAGCAAGCGGCCGAAGCCGATCTGTATCAACTGCAAGTCACCATGATTGCCGAACTCGTGGACGCTTACGGTCAACTGCGCGGCGCGCAACTGCGCGAAAAGATCGCCGTGGCCAACCTGAACAATCAGGTGGAATCGCGCAAGATCACCATCAGCCTGCGAGACGCTGGTGTCGGTGATCAGCTCGATGTCGAGCGCGCCGATGCGCGTCTGGCCAACGTTGAAGCCACCGTGCCGCAGTTGCAGGCGGAACAGGTTCGGCAGAAAAACCGCATCGCCACCCTGCTCGGAGAGCGTCCGGACAAGCTGACCGTCGATCTGAGTCCAAAAGACTTGCCAGCGATTGCCAAAGCCTTGCCGATCGGTGACCCGGGCGAACTGCTGCAACGTCGTCCGGACATCCTCAGCGCGGAACGCAACCTGGCTTCGGCCACAGCGCGCATCGGCGTCGCGAAAGCCGATCTGTTCCCACGTGTCAGCCTCAGCGGCTTCCTCGGTTGGACGGCCGGGCGGGGTTCGCAGATCGGTTCCTCTGCGGCCAACGCCTGGGCACTCGGCCCGAGCATCACGTGGGCGGCGTTCGATCTTGGCAGCGTACGCGCCCGTTTGCGTGGCGCCGATGCTGAAGCCGAAGGCGCACTGGCGACCTACGAACAGCAAGTGCTGCTGGCCCTGGAAGAGTCGGAAAACGCCTTCAGCGATTACGGCAAGCGTCAGCAACGCCTGATCTCGCTGATCCGTCAGAGTGAATCAAGCCGCAAGGCTGCCGACCTGGCTGAAATCCGCTATCGCGAAGGCACGACGGACTTCCTCGTGCTGCTCGACGCGCAGCGTGAGCGGCTGAATGCCGAAGACAGTCAGGCCCAGGCCGAAGTTGACCTGTATCGCGGCATTGTCGCGATCTACAAGGCCCTTGGCGGCGGCTGGCAACCGGAGACGGTTGCCAGCAAGTAATCGATTGTTAAAGAGCTCCTTTGGTTGGCCGCAACCAACCAAATTTTTTGCCCCGCGTATCATTCGGTCGCGGGGCTTTTTTTGATTTTTGATCAATGAAATCTTGTGGTAGCGAGCCTGCTCGCGAATGCAGTGTGTCAGGCGACACCATCGGGGCTGATCCAATGCTTTCGCGAGCAGGCTCGCTCCCACAGGGTTAACGGTGTTCTTCAGATTGGGGGTTTTCCAGCACGGTAACGGTCGCTGTGGTGCCCGCACGCAGACGGTTTTTGCCGGCGTAATCGCCGTCGATATCAATCCGCACCGGCACCCGCTGCGCGAGTTTCACCCAGGTGTAACTCGGATTGATATTGGCCAGCAGCCGACTGCCCGGCGCGTTTTCTCGGTCAGCAATGGCGAAGGCAATGCTCTGCACCGTGCCGCCGAAGGTCTCCCCGCTCATCAATTGCACCCGCACCCGATCGCCCTCGCCGATGCGCGGCAGTTTGGTTTCTTCGAAATAACCACTGATGTAGAACGAGTCACTGTCGACCAGCGCCATCAAAGCGCCGCCGCTTACCGCGTAGTCACCCTCCCGAGTCAGGAGGTTGGTCACGTAACCGCTGACTGGCGACTCGACGCGGGTACGCTGCAAGTCCAGTTCTGCCTGGGTCAATGCGGCAATCGCCAACTGCACATTGGCCTCAGCCAGACCGAGATTGGCCTGATTGCGCAGCAGGTCTGCCTGAGCCACCGCCACATCGGTGCTGGATTTCTCCCACTCTTCCCCGGAAATCGCAAACCCCTGCTTGAGCGTACGCCGCCGGCGCTCTTCGCTCTGCCGCTGCTTGAGCAAGGCTTCACTGGCTACAATTGCCGCTTGCGACTGGCCCAGCGTTGCCTTCGCCACTTCCACCGAACGCCGCGAGTGCTCCACAGCGAGGCGGTAGCGCGCCGGGTCGATCTCCATCAACAGCTGCCCCTTCTCCACATGCTGGTTGTCCTGCACCGCCAGACTGACAATGCGCCCCGAGACATCCGCCGACAGTGTTACCACATCGGCCCTGACTCGGGCATCGCGAGTCCACGGCGCGCGGGTGTAATGCTCCCAGGCAAACCAGCCGAGCACGATCGCCAACAACACCACTGCCAACGTGATCAATCGCGTGAATAACACTTTCAAGGCATCAGGCTCCCATCAGCAAAATCAGCGTGGCACAGACACAGGCATATAAGGCGCCTTCGAAAAGCGCTTCATGCCAGACCAGACGCAGCACGCCCAGGCGCCGCAATCCCCAGTCCAGCATCACGAAGATCGGTACGGCCAACAGTAACGCCTGGGCAATGGGCGGCAAGTAAACACCGCCGATCTCGAAATCAATGGGCAAGGGCTGCTTCTCCTTCCGGGACGGAACGCTGGATGGCGTCACCGTGGCGCTGCAGAAATGACACGACGATCAACAGCGCCACGCGCATACGAAACAGCGACCAGACATGCTCATGGCTGGCGACGTGCAGTTCATCCAGCTCATCGCCCAATGTATGCAGGGTGGCCAACAATGGCGCCAGTTGCACATCCTGCCGCCCGGCGACAAAACGCCCGGTCTCGCGCACGGCCGAAGCCAGACGCTGAGTGAAGGCGTCCGTCAGCAGCGCATTGTTGTGTGCCTGCTGCCGCAGTTGGTGCATTGCCACACCCAGTGCCACGCACGCCAGACTGATTTCATAGAGTTGCTGCATGGCCCGGTTGTTCACCGCTGGCAGCAGGCCAAGCATGCTGGTCAGGCGATCGACCATGCGGCTTTCAAAGGCAAACTGTTGTTCATCGGTCGCCGGGATTTTGCTCAGCGCATACACCTGCTCGCGCGCTTCGTTGTACAAGCGGCGAAGCCGCCATGCCGGGCGAAACGGGAAAATCCACGCGTAAACGATCAGGGCGAGCATGGCTGCACTGACGTAGGCTCCGGCGAATTCGAACCATTGAATCGCCGTATTCTGCCCGGTACCGACATTCTGTGGGCCAAGCATGAGAAAACTCGACAACCCCAGCCCCATGCCGATTCCTGCCGTGGCCGGGCTGGCCAGACCTATCGCGATCACGTACAGCAGCGGCGCCAGCAACAACGCCAACAGCTCGAAATCACTGATCGCCGGCACCAGCATGAACTGATAGAACGCCGACACCACCAGCGCCAACCCCAAGCCGCGGGCGTAACTTTGCGCGGCCATCAGCGGACGCGGAAACGTGGCCATCAGCGAACAGAGGATGCCCACCAGAATCATCCCGCCCCGCGCGCCGTCCCACGCCGTTTCGATCCAGATCAATCCGGCCACCAGTAACGCGGTGAAGGCGCGGATCGCATTCATCGACGCCAGGGTGAAATCCAGATGCAGAGGGCTGACCTGGCCACGATAGAGACAGCTGGCCTCGCGCCCTTCCTGAATGGCATCGCTCAACTCAAGAATCTGCTCCAGTTGCTGCAACAGCCGCGCCTGCTCCCAGCGCAACGCCCAGGCCAGTGAGCGCAAGGTGGCGCTCATGTCTTCGGTCAACTGCTCAGCCTGATAAGCCAGCGCCTCGAACTGTTGCTGCAAAGCAACGAACTGGTGACGTGTGTGCGCAGGCAGTGACCGACCCTGCTCTGCCAACTGATCGAGCAGCGCCAGCTCAGCGGCGCGCAAACGTTGAATATCCAGCGGCAATTCACCCTCCCAGCGTTCGGTGAGCAGTTCGCGCTGATGACGTAACGCGGTCAATCGAGAGGTCAGCAGCATCAATTGGTTGCCCAACAGCAGCACCAGATGGTTGGCACTGCGTAAGCGTGGCGCATCGAAATACAGGTGCCGACGCAGGCCTTCAAGGGCACTGAGCTCGCCGAGCAGTTGCATCTGTCGGCGCTGGAAATCGGCTTCGCTTTCTTCCGTACGAAGCACCGCCGCAGCATGGCTGGCGGCCAGTTTGATCACCTGATCGACTTTGGCGAAATAGCCCTTGGCCACGGCTTGCGGGCGTGCCGTCAGCAGGCTGACCACACATACGCACGCCACGGCCAGCAAGGTTTCGGTAACGCGGGTCACGGCCAATAAAAAGGTCCCGTCCTGATCCGGAATCGCCAGCAACGCCACCACCACCGCGGTATAACCGCTGAGTACGAACGCTTGCGAACTGGTGTAGCGCAGCAACGTGCCGCCCGCCGTACACAGCGCCAGCCACAGGGCCAGGGTAGTGATGAATGGCAGCGGTGCCTGAGGAAAAATGGCCATGATCAACACCGCCACCACCGCGCCGAGGGTCGTGCCGATCACCTGGCCGAAACTGCGCGCCAGTGCCATCCCGGCCAATGGCTGGCTGACAATCACCACCGCCATGATCGACCACTTGGGCTGATCAAGATCGAACAGAAACGCCAGATACAGCGTCAACAATCCCGCCGCAATGGTTCGCAGGGCAAACAGCAGAACGGCCTGACCTGGATGAATCACCGCCTTGAAGTAAATGAACAGGGCTTGCATGGGCACACTCAACGAAACGACTTCTGCAAGCGTAGACACTGCATCGAAAGCCTGACGGGTAACTGAGTCGACGCAACTTGTAGGGCGATTCGCATGCACAGGGTTTGACTCGTGGCCCGAGCTGACCGAAGCTTGCCGCTCTGCTCAAGTACGCCTGTTTCGGAAACCTGCATGCCTCAGTCTCGCCGCTACCTGCTTATCAGCCTGGGCCTTGTGCTTGTCGTGGTCGTAGCCTGGTTGTCGCTGCGCAGCACCGTCCCGGTCATACCCGATGCGATCAAGCACGGTTATAGCGAAGCGCTGGATGCTGCCCGCAAGGGGCAACCGGGCGCGGCGCGTCAGTTGTATCAGCAACTGGGCCGGCCAGACATTTCGGTCAAACGTCGTGTGTGGCTGCACGGTGAGCTGCCCAACTACCCAAGCCCGCAAGCGTTGAAACTGGCCGACACCGACCTGCAAAACGAAGCCCCCGCCGTGCGGCTGGCGGCGATCAAAAGCGTGGTGGGACTGGTGCCGGGCGGGCAACGCAGCCTGTTGCTCGGACCGATGCTCGAGGATGAAGATCAAACCGTACGCTTTGCCGCGATCAACGCCCTCCTCGGCTTGACTCCGGATGAACTGGGCCTGTATTTCGCTCCGCTGCAACAAGCGATCGACGGTTGGGAGCAAGCGCTCAAGGCGCAGCCGGAAAGCGCTACGAACTACGCGCAACTGGCACGACTGCATATACACAACGCCGAATTCAAAGAGGCGCAGGTCGCGCTCGACAATACCCTGCGCATGGAACCCGGCAATCTGCCCGCGCTGGTGATGCAGATCGATGTGCTTGACCGCCAGGGGCAAAGCGATGCAGCTCGGCAACTGCTGGTCAAGCAGCTCAAAGCACAACCCGATTCTGCTTACCTGCAACATGCTCTCGGTCTCTGGCTGTTGCATCACGATCAGCGCGAATACGCCCTGCTCGGTTTGTCCAAAGCCGTCGAGCTGGAACCCGACAACAAGGATTACCGCTACGACCTCGCCACCACCCTGCACAGCGCCGAAGAACTGGAAGCAGCGCAAAAGCAGTTGCAGGAAATCGTTCAGCGCCACCCCGCTGACCGCAAGGCGCGGGTCTTGCTGATCAACTACTGGAAAGAAAGCGGCCAGTTGCAGAATGTGCAGATTCTGTTGGCACAACTGGAGCAGTTGAACCCGGATGATCCGGCTCTGCAGCAGGGTCTCTGAGCCATTTTCGACAGCTTGTTCGAACTTCCGGCAAGGAAGTTCGGAACTGCCATCACGGCGCAAGGTCAAGTTATTCAGGCCGCTCGATTAGTTGGCGGCCTCGCTTCCCTTAGTCATGAGAGGGCATTTTTTGTCTACTTCTAACGAGTTGATCAGTGTGAAAGCCGCTACCGGCATTGTGGGTCTGGATGACATCCTGGCCGGTGGCTTGTCTCGCGGTCATGTTTTCCTGCTGGAGGGTGAGCCCGGAACCGGCAAAACCACGGTCGCTTTGCATTTTCTCCTGGCCGGCGCGAAAGCCGGCGAACGCTCGTTGTACATAACGCTCTCGGAAACCGAGCGCGAACTAAGGCAGGGTGCGCTGTCGCACGGCTGGACGCTGGATGACAACATCAAGATTTTCGAGCTGACGCCCCCGGAAAGCCTGCTCAATGCCGAGCACCAACAGAGCCTGCTGTATTCCTCCGACCTGGAACTGGGCGAAGCCACCAAGCAGATTTTCGAAGCAGTCGAACGCTTCAAGCCCACGCGTGTAGTGCTCGACAGCCTGTCGGAGATCCGTTTGCTGGCGCAGAGTTCTTTGCGTTATCGCCGGCAGATTCTGGCCATCAAGCATTACTTCGTGCGCTACAACGCCACTGTGCTGCTGCTCGACGACCTGACCACCGAGTCCCTCGACAAAACCGTGCACAGTGTCGCTCACGGGGTGATTCGCCTTGAAGAACTGACACCCAACTACGGCGCCGAGCGCCGACGCGTGCGGGTGGTCAAATACCGGGGCCAGAAGTATCGCGGCGGTTTCCACGACTTCACCATCATGGGTGACGGCGTGCATGTGTTCCCCCGCTTGGTGGCGGCAGAACACCGCGGCGACTATGCGCGCCTGCAACTGTCCAGCGCTATCCCGGAGATGGACGCCCTGCTCGGCGGCGGTATCGAGACCGGTTCAAGTACGCTGATTCTCGGCCCTGCCGGTACCGGCAAGTCGCTGATCTCGATGATTTTCGCCGCTGCTGCGGTTGGACGTGGTGAAAAGGCCGCGCTGTTTATCTTCGATGAAGAACTCGGCCTGCTGTTCGAGCGGATGAACAACATCGGCATCGACCTCAAGGCGCTGCAAGCCACCGGTAATCTGCTGATCGAACAAGTCGACGCCGCTGAACTGTCGCCGGGCGAGTTCTCCCATCGCGTGCGCCGCTGTGTCGATGAAGGTCAAATCAAAACCGTGGTCATCGACAGCATCAACGGCTATCAGGCGGCGATGCCGGAAGAAAACGCGCTGGTGCTGCACATGCACGAACTGTTGCTGTACCTGAACCGCAAAGGCGCGGCGACCTTCATGACCGTCGCCCAACATGGTCTGGTTGGCGACATGCAAGCGCCGGTCGACATTACTTATCTGGCTGACACGGTGATTCTGTTGCGCTACTTCGAAGCACTGGGCAAAGTCCGCCGCGCGATCTCGATCATCAAGAAACGCACCGGCAGCCACGAATCGACCATTCGTGAATACCGTATTTCCACGCAAGGCATGACCATCGGCGAACCGCTGGAAGCCTTTCAGGGCGTACTGCGTGGCGTCCCCACCTACCTCGGCGCGAGTAATCCGCTGTTGCAGGAAGAACACTTGTGACGGTTCGAGTGCCGCTGGCCGAACGGGCGCTGATTCTGGCGCCTGTGGGTCGCGACAGCCAGATTGCGCTGATGATCCTCAACGAGGCCGGTTACGAAGGGCTGGTCACCCCCGATCTGGGATCGCTGTGTATCGAACTGGAATTGGGTGCCGGTCTGGTGCTGGTCGCTGCCGAAGCGTTGCGCGGGCCGGAGCTGGAAGCGTTGTTCCTGCACCTGGAGCAGCAGCCAGCGTGGTCGGATCTGCCCATTGTGCTGTTGACCCATCACGGTGGTCAGGAACAAGGCCCGTCCTCGCGTCTGAGCGATCTGCTGGGCAACGTGACCTTCCTTGAGCGACCGTTTCATCCGGCGACACTGGTCAGTATGGTTTCTGCCGCATTGCGCGGCCGACGACGACAATACGAAGCCCGCGACCGGCTGATCGACTTGAGCGAAAGTGAACGGCGTCTGCAATCGACCCTTGAAACCCTTGAGCAACAGGTCGAAGAGCGTACCGCGCAACTACGCCACAACGAAGAAGCGCTACGCCAATCGCAGAAGATGGAAGCGGTCGGCCAGCTCACCGGCGGTATCGCCCACGACTTCAACAACATGCTCACCGGCATCATCGGTAGCCTGGAATTGCTGCGTCGGCGTCTGGCCCGTGGGCGCACGGAGGACCTCGATAGCCTGATCGATCTGGGCGTGACCTCGGCCAATCGCGCCGCCGGTCTGACCCATCGTCTGTTGGCGTTTTCACGCCGCCAGTCGCTCGATTCCAAAGCCGTGCAGATGAACACGCTGGTGCTGTCCATGGGTGAGCTGCTGCAACGCAGCCTCAACGAAAGCATTCAATTGGACATGCGCCTCAACGACAAGCTGTGGGTCGCGGAGGCGGATCCCAATCAACTGGAAAGCGCCCTGCTCAACCTGGTGATCAATGCCCGCGATGCCATGCCTGACGGCGGCAAACTGGTGGTCGAGACCAGCAATCAGGTGCTCACACGCGAATTCACGGAAGCCTACAGCAACCTCGAACCCGGTGATTACGTGATGCTCAGTGTCACCGACAACGGCAGCGGCATGCCGCAGAGTGTTGTCAGTCGCGCGTTCGATCCATTTTTCACCACCAAACCGATTGGCCAGGGCACCGGGCTGGGCCTGTCGATGATCTACGGTTTCAGCAAGCAGTCTCGGGGCCACGTCTCGATCGACAGTGAAATCGATGAGGGCACCACCGTCAGGCTCTACCTGCCACGTTTTCGCGGTGAAGAGCTGGAAAGCCCCGACGCCGACATTCAACAGGCACCGGATGCGCTGGACGGCGAAACCGTGCTGATCGTCGAAGATGACCCGGCCGTGCGCGTGCTGGTCTGCGCGGTGCTCGGTGAGTTGGGCTACGCCTTTGTCGAAGCCTGGGATGCCGACAGCGCCATGCCGATTCTGAACTCGACGCAGCGCATTGATCTGCTGATCAGTGATGTCGGCCTGCCGGGCATGAACGGCCGGCAACTGGCGGAAGTCGGCCGACAATATCGGCCAGGTCTGAAGGTGCTGTTTATCACCGGATACGCCGAGCACGCGGCGGTGCGTGGCGGGTTCCTCGATTCGGGGATGCAGATGATCACCAAACCGTTCACTTTCGATCTGTTGACCGCGAAGGTGCGGGAGATGATCAAAAGCTGATTGGGAGAATACGGCCTGCTGAAGCAGGCCGGGTGATCAGGCAAGCAATTCCTGAATCTTTTCCTGCAACACATCCAGGTCGAACGGCTTTTCCAGAATCGGTGCCTTGCGCGTGATCGGGCTGCCGGTTTCGCGGATTTCCTGCGGGTAACCGCTGATGAAAATCACCTTCAGGTCCGGGCGCAGCTTGACGGCGGGTTCGGCGATCTGCACGCCGGAGATACCGCCCGGCAAGCGGAAGTCGGTGATCAACATGTCCAGATGTGGCTTGCTCGCAAGAATCTCGAACGCCTGCTCGCCGTTTTCGGCCTGCAACACGCGATACCCCTGCCCCGACAGGTAATCCGTCAGGACCATCAAGATAACCGGTTCGTCCTCGACGACGAGTACTACATCTTGTGCATCTACGCTCATGGGAAGCCTTTGTTCGGTCAATAGCTGCTGATACGACCGTACGGTCAATCAGAGGTTGCGTCGGATGTGCCGTTTTCCTGAATTGGCAGACAAACGCGAAACTGGGCGCCTTCGTTGATTTCACTCTCGACGACGATGGAGCCGCCATGGGCGGCGACGATCTGCTCGGAAATGAACAGACCCAGCCCGAGCCCGGCGACTACCGTCTTGGCGGAAACCCGTTCGAACTGTTGGAAAATACGCTTCTGGTTCTCCTGGCTGATACCGATGCCACGATCCTGCACCTCGACCCGCGCCTCATCACCTTCACGGTAAACCCGCACCTGAATCGGACTCCGACCGCCATAGCGCAGGGCATTGGTCAGCAAGTTGGTGACCACCTGCTCGATACGGAACTCGTCCCAATGGCCTTCCACCGGCGCTGGTGCGGTAAACGACACTTCGGTTTCCGCAGCCTCGATCTGTGGCCCGAAGTTTTGCAGCAGATTGCTCACCAGTTGCACCAGATCGAAACGGCTCGGCCGGATCGACAACTTGCCGGTGCGAATGCGCGACACGTCGAGCATGTCTTCGATCAGGCGGATCAGGCTTTTGATCTGCCGCTCATCGCGGTCGACCATGGCGTGCATCTTGTCGAGGGTGAACGCTGCGGCATTGTCGCGGGCCAGGTGCATCTTGCGCAGCTGGGTTTCCAGAATCAGACCGTTGAGCGGCGTGCGTACTTCGTGGGCGACGATGGACATGAAGTCATCGCGCATGCGCACCGCTTGCTCCAGCTCCAGCTGGGTGTTTTGCAGTTGCTGCAACAGCGCTTCCTGTTCGCGACGGGCCTGCTCCAGCGCTTCGAGCTGTTGCTTGAGCGCTTTGCTCTGGCGATACAGATCAACGAAGACGTTGACCTTGCTCTTCACCGCATGGATATCCAGCGGTTTATGCAGAAAGTCCACCGCCCCGCTTTCGTAGCCCTTGAACGCGTAGTTCAGTTCACGGCCGGCGGCGCTGACGAAAATGATCGGGATGTTCTTGGTTTTCTCGGTGCCGCGCATCAACTCGGCGAGTTCGAAGCCGTTCATGCCCGGCATCTGTACGTCGAGAATGGCCATGGCAAATTCGTGTTGCAGCAGCAACGACAGCGCTTCATCCGCCGATAACGCTTTGTAGACGGTACGGTCTTCACGCTTGATCAGCGCTTCGAGTGCCAGCAGATTCTCCGGCAGATCGTCGACGATCAGCAGTTTGGCTTGGATATTACTCAGCATGCGATTCGTTCCAGCTCGACAAGCAGACGGCCGATGCCGTGAATGGGTAGGACATGATCAGGCTGCTGAATCTTCAGTGCAGCCAGAGGCATGGTGGCGACTTGCGCCTCTTGCGGGTCCTGAACAATGGTCAAGCCTCCGCGCTTTTTGACTTGCGCCAGCCCGCACGCGCCATCGTGATTGGCGCCGGTCAGCAGTACAGCGGCCAGAGATGAACCATAGGCGTCAGCGGCCGATTCAAACAGATAGTCGATCGAAGGCCGGGAATAATGCACGCGGTCCTCAAGACTCAACGAAAGGCTGCGATCCTGCTCCACCGACAAGTGATAACCCGGTGTGGCGAAATAAACCGTGCCGGGGGCGATGTCCTGCTTGTCCGTCGCCTCTTCCACCGGCAGCATCAGGCGCCGGGCAAACACCTCAGCCAATTGACTGCGGCGCTCTTCAGGCAGGTGCAGCACGACGATGATCGGCAGCACGAAGCCTTGGCGCAGCGGCCCGAGCAGCGCGAGCAAGGCCTCAACGCCACCGGCGGAAGCACCGACCACTATCGCCTCGACGCGAGGTAAATCCACAGCCTCGTTCATGTTTTGCGGTAGATCCGTTCTTGTTTCACCAGCGCTTCGAACTGGTTGGCATAACTGGAAAAATCCAGCGTCTCTTTACTGCCGAGTACCAGAAAGCCGCGATGGCAAAGCGATTCATGAAACAGGCCGAACGCCCGATCCTGAAGCTTCTTGTTGAAGTAGATCAAAACGTTACGGCAGGAAATCAATTGAGTTTCGGAGAACACGCTGTCGGTCGCCAGACTGTGGTCGGCAAAAGTCACGTTCTCGCACAGGCTCTTGTCAAAAATCGCGTAACCGTACGCTGCCGTGTAGTAGTCGGCAAACGAGCGCTGACCACCGGCCTGCTGATAGTTGGCCGTGTACGCGCGAACATTCTCCATCGAGAAAATCCCCTGCTTGGCCTTGTCCAGCGAGCGCGGGTTGATGTCGGTGGCATAGATGATCGTACGATCGAGCAGGCCTTCTTCGCGCAGCAGAATCGCCATCGAATAGACCTCCTCGCCCGTGCTGCACCCGGCGATCCAGATCTTGATCGACGGATAGGTGCGCAGCAACGGCACCACTTCCCGGCGGATCGCGAGAAAGTGCGACGGATCACGAAACATCTCGCTGACCGGTATCGTCAGCAATTGCAGCAACTGCATGAACGCCGTTGGGTCATGCAGGACCTTTTCCTGCAATGCCGAAATGGTCGCGCACTCGAACTGGCTCAATGCGTGCTGCACCCGGCGCTTGATCGAAGCGCCGGAATAATCGCGAAAATCGTAGCTGTACTTGAGGTAAATCGCCTCGATCAACAAGCGCAGTTCGATTTCACTGTTTCGTTCGGCTGGCGTACTGCGTTCCACTAAATGCGTTCCATCTTCGGTAACCACACGCGAATCAGCGAGAACAGGCGATCCAGGTCGATGGGTTTGGCCAGGTAATCATTGGCGCCCGCCTGCAGGCAGCGCTCCTGATCGTCCTTCATGGCCTTGGCCGTCACCGCGATGATCGGCAGCTTGCGCCAGCGCGGATCCTTGCGGATTTCAATGGTCGCTTCAAAACCATCCATTTCCGGCATCATCACGTCCATCAACACCAGATCGATATCCTCGACTTCATTGAGTCTTTCAATCGCCTCACGACCGTTCCGGCCGATGACCACGACTGCGCCTTTGGTCTCCAGAGCGCTGGTGAGGGCGAAAATGTTGCGCACATCGTCGTCCACCAGCAGCACCTTGCGACCCTCGAAGACCTTGTCGCGGCTGCGCGCGGTCTTGAGCATCTTCTGCCGTTCATGGGACAACTGCGATTCGACTTTGTGCAGAAAGAGTGTGACCTCGTCGAGCAAACGTTCCGGCGAACGTGCGCCCTTGATGATGATCGAGCGCGAATACTTGCGCAGTTCGGCCTCTTCATCACGGGTCAGGTTGCGCCCGGTGTAGACAATGACCGGTGGGAACGAGCAGATATCTTCGGTGGACATGCGCTTGAGCAAGTCATTGCCGAGCATGTCCGGCAGCTTCAAGTCGATGACCATGCAGTCGTAGATCGTCGTGCGCAACAGCTCCAAAGCGTCCTGCGCAAGGCCGACGGCGGTGATTTCGATGTCTTCGTCGCCGATCAGTCGCGCAATGCTTTCGCGCTGCAAATCATCGTCCTCGACCAGCAGCACGCGTTTGACCTTCTGGGTCAGCTTGGCTTCGAGACGGGCAAACACGTCCTTGAGTTCTTCGCGGGTGGTCGGTTTGACGGCATAACCGATGGCGCCCATGTGCATGGCCGCTTCGACGCGGTCTTCGACGGAAATCACATGCACCGGGATGTGCCGGGTTTCGGCGTGCTCTTTCAGGCGTTGCAGCACCGTCAGGCCAGAGTGATCCGGCAGGCGCATGTCGAGCAGGATCGCATCCGGGACGAACTCTTTCGCCAGGTCATAACCCTCGTCCGCGCCATGGGCCACCAGACACTGATAGCCGAGTTCGTGCGCGAGATCGTAAAGGATGTGCGCAAAGTTCGGCTCGTCCTCCACCACCAGAATGCAACGCGTAGCGAATGGCGCCTTGTTGCGGTCATCGGCGAAGCGCGGAATGTGCACCGGTGCCAACGGCGAAACCACCGGCGCCAGCGGTGTGCTGACCATTGTGGCGGGCGGCGTAAAGGTCGATGGCGCGAACGGGACTTCGTTGGACTCGTTGTATTGCTGCGGCAACACCAGCGTGAACACGCTGCCCTGCCCCGGCGTGCTGCTGACGCTGATCGAACCACCGAGCAATGTCGCCAGATCCCGCGAAATCGATAGGCCCAGCCCCGTACCGCCGTACTTGCGATTGGTGGTGCCGTCGGCCTGGCGGAAGGCTTCGAAAATGCTCTCCTGCTGATCGGCGGCAATGCCGATACCCGAGTCGCGCACGATGAATGCGATTCGATCGTCAGGCTGGCCAGCAATGGTCAGACTGACAGTGCCTTTCTCGGTGAACTTCACGGCGTTGGACAGCAGGTTCTTGATCACCTGCTCCAGACGCTGGCGGTCGGTATACAACATGCCCGGCGCACCGGGCTGCAGATCGACACTGAAGGTCAGTTGCTTGTCTGCCGCCAACGGTTCGAACACGCTGCGCAAACCATCGGCCAGACGCGCAACACTGGTGTTCTCCGGAATCACTTCGAGCTTGCCCGCCTCGACCTTGGAGATATCCAGAATGTCGTTGATCAGGTTGAGCAGATCGTTGCCGGCGGAATAGATCGACTCGGCAAACTTGACCTGTTCGGCGCTGAGGTTGTCCTGCGGGTTCTCCGCCAGCAACTTGGCCAGAATCAGCGAACTGTTCAGCGGCGTGCGCAGTTCGTGGGACATGTTGGCGAGGAATTCGGACTTGTACTTGCTTGAGCGCTGCAATTCTTCGGCGCGTTCTTCGAGTTGCACCTGGGCCTGATTGAGTTCGGTGTTCTTCAGGTCCATGGCGTCGCGCTGCTCGGCCAGGGTCTGCGCCTGTTCGGCAAGCTGCTCGTTGGTCTGCTCCAGCTCGACTTGCTGGGTTTCCAGATGCGCCTGGGACTCCTTGAGAATCCGCGACTGCTCTTCGAGTTCTTCGTTGGCGGTTTTCAGCTCTTCCTGCTGCACCTGCAACTCTTCGTTGAGCTGCTGGGTTTCGGCCAGCACTTCCTGCAAGCGCTGGCGATAGCGCGCGGCTTCGATGGACGTACCGATGTTGCCGGCAATCAGCTCCAGCAGTTCGATATCGCGATCATTGAGCGGCCGCAGGAAACCCAGCTCGATCACACCGTTGACCCGATCGTCATCGCTGGTGGGCACCACCAGCACGCTGTGCGGCAAACCTTCGCCAAGCCCGGAGCTGACTTTGAAGTAGTCCGACGGCACCGAATCGAGACGGATCAGCCGCGCCTGTTGCGCCACCTGACCGACAATACCCTCGCCGCTGTAGATCGACTGGTCCTGCTCTTCCTGCTCGCGAGAGAAACCGTAAGTGGCCACCCGCTTGAGGCCACCGTGCTCTTCACGCACATACAGCGCCGCCACGGCACTGCCCAGGTATTGCGCGCAAAACTGCAGAATATTGCGCCCCAACAAATTCAACGTCAGTTGCCCCAGCACCTGCTCGGCAAGTTCAGTCTGGCCATTGCGCAACCACGCTTGCTGCTCCAGACGCTCGGCACTGGCTTGTTGAGCGTCGAGCGTGGCGCTGTAGCTGTCGGAAAGATTGACCAGATCACGTCGGCCGATATAGGCCAGCAAACCACTGATCCCGGCGATGAATATGAGGTAGAGGCTGATGCTCCAGATCGTAGTGCGGCGCACTTCTTCATTGCGCGTGGTGCGCAAGACCTGTTCGGTCTCGATAACGTCTTCGAATTGGCTGCGGATTTCGTCCGTCAGACGCTTGCCACGCCCGGCCTTGACCGCGCCCCGGTAATCGCCGCTTGAGCGCTGCAGATCGATCATCGATTGCGCGTAATTGGCCCACTCGGTCTGCAAGGCCTGCAGACGGCGCAGACGATCGGTTTGCACCGGGTTATCGGCCGTCAGTTCGAGCAACGTGTTGAGCGCCACGGTAATGCGCGGCTTGGCCGTTTCGTACGGGTCGAGGAAGTGCTCGTCGCCGCTGAGCAGAAAACCACGCATGCCGGTTTCCAGGTCCACGGTGAGTTTCACCGCTTCATTGGCGTTATTGATCACCCGGTCGGTGTGCTCCACCCACTGGATAACCGACAGCAGATAAGTGATCAGCGACACGAAGAACACGGCACTGAGCACACCGACGCCCAAGGGCAGACTGATGTTGCGACTCAGGAGTTTGCGAAACCGTTGCTCATCAACCGTAGACGGAGAGGACATGGGGCAGCCTTGTCGAACTGTTGAAAAACAGGCAGTTTGCCCCAAAACGACGGCATGGATCCATTTTTCTCACACCTTTCGCCGCAAATTCCTACGTACGCCGGCACGTTTGTACCCCTGAACAGTTATCCTTGCCGCCCCGTCAGCAGCTATGCTTTTTTTGTTGCAGGCAGGGAACTTGTGGCACTGCGCCACTTACTGATGCAAGAGCCCGGCACTTTTGATCGACCGGCGACCCTGAACTGACTTTCGAGAGCCTTATTATGTCTGCCAACGCCTCCACCATCCTTGTCGTAGAAGATGACGACATCGTGCGCATGCTGATTGTCGATGTGCTGGAGGAGCTGGAGTTCAAGGTGCTCGAAGCTGACGGTGGCGAACAGGCTCTGGAGATTCTGGGAAATTCGAGTCAGCACATTGACCTGATGATGACCGACTTCGGCCTGCCGGGCATGGATGGCCACGAACTGGCAACCAAAGCACGCAATCTGCGCCCCACCCTGCCCATTCTGTTTGCCAGTGGTTACGCTGAAACCATCGATGCGCCAGCAGACATGCATGTAATCGGCAAACCGTTCTCAATTGATCAGTTGCGCGACAAGGTAAAAGGCATATTGAACGGTTAAATGCCGAACTAACGACCGAAGCAACTTGTTATATCCAAGCACAATTTGCAACATACCCACGCTGTAATCACGCATCACCGCAGTTCTATCCTGAGTCAACTCTTTAGTCTCTGGCGGCTGATAATTCAGCGCTATCGCTAAGGCACTTGATACTCCATCGACTCAGGATAGAAGGCATGCGCCCCGCCGTAATCAATAACACCCCATTCGTGATCCCTTTACCGGATGGAGGGCGCCCCCGAGCTTTATGGCTGTGGTTTAATTGCGCCCTTTTTTCTCACCTGTTTTAAAGGATCTGCACCCATGACCCAACCCGATAACACCAAAGTCCTGGTCATCGGCTACGTCTGGCCCGAGCCGCGCTCTTCTGCGGCCAGCGGTCATGTGATGCAAATCCTCGAAACCTTTCTGCAACAAGGCTGGGACATCACCTTCAGCAGCCCGGCCGGCCCCGGCGAGCACAAGGCAGATCTTGCCGCTCTCGGCATTCGCGAAGTCGCCATCGAACTCAACAACAGCAGCTTCGATGCGTTCATCAGCGAACTGGCACCGGACATCGTGCTGTTCGACCAATTCATGATGGAAGAACAGTTCGGCTGGCGAGTTGAAAAACACTGCCCGCAGGCGCTGCGCGTGCTGGAAACATCGGACTTGCAAAGTCTGCGGCATGCGCGTCACCAACGGCTCAAGTCTCGTCTCAAGGTCAATTCTGACCTGAATGATTTCAGTGATGTCTTTGCTCCAGACCTGCGCGACGAGTTCGGACTGATGGCCGAGACCGATCTGGCCAAACGTGAAATCGCTGCACTGTACCGTTGCGATCTGAACCTGATGATCTCCGAAGTGGAAATCCAATTGTTGATCGAACAGTTCGGCCTGCCTCAGCAGTTGCTGCACTGGTGTCCGTTAATGATCGATCCGCCTGCGGCCGCACCTGCCTCATTTGCAGACAGGGCGAACTTCTTGAGCATCGGCAACTTCCGTCATGCGCCCAACTGGGATGCCGTACTGTGGATGAAAACCACGATCTGGCCACTGATTCGCCAACAATTGCCCCGGGCACAACTGCACATCTACGGCGCCTACACGCCGCCGAAAGCCACTGCGCTGCATAACGCCAGCGAAGGTTTCCACATCATGAACTGGGCCGAAGATGCGTTGCAGGTCATGTCTGCCGCGCGCGTGTGCCTGGCACCTTTGCGCTTTGGTGCCGGCATCAAAGGCAAACTGGTCGATGCCATGCTGTGCGGCACGCCCAGCGTCACCACACCGGTTGGCGCCGAGGGCATGCACGGCGATCAGCCCTGGCCGGGCTTTGTGACGAGCAGCGCAGTCGAGTTCGCCATCAATGCCGTTGCGCTTTACCAGGAGGAGACGCGTTGGCAGGAGGCACGTCTGGCGGGATATACGCTGCTGAATCAACGCTTCTCACAGTCAGTACATGGTTTGGCATTGATTGAAAAACTGCGATATTGCCAACAAGACTTACACAACCTCAGAGCCAAAAACTTCATTGGCAGCATGCTTCGTCATCATTCGCACAAAAGCACTCAATACATGGCTCAATGGATCGAAGTTAAAAATCGAAGCACACAACAAGTGCCAGACATATAACCAAACCCTTCTACACGACTTGCATTAAAAGCCAACTTTGCGGACCACCCGGCACCCGTTATAAACATCCTGCGCGCAACTTCAATAACTTTAATTTTCAAACGCAGGATGTACAAAATGAACAATCTTGACAAGTTTCAAACTTACCAGTGGATGGCTGATTCGCCGCAAATCGACAACTTGTCGCTTTTCGAACTGAGTTTGCCGGGCGCCCATAACGCGGGCTGTGACTGGGAAGCGAGGTATGCACTGATACCCGGTAAAAACTGGCTCGCCTGCCAGGATGTATCCTTTTATTCACAATTGAATCGTGGCGCTCGAGCACTCGACGTACGCCTGACTTGCGATAACAAAGCGCAAGGCCTGGCAAAGTTCCGCTTCCACCACGACGGATACCTTTCTTCCCGTACGCTTGAAGATCTTGTGCGTGACGTAAAAGCTTTTTATGAAAGAAACATCAATGAATTCATCATTCTCGACTTCCATGAATTGGGAAGCGGCAAGGACGCATTCGATCATTCAGAGTTTCAAACGTTGATACTGGAACACTTGGGCGAACGAATGATCCCGACCCGCAATCTGCACCTGACACTTGGCCAGCTCAAAGCGATCAGCCCATTGCAGCGAATCATGGTGGCAGCCCCCATGACCTGGGAAACCGAGGACTACCGTATTTATGGAAAAATCCAGCACAAGTGGATCGGAAAGCAGCTTGTCAGTTCTCTCGATCTGCAGGGATACATCGAACAAATATTGAGTTCCCCCAACAGCACACTTCGTCCATGGTCGCTGTCGGCAACCAGTTTTTCGATTGGCGGCCCTCAGCGAATTCTGGATGATCTCGACTACTGGTTTGACCCGGCCAGATCGGACTGGGCCAAGAAGTGCAACATCATCAATTTCGACTTTATTAAAAATTCGAACATTGTGCTTTTCTGCCAACAGGCCAATCTGGAAAAAGCCATCGAGAAGTCGCGAAGCACTGTCCGTGAACAGGCCGTTTGAGTGAAGCTGGCGAAAGCCACGAGAAACGAGGCATGATCGGCAGGCGATAATAAAAAAGTAGCTCACCATGACCCGAACAGCTCGCGTGACCGATCCCTCGTATGAGTTGATGGATGACCATAACGGGTTATCCATCATCTACCGCCAGCATGGTTTTCCGTGCCCACTGGTGCGCTGGCATTTTCACAAGGAATACGAACTGCACCTGATCGTGGCCAGCTCCGGCAAGGTGTTCATCGGTGACTACATAGGCAATTTTTATCCCGAAACCCTGTTCCTCACTGGCCCCAACCTGCCGCATAACTGGATCAGCCAGGTGGCCGAAGACGAAGTCGTGGAAAAGCGCGACATGCTGGTCAACTTCACTGACGAACTGTTCGAAAGCGGCCACCAGGTGTTTGCCGAACTGAAAACCCTGGCGCCGCTGCTGGAGCGTGCGCAGTACGGCATCGAGTTCCGTTGCAAGCGCACCATCCGCCAGGCCATGACGCTGATGCAGCGCATCGCCGACAGCAAGGGCATCACCCGCCTTGGGCATTTTTTCATCCTGATGGAGCTGCTCGCGGCGAGCGATGACTTCCAGTTATTGTCCGGCGCCACCACACCGCAACTGGCCGATGAGCACAACATCGATCGCACCAACCGCGCGGTCGATTACATCTTCAGTCACTACGCCCGCGACATTTCCCTGGAGGAAGTCGCCGAGCATCTGGGCATGACGCCGACCTATTTCAGCCGCGTGTTCAAACAGGCCACCGGGCGCAACTTCATCGAGTTCGTCAACCGCCTGCGCATCAGCAAATCCTGCGAGCTGCTGGCCGACGGCGACAAACCGGTGACCGAGGTGTGCTTTGAATCCGGCTTCAACAATATTTCAAATTTCAATCGGCGCTTTCAGCAGCTCAAGGGCATGACGCCGTCACACTATCGACGGCTCGCGGTGCAGCGCCTGACCGAGCAGAACCACCACTGACAACGCAATTCTCCTGTAGGAGTGAGCCTGCTCGCGATAGCGGTGTATCAGCTAACAAAATCGCAGGCTGACTCTCCGCTATCGCGAGCAGGCTCACTCCTACACGTTGCGATGCCACTCCGGAAACCTGTACGCATTCGATAGCGCCTCCCCGCTGCAAACCCCTTCCCTGCGTTCACCCCACAAAAGCCCAGTGCAAAAAAGTATCGATAAAAGTGCTAGGGATGATTTGTCAGCCCCGCGATTGAAGGCTGTAATCAGCGCACATTCTTCCTCCACAGGAAGACACAAAAACAATAACTGTCCTTCTGTAACCCTCTGGGTGCAGAAAAGGAGTGCACGATGCAACCCACTGCAAAAGCTCTGCTTGCCCTCACTTGCATGACCCTCAGCAGCGTCAGCCTTGGCGCTCAGACGCTGACCATCGCCACCGTCAACAACAGCGACATGATCCGCATGCAAAAACTCTCGAAAACTTTCGAGACCGAGCATCCGGACATCAAGCTCAATTGGGTCGTGCTCGAAGAAAACGTCCTGCGCCAACGCCTGACCACCGACATCGCCACTCAGGGCGGTCAGTTCGACGTGTTGACCATCGGCATGTACGAAGCGGCACTGTGGGGCGCCAAAGGCTGGCTGGAACCGATGAAGGATCTGCCGGCCAGTTACGCCCTCGACGATGTGTTCCCGTCGGTGCGTGAAGGCCTGTCGGTCAAGGGTTCGCTGTACGCCCTGCCGTTTTACGCGGAAAGCTCGATCACCTATTACCGCACCGACCTGTTCAAGGATGCCGGGCTGACCATGCCGGAGCGTCCGACCTGGGAGCAGATCGCCGGTTTCGCCGAAAAACTCACCCACAAAGACAAAGAGCAGTACGGCATCTGCCTGCGCGGCAAGGCCGGTTGGGGCGAGAACATGGCGCTGATCACCACGGTTGCCAACGCCTACGGCGCGCGCTGGTTCGATGAGCAGTGGAAGCCGGAATTCACCGGGCCCGAGTGGAAAAACGCGCTGAACTTCTACGTCGACACCATGAAGAAATCCGGCCCGCCGGGCGCCTCCAGCAACGGTTTCAACGAGAACCTCGCGCTGTTCAACAGTGGCAAATGCGCAATGTGGGTCGATGCCAGCGTCGCCGGTTCGTTCGTCACCGACAAGACCCAGAGCAAGGTTGCTGATCACGTTGGCTTTACCTTCGCGCCGCATCAAGTGACCGACAAAGGCTCGGCGTGGCTGTATTCGTGGGCGCTGGCGATTCCGACCAGCTCCAAAGCCAAGGACGCCGCCAAAGAGTTCAGCGCCTGGGCGACCTCCAAAGAATACGGCGAACTGGTGGCCAAGACTGACGGCATTGCCAACGTTCCGCCGGGTACTCGCGCTTCAACCTACAGCGACGCTTACATGAGCGCCGCGCCGTTCGCCAAGGTCACGCTGGAATCGCTGAAAGCGGCCGATCCGGGCAAACCAACGCTGAAACCGGTGCCATACATCGGCATTCAACTGGTGACCATTCCTGAGTTCCAGGCCGTGGGTACGCAGGTCGGCAAGCTGTTCTCGGCGGCGCTGATCGGCCAGACCACGGTGGATCAAGCCTTGACCGCCGCGCAGCAAACCACTGAACGCGAGATGAAGCGCGCCGGTTATCCCAAGTAACCCGCAAAGCTTGCTCCTGCCTTTTGTAGGAGTGAGCCTGCTCGCGATGGCAGCTTCCCATTCAACACATTGGGTGACTGATACACCGCTATCGCGAGCAGGCTCACTCCTACAGGGGATCTTCATTCGCCTGTCGAATCGGTTACTGCCATGAATACTTCAACTGCCAAAGCACACCTCGACCTGTCGCAACCTGCGCGCAAGGTCCGTGTACGCAATCCCGGCTGGTTTCTGGTCAGCCCTTCGGTGGCCCTGTTGCTGCTGTGGATGATCGTGCCGTTGGGCATGACCATCTATTTCTCGATGATCCGCTACAACCTGCTCTACCCCGGTGAGAACGAGTTCGTCGGACTGGAAAACTTCACTTACTTTCTGACCGACTCGGGCTTTATGCCGGGCGCGACCAACACGCTGTTGCTGGTCGGTAGCGTGTTGCTGATCAGTGTGGTGTTGGGCGTACTGATCAGTGCGTTGCTGGAGGCCAGCGAATTCCTCGGTCGCGGCATCGTGCGGGTCATGCTGATTTCGCCGTTCTTCATCATGCCCACGGTCGGTGCGCTGATCTGGAAGAACCTGATTTTCCATCCAGTCTCGGGGATCCTCGCTTACATCTGGAAGCTGTTCGGCGCGCAACCGGTGGACTGGCTCGCCCACTACCCGCTGCTGTCGATCATCATCATTGTCTCGTGGCAGTGGCTGCCCTTCGCGATCCTGATTCTGATGACCGCCATGCAGTCCCTCGACCAGGAACAGAAAGAGGCTGCACGCCTCGACGGCGCCGGGCCGATCGCGATCTTCTGGCACCTGACCCTGCCGCATCTGGCGCGGCCGATTGCCGTGGTGGTGATGATTGAAACGATCTTCCTGCTGTCGGTGTTCGCCGAGATTTTCACCACCACCAACGGCGGCCCCGGCTACGCCTCGACCAACCTCGCCTACCTGATCTACAACCAGGCGCTGGTGCAGTTCGACGTCGGCATGGCCTCGGCGGGCGGTTTGATTGCCGTGGTCATCGCCAATATCGCCGCGATCATTCTGGTGCGGATGATCGGCAAAAACCTGACTGACAAAGCCTGAGGCCTGCCATGACTCTCCAACAATCCCGCCGGCTGCAAAGCCTGCTGCTCGGCACCCTCGCCTGGGCCATCGCGATCGTGATTTTCTTCCCGATCTTCTGGATGGTGATGACCAGTTTCAAGACCGAGATCGATGCGTTCGCCACGCCGCCGCAATTCATCTTCACGCCAACGCTGGAGAACTACCTGCACATCAATGAGCGCAGTGACTACTTCAGTTTCGCCTGGAACTCGGTAGTGATTTCCTTCAGCGCCACGGCCCTGTGCCTGTTGATCGCAGTGCCGGCGGCGTACTCGATGGCGTTCTACGAAACCCAGCGCACCAAAGGCACGCTGCTGTGGATGCTCTCGACCAAGATGCTGCCACCGGTCGGCGTGCTGATGCCGATCTACCTGCTGGCGAAGAGCTTCGGCCTGCTCGATACGCGCATCGCGCTGATCGTGATCTACACGCTGATCAACCTGCCGATCGTGGTCTGGATGGTTTACACCTACTTCAAGGACATCCCCAAAGACATCCTCGAAGCCGCCCGCCTCGACGGCGCCACGCTGTGGCAGGAAATGGTCCGCGTGCTGCTGCCGATCGCCAAGGGTGGCCTAGCCTCGACTGTGTTGCTGTCGCTGATCCTGTGCTGGAACGAGGCGTTCTGGTCGCTGAACCTGACCTCGTCGAAAGCTGCGCCGCTGACTGCGTTGATCGCTTCGTATTCGAGTCCGGAAGGCTTGTTCTGGGCCAAGTTGTCGGCGGTGTCGACCCTGGCGTGTGCGCCGATTCTGATCTTCGGCTGGATCAGCCAGAAGCAACTGGTGCGCGGCCTCTCGTTCGGCGCCGTGAAATGAATATCCCGAACCCAACCCTATCCCCTGTGGGAGCGAGCCTGCTCGCGAAAGCGGTGTGTCATCCAACCCTGATGGCGACTGACACGGCCCCTTCGCGAGCAGGCTCGCTCCCACAGAAAAGCCGATCTGGTTTAACCCAATAATAAATTGCGGAGGCCCATCCTCATGGCCAACCTGAAAATCAAGAATCTGCAAAAAGGCTTCGAAGGCTTCTCCATCATCAAAGGCATCGACCTGGAAGTGAACGACAAGGAATTCGTGGTTTTCGTCGGCCCGTCGGGCTGCGGTAAATCCACCCTGCTGCGGTTGATTGCTGGTCTGGAAGAAGTCAGCGACGGCACCATCGAACTGGATGGCCGCGACATCACCGAAGTCAGCCCGGCCAAGCGCGATCTGGCGATGGTGTTTCAGACCTACGCGCTGTATCCGCACATGACAGTGAAGAAAAACATGTCCTTCGCCCTCGATCTGGCCGGCGTGCCAAAAGCCGAAGTCGAGAAAAAGGTCGGCGAAGCAGCGCGGATTCTCGAACTCGGGCCGATGCTTGAGCGCAAGCCGAAACAGCTCTCCGGTGGCCAGCGCCAACGCGTTGCGATCGGCCGCGCCATCGTGCGCAATCCGAAAATCTTCCTCTTCGACGAACCCCTCTCCAACCTCGACGCCGCGCTGCGCGTGCAGATGCGTCTGGAGCTGCTGCGTCTGCACAAAGACCTGCAAGCGACGATGATCTACGTCACCCACGATCAGGTCGAAGCGATGACCATGGCCGACAAAGTCGTGGTGCTCAATGGCGGCAAGATCGAACAGGTCGGCTCGCCGCTGGATCTGTATCACAACCCGGCGAACCTCTTCGTCGCGGGGTTCCTCGGCACGCCGAAAATGGGCTTCCTCAAAGGCAAGATTGCCCGCGTCGACGGCCAGAGCTGCGAAGTCTCGCTGGACGCCGGGACGCGCATCACCCTGCCCTTCAACACTGCCAATCTGAGTGTCGGCAGCGCCGTGACCCTGGGCATTCGCCCGGAGCATCTGGAACTGGCGCAACCTGGTGATTGCAGCCTGCAAGTCACCGCCGACGTCAGCGAACGCCTGGGTAGCGATACTTTCTGCCACGTCACCACCAACGCCGGCGAAGCCCTGACCATGCGCGTGCGCGGGGATCTAGCCAGCCGTTACGGCGAACAACTGAGCCTGCACCTCGATTCTGCTCACTGCCATTTATTCGATGCCGAAGGTGTCGCGCTGACCCGTCCGCTGCGCGCTGCGGCCTGACTTCGAGAACTCCCGATGAAACTCAATCAACAGAATCTCCATCGTCTGGCCAGCGAAGTGCAATTGCCGGCCTACAGCCTTAGCGACACGCGCCAAGGCATCGCGCACATCGGCGTCGGCGGTTTCCACCGCGCGCACCAGGCGTATTACACCGACGCCTTGATGAACACCGGCGAAGCCCTCGACTGGGCGATTTGCGGCGTCGGCCTGCGCGCCGAAGACCGCCGCGCCCGCGACGATCTCAAGGAGCAGGATTACCTGTTTACCCTGTTCGAACTCGGCGACAGCGACGACACCGAAGTGCGCGTGATCGGTGCGATTCGCGACATGCTGCTGGCCGAGGACGGCGCTCAGGCGTTGATCGATAAACTCGCCGACCCGCAGATTCGTATCGTCTCGCTGACCATCACCGAGGGCGGTTATTGCATCGACGACAGCAACGGCGAATTCATGGCGCACCTGCCGCAGATCCAATATGATCTGGCCCATCCCGAGTCACCGAAAACCGTGTTCGGCTTTTTGTGTGCTGCACTGGAAAAACGCCGCGCGGCAGGCATCCCGGCGTTTACTGTGATGTCTTGCGATAACCTGCCGCACAACGGCGCCGTGACGCGCAAGGCGCTGCTGGCGTTTGCCACCCTGCGCAACAGCAATCTGTGCAGCTGGATCGACGCCAACGTCAGTTTCCCCAACGCCATGGTCGATCGCATCACGCCGATGACCAGCACTGCGCATCGCCTGCAATTGGCCGACAAACACGGCGTCGACGATGCCTGGCCGGTGGTCTGCGAGCCGTTTGTGCAATGGGTGCTGGAAGACAAATTCGTCAACGGTCGCCCGGCTTGGGAAAAGGTTGGCGTGCAGTTCACCGACGACGTTTCGCCCTACGAAGAGATGAAGATCAAACTGCTCAACGGCAGCCACCTGGCACTGACGTATCTGGGCTTTCTGAAGGGCTACCGGTTTGTGCACGAAACCATGAACGACCCGCTGTTCGTGCGTTATATGCGCGCTTATATGGACCTGGACGTGACCCCGCAGCTGGCGCCGGTGCCCGGTATTGATCTGACGGATTACAAAAACACATTGGTGGCGCGGTTTTCCAATCAGGCGATTGCCGATCAACTTGAGCGGGTGTGTTCGGACGGCTCGTCGAAGTTTCCCAAGTTCACCATTCCTACCATCAACCGGTTGATTGCCGATGGGCAGGAGACCAAGCGTGCGGCGTTGGTGGTGGCGGCGTGGGCGTTGTATTTGAAGGGGATGGATGAGAATGGTGATACCTATTTGATCCCGGATCCGCGCGCGGCGTTTTGTCAGGCGTTGGTGGCGGACGATGCTTTAATTACCCAGCGGTTGCTGGCGGTCGAGGAGATTTTCGGCACGGCGATACCGCGTTCGGCGGAGTTTGTCGCGGCGTTTGAGTGGTGCTGTAACAGTTTGAGCGAGGATGGTGTGACGCGGACTTTGCAGCGGATTCTGGATTGAAAAGCCCCTCACCCTAGCCCTCTCCCAGAGGGAGAGGGGACTGACCGAGTTGTTTTTACAAGTTACATCGACCTGAAAATGCAGAGTCGAACTCAGGATTTGAATATCCCCCGATCAGCTCCCTTTCCCCCTCGCCCCCTTGGGGGAGAGGGCTGGGGTGAGGGGGTAAGCTCTTGATCTTCACCACACCCGAGTGGTCCACACATGACAACACAACAACTGTTCCTAGGCATCGACTGCGGCACCCAAGGCACCAAAGCCATCATCCTCGACGTCATCAGCGGTCAAGTCCTCGGCCAAGGCGCCGCCGCCCACACGATGATCAGCGGCGCCAACGGCCGCCGCGAACAAGACACCCAACAATGGCTGGAAGCCTTCACCCTCGCCACCCGCCAGGCATTACTGGCGGCGAATGTCGATGGCCAGTCGATCCTCGGCATCGGCGTCTCCGGCCAGCAACACGGTCTGGTCCTGCTCGATGATCAAGGTGAAGTCCTGCGCCCGGCCAAGCTCTGGTGCGACACCGAAACCAGCGCCGAAAATGACCGTCTGCTCACTCATCTGGGCGGCGAAAAAGGCTCGCTGGAACGCCTCGGCGTAGTCATCGCGCCGGGCTACACGGTGTCAAAACTGCTTTGGACCAAAGAACAGCACCCCGTGGTGTTCTCGCGCATCGCACGCATTCTGTTGCCCCACGACTACCTGAACTTCTGGCTCACCGGCCGCGCCTGCAGCGAATACGGCGACGCCTCCGGCACCGGGTATTTCAACGTGCGCACCCGCCAATGGGACTTGCAACTGCTGCGCGACATCGACGCCAGCGGACGCCTGCAAGCCGCATTGCCTGAACTGATCGATGCACATCAATCGGTCGGCACCATCCTCCCGGCCATCGCCGAACACCTCGGCATCAACCCTAATGCGCTGGTCTCCAGCGGCGGCGGCGACAACATGATGGGCGCCATCGGCACTGGCAATATTCAGCCCGGCGCGATCACCATGAGCCTCGGCTCTTCCGGCACGGTTTACGCCTATTCCGAAGTACCAAAAGTCAGCCCGGACTACTCGGTCGCGACGTTCTGCTCGTCCAGCGGCGGATGGTTGCCGCTGATCTGCACCATGAACCTGACCAACGCCACCGGCGCGATTCGCGAACTGTTCGACCTCGATCTGCAGCAGTTCAACGACCTCGTCGCCCAAGCTCCCATCGGCGCCGACGGCGTGAGCATGCTGCCGTTCCTCAACGGTGAACGGGTGCCCGCCCTGCCCCACGCCACCGGCAGCCTGCACGGTTTGACGCTGGATAATCTGACCCAGGCCAACCTCTGCCGCGCCGCCGTCGAAGGCACCACCTTCGGTTTGCGCTACGGGCTGGATTTGCTCCGCCAGAATGGTTTACAAAGCCGCAGCATTTGCCTGATCGGCGGCGGATCGAAAAGTGCGGTGTGGCGGCAGATCGTCGCCGACATCATGAACACCCCGGTGATCTGCACCGAACAAAGCGAAGCCGCCGCCCTCGGCGCAGCGATTCAAGCGGCGTGGTGCAAATCCTGGTCGAATGGCCACGAAGACACCCTCGCCGATCTGTGCCAGCGCTGCGTGAAACTCGATTCCAGCAGTGAAACCCTGCCAATCGCCGCCAATGTCGCAGCGTTCCAGCAGGCCTATGAACGCTATCAACAGCATGTCGCAACCCTATAAAGAGCAAACAATTATGTATTTGGTGTGTGGCGAAGCCCTGTTTGATTTTTTCAGCGAAGACGACGCCAGCGGTCTGGCCTCGAAAGTGAATTTCAAGGCGATTGCCGGCGGCTCGCCGTTCAACGTCGCCGTCGGTTTGCGCCGCTTGGGCGTGGACTCGGCCCTGTTTGGCGGGCTGTCCACCGACTACCTCGGCCACCGCTTGCAGCGAGTGCTGCAGGACGAAGGTGTGCGCCCGGACTACCTGGTGGATTTCGCCGCACCGACCACGCTGGCCATGGTCGCCGTCGATGCCAATGGCTCGCCGCATTACAGCTTTCGCGGTGATGGCTGCGCGGACCGACAGTTGAGTCTGGCGCATCTGCCGACGCTGGGTCCTGAAGTGCGCGGCTTGCACATTGGCTCGTTCTCGCTGGTGGTGCAGCCGATCGGCGACACCTTGCTGACCCTGGTACAGCGTGAAAGCGGCAAACGCCTGATCACCCTCGACCCGAACGTGCGCCTCAATCCCGAGCCGAACATCGACCTGTGGCGCGAGCGCATCGCGACGCTGGTGCCACTGGCCGATCTGATCAAGGTCAGCGACGAAGACTTGAGCCTGCTCTACCCCGAACAGGACCCGCAGCGGGTGATCGAAGGCTGGCTCGAACACCGCTGCCAGATCGTCTTCCTGACCCGGGGCGGCGATGGCGCTACTGTGTTCAGCCGCCAACACGGCACCTGGTCAGTCCCGGCAGCCTCGATAAAGATCGCCGACACCGTTGGCGCGGGCGACACCTTCCAGGCCGCACTGATCACCTGGCTGACCGAGCACGGTCTGGATTCGGTCGAAGGCGTGCAGCAACTCGCTCGCGAGCAGATCGACGCCATGCTCAAGTTCGCCGTGCAAGCTGCGGCGCTGACCTGCAGCAAGACCGGCCCGGATCTGCCCTATCGTCATCAATTGAGCTGAGCGCGTAGACTGTCGGCCTTTTTGCGCACGACGGGATAACCGCTTTTGAATTACAGGCAGACGCTCGGACTACTGACACTGGCAACGCTACTGAGCGGGTGCGGCACCTCGCCGCCCCGTTCGCCGGAAGACATCTGTGAAATCTTCCGCGAAAAAAGCGACTGGTACGACGCAGCGCAAGTCACGCAAAAACGCTGGGGCGTGCCGATTCAGGTGCCCTTCGCGATCATGTATCAGGAATCCGGCTACCGCTACGACGCCAAGACCCCGCGCAAATACCTGCTGTGGGTGATCCCGTGGGGCCGCGTCTCGACCGCTTCAGGGTATGCGCAAGCCAAAGATGAAGTCTGGGCCGATTACCAGAAAAGCACCGGCCGCAGCGGAGCCGACCGCGAAGACTTCGACGACGCCATCGACTTTGTCGGCTGGTACATGGACAAGACCTACTCGATCAATGGCGTCTACAAGTACGACGCCTATAACCAATACCTCAACTACCACGAAGGCTGGGGCGGCTTCCGCAACAAGACCTACGCGAGCAAAGCCTGGCTGATGCCGACGGCGCGCAAAGTGCAGAATCGTTCGGATGTGTATGCGCGGCAATATGCAGGGTGCAAGGAGGATTTGAATCGGGGGTTCTGGAGCCGGTTCTGGCATTGGTTGTAAGGACGCCTTCGCGAGCAGGCTCGCTCCCACAATAGATCTTCAGTGAACACAGATGCTGTGTCCGACATTGAACCCATGTGGGAGCGAGCCTGCTCGCGAAAGCAATCGATCAGACGCTACAACTCCACGCCTTACAACACCGAAAAGCTATAACTCACAATCAACCGTGTCTCATCCACATCCCGGGCAAACTTCTCGTAGTTGGTGCGATACGTAGCATTCCTCAAACGCAAACTCACATCCTTGAACGCGCCCGTCTGAATCACATACTTCAACTCGCTGTCGCGTTCCCACTCCTTCCCTTCCTGATCACTGCCCAACACCTTGATGTGATCACCGTTCACATAACGGGTCAGGAAGCTCAAACCATTAATGCCGATGGCTTTGAAGTCATAGTCATAACGCAACTGCCAAGAACGTTCCTGCGCAGCGGCGAAGTCGTTGACCTGCACGTAGTTGACCAGATACGGGTTGCTGCCATCGAGGTACGGCATCGAGTTGTCGCCGTTCATGCGCTGCCAACCAGCGCTGAACGTGTGACCGCTGTGCGCATACGACAACATGCCGCTCAACGCACGGTTATCGATGGAACCGGCGTTGGCATCACCGCTGTCGGCACTTTTCAGCACGCGCAGATCCGCTTTAAGTACACCGCCAGCTAACGGTTGATTACCCAGCAGCCCGACAAAGTGCTGACTATAAATGTCTTCCAGTTCGGCGTAGTGATACTGCGCAGTCAGACGATCGTTGATCTTGTAGTCGAAGCCGTACATGTCGAAATGGTCGGCGGTGGTGTTGCACGCGTAGCGCTTGTTCTTGCAGTGCACGCGGATGTCTTGCGAATCGGTGGAATCCCGCGCGGTGTACTTGTCCAGACGCGCGGCTATGAAGGTCAGGTCTTTCACCTCTTTAGAGGTGAGCATGGCGCCGTTGAACATCGTCGGCAGCAAACGTCCGTCGTTATATTTCAGCAGCGGCAGATCCGGCAACAGCGCACCGTACTTCAGCACCGTGTCCGAGACCTTGACCTTAGCGGTCAGGCCCATTTTCGCGTACTGACCTTTCGAGCCGCGCGGGTCGTTGCCGCTGGAGGGCAGCAAGCCGCTGTTGCTGCGGTTCGGGCTGGAATCGAGTTGAAAGCCGAGCATGCCCAGCGCATCGATACCAAAACCCACGGTACCGTCGGTGTAGCCCGATTGCAGGTTGAGAATAAAGCCCTGTGCCGCCTCTTCACGCTTGGACGCGCCCTGATCGTTCGTGGTGTGCCCATCACGGAAATCGCGGTTGAAGTACACCGTGCGCGACTCGATTTTCGCCGTGGTGTCTTCAAAGAATCCGCTGGCCTGAACCTGTGCGGTAAAACCTGCGCACAGCACAAAGGCTCCGAAGCCAAACGACTGGCGCGGGGTGATGAGGGGAAATGGGGGACGCATGAAAAACTCCAACAATGCAGCGTTTGCGCAAGCGCGCAACAAGCCAGAAAAATAGCTCCCGTCCCGGGTCGAATTGAACCAGGAGAAAGTGAACACGCAGGGTGAGCGGCAATGATGGCAGATGGCTTTGACGTGCTACAGGCGACTTTAGTCTGAATCTGACTGAGGATTCTTCAACCCCGGGTCGTGGGAAAAGTTGCCGGCAATCAACGCTAATTCGCACGAAACGCCCGGTTTCACTGGGCCAAACACCTCATCTAAGGGTTTTCCCTATACCGCAAACCTGCCAGACCTACGGCTTTTGTGCCTTGAACGAGGCGGCTGAATCCTCCATCATCCGTCACCTGCTTATTCAACGGACGGAATTCAAGGCATGCTGGACGCCAACGCAACCCACATTACCCTCACGCTTGAAGGCGCCAACGCCGACCTGCAAGTCCTCAGCTTCACCGGTCGCGAAGCCCTCAACGAACCGTTCCGTTTCGACCTCGAACTCGTCAGCGCCCGCCCCGACCTCAAGCTTGAAGAGCTGCTGCACAAGCCCGGCGTCCTGACTTTCGGCCCGACCGGCGAAGGCAAAATCCACGGTCTGGTCTATCGCATCGAGCAAGGCGACTCCGGCAAGACCCTGACCCGTTACAGCCTCAGCCTGGTGCCACAACTGGCCTACCTGCGGCACAACCACGATCAGCAGATCTTCCAGCAACTGACCGTGCCGAAAATCATCGCCCAGGTGCTGGAAGATCGCGGCATCCTCGCCGACGCCTACAGTTTCCAGCTCAACGCCGAATACCCGGAGCGTGAGTACTGCGTGCAGTACGACGAATCCGATCTGCATTTCATCCAGCGCTTGTGCGAAGAAGAAGGCATTCACTTCCACTTCCAGCACAGCAGCAGCGGCCACAAACTGGTATTCGGCGACGACCAGACCGTGTTCCGCAAGCTGAAAGCGGTGAGCTACCAGCAAGACTCCGGCATGGCCGCCGACAAACCGGTGATCAAACGCTTCAACCTGCGTCTGGAAACCCGCACCACCCGCGTCAGCCGCCGCGACTACGACTTCGAAAAACCGCAGATCCTCCCCGAAGGCACCGCGAAAAGCACCTTTGCCCCGGACCTCGAGGACTACGACTACCCCGGCCGCTTCACCACCCGCGAGCGCGGCAAGTTCCTTTCCACCCGCGCGCTGGAACGCCATCGCAGCGACTACAAACTCGCCGAAGGCAAAGGTGACGAACCGACGCTGACCAGCGGCCATTTCCTCACGCTCGCCGAACACCCGCGCGCCGAATGGAACGACCTGTGGCTGCTGCTGGAAGTCTTCCACGAAGGCAAACAACCGCAAGTCCTCGGCGAAAACGTCACCAGCGACGTCACCGACAACAAAAGCGATTTCCACCAGGGCTACCGCAACAGCTTCCTCGCCACCCCGTGGGACGCGCACTACCGCCCTGCCCTTGAACACCCGAAACCAAAAGTCCTCGGCAGCCAGACCGCCGTCGTCACCGGCCCGGCAGGCGAAGAAATCCACTGCGACCAGTACGGCCGCATCAAAGTGCAATTCCACTGGGACCGCAACGGCCAGTCCAACGACAAAACCACCTGCTGGATGCGCGTCGCCAGCGGCTGGGCCGGCGCCGCCTACGGCGGCATCGCCATCCCGCGCATCGGCATGGAAGTCCTCGTCACCTTCCTCGAAGGCGATCCCGACCAGCCCTTGGTCACCGGTTGCCTGTACCACAAGGAAAACGTCGTCCCCTACGACCTGCCGGCAAACAAGACCCGCAGCACCTTCAAAACCCTCAGCTCACCGGGCGGCAAGGGCTACAACGAGTTCCGCATCGAAGACAAGAAAGGCGTCGAGCAGATCTACATCCACGCCCAACGCGACTGGGACGAGAACATTGAGCACGATCAGAAGATCCGCGTCGGTAACGAACGGCACGACACCGTCGAAGCCAACACGCTGAGCGAGTTCAAGGTTGAAGAGCACCGGATTACGCATCTGGATCGCATCAGCGAGATGCGTGCGGATGATCACCTGACCGTGGGTGTCACCCAGCACCTGAAGGTCGGGACTGCGCAGTTTGTCGAGGCCGGGTCAGAAATCCATTACTACGCCGGCCAGAAAGTGGTGGTCGAAGGTGCGATGGAACTCACAGCCAAGGCTGGCGGGAGTTTCGTCAAGGTTGACGCGGGTGGCGTGACCATCAGCGGTGCCGAAGTGAAGGTCAACACTGGCGGCTCGCCTGGGGTCGGGACGCCTGCGGCACCATTGCTGCCGGGACCGATGAAAGTGGCGGATGCGGATAAGGCCGGAAAAGTACTCATCCCGCTTCCAAAGCGTCTGAACGAGTCAGGTATCACGCCGTTGTGCGGAAAACAAAGCAACGGCGCCTGCAGCCGTAAGGATTGCACATGCATGTAAAAGCGCTGACCGCCCTCCTCGAAGCGCCACGCCATGGGTTCGAGGAATTGCCGAGAGAAAGCTCCGACCTGACCCTGTGTTTCATCATTGATCGCGTCCGTCAGCCGGAAGCCATGAGCCGCCTGTACCGTGTCGGCGAGCCCGTAGACACCCAAGGTCTGTTTCTCAACACCGACTTCGCTGAAATTGCCGCTGACGGTCCTCTCTGGCTGGTCGCCCCGTGGGGCAGTCGACTCGCAGCCGAAGCGGCAAAGCTCTGCGAAGAAAATTTCTCCGGCATTGCCCTCTCCACAACAGATCCAGCCAAGGCACTGGCACATGCCCGCTGGCTCCTGCGTGCCAACGATGGCTCAGGTGGCCAAAGCCTGTTGAGCTATCACAAGCCAAGCCTGTGGGCCGCGCTGGCCTACACCGCTGGTGAAAGTTCGCATCAACTTTTCGGCCCTTGGCAACACGTTTACAGCCCGGCACCGGTCCACTTCGGGCGTAATCGCGGTCGCTGGCTCAGTTGGCGCCCCGTTTCGGAACTTGAATGGCTGGGCGACGTCTCAGCGTTCAACCTGCCGCCAACAGCGCCAAAGGTTCAGGAGCATCTGGGTTGGGTTTATTGGGCAGATGAGCAATACGCTGCCTACGGTGAACCCACCGACGAACAACTGCCCAACCTCGTGGAAAACCTGAACGTGCTGGTTGCCCACAACATTTACGAAGGTCGTCATTTACTGAAACTGGGCCAAATCACCAACGGCCCGCTGCTCGAGACGCAGCCTCAGGCAATGGCCATCCTGCAATCCAGGGAAGAGTCGTTCATCAAAGTGCAACAGTTGCAGCAACTGACTACCAGCGCTGCTTGATGACCCGTCCGTAAAGAATGAATGGAAGCGAAATGGAAACTGATATCTCGGAAGCACCCAAGGTAGATTTCAACAAACCAGCTGCGAACCCATCGACTTCAGCGGTACCGGTCGAGAGCAAGCCTGCCCTGGAACTTGATCCCCAGCCTGAAGCGCCTGACAGTTGTTCCAACGCGTTCGACCAGGTAAAGACGGCCTGCTCGACGGAATATGGCGAAGTGATCTACGCCACCAAAGAAAAAATGTTTTACCTATTGCCTAAACGTGCGGCCAGCTCGATCAAAGAGGCGATGAATGAACTCGAGCAACATATCAGCGCCAGCAAGTCTCCAGAAGAACGACTCAAGGGGATGAACACCGCGGGGCTTCTGGAATACTTCCTGGAGCCGAAGCTGAGTAATTTCCTGCAAGGCGAGCAAAAAAGCCGAATGCTCGAAATCGAGGCTCAGGAACCCGATATCGCGCAGCCCACGATGGCTATGCGATTGAAGGCTGTCAGCCGAGAGGCTCGAAACTCCGCAGCGCTGGACAAACTGCCGGACCAAAGCGAATACGCTCGCAATCGGGAGCTTGCCAATCAACAGCAAGCGAGCCTGCTTGAAGCCAACTCTGATGGGCAGAAACTGCAGCGCCTCTACAACGAATGGAAAAAGCTGAAAGCGGTTGCAGTCGCACAGGCAAAAACTGCTGGCTACACCTACGAAAGCGGCAACCTGTTTTCCCCAGGGGCGATCGAAGCAAGAAATCGCGTGCAGACTTACTTGAAGGCCCGCGCTGCGCTCACCAAGAGTGGCAAGTTGACGACTCTGAAAGAGGCAGACCTTCAGAAAAACAAAAAGGCCTATCTGGACGCCACAAACTGCGTCATCGATGGTAAAGCCCGGATGTGCGGTTATTTAAAGGAAGTCGCCAACGAGCGCGAAAAAGTCGAAAAAGACTTTGCCGCTTATATCGATGCGATTTTGAAAGTTGCCGACTATGGGCTGGCCCTACCGGAATTTGCGCTAATTCCTGACACTGGCGACATCAGCGCAGGTATCGAGAAATTCAAGGCATATCTCGAGATGGAGCAGCGGCAGATCAAGCTCACGGAGCAGATCCGCACGAAATATAAAGCCTGGATTGACGCCAGCGGGCAAAACGTCGCGGCACCTGCAGGTATCGTGGAGGCGGAACGGGCAGAATGGCAGCGCATTCAGCAAGATCGCCTGCAACTTCGCGATGACGCAGAGGCTGCAGTGGCCGCAGCCCTGCCGCTGCGACATCTGCTGTGGGAGCCCGAGCAATTTCAGCCGAAACCGGAAGAACGCTTGGTCAAAGCAGGCTTTCCTTTGCGCGAAGTAGCACTTTTAAATAGCCCCAACAGTCCTGTCAAACACCTGAGCCTGCTCAATCTCGAGGGCATCACAAAGGTATTGAAAAAGGACGCGAGTGAAATCGGCGCCAAGGCAAGTAAAGACTTGCAGAAACTTCCGGGGAACAGCACCGGGAAAGCAACGTCGGACACTGACGACAATCCTTTCCATGAGTGGCTGCGGCTTGAAGGTGCACTCGCCATCAAAGATCAACAGAGTGACTGGTTTGATGAGAAAGGCTGGTTTGATGTGGAAATGTTCCACTCTTACCTGAAATCGAAGAACTACAAGGTCGAAACCTTTGAGGATGCCGGAGCCCGCAAGGATTGGGGACTTCGTCTTCGTCAGTTGCTGTTCAAGGAAGAAGTCAGAAGCTCCTTGCGCCTGTTCGACAATAGTCCTCAAGCTCAACTCGTGCGTTGCCTCACACCGCCACAGCCATCAATCCACACCGGCGCCAAAATAACCGGCCCGACATTCAGTGTGGCGGATAACTTCAAAGCCTCCGCGAAGGCTGAAGTGAGTCTGGGCATTGACCTCGCCCGTGGCGAAGTTGAATTGATGAAAATGGATCTCCCGGGCAGAGATCAGGCCAAAGACATCCTGATCCCTTACCTCGACTATGAGAAAAACCGCAAAAACCTGAATCTAGGTCGGTTCTCGATCCACTTGGGCGCTAGAGCCTGGGGATACACCGGCGCCACACTCCTCCTTTCCTCCAGCGTGCAGTTGGGACGTGCAAACGTACAAGGCGGCCTGAACCTACCGGAAATCACCGACGCAAAACGACCGGATACGACACATGCAACCGCTGCAACCGCGAGAAGCGAACCGGTGCTGGAAGGTAACGCGGCAAAAGTTCGAGTAGAGGACGGCGCCAAAGCCCAGTTCAACCTCTTTGCGGGAGTGCAGGCAGGGATCCTACTGACAGGCGCCTTGAACTGGGCGCCGCCAAAAGAAATCGCAGCATTGCGCACCGCGCCTTCACCAGGAATGGCCAATAGCGTCAACAGCACCAAAGCCAGTCAATGGTCGAGTCTAGCGCGACTGACCGCCGGTTTCACCGCCGCATACGGCCTCGGAGCATCAGCAGACATCGGTATTTCCTTGCACGAAGGCCGCTTCATCATGCGGTTCAAGGCATCCGTCATCGTCGGTGCCGGAGCCGGCGGCGAATTCCAGTTCGAAGTTGGTTATGACGGTGTCACTGACCTGATTAACATCCTGCGCCGTGAGATGCACAAAAATCAGGATAAATCGCTGATTTTTGTAACCGATGATGCAGCTAATTACATAGACAAACTTAACTTCCTCGGCGCTGCAGGCATGGAAGTAGCGATATTTTATATGCAAGGTGTGGATATGGTGATGTCTTTATATGAGGCGTTAACTGGCGGAGGTAGAGGAGCCATCATTGCCCACACGATTATGACTTATCGCAATCAGAATGAGTTGGAGCAGTGGTTTTTGAATGCTACACCCAATGCGCTCGGCCCTATGCTAATGACATTAACTTCAGCAGCTGAAAGTTTTAACATCACGGGTGTTTCAGCAGATAGTGCTTCTCGAGAGAAGAAATATACTTACGACAGATCGCAGACCCACCTTATTCAACAACAAGCAGTTGAAAGGATATTGGGTTGGATTCTGAATAACGCAAAAAAAACAAATACCTTGACGCAAGCTCAAGCACAATTTGAAGAAGCGTGCATCAGCATGAATAGATTCGGCACCAAAGGTCTCGACAAAGGCCAAATTTATTGCGAGCAACGCCTAGCCATGGATAACTTCATGTCCGAGGCGATACTCCGCTTAGTTGACCAGAGAAACGACCAAATGAGGGCCAGATACAAAAAACATGTTGAGGAGCTTGGCGCGAGACTAGACGGATTTTGTCAACGATTTACGCATTATGGCCGTACATATCTTCCTGGCGGAAGAGCAACATATAACGGCCCAGAAGAATAAATGAGTAAAACACAATCATGACAATACTTAAAGCAATTGCCGTAGCGATAATCATCGCACTACCAACATGCGTTTCTGCAACGCTTAGCTCTCAGCAGCAATCAGCGAAAGAACGCGGAATAATACTATTCAAACAGTATAAGACTGCCGAACCCGAATTACGAATAGCGGCAGAAGCAGGAGATGCTGAAGCGCAGTTTTTCTTAGCAGAGGAAATACGCCAAAACAAACAATACATCACTGATGAAGCTTATAAATGGTATGAGGCGGCAGCCACCCAAGGCGACCTTTATTCGATGATTCGAATCGGCCGAACCGATAATGACCTATGTTTGACAATGAAGAATTGTCCAATAGGAAAAAAAGAACCAAAAGAATGGTTGGCTGAAGCAACGAGAATCGCGAAAGACAAATCCGATCGCGGTGATGCGGAAGCTCTTTACATAATGTATGAGTTGACCGCAGAGAGAGAGTGGTTAAAGAAATCAGCACTCGCAGGAGATGCAATCGCCCAATATCGAATGGCTATTGGTGATCGTCAAGGAGAAGGCTTTATTCTTCCATGGAAGCGCCAAGAGATAGTCGAACATTGGTTTTTACTTTCTGCGAAAGCAGGAAACCCTAAAGCAATGATGCAACTTTTTGGTATATATAGAGAAAAAGGCGAACTGGAACAAGCCCGCTATTGGGTAGAAAAAGCGGCGTCGATTGGATATGAGGCCGGCGTCTATAACTATGGATACTTTTTAGCCGTCGACCCTAAAGCACTCGGATTTACGGAAGATAAAATCAAAGGGTATGCATTAATTTCTCTGCTGAAAGAGCTAGACGGCGGCGGAGCAGCACAAACAGATGTTGAGGAGACACTTCCACAAATTTCAGAAAAAATGACCCCGACGCAGATTCAGGAAGCAGAAGACTTTGCTACCAAGTGGAAGACTACACACCCCCCTCTGTCTTTCTTCCCTGAAAAAATAGGCTTTTAATCTTGCATCAGCCTCTACAATTAAAACCAAGCTCAACTGCGAAACAAAGTTACTTTGAGCCACTCAAAATTTTGACTCTAAGCTTGGCGTTTGCATGCATACTGTTTAGCAAACATGCACATTCCGAGCTCTCCACCCAACAACAAAAATCAAAAAACGAGGGGATAAAACTCTACAACCAATACAAAGCTGCTGAGATGCAGTTACGTATCGCTGCGGAAGCTGGAGATGCAGAGGCCCAATTTTACCTAGCGGAAGAACTTCGCAAAAAGAAGCGCTATAGTAATAAAGAAGAAAAAAAATGGTATGAGGCTTCAGCCTCCCAGGGCGATTACTATGCAATGTTCAAACTTGCAACGACTTCAGGAGATCTTTGCTCCGTCATCAATCAATGTCCTCCAGGAAGCAAAGAACCGAGTGAATGGTTAGACCTATTGATAAAAACCGCAACTCCTCGCGCCGTAAGTGGAGATGGCGAAGCAATGGCGATTTTGTACAATGCAACTGCAGAGTTAAAGTGGTTGGAGAAGTCAGCGGCAGCTGGATATGCACCTTCACAGTGGTTACTCGCCAATCGTTATGCCGAGGGCGAAGGCACATTTTTACTTCCTTGGAAGAGGAAGAATGCTGAGGAGGAGTTGCTAAAATCCGCCTCAGAAGGTGGCTACCCCCCAGCGATGATTGAATATATATCGATCCTTTTCCAACGGAACGATTTAGAAAGTGTTCGATATTGGTGGGAAGTGGCGGCAAAAACCGGTTACCAAGCCGCCGTTGCAAGTTATGGTGCGTATCTATCCCATACTCCCGACAAGGTTGGCTACTCCATAGATCTAGTTAAAGGCTACGCACTTGTATCCTTGCTTAAAGAACTGGATGGCGGTGGAAATATTCAAGCTTATGTCGAAGGTAAGTTACCTCAAATAGCGGAGAAAATGACGCCCGCTCAAATTGAGGAAGCAAAAAAATATGCGATTGAATGGAAGGCTACTCACCCGCCTCTTTCTTTCTTCCCTGAAAAAATAGGCTTTTAATCTTGCATCAGTCTCTACAATTAAAAACAAGCTTAATTGCGAGACCAAGTTACTTTGAACTACTCAAAATCTTGACTCTAAGCTTGGCGTTTGCATGCATACTGTTCAGCAAACATGCAAACTCCGAGCTATCCACCCAACAACAAAAATCAAAAAACGAGGGGATAAAACTCTACAATCAATACAAAGCCACTTCTGCGATTGAGTTTTTGAAGATCGCCGCTGATGGTGGCGATGATGAGGCACTCTATTACCTAGGTGAATCAATAAGAAAAAACAACAGATACTTGACTCAGGAAGCACAAAAAGCTTACGAGGAGTCAGCAAAAAAAGGCAATATTTATTCTATGATCCGGCTCGGAGGAGCGGACCAAGACTTGTGCGTAACCATGAAGAATTGTTCCCCCTCTGAGCAATCGCCTGAAGGCTGGATGAATGAAGCTAAGAAGCTTGCAACTGATCAGGCATCTCATGGAAATGCTGAGTCTATGTACTTGTTATGGGAAATAACAGGGAACGATGAATGGTTAGAAAAATCTGCAGAAAACGGTTTCGCATTGGCGCAATTTCGTTTAGCGACTAAATATCAAGAAGGTGGCGGAGTATTCCTACTGCCCTCCAGAAGATCAGATGAAATCGAAAAGTGGATGAAAGCGTCTGCAGAGAATGGCTATCCTCCAGCTATGATGGGATTTGCCGCTGCCAGGCTTGAAAAAGCCGACTTTTCATCGTTTAGAACTTGGAATGAAAAAGCTGCAGATTCAGGCTACGTATCAGCGGTTTTTGGTTATGCTTCTTATATAGGCGAAGTTGAACCAAAATACGGATTCACCTCAGACCCAGTGACGTCATATGCGCTACTATCAAATTTACTAGAGCTTGATGGTGGTGGAAACGTAATAAACAATGTTAACGATGTTTTGCCAGAAGTGGAAAAAAACCTGTCAAAAGAGCAGATAGGGAAAGCAAAAGATCTCGCAAAAACGTGGAAGGCCAACCATCCGCCTCTCTCGTTCTTCCCTGACAAGCTAGGATATTAACGCCAGTGAGGCTATTCAGGTATTTCTTTGTCGCATCATTTTTAATCAGTACCACGCCTGCTTTTTCGTCAAAATCAGCGAGCGAAGTTTCTGCAGGCATTGCGTTATATAATCAGTTAAAATTTGACGCAGCCTTTCCCTCATTAGAAAAAGAAGCGCAATCTGGAAATGTGGAGTCGCAATACTACTTAGGCGAAGCGCTAAGAAAGCGCAACCGATATATGACGCCAGAAGCACAGCACTGGTATGAAACGGCGGCGATGAATGGCTCCATATACGCTATGATTCAGTTGGGCAGAGCAAAAAACGATCTTTGCGTAATAATGGAAAACTGCCCACCGGCTAAAAAAACTCAAGCCGAGTGGTTCGTGGAAGCCAAGAAAATCACTTTGCCGAAGGCAAATGATGGCGATCCAGAATCTCTGTATTTAATGTACGAAATCACCTTGGATCATAAGTGGCTAGAGAAATCTGCAAATGCAGGATATCCACTCGCGCAATATTGGATGGCTGTAAGTGAAAGACAAGGTGAAGGTTATTTCTTCATTCCTGGAGGACGTGATGCGTCAGTAAGAAGATGGCTACTACTCTCTTCCGAGGGTGGCAACCCAAAAGCAATGATGGAATATCTAGAAACACTGTATGTAAAAGGAGAAATGGAGAGCACTCGGCACTGGCTTGAAGTGGCCGCAGCAACCGGCGAGCAAGCAGCTTTGAGCAACTATGGAGCGTACATTTCACATACTCCCGACAAAGTTGGCTACCCACTGGACCTAGTTAAAGGCTACGCTATTTTTTCTTTGTTAAAGGAGCTCGGCGACAGCGGTGGAGTGCAAGATTATGTTGAACGTAAAATTGAGAAGATTGCTGAAAAAATGACACCAGAACAAATTGAACAGTCAAAAATCGTTGCGCAAGAGTGGAAAGCCACCCATCCACCGATTTCTTTTTTCCCCGAAAAACTGAGCGACTGACTCCGGCTTTTTGGTTTCTTTAGGGAGGTGCGGACCGCCGAATTTTAATCGATGACTAACCGCCCCCTTACTTCCGCAGAGAAGAAACAACCACCCATGAGTTCAGCAAAGACACCAATAAAACTAATGACTGCGGCGTTAACGTTATTAACTATAATAGCAACCGAATCATCTGCTCTAACGCACGAACAGTTTCAGGCAAAAATCCAGGGCATTGAACTCTACAATCAATACAAACCTGCGGCTGCAGTATTAAAAATTGCCGCCGAAGCGGGTGATGCCGAGTCGCAATATTATTTGGGGGAGGAGCTTCGACAGCAAAAACAATACATTACTGCCGAGGCTCAAAAATGGTATGAAGCCGCAGCCTTGCAAGGCGATTTGTACGCAATGTTACGACTCGCGACATCAAATAATGACTTATGCGAGGTCATGAACAATTGCCCTGAGGGCACGAAAAAACGCACCGACTGGCTGGAGTTATTAAACAAAGAAAGTGAACAAAAAGCAGATAATGGTGATGGCGAAGCAATGTACATTAAATATCTGTCGTCTGGGCAATTAGAGTGGCTGGAAAAATCCGCAGCAGCTAACTTCCCCAGAGGCCAGTGGCTTTTGGCAAATCGCTACAAAGAAGGTGAAAAATTTTTTCTGCCTTGGAAACGAACTGAAGAAGTCGGACGTTGGTTAAAAGCGTCAGCTGAAAATGGTTTCCCCGCAGGAATGCTTGAATACTCCGCATTTCTTTATGAAAACGGTGGCGATATCGGGGTAGCCCGGCATTGGATCGAAGAGGCGGCAAAAACGGGGTACGAGTCTGGCGTCAGCAGCTACGGGGCCTATCTTGCTCATGCCCCTTCCCTATATGATTTTCCGCTTGACCTAGTAAAAGGTTACGCACTGACATCATTACTGAAGGAACTTGATGGTGGTGGGAATATACAGCCTTACGTGGATGAAGTTCTGCCAGAAATTTCTGAAAAAATGAGTGCTGAGCAGATAGCAGAAGCCAGGGTATTTGCACAGCAGTGGAAAAATACGCATCCTCCCCTATCCTTTTACCCCGGAAAATATGGATTTTGACGAAACATTTTTATTCTGCAAAAGGAACGCGCCTTACAAGAATATTGTGTATTGGTTATTTCATATTTTTGACTTCGTTCATATTTCCCAGTTACGCGTCGGTGCAGTTGAGCACACAACAACAGGTAGCAAAACTGCAAGGAATCAAGCTATTCAATCAACACAAAAAAGCCGAGCGTGAACTACGCATTGCGGCAGAGGCTGGAGATACTGAAGCACAGTTCTATTTAGCCGAAGAACTTCGGCAACAAACAATAACCCTTAATGCCGAAGCTCTTCATTGGTATGAGGCCGCAGCCACCCAAGGCGACCTTTATTCGATGATTCGAATCGGCCGAACCGATAATGACCTATGTTTGACAATGAAGAATTGTCCAATAGGAAAAAAAGAACCAAAAGAATGGTTGGCTGAAGCAACGAGAATCGCGAAAGACAAATCCGATCGCGGTGAAGCGGAAGCTATTTACATAATATATGAGTTGACCGCAGAGAGAGAGTGGTTAAAGAAATCAGCACTCGCAGGATATGCAATCGCCCAATATCGAATGGCTATTGGTGATCGTCAAGGAGAAGGTTTTATTCTTCCATGGAAGCGACAAGAGACAATCGAACATTGGTTTTTACTTTCTGCGAAAGCAGGAAACCCTAAAGCAATGATGCAACTTTTTGGTATATATAGAGAAAAAGGCGAACTGGAACAAGCCCGCTATTGGGTAGAAAAAGCGGCGTCGATTGGATATGAGGCCGGCGTCTATAACTATGGATACTTTTTAGCCGTCGACCCTAAAGCACTCGGATTTACGGAAGATAAAATCAAAGGGTATGCATTAATTTCTCTGCTGAAAGAGCTAGACGACGGCGGAGCAGCACAAACAGATGTTGAGGAGACACTTCCACAAATTTCAGAAAAAATGACCCCGACGCAGATTCAGGAAGCAGAAGACTTTGCTTCCAAGTGGAAGACTACACACCCCCCTCTGTCTTTCTTCCCTGAAAAAATAGGCTTTTAAACTTGCATCAGCCTTTACAATTAAAACCAAGCTCAACTGCGAGACAAAGTTACTTTGAGCCACTCAAAATTTTGACTCTAAGCTTGGCGCTTGCATGCATACTGTTTAGCAAACATGCACATTCCGAACTCTCCACCCAACAACAAAAATCAAAAAACGAGGGGATAAAACTCTACAACCAATACAAGGCCATTTCTGCGATCGTTTTTTTGAAAACCGCCGCTGACGGCGGAGATGATGAGGCGCAGTACTATCTGGGCGAAGCTTTAAGAAAAAATAACCGCCACATGACTCCGGAAGCTAAAAAAGCATACGAAAGCTCCGCAAAAAAGGGGAATATCTACTCTATGATTCGCCTTGGTAGAATTGAAGACGACTTGTGTTCAACTATGAAAAACTGCCCACAAGGTGAAGACTCTCCTAGCAGTTGGGTAATTAAAGCTAAAAGCCTTGCAATTCAACGAGCAACGCAGGGAGATAGCGAATCAATGTATCTGTTATATGAAATGACAGGCAACGATGACTGGTTGGAGAAATCAGCAGAGAACGGATTCGCATTTGCGCAGTTCCGTCTGGCGACGAAGTACCAAGAAGGAAGTGGTTCATTTTTACTTCCCTCGAGACGCAACCAAGCTACCGAACGATGGATGAAGGCGTCTGCTGAAAATGGTTATCCACTTGCAATGATGGGGTTAGCCGCCATCATGATCGAAAAAAATGATTTAGCCTCGTTCAGAAACTGGAACGAAAAAGCAGCTGACTCAAGCTACGTAGAAGGTGTATTTGGATATGCATCCTACATAGGCGAAGAAAACTCAAAATACGGTTTCGCATTCGACCCAATAAAATCATATGCTTTACTTTCAAACCTGCTGGAACTTAATGGTGGAGGCAATGTAGTACGAGACGTCAATGACACATTACCCAGCATAGAAAAAAACATGTCAAAAGAGCAAATAGAAAAAGCAAAAGAGCTCGCAAAAACGTGGAAGGCCAACCACCCGCCTCTCTCATTTTACCCTGACAAGCTAGGTTATTAATAGCAGTGCGAGCATTTAGAATTATTTTAGCAATGCTGATCGCCGCTCTTTCTGCAAACAGCTCAGCACATTCGCAAACAAATGAATCAACCCTGGGAGTGGTGTTATACAACCAGCTAAAACTAGACTTGGCGATTCGCGAACTAAAAAAAGAGGCCGACTCGGGAAATGTGAATTCACAGTATTACTTTGCCGAGGCACTTCGAAAGCGAAGCCGGTACATGACTGCTGAATCGCAGCAATGGTACGAAACCGCTGCGGATAATGGATCTATATTTGCCATGATTCAGCTAGGCCGCCAAAACGATGACCTCTGCAGAAAAATGACCAATTGTCCCGCGAGTAAAAAATCAAGCGCCGATTGGTTGATTCAGGCTAAAAAAACAGCATCAAGCACAGACACCCCTGAGTCTTTGTATTTAATGTATGAAATAACTTCCGATCGTAGTTGGTTGGAAAAATCTGCAAACGCAGGTTATGCGCTCGCGCAATATTGGATGGCCGTCGGTGATCGACAAGGTGAGGGATTTTTTCTTATACCTGGAAAACGTGATGAGGCCATCAGCAAATGGCTGAAAGCGGCCTCTGAAGGCGGCAACCCAAGAGCAATGATGGAATACATAGAGATCCTGTATAAGAAAGGCGATCTTGAAGGGGTGCGCCATTGGCTTCAGGCAGCAGCTGAAACGGGCGATCAAAAAGCAATTAGCAGTTATGGCTCTTACATTGCCCATGCGCCTGACCAAGTTGGTTATCCCCTCGACCTTGTTAAAGGTTATGCACTGATTAGTCTGCTGAAAGAGCTGGACGGTGGAGGCGCTATTCAAGATTTCGTTCAAGATACTCTCGAAGAAATTGGGAGCAAAATGACATCTCAACAGATAGAAAGCTCAAAAGCTGTCGCCGAGGAATGGAAAACCACTCACCCACCGCTCTCCTTCTTTCCAGAGAAACTTGGCAGATAAAATGGTTGAAAAATTAAAAATTCAAGCAAGGAATAATTAAGCGTCATCTAAAACACTAAGTTTCTAGATCTCAAGCCAGGAACCCGAAGGCTACATGATCGATATTTTGAAAGATACACACCTCAGAAAAAGCTGGCGATGACGAAAAATAGTTCTTAGTGTGGTGGCTTTACTATTTTGCTACGCCACCCCGAAAATTCTGGAGCTACTACGTACCCCTGGTGCCATGCTGACGTCATCGAATTACACGGATCGCCCAATTTCTTTCTTTTCAGTAAATGATTTTGGGGGGTGGCAATCTTTCTGCAATGGGCGGCGGAGGGATTGTTTGTTGCAGGAAAATCGAAGGGAAATCGGTTCGGGTTACCTGGACTCTCGGCCGAACTGGCGATCAGCTAAGGAAAGGTGTGCAGAAAGAATATCACGAGTTAAACGTGCCTCTACCTCACCGAGCACGAGGCGATGATTATCTGCACGTTCGTTTTTTACCCGGAAACGCAGTTCAGCTGAAATGGAGTTCTAACTTGATCAGCCCATTGATTCTGAACCGAGTACGACCGGTCCTTAACTGATCGGCATTGTCATTCTCAAAACAGAATCCAGCCGTAGAATATAAGTACAACTCTCTGCTTTGGACCTTATGCGCGTGATAGATATTGCTGCGGACGCACGTCGAAAACGAATATGGAGAAGAAGGCGAATAGCCCTGGCTATACTGGTCTTGCTGCTTAGCTACGCCACCCCAAAAATCATTGATCTATTTCGTACGCCCGGCGCAATGCTGACGTCAGAAAATCACACAGACCGCCCAATTTTCAGTTTTTGGGTAAATGATTTTTGGGGCGGCAATATGGCCGCATTGGGCGATGGCGGAATCATGTGCTGCCAGAGAGTTGAGGGGGAGGCAGTTCGTGTCTCGTGGGTGGTTAGCATTACAGAAGATCAGTTCAAGCAAGGAATGAGGGAAGAAGAGCATGAGGTAACATTGCCTCTACCTCTACAAAAACGTACTGATCGTTATCTACACGTGCGTTTTCTGCCTGGAAATATCGTTGAGCTGAAATGGAGTCCTGACTTGTTTAGCCCATTTGAATCCCGACCAACCAAAGCTGTTTCGGAAAGCAGTGAGGCGCAGTAAGAATATGCGATTCAGTCAGACGCCCATGTCCAGTCGCTCGAAGATATTGATCTGCGCGACAGTGCTGCTGGCCGCTTTTGTGACATCTCTAATTCATGACCGTGTTCGTACGCCCGGGGCTGCCCTTACATCCCACAACTACACTGATCGTCCCATCGGCAGCTATTGGGTAAATGGTCACTGGGGCGGTAACGGAGGCGTGACCTGTTGTTGGAGCATCGATGGCAACACCGCTAAAGTTGCATGGGTTCTGAGCATGTCTAAAGCTCAAGAGGATCTGGGGATGAAGATCGAAAGACACGAAGTGCAAGTGCACTTGCCTTCACGCAACCGTGGCGATGACACGTTGCATGTCTATTTTCTGCCGAACAATCGTATCGAGTTGGAGTGGGCATCGACGGTGCTGGATCCGCGTCCTCACTCAACGGAATCCTTACCACGCTGAAACACGGGTCGTTTCTCACTCCGCCCCGTGGCTGAGTCCTTTCAATTTCTCATCAAACCGGCGCCTTCCAACTCAACATCTGCTGCTGCGCCACCTGCAGCAAATCATTGCCATCCTGCGTCAGCAGGTAAAGCGCATGGGTGATGTGTGGAATGTCTTGCACGTCGGCGTGCTTGAAGCACAGGCAATGCAGGGTTTCGAGCAGGTCGGCGGCGGCGCGGATGCGCTGGACGGCGGCTTCGAGGATGTCTTTTGGGTTGGCTTGGGTGTCGATGAGCAGCGTCGGGGTTTCAGTGACGTTGCTGCTGAGGGGGAGATAGCGGTTTTGAAGCGGTTTAATTATTGGCATTTTGATTACTCAACTGTATTAGAGGGTAACCGCCATAGCCGTGACCAAACGGTGGGAGGCGGCCGTGTACAGGCTTGGTCAACCGAGAACAGTTCAAAACTCAGCTCGCCCGAAGGCGTCCTGCACACAGCCGCCACTGCAATGCACTCCACGGATTAGGTAATCCGAGCGGTGCAAATGATGGCACATATGCAATGAACTTTTCTCAGGTGACCAAACCCGAACCACTGATTTTGCAGCGGCAACCGACAATAACCGTCCCGCTCCACCCGCCGAAAGCAGACAAGGCACCAGCCTTTGTAGGAATTCGCCAAACCTTCCAAAGAAAACCACCGCACTCCCTGACAGCCGGCGTTCAGCCCGGTTAACCATCCCTTAACGCCGTGGTCAAAAACTCTACTGAACCGCACGCCCTCAGCCATTCTGGCTGTTGCCCAGTGCGGCAGGTTCGGGTGCATCACGCCGAACGTTAGCACCGCCACACGGGAGTCCTTTCATGAACATTCATCCTTTATTGCTCACCACCGCCCTCGCCTGCACCGCGTTTGCCGGGCTGGCCCAGGCCAATGACACCTCTGCCACGTCCAAAGCCGTGCCGTATGAGTACGGTATGCCGCTGCATGTGGCCAAAGTGGTGTCGTTGACCGAGCCGCCAACGCAACTGTGCAAGGTGGTCACGGCCGATATGAAGTACATCGACAACGCCGGTAAGCCTGAGGAAATCAGCTACCGGAAATTGTCTGACGCGTGCAACTTCCAGAACTGACAGAAACGTCTGATTTGCGGGTTTGCGGTAGGCGTGGGGAGTTTCGGCGGTTATGCTCGGAGCCCTCCTCACTGCCGCAAGGATTCGCCATGCAGTTGTCGTTTCGCACGTTGTCGGGCTTCACTTGTTCGTTGTGTTTTTTGCTGGCGTTGGCCTGGGGCGTTTTCCCGGAAAGGCTGCTGGCGATCTGGAGCATCGAGTATTCCGACGCTGCCGGGTTTGTCGCGCGGCGCAGTGCGGTGCTGTTTGCGGCGTTGGGGGTGATGTTTTATCTGGTGCGCAACGCACCACCGTCGCTGGGGCGCAATGCGCTGAGCAACGGATTTATCGTCGGTTGTTTTGGTTTGGCGGTGCTGGGTTTTGCGGAATGGCTGAACGGTCATGCCGGCCCCGGGATTTTGCTCGCGGTGCTGGTCGAGTTCGCGCTGGGCCTTGGTTTTGTGCAGGCCCGGCGCGTGACGGTCGAACTGGGTGAAACGGTGCGTTAGACGACTCTGGAGCGTGGGCTGTAGTGATGTTGCACAGTTTGCTGGTTCAGATCCGATCGCAGCCCGGCGATCAGTTCGTTGATTTCACGACAGCCATTGAGGTGGCTGGCGTCGATACCACTGACCAGCAGATCGACCTGATCGGTCTGGTGATCGCCGAAGACCTTGACGGTCATCGACAAGTCCGGCGACAGCGTGCACTGGCAGCGTTTCGGCAGAAAACTGCTTTCAATGATATTGCGTAGTTCCAAGGCAGACAGAAACATGGCGAAACCCTCTCCTTACTGTGAGATGCCAATCAAGTATTCACGCTGACCGTTGCTGCCCCTGCACGGGTGTGTCCCCGCTGTTTCCCTGGTGCGACAAGCGGTGGTACTGCGAAATGCCCATTGGAGTGTAGGCGCCCAAGGCCGGTGCGCCGCACTGAAAAGACGCATAAAGCGTGCCTTTCATCGGTTCATTTTCACCCTCATGAAATCAAGCACTTGGCGGCGGTGCCAGTATTTGGCTACTTGCAAATTGCAAGAATGGCCTCGGCGGGTACTGCAATTTGCAACTCGACGCTGGTTTGCAATCACGGCCCATGACGGTAAGAATGCCCGTTATCCACCCTACACCCGCACGGAGGCTTCCATGGGTTCTTTACGCGTCTACGCGACCACCGGCTTGTTCATCGCCAGCCTGTCCACCCTCGCCCACGCCGCCAAGCTTGAAGACGTCGCGCCGTACCCGAAGGCAGAAGCCGGGTTCACCCGCCAGGTTATTCACTTGCCCAAGCAAGAGCAGGAAGAGAACTTTCAGGTGGAAATCCTCGCTGGCAAAACCCTTGAAGTGGACTGCAACCGCCAGCGTTTGGGCGGCGTTCTCGATGAGAAGAATCTTGAAGGCTGGGGTTATCCGTTCTATCGCCTGGAAAAAGTCATCGGGCCGATGAGCACGATGATGGCCTGCCCGCCCGGCAGCCAGAAGAAACGCGCGTTCGTGCCGGTCGTCGGTGACGGCTTCATGCTGCGGTACAACAGCAAGTTGCCGGTCGTGGTGTATGCGCCGTCGGATGTCGAAGTGCGTTATCGCATCTGGTCGGCGTCAGACAAAGTCGGTGCAGCCCTGCAGGAATAACCCGAGCAAGGAGTGCGTCGTTTGATTACCTGCCACGTGCGATATGTCATTGATCCGTACCAATTGCCCGAGTTCGAGGCCTACGCCAAGGCCTGGCTCGGCATCGTCGAGCGCTTGGGCGGCACGCATCACGGCTACTTTTTGCCGTCCGAAGGCGCGAGCAACATCGCTTATTGCCTGTTCAGTTTTCTGTCACTGGCGGATTACGAGAGCTATCGGCACATCGCGATGACCGATCCGGAAAGCACCGCACTGGTGGCCAGCCTGGTCGAGAAGAAGTTTATCGTCAGCTACGAGCGCAGCTTCCTGCGCCCTTTACTGCCGTAAGCTTCATCACGCCGAGACGCTGCAGACTGCGGCGCGCTCGGCGACATGGCGCAGGCTGTCGAAGTTGATATTGGCACCTGAATCGATCGCCACGAATGTCTGCTCACGCACCCCGGTTCGCCCTACGTATTGCTTGATCCCGGCAACGGCCAGGGCGCCGGAAGGTTCGGTGATCGAGCGGGTATCGTCGTAGATATTCTTGATCGCTGCGCAGAGGTCGTCGTTGCTGACGGTGATCACTTCGTCGACGCAAAAGCGGCAGACCTCAAATCCGAACGCGCCGATCTGCGCTACCGCCACGCCATCGGCGAACGTCCCGACATTGGGCAGCACGACGCGCTGATCGGCTTCGAGCGCGGCCTTCAGGCACGCTGAGTGTTCGGATTCGACGCCGATGATCCGCACTTCCGGGCGCAGGTATTTGACGTACGCGGCGATGCCGGCGATCAGACCACCACCGCCCACCGGGATAAAAATCGCATCCAGTGCACCTTGATGCTGGCGGAGGATTTCCATGGCCACGGTGCCCTGCCCGGCGATCACTTCCGGGTCATCGAATGGAGACACGAAGGTGCGTCCAGTCTGTTCCGCCAGTTGCAGCGCGTGAGCCAGCGCGAACGGGAAACTCTCGCCGTTTAGCAACGCTTCAGCACCGCGACTGCGCACACCCAGCACTTTCAATTCTGGCGTCGTCGCCGGCATGACGATGGTCGCCGCAATCCCCAACTCGCGTGCTGCCAACGCCACACCTTGTGCGTGATTGCCGGCCGATGCAGTGATCACTCCGCGCGCCTTTTGCTCGTCACTGAGTTGCACCAGTTTGTTGTAGGCGCCACGGATCTTGAAGGAGAACGTCGGTTGCAGGTCTTCACGCTTGAGCAGAATCCGGTTGCCCAGCGCCTCCGACAGCGCCGGCGCCGCTTGCAACGGCGTGCGCACCGCGATGTCGTACACCGGCGCGGCGAGGATCTTTTTCACATAGTGTTCAAGCAGGGTTTGCTGGTCGGGGCTGTGCGGCATGGTCGTCTCCTGACAGTTTTTCAAAACCCCGGAGACAGAAAGTGAAAACCCGCCTCTAGGGCGGGTTGGGTGCTGCAGTCGTGAGCTAGCCCGCCAAATGAGGAATGGCGGTAATAATCATTGGCTGGCAACGCGATACAGTCGAAGTCATGGACTGGAAATTAGCCTGCGCGCTACTGGCAAGTCAATGGCCAATTTTGCGCGGCGGCGTTAGTCTGGCGACTCTCTCATCACACCAAGGAAGGATTGCATGATGGCTATCGCCCTGCCCCTCACGGCTTTGCTCGCGTTTAGCGGTTACACCGTTTCGGTGATGCTCCAGGCTGAACAGTCGTTGATCGATTTTGGGATCAGCCTGATGTCGCGGCCAGATACCGCGCAGGTGGTGATTGATCTGTATCTGCTGGCCACGCTGGCCGGCGTGTGGATGGTCAAGGATGCGCGGTCGCGTGGGCAGTCGGTTTGGTCGGTGGTGCCATACATGTTGCTGACCGCAATTTTTGTCTCCATTGGGCCATTGTTGTATCTGGTAGTACGTGGGGTTCGCGAGCGCAACAGGAAGGCGGTAGATCTGGCTCGGGGGAATTGATCCGGATTATTCAGCGTCGGTCCGATTGCCTTCGCGAGCAGGCTCGCTCCCACAGGGGTTGGTGTTAGCTTGTCAACTGTCAACTGTGACAGTTATGCGGCACATCCTGATGCAGTAACTTGAGTCCTCACCGGGAGCTTGCTCCCACTGAGTTCATACATCAGGAGCATTGGCGATGAGTGATTTCGAGAAAAGCACAATAGGGGACTTTTATGCTGAAACAGAAAAGGGAGCGCGCCCACTATTCCAATCGGACGAAGTGACTCTGACCAAAGGATTTCAAGCCGATCTTGGCGAATATTGGCAAGGACTCGGCAAGCAATTCATCCCGTCGGATGAGTGGCCTGGCGTCAAAAATGTTTGGCTGAGTGTTTACGTCCCTGAGGTCGCCACCGTAGGCCAGCATGAGTTGGACGCCAACGACCGTAAATATCGAGCAAGCTATGCTGTTGGCACGTTTGCTGATTTTGTTACGTACTTTTCAACGACAGGCCTGATGACTCTGGACGTTGTGCCGTCAGACAAAGATCCACGCCTGGAGGGTCGTATTGAGTTTACAGGCAAACTCCAAAATGGAGAGCAGACCGTTATTGTCACGAAAGGCGAGTTCAAATTCAGCGGTTTGACAAAAGACCTGCCTGGAACCCCGGCCAAGGAATAACGCGCTATCCGGGCAGACGAACGCCTCTCACAGCGCGGCTTCCTCACCCCAGCCTCACCGCGACATACGCCGCCGTTTCATACGGCACTGTCACCACGTCCCTGCCGCGCAGTTCCGGCTCTGCGGCAATCAATGCACCAATCTGCACATCAACCTTCGCCCGCTGCGCCTCCGGCAGCGCGGCGATGAAACTGGTCGAGCGCACACGGTTGAAGATCACGTGTTCGGGCGAACCAGTATGGCCGTGGTGAAACCGTTTAACCTGCAGAGGCGCGAACGCCGGGTGCGGAAAGGCCTCGCGCCAGGCGCCGGTGTAATAGCGCGGCGTGTCACCTTCCAGCGCATTAACGATGGCGTCCAGTTTCGGCACCCAACCGACCTGGGTGTCGCGCAGGTTCCAGATCAGCCCCAACTTGCCGCCGGGTTTGAGTACCCGGGCGATTTCAGTCAGCGCCTCGGCACTGGCGAACCAGTGAAACGCTTGCGCACAAATCACCACATCGACTGAAGCGTCCGGCAACGGCAGATCAGTCGCCGTGCCGCTCACGGCCAGTACATCGGGCCAGGCGTCAGAGAGTTTCTCCAGCATCTGCGCCACTGGCTCAACCGCGATCACTTGCGCACCGGTCGCCACCAGCCGCCCGGTGAACTTGCCGGTACCGGCGCCCAGATCGATCACGGTCTTGTGCCCATCCAGGCCCAGCGTCGCGGTCAACCATTGACTGACTTGCGGCGGATAGTCCGGCCGGCCTTTGACGTAGGTGTCGGCAGCGCTTTTGTAGCCGGCAGCGGCTGAGTGGTGGACGTGGTCGGTCATGGCAACGCTCCTTACGGCAAAACATCGGATCGACGGCAGACGCTCCCGAGCATAGCGCTTGAATTTACGCTGAACTTGAACAGTCACTGATAAAGCAATGAATAAAAATTCATGCTGTGGTGTTCAAAGTGAAACATAACCCCCTGTGGAGCCTTGCCCATGACTATCCGTTCCGTTATGTTCGCCGCCCCGTTGCTGCTGGTCGCGGCGATGGCCAGCCAGTTGGCCTTGGCCAATGGTGATGAAGAAGAAGTGCAGAAGCCCGAATGCCCGAAAGGCCAGGTCTGGGACAGCAAAACGCAGAAGTGTGTGCTGCAAGTCAGCAAAGCACTTTCGGATGCCGACCGTACCGATTACGCCTGGCGCCTCGCCAAGGCCGGTCGTTACGAAGAAGCGCTGGCGCTGCTCGATACGCTGAAGCAACCGAACACCGCCAAGGCGCTCAACTATCGCGGATACGCCACGCGCAAACTGGGGCGCACCGACGAAGGCATCGGTTATTACCTGCAATCAGTGCAGCTCGATCCGCAGTACGCGCAAGTGCGCGAATACCTGGGCGAGGCCTATGTGATCAAAGGTCGCGTCGATCTGGCGCAGGAACAGTTGCAGCAGATCAAATCGATTTGCGGTATGTCCTGCGAGGAATACCAGGATTTGGCCGAAGCCATCAACGATTCATCGAAAACCTGAGCACTTATAAGGGCCGCCATCATCGTCAACGATCAGGCATTCAGAGCAGAACTCGGACAGCATCTGGCGCGATTGTGGCGCTACGGTTTGCTGCTGTCGCGCAATCGGCATGTGGCCGAGGATCTGGTGCAGGCGACGTGTGTCCGCGCGTTGGAACGTTCGGCTCAATACGTGGCCGGCACGCGCATGGATCGCTGGTTGCTAAGCATTCTGCATTCGATCTGGCTCAACGAAGTGCGTGCTCGGCGCGTGCGTCAGGGCGCAGGTCAGGTCGATGCCGATGGCCAACTGGCGTTCGATGGTGAGTACACCGCGCAGACGCATGTGATGGCCGCGCAAGTGATCCGCCGCGTCGACGCGCTGCCTGAGACCCAGCGCGAAACCGTATATCTGGCGTATGTCGAAGGCTTGTCCTACCGCGAAGTCGCCGAGATCCTGCAAGTGCCGATCGGCACGGTCATGAGTCGTCTGGCCACCGCCCGCCTGAAGCTTGCCGAATACCCGCCGTTGCAAGCCGTGCCGAAGTCCACCGAAGGAGACCGATCATGAACACCCCTTCGGATGAACAACTGGTCGCCTACCTCGACGGAGAACTCGAGCAGGAATATCGCCATCAACTCGACAGCGCCATTGCCGAAGACTCGTTGCTCAGTCTGCGCGTGCAATGGCTCAGCCGCAGCAATCTGCCGTACAAGAAGGCTTATGACGAACTGGCGCAACAGGCGCCGCTGGATCGTCTGCAAGCGCGGCTGGATGCCATTCCTTCGCCGCAGCGTCCGGGCTTCAACCGACGCTGGTTTATCGCTGGCGCCGCCGCAGCGTTGGTGGTCGGTGGCGTGTTGGCCGACCGCTTGTTCCTCGGCTGGCATGCTGCGCGATCGAACAACTGGCGCGCCTTGGTGGGCGATTATATGGCGCTGTACGTGCCGCTAACCCTTGATCATCTGCCCACCGACGAAGCTTCCCAACGCGCGCAATTGCGCACGATTGATGCACGCCTTGGGCTGAACCTTTCGCCAGCGACTTTGAAGCTGCCGGGTGCCGAGTTCAAACGGGCGCAGATGCTCGAATACGACGGCGTGCCGATTGCGCAGATCGTTTATCTGGATGCCAAGCACGGGCCATTGGCACTGTGTGTGACCCGCTCGAACAGCGGCAGTCAACCGCTGGCGCACGAGCGTCGGCATGAGATGAATGTGGTGTATTGGACTGAACGTGAACATGCGTGGATGTTGATCGGACGTAACTCGGCGGCAGAACTTGAGCAACATGCGGGACTGCTGCGTTCACAACTGCTGAAAGTGTAAAAAAGCTGCAGGCCTTCGCCGTCTCTAAATCGCGGACAACCAGCGCTGAAGATGGCGACTGATCCGGCGCTTTCGCGAGCAGGCTCGCTCCTACACGGAGTTCTTCGCAGGCTAGACAGTGGTGGGCAACCACAAACGAAAGCGTGCCCCGCCCAATGGAGAAGACTCTACAGTCAACGTACCACCCTGCGCTTCCAGCGCCCGACGGCTGATCGCCAAGCCAAGTCCAAACCCACCCGTAGCCCGATCCCGACTGCGATCGAGTCGATAAAACGGCTCGAAAATCCGCTCACGCTCGTCATCGGGAATGCCGATGCCGTCATCATCGACCCAGATCTCACAGCCCTCGGCATTGACCTGCACGCCAATCTGAATGCGTTTCTCGCAATAGCGCATGGCGTTACGCAGCAGGTTCTGGATCGCCCGCGCGGTCAGGCGCGGATCGAGCGAGAAGCGTTCGAGCTGACCGTGCAGCAACACATCAATAACGATCTCTGGGGATTCCAGCTCTTCATCGACACTGCCCAGAATACTGTCGATGAACTCGTCCAGCGACACCTCGACCTGCTCCGGCAGTTGCGCCGGATTCTGCAAGCGGCTGTAGGAAAGCAACTCCAGCACCAGCTCATCCAGCTCGCGAATGTGCGCGACCAGTCCCAGCAAGCGCTCGCGGCTGGCGGTCGGCAAGTCATCGGACAGTGCCAGCGCCAGGCCAAAGTCCAGACGAGTCAGTGGTGTACGCAATTCATGGGACACGGCGTTAAGCAGATCGCGTTGCTGATTGAGCAGGTTTTCGATATCGCCAGCCATGGTGTCGAAGACATTGGCGAGGCTGCCGATATTGGAACTCGGGGCGATTTCCGTGCGCTCGCTCAAATGGCCCTTGCCAAAGCGTTCGGCGGTGCCTTTGAGCCGTTCCAGATCACGCCAGTGCGGACGCAGCCACATCAGCAGGCACGCGAGCAGGCTCGCGCCGATCAGTACGTTAATGCTCCAGTACAACAGATTGACGTCCAGCGGATCCGGCGGCACGACCATTTGCACCGCCGAGATGTCGTCCAGCGGCGTCACCGCCAGCGTGCGCCAGCCCCAATCGCCGATACGCACAACGTTTTCACCCCGCCGCAGGCGTTCCTGCTCGATGGCGGTGAATTGAGCATCGTCGATCCGCGCCAGAAGGATGTGCAGCGGCTGGAAGTCCTTGTCCATCGACGCCGCCAGCGCCGGCCACTGCGCCTGCGGCACGGCGTGAAACTGGCGGGTGATCAGCGATTGCAGACCGCGTGAATAGTCGAGGTTGTAAGTAACGAAGCGATCCCGGAAGGCCATGACCACCAGATCCGGCACCAGATAGATCGCCGCGCTGTACGAGATGATCGTCACCAGATAAAGGCGAAACAGGATGCGGAACATCAGCTCAGCATTCCCACTCGGAGCGGCTGAACAGATAACCCTTGCCCCACACGGTCTTGATCTTGCGCGCCTCGCCCGCATGGTCGTCGAACTTGCGGCGCAGCTTGGAGATCGCCACGTCCACCGAGCGATCGGTGCCGTTGAATTCGATCCCGCGCAGACGCTGCAGGATCTGGTCGCGGCTCAACACTTCGCCGGCATGTCGGGCCAGCACCACCAGCAAGTTGTATTCGCCGCTGGACAACTCGACCGGTTGATCGCGCCAGGTGACGGTGCGCTCGGACAGGTCAATGCACAGATTGCCCATCAGGATGCGGTCATTGGCGGTGAGCGGTTCACCGAGGCTGCTGCGGCGCAACAGCGTGCGTACCCGCGCCAGCAACACGCGCGGTTCGCAAGGTTTGGTGACGTAATCGTCGGCACCCATTTCCAGGCCCAGTACCTGATCGTGACTGTCGTCGCGGGCGGTGAGCATCAGGATCGGCAGCGTCGCCGAATCGGCGCGCAACAAACGGCAGACTTGCAGGCCGTCGAGTCCCGGGAGCATCAGGTCGAGGATCACCAGATCCGGCGGATTGACCCGCGCCCGTTCACGCACGTGGTCACCACGGCCGATCACGCTGACGGAATAACCGTTGCGTTCCAGGTAGCTGGAAATCAGTTCGGCGAGGGCGGTGTCGTCTTCGACCAGGAGGATGTTGGGCATGGGTGATCCAGAAAGTGCTGTGGCGACCGATACGGCCCATTCGCGAGCAGGCTCGCTCCCACACTGGGAATGCGATTCCTTGTGGGAGCGAGCCTGCTCGCGAAAGCTATCTATCTGTCGCAATAAATTTCAAGACCTGAAGGATATACGCCCTCGCCCATCCCTGAGCAAAACCCTTACACAATTTCACACAGCGCCTACAAAGCTTCACCGCTAATCTCGGCGTCTGCCCGTAGGATGCGGACATCAATATTGGGGGTTGTACATGTCGAACAAACTGCTGGCCGGGCTCGGCCTGATCACCATGGCGCTGACACTGAGCGCCTGTGATTCGTCCTCGAAAGCCGAGGATCAGGCACCACCGGCCACGGTGCGCATCGAGACGATCGAAGCGCATCCCCTGACGATCAGCAGCGAACTCAGCGGCCGCATCGCCGCGCCACGGATTGCCGAAGTACGGGCACGGGTGGCCGGCGTGGTCTTGCAGCGCACCTTCCGCGAAGGCAGCGACGTGAAAAAGGGCGACGTGCTGTTTCGCATCGACCCGGCACCGTTCAAGGCTGACCTCGACAGCGCCGAAGCCGCGCTGCGCAAGGCCGAAGCCAATGCCTTCCAGGCGAAACTGCAGGAGCAGCGTTACGCCCAGTTGATCGGCGACAAGGCCATCAGCGCTCAGGACTACGACAACGCCCGCGCCAATGCCCGACAGACCGCCGCTGACGTTGCAGCCAACAAGGCGGCCGTCGAACGGGCGAAACTGAATCTGGGTTACGCCACCGTCACTGCGCCGATCTCCGGGCGTGTTGGCCGTGCGCTGGTGACCGAAGGCGCATTGGTCGGGCAGAACGAAACCACGCCGCTGGCACTGATTCAGCAGCTCAACCCGATTCACGCCGACCTCACCCAATCGACTCGGGAACTCAACGAATTGCGTCGCGCGTTTCGTTCCGGGCAGTTGCAGGAAGTCGGACAGGATCAGGTCAAAGCCACATTGATTCAGGATGACGGCAGCCTGTATCCGCTGCCGGGCAAATTGCTCTTCAGCGACATCACCGTCGATCCTGGCACCGGCCAGATCATCCTGCGCAGCGAATTCCCCAATCCGGATCTCGACTTGCTGCCCGGCAGTTTCATTCGCGTACGTCTGGAGCAGGCAACGATCCAGAACGGCATCACCGTGCCGCAACGCGCCGTGCAGCGTGACAGCGCCGGTATTGCCCAGGTGCTGACCGTCGACGAACAGATGCGTGTCGCCGAACAACCGGTGCAATTGGGCGCGGTGCAGAACAATCGCTGGATCGTCACCGGCGGCCTCAAGCCCGGCGACCGCATCGTCATCGAAGGCCTGCAACATGCCCGTCCCGGCGAAACCGTGCAGATCGACGATACCCCTCTTCCACTTGCCCAGACCTCTGGTCAGTAAGCAGGACGCTTTTCTATGCCGCAGTTCTTTATCGACCGCCCGGTGTTTGCCTGGGTCGTCGCGCTGTTCATCCTGTTGGCCGGTGCGCTGGCCATCCCGCAGTTGCCGGTCGCGCAGTATCCCGACGTCGCCCCGCCGCAGATCGAGATCTACGCCGTGTACCCGGGCGCCTCGGCGCAGACCGTCGATGAAAGCGTGGTCAGCCTGATCGAGGAAGAGCTCAACGGCGCCGATCACTTGCTGTACTTCGAATCGCAAAGCAGCCTTGGCAGCGCGACGATCAAAGCCACGTTCCAGCCGGGCACCAATCCGGAACTGGCGCAGGTCGACGTGCAAAACCGCCTCAAGGTGGTCGAGTCGCGCCTGCCGCAAGCGGTCAATCAGCAAGGTTTGCAGGTCGAAAAAGTCTCGTCCGGTTTTCTCTTGCTGATCACCCTGACCTCCAGTGACGGCAAGCTCGATGACGTTGCGCTCAGTGATTATCTGGCGCGTAACGTGATGAACGAGATCAAGCGTCTGGAGGGCGTCGGCAAGGCGCAGTTGTATGGCGCCGAACGGGCCATGCGCATCTGGATCGATCCGCAGAAGCTGATCGCGTTCAACCTGACACCGGCTGACGTCAATGAAGCCATCGTGGCGCAGAACGCTCAGGTCTCCGCCGGCAGCATCGGCGATCTGCCCAATCCGTCCAGCCAGGAAATCACCGCGACCATTCTGGTGAAGGGTCAGTTGTCGACACCGCAAGAGTTCGCCGACATTGTGCTCAAGGCCAATCGCGACGGCTCTACAGTGCGCATCGGTGATGTTGCTCGGGTCGAGATCGGCAGTCAGGAATACCAATTCGGCACGCGCCTCAACGGCAAGCCGTCCACCGCCGTCGGCGTACAGTTGTCGCCGGGGGCCAACGCGCTGAACACCGCGACCTTGGTGCGGGCGAAGATGGATGAACTGGCGCGCTACTTCCCGGCGGGCGTTGAATACAAGATTCCGTACGACACCTCGCCGTTCGTCAAAGTCTCCATCACCAAAGTGGTTTACACCTTGGGCGAAGCGATGCTGCTGGTGTTCGCGGTAATGTTCCTGTTCCTGCAGAACGTGCGCTATACGCTGATCCCGACGCTGGTGGTGCCAGTGGCACTGATGGGCACTTTCGCGACCATGCTCGCGCTGGGTTTCTCGATCAACGTGCTGACCATGTTCGGCATGGTATTGGCCATCGGTATTCTGGTCGACGACGCCATCGTGGTGGTGGAGAACGTCGAACGGATCATGGCCACCGAGGGCCTTTCGCCCAAGGAAGCCACGCGCAAGGCGATGACGCAGATTACCGGCGCGATTATTGGCATCACCCTGGTGCTGGTCGCAGTGTTTATTCCGATGGCGTTCATGCAAGGCTCGGTCGGGGTGATTTACCAGCAGTTCTCGCTGTCGATGGCAACGTCGATTCTGTTCTCGGCGTTCCTCGCCCTGACCCTGACGCCGGCACTGTGCGCGACGCTGCTCAAGCCGATTGCCAAAGGTGAGCATCATGAAAAGTCCGGGTTTTTCGGCTGGTTCAACCGCCGCTTCGAGCGCCTGACCGATCGTTATCAGGGCTGGGTCGGCTATGCGCTGAAACGCAGCGGCCGTTACCTGTTGATCTACGCTGTGCTGCTGGTCGGGTTGGGGCTGTGCTTCGCACGCCTGCCCTCCTCGTTCCTGCCGGTGGAAGATCAGGGCTACACCATCACGGATATTCAACTGCCGCCCGGTGCGACCAAGAACCGTACGGTGGCCGTGGCTGAACAGCTTGAGGCGCATAACGCCGGCGAGCCGGGGATCAGTGACACGGTGGTGATCCTCGGTTTCAGCTTCTCCGGTAGCGGCCAGAACGCGGCGCTGACGTTCTCGACACTGAAGGACTGGTCGCAGCGCAGCAGCGATGATGCCGCCAGCTCGATTGCCGATCGCGCCAACATCGCGCTGAGCGAGATCAAGGACGCCATAGCGTTCTCGGTGCTGCCACCGCCCGTGGATGGTCTCGGCACGTCGAGCGGTTTCGAATTCCGCTTGCAGGATCGCGGCGGCCTCGGCCATGCGACCTTGATGCAGGCGCGCACCGAATTGCTCGCGGCCGCCGAAAAAAGTCCGGTACTGATGAACGTGCGCGAAAGCGCGCTGGCCGAAGCGCCGCAAGTGCAATTGATCGTTGACCGCAAACAGGCCAATGCCTTGGGTGTTTCGTTTTCCGATATTGGCAACGTGCTGTCCACTGCGGTGGGTTCCAGCTACATCAACGACTTCCCCAATCAGGGGCGCATGCAGCGCGTTGTCGTGCAAGCCGAAGGCGATCAACGCAGCCAGGTCGCCGATCTGCTGAAAATGCACGTACGCAACAACACCGGGCACATGGTGCCGCTCTCGGCGTTCGTGCAGGCCAACTGGATTCAGGGTCCGGCGCAGTTGACCCGTTATAACGGTTACCCGGCGATCGCGATTTCCGGCGAACCGTCAGCGGGGCACAGTACCGGTGAGGCCATGGCGGAAATCGAACGTCTGGTAGCGCAGGGCCCGAAAGGCCTTGGGCAGGAATGGACCGGCCTGTCTTTGCAGGAACGTTTGTCTGGCAACCAGGCGCCGATCCTGCTCGGTTTGTCGCTATTGGTGGTGTTCCTGTGTCTGGCGGCGCTGTACGAGAGTTGGTCGATTCCAACGTCGGTGTTGCTGGTGGTGCCGCTGGGCGTGCTCGGCGCGGTGCTGGCCGTGACGTTGCGCGGCATGCCCAACGATGTGTTCTTCAAGGTTGGTCTGATTACCATCATCGGATTGTCGGCGAAGAACGCGATCCTGATCATCGAGTTCGCCAAGAGCCTGTATGACGAAGGTCACGACCTGATCGATGCAACGTTGCAGGCAGCCCGCCTGCGTCTGCGGCCGATTGTGATGACTTCGCTGGCGTTCATTCTCGGTGTGGTGCCCCTCGCGATTGCCACTGGCGCAAGCTCGGCGAGTCAGCAAGCAATCGGCACCGGGGTGATCGGCGGGATGATCACCGCCACGCTGGCAGTGATTTTTGTGCCTGTCTTCTTCGTGGTCGTTATGAAGCTCGTACAACGCTTCACCAAACCCCACTGATAGCAATTGTGGGAGCGAGCCTGCTCGCGAAAGCGTCCGGTCTGCCAACATCTATGTTGAATCTACCGACGCCTTCGCGAGCAGGCTCGTTCCCACAGGAATTTTGCAAACATCCAGCGTTGTGGTCACACCTGTCATCGCTGGGCTAAGGTGTCTGAACCACCCTGGCCCATCGAGTCCCCATGCGCTTCCTCGCCCGCACCCACCCTCGCCTGTCTGCCGCCGCCCTGTTCGGCCTCGCCACCGGCCTGTTGGCCCCCGCCGATTCCATCGTCAGCAAAATCCTCATCGGCTGGAACGCCGGTGTCTGGACTTATTTGATTTTGATGTTCTGGCTGACCGTGCGTGCCAAGGCTCCGGACGTCAAACGCATCGCTGAAGTCGAAGACGAAAACGCCGGACTGGTGCTGTTCGTGGTGAGCATCGCCGCGCTGGCCAGTCTGGCGACCATCACCTTCGAACTGGCGGGCAGCAAGGATCTGGAAACCACGCGCAAGCTCATGCACTACGGTTTTACCGCGCTGACTGTGATCGGTTCATGGCTGCTGATCGGGGTGATTTTCTGCGTGCACTACGCGAGGTTGTTTTACACCTGGGATGGAAAGGAGCCGGCACTGCGATTCTCCGAAGGACTTACTACCCCCAATTATTGGGACTTTCTGTACTTCTCGTTCACCATCGGGGTGGCTGTGCAAACGTCGGATGTGGGTGTTGCGACGCGGGATATCCGCAAGATCGTGCTGGCGCAATCGTTGATCGGATTTGTGTTCAACACTGCAATTCTGGGTTTTTCGATCAACATTGCAGCAGGATTGTTCGGCTGAAAAACACGGCATGTTCCTGCCGTTCAAAGATCACAAAAAAGTACACCTGTAAACTGTCAACACTGACAGTTTACAGGTGTACTGTATTCAGGCTTCCATACAACATCCAGAAGTAGGACGGGTCAGTCTTTGGATGTCCCCCACCATATTGTATGGAGATAAAACTCATGAGCTATGCAGCCCGTGCCTACGCGACAATCTTTCCAGCTTCAGCGCATACCTATTTGTCGGCCACGATCAACGGCGATGCCAATCCACGCTACAGGTTTGTCAAAATCCCTCAATTCATGGAGTTTCGATCTACCTCTGCGCCTACCTTCGGGCCGAAGCCCTACCCGGAAGGCACGCGTTACGTCCTGTCCGCTGGATACACGGAGCATGGTGTGACGCGAACGATTGATTTTGTGTTCCCTTCCAAACCCCAATCGATGACATATGACCTGTCCAAAGATAGCGATGATGTCAGAAGCACCTACTATTCCAATCCCGCGACGGGTGACCTGCACGTCTCTGTGAGCGGGAGCCTGACAGTGAGATATGACGACATTGAAAAAACACTGAGTGGCACCTGGTCCGGCACCTTTGACCATGGTGGAGAGAACGGCAACGAAGAATTCCCGATCACAGGGGAGTTTGTCGCTGACGCCGACCTGAGCAAAAGAAAAAACGCTTGATGACTACGGAAAAAGGAAGCTGCGAAGCTTCCTTTTTTAATGCTGATGCGATCAGAAATTGAAGCTCAACCCGACACTCCCTCCCAGCTCCTGGTCAGCTTTGCTGCCCCTGCTAGTCCCTATCTCACCATACATCTGCCATTTGTTATTGGCTGGCACCCAGTTCAGGCCAGCGGTCAGCTCAAGACTGGTGCTGGACAAATCGTTGTTGAAGTCAGTGTCATTCACGCTGACACGATTGTTGTTGACGAATTCATGACTTACCGCCGCGTGCAGCCTGGGTTGCAGTTTGCCGCCATTGTTCAGCACCACCTCGCGGCCAACTGTCATTCCGACCTTGCCGAGCAATGAGCGGGTCTCGTTGCTGTCTACCTGCAGACCATTGTCCAACTTATAGTCTTTGCCTTTCACAGTCGCGACACCAACCTGAGCAGAGGGCTCGATGAAGTAACCTCGGTTCAAGACGATATGCTTACCCACTTCGACGGTTCCACTGATGCCGAGATTATCGAAGTCTCCCTTTGTTCGAGTGTCATCGCTCAAGGTGACTTTGACGTCATTACTAAAACGGTTGATTTTGCCAACGGTATCCACGTAGTACCCGGTCATTTCGTCGTACCACGACAGATACATCCCGCCATAGGTGCTGTCGATCGTGCCGGCGCTGCCACGGGCAAGGTTAAGGCGAGTGGTGCTGTATCCACCAAAAACTCCGATCAACCATTGGCCATCACCTATCGGTAGTGGCGTATCCACCCCCAACGAGACGCCAGTCTGATTTTGTTTATAACCATCACCGTAGGCATTCTTGACGTTGTCCTGATTGGCATGTGTCCGTATCCACAGGCCGGATGTCGCGTTTTGATTATTTGAGTCCAGTGCAGCAACCGATCGCGACCGGGGTTGAGTGCCGGCCATGCGACGGTCGCCGAGGCGGGTATTGAGAGTGGTCATTTCCGAATAGATAACCGTCGGTGCGGTACCGGCAATAGCCAATGCTGTTTGTGAACCTGTGCTCGGCGTTGTCCCATCCGTTCGCAGGAAAATACCTTCGCCCTCTCGCACCAGTTTGTACGCCAAAGCACCAAGATCAACCTGACCGTTTCTCAGATCGAACTGAGCATCCCCGCCAGCGATGTTAGCCACTTGAACGGGTGCACCAGTGACAGGTTCGCTGGCGCTTGCACCGACCACCAGCTCATGACGGCCACTGGCTGATTCCGTGACATTGAGAAAGTCGGTTTCACCGGTGGACACGTCAGCATCCAAAAAAAACCGGCCAGTGCCTGACAAGTTGGCAACGTCCAGGCGGACGAACTCGGCGGGCGTGCCGAATCTCACGTTCCCGCCCTGCATTTCAATATTCGATAACGAATTGTTGCCAACCAGGTTCCATTCAGCGCCACGCCCGATGGACATAGTACTGACGCCGGTAACCGAGCCGTGCAGGATCGAGTCGTTGTCCAGCGCCACGACACCAGTCCCGGAGCCCTGAATGTTACCGGTGAGTATGCTTCGGGTATCGAGCGAAACAGAGTCAACGTTGAGCAAATTGCCGTCAAGGCTGGCATTGTTTTGCAAGAAAACGGCGGCGGTTCCACCGTCAGCAACGTCCACATTGCCCGTCAACTGGCTGTTGTCGACCTGAAATCGCGCCGCTGCGCCATCGATGACTTCGAGGATATTGCCGTTGCCGCCGATCAGGTTCGAACGGTTAGCTATTTCGATCAATACCGGTTGATCGTCCGGCGTCGCAAAATCGACTTTGATCGCTGCGCCGGTGCGGCCCTGCACGGTTGATCCATCAACCTTCAATACGCTCTGTGCGGTGACATCGCTCGGGTTCAAAACGGTGTCCTCGCCGAAGATGATGCCGTTCAGTTCTCCGATGACCCGGCTGTCTGCACTGATGTTGGCGTTGCCGCCATAAAGCTCGAGGCCAACACCATCTGCGTCGGTCCCTTCGACCCGGCTGTCCACCAGATTCAAGGTACTGAGGGATGTCACCGCTGCACCCGAGAAACCTCCTGTCAGCGTACTGCGAGTAACGGTCGCTGTTGAGCCAACGGGTATGTTCAGGTCGCGCGCAAGCAACATTGCTCTGCCATCGCTGGACAGCGTACTGCCGGACACCACTGCCGAGCTGTCAGTCAAGCTCAGCGCCGTGTCAAAATTGCTACCGGTCACCGTCGCCCCATCCAGAGTCACGAGGGCATCTGCGGAGGCTTCAATCTGTGAAGTGTTGGCGGAAATCGCGTTTAACGTCCCACCGCCGACAACGATGTTAAGCGCATCACCACCATTGATGTTGAGCGTGGCAGTGGCAGGGATGAACCAGGCCTCTGGCGTAGCACCGACGGATACGGTTTCGACCTCGCCAGGATTGAGATTTCGCGAAAAAGACACCTCCGAGAACGCAACTAGCACTGCCGCGTACGAGAGCGTGCCAGTCATTTTTAAAACTGTTGGTCCCAGTCTTTTTTCAATCGTCATATTAACTTCTCTTTGAGTTTAATCGGGACGGAAAAACGACGGCTCAGATAATCAAGCCCCATCAGTCACCCGTGGTTGAGGGGGCCAGAGGATACCTGCAAGCCCGAACCATCTCTGTAGGAATAATCCTCTTTGTTAGTGGGTTTAATCGTCGAAAATCGTGATGCAACGTACATTTTTATTCGTCAACGAGGTTGCATTGCCGGGAGAACTTCACTCTCCCGGCAATGCAATAACAAGGATTGCCGATTAAGGAGCAAGCGCAGGATCCCAACCCGGTTCCGACTCGCAGTACTTGAAGTCACCGTTGAGCAAGTAAATAACCATTTCTTCAACTTTCGATGTAGGCACAGTCGGTGTGGAGTACCAGATTTTCACATAACCCGCATAAAACTCGGCTGGATCAGGTGGGGTATCAGGAGGACGAGGAAGATTGCGAATATTCGGTGTATACGGAACTTCCCATAACATACCAGCCGTTAGTTCTCCCGCGGTGATAGCACGAGTCTCACTAAACACGGTATTGGCCGGTGCATCTACGGTATAAGCGTCGTCATGCCAGCCTTTCCAATTGAATGTGATGTCCATCCCGTCGGTGAAATGATCATTCGGCTGGATCTTGAACCTCGCAACGTGATCATCCCCCGTCAAACTCTCGCAAATGATGTTTGGATATTCGGTGCCATCGGTCGGTGGACGTTGGAATACCGGTTTATCGAGGACGATGACTACAGTGTTGACAGTTACCGTCTCTTTTTCCGCCTCTTGAGTATTATTTCGAGCCGGGTTTTCATATATCCACCAAGCCTCTTTAGGCCCAATACCACCCGGACCGACAACGGTATATGGCAAATCTATCTCAATGACTGTATTGATATTCGATGTAGTCATTGGCATTGAATTAACGATAATTTCGCCTTGATTCCCGAGATACTTCAGAGTGACCAGATCGCCCGCTTCGGGTTCGGGAAATGTCGTCCCGGCTGTGAGCGGCGATACATCGATGTGAGCTATGGCTGTTTGATCGACGTCATGAGGGCCGAGCACGTTGTCCGTGACAGGGGCCTGGCCGCGGACAATCAGTTTGCGGAACTCGGGATTAACCTCAGGGGGCGGGTTCGTCGGGTCGACGGTATAAGGCGGATGCGTCGAGAAATCTGTTTTTACAGTTATTGTTCCACTGTCGATCGATAAACCGCCACGCATCAAGTCAGCTTTGACGACCACGTCCAACTCAAAATTCGTTCCCGTCTGATTATCAAAGTATTGTTTGCTCAGACTCGACCACGGAATGGTGAACTCCAGCTCCGTGAGTGCATTGAATGGGAGATCCTGGGCTGGTTGAGTGCCGTACGTCAGGCTCACTCCATCGGTGCCGATTGTATCTACCAAGCGGCTGACTTTTACCTTCACACCTGCACGCGCATCTTTTAAATCGATCAGACCATCTTCGTTTGCCGGGACGGTAATTACGCCCAATTTAGGAAGTGGCAGAAAACGTACGTTTCTGAAATACACGCCCCATGCGCTCTGGTTGCCAGCAGCATCAGTAATAATGAACCAGATGAACGCCCGGCCGCTCGTTACCTTGCGCAGCTCTGCGGTCGGGATGGACAGCTTGCCATCGGTGGGCATTGGCCCGTTAAAAAAAGGCGGCACTTGCGGAGGGTTGGTACGTACTCCTGCCACGTACAGGGTCAACGTGTCATCCGGCTGAAAGTTGGCGTAGCTGGTATCAATTTCTACCTGCAATCCCCCTGAGTTACCTGGCAGGTTCGCCCATGTGTCATCGAGATCGCCGGGGGCATTTGGAAACGCGGCTGGTGGAATTGTTCTGGCGCCAGGGGTCTGCCCGGGATTTGTACCTGTTTGTGCAGGTTTCGCCTGCCAGGCACCGGTACGGTCGATAAAAAACTGCATTACAGCACCGGTCAGCGGGTTGAGCCCACGCTCATACAGCACGCTACGAACCCAGATCGGCGTAGGTCCGTCAGGGGTTGCATCTTCGCCCAGATATTCTGTAGGCACTGTGATCGGAAAATCTACAGGGCGGGTGGCCAGGTCACCGAGCCTTACCCGGGGCAGCCGCGTGAAGTCCGCCGGCAACGGATTGGGCGGAGGTTGGGTTCGCGTGACATCAAGGGCGATCTGATCCGCGTTGTGGGGGTTCAACCACACATTAGTCTTGACCATAAGTGTCAACGGGCCGCCCACAGGGATCGCGGCTATCGGAATAATGTTATTGGCTGGACCGCGCCCATCCGGTAACTCCGGAGTAGGCGCAACCAAAATACCCACTGGTGACCCTGACGCCGCTGTTTGAATACTTGTCATGTGCTTTCTCCATTGCGTAGAAAATGTCTTCAATCCATGCATCTTCGACAATGGCGAACGCCGCCAACTGCAGTCGTGATATCGCTGCCACTATTACGCTCTGATCAAGTCATCCAACTTGAGTCAGCGCAATATTCGCTTTGTCCCGGAATCACCCTGTCTACTTTCACCAGCCCGGTAAAAGAGCGAAATATAGGAATTCCATTTCGCAACAACTGGTAATTGACCGTCGCTGAATCGTTGTTTCGCATCGGCTCTATATGTGAGGCAAATGGTTTTATCACCAGCTTTACCGCTTGTTTGTTTACAACATCAGTTACAACCTCATTGAATTCGAACTCTGGGGTTAATGGATCTACATCTTTTCCTGGTCCGTTTAGAGAGTCCCATGCTTGCCAATAAACTCTGAGGACATCGTTAAGATTAAATAAATCATCAAAAGGAATCTCGACGCGCACCCCTTCCCAGATAAACAAGGACTCCGGATCGTCGGGATAATTTTTATAACAACCGATATACCCCCAAATGTCTGCGTCGGGAAAACCCGCCTCTTTTAAACGTTGCGGTGGCGCAACGATTGCATATGTCAGGCGTCGTTTATCCGACGTCGTGGGGTTAATCGAACGTACCGTATACAACAACTCAAACGTCGCCACATCCGGTAGTTTCTCGGGAGCCACTGAAATACGAAATTCCACAGCGTCGTCCGCGGCTCCATATTCGGCCCAAGCGACAAAATCGGGGTTACCGACAATGAAGATCTCGACACGGTCTTTGCGCACGCCAGAAACAGGAAAATTCGGCCAGCGGTCAATCACGCAGACGATGCCGACTTGCTTTGCGTCCGGCGGCAATGTTCCCGCCGGATCTTGGGGGTCAACTCCGTCCACTTTCGGTAGGCTCAGGAGCACAGCGGAATTCAATGTGCTGCTGGCAGTAATTGGCGCTTTGGTCGGCATGGAATTTCTCACTGGCTGGTCACCTTGGCCTGAAGAAATTAAGCGCTGTTATCCAGAAACTGCCTACTGTCAGATCTGACAGGTCAAGTAACCGCCTGTCGGAAATCCGGCTTGCCATGAATGCTTTTGACGTATTTGAAGGTTGACGACCCAGGGTTCGATAGTGTCTTCTGAAACCGGTTTCAGCGGTATTTGCACATTGAAACGCTACCCTCCAAAAACAAGGTCTACCGAATTGAACGTCTTTTCTGCCGCTCAGCGCAGCCGCGTCACCATGCTTGACGTCGCCGAACGCGCAGGGGTCTCCAAGGCCAGCGTCTCGCGCTTCATCGGCGATGACCGTGCCCTGCTCTCCGATACCATTGCCCTGCGCATCGACCAGGCCATCGCGGAACTCGGCTATCGCCCCAACCAGATGGCTCGCGGCCTGAAACGCGGGCGTACCCGCCTGATCGGCATGCTCGTCGCCGATATTCGTAACCCTTATTCGATTGCCGTGATGCACGGGGTGGAAACCGCCTGCCGTGCGCACGGCTACAGCCTGGTGGTGTGCAACACCGACCGTGATGACGAGCAGGAACGCCAGCACCTTGCGCTATTGCGCTCGTACAACATCGAAGGGCTGATCGTGAACACGCTGGGTCATCACCGTGACGAATTGCACGAGCTGCGCCGCGAGATGCCGCTGGTGCTGGTGGATCGCAAGGTCGACGGGCTCGACAGCGATATGGTCGGGCTGAACAACCCGCAAGCGGTTGAGATCGCGCTGACGCATCTTGAGCAACGTGGTTATCGGGATCTGGTGCTGGTGACTGAACCCTATGACGGCACCAGTTCACGGATCGAGCGGGTCAGCAGTTTTCAGGCGCAGATTGCCCGGCGCTCGGCGCTGACTGGAGCGGTGCTGGAAACCGGCGATGATCTGAGCGCGCAACTGCAAAACTTTTTAAACATGCCCGGTGCCGGGCCAAAAGCGTTGTTTTGCGCCAATGGCGTGGCAGCGCTGGCCGCAACGACGGCGTTGCGTCAGATGGGTTGCCGGTTGTTTGAGGATGTCGGGCTGATTGCCGTGGATGATCTGGATTGGTATCCGTTGGTGGGCTGCGGGATTACCGCGCTGGCTCAGCCGACGGCAGAAATTGGCGCGCGGGCGTTTGAGTGTTTGCTCAAGCGCTTGCGTGGAGATGATGAGGTGGCGCGGGTGGTGGATTTTGCGCCGGTGCTGGTGGAGCGTGGATCGACCCGTGAAGTTGGCGGTGTCTGATCTGGCGCCTTCGCGAGCAAGCTCGCTCCCACAGTTGATCGCATTCCATTGCGGGAGCGAGCTTGCTCGCGAAGGGGCCAGCAAAAACAACACATCATTCACTGATATTTTTTTGAACAAAAATGAAACCGGTTTCAGAGGTCAACAACAATGAATAAACCTGCCGTTTCCATCAGCCTGTCCAGCTACGGCGCCGAGCTTGTGCGCCAGCGCGGGCAGGATGCTTTCATAGATGTGCTTGCTGCCGCCGGGGCGAATCGCATCGAGTGGCGCGAAGAGTTGCTGACGCGCGAAGACCCTGCGCAACTGGCTGAGGCCACGCTGGCGCAGGGTCTGCAAAGCATTTATTCCTCGCCCACCGAACTGTGGCTGGCCGGTCAGGCGCAGCCGAATCCCGAGTTGATCACCGCGCTGCAACAGGCCGAAGCGTTCGGCTCAAAGTGGCTCAAGGTTTCTCTCGGCTACTTCACCGACACCAACGATCTGCAAGCCCTAGCCGAACGCTTGAAACTCAATCCGGTGCAGTTGCTGGTGGAAAACGACCAGACCCTGCACGGCGGACGCATCGAACCGTTTCAGCGCTTCTTCGCCGCCGTTGAGCAGCACAACCTGCCAATCAAGATGACCTTCGACATCGGCAACTGGCAATGGCAGGACCAGTCCGCTGCCAGCGCCGCCCGCCTGCTCGGTCGCCATGTCGGCTATGTACATTGCAAAGCCGTGGCTCGTCGCGCCGACGGCAAACTGGTTGCGGTGCCGCCGGCCGTCAGTGACCTGCATCTGTGGGAACAACTGTTGCGGCACATGGCCCAAGGCGTTATGCGCGCCGCCGAATACCCGTTGCAGGGCGATGACCTGGTGCAACTGACCACCGAGCACGTTGCCGCCCTCGCCTGTCTGGGCCAATCCCGTCTGGAGCCTGCTCATGTCTGAGATCGATATTCTCTCGTTCGGTGAAACCATGGCGATGCTGGTCGCCGAGCAAACCGGAGATCTGGCGGCGGTCGAGCACTTCCACAAGCGCATCGCCGGGGCTGACAGCAATGTCGCGATCGGGCTGTCGCGCCTGGGTTTCAACGTCGCCTGGCTGAGCCGGGTCGGCAATGATTCGCTCGGGCGTTTTGTGGTCGAGACCTTGATCAAGGAAGGTCTGGAATGCAGTCACGTCGACGTCGATAAACAGCACCCGACCGGTTTCCAGTTCAAATCGCGCAACGACGATGGCAGCGACCCGCAGGTCGAGTATTTCCGGCGCGGTTCGGCGGCCAGTCATCTGTCACCACAGTCGATCTCGACAAGCCTGCTGAGCGCCCGCCATCTGCATGCCACCGGCATTCCTCCGGCGCTCTCGGCTTCGGCGCGGGAGATGTCCTTCGAACTGATGACGCGCATGCGCAATGCCGGGCGCAGCGTGTCGTTCGACCCCAATCTGCGCCCGAGCCTGTGGGCCAGCGAGCGCGAAATGATCCGCGAGATCAACCGCCTCGCCGCCCTCGCCCATTGGGTGTTGCCGGGTTTGAGCGAGGGTCGTTTGCTGACTGGTTTTGATGATCCGGCGGACATTGCTGCGTTTTATCTCGATCAAGGTGCCGAAGCCGTGGCGATCAAACTTGGCCCGCAGGGTGCGTATTACCGAACGCATCTGGATCAGGGTTTTGTCGCGGGTGTGCCGGTGACCAATGTCGTCGATACGGTCGGTGCCGGTGATGGTTTTGCGGTGGGGATGATCAGTGCCCTGCTGGAACATCAGAGTTTTGCCGAGGCGGTGCAGCGCGCGAACTGGATTGGCAGTCGGGCGGTGCAGAGTCGCGGGGATATGGAAGGCCTTCCAACCCGGGCTGAACTCCTCACTGAACTCGAAGGCGCCGATCGCGAGCAGGCTCACTCCTACAAGGGAACGCATTTCAAATGTAGGAGTGAGCCTGCTCGCGATGGGGCCGTCACTGACAACTGATCAATTGAACCTGCTGCGACAAAAACAACAAGCTCAGGAGCAACACCCATGAAAACCACAACCCTCGCCACCCGCCGCTGGTGGTACATCATGCCGATCGTGTTCATCACTTACAGCCTGGCGTATCTCGATCGCGCCAACTACGGCTTCGCCGCCGCGTCGGGCATGGCCGAAGACCTGATGATCACCCCAGGCCTGTCATCACTGCTCGGTGCGCTGTTCTTTCTCGGCTATTTCTTCTTCCAGGTGCCCGGCGCGATCTACGCGCAAAAGCACAGCGTGAAGAAACTGATTTTCGTCAGCCTGATTCTCTGGGGCGGCCTCGCCACGTTGACCGGCGTGGTCTCCAACGCCTATTGGCTGATCGTCATCCGCTTCATGCTCGGCGTGGTCGAAGCCGCTGTGATGCCAGCCATGCTGGTGTATCTGTGCCACTGGTTCACCCGTGCCGAACGCTCGCGCGCCAACACGTTTCTGATTCTTGGCAACCCGGTGACGATGCTGTGGATGTCAGTGGTTTCGGGGTATCTGGTGCAGCATTTCAGCTGGCGCTGGATGTTCATCATCGAAGGTTTGCCGGCGGTGCTATGGGCATTTATCTGGTGGCGTCTGGCCGACGATCGTCCGGCGCAGGCCAAATGGCTCAGTGACCAGGAAAAGCAGGATCTGGAAAGCGCACTCGCCGCCGAACAGGTCGGCATCAAAGCGGTGAAGAACTACGCGGAGGCGTTCCGTTCGCCGAAGGTGATCATTCTCGCGCTGCAGTTTTTCTGCTGGAGCATTGGCGTTTACGGCTTTGTGCTGTGGCTGCCGTCGATCCTCAAGGCCGGCGCGCAAATGGACATGATCGAGGCCGGCTGGCTGTCGGCGCTGCCGTATCTGGCGGCGGTGATCGGCATGCTGTTGGTGTCGTGGGGGTCGGACAAGTTGCAGAAGCGCAAACGCTTTGTCTGGCCGCCGCTGCTGATCGCTTCCATCGCGTTTTACGGCTCCTACGCCCTGGGCGCTGAACATTTCTGGTGGTCGTACACGCTGTTGGTGATCGCTGGCGCTTGCATGTATGCGCCTTACGGGCCGTTCTTTGCCATCGTCCCGGAGATTCTGCCCGCCAACGTTGCCGGTGGCGCGATGGCACTGATCAACAGCATGGGCGCGCTCGGTTCGTTCGGCGGCTCGTATCTGGTCGGTTATCTGAACAGTTCCACCGGTTCGCCCGGCGCTTCGTACCTGCTGATGAGCGGCGCGCTGCTGCTGTCGGTGGTCCTGACGATTTTTCTCAAGCCCGGCGCCAGTGATCGCGTCGTCGCCAAAGCCGTCGCCACGCGTGCCGTGCCGGCGCATTCCTGAAGAGACTTTTGCCATGAAAAAACAGGTCGTGTTGTACAAGAAACTTTCGCCCGCGCTGATGGCGAGCTTGCAAGAACAGTGCGAAGTGACGCTGATCGAAAGCCTCGACGCCGACGGACTGATGCAACTGCGCGATGCCCTGCCCCGTGCCCACGGTTTGCTCGGTGCCAGCCTGAAACTCGACGCAGCGTTGCTCGATCTCGCACCGCAACTTCAGGCCATCGCCAGCGTATCGGTGGGCGTCGATAACTACGACATCGATTACCTGACCCGGCGCAAGATCCTCCTGAGCAACACCCCGGACGTGCTCACCGAAACCACCGCCGACACCGGTTTCGCGCTGATCCTCGCCGCCGCCCGGCGTGTGGTCGAACTGGCGAACATGGTGCGCAGCGGCCAGTGGAGCCGCAACATCGGGCCGGCGCATTTCGGCACCGACGTCCATGGCAAGACGCTGGGGATTATCGGCATGGGCCGCATCGGCGAGGCGTTGGCGCAGCGTGGACATTTCGGTTTCGGCATGCCGGTGCTCTATCACAGCCAGTCGCGCAAACCGGCGGTCGAGGCGCGATTCGATGCGCAATATCGCAGCCTGGAAGATCTGCTTCAGCAAGCCGATTTCATTTGTCTGACCTTGCCGTTGACCGCGCAGACCGAAGGCTTGATTGGCGCTGAGCAGTTCGCGCTGATGCGTCCGGAAAGCATCTTCATCAACATCTCGCGGGGCAAGGTGGTGGATGAGGCGGCGATGGTCGAGGCGCTGCGTCATCAGCGGATTCGTGCGGCGGGGCTGGATGTGTTTGAGCGTGAGCCGCTGAATCATGATTCGCCGCTGTTGCAACTGAACAATGTGGTGGCGACGCCGCACATGGGTTCGGCGACGCATGAGACGCGCGAGGCGATGGCGCGGTGTGCGGTGGAGAATCTGTTGGCAGCGTTGAAGGGAGAGAAGCCGGCGAATCTGGTGAATCCAGGGGCTTGGCAGGGCTGAATTATTCGGTGGCTGTGATGCCGCCTTCGCGAGCAAGCTCGCTCCCACAGGGGAATACATTTCCAATGTGGGAGCGAGCTTGCTCGCGAAGAGGCCGGTACTGGCAAGACAAAACCATCAAGCACTGCGCGCCTGTAACAGCTGCGCCGCACAAAGCGCAATCCGCGCACAGGCATCCGCCAGTTTCACCCGATCCAGCACCAAACCAATCCTGATATGCCCCGCTGCACTGGGTCCGAACGCCTCACCGGCCAGCACCGACACGCCATAACCCTCCAGCAACTGCTCGGCAAACGCCTGGGCGCCCAGCCCGGTCTGGCGCACATCGACCATCACGAACATGCCGCCATCGGGGCGGATCGGATACAACCCCGGGCAACCGCTCAAACGTTCGCACACCAGATCCCGGCGCAGGCGATATTCCTCGCGCATTTGCGTCACTTCCGGCAGGTCTGACTGCAACGCAATCTCTGCGGCCTTCTGCACAAAATCCGGCAACCCGAACAACATGCTCAGCGACAGATTGACCAAATGCTCGGCCAGCGATGTCGGCCCGATCATCCAGCCGATGCGCCAGCCGGTCATGGCGTGGGATTTCGACAGGCTGTTGATGGTCGCCGTGCGCTCAGCCATACCCGGCAAACTGGCCGGACTGACGTGCTGACCTTCGTAAAGCAGTTCGCTGTAGACCTCGTCGCTGATCAGCCACAAGTCATGCCGCACGCACAGCGCGGCCAGTTCCTGCCAGATCAGCAGTGACAGGCTCGCGCCGCTCGGGTTGTTCGGACTGTTGAGCAGCATCGCGCGGGTTTTCGGCGTGATCCGCGCAGCGACATCGGCCGGATCAACGCGAAAGCCGTTTTCCGGGCGCACCGGCACCGGCACAACCGTCGCGCCGCAAGCGCCAAACACGCCTTCGTAGGTGACATACATCGGCTCAGCGACGATGACTTCATCGCCCGGATCCAGCAGACATTGCGCCACCGAATACACCGCGCATTGCGCGCCGGGCATGATGATCACGTGGTCGGCATCGACCGCTTGCCCGCTGCGCCGACGATGGCGGTCGGCAATCAGCTTGCGCAACGCTAAACGACCACGCACTTCGGAATAATGGGTATCGCCAGCGAGCAAACTGTCGATCGCGCCGTGGACAATCGGCAGCGGTGTATCGAAATCCGGATCGCCCACGCTCAGCAGCAGGATATCGACACCCTCGGCGCGCAACTCCAGCGCTCGGTCGTGAATCTGCCAGGCCGCTGCTCCCTCCCCGGCGATTCGTTGGGTCAAGGCTGAATAGCGCATGTACGTCTCCTGATTGCGCGGTCTCCAGCCTTCACCGTATCTCAAATCACGAAACGCGCCACCATGGCATTCAAATCCACCGCCAGACGCGACAGTTCGTGGGTCGCGGCGCTGGTCTGGTTGGCCCCGGCGGCCGATTGCGTGGCCAGATCGCGGATGTTGACCAGGTTGCGGTCGACCTCGCGCGAGACTTGCGCCTGTTCTTCCGAGGCGCTGGCGATGACCAGGTTGCGCTCGTTGATCTGGTGGATCGACTGAGTGATCTGCTCCAGCGCCACGCCGGCGGCGCGGGCCATTTCCAGGGTGGTCTGGGTGCGCTGGTTGCTTTGCTGCATCGACGAAACCGCTTCGCCGGTGCCGTTCTGGATGCCGGCGACCATTTTTTCGATTTCCTGGGTCGACTGCGCAGTGCGATGGGCCAGTGCTCGCACCTCGTCCGCGACCACCGCAAACCCGCGTCCGGCCTCACCGGCACGCGCTGCTTCAATCGCGGCGTTGAGTGCCAGCAGGTTGGTCTGTTCGGCGATGGCGCGGATCACGTCGAGCACCTTGCCGATATCACGACCTTGCGCCGCGAGACCTTCGATCATGTGCGCGGTGTTCTGCACGTCGTGGGTCATGGTCTGGATCGCGTCGACGGTTTTCACCACTTGATCGCGACCTTCGCGGGCGGCGTGGGTCGACTGGTTCGAGGCTTCGGAAGTCGACACGGCGTTGCGCGCCACTTCTTCGACGGCGGCGGTCATTTCGTTGACGGCGGTGGCGGCTTGTTCGATTTCGTTGTTCTGTTGCTGCAAGCCACGGGACGCTTCTTCGGTCACCGCGCTTAGTTCTTCGGCAGCAGCGCCCAGTTGCGTGGCGGAGCCGGCGATCTGTTCGATGGTTTTACGCAGGTTGTTCTGCATGGTGGCCAGCGCCTGCAGCAACTGCGTCGCTTCATCCTTGCCATCGACTTCGATGACTTTGGTCAGGTTGCCGTCAGCAATGGTTTGCGCAGCCTGCACGGCACGGTTCAGCGGCGTGACGATGCTGCGGGTCAGCAACCAGGCCAGCAGCACGGTGGCCAGCGCTGCGATCACGGCGACGATGATGATCCCGGTCACAGCGCTGTCGTAGTGTTCACCGGCCTTGATGGCCGCTGTTTTCGCATCGGCCGTGTTGATTGCAATCAGCTTGTTGAGCTGCTCGCCCATCTGGTCGGTGCCTTCCTTGATGCGCGTGTTGATCAACGTGCGTAACGCTTCAAGGTTGTCCTGGCGCGAGAACTCGATCATCTGGTTCTGCGCTTGCAGGTAGTGGTCCAGAGTGGTTGAGAAGGTCTGGTAGATTTCACGCTCCTCAGGGCCTGCGGGCAGTGCGGCGTAGCTGGCCTGAGCCTTGCGCACCTTGTCGACCAGCACGGCAATGCGCGTTTGCGCTTCTTGCAGGCTGGCCGGTTCGCGATTGACCAGTACTCGGAAGGACAGGATGCGCATGCGCAGGACGTTTTCCGTTACCACACTGAGGTGAGTGACGCTGGGCAATTGCGTCGAGTCCATATCGATCGAAGCCTGGCGGATGACCGTCATGCGGCTGACGGCGAACACGCCCAGGGCAATCACCAGCAAGGCGATAAAGGCAAAACCGAGGAAGGCACGGGGCGCGATATTCAGGTTACGCAGGGACATAGTTGAGCTCTCGGAAGATAGAAACTACGAGCGTCCATGCGTGATCACTGGCCCGAGGAGACGGGCTCAGTCCGGCGTCACTGTTTTAGGAAGTTATCTGCGCGCCTGTTAGCTGTATCGGCCAGGCTTTAGGAAGATTGCGGGTCAAACGCAACTATTTTTCAGGGTGTTACAGCGATGAAACACCGTTAATCTCTTTGTGTAGGAGCTGCTCAGAATTTCGCGGCCATCTGCCAGACGCGGGCGATGTCCGTCGCGCGTTCGCGCAACAGGCGCGGTGCTTCGGCGCAGGCCTGCTCCAGCGTCATCGGGCCGCTGGTTACGGCGAATGCCGCATCGACGCCGTGATCGTAAAGCGCTTGATAACCCTCGCCCAATGTTCCGGCGATGACAATCACTGGCACCGCGTGCTGTTTGGCGATCCGCGCAACACCGAATGGCGTCTTGCCGCGCAAGGTCTGCGCGTCGAAGCGCCCTTCCCCGGTAATCACCAGATCAGCGCCTTTGACGGCTTCGGCGAGGCCGACCAGTTCGGCGACCACTTCAACTCCGGCTTGAAATTGCGCGCCGAGAAAAGCCTTGGCAGCAAAGCCCAAACCACCCGCCGCACCACTGCCCGGTTCGTCGCGAACATCTTTGCCCAGCGCTTGTGCGCACAGTTCGGCGAAGTGGCCCAACGCCTGATCGAGTTGCTGCACCTGCGCCGGCGATGCACCTTTCTGCGGGCCGAAAATCTCCGAAGCACCGTGCGGGCCGCACAGCGGGTTGTTCACGTCGGCCGCGATATCGAAGCGCACCTGTGCCAGACGCGGGTCGAGTTCGCTCAGGTCCAGTTGTGCCAGTTGCGCCAGTGCCAAGCCGCCGGGCACCAGCGACTGATGTTGCGCATCGAGCAATTTCACGCCCAATGCCTGCATCGCTCCGGCGCCGCCATCATTGGTCGCACTGCCGCCAATTGCAAGAATCACCCGTTGCGCACCAGCATCCAGCGCTGCGCGAATCAATTCGCCAGTGCCGAAAGTGCTGCTGATGCAGGCATCGCGTTGCCCCAATGGCACCAGTTGCAAGCCGCTGGCCTCGGCCATTTCGATAATTGCCGTGTGGTTGTGCGGCAACCAGCCCCACGCGGCGTCGACGGGAGTGCCCAAAGGGCCGCGCACACGGGTGCGGCGCAGTTCACCTTCGCAGGCGGCGAGGATCGATTCGACCGTGCCTTCGCCGCCGTCGGCCATCGGGCATTTGACCATCGTTGCCTGCGGCCAGACCTGCGCCAGGCCGAGGGCAATGGCTTCGGCGACGCCTTGGGCACTGAGGCTGTCCTTGAACGAATCGGGGGCGATGACGATCTTCATGGGAATTCTCCGGTTGCAATGCCCTCATGCTGCCAGTCGGCCTGCGCATTGACGCCTGTCCGCTGCACAAGTGGCGGGGGCGTTTATTGTTCATTTTCACAAAAAATCTGTTTTTGAATGTTCCGGCCCCTTCGCGAGCAGGCTCGCTCCCACAATGGAATGCGATCAACCTGTGGGAGCGAGCCTGCTCGCGAAGGCTTCCTTATAGGCGCCCAATCAATTCGGATCAGTCTGCGGTAGCAACTGCACCCCCAGATACAGCGCCAGCATCCCATCGAGCCGCAACGGATCAACCCCGCTCAGTTCAGCAATCCGCTCCATCCGATAACGCAAACTGTTGCGATGAATCCCCAACGCATCGGCACACGCCTGACTCTGGCCATCGTGTTCGCACCAGCTGCGCAATGTCGCCAGCAACTGGCCGTTGCCATCCTTGGCGATCACCTTGCGCAACGGTTTGAGCAATTCGTCCAGCGCATCGTCATTGCGATGCCGCCACAACATCACCGGCAATCGATAACGGTTCAGTGTCAGCAGACGCGAGTGCGGCAGCACCTCTCGACCATAAGCGAGAAGATCGCCCACACGCCGATAACACCGACGCAACCCGACCAGTCCATCGGCCTGCCCGCCCACGGCGATGCGCAAAATCTTCCAGCCCAGGCCATCGAGTTTTTCCAGCAGGCGATCATGCTCGACGTGCTGGCTCGCCGGCCGACACCACAACAGCGACGACTTCGCCGAGCTCACGCACCAGCTATCGGGATAACGCGACATCAGCCAGGCACTCAACGCCTCGACGGTTTGCCCCGGCCCATGTTCAAGGCCCAGCTCGAAAAGATACGGCACCCGCGTCAATTGCGGTTTGAGTCCGAGTTGCTGCGCCTCGTCGACCAGACGCGGCGAGTCACCCGCCTCGTTCAACAGCAGCGCGAGCAAATCATCACAACGCTGGCGCCGCCATTGCTGTTCGGCCTGCTGATTGCGCTGGCCGACGAGCATTTCGGCGGTCATGCGCACCAGCTCTGCGTACGTGCGCAGTTGCTCCGGTTCACCGGTAATCCCGAGCACGCCGATCAAGCGCTGATCGAGCAACAGCGGCAGGTTGATGCCCGGTTGTACGCCCTTCAAATGCATGGCCGTTTGTGCGTCGATCTCCACCACGCGACCGTTGGCCAGCACCAGTTGCGCGCCCTCGTGACGGGTGTTGATACGCTCCGGTTCACCGCTGCCGAGGATCAACCCCTGGCTGTCCATGACGTTGACGTTGTAGGGCAAAATGGCCATGGCCCGGTCGACGATATCCTGGGCGAGGTCGTGATCGAGTTCGAACATAGCGGCGGCAATCCTTGATTTATGGCACTGGCAGTTGTTCAGTCGCACAGGGTCTGGCGGCAAACCCTGTGCTCAGGCACAAAGACAATCCGGCCAAAGGTGACCGAGACTCTCGGGGCGATCAACGTTACCCTTTGCATCGCAAAAAATCATAATAAAGAGAGAGCCGCTATGTCGCAGAGCGCCGCAGCTACCCAGACCATCGTTGACGATAAAAATGCCGTCTACAAACGCATCACCCTGCGTTTGATTCCCTTCATCTTCATCTGCTACTTGTTCAACTACCTCGACCGGGTCAACGTTGGATTTGCCAAACTGCAGATGCTCGATGCACTGAAATTCAGCGAAACCGTGTACGGCCTCGGTGCCGGTATCTTCTTCATCGGCTACGTGTTGTGCGGCGTGCCGAGCAATCTGGCGTTGACCAAATTCGGCCCACGGCGCTGGATTGCGGTGATGATGATCACTTGGGGCACGCTGTCGACCTGCCTGTTGTTCGTCACCACCCCGACCGAGTTCTACACCCTGCGCCTGTTTACCGGCGCGGCCGAAGCCGGGTTCTTCCCGGGCGTTGTTTTGTACCTCTCGCAGTGGTTCCCGACCTTCCGCCGTGGCCGGATCATGGCGTTGTTCATGTCGGCGATCCCGGTTTCCGGATTGCTCGGCAGCCCGTTCTCTGGCTGGATTCTCAATCACTTTGCCGCAGGGCAAGGTGGTTTGGCGGGTTGGCAGTGGATGTTCCTGCTCCAAGGTATTCCAACGGTGATTCTCGGCGCCCTCGCCTATTTCCTGCTGAGCGACAGCTTCGCCAATGCCAAGTGGCTGAGCCCGCATGAGCGTGCAGTGCTGGAAGCGGATCAGGCCGAAGATTTGGCGAACAAGCCGAAAACCACCTCCGACTCACTGCTGGCAGTGTTCAAGAACCCGGCGATCTGGGCGTTCGGTCTGATCTATTTCTGCATCCAGAGCGGCGTGTACGCGATCAACTTCTGGCTGCCGTCGATCATCAAAAACCTCGGTTTCAGCGATAACCTGGTGATCGGCTGGCTGAGTGCGATTCCGTATCTGCTGGCGGCAGTGTTCATGCTGGTGGTCGGGCGTTCGGCGGACCTGCGTAAAGAACGTCGCTGGCATTTGGTGGTGCCGATGTTGATGGGCGCGATAGGCCTGGTGATTGCGGTGAATTTCGCGGCCAACCCGGCCATTGCGATTCTCGGTCTGACCATTGCCACCATGGGCGCGCTGACCGGTCTGCCGATGTTCTGGCCGGTGCCGACGGCAATGTTGAGCGCGGGTGCTGCGGCCGGTGGTCTGGCGTTGATCAACTCGATGGGGCAGATGGCTGGGTTCCTTAGCCCGTATCTGGTGGGTTGGGTCAAGGACAGCACCGGTTCGACGGATGCGGCGTTGTATCTGTTGGCGGGGGTGATTGTGGGCGGGAGTCTGCTGGCGTTGCGCATGACGCGGACGTTGCGCGCTTGAGTTTTTGATGCCAGAAGAACGGCCCTTTTTCAGGGCCGTTTTTTATTGGATGTCCGACTGGGGTTTTGGTGGTGTCCTGCAGATCTTTTCCCCCTCACCTGATCTGGTCAAACGATACTGGACACAGTTATAGGGTTTAGGTCATTTCTCATGCTGCCAAGGCTTCCATTGCTACCGGAGTCCGATATCCGTTGTGACTGTGCAGCCTGATCCGATTGTAATAATGGGTCAGGTAGCGCAACACATCGGTACTGGCCTCATCTTCGTTTCGGTAGCCAGCCTTGGGTATCCATTCAGATTTCAAACTGCCAAAGAAACGCTCCATCGGGGCGTTATCCCAGCAGTTTCCTCGTCGACTCATGCTTTGTTTTATGCGCATGTCCGCCAGCGTTTCACGAAACATTTTACTGCTGTAATGACAGCCCTGATCCGAATGGAACATTAGGTTTTCAGGGCGTCCTCGCGACTCGAAAGCCATCTTTAACGCTCGACAGGTCAGAGCTGAATCCGGACTTCTGGACATCGCCCAGCCGACGATGCGGCGGGCATGCAGATCAAGTACAGCAGCCAGATAAACCCAGTAAGTACCGGCCCAAATGTAAGTCACGTCGCCACACCACACTCGATTGGGGGCCTCGACATTGAATTTACGCTCCAGATGATTGGGGGCGTATTGAGCCTCCGCGCCGCTAGGTTTGTAACGATGCCTGCGCCGTTGCTGGCTCTTCAAACCGAGCTCGCGCATCAGGCTACGAGCCATGTAACGACCTACCGACTCTTTTTCGTTACACAGCGCTTTTGACAGGCTGCGCGCGCCCATTGAGCCGCGACTTTGCTCATGTAATTCAGCAGCCTTGATCTTTAGGCGATCGCGCTCGACATCCACTTTCGCCCGCTGTTTCAGACGCTCGTAATAACTGCTGCGGCTGATTCCAAATACGACGCACAACTCGGATCTTGGATATTGCTCGCTTAACTCCTCGACCAGCCTTACCGATCGAGGGAATCCGACATCAAGAGAGCTGTAGCCTTTTTTAAAATTTCCTTTTCGCGCTCAATCCGTCGGATTGTTGCTTCCAGCTCCTGAATGCGTTGTTGGTCAACGGTCATGGCCTTGGACTTCTCAGGCGTCTTGCCGCTGCGCTCCGCACGCAGTTGCTCAACCCAGCGGCGCAGAGCTGTAGGGCCCACGCCCATTGCTTCACAGGCTTCGCTCACCGAATAGTCTTTATCCAAAACCAGGCAAGCCGCGTCCCGTTTGAAATCTGTCGAAAAATAGCGTCTGGTCAAATCACACCTCGTCGTTGGGCGTAGATTACCGCCCTTTAGGGGTGTCCAGAATCATTAAGCCAGATCAACCCCAGCCCTCTCCCCCAGGGGGCGAGGGGGAAAGGGAGCCGATTGCCGTGCTTTTCAAGATTTGAGTTCGATTCGGGAGAAGGGAACCGATTTTTGTGCTTTTCAAGACCTGAGTTCGACTCGTTATTGCACGTCGGTGGAGCTCGCTCAAACGCTACGGTCAGTCCCCTCTCCCTCTGGGAGAGGGTTAGGGTGAGGGCTGTGTCGAGCCAATAATTCACTTTGCCGCATCGCACGCTTCTGGTATTTGATTAACCCTTTCCCACCGACAAAAGGATTTCGGCATGAGCTTTCGCACACTCGGTCACTCGGGGTTGCAGGTGTCCACTCTCACCCTCGGCACGATGATGTTTGGCGAGCAGACCAGCGCCGAGGATTCGCTGCGCATCATCGACAAGGCCTGGGATCAGGGAATCAATTTCATCGACACCGCCGACGTCTACACCAACGGCCGTTCCGAAGAGATCGTCGGTGAAGCAATAGCCCGGCATCGGCATGAATGGGTACTGGCGACCAAGGTCGGTTTCGGCCCGGTGGACGGTGTACCGAACCGCAGCGGTCTGAGCCGCAAACATATCTTCAATGGCATCGATGCCAGCCTGACCCGGCTCGGCACCGACTATCTCGACATCTATTACCTGCACCGTGAAGACCACAACACGCCGCTTGAAGTGAGCGTGTCGGCGATTGGCGATCTGATTCGTCAGGGCAAGATTCGATATTGGGGCTTGTCGAACTATCGCGGCTGGCGGATTGCCGAGGTGATTCGCATCGCCGACAACCTTGGCGTTGATCGCCCGGTGATCAGCCAGCCGTTGTACAACATCGTCAACCGTCAGGCCGAGACCGAACAGATTACGGCGGCGCAAACCTATGGCCTCGGTGTGGTGCCTTACAGTCCGCTGGCCCGTGGCGTGCTCAGTGGCAAATACGCGCCGGACGTCCAACCGGACGCCAACAGCCGCGCCGGGCGTCAGGACAAGCGCATTCTGGAAACCGAGTGGCGCGTGGAGTCGCTGCGCATTGCCCAACAGATTCAGCATTACACCGAGCAGCGCGGCGTCGGGATGGTCGAGTTTGCGATTGCCTGGGTGTTGAACAAAAGTGCCGTGACGTCGGCGATTGTCGGGCCGCGCACTGAGGCGCAGTGGGATGCCTACAGCAAAGCGCAGGCAGTGAAGATCACGCCGGAGGATGAGGCGTTTATCGATTCGCTGGTGACACCGGGGCACTCATCGACGCCGGGGTTCAACGATGTGAGCCATTTTGTGTCGGGGCGTAAACCGCGGCAGGCTTGAAATAAGCAAATGCGGGTTCAACACAAATCCATTGTGGGAGCGAGCCTGCTCGCGAAGAGGCCGGCACACTCAACATCGGCGTTGTCTGGCACCCCGCTTTCGCGAGCAGGCTCGCTCCCACAGGTTTTGTGCTTATCTTCAGGATGTGGGGAATATTGATCACTCGGCCAATATTCAGCACAAAAACCACGTATCCTTCGCGCCCCGTTTGACCATCGACCCGCGAGGACAGTTTGTCTAAAGGTATCGCTTTATCGGTTTCAGCCTCGGTGCTGTTTGCCGTCATGTATTACTACACCTCGTTGCTCACGCCGTTGAGTGGCGTGGAAATCTTCGGCTGGCGGATGCTGCTGACCGTTCCGTGCATGACCGTATTCATGCTGGTGTCCGGGGAATGGCGGCGGGTGCTGGAGCTGGTTCGGTTGATGGCGGCAAAACCGAAATTGATCGCTGGCCTGATCGTTTCGGCGGCCCTGCTCGGTGTGCAATTGTGGCTGTTCATGTGGGCGCCGCTCAACGGCTACAGCCTCGATGTTTCGCTGGGCTACTTCCTGCTGCCACTGGCGATGGTGCTGACCGGGCGGATTGCCTACGGCGAGAGCCTGTCGTACCTGCAAAAAGTCGCGGTGTTCTTCGCAATCCTGGGTGTGGTGAACGAGCTGTATCAGGTGGGCGGCTTTTCCTGGGCGACACTGGTGGTTGTGGTTGGCTACCCGTTGTACTTCGTGCTGCGCAAATACCTGAAGACTGACAATCTGGGCGGCCTGTGGGTCGACATGACGCTGATGCTGCCCGTCGCCTATTGGTTTGTGCAGGGTGGCGAGCAAGGTTTCGGCGTGTTCGATCAATATCCGGGGCTGATGTGGCTGATTCCATTGCTTGGGTTGATCAGCGCGTCGGCGTTGGTGGTGTACATCATTGCCAGCCGTTTGCTGCCATTCAGTCTGTTTGGCTTGTTGAGTTATGTTGAGCCGGTGTTGCTGCTCGGTGTGGCGCTGTTGCTCGGTGAGAGCATCAAGTCCGGGGAATGGCTGACGTACATTCCGATCTGGCTGGCGGTGGTAGTGCTGGTCTTCGAAGGCTTCAAACATCTGATGCGGCAACGCCGCCCATAAGCGCAACACAAAACAAATGTGGGAGCGAGCTTGGTCCGGGCGGCGATCCGACGAAAGCGGTGGTTCAGTCACCCTGGATGTTGAATGGGAGACCGCATTCGTCGGATCGCCGCCCGGACCAAGCTCGCTCCCACAGGACTTGTGTGAAACAAAAAATCCCGGCACTGCATCTCTGCAGGCCGGGATTTTTTCATTTCAGTGGCGGATTACTCGGTAGCGAGCACACCACGACGCACCTGATCCCGCTCGATCGATTCGAACAAAGCCTTGAAGTTGCCTTCGCCGAAACCATCATCACCTTTACGCTGGATGAACTCGAAGAACACCGGGCCCATCAGGGTTTCCGAGAAGATCTGCAGCAGCAGGCGCTTGTCGCCCTGCTCCGAGGCGCCGTCGAGCAGAATGCCGCGCGATTGCAGCTGATCAACCGGCTCGCCGTGGTTCGGCAGGCGACCTTCGAGCATTTCGTAGTAAGTATCCGGCGGCGCGGTCATGAAGCGCATGCCGATTTTCTTCAACTGGTCCCAGGTCTTGATCAGATCGTCGGTGAGGAACGCGACGTGCTGGATGCCCTCGCCGTTGAACTGCATCAGGAACTCTTCGATCTGGCCCGCGCCCTTGGACGACTCTTCGTTCAACGGGATGCGGATCATGCCGTCCGGTGCGGTCATCGCTTTCGAGGTCAGGCCGGTGTATTCGCCCTTGATGTCGAAGTAGCGAATCTCGCGGAAGTTGAACAGCTTCTCGTAGAAGTTCGCCCAGTAGGCCATGCGACCGCGATACACGTTGTGGGTCAGGTGGTCGATGATCTTCAGGCCGGCACCAACCGGGTTGCGGTCAACGCCCTCGATAAACACGAAGTCGATGTCGTAGATCGAGCTGCCTTCGCCGAAACGATCGATCAGGTACAGCGGCGCGCCGCCAATGCCTTTGATCGCCGGCAGGTTCAGTTCCATCGGACCGGTTTCGATGTGGATCGGCTGAGCGCCGAGTTCCAGTGCGCGGTTGTAGGCTTTTTGCGAATCCTTGACGCGGAACGCCATGCCGCAAACCGAAGGGCCGTGTTCAGCCGCGAAGTATGAAGCGACGCTGTTGGGTTCGTTGTTGAGGATCAGATTGATCGCGCCCTGACGATAAAGGTGCACGTTCTTGGAGCGGTGGGTGGCGACTTTGGTGAAGCCCATGATCTCGAAGATCGGCTCCAGGGTGCCCGGCACCGGCGATGCGAGTTCAATGAATTCAAAGCCCATCAGGCCCATTGGGTTTTCGTATAAATCTGTCATGGTGACGCCTCATCATTCTTATCAAATTAACCTGGGTTATTTGTCAGTCTGCGAGGTCGGTGGGTGGCGCACAGGAGATGCCACGCACACTGCGGGCGAGGAAGTCACCGTAGATCAGTTGAAACCCGAATATCTTCATTGTCGACCCAAGGCTCTTGCGGGCGAGGCTTCTGCTGCCAGAAGACGATTATTATTGTATGCGTAACCCGATTCTACACAGCGTAAATAGGCTTGTCTGCTCTCTCTATAAAATCCGCTTTTTTGCGCCCGCTGCAAGGGGTTTGTTGCACAGGTAGATGCCGCCCAGGATCAGCGCACCACCCACGCACATGGCGGGCGTCAGTTGCTCGCCCAGCAGCAGCGCGCCAAGAATAACCGCCGTCAGCGGGTTCAACGCGATAAACACGCCGCTACGCGTCGCGCCGATTCTACGAATGCCATCGTAGTAGCCGATGTAGGCCAGCGCCGAGCCGAGGACGCCGAGGTAGATCAGGCTCAGCCATTGCGGCAGGCCGAGGTTATTCAGCGCACTCCAGCTCAGTTCGCCGCGAGCGGCCGCCAGAACCCACAACATCAGCGTGCCGATCAGGATCGAACACGTCACGGTCTGCACCGGCCCCAACGTTTGATTCAGCTCACGGGAAAACAACGAGTAAACACCCCAGCCCAGCACACAGCCGAGTATCAACAGATCACCGATCCATGCATCAGGCGTTGCCGCCAGTAATTGCGGATTGCGACTGACGATCACCAGACCGGCGCCGACAATACAGGTCGCGATGCCGGCGACTTTCATCCGGCCCAGGCGCTCTTTGAACAACCACCACGAGGCCAGACCGATCACTGCCGGGTTCAACGCGACGATCAACGAGGCGCGCGAGGCGTTGATGTATTGCAGGCCGTAAAAGAAGCACAAGTTGTAGAAGAAAATCCCGAAGAAACCCAAGAGCATCAGTTGCAGCCACTGCCGGGGTGTCGGTCGCGCCAAGGGGATCCGCGCTAGCCATAAAAAGCCGAGCAGCGCCGCACTGGCCAGCAAAAAGCGCAGGCTGGCGGCGAACATCGGGCTCAGGCTGCCGCCCAGGAACCGCCCGGCGACAAAGGTCCCGCCCCAGATCATGGTGACCGCCGCCAGAGTCAGGTAAACGGGGATGTCGGATGATGTTGTGTGCAGTTGCTCGACGTTAGGCATGACGCTCCAGACCCAGGAACTTGAGGAATGCCGTATCATTCACCTCATTCCTTGTCATCGTAAAATGAGTAAATACTCATGACCCTCACCCAACTGGAGATCTTCTCGCTGGTCGCCGAACTGCGCGGTTTTACCCTCGCCGCGCATCGGCTGGGGATTTCGCAGTCGGCGGTGTCCCATGCGATGAAGGCGCTGGAGCAGGAACTCGGTGTCGAACTGCTGCGCCGGCATCAGTCGTCCGTGGAACTCAGTGACATCGGTGAGCAATTGTTGCTGCGCGCCCGCGCCATGCTCGGTCTGGCCAACACCTTGCGTCAGGAGGCAGCCGATGCGCGCGGTATGAAAAGCGGCACCTTGCGCATCGGCTCGTTCGGCCCGACTTCGTCGATCAAGCTGCTGCCCGATATTCTGCGGCAATATCGCGAGGCGCATCCGGGCATCGAAGTACACATCGATGAAGGGCCGGATCGACAAGTGATTCAATGGCTGGAAGAGCGGCGGATCGACATCGGTTTCGTGGTGCTGCCCGAGGAGCGCTTCGACACGTTCGCTTTGATCGAAGACCAGATGGTTGCCCTGCTCCCAGTGGATCATCCCTTGGCAGTGCGGTCGGCATTGAGTCTCAAGGATTTGTGCGACGTCCCTTTCGTGCTCACTGAGGCCGGTTCTTCGGAACTGGTCTCGCGGCTGTTCATGGCCGCGCGCTTGCAACCGAACATTCGCTATCGCTGCTCGCAACTGCTCAGCACACTCGATACGGTCAGCCGTGGCGATGCCATCACGATTGTCGCCGAAGGGTCATTGCCGGACGATGCCTCACCTCGCTACGTGAAGAAGCCGTTGCTGCCCGCCGTGCAGCGCCAGGTTGGACTTGCCGTCCTCGATCAGCGCCAGGCGTCCCCCGCCACTCTGGCGTTTATCGAACTGGCGACGCGGATACATCATTGATGAGCGGCGCAAGCGCCTTCTGCCATCTATCCTCCCCTCTGGCTGATGTGTTTTTCAGCGGCGCGCCGTTGTCCGGCCTGCATTCGACAGCCCCACTCCACCGCGACAGGATGCGCCCATGCCGTTGACCGTCAGACCCCGCCGCAAGCGCAGCACCCGCATCGTTTTCACGCTGCTCAGCGGTTTGCTTCCGGTGCTGCTGGGCAGCGCGATTCTCTATATGCAAGCCGAACGCACGCTGGAACAAGGCTCACGTCAGACTGCCGAAGAGGCGTTGCGCCAATTCGAGTTGATGCTCGACAACACCGCCCAGGCCGCCCATGAGTTGCTGCCACTGGCCGGCCAGACCTGCGAGAACGTCAAACTCGCTTTACGCGAACAAGTGACCCGCCGCCCGTTCGTGCGCTCGACCAATCTGGTGTGGGACGACAACCTCTACTGCAGCTCGTTGTTTGGCGACTATAAAGAAGCCGTCAACGCAGGCGATTACAACCAGGGCAAGTTGTGGCTGATGAATGGCAACCCGGTGACACCCAACACCGCTCTGTTGGTCTATCGGCTCAGCGAAGGTCGCGGCGGCGCCCTGACCACCCTGGATGGTTACCATCTAAGCAACATGTTGCGTCTGATCGGCCGGCACATGCTGCTGGTGTTGCAAGTAGGCGGCAACTGGCTGTCGGCCGACGGCAAAGTGCATAGCGGCGCCCTGCCCGCGCTGCCGATAGCGCAAAACACCATGGACTCTTCACGCTATGCGTTCAGCGTTTCTGCGGGTTTTCCCGAGGGCGAAACCTGGCGGTACATGGCCGATGAGTATCCGCCGCTGTTCAGTCTGTTGATCTTTTTTGGCGTGGTGTCGGGAGCCATCGGCCATGTCTTGCAGAAGCGCTCTACGTCTCCGAGCCACGAGATGCTCCGCGCGCTCGAAGCCGGCGAGTTCATTCCTTACTTTCAGCCCGTGGTGCATGGTGACAGCAAGGCATGGTCGGGAGCCGAGGTATTGATGCGCTGGACTCACCCCAAAGAAGGCTTGGTGCGCCCGGATCTGTTTATACCGTTCGCCGAACATTCGGGGCTGATCGTGCCAATGACTCGCGCACTGATGCAACAAACCGCAGCGTTGCTGGGGCCGTTGTCAGCAACGTTCACCCCGCCGTTTCATATCGGCATCAATATCACCGCGAGCCATTGCAAGGACCTGGAGCTGGTGGAGGACTGCCGAACGTTTCTCGCCGCATTCGCGCCCGACAGCATCAGCCTGGTGCTGGAGCTGACCGAGCGCGAATTGATCGAGCCGACCGACATCACCCGGCAACTGTTCGAGCAACTGCACGCGCTGGGCGTGAAGATCGCGATTGACGACTTCGGCACCGGTCACTCAAGCCTCGGCTATTTGCGCAAATTCAATGTCGACTTCCTCAAGATCGATCAGAGTTTCGTCGCCATGATCGGCATCGATGCACTGTCCCGACACATTCTAGACACCATTATCGAACTGTCGGCCAAGCTGGATTTGGGTATTGTTGCCGAAGGTGTCGAAACTCAGGCACAAGCCGATTATCTGACCGCACATCACGTCAACTTCCTGCAAGGCTACCTGTTCGGCAAACCGATGCCGGCTGCGGATTTCATCAGCGCATTAACTCACCATTAACTAAGGCGGATTAAGACGAGCGTCCCGATCAGGCGCACCAAATTGATACAAAAGACCGTTGTTGTTACATGAAGACAACATCAGGATTTACTCTTGGCGCATTAACTACTACAATTTTTTCAACCTGAGCAAGATTGGCAGGTGAGCCATTTATCACCGAGTCGCTTCAAGGCTCTTGGCTTACAGCTTGGTTTGCGGTTGGTATCAGCCAAACACACTATTGGAGTAAAGATATTGTCCAGACTCGCTGAATTTCGTGCAGCTGAAAAGGCCCTTCAGGAACAGCTCAAGCAGCTGGAATCGCTGAAGAACGATGCCGGGCTCAAGAAAGAAATCGAATTCGAAGAAAAGCTCCAGGGGCTGATGAAAACCTACGGCAAAGGCCTGAAAGACATCATCGCCATTCTCGATCCGAACCCGGCAAAATCCGGTCTGCAGACCTCTGCAGCACCTAAAACCCGCCGTGCTCGCGTGGTCAAGGTTTATCACAACCCGCACACCGGTGAACTGATCGAAACCAAGGGCGGCAACCACCGCGGCTTGAAAGCGTGGAAGGAACAATACGGTGCAGCTACCGTTGATTCTTGGTTGCGCGGTTAATCCGACGCCAACAAAAAAGCCCTGCATGATGCAGGGCTTTTTTATTGACAATATCTAACAAATGAAATGAATTTCATCTAACAATTCCGACTTTTCTGTAACGTGGCTGAGTCACAGAGCTAAACACTTTGCTGCGCAATGTTGCGATTGCAGCTCTGCGTTAAACTTTGTGCTTAATCCCTTCGGGTATCTAATCAAACCATGAAGAGTACAGCGACTTAAAGTTTCAAGCTGTTTCTCACCGCCACTATCTCGTCTGCGCTCGCCTTATAAACCTCTGCCTGTCCGGCGTAGGAAAGAACATAAGCCTTGTCCGCCTCGACCGCCATCACCAGGGTTTGCGACAACACATGTCGACCGTTTTCGGTGATCGTGCAAGTGGTTTCCAGTGCCGACAAAGTACCCAGCGTGGTCGGATGCACTTTGTTGCAGACGCTTTGATAGCCACCCTGGAAGAAATCCTTCTGTATCGACTTGCGCATCTCCAGCAGGACGCCTTGCAGATTGACCTGATGCCCCTTCTCAACCTGAGTCATGGTCAATTCCATCACCATCACTTGATTGCCATCGGCATCATTCTTGACCGCACGCTGGCGGGAAACCTGCGCAGTTGCCTCAGGCAGCGCCTGGACTTGCCAACCAGCCGGCCAGGTGATGCTCGGCTCGTCGGCCGAAACATCAACAGCCACAAACAACAAAGCAGAAAGAACACACAGGGATTTGAACAGTCGGATCATTGCCGGGCGCACTCGCAGATTGAGCGGTAAAGTCTGAGGCTCGCCCGCACGCAGGGCAAGTCTGCCCTTTCATTTGGCGATGCCGACTGGCATGCGTATCATTGCGCCCATTCACTCGCCCATAGTTATTGGAGGGCCCATGAGCCTGCACGAACTCAACACTTTCCCCGGCGTCACCGCCACGCCAGACAGCGCAACCCGAAACTTCGTTTTCAACCACACCATGTTGCGTGTGAAAGACATCAGCAAATCCCTGGACTTCTACACCCGCGTGCTGGGTTTCTCGCTGGTTGAGAAGCGCGACTTCCCGGAAGCGGAATTCAGCCTGTATTTCCTCGCGCTGGTCGACAAGGCACAGATCCCGGCCGACGCCGCAGCTCGCACCGAGTGGATGAAGTCGATTCCGGGCATTCTGGAACTGACTCACAACCACGGCACTGAAAACGACGCCGATTTCGCCTATCACAACGGCAATACCGATCCGCGTGGTTTTGGCCATATCTGCATTTCGGTGCCGGATATCGTCGCGGCATGCGCACGCTTTGAAGAACTGGGCTGCGACTTCCAGAAGCGCCTGACCGATGGCCGCATGAAGAGCCTGGCGTTCATCAAGGATCCGGACGGTTACTGGGTCGAGATTATTCAGCCTGCGCCGCTGTAAAAGCTGAAAAGCCCCTCACCCTAACCCTCTCCCATAGGGAGAGGGGACTGATTGGGGGATATTGCGGAAGTTCACCGACTTGAAAGATTGGCGCTGAATCCAAATCGATCAGGTCTTACAGATCGACACCCCACTTCGGACATCTCGATCGGCTCCCTCTCCCTCTCCTGGAGGGAGAGGGAGCTGATTGGGAGATATTGGAGAATTACGCCGACTTGAACGATTGGCGCTGAATCCATAATCGACTGGGTCGTTCAGGTCGGCGGACAACGCCAGACACCTCGATCGGCTCCCTCTCCCTCGGGAGAGGGCTGGGGTGAGGGGCAGCTTTTCGCGCGCAATAAAAAACCCGTGATCGCTCACGGGTTTTTCATTTCAGGCCTGACGCTTATGCCGGAGCCGAAGTGCGGATCAAGTGATCAAAAGCACTCAGCGAAGCCTTCGCGCCCTCGCCCACCGCAATCACGATCTGCTTGTACGGCACAGTCGTCACGTCGCCGGCAGCAAAGATACCCGGAATCGAAGTCTCACCACGGTTATCGACGATGATCTCGCCACGTGGCGACAGCTCGATGGTGCCCTTCAGCCAGTCAGTGTTCGGCAGCAAACCGATCTGCACGAAGATCCCTTCCAGCTCGACAGTGCGCAACTCATCAGTGTTGCGATCCTTGTAACGCAGGCCGTTGACCTTTTCGCCATTACCAGTGACTTCCGTGGTTTGCGCACTGGTGATCACGGTGACGTTCGGCAGGCTGTGCAGTTTGCGCTGCAATACGGCGTCGGCGCGCAGTTGTACGTCGAACTCCAGCAGGGTTACGTGGGACACGATACCGGCCAGATCGATGGCCGCTTCAACGCCGGAGTTACCGCCGCCGATCACCGCCACACGCTTGCCTTTGAACAACGGACCGTCACAGTGCGGGCAGTACGCCACGCCTTTGTTGCGGTATTCCTGCTCGCCCGGCACGTTCATTTCCCGCCAGCGCGCACCGGTCGCCAGAATCACGCTTTTGGCTTTGAGGGTCGCGCCGCTGGCGAAGCGAACTTCATGCAGCTCACCGTTTTTGCCAGGGATCAGCTTGTCGGCACGTTGCAGGTTCATGATATCGACGTCGTACTGCTTGACGTGTTCTTCGAGTGCCGTGGCCAGCTTCGGCCCTTCGGTTTCCTGTACGGAAATGAAGTTCTCGATGGCCATGGTGTCGAGCACCTGACCGCCAAAACGCTCAGCGGCGACACCGGTGCGGATGCCTTTACGCGCAGCATAGATGGCTGCCGAAGCACCGGCCGGGCCACCACCCACAACCAACACGTCGAAGGCTTCTTTTGCGCTGATCTTCTCGGCCTGACGCTCGATGGCGCCGGTGTCGAGCTTGGCAAGAATCTCTTCCAGGCCCATGCGGCCCTGGCCGAAGTTTTCACCATTAAGGTAGATGCTTGGCACGGCCATGATCTTGCGATCGTTGACCTCGTCCTGGAACAACGCGCCGTCGATGGCGACGTGGCGAATGTTCGGATTGAGCACGGCCATCAGGTTCAGCGCCTGGACCACGTCCGGGCAGTTCTGGCAGGACAGCGAGAAGTAAGTCTCGAAGCTGAACTCGCCTTTGAGCGAACGGATCTGCTCGATCACTTCAACGCTGGCTTTCGATGGGTGGCCGCCGACTTGCAGCAAGGCCAACACCAGTGAAGTGAACTCATGGCCCATCGGGATGCCGGCGAAACGCAGACTGATATCAGCGCCCGGGCGATTGATCGAGAACGATGGTTTGCGTGCATCGTCACCGCTGTCGATCAAGGTAATTTGGCTCGAAAGACTGGCAACGTCTTTCAGCAGTTCCAGCATTTCACGGGATTTCGCACCGTCGTCGAGGGAGGCAACGATCTCGATCGGCTGGGTGACCCGTTCCAGGTACGATTTCAACTGGGCTTTAAGATTGGCGTCCAACATACGGGCGATTTCCTTTATTTGAGGCGAAAAAAAGCCCGAGCGAAACTCGCCCGGGCATTTTTATGGGGCGGTGCAGCTAACTTAAGCAGGTGCGGAGATCCGCCCCGAGTTGCGTGTCACAGACTTAGATCTTGCCGACCAGGTCCAGGGACGGTGCCAGAGTGGCCTCGCCTTCTTTCCACTTGGCTGGGCAAACTTCGCCTGGGTGAGCAGCAACGTACTGAGCAGCCTTGATCTTGCGCAGCAGCTCGGAAGCGTCGCGGCCAACGCCGCCATCGTTCAGTTCAACGATTTTGATCTGGCCTTCAGGGTTGATCACGAAGGTGCCACGGTCAGCCAGGCCAGCTTCTTCGATCAGCACGTCGAAGTTGCGGGAGATGGCGTGGGTCGGGTCGCCGATCATGGTGTATTCGATTTTGCCGATGGCTGGCGAAGTGTTGTGCCAGGCAGCGTGGGCAAAGTGGGTGTCGGTGGAAACGCTGTAGATCTCTACGCCGAGTTTCTGGAAAGCAGCGTAGTTGTCAGCCAGGTCTTCCAGCTCGGTTGGGCAAACGAAGGTGAAGTCAGCTGGGTAGAAGAACACGACCGACCACTTGCCTTTCAGGTCAGCGTCCGAGACTTGAACGAAGTCGCCGTTTTTGAACGCGGTAGCTTTGAACGGTTTTACTTGGCTGTTGATGATAGGCATTGATGACTCTCCGTCAGGGGTTATGAAGTTGATGGGTGAATCCTACCCACTCACTCCACGGATGGCTCATTGGCAAACCTGATGCTGCTGATTTGTTTTCGCTATTAGCTGACTGTATTAATAGAAGAAAACGATATCTACGACGAAGCCGGGTTATCCGTAATCCGAGCCATCCCCTGGAATGGGCTGGCTTCAACATAGCGCATCGCGGACTTCATATCCTTCCAGCCGACGTAACTCATCAACGATTTCAAATCCCAGCCACTTTGATGGGCCCACGTGGCGAAGCCTCGACGCAGGGAGTGGCTGGTGTAGTTTTCGGCGGCAATCCCGGCACGCTGCAACGCCTGACGCAGCAGAGGAATGATGCTGTTGGCGTGCAAGCCCTCCTCGTTCAGATTGCCCCAGCGGTCGATGCTGCGGAAAACCGGGCCGCGTACCAGCGCTGCTTCGGCGATCCAATCGATGTAGGCCTGCACCGGGCACAGCTTGAGCAGCGCCGGCGCTTGATAAGTCTGCCCGAGGTTTTCCCGATCGCCCTTGCTGCGCGGTAGATACAGGGTGATGCCCTTGCCGGCGCGCGCCTGTACATGCTCGATCTGCAAACGACACAACTCATCGCTGCGGAAACCGCGCCAGAATCCCAGCAGAATCAATGCGCGATCGCGGTAAGCCTTGAGCAATAACGGGCGATCCTGTTGCTCTTTTGCGGTCTGCACCTCCTGTTCAAGCCAGTCGATGACGCGCTGCAAATCCTGCAACTGCAGAGGCTCGGCTTGTTTCTCCTGCGCCGGGTGTAACGCGCGAATCCCTTTGAAGACCTTGCGCACCACCGGCGCCTTGGTCGGATCAGCAAACCCTTGGCTGTTGTGCCATTGCGCCAGTGCCGACAGACGCAGCTTCAACGTATTGATCGACAGCTCCTCGGCGTGCGCCACCAGATACCGCGCGACGCTTTCGGCTGTGGCCGGCAAGAACCCGCCCCACTTCACTTCAAAATGCTCGATCGCTGCGCGATAGCTACGGCGCGTGTTGTCACGGGTGGCGGCTTGCAGATAGCGATCCAGATCGCTCATGGGCTGTTCTTCTCGCTGGCGTACTGATTGAAGGGTGCAGATTGGCATTTTGCCGCCTGACACTGGGTAATACCAGTATATCCCGTGTCTTTATTATCAAAGGTTTACCTTTATTTTCTGAATGGTACACTGCGTACCTTAGTGGCATGTACCACAGTACGTAACCGTAGGAGTTCACATGGCCCGTGGCGGCATTACCAAAGCCTTGGTGCAGATCGCGCGCACAGCAATCCTCGCTCGTGGCGAACACCCGAGCATCGATGCAGTACGCATTGAAATGGGCAACACCGGCTCGAAAACCACGATCCATCGCTATCTGAAAGAGCTGGATGACGGCGCCCAACCCGTTGAAGCTTCCGCAGAGCCTATCGATGACGAGTTGACCGCACTCGTCTCTCGCCTCGCCCAACGCCTCAAAGAACAGGCGCAAGAGCCCATCGAGCAGGCCCGCGAGCAGTTCGAGGAACAGCGCGAAGCGCTGGAGTCAGAGCTGAAACAGACTCGTCAGACACTGGAAAAGCTCGAACATGAGCACGACATTCAAGGCGCCGCACTGGAGCGTGAGTCCGAAGCGCTTGGCAACACGCGGTCTATGCTGCAAACCGAACAAACCCGCAATGCCGGACTGAATCAGGCATTGGCCGACTTTGAATTGCGCCTGAAGGACAAGGACGAGCAGATCCGCTCACTGGAAGAAAAACACCTGCATGCCCGTGACGCGCTGGAGCACTACCGCAACGCCAGCAAAGAGCAGCGCGAGCAGGAACAGAGCCGCCACGAAGCGCAAGTGCAGCAGATTCAGGCCGAGCTACGTCAGGCGCAGCAAAGCGCACTGGTTCGTCAGGACGAGATCACGCAACTGCACCGCGACAACGAACGCCTGCTCACGGAAAACCGTGGCACTCAACGCGAGCTGAGCTTGCTGCAGGATCAGCTCAAGCAAAGCAATCAGCGTCAGGATCAACTGCTGGAGCAAGCGACCCGCGTCGACAGCGAACGCACCCTCCTCCAGGAACGCCTGCGCGTAGCCACACTGGAAAGCCAGACACTCAAGCAGAACGTCGAGGAGCAAACGCTGCTCAATCAGTCACTGGAAAAGGAATTGAACAAGGCTCAAGCGAGCCTGGAAGAAAGCCAGCGTCTGGCGGCTGCCGTTGCGGCAGCGCCAGACTCAGCCAAGCCGAAAGACGCTTAAGCGCCGACCGGCGTACGCATGGTGACGAACTCTTCGGCGGCCGTCGGGTGTACCCCGATCGTGTCGTCGAAGTCGCGCTTGGTCGCGCCAGCCTTCAACGCAATCGCCAAACCCTGAACGATCTCGCCAGCGTCCGGGCCGACCATGTGACAGCCGAGGACTTTGTCGGTCTTGCCGTCGACCACCAGTTTCATCAGGGTTTTTTCCTGGCACTCGGTCAGGGTCAGCTTCATCGGCCGGAAACGGCTCTCGAAAATCACCACCTCGTGACCAGCTTCGCGCGCTTCCTCTTCGGTCAAACCGACCGTGCCAATGTTTGGCAAGCTGAATACCGCGGTCGGGATCATCTTGTAATCCACAGGACGGTATTGCTCTGGCTTGAACAGACGTCGCGCTACGGCCATGCCTTCTGCCAGGGCCACAGGCGTCAGTTGCACACGACCGATGACATCGCCCAGCGCCAGAATTGACGGCTCGCTGGTCTGGTACTGCTCGTCGACTTTGATAAAGCCTTTGTCGGTAAGCTGCACATCGGTGTTTTCCAGGCCCAGATTGTCGAGCATCGGGCGGCGGCCTGTGGCGTAGAAAATGCAATCCGCTTCCAGTACGCGACCATCCTTGAGGGTGGCTTTCAAGCTGCCGTCAGCCTGCTTGTCGATGCGCGCGATGTCGGCATTGAATTGCAGATCCAGACCACGCTTGGTCAGCTCTTCCTGTAAGTGTTTGCGTACCGAACCATCGAAGCCGCGCAGGAACAAGTCACCGCGGTACAGCAGCGTAGTGTTCGCGCCGAGGCCATGGAAAATCCCGGCGAACTCGACCGCGATGTAACCGCCGCCCACCACCAGCACACGCTTTGGCAGCTCTTTGAGGAAGAACGCCTCATTGGAACCGATCGCGTGTTCGCGCCCCGGAATCTCCGGAATCTGCGGCCAGCCACCGGTGGCGATCAGAATGTTTTTCGCAGTAAAACGCTCGCCATTCACTTCAACCTCATGCGGGCCAACGATCTTCGCGTGCGCTTCATGCAGGGTCACGCCGCTGTTGACCAGCAGATTGCGATAGATGCCGTTGAGGCGATTGATCTCGCGATCCTTGTTGGCGATCAGCGTCGCCCAGTCGAAATTCGCCTCACCCAGGCTCCAGCCAAAACCGGACGCCTGCTCAAAGTCTTCGGCGAAATGCGCGCCGTACACCAACAGTTTTTTCGGCACGCAGCCAACGTTGACACAGGTCCCGCCCAGATAACGGCTCTCGGCCACCGCCACTTTCGCGCCGAACCCGGCCGCAAAACGCGCAGCGCGCACACCGCCGGAACCGGCACCAATCACATAAAGGTCAAAATCGTAGGCCATTTCTATCTCCTCGGCAGGGGATCAGCATACCTGCAGACACCCATTGGGCAAGCACTGCCAGTCATATGGGGGCGCAAAATGAAAAAACCCGCCGAAGCGGGTTTTTCTTACCAACCGATCAAGCGCTCTTAGTAAGCCTTGCCAGTCTTGTAGAAGTTCTCGAAGCAGAAGTTGGTCGCTTCGATGTAGCCTTCAGCGCCACCGCAGTCGAAACGCTTGCCTTTGAACTTGTAGGCCATGACGCAGCCGTTCTGGGCTTGTTTCATCAGGGCGTCAGTGATCTGGATTTCGCCGCCCTTGCCTGGCTCGGTCTGCTCGATCAGGTCGAAGATGTCCGGGGTCAGGATGTAGCGACCGATGATCGCCAGGTTCGACGGCGCGTCTTCCGGCTTTGGCTTCTCGACCATGCTGTGCACGCGGTAGATGTCGTCGCGGATCATCTCGCCGGCGATCACGCCGTACTTGCTGGTTTCCTGCGGATCGACTTCCTGGATGGCGATGATCGAGCAGCGGAACTGCTTGTACAGTTTGACCATCTGGGTCAGGACGCCGTCGCCGTCGAGGTTGACGCACAGGTCGTCCGCCAGGACCACGGCGAACGGTTCGTCACCGATCAGCGGGCGACCGGTGAGGATCGCGTGGCCCAGACCTTTCATTTCGGTCTGACGGGTGTAGGAGAACGAACACTCGTCGAGCAGTTTGCGGATACCGACCAGGTATTTCTCTTTGTCGGTGCCTTTGATCTGGTTTTCCAGCTCGTAGCTGATGTCGAAGTGGTCTTCCAGAGCACGCTTGCCACGACCGGTGACGATGGAGATTTCTGTCAGGCCAGCGTCCAGAGCTTCTTCAACGCCGTACTGGATCAGTGGCTTGTTTACCACCGGCAGCATTTCTTTAGGCATGGCTTTAGTCGCTGGCAGGAAGCGAGTACCGTAACCGGCTGCTGGGAACAAGCATTTCTTGATCATATAAGTCCTTGAAAGGGCTGTGTGTACGAGTTTCGGCGCAGTCTAATCAGGCGGCGTGCACCTTACAATGCCCCGCACTGGCTAACCGATGCCAACATAGAGAAATATTCTCGCCGATAGTTCCATCGACATCCGGGCGCAGCCAGATCAGCGTAGCTCAAAGCTGCCGGCAAACTGAATCACCATACGCTCATCGTCCCCCAATGTGAGCATTTGCCGGTATCATGGCGCCTTTGAACCAGCGAACGAGACAGATAGATGGCCGCGGTAAAAATCATCAATGGGTATGTGATCGACAAGAAAGACGGCAAGTGGACGCTGACCACCACCAATGGCGAGCACATCGCCGGGCCTTTCGACAGTGAGCAAATGGCGACCGATGTTGCTTCCGTATTCACCGACACTCCGGCATCGGCCAAGCGCCGTGGCAAAGATCAGGACTGATCAGCCCCGACACGCCCCAGCCCTGCCCTTGTGTAGGGCTTTTTTGTGCCCGCTGACAAACAAGTGGCCAAACGCTATAACCTTTTCACACCGGCGCTGTCAGAGCGTCTAGTCCCCCTCGCTGAAGACCACGAACATGACCCTGAAAAAACTTCTGCCACTGATTGCGCTATTGGCACTGGCCGGCTGTGCCACCTCGCAACCCACGTACCTGAACAATGGCGAACAGGGACTGTCGATCGACTGTTCCGGCGAAGCCAACTCCTGGGCGACCTGCTATGAAAAAGCCGATGCCTCCTGCGCGGGCACTGGTTACCGCATCGTTGGCACTGACGGCACGCCACAGCCGAAGGAAAGCGACAAAACCCTGGGCGTCGATGTCGGCAATTACAAAAACCGCAGCGTTGTCGTGGTCTGCAAATAGACCTTACATATGAATTTCGGCGAATTTGATCCCGAGTCCGCGCACGACTTCGATCAGATCGTCGAGACGGTTGAAGGATTCGACTTCGTCGTTATCGTCCACCAGAAAGTAACTGCGGCCGGCGCTCTTCTTGAAAAACACGATCCACTCCCCCGGATTCGCCGGGTTCTGGATGACATGGGTGGCAGAGATCAGGCCCTCTACGTGGCGCTCCCGTACTTGCTCTCGCTTCATCGCGACTCCAGAAATGAAAATGCCGTCACAGCATGACTGCGACGGCATCGGTGCTGATGACTGTCAGTCTATCAGCCGGAAATACACGCATTGGCGGCCTTTTGCACGTCACGCGGGCGAACCGGCACATTCGACATGCGCTCATGCAATTTGATGCTGCTGCCGCCGGAGCGATCTTCGATATCAAACACCGCTGCGGCGCCGGTGGAAAGTTTCCCCGGCACGATGACCCGAACCCCGTCCTTGTGCGGCTGCACTTGCAGCGCGCCACGGCTGTCTGCCAGTTTCTCGGCCAGACACTGGGCATATTCATGGGGTTTCTTGCCGGAGATCACGCTCATGGTCGGCAGCGTTTCATTGATTTCGGAAACACTCGCACAACCACCCACAGCCAGAACCAACGGCAGACACACCACACCCCACTTCATACAAAACCTCCGTTAAAGACCGTCCGACAGCACAAATGCCGTTTTTCTCCGGGGCCTTCTGCATTTAACCCGCATCCGATTGCGAATATCTGTTCAAAATTGTCAAACCAACGCCCGACGGCCAGATAATAACCCGTGCGGGCTGATAAACTGCGCGCAATTACAAGCTATCGTTTTGATTTTGTAGAAAAAGCCCTTCTGGAGGCGCCCATGAAATTCATTCACCAGCGCGAACACCTCAACGAAGACGACATCGTCGTCATCCAATGCTCGCAAATGTGCAACATCCGTCTGATGAACGACGCCAACTTCCGCAGCTTCAAGAATGGCGGCCGTCACACCTATCACGGCGGCGCCTTCGACACCTTCCCGGCCCGTATCACCGCGCCGAGCACCGGTTTCTGGAACATCACCATCGATACCGTCAACCGACGTGCGATCAGCGTGACCCGCAAGCCGACGCTGACCCACTCGATCAAGATCATCCGTCGCTCCAGCACCAAACTCAGCTGAGACACGTCGCTCAACCAGAAAGGAATGCATGACCGTGGCCCAAACGACCAAATACGTCATCAAGTACAAACTCAACGGTGAACGCCGCTTCGAGTTCGCGCAACTGGAAAACGGCACTGAAGAAGAAGCCAAAGTTGCCCTGGACGCGATTCACGGTCAGAGCGACGACGTGATCAGCGAAATCAGCGTCAGCAAAGCACTGTAAGACACGACAGCGAATTCGACCGCACGCGGCGGAGTGTTCTGTCGCGAGGACAGATCCAGACTGACTGCTTCGACCATGAGTCAAGGAGTGACCGTGCGTCATGGCGTCAGTCGCATGCACAGTGGAAAAAGGCATACCCTAGGCATCATCTTTCACCACGTCACCTGAGCACCATGCAACCGAACACTTTCGATCTGTTCGCCGATCATGAACCCGAACAACGCCCCCGCGCCGAGAAGATTGGCGAGCAATCGTGGCTGCTGCATGGGTTCGCCCTGCCATTGATCGAGCAGATCCTGCCGGCGCTGGACGCAATCCTTGTCGCAGCGCCGTTGCGCCACATGGTCACGCCGGGCGGCTTCAGCATGTCGGTAGGCACCAGCAGTTGCGGGCCATTGGGTTGGATCACCGATCGCCACGGTTACCGCTATTCAAGCGTCGACCCGCTCAGTGATTTGCCATGGCCAGCGATGCCGGAAGTATTCTCGACGCTGGCGCAATCGGCAGCGGCGCAAGCCGGATTTTCTGGCTTCAACGCCGATTCCTGCCTTATCAACCGCTATGTCCCCGGCGCGAAGATGTCGTTGCATCAGGACAAAGACGAAAAGGCCTACAGCGCACCGATCGTTTCGCTGTCACTCGGGTTACCGGCCATGTTCCTTTTCGGCGGCTTCAGTCGCAGCGACAAGAGCCAGCGCATTGCCTTGCTGCATGGCGACATGGTGGTCTGGGGCGGCGTTGATCGCTTGCGTTATCACGGTGTGTTGCCGATCAAGCAGGGCCGGCATCCGCTCCTGGGTGAACAGCGGATCAATCTGACCTTTCGCGTCGCCGGATAATCTGCAAAAAGTTTGACCGCAAGGCTCGGAGTGTTGCGCCTTGCGATGCTGGTTAACCTGAATCGAACAGGTCAACGGACAAACCATCATGAAAACGCTTTCTGCCCCCTTCAAGACCGAAAACGATCCACGCTGGGCCGCTGTGGTTGCGCGAGATCCACAGGCGGACGGGCAATTTGTCTACGCGGTGAAAACCACCGGCATCTACTGCCGCCCGAGCAGCCTCTCCCGCTTGCCGAAACCGCAGAACGTGGTGTTTTTCGATACGCCTGAACAGGCCGAAGCCGCCGGCTATCGGCCGAGCAAGCGTGCCAGTAAAGATCAAAGTGACGTCGCCGCGCAACATGCCGCGACCGTCGCCATTGCCTGCCGCCACATCGAATCCGCCGAGACATTGCCGGCGCTCAACGAACTGGCCGCAACCGCGGGTCTGAGTCCGTTTCACTTCCATCGCGTGTTCAAGGCCGCGACAGGGTTGACGCCCAAAGGCTATGCGACAGCCCATCGCTCGCGCAAAGTCCGTGAGCGCCTGGCAGACGGCGGCTCGGTGACGGGTGCGTTGTACGACGCGGGCTTCAATTCCAACAGCCGTTTCTATGAAACAGCGGATCAGTTGCTTGGGATGAAACCCGGCGATTATCGCGCTGCGGGAAAGAACAACGACATCCGTTTCGCTGTCGGCCAGTGCTCGCTAGGAGCGATTCTGGTGGCGCAAAGCGAGCGTGGGGTGTGCGCGATTCTGTTGGGTGACGATCCGCATCAACTGGTGTGCGATCTGCAGGATCAGTTTCGTAAAGCCAACCTTATTGGCGCCGATGCCGGGTTCGAACAACTGATCGCCAGGGTCGTGGGCTTTATCGAGGCCCCGGCGCTTGGCCTGGATCTGCCGCTGGACGTTCGCGGCACTGCATTTCAGGAGCGCGTGTGGCAGGCGCTGCGGGAAATCCCGGCGGGTCATACAGCCAGTTACGCCGAGATTGCCCAACGCATCGGCGCACCGACCTCCATGCGGGCGGTGGCGCAGGCTTGCGGGGCCAACCGTTTGGCGGTGGCCATCCCGTGCCACCGCGTGGTGCGCAGCGATGGCAATCTCTCGGGTTATCGCTGGGGTGTCGAGCGCAAGCGTCAGTTGCTGGAGCGCGAGACGCAGCCTTAGCGATTGACGTCCACCACAACCCGTCCGCGAAGCTGCCCGGCGAGCAATTCTGGCGCCGCATCGATGGCTTCACTCAGGCCGATTTCATGGCTGATCAATGCCAGCAAGGAGAAATCCAGATCCTTGGCCAGACGACCCCACGCTTCCAGGCGCCGCGCCTTGGGCTGGGTCACGCTGTTGATGCCGGCGAGGGTCACGCCACGCAAAATGAATGGCGCCACCGAAGCCGGGAAGTCCATGCCTTGCGCCAGACCACAAGCGGCAACGGTGCCCTCGGAACGAGTGCTGGCGCAAGCATTGGCCAATGTATGACTACCGACCGAATCGATCACCGCTGCCCAGCGCTCTTTGGCCAGTGGCTTGCCGGGCACTGACAAGGTCGCGCGGTCGATGATTTCACCGGCGCCTAACTGCTTCAGATACTCATGCTCGGAGACACGGCCGGTGGATGCGACGACGCGATAGCCGAGCTTGCTCAGCAACGCGATGGCGAAACTGCCAACGCCACCATTGGCCCCTGTGACCAACACTTCACCCTGATCCGGCGTCACGCCATTACGTTCGAGTGCCAGAATGCACAGCATCGCCGTATACCCAGCCGTACCGATGGCCATGGCTTGCGCCGCGGTAAAGGCCTTGGGTAATGGAATCAGCCAGTCGCCATTAAGTCGCGCCTTCTGCGCCAGACCACCCCAGTGATTCTCGCCGACACCCCAGCCATTCAGTAGCACCTGGTCACCCACCTTATAGTCGGGGTGCGAACTGGCTTCTACCGTGCCCGCCAGGTCGATCCCTGGCACCATCGGAAACCTGCGCACCACCGGACTGCTGCCGGTAATCGCCAGGCCGTCCTTGAAGTTCAGCGTGCTGTACGCAACGGCCACGGTGACATCGCCTTCGGGCAATTGCTCTTCGTTGATCTGTTGCAGGTTGGCGCGGTAACCGCTGTCGTCTTTGTCGATCACAATGGCGTTGAACATGACTGCCTCGCATGACTGTTTTCAGAATGTCGTGCCTTGAAATACCACATCGCAACACCCTGCCACATTCGACTTTGCGCCAATCGGCGAAACCGCCGGGTATTTCCATGGCGGGCGACTATGCTTTTTCGACGGTCGTGGCATTCGTGTCGACAACAGCAATTGGTACGCAGTCGAAAATGGCATCTGGTTCTCCGCCACCAGCGTGAGCGGCCCTTGGGTGATGGCCTGCTCCGTGTCGGCGGGCGATCAGCGCACCAATGACTTTCACAACTCCTCGCAATTCATGAATCACTCGTTTGGCGGCGGATTTCATCGACGCTGAAAAACTGCACGGGTTGTTCTGAATTTCGAACTGGCTGCGAATCCGCTTTTGCTGTTAAAAACCGGATCTGCCGTCCCTGCCCGTTACCTCGTTCGGAGAACAGCTTTCATGAGCCAATGGCCAGACACCCGCATTCTTGACCTGCTCGGCATTGAATTACCGATCATCCAGGGCCCGATGGCCGGTGCAACGAATTCGTCCATGGTCATCGCCGTATGCAACGCCGGGGGCCTGGGTTCGATGCCGGCGGCCATGCTGAGCATCGAGCAATTGCGCGAAGAGCTGAAAACCATTCGCCAACACACTGACAAGCCCTTCAACGTGAACTTCTTCTGCCACCAGCCACCGGCAGCCGATGAGCAACGTGCGCATGCCTGGAAGCAGTTGCTGGAACCGTATTACCGCGAACTGGGCGCCGATTTCGATGCACCGACACCAGTCTCCAACCGGGCACCGTTCGATGCGGCAGCCTGCGAGGTACTGGAAGAATTTCGGCCTGAGGTCGTCAGTTTCCATTTCGGTCTGCCAGAGAAATCCCTGCTTGATCGGGTCAAGGCAACCGGAGCGAAAATTCTCTCCTCGGCCACCACTGTCGATGAAGCGATCTGGCTGGAACAGCACGGCTGCGACGCGATTATCGCCATGGGTTACGAGGCCGGCGGCCATCGCGGCATGTTTCTCAGTGATGACCTGAGCAGTCAGGTCGGCACGTTTGCCTTGGTGCCTCAGATAGTCGATGCGGTAAAAGTGCCGGTGATTGCCGCCGGAGCCATTGCCGACGCACGCGGCGTGGCGGCGGCGTTCTTGTTGGGTGCCTCAGCGGTACAGGTCGGCACGGCCTATCTGTTCACGCCAGAAGCGAAAGTCAGCGCTTCTCATCACAAGGCGTTGCGCACCGCCAAGGACAGCGAAACGGCGATCACCAATCTTTTCACCGGGCGGCCGGCGCGGGGCATTCTCAACCGCGTCATGCGTGAGCTGGGACCGATGTCGCCGAAAGCACCGGCATTTCCCTTGGCTGGTGGGGCGCTGATGCCGTTGCGAGCAATCAACGAGGCAGAGTTTGCCAACCTCTGGGCCGGTCAGGCCTTCACCTTGGGCAAAGACATTGGTAGCGCTGACCTGACCCGGCAACTGGCTGAAGGTGCGCTGGCAAAACTCACTCGTCAGTGACGCCAGACAGAGTGAGGATTCAAGCATCCTCACTCCGGTTTTAACCAACACTTCCTGTTTGGCGGCATTTCGCTATATATTTCGCTATATAGCGAATCCACCCTCGTATCGGCGCAGTTCGCCTCCAACAATAGCTGCCCGCTGCACTCGCCAACAACGGAGCTGTTACATGCCCATTCGTGCCTCACGTTTTGCCCCAACCTGTCTGGCCTCTTTGCTTGCGGTCTTCGCCGTGGGCGCAGTTCAGGCTGATGAAGTGCAGGTGGCGGTTGCAGCCAATTTCACCGCGCCGATCCAGGCCATCGCCGCTGATTTCGAAAAAGACACCGGGCACAAACTGGTCGCAGCCTATGGCGCTACTGGGCAGTTCTATACCCAGATCAAGAACGGTGCGCCGTTTGAAGTGTTTCTCTCCGCAGACGACACCACCCCGGAAAAACTCGAAAAAGAAGGCGACACCGTCAAAGGCTCGCGCTTCACCTACGCCATCGGCACCCTGGCGTTGTGGTCGGCGAAAGAAGGTTATGTCGATGCCAAAGGCGAGGTGCTGAAAAAGAACGAGTACCAGCACCTGTCCATCGCCAATCCAAAAGCCGCGCCATATGGCCTCGCGGCCACGCAAGTGCTGGAAAAACTCAAATTGACCGAAGCCACCAAAGCCAGGATCGTTGAAGGCCAGAACATCACACAGGCTTACCAGTTCGTCTCGACCGGTAACGCCGAGCTGGGCTTTGTCGCCCTGTCGCAGATCTACAAGGACGGCAAAGTCAGCAGCGGTTCGGCGTGGATCGTGCCTGCGAGCCTGCATGACCCGATCAAACAGGACGCGGTCATTCTGAACAAAGGCAAAGACAACGCCGCCGCCAAAGCGTTGGTCGAATACCTCAAAGGCCCGAAAGCCGCTGCGGTGATCAAATCCTACGGGTACCAGCTGTAAATGGCGCTGACGAGTGCCGATTTCGCGGCGATCTGGCTGACCCTGAAACTGGCGTCCCTGACCACCGCGATTCTGCTGGTCGTCGGCACTCCGATTGCCCTGTGGTTGTCGCGCACCCGTTCGTGGCTGCGCGGCCCGATCGGGGCGATCGTCGCCCTGCCCCTCGTGCTGCCACCGACCGTGATCGGTTTCTATCTGTTACTGATGATGGGCCCGCACGGTTTTCTCGGCCAATTCACTCAATGGCTGGGCCTGGGCACTCTGACCTTCAGCTTCACTGGACTGGTGATCGGCTCGGTGATCTATTCAATGCCGTTCGTGGTGCAGCCGTTGCAGAACGCGTTCTCGGCGATCGGCACCCGCCCACTGGAAGTCGCCGCGACCTTGCGCGCCAATCCATGGGACACATTTTTCAGTGTGATCCTGCCGCTGGCGCGTCCTGGTTTTATCACGGCGGCGATACTCGGCTTCGCGCATACCGTCGGTGAGTTCGGCGTGGTGCTGATGATCGGCGGCAACATTCCCGACAAGACCCGCGTGGTTTCCGTACAGATCTACGACCACGTCGAAGCGATGGAATACGCGCAGGCCCACTGGCTGGCCGGGGCGATGCTGGCGTTCTCGTTTCTGGTGTTGCTGGCGCTGTACTCCAGCCGCAAGACCCGCGCAGGCTGGAGCTGATTGATGATTGATGTACGTCTGAACATTGCCTATTCGGGTTTCAGCCTCGATGTCGACCTGAACTTGCCCGGCCGAGGCGTGACTGCGCTTTATGGGCATTCCGGCTCGGGTAAAACCACCTGCCTGCGTTGCATCGCCGGGCTCGAACGCGCCGATCATGGCTTTATCCAGATCAACGACGAAGTCTGGCAGGACAGCGACAACGGCATTTTCGTCCCGCCACACAAACGCGCGCTCGGCTATGTATTTCAAGAAGCCAGCCTGTTCCCCCACCTGTCGGTGCTGGCCAATCTGCAATTCGGCCTCAAGCGTATCGCCCGATCCCAGCGTCGTGTCGACATGGCGCAGGCCACCGAACTCTTGGGCATCGGCCATTTGCTCGAACGTCATCCGCAGCATTTGTCAGGTGGCGAACGGCAGCGCGTCGGCATCGCTCGTGCCCTGTTGACCAGCCCGAAACTGCTGCTGATGGACGAACCGCTGGCGGCCCTCGACAGTCAGCGCAAACGTGAAATCCTGCCGTACCTGCAACGCCTGCATGACGAACTGGAAATTCCGCTGTTGTACGTCAGCCATGCGCAGGACGAAGTCGCGCGGCTGGCTGACCATCTGGTGTTACTCAGCGAAGGTAAAGCGCTGGCCAGCGGCCCGATCGGCGAAACCCTTGCGCGCCTGGATCTGCCGATGGCGATGGGCGATGACGCCGGGATAATCATTGAAGGCCAGGTGAGCGCTTACGATGCGCAATATCAATTGCTGAGCCTGCAATTGCCGGCCACCGAGATGAGCATTCGCGTCACACATGCACCGATGGATGTAGGCCAGACCCTACGCTGCAAAGTGCACGCCCGCGACATCAGCCTGAGCCTGCAGAACAGCGAGTTCAGCAGCATTCTCAACCGACTGCCGGTGACCGTGGTCAGCGAGCAATCGGCCGACAACGCCGCTCATGTGCTGATTCGCCTGGATGCGGGTGGCACCCCGCTGCTCGCACGCATCACACGCTACTCCCGGGACCAGTTAGGCGTACATCCGGGCCAGCATTTATGGGCGCAGATCAAAGCAGTCGCAGTCCTCGCCTAAATCATTCGGCACCACGGCAACGGCGTGCGGTCAATCGCTTTACAGACCGCCGCGCCATTAAAGGAAACTGCCATGCCCGACACCGTGCTGACTGCCGAATTGCCATCCGACCTGCATTACGTCGATGACACCCAGCCCGGTATCACCCGCAAGAAACTGCGCGGCAAGTTCTGCTACTTCGAACCGTCAGGCCAGCGCATCACCGACATCGACGAAATCAAACGCATCAATGCCCTCGCCGTGCCGCCGGCCTATACCGACGTGTGGATCTGCCCTGACCCGCGCGGTCATCTGCAAGCCACCGGCCGTGATGCCCGTGGCCGCAAGCAATATCGTTATCACGCGCGCTGGCGTGAGGTGCGCGATGCAGACAAGTATTCGCGCCTGCGCGAGTTCGGTCTGGCCTTGCCGAAACTGCGCAAGCAACTGGAAGCGCTGTTGGCCGCGCCCGGCTTCAGTCGCGACAAAGTCATGGCCACGGTGATCACCCTGCTCGACGCCACACTGATCCGGGTCGGCAATACCCAATATGCTCGCGACAACCGCTCCTACGGCCTGACCACCCTGCGCAGCCGACATGTCGAAGTCAACGGCAGCGCAATCCTGTTCCAGTTTCGCGGCAAAAGCGGCATCGAACACCAGATCACGGTCAAGGATCGCCGCCTGGCGCGCATCATCAAGCGCTGCCTGGAAATTCCAGGACAGAACCTGTTTCAGTATCTGGATGAAAACGGTGAGCGACACACCGTCAGTTCTTCCGACGTCAACGCCTACCTGCAAACCCTGACCGGTGCCGATTTCACCGCCAAGGATTACCGCACCTGGGCCGGAAGCGCTTTGGCATTGTCGGTCTTGCGTGAATTGCAGTGGGCATCCGAGACCGAGGCCAAACGCCATGTGGTGGAGATGGTCAAAAGCGTCGCCAAGCAACTGGGGAACACGCCGGCGGTGTGCCGCAAGTGCTACATCCATCCCGCGGTGGTGGAAAAATTCATGCTCGGCGCCCTCGCTGAACTGCCTCGTCCACGCGTGCGCAAAGGCCTGCGTGCCGAGGAAGTGGCGTTGGCGATGTTTCTCGAGCGCATGAGCGAAATGACCGACGCCCCTTGATCCACTGTAAAACGTCATCTAGGCTAACGACCTTCTCCTCCTCCCCGGACGACCGCAGAAGTGAACAACCCCGCCTCCTAAAAAATGTAATCGCGACACGCCGCTCTTGGCGCTTGTCAGTTTTCACGACATTTTCTGGAGGTGCCGATGACTCACGTCTCGCGTACAGCCGCACTCGTTTCCCTGAATAAACTGGGCTTTCAGTTCGCCAATGGCGCAACACTGTTTGAAGACCTGAATCTGAATTTCGATCATCAACCGACCGCTATCGTCGGGCGCAACGGTGTCGGCAAAAGCGTGCTCGCACGCCTGATTGCCGGACAGTTGCAGCCCACCTTCGGCGACGTGATACGTTCAGTTCCCGCGCATTACGTCGCGCAGACTTTTGTTATCACACCCGAGCAAAGCGTGGCCGAAGCAACGGGAACGACCCAGGTGTTCAGCGCACTGGAGCGACTTAAGCTTGGTGACGCCACTGCTGACGATTTCAATCTTATCGACGAACGCTGGGATCTGGCGGAGCGCCTGCGCCAGATGCTCGATGAGGCCGGGTTGGACGACATCACCTCTACGGACCTCACCGAAAATCTAAGCGGTGGTCAGCAGGCCAGAATTGCCCTGATCGGCGCGCTGCTGAGTCCGGCGCAAATGCTCGTACTCGACGAGCCGACGAATCACCTCGACGGTGCCGGTCGACAATGGCTGAGGAGCGCGCTTGAACGCTGGCGTGGCGGCCTGATCGTCGTCAGTCACGACCGGCAATTACTGGAGCAGATGCAGCGAATCATCGAACTTACGCCTACGGGGGCAAGCGTTTTCAGTGGAGTGTTTTCGGTATTCGACGAGCAGCGCCGAATACATCGACAGGCAGCACAGGCGCAACTCGATCAGGCTCGCACCGAGCGTCAGCGCGAACGCACGCGGTTACAACGCGAGCACGACACTATTCAGCGCCATGCCGCCGGCAGCCGGCGCAATGCGCAAACCGCCAACGTTTCGGGCTTCGAGCGGGCAGCCATGAAAGCGGCCGCGCGGGAAATCATGGGGCAGGTAAAGGTCGGCCACCAGGCACGCAAATCCGATCTGGATGAACGCGTCCGTGAGGCGTATGCAAACGTCCAGCCGGACGACAGCGTGCTGATCAATCTTCCGGGTAGCGTGGTTCCAGGCAATCGCCGGGTGTGCACACTCATCGACGCCTGTTTGCCATGGTTGTCCGCAGATGCGCCCAGCTCTCGGCTTGACCTCACCATTCAGGGGCCAATGCGCATTGCTGTCAGCGGTCATAACGGTTGTGGCAAATCGACGCTGTTGAAATTGCTGGCTGGCGAGTGGGCGCCGGTGAGTGGCGAGTGCATCACGCATGTGCCTTTTGCCTTTCTCGATCAACAGTTGAAATTGTTGAATGACGACACCTCCATTGTTGATCAATTGCAGGCACAGCAAACGCCTTTGAGCGAAGGTGAGTTGCGCAGCTTCCTCGCTCATCTGCAACTGGACGCACAACGTGTCACCCGGCCATGCGCCTCACTCAGTGGCGGCGAACGCTTGAAGGCAGCCCTCGCGTTGGCGTTGTGGCGCCAGACGCCCGCGCAATTACTGCTGCTGGATGAGCCAACCAATCATCTGGACCTGGAATCGGTGCAAGCTTTCGAACACGCCTTACAGACATTTCCCGGTGCGATAGTTGTGGTTTCCCACGATCAGGCATTTCTACGGGCGTTAAATCCAAGCCATCAGCTGATCTGGCACTTCGAAGGCTGGCGTTGGCAACCGACGAGCTGAGCTGTGTATTTTTTGCACGATTGCCGAGGGCTTCTATAGTTGATCTGACACGAATCAGCTGCGGTGACGCCATGGAAGACATTTTCGTCGTGAAGCGTTGCAACAAGATCATTATTCACGGTCGACGCGCCGGAGACAGTCCGCATGATCCAGCCGAAGCGCAGAGCTGGTTTCGCATCCGCGATACGCGTACGGGCGGTTTCATCGGCGATGGCTATGACAAAGAGGAAGACGCACAGCGCGAATGCAAGCGTCTCAACGCAGCGAGTTCCCCACTACCGGCCCGCGAGTCATCCGGCTGATGCCGATCAGAAGCGGGTCTATACTGAAACCAGCTGAAGGAGCGGCGCCCCACGGCAGAAGGCTCGCAACACGCGGGCTTTTTGCTGCAGCTCAGGTTTCATTGAACGGAGGTGTTCCATGTCCGAAAAAGAGTCCATCACCACCCTCCTCACCTTGCTTGACGCTCGCCAAGCGCGCCTCGCGGCCGCCTGCAAAGAGATCGCCGACTGGGTCGACCACCAAGGCGGACATCCGACTGCCCTGCGCATCCGTGACCGGCTGAACGATATAGAGAAGGATGCTCCGCTGATTCGCAATACGCTGTCGGCGCTCAAACCTGTCGATCGGCCGCTGCCTCGGTTCAGATGACAGCGACCTCGCCAAGGTCTCAGGATTTTGCCTGAAAAGCGGTGACACACAGGTCACCGCGCATTTGCCTGTCCGAGTTGCTTATTTTCCCGCGATTGCGGTTTTTCACATAACGATCACATCTGCGCGGCTACAGTGAAATCACTCCTTTGCACCCCCCTCACCCGCCCGCATGCGGGTGTTTTTTTGCCTGCGCCGCATTGCCGAACGGCACAGGAGGTGAGTTGTCCAAATTAATACACGTCGCAAAGGAGACAGTTCATGGTTATCCATTTCAACGTTGACGGGCATCTCGCCTGTGGCCACAAAGGCAAACAACTGTCGGCAAGCCAAGAACTCAATCGTGTGAAATGCCGCAGCTGCCGCAGTACCGATGCCTACAAACAGGCACGAAAAGATCAGCGTAATGCCGCCCGCAGATTGGCCCGCCAGACCAAAGCCACGCACAGCGAAGCAAACTGGCGAGCAGAATGGATCGAGCGGCTGACTGCAATGGCCGGACTTCAGCGCTTGCCTCGGGGTTTTAGCGGGCAGGCGTTCGTTTAGCCCTGCATAAAAAAGGCAAAAAAAGGCCTGCATGAGAAAACTCATGCAGGCCTTTGATATTCATGGTGCCCGAAGCCGGAATCGAACCGGCACGCCCTTACGAGCGGGGGATTTTAAGTCCCATGCGTCTACCAGTTTCGCCATTCGGGCGGTAGCGCGGTACTGCTCTCCTCCGCTATACAGTCGCAATCCTGAAAGGATCCAACCTTGAACAGCAGAGCGGGAAATATATACATCACTTCCCGGTGAAGCAAGTTTGCAATGGCCGTATTTCAAGACTAAATCTTGCAACGCAGTGCAAATAAAAAAGCTCCGTAAATCATGGATCTACGGAGCTTGTTTATAGTGGAGGCCGAGGTCGGAATCGAACCGGCGTAGGTGGATTTGCAATCCACTGCATAACCATTTTGCTACTCGGCCTCAAAGCATTTGCTGTCAGTAGCACAACAACAAATACGTACAAACTTGGAGCGGGAAACGAGACTCGAACTCGCGACCCCGACCTTGGCAAGGTCGTGCTCTACCAACTGAGCTATTCCCGCTTGGTGATGCGCATTCTATAGAATTAAGAAGCTCCGTCAACCCCTTGATTCAAAAAAGTTTTATTTCTTTTCGACATCGGTCTTCAGGTGCGGCCAAGCGGCGCGAAGGTATTGAACCATCGACCACAACGTCAGGCCGGCAGAGACCATCAGCAAGGCATAACCCAGGATAACCCAGAAACTGAAGTCCTTTGGATTGGCCAGCAGGATCACCAGTGCGAGCATCTGCGCGGCGGTTTTCCATTTACCGAGATTCGAAACAGCTACGTGGGCACGGGCACCAAGTTCGGCCATCCATTCACGCAAGGCCGATACCACAATCTCGCGACCGATGATGACAGCAGCCGGCAGCGTGAGCCAGAGATTGCCGTGCTCCTGGACCAGCAGCACCAGTGCTACCGCAACCATGAGTTTGTCGGCGACCGGATCGAGAAACGCACCGAACGGAGTACTTTGCTCCAGACGACGGGCCAGATAACCGTCCAGCCAGTCTGTCGCTGCCGCAAAGGCGAACACCGAGGCGGAGGCCATGTAACTCCACTGGTAAGGCAGATAGAACAGCAAAATGAAGATCGGGATAAGCAGGACGCGTAGAACGGTAATCAGATTAGGGATATTCATCGGCACAACTGGCTACGAGGTGAAGGGGCATTCTACTCGCTATGCAGGTTCGCATAAATCGACTCTGCGAGCTTTTTACTGATCCCCGGGGCTTTGGCGATCTCTTCGATGCTTGCACGAGACAGCTCCTGCAATCCACCAAAATGTTTCAACAAATCGCGACGCCGGGTCGGCCCGACACCCGCAACGCCTTCCAGCGTTGACGTACGGCGGGTTTTGCCGCGGCGGGCGCGGTGCCCTGTAATCGCGAAGCGGTGGGCCTCATCGCGGATCTGTTGAATCAGGTGCAGCGCCGGCGAATCGCCTCGCAAGGTGAACTCATGCGCTGCATCATTTAGATACAACGTTTCGAAGCCGGCCTTGCGCGTGGCGCCCTTGGCGACACCGAGCAGGATCAGATCCGGCACGGCCAACTCGTTGAGAACATCTCTAGCCATCGACAACTGGCCCTTGCCACCGTCGACCAGCAAGATGTCCGGCAACTTGCCCTCGCCTTCCTTGAGTTTGCTGAAGCGTCGTGTAAGGGCCTGATGCATGGCGGCGTAGTCGTCTCCCGCCGTAACCCCTTCGATGTTGTAGCGCCGGTAGTCCGACTTGATCGCGCCTTCCGGGCCAAACACTACACAAGACGCGACCGTTGCCTCACCACTGGAATGACTGATGTCGTAGCACTCCAGGCGCTGCGGCGGCTCATCCAGGTTCAACACTTCGGCCAAGGCCTCAAACCGCGCGGCAGTGTGTTGACGGTTGGCCAGGCGTGCGCCCAACGCCTGCTCTGCGTTGGTCACCGCCAGTTGCTGCCAGCGCGCACGAGTACCGCGAACCCGATGACTGATGGTCAGTTCGCGGCCACGCAACTCATGGATCGCCTCGATCAACGTCGGAAAATCTTCGTGAACCACATTGACGATCAGTTCACTCGGCAAATCCCGTTCAGGGCTGCTGATGAAGTATTGGCCGAGAAACGCGGCCATGACTTCCGACACATTCTCTTCGATACCGACTTGCGGAAAGAAATTCTTGCTGCCCAACACGCGTCCGCCACGGACGCTGATCAAATGCACGCAGGCACCACCGGGGTTGACGAATGCCGCGATGACATCGATATCCCCCGTACCGCCTTCCATGCTTTGCTGATCCTGGACCCTGCGCAACAGCGCGATCTGATCGCGCAACTCGGCAGCCCGCTCGAACTCCAGGTTGATTGCCGCCTCCTCCATCGCCGTCGACAATTCGTTGGTCAGCGCGTGACTACGCCCCTCAAGAAACATGACCGAGTGACGCACGTCTTCGGCATAAATCTCAGGCTCGACCAGCCCGACGCAAGGTGCCTTGCAGCGTTTGATCTGATACTGCAGACATGGCCGCGTACGGTTCTTGTAGTAGCTGTCTTCACATTGGCGAACGAAGAAGGTCTTTTGCAGCAGACTCAGGCTTTCGCGTATGGCGCCGGCGCTCGGATAAGGACCGAAGTACTTGCCCTTGGCTTTTTTCGCCCCGCGATGAATGCTCAGGCGCGGAAACTGCCCGTCGGAAAGAAACACGTAGGGATAGGATTTGTCGTCGCGCAACAGGATGTTGTACGGCGGCCGCCACTCTTTGATCAGTGTTTGTTCAAGCAGCAGCGCTTCGGTTTCGTTGGCGGTAATGGTCGTTTCGACCTGCGCAATGCGACCCACCAACGCAGCGGTTTTAGGCGCCAGACCGGTTTTGCGAAAGTAGCTGGCCAAGCGTTTTTTCAGATTTTTGGCCTTGCCCACGTACAGCAGGCGTGCATCGCTGTCGAACATGCGATAGACGCCCGGGCGCCCACTGACTGTCGAGAGAAACGCGCCGGAATCGAATGTGTCAGTCATGGTCAGAGGCTGGCATCAACCATGCCGTGACGAACCGCCAACAGTGTCAGCTCGACGTCGCTGCTGATCGAAAGCTTCTCGAAAATACGGTAGCGATAGGTGTTCACGGTTTTCGGCGACAGGCACAACTTGTCGGAAATGATCTGTACTTTCTGACAGCCGACAATCATCAACGCGATCTGAATTTCCCGCTCGGACAAGGCATCGAAAGGAGAATCGTTGGACGGTTGAAAGGATTTGATCGCCAATTGCTGGGCGATTTGCGGACTGATATAGCGTTGACCGGCAAACACCAGGCGAATCGCCTGAACCATTTCCGGCAAACCCGCACCCTTGGTCAGATAACCCGCAGCACCTGCCTGCAGCAAGCGTGTCGGAAAAGGATCCTCCTCACACACCGTAACAGCGACCACTTTGATATCCGGGTGACTGCGCAACAGTTTGCGCGTGGCTTCGAGGCCGCCGATGCCTGGCATCTTGACGTCCATCAACACCACATCGGGCTTCAACTCTCGGGCCTTGATCAGGGACTCTTCCCCGGATTCGGCCTGGCCAACCACCTGCAAGCCATCGATATCGGCCAGCATACGTGTAATGCCTGTGCGAACGAGATCATGGTCATCGACCACTAGCACCCTAATCAAGCAGACACCTCGCGATATGGTCATATTGGGATGCCGGACACCTTAGCAAAAAGTGCCACACAGACCTAGCGGAAAGCGTCATTTAAAAAGTTTCAATTCATCATTGAAGGCTTGCCGGCTGCGGGTTTCAGAGCACAGGTGTACTGATATCAAGCTGCATTCGCAGAAAACACTCGTCCGCGCCCTGAACCTGTAGGCCTTTTCTCTCGTACAAGTTTCTCGCCGGATTATTCTCGAATACGGTCAGTCGTACAGCCGGGCGTCTTTCTTTGCGGGCCATGTCGATAACCTGATCAATCGCCCAGGAACCAGCGCCCTGCCCCTGAAGCGTTTCAGCAATCTGCAATTCACGGATATAGAGCGCACGCAGATCCCGGCTGAGACTGAGAAAACCCACCGCCAGATCACCCCGCACTATCAACCAGCTCTGTCGCCCCGGCCACGCTACGTCAAATGCTTCGTCCTGCCATAACAGGTCATGGTCAATGTAATAGCGCAGCATGTTCTGACAGGTGAGATCGCGGGCAAATGCCAGGTCTTCTGGAGTCGCAAGACGTAAGTGGAATTTCATCGGGCTTGCGTAACAGGAACAACCCGTCCCTGCCATATACCTTCTTTGCGCTGAGCGACGACCAGAAGATCGCCCGCCCCCGGAGCTGCAACGATCAGCGAACCGTCTTCAGACCAGATGCAACTACGCCCAGCGGATTGCCAACCGCCGGTCAGCCCGCCGTGATTGGCCATTAGAACAGCCATCGAGTGTTGCCTGGCGTAGCCCTGAAGTATTGCCGTATCGACTGCGTAACCTTTCTCGCTGATCAATACGCCGGCTGCGTACAGGTTGGCGCCCCGATCGGCGGCCGCCGCGGCATGGCTGGCATGCGTGAAATCGGCGCACACCGCCAACGCGACGACGTCCCCGCCGATATTCAGCGTCGGGCCACCGAAACCAGGTGCAAAAACAAGTTCCTCGCCCGTGTGCAAATGCTGCTTACTGTAAACACCGAGAGAGCCATCAGCGCCCAGAACCAGAGCGCCAATGCGCACCGAATCATTGTCCTCCAGCCGAATTGGCATGCCGACAACGGCAGTTACCCCAAGCTTTCGGGCCAAATCCCCAAGAGGTTGCAACACGGCATCTTGCGGTTCGATCGCCAACGCTGCGGCCGGTTTTCCTTCATAGCCAGTCAGCGACAACTCGGGAAAAACCAGCAACTCGACACCCTGCTCCGCTGCGGCCTCAATGAAGCGGCAATGTCTTGCAATGTTCCCGGGGAGATCCCCGGCAAGGGAGAGGCTTTGGGCTGCGGCAATGGTCAGTGTCGACACGGTTCATCCTTGGCAATCAAGCAAAACGCTGAGTGTCACCACTCTTGCCCAAATCAGGCAATAGGCATTTTGTTGAGCGCGCGATAGCAATTTCTGATTGCTGAGCCGCATCGGCCTCTAGTAAGCTCGGCCCATTCATCGGAGACAGACCATGCTCAGCACCCTTTCACAGCTTCGTACCGCCAGCGCCCTGCGCTCGGTTGCGGCTGCCCGGGTGAATGACGTTTGCGCTCCGGTCAGCTTTTATTTTGGGTATTGGTTTAGCCACTGGCGCGCCTGATACCCAAACGGCGCCCATAACAACGGGTCGCCTACCAGAGATTTCTCAACCCCCGGTCGGCCTCCCGACCGGGGGTTTTGCTTTTTCAGCCCCGAATTTTTTCAGCACCACACCAGACACTTTGAGGATTCACGAAATGAACTACGCCACTTATTACCGTTACGACAGCTTTAGCGCCTGGCGATTTACCAGCTTCCGCTCGGGACAGCCTGCCGCCTCCGATCGGTCACCTACAGGTGGCAAGCACACACATATAGCCAATACGGCCAACTGTCGAACACCCCAATAGGGCCGAGCGTGCGGGACGAACCCGCCGCCAGCCCAGGAAGACCGAATATGAACTCGTCCGTTTCTGCTCTGCCACTGTCCACGCTGAACTCTGCCAACGAAGCATTGACCCTGCGTCTGCCCAGCTCGTTGCAACTCAAACAGCAATTGCCTCTGAGCAATGCCTTAAGCCTGCAAGTCGCCGGCCATCGCCAGGCAGTTCGTGCCATTCTCAATGGCCAAGATCCGCGACTGCTGGTTATCGTTGGCCCCTGCTCCATCCACGACCCACAATCGGCACTCGAATACGCCAGCAAACTCGCTCGACTGGCTGAAGCAGTCAGCGGCGAGATGCTGCTGGTGATGCGGGCTTACGTCGAAAAACCGCGTACGACGGTCGGCTGGAAAGGTCTGGCCTACGACCCGCACCTGGATGGCAGTGATGACATGGCTGGCGGCCTTACTCTGTCACGCGAACTGATGCTGGAAATGATCCGGCTCGGTTTGCCAGTGGCAACTGAGCTGTTGCAACCCATGGCTGCAGGCTACTTCGATGACCTGCTTAGCTGGGTGGCCATTGGCGCCCGTACCACTGAGTCGCAGATCCACCGGGAAATGGCCAGTGGCTTGAGCATGCCGGTAGGCTTCAAGAACGGCACCGACGGCGGTGCCGCCATTGCCGTTGACGCCATGCGTTCGGCAGCCCATCCGCACCGGCATTTCGGCGTCGATAGCCAAGGGCATCCAGCCATCATTCAAACGCCAGGCAACCCCGACACCCATCTGGTACTGCGCGGTGGCCATAAAGGTCCGAACCATGATCGCGAAAGTGTGGCCAACATCCACGCCGATCTGAACCGCCTGAAAATTCCCGGCCGGATCATGGTCGACTGCAGCCACGCCAATAGCGGCAAGGATCCTTCACGTCAGCCAGGCGTATTCAACGAAGTACTGGAACAACGCTTGCAGGGTGATCGAGCACTCATCGGCATGATGCTCGAATCTCACTTGTTCGAAGGCTGCCAGCCGCTCAGCCCATCCTTGCAATACGGTGTTTCGATTACCGATGGTTGCCTTGGTTTCAGCGCAACGGAACACTTGCTGCTTGACGCCGCGCAGCGTCTCTCCGCAAACGCCATAGGTTGAGTATCGGGCTCGCCCTCCGGACTCTTCAAGAACCGGAGGGTTGGCCACGTTACCGCTAGGCCTCCACTCGTACCTGCGTCACCGCGGATTCCTGACTGACATCGTCCAGACGTTCAACCGTGTAGGCCACTCGCACAGTCGTGCCATGGTGCTCACGCCAGAACCGGTGCGGAACGATAAAGATCAGCGGTTTTCCTGCGGTCTCCCGAGTGATCTCGCGGTCATCCCGGTGATTGAAAAGATCCCCGTCGCACTTGAGATACACCAGCTCGCCTTCCTGCGTCCGGGCATTACCAATCACGATGGTGACGCCATCGACCGAATCATCGTTCAACAGCACGCCATCTTCAGCTTCAAGCACATCGGGAGCATCCAGCTCACCTTGGCAGAACGGAGTGATGACAACTCTCGCGAGTTCGGATTCGCGAACCGCTCCCCCGGCTTGTTCGACTTGATAGCGCACCACCACCTCGCCAGCGAGATGCGCAGCAATGTGCGCTCCATCGATCCAGAATGACAGCACGTCTGCAACAGCAAAGTCTTCTACCTTAAGTCTGTCGCTGAACGTTGCAGGCGATTCATTTGCGCCCCACATCAACGTAACCCGGTCTCCTGCAGCCATTCTGGCGTAAGGCTGGAGCACGACAAGCGTGCCTTCCTTTACTCGCGCCGGATCCAGTGTTCCTCCGATCGCACCCTCGACAATCGGGGCAAGCAACTGTGGGTGTGTATCTCCCACTGACAATTGCAGGCGTGCGGAAAACGCAGGGGTGGAAGAACCCGCACTGAGCAATTTCCAATAGACCTCCAGCGAACCGCCATCCAGCGCCGCGATATGCAACCTTTTGATAACGAAAACGACATCCTTGCCGACCTGGGCTTCGCTGACATAGCGCACCATCTCGTGCTGATAAGCAAAACCCTCGATATCGAGACCTTCCCAACTCAACGCCAACTGATCGCCGCAGGCCATATTTGCATACGGGGCGATACGGACAACGACCGTGCCCAGCGAAGGATCAAGCGTGGCCCCCTCCAGGGAGTCAAGGGTTGCCGCTGGCAGCAGTTCATTCGACACGCGGGGACTGACGGGGTGGCGCATCCGGTAGCAAAACTCGACTTCGTGCGTGTGCATTTAGTGGCTCCATTCCTTGGAAAAAACGCCGTGTTCATGGACGGCGTCGACAGCCAACATTGAACGTGATCCCGCCCATTTTCGATGTCAGCCTAATCCGCCGCAGGCACACAGCAATTGCCTCGAACTCGGTAGGCAAACTTCACAAATTCCCCATCAACCAAGCGAAAGATGGCGGCAACTTCCGATTCGGATCTCACAAGAATCTGAAAATTCGCACAGCTTCTAGTCCAGATTCAACGGCCAAGAGAAGCCTCTTCTGACTTCTTCAACGGGATGAGTGTTTTAGAGTGGCCACCGGATTCCCCGATGAACTTCTGTGAAAAAGGTAAGAACATGCAACGGAATGCTTCAACTCGCTATCCCGTCCTGTTGGTACACGGCCTGTTCGGATTCGAGCGCATCGGTCATTTCGAGCTGTTCCATGATGTAAAGGACGCTCTGAAAACGGCCGGCAGTCGAGTGTTTGTTCCACAGCTTTCTGCCACTCATAAAAACGAAACAAGGGGTGAACAACTGCTTGCACAGATTGATCGTGTTCTGCGAGGCACAGGTGCCGACAAAGTCAACCTCATCGGACACAGCCAGGGCGCACTGGCTGCCCGATACGCTGCGGCGCTTGCACCACACGCGGTAGCCTCGGTGACTTCCGTCAGCGGTCCGAACCACGGTTCGGAGCTGGCCGATTTTTTGCGCAAGGCACTGGTGCCCGGGCGACTGCCGGAGGCGGTCGCCCAGAATGTGGCGACACTGTTTGGCAATTTTCTTTCGCTGCTCAGCGGCAGTGCGACGTTGCCACAGAACGCGCTGGCGGCACTCAATGCTCTGACGACCGAGGGCGTGGGCGATTTCAACGACAAGTTTCCGCAAGGATTACCCGAAACCTGGGGCGGCCACGGCGCGGAACAGGTCAACGGTGTGCACTATTACTCCTGGAGCGGCGTTCTGACCGCCGACAATCCGCCGACACTCGATCCGACACGAAGCGTTTGCCATGCGCTATCGCAATACTTCATGACCGAGACCGAACAGAATGATGGTTTCGTCGGCCGCTTCAGCTCTCACCTGGGGCATGTAATCCGCTCCGACTATCCGCTGGATCATCTGAACAGCCTGCGCCGCTCGCCCGGCTCAGTCACTACCCTGCCCGATCCGATTGCACTGTACGTTGAACATGCCGCACGTTTGCGGGCCGCGAATCTCTGAGCAAGGTCGCGGACAACCGAACGGAACTTTGCCGAGAATTCGCCCACTGAATCCGGTAGGCTCCACACTTTACTGAAATAGATTGGAGAGTTTCCCCATGGCAAAAGCCACTGCCCGCCACATCCTTGTTGCCAGCGAAGACAAGTGCAACGAACTCAAGGCCCAGATCGAAGGCGGCGCCGATTTCGCCGAAGTCGCCAAGGCCAACTCCACCTGCCCGTCCAGCCGTCAGGGCGGTGATCTGGGCTCGTTCGGTCCTGGCCAGATGGTCAAGGAATTCGACACCGTGGTCTTCAGCGCGCCAATCAATGTCGTGCAAGGTCCGGTGAAGACTCAGTTCGGTTATCACCTGCTCGAAGTCACCAGCCGTCAGGACTGATCCGTCGTCTGATAGCTCGCCAACGGCCCGCCTTCTGGTGGGCCGTTGTGTTTCAGTTACATATACGGCTGGCGACTGACGCGCCTCTCGCGTACAACTTGCGCCTATCGATTCCCGGTTCCAAGGCTGACAATGCGACTGGTTTTCCCCACATTGATGCTCACCGCCCTCGCCCTGCTGACGGGCGCCACCGGCGCGAACGCTGCACCACAACACGCGTTGACCGTTTATGGCGAACCCGCCAAGTACCCTGCCGGCTTCAGTCATTTCGACTACACCAACCTGCAAGCTCCCAAGGGTGGGACCATGCGCCGCTCGGCCATCGAGATCGGCCACTTTGACCACATCCTCCCTTATATAGACAAAGGCATCGGCGTCACACAGATCGACGGTTTGCTCTATTCGCCGCTGGCCCAGCGTTCACTGGACGAGCCTTACACGGTTTACGGGCTGGTCGCGCAAAAGATGGAGCGCTCGGACGATGGTCTGTCGCTGCGGTTCTTCATCAATCCCAAGGCACGTTTCGCCGACGGCAAAGCGATCACCGCTGAAGACGTGCGCTACACCTACGATTTATTGATGACCCAGGGCAGCCTGCGTTATCGCACCCAGTTTGCTGACGTCAAAGGCATTGAAATCGAAGCACCGCTGATCGTACGTTTCGACTTCAAGAGCAATGAAAACCGCACCCTGCCACTGGACGTCGCGACCCTGCCGGTATTACCCGAGCACTGGTGGAAGAGCCGCGACTTCGCCGGTGGTGGCGGTTACGAAGCGCCACTGGGCAGTGGCCCCTATCGAGTCGGCAAAGTCGATTCAGGGCGCAGCATCACCTTTGAACGCAACGCCGACTGGTGGGGCAAGGATCTGCCGGTCAGTCGCGGCCTCTACAATTTCGATCATTTCAGCATCGAGTACTTCGGTGATACCGACGTCGCCCGGCAAGTGCTGCGCGGTGGAGCCTATGACTACAACCGAGAGTTCTCGGCCACTGGCTATTCAATCGGCTACGACAGCCCGGCGCTGAGCGATGGGCGTTTGCAAAAGGCGCATCTGGCCACCGAGGCGCCGCAGTCGGCCCAGGGCTTTGTGTTCAACCTGCAGAAACCGATGTTCGCCGATCGTCGCGTGCGCCAGGCCCTGGCCATGCTGTGGGACTTCGAGTGGAGCAACCGGCAGATGATGCGCGGCATGTATATTCGCCAGCAGAGCTACTTTTCCAACACGCAACTGGCGGCAAGCGAACTGCCCGATGCCCAGGAGTTGAAAATCCTTGAACCGCTGCGCGGCCAGGTTCCGGAGGAGGTTTTCAGCAAAGTATTCGAAGCGCCGAAAACCGACGGCAGCGGCGTTATTCGTGACAAACAGTTGCAAGCCCTTGAATTGCTCGAGCAGGCCGGCTGGAGACCCGATGGCGATCAATTGGTAAATGCCCAGGGCGAGCCACTGAGCTTCACCTTCCTGGTCAGCCAGAACGGTATGGATCGCTTGTTGCTGCCGTACAAGCGCACGCTGAAACAGATCGGCATCGACCTGAATATTCGCCGTATCGACTCCTCGCAATACGTCAATCGTCTGATGAGCCGCGACTACGACATGATTGTCACCGGCTACCCGGTAAGCACTTCGCCGGGGGGCGAATTGCTCAATTACTTCGCCTCCGCATCGGCCAACGACCCGGGCGCGAACAACTACATGGTGTTGAAAAATCCGGCAGTGGATACGCTGATCAATGGGTTGATTCGCGCGTCCACGCAGTCTGACATGCTGCATTACGCCCATGCCCTGGACCGGGTACTGCAATGGAATTACTACTGGATTCCCAACTACTATCCACCGGGCACCTCGACCGTGTGGTGGAACCGCTTCGGCATACCGTCGGTGCAAGCCAGCAATGACGAAGCCATCGAGAGCTGGTGGGAAATCAGCAGCACGCCGCTGACCAATCAACAGATGACGGCCGAGAAGATCGCCCGTGGCAGACCCGGAGGGCCGCACTGATGTGGGGTTACATACTGCGGCGTCTGCTGCTGATCATTCCGACGCTGGTGATCATCCTGCTGGTCAATTTCGTGATTATCCAGGCCGCGCCCGGCGGACCGGTAGAACAGGCCATCGCCCACCTGCAAGGGATCGGCGGTGCCAGTGTCGGTGGCGGCGCCAGCGAAACCATGAGCGGCACCTCCCGCGCCAGTCGCGGCCTCGATCCACAGTTGATCAAGGACATCGAAAAACAGTACGGCTTCGACAAACCAGCCCACGAACGCTTGTGGCTGATGCTGAAAAACTACGCGCAACTGGATTTCGGCAAAAGCTTCTTCCGTGGCGCGACAGTCACCGATCTGATCCTGGAAAAAATGCCGGTGACCATTTCCCTCGGGCTGTGGGCGACGCTGATCACCTATCTGGTGTCGATCCCGCTGGGTATCCGCAAGGCTGTGCGCCATGGCAGTCATTTCGATATATGGAGCAGCACGGCGATCATCATTGGCTACGCGATGCCGGCGTTTCTGTTTGCGATGTTTCTGATCGTGGTGTTTGCCGGCGGCACGTCGCTGAACTGGTTTCCGGTGCGGGGCCTGGTGTCGGACAACTTCGAATCACTGTCGACCCTCGGCAAGATTGCCGATTACTTCTGGCACCTGGTGCTGCCGGTGACGGCGCTGGTGATCGGTGGTTTCGCCACGCTGACGATCCTGACGAAAAACTCGTTTCTCAATGAGATCACTCGCCAGTACGTGGTCACCGCGCGCGCCAAAGGCCTGAGCGAGCGTCGCGTGCTGTATGGCCATGTGTTCCGCAACGCCATGCTGCTGGTGGTTTCCGGTATACCCCAAGCGTTCATCAGCGTGTTCTTCGCCGGTTCCTTGCTGATCGAAGTGATCTTCTCCCTCGACGGTCTCGGGCGCATGAGCTACGAAGCAGCGGTATCGCGGGATTATCCGGTGGTGTTCGGTTCGCTGTTCATCTTTACCCTCTTCGGCCTGCTGATAAAACTGGTGGGCGACCTGTGTTACACGCTGGTCGATCCACGCATCGACTTCGCCGCGAGGAACGCCTGATGTTCAAGCTCTCGCCTCTGGGCCGTCGGCGCTTCGAGCGCTTCAAGAAAAACCGCCGTGGCTGGTGGTCGCTATGGCTGTTTATCGGCCTGTTTGTGCTGACACTGGGCGGTGAGCTGATCGCCAACGACAAGCCTCTGGTCGTCAGCTATCAGGACCAATGGTACTTCCCGGTATTCAAGCGCCACACCGAGCAGGAGTTCGGCGGGCAACTGCCGTTCCAGGCCGATTATCGCAGCGACTATGTGCAGAATCTGATTCGCAAGGATGGCGGCTGGCTGCTATTCCCACCGATCCCGTTCAGTGACGACACGCCGAACTACGACCTCACCAAACCGACGCCGAGCCCGCCAACGTCGGTCAATTGGCTAGGCACGGACGATCAATCGCGAGATGTGCTGGCGCGGGTGATTTTCGGCGCGCGGGTGTCGATTCTGTTTGCCTTGATGCTGACCTTTGTCAGCGCCCTCATAGGCATTGCTGCCGGGGCATTGCAGGGCTACTACGGCGGCTGGGTCGATTTGCTCGGGCAACGCGTGCTGGAAGTCTGGTCGGGGTTGCCGGTGCTGTACCTGCTGATCATCCTCTCCGGTTTCGTCGAGCCGAATTTCTGGTGGTTGCTGGGGATCATGGCGCTGTTTTCATGGTTGGCGCTGGTGGATGTGGTGCGCGCCGAGTTCTTGCGCGGGCGCAATCTGGAGTACGTCAAAGCTGCCCGTGCGCTGGGCCTGAGCGACCGCAAAGTGATCTTCCGGCACATTCTGCCCAATGCCATGAACGCGACACTGAGCTACTTGCCGTTCATTCTGACCGGGGCGATTTCCACCCTTACCGCGCTGGATTTCCTTGGTTTCGGCATGCCCGCTGGCAGCGCCTCGCTGGGCGAGTTGATCGGTCAGGGCAAACAGAATCTGCAAGCACCGTGGCTCGGGTTGACGGCGTTTTTCACCCTGGCGCTGATCCTTTCTTTATTGGTGTTCATCGGCGAAGCGTTGCGTGACGCGTTCGACCCTCGATCCTGAAGCGTGGCCATGACTGACAACCTGATTGAAATCCGTAACCTCAACGTTGCCTTCCATGGCCAGAGCGTGGTCCGCGACCTGTGCCTGGACATTCGCCCCGGTGAGTGTCTGGCGCTGGTGGGCGAATCGGGCTCGGGCAAATCGGTGACCGCCCATTCGATTCTGCAATTGCTGCCCGAAAGCGAAGCGCAAACCACTGGCAGCATTCGCTATCGCGGACAGGAGCTGATCGGCGCCGATCCCAAGGTCTTGCGCGAGTTGCGCGGCAACCGTATCGCGATGATCTTTCAGGAGCCGATGACCTCGCTCAATCCGCTGCACACCATCGAAAAGCAGATCGGCGAAACCCTGCTGTTGCACCGTGGCCTCGGCGGCAAAGCAGCGCAGGCGCGGATCCTCGAACTGCTCGGGCTAGTGGGCATCCAGAAACCCAAGGAACGCCTCAAGGCTTACCCGCATCAACTTTCCGGCGGACAACGCCAGCGGGTGATGATCGCCATGGCCCTGGCCTGCGAACCGGAGCTGTTGATCGCCGATGAGCCGACTACCGCGCTCGACGTGACGGTGCAGCGCAAGATCCTGCTGCTGCTCAAATCCCTGCAACAACGCTTGGGCATGTCGCTGCTGCTGATCAGCCACGACCTCAATCTGGTGCGCAGCATTGCGCAACGTGTGTGCGTGATGAAGGCCGGGCAAATCGTTGAACAGGCTCCCTGCGAAGTCCTGTTTACTGAACCGAAGCATCCTTATAGCTGTGTGCTGCTCAACGCCGAACCCGAAGGCGAAGCGTTGCCTCGAGATGAGCGCGAAAACGTGCTGGAAGTCGACGATTTGAAGGTTGAGTTTGTCGTCGGCGGCGGCCTGTTCCAGCGCAAACAATACCTGCGGGCGGTGGACGGCATCAGCTTGAGTATCCAGCGTGGCAAGACGTTGGGCATCGTCGGCGAATCCGGTTCCGGCAAGTCGACACTGGGTCAGGCGATCCTGCGGTTGCTCGACTCCGAAGGCAGTATCCGTTTTCAGGGTGAAGCGCTCGACGGCCTCAATCAGAAACAGATGCGCCCGTGGCGGCGGCAGATGCAGGTGGTGTTTCAGGATCCGTTCGGCAGCCTCAGCCCACGAATGTCGGTCGCGCAGATCATCAGCGAAGGCCTGGAAGTGCATTGCGAGTCGAGCGCTGACGAGTGCGATGAGCAAGTCATCCGCGTGCTTGAAGAGGTCGGCCTCGACCCGGAAAGTCGCCATCGCTATCCCCATGAATTCTCCGGTGGTCAGCGCCAGCGCATTGCTATCGCGCGGGCTCTGGTGCTGAAACCGGCGCTGATTCTGCTCGACGAGCCGACGTCGGCGCTGGATCGCACGGTGCAAAAACAAGTGGTCGCCCTGCTCCGCCAGCTTCAGGAAAAACACGGTTTGACCTATCTGTTCATCAGCCACGATCTGGCGGTGGTGCGCGCTCTGGCCCACGACATGATTGTGATCAAGGACGGCAAAGTGGTCGAGCGTGGTGCCAGCCATGATGTGTTTGATGCGCCGCAGCATCCGTATACCAAAGAGCTGTTGGCGGCGGCGCATACGGGGTAGGCGTCATATGTGTTCGGCTTGAAACCGGGTCGAGGCTTTCGCGAGCAGGCTCGCTCCCACAAGGTTCGCGCCGGACACAAAATTTGGGAACGACCCAATCTACTGTGGGAGCGAGCCTGCTCGCGAAGGGGCCGGCACAGGCCATACACAATCAGGATCAGCCTCCATGAACACCACCGAAAGCCTCAAGGACTACCAACGGGTTCGCACCTTGGCGATCCGTTCGCTATTCGAGATCATCGAGCAATCCAGCGAAGGCACGGTGATTGTCGATCGTGATGCGAACATCGTCTGGATGAACGAGCGTTACGCCCGGCGATTCGGTCTCGAATCGGCTGCAGGCGCGATCGGCAAACCCTGTGAAAGCGTGATCCCCGGCAGCTTGTTGCGGGAAGTCGTGCGCACCGGCCGCCCCATTCTTCTGGACATGCAGGACACGCCGAAAGAGCCTTTGGTGGTGATGCGCCTGCCGATCCACGACGACGCCGGTGCGGTGATCGGCGCGATCGGTTTTGCCCTCTTCGACGAGTTGCGCACGTTGTCACCGATGCTCAAACGTTACTTGAGCATGCAGGAAGAACTGGCCTCGACCCGTTCTCTGTTGCGCGCCCGACAGACCAAATACAACTTCGCTCATTTCATCGGCACCAGCGCCGCCAGCCTTGAAGTCAAACGTCGTGCCCGACGCAGTGCCAGTGCCGAGTCGCCAGTGCTGCTGCTCGGCGAAACCGGCACCGGTAAAGAGTTGCTGGCCCAGGCTATTCACAGCGCCTCGCCACGGGCGCACAAAGCGTTCGTCAGCATCAACAGCGCGGCGATTCCCGAGGCACTGCTGGAGGCAGAATTTTTCGGCACGGCGCCCGGCGCGTTTACCGGCGCCGACCGCAAGGGCCGCACCGGCAAGTTGCAGATCGCCCAGGGCGGCACGCTGTTTCTCGACGAGATTGGCGATATGCCGCTGCCCTTGCAAAGCAAACTGCTGCGCGTGTTGCAGGAAAAGGAGTTCGAACCGGTCGGCTCCAACGAGGTGATTCAAAGTGACGTGCGCGTGATAGCCGCGACTTCGACCGATCTGCAAGCGGCGATCAAACGCGGTGAATTCCGTGCTGATTTGTACTATCGCCTGAATGTGTTGCCGATTCAGGTGCCGCCGCTACGTGAACGTCTTGATGACCTGCCGGCGCTCAGCGAAGCGATTCTTGAAGAGCTGCGCAGTCAGCATGAGCTGCACCGGGATGCTCTCGAACTGCTCGGGCAACACGCGTGGCCGGGGAATATTCGCGAACTGCGTAATGTTCTCGAACGGGCGGCGTTGCTCAGTGATGACTTGATGCTGACCGAGCAGGATATTCGTGCGGCGATTGGCACGTTGACGCCGGTTGAACGTGCGCTGGCGCCGATGGCTGAAGCGTTGACGACCGAGACTTACGCGCAGGCGCGGGAGCGATTTGATCGGCAACTGATACAGGCAGCACTTGAGCAATATCAGGGTAAAGTGCCGGAAGCTGCGGCTCGACTGGGGCTGGGGCGTTCGACGCTGTACAAGAAAATGGTGGCGTTGGGGATTGCCTGAGTCTCTATATAGAGACAATGATCTCTTTCTGTAGATGGATTGTTTGAAGATCAAACGATCGCAGCCTTCGGCAGCTCCTACAGGGGAAATTCGCGCTCGTACTGTAGGAGCTGCCGAAGGCTGCGATCTTTTCGGTTTAACTTAGTCTCTAAAACGAGATAAAACCGTTGAAAACTTTTATCCACAACCAGTTAATTCCATATATTTCAACAACTTAGATATCTGGCACAGATCTCGCTAACGCCTCTCCCACACCCGTTCCACCCACAAAAATAACAATTCTGGAGAGACACACCATGAGTGTGATCATTGCCTTGGCGGCCCTCGCGCTGCTGATGCTCGCCGCCTACCGTGGCTACAGCGTTATCCTCTTCGCCCCGATTGCCGCCCTCGGCGCTGTCCTGCTCACCGACCCTTCCGCCGTCGCCCCTGCGTTCACCGGGGTGTTCATGGAGAAAATGGTCGGGTTTATCAAACTGTATTTCCCGGTTTTCCTGCTCGGCGCCGTGTTCGGCAAGTTGATCGAACTGTCGGGGTTCTCCCGCTCGATTGTCGCTGCGGCCATTCGTTTGCTCGGCACCAAACAAGCAATGCTGGTAATCGTGCTGGTCTGCGCCCTGCTCACCTACGGCGGCGTGTCGCTGTTCGTGGTGGTCTTCGCGGTTTACCCGTTTGCTGCCGAGATGTTTCGCCAGAGCAATATCCCCAAACGGCTAATCCCGGCCACCATCGCCCTCGGCGCGTTCTCGTTCACCATGGACGCCCTGCCCGGCACGCCGCAAATCCAGAACATCATCCCCAGCACATTCTTCAATACCACCGCGTGGGCGGCGCCGTGGCTGGGCGTGATCGGCACGATTTTCGTGTTCTGCGCCGGCATGCTGTTTCTGCAGCGTCAACGCAACAAGGCTCAACGCGCTGGCGAAGGCTACGGCACTGAATTGCGCAACGAACCGGAAACCGCTGAAGACCTGAAACTGCCAAACCCATGGATTGCCCTGTCGCCGCTGCTGGCAGTGGGCATCATGAACCTGCTGTTCACCCAGTGGATTCCGCAGTGGTACGGCAAGACTCACAGCCTCGCGCTGCCGGGCATGGCCACGCCGGTCACCACCGAAATCGCCAAACTCACCGCGATCTGGGCGGTGCAAGCGGCGTTGCTGGTGGGCATTCTGATGGTCCTGGCGTTCGGCTTTCAGGCGATTCGCAGCAAGCTCGCCGAAGGCAGCAAAAGCGCGGTCAGCGGTGCATTGCTGGCGGCGATGAACACCGCGTCGGAATACGGCTTCGGCGCAGTGATCGCGTCGCTGCCGGGCTTTCTGGTGCTGGCGGACTGGCTCAAGCAAATACCCAATCCATTGGTCAACGAAGCCATCACCGTGACCCTGCTCGCCGGTATCACCGGTTCCGCATCGGGCGGCATGAGCATTGCGCTGGCGGCGATGTCCGAGCAGTTCATCAGTGCGGCCCACGCGGCGAATATTCCGCTGGAAGTGCTGCACCGCGTCGCCGCGATGGCCAGTGGCGGCATGGACACCCTGCCACACAACGGCGCGGTCATCACCTTGCTTGCGGTGACGGGACTGACCCACCGCGAAGCCTATAAAGACATTTTCTGTATTACGCTGATCAAGACCCTGGCGGTTTTCGTAGTGATCGGCACTTTCTACGCCACTGGCATTGTGTGAGGTATTCATGACGACTCTTTCCGGCAAGACCGCACTGGTTACCGGCTCCACCAGCGGCATCGGCCTGGGCATCGCACTGAGCCTGGCCAAGGCTGGTGCGAATCTGATTCTCAACGGTTTCGGTGATGCATCGACAGTCATCGCCGAAGTCGCCCGGTTCGGCGGCAAGGTCGGCCATCATCCAGCGGATGTCAGTGACCCGGCGCAAATCGCCGAGATGATCGCCTACGCCGAACGCGAGTTCGGCGGTGTCGACATTCTGGTCAACAACGCCGGCATCCAGCATGTCGCCGCCGTGGAAGAGTTCCCCGTCGAGCGCTGGGATTCGATCATCGCCATCAACCTGTCCTCGGTGTTTCACAGCACGCGCCTGAGCCTGCCGGGGATGCGCGCCAAAGGTTGGGGGCGGATCATCAATATCGCCTCGGTGCATGGTCAGGTCGGTTCGACCGGTAAAGCAGCTTATGTGGCCGCCAAGCACGGCGTGATCGGTTTGACCAAAGTGGTCGGCCTGGAGACCGCGACCAGTAACGTTACGTGCAACGCGATCTGCCCGGGCTGGGTGCTGACCCCGCTGGTGCAGAAGCAGATCGATGACCGCGCGGCCAAGGGTGTCGATCCGCAACAGGCGCAGCATGATTTGCTGGCCGAGAAACAACCGTCGCTGGAGTTCGTCACGCCGCAGCATCTGGGCGAACTGGTGTTGTTCTTGTGCAGCGAAGCTGGCAGCCAGGTGCGCGGGGCGGCGTGGAATATTGATGGTGGGTGGCTGGCCCAATAGCACAGCCATCCTCCTCTGTGGGAGCGAGCCTGCTCGCGAAATCGGTGGGTCAGCCAATGAAGTCGTTGAATGTGCGGACGTCTTCGCGAGCAGGCTCGCTCCCACAGGTGTCATGTGTTCGCTCGACCTTGTGCATGAATAAAACAAGAGGCAAACAATGTCCGACATCCTCTGGCAACCCGACGCCAACCGAATCGCCCAATCGCGCATGGACGCTTTCCGTCGTGCGGCCAATCAACGCCATTCACTGAAACTTGACAACTACCCCGCCCTGCACCAATGGAGCATCGAGCGGCGTGAGGAGTTCTGGCAGGCGATCGTCGATTTCTTCGATATCCGCTTCCACACACAACCGGATGCCGTGCTGCGTGAAGGCGCGCAAATGCCGGACGCCGAGTGGTTTCCCGGCGCCACGCTGAACTTCGCTGAACACCTGCTGCGTCGTCGCGACGATGCGGTGGCGGTAGTAAGCGTGGCGGAGAATGGCCAGCGCGAACAGTTGACCTGGGCCGAACTCGCCGAGCACGTCGCCGGATTTCAAGCGAGCCTGCAAGCCGCCGGCGTTGGCCTCGGCGATCGCGTCGCAGCGTGCATGCCGAATACCTGGCAGACACTGGTGGCGATGTTGGCCACCACCAGTCTCGGCGCGATCTGGTCGTGCTCCTCGCCAGACTTCGGCACCCACGGCGTGATCGACCGCTTCGGCCAGATCGAGCCGAAGCTGTTGATCACCTGCGCCGCTTATCGCTATGCCGGCAAGACCATCGACCAGACCGACAAAATCAACGGAATACTCGAACAACTGCCAACGTTAAGGCAGTTGATCATCGTGCCGTACGCCCACCCGCACGCCCACGTCGAGGCTTACCGGACTTGCGCCGAAGTGGCCCTGTGGGATGAATTCTATCAAGCCGGCGGCGAGCCGGATTTTGTCCCGGTGCCGTTCAATCATCCGCTGTACGTGCTGTATTCCAGCGGCACCACCGGTGTGCCGAAATGCATCATCCACAGCACCGGCGGTGTACTGCTGCAGCACGTCAAGGAACACGGCCTGCACTGCGATCTCGGCCCGGGAGATCGGCTGTTTTACTACACAACGTGCGGCTGGATGATGTGGAACTGGCTGGTCTCGGCGCTCGCGGTCGGCAGTGCCGTGGTGCTCTACGACGGCTCGCCGTTTCACCCGGACAACCAGCGTTTGCTCGACTTGATCGACGACGAACGCATCAGCGTGTTCGGCACCAGCCCGAAGTTTCTCGCCACCCTGGAAAGCAGCGGTGCCAAGCCCCGCGAAAGCCATGATCTGGGCAGCCTGAAAACGCTGCTGTGTACCGGCTCGGCGCTGTCACCGCAAGGCTACGACTTCGTTTATCGCGACTTCAAACCGGATATATGTCTGGCGTCGATGTCGGGCGGCACTGACATTGTTTCGTGCTTCGTCAATGCCAATCCGCTGTTATCCGTGCGGCGCGGCGAGATCATGGGCAAGAGCCTGGGCATGGCCGTGGAAGTCTGGAACGATGCCGGTCAGTCGGTGATCGGTGAAAAAGGCGAACTGGTCTGCACCCGACATTTCCCGGCCATGCCGATCGGCCTGTGGAATGATCCGGACGGAGCAAAACTGCGGCAATCGTATTTCAGTCTGTTTCCCGGTGTTTGGGCACAAGGCGATTACGCTGAACAACGGCCGCACGGCGGGATGCTGATTCATGGCCGCTCCGACGCGGTACTCAATCCGGGGGGCGTGCGCATCGGCACGGCGGAGATTTACCGTCAGGTCGAGAAAGTCACAGAAGTGCTGGACAGCGTTGCCATCGGTCAGCAGTGGCTGGATGACGTGCGGGTTGTGCTGTTTGTGAGATTGCGTGAAGAGTTGACACTGGATGAGGCGCTGGAGCAGCGCATCCGCGAGGTGATCCGCGCCAATACCACACCAAGGCATGTACCGGCGAAGATCGTTGCAGTGACGGACATTCCGCGCACCATCAGCGGCAAAATTGTCGAACTGGCCGTACGCGAAGTGGTACATGGACGGCCAGTGAAGAACACCGATGCGTTGGCCAATCCCGAAGCGCTGGAGCAGTTTCGGGATCGGCGGGAGCTGGAGATCTAGTACAAGAGATTTGTGCCAGATGACTACACCGGTCTGGTCCAGCCTTCTTCCAGGGGCGGATCAGTCAGATCGTGGGTAGATGTGGCGTTCAGTTTGATCAATACAGGTCCGGTAATCGTGCCATCGACACTGTTGTCAATGGCTGCGCGTAGCACTCGCAAATTGCTTTCGAACGTCACTTTATCGGTGCTCATCTGGCTTAGGAGTGAGGTGAGCACTGCCAGAGAATCGGCGTTTTCAAAGGCTTTGGTACTTGGGTGAAAGACGTTGCTGGAACCTGCAACCGCCAGTCGCCCCAAGGCAAGATCAAGCAGTGCAGTCACGTCCAGCTGTTGCCCACCCTTGGTAACGCCATCAACATCCAGGGCATAACCGACATCATTGTTCTGGACGATCCCGTGAAATAACTCGTGAATCACATCGTCCGCTACTACGTCATGGTTCATGCCCTTATCGATGAACTGTCGATTGATATTGGGCGTATTGATCTGGATGAACGGAATCGGGCTCTGCCCACCGGCGCGCTTCCATTGCTGGTAGGCCCGCACATCAAACTCAGCGATGTCGTTCGTCTCCTTGAGCGGATCAAGAACGAAGTTGCTCATGGAAACGCCGGCAAAATCTGCCCTGACCAACCGCAGATAATCCAAAACACGATTCGCCGCATCGCTGGAAGTCTGGCCCATCAATATTTTTATCAGCGCATCGCGCTCAGCCCGGTAGTCATGGTTAGTCAACACACTGATCGCACTTTCTATTTTCGCCCGTACCCGCGGCAAGCTTTGCTCGATGAACAGTCGTGTATAACTGACGGGCAAGGTGTGATTGGCACGCGTTAACCGAAGTGAGGCAGTGAAGTTGAAATGCCCCAAAGCCGGCCCCCAGGGCTTGCCCAAACGATCCAGTGCATACCACTTGTAGTTATTGCGCGCCGCCAGCACCGTGAGCGTGTCGGAAGCTGAAGCATTCGGCCGCCATGTACCATGTGCTGCTGAAGTATTATCCGCTGAGCGGATCAGGTTCTTGCCTTTATTACTGCCGTGCAGCGTGGTCAATTGAGATTTGGCCAGTCCCAGCAGTTCCAGCGTAGGCTTGCTGAATCGCAGTAATCCCTTGTGTACGAGTTTACCGACGCCGTACACCGCCGTGGGTACGCCATCCACCGGATTGAAAGCAGAGACGGAGGTCGCCACCACAAGTTTGGTCACGCGCGCGGCTTTGCTGGCCGCAGAGATTGCCTTGGCGGAAATGCTCAAGGCTTTGACACCGGCGCCATAGAATGCGCCTCCCAAAGCAATGGCATCCATGAGGCAACCGTAGATCCCGTCTACGACTCGATTGTGCTCACCCGTTGATATGTCCTCGATACATTTTTTGAAAGGCACGGCCAGATCAACGAAGTAAGTGGCGATTCTCTCGCCTTTTGCCCGCTCTGCTTCGAGTTCCGTTGGCTCCGTGGCCGCCGCTACCAGTTCTTCAAACTTGATCACAGGATGATGATTGATGATGAACTCGGCCAGGCGCACGAGTTGTGGATTGCTGAAGTTCTTGTAAGCACTCTTCTGCAGCTGGATCGGGTTGGCAGCAGCGCTCAGCACGCCGAGTTTTTCAGCAATGGCCTGACCAGATCCTGAAATGAAGTCTGGAGAATCGCCATGTAAGTACTTGGAAAAATCAATATTGAAAGACGTTTTAGCGATAGGGTCATCTTGTTCCTTCAGATCACCATTGAAATCCAGTCTGGCGGCTTTCTGGAACAAGCCTCGCCTGACCAGTTCATTACCAAGCTGATTATTCTTTACCAGTTCGCCCCGCAACGTAAACAACTCATAGGCAGTCAGCTCCGCACCATTTGACACGCACATCAATAGTCCGAAACGCCCGGTGGCAGCATCCTTGCCTTGCCGTGTTTCATAGTCCACCTCATAAGTAAAAGGTCCGGCGATACGAAACGACGAAGTTTCAATCGCATGGTCGCGGAAGGTGAAGAAGGTAACGGTGCCTTTCAGAAAGGCCTGCAGATCCCTATGTGGCATGTTGGAAAGCGCCAGTTTCACCGTGGCAACCAACGAGCGATTGAGGTTTTCCAGATAGACCCGCAACTGGCGATGAAACTCTTGGTCATTCGGGCGCAGGCGACGTAGCCGTGGAAATTCTTCGTGGATACTCACAACCGAAGGGTCGTGACGTTTGGGCCGTTCGTAGTTGGTCACACCACCATGCAAGGAAGGAATATTGGAGTAGACGTTATCCGGGAGGATTTCCGGCCGATCCCAAGCCCCTCCAGACAGATCGCCGGACATATGCAAATCGATCATGCAGGCGGCCGTCGGAGACGCGCCGAGGCCCGGATGCTGGTGAAGTATTTTTTCTTCCAGAAAGTCACACAGCGGCGCGGCATCTTCCAGCGCTTCTTTTGCGATCAGGCGCCTGTCCGGCAGCCGGCCGAAGCGCGGAACGAAGTGGTCTGCATACTCCTGGAATGCAGACAGCGCACGCTCTGTGGTTTCCTTTTCCTTATTCGCCAACTCAGACGACGTCACCACATCATTGATCAATGCCCAATCGATCATCGGGCCGATCATTGCCATATCACGCAGGTGCAGCTGCGCCTCACCCAGTGGCTCCAGTTCGCCATAGGCGACTATTTGTGCATAGCTCATTACCCGCGCCGCGCCCTTTCGCACAGACTCGGCCAAGACGACGGCGCGGCAATAACTCATCCATTCCACCGAACCCATCAATAGCGAAGACGGAATACCCTTGACCAAAAACTCCGGAGCAATACCCGTCAGCAACAAGTGCGCAGCGACCGCTGCCAAACTCGCCGATGCCATTTGTTTGGCTACCAAAAACGCCCGTAACTCCTGGCAAATAACGGTGGCCTGGCGGCCGACATTGCTCGGTGCATAAAGCTGCAAGCCTGCGATGGACTTGCGAGCGGAGTTACCGCCAATCGATGGGTCGATATCCAGCAACAGGGCAGTTACCAATAACTTGGCGAGACCACGATTTGATGGTATCTCTCCCGGCTGCGAACCCAGCCACTGCAGTTTTTGCAGATAAGCCGTGGCCAGCTCACGCGCGTAGTCATGGCTGAGTACACGGACAATCCACCCGTCAGCATTCTTTTCGGTGACGGCTGTTTGTCCGGTATGACGGTGCAGAACGTCCAATAGCTTTTGGCCTGCTCCCACCAGTTGCGTTGTTACCGAACGTATGGCACGGCATTGTTCGGCAGACAGCACAATCAGCGAATGATCTTCTGCATCCAGCAACTCCCAGAAATTACCGAGCGAATCCACCTGCGGATTGAATTCAAAGTAACCGATCAGATTCTGTGTTTGCGACAAGGTTTGCGGGACTGGTAAATTGTGAAACTTCAGCCATTGATCAATGTTGACGTCATCGGCGTCGTAGATATATCCACAAGCCTGCTTGGCGATATCACCGACCAGCAGAACATTTTGATAAAGCCGGGTACGCTGGGGAATATTATCGAGATCTACTTCATGCCATTTCCCGGTTTCCTTTCGAAAGACTTCGACCCTACTGTTTTGATTTACTCTGACCAAAACGGTATTAAGTGCACGATGGCGACGTAGCTCGCTCATAATCAGGTCGTTGTCGAGCAATTTGCTCCAGAGCATACGCCCGGGATTAAAAATCTCATGAAAAGACGATCCCGCCTGGACATCAACGGCGTAGCCCTGCCAGCTATAAACCGGATCAACGCCTTGTTCTTTGACTGCATCGCGCAACTGAGCAAGTACCGCCTCTCGCTCTTCAGCGTCAATTGCTTGTCGGCGCTGCTGCTGTTGATGGGCAACGCTGTAAGACTTGAATAACTTCCCTGTACTTTCAGACAACATCATGGCTTCCTTATAAATATAGATACGCTCTAGCTGAGCAAGTAAAGTTAACCCCACCCATCGCCAGAGACGCCATCAAACATTTATAAGCTCATATGTAAGCAATGCAAAAAACATCAACTATTCCAACAAACCCCAACCATCACTCCCGCCGCCCGCACCACTCCCGCCCTCAACCTTCAGCTTGATTTTCAACTTTAGATTGGTTCCGGAGTCGGCATGTTTCATCACCTCCTCTTCGTTAACAACATGACTCTCAAACAAATCGAACAATGATTGATCAAACGTCTGCATACCCTGCGCCACGGATTTTTCCATAATCGTTTTAAGTTCGCCCAATTCATTACGATGTATCAGATCTCTGATAGTCGGCGTTCCCAGCATGACTTCCACCGCTGCCCGTCTCTGCCCGTCAACCGTGCGCACTAGTCGTTGGGAAACACAGGCTTTAAGATTATTGCCCAATGTCTGCAACAACTGCGGCCGCCGCTCTTGCGGAAACATATTGATAATCCGGTCGAGCGCCTGATTGGCGTTAATAGCGTGCAACGTCGAGAGCACCAAATGCCCGGTATCGGCGAATGCCAAGGCATGTTCCATGGTTTCGCGGTCGCGGATTTCGCCGATCAGCACCACATCCGGTGCCTGACGCAGGGTGTTTTTCAGGGCGGCGTGGAAGCTGCGCGTATCAACCCCGACTTCCCGTTGATTGATGATCGAACGCTGGTGGCGATGGATGTACTCGATCGGGTCCTCGATGGTGATGATATGCCCGCAGCTGTGGCGGTTGCGGTGGTCGATCAGCGCGGCCAGCGAGGTTGATTTACCGGAATCGGTGGCACCGACAAAGAGGATCAACCCTTGTTTGAGCATGACGGTTTCGAGCAGTACCGCCGGCAGTTTCAGATCAGCGAAACGCGGAATGTCGAGTTTGACGTTACGGATGACGATCGATACATCGTTGCGCTGTTTGAAGATATTCACGCGAAAGCGGCCGATGCCCGCTCGCGAAATCGCCAGGTTCATTTCCAGATCCCGGTCGAACTCCCGTCGTTGCTCGGCGTCCATCAGGGAGGCAGCGATGGCGGCGGTTTCACCGTTTTTGAAAGGCAGTTCGCTCAAAGCCGTGAGCACGCCGTCGATACGCGCACTGGGCGGTGCGCCCGTGGAGAGGAACAGATCCGAACCGTTTTTATTGGACAAAACTGACAACAGTGCATCGATTTCCATGGCAAAAAGCACCCGCGAAGCATTCAATGAACAGAAAATGACCTGCGCTAAGCGCAGTTCAACTGCAACAATGATAGACGTCGCCTCACCGAACCACGCTCAGGACTGATGTAATGAATGCTGTACCGAACACCGACGACGCTCAGGCACTGATCGCCCGTACCGACTGGAGTCGCGGCCCGCTGGGCGCTGCCGGCAGCTGGCCGCAGAGCCTGCGTACGGCGGTGGACATCGTGATCCACTCGCCCATGCCGATGCTGTTGTTGTGGGGTCCGCAACTCACGCAGATCTACAACAACGGTTTCGCCCTGCTCGCCGGGCACAAGCATCCGCACGCTTTCGGACAGCCTGCGCACCAGATCTGGCCGGAACTTCGCGACTTTACCGACCCGATTTACAGCGCCGTCCTACAAGGCCAGGTACGCACCTACAGCGAAAGACGTTTCACTCTGCAGCGCGAAGGCAAGGAGTCGGACTTCTGGCTCGATTTGACCTACAGCCCGATCCGCGATGAAACCGCGCAAGTCGCCGGCATTCTGGTTACGGCCATCGAAACCAACGAGCGCCGACGCATCGCTCTGGAACTGCAGCGACGTTCCGAAGAAAGCCTCAAGGCCCAACGCGAAACCGAGGAGCGCCTGCAACTAGCCCTCGCCGCCACCGATGCCGTCGGCACCTGGGATTGGGATATTGGCGAAGATCGCTTTATCGCCGATGCGCACTTCGCTCAGTTGCATGGCATCGACCCCAGCCTTGCCAGCCAGTTGCCGATCAGCGATTACTTGCAAGGCGTGCACCCTGAAGATCGCGCGATGGTCGCGCGCAGTATCAAACACTGCATCACCTACGGCACCGAATACGCTGAGGAATATCGCTTGCTGCAGGCCGACGGCGAGGTGCGCTGGGTGTTTGCCCGCGGGCGATGCTACAAGGATCACCATGGCCGGCCCGTGCGTTTCCTCGGAGCGGCGCTGGATCTGACCGAGCGCAAACACACCGAACAGGCGTTGCGCCAGAGCCAGACCGAGCTGCAACTGATCATCAACGCCATGCCGATCCTGATCAGTTACGTTGATCGCGAAGAACGCTTCCGCCTGAACAACGCGGCCTATCTCGATTGGTATGGCCTTACGCCGCAGGAACTCTACGGGCGCACGATTCGCGAAGTCATCGGTGAAGAGGCGTATTTCCTGCGTCTGCCTTACATTGCCGAGGCGCTGGCCGGCAGACCTTGTTCATTCAGCCTGTACACCCCGCACCGTGATGGCAGCAATCGCCACGCGCTAATGAATTACCTGCCACGTTACGGTGCCGACGGCGCGGTGAACGGTTTCTACATCTTTGTTATCGACGAGACCGAGCGCAAGAAAACCGAAGAAGCCTTGCGCAATCTCAACGAAACTTTGGAAGAACGGGTCAGCGCCCGTACCGAACAATTGGCCCAGGCCAACCAGCGTTTGCAGAACGAGATGTTCGAACGCGAGCGCGCCGAAGATGCCTTGCGCCATGCGCAGAAGATGGAGGCTGTCGGTCAGCTCACTGGCGGTATCGCCCACGACTTCAACAACATGCTCACCGGGATCATCGGCAGCCTCGATTTGATGCAGCGCTACATTGCCAATGGCCGGGCCGACGAAATTGGTCGTTTTACCGAAGCCGCCGTGTCATCGGCCAATCGTGCAGCGGCGCTGACCCATCGTTTGCTGGCGTTTTCGCGGCGCCAATCGCTGGATCGCAAAACCCTCAACGTCAATGAACTGGTGCATTCGCTGGAAGATCTGATTCGTCGCACCAAGGGCGATCCGATCGAACTCACCCTGCGTCTGGCCGAGAACGTGTGGCCGATCAGCACCGACGTCAGCCAACTGGAAAACGCCCTGCTCAATCTGGTCATCAATGCCCGCGATGCGATGCCCGAGGGTGGCGAGCTGCTGATCGAAACGGCCAACGTCTATCTTGACGGCAGCGACATCACCACGCTCGAACCGGTCAAGGCCGGCGACTACCTGATGCTGGCGGTCAGCGACAACGGCACTGGCATGACGCCCTCGGTGCGTTCCAAGGCATTTGACCCGTTCTTCACCACCAAGCCGATTGGCCAGGGCACCGGGTTGGGGCTGTCGATGATTTATGGGTTCGCCCAGCAGTCCGGCGGCCACGTCAGCCTCGACAGCCTGCCGGGCCAGGGCACGTGTGTGCGCCTGTACTTGCCGCGCTTGTTCGGCGTCGAACCGGAACGGCCGGCCATCGTGGCCGTTGAGCAACCGTCGGCGACGGCGACCGGTGAAACCGTGATGGTGGTCGAGGATGACCCGGCGGTGCGCATGCTGGTGCTCGATCTGCTCCGGGAGTTGGGTTATCAGGCCCACGAAGCCGAAGATGCCAAGACCGCCCTGCCGCTGCTGGAATCCGATCTGCGCGTGGATCTGCTGGTCACCGACGTCGGCCTGCCAGGCATGAACGGCCGGCAACTGGCGGAAATCGCCCGTCAACATCGACCGGGCCTCAAGGTGCTGTTCATGACCGGTTACGCACAGAAAGCCGCCGAGCGTCAGGGTTTTCTCGAGGATGGCATGGACATGGTCGCCAAACCGTTTGCCATTGAGTTGCTGGCCAGCAAGATCCGCACGATGATCAGCCAAACCCCGTGACTTGAGGCATAATCCGCGCCCCGCCGTCACCCCGTTATCAGGTACCGCAAGATGAAAGCCCAAGCCCGCCACATTCTGGTGAAAACCGCCGAAGAGGCCGAACAGCTCAAACAACGCATCGCCAAGGGTGAAGCGTTTGATGTGCTGGCGAAGAAATTTTCGACCTGCCCGTCCGGCAAGCGCGGCGGCGATCTGGGTGAAGTGCGGCCGGGGCAGATGGTCGGCGCGATTGATGCGGTGATTTTCAAAAAGCCGCTGCGCACGGTGCATGGGCCGATCAAGAGCAAGTTCGGGTATCACTTGGTGCAGGTGTTTTACCGCGATTGACGGGTTGGCTTCAGGGCCTCTTCGCGAGCAAGCTCGCTCCCACATTTGGAATGCACTCCCCTGTGGGAGCGAGCCTGCTCGCGAACCGATTGCGCAGCAAGCGGCCATTCAAACCTGCTTAGGAATCAATGCCCCCGGCACCTGAATCACCTTGCTGGCCAGCAGATGCCCGGCCTCGGCGGCCTCCGCCGGACTGCCACCCGATAGTCGACTGGCCAGATACGCCGCACTGAACGAATCCCCCGCCGCCGTGGTGTCCACGACCTTTTCAACCCGCTGCGCCGGCACTTCAAATGCCTCTCCATCACAACGAATCAGACACGCCTCGGCGCCACGCTTGAGCACCACTTCCGGCGTGCCGAATTGCGCGTAAGCGCCAAACACCGCCACGCAATCGGCGAAACCGAACAGCGCCTGTTCGTCATCCACTGTCAGCAACGCCAGATCGACGTAAGGCAACACGCTGCGATACGCCGCTCGCGCGTCTTCTACAGACGCCCATAAACGTGGCCGGTAGTTGTTGTCAAAGACGATGCGCGCATCACGCTGGCGTGCTTCGATCAGCGTCTGGATCAGTTTCTCCCGGCCCAGCGCACCGAGCACTGCCAGAGTTATGCCGCTGAAATACAGCACATCGTAATCCGGCAACGCGGCCAGAATCGGCGCGGCGGCGGGCGTGGTGAAACAGTCGCGAACCGCCGCTTCGTTGCGCCAATAAAGAAAACGCCGCTCGCCATTGGCATCGGTCTGAATGCAATACAGGCCAGGCAAGCGTCCGGGTAGACGTTGTACCAGATCGAGGCCAATGCCTTCATCGGACCAGATCTGGCACATGGCATCGCTGAAGCTGTCATCGCCCAATGCGGTGACGTAATCAACCTGCGCCTTGTCGCCCATCGCGCGGGAAAGATACACCGCAGTGTTCAAGGTATCGCCGCCGAAACTTTGCTGCAGGCTGCCGTCGGCGCGTTGCTGCAGTTCGATCATGCATTCGCCGATCAGGGCGATGCGCGGGGTGTTCGGGCCCAGGGGGCTGAGGGTGTTCATCTTGTGCTGTCTCTGGTTGATCGATAGTGTCTGGACTGGCGCCTTCGCGAGCAGGCTCGCTCCCACAATTTGGAATGCATTCCCCTGTGGGAGCGAGCCTGCTCGCGAATGGCCGCGACTCGGTCTCAAGCTTTAGAAACAGGTCTCCATGCTCTCGATCACCGACAACTGCTCATCCACCAACAACCCCACACGCCACTTGTCGAACGTCAGGCACGGGTGCGACGTACCAAAGGAAATGATGTCACCCACGCGCAACTCAACGCCCGGCGCCACAGTCATGAACGCGTGTTGATCCATCACCGCCGTAACCTTGCACGCACCGACGTCATCGCCCAGCGCCGGCACCACGCCGGCCTTGTAACGCAGCAGCGGCACCGGCAAACCGGCATCGAACGCAACATCACGTTTGCCCAGCGCGATCACCGCAAAACCCGGCTCCGGCAGCGACTGCACGTGCGCCCAGACTTCCAGCGCCGGATGCAGGCCTTCGTGCAGATCGCTGCGGCGGTCGAGCACGCAGCACTGCGCTTCTTTGTAGATGCCATGGTCATGCGCCACGTAACTGCCCGGACGCAACACGCTGAGGAAACGCCCGGCGGCGTTCTGCGCTTCGAAGGATTCAGCAATCAGGTCGTACCACGCCGAACCCGAGGCGGTGATGATTGGCTTGGCGATGGCGAACGCGCCGCTGTCCTGCAACTGCACCGCCAGACGCACCAGCGACGCGGCAAATTCACGAATGCCGCTGATCGCGTGATCACCGTGAATCACCCCTTCGTAACCTTCGATACCGGTCAGGGCCAGCGCCGGTTGCGCGTTGATGGCCTTGGCCAGTTCGATGACTTCCTGCTCGCTGCGGCAACCGCAACGGCCGCCGACCACGCCATACTCGATCATCACGTTCAGCTTCGCCCCGCGCGAGGCGAAGTAGGCGCCGAGGTCGGCGACGTTGTCCGGATGATCGACCATGCAATAGAAATCGAACGACGGATCTGCCAGCAGGTCGGCGATCAACGCCATGTTCGGCGTGCCGACCAGTTGGTTGGCCATCAACACCCGGCGCACGCCGTGGGCGTAAGCGGCGCGGGTCTGGGTCGCGCTGGCGAGGGTAATGCCCCAGGCGCCGGCGTCGAGCTGACGCTTGAACAGTGCCGGGGTCATGCTGGTTTTGCCGTGGGGCGCCAGTTCCGCACCGCTGTCGCTGACAAACTTCTGCATCCAGCGGATGTTGTGCTCCAGCGCTGCGCGATGCAGCACCAGCGCCGGCAGACTGACGTCACGCGTCAGGTGCGCGCCGATGGCGGCGTCGCCCTTTTCCCCGGCAGTATTGATGGCAGTCGTCATGGTCGAACTCCTCACTTTCGCGGCCGCAGGCAGCCGTGGTTATTCGTTGATGCGCCGGGCGAGGCTGTTGGCGCTCTCGATCAGCACCCGGCGATAGTCGTTGTAATTGTTTTTCGCATCGGCCCGTGGCGCGACGATGCACAAGGTGCAAATGGCCACGCCTTGCGGGTCTTTGACCGGCGCGGCGAAGCAATGGGTGAAGGTGTCGGCGACACTGTCGAAGGAGAAAAATCCATCGATGCCGGCCTGACGGATCTCCGCCAGAAAACGTTCCAGCGGCAGGCGTTCGCCATCGGGCAGGATGAAGTCGTCTTCGTCGATCAGGTCGATGATCTGTTGATCGCTCAAGTGCGCGAGCAACAGACGCCCGGAAGCCGTCCACGGGATGGGCGCGTTTTCACCGATGTCGGAGGAAATACGGAAATGCCGCTCGCCCTCCTTCATCAGTGCCACCGTGTATTTACGGCCGTTGAGCAGGCACATCTGCGCGGTTTCATGGGTCTGGCTGACGATCTCCTGCAAGGCGTGATCGGCCTCGCGACTGAGGTCGAAGTGACGTAAGTGCGCCTGACCGAGAAAGTACAACTGCCGACCCAGATAGACGTGACCGTCCTTGCCCACTGGCTCCAGAATCCGTCGTTCCAGCAGCGAGGCGACCAGTTCGTAGACGGTGGATTTCGGGCTGCCGATGCCGTTGGCGATGTCATTCGGGCGCAGTGGCTGGCCGATCTCCTTGAGGAAATCGAGGATATCGAACGCCCGGTCCAGACCGCGAGCCCGGCGCTTGATGGTGTCTTCGGTCATTTCAGTGGTTTCCATTCAGAGTCGCCGGATGGTAACTGGCCCTTGGGGTTGTGTCAGTCGGATTGCTGCCCTCACCCCCCGCCCTCTCCCAGAGGGAGAGGGAGCCTGACTGCATCGATGCACATGTTGTGGTCAGCCGCCAAATCTGCATCGATAGGGATCATTCCCCTCTCCCAGAGGGAGGGAGCCTGACTGCATCGATGCACATGTTGTGATCAGCCGCCAAAACCTGCATTGATAGAGATCAGTCCCCTCTCCCAGAGGGAGAGAGCCTGACTGTATCGATGCACATGTTGTGATAAGCCGCCAAAACCTGCATCGATAGAGATCAGTCCCCTCTCCCAGAGGGAGAGAGCCTAACCGTATCGATGTAAATGCAAGCGTCATACGCAAAATCCGCATCGATACAGATCAGTCCCCTCTCCCTTGGGAGAGGGTTAGGGTGAGGGGCTGCGGCCTAAGCAACGCAGCAATTTTCAAGCCTTTTTCTTGTACGCGATGCAGTCGATCTCGACCTTGCAATCAACCATCATGCTCGCCTGCACACAGGCCCGCGCCGGGGCATGTTCCGGCTTGAAGTACTCGCCAAACACCTTGTTGAAACTGCTGAAATCCCGTGGATCGTCCAGCCACACGCCGGCCCGCACCACATCCTCCAGACCATAACCGGCCTCTTCGAGAATCGCGATCAGGTTCTTCATGGTCTGGTGAGTCTGTTCGACGATGCCGCCGACAATGATCTCGCCATCCACCGCCGGCACCTGGCCGGATACGTGCAGCCAGCCATCCGCTTCAACGGCGCGAGCGAATGGACGGGGCTGGCCGCCCGCGGCGGTGCTGCCAGTGCCGTAACGGGTAATGCTCATGGGTACTTCTCCTGATTCAAAACGGAAGTTAAAACCGCGTGCTCTTGAGAAACTCAGCCAGACGCGGCGATTGCGGGCGTTCGAACAGTTCCTTGGGAGGCCCCTGCTCTTCGATTCGCCCCTGATTCATGAAAACGATCTTGTCCGAGACCTCGAAAGCGAAACGCATTTCGTGGGTCACCAACAACATGGTCATGCCGTCCTCGGCCAGGCCCTTGATCACGTTGAGCACTTCGCCGACCAGTTCCGGATCGAGTGCCGAGGTGACCTCATCGAACAGCATCAAACTCGGGTTCATCGCAATCGCCCGGGCAATCGCCACGCGCTGTTGCTGACCACCGGACAACTGGCCGGGAAAGTGATTGCGCCGCTCCAGCAAGCCGACGCGCTCCAGCCATTTTTCCGCGAGGACCACGGCTTCGTCCTTGTGCATCTTCTTCACCTTGAGCAGGCCCAGGGTAACGTTCTGCAACGCAGTCAGATGCGGGAACAGGTTGAACTGCTGGAACGCCATGCCGGTCATCGCGCGATGGCGGGCGATGACTTTTTCCGCATGCCGAACGCGCTTGCCGTTGACCTCGTCGTAACCGATGGATTCACCGTCGAGCAGAATCTGCCCGCCCTGGAACTCTTCGAGCATGTTCACGCAACGCAACAGCGTGGTCTTGCCCGAACCGCTGGAGCCGATCAGCGTCACCACGTTGCCGCGCTGCATGCTCAGGTCGACACCTTTGAGCACTTCGACTGCGCCGTACTGTTTGTGCAGGCCACGGATGTCCAGCAACGCCTGAGGCTGTGAGGAAACTTGAGCTTGAGTCATGGCAGGGCCACCCGTTTTTCAATGTGCCGGCCGAGTAATTCGATGCCGTAGTTGATGACGAAGAACAGAAAACCGGCGAACAGGTAGAACTCCAGCGTCATGAAGTTCCGGGCGATGATCTGTTGCGTGCTGAGCAGCAGTTCGGCGACGCCGATCACCGAGAGCAAGGTCGAGGCCTTGACGATTTCGGTGGACGAGTTGACCCAGGTCGGCAGGATCTGCCGCAGCGCCTGAGGCAACAATACGTAGCCAAGGGATTGATAGAACGTCAGGCCGATGGCCTGGCTCGCTTCCATCTGCCCGCGCGGCAACGCTTGCAGCGCACCGCGCACGATTTCGGCAACGTGGGAACCGCAGAACAGCGTCAGGCCCAAGGCCCCGGCCTGAAACGCGCTGATCTGCCAGCCCAGTGCCGGCGCCATATAGAAGCAGGCCAGTACCAGCACGAACACGGGCGTGCCGCGAATCAGATCAACGTAAAACCGAAACGGTGCGCGCATCCAGAACTTGCCGTACGTCAGCACCAGACCGGCGACCACGCCGAGCATCGTGCCGAGCAGGATCGCCAGCGCTGACACTTGCACACTGGTCAAAAAGCCCTGCCACAGTGGCTCCCGCGCAATCCACAATTCATGTAACCAACTGGGAGATTCGTACATCGCAGCCTCCTATCGGCGGATCGCCAGACGCTGCTCGAGGTAACGCAGCAGCATGGCAATGAGGTAACAGGCCGCGACATACAACGCCGTGGTCACCAGCCAGGTTTCGATCACCCGGTAGCTCTCGACGTTGATCTTGCGCGCGTAATAGGTCAGCTCCGGGACTGCAATTGCGGCGGCCAGCGAGGTGTCCTTGAACAGCGAAATGAAGTTGTTCGACAGCGCCGGCAAGACATTGCGCAGCATCACCGGCACGGTGACGTAGGCCTTGACCTGCCACTCGCCGAGACCGATCGCCAGCCCGGCTTCGCGCTGCCCTTTAGGGATGCTCAGCAAACCGCCGCGGAACACTTCGGTCAGGTACGCCCCGGCGTACAACGACAGGGTGATGATGAACGACGGAATCTTGTCCAGACGAATGCCCAGGCTTGGCAAGGCAAAGTAGATCAACAGAATCAACACCAGAATCGGCGTGTTACGGATCACCGTGACGTACACCGAAGCCAGCACCCGCAAGGCGCGATGCTTCGAGAGCAAAGCGAACGCCATCAGCAGGCCGATCACGCAGCCGATGGCGATTGACACCAGCGCCAGTTCAAGGCCCAGACCGAGCCCCGCCAGCAAGGTGTCGAAATCGCGCCAGACGGCGGCAAAGTTCAACTGATAGTTCATGGTCAGCAGTACCTTGAGCGGGGCGACGTGCATCGCCCCACTCTCACGGGATCATTTGAATTCGACGGGGAAACCGATCGCTGGCGACGGCAGATCTACACCGAACCATTGCTTGAACGAGGCGGCATAGGTCGGGAATTCAACGCCGGTCATGGCTTCATGCAGCGCGGTGTTGACGAAGTTCAGCCAGTCCTGATCGCCGCGTTTAACCGCGCACGCGTAAGTCTGCGGGCTCCACGCATAGCTCGGGCTGCGGTAGCGGCCAGGGTTCTGCACCATCAGGTATTTCACCGAGGACTGGTCGGTGGCGGCGGCATCGGCGCGGCCGGAGTTCACCGCCTGATACATCAGATCAACACTGTCGTACTGATCGACCTTGGCTTTTGGCAACGCCTGATGCACCAGCTCTTCGGCATAGACGTTTTGCAGCACGGCCACGGTGACGCTGTCGCCGGCGGCTTGCAGGTCTTCGATTTCCTTGTACTTGCTGTTATTCGGCAGCAACAGGCCAACGCCTTCGCGGTAGTACGGCAGGGTGAACGCCACCTGCTGCGCACGGCTGGCGGTGACGGTGATGAACTGGCAGCTCATGTCGACCTTGTCGGTGAGCAGATTGGGAATCCGCGCATCGGACGACTGCACCACGAACTCGACTTTGCTCGGGTCGTTGAACAGACCTTTGGCGACGATCCGCGCGATGTCGATATCGAAGCCCTGTAACTTGCCGTCCGCGCCCTGAAAGTGCCACGGCGCATTGGTGCTGCCGGTGCCCACGATCAACTTGCCTCGGGCCAGAACACTGTCGAGCTTGCTGTCGGCTGCCTGGGCCATACCCATGACAGCGGACGAAGCCGCAAGAACAAGAACACACGCTTTGAACAACGAAGGACGGCGATGCATGGCAAGCACTCCAGAATGGTGTTTATTCCGCTATACCGGAACTCGGTTTGTTACTGCGGAATAGACAGCAGAAAGTGTGCCATAGCTTTGGCAATAAAACCCAGGTCTTCAGAAACATTAATCGGTTCAACAAGTTAGCCCGCGGATCTGCGCGCGACTATTGCCAGTAAAGGTTTGACCGGCACTATTGAGGGCAAGCGAGTGGGAAGTAACGTCACATTCAAGGGCATGTGCGCGACCGATTGATGCACACATAAAACAATGAATCGGACTTGAAAAATGGACTGACTACAGGTAACCGCTCGTCGGATTTGCGGCTCAACCTGTCAGAGTTGACAGTTGTTGACCGGTGAATTGATAGGCCTACTGGTTTGGACCGAACGGGTCAGGAGACGAACCCAAAATCTCAATAAGGATTTTTGAAATGGCCAATCTGATTAAAAACGGTGATTTCGCCAATCAAGGCGATCACTGGACCGCAACCAATCCAACAAACGTCAGTTATGTGAATGGTCACTGCATTATCGCCACACCTGACTCCATCAGTCAGGACGTTAAGCTGGGTAACGAAGGTGGCGGGCTATTTATGGTGTTTGCAAGAATGAAAACACTACGTGGTTATGCTGGCCGCATCACTGTTCAGCCCATTCCGACAGGAGATCCGGTTTACCTTGAGGTCGGCGGGCAACAGCAGGAATGGACACTCAAATGGCAAATCTTCACTGCGCCGCTTGCGACTCTCGCGTTCAAAGTCACTGCTGAATCCAATGATGGCACATTTGATCAACTCGGCTCTTACTTCGGCGATATCACGCTATCCAAGTTGCTCTGAGCCAACGCTATTAAAAGCGAGCGTTCTTTCACATCGTGACAGCTCGCTTTTTACCGTGAACGCACCAGCGCTGTATTCCGAGAGGAGTTTCAATGAACTCGACAATCCCTTTCGCAACCTTGCCGGCCACCTATCAAAAAACACTGAAAACCTGGCGCCCGGTCATCCTTTATTTCGCCAACGAACATTGCCCCGCCTGCGAGTGGGCCGGGCCGATCTTTCGCCAGACGGCCGAGCCATACCGGCATCGCGCCAATATCTACATGCTCAATACCAGCGAGTCCCCGCGCCATCCGCTGGTCACCGGGACGCCCACCGTGCTGTTTTACAAGAACGGCCGGCTGGTGAAAAAACTCAAGGGCATCGGCACGGAAGAAACCCTCGCACGGGATTTCGCCGAGCACATCGGCAAGACCAAAGCGCCCGTTGCCGCCCGCAAACAAACGCATGATCTGCCTTGGCTGCGTCAGACACTTCGTACTCTGCGCACTGTTGCACGTGCTCGCCTGCGAAAATTCCTCAACCGGTGACCACCAGTATCGATAAGACCCGGGTCGAGGATTGCGATTCGCTGAATCAGGCGCTGCTCAAGGCGTAAGAGGCGTTGTTTGCGTCAAAGCATAGGGGGAAGGATCGCTACACTTTTCATCAGTGAATACTGCGGTGCCTGACCCCAAGCATTCGCGAGCAGGCTCGCTCCCACATTGAAACGCATTCCATTGTGGGAGCGAGCCTGCTCGCGAAGAGGCCGGCACAATTAGTAGAGAACTCCAGAATTACGCTGGTGCGCGCTCCAAAAGCACCCGTGTCACCCGCCGCTCTTCTACCGCTTTGACCGTCATCTGCCAGCCTGCATGCTCCAGGCGATCACCGATGACCGGGAGACGATCCAGCAGGCTCATCACCAACCCGGCCATGGTCTGATAGTCCTCAGTCGCCGAGGCGCCAAACCCGGTGCGTTGACGCACACGCGCCAGGTTCAACGCGCCGCTGACGATGAACCCGCCCTGCTCCTCGATCACGTCCGGGCCTTCGATCTCGCTGGCGTCCGGCAGCTCACCGGCGATCGATTCGAGAATGTCGGTCATGGTCAACACACCGACAAAATCACCGAATTCGTTGACCACGAAGGCAATGTGCGTTGAGGCCGCGCGCATCTGCTCCAGCGCATTGAGGATCGAATAGCTGTCGAGCAGGTTGAGGGTCTTGCGCGCCAGATGTTCCAGATTCGGTTCGGCGCCGGCCAGATACTCCTTGAGCAGTTCCTTCTTGTGCACGAAGCCCAACGGTTCATCCACCGCACCGTTGCGAATCAACGGCAGACGCGAGTAGGACGAGTGCATCAAGCGGGTACGAATCGCCTCGCGGTCATCGGCCAGATCAATCGTGTCGACATCGGCGCGCACGGTCATCAGTCCGCGAATCGGGCGCTCAGCCAGTTGCAGTACGCCGCTGATCATCACCCGTTCACGGCGGTCGAACAGTTCCGCGCTTGGCGCGTCACCGTCGTCGAGCAGGTCGGAGATCTCCTCGCCAACCTCTTCCGCCGCTAGTTTGCGCCCGCCCAGCAAGCGCATGACCGCATGCGCCGTGCGCTCGCGAATCGGCCGCAGGCCTTGCATCGAACGTTTGCGTCGAGCGCGGGCGATCTGGTTGAACACCTCGATCAGAATCGAGAAACCGATCGCGGCGTACAGATAGCCTTTCGGAATGTGGAAGCCCAGACCTTCGGCCGTCAGGGCAAAACCGATCATCATCAGGAAGCCCAGACACAGCATGATCACCGTCGGGTGCGCGTTGACGAAACGCGTCAACGGCTTGCTGGCGACAATCATCAAGCCGATCGAGATGATCACCGCGATCATCATCACCGCCAACTCATCGACCATGCCCACGGCGGTGATCACCGCATCGAGGGAGAACACCGCATCGAGCACCACGATCTGCGCAACGATCGGCCAGAACATGGCATAAGCAGCGTTGGTCGTGCGCTCACCGATGTGGCCTTCAAGGCGCTCGTGCAATTCCATGGTGGCCTTGAACAGCAGGAACACACCACCGAACAGCATGATCAGGTCGCGGCCGGAGAAGCTCTTGTCGAACACCTCGAACAAAGGCTGCGTGAGGGTGACCAGCCAGGAAATACTCGCCAACAGACCAAGGCGCATGATCAGCGCCAGCGACAGACCGATAATCCGCGCACGGTCACGTTGATGCGGCGGCAGTTTGTCCGCGAGGATTGCGATGAACACCAGGTTGTCGATACCCAGCACCAGTTCCAGCACGATCAAAGTCAACAAGCCTAACCAGGCTGTGGGATCCGCTAACCATTCCATAAAACGTCTCTATCTCTCTCGGTTGATTCAGGCTGCCGGACACGGCAAAGCGCAACGCAAAGGCTCTGGGGCCGCGTTATCTACGATAGTCGGGTGTCGGAAAACTGGATGCTGCGAGTGCGTCAAGACCGCGCCATGGCGCGAGGGGAAGGTACGACTGGGAGGCTCCGAGAGGGTGTTCATGCAAATCCTGAATGAAAAATGGCCTTGGAGCGTACAGGCATTGGGAACATTTCCTACAGAGGCAAATCATTTCAAAATCTGTAATCCGCCCCGAATACCTCTGTAGGAGCTGCCGCAGGCTGCGATCTTTTGATTTTGATTCTTAAAAACAAGATCAAAAGATCGCAGCCTTCGGCAGCTTCTACAGTACGGTTTCAGCGGCCGGCAAAACGCAAACGCGACAACTGGCGCAAATCCCCTTCGAGGTAGTAATCGTTGGTCCAACTGTCGTCTATCGCCAATGGACTCACCTGCTTCAACGCCAGTTTCTTCGCGAAATAACGAAAGCGGTAATTCTCGTAGAACCGCAGCAGTTCCAGACCATAGCGGTCGGCAAGATCGGTATCGCCGCGAATGATCAGGTAGTTTTCGTCATTGCCGTTACTGGCCGAAGCGCTGAGGTTGTGGCTGCCGCTGATGATCGTCGGCGTGTCCGTGGTGAAGTCGGTGACTACCGCTTTGGTGTGCACCAGGAGATTGCCTTTCTGGCCTTTCATGTTCTCGCGCAGCCAGCCTTCCAGCCCGGTATTGAGCAACGCGGTGGCGGCGAATTCGGCGCTGCGGTCGGCATGGAAGCCAGTGATGCGGCTGGCCGTGTTCTGCAGGCCATAACGCAAAATGTCATCGTGGGGCTGGCCAAGCAAGGCGTTGAGAATTGCGTCGGGCAGCGAGAACGCGGTGACGAACAGCACGTCCTTTTTCGCAGCACCGATGATCCGCACAAACTCCTGCAGATCCGCGCCGCCGGTGCGCGGTGAAAACCCGGCGAACAAAGGTTGCTGCGGATTCATCGGGTTGTGTTCAGTCACCCAGTCACGGGTTGCGCCGATATCATCCGGCTGCGCCCAGATCTGCTCGAACGTCTGCAGATAGCTGGCGGCGATCGATTCATCATCCAGCACATGCACCACGTTGGCCTGACGATAAACGCCGTTGGCGGTGAAGTTGGTGCTGCCACACAAAACCGCTTCAGGCTGACGCTCCTCACTGGCATCGACGCGGCTGAGGACCATGAACTTGTTGTGAAAGATGTTGTGGGTCACTCGCCCGCGTTTGCTCGCCGGAGGCAGTGCCGCCAGGCTCGCTTCGTTGATCGTGGTGTCTTCGTCATCTGGCCGGGCGTGATACAGCACCCGCACCTTCACGCCCCGCGTGAACGCCGCGTTCACCGCATCGACGATCGCCTGCAATTGATATTCGTAAATGGCAATGTCCAGCGCCCACTGGCCATCGACGGCACGCGCGATAAACCCGAGCAAGCGTGCGAGCAAGCCGTTTTCCAGCCATTGCCGTAGCGCGTCGGGCCAGGCCTCGATGGGCAGATTCTTGTTGGCGCTGATCAGCGCGTCCAGCTCGGGGAACTTGCGCTGGAAGGCCTGACTGGCGGCGACAGCACGATTGAATATCACGCTTTGATTGCTCGGCTGACCGTCATCGGAGGTAATCGTCAGCTGCAGCGACTCACCCAACTGCACGGCATCCGCAGTGCCGTAGGCCAGATGCACGCGATAGTGAAGGGTCATGCCCGGATTGACCGCGTAATCGGCCCAGCGAAATTTCTGCAGCGGGGCTTTATCGCTTGGGGTGGCGTGGAACTGGGGGAAGGTGTGAGCCTTGTTCGGGAAGGTCAAGCTGTTGAACAGGAACAACCACGGTTTGCTGCCCTGCTGCTTTTCGATGGCAAATCCCAGCAAGCCCTTGCGCCGCGGTTCGGCCAGATCCATGGCCAGCAGCACGCCGTTGGTGCCGGCGTAGGCTTTGACGCGGAAATCGTCTGCGGGGTTTTTGACCAGTACGCGCATCGCTCACTCCTTGTGATTGGGCTGGGTGCAGCATAGTGCAGTGATGCGGTTTCTGGTTGGTTGGCTCCAGACCGGGTCGATGCAATCGCGAGCAGGCTCACTCCTACAGGGGAACGCATTCCAAATGTAGGAGTGAGCCTGCTCGCGATGAGGCCCGACCAGTCGCAAAAAAACTCAGAGAGAAATCAGCTCATCAATATGTCGATACTCTGCACTCAACGCTGAAGCCAGATCCCGTGCCCGACCCAACCGGATCGGGCCGCGCTCGATATCGATCAACAACCCCGGACACGCCAGTGCCGGCAATCCTGACCACTGTTTCAAACGCCCATCGGTCACCACCAGCAACCGCTGCTGCTCGGCAGGAAAACGCTTGCGCCGCACCGCCAGCCATTGCTCTGCCTGCCCCAGCGCCGCCAGCAACGGTGTGCCGCCGCCCGCGCCCAAAGCCTCCAGCCAGACACGCAAACCACTGGACGCCTTCAACCCTTGCACCTGCCATTTCGGCGCCGAGCCACTGGCCGTCAACAAGGCCAGGCGCGCACGCTGGCGATAGGCATCATCGAACAGTTGCGCGAGCAAACCTTTGGCATCGCTCAAGGCGTGATGGCGTCGCGTCGAGGCGGAGGCATCGACGATGACCAGCCACAGTTCATGCGGCGAGCGCGTGCGCAGTTGAAACAGCAGATCTTCACGTCCCTGAGGACGCCCGTTGAGCAACGTGCCCGGCCAGTTCACCGTACCGTTGCGAGCGACATGACGCTTGCCTTGGCGTCCGTTGTCCAGCCGTCCGGCGCGGGGTCTGGCATTCGCCCCCGCGTCGGATCGGGGGCGAATGCCTAAAGCTTTTTTGGCCAGCTCGGCACTTCGCGTCGCGCGCCCGTGGCGAGCGCGGGCGCCGGCATGTCGCCCCACTGGCCCTGGCCTTCACTCGACGAGGCTTGAGTCTCGGCCGGCGACTGAGCCGGTTGTTGCGGACTCGAAGGCGCTTGCTCACGACGACGATGGCGCAGGGCAAACTCGGCCACGGCGTCGATATCTTCTTCGCCAATCACCGCAGCCCCACGCCATGCCGCGTGAGCACGAGCGGCGCGTAACCAGACCAGATCGGCACGCAGTCCATCGACCCCGGCAGCAAAACAACGCTCGGTGATCTGCGCCAGCGCGGCATCGTCCAGCGCAATATCAGCCAAGGCAGCGCGAGCATTTTCGCAACGCAAACGCAGGGCTTGTTGCTCAGCTTCCCACTGCGTGCAGAACGCTTGCGGGTCGCTGTCGAAATCCAGTCGCCGACGAATGATCTGCCCGCGTTCGGCCGGTGCGGTGTGGCCGCCGAGGGCGACGTTCAAGCCGAAGCGGTCGAGCAGTTGCGGACGCAGCTCGCCCTCTTCCGGGTTCATCGTGCCGATCAGTACGAACTTCGCCGAATGCCGATGGGAAATACCGTCGCGCTCGATCAGGTTGGTACCGCTGGCGGCGACATCGAGCAGCAGGTCGACAAGGTGATCAGGCAGCAGATTGACTTCATCGACGTAGAGCACGCCGCCGTCCGCCTTGGCAAGTACGCCCGGTGAGAATTGCGCGCGGCCCTCGCTGAGGGCGGCGTCGAGGTCGAGGGTGCCGACCAGACGTTCTTCGGTGGCGCCCAGCGGCAAGGTGACAAACTGGCCGCTGGCGAGCAGATCGGCCAGGCCACGGGCCAGGGTGGATTTGGCCATGCCACGCGGGCCTTCGATCAGCACACCGCCGATTTTCGGGTCGATGGCGGTGAGGCACAGGGCGAGTTTCAGGTCATCGGCGCCGACCACGGCGGAAAGAGGGAAATGCGGGGAGTCGGTCATTTGGTTTTTCTCTGTCGTGGTCATTGGTGTTCTTGGCGTTGTGGTGTGTCAGTTGGGATGGCCCTCACCCTAGCCCTCTCCCGGAGGGAGAGGGAACTGACCGAGGTGTTCTGGCGATTTACGCCGACCTGATATATCGAGCCGAGCTCAAGTTTTGACAGCAACATAGATCGGCCCCCTCTCCCTCCGGGAGAGGGCTGGGGTGAGGGTAGCTTTTGAGCGGCTACATATCTTCCTCAATATCCAGCAGCAGATTTTCCAGCGCCTCTTTATAAGCCCCCGGCTCCTGCCACATCCCCCGCTGTTGAGCCTCCAACATGCGCTCGGTCATGTCCCGCAGCGCATGCGGATTATGCTCGCGCACAAACTCTCGAGTCGCCGGATCCAGCAAATAAGCATCCGCCAACAACGCGTACTGGTGGTCATCGATCAACTGCGTCGTCGCATCAAACGCGAACAGGTTATCAACCGTCGCGGCCATTTCGAACGCGCCTTTATAGCCGTGGCGCTTGACCCCGTCGATCCATTTCGGATTGGCCGCTCGCGAGCGAATCACCCGGTTCAGCTCTTCTTTCAGCGTGCGAATCTTCGGCAGATCCGGCTGACTGTGATCGCCGTGATAACTGGCCGCCGCCTCGCCACGCAGGGTTTCCACGGCAGCAAGCATGCCGCCCTGGAACTGGTAATAGTCGTTGGAATCGAGCAAGTCGTGCTCGCGATTGTCCTGATTCTGCAGCACCGCTTGCACCTGACTCAGGCGCTGCGCGAATTGTTCACGGGCGGCGGTGCCTTCGTCGGAACCACCGTAAGCGTAGGCGCCCCAATTCAGATAAACCTCGGCCAGATCGTCGCGGCTCTGCCACAAACGCCCGTCGATAGCGCCCTGCACGCCCGCACCGTAGGCACCGGGTTTGGCACCGAAAATCCGCCAGCCGGCCTGACGCCGCGCGGTGTCTTCATCGAGGCCCGATTGCAGCAGTTCATCGCGCTCGGCGCGCACTTTTGCCGCCAGCGGATTGAGATCGTCCGGCTCGTCCAGTGCCGCCACTGCTTGCACAGCGGCGTCGAACAGGCGGATCAGGTTGGCAAAGGCATCGCGGAAGAATCCGGAGACTCGCAGCGTGACATCCACACGCGGACGGTCGAGCAGGCTCAACGGCAGAATCTCGAAATCATCGACACGCTGACTGCCAGTGGCCCACACCGGACGCACGCCCATCAACGCCATCGCCTGAGCGATGTCGTCGCCGCCGGTGCGCATGGTTGCCGTGCCCCAGACCGACAGGCCCAGTTGGCGCAGGTGATCGCCGTGGTCCTGCAGGTGACGCTCAAGAATCAACGTTGCTGACTGGAAACCGATGCGCCATGCGGTGGTAGTCGGCAGATTGCGCACGTCGACCGAGTAGAAATTACGGCCGGTCGGTAACACGTCGAGGCGACCACGACTGGGCGCGCCGCTCGGGCCGGCGGGGACGAAACGGCCGCTGAGGGCGTCGAGCAGGCCGCGCATTTCGGCGGGACCGCAGGCGTCCAGGCGCGGGGCGACGACTTCGCGCAGGTGGTCAATGATTGCACTGACTTCAGACCACCGAGGTCCCTGTGGGAGCGAGCTTGCTCGCGAAAGCTGTGTGTCAGTGAATGAAGTGCTGGCTGACACGACGCCTTCGCGAGCAAGCTCGCTCCCACATGGATCGTGCAAAGCTTGGAAAATCAGCTGTGTGGCAAACAGTTCAAGACGTTCGCGGGTGTCGCCGGCGGTGCGCCAGACTTCCTCGCTGATCGATTGCAATTGATCGGGACGCGGGCCTGTCCATGGATCGGCCAACGCACAATCGAGCGGATCGAAACCCAGTTCGAAGGCTTTGGCCAGTGCGCGCAGCAGGCTCGATTGCGCGCCCTTCCCGTCTCCGCGTGGAATGCGCAGCAGCGCCAGCAACGTATCAATACGCAAACGCCCGGTCGGCGATTCACCGAACACGTGCAAACCATCGCGGATCTGCGATTCCTTCAGATCACACAAATAAGTATCCAGACGCGGCAACCAGATCGCCGCATCGGCGTCGCTGTCGAGCGCGGCATCGAGTTGCAGTTCGCGGTCGATCTGCGTCTCGCGGACCAATTGCAGAATGTCGCGCTGCAGCTCACGGGCGCGGCGCGGATCGAGCAACTGCGCTTCGTAATATTCGTCGGCCAGCAGTTCCAGATTGCGCAGCGGGCCGTAGGTTTCGGCGCGGGTCAGCGGCGGCATCAGGTGGTCGATGATAACCGCTTGCGTACGCCGTTTGGCCTGCGCGCCCTCACCCGGGTCGTTGACGATAAACGGATAGATATTCGGCAGCGGCCCGAGCAGCGCATCCGGCCAGCAATGCTCCGAAAGGCCCACGCCTTTGCCCGGCAGCCATTCGAGGTTGCCGTGCTTGCCAACGTGAATCACGCCGTGGGCGCCGTAGGTGTTGCGCAGCCAGAAATAGAACGCCAGATACGCATGCGGCGGCACCAGATCCGGGTCGTGATAGACCGCGCTCGGATCGACCTGATAACCGCGTGCCGGCTGGATGCCGACGAAGGTCAGGCCGAAGCGAATGCCGGCGATCATCATCCGCCCGTCGCGGCACATCGGATCGTTTTCTGGCGTTCCCCAACGCGCAACCACAGCCGCACGATTAGCTTCAGGCAGTGTGTTGAACATCGTCAGGTAAGCGTCCATCGCCAGACTTTGCTGGCATGGTCGCTGATCAATGGTGTCGAGATCGTTGCTGACGCCACCGAGCAATTGCTGGATCAACGCAGTGCCGCTATGCGGCAACTCTGTCGTGACCGGATAACCTTCGACCTGCAACGCACGCAGAATATTCAGCGCCGCTGCCGGTGTGTCGAGACCGACGCCATTACCGATGCGTCCATCACGAGTCGGATAGTTGGCGAGGATCAACGCAATGCGTTTTTCGCCATTCGGCACCCGCGCCAGATCGATCCAGCGTCGCGCCAGTTCAGCGACGAAATCCATGCGCTCAGGCTGCGCGCGGTAGCAGACCACATCGGACTGACTGCGCTCGCTGCGCCAAGCCAGATCCTTGAAGCTGATCGGTCGGCTGATGATCCGCCCGTCCAGCTCCGGCAAGGCAATATGCATGGCCAGATCGCGCGGGCCGAGGCCTTGCTCGCTGGCGCGCCAGCCGGGCTCGTTGTCCTGCGCGCAGATTGCCTGGATCACCGGAATATTGCGGCGGAACGGCCGCAGATGCGGCGCTTCGGGGCTGGACTGGGCGAAACCGGTGGTGTTGAGGATCACCCCCGCCTCGACCTCGTCCAGCCAATCCTCGACCGCCGCCAGGCAGCCGGGTTCTTTCAGGCTGGCCACGGCGATCGGCAGCGGATTCAACCCCGCCGCCTGCAAGCGCTGGCAGAACACATCAATGAACGCGGTGTTCGCCGCTTGCAGATGCGAGCGGTAAAACAGCACCGCCGCCACCGGGTTTTCCGGCAACCATTCGGCTTGCCAGTCACTCAGTGCAGCGGAGGTTTTGTTCGGGTGGTAAATCGCCGTACGCGGCAGGGTCTGCGGTTCTTCCCAGGTGTAATCACGGGCGAGCCAACGGTTGGCCAGACAGCGGAAGAAATCCAGCGCATTGCCCATACCGCCCTGACGCAAAAACTGCCAGAGCCGATCACGATCTTCGGCATTGACGGTGCTCAAGTCGCTGAGTTCCGGGTCGGGCCGATCATCGCCCGGCACCAGAATCACCTGCACACCGCGCTCGGCCAACTCGATCAAACGCTCGACACCGTAGCGCCAATAAGCGATGCCGCCGTGCAGCGAAATCAAAATCACCTTGGCGTGGCGCAGCACTTCATCGACGTACAGATCGACCGAAGCATGATTCTGCACCTGCATCGGGTTGGCCAGACGCAGGCTCGGGTAATCATCGGGCAACTGCTGCGCGGCTTCGGCGAGCAGCGCCAGGCTGGAGTCGCCGCTGCACAGGATCACCAGCTCGGCGGGGGTTTGGCCAAGGTCGGCAATGTTGTCATCCGAGACGAAACCGCCGGGCTGGGTCCTGAGCAGGTGCATGGCTTAAACGCTGAGCGCGGCGCGCAGTTGCGCTTCGAGTTGCGCCGCGTCGAGTTGCTGACCGATCAACAGCAGACGCGTGACGCGCGCTTCCTCGGCGCCCCATTGACGGTCGAAGTGCTTGTCGAAACGCGTGCCCACGCCCTGGATCAACAGACGCATCGGCTTGTTCGGAATGGCGGCGAAACCTTTGACCCGGAGGATGCCGTGCTTGACCACCAGTTGCGTCAGCGCGTCGAGCAGCAGGCTTTCGTCGGCTTGCGGCAGTTCGATGGAGATCGAATCGAAGGCGTCGTGATCGTGGTCATCGTGATCGTCATCACCTTCACCATGGTGGTGATCGTGATGGCTGTGGCGGCTGTCGATGTGTTCTTCGGAACCGGCGCCGAGGCCGATCAACACGTCCAGTGGCAGACGACCGTTGCTGGCTTCGATGATCTTCACCGCTGGCGGCAGCTCTTCGGCGACTTCAGCGCGAACGCGAGCCAGATCTTCCGGGCTGGTCTGGTCGGCCTTGTTGAGGATGACGAGGTCGGCGCTGGCCAGTTGGTCGGCGAACAGTTCGTGCAGTGGTGATTCGTGATCGAGGTTCGGATCGAGTTTGCGCTGGGCATCGACCTGATCCGGGAACGCAGCGAAGGTACCCGCAGCGACGGCCGGGCTGTCGACCACGGTGATCACCGCGTCAACGGTGCAGGCACTGCGGATTTCCGGCCACTGGAAGGCTTGTACCAGCGGTTTTGGCAGGGCCAGGCCCGAGGTTTCGATGAGGATGTGGTCGAGGTCGCCGCGACGCGCAACCAACTCGCGCATCACCGGGAAGAATTCTTCCTGAACGGTGCAGCACAGGCAGCCGTTGGCCAGCTCGTAAACGCGGCCGGTGGCTTCTTCTTCAGTGCAACCGATGGTGCATTGCTTGAGGATTTCACCGTCAATGCCCAACTCGCCGAACTCGTTGACGATCACCGCGATGCGACGGCCCTGCGCGTTATCGAGCATGTGCCGCAGCAGCGTGGTCTTGCCCGAACCGAGGAAGCCGGTGACGATGGTGACGGGGAGTTTGGCCAGTGTTTTCATCGGTATGCCCTTTGGCAAGCGGCGGGCATACGGGACGAGAACCGGCCACGCGCGTGCGCGCCGGAAGCGTTCGCCACCGGATCACCCCGCCCGGTTGTAGTGAGAATCTGTGACGAGGCAGGTCTCCTGGCTGACGGCGTTCAGGCGCGGGGCCTGGCGTTTGCTGCGCCTTCCCGCGGGCTCATCAGTTGAGCTGGCAGTGGCGTGGCAGCGAACATCACCGTTCACAGTTGCGGGGGCAGCCGCGGCATTGACCGCGTTCCCTTCTTAGCTTCGGCAACGGCCGAAGAACCTCGAATGCGCAAGGCTACGCATCGGGTGGTTATGGGTCAATGGGGTTGGGGTTTGGTTATGTGAGCATATCCGTTGCTTCGGGTGCCGCCGCTGGCGGTTTCGCTCTTACAGCGAGTCACCTTTTCCAAACGCCGGAGTGCCGGCCCAGCGAAAAGGTAACCCAAAAGGCTTTGCCCCGGCGTACGGCACTTCGCTGAGGCTCAGTGTTCCCTCGCTACGGTGTCCATCCGGGGGCATCGCCTACGGTTTGCTTCGCTGCACCTCCTCTCGATGTGTTCGACTTCGTCGAACGGCGCTGCGCGCCTACCCCCGGATGAACACCTTCGCTCGGCCTGCCGAAGGGGCAAAAAAGCCAGATCAAGAGCCAAAGCCAGATCAAGAGCCCCTCACCCTAGCCCTCTCCCGGAGGGAGAGGGGACTGACCGAGGTGATTGCGAGAGATACGCCGACGTGCGATACCGCGTTGAACTCAGATTCTGACAAGCCCACAAATCGGCTCCCTCTCCCTCGGGAGAGGGCTGGGCGGGCGGCGTTCCGATGAGGGGCAGCAACAACGCAAATCAAAGCCGAACACCCGCGCTCTTCACCACTCAATAGGCCGAGTGTCAGCTCGCCTGCTCTTGATCTTGATCCACGGGCGACGTCGGAAGGCTGAGTGGAGGGATTGATCCGGGCGTGGGAGCGCAGCGACCGTTTGGCGCAGCCAAACACAGCGGGAGGAGGTGCAGCGAAGCAAACCGGAGACGCTGCGCCCGGATCGATCCCGGAGCGAAGGAACCCCGAGCCCCAGCGAGCGGGCCGCACGTAGGAGCAAGCCCTTTTGGTTACTTTTGGGGCGTTTGCCAAAAGTGACCCGCCGTAAGGGCGGAACCGTAATCAGCCACACCCGCAGCAACGGATATACACCCAAAAATTGACCAAAACCCCACCCCCATGCTCTCCTACACACCTTGTTACGGGTGCCCTTCACAGGGTGAAACGGGAAACCGGTGACTCATGTGCTTTACTCAAGCCCATGTCAGTCCGGTGCTGCCCCCGCAACGGTAAGCGAGCGAAGCGTCAAAACCACTGTGTCCGCAAGGCATGGGAAGGTGACGCTTGCAGGTCGGCCTGACGCCAACCCCTCGTGAGCCCGGAGACCGGCCCGCAACACACAGCCCGCATTTGTGCGTCGCTGAACATAACAAACCCGCGGTGGGCGGGCGCTGTTCGAACCTCTGCGAGCCAGACCCGCAGGGGTTTTCATGCGCTCTGATTCACCCGCTGACACTCCAGAGGGAAGCGCCATGTCGATCATCAGCAGCACCGGCAGCAACACGGACAAAATTTCCAGCAGCACCACCCTGAGCCAACGCCTGACCGCCGCGATCTTTGCGTCGATCCTCGGTGCCAGCCTGGTCTACTTCGCCGGTTTCTCGCACATTGAAGCGGTGCACAACGCCGCCCACGATACCCGCCACAGCGCCGCGTTCCCGTGCCACTGAGGCCTGCCGACATGATCAAGCGTATTGCGCAAACCGCAGGTTTCACCGGCCTGCTGGCCGCCCTGCTCCTCACCCTGCTGCAAAGCTTCTGGGTATCCCCGCTGATTCTTCAGGCAGAGACCTTCGAGAAAGCCGAACCGGTTGCAGAAGTTCACGAACACGCCGCCGGCACCGCTGCGCACACCCACGACGCCGAAGCCTGGGAGCCGGAAGACGGCTGGCAGCGCGTGCTTTCGACCACGGGTGGCAATCTGGTCGTGGCCGTCGGTTTTGCTCTGATGCTCGCGGGCCTTTACACCCTGCGTGCGCCGACCAAAACCTCGCAAGGCCTGCTCTGGGGCCTGGCCGGTTACGCGACATTCGTCCTGGCACCGACGATGGGCCTGCCACCGGAATTGCCGGGCACCGCCGCCGCTGATCTGGCCTCGCGACAGATCTGGTGGATCGGCACTGCCGCTTCGACCGCTGTCGGCCTGTCGCTGATTGCCTTCAGCCGTCACTGGCTGATGAAGATCCTTGGTGTCGCCATCCTCGCGGTGCCGCACGTGATCGGCGCGCCACAGCCGCAAGTGCATTCGATGCTCGCACCCGAGGCCTTGGAAACTCAGTTCAAAATCGCTTCGCAATTGACCAACGTAGCGTTCTGGCTGGCCCTGGGCCTGATCAGCGCCTGGTTGTTCCGCCGCAAAAGCGACGGCCAATACCACGCATGACCGATGACAGCGCAGCGCCGACCTTCGTGATCGGCCTGGGCTGCCAGCGCGGCTGTCCGGCCAGCACGCTGCGCGCCTTGCTTGATCAAGCGTTACAGGCCCATCGCATCGAGCTTGTAACGGTCAAGGCCTTGGCCAGCATCGACTTGAAGCGCGACGAGCCGGGCCTGCAAGAACTGGCTGCACAACTGGCCTTGCCCTTGCTGTACTTCAGCAGTGAAGAATTGGCCAGTTACCAGCAACGACTCAGTCACCATTCGCAAATCGCCTACGAACGCACCGGTTGCTACGGCGTGGCGGAAAGTGCTGCGCTGGCCCTTGCCGAACAGCTGATTCAGGCACCGGCAAAACTGCTGATTTCCCGACAAAAATACGCTCAGGCCACGCTGGCATTGGCCGGCGCGGCGTAAAATCCCGATAATCCCCGTCATTGATCATGAGCGTTGTTCATCTGCAACGCTGCCGTGCCCTCTTTTACTCAGGATTCAACGATGACCGTCTACTTCATCGGCGCCGGCCCCGGCGACCCGGAATTGATCACTGTCAAAGGCCAGCGGCTGATCCGCAGTTGCCCGGTGATCATCTATGCAGGCTCGCTGGTACCGGCGGCGGTGCTCGATGGCCATCAGGCTGAGACGGTTGTGAACAGCGCTGAGTTGCATCTGGAACAGATCATCGATTTGATCAAAACCGCGCATATCCAAGGCCAGGATGTGGCACGGGTGCATTCCGGCGATCCAAGCCTGTATGGCGCAATCGGCGAGCAGATCCGTTATCTGCGTGAGCTCAATATCCCGTTCGAGATCATCCCGGGAGTGACGGCAACGGCAGCCTGTGCGGCGTTGCTTGGCGCGGAGCTGACTCTGCCGGACGTGTCGCAAAGCGTGATTCTGACCCGCTACGCCGACAAGACCGCCATGCCGGCAGGCGAAGAACTCCGCAGTCTGGCGCAGCATGGCGCGACCATGGCGATTCATCTGGGGGTCAATCATCTGGAGAAGATTCTGGCGGAACTGCTGCCGCATTACGGTGCCGACTGCCCGATTGCGGTGATTCACCGGGCGACGTGGCCGGATCAGGATTGGGTGGTGGGGACGCTGGCGGATATTGCCGGGAAGGTTGAGGCCAAAGGGTTTCGGCGTACGGCGTTGATTCTGGTCGGCCGGGTGCTGGGCAGTGAGGTGTTTAGCGAGTCATCGCTGTATCGCGCCGGGCATGCACATCTTTATCGCCCATAAAGGCCCTTTCGCGAGCAGGCTCGCTCCCACATTTGACCGCATTTCAAATGTGGGAGCGAGCCTGCTCGCGAATGCATTCCTGAATGTCACCCATAAAAAAACGGCGCTCACGAGGCGCCGTTTTTCATGTCCGCAGCGAACACCTTAGTAGTAGGCGTTTTCTTTCTGCGTGTGGTCGGTCACGTCGCGAACGCCTTTCAGCTCAGGGATGCGCTCGAGCAGCGTGCGCTCGATGCCTTCCTTCAAGGTCACGTCCGCCTGGCCGCAGCCCTGGCAGCCGCCACCGAACTGCAGCACGGCGATGCCGTCCTCAACCACATCGATCAGGCTGACCTGACCGCCGTGGCTGGCCAGCCCTGGGTTGATTTCGGTCTGCAGGTAGTAGTTGATACGCTCGTTGACCGGGCTGTCGGCATTGACCATCGGCACTTTGGCGTTTGGCGCCTTGATGGTCAGCTGGCCGCCCATACGGTCGGTCGCGTAGTCGACAACGGCGTCGTCAAGAAACGCTTCGCTGAAGTGATCGATATAAGCGGTGAAGCTTTTCAGCCCCAGCGCGGTGTCTTCAGGTTTTTCTTCGCCCGGCTTGCAATAGGCAATGCAGGTTTCGGCGTACTGGGTGCCAGGCTGGGTGATGAAGACGCGGATGCCGATGCCCGGGGTGTTCTGCTTGGAGAGCAGATCGGCCAGGTAATCGTGGGCGGCGTCGGTAATGGTAATAGCGGTCATGGAAACTCCTCGCAGGCTTGGGCGCAGTTTACGCCAATCGTTGCGCCGGACAAAGTCCTAGTATTTTTGTCGGGAAAGATTCTCGTCAGCCTCGTCGTCGATTCGCGCCTTGAGCCAGTGATAGCTGCGTTTTTCCACCCATTCGTAGCTCAACCAGGAGCCGACGCCGATGGCCAGCGCGCACACGACAAACATCAAATACGGATTGATAGCGTAGCGCCGCGCGATGAATCCACCCGCCGACAACACCAGAACGTGCATCAGGTACACCGAATACGAGCAATCGCCGAGCAGTTTGAGTACCCGACTGCGCTCGACATAGCGCTCAAGTGAGATACACGCCATCACCAGCACAGCGCTCGGCACACCCCAGTTCAGCAGCCTCGGCGCCGGTGGCAAGTGATAGATCGTCAGCAATACCGCCACGATTGCCGCTAGCGGCAGCCACAGTCCCGCACCGATCCAGCCCCGGCGATAAAGCATGCCAATGCCAATCCCCAGCAGGAATTCATAGACGATGTCCGAACGATAGAACTCGCTGATCCAGCCAAACCCGGTCCAGGTCTGACACACGGCGAACAACAGCGCCGCGACCACCAGCAGACGCACCTGCAAACGGAACAGCAGCGCCCAGGCAAACAGCACGTAAAAGAGGATTTCGTAATTCAGCGTCCAGCCGACATTCAGCGTCGGATAGATGCCGTAGCCGCCGGGGTTCTCGGTAGGAATGAACAGCAACGACAACAGCAGATGGCCCCAATCCACGGTCTGATCCGGTAGCAACGGCTGGGCAAACACCACCAGTAGCGCCATCAACAGCGTGTACAGCCAGTACGCCGGGACGATGCGAAACAGCCGATACAACAGAAAACGCGCCGGCGGCAGCGGTTTGTGCTCGGTCGAGAGGAAAATCACCAGACCGCTGATGACGAAGAAGACATCGACGCCCACCGCGCCTTTGTCGATGAACAGTTGCCCGATCGGTCCGCGTGACTTGAAGTCGAAGAAAATCTGCATGAAGTGGTGGCAGACCACCGTCCACGCCGCAAGCGCACGCAGGGCTTGCACTGAAATCAACATCACCTGCTCCCGATCACACCCTCAAATTCACCTCAATCCCTGTAGGAGCTGCGGCACGCTGCGATCTTTTGATCTTGATTCTGAAAGATCAAAAGATCGCAGCCTCGTTTCACTCGACAGCTCCTACAGGGGATTTGTGTGTTACCTGAATCTGTGACAGTCGGCCTGTTTCAAATGATCAAAGATTCTCGTAGCGGTTCATGTCCAGCACGCCCTCTTCCACCGGGTCGGTTTCGTGGATGTACTGACTCAAATCGTGGAAATAGAACCAGAATTGCGGATGGCTGCGACGGATCCCCCAGCGTTCAACGATTTTCTCGAAACTATTGGCATCCTTGGCGTTTTCCATCGCATCGACAAACGCCGGCACCTGATCAGCGGGAATGTTGAAGATGAAGTTCGGGTAACTGCTGAGCACGCCCGGGTAGATGGTCAGCGTGTCCAGCCCTGGTTGATAGCGCAGCGACTCACCGAGCAGGAACGCCACGTTGCTATGCGCGCGGTTGCGCAACAGGCTGTATACCTCGCGTTTGCCGCTGGCGGTTTCAACGCGCAGCAGGGTCGCTTCAGGGAGATGATCAATCACCTTCAAACCGGCCGCCGGGCGCGACGTCAGGCGGCTCAACGCCTGTTCGGCATTTTGCAGGGCCGGGTCGATATTCGGCCGCGAGCAGTAAGCGCCATCACAGCGGTTGATCGGGTCAGGCCGCGCATTGAGATCGCCATAACGCGCCAGCAATTGCATGGCGAAGTCGTGTTTCGGGTCTTTCTCGTCGAGTTTCAGCGCGGTCGGTTTGTCGTCGTCAATGGCCTCGTAATCGAGCCACATCTTGAACTGGCCGCTGCTCTGGTACCAATCGTTGAGGTAATCCTCGCGGGAATCGGCGGGCATCAGGCGCAAGAAGTTCTGCTCAGCGCCGTTGCGGATCAGGTCGAAATACAAACGGGTTTGCGCCTGATGGGAGACGTTGCCGAATACATCGAAATTGACTGCCAACTGGTAGTAGGTGCGTTCCAGCAGCGGATAGTCGAACAGCCACATGGTTTGCGGCACTTCACCGATCAAGCCTTTGGTCACCGAAGCGCTGTCGAAGTGGCGGAAGATGCTCAGCAACGCGTTGTCGTTGCCGGCCCACAGGGTCGACCAGCTCGGCGCGGGCAGATCGGCGTAGCTATCGCGGCGCAACGCCTCGTACTCGTTACGTTTGTTGCGGTAGTTGTGCCACAGGCTCAGGACGCTGCCGACATCGTCGTTCTGCCCCGGCATGGCCAACAATGGCGTGGTCTGCCCGCGATAGTTCGGGTCGGTGATATAGAGGTCGTGTTCAGGTGCCTGGAACAGCGCCCAGAAGTTATCGCGGATCACGTCGGTCGCGATCTGGCCCCGGCACACCGGGCCGCGAATAAAGGTGCGGACGAAGTATTCGGCGTTGTCGAGCATGAACTGATAACGCGCCTGGGCCGGAATCGCTTCGAACGTCGCGAATGGATTGGCGCGGCTCTGCGGGCCGTAACCGGGCAAGGCATTGACCTGCCAGTTGCCGCTGTAGAACAGGCTTTTCACCCGCGCCATCTTCGCCGCGCTCAGCGGATAGGTGATGTGGGTTTTATGCACAATCACGCCCTGCACCGGCCACAAGCGGTAATACACCTGAGTGCCCGGATCGTCGTTCGGGCGGCGGGTGGCGATCAGGTCGATCGGCTGACCGGTGGGCGTGCGCGAACGTACCCACTGGAAGTAATGCCCCGGCTCGCCATCCTTGAAATAGATGTGCGCGAGGTACCAGTGCTCGTACAACCAGCGGCCGACCAGACTCTGCCGCGCGCCAGGCATGTTCAGCAGGTTTTCCCACTGGACGATTTGCAGCGCCTCTTTGGCGCTCGGTGCCAGGCCTTGCTCGTCAATCGGCGCACCCGAGGCCAGCCAGCGCTGCAACGTCTGGTATTGCTGGTCGGTCAACCCGGTCACCGCCAGCGGCATGCCTTCTTTCGGGTGGGCGCCGGCGTAGCCCTCAAACTCGGCGGGCAGCGCGCACATGTTCTCGCGATTCAGGCCCAGCACGATGTCTTGCGGAAGTTTGGCGTTCGGTGTCAGCGGCGTCTTGTGCCCCAGTTCGAGCATCCGCGCCATCAACGCCGCCTGACTGCCCTGGGCATCGAGCACCGAATAGAAGTCTTTCTGCTGCCAGGCACGTTTGCCAAAGGCGTCGTAGAACAGCCGAGTGGTCGGTGCCGCTTGCCTGCGCTCGCCATCATAGACCGGCATCTTGCTCGCGCCACGGGCCGCGCCCTCGCCACTGCCCAGATTCAACTGGCAGGCCGAGTCGTAGCAGGCATGGCAGGCCACGCACTTCTCGGTGAAGATCGGCTGAATGTCACGGCTGTATGAGATCGTGGGCTCTTGCGCCACGGCGCCCCAGCTTAAGAACAGCAAAACAATGCTGATGACGCGGTACGACATGCCCTGATCCCGATCCTGAAAAAAACGCCGCGAGTCTACAGTATGACGCTCGTACCAACATGAGCGATATTCATGCAAAAGCCCCACATGCTCTAAAACTGCACAGGTTTGCTATGATCCCGCTCCTTCGTAATGGTCTTTCCGAGTAGTCCAAATGTCCGATCGCAGCGTTCGCCTTCAAGCTCTCAAGCAAGCTCTCAAAGAGCGCATCCTGATACTCGACGGCGGCATGGGCACGATGATCCAGAGCTACAAGCTCGAAGAACAGGATTATCGCGGCAAACGCTTTGCGGATTGGCCGAGTGACGTCAAGGGCAACAACGACCTGCTGGTGATCACCCGTCCGGACGTGATCGGCGGCATCGAGAAAGCTTATCTGGATGCCGGCGCCGACATCCTCGAAACCAACACCTTCAACGCCACGCGCATTTCCATGGCCGACTACGGCATGGAAGAACTGGCCTACGAGTTAAACGTAGAAGGCGCACGTCTGGCCCGCAAGGTTGCCGACGCCAAGACCGCCGAGAACCCGGACAAGCCGCGTTTCGTTGCCGGCGTGCTCGGCCCTACGAGTCGCACCTGCTCGCTGTCGCCGGACGTCAACAACCCCGGCTACCGCAACGTCACCTTCGATGAGCTGGTGGAAAACTACACCGAAGCCACCAAAGGCCTGATCGAGGGCGGCGCTGATCTGATCCTGATCGAAACCATTTTCGATACCCTCAACGCCAAAGCGGCGATCTTCGCCGTGCAAGGCGTGTTCGAAGAGCTGCACATCGAACTGCCGATCATGATTTCCGGGACCATCACCGACGCCTCCGGCCGCACCCTTTCGGGCCAGACCACCGAAGCGTTCTGGAACTCGGTGGCGCACGCCAAGCCGATTTCGGTAGGTTTGAACTGCGCCCTCGGCGCCAGTGAACTGCGTCCGTACCTGGAAGAGCTGTCGAACAAGGCCAGCACCCACGTTTCCGCACACCCGAACGCCGGCCTGCCGAACGAATTCGGCGAGTACGACGAACTGCCGTCGGAAACTGCCAAGGTCATCGAAGAATTCGCCCAGAGCGGTTTCCTCAACATCGTCGGCGGCTGCTGCGGCACCACGCCGGGGCACATCGAAGCGATCGCCAAAGCCGTCGCCGGTTACGCGCCGCGGCAGATTCCGGACATTCCCAAGGCTTGCCGCCTCTCGGGTCTGGAACCGTTCACCATCGATCGCAGTTCGTTGTTCGTTAACGTCGGCGAGCGCACCAACATCACCGGCTCGGCGAAATTCGCTCGGCTGATCCGTGAAGACAACTACACCGAGGCGCTGGAAGTCGCCCTGCAGCAGGTCGAAGCCGGCGCGCAGGTGATCGACATCAACATGGACGAAGGCATGCTCGATTCGAAGAAGGCCATGGTGACCTTCCTCAATCTGATCGCCGGTGAACCGGACATCTCGCGCGTGCCGATCATGATCGACTCGTCGAAATGGGAAGTGATCGAAGCCGGCCTCAAGTGCATCCAGGGCAAGGGCATCGTCAACTCGATCAGCATGAAAGAAGGCGTCGAGCAGTTCATCCACCACGCCAGACTGTGCAAGCGCTACGGCGCGGCCGTGGTGGTGATGGCGTTCGACGAAGCCGGCCAGGCCGACACCGAAGCGCGCAAGAAAGAGATCTGCAAACGTTCCTACGACATTCTGGTCAACGAAGTCGGCTTCCCGCCGGAAGACATCATCTTCGACCCGAACATCTTCGCCGTCGCCACTGGCATCGAAGAGCACAACAACTATGCGGTCGACTTCATCAACGCCTGCGCCTACATCCGCGACGAACTGCCGTACGCGCTGACTTCGGGTGGCGTGTCCAACGTGTCGTTCTCGTTCCGTGGCAACAACCCGGTGCGTGAGGCGATCCACTCGGTGTTCCTGCTGTACGCAATCCGCGCAGGCCTGACCATGGGCATCGTCAACGCCGGTCAACTGGAGATCTACGACCAGATCCCGCAGGAGCTGCGCGACGCCGTTGAAGACGTGATCCTCAACCGCACCCCGGAAGGCACCGACGCCCTCCTCGCCATCGCCGACAAGTACAAGGGCGACGGCAGCGTCAAGGAGGCCGAGACCGAAGAGTGGCGCAACTGGGACGTCAACAAGCGTCTGGAACATGCGCTGGTCAAGGGCATCACCACGCACATCGTTGAAGACACCGAAGAGTCGCGCCAGTCGTTCGCGCGCCCGATCGAAGTGATCGAAGGCCCGCTGATGTCCGGCATGAACATCGTTGGCGACCTGTTCGGCGCCGGCAAAATGTTCCTGCCGCAAGTGGTGAAATCCGCCCGCGTGATGAAGCAGGCCGTGGCGCACTTGATCCCGTTCATCGAACTGGAAAAAGGCGACAAGCCGGAAGCCAAGGGCAAGATCCTCATGGCGACGGTGAAGGGCGACGTGCATGACATCGGCAAGAACATCGTCGGCGTAGTGCTCGGTTGCAACGGCTATGACATCGTCGACCTCGGCGTGATGGTGCCGGCAGAGAAGATTCTGCAGGTGGCCAAAGAGCAGAAGTGCGACATTATCGGTCTCTCTGGTCTGATCACACCGTCGCTGGATGAAATGGTCCACGTTGCTCGCGAGATGCAGCGTCAGGACTTCCATCTGCCGCTGATGATCGGTGGCGCGACCACTTCCAAAGCGCACACCGCGGTGAAGATCGAACCGAAGTACAGCAACGATGCCGTGGTTTACGTGACCGACGCCTCCCGCGCCGTGGGCGTGGCCACACAGTTGCTGTCGAAAGAACTCAAGGCCGGTTTCGTCGAGAAGACCCGCCTGGAATACGTCGATGTGCGCGAACGCACCTCAAACCGCAGCGCCCGCACCGAGCGCTTGAGCTACGCCGCCGCGATCGCCAAGAAGCCACAGTTCGACTGGGCGACCTATCAGCCAGTCAAACCAACCTTCACCGGCAGCAAGGTCCTCGACAACATCGACCTTAAAGTGCTGGCCGAATACATCGACTGGACGCCGTTCTTTATTTCCTGGGACCTGGCCGGCAAATTCCCGCGCATCCTCGAAGACGAAGTGGTCGGTGAAGCCGCCACCGCGCTGTACAAGGACGCGCAGGAGATGCTCGCCAAGCTGATTGACGAGAAGCTGATCAGCGCCCGTGCAGTGTTCGGTTTCTGGCCGGCCAATCAGGTGCATGACGACGACATCGAGCTGTACGGCGATGACGGCCAGCCATTGGCCAAACTGCATCACCTGCGCCAGCAGATCATCAAGACCGACGGCAAACCCAACTTCTCGCTGGCCGACTTCGTAGCACCGAAAGACAGCGAAGTGACCGATTACGTCGGCGGTTTCATCACCACCGCCGGCATCGGCGCCGAGGAAGTGGCCAAGGCTTACCAAGACGCTGGCGACGACTACAACTCGATCATGGTCAAAGCCCTCGCCGACCGTTTGGCCGAGGCCTGCGCCGAGTGGCTGCACCAGCAAGTGCGTAAAGAGCACTGGGGTTATGCCAAGGACGAAGTCCTCGATAACGACGCGCTGATCAAAGAGCAATACAGCGGCATCCGCCCTGCCCCGGGTTATCCGGCCTGCCCGGATCACACTGAGAAAGCGGCGCTGTTCGCCCTGCTCGATCCGGAGGCTGAAGAAATGCGCGCCGGCCGCAGCGGTGTGTTCCTCACCGAACACTACGCGATGTTCCCGGCGGCAGCGGTCAGCGGCTGGTACTTCGCCCATCCGCAGGCGCAATACTTTGCCGTGGGCAAGGTCGACAAGGATCAGGTGCAGAGCTACACCTCGCGCAAGGGCCAGGAGTTGAGCGTGACCGAGCGTTGGCTGGCGCCGAATCTGGGTTACGACAACTGAACCGCCTAGGATCTGAGAGCGTCCGCTCTCAGATCCGCGCCACCCCTCACTGGCTCCCTGACGGTCCCGGTCGGGGTGATGAGGGCGCAGGCAGTGGCACATCCACGACCACCTTCGCCAACACCTTCAGTTCATTGCGGGACAACGCCTTCAGCCTGTCCGCGCGAGCCAGCGCCAACTCAATCTCAAGCCGGTTCATCGCTTCCACATAGCGCTCGCGGGACGCCTCATCAACGTGTTTGTCGGGGTGAGCATCCTCGACTTCTTCCTGACGTCGCGTGGCATTGCGTTCCAGTACCGTGAATGCGTCGGGGTAGCGATCCTTCATGTAACTGACCCAATAATCCCGCGAAATCAGATCGTCGAGAAACAGGTCTGACGCTTCATCGGCCAGTACCGCCGCCCGGGCGTCGATCAAGCTCTGCCCGGCAATCGGGGTGGCGAACAGCGCGTGTTCCGGTTGACCCGGTAGTTCCAGCCCGTCAGGCCAGCCTCGGGTCATGCCGATCCGAAAGTGCAGACGGATTTCCGCTCGGTCCTGAAAATGCCCGGCGGCCTCTGCCAGCCTGTCGACCCGCTCCAGGCGAAACAGCCGTCGCGTCAGATCGAGCAAGGCCCGACCGCGCAGGTCCGGGCGCTCACGGGGAATATCGCGCAGGGCGGTATATTCATACGCGCGAGTTTCCAACTCGCTGAACGTCAGGATCCGTCCATCAGGACAGGCGCCATGGGTTTCGGCGTTATGGAACATTAATTCGCGCAGTTCGGTGTTTTCGCTGGCTGCTTCCATGACACGCCACAATCGATGAGTCAGATCGGCACGTGCGAGGCGGAAGTCAAGGGTATGACGCAGCAGGTACACCAGCTGAAAAAAGCGCTCGTGATTCGGTTCTTCCGCCAACCGCGCCCAGAGTATTTTTCGGCTAGCGGCCAATGCCGCTGGTGAGTCAGCAAGCCAGGTATTCAATGCGGCAGGAGAGATATGCCGGGCCGAATCAAAAACCTCTTCGACCGGAGCTATCTGCGCATGCGGATCAAAGACCTCCGCGCCTTCATCGACATCGTTGCCATCACTGCCCATGTCCGAAACGCCGCTTTCGTCGACGCCAAACACTTGCGCATCGATCATCCCTTCGATGTCTTCGCGGGCGATACCGAGTACCTCCGGCAAGTGATTGACCCGGCTGTGAAATCTCAACCGCTGCAGTGCGACAAGTGACAGCTCCGTGTTTTCGGACAAATCAGTGCCGGCGACGAGCTGCGCATGGTTACCATCGAAGATCGCTTCGGGAATGTCGGTGATGTCGTTGCCACTGAGGTTTAACGTGCGCAGGTTCGGCGCGTCGAGGACCCCGCTCGGCCAATCAGTCAGCTCGTTGAAGCGCAGATCCAGGGTGTCGATGGCGCCGAATGCTGGCGGGGCGAACGCGTGCAGATTGTTATAGCTCAAGTCGAGCCACCGCAACCGCGCACCGCCGATCAAGGGATAGACACTGGCCGCGCTGGACAGGTCGCAATACTGCATGTCCAACCGCCGAAGCTGATTCATGTGCAGCACCGACTCTGGCACGATCAGCAGCTCGTTACCGCTGATGATCAGTCGCCTGAGGCTGGCAAAGCCTTGCAGGAAACTACTGGCGCCGGCGCCCGTCATTCCGACGCCACTGACATCGAGCATTGTCACTCCGGGAAGCGGCACCGCCAGGCCCGGCATATCGCCGGTTTGCAACCCGCTCAGATTGAGGATCAAGCCCTCCTCGCCGGGGTTGTGGCTGAGTCCCGCCAGCCATGCCTCGCGAATGCGCAGCGCAGCGCGGGAACGGCTTCGCGCAGACGCCCGACGCTCGCCCGCAGGCGCTCCCCGCGTGTAGAGCCAGTCATTCAACTGGCGGGTCAGCCCTTCACAATGCTGGTGCCATTGGCTGATCTGCGCATCGATCTGCCCATCGGTCAGCCCGGTTTGCCGCAGATTCTGCAATATCTGCACGGCGCGCTCTTGGGACACGCTCGTATGCAAACACTGCAATTGCGTCACTCTCCCGGCGTCCCCCGGAGAAACGGCAGCGCGTTCGGGGAGTGCCAATAACAACTCCGTCATCGTCCAGGCTGACTGCCTCGGCAATGTGTCGGCAGGTACTGGCTCCCCGGCAAATCGCCTCAACGTGCCGTCAGACAGACCGTTGGCCCGTTCAATGCGCTGTAACGCAGTGTTCAGTGATACCTCGCCTTCAGGACTGAAAGCGTTACCGCTCAAATTGACTTTCATCAGCGCGTTGGGGTCGGCCAAGGCTTGCGGCGAAAGCGACGCGATGGCGTTGTCACGCAAATCGAGCCAGTACAACCGCTCAAGGCTTTCAGCACCGGCAGGCCAGGCTCGCAGATCGGTGGCTCGCAGATTCAGCGCCTGAAGCTGGCGCATGGCGCTCACATCCAATTGGCCCAGCGGATTGCCTTGCAGGTTGAGCCTGCCGAGCCGTCGCAGACCATTGAATTGCGCCTGCACCGCCGGGGTGACGACGATGCGATTGTTCGACAAATCGACTTGCCTCAATGAAGGCAGATCAGTGGCGACAAACGGCAATTCGGCGAAAGTGTTGCCAGACAGGATAAGGTTTTCGGTCGCGCTGAACCCTCTGACAAAAGCCCGCGCTTGCGCAGCAGGAACGTCCAGTTGCCGCAAACGCAGCGTGCGGATGTGCGTAAAGCTGCCGGCCGGCAATCGCGGCAGGTCGACGACATTTTGTGTGCTCGGGTATTCAATCAGACCGACACCAGCTTCAGGCAGCTCGAACGTTGCAACGTCGCCGGGTACGCCGTAATGCTGGCGCAGGGCAGCATTCCAGCTTCGTTTGAGGGCCCGCAGTGTGGCGGCGTTGCGCCCGGTTGCCCACTGCCACCGCAACCCTGCAAAACGCATCCCCTCGGCATTCGCTGGCAAATAGAACTGCGCAAAGATTGCATCGTGCTCCGCCCTGAGCCGGGCAATCGCCGCCATCCTTGCCTCGGGCGTCACCCACGCGGCATCGAAGCTTGCCGGCAAAGGATCGTGCAGATCCGGCAAGGTCGCCATGAAGTCCAGTTCGGCGCGGCAGTACTGGCTGACCATTTGGTTCAGATCGACCAGATGGCCGAGTTCGCCGGAGTAGTTGCGCACGTACTCGTAAGCGCGCATGAACTGCGCCGGGGCCAATGCCCCCCAGTCCAGCGACAGTCCGGCCCACAGCCGTTCCTGTCCGCTGTACAGGGAATCCGGCAGCGCGCGAATGGCGGTGTGGCTCAGATCCAGGCGTTGCAGTTGCTCAAGCCGTTCGACGGATGCCGGCCATTCCCATAACGCGTACGGCGCATCGATGCGCACGCTGCGCAGGCGACGCAAAGCGCCAAGATCCAGTGCATGCAAGCTGCGGGCGTCGAAGCCGGCATAGTCAATATGCAGCGTTTCCAGCGAAGTGAGCGCACCCAGGCTTGCCGGAAAATCTGCCGCCAGTGCTGGGGCGTGAGAGGAAAAACGCAGGCTGACCAGGCGGTGCATCTGGCCGACCGCCGACGGCAAAGAGGTGAGCGGCCGGGTTCTGGAGGCCAGGTAATCGATACCGCGCTCCATGTTGCCGATCGCCAGATGAGTCACTTCGGGAAAACGCGCCAGAAAGGCATTCGCGTTGCCGTCGGTCAAGCCGTTTCCAGCCACCGACAGTTCGCGCACGTGGAGAAAGGAATTGGTCAACACTGGCAACGGCTCATCACAGACCAGTGACAGGCGCGCAGCTTGTGCACTGTGTTCGGCCAGCGGCGCATTGCGCCAGGCCTCGCGCAGCGCTTGGGCTACTTGTAATCGGCCCTCGGCCGCCGCACTGCCACTCGGCCCGGCCTGCCATTGTTCAAGCGCAGTGTTCAGTCCTTCCCATTCGCGCCGGCGCGCCTGCAGCAGTGAGTAGATTTGCCTGTCGCTCAAGCCACGGTGCTGGTTAAGGAAAGCCTCCGCCTGTCGCGGGCCTGGGTAGAGTTCGTTGATCCGCATCAGCAGTGAAGGGCGCAGGCCAGTGCCTCGTCCGCTGGCGTAATAGCCGCTCAACGTGGCGCTGACTCGGGTCGGCGCTTTAAAGCTTTTGGCTTGCGGCGTCAGCAACTGTGCTAAGTCGTCGCGGTGCGTGCGGGCGGATTCGATGACTTTGCGTTGTAACTCATGGCTTTGGCTGCCATCGCTCAACCCTAGCGCGGACGCCTCCTCATCCGGCAAGACACGCATGATCGCGCGATAAAAGCTCTCACCCTGTCGGGCTGTGCCATTGAGCGGTTCCCCTCGCTCATTGAAGGCCCGATAGAACGGCCCCTCCTTGATCAGATATTTCCTGTTGGGTGCAATGGTATCGCCCAGGCTGTCGAGCAGTGCCCCGGTCAGGCTGCCCTCACGAATTTCCAGGCGCAACATCTGCGGCCAGCCCGGCAACCTGGCCAGCGTGTGCAGCGCAAGTCGGCGGCTATCCGCCGATGAGAGACTTTCGCTGTGCAAACCGGCAAATGAACGCACTTGCCGGCCCTGATGGGCATACCAGCGCGCCTCTTCGAGCATTTTCAGCGGTGCCCGTCCCCTGCTTTGCAGGCGTGTCAGCTCGGCTGGAGTGGCGTGATCGAGCACATCCTGCGCGGCGGCATCGCTCAGCCCCGGCGTTTCGCGCTGCAAAATACGCACGTGCGGATTCACCGGTTCAGTGCCGCGATACAGGTCATCAACCATCGAGGCCTGGCGCCTGGCGACATGATCCGCCAGTTGCCGGCCGAACGCCTCGGGTCTGCCCGGGCGGAACTGCGCAGTGTCCCTGCCGAGCAGATAGCTGATCTCGTTTTCTTCCAGCGTCGCGAGGATTCGCGTCGGCAGTTCTCCGTTCAGCACCTGCGCGCGCGTGAGCTGAATCGACGGTTTACTGCTAACCCCGGGCACGAGTTTTTCGGCGCCGTAGCGAGTGGGCAGCCCCGACAAGTCGGGCTCCGAGAAGATCTCCAGTACCCGGTCGTATGGCCAGCGCGGCATTTCGGTGACCTGCGGCAACGCGTACAGATAACGCTTATCGATCGGTGCCGCACCGCGCAGTTGCTCGACAATTTGCGCGACCTCGGTATCTGCTTTGAACAAGCGCATGGCATCGCGCAACGCTGGCGGCGCTGGCGCGTGATCCAGGTGCATCTTGCGCAGGGTGCTTTCGCTGACGCCGCTGATATCGGCCAGCGTCAGCAGCGTCTCATCGGAAAAACCATCGGTTACATGCCCCATGCGCCGCAACAGCGTCAGGCGACTCCAGCGCATAGGCTGTTCCAGCGTGTGCCGCCAGGCGCCCCGGCCATTGTGTTCAAGCACAGGTTGGTAAGCGTTGGACTCGCCGGGGTGTTTGATGCGCCACTGCGAGGTCGACGGATCGATCAACTGCTCGTAGACCTTGTCACCCTGACGGATGTAGGTTTTACCGTTGAGCCGATACTGGCCCAGCGCATCCGGCCCGATCGCGTCTTGCAATGTAATTTCTTGCTCATAGCCGCTCAGGTCGGGCTTCCAAAGGCGTGTCTCGCCGTCAGGCAAGGTCACCGGGTGCATCTCGTCGATTACAGGCTCCGGCGCGACCGCTGTGAGCTTGCCGAGCAGCGCTCCCCCCACGCTCATCGCGCCGATCAGTGCCAGGTTTTCCGCCACATCCACCAAGTGCGCTTTGGCGGCATGCTTGTCACCCTCGCTCCACTCGACCGCGCCTTCGAAGGTTTCGTACAGCAACTGCCCGGCCATCACCCCCATCATGATCTCGCCCAGTACCGGCACGAACATCGACACCAGATTGAGCGTCAGCAGCCCTATCTGTAGCAGCGCCGCTAATCGGGCATCGCGCTCCCTGGCGTCGACATCCTTGGACGGCACCGCATGGCTGCGGGCATCGGCCAGCACTTTGTCGCGATGCTGCTCGTAGAGCCGGGCCCACAAGTCGCTGTTTTCCGCCCAAGGATCGCGTTCATCGAGCGGCATGATCGAGATGCCGATATACGGATCAGGTTCCGGTTCCATCCACGGATATTCGGGGGGCAACTCCCTGATGTGGGTAAAAGGAAAAACCGGACTAAAAGCCTCCGGAACTCTGCGCCAAAGCGTGCTGTAGAAATTGATCGGGGTATCGGCAGACTCACGGACAAACTGGCTGAAATAGTAAGAACGCTTGTCGTAAGGCAGAAACTGGCTGAAAAAACGTTGGTAGGCCGTCGGCTCCGGGCTTTTCGCTGACTGTGCATCGCGGGCGGTAAACAGCCGCTTGAATGTTTCCTCCATTTGCGCCCCGGTATAGCGCTTCAGCGGATGCTCGGGATCATGGGGCACATACAGAATCACCGACTCACCAGCGCGGCGCTTAGGTCCGATCACAAAGGCGATACAGCCAACCAGTCGCTGGCGCATCAGGCCCAGATCGGCAAACCAGACCGGCATTGCGCCCATCACGGGGTGTTTTTCGCCGGCGATGACCGAAAGGATCATCGCGTGATCCTGCGGACGAATGTCCATGGTCAGCAACGCGTGTTCAGCAGCCGCGCGCAGGCTGGCCTTCTGGCTGGCGATGAATTGCTCGCGCAAGGTGTTTGCCATGACTGGGTTCGTAGTATGGAAAAACGCCTTTAGATGCGCTTGATACCGCGCGCCAATATCGAGCGAGCGGCACAAGCGCAGAAAATTCGTCACGGTCAGGTTAACCTTCACCGGCGCGTATGCGCCGGGCGTGGTTTCCTCTGCAAACCCCGAGCTGTCATGAAAGGCGCCGGGCAGGCATTCGCTGACTTCGAAATTGTGCAACGCAGCTTGCAGCAGGGTCAGACTCAAGACTTCGAAAGAGCCGATTTCAACTCTGAAAATACCCAGGGCCATTGGTCGCCTGAGGCTTAGCAAGGTTTTGTCTACGTCAATGTCGACCTTGTAGTGTTTTTTTAACGCGCGGGTCAGTATCGGCCGGGCAAACGCGTCGATGTCCTTGAGCGGTGACATCGTTTTGTCCAATGCAGACTGTGCGGCGAGACTGGCCTTGAAACAGTCGTCCAGCGCCTTGCGCTGCGGTACCGACGCTTGTGTATACCACTGCGGCAGCAGCACGCCGGCCTGTCTGATCGCGGCCTTTCTTTGCGCGCTGGCGTCGATAAGCCATTGCGGCAGCGCACCTTCGAGGTACTCGGCGTGAAGGCTGTCCGTGGCCAAGGGTCTGTTTGGCGCTTTCTCGTCCGGGCGGGGGCTGAAATGGGTGGGCATATATCGCTCCTGTGAATGGAGCGTCAGCAGACCATCTCGGGCGATTGCCTTTGCGGTAGATATTTAACGCAACGAGGCGCACTTGTAACTATGTGTCAGGCTGGCCCGCGTATTTTGACTAAGCTTGTAGGGCACGGCTTACGTGGAGGGATTTATGGACGATCCAGTCGACAACAAACCACCGACTTTCTGGCAGATGCTGCACAGCGTAATGGCGGCGGCGTTCGGGGTGCAGAGCGGCAAGAACCGGGCAAGGGATTTCACCCATGGCAAGCCCGGCCATTTTGTGATGCTGGGCATTCTGTTCACGGCGGTGTTTGCATTGACGCTGTTTGCCATCGTCAAACTGGTGCTGCATTTCGCCGGGGTCTGACGCGGTCAGCGCATCAGGGTTTGCAAGGTGAACGGGTAGCGATACGACGGCGGTTGCCCCTTGGCCGAGAGCTTGCGGAAATTCACCCCGTAGTTCGGCAACTTGCCCATGGCCAGCATTTGTCGGGCGTGCGCTGCGTCGATCAACTGCAACAGGGGAATCTGCCGGTCACGACCGCCGTATTGATTCAACTCGACACCCTGTTCAACGTCATGCAACTCGACCAACGCCCAGCCACCCAAGGTGAAATGCCCGCCGACCAGCGCGCTCAGGCGCCCGTCGACCAATGCCTGCAAGGCTGCGGGTGACGTGTTGACGGCGCTGAACAGGGCATCTTTGCCGGGGACTTTGCCGGTCTCGGCATACGCACGCATTGCGCCAAACGCCATTTCATCATTCGCCGACCATACCAGCGACACCTTCGGATAACGCGCGAACAACTGTTTGGCCTGTTCGTAGGCACGCTCTTGCGTCCAGCCGCTATACACCAGTTGCCGCAGGCGTGTCTGTGGATGTTCGGCCAGCGCCCGCTGCATGCCGCGCTCACGCAATTGCGCCGAAGGGGTGACCTTCAGCCCCGAGAACGCCAACACTTCAATCGGCTCAGCGCCTGACGGCAAAGGATGCCGACGAATCAGCTCCTTCATCATCAGGTAACCGCCCTCCTCGTCGTTCGGCACCAGGCTGCCGATGCGATCGTCCCGCTTGCCAAGCAGCGCCTGCTGGTCAGGCGTCAGCGCAGCATTGACCATAAACAGCTTCACACCGCTGTTCTCGGCCAGACGCAGAATTTGCGGGGCAACGTATTGTTCGTTGACGAACACCAGGTACTCGGGACGATTCGGCCCCTGCAGCGCGAGGCGCGCCTGAGCCAGCGTCAGTTCGGGCTGGCGCTGTGAGTAGAGAATCTGCAGATCGATACCCAGATCATGGGCGGCGGCCTGCATGAATTGCGAATAGCTGACCCAGAAGGCTTCCTGCGTCGAACCCGGATTCAAAAACAGCACAGACTCTGCCCGCGCGCCCGCCTGGAACAGCGCGCCGCACAACAGGAGACTGATATGGAAAAGCTTGAACATGAAACATCCGGGCCCAAGGAAAAATGGCCGCGCATTATAGCCATCGATCCACCGGCTATTGATGCCTGATCCCGTTTTTGTCCGACAATTCGTCGGGTGCGGGCCCGGAGGGGTCGTTTACTGATGGCTGACCCAGAATACCGCTGTTCCTACTACGAGAATGATCAGGAACAAAATGGCCCACGCATCGACACTACTGTCGCTTTTTCTTGCCTTGGTCGGATTGCTCATTGCATCGCCTCTTGTCGGTTTTATCGGTGATTGCAGAAAGACTCGACCACAGTTAAGACGATGATTGTCCGCACGACAAATGTGGGTTAGTTGACAGCCATTCTCGTTAGGCGATTTGGTTCTTTACATATACTCAAACATCACTTTTGCGCATAACTGCAAACGGGTATATTGCCCCGGCTCCGTTAGGGAGTGCGCGGCCGTGCGCGCAGAATTGCAGAGGCACAATCGGACTCCAGCAAGCGAAAACGCAGTGCTACTCCGAATGGCCCAAGCCTGAGAACAGGACTTATATGTACGTATACGACGAGTACGATCAGCGGATCATCGAGGACCGCGTCAAGCAGTTCCGTGATCAGACCCGACGCTATCTGGCAGGTGAGCTGAGCGAAGAAGAATTCCGCCCCCTGCGCCTGCAAAATGGCCTGTACATCCAGCGCTTCGCGCCGATGTTGCGGGTGGCGGTGCCTTACGGCCAGCTGACTTCGCGTCAGACGCGCATGATGGCCAAGATTGCCCGCGATTACGACAAGGGCTACGCCCACATCAGTACGCGGCAGAACGTGCAGTTCAACTGGCCGGCGGTGGAAGACATCCCGGACATCCTCGCTGAACTGGCCACCGTGCAGATGCACGCGATCCAGACCAGCGGTAACTGCCTGCGCAACGTCACCACCGACCAGTTCGCCGGCGTCGCTGCCGACGAAGTGATCGACCCGCGCCCATGGTGCGAAATCGTCCGTCAGTGGACTACGTTCCACCCGGAATTCGCCTACCTGCCGCGCAAATTCAAAATCGCCGTCAACGGTTCGACCGCTGACCGTGCCGCCATTGAAGTTCACGACATCGGCCTTGAGCCGGTGCACAACGCCGCTGGCGAACTGGGTTTCCGTGTACTGGTCGGCGGCGGCCTCGGTCGTACGCCGGTGGTTGGCGCGTTCATCAACGAGTTCCTGCCGTGGCAGGACCTGTTGAGCTACCTCGACGCCATCCTGCGGGTCTACAACCGCTACGGCCGTCGCGACAACAAATACAAGGCGCGGATCAAGATCCTCGTCAAAGCCCTTACGCCTGAAGTGTTCGCGCAGAAAGTCGATGCGGAAATGGAACACCTGCGCGGTGGCCAGACCACATTGACCGACGCCGAACTGCAGCGCGTCGCCAAGCACTTCGTCGATCCGGACTACAAGGCGCTGGACAACCAGACCGCTCAGTTGGCCGAGCTTGACAAAGAACATCCGGGTTTCGCCCGCTGGCGCACCCGCAACACCCTGGCGCACAAGAAGCCGGGTTATGTCGCCGTGACCCTGTCGCTGAAGCCGACCGGCGTTGCGCCAGGCGACATCACCGACAAACAGCTTGATGCCGTCGCCGATCTGGCCGACCGCTACAGCTTCGGTCAACTGCGCACCTCGCACGAACAGAACATCATTCTGGCCGATGTCGAGCAAAGCCAGTTGTTCACCCTCTGGGGCGAACTGCGTGAAGGCGGTTTCGCCACGCCGAACATCGGCCTGCTGACCGACATCATCTGCTGCCCTGGCGGTGATTTCTGCTCGCTGGCCAACGCCAAGTCGATCCCGATTGCCGAGTCGATCCAGCGTCGCTTCGACGACCTCGACTACCTGTTCGACATTGGTGAGCTGGACCTGAACATCTCCGGTTGCATGAACGCGTGCGGTCACCACCACGTCGGCCACATCGGCATCCTCGGCGTCGACAAGAAAGGCGAAGAGTTCTATCAGGTCTCCCTCGGCGGCAGTGCCAGCCGTGATGCGAGCCTGGGCAAGATCCTCGGCCCGTCCTTCGCTCAGGAAGCCATGCCTGACGTGATCTCGAAGCTGATCGACGTGTACGTTGAACAACGTACCGAAGACGAACGCTTCATCGACACTTACCAGCGTATTGGCATCGACCTCTTCAAGGAACGCGTCTATGCAGCGAATCATTAAGAACAACGAGGTCGTCGACGAAACCTGGCACTTGCTGCCCAAGGATTTCAACATCGACGAGATCAGCAACTGCGACGATCTGATTGTTCCGCTGCAACTGTGGCGCGAACACAGCCGCATGCTCAAGGCTCGCGACGGCGGTCTGGGTGTGTGGCTGGACGCCGACGAAGAAGCCGAAGAAATCGGTGAAGACGTCGCCGAGTTTCAGGTAATCGCGCTGAATTTCCCGGCGTTCACTGACGGCCGCAACTACTCCAACGCCCGCCTGCTGCGTGACCGTTACGGTTTCAAAGGTGAACTGCGGGCGATTGGCGACGTGCTGCGCGATCAGTTGTTCTACATGCACCGCTGCGGTTTCGATGCCTTTGCCATCCGTGCGGATAAAGACCCGTACGAAGCGCTTGAAGGCCTCAAGGACTTCTCGGTGACGTATCAGGCTGCCACTGACGAACCGCTGCCGCTGTTCCGTCGCCGCTAAGTCTTTAGCTTTAGCGCGGACAAAAAAACGCCGGTCATGTGACCGGCGTTTTTTATGCCTGTTGGATTTACCAGAAGCGCTGCTGGGTCAAGCGACTCCACCAGCTCAGCAGCACACGGTCGACTGAACCGCTGGCGGCCATGCCAATGCGCTCTTGCAGGCTTTTGCGTTCGGCATAATGCAGGTGATAGACCTCGGCCTTTTTCGCCCGGTCTGCCAGATATTCATCGCTGGTCTTGAGTTCATCGACCAGTTGCTTATCCAGCGCCGCGACGCCGAGCCAGACTTCACCAGTAGCGACATCGTCAATCGCCAGTTGCGGGCGATAGCGGGCGACGAAATTCTTGAACAGTTGATGGGTGATGTCGAGGTCTTCCTGGAACTTCTCCCGGCCCTTCTCGGTGTTTTCGCCAAACACGGTCAGGGTGCGTTTGTACTCGCCGGCGGTGAGGACTTCAAAGTCGATGTCGTGCTTCTTCAGCAAGCGGTTGACGTTGGGCAACTGCGCCACCACGCCGATCGAGCCGAGAATCGCGAACGGCGCGCTGATGATCTTCTCGCCGATGCACGCCATCATGTAGCCGCCACTGGCCGCGACCTTGTCGATGCACACGGTCAACGGCACGCCGGCCTCGCGGATACGCGCCAGTTGCGACGACGCCAGGCCGTAGCTGTGGACCATGCCGCCACCGCTTTCCAGACGCAGGACCACTTCGTCCTTGGGTGTGGCGAGGGTCAGCAGCGCGGTGATTTCGTGGCGCAGGCTTTCAGTGGCCGAGGCCTTGATGTCGCCGTCGAAATCCAGCACGAATACACGGGATTTGACTTCAGCAGGTTGTTTCTTCTGCTTCTTCGCGCTTTTCTCGGACTTGGCCTCGCCTTTGCGCAAAGCCTTGAGCTGATCCTTGTCGAGCAAGGTCTGCTCCAACCGCTCACGCAGGCCCTTGTAGAAATCATTGAGTTTGCTGACCTGCAACTGCCCGGCAGATTTGCGCCGGCCTTTGCTGCGCAACGCAGCAAAACTGGCGAGCACTACCAGAATCGCTATCACCAACGTGACGGTCTTGGCCAGGAAGCTGGCGTATTCGGTGAAAAACTCCACAGAGACTCCTTAGAACAGTGCGTGGATGTGAAACACACGCGGGATGGTTCCAGCATACCCATGCGCCGGCTCATCGGCCAGCCGTGAAACCTCTGGCAACACCCCTGTAACGGGCATTTCAAACAAGCGTATGTTTTTTCATTGACAGCTACCCGTCATCCTCATAACCTCGCCACAACCTTCAACGTACCGGGATGACGCGGACGTGGGCAGCATCTACTTGATTCGACATGGCCAGGCCTCCTTTGGTGCAGACGACTATGACGTCCTGTCGCCGACCGGTGTGCGCCAGGCAGAAATCCTCGGTGAGCACCTTGCTGAACTGGGTATCAGCTTCGATCGCTGCCTCGCCGGTGACCTGCGTCGTCAGCAACACACGGCCACCAGCGCGATGGCGCAATTCGCCGCCAAAGGCTTGCCGATACCAACCCTGGAAACCGACTCCGCATTCAACGAGTTCGATGCCGACGCGGTTATCCGTGCCCTGCTCCCGGACATGCTGGCGGACGAGCCGGAAGCCCTCGACATCTTGCGCAACGCCGCGCAGAACCGTGGCGAATTCCAACGCATTTTCGCCCTGATCATCGAGCGCTGGCTGGCCGGCACTTACGACACGCCGGGGCTGGAAAGCTGGTTGGGTTTCGTCGAACGCGTTCAGGCCGGGCTGCAGCGGATTCTTGATCTGGCCGATAAAAACCAGAAAATCGCCGTGTTCACCTCCGGCGGCACCATCACCGCCCTGCTCCACCTCATTACACAAATGCCTGCCCGACAGGCCTTTGAACTGAACTGGCAAATCGTCAACACCTCGCTCAACCAACTGAAGTTTCGCGGTCGCGAGGTGGCTCTGGCCTCCTTCAACAGTCATGCACATCTGCAGCTGTTGAAGGCTCCGGAACTCATCACTTTCCGTTGAGTCCGGTTAGCTGTGAACCTTGCTGTAATCAACCAGCTCCTATTACCAAGAAAGGATCGAACCATGACCTCCGTAGCCGATGCCGTAAAAGCAATGCAAGCCAAGTTCAACCCAGCCGCTGCTGCCGGTCTGGATCTGGTCTTCGGTTTCAACATCACTGACGAAGACAAGCAGTACTCGCTGATCGTCAAAGACGGCACCTGCGATATCCAGGAAGGCGAAAACCCGGACGCCAACTGCACGCTGGTGCTGGACAGCGAAACCCTGAAAGGTATCGTCAGCGGCGAAACCGACGGCATGCAGGCTTTCATGGGCGGCAAGCTGCGCGTTGAAGGCGACATGATGCTGTCGATGAAACTGTCCGAGCTGTTCCCGTCGTAAGATCGCGTTCAGTGACACAAGAATCCCGCCTTCATGGCGGGATTTTTACATTCGGGCGCTGAGGTCTACTGTTTATGCTCAAAACCTGTGGGAGCGAGCTTGCTCGCGAAGGCATCAACTCAGTCGTCATCACCGTTGCCTGTCACATCGCATTCGCGAGCAAGCTCGCTCCCACATTTGATATAGGGTCGTCAGTGAACGAAGCGGCCAGTAGCTCCCGGGTATACGGGTGCTGCGCCGAATGAAACAGCGCATTTGTCTCGCCACGCTCCACCACTTCACCTTCCTTCATCACAATCAAGTCATGCGCCAACGCGCGCACCACCGCCAGATCGTGGCTGATGAACAGGTAAGTCAGGCCATGTTCTTGCTGCAAACGTCGCAACAACCCGACGATCTGCTTTTGCACCGTGCGATCCAGTGCCGACGTCGGCTCATCCAGCAGGATCAAGTCGGGCTTGAGCACCAGTGCCCGGGCAATGGCGATGCGTTGCCGCTGACCGCCGGAAAACTCGTGGGGATAGCGATGACGGGTGGCCGGATCGAGGCCCACTTCACGCAGCACATCAATCACCGCCCTCTCACGCTCGCCGATACTCAAATCGCTGTGCACCTGTAAACCTTCAGCGATGATCTGCTCTACGCACAAGCGTGGACTGAGGCTGCCAAACGGATCCTGAAACACCACTTGCAGACGTTTGCGTAGCGGCCGGAGTTGTTTGCCGCTCAAATGCTCCAGCGCCTCGCCTTGAAAGCGAATACTGCCTTGCGCGTCGAGCAAACGCAGAATCGCCTGGCCCAGCGTCGACTTGCCGGAACCGGATTCGCCGACAATCCCCAAGGTCTTGCCGCGCTGAAGATTCAAGTCGATGCCGTTGACCGCGTGCAAGTACGACTTCGCGCGCAGCCATCCGCCGCCCAAACGGAAGCGCACATTGAGATCACGCACCTCCAGCAAATCCTCAGCGGGTTCCCGACACAACGCCTCGCCCCCCGGCTCGGCGTTGAGCAACTCAATGCTGTAAGGATGCTGCGGCGCACTGAACAACCGTTCACAGGGCGCCTGCTCGACTATCAATCCGCCACGCATGACCGCCACCCGCTGAGCAATATTGCGCACCAGATTCAGATCATGACTGATGATCAACAACGCCATGCCCAGCCGCTCTTGCAGTTCTTTGAGCAGCAACAAAATCTTGCGTTGCACGGTCACGTCCAGCGCCGTGGTCGGCTCATCGGCGATCAGCAACTGCGGCTCGCAGGCCAGCGCCATGGCGATCATCACCCGTTGTCGCTGACCGCCCGACAGCTGATGCGGATAGGCCTTGAGCCGTTCGCGGGGGCGCTGAATACCCACCAGTTCGAGCAACTGCACAATTCGCTGACGCGCCGCCGTCCCGGCCAGCCCTTTGTGCAGCGCAAGGCTTTCACCCAGTTGCCGCTCAATCGTGTGCAAAGGGTTCAGCGAACTCATCGGCTCCTGAAAAATCATCGCAATGCGGTTGCCACGCAATTGCCGCAAGTAGCGTTCATGCACGCCAAGCAACTCTTCGCCGGCATAGCGGATGCTGCCGTCAATCTGCGTGATGGCCGGGTCAAGCAATTGCAGAATGCTGTGCGCCGTCACCGATTTGCCCGAGCCGGATTCCCCGACCAGCGCCAGGCACTCGCCGGGGCGGATATCGAGGTCGATGCCGTGCACCACAGATTGGCCATTGAAGGCGACGCGCAAGTCACGTATTTCGATCAGATGTTCTGGCATATCAAGTCCTCGGATCAAACGCATCGCGGCAGGCTTCGCCGATAAATACCAGTAGCGAAAGAATCAGCGCCAAGGCAAAGAATGCGGTCAGGCCAAGCCACGGCGCTTGCAAATTGCTTTTGCCCTGGGCGATCAACTCGCCCAGCGAAGCGCTGCCGGCCGGCATGCCGAAACCGAGAAAATCCAGCGCCGACAAGGTCGCAATCGCGCCGGTGAGAATGAACGGCAGGTAGGTCAGCGTTGCGCTCATGGCATTGGGCAGGATGTGCCGAACGATCACTTGCGCATCGCCGACACCCAGCGCCCGCGCCGCTTTCACATACTCCAGACCGCGACTGCGCAGGAACTCGGCCCGCACCACATCGACCAGGCTCAGCCAGGAAAACAGCGCCATGATCCCCAGCAACCACCAGAAATTCGGCTCGACAAATCCGGACAGAATGATCAGCAGGTACAACACCGGCAGCCCCGACCACACTTCCAGCACGCGCTGACCGATCAGGTCGACCCACCCACCGTAGTAGCCCTGCAACGCCCCGGCGGCGATGCCGATCAGCGCACTCGCCGCGGTCAGCGCCAAGGCAAACAACAGCGACACGCGCGTGCCGAAAATCACCCGCGCCAGCACGTCGCGCGCCTGATCATCGGTGCCCAGCCAGTTGTCGCCACTGGGCGGACTCGGTGCCGGCTCCGTGAGGTCGTAATTGACCGTGTCGAACGCGAACGGGATCGGCGCAAACCACATTCGCCCGCCCTGCCCCTCGATCAACTGCCGCACCTGAGCACTGCGATAGTCCGGTTGAAACGGCAGTTCACCGCCGAAGTCCTGCTCGGTGTAGCGCTTGAACGCCGGGAAATACCAGTCGCCCTGATACGTCACCAGCAGCGGTTTGTCATTGGCCACCAGTTCACCGCCGAGGCTCAGGCCGAACAGCGCAAGAAACAGCCACAACGACCACCAGCCGCGCCGATGCGCCTTGAAGCGCGCCCAGCGACGCTGACCGATTGGAGATAACGTCAGCATCAGGCAGCCCTCGCGGTGAAGTCGATGCGCGGGTCGACCAGCGTGTAACAAAGGTCGCCGAGCAGTTTTATCAGCAGGCCGAACAAGGTGAAGATGAACAGCGAGCCGAACACCACCGGGTAATCGCGCGCGACCGCCGCTTCGTAACTGAGACGACCGAGACCATCGAGGGAAAAGATCACTTCGATCAGCAGCGAACCGCCGAAAAACACCGTCACCAAGGCTTGCGGCAAACCGGCGACGACCAGCAGCATCGCGTTGCGAAACACATGGCCGTACAACACCTGCCGTTGACTCAGTCCCTTGGCCCGCGCTGTGACCACGTACAGCCGTGAGATCTCGTTGAGAAAACTGTTCTTGGTGAGGATCGTCAACGTGGCGAAACCGCCGATGACCAAGGCAATCACCGGCAACACCAAGTGCCAGAAATAGTCGGCCACCTTGGCCCACGACGACAGCTCGGCGAAGTTGTCCGAGACCAGTCCGCGCACCGGAAACCAGTCCAGCGCCGTGCCGCCGGCAAACACCACGATCAGCAACAGCGCGAAGAGAAACCCTGGTAGCGCGTAGCCGATGATGATCGCCACACTGCTCCAGACATCGAACGCCGAACCGTTGTGCACGGCTTTGCGAATGCCCAGCGGTATCGACACCAGATAGGTGATCAGCGTCGCCCACACACCCAACGACAACGTCACTGGCAACTTCTGCCAGATCAGTTCGGTGACGCTGGCACCGCGAAAGAAACTCTGACCGAAATCCAGTCGCGCATAGCTTTTGAGCATCAGCCACAAGCGCTCGCTGGCGGGTTTGTCGAAGCCGTACTGACGCTCGATATCGGCCACCAGTTTCGGGTCCAGTCCTCGGGTCGCGCGGGATTCGCCACCAACAGTTTCGACATGGCTGGAACCCACCGCCGCGCCGACGCCAATGCCCTGCAAGCGCGCAATGGCCTGCTCCACCGGGCCACCGGGCGCGGCTTGCACGATAACGAAATTGACCAGCAGGATCGCCAGCAAGGTCGGCACGATCAGCAGCAGACGCCGCAGGCTATAACCCCACATGGCTGAACTCCTTGTGCATCTGCGCTGACGTCAGTGCAGTCGGGCTGATTTCCCACCAGGTGTCGAGACCGGCGTCGTACAGCGGGGCAATCGCCGGTCGGCCGAAACGGTTCCACCAAACCGTGGAGATCCCCGGCGGGTAATAGTTGGGCACCCAGTAGTAGCCCCACTGCAACACCCGATCCAGTGCATGAGCATGGCGCAGCAGACTCTGGCGATTGTCGGCCTGCACCAGCCCTTCGAGCAGTGCATCGACGGCTGGATCACGCAGCACCATGTAATTGTTCGAGCCGGGATCAGCGGCGCCGTCGGAGCCGAAGTAATTGAACATCTCGCGCCCCGGCGCCTGACTCACCGGGTAACCGGCGACGATCATGTCGTAATCGCGATTGCGCACGCGGTTGGTGTATTGCGCGGTGTCGACCTGACGAATATCGAAGCCGATGCCGATCTGCGCCAAGTTGCGTTTGAACGGCAATAACAGCCGTTCGAAACCTTTCTGGCCATTGAGAAACGTGAAGTGCAGAGGCTCGCCATTGGCGTTCACCAACTGATCGCCCTGAGGTTTCCAGCCAGCGGCCTCCAGCAGTTTCAGTGCCTGCAATTGTTCAGCGCGGATGTTGCCACTGCCGTCGGTTTTCGGTGCTTCAAACACCGTGGTGAACACTTCATCGGGAATCTGTCCACGCAACGGCTCAAGAATCTTCAACTCTTCGGCATCCGGCAACGCGGTGGCCGCCAGGGCGCTGTGGGAGAAGAAACTGTGCTGGCGCAGGTACATGCCGCGCATCATCTGCCGGTTGGTCCATTCGAAATCCCAGAGCATGGCGATCGCCTGGCGCACGCGACGATCCTGAAACGTCGGTTTCTGCAGGTTGAAGACAAAGCCCTGCGCGCCTTGAGCAGCACCGGGCGCAAGATGTTCACGGAGCAATTTGCCTTGTTCCAGCGCGGGCCCGGCGTAACCGATGGTGAAGCTGGTGGCGGAGAATTCACGGTTGTAATCAAAGCCGCCGGCCTTGAGCACTTGCCGCGACACGTCGGTGTCGGCGAAGAACTCCACGCTTAACTGATCAAAGTTGTACAAGCCCCGAGTGATCGGCAGATCCCTGGCCCACCAATCCTGCACCCGCTGGAATTTCACGCTGCGCCCGGCATCCACCGCGCTGATGCGATACGGGCCACTGCCCGGCGGAATCTCGAAACCGCCACCCTCGGCGAAATCACGTGTCCGCCACCAATGTTCGGGCAGCACCGGCAGTGTCGCCAGGTCCAGCGGCAAGGTGCGGCTGTCGTTGTTCTTGAAGAGGAAGCGCACCTGCGTCGGCGACTCCACGACGACTTCAGCGACATCGCGAAACTGCTGGCGGTATTTGAGGCTGCCCTGGGTGATGAACAGGTTGAAGGTGTAGCGCACGTCTTGGGCAGTGATCGGCGTGCCGTCGTCGAAACGTGCCTTTGGGTTCAGGTAGAAGCGTATCCAGCGGCGATCCGGATCGAGCTCCATCTGCTGCGCCACCAGACCATAGACGCTGTAGGGTTCGTCCTTGCTGCGATAGGCCAGTGGCGCGTAGAGCCAGCCATCGATATCGGCCACGCCAGTGCCTTTGTCGGTGTAAGGAATCAGGTGATCGAACGGGCCGCTCTCCAGCGAAGACCGGCGCAGGCTGCCGCCCTTCGGTGCATCGGGGTTGGCGTAGGCCAGGTGCTGGAAGTCGGGGGCGTATTTGGGAGGTTCGCCGTACACGGTTAACCCCGGTTGCGGGGCGGCCCAGCTGAACGGAGTCAAAAGCGCGAAAGCGCTGAATAAAATGAGCCTGGAGAACATGGGCAGATCCTTTTACACGGTGTCGCTGACGGCCTCTTCGCGAGCAAGCTCGCTCCCACATGGATCTTCTGTGAACTCAAATCCCTGTGGGAGCGAGCTTGCTCGCGAAAGCGTCAATGCAGTCAACACACCTTCTGCCTACCTGTGATGTGCAACAGGCCGGCGATTTTTATAGAGCAGGCTTTAGATCAATCGGTGACTAAAACCCGCCACAACTGACCACTTTCAAAACTTGTAACTGACCCGCGTGTACAGCGTCCGGCCAAACGGATCGCCGTATTTCGGGTCGTAGCCGCTCTGGAACGTGTACGTCTGGTTGCTGAACGGTGGCTCGCGGTCGAACAGGTTTTTCGCGCCGAGGGTTACGCTCAGGGTTTTGCGCCAGGTGTAGGTGCCGGCCAGATCCCAGACGTTGTACGAGCCGACGTAATCGTGAGTGTCGCGATCGGAGTCGTGGTAACCGCTGGTGTAACGGTTGGTCAGGGCAGCGCCGAACGGGCCGTAATTCCAGCTACCGGTGAGGCTGTGCCGCCAGCGCGCCACGGCGCCCGCCGAAGCAAAGTCGCCGCCACGGAAATCACCCAGTTTGTCGATGTAGTCGCCCTTGAGTTGTTGCTGGTAGTCATAGCGGGTGACGTAAGTGCCTTGCAGGCCGATGCCGAAATTGCCGTACGGCGTGCTCGGCAAACGGTAATCGAAGCTGACATCGACGCCATTGGTCTTGATCTTGCCGAGGTTGGCCAGCCCGGTGACGATGTGATCGATGGAGCCGTCCGGCTTGCGGATCAGGCGATCCGGGTACAGCTCAGGATTTTCGAACACCGCCGACTCGGGGAACTCGGCAATCTGGTTGGCGATGTCGATCCACCAGAAATCCAGCCCGGCGCTCAGGCGCTCGAACGGCTGGTAGACAAATCCGAGGGTGACGTTACGCGCAGTCTCCGGGCTCAAGTCGGTATTGCCGCCGCTGGTGCGATTGAACTGCTGCGCGCAGTCGCGGTTGGCGATGCCGCCGTTGCTCGGATTACCGCCAGCGCACAAACGTGGGTCGTTGTAGTTGGCGTTGGTGAAACTGGTAAAGGTCGGGTTGTACAACTCATACAACGACGGCGCGCGAAAGCCTTCGCTGTAGGCACCGCGCACCACCAATTCCTTGAATGGCTGGAAGCGGAACGAGTATTTCGGGTTGGTGGTGCTGCCGAAGTCGCTGTACTTGTCGTGGCGTACGGCGGCAGACAGTTCCAGGCTGTCGAGCACCGGCACGTTGACCTCGGCGTATTCGGCGGAGACGCTGCGATCCCCGGCAACGCTGCCGTTCGGATCAACACCAAGGCTTTGCACGTCGCCGGCAAACTGCGCGAAATCCTGATGGAAGTCTTCTTTGCGATACTCGCCGCCCAGTGCCAATGCCGAAGGGCCGGCGCCGAACCAGTCGCCGATTTCACGACTGATGCGCCCGTCGATGGCCTTCACCCGCCCGACCGCCGTGGCGTAATCGCCGTCCACCGCGTTGGCCGCCAACAGCGCCGAACCGGCAGCTGTCTGCGGGCCGAACGGGTTGATCACGCCATTGGCAATACCGGCGCTAACGGCACGGTCATTGACGTAGCCGTCCTGAATGCTGTTGACCACTTTGTTCTGGTTGTATGAAGCGCCGATGTTGTAATCCCAGCCGACCAGCGTGCCGTCGAAACTCAGCAGCAAGCGCTGACTGGTGTTGTCGTCTTCGTGCTGACGCGCGCCAACCGCGGTTTCGCGCCAGTTCACATCGACCGGTTGCGTCGGGTCGAGGGCAAAACCGTTCGGCCCTGGGGTGATGCCGTTGCCCGGATAGAACGCCGTGCCGGGGTTGACCTGATTACCCATCAAGGTGCCGGGGCCGATTTGCGTACGGTTTTCGTTTTGCGCCCAGAAGTATTCGAGGCTGACGTTGTGATCGTCGGACAGCTTGCCGGTGGCTTTGGCGAAGGCCGAAGTCTTCTCCGTTTCCGGCACCAGATCGAGGTAATTCCACAAGCTCTGGCGGCAGATACCGTTGCGCGCCAGCAATCCCGGTGCGTTGCAGCCGGAGCCGGCCAAAGGGTTAGTGGCGTTACTGCCCTGACTCCAGTTGGCCGGCGAGGCGGTGCCGGACGTGTAGTCGAGTCCACGGTTCGGCTGATAGTTGTAGGTGTAGCCGCGATCCTCAGCGGCCAGGCGTTGCTGCTTGTCGTAACTGACCACGCCGAACACGTTGAAGCGATCATCCTGCAAATCACCGAAACCCCAACTGCCGCTGAAGTTACGGCTTTCACCGCCACCCGAATGGGTCGGCGTGTCGTAGTTGGTGCTGATCTGCCCTTCGGTGAGGCTGGTCTTGGTAATGAAGTTGATCACCCCGCCAATCGCGTCGGTGCCGTACAACGCCGAGGCGCCATCACGCAGCACTTCGACACGGTCAATGGCGGCGAACGGAATAGTGTTGAGATCGACACCCGAGCCATTGATTGCGTTGGTCGCGTTGTTGCTCAGACGACGGCCGTTGAGCAGCACCAAGGTTTTATTCGGGCCAATGCCACGCAGGTCCGCATACGACGCGCCGCCACTGCTCGACCCTACCGAGCGACCGGAACCCACTGAAGACTGGTTGGCGGATATCCGGCTGACCAGTTCCTCGGTGGTGGATACGCCCTGCTCGCGCAGCTCTTCTACGCGCAGGATGGTCACCGGCACGGCAGTTTCTGCATCGACCCGACGGATTGCCGTCCCCGTGACTTCGACGCGCTGCAGTTGAGTCGTCGGTTCGGATGCCGTGCTGTCGGAGGCAATCGCCGGCAGCGTGTTGATCGCCAGCAGCAAGGCCAGGCTCAAAGGTGATTTGACGGGTGAAAACTGAATCATGAACAGCCATCCCTGCGTTTTGGTTTATGCAGGGATGTGCGATAAAGAATAAGGATTTATAGAGGCCGGTTTAGACCGTTGGGTGATGAGGTTATGCACAAAATGCCGTGCGTCCGTATCAAGCCAATGTCACTTCCCTCAACAACCGGGTATCCAGGCCAAACCGCTCCTGGGAGACCATCTTGAATTGCCCCTCTGCCAGGTCGCAGCTCACCAGCAGATTCCACGAGTGGCGGGTTGCCGCCGAGGGAATCAGGACAAATGGGTGCTCATCCAGTAAAGCGTCGGCAAACCGCTGTTGATTGGGAGACGGCCACGCGGGACTCAACCAGTAAGGATTCGGTACCTCTTCGGGCTGAACGACTTTGACCCGTGCATCGCGGATGACCTCGAAGCACGTCAGCACATAGGGCTCTCTGTCCAGTGCATCAAAACTATTATTGGCTGCTACCTCCAGAATGGCCGAGGACGGGTCGACAGATGCATAGACGACTCGCCGGCCAGGCGCATTCCATCGACCGCCCTTCAGTTTTGAACCCATCCCGCTGTCCCACGTCTCTCCGTAGGCCTCCTGATCCAGGCGCCAGCCATACCAGTGCCCTTCCCAGGGCAAGGGATTCATGGGTAACCCCCGTACAGGAGCTGACACAAGTATTGCTCGACCATCTGGAAACCCAGTGGGTGGCGGGTCAGTTCCAACGGTACGTAGCCGTTAAGGTAAGGGGTGGGTTTTTGCATCCATATCTCCGCCTGTGACAGCCCCCCGAACGCCCGAGTGGCCATCTCCAGCACCAGCGCATATTGGTAGGCGACGACACTCTGCTGCGAGTCAAGCCGTATCGATTTGCCTTCCTTCAACAACCGCTGCACGGTTCTGACAGACCTGCCGGTGATGCGTTTGACCATGTCTTCGCGCAGGTACATTTCGGAAGTTGAAAGCATGTTGACGACGTCGCTCAGCTCAAAGCCCTGGTCGGTAAGGCGGACAATCAGCATGGCATCGTCACCGAGGTCCTGGCCATGCACGAGCAAATCGACAGGCTTGCCCGCGACCTTCTTTAGCCCCGTCAGCCGGGGCGTTTTTGGCGTGGGCATTGCGACATCCTCCATGGGGCATCTGGCGCGATCGTCGATCCAGAAGTTACGCAGGGAATAAGCAGGCGTTTCATGCTCGATGTGTGGGGTACGCATAATCGATCCTTTATCTGGGAACCTGAGCGTTCAAGCCGCTCAGCGACTTCAATGTCAGGTCCGATGCTATAGATCGCGCTTCCGACGACCAACCTGAAAAAGTCGTCGGAAATATCCCCTGCCTGCCGCAAAACCTGGCTTTTTCCGTAGGACGCCAAGGTGAGATTCCCGCCATCAGCCGCCGAAGTGATAACTTACATCGAGCCACCATTGCCGCCCGTACGGGTCATAGTTGCCGGTCGGGTAATACGGCCACCCTGCCGAGTCATCGTGTTTAACCTGATTGAGCACGTTGTTCACGGTCAGCCCGACACTCGCCCGGTCATTGAGCTTGTAACGCGCACTGGCGTTGAACACCGTCCACGGCGACAGACGCCCGTCTCCCGCGCCATTGGTGACCGAGCCGTAACGAATGCCCATCAGCGTCGCTGTGGCCTTCTGGTAATCCCAGGTCAGGCTGGCGTTGACCTTGCTGCGCCAGTCGTAGTTGGTGCGTGAGGTGCGCCAGTCTTGCGTGGGGGCTTCTTCCGATTCCTTGTAGTAATGCGAAAGCACCAGGGTATAGCCCAGCGCCGAACTGAACGCGCCGTACTGCCCGGCGCCCCAGCGGATGTTGCTCTTGAAGTCCAGACCACTGACCCTCTCGCTGGCGGCGTTGATCGCGTTGACCCGCACGCGATTCAACTGGTTCGGGTCGACCGCAGCATTGCCAGCGTTGCGATCGATGCGCGCCAGCGTCGATTGGCAGTTGGCCGAGTTAATGTCCTGGGTGCCGTTGCGGCACTCGTTCTCTTGTTGCAGCAAGCGATTTTCATCGACGGTGGTCAGCAGATCATCGATCTCGACACGCCAGAAATCCGTGGAGAAATCGAAGTTGCGCGAAGGCGACCAGACAAAGCCGTAGGTCCATGATTTACCGCGTTCCGACTCCAGGTTCGCCGTGCCGCTTTGGGTGTAGTCGACGCGCCCGCGATCACAGGCGCCCTCCACGCCCTGACTGCAACCGTAGTAATCGATTTGCGCCGGGTAGTAGCCGTTGCTGTCGGACTGATAGATGTAATTCAGATCCGGCGCACGAAAACTGGTGCCGTAGCTGCCGCGCAGCAACAGGCTCGTCACCGGGCGCCACTCAAGCCCCAGGTTGTAGGTTTTCTGCTGTTCGGTGCGGCCACTGAACTTGTATTGGTCCCAGCGCCCGGCGGCGGTCGCCAGAATCGTGTCAGTCACCGGAATGCTGAACTCGCCGCCCGCCGCATAACGTTTACGCGAGCCGCCGGAACTTTGCTGTGGGCTTACGCCGTAAAAGGTGCCGTCATTGAGGCCGTCATCCGGATCGACGCGGTATTCCTGTTTGCCCGCCTCCAGCACACCGGCGAAACCCACGGGGCCGGCCGGCAGATCGAACAGATCACCGTTGACCGAAGCGTTGTAACTGGTCGACACCGATTTGCTGCTCTGGGTCAGGTTGCCGCGAAACTGCTGCCATTCCTGCGGCGTCAGCGGCCGGTCGAGCCGCGAGGCGTCCGGGGCGAACACCGGATAACCACCGCTCACACCCAACTGCGGGCCGAGATAGAAATCCTGCATCGATGACAGCGGTGTGTAACGGGTGGTTCTGACGCTGCGATATTCCGAGCGATTGGCCGCCAGATCGTAGCTCCAGCCGGTGTCGGCGATCTTGTCCGAAAGACCGAGGGTGCCGGTCCACGAGGTGTCGCGCCACTTGCTGTTGTTGCTTGTGCGGCCACCGATTTCCTCTTCACCGAAGCGTCGATACCAGCGCTCCAGATTGCCGCTGTTCTGGTTGATGAAGTCCGGCGAGGTGAAGGTCGGCCCGCGTGTGTTGTTCTGGATGTGGTCGAGGCCGTACATAAAATCGGCGAAGACCTGGCCGCTGTCGCTGAAATGCCAGGTGCCGCGGGTGTAGCCGTCGTAGTTTTCCTTCTGGGTCTGTACGGTCCAGTAATCGTTGTACATCTGATCGGTGCGGCAGCGCCCGCCACTGTTGACCAGTTTGTTATCGAAGGTGCCCTGATAAGCACCGCAACCCGGCCCCAGATAACGACTGTTGCTCAGGTCGCGGCGGTAACCGACGTCCGCCAGCGGGCCGTTTTGCATAAAGCCCCGGTCATCGGCCCAGATCGGATCGCGGTTAGTCAGCTCCAGACCGAACAAGCCGTCAAAATCCCCCCAGCTGCCGCCCCCGCTGATCTGCAAGCGCTGGTTGTCGCCACCGCCGCGTTCGCTGGTGCCACCTTTGAGATTGACGTCGACGCCGTTGATCTTGTCCTTGAGGATGATGTTGACCACACCGGCAATCGCGTCCGAACCGTAAATCGCCGAGGCACCGCTGCTGAGAATTTCGATGCGTTCGATGACCGCCGATGGAATATTCGCCAGGTTGGTGAAGTTGACCTTGCCGTCGTACGGCGTCGGGTAGTCGGCCACGCGACGGCCGTTGATCAACACCAGCGTATGGTTCGGGCCGAGGCCACGCAGGTTGAGCGCGCTGGCCGCCGGTTGCCAGGTGTTGCCGTAATCTTCGCCTTGGGTCATGCCGGTGTTTTGCGTTTGCGTCGCGAGGGCGTCGTAAACGTTTTTATAGCCGCGCGCTTCCATTTCTTCGTGGGTGATGACGTTGACCGGCGTGGCGCCATCGCTTTGCGCGCGGGCAATGCGCGAGCCGGTGACGGTGACTTTTTCCATGCGGTAATCGGCACTGGTGACCGGCGCGACGCTGGTGACTTTAGTCGGTCCATCGGCTTCTCGAACCATCAGGCCTTGAGCGATTTGCTCGACTTGCAGGCCGCTGCCGAGCAAGGCTTTTTCGACTGCCTGACGACTGCCCAACGCACCGCGCACTGCCGCACTGCGTTTGCCCTGCACCAGCTCCTGACTGAACGAAATCGGCACACCGCTCTGCCGCGAGATGTCCAGCAGCACTTCATCCAGTGGTCCGCTGGCGATGTCGAAGGTGAACACCGCCGCAGCAGGTTCCTGAGCGACTGCCGCCAGTGGACTGAGGCCCAGCGCCAAGGCAGCGGCGAGGGTCAATCGAGGTAATTGTTGTTTGAATGAGAACATCGAAGGTTTTCCCTGTTGAAGGCATCTGCAGGGAATGAGCAGCGGGCCAGCGCTTTTTATAGGGCGGCGATTAGGCCAAGAAGTTATGGGTTTATAACCGCGCGTCGATACTCACCCAGTACGGGTTATGCCAAGTGACGCGGATCGGCAGCGAGCGCTCCAGCAATTGCAACGTGCGCTCACTGTCATCGAGCGGATAGAGGCCGCTAAGGCGCAGGTCGGCGACTTCCGGGCTCAGATGCAAGATGCCGCGACGATAGCGGCGCAGGCTGTCGATGACCTCACGCAGAGGCCGGTCGCGGACTTCCAGACGCCCCTGCACCCAGGCACTTTCCTGGCCGTTGCTGCGTTCCAGCGCCAGCAACCCGGCGCCGTTGAACAGCAGACTCTCGCCAGCCTGTACCACTTGCCGGGCGCCACTGGCGGAGACCACTTCGACCTGCGAATGGAGCAGCACCAATCGCGTCGCCTCCTCGCTGTACTGCACGACAAACCTCGTCCCCAGCGCCCGCATGCGACCGTGCTCGGTCTCGACCACAAAGGGCCGCGTCGGCTCTTTCGCCACATCGACCAGCAACTCACCGCTGCGCAACGCGAGCAGCCGTTGATGACGGTCAAACAAAGGCACCACACGACTGCGCGCATTGAGCGTCAGCGCACTGCCGTCCGCCAGGGTGAAGTTACGGCGCTCACCAGTCCCGGTCGACAGCTCCCCCGCCTCCGGCAGCCAGCCGTAACGTCGCCCGAGCAACCCGGCCAACAGCGCAACACCGAGCACACTCAGACTGCCGCTGATAAAGCGTCGACGGCTCGACGGCGCATTGAGACTGTGCAGCAAACTGCCGCGCGGTACGCTGCGCAGGCTCGGGTTACGCAGCAGATTGAGGCCGCCGCCCATTTGCTCGATGACCTGTTGATGGCGTGGATCGGCAACCCGCCACGCTTCAAACGCTGCCCGTTCAGCCATGCCCGCCTCGCCCGACTGCAACAACGCCAGCCATTGCGCTGCCTCGTCGATCACCGCCTCGTCCGGCCTCATGCCTGCATTGCCTGATGGCAACGCTTGAACGCTTCGACCATGTATTGCTGCACACGACTGGTCGACACCCCGAGGCGCTCGCCGATCTCGCTGTAGGTCAAGCCGTCGAGTTGGTGGTAGAGAAACGCCGCTTTGGCCTTGGCCGACAATCCATTGAGCAGGCGATCGACCGCCAGCAGCGCTTCGATCACCAGCGCCCGTTCTTCCGGGGATGGATGCACCGGTTCGGGCGCCAGCACCAGACTCTCCAGATAGGCGCGTTCAAGGTCCTGACGGCGCCAGCCTTCGTACACCAGCCGCCGGGCGATGGTGGTCAGCAGCGCACGTGGCTCGCGAATAGCCGTGGGGTCCGGCAGTGCCAGCACCCGCAAAAAGGTTTCCGAGGCAATGTCCTGCGCACTGTGCGGGCAACCCAGCGTGCGGCCAACGGCAGCGCACAGCCAGCGATAGTCCTTTTGGAACATCTGCCCGATGACCTGGTAATGCGGGTTGTATCCACCCATGCCTTGCTCCCTGAAACGGGTCCCACCCGCTGCGAAAACCATCGTTCTGCCGGGATCGTCCGGCTCTGATCAGGCGCGACTGTGCAATAGCCTCGAAGACATTTGAAGTAATAAAAAATCAGCACAAGCAAACCATTGAGCATAAGCCGCTTCGTCGCCACAGAAACATTGGCTGACAGAACGTTGACCTCGGTCACTGGCGCACGGCCGACCACTGATTAATCTCGCGGCTCCATCGAAGGCCAGGGACGGCTCACCGAGAGCCGCGGCTGAATCCACTCAAGGAAGAGCAATCATGCGATCACTCAACATCATTCTGCTGTCGTCGGCATTCAACGGCCTGACCCAACGTGCCTGGCTGGAACTGCGCGAGGCCGGGCACTCACCCAGCGTCGTGTTGTTTACCGATGAACAGGCTGTGTGCGAACAGGTCGAGAACAGCGGCGCGGACCTGGTGATCTGCCCGTTCCTCAAGGATCGTGTACCGCAGGCGCTGTGGAGCAATACCCAGCGGCCGGTGGTGATCATCCACCCCGGCATCGTCGGCGATCGCGGCGCCAGTGCCCTCGACTGGGCGATTACCAACGAGCTGCCGGGTTGGGGCGTCACCGCGTTACAAGCGGTCGAGGAAATGGACGCCGGGCCGGTCTGGGCCACTTGCGAATTCAACCTGCCGGCGGGCCTGCGCAAATCCGAGCTGTACAACGGTCGGGTCAGTGATGCGGCGATTCGTTGTATTCGCGAAGTGGTGGAGAAATTCGTCGAAGGCTTTGAGCCGGTTGCCCTCGACTATGCCGATGCGCAAGTGCGCGGGCGCTTGCAGCCGAACATGAAACAGGTCGACCGCAGTTTCAGCTGGCACGACTGCGCGCGCTTCATCAAACGCTGCATTGATGCCGCCGACGGCCAGCCGGGCGTGCTGGCGAGTCTGGCCGGCGGTCAGTATTACGTGTACGACGCGCACCTCGATTCGCGCAGCGGCATGCCCGGCGATATTCTCGCGGTGCATGACGATGCGGTGCTGGTCGCGGCCGGCGATCAAAGCCTGTGGATCGGCGCACTGCGGCGCAAACCGCAACCCGGCGAGGAGACCTTCAAGCAACCGGCGCGGCACTTGTTGGCCGGGCAGTTGAGCGACGTGCCCGTGCTGGACTGGTCGGTCGCCACGCAGCCGTTCAGTGACGAAGCGTATCAACCGATTCGTTATCGAGAGTCCGGCAACGTCGGTGAGCTGACCTTCGAGTTCTACAATGGCGCCATGAGCACCGAGCAATGCCAGCGCATGGTCGCGGCGCTGCGCTGGGCCAAGTCCCGTGAGACTCAGGTGTTGCTGATCAAGGGCGGGCGCGGCAGTTTTTCCAACGGCGTGCATTTGAACGTGATCCAGGCCGCGCAGGATCCCGGTGCCGAAGCCTGGGCGAATATTCAGGCGATCGACGATGTCTGCGCAGAACTGCTGACGGCTCGGCAACTGGTGGTCAGCGGCGTCACTGGCAACGCGGGCGCCGGTGGCGTGATGCTTGCGCTGGCGGCCGACATTGTCTTTGCCCGCGCCGATATCGTGCTCAATCCGCATTACAAAAGCATGGGGTTGTACGGTTCCGAATACTGGACCTACAGCCTGCCCCGCGCGGTCGGCCCGGCGATGGCCGAGCAGTTGACCCAGGCCTGTCTGCCGGTGAGCGCGGTGCAGGCGTGGCAACTGGGCATGGTTCAGGAAATCGGCCCGCGCTGCCCGGACGAGTTTTCTCTGTGGTTGCTGCAACGGGCCAACGGCGTGCTGAGCGATCCGACCTATGCGGCGGTGCGCGAGCGCAAGGCGCGGGTTGATCAGGTGTTGATCCAGCAATGCCGCGAAACCGAGTTGCAGGAGATGCAGGAAGACATGCTCTACAACCGCAATCAATTTGCCGAGAAGTGCCGAAATTTTGTCTACAAGCGCAAGGTGTGTGGCACGCCGGCGCGGTTGATTGAGGAATGGGCGCGGGTGCGTTTGACCGAGTTGGCCAGTTGATTTTGGCGGTGACTGCTTTCCCCTCACCCTAGCCCTCTCCCAAGGGAGAGGGAACTGATTGGGGGATGCTGTAGAGGTTCGCCGACATGAACGACCTCTACTGAATCCATAATCGCTTCGGTCTTTCAGGTCGATGTATGACGCAAAACACTTCGGTCAGTCCCCTCTCCCTCCGGGAGAGGGTTAGGGTGAGGGGCTTTTGCCGTTACAATGCCGCACCTCAAACACCGGCCCGCCCATGGACATCGATCTCGCTCGCACCTTTCTGGAAATCGTCCGCCACGGCAGCCTCGCCGCGGCCGCGCAGAAGCTGTTCGTCACGCAAACGGCGATCACCGCCCGGGTGCAGAAACTCGAAAGCCAATTAGGCAGCACGCTGTTCGTGCGCAACCGCGCCGGGGCGAAACTGACGCCCAATGGCGAGGCCTTTGTGGTCTACGCCAATCAACTGGTGCAGACCTGGGAAGCCGCGCGCCGCGACCTGCCGCTGCCCGAGGGTTATCACAACGTGCTGCACATCGGTGGCGAAGTCAGTCTGTGCAACCCGTTGATGCTCAGTTGGGCGGCGCAGCTGCGCGAAAAGATTCCGGGGCATGCCCTGCGCATGGAAATCCGCGACGGCGAAAATCTGCTGCGTCAATTGGAACTCGGTGTGCTCGACGCCGCGCTGGTCTATCAGCCGGAATACTGGCCGGGCTTGCAGGTCGAGCAGGTGCTGGAAGAAAAACTGATTCTGGTGCGCGCCCCCGATCGTCCCGATCCCTACGTCTACATCGACTGGGGCCCGGACTTCCGCCGTCAGCATGACGCCGCCCTGCCGGAAAAAGCCAAAGCGGCGCTGAGTTTCAACCTCGGCCCGCTGGCCCTGCAATACATTCTCGAACACGGCGGCAGCGGTTACTTCCGCACCCGCGTGGTCCGCACTTATCTGGAAAACGGTGCCCTGGAAGCGGTGACCAAAGCCCCGGAATTTGGCTACCCGACCTACCTCGTTTACTCACGTGATCGCGATTCGGCGACGCTGCAGCAAGCCTTCAATCTGCTGCGCGAAGTGATCCGCACCGATGACGACTGGTCGCAACGCTGGAACCCGCTGAGCTGAACCGGCAGCTTTGCACCGGAGCATGGCGCATGTGCCATCAAGGTCCGGCCTGCACAAACGGCCGGATCGGCTAATCTGCCGGGTATAACAACAATACCCGCAGGTGACCGCAGTGAGGCAGACCACCGAGATATTCCGCAACCGCTACCGCGCGGCCATTCATCCGCTGTACAACCCGTGGCTGCATGGCGCCTTCGTGCTGCTGTTCGGTGTGCTGGCCATTGCTGCGTTCTGGAGCAGCGTGCAGCAGGTCAGCTTGCTGGAATGGCTGACGGTGCCGTTGACCCTGCTGCTGTTCAATTTCGGTGTGTACATGGTCCACCGCCATCTCGGTCACCACAAAAAGACCTTCGCAAAAATGTTCTACGCCCGGCATGCCGGCGATCATCACAGTTTTTTCACGCCCGGCCACATGACCTACGAAAATGCCCGCGACTGGCGGGTGATCCTGTTCCCCGCGTGGCTGATCGTGCTGCACACACTGCTGATTACCCTGCCGCTGTGGTGGCTGTTGGCGCAGGTAAACGGCAACGTTGCCGGGCTGTTCGGCGGTTGCATGGTGCTGGGTTATCTGACTTACGAAATATTCCACGCCTGCGAGCATTTGCCGGCAGACAACCCTTTGGCACGCCTGCCATGGATCCGCCAGATGCGCCGCTTGCACGAGTTGCATCACCGCCGCGAGCGCATGCAGGAGCGCAATTTCAACATCGTCCTGCCGTTGATGGACTACCTGTTCGGCACCCTTTACCGGGAGCCGGAAACCGCCCCTTTGAGCTACGCGAGAATGCCCATGACCCGCATCCAGCACACGATCGACATCGCTGGCGAACCCAATGCCGTACTTGCCTACGCCGCCAGTGTCGGGCGCTGGCCGGAGTGGCATCCCTCGTCGCTGAAGATTGATGGCGCCCACGGCCCACTGCACGCAGGCTCGCGCTTTGAAGAGGACATTCATGCCGGCGGGCGCGAAGGCCATTTGAGTTGGGAAGTCACCGAGTATTTGCCCGGTCGACGCTGGTGCGCGCGAGCGCAAGGCGATCATGGACTGTCGTTGCTGCTGACCTATGAATGCAGCGCCGACGACAGCGGTACACGATTTGTCCGCACGCTGGATTATCGCTTCGACGGGTTGGGCATGCGCATCGCCAATCACCTGCTGCTCAAGCGCCGCATCGAGCGCGAATCTACCGCGTCGATGCTGGCGCTGCGCGACATGGCCGCGAAATACCTGGCCTCGGCGAGGGCCAGCGCGTGAAGCTTCGTCATCTGCTGTTGTTGCTGGTGCTCATCGTTATCGGGTTCCTATTGTTGATGCCCACCAAAGTCGAACCGGTGGCCTGGACACCGCAGCCGGCGCCATCGCTAAAAGAAGGTCTCTACGCCGAGAACCAGAAACTCAAAGCCGCAGCGCAGGTCGGGCCGAGCGACATCGAAGGGCCGGAAGCCTTGCTGCTGGAGAGTGACTTCCTGATCACCGGGCTGCACGACGGCCGACTGATCCGCACCAGCCTCGACGGCCAGCAACGCAAAGTCCTCGCCGACACCGGTGGACGCCCACTTGGGCTGGCCCGGCACCCGAACGGCTTGCTGGTGATTGCCGATGGGGTCAAAGGCTTGCTGTCCCTTGATGCGCAAGGTCAATTGATTCCTTTGACCACTGATGCCAATGGGCTTGCGTTTGGCTTCACCGATGACGTGGCCATCGACAAGTCGGGGCATTACGCCTACTTCAGCGATGCCTCCAGCCGCTGGGGCTACGGCCACGACGGCGAGGCGATCATCGAGCACGGCGGCGACGGACGCCTGCTGCGCTATGACTTTCAGAGCGGTAAAACCAGCGTGCTGCTCGATAAGCTTGAGTTCGCCAACGGCGTGACCCTCGGCCCGGACGATGCTTATGTGCTGGTCAACGAAACCGGCGCTTATCGCATCAGCCGCTATTGGCTGACCGGGCCGAAAGCCGGCACTCACGATTTGTTCATCGATAACTTGCCGGGGCTGCCGGACAACCTCGCGTTCAATGGCAGCAATCGGTTCTGGGTGGCGTTGTACGCGCCGCGCAATGCTCTGCTCGATGGCACGGCGGGGCATCCATTCGTGCGCAAGATGATCGTGCGGGCGTTGACGGTATTGCCGAAACCAGTGGAGAAGCGCGGGTTTGTCTTGGGGCTGGATCTGGAGGGCAAGGTGATTGCCAATCTGCAGGATGCCAGCAACGGCAATTACTCGCCGATTACCACGGTGCGCGAGTATGGGCCGTGGTTGTATTTTGGCTCCTTGAAGGCGACGCATATGGCGCGGATGCCATTGGATGCGGCCCTTGAGTGAACCTGAGTATTTGAATTGCACGGACTGACGTCTTCGCGAGCAGGCTCGCTCCCACATTGGATTGTGTTGAGCACAAATGCTGTGGTCAGAAAAGAACCCTGTGGGAGCGAGCCTGCTCCGGGCGGCGTTCCGACGAATGCGGTCTGTCAGTTGCTCGACTTGTCGAACTTGTCCGGATCTTCGTCTTCAGGAAGATCCTCGTCCGGTTCTTCTGGGTTGGCCGTGGTATGCGCCGGGCTGTTGGGTTCTGGATGCGTGGGAACCGGGTCGAATGCGCCCTGCTCTTCACTGGGGAATTTCGGATCGTTCATAAGGCACCTCGCAAAGAGTCGCTGATGGAAGACTCTGTACATTCGAGGTGCCGGTCGTGGCTGTCGTTCCCGTCAATCCGCAACCGTAGGTCGGCGGATCATTGGAGAATCAGGAAGGCGCCTGTAAATGGCTGACGATTTCGTCTTTGACCTTCAGGCGTTTCTCTTTGAGCTTTTTCAATGCGTCGTCGGTGGGGGCATCTGAAGTGGCCGTTTCGGCCTTGACCACCTCTGCATCGGCTTGGGAGTACTTGTTGATCAGTGAATCCAGTCGTGGATCCTGGGTGCGTTTTTGCTGGATCTCTTCCTTCGTGCAACTCAAGTCCTGAAACAGGTCATGGGGAACCGGCATGGAACACCTCCGTCAGTTGATCGGCTGGCCAACGCGACCGATTGCGCTGGCCAGCTATCAGAATGGCCTCGGTTACACGGTTCTGTCGACCACCTGTCAGACCAGCGGTGCCCGTTCGTCGCCCTGTCGCAAATGCGATCAAACCTTTTTTCGCCGCATCGCCTCCATTGGTTAACACCAACAACAACTGCGTGGAGATACACCAATGGACGGATTCAACCTGCGTCATCTGGTTTTGGCTGTCGCTTTGAGCAGCGGCATGGGCAGCGCGTTTGCCGCCACTGACAATGACTTTGTCGATAATGCCGCGGCCGGCGGGATCGCTGAAATCGAAACCAGTCGCCTGGCGCTGGAAAAAAGCCAATCGGCCGACATCAAGGCCTTCGCCAATATGATGATTACCGACCATGGCAAGGCCAACGATGAGCTGGCGACCATTGCCAAGGCCAACGACATCGAAGTTCCGGACACCACGACACTGGTCAAACAGGCCAAGGAAAAAATCCTCGAAGTGCGTGATGAATCCTTTGACGCCGCTTACGCCAACAATCAGGTGAAGGCGCACGAAGAGACCATCGAGCTGTTCAAGAAACAAGCCAATACCGTGACTGATGACAAGGTCAAAGGCGCTCCTGAACTGAAGGCGTTTGCGCAGAAAATGCTGCCGGCGCTGGAAAAACACCTGGCGGCGGCCAAGGAGCTGCAGGCCAAGCATCCGAGCAAGTAAAAGCTTTACCCTCACCCCAGCCCTCCCGAAACGTCGGACCGCCCGGAGGGAGAGGGAGCCGACCGAGTTGGATGTTCGAGTTACGCCGACCTGAAAGTCTTGCTTGAACTCAGGTTATGAACAGCCGCTGACCTGAAATCTCGAGTCGAACCTGGCTTTTGAAAGGCACCGAGATCGGCTCCCTTTCCCCCTCGCCCCCCTTGGGGGAGAGGGCTGGGGTGAGGGGGATCGGTCTAAACCACACTACCAGACTCAAGCGAAAAAAAAGGCCGCATCCAGATAGATGCGGCCTTGTCATATCCGCCGAAATCAACCGCCATCGGTATCAATATCGGCATCCGTCTCCTCCCCCGGCTTCGCCCGATCCGGCTGCGGTTCGAAGCCTGGACTGAACTCATTGTCGTTGTCCGTGTGCTTGTTCTTCTGATCCACCGCCGGATCGCCACTTTGCGCCTGCCCGCCATCGCCCTGCTGCTGCGTCGGCACCGGCTGCCCCGGCACCTGCGGGTCGATCGCCGGATCATTGCGATTGATCGGTTCGCCAGATTGGCTCTGCTTCGTTTGCTCGTTCATGGCCACCTCGTTGGTCAGACACCCCGACACACATCCGCCGGGTGTTAAAGATTCGAAGCCTGCTCCGCGCCATCGTTCAAAACATCGCCGCTTGCGGCCCCGCCGACTAGAGTTACCGGGACGTTACTTGCGCCAGATCAAAAATATGCGTGCGTGAACGAACAACTATTTCGAACGGCAAATGTCGATCACTTCGCGGCGATCATTTTCACGATCGCCCCCCAATTCGCGACGGAGCAACAGGCACATGGCAGCACTGCAGAACAGCACACTCGATGCGATGAAAAACAAACAAGCACAACTGCTGGGCGAATGGATCAATGGCCTGCAAGCCAGCGGCGCCACGCGTAACCTGAAAGATCACGATCTGCAGCAACAGACCAGCGAGTTCCTGCAACTGGTGGTCAGTGGCATCGAGAACGACAACGGCACCAACATCGCCGCACCCGGTTGGGAGACCACCCGCCAGTTTCTCGAAAAGCTCTCCCACAGCCGCGCCCTGCTCGGCCAGGATTCGCAGCAGACCGCCAGTTTCATCTTCGCCCTCAAAGGCCCGTTGTTTAACCTGCTGCAGAGCCATTACAAAGACCAGCCTGCGCTGCTCGCCGAACAGCTCTGGGAAGTCTCCGAACTGCTCGACGCCTTCGGCATGCACACCATTCGCACCTTCCAGAAATCCCGCGAAGCGGTGATCAAGCGTCAGCAGGAAGAACTGCTGGAGCTGTCGACCCCGGTGGTCAAGCTGTGGGACGGCGTACTCGCCCTGCCAATGATCGGCACTCTCGACTCGCAGCGTACGCAAGTGGTGATGGAGTCGCTGCTGCAACGCATCGTCGACACCGGTTCGGAAATCGCCATCATCGACATCACCGGCGTGCCGACCGTCGACACATTGGTCGCGCAACACCTGCTGAAAACCGTTACGGCGATTCGCCTGATGGGCGCCGACTGCATCATCAGCGGCGTGCGTCCGCAGATCGCGCAAACCATCGTCCACCTCGGCCTCGACCTGCAAGGCGTGGTGACCAAGGCCAATCTGGCCGATGCGCTGAAACTGGCCCTGACCCGTCTGGGTGTCAGCCTCGTCAAGACGGTATAAGCATGGAACGTATCCCGATTCTCCAGATGGGCAAGTTCCTGCTGGTGACCATTCAGGTCGACATGCATGACCAGCTCGCCCTCACCTTGCAGGACGACTTGTCCGAGCGCATCAGCAAGACCTCGGCGCGCGGGGTGTTGATCGACATCTCGGCGCTGGACATGGTCGACTCGTTCATTGGGCGGATGATCAGCACGATCTCCGGCCTGTCAAAAATCATGGACGCCGAAACCATGCTGGTCGGCATGCAGCCGGCGGTGGCGATCACCCTGGTCGAACTGGGCCTGACACTGCCCGGTGTCAGCACGGCATTGAACGTCGAGCGCGGGATGAAGCTGCTGCAGGAACGAGTAGACCGGCAATGACCGTACGCAGCAGCGGCACTCAACCCATCCACATCGAGCAGGATGTCGTGCTCGCGCGCCAGACAGCACGCAAACTGGCGACCGAATGCGGAATGCGCCTGATCGACCTGACGAAAATGGTCACGGCCGTCAGCGAACTGGCGCGTAACACCATGGTTTACGGTGGTGGCGGCGACATGGACTGGCAGATTCTCGATGAAGATCACAAGGTCGGTCTGCGCCTGACCTTCCGCGACGAAGGCCCGGGCATTGCCGACATCAAACTGGCGATGACCGACGGCTGGACCTCCGGCAGCGGCATGGGCCTGGGTCTGACCGGGGCAAAACGCCTGGTCGAAGAGTTTGAACTGGACACCGAGCCCGGCAAGGGCACTCGCATAACGATTACCCGATGGACATGAATATCAGCGGGTCGATGACCCAGGTATTACTGATCGAGGACAGCAGCCAGATCGGCCACGCCCGGCGCACGGCGCAACAACTGGCCGAACAACACGGCTTTGACGAAAGCGATGCCGGGCGTGTGGCACTGGTGGCGACGGAGCTGGCGAGTAACGTGCTCAAGCACGCCAGCCACGGTGAAATGCACCTGCGGGTACTGCCGCGCAGCAATGGTTTTGGCATTGAACTGCTCGCCATCGACCGCGCGCAGGGCTTTGACCTGGAGGCTTGTCTGGCTGACGGGTTCTCGACGGGTGGCACTCAAGGCATCGGCCTCGGTTCGATATCGCGTCAGACCGAAGTGTTTGATGTGTACGCCGATGCCCGTGGCGCGGTGTTATTGGCGCGGATTTACCCACGCACAGACCGCGAGCCCGACGTGCGCTTTGGCGTCAGCCAGCACTCGTTGCACAACGATCCGGCTTGCGGCGATGTCTGGCACCTGGCGTATGACAACGGCAGCATCAGCGCGCTGATCATCGACGGTCTCGGTCACGGAGAAGACGCCGAACGCGCCGGCCGCGCTGGCGCTGAAACCTTCGCCCTGACGCCATTTGCCGAACCGGTCATGCTGATGGAGGACCTGCACCGCGACATGATCGGCACTCGTGGCGGCGCCGTCGCGTTTACCCAGTTCGATGCTCGCCGCGACAACCTGACCTTTGCCGGCGTCGGCAACATCGGCGCCAGCCTGATCAACGCCGACAAATCCCGTGGCCTCGCCTCGCACCCGGGCATTGTCGGCGTGCAATACCGGAAAGCCCGGCCCTTTGACTATGCTCACGTGAACGGACATCTATTGATCATGTACAGCGACGGCTTGCAGTCCCGTTGGAATCTTCAAGACTACCCCGGTCTGGTGCACCGCCACCCCGCCGTGATAGCCGGCGTCCTGCACCGCGACTTCTGTCGCGGGCGCGACGATGTAACGGTGCTTGTCGTTGCCCTGGAGGCCGCCCATGGCTGAGTCGCCGATTCTGAGCAGTGCGGAGCAGACCGCGCTGATCGCCCAGTTGCAAAGCGAAACCGCGGCCCTGCGCGAAGAACTCGATGAAACCAACCAGGGTGTGCTGGCCCTGTACGCCGAACTCGACATACAGGCTGAGGAATTGCGCCAGGCCTCGGACTTGAAAAGCCGTTTCCTGTCGTACATGAGCCATGAGTTCCGCACGCCACTGGGTTCGATCCTGAGTATCAACAGCCTGCTCGCCGACGAACTCGACGGCCCGCTCAGTCCCGAGCAACACAAACAGGTAGCGTTCGTCAGCACCGCCGCCCGCGAACTCAGCGACATGGTCGATGACCTGCTCGATCTGGCGAAGATCGAGGCCGGACGCATCAGCATTTCCCCGGCGTGGTTCGACATGTTCGACCTGTTCTCCGCCCTGCGCGGGATGTTCCGGCCGATTGTCGATGCTACTGCGGTCGATTTGATCTTCGAAGAACCGGTCGGTTTGCCGCGCCTGTATACCGACGACAAAAAGCTCGCGCAGATCCTGCGCAACTTCATTTCCAACTCACTGAAGTTCACCACCCGTGGCGAAGTGCGGGTTTCGGCGCGGCTCGAAGGTGCGGACAAGGTGCGCTTTGCCGTCAGTGACACCGGAATCGGTATCGCACCAGAGCTGCATGGTGCATTGTTCGAGGACTTTTCCCAGGTCGACTCGCCGTTGCAGAAACGTCTGCGCGGCACCGGGCTGGGCCTGTCGCTGTGTAAACGCTTCGCCGCCCTGCTCGGCGGTGAAGTCGGGCTGGAAAGCACGCCGGGGGTCGGCTCGACCTTTTTCGTGATCATTCCGCTGGCGATCGCTCTGGAGAACGTCGATGAAACGTGACATCCGCCTGTTGATCGTCGACGACAACGTCGCCACCCGCTACGCCTTGCGCCGACGGCTGGAGCGTCACGGCTACGAGGTGCTGGAGGCCGGCACCGGCGGCGAGGGGCTGGCGCTGATTGACAGCGAAGCACTCGACGCGTTGATTCTCGACGTCAATCTGCCGGACATGAGCGGCTTCGACATCGTGCGCATTCTGCGCGCTGATACGCGCACCGCGCTGCTGCCTGTCATCCATGTGTCCGCCGCGTCGATCCAGACCGGCGACATCATCACCGGCCTCAATGCCGGTGCCGACGCCTACCTGATTCACCCGGTTGACCCGGACGTGCTGCTGGCCACCCTGCGTACGTTGCTGCGAGTGCGCGACACGGAAAATGCCCTGCGCGAGAGTGAAGCGCGATTCCGCGAGATTTTCGTTAACGTCTCCGCGCCGATCGCGGTGCTCGATGCCAGCCTCAAGGTGCATGAGTGCAACCATGCCTTCACACAACTGATTCTCGACAATCGGGATCCGCAGGCCCTGCGTGAATGCTTCGCCGAAGATCAGAGCGCCATCCTCAATGAGCTACGCCTGCGTCTGGTCGATGGCGAGCGCTGGAAAGGCACGCTGAACATGCGCGTGCAGGGCGAGATTCGCGAGACCGAATGGCAGATTTCGCCGTACCGCACGCCCGAACTGAGCCTGGTCTTCGTTGAGGACGTTACCGAACACCGCCATCGCGAGCGCTCGCATCTGGCGCGCCTGGACGACACCACTACGCAACTGGTCAAGGAGACCGCCGAGCGCGTACGTGCCGAGGCGCAGTTGCTGCAGGTGCAGAAAATGGACGCATTGGGCAAACTCACCGGCGGTATCGCCCATGACTTCAACAACCTGCTGACCGGGATCATCACCAGCCTCGAGCTGATCCAGAAACGTGTTGCCGATCAACGTCTGGACAAGGTGCAGTTTTATAGTGAAGCGGCGCTGAATTCGGCGATGAGTGCCGCGTCGCTCACCCATCGTCTGCTGGCCTTCGCCCGTCAGCAACCGCTGGACACACGGCCGGTGGACATCAACGACCAAGTCCGTTCGCTGGAAGAATTGCTGGTGCGTACCATCGGTGAGCGGATCACCCTCAAACTGGAGCTGACCAGCAAACCGGCCATCGCGCTGGTTGACCCGGTGCAGCTGGAAAGCGCGGTGTTGAATCTGGTGATCAACGCCCGCGATGCCCTGCCGGTGGGTGGCAATATATGGGTCAACACTTACGCCGCGTACTCCCATGGCGATCCGAATCTGGCCGATGGCGCTTACGTGGCGCTGTCGGTGCGTGATGACGGTACGGGCATCGAGCACAACGTCATCGACAAGGTCTTCGATCCGTTTTTCACCACCAAACCGTTGGGCCAGGGTACAGGGCTGGGGTTGTCGACAATCTATGGCTTTGCCCGCCAGTCGGGTGGCGATGCACACATCCGCAGCGTCGCGCGGCGCGGCACCGAAGTGACCATCATGTTGCCGGCTACCACCGATCCGACAGGGGCCGACATTCCTGCTCCCGTGGTCGATCCGCAAGGCACCGGTGAACATGTACTGATTGTCGAAGACATGCCATCGGTGCGCATGTTTGTCACTGAAGTGCTGGAGGACGCCGGTTATCGCTGCACCCAGGCGGCAGATATCGAAACGGCACTGGAGCGGTTGCAGAATGATCCATCGATCAACCTGCTGCTGACCGACGTCGGCCTGCCGCGCATGAGCGGTCGTGAATTGGCGGATGTTGCGCGCGGTTGGCGAGAGGGATTGCCGATTCTGTTCATGACCGGGTATGCGGAGACAGCGATCAATCGTCAGGTGTTTCTGGGCAGTGGCATGGACATGCTGGTCAAGCCGTTTCAGATCAGTGAGCTGCTCGACAAGGTTCGCCGCACCCTTGATGGTGCCTGACACTCCGCCATCGCTAGCAGGCTAGCTCTCACACGGAGCTTGTGGTGTATTCATATTCCGGGTTCACCACAAAAACTGTGGGAGCCAGCCTGCTGGCGATGGGGCCAGTTGAACCTCCGCATCTACCGGCTCAAAGCCCGGGCCAAAAACGGTGCCGTCCGGCTCTTCTTGCTCGCCGCTACCTTCTGCGGTGTACCCGCCACCACGATTCGGCCGCCCTGATCCCCCGCCCCCGGCCCGATGTCGATCACCCAGTCACTCTGCGCCACCACACGCATTTCGTGTTCGACAACGATCACCGTGTGCCCCGCCGTCACCAGCGTATCCAGCTGTTCCAGCAGCCGGTCGACATCACGCGGATGCAACCCGGTGGTCGGTTCGTCCAGCACATACAAGGTCGCGCCGCGCTGGTTGCGTTGCAATTCGGTGGCCAGTTTGATCCGCTGCGCTTCACCGCCGGACAGCTCCGTGGCGGGTTGGCCGAGGCGCAGATAACCCAGGCCGATATCGCGCAGCACCTCCAATGACCGGCGAATCCCCGGTTGCCCGGTAAACACCGTCACCGCTTCCTCGACGGTCAATTGCAACACCTGGGCAATGCTCAAGCCCTCCCAGAGAATCGCCAGGGTCTGCGGGTTGTAGCGGGCGCCATGGCAGGTCGGGCATGGCGCATAGACGCTCGGCATAAACAACAACTCGACACTGACAAACCCCTCACCTTCGCAGGTGGCGCACCGGCCCTTGGCGACGTTGAAGGAAAACTGCCCGGCGTCATAACCCGCCGCCCGTGCAGCGTCGGTCGCGGCGTAGAGCTTGCGCACGTTATCGAACAACCCGGTGTAGGTCGCCAGATTCGAACGTGGCGTGCGGCCGATGGGTTTCTGGTCGACCTGCACCAGTCGCTTGATCGACTCCAGCCCGGACGTGACCTGGCCGCTGCTGACCTGCGGTACGTTGTCTTCGAGGCTGAGTTCTTCAGGCTCGTTGTCCACGGTCGGTCGGCCCAATTGCGCGCCGACCAGTTCCAGCAAGGCCTGACTGACCAGACTCGATTTGCCGGAACCGGACACGCCCGTCACCGACGTGAAGCAGCCCAGCGGAAATTCAGCGCTGAGGTTGTTCAGGTTATTGCGGGTGATCCCCTCGAGTTTCAGCCACGCCGTCGGCTTGCGCGCCGTTCGTGTCTGGCGTTGCGACTCGGCAAACAGATAAGCCCGCGTCTGCGACGCTTCGATCTCGGCCAAACCCGCCGGCGGGCCGCTGTACAGCACCTGCCCACCCTGCTCGCCGGCTGCCGGGCCGACATCGATCAGCCAGTCGGCGCGGCGCATGGTTTCCAGGTCATGCTCGACTACAAACAATGTGTTGCCGTCGGCCTTCAAGCGCTGCAAGGCCTCGAACAACGCTTCGCCATCAGCCGGATGCAAACCGGCGGATGGCTCGTCGAGCACATAAATCACACCAAACAACTGCGAGCCCAATTGCGTCGCCAGGCGCAAACGCTGCAACTCACCGGACGACAAGGTTGGCGTGCTGCGCTCCAGCGCCAGATAACCAAGACCCAGATCGGTCAGCGTGCTGACGCGCTCCAGCAGATCCTCGGCAATGCGCTGCGCCGCCAGACGTTTCTCCAGCGAAAGATTTGGCGTGTGGCGCACGTCGGGCGCGCTACCGTGCCCGCTGGCGCCATGGGCCACACGCTGCTGGCGGGCCTCGCGGGTTTGCGCGTGGCTCAAGGTCTCGCCGGTTTCTTCTGCGTGTTCGAGGTAACTGGCCGCCGCTACCGGCCGTAATACCTCCGCCACTTGCAATAACGGCATCTGCGACAGCTCGCCAATGTCATACCCGGCAAACGTCACTGACAACGCCTCACGCTTCAAGCGTTTGCCGTCACACAACGGGCAAGGGCTGCCGAGCATGAACTGCGAGACGCGCTTTTTCATCAGCGCACTTTGCGAATGAGTAAACGTGTGCAGGATGTAGCGGCGCGCACCGGTGAAAGTGCCCTGATAACTCGGTTCCATTTTGCGTTTGAGGGCGACGCGGGTTTCTTCCGGGGTCAGCCCGGCGTACACCGGCACGGTCGGGGTTTCTTCGGTGAAGAGAATCCAGTCGCGCTGCTTTTTCGGCAGTTTCTTCCACGGGATGTCGACATCGATGCCCATGGTCACGAGGATGTCGCGCAGGTTCTGCCCCTGCCATGCCAGCGGCCAGGACGCCACGGCGCGCTGGCGGATGGTCAGGTTGGGATCGGGCACCATCAGCGCTTCGGTGACTTCATACACCCGGCCGAGGCCATGGCACTCCGGGCAGGCGCCTTGCGGAGTGTTCGGCGAAAAGTCCTCGGCATACAACATCGGCTGCCCCGGCGGATAACTGCCGGCACGCGAATAAAGCATGCGGATCAGGCTCGACAACGTCGTCACGCTGCCCACCGACGAGCGCGTACTCGGCGTACCGCGCTGCTGTTGCAGGGCCACGGCCGGTGGCAGGCCTTCGATGGAGTCGACATCCGGCACGCCGACCTGATCGATCAGCCGTCGCGCATACGGCGCCACCGATTCGAAGTAGCGGCGCTGGGCCTCGGCATACAAAGTCGAGAACGCCAGCGACGACTTGCCCGAACCGGACACCCCGGTAAACACCACCAGTGCATCGCGGGGGATGTCGACATCGACGTTTTTCAGGTTATGTTCTCGGGCGCCGCGCACCCGGACCATGCCGGCGGGCGCTTTGGAGGTGCGTTTGGAAGTCATCGACCTGCCTTGGTGAAGGAATGTTCAACGCTCAGCTACCGAGCACCACCCGAATCATCTGCAACATGGCTTCCGGGCTATACGGTTTGCCAAGCAAGTGCGTGTCAGGGCTTAACTGGTGATTGCGCGAAATGATGTCTCGGGTGTGCCCGGAGGTGAACAGCACCGCCACCGGTGGCGTCTGTACCTTGGCCCAGGCGAACAGGTCGGAGCTTTTGATCAGCCCCGGCATGACCACATCGGTGAAGATCAGGTCGACTTCGACACCTTCGAGGAGCATTTGCATGGCCGCATCGCCGTGGCCGGCGGTCAACACGCGATAACCCTCCTCGCGCAACAACTCGACCGCCGAGGCGCGCACCGCGTCATTGTCTTCGACCACCAGAATCGTCTCGTGCCCCCCGCTCTGCTGCCTTTGCAGATTGGGTGCTTCATCAAGAATCGGCCGCAGGCTGCGCGGGAAGTACAACTGCACCCGCGTGCCCTCACCGACGGTACTGGCGATCTCGACGTGGCCGCCGCTCTGTTTAACGAAACCGAACACCATGCTCAGGCCCAGACCGGTGCCCTGACCGTCAGCCTTGGTGGTGAAAAACGGTTCGAACACTTGCTCGAGAATACCCGGCGCGATGCCGGCGCCGGAGTCACTGACCGCGACGCGGACAAATTCGCCGGGGACGATGCCTTTACCGGCGCAGAACTCGCGATCGAGCCGCACGTTGGCGGCGCTGAGCGCGATGGTGCCCTCGCCCTTCATCGCATCGCGAGCGTTGATCGCCAGGTTGAGAATGGCGTTTTCCAACTGGTTGCGGTCGACGTTGATGTGCCACGGTTGCTGCGGCAACTGCACGTCGATCTGAATGGTTTCGCCCAGCGCTCGCTGCAGTAATTCACCGACACCTTCGAAAATCTGTCGCGGGTTACACACTGCCGGCGACAACGGCTGGCGCCGGGCAAACGCGAGCAGTTGCGAGGACAGCTTGGCACCGCGTTCGACCGCCGCCAGCGAGGCACTGACACGACGCTGCACGTTGGCATTGTCCGGTTCGTGGCGCGCAAGCAGATGCAGATTGCCGGCGATCACTTGCAGCAGGTTATTGAAGTCGTGAGCGACACCGCCGGTCAGCCCGCCAATCGCTTCGAGTTTCTGCGACTGGCGCAACTGCTCTTCAGCCGCCAGCCGCGCCTCGACCTCTTCGCCCACGCGCTGTTCGAGGTTGCGGGTAAATTTGAGCAGGGACTCTTCGGCGATCTTGCGTTCATGAATATCGATCAGCACGCCGGGAAAGCGCAACGGCTTGCCGTGCTCGTCGAACTCGCAACCGCCGCTGGCCAGCACCCATAGATAGCTGCCGTCGCTACGCTGCACGCGGTATTCGGCGTTGTACGGTTCGCCGGTCTGCACCGAATGGGCGACGCGCTCTTGTACCCAGGCGTGGTCATCGGGATGAATGCGCGACTCGGCAATATCCTGGGCCAGATTGCTCAGGTCATGATCCGGCGGATAAGAGAACGTGCGGGCAAAACGCTCGTCCGCCGACAGCGTGTTGTTTTTCACGTCCCAGACAAACGAGCCGAGCAAGGCCCCGGCATTCAGCGCCAGACGTACCCGCTCGTTGTCGGCGCGGTAAGCCTTTTCGGCGGCCTGGCGGCGGCGTTCGGAGTGCATGAATTCGGTGGTTTCGACCACCATCGCCATCACCCCGGCAGGCTTGCCGTCATCATTGGCCACCGGGCTGTAATACAGATCCATCCAGACGTCTTCGGGGACGCCGTCGCGCAACAACACCAGCTCTTTATTGCGAAACGACAAGGTGCCACCGGCCAGGCAGGTATCGACCACGTGCCGGTTGAAATCGGCGACTTCCGGCCAGCCCAGTTCTACCGGCGAACCGAGCAGATAGGGGTGGCGACCACCGGCAAATTTCGAATAGGCATCGTTGTAGATCATGTACCCGGCATAACCCCAGAGCATGACCATCGGCAGTGGCGACGCCAGCATCAGTTGCACCGCGCTGCACAGGCTGGCCGGCCAGCTATTCAGCGGGCCAAGTTCGGTGTGGCTCCAGTCGAACGCACTGATGCGCCCGGCCATTTCGCCTTTCCAGCCGTCACAACCATGGCTATCGGATAAAAACTGCATCGACTGACTCAGTGTCCTTAGGTGGTTGCCCGATAAATCGCGATGCCAGAACGACGCGACGCCCGTCTGTTTCGAGCGTCTGCAGTCGTATTGGTTTCATATGAGGTATAGCCGATTTCATTCCCGCGCGGAACCTAGACCCCGATCAGGTGTTTGAGCGGATGGTAGCCAGTTTTCATCTTCGCGGCGACGTCGAGAATAGCTTTCTCGATACCGTTCAAGTGCATGCAGGTCAGCTCGATAGCAGCGTTCTGATTGCCGGCTTCGATGTATTCGATCAGTCGCAGGTGTTCGTCATCGCGGCAGACTTCGTGGCTGTCGTCATCCAGCGCGGCGGCGTACAGCGAGGCACGGGAAATCAGCTTCTGGAACCAGTCGAGCAGCACCGGGTTGTTGAGGCTGCGCGCCAGTTTGATGTGGAACTCGCCGAGCAGATGGATCAGCCGTTCGTGATCGCCGGCGGCGTGCGCTTGATCTTCCAGCAGCAGGTGTTCGCGCAGATCCTGCATCGCCGCCGTGTCCTTGCGTCGGCACAGTTCACTGACGATGCCGATTTCGATCAGCCGGCGGGTTTCGAACAGTGAACGGATCTCTTCATTGCTCGGCAACGACACCGATGCACCTTTGTTGGGCTCGGTGGTGACCAGTCCATCGGCCTCCAATTGCTTCAGTGCCGCACGCACCGACGTGCGGCTGACATTGAATAACTCGGCCAACGAGGCCTCGCCCAGCTTCATCCCCGGGCGCAACGAACGTTTGCTGATCGCCTCGTAAACCCCTTGGTAGACGCGGTCGACCGTGGTTTCCGGTTTCTTTTCGGTCATTTGGGCACTCCTTTAACGTCAGGCAACCAGCCCTTGGCGATGCCTGGCCATGGAAACGCAGATTAATCCGGGCCTTTGCAAATTGCATTCATATATTGCATACCGGCGGATGATGGCGCTGAACATTGGTCAGTCGCCGGAGATCATTTTTGGCGAGGTGTTGATGGCGCATGTGCGCGATGAGCTGATCGATCCGAAGACGCTGTACATTGATCAATGGGCCTGGATGCGATCGGACGCATGGGTGGCCATGGTTACGCACGAACCCGCGATTACTTCGATTTGCCGACCCGCTCGTTGCAAGCGTGGACGGAAGCGCCGGGCGGTGGCGAGCGGTTTTGGCCTGCTGCCAAATAAACCAGAGCAACGCATTACCCCTGTGGGAGCGAGCCTGCTCGCGAAAGCGGTATATCAGCCAAATAATCTTTGAATGGCAGACCGCCTTCGCGAGCAGGCTCGCTCCCACAGGGATTTATGTCGTTTCTTAGTCTGTGCCGTACTTCGGCGAACGCGGGCCGTACAGCAGGCCTGCCCGATGGCCGGCCGAGAGCAGACGATTGCTCGCCACACCGGCAATCGGGTAGCCGGCATCGGTAGCGCTGTTGATGACCTGCTTCACCGCCGCCGTGATCAGCATGCCGATCAGACCGCCACCGCTGTTGTTGCCGCCCTCTTCACTCGACGCTCGCGCCGAACCGGTCCACAGCGTGGTGCCGCTTTTCAGGTCAACCAGTTTTGCCGTCGCAGTCACCGCAGTCTCGCTGCTGATCACCATGTAGCGCGTACCGTATTCGGTTACGGTGATGTACAGCGCGGCGTCCGCACCGAAGATGTCCCTCAGTTTGTTTGCCGGTGCCTGATGGATGTCGTCCGGGGTGGTCAGACCGTTCTGGCGGAACGTCTCGTCCACCAACGTAATCGGCAGCACGTAATAACCGGCTTCGGCCAACGGGAAGGTCACCTGCGACAACAGGCTGTACGACGCCTTCACATCCGGCGAAGTGTTCAGCGGAGGCAGCACCAGAATGGTCTTCGGCCGTGCTTGTTTGTAGGCCGAGTAGTCCACGGTTTTGGGGGCGACGCAGCCACCCAGCACGGTCAGGGCCAAACCGGCGGCAAGCAGCTTCAAGGTACGCGAAATCATTTCGCGTCTCCGCTCTTGGCGTTCTTGAGCAGGAAATCCATGTACGTGCCGGACTCGGGGAACAGGGTTTTCTCGGTATTGAACTGCTGCACCATCTGATCGTCCTTGCCCATGCTCAGATAGAGCAAGCCAAGGTGTGCGTGGTAACCCGGCGGTACGGCTTTGCCGGTGGAGCGGATTTTCTGCAGGTCACGTTCCAGCGCTTCGGCCTGGGCTTCTTTCGGCTCTTCGCCTTTGAAATATTCGTAAACCTGGGGTTCGTAGCCTTCCCATTGGTACAGGGTCTGCGGGCCGGGGGCACAACCGGCCAGCAAGGCGCTGGCGGCCAGCGTCAGCGCCATCAGCGCGCGCGACAAAGTCAGTTTCATGGATGTTGCTCCTTGCAATGGGTGTCGATCAGTTGCCCGGTTTCCAGGCACCGGCGTTCATGCCATCGACCAGACGATTGATCGCCTCGCGCATGGCCAGATCGAGGACTTTGCCGTTAAGGGTCGAGTCGTAGGCAGCGGTGCCGCCGAAGCCGATGATTTCGCGGTTGGACAAGGCGTATTCGCCGGCGCCCTGAGTCGAATAGACCACTTCGGAGGTGCTGATATTGACGATGTTCAGGTTGACTTTGGCGTAGGCGACCTGAGTCTTGCCACGACCGAGAATGCCGAACAGCTGGTGATCGCCGGTCTCTTTGCGGCCGAACTCGGTGACGTCACCGGTGACCACATAATCAGCACCTTTCAGACGCTGGGCCTGGCCCTTGATCGCCGCTTCCTGCTGGATTTCGCCCATGTTGTCGCGATCCAGCACGCTGAAGCGATTGGTCTGCTGCAAGTGGGTGATGAGGATGGTCTTGGCCTGACCGCCGAGACGGTCGACGCCGTCAGAGAAGATCCCGCGCATGTAGCTGGAGCGGTTGTCGAACTTGCCCACAGCCATTGGTACGCGAACACCGGTCCAGACTTGTGTAGCGCTTTCAACCTTGGCCACCGGCAATGCGCGGGAGCTTTCCGTCGCGCACCCTGAGAGTGTGCCAGCAATGGCGCCAAGCACAGCAATCGCAACGCCTGAGACCAGCATCCGGGAGATCATTCTCACTGAGTATTCCTTTGAAAAACGGGGATGTCCCGGCGCGGCATTGCGCGGCGGGAGCTGAAAAGGGGCGGCATTATGACAAAGTGCCATCATTCGCGACAGGCTTTTTTGACGCCAATGAATTGGCTTGATTAGCCTTACGCAAATCCACTGTGGGAGCGAGCTTGCTCGCGAAAGGGGTTCGTCATTCAATGAACATTTGGCTGATGCACCGCCTTCGCGAGCAAGCTCGCTCCCACAGGGTTTTATGTCTGACTTGGGTTTGTGTTCGGCTTGGGGAAAGGATCAGTGGAAATCGCGGCTCTGCACGCGGATGCCATTGAGCAACGGGCTGAGGTCGCTTAGCCGGCCTGCAATTAAATGGCGCACTTCACCTTCGCGCTCCCAGCGGCCATCGACCTTGAGCAATTGCGAGCCCACCAGCACTTGGCGCTGACGCTCGGCCAGATCGCGCCAGACCACCACATTGACGTTGCCGAACTCGTCTTCCAGGGTCACGAAGGTCACCCCGCTGGCGGTGCCCGGTCGTTGCCGTCCGGTCACCAGCCCGGCGACGCTCACCGGCCGACCGTGCTCGACCTCAAGCAACTCCTGCGAACTGCGACAGCGTCGCGCCTTGAGTTCACTGCGCAACAGCGCCAGCGGATGCGGCCCCAACGTCGTACCGACGGTGCTGTAATCGGCGTGCAGATCCTCGCCAACACTGGGTTTTGGCAGCTCCACCTCCGGCTCTTCCTGGCTCGGCAACCCGGCAAACAACCCCAGCTGCTTCTGCACCCCGGCCACTTCCCAACGGGCGCGATGTCGATGCCCAGCCAGACCGCGCAACGCCCCGGCATCGGCGAGCAACGCCTGCGCCCGGCTGTCGAGCGCCGCCCGTTCGCCCAGATCGGCGACATCGGCAAACGCCCCGCGCGCCCGCGCCGCCTCGATGCGCCGGGCATCGTCTTCGCGAAAGCCCTTGATCATGCGCAGGCCCATGCGAATCGCCGGTTGCGCCACCGTGGTGGTTTCCAGACTGCAATCCCAATCACTGGCGCGCACGTCGACCGGGCGGATCTGCAATTGATGCCGGCGCGCGTCCTGGAGAATCTGATCGGGGCTGTAGAAACCCATCGGCCAGCTATTGATCAGCGCACAGGCGAACGCCGCCGGTTCGTGGCACTTGAGCCAGCAACTGGCGTAGGTCAGCAAAGCAAAACTGGCGGCGTGGGATTCGGGAAAACCGTAGCTGCCGAAACCTTTGATCTGCTCGAAAATCTGCGCGGCGAACTCCGGTGTATAGCCGTTTTTCTTCATGCCGGCGGCGAGGCGTTCCTTGTGCGGCTCCAATCCACCGTGGCGTTTCCACGCGGCCATCGAGCGACGTAATTGATCGGCCTCGCCGGGGCTGTAGTCGGCGGCGACGATGGCGATCTGCATGACCTGTTCCTGAAACAGCGGCACGCCGAGGGTGCGTTTGAGCACCACTTCCAGCTCCGGTGACGGATAGGTTTCTTTTTCTTCTTTATTGCGCCGGCGCAGGTACGGATGGACCATCCCGCCCTGAATCGGCCCCGGGCGGACGATGGCCACTTCGATCACCAAGTCATAGAACTTCGCCGGTTTCAGACGTGGCAGCATCGACATCTGTGCGCGGGATTCGATCTGAAACACGCCAATGGTGTCGGCGCGGCTGATCATGTCGTAGGTCGGTTTGTCTTCGGCCGGAATCGTCGCAAGACTCAAGTCCAGATTGCGATGGCGACGCAGCAAGTCGAAGCAACGGCGAATTGCGCTGAGCATGCCGAGGGCGAGGATATCCACCTTGAGCAGGCCGACCGCGTCAAGGTCGTCCTTGTCCCACTGGATAATCGTGCGATCAGCCATCGCCGCGTTCTCGACCGGCACCAGTGTGTCCAGCGGCTGCTCGGAAATCACAAAGCCGCCGGGATGCTGCGACAGGTGCCGGGGGAAACCGATCAACTGTGCGGTCAGGCTCAATACCCGGCGCAACACCGGGCTTTCCGGGTCGAAACCGCCTTCCAGCAAGCGTTCCAGTGGCGGCGTTTCATCGCTCCAGTGGCCGCAGCAATCGGCCAGTGCGTTGATCTGATCCGGCGGCAGGCCCAAGGCCTTGGCCACATCGCGTACGGCGCCGGCAGCGTGGTAAGTGCTGACCACCGCCGTCAGTGCCGCTCGACCACGACCGTAACGGCGAAACACGTATTGCAGGACTTCTTCGCGGCGTTCGTGTTCGAAGTCGACGTCGATGTCCGGCGGTTCGTTGCGCTCCTTCGACATAAAGCGTTCGAACAGCAGCGTGGTGCGGTCCGGGTCGATTTCGGTGATGCCCAAGGCAAAGCACACCGCCGAGTTGGCCGCCGAGCCACGGCCCTGACAAAGGATTTTCTGCTCACGAGCAAAGCGCACCACGTCATGCACGGTGAGGAAGTAGCTTTCATAGCCGAGTTCGGCGATCAGCTTCAGCTCTTTGTTGATCTGCCTCAGCACCTTGAAGGGCGCACCTTTCTTCCAGCGCCAGGCGATGCCTTCCTTGGTCAGTTGCCTTAGCCAGGAACTGGCGCTGTGTCCCTCGGGCACCAGTTCTTTGGGGTATTGATAACGCAATTCGCCCAGATCGAACGTGCAACGCCGGGCCAGCTTCACCGACTCATCCAGCAAGGCCTGCGGATACAACTCGCGCAACACTTCGACGCTGCGCAAATGCCGCTCGCCATTGGGGTGTAATCGCAGCCCGGCCTCAGCCACCGGCACGTGATGACGTATCGCCGTCATGGTGTCCTGCAAGGCGCGGCGGCCACGGGCGTGCATGTGCACATCGCCACTGGCCACGGCCGGAATCTGCAACTCGGCGGCCAGACGCAACAACGCCGCCAGCCGCTGCTGATCGTCCTGGCCACGATGCAATTGCACCGCCAGCCACAGGCGTTCGCCGAAGGTCTGCTGCAGCCAACGGCCCTCTTCCACCTGATCAAGCGAGTCCGCCACCCACAACACCAGCACCCCCGGCAGCGCTTCGTCGAAGTCCTCGCGCAACACCTGATACTGGCCTTTTTGCGTGCGCCGCCGCGCGCGGGTGATCAAACCGCACAGCGCTTGATAGCCCGCCAGATTCTCCACCAGCAGCACCAGTTTCGGGCCGTTTTCAATGCGCACTTCACTGCCGATGATCAGCGGCAGTTCAACCGATTTCGCCGCTTGCCAGGCGCGTACGATCCCGGCCAGCGTGCATTCATCGGTGATCGCCAGTGCCTGATAGCCGTGTTTTTTCGCCCGTTGAAACAGTTCCAGTGCACTGGACGCACCGCGCTGAAAACTGAAGTTCGACAGGCAGTGCAGTTCGGCATAACCGTCACTCATGCAAACCAGCCCTGCAGCCACAACGGACCGCCCTCGCCCACCGCCCGATAAGCCCAGCCCTGCTGACCGGCGCGGTTCTGGATCAGGTAGTAATCGCGGCGCACATCGTCACCGTCCCACCAGCCGGACTCGATACGCTCCGGGCCCATGAGAATCCGCGCCGAACCTTGCGCCACGCTTTGCGGTTCACCGAGCAACCAGCCCGGGCGATGCACGCTGGGCAAAGCTGCGCAGCGTTGTTTGTCGACGCCATGCTGCCACGCGCACTCCGGACGGTGATCGGCCTGAAAGCGCAGCCCCTGCACGGCGTCATCACCGAGCCGTGCGCGCAGGCGTTCGCGCAACTGCTCCCAGGGCAAGGTCTGTTGCGGACGGTCGTCGAACAGTTCCTGAAACTGCGGGACGAAACTCGGCAGGTCCTCGGCACGCAGACGAAAGCCGCGCACGGGCGCCTCAACCTGTACCTGTTCCAGCCGCCCTCGGGCCAGTTCAAAGAGCATCGCCGGATCACGTTCGGCGCTGAGCAAACCAACCTTGATCACGCTGTCCGGCAACCCGGCGTGTTCCAGATGCAGGTCGAAACGCTGCACGCCGCTGTCACGCCCGCAGAGGAACGCCGACAGATCGCCGGTCAAACGCCGCAGCGGGAACAATAGTGCCTGATGGGATTGCACGTCGAAATTCAGCTCAATGCGCACATCGAAACGATCCGGCGGCAGGTAGAACTCCAGCGCCAATGGCCGCGCACCGAACAAGGTGTCGAGATGTTTGAGCATCTGCGCTTCGAAGCGCCGGGCCAGCGCCTGACGCGGCAGGCTCTGCACCTGACTGAGATTGCGCAGGCCCATGCGCGACAACGCCGTGGCCACTGCTGGCTCCAGACCGACACGATCGACGGGTAACTGACCGAGGTGATGCTGCAAGGCCTCGCCGTCCGGCACCACCAAGCCGTCATAGGCGTTGGCCAACACCCGCGCCGCCACCGGGTTCGGTGCGGCAACGATGCGATGACGAAAACCCAGATCGGTCAGTTCCTGGCGCAACCGTGCTTCGAGCTGTGCCCAGGAACCGAACAGGCCCAGGCTGGATTCGATCTCGAACACCACGGTGCGCGGGTAATGCACGCTGACCTGCGCGCTGAAACCGTAGGCCCACGCGGCGAGAAATTGCTGCCAGTGCTCGACCTCGGCGGCCTCGTAATCGGCGGTGGCAAAACCTTTGCACATCGCTTGGGCGGCGGTCATCGACTGGCCCGGACGCAAACCGAGTTTGCGTGCCGCCGGGTTGACCGCTTGCAGCACCCGGCGCTGGGCCGGGCCGTTGAGCAGCACCAACGGTTCATCGGGATCGGGGCGCTGACGCAGCACGGCGTCGAGGGCCAATTGCGGAAACAGAATACACACCCAGCGCATGGCGACCTCAGTGCCCCACGGCAAAGGCAATCGGTGCCGTACGCGCCAGCCCGCCACGGCACTTGAGCACGCGCAGTTGTGCAGGTTTGGCGTCGATGGCAATCCGTAATGCGGCGGGCGACGGGTTGACCGCCTCGCTCAATGGGCGCCATGCAAACGCCAGGGTCTGACCGGTTTCGGCCGCCACCTGCAAACGCCGCAACGCGCGGTCATCGGCCTTGTGCGGCCAGCACAGCACCGCGCCGCAACTGCCCGAACGCAGGCACTGTTCCGCCGCCCACAAGGCATCGCGCTCACTAGCCTGGATCACCGACAACTGGCGCAGATCGACCCCGGCGTTTGCCCACGCCTGCGGGTACGGCACGAACGGCGGCGCCACCAGCACGATGCGCTCGCCCGCCGCCGACAACCGCGCCAGCGTTGGCCAGACCAGTTGCAGCTCGCCGACACCCGGGCCGGCCAAAAGGATTTCACTCAGCGCCGCTTCCGGCCAGCCACCGTTGGGCAATGCTGCGTCCAGCGCGGCGTGCCCGGTGGGTTGCGGACTGGCGGCCGGCGGCGCAGGCCGGCCCCTCCAGACCTGGCCGCCATTGAACAGCGTATCCAACGCAACGACGGCGCCCATCAGCCTTGCCTCACCAGACCGCAGAACACCCCTTCGATGGCCAGATCCTGATCGTCGCGCACGACAATCGGCTGGTACGCCGGGTTGCGCGGCAACAGCCGCACTTCATCGCCGAGCCGTTCGAAACGTTTGATGGTGACTTCACCGTCGAGCCGCGCCACGACGATCTGGCCGTTGAGCGCTTCGGAATTGCGCCGCACGCCGACCAGATCGCCGTCGAGAATGCCATCCTCGATCATCGAATCGCCCTGCACCCGCAGCATGTAATCGGGTGTACGCGAGAACAGCGCCGGGTCGAGCAGCAAGCGGCTATGGATGTCGGCATCGGCGCCAATCGGCGCACCGGCAGCGACGCGGCCGAGCACAGGAATGTCGAGCAATTCCGGGCGCGGCGGTTGCCCGAGCAAGCGAATGCCGCGGGCCTGATGCGGGTTGACCTCGATAAACCCGGCTTCGGTGAGCGCGAGCACGTGCTTGCGCGCCACGCTGCGCGAGGCGAAACCAAAAGCCTCGCTGATTTCAGCGAGGCTTGGGGGCTGACCGTGTTCGGCGATTCGATCGCGGATAAACGTCAGGATGGCGGTACGGCGGGGAGTCAGATTGGTCATGGAGTACATTTGTACTCCTGTAGGATTTTCCTGACAAGCACCGCAGGTCGGCCCACCCCACGTTGATCGTTCCTACGTTCTTGATCGTTCCCACGCTCTGCGTGGGAATGCCTCTAGGGACGCTCTGCGTCCAGTGACGCGGAGCGTCACGGGCTGCATTCCCACGCCGGAGCGTGGGAACGATCAGTGCGTGGGTGTTAGCCAAGGCCACGTTCGGCGAGAAATGCTGCGATGTAATCGATGAAGGCAACGACCTTGGCCGTGGCCCGGCGGTGGCTCGGGTACACCGCCAGAATGTGCGGGCCAAAGGTATCCGGGTCGATCTCGTAATCGGCCATGACCCGCACCAGCCGCCCGTCGGCAATGTACGGTGCGGCGCTCCACAGCGGCGTGTGCAGCAAACCGCGCCCGGCCAGAGCACTGGCCAGCAACAAATCGTAATTGTCACTGCGCAACAGCGGCGCCGTCGGTTGCGCCAGACTCAAACGCTGCCCGTCACGCTCGGCCCACCAGAACTCGCGGCTGAGCAACGGGTGCTGATAAAGCAGCCATTCATGCTGTTCAAGGGTTTGCGGATTCACCGGCAAGCCCTTGCGCGCGAGGTACTCGGGGCTGCCGCACAACGCCAGACGATTGCTGCCAACCACCCGCGCAATCAGCCCCGGCAAGTCATCGTGACCCTCACGCAGCGCCAGGTCATAACCACTTTCCAGCAGATTGACGAAGGCATCACAAAGATCCACTTGCAGGCTGATCTGCGGGTATTGCTGCAAAAAGCCGTCACACACCTGATCGAGAAACGCCCGCCCGTACGCCAGTGGTGCAGTGATTTTCAAGCTGCCGCGCAAGCCGTGCTGCAACTGCTCGATTTCCTCGCTGGCCTCGTCCAGCCGCTGCAACACCAGCCGCGCAGTTTCCAGGTAAACACGGCCGATTTCAGTGAGCAAAATCCGTCGCGTGCTGCGCTCGAACAGCCGTGCGCCCAGCTCCGATTCCAGGTGATTGACCGCTTTGGTCAGCGCCGACGGGGTCTTGCCCAACTGCTCGGCGGCGCGGCTGAAACTGCCGAGCTGCGCGGTGACCACGAACATTTTCAATGCAGCCAACTTGTCCATGCTTTTTCCATTCAGGCAAAAACGTTTTTCGTGAGGGAGGCGTTCTGTCAGCCGTTGCCAGCCACTAATCTGGCCATCAGACGCAATAACAAGGAAATCTTCAATGAAAAGATTCATCCCCAAGCTGCTGGTTGTCGCTGTAAGTTTTGCCTCGATGGAAGCCATGGCCGCCGCCGATCTGATTCTGCTCAACGGCAAGATTTTTACCGCTGACCGCGCGCAACCCAAGGTGCAGGCCTTGGCCGTGGAGAACGGCAAAGTGCTGAAAGTCGGCACCAACGCGCAGATAAAAGCCTTGATCGAACCCGGCACAAAGGTCATCGACCTCAAGGGCAAAGCGCTGATGCCCGGCCTGATCGACAGCCATTCCCACGCGATTTTCGGCGGCCTGGAAATGGTCTCGGCGAACATGGAGGACGAAGTCGTCGACCTCGACGAACTGCAAAAACGCCTGCGCGACTGGCGTGAAGACGGTAAGGCCAAACATGGCGACGTGCTGAGCATTGCCGGCATGAGTTCGGCTTATTGGGCGCAAGCGGAAGCCTTGGGCAAAACCTTCAACAGCGGCGAATGGGCCAGCGTGCCAGTGGTGTTTATCGGCAGCGACCACCACACGGCGTGGGCCAACAATGTGATGCTCAAGCGCGCCGGCATTGACGCGGCCCTGCTGAAAACCCTGCCCGACGCGGAAAAAGACACCATCGGCAAACTGGCCAACGGTGAGCCCAATGGATTTGTGGTCGACGCCGGATGGGACCGGGTCGCTTCAAAAATGCCGGTGCCAAGCCCCGCCGACATGTTGAACGCCGCCAAATCAGCGGTGCGCTACAACAACAGCGTGGGCATCACCGCATGGATGGACCCGGCGGCCAACGCCGCACCGGGGGAAGCGGTGTTCGCGCTCAAACCGACCGAGAAAACCGTCGGCGTGTTGCCAGCCTATAAAGCGCTGTCGGAAAGCGGCGACATGAGCGTGCACGTCGCGGCGCTGCTGGTGGCCAACCCGAAAAGCGTGCCCGCTGACCTCGACACACTGGACAAGGTGCGCCAGCAATTTCAGGGCATTCCCAACCTGACCCTGCCCGGGATCAAGATCTTTGCCGACGGCGTGATCGAATTCCCGGCGCAGAGCGCAGCGATGATCGATTCGTACAGCAACTCGCACAAACAGGGCGAACTGCTGATCGATCCGCAGCATTTCGGCGAACTGGTCAGCGCCATCGACCAGCGCGGCTGGCTGGTGCATATCCATGCGATCGGCGACCGTGCGGTGCGAGAATCGCTGAACGGCATCGCGCAGGCGCGCAAGGACCGACAGAGCGGCGTGACCCACTCGATCACTCACTTGCAAATGGTCAACCCGAAGGAGTTCGCCCGCTTCAAGCCGCTCAACGTCATCGCCTCGATGCAACTGCTGTGGGCCAGCGCCGACGACTACACCACCGACATGATCAAGCCGTACGTCAGCGCCCTCGCCTTCCGCTATCAGTACCCGGCGCATTCGCTGCTGAAACAGGGCGCGACGATTGCCGGTGCGAGTGACTGGCCGGTGTCTTCGCCGAACCCGTTCAATGCCATGGCCCAGGCGATTACTCGCGTTGGCCCGTTGGGCGTGCTCAATGCCGATGAGCGTCTGGATCGCGACACGATGTTCTATGCCTACACCGTTAATGCGGCGCGGACGATTGGTCTGGAGAAGCAGATCGGCTCGCTGACGCCGGGCAAGCAGGCGGACTTTATTGTGCTTGATCGTGACGTGTTCAGCGTCGACAACAAGGCCCTGCATGACACCAAAGTCCTGCAAACCTGGTTCGGCGGTCGTCAGGTCTATACCGCCACAAAATAACAACAACCATCCCACCCTGTGGGAGCGAGCTTGCTCGCGAAGAGGCCAGTTTATTCAACATCTTCACTGACTGACCCACCGCCTTCGCGAGCAAGCTCGCTCCCACATGTTTTGTGAGGGTGGCCGATATGGCATTCCCACACACAGTTTTCGTTCTGCCCAAAAATAATCACAACATCGGGACTTCACATGAAAGCCTTGCCCCTGTTCGCCCTGAGTTTCTTGAGCGTGCTGCCCTTGAGCAGCTTTGCGATCCCTTTGAACGATGATTTTGCGCTGTTGGTGGATCTCACTTTAGCCAGCGACTATCGCACTCGCGGCATCTCGCAAACGCAAAATGACCCCGCCGTACAGGCAGGCCTGACCCTCGCCCACAGCAGCGGTCTGTACCTCGGCGCCTGGAGTTCCAACGTCGATTTCGGCGGCGGTCTGAAAACCCGGCAGGAAGTCGAGTACTACGGCGGCTGGCTGTGGCAAGTGAACGAGGAGGTCAGCCTCGATCTGGGCTACATCAAGTACGCCTACCCCAAGGAAAACCAGTTCAACCAGAGTGAGGTCTATGGGATTCTCGGCGTTTATGGGGTGAAGCTGGCGGCGTATTACTCCAGCGATGCGCCGGGGATCGATAGCAAGCAGAGTTCGCTGTACAGCTATGTCAGCTATGAAACCGAGTTGCCGTTCGACTCAGGCTTGAAGTTGCGATACGGCAACATGGATTTCAAGGATCCGCACCTGTACTCGGCGTCCGGACAGGCCGAGGACAGTTATCGCGAATGGGAAGTCAAACTCACCCACAATTTGGCCGGGGTGGTGTTGGGCCTGAGCTACATCGACACCGATCTGTCGCAAACCCAGTGCCTGAGTAATTGGGGCTTCAAGGATGTCTGCACGGCAACTGTCGTCACCAGCGTCAGCAAATCTTTCTGACCCACCGAAATCCCTCTGTAGGAGCTGCCGAAGGCTGCGATCTTTTGATCTTGATGTTAAGAACAACATCAAAAGATCGCAGCCTTCGGCAGCTCCTACAGGAAATGGGGGTCGAACTTGTTACAGGATGTTTACGATTTTTTTACTAATGTTCTTCTACAGTTACTCGCGCAACCGCGTGGTTTTCTCTTTATGTAGAGGGATGTTTGACATGGCTTTGGGCAACGGACTGCGTTTACCGTCCATCACTCCTACCCGACTGGTGCTGCTGTTTTCCCTGGCACTGGTGACGTTGTACAACCTGGCGACCTGGAAGGCGCTGGGCACGCTGATCACGTTGCAAGGCGCGCATAAAGTGGCGTTCTTCGCCTCGTTCGCGCTGTTTTTGTGGGCGGCAATCGCCCTGCTGCTGACCCTGGTGTCGTTTCGCTGGACGCTGAAGCCAGTGCTCACCGTGGTCGCCCTGCTCTCGGCCTGCGCCGCGTATTTCATGAACGAATACGGCATCACCATCGATACGGTGATGATTCAGAATGTCTTCGAAACCAACCCCGCCGAAGCCACTGCGCTGTTCAACGGCAAGCTGCTGGCTTACGTGCTGCTGCTCGGTGTGTTGCCCGCGGCATTGATCTGGCGTTGGCCGGTGAGTTATCGGCCGTTCTTTCGCGGTTTGCTCAACAAGGTGTTGGTGATCATCGCCTGCGTGCTGGTAATCGCCGCTTCGGTGGGTGCGTTCTATTCGACCTACGCGCCGATCTTTCGCGAAGAAGACAAGCTCACCCACTTCATCAACCCGACCAACTACATCTACGCGATCAGCAAATACACCAAGCAACGCCTGGGCATCAAAAAGCATGTTGCGGTGCAGGCCATCGGCGAAGACGCGGTGATGAGCGCCAAAGCTGCGAGTCGCGAGAAGAAATCGCTGATGATATTCGTGGTCGGTGAAACCGCCCGCGCCGATCACTTTTCGCTGAACGGCTATGAACGCGAGACCAATCCCGAACTGAGCAAACTCGACATCCTCAATTTCACTCAGGTGCATTCCTGCGGTACGTCGACGGCGGTCTCGGTGCCGTGCATGTTCTCGATGTTCCCGCGTGAGGATTACAGCGACAAGAAAGGCAAAACCTACGAAGGCCTGCTCGACATTCTCCAGCGTGCCGGCGTGCAAGTGCTGTGGCTGGATAACAACAGCGACTGCAAAGGCACCTGCCTGCGCGTGCCGCATCGCGATATTTCGAAGCACCAGCCGGGGCCATTCTGCGATGGCAACAACTGCCTCGACGAAGCACTGCTGGCCGATCTGCAAAGCTACATCGACAGCCTCAAGGGCCACGCGATCATCGTCCTGCACGCCGACGGCAGTCATGGCCCCGAGTATTACGAGCGCTATCCGAAAGACAGGGAGCGCTTCAAACCAATCTGCCACACCAACCAGCTGGGCAGTTGCAGCCGCGATGAACTGGTGAACGTGTACGACAACACGATTCTGTACACCGACCATTTCCTCGCCAAGGTCATCGAATTGCTCAAGCGCAATCAGGCCACCCTGGATACGTCGATGCTGTACGTCTCCGATCACGGCGAATCATTGGGCGAGAACGGGCTGTACCTGCACGCGGCGCCTTATGCGCTGGCGCCGGAAGCGCAGACGCATGTGCCGATGGTGATGTGGTTTGGCAATGGCACGCTCGCCAGTGAGGGGATTGATCGCGGCTGCCTGCAAGGCAAGACCGGGCAGGCGGACTTGAGCCACGACAACCTGTTTCACTCGGTGCTGGGGTTGTTTGAGGTGAGGACGTCGGTGTATCAGCCGGGGCTGGATATTTTTCATGGCTGCCGGCCATCGATGACGGCCGCCCAGTAACCCGGGAATTACATACCTCCCCCTGTGGGAGCGAGCCTGCTCGCGAAGGCGGTGTATCAGTCGCCATCAATGCTGAATGAACCACCGCATTCGCGAGCAGGCTCGCTCCCACATTTGGATATTTGTCGGGTCAAGGGTTGAGGTTTGCCAGATAGGCCCATGGGTAGATGCCGCGTTGATGGCCGTCGCTGAAGATCAACTGCACGCCGTAGCCCTGGGGGTTGAGTTCGATGAGGCGCACGCGGTCATCGACCGATGGTGTCGAACCGCGCAGGCGAAACGCGCGGCATTGCGAGCACGGGCACTGGCGGCGCAGTTCGGCGTGGTTGAGCAGGGTTTCACGGCCGTCCGGCCAGTTCAAGCGTAGCGTCTGCTCGCTTTGCGAATTGCTCACCGACAGCGGGTTCATTGCAACTGACTCAGGGCGATGCGCACGGCTTTGCGCACTTCCGGGTCGCCGTCGTCCTGCGCAGCCTGCAACGCGACCACGGCGCCGCGATCATTCAACTCACCCAAGGCCAGCGCGGCTTCCTTGCGCAGGTTGCTGATGCGGTGGCCGAGGGTCTCGATCAACGCCTCCAGCGCCGGTGCGAAACGCAGACGACCGAGGCTGCGAGTGGCGCGCAGGCGTACTTGCCAGTAGTCATCGCTCAAGGCTTCGACCAGCGCCGGGCCGGCATCGCGGTGGCCGACTTTGCCCAAGGTCGTCGCGGCTTCTTCGCGCACTTGCCAGGCGTGGTCCTGCAAGGCCTGGCGCAGGGCTGGCAGTACTTCGGCGCTGGAGGCCAAACCGAGGGCACCGGTGGCGGCGCGGCGCACTTCGGTGTCCGGATCGTCACTGGCCAATCGCGCCAGGGCTGGCAGTGCGTCGAGTTGTTTGAGCCAGCCGAGCACGCCGACGGCTTCGCGGCGCACGTTGGCATCGGCATCGTTCAGCGCAGAGACCGCAGCAGGCGCAGCGTCAGCGAAACGCAACTCGCGCAAGGCACGGAACGCCGCGATACGCACGCTGACGTCGGCGTGATCGGTCCACGGCAGAATCACCCGCCCCGCTGCTTCCGTCTTGAGCAGACTCAAGCTCTGCGCAGCAGCGGATTGCACGGCGGGCGACGAGTCGGTCAGCGCCTCGCACAAGGCTTGCACAACGTCTTCATCCTCCCAGGCCTCGAGCAAACGCGCGGCTTCGGCGCGGACTTCTTCAGCAGAATCCTGGCCGAGGCGATCGACCAGCCAGAGCAAGCCATCCGGCTCCTCCAAATCCGCCAGATCAATCAGGGCAATGCGTCGCACGCCGGCGTCCTCGGCAGTGAGGCGCGGCTGCAGGGCGAGGATTTCATCGTTATCGGTCACAGCAAATATAGAGGTCATAGGGCAAATCGCGGCAAAGGGTTTTCGGGCGGCAGGCCGAGCGGATTGAGGCGCGGCAGCGGTCGGTCGTTGTCGTGGCGCAGCAGGTCGAGGCAGTGGCGCTTGAGGCGCGAGAACTCGGGGCTGGTGACCAGTTCGCTGGTGCGGGGTCGGGCGAAATCCAGACGCAGGTCTTCAATGATTCGCCCTGGCCGTGCGCTCATCACCAGCAAGCGATCGGCGAGGAACAGCGCCTCGTCGATGTCGTGAGTGACGAACACCACCGTGGTGCGGATCCGCGTCCAGATGTCCAGCAGCAATTCCTGCATGTTCAGACGTGTCAGCGCATCCAGCGCGCCGAACGGTTCGTCCATCAACAGCAGACGCGGACGGTTGACCAACACGCGGGCGATCTCCACCCGTTGCTGCATGCCGCCGGACAGCTGATCGGGCCAGCGTTCGGCGAAACCTTCGAGGCCGACCAGTTTGAGGATTTCGTCGGCGGCGCGATGACGTTCGGCCTTGCCGATGCCGCGCATCTTCAGGCCAAAAGCGACGTTGTCGCGCACCGTGCGCCACGGAAACAGCGTGTGGTGCTGGAACACCATGCCGCGCTGCGGAGACGGGCCGGACACTTCGCCGCCATCGACTTTCAGGCTGCCGGCATGAGCGCTCAGGTGCCCGGCCAAAGCGCCGAGCAAGGTCGACTTGCCGCAACCGGACGGACCGAGAATGCAGACGAACTGGCCCGGTTCGATCTGGCAATCGAGTTCGCGCACCGCTTCAAACGCTTCCCGCCCTGCGCCGAGGACGATGGACAGCTGGCGGATGTCGATCCGCCCTTCCGGGGTTTGCATCACGCTCATCAGGCTTTTCCTCGCGGTCGATGCCAAGGCGTGAACAACCCGCCGAGGCGTTTGATCAGCAGACTGCTGCCCATGCCCAACACGCCGATCAGGAGCATGCCGACGACGATGTCGGCGTAGTTCTGAATGGTGTAGGACTCCCAGGTGTAGTAACCGATGCCGAACTGGCCGGAGATCATTTCCGCCGTGACCAGACAAAACCACGAAGTGCCCATGCCGATCGCAAGACCGGTGATGATGCTGGGTGCAGCGCCCGGCAAAATCACTTCCAGCAGGATTGCGCGGCGCCCTGCCCCGAGACTTTTCGCTGAGGCGATCAGCCGTGGGTCGACGCCTTCGACGCCGTGTACGGTGTTGAGCAGGATCGGGAACAGCGCGCCAGTGAAGGTGATGAAGACCATCGACAGTTCCGAGGACGGGAACATCAGGATTGCCAGCGGGATCCATGCCACGGCTGGGATCGGACGCAGGACTTCCAGAGGTGGCAGCAACAGGTCTTCGGCCCATTTCGAGCGACCGATGGCCAGACCGAGGGCTATGCCGATCAGCAGTGCCGCGAGGTAACCGGCGAAGACGCGGCTGAGGCTGGCGGTGAGGTGTTGCAGAAGCTTGCCGGAGTCGCCGAGGCCCAATGCTGCTTCGATCACGGCCAAAGGAGTGGGCACGTTGGCGAAGGTGACAAGGCCGAGGTTCCAGTGATGGCTGGCGGCAAGTTGCCAGAACAGCAGGCAGAGCAGCAAGGATGCGGCTCTTGATGTCCAGCGTAGGGTGGGTGATTTCATCGAGCGGGTTTCCAGTTCTGGATCTGTTTCAAGGCTGAGATTTACCCCCCTCACCCCAGCCCTCTCCCCCCAAGGGGGGCGAGGGGGAAAGGGAGCTGATCTTCGTTGCTTGCAAACCTGAGTTCGGCCAGAAAGGCAGCCGATCTTCGTTGCTTGCAAACCTGAGTCCGGCTCGGTATTTCAGGTCGGCGTACCTCGCCCAAACACCGCGATCAGTCCCCTCTCCCTCTGGGAGAGGGCTAGGGTGAGGGGCTCTTGATCTTCACTTAGCGGGCTACAACCGCTTGAGTAGTGGCATCGGTGAAGTCGAAAACCTTGCCACCCTGTGCCGAGGCGTATTGCTGAGCCTGGCCTTTAAGCAGGAACGCACTCAGGCGGCCTTTCGAATCACTGGCAAACCACGCCTGTTCGGCGAGCAACTTGATCCCGCTGTCACTGGCCTGCGCATACACCGCACGGACGTTTTTGCCTTCCTGCTTCAACGCAGCCAGCGCCGTGAACGCCTCTTGCGCCGAGGCGTATTGGCGCACTTTGTCCTCCCCTCGCACCCAGATTTCCGCGACATGGCTGAAGTCGGTGATTGCCTTGCCGGTCGCCGCATCCGTAGCCTGCAACGGTGTCTGCGCGTAATTCGCCAGTTGCGCCGTGTAATCCAGACCCGACGCCTTGAACGCCGCGCGGATGTATTGATCGTCGATAAACGTATTCAGATCGAGCCCACGATCAGCCTTCTTCAGCAGCTTCAACGTATCGATAGCCGTGCCGACCGCCTGGCGATATTCCGGCTTCCAGCTCAGGTCGCGGGTCTGCACGCCAAGCGGGCCGTGGAACAGGTAATTGACCTCGGCATCGACGCCAGTGACTTTGGCGATCAGCTCGCTGTACTTCTCAGGCTCGGCGGCGAGCAATTGATTGGCCTCGATGCTCGCTCGCAGATAAGCGACGACAATCTCTGGGTATTTCTTCGCGTAGGCCTGATCGACCAGCGCACCATGGAACGTCGGCGCATTGGCCTGAGCACCGTCGTAAATCTTGCGGGCGAAACCCCGGCTCGGGAACAGCTCGGCGAACGGTACGAAATCGGCGTGAGCGTCGATCTTGCCGGCCTGCAACGCGGAGCCAGCGACTTCCGGCGGCTGGGCGATGATGTTCACATCCTTCAACGGATCCCAGCCCTGCGCCGCCACCGCGCGCAATAACATGCCATGGGCGGTGGAGGCGAACGGCACGGAAATGGTCTTGCCCTTGAGTTCGCTCAGCGCCTGCACACCGGATGCACTCGGCACGACGATGCCGTTACCACTACCCTTGATGCTCCCCGACAACACACTGATGAACAGGCTGTGCTTGCCGGCGGTTTCGTAGGCGACACCGTTGAACGCACCGGGGAAATCGGCCATGGCGCCGAAGTCGAGTTTGCCGGCGACCATCTCGTTGGTCAGCGGTGCGCCGCTGGTGAAGTTCTTCCACTGCACGTCGTACTTGGCGTCTTGGTAGGCGCCGTCGTGAGGCAGGTATTTGTCGAGCAGCCCCAGCTCACGAATCAACAAGCCACCGGCGGCGCAGTTGATGGTGGTGTCCTGAGTGCCGATGGCGATGCGGATGGTTTCGGCCGAGGCCGACACGGTAAACGAAGCCAGTACCAGACCGGCGATTGCTGCACGCAACATGGTTGTTTCCCCTCGAATCATTTATTTGAGTTCGTCTCCGCCGCGATCAGGGCGCGGTGGGAAACGAGGGGTTTTTTTCTATTCAGCGTCCGGGGTTTACCGGATGGCTTTGGGTTGTCTGGGGTGGCCTCTTCGCGAGCAAGCTCGCTCCCACAGGATTTCTTGCGTATTCAATTTGTGCAGTAACTCGATCCACTGTGAGAGCGAGCTTGCTCGCGAAAGCGGCGTATTTGTCGACATCATTGCTGAATGACCCACCGCTATCGCGAGCAGGCTCACTCCTACAGGGGAAAGCGTTTCAACGAAGGAGATAGGGAATGTCGACTTTCACGGCGCCCGTCGGGCAATCCTTCTCGCACGGCATGCAGTACCAGCATTCGTCGAACGCCATATAAGCCTTCTGCGTCGCCGGATTGATCGCCAGCAAGTCCATCGGGCAAACGTCAACACACACGGTGCAGCCCTTTTCGGCGATGCATTTGTCCTCGTCCACGGTGACGGGAGCGTTGGAGCGGAAGAAGATTTCCTGAGCTTGATAGGCCATGGTCCGAACTCTCTTTTTAGTGGTGCATCAAGCGGCGAAAGCACCGACACGCAAACGGTCGTAGGCCTGCATTTCTTCAGCATCGAGCGGGATGATGTAAGGCTCGACGGCTTTCTTGAAACTGGTCATCTGGCCGTCATCGCCCTTCTTCAGGTGGCAATGGCAGAACCATTCACCGTCATTGCGTTGCGGGTGATCGACGCGATAGTGGTACAGGCCCCAGCGGCTTTCGGCGCGGAACAACGAGGCGCGCGCAGCCATTTCGGCGCAGTCGCGGATCACGCTGGTCTCCATCGCACGCATCAGTTCGTGGGCGTTGTTGGCCTTCATCTGCTCGAGATCGCGTTCGATGTCGCTAAAGCGTTGCAGGCCGATCTGCATTTTCCTGGTGACTTTCGGCGGTTGCAGGTAATCGTTAACAAAGCGCCGCAGCTTGTACTCAACCTGGGCCGGCGGCAGACCGTGTTCGCGATCCAGCGGTGCGTAAACCCGGGCCTTTTCCTTTTCGATCTGCTTGGCATCCAGCGCAGAAAACTCGCGACCGGCGACGAAATCCGCAGCGTTATGCCCGGCGAACCAGCCATAGGTGAACGCACCGAGCATGTAGTTGTGCGGCACGGCGGCCATGTCACCCGCCGAGTACAACCCCTTCACCGAGGTCTCGGCGCGTTCGTTGACCCACACGCCGGACGCCGAGTGGCCGCTGCAAAAGCCGATTTCGGAGATGTGCATTTCAACCATTTGCGTGCGGTAATCGGTGCCGCGATTGGCGTGGAATTGACCACGGCTCGGGCGCTCGTTGCTGTGCAGAATCTCCTCGATGTTCTGGATGGTTTCTTCCGCGAGGTGATCGAGTTTGAGAAACACCGGGCCGTTGCCGCTCTCCAGTTCCTGGTGGAATTCCCACATCATCTGCCCGCTCCAGTAGTCGCACTCGATGAAGCGTTCGCCCTTGTTGTTGGCGGTGTAGCCGCCCAGCGGGCCGGTGACGTAGGCGCAGGCCGGGCCGTTGTAATCCTTGATCAACGGATTGATCTGGAAGCATTCGAGATTGGCCAGTTCGGCGCCGGCGTGATAGGCCATCGCGTAGCCGTCGCCGGCGTTGGTCGGGTTTTCGTAGGTGCCCATCAGGTAGCCCGACGATGGCAGACCGAGGCGCCCGGCAGCGCCGCAGGCGAGGATCACCGCTTTGGCCTTGATCACATGGAAGTCAGCGGTGCGGCAATCGAAGCCCATCACACCGTTGACGGTGCCCTCCGCGTCGGTCAGCAACCGCGTGCAGACGAGACGATTGGTGATGCTCACCCGCGCACGTTTCAACTGCCGATAGAGGACTTTTTTGATGTCGTGCCCTTCCGGCATCGGCAGCACGTAGGCGCCCATGTGGTGGACTTTTTTCACCGCGTAATCGCCGGTTTCGTCCTTCTCGAACTTCACGCCCCAGCGGTCGAGCTGCTCGATGGTTTCAAAGCTGTGAGTCGCGTAAGCGTAAACGGCGGCCTGATTGACGATGCCGTCGTTGGCGATGGTGATTTCCTTGGTGTACTGCTCAGGCGTCGAGTGCCCGGGAATGATCGCGTTGTTCAGGCCGTCCATACCCATGCTGATCGCGCCGCTGCGTTTGACGTTGGCCTTGTCGACGAGCAATACGCGCAGATCGCGGTTCTTTTCCTTGGCCTTGATTGCCGCCATTGGGCCTGCGGTGCCACCGCCGATGACGACGATGTCGTATTCCTGTTCGAGCACGTTGCGGGTCATGCCTGCTCCCCTTTTTGCCGGTCGATCCGCAGGCGGTACTGGAACGCATCGCCACGGTAGTAAAGGTGTTCGAAGTCCAGCGGCTGGCCTTGCGCGTCGTGGGTCAAACGCTCGATGCGCATGATCGGCGAGCCGGCCTCGACGTTCAGCGCCTGGGTCAGGTCGCTATCCGCCAACACCGCATCGATGGCCAGATCCGCATGACCGAGGGCGATGCCGCAGTCGTTTTCGAGGATCAGGAAGATGTCGCGGGTGACCAGATCGGCCTTCTCCAGCCGCTCGCCAACGGTTTTGGGCAGGTAGGTGATTTCCAGCGAGATCGGCTCACGGTTGATCAGGCGTACGCGTTTGATCTGCGCGACGGTTTCGCCCTCGGCGATCTGCAAACGCTCGGCGACGCGCTTGTCGGCCGGGATGAATTTGAAGCTGCGCAGGCGGTTGATCACCTCATAACCGCGCCCGGTCATCGACTCGGCGAGGCCTTGCAGGCTGCTGACGTTCTGAAAGGTTTTCGGTTTGGCGACGAAGGTGCCTTTGCCGTGGATCTTGAAGATCAGCCCTTCCTTTTGCAGATCGCCGAGTGCCTGGCGCACGGTGATGCGGCTGACTTTGAACAAGGCGCCAAGTTCGCTTTCGGAGGGCATCTGGCTGTCTTGCGGGTATTCGCCGTCGAGAATGCGCGCACGGAGGACGTCGCGCAGTTGGGTGTGCAGCGGGACACTGCTCAAAGAGAGAACGTTATCGGTCATCACGGGATCACTTGTCATAACGAGTTATGACGTGATCTTAGAGTTGTTATGACAAGGTTGAGAAATACCGAATGGGCATAACCTTAGACGCGACGACGCACTGCCCAATGTGGGAGCGAGCCTGCTCGCGAAGGCGGCATGTCAGATAATATTTTTGAAACAGACACACCGCTTTCGCGAGCAGGCTCGCTCCCACATTGGGAAGGTGTACAACCGGGGGGTCAGTGGCGTTTGAGAATCTGATCCATGACCCAGTCGGTTTTCAGGGCTTGTTCGGCGACTGCGGGGTGTCTGGAATCACCACGAATGTGGGCATTCATGCCGAGCACGTGATGCCACTGAATGTGTTCGTGATGCGGGATTTCCAGGCTAATGATTTCACCGGCATGCAACTGCACGGGATGCTCATCAAACACCGAAAAACTGATCCGACCTTCACTGCCGATGATCTCGACGCGATCCTCACGCCGATCCGCGACAAAGCTCCAGCAACCCATGCCCAACGCCCCGGAGGCGAACCGCCAACTGGCGCTGACGGCATCTTCAGCCGCATACAACCCGGCCTGACGCGCGGTGAAACCGGCGACTTCAACGATGTCGCCGAGCAGGTACTGGAACAGGTCAAAGCCATGACTGGCCAGATCAGCGAAGTACCCTCCGCCAGCCACCGCAGGATCGGTGCGCCAATTGTCGCGCCCCCCCAGATCCGCCGGCGAAGGCGCCTTGGTCAGCGTCCAGCTCAAATGCCGAACGTCACCAATGCGCCCCTCCTCCAGCCATTGCCGCACCTGCGCAAAACGCGGCAACGAACGGCGATAGTAGGACACAAAAAAGTGCAATCCGGCCTCGGCAAACGCCTGCTGCATCTCGCGGCTTTGCCCGGCATTCAGCGCCATGGGTTTTTCCACGCAGCAATGTTTGCCAGCGGCGGCGACTTTCAGGCTGTAGGCGTGATGGCTGTCGGGCGGTGTGGCGATGTACACCGCGTCCACCTCGGGGTCGTTGATCAGTGCATCGACGTCGGTGTAGACGCGGGCGATGCCGTGGCGCGCGGCGTAGTCGGTGACGGCTTCCAGGCGTCGGCCCATCACCGCCACCAGCGCCGAACCGGGCGCCTTGTAGAAGGCCGGCCCGCTCTTGCGTTCAGTGACATCACCGCAACCGATCATACCCCAGCGCACCACGTTCATTTTTCAGTCCCTTTTTTTCAAGATCAGCCAATGCGCAAGGCGCGCAGATCGAGGTGACCGTTCTTCAGCGGCGGGCACCAGTAGTAGCCGCCGGTAATCGGCCGGCTGATGCGATACAGGCCATCGGTGATGCCGTCTTCCAGACCGCTCATGCGCCGCAGTTGTGCTTCGAAAGCATCCAGCGAGAAACCGAAAGCGAGGAACATCAGGCCGGCGCGATCACCTTCGATCCACGGCATCGAGCGGCGCACGACAAACGCTTCCGGGGCGAAGCTTTCTTGCGCGGTGCGTTTGACGTGGGCGGAGACTGGCGCATCGTCAATCTCTTCGTTGTCGCTGAGGCGACGCCCCATGATGTTGTCTTTGTCCTCGGACGAGAGTTTATGGAAACCCTTGAGGTCGTGCTGCCACTGTTGGATCGCGGCGAAGCTGCCACCGACCATGCCGTCGGTGCCGGCGCTTTGCAGAGCGGCGGCGATGGCGGCTTCATCGTGCGGGTTTTCGGTGCCGTCTTCGTAGCCGGTCAGGTCGTGGCCGTCCTTGTGGCGGAAAGCTTCCTGCATTTCTACCAAGCGCAGGGCCGGGGCCAGTGCAGCTTCGAAGGCGTTGCAGCGGTTGAGCAGTTCACCACGGTCGACGCCGTGCAGCCAGACCCACAGCGCGTGCTGGGTCGACGGGTTTTCCACGCCAACACCGGTCAGCGCCGGGAAGCTGCGCAGGCCGTCGATCTGCACGTTGAGAGCCTTGGCCAGGGATTCGCCGAAACCGACCACCGCCGACTTGCCGTCCACCTGATTCAGCAGATTGTCGATCGCCTGCGGAAGCGCTTCAACCGACTCAAGGGCGAAAAACAGGTGACGTGCTTGCGCAGGAACTGGGGTGGCGAGAATGCCCGGCTGGTAGTAACTCATGTGAACTCCTTGGGAAAGTGCGCGGGAGTTTACCTGTGGCCGGAGGATTTGTGTGGGTCTGGATGGAAGTCAAAAGCCCCTCACCCTAGCCCTCTCCCGGGGGGAGAGGGAACTGAATGGGGGATATTTAAGATCTACACCGACCTGAACGTGTAGCTGTGAATCCATAATCGAAAAAAATCTTTCAGGTCGATGTTTGACACAAGACACCTCGATCGGCCCCCTCTCCCTCCGGGAGAGGGCTGGGGTGAGGGTTGGCGTCCTGGCGCCAGGCACTAGGACTCATCCCCGTCCAACGCTTGAATGCCCGGCGAAAACTGCGCACATCGCTATAGCCCACCTCTTCGGTAATCCGTTCAATCGGCATATCAGGATTGGCCAGCAAACTCAGGGTCCGCGCCTGGCGCACCTGCTCCAGCAGCGCCTCGAACGTCAGCGCATGCTCGGTCAGCCGCCGGCGCAACGTACGGCTGCTCATGTTCAAATCACCGGCAATCCTTTCAATGTGACTACCACGACTCAAATCCCGCGCAATCGCCCGCTCCACGGCCTGAATCAGATCGAGTTTCTGATGCACCTGCGCCGCTTCCAGCTCCAGCAATGCAACGGCCTGACGCAGCGCCAGCGAATGATGATTGGGCAGATTCACATCCAGCCACTGCGCATCGATCAACATGCGATTGTGCAGACAGCCGAAACGCACATCCGGTCCCAGCAGGCGGTGGTATTCGCTCAGGTAATCCGGCGCGGCATGCATAAACTCCACGGCAATCGCCTTGAACTCGGCCCCGACCAGTGCGCGGCCATACACCAGTAAACTGGCAAAAAACTCCTCGACTGCAAACACCTGCACATCGGCGAACGGCAAGCGGCACTCGGCATCGAGATGCACCTGGCCACCGACCACATCGACGCTCGACACCACGATGCCGCCCGAAGTGTGCTGGTGACGAATGCCCAACGCAAAGGCATCGCGCAAGGTCTTGCACAGCGACAATACATGCCCGAGCAGACCCAAAGTGCCGAGTACGTTCTGCGCGCCAACCCACAAACCCAGACCTTGGTTGGGCAGCACTTTGAGCGCGCGCTGAATCATCGCCACGGCCTGGCGATAGGAAATCCGCTGCGCCGGATCCTGCAGGTCTTCAAGGGTAAAACCCAGGCCACGGCACAGGCTCTGGGGATCGATGCCTTTGTTCTGCGCGACTTCAGCGAGGGTTTGCAAAAGAAACGGCGAGACCAGCGCCAGTTCGAAGGTCGGGTCTTGGACTTTTACGTTCATGGGGGCTGACATTCCGGATCACGCTTGATTGTTATTTTTGTAACCGGTTGTGTCGATGGAAGTTAGCACATGGTTTACGGACTGTCCGCAGATGCCCCCCTCAGTGTCCGCCAATACCCTGCCCCAACGTACGCCAAACGCTTATTTCTAGCGTACCGGCGCTCCAAGCGACCGGTACCAGGTCCCAATCACAATAATAATGAGGACAGTCATGAGCCAGAACCGTGCAACATCCTTCTTGCCGCTCGCCCTTTTCATCGCGGGTTGCACCCTGACGTTGCCCGCCCTTGCCACCGAAGCCGGGGTCGACAACATCGGCACCGGCACCGACGGTTTCTTCATGCTGCCGCTGGAAGTCGACAGCCTCCCGGAGAACATGGTCGCGTTCAACCTCTACTACAACCATTACAAGTCGCGAAAGCTCAACATCAGCTCGCTGGGCGGCAAGGTGCCGAACGTCGAGATCGAATCCACTGCGGTGATTCCGCGCCTCGATTATTTAAGCCCGGTGCGCGTGTTCGGCGGACGCCTGGCCGGTTACATCGCCCAGCCATGGCTGAAGCAAGAAGTCTCGGTGTTCGGCTTGAGCGACACCCGCGAAGGCATGGGCGATACCACCATCGCGCCGATCATCCTGTGGGACATGGGCAAGCACCTGACCCTCGGCGCCGCCGTGGAAGTCACCGTGCCCACCGGCGAATACAGCGTCGATCGGCTGGCCAACACCAGCAACAATTTCTACACCTACAAGCCGTTGTTCTCGTTTACCTGGCTGCCGACTGAACGCACCGAAGTCTCGATGAAGACCACCTACAGCTTCAACGAGAAGAACAAGGACACCGACTACAAGTCCGGGCAGATTTTCCACTTCGATTACTCGGCCAGCTACAAGATCACCGACGACTTGATGCTCGGCGTCAACGGCTACTTCCTCAAGCAGACCACCGACGACAAACAGTTCGGCCGCACCGTGCAGTTTGCCGGGCAGGACGTCGATGACGGGGTACGCGGCAAGGTGTTCGCGATTGGCCCGGCGCTGCACTTCACGTTTCTCAAGTACGCCAGTGCGGAGATTCGCTGGGCCAAGGAATTTGATGTGGAGAACCGGCCGGAGGGGGAAATGTTGTGGGCGAAGGTGAGTATTCCCTATGCGTTCTGAGTGCATTTGTAGGAAAGCGCACCTGGATTTGTAGCCTGAAAACCTGAAAACCGCATGGGTGGAATACGCCTACAGCGGCGGTCGAGATTACCGGACAACAGGGGGAAACGTCTGGCAGATTTAAAGGGTGCGCTTACAGATACTGGGCTCCGTTATCCCATGGATCCTCAAGGGCTCATGGGGTGCATCGTCTGCCAGTGACGACAATGGGCCATGTCCCCCCTTAAACTGCCGAGATTGATCACGGAGATCACTATGAGCATATTACTTTCCCCGTTTTACTCTGACTTCGAATCCGAAGAAGAGGCCGAGAGCTACGATCGCTGGTTTCGTGCAGAGGTACAGCATGCACTCGATGATCCTAGTCCTGGTATTCCCCATGATGAGGCTATGGCGATGCTCGACCAGATGCTGGAAGAGATGCGCAGGAAGCGCCGCTCTGCTGCTTGAATGGAGCAGCAAGTCCTCGCGTCAACTGGCTGACATCTTCAAATACATCGAGCAACACAACACCAACGCTTCAATTTCGCTAAGACACAAGGTTGGTGCGGCAGCACAACGGCTTTCATCAATACCTTACGGTTACCGACCTGGCCGAGTGCCTGGTACTCGTGAGATGGTGATTCATCCGAACTATCTGCTGGTCTATCGAGTGAATGGGCGCATCAGAATACTGGGGGTGCTTCACGCCCGGCAAAAATACCCTTCAACTTCATCGACATAAAAAAAAGGCGGCCAACCGGCCGCCCAAACGTACTGCACGAGAGTCTTTTACAACGTCAGTTGCCCGCGCTCCTCCTCAGTCAACTGCTGTTTCGCCTGTTCATCCAGCGTCCCGGCGCCCAACACCTGCACCGGGCTGTTCGGGTTGTAGCCCGCCGCAGGTGTGCGGCTGGCGCCATCACGTGAAGGCGCAAGCTGTTCGTTGCCGAAGCTCAGCACCTGCACGGTGAACACCGAGGCCTGATTCTGTCGCGCAGCCGCTTGCTGCTGCCGCGCGACGTCCTCTGCTGCTTGCGTCGCCGACGATGCGGCGGAACTGGCGGAAGTGATCGCTCCGGTATTCACCGCAGAGACCACCGGCACACCCGTCGCTTTGCCTTGCACCGAAATGTTGGCGGCATTGACCACCGTCAGCGCGGCGATGTTGACGTTGCCCGACACGCGAATCCCCGCCTCGCCGGCATCGATGGTGCCCAGCGGCGCGATCAGGTCGATGTCGCCCGGGGCCACTTCGGCGATCGGGTTGAGCGTGGCGATACCGGCGCCGGTGCTCGGCACCGACGGCGACAGTGTGACGTTGCCCCAGGTGTCGTAAACCCGTTTCGGCGGGGTGTAGACCACGGTGGTTTTCGAGCCGCGACCGGCGTTGATGTCGCCCTCGGCCGACCAACCGAGGATCGAGCCACCAAAGGTGGTCATGATCCGGCTCTGGCCGAGCAAAATGCTGCCCTGCGAATAGAGCTGAATATTGCCCGAGCCCTGAGTGATGATCCCCGCGGTGGACGGCGGTGCCGCACCTTCGATGCCGAACACCTGACCGCCGCCCGGCGTGAGCATCTGGATGTCGCCGCCGAACAGGGTCTTGACCCCTGCCCCGCCGTACATCGTGATGTCGCCGTCGTAACGGATCGAATTGCCCGCCACATCGCTGGTCGGGAACAGCGCCGCAATCGCGTTGCGACCGCGTAGATAACTGCCAGTGCGCGGGCCATCGACGTCGTTGTATTCGAGGCCGCCGGCACGCAGTTCGGCGAAGTACACCTGGCGGGCGAAGATCGCCTGTTCGGTACTCGGCAGTGCGGCGAAGAGGGCTTGCGCCTGTTCTTCGCTGCCGCTGAAGCCGTAGCCGAGGGTCAGCCAGCTCTGCAACTCGTCCAGGTAGGTCTTGACCACTTTGCCCGGTTGCCCGTTGAGGGAAGCGTTCGGATCGGCCAGGTTCTGCGCGTTAAGGTAACGCGCAATGAACCGCGTGTAGTCCGGCCCCTGTACTCCTGCGCCGGCCTGCAACACGATGCTCGCCCCCGATCGGCGGTCTCCCGCCGTGATCGGTCCGAGGCTGGTAATAGCGGCCTGATTCTCCATCAGGATGTTGCGCCCGGCATTGACATCCAAAAGGCCCGGGCCGGCGATATCGAAGCTGCTGTAGAGAATGTCGCGCCCGGCAGATACGCGCGAGACATCCCGCGGGTCGTTGTGAATGAACAGGTTGCCGGTCGAACTGACGTTTTGTCGGGTTCCGCCCAATTCCTCATTCGGCGCGATTGTCGGCTGCCCCAGGAAAGTACCGGACGCGACGATATCGCGACCGGCCATCATCCACACCGGCCCCGCCGCTTCATACCAGGTACGAGCGGACGGGGAAAAACTCAGCGTTTCGCCGCTGCGTAAACCGACCAGATCACCTGTCAAGGCATAGAAACGCGCCGGGCCCTGTACATCGCTCAACCCCGAGAAGGTGTCGGCGCCAAAGGCAAACAGCGGATAACGCAGGTTTCCCTTCGGGATCACACCATCGGGGCTGTAGTTGCTGACCAACGGCACGTTCGCGCTGGCTCCGTATCCCGAGAAGGCAGGCGCAAAGGGGGTCGCGATGGCTGCCGGGCTCGCGCCGGACTGATTGATCGCATAACCGCCGGCGTAGATGGAGTCACCGGCCAGCAACGACAGTTGCCCGTTTGTCGAAGGCGCCAGCAATAACGAGTACCCCACCGCCGGAAACAGATTGCTTGATGCACCGAAAGCGGCCGACGGTCCCACATAGATGGAACCCTGGGCTGCAACGGCCCGAAGAATCGAGGGGTATACAAAGCGACCATCAGTCGGCGAGCTGTTCATCCCGCTTACGGTTTGAGACGACGTCGTGATGACTTCAGCCATCTGTGTGCTCGGTGTGAGATTGCCTCCGGCGGAAAACAGATCGATGGCCGTGTGCCCGGTCCACAACGAGAAGCCGCTCAGTCCACCACCCGCATGGACCTCGCCATTGTCAGTGGTGAACGGCGTGGAGTTCTGCAGCCTGACCCGACCCGGATCCGCCGCGCCCCCTATCACCAGGTCGCCGCGTGTGCTGATGCGCATCCCCGAATCACCCGGTATCAAGACCACGCCACCGCCGGCCGCTCCGGTGCTGGCACTGAACAAATCGTAGGCTCTGGTTTCCCGGGCGTCCTGCTGGAATTGCTCGACGCCATATTGCAGGTTGATCGCACCCGCAGCAGCGCCGGTCAGCTGTGCCGCACCCCGTAGATTGATCAGGGCGCCTTGAAGGTCGTGTCGCGGCGGTGTCGTGCCGTTCTGCCCCGACCTCGCCTGCAATGACGGATTGAGCATGCCGCCAAGACGAATGTCCATGTCGCCACCGCCGGTCAACTGCAGGCTACCGTCAGCGCCAACGCGGCCGGTGCTGCCCACTGCCACGATCAGTCCCTGACTGCGGGGGTTAAGCAACTGATCGCCTATGGCCCTGAGCATGCCTGCATCCGCGCCAGCGCGCAGGCTGATATTGCCGCCGCCCAACGTGCCGAAGCCGGTGAACCCGACCAGGTACGCCCCGGTGTCGGTGCTCTGGTCCGGCAAGGGCTGCGTGGCGTAGCTGCCGAAGTTGATCCACCAGGCCGTAGGCAGATCCGCCTTTCCGTCGCCCTGACGCCAGAGCCAGTTGCCCACAGCAACGCTGGGGACCTGTTCACGCAGTGGCGCGTTCATTGCGTAGCTGCGCCGCCCGAGCGTGTCCCCCGACACCGAGCCACCGGCACCGATCGTCAGGTTGCCGCCCATCTGCGGATACCACGCCTGATACAGGCTTTCTGAACCGCCATTGACCCATTTTTCGTAAGCACTGCCGGCGCTGCCCAGTACCGATCCATCGTCAGACAAGCGGCCACGGGCCTGGTTGAAACGTGAATCGACATCGCTGGACTGAGTGCCCGCCGTATAAACGCCGAACGGTGAGTCCATGCGCAGATTGCCCGCAGCCATCAAATCCAGATCGCCAGTACCGGTGCGCAGCACGCTGAACATCTGCGAGTGGGGATTGGCGGTTATCCCGCCCTTGTTGGCCAGGCAGTTCCCCGGATCGATGTCGCACCAGAACAGATCGTCGTCACTGACCGGGGTTCCGGCGGGTATGCCCATCATGTTGCCATCCGCCCACAGGAACTTGGCCGGTGGGAGACAGACCCCGGGAATCAGATCGCACCAGAAACTGTCCTCATCGCTGACGACGCTGCCCGCCGGATACCCCAACGGGTTATCCGCCGACCAGGTGCTGTCGAGCTTTTTCTCGGTGACGATAATCCCGAGGTGAGTGTCTGCCAGCCGTAAGTCACCGGCACTGGTGACGGGTTTCACCACACGACTGTCAGCGGCTTCCAGGTCGGCACCCGCAACCATCCGCATCGACCACGATGCGCTGCCCGACGGCAACATGCTCGCGATCGCCCAGTTCGCGCCTTGGCGTGTACCGTTCAATGAACGAAGTTCGATAAAGGGTGTGTCGGCAGCCAGCACCACATCGGTCATGGACGGAATCAGGGAGCCGCGCAGCAGCGCCAGCGACCCACTCAACTTCGCCCCCACCGAACGCTGCTGGTCATCCAGAACACTGGGCAGCGGCACGCCTTTTGGCCAGAGCATGGCCTGCATCCCGGTAGCCTGAGCGAGTCGGGTCCCGGCGCCCAGGCGGCTGCCGGCCGGCAATATCACACTGTCATTGAGCAGCGTTCCGGCGCCATACAGCAGGTTACCGGAGGCATCGTGTACGGCTGCGCTCAACACGGTGCCGGCCGGCAACGTGTAGGGGCCGGCGAGCACGCCCTCGGTGGGCAACAGCGTACCGCTGGCGAGGACGGCGGCCTGGATCGGCAAGTCATAGTTCAGCTTGACGCCCGCCGGGAACAACGTGCCCTCGGCCAGCGTCACGCCCGCCCCGGGCACAATCAGATCGCCGCCAAACGGCTGAACGCCCGGCAGCAGTTTCCATCCCGCATCGTCCACGGTTTCCGGTGGCGGCGCGAAACCATCGTTGATGCTGCCGTAGATGTCCAGGTCCCCCCCGGCTCTAATCACCAGGCTCCCCGCCTCGCCAGAACCGTAGAGCGAAGTTTTGCCGGTGTTCGGGTTGAGACTGGCGTAACGATAGCCGGACAAGTCCAGATCGCCCTGCACCACCAGATCGCCGTCGGCGGTTTTACTCGCAATCTCTACACCTGGTCGCAAATGGAAGGCATCGGCATACCCCGCATTGTTCAACCCTGCCAGTTTGCGCTGCAACAGATCAGCGTTGCCCAAGGCTGCATTGATGAACAGGTCGTTGTCACCGTGGATGCGGTTCAGGTAAGACTGGTCGATGATTTGATAAGGCCGACCGCTGGCCGCCGGATCTACCCCGTCGGCGGCATCGGTATAGCGGCGCACGGCATTGAGCCCAATGGACCGCGCACCCTGGATGATCAACGCGCCACGGGCATCGATGGCGATGTCATCGGCGCCCAGTCGCGGTGCGTTCAGTTCCAGTGTGCCGCGCAGGCGACCGTCATTCTGACCCGCCAGGGTGCCGACTGCCGCGTCCGTGCCATGGCGCAGGTCAATCCGTGCACCGGGAGCGAGGGTCAGCAGGCCATCGCCGGAGCTGAGCTCGACCATGGCCCGGTTGGGCGCGTCGATAATCTTGCCGTAACTGTCGACCCGCAGTACCCGACCGTGAGCATCCAGTACCGCGCCGCCCGCCACATTCAGGCCATGGGCGGCCGACAGGCGAATATTGCCGACACGTTCGCCGCTGGCATCGACCAGGCCGTTCACCGTCAGGCTGCCGTTGTCCACCGATACCGAGACCTCGCCCGCCTTGAGGCCATCGCCGATCACCAGGTCGCCCTGTTTGAACTGGAAGTTGCGACTGCCGAAGACTTGCCCGGCGTTCAAGCGTTGGTTGAGCGCAGCAAACTGTTCATTCAGCGCTCCACCCAGGTGTTGCGCGCGTATGTCCACGCCAGCGGATTTGTAGGGTACCCACGTGCCGCCGGCATCGTAATGCCCTGTACTGCTGCCACGGATCTCGCCTTGCAGATCGACCTCGCCCGCGGTGTCTGACAGTGCCACGACGCTCAGATTGCCGGCCTGATTGTTCTGCGCTGACAGATCGATGCGCGAGCCGGCCGCCTGACGAATATTGCCGTCGCGGCTGTACAACGCCACGTCGCCGCCCCAGCTGTACTGATTGATATCGTTGAATGGCAGGGTGCGGCCCGCCAAGTCTAGGGTAGCCCCGCTCGTCAGGGTCAGATCGCCCTCGGCCTTGACCTGCAATTTGCCGCTGGCCAGCGCAATCCGGCCGTCGAGCACCACATTACGCCCCTCCAGCGTCAGTTCGGCACCCAGTGCATCGGCGGGCGCCACCCCGGTCGGCCCGCTCAATACCAGACTGCCGCCGGCCTTGAGCGCATTCACCGAGCCGCCCTCCCCGGTCAGCAGAGGTGTGCGCAGGTTCAGGTTGCCGCCGCTGTAGAGATAACCCTTGATCGGGTCGTAAGCCCCCTGCGTTTCATAAACCGCGAGGCTGCCCTTGTGGTTGGCGGTAATGCGGTCACTGGCGTTGAGGTTGACGTTGGCAAAGCCCAGCGCAAGACGAGCGTTCTGATCCAGGCCGTTGGGTTGGGAATAAGGGCCGTAGCCAAAATCGATGCGCTGAGCCTCGATATTCAGCGTGCCGTGCCCGGTGCCCGCACCGCCGCTGGCCACGGCCCCGGGCGCCTGAGTGGTGCCGTTCCAGATCAGGTTGGCCGTGCGGATGGTCGCCACGTCGCTCGTATCGCCCAGGCCGTAGATGGCCGGGGTCGTGATCATCAGATTCTGCAACCTGCTGCGCCCGGTCTGAGGATCCAGAGTGTCCAGCGCGACGCTGCCGTAGAAGTTGAACGCGTCGCGAGTGGTCAGGCTGAGCGTTTCCAGGGCTGGCGCAGCAAACTGAGTATCGCCGCGCAGCAACCGGTCCAGCACGCCCTGATTCAACGTCAGGCCGGCAGGCAGGCGACCGACCGCCGCCAGTGTTTCAGTGGTACCGATGTTGACCGCACCCACAGCCAATGCCAGGTGACGGGTGCCGAAACGCACCGCTTCGGCCAGTTCGAACTGATTGTTGGTGGCCGCCGTAATGCTGCCATTCGAATAAAGCATCGCCGGATTGGCGCATGCCTGGCGATCGCAGGTACCGATGCGGATGCTGCCAGACGCAGTGCTGACGTTGACCTCTGGCGCCAGCACATTCGTCCAGCCGTTGGACACCACCAGCAGACTCGCGGCGCCGGGCTGATAGACGAAACCGCTCGAGGAGTCGTACGGCACCTCGCCGCGTCCCAGAGAGTTGATGCCGGCACCGGCCTCGACCGTGATGGCACCGTCCCCACTGTTGGTCCAGAGCAGCACTTCGGGTGCTGAAAGCAGCGCACCTTCACGCAAGGTAATGTTGTAGGTACTGCCCGTGAAACTGACGATGTTACCGGCCGTGCCGTAATTCACCGTCGGGGTCGCACCGATCGCCAGACGAGAAGCGCCCAGCCGGTTGAGCGTATCGGCATTCAGCGAGACGCCGGCAAAGCCTTTCGTGGCTGACTGCCCGGTGGCGAGAATCTCAAAGCTGTCGCCACTGCCGCCACGAATCACCGCCGTCCCGGCCACGCCTCCCTTGGCGGCTGCGAAGGCGATCCGGCCGTTGAAGTCCAGCGCGGTATCCTGCTTGCCCCCAGCAATGACGAACAGGTTGAGCGCTTTGGCGTCCATGGGCGCCAAAGCACGCGGAACACCCCGGCGCGCCGCATCGCTGACGATGAACTGCTCCAGTGTGGTTTCGTTGTATTGCGAGTAACGCCGCAACACATCCGCCGATGTCACGATGACCTGGCTGGCGAGGTTGTCCCGCACACCGGTATTGGCAATCGACATCCGCGCACTGCTTGTCCACGAGCCGTTGCGCATTGCAACCGCGCCGTTGGTGGCGCCCGGGGCGGCCTGGCCGTTCACTTCCACCCGGAACGCGCCCGGCAGCAACGTGAAGGTGGAAGGCAACAATGTATAAGTGCCTGCCGCCAACCCTGGCACGCCGCTGCCCAGGGTGATCTGCTGACCGATGCGCGGATCGACCGCTCCCGCTTCCCCCAGTATCGGTGCGTAGGCACTCTGATCGCCCGGGACAATGGCGTACACCGGGTTGCTGGCCAGCCCCGGCAGACTGAACGTTCCATCGCTGGCATTACGCACCAGTGGACTGAACCGCGCATCGGTGGAGCCACCGCGACCGGAGACAAACCCGGCACCGCGCAAATCTCCGCCGCCCGACAGGTCGATCAACGCGCCGGACTGCACATCCACGTACTGCGAGCGCAGGCTCACCCCGGCGCTGTCGCCACTGATGCCTTTCAATATGATCGGCGCGCCGTTGTAAAGGTATTCGATACCGTCGGTGGTGCCGCCATAAGGCATCACCAGACCGGCCGCACTGACCGACGTCGTACTCCCGGGCAGCAGGCGCAGTTCCTGGGTTTTGGTCAGCAGATCACCCAGACTGATGACGCCCAGAGGCGCACGCAGAACACCGCCCTGATCGATCCGGCTGGCGCTCATCGCCAGCGTGCCAAACACCGAGTACGGCAGCGCTGTCGGCGCCGGCCCCTGGCCAGTGATGCGCAATGTCCGATGGGTATCGGCGAGAGAACTCTGACTCTGATAGCCGACCCGGACTTCGGCCGAGACCCCGCTCGCAGGGTAGATCTGCGCGGCGCGCAGATTCAGGTCCCCCGGTGTCCACAACTCTGACTTCACCTGGCCACTGGTGGGCGCAAGAAACCGCACGTCCCCGGTGCTGGTCAGCGATACCTGGTCAAAGCCGCGACGGCTGACTTCAACCGGGGCGTCGTTGTTCTGCAAGATCGACCCTTGCGCGCCGAACGACAGGCTGTTGGCAATATCCAGTACGTTGGCATTGACGTTGAACTGCGCCGGCGAAACTTGCGCAGTCGGACTGTTCAGGACCCGGGGACGAATGGTGCCCACCACACCGTAATAAGTCCCCACACCGGACAGCCGCACCGAAGGCGCTGATAGATTGACCCGCGTCGAGTCGCTGGAAGTCTGCGCCAGGGACAAGGCCCCCGCATAGAGATTCAGACTCTGATTCATGTGCAGGTCGACGTCGCCGTCAAATGACAAGAGGCCGTTGCTGTACAGGCTCAGATTGTCGAATCCGCCCGACATCAACGTATCGGTGCTCAGGCGGGCATGGCCGTAACGAAGAGTGTTCGCGGCGTCACCGGGCTTGAGGTCCACGGGCAACACTGCATCGCCCGGTCCGTGACCAATGACGATTTCCCGAGCTCGCAGAACCTCGGCACCCGCCTTCTGCGTAGCGTACAGCGGGGTCTCCAGAGCTACCTCCAGCCGTCCGCCGGCAGCACCGCTGCCACCTGAAGCGGCGCGCAATTGACCATTGATCCACAGGCCGTTATACGAACTCAGGCTGATACGTCCGCCATCCGAGGCAACGCGGGTCGGCCCCTGCCCGGAGATGTCCAGCACGGCCTGCGTCCCGGAGGCATCCAGACGTGCGCCTTCGCGCACAATCAGAAATGCATCGGCCGCCGTCGCCGTCGCACGCTTGGGATCGATTTCGCCGCCGATGATAATGCTGCCGCCCTTGTCGACCTGACCGTAGACCCGACCCGACGCATCGACCGCCGTGTGGGCACGCCCCGCGACGTCCAGCAGCGCCTGCTCGCCGATCCAGATCGAGCGGTTGTGCGCCTTGCTGTCGGCTTGTTGCTGTGAAGTGGCAACGTCGATCGAGCCGAACTGTTGCTGACGTATATCCAGGGTTCCGCCCCAGGCCTGCAGTTCGCCTTCCAGGGTGATCTGCCCGGTCCCGCGCAGATTGATCCGTTGTCCGGGATCGACCGTGATGCGCGATCCGCGTCCCAGCGTCAGGGTGCTGGCGGTGTCGAACCGGTCGAGTTCACTCGAGCCGGCTTGCAGCGCCAGACTCGCACCGGCGCGCTGACTGAGTACGCCCTTGAGCGGGTCTTCCTGATACAGCGTGGGTGTCCACCGCTCCATCGCCTGGCTCGGGTCGACCCCGCTGACCGGATTCAGCGTTGTGTCGGCAAAACGGTAGACCGGCATCGTCACATCGATTTGTGTGCCCGCCGTCACCTCCAGACCGTTCAGACCGGTAACCCGGTAGGCAGAGAAACCGTTGTCGAACAACTCGGGCGTCAGCTGCAAGGCATGTTCGGGCAGCGTGTCTGCGGACGCACCGATCCGCACCCGGTTGGCCTGAATAGCCAGCGTACCGCCGCCCGTCACGCCATGACCGAGAATGTCGCCGGCCATCGTCAGATGCGAATCGCCCAGCGCAGAAATCGCGCTGGACTCAAGACTCACGTCGCCACCCTTGCCGCCCCGGGTCTTGCCATTGGCCAGAATCGCACCACCGGACGACACATCGATCAAGCTGCCCGTCGCCACATCGATATCGCCACTGCTGCGGATCGAGACCCGGCCTCCGTTCAGGTATCCGAGACTTGCCACATCGTCCGGATCGGTACGCAGATTGCTCCAGAGACCACGGGTGTCGAGGCGTACATCCCTGGCGATTGTCACCTGCACCGGTTCACCCGCCGGTGCAGCAATCAGCATGTCGTCAAGGGTGCTGCTGCGCAGTTGGTTCAGCACGTTGCCCAGATTCAGACTGCCGCCGCGCGCCGTCATGTCGGCCGCAACACGGACATCCGGTGCGTACAGCGTGATGTCACCCCCGGTGTCTACCTTGAGCGCGTCGTTGACTTCAATCCGCTCAAGCGCCGAAATCTTCAGTGCGCCGAGATCAAAGCCATTGAGCTGGCCGGCGTCGAGAAACAACTTGCCCTGACGGTCTTGCGCGACGGCGCCGTTCAGATCCCCGGTGAATTCCTCGTCCCGCCGTTCGCCGCCGATCAGAACCTGATCCAGCAGCGGATTGAGGGTGTAGCGCAATCCGCCGGACGCCGCCTGATAGCTCGGCAGATAACTGCCGACAATCAACTGCGCGCGCCGTGCCAGCGCAGTCTGGCTCTGCTCATAACCGTCGATGACCGCACGCGGCGTCTGAGTCTGTCGTTCACCCTGGAAAACCTCACCCAGCAGTTGCCCGTCCAGCACCGCGTTTCCAGTGCTGACCACCAGTTGCCCGGCATCGCGACCCACGGTGTAACCCGACTCTGTACGACTGGACGGTGCAATCAGCGGGTTATAGAACGTGCGGGTCTGGCCCCACCGCTCACTGTGATCCTCGTAGCCCTTGTACAAACCGTTGTAGAGCTGATCCCCCGGGGCACGCGAGACTTCATAAAGGCGACCGTCTGCACCGCGCAGCCAGCTCTGTCGAATCTCGCCGCTTTGCACATCGAGGGTGCCGCCGGACAGGTTGATCAATGATCCTTTACGCGTGACCACGTCTTTGCCGGCAAAACTCACTGTGCCGCCCTGCGCCATCCACTCGCCGATGCCATGCCCCTGGGTGCCCAGATAACCGCCGACTTCCAGCAGGCCACCCGCGGTGTACCAACGGTCCGTCGCATAGCCATTGGTGCCGGCCGGCACGTAGACCAGTTCACGCACATCGACCCAGACATCGTTACTGTTGAGCGCGCCGCTCTCGCGATTGACCGACGCATCGCGCTGCTCGTTGCCCTGCACGTTGATCTTGATGTTGTTCGATTCCATCGCCACCTTGACGCCGACAGCGCCGGCAACGTCGATCACCGCGCCTTCGCCAACCAGGCTGCGACGCTGCGCGGTGACAGCGACCTGCCCCCCGGTGGCCAGGGTGATCGAACCGTTCTGGAATTCGACACTGCCGCCGCTCTGAAGATCGATACGCGACTGATCGCCACGAATCCTGTTATTGAGGTTGACCCCGCTCAGGGCGGCCTGATGCTGACTGTCCAGCGCCGTCAGGTCGCTGCTGTCGAGCATGACCGCCGTGACACTGCCGGGCGCCAGGGTCACGCTGCCGCTCGTGTCACTCGCCGGATTGAGCAGGTGAATGGTCCCGCGAGTGGCGACCGAGGTGCTGCTCAGCAACACGCCGCCCTGCTCCACCTCATGCCCGGTCAGGGTGATGTCACCCGTGGCAGCCTGAATCAACCCGCTGTTGCTGACCCGGCCGCCACTCTCGCCAGCCTTGAAGCCGGGCGTGACTTCGTTGCCAAAGGTTGTCGAAAACGTGTTGCCTTCTGTGCCTGAGCCTTTGCGGATGTAAAAACGATCACCGGCACCCAGCACGGTCTGGCCTTTGGCGGTGTTGAGGGTGCCGTCATTGACAACGTCTTTGCCGAGCAACAGCGTATAGCCACCGGCGTCGGTCGAGACGGCGGGCTTGTGGGTTTCAATCAGCGCACCGCGCTCCACCAGCACCTTGCCGGCGGCATCGGTGAACGTCGGCTGGCTGCCGTTGCTGTCGAAATACAGACCACGATCCCGGAACTGGATGTCGGTGATATTGGCAGCGGCGGCCACCAGGTTGCGCACGTTGACCTGGCTGCTGCCGCTGAACACGATGCCGTTGCGGTTGATCAGCATCACCGTGCCGTCGCCCTTGATCTGGCCCTGGATCTGACTGGCGCGTGCGTTCGGATCGTTGACACGGTTGAGCACGGCCCAATTCGACTGCTGAGCAAATTCGACTGTGGTATTTCGCCCGACGTTGAAGGTCTCCCAGTTGAGAATGGCCTTGTCGGCCGTCTGCTCGATCTTCACGTTGATCTTGCCATCGGCTTGCGTCTGCTGCGGGCCTTTGGCGTTCAGCCAACCCTGAGTCAGGCTGTTGTCGACCTTGAGGCCGCCCTCGCCCAGCCCGTCCGGAACGGTCTGCAGACTGCCCAGGGCCACCGCGCGCCCGGCAGCCTGAGCCGCCTGCTGTGCGGCAATGGCCGCCACGGTGTTGTTGAGGGTCTGCAACGAGCGTTGCAGTTGCTGGTTGGCTTTTTGCTGCTGCGCCAAGGGTGGCGTCATCCCCGGCAAACCAGCCGCACCGGGCCGGGCGGCCGCGGCTTGTTGCGCAGCGCCCTTGGCCGCGAACCAGCCAGAGCTGAACGCGGTCGCCGCCTCGGCACTGCCGGCTACCAGACACAATGCCACCGCGTGCGCCAGGGGCTTGAGCAACCACAGCGCCGGATCGGCAACGTCACGCCTGAAAGTCTGGCCAGGGATATTGCGACGGGATGGGCGAGCGAGCATCACTACGAGATCCTTTTTGATTGCCACACGAAGCTGCAGGCCAGCAAAAACCTGCTGTTACGACATAGGCTGTTGGCGAGGGCCACGACCGAACGGATGTCACACAAACTTCATGATTGAGGTGTAAATCGGCCAAAAAAAATGGCAGCAGCCCGAAGGCTGCTGCCATTTCATTGTGCGTGTAGCAGGACTTACAAAGGACGACCCACGCCGTTGCAGACGCTGGCGTTGTTGATGTCCAGGTTGTTGCCGGAGGAGTTGGTGATGAAGTTGGCGGTCACAGCGTTTTTCCAGTTGGTTGGAACCGGAATGAAGCCGTGGGCAGCGGTAGCAACAGCGTTGCCTGGAGTGCTGTAGTGCTGGGTCAGGAAGGCCTTCACGTCAGCGGCAACAGCGGCGTCCTTGTAGCACTGGCCGAAGATGAAGTTGGTGTAGGCCGCCATGGCATAGCCGGTCCCTGGGTTGGCTACGACCGGTACCCACTGCGCCGGGTTGGATGGAGTGGCTGGCAGAGCAGCCGATGACAGGGCAGCATTGACGTTGGCGCTGGTAGGCTGAACACCGTTGATGCGCGCCACAACGGCGTTGCTCGACGCGTTCACACCGTCCGGACCGACATAACCGATCGAACCGTTTACAGCGTTCACGGCGGTAGCGACGTCAGCCGTGTTGACCACACCTACCCAGTTGCCCGGCAGCGGAGAGCCACCCAGGCGAGCGCTGGTAAAGGTAGTGTTGACGGCGAACTGGCCAGGGCACACCGAGTTCAGGTGACGAGTGAGAATTTCAGTGGTACCGCTGGAAGCCGTGCGATAGACCACGCGGATCAGGGTCGGGTCGGTTTTGGCGTCGTTGTTGAGCAGTTCACCCCAGGTGGTCTTGGCACCGGACAAGGCGTCGCACAGTTGCGCGCTGGTCAGGTTGAGGGTGGTGTTGCCAGTCTTTTTGTAAGGGATCGCTACCGAGGTGGCAACCGATGGCAACTGAATCAGCGGGCCGTAGGAAGTACCGAAGTTGGCGGTGTAGTTGCTGAGTTCCGTAGCGTTGAGAATCGAATCGCTGGCAGCGAAGTGCACAGTGCCGGTGGTGCCGAATTGCGAAGCGGTGTTGGACAGGAAAGCACTTTTGCCGATGCCGCTACCGGTCACGGCGTAGCTGAAGTTGGCAGGCAGGATGCTGTTGGCAGAACCTTTGTACAGAGCGGCAGGCAGTGAGGCGCCACCACCGGTTACGTTGGCGGCCATGGCCTGGGCGGAAGCCAGGGCAGCGACGGTCAGGGAAGCTGCGATCAGAGTGCGCTTGAACATGAAGAATCTCCTTTTCAACTAGGTTTGGGAACACAGGTTTTCGGGTGACTTGCATGACACTGGGAGGACTCACCGGGGCCCTCGCTAGCGTTGGCCTTGGTTAAGTCGCACTGAGAAATTCGCAGCTTCCGGTGACAGATAAAGGAAAAAACCTCGGGAGGTGCGAGGTGTTTCTGAAGGGATTTTCTCGGGAGGTTGTCGGGTGCAGCGCAGGGTCTGGATCAGGGGTTTGGCGGAATCGGGCTGGAGGCTGTGGCGGGTGGTTGCAGATGACAGAAAGGAGAACCCGAGGATGGTTCTTTTGAGGGTCGGGTGATGCTGAAACCCTGGAAAAAAGATTGGATTATTTGTTGCCCTGACTGGCCTCTTCGCGAGCAGGCTCGCTCCCACATTTGAAATGCGTTCCCCCTGTGGGAGCGAGCCTGCTCGCGAAGGGGCCCGATCAGACACCCTCAAAACAGCAGACTCCTACTGGACCAGTTGATTGATCTCCCACATTTGAAATGCGTTCCCCCTGTGGGAGCGAGCCTGCTCGCGAAGGGGCCGGCCCAAACAGCATCAATACTTCAGACACACCACTACTGGACCAGCTGATTGATCTCAATGATCGGCAACAACACCGCCATCACAATCACCAGCACCACCCCGCCCATCACCACAATCATCAGCGGCTCCAGCAACGCGGTCATGCCCATCGCCCGCCGCTCGATATCCCGCGACAGGGTTTGCGCCGCACGCTCGAGCATCGGTGGCAACGATCCGGTTTTCTCGCCACTGGCGATCAAGTGAATCAGCACCGGCGGAAACACATTCTCCACGCGCAACGCCGCCGCGAGGTTCACGCCCTCGCGCACCTTGGCCGTGGCCTCAGTGACGCTCAAACTCAAGCGATCATTGGACAAGGTCTGCCGCGCCGCCTCCAGTGCGCGCAACAACGGCACGCCGGCGCCGCCGAGAATTGCCAACGTCGAGGCAAAACGCGCGGTGTTCAGACCGAGGATGAAGCGCCCGAACAGCGGCAACTTCAGCACCCGGTGATGCCAACTCAAACGCGCCGCCGGATTGCGCAGATACAGCCGCCAGCTCCAGAACGCGCCTGCGATGATCGCCGCACACAACCAACCCCACGCCCTTATGAAATCACTGGCGTTTAGCATCGCCAGGGTCAACCCCGGCAAATCCTGCCGTGCCTGGGAAAACGCGCTGACCACCTGCGGCACCACGTAACTGAGCAGGAAAATCACAATGCCGATCGACACCAGCCCGACCACGCCCGGATAGATAAACGCGGTGAGAATCTTGCCGCGCAGGTTGTTGCGCTCCTCGATGTAGTCGGCCAGCCGTTCCATGACCTGCGCCAGATCGCCGGACTCTTCCCCCGCCGCAATCAGCGCACGATAGATCTCCGGGAAATCTCGCGGCCGCGCCGCCAACGATTCCGCCAGACGCATGCCGCTGCGCACATCGGCACGCACGGCGCTAAGGGTGTGGGCGATGTGTTTTTTCTCGGCCTGCTCCACCGTGGCACTCAGCGCGGCCTCCAGTGGCAGACTGGCACCGAGCAGACTCGCCAATTGCCGCGTGGCCCAGGCCAGGTCGTTGTCCGAGAGCTTGGCGCTGAACAGTCCACCACCGCCGTGCTGGGCAACATTGCTTTCCTTGTGCACCGACAACGCAGTCAAACCGCGCCCGCGTAATGTTGTGAACGCGGCAGCCTGGCTGTCCGCCTCAAGGTGCCCGGATTCAATCTTGCCGGTCGCGTCGGCGGCTTCAAAACGATAGCGATTCATCAGGCGTCCCGTGTCACACGGAGGATTTCTTCAGGGGCGGTGGCGCCACTGCGGATCCAGCGCTCACCGTCCTCGCGCAGGCTGAACATCCCGGCCTTGGCGGCTGATGCACGCAAGGCCTGCTCCCCTGCCCCTTGATGGATCAGGGTGCGGATGTCGTCGTCGATACAGAACAATTCGTGGATGCCGGTGCGGCCGCTGTAGCCGGTTTGATTGCACGCTGGGCAGCCGACCGGGCGCCAGGTGCCCGGTGTCGCCGGGTCTTCCTGTTTGCATTGATTGCACAGACGTCGCACCAATCTTTGCGCTAGCACGCCGAGCATCGAAGAGGCCAGCAGAAACGGTTCGACGCCCATGTCGATCAAACGGTTGACCGCCGACACCGCGTCGTTGGTGTGCAGCGTTGCCAGAACTAGGTGCCCGGTCAACGAAGCCTGCACGGCAATTTGCGCAGTTTCGAGATCGCGGATTTCGCCGATCATAATGATGTCCGGGTCTTGGCGCAGAATCGCCCGCAGCGCCAGGGCAAAGGTCATGTCGATCTTGGCGTTGACCTGAATCTGGCTGATGCCCGGCAAGTCGTATTCCACCGGGTCTTCCACGGTCAGGATGTTACTGGTGCTCGCATCGAGTCGCGCCAGTGCCGCGTAGAGGCTGGTGGTCTTGCCGCTGCCGGTTGGCCCGGTGACCAAAACGATGCCGTGGGGCTGGCGGATCAGGTGATCGAGCTTGGCCAGCACCTGCGCGTCCATGCCGAGGGTTTCCAGATGCAGACGCCCAGCCTGTTTGTCGAGCAGACGCATCACCACCCTTTCGCCATGCCCGGTCGGCACAGTTGAAACACGAATATCGATCGGCCGCCCGGCCACACGCAAGGCGATGCGACCGTCCTGTGGCAGGCGTTTTTCGGCGATATCGAGCTGGGCCATGATCTTGATCCGCGACACCAGCGCACCGTGCAACGCCTTGCGCGGCGAGACCACATCACGCAGCGTACCGTCGACGCGGTAGCGCACCACGGAATGCGTTTCGAACGGTTCGATGTGAATGTCGCTGGCCTCGTCGCGGGCGGCTTGGGTGAGCAGCGCGTTGATCATGCGAATCACCGGCGCACCGTCCTGGGTGTCGAGCAGGTCAGTGATTTCCGGCATGTCCTGCATCAAACGGTCGAGATCGACTTCGTTTTCCGCCGCACCGACCACCGCCGCCGCGCTGCCCGTGTCGGCATAAGCGCTGGCAAGCAAGCCATCCAGCTCATCATCGCGCACCCGCTGAATCGTGGTCGCGCCAAACTGCCGCCGCGCCTCACTGATCGACCAGCCCGGCGTTGATGGGCAAACGGTCAACACGCCGTCGCACAAAAGAATGCGCTGCGCCTTGGCCCAGGCGTAAGGCAACGCACTCATCTCATGCCCTCCCCAATCCCTGTAGGAGCTGCCGAAGGCTGCGATCTTTTGATCTTTGGCCGTTTGGGTCCGTCGAAGAGCAAGATCAAAAGATCGCAGCCTTCGGCAGCTCCTACAGGTCGGTTTTCCAGATCAAGGGGCGATGTCGGCGTCATTGGATCGGCACCGCTTTGATGGTTGCGCGCGGACCCGACCCAGGTAAAACCGCCGGCACACCTTGCGCCGCCGTCGGCAACTGCGGCGCCTGCATGTCCGGCATCGCCCAGCTGCGTTCCGGTTGCAAACCGCCCTGCGCGCGGCGCATGAAGTCGTAGCGATTCAGAGTGATGCTGCGCCCCGCTTCGCTGTCGCGAATGATGTATGGGCGCAGGAACACCATCAGGTTGGTCTTGGTGATCGCCCGGCGCTCGTTGCGAAACAGCGCGCCAATTCCTGGCAAGCTACCCAGCCACGGCACCGCGTCGTTGCTCTGGCTGTAACCGTCCTGCAGCAACCCGCCGAGCACCATGATCTGCCCGTCATCGAGCAGAATGCTGGTGTCGATCGCGCGTTTGTTGGTGACAATCCCCGCCGACGCCGCACTGTTCGAAGCCCGCTCATCAATGCTGCTGACTTCCTGATAGATATCGAGCTTCACCGTGCCGCCCTCGGAAATCTGCGGGCGCACATTGAGCTTCAAGCCAACCTCTTCACGGGTCACAGTCTGGAACGGGTTGTTGCTGGTGCCCCCGCCGCCAGTCACGTAACTGCCGCTGACAAACGGGATGGTCTGGCCGACAAAAATACTCGCAGCCTCGTTGTCGAGGGTCAGCAGATTGGGCGTCGACAACACGTTGGTGCCGCCTTTGCTCTTCAACGCCCGGGCCAGCACTTTCAGGTCGAGAATCTTGCCGATACCGGGGATGTCGACGGTGCCGTTGACGTAGCCCAGGTTCAAACCTTGCGGCAGCACATCGATGCTGGTCTTGCCGTTGGTGTTGAGCCCCGAACCACCCAGATTCGCACCACCGATCACGCCGTTGCCACCGAGATTGCCGGTCTGCCATTGCACGCCAAACTCACTGGCATCGTCCTCGCCGACTTCGACAATCAAACTTTCGATCACCACTTGCGCGCGGCGCTGGTCGAGCAGATCGATCACCTCGCGCAGGTTGCGATACAGCGGCTCCGGCGCGGAAATCAGCAAGGTGTTGGTGGTGGCATCGGCCTGAATGGTCACACCACCGGCACTGAAGGCGACGTTCTGTTCGCTGTTTTGCGTGCCGCCGCTGCCGGTTGTGCTGCCACTGCTGCCTTGGGCGTAACTGCCGCCCGTGCTGCCGCTGCTGTTAGTGGTCGACGTGCTGCCGCTGCTTTGCGTACCGCTCTGGCCGTTCTGCCCAGCATTGCCGCCAGTGCTTGCGCCCATAGCGCTAAGCACCGAACGCGCACTGTCACTGGTGCCGCTGTCACTCTCGCCCGTGAGCAAACCGCGCAAGGCCTGCGCCAGTTTCGCCGCTTGCGCGTTGCGCAGATAAACCACATGCAGATTGCTCGGATTGCTCTGCGCGTTGTCCAGTTTGTAGATCAGGTTACGCGCCAGCTCCGTGCGCTCCGGGCTGCCAGCGCGAATGATGATGGTGTTGGAACGCGGATCACCAATCACCGCAATTTTCTGCGTCGGATCATTGCCCGGCGCATCGAGCAAATCCGCCACCATCGGCGCGATGTCGGCGGCGATGCCGTTCTGGATCTGCACCACATCGGTATCGATCGCACTCGGCGAATCAATGCTCGCAATCAACTGCGCAACGCGGGTCAGGTTCTCGGCGTAGTCGGTGATGACGATGGTGTTATTGCCCGGATAAGCGTTGATCGGATTGTTCGGCGACACGATCGGCCGCAGTACTGGAATCAGGTTCACCGCGTTTTCGTATTGCAGGCGAAACGTGCGCGTGAGCATGCCGTTACCGGCCGGTTTGTCGGCACTGTAAATCGGCCCGCCGAGCAACTTCGCATCAGCCTCCGGCACCACCTGCGCCACACCACCGACATCAACCACGCTGAAACCCTGCATGCGCAACGCCGCCAGCAACATGTCGTAAGCCTGCCGCGCCGGCACCTGACCTTCCGACACCAGCGTCAACGTGCCCTTCACCCGAGGGTCGACCAAAAACTGCTGCCCGGTCGAACGCGACAACGCGCGCACCACCGCTTGAATATCGGCGTCGACAAAATTCAGCGTCACCGGTTGATCACCCAAAGGATTACTCGGCAAGGCGATGCCCGACGCCGCCGCACCACTGCGCGCACTCTTGCTGATGTTGTGCAATTGCTTCGGCACAGGTCGCGCCTGCGCCTGCGCACGCTCGCGGTCAAGCATCGCGTCGCCGCTGCGCTGGGTGTTGGCCAGCGGCCGACCGAGTTCACTGTCGACCAGCAACGGCGGCTGGTTCTGCGGCGTGGTGGTGTTGCTGCACGCGCTCAACGCCATCAGCAGCATCGGCAACGCCAGACGTGCCGGTTTGGATCCTGACCCCTTCATGAAGCTTCCTTAGCGCCCAGCGCCTGATCCATGCGAACGGTGCCTGACAAAGTGCCGGCGGTGACTTCGGTCGAGGGGTTATCTGCGCGTTGCAAACGGGCCTCGACCACTTGCAGAGAAAGTTGTGCCGGGTTGCTCAACAGCCAGTCGAGCACGGCGTCGGCCGGTGCCGCGTCGAAGGTCAACTGCCAGGCGCCCTGCGCCTCCTGTAATTGGTAATGTCCCGCCAGGCCACTGGCCTGAAGGGTCTGCTCCAGCGACTGCGCCACGCTTTGCCCATCCGGACGCACGCTGACTTCGCGCAGCAGCACTTCCAGCGCCTCAGTCTGCGCGCGCAGCTTTGGCGTTTCGGTTTGCCAATAGGTAATTTTCTTCAGCGGTGGCTGGATCAACGCGACCCACAGCAGCAGGCCTATCAGCGCTACGGCCATGCCGGCAACCATGCGTTTTTCGCGCAAAGCCAACGGCTGCCAACGCGCCTGCAACTGAGCGTTAAAGCGTTGCCACTTGGCGCGGTACAGCGCGAGCGAGGCCTTATTCATCTTCTTCTGCTCCGCCGCTGTCATCGCTTTCACTTGGGCTGGCCTCACTGGCCGGACGCAACGTCCAGCCTTCGTCGTCCGCCGTCACGCTGATACCGGCCTGGGCCAAGGTGCTTTGCCACTCCTGATCATTGCCGCCACGACGGGCTTCACTCAGCAGACTCAGCTGCAAGGTGCCGTCGACAAACGTCAGCCGCTCAACACTGCCGGCCATCGACGGCATGCCGCTGCCGGCCCGCAACACCAGACGATTGAAAGTCTGCGCCGGATCATCCGCCGCGCCCTTCTGCCGCGCCGCCAATTGCTGACGCGCCTGTTGCAACGGGTTGAGGATCACCGGCAACTCGGGGAAGGCCTGCTTTACCCGCAGGTTCATCTGGGTCTTCAATTGCTGACCCTGCCCGGCCTCGCGAGCGGCATACAGGTTCAAACCGATCACCCACACCGCCACGGCCAACGCTGACAGGGCGATCGCCCTGCCCCAGCCGCGATGCTCGGTTTGTTGCTGCTGGACCGCGCCATGCAGTCCCCAACCCGGTAGCGGCCCGGTCCAGCGCTGCGCATCCGCCATCGGCAATTCAGCACCCGGCGGCGGTTGATCCCCGATCCAATGCAAAGTGATGCCCGGTTCCCACACGACGCTGTCGAGGCCGTCATCAAACAACGGCTGCACCCGCGCCACTTGCACACTGTCGCGCAGCAACAGATGCCCGTCCTGCACGCAAGCAACGGTGCCCGGCAGCACCGGCAAACAATACGGCGCCGGGTAGAGACCGCGCAGGTTCAGCCCAGCACTTTTCAGCAACTGACCAAAACCCAACAACTGTTGCCGAGGCACCCAGGCGATCTGCACCTGCCCGGCCTCGTCCCGCGCGCTGTGCGCGATGTGCATCTCACTGCTGTCGCCCAGCATCAAGGCCTGCGCCGCACACTGCACCGCCGCGACAATCTTGTTCGCAGGCAACGGCGGCAAATCGAGACTCGCCAACAGACTGTCGGCCGGGTGCAGAAAACACACCAGCGGCGGTAGTTTCGACTGCTGACTCAACTGGCTCAAACTGTGGCGTTCTTCCCGCGTAACCAGACCCTGACGATCCAGCCAGGCGCAGTGCAATTCACTGTGCAGATCCAGCTCCGCCAAGGGCGGCAACGCCACTTTCAACTGGCTCATACGCCCACCCGCGACCAAATCACCTGCGGCAAGCGGTCCTGGCTGCGATGCAGCAACGCCTCAAGACTGACCCGCCGCTGATCACGCCGCGCCTCACCGCGCAGGCGAAACCAGTCACTGGTGATGCCGACCTTGACGCTGGTCAGCTCCAATTGCGGCATGCGCAAGCGGTTAACGAAATCGCCACGGTTGATAAACCAGCGCCCGGCATCACGCTCGGCGATCAGCGCATTGGCACGCTCCAGCGACAGCCCCGGCACATACGCGGCCAACACCGGCGCGGTGGCGGTGTTGCCATTGAGCCAAGTGGTCGCGGGGATCACCGTCAGGTACGGCGCCAGTTTGCCGATCAACGCCTCATTTACGCCGTCGACACTGCGCAAATCATCAAGGCTGCGCAGCATCGGCATTGTCGGATTCTGCGGTTTGCGCGAGGCATTGGGTGAGGTCGCACGGCCGCTGTCGAAACCACTTTTCGGCGCCTCGGCCATCTGCGGATTCAGCAGTCGCGGATAAGAGGCAATCACCCGCTGACTGATGCGCTGGCTCAACCCGGCACTGACCCCGATCAACTCGCACAAGCGCTGAAACGCCGCCACCTGCGCCTCATCCACCCGCTCGTTGGCCACCAGATTGCGCAAGTTGAACTTGCCCTGCTCATCCTCCAGCCGCCCCTCAAAACCTTGCGCGGAGAGCCGCTGCGCCCACGGCTGATCGAGCCGGGTCAACGGGTCGCGCTTACGTGCATCCCAGAGCAATTGACGGCTGATCTCCAACCCGCCCAGCACCAGCCAACGCCCCTGCACACGCTGCTGATCCGCCTCCAGCGCACGGGTCGACACGCTCTGGCGCGTCAACATGCCCGCCGCAATCACCGCCACCACGGCCGCAATCAACAACGCGCTGATAATCGCCATGCCCTGTTGCTTCGCCCCCTCAGGCGAGCGGCTGTTCATGGCCGGCCTTACAACTGCCAGGAACCGATATCGGCATTCACGCCGTCGCCGTCCGGCTGACCGTCGGCACCGAGGGAAAAGATGTCGATCTCGCCATTGGCGCCGGGGTTGAGGTACTGATAAGGACGCCCCCACGGATCGTTCGGCAAACGCTCCAGGTACGAGCGCCAATTGCTGTTCTTCGCATCCGCCGGCCGCTCCACCAACACCTTCAGGCCCTGGTTCATGCTCGGGTAAGTGCCGTGATCGAGGCGATACAACTTCAACGCCTGCATCAACCCACCAATATCCTGCTTCGCCGCCGTCGCCCGCGCCTGATCCGGCCGGTCGAGCACCTTGGGCACCACCATCGCCGCCAAAATCCCCAGAATCACCACGACCACCATGATCTCGATCAGGGTAAAACCCTGCTGACCACGCGGCGTGCGCATCGGTTGCTGAAGCGATTTGAAAGGTGCGATATCCATCTCGACATACCCTGGCTTGATTCGATTCGACGCGCAGTGTTGCAAGAAGATATGTCAGTGATGTTGAAAATCCTCGGGTGTTTTCGTCGTCAAGCCGTCAAGGACGCGGGTTAGCGTCGAGGGCTGGGTTTGGGTTTTGGGCGGTTTATGCGTGCGCGTTCGCGGGAAGACGGTTTCACGTTGATTGAGGTGCTGGTGGCGCTGGCGATTATTGCCGTGGCGATGTCGGCGGCTGTGCGCGTGGCCGGGTTGATGACGCAGAGTAGCGGGGTTTTAAGGGATCGGTCGGTGGCGATGATTGCGGCGCAGAGTCGGATGGCGGAGTTGCGGTTGGAAGGGAGGTTGCCGATGGGGATGAAGGCGCAGGAATGTGATCAGGGGCGGCTATTGCTGCGCTGTGAACAGGTGATCAGCGCAGCCGAAAATGGACGGTTGCTCAAGATTGGTATTCAGGTATTCGACCGCAACCAGGACGCTCCACCGTTGGCCAGGCTTGAGACTTTAATGTCCCGAACCGAAAGCCCCTCACCCTAGCCCTCCCGAAACGTCGGACCGCCCAGAGGTAGAGGGGACCGATTCGGGGATATTCGAGAGCTACACCGACTTGAACGTCTTTCATTGAATCCAAAATGGCCAAGCTCACAAAGCCAAATCGAAGATCCTTCACCAAAACCATAATCGCCAAGGCCTTTCACCAAACCCATAATCACCAAGGTCTTCCAGGTCGACGTACCCCGCAAGACACCTCGGTCGGCCCCCTCTCCCTCCGGGAGAGGGCTGGGGTGAGGGCCGCTTCTAATCACACAGCATCCAGAATCACCAAAGCCATAATCCCCAAGGTCTTTCACCAAAGCCATAATCACCAAGGTCTTCCAGGTCGACGTACCCCGCAAGACACCTCGGTCGGCCCCCTCTCCCTCCGGGAGAGGGCTGGGGTGAGGGCCGCTTCTAATCACACAGCATCCAGAATCACCAAAGCCATAATCCCCAAGGTCTTTCACCAAAGCCATAATCACCAAGGTCTTCCAGGTCGACGTACCCCGCAAGACACCTCGGTCGGCCCCCTCTCCCTCCGGGAGAGGGCTGGGGTGAGGGCCGCTTCTACTCGCAACCCCCAGAATCACCAAAGCCATAATCCCCAAGGCCCTTCACGAAAACCATAATCACCAAAATCTTCCAGGTCGACGTACCCCACAAGACACCTCGGTCGGCCCCCTCTCCGTCCGGGAGAGGGCTGGGGTGAGGGCCGCTTCTAATCGCAAGTCCCAAACCCGGCAACAGATTCGCCACGTTCTGCGCAATGGCCTGAACCAAAGCAACCAATCAATCAGCCCCATCCAAATCAACCAGCCCCACCACCGGAACCTGCCAAGCAGGCTTTTTCCCACTCTGGCCATCAAACACCCGGCGCGCCTCGCGAAAATCATCGACGTGCTCCACAACCCACGTCCAAATCGGCGACATACGAACCAACAACTCCATCCCCAACGCCGTCAGCTCATACTCGACATGGGGCGGCACTTGATCCAACTCCCGCCGTATCAGCAGACCATCGCGTTCCAGCGCACGCAGCGTCTTGGTCAACATGCGCTGAGTCACGCCGGTCATTTGCCTTTTGATCTCGGCATGACGCATCGTGCCGTACACACCCAGGGCGTGCAGGATGCCCAGTGACCAGCGGCTACCGGCGTGAGCCAGGACTTCCCGCCGCACGCCATCATCGTCTCGTCTTAGCGTCTGGCAGATCGCTTCTGCCTGGCTAAGGGCTTCCTCATCGGTCATGTGTCCCCCTGGTATCACGCGTGTGCCTTCTTCTGAGCGCTGCGCAATCGTGCCAGCATCGCCAAATCATACAGACGACGGATCTCAGGAGACATCATGACCCAAGCGACCCACCCTTCCCCACAATCCATTCTCGTACTCGGCGCCGGCGAACTCGGCCTGCCGGTGCTGCGCAATCTTGCGCGGGTAGCCAAGCGCTCGCCCGGCAGCACCATCAGCGTCCTGCTCAGGAATTCGACCATCAACACACAAGCCCCCGAGAAAAAGCGGGAAATCGATGAACTGCGCAGCCTGGGTATCCAGATGGTCGCTGCAGACCTGGTCAACGATTCCATCGATCAACTGGCCGAAGTGTTCGCAGCATTCGACACCGTCATAGGCTGCGCAGGCATGGTCGCGGGCCGGGAAACGCCGATGAAACTGGCGACAGCGGCGCTCAGGTCCGGCGTGAAGCGCTATTTCCCTTGGCAGTTTGGCGTCGATTTCGAAGTGATTGGCCGGGGCAGCCCGCAGGACTTGTTCGATGCGCAACTCGACGTGCGCGAGTTGCTCCGCGCCCAGGATAAAACCGAATGGGTGATCATCTCGACCGGCATGTTCACCAGTTTTCTGTTCGAGCCGGTCTTTGAGGTCGTCGATTTTGAGAACGACACCGTCAACGCCTTGGGCAGCCTGGACACCAGCGTGACGCTCACGACACCCGAGGACATCGGCAAGCTGACAGCGGACATCGTTTTCTTCGAACCGCGCTTTCGCAATGAGATCGTGTACCTGTCTGGCGACACGGTGACGTATGGGCAGGTGGCGAGCCTGCTTGAACGTGTGCTGGGGCGTCCGTTCAAGCGTAACGTCTGGACGGTTCCGTACCTGATGCAGGAACTGGAAAAAGACCCCACTCACCACATCAAAAAATACCGCGCCGTATTTGCTCAAGGCAGAGGCGTGTCGTGGCCGAAAGCGGGGACTTTCAACGAACAGCAGTCGATTCAGGTAACCACGGCTGAACAGTGGGCTCGGGACAACCTGGCAGTCGATTGACGCAAAGAAAGCCCCCCAATCGCAGGTCCTGATACGCGTACATCATCTCAACAGTTATCGCGGCTAAAGAGCCTGCGCACTCCCACCTTGGAACACGCTCAAAGGTGGGAGCGAGCCTGCTCGCGAAAGCGCCAGAATGAACACCCGATTAATCACCAAGTGATCCCGCCCCCCGCATCACTCCGGCAACTGCAAATTATCCAGCGCCCGATTCACCGCCAACTCCCCGAGCATGATCAACTGCGCAATCCCCGCCAGCGCCTGGCGCTGCGATGCCGGCAACAGGCTGGAGACGTTCTGGGCGATGGTTTTGGCCGAAGCGAGTGTTGCACTGGCATCGACCAGCAGTTCTTCGGTTTTGTTGTCCGCCGTCACGGCGTACATCCCACGGTTTTTACGTGGCGGCGGCGTGGAACCGGGTGGACAGAGGTAATGGTCGAGCGCGCGGTCGGCGGCTTCGTGGAGTTTTTTGGAGTCGATGGATTCGTAGGGAGACGTGCAGTTGGATTCGGGCGGGTTGGGTGTTGGTTTGATCATGGTAAAGCTCCTTGATGACTGGAGCCGCCACCGTTCGCGGTCAAACAAACAGGGTGGCAGCTGTACGCGGGTTGACCGACCGGACATCAAGGAATCCGGCACACCCGAAGGTGTCCCACGCACAGCCACCGCGACAGGATTTCAGACAATGCCTGAACACGTGCAGAACGCTGGCGCGCCTTGATATTGGGCGGACGGTCAAATCCGATCACTGATTCGTCAGCGACCGGACCACAATAGAACCCGCCCCCAAGGCGCACAAGCCGGCGGATTCTGGCGTAGCTGTAGGCAAAGGCGCAAGGATATGTAGCCTGGGAGAGTGTTTGGAGATGTCTTTTTAAACGTTGGTGTTTATCGAGACCTTACTGCGGCACCTCCCCCACTTAAACAAATCTGCCCCATGACCGGCAATTTTTCCCGCGCACAAAACGTAAACCCAGTCGGGGCGTAAAGGCATTGCGAGCGACTCGACAGAAGCCACTCACCAACAGTCAATCAAAGGACTGTAAGAAATGTTGAGCGCAACTTTTGCCTCAGGCATTCTGAGCGACGCAAATGTACATGAACGGTAGATTTTTGGCGGAACTGTTAAATGAAACTAAAAATATTAGCCATCAGCCTTTTATGTTGCGTCAGTTTATTTTCAAGCGCAGCAGACGTTCCTATCAAGAAGGGAATGCCATTTTCGAAAGCCCGAAAAGCTTTGATCAAAAATGGCTGGAAGCCGAATCCGTCCTACTCAGGTGAGTTCGGGGTTGAAAACGCCATCCAAAGAAAAGGCTTCAATGAAATCGAGTCTTGCACGGAAGGCGTCCGTTTCTGCAGCTTTAACTACATCAAGAACGGAGCTTGTTTAGGTGTAGGAACTGTCGGCGAAGAAGTCAAAGACATGAAAGTTTATTCCTGGAACTTCAAATGCCCTGAAAAGGATTGAAACCAGAAATCGACAACAAAGTGATAACGAAGGGGACTGATTCATTCTATGGAAATAAATCAGTCCCGTTTTTTTTGCTAGGCGTGATCGACAAGATCAAGGCCGGTGACATTCCGGGCGCGATGCCTAAAGCAGTAACAAGGTGGGCGGCGCTTCCCGAAGGTCCAGGCAGAAGAATCACTATCCTCCGCAACCTTACGCCGAGTATCCGGAGTTTTATCGACCTACAAATCTGCGGAGAAACTGTCCAATGAAGGCTTCAACCCTCGTACCTTTCGCAGTTTATTGCATTGGTATCAGCGCAGCGTTTACAAGTGGTAAGCGTCTGCTAATCACACCTTGCGACCTGGGGCTTTTAGCTGGCGCTACTCCTTGGATAAAAATCGTTCGGTGATCATCGCCACCGCCTTCGGCGGGGACGTTAGGGCCGTGTTTAATTAAATGGAGCGCTTTCCCACGCCTCATATTCGTGATCCAGTACAGATTGCCAGGTTGGTGGAGTCAGCCTAGAGATATCAATTTTTCTGGTTTCTATGGGATCGGCAACGCAATGGCGGTCCTTCGCGGCCGCGCGCCGATGGCGCACATTGCCCAGCTGTTTGTGATGGTGGCTGATCAGGAGCGGCATACGCTGAACGAAGTGCGTGGCTGGACTAGATCTCTGGCACCTGTCTGAACGGCTGTCACGTTGCGTCTGAAGACCTGCGTTCAAGTGAAGCTTCAATCCCACCACTGCTTTGACTGGGGTGGGTGAATCCAGCATCCAGGGCTATTGCAGTCGAAGAACTGTACGCTTACATTCTTTACATATTTTTGAATCGTTCGGTAAGCATTATGGCAATAATCTTGTTCGTTGTTATAGACGGATACAGCAATACTGTTGATGCTCGTCCCTTCCAGACTTTGCAAAATATGCAGGTCTTGCTCCCCCATTGCCCAGCCATAAATTGTCAGATTTATCCTTGGCATTCTCAATACTTCCCGGTACACCTTAGAAAGATAGCCGCTGTTGTTAATTGACCGAACCTTTTGATGATGGTTTCCCTCGCTGACAAATAGTGGTACGGACTCTTCCAGGCGCCAAATGTCTAGAATTTCCTGTAGGAGGGCCCTGCCGCCAGGGTTGATTTTATACTCCTGTCCGGCGAGGTCTCGATGCAATATAAGGTTTCCATGCGGATAGAACACTAGCGTGTTACTTTTCTCACCCAAGGATTGGCGATACTGTCTCCAGTTTTCCGCAAACAGACCATAGTGAAAGCAATCTTTAAATTTATGGGTGGACCACATATCAGACCCATACATCATCGCCCAATAAACTAGCAAGTCGTAGTTTAAAGAAAGAACAGTTTTGAATTCTTTAATGAAAGTATTCATGTACGGCAGATGTATGCCGACTTGCTCGTACGTAGGATGAATGTCACGCACTGCCTTAATCAACGACTCACGAACGCTCACATACGCGTCGTACGTGCGCGTATCCTGTATTGAAAGTGCTTTATTGACCTGTGCGGCCTGCCAGACCAGCCGAAGTACCAATTCGAAATCATCAGTTTGAAAGTAGTCGAATACAGTCTGTACGTCTTCATCTAAAAGAAAATTCTGACGAGCATGGTTGAAAAGGTTTCTGTACCCGAAATTTCCAGAAATTGCCATACTGGCGCCGTTACCTAGCAGTAACGAACCTCGACGATACTTGCTAGCAATTTCCTGCCATTGATGAATTTTGTAAGTCACTGACGATTACCTTCCTTGAGTGTGCGCTGAATAGCATACATCTCCGCAAAGGCACTACGCCATCATTATGCGTTTGGCCACAGGGCCCCTGCTGTGGTTGCTTGGGAGGGTGTTGGATCAATACGTCTACTGATCACCTGCCCGATTGCAGAGGAGCTCTCACCATCGGCAAAAAGCCTTTGCGCGGAAGGAGGCCAGGGCCATGTTCGTTGTTGGCTACGCATTGTACGATTGATTGTCGAGGTCTTTGATTAGGCCCTACCCAAGGCAGTTGGCCGCGAAACGAGCTGAGACTGTTGCAGCACTGTCATCCGCGTCTGATCGTCGAGGGAGGTCATCAGTGGGACTATTTTTGGGAAGGCGAGGAACGGTAAGGGGCCTGGCATTACAAAATGAATCGCGTTCGCCGCGCTTTTTGATTTAGACAGGGAGTAGAAAATGAAGCGCTACGGACTAGTAATCGGAAATGCAGCGTACGCAAGCGACCCTCTGGATAACACACTGAACGATGCACACGCAGTGCACGATGCCCTACTGGCTCGAGGCTTTGATGCGTTGTTGGTGTGCGATGCGACTGGGGAGCAAATGACCGACGCGGTCAAAGCTCTGAAAGAAAAGCTGGAGCCTGGAGATCTGTTTTTCTTCTTCTTTGCTGGCCATGCCTTTGAATATCTTGGGTATGGTTATCTTCTGCCCGTAGATATTCCCGAGTTTTCAGCGGGCGCCATAAGAATGTTCGCATACCCTGTTGAGGAGTTGCTCAGAGATACTCAGGAGTTGGATTTAACTAGGGTGATAGTGCTCGACGCATGCAGGATCGCATTCAACGACGATGATCATTCCGTTCAAGCCACCATCGAGTCTATCCATGAGGATCGTGCGAGAGTTGAAAAAAGCCAGCGTAATTTATTGCTAGCATATTCGACTAGTTACGGTGAAACAGCGTCTGATGGCCATAAAAACAACAGCCCGTTCGTAGAAACGTTTGCCCCCCTTTTGCTTGATCATCGCCTGAGTATTGAAGGGTTGTTCAAAGAGGTTGGTTGTCAAGTGATACGGAATACGAAAAATAGGCAGCGGCCTTGGTTTTACTCAAGTTTGGAGTCCGAACTGAAGTTATCTGATCTCCCATCATATCAACAGAGGCAGAGCTACTTCGCTCTCACGAAAGATAGCCTCAATGCACTTGCAGCATCGACTGATAAAAAACATCTGTTGTTGGTGGCTGACAGTTCAAGATTTTTTATCTTGGGCAGCCATGGGCCAGAAAAAACTTTTAATTGTAAGGAAGGGGTAGCTGTCGCCTGTGTTAGCAATAATGGATTAACTTATTTTCTTAACAAGAAAGGGCATTTGATTGTGCCGCACTTGAGTGGTCAAATTGATCTTGAGGCTATCGATCCAATTGGTATGGTCGTGAGTTTTGACGGAGAATTTCTGCTCGTCTATGGTCATCAGAGCTACGTTGTATTTCGTGTTGGGCCTGACGCGTGTAAGTGTATTTACGAAGCGCACGTCCCAAGTCAGTACTTCTACTGCGCTGCGTTTGTCGATGAGTCAGAAGTTTGGATTGGCGGTGAGGGCCGAGATATACACACAATTAAGCTGGACTGCTCTGAACCAGATTGCACAATCAGGACTCTGCCTTTTTGGGTGCAAGTGTATGCAATTACGCCGCTCGATGATCAGCGCGTGGTACTCGCCGGAACCGAGGGCCTTATCCATATGTTCCATAGAGGGGCGGGAGTAGCTGGTATGGTGATGAGTCTTGGTGCGAGCGTTCGTTTGCCTTCATCTAGACGTAGCAGCCTTATTAACTTAACTGACGACTTGTTAATAAATGACTTTCTGTTCTCGCCTAAAAGCATAGATTCTGACGATCTACACAGCCTACGCGAACACCTTCAGTCTAACATTCTGCTCTATGCTGTTTGCTCCGCTACCTTGCCCTTGTTGGCCATAGGCAGCTCTGAAGGTATTGTTACAATTATCGATATACGGAACTGGGATGCTTATCAACAGCTTGACGCTAGTGGTGGCAGAGAAACAGAGCTGACGGGTCTTGCCTTTACCGCCGACAACACTCTGGTGGTCGCTACTAAAGATCGGCACGTGCTGTTCTATGCGCCTGTAAATGAGGACTATTCTACCTCATTAGCTTATGTTGATTCGCTAGAATAAAGTGCAAAGCCTAACTGGTAACCTAAATACTTCTGGTCTGCTTTGCTGGTCGATTTCGCCGGGAGGGTTGTCGGGCAGTGCAGTTTAAGCAACTGGTGCGGGGGCAAGACTGTCCCTCACGCTCCCCCCAGCCCCAGCTGGTATCATTCGGCGAAGCCGGTTCGTACCTATGGCGAGCTGATACGGCAGCGCGCAGTGCTTATCCCGCGAATACCTGGCCAGTGGAACTTCCTCTGGTTCAGCCGACGAGCAGCCAGCCAGACCCCGAAGCCGTCATGCACCAGAACTTTCATGCGAGTGGCGCGACAGTTGGCGAAAAGATAGGCACAGTGCGACTTCGCCGCACCGAACACCGCGATCACTCTGACCAAAGCAGTCTCGGTACCTGCTCGCATGTCCATCGGCTCGGTGGCGAGCCAGATGGAGTCGATGCGGATCATCGCAGTAGATCTCGAAGAAAGGTCGCGCAGGCCGCAGCACTTTCCGTTGGCCAATTCACTTTGACGGTGCCACGCGGGTGCTGGATGAAAGCAGGTTGCAGCGCCGTATTTTGCTGCGTGTGTAACCGAATCCATTTGTGGACGAGGTTTGCGTTGAGTCCATGGCTGAGCGCGATGCTGGCAATCGAAGCGCCTGGCTGGGCACACTCTTGAATGACCTCGGCTTTGAAGGACTTGGAATAGGAACGGCGTGTTGGCTGCATGAAATACCCACTTAAGAGGCTAGAACTGGTGCCCACTTAAATTTAAGTGCACACCATGTCTTGGCTTTGCAGGGTTGGGTAGGTGACTTGGCCGGACGGGTACTACGAGTGGCTCACAGGCGTCACACGAAAAGCACGGGCCAGCAGGCATCGTCGTCGGTGAGCGTTTAGTGGCGGCCAGGGCCAAGCTAGTCAAACAAGGCTGGAAGCCGACGCGGATGCATACCACCGACGGCTATGAATACAGTGGGGTGGAGAAGGAGCTGGCTACGCGCAAGTTCTTCGAACTGGATACCGCTCGTTTGATAGCTCGCGCTGCATCTTGTACTACGCGAAGACAGAAACTTGCCTACGCGTCGATACCATTGGCGAGCAATTCAATGACATGACGGTGACGCGATGGACCCACGAATGTCCCGAGGCGCCCCAATAACCACCCGAAGACGACGCGGTAATAATCAACTGCTCCCACAAGTTTCAGCGTCGTACACAACATCTGCAATCAGCATAAAACCCTGTGGGAGCGAGCCTGCTCGCGAAGGCGCCAGAATGAACACCCGATCAATCACCAGGTGATCCCGACACCCGCATCACTCCGGCAATTGCAAATTATCCAACGCCCGATTCACCGCCAACTCCCCGAGCATGATCAACTGCGCAATCCCCGCCAGCGCATGGCGCTGCGATGCCGGCAATAGACTGGCAACGTTCTGCGCGAGGGTTTTGGCCGAAGCGAGTGTTTCACTGGCATCGACCAGCAGTTCTTCGGTTTTGTTGTCCGCCGTCACGGCGTACATCCCACGGTTTTTACGTGGGGGCGGCGTGGAACCGGGTGGACAGAGGTAATGGTCGAGCGCGCGGTCGGCGGCTTCGTGGAGTTTTTTTGAATCGATGGATTCGTAGGGGGAAACCGAGGCGGTTTCGGGCGGGTTGGGTGTTGGTTTGATCATGGTGAAGCTCCAAATTTATACCTGGTGGAACCACCAACACCTGTCGCTAAACAAGTAAGGGTGGCAGCTGTACGCGGGTTAGCGAACCGAGAGGTATAAGACCCGGCAGACCCGAAGGTCTCCCACGCACAGCCACCATATCGTCGTCGCAAACGTCTGCGACAAACTGGAGCGTCGTTGTACTTATACCTGGTCAGGTCGCTAAACCCGGTCGCTGGGTTGCCAGCGACACGTAGACGATAAAGACCAGGTACAAAGCGCACAAGCCGGCGGATTCTGGCGTAGCTGTAGGCAAAGGCGCAAGGGTGTGTAGCCTGAGAGAGTGTTTGGAGATGTCTTTTTAAACATTGGTGTTTATCGAGGACTCGTTGCGTCACTTCCCACAAAGTAGATCTGTCCCCTAATCCTTTTTTTTTCCAACGAATTGCTCGACAAGGATCCAATAAACGTTGTCCTCATTTCACGCCCTCCCGCCGCCAATTGCTGCATCCCACAGAGGTCTACACTTCACAACCCAAAGCTGCAGTTGGCGAGGGGCAATTCCGCGACCAGGCACAGTAGTGCGCCACAACCGCGATCAACTACCACCCAGGGTAAATAGATCAAAGGTTGGGGTAATTAGCCTCCTCTTCTGATTGGATTGCGTGCCAATCTGCCCACAGCTTTGCTTCTGCATCAAATAGCTCACGAGAGACCTTGCGCGGCCTGAACTCGACAATGTCTTGTGTATCAGTTGCAAATATGTAGCGGCTGGCGCCACTGATGATCGTCATCCGAATAAATGCTGCGTCGGAGAGGCTTAAGACAGTTCCTCGTTGTGGGGGGCGCTGGCCAACACAAGCGAATAGTAGATGCTTGGGACTAAGAGGAAGGAAGAGCCTCGTTCCTTGTACCCCCCAGCCGCCTTCGAGGCTCAGCCCCCCACTTGCTGATACTCCCAGCCTTGTGAATGGATTATCAGTGGTTGGCCACGTGACTCCAGGTGGGGCATGCAGGATGGTCCATCGATGAGATGGCATACGATGGATTGTGTTTTTGAGTATGTGTTCGAGCTGCCAAATCCAAAACTTCCGCCCGTTCAGTACCAATGCTTGGATACCTTCTGAGCCATCCTCATTTTTTACGCGATGGAGCTTTAGGGGCAATTTGCTAAACGGGTCCACAGTTGGCGCGGGTTCAAGTTTGATACCAGATGCCAACGCTGCTTCAACTTTGGCAAGCGACCCCTCCATCGACTCAGACAAAAGAGCCTCAAGTGTTTCGTTCTGGCGCCTCATAAAGCTCTGCATACCTGTAGGCTTCCTGATCGATTGTGCTACGGCGAAGCGGAACAAATTGCTCCAATCCTCAACGCTCAACTTTGTCTCATTAACTACCTTTGCTATCGACACCGACGCAGGCTGCTCAAAATCACGATCAAGCCATTGCTCAATCTCATCGCTGTCTTTGGAACCCGAGAAATAGGTATAAAGGTGCTGGTGTTTAGCGATACTTTTGGGGGAATGAGGTTTCCAATGTTCGCATTTCTCATGCGGCACTAGGAGTCTGTAAGTGAGGATTTTTCCATTGGTCGTCCACTGCCTAAGGTAGGCCTGAGGTACATAGTGGTTATCTTTTTTGATGCCTTCCATCGTGGAGTTTCATCCTCATTTATATGTCTTGGGATACCCCTACCCAAGGTTTTTGAGATATCCGTCCTAATGAACCACGCTGAAGTGATCAAGACCTCAGAGAAGTGACAGAGCATAGCCGTAGGCGCCAACTAGGGACAACGAAGGGATAGGTGCTCTGGTCACTAGGCTCAAAGTGCCGCATACGAAGAGCATTGACGATGAGCGTCAGCTATCGGCCAACAGCAGACACCTATGCATGTGCCCAGCATGCCGACTTCATGATCCCCCGCAGCCGGATGAGCCTCAAATGGGCTGAGGCTAAAACCCCAAATTACATCTATCTGTAAACGATGGTCCTGCCACGTACTTACTCGCCGAAGGCATTGAGCGTGACGAAGTTCAGCTATCACCAACCCCGGATCCAATGAGGGAAATCAAATCAATCATGGAAGAATACGAGTTGCTGAAACCGCCAGTCGGCGGCTTCGAAAGGGTTCACATTCAATGAAGATGCGGACACCCTCCAGTCCTGTCCACTCAAGCTCTCCTCGAAGTGAGCCTTCATTACGTAAGACTTAAGCTAACCGACGAATCTTCGTACCAGTTGATCTGGCAGCTGACAATGCCTCTTCACAATCTGAAGCCGGACATAATAGGACATGCTGGAAATGCCGGTTCCAGCATCAGAACGTAAAGTCGTGCACGGGTAACCCCAACGCGAAGGATTTTCCGGCTGCGGTCGTATGGTGGTGCATCACCCCGCCAGACCAAGGAGGAGCGAAAGTCTCTGGCGCCTTGCCTGATACTTTCTCGAACCAAGATCACCGCATCAAACTGCTTGCCCTTTGATTTGTGGATAGTCATGACATGTATGCCTCCAGTATCGTTCCCGTCAGCAAGCAATTGATCCTGCACCAGTGCGTTATCCAGACCCTGACGGGCTTTGGTGTAGGCACCAGTCGTCATCCACATCTCAGACAAGTTCGCACTGATTCGTTTGCCACGATTGAAAGCGATCAAATAGTCGAGGGCCCCCGCGATCTGTATGAACTCAGCAACGCCGGTCCGGTAGAGCAGTGTTTTGATCAGTATCCAATCCCTGCCGGGGTCACCGGTAAGTACAAGGTCAGCAGCACCATTGACTATTGCTTCAGCGCTCTTCGCGAGATTCGTCTTTGGGGGCTGACCTGCGGCAATTTTGGCACTCCACAACAAGTAGGTTGCTGCTTGCTTGAGCGCCGTAGCACTTCCATCCGCACGCCTGATTGAAGCAAGTAATTCGAGGCATGTTGCAATATCAGCTGCACGCCGCTCAGGAAGCTTGGGCTCGAGAAGGAACGCTGCCAATCTGGCGGAAAGCAGAACTGCGGCTTCGTCGAACAACACTTTATGGGGAATAGGTTTGCCCCCACCGTTCAACGCAGCTGAAATTTTGGCGACGCCGCTGCCGGTTGTTGCGAGGATGACCAAATTTTCCAATTTCAGACCATCAGCTTTAGCGCCATTGAAAAATCGTCCGAGCGCCACACGTATCCACTGAAGTGGTTCCTTTTTTGGATCGTATAGCATGCGGCCAACACCGGCGTATGGGACTTTTCGCGGCGTCTTCGCCAAGATGTCATTGCCGAACGCAGCGATGTCTGTGCCAGGACTGCGGTTATTGTCTGAGCCAAGATCTACAAAAACGGGAGCTAAAGCCTCTTTGATATTCTCGATTCGCTCCGGACCTACTCCTTCCAAGTGGTCAAAAATCTGCTGATCAAGATCAGCTAGGCAAATTATTTGGCAAAGGTCGGCTAGTTTCTCAATGCAGCCCCAAGCGGCATTCCCGGTGTCTTGAGCTTCATCAACAATGATCACAGGGTGAGTGTCTGCCACCAGCTCACGGAGCAACTGACACCGCTCGAGCAGTTCACTTGATTTCGGGGCAAACCAGTCAAAACAGATTCGCCCATCTTCCGCGAACAGCCGCTCCCGCTCAGTTTGCCACGCGAGCCACTCGGCCGTTCCCTGCTCTCCCTTCTTCGGCGCTTTCACACCACCGGACAAGGCCTTTTCATCTTGAGGCAGCAGTATTTTGAGCTTGCCCTTTGGTGAGCCAAGCAGGTAGCCGTGGCTTTTGAGCAATGTCCAGCAAAAAGAATGAAAGGTCTGAAGACTGAGCTGCGAACGTACTGTCTTATCAACCAGTAGACTCGACGCCTCAGCAACCCGAGCCACGGCTGCGCGAGAGAAACTGAGGAAGAGTATTGATTGCCCCGACTGCAACCCAGCAGCAATAATTTTCGTGGCTTTCTGGAGGGCGATGGTGGTTTTCCCGCTGCCTGGCCCTCCGACGATCAGGAGGTGGCCATTTTCGTCCAGAATCGCCTGGCGCCGCTCGCAGATGATCATACGGCGCCGACCAGATCATCCTCTTCCTCAGCCGCTCCATCACCAGGCCGTGCGGCAGAAGCAGGTTTTGGAAAGTCGTTATAAACACGCGTCAGGAAGTCTGTGATGCCCGGAGGTAGCTCATGCAGCGCACAAAGGTCCAGCAACCGTGCTGCATATCCATTACCCTTATTGCTCTTGAGCGCCTTGAGCATGTTGTCCTTAACTCCCTTGTCGTCAGGGCGCCCGGCAGGAATGCCAATATTCCCTTGATCACCAGAATCACGGAGCGCAGATAGGAATGTCCATTGGTGGTCAACCGGTGTCTGAGTTACCAGGAGCTGCTCGATGTTTGGATATGGAATCTCGTTCGGGAAGTCGAAGGCCTCAACAAACTTCTGATTTTCCTCGGCCTTGCGTGGCTTGTAGTCATAGAAAGCATACGTGCGTAGTCCAAGTGCTTTGAAGAAAGCACCGAAATTAGGTAACGAACCGTCGCCCTCGACCGGGAAAATTGTGATGCCTGCCAGGTCCAAAGCGAACAGATCCGGGTTGGCCTGCTCCATCTTCTCAGCGACTGCGGTCAGTGCACTGTGCTCAGTGATCCCCTCCGCAACAATCACTCCAGGCCCAAGCATCGCTTCAGCCAAACCACGGCGCGCATGGCGTTTGTACATCTTGCCTTTCAGCGTCGTGCCAGATGCTACTGTTGTCGACTCCACCGTCGCCTGGACATTACGCCGTAGGATGATGATCTGTGAGGGGTCGAATCGTTCGATTACATACGGCGAGTGCGAGGTAACAAAACACTGAGTCGTCTCCTCCAAGAGGTACTTCGCAATTCTGCGCTGCGTATGTGGAGGTAGTGCTATCTCAGGCTCCTCCATTGCGAAAATCACGTTATCCTTCTTCACCTCAGCGATGAAAGACAACAGGGCGAGCACAAGCGTGTTCAGTGTACCCGTCCCAACATGCTGGAATGGGACTGGCTTTTGATCCGCTGTGATGGAAATAAAGAACGACATCGTCTTGCGTAGGTGTTCTCTCGTCAGCTGCGATACGAATAGCTGAGTTGTCTTACCAGCTCCGCCTACGGAAATGTACTGGGCTAGTCTCTCTTCAATCGAGTCCAGTACTGGTCGAAGGTCAGCGGCATCCGAATCAATCGGGGGATCCAACTCCCGAAGCCGCTTTATGGACTTTTCCCATAGGCCCGTGCGTACGCCTTGCAACCGGAGAATTAGGTCAAGCAGAGAACCTCGCTCAAGACTGAGCGCGCGCGAGCCTGTGCGCAAGGTCCGGAGATAGAGGAAACCAAACAGCCGCTTTACTGTTTTCTTTACACGCTGAAGCTCGCCATCATCGAGACTGGGACTGTATGAAAAGAACGTGTCCGCCTCGAACTCATCCTCCTCCGAGTTGTAGAAGGCTTGGGTTTCAATTCGCAGGCACCGAATAACATCGGGAGGAGCGGCTGCATCTACCTCGCCAGCCTCCAGCAGGCGTTGCTCTTTGACATGCCACAGCTCCGTGTGAGCGGCGCAGATGCGCTCAACCTCGCCACTGAGATCTATCAGCATGACTTCGATCTTGATTTTTACGGGAGTGGCCCCGTTATCATCCAGGTACAGGGCGTTGTAAAAATCGAATTCTTGAACCGGGGGAAAGCGGGAAAGCCTGTCGGGACTTAGAACCAGATCCAAGGCCTCACAAATCGTACTCTTCCCGACGTTATTGCCCCCTACCAACAGGGTGTGCCCTTCAAAAGTGAGGTCAGCCGACTTCACACCACGAAAATTCTCAATCTTTAGATTGATAACGCGCATTTTCGCAAATCCCTGTGCTGGATGGACGCTTCAGCTTGGCTCATTCAGCCGATGCTGACTAGCCACAACTGTGGAAAAAAATGGTCATCATGAGATACGGGGCAATTCATACTGAAAGGCTCCCGAAGCAAGCTTCGATGGGGGAGCAAAGTGCCGTCCGTCGCGAACTAACGCTAATCCCCGCTAATCCCCGACAAAATCAGGGCTTCACCAACCTCGGCAACACCACCCCCTCCCCCAACCTCTCCACCCCCAACCTTACCCTCTCCCCACCCTGCTCAATCACCACCCCATCCCCCTCCACCGCCACCAACTTCACCCCAGGCCCAACCTTCTCCCCCTGCAAAAAACTCCTCGGCGGCCCATCGTTCAGACTCAGTATCGCCACCGCCCCCCGACTCCCCGCCATCACCCCGCTCACCTTGATGTCCATCGGTGCCGTTTGATTGGAAAACCACTGCAACGCCGGGCTATCACTGCGCGCCGCCAGCAACTGCGGGGCCGCTGCCGGGGTGTGTGATTCGGCTGAGGTCAGCAGCAGTGACGACCATGTCGCCACGCCGACCAGCGCGGCGAGCAGTGCGAGGGCCTGAACCATTTGGGGTGGGGAAAAGCGTGCAGTGAAGGTCATGGGTTGAATCTCCTTTTTTTCCCTGCTGTCAGCCTACGCGGCAATTCTCTCCGTTTTATTTCACACGCCTTACATGTTGGCCGTGCACGATGGCGCAGGACGCAAAGGAGCGCGCGCGATGAACAGGCAACAGGGTTTTACGCTGATCGAGTTGATGGTGGTGCTGGTGATCATCGGCATCGCCAGTGCGGCGATCAGCCTGAGTATCAAGCCCGATCCGTTGCAGTTGCTGCGCAAGGATGCCGAGCGTGTGGCGCAGTTGCTGCAGGTGGCGCAGGCGGAGGCGCGCGCGGATGGTCGGCCGATTGTGTGGGTGAGTGATGCCAAGGGGTTTCGGTTTAGTCGGCGCAGTGACAGTGGCAAGGGGTTTGATCATTTCGCGCAGGATCCGCAGTTGCAGCCGCGTGCCTGGCAAAGTCCGAAGATGGAGGTGCGGGTGGAGCCGAAACAGAGGGTTGTGCTGAACGCTGAGTGGATCAATCCGCCGCTGCAATTGACGTTGTCGGATGGGTTGAATCGCTTGAGTGTGCTGCGTGATGGCAGTGGAAGGATCAGCCTGCAATGAAGCGCCAGCAAGGGTTTACGTTGATTGAGGTGATGGTCGCGATTTTGTTGATGGCGGTGGTGAGTTTGATTGCCTGGCGGGGGCTGGACAGTGTGACGCGGGCGGACAGTCATTTGCAGGCGAGCAGTGAGCAGAGTGACGGTTTGTTGCGGGCGCTGAATCAGTTGCAGCGGGATGTGGAGATGCGGGCGGGGATTGAGTTGACCGAGCCGAAGAAGGTTGGCGTGGATGATGAGCCGCCGAGCGCCCCGCCCGCTCTGACTGTGCGCAGTAGCGACAGTAAGGGTTTTCGGCTGGACATTATTCGTACGGCGGCGGATCAGCCAGGGGCTTTGCAGCGGGTGCGGTGGTGGGTCAAGGGCGACACGTTGTATCGGGCGGTGGCTGAGGCGCGGAGTCGGTATCCGTTGCCGGCGCCAACGGCTGGGGTGGCAGTGTTGAACGAAGTCAGCGATGCGCAAGTACGCGTTTGGGAAATCGATAAAGGCTGGCGGCAACTGAGTGGTAATCGGCAGGAGGATCCGGCCGGGCTGGAAATCAGCCTGACCCGTCAGACGCCACAAGGCCCGGAAAAATACCGACAAGTGATCGGGCCACTGAACTGAATGGATAGGCTAATTCTCTCGTGCTGCCTCTCTGAGTCGTAGCAGATCGAGAATGGTGACAGCGCCGTATCGAACAGCTAACAGGCCTTCGGCTTCCCAGATTTTCAGCTGGCGGTTGACGCTCTGACGAGAAACACCCAATTGTTGGGCGATATGTTCCTGGTTGACCTTCAGGCATGGCGCGTCTTCGATACCTGAAGGTTTGATCAAGGAAAGGAGTCGGTTGGCCAACCTGACAGGCAGAGGATTGCGGATCGTGTTCCCCGCCCAATCGAGCGCCATTCGATATCTGCCACAGACCAGACGCGTAATGGCGAGCAGAACATCGGGTCGGCGTTCAATGATTTGCCAGAATGCGCTGGCAGGCAGCACTGCAATACGCGCTGGCGAGACGGCTGCAACGTCGTACTTTCTCGGTAAGCCATCCAGAAGTGGTACTTCTCCGAACCAGTCTCCCGCGACCAATTGCGTAAGAAAGAGTTGGTGTCCACTCGCGCCCAGGCTATCGACGCGCAAGGTGCCTTGAATCATACGAAACATGCCCATTGGTTTAGAGCCTTGAGGGAACAGTTCCTCTGACTTTACCAATGTCCTGATCCGCGAGGCCTCAAGCAAAATCGCGTCCACTTCTGGGGGCAGGGAAAAGGATGGGGCTATCACTTCAGCAGACAATTCGGACATTGCCAAAACCCGACAATCTTGGTTTGAGGGCTCGGATAGTATCAGACGCCTCTGGCCTGTAGACGACAGGCCTGTCTGGATCAGGAACGCAGAATGTACGTAGGTCACTTCGCCATCGGCCTGGCAATCAAGGCCCGCTATCCCAAGATCCCCGCGATACCGATCATGATGGGCGTCGGTTTTCTGGATCTGCTCGATGGGATTTTCATCATGCTTGGGTTCAATACCGTCACGGCAAATTTAAACAGCGGGCCGTACTTGTTCTTTGATCTGACCTTTATTGATTGGGATCACTCATTGCTGGCTGCGGTGTTCTGGTCAGCGATTTGGGGCCTGCTGTTCATCAAGCATCGACCGGTAGCCGTTGTGGCAGCGTTGGCGGCCTTCTCTCACTTCATCGCTGATTGGCCGATGCACAACAGCGATTTGGCACTGTATCCCCACTCGGTCGAGCATTACGGTTATGGCCTTTGGAGCAAGCTGGGGACTGTTTCCTGGATACTCGAAGGTGTTTTCTCAGCGGTGCTGGCGGCTTATGCATGGTGGCTCAGTGCGCGACGTGGTGTGAATTTGATTTGGCCTTGTGTGGTGCTGGGGGTTTTGTTCTTGCAGCTATCGCCGATCGCTTCGCCCATGAAGTTTGTTGCCACTCTTGAGGAGCCTCTGGCGCATATGCTTCACGGGGTTCTGGTCTCGTTGGGCTTTTTGATTCCAGGGCTGCTGATGTCGTGGCTTTTGGATAGAAGTGAGCGTACGGCGTCTCGTCTTGCATGACTCAACCGGCTGCTATCTGGACGGCTTGGCTGGACGCCGTAACAAGTTGACGGGCCTTTAGTACAGGAATGGAAATGTACTCGGTCATCCTGCAAAAAGAGCCAAGATCAAAAGATCGCAGCCTTCGGCAGCTCCTACATTGGGATTGGGTGAGGTCAGTTGGGGATTGGTTGGCTGTGAGGTCGTCATCGCGAGCAGGCTCACTCCTACAATTGGATTGGGGGTGGTCAGTTGGGGATTGGTTGGCTGGTAGGCCGTCTTCGCGAGCAGGCTCGCTCCCACCGTTTTAATGTGCGTACAACCCAAGCGGCAAAGCCGCCCCACTCAACAGGATGAGCGTTAGCTCGGCTGCAGCTCTTGATCTTGATCCACGGGCGACGTCGGAAGGCTGAGTGGAGGGATTCATCCGGGGGTGGGAGCGCAGCGACCGTTTGGCGCAGCCAAATGCATCGAGAGGAGGTGCAGCGAAGCAAACCGTAGGCGATGCGCCCGGATGGATCCCGGAGCGAAGGAACCCCGAGCCTCAGCGAGCGGGCCGTACGTAGGAGCAAGCGTTTTTTTGCTTACTTTTTTTAGGCGTTTGTAAAAAAAGTGAGTCGCCGTAAGGGCGAAACCCTAAGCAGCCGTTACCGCAGCAACGGATATGTACCCAGTCAAACTCACTAACTCAAAACGACGACGCCGCCGGGTAGTTCGGTGCATTTGACGCCATAGGCATCCCGAATCAGCAGTGCAACGCCAGCAAGTTGGTCGAGGCTGAATCGGGCCTGGACGCGGCGTTGGCCGAGCTCACGGTTGAGCAGCAGCAACATGCCGGGGCGGTAGCGGTTGATTTCGTCGATCATCTGGCTCAGCGTAGCGCCGTTAAACACCAGCACTTGTTGGCGCCAGTTCATCACGGCGGCCGTGTCGACACTCTGCACACTGCCAACCTGCCGCGCGTCATAGGTCACCTGCTGCCCCGGTTCAAGCCGCAAACTACGCCCCTCAACATCCACTTCAACCGCACCATCAAGACAAGTCACACACACCTGCTGATCGGTATTACGCAAATTGAACCGCGCCTGACTCGCACGCAACCACCCTCCCCCAGCCTGCATCGCCAACGGCAACCGCGCGGTCTGCACTTCAACCTCACCACTGACCAGCTCAAACCCCTGCACACCCTCAGACACTGCACGCTGATTGATCCGCGTCTGCGTGTTCAACTCCAGGCTCACACCCTGCGCCGGTTCAAAGCGACGCTGCTGGCCAACCTCAGTGATGTAGTCAGCGCCCAACCCTTCAAAACCACCAGGAATCGTCCCGCGCACCAGCAAAAACGCCGCCGACGCAGCAATCGCCCCACCGAGAAAAGCACGTCGACCAAACCCGCGCGGCGCCTGCATTTGCTCCACGGCCGGTTGCAGTTTCTGCCACAACCGCTTGGCCTCTTCGAACGCGCGGGCATGCTCGGCACTCTGCGCGCACCATTCGCGCAGGGCGCGGGCGTCGGCCACGGTGGCGCGGCCGGAGGTCAGCAAGACCAGCCAGTCGCGGGCTTCGCTGTGCAGATGGTCGGCCGCCGATGGCTCGGCAGGTGTCAGTCGAAAGATGTTCAAACGCGCAGATTCTCAACGAATTGATCGGGCACTATTCAGAAGACGGTTTTCCGGCCCCGCGACCGAACCGCTGAAACACTTTTCTTTCCAGTTTCGCGGCGCAGAAGCCCAACGCAGCTTTGATTTCCTTCTCGACCATGCGCGTGGAAATGCCGAAGCGCTGGGAAATTTCCAGGTGCGGCGCCTCTTCCAGACGCGCCGCGATGAAGATCTTCCGGCGCCGTGCGGGCAGCTCGTACAACGCACTGAGCAGTGACTGGATTTCCTTCTGCCCGCCCACTACTCGCGCCGGGTCGAGGGCTTCGTCGCCGATTTGCAGCAGCTCTTCGACTTCCTCGCCAGTGAGCAGGCGCGCATCGGCCTGGCGGCGGTCGGCGGCGATGTTCAGGGCCATGCGATAGAGGTAGGCATTCGGCCGCAGGACGTTCGGCGGCGTCTCCATGCGGTCGACCCGCAGGTAAGTTTCGTGCAGCACGTCGTTGGCCAGATCTTCCGAACCGAGGCGCCTGCGCAGGCGCACCCGAAAGTCCTCGTAGGACGTCAGGAACAGTTGGACCATCGAACCTTGTCCGGTGTCTTTCATCCCCCGGAAACTCCTTCCCATTTGGTGCATTCCATGCGTTTTCCTGACGACTCCGGTAACAACAGCAACGTGACCGGCTGACGCAAGGCGCTGGGCGTCGGCCGGTCGATTTTGAGGTTGCGAAAACTTTCCACCAGCGCGTTGTCGCGCCGTACATCACCGGTCGAAGTGACCAACCGGTTGTGCTGCACTAAGCCGTCGCGGCCAACCCAGACCTGCAACACCGCGCGATAACTGCCCGGCCGGGTCAGCGGCGAGCGGCACAGGTTGCGCTCGATCGCCGCTTGCACCGCTGTGGCGTAACTGCGGTTGACGGCGACGCTTTCCGGCGTCTGTTTTTGCGGCGGCGTCGGCACGTCTTCGACCTGCGCCACTTGCAATGTAAATGCATCGTCGCGGGCATACCGCGCCATCAACCCACTGCCGCCAAGCAATCGACGCAAGGCATCGGCGGCGGTGTATTCACCGTCCACCGCCAGCGAACGTCGACCGCGACTCAACTGACTGTCGACCAGCACCGCAACGCCGGTGGCGTGGCTGTACTGATCCAGCGCGTGCGCCAGATCCTGTGCCGGAATGTGCAGCGTCATGCGCAAGTCCGCCGGCACCGCGTCGGCCATGGCATGGCCCGCCGCACAGCCAAGCAGCCACCCCAGACACATCCGGCGCACAAGCCTCGTTGAACGCTGAAAACCGTCCGTGGAATTGCCTCGCTGCACGGCTGACGAATCCTTGCAAATCGTCATCCTGAGGGCTGTTTATGAATCTGGTGTGACGGGCGGTGCAAAAAAACCATCACGGGAATTGCGCACGGCTTGCACTAGACTCAAGCCATAGCGCGGCCCCCTTTCGGCCGGCCAGGAGGCGAGCATGAACACACTGTGGCGATTGAGCCTTGGCGGGCTGTTGTTGATGGCGCTGTCGAGCGCTTATGCCGAGCAACCATTGGGCTGTGTCGAGGTGACGGTCGGCGGTTACAAGGCACCGAATTACGACTGTTTGAGCCAGCAGATGGGCAACAATCCCGAAGGCGCTGCGGCGGCGGAGAAGAATCAGGAAGCGCTGAATGTGCCGGTGAACAAGCGGCCGCCGAATCAGGTTGGCCTCGCGACCCCGGCCGCAACCAGCACGCGGATGGGCAATACCTTTGGCACCTCGGTGAAACCGCAACGGCCGGCGAATTAAGGCAACGTCAAAATCAAAAGATCGCAGCCTTCGGCAGCTCCTACATGGGATTTCGATTGTTTCCCTGTAGGAGCTGCCGAAGGCTGCGATCTTTTGATCTTCAATCGCTAGGCGTTTGGCGGAAGCTCACCGCGAGGCGGTTCCAACTGTTGATGGTGGTCACGGCCATGGTCAGGTCAACCAGCTCTCCTTCGTCGAATTGCTCGCGCGCCTGCTCATAAACGTCATCAGGCACCCGGCTCTCCGCCAACAACGTCACCGCCTCGGCCCAGGCCAGCGCCGCACGCTCACGCGGGTTGAAGAAATTGCTGTCGCGCCACACCGCAATCGCATACAACCGCCGATCACTCTCCCCGGCCCGGCGCGCGTCCACCGAGTGCATGTCGGTGCAGAACGCGCAGCCGTTGAGTTGTGAGGCGCGGATCCGGATCAGTTGCAGTATCGGCTGTTCGATACTGAGGTTGGCGGTCAGCGCCTCCATGGCAATCATCGCTTTCATCGCTTTGGGCGAAGCGTTGTAGTAATCCAGGCGCGGGGACATGGGCAGGTCTCGGTAGACGGAGTGATGAGTTCACCGTATCCGCCGACAGCCATGCATTACAGCCCCAATTCCACGAAAAGTCGCCACACCACTCCCATCAGCCCCCTGCGCAGATCCCCTGTGGGAGCGAGCCTGCTCGCGAAGGCGTCAGGTCAGTCAGCCCATTTTTGAATGACACACCGCATTCGCGAGCAGGCTCGCTCCCACAAGAGAATGGGGCCAATTTCGGGTTTTTCGGGTAGGCAACTATTGCCCATCCCGCAACAGCGGTAATCTGGCGGGCACGCCAAACAGCCTCGGGAGCCTCGTCGGTATGGAACTTCACGTCGTGATCAACGGCCGCAAGGATCTCGCCGGTCAGTTGTATCAGCAGTTGCGCGGGGCCATTGAGTCCGGGCGCCTGTCCGCTGGCACGCAACTGCCGCCCAGCCGTCTGCTCGCCGAGCAACTGGGCATCTCGCGCAAGACTATTTCCGACACCTACGCACAACTGACCTACGAAAACTTCCTCACCGGGGTCATCGGCAAAGGCACTTACGTCAACGCACGCCCGGCGCAAATCCAGCGCAAGCAAAGCCACAGCGAACTGGCCAGTGCCGAAGTGATCGAGAGTTGGCGCGTTCTGCCGGTATTCTTGCGTCACCCGACACTGGAAGGCTCGCTGCGCTACGACTTCATCGGTGGCGCGACCAGCAAGGGCCAGTTCCCGCAGGATGACTGGCGCCGCTGCGTCGCCCATGCGATGCGCCAGATGAGTCAGTCCAAGGGTTTCTACAGCGTCGCCGAAGGCCTGCCGGCGCTGCGCAATGCGATTGCCCGGCACATCGCGTTTTCCCGCGGGATCAACTGTCAGGATGAAGACATCGTCGTGTGCAACGGCGCGCAGCAGGCGCTGGACCTGATCACCCGCGTGCTGATCCGCCCTGGCAGTCTGGTGGCGATGGAAGATCCCGGTTATCCGCCGGCGCGTCTGCTGTTCGGCACCCATGGCGCCGAGGTGGTCGGGATCCCGGTGGACGCCGAGGGCATTCAGGTCGAGCACATTCCCGATGGCACGCGCCTCATCTATGTCACGCCGTCACACCAGTTCCCACTGGGCATGTCGATGAGTCAGACGCGCCGTGAAGCCTTGCTGGCTCGCGCCCATGAGCTGGGCGCGATCATCATCGAGGACGACTATGACAGCGAATTCCGCTACGAAGGCCGGCCCACCGATTCGCTGTTCAGTCTCGACCAGCGCGGCATCGTCGCCTACGTCGGCACCTTCTCGAAAACCCTGCTGCCGGAGTTGCGCCTGGGTTATGCGATCCTGCCGCCGGCGATTCTCGAAGCAGTGATCCGCGCCAAACAACTCACCGATCTGCACGCCTCGACCCTGCCGCAATGGGCACTGGCCAAGTTCATCGCCGAGGGTTGTCTGCTCAAGCATATCCGCCGCTGTCATGCGATTTATGCGCAGCGCCGTGAGCGGATTCTGGCGCGCATGGCGGATGATTTGTCGCCATGGCTGGAGGCGGTACCGGCCAGCGCCGGGTTCCATATGGCAGTGTTCTGCAAGGTGCCCATCGACCTGCCGCTGGTGATCGAATTGGCGAAAAAAGTTGAAGTCGGGCTGTACTCGATCAATGGTTTTTATCATCAGCAAACGGCGAAGAACGGCCTGTACTTCGGCTTCGGCGCCATCGAAACGCTGGACATCGATATCGCTCTGGATCGCCTGCGTGACATCCTCGAACAGCTGACATGAGCCTTTGGTATAACGCATTTACTGCCGATTGGTTATTGGTGATTCACGACGGCAGGCCTATCCTGCACAGGCGTTATCCCTCAATGAGCAGGATTCGTCCGGCCTGATTCAGGAGTGTGAGCAATGTCCAACGAAGTGATCAATACGGTCCAGGTGCAGGCTGCCGCCGGCCGCTCGGATGAACTGGGCAGGCAACTGCAGAAGATCGTCGAAACCCTGCGCGAAACGCCGGGCTGCGATTCCTACATGGTCGACCGCTGCCCCGAGGACAGCCACCGCTGGACGGTCAGTGCCCGCTGGCAGTCGGAAGCGGCGATGCAGGCGCATTTCAACCGGCCCGAGGCGCAGGGGTTTATTGACCTGATCGATAGTCGATTGGCCAATAGCGTTGATTTCAATAGCTTCCCTATCGTCTGATCTGGCCCCTTCGCGAGCAAGCTCGCTCCCACAGGGTTATTGGTTGTTCACAAAATAGGTGAGCAACAGCAAAACCTGTGGGAGCGAGTTTGCTCGCGAAGGCGTAATACGCCACACCGATAACCTTTCTGACACGCCGGCAATTGGTCACCTGATCTTCCCGAATATTGGCCGTTTGAATGCACCGCCCTGCGGACTACTGTGATCAGCAACACCCCGAACATCACAGGTAACCCGCCATGAAAGCCCAGCCCTTCTTCGCCGCCGCCCTTGCCCTGAGCCTTTGCACCTCGGCCGCGTTCGCCCACGACCCCTCGGAAAAAGTCACCGTCCTCCAAGACCAGATGCTGAAAAACGCCCCCGGCAAAAAAGCCATGATGATCGAGGTGGATTACAAACCCGGCCAGTCCTCCATCGCCCATAAACACGATGGCACGGCGATGGCTTATGTGCTGGAAGGCGAAGTGATTTCCCAGGTGAAGGGCGAACAGGCAATCACCTACAAGAAGGGCCAGTTCTGGTACGAACCGGCCGGCTCCGAGCATCTGGTGTCGAAAAATGCCAGCCAGACCAAGCCTGCCAAGTTGCTGGTATTCATGGTGCTGGCCCCGGATGAACAAGTGCTGATCCCGCTGAAAAACTGATGGCTGTTTAATTAGCCATAAATAAAAAGGCTCAAATCGTTGATTTGGGCCTTTTTATTGCCCGCGGCAATTAACCGCGCCGGGTTACAGCAAATGAACCTAATCAACTGCTGTTAGCTCAGAAAATTGTCAGGTTGACGGGTTTAGTCTGAATTAACGGTCGTCATCCGCGACTTTTAAAACTTTTCGACTGATGTTGTTTCACGGGAGAAACACCATGAAACTTGCGTTCACCAGTGCACTGGCGATATCGGTTTTAGCTCTGTCAGCCTGTTCGGTACCCACCGCGCCTCAAGCAGTGTCCTCACTGGACACCCTGCTCCCCCATCCCACCGGCCGCAGCAGCGCCACGCAAGTGAAAAGCGGTCCCGGCGTGTCGCTCGGCGTAATCTACAGCCCAAGCACCCAGACCAACCGCGAATACCTGCGCGACTATCAGGCCAACGCCGGCACCGGTTTTGGCCAGAGCCTGCTGGTGCAGCCGATCCATGACGCTTACGTCGCCAGCTCGAAACCGGACATGGCGGTGGAATGGGTTAACGCCTCGCTGCAACGCCAGTTCGGCTCAGTGACGGTGTATCCGGACATGCAGAGCCTGCGAGCAGCTAAACCGGATGTGGTGGCGATCGTCGATACCCATAGCCAGTTGATCACCTCGCGCAGTTCCGACATCAAGGCCGACGTCAGTGCCGATTTCTACGATGCGCGGTTGAACTACATCGGTACCGCGAAAGGTTCGGATGCGCGGGAATTGACGCCGGTGTGGGCGGACTTCAAGCGGTCGGAAGAGATAGTGGCGGATATCAACCAGCAGCAGGATGTGCAAGTTCGGGCGCTGCAGAAGTTTGACCAGTCGCTCAACAATTTGGTCGCAAGGCCTGCGGATAAAGTGTCGATGCTGGATAGTAAACAAGGTCAGAAGTTGTATTGAATGTAAGGGCCCTTTCGCGAGCAGGCTCGCTCCCACATTTGGAATGCGTTCCCCCTGTGGGAGCGAGCTTGCTCGCGAAGGGGCCGCAACAGGCACCACAAAAACCCTCAGACATAAAAAAGCCCCGGCATCTCACGACACCGAGGCTTTTTCATTCAGCCACTACTTACGCCAGTTCAAGCTCGGCATTCGCAGCAACAGCAGGCACTACCGCTTGCCCACTCAACGCCAGATCCAGCAGTTCACGGTTGGCCACTGCATACATGGCGTAGTCCGTGCCGCTTGCCGCGCGGATTTCCACCAGCATGGCGCGCCAGCGCGAGATCATGCTTTCGTGCTGTTCCATCCACAGCGCCAGACGTGCTTCCACGTCCAGGGTGCCGTCGCCCTGTTGCAGGACGGAGATGGTGATCGCACGTTGCTGCCAGTCGACGTCATCACGGAATGCTTCACGGGCCAGAGCCTGCCAGTTGTTTTCAACCGGCAGCGCGCTGATCTGTTGCAGGTACCAGGTGATGTCCAGCGCACTGCCCACGGCGAAGTAAGCTTTCGCCACTTCGGCCGGGTTCTGGCCAGTCACGTCGGAAGCTTCGATGATCGGCAGCAAGGTGTACAGGTGCGAGGTGCCCGCAACCATACGCGCCAGCAATTCCGGCACACCGGCTTCGACGTAAGCCTGATAACGCGCCTGCCAGTTTTCACGGATTTCGCCGCTCAGCAGTTCGTCGAGTTTCAGGCCCAGCTCTTTCAGGTGCGGACCGAAGTGCGCGACGTCACGGGCAGCGTTCTGCTCGTTGCGGCGGGCACGCAGGAACCAGCGCGTAGCGCGACGGCCCAGACGCATCAGCTCGTCCATCAGCTCCAGTTGCACATCAGCGGAGACCTGATAGTCCAGCGCTTCGATCTGACGGAACCAGTGCGGGAGGTGGAAGATGTCGCGCACGATCACATAAGCGCCCGCCACGTTCGCCGGGCTCATGCCGGTCGACTCTTTGAGTCGTTGAACGAAGGTGATGCCCATGTGGTTGACCAGGTCGTTGGCGATCTGGGTGCTGACGATTTCGCGCTTCAGACGGTGACGACGCATGGCTTCGGAGAACTTGCTGACCAGGGTCGGCGGGAACGCCGTTTCCATGTCGCGGGTCAGGTAATCGTCGTCCGGAACCAGCGAGCCCAACAGCTGCTCTTTGAGGTCGATCTTGCTGTAGGAGATCAGCACCGAGAGCTCAGGACGGGTCAGACCGTGGCCTTCAGCAATACGCTCGGCCAGTTGCTCTTCGGTCGGCAGGAACTCGATGGCACGGTCCAGCTTGCCACGGCCTTCCAGATCGCCCATCAGACGCTTGTACTCAGCGATGCGCGCATAGGCACGGCGCGCCGCCAGGGACAGGGCCTGAGTCTGCTTGTAGTTGTTGCCCAGCACCAGATTACCGACTTCGTCGGTCATGCTCGCCAGCAACTGGTTGCGTTGCTTGTCGGTCATGTCACCGGCCTGAACCACTTCGTTCAGCAGGATCTTGATGTTCACTTCGTGGTCGGAGCAGTCCACGCCACCGGCGTTGTCGATGAAGTCGGTGTTGGAACCGCCGCCATTCAGACCGAACTCCACACGACCCAGTTGGGTCATGCCGAGGTTACCGCCCTCGCCCACGACTTTGCAGCGCAGTTCGTTACCGTTCACGCGCAGTGCATCGTTGGCCTTGTCGCCGACATCGGCGTGGCTTTCGGTGCTGGCCTTGACGTAAGTGCCGATACCGCCGTTCCACAGCAGATCCACCGGCGCCTTGAGCAAGGCGTTCAGCAGTTCGGTCGGGGTCAGCTTGTCAGCCTTGATGTCGAAGCGTTCCTGCATCTGCGGGGAGATCGCGATGCTCTTCGCGCTACGCGAGAAGATACCGCCACCTTCGGACATGATGCTGGTGTCGTAGTCGGTCCAGGCCGAACGCGGCAGGTCGAACATGCGCTGACGCTCGACGAAGCTGGTCGCCGGGTTCGGGTTCGGGTCGATGAAGATATGCATGTGGTTGAACGCGGCAACCAGTTGCAGCTTGTCGGACATCAACAGACCGTTACCGAACACGTCACCGGCCATGTCGCCGACGCCCACTACAGTGATGCTGTCTTCCTGAACATTGATGCCGCGCTCGCGGAAGTGACGTTGTACGCCAACCCACGCGCCTTTGGCGGTGATGCCCATTTTCTTGTGGTCGTAACCGGCCGAGCCACCGGACGCAAACGCGTCACCCAGCCAGAAGCCGTAGTCGATGGCGATGCCGTTGGCGATGTCGGAGAAGGTTGCAGTGCCCTTGTCCGCAGCCACTACCAGGTACGGGTCGTCATCGTCGTGGCGAACCACGTTCAATGGCGGTACCAGCGCGCCGTCTTTCAGGTTGTCGGTGATGTCCAACAGGCCCGAGATGAAGATGCGGTAGCAGGCGATGCCTTCGGCCGCGATCTCGTCACGGCTGCCGCCCAGTGGCAGGCGACGCGGCAGGAAGCCGCCCTTCGCACCCACTGGCACGATGACCGAGTTCTTCACTTGCTGGGCTTTTACCAGGCCGAGGACTTCGGTACGGAAGTCTTCTTCACGGTCGGACCAGCGCAGACCACCACGGGCGACGTTACCGAAGCGCAGGTGTACACCTTCAACGCGTGGCGAGTAAACGAAGATTTCGAACTTCGGCACTGGCTTCGGCAGTTCAGGGATCGCGTGCGGGTTGAACTTGAAGCTGAAGTACGACTTGTTCTGGCCGTTAGCGTCAGTCTGGTAGAAGTTGGTCCGCAGGGTCGCTTTGATCAGGTCGAGGTAACGACGCAGGATGCGGTCTTCGTTGAGCACCTGGACGTCGTCCAGTGCGGTCAGAATCGCTTGTTCCAGACGCAGTTGCTTGTCTTCCAGATCGTCGTCGCTGAGTTTGCGCGCCAGATAGAAGCGGGTCTTGAACAACCGGGTCAGCTCGCGAGCGATGTCGGTGTGGTTGTTCAGGGTGCTGGCGATGTAGCCCAGATCGAAGCCCAGACGAATCTGCTTCAGGTAACGCGCGTAAGCACGCAGCAGCGCGACGTCGCGCCATGGCAGGCCGGCGGTCAGCACCAGACGGTTGAACGCATCGTTCTCGGCGTCGCCACGAACGATGTGGACGAAGGCGTCCTGCAGGGTGTCGTTGAGTTGCTGGATGTCGAGGTCCAGGCCTTCAGCGGCGGTGAACGCGAAGTCATGAATCCAGAACTCGCGGCCATTGGTGTGACGCAGGCGGTACGGGAATTCACCCAATACGCGCAGGCCGAGGTTTTCCAGAATCGGCAGGACGTCGGACAGCGCCAGCGGGGTGTCAGCGTGATACAGCTTGCAATGCAGCTCGCGTTGGCCGGAGACCTGACCGAGCGGCTGATAGAAGCTCATTACCAGCGGATTTTTTTCGTTGAGGCTCAGCAAATGCTGCATGTCGACCACGGCCGAATGTGCAGCGAAACGCTCGCGGTAACCGGCCGGGAAGCCTTTCGGGAAGTCGGCCAACACGTTGGTGCCGTGGGCTTCGCCGAAGCTTTCGACGGTCAGTGCGGCGTAGTCGTCCTGCCAGCTGCGGCAAGCTTGAACGACTTCTTTTTCCAGCAGCACCGGATCGATGTCGAGACGGTTTTTCGGGTCGACACGCAGAATCAACTGCACGCGCGCCAGCACGGACTCGGAGAAGAATGTCCAGAATTCGCAATCGGAGGCCTTCAGGCGCTCCATCAGCACTTGCTGGATTTTCTGACGAACTTCGGTGGAATAGATGTCGCGCGGCACGTAGGCCAGGCAGTAGCAGAAACGACCGTACGGGTCTTTGCGCAGGAACACGCGGATCTTGTTGCGTTCCTGGATCTGCACGATCGACATCACAGTGGTGAACAGTTCGTCGACCGGGGTCTGGAACAGGTCATCACGCGGCAGTACTTCAAGCACCTGTGCCAGTTCCTTGCCCAGGTGAGCCTTGGACTGGAAGCCGGAGCGGGTTTCGATTTCTTCGACCTTGCGGCGGATGAACGGGATGACCCGCACGCTCTCGCCATACACCGAGGAGGTGTACAAGCCCATGAAACGGTGTTCCTTGATGACTTTGCCGTCGGCGTCGATTTCACGGATCGACACGTAGTCCGGGTAGGCCGGACGGTGTACACGGCTCGGGTGCGCAGCCTTGGCGAACGACAGCAGAGTCGGTTCGCGCAGGTAGGCCACAGCGTAGTCTTCGATGCGCAGGTCTTCGTAGGTCAGGCCGGTGCGCAGCAGTTTGGTCAGGCCGAGGAAGGAGTTCTGGTCGTACTCGATGTGGCCGCCATCGGCCTGATCGGTGACCACGAACTCTTCGTAGCCGAGGAAGGTGAAGTGGTTGCCCACCAGCCATTCCAGGAAGCTTTTGACTTCGTTCTTCTCGTCGGCATCGACGGCGAACGCGCTGTTGTCGAGTTTGGTGAGGATTTCCTGCACCTTGGCTTTCATCGGCTCGAAATCGGCGACCGCAACGCGGACTTCACCGAGAACCTGTTCCAGCTCTTTGCTCAGCACATTCAGTTCGGCCGCGTTGGCGCAACGGTCGATTTCCAGGTACATCAGCGATTCGTGCAGCACGCCTTCGCCGGTGCTGCCCTTCGGCAGGATTTCCAGCAACTCGCCCTTGCTGCCACGACGTACGCTGAGCACGGTGGTTTGCAGGGTGTGGATGCTGTAGCCGCGACGGTTCAGCTCGGTGCGGACCGAGTCGACCAGGAATGGCAGGTCATGGTGCAGGACTTCGACCGCGGTGTGGGTCGACTGCCAGCCATGACGCTCGTAATCAGGGTTGTAGACGCGCACTTGCGGTTGCGCGTGATCGAAGCGCTCAAGCAGGCGCCACGCAGAAAGAGTACAGCCAGCGAGGTCGGAGAGGCGACGTTGAGTCAGCTCGTCCAGGGAAATGATGCCGAAGAATTGTTCAGCGAACAGCGCCACTTGTGGCAGTGCCTGTTCACTGATGTGCTGCGCCAGTGCCGCTTGCAGTTGGTGCTGGAAGTCGGCTTTGCTGGCTGCGGTGAAGAACGCCATCTGTGGTACTCCGCTTAAGCTTGTTATTGATGGAAAGCGTCGCGTGCAACACCCCTTTCGGGGCTTGTGTCGCCCTGTTCCTGATTCTCGGGCAGAGGAAACAGGGGGACAGGTGGGTGAAGCTGGACGGGACACTCAGGTCACATTCACCTTCCATTGAATGAGCATCTGCAAAAGCGACTGCCGGTGCTGCCAACAATGCCTTTACGGGTGCTCATCCGTTGCGCAGCTTAAAGGGTGCGACAATGTGTCTGCTTGCGGTGCTGCGACATATTCGGTCATTGGCACGTAAACCGAGGGTTTGGCACCGGTAAACACTAGCAGTCGTGGCGGAAAATGCCGGGTTACATGCCCGTATTTACGGGACATCCGTACCAGGTGGAGACCTTTTGCCTCTACATATCCAGAAACGAAAACGCCCAAGGCCGCTCTATCGACCTTGAGCGTGGCATCGGGTTCAGCGCGAGCGGTTGACGCGGATCAGTCAGGCAACTCTTCGTAAGCCTTGAATTTGCTCACGGTGGCGCAGTCGTAACACATCATTTGCAGGGTCATCTTGTCCATGCTGGCGTCGATGTTGCTCGAGTCGCACTCGCGGCAGAAGAGCTGCAAGTGGCCGACCAGATCGCTGCCGAACGTTGCGCCGGAAAAGAATTGGGGCACCAGTTCATCGCGCCAGTACATACCCGGTGATTTGGAAAAACCGGCACCGCTGTCCTTGAGCACGACGTCATACAACAGCCGGTGCAAAGCCGATTGCGCTACCCGAGAGTCGCGGTAGGAGTTCTTGCGCCAGTTGCGCGTCAGGGCATCTTGCGCCGTGCCGAGCATGTTGCGCGGGATTGTATTGGAGGCGTGGTTGCGCCCCTTCGAATTGCCCGTGGCATAGAAGTGGGCGGCGCTTTTTACAGCCAAACGGGCGAAGTAGTAGAGCTGACTCACAGAGAAGTCCTGCAACAATTGCCCTACCACCGCTTCAGCGCGGGCTTCGGCGGTAAAGGCAAAACTCACTTCATTGGCCAGCACATGGATGTATTGAATCGACTCTTGTCGTGCGAGGGTAAAGATCAGTGCGTAGAGTTCGCTCTTCCACGCTGGCTGAACACTCCCGGACAAGTCCTGGTAGAGCATCAGATACAGACTGTCACGCGGGCTGCGCAATGCGCCGTCCAGCGCCACATTGGTCAGCCAGCGCACGGCTGAATAATCGGCAATGCTGCACCCATCAGTCCGATTAAAGGCCTTTATGTCAGAGTCGGTCGCAACCACCAACACGCCAGCCTCGTAAAGACTCTTCAGGATTTCCTCACTGGCTTCATCGGTGGGAGCCAGGCATTCGCTTCTGGAGGGTGCTTTCAGTGGTGCAATCGACTCCAAAGGGCTGCCATTGCCGTCTTCGAGCAAGGCCAATAACGCCAGTTTCTGCACGAACCCCAACGCGGCGTAAGGCACAGCAGGACACGGTGCGCCGTGGCGAATCTGCAGTTCGGCGCGATCACGCTGAGCCTGGGCTGCCAATTGTTGTTGGTGAGCCTTGAAACATTCCTTGCACGTACAAGGTGAGCGCCGTCCATAGAGACTGGCTGCAATATATCGATGCTCACACCGCACGCATTTAAACGGATCACGCAAGGAAATCGGCGTGCCTCTGGCGTGACGGCGAACCCACATCGGCAAATCGCAATACGGGCAAGTGAGATCCGGGCTGACAATCGGCGGCAGTACCTTGAGCAAACTGCGAACAGTCGCCGGAATCTGAAACTCGGTCATGAGTACGGCGGTTTTTTCTCCATCCAGATAACGTTGATAAATCAGCTCGATCTGTTCGTCGGACAAGTGCGCTATTTCTTCGGCGCGTTCGAAATACTGATGCATGTAAAAAGATCCTTTTTTCAGTTTTACATACGCACTCCTTTGCGTTCGAGCGGCGAAAATAATCGTATCCGCGTAGCGAAAACAAGCGTGCAAACAGAATTTCTCCGTGAAATTGCGTCACGATAAAAAATCCTACAACTGCGTCAGATATTTCATCGCAGACAATTAGAAAACAACGCAGGAATTTTCCTACCGCAGTTCTCCTATTGAAAAAACAAAAAACCAGCAAGCATCACTTACCAAAGCTCACAACCCGACAAGAATTGTCTCACACAATTAAAAGACCAGGCCCTACAGAATATTTCTGCCAGCAGCGCTAATAATATTAGACCGAACCACGGAACAGGTTCTTTATCAGGGAAAGGAGTCAGCACATGAGACAACTGGAACTTCCGACAACTGTATTTTATGGCGACGGCACATGGGAAATAATCAATCTGAACCCAGGCTCCATTCGCGGTGACATTCTAAATAACTATCCGCTTGGCAATCCAATGCATGGTTTTACACTGGCCATTGAAAGCGATTATCTCGCGCAAAAACAAAACCTTGAGCACAACTTGCAAATAGAGCTCAATCTGGCAGACAGCCGACAGCCGCCATTGATTGATGCAACCCCGCAAGCATGGCTCGACAGAGCAACCAACACCGTCAACGAGTTACTCTTTCAGAAGAATACGGCACTGCAACAAAAGCTGAGAGACGTGCAGACCTCTCGACAGCATGCAAAGTTGCAAGCGACTTATGATGCGATGCTGTTGAATGAGCAAATTTCCAGCCTTCAATCAAGACAAGCACAACTGTATGCCGAGATAGCCCGTCGACAGGCCGAGGCGCATGCGCAACAACAGGCTGCCGAAGCGGCGCGACGTGCTGAAGAAGCTCAGAGACTCGCGGCAGAACAAGTTCATTTGACCGCTCTGGCGGAAGCCAAACGTCTGGAGGACGAAAGAAACCGGATAGCGGCCGAAGCAGAAGCCAAACGCATTGATGAGTACAAACGCGCGGTGGCTTTCGTCGCCGACGCGAACAAATACATCCTTGAGAAATATGGCGCCAATCTGCACCAGGTAGTCATGGACCTGCAAAAGGATATTTCAGGGAAGAAGATCAGAAGCTATGCGGAGGCGATGCAGACTTTTGAGGCAGTGCGGACCAATCCCAATGCGCGGCTCAGTCCGCAGGATACGCGCGCGGTTGTGGACGCGCTCAATGCGCTGGATAAAGCGACCTATATGGACAGTGTCAACAAGCTTGCCAAGGGGTTTGGCGTGACCGGAAAAATCGTTCAGGCCCACTCCGTTGTCACGAAAGCGGCTATCGGTTTTCAAGATGGGGACTGGAAGCCTTTGATGCTGGAGCTTGAAAGCATCGCTGCCGGCATAGGGGCAGGTGCACTTGTGGCGACTGTTGTCGCGTTTCTCCCTGTGGCTACTGCCACCAGCGCACCTGTCATCGTAGCTGCTGGCTTGGTGATTGCAGTGGCAGCATTTTTACTGGACTCCACTAACGTGGAAAAAATCAACGCGATTATCCTCGAACAAATTGAAACCGCGTTACCCAGGTAACGAAAAAAGTTGTATCAAGGTTGGGTCGTCCACACCGACCCAATCTTGGCTATCTAACTTATTACAGCCGCGGCGGGCCAGAAATCCTTTATGACTGGAAAAGCATTCAACCCAACTTCATTCCTGTCGGCATTCGGGATTTTTTGCATTCCAATTTTCCTCATAAGTCTCTTACTGCCCGCGCACCCTCAAAACACACTGGACATTACCATCAATGCATTCATAGATAACCAGCTATTTGGCATGATCGGGTTCTGGTCATCTCTTTTCCCCTTCAGTTCAAAGGCAGCCGCAAATTACGTCGCCATATTCGGGCCATTGTTAGCCATCCGCTCAACCTATCAAGCCTTCACAACAGAGTTCGACCCCACACAATTTGACAAAGTGACACTCAAGCGATACCTGGCCATTCTCATTGGAGGCACACTTCTTTTCATACTTTATGTATGGGGTTTTTATCTGACTTCAAAAGACTTGGCAACAGCGACGGGAAAATACGGAGGACTCTTCGGGCTCAATGCAGTTTTCTTCTCTATTTTTTATTCAGCCATGTCGTTTTTTCTATACTTCTTGGTTCCGTTCATGCTGCATCGCTGCTTTTTCTATATTCCCTACCGTTTTATAAAAAAATGGTGGAGCAAAAAACAGAAATCCCGCAGCCAGGGCAGCAAAGTATTCGTTCAGCTGGCAAAATCAATTATTTGGCGCATCCGTCGCGCCCGTCCAACCAGGAATCCCCCCATGCAAATGACCACCGCCCTACTGATCGTCAACCCGTGCGATGACGAAGAAGACAACATGGCCATGCTCTGCTGCCACAGCGACAAGGGCGACATGTTTTTGATGAGTCGCTATCCGGACGAGGACGAGCTGGAGATCACGCTGGATGGCGAGCCTTCGACGCTCGACGGTGTGAAAGTCACATTGACTTCGAATCTGCTGAAGATCGAGATTGCGGCGGCGGATGCTGATGCATTGAACGGGGATGATGTGCTGGAGATCAGCTTTAACCCGGATATGGTGGATATGGATGAGGTGGTCGAGACTTTGAAGAGCATCCTTGATGGGACGGGTACCTTCATTAACAAAGTTTGATCGCGCCTGGGCTGGTCCCTTCGCGAGCAGGCTCGCTCCCACATTGACGGATGTACGCCGCTCAAAATGTGGGAGCGAGCCTGCTCGCGAAGAGGCCCGAAAGAACACTACCCTTCCCCGCAGCTACAAAAATCCAACAAATCCCCCAGTCATTTCCCGCACTTTGCGCAAAATGCCGTTAGTCGCCACCCCCCGCGATGGATTAAAGTAACGCCCCCAGCCCCGGCGTTATCCGAACGCCTGTGGCCACCCCTTTCCAGGAACAGTCACCGATGGAACATCGTGAAGCGCTGCTGGCGCTGCGAACCTTTCTTTCAACGCAGATTCTCGGCCAGGAAAAACTCATCGAGCGTTTGCTCATCGCCCTGCTCGCCGACGGCCACATGCTGGTCGAGGGCGCTCCGGGTCTGGCCAAGACCAAAGCGATCAAAGAGCTCGCCGAGGGCATCGAAGCCCAGTTCCATCGCATTCAGTTCACCCCTGACCTGCTGCCGGCCGACATCACTGGCACCGAGATCTATCGCCCGGAAACCGGCAGTTTCGTGTTCCAGCAAGGGCCGATCTTCCACAACCTGGTGCTGGCGGACGAAATCAACCGCGCCCCGGCCAAGGTGCAATCGGCGCTGCTCGAAGCCATGGCCGAACGTCAGGTCAGTGTCGGTCGCAGCACTTATGAACTGTCGCCGCTGTTTCTGGTGATGGCCACGCAAAACCCGATCGAGCAGGAAGGCACTTACCCGCTGCCGGAAGCGCAGCTCGACCGTTTCCTGATGCACGTGAAAATCGGTTTCCCGGACGCCGCCGTCGAACGCCGCATCCTCCAGCAGGCCCGCGGCGAAGCGTTGAACGGCGAAACCAAGCCCGAACGCCGCGTCAGCCAGCAGGCAATCTTCGCCGCGCGCAAGGAAATCCTCGGGCTGTACATGGCCGACGCCGTGGAGGAATACCTGGTGCAACTGGTCATGGCCACGCGCAACCCGGCCAAGTTCGATCCGGAAATGGCCGAGTGGATCGCCTACGGCGCCAGCCCGCGCGGTTCGATTGCCCTCGACCGCTGCGCCCGTGCTCACGCCTGGCTGGCCGGTCGCGACTTCGTTAGCCCGGAAGACATTCAGGCGGTGCTGTTCGATGTGTTGCGTCACCGCATCATTTTGTCGTTTGAAGCCGAAGCCGCCGGCATCGATCAGGATCGGGTGGTGCAGCGGATTCTCGACGTCGTAGCCGTCGCTTGACCCCCATGAACGCCTCTTTGCCGTCCGAACCGGGCATCCGCGTCAGCCTCGCCGAGCTGATCGAGATGCGTCACCGCGTGCGCGAGGTGCAGCTGTTTTCCACGCCGAGTCAGCGCAGCCCGCTGATCGGCCTGCATCACTCGAAATTCCGTGGCCGTGGCGTCGACTTCGATCAGGTGCGGGTCTATCAGGCCGGCGACGACGTGCGCACCATCGACTGGCGCGTGACCGCACGCACGCAAGAGCCGCACACCAAGCTGTTCCATGAAGAACGCGAACGGCCGATTTTCATCATGGTCGAGCAAAGTACGCGGCTGTTTTTCGGTTCCGGGCTGATGTTCAAATCGGTGCTGGCAGCGCAAGCGGCGGCGTTGATCGGTTGGGCCGCGCTCGGCCATAACGACCGCGTTGGCGGATTGGTGTTCGGCGACAACGAGCACTACGAAATCAAGCCGCGGCGCAGCAAACAGAGCCTGCTGCAATTGCTCAATCGTCTGGTCAAGGTCAATCAATCTCTGCACAGCGAACGTGAACCGGATCGCGATGCGTTCGGCGTGGCCCTGCGCCGTGCTCGCGAAGTGTTGCGCCCGGGCAGCTTGGCCATCGTGATCTGCGACGAACGTGCACTGTCCGACAGCGCCGAACAACAGCTCAGCCTCTTATCGCGTCATTGCGACCTGTTGATGTTGCCGATTTCCGATCCACTGGATCACGCCCTGCCCGCTGCCGGCCTGCTCAGGTTCGCGCAACGCGGTGCGCAACTGGAGCTCGACACCTTGAATTTCGAGCTGCGCCAGACCTATCGCGCCCAGGCCGAAGCACGCATCGCTCGCTGGGAATTGCTCGCGCAAAAGCTGCGGGTATTGCTGATGCCGCTGAGCACGCAAAGTGAAATGGTCGAGCAGATGCGCGAATTCCTCAATCCGCAGCGCCCGGGAAAAGGTCGATGAACGGCCTCGACCAACTGCAACCGCTGATCTCGCCGCCACCGATTGCCTTCTGGCCGCCGGCGCCGGGCTGGTGGCTGCTGCTTCTGTTATTGCCGTTGCTGGGTTTCGCCGTGTGGCGCCTGCGCCGCTTCATTCCGATGAAGAAACGCCCGATCGTGCGTGCCGAACAGCCGCTTGACCCGGTGCGCATCGCCGCCCTCGCCGAACTCGCACAAATGCCCAAACCCTACGACGGGGCCCCAGCCGGGGCCTGGCTGCAGCAACTCAACGGTCTGCTAAAACGCCTGTGCCGCAATCACTATCCCTACAGCCAGAGCCACACCCTCAACGGGCGTAAATGGCTGGCGTTCCTCGACAACCGCTGCCCGGCGGCGGGCCTGACGCGCTGGATGGTGCTGGTCGAAGGCGCCTACAAGCCGGAGTGCAAACTCGATGACAAAGCCATCGCCGGCCTGACCCAGGCTGTCGACACGTGGATTCGCAAACATGTTTGAGTTCGCCTGGCCATGGATCTTCGTGCTGCTGCCGCTGCCGTGGTTGATGCGTCTGGTGCTGCCAGTCGCCGACAGTGGCGAGCCCGCCCTGAAAGTCAGCTTCCTCGCCGATCTGGAAGGCCTCGCCCGCCGTCGCGCCCGCGCCAACCTGCCGGCGTGGCGTCAACAGGCGCCGTTCATGCTGTTGTGGCTGTTGCTGCTCACCGCCGCCGCGCGCCCGCAATGGCTCGGCGAACCTCTGCCGATTGCCGCCAGTGGGCGTGACCTGCTGGTGGCGGTGGACGTGTCCGGCTCGATGGACTTCCCCGATATGCAGTGGCAGGACGAAGAAGTCAGTCGCCTGACGCTGGTGCAACATCTGCTCGGTGATTTCCTCGAAAGTCGCGATGGCGACCGTGTCGGCCTGATCCTCTTCGGCAGCCAGGCTTATCTGCAAGCGCCGCTGACCTTTGACCGCCACACCGTGCGCGTCTGGCTCGACGAAGCGCGCATCGGCATCGCCGGCAAGAACACCGCCATCGGCGACGCCATCGGTCTGGCGCTGAAACGCCTGCGCATGCGTCCGGCGCAGAGCCGCGTGCTGATTCTGGTCACTGACGGTGCCAACAACGGCGGCGAAATCGACCCGCTGACGGCAGCAAAACTCGCTGCGAGCGAAGGCGTAAAAATCTATCCGATCGGGATTGGCGCCAATCCCGAAGACAGTGGTTCAACCGGCCTGCTCGGCGTCAATCCGAGTCTGGACCTCGACGAACCGGCGCTCAAAGCCATCGCTGAGGTCACCGGCGGTCAGTATTTCCGTGCCCATGATGGCAAGGAACTGCAAGCGATCAAGGACACTCTCGATCAGCTCGAACCGGTCACCCAGCAACCGACTCAGGCGCGCCCGGCGCAGGCTTTGTATCACTGGCCTTTGGCGCTGGCGCTGTGGTTGAGCCTGTTGCTGGTCGCCCGTGAGTTGTGGCCGGACAACCCGGTGCAACGCCTGTTCACCAAGGAGCTGTATCTGCAAAGTCCGTTGCCCGACTGGCGCGAGCGTCTCAAGCGCCTGCGTCTGCGGAGGCGTCGATGATCGCGCTCTGGCCACACTGGTTCCGTCCGTGGTGGTTGCTGTTGCTGCCGCTGCTCGGCTGGCTGATCTGGCAACTCTGGCACCGGCAGAAACGCGCCGGGCGCTGGCAGATGATCTTGCCACCGGCGTTTCATGCCACCCTGCTCAGTGGCGGCAATGGTCGCGACAGCAAACTGCCGTGGATCGCCCTCGCCGTGGCATGGCTGCTGACGGTTCTGGCGCTGCTTGGGCCGAGTTGGGAGCGCGTCGAACAGACCAGCCAGAAGCCCGCTGATCCCTTGGTGGTGGTGCTGGAACTGACCCCGGAAATGCTCGCTACCGACTCGCCACCGACGCGGCTCGAACAAGCACGGCGCAAGCTCTTCGATCTGTTGCAGGCACGCAGCGATGCGCAGACCGCGATCGTCGTCTACGCCGGCAGCGCACACACGCTGGTGCCGCTGTCGGATGACCTGGCCACCAGCCGCAATCTGCTCGATGCGCTCAAGCCTTCATTGATGCCGCAAAGCGGCCATCGCGCCGATCTGGCCGTGAGTAAAGCACTGGCCCTGCTGAAACAGGGCGCGCTCGGTCAGGGACGGATTTTGCTGATCGGCTCGTCATTGAACGAAGAAGAACGCCAAGGCATTCGCCGCGCCCTCAGCGGGCAATCGGCACAACTGTTGATGCTCGGCGTCGGCACCGCCGAAGGTGCGCCAATCGCTCAGGAGGACGGCAGTTTCCTCAAGGACGAGCAAGGCGCGATTCGCGTGCCGCAACTCGACAGTCCGGGCCTGAGCGCATTCCTCAACAGCGTCGGCGGCGAATACCACCCTGCCCGCCTCGACGAAGCAGATCTTGGTGCGCTCGGCCTGCTCAACGGCCCGCGCAGCCTGCGCGACGATGGCCAGACCGTGCGCCTGGATACTTGGGCCGATCAGGGTTACTGGCTGCTGTTGCCGCTGTTGTTGCTCGCCGCCTGCGCCGGGCGACGTGGTTGGTTGTTCTGCCTGCCGTTGCTGTTGTGCCTGCCACAGCCGAGTTACGCTTTTGACTTTGAGGATCTGTGGCTGCGCCCCGATCAACAGGGCCTGCACCTGCTCAAACAAAAGCGCCCGGCCGAAGCCGCGCAACATTTTGACGATCACCAATGGCAAGGGGTGGCGTTGTACGAGGCCGGCGACTACAGTGGCGCCGCCCAGCGCTTTGCCGAAGGCAGCGATGCCCGCGCCCACTACAATCGTGGCAACGCGCTGGCGAAAAGCGGTGAGCTGGAAGCGGCGATCGACGCCTATGAACAGGCACTGGAGCTGCAACCGGATTTGCGTCCGGCGCAGACCAACAAGGCGCTGGTGGAAAATCTGCTCAAGCAGAAAAACACACCGCCGCCCGCCGAGCCGGACACCCAGCCGAGCGAACAGCAAAGTCTGCCGGGCGACGAACCAGCGCCCGCGACCACGCCGCCGCCCGCCGTGAAAAGTGAAACCCAGAGCCCGTCGCAGCCTGTCGAGTCGGCCAGTGAACCGCCAACGACAACGCCGCCGCAGCCAGGCCCCAACGAAGTACCGGGCAGCGACGAGGAAGAACAAACGGACACCGTGCCGACGCTGCGCCCGAGTGAAGACAACCTCGAAGGCGAGCAGCGTCAGGCACTGGAACAATGGCTGGGCAAGATCCCGGATGATCCGGGCGAACTGCTGCGACGCAAATTCTGGTACGAACAGCAACAACATCAGGATCAGGAAAACACTCGATGACCCGCTTCACCGCTCTCTTGCTGCCCCTGCTGCTCTGCACGGCCACCGCCCAGGCGGCCGAGCTGACCGCCAGTGTGGATCGCAGTCGCCTGAACTCCGGCGAGACGGTCGAACTCACCCTCGAAACCAGCGACGTCACCCAGTTCGGCAAACCCGATCTGACCGCGCTGGAAGCGTTGTTCGAAGTGCGCGGTACGCGGCAAGTCAACCAGCTCAACACCCTCAATGGCGACAACCGCGCGACCACGCGCTGGATCATCACCCTGCTGCCGAAAGAGAACGGCAGCGTGGTCATCCCGCCGCTGCAACTGGGCGACGCACAGAGCCAGCCGATCACCGTGCAAGTGGTCGAAAGCGACACCCGCGAGAACAAGAACAGCCTTGATCCGGTGTTCATCGAGGCCAGCCTCGACCAGTCGAGCGTGTATGTGCAGGCGCAGGCGATCCTGACCCTGCGCATCTACCACTCGGTGTCGCTCTACGACGACAGCAGCCTGACGCCGCTGCAAATCGCCGATGCACGCATCGAGCAACTGGGCGACACGCGCACCTACGAAAAAGATCTCAACGGCGTGCGCCACGGCGTGATCGAAATGCGCTATGCGATCTACCCGCAGCACAGTGGTTTGCTGACCATCACGCCGCAAACGTTCAGCGCAACACTGGTCGATACGCAGCCGTCTCAGGACGCCAATGCGCAGGGGCCGAAACCGGGCAAGCTGATGCGCGTCAGTTCTGCGGAAATCCCCCTGACCGTCAAACCCAAACCCTTGACTTATCCGGTCGACGCGCCGTGGCTGCCCGCGCGCAGCCTGAGCCTCAGCGAAAGCTGGAACCCGGAACCGGAACACACCCAGGTGGGCGATTCCCTGACCCGCAGCCTGACGTTGAAAGTCGAAGGTCTGGCTGCCTCGCAACTGCCAGCGCTGCCCGCCACCGACGTCAACGGCCTGCGCCGCTACCCCGACCAACCGGTGCTGAGCAACCAAAGCACCGACCGGGGCATTGTTGGCAGCCGCGAAGAACGCGAAGCCCTGGTGCCGAGCCGCAGCGGCGCTATCGAATTGCCGACGGTGGACGTGGTCTGGTGGAACACCTTCGAAGATCATCTGGAACACAGCAGCCTGCCCGCGCGCACTCTGCAGGTAGCCAACAACCCGAGCCTGCAAGTCGACACCCCGGCCGGCACTCTGCAAGTGAGCGCCGTCGATAACGATGTGTTGTGGTGGTGGAAACTCAGCACCCTGATCCTCGCCTGCACCACCCTCCTCGGCTTCGGCCTGTGGTGGCGAGCGCGTTGGCAACCGGCGGTGCATCGCGCCGCCCAAACCGGCCCGAGCCCGCGCACGTTGATGGATGACATCAAGCGGGCGAGCCAGGCCAATGACCCGCAGGCGACGCGGCAGGCACTGGATGCCTGGGCGCGGCAGCAGCCGGAAACGCTGGCGGATATGGCAGCGCGGTTTGTGCCGTTGTCGGATGCGCTGGATGGGCTGAATGGTGCGCTGTACAGCGAGACGGGGCAGCATTGGCAGGGTGAGGATTTGTGGCGGGCGATCCGGACTATTCCGGCGGCGGAACGGGTGCAGGATCCGGTGGGTGACAGCGGGTTGCCGCCGCTTTATCCGAAGTGAACCCACGATCCCTCAACGAACACTTGAGGGATGTATCGGCAGGTCTGACTTGCAACAAGCTGACGCTCGCCTGCCGAAGGGCACGACGAAACTCCCCCTTCGGACTGGATAGACAGGCATCACTCTGGGTCTGTCTTGCTGCGCTGGTCAGATAAACGACAGGTGGCCAGAGCCACCCGTTCGTTACCCGGAACGCGGAAATGCGGCGTCCCCGATCAATACTTGAATTTCGTTTTCACTTGTTCGCCTTCGCGATAAGACAGGACAAAGGATGTCCATGGCTCGCCGCGAGCGTCTGCATTCTCATGTAACTTTTCTACAAGCGCATAGATTTTCGAATTATTGAAATCAGTTTCAGCGTCCCAGATTTCTGCGCCATTTCTTTCAACGGCGAGGTCGGCCTCCATGTAATTACCCCCCCACTCAACGCTATACCGAAAGGCGTCATAACCTTGAATAATTCCCGCTTCAACAAGTTTAAAAATCTCTTTGACGAGTTCGAAATCTTCAGTAATCACCCGCTTACCTCCGGAGTTTGATGGGCTTCATTTTTGAAAGTCACGGTTTTTGGTTTACCGTCAATGATGTACGTCAATATTAGCGAATCAGGTCGTATTGAGCCGGGATCAGCACGCTCAAACTTGACTGTCGTCGGCCCTACAGTGCGGGCAGGATCGTCCAGCGCCTCTCTGACCCTGTTTTCATAGAACACTTTGTAGGCCGAATTGTTGAAGTTCTTGTCCTGTGGGAAGAGATTATACTGATCGCAGGTTCCGCCCTGGCTGCATGCCTGAGCATGCCCGCCCACGTCGCTATCCCGCCCTTCTTTACCCGCCTCCGTCTGCCTTGAGTCCCGAGGCACCTTCTCTTTGGTCGGGGTGAACGTCAGCTCTTCCACCATACCCTTACTGTTGGTCGTAAACGTATTGCCATTATCCAGCTCATAACGGGTGTTGGGGCTTCTGGCAGCAGGATTGTTGAGCAGTTCATATTCATGACTGCCTTTGACGGACTTGGCAGTCTCGACTTTTACCACCGCCTCGACGTGGGGTTTCGCCCCGTCACCATGCACTGGCGAAACAGAAGGTTTGACCGTCGGCCCGTCTACCCATCCTTTGCCCGAAGTATCACCAAACTCATTTGCCCAGCCCGGGTGCTTGGGTTCAATCGGATCGGTAAGTTTTCCGCCGGTAGTGCCCTTGTTTCCTGCGACACTGAAGACCTTGCCAGTGACACTGCCTGCCATGTTGGCTGCGGTGCCCAAGGCGATGTTCAGCAGAGTGGTGGCGCCGCGTACATAGATGTCGCCCTGCTGCGTGCCCGCACCCAGCCCAAACATCTTTTTCAGGACGTTGTCGCTGGCTTCCAGGCGATCCTTGTCCACGCCACTGAGTTCACTGGCAATGCCTTTGGCAATAGCATCTTTGGCCGCGTCTATTTTGTCGCCAAACAATTTCGCGAGCAGAACATTTCCTGCAAGACCAAGGGCCATTTTTGCCGGCCCCATCGCAGCCTGAATGCTCAGACCCAGTAGCTGAGCTTGCTCCTTGGGCAGTATGTCCAAGTAGTGTTGCAGCCTTTCAGCCTCATACAGCAGCTTGCCGCCCGGGCTATCAATCGTCAGATCCTTAAGCCAGGTGAGCTTGTTTTTGTCCTCGTCATCACGGTAATGATGGGGATCCAGCCCCGTAGGATTTTTGTCATCCGAACCACACGTGCCTGAAGCGTCACAGGCTTGTTGCTGCTGGACAAATGCGGCAAACACTTTCGCGTACTTTTGGATGACTACGACATCCCCCGGTTCCAGATTATTGATATCTCCCGGCTTCCCGCCATTTCGAACCAGATTCTTCGCGATGTTCAGGGCCAGGTCGTCACCCAGGTCCTTGCGCGCTGTCGCTGGGACTTCATCCAGCGATACTCGCTGTGCCTGAAGATTGTTCCAGGCCTGACCCACTACGTTGACCGGTCCGGTAATCAGACTGAGCGCTGCCTCAAAGGATCCTTGCGTAGCGTCCGCGTAGTTCTCTATTTTTTCTGCCCAGGCCTTCAAGGTACCGGAAGGATCCGCTACGGCCTCAAGGGACGATTTGCTCACGTACAGATCGGTACGAGACTCCTTGTCCTTGGTAATTTCGTAGCCCTTGTCAACGTCGCGATTCAACCCGACAGTCGAATCCTTGCCAGTCCCGGCATCCTGGCGCACGACAATTTCACCGGCGCCGACGGTGCCTCGTACGATCTGTTCGCGATCCTTGTCGTACTTCCAGCCACTGACGCTCCAGCCGGCCTCGCCTTCTTTGCCTTTACCTGTCTGGCTGGCGTCCTGGGCACCAGTGCCTTTACCCGCTGTGTAACTGCCACCAACGTTCAGGTAGTAACCGTGCTCCTTGTCGCTACCGGCAATATCACTGAAGCCCAACGTGCCGGTGTCCAGTTTCAGATTGCCGTTGTCGGCAGCGATCAGTGCACCGTCCAGCTGAGTGTGATTCTCGGTGCGGATATCAACCTTGTTCTTGCCGGTGATAGTGGTTTGTTGTTCGATCCAGTTGGTCTTGCCCGTGGTCTGGCCGTAACCGACCGAACCACTGACACCGGCACCCGGACCAATCGTAGCGGTCACGCTGATATCGAATTCTTTGCCCTTAACCTTTCCGGTGTCGGCCACTGATGAGACATTGAGGTCACCCCCCACGCGACCATTCACCTCATCGCCGCGCAACGTGGCGCCGGCGATGTTGGTGTCCTTGCCGCTGGTAAAGCCCAGCCGGTCTCCGGCGTAGAGGTAAGCCTCTTGCTGGCGGTTGCCTTCGCGCTCCAGATCGCCTTTGCCCATGCTGACACTGGCGTAAACGCCAACACCTTCGGAACCAAACACCAGACCCACTTCGCCGCCACCGTTGTGCCGGTTGCTGTCGCTGCTGCTGTCGTTCTGCGCCGAGCGGACATTGAGATCGTTGAAGGCATTAAGCTCGATATCCCGGCGAGCAGTGACCTGAGTACCGATCAGATTCAGATCATGATCAGCTTGCAAGTTGACGTCCCGGCCTGCACCCAGTTGAGTCGGCGTAGAGGTGCCATGTGAGCCGTCTTCAGTGGCGATGCCATAGCTGCCACCAATGCCGATCTTGAAGCCGCCACTGGTGCCACCGTGAATGCCGCCCCAACTTTCGCGCTGCGTGCTGTCCTGGTTGACACTGCCCTTGGCCACATCGAACGTGACGTCACGACCGACGACATTGATGTCGCGTCCGGCGAGGAATTTCGCCCCTTTTACCGTTACGTCGTTCTTGGCATTAAGGTTCAGATCGTGACCGGCATTCAGCGTCGACGATCGGCTGCTCTGCTCGATGGTTTGCTGACTGCTGCTTTGCTTGCTGTTGCCGAACTTGACGTCTGCTGTCGGCCCGGAGAGGAACTGGCTGATGCCATCCACTGCCTTGAGGGTACTGGAGCCCTTGCTGACATTGTCCTCGCCCTTGCCCGCACCATTGACCGCGTCTTTCGTCTGGCCATAGTTGTGGTCGATGCGCACGCCCAGACCGTTGCGCTCGGTCTCGCGTTGCTGTTCTACCAACAGGGTTTCGCGGCCGGCATCGATGTTGATGTTACGCCCGGCAGTCAGGTCGATATCGTTACTGGCCTGCAGGTCCGAGCCAATCTGATTGATATCGCGCTTGGCGTTGACGGTCAGATCCTGCCCCGCATTGATCTGGCTGGCGGCACCGGTCTGCTGTTCACGTCGATTCTTTTCCTTGAGGCCATCGACACCGGCAAACAAACTCACGCCATTGTCATCGCTGGAAATGCCGATGCCTGTCTGTCTGGACTTCGACCATGCCTGCTCGGCACGGTCATTGGCTGCCGCCACGACATTAACGTCCCGGCCGGCGTCCATGCTGACATGACGTCCAGCGTCGATACCGCTGCCCACCACATTGATATCGCGCTCGGCACTGAGGATCGTGTCACGGCCGGCCGTGACCAGGCTGCCCACGCTGGTGTTACCTTCACCCAGCCGCCCTGCTTCTTTGGCCGAAGAAAGGGAAAGGAAGCCACCCGAGACCGAAAGACCGGTTTTCTTTTTATAGGCTTCGCTTCGGCTGTAGTCCGTGTCATTGGCCGAAATCAGATTGATGTCGCCGGTGTCATCCACCAGACCGGCACGGAACTCGACATCGTTGCCCGCTGTGGCAGTGCTGGCCTGCAACAGGAAGTCTTTACCTGAAGCGACGACGACGTCGTTGCCTGCTTGCAACTCGCTAGCGACCTGACTGGTGCTGGAGTTGACCGCACTTTTGCCACTTTTGGAGAGACCGAAGGAGCCCTTTTTAGTGGTCTTGCTGAAATCACTGTGTTCGTCAGTCGCCGAGAGCACCGAGATATCGTTCAACGCGCCCAGAACCAGATTGTTTCCGGCTTTCAACTGACTACCGATCACGGTGAGATCACGACCGCCGTCCAGAGAAACACCGCCCTTGTCCGTCTGGCTGGCGTTTACGGTCAGGTCGTGCCCGGCTTCCACAACCGAGGCCACATTGGTGCTGTCGTAAATTTCGCTCTCGGTGGTTTTGCGACGTCCGTGCGATCCCTTTTTCTTCTTGTAGTAATAGGATGAACTTTCATCCTCGGCAGAGGCGATGGCGATGTCCTGAACGGCTTTGAGGCTGACATCATCTTCGGCCTTGATCCGGCTGGCGATAATGCCCAGATCGTTACCTGCTTTCAGGGCAATGTCCCGGCCGGCGTTCAATACCGATGATTGTTGCGTGACGCTATGGGTTTCAGTTGCGCGCTTCTTGCTGCGCGAAACGTAATCACTCTCGTCGGCGGCCGAGGTGATGACAATGTCATGGCCGGCGTCGGCCTTGAGGTCGCGCTTGGCATCCAGTCGACTGGCCACAATCGCCACGTCACGATCAGCCGTAATCGACAAATCCCGCCCGGACGTCACTTCAGCGCCATGCTGCGTAATCGTCTGATTGAGGTAACTGCCGCCCCGTGCATCGGTGCTACGGTTCTGCACCGAGGTGATGTTCACATCGCGATCAGCATCGAGCGTCATGTCCCGACCGCTTTGCAGCACGCCGCCGATGTTGTTGATGTCTTGGCCGGACTTGATCGTCAGGTCGTTGGCTGCCTCGATCCGGGCAGCGTTATCGAGATAGTCGCGGTGGCTTGTATTACCGAACCGGCCGTAATCGACACTGGTCACATCACGCTGGTTGATCACGCTGCCGTTGGTGGCTGTCAGGCTGACATCCTTGCCCGAGATAATACCGCCGGACTTGTTGATGATGTCGTTGCCGGCCTTGAGCGTCAGACGTTCGCCGGCTTCGATCAGACCGGTGTTGGTGAGGTTGTTACCGGCTTCGGCCGACAGGTTGTTGGAGGCTCGCAGCGTGCCGGCGTTATCGAGGTTGCCGCCGGCAATGAGGGTTACGTCGCCGCCCTGAATCAACGCCCCGTTTGGCGCCAACCGGTTATTCGCCTGCGCCAGATACAGCACCGGCACCAGCACTTTTTCGCCGTTCACTTCGTGCTCTTCGAGCCAGACGATGTCGTGGGTCAGTGCCGCCACTTGTTGCGCGGTCAGGGTGACGCCCACCGACAGGTTGAGCTGATCCTTGCTGGCGATGGCATTGTTCATCAGGTACTTGAACATGCCTTCGTCAGAGGTCTGGCCATCAATGAAGCGTTGGCCGGTGCGGGCGACCACGGCCTGCTGCACCATGCGCTGCTCGAACAGACCATCGCCCAGACGTTTGGCGCTGGTGTCGGGGTCGTAACCGAGCTTGCCCAACAGATAGTCCGAGCTCATGAACTGCTTGAGGTTGGTCAGCACCGGGTTGGTTTCGATCAGGTATTTGTGCGGGTTAGAGCGCGCGCTGGTGTCGGGCAAGCCTTGTACGCGCGGTACGTCAAAGGAAGGGCTGCCACGGCCAGGCACCAGCACACCGACTGGACCGTCAGCTGCAGTTGCACCCACGTTGAACTGAGCCGTTCTGTCGTTGAGATTCAGCGACGCGGCATCACTCAATGCCAGATCGCGTTTTTTCATCGAGACCGGAGCGTCTTTGTCGATCTGGAAATCGGTCGCATGTCTGACCGGCATTCCGGTGGTATGTCCAGAGGATGCAGCCGTGATCGAGCCGATCGTCCAGTCTTTGATCGGCGAGATCGATTGTTCGCTGCCGTCCTTGCGGCTGAGTCGGAACAGACCGTTATCACCGGTTGGCAGGGTGAAGCCCGGCAAAGCCAGCGGGTTGACCTGTTGCTGGGCCAGGTCTGGAGGAAGCTGGGCGTTGATGCGAATGACCGGAATAGTCGCTCCGGCATTTACGCCGGTCTGCGGAGCATTCTTACCAACCGGGGCGAAGCTGGTATAGGCCTGCAAAGTACCGTTTTTGATGGTCGTTTTAGCATTGACCTCCACTGCCTGGCCGGCCTGGATGATCGCGGAGGCTCCACCTTTGCTTGTGTAGGTGATACCGCCACCGGGTACTAGCGCATATCCCAGCAGTTTCGCCGGAACTGGAACGTCCGGGCCTTGGCCGAAGAAAGGGTTGAGTGTTGTTTTTGTCTGATTGCCGCGGGGAATGGTGCCTAGCCCGCAACCCTGCCAATCCTGCCCGCCGCACGAATAGTAAGAATATTCATGCTCGTACTTGGAGTTTTTTTTCGCATAAGCCGTGACCAGACCGGTGACGTCATCAAATAGCAAATCGAAATCACGGTTTCTGGTTTCGTAGACTAGGGTCTTGGTATAGCTTCCGGATTCCAGCCCTGTGTTATCAAACGTGTCGACGTCGAGCTTGATATTTTTCCCCGCTGAGAACAGCGAAGCGAAGTTGGAAAAATTGCCGACGGTTGCGTTTACATTGCCGCCAACGGAGACAACAGCTTGCTCGCCACTGATGGTCGACTCTGACTCGTATTGTTCCTCGACGAAGAAATTCATCCACTTGCATTCGCCGCCAATGCACTGGTATGTGATATCACCGGAAACAAGCTTGTCCTGCCCCAGGACGCCTTCGGTCTTGTTACTGAAATTGCTGGCTGACAACGAAAAGTCACCGTCCACATTGATCGTCGCAGCCCGGTTGTTGACGGTGTTCGCCCGCCCGCCGTCCATGCCGGTAATGGTCAGATTGCCAAGGCTGTACACATTGCCGTTCTGGTTGGTGAAGTCATTGAGCAGAAGATTCATGTTGCTGCCGCTAAAGAGCAGGCCGCGCTCGTTCACCAGACTTGCAGTCCTGATCTTCAGGTTCTGCGCAGCACCCAACGTACCGGTATTGCTTACCGCACCGGCGTTGATCGTCAGCGTATTGTTGGACGTCAGTCGTCCGCCGGCATTGTTCAGCAACCCGCCAATGGTGAACGTGCCCTGCCCGCCACTGCCAATGCTCGAAACACTGGTCAGGCCCAGTTGCGCAGCATTGAAGGTCATATCGCCCAGACTGCTGACACGACCATTACCGCCGTAAGTGCCGCCCAGTTGAATGTCCATGCTGCCGTCACTGGCAATCAAACCCTCGTTGCTCCAGTTACCACCACGCCCCACCAGTTGATTCGAAGCGAGCAGCTGCCCGCTCGCGGTCTGCACAAAGTTGCCGACATTCACCGTCAACCGCCCGGCCTGAATCACGCTGCTGTTGGTCCAGCTGTCCGCGTTCAGCGTCAGGCCGCCACGGGTCACCAGCGAACCGCCGGCGTTCATCACGTTGGCGGTGGAGATGCCGAATTCACCGAGACCGACATGCGTTACTGAACCGCCGGCATTGAGGAAGCTGGGTGCGACGAGGGTGAAGTCGGTGTTGGCGGTTTCCACCAGACCGTTGCGGTTATCGAACTGGCTGCCGATCTGGAAATCGGTTTTGCCACTGGTGCCGAGCGCGCGCAGTTTGCCGCCCTGGTTGTCAAGATTGGCGGCGCGAATCGCCAGTGTGCCGGCGCTTTCGATCAGGCCGCTGCGGTTGCTGAGGTTGCCGTCGGCACCCAGCTCGATGCTGCTGCCGCTGATCTGGCCGTTGTTGTTGCTCATCAGGCCGGTGATGGTTTTCACCACGCCTTTGGCATAGATCCCGCCGCCGCTGTTGTCGAGGGTGTTGCCGCCGGCGTTGAGCAGGATGTTGCCGGTGTTGGCGGCGATCCGTCCGCCGTCGCTGTAGATACCGCCGAGCGCTTGCAGGTCGAGGCGGCTGCCTTCGATCTTGCCGCCCTGGCCGTTGCGCAACACGCCGCTCAGACGGGTTTGCAGCAAACCGTTAAGGCTTGAGAGCACCCCGCCACGGCTGTCGAGGCTGGCGGCGGTGAGGTTGAGATTGCCGTTCTGGGCAATTATTTTGCCGCCTTGGTTATCGATGGCACCGCTGCCGGTGTTGACGGTCAGCGCGGTCATGCTTTGCACCGCGCCTTTGGCGTTGTTCAGCGCGGCGGCAGTGATGGACACGCCGGCATCGCGGCTGGAGAGCAGGCCGTCGGCGTCGTTGCGCAACGTGCCGCCGGCGGTGAGGTCCAGTTGGCCGTTGGCCGAGACGGTACCGCGCTGACTGTTGTTCAGATCGCCGCTGGTGAGCAGGCTCAGCAGGGTCTGGCTGATCAACTGGCCGCCCTGGTTGTCGACGCTGGCAGCGCGTTTGATCAGCAGCGCAGCGCCGCTGCCGAGTGCGCCATTGACGTTGGTCAGGGCGCCGAGCAGATCGAGGGTGACGCTGTCGTCACCGACCAGACTGCCGCGGGTGTTGTTCAGTGGGCCGCCGGTGAAGGTCAGGGCTTTTTTCGCCATGACATTGCCGGTGCTGTTGTTCAGGCTGGCCGCGCGGATGTCGAGGGTGTCGCCGCTTTTGATCAGGCCACCCGATGCGTTGCTGATCGCGCCGCCGGTCATGGTCAAGGTTTGTTTGCCGTCACTGCTGACGGTGCCGGTGGTGTTGTCGAGACTGGCGGCCTTGATGGTCACCTCGCCGAGGCCACCGATGCCACCCTTGCTGTGGTTGAGCAGCGCGCCGCTGAGGTCGATATTGACGTTGCCGAGTTGGCTGGAGATCGCGCCTTCCAGGCTGTTGTCGAGGGTACCGCCGCTGAGGCTCACGCCTTTCCAGCCGGAAACCAGGCCGCCCTGGTTATTCAGATCGGCCGCAGTAATGGTCAGTTGATCGTTGCTGATCAGGTTGCCGCCACGGTTATCGAAGCGGTTGCCGGTGAGGCTGAAGCTGTTGACGCTGGAGATTTCGCCCTGCTGGTTATTCAGGTCACGCAGGGTGGCGATGCTCAGCACGCCTTTGCTGTTGATCACGCCGTTCTGGTTATTCAGATCGCGCAGATGAGCAATGCTCAACCCACCTTTGCTGCTGATCACACCGTCCTGGTTATTCAGATCCTGCGCGGTGGCACCCAGATCCATATTCAGGCCGGAAACGCCGACCAGCGTACCGCCCTGATTGTTCAGACCGGTGCTGTTGAGGGTCAGTTGTTGTGCGGCGCGGATGCTGCCTTTGTTGGTGTTTTTCAGCAGGCCATCGACAGTCACCTCGATGTCGCTGTCACTGAGCAACACGCCGCCGTCGCTGTTATCCAGACTCGCCGCGCGAACTTGCAACGCCGCAGCGGCAATCGTGCCTTTGATCGAGGTCAGTGCGTGGTCGAGGGTCAGGGTGAGTTTCTGGTTGCTCAGCAGTTGGCCGCCGCTGTTGTCCAGCGACTTGGCGATCAGTTCAAAAGCCTGGTCGCTGGAAATCTCGCCGCCACGGTTGTTCACGTCGGTGAGGTTTTTCAGTAGTAACTGATCCGGCGCGTTGATCACGCCGCCCTGGTTATTCAGCGCGCCGCCGTTCAGATCGACGCTGACAGTCCCGCCGCTGAACAGCTTGCCGCCCTGCTGATCGAGGCCTTGAACATTGGCGTTAAGCGAATTGCCGGCGCCGAGGCTGCCAGCGGTGTTGGTCACCTGAGCAGCACTGATCTCGACGTGGTCGTCAGCGTAAATGCTCGCCTGGCTATTGTTGAGTGCACCGGTGCTGATGTTCAGTTTGGTCTTGCTGCTGATCGCACCGTTTTGCTGGTTGTCGAGTGTGCTGCTGTTGAGCGTGAGATCGCTGTTGGTCAGCAGTTTGCCGCCCTGGTTGCTGACGGCGCCGTGCGTGTTGACGGTAAGCGCTTTGGCGCTGGAGACCGTGCCGCCATTGTTATTGAGACTTTGCGCGGTGATCGCCAAAGCGCCTTCGTTGACAAGGCTGCCCTGTGCGTTGTTCAGATCCCCGGAGAGATTGATCGCGAGGCCTTTCTGGCTGGTCAGGCGACCACTGTTTTCCAGCGTCTTGCCGGTCAGTGTCAGCCCGGTATCACCGGACAGCAGGCCTTTATTGCGGTTGATGACGTCATTGACGGTCAGCGCCAGATTGCCGCCGGCGAGCATGTAACCGCTGTCGCTGTTTTCGAGCCAAGCGCCGATCAGGCTGACATCGCTCTTGCTCGACAGCTCGCCACTACGGTTGTCGACGCGAGCGACGTTGAGCTTCAGCGCATTAGTCGAACCGATCAGGCCTTCCTGACGGTTATCCAGACTGGCGGCGGTAATCGTCATGCCGTTGTCGGCGATGACCACACCGTTGTGGTTATCGAACATGCCAGTTACGTTGAAATCGACATCACCGCGCACACGAATGTCGCCGCTGCTGTTGTTCAAACTATCGCTGCGACTGTCGAGGCTGGCGGAAGCGATCACACCTTTAACGTTGCTCAGCGCACGCTCGATGACGAGGGTGAGCTTTTCGTTGCTCAGCAGTTTGCCGCCGTCGTTGTTCAGGCTTTGTGCGTTGACGCTCCAGGCCTTGGCAGCGGAAATCTCGCCGGCGCTGTTGTTGACGTCCTTGAGGTTTTTCAGCAGCAACTGGCCCGGCGTATGGATATAGCCGCGCTGGTTATTGAGCAGACCGTTGTTCATGTCCAGGGTCAGGTCGCCGTTGCTGAACAGTTCGCCGCCGTCCTGCGCCAGCGAGGTCACCGAGACTTCGAGTTTCTGCTGACTGCCGAGGCTGCCGCCGGAGTTGTCCAGGTGTGCGGCGGTCAATAATAGTGAGCCATCGGTGGCGATACTGCCGCCCTGTCGGTTCTTCAACTCACCAGTAGTCAGGGTCGAATCAGCCTTGGCGCTGATGATGCCGTTGTCGCTGTTATCGAGGCTGCCACTTTTAAAGGTCAGGCCTTTTTGCGAAACGATCAGGCCGCCCTGACTCAGCACGGAACCGCTGGCGGTCAGCGCCATCGCTTCAAGGCTCGACAGTTTGCCCAGACGGTTGTCGAGGCTGCCGGCGCTGAGGGTCATCTGCCCTTCGCTGCTGATCAGGCCTTGCTGGTTGTCCATGGTTTCGTCGAAGGTCAGCCCGAGCTTGTTCTGGCTGACGATGCGCCCGCCAACGTTGCTCAGACCGATGCCGCTGAGGGTGCTCGCGCCTTTGCTGAAAATCAGGCCGTTGGTGGCGTTGATGATCTGCGCGACCTTCAGCGCCAGCGTGGTGTCGGACAGCACCTTGCCGCCGTCGCTGTTGTCCAGGCGCGCGCCGTTGATGTGCAAGTCAAGTTGGCTGGAGAGCGTGCTGGCGCGGTTGTCGATCTGCTCGACGTGGACGGTCAGGGTTTTGAGCGCGCCGACGAGGCTGTCCTGATGGCTGTTGAGGGTTTTGCCGGTCAACAGCAGATTGCCTTCGGCGACCAGTTCACCGTGCTCTTGAGTGAGGCTGTCGATGTTGGCGTCGATATCACCTTTGGCGGAGATCCGTCCGCCATCGTTGGTCACGGCTTTGGCTTTGAGGCTCAACACTCCGCTCGAGGTCAGCAGGCCGCCGTTGCTGTTGTTCAGCGTGTTGCCGTCGAAGCTCAGCGCCGTCTTGCTTTCGAGGCGGCCCTTGTCGCGGTTGTCCAGGTTGTCGATCAGCAGTTTGCCGGCCTGATCGGCGCGAATCGTCCCGCCACGGTTGTCAGCGTTGGCGCTGCTGACGGTCTGGGTGTCGAGGCTGGAAATCTTCCCGGCGCGGTTATCCAGGCGCGTGGCCTGCACGTCCATGGCGCCGTTGGCCTGAATCAGGCCCTTGTTCTGGTTGTTCAGTTGCTCGCTGATCCGCGTGGTCAGCGTGCCTTCGCTGGTCAACTGGCCTTGCTGGCTGTTGTCGAGCTGTTGCGCTTTTACCAGCAAGGTCTGTTTGGCGCCGATCTTGCCGGTGCGGTTGTTGATCGCGCCGAGGGCGCTGATGTCGAGCAGACGGCCGGCGCTCATCAGGCCGGCAACGTTGTCCAGCGAGGTGACGTTGAGAACCGCGTCGGTCTGGCTGCTGAGTTCGCCGTTGCTGTTGGTCAGTTGGCCGATGTTGGCGGTAAGAATGGCGTTGCTGGTGATCACGCCCTGGTTGTTCAGCACCTGTGCGGCGTTGAGGTTCAAGGTGCCATTGCTCTGCACCTTGCCGGCGTTGCGGTTGTCCAGCGTGCCGGCAGTGATGACGGCGGTTTGCCCGCTGAGCGTACCGCCCTGGTTGTTCAGGGTTTGCGCGGTGTTGACCGTCAGGTTGCGGCTGGCGGTGAGCGTTTTGCCGGTGTTATCGAGGTTTTGCGCGGTGAGGCTCAGATCACCGTTGGCGTTGCGACTCCCATCGGCGTTGACGCCGGCTTCAATGGCACCGGCGTTGGTCAGTTGGCCGCCGGCGCTGAGGGTGAGGCTGTCGCGGGCCGCGAGGGTCTGGCGGTTGCTCAGATTGCTCTGGGTTTGTACGTTGAGCGCGGTGCCGGCGTAAACCGGGCCGCGTGCATCAAGGCTCGCGGCTTTGACGTTGACCGCGCCGGTGGCCGAGGTATCGGCCAGACTCAGTTGGCCGTTGGCATCGAGCTGAATATCGCCGCCGCTGGCAATCAGCTTGCCGTCGAGTTTCACCCCGACCCCGGCCTCGGTGCCAACCAGTTTGATCGCCCCGGCGTACATGCCGCCCAGTGCCGAGGAGTCGATGGCCAGTTGCGGTTTGGCGCTGCCGTCATCGGCACGCGCTGTGGCACTCAGGGTTTGTGCGTTGACGTCGTTGCGACCGGCGACAATCGTCAGGTTCTGCGCCTGCAGTTGCGCGTTGATCTTTGCGCTGCGGGTGATGATTTCGAAACGATCGACGTTGGTCGCGTTGAGGCCCGCGCCCTCGATAGCAACGCTGCCCTGATCGACTTGAAAGCGATCCAGCCGACCGTTATCGAGCACTGGTTTGCCGGTAGTCAGCGTGACGCGCGGTGAGTTGATGAAACCGCAACCGTTGCAGGTAATGCCATAAGGGTTGGCGACGATGACCCGCGCCGACTGCCCCGCCACTTCGGTGTAGCCGCGCAACTGGCTCGGGTTGCCGCTGATGACTTCGTTGAGAATCGCCTGTGCCGAACCGCTGTTTTTCAGGTTCGGGTTGTCGATGATATGCCCGCCCAGCTGGGTGAGATTATTCTGCGTCGAGCCGTTGTTGAGGATCAGCCCCTGCGCACCGACGTTGTAATCGTGGAACTGGTTGTGCGACAGGCCGCTGGCATTGGGCGTGGCGATGTTGATGATCGGCACGCCATTGCCGGCGCGATCCAGCGAGGTATTGGGGTTAGCCACCACAATGCCGTCGGCTTGCGCCCACATCGGTTGCCAGAACATCACGTTGGCCAAAAGGAACGCCAGCCCGCGCTTGGGCATGCCGAGGAAAGACTCGCGGGTTTTCACGGCAGCGGCAGGCTGACGAGCGAGAAACGCGTATTGGCGAACGTCCATGTTGAAGATCTCTTTACAACGAGCAGTAAAAGTCGGATGACGGTGAGTGCGCGGTACTCCTGACAGTCACGAACCTTGCTGCAGATCGCAAAACGGCCCTTTCACCTGATAGTGGCGCACTAATATCACATTTGCGGCGCGATATTAGATGGCCACTATTTTGGCGTCAATTTTTGATTTACCCGAGAAATCGCTTCCGATGAGTGGTCTCAAGCAAACCATGACTCAGTGAGTCGTCGCTCACCCGCACAACAAGCCCTCCGGCCGCAATAATCTGTAAACTCTCCCCTCTTTCGCCGCCCTTCATTTCCTCGCGGCCATCACCTCTTTAAATGTTGCGGAGTCCACCTTGCGTCTGTTCCACACCTCCGACTGGCACCTTGGGCAAAACCTGCACGGCCAGGAGCGCGATTTCGAGCACGCCTGTTTTCTCGAGTGGCTGCTGCGCCAACTGCAACTGGCGCAGCCGGATGTACTGCTGATCGCCGGTGATATCTTTGACACGGTCAATCCGCCGGTCAAAGCCCAGGAACGCCTCTACGACTTCATCGTCAGCGCCCACGAGCAGCAGCCGTTGCTGACCATCGTGATGATTGCCGGCAACCATGATTCCGGCTCACGGATCGAGTTGCCCGCGCCGCTGATGCGCCGTTTGCGCACCCATGCGCTGGGTCGGGTGTTGTGGCTGGATGACGGACAACTGGATGCCGAACGCCTGCTGCTGCCGTTGCCGGATAAAACCGGCGAAGTCGCCGCGTGGTGCCTGGCGCTGCCGTTCCTGCGCCCGGCAGAGGTGACCGGCGCGCATCTGGGCGACAACTATTTGCGCGGTATCGGTCAGGTACACGAATGGCTGATCGAAGCCGCCAATGCCAAGCGCAAACCCGGTCAGGCGTTGATCGCCATCAGCCACGCGCACATGGCCGGCGGCTCCGTTTCAGAGGACTCCGAGCGCAGCCTGATCATCGGCAACGCCGAAGCCCTGCCCGCCAGCCTGTTCGGGCCGAGCATCAGTTACGTCGCCCTCGGCCATTTGCACAAGCCGCAGAAGGTCAACGGTGAAGAGCGCATCCGCTACAGCGGCTCGCCGATTCCGTTGTCGTTCTCGGAGATCGGCTATCAGCACCAGATCCTCGACGTCACGCTCGACGGCGAAACCCTGGTCAGCGTCGAGCCGAAACTGATCCCGCGCTCGGTCAATCTGCAACGCATCGGCCCGGCACCACTGGCCGAGATCCTGCTGCAACTGGCCGATCTGCCGAACATCGACCTGCTCGCCGAAACCCAGCGGCAACCGTGGCTGGAAGTGCGCGTAATCCTCGACGAGCCGCAGCCGGATCTGCGCCATCAAGTCGAAAGCGCTCTGCAAGGCAAAGCCGTGCGCTTGGTGCGTATCGCCGCTGAATACGCTGGCAATCGTGGTGCTGACGGCGTCGAAGATGGCACCGCGCTGATCGAACTCGACCAACTCACCCCGCAGGAATTGTTCAGCCGCGCCTGGCTCGACAACTACGGCAACGAGGTCGACGAACAGACGCTGAAGGACTTCGCCGAACTGCTGCAGGACGTACAACTGGAGGGCGAGCAGCCATGAAGATTCTCGCCATTCGTTTGAAGAACCTCGCCTCGCTGGCCGGGCCGTTCGAGATCGATTTCACCGCTGAGCCGTTGGCCAGCGCTGGCCTGTTTGCGATCACCGGCCCGACCGGCGCCGGTAAAAGTACCCTGCTCGACGCGCTGTGTCTGGCGTTGTTCGGCGCGGTGCCGCGTCTGAACAACACTGGCCGCGACGCCAAAGTCCCGGATGCCGACGGTGAAATCGCCACCGGCGACCCACGCACACTGCTGCGGCGCGGCACCGGTGAAGGTTATGCCGAAGTGGATTTCGTCGGCGTCGATGGCCGTCGCTACCGTGCGCGCTGGGAAGCCAATCGAGCCCGCGAGAAGGCCGGCGGCAAGCTGCAAGCCAGTCGTCAGAGCCTGCGCGATATCGATCAGGATCAACTGCTCGCCAGCCAGAAAGGCGAATACAAAACCCAACTGGAAGCCGCGCTCGGCCTGAACTTTGAACAGTTCACCCGCGCCGTACTGCTGGCCCAGAGTGAGTTCAGTGCGTTCCTTAAAGCCGATGACAACGACCGCAGCGAACTGCTGGAAAAACTCACCGACACCGCGCTGTATACCCGCCTCGGCCGCCGCGCCTTCGACAAGACCAAAGAGGCCCGCGAAGCGCACAAGCTGTTGCAGGATCAAGCCACCGGCGTGACCCCGTTGGCGCCCGAAGCCCGGGCCGAGCTGGACGAGCGCTTCAACGCCGCGCAACAGCAAATGAAGTTGCAGCAGGCCCAGCTCAAACAGCTTGAGCAGCAGCACGGCTGGCTCAAGGACTTGCGTGTATTGCAGGACGCGCAACAGGCCGCCACCGAGCAATTGCACAGTGCCCAGCAGCAATCGGAAAGTCTAACCGGCGAGCGGATGAAACTGACGCGACTGGAGCAACTCGGCCCACAACGGCACCAGTTCGCACGCAAAACCGAACTCGATGCCCTGCTGACGCCACTGGCCGCGCAAATCGCCGCGCACACGCAGCAACACGCCGAGCTGGCCGAGCGTCAAACGCAACTGGAGCACAACCTCGAGGCGGCGAAAGTCGCCCTGAGTGACGCGCAGCACCGGCAAAGCGAGAACGCGCCACTGTTGCGTCAGGCCTTTGAAGAACAAAGCACCCTCGCCCGCTTGGCCAGGGATGTTGCGCAAAGTGCCGAAGCCCGAGCCAACGCGCAGCAGGCTTGTACCGAAGGCCAGAACGCCATTCAAACCTTGCTGGAAAAACAGGCCCAAGTCGGCGAGCGCCTGCAACGTATCGCCGCCGAGCTTGAGCAGAGTGCTCATCTGGCGCCGCTGAGCGATGCGTGGAATGCCTACCGCGATCGCCTGCAACAGCTGATGCTGATCGGCAACCGCTTGAACAAAGGTCAGGCGGAACTGGCGAGCCTCGAAGAAAACGCCACCCGCAGCGCCGAAGAATTGACCACGCAAAAACAGCAACTTGAAGTGCTGTTCAAAGAGGCCGGCGCCGAACCGGATGCCGTCGCCGAGCAGATCGGTATCCTCGGCACGCTGCTGCAGGACAACCGCAAACAACTGCGCGCCTTCGAAGACCTGTCGCGCCTGTGGGCCACGCAACAGGATCTGGACAAGCGCAGCGCCGAGTTGCAACAGCGCCAGCTCAGCGCCCAGCAGGAACGCGAACGCCTGACGCAGGACGGCGTGAAAAGCAAAGCCGAGCTGACCGTCGCCGAGCAAACCCTCAACGTCACCCGCGAACTGCTTGAGCGCCAGCGGCTGGCGCGCAGTGCCAGTGTCGAGGAGTTGCGCGCGCAGTTGCAGGATGATCAACCGTGCCCGGTCTGCGGCAGCAACGAGCACCCGTATCACCAACCAGAAGCGCTGCTGCAAAGTCTTGGTCGCCATGATGAAAGCGAGCAGGCCAACGCCCAGCAGGTGGTCGATCAGCTCAAGGAAAAACTTGTCGAGCTGCGCGCCGAAGTCGGTGGCGTGATTGCTCAGCAGAAAGAACTGCTGCAACAGCAGGAACAACTGGCCGCCCAGCAGCAAGCGTTGGCGCCAAGCCTCGACGCGCATCCGCTGTCCGCGCAGTTGTTCAATCAGGATGCCGACAAGCGCGATGCCTGGCTCGCCCGGCAAAACGAGCAACTCAACCAGAGCATCACTCAGGACGAACAACGCCAGAGCGCCCTGCTGACCCTGCAACAGGACGCCGCGCGTCTGACCCAGCAATTGCGTCAGGCCGAAACCGCGCATCAGCAAGCCGCGCAGCACCTGAGCAATCAGCAGCGCGAACTCGGCAGTGACCGCCAGCGCCTTGATGAGGAACTGACAGCGTTCGCCACCCTGCTCCCCGCCGATACACTTGAAGCCTTGCGCGAGGAACCGGCGGCGACCTTCATGCAGCTCGACCGACAGATCGCCGAGCGTCTGGCGCAAGTCGATCAGCAGAAGGAAGAACTGACCGAGCAGCAACAGCGTCAGCAGACGCTGGAGAAAGAGCAGGATCGCCAGCAGACCCGCGTCCATCAAGCGCAAACGGCTGAGCAACAGTTCAATGCGCTGGCCGAACAGCAACAACTTTGCCAGGACAAACTTGCGCAGTTGCTGGGTGAACACGGCAGCGCCGAGCAGTGGCAGCAGCAACTGGAACAGGCTGTGGAGCAAGCGCGCTCTGCCGAAACTGGCACCGCTCAAGACCTGCAAAACGTACGCACGCAGCTTGTGCAGATCGCGGCGGAACTCAGGGCCCGGCAGGAGCGTTTGCAGGCGCTGCAAAGCGAGGAACAGGATCTGGCGAGCAAGATTGCCGACTGGCGCGCTCGTCATCCCGAGCTGGATGACGGCGGCCTCGAAGACTTGTTGCGGGTCGATGATGAGCAAGTCGCGCAATTGCGCCAGCGCTTGCAGCTCAATGAAAAAGCCATGGAACAAGCCAAGGTCTTGCTGCAGGAGCGTGATCGGTTGTTGCTCGATCATCAGTCGCAACACAACGGCAATCTTGATGCCGAGCAACTGGCCACCGCCCTGAGCGATTTGCAGAATCAGTTCAATGTCAGCGAGCAGCAATGCGCCGAACTGCGTGCCGAACAGGCTGAAGACCAGCGCCGGCAGAACGCCAATCAGGCGCTGGCGCAGCAGATTGCCTCGGCGTATGCCGAGTATCAACGCTGGGCGCGACTGAGTGCCTTGATCGGCTCGGCCACCGGCGACACCTTCCGCAAGATCGCCCAGGCCTACAACCTCGACCTGCTGGTGCACCACGCCAACGTGCAGTTGCGCCAACTGGTCAAACGCTATCGCCTCAAGCGCGGTGGCAGCATGCTTGGCCTGCTGGTGATGGACACCGAAATGGGCGATGAACTGCGTTCGGTGCACTCGTTGTCCGGCGGCGAGACGTTCCTGGTGTCGCTGGCACTGGCATTGGGCCTGGCGTCGATGGCGTCGAGCACGCTGAAAATCGAATCGTTGTTTATCGACGAAGGTTTTGGCAGCCTCGATCCGGAGTCGCTGCAACTGGCGATGGATGCTCTCGATGGCTTGCAGGCGCAGGGCCGCAAGGTCGCGGTGATTTCTCACGTACAGGAAATGCACGAACGGATTCCGGTTCAGATTCAGGTGCAGCGTCAAGGCAACGGTTTGAGCACCCTGGAGGTGAAATGAACACGCTGTACTCCTTCCGCCGCTGTCCGTACGCGATGCGGGCGCGGATGGCGTTGCGTTATTCGGGCGTGGCGGTGGACATCGTTGAAGTCAGCCTCAAGGCCAAGCCAGCGGAGATGCTGGCGATCTCGCCCAAGGGCACGGTGCCGGTGCTGAATGCGGATGGCCGGGTGATTGATGAGAGTCTGGAGATCATGCGCTGGGCGTTGGCGCAGCATGATCCGCAGAACTGGCTGCTTGAGGATGACGCGCGGATTGCCGAGCTGATCGAAGCGAATGATCAGGTGTTCAAGGTGCATTTGAATCGCTACAAATACGCCGAGCGTTATCCCGAGCAGCCGATGGAAGTTTATCGGGCAGAGGGGGCGTTGTTCTTGCAGAGGCTGGAAGAACTGCTGACTGATCGTGAGTACTTGCTGGCCGATCATCTCAGCCTGGCGGATGTGGCATTGCTGCCGTTTGTTCGGCAGTTTGCGCATGTTGATCGTGAGTGGTTTGCGCAGACGCCCTATGTTCGTTTACAGGCCTGGTTACAGCGTTTCCTCGAGTCCGAACTGTTCACCTCGATCATGAAGAAATAACCCTCACCTTCCTGCTTGATGATCGTTCCCACGCTCTGCGTGGGAATGCCTCAAGGGACGCTCTGCGTTCCAATCGGACGCGGAGCGTCCGGGCTGCATTCCCACGCGGAGCGTGGGAACGATCAGTCAGGCCAGCGCTTGGCACATGCCGAGGGCCATGCAATCTATCTCGAATGGCCCGAGAAAATCCGCCGAGACTTTTACCGGCGGATTGCCGGCCATCAGCCCTAGCGTATTTGCTCTCTCGATATTGTGCGCAATGTTGTGATTGGCCTCTATGGCCCGCGCCAGTGCGCCAACCGAGCCTTGGCCGATGCCCAATAATGAAGCGCCGTTGGTGAAGAACGCCAAACCGGCGATCACCCAGAGTCTGTAACCTTTCATACTCCGCCGACTCCCGCGAGTTCGGCCCGGTCGACCATCACGCTTTGCGAGCGGACTTCGAACTGGATGCCGGGGTGGGCGACTTCAATCGGGGCGTCGAAGGTGTGTTCCATCTGCGAGACGATGCTGACGACCAGCACCACGGCCAGGTAAAGACCGATGGCCAGATAGGCGCCGCGTTTGGCTGAATGAATGATTGCGCTGGCCATGGTGTTCTCCCGTGGGCATGTTTCGATGTCCACAGAATCGATCAAAAAAGCTGTGGCAACCACTCAGGGTTTTCCATAGTAAACATCAGCTTTGTTGATTATTTAGCCAGTCTATTTGCGTGTTTGAAGAAACCTATCGTGCTGCGAAAAACTCACGCACACGTGTAGGAGCTGCCGAAGGCTGCGATCTTTTGATTTTGCTTTTGCCGATCGTTCCCACGCTCTGCGTGGGCATGCAGCCCGTGACGCTCCGCGTCACTGGACGCAGAGCGTCCCTAGAGGCATTCCCACGCAGAGCGTGGGAACGATCAAACAAGATCAAAAGATCGCAGCCTTCGGCAGCTCCTACAGGGAGTTGTTCGAAGCGGGCATTTCAGTGTTGGACTTTGTGATCCAGGGCGGCGTAGAAGTTGGCGCTCTGTTGCAGGTATTTCTGGGTGTAGCTCTGGGTGTGGGATTTTTTGCTGTTGATTTCGACGTTGGCGCTGGCTGGCAGCACGACAGTGGCGGAGATGGCGGAAGCGGCGATAACGGAGAAGAGATTGAAGTTCATGGCGGTAACCCTCGTGTTCGGTTGGCTTGCTTGCCCGGTTGGGCCGTGGAGCAAACTTAACGCTCGAGGGTTGATCGCTTGAAATGCTTTGTAGCATTACCGGATATCAGCGCTATTAATACAACGAGACAGGCCCAGTAAACCGGGGCCTGTGGCTTATTGTCGCACTATGAACTTGAGGTCGCTGGGAGCGTCCATCGCCAGTTTCTGCACGGTTTTGCCGAGCAGACCGGTCTTGCCATCGCGCTCGACGACGACAATTTCGTTGCTCTTCTGGTTGGCGATCAGCAGGAATTTGCCACTCGGGTCGAGGCTGAATTCGCGCGGGTGATCACCGTCCACCGAGCGTTTTTGCAGCTCTTTGAGCTGACCGGTTGCCGGATCGATCGCGAACACCACCAGTTGATTGGCGGTGCCACGGTTGCTGACGTAGAGAAACTTGCCATCGGCCGAGGCATGCAGTGCCGCGCCGGCCTTGTCCGAGGTCGGTTGACCAGCGGCCAGATCGACCAGTTGCGTCTGGGTCAGCACGCCATCGTGGTAATCGAACACCGCAACCTGCGCGCTCATTTCCATGGTCAGCCAGGCGTGTTTGCCATCAGCGCTGAACAGCAGATGACGCGGGCCGCTGCCGGCCGGCAAGGGCACTGCGGCGGTCATCGCGGGTGTCAGCGGCAAGTCCGGGTTGGCCTTCGGATCGAACAGGTAGACGAAGACCTTGTCCGCGCCCAGATCGTTGGAGAACACGTAGCGGCCGTCCGGCGAAGAAACCGTCGAGTGCACGTGGTTGGAGGCCTGGCGCTCAAGGTTGATCCGGCTGGCCGGATGCGCGCTCATCTGCACGACAGGTTTGAGTTTGCCGTCGGCACCGACCGGCAATACCGCCAGCGTTCCACCCGGATCTTCCATCACCGAATAGTTGCTGACGAACAAGTGGCTAGCGTCAGCGCTGAGGCTCGAATGAGTCGGCTCGTTGCCCAGGCTCTGCACTTGATTGATCAGGGTCAGCGCGTGGGTTTTCGGATCGATCGAATAGCTGCTGACACGGCCGACCGGGTCTTTCTGGCCCGGGCCGTTTTCGTTAACCACGAACAGCCTGCGCTGGTCTTTGGACAGGGTCAGCCATGACGGGTTTTCACTCTTGACCACTTGCAGCGGCTTGGCGGCGATCTGGCCGGTAGCGCTGTCGAAGTTCATGCGGTAAATACCCTGGCTGGTGTTGGCGGTGTAGGAACCGACCAGCAATTGGAAGCTTTCTGCAGATGCAGTGGACAGGCCCATTGCACCGACGCTGCCGGCCATCAGCAGCGGCCAGAATTTACGCATTTTCATCAGTTTCGTCCTCGTTATTGCTGCTGCTGACTACGTCACCGTGGCAGACCAGGCAGTGTTCGCCGGTGGTTTTGGTATCGCTGGAAAAACCAACGATCAACCAGCTGTGCAGGTCTTCATCAAACGTTGCCGCTGCAACCTGCGCGGGAGAGAATTCCCAATGCTTGGACGCTCGGCCATCGATGCATTCGATGTGCAGGTTGTCGTCTTCGTCGAGGGCGAATTCGAAGGCATGCAGGCCGTCGATTTCGACCATGCCGCAGTGTTCGAGGACGTTGAGAAGGGTTTGGGCAGTCATGGCAAACAGTCTTTCTAGGGGGGAAAGGGCCAATGATAGCTCAATGTGATCCAGAGGCCTTATGGGAACCCTTGTGGGAGCGAGCCTGCTCGCGAATGCGGTGTGTCAGGCCATGAAAGGCTGACTGAAAGAATGCATTCGCGAGCAGGCTCGCTCCCACAGGGATGTTGGCTGTCAGTTACAACGCATCGCGGCTTGGCTTGCCATCGACGAGGCGCTGGATGCGCAATGGGTTGGCGTTTTTCAGCGGCTCTGGCAGCAAGCTGTCCGGGTAGTTCTGGAAGCACACCGGGCGCAGGAATCGGTCGATGGCCAGCGTCCCGACCGAAGTACCGCGGGCATCAGACGTTGCCGGATAAGGCCCGCCGTGCACCATCGAATCACACACTTCGACACCGGTCGGATAACCATTAAGCAGAATCCGCCCGACCTTCTGTTCCAGCAGCGGTGTCAGTTCAGCAAACTGTTCGAAGTCCGTCAGCTCACCAATGATCGTCGCGGTGAGTTGCCCGTGCAGGCCATGCAACGCCGCACTGAGTTGCGCCTGATCCGCCACTTCGACAATCACCGTGGTCGGGCCGAACACTTCTTCCTGCAACACTTCATCGCCATTGATCAACAGGCTCGCATCGGCCTTGAACAATTGCGGCTGCGCCTGATTGCCCTGCTGCGGATTGCCGGCCAGATGCTCGATGCCAGAATGCGCCAACAGCTTCTGCAAGCCTTTGCCGTAGCTGCCGAGGGTGCCAGCGTTGAGCATGGTTTGCGCCGGTTGATCGCCGATCAATCCGGCGACTTGCTGCACGAAAGCGCTGAACTGCGGCGAACGAATGCCGATCACCAGCCCGGGATTGGTACAGAACTGGCCACAGCCCTGCACCACCGAAGCCGTCAGGTCGCGAGCAACCGTTTCCGAGCGAGCCGCCAAGGCCTGCGGCAGGACGATCACCGGGTTGATACTCGACATCTCGGCAAACACCGGGATCGGTTGCGGGCGCGCAGCCGCCATGTCGCACAGCGCGCGACCGCCCTTAAGCGACCCGGTGAAGCCAACCGCCTGAATCGCCGGATGCTTGACCAGCCATTCACCGACGCCACCGCCGTAGATCATGTTGAACACGCCGGCCGGCATCGCGGTTTTTTCTGCGGCACGAATCAGCGCATCGGCAACCAGTTCTGCTGTCGCCATATGGCCGCTGTGGGCCTTGAACACCACCGGGCAACCGGCGGCCAGTGCCGACGCGGTGTCGCCGCCGGCAGTTGAAAATGCCAGTGGAAAGTTGCTTGCGCCGAACACCGCGACAGGGCCGAGGCCGATGCGGTACTGACGCAGATCCGGACGTGGCAACGGTTGGCGATCCGGCAGCGGTAAATCGATTCGCGCTCCATAGAAATCACCTCGACGCAGAACCTTGGCGAACAGGCGCATCTGCCCGCTGGTGCGTCCGCGCTCGCCTTGAATGCGTCCGGCCGGCAACGCGGTTTCGCGGCAGACCACGGCGACGAAGTCATCACCGAGGGCATCCAGTTCATCGGCAATCGCATCAAGGAACTGCGCGCGGCGTTCGGCGCTAAGGCTTCGATACGCCGGGTAAGCGGCAGCGGCGGCTTTGGCGGCGGCGTCGACTTCTTCGACGGTGGCCTGAATGAAATCGTGGGGCAGCTGTTCGCCCGTCGTGGCATCGACCGATTGCAGTTTGACGTTGCCAGCAGCGCTGCGCTGACCGCCGATGTAGTTGTGACCGAGAATCTGAGTCATGGGATCTCCTTAAAGGGTGCCGATGCTGTCCGGCGCAAAAGCGGCTGCGATCGGCACGATGCCGTTGACCAGCGGCGCGCCGAATTCGGCCTGGCTGATTTCGAACAGGTCGCCCGGTTGCGTGCGGATACCCTCGGCGAACGACAGGGTCGCGGTGCCGAAGAAGTGAATGTGCACGTCGCCCGGGCGCAGGAACTGACGGTATTTGAAGTGGTGGTATTCGAGGTTGGCGAGGCTGTGGCACATGTTCGCCTCACCACTGAGAAACTCGTTTTGCCAGAGCACTTCGCCGTCACGCAGGATGCGACTGGTGCCTGCCAGATGTTGAGGCAATTCACCGGTGCGAAGTTCCGGACCATAACTGCAACTGCGCAGTTTCGAGTGCGCCAGGTACAGGTAGTTTTTGCGCTCCATGACGTGATCGGAGAACTCGTTGCCGACCGCGAAACCGAGGCGATAAGGCTTGCCGTCGTGGCCGATCACATAGAGGCCGGCCATCTCCGGTTCTTCGCCGGCATCTTCGGCAAACGGCGGCACCGGGAAAGGTTGGCCGGGGCGAACGACGATGCTGCCATCGCCTTTGTAGAACCATTCCGGTTGCACGCCGGCCTGCCCCGCCGCCGGTTTGCCGCCCTCCACGCCCCATTTGAAGATGCGCATGGTATCGGTCATCGCCGCTTCATCACCGGCCTGCTGATGCATTTTGTCGCGGGCCGAAGCGCTGCCCAAATGGGTCAGACCGGTGCCGCTGACCAGCATGTGTGCCGGGTCCGGGTGATCGAGTGGCGGCAGGATGCGCAACTGGGACAGTAGCTCGGCGTAATCGTGGCTGATGCCGAGGCCGAGGGTTTGCACTTGCTGTTCCAGAGTGTTGCCGGCCTCGATGGCGGCCAGCGCCAGATCACGCACGCTGCGCGCGTCCTGGACTTCGCGCACCAGACCGTTGGCGACCACGCCGACGCGGCGTTCGCCGTTGCTTAATTCGAATTGAACCAGATGCATGATTTTCTCCTATTCCATCAAAAACGTCGCTGTCCCCTGTGGGAGCGAGCTTGCTCGCGAAAGCGGTGTATCAGTCACCAACAATGTTGAATGTGATGGCCTCTTCGCGAGCAAGCTCGCTCCCACAAGGGATTTGCATTGCTTCCAGAGTTCAGGTTCGGGTGGCACCACGGGCGCTGGCGGCGAACTGGTCAACCGGCAGAACGTGTTTGCGTTCCAGCACGCGGTAAACCACGCCGGTCAGGATCAAGCCGAACACCATCACTCCAGAGAGGAAATACAACCCCGAAGCCAAATTACCGGTGTATTCCTTCAACGCGCCAATCACGAACGGCCCGATATACCCGCCGAGATTCCCCACCGAATTAATCAACGCAATGCCCGCCGCCGCACTCGCGCCGGCAAAGAAGCGCCCCGGCAAGGTCCAGAACACCGCCGTGCAGGAAAACAACGCGAACGCCACCAGACACAATGCCGCCAGTTGCGCCACCGGCAACGACAACCAGGCACTGAGGAACAGGCCAATCGCGCCCAGCACATACAGAACAGCCAGATGGCCGTAGCGATCATTCAAGCGATCAGAACTGCGCGGCACGATCAGCAGCCCGATGATCCCGAAGATGTACGGCACCGACGAAACAAAACCGGTGACCAGATCACTGCCGCCAAACTGTTTGATCAGCGTCGGTAACCATAGACCGAGACCATAAATGCTCAACGTCACCGGCAGGTAAAACAGCGCCAACAGCAAAACGCGTTTGTCTTTCAGGGCATGCAACGGATTGCCGTGGCGGGTCTGGCCGTATTCCTGCAGATCTTTTTTCAGCTCGCCGGTCAGCCAATCCTTTTCCGCCTGATCCATCCAGTTCACTTGCTGCGGGCCGTCCGGCAACCAGCGCAGCACCGGCCAGGTCAGCAGGATCGCCGGGGTGCCAATGACGATAAACAGCCACTGCCAGCCGTGCAGACCGAGGACGCCGTCCATGCCGAGCAAACCGCCGGACACCGGACCGGTGATCATCATCGCGATCGGTTGGGAGAGGATGAACAGGCCGAGGATCTTGCCGCGATGGCGCACCGGGAACCATTGAGTGATGTAGTAGAGAACGCCGGGGAAGAAGCCCGCCTCGGCCGCGCCGAGCAGAAAGCGCATCACGTAGAAACTGTGCGGGCCCTGGACGAAGGCCATGCCGATGGTGATGGCGCCCCAGGTGATCATGATCCGCGCGAACCAGCGTCGTGCGCCGAAGCGTTCGAGCATCAGGTTGCTGGGGATTTCGAGGAGGAAGTAACCAATGAAGAACAGCCCGGCGCCGAGGCCGTAAGCCGCATCGCCAATGCCGATGTCGGCGCCCATGTGCAGCTTGGCGAAGCCGACGGCGGAGCGATCCACATAGGCGATCAGGTACAGCAGGATCAGGAAGGGAATCAGTTTCAGCGTAATGCGCCGTATCAGCCGCAGTTCCTGGCTCATGAGATCGGTCTCCGATTGTTGTTTTTATAGAACCTCGGGGGACGCCTCTCACGGTAAACCGTCAGGGCCATCCCTCCGTCGAAAACGACTATATAGTAATACTAATTCACCAACAACACTTCCAAACCTAGGATTTTGCGCTTAGATTAAGCCGTAGCTGGAACACTATAGTCATACAATAAGAGAATCGATCATGTCTGATAAGAAACCCACCCTGCGCTCCGCCCAATGGTTTGGCACGGCCGACAAGAACGGCTTCATGTACCGCAGCTGGATGAAGAATCAGGGCATCGCCGACCACCAGTTCCACGGCAAGCCGATCATCGGCATCTGCAACACCTGGTCGGAACTGACCCCGTGCAACGCGCACTTCCGCCAGATCGCGGAGCACGTCAAACGCGGGGTGATCGAGGCTGGCGGTTTTCCAGTGGAATTTCCGGTGTTCTCCAACGGAGAATCGAATCTGCGTCCGACCGCCATGCTCACCCGCAACCTGGCGAGCATGGACGTTGAAGAAGCGATACGCGGCAATCCGATCGACGGCGTGGTGCTGTTGACCGGTTGCGACAAAACCACCCCGGCGCTGTTGATGGGTGCAGCCAGTTGCGATGTACCGGCCATCGTTGTCACTGGCGGGCCGATGCTCAACGGCAAGCACAAGGGCAAGGACATCGGTTCCGGCACCGTGGTCTGGCAGCTCAGCGAGCAAGTAAAGGCCGGCACCATCACCATCGACGATTTCCTCGCGGCCGAGGGCGGCATGTCGCGTTCGGCGGGCACCTGCAACACCATGGGCACCGCATCGACCATGGCTTGCATGGCGGAAGCTCTCGGCACTTCGCTGCCACACAACGCGGCGATTCCGGCTGTCGATGCGCGGCGTTATGTGTTGGCGCACATGTCCGGCATGCGTGCGGTGGAGATGGTTCGCGAAGATTTGAAACTGTCGAAGATTCTGACCAAGGAAGCCTTCGAAAACGCTATCCGCGTGAACGCTGCCATCGGCGGTTCGACCAACGCGGTCATTCACTTGAAAGCCATCGCCGGACGCATCGGTGTCGAGCTGGATCTGGACGACTGGACGCGCATCGGTCGTGGCATGCCGACCATCGTCGACCTGCAACCGTCGGGGCGTTTTCTGATGGAAGAGTTTTATTACGCCGGTGGTTTGCCAGCGGTGCTGCGCCGTCTCGGTGAGGCCAATCTGATTCCGAATCCAAACGCACTGACGGTCAACGGCAAGTCGATCGGAGAGAACACCAAGGACGCGCCGATCTACGGTGAAGACGAGGTGATCCGCACGCTCGACAATCCGATTCGCGCCGATGGCGGGATTTGTGTGTTGCGCGGTAATTTGGCGCCGCTCGGCGCGGTGCTCAAGCCCTCCGCCGCAACCCCGGAACTGATGCAGCATCGCGGCCGCGCGGTGGTATTTGAAAACTTCGACATGTACAAAGCGCGGATCAACGATCCGGAGCTGGATGTCGATAAGGATTCGATTCTGGTGATGAAAAACTGCGGGCCGAAGGGTTATCCGGGCATGGCCGAAGTCGGCAACATGGGCTTACCGGCCAAACTGTTGGCCCAGGGTGTGACGGATATGGTGCGCATCTCTGATGCACGGATGAGCGGCACGGCGTACGGCACGGTGGTTTTGCACGTGGCACCGGAAGCGGCGGCCGGCGGGCCTTTGGCGACCGTGAAGGAAGGCGACTGGATCGAGCTGGATTGCGCCACCGGGCGTTTGCATCTGGACATTCCGGATGCCGAACTGGCGGCGCGCATGGCGGATCTGCAGCCCCCGCAGCAATTGCTGGTGGGCGGCTATCGTCAGTTGTACATCGACCATGTGCTGCAGGCGGATCAGGGCTGTGACTTCGACTTCCTGGTAGGTTGCCGAGGCGCTGAAGTCCCCCGCCACTCTCACTGATCACACAAATCCCTGTGGGAGCGAGCTTGCTCGCGAAGACGGCGGCACATTCAACTGTAATGTTGTTTGACCCAACGCTTTCGCGAGCAAGCTCGCTCCCACAGTTGTTCTTTACCCGCCTCAAGATTGCGCCGTGCCTGCTATGATGCGCGGCATCTCCATCGCTCAGGATCGCGCCGTTCCCCATGGATTACCGCAAACCCTCCGACCGCAAAAGCATGCACTCGCGCATCGTCCAGGAACTGGGCATGCAGATCGTCTCCGGACGCTTCAAGCCCGACGACAAACTGCCCGCCGAAGCCCTGCTCTGCGAGGAGTACGCGGTCAGCAGGCCGGTGCTGCGTGAAGCGACGCGGGTGCTGGTGGCCAAGGGGTTGGTGTACTCCAGACCGCGTGTCGGCACGGTGGTCAAGGCACGCCGCGAGTGGCACATGCTCGACCCGGACGTGCTGCATTGGTTGATGCAAAGCAGCCCGCAAAACGAATTCTTCAATGTGCTGACCAGTGTGCGCAGCATTATCGAACCGGCGGCTGCGGCCCTCGCCGCCCAGCATGCCACCGATGCCGAAATTGCCGGGATCGGTGAGGCTTACCAGCGCATGGAAGCCGCGCCGACACCGGAAGCGTTGTTACAGCCGGATCTGGATTTCCATAGCCGGATTGCCGATGCGACGCACAATGATTTGCTGGCGAACCTGTGCAATATGTTGTCGGTAGCTATTGCCGAGGCGTTGAAGCATTCGAATCAGCGGCCGAATCTGCATGAATTGGCGTTGCCGCGGCATAAGGCGATTTTGACGGCAATCGAGAATCGGGATGCGCTGGGTGCTCGGCATGCGACGTTGGTGCAGCTGGATGATGCGCGTAGTGCGCTCAGCGTCGTGCTCGGCACAGAACTCTCTTAAATTTTTAACCCTCTTGCCCTCACCCTAGCCCTCCCGAAACGTCGGACCGCCCAGAGGTAGAGGGGACCGACCGCGATGTCTTGCGTGGTACATCGACCTGAAAAACCGAGTCGATTATGGATTCACAGCAAATCGTTCAAGTCGGCGTAAATCTCCAATATCCCCCAATCAGTCCCCTCTCCCTCCGGGAGAGGGCTAGGGTGAGGGGCTCTTGATCTTGACCTTGATCTTCATCCAAAAAAAAGCCGCAACCCCTAAAGGTTGCGGCTTTGTCGTTTCAGCTTTTCAGATCAATGCGCAAACAGCGAATTGCCCTTCTGCCCCGCCAGTTTCTCCGGCTTGATCAGGAACTTCGCCAGTGCCGGCAGCAGCCACAGCGCACCGAACATGTTCCACAGCAGCATGAAGGTCAGCATCAGGCCCATGTCGGCCTGGAACTTGATCGCCGAGAAGATCCAGGTGCACACGCCGATCGCCAGGCACAGGCCGGTGAACAGCACCGCTTTACCGGTGGATTTCAGCGTCTGGTAATAGGCTTCCTGCAACGGCAGCCCGGCACGCAGGAAACTTTCCAGGCGGCTGTAGATATAGATGCCGTAGTCGACACCAATCCCCACACCCAGCGCCACCACTGGCAACGTTGCAACCTTCACGCCGATGCCCATGAACGCCATCAGCGCGTTGCCGAGTACCGAGGTCAGCACCAGCGGCAGGACGATGCACAAGGTCGCCGCCCACGAACGGAAGGTGATCATGCACATCACCGCCACGCAGATGTACACCAGAATCAGGATGGTCAGCTCAGCCTGTTTGATGACTTCGTTGGTGGCCGCTTCGATGCCGGCATTACCGGCGGCGAGGATGAACTCCAGACCGTCCTTGTTATTCTCCTGGGCAAACTCCTGCACCGCATGTACCGCCCGATCGAGGGTTTCGGCCTTGTGATCGTTGAGGAACACCAGCACTGGCGCCAGCGAGCAACTGTTGTTGTACAGGCCGTCGGCACGGGCAATCGAGTTGTTCAGCACGTCCGGGTTGCGCGACAGGGTTTCCCATTTCAGGTTGCCTTCGTTCATGCCCTTGATCATCTGCTTGGACACGGTCACCAGCGAGATCGCCGACTGCACGCCCTCGGTGTTCTGCATCTTCCACATCAACTGATCGATCGGCGCCATGGCTTCATAACGCGAGCAGCCTTCAGCCTTGGTCTTGACCATCACTACCAGTACGTCAGAGCTGGTGGAGTAATTGCTGATGATGAAGTTGTTGTCCTTGTTGTAGCGCGAGTCCGGACGCAGTTCCGGTGCGCCCTGGTCGAGGTCGCCGATTTTCAGGTTCTGGCTGTACCAGAGGCCGCCGCCGAAGGCGATCAGCGCCAGCAGCACCGAGATGCGTGCGACTTTCGGGTTGGCGAAGTTCGACAGCAGGCGCCAGAACGGATGTTCGCGGTTCGCGTCTTTCTTGCTCTTGGCGATCGCCCGTTTACTGATACCGACATAGGAAATGGCGACCGGCAGCAGAATCAGGTTGGTGAACACGATTACTGCCACGCCGATGGAGGCTCCGATCGCCAATTCGCGGATCACGCCGATGTCGATGATCAACAGGGTAATGAAACCCACCGCGTCCGCAAGAATCGCAATCATCCCCGGCAGGAACAGTTGCCGGAAGGTGCGGCGCGCTGCGGTCAGTGCGTTGTCGGCCTCGCTGGACTGCAGGGCAATACCGTTGATCTTCTGCACGCCGTGGGAAATACCGATGGCGAAGATCAGGAACGGCACCAGCATCGAATACGGATCGAGTCCGAAACCGAAGAAGTGCATCAAGCCGAGCTGCCAGACCACCGCCACCAGCGTCGTGCTCAATACGGCGATGGTGCTGCGTACGCAGTTGGTGAACCACAGCAGCAGAATCAGGGTGATGACGAACGCGATGCCGAAGAACAGCACGACCATCACCAGACCGTCGATCAGGTCGCCGACCTTTTTGGCGAAACCGACAATGTGGATTTTGACGTTGGGGTTCTGCGCTTCGAACTTGTTGCGGATCTTGTCTTCGAGTTCATGGGAGAACTTGCGGTAGTCCAGCGCGAGCAGCTTGCCTTGGTCTTCCGGATCCGGGTAGGACTCCAGCAGCGGGATGTCGACGATGCTCGACTTGAAGTCGTTGGCCACCAGACGCCCGACCTGACCGGACTTGAGCACGTTGTTACGCAACAGATCGAGGCTGTCCTGCGAGCCGTTGTAGCTCTGTGGAATCACTTCACCGCCGGCAAAACCCTCTTCGGTCACTTCGGTCCAGCGCACGCTCGGACTCCACAGCGATTTCAGGCCGGAGCGGTCGACGCCGGAGATGTAGAACACCTCGTCGTTGATCTGGCGCAGGGTCTCCATATACTCCTTGGAGAAGATGTCGCCGTCCTTGGCTTCCACCGAAATCCGCACGGTATTGCCGAGATTCGCCAGATCGTTGCGGTGCTCCATCATCTTCTCGATGAACGGATGCTTGAGCGGGATCATTTTTTCGAAACTGGTCGATGGCCGGATCAGCGTGGCCTGCCAGAACAGGAAAATGCTCACCACCAGACAGATCAGGATCACGGCCGGGCGGTTGTTGAAGATCAGGCGCTCAAGAAACGTCGCCTTGTCCTGCTGAGGAGTGATCAAGGAAGTCATAGCCCCGCCTTCTTGTTATTGATCTCGGCACCGTTCGGCAGCGTGGTGTGAACGCCACCCTGCCCGCTCAGAATCAGGTTGCCGTCGCCGGCAGCGGTGACCGATGACAGCGAAATGCGGTCCGGACGGTTGAACACACTGAAGGTCTCGCCATTGTCACTGCTGCTGATCACCGAGCCGCCGTTGCCGACGATGACGATCGAGCCGTCTTCGAGCAGGGTGGCGCCGGACAGGCCGAACTCCAGGGCACCGCGTGCAGCTTTCAATTCGACCTGTTCCCAGGTGTTGCCGAAATCCGTTGAGCGGAAGAGATTGCCGCGCAAGCCGTAGGCCAGCAGGGTTTGCGGTTGTGCCGTGCCGATCACGCCAAACAGCGAGCCTTCGTACGGGCCTTCGAGTTTTTCCCAGGTCTGGCCCTCGTCGGCGGAGCGGAACATGCTGCCCGACTCACCGACGATAAACAGCCCGGCGTCCTTCACCGCGGCGATGGCGTTGAGGTGGAATTGATCTTCGTTGTCGAGGCGGTCGCTGACGTCTTGCCAGTTCTTGCCGCCGTCGGTGGTTTCCAGCAGCGCGCCGTATGCGCCCACGGCAAGGCCGCTGTCGACGTCCTTGAACCAGACGTCGAGCAGCGGCGATTCACGCTTGAGGTCTTCGAATTGTTTGGTCCAGGTCAGACCGCCGTCTGCGCTGGCGAGGATTTGCGCGTCGTGCCCGACCGCCCAGCCGTGCTTGTCGTCGACAAAGTACACCGCGGTCAGCAGTTGCCGGCTCGGCACCTTGGCCTGTTTCCAGGTTTTGCCCTGGTCATCGGAATAGAGAATGTGCCCGCGATCGCCGACCGCGACCAGGCGTGCGCCAGCGTGGACGACATCGAGAATCAGGCTTTTCGCGGCTTTGGCGGATTCAGTGGCATAGACCACATCGGCCGGAGCCTCGGCGGCAATCACCGGTGCCGATAACGTGGCAAAGCCCAGCAGCGAGAGTGCTGTGGCCAGCAACGCGGTGTTGCGTAACGCCGGCAGGCGGCAACGACTCATAGACCTTCCCCTCTTTATTATTGTTAGGCCATCTGGCCTTCAAGGGCGCCGCAAGTGTGCTCCGCTGATGGCTGCTCAGGAGCATAGTCCTGAAACCCGCAATCCAGAGCCACTTCGGAAGCTGGCTCATCCTATCGGGCTTTCGAAACGTCTGACAATCGGCGCCACGTTATCTTTTGTTAACCGAAAGCCGCTCCCTGTAACAGATGAATTCCCCTGTGGGAGCGAGCTTGCTCGCGAAAGCGGTGCACCAGTCACCCAGTTTATTGGCTGACCCACCGCTTTCGCGAGCAGGCTCGCTCCCACAGGGTTTAGAGGTGGTCTTGGAATTTGTGGCTGTCAGTGAATGCAGCGCCATTCGCCGGATGTATGACGCAATTCTTGCGAGGGGGGACTTGCACGATCGGTATTATGGTATACCATCAGACGCACAGACACTCTCAATCCCCCAACGGAGCAGCTCATGAGTTTCGAAATTCGCAAGATCGTCAGCTATGTCGAAGAAACCTTCATCGAAGGCGGCAAGGCCACCGACAAGCCAGTGACCATGGTCGGCCTCGCCGTGGTGATGAAAAACCCATGGGTGGGCAACGGTTTCGTTGAAGACCTCAAGCCGCAGATCCGCGCCAACTGCTCCGACCTCGGTGCACTGATGGTTGAGCGTCTGGTCGGCATCATCGGCGGTGCCGAGAAAATCGAGGCCTACGGCAAAGCCGCTGTGGTCGGTGCCGATGGCGAGATCGAACACGCCTCCGCCGTGATCCACACCCTGCGCTTCGGCAACCACTACCGCGAAGCGGTCAACGCCAAGAGCTACCTGAGCTTCACCAACAAGCGCGGCGGTCCGGGCACCTCGATTCAGATCCCGATGATGCACAAGGACGACGAAGGTCAGCGTTCGCACTACATCACTCTGGAAATGCAGATCGAAGACGCGCCGCGTGCCGACGAAATCGTCGTCGTGCTGGGTTGCGCCGACGGTGGTCGCCTGCACCCGCGCATCGGCAACCGCTACATCGATCTGGAAGAACTGGCCGCCGAAAAAGCCCAGTAATCACAATAAAAAGGCACTGCAGGAGCGCTCCATGATTCGGCTCACCGCTGAACTCACCCCGGCTGGCACCAGTTACCTGGCGACCGGCCAAGGCCAGCCCGTGGTTTTGATCCACGGCGTGGGCCTGAACAAAGAAATGTGGGGCGGGCAGATTGTCGGCCTGTCCAGCCAGTACCAAGTGATCGCCTACGACATGCTTGGTCATGGCGCCAGCCCGCGACCGGCCAGCGGCACCGCCCTGCTCGGTTACGCCGATCAGTTGCTCGAGCTGCTCGATCACCTGAATCTGCCGCAGGCAGCGGTGATCGGTTTCTCCATGGGCGGTCTGGTCGCGCGGGCCTTTGCCCTGCATTACCCGGAGCGCCTGCAAAGCCTGGTGGTGTTGAACAGCGTGTTCAACCGCAGCGAAGAACAGCGTGCCGGCGTCATTGCCCGTACCGCGCAAGCGGCGGAACATGGCCCGGACGCCAATGCCGAAGCAGCGTTGTCACGCTGGTTCAGCCGCGAGTACCAGGCGGCCAACCCGGCGCAGATCGCCGCATTGCGCCAGACCCTCGCCAATAATGATCCACAGGGTTACCTGACCACCTACGAATTGTTCGCCACTCAAGACATGTACCGCGCCGACGACCTGGGCAGCATTCAGGCGCCGACGCTGATCGCCACGGGTGAACTCGATCCTGGTTCGACCCCGGAAATGGCCGAGCAACTGGCCCGGTGCATCCCCGGTGCGAAGGTTGCCGTGCTGCCTGAGCAACGGCATATGATGCCCGTAGAGTCGCCGCGTCTGGTCAACCAGACGCTGCTGGAATTTCTCCAATTCGCACACTCCCGACAAAACCATATAAAGGGGATCGTTGCATGACACTCGCACGCTTCCAGATGTGCATCGGCGGAGAATGGGTAGACGCCCTCTCCGGCAAGACCTTCGAAAGCCTCAACCCGGCAACCGCGCAAGCCTGGGCGGAATTGCCTGACGCTGATGAGGCCGACGTCGAACGCGCCGTGCAATCGGCACAGACTGCTTTCGACAGCCCGGCGTGGCGCGGCCTGACCGCCACCGCGCGCGGCAAATTGCTGCGCCGTCTCGGTGATTTGATCGCAGAAAACAAGGAGCAACTGGCGCAGCTGGAAAGCCGCGACAACGGCAAACTGATCCGCGAAACCCGTGGCCAGGTCAGCTATCTGCCGGAGTTCTTCCACTACACCGCAGGCCTCGCCGACAAGCTCGAAGGCGGCACGCTGCCGTTGGATAAGCCGGATCTGTTCGCCTACACCGTGCACGAAGCCATGGGCGTAGTCGCGGCGATCATTCCGTGGAACAGCCCGCTGTACCTGACCGCGATCAAACTCGCCCCGGCCCTCGCCGCCGGCAACACGATTGTGATCAAGCCGTCCGAGCACGCATCCGCAACGATTCTTGAACTGGCGCGCCTGGCCCTCGAAGCCGGGATTCCGCCGGGCGTGGTCAACGTCGTCACCGGTTACGGCCCAAGCACCGGCGCCGCCCTCACCCGCCATCCGTTGATCCGCAAAATCGCCTTCACCGGCGGCGCAGCCACGGCGCGGCATGTGGTGCGCAGCAGCGCCGAAAACTTCGCCAAGCTATCGCTGGAACTGGGCGGCAAGTCGCCGAACATCATCTTCGCCGACGCCGATCTGGACAGCGCGATCAACGGCGCGATTGCCGGGATCTACGCAGCGTCCGGACAGAGTTGCGTGTCCGGTTCCCGCCTGCTGGTGCAGGACGAAATCTACGACGAGTTCGTCAATCGTCTGGTCGAACGCGCCCAGCGCATCCGCATCGGCAACCCGCAGGAAGACAATAGCGAGATGGGCCCGATGGCGACCGCGCAGCAACTGGCGGTGGTCGAAGGTCTGGTCGCCGATGCCATCGCTGAAGGCGCGCGTTTGCGTACCGGCGGCAAGCGCCCAACCGATCTCGGTGAAGGCTGGTTCTACGAGCCGACGCTGTTCGAATGCGACCGCAATTCGATGAAGATCATGCAGGAAGAAGTCTTCGGTCCGGTCGCCTCGGTGATTCGCTTCAAAGACGAAGCCGAAGCGCTGGCCATCGCCAACGACTCGCAATTCGGCCTCGCCGCCGGCATCTGGACCCGCGACCTGGGCCGCGCCCATCGCCTGGCGCGCGATGTACGCTCGGGGATTATCTGGGTCAACACCTACCGCGCAGTGTCAGCAATGGCGCCGATCGGCGGCTTCAAGAACAGTGGCTATGGACGCGAAAGCGGCATCGATTCGGTGCTGGCCTACACCGAACTGAAAACGGTGTGGATCAACCTTTCTCAGGCACCAATGCCTGATCCGTTTGTGATGCGCTAGGAGTCCTGCGAAATGATCGAACCCGGCATTTACAAAGACGTCATGAGCTCGTTCCCGTCCGGCGTCACGGTGGTCACCACCCTCGACCCGGATGGCGGAATTGTCGGCATCACTGCCAGCGCCTTCAGCGCGCTGTCGATTGACCCGGCGCTGGTGCTGTTCTGCCCTAACTACGCTTCCGACACCTACCCGGTGCTGCGTGACAGCAAGAAGTTTGCGATCCATTTGCTGTCCGCTGACCAGACCGCTGAGGCCTATGCGTTTGCCGGTAAGGGCAAGGACAAGGCCAAGGACATCGAGTGGCATTTGAGCGATTTGGGTAACCCGATTCTGGCCAAGGCCACGGCGATCATCGAGTGCGAGTTGTGGCGTGAGTACGATGGTGGTGATCACGCGATTATCGTTGGCGCGGTGAAGAACCTGATCCTGCCCGAGCAACCGGTGACGCCGATGATTTACCACAAAGGCAAGCTCGGGCCGTTGCCAACACTGGCCTGAGACAACAATGCACAACTCTGTGGGAGCGAGCTTGCTCGCGAAGGCGTAGTGTCAGTCGACATCAATGTTGAACGTAATGACGCTTTCGCGAGCAAGCTCGCTCCCACAGGGGATGGTGTGGTGAGGAGGAATGATGAGTAACGAAAAATACGAAAAAGGCCTGAAAATCCGCACTCAGGTATTGGGCGAAGCCTACGTGCAGCGCTCAATCGAAAACGCCGACGACTTCACTCGCCCCTTGCAGGAAATGGTCACCGAATACTGCTGGGGCCATGTCTGGGGTCGCGAAGGTTTGTCGCTCAAGGAGCGCAGCATGATCAACCTGGCGATGATCTCGGCGCTCAACCGTCCGCACGAACTCAAGCTACATGTGCGTGGCGCCTTGCGTAACGGCCTGAGTCGTGAGCAAATACGCGAAATTCTGCTTCAGGTCGGCATTTATTGCGGCGTTCCGGCGGCCGTGGACAGTTTCCGGCTGGCCCGTGAAGCCTTTGCCGAAGCCGACGCCGAGGCCCCAGTCAACCCCTCGGCTGTTTAGATGCCCGTCTGGCATGGACAGCCAATTTAAAGAGCGGACCCCATGAAACGCCAGCCACTCGACGACAGCTTCAAGGTCAATCGCAACCCCGTTACCCTGCGCGAAATCGTGCTGGATAAACTGCGTAGCGCGATCATGAATTTCCAGCTCATGCCCGGTGATCGTCTGGTCGAACGCGATCTGTGCGATCGCCTCGGCGTGAGCCGTACGTCGGTGCGTGAAGCCTTGCGTCACCTGGAATCCGAAGGCCTGGTCGAGTTCGCCGATGCCAAAGGCCCGCGCGTGGCGATCATCACCCTCGCCGATGCCGTCGATATCTACGAGTTGCGTTGTGTGCTGGAAGGTTTGATCGTGCAGCTGTTCACCCTGCGCGCCAAGGCCAAGGACATCAAAGCCCTGGAAAAAGCCCTCGACGACAACCGCAAGGCGCTCAAGGACGGCGAGCTGCAACAGGTGATCGACTCGGTGCAGGGCTTCTACGACGTGCTGCTCGAAGGCTCGGGCAACCATGTGGCGGCAACTCAACTGCGTCAGTTGCAGGCGCGCATCAGCTACCTGCGTGCGACCTCGGTATCTCAGGAAAACCGTCGCGGCGCGAGTAACCACGAAATGGAAAAAATGGTCGAGGCGATCAAGAGCGGCGATCCGCTGGCGGCGCATCAGGCCTGTGTTGATCACGTTCGCGCTGCCGCTGCGGTAGCGCTCGACTATCTCAAGCGCAAGCAGGAAGAGACCGGCGCTACGCCACCGATCACCCTGCCCATCGCGCTGAAAGAACCGCGTATAGGTCACTGATATGTTCAGCCCGAGCTATTGCCCGAAATGCGGTGGCCCTGACCTCGGTCAGCAGATACCGCCGGGCGATACGCACGAGCGCCTGATGTGTCGCGGCTGCGGCTACATCCACTACGTCAATCCGAAGATCATCGCCGGCTGCATCATCGAGCAGGACGGCAAATACCTGTTGTGCCAACGGGCGATCCCACCACGCCCAGGCACCTGGACGTTGCCGGCCGGGTTCATGGAAAGCGGCGAGACCACCGAGCAAGCGGCGATCCGTGAAGTCTGGGAAGAAAGCGGCGTGCGCGCGGAAATCGTCTCGCCGTATTCGATTTTCAGCGTGCCGAAGATCAGCGAGGTGTACATCATCTTCCGTGCGATCGCACTGGAGATCACCGGGCAGTACGGCCCGGAAACCATGGATTACAAATTCTTCGCGCCTGAAGAGATTCCGTGGGAACAGATCTATTACCCGGCGATCCGGCAGATTCTTGAGCGCTATATCGAAGAGCGCCAGGCTGGGGTTTATGGGATCTACATGGGCAATGATGATAGCGGCAAGATCCACTTCATCCGCTGATCACCACTTCACCCCTGTGGGAGCGAGCCTGCTCGCGAATGCGGTCGAACATTCAACATGTGTACCGACTGACACGACGCCTTCGCGAGCAGGCTCGCTCCCACAGGGGTGAAGTGGTGTGGCTTAAACTGACGGCATACCTTCGACGATGATGATGTCTGCCTTCGCCCATTCTTCGCGATAACTTTTCGCTTCCTGATACGCCGCCGAGTGGTAGCACGCCACGGCTTTTTCGTAGCTCTCAAACTCGATCACTACGCTGCGTTGCGGCGTCTCGCGCCCTTCCATCGCCTCGCTGCGCCCGCCTCTGGCCAGAAACCTCGCGCCGAACGCGGCGAACGCCGCCGGCGCGCGCTGGGTGTATTGGCTGTAGTGATCGGCATCAGCTATATCCACGTGAGCAATCCAGTACGCCTTCATAGTGACCTCTTTGTTTATTTTGTATTATGGTATACCAATATATTTCCAACAAACCCTGAGAGTCCAGCATGGCCTTCAACAGCATTGAAGAAATCATCGAAGATTATCGTCTCGGCAAAATGGTCTTGCTGGTCGATGACGAAGACCGCGAAAACGAAGGCGACCTGCTGCTGGCCGCCGACCGTTGCACGCCCGAGGCGATCAGCTTCATGGCCCGTGAAGCGCGCGGGTTGATCTGCCTGACGTTGACCGACGAACATTGCCAGCGTTTGGGCCTGGAGCAAATGGTCCCGGCCAATGGCAGCGTGTTCAGCACCGCGTTTACCGTGTCGATTGAAGCGGCGGTTGGCGTGACCACCGGCATTTCCGCAGCTGATCGCGCCTGCACGGTTGCCGCCGCTGTCGCACCGAATGCCCGCGCCGAAGACCTGGTGCAGCCGGGCCACATTTTCCCCCTGCGCGCCAAGGAAGGTGGCGTGTTGACCCGCGCCGGTCACACCGAAGCCGGTTGCGACCTGGCACGTCTGGCCGGTTTCACCCCGGCCTCGGTGATCGTCGAGGTGATGAACGACGACGGCACCATGGCCCGCCGCCCGGATCTGGAAGTGTTTGCGCGCAAGCACGGGATCAAGATCGGCACCATCGCCGACCTGATCCACTATCGCCTGAGCACCGAACACACCATCGAACGGATTGGTGAGCGTGAGCTGCCGACGGTGCATGGCACCTTCCGTTTGATCACGTTTGAGGATCGCATCGAGGGCGGTGTGCACATGGCGATGGTCATGGGTGATTTGCGCCGTGAAGAACCGACGCTGGTGCGCGTGCATGTGATCGATCCGCTGCGCGATCTGGTCGGCGCCGAGTACAGCGGGCCGACCAACTGGACGCTGTGGGCGGCGTTGCAACGGGTTGCGGCTGAGGGTCATGGGGTTGTCGTGGTGTTGGCCAATCATGAATCGTCGCAGGCGTTGCTGGAACGGGTGCCGCAACTGACTCAGCCGCCACGGCAGTTCAGCCGCTCGCAATCGCGGATTTATTCGGAGGTGGGGACTGGGGCGCAGATTTTGCAGAATCTTGGGGTGGGCAAGCTGCGGCATCTCGGCCCGCCGCTCAAGTACGCTGGCCTGACCGGCTATGACCTGGAAGTGGTCGAGAGCATTCCGTTCACTGAATAAAGCTGCCCTCACCCCAGCCCTCTCCCAGAGGGAGAGGGAGCCTACCGAGGTGATTGCACGCTATACGCCGACCTGAGATTCCGAGCCGAACTCAGGTTTTGAACAGCCTCCGATCGGCCCCCTCTCCCGAAGGGAGAGGGCTGGGGTGAGGGGCTGGATCTAACATTCACAAAAACATCCAAGCCGAACGCATCAAATAACCGCCCGGCCAGATAACCGGTAAGGCAAAGTGCTTGCACAAAGCTTGGAATACCATAATATGATATTCCATAGACCGGACACTCCCACGGACGTCCATCTACTGCTCCCGACAGGCGGGCAACAACGCAAGCCCGCTCAAAAACACAACAATGAGGGCGTGAAAATGGTGTTGAACAAAGCTGCAACCGCGATCTTTTTTGCGGGACTGCTCAGCGTCACCGGCCAGGCTGCAATGGCTGCCGAAAGCGTGAACTTCGTCAGCTGGGGCGGAAGCACCCAGGATGCGCAGAAACAGGCCTGGGCCGATCCGTTCAGCAAGGCCAGCGGCATCACCGTCGTGCAGGACGGCCCGACCGACTACGGCAAACTCAAAGCCATGGTCGAGAGCGGCAACGTGCAGTGGGACGTGGTCGATGTCGAAGCCGATTTCGCCCTGCGCGCCGCCGCTGAAGGCCTGCTCGAACCCCTCGATTTCAAAGTCATCCAGCGCGACAAGATCGACCCGCGTTTCGTCAGCGATCACGGTGTCGGCTCGTTCTTCTTCTCCTTCGTCCTCGGCTACAACGAGGGCAAACTCGGCGCCAACAAGCCGCAGGACTGGAGCGCCCTATTCGACACCAAAACCTGGCCCGGCAAACGCGCCCTGTACAAATGGCCAAGCCCCGGCGTACTCGAACTGGCGCTGCTGGCCGACGGCGTAGCAGCTGACAAGCTCTACCCGCTGGATCTGGATCGCGCCTTCAAGAAACTCGACACCATCAAGAAAGACATCGTCTGGTGGGGCGGTGGCGCGCAGTCGCAGCAACTGCTGGCGTCCGGTGAAGCGAGCATGGGCCAGTTCTGGAACGGTCGCATTCACGCCCTGCAAGAAGACGGCGCGCCGGTCGGCGTGAGCTGGAAACAGAACCTGGTCATGGCCGACATTCTGGTGATTCCAAAAGGCTCGAAAAACAAGGATGCGGCGATGAAGTTTCTGGCCGCCGCCAGCAGCGCCAAAGGCCAGGCCGACTTCTCCAACCTGACCGCCTACGCCCCGGTCAACCTCGACAGTGTGGAGCGTCTGGATTCGACGCTGGCCCCCAACCTGCCGACTGCCTACGCTAAGGATCAGATCACTCTTGATTTCGCGTACTGGGCCAAAAACGGCCAGGCCATCGCGACACGGTGGAACGAATGGCTGGTCAAATGAAAATGGCGGCCACCGCGTCCCGTCCCTCCACTGCTACCGGGAGCGCCGCAAGCGCTGCCGGTTCGGCCCACGGAACACAGGCGGTTGCGATGCAGCAAGCCCCGTCCCTCAGACAACGCTGGCGCGGCGCCGGCAACCTCGCCCCGGCGCTGTTGTTCATCGGCCTGTTCTTTCTCGCGCCGTTGATTGGCCTGCTGTTGCGCGGCGTGCTCGAACCGACCCCAGGCCTCGGCAACTACGAACAACTGTTCGCCAACTCGGCGTATGCCCGAGTGCTGCTCAACACCTTTTCGGTGGCCGGGCTGGTGACGCTGTTCAGCCTGCTGCTGGGCTTTCCGCTGGCCTGGGCGATCACTCTGGTGCCACGCGGCTGGGGGCGCTGGATTCTCAACATCGTGCTGCTGTCGATGTGGACCAGCCTGCTCGCCCGCACCTATTCGTGGCTGGTGCTGCTGCAAGCCTCCGGTGTAATCAACAAGGCCTTGATGGCGATGGGCATCATCGATCAGCCGCTGGAAATGGTGCACAACCTCACCGGTGTGGTGATCGGCATGAGCTACATCATGATTCCGTTCATTGTGCTGCCGTTGCAGGCGACTATGCAGGCCATCGACCCGATGATCTTGCAGGCCGGTTCGATCTGCGGCGCCAGTCCGTGGACCAACTTCTTCCGGGTGTTCCTGCCGCTGTGCCGGCCGGGTCTGGCCTCCGGTGGCTTGATGGTGTTCGTCATGTCGCTCGGTTACTACGTCACCCCAGCGCTGCTCGGCGGGGCGCAGAACATGATGCTGCCGGAGTTCATCATTCAGCAGGTGCAATCGTTCCTCAACTGGGGCCTGGCCAGTGCCGGCGCCGCGTTGCTGATCGCGATCACGCTGGTGCTGTTCTACTTCTACCTGAAGCTTCAGCCGGAATCCCCGGTTGGCGCCAGTAACGCGAGGTAAGCCGACATGCTCCTGACTCCCAATGCGATGAGCCGCCGGATGCGCTTCGGCCTCTACGCCACCACCGGGCTGATCGGTCTGTTCCTGCTGTTGCCGATCGTGTTCATCGTGCTGCTGTCGTTCGGCTCTTCGCAGTGGCTGGTGTTCCCGCCACCGGGCTGGACGCTGAAATGGTACGGCCAGTTCTTCTCCAACCCGGACTGGATGAACGCCGCTGCGGCCAGCCTCAAAGTTGCCGTGCTGACCACAATCTGCGCCGTGGCCCTCGGTTTGCCGACTGCATTTGCGCTGGTGCGCGGGCGCTTTCCCGGGCGAGAAATGCTCTACGGCCTGTTCACCCTGCCGATGATCGTGCCGTTGGTGATCATCGCCGTGGCGGTGTACGCGCTGTTTCTCAAGCTCGGTTATACCGGGACCATGTTCGCTTTCGTGGTCAGCCATGTGATTGTCGCATTGCCGTTTACCATCATCTCGATCATCAACTCGCTGAAACTGTTCGATCAGTCGATTGAAGACGCCGCGGTGATTTGCGGTGCCTCGCGCCTGCAAGCGGTGTTCAAAGTGACGTTCCCGGCGATTCGTCCGGGCATGGTTGCCGGCGCCCTCTTCGCCTTCCTGGTTTCGTGGGACGAAGTGGTGCTCAGCGTGATGATGGCCAGCCCGACCCTGCAAACCCTTCCCGTGAAAATGTGGACCACCCTGCGCCAGGACCTGACACCGGTGATCGCCGTCGCTTCGACGCTGCTGATCGGCTTGTCGGTTTTGGTCATGGTCATCGCCGCCGCACTGCGCCGGCGCAACGAAATCAGCGCCTGAGCGCCAGGAGTACGACATGAGTGCCGTGATCAAAGACGCCTCCCAGCAGAACGACAAACCGCTGGTCAGCCTGCGCAACCTGAACAAGCACTACGGTGATTTTGCCGCCGTCGACAACATCTCGCTGGACATCAAGGACGGCGAATTCCTCACCTTCCTTGGCTCCAGCGGCTCAGGCAAAAGCACCACGCTATCGATGCTTGCCGGATTTGAAACGCCAAGCAGCGGCGAGATCCTCGTCAACGGTCAATCGCTGGTGAATGTACCGCCGCACAAGCGTGACATCGGCATGGTGTTCCAGCGCTATTCGTTGTTCCCGCATCTGTCGGTACGCGACAACATTGCCTTCCCCTTGGCGATTCGCAAACTGGCGGCGGCGGAACGCGACAAGCGTGTCGATGCCATGCTGAAACTGGTGCAGCTTGAGCAATTCGCTCATCGCCGCCCTTCGCAATTGTCTGGCGGCCAGCAGCAACGTGTCGCCATTGCGCGCGCGCTGGTCTATGAGCCGCGGATTTTGCTGATGGATGAACCGCTGGGGGCGCTGGATAAAAAACTGCGCGAGGACTTGCAGGATGAATTGCGCCAACTGCATCGTCGCTTGGGCATCACTATTGTTTACGTGACCCACGACCAGGAAGAAGCCATGCGTTTGTCGCAACGCATCGCGATTTTCAGTGACGGCAAGATTGTCGGTCTGGGCAGCGGGTATGACCTTTATCAGAATCCGCCGAATGCGTTTGTGGCGTCGTTTCTGGGCAACTCGAATTTCCTCAAGCTCAAGGCGCAGGGCAATGCGGCGGCGAGTTTTGAGGGGCAGTCGTTGTCGATTCGACTGACCGCTGGGTTGCATACGGATCAGGATGTGTTGCTGATGGTGCGGCCGGAAAAGGCACTGGCGTTGAGCGTGGCGCAGGCGATTAGCGAGCCGCTGCCGTCAGGTTGGAATGAGGTCTCAGCAAAAGTCGTGGAGGTGTTGTTTCTTGGTGAGAGCCAGACCTGCAGCGTGATCACTTCCGGCGGTACTTCGATGACGGTGAAGGCCTTGTCCGCCACCGGTATGCCGCTCAAGGCTGGCGATCCGGTGCAAGTGCGTTGGGCGACTGCTGATGCTTGCGTCTATACCGAATGGACTGAAAGCGACCTCAACAAAGCGGCCGGTGCTCACTGATAGCGTGTTGTCTGTGAGATTTACCCCCTCACCCCAGCCCTCTCCCCCAAGGGGGGCGAGGGGGAAAGGGAGCAGATCGGGGGCTTTTCAGGACCTGAGTTCGACTCAGGACTTTCAAGTCGATGTATAACGCCAAAACAACCCGGTCAGTCCCCTCTCCCTCCGGGAGAGGGCTAGGGTGAGGGAACCAGTCGACGCGGTTTCAGACAATAGCGCGGTAGCCTTCTATCTCATCCGGCCAGGCGGTGAGAATTTCAAACCCCGTCTCCGTCACCGCCACCATATGCTCCCACTGCGCCGACAATGAGCCGTCCTTGGTCAGCACGGTCCAGCCATCCGGCATGTTTTTCACATGACGCTTGCCGGCATTGAGCATCGGCTCCACGGTAAAAATCATCCCGGCCTTGAGCTTCATCCCCTGATCGGGAAAGCCGTAATGCAGAATCTGCGGCTCATCGTGATAGACCTTGCCGATCCCGTGCCCGCAGTACTCGCGCACCACGCTGAAGCCTTCCTTCTCCGCCAGGCTCTGGATCGCATGGCCGATATCACCCAACGTCGCGCCCGGTTTCACCACGCGGATGCCCGCGCACATCGCCTCGTAGGTGGTCTTGATCAGGTGCTGCGCTTCAGGCGTCGCCTCGCCGACCACGTACATACGGCTGGTGTCGCCGAACCAGCCATCCTTGATCACCGCGATGTCGAGGTTGACGATGTCACCATCTTTCAGCGGTGTGCCCGACGGAATCCCGTGGCAGACCACATCGTTGACCGACGCGCAGACGGTTTTCGGAAAACCGTGATAGCCAACGTTGGCCGGCACCGCTTTCTGCACGTTGACGATGTAGTCATTGCACAGCTGATCGAGCTGATCAGTGGTCACGCCGGCCTTGACGTGTGGCACCAGCATCGCCAGCACTTCAGCAGCGAGTTTGCCGGCAGCGCGCGATTGGGCGATGTCGGCCGGGGTGTTGATCTTGATCTGGTTTCTCATGCGCTGACGGCTTCCTGAGTCAGTTGTTGCAGATCCAGCCCGCCGTTCTGTTCGGCGCGGATCAGCAAGCGGCAAATGGCGCTGTGATCGAGGTTGGGGTGCAGTTCGGCGAGCATGCCGATGCGCATCCAGTGTTCAGCCTGCGCGTTGATCGAGCGGCTGAGCGCGTTGCTGGAGATGCGCAGGTTCTCGTGCATGTCCTCTGAAATCTTTACGATACCCATATATGAATCCGATACAATGTGTATATGGATCGTATATTAGCCAAGCCCCCACCAAAATTGCAAACACACAGGCTGATCGTTCCCACGCTCCGCGTAGGAATGCAGCCCGTGACGCTCCGCGTCACTCGACGCGGAGCGTCCCAACAGGCATTCCCACGCGGAGCGCGGGAACGATCAACAGCCAAATCGCGGGCAAAAAAAAGCTGCCAAAACTGGCAGCAAAAACTTTAAGAACACGCGATGTATTGGCCTCAGCATAGACGCCGGATAATGACAGTGTCATGACAGCCGCACATTCATTCAACCGCCCCGCCCCCCGTCATCAGGATGTCATCAAGATCACGGCAGAATCCTCGCAAACCGTCTTGAGCCTTGCGACGGACGTTCTGCAGGGATTCCCATGAAAGACGACGCCTCGCTGTTTGCTGCCATCGACCTGGGTTCGAATGCCTTTCGCCTGCTGATCGGCCAGTCGGTGCGCAGTCGAAAGGGCTTGCAGATTCAGGAAGTGAAAACCTTGCGCGAACCGGTGCGGCTTGCCGAAGGCTTTGATGGCGGTGCGCTGGATGCACTGGCACTGGATCGCGGCTGGCAGGCATTGGCGCGATTCGGCAAGAAGCTGCGCGGTTTCGAGGCTGGCCGAGTGCGTGCGGTGGCGACCAGTGCAGTGCGCGAGGCGGACAACGCGCAGCTGTTTCTGGCCAGTGCCGAGCGGCATCTGGGCTTTCCCATTGATGTCATCTGCGGCCATGAAGAGGCGCGACTGGTCTACGCCGGCGTGACCCATGCTTTGCCCAGCGCCGAAGACATGCGCTTGGTGGTCGATATCGGCGGCGGTTCCACCGAACTGATCCTCGGCCAAGGCTCACAACCGTTGCTCACCGAAAGCATCGCCATCGGCAGCGGCACTTTGAGCACGCGATTCTTTCGCGGCGGTGATGTGTCCGCCGGCGCGCTGCAGGAGGCCGAACGTTTCGCCATTCTGCAGTTTGAAAAAGTTGCCCGACGCTATCGTGCGCAGGGCTGGCAGCAAACCATTGGCTCCTCCGGCACCGCACGCATGCTGGCCAAAGTGCTCAAGGCCAATCGCCTCAACGACTTCGGCCAGGACGGCATCACCTACGGCGGCCTGCTGCGCCTGTCGTTACTTCTGCTGAAAGTGAACAACGTGCAACAGCTCAAGCTCGCCGGCCTGCAACCCCATCGCCAGAGCATTCTGCCTGGTGGGCTGGTGTTGATGCTGGCGGCGTTCAAAGTGTTCGGCATTGCGCAAATGCTGCCCTCCGAACCGGGCCTGCGTTTAGGCGTCTTGCACGGTTTGATGAGCCAGCACTGATTCTCGCCATGACAGATTCGTCTCCCCTTCAGCGGCGCGATCGACTACCATGCCGCCGCCGGTTTCCAAACGGGATTAATAGGGAATCCGAGGTGCTTGCACAGCATCGATCGGAACTGCCCCCGCAACTGTAGGTGCCGAGCCTGCTCCATAACTGCCACTGGGTGAACCCCGGGAAGGCCGGAGCCAGGCGATGACGCATCAGTCAGGAGACCTGCCGGCACAGTGACTGACTAACCGGCGGGGTGTCCGGGAAGGACATCGTGCCGTGTACTTCTTCTTTTGATGACCGGCCTTGCGCAGTTTCCCTGACCGCGTTCGATGGTGTGTTTCCGATCCGTACTCTCCCGCTCCCGTACGGTTCCCCTGGAGACTGCCCCATGCTGCTGCCCCGCATCGCCACCCTTATCACCGGCCTGAGCCTTTGCGCCATGGCGCAGGCGGCCCCGACGGCCTATCCGCTGACGATCGAAAACTGCGGCAGCACCCTGACCTTCCAGCACGCACCGAAGCGCACGGTGACCATCGGCCAGGCCGGCACGGAAATGCTCTACGCCATGGGCCTGGGTGACAAAGTCGTCGGCACTTCGCTGTGGTTCAACAACGTGCTGGATAAATACAAGGCGCAGAACGACAAGATCGAGCGTCTGGCCGATAACGAACCGAGTTTCGAATCGGTGATCGGCAAGCGCCCGGAACTGGTCGCCGTGGAGCTGGAATGGATGGTCGGCCCGCAAGGTGCGGTGGGCACTCGCGAGCAGTTTCATGAGCTGAAGATTCCGACCTATCTGCTGCCTTCCGATTGCGAAGCCAAGGACAACCTTGTCGGCGCGGATGGCACGCGACTGGCGCCGTTTCGCATCGAGACGATTTACAAAAGCGTGAGCCAACTGGCGCAGATCTTCGATGTGCAGGAGCGTGGTCAGCAACTCAACGATCAACTCAAGGCCAGCCTCGCCAAGTCGATTGTCACCGCCCAAGGCAAACAACTGAAGGACGCCAGCGCGCTGGTGTGGTTCTCCAGCGCACAAATGGACATCGAGCCGTTCGTGGCCGGGCACAAAGGCGTTCCCGATTTCATGCTCAACACCCTCGGCGTGCGCAACGTGGTGGAGTCGGATGAAGAGTGGCCAACGGTCGGCTGGGAAACCATCGCCAAAGCCAATCCGACGTTCCTTGTGATCGCGCGTATGGACCGCCGTCGCTTCCCCGCTGACGACTATGAAAAGAAACTCGCCTTTCTGCGCAGCGACCCGGTGACCCGCAACATGGACGCGGTGAAACACAACCGCATCATCATTCTTGACGCCATGGCCATGCAGGCCAGCCTGCGCATGTTCGATGGCATCGAGCAACTGGCCACCGCCCTCAACGGCTTTGACCTGTCGCAATGAGTGCCAGCCTGATCCGCACATTACTGGCCTTGGCGACATTGTTGATTGCAGTGATCGCCGGCGTGGCCATCGGTGAAACCTCGATTGATCCGGGCGTGGTCGTGCAAGTGCTGGCGAACAAATTGTGGGGCGCCGGGTACGCGCTGGATCCTATCGACGAAGGCATCGTCTGGAACTACCGCCTGACCCGCGCACTGGTCGCGGCCGCATGCGGTGCCGGTCTGGCGACGTGCGGAGTGATTTTGCAGTCGCTGCTGCGTAATCCACTGGCCGATCCGTATCTGCTGGGGATTTCTGCCGGGGCTTCGACCGGGGCGGTAATGGTGGCGCTGCTGGGTGTTGGCGCCGGGATCATCTCGTTGTCAGTCGGCGCATTTGCCGGCGCAGTCACGGCGTTCGTGCTGGTAATTGTGCTGGCGCGGGTCAGCGGTTCGGCCAGCGGCACCGGGCAGATCATTCTTGCGGGGATCGCCGGTTCGCAGTTATTCAATGCGCTGACGGCGTTTCTGATTACTCGCTCGGCCAGCTCCGAACAGGCACGCGGGATCATGTTCTGGCTGCTGGGCAATCTCGGTGGCGTGCGCTGGCCATCGGTGTGGCTGGCAGTGCCGGTTGCCGTGCTGGGACTGGTCGTGTGCCTATGGCATCGGCGGGCGCTGGATGCGTTTACCTTTGGCGCAGATTCGGCGGCGTCTCTCGGCATTCCGGTGCGGCGCGTGCAGATTCTGCTGATTGGCTGCGCGGCGCTGGTGACGGCGGTGATGGTGTCGATTGTCGGTTCGATCGGCTTTGTCGGGCTGGTGATTCCCCACGCCGCGCGTCTGTTGCTCGGCACCGGGCATGCACGCTTGTTGCCGGCCAGCGCATTGGGCGGCGCAGTGTTTCTGATTGCCGCCGATGTGTTGTCGCGCACGTTGATCAAGGGCCAGGTAATTCCGGTCGGGGTGATTACCGCACTGGTCGGGGCGCCGGTGTTCGCCTTGATTCTGGTTGGCCGCAGGTCCGCACGATGAACAGTGTTTTGAGTTGTTCTGGTCTGAGCTTCAAAGTGCGCGGCGCCGAGTTGCTCAACGGTGTGAGTCTTGAGGTTCAGCGCGGCGAGACGCTGGGCATCGTCGGACCGAATGGCTCGGGCAAATCCACCCTGTTGAAGTTGCTGGCGGGGTTGCGCGAACCGAGCGCCGGCGAGGTGCTGCTCGAAGGTCTTCGTCTCGGCAAAATGGCCCGGCGCAGCATTGCGCAGAAGCTGGCGGTGGTCGAACAACAAGCCGACACCGATGACGGCATTCGCGTGTTCGACGCTGTGGCGCTGGGGCGCACGCCTTGGCTGTCGGCGCTGCAACCGTGGTCGCAGGCAGACGACACGATCATCCAGCAAGCGCTCACCGATGTAGACGCCATGCACCTGCGCACGCGTCTTTGGCGCAGCCTGTCGGGCGGTGAGCGGCAGCGAGTGCATATCGCCCGGGCCCTGGCCCAGCGACCGCAAATCCTGTTGCTGGACGAACCGGCCAACCACCTCGACATTCAGCATCAATTGACCATTCTCAACGTGGTGCAGGCGTTGCCGGTGACCACGCTGATCGCCTTGCATGATCTCAATCAGGCGTTGAAGTGTGATCGTCTGGCGGTGCTGGAGCGCGGGCGGCTGGTGGCGTTGGGCGCGCCGCTGGAGGTGCTGACACCGCAGCGGTTACAGGAGACTTTCGGAGTCAAGGCGCACTACCTGACGGACCCGTTTGATGGGGCGCAGATTCTTCGATTCCATTCATGACGGCGTGCATATGTGTCGTCTGCCAAACCGGGTCAGCGTCGACGTCAATAATCTCGAAACCCTGCCGCTGCCAGAACGCGATGGCGCCCGGTAAAAACGGATGAGTGTGCAGATAAATCACCTCGACCCCGTCGGCGAGTGCCAGGTCTTTGAGTGATCGATACAGGGCGCCGGCCAGCCCTGAGCGGCGCTGCGATGGCAGGACAAACAGGCGGACGATTTCCACCACTTCAAGGTCCGGATAGGGCAAGTGCGGGAAACGTCGGTCGTAAGGGAGATAGCCGATTGAGGCGACAATCTGCCCTTCGTGACGAGCGATCAGAAAGCGCCCTGCCCCGTGAAGATAAACTTCGGCAAACCGCGCCAGATCATCGGGCATGCCAGCCGCGCTGAGCTTGGGCAAAAGCTCGGCACGGGCCTTTAAGACAAAATCCAGAACGTCAGGAATATCGGCGTCGGAAACAGCTTGGATAACGGGTTGATGTTTCATGTAGCGAGAGCGCCTGGACTGCGGCTGGCCACAGTAGCAACAACAGGTCCCGCGAAGCCATCCAATCTCATGACTTGCACAAAACCCTGTGGGAGCGAGCCTGCTCGCGAAGGCGGCAGATCATCCAACATTGATGTTGACTGACAGGACGCTTTCGCGAGCAGGCTCGCTCCCACAGGTTTTGTACTTCATCCAACCTGAGCGTTATGCCAGTTCTTTGCGCAGTTGGCGGGCGGCGGTGACCATGTGCACCAGCGCCGCTTCGGTCTCCGGCCAGCCACGGGTTTTCAAACCGCAATCCGGGTTGACCCACAGGCGTTCGGCCGGAATACGCTTGGCCGCCTTGCGCAGCAGATTTGCCATTTCCGACGCATCCGGGATGCGTGGCGAGTGGATGTCGTAGACGCCCGGGCCGATTTCGTTCGGATAAGCGAAGGCTTCGAAGGCACCCAGCAGCTCCATGTCCGACCGAGAAGTCTCGATGGTGATCACGTCGGCGTCCATCGCCGCGATGGACTCGATCACATCATTGAACTCGCTGTAGCACATGTGCGTGTGGATCTGCGTTTCGTCGCGCACACCCGAGGCACACAGACGGAACACCTCGGTCGCCCAATCCAGATAGTGCTGCCACTGCGCCTGACGCAACGGCAGACCTTCACGGAACGCCGCTTCGTCGATCTGCACGATCTTGATCCCGGCAGCTTCCAGATCGACCACTTCGTCGCGGATCGCCAGCGCCAGTTGCCGGGCCTGCACTTCGCGGCTCACGTCTTCACGGGGGAACGACCACATCAGCATGGTCACCGGGCCGGTCAGCATGCCTTTCATGACCTTGTCGGTCAGGCCTTGCGCGTAGCGGATCCACTCGACGGTCATGGCTTTCGGGCGGCTGAGGTCGCCGAAGATCACCGCCGGTTTGACGCAACGCGAACCGTAACTCTGCACCCAGCCACAGCGCGTGAACACATAGCCATCGAGTTGCTCGGCAAAGTACTCGACCATGTCGTTGCGCTCGGCTTCACCGTGCACCAGCACATCGAGGCCCAGACGTTCCTGGATCTCCACCGCGTGGCGGATTTCGCTGTGCATGGCTTCGGTGTATTCGGCTTCGGTCAGCCTGCCTTGTTTGAACGACTGACGAGCGAGACGGATCGATGCGGTTTGCGGGAACGAACCGATTGTCGTGGTCGGGAACAGCGGCAGATCGAGGCCGGCGCGCTGCTTGGCGATGCGCTGGGTAAACAGCGACTGACGCTGGCTGTCCTTGGCAGTGATTGCGGCCACACGGGCCTGAACAGCAGGATTGTGAATGCGCGGCGAAGCGGCACGCGCAGCCTGCACCAAACGGCTTTCGGTCAGGGCAAGCAGCACTTTCGGCGCTTCGGGCTCATTGACGGCATGCGCCAGAACCGCGACTTCTTCGCACTTCTGCACAGCGAAGGCCAGCCAGCTTTTCAATTCGGCATCAAGCTTGTCTTCACGGCCCAGATCTACCGGGCTGTGCAGCAGCGAGCAGGACGGCGCGACCCACAGACGCTCACCCAGACGCTCATGGGCATGGCGCAATGTCGCCAAGGCGTTCTCCAGATCGCAGCGCCAGACGTTACGGCCGTTGACCACGCCCAAAGACAACACTTTGTAAGCCGGCAGACGATCAAGAATGGTCGGGTACTGCTCCGGTGCGCGTACCAGATCAATGTGCAAACCATCGACGGGCAGGTTCGCCGCCAGACCGAGGTTCTCTTCCAGACCACCAAAGTAAGTCGCGAGGAGTTTCTTCAGCGGATCACGCTGGATCTGGTTGTAGGCACGCTCGAAAGCGTTCTTCCATTCCTGCGGCAAGTCGAGCACCAGAATCGGCTCGTCGATCTGCACCCACTCGACACCTTGAGCAGCAAGGCGTGCGAAGATCTGCCCATAAAGCGGCAGCAAGCGATCGAGCAACTCCAGTTTGTCGAACTCCGCACCTTTGGCCTTGCCCAGCCACAGATACGTCAGCGGACCGATGATCATCGGTTTGACGTTGTGACCGAGGGCGCGGGCTTCTTCGACCTCTTCGAACAATTGCTCCCAGCCCAGCTGAAACCGTTGATCAGCACTGAATTCCGGGACCAGATAGTGATAGTTGGTGTCGAACCACTTGGTCATTTCCTGTGCGTGCGCACCGCCGCAGCAACTATCGCTGACGCCACGGGCCATGCCGAACAGGGTCTGCAGACTGGCTTTGCCGTCATGCGGACGGAAACGCTCCGGGATCACACCGAACATCAGCGAGTGCGTCAGGACCTGGTCGTACCAGGCGAAATCGCCAACCGGGAGCAGCTCGATGCCGGCGTTCTTCTGCAAGTCCCAGTGGGCCTTGCGCAGCTCGCGACCGACTTCACGCAGACCGGCCTCGTTCAGTTCTCCTTTCCAGAACGCCTCTTGCGCTTTCTTCAGTTCGCGGTCGCGACCGATGCGCGGAAATCCAAGGGAATGGGCCAGTGCCATAACAAACAACTCCAATGTCTTGTTGATGGCGGCCATTGTCGGGATCGGGCGTTAGTGAGACAAACTCATTTTAATCTTGATCAACACAAGTTTCCCTCATGATCAAATAATCGCAATACTTCACCTGAAAACGCTGCAGAGTTGACAGCGCGGACGACGGTTGAGCGGTTTTTGCGGCAGGAAATTTCTCGTCAATTCAAGCTGTTCGTCGCCATGAAGACGCCCTTTGAAAACTCGATGACGCCTCTGTGTAAACGCCCCCGAACCCGCCCCGGCAAGTCTTTGATTTCGATCTATCGTTAGATCGAAATGGCTGAATTGGCGACCGACTAAAGGTTGCGACAGCTGATGTCTGAGCCTATGTTGCACGCGAGTCTTTTCCCCGCGATTGGAACGCGATCAACACCACCCAGAGGTGAAGAAATGTCAAAGGAATCACGCCCTGCCGTACTTGGGCTGATCGGCAATACTCCGCTTGTGCAAGTCACCCGCTTCGACACCGGGCCTTGCACGCTGTTTCTCAAACTCGAATCGCAGAACCCCGGGGGCTCGATCAAGGACCGCATCGGTCTGGCGATGATCGACGCCGCCGAGCGTGATGGTCGCCTGCAACCCGGCGGCACCATCGTCGAAGCCACCGCCGGCAACACCGGCCTGGGTCTGGCACTGGTTGGCCGCGCCAAAGGCTATCGCGTGGTGCTGGTGGTGCCGGACAAAATGTCCACCGAGAAAGTCCTGCACTTGAAGGCCATGGGCGCCGAGGTGCACATCACCCGCTCCGACGTCGGCAAGGGCCATCCCGAGTATTACCAGGATGTCGCCGCTCGTCTGGCGAAAGACATTCCCGGCGCGTTCTTCGCTGATCAGTTCAACAACCCGGCCAACCCTCTGGCCCATGAATGCAGCACCGCGCCGGAAATCTGGGCGCAGACCGAACATGACCTGGATGCCATCGTTGTCGGTGTCGGCTCGGCCGGCACGCTGACGGGCCTGAGCCGCTTCTTCAAACGCGTGCAGCCGGATCTGGAAATGGTCCTCGCCGATCCGGTCGGTTCGGTGATGGCCCAATACAGCCGCGACGGCTCGCTGCCGACGCCCGGCTCATGGGCGGTGGAAGGCATCGGCGAAGACTTCATTCCGTCGATCACCGACCTCTCCAGCGTGCGCCACGCCTATTCCATCAGCGACGAAGAAAGCTTCGATCACGCCCGCCAGTTACTCAAGGCCGAGGGTATTCTCGGCGGCTCGTCGACCGGCACCCTGCTCGCGGCGGCGCTGCGTTATTGCCGCGAACAGACCGAGCCGAAGCGCGTGGTGAGTTTTGTCTGCGACACCGGTACGCGCTATCTGTCGAAGGTCTACAACGACCAGTGGATGACCGACCAAGGCCTGTTGCAGCGCAAGGGTTACGGTGACCTGCGTGACCTCATCGCCCGGCGTTTCGAGGACGGCCGCGTAATCAGCGTCGGCCCTGACGACACCCTGCTGACCGCGTTCCAGCGCATGCGCCTGGCCGATGTCTCGCAATTGCCAGTGCTGGTGGAAGGCAAGCAACTGGTCGGCGTGATCGACGAGTCGGACATCCTCCTGCCGGTGCACGAAGATGCCGCCCGCTTCAGCCAATCGGTGTCCAGCGTGATGACCGACAAGCTGCAAACCCTTGCACCCGGTGCCAGCCTTTCTGAACTGGAAGCAGTGCTCAGCCGTGGCCTCGTCGCGATCATTGCCGATGCATCGGGCTTCCATGGCCTGATCACCCGCACCGACATGCTCAATCAATTACGGAGATCCCTCGCATGAGTCAGCACGACGACAATTCCCAAGGCTTCGCGACCCGGGTGATTCACGCCGGGCAGACGCCGGACCCGACCACCGGTGCGCTGATGCCGCCGATCTACGCCAACTCCACGTACCTGCAAGAGAGCCCCGGCGTACACAAGGGTTTCGATTACGGACGCTCGCACAACCCGACGCGTTTTGCCCTGGAACGTTGCGTGGCGGATCTTGAGGGCGGCACCCGTGCATTCGCGTTCGCTTCCGGTCTGGCGGCGATTTCGACCGTGCTGGAATTGCTCGATGCCGGCTCGCACATTGTCTCTGGCAATGACTTGTACGGCGGCACCTTCCGCCTGTTCGACAAGGTCCGTCAGCGCAGTGCCGGGCACCGTTTCAGCTTCGTTGATCTGGCCGATCTGTCGGCATTCGAAGCGTCGTTGCAGGACGACACGCGCATGGTCATGGTCGAGACGCCGACCAACCCGCTGCTGAGTCTGTCGGATCTGGCGGCCATTGCGCGCATCTGCCGGGCGCGCGGGATTATCTGTGTGGCCGACAACACCTTTGCCAGCCCGTATATCCAGCGGCCGCTGGAGCTGGGTTTCGACATCGTGCTGCACTCGACCACCAAATACCTCAACGGTCACTCCGACGTGATTGGCGGTATCGCCGTGGTTGGGCAAAACGAAGAACTGGCCGAGAAACTGGGCTTTTTGCAGAACGCGGTCGGCGCGATTGCCGGGCCGTTCGATGCATTCCTGACCTTGCGCGGGGTGAAAACCCTGGCACTGCGCATGGAGCGTCATTGCAGCAATGCGCTGGATCTGGCGCAGTGGCTGGAGCAGCAGCCGCAGGTCAAACGTGTCTACTACCCGGGGCTGACCTCGCATCCGCAGCATGAGTTGGCCAAGCGCCAGATGCGTGGTTTTGGCGGGATGATTTCCGTAGACCTGAACAGTGACCTCGACGGTGCGCGGCGTTTTCTCGAGAACGTGAAGATCTTCGCCCTGGCGGAAAGTCTCGGCGGCGTGGAGAGCCTGATCGAGCATCCGGCGATCATGACCCATGCGACCATTCCTGCTGAAACCCGCGCAAAACTGGGGATCGGCGATGGTCTGGTGCGTCTGTCGGTGGGCGTCGAAGACGTCGAAGACCTGCGCGCCGATCTGGCGCAGGCGCTCAAATCGATCTGACCTGGCAGGAACGACAAAGCCCGCACGAAGCGGGCTTTGGTGTTCGAGCAGGCGGCCAGTGCTGGTCTCTGGCTTACAAGGTTTATCGGGCTTCCCACAGTACCGGGCCAAATTGAAAAGGGTACGGCCTCGGCTGCTTCACACGGCATAAGGGCTGGATCTCAGCGCGGAGATCTTTCTAACCGTGTACCTTTCGGAGCGCGCCCCACGCCCCCTTGCTATCCGATTGCGCATCAGTCTGCGTCTTCGCCTACATCTTTGAGACTAGCAAAGGCTCACCCGAGGCGGGTCAGTGTTTTTAGACTGATTTGAGCTTTGCCCCAGTCGGGCAGGAAGAGAAGCGCCTAACGCCCGTCGATCACCCGCCATCCCGGCGCGCAATCGCGATCTATACTCAATCAGTTTGATCATGACTCTGTCGACACCCGCACGCCTGACGGTGTGCCCGTGCCTTTCGCCAACCAGACTGACCCCAGCCAAATGAGTCGTGGCGCTAGCCAATGCGCGACGGACGATGCCTTATCCCTTTGTGGCTGCCGGGGCGTGGAGAAAACTATGAAACACAAGCTGTTGTCAGGCGTGCTTCTGGCGGTCGTGGCGACCGTGGTGGTGCCTAATGTCTGGGCGGCGCAGCCGCAGGCGTTGGCGTCCGATGGATCGGATCATGTGGGTGCCGGAGCGGTTGCTTCGGATGGTGCTGATCATGTGGGTGCAGGCGCAGTGGCTTCCGACGGCGCTGATCACGTCGGTGCAGGCGCGGTGGCTTCTGATGGTGCTGATCATGTTGGTGCGGGGGCCGTAGCTTCTGATGGCGCTGATCATGTCGGTGCAGGCGCAGTCGCCTCTGATGGTGCCGATCATGTCGGTGCAGGCGCAGTCGCCTCTGATGGCGCCGATCATGTTGGTGCTGGCGCAGTCGCCTCTGATGGCGCCGATCATGTTGGTGCTGGCGCAGTCGCCTCTGATGGCGCCGATCATGTTGGTGCTGGCGCAGTCGCCTCTGATGGCGCCGATCATGTTGGTGCTGGCGCAGTCGCCTCTGATGGCGCCGATCATGTTGGTGCTGGCGCAGTCGCCTCTGACGGCGCCGATCATGTTGGTGCTGGCGCAGTCGCCTCTGATGGCGCCGATCATGTTGGTGCAGGTGCGCTGGCTTCTGATGGCGCCGATCGTACCGGCGTCAACCGGGTTGCCTATTCGCGTGTCGGCGTTGGTTCTGATCGCGTTGCCTCAGCATTGATGACTGGCAGCTATTCCGACCAGTTCAACAGTCCACAATAATCCTCCTTCGGCACAACAGGCGGTTTTAGCGAGCTGCCTGTTGAGCGCCGCACTAGCACATTTGTGCTAATCGACCGCCCTGCCACCTGGCGTTATATTCCCCCGCAACCCCCGATGTTCCTCAACGTTGCCTGTTCGCAGCGTGCGGGATCGTTGTGCCTGGAAATCAGAACAACACCAAGGAAGACACACCATGAAACTCCATACAAACCTCTGCAAGATCGCCGTGGTCGGCGCGATGCTACTCGGCGTGGCCGGCTGCCAGACCGTCAAACCCACTGAAGCGAGCATGAAAGAACGCGCGCAAACGGTGATCGGTAAACCGGTGTCGAAAATCGACAACATCCGCAACGACAGCACCCTCACCTATTACACCGCGTACACCCCGGCCGGGGAATACAACTGTGAATTGCCCAGCGGCGTAATTATCGCCGTGGCGAGCATGGGCATGATGTCGCCGCCGCTGTCGTGCCTGCCGAAAGGCGCTTCGCCAATCCCGCTGCAATAACTTCTCCGCCCGGTAAAGGACTCCGTTTACTCATGAAAATCTTGATCGCGACACTCACCCTCAGCGCCCTTTTCCTGACTGGCTGCGCCACACCAAAACAATGGGAAGCCACTGGTGGCAGCAAAAACGATGGCGTCGTCCAGGTCTCCTATGAACTGGGCCAATTCGAAAGCGGCCAGACCAGCGCCGAACAAGGCCTGACCGTCGCCGCCCAACGCTGCAAGACCTGGGGCTACAAAAACGCCGAGGTCACCGGCTCCGAGAAAAACATCTGCCGCACCATGGGGCAGTACAACTGCCTGCAAACCACCATCACCCAGGATTACCTGTGCAAACGCTAGACGCTTGACCCTGTAGGAGCTGCCGAGTGCAACGAGGCTGCGATCTTTTGATCTTGCTCTTCTCATCAACATAAAAAGATCGCAGCGTGCCGCAGCGCCTACAGACCCATGGACATCTACAAGGCATTTTCGGTGGGTTCGGGCTGGCGATCGCGCAGGGCTCGCAAGGTCGCGCGCAGTTCGGCCGGGCGCACCGGTTTGGACAAAATGGCAATCTGGCGGTCGTGCAACGCCGCCTGGATTCTTTCGACGTCATGCCCGGTGATGATCATCGCCGGCACCGCCCTGCCCCTTTGCCTGCGCACATGATCGATGCATTCGATCCCGGTAGCGTGGGTACCAAGGTCATAGTCAGCGACGATGATGTCGCAGTCGGTAACCAGATCCACAGCGGTCACCTCCGCCTGTACCACACAGCCCCAGCGCTCCAGCAACGCTGACGTCGCCAACAGCACATTGCGGTCGTCCTCCACCAGACACACTTTCAGCCCGGTCAGCAAACCGGCCTGTCGCGCGTCATCGCGGGTGACTGTTAACGAGGGCGGTGCGGCGATCGGCAATCCGCACAAGGTCACCGCCGTTCCGCGCCCAAGCTGCGAACGCAAAGCAACCCCGACACCGATCAACTCACCCAGACGCTTGACGATCGACAGCCCCAGCCCTACGCCTTCGACGTCTTTGTCACGGACTTGCCGCACCCGATAAAACTCCTCGAAGACCTTGGCCAGATGCTCTTCGGCGATACCGTTGCCGCGGTCACAAATCACCATGGCCAGCCCAGCTCCGCGCCGACGCACGCCGATCAAAACCGGCCGATGCGCACCGTATTTGAAGCAGTTGGAAAGCACGTTCTGCACCATGGTCGCGAGCAAGGCCGGATCGCTGCGCACCCAATAGTCACAGGGACGCAAGCGCAGCTCCACGCCCGCCCAACGTGCCGCTTCGGCGTTCTGACCAATCAGCTCTGCCAGCCATTCACCCAGATTGAAGGTTTGCAGTTTGGGCAGTACTCGCCCGTTGTCGAGGGTGTACAGATCGAGTATCGAGCGGAACAGCTGCGAGACGTTGAGCAACGAACGGTCGATGTTGTCGACCAGGCGTCGCTCCTCGTCGCCCAGGCGCGACTCCCGCAGACACGCAGTAAACAGACCGATGGAGTGAATCGGCTGGCGCAGATCATGACTGGCCTGGGCAAGAAAGCGCGACTTTTCCAGATTCGCCGCGACCGCCTCCTCAGAGGCCTTGCGCGTGCGCTCCAGCAACAAATGCGCATAAAACGGAATCACCGTGCTGGTGATCATCAGCATCAACACCATGAACGGTTGCGCCTGCCACACCGGTGTCAGCCGATAGACACACAGCAGCGACAGCAACGCCAGCGCCGTGGCAATCGCCAGATACCGCGAGCCATAGCGCATGCCGTTGCCAAGGTTGACCCAGACGATCACCGCGTACAGCGGCAACGCCGCCTCACCACCGACCACCAGCCCAAAGCAGGTGCCGGTGTAGTCGTGGATCATGGCGAAGATCCGCCGCGCCGGGTAATGCCCGGGCCAACGCACAATCGCTTGGCGCAGCACAATCGAGGCCAGCAGAAACAGGCCGATGTAAGTGACCACGGGCAAATAGGTATCGAAGCGCTGTCCTGGCAAAAAACCGAGGACGAGCATGTAAACCACGGCAATCGCGGCGATGATAATGCGCAGATTGGCCTGGTCCAGTTCGGTGTTTTTCTCGAACTTCACGGGAAACGTCCTTGTGCGGTATTCGTCAGATTCAGAAGCAGCCTACAGGCAACATTTGCACCCGGTGTTAAGGTGCAAGCCTTGAGTAACGCCTGACCCAGGGAGGGTCATGCCATGACATGCCGAATTATCATAGCCGACGATCACCCGCTGTTTCGCGAGGCAATGCTGCGCACGGTGCAGCGTCTGCTCCCCGCAGCCGTCATCGACGAAGCCGGCGACCTCGACACGGTGCTGACGCTGCTACTCTCGGGTGAAGAGCCCGACACGCTGATGCTTGATCTGCGTTTCCCCGGATTGACCTGCGTCAGCCAGCTCGCCGGGCTGCGCCAGCGCTTGCCGCGGACCACGCTGATCGTGGTGTCGATGGTGGATGATAAGGCGTTGATCAGCGAAGTCATGGCCGTCGGCGTTGACGGCTTTATCGGCAAGAACATCGCCCCGGACGAAATCGGTCAGGCGATTCTGGCGATTCGTGAAGGTGAGGTGCTGGTGAAGTTCGCGCCGTCAGGCCTGCTGCCGCTGGAAACCGGCACCGCCCTCACGCCCCGTCAGCAAGACGTGCTGCGCTTGATCGCCCAAGGCAAGACCAACAAGGAAATCGCCCGTGAACTGGATATTTCACCGTTTACGGTGCGGATTCATGTGTCCTCGTTGTTGCGCACGTTGAACGTGCCTTCACGGGCAGCTGCCGCCGTGAAATACACGGGAACTGTGTAGGAGCTGCCGCAGACTGCGATCGTTTGAGTTTGTATTCAAAAGATCGCAGTTGCGGCAGCTCCTACATGGGATGTCGGGTTACGGATCGACTTGCGCCATCAGCTCCGGCACAGATTCCGGGCGTTTCGCATAACGCTGGGCCAGCACCGCACACACCATCAATTGAATCTGATGGAACAGCATCAACGGCAGGATCAGCACGCCAATCGTGCTGCCGGCAAACAACACCTGTGCCATCGGCACACCAGTGGCCAGACTCTTTTTCGAGCCGCAGAACAAAATGGTGATGCGGTCTTCCTGGCTGAAGCCAAAGGCTTTGCCCAACAGCGTCGACGCCAGCAGTACCAGCGCCAGCAGGATGCAGCAGACCACTACCAGCCCGAGTAATTCGAACAGCGGAATCTGATGCCAGATGCCTTCGTTGACCGCCTCACTGAACGCGCCGTAAACCACCAACAGAATCGACCCCTGATCAACGAACTTCAGCCAGTTCTTGTTGCGCCCGACCCACGCGCCGATCCAGCGCCGGGCGATCTGCCCGGCAATGAATGGCAGCAGTAATTGCACGCTGATTTTCAGGATCGCATCAAGGGTTGAGCCGCCGTCACCGTGCACGTTGAGCAACAACGTCACCAACAGCGGCGTGAGAAAAATCCCGAACAGGCTCGATGCCGCCGCGCTGCAAATGGCCGCCGGAATATTGCCCCGCGCCAGCGAGGTGAAGGCAATTGCCGACTGCACCGTGGCCGGCAGCGCACACAGGTAGAGCATGCCCATGTACAGCTTGTCGCCGATCAGTGGTGACAGCAGCGGTTTCAGCGCCAGGCCCAGTAACGGGAAAAGGACAAACGTCAGGCCGAACACCAGCAAGTGCAGGCGCCAGTGACCGGCACCGGCGATGATCGATTCGCGGGACAGTTTGGCGCCGTGCAGGAAAAACAGCAGCGCGATGGCGATGTTGGTCAGCCAGCCGAACCCGACGGCGACCTGGCCGCTGGCCGGCAGGAAACTGGCCAGCAGCACAACGCCAATCAGCGTCAGAGTGAAGTTGTCAGGCAAAAAACGTGGGCGAGTCATGGTCGGTTCATCCGGGGGTTGCCAGGGCGTGCCGACGACTCTAACGTGGCTGCGGATTACCGACTAACGCCGAAGGGCCACGAGATGCCGCCTAAAGGACATGACAAAAGCGTGCGTCGCAGCATTCCCGGGCTACCCAGCCTGCCGCGCCCACTCTACGGGCGCACCGAATCGCTGCCCAATCGCGCCCTGACCCGGCGCCACAGCCACCCGTGGGTGCAGTTGTCCTACGCGATTCAGGGTGTGCTGGAAATCCAGACCAGCGCCGGCCGCTTTGTCGCCCCGCCGGAGCGCGCCGTGTGGATTCCAGCGGGCGTGCCGCATCGGGTATTCAGCTCGCCGCACACGGAAATGCGCAGCCTGTACATCGATTGCAGCGTTGCCGGGTGGGCGCTCGAGCGCTGTCATGTGCTCGGTGTCAGCGATCTGCTCAGGGAACTGATCCGCGCGTTCAGTCAGGTTCCGGTGGAGTACGACCAGAGCGGCCCGCATGGACGCCTCGCCCAAGTGATCCTCGATCAACTGGCCGAGGCGCCGCAGATCGACCTGATGCTGCCGCTGCCGCAAGACCCCCGCTTGAAGCAGATCTACCAGAGCCTTGAACAACACCCGGAACAGCAGACCACGCTGAGCCACTGGAGCGAGAAGTTCGGCGTCACCGAAAAGACCCTCACGCGCCTGTTTCTGCGCGACACTGGCCTGACCTTCCGCGCCTGGCGCCAGCGCTTGCGCCTGCTCGGCGCGCTGACACCGCTGGAAAAAGGTGAGCGCGTCACCGATGTTGCGCTGGCCTGTGGTTACGACTCGACGTCAGCTTTTATTGCGGCGTTTCGCCAACAGTTCGGGGAAACGCCGGGTGAGTTTTTTCGCTGATCAGCGATCCGCCAGTTCTTCCAGCAAATCCGCCGACGGCACGAAATACAGGCTGCCGGTAACCGCCGTGCTGAAATCCAGCAACTTGTCATAGTTACCCGGCGGCTTGCCGACAAACATGTTTTCCAGCATTTGTTCCATCGGCTCGGGCGAGCGCGCGTAACCGATGAAGAACGTGCCGAACTCCCCTGCCCCCGGCCGGCCGAAAGGCATGTTGTCTCGGAGGATCTTCACTTCCTCGCCGGCTGCGTTGGTGATGGTGGTCAGAGCGCTGTGCGAGTTGCTCGGTTTGACCGCGTCATCCAGTTCGATATCGGACAGCTTCGTGCGACCGATGACACGCTCCTGAGCTTCAACGCTCAAGCCGTTCCACGCGGTCATGTTGTGCAGGTATTTCTGCACCAGCACGTAACTGCCGCCGCTGAAGCCCGGGTCTTCGTCACCGACAATAGTGAAGTTGACCGCTTTGCGCCCGACCGGGTTTTCCGTGCCGTCGACGAAACCGATGATGCTGCGCATATCGAAATAGCGGAAACCCTGTACTTCGTCGACCACGGTCACCGCATCGCCGAGAACCGCCATGATTTGCGTGGCCAGTTCAAAACACAGGTCCATTTGATCGGCGCGAATGTGCAGCAGCAGATCACCGGGCGTTGCCGGAGCGTGCCGCCCTTCCCCGCCAAATTCGCGAAAACCGTGCAGCGACGCCGGGCGGGGATTGCCAAACAGACGATCCCAGGCGTTCGAGGAAAAACCGCAGATGCACGTCAGATTGCCTGTCGGTACGCGCTTGCCAACCGAACGCACCAGCCCGGCAACATCGCCGCACCAGTCTTTGACGGTTTGCGCGGCTTCAGCCCCGGCATTCAGCGTCGCGACGATGAAAATCGCGCTGCTGGTGATCGGACTGCACACCGCTTGAGGTTCGAGAATGTCGGTATTCATCGTTGAAAACATTGCTCCGTAAAAAGTGCCCGAGCTGTTAACGAGGGCGGATAGTTCGTTTTTATCGAACTGTTGCGCAGAAATAAACGATTTTTCTTTGCCGCAAAACCGTCGCTAGCATGGCCTCGTCTGACCCCAATTTAGAATAGACAGGGAGCGTGACATGCCTGCCACAAACATCAATATCGGCGAACCGTGGATGTGGGGCGCCTTCATCGTCTTCGTGCTGGCCATGCTTGCATTGGACCTGTTTGTATTCGGTGGGCGCAAGGCGCATCGGGTGTCAGTGCGCGAAGCCTTGTCCTGGGTCATCGCCTGGTGCTTGCTGGCACTGAGTTTCGCCGCCCTGCTCTGGTGGTATTTGCACGGCGCGTTCGGCGCTGACATTGCCCGGCAGAAAACCTTCGAATTCCTCACCGGTTATCTGATCGAGCAGTCACTGTCGATCGACAACATGTTCGTCTTTGTGATGATCTTCAGCTACTTCGCCGTGCCACCCGAGTTGCAGCGCCGAGTGCTGTTGTACGGCGTGCTCGGGGCGACCGTGATGCGCGCGGTGATGATTTTTGCCGGGGTGTGGCTGGTGTCGCAGTTCGAATGGCTGCTGTATGCGTTCGGCGTGTTCCTGATCTTCACCGGGATCAAGATGCTGGTGTTTGCCGACCACCAGCCGGATCTGGACAAGAATCCACTGCTGCGCTGGGTGCGCGGGCATATGCGCATCACCAGCAGCTTTCATGGCGAACGCTTTTTCGTCCTGCAGAACGGCGTGCGCTGGGCAACCCCGATGTTTCTGGTGCTGGTGCTGATCGAGGCCAGTGACCTGATGTTCGCGGTCGACAGCATCCCGGCGATCTTTGCGGTGACGACTGATCCGTTCATTGTGTTCACTTCGAACATCTTCGCGATCATGGGATTGCGCGCGTTGTATTTCCTGCTGGCGGACATGGCCGACCGCTTTCATTTGCTCAAGTATGGGCTGGCGATTGTGCTGGTGTTTATCGGCGGCAAAATGGTGTTGATGCCGTGGTTGCACATGCCGGTGGAGTGGTCGCTGGCGGTAGTGGGTGGGGTCATCCTGAGTTCGGTTTTGCTGAGTCTGGTGACCACCAGAGAGAGCGAACGCAGCACTGAATGACACCGCACAAAACCCTGTGGGAGCGAGCCTGCTCGCGAAGGCGTCGGACCAGTCAACATCGAAGTTGAATGACACTCCCCTTTCGCGAGCAGGCTCGCTCCCACATTTGGATTGCGGTGGTGGTTACTTATCGGACTTGATGCTGGTCCACACCCGTGTCCGCACACGCTCAAGCTTCTGCGGCAATGGCTGCACGACGTAGAGGTTTTTCAGTGCTTCAGGTGTTGGCGTCAGGTTCGGGTTGCCGGTGATTTCCTTGTTGATCAGCGCCAACGAGTCCTTGTTCGCATTCGGGTAACCGAGGAAGTCACTGATCGGTGCGATGACTTTCGGGTCGAGCAGGTTGTTGAGGAACTCATGCGCTTCCTCGACGTTTTTCGCGCTCTTCGGAATCGCGAAGGTGTCGAACCAGATCGGCGCGCCTTCCTTCGGCAAGCGCCAGTCGACCACTACGCCGTTTTTCGCCTCTTTGGCGCGATTGCCGAACTGGTAGAAGCTGCCGGAGTAACCGATGGCCACGCAGATGTCACCGTTGGCGATGTCGGTCATGTATTTGGCCGAGTTGAAATAGGTCACATACGGGCGAACCTTGAGCATCAACTCCTTGGCCTTTTCATAATCGCCGGGGTTCTGGCTGTTCGGATCGAGGCCCAGGTAATGCAGGGCCAGCGGCAGGATTTCCGTCGGCGAATCAAGCATCGCTACACCGCAGGATTTGAGCTTTTCCATGTTCTCCGGTTTGAACACCAGATCCCAGCTGTCCACCGGCGCGTTGTCGCCCAGTGCCGCTTTGACTTTGGCCGGGTTGAAGCCGATCAACACGGTGCCGACCATGTAGGGGACGCCGTACTGGTTGCCCGGATCGTTCTTGCCCAGCAGTTTCAACAGCTCCGGATCCTGGTGGCTCCAGTTCGGCAGTTTCGATTTATCCAGCTTCTGAAACACGCCAGCCTTGATCTGCGTTTCGAGGAACTGGTTCGACGGCACCACCAGGTCGTAGCCGGAGTTGCCGGTCAGCAGTTTGGCTTCCAGTGATTCGTTGGTGTCGAAGGTATCCCAGGTCACTTTGATGCCGCTTTTTGCGGCGAAATCCTTGGGCACGGACGGCAGGATGTAATCCGCCCAGTTGTACACGCGCAGTTCGCGTTGCTCAGCCTGAACGGCGCCGGCCAACAGCGACAGCCCACACACAGTGGCACCCAGAATGCGTTTCATCGTGACCATGGTTATTCCCCAAAAGGCAGCGTGAGTTCGATGGTTTTTATGTTCTGTACACGGCAGCGGCTGTAAAGGTAGCCAAGGGTAAAAAAAGGTTCAGCGTCTGGTTATGGTTTTGATTCTTGCTGACAGCGTAGACGGATCACAGTGGGGGATGGGCCAAAAGGGGATCGATGTGGCCAATTTGAATGACCGCCGGGATGCGGAAACAACAATGCCCGGCGAATGACCGGGCATTGTGCTGAAGCGGATCGGTTCAGTCGGTGTAACCCAACCGCGCCGCCCTGCTCTGCTGAGTCTGGCCGCGTGTCGCCAGGCAGTAATACAACGGCACGGTGACCACCAGGCCGACCAGCCAGGACAAGTCCGCGCCCTCAACCAGATTGGCATAAGGCCCGACGTACAGCGAAGTATTGGCAAATGGCAGTTGCACAATGATGCCGATGAAGTAGGCAATGATTGCGTGCAGGTTGAAGCGCCCGTAAACCCCGCCATCGGCGCGGAAGATCGAGGTGATGTCGTAGCAGCCGCGCTTGATCAGGTAGAAGTCGATCAGGTTGATCGACGCCCACGGCACCAGCACCAACAGCAGTGCCAGAATCAAACCGATGAACTCGGAAATGAAATCCGCCGACGCACCCAGTGCCACCACGCAGCAACCGGCCAGCACCACGCTCGAGAGCACGACGCGCACCTTGATGCTTGGTGTCCATTGGCTGGCAAATGTCTGGATCGAGGTGATGATCGACAGCACCGCGCCATACAGATTCAGCGCGTTGTGGCTGATGATATTGAGCAGGAACAGCACCATCAGAATCGGCCCCAGCCAACCGGTCGACTGCTTGACCGCGACCATCGCCTCAGTGCCTTCCGGGGTCGCCAGCACGGCGACCGCGCCAAAGCTGAACGACAGAATCGTGCCCAGCGTCGCGCCCAGATAGGTCGCCCAGAACGGCTTGGCAATGCCAATGTCCGCCGGAAGGTAACGCGAATAATCGGACACGTACGGCGAAAAGCTGATCTGCCAGATAATCCCCAGCGACACCGTCGCCAGCCAGCCGGACAGGTTGAAGCTGCCGCGAGTGAGAAAGTCCGCCGGCAAGTCATGGGCAAAGATATAAATGAACCCGGCCAGCAACGCGCTGCCCATCACCCAGGTACCGATGCGGTTCAGCGTGTGAATGAAGTTGTAGCCGATCACCCCGATCGCCGTGGCCGCCAGCGCACCGATCAGAATGCTCAGCGATGCCGGCACCGATGGCGCAATGCCGACGATGGATTTGCCGGCGAGCACGATGTTGGAAATGAAGAAACCGATGTAGATCAGCGCGGCGAAGAACACGATCAACAGCGCGCCATAACGCCCGAACTGGCCGCGACTCTGGACCATTTGCGGAATGCCCATGCGCGGGCCTTGCGCCGAGGCCAGCGCGATCACCACGCCGCCGATCATGTGCCCGAGCGCAATCGCCAGCAGCCCCCAGAGCAAATCGAGATGGAACACCTGAACCACCATGGCGCCGGTGACGATGGGCAGTGGCGCAATGTTGGTGCTGAACCAAAGGGTGAATAGGTCGCGGGCCTTCCCGTGGCGTTCCGCGAGTGGGACGTAGTCGACCGTATGGTTCTCGATCAACGGATCTTGCCGGGACATCTGGGACATATGCATGAACTCGAGTTTGTCTGTTCTTATCGTTGTATGAAGCCAAACCGGGGGGACTCTCTGGCCGCCCCTCAGATGCAGACCATATTATGGTATTCCAAACAATTCACAAGACTGATCCGTAGTTTACGACGCCAGCTGATACGCCATCCTCGCTGAAACCGTGGTCTGCAGACCACCCGAAAGCCCCGTAAATGCTGAGTTTCCGACGAACGCGGCACGTTTATCGGTTCAGCTTAAAAGCTCTTGCAAAGATTGAATACTGGTATACCATCAGACCAACAAACACATAAAAACAGCAGCACCACACCCGAGGACCGACCAATGATCGATGCCGCCATCTACAAACAAGTCATGGGCTCGTTCCCGTCCGGCGTAACTGTTATCACCACCCTGGACGATGACGGGCAGATCGTCGGCCTGACTGCCAGCGCGTTCAGCTCGCTGTCGATGGACCCGGCGCTGGTGCTGTTCTGCCCCAACTACAGCTCCGATTCCTACCCGGTGCTGATCAAGAACAAGCGCTTTGCCATCCACGTTCTGTCCGGCGGCCAGCAAAGCGAAGCCTACGCCTTCGCCCGCAAAGGCAAGGACAAGGCGCAAGGCATCGAGTGGACCTTGAGCGAACTGGGTAACCCGATCCTGGCCAACGCGACAGCTATCATCGAATGTGAGCTGTGGCGCGAATACGAAGGCGGCGACCACGCCATCATGGTCGGCGCGGTGAAGAACCTGATCGTCCCCGAGCAAATCGCCGGGCCGCTGGTGTACTGCCACGGCAAGATGGGCGCCCTGCCAGTCCTGGCCTGATCAAAACCTCCAGCCCTATGCAAATCAAATGTGGGAGCGAGCCTGCTCGCGAAAGCAGTGTTACAAGCGACGCAGCAAGCGACTGACACAGTGCGATCGCGAACCGCTCACTCCCGCCGATTTTTGTAGCCTCAACAACAAAAGATCCGAGGAAGCGTCATGAAATTTTCCCTGTTCATCCACATGGAACGCTGGGACGAAAGCGTCAGCCACCGCCAACTGTTCGAAGACCTCACCGAACTGACCCTGATGGCCGAAGCCGGCGGTTTCAGCACCGTGTGGATCGGCGAACACCACGCCATGGAATACACCATCTCGCCAAGCCCGATGCCACTGCTCGCCTACCTCGCCGCCAAGACCACCACCATCCACCTCGGCGCCGGCACTATCATCGCGCCGTTCTGGCACCCGTTGCGCGTCGCCGGTGAATGCGCGTTGCTCGACGTCATCAGCAACGGTCGCATGGAAGTCGGCCTGGCGCGTGGCGCTTATCAGGTTGAATTCGATCGCATGGCCGGCGGCATGCCTGCCTCCAGCGGTGGCCAGGCCTTGCGCGAAATGGTCCCGGTGGTCCGCGCCCTGTGGCAAGGCGACTACGCCCACGACGGCGACATCTGGAAATTCCCCACCTCCACCAGCGTGCCGAAACCGATCCAACAGCCGAACCCGCCAATGTGGATCGCCGCCCGCGACCCCGACTCGCACAACTTCGCCGTGGCCAACGGCTGCAATGTGATGGTTACGCCGCTGATGAAGGGCGACGAAGAAGTTCTCGATTTGAAGAACAAATTCCAGACCGCGCTGGATAACAACCCCGACGTGCCACGCCCGCAATTGATGGTGCTGCGTCACACCCACGTGCACACCGCTGATGACCCGGACGGTTGGAAAATTGGCGCAAAAGCGATCTCACGTTTCTATCGCACCTTCGATGCGTGGTTCGGCAACAAGCAAACCCCGGTCAATGGTTTCCTCGCGCCGAGCCCGGAAGAGAAGTTTGCTGGGCGTCCGGAGTTTGAACTGGAGAGCCTGCACAAGACGGCGATGATTGGTACGCCGGAAGAGATCATTCCGCGGATCAAGTACTACCAGGAACTGGGCGTGGATGAGTTCAGTTTCTGGTGTGACAACAGCTTGCCGCATGAGGAGAAGAAGAAATCGCTGGAGCTGTTTATCAAGCATGTGGTGCCGGCGTTTCGGTGAGATTTCTTCTGACGTCTCACTCATGAAAACGCCCGAATCTCTTCGGGCGTTTTTATTTTGGGTCCGTTCGGCAGAAGATAATTTTCAGCCATTGAGCCACGCCTACATTCCCCCCCGCCTAAAAATACTCATTAAAGGCATCAATGATTTTATCCAGAACCTCATGATTACCTTTCAAACTTTTAAACTCTTCGGAACTGATCAAATTACAGCGAAGGCATTCAGAGAACTCCCTATGGCTGCTACCAGCTGAATTCAAAGCTATTACGCCATATTCTTCGCACGCACTTTCAAATGCCAACCAATCACCATCCAGATTACCTATAACCATCGGATAATCGACAGTCCCTTTGAAAAAATCTCGAAAGCCTGCACTTAAATTCCCAATATCTTCCTCAACGTCCTGCCCATCTAAAAGGTAGCAGGCGCCACTATGCGGGTTACCAAACAGGAAAAATACTTTCGCTGAAAAGACCTGATAATTCAGGCAGCACAGTTCATTCAAAACATCAGCAAAGCTTAATAGCGGCCTTTCAAAAAAATAATATTCAAGCCCAACGTCGCTGAACACCATCGCGGGCAGATCTTTTTTAAAATCAATACGACTGGATAGCATTTTCGCTATCTGAATTGACTCCTCAGTATCAATTTTTGACAGGCCCATTTACTTACCCTTGAATCGGATTTTGACGATCGTTTTTTTAATTCCTGCTATATCCAATGATGCGGAAGGTTCTTTCGTCGACGTCGATTCCGGATAAAACCTGTAGGTTCTATCCCCCTTGGTCAGAATTGAAATTTTTCCGTCCTGCGAAAACGTCCTATCGTAACCATTGGCTTCCAGCATTTTTATCGCCTCTGCAGGAGAAGTGAAAGCATCGATTTGGCCTGAGCTATTTCGTGTCCATTTTGGCACGAACTCCACAGCAGTCGAAGAAGCTGGACTTCTTCCGATCAAAAGGATCCCTGCTGCCATCTGCAACTCAGTCATTAACGTCGCCCGCTCATGCAACGTCAATGGCTGTCCTGCCTGCTGATCCAACCAACTGGTATCTTTTGCCCACTGGTCTGCCAGCGCCATTTCGCCTGGTGTCAACCAACCTTCCGCCAGATTTTTTGCGAAGGCCATCTGTTTATCAGAGGTAAACAATGCCCCCCAACCATCGACGCCTTGCGATGGAACAGCTACCGCACCAGGATTGCCCGTAAGCAGGCCAGACATGTCGTACGCAACGTTCCTGCGAAGGAAATTCAGCAGATCCTTGGCGACCGGAGTATCCAGCGACACGGCACTGCTTTGGATCGCGTCAACACAAGCGCGACTTTTGCAATCATTGATCGCCATTGAACGTTTTGCCGACAGATCCTCGTATTTGGTGATGATGTCGCGGATCGTTTGCGCACTGCACCCGGCAGTTGATCGGCAGCCTTCAAGCTCTTTCAGTAACCGTTCTGCGGAGGGATGGTCCAGGTTGTTGTATTGCGTTGCGTTGGCTGTAACCGCAGCGGCAGCCGATGCATCGCCCCCAGTGATAGCAGCGGTCAGTACGCCAACCAACTGCGAGGCTGCCAGTAATTTGTTTATTCCTTGCTGATAAACCGCACTGTTCTTGTCAACGCCTACCGGCAACAATTTGTCAGCCAAAAAATCAACCAACGCCTCATTCGCACCCGCTGCAATCGCACCGGTGCGGAAATCGCCGCCCATCGCTTCGGCCATCAAGCCACCCAGCGCGGCATGCATCACGACTTTGGTGACTTTGCCTTGGTCGAATACGGTGATGTCACCAATTTTGTTGGCCGCTACTGCGCCACCGATGGCAACGACTGAGCCAAGCGCTGAAGAAACTAGGTTGTCCTGGAGACTCCCGCCCATGACTGCCGTTTTCGCCAAGGCATCAAATGTCGCCTTCATAGCCACACTTTGGACACTGTCCAGATCGAAGTGCAGATCTGTGGGGTTATACCCGAACTTCGAGGCAATACCTGCCGTGATTGCAGCAAAAACGTAACTCTTGAAACTCTCCGAAGAGATCACATCTTTGAAGGTCTCGCCCAAGTTTCCCTTGTTGTTGATTGCACTGGTGGCTGCCTGCCCTACCGCGGCAGAAAACGCCGCCGTGGCTGCCGCCGATGCAGCCGCGGCAATGGTTGCAGCCGTGGATGCGGAAGCACCTGCAGCGATTGCCGCAGACGAAGCCGCTTGACCTGCAGTAGCCCCTATCGTCGCGGCTGTTCCTGTTCCTGCTGTCAGTACAGAAACAATGATGACCACCGCCAGCATCGCCGCCGGCCCCATTCCGGAGTTGCTGTATTTGAACGACTCGTGGGTTTCCTTGACCATGCGCCAGTCAACATCACCGCGCTTCTCGGCTTCTTTCAACCAGGCCAGCCCCGGGTCTGCTTTGACCATTGCGTCGATTGTTTGACTGACCGACTTCTGGTTGATATCGCGCAGATCGATATTCAAGCCGTCAATGGCACTGATCACCAGATTGCCATTTGCGGTGAGTTCAGTCTGGCGCAACGTTTCATCAGTATTACCTCGGCCCTTGGAAGAACTCCATACCGAGCTTGAGCTGCTCTTTTCGTGACTCTCCTGATGCAGATCCTTGACGCCTTCGAAGGTGACTGAGCCGCCACTGGTAATGGTCAGGTCATTGCCACTCTTCAGTTTCGCGGCCTGATAGTGTTGATCGCCATTACTCACCAATACCATGTCACCACCCGAGGTGATCACACTGCCAATGTTATTGACCTTGGTCACCTCATCACGCTTGGTTTTACTGGAACCAAAAGAGCCCTTTTTCTTCTTGTCGTACAGAGAGTAATCAGAGTCCTGAGCCGCGAGAATATTCAGGTTGTTACCCGCTACCAGATACGCCTCGTCGCCCGCCGTGACCCGGCTGGAAACAACGGTCAGATCTTCGCCAGAACTAAGCGCCACACTGCCGCCCGCCGTCACACCTGACATGACCTGGCTGACATGATCCTCCTGAACCGTAAGCTTCTTGCTCTTGGACAAAGAGTGCTGTTCGTCCGCCGCAGAACTGATGATCAGGTTTTCGGCTGCGCTCATCGAAACATCACGTTTCGCATCGATCTGGCTGGCGATCACCGCCAGGTCGCGACCGGCCTGTGCTGTAAGGTCGCGACCGGCATTGACAGTCGCACCCAACTGAGTCGTGTCACTACTGTTGTGTTTGCTGTCGTGAAACACGCTGTTATTGACTTGTGTCGCTGCGATACTGAGATCGCGCTCGGCATCAAGATCCATGTCTCGACCGCTTTGCAGCACACCACCGGAGATATTTATATCGCGGCCGGACATGATGCTCAGGTCATTGGTGGCTTCGATACGTGCAGCGGTATCAGCAAAGTCGTGATGCTGGGTACCGAAACGCGTGCTGCTGTCGGACGAGGTAATGGTTCGCTCGTTGATGACATCCCCGTTGAGAGTGTTCAGCGACACGTCACGCCCGGTGATGATGCCCCCGGACTTATTGATAATGTCGTTGGTCGCCAACAGATCCAGACGGTTACCCGCCTCGATCGAACCACTATTGACCAGATCCTTGCCCGCCGTCGCCGACAGATTATTCGTCGCCTTCAACGTCCCGACGTTATCCAGGTTCTCACCGGCAATCAGCGTCACATCGTTACCGGCAATCAACGCCCCGGTCGGGCCCAAACGGCCATTGGCCTGCGCCAGATACACCACCGGCACCAGCACTTTTTCGCCATTCACTTCGTGCTCTTCGAGCCAGACGATGTCGTGGGTCAGTGCCGCGACTTGCTGCGAGGTGAGACCGACGCCGACGGACAGGTTGAGTGCGTCCTTGCTGGCGATGGCGTTGTTCATCAGGTACTTGAACATGCCCTCGTTGGAGGTCTGGCCGTCGAGGAAAGCCTGACCGGTGCGTGCGGTGACGGCTTGCTGGATCAGGCGTTGCTCGTAGAGACCGTCACCGAGGCGCTTGGCGCTCTGGTCGGGGTCGTAGCCGAGCTTATCCAGCAAGTAGTCGGAGCTCATGAACGACTTGAGGTCGGTGAGCACCGGGTTGGTTTCGATCAGGTATTTGTGCGCGTTGGACGGTGCCCGGGTGTCCGGCAAGCCGGTGACACGGGTGATCGGACGGCTGTCGATCAACTCCTTGGCATCGTTTCCTCGGTCTTTCATGCCTGGGCCAGCGGAGCTATCCGGCACCTTTACATCGACGGAACTGGCGACGGCCTTAACTACGCTTGGGGTACGGTGGAAGGTGTCGACTGCGCGAGTGCTGTCGGAGACAGCTGCCGGGGCATCGATAAACAAATTGCGCGGGCCGCCGCTGGTCGCGGCTACCAGATGGTCCTGCGCGTTCACCGCTTCAGTGCCGACAGTCCAAGTCGGCGCCGGCCCGGTATTGCCGGACGCTGCTGCGTTGCTCGTGCCCTGCCCGCTCAGACGGAACAGTCCGTTTTCCCCGGTTGGCAGGGAGAAGCCCGGCAAGCTCAGCGGATTGACTTGTTGCTGGGCGAGGTCGGGTGGTAGCTGGCTGTTGATGCGGATAACGGCCGTTGCGCTGCCTCCGAGCTTGGTATCGGCAACTTTATTGGTGCCGCCGCTGGAGCCGTAATCCTCATGGATCACGCTGTTTTCAACTTCCCGGGTAGCCGTGATCGAGACGTTGCCGCCCGCCTGGATGACCGCATTGCGACCGGTGACGGTGCTGGTGTTGCCAGTACTGTCGACGGCGAGTTCAGTGGTCTTGGTCGGTGTGAGTTGGGCCAGTTGGTCCGGTAGCGCTACCAGATTGTTCGGGTCATAAAGCGAGGGCGTTGATGTTTCAAAGCCATTGCTCAACCCGGACAGTGCCCGGCCATATTTGCGATCGCTGACGATTTCGCCCGTTTCGGCATCCTTCAGTGACACGATTTTGAAGGTTTCGCCGTCTCGTCCACCTTCTCGCTTGGTGCTCGAATAAGCGATCGCTTTGCGGATCTGGCTTTCTGGATCGAGGTAATACACATACGGGAAATCAGGGTTGTTGCGCTGGTTGTAAGGCATCACGACACCGGCGAAAAACCGTCCGGTGCCACCATCGGTCAAATCCATCGAGTAGTAGCGCGTGACTTCAATAGTCCCGGTTTTAGCGCCAATATTCTTGAGGCTATCGGCGTTGATCGTAATGTTGCCACTCGCCGCCACGGTGCTTTTGCTATTGAGAAAGGTCCCGCCCTGGAAAACGAAATCCTTGCCGACGTTAAGGACGGCAGACGGGCTGGTATCGCTGTCAGTGCTTTGATAGGTCTCGCGGGCAGCCAGGAACACGCTGTAGTTGTCCCCGACGCAATCGCCGCAGCTGCCGGCGATAAAGCCCGATATCAGCTTGCGATCAGCCGACATTACCGGACCTTCGCTACGGTTTTCGAACACATCGGCGTTGAGATTGAAACCGCCACCACTCTCCATCGAACCGGAGATGTTGTAGACCGCAGCGGCTCGTGGAACGCCGCCGTATCCGCCGATCGCAATGTTGCCCAGACCGTAGATATCACCGTGCTGGTTGGTCAGCGTGCTGACGCCGAGGGTCATGTTGTTGCCGCTGAAAATCAGCCCGCGATCGTTGAGCAACGAGGGCGTGTTGATGATGAGGTTCTGCGCCGCCCCCAGGGTGCCGTAGTTGGCAACACTGCCCGCGTTGATCGTCAGGTCTTCACTGGAGGTCATGCGCCCGGCGTTGCTGAGCTGCCCGCCGATATTGACGGTCGACGTGGCACCCACCGCGAAGCTGCCGCCCGCCGCAACGTTCATCTGCGCGACGGAAAGGTAAGCGACGCGCTGACTGGTCAAGCGGCCGCTGCCGGCGTAGGTTCCGCCGATTTGCATATCGAGGATGCCATCACTGGCGATCAAGCCATCGTTGGTCCAGTTGCCGCCACGGATCTGCAAGGAATCGGAAGCCAGCAATTTGCCGCTGGCGGTCTGGCTGAATTGGCCGACGTTGACGTTCAGGCGACCGGCCTGAATGACGTTGGAGTTGCTCCAACTGTCGGCATTGAGTTCCAGCAACCCGCCGGTGACGATGCTGCCGCCAGCGCCGATGACATTGACGGTGGAGATGTCGAACTTGCCGCGCCCGACGTGGTTGAGTTGCCCGCCGGCATTGAGCAGACCGCCGACGGCCAGGGTCATGTCGACGTTGGCGGTTTCCAGCACGCCGTTGCGGTTGTCGAGCAAACCGCCGATCTGGAACAGGGTTTTGCCGGTGTTGCCCAGCGAACGCAGACGACCGTTCTGGTTGTCGACGCTGGCGGCTTTTACGCTCAATTGGGTATCGCTTTCAATGACGCCCGTGCCGTTACGCAACGCGCCGCTGAGACCGAAATCGATGCGGTTGGCAGCGATCTGCCCGCCAGCATTTTCCAGACTTGTGCCGGTGACGCCCAGCAGTCCTTTCGAGTACAGCACTCCACTGCTGTTATCCAGCGCCGCCGTGGTAATGCTGTTGTCGGCCGACTGCGCGGAAATGCGCCCGCCGTTGTTGTTGAGGCCAGCCAATGCAGTAAGCGTCAGGCTCTGCGCCTGAATGATGCCGCCCTGGCGATTGTTGTTCAGGTCGAAGCCGTTGCGCAGCACGCCAACGGTGCGTGCTTCCAGTGCGCCTTTGATACTGGACAGCGTGCCGCCACGGTTATCGATGTTGGCCGCTGTGACCAAGACATTGCCGTTTTGCGCGATGACCTTGCCGCTCTGGTTGTCGAATTCACCGCTGACTTCAAGGGTCAACGCGCCTTCGCTCTGGATCGAACCTTTACCGTTGCGCAGGCTGGCTGCGTTCAGTTGCACGCCGGCCTTCTGGCTGTAGATCAGACCGTCGGCGCTGTTGTTGACGGCGCCCGTTGCGGTGATCTGCAATTGGTCGTTCGCCGCGACGGTGCCCTTGTTGCTGTTGTCCAGAGAATCGGTGTGCGCTTCCAGTGTTTTCTGGCTGGCGATCTGGCCGTTCTGGTTGCGCAGATCGGTCACGCCTTTAATCAACATCGCGCCGCTGCTCGCCAGTTTGCCGGCGTTGTTGTTCAGCTCTCCGCTCAGGTTGAGGGTGATCGCGGCGTTGCTGGCGATCTGGCCGCCGTTGTTGTCCAGACGAGTGGCCGTGGCCGTGAAGGCCTGTTCGGCATTGATTGAGCCGCCAGCATTGGTGAATGCCGTGCTGACGAGATCCAGCGCCGCGCCACTGAAAATCAGGCCTTGGCTGTTGTTGAGTGCGCCGCCCAGTGTCAGGATTTGCCCTGCGCCACTGCTCAGATTGCCCTTGTTGCTGTTATCGAGGCTACCTGCCTTGACGTTCAGATGGCCTTGAGCGACGACGGCTCCGGCCTGGCTGTTAAGCAGCGCATTGTTGAGGTCGACCGAGACATCGGCGAACTTGCTGGAGAGCGTGCCGCTGTTGCGGTTGTCCAGGCTGTCGGCGTTGACGGTGAGTCCTTGCCAACCGGAGATCAGGCCCTTCTGGTTGACTAGCTCGGTGCCACGCAACAGCAGTTTTTCACCGCTGATGATTTTGCCGGAGCTGTTGTTCACGGCTCGGGCAATCAGCTCGAAACCGAGGTTGCTGGAAATCTCGCCGCTCTGGTTGTTCACCTCACGCAGACGTTTGAGCGTCAATGGCCCTTGAGCCGTGAGCACGCCGCGCTGGTTGTCGAGATCACCATTAGCCAGATCGAGAGTGACGGCTTTGTCACCCACCAGGCGTCCGCCGTTCTGGGTCAAAGACGTCAGGTTCAGATCGATGTCACCGCTGGCGGATACTTCGCCGCCGTCGCTGGAGTCCAGTCCGCTGGCGTTCAGCGTCAGTTTGCCCTGGCTGTTGATCAAACCACTGTCGCGGTTGTTCAAATCGGCACTGGTGATCTCAAGGGTTTGCGCCGCACTGATCAGCCCATGGCCGTCATTGCGCAGCAGCCCGTCCACGGTCAGGCCGAGGTCGCCCCGGCTGACCAGGTTGCCGCTGCTGTTGTTCAGGCTTGCGGCATGCGCGTCGATGGTGGCTGCGCCGATCATGCCTTTGACGTTATCGAGGGCAGCCGCGATGCGCAGGGTCAGGCCTTGATTGCTCAGGAGCTTGCCGTTGCTGTTGTCGAGGCTTTGCGCGGTCAGGGTCAGCGCTTCGGCGCTGGAAATTGTGCCGCCCTGATTGTTGACGCCGTTCAGTTGCTTGAGTAGCAGCGTGCCCGGCGCGTTGATCAATCCACCGATGTTGTTCAACTGGCCGTGGTTCAGGTCCAGGCTCAGTTGCGTGTTGCTGAACAGTTTGCCGCCCTGTTGATCGAGCCCGCTGACCGAAGCCGTCAGCGCGTTCTGACTGCCGATACTGCCATCGCCACTGTTGGTGACCTGGCCGGCAGTGAGGTTCAGGGTGTCAGCGCTGGTCAGTCGACCATTGCTGTTATCAAAGGCGCCGGTGGTGACCGTGACCGCACCTTTACCGCTGAGCGTACCCTTTTGACGGTTGTCGAGGCTGGCACTGTCGAGGACGAGCGCGCCATCGGTAACCACTTGCCCGCCTTGGTTGTCGACTCTGCCGCGGCTGTCCAGCTTCAGATCCGCCGCGCTGGACAGGCTGCCACCGGCATTGGTCACTTGTGCAGTGTTGACCGTCAGCGTGCCTTCGCTGCTGACTTTACCCGAGGTGTTATCAAAGGCGCCGGTGAGGTTCAACAGCATGCCTTGCTGACTGAGCAATTGGCCGCCATTGTTATCCAGCGAGCGCCCCTGCAGATTGAACTGCGAGCCCGCATCGAGCAGACCTTTAGTGCGGTTTAGCACTTCGTCGACGGTCAGCGTCAGGGCCTTGCCGGTGAAGATTTTTCCGCCGTCGCTGTTATCGAGCTTGCCACCCGTAACGCGCAAATCGCCCTTGCTGCTGATCTCGCCGCCACGGTTGTCCAGGTCAGCGACGGTCAGGGTCATGTCTTGGCTTGATCCCAGCAGACCGTTCTGCCGGTTATCGAGTTGATCGGCCTCCAGTTTGAGGACGCCGATGGCGATCAACTGACCCTTCTGGTTGTTGACGGTTTTTGCCTGCACGCTGGCATCGGCCTTGCCGGTGATATTGCCTTCACGATTGTCCACACTATCAGCGTTGACGGTCAGTTGACCGTCGGCGATGACAGTACCGAGCTGGTTATCCAGGGTCTTGTCGGTGGTAAGCAACAACTCGCCGCGACTGCTGATCAAGCCTTCGTGGTTGTCGAGACTACCGCTGTGGCTGTCCAGCGTGGTGCCGGAAATGACGCCTTTGAGGTTGTTCAATGCCGCCGCAATGCGCAACGTCAGGCCCTGCTGGCTGAGCAATTTGCCGTTGCTGTTGTCGAGGTCGTGCGCGGCGAGCGTGAAGGCTTGCTGGCTGGAGATCTCCCCGCCCTGGTTGCTCACGCCGTTGAGGTTTTTCAACAGCAGCGTGCCGGGCGCATTGATCAAGCCGCTCTGGTTGTTCAACTGGCCGTGATTCAGATCGAGGGTCAGATCAGTCTTGCTGAACAGCTCACCGCCCTGCTGATCCAGCCCGGTGAGCGAAACGTCCAGCGCTTGCTGGCTGGCGATGCGTCCAGCGGCGTTGTTGACCTGCCCTGCCTTGAGCGTCAGCGCCGCGCCGCTGGTGAGTTTGCCACCCTGGCTGTTGTCGAATCCGCCGGTCTCGACCCGGCTGTTGCCTTGGCCGTAGATCACGCCTTTGCGGCTGTTATCAAGACTGCCGCTGTTGAGGGTCAGTGCGCTGTCGGTGTTGATCGAGCCGGCCTGATTGAGCAACGCGCCAGTGCTGATCAGTTTCAGGTTGCCAGCACTGCCGAGGCTGCCGTTGCTGTTGTCGATGCGAGCAGCCTTGACGGTCAGTGTGCCGTCACTGCTGATCGCGCCGAGCGAATTGGTCAGCGCGTCATCAAGGGTAATCACCAGACCGTTGCGGCTGCTGAGATTGCCGCCGCTGTTGTCCAGCGTGGTGCCGGTCACTGTTATCGCGCCTTGGGTGGCGGCGATCAAACCTTTGCTCTGGTTGATCAGCTTACCGACGCTCAGGCCAATGTTGCTGCCGGAGAGGATTTTGCCGCCGTCACCGTTATCCAGACGCAGGCCTTTGACGTTCATCAGCAAGCTACTGGAGATTTCGCCACTGCGATTGTCGACGTCGTCTACCGAGAGTGTCAGCGCTTTTGTCGTGCCGACAAGGCCACCGTTGCGGTTGTCGAGTGTCTTGCCAGTCAGGCTCAGATTGCCTTGGGCAACCAGCGCGCCGCCCTGTTGTTGCAGCAAGCCGATGGTTGCCAGCAGGTCGCTCTGACTGGCAATCCGTCCGGCCGCGTTTTGAATTTCGGCAGCGGTCAGGTTGACCGGGCCGACCGCACTGACAAGACCACCGCTGTTATCCAGACGAGTGCCAACATAGGTCAGGTCTTGTTTGCCGCTGATCACGCCTTTTTCGCGGTTATCCAGTTGCGCGATATTCAGGGTCAACTGCTGGTCGGCCTGAATCACCCCGCCCCGGTTGTCGACCATGTCGCCGCGCAAGGCCAGCGTGCTGTTGCCAATGACTTTGCCTGCGCTGTTCAGCAGCGTGCTGGCCTGCAGATCAATCGCGCCTTTGGCCGAGATGGCACCCTTGTTGCGGTTGTCGAGTGTGCCGCTGATGCGTGCAGTCAGGCTGCCATCGCTGACCAGCGCCCCGGCCTCGCGGTTATCCAGACTGGCTGCTTTCAGAAACACTGTGCGTGCCGAACCGAGAACACCGTCACGGTTGTCCAGCACACCGCTGAGATCGATATTCAGGCCCAGGTCACCGAGAATCTCCCCGCTGCGGTTATCGAGCATGCCGCCGGTGACGGCGATATTCTGCCCGCTGAGCGTACCGCTCTGGTTGTTCAGGGTTTGCGCGGTGTTGACCGTCAGGTTGCGGCTGGCGGTGAGCGTTTTGCCGGTGTTATCGAGGTTTTGCGCGGTGAGGCTCAGATCACCGTTGGCGTTGCGACTCCCATCGGCGTTGACGCCGGCTTCAATGGCACCGGCGTTGGTCAGTTGGCCGCCGGCGCTGAGGGTGAGGCTGTCGCGGGCCGCGAGGGTCTGGCGGTTGCTCAGATTGCCTTGGGTCTGCACGTTGAGCGCGGTGCCGGCGTAAACCGGGCCGCGTGCATCAAGGCTCGCGGCTTTGACGTTGACCGCGCCGGTGGCCGAGGTATCGGCCAGACTCAGTTGGCCGTTGGCATCGAGCTGAATATCACCGCCACTGGCAATCAACTTGCCGTCGAGTTTCACCCCGACCCCGGCCTCGGTGCCGACCAGTTTGATCGCCCCAGCGTACATGCCGCCCAGCGCCGAAGAATCGATCGCCAGTTGCGGCTTGCTGCTGCCGTCATCAGCCCGCGCCGTGGCATTAAGGGTTTGTGCGTTGACGTCATTGCGCCCAGCAACGATGGTCAGGTTCTGCGCCTGAAGTTGCGCGTTGATCTTTGCGCTGCGGGTGATGATTTCGAAACGGTCGACGTTGGTGGCGTTGAGGCCTGCACCTTCGATGGCCACCGAACCCTGATCGACTTGAAAGCGATCCAGCCGACCGTTATCGAGCACCGGTTTGCCGGTGGTCAATGTCACCCGTGGCGAGTTGATGAAACCGCAACCGTTGCAGGTAATGCCATACGGGTTGGCGACGATGACCCGCGCCGACTGCCCCGCCACTTCCGTGTAGCCGCGCAACTGACTCGGGTTGCCACTGATGACTTCGTTGAGAATCGCCTGCGCCGAACCGCTGTTCTTCAGGTTCGGGTTGTCGATGATATGCCCGCCCAGCTGGGTGAGATTATTCTGCGTCGAACCGTTGTTGAGAATCAGCCCCTGCGCACCGACGTTGTAATCGTGGAACTGGTTGTGCGACAGGCCGCTGGCATTGGGCGTGGCGATGTTGATGATCGGCACGCCATTGCCGGCGCGATCCAGCGAGGTATTCGGGTTGGCCACCACAATGCCGTCGGCCTGCGCCCACATCGGTTGCCAGAACATGACGTTGGCCAAGAGAAACGCCAGCCCGCGCTTGGGCATACCCAAAAAACGTTCACGGTCTTTCACGACCGCAGAAGGTTGGAACGCGAGAGAGGCAAACTGGCGAACGTCCATGTCGATAATCTCGATGAATTGTTTTTAGAGGAAGAAATCCAGGCGGAAGTAGATCGGTGCTTCACGCTCGGTCAGCGCATCCGGTCGTTCCAGGGAATGAGCAAACGTCACCCCGGCGGACAGGTATTTGCCACGGGCAAACAGGTCCAGCGAGTTGCTCGACATGCGCCCGTGCTGATCGCCGTTGTAGCGACCGTTCTGGATCACACCCTGGTCGTAACCGAGGCTGGTGCCGTATTCGGAGAACACCGGTTGCAGCCATTCGATGGTCACCGGACGCGTCCAGCGCAGGTCATTGCGCCAGTAACCACCGCTGTCACCGGACAGTGATTGATCCTTGTAACCACGAATCGACGACGAGCCGCCAAGGCTGGTGCGTTGCGGGCTGAACAACACGTCTTCACTGCGCTGACCGGTCATCAGGCTGCTGAAACTGAACGACTCGCCCCAGAGTTTGAATGGCTGCAAATAGCTCAGGGTGGCGGTGTATTTGCGGTAGCGCGCATTCGGTTCACCCGGACCCGGATCATGGCTGCCCTGCGCATCGAAGGCACCGATGCCTTCTTGCATGCCGGCGTCAAAGTTGACGAAGGCACTGCCGACGCGACGACCGTGGTTGAAGCCGAACTGCGCTTCGCTGATGCGGTTACTGCTCAGCTTGAGTTTGCTGTCTTCAATGAAGTTGTTGGTGCGCAGGTACGACAGGCCAGCGCTGAGCGAGGTCTTGCTGACGGCGTCGCGATGGATCACTCGTTCGGCGCGCAACTGATGGTTTTCGCTGTCGCCGGTCTGCTTGAAGTTGTAGAGGTTGGCGGCAATTTGCGAGCGGTATTCGCTCTGGCTGTAGGTGTAGCTGAACGTCCACCAGCCCCACGGCAAGCTGTAATTGAGCATGGCGTTACGCGAGGTGTGCTGATGATCGGTCATCGCATCGTGACCACCGCGCAGGCTCAACTGATCGGCCAGGCCAAGCGGGCTGTCCCAGTCAAACGTGGTGCCCCATTGCTGTTCGCCGGTGCTGCGCTGGCCGTCGTTGTTGCGTGACAGCCCGACTCGCCATGGTTTTTGCGGGGTGTTGGTGACCAGCACTTCGCTGCCGCCGACATTCTGGCCGGGCGCCAGCTCCATTTTTGCCTGATTGGATGGCAGGCGGTTGAGCTGATCGACCATTTGCTCGATCTCGCGCAGGTTGACCAGTTCGCCGGTTTTGCCGGGAAAAGCCATGGCCAGTTCGCGCTCTGAGAGTCGACTGCTTTCCGCGCCTTTCATGCCTTCGAGCTTGCCTTCAACCACCAGCACTTGCAGGTGCCCGCTGGACAGATCCTGCTGTGGCAGGTAGGCGCGGCTGGTGACCAAGCCTTTCTCGATGTAGTGATCGGTGATGACTTTGAGCAGCTCGTTGAGTTGAGGTACGCCCAGGCATTCGCCGATGTAGGGTTTGAGCAGACGGTTTTTTTCGCTGTCCGACAGGCTGTCGGCACCCTTGAGCTGGATGTCTTTGATCGGGAAGCAACGGGTATCGGTCGGGGCAGCCGGTTGCGCAGGCTTGGTGTCCTTGCCGGGCAGATCCTTGAGTTCTTCGAGGCGCCGCTGCTGCTCTTCGAGCAGACGATTCTGGCGGTCACGGATAAGATCGGTGTCACCGGGTGTGGGGGCAGCAACGGTGATCTGAAGCGGAGAAAGGCATAGCAAAGCCAAGCACAACCTCGCCACGAGGGCGGGTGAGGACATGTTCGATCCCTCGAGACGAAAGTGACATCAAAATAGTGGCGCGATATTAGATGGCCATCATTTTGACGTCAAACAATCGTTTCGACCTTTTGTCGGTTTTGTAACGAGAAATGTACATGACTCAGCTGAAGCAGCATTGCCCTTCAGTGTTCGACACCCAATCGCGTCGCAACGTCCTCCGGCGCCAGTGCGCGACCATCGGCCGAGGTCAACACCAGCTTGCGAATCGGTTGTCGATTTTGCGCGTCTACCATCACCGAACCCGGCTCGCCCGGCGCGTACATGAATTCACCGCCCCACTGCGACAGCGCGACGATCACGGTTTGCAAGGCTTTACCGCGCTCGGTCAGCACATATTCCTTATGGGCCCCGCCATCGACGGCCGGGACGGTCTGCAGGATCCCCTGCTCCACCAACGCCTTGAGCCGGGCACTGAGCATGTTCTTGGCGATGTCGAGATTCTTCTGAAAGTCATTGAAACGCCGAATGCCATCCAGTGCGTCACGAACGATCAGCAGCGACCACCAGTCGCCGATCAGGTCCAGCGTCCGGGCGACCGGGCAGGCATTGCCCTGCAGACTTTTGCGCTTCACTTGAACGTACTCCCTCTATTCATCATTCGGCTACGCGGCTTGGGGTTGCATCATACAACTCTGGAGCGGATCCATGACTGAACCGGCGCAAAACCAGCACCTGCATACAAGTAGCCGGATCGCTTTGCACTGATAGTGAATGCCGCCATTTCGGCACTGAACCCCGAAGCAGGAGTTTCCATGAGCACCTTCACCACGCAAGACGGTACCGAGATTTACTTCAAGGATTGGGGCAGCGGTAAGCCCGTGCTGTTCAGCCACGGCTGGCCGCTGGATGCCGACATGTGGGAATACCAGATGGAATACCTGAGCAGCCGCGGCTATCGCACGATTGCCTTCGACCGCCGTGGTTTCGGCCGTTCCGATCAGCCGTGGACCGGTTATGACTACGACACTTTTGCCGATGACATCGCGCAACTGATCAACCATCTGGACCTGCGCGACGTGACGCTGGTGGGCTTTTCCATGGGTGGCGGCGACGTCAGCCGTTACATCGCCCGCCATGGCAGCGAGCGGGTTGCCGGTCTGGTGCTGTTGGGCGCGGTAACCCCGCTGTTCGGTAAAAAAGCCGATTTCCCGCAGGGCGTCGACACGTCTGTATTCGACGGCATCAAGGCCGGCCTGCTGCAGGATCGTGCGCAGTTCATCGCCGATTTCGCCGCACCGTTCTATGGCACCAATCAAGGCCAGAAAGTCTCTGACGGCGTGCTCACGCAAACCCTCAACATCGCCCTGCTGGCTTCGCTCAAAGGCACGGTGGATTGCGTCACGGCGTTCTCGGAGACCGACTTCCGCCCGGACATGGCCAAAATCGACGTGCCGACGCTGGTGATCCATGGCGACGGCGATCAGATCGTGCCATTGGAAACTACCGGCAAACAGGCGGCGGCGCAGATCAAGGGCGCTGAACTGAAGGTTTACGCCGGGGCGCCGCATGGTTTTGCAGTGACCCATGCGCAGGCATTGAATGAAGATTTGCTGGCGTTTCTGAATCGCTGAAACCGGCGCAGTGGTGAGGGGAAGATTCTGCTCACCACTGCACGTCAGGCCAAGCTGTTTTTTTGCCTGTCAACCTCAAGCCGATTCTGTGCAAACCCCGTGTTTCAAGGGTTCCCAACCCTGCATCAGAATTTTATCTTCACATCCCAGCTTAATAATATTTTACCGATACCCCCCTCCTCCCTAGTCTGACCTCAAGCCAAACGGACAAGCCAACAGCGGCCCGAATCCCACTGCCTTGCTAGGAAGGATGTAGAGATGACCACTGCAATAATAAAAACCGACACGCTGATCGTGGGTGCTGGCCAGGCAGGCGTCGCCATGAGCGAGCACCTGAGCAAACTCGGTGTGCCGCACCTGGTGCTGGAGCGCAATCGCATTGCCGAACGCTGGCGCACCGGGCGCTGGGACTCGCTGGTTGCCAATGGCCCGGCGTGGCATGACCGCTTTCCAGGCCTGGAATTCGATGACGTCGATCCCGACGCTTTCGCTCCGAAAGAGCGCGTGGCGGATTACTTCGAAGCCTATGCAAAGAAATTCAATGCGCCGATCCGCACCGGCGTTGAAGTGAAGAGCGTGGTGCGCAATGTCGGTCGCCCGGGGTTCACCGTCGAAACCTCCGAAGGTGTGATCGAAGCCAACCGTGTGGTCGCCGCCACTGGCCCATTTCAGAAACCGGTGATCCCGGCGATTGCCCCCATGGACGAGCGCCTGCTGCAGATCCATTCCGCTGACTACCGCAATCCGCAGCAACTGCCGGCAGGCGCAGTGCTGGTGGTCGGTGCCGGCTCCTCCGGCGTGCAGATCGCCGATGAGCTGCAACGTTCCGGCAAGCAGGTTTACCTCTCCGTTGGCGCCCATGACCGCCCGCCTCGCGCCTATCGCAACCGGGATTTCTGCTGGTGGCTCGGCGTGCTTGGCGAGTGGGATCAAGCGGCGATGAAACCGGGGCGTGAGCACGTGACCATCGCAGTCAGCGGTGCCCATGGCGGGCGCACCATCGATTTCCGTGGTCTGGCCCATCGCGGCATGACCCTGGTCGGCGTCACCGAATCGTTCAATAACGGCGTGGTGACTTTCAAGCAGGACCTGGTCGGCAACCTCACTCGCGGCGACGAGAACTATCTGGCGCTGCTGGATGCCGCCGACGCCTACATCGAGCGCAACGGTCTGGACCTGCCGGAAGAACCTGAGGCCCGCGAAACCTATCCGGACCCCGAGTGCGTGAAAAATCCGCTGGCCGAACTGGATCTGGCCAAGGCTGGCATCACCTCGATCATCTGGGCCACCGGGTTTGCCGTGGATTATTCCTGGCTGCAGGTCGCGGCGTTCGATGACAAGGGCAAACCTGTGCATCAGCGTGGTGTGTCGAGCGAGCCGGGGGTGTATTTCCTCGGTCTGCCGTGGCAGTCGCGCCGGGGCTCGTCGTTTATCTGGGGCGTGTGGCACGACGCCAAACACGTCGCCGATCACATCGCCACCCAGCGTAAGTACCTCGACTATCGCGATGCCGAGCAGCGTGAAGCCGAGCTGCACCGGACCCTCCACAGCCAAGCCGCCGATACCGTCGACGCTTGAATTCCCTTTTCGCGCCGGCGCCGATTGCGCCGGGGCAAGCCTTCTTCAGGAGCCTTCCATGAGCCAGCCAACCCACACTCGCATTCGCATGTTCAACACCAAAGACACGTACCCGAACCAGACGCTGGACAACGATTTGTGCCAGGCCGTGCGCGCTGGCAATACGGTGTATGTGCGCGGTCAGGTCGGCACGGATTTCGACGGCAATCTGGTGGGGCTCGGCGACCCGCGCGCGCAGGCCGAACAGGCCATGCGCAACGTCAAGCAACTGCTCGAAGAAGCTGGCAGTGACATGAGCCATATCGTCAAAACCACGACTTACCTGATCGACCCGCGTTATCGCGAAGCGGTGTATGGCGAGGTCGGCAAGTGGCTCAAAGGCGTGTTCCCGATTTCCACCGGGCTGGTGGTGTCGGCGCTGGGGCAGCCGCAGTGGTTGATGGAGATTGATGTGATTGCGGTGATTCCTGAGTAAGTCAGGAAACCGAGTCGCGGCCTTCGCGAGCAAGCTCGCTCCCACAGGGGAATGTATTTCAATGTGGGAGCGAGCTTGCTCGCGAAGAGGCCCGCAAGGACAACCAACTTTCCGAACGGAGCAAAACCATGACCTTTTCAATCACAGCCCGCTGCGCCGAAACCGGCCAGTTCGGTGTCGCCATCAGTTCCTCCAGCATCGCCGTCGGTGCGCGCTGCCCGTGGCTGCTGCCGGGTGTTGGCGCGGTGGCGAGCCAGAACATCACCCTGCCGTCTCTCGGCCCGGAAGTCCTCGCTTTGATGGAACAAGGCCTGTCACCCGACGATGCGCTGGACAAAGTCCTCACGCGCAACGGCTACAGCCAGTACCGCCAGATCACGGCGATCAACCACCTCGGCCAGACCGCACATTTCAGCGGTGCGCAAACCCTCGGCATACACAACGCCGTCAGCGGCGAACAGTGCGTCGCCGCTGGCAACATGCTCGCCGGGCGTGCGGTGATCGAAGCCATGGTCAGCGCCTTCGAGGATGGCGAAGGTCAACTCGCTGATCGTCTGCTCAAGGCCCTGCACGCCGCACAAGCTCTCGGCGGTGAAGCCGGCCCGGTGCACTCCGCCGCCGTCGTGGTGGTTGGCGAGCAAACCTGGCCGATCGTCAACCTGCGTGTCGACTGGGCCGACGAAGACCCGATCGGCAAGTTGCAACAGCTCTGGAATGCCTACGAGCCGCAGCTTCAAGACTACATCGATCGCGCCCTCGATCCGGCCAAAGCGCCGGGTTATGGCGTGGCCGGGGATGATCGATGAACAGCGTCGAATTGCTCAAAACGCTGGTGGGATTCGATACCACCAGCCGTGAATCCAACTTGCAGTTGATCGAATTCGTCCGCGATTACCTCGCGGGTTTCGACGTGCCGTGCGCACTGATCTATAACGATGAGCGCAGCAAAGCCAACCTGTTCGCCACAATCGGCCCGGTGGATCAACAGGGCATCGTGCTGTCCGGGCACACCGATGTGGTGCCGGTCGATGGCCAGCCGTGGACGATGCCGCCGTTCGAACTGACGGAGCGCGACGGTAAAGTCTTCGGGCGCGGCACGGCGGACATGAAGGGTTATATCGCCTGCGTGCTGGCATTGGTGCCGGCGCTGGTGCAGGCGTCGTTGCGCCTGCCGGTGCACATTGCCCTGTCGTACGACGAAGAGGTCGGCTGCCTCGGCGTACGCTCGCTGCTCGAGGTCTTGCAGCAACGCCCGATCAAACCGTTGCTGTGCATCATCGGCGAACCGACCGAACTGAAACCGGTGCTCGGCCACAAAGGCAAACTGGCAATGCGCTGCGACGTGCACGGCCATCCGTGCCATTCGGCGTATGCGCCGCTCGGCGTCAATGCGATTGAATACGCCGCCGAACTCATCGCTGAACTGGGCCGACTCGGTCAGCAGCTGAGAGCGCCAGAGCATCACGATGCGCGCTTCGATCCGCCCTACAGCACGGTGCAAACCGGGGTAATCAGCGGCGGCAAAGCCTTGAACATCGTGCCGGCCGATTGCCGTTTCGATTTCGAGATCCGCGCCCTGCCCTCGCAAGATCCGGCCCTCGTCGCCGCAGCGCTGCAAGCCTATGCCGAACGCGAAGTGCTGCCACGTATGCGCGCGGTCAGTGCGCAGAGTGATATTCGCTTCAGCGCCTTGTCGGCGTATCCGGGGCTGGCCACCGATGCGCAAAGCCAGGCCGCCGAGCTGATTTCAGTGTTCTGCGGATCAAAGGATTTCGGCACCGTGGCATTCGGTACCGAAGGTGGACTGTTTGATGCGGTGGGCATTCCCACGGTGGTCTGCGGTCCCGGCAGCATGGACCAGGGCCACAAGCCCGACGAATTTGTCAGCCTCGAACAGTTGCAGGCGTGCGATGCCATGCTGCAACGGATGCTGGCGTTTATCAGCCTCTGACCAGCGGCTCGACGGCATTCACGAGTGCAGTCGGGCCAACTCTTCGCGGCAATGGTCAACAAACAACTGCACCGGTTTGGTCAGTTGCACCCGCCGCAGCCAGGCCGCGGACAAGCCGGAACCGGTGACGTTTTCCGCCAGCGGCACACAGACGACTTGCTGACCGTCGTAGGTGTAATCGCTGAACGGTTTGGTCACCAGAATCGAAAAGCCGAAACCGTTGCCAACCATGCCGCGCACCATCTCGATCGACGGCGAGCTGAAGACGATGTTGGGGGTCAGGCCGCGCTCTTCGAAGATGCTCACGAAATAGGTGCGGCTCGGCACCACGTCGAGCAGGATCATTGGTTCCAGCACCAGATCATGCAGCGAGACTTTCGCCTGCTGCGCAAAACGGTGATCCGCCGGGAGCAAGGCGTAAGGCTGCTGCGCGGGCATCAGCGGCGTGGTTTCAATCGTGCTATCGAGATCGTGCTCGAACAGCATCGCCACGTCGATGCTGCCGGCGGTCAGTGCCTGCACCAACTCCTGTTGTTCGCCATCACGAATGCGGATTTCCACCCCCGGCCAGCGCGCCTTGAACCCGGCAATCAGACGCGGCATATACAGCGGCGCGACGGTTTCGAAACAGCCGATATCGATCTGCCCCGCGACCACGTCATTGTCAGCCAGCGCGTTCTGCTCGAACTCGTGAGCCACGCGCAACAGCTCCAGCGCCTTGCGATAGAACCGCGAGCCACTGGGTGTCAGCGACACGCCTTGGGCGTGATGGCGGATGAACAACTGCACGCCGAAACTTTCTTCCAGGTGCTTGATGGCCGTGGAGACCGACGGTTGCGCGATGTAGAGCTTGCGCGAGGCTTCGGCGACGCTGCCGCAGTCGGCCGTGGTGACGAAGTATTTGAGCTGACGCAGGTTGTAGGCAGCCATGTGAACCTCCCGAAGAGCGCTGATATTCGCCCTGGTTCCCTGGCGCACGATCAAAGTTGAACATACCGGACGAGCCCGTGCGCGTGAGCATATTTTTTTTAAGGTCTGAAGCAACAAACTTACTAATTTATCTATCCCGACGCTTTGCACATGATCACTTCAACAAGAAATGCGCCGCCCGTGCCGGCGCTTGCCGAAGTACGTCCACGTACTCATCCTTGCCTTGGAGTTCGTCATGGCTACCCCAACAGCATCCTCCGCTCCGCTGATTGAAAAACACACGATAGGATACGTGCCCCCCGAAGATCGCCACGGAAAGGTCAGGGATCTGTTCACGCTCTGGTTCGGCGGCAACATCGCGCCGTTGCCCATCGTCACCGGCGCCCTGGGCGTGCAGTTGTTTCATTTGAATCTGCTCTGGGGCATCGTCGCGATTCTCGTCGGCCATCTGGTCGGTGGTGTGCTGATGGCGCTGCACTCGGCGCAAGGCCCGCAGATGGGCATTCCGCAGATGATCCAGAGTCGCGCGCAGTTCGGCTCCCTCGGCGCATTGCTGGTGGTGCTGATTGCCGGCGTCATGTACATCGGCTTTTTCGCCTCCAATATCGTGCTGGCCGGCAAGTCGCTGCATGGTGTGGTCGACAGTGTTCCGGTGCCGGTCGGCATCGTCATTGGCGCAGTCGGCTCGGGGATTATCGGCATCATCGGCTATCGTTTTATCCACGTGCTCAATCGCATCGGCACCTGGGTGCTGGGGATCGGCATCGTTGTCGGCTTCGGCTACATCTTCACCCACATCCAGACTGACGACTTCCTCACCCGGGGCAACTTCAACCTGTCCGGTTGGCTCGCCACTGTGTCGCTGGCCGCGCTGTGGCAGATCGCGTTTGCACCGTACGTGTCCGATTATTCGCGTTACTTGCCGGCGGACGTGAAAGTCTCGTCAACGTTCTGGACGACCTATCTGGGTTCAGCGCTGGGGTCGAGTCTGGCGTTCATCTTCGGTGCCGTCGCCGTGCTGGCAACCCCGGTAGGCATGGACACCATGGATGCGGTCAAACTCGCTACCGGCTCGATCGGCCCGCTGATGCTGGTGCTGTTTCTGCTCAGCGTGATCAGCCACAACGCCCTCAACCTTTACGGCGCGGTGCTGTCGCTGATCACCCTGGTGCAGACCTTTGCCTACCGCTGGATCCCCACCGCCAAGAGCCGCGCGGTGATCTCGATCATCGTGCTGCTGGCCTGCTGCTTTGCCGCCGTCGGCGCCTCGAAAGACTTCATCGGCCACTTCGTCGACATGGTGCTGGTGTTGCTGGTAGTGCTGGTGCCGTGGACGGCGATCAACCTGATCGACTTCTACGCGATCCACAAAGGCCAGTACGACATTCAGTCGATCTTCCAGGTCGACGGCGGTATCTACGGGCGCTACAACCCGCAGGCCTTGCTGGCCTACGCGATCGGCATCGCCGTGCAGATCCCGTTCATGAACACGCCGCTGTACGTCGGCCCGGTATCGGCGCATATCAACGGTGCGGATCTGTCGTGGCTGGTGGGACTGCTGGTGACCTCGCCGCTGTATTTCTGGCTGGCCAACCGCGACACGTCTTACCGTCGGCGGATGATGGGCGGCAAACTGGCGAGCAGTCTGTGAGACTGATGCGCTGAAAAAGAAGGCCCGCACTGTGCGGGCCTTCTGCGTTGCGATGTGGTATTTGTTTACGCCTGACAACGATTGGGTAAGGGACATCCAATGCTGCGAATACTCGGTAAAGCTTCATCGATCAACGTGCGCAAAGTGCTGTGGACTTGCGCTGAATTGCACATTCCTTTCGAGCGTGAAGACTGGGGATCGGGGTTCAGATCGACCAACGATTCGGAGTTTCTCGCGCTTAATCCCTGCGCCATGGTGCCGGTGATTCAGGACGGCGATTTCACCTTGTGGGAATCGAACACGATCATTCGTTATCTGGCCGCACGTTATGACGGTTCACACCTCTATCCGACTGACGCGCAAACCCGGGCGCGGGTGGATCAGTGGATCGACTGGCAAGCGTCGGAGCTGAATCGCTCGTGGTCGTACGCCTTCATGTCGCTGGTGCGCCAGTCGCCCGACTATCAGGACAATGCCGCGCTGGCGAACGGCATTGAGCAATGGTCGAAGACCATGGCAATCCTCGACCGACAACTGGAAAAGACCGGCGCCTACGTCAGCGGCGAACAGTTTTCCCTGGCGGACATTCCCATCGGGCTGTCGGTGAACCGCTGGTTCGAAACGCCACTGGCTCACCCGGATTTTGCCGCAGTGAACGCCTATTACGATCGCTTGAGCCTGCGTCCCGGCTACGTGCTGCACGGGCGAAACGGCACGCCGTGATCGAAATTATTTGCCTTTGAACGCCTCACGCCGCTCCTGCCGTTCGGCGGCGTAGGCGTCTTGTGGCTGGCTGAGCAGATCCTCCCGACGCAACGGTTCGCCGCAGTGCTCGCACAGCGGCCCGAGGCCGGCGCTGTGATTGCACTTTTTGTGGATCATGTTCACCGCCAGCCCCTCCCCCGGTGCCTTGCACCAGGTTTCTCCCCACGCCCGCAACGCGATGATTACCGGGTAGAACGCCTCGCCTTTCGCCGTGAGGTGGTACTCGTAGCGTTTCGGTCGCTCGTTGTACAAGCGGCGCTCGACCAGCCCATCCGCTTCCAGACATTTCAGACGCGCGGCGACCATTTGCGGCGTACCGCCGGTCTGCGCCTGGATCTCGTCATAGCGATGATTGGCCATGAACAACTCGCGCAAAACCAGCACCGTCCAGCGGTCGCCGACGATCGTCTCGGCCCGGGAGATCGGGCACAGCGTATCGGGAAGACTATCGTTTAATGCCATCAGGGCTTGCCTCTTTTACAGTTACTATGATTATCATATCTACACGATGCCGGGACAAGCCCTGTGCACCGATAATCCCATTGCCGGAGCAAGCCGCCATGTCGAATACCCCCTACCCGCTGGACAGAACTGCCTACCTGTTGGTCGATCCGTACAACGATTTTCTGTCGGACGGCGGCAAGATATTCCCGCTGATCAAACCGATGGCTGAACAGAACGGCCTGCTCGACAACCTGCGCAAACTCGACCGCACGGTGCGCGAGCTGAACATTCCGGTGGTCATCGTACCCCATCACCGCTGGGAAAAAGGCGACTACGAAACCTGGGATCACCCGACTCCCACGCAGTGCAAAATCATGCACATGCATCATTTTGCCCGTGGCGAATGGGGCGGTGAATGGCACCCGGATTTTGCGCCGAAGGACGGCGATATCGTGGTTCTTGAACACTGGGGTTCCAGCGGCTTTGCCAACACCGATCTGGATTTTCGCCTGAAGCAGCAAGGCGTCACCCACGTGATCATCGTCGGCCTGTTGGCCAACACCTGCATCGAAGCCACCGCCCGCTATGCCGCGGAACTGGGCTATCACGTCACTCTGGTTCGCGATGCAACCGCAGCCTTCAAAGCAGAAATGATGCACGCCGCCCACGAGCTCAACGGCCCGACATTCGCTCACGTGATTGCCAGCACGGACGAACTGATTGCCAACCTCAAGTCCCAAGGTGAAGCGCAATGAATCTGACCGGCCATTTGCTGATCGGCGCGACGGATGTCGCCGCCACCGAAGGCACGATGAAAGCGCTGAACCCGGCCAGCAATCAGTTGATTGAACCGGACTTCGCCTTCGGTGGTGCCGCGCAGGTTGACCAGGCAGCGAAACTCGCCGAGGCGGCATTCGACCGCTACAGCCACACTTCGCTGGCCGAACGTGCCGCGTTTCTCGAGGCCATCGCTGACAACCTCGACGCAGTACGCAGCGACTTGGCCGCACGCGCTGCGCTGGAAACCGGACTGCCCGAAGCTCAGCTTGAGGGCGAAGCGTTGAGAGCCGCGACCCAGTTCCGCCAATTCGCCGATGTGGTGCGCCGGGGGCGCTTTTTGCAACTGGCCATCGACCCGGCGCAACCCGAACGTCAGCCGCGCCCACGGATGGATCATCGCCTGCAAAAAATCGCCATCGGCCCGGTGGCGATTTTCGGCGCGAGCAATTTCCCGATTGCCTATTCGGTGGCGGGTGGCGATACCGCGTCGGCACTGGCGGCCGGGGCGCCGGTGATTCTCAAGGCGCACAACGCGCATCCCGGCGCTTCAGAAATCCAGGCGCGGGCCATTCGCCAAGCCGTGCAGGCGCATGGTTTACCCGAAGGTGTTTTTTCAATGGTGCGTGGCGGCGGCAATGCCATCGGCGAAGCGCTGGTCGATCATCTGCTGATCAAAGCCGTGACCTTCACCGGCTCCGAACCGGGCGGCATGGCGCTCTATCGCCGCGCGCAATTGCGCCCCGAGCCGATCCCGGTGTTCACCGAGATGACCAGCGTCAACCCGACCTTCATCCTCCCCGAGGCTATGGCAGCGCGCGGCGCCGAGATCGGTGACGGCTTTATCGAACGGATGCTGGTCAACGTCGGCCAGGCCTGTTTGTGTCCGTCGATCCTGATCGCCATACGCGGTGCGGGCCTTGAAGAACTGCGCAATGCCATGCGCAAACGGGTCAGCGCGGCAACGGCGCGGACAATGCTGACGCCGGGCATTCATGGCGCCTACGTCGAGGGTCTGATGGCGATGGAAGGTGCCGGCGCGCAGGTGGTCGCGGTAGGCACGCCGGCCGATGCCACATTTGCCGGACGTGCGACTTTGCTGGAAATCGAGGGCCAGCATTTGCTCAGCGAACCGGCACTGGCCCATGAAGTGTTCGGCCCGTCGGCGCTGCTGGTGGCGGTCAGTGATGCCGAGGAACTGCTGACGGTGGCCCGCTCGTTCAAGGGACAGCTCAGCGCGGCCATTCATCTTGAAGGTGCCGACCTGGAACTCGCGCGGCGCCTGCTGCCGATCCTCGAACGCCGCACCGGGCGCATCGTGGTCAACGCTTTCGCGCATCCACAGGAAGTGACGTACGCCACGGTGCACGGCGGGCCGTTTCCGGCGACTTCGGACAGCCGTTTCACCTCGGTAGGCATGACCTCGATCGAACGCTTCTTGCGTCCCGTGGCCTATCAGGGTTTTCCGGATGAGTTGTTGCCACCGACGTTGCGCGAGGGCAATCCGCTGCAGCTGCCGCGCAGCGTCGACGGGCAATAGCGGCGATCCAGTGCGCGGCGGACGCGATCAAGCATCTGCGCGCACCACCCCGCGCTCTTCCAGCAAACGCACAAACATGCTCAAACTGCGCGACACCGTGCCCCGCCGCCATACCAGCCAAGTGGTCAGATAGCGAAAATCCGCCGTCAACGGCCAGACACTCACGGTGGCGCTGCCCGGCATGCTCTGCAGCATTTTGCGCGGCATCAGCGCCAGGCCGGCACCGGCGCTGACGCAGGCGAGCATGCCGTGGTACGACTCCATTTCGAAAATCTTGCCCGGCACAGCAGCGTCGGTGCTGAACCATTTTTCGAAGTGATGACGGTAGGAGCAGTTGGAACGGAAGGCATAGATATTCTCGCCGTTTACGTCCGCCGCGCGCTTGACGGGCGCGTGGTTGATCGGGGCGATGATGACCATTTCTTCCTCGAATGCCGGCACGCCTTCCAACGTCGGATGCAGCACCGGGCCGTCGACAAACGCTGCGGCCAGGCGCCCGGAGAGCACGCCGTCGATCATCGTCCCCGAGGGACCGGTCGAGAGGTCGAGATCGACTTTCGGGTGCAACTGGTTGTACGCCGCGAGCAATTCGGGGATGCGCACCGCTGCTGTACTTTCCAGTGAACCCAATGGAAACGCGCCCTGCGGTTCCTCGCCCGCCACCGTGGCCCGCGCCTCTTGCACCAGATCGAGAATCCGTCGCGCGTACTCGAGAAAACTCCACCCGGCCGGGGACAGACGCAAGCGGCTTTTCTCGCGGATAAACAGATCAACACCCAGATCCTGCTCAAGCTGCTTGATCCGCGTGGTCAGGTTCGACGGCACGCGATGGATCTGCGCGGCGGCGGCGCTGATGCTGCCGTGTTCGGCAACGGCTTTGAAGATTTCCAGCTGCACCAGATCCACAGTCATTCTCCAATCGTGAAAGAAACGATCTTTATTATTCAGTTTCCAGAAAACAAACACCACCCTACTCTAGGCCCATCCGACGAACATGCAGGACGACGCCATGAGCCAGATTTCCAGCCAGACCCACGCCATCTCGATCAACCCCGCCAACGGCGAGCAGATTGGTCATTACGCGTTTGAATCCGCCGCCGACCTCGACGCCGCACTGACCCGCGCCGCCTATGGGTTTGGCAAGTGGAAGCGCAAGCCGCTGCAGGATCGCTCGCGTTTGTTGAGCGCCCTGGCCGCTGCGTTGCGTGAAACCAGCGAAGCCATGGCCACGATGATCACCCAGGAAATGGGTAAGCCGATTGCTCAGGCCCGTGGTGAAATCGAGAAATGCGCCAAGCTCTGCGAGTGGTACGCCGAACACGGCCCGGCCATGCTCGACGCCGAACCGACGCAGGTTGAAGGCGGCAAGGCACGCATCGAGTACCGTCCGCTCGGCCCGATTCTCGCGGTGATGCCGTGGAACTTCCCGATCTGGCAAGTATTGCGCGGTGCTGTTCCGGCGCTGATCGCCGGCAACACGTACGTGCTCAAGCATGCGCCTAACGTGATGGGCAGCGCTTATCTGTTGCGCGACGCCTTCACCCGCGCCGGTTTCGCCGAGGGTGTTTTCGAGGTGATCAACGTCACTCCTGAAGGTGTATCTACCGCGATTGCCGACCCGCGCATCGCCGCTGTAACGCTGACTGGCAGCGTACGTGCCGGTATGGCGATCGGCGCTCAGGCCGGTGCCGCGTTGAAGAAATGCGTGCTGGAACTGGGTGGTTCCGATCCTTTCATCGTGCTCAACGACGCCGATCTGGACGAAGCGGTACAAGCCGCCGTCATCGGTCGCTACCAGAACTCCGGCCAGGTCTGCGCAGCAGCCAAGCGGCTGATTATTGAAGAAGGCGTGGTTGAAGAGTTCACCCGTAAATTCGTCGAGGCCACGCGTAAGTTGAAGGTCGGTGATCCGCTGTCCGCCGAGACCTACATCGGTCCGATGGCACGCTTCGACCTGCGTGATGAGCTCGACCAGCAAGTGCGCGACACCCTTGAAGAAGGCGCAACGCTGTTGCTCGGCGGCGGCAAGTCCGAAGGTCCGGGCAACTACTACGAGCCGACCGTGCTGGCCGATGTCACCGACCGCATGACCTCGTTCAAACAGGAACTGTTCGGCCCGGTCGCCTCGATCATCACCGCCCGCGATTGCGCGCATGCCGTGGCCTTGGCCAACGACAGCGAGTTCGGCCTGACCGCGACCATTTACACCGCCAACGTCGCACTGGCCCAGCAACTGACCAGCGAACTGGAGACCGGCGGCGTGTTCATCAATGGCTACTCGGCCAGCGATCCGCGCGTGACCTTTGGCGGCGTGAAGAAGAGCGGTTTCGGCCGTGAACTGTCGCACTTCGGCGTGCGCGAGTTCTGCAACGCGCAAACCGTGTGGCTGGATCGCAAATAATCCAGACACCGGAAAACCCTGTGGGAGCGAGCCTGCTCGCGAAGAGGCAATGTCAGCCAACCTATCGGTTGCTGACACACCGCTATCGCGAGCAAGCTCGTTCCCACATTGGCTTTATGCGGCAGCCTGTTGCGGCTCCGCGACGCTCCGATCCTTGCTTAACAATCCCAGTACCACCGTCGCCGACACCAGCGTGATGACCGTCAGGATGTGCAACAGATACTGAAACGCCGCAGCATACCCTTGCACCAGACGTTCGTTGGCCAGCCCCGGAACGGTGTTGATCGCATGCGCCATATCACCCGTGGTCACCCGGTGCGCGGTCTCGGCAATCAGCGACGCCTCGGTACTGCCTGTCACCGCGTGCAGGGCACTCGACAGATCGGCGTGCAGCAATGACGCCAGCACCGCCGCGACAATCGCCAATGCAATCCCCTCACCCGCCACTCGCACAGTGCTGAAGATGCCCGCCGCCATGCCGGCGCGCTCTTTCGGCACGACACTGACCGACAAACCATCCATCAGCCCCCACGGCAAACCGGCGCCAATACCGATCAGCAACATCGGCACCACCAGCGCAAATTTCGCGTCACCGACGTTGTACAGGCTCAGCCAATGCAGGCCCACAGCGGCAATCAGGAAGCCGGCACCGGACAAGATTCCGGCGGAAACGAAGCGCGCCATCGATGCGGCCAGCATCGGCACCACCAGCATCGGCGCCGACAACGCCAGCAACAGCAGGCCTGCATCGATCTCACTCAAGCCCTCAACGCCGATGAAGCGTAGCGGCAACATCACCACCAGCACGATGTAGCAGAAACACGTGCCGATCGGCAGCATCTGCACGCCAATGAATCGCGGATAACGGAACAGCGTCAGGTCCAGCATCGGCCGTTCGACACGCATTTCGACGCGCACGAAAGCCGCCAGCAACACTGCCGAAGCGCCCAGCAAACCGATCACCAGCGGACTGTCCCAGCCACTGTCCGGCGCCTGAATCAGGCCAAAGGTGAAAAGCGCCAGCATCGCGCTGAACAGCAGCGTGCCCGGCCAATCCAGCCCTTTGGCATCAGGGTCGCGGGTTTCGCGCATGCGCGGCACAGCAAAGACCATCGCGATCATGCCAATCAACGCGGTAAAAACAAAAATCGCCCGCCAGTTGAAAGCCTCGATCAGCGCACCCGCCACCAACGGCCCGAATGCCAGACCAATGCCGAACGTCGTGCCGAGCACGCTGTACGCGCGGGTCCGGGCATGCCCTTCGAACTCCTGCGCCAACGCCGCCGAACCACTGGCTAGCGCCGCCGCCCCCGCCACACCCTGTACGGCGCGCAACACATCCAGCCAGAACACCGAAGGCGCCAGACTCTGCGCGATCGACGCGGCGGTAAACAGCAACATGCCGAAGGTGAACAGGCGTTTGCGTCCGTAAACATCCGCCAACGCGCCGGCGGCCATGAGCAGGCTGCCGAACGACAACATGAACGCATTGGTGATCCAGGTCAGCGCCACCGGGCTGCCGCCCAAGTCACGGCCAATGGCCGGTGTCGCCACCGCACCGCCAGTAAAACTTAACGGCAGGACCAGTGCCGAGAGGCACACGGCCGCGAGTATGAGCAACTTGTCGCGCGCTCCGTGCGGCTGAGTCTTAGAAATCATTCGTTCCATCCTTTGAGAAATCACAAAGCTGCGTTGCGCAGCGAATAAGGCGCGAAATACACAGAAAAATCCACCGAAGTTTGCGCACGAAAAAGATGAGAGCGAGCAGCCTCGCTCTCACAGCTCCGGCGTTCAGTTGGCGAAATCGGTAGACAGCGCCAGCTCATTCCACTCGGCCAGTTCTTGCGCCACCAACCGATTCTTCGCTTCGATCCGCGCCACCGTGTCACTGCCCAGCGCCAGGCGTTGCGGCGGGGTCGGTGCATTGACCAGCGCCAGCATCGCCTCGGCAAACTTCTGCGGATCACCCGGTTGCGCATGGTTGGCCGCCTCGGCGAACGCACGCATCTTGCCAACGGTTTCGTCATAGTCCGCCAGCTCAAGCCGGGTTTTGATCAGCGACTGTTCATCAAGGAAATCCGTGCGGAAGAAGCCCGGCTCGACCACCGTGGCTTGAATGCCCAGCGGCGCAAGTTCCTGATGCAACGCCTCGGTAATGCCCTCGACGGCGAACTTGGTCGAGCCATAAACACCCCAGCCCATATAAGCCTGGTAGCCGCCGATCGACGAGATGTTGATCACCCGGCCACTGCGTTGCGCCCGCATATGCGGCAACACCGCGCGGGTGACGTTGAGCAGGCCGAACACATTGGTCGCGAACAAGCGCTCGGTCTCGCTGGCGCTGGTTTCTTCGACGGCGCCGAGCACACCAAAACCGGCGTTGTTGATCAGCACATCGATCCGACCGAAGCGTTTGATCCCTGCGGCAACGGCCTGATGCGCTTGGTCTTCGCGGGTGACGTCGAGACGCACCGCCAGCAGGTTCGGTTGCTCGCCGAGGCGGTCAGTGATGTCTTGCGGGTTACGTGCGGTGGCGATCACCGCGTCGCCGGCACGCAGGGCGCGTTCTGCAATGAGGCTACCGAAACCACGGGAAGCGCCAGTAATGAACCAGGTACGCATATCAACTCCTCCTGTCTGCGACCCTGGCGGTGGTGCCGGGGTCTTCTTGATAAGTTGATGCGACTTTAAGGTCGTGTTACTGGTGTGATAATCCCAGCAATTTTGCATGACTTTGTGAAAGGCATTCACAGATGAAAACCCCTTCAGCGGCAGATCTTTCAGTATTCCTCTGCACCGCTCAGCAGTTGAATTTCAGCAAAGCGGCAATCGAGCTAGGCCTGACGCCGTCCGCGTTAAGCCATTCGGTAAAAGCTCTAGAGAATCGTCTTGGCGTGCGGCTGTTCAATCGCACCACCCGCAGCGTGGCATTGACCGAGGCTGGCGAACGCCTGTATGCCCGACTGAAACCGGCATTCCGCGACATCGACGATGCGCTGGAAGACCTCAACCATTTTCGCGATAAACCCTCGGGCAACCTGCGCATCACCTGCGGACGGCAAGCCTGTGAACTGGTGCTGCTGCCGATTGCCAGCGAGTTTTTGCTGGCCTATCCGGACATCCGTCTGGAAGTGGTCGAGAGCGATGCGCTGCTGGATATCGTCGCCAATGGATTCGATGCCGGGGTGCGCTTCGGCGATCGCCTGGAGGCCGACATGGTGTCGCTGCCGATTGGCCCGACAATGCGTTCGGTAGTGGTCGGATCGCCGGCCTTTTTTGCACGCCACGCGGCACCGCAAAAGCCGGAGGACCTGCACGGACTACCGTGCATCCGCCACCGCTTTCCCAGCGGCTCGATGTACCGCTGGGAACTCGAACGCGGCGGCATCGCCCAGGAAATCGAAGTCAGCGGTCCGCTGACCCTCGGCGATGTCAGCCTGATGGTCGGGCCCGCGCTGCAAGGGCTGGGCCTGGCCTATGTGTTCGAAGACATGGTCAGCGAACACTTGGCCAGCGAGCGGCTGGTGCAGGTGCTGGGAGACTGGTGCCCGTTCTATCCGGGCCTGCACCTGTACTACCCGAGCCGCCGTCATGTGCCGGCACCGCTCAAAGCGTTTATCGACTTCGTGCGCAACCGGCGCTAGGCGTTTACAGATACTTCAGCCAGGCGATGTCGCGGCGACGGGCCTTCAATGCCGAGAACCAACGCACGGCCGGGAACAGCGCAATCGACAGGAGCGCTGCCGCCAGCCAGATCGCCGCCACTGAGGAGAAGCCGAAATAGCTGCCCTGATTCAGCCCGAACAGAGCCACGCCGATCAGGTACAGCACCTTCAACGCGTACAGATGCAGCAGATAGAAAAACATCGGCGCCGAACCGAACACCGTCAGACAACGAATCCAGCGACGATCCTGCACACGCTCGAAGGCCAGTAGCAGCAACAACCCGACGCTCACGGTCAGCGCGATAAACAGCAACGACGGTGGGTACTTGGTGATGTTGAAAAAGCTCATCAGGGTTTGCACCGACGTGTCGCCCACGGCCCATGGTTTCTCGCCATAGCCGTTGATCAGCCGCAACCCGACAAAGCCCAGCAGTCCTGCGCTCCCCGCGATCAGCAGTTGCCACTGACGCAATCCCGCTTCAACACCGCGAGCAAACCACGGCCCCAGCGCGTAACCCAGACCGATCACACCGATCCACGGCAACAACGGGTACGACGTGCGCAGGCGCAGATCGGCGCTGACGTCGATCCAGCCGCGATCATGCAAAATCGCCCAAGGCACATGCAGCGCCGACTCCACTGGAAAATGCACCGCGTCGAGCAGGTTGTGTCCGGCGATGATCGTCAGACTCAACGTCAGCAACAGCCAGCGCGGCAGCCAGACCAGCAGCGACAAGGCGATCATGCTCAAACCGATCGCCCAGATCACTTGCAGATAAATCACACTCGGCGGCAGCTGGAAGGTCCACGCGAAGTTCACCAGCGTGAACTCCAGCACCACCAGAAACAGACCGCGCTTGAACAGAAACGCACTGACATCGGCCTTGCCTGCGTACTTTTCGCCGAACAACCACGCCGACAATCCCGTCAGCAGCACAAATACCGGCGCGCACAGATGCGCCAGGGTGCGACTGAAAAACAGCGCCGGTTCAGTGCTGGCAATGTCCATCGGGTCGCTGACCTGGCGATGCAGCAAAAAGGTTTCACGCACGTGGTCGAGCAGCATGAACAGAATGACCAGGCCTCTGAGGGCGTCAATGGACAGCAGCCGGCCAGTGGTCAACGGGGCAGAACGAGGAAGCACAATCGTCATGAGCGTTTCGCAATTGAAGGGATAACACCGGGTGGCAGAATGACCAGCCCTGAAAATTCGCGTTACCTTATAACAATAAACAACAAAAACCCAAGCTCAATCGATAGTGATTCTCAGAAAAACCTCAGCCGCACAAGTTGCCCAATAGCCTCAGGCTTCTATAGTGATCAAGTCCCCTGCCCTTGCGGCCTGCTGTCGAGCGTTGTCCATGGTCAACACCGAACACCTGATCATTTGCGAGCACTGCGATTGTGTGTACGAAAAAGCCGTGCTGGCCAAACATCAGAAAACCAGCTGCGTACGTTGCGGCGGCGTCCTCCAGCGCTTCAACGGTCTGACCGTCGAACAGCGCCTGGCCCTGACGTTTACGGCGGCGATGCTATGGCTGTTCGCCAACTTCTATCCGGTGATGAGCATCAGCCTCAAAGGCCTGAAAAACAGCGCGACGTTGTGGGATTCGGTGCTGGCGCTGAGCCAGGGGCCGATCACCTTCATCGCGATGGTAGCGGCGATTTCGATCATCATCGCCCCGGCGTTTCAACTGGTGCTGCTGGTCTGGGTGCTGAGTTTCGCCCTGTCCTCCCGACGTGCTCCGGGCTTCAAGTTGTGCATGCGCTGGCTGGAAACCCTGCGGCCGTGGAGCATGCTTGAGGTGTGCCTGCTGGGGGCGATGGTCGCGGTGTTCAAACTGGCGGGATTGCTCGATGTGTTGCCCGGCATCGGCCTGTTTGCGCTGGCCGTGCTCAGCTTGATGATGATCAGGATTGCCGGCCGCGATATTCGCGACCTCTGGGACATTCTATGAAGCGGCCACCGACTGCCAGCGAACTCAATCTGTGCCTGTGCCACAGCTGCGGGCTGGCCTGCGACATGACCGACGAACCACACGAATGCCCGCGCTGCGATGCGCCACTGCACCGGCGCAAAACCAATTCACTGGCGCGCACCTGGGCGTACATGCTTGCGGCGCTGGCGTTTTACGTGCCGGCCAATCTGCTGCCGGTGATGAACACCACCATGCTCGGCAGTGGCGCCGACAGTACGATCATGAGCGGCGTGCTGGAGTTCTGGGAGCACGGCGCCTGGGACATCGCGCTGATCATTTTCATCGCCAGTATCGCCGTGCCGGGAGTCAAGTTCGTTGCCCTCACGCTGCTGTTGATGACCGTGCAACGCGACAGCGCCTGGGCGCGCAAGGAGCGCTCGAAGCTGTACCGTTTCGTCGAACTGATCGGCTATTGGTCAATGCTCGACGTGCTGGTGGTGGCACTGGTCGCGGCACTGGTGAAGTTCCAGGCGCTGGGCGATATCGAACCACGACCGGGCATTCTGTTTTTCGGCCTGGTCGTGGTGTTTACCATGCTCGCGGCGATGAGTTTTGATCCGCGGCTGATCTGGGACAAGGACACGGACGAATCCCTCAGCGACGCTGAACCTCAAGCAGCACCTGCAACGGATGACGCAGTGCCTGATCCGACTGGCGCTTGACCTGACTGCGGCAGGAATAACCGGTCGCCAGTGCCTCTCCCTGCTCTGCCGGCGCCGCGACTTGACGTGCCCACGACTGCTCGTAGATCACCGCTGACGTTTCACGATTGCGCGCCTCGTGGCCATACGTGCCGGACATGCCGCAGCACCCGGTGGCTTGCGTGGACAGCTTCAATCCTGCGCGTTCGAACAGCTGTTCCCACTGACGGGTGGCGGCTGGGGCGTTGGTTTTCTCGGTGCAATGGGCGAGCAGTCGGAACGCTGCGGTTTTATGCTGCGCCGCCTGCTCCGGCATCACCTTGAGCAACCACTCCTGCACCAGCGCCACTTCCGGGCATTGCTGCATACCGGGGACTTTCAGGTATTCCTGGCGATATACCAGCGTCATCGCCGGATCGAGGCCCAGCAACGGCACGCCGATGTCGGCCAATTCACGCAACTGCCGGGCATTGCGCAGTGCCGCGCGATTGAACGCCGAAAGGAAGCCTTGCACGTGAAGCGGTTTGCCGTTGGCGCTGAACGGTGCGAGATACACCTGATAGCCAAGACGCGAAATCAGCTCGACCAGATCCGCCAACAGCGGCGCTTCGAAGTAGCGCGTGAACGCGTCCTGCACGATGACCACACTGCGCGCACGTTGCGCCGCGGTCAGCGCCGACAACGTCGAAACCTTCGCCGGTTGCACCTGCCAACGGCGCATCGCCGCATGGAAATCAAAACGACTGAGCAACGGCACGTCGATCATGCCGCCGACCCGTTCCAGCAGGCTGCGAACGAATGAAGCGCCCATCAAACCGTTGTACAGCGCCGGAATCCGCGCCATGTACGGAATGCTGTACTCCAGCGAGGCGATCAGATAATCCCGCGCCGGACGCAGATAACGGCTGTGATACAGCTCGAGAAAGCGCGAACGAAACTCCGGCACATTGACCTTTACCGGGCACTGCCCCGCGCAGGACTTGCACGCCAGGCAACCGGCCATGGCGTCATAGACTTCGTGGGAGAAGTCTTCGGCCTGCGTACGGCTGTTGCGCCAGCGCTGCCACAAGGTGCTGAAAAAGGCAGGCTTGCGAATGGCATCGGACAACACGTCGACACCCGCTTCGCCCTGCAATCGCAGCCACTCGCGAATCAACGAAGCACGGCCCTTGGGCGATTGCGACCGTTCGCGGGTGGCTTTCCACGACGGGCACATCGCGTCATCGGGGTCGAAGTTGTAGCAGGCGCCGTTGCCGTTGCAATGCATGGCCGCGCCGTAGCTCTGCCAGACTTTTTCGTCGATCTGCCGATCCAGTTCACCGCGCAATGTGACTTCATCGATTTTCAGCAGCGCCGCGCCGGTGTTGGCCGGAGTGGCAATCTTGCCCGGGTTGAACTGGTTGAACGGGTCGAACGCAGCTTTCAAGGCTTGCAGGGCCGGATACAACTCACCGAAAAAGGCCGGGGCATACTCCGAGCGCAGGCCTTTGCCGTGCTCGCCCCACAACAGGCCGCCATAACGCTGGGTCAGCGCCGCGACGCCATCGGAAACCGGGCGCACCAGCGCGGCTTGTTGCGGGTCTTTCATGTCGAGGATCGGCCGCACGTGCAGCACGCCTGCATCGACGTGACCGAACATGCCGTACTGCAAACCGTGGCTGTCGAGCAGGTCGCGCAACTCGGCGATGTACTCGGCCAAGTGTTGCGGCGGCACCGCAGTGTCTTCGACAAACGGCTGCGGCCGCGCTTCACCGGCGACGTTGCCGAGCAAGCCCACCGCACGTTTGCGCATGCCGTAGACCTTGTTCACTGCCGCTTGGCCAACGGCGAGCGTATGGCCCAGGCGTTCAACGGTTTGATCGCAAGTCAGGTGCTCGATGAACGCCTCGACGCGGCGTTGCAGATCTTCGGGATCGTCACCACAAAACTCGACCAGATTGATGCCCAGCGTCGGGCGCTCGGCGCTTTCCGGGAAATACTCGGCGACGCCGTGCCAGACGATGTCCTGCATCGCCAGCAGCAACACTTTCGAGTCGACGGTTTCGATCGACAGCGGCTTGAGCGCCATCAAGGCACGGGCGTCGCGCAAGGCGTCCATGAATCCGGCGTAGCGGATGTTCACCAGCATCGTGTGCTTGGGAATCGGCAACACATTCAGCCGCGCCTCAACCACAAACCCCAGCGAGCCTTCAGCACCACACAGCACACTGTTGAGGTTGAGACGCTGGTCCGCCTCACGCAGATGCGCCAGGTCATAACCGGTCAGGCAACGGTTGAGATCGGGGAAGCGCTGTTTGATCAGTTCACCCTGCTCATCAATGATCTGCCGCGCACAGCGATAGACCTCACCGACACGATCTTCGCGGGCGCACAACGCTTCAAGCTCAGTTTCCTCAAGGGGCAAACCGTGCAGGCGCTCGCCACCGCGCAGGACCATATCGAGCTCAAGCACATGGTCGCGGGTCTTGCCGTAGGTGCAACTGCCCTGGCCACTGGCGTCGGTGTTGATCATACCGCCGACGGTGGCGCGGTTGGAGGTCGACAGTTCCGGAGCGAAAAACAGCCCGGCGGATTTCAGCGCGACGTTGAGCTGATCCTTGACCACCCCGGCCTGCACGCGCACCCAGCGTTCCTCAACATTGATTTCGAGGATGCGGTTCATGTGCCGCGACAGATCGACGACGATGCCGTCCGTCAGCGATTGGCCGTTGGTACCCGTGCCGCCACCGCGCGGGGTGATCACCACCTGCTGATACGCCGGCTCGGCGATCAACCGTGCGACCCGTGCCACGTCATCGGCATCCATCGGAAACACCGCCGCTTGTGGCAGGCGCTGATAGATCGAGTTGTCAGTCGCCAGTACCACACGGCTGGCGTAATCGGCGCTGACCTCACCGCGAAAACCGCTGGCTTTCAAGGCTTGGAGGAACTGCTGGTAATCGCTGGTCAGGGCTTTGGCGGGGGACAGCTGGGCAATCATCGGTCAGGTTATCTCGGTCAAATCGGGCCGTGTGGCGGTGAACAGTTGTACGCAACGAATGATTGCGTCAGGCTCCGCCATCTCAGGGTGCCCATGTTCATTGCTGTCAGACGCTGGGACAACCGTAAATTCGACCCGCTATTGATGACTTTTACGAATGAATCCGCGCACGCTCACCCCGTCCATGTCGTTGTTGCTGGCCTTTGAGGCCGCCGCGCGCCATGAAAGCTACACCCGCGCCGCCCATGAACTGTCGCTGACGCAGAGTGCGGTCAGCCGTCAGGTGCAGATACTCGAGAAGATGCTCGGCATGCGCTTGTTCACTCGCGAAGGCCGGCAAGTGGTGCTGACCGATGTCGGGCGCATGTATCAACGCGAACTCGCCGAAGCGCTCGGGCAGATTCGCAGTGCGACGTTGCAAGCGATGGCGTTTGGTTCGGGCATTCACAGCTTGCGCTTGGCGACGCTGCCGACCTTCGGCTCGAAATGGTTGCTACCGCGCCTGAAGGATTTCTACACCGCGCACGCGGGCATGACCGTGCACTTGCATTCGCGGATCGAAGCGATCGACTTCGACACCAGCGAAATCGATGCGGCAATTTGCGTCGGCGGCGGTGACTGGCCGGGGTTGACCGCCCTGCCCTTGCACACTGAAGAATTGGTGGTGATCGCCAGTGCGCAACTGTCCGACGCCGAGCGCAATGACGCCGAACAGCACATCGCCGGGCAACTGCTACTCAATGTCAGCAGCAATGCTCAGGCCTGGGCGGAGTGGTTCAGTCATCACGGCTTGCCGCACCGCAGCATGCGCATCGGACCGAGTTTTGAAATGACCTCGCACTTGATTCAAGCGGTGCGGGCGAATATTGGCGTGGGACTGGTGCCGCGAATTCTGGTTGAGGATGAGTTGCTAAGCGGTGAATTGCTGCAATTGGGCGAGCCGATTACCAGTCGCCGCAGCTATTACCTGGTGTATCCGCCGCGCAATGAGAATTTGCCGTCGCTGAAAGCGTTTCGGGATTGGCTGGTGCATACACTCTGAAAGAATGAGTTGCCGCCATTCGCGAGCAGGCTCGCTCCCACACCTTGGAATGCATTTCACCTGTGGGAGCGAGCTTGCTCGCGAAGAGGCCAGCGAGCACAACATCAAAATCTCGGTTTGACTGCCTTCCAATCCGGCTTGTACCGCTGCATCTGCCGCACATCATCGCGCTGGCGAATCCCGCACGTCAGGTACTGGTCATGCAGCTTGCCCAACTGCTCATGGTCCAGCTCCAGCCCTAGCCCCGGCGCGCGGGTGATCTTCACGCAGCCATCGACAATCGGCAGCTTGCCACCCTTGATCACCTCCTCGTCAGGCTCCTGCCACGGGTAATGCGTATCGCAGGCGTAATCCAGATTCGACACCGCCGCCGCGACATGCGCCATCGCCATCAGGCTAATGCCCAGGTGCGAGTTGGAATGCATCGACACACCAACGCCGAACACATCGCACATCTTCGCCAGCGTCTGTGTGTCGCGCAGGCCGCCCCAGTAATGGTGGTCGGCAAGCACGATCTGCACGCTGTTCTGCGCGATGCTGCGGCGGAACTCGTCGAAATCGGTCACCACCATATTGGTCGCCAGCGGCAGGCCGGTGCGCTTGTGCAGCTCGGCCATGCCATCGAGCCCAGGGGTCGGATCTTCGTAATACTGCAGATCATCGCCAAGCAATTCGGCCATGCGAATCGAGGTTTCCAGCGACCAGTTACCATTCGGATCGATGCGCAACGGGTAACCCGGGAAGGCTTTTTTCAGCGCCTTGATGCACGCCACTTCATGCTCCGGCGGTAACGTGCCGGCCTTGAGCTTGATGCTCTTGAATCCATACGCTTCGATCATCCGCGCAGCCTGCGCAACGATCTGCTGCTCGCTGAGCGCCTCGCCCCAGTTGTCCGGCTTGTAGGGCGAATCGACATGCTGCGCGTACTTGAAGAACAGGTAAGCGCTGAATGGCACTTCATCGCGAATCGCGCCGCCGAGCAGGTCCACCAGCGGCACATTCAGGTAATGCGCCTGCAAATCGAGAAACGCTACTTCGAACGCCGAATAGGCATTGCTCACCGCTTTGCTGGCGTGGGAACCAGGCGCCAGTTCGGCACCGGCAAGGCTCGCAGGCTTGTTCGCAGCAACGGTGGCCTGCACGATGGCGCGCAACTGGTTGAGGTTGAACGGGTCGAGGCCGATCAGCTGTGCCTGCAACTGCTGCTGGATCGCCAGCGCCGGGGCATCGCCATAGCTTTCGCCGAGACCGATGTAGCCGTTGTCGCTTTCGATCTCGATGATCGAGCGCAAGGCGAAGGGTTCATGAATGCCGCTGGCGTTGAGCAGCGGCGGATCACGGAAGGCAATCGGGGTCACGGTTACGCGAATGATTTTCAAGATAACGCTCCTGACAGATCAACAATCAATTCAGTGGCTCGCGGCCGGGCTGGCCGTCGCAACAACGGCGGAGACCTCAGGCGGCTTTGCGAGGTTTTTGCCTTTCGCGCCAGGCGCCGTGCGGGCGAAAAAAATCACCACGGCGGCGATCAGCGACGTCGCGGCCAGGCCATACAGACCGCCCTCGATGGAACCGGTGGTTTGTTCAAGAAAGCCGAACGCGGTCGGCGCCACAAAACCGCCGAGATTGCCGATGGAGTTGATCAACGCGATCACCGCAGCGGCGATACGCGCATCCAGATAGCTTTGCGGGATCGGCCAGAACAGTGCCGATGCAGCCTTGAAACCGATAGCGGCGAAACAGATGGCGACGAAGGCGAAGATCGGCCCGCCAGTGGTCGACATGAACATGCCGATCGCCGCGATCACCAGCGTTAGCGCCACCCAGGCCTGCTGGAATTTCCATTTGCCGGCCATCGCCGCGAAACCGTACATGGCAACAATCGAAATGATCCACGGGATCGAATTGAGCAACCCGACCTGGAAGTCGCCGAGGTTGCCCATCTTCTTGATCATGCTTGGCAGCCAGAATGTCGCGCCGTAAATGGTCAGTGCGATGGAAAAGTAGATGAAGCAGAACAGCGCAATCTGCCGGTCCGCCAACAGCTTGAACATCGACGGTTTGGCCACTTGCACCGCTTCACGGACACGCTGCTCTTCGGCAATCGCGGCGACCAGCGCTTCACGCTCCTCTTCACTCAGCCACTTGGCCTGGCGCGGGTGGGATTGCAGCCAGAACCAGACAAACGTGCAAAGCACCACCGAGGCTGCGCCTTCAATCAGGAACATCCACTGCCAGCCGTGCAACCCCAGACCACTGATGTGCAGCAGCGCTCCGGACACCGGGCCGGAGATCACCGAGGCAATCGCCGAGCCGCTGAGAAACACCGCCATGGTCTTGCCGCGCTCGGAGGCCGGCAACCACTGGGTGAAGTAATAAATGATCCCCGGGAAGAACCCTGCCTCGGCCGCACCGAGAATAAAGCGCAGCACATAGAAACTGGTTTCACCTTTGACGAACGCCATGGCCATGGCGGCCGCGCCCCAGGTGAACATGATCCGTGTCAGCCAGACTCGCGCGCCGTAACGTTGCAGGAGCATGTTGGACGGTACTTCGAAAAGCGCATAACCAATAAAGAACAAACCGGCACCGAGGCCATAAGCCGCAGCGCCAATGCCCAGATCGGTCTCCAGGTGACTGCGCACAAAACCAATGTTGACCCGATCGATGTAGTTGACGATAAACATCACCACGAACAGCGGCAGCACGTGGCGCTTGACCTTGGCGGCGGCACGGGCGAGAACCGTGACATCCAGCGGACTCTGGAGGGTTTTCAAGGGCGACTCCCGATCTTGTTTTTTTAGGGATGGCGTGAAGCGTTGAACCGATCATGGACGGGGTCATTGATCCCGTCTAATCTAACTTGGCATTCGATTGATACCCGGATTAGATCAATGTTCGAACTGACCCAACTGCGCTGCTTCACAACGGTCGCCACCGAACTCAACTTTCGCCGCGCCGCCGAGCGACTGAACATGACGCAGCCGCCGCTGAGTCGGCAGATTCAATTGCTCGAGCATCACCTCGGTGTCGAGTTATTTACCCGCAGCACCCGTAGCGTCGCCCTGACGGCTGCCGGTCGGGCGTTCTTCGTCGAAGCACAGAATCTGCTGGAGCGTGCGCAGCAAGCGGCGGTCACCGCCCGGCGGTTTGCCGCGGGCGATATCGGTTCGGTGAACATCAGTTTTGTCGGCAGCGCGGTGTATGAATTCCTGCCCAAGGTCATCGCTGAGGCGCGACTTAAACAACCACAGGTGAAAATCGATCTGTCGGAGATGAACACTTATCAGCAACACGAAGCCCTGCGCGCGCGCCGCATCGATCTGGGCATCGCCCGCGCGCCGCTACTGGAGCCGGGATACGCCACCGAGTGCCTGGTGCGCGAGCCGTTTGTGCTGGCAGTGCCGAGTGGGCATCAATTGGCAACGGCGGCTGAAGTGTCAGTCAGTGACCTGGATAAACAGCCGTTCCTGATGTATTCCCACGCCGCGTATCCGCCGTTCAACGAATTGCTCACCGGCATGCTGCGCTCGGCCCGGGTTGCGCCGGATTACGTGCAGTGGCTCGGGTCGTCGTTGACAATTCTGGCACTGGTCAACGCCGGCATGGGCTTGGCACTGGTGCCGCGTTGCGCTACCAGTGTGGTTTTCAAGAATGTGGTGTTTCGCGATATCGATCTGGGCGAAGGGGTGCAGAGCGAGCTGCATCTGATCTGGCGGGAGAACAACGACAACCCGGCGTTCGCGATGTTGCTGGAGGCGATTCGCCGGGCGGTGGCTGAGGGTTGGGGCTGAAAATACTAGCCCTTCAGTGGTGGCGGAGCGCTGGGGGCCTTGGGCTGCGCGTTCGCCACTGGCTTGCCATCTTTCGTGTAACGACGCGCTACCCATTCCGGCATTGGTTGCGATGCTCTGGCTGTCATGACGAAACCTCCGATTTCGGGCCGAATTCGACCCACTTGACCTTGCCGGAATCTATCAGCAAAAACTCAGCGCCAAAAGGCACTTCTGCCCCTTCGGCATCCAGCCAACAGGGATTTTGCATCACGAACTGGCCACTGTTGGATTCCGGCGGCCACTCCACAGGCCAGCCAAAAACGCGCCTTTCATCCTCCAAGTGCAGTGTGACCAGACGATGGTGCTGGGCAAAAATGCTGAACCATTCGCTGGGGTAGGAAGTTTGTTTCGTGACATTTCGACTGCGTAACCAAGCGTGCAACTTGTCATTCGTGGCCAGGTAGCAGGAAAGCAATCCGAGCGTCACCGACACAACGAATGCCCACATTGTTTCCGCTTTGGCATCCCAATGCCCCAGAGAAAATCCTTTCGAACCCACCCACAAACTCAGAGCGCCGATTCCCCAAACCGCTCCCTGAATCACAAACGTAAAAATCAACGCCTGCACAATCTGCCCAAAAGTATCGGGCCGTCTGAACGCCGTCAGCGAATAAAAAATCCACGCCGACAAAAATCCGGGAATCAGATACTGCAACAGCGGAATAACTTCTTTGACCAGATCATCCATGATCCGCGGCTCCTTGAAAGACCGGCCGACCTGACTATCGACCGCCCCGCAAAAGCCTAGTGCACACGGAGGAAACCCTTCCTGCGCAACTGTCACCGTTCATTTCGCGAATCAGATCCACACCTTCAGCCTCCAGGCAGCCAAAAAAAACAGAAACCGGTGATACGGCTTCTGCTTTTTTTGTCTCTGCAGGCATCGTTACAGGCAATCACGCACCGATTGGCGCAACGACCCGGACTTGGCCCACGGTGGCCCCTGATACAGCGAAACCCGACTGCCATCCTTGTACTTGACGATATCGAGGATCTCGTCCGCCGTGATAATGCTCGGCGCAGTGATGCGGTAGCCGTTGGAAATCGACGTCTGCGAGGTTTTCGCGACATCCCGCTGCCACAACGGTAATACACACGCGGCATAGTCCTTGGGCGTCTTTTCACTGGTCTTGCTGATATTCGGCTCACCCGGCACCAGCGATGCCGGCAACGAGCAACCCGCCAACATGGCCAACGCCAGACTCCCGATCCATATCCGCATGGTGTATTCCTGATCTGAAAAAAAGTGAATGTAGCGTTTAAGCGGCGCTACATCCATCGTGGCACCGCGCCCTTGGCGCAATCTGCACAACTTTTCACAACCGTTCAGCGTGCTGACGAACAGGCTTTGCCCATCGACGAAAAATGCGACTACTCTTTTCTACCGAGAATGTTCTGGAGGTGATCATGCGGCTCAATGAATACGAACACGAACTTCAACGCGACCTGCAAAGCGTTGCATCGGACTTGAGATGGTCGGCGGTCGACCTGAAACGTATCGCAGAACAACTGCGCAAATCCGGTAACGAGGCAGATGCGCAAAGCGTGCTGAGATCCTGTGAGGTGCTGCAAAGCGATGAAGAACGGCTGCAACTGTATGCCAAGGAAGTGAAAGCCCGCGCCATCAGCCGGACCAAGGTCCACTGAGACCACCCTCCCCTAAAACAGAAGCCCCGACACAGGCCGGGGCTTTTTCCTTACAGCCAGTCAGTGGGTTTTGTGACTTGGCACGCGCACCGAGCGTTTTTTGTAGCCAGGCAGTGCAGCGGCGTAGGCCAGCGCTTCCTCCCGGCTGCCAAACGACGCCAGCCGATCGCCCTGGGTGCAAACCCGCCATGGGCCATTGTTCACGCTAAGCACGTCATAGCCGTTCATGTGCATCTTGTTCAACATCGGCATGCTCATGGACACCTCCATTTTCGCTAACGGTCAGATCCAGCTTCACGCTTTTACCTTACACCCTGATTCTCCCGAAATGCCGACCGGGTGTCGCAAGCCGCGACCATCATGGCGCGGGCACTTTACGCCGCAGCAAACGCTCCAAACTCCAATGAAACCTTTACCGCAAGCCTCGGCTCAAATATTGCAGTTTTATTTCTATTTTGTGACAAGCAGTAAACGGGTAACAGATGAAAGTACGTGCAACCGTTATATGCGAACAGGATCGCCACATTCTCCTGGTACGCAAACCCCGCTGCCGCTGGACATTGCCCGGCGGCAAGGTCGAGCCAGGGGAAACCCGAGCGGAGGCTGCCGTACGCGAACTGCAAGAGGAAACCGGCCTCGACGCGGGCGATGTGTTGTATCTAATGGAATTGCACAGCGGCAGCACGCGGCACCATGTTTACGAGGCGTCGGTGCTGGACTTCGAGCAACTGCGTCCGCAGAACGAGATCATCGATTGCATCTGGCACCCGCTGGACGCAGTGCGCAATCTCAACACCAGCGAAGCGACGTTGCGCATCGTTCAAGCGTTTCAACGGCGTTTATGAGGCGTTAGCCGGCGAACGCTCGGCGGCCCGCGCTCATTTCTGTGCGTAACTCACCGATGAAGTTGGAAATGTCACGGATCGTGACGAGGTGTTCCGGGGAAACGCCATTCAACAGCAATTCGACGCGTCCGCTGTCCGGCTCGTACACCTTGATTTGCAAAAGGCCTTGCGAACTCGGAATGCAGTCACACTTGAACGCAGGAAAGCCGGATTCGACAATCCGGCAGATATCGTCAATGGCAAGCATGAGTGAACGCCTCGCAGGCGATGGGTCGGTCGACCGGATGAGCATAGATGAGCAATGTGTGACTCGCCCGGTACAAAAATGCCAACCCGATCACAACTTTCCCCCCTGCCCTCAGTGCGCATCGTGATCCCAAATCCAGTTCCACATTCCCGGCAAATTCACTGGCTCCGAGCTTTTATCCACGGTACGCGCCAGCGCGGCTTTTTCCAGTTCGGCGTGATTATCGTAGAAAGGCTTGTCCGCCAGCTTCACGCCTGTCGCGGCGGCGCTATCGAGCAGAATCTGCAGGTATTCGCGAGTGTGCCGCGCGGTATAGCGGTTGAGGTCATGAAACGTCACTACCACCGGAATCACCCCGTCAACGGTTGGCAACCCGCCGAGGGCAATACGTTCACGGACTTCCGATAACTGGCGCAGCATGTTGGCCCGACGCCGGGGGCTGGCATTGAAGCCCCAGATCTTGCCGTCGTTGGCGCTTAAATCCGTCAGCAACACGTGCAAACCGTGCTGTTGATAGGCGGCAAAGGTACGTTTGTCGTAATTCCAGAATGGCGGGCGCAGCAACTTCGGTGGCGCGCCGGTGATGGCCGCAATATCAGCCGCGCCGTTGGTCAGCGACTCTTCGAGTTCTTGCGGATCGAGCAAGCGATGATTGGTGTGCCAGTGGGTGGCCGTGTGAAACGCCAGTATGTGCCCCTCCTCATGCTCACGCCGCATGATGCTGCGACCGATGTCACTGTTGCCCGCTCGCGGTGCACGCGTCTGCACGAAGAACACCGCTTTGATATTGGGCATCAGCGGATTCTCCTTGAGACTGTCGAGCACCGTCGCCGACGGATTCCAGAAACTGGAGGCGCTGGGGCCGTCATCGAACGTCAACAGAAAGCGCACCGGTGCCTGGGCTTTCAGGCGCGTTTCGGTTTGCGCGGTCATTTCTATCGGGGCGGCGATACAACCGGCCAGCCCGAGGGCGATGAGCGCTGCACAGAGAAGCTTGAATCCGGATGTCATGTTTTGCCTTGAGCACGGCGGCTGCCGTCATGTTGTCGATTGGCAAAACTCCCTCGCCCTTATCCATCCTTGCGCTCCGATCCGCGAGCCGAGGTTGGATAAGGTACACAGGGTTTGGTTCCGGCGCTCGCTCAGTGAGCCAATGCCTGCTGAAAAGACGTGTCGATAATCCCGGCGGTGGCCAACGGTGCCGGCAGCGCTTTCACCTTGAACAGGAAATCGGCGGTGCTCTGCAGATCCGTCGCCGCCTGCTGGTCCACCGGCCCGACGGTCATGTGTGCCTGACGCAACCAGTGACGCGACACCTGCTGATCGAGATTGGCTTTCTTCGCCCACAGGTCGGCGTACTCATCCGTATGACTATCAACCCATGCCCGCGCCTGTTTCAGACGTCCGAGAAAATCCGCGATGGCTGCACGTTTGTTGTCGATCGCCGGCGTGGATGCCGCGATCGCACTGAGCCCCGGCATCAGATTTTTTGCCGTCAGGATCGGCCGCGCACCAGAAAACACGATTTGCTGGGAAATGTACGGTTCCCACACCGGGAAGGCATCGATGCTGCCCTGGGGCAAGGCTGCCGCAGCATCGATCGGCATCAGCTTGACGAACTCGACGTAGTTTTCCGGCAGACCGCCCTGCTCCAGTGCACGCAGGGTCAACTGCTGACTCCAGGCGCCGGGCCAGTAGGCAACTTTCTTGCCCTTCAGGTCGGCGATGGTTTTCACTGGCGAGTCTTTCGGCACCAACAAGGCGATGGTGTCGGGATTTTGCCGTGATACGCCGATCAGTTTCACCGGCGCCTGTTTGGCGGCCAGAAACAGAAAACCGGAATCGCCCAGGAAGCCCAGATCCAGTGAGCCCGTCTGCAAAGCTTCAGCCAACGGTGCCGCAGCCTGGAAGTGTTTCCAGTCGACTGTATAAGGCGCGTCTTTCAACACGCCGGACGCCTCCACTGAGGCACGGATGTTGTAGTAGTTCTGATCGCCGACATGCAGGACCAAAGGCTCGGCTGCGTGGGAAAGCGGCGAGATAAACAGTGCAGCGCTCAGCGCACCGCGTAGGAAACGAGAAAGCTTCATGGCGAGTCCTGCAAAGGGAAGTTGCATAGACCATAACGCTGTTGATTCCTGGTTTTGAAATTCGATTAATGCATAAGATCATCACTGTCGATTTTTACTGTTTCTACAGCAACAGTGGCCAACCACAGTGTTGCCCAGCCAACAGCCGAAATCTGCTCAGAAGCCTTGAAAGCCTTAGAAACAGCGCTTTCAAGCACATGGCACAGAGCCTGCAATATTCCATTCATGCAGGAAGCATTCGATAAAAATATCTTTTTGGACATAAGAAACCTGTGCCTTTGCCGGAGCGCCCCCCATGACATCGTTCTTACCCCGACTCAAAACCCTGTTGGCTGCCAGTGCCATGGTGCTGAGCCTGCAACCGCTCGCCCAGGCAGCTGAAACCGCGCCGGCGCAAGTGCATCTCGACTACGCCTATTACTCGCCGGTCAGTCTGGTGCTCAAGCATTTCGGCTTCCTCGAAAAAGCCTTGCCGCAAACCAAAGTCAGTTGGGTGTTGAGTCAGGGCAGCAACCGCTCGCTGGAGTACTTGAACAGTGGCGGCGTGGATTTCGCTTCCAGCGCCAGCCTCGCCGCCGTATTGAGCCGGGCAAATGGCAGCCCGATCAAATCCGTCTACGTCTATAGCCGCGCCGAATGGACTGCACTGGTGGTCCGCAAGGATTCGCCGTACCAGACCGTCGCCGACCTCAAGGGCAAAAAGATCGCCGCCACCAAAGGCACCGACCCGTATCTGTTCACCCTGCGCAGCCTGCAACAGGCTGGACTGAAAAAAGACGACGTGGAATTGGTCCATCTGCAACATCCGGATGGCCGCACCGCACTGGAAAAAGGCGATGTCGACGCCTGGGCCGGACTCGATCCGCACATGGCTGCCAGCCAGGTCCAGGCCGGTTCGCGCCTGCTCTATCGCAACCCGGCGTTTAACAGTTACGGCGTGGTCAGCGTCACCGAGCAATACGCCAAAGAGCATCCGCAAACTATCGACACCGTGATCAAGGCCTACGAACAGGCCCGCGACTGGGCTCTGAAAAATCCCGACGAATTCGCCGCGCTGCTCGCCAAGGAATCCGGCTTGCCGCTGGACGTGGCCAAGTTGCAACTGTCGCGCACCGACCTGAGCAGCCCGCAACTGACCCGCCAGGACATCAGCGCCTCCAAGGCTGCGGCGCCGATACTGGTTTCCGAGGAACTGGTGCGCCGTGGGGTGAATGTCGATCAAGTCATCGATCAATTGCTCGACAGCGGTGTGCAGCAAGCCGTCGCCCACCAGTAACCGATCAGTCTCACGACAAATCCGCGCCCGTCGCGGATTTGTCGTGAGCGGAGCCAAACCATGACCACTCACAGCAAAGACCTGCCCGCGCCGTTCGCTGCGCCACGCCAGCGCACTCCGGGTTTCAGTCCGACATGGCAGCGCCGCTGCAAAGGCCTGGCCTTGCCGCTGCTGATCATCGTCGCGCTGGAAATTATCGTACGTATCGGCTGGCTGCCCTCCTACCAGATGCCGGCGCCGAGCGAGATCGCCCTGACCCTCACTGACCTCGCCGAAGGCGCGTTGTGGAAACACATCGGCGCCAGCCTGATTCGCGTACTGTTCGGATTTGCCATCGGCGCCAGCCTCGCACTGGTGTTTGCCGCATGGGTCGGCTTGAGCCGCGAAGCCGAGGCTTATCTGGAACCGACCTTCGCTGCCTTGCGTTCCATTCCGAGCCTGGCCTGGGTGCCGTTGCTGCTGTTGTGGCTGGGCATCGACGAAACCTCGAAAATCGTTTTGATCGCTATCGGCGCGTTCTTTCCGGTGTACGTCAACGTGGTCGCGGCCATTCGCAACATTGATCGCAAACTGGTGGAAGTCGGCCGCATCTATGGCTTCAGTCGCTTGCAATTGGTGCGACGGATATTGCTACCGGCCGCCCTGCCCGGCCTGTTCACCGGATTGCGCAGCGGCATGAGCCTGGCGTGGATGTTTCTGGTGGCGGCGGAACTGATCGCAGCCACCAAGGGGCTTGGCTATCTGCTCAGTGACGGCCGGGAAACCTCGCGGCCGGACATCGTGCTGGCTGCGATTATCGTGCTCGCCTTGCTCGGTAAATTCAGCGACGGCCTGCTCGCCATGCTCGAACGCCGCTGGTTGAACTGGCGCGACACATTTACCGGTCAGGGCGCCAGCGACTAAGCTGAAATCTCCAACCGGAGATCGGCCCATGTGCGGAAGACTCTCGCAGTACCGTGGCATTCACGACTTTGTCGCGGTGCTGAGCATTCCCGACGCGTTGATCAACCACGTTGGCGATGCGCCGCTTGATCGCTATAACGCGGCGCCGACCACCGCGCTGGCCGTGCTGCATCAACAAGGGCAGCACCTGCATGCCAACAATCTGCGTTGGGGCTGGCGCCCGCACTGGGCCAAGGATCGCCCTCCACCGATCAACGCCCGGGTGGAGAAAGTCGCCCACGGCCCATTCTTCCGGGCGATCTGGCGACATCGCTTGATTGTGCCCGTGGACAACTGGTTTGAATGGGTCGATAGCGCAGACAAAACACGACAACCCTGGCTGATTCGTCGCGCGGACCACCAAGCGGTTTTCTGCGCTGCCATTGGACAGTTTCCGACAGCCGCAACACCGGCTCGGGATAACGATGGTTTCGTGATCATCACCGCCGATGCTGTCGGCGGTATGCTCGATATCCATGATCGCCGACCGGTGGTGTTTCGCGCAGAGTTGGTGCGCGAGTGGCTGGATCCGGCGACGCCGGTTGAACGCGCCGAGCAAATGCTGCTGTATGAAGGTGAAGGCAGTGAGGTATTCGAGTGGTACAAAGTCGGCAATGCCGTCGGTAACGTGCGCAATCAGGGTGCCAATTTGATTATTCGGCAAACTTGAACATTTGTTGCCTTCACGCGTTTATCAATTGCAGGAGCTGCCCAAGGCTGCGATCTTTTGGCACTTGCTTTCTCAGAATCAAAAGATCGCAGCCTTCGGCGGCTCCTGCAGGTGACGCGTGATCGTTACAACAACTGTTTCATCTTTGAGACGCTGCAAATAAAACACACGTTCGAATGAACTAACCGCCTGTCTGACATTTCAACCGTCATACATACATTTATATGCACTACGGCTAGCATGCGCGCCGCATTTCCATTTGGTATACCAGTTGACCAAAGAGTCAACAAACCAGGAACCCCCTAACGTCTACAAGCCTTGCAGAGAAATAAGTTGCGCGACGATTTTGCAATCAAACAGGTCAGCGGCCTGGAGTGTATTTATCTGTCGATGACAGAACGCTTTGAACTCGACTGTTTTATCGGCCACTACATCAAGACCCGAAACCTGCGTTCCGTACCCGATATCGACCGTATCCTGCGCACCACCCTCGAAGGGTATCCTGGCCACGCGCCGGTGATGGTCAACGAGCTGAATGCGTGGATTGATCGAACCTTGGGATATCGGGCCACACACCCCGATTTCACGCAGCTGGACGATCTTTGAACCCGTAAAAAAGCCCCGCACTTGCGGGGCTCTTTCGTAGACGTCACTCAAAATTTGCGGTCAGGATCCGAAAGCTCTCGGCCATCATCGCGCTTCCAGGTCTGTTCCTTGTGCTTTTCACGCTCTATTTCTTCTGGCGTTGGTTCGTCCGTATCTTGGTCATCCGTGTCTGGATGCTTTTGCTCAGTCGCCATGTGCACCTCCCGTTATCAGTAACCCTTCATCCTTAAAGCGTAGAACAGACAACTTACAGCCACCAGCGCAGCAAAAAGAAGAACGCCATGCTCAACAACATGCTGAGCAAAGTACTGCGCGTGTAGATCACCAGGGCGATCGCCACCAGCGAACTGAGCAGGTAAGGATTGCCCCACTGCAGATTCAGTTGTTTGTCGGGCATGAAGACAATCGGCCCACAGATCGCGGTAAGCATCCCCGGTACTGCAAAACCGAGGAACTGCCGCGCATTACTGCTCAGACGCACCGGCAAGCGCGGCTCGAGAAACACGTAGCGATTGAGAAACACCAGAAGCCCCATGCCAAAAATTACCGCCCAAACCATCATGTACGCTCCCGATACAGCTTGTTGCAGATAAACCCTGCAGTCATTCCGGCCAGTCCTGACAACACCAGCGCCGAACCCCATTGCCAATAACTGAACAACACTGAACAAAACAGCGACACCGCCACACACACCAGCGTCGGTACGTTACGCACCACCGGCGTGATCAACGCGATAAACGTGGCGGCAATCGAGAAATCCAGCCCCAAGTGCTCAAGCCCCGGAATGCTGCTACCAAGGACAATGCCGGCGAGGGTGAACAGATTCCACGCGATGTAAAACGTCAGGCCGACGCCCAGCGCATACCAGCGGTTGAACTGCTGGCGATCATGTTGACTGGTCAGTGCAAACAACTCATCGGTGAGCAAAAAACCCAGGCCTATTCGCCAGCGCCCCGGCAGCGGCGAAATCACCGAACGCATGCTCATGCCATAGAGCAAGTGCTGCGACGTCAGCAACAGCGTGGTCAACAGAATCGAGAAAATCCCCGCGCCGCCCTTGAGCATGCCGATCGCCACCAATTGCGCTGCACCGGCAAACACGATGCTCGACAGGCCCTGCCCTTGCAGCGGCGTGAGGTTGGCCTCGATCGCCATGGAGCCGGCCAGCAGCCCCCACGGCGCGGTGGCCAGAGACAACGGCATGATCGCCGCAGCGCCGCAAAGAAACGCACTGCGCGGCATAAGTGAATCAGACATAAACGTTCTTCAACCAGGAAAACGGTCGAAGACTGTGCCAGCCATTTCGCCTTTCTGGCTTGAACAATCTTGCGCACTTGTGGGAAATCGGCCGGATGCGCGCGCAATTCGCTGACTTTCGCCCTGACCTTTAATGCCCTGAGCGGCGTAACATAGCGCCATTCACAACCGCGTCAGGGAGACGACATGCTGTACCGAATCGCAGCCGACGGGCTGGTGCTGTTTCATTTGTCATTCATTCTGTTCGTGCTGTTTGGCGGGCTGCTGGTCCTCAGATGGCCACGGGTGATGTGGCTGCATTTGCCGGCCGCTGCTTGGGGCGTGGCGGTCGAAGTACTGCATCTGACCTGCCCGCTGACGTACTGGGAAAACCTTATGCGCCACGCCGCCGGGCAGACCGAATATGCTGGCGGCTTCATCGAACATTACATCTGGCCGATCATCTACCCGGCCGGGCTGACCCCGCAGATTCAACTGGCGCTCGGCAGCGTGGTGCTGGCGGTCAATCTGCTGGTGTATGGCCGCTTGATCCGCTCGTGGAAGCTGCGTCGAGCTGTGTAATCAGCGCGACGTTGCCTTCAGGGCTTCCAGCCAGGCCGGATCCAGGCGCGTCTGCTCGGTATCGAGTCCCAGCGCCTGCATCCGCGCCTTGTGCGCCTCGGCTTCGCGCCACAGTTGCCCGTGATCGCTGGAGTTGCCGTCCAGTTCGTGCATTTGCGTCAATCCCAAGTGGTAAAAACGCAAAACCTTCATCGCCGTCGGATCGTTCTGCTCCACCGCCGCAGTCACGTTATGCATCACATTGGTGATGCTCATCAGATTGCGCTTGAGTCGCCAGCTGTACACCGCTGGCGCCATCCAGCGCTGATTCCAGAAGCGCCCGCGCAATAGCGCTGCGGTCAGCAAAAATGCGACAAACACCCCGCCGACGTTAAACCGCAGATTGTCACCGCCGGGTTCGCCGAACAGCGCCACGGCGAAGCTGGAGAACAGCATCGCCAGCACCAGGAACAGCACGGCGATGATGATCGTGCTGCGTCGCGTCTGCTGGCGAAAAGTGGCGGCGTCCATCGGCTGAATCTCGAACATCACAAATGACTTCCTTGAGCGACAAAAGGGGTAACTGAAAAAACCGGCCGGCGCATTATCGCCTCTACCGCGGATTTAGCTATGCTGGGGCTCCTTTTCATCTTTTCAACGTCCAACGGGGACATGGCGGTACAGCGCAGATCGTGCCATCTTCATTCATGGATACACACTATTCGGATGCCATCCGCCTGGTTTTGGGATGACATCGTTTTAAGGATCATTGCATGACCCAACGACACGTAATCAATGCCTCGGTCAGCCCGAAAGGCAGCCTGGAAACCCTTTCTCAACGTGAAGTTCAGCAACTGAGCGAAGCCGGATCCGGCAGCACCTACACCCTCTTCCGCCAGTGCGCCCTGGCCATCCTCAACACCGGCGCCCATGTCGATAACGCCAAGACCATCCTCGAAGCCTACAAGGACTTCGAAATCCGCATTCACCAACAGGATCGCGGCGTACGCCTCGAGCTGCTGAACGCTCCGGCCGACGCGTTTGTCGACGGCGAAATGATCGCCAGCACCCGCGAAATGCTCTTCAGCGCCCTGCGCGACATCGTCTACACCGAAAATGAACTCGACAGCCAACGCATCGACCTGAGCACCTCGCAAGGCATCAGCGACTACGTTTTCCACCTGCTACGCAACGCGCGCACCCTGCGCCCGGGTGTCGAGCCGAAAATCGTCGTGTGCTGGGGCGGTCACTCGATCAACACCGAAGAATACAAATACACCAAGAAAGTCGGCCACGAACTGGGCCTGCGCAGCCTCGACATCTGCACTGGCTGCGGCCCCGGCGTGATGAAAGGCCCAATGAAAGGCGCGACCATCGCCCACGCCAAACAGCGTATTCATGGCGGTCGTTATCTCGGTTTGACCGAGCCGGGCATTATCGCCGCCGAAGCGCCTAACCCGATCGTCAACGAGCTGGTGATCCTGCCGGACATCGAGAAACGTCTGGAAGCGTTCGTGCGTGTCGGCCACGGCATCATCATCTTCCCGGGCGGCGCTGGTACGGCGGAGGAGTTCCTCTACCTGCTGGGCATCCTGATGCACCCGGACAACAAAGGCCTGCCGTTCCCGGTGATCCTCACCGGGCCGAAACATGCCGCGCCGTATCTGGAACAACTCGACGCCTTCGTCATCGCCACCCTCGGTGAAGCGGCCAAGCAGCACTACGAAATCATCATCGACGACCCGGCCGAAGTGGCGCGGCAGATGACTCAGGGCCTGAAAGCGGTGAAGCAGTTCCGCCGCGAGCGCAACGATGCGTTCCATTTCAACTGGCTGCTGAAAATCGACGAAGGCTTCCAGCGCCCGTTCGATCCGACCCACGAAAACATGGCCAACCTCAAACTGCACCGCGACCAGCCACCGCACGAACTGGCGGCCAACCTGCGCCGGGCGTTCTCTGGCATCGTTGCCGGCAACGTCAAGGACAAAGGCATTCGTTTGATCGAAGAACACGGGCCATATCAGATCCGTGGTGACGCCGCGATCATGCAACCGCTCGACGCACTGCTCAAAGCTTTTGTCGCCCAGCACCGGATGAAACTGCCGGGTGGCGCGGCGTATGTGCCGTGTTATCGAGTGGTGGCTTAACTCTTTCGGTTACCACGCTACAAATGTAGGAGCGAGCCTGCTCGCGATGGCGGTATATCAGTCACAGCTGATGTTGACTGACCCTCCGTTTTCGCGAGCAGGCTCGCTCCCACAGGTTCTGGTGTGTAGCGCAAAGGGTGTTTACAACCCAAGTCCCCTTTGGGAGCGAGCCTGCTCGCGAAGAGGCCCGAAAGAACACCATCAACCTTATCCCACCAATCGCGCAGCCAACGCCTTGGCCTGCAATGCCACATCCGTCACCGCTGTACTCTCCCACCACATCCCGCGCAACGGCGGCCCCATCGCAAACAACCGCTCAGCCGCTCGCCCCTCGGCATCCAGCACCGCACCATCCACGGCCGCCGCAATCCCCAACGCCAACGGTCCCGGCTGCACCAAACCACGCTCAAGCAACTGCTGCGGCAACGGTCGCGCCACCCGACGCCAGTCGTATTCAATGCCACTGGAGTTGATCAGCGCGGCGCCCTGCACCACGCAGGTTTCCGACTCACCGCGACGTCGAATACGAATGCTGACGCCACCTTGCGGACTCGGCTCAAGCCCTTTGAACAAAGCCGCCTGAATCCGCAATCGCCCTTGCGCATGCAACCGTTCAACCAGCGCCGCACTCAACGGCGGTGAGCGGTGATGATGACTTTCCCACCACGGCCGCACATGTCGTACGAATTGTCGACGCTGCATGTCAGTCGCCTGACTCCACAACCGGGCGATATGCGCCCGAACCGTGTCCAGTGGCGCCTGCCAATCGATGCCCTGGTCAATGGCATCGCGGCAGTGCCGACGTAATTCGCGCAGCAATTGTCGCGGCGTGCGAATGCTGTGATCGGCGCCAAGAAAATCCACCCAGGCCAGTGGTTGTCGGCGCACATGGGGCAACAAGCCATGCCGGGAAAACACTTCAATCGGCCCGCGATGCCCGGCCTGCCCCAGGGACACCACGGCATCGACCATGGTCAGGCCGGAGCCAATGATCAACACCGTCGATTGCGGATCGAGGCGACGCATCGCCGCTACATCCCAAGGGTCGAGCGCGGCGGTGTTGAGGCCACTGGAGTCTTTCTGCGGGGTTCGTGCGGCAGGGAACATTCCAGTCGCCAGCACCGCGTAGCCACCGTGTAGCGTCTGACCATTACTCAGCGTGAGCTGCACCGAATCGGCCTCGGCCTGCAGGTCGACGACCTCCGCACGAATGTGTTCAACGCTTGAGCCATTTTGCGCACCGACTTTGCGCGCTTCGGCCAGGCGCTGCTGCACATAGACCCCGAACAATCCACGCGGCGGAAACAGTTCGCTGACCGGTACATTCTGCTCGGCAGACTCCGGCCAACCGCCAGCGGTAATGTGCTCGGTGAGCCATTGCGTCAAATCATCAGGATTATCCGGATCAACACTCATACGCGCGGCGTTGCCGTTGAGCGTGTGACCCAACTCGATCGCGCTGTACGCCTCGCCCCGTCCCAGTTCGGCACGCGGCTCAACGATCAGAATCTTGCGCCGGCCAGGCAGACGCAACAATTGCACCGCCAGCATCGTGCCGCTGAGGCCACCACCGATAATCAGAATGTCTGCGCTCTGACTCATTCAAATCACCACATTACGCACAAACCGCGCCGCAACATCCCCATCATTGCGATAGGAATGCGGCTGGTTACTGGCAAACATGAAGAACTCCCCAGTGCCGATGTGCTGCGGCTGATCGCCGAGCATCAGGGTCAGGCAGCCTGCAAAGACGAAAATCTGCTCGCTCCAACCTTCGGCATCCGCTTGCGAGGGGTAGACTTCGCCCGGTTGCAGGCACCATTCCCATTGCTCGACTTCGCGAGTCGCCGTGGCTTTGGAGAGCAGCACCGCTTTGCTGCCAGGGATCGTACCCGCCCATGCCACCTCGTTGATGCGGCTTGGATCACGCGCATCCGGCGCCTGGATCAGATCGCTGAACGCCACATCGAGCGCTTCGGCAACGCGGTCGAGAGTGGTCAGGCTGACATTCTTTTCACCCGCCTCGATCGCCACCAGCATGCGCCGGCTGACCCCGGATTTTTCCGCCAGCGCGGTCTGGCTCATATCGGCGGCATGCCGCAGACGTCGCACATTCAGGCTGACGTGTTGCAGGACGGACGCCCGTTGTGTTGAATCTTTGTGCACTATATTGCTCACTCAGTGAGGTTGGGCAGTATACTGCGCAACGTTGGGCGCATTGTGCGGCCTCCTTTTTATAGTGCGCAAGGTCATGACGTCGCTGAACAGCTCCTCCACTTCCCTCCGTTTCTCTCGTTTCAGCAAAGCCGAGTGCGTGCTGGTACTGATCACCATGATCTGGGGCGGCACGTTCCTGCTGGTACAGCACGCGATGACCGTCAGCGGCCCGATGTTTTTTGTCGGCCTGCGCTTTGCTGCTGCGGCGGCTATTGTCGCGCTGTTCTCATGGCGTCATCTGCGCGAACTGACGTTGTTTGAACTCAAGGCCGGCGCCTTCATCGGCGTGGCGATCATGCTCGGTTACGGCTTGCAAACGGTCGGTTTGCAAACGATCCCGAGCAGTCAGTCGGCATTCATCACCGCGCTGTATGTGCCGTTCGTGCCTTTGCTGCAATGGCTGGTGCTGGGGCGGCGGCCGGGGTTGATGCCGAGCATTGGCATCATGCTGGCGTTTACCGGGCTGATGTTGTTGTCCGGGCCATCCGGCGCGGAGCTGAATTTCAGTCCGGGCGAAATCGCCACGCTGATCAGCGCCATTGCCATTGCCGCCGAGATCATTCTGATCAGCACCTATGCCGGGCAAGTCGATGTGCGCCGAGTGACCGTTGTGCAACTGGCAACGACGTCCGTGTTGTCGTTGCTGCTGGTGGTGCCGACCGGGGAAATGATTCCGGATTTTTCCTGGACGCTGCTGGTGACCGCGCTGGGGTTGGGCGCGGCGAGTGCGGCGATTCAGGTAGCGATGAACTGGGCGCAGAAGAGTGTTTCGCCAACCCGGGCGACGTTGATCTATGCCGGTGAGCCGGTATGGGCCGGGATTGTCGGGCGGATTGCCGGGGAGCGCTTGCCGGCGATTACGCTGGTGGGGGCGGGGTTGATTGTGGCGGCGGTGATTGTCAGTGAGTTGAAGACCAAGGGTAAGGTTGCAGAAGCCGAAGCTGACGCTGAGCTGGAGCGGGAAACGCAGGGCTAATCCGCAACATCTTCAGCGTCTGCCCCAACGCTTTCGCGAGCAGGCTCGCTCCCACATTTTGAAATACATTCCAATGTGGGAGCGAGCCTGCTCGCGAAAGGGCCATCTGCCACGACATCACTGCCCTGAAACAATGCCAAACAGAAAATTCCAGACTACTTTGTAGGATTCTGAGACATCCTGGCGTTTGGTGATCGGGGAGCTGGCACGTATGATGCTTCACAAACTTCCGCAGATTAGAAGCCTATGTCCCTGATAGTTCTACTGCTTCTGCCATTCATTGGCAGCTGTCTGGCAGCGGTGCTGCCACACAACGCGCGTAATACCGAATCCCTGTTGGCAGGTCTGGTCGCTTTGATCGGCACCGTCCAGGTCGCGATGTTGTACCCGCAAATTGCCCACGGCGGCGTGATCCGCGAAGAATTCATGTGGCTGCCCAGCCTTGGTTTGAACTTCGTCCTGCGCATGGACGGTTTCGCCTGGCTGTTCTCGATGCTGGTGCTCGGCATTGGCACGCTCGTTTCTTTATATGCCCGTTATTACATGTCGCCGGACGATCCGGTGCCGCGGTTCTTCGCGTTTTTTCTGGCGTTCATGGGCGCCATGCTCGGCCTGGTGATTTCCGGCAATCTGATTCAGATCGTGTTTTTCTGGGAGTTGACCAGCCTATTCTCATTCCTGCTAATCGGCTATTGGCACCACCGCGCGGATGCTCGTCGCGGTGCGTACATGGCTTTGATGGTCACCGGTGCCGGCGGGTTATGCCTGCTGGCGGGGGTCATGATTCTTGGCCATGTCGTCGGCAGCTATGACCTCGACAAGGTCCTGGCCGCCGGCGACATGATTCGTGCACACGTTCTCTACCCTATCCTGCTACCCCTCATTCTTATTGGCGCACTCAGCAAAAGTGCGCAGTTTCCTTTCCATTTCTGGCTGCCCCACGCGATGGCGGCGCCAACACCGGTTTCGGCTTATCTGCACTCGGCGACCATGGTCAAGGCCGGGGTGTTCCTGCTGGCGCGTCTATGGCCGTCGCTGTCCGGCAGCGAAGAATGGTTCTACATCGTCAGCGGCGCTGGCGCGTGCACGCTATTGCTCGGCGCTTATTGCGCGATGTTCCAGAACGATCTCAAGGGCCTGCTGGCTTACTCGACCATCAGCCACCTCGGCCTGATCACTCTGCTGCTGGGTCTGAATAGCCCTCTGGCGGCAGTGGCGGCGGTATTCCACATCCTCAACCATGCGACGTTCAAAGCTTCGCTGTTCATGGCTGCGGGCATCATCGACCACGAAAGTGGCACTCGGGATATCCGCAAACTCAGCGGGCTGATCAAACTGATTCCCTTTACCGCGACGCTGGCCATGGTTGCCAGCGCCTCGATGGCGGGTGTGCCATTGCTTAACGGCTTCCTGTCGAAAGAAATGTTTTTCGCTGAAACCGTGTTCATCAACGCCACGGCGTGGGTCGAAGCGGCGCTGCCAATCGTCGCGACCATTGCCGGTACGTTCAGCGTTGCCTACTCGCTGCGCTTCACCGTCGATGTGTTCTTTGGCCCGCCGGCCACCGACCTGCCGCACACCCCGCACGAACCGCCGCGCTGGATGCGTGCACCGGTCGAGCTGCTGGTGTTCACTTGCTTACTGGTGGGAATTTTCCCGGCGCAGATCGTCGGTCCATTGCTCGCAGCAGCGGCATTGCCCGTCGTCGGTGGCGAACTGCCGGAATACAGCCTGGCGATCTGGCACGGTCTGAACGCACCGATGATCATGAGTCTGATCGCCATGTCCGGCGGCATCATCGTCTATCTATTGCTACGCAATCAGCTCAAACGCGGGCGCTTCAAGTATCCGCCACTGGTGGGGCGCTTCAATGGCAAGCGCCTGTTCGAGCGCAGTCTGGTGGTGATGATGCGCCTGGCCCGACGCCTTGAGCGGCGACTCGGCACCAAGCGTCTGCAGATGCAGCTGTTCCTGATGGTGTTGGCGGCGGTACTCGCCGGTTTGATCCCGATGTTGCACAGCACGCTGAGCTGGGGCGACCGGCCGAAGATTCCCGGCTCGATCGTCTTCGTGACCTTGTGGCTACTGGCGATTACCTGCGCCCTCGGCGCCGCGTGGCAGGCCAAATATCACCGTCTCGCCGCCCTGACCATGGTCAGCGTCTGCGGGTTGATGACTTGCGTGACCTTCGTCTGGTTCTCCGCGCCCGATCTGGCGCTGACGCAACTGGCGGTCGAAGTGGTCACCACCGTGCTGATCCTGCTTGGCCTGCGCTGGCTGCCACGCCGCATCGAAGAAGTCTCGCCACTGCCAAGCAGCCTGCGCAAGGCACGCATTCGCCGCCTGCGCGACTTGCTGCTGTCGATTGCCGTCGGCGCTGGCATGGCGCTGCTGTCTTACGCGATGCTGACGCGGCAGACGCCGAACGACATATCTTCGTTCTACCTCAGCCGCGCCATGCCTGAGGGCGGCGGCAGCAACGTGGTCAACGTAATGCTGGTGGACTTCCGTGGCTTCGATACCCTAGGTGAAATCACCGTGCTGGTTGCCGTGGCGCTGACCGTGTTCGCCCTGTTGCGCCGCTTCCGCCCACCGAAAGAAAGCCTGCAACTGCCCGCCCAGCAACGCTTGCTGGCACCGGACGTGGTCACCGATCTGGTCAACCCGCGTTCGGCCAGCGACACCGCGCTCGGCTTCATGATGGTGCCGGCCGTGCTGGTGCGCCTGCTGCTGCCGATTGCGCTGGTGGTGTCGTTCTACCTGTTCATGCGCGGGCACAACCAACCGGGTGGCGGCTTTGTCGCCGGGCTGGTGATGTCGGTGGCGTTCATCCTTCAATACATGGTCGCCGGTACGCAGTGGGTCGAAGCGCAAATGAGCCTGCGGCCGCTGCGCTGGATGGGCACCGGACTGCTGTTCGCCACCGCTACCGGCCTGGGCGCGATGCTGGTCGGTTATCCGTTCCTGACCACGCACACCTGGCATTTCAGCTTGCCAGTGCTGGGTGACATCCATATCGCCAGCGCACTGTTCTTTGACATTGGCGTGTACGGCGTGGTGGTCGGTTCGACGCTGTTGATCCTCACCGCCCTCGCCCACCAATCGGTACGGGGTCACAAGACCGCATCGCTGCCCAAATCAGTCGCCAGCAAAGGAGCCGTCTGATGGAAGAAGTCATCGCAATCGCCATCGGCGTACTCGCCGCGTCCGGCGTCTGGCTGATCCTGCGGCCACGGACGTTTCAAGTGGTCATGGGCCTGTGCCTGCTGTCGTATGGCGTCAATCTGTTCATCTTCAGTATGGGCAGCCTGTTCATCGGCAAGGAGCCGGTGATCAAGGACGGCGTCACCCAGGACTTGCTGCACTACACCGACCCGCTGCCACAGGCACTGGTACTCACCGCGATCGTCATCAGCTTCGCCATGACCGCTCTGTTCCTCGTCGTTCTGCTCGCCTCGCGCGGCTTGACCGGCACTGACCACGTCGACGGCCGGGAGCCTAAAGAATGATGGCGATGACTCACCTGATCGCCGCACCGATTCTGCTGCCGCTGCTGACCGCCGCCATCATGTTGATGCTCGGCGAACGGCACCGACCGCTGAAGGCGAAAATCAACCTGTTCTCCAGCCTCGTCGGCCTGTTCATTTCGGTGCTGTTGCTGCAATGGACGCAAACCACGGGCGTGCCCGGCTCCATCGGCGTTTACCTGCCGGGCAACTGGCAGGCGCCGTTCGGCATTGTGCTGGTGGTTGATCGCCTGTCGGCGCTGATGCTGGTGCTGACCGGGATCATCGGCGTCAGCGCCCTGCTGTTTGCCATGGCCCGCTGGGACGGCGCCGGCTCGAGCTTCCACGCGCTGTTCCAGATCCAGTTGATGGGCCTGTACGGCGCGTTCCTGACGGCGGATCTGTTCAACCTGTTCGTGTTCTTCGAAGTGTTGCTCGCTGCGTCTTATGGTTTGCTGTTGCATGGATCGGGTCGGGCGCGGGTCTCGTCGGGGCTGCATTACATCTCGATCAACCTGCTCGCATCCTCTCTGTTCCTGATTGGCGCGGCATTGATCTACGGCGTCACCGGCACGCTGAACATGGCCGATCTGGCGCTGAAGATTCCGCTGGTGCCGGAAGCCGACCGTGGCTTGCTGCATGCCGGCGCCGGGATTCTCGCCGTCGCGTTCCTGGCCAAGGCCGGTATGTGGCCGCTGAACTTCTGGCTGGTGCCAGCGTACTCCTCGGCCAGTGCACCGGTGGCGGCGATGTTCGCGATCATGACCAAGGTCGGCGTCTACACCTTGCTGCGCCTGTGGACGCTGCTGTTCTCAGGTCAGGCTGGAGCGTCTGCGTTCTTTGGCGGCGACTGGCTGATCTACGGCGGCATGGCGACCATGGCCTGCGCGGCGCTGGCGATTCTCGCCGCGCAACGCCTGGAGCGCATGGCCAGTCTGAGCATTCTGGTGTCGGCCGGTATCCTGTTGTCCGCCGTAGGCTTCGCCCAACCGAACCTGATCGGCGCGGCGCTGTTCTATCTGGTCAGCTCGACTCTGGCGTTGAGTGCACTGTTCCTGCTGGCCGAGTTGATCGAACGTTCGCGCTCGGCCAATGAGATCCCGCTGGAAGACGAAAGCGAACTGCTGCCGCGCCCGCAGGAATCCCTGCAACCGCCCAAAGGCATCAACCTCGACGACGAGCAAAAAGCTGTGGTCGGTCAGGTCATCCCGTGGACCATGGCGTTTCTCGGCCTGAGCTTCATCGCCTGCGCCCTGCTGATCATCGGCATGCCGCCGCTGTCCGGTTTTATCGGCAAACTCAGTCTGATCGGCGCGCTGCTCAATCCGCTGGGTATAGGCACCAGTGCGCCGATTTCCAACGCCGCATGGGCGTTGCTGGCACTGCTGATCCTCACCGGACTCGCGTCGCTGATGGCGTTCTCACGCCTCGGCATCCAGCGCTTCTGGACGCCCGAAGAGCGGCCTTCGCCGCTGCTGCGCAAACTCGAATGCGCACCGATCTTCCTGTTGCTCGGGCTGAGCATTGCCCTGACCTTCAAGGCTGAGCCGCTGCTGCGCTACACCCAGGCTACCGCCGAAGCGCTGAACAATCCGCAGCAATACGTGATGGCGGTGCTTGGCACCCGTGCCGTACCGAGCCCGGAAGCCAAATCGGCGATGCTGGAGGTGCAGCCATGAAGCGTGTGCTACCTGCACCGTTGTTGTCGCTGGCACTGTGCGTTCTATGGCTGACCCTGAACCTGTCGGTCAGCCCGGGCAATCTGTTGCTTGGCGCGATATTGGGTTTTGCTGCACCGTTGATGATGCGCAAGCTGCGTCCGAAACAAGTGCGCATTCGCCGTCCCGGGACGATCCTGCGCCTGTTCTTTCTCGTCGGTCGTGACGTGGTGGTGTCCAACCTCATCGTCGCGTGGGGCGTGCTCAACGCCGGTCGGCGCCCGCCGCGCTCAGGCTTTGTCAAAGTGCCGCTGGACCTGCGCGATGCCCACGGTCTGGCGACCCTGGCGATGATCTGCACGGTGGTGCCCGGCACAGTATGGTCGGAACTGTCGCTGGATCGCAGCATTCTGTTGTTGCACGTCTGGGACCTTGATGACGAAGCGCAATTCATCGAGCACTTCAAGAGCACCTACGAGCGGCCGTTGATGGAGATTTTCGAATGAGCCCATTACTGTCGAATGCGATCCTGCTGACGCTGTTCCTGTTCTCACTGGCTATGGTGCTGACTCTGGTGCGCTTGTTCAAAGGCCCGTCGGCGCAGGATCGGGTCCTGGCGCTGGACTACCTGTACATCGTCGCCATGCTGATGATGCTGACCTTGGGCATTCGCTATTCCAGTGACACTTACTTCGAAGCGGCGCTACTGATTGCGCTGTTCGGCTTCGTCGGCTCGTTTGCCCTGGCGAAATTCCTGCTGCGTGGCGAGGTGATCGAATGAATGCTGAATTGTCTCTGTGGATCGAGATTCCGGTGGCGATCCTGCTGGTACTCAGCGGTCTGTTCACGCTGATCGGGGCGATCGGGTTATTGCGCATGAAGGATTACTTCCAGCGCATGCACCCGCCGGCGCTGGCTTCGACACTGGGGGCATGGTGCGTGGCACTGGCGTCGATCATCTGCTTTTCGGCGTTGAAGTCGGGGCCGGTGGTGCATGCCTGGCTGATTCCGATTCTGCTGGCGATCACAGTGCCGGTGACGACATTGCTGCTGGCGCGGGCGGCGCTGTTCCGCAAGCGCATGGCCGGGGATGATGTGCCGGCCGAGGTCAGTAGCCGGCGGACTGAAAGCGGTAGCTAGTCCAGCCTGTTCTGCGTCTGGTCTGGCCCCTTCGCGAGCAAGCTCGCTCCCACAGTTGGAATGCGTTCTCCTGTGGGAGCGAGCCTGCTCGCGAAAGCGACCTCAAGATCGCCTCAAAACCTGAAACCAAAACCTCAAACCCAAGCCACCGCCAACAACCCCGTCCCCAACACCGCACACAACGGCGAATACACCCAGGTATCCAGCCGCGCAAACCGCGAATCCTTCACTTCCTTGAAGAACCCGACCAGATTCGAATCACCAATCGCCCGGGCAAACATCAACAGCGCAATCGCGCTGATCACCCATTGCAACGCTTTGTGCGTCACCGCTGGCATGCCCCAGCCAACCCGCATACACACCAACGCAGCAATCACCAACAACGCCGCTGCCACGATCAACGTGAGCCAGCCTGACGGTTTGAACGCCGGCCGCACCGTTGCGACAAATCCGCGCACCGGCACCTGCGGCACCACCACCGCTGCCGCCCACTGCCCACCCAGCGCCCAATACACGTGCATCAAGGCGATCACCGCAAACGTTGTCACCAGCCATTGAGCCAACACAAAGGTCATGGTTGAAATCCTTGGAAAGGGATTTGAACAAATCATCCTAGTCGGATTTTTTTCAAGTGCACGACCGATCAGCGGTACGGTAAAGTGCCGCCCCATGAAATTCTCCCGTTCCGATCGCTCACTGCTGGCCTGGATGCTCTATTGCTGCGTCCTGTTCAATGTGTTCGCCTGCAGCATCGGTCACGGACAAATGGTCGGCATGCAGCTCAACGGTATCGGTGGCCAGTTCTGTACAGTCGACCCGGCCACTCAAGCGCCGCTCGTCAGCAATCCCACCGAAGAAAAACTGCCCACCCTGTCCAAGTCGTTTGGCTGCCCGCTGTGCTCGGTCGGCGGCGGCATGGGCCCGGCGTTCAACTCCAGCCTGACGCTGGCGATCCTGCCCGAACAACACAGCCCGCCGCTGGCGCCCATAATCAGCGCCGACCTCCCTGCCCGCTTCACCTGGCCTTCAGCCAACCCCCGCGCCCCACCGCTCGCCTGAGTGTCTCTGCCTTTTTGATTTGTCAGCCCACTGCGCCAACGCGCGGCGTTCGCCTGTGCGCTGACTCCTAGACAAGCATTCAGGATTCAATGATGAAACAACTCACTCTACTGGCGAGCCTGTGCGGCTGCCTGTCTGTCAACGTCTGGGCGCAATCCACCGTAGATCTGGCGCCGATCACCATCGATGGCGAGTCCGGCGCAGAGCCAGGCCTGAGCCTCGACCAATCCAGCGGCATGGCCTCGCGCCTCGGCTTGAGCGTGCGCGACACACCCGCCTCGGTGGCCATTGCCAATCGCAACGACATCGAGCGTCACGGCGCACAGAACTTCCAGGATGCCGCCAACACCTTGCCCGGGGTCAACGCCAGCGCGCCGCCGGGTTTCGGCGGTTTCGTTTCCTATCGCGGCTTCACCAGCAGCCAGATCACCCAGATGTTCAACGGCATCAACGTGTCCGGCGGACTCGCCAGGCCTGTTGACTCGTGGATCTACGACCGCGTGGAACTGGTCGGTGGCCCGTCATCACTGATCAATGGCGCAGGCTCAGTGGGCGGTTCGCTGAATTACGTGACCAAACTGGCCACCCGCGATGAACAGGCAGTTGAAGGCCGGATCAGCTACGGCACCTACGACACTACCGAAACGGCGTTTGGCCTCAACCATGCCCTGACCGATCCGAGCGCCGATGTTCAGCATTACGCAAGAGTCGACGTCAGCCACAACACCAGCAACGGCTACATCGACCGCCAGGAGCGCGATGCCTGGAGCGTGGCGTTCTCGCTGCTCAGCGACCTGACGCCCGACCTGTCGCACACGTTGGCCCTGGAATATCAGGACGAACACGAAGACAGTCCGTACTGGGGCACGCCCGTGCTCAACCCCAAGGCCGGTGAGTTGAAGATCGATAAACACAATCGCTTCAACAACTACAACGTCGAGGACGGTCGCTACGAGCAGCGAACGATCTGGGTGCGCTCGATCATCGACTACCGCATCAACGACAGCACCACCCTGCGCAACACGCTGTATCACCTCGACAGCCAGCGCGATTACCGCAACCTCGAAACCTACCAGTACAACGCCGACAACAGCGCGGTGAACCGCTCTACCGCGTATCAAGTGCGTCATCAGGGCGAGCAGAACGGCAACCAGTTCGAACTGCGTCACGACAACACGCTTTTCGGTCTCGACACGACGTGGTCGGGGGGCTTCGAATACAAGGTCAACCAGACCACCAACTCGCCGCTGAACATCAAGGGTGCGAGTACGGTGGACCCGAACAACTATCGGCCAGGGCATTTCTACGATATCCCCGGCACCAATCCAAAACTGATCAGCGACAAAACCAACGAGGTCACCACCAAAGCATTGTTCGTGGAAAATCGTTTGGCGCTGACCGACAAACTGTCGCTGCTCACCGGCCTGCGTTATGACGACATTGACCTCGACGTGACTAATCATCGCACTGTAACCGCCGCTAACCCCAAGCACCTCAAGCGTAGTTGGGAGCCGGTCACCGGTCGCGCCGGCCTGACGTACCAATTCATTCCATCGGCCAACGTTTACGTGCAATACAGCACCGCCGCCGAGCAACCAAACGGCACACAGGACTTTGATGTCTCGACCGGCAAGCAGTGGGAGATTGGTAGCAAGTTTGATTATCTGAACGGGCGTGGCTCGGCGACGATTGCCGCCTACACCATCGAGCGAAAAGACTTCGCGGTGACCGACCCGTTAGATCCGGCCGGCAGTATTCCGGTCGGTCAACAGACCTCTAAAGGTGTAGAGATTGCCAGCTCGTTACGGATCACCGACAAGTTATTGGCCGAAGGTAACTTCGCCTGGGTCGATGCGCAGTACGATGATTTCACCGAAAAGAATGCCGCCGGGGTGGTGGTGTCGCGCAAGGGCAACACGCCGACCAACGTGCCGGATCGGGTCAGTAATCTGTGGCTGACCTATGACTTTTCGCCGCAATGGCAAGGTGGAGTGGATGCGCGGTATGTGGCGTCGGTGTATGCGGACACGGCGAACACCATGACCGTGCCGTCGTACACATTGTTCGGCAGTTACCTCAGCTACAAGGTGGATTCGCACACCACCGTGACCGGCCGCGTGCGCAACCTGACCAATGAGGTGTATGCGGAGTTTGCGCATGTTTCGCCGGCGTATTACCTGGGGACACCGCGCACCTTCGAACTCGCGGTGCAAACGAAGTTTTAAAAGCATCGCGAGCAGGCTCACTCCTACAGGGAAAACGCATTCCAATTGTAGGAGTGAGCCTGCTCGCGAAGAGGCCGGCCGCTACAGCCTCTATTTCAGATCAGCCGACACCTTTTCCGCAACATCCTTCGGCAACCAGGCCTGCCACACATCAGGGTGCGCCTTCATGAACGCCACCGCCGCGTCACGCGGTGCCGTGTGCTTCTCGCTCATGTCCGCCAACGCCTTGTTCAACGGCTCGATCGGAAAATCCACTTTGCTGAAAAACTCGGCAATCTGCGGGTACTGCTTTTGAAACGGCGTAGAGACGCCGATCGAAAGCTTCGACGCCAGCGACCGAGTCGGTTTCGGATTGGGATTGTCGGCGTCAGTCAGTGTCTTCCACGCTTCGGCATCAAACGGCGGCTCCTCAAGCTGCACCAGTTTGAACTTGCCGAGCAACGGCGTCGGCGACCAGTAGTAAAACAGCACCGGCTTACCGCGACGAATCGAAGAACTGATCTCGGCATCCAGCGCCGCCCCCGAACCACTGCGGAAGTTGGTGTAATCGTCCTGCAAGCCGTAAGCGGTCAACTTCTGCTTGTTGACCACTTCCGAGGTCCAGCCGATCGGGCTGTTGAGAAACCGGCCCTTGCCAGGGTTCTCTGGATCCTTGAATACGTCCTTGTACTTTTTCAGATCACTGACACTGCGCAGATCCGGTGCCAGCGGCTTGATACCTTTGGCCGGGTCGCCCTTGATCACGTATTCCGGCACCCACCAGCCCTCGGTGGCGCCCTTGACCGTGTCACCGAGGCTGACGACTTTGCCTTCGGCCTCAGCCTTGACCCACACCGGACTGCGCCCGGCCCACTCCTCGCCAATCACCTGAATGTCATTGTTGGCCAGCGCGGTTTCCAGCGTGATGGTGGTGCCGGGCAAGGTGTCGGTCGGCAAGTCGTAACCCTTCTCGACGATGATCCGCAGAACATCGGTAATCAGGCTGCCGCTTTCCCAGTTCAGGTCGGCAAAATGGATCGGCGCCTGGGCGGCCATCACCGATGGCGCTGATGTCAGCAAACCGAACGTGGCCACGCTGGCGGCCAATAACCGTCGAAATCCGTTCATGCATTGCACCTCGTGCTGTTCACAGCAATGGCAGGTTGGCCTGACAGAAGACCGCAAGCCTCTGAATACTCAGTCAACTGACTGTAGCCGAGGTTCCTGCTTTTTCCGGGCCGCGCTCCGGACGAGGTTATGAATCAGACTTTTCCTGCAGGCTTTGCAGCTCGCGTCTGACCATGCTGGCGTATTCCGCAGGGCGCAACTGGTAAATCTGCGCAGCCAGCCAATTCAGCCAGACGCCTTGCAGTCCAGCCTTGGCGGCGAACAAACGCATAGCCTCCTCGCGCGCAGTGTCGAGGTTCTGCGCATGGAAATCCGACCGGCTCACTCGCTGGCCTTGAACGTCACCAGCTCGCCCTTGCGCCACTTGGCGGCTTTGGCGGTCACGGCTTTCAGGGTTTTGGTCAGGCCTTCCTGCAATTGCTGGTGGGCGGCGAACACGGTCACCACGCTGTGGCCTTCCTTGAACAGAATTGCGTGCCCGTCAGCGGTTTCGACGAAAGCGTAATCGCCCAGTCCATAAACCGTGAGTTTGATTTCGCGAAAGCGAATATCCATCTTGCCGCCTTCGCGGCTAGGCAAGACCGATGCACTGAAATGATCACCGACCTTGAGCTTGAGTCCCGGTTTGTCATCAACCACCAAGGCGCTTTCGGTGTCGATCTCGGCCACGTAAATGCCTTCGGCGTTCTGCTCGGTGATGTAAACAAAACGCGACTGAAACAGCTTGACCAGCTTTGCACGCAAATCACCCAGCACGAACAAAGCATGCATATCGAGATTACTGACTGCCAAAGAAACATCCCCACATCTGAAAAAACCGCACACGGAAAACGCGCACGGCAAAAAAACGGCCAGGCCGATGTCACTGCCAAATAAATCAATAAAGCCCTGATCGAGCAGAGTGCTCATTCAACATGAGGTTGGTAAGACTACTGGATTGCCATCCGCGAATCTCATCCTGATGTCGCCAAAGCTCGAAGGAAAATTCCTCACCGTCGGCAAGAGCAGTCTGACTACGAACTTTAGGGAAAATTCTCACGAAAAAAAGCACTTTTCCGACATATCACTGGCGAAAAATTGCTTTAGATAAGCCCTGTCGTCAACAGGTACTGGCGATTCTAGAGCAGTGATGCTCATTACGACTACCCGCAACGGCCGTAAAATCCCGGCCGACTGATGAAAAGGACTTCATATGTGCACTTTGACTCATTTTGCCACGTCGGCTGACGCGCGAATCAACACACCTCTGACGATGCACGTTGCCGGGCTCGATAACCTGCCGACATCTTCTAACAATCACCGCACCTCGCATTTTCAAGTGGTCCCGGCAGGCATCGCCTTCTTTCACATCAAGGAGATATCCACGGGGCGAGTCAGAGGTTTCCGCGGCGACCACAACGAAGCATGCGCCCTTGCCCGCTCACTTGAATCAAAAATCGAACTCCACGCCAGCGGCTGCCTCTGATAAGGGTAATGAACGAAAAAGCCGCACCGGCGCCGACCCAGGAGTAGATGATGGAACTGCCAACCGAGCTTAACTTGACCATCCTTTTTGACCAGCTAGGCCTGCCGTCGGACGAGGCAGCGATCAACGATTTCGTGGAAAATCATCCGCTGGACTCGGACACCAAACTCATCGATGCCGATTTCTGGACGCCTCAACAGGCACAATTACTCAAAGAGTGGCTACGTGCGGACGGAGAAGAAGCTGTCATTGTCGATGAGCTAAATGTGCGCCTGCATCGCGGCAAGTAATCCTGATCAGTGCAGGCTGTCGCCGGACTCGATGTTCAGCTGTTCGAGCCACGCAGCCTTGCACTCCTCGGCTTCGTCGCGACTGGCGAACGCGGTACCGCGACGTTCTCCATTAAGCAGCACCACCCAGCAAACGCTGCGACCCATTGCGCGCAAACCGGCCGGTACGCCACTGCCGATCATCACGGCAACATCAACTCTGCACTGCATGCAGCCCTCCCGAAATCATTAGCAACCTAACTAAGTGGCCAGATTAATGGTTTCTCTCGGGCGGAAACAGCAAGCTCCGTGCACAGATTCATTGCACCGGAAGTAACAATCCCTCAACGCGGCTTTTCCGGCTTATATCCCAGACGCAATCCACCCCAGTGCCGGCCCTTGATCATGATCGGCACAGACAGATCATGCATCAGCTCACCGGTGTCGCGGGTGTAGGTCTGCAACAACACCGGTTGCTGATGGCTGCCGCAACGAATACCGGTGCGGTCGGCAAACTTGCGTTTGGTGCGATTGTTCACCGCGTCGACCTGTGCATCGCCGGTCAACGGCTGACTGAACAACTGATTGTGCGTCGGCACATAACCCTGCTGCGTACAGGCAATGGCAAACACCAGTCCTTCGTGACGCGGCAACAATGGCTCCTGAATCGCCGGCAGCACCTGATCGGTGTAACGATCGAAACGGGTTTGAAATTTCGCCGGCTGCGTATTCGGGATCGGCTGATACTGACGATCGAACAAGTCCTCAAGGCTGATCCGGCCCTGCTCGACATCCGCCTCGAACCGCGCAGCAATCTGACTTGCCCCTTCGCGGGCCAGATCGTAAATACGCTGGTGATAGTCATCCAGCCCGACTTCGGCCAGACGCTCACTGATGGTTTCCGCCTGCCCTTCCATTTGCACCGCCGCTTCGGCAAGGCGGCGAGTCTGTTGATCGCTGATCGCCAGATCGCTACGCATCTGCTCGATCGCTTTGAACAGGCTGTCGAGTTGTTCGCGATTGGTTTCTGCACCTTGGGCGATTTCACCGACCTGGGTTTCCACCCCGGCGGCCAGTCGCGCGATGTTCTCCAGATGCTGACCGGTGTGCTCGACCTGCTCGACACCGGTCTGTAAATCACTCGACAACTCGCGAATCTGCTCCACGACCTGCGCCGTGCGTTGTTGAATGTCAGCGACCATCTCACCCACTTCACCGGTGGCCGACGCCGTGCGCGCCGCCAACCCGCGAACTTCGTCCGCCACCACCGCAAAACCGCGACCATGCTCACCGGCCCGCGCCGCCTCGATCGCCGCGTTCAACGCGAGCAGATTGGTCTGGCTGGCAATCGACTGAATCACCAGCGTCACACGCTGAATATCGTCGCTGCGCACACTCAAGGCTTCGATCAATTCACGGCTGGCATTGGCGCGCTGACTGAGTTGATGCATGCGCGAGATCGAATCCACCAGTTCCGTGCGCCCTGCTGCGCTGCTGTGATGCGCCTGACTCGCCGCTTCAAGCGCTGCCCGGCTGAGCTGCGAAGTCGCGTGCTCGGTGGCGATCATCACCTCGGCATTGCTGACGATCTGCGCCGCCGCATCGAGTTGCGATTCGAGTTTGCTCGCCAGTTCCTTGACCGAAAACGCCACACCCGCCGCCGACAAGGCGTTATGACTGGTGGTGTAGGAAAGGTCACGGGTCAGTTCGGACATGGCGCTGCCACTGTCGGCAGGCTGGACATCAGGGATAGCGCGGGAGCGCAGGCGCGGCAGCCAGACAATCAGCACCGCCAGCGGCATGCCAATGTACAGCGACCATTCACCCAGCGTCATGCCGGCCAGCAACAGCATCAGGGCGATGCTTTGCAGGGTTGGCGCGATCCAGCGTTTTTTCGGCAAAAGCACTGGTGCAGGCAAAGCCCCAACCAGAGATCCATCTCTCGTCATATCAACACCCCACGCTTGTTCTCATTGTTGTGACTGCATTAAACGCCACTACAGCGCCATTATCCATGGTCCGTTAGTCGTGGGGTCTGTGGCAGGTCAATGGAACGGCTCGGGATTGTTGCAGACGAGCAAAAACAAAGATCGCAGCCTCCAGCAACGCCTGTGTAGGGGTTGCCGAAGGCTGCGATCTTTTCAAGGCGCCCCTATCGAAAGGGTCACCTCACAGAATCAGGCCTGACGCTGGTGCTTGTCGATCTGCTCGTGACGCTCTTGAGCTTCGATGCAGTATTTGGTGGTCGGGCTGATCAGCAGGCGCTTCAGGCCAATGGCCTCGCCGCTGTCATCGCACCAGCCAAAACTGTCTTCCTTGATGCGCTCAAGGGCTTGTTCCAGTTGCGGCAGCATGCGCTGGTCGCGATCGATCGCGTTCACCAGCCAAGTGCGCTCTTCTTCAACCGAAGCCGCGTCCGCCGGGTCAGCCGGGGTGTCCAGGCTTTCGATGGCGATACGGTTTTGCTCAATGCGCTCGTGGGTTTCGACTTTCATGTTCTGCAACAGCTCAGTGAAGAAAGCGTGCTGCTCGGAATTCATGTAGTCATCTGCCGGCATGGCCAGCAACTTGTCCTTTGTCATTGATATCTCTATAAAAAAACGTGCATTAAGGCGAATTAGGGAGCGTTTCGGCGAACCGCGTACGGTCGGCGAAAAGGCATCGTTTATTGCAAATGCCACCCGGCACTCAATTTACGAGGGGCGGCAGTCTAAGGCCCGATCGAGGCCTCAGCAACTGTAAATACAGGGAATTTGTCCGACAAAGCCCGGAAACTGCTCTTACACAGCGTTTACACGGCCATCGGAGTGCGTTTATAGCAAGAAATTCAGTCGAGCGGCTGTATATAGAAGACAAACGGCTAACCACGCAGCGCCCAGATGCAATTTTTTACCACGCACTGCATCGTTTCAGCAAAGCAGAACCGCAAAAGCCCCCCTACTATCAGGCCCACCGTGAGATCAAACAGCCTGAAGGATGACCTATGCCCCGCCCCGATCTGCCGGCCAACGACGAAGTTTCACTCGCCAGCCCCCCGATCAATGCCGAGCGCCTGCTGCAACTGATCACCGACGAATACGACGCTCTGCCGCGCCAGCTCAAACGCATCGCCAGCTACATCAGCCAGCAGAGCGACCGCATTATGGTCGACCGCATCAGCGACATCGCCCGCGAGTGCGAAGTCCACCCTTCCGCCATCGTCCGATTCTCGCAACGCTTCGGTTTCAGCGGCTTCAGCGAAATGCAGGCGCTGTTCCGCAGCGCCTACACGCACAAAGCCTCGCCGGTGCAAAACTACCAGCAACGCATCCGCAGCATGATCGCCAACCAGTCGCAGCAAGCCTGCGCCGGCGACCTCGCCCGCGAATGCATCGACGCCACGCGCTCCGGCATCGAACGCCTGGGCCGCGAACTCGACGATACCGCGTTCGAAAAAGCCGTCGACCTGATCGTCAACGCCGACAACATTTATGTCGTCGGCGTGCGCCGCTCCTTCGCCGTCGCCGACTACCTCGTTTACAACTTGCAACACACTCAGAAGCGCATTCACCTGGTGTCCGGGCTAGGCGGCAGCTATCGAGAACAAATGCGCAGCGTGCGCGCCAACGATCTGGTCATCGCCATCAGCTTCGTGCCCTACGCCAAGGAAACCCAACACTGCCTGCGCTTCGCCCGCCAGCAGCAGGCCAACACCCTGATTCTCACCGACAGCCACCTCTCGCCGCTGGCGAAACTCGCCAACAGCGTATTGCTGGTCAACGAAGGCAGCGCCCTCGCCTTTCGTTCGCTGAGTGCGACGCTGTGTTTATGTCAGGCCTTGTTTGTGGCGGTGGCGTATCGGCTGGAACTGAATGTCGATGAGATTCACGAACAACCCGGCTTTGACGACTGACAATTGCCTCAACGTCGGCTAGGTTATGCCTTCCCACCGGTTTGACTTGAAGGAACGCGTCATGAAACTGATCGGCATGCTGGACTCCCCTTACGTGCGCCGCGTGGCGATCTCCGCCAAACGCCTTGGCATCGACCTCGAACACGAGTCGGTCTCGGTGTTCCGCCACTTCGAGCAATTCCAGCAGATCAACCCGGTGGTCAAAGCCCCCACGCTGATCCTCGACGACGGCGTGGTCCTGATGGACTCGACCCTCATCCTCGACTACCTCGAGGCCAGTTCCGGCAAAAGCCTGCTGCCAACCGACCTGAAACAACGCGCCCAAGCCCTGCGCCTGATCGGCCTCAGCCTCGCCGCCTGCGAAAAAGCCGTGCAACTCTACTACGAACGCAACCTGCGCCCGGCCGACATTCAATACCAGCCGTGGGTCGAACGCGTCGAAGGCCAACTCGCCGCCGCGTTCACCGCCCTCGAGCAAGAACTGGAAAAAACCGGCCTGCCCACCGACGGCACCCTCACCCAGGCCGGCATCAGCCTCGCCGTCGCCTGGAGCTTCACCGACCTCGTCGTCCCCGACCAGATCGACACCCGCCGCTACCCCCACATCGCCCAATACACCGCCTACGCCGAAACCCTCGAAGCGTTCGTCAGCACCCCGATGACCTGACCATGAGCACCACCGACACCGCCGCCCCGGCGTTAAAGGAAATCTTCAACGCCGAGCGCTTGCAACACATCGCCCGCGAAATGAGCGCCGTGTACCCGGCGTTCAAGGCAAAGGCGTTTCTCAAGCACGCCCAGGACGGACTCGCCGAATTATCAGTGATGCAACGTATGGCGCGTGTCAGTGAAAGCCTGCACGCCGTGTTGCCGCTGGATTACCAAGATTCCCTGGAAGTGCTTTTCGAACTCGCACCACGGCTGAACAGCGGATTCGTCAGCATGTGTTTGCCGCATTACGTCGCGAGCTATGGCGCGCACGCGTTCGACACCTCCATGGACGCCCTGAAGTACTTCACCACCTTCGGCTCCTCCGAATTCGCCATCCGCCACTTTCTGCGCAGCGACCTCGGGCGCTCACTGGAATTGATGCACGACTGGACCCGAGACGAAAACCACCACGTTCGACGACTCGCCAGCGAAGGCAGCCGCCCTCGTCTGCCTTGGTCGTTTCGGTTGGAAGCGGTGCAGGCGGATCCGCAGTTGGCCGCCGGGATACTCGATCGGTTGAAGGCGGATGAGAGTTTGTATGTACGCAAGTCTGTGGCGAATCATTTGAATGATGTGACGAAGGTGCATCCGGAGTGGGTGTTGGACACGATTGAGGGTTGGTCGCTGGAGAACAAGCACACGAGCTGGATTGCGAAGCATGCGTTGCGGAGTTTGATCAAGCAGGGGGATTTGCGGGCGCTGACGGTGATTGGTGCCGGGGCGAAGGCTGAGGTTGAGTTGTTGGATGTGCGGGTTGAGCCGGCGGTGGTTAGGTTGGGGGAAGCGATTACGTTGTCGTTTGTGGTGAAGTCGACGGTGGCGCATGAGCAGCGGTTGGTGATTGATTATGCAATTGACTATGTGAAGGCGAATGGCGGGGTTTCGGGGAAGGTTTTTAAGTTGAAGACGGTGGTGTTGGCGGGGTTTGAGAGTGTGGTTGTGGGGAGGCGGCAGGTGATTAAGGATTTTACGACGCGGAAACATTTTGTGGGGCGGCATGGGGTGCGGGTGATGGTTAATGGGGAGGTATTAGGTAGTACCGTATTCGACATCGTTGCTGGATGACACCACAGATAGACTTCGTTGAACTGGCGTTACTGGTCAGGTATGGATTGACGGCTGGGACTGTTTTCGACCAGCAGCGGACCTCGAAGGGCATTAGGGGCCAATCATTTAGTTTAGGAGGAAGCAATGAGCAAAGAGGATCGCTTTAAACAATCCGTCATTGCCACACTGGCAAAAAGAGCAGCTAATCGATGCGCAAATCCTGAGTGCGGAGCCGTTACAAGTGGTCCAGCGGGCGAGCCCAGTGGTTCAGTGAATGTGGGAGAAGCCGCGCATATATATGGGGCCCACCCTGGCTCCGCTAGATATGATGAGAAAATGGCTTCTTCTGATCGCGGTGCGATTACTAACGCGATCTGGCTGTGTGGAAATTGCCACAAGAAAATAGATGATGATGCTAACAAATACCCACCCGGCCTCTTGTTCGAGTGGCAACGTGAACATGAAAAGCAAATTTCTGAACAAGTTGGCAAAACCGCTGCAGAGGCAAGACATAGATATGAGAAAAGACACTTAGAAGAATTTGGAAGGTTAAGCTATCTCGCTGAGCGACTGATCATCGAGAAGGATGCGTATTGGGAGTACTTACTCACTGCTGAGGTGCTAAGGTTTGAAATGGCTCCAACAATACAACGCTGGGATGCGCTGAAGCGTGGATTATATTCAAAACCTATTCAGCGCATCGAGAGAGAAGATACGTTTCCATGGCTGAGTGACAAGTCACAGGAGATACTTCTAATCGTTGCAGCATTCAGCAATCTCACCAATTCAGAATTAGCCCGAGCGTGGGGCAAGCCAGGCGAAGCAGGGAGCGATATGGACATCGTCAGTGTTTGTAGACTCTATGCAGAAGCTTGTTCCAATACATTACTGTGGGAAGAATCAGTTCGTTTCACGAGAGTGGATGACGATTTTTCGGAAGTCCGTGACCTATTCATTGGCGTCGCAGGGGATGTAATTGAGCAAACTGCCAAGATTCCTGGGTTTCTAACAGAAATGGTGGCGCCCAGACCCACTTCCGGAACTTACAGTCTAGTACTTAACATCGATCTACCCCGTGATTGGGAAAAGAAAGTCACTGCGGGTTTGAAACGGGCTGAGCGAGCATCTCGCCGTTAATCATTTACCCAAACTAATAAATGACATGAGAGGTGAGTCGTGGACAGACCAGCATTAAACTTGGCCTACCCATTTAACTTTGCTTGATGACGTTCTACCAACCCTTGTACGGAAATTCAAACCTGTCGATATGCCGTTTGGACTTTCGCCAACAGGGCACGCACAACACCCTTGACTCTATCTTTAATAAACAGAAAAAATTATTTTTTAAACTTCAACTCTTTACACTCTATCTCTTCGTAGCCCCCACCCCCCCTTATAAAGCAAAATCGAACTCACACCCAGTTCGCACTGTAAAAAATCAACCAGCATTTTTAGCTTGCAGTTTTTATACATAGAACTCGGATAAACCACTGTAGCTTTACCGGGACTGTCATCGTAAGTCCTAACGAGAAACTCATCCACTTCATTCCGAATCACATAGTTGAAACCACAGTATTCATAGCCCTCGTCGTGTTCGAAATCATCAAATCGTGTAGCGCTTTCAATTTTCAAAATAGCTTTCCGTAATCTGACTAGCGCCAGCCAATCGTTATCCGACACACCGATAGCGTACAAGAGCGGCCTCGTGAAGTGCCTTACTCAGTGTGACCATGAAGGTCAAAATCAAGCTACTCACCAACTTTCGTAGGGAATGCCGTATTTCTCGATATACCGCTTGGCCTTTTCGCTTATGGGATAAGCATACTGACCACCGTTCTTGCCCAACTCGGGCCCCAGCGGCTCCAGCTCAGCCTGAGCGCGGGCTACTTTAATTGGTCGACGACACAAATCTCTGACCCACACTTGCACCACACCACCAGGGGCGAGTCCCAAATAGACGGAGGCCATGAAGCGTGCTGTTTTCTCGGGAGTTTCCGGGCAGCGCTGATGGGTAGACGTCACCATCACTTGCCTGGCTTCTTCAGGGATATCTACCCATGCCCGGTAAGTTTTTTGCTCTGGTATCGATTGCCAGCGGACGAAGATGCGCTTGGGTGGCCCAGCCCCAATAACCGGTTTGCCTGTACCTCCAACACCAATCCAACCACGCGCAGATTCTTTGTCATCATTCGGCTCTGCACCGCTGGCGTTACCTCCTCCGGCTCGCAGAGATATTTTGCCTTCAATGTCTTCCACAGAGCTGTCTTCAACCCACGCGTTCATGAAATTGGGCTTGATAAACGCCAGCTCCCACCAAGGGTATTTGGGATCGTTTTCCCCCGAGTTGGAGCTCGTGACGTGACAACCGGTGAAGATCAAAACGGCCAAGAGGGTTAAGAGCATTCTCATTGCCAAGCGCTCAACTATTCAATTCCCGCTACTACCAACTTCCGTACGGAATGCCGAATTTTTCGATGTAACGTTTGGACTTTTCACTAACGGGGTACGCGTAACGCCCTTGGTTCTTGCCTTGACTAGGCCCTAGCGGTTCGATCTCCGCCTGTGCTCTGGCGACTTTGACAGGATGGTGGCATGAGTCCCTGACCCAGACTTGCACGACACCACCGGGAGCCAGGCCCAAGTAGATAGATGCGTTATACCGCCCCTCTTGTTCAGGTGTTTTTGCGCAGCGCTGGTTGACGGACTCAAGCATGAGTTGTCTGGCTTGCTCTGGAATGTCCACCCAGACCTTGTACGTTTGCGGTTCAACAATGGATTGCCAACGGACATAAATACGTTTGGGAAGATCAGCACCAACAACAGCTTTACCTGTGCTTCCCACGCCGTGCCAACCACGGGCAGAGTCAGTGCCGTCTTCCGGTTGACCGCCTGAGGCGGATCCTCCGCCAGTGCGCAAGAAGGTCTCTCCCTTGATGTCTTCTACTGCGGTGTCCTCGACCCAAACCTTCATGTAATGAGGCTCGGTGAACGCGAGCTCCCACCATGGAGACCTAGGATCATTTTTTGTGGACAGCGGATCGGCGTGACAGCCGGTCATGAGGATTGCACAAAGCAGGCTTACAAGAAATTTCATCAAAAAAGCGTCCAATCGGGTACGTGAGGATGTTGTACGCGTATGCCGTCAGGCGTGGGGGCGTTGATGTACACCGCTCTTACACCGCTTCCATCTCTCCTGCCCAGTGGATGGTTCCAGTTTGCGGAAGTGTGAATGTACTTGAGTTTGAGCATTCGCTCCTCGTCTAGCGTAATGCTGTAGTCACCAGCGACAAATCGATCACACATAGCCTGAAGTTCTGATGGCAGTGCCAGATCAGGCGTGTCTGAAATATCGTTGAAACGAACGCCTTTATCTTTCGCCAGTTTGTGCATCACCCGCAGATAAACTCTCGACAACAGGCCACTAACCGGACGTTTGAGCTGTACAGCAGCGTAGACGTGTTTGACACGCGGGCTCATCCGATCTTGCGGACTGTTCGGCATTTGAAGCGCAGGCGGCGTTACGATTTCCAGCATCTCAGAAGGCCAGCCATTCGCTATCCACTGATTTCTTACAATCACCGCGTCGCGGTAAATCGAAGTGTTGAGCACATCAGTTTGGAGAGGGACTTCCAGTGCTTGCATAGGACTGACAAGCACGCACTCCTCCGCTTCATCGAGGTAACTACCTCCGATATCAGAGTGAACACCTGGCAACGTAATCTCCAGATGAGCGGGCTTTACACGGCTCAGAGCGAAGTTACCTCGGCATTCATCCCGCGCGACCAAGTGAACGACGTCGGTAAAAAAACGCCGGTCCAGGTAAAGTTTGATGCCCGTTGCAACAGGACTTTTCACGTTGCCGAAATTGGACCAACCAGCAATCGACGGAACTGTATCGAATAGCCCGATAAAGCCCATTCTGATGTCGCCATTGTATTGCTCATTGAAGGTCTTGCTGAACGCTTCAGAATTGCTTCGCAGGACTTCACCTAAGGGGCCTTGCTTTCCCCGCACCACCTCATTGGAAAAGTGTCGAGCGGCAGCTGCACCACGGCTGAATCCAAATGTGTCGAAGGTCAGCGAAGTCACCTCACTACCTGGGTTATCGTCCAAGAGTTCTTTGATACGCAATTTAATCGATGCAAACGAAGACTGAACTCTACCTGCAACTCCAGTATCACCTCGTCCGGTGCCACCTCCGAGGGAGCTGTCTTTCTTACCAGCGCTGGTGCCAATTCCATCGACATAAATCATACGGAAAGCTTGCTTTCGGAGCCCTTCACCTTCGGCCCCCTCTGGGGCGTCATAGAGCTCACTTAGTTTTTTAACATTGGTGAGTCCCGCGCCATAGCTGCTGTCGGGATCACTCATGTAAGGCTGGCAACTAGCAGGAATATCCTGCGGCGCAATCGGATGCTGCGCCCCACACAGCAATCCAGCCGCCGTGTTATTCGCATTATTCCCAGTGCCATCAAAGAAAACTCCAATCCTCAACGCGATCCCGATTTTCTCAGGTTCGCGCGCAGGTTCTTTCCCGTGTTTCTCATATTCCGCCCAACGCTGGGCGTGAATATCGACGGGTTTGGCTTCTTCGTAACGATAATTTTTCGGGGGGTTGGGTACGTAGCCACTCATCCGTGATTCCTGGTTCTGATCCTTGAGAACGGCCCGAAGGGTGACAGCCGAGGCTGGGGGGCGCAAGCCGTGGCCGTGTGCCAGCCAGGGTGTGACCACGGAGTTCGACGAGGGTTTCCCCTCGTCGGGGTGGGGGTTAGCTGGCGATTTCGACGTTATCCAGCGCTTGGTTGACGGCGATTTCGCCGAGCATCACGACTTGGGCGATGCCCAGTGCGGTTTTGCGGTGCGGGGTGTCGAGCATGGCGGCGAAGTTGAGGAGCATTTCGCTGGCGGAGCCGAGGGTTTCGCTGGCGTTGGCGAGCAGGGATTCGCTGTTGTACTTCGGGTTGGCGAGGTACATGCGTTCGGGCTGTTGGGTGCTGGCCATGATTTGGCTGGCGGGTTTGAGGTAGTGGTCGAGGGCGCGTTCGGCGGCTTCGTGGAATCGCTTGGAATCGGGGGATTCGTAGGGGGATGTGGGGTCGGTTTCTGGTGGGTTGGGTGTTGGTTTGATCATTGATGAAGCTCCTACGTCAAAAAAAGGAGCCATCACTCTCGCTACCAAACGAGGGTGGCGGCCATGCGCAGGTTGGTAGACCGGGACGTAGAAAACCGGCGCGCCCGAAGACGCCCTGTGCATGACCACCATAAAGCCGTGTCGAACAGACACTGCGAATCATGATGCTTATGCAATCTACGAAAACTCAGGGCTACCAAACCCGATCGCTGTTTTTCAGCGACCGACAGACGATAAAACCAGCGACCTAGACGCACAAGCCGGCGGATTCTGGCTTAGTCGTAGGTAACGGCGCAAGGCATTGTAGGGTTTCGGTGGTTACTTGAGGCTTCGTTTAAACAGTGGTGGTTTTTACTGTTTATTTCGGTCAGTGGTTGATGGGGTGATTGGGTGGGCGTCTTCGCGAGCAAGCTCGCTCCCACAGGGGATGTGTGGTGGATTTGGGGTGACTGGGCTGGCGTCTTCGCTAGCAGGCTAGCTCCCACAGGGGTTTGTGGTTGGGTTGGGATTTGCGGTGGCTGGGCTGGCGTTATCGCGAGCAGGCTCACTCCTACAGGGGGATTGTGTTCACTTGAGGTCGAGTTGGGTGTCGGGGATTGTGCCGGAGAAAGTGGGTTCTACCGGGCCGCTCAGGGTTACGGAGCCTGAGCCATTCCAGTGGACGGTAACGGGGCCGCCGTCGCATTCGACGTTGACGGTGTGGTCGAGCAGGCCTCGGCGGATGCCGTTGACCGCTGCGCCACATGAGCATGAGCCGGAGCCGAGCGGGATGGCGCCGTTGCGTTCCCAGATGCGCAGGCGGATGTACTGGCGGTCGATGATCTGCACGAAGTGGACGTTGGTTTTTTGCGGAAATAACGAATGGGTTTCGAGGCTTGGGCCGAGGGCGGCGATATCGATGGAGCTGAGGTCGTCGACGAAATAGGTGCAGTGCGGATTGCCCATGTTGCAGGCGGTTGGAGCGCCGGCGAGCGGTAGAAAAAGCGTGTCGTGTTCTTGCGCCAGAGGGATGTCTTGCCAGTCGAACAACGGTTCGCCCATGTCGACGGCGATCAATCCGCTGGGCGTGCGTTCGCAGGTGAGCAAGCCACGGTTGGTGCGCAGGGTGATCGATGTCCGGCCGGCTTCGCGCATCAACCTGTCCGCCACGCCACGGGTGGCGCTGCCGCACACGTCGAGCGCTGAGCCATCGGCGTTCCAGAATTCCACGCGCGCATCGGCGTCCTCGCAATCGAGGACCACGGCGAGTTGGTTGAAACCGACGCCGCGATGACGATCACCCAGGCGCCGGGCGAGTTGGCCGGTGACGGGGTTGGCAATGTTGCGTGAGTCGATCACGACGAAGTCATCGCCGTTGGCGTGCATCTTATGGAAGGTGAGTGGCATTCGCTGCGCCTCTGATGCGCGTCATGCTGATCAGCGCTGAACGTTTGCCACCCGGTGCCGGGCGCTCTTCGATGGAGAGCGGCACGAAGCCAAGTTTTGGGTAAAGCAACAAGCCTGCGGTGTTTTCATTGAAGCAAGACAGTTGCACTTCCTTGGCCTGGTATTTTTCGAAACCCAGCGCGGTCATGGTTTCGACGATGTATCGCGCAACACCCTGACCTCGGGCGTAGGGCGCGACGATGACGTTGCCGATGCAGCATATGCCATCGTGCTCAGCGCGGTAGAAGTTGGCGAAGCCGACGAATTCGCCGTTGGCCAGAAAAGCCGTGGAGTCGAAGCGTTGGCTGATTGCGCTGTGCATCTGCTCTTCCGTCAGCGGGAAGTTGGCTTTCGGGAACATGAAGAACAGCTCTTGTTCGCCCTGGGGAAAGCTGCAGAGGGTGTTGACGTCGTCGGCCGTCACTGGCCGGTGGGTGAAATTCATCGCTGCCCTGCCCCCGCCAGATGATGCGCGACCAAGGCGTTGGCGTGACCGTGGCCGATGCCGTGTTCATCCTTGAGCCACGCGACCAGTTCCATGTGTTTCTTGTCGCTGATGTCGGCGAGCAGGTTCAGCCAGTGATCGATGGGCTGGCCGTATTTTTTTCGATGGAGGGAAAGTATGACGCCGGGCCTTTTACCTTGTTGTCTTCGCTCATGCTGCAAGCTCCCTGTAGTCACGACGGAGGGTCGGCGGACGCTCCTTGTCGGCAGGTCATAGAGTGAACGCGAAGTGCGGTTCCGGCAACTGCCCCGCGCTGCCAGACACCACAAAGCCCTGTGGGAGCAAGCTTGCTCGCGAAGGGGCCGTGTCAGCCAACATCTTCATAGGCTGACACACCACTTTCGCGAGCAGGCTCGCTCCCACAGGGTTTGTGGTTGAAGAGGATTATCGTTTGCCTGCCTGCGACCTTGTCGATTCCCGACGGGCGACCGCGCCCCGCATCGCAACGCAGCACCCGCGAACCACCGCAGAGTTGAGTCCGCCCTCTCTCGCCGAGGGACAGCCTCAAATCGAACGATGATTCACCCGCGCCATCAATTGCTCGGCACTTTCCTTACGCTCGGAATAACGATCGACCAGATGCGCCTGTTGATCGCGCAGCAGCACGGTGAACTTCACCAGTTCTTCCATCACATCCACCACACGATCGTAGAACGGCGACGCTTTCATCCGTCCGGCGTCGTCGAATTCCATATAGGCCTTCGGCACCGAGGATTGGTTGGGGATGGTGAACATGCGCATCCAGCGGCCCAACACGCGCAACTGGTTGACCACGTTGAACGACTGCGAACCGCCGCAGACCTGCATTACGGCGAGGGTCTTGCCCTGGGTCGGGCGTACCGCGCCGAGTTCCAGCGGGACCCAGTCGATCTGCGCCTTGAACACGGCAGACATCGCGCCGTGCCGTTCGGGTGAGCACCAAACCTGCCCTTCCGACCACAGCACCAGATCGCGCAGCTCCTGCACCTTCGGATGGTCGACCGGAACGTCGTCGGGCAGCGGCAGGCCAGACGGGTTGAAGATGCGCGTTTCAGCGCCGAAGTGTTCGAGCAGGCGTGCGGCCTCCTCTACCAGCAAACGGCTGAACGAGCGTTCTCGGGTCGAGCCGTAGAGCAGCAGGATGCGCGGTTTGTGTTTATCCAAAGCAGAGCCTTCGAACAGCGAATGATCAAGATTGGGCAGTTGTTCTGACATGTGTCCTCCAGCTCAGAGAGAGCCAATACGATCCAGCTCACGCTGGAGTTCAGCGCGGCTGAGTGCTTTAAATGGCAGGCCGAGGAAGGTCGCGCAGCGCCGCTCGATGATCGCCAGCGTGGCAGCAAACGCCGCGTCCACGGCGGCATCGTCGCCGGTAACATCCGAGGGATCTGCCAGGCCCCAATGGGCTTTGAGCGCGGGGCCAAAGTACACCGGGCAGCTCTCGCCGGCGGCCTTGTCGCAGACGGTGATGACAATGTCTGGTGGATTGTCTTCGAACGCGCCATTGCCTTTGCTGTACAGGCCATCGATGGCAATGCCGGCCTGTTGTAGCGTCGACAGGCTGCGTGGCAACACTTGGCCCTTGGGGAAACTTCCGGAACTCACGGCCTCGAATCCGGGGCGCGCCAGATGATTGAACATGGCTTCGGACAGGATGCTGCGGCAGCTGTTGGCCGTGCACATAAACAGAATTCGCATGGTTTCTTGCTTCCTCAGCAGCAGGCGGTTTCACGGACAGGACGCCCGTCCATGTTCTGCAAGCGGGCGGCGTTGTCCTTGAGCCAATCGGCGTTGGCTTTGGACGTCACTTGCAGGATTTCGCGCACCCACGCCGGCAGCTCCGGGTTGAGACGGTAATAGACCCACTGGCCCTGACGGCGATCGAGCAGCAAACCATTGCTGCGCAGTTGCGCGAGGTGGCGGCTGATTTTCGGTTGGCTGTCGCCGAGTGCGCACATCAGCTCGCAGACGCAGAGTTCACCTTGTTCAGCGATGAGCAGCATGGCGCGGACGCGGGTTTCGTCGGCGAGGCTCTTGAAGACTTCGGTGGGGGTGATCATGGGATGGGCTCATCACATACGGAAATCCGAATATACGGATATCCATATATAAATCAACCCGGCAAATGCCCCTGGCCAAAGAGCCCTGTGTGAGTACCTGTCGTCACCCTCCGCCAGACAGTGCCAACCTGCGAACGGAGCGTCAGGTCTATATCGCCGGCGCGACGATCTCTACTTTGATCTTGTCCGGATCCTCACAGTAGAGGGCGTAGTGCTCCGGGCCGCCGGCGTGCGGATAGGCGCTCTCGTAGAGAAGACGAAAACCGGACGTTCGCAGCCAATCCGCCATTTCATCCACTTGCGCCTGTGAACCCGCCTGAAACGCCAGATGATTCAAACCCACGCCCCGGCGGTTGAAGCCCTGTTGCAGATCGCTTGCCTGAACGAACACCAGGTAGGTGCCGTTGAGAATAAAGCTGCGCCCGGCATGCCAGTTTTGATGCTGCGCATAACCCAGCATCAAGAGAAGCGGCTGCCAAAAGCGCAGCGAGACTTCCAGCGATGAGACATTGATTTCAACGTGATGAAGCATGCCGGTTTTGGGTTTACTGCCCAGATCGCTATTGGTCATCGGCGGCATTTCCTTGGGTTGCGCCAAGGGTTTTCAACAGCGTATGCCGACTCCACGGACCGCAGTACTCAGGCACGTGCGCGATTAATCGGTATCCGCAGCGGATGTACCAACGGGCGACGTCGTCATCCAGCGTTTCGATCAACGCATCTACGCACGCCCTTTCAACCGCTAACGCCTCAAGCTTGTGCAACGCCTGAGCACCCAGCCCGGTTCCGCGCCATTGCGCGTCGATCCACAGGTAATTGACAAACAGGCGCCGGAATTCGGTTCTGCCGGTAGCGCCGCCGATCAGTGTTCCCTCCTCCATGAGCGCACAGGCGATGGCTTCAGCGTGCCCGCCGCGCGCCTCAGACAAGGTTCGGCCATGCTGTAAGACGCCGTCACTGATGGCCTTCAAGGTGTCCGCATTGATGTCGCGAACGGTAAGCCATTCCCTCATTGCTGCTCTCCATTGCCAAAGGCTTTGGCGCAGTTCAAGCAAAAGCGGCGCCAACAGCAGCACAGCCAAAAGGATTAACGGTTGCCGGCCTGCGATCTGCCCAGCAACAACCCCTGCTCCGCCTCACACAACCCCACCACATAATCCCAGACCACCCGTAGCCGCACCGACTTGTGCAACTCCCGTCGCGTGCTGATCCAGTAGCTGCGCTCGATGCTTTCATCCGGCAGCAACGGCACCAGATCGGGATCCGACTCGGCCATGTAGCAAGGCAGCACTGCAATGCCCAATCCCGACCGCGCCGCTTCCTGCTGCGCAATAACACTGGTGCTGTGAAACACAACCCGAGGGCTGCGGCAGAAGCTGTTGAGAAACATCAGTTCCTGGCTGAACAGCAAATCATCGACATAACCAATCCACGCATGCCGCCCAAGGTCTTCGCGGCTGTGCAATGGCGGGGCTTTATCGAGATAGCGTTGGCTGGCGTACAACGCGAGTCGATAGTCCGTAAGTTTGCGCGTAACCAGCATGTCCGCCGCAGGGCGCTCGAGATGAATGCTGATTTCCGCCTCGCGGTTGAGGATGCTGACAAAGCGCGGCACCGCGACCAGTTCCACTTCCAATCCCGGATAGCGTTCGAACAAGCCGATCATGCGGCTGGCGAGAAACTTGATGCCCAGTCCTTCGGTGACGCCGACACGAATCTTGCCCAGTGGCGCGGTGGATTGGGTGATCTCTTCCTGCGCCAGCAGCGCAACGTTTTCCATCGCTTCAGCGTGTTTAAGCAACGCTTCCCCCGCCGGGGTCATTTCGTAGCCTTGCGCATGCTGGACGAACAGCGCAGTGCCGAGGCTTTTTTCGATGGCTTCGATATGGCGGGCGACAGTGGCGTGGGTGGTGTTGAGGCGGCGGGCGGCGGTGAGCAGGCGGCCGCTGCGTTGCAGTTCGAGAAAAAACCGCAGGTCATTCCAGTCGAACATGGCGTGTCCTTGTCAGCTATGGTCTATGCAGGCTGTTTGAAAACGCACAGCGGCTGCGCAAAAACTAACATTCTTTTAACGAAAGCTAACAACTAGAGTGTCCGACAATAAAAACAAAAAGCGAGGTCAGGGAATGCAGACTTCCCTCGATGAATACGACTACATCGTGGTCGGCGCCGGCCCTGCCGGATGTTTGCTGGCCAATCGGCTGTCGGCAGATCCGCAGCAGCGCGTGCTGTTGCTCGAAGCCGGCGGGCGCGACAACTATGCGTGGATTCACATTCCTGTCGGTTACCTGTTCTGCATCGGTAACCCGCGCACCGACTGGTGCTTCAAGACCGAAGAACAACCGGGCCTCAACGGCCGCGCGCTGAGTTATCCGCGCGGTAAAGTGCTCGGTGGCTGTTCGTCCATCAACGGCATGATCTACATGCGCGGCCAGGCCAACGACTACGACGGCTGGGCGGCCGAGGGCAATCCGGGCTGGTCCTGGAACGACGTGCTGCCGCTGTTCAAACAAAGCGAAAACCATTTTGCCGGCGCGGCTGAATTTCATGGCGCCAAGGGTGAATGGCGGGTTGAACAACAGCGGCTGTCGTGGCCAATTCTGGATGCCTTTCGCAGTGCCGCCGAGCAGAGTGGCATCGCCAGCATCGATGACTTCAATCAGGGCGACAACGAGGGTTGCGGCTACTTTCAGGTCAATCAGAAATCCGGCGTGCGCTGGAACGCGGCGAAGGCGTTTCTCAAGCCTGTACGTGACCGGGCGAACCTGACGGTGCTGACCGGGGTTGAGGTGGATCGGGTGTTGTTGGAGGACGGTCGCGCCTCGAAAGTCGGTGCGCGCCACGAAGGCCAGATCAAACAGTTCAAGGCGCGCAAAGAGATTGTCCTGTGCGCCGGTGCCGTTGGCTCGCCAAGCATTCTGCAACGTTCCGGGATTGGCCCGCGACCGCTGCTCGAACGCTTAGGCATCGGCGTGATTCATGAGTTGCCCGGCGTTGGTGGCAACCTGCAGGATCACCTGCAATTGCGGCTGATCTACCAACTGGAAAACGCGCGCACGCTGAACCAGATCGCCGGCAGCGTGTGGGGCAAGATGGGCATGGGCCTGCGTTATCTTTATGACCGCAGCGGGCCGCTGTCGATGGCGCCGAGCCAGTTGGGCGCGTTTGCGCGTTCGGGGCCAGAGCAGACCTCGGCGAATCTTGAGTACCACGTGCAGCCATTGTCGCTGGAGCGCTTTGGCGAACCGTTGCACAGCTTCCCTGCCTTCACCGCTTCAGTTTGCGATTTGCGTCCGCAGAGTCGTGGACGCATCGACATTCGTTCGGCGGATCCGCAGGAAGCGCCGCTGATTCAGCCCAACTATCTCAGTCATCCTGAAGATCTGCGCGTGGCAGCGGATGCGATTCGTCTGACCCGACGCATCGTCAGCGCCCCTGCCCTGCAATTATTCAAACCGGTCGAGTACTTGCCCGGCGCCAACCTGCAAAGTGAAGAAGAATTGCAGCAAGCAGCGGCGAAGATTGGCACGACGATTTTCCACCCGGTCGGCACCTGTCGCATGGGCAATGACGGTGACGCGGTGGTCGATGCGCAATTGCGCGTCCACGGCGTGCCTGGTTTGCGCATTGCCGACGCCTCGATCATGCCGCGCATCACCTCGGGCAACACCTGTTCGCCTACGCTGATGATTGCCGAGAAAGCGGCACAGCTGATCCTGGCTGGACCTGTACACAGTCCAAATGTGGGAGCGAGCCTGCTCGCGAATGCGGTAGCACATTCAACATAAACGTTGACTGACACGACGCCTTCGCGAGCAGGCTCGCTCCCACAGGAATCATCAACAGATTCAAGGCATCGCGCATCACCCGGACACGCAACACCAGTGGAACAACAAAAACAATCACTGTGAGGGATACCGATATGTCAGAACACGTTCAGCCGCTGGACGCCGTGCGCAGCGCGGAGACCAGCCCGGATACACGCAAAGTCATCTTCGCTTCCTCACTGGGGACGGTGTTCGAGTGGTATGACTTCTTCCTCTACGGCGCCCTCGCGGCGGTGATCAGCAAGCAGTTTTTCGCCGGAGTCAACGACACCACGGCGTTCATCTTTGCGCTGATGGCCTTCGCCGCAGGCTTTATCGTGCGGCCGTTCGGGGCGCTGGTGTTCGGTCGGTTGGGGGACATGATCGGGCGCAAATACACCTTTCTCGCGACGATCATTCTGATGGGCGTCGCGACGTTCTGCGTCGGTCTGCTGCCGACCTACGCCAGCATCGGCATCGCCGCACCGATCATTCTGGTGGTGCTGCGCATGCTTCAGGGCCTGGCGCTCGGCGGTGAATACGGCGGCGCAGCCACCTATGTGGCCGAGCATGCGCCAATCGGCAAACGCGGCTTCCACACCAGCTGGATTCAGTCCACCGCCACCCTCGGCCTGTTGCTGTCGCTGCTGGTGGTACTCGGTTGCCGCTACTTCACCGGCGACCAGTTTGAAGTCTGGGGCTGGCGCATTCCGTTCCTGCTGTCGATCGTGCTGCTGGGCATCTCCACCTGGATTCGCCTGAGCCTGCACGAGTCGCCGGCGTACCTGAAAATGAAAGAGGAAGGCAAAACCTCGAAAGCGCCGATCCGCGAATCCTTCGGCAAATGGGAAAACCTCAAAGTCGTGCTGATCGCCCTGTTCAGCATCAACGCCGGGCAAGCGGTGACCTTCTACGCGGCGCAGTTCTACGTGCTGTTCTTCCTGACCCAGTTTCTGAAAATGGACCCGGCGGTGGCCAACACGTTGCTGATCATCAGCGTGGTCATCGGAGCACCGTTCTTTATCTTCTTCGGCTGGCTGTCGGACAAGGTCGGGCGCAAACCGGTACTGATGCTCGGCTTGCTGCTGGCCACGGCGCTGTACTTCCCGATCTTCAAATCCCTCGCGCATTACGCCAACCCGGCGATTGATCAGGCCAGCCGTCAGGCGCCGATCACCGTGCTGGCGGATCCGGCGACCTGCACCTTCCAGTTCGACCCGGTGGGCAAAGCCAAATTCGACAGCCCGTGCGACAAGGTCAAAACCTTCCTGGTCAAGCAAGGCCTGCCCTACTCCAGCGCCGCCGCCCCGGCCGGCAGCGCCGTGCAAGTGAGCGTCGGCGACGTCAAACTCGATGGCTTCGACGAGGCTGCACTGCGTGGCGCGATCACCCTCGCCGGCTACCCGCAACAGGCTGATCTGCAGCAAATCAACAAACCGATGATCGTCGCCCTGATCGTGGCGCTGATCATCATCTCGGCGATGTGCTACGGGCCGCTGGCAGCGCTAATGGTCGAACTGTTCCCGACGCGCATTCGCTACACCTCGATGTCGCTGCCGTACCACATTGGTAACGGCTGGTTTGGCGGATTCTTGCCGACGGTGTCGTTTGCGCTGGTGGTGTATACCGGGGACATCTTTTATGGGCTGTGGTATCCGGTGCTGATTACCGGGGTAAGCCTGGTGGTGGGGATGATCTGTTTGCGTGAGACGAAGAATATCGATCTCGACAAGAACTGAGTGCATCAAAAAATCCGCTTCAGGCCAGCTCTGAAGCGGATTTTTTGTGGGGGATTTTCATCGACACATTGATAGCACTTCAATACTATCGCGACGGGATGGAGCGCCACCTACGCGGCGTGAAAGAGCGGTTCTGTAACAAGCTGCCCCACATTTTAATCAGCAAAGTTTCGCTGTTTTTTTCAAGGAAGAAAATATGGTCACTACACCGCAATTCGATGAAGCAGAATTGCTGACCCTGATCGACCGGATGCTACGTATTGTGCCTGGCGGCAATGGCGGAAAAGCCAAAATTCGTCAGGTGACGCAGAGACAGGAACGCGTCAGAGGCGGCTATGATGCCGTTGCAACCAGCGTTCAGCCCTTCTATATCCAGGCCAAAACATCCGAATTCCACCCCGCTGCCTCCAAAAGCAAAATCATTGCAGCGCGAAATAATATCCCGGTTAACTCAAGCCCAGGTGTGTTTACTTTTTATCTTCGCAAACACGAAGGGACCACTGAGCCCCTGCAACATAACGCCTTGTATTGGCTTTCGTTACGCTCGACGGCAGCCTATGTCTGCCCGACTTTTGTCTCTGAGAGCGAACTGGAAAAGCGGCTTGATCTGGCTTTGGAACTTCGACGCCATGAAATCTGGAACTACCAGAAACATTGCTATACCGAATTCAATGACGGTAAATCGCAAACCATTCAGGCTCGCCATTTTCATGGGTTGATGACGATCGTTCCTCATAGGATGGTGGATCACTATCTGCATCGCTACAGCTATGACAAAGAGATCAATCCGAGCATCGTTTTCCACTCGGAGCCCGAATATGTCGGCTACGCGAAATCCCTGGACTCCTTCTTGCTAACTCTGACCAACGAGGCCTCGACTACTGACAAGGGTTTTGCAAATAAAGCCCGCAGGCCCCTCTCTTTTGAACGGTTCAGAGAAATGCAACTGAACTGGATCGATGAAGCATTCGACCCAGCAACTCAAGGTTTCCACATCTCGCTGCCGGAAGTATCCAGAACACTTCGGTCGACGAGATTTTCAAATAACACCTATTTTCAGGAGTCCTCCGGAGCTCTGGCCTATTTGAGAAAAATGAAAGGGGAAGATTTGTCGGTTTTCTTTGGTTCACTGCTGAAAGAAAAATATGGTGTTTATCAGAATCTCCTGTTGAGAAATGACTGATCGACGGTTTGTGCACTGCTCAATCTTCAGCTTTCAGCACCTCAAACTTCACCTGATCCGGATAAAACGCCACATAGTCCTTGATCGACTGAACCGAGATTTTCGGTTTCTCATAAGTCCACACCGCGTTCGCCCCTTCATGCCCCGGCACTTGGAGGCTGAAGTAATTGGCATCGCCCTTGTACGGGCAATAACTGGTGTGATCGGTGCGGGCGAAATATTTTTCGTCGATGTCTTCGCGGGGGATGTAATAGACCGGCGGGTAGTTGGCTTCGTTGAGGATCAGTACGTGGGAGGACGCGGCGACCTGGATGCCGTGGAATTTCACTATCAGGCAGCCGGGAAGTTGTTCGAGGGCAATGACGGGACTGGGGCCGGAGGCTTTCATGGGGGTTCTCCTGGATACGGCGAAGAGACCGGTTCAGGTATAGCCCATTGGTGCGGGTTGGGTTGGGTTTACAGCTGAACGGCCCATCAACTTCAAAAGCCCCTCACCCCAGCCCACCCGAAACGTCGGACCGCCCCGAGGGAGAGGGAGCCTACGGTGGTGTCTTTCGGTCTACATCGACCTGAACGTGCGGTTTCGATTATGGATTCGGCAATGCGCTATCAGGTCGATGTATTTCTGTAGCATCCCCCAATCAGTCCCCTCTCCCACTGGGAGAGGGTTAGGGTGAGGGCCGTTCTTCAGGCATCACGCAAGGATATCAGTCGCCACCGCTTGCCCCACCACACCCACGGCAAAGTCCACCGAACCCTGCCCCGTCAGGTCAACCATCAGGCTGGTCTGATTGGTCTGCGCGAAGTAAGTCAGAATCGCATCGCCCGCATGCCCAGTGAAACCGCTGACAAAATTCAACGACGCTGCGCCCGTGGCGAAACCGGCGATCCCCGACAGGTCGATCTTGTCCAGGCCGCTGGTGAAATCCATGATCCAGTCCGGCGCCGTCATGGTCGAATCGTTGGCCGCGCCAAACACGAAGGTGTCTGCGCCGGCACCGCCCCACAAGGTATCGCCGCCGCCAGCACCGTAAAGGATGTCATTACCGGCACCGCCGACCAGTTCGTTGGCAACGGCGTTACCGATCAGCAGGTCATTGCCTGAACCACCGATGGCATTTTCCACGGTCACGCCGTGCGCGATGGACACGTTACCGACCAGACCACCAACATCGGAGAACGAGCCTGCATTGAGGTTAATCTTCTGGTTCTGGCTGAAGCCGGAGAAATCCAGTGTGTCATTACCGCCGCCATCCCACACCGAGAAAACCACTTTGGAGGACGCCGAAGAGGCGCTGTAGAAATCGCGCTCGGCATTGGAGTTGAAGCCGTACGTGGTGTCATCGGCGCGGGTCGCGTAGTTGGCACCATACAGTTTCTGCACCGCGACGATATCGTCCAGCAATGGCGCCGAAGCGTACGCGCCGCTGCCGTCCTTGCTGAAGTTCTGGTCGGTATTGGCTTCACTCCAGTAGCTCATCAGGCTGTAGCCGCGGGTATCTTCAGCGTACTTGGCGTCGTTATAGGTCGGGTTGCCATTACCGGCGTTGTACGCGCCCGGGTGTGAAAGGCCCAAGGTATGGCCTATCTCGTGGGTCAGGGTCTGGCGCCCGTAGTTGTTGGTGTCCGGGTTTTTGTTGACCTGATACTGATCGTTGATCAAGTACCACGACTGGCCGTCATAGCTGCCGCCGCTCGGCAGGTAAGCGAACGCTGCGCCACCGGTGCTGACATCGTAATTACCGAACGTCATGTGGCCATCGCCGCCCTTGCCTTCAGTGAAGGTGACGTTGGCGACATCAGCCCAGGATTGCATGGCCAGCACGGCTTGGGCCTTTTGCTGGGCGCTGAACTCGCTGAAGTTGCCCAGTTTGACGTTGTAGTTCGCCGGCTTCTCGGTCAGGAAGGTGTAACTGAGGTCGATCTTGCCGTCAGCGTTCTTGTCGCCCCATGACAGGCCTTTGCGCAGGATTTCATCAGCAGCCTGGTCGGCGGTGAATGAGGGTTTGCCATTGACCAGCCCGACACCACGGTCATACAGGTGGCTGAACGTATCGATTTCGTCGAAGGCGCTGCTGGTTTTCGATTTGGCTTGAGCCATGATGGACTTCCTTGTTTCTGAGTAGTCAGTGTCGACAGACCACGGCGATCTTCTGGCGAGATCGTCCTGTCACTCGCGTGTTTGAATCGGCGAAAAACCTGACACAGGCGCATACCGGGCGCTAATCAATTTCTCGATAGCCCGGTCTGCGTCCCTGTATTGCCCGTCACCTGCTGCAACGCTTTTTATCTGTATATCCATACAGATAAAAGTTGCCCCTGACGCCAAGTCCGGCCATTCTGTGCACCTGTTCCGACCTTGATCGACGATGGTGGTTATGCGGCTGTACCTCTGTGAAAAACCCTCCCAGGCCAAAGACATTGCGGCCGTGCTCGGCGCCAAGCGTCGGGGCGACGGCTGCTGGCTGGGAACGGATGTCACGGTGACCTGGTGCATCGGCCACTTGCTCGAAACCGCGCCGCCGGATGCCTATGACGCGCGCTACAAGCGCTGGGTGCTGGCCGATCTGCCGATCATTCCGGACAAGTGGAAAATGACCGTCAAGCCGCGTACCGCCAGCCAGTACAAAGCAGTCAAGCGCCTGCTCGGCGAGGCCAGCGAACTGATCATCGCCACCGACGCCGACCGTGAGGGCGAGATGATCGCCCGGGAACTGGTCGAGCACTGCCGTTATCGCGGGCCGATCCGTCGGTTGTGGCTGTCGGCGCTGGACGAAGCTTCGATCCGCAAGGCTTTGGCCGCGCTGAAACCTGGGGCCGAAACCTTCAGCCTGTACCACTCGGCGCTGGGCCGCTCGCGAGCGGACTGGCTGATCGGCATGAACATGAGCCGGCTGTTCACGCTGCTCGGTCGGCAATCGGGTTATCAAGGCGTGTTGCCGGTAGGCCGGGTGCAAACGCCAACCTTGCGGCTGGTGGTCGATCGCGACCGCAGCATCGCCGATTTCGTGCCGGTGCCATTCTGGGCGATCGATGTCGATCTGCTGCACAACGGCATCCCGTTTACCGCGCAGTGGCGGGCGCCTTCGGATGTCTGTGACGATCAGGATCGCTGCCTGAATCAGGCGCTGGCCGAGCAAGCGGCGGCTGCGATCAGCAGCGCTGCGAGTGCCCGGGTGGTCAAGCTGAAAACCGAGCGCATGCGTGAGGTGGCGCCCCTGCCCTTCGATCTCGGCACCTTGCAGGAAGTCTGTTCGAAGAAGCTCGGCCTCGGCGCGCAGGAAACCCTCGACATTGCCCAGGCGCTCTACGAAACCTACAAGGTCATCACTTACCCGCGCAGTGATTGCGGTTACCTGCCCGTGAGCCAGCACAGCGAGGCACCGGGGATTCTCGCCGCGTTGCGTCAGGCCGATCCGGGCCTTGAGGCGCTCAACGGGTTTCTGGAGCCGCAACGCAAATCCCGGGCATGGAACGACGCCAAGGTCAGCGCTCACCACGGCATTATCCCTACCGCTGCTGCGAAGAATCTTGAACGCCTGAGCGGCAAGCATCGCGCGGTGTACACGCTGATCCGCGCACGCTATCTGGCGCAGTTTCTGCCAAATCACGAATACGATCGCACCCAGGCCGATTTCGATTGCGCCGGTGAGGCGTTGCGCGCGGTCGGCAAGCAAATCATCGAATCGGGCTGGAAGCGTGCTCTGCCCGAAGCACTGGCAGCGGCCAAGGGCCGCGAGGCACCCGCGCCGCAAACCTTGCCGGCACTTACGCAAGGCGTGGAGTGCGCGGTGGCTGACGTGAAGTTCAAGGATCTGTGGACGCAACCGCCCAAACCCTACACCGAAGGCGATCTGATCAAGGCGATGAAAAACGTCGCCAAACTGGTAGAAGATCCGCTGCTCAAACAGAAACTCAAGGACACCACCGGTATCGGCACCGAAGCCACCCGCGCGTCGATCATTCAGGGTTTGATTGACCGTGGCTATCTGGTGAAAAACGGCAAGGCCCTCGCTGCTACGCCGGCGGCGTTCAGCCTGATCGACGCGGTGCCACGCGCGATTGCCGACCCCGGCACCACGGCGATCTGGGAGCAGGCGCTGGACATGGTGCAAAGCGGCGAAATGAGTCTTGAAGAGTTCGTCACCAAGCAAGCGGCATGGATGAGCAAACAGGTGACGCGTTGCTCCAGCCTCAGCCTGGCCATCAGCGGCCCGCCACCGGCCGGTAAAGCGGCGGCACCGTGGAAGAAGAAACGCAAATCGACCCGCAGCAAAACCACGGGTACGACAAAACGCGCAGCGAAACCGTCAGGCAAATAAAACCCGCTAGTGTTTCTGCAAGGCTCAGCACTTTCAGGAATCCGGCGCATGGCCAATATCGAACTGCACCCCGCTCAGCGCGATGAGCTGGAAATCATCGAAAACCTCATGCAGTTCTACATGTACGACTTCAGCGAGTGGCTGCCGCTGAAGCTCGCCGAACACGGCTTCTTCTCTATCCAGCCGAAAATCGACTACTGGCGCCACCCGGCCACTCGACCGTTCCTGATCCAGGTCGACGGCGAACTGGCCGGCTTCGTGACCGTCGATAAGGAAATCCATATCCCTGGTGCCGAACACAACATCGGCTACTTTTTCATCGCCCGGCGCTTTCGTGGCCAAGGCGTCGCGCAGTTTGTCGTCTCTGCCCTCTTGAGCCAGATCCCCGGTCAATGGCAGATTTTCCATATCGACGCCAACCTGCCGGCACAGCGCTTCTGGGCTGGGCTCATCCCGCAATTGAGCGGCGGCGATTTCACCCGCCAGCAGCGCGAAGTGGACGGCTATCCGTGCACCTTCTACGTGCTGAACACACCTTTTTCCGTTGCCTGAACGGATTCTTTCTCATTCCAAAACAGCTTTGTCCGACAATATGTAGTGAACAAAAATAATCACTACAAAACCGTTGACGGCGTCGTTTTGCTTTTGCATGATGAAGACGTTCCCCGATCGGGAACATCGGTAACACGCTTGAGCAAACTCGTCTGACCGCCGAGTTGTTTTTTCCGGATACACGCTGCCCACAAGGCAGATTGAAGAAGCTGACCTGGCCTGAACGTCCAGTACAAGGACGAGAAGCGCTGGCGAAAATTCTCAAGACGCTTGTGGTCGACACGGTAAATGTCGTCAAGGAGCCTCCCGGTTTTCGCTGCTTCTCCTCGTTGTGACGCTATTGCGTAGCAGTTATTCAACACGACTACATGCAACAGATGCACGACCCCGTATTGCACACGGGCGAGCGCTGACGTCCTGGTTTCGGTGCCAGGGATCAACTAACCGATGGGCTACCTGTATTAGCGAATCAACTTTGAAAGATCACCAGACTGGTCAAGGGGCAATATCATGAATCTGAACAATCAACCAACTATCGAAGAACTGGCTCGTATGTTCGCTGCGCAAAAAGACAGCCACGACAGCCATATTCTCTGGATCAGCAAGTCGGGGCAGGTGCATATCGACTGCCTGGCGACCCATGCTGACGAAGACGAGTTCGACCGCAACCATCAGAACCTGCTGGCCCGCTTGAAGATGTACCGCCGTGGCCACGGTTATGTTGGCAAGAAGGCTGCGGCCGACAAGGACTTCATCGGTAATGTTCTGCAAACGCTGAAACAGGCGTGGGATTCGATGCAGAACAAGAATGAAGTTCGGGTGATTGATCGGTTCTGCTGAGTTAGTCATTAAATAATTGAAAGGCCTGCTTCCTTAAGGGAAGCAGGCCTTTTTTGTTCGCTTGCATTGATTTGGCGTGACTGGAGTTGTAGCCCCTCACCCCAGCCCTCTCCCGGAGGGAGAGGGAGCCGACCGAGTGTTCTCAAGTCATCCGTTAACCCGGAACACCGCGTTGATTATGGATTCAGCAAAACACTCTCAGGTCGGCGTATTACTCCAACATCCCTCGGTCAGTCCCCTCTCCCACTGGGAGAGGGTTAGGGTGAGGGGCTTCCCATGTCCAACACCAATTCCACAAACGCCACCGCCGCCGCACTGTGATAATTATTGCGCCGCCGCAACACAGCCGCCCCACGCTGCGGCGCTTCACTCTCCACGCGCAATCGGTGCAACGCCCGGTCCTCAGTCGCAATCGCCTGCGGCAACATCGTCGCCATCGGCGAACAACGCACCACTTCCAGCAACGTACTCACCGAATTCACCTCGATCCGCACCTGCGGCGTAATCCCCTGCTGACGGAAATACTCATCCACCGATAACCGCGTAATGAAGTCCGGCGCCAACAAGGCAAAATCCAGTGACGCAATATCTTCCGGCGTCAGTACCGAATTGCTGGCATACAGCGGATGCTCCCGCCCGACCATGATCCCCAACGTCTCGGTAAACGCCGGAATACACTCGATATCAGGGCTGCGTACCGGCGTAAAGGCAATCGCAATATCCAGCGAGTCATCCGCCAGCCCCGCCTCAATGTCGTCCATCGACAACTCGAAGATCTCCAGATGTATCCCCGGATACCGTGCGGCAAAGTCGCGCACCAGCGGTCCGACCAGATACGCCATGAACGTCGGCGTCATCGCTAGCCGCAATGTCCCGCGAGACAAATCCTTCACGTCATGTAACGCGCGTTTACCCGCCTCCAACTCCACCAGCACCCGCCGCGCGCATTCGATGTAGGCCTCGCCGGCATCGGTGGGTTTGACCGTACGCGAGGTGCGATCAAACAGGTTCACTCCCAAGGTTTCCTCCAGTTGGCGAATCTGCTGCGACAGGGTCGGCTGCGACACATGCAACGCCTCGGCGGCACGGGTGAAGCCGCCGTGATCGGCAACGGCCAGCAGATAACGCAAATGTCGCAGCAGCATGGGAATCACCATCTATAGGCAGGACTTATGCCAAGCATTGTATATCGGTCTTGGACGCTATGAATGAATCGGCAGAAGATCAATCCCACACAGCAAGCCAACCCCAGAAAGGAGTGCCACCATGCAACAGTCCCACGCCTACAACGACACCAGCCTGGCCCTGACCACCCGCATTCTCGACGCCAAGGCACGCAAAGGTCTGTCGTGGCAGGATCTCGCCGACGGCACCGGCCTCAGCCTGGCGTACGTCACCGCTGCCCTGCTCGGCCAGCATCCGCTGCCGGAAAACGCCGCCCAAGTGGTCGGTGACAAGTTGGAGCTAAGCGTTGAAGACGTCGCGGCGATGCAGATCATCCCGCTGCGTGGCAGCCTCAGCGGTGTGCCGACCGACCCGACCATCTACCGCTTCCACGAGATGATCCAGATCTACGGCACCACCCTCAAAGCCTTGGTTCACGAGCAGTTCGGCGACGGCATCATCAGCGCAATCAACTTCAAACTCGACATCAAGAAAGTCGAAGACCCGGAAGGCGGTTCCCGCGCCGTGGTCACCCTCGACGGCAAGTTCCTGCCCCTGCGTCCATTCTGATCCGCACTGGCCCGCACCCTGCGTGCGGGCCAACCCAACCCAAATGGCTACCCGTCATCCAACAGATCTGGAGGCTGCCCCATGCAAAAAATTCTGTTGATTGTGGCCCTGCTCGGCGGTTTTCACGCCCAGGCATTTGCCGCTGACGAGGCCGTCGCCTACCGCTACGGCATGCAGTTGGATATCGCCCAAGTGCTGAGCATTACCCCGGTTGCCGATGTGTGTGGCGTGGTGCCGGTGGAGATGACGTATCTGGACAGCCACGGCGGCAAACACATTCTTCAATACAGCGAATTCGGCAGCGGTTGCTCGAACTGAGAGGACAACACCATGAAAAACCTGATTGATGGCTTCCTGAAATTCCAGAGCGAAGCGTTCCCGCAACGCACCGAACTGTTCAAACACCTGGCGACCACGCAACAGCCCGGCACCTTGTTCATCACCTGTTCTGACAGCCGTGTCGTGCCGGAATTACTGACCCAGCAAGAACCCGGCGAGCTGTTCGTGATCCGCAATGCCGGTAATATCGTGCCGTCCTACAGCCCGCATCCGGGCGGGGTTTCGGCGACGGTGGAGTACGCGGTGGCGGTGCTTGGAGTGACCGACATTGTGATCTGCGGGCATTCTGACTGCGGTGCGATGACCGCGATCGCGAAGTGTAAATGCATGGATCACCTGCCTGCGGTCAGCGGGTGGCTGCAGCATGCCGAGTCGGCGAAAGTGGTTAACGAGGCGCGGCCACATGCCAATGATGCAGCGAAATTGAGTTCGATGGTGCGCGAGAACGTGATCGCGCAACTGGCGAACATTCAGACCCACCCGAGCGTGCGTCTGGCTCAGGAAAAAGGCCTGCTGAACCTGCATGGCTGGGTGTATGACATCGAGACCGGCTCGGTCGATGCGCTGTCATCGGACCGCCGCACGTTTGTGCCGCTGGCCGAGCAACCGGCGACTTGCGCGATCCATGCACAAACCACCCACGCGGCCTGAGCAACTGATCGTTCCCACGCTCTGCGTGGGAATGCCTCAGGGGACGCTCTGCGTCCAGTGACGCGGAGCGTCACGGGCTGCGTTCCCACGCTGGAGCGTGGGAACGATCATTGTCCGCCAGATCAACGTTTTACCGTGAGATCGATCTGGGTCATGCGGCTACGCACGGTGAACACGCCATCCCCCGAAAGAATCGCACTGCGTGCAAACAAGCGCCCGCTCTCCCAGTTCGAAAGACCCAACTCCGGCTTGTTCAACGCGTACTGCCCATCGACCCAACGAGTAATGCCATTGCCCACAAACGGCGCATTCACCGCGTTGTAAAAGCGCTCCTGCACTTGCGCATCCTCACTGATCAACGACACGGTAAATTGCGGACTGTAACGATTGAACAACGCAATCGCCTGATCCAGGTCATCGACGATCATCAGGCTGACTTCCGGGGTTTCTTCCCATTCCCACTCGCGGCCCAATTCGGACTCTGCCAAGGGTTCTGCCAGTGCTTCGGTCTGATAACCCTCGGCGCGGTAGACCTCGACCGTCGCGTTCTGCCACTCACTCGGCAAGCAGCCTTCGCTGCCTTCGACGATGTGCAATTTGCAGCCCTGGCCACGCGCGGTGCCGGCCTGTTGCAGCGCATCAAGAAACAACGGCACCAGTTCCGCCGCGCGATCACGCTGGATCAGGCAGACGTTGAGCGTGTTGCACACTTTACGGTCCAGCGAGTTGCGCACCACGGCGGCAAAGCGTGTGGCGTCCGCAGCACGGTCGGCGATCAACCACGCGCCACCTGTGCCGTGCAGGCTGACGGCGGTGCCTGCCTGCTGAGCAATGCTGCCCAACTGACTGACCGCGCGACCCGAACCGCGCGCCACCGCCAGCGACAAGCGTCGATCAGCGAACATCGCCCAACCGGCCGCATGATTGACGCTTTCCACTAACGACACCGCACCGGCCGGCAGACCGGCATCGGCCAGCGCCGGGTTCAAGGCGTGAGTGACGATGGCTTGCGCAGTGCCCAACGCATCGCTGCCAATGCGCAGCACAGCGGTATTGCCGGTGCGTAAAACACCGGCGGCGTCGGCGAACACGTTCGGCCGACCTTCAAAGACAAACGCGACGATGCCCAACGGCGACACCACTTGCTCGACCTTCCAGCCGTCGTGCTCGACGCTGCTGATGACTTTACCGCGCGTGGCGGCGGCATCTCGCCAGGCGCGCAGACCAGCGATCATGTCGCGGCGCATGCGCTCATCGGCGAGCAGTCGGGTGGTGGAACGGCCGCGCGCCTTGGCTCGCTCGATATCGGCGAGGTTGGCGGATTCGATCTGCGCCCAGCACGCCGGGGTTTCCAGTCGTTGCGCGAACAGGTCGAAAAACTGGCTGATCGCCTCATCGGACACCGCCGACAACGCGGTGAATGCCGCTGCCGCACGCTCAATCGCCACGGACGCCGCCTGTTGATCGGCCACGGGAATCAGCAGCAACTCACCACTGACCTGCTCGACCAGCAGGTGGTCACCGGGCTGAAAGCGCGCGGCCAGTTCGGGGCTGACCACGGTGACGCGGTTACCAGCGAAAGGGATCGGCGTGCCAGCGACTAGACGTTCGAGCGCGAGAGACATGAAGCGGATTCACCATGCAGGGAGCGGCCGGAAAATGTATAGGAACACAATCCTCCAAAGCAACCGCTAACCCTGTGGGAGCGAGCCTGCTCGCGAAAGCGCTGGATCTGATACATCAATGTTGGCTGACCTGACGCCTTCGCGAGCAGGCTCGCTCCCACAGGGTTTTGCGGTGTTTGGCGGATCGGGTCAGAAGACTGACCAGCCAATCCGCGAACTGAGCATCTCCAGCGCCGCCATGCCCGCCAGCGAGTTCCCCGCCGCATTCAACTCCGGCGACCACACGCACACCGTGAACTGCCCCGGCACCACCGCAACAATCCCGCCACCGACGCCGCTCTTGCCTGGCAAGCCGACGCGATAAGCGAAGTTGCCCGCTTCGTCGTACAGCCCGCTGGTGGCCATGATCGAGTTGACCTGCTGGGTTTGCCGGCGCGTCAGGATCTGTTCGCCGCTGTGTTTGCAGAACCCGTCATTGGCCAGAAAGCAGAAAGCCCGGGCCAGATCAATGCAGTTCATGCGCAACGCGCAGTGGCTGAAATAGCTGCGCAGCACCGCTTCAACATCGTTGTGAAAGTTGCCGAACGACTGCATCAGATACGCCATCGCCGCATTGCGCGCGCGGTGCTGGTATTCGGAGTCGGCGACTTTGCCGTCGATCATGATCTGCGGATTGCCCGACAGGCGTCGGACAAAGTCGCGCATCGACAGGGTCGGTGCGGCGAAGCGCGACTGGTTGATATCGCAGATCACCAGCGCACCGGCATTGATGAAAGGATTGCGCGGCCGGCCGCGCTCGAATTCCAGCTGCACCAGCGAGTTGAACGGCTGCCCGGATGGCTCATGGCCGAGGCGCTCCCAGATCGCTTCGCCGGAATGGTCGATCGCCTGCACCAGGCTGAACACTTTGGAAATACTCTGCACCGAGAACGGCGTCTCGGCGTCACCGGCGCAGTACATCTCGCCGTCGTTGCCGTACACGGCGATGCCCAGTTGATTGGCCGGCACGGTGCCGAGAGCAGGAATGTAGTCAGCCACCTTGCCCTGCCCGATCAGCGGGCGGACAGCGTCAAGAATCTCGTTCAACAGCGCTTGCATGCCGGGTTCCGAAGTCTCGCCCCATGGGATTGCGGGGACACTGGGGCTAGACGCTGCGCCCGCCCGTCGAATCACACCGGCCTGCATCGCACTGAATGTTCTAGGCTCAACCGCACATTCAGAAACCGGAGAGCACCCATGCATCTCGAAGGCTCCTGCCATTGCGGCGAGGTCACGTTCAGCCTCACCAGCGCCCATCCCTACCCTTATCAACGCTGCTATTGCTCGATCTGCCGCAAGACCCAAGGCGGTGGCGGTTATGCGATCAACCTCGGCGGCGACGCGACCAGCCTCAAGGTGCGCGGGCGCAAACACATCAGCGTTTACCACGCGAAGATGAAAGACGAAGGCGACAAACGCGCCCATCGCAGCACGGCCGAGCGGCATTTCTGCTCACTGTGCGGCAGCGGCTTGTGGTTGTTCAGCCCGGAATGGCCGGAGTTGATCCACCCGTTCGCCTCGGCCATCGACACAGCATTGCCGGTGCCGCCGGAGCACACGCATTTGATGCTTGGTTCGAAAGCAACCTGGGTCGAAGTCGAGGCGAAACCCAAGGACCGGCAATTTGACGAATATCCCGAAGAATCGATTGCCCAGTGGCATGAGCGCCTCGGCTTGACCCGCTGAACCGTGCCCCCTGTAGGAGTGAGCCTGCTCGCGATAGCGGTGGATCAGACACACCCATGCTGACTGTCCCGACGCTTTCGCGAGCAGGCTCGCTCCCACAGGAGAACGCACTCCATTTGTGGGAGCTGCTCGCGAAGGGGCCGGTACAGGCCACAGCATTAATCCAGATGCGCCCAAGTCATCCGGAACGACGCCCCACCCCAAGGGGAATCGCCCACCTCAACCTGCCCGCCATGGGATTGCGACACCCGGCGCACCAACGCCAGGCCCAAACCAAACCCGCCGGTGCGGCGATCCCGGCTGGCATCCAGCCGCGAAAACGGCTCAAAGATTTTCTCCCGCCCGTGCACCGGCACTCCCGGCCCGTCGTCATTGACCCGCACTTCGTAATAATCACCCGTGCGCACCAGCGTCACTTCAACGCGCTGCTCGGCGTAGCGAATCGCATTGCGCAGCAGATTGATCACCGCCCGCGCCATGAATCGCGGTTCGATGCGCACGGTGTCGAGCCGGCAGTCACCGATCAGCAACTGCACGCCCGCCGCTTCGGCCTCCAGCGCCACGCTGCCGACCACGCTGTCGAGCCAATTGGCCGCCTGAATGTTTTCACGCTTGATCACCGTCGCGCCGCGCTCGAGGCTGGCGTAAGTGAGCAGTTCGGAAACCATCTCCTCCAGCTCACCGAGGTCGGCGTACATGTCGGCAATCAGCTCGCGGTTCTGGCTGGCATCCGGTTGCTGCTTGAGTTGATCGAGTTCAAACGACAGCCGCGCGATCGGCGTGCGCAATTCGTGGGACACGGCATTGGTCAGTTCGCGCTGATTGGCGATCAGACCCTCGATGCGCGCCGCCATCAGGTTGAAGTGCTCGGCCAGATCGCGGATGTTCGAGCGTTTCGACAATTGAATGCGCACCGACAGATCGTTGTCGCCGAAACGCTCGGCGGCCAGACGCAGTTTCTCCAGATCACGCCAGTGCGGACGCACCCAGAAAAACAGGACGATGCCGATCATCACGGCAATCATCAGGTAGGCGCCGGCTATGTAGAACGGCATCAGACTCGGCTCGGCCGGCAAGCGGATGCTGAGCAGTTGCGGGCCATCGTCAATCGCCGAAATGTACTGGGTGTATTTGTCACGGATCACCAGCAGCCCCTTGGCCAGCTCGGCTTTTTCCGTTTCGCTCAGTGTCAATTCAGAGGCGTCGACCAGCGTCAGCCCCAAACCGTAATGCGGGCGGATCGTTTCCAGCTGGTTTTCCCGGGCCGGGCCGTCGAGGTCATGCAACTGCTGAGCCAACGTCCACGCTTGCCCCCGCACAGCCTCGCGGTTGTAGTCCTGCATCTGATAATCGAGCAAGGCATCAAAGGTGCGTTCAACCGTCTGCAACGCCAGCACCAGACCGATCGTCATGACCAGAAACAGCCCGAAAAATAACCGCAGCATCTAAAGCTCCCACGCGAACGGATTGAACAGATAACCCTTGCCCCACACGGTCTTGATACACATCGGCTCGCGGGGATTGTCCTTAAGCTTGTTGCGCAACTTGCTGATGTACACGTCGACGCTGCGATTGAGCCCGTCGAAGGCAATCCCGCGCATACGATTGAGAATGTCATCACGGGACAGCACCTTGCCGGCGGCGCTGGCCAGCAACCACAGCAGCTCGAATTCCATGGTGGTCATTTCGATGACCTCGCCCGCCAGCCGCACTTCACGGCAACTGCGGTCAACGCTCAACTGGCCAAACTCCATAAAACTCACCACGTTGCTGTCCGGCACCTGCCGCCGTTGCAACGCGCGCAGCCGGGCCAGCAACACCGGTGGCTTGATCGGTTTGATTACGTAATCATCGGCGCCGGACTCCAGACCGAGGATATGGTCGAGATCGTCTTCCTTGGCCGTCAGGATCACGATCGGCGTGTCCGACACGCTGCGAATCTCCCGGCACACGTGCAGACCGCTCTGCCCCGGCAACATCAGGTCGAGCACCACGACTTTCGGCCTGAACTCCAGAAAGGCAGCCACGGCCAGGTCGCCGCGATGCACCGTGCGTACCTCGTAGCCGTGTTGTTCGAGAAAGTGTGCAATCAGCGCAGCGAGACGCTCATCGTCTTCCACCAGCAGGAGTTTGCCAAAACCCAGGTTATCCATAACGACCGTCTGCCGCCCATGTGTGAAGTGGTCGGCATTATGGCGGCTTTCGTGGGGGTGGCGTTTGTTTCAGGCAGCAAAAACCGGCCGCTGGGGCCGGTTTTTGACGATGTTTCATACTCTTAAGAGTTTTTTACAATAAAGGAAAAAGATCGCAGCCTTCGGACGATCTTTTGATCTTCAGACAGTGGCAGGCACACCGCTGTGGAAGCGAAACTCTTCATCCGGCGACTCGATCAGTTCCTGCTCGGCGACGCGGACTTTTTCGATGACCTGGGCAATATCTTTCGCATCGCCGTACTGATAAGCCAGCTTCAGATAACCCTGAAAATGCCGCGCCTCGCTTTTCAGCAGGCCAAAGTAGAACTTGCCGAGTTCTTCGTCCAGATGCGGCACCAGCGCTTCGAAACGCTCGCAACTGCGTGCTTCGATAAACGCGCCGACCACCAGCGTATCGACCAGTTTCACCGGTTCATGGCTGCGCACGACCTTGCGCAAGCCCGAGGCGTAACGACCGGCGTGGAGCTGGCGCAGTTCGATCTTGCGCCGTTTCATGATGCGCATGACCTGCTCGTGGTGCACCAGCTCTTCCCGGGCCAGACGCGACATCATGTTGATCAGGTCGACGTGGGAATGGTACTTGGCTATCAGGCTCAGGGCAGTGCTGGCGGCCTTGAACTCGCAGTTCTTGTGGTCGATCAGCAGGGTTTCCTGATCGGCCAGGGCGGCCTGAACCCAGGCGTCGGGGGTGCGGCAGCCAAGGAATTCGTGGATTTCGGGAAGGATCATGGGGCTCACGGTAAAGGGTGTTCGAGCGAAGGGCGCCGATTATACCGGCCTGTCCGCAGACCACCAGCCGCGCGCGTTGATATGCATCAAGTCGCGCACGATCGAGCAGCAACTATAGTTGTGCAACGCCGTGCCTTTTCTTTGCTGGAGACTCCGCTCATGCAAGCCATTCGCAGCATTCTGGTGGTCATCGAACCCGAACATTCGGAAAGCCTGGCGCTCAAGCGCGCCAAGTTGATCGCCGGCGTGACCCAGGCCCATCTGCACCTGCTGGTGTGCGACAAGAAGCACGATCACGCCGGCATGCTCGGTGTGCTCAAATCCTCGTTGCTGGCCGACGGCTACAGCGTGACCACCGAGCAGGCGTGGAACGAGAGCCTGCACGAAACCATCATTGACGTGCAGCAGGCCGAGGGTTGCGGGCTGGTAATCAAACAGCATTTCCCCGACAGCTCGCTGAAAAAAGCCCTGCTGACCCCGGCGGACTGGAAACTGTTGCGCCACTGCCCTACCCCGGTGCTGCTGGTGAAAACCGCAGGTTCCTGGAAGGACAAGGTGATTCTGGCGGCGGTGGACGTGGGCAATGCCGATGGTGAGCACCGGCATCTGCACACGACGATCATTGATCATGGCTACGACATTGCCAGTCTGGCCAAAGCACATCTGCATGTGATCGCTGCGCATCCATCACCGATGCTGTCCGCTGCTGACCCGACACTGCAACTGAGTGAAACCATCGAAGCACGTTATCGCGAGCAATGCCGAGCGTTTCAGGCGGAATTCGATGTCGATGATGAACATCTGCACATCGAAGAAGGCCCGGCGGATGTGTTGATCCCGTTCATGGCGCACAAGCTGCAAGCGGCAGTGACCGTGATTGGCACCGTGGCGCGCACCGGGTTGTCCGGGGCATTGATCGGGAATACGGCGGAAGTTGTGCTGGATGCACTGGAGAGCGATGTGCTGGTGCTCAAACCGCAGGAGGTTGAGGATCATCTGGTGGAGTTGGCGGTGAAGCATTAAAGATCAAAAGATCGCAGCCTTCGGCAGCTCCTACAGGTAGAACGCATTCCCATGTAGGAGCTGCGGCACGCTGCGATCTTTTGACCTTCAGGCGCCAAAGGCATCCTTGAGAAATCCGGGGGCAATGTAGCGCTGATAGTGCGCTTCCGACAGCAGGAAGAATTCCCGATCAATGGCATCGCGCAGTTCCGGCAGGCTCCAGTCGCGAAACTCCGGCAGCAACACCATCCCGTACGCTTCCAGATTAATGATCACCCGCGCGCCACGGGCGATCAGCTGATACGCCCAGCAATACTCCGACTGATGCGGCACGAAGCGGATCTTGCGTTGTTCGAGCTGCTCGCGCAGGCGCGCCGAATCGAAAATCTCGACCTTGGCCGCCATCACTTGTGACAGCAATTGCTCCAGACGCAACCACACCGCGCGTTTTTCCTCCTCGTTGTACCCATTCCAGTGGATGACTTCGTGATGGAAACGCTTGCAGCCACGGCACACCAGATCACCGTAAACAGTGGAGCAGAGGCCGACGCAGGGGGTCTTGATGGTCTGATTGGGCATAAGATAGGCAAAACACTGAAACGCGGAACAGGTCGGCATGTTAGCCCTTTGTCGAGCATTGATCACCCCTCAAACATCAGGGTCTCAGGCGTACTGAGTGTTTGGCCCGGCCACGCGCATTGCCACGAAAGTCCAATAGAGCGCGACTTACCTTTAAATTTTTTTTGCCGTAGAATCAGCCAGCCTTTTAAGGCGCCAATGTCCGTTAGAAGCTGTTTTCAAAGCGTCACGAGCACAGTCGTTCCTTCAGAGCGGTGTTGGCGAGGGATTTTTCCAGCGGGGAAAAATCCAGCGCCAACCCTCATCAGCTCCCCGTTCTGCAGGCGTAAAACTTTGAAAGCAGCTTCTGTAAGGAATTGCCGGTAATTCTGGCCGAACGACCCACAACGTCGTGAGGAGCATGAGTACGGCAATTTCGGGATGAGCGTCCCGGACACCCATTTGGGACCACTGATGAGGGTAATAACTGTGCTTGAAGCCTACCGCAAACATATCGAAGAGCGTGCAGCCCTGGGTATCGTTCCCCAGCCGCTTAACGCCGAACAAACAGCAGGCCTGGTCGAGCTGCTGAAAAACCCTCCGGCTGGCGAAGAAGAATTTCTCGTTGACCTGATCACCAATCGCATTCCACCAGGCGTGGACGAAGCGGCCTATGTCAAAGCCGGCTTCCTGTCTGCACTGGCCAAGGGCGAAGTTTCCTCCCCGCTGCTGGACAAAAAGCGCGCTGTAGAATTGCTCGGCACCATGCAGGGCGGCTACAACATCGTCACTCTGGTTGACCTGCTGGACGACGCCGAGCTGGCGCCAGTCGCTGCCGCGCAACTCAAGCACACCCTGCTGATGTTCGATGCGTTCCACGACGTCGCGGAAAAAGCCAAGAACGGTAACGCTCACGCTAAAGCCGTACTGCAATCCTGGGCTGACGGCGAGTGGTTCAAAAACCGTCCGACCCTGGCCGACAAGATCAGCCTGCGCGTCTTCAAGGTTACCGGCGAAACCAACACCGACGACCTGTCCCCTGCTCCAGATGCCTGGTCCCGTCCAGACATCCCGCTGCACGCCCTGGCCATGCTGAAAATGGCCCGTGACGGCATCGTTCCTGATCAGCAGGGCGCCATCGGCCCGATGAAGCAGATCGAAGAAATGCGCGGTCAAGGCTTCCCGATCGCTTACGTCGGTGACGTGGTCGGTACCGGTTCTTCGCGTAAATCGGCGACCAACTCGGTACTGTGGTTCTTCGGTGACGACGTTCCTTACGTGCCGAACAAGCGTGCTGGCGGTTTCTGCTTCGGCAGTAAAATCGCTCCGATCTTCTACAACACCATGGAAGATGCCGGCGCACTGCCAATCGAGTTCGACGTTTCCAACATGAACATGGGCGACGTGATCGACCTGTACCCGCATGCTGGCAAAGTCTGCAAACACGGCACCGATGAAGTGCTGACCACCTTCGAAATGAAGACCCCGGTGCTGTTGGACGAAGTTCGCGCCGGCGGCCGTATCCCGCTGATCATCGGCCGTGGCCTGACCGAGAAGGCTCGCGCCGAACTGGGTCTGCCACCGTTCGACCTGTTCAAGAAGCCGGAAGCCCCAGCTGAAAGCACCAAGGGTTTCACCCTGGCGCAGAAAATGGTCGGCAAGGCTTGCGGTCTGGCAGAAGGCCAAGGCGTTCGTCCTGGCACCTACTGCGAACCGAAGATGACCACCGTAGGTTCTCAGGACACCACCGGTCCAATGACCCGTGACGAACTGAAAGACCTGGCGTGCCTGGGCTTCTCCGCTGATCTGGTGATGCAGTCGTTCTGCCACACTGCGGCGTATCCAAAGCCGATCGACGTGACCACCCACCACACCCTGCCTGACTTCATCATGACCCGTGGCGGCGTTTCCCTGCGTCCGGGCGACGGCATCATCCACTCGTGGCTGAACCGCATGCTGCTGCCAGACACCGTCGGTACCGGTGGTGACTCGCACACCCGTTTCCCGATGGGCATTTCGTTCCCGGCCGGTTCCGGTCTGGTTGCGTTTGCTGCGGCCACCGGCGTTATGCCGCTGGACATGCCGGAATCGATCCTGGTGCGCTTCAAAGGCAAAATGAAACCTGGCATCACCCTGCGTGACCTGGTTCATGCGATTCCTTACTTCGCTATCCAGAACGGTCTGCTGACCGTCGAGAAGAAAGGCAAGAAAAACGCCTTCTCCGGCCGCATCCTGGAAATCGAAGGTCTGGAAGGTCTGACCCTGGAGCAGGCGTTCGAACTGTCCGACGCCTCGGCCGAACGTTCGGCTGCCGGTTGCACCATCAAGCTGTCGAAAGAGTCGATCACCGAGTACCTGAACTCCAACATCACCCTGCTGCGCTGGATGATCGGTGAAGGTTACGGCGATGCGCGTACTCTGGAACGTCGCGCTCAAGCGATGGAAGCCTGGGTTGCCAACCCGGAACTGATGGAAGCCGATGCTGACGCCGAATACGCCGAAGTCATCGAAATCGATCTGGCCGACATCAGCGAGCCGGTACTGTGCGCGCCGAACGACCCGGACGACGCCCGTCTGCTGTCCAGCGTTGCTGGCGAGAAGATCGACGAAGTGTTCATCGGTTCGTGCATGACCAACATCGGTCACTTCCGCGCTGCCGGTAAGCTGCTGGATCAGGTCAAGGGTCAGCTGCCAACCCGTCTGTGGCTGTCGCCGCCGACCAAGATGGACGCTCACCAACTGACCGAAGAAGGCTACTACGGCATCTACGGCAAGGCTGGCGCGCGCATGGAAATGCCAGGCTGCTCGCTGTGCATGGGTAACCAGGCACGCGTTGAGCCGAACAGCACCGTGGTGTCGACTTCGACCCGTAACTTCCCGAACCGTCTGGGCGACGGCGCGAACGTCTACCTGGCTTCGGCCGAGCTGGCGTCCGTGGCTTCGATCCTGGGTCGCCTGCCGACCGTCGAGGAATACATGGAATACGCTGGCAAGATCGACAGCATGGCGGCCGATATCTACCGCTACCTGTCCTTCGACCAGATCGCCGAGTTCCGTGAAGCTGCTGCGAACGCCAACATCCCGGTCGTTCAAGCCTAACGCTGCAACGCAATGAAAAAGCGCCGCCCATCGTGAGATGAGCGGCGTTTTTTTATGCCTGTTGGGGGGGGGGGGTGCCTGTTCGGGCCTCATCGCTGGCAAGCCAGCGATGACAGAGTGTCAGTCGACATCATTGCTGATGACTCACCGCTTTCGCGAGAAAGCTCGGCTCCCGAGCCCAAAAAAAACCGCTGTGCCCGGGCAGGCACAGCGGTTCTTGTCGATTGAATCCGCGTTACATCGTCAGCTTGTAAACCAGTGCCGAAATCGCCACCAGACCCACTGCCGTCACAAACATGTTAGACGCCTGACCACGATAGCGTGCCATCGCCGGAATCTTGCGAATCGCATACATCGGCATCAGGAACAGAATCGCCGCAATGACCGGACCGCCGACGGTTTCGATCATGCCCAGAATGCTCGGATTCAGCGTCGCGATGATCCAGCAGATCACCAGCATGAACGCCGCTACGATGCGATCCAGTGCCTTCGCGCTCGGACGCTTGCCGCTCTTCACGATCAAGCCCTTCAGGCCCTCACTGGCACCGATGTAGTGACCGAGGAACGATTTGGAGATCGCCACGAATGCAATCAACGGTGCCGCAAAGGCGATGGTCGGGTTGCTGAAATGATTGGCCAGATAAGACAGGATCGACAGATTCTGCTCTTTTGCTTCCGCCAATTGCTCCGGCGACAACGTCAGAACGCAACTGAAGACGAAGAACAGCACCATCAGCACCATCAACGCGTGTGCGCGGGACAGAATCTGCGAGCTGCGCTCTTCAGCGTGGACGCCATAACGACGCTTCTGATCGACCGCAAATGCCGAGATGATCGGCGAATGGTTGAACGAGAACACCATCACCGGAATCGCCAGCCACAGTGTGTGCAGCAGCGCGGACGGTGCCGGCACCTGCGATGCCGTGGTCAGGATGCCGCCGTTCCAGTGCGGAATCAGGTAAACGGCGAGGAACAACAGCGCGACAATAAACGGATAGACCATCAGGCTCATGGCCTTGACGATCGCCTGCTCACCGCAGCGCACCACGGCCAGCAGACCGAGGATCAACACGAACGACAGCAGCGCGCGCGGTGGCGGCGTGATGTGCAGTTGATGCTCGAGGAAACTGGCGACTGTGTTGGTCAGGCCGACGCTGTAGATCAGCAGGATCGGGAAGATCGCGAAGAAGTACAGCAACGTGATCAGTGCACCGGCCTTGATGCCGAAATGCTGCTCGACCACTTCCGTGATGTCGGCGCCTTCGCGACCGGACAGCACGAAGCGGGTCAGCCCACGGTGTGCGTAGAAGGTCATCGGGAAAGCCAGCAGCGCAAGAACCACCAGCGGCCAGAAGCCACCCAGCCCTGCGTTGATCGGCAAAAACAGGGTACCGGCGCCGATGGCCGTTCCAAACAGTCCCAACATCCAGGTGGTGTCCTGGCGATTCCAGCTCGAAAGTTCAGCGGGTGCTGCTGCATCAAAGCGCTCTTCGACGCTATTGGCCTGATCATTCATCCGGTCGGATCTCCGCATTCCGGTCACTTGCCACTCGGTCAGGACGCGTCGGAAAAAACCGACAGACATGCTCCGGCCGAAACAGGGGCGCGATTCTCCGTGATAAATGAGCAGAAGCAAAGACTTAGCTGAGGAATGGTTGTGCGGAGCAGATCAGTGAGTTGTCGTTTTCGGGAAAAACACTGTCGCATCCAGGTACGTGCAGTGTCGTTTTCTGAAAAGCGTCTGTACCGTGTATTAGCGGCAAAATCTGATCAGATCGTCCGACCCACGAAGAAACCAAGTGACCAGCAAAACATTCCAAAAGCTAACATTGCCCAGATCGGGTACATATCGCGCTTGTTTTTTATGCGTATTCTTTCAACCCACTCATCGTGTTCCCGCTCCATTTCTTCCATTCGGGCTTTGCGATCATAGGTACTCATGCGACTTTCCTTTTTGGGTCATGGATCTGACATTTGTAAAACGCGAACAATCAAAACCTGAAGAAAACGCCTGCTACTGCGGTGATTGCTGTCACCACCCCGGCTACTACTGCAAGCGGATATAAACTCGTCTCTCTGTTAAGCTTTTTTTCTTCCGCCACGAGCTTTTGTCTTTCAGCCACAAGTTTCCTTGATTCATTTTCCAGCCTGTCGAGTTCCAGATTTTCACGATCGTTTTTGTACATTTGCCTTCCTTGGCTGTTGGCGGTGACTACCCTGGCTGCTTTGTACTCTCATAATTTCGCTTTGTTCACCTGTCCGGATAGCGGACGAATCTGTCGAATTCGTAGGCAAAATCCGCGAGTCAGGTAGGCAGCCTCATAGAGAGACCTTTTAGAAAACACTTCGCGATCAAGTACCCGTGCCTTTCAATTTGCCCCACATGATCTAGCGTGAGATGAGTCCCCTGCCCTGCGGAGCCTTCCCATGCCACTGGTTCGCGTCGATATCCAGCAAAACCCCGACCCCACTTTCGCCAAACGCATCGGCGAGCACATCTACGCGGCCCTGCGCAGTTGTATCGATGTGCCCGAGCACGACAACTTCCAAATCCTCACCGAGCACGACAGCCAGCATTTCGTCTACGACCCGCAGTATCTAGGGATCCAGCGCAGCGATGGCGTAGTGTTCATTCAGATCACCATCAGCGAAGGGCGCACGGTGGAGAAAAAGCAGTTGCTGTTCAAAACCATCGCCGAAAGCCTGCACACACAATTGGCGGTGCGCCTGGAAGATGTGTTCATCAATCTGGTCGAGGTCAAGAAAGAGAACTGGTCATTCGGCAATGGCATCGCGCAGTACGTCACTTGACCCGCCCATTGACAGCCCGGTATCAGCGCCAGCATGATCGGCCCATGAACATTCGCGCGCTGCAACTCACCCGTACCACCACGACCGCCACCGGCGGGTCGTGGTGTTGCTGTCTGAGGTAAACCCAGCGCAGCAAACCCAAGGCCCCGCCAGCAATGGACGGGGCCTTGTTGTTTCTCCCGTCCGTGCGGCATCTGCAGCACCCAAGGAGAAACACCATGCCCGCAGCACTGTTGATCATCGATATGCAGGTCGGTCTGTTCCACGGACCGGAAAAGCCCTACCAGGGCGAACGGGTTCTGGCCAACATCCAGCGCCTGGTCGCTCAGGCCCGCGCGAATCAAGTGCCGATCTTCGCCGTGCGCCACACCGGCCCGGACGACTCACCGATTGCCGCTGGTAGTACTTTCTGGCAATTACTGCCAGCGCTTGAGCTGGACGCCGAAATCGACACCCTCTTCGACAAATCCCGCCCCGATGCTTTCCATGGCACTGACCTTGCGCGGCAACTCAAAGCCGCACAGGTAGAAGAGTTCTATGTGGTCGGCATGAAAAGCCAGTTCTGCATCGACAGCACCTGTCGCAGCGCTGCCGGTCTTGGCTTCAGACCGCTGCTGGTCAGCGACGCCCACACTTGCATGGACACTGCCGCGCTGCCGGCCAAAGCGATCATCGACCATCACAATGCAACCCTCGGTGCTGCCTTCGCACGGTTAATCGAAAGCGCAGAAGTGAGATTCTAAGGAAACGATCCAAAATAGACGCAACTTCACTTGCTGCGGTTGCGTCAACCAGACATTTGTTACGGCATCCCTTGTCCTACAGCATCGTGTAATGAGTTATTTACGCCGGCGACGCCAACTACAGAAAACACCGACAAACAAATGGATTAACCAGAAAACTTTCAGAATACTCCTACATCTTAAACAGCCAAAAACATTCACAACAAAATATTTCTTAAAATCAAATACCAGCCATTTGTTACAAGCAACTACCCAGCCATTGAACAATATTCCATGGCAGGTCTATATTTTTCTCGCCCCGAATTCGAAGACTAATAATTGAAGTGTGATCAAGAGGACACAGCATGCAAAAGAACATGATGAGCGGCCTGTTGTTGGCCGCACTGCTAGCCCCGCTCGCCAGCGCCAACGCCGATGTCCGCGAGCTGGCTTCTTCGCCGCGATGGCTGACCACCAAGGTCTACATCGAGGGCGCCCCGGAAACCGACGTCAAAGAGAAGTACCCCGGCGTCGTTGGTATATCGACGTGGGATCCCGAGCGTAATCGATACGAGTTCTTTTACACCGATACAGGCGAGTCAAAATACAATAATGGCGGCGGCGGTTATTTCTTTGTCACCGGCGATCAGCAACAGCACATTCTTGTGCCGGATATCGGCCCCACCAAAACATGGATCAGACGTCTGGAAACATTGAACAACCGAGAGTTCACTTATTCCCGGGAAGTCCCTCGCGACATGGTCGAAAACAATCCTCTCGTGCGCATTCATGTCGTTCACGCGCCCTATACCGGAACAATAGAAACCAAGTCCGCCATCAAACAATAAAACCAGGAGTTCGCTATGCAAAAGTCAATTAAAACCCTGCTGATGTCGACGTTACTGATTTCTTCTGTCTATTGCGCCGGGGTCAGCGCACAAGCTGCGACCCAGCCCGCAAAAAATGCCGTCGCCACCGCCGACAATGCGATGATGCTGACCGTGTTTCTGAAACATGATCAAACCCGACCGTTAAGTGAACTCAAGGCTCAGCTTGCGCAACAGGGTTTCCATAAAACGTTCCCCCCGGCCGGCGTCGAGGTGGTGAGCTGGAACATCATGATGGGGATCGGCCAGGTCGTGACCGTGCGCTTTCCTGTCTCGCGTCTGGCGGAAGTTAACCTGGCGCTGGAAAACACTGCATGGGGCAGTTACCGCACCGAGTTCTATCCGACCTACGATATCAAGCCGCTCGCGATGGCTGAGCAAGCCAAAGCCCAAGCGGCCCAATGATACCGACAGCACACCGGATCACCGGTGTGCTCCCAGCCTTGCTTCTTGTCCGAAGCCGTCCAGACTCAAAGCACCACTGCGCCACTGACAACGATTGCCAAGTCGCTGCGGATTCAGCACTCTGAAACGACTTTCGCGATCAACCCGCAGACGTTCACAGGAGCCGCGCAATGCCCGCAACCGTTCTGGTACTGGTTGAAACCATCAATGACTATTTGCCAATCCTCGAACATCAGGGCTTCCACCTGATTCTCGCTCCGACACCCGCCGAACGTGCGCAAGCCATCGCCACCCACGGTAGCCGCATCGACGCAGTGCTGACCCGTGGCCCATTGGGCCTCAGCGCCGATGAAATCGCCGCCCTGCCCGCGCTGAAAATCATCACGGTGATCGGCGCCGGGTACGAGCACGTCGACCTGCAAGCCGCGAGCAACCGCGGCATCACTGTCACCAACGGCGCAGGGGTCAATGCCTCGTCGGTGGCCGACCATGCGATGGCGATGCTGCTGGCGCTGGTTCGCGACATCCCGCGTTGCGACGCTGCCGTACGCCGTGGGGAGTGGCCGAAGATCATGCGCCCGTCGCTTGCCGACAAACGCCTGGGGATTCTCGGACTGGGCGCCGTGGGCATGGCGATCGCCAAACGCGCGAACCTTGGCTTCGACATGCAGATCAGCTATCACAGCCGTCAAGTGCGCAGCGATGTGCCTTACGCGTTCTGCTCGACGCCGACCGAACTGGCGCGGGCGTCGGACTTCCTGATCGTCGCCACGCCCGGCGGCATCGGCACACAGCATCTGGTCACCCGCGCGGTGCTCGATGCGCTTGGTCCGAAAGGGTTTATCGTCAATATTGCCCGCGCCAGTGTGATCGCCACGGCGGATCTGATCAGCGCCCTTGAACAACGCAGAATTGCCGGCGCCGCACTGGATGTGTTCGACCACGAGCCACAAGTGCCGGATGCGCTGAAAACCCTGAGCAACGTGTTGCTGACACCACATGTCGCCGGCCTGTCACCGGAAGCGACGCAAGGCACGGTGGAACTGGTAGGCAAAAACCTCGTGGCGTTTTTCTCGGGCGAGCCCGTGCTGACGCCTATCGCGCTGCCACCGAAACTCAACAACCAGCGCGTGCACTAAAGGACGCCGAGCAACGTCCACAAACGCCGCGATTCGGCGTCGGCACTGATCAACTCACCGAGTAACTCGCTCAGCGGTTTGTTGCCCCACTCGACCCCGCGCCGGATCAGATACGGCACCGGGCTGTGGGGTTCGGTGCGGGCGAGGTATTCGGCGATCAGCAGCAGTTGGCGATACGCCTCTTCGCGATTGGCCGGCTCACGAAAGGCCAAGGCTACCGGTGCGGGTTCTTCTGGCTGCGCAACGGCGACGGGGGCTTCGACCAGCGGCGGTGGCGGTGCCGGTTGTTGTGGGTGCATGGCGATAAACTCCTGAACCAGTTTCAGCAGCGCCTGGATGGTGTCCTGCAAGGGGCGCAATCCCGGCGCCTGATCTCCCAGATAGGCATCACTCCAGGTGTTGAGCCGTTGCAAGTGTTGCAGGCTCAGGAGCAGATTGCCCTGAGTGCGCAGCCAGAACGCCAGCGGCGTGGCGCGCACTTGTTCGTTGAGTTTCTTCTGTTCATTGCGCGCGTTTTCCGCCGAGGTCTTGGCGTTCTTGCTGTCGTTGGTCTGCACTTGCTGCACCTGCAAGCGCCGCCAGACTTCCAGGGTGCAAGCCTCGAAATCGCTGTTGCGGCTACCGAATAACGGCACCCGCGTGAGCAATATTTCACTGTACCGGCGCACCAGCCATTCCAGCGGAATCACCCGCCACGACTGGTCGCCGTTCTCGGCCTGCGGGTGCAACTGCTCGGGAAAGCGTTCACACAAACCGGCGATCAGCGCCAGGCTGCCGGGCAAACCGTCGAGCGCTTGCAGGTGCAGCCATGCCTCGCCGAGCCAGGCGCTGAGCATCAGGTCCTTGCTGCGCTCCAGCAATAACGTCGTCGTAAGTTTTTCGACGTCCGGCCAGTTCGCCCGCTTCAGTGTCGATTGCCAGACCCCGGTCGGCAGGCTGGCATCGTCCTCGCGGCGCAAGTCGCGCAACTGATCGAACTCACGCTCATAACGCAAATCGACGCCACACGGCGCTTGTGCGCTGATCGGTGCGAGCAGTTGGTCAATCAAGTCCGGCAACGTCGTCGATGGCAGGCTCACAAGTCTTCCTTCTGTGATTCAAGGGCGGCGGTGCTGCCGGTCACCTGAAACGGCGAACGCGGCGCGCGGGTTGGCAATGGCGCGATCGACAGCGGCAGTTTCGAGCCTTGGCTCATCAGCGACAGGCGCACGAACATGCGCGTGAAGTCGCTGGTGACGCTGTCCGGCGCCCCGGTCACGGGTAAACGCAACGTCAGCGGGAAATCGGTGTAATCCACGTTTGGCTGACGCTGCACCGAGAAATGCGCGCGCATCAGGCGCAGCAATGACCATGGCCCGCCGTACTCCCAACCGGCCTCCAGATCACGTACCACCAGATTTGGTTGCTGTGGATCATTGACTGGCCGCTCCTTGCCGTTACGCGCCCAGCGCAGGGTCAGGCGGACAGGCTGGCCGACCATCCAGCGCAGGTTCGGTTGCTCGGCTGCCGGATAGCTGATTTGCTGATTGCCGGCGAGCAAGCCCCAGGCGATCACCTGATCGGCGCCCAGCTCATCATCGCGATCGGTGCGCCAGCGCACGTCCAGCTCGACGCCGAGGATGCCGCTCTTGTCACGCACGAACAGCGGCGTCAGCCAAATGCTGGCCTGCTTCAAGCGGTTGAGAAAGTCCGCCGCGGCCAGGCGCTCCGGGGTCTGGTTGGTGGCAAGGCCGGCCTTCGCGACCGGGAGTTTTTTGTCGATCAGTTGCAGAAAATATTCAACCCGCGCCGGATCGGCGTCCTGCATCTGCACGCCGTTGGCGAAAGGAAAGCGATCCGCCAGATATTGATTGAAGTAGTTGGCCAGCTCATTCCATGCCGCAGCGGCCTGTTGCACTTGCAGCTGCTGGCAACGCTGCATGGCTTCCTGTTGCAGCTCCACCGCGCGCATCGCCAACGTGCCGCGTCCGCCGGCGACGTTGGCGGTCTGCAACATTTGCAGGCAGGAATTGACGTCCATCTCGACGAAATCGCGGCTGACCAGCTGCTCGATCTGTGCCGGCGAACTGGCCGGGTTGGCCTCTTTGTATTTGCGCAGTTCGTCGTTGAGCGCACTGAACTGCGTCACGCGTTCGTAATCCAGTGCCGACAGATTGGCTTGCTGTGTTGTCAGCCACTGCAACGATGACGTGCGCCGCTCAGTGATGCCGAGCATAGTGTTGAACTGCTGCTTGAGGCTCAGTTTGAGATCCTGCACGTCACTGGCGCCGAACAGTTCCAGACCGAGGTTTTTCGAACCGTCCCACTGGCTGATTTCGGCCCTTCCGCCGAACAGCGGTTGCGCGGTGATGTCTTCCAGACCGCCGGTAATCTGCGCCATCGCGCGGCGGTTGAGCGCCGCTTGCAGGCGTGTGGAGAGATCCGGACGATGCACCTCGACGAAGGCCTTCTGCAGGGCCATGGCTTGCTCGGCCTGCACATTGAACACAGCGTAAGGATGCGCCTGATCGTTGTGATCCTTGAGGCTCAACCACATCGCCTGGGCGGCGGCACGCTCGGCGGCTTTGAGCACCGCAACGCGATAGTCCGGTGGAATGCGTGGCAGTTCTTCGGCGATGTAGCTGTTGTAGTCGGCGAAATATTTCAGCGATTCATTGAGGTCATCACCGTCCACGGTCTGGCCTTGCATATTGACGTTGTCTTCGCTGGCACGCAGGGCGACCGAAACGAAGTCGCGCTTGAACAGCGCCTGTATCGCGTTATCCAGCTTGATCACTTGTTCCTGCAAGGCCAACTGCCCGCTGACTTGCTGAATCAACAAATTGTCCCGCGAGCCGACCTGTGCGATCCATTGATCGCGGAAACTCTGCTGCAAGCGTGACGCTTGCGTGTCGAGGTCTTGTTGGACTTGCGCGCCCAACAATGTGCTCTTGCCCACTTTGGCGAGGAAGTCACCATAACCCGGCACCAATTCCTGGCCTTTGCCACGGCTCCACGTCGAATTGGTCAGGGCGATCGCCGCTTGCAGATCGTCGACCAGCGCGGTCAGGTCTTCGAGGTCGCGCAGGCTGTTGCCACTGCCGGCCTCCAGTTGATCGAGGTGCAACTTGAGGTAACCGGCCTTGCTGACAAAGTTGTCGGCGAGGAAATATTGATCCAGCCAGCGCTGCATCAATCCGGAAAAGTTGCTGACGATCTGCGGCCGGTCGACGCTCAGATCCAGCGCCTGCAAGCTGCCGTCCTCCCCGGCCACCAGCAGCCGATTGTAGAACGCCGCATACGGCAAGGTGCCCGTGTTGAGGTTCAGTGACAGCGCGTTGTTGCTCAGTTGCACCAGGTCGTCCAGTGGCGCGCGCGGGTTGTTCTGCACTTGATTGAACAGCTGATTCTGCTGCTCCAGACGCAAGGCCCGATCCACCAGATCGTTCGCCTTCAGATAGTTCTGCCACTGCGCCGGGTCGTCGCTTTCGACACTGCTGCGCCGGTCGGTGCTGCGGATCGCTTTGATCTGCGCCAGTTGCGCGCTCAACAGATCATGCAGCGGCACCATGATGTGGCGCTGGGTGGACTGCAATACTTGCTGTTCGAGTCGATTGTCGAGCGAGGAAAACCACGACGTCGGAAACACCAGAGAGACATAGTTCCAGTGCGGCGCACGCTCCAGCACGCGCCAGAAAGTCTGCACGTTGCGTCGGGTCGAGTCGACCCGTTGCGCCTCGTCGCTGATCGCCACGTAGCCCTTTTGCGCGCCTTGCATCTGCCGCGCCAGTTCGTGGGCATCTTTGACCGACACCTGCCAGACCCAAAGCATCGCCACCGCCCAGATCACCCCGACCACCAGCGCCACGCCGGCCGTCAGCCGCTGCCAACGCTGACGCAAGCGCAACAGACGCGGCACGCCTTGCGCCAAGCCTCGCTCGCCGACCAGTCGCTGGCGCCACAACTGGCGCACAAACACGCTTTGCTGCAAGCCGCTGTCGTCGGCGGAAAATCCGTCTCTGGCATCCTCCGAGGCCTGACTCGCGCTGAAATAGACACCGCGAAAACACGGCGCTTCACCCTGGGCGTTACCTTGAAACACCGGTTCCAGAACACTCTGCAAACCGCGCCGCAAGGTTTCCAGACGCTCCGGCAAGGCGTACAGATCGGCGCTCAACTGGCCGGACAACGTGCCGATTTCGATAATGGCTTCCGCTACCGCGCGATGGATACGATCGAGCGCCTGATCGCTCCACTGCCCTTGCCAAACCGCATCGCGTGAATACGGTGACGACCAGCCCAGGGTACGTTCGCGGGCCTCGTCGGGCAGCGCACTGATCAGTTCCTGGAAACCCGGCAATTCTTCAAGTCCGGTGATGATCACGTACACCGGCACACTCAGACCAAAACGTTGCAGCAGATCGATGAAGCGCCGGCGCGCCGCCAGACCGAGGCCTGCGGCCTGTTCAAGATTGCTCAAACGACTGACCGGCACCAGCCAGACGACCCCGTCCAGCGGCCGCTTGCTGCGCATTCGCAAGATCAAACCCAGCAAACGCCACCAGCCGCCACGCTGCAAATGCATGCCGTCGTCGGGCAGAAACAACGCCTGCGGCACCACCAGCACGGCGCCTTCGGGATCCGACCACCAGCGGCCGAACCACGCGGGTTTGTCGGTCGGTTGCAGACGCCATTCATTGACCAGTTGCGTGCCCTGGGTTTCGTCGCCGAGCATCAACAGCCATGGCATCTGATAGCGGTCGTGACTGCCCTGCTCTTGCTCCATTTGCCGTACGGCCGCGTAGAAACTGCGGATCGCGGCACCGCTCTGGGTGCGCAACCACCAGACCGCCACGGCGATGATCACCACAACCAGCAGCAGCGCGACAATCCACGCGACTATCGTCAGGGTACTCATGAGTCTTGCTCCGCCGGCACCACCGAATCGATGATCTGCAGCACCGGTTCCAGCTCCGACTGAATGTCACGCCAGAGGAACTGACCAAGCCCGGTCAGCAACAGCAGCATCGCCAGAATCCCCAGCGCCAGGCGAAAGCCATCCGGCAGCGCCGTGCGCACCGGCAGTTGCAACGGCGTGGTCAACGAAGGCTGCACCAGGCGCTGGCTGACATCGGTATAACTGGCATCGTCCTGCCAGGCAAAGGTGTACAGCGCCAACCGCCACTTCTCCAATTGCGCCTGGCTGTGTTCGCCACGCAGACGCCCATGGAAGCCGAGGATCAGACACTGCAGATAGACATTGGCCAGATCGCGGGTGGTCGGTTGCTGTTCATCGAGCAATGTCTGAATTGCCGCCGGCACTTGCTCACCGGCCTGCCGGCTGGCGTACAACCGCGACTCCAGGGGTTTGTCCTGCCATGCCGCTTGCCCGGGCCATGGCGTGAACAGCAGGGTTTCGTCGACCAGCGCGACGAATGCATACACCAGTGCCTTGACCTGCTCGGTCGCCGAATCACCGACCCGCGCATAAGCGGTGCGCCACAATCGCTGCGAAGCCTGCGTCGAGAGTTCGACAACGGTCTCCACCAGCGCCGCTTCGTCCTCGCTGTCCTTGGGCAATTGCACCCAGTCCTGTTGCCATTGCTGCCACGTCTGGCGGAACGCGCTGCTCAACGGTGCGTCCTGCAACCCAAGGCTTGCGGCACTTCCTTGCGACATACGGCGTTCCTTGTGTGATCAGGCACTTTCGCTGTTCTGGGCGACAAACAGCACCACTTGCCACGGACTGCTGGTCAGCTTCGCCGCCGGTGCGGCGATCATCAGCGGCAGTTGGGCGTCGAACCACGCGCCTTCGGCCGTCAGCACAAACAACCGCGTGTCCTCGCCGACGCTGTAGGCCACCTGTTCGCTGCGGCTCATGACCTGGTGCGGCAAACCGCTCATGCGCTGACGACTGAGCAGCGCGATGTGCGGCGCCGAAGCGATGATCGCGCCGCGCAACCAATCGATCGCGGCTTGCTCGCTGGCACCGTTAGGCATGCGCAGACCGATGACCAGACGCTGACTCGGCTGCTCGTCCGGCAGTTGAATCGAAAAGCTCTGTTCACCGCGTTCGAACGGCAAGCTGCGGTAGCCGGCGCGGATCAGTTCGAGGGTGTTTTCCAGCCATTGCAGCACCGTGTCATAACCGCGCTGCAATTCGACGAAATCCAGTGGGGCAAATGCCGGCACGCCGGCCAGCGGATTGAGCGCCGACCACGCGCCCGCCAGTCCGAGCAGGTGTACATAAAGGGTTTGCGGATGGGCGATGCGGCTGTTCAGCGCGCCTTCGACTTCCGGCAGGCGAACCCACAACGCGGTTAACTGCCGACGGATTTCCAGCGCGTCGTCCTGATTGCCGGCCTGCTGCGCCTGACGCAAACGCCCGCCGAGAAACAGGCACTTTTCCCGTGCCCGCGCGCAGAGGCCGGCGATGCGTCGACCGAGTGCCGATTCCGGCAACAAGGTCGGCGTCGGCGCGGTGTAAGACAGCGGCAGGAAACCGCCGCCCTCCTTGCGGATTTTCAGCAGCGGCAGGCAGATCGAATCGGCCTTGTTCAGTTGCGTGCACAGACGTGGATTGGGGCGCCACACGGTGATCGACTCAGGGAATTCACCGCTGGTGAGATCCGGTAGTGCGTCGCCCACCACCGACTGCAAGCGGCCCTTGAGCGGCAGCAACTGCCCGGCCCGCCACATCGGGCTGATCGCCAGGTAAACGGTAACGGTGGCGTCGTCGGTGGCATCGATCGCCGCGCCGACATCCAGTTCCAGCGTCGGCCCGATCCCGGCCTGCAAATCCACGGGCAAGCCGTCGGGCATCGTCCCTTGCAGCGACACCACCCGCACCACCCCGGCACTCAGCGCCGAAGGGTCGAACTCCATGTGGCTGACACCCCAGAACCACGGGTTGCAGGCTTGCGCCAGATGCGCACCGAGTGCTTCGGCCCGCAGCCCTTGCAACTGAAAATGCTGTGGCAGCAATTGCATGCCTTCGTGCCAGCAAACCGCGTCAGGTAGCAGACTCATACGACTCCCTTCGACAAGGCCGCGAACCGGCGGCAGCGGTGATGTTTCAGTGTTCGGTAGCGTTGACCAGGCTCATCTCGCGACTGTCGAATTTCAGCCACGCCTCGCTCTGATCATCGAGCCGCAAGCGGTGTGCTCCGGGTGTGTTATAGCTGGCGAAGACCAAAAGTCCAGCGGCCTTCTTGCCCCCCAACGGGAAGGGTTGGCGGTCGATGAATTGCCCCGGCACCAGCTCCAGTCCCCACACGCTCATCAGCTGACGATAGTCGCGTTGGTACTGCTCGCGTTCAGCGAACCACTGGCTGGCATTGATACCGGACAATTGCTTGAGCAGATCAGGGTCGGCGACCGCGATGAAGTCCACGGCAATCGGCGTGTCGTCGTTGGCTTTCGGGGCGACGTCGAGGGTCAGGCTGTCGAGGTCCACTTTCGGCCCGAAGAACGAGCAACCGGCCAGAGACACCAATACCAGTGTTAGAAAAAGTCGTGTACGCAAAATGAATTTTCCTTTTCACGAGCCTGTCCAAAAATGTTTTCGCTTGCTTTTTTATAGACCTGTTCTAGCGTCTTGGGTAGTTCGGTTCCTACAGCCGAATCAAGAAGGTTTGTCAAAGGAACGACAGGTCATCTGCCTCCCTTTCTAACCTACGGTCCAGCAAGGGAAAGCGATGAACGGGCCTCCCCGATGCATTGCGCCCGCTCATCGCATCGGAGTCCGCCGTCATGGCAGAAAGTACTCAGCACAAGCTCGACCGGGTGCGCCCGCCCCGAGTGCAAATCACTTACGACGTCGAAATCGGCAACGCCATCGAGAAAAAGGAATTGCCACTGGTGGTCGGGATACTCGCTGACCTCTCGGGCAAGCCGCTCGAACCATTGGCAAAACTGACTGACCGGCGTTTTACCGAAATCGACCGCGACAACTTCAACGAAGTGCTCGCCTCGATCGGCCCGCGCGCCACGCTGCAGGTCAACAACACCCTCAGCGGCGACGACAGCAAGCTCAATATCGAACTCAATTTCAAGCACATCGACGACTTCGATCCGGTCAAAGTGGTGGAGCAAGTCACCCCACTGCGGCGCCTGTTCGAAGCCCGCCAACGCCTGCGCGATCTGCTGACCAAACTCGATGGCAACGATGACCTGGACAAGCTGTTGCGCGACGTCATCGCCAACACCGAAGGCCTGCAGGAAATCAAATCGGCCCGCCCGGACACCGCTACCCCGGCCTCTGACGCCGAGGCCCCGGCCGAACCGCAAGCTTGATCGTCCACTTAATCGAGGGGAGAATTCGCCATGCCCGCTTCAGCTCAGAAACAAGCCAGCGACAGTACGACCGAAACACTTTCCCTGCTCGACCAGATCATTCTCGACGGCCGCATGGCCCACGATGACAGTCAGCAGGATTACGCCCGTGACATGCTCGCGGAATTCGCCACCCAGGTGCTCGACGAAGGCATGGCCATCGACAAGGACACCGTGGCGATGATCAACGACCGCATCAGCCAGATCGACGAGCTGATCAGCGCACAGCTCAACGAAGTCCTGCACCACCCCGACCTGCAAAAACTCGAAGCCTCGTGGCGCGGTCTGCACCTGCTGGTGCAGAACACCGAAACCAGCACCCGACTGAAATTGCGCCTGCTCAATGTCACGCAGAAAGAGTTGCAGAACGACCTGGAAAAAGCCGTCGAATTCGACCAGAGCGCGCTGTTCAAAAAGATCTACGAAGAGGAGTACGGCACCTTCGGTGGCCACCCGTTCAGCCTGTTGGTCGGTGACTACACCTTTGGCCGGCACCCGCAGGACATAGGCCTGCTGGAAAAACTGTCGAACGTCGCCGCCGCGGCTCACGCGCCGTTCATTGCCGCCGCCAGCCCGCGCCTGTTCGACATGAACAGCTTCACCGAACTGGCGGTGCCGCGGGATCTGTCGAAGGTGTTCGAGAGCCAGGAGCTGATCAAGTGGCGCTCGTTCCGCGAGAGCGAAGATTCGCGCTACGTCTCGCTGGTACTGCCGCATTTCCTCCTGCGTCTGCCCTACGGCCCCGACACCTCGCCGGTGGAAGGCATCAACTACGTCGAAGACGTCAACGGCACCGACCACAGCAAATACCTGTGGGGCAATGCCGCGTGGGCGCTGTCGCAACGCATCACCGAAGCCTTCGCCAAGTACGGCTGGTGCGCGGCGATTCGCGGCGCTGAAGGTGGCGGTGCGGTCGAAGGCCTGCCGGCGCATACCTTCCGCACCAGTTCCGGCGATCTGTCGCTGAAATGCCCGACCGAAGTGGCGATCACCGATCGCCGTGAAAAAGAGCTCAACGACCTCGGCTTCATTGCCCTGTGCCACAAGAAGAACAGCGACGTCGCGGTGTTCTTCGGCGGCCAGACCACCAACAAGTCCAAGGTCTACAACACCAACGAGGCCAACGCCAACGCGCGGATCTCGGCGATGCTGCCGTACGTGCTCGCGGCGTCGCGTTTCGCCCATTACCTGAAGGTGATCATGCGCGACAAGGTCGGCAGTTTCATGACCCGCGACAACGTGCAGACCTACCTCAACAACTGGATCGCCGATTACGTGCTGATCAACGACAACGCGCCGCAGGAAATCAAGGCGCAGTACCCGTTGCGTGAGGCGCGGGTGGACGTCACCGAAGTGGCCGGCAAACCCGGCGCCTATCGCGCGACGGTGTTTCTGCGCCCGCACTTCCAGCTCGAAGAGTTGACCGCGTCGATCCGCCTGGTGGCGACTTTGCCGCCACCGGTTGCTGCCTGACCTGCTTTGCCCCCGCCGCTGCTGCGGCGGGGGCTTTCTCTATCTAGCGCGACACCCTTCAGGAGTTTCAAGCGATGGATGCAATCATTCTCGACCTCGGCGGCGACATCAAAGGCGACAGCCTGCTCGAAGGTTTTGCGGACAAGATCGAAGTCATGTCCTACAGCCACAACGTGGCGATGCAAGTCACCAACGACGTCAGCAACTCGGAACGCACCTCCGGCAAACCCCATGTCGGCGAGTTCACCGTGACCAAGTTTATCGACAGCTCGACACCGTCACTCAACGAATACTGCTGCGCCGGCAAACCGATCCCCGAAGCCATCATCACCATCGGCCGCAACGCCGCTGAAGGCAGCGGGCAGTTGATGCCCTTTATCGTCTACACCCTCACCAACGTGGTGTTGTCCAACGTCAGTGTCAGCGGCGGCACTGGCGGCAAACCGGTGGAAACCGTGTCGTTGAACTTCACCAAGATCAAATGGGAACTCACCGCGCAAAAAGACGACGGCACCAAGGAAGGCACCGCGGCGTCGACCTGGGACATGGCCGCCAACAAGCTTGTCAGCTAACCCGGCGCTCTGGCCATGGCAGGCACCGGCATGCGCGCACCGCTGTTCGAACGCCTCGCGTCCAGCGAGGCCGAGGGCGCGCGCGAGTTCGATCGGCAGGACTTGCTCGACTCGGTGCACGCCGAGCTCGGGCGCCTGTTCAATACGCGACGTGGCCCGCGCACGCTGACCACGCCACCCAGTGTGATCGACTATGGCATCGCCGACTGGAGCGCGCTGCAACAGCAGCGCAGCGACGACCGTCGGCGGCTGGCACGGGACATCCGCGAAGCCATCATGCATTTTGAACCGCGCCTGCTGCTGGGCGACGTTCAGGTCAATCCCTTGCCCGGGCATCCGCAGCAAATGAGCATTCGCCTGCTCGGTGAGTTGCGCAGCGGTCGCCAGCAGTGGCCGGTGGCATTCGTCATCGAGCCCGGCGGCCAAGGGCTGGAGGTGCGCCATGAGCGACTCGATTGACCCGCAACTGCTCGACTACTACCAACGCGAACTGACCTGGCTGCGCCACGCCGGCAGTCAGTTTGCCGAGCGCTATCCGAAAGTTGCGCGGCGTCTGGAGCTGTCGCCGGGCGAATGCCCCGATCCGCACGTCGAGCGTTTGCTGGAAGGTTTCGCCCTGCTCGCCGCCCGCCTGCAACGACGTCTGGATGACGACTACGCCGAGTTCAGCGATGCGCTGCTCGAGCAACTTTATCCGTTGGCGATGCGGCCGCTGCCGTCCTGCGCCATCGTGCAGTTCGAGCCTGACCCGAGCAAAGGCAATCTCGACGACGGCTATCCACTGCCCCGTGACACGCCGCTGTTCGTGACCACCAGCAAGGGCGAAAGCATTCACTTTCGTACGTCGGCCGCCGTGCATTTGTGGCCGATCGAAGTCACCGAGGCGTTGTTGCTCGGCAGCGACGAAGCCCAGGCCTTGACCGGTGTGGCGCAATCGCGTTCGGCATTACGCCTGAGTCTGCGCTGCCGCGGTGACAGCCAATGGTCGGCGCTGGGCATCGAGCGATTGCGCATTCATCTGGCGGCGTCACCGGTGGTCAATGCCTGCCTGTACGACCTGCTCGGCGCCCATGCAGTGCAGGTACTGGCGGGGTCGCCGGGCAGCGTTCCGACGGTGGTCAAAGGCCTGCCGGACATCGTCGGTTTCGCTGATGACGAAGCGCTGTTGCCGGATGAAGACGGCGTCCATCCGGGCATGCGTTTGCTCGCCGAATACTTTGCGTTCCCAGACAAATTCCACTTTTTCGATCTGCCACTGGGCGGTGTCTCCAGCGACAGTCAGACACTCTATCTGTACATCGTTTTCGACCGAGCCCCCGGCAGCCGCGTGCACTTGCAGGCCAGCGACATCGCGCTGGGCTGCGCGCCGGTGATCAACCTGTTTCCGCGTACTTCCGAGCCGCTGCGCCCCGACGGCATGCGCAGCGAGTATCGGTTGATCGCCGACAGCCACCGCGAAAACAGTGTCGAAATCCACAGCATTCGCGCCATGCGCGCCAGCTCCAGTGCCGGCGTGCAACGGCTACCGGCGTATTACGGCAGCCAGCACAGCGGCGGCGAGCAACAGCGTTACTGGCATGCGCGGCGCGTCAACGGCCTGACACCGAACCGGCTTGGCAGCGATTTGCTGGTGAGCGTGGTCGACACCCGTTTCGAGCCACAGACCGATCTGCCTGATTACAGCCTTACCGCAGAGTTGCTCTGCACCAATCGTCATCTGGCGCAAAGTCTGCCGGCCGGTACGCCACTGGGTTTCGAGCGCCCTGGCCCGGTCGCCTGGGCACGCCTGCGCAATCCGCCAAGCGCGCAAAGTCTGCCGCGTCTGGACGGTGATTCACGCTGGCGACTGGTGTCGCAACTGACCCTCAATCACCTGTCGCTGGTGGAAGGCCCGCAGGCACTGGACGCGCTGAAGGAGATTCTGCATCTGCATAACCTGCGTGAGGAGGCCAGCGCCTTAAGGCAGATCGAAGGCTTGCTGCAGCTCAATTGCCAACGTGTGATTAGCCATGTCGGTGCCGATGCCTGGCGCGGTTGGCGCAATGGTCTGGAAGTGCAATTGCAGCTTGATCCGCAGCACTTTGTCGGCAGCAGCGCGGTGCTGTTTTCGGCGGTGCTGGCGCAGTTCTTTTCCTTGTACGCCACGGCCAATCGCTTTGTGCGCACGGTGCTGATGCAGTCCGACAAGGAGGTCAAGGCATGGCAACCCCAAGCCGGCATGCCGCTGTCGCTCTGACGCTGAGCCAACGCCTGCGCCGCGATCCGCAGGCGTTCGAGTTGTTGCAGGCGTTGCTGGTGCTGGAACGCGAGCAACCTCAGGCCGAACCCCTCGGCAGCGGCACCTCGCCTCAGGCCGAAGCGGTGAAACTGCGCGGACCACTGACGCCAATGTTTGCCATCAGCCAGCTCGAAGCCCTGCGCGAAGAGCCGGGCGAGCCGCTGACGATCGACACGCCGATATTTGGCCTCGGCGGCCCTGACGGCCCACTCCCCTACGCTTATCAGGATTGGCTGCAACAACGGGCGCGGGCCAAGGATCATGCGCCGGCGGCGTTTCTCGATCTGTTCCAGCATCGCTTGCTCAGCCTGCTTTACAAAGTGATGCGCAAGCACCGGGTGGCGCTGGGCTTCGTCACACCAGGGGCATCACCGGTGCAGGCCCAGTTGCGCGCGCTGACCGGTTTGCTGCCCAAAGCTCTGCAGGAACGTCAGGCGGTACCCGATTGCGCGGTATTGGCGTGCACCGCGCTGTTTGCCGACGGCCGCCGCTCACTGGCCGGGTTCGCCGCGATTGTGCGCGAGCAGTTCGCCGTGCCCGTCGAGTTGAGCGCTTATGAAGGGGCCTGGCGCCTTATTCCAGCCGCCAGCCGCAGTGTAATGAAACCCGGTGGGCGCAATCTGCAACTGGCCCGCAGCGCAGTGGCCGGCAACCGGGTCTGGGATGAACATGCCGGCATTCGCCTGATCCTCGGACCGTTGCCGTCGGCGCAGGCCGCACGCTTCCTGCCGGATGGCGAAGCGCACCCGGCACTGGCCAGCCTCGCGGCCCTGTTTTTCGGCCCGGATCTGGAGGTCAAACTGGTGCTGCGAGTCCGCGGTGCCGTGCCGATGAAACTCAGTCGACAAGCGCCGGCCCTGGTCAGTTGGAACGGCGGTTTGCAGCGTCAGGCCAGCCTCACCGTGCAAACGATCGAAACCCGACTTCGTCAGCTGGAGATCACCTGAACATGGAACTGGCCAGCCTGATCGGACGCCTCAACCCGGACAATCGTCGCGCCCTCGAACGCGCCGCCCAGCGCTGTTTGCAGCGCGGACATCACTTTGTCGAGATCGAACATCTGTTGCTCGAACTGCTCGACATCGAAGGCGGCGATCTGACTTTTCTGTTGCCGCGCTTCGGCCTCGAACGTGACGCCCTGACAGCCGAAATCAACAAAGCACTGGATCTGTTCAAGGCCGGCAGCACGCGCACGCCAGCACTGTCGTCGCACACCTTGGGTTTGCTCGAAGACGCGGTGGTCCAGGCCAGTGTCTTGGGGCTCGACAGCATCCGTTCCGGATTGCTGTTGCTGGCGTTGGTTGATCGCGATGAGCGCCGCAGTCTGTTGCTCAACAGTGCCTCGTCGTTGTTGCGGATTCCCAAAGAAGCACTGCGCGCGAACCTGCTGGAGTGGACGGAAAACTCTCGCGAGCATGTCGGCCCGCGCGCTGTGCCTTCTGCAAACCCGGCAGCGCGCCAGGACTCGGTGCTCGATCAATACACCCAGGACCTGACCGCCGACGCCCATGCCGGGCGCATTGATCCGATCGTTGGCCGCGACGGCGAGATTCGCCAATGCATCGACATTCTGTTGCGGCGTCGACAGAACAACCCAATTCTGGTCGGCGCGCCGGGTGTTGGCAAAACCGCCGTGGTCGAAGGCCTGGCCCTGCGCATCGCCGCCGGAGACGTGCCGCCATCGTTGCAGGAAGTCAGTTTGCGCGTGCTGGATCTGGGTCTGTTGCAGGCCGGTGCGGGGATCAAAGGTGAATTCGAACAGCGTTTGAAACGCGTGATCGATGCGGTGCGCAGTGCCGACAAACCGATCATCCTGTTTATCGACGAAGCGCATACGTTGATCGGTGCGGGTGGTGCCGAGGGTGGCAGCGATGCGGCCAACCTGTTGAAACCGGCGCTGGCCCGTGGCGAGTTGCGCACCCTCGCCGCCACGACATGGCTGGAGTACAAAAAATACTTCGAGAAAGACCCCGCCCTCGCCCGCCGCTTTCAACTGGTGCAGGTTGAAGAACCGGACGAAATCACCGCCGTGGAAATGCTCCGTGGCGTCGCCGCCAAACTCGAACAGCATCACGGCGTGCAGGTGCTCGATGCGGCTATTCATGAAGCGGTGAAGCTCTCGCACCGCTACATTTCCGGCCGCCAATTACCGGACAAAGCCATCAGCGTGCTCGACACCGCGTGCGCCCGGGTCGCCCTCGGCCAGCACGACGTCCCGCCGCCGCTGGAAAGCCTGCGCCATCGCCAGCAAAGTCTGCAAGAGGAAGTCGAACGCCTGCGCCGTGAACAGGCCACCGGGCTGGTCCACCGCGAACGCATCACGCTGCTGGAAAGTGAGTCCAAGAGCAACGTGCAGGCGATTCGCGAACTGCAAACCCGCTGGGGCGAAGAGCGTGTGGCCGTGCGCGAACTGCTCGATACCCGGCGCGAACTGCTGGCCTTGAGCGAACGCGCCGACAGCGACAAACCCGATGAAGCCACCGACAGCCGCATCGATCATTTGGCCGCCGAACTGCTGCGCCTCGAGGCTGGGCTCGATGCGATCCGCCAGGACGATCCACTGGTACCCGAGCAGGTCGATACCAAAACCGTCGCCGCCGTGATTGCCGGCTGGACCGGCATCCCCGTTGGCAAAATGCTCGCCGACGAAGCCCACGCGGTGCGCACCCTCGGCACGCGCATGGGCCAACGGGTGATGGGCCAGAGCACCGCGCTCAACACCATCGCCCAGCGCTTGCAGGCCTACCGCGCCGGACTGACCGATCCGCAAAAACCGGTGGGTGTGTTCCTGCTGGTCGGCCCAACCGGCGTCGGTAAAACCGAAACGGCTTACGCCCTGGCCGATGCGTTATACGGCGGCGAACGCAACCTGATCAGCATCAACCTTTCGGAATATCAGGAAGCGCACACCGTCAGCCAACTCAAAGGCGCACCACCGGGTTATGTCGGTTATGGCAGCGGCGGCGTCCTGACCGAAGCGGTGCGGCGCAAACCCTATTCGGTGGTGTTGCTGGATGAGATCGAAAAGGCCCATCCGGATGTGCTCGAGGCGTTCTACAACGTCTTCGATAAAGGCTTGATGGAGGACGGCACCGGCTTGGTGGTGGACTTCAAGAACACCGTGATGCTCGCCACCAGCAACGTCGGCGCCGAGCTTTTGCTCGACACACCGGTTGCACAACTCGGCTCGGAAGCCTTCAACGAGGCTCTGCATAAGGTCTTGCTGCAAGCGTTCCGCCCGGCGTTTCTGGCGCGGATGACCGTGGTTGCCTATCGGCCGCTGGATGAGGCGACGCTGGAAGGGATTGTGCTCGCCAAGCTTGAGAAGTTGCGTGGCCGCTACAAGGCAGCGACCGGCAAGCAGTTCGAGTTTGATTCGGGAATTGTCAAAGCAGTGCTCGCCAAATGCAGTGCGGCGGGTGCGCGGGATGTCGAAAATGTATTGATGACGCAGGTGACGGGGAAGTTGGCGGAGTGGGTATTGGAATAAATCAGGAAACGCTAAAAAAGGGAATCGTATGTTCAAAAGAAGCCCATACATCGCCAAATCCTTGTTTCGACCGGGAACCATGGCGAGAAACTTTCACACCTCGCGCGATTTGATCGTAACGCAACAGGTCAATACCAATGACTGTACGCGGGCCTCTATCGCCACCATCCTCAACCATTTGGCAAAGCAAAAAATCGCTTCCATTTCTGGTGTAAACGATTTTTTGCTGGAGCGATGTGCAGAGTATCGCAGCCGTAACATCGATGGATTGCAACCAGCCCTTGAGACTAAAGCGGCCATCGATCTTTTTAAAAAATACGGCTTTTTTGCTCAACGAATGAATCTCGACAGCAGCATGTTGATTAATCGAGTCGAGTTGGAAAAGTTGATGTTCCCGTTGCAAAACGGGTTGATCCTTGCCAGCACTCAACCGCCTGGAAACCCCTCCACGCTAGGCCATTCCGTGGTCATCACTGACGTTTTCTACAATGATGTTGCAAAAGAACTCAACGTTGGCATTTTCGACCCCTACCCGATGCGTGACAGAGACTGCAATGGAAGAAGGACACTCAGCATCCACGATATTTTGGGTGTGGATCTGAATGCACTCATTTATGTGAGCTCAAATGAAACACGTAACTAGAAAGCTGCAGGGGATGTGATCAGTGCCTGAAACATTTTCTGGCGTGGATGGCGGTGTACGCAGACAACCAACTGGAGAAAAACAATGTCCATTCACGAGGTAAAGTTCGACGGAAAAGTCATCGCCCGAGTCAATGTCAGTGCGGCAGCGGCTAAGAAAACACACGCCATTGTGGGAGAGCCCGTGGGCGACGCGAAAAGTCGTGAGTTCGTGGCGATTGCAAAGTTATTTGAAGCCAACAGGCCGTCAAAAACGGATCTGAGCTGCATTGCCCCCACCGACGACAGCTATGACGTCGGGGTCTTGATCGCAGGTATTTTGTATCAGGCCGATATCAAAACCATCTATCCGAGTTATGAGTCCCGCCAGGGTTTCGGGACGCTTCTGGATAGTTTGATAGATGTAATGGATAAAAGTCTGGACAAGGAACACCGTCAGGGAAATATCTGCCTGTTCGACCTTTCCTATATTGAAGAGGGGCTCAGGCAATCAATGAGCAGCATCATTCACAACACATCACAAACGTCGATGACACTGGAATATGATTATTACGAGCAGCAGAACCATTTCATTCTCCCCACCAAATATGAATATCACTTCGGCAACTGGTACCACTGATACAAAAGGAGAACGTTATGGCTAACGTTGCAAGTATTCGCGAAACACTGGCGCTTTCGGATGTTGAAAGAGGGGTGATCGCTCGCATCCAAGCAGTTAACGACGATATTGCGGGTCATGTGGGCAACATTGATTTCAACAATCCGGGAGCATCGGCTTCACTTGGCTTTCATGGCATACGCAGCGCTCACGGAATCGGCAGTTTCAATGTAAGTGTCCAGAACATTGGATTTTTAAGAACGCTATACCCTAATAGAGGTTCAATCGGAAACCTCTATCAATCGAACACCATGAACAAGAAGAAAATCAAGCTTTGCTGGCTCTGTTACTCCGAGGCAGCGGCGACAGGGCACGCAAATAACCAAATTCCAACTCTCGTCGAGTTCAGCGGAACAGGAGGCGGAAGGTTATTACTTGAATATGCCAGAGACTTACTGTTTTACACGCCTGACCACTATACGACGTACTTTCTCGTGACTCTGGATAACCTTCCAGTCCGAACCATGGCCAACTGGTGATGCACAGACAGGCGTGAGCGTAGATGCACAACCCGACACGGCCATTGAGGATGTTCGATGCCACGATCCACCGACAGCAACACCTCGTTCTCCCTCACCGCCACTTCGCTGTCGGCGCTTTATCCTGAGTTTCTGTCCGGTGAAGAAGCGCTCAATGCGCTCGGTTCGCAAATGCTCAGTGGCCTCAACGATGGCGCCTCGCTCACCCTGACCACTGCCGTCGCCACCCATGTCACCACTACCCTGCACAACGACGCGCAACTGCGCCCCTTCGACGCCTTGGTCGCCGAGATTCGCCAACTGCCTGCCGATGCCACCGCCGAACGCTATCAGTTGGTATTAAGACCATGGCTCTGGTGGCTGACCCTCGCGAGCAACAACCGCGTGTTCCAGAACCTCGCCACTTCAGACATTGTCACGACGATTTTCAAGGCCCACGGCTTCACCGATTTCAAACTGTCGCTTACCGGCAGTTACACCCCGCGCGAATATTGCGTGCAGTACAGCGAAACCGATTTCGCCTTCGTCTCGCGGCTGCTGGAAGAAGAAGGCATTTTCTGGTTCTTCACCCACGACGAAGGCAAGCACACCCTGGTGCTCGGCGACAGCAACGATGCCTTCGTACAAATACCCAACGGGCCGACGGTCAAGTACCTGGGCCAGGGATTGGGCGAGCGTGAACTGCATGGGATCCGCTCCGGGCAAGTGTGTCTGCAAGCGGTAGCCGGGGTCTATCGGGCGACGGATTATGAGTTCACCACGCCGACCACTTCACTCTACGGCCAGGCCGAAGCCGTGGCCGGACCGCTTTCGATCTATGAGCACCCGGGCGGCTACAACGCCAAGGCTCGCGGTGATGCGCTGACCAAGCAACGGGTTGACGGCTTGCGCAGCGAGGAGCAACGCTTTGTCGGTGAAAGCGACTGCCGTTGGCTGATTCCGGGGCACTGGTTCACCCTCGACGGGCATGACGATGCAAGCCTGAATATCGATTGGGTCGTCACGCGAGTCACCCATGACGCTAGCCATGAAAGCTATCGCAATCGCTTCGAAGCCATCCCCAAAGCCACGCCGTTCCGTCCACAACGTCTCACGCCAAAACCGCGCATGCATCCGCAGACGGCCATTGTCGTGGGCAAGTCCGGTGAGGAAATCTGGACCGACGAATACGGTCGGATCAAGTTGCAGTTCCCATGGGATCGCGACGGCAAGAATGATGAAAGCAGTTCCTGCTGGGTGCGCGTGGTGTTGCCGTGGAGTGGAAAAGGCTTTGGCATGCAGTTCATTCCGCGCATCGGTCAGGAGGTCATCGTCACGTTTATCGACGGTGATCCGGATCGGCCGCTAGTGACCGGTTGCGTCTACAACGGCGACAACGCCCTGCCCTATGCCCTCCCGGCGAATCAGACGCAATCGGGGATCAAGACCCAATCGTCCAAGGGCGGTGGCGGTTTCAACGAATTGCGCTTCGAGGACAAGAAGGACGCTGAAGAGGTGTTCTTGCAGGCGCAGAAAGATCTCAACATCAACGTGCTCAACGACACCACCGCGACTGTCGGCCACGACGAAACCCTCACAGTCCAGAACACCCGCACCCGCACGGTGAAGGACGGCGACGAGACCGTGACGCTGGAGAAAGGCAAACGCAGCGTCACGATCCAGACCGGCAGCGACAGCCTCGATGTCAAAGACAGCCGTACGGTGACGGTCGGCGCCGACCAGAATCACAGCACCGGCGGCAATTACACCGACAAGGTCAGCGGCGATTACAGCCTGACGGTGGATGGCAACCTGACGATCAAGGTCAGCGGCACCCTGACCCTGCAAAGTGGCGGCAGCTTCACGATCAAGAGCGGCGCCGATCTGGCGACCTCGGCCAGCACCTCGATCACGCACAAGGCCGGCACTGCCTTGACCAATCAGGCCGGCACCTCACTGGACAACAAGGCCGGGACGACGCTGACCAACGACGCCGGAATCAGCCTGACCAACAAAGGCGCGGCCTCGCAGACCGTGGATGGCGGCGGCATGCTGACCATCAAGGGCGGTTTGGTGCAGGTCAACTGACAAGGAGCAGCCATGGCGATCACACCGCTGGATCTGCAGCAGGATGACAAGCAACTCAAGGGGCGTTTGCAGGACGGTCAACTCGATGGCCCGTTGCACATCAAGGATGACGGGCGCAAACAAGCCGATCTGCATTACAGCCGGGGTGAGCTGCAAGGCACGTCACTGCTCTATCACCCCAACGGCAAGGTCTCGGCGCAGATGCCGTTTGTGCGCGACAAGTTGCAAGGGCTGGCGAGTTTTTACGCGCCAGAAGGGTTTCTACAGCGTAAGGCGACGTATCGACGCGGGTTGCTGCATGGCGAAGCGTTCAATTACTTCCCCGACGGGCAAGTAGCGGAGGCTGAGTTTTATCGCGATGGCGTGCGTGAAGGCCCTTATCAGCGCTTTCATCCCAATGGCAAACCGGCGGTGCAAGCGCGCTATCTGAACGGGCAATTGCTGGAGCCGGAGCAAGGCTTTGCCGAGGATGGCCGGCCGTTAGGCGCGGATGGCAAGCCGATTTCACGGGTGCGCTGGTGGTATCGGCAGTGGGCGGATCCGCAGCAGGTTTGAAAACCCAGAAGAGCCCCTCACCCTAGCCCTCTCCCAGAGGGAGAGGGAACTGATCGGGGGAGATTGGCGAGTTACGCCGACGTGAAAGATATGCAGTGAATCCTTAATTGACTCGGTCGTTCGGGTCGAAAGATTTTTGGGAACACCACGGTCGGCTCCCTTTCCCTCCGCGGGTGGAGGGATCTGATCGAGGGGAGATTGGCGAGTTACGCCGACATGAAAGATATATTGTGAATCCATAATCGACTCGGTCGTTCAAGTCGATGTATCGCGATAGACACCTCGGTCGGCTCCCTCTCCCACTGGGAGAGGGCTGGGGTGAGGGACCGCAGTATTCGGATAAACGTAAAATCTCAGGGAATGAGCATCTGCATCTGCCCCGGCACCACAATCTTGATCACCCCCGCCCAGTTGCACATCAACGTGCTGTTGGCATCGATCGCCGGCATCCCGCCCAGCAACAACGTCGGCGCCCCGCCGGGAATCCACGGTGTGGCCGTCGCCGGAATACAAGGCATCGGCGTCAACACCCCCAGCGCGGCGGCAGTTGCAGCGGCGACCATCGGGTTGGCCATGCTCATGCACACACCGAACGGCAGGATATTCACCAGCGGGATGTGATCCATGATGTTCGCCGCCGGCATCCCGCCGGTCAGCGTGCGGTTCACTGGCAACACGTTGAGCATCGACGGCGCGGCGCCGAAGCTGCATTGCAAGGTGGCGGTGGCACAGACTTGCGGACAGCCCATTTTCCAAGCTCCTTCTCGCCCATGGCATACCCGCTAAACCTTAGCCTGCTGCGGCTCGTCGCGCACATTCCCAAAGGTGATTATCCGGCAACACGCTAACCTATAAGACCGACCCGCGCTTGTGGCGACCTGAACGCGCCATTAGATTAGCCAATGATGTCTGGCCTCCAAAATAAGCAGAAGGGATAAGCATGGCGCTTACTGACCAGTCCACCCGTATCCGCTCTGGCGAAGAACTCGATGCCAGCCGGATCGATCCGTACCTCAAGGCGCACATTCCGGGCCTCAGCGGCACACCTGCGATCAGCCAGTTTCCCGGCGGTGCGTCGAACCTGACCTACCTGCTGGAATACCCGGAACAGGAATTCGTCCTGCGCCGCCCGCCGTTTGGCCACAAGGCCAAATCCGCCCACGACATGGGCCGTGAATTCCGCATCCTCAATCAATTGCGCGACGGCTTCCCGTATTGCCCGAAAGCCTACGTGCACTGCACCGACGAATCGGTGATCGGCGCCGAGTTCTACGTGATGGAACGGGTCAACGGGATCATCCTGCGCTCGGAACTGCCGCCGGAACTGGGCCTCGACTCAGCGAAAACCGAAGCGCTGTGCAAGAGCTTCATCGACCGCTTCGTCGAACTGCACCGCGTCGATTACAACGCCTGCGGCCTCGGCGACCTGGGCAAACCGGAAGGCTACGTCGCGCGCCAGATCAAAGGCTGGAGCGAACGCTACGAAAAAGCCCTGACCCCGGACGCGCCACACTGGGAGGCGGTCAAAACCTGGCTCAACGACAAGATGCCGGCCGACCACCCGACCTCGAGCATCGTCCACAATGACTATCGCTTCGATAACGTCATTCTCGACCCACAGAATCCGATGCAGATCATCGGCGTGCTCGACTGGGAACTGACCACCCTCGGCGATCCGCTGATGGACCTGGGCAACACCCTCGCCTATTGGATTCAGGCCGATGACCCGGCGCCGGTGCAACTGATGCGTCGCCAGCCGAGCCACGCACCGGGCATGCTCACCCGCCGCGAGTTCGTCGATTACTACGCCGAGCGTTCGGGCATCCAGATCGACAATTTCGACTTCTACTACACCTACGGCCTGTTCCGCCTGGCTGGCATCGTGCAGCAGATCTACTACCGCTTCTACCACGGCCAGACCCAGGACAAACGCTTCGCGCAGTTCATTCACATGAACAAACTGCTGGAGCAGATGAGCTTGCAGGTCATTGCGAAATCGAGCCTCTGACGGCCCACACCCAGGAACCCTTATGTCCAAGACTCAGTTGTTCGACCTCGACGGCAAAATCGCTTTCGTCTCCGGCGCCAGCCGTGGCATCGGTGAAGCCATCGCCAAACTCCTCGCCCAGCAAGGCGCTCACGTGATCGTTTCGAGCCGCAAACTCGATGGCTGCCAGCACGTTGCCGACGCAATCGTCGCTGCTGGCGGCAAAGCCACTGCGGTGGCCTGCCACATCGGTGAGATGGAGCAGATCAGCCAGGTATTCGCCGGGATCAAGGAACAGTTCGGCCGCCTCGACATTCTGGTCAACAACGCCGCGACCAACCCGCAGTTCTGCAACGTGCTGGACACCGATTTGGGCGCGTTCCAGAAGACCGTCGACGTCAACATTCGCGGCTACTTCTTCATGTCGGTCGAAGCCGGCAAGCTGATGCGCGAGAACGGTGGCGGCAGCATCATCAACGTCGCGTCGATCAACGGCATCTCGCCGGGGATCTTTCAGGGCATCTACTCGGTGACCAAGGCGGCGGTGATCAATATGACCAAGGTTTTCGCCAAGGAATGCGCACAGTTCGGCATCCGCTGCAACGCCCTGCTGCCGGGCCTGACCGACACCAAATTCGCTTCGGCGCTGGTGAAGAACGATGCGATCCTCAAGCAGGCACTGACGCAGATCCCGCTCAAGCGCGTGGCGGATCCAAGTGAAATGGCCGGTGCGGTGTTGTATCTGGCGAGTGATGCGTCGAGCTACACCACCGGGGTTGCGCTGAATGTGGATGGTGGGTTCCTGTCCTGATCCCACTCGGGACTTGAACTGATCTTGTCCCTGTAGGAGCTGCCGAAGGCTGCGATCTTTTGATGTTGTTTGTAAAAAATCAAAATCAAAAGATCGCAGCCTTCGGCAGCTCCTACAGGGATTTGTGTATCAGGCGATGACTTTCGGTAATTGCCAGCCGAAATGCACCGACAACAACCGCAGCAGCAAACACCCCGCCCCCGCCAGCAACGCCGCCGCTACCGGTGAAACGCCCAACCTGCGGCCAATGACCAACACCGCCGCACCGACAAACGCAGAACTCGCATAGAGGTCGGCCTGCAGCACCACCGGTATCCGCGCCAGCACAATGTCGCGAATCACCCCGCCACCGAGGGCGACGATAAACGCAATCACCATCACCCCGAGCAAGTCGAGCTGACTGCGCATCGCCGCAATGGCGCCTTCCACGGCAAACACCGCCGTACCGGCCAGGTCGGCCACCAGCACAATCCGCTCAACCCGGGACTTGCGCCCCGCCGGCGCTATTGCGTGACGCAACGGGTAGTGGTGATGTGTCGAGTGACCTGCCCGTCGGCGTACATGTCGCCAGCGACCTCGGTGTTTTCGAGAACCTGACAAGTGCGTTCCGGCGGCGGAGGTGGCGCTACCGGTGGAGGGGGTGGAGGACTGGCGCAGCCAGCCAACAGCACTGCAAAAAAAGCCAACGGCAACACGCGTTTCCCGGGATGGTTCATAGGACGCCCCGCGATGAATGGAAGAGCCACTCCCGCGACCGAACCGACCACGGAAGACCTGACCACTCATTCTTTATAGCCGAGTGCCCTGCATGCGCCAGTAAAACCGCCATGTGGGGTTGTTATGGCTGTCGGTTTTGCGTTGGGGGGGTTGAGAAGGTTGGCAGATTGGAATGTGCATTGCCGGACAGGGCCTCTTCGCGAGCAGGCTCGCTCCCACAGGGATCATGTATATCTGGAAGATATTGGTCGGCTGTAAGGCCGCCATGTGGGGTTGTTATGGCTGTCGGTTTTGCGTTGGGGGTTGAGAAGGTTGGCAGATTGGAATGTGCATTGCCGGACAGGGCCTCTTCGCGAGCAGGCTCGCTCCCACAGGGATCATGTACATCTGGAAGATATTGGTCGGCTGTAAGGCCGCCATGTGGGGTTGTTATGGCTGTCGGTTTTGCGTTGGGGGTTGAGAAGGTTGGCAGATTGGAATGTGCATTGCCGGACAGGGCCTCTTCGCGAGCAGGCTCGCTCCCACAGGGATCATGTATATCTGGAAGATATTGGTCGGCTGTAAGGCCGCCATGTGGGGTTGTTATGGCTGTCGGTTTTGCGTTGGGGGTTGAGAAGGTTGGCAGATTGGAATGTGCATTGCCGGACAGGGCCTCTTCGCGAGCAGGCTCGCTCCCACAGGGATCATGTATATCTGGAAGATATTGGTCGGCTGTAAGGCCGCCATGTGGGGTTGTTATGGCTGTCGGTTTTGCGTTGGGGGTTGAGAAGGTTGGCAGATTGGAATGTGCATTGCCGGACAGGGCCTCTTCGCGAGCAGGCTCGCTCCCACAGGGATCATGTACATCTGGAAGATATTGGTCGGCTGTAAGGCCGCCATGTGGGGTTGTTATGGCTGTCGGTTTTGCGTTGGGGGTTGAGAAGGTTGGCAGATTGGAATGTGCATTGCCGGACAGGGCCTCTTCGCGAGCAGGCTCGCTCCCACAGGGATCATGTACATCTGGAAGATATTGGTCGGCTGTAAGGCCGCCTTCGCGAGCAGGCTCGCTCCCACCGAAGAGCAAGAGCAAATTGCGACCGCCCCTGCTTTTCACCACTCAACAGGATGAGCGTTAGCTCGGCTGCAGCTTTTGATCCTAGAGCCCGTCGGCAGGCTGAGTGGAGGGATTGATCCGGGGGTGGGAGCGCAGCGACCGTTCGACGAAGTCGAACACATCGAGAGGAGGTGCAGCGAAGCAAACCGTAGGCGATGCCCCCGGATCGATCCCGGAGCGAAGGAACCCCGAGCTCCAGCGAGGGGCCGAACGTCAGGGCAAAGCCTTTTGGGTTACCTTTTCGGCGTTTGGAAAAGGTGACTCGCTGTAAGAGCGAAACCGCCAGCAGCAGCCCCCCAAAAAACGGATATACACCCAAAACCCCAAGAGCCTGGTCGGCCCAAAGGCCGCCAAGCCCAAAAGCCCTAAGCCAAATCCGGATCCCGAAACGAACGCAAAGAATTGCTCTCCAGCTCATACCGCAATTCTTCAATCAAAGCATCAACCGACTCAGGCGTGCGCAGCGCATCAAGCTTCAACCCACTGATCACCAGATCCACCTGCCCCGACACCGGGTGATAAAGCTTCACGGTCAGCGAATGATCACCATCCACCAGACACTCACACGCCAGCGGCGAAAAACTGCGTTCAAGCTGCGCGCGCAACTGTGCAAGATTCATCATCAGACTGTTCCTTTAACGACTGCGAAGGGCCGCGATCCCGAGCCAAAAAGCCTCGTATCGCACCCCACCAGACTAAGAACAGACCTCACCCGCCAACACCTCAATTTGCACCATTCCAACTAGTGCATTTGCACCTCATCGCTGGCCCTTGCCACCCGAATCCCCGGAAAACAAACCACGCTCGCGCGCCCAGACAATCGCCTCACTGCGGCTGTGCACATCCAGCTTGGAATACACCGTCGCCACATGATTTCGCACCGTATTGGGAGCGAGTTTCAGCCGCGCCGCGATCTCCTTGTCCGCCAGCCCTTCACAGATCAACCCCAGCACATCACGCTCACGCGCCGTCAGATCAGTGAACGAAACGCTCGGCAGTTGCGGCGAGTTGACCTTCTTCACATTGGCCAGTTTCTCGATCAACGTACGGCTGAACCAGGAAGCGTCCTTCATCACCTCTTCAATCGCCGCCACCAATTCAAGTTCGGTGCGCTTGCGCTCGGTGATGTCCATCAACACCAGCAAATAACACGGCATGTCCTGAATATTCACGGTATCGGCGGACAGCGCACATTCGAGCAGATCGGCATCCTTCTTGCGTACCCGCACATCCACCCGATCCACCCGACCGTTTTTCGCCAGCGCCGCCAGCAACCGCGTACGCGCGCCGCTGTCATCGATGAAATCCAGCTGCGTCACGGTTTTGCCGAGCATGTCCTCGCTGTCGTAGGCCAGGGTATCGAGGAACGCCTGATTGACGTCGATCACTTGCTGTTCGTCGGCACTGCAAATCAGGATCGGCACCGGCGTCAGGCGAAACGCCTTGGCAAACCGCTCCTCGCTCTGGCGCAGCGCCACCTCGGCCTTGTGCCGTAGCTCCATGTCGACGAAGGAAAACAGCATGCAATCCTCGTCGTTGAGCGTCAGCGGCTGACCGGCGACGATCACCTGTTTGCTGCTGCCATCGGGCAGGCGCAGCTCGGCCTGCATCTGCGGAATGGTCGCGACATCGCGCAGGCGCTGAATAGCCAGATCCCGGCGTTCGGCCTGCTCGAAAATGTCGATTTCATAAGAGGAAGTGCCAATCACCTGCTCACGGGTGTAGCCCGTCATCTCCAGAAATCCCGGATTGACCTTGATGTAACGCAGATCACTGAGCCGGCAGATCACTGCCGGTGCCGGGTTGGCGTTAAACGTCCTTTCGAAGCGCTGCTCGGCGTTAGCCCAATCGGTGACATCGCTCATGATCAGCACCAACGACTCGGGCTGCCCCTCGCGATCCGTGAGGATCATGCTGCGCACGCTGTGCACCCAGATGCGGTCCGGATCGTCGATCGGCGACACTTCAATCAACACGTCATTGAAACTCTCACAACGCGCCACGCGGCTGATCGGGTAGTTTTCGGCGCTGATCGAGTGATTGTTGCGATAACGCAGATTGAATTTCTTGGCGTATTCGTCGGCATTGTGGCCCAGATCGGTGATCCGGCTGACACCGTGCATGGCCAGCGCGGCTTCGTTGGCCCAGAGAATGCTCTGATCCAGCTCCAGCAGAATCACCCCGTCGGACAGCCCGGCGATGATCTGCTGCAACTGGCGGCGGTTGGTTTCGGTGGTCAGGACTTCCTGGCTCATTGGATCTCCACAAGTGATACGCCCATGTGAAGAGTACGACCGCAGCCACCCGTGATCGTGCCGACGGCTTCAACCCGATCACCATTCCCTTGTGGGAGCGAGCCTGCTCGCGAAGGCGGTGTGTCATTTCGAAGCAGATGCCGACTGACACTACGCTTTCGCGAGCAGGCGAAGGCTTGCAGCGGATCGAGGTGCATTCGCGACTTCAAGCTTTGTCGTCTAACGTTAATACCTCATCGGATTGAGCCCCTGCCAGCTTCACCGGGCTTTTGATCAAGGAGAGACTGATGACGTCGCGTCGCAACATTGAACAGACCTATCGCGCCTGGTCCAGCCCGATTCTGCTGGAGCTGAAAAAGCGTGAACACCAAATGAAGCCGGTCGAGCGCAAGGCGCTGGAAAATGTTTTGGTGGAAAGAAGGCTGCTGGACATCGGCAATCCGGACGGCGTCGATCCCCGTCGAAACAGCGGTGACTGACATTCCGCTATCGCGAGCAGGCTCGCTCCCACAGGGTTTTGGGTAACTCACAAAGCTTGTGTTCAGCCGCAATCACTGTGGGAGCGAGCCTGCTCGCGAAGAGGACAGCACAGACACCGCCATCACATGGGCCGCGATTGCCAGCTTCGTCCCGGCGGCCCGATGAACCTGATCCTTCGCCGGTTCTCAGACCAGCAATCCGGCATTCTTCAGCAGATCGAGCAAGCCTTTCGGCACCAACGGCGCCTGCTCGCTGAAGCTTGAGTTGTCATGCCAACGCACGGTGAACGGCGCGCCGTCGCTTTCATGACCGTGAATCTGCGCTTGGACGTATACGCTCGGGTCGACAAACCTGGCGTCGTACACCTGAACGATTTCGTGACCCGGCTTGCCGTTGTAGACGAAGAGGCTTTCGAGTGTGCCGAGCAGGCGCACGTCGGTCATGGACAGGCCCAACTCCTCCTGCACTTCGCGCACGATAGCTTCGGCGCTGGTCTCGCCAAACTCGATACCGCCACCGATGGGCCGAAAGCAGGTTTGCCGGCTGACCGGGTCACGGAACGCGTTGACCAGAATCTTGCCGTCATGATGAAAAACGCAAAGTGCGAGTGCGCGGATACGTTGTTCGGCCATCAGGTGAAATCCATTTACGGGTTTTCAGGGCGCGGCATTTAAACACGAATCGCGCGCCCCCGAATATCATCCTCTGGCCGCAACTTCAGACCGGTGAGATCGTTGCGAGCAAGCCAATCAGAATGGTCAGTGTCAGAAAGCCACCCAGGAAAATCGCCATCTTGTTCATGTTGCTCTCCTCAATGCCGGGTTTGCGGTGCACGGGACACTTCGAAATGAAGGACTGTCGCGAGTGACCGCACTGCCGGGGCATTTTGAGGGTTTGACTGCGCCGGTTACAGAGTCAGATATAGCGAAAAAATACGGATCAGATGCGCATCTGATCTGCACGGGTCATAGGCGGATATTCAGCTCGATGCACAAGGGTTTCCTTTCGCCGCCGTTGATCTAGAGTCATTGCGGTGGCGCGAAGAACAACAAAAATCCCGGAGTGAACATGACTGACCTGAATCTGCAGCCCAACGTCGCCGAATCCCTGACGCAATGGCACGAAATGATCCGCACCGGCGACTTGCGCGCCTTGCCCAAGTTGCTTGACCCCAAAGCCGTGTTCCGTTCGCCGATGGCCCACACGCCCTACCCCGGCGCGCCGGTGGTGGCGATGATTCTCAACACCGTGTTCGAGGTATTTGAGGACTTTGAGTATCACCGTGAACTGGCAACGGCGGACGGACTGAATGTGATTCTGGAGTTCAGCGCCAAGGTGGGGCCGAAGGAGTTGAAAGGTATCGACATGATTCGCTTTGATGAGCGCGGCAAGATTGTCGAGTTCGAGGTGATGGTGCGGCCACTCAGCGGTCTGCAAGCCTTGGGCGAAGAGATGGGCCGGCGCCTCGGTGCTTATCTGGCGTCCGCCAAAGCCCTGTAGGGAGCTGCCGCAGGCTGCGATCTGTTGATCTTGATCTTTCAAAAGCAAGATCAAGATCAACAGATCGCAGCCTCGTTTCACTCGACAGCTCCTACAAAACTCTTTGCCATAAAAAAGCCCACTGACCGTCGCCGGTTCAGTGGGCTTTGTGCCTCTGGCAGCTAGTTACAGCGCCATGTCACGTGCAGCGTTTTCCTTCGGTGCTTCTGCTTTTCCAGCGGCAGGTGCAGCCGGAGCAGCCACCTGACCGATCACTGGCGGCGTCGGCAGTTCGAGGATTTTGGCGGTGTAAGCCCACTCTGCAGCCACTTTGGCTGGATCGCTGTTCAGCTGAGTGCCGTAGCTTGGCACGATCTGGTGCAGCTTGGATTGCCACTCAGGCGTTGCGACTTTGTCTTTGAAGACTTTCTGCAGCACGCTCAGCATGATCGGTGCAGCGGTCGACGCGCCTGGCGATGCGCCCAGCAGGCCGGCGATGGAGCCGTCTTGTGCAGCAACGATTTCGGTGCCCAGTTTCAGCACGCCGCCAGCGGCTTCATCACGCTTGATGATTTGCACGCGTTGGCCGGCTTGCCACAGGCGCCAGTCTTCGGCTTTGGCGTTCGGGAAGTATTCCTTCAGCGCGTTCAGACGGTCTTCATCCGACAGCATCAGTTGGCCAGCAAGGTACTCGACCAGCGGGTATTCCTTGATGCCGACCTTGGTCATCGGCCAGATGTTGTGGGTGGTGGTGCTGGTCAGCAGGTCCAGGTACGAGCCTTCCTTGAGGAACTTGGTGCTGAAGGTCGCGAATGGGCCAAACAGGATGACGCGCTTGCCGTCCAGAACACGGGTGTCCAGGTGCGGAACGGACATCGGTGGTGCGCCAACCGACGCTTTACCGTAGGCCTTGGCCAGGTGCTGCTCAGCGATGGCCGGGTTATCGGTCACCAGGAACGAGCCGCCTACCGGGAAGCCAGCGTATTCCTTGGCTTCAGGAATGCCCGACTTCTGCAGCAGGTGCAGTGCACCGCCGCCCGCGCCGATGAATACGAACTTGGCGTCGGTTTCGGTTTTAGTGCCGTCTTTCAGGTTTTTGTAGCTGACGCGCCAAGTGCCATCGGCATTCTTGGTGATGTCCTGGACTTCGCTCGACAGTTTCAGATCGAAGTTAGGCTTGGTCTGCAGGTACGCGGCGAACTGGCGAGTGATTTCGCCGAAGTTCATGTCGGTACCCAGCGGGCTCCAGGTGGCCGCGATTTTCTGGTTCGGGTCACGCCCTTCCATCATCAGCGGGACCCACTTCTTGATCACAGCCGGGTCTTCGGAGTACTGCATGCCGGCGAACAGCGGGCTCGCTTGCAGGGCTTCGTAACGCTTTTTCAGGAACTTGATGTTGTCATCGCCCCACACGAAGCTCATGTGCGGAGTGGTGTTGATGAACGAGCGAGGGTTCTTCAGAACGCCTTGCTGAACCTGCCAGGCCCAGAACTGACGGGAGACCTGGAACGCTTCGTTGATCTCGACGGCTTTCGGGATCGTCACGTTGCCTTTGTCGTCTTCCGGGGTGTAGTTCAGCTCAGCGAGCGCCGAGTGACCGGTACCGGCGTTGTTCCAGCCGTTGGAGCTTTCCAGGGCGACGCCGTCGAGGCGCTCGACCATTTCCATCGACCAACTCGGTTCCAGCTCATTGATCCACACACCGAGGGTGGTGCTCATGATGCCGCCGCCGATCAGCAGGACGTCGACTTTCTTTGCTTCGTCAGCATTGGCGGATGTCATCCCCATCGCCAAAGCCAGACCCAGCAGGGCTGTGTTCACTTTTTTAAACATCTGTTGCACCTATGATAAAACGCCTTCCGCCCGCCGCTGTTATCTGCATGCGATCCGCTTTGATGACGCTCAGGCTAGCGTCGCAGATTCCGGCACACTTCAATTTTGACGGGTGGGCACACAAGGCCGACGTGCTGCATCGACCTCAGTTAATGTCCCTTCTGAACTGACTTCTTATCATTATTGGCTCAGCTACTTGAGCGACAGGGATTCCGTCGGCCCGCCCAGAGGCAAGCAAACTGAATAAGGTCAAACCAAGTTGGCGCGAAGAATATCACGTCAGGGCAAACCCGCGCGTCTGTTCCAGACTTGAGAGTCTTTTTCCGCTCAGGACATTATCGGCCGACGAAGGCTGAACATGACCCCGACGATCAGCGCATTGAGGCAGTGCCCTATCTTGAAATTATCTGCTAGGTTGTACGATGACTGATGAATCAGTCATTACCCCATAACAACAAGGAAACAACCTCCATGACCAAGACCCGACTGCTGATCGGATTTCTCTGTGCCTTCAACGGTTACGCCATGGCCGCCCCTGCCCCGGCGGAAAAAAATGTCGCCCAAGCGGTGGACCATCTGACCCAGGCGATGCTGCACAAGGACATCGCCGAACTGAACGCGCTCACCGCGCCCAACCTGACTTACGGCCACTCCAGCGGCAAGATTCAGGACAAGAAGGAGTTCATTGCCGACATCGAAACCGGCAAGAGCGCGTTTAAGACCCTGGAAATGCAAAACCAGACCATCACCCTGTCCGGCGATACCGCGCTGGTGCGCCACCATTTTTCGGCGCAGGCGTTGAAGGGGACCGAAGTCGTGCCGACCGAGATCGAGAATTTCCAGATCTGGCAGAAGCAGGATGGCAAGTGGTTGCTGGTGGGGCGGCAGGCGTTCAAGTTCTGATCGGGGTTAACCGACTCTGAATAGATGTTGACTGGGCTGCCGTCTTCGCGAGCAGGCTCGCTCCCACAAGGGAATGCATTCCAAAGGTGGGAGCGAGCCTGCTCGCGAAGACGGCAGCCCAGGCACTACAAATCTTCCTGGTTACAACCGAAACCGATCCACCGATTGCGCCAGTTGCCCCGCCAGGCTCGACAACTCGTCCGTAGTATTCGCCGTTTTCCCGATTACCCGGCTGTTGCCCTCGGACATCCCGGCAATCATTTCCACCTGATGGGCAATCTCGTTACTGGCCTGACTCTGTTCGCCAATCGTGCGGGTGATGTCGTTGACCAGTTGCGTCGTGCTCAACGTCGCTTCAAGGATTTCGCGAATAGCGCGTTCGACATCCGCCGTCACCGCCATGCCCTTGTCGACCTGCGCGACGCCCGCCTCCATGCTGCTGACCGCCTCGCGGGTGCTGTGCTGAATGCGCGCGACCATCGCTGCGATTTCCTGGGTCGAGGCGCTGGTACGTGCCGCCAGACTGCGCACTTCGTCAGCCACCACTGCAAAGCCCCTGCCCTGCTCCCCGGCCCGGGCCGCCTCAATGGCAGCATTGAGCGCCAGCAGGTTGGTCTGGTCGGCGATACTCTTGATCACCTGAATGATGTTGAAAATGGCTTCGGATTCCTGATCCAGCGTGCGGATCACCTGGGCCGACTGTTGCGCAGATCGGGCGATATCGTCCATGTCGCTGACCACTTGATGAATCACGCCGCCGCCCTCCTTGGCCAGGGTCTCGGCCTGACTGGCCATGCTCAGGGCACGTTCGGCGTGGCGGGTGATTTCCTCGATGCTCGCGGTCATCTGGCTGGCGGCCGCAGCCATGGTGCCGGCAGCCACGCTTTGCTGCTGGCTACTGTCGGCGACCTGATGGCAGCCCTGGCTGAGTTGTTCGCTCATGCCACTGACGCCATGAGCATTGCGCCGTACCACGTCGATCATGTTGCGCAAGTCGCGCTGCATGGTCGCCAATGTGCGGATCAGGACACTGGCTTCGTCCTTGCCGGACGGCTCGGCGATCGGCTCGCTGAGGTTGCCGTGGGCGATGCTTTCGGCGATACGGCTGGCGGCCTTCAACGGCCCCATGATGCTCAGGATGACCCAGCGCCCCTGAATCAACAGCAACACGAGACTGGCGATCAACACCACGCCGAGCGCGAGGTTGGCATTGCGGATGGCAGCTTCGGTGCCTGCACTGGTCTGCCGGGTATTGGACTCGATCAGTTCGCTCAAAGCGGCCATCTGTTCTTCGAGCTGACTGAATGCCGTGTTGAAGGTGCCCAGTTCCTGTTGAGCGGCATCGGGATTGTCCAGCGCCAACCCGACGATCCGCTCGCCGGTGTTGATGTAGGTATCGAGGCTCGGCTTGATCTGCTCCAGCGCGGTGCGCAATGTCGGGTTGATCGGTAACTTGAGGTTGTCTTCAAGCACCTCGCGAAAATGCCCGGCATGTTCGTTGATCGAATCACGCACCTCGCTCGCCGTACTCGTGCTTTTGCCTAGCCCCACCAGCATCGCCGAGTAGACATCGGCGCGCAGGGCGTCGTGCATCATGTCGGCTTCCATGTGGTTGCGCAGCGCGCTCATGCTGACCGCGTTGTCGCTGACCGCCGAGGCCATCCGCTGGTTGCCGACGTAACTGACCAGACTCACGATCAAGGCCGTCAGCAGACTTGTCACAATCAGCAACACTAAACGCAGTTTGATCGACACCGGATTTTCCTCTCTCGTTACGCCCGTAAGCGCTTGTCAGCCTTCAGTTAAGCCTATTTGCACGGGTCTGCCGCGCCAGAGCGTGTCAGCAGGTGTCGACATGCAGGCAGACTGCCGCAAAACTTTCGGATTGCGCGGCAAGTCTCACTTTTCAACGCGCACGGCCAACGCCTTCATCACCGGTTAATGCCGGCAGGCTATTGATTCCGTCGTTCTGAATTCTCATGCAGCAAAAGGAAACGCTATGAAACGCGCATTGTGGTTGGGTTTGCTCGGCACCTTCGCCATCGGTACCGCACACGCGGCGACGGAAAAAGTCGCCATCAATCTGGTCAGCGCTGACGGCGCACCGCAGGCGATCGGCTCGGTCACCATCAGTGAAACCGCGTATGGCCTGTTGTTCACACCCGATCTGAAATCCCTGCCAGCAGGCGTGCATGGCTTCCATGTGCATGAGAATGCCAGTTGCGAAGCGGGTATGAAGGATGGCGTCAAAGGCGCCGCACTGGCCGCGGGTGGGCATTTCGATCCGCAGAAAACCGGCAAACATCTCGGCCCGTACGCTGACGGCCATTTGGGTGACCTGCCGGCGGTCTACGTGACGGCTGACGGCGTCGCCAATTACCCGGTACTGGCGCCGCGTCTGAAAAAAATCTCCGAGATCAAAGGGCACGCGCTGATGATCCACGCCGGTGGTGATAACCATGCCGACATGCCCAAACCGCTGGGCGGTGGCGGTGATCGCATGGCGTGCGGGGTGATCTGAACCCTCATGAAATAAAACCGGGCAGCCCGCCATGGTGTTGCCCGCGTCTGTCTCGCAATAGCGCAGACTTTCCAGCGCCACGGAACTCCCGCCCGCCGCGCCCCTCTCACATTATGTAGTCCTTCCCTTTTTGCTTCGCGCTTGTGGAGGAACACCGTCATGCGCAAGTTAGTGCTCGTTTCTTCTTTACTTTTATGCCTGCCGGTCGGCTCGGCGTTGGCCCGTGTTGATGCGGGTGACGTCGCCACTTCGGCCGGTGTCTCCGCGTCGCTGTACTCGACCTTCAAGGATCACAAAATGGTGATTCCGGCCCGTGACGACTTGTCTGCATTTGTCGCCAGCGGCGGGGCCATTCGTGGGGTTTATCTTGAATCGGTGCTGCAACAGGCGCGCCAGGACAATCCTGGACTCAATGCCAGCGATGAAGATCTGGCCAACGCGATTCTGGTGCATTACGAAGGCCTGAATCAGTAGCCGTCACGGATAAAGCAGCCGATGGATGGCCGCTGAAGGCGCATAGGCAAAACTGTCCGACGGCCTCTATGATGGAGGCCATGACGACTTCTGCGCCTTTGCGCTCCCCCTGCCCGCCCGGCGCCTGCATTTGCGGGCGCGACCCGTTGCTGGAGACACCTGGCGCGGATGTGCGCATCCTGCGTCTGACCCGTGAAGAAGAGAAGCGCCTGCTCGCTCGCCTCGAAATGCTCAAAGACCTGAATGACCTCAAACATCTGCAACAGCGGATGTTTGAGCAATTGGGCCTGCGCGTCGACGTCGCCCCCGGCTTCAACGAAGTGCGGACCATGCGCGGTATCGCCATTCAGATCGACGAGTTGCCCGGCTTGTGCCGCAAGACCCGTGCAGCGATCCCGGCCGCCATCCGCCGCGGCCTGGAAAACCACCCGGAAATCGCCTTCGAACTGCTCAACGCCCACGACTTGCTGCGCGACACCTGATTACTTTTTCAGGCCCAGGCGTTTGCGCATCTCAGCGGTAATGCTCTGGCGGGTTTTCTTCATGTCGGCCCATGGCTCGTCACCGACCTCCGCCAGCCGCTCGTGGACGTTGTGCACGTTCCACTGATTACCGCCCTTGATCTCGGCGACCTCCTCGCGAAATAGCGGCACCGACACCGGCAAACCTTCGCGGGTACGCGCGGCGTAAGCGCAGATGGTGGTGGCGCCCAGACCGTTGCGCAGGTAATCGATAAAGATCCGCCCAACCCGATTTTTCGGCCCGGACACCGCAGAAAAGCGGTCCGGCAACAGCTTGGCGATATGTGTGACGATAGCGTGGCTGAAGTCCTTGACCTCGTCCCAACCGAGTTTGCGGGTCAGCGGCACCACCAGGTGGATGCCCTTGCCGCCGCTGGTTTTGAGGAAGGCCTTGAGGCCCAGCTCATCGAGCACGGTCAAGGTCAGCGCCGTCGCTTCGACCATGCTTTTCCACGGCAGCGCCGGATCCGGGTCGAGGTCGAGGACGAAGCGATCAGGCTTGTCCAGATCGACCGTGGTCGCATTCCAGGTGTGCAGTTCGACGGTGCTCATCTGCACCGCGCCAATCAGCGCTTCGGCATTGTTGATCAGCATCACCGGTTGCCCGGTGACGTCTTTGTCCAGTGTGGTGATGCCGGGGATCGCCAGGCGTTCGGCGTTTTTCTGGAAGAACAATTCGCCGGCGATGCCGTCCGGGGCGCGCACCAAGGCGACCGGACGATCCTTGAGCTGCGGCAAAATCCATTCGGCGACGCTCGCGTAATACTCGGCCAGTTGCATCTTGGTGGTGCCGCTGACTGCGTCGATCACCCGATCGGGGTGCGTGATGCGCACCTTGCCGTTAGCCAGCCCGAGTTGAGACGGCGCGGTTTCGGCGTTGCTTGGAGGGGCCTTTTTCGGCGGTTTTTTCGCAGGCGTTTTTTTCTCTGCAGTCTTCACCGGTTTCGCTCGCTCCTCTGTGATGTCCTTGGCCGGTTTGTCATCGCGCAAGCCATGGAACACGGCGTGGCGTACCGAACCGTCCTTGGTCATTTCGGCAAATGCGACTTCTGCCAGCAGTTTCGGTTTGAGCCAATGCACACCTTTGACTTCGAACCCGCTGGGTGGATTGACCACCGCCGGCTTCTTCACCTGCAAGGGTTTGAGTTGGGCCAGAATGCTTTTCAACGTCGACTCGTTGAAACCGGTGCCGACCTTGCCGGCATAGCGCAATTCACCGCTGTCGCGGTCGTGCAGCCCCAACAGCAATGCGCCGAAGGCACTGCGCGAACCTTTCGGATCGGTGTAGCCAACGACGACGAATTCCTGACGATGTTTGCACTTGAGCTTGATCCAGTCGCCGCTGCGCCGCGACACATACGGCGAGCCGAGACGTTTGCCGATCAGGCCTTCCATCTGCATCTGGCAGGCGCTGTTGAGCAGTGCGTCCGGAGTTTCGTCGAAAGCTTCGGAGAAGCGCAGCAACGGTTGTTCATGGCTGCCAAGCACCGTGGCCAGCGCCGCGCGACGTTCCTCGACCGGCACTTCGCGCAAGTCGACGCCGTTGAGATAAGGCAGATCGAACAAGTAGTAGAGAATGTTGCCGCTGCGCCCGGCTTCGAAGGCATTTTGCAGGGCCTGAAAATCCGGCACGCCCTGTTCGTTGGCGACGATCATTTCACCATCCAGCCACGCCGACTCCAATCCCAGCGCCGCCAAGGCTGCGGCCTGTTGCGGCAACTTGTGCGTCCAGTCGTGACCGTTGCGAGTGAACAGTTGCACCTGATCATGATCGATGCGCGCCATGATCCGGTAGCCGTCGAACTTGATCTCGTAGCTCCACTGCCCCTCGGGCGCGCTGTCGACCAGCGTGGCCAGTTCCGGCTTGAGCTGCGTCGGCAGTCTGGCCTTGTGCGCACCGGTGAGCTTGCCGCTCGCGGGCTTGCGGGTTTTCGCCGCAGGTTTCTTCAGCGGTTTGCTTTGCTCGGCGGCCAGTTTGGGTTTGTCGACGATCGTGCGTTCGCTCAGCACACTGTCCGGCTCGGCCAGCAGCACGTCGTAATCATCTTGCGGCCGCGCGGCATCGTCCTGATGCTTGATCAGAAACCATTGTTCTTTTTTGCCCGGCATGTGCGTGCGCACCAGGTTCCAGATGCCACCGAGCTTTTCGCCTTGCAGTTCGAACTTGAGCTTGCCCTTGGCGTAGGCCTTCTGCGGATCTTCCAGCGGGATCCACACGCCGCGATCCCAGACAATTACATCCCCGGCGCCGTAATGCCCTTCGGGAATGCTGCCCTCGAACGTCGCGTAATCCAGCGGATGATCCTCGACGTGCACCGCCAGACGTTTGACCTTGGGATCGAGCGACGGCCCTTTCGGCACCGCCCAGCTCTTCAAGGCGCCATCGAGTTCCAGACGAAAGTCATAGTGCAGATGCGATGCGTCGTGCTTCTGGATGCAGAACTGCAACGCGTGATCCGTGGCGGCTTTACGCCCCGAACGCTTGACGGCGGCCGGCTCGGACGTCGCCGAGAAGTCGCGCATGCGGTTGTAGTCGTCAAGGTTTCTGCTCATTGCGCACCTGCCTTGCTTCAGCCAATCCGGGTCACAGTCAAAGCCACCACAGCGATCCGGTCGACCCGTTGATAACCGGGGTTAAGCAGTTCTTCGCCGAAGACATCCGGATCGAGTTCGCGGTACGTCCAGCCGAAGCGTTTTTCATCGAGTCGCGGTAACACGGTGTCGAGAAACGGATCGCGACCGTCGACCATCGCCACGCCGGTGTAGAGCAACAACGAGCCGCCGGGTGCCAGCCGATTCAGTGCCTGCTCGACAATGCGCAGCGACAGCCCTGCCCCCAGCGTGCCACCACCATGGCGATAGGCGCGCTCGGCCGGATCGGCCATGTACGGTGGGTTGGCGACAATCAGATCAAACTCGCCGTCGACGCCCTGCAACAGATCACTGGCCTGCACCTCAACGTTGGCGACCTCTGCCAGCGCCGCATTGATCGCAGTCAGACGCAGCGCCGCAGGATTGATGTCCAGCGCCAGCACCTGCGCCTCGCGGCGGGCACGGCCGATCACGATTGCACCGACGCCAGCCCCACAACCAATATCCACCGCACGCTGGATCGGCGCGAAGTTCTGCTGCAGGTGAGCGTGGATCAGTTGCGCGAAACGGTAGGTGTCGGGGCCGAAAAACACCGCATCAGCGGCCTCGGTAGGGAACGCCGAATGCACGAACAGCAAATCATCCAGGCTTGACCAGCGCACGCGACTTTTCAACTGACCTTCGTACGCATCAATGACCTGCGCTTCTTGCAATTGCCGCTGTTCATCGGCCGACAACAAGCCCGGCGCGAACGGACGCGACCAACCGAACACATCGCGCAAAGAGTCGGCCATCTGGCCTTCGTCACGCTGGTTGACCCGTTGATGGGTCAACGGCGTCGGTGTGACGAACCGATATCCGTCTGCCAACAAGCGCCGGCCCAGTTGCAGCAGCACGAGGTCGTTGGGGCAGAGTTGTTCTTCCTGATTCATCGGCAAGGTCCTTAAGGCAAACGGGATTTGAGTTCGATAAAACGCCGGGTGGCGAGCAGCCCGGCCGGGTGTGCATGGCGGGCCGGGGCGAGCCAGGGGATCAGAATCGCCATTTGCGCCAACGCATCCTGACCTTGCAGCGCAGTGTTGAGCGCTTGAACATCGGGATCGTGTTCAAGCCCCTCAATGGCCGCTGCGGTCTGACTGTGCCGTCGAACAGGTTTCGCTTTACCCGACGGCGTCCAGTCGCCGGCAATCCAGTCGTGCACCAGTTGTTTTTCGTAGGCATTGAACACGCCAAACATCGCCGCACCGTCGCCCGCGATCAGTTGCCAAAAGCGACTGGCCTGCGGGTCTTCGTGACGTTTGATCCAGCCTTTGTTCTGCAATACCTGGAGGAAACCGGGCAATTGCTCCGGCGCAGCCAGCCACTGATTGACGGTCTGCCCTTCGAAGCGGCAGTAATCGGAGTGCATGTGCTGAGCGAATGGGCATTTGCGTTCAAGCATCGCCAGCAACTCGTGCTCAAGGTCGAAACCTTCGATGATGGCGCGACTGCCCTGCCCCAGATCGTTGAGCCGATAGCCCAGCGCTACCCGACGCAAAAACTCGCCGCGATCGGCCTCGAGCGGCAGCAGATCGAGCGCCGCCTGCACGGCTTTTTGCGCGTGGCCGGTGCTGGCGTTGTCGATGGTCACGTGCAAGGTGAAATAGTACGGATCGATGCCCAGTTCACTGAGTTCGTAACTGCTGATCAACAGGTGCAACGGCAGTTGTTCATAGCCGAGGTTGTAGCCGATCACCTCGGGCAGATAATCAGCACCACAGACACCGAGGGCCAATTGTATTGCGCCTTGCAGGTAGCGTTCATCGTCGATGGCGCTGCTGTCCTGCAAGTCGTGTTCAGCGAGCAGCTTGCGGTAGATCACCACGTGGTTTTGCGCCGGATTACCTTCGCCCAGTTCTTCCAGAAAGGTACGCAGCAGGCCCTGGAAACGCGGGTCCTGCCAGCGTGGCAACAGACCATAGAGCCACGCGCCATCCACCAGCTTGGTCGGGGCCACCGCTTGCAGGAAATACAGCGCCTGCGCCTTGCCACGGAAAAATTGCCGAGGCCCGCCGGCTTTGCGTTGTTGCAGGTAGTCGGCGTATTGCCGAGCGACATCGGCGCAATGTTCTGCCACCCAGGCGTGCCACGTTGTCGGATCTTCGGGCAAAGCATCGGTGAGTGGCGCGGCGTGTTGCAGTTGTTCCTGCAAAAACGCCTGCGCAAGGCCTTGGGGATTGTCATCGCGCAACAACGCTTCATAGACCTGGCGGATGTTCCCGGCGGCATTCACAAGATGCGGTTGGGCAGGCGTAGCTTGCAGGGGGGTCAGGACAGTCATGGCAAAATTCTCGGTCGGTTGGCAGGACGCTGTTCCACACGCCTCTACAGCAGCAGAGAGGCAGCGCCTGCGAAAAATTCAATCGACGTGAAAATTGCCCGGACGGACGGCGACGCAGCTCCTTGGCGGAGCTGCTGATGACTATGGTTTTTTACGTTGTTTCAGGCCTGACCTTTGGTCTGCTGTTCCAAATGCACCTGCAACTCAGGATCGATCCGCAATGCTGCAGCCAGTTCATCCAGATAACTTCGCTCGGCGCTCTGCTGGTCATCCACCAGCATCACGCTGGCCAGGTACATTTCGGCGGCGACGGCGGGGTCGCCATCGGCTGACTGCGCCACTTCGCCAGGGTCCAACGGCTTGGCGACTTCGGCGTCGAGCCATTGCTGCAACTGCGGATCATCGGTGTGTTTGCCGATTTCGCTGCTGATCAGGTGTTTCTCCGATTCATCGATACGCCCGTCGGCCTTGGCCGCGGCGATCAAGGCGCGCAGCACCGCGTGGCTGTGTTCTTCAATCTCCGGGCCGGCAAGCAGGTTAGCCGTTTGCGGCGTTTGTTGCGGTGCCGAGCTGGCCTGGCTGCGTTGCCAGGCCTGATACGCCTGGAACGCCATCATGCCCAGCGACGCCAGCGCCGCATAATTTGTTCCACCGGAACGGTTTCGCGCACCACCTCCACCGCCCAGCGCCCCACCCAAGGCGCCGCCCAGACCGCCACCGGTACCGCCACCGAGCAAACCACCGAGCAAGCCACCTAACCCACCCAGCCCTCCGGCCGCGGAACCACCGCGTGTACCGTTGGAATCCGCGCCACCGAGCAGTCCCCCCAGCAACCCGCCCAAACCACCCAAACCATCGCCGGCAGACGCTGAAGTTTGTTGACCTGTCGGGGCCTGGCCCCGCAGCAGTTTTTCAAGCAAATCGCTGGTGTTCATGACGTCATCCTCAAGCATTGGCAGTAACTGCGTCTGGCAACGATAGACCCGTGCGGCCTTAGCGCCAGCACCGTTTGGCTGATGCTCGAAGCCTTGGCGGATTTCGCCCGCGTATTTTTTCGCCGGCCAGCTAAGATTGATCAATGGTGAACCTTATCCCGGCCAGACCGGTCGATAGCTGCAACCCCGACCCGGTTTGCCGGCGCCCTGCTACTCAAGGGTGATACCCGGCTTGCTTCACTTTCTGGAGAACGCCCCCGTGATATCGACCGTACACATCGCCAGGCTCAAAGCATGGGGCGCCCATGGTTTTACCGCGACTGGCGTGGTCACCGCTTTTCTGGCCACCCTCGCCCTGTTGGAAAACCAGCCGACCCACTGCCTGATGTGGCTGGGCGTGGCGCTGATTGTCGACGGCCTCGACGGTGCGCTGGCGCGCAAGGTCAACGTGCAATCGGTGCTGCCGAGCTTCGACGGTTCGATCCTTGATCTGGTGATCGATTACCTGACGTACGTGTTCATTCCGGCGCTGTTCATCTACCGCTACATTCCGTTGCCCGACTACACCCTGCTACTGACCGTGTCGCTGATTCTGGTGTCGTCGCTGTTCTGTTTCTGCAACGTCAACATGAAGAGCAAGGACAACTACTTTGTCGGGTTTCCGGCTGCATGGAATGTGGTCGCGCTGTGCCTGTACATCATCGGGCCGGGGCCGTGGATCACTTTTCTGACGGTGATTGGTCTGGCGCTGCTGACCGTGACCCGGATGAAGTTTTTGCACCCGTTCCGGGTACGCCGGTTCATGCCGATCAACATTGCGGTGACGGCGATCTGGCTGCTGTGCAGCTTGTCGCTGGTACTCAACCATCCGGTGATCAACCCATTGGTGATGGGCTTGTGGTTACTGATGTCGGCGTACTTTCTGGGGATCTGCATCTGGCGCACGGCGCTGGAGTGGTTTGATCGGCCGCAGGTGAAATAGGTCTTCCGCCCCAACTACATTTCCCTTGTGGGAGCGAGCCTGCTCGCGAAAGCGCTGTGTCATTCGACAAATATGTTGTCTGACACTCCGTCTTCGCGAGCAGGCTCGCTCCCACAGGTGGTCACCAAAAATTTGAAAATAGTGAGTGACTCAGCGTTTAGTGATCACCACCTCCAGATACTCACTCGGCACCACCAGCGACTCCTCCCCCGCCCGATTCAAACGATTGAGCAGATCGGCCAGATCGCTTTCCAGCGCCTGCCCGCTCTCCGGCGGCAATGCGGCGAAGGCCTTGTGTACCGGCCCGTACCAATGGCGGAAAATATCGATGAAATGCGCGGCCGAGCGATAGCGAAAGTTGAACTCGCGACGTGTCACACGCAGCAGAAAATCACGGTCATCGAAATGCTTGTGCAGCCAGGCATCAGAGCCCCAATTCGAGGGCGGCTGGGCACCGGCAGGTGGCGGCAGATGACGGCCGAGAGTCTTGAACATCTGGCCAACAAAACCTTCCGGGGTCCAGTTGGCCAGACCAATCCGCCCGCCACGACGACAAACCCGGCCCAGTTCGGCAGCAGCCTTGTCCTGATCCGGTGCGAACATCACGCCAAAGGTCGACAGCACGGCGTCGTAGCTCTCGTCGGCGAACGGCAGCGCTTCGGCATCGGCGACCTGAAACGTCACATCGAGATGCTCCGCCCGGGCACGGTCCTGTCCACGTTCCAGCAGTGCCGCGACGTAATCGGTCGAGGTGACCAGACAGCCGCGCCGCGCCGCCGCCAGCGTCGCATTACCGTTGCCGGCAGCGACATCCAGCACCTCCTCGTCGCAACGCAGGTCGCAGGCTTCGGCGAGGTTTTCGCCGACGATTTGCAACGTCGTGCCGATCACGGCGTAGTCGCCACTGGCCCAGGCGACTTTCTGGCGTTCTTTCAAGGCAGTCAGATCAATCGGGGTGCTCATAAGAGTGAACTCCGCTGCGGGTGGGATCTGTGATCATTCGGCGGTCGTCGGATCGATGACCGTCATCACACGCGCCACACTGTTGGCCGGAAAACTACCGAGCCTGGCATGCTCGCGCACCAGCTCTTCGTCAGGCGCGATGTACACGCAATAGATTTTGTCTGCGGTGACATAGCTCTGCAGCCACTGTACCTGCGGGCCGAGCTCGCGCAATACGTCACAGGACTTGTGCGACACGGCTTTGAGTTCTGCTTCCGACAGCTTCCCGGCTCCTGGAATCTCGCGTTCAATCACGAATTTCGGCATGGCAACCTCGCGTTCTTTTTATGTGGCAGGGTCGGCAGTGACCCTGCTCACGCACTATCGCGCTGCTACCGGTTGGCGTCCCTGCCGATCGTCCGGCAACCCTTGAAAACAGGGGGTTTGCCGATGAGTGGTGGAGATCTGTAAAGCCTCTGCAACAGCTTCCGGATTGCCAACGTTCGGAGATTGGTTTCTGATGCACGCTCGCTTCTGGAACGGACTCGACTGATGTCACTGCAAATCGATTGGCTGGCACATCACATGCACCACAGCGACCGTTATGCCCAATGGATTCACCAACAATTTCCCTACGAATACGTCGGCCACCCGCTGGCCGAGTGGCAGCGCGAATTTGCCGAGGGCCAAGGCAATGGTGACTGGCCCTGTCTGATTGCCATGGACGGTGATCGTCTGCTCGGCGGCGCGGCGCTGGCACGCGATGACCTCGCTCTGCGCCCTGATCTCGGGCCTTGGCTGGCCTGCGTGTTCGTCAGCCCCGACGCTCGCGGGCAAGGACTTGCGGAACGCTTGATTGAGGAGACTTGTCAGGAAGCGAAAGACTGCGGGTTTGCGCGTCTTTATCTGCACACGCAGACCAAACAGGACTACTACGCCAAACGCGGCTGGCAGGTGCTGGAGCGTTTTCGCGCCTGGGACAACGAACAATGGCTCATGGTGCGTGACCTCTGAGCCATTGGTTTTGCTGATCAAGCGGCAGGCGCCTTCGCCTCCTGCAGCAACTGCTGGATCATCTGCTCCTGCGCTTCGTAGCGACCTTCGCCGAAGTGGCTGTAACGCACCTGCCCCTTGGCGTCGATCAGGTAGTGCGCTGGCCAGTATTGATTGTCGAAGTTACGCCAGATCGCGTAGTTGTTGTCGATGGCCACCGGGTAGGTAATGCCGAGCTTTCTCACCTGATCCTTGACGTTGTCGATGATCCGCTCATAGCCATATTCCGGGGTGTGTACACCGATCACCACAAGGCCGTCCTTTTCGTATTTCTTCGCCCAGTCTTTGACGTACGGCAAGGTGTGCTGGCAGTTGATGCAGTCGTAGGTCCAGAAGTCCACCAGCACCACTTTGCCGCGCAAGGCTTCAGCGCTCAGCTGCGGCGAGTTCAACCATTGCACTGCGCCGGCCAGTGACGGCATCGCGCCTTTGCCCTCCTCCATCGGCGAGTCCGCGCGGACTTTGCTGACGAAGTAGTCGACCACTTTCGGCACATTTTCCAGAACGCTTTTTTCGACGCTCGCCACACCCTCAGAGGAGGTCTTCGCCAACAAGGTTTTATCGAAGCCGGTGGCAATCACCGCTGCCGTTGCCAGTACCGCAACCCCGGCACCACGGCGCAGCCAACCGGTGAATGGAATCGACGGTTTCAGGCGATTGACCAAGCCGCGTCCGGTGAAGATCAGCGTGCCCAGCGACAGCGCACTGCCGGCGCCGTAGGCCAGCAACAAGAGACTGGTCTGCGCGTTGGCGCCTTGCAGCATGGCACCCGTGAGGATCACGCCGAGAATCGGCCCAGCGCACGGTGCCCACAGCAGCCCTGTAGCCACGCCAAGCATGATCGACCCCATCGGCCCGGCCTTTTTCCGGGTATCCGGGTCGAGACGATTGCCGAGCATCACGAAGGGACGTGTCAGCCAGTCGCCGATACGCGCCGAGATCAGCGACAGGGCGAACACGCTCATCACGATCAGGGCGACGTAACGGCCGCTGTTGCTGGCCTGAATCACCCATTCACTGCTGACCACCGCCAGGCTTGAGATCAGCGCGAAGGTCAGGGCCATGCCACTTAAGGTCAGCAGTATTGAAGCGCGGCTGCGTTGGGCGCCGGCAAACAGAAACGGTACCACCGGCAGAATGCAGGGGCTGAGCACGGTCAGCAGACCGCCGAGGAATGCGATGAGGTACATGGTGAGTCACCCTTGATCAATGAATGTGACGAGCCATTCAAACGTTCTGGCTTTCCAGCCAATGGCTCTGCGGCGTACGGCTGGCGCCGTTCTCGGCAAACATCTGGCCTTGCGGTGTGCGACTGGAACCGTCTGCAGCAAACATCTGGCCCTGCGGTGTGCGGTTGGAACCGTCTGCGGCAATCAGGCCATCGCTGCCCTGCTTGACCACCGGCGTCAGTTGGAAGCAGGTGCCGCTGTGGCAGCTATGCTGTTCAACCGCGGCGTTGGCGTGGGCGGCGACGCCGGCCAGGGAGAAGGCGATGGCGGTCAAAAAGCGCGATACGTTGTTCATGGCTGTTTCCTTCTATAAAGAGTGATGGCTTAGTTGTCGTTGTTGCAGCCGTCAGCGAATTTGCTGTAATCAAGCACGCGGGTCTGACCGGCCGAATCGAGGTAGGTCATGCGCGCCTCGACGATGCCGCAAGCCACCGAGTTGTCCTGTTTCAGCGAGATCACTTTCTGGATATCCAGGTGGGTGCCGTAGGTGTAGGTTTGCGGGGTGACAGCGGCTTCGGCACGGGCCGACAGCGTGCAGATGTTCAGTGCGGCAAACAGGCAGGCGGCGATTACGGATTTGTTGTTCATGGCGTGTTCCTCAAGGCTTAGTGGGGTTTGAGCCGAGGCGATCTGTGTGGGCCTCGATGGAGCCTATTTGAGGCTCGCGAGGTATCGCGTCTGTGTCGGGAACAGGCGCGTTTCAATCGCTGTGTATCCCTGCCATCGGGGGATACACAGCGATACAAAACCCTGGAAAATTCGCGTTTTTGCGTCTCCGTGTATCCGCGAACACGGCAGATACACTGCAATACAAAGGCAGGCAGGCGAGCCATTGAAGGCTCTATAGACTGCACGGCATTCCCCTTCTGACTGAGGCTTGAACCGATGGATCATGTCGATCACATTCTCATCGTCGACGACGACCGCGAGATCCGTGAACTGGTAGGCAACTACCTGAAGAAAAACGGTCTGCGCACCACGGTGGTTGCCGATGGCCGGCAGATGCGCAGCTTTCTCGAAGCCAACACTGTCGACCTGATCGTGCTCGATATCATGATGCCCGGCGACGATGGCCTGCAGCTGTGCCGCGAACTGCGGGTGGGCAAACACAAGGCCACGCCGGTGTTGATGCTCACCGCGCGCAACGATGAAACCGACCGCATCATCGGCCTGGAAATGGGCGCCGACGATTACCTGACCAAACCGTTCGCCGCCCGCGAATTGCTCGCGCGGATCAACGCCGTGCTGCGCCGCACGCGGATGCTGCCGCCTAATCTGGTGGTCACCGAGGCCGGGCGTCTGCTGGCCTTCGGCCGTTGGCAACTGGACACTTCAGCCCGACACCTGCTCGACAAGGACGGCACCATGGTCGCCCTCAGCGGCGCCGAATACCGTTTGCTGCGGGTCTTTCTCGATCACCCGCAACGGGTGCTCAGCCGCGATCAACTGCTCAATCTGACTCAGGGCCGTGATGCTGATCTGTTCGACCGCTCGATCGATTTGCTGGTCAGCCGGTTGCGTCAACGTTTGCTCGATGATGCGCGCGAGCCGGCCTACATCAAGACCGTGCGCAGTGAAGGTTACGTGTTCTCGCTGCCGGTCGAGCTTCTCGGTGCCCCGGCATGAGCGTCGATCTGCACTGGCCACGCACCCTCGCCTCACGCCTGTCGCTGATTTTCCTGATCGGCCTGCTGCTTGCCCAGGCGCTGTCGTTCGGCGCGCAGTATTACGAACGTTACCAAAGCGCCAAGAACACCATGCTCGGCAATCTCGAGACCGACGTCTCGACCTCGATTGCGATCCTTGATCGCTTGCCTGCCGAAGAGCGCCCTGCCTGGCTCGAGCGTCTGGCGCGAAAAAATTATGGCTACCTGTTGAGCGAAGGCGAACCGGGCACGCCGATCGAGACCGGTGATGTACCGGTGGCTGTCACCTCGATCACCGAGGCCATTGGTGAACGCTATCCGCTGACCTTCTCCGACATTCCCGGGCCAAAGAAACATTTTCAAGGCCATCTGCGCCTGAGCGACGGCAGCCCGGTGACCATCGACGTGCGCCCCGCCATGGTCCCGTTGTCACCGTGGTTGCAGGCGGTCTTGCTCGGGCAACTGGCGCTGATGATTGCCTGCACCTGGCTGGCCGTACGCATTGCGGTCCGCCCCTTGACCCGGCTGGCCAACGCTGTGGAAACCCTCGACCCCAACGCCCATCCGATCAACCTCGACGAAAGCGGCCCGAACGAAGTGGTTTACGCAGCACGGGCATTCAACGCGATGCAGACGCGCATCGCCGCCTACCTCAAAGAACGCATGCAACTGCTGGCGGCGATTTCCCATGACCTGCAAACGCCGATCACGCGGATGAAACTGCGCGCCGAACTCATGGACGATTGCGTCGAGAAAGACAAACTGTGGAATGACCTCAGCGAGATGGAGCACCTGGTGCGCGAAGGCGTGGCCTATGCGCGCAGCATCCATGGCTCGACCGAGGAAAGCCGCCGCACCAATATGGATTCCTTCCTCGAAAGCCTGGTGTTCGACTATCAGGACATGGGCAAACAGGTGCAACTGGTCGGCAAAAGTGCGGCGGTCATCGACACCCGCCCCCATGCGTTGCGCCGGGTGCTGGTGAATCTTACCGACAACGCGCTGAAGTTCGCCGGAGCCGCCGAAGTCTGGGTCGAAGCCAACAAGGGCAGCCTTGCGATCACCGTCATGGATCGCGGCCCGGGCATCGCCGATGCCGAACTGGCGCAGGTGCTGCAACCGTTCTACCGCGTGGAAAACTCGCGAAATCGCGATACCGGCGGCACCGGACTAGGCTTGGCCATCGCCCAGCAACTGGCGATGGCGCTGGGTGGTTCGCTGACCTTGAGCAACCGCGAGGGAGGCGGGTTGTGCGCGGAACTGAAACTCCCCCTGCACTCCTGATAACAGCGAAAGTCCCTGTGGGAGCGAGCCTGCTCGCGAAGGCGTCCTGTCAGTCAATGTTTAGTTCGACTGACAGATCGCTTTCGCGAGCAGGCTCGCTCCCACAGTGTGCGGCGCGATTCAAGTGTTCAAGATGCCAGACCGATCACCTGGTCCTCATGCATCTGCCGCAACAACACCAGACCGTTATCCATGAACGAATTGCTGGCGGGCTGCCCGGCCTCCTGCGCCAGACCTTGCAACTGCTCGCGCCCCGTCAACGACGCAAACTCAGTGATGCGCTGCAACAACCGCCAAGCCAACGGACTCAGCTCGGAAAACTTCACACTCCAGTCCGTCGCACGCCGTACCAGCAACAGAGTCGGTTGAGCCGGTGGCGTTGCAGGTTGATGGATTGGATCGATTTCATGCACCGGCCACGCATACGCCAACGGCCAGGCCAGTGCCGAGACCTGCAGCGGGCGTTCCAGCATCAGCGCCGGATCGGTCGCCGGCAGCGCCTGAGCATCGGATTGTTGCAAAACCATCTCGACCCATTCGTAATGCGCCAACTCCAGCAAAAACGCCGGCCACTCGCCTTCGCGCATTACCTGCGGTTGCGTGGCCAGATAGTCGAGAAAGGTTTCGGCAATCTCGCCGAACTTCGGCGTCTGCGCCCGCCAGTCACGCAAAAAGCCGCGCACCAGCAAACCCCAGCGTTGCTCACCGATGATCCGGATCAATACCGGGAACGTGCCGCTTAGCAATTGCGATACGTTGTTGAACACCAGATCGCGATAGACGTTGACCCGCGCCGCGTTCATGTCGGCCGGCGGCAATTGATGCTCGGGGTCGCGCAAATATCGGGTCAGCGCCTGTTGTTGCAGTATCAGGTTATCCACGATGGTTGCCCCCCGACTGCAAGTGGCGAATGGTTTGCAACTCAGCGACCAGCTCAGAAAACGCCGGAAAATTGAAATCTCGCTCAAGCAGCGTTGGCTGTGCGCCAAATCGTGCGTAAGCCTCGGCCAGCAGCGACCAGACCTGCGGTTTTACCGAGGCGCCATGGGTGTCGATTTTCAGCGTGTCGGACTCATCGAAATGCCCGGCCACATGCATGCCGACCACCCGGCCCGGCTCGAGACTGGCGAGAAAGGTTTGCCCATCGAAGCCGTGGTTGATCGCGTTGACGTAGACATTGTTGACGTCCAGCAGCAGGTCGCAATCGGCCTCGCGCAGCACGGCATTAGTGAAGGTCACTTCGTCCATGTCCTGACGCGGCGCGGCATAGTAAGAAACGTTTTCGATGGCCAGACGCCGCCCCAGAATGTCCTGCGCCTGGCGGATTCGCGCGGCGACGTGGTGCACCGCCTCTTCGGTGAACGGCAATGGCAGCAAGTCATACAAATGCCCGTCATCGCTGCAATAACTCAGGTGTTCGCTGTACAGCGGCACGTTGTAATGATCGAGAAACACCCGCACTTCCTGCAAGAACCCGACATCCAGCGGTGCCGACCCGCCAAGTGACAGCGACAAACCGTGGCAGGACAACGGGTAGCGCTCGGCCAGTTCACGCAACGCCGCACCGTGGGCGCCGCCGACGCCGATCCAGTTTTCCGGGGCGACTTCGAGAAAGTCGAAATCGCCGCTGCGGGCAGCTTGCAGGTCTTTCAGCAAGCCACGGCGCAGGCCGAGGCCGACGCTGGGTTGCGCTATCAAGGGAGGAATTTGCATGGGATGTACCTCAGCAGTGGGTTTCGCCGAGTTGAACCGCTGGCTGTATCACGGCTGTGTGCACATGACCGGGCATTTGCAGCCCTGTGTATCCTTCAAGCATCGCGATACACAGTGATACACACTGAAAAACCTGTGGGAGCGAGCCTGCTCGCGAAGGCTGCCGAACAGTCGACAACGATGGCGACTGGGCTGGCCTCTTCGCGAGCAGGCTCGCTCCCACCCGATTTTTCGCTATTCACAAAGACAGCGCCAGCCCCGGACCGGGGCTAGACTCATTCATTACCCAGTCGAGGGGGACGCAGGACGTCAGCCGTGCCCTGCCCAACTCCGTGACCACCGCCCGGTGGCGCACGCCTCGACCTTCGACGCCGCCGGACGGTGATCCTGTTTCAGGAGCACACATGATGGACGAGGCGAAGCTCAACCAATTCATGGGCAAACTGGTCAACGACATGGGCGGCGCGGCGATGCTGGCCAATGTCATCGTCGGCGAAGAACTCGGCTTGTACCGGGCCATGGCCGACAGTCAGCCGATCAGCGCCGATGCCCTCGCCGCCAAAACCACCTGCAACCCGCGTCTGGTGCGCGAATGGCTCAGCGCTCACGCGGCGTCCGGCTACATGGAACACCACGACGGCCAGTTCCGTTTACCGGAAGAGCAGGCGCTGGCCCTGGCCGTCGAAGACTCTGCGGTATACGTCGCCGGCGGCCTCGGGGTGGTGGCGTCGTTTTTCCACGACAAGGACAAACTGGTCAAAGCCATGCGTGGCAACGGCGCCCTGCCCTGGGGCGATCACCACCCATGCATGTTCAGCGGCACCGAGCGATTCTTCCGACCCGGCTACAAAGGCCACCTGATCGCCGAATGGCTGCCGGCGCTGGACGGTGTGGTGGCCAAACTGGAGGAAGGTGCCAAAGTCGCCGACATCGGCTGCGGCCATGGCGCGTCAACGGTGATCATGGCCCAGGCCTTTCCCAACTCGCGCTTCGTCGGCTACGACTACCACGCGCCATCGATCACTGTTGCCACCCAGCGCGCCGAGGAAGGTGGCGTCAGCAGCCGGGCGAAGTTCTTCCAGGGTTCGGCGAAGAGCTACCCCGGCAACGACTACGACCTGATCTGCTATTTCGATTGCCTGCACGACATGGGCGACCCGGTCGGCGCCGCGCGTCACGCCTATGACTCGCTGAAAAACGACGGCACGGTGTTGCTGGTCGAACCATTCGCCAACGACACACTGGATGACAACATCAACCCGGTCGGGCGGCTGTTCTACGCGGCCTCGACGTTTATCTGCACGCCCAACTCGTTGTCGCAGGAAGTCGGCCTCGGCCTGGGTGCGCAGGCGGGAGAAATGCGTCTGCGCAAGGTGTTTGTCGAGGCCGGGTTCAAGCACTTCCGTCGGGCGACGCAAACACCGTTCAACCTGATTCTGGAGGCGCGCAAGTAACCCGCGCGGGTCGCGTGCTAACCTGCTGGCAACGTCCTTCCGGAGCGCTGACCATGCTCGACAGCCCGACCCGCGAACACCTCGACACCTTGCAAGAGGTGATGGCCGATGGCGACTTCATCGTATTGACCGGGGCCGGCATCAGCACGCCGTCGGGCATTCCGGATTACCGCGACAGCGACGGTGTACGCCGTGGCCGGCAGCCGATGATGTACCAGGAATTCCTCGCCGCCCCCGAGTCACGCCGCCGCTATTGGGCGCGTGCGATGCTCGGCTGGCCGAGGGTGCGTCAGGCGCAGCCAAACGCGGCTCACGAGGCATTGGCCGATTTGCAGCACGGTGGGCTGATCCGCGACTTGATCACCCAGAACGTCGACACCCTGCACGATCAGGCCGGCAGCCACGATGTGATCGAACTGCACGGCAGCCTGCATCGCGTCCTGTGCCTGGACTGCGGCCAGCGCAGCGAGCGCGATTCGATTCAGCAATTGATGGAATTGCACAATCCGTATCTGGCCGGGGTCGATGCGGTGCAGGCACCGGATGGCGACACTCTGCTTGATCCGGCGTTCGAGGCGCGTTTTCAAGTACCGCAGTGCCCGCATTGCGCTGGCGAACGAATGAAACCGGACGTCGTGTTTTTCGGCGAGAACGTCGCGCAGCCCACGGCGGCTCGGGCGATGGCGGCGGCAGAAAATGCGGCGGGGATGTTGGTGGTGGGGTCTTCGTTGATGGCGTATTCGGCGTTTCGTTTGTGCCGGGTGATTGCCGATCGTGGCAAGCCGTTGATTGCGATCAATCTGGGCAAGACTCGCGCGGATGATTTGCTGGATTTGAAGATTGAAGCGTCGTGTGAACAGCTGTTGCCCCTGCTGGTCAGGGAGCTGGATAGGTGAGTTGCTGCACTCTGCGCTCGACTCAGGACCCAGGCCCCTCACCCCAGCCCTCTCCCAAGGGAGAGGGAGCTGACCGGGTTGTTCTGAAGCAATACGTCGATCTGAAAATTTCGAGTCGAACCCATTTTCTGAAATGTCCCCGATCAGCTCCCTTCCCCCTCGCCCCCCTTGGGGGAGAGGGTTGGGGTGAGGGGGTAGATCTCACAGTCGCCCGAGATCTTCAGCCTTGAGAATATCGAACAACGCCTGCGCCGCTGCCGACAGTTCATTGCCCGGCTCGGTCAACACACCAATTGCCCGTTCCACCGAATCATCCAGGGTCAGACAGTGGGCGCCCAGCTCCTGCATCTGCCCGGCGCACAACGCCGGGACGGCACTGACGCCCAGACCGCTGGCGACCATCCGCCCGACCGTTGCCAATTGATGGCTTTCAAACTCCACCGGCAACTTCATGCCGCGCGCCTGCAAGTGCTCTTCGAGCATCACCCGTACCGTCGAGGGTCGCTGCAAGGTGATGAACGGCTGCTGCAGCAGCGTCTGCCAATCGATCTCACCGCGCTGCGTCAGCGGCGAATCCTTCGGCACCACCGCGACGAAGCGATCCATGTACAACGGCGTGAATACCATTGAGGTGTTTTGCATCGGCTCGAACGCGACGCCCAGTTCGACTTGGCGATCACGAACCATCTCCAGCACTTGCTCGTTGATCACGTCGTTGACCGTGACATTGACGTTCGGATAGCGCGCGCGAAAGGTCTTGAGGATGGGCGGCAGCAGGTTGCCAGCGAACGACGGCATCGCCGCCAGCGTCACCCGCCCGCGCTGCAGGCTGAAGCGTTGGCGCATTTCGTCTTCGGCATTGTCCCAGTCAGCAATCAGGCGCCGGGCCAGCGGCAGCAGCGATTCGCCTTCCGCTGTCAGCGCGACATTGCGGGTGTTGCGGCTGAACAGGCGCCCGCCCAGGCCCTCTTCCAGCGCTTTGATGGTCAGGCTCAACGCCGATTGCGACAGGTGCAGGCGCTCGCAAGCCACGGCGAAACTCAAGCTCTGGGCCACGGCGAGGAATGCGCGGATCTGTTTGATGGTCATACTCAAACCTCAGGACATGAAACTCGGTCAGGTAGGAGCTGCCGCAGGCTGCGATCTTTTAATGTCGGTTTTATAAGATCAAAAGATCGCAGCCTTCGGCAGCTCCTACAGGGGATGAATACCTTTGTTGAGTTTTATCTATCAATCAACCTTAAAAATCAACTTAACAAATATATCTTCCAGCGAGACACTCCAACCATTCGGCTAGCCAGCCGCCCGCAAATAATAAAAGAGGTGCATATGGCAGGTTTCGACAAGCGCGTGAGTTCCTACGAGGAAGCCCTGGCCGGGCTTGAGGACGGCATGACCGTCATCGCCGGCGGCTTCGGTCTGTGCGGCATTCCGGAAAACCTGATCGCCGAGATCAAGCGCAAAGGCACCCGCGACCTCACCGTCGTTTCCAACAACTGTGGCGTCGACGGATTTGGCCTCGGCGTACTGCTCACTGATCGTCAGATCAGCAAAGTCATCGCCTCCTACGTTGGCGAAAACAAGCTGTTCGAAGAGCAACTGCTCAAAGGCGACATCGAAGTCATCCTGACCCCGCAAGGCACCTTGGCCGAGAAGATGCGCGCAGGCGGCGCCGGCATTCCGGCCTTCTTCACTGCCACCGGCGTCGGCACCCCGGTTGCCGAAGGCAAGGAAGTGCGCGAATTCAAAGGGCGCAAGTACCTGATGGAAGAATCCATCACCGGCGACTTCGCCATCGTCAAAGGCTGGAAAGCCGACCACTTCGGCAACGTCGTCTACCGTCACACCGCGCAGAACTTCAACCCGCTGGCCGCCACCGCCGGCAAGATCACCGTGGTTGAAGTCGAAGAAATCGTCGAACCCGGCGAACTCGACCCCTCGCAGATCCACACCCCGGGCATCTACGTCGATCGGGTCATTTGCGGCACGTTCGAAAAACGCATCGAACAGCGCACCATCCGCAAATAATTCAGGCTGACGGAGAACAAGAACATGGCACTTACCCGCGAACAAATGGCTCAGCGCGTCGCCCGCGAAATGCAGGACGGCTTTTATGTGAACCTCGGCATCGGCATTCCGACCCTGGTCGCCAACTACATCCCCGAAGGCATGGAAGTCATGCTGCAATCGGAAAACGGCCTGCTCGGCATGGGCCCGTTTCCGACTGAAGAGACCATCGATGCCGACATGATCAACGCTGGCAAACAGACCGTGACCGCGCGCATCGGCGCGTCGATTTTCAACTCCGCCGAATCCTTCGCGATGATCCGTGGTGGCCACGTCGACCTGACCGTGCTCGGCGCGTTCGAAGTCGACGTCGAAGGCAACATCGCCTCGTGGATGATCCCCGGCAAACTGGTCAAGGGCATGGGCGGCGCGATGGATCTGGTGGCCGGCGCCGACAACATCATCGTGATCATGACCCACGCATCGAAGGATGGTGAGTCCAAGCTACTCGCCAAATGCAGCCTGCCGCTGACCGGCGCCGGTTGCATCAAACGTGTGCTGACCGACCTCGCCTACCTGGAAATCGAAAATGGCGCTTTTGTCCTCAAGGAACGCGCACCTGGCGTCAGCGTCGAGGAAATCGTCGCCAAAACCGCTGGTAAACTGATCGTCCCGGATCACGTACCGGAAATGCAGTTCGCTGCCCAGTGAGGAATTCGAAAATGCAAGACGTCGTAATTGTTGCCGCCACGCGTACCGCGATCGGCAGTTTCCAGGGTTCGCTGGCCAGCGTGTCCGCCGTTGATCTGGGCGCGGCGGTGATCCGCCAGTTGCTCGAGCAGACCGGTCTGGACGGTGCGCAGGTCGATGAAGTGATCATGGGCCAGGTCCTCACGGCCGGCGCCGGCCAGAACCCGGCGCGTCAAGCGGCGATCAAGGCCGGCCTGCCCCACGCCGTACCGGCGCTGACCCTGAACAAGGTCTGCGGTTCGGGCCTGAAAGCCCTGCACCTCGGCGCGCAGGCGATCCGTTGCGGCGACGCTGACGTGATCATCGCCGGTGGCCAGGAAAACATGAGCCTGTCCAACTATGTCATGCCGGGCGCTCGCACCGGTCTGCGCATGGGCCACGCACAGATCGTCGACACCATGATCAGCGATGGTCTGTGGGATGCGTTCAATGATTACCACATGGGTATCACCGCCGAGAATCTGGTCGACAAGTACGAGATCAGCCGTGAGCAGCAAGATGCTTTTGCCGCCGCTTCCCAGCAGAAAGCCGCCGCTGCGATTGAAGCCGGTCGCTTTGTCGATGAGATCACGCCGATCCTGATTCCACAGCGCAAGGGCGATCCGGTGGCGTTCAAGGTTGACGAACAACCGCGTGGCGACACCACTGCCGAATCCCTGGCGAAACTGCGTCCGGCTTTTAAAAAGGACGGCAGCGTCACGGCTGGCAACGCTTCGTCGCTGAATGACGGCGCCGCTGCGGTCATTCTGATGAGCGCCGAGAAAGCCAAAGCCCTCGGCCTGCCAGTTTTGGCGACCATCGCCGCTTATGCCAACGCTGGTGTTGATCCAGCAATCATGGGTATTGGCCCGGTGTCGGCCACCCGCCGCTGCCTCGACAAGGCCGGCTGGGACATCGGCCAGCTCGACCTGATCGAAGCCAACGAAGCGTTCGCCGCGCAATCGCTGGCGGTGGCCAAGGATCTGCAATGGGATCTGGACAAGGTCAACGTCAATGGCGGCGCCATCGCCCTCGGTCACCCGATCGGTGCATCGGGTTGCCGCGTGCTGGTGACCCTGCTGCATGAAATGATCAAGCGTGATGCGAAAAAGGGTCTGGCGACCCTGTGCATCGGCGGCGGTCAGGGTGTGGCGCTGGCGCTGGAACGCGCATAACCAGAGTTCAACAGTGAATGGTGGATCCACGACATCCGCCGCTTGCTGGCAACAAAAACCCGGTGCGACTTACGTTGCACCGGGTGTTTTTTTGCATGTTCGAAATGTGCGTTGAATGTTCCGACGCCTTCGCGAGCAGGCTCGCTCCCACAGGGAAATGCATTTCAAAATGTGGGAGCGACGGTGCGACGATTCGACCTGCTCGCGAAGAGGCCCTCCCAGTCAGCGAAAATCTAGGGCTTGCGCAGCAAATACGTATCCATGATCCACCCATGCTCCGCCCGCGCCTTCTTGCGCACCCGCTCGATCTCATCCGCGACATCCGCCAGCCTGCCGCTGATCAAAATCTCGTCCGGCGTGCCGAGGTAAGCCCCCCAGTAAATCTCGGTCTGCTGATCGGCGACTTGGTGATACGAATCCTCAGCATCAAGCATCACCACCAGACTGTCCGTATCACTCACCTGCCCTGCCGCCAAACGCCGCCCGGTGGTGATTTCGATGGAACGACCGATCGTATTCAACGGCACTTTGTGCTGCGCCGCGAGCGCCTGCACGCTGGTAATCCCAGGGATCACTTCAAACTCGAAGGCACATGCACCCGAGGCCAGAATCGCCTGAAGGATGCGCACGGTGCTGTCGTACAACGCCGGATCGCCCCACACCAGGAAACCGCCGCACTGGCCGTCAGACAATTCGTCATTGATCAGGCGTTCGAAGGTCTGCTGCTTGGCACGGTTCAGGTCATCGATACTGGCCGTGTAGTCGACATCACCGCGTTCGCGCTCCGGGCTGTGGGCTTCGACGAAGCGATAGTCGGGGTCGCTGATGTAGCGTTCACAGATCTCGCGGCGCAGGTCGATCAGTTTGTCTTTGCTCTGGCCTTTATCCATCAAAAAGAACACATCGACGCGATTCAGCGCCTTCACGGCCTGCATCGTGATGTAGTCGGGATTCCCGGCACCGATGCCGATCACCAGCAGTTGTTTCATCAAAGTGCTCCTTTAACGTCCAGGCCTGGCAGACGCAGACGCCAGCGCCCGGTGAAGCGTAGTTCGACCATCGACAACGGTTCGACATCAATGTCATGAAACGCCGCGCCGCCCATCGTGTGGCTCAGCGCAGCGCGGATAACAAAGGGATGCGTCACCGCTACCACATGTCCCGGCGTGGTTTGCAGGCTGCTCAGCCAAATCGCCACGCGCTCGCATAACTGCGCCACCGACTCACCGCCGTGAGGTGTCGCGCAGGGATCTTCGAGCCAGGCGTGCAGCGCTGCGCCTTCAGAGTTTTGCAGGGATTTGATCGATACCCCGTGCCAGCGTCCCCAGTCACAATCGCGCAGCGCCTCATCAACCTGCGCATCCGTACCAAACCACGCCGCTGTCTGTTGCGTGCGCAATTCCGGCGCGCAAATCAAGCGTCGCGCGGCATCGAAACGCTCGGCCAGTGCGCCTGACGCCAGGTCGATATTTTCAACGGGTTCATTCGTAGGAAAACACGCCAATTTCTGTGCGACGGTTCGAGCATGGCAAATCAATGTCAAACGAGTGGTTTGCACAGGCATGGCTCCGATAGACCCTGATGAAAATCAACGGCGCAAAGCCGCTCTGTGGGCAATTGTGCCGCAAACCGAGGGTTGCGGGGCCGTCGGATAGCCACCGACGAAAACCGACTACGCCAGGAATACGGCAATATCTGACAGCGTTGTGGGCGATGGACTACAAGGCCGGTCGAAATCCGTGTAGCCCTTGTTACACGGGCACCGCGCCCCATTTTGGCGCCGTTTCAACACGCTGAAAAATTCACTAGACATGTAACGTCAGTTACATAAATACTGTTTTAACGGATTATGAAGCGAATTCAACACCCTCATCCAGCAGGAGCCCGGATGCCCCCTCTCAGAGACCTGATCACCGATCCCGGCCTGGATCTTACGCCGTCGGAGCGCAAAGTCGTTCGCGCCTTGCTTGATCAGTACCCACGCAACGGTCTGGGGCCGATGGCGCGTCTGGCCGAACATGCCGGCGTCAGCGATCCGACCATTGTGCGGCTGGTGAAAAAACTCGGTTTCGGCGGTTATGCCGAATTCCAGGATGCCCTGCTCAGCGACATGGACCACCGCCTGCGCTCGCCGCGCACGCTGCTGCAACCGCGCGCTCATCAACACAAGGACGACGCCTGGAGCCACTACCTGGGCGACAGCCATCGCCTGCTGGTCGAAACCCAATCGCTGACCCAACCCGAAGATGTGCGCATTCTCACCGACTGGCTGCTCGACGCACGGCATCAGGTGTATTGCTTTGGCGGGCGCTTTAGCAGCCTGATGGCCACTTACCTGCTCAATCACCTGCGCCTGTTGCGCCCCGGATGCTTCGCCCTGGAAGACAACGCGCAACTGCCTGATCGACTGTTTGATCTGCAACGTCAGGACGTGGTGCTGCTGTTCGACTACCGCCGCTACCAGACTCAGGCCCTGCGGGTCGCCAGTGCGGCGAAGAACAACAACGCCCGCGTGGTGCTGTTCACCGACATCTACGCCTCGCCGCTGCGCGAACTGGCCGACTTGATCATCAGCGCCCCGGTGGAATCGGCCTCGCCGTTCGACACCATGGTGCCGGCGCTGGCGCAGGTCGAAGCGCTGATTGCCTGCCTGACCTTGCGCACCGAAAACCTCGCCGATCGCCTGGAAGGCATCGATGCCCTGCGCAATGACTTCAACACCCACCTGCTGGAGGATAAATAAGGATGTTCAGCCTTCCCCACCGCTCGCCGCGGGATTTGCCGTATGTCACCGATCACACCGCGCTGTTGCTGGTGGACATGCAGCGTGCCTGGCTCGAACCGCAGTTCGACGCGCACCTTAATGGTCCTGAAGCCGAATATTTCCTGACCCGCGCGCACATGCAGGTGGTACCCAACCAACGTCGCCTGCTCAGTGCCTTTCGCGAAGCGCGGCAGAACGTGCTGCACACCATTATTGAAAGCCTTACCGCCGATGGTCGCGACCGCTCGCTCGATCACAAACTCTCGGACATGCACCTGCCCAAAGGCAGTGTGCAGGCCAGGATCATTGAAGACCTGACCCCGGTAGAAAACGAAATCGTCCTGCCGAAGACGTCGTCCGGGGTGTTCAACTCGACCAACATCGACTACGTGCTGCGCAACCTGCAAACCCGTCATCTGATCATCGCCGGCATCGTCACCGACCAGTGCGTGGACATGGCCGTGCGCGACGCTGCTGATCGCGGCTATCTGGTCACGCTGGTCGAAGATGCCTGCGCCACCTACAGCGCCGAACGCCATCACGCCTGCCTGAATGCGATCAAGGGTTACTGCTGGATCACCGACACCGACACCGTGCTCGGCCGCTTGCAGGAGATGCGGCCATGAGCACGCGCCTTACGCCACTGCCGATGACCACTCTGGTCACCACTGATTTGATCGGCATCACCCGTGGCCGCTCGTTTCCCACCGATGAGCTGGAGCATTATCAGGCCGCCGGTTGCGGCTGGGTACCGGCCAACAGCGCGTTGACGCCGCAGGACATCATTGCCTCGACCAATCCCTGGGGCGCTTATGGCGATTTGCGGCTGATTCCCGATCTGGGCAGCCGCGTCACTGTCGGCAACGGCCCGGATGCCGATGCCCCGGCGCTGGATTTCATCCACGGCGATATCCGCGAAACCGATGGCCGGCCGTGGGGCGCCTGCCCGCGCACACTGTTGCGCGATGAAATCGAACGATATCGCGATGGGTTGGGCTTGCAGGTCAACGCCGCGTTCGAGCACGAATTCAACCTGCACGCTGGCTTCGCCGAGCATCTGGCGTTCTCCCTCGAAGCCCAGCGCCAAGGCGCCGCGTTCGGCGGCTGGCTGCTCAGCGCCCTGCGCGCCGGCGGTGTCGAGCCGGAAATGTTTCTGCCCGAATACGGCAAGCACCAGTACGAAATCACCTGCCGCCCGACACTCGGCGTGGCGGCGGCCGATCGCGCCGTCAACGTGCGCGAGATCAGCCGCGAGATCGCCCGGCAAATGGGCCTCGACCTGAGCTTCGCGCCGAAGACCGCCGCCGACGCAGTGTGCAACGGCGTGCACCTGCATGTCAGCCTGCTTGATCTGGGCGGTCAGCCGATGCTTTACGACGCTGGCACCAGCAATGGACTGTCGAGCCTCGGCCAGCATTGGGCAGCGGGAATCCTGCATTACTTGCCGGCGCTGTGTGCGTTCACCGCACCGACGCCGGTGTCGTACGAGCGCTTGCAGCCGCATCACTGGAGCGCGTCTTACGCCTGCCTGGGCCAGCAGAACCGCGAGGCGGCGCTGCGCATCTGCCCGACGGTGACCCTTGGCGGCAAGTCCGTGGCCAACCAGTTCAACCTCGAATTCCGCGCCATGGACGCCACCGCTTCGCCGCATCTGGCCATGGCCGCGCTGCTGATTGCCGGACGGCTGGGCATCGAACAACGCTTGGCGCTGAACGCGATCACCAACGAAATTCCCGATTCACTCAACGACGAGCAACGCCAGGCCCGGGGCATCGTTGCCCTGCCCGCCTCGCTGGCCCAGGCGCTGGATTGCCTGCGCAACAGTGGTGCCTTCACTGCATGGCTGCCCAAGCCGCTGCTCGACACCTATTACGCCCTGAAAACCGAGGAACTGGCGCTGACGGAACAGCTCTCGCCCGCTGACTTGTGTGAGCACTATGCACGCCTGTACTGAATCCGCCGAACTGGGGTTATACACCCGCCCGGCCTACAACCTGAGCCGCGCCGATTCGACGCACCCGGTGATTCTGGTGTGCGAACACGCCAGCCGCTACATCCCCGAAGCCCTGAACAATCTGGGCCTGGACGCTGCCGCCGCCGCTGAACACATCGCCTGGGACATTGGCGCGTTGCAACTGGCTGAACAGCTATCGGAGAGGCTCGGCGCCACCCTGTTGAGCGCCAATTATTCGCGGCTGCTGATCGATCTGAACCGGCCACGCCACGCCCCGGACAGCATTCCGGCGCAGAGCGAGATTTATCAGGTGCCGGGCAACCGCGAGCTGGACGAAGCCACCCGCGAATACCGCCGTCAGACCCTGTTCAAGCCGTTTCACGCGCGCTTGCAAACGTTGATCGACGAACGTGTTGCTAAAGGCCAAGCAGTGCGTGTGGTGGGGATTCACAGTTTCACTCCGGTGTATTACGGCCAGCCGCGACCGCTGGAAGCCGGCGTGCTGTTCGGTCAGGCCAAGGCTTACGCGCAACGTTTGCTCGATGGCCTCGGCGAACATCCGCTGAAAGTGGCCGGCAATCAGCCGTACAAGATCGATCCGCTGGGCGACATGACCGTGCCGGTGCACGGCGATGCCCGTGGCCTCGACTCGGTGCTGATCGAGGTGCGCAATGACTTGCTGCGCAGCCCCGAAGCCGTATCGCGCTGGGCTGGATACCTCGCGCCATTGCTGTAATGAATGAAAGACTGCTGACGCTGTAAACGATGGACCGATAACAACTAAAACGACCGACTGGCTGACAAGGAGTTGCGCTTCATGGAAATTGAAGAATTCGGCTACAAGCAAGAGTTGAAACGTAGCCTGACGCTGACCGACCTGGTGGTGTACGGGATGATCTTCATGATCCCCATCGCCCCGTTCGGTGTGTATGGCTACGTCAACGCCGAGGCCCCGGGGATGGTGCCGCTGGCGTACATCATCGGCATGGTCGCGATGCTGTTCACCGCGCTGAGCTACGGCAGCATGGCCAAGGCTTTTCCGATCGCAGGTTCGGTGTATTCCTACGCGCAGCGCGGCCTCAATCAACACGTCGGCTTTATCGCCGGCTGGCTGATGCTGCTCGATTACCTGCTGATTCCACCACTGCTTTACGTCTACGCGGCGATGGCGCTCAACCATTTGTACCCGGACATCCCGAAAGTCGGCTTCATTCTGGCGTTTCTGGTCAGCGCGACCTTCGTCAACTTGCGCGGCATCACTTTCACCGCACGGATGAACATCATCTTTCTGCTGGCGCAACTGGTGGTACTCGGCCTTTTCCTGTTCTACGCCTGGAATGCCCTGCACAACGGTGGCGGTAACGGCGAGCTGACCCTGGCGCCGCTGTATCACCCGGAAACCTTCAACTTCGCCCTGCTGATGCAAGCGGTGTCGATTGCCGTGCTGTCATTCCTCGGCTTCGATGCGATCTCCACCCTCGCTGAAGAAATCAAGGGCGATCCGGGCAAAAGCGTCGGCAAAGCTGCGTTGATCACTCTGGTCGTCATGGGGGTGATTTTCGTTGCACAAACCTGGATCGCCACCGATCTGGCGGCAGGCATGGGCTTCAAATCCGCCGACACCGCGTTCTATGAAATCGCCGAAATCGCCGCCGGCAGCTGGCTGGCAACCCTGACCGCTGTCGCGACGGCACTGGCCTGGGGCGTGGCTGTAGCGATCACCTCGCAAGCCGCTGTCTCGCGTCTGCTGTTCGGCATGGCCCGCGACGGCAAATTGCCGAAAGTGCTGGCCAAGGTGCACCCGAAACACAACACGCCGTACCTGAGCATTTATCTGGTGGCGGTGCTGTCGCTGGTGATCTGCTACCTGTTCATCAACTCGGTCGACACCCTGACCTCGCTGGTCAACTTCGGCGCGCTCAGTGGTTTCATGCTGCTGCACCTGACAGTGATCAACTACTACTGGCGTCGGCAGAAGTCCGGTCAGGTCGTGCGTCACCTGATCTGCCCGCTGATCGGCTTCATCATCGTCGCGGCCATTATGTACAACATGGGCGTCGATGCGCAGAAACTCGGCCTGATCTGGATTGCCCTGGGTCTGGTGTACCTGTTCTTCCTCAACAAACTCGGCGCCAGTACCGCGCTGCCTGACCCGAGCAAAGGCTGACAAGAAAAAGAGCGGCGTCTGACAACAAATCAGGCGACCGCCGATTTATCGCGTGGAAACCGACAGTGATAGTCAGGTTCGGCGACTTTGCCGAACCTTTTGATACAGGAGTACATCCATGCTGGTCTTACGCCCAGTCGAACAGACTGATCTGCCCCAGCTCCAACAATTGGCCCGCGACAGTCTGGTGGGCGTGACCTCCCTGCCGGATGACAGCGAACGCCTGCGCGAGAAAATCGCCGGTTCCTGCGCCTCGTTCGCCAGCGCGGCAGAGGCTAACGGCCCGGAGAACTACTTCTTTGTGCTGGAAGATCTGGATGATCATAGCCTGCGCGGCTGCTCGGAGATTCTTGCCACTGCCGGGTTCAACGAGCCGTTCTACAGCCTGCGCAACCGCCACTTCACCAGTGCGTCCCGCGAGCTGAACATTGAACACGGCGTGCCAGCGCTGTCGCTGTGCCACGACCTCAATGACCATACGCTGCTGCGCGGTTTCCACATCAACGCTGAGCTGGTGCGTACACCGTTTGCCGAGTTGCTGTCCCGCGCGCGGTTGTTGTTCATCGCTGCCCACGCGCCGCGCTTCGCCGAGGCGGTGATTACCGAAATCGTCGGCTACAGCGACGAGGAAGGCCATTCGCCGTTCTGGGATGCACTGGGCAAACACTTCTTCGACCTGCCCTACGCGGAAGCCGAACGCCTCTGCGGGTTGCAGAGCCGCACCTTTCTCGCCGAACTGATGCCGCAATACCCGATTTACGTGCCAATGCTGCCGCAAGCAGCGCAAGACTGTATCGGTCGGATCCATCCGGACGGTCAGGAAGCATTCGATATCCTTGCGCGCGAAGGCTTTGAAACCAACAGCTACATCGATCTGTTCGATGCTGGCCCGACCCTGTATGCGCGTACCTCGAATATCCGTTCGATTGCCCGCAGCCAGACGGCAACGGTGCAGCAACGGCCACACATCGATGCCCGTGGCCGTTATCTGTTGAGCAACGACGCACTGCACGGCTTTCGCGCGATCATGGCCGAACTCGATTATCAACCCGATCAACCGCTGGCCCTCACCCCCGCAATGTGTGCGGCGCTGAACGTGACCGATGGCAGCCCGATCCGGCTGATTGCCCTGTGAAACCCGCGCGGTTGCGCAGCCAACGACAGTGCCCGAACAGGCGCGCAGAAGGAGTTCCAGCATGATTGTCCGCCCGGTCAAAGTCAGCGACCTGCCAGCCTTGATGGCGCTTGTGCAACAGGCCGGCCCGGGGTTCACCACCCTGCCGGCCAACGAAGATCGCCTGTCCCACCGGGTCCGCTGGGCGCAACGGGCGTTCGCCGAACAGGTGGAACGGGCCGATGCGGATTATCTGTTTGTGCTCGAAGACGACGACATGCGCGTGGTCGGCGTCAGCGCCCTGGCCGGGGCGGTCGGCCTGCGCGAGCCGTGGTACAACTATCGGGTCGGGTTGACCGTCAGTTCGGCGCCGGATCTGGGTATTCAACGGCAGATCCCGACGCTGTTCCTCAACAACGAACTGACCGGCCAATCGGAGCTGTGCTCGTTGTTTCTTGGCCATGATCAGCGCCACGGCAGCAACGGTCGTTTGTTGTCGCTGGGACGTTTGCTGTTCGTTGCCGAGTTCCCGCACCTGTTCGGCGAGAAGATGATTGCCGAACTGCGCGGCAGTGCCGATGAACACGGTTGTTCGCCGTTCTGGGACAGTCTGGGCCGGCATTTCTTTCAAATGGACTTCAGCCATGCCGATCACTTGTCGGGGCTGGGTAACAAATCGTTCATCGCCGAACTGATGCCGCGCCAGCCGCTGTACACCTGCATGCTCACCGAACAAGCCCAAGCGGCAATCGGCCAGGCCCACCCGAATACCGAGCCGGCGCTGAAAATCCTTCAGGCCGAAGGTTTTACCCACAAAGGCTACATCGACATCTTTGACGGCGGCCCGGTGATCGAGGCGCCGGTGCGCAATATCCGCACCGTACGCGAAAGCGTCGAACTGACCCTGAGCCTCGGCAGCCCCGATGAACAGGCGCCACTCTGGCTGATTCACAACCGGCGTCTGGAAAACTGCCGCATCACCGTCGCCCGCGCCCGCCGGGTCGGCAGCAGCCTGTTGATCGACCGCCTCACCGCCAAGCGCCTGCAACTGCAACCGGGCAATTCGGTGCGTGCGGCGATGCTGCCCAATCAACAGCAACAGGCGGTGGCGGCCTGACGGTCATCACCGCAAAAAGGTAAATCCTTTCAGCAAAAGAGTCCGCGACAACCTGTCCCTTGCAAATTCGTCATGATCATTGACCCATTCGCGTGATAGCCTTTTCATTCTTCGGCGTTGACACCTTTGTTCAAGCCTTTCCATTCCTTTGTATTGGTGGAACTCGTATGACCAGGCTTTCCCATCAAGATTTGCGCCGTAACTTCCGTCAACTGCTGGCTTCCGACACCTGTTATCACACGGCTTCGGTGTTTGACCCGATGTCCGCGCGCATTGCCGCGGACCTCGGTTTTGAAGTGGGGATCCTCGGCGGTTCCGTGGCCTCGTTGCAGGTGCTGGGTGCACCGGACTTTGCCCTGATCACCCTGAGCGAGTTCGCCGAACAAGCCACCCGCATCGGCCGCGTCGCCCAATTACCAGTGATCGCCGACGCCGACCACGGCTACGGCAACGCCCTCAACGTGATGCGCACCATCGTTGAACTGGAACGCGCCGGCGTCGCCGCCCTGACCATCGAAGACACCTTGCTGCCGGCGCAATTCGGCCGCAAATCCACCGACCTGATCACCGTTGCCGAAGGCGTCGGCAAGATCCGCGCAGCGCTGGAAGCCCGGGTTGATACGGAAATGGCGATCATCGCCCGTACCAATGCCGGCATTCTGCCGAATCAGGAAATCATCAGCCGCACTCGCCAGTATCAGGCGGCCGGGGCTGACGGCATCTGCATGGTCGGGATTCAGGATTTCGATCAGCTTGAGCAAATCGCCGAACACCTGACTGTGCCGCTGATGCTGGTGACCTACGGCAACCCGGCGCTGCGCGACGACAAACGTCTGGCCGAACTCGGTGTGCGTGTGACCATCGATGGGCATGGCGCTTACTTTGCGGCGATCAAAGCGACGTATGACAGCTTGCGTGAACAGCGGCAGATCTTTACCCAGGCGTCCGATTTGAGCGCGACCGAGTTGACGCATACCTATACCCAACCGGAGGAATACATTCTCTGGGCCAAGGAATACATGAGCGTCAAGGAGTGATGCACACGCTTCACCGGCCCTTTCGCGAGCAGGCTCGCTCCCACATTTGATCGGTGTCGAACACGAATATTGTGTTCACACAAGATCCACTGTGGGAGCGAGCCTGCTCGCGAAGGCGTCGGCCGCTACACCGCTAAACCGGCGTCTTGTAAGCCTCCTCCCGCTGCACCGCCCGCGCCTGAATCACATTCAGAATCGCACAGCCCTCACGCATCAACAGATACCAACTTTTCCCACAAAAGCCCCTCACCCTAGCCCTCTCCCAGAGGGAGAGGGAACCGAGTGGGGGTTGCTCGAGAGCTACGCCGACTTGTGATACCGCGCCGAATCCGATCTTGAGTTCAAAATTGATCTTTCAGGCCGCCGCGTTAACCCCAAACAACACAGTCAGTCCTCTACCAGAGGGAGAGGGAACTGATTGGGGGTTGCTCTGGATCTACGCCGACATGTAACACCGCGCTGAATCCGATCTTGAATTCAAATGGATCTTTCAGGTCGCCGTATTCATCACAAACAACGCGGTCAGTCCCCTCTCCCTCTGGGAGAGGGTTAGGGTGAGGGCAAATGCACCTGACACCCACCCGCATCAGTCACACCACAAACCCACTCACCGCGGCTTGGCCAACTCCATGATCATCCGCGACAACAGATAAATCCGCGGCGCCACACTCGCCACTTCGGCGTACTCCTCCGGTGTGTGAATATTGCCGCCAACAATCCCGAAACCATCCAGCGTCGGCGTGCCAACCCCGGCAGACAAACTCGCATCCGCCGCGCCGCCACTGCCCTCCTCGGTCAACTTGCGGCCAATCTCGCCGTAAATCCCCTGGGCCATGGCCATCAGGCGATCCGACTCGGGCGTCTGCGGCATCGGTGGCAGCCCGCGTTGCAACGAAGTCTTCACTTCCGTCTCAGCAATCAATTTGTCCTGCGACACCCGCGCCAGATCCTTCTCGATCCGGTCAAATTCCTCCGGCACCGCCGCGCGCACGTCAGCCTTGGCCGTGGCTTGATCGGGAATCACGTTGGTGCGGTCGCCGGCCTTGAGCACGGTGAAGTTGATGGTGGTTTTCTTCGCCTCATCGCCGAGTTTGCCCAGTTGCAGAATCTGATGCGCCGCTTCCATCGCGGCATTGCGTCCCAACTCCGGCGCGACACCGGCGTGTGCGGCTTTACCCTTGACCTCGACCAGCGCTGTCGCGCTGCCCTTGCGCCACACCACCAGGCCATCGGCCGGACGGCCCGGCTCCAGATTGAGGGTCACGTCGTGCTGTTTGGCGGTTTTCTTGATCAGGTCGGTGGCGACGTCCGAGCCGGTTTCTTCGCTGGCGTCAAGCAGGAAGGTGATTTGCGCGTAGTCCTTGAAGTCGAGGTTTTTCAAGACTTTCAGTGCATAGATCCCGGCGACGATGCCGCCCTTGTCATCCATCACCCCCGGCCCGTAGGCGCGGCCATCCTTGATGTGAAACGGCCGCTCGGCCGCCGAACCTTCCTTGAACACCGTGTCCATGTGCGCCATCAGCAGGATTTTCGCCTTGCCGGTGCCTTTCAGCGTCGCGAGTACATGGTTGGATTTTTCCGGCGTATTGGGCACCAGTTCGATGGTCGCACCGAGTTTTTTCAGCTCATCGATGGCGATGTCGCTGACTTGCTTGAGGCCTGGCTCATAACCGGAACCGGAGTCGATATTGACCAGCCGTTCCAGCAATTTCAGCGCTTCTGGCTGGTACTGCTCGGCATCAGCGAGTACTTGTTTGTGCGGCTCGGCAAACGCGTGGGCAGCGGAGAAAGCGAGAGACAGACCGAGGCTGGCGGCCAGCAGGGAGCGAGAAAATGAGAACGTCATGAAGCGATCCTTGTTTCGCGTCGGGGGGATTTAACCGTACCCGACATCGGCGCGCAGCTCTACACCGAATGCGACACTGATCTAACCGACAACACAAAACCCTGTGGGAGCGAGCTTGCTCGCGAAAGCGGTGGATCAGTCAACATTGATATCGTCTGGCAGGACGCCTTCGCGAGCAAGCTCGCTCCCACAGGGGATCTATGGTGTAGCAGTCAGACCGAATCCAGCAACGTCCGCCGCGGCTTGCCATCGCAATTGCAGATCACCCGGTTACGCCCGCCTGCCTTGGCTTCATACAACGCCTGATCAGCATCATTGAGCCAGCGTGTCGCGTCAGCATGCGCCGGATCGTACGCCGCCAGGCCAATACTCAAGCTAACCTTCAACGCCGGATTCTGCTCATAGCCCAGAATCGCGAAGCGCTCACGCAACGCCTCCATCGCCTGCGCAGCATTGAACAGCGGCAGATCCGGCAAAATCACGCAGAACTCATCACCGCCATAACGCCCGGCAACGTCTGTCGCCCGCAGGTTTTGTTTAAGCAACTTGCTCAGCTGGCGCAACACGATGTCACCCGCGACATGGCCGTAGGTATCGTTGATTGCCTTGAAGTGATCAATGTCGATCAACGCAATCGCCGCGCCCTGCTTCTGCCGCTTGCAGCGCTGAAAAGCGATCTCCAGTTGATCCTTCCAGGCGCCGTGATTGAGCAACCCGGTCAGGCTGTCGGTACGGCTCAGGGCAAGCAATTCGCGTTTATGCCGACCCAAGGTGTAAGCCTGGCGAAAGCAAATCCAGCCCAGCGCCAACGGGTACAGCAGCAGTAACGGGAAACAGGCATACATTTGCGCCGGCGTGGTCTGCGGAACGAATGCCGGAGCAAACACCACCAGCCCAACGCCGACCCCGAGCAGCTGCGCCGCCGAGCCGGCCAATAGAAAACGTGAACCACCGATAGCGACGTTGTTCATCGCCATCATCGAAATGGTCGTCGCCGTGGGCAACGGATTGAAATGCATGGCGGCAAGCCAAAAGCCGCCGAAAAAGGCGTCGATCAACAGATTGCGATGTTCAGCGTGGTAAGGAACCCGGGCGCGGCGCGCCCATTGAAACGCCAGATGCGGCCAGACCAGGCCGTTGAAGAACATCAGTGCCCAGACCCACAGCGGCGGATCGAGCGAGTACATCGCCACGCTCACGCACACGAGCCCGAGAATCAACCCGAGGATGCGCGATGTATAAAGCCTCCTGGCCAATGAAAGTCCCTTTCCTCCGGTATTTCCCATAAGGACCTCGATCACGCACACCGCAGGACGGATGTGCTGGAAGTCTAACAGGGCGACGTTAAATAGCCATCACCGGCCAGCGGGCTGAATAGAGCGACATCAGGGCCACACGCCGTGCAAATATTTGGCTATACATGAAAGGAGCAAAATGGAAAAACAACTATAAGAAGGAGGCCCATGCACACCTACCACGTGTTGATCATCGGCAGCGGTTTTGGCGGTCAATGTGCTGCGGTCAACCTGCTCAAGGCCGGGATCGACGATTTCCGCCTGCTGGAGCGACGGGACTTCTTTGGCGGCACCTGGTGCCAGAACACCTACCCCGGCGCGGCGGTTGACGTGCCGTCGCCGCTGTATTCGCTGTCGTTTGCGCCGTACCGCTGGTCGCAGATGTTCGCCGGACAGGCCGAACTGCAGCGCTACACCGAGCATGTCATCGAGCAGTTCGGTTTGCGTGACCGCGTGGAGCTGGAGGCCAATGTCGAGCGCGTCGAATGGGACGACACGGAAAAACGCTGGGCCGTGTATACCGCCAGCAAAGGCACCTTTTATGCGCAGTTCCTGATCAATGCCACCGGGCCATTGAGCCAACCGGTTATCCCGCACTTTCCCGGCCTGGATCGCTTTCAAGGCAAGACTTTTCATACAAACAATTGGGATCACCGCTACGACTACCGCGCTAAACGCGTGGCGATTGTCGGCAGTGGTGCCAGTGCGGTGCAGGTGATTCCGGCGATTGCGCCGCAGGTCGAGCAACTGCACGTGTTTCAACGCACGCCCCATTGGGTGCTGCCCCGCGCCGATCGCCAGTTCGGGCCGTTGCAACGCTGGCTGCTTGGCCGCAAACCCGCCTACAAACTATTGCGCTGGCTGATTTACTGGCAATTCGAAACCCGGGTCATCGCCTTCAAATACTCGAAAGCGGCGATTCACATGGTCCAGCAGCACGCCCTGCGTTTTCTCAAACGCCAGGTGCCGGACCCGGTGCTGCGAGAAAAACTCACCCCGGACTTCACCATTGGCTGCAAACGGGTGCTGGTGTCCAGCACCTATTACCCGGCGCTGAGTCGCGCCAACGTCACCTTGCACACCCGCGAGCAAGGCATCGCTTCCATCGACGAAACCGGGATCAACACCGAAGACGGCCAACACATCGATGTTGACCTGATCGTCTGGTCGACCGGTTACGACGCCACCGACGGGGTGATTTCCTACCCGGTCAGCGGAAAAAACGCCGTGCAACTCAGAGATGTCTGGGCGCAATACCCGCGCGCCTATCTGGGCACCAGCCTGCCGGACTTCCCCAACCTGTTTATCGTCACCGGCCCCAACACCGGCATCGGCCACACCTCGGCGCTGTTCATCATCGAATCGCAGATGAACTACATCCTCGACTGCATTCGCACCGTGCAAGCCAAAGGCCTGCGCAGCATTGAAGTGCGCCGTGAAGCGGAACGTACCTACACTGAGATGATTCATCGGGAAATGCAGCGCACGGTCTGGAAGTCCGGCGGCTGCCACAGTTGGTATCAAAGCAAGAGCGGTCATGTGATCGCGATGTTTCCCGGCTTCAGTTTCAGCTATCACGGCTTGACCCGGGCGCTGAAACCGGCCGACCACATTCTGTCCTGAATACGTAAAAGGAAGACGTCGATGCTTTTGCTGTTTGTCGCCCTCGCGGTTTTCGTGGCCTGGAGCTGGTTGAGTTATCCGGCGGTCGGTCATTGGCTGTACGACCTGAACATGGCCATCGAGGCCAAGTTGTACAAATTGCACAAGATCGAAGTGCCGATCGCCGAGATGACCGTCTCGACCTGGCAGGGCGGGCCGTACGAAGCGGCCAGCGCGATTCTGATGCTGCATGGTTACAGCGGCGACAAGAACCTGTGGCTGCGCTTTTCCCGGCACTTCGTGCGTGAGTATCGGGTGATCATCCCGGACCTCGCCGGCCACGGTGAAACCGGCTTCAAGGCTGGCGGCGGGTACGACATCCCGCTGCAAGCCAAACGCATGATCCAGTTGCTCGACGTCTGTGGTGTGGAAAAAGTGCATGTGATCGGCAACTCGATGGGCGGCTACATCGCCGCGTGGCTGGCGGCGACGTATCCGGAGCGGATCGCCTCGCTGGCACTGATCGACCCGGCGGGCGTCACCGCGCCCGAGGTCAGCGACATGGAGCGGCATCTGGCGCGCGGGCATAACCCGTTTCTGATCAACTCTCGGGAAGAGTTTCGCCGCTTTTATGCAATGACCATGGAGTCGCCGCCGTGGGTGCCGAACCTGGTACTGGACGCCATCGCCCAGCGCTACGAGCAACAACGCGATGAACTGGAAGAAATCTTCCGTGATTTCCGCGCCAGCCCGCCGATGGAGCCGAAACTGCCCGACATCAAATGCCCGGCGCTGTTGCTCTGGGGGCGCAAGGATCGGCTGATCGATGTCAGCAGCGTACCGGTGTGGAGCAAGGGCATCGCCGATTTGCGGGTGGATGTCTGGGATCATGTCGGGCATATGCCGATGGTTGAACAGCCGGGGAATACTGCGCGGCTGTATCGGGAATTCCTGGGCACCCAGCAATGAACTTCTGTACATCCCCTGCAAGAGATGTGAGGCGCAGATGAACATTCTTTATGACGAACGCCTCGACGGTCCGTTGCCGCAGGTGAACAAGGCCGAATTCCTCAAGGCATTGCAGCAAGCGCTGCCTGACCTCGACATCTTGTGGCGAGACGAAGAACTCAAACCCTACGAATGCGACGGCCTCTCCGCCTACCGCACCACGCCAATGCTGGTCGCCCTGCCCCGTCGACTCGAGCAAGTGCAAACCCTGCTCAAACTCTGCCATGAGAAAAACGTCCCGGTGGTTGCCCGCGGTGCCGGCACCGGCTTGTCCGGCGGCGCCTTGCCGCTGGAACAGGGCCTGCTGCTGGTAATGGCGCGCTTCAATAATATCCTGCACATCGACCCGGCCGCCCGCACCGCGCGGGTTCAACCGGGAGTGCGCAATCTGGCGATCTCCCAGGCGGCCGCACCGTTCGGTCTGTATTACGCGCCGGATCCATCGTCGCAGATCGCCTGCTCGATCGGCGGCAACGTCGCCGAAAACGCTGGCGGCGTGCATTGCCTCAAGTACGGCCTGACCGTGCACAACCTGCTGAAAATCGAAGTGCTGACCATCGAAGGCGAACGCCTGACCCTCGGTTCGGATGCCCTCGACTCAGCCGGTTTCGATTTGCTCGCCCTGTTCACCGGCTCCGAAGGTCTGCTGGGGATCATCACCGAAGTCACGGTCAAACTGCTGCCCAAACCGCAAGTCGCGAAAGTCCTGCTGGCCAGTTTCGATTCAGTGGAAAAGGCTGGTCGGGCGGTCGCCGAAATCATCGCGGCGGGGATCATTCCCGGCGGCCTGGAAATGATGGACAACCTCGCCATTCGCGCCGCTGAAGATTTCATTCACGCCGGTTACCCGGTCGATGCCGAGGCGATTCTGCTGTGCGAACTCGATGGCGTCGAAGCCGATGTCCACGACGATTGCCAACGGGTGCGCGAGGTCATGACCGCGGCCGGCGCCACCGAAGTGCGTCAGGCCCGCGACGAAGCCGAGCGCGTGCGCTTCTGGGCCGGGCGCAAAAATGCCTTTCCGGCCATCGGCCGTCTATCACCTGACTATTACTGCATGGACGGCACCATCCCGCGCCGCGAATTGCCCGGTGTCCTGCAAGGCATCGCCCGCCTCGGCGAAGAATATGGATTGCGCGTGGCCAACGTTTTCCATGCCGGCGACGGCAACATGCACCCGCTGATTTTGTTCGACGCCAATCAACCGGGCGAACTGCACCGCGCCGAAGCCTTGGGCGGCAAGATCCTCGAACTGTGCGTGCAGGTCGGCGGCAGCATCACCGGTGAACACGGTGTCGGCCGCGAGAAAATCAACCAGATGTGCGCGCAGTTCAACAGCGATGAGTTGAGTCTGTTTCACGCAGTAAAAGCCGCGTTCGACCCGCAAGGCTTGCTCAATCCCGGCAAGAACATTCCGACCCTGCATCGCTGCGCCGAATTCGGCGCGATGCACATTCACGCCGGGCAATTGCCGTTCCCCGAACTGGAGCGTTTCTGATGGCTGACGTCGACGCCGCCCGCGCCCTGCTCGATCAGGTCAACGAGGCGCGGGCCAATGCCACGCCGCTGAAAATTCAGGGTGGCAACAGCAAAGCGTTTCTCGGCCGCGAGGTGGCCGGCGAAGTGCTCGACACCCGCGCCCACTGCGGCATCGTCCGTTACGAGCCGACCGAACTGGTGGTCACGGCGCGCGCCGGTACGCCGCTGTCCGAACTGCTGGCGGCGCTGGATGCTGCCGGACAGATGTTGCCGTGCGAACCGCCAGCATTCGGTGAAGGCGCCACTGTCGGCGGCATGATCGCCACGGGTCTGTCCGGGCCTCGGCGGCCGTGGTCTGGCTCGGTGCGCGACTTCGTCCTCGGCACGCGGGTGATCACTGGCCTTGGGCAGCACCTGCGTTTCGGCGGCGAAGTGATGAAAAACGTCGCCGGCTATGACCTGTCGCGGCTGATGGCCGGCAGTTATGGCTGCCTCGGCGTGCTCACCGAGGTCTCGCTGAAAGTCCTTCCAAAACCGCGCCAGTGCCTGAGCATTCGCCTCGACATGGACTGCGCGCGGGCACTGGCCAAGCTTGCCGAATGGGGCCAGCAACCGTTACCAATCAGCGCCGCGTGTCACGATGGCCAGAGCCTGTATTTGCGTCTCGAGGGCGGCGAAGGCTCGGTGACGGCGGCGCATCAACGACTCGGTGGTGAGCCGCTGGATTCAGGGTTCTGGCGGGATCTGAATGAGCAGCGTCTAGGGTTTTTCAACGAAGGTCTGCCGCTGTGGCGCTTGTCGTTGCCGAACAATCTCGGGCCACTGGATCTTCCCGGCGAGCAACTGATCGACTGGGCCGGTGCACAACGCTGGCTGAAATCCGACGCGGCGCACATTCATATTCTTGCTCAGGAACTCGGCGGCCATGCCACCTGCTTCACCCACGGCGCCAGCTCTTCGCCGTTCCAGCCGCTGGCCTGGACACTGCTGCGTTATCACCGGCAACTCAAAGCGCAACTCGACCCGCAAGGGCTGTTCAATCCCGGTCGCATGTACGCGGAGTTTTAGTCATGCAAACCACTCTCAGCGAACAATCGCGACAACTGCCCCGCGCCGCCGAGGCGGAGAAGATTCTGCGCACCTGCGTGCATTGCGGCTTTTGCAATGCGACCTGCCCGACCTATCAGTTGCTCGGCGATGAACTCGATGGCCCGCGCGGGCGCATCTACCTGATCAAGCAAGTGCTCGAAGGCGCACCCGCGACGGCGCAGACGCAACTGCATCTGGACCGCTGCCTGTCGTGCCGCAACTGCGAAACCACCTGCCCGTCCGGCGTCGACTATCACAACCTGCTCGACATTGGCCGCGCGGTGGTCGATCACGCGGTGCCGCGTCCGGCGGCGCAGCGCCTGTTACGTGAGGGCTTGCGCGCATTGGCGCCGAATCCAGGGTTGTTCAAAGGCTTGCTGCAGGTGGGCGCGACGTTTCGCCCGCTGCTACCGCGCTTGCTTGAAAGCAAACTGCCGCAGCATCTGTCGTTTTCCGGTTTGCGCCCCGCCCCGCGCCATGCCCGGCAAGTGCTGCTGCTTGAAGGCTGCGTACAACCGGGATTGTCGCCAAACACCAATGACGCGACGGCACGGGTGCTGGATCGCTTGGGCATCAGTGTCACTCCGGTGGCCGAGGCCGGGTGCTGCGGCGCGCTGGATTATCACCTCGATGCGCAAGCCAAAGGCCTCGACCGCGCCCGGCAGAACATCGATGCCTGGTGGCCGCACTTGCAAAACGGTGCCGAAGCGATTGTGCAGACCGCCAGCGGTTGCGGCGCATTCATCAAGGATTACGGGCATTTGCTGGCAGACGATCCGGTGTATGCGGCCAAGGCCCGGGAAATCAGCGAGCGGACGCTGGATCTGGTGCAGATACTCGCGCAGGAACCGCTCGAACAGATCTGCGCCGCCGCTGAACGACGGATTGCTGTGCATTGCCCGTGTACCTTGCAGCACGCTTTGAAACTGGGCGGCGCGGTGGAAGCCGTGCTGACACGCCTCGGTTTCAATCTCACCGCCGTGCCCGACGGCCATTTGTGCTGCGGCTCGGCGGGTACGTATTCGTTGACGCAACCGGTGCTGGCTCGGCAACTGCGCGACCACCGCCTGAATGCGCTGGAGAGTGGCCGCCCTGAGCTGATCGTCACTTCCAACGTCGGCTGCCAGAGCCATCTGGCCAGTGCCGGACGCACGCGGGTGATGCACTGGATCGAACTGGTGGATCAGTCGTTGGCAGAATGAAGTTCGTAGGATTCTTCGTTTGCCCGCGTGCGAGAAGGCTGCGATCTTTTCTCTCATCCATTCCGTGACCGTGGCAGGAATTTTTTTCATGACCGTGCAGCCGTTCGTCAGCCCCGACCTGATCCGTCAACGCTTCTCCAAAGCGATGTCCGACATGTACCGCGAAGAAGTGCCGCTGTACGGCGCGCTGATGGAGTTGGTGGAACAGACCAACCGCGAAGTGCTTGCACGTCAGCCGGACATCGCCCGGCAACTCGACAGCACCGGCGAAATCCAACGGTTGGACATGGAGCGCCATGGCGCCATTCGCGTCGGCACCGCCACCGAACTGGCCACCCTCGCCCGCCTGTTTGCGGTGATGGGCATGCAACCGGTGGGTTATTACGACCTGACCCCGGCGGGGGTGCCGGTGCATTCCACAGCGTTTCGCGCGGTGCATGAGCAGGCGCTGCAAGTCAGCCCGTTTCGGGTGTTTACGTCGTTGTTGCGCCTCGAGTTGATTGAGGATGCGCAACTGCGCGCCTTTGCCGAATCCGTGCTGGCCAAGCGTTCGATCTTTACCCCGGAGGCGATGCGCCTGATCGCGCAAGCTGAAAACGCGGGTGGACTGAATGAAAGCGAGGCCGAGACATTCGTCCTGCAGGCACTGGAAACTTTTCGCTGGCATCACAGCGCTACGGTGACCGCTGCGCAATATCAGACGTTGAGCGCGCAACATCGCTTGATCGCCGACGTGGTGGCGTTCAAAGGCCCGCACATCAATCACCTGACACCGCGCACGCTGGACATCGACCGCGTGCAGGAGCAAATGCCAGCCCATGGCATCACCCCGAAAGCGGTCATCGAAGGCCCGCCGCGCCGGCGATGCCCGATCCTGTTGCGCCAGACCAGTTTCAAGGCGCTGGATGAGCCGATCGCCTTCACCGATCAGAACCAAACCCGTGGCAGTCACAGCGCGCGCTTCGGCGAAATCGAACAGCGCGGCGCGGCCCTCACACCCAAGGGTCGGGCGCTGTACGACCGCTTGCTGAATGCCGCGCGCGATGAACTCGGTGACTTCCCCAACGAGGCCAACGCCACACGCTACAACGCGCTGATGACTCAGCACTTTGGCGAATTTCCTGACAGTGTCGAAGGCATGCGTGAACAAGGGTTGGCGTACTTTCGCTATTTCGCCACGGAAAAAGGACTGGCTGCGGAAGGGCTTGGGCAGTCGTCTCTGGAGGACTTGTTGCGCGATGGTTATGTGAAAGCGGAACCGTTGGTGTACGAAGATTTCCTGCCGGTGAGTGCTGCGGGGATTTTTCAGTCGAACCTCGGCGATGCCGCGCAGGCGCATTATGGCGAGCATTCCAATCGGCAATCCTTCGAGCAGGCGCTGGGGCGCACGACCATTGATGAGTTGGGGTTGTATGCGGCGACGCAGCAGCGTTCGATTGATGAATGTCTGACACAGCTCACGCGTTGAAAAATCAAAAGATCGCAGCCTTCGGCAGCTCCTACAGGGGAAATGCATTCCAAATGTAGGAGCTGCCGCAGGCTGCGATCTTTTGATCTGAAAGCTCTGAGATAGCCATCTCAACCAAATGAAGGCATCTGGCCACTGTGCGCAAGAAGTTGCGCACTTGATTTGCAAAACAGACCGATAAAACAGCTGGAAGCTGCGCCGTACAAGGCCTGCAGCCAAGTGCGCAAGAAGTTGCGCAGTACTGCGCAACTTCTTGCGCACTTTTGCATTGGGCGAGCGCTTTTTTTCGCACAAACAGCTGAAAAATCAGACAAACACCCCGGCCCGCATGGCCTGCACAATTGTTGGCACGCTCCTTGATAACAGTCAGGCACCCACCGGGCGATTTCGCCTCCCGGGCACCTTAAATTATTCCGCAAGGAGAGCACCCCATGGCAACACCAGCGTACATGTCGGTTACCGGCGAAAAACAAGGCCTGATCACTGCAGGCGCTTTCACCGCTGACTCCGTAGGCAACACCTACCAGGAAGGCCACGAAGACCAGGTTATGGTTCAGGCTTTCAGCCACGACGTGATCATCCCGCGTGACCCACAATCCGGTCAGCCAACCGGTCAGCGCGTGCACAAGCCAGTTGTGATCACCAAGGTCTACGACAAGGCTTCGCCTCTGCTGCAAGCCGCTCTGACCTCCGGCGAGCGCATGAGCGAAATCGTTATCCAGTGGTTCCGTACTTCTGCTCAGGGCACCCAAGAGCACTACTACACCACCAAACTGGAAGACGCGATCATCGTCGCCATCAACAACAAAATGCACAACTGCCAGGATCCAGGCAACTCGCACTTCACCCACCTGGAAGAAGTGCAGTTCACCTACCGTAAAATCACCTGGACCCACGAAGTATCCGGTACTTCGGGTTCCGATGACTGGCGTGCTCCAGTCGTTTAATTACGGCTGATCGTTACAAGCATCGGCCAGCTCTGCTGGTCGATGTTGTTTTCGCCCTCCAGAATTTCGCGTAAGTTGAGCCGCTTTGCGGTCGTCGACGTACGCCGCTGTACAGCACGAGGAACAAGGGATGTTCGCGCCGGCCAATGAAACCCACTTTGCCCTGACCATCGAAGGTCTTTCTGCTGACTTTCAGGTATTCACCCTGCAAGGTCGCGAAGCCATCAGCCAGCCTTTTGTCTTCGAGGTGGAGCTGGTCAGTGAGCAGCCGTCGCTGGACCTCGAAACCCTGCTGCACAAACCGGCCTTCCTGCAACTGTCGCCCGACGGCAGCGGCATCCACGGCCAGATCTACCGCGCCGCGCAAGGTGATTCCGGCAAACGCCTGACCCGTTACTCGGTGACCCTGCGCCCGCAATTGTCCTACCTTGCGCATCGCGTCAATCAGCGCATCTTCCAGAACCTCACCGTGCCAAAAATCATCGGTATGGTCCTCGAAGAGCACGGCATTCAAAGCAACGCCTACGAATTCAAGACCGGTTCGATTTATCCCGAGCGCATCTATTGCGTGCAATACGATGAATCGGACCTGCATTTCATCCAGCGCCTGTGCGAGGAAGAAGGTATTCACTACCACTTCCAGCACACGGCGACGGCGCACAAACTGGTATTCGGCGACGACCAGACGGTGTTCCCGAAACTCAAGCCAGTGGCCTACCAGCAAGACTCCGGCATGGTCGCCAGCGACCCGGTGATCAAGCGCTTCGACCTGCGCCTGGAAACCCGCACCAGCCGCACCACCCGCCGCGATTACGATTTCGAAAAACCACGCCTTACTCTCGAAAGCGAAAACCGTGGCGACGCCCTGCCCGACCTTGAAGACTACGATTACCCCGGTCGCTTCATCGACCGCGAGCGCGGCAAACACTTGGCCAAACGCGCCCTCGAACGTCATCGCAGCGACTTCCAGTTGGCCGAAGGCAAAAGCGATCAGCCGTTGCTGGTCAGCGGCCACTTCCTCGCCCTGACCGCGCACCCGAAAGCCAAGTGGAATGACCTCTGGTTGCTGACCGAAGTCCTCCACGAAGGCAAGCAACCGCAAGTCCTCGAAGAGTCGGTGACCAGCGACACCACCGCACTGAAAGACGATTTCCACCAGGGCTACCGCAACCGCTTCCAGGCCACGCCGTGGGACGTGCCCAACCGCCCGCCCCTGCGCCATCCAAAACCGCGCATCCTCGGCAGCCAAAGTGCCGTGATCACGGGCCCGAAAGGTGAAGAGATCCATTGCGACCAGTACGGCCGCGTCAAAGTCCAATTCCACTGGGACCGCGAAGGCCAGGCCGATGACAAAACCAGCTGCTGGCTGCGCGTCTCCAGCGCCTGGGCCGGCGCCCAGTACGGCGGCATTGCCATCCCGCGTATCGGCATGGAAGTGCTGGTCACCTTCCTTGAAGGCGATCCCGATCAACCGTTGATCAGCGGCTGCCTGTACCACAAGGAAAACACCGTCCCGTATGAGCTGCCGGCGAACAAGACCCGCAGCACCTTCAAGACCCTGAGTTCGATGGGCGGTGGCGGCTACAACGAACTGCGCATCGAAGACAAAAAAGGTCAGGAACAGATCTACCTGCACGCCCAGCGCGACTGGGACGAAAACATCGAGCACGACCAGAAAATCCGCGTCGGCAACGAACGCCACGACACCGTCGAAAAGAACAGCTACAGCGAGTTCAAGGCCGAAGAACACCACACCGTCTACGCCGACCGCAAAGTCGAAGCGCGCGCCAACGACCACCTCACCGTCGGCGTCAATCAGCACATCAAGATCGGCACCGGCCAGTTCATCGACGCAGGGCAGGAAATCCACCTCAGCAGCGGCATGAAAGTGGTAATGGAAGCCGGTGCGGAGCTGACCCTGATCGGCGGCGGCAGCTTCATCAAGATCGACGCTGGCGGCGTGACCATGAGCGGCCCGGTGATCAACATGAACTCCGGCGGCAGCCCCGGCAGCGGCACCGGCGCCGCCCCGCTGATGCCTGGCATCCTGAAACAGGCCGACGCCGACAAGGCCGGCCAGGTCCTGACCCCGGCCCAGATCAACACCCTCAAACGTAACGCGCCGTTCTGCGAAGAATGCGAAAAATGCAAGGCAGGTGCCTGTGCCATCTGATCGAATTACGCCCAAGGATTGGCTGGCGCAACAGCCGTTGCAGACTGGTGAGCGTTTGTATCTGGTGATCAGTGCGGCGAGTGATTCCGACGCGCTGAAAAATCTCTACCTGACCGAACCCACCGCCCAGCTCCTACCGATCTGGGGCGGCACGCCCTACTCCACCTGGCAACCGGTGATGCCCTACGTCACCGAACTCAAAGCCAACTCGGCATTCTTGCCGTGGATCGCTGAAACCGATGCCCTTGATTGGGGCTGGCTGGCGGTGTCGCGTTCCGAGCCGAATGAAGTGTTCGAGCATCTGCGCAGTCTGACGCAGGTGAAGATGCCGGACGGGACCGAGGTGTTTTTCCGGTTTTGGGATGGACGGCATATCTACCCGATTCTGCATGGGCTGGGGGAGAAGGCTGGGGAGGTGATGCCGATGTTTGAGCGGTATCTGATTAACGGGCAGTCGCTGGAGGTTGGGACGCGGGTTGTGCCGAAGGTGAAGGATTGGCCGTGGTGGGAGGTGCCGAAGGATTTGCTGGATGGATTGATGGCGGAAAATCCTTCGACCGTCATCGGCAACATGATGCAGTGGCTGTTGGACGAACATGCCGATCTGTACTTCTCGTTCCCCGAATCAAATCTGAAACAAAAAGTGGCGCGTTTCGTAAAGCGCACGCCGCTCACGGAAGAAAATTTTGCCGGGCTGCTGAAAGCCCATCTGGAAAATGAGGTGGTTGTATGAGCGTTTTGATGGGTGGGATCGTTGGTGGCCTCACGGCAAAACAACCTGATGCTCAGGCGATCATTGCCGACTTCAAGAAGTGTCTGAAAGACTACCGTGAGCATGCCGAAGCCTGGTATGGCGGCATTCTGGACGCCGAGCAGCAGTTCAAGGTCGGGGACGAAGTCGGCACGGCAGACAAGGACAGCAAAAAGGAAAACACCCTTTATGCCAACTGCCCGGCGAACGGCAAGCTCGTACTGGTGCACAGCTTCGAATCCGCACGCTTTGTACCGATCGGTAATACACCGGTCCGTCTGACACCAGTGGTAGATGGCCGCTTTATTGGCAAGAACGAAGTCGGTCCAACCATCAACAAAACCATCGACTCGACCGGCATTCTGGAAGTTTCCGGGCTTACACCCAATCAGCAATACAAAATTACTTTCTTCCCGAATCCCACGCCGGCTCAAATCGATAGTCTGTTCAACTCCTACCAAGGTGTGATCGGCGAGCTCGGTGGCTGGCTGCAAACCGAGTGGAGCACAAGTTTCTTGCCGCTTTGGCAGGCACACACTGATGCATCACTGGGCGGTCGTGCCCTGCAGGAGTTGGAAGCCGCATGGGAAGGCTTCATGAAGGCGATCATGGGTTTGTGGGGCGATATCAAGAGCCTCTACGACCTGGTCGCGCACCCTCGGGAAAACTACGAGAAGCTTAAAAACTTCTTTACTGAGGAGCAGATCAAGAAGATATATGACGCCTCGGCAGAGGCTATCCAGACTGCCCTTCTGATCGCCAGCGATGAGCCACTAATGTGGATCTATGTCGCTGCCATCGTGGCGTGGATACAGATGTTGCCGCCACAGACCTGCACGGAAGTGCTGGCGCAAATGAGCACGGAGTTCTTGCTGAACATCTTGGTCGGTGTGGTCTTGACGGGTGGCCTCGGCTTGGCCGTTCGCCTGGGGACGAAGGCAATCAAAGGTGTGCAAAGCAGCGGCAAGGTCATAAAACTGATCGAAGACTTCACCGGCATGCTGATGAAAGTCAGCAAATCCAAGGCCACGCCGCACACCGAAGCGTCGAAACCTTTGTTGCTTAATGGCGATGCGCCGTTCAACCCGGCGCGTAAGACTGATGTTCAGATTGCCAGCCCAAAACCTGCAGAAACGGCAAAGGTTTCTGAGCCAAAACATCCTGTCAGCGGCGGGAAAGTGAAATCCGACGCGCAGATTCAGGCACGTAAAAAAGATGCGCCTGCCTCACGTATCGAACAAGTGGAACCTGTCGATAACGCGCCAAAACAGTCAAAAAACCCGGCCGACAAGCCCGCCCAATGCGTCGACAAAACCTGCTCAGATGGTGAACCCGTGTCGATGGTGACCGGTGAGGAATTACTCACGCTGACCGATGGTGAAATGGGGGGGGTGCTGCCCTTCGAGTGGACCCGCCTATACCGTAGCAGTGCGGTAGAGATCGACAACCGTCTCGGCCATGGCTGGAGCCATTCGCTTTCTCATCGTTTGCATCTCGATGATGAAGGTGTGCTGTGGACAGACAACGAGAACCGGCAGACCCGATTCCCGATGCCCACTGAACAGCGCCCCGCCATTACCAATAGTCTGGCGCAAGCGGCGATTTATCTAGGCGATGCTCCCGGTGAACTTGTCCTGACTCAGGCCGGGGCAAAAACACGCTTCTACCATTTCCGAGCCGGTCGCCTAACCACGATCAGCGACGCCTACGAAAACCGCTTACATATCAGTTATGACTTCGTTGACCGTATCCAGCGCATCGATAACGGTGCAGGCCGTGCCCTGCTAATGCGTTACGACGACCGACACATTGTGGCCGTCGATCAGCAGCAACAACGCCAGGAATACAATGACCGCGGTGAACGTCAGGATCCATGGCTGACCATTCAGACGCTCGTCACCTACCAATACAACGCACGCAATCAACTGGTGTCCTCTACCAATGCGGCGGGTGAAGCCGAGCATTACCGATACAACGATCAGCATGTCATCCTCGAACGACAAATGGCCGGCGGCGCCAGTTTCTTCTGGGAATGGGAACGTGAAGGCAAACACTCCCGCTGCATACGCCACTGGGCCAATTACGCGCAAATGGAAGCGCGTTACGAGTGGGACGACAAAGGCACGGTGACCGTCTACAACGCCGACGGCAGTGAGCTGGTCTACGTGCATGACGAAAATGCGCGTTTGGTCTCGGAGACCGCGCCCGACGGCGGTGAAACGCAAAATGCATACGACGATCAGGGACGTCTGGTCGCCGTAAAAGATCCGATGGGCGCGATCACTGAGTATCAGTACAGCGAAGCTGGACGTTTGATCGCCGTTATTCCGCCAGAAGGTGTACCGACCCGTTACAACTATTTCAACGGTCAACTCATTGATGTCCAGCGCGGCAAAGCCCGCTGGAAATACGAGCGCAACCGTCAGGGCGACATCACCCAACAAACCGACCCGGACGGCAACGAAACCTACTACAGCTATGACCGTCAGGGTCGACTGCTGGAAATTCGTCATCCCGATGGCAGCCGCCATCAATTGGGCTGGAACAATCTCGGCCAACTGCTGGAAGAGCGCCTGCCCGATGGCGGCCAACGCAGATATCGCTACGATGCTTTGGGTCGGCAGATTACCCGCCAGGATGAATTCGGTGCTATTACCCAATACCAATGGGATGCTGCTGATCGTCTGACCCAAGTAACCCTGCCCGGCGGCGCCTCCCGCGCCTTCAGCTACAACCCATATGGCCGCGTCACCGCCGAACGCGACGAGCTTGGGCGAATCACTCGTTACGAGTACGCCGACAACCTGCACCTGGTCAGCCGCCGCATTAATCCTGACGGCAGCCAACTGCGTTATCGCTACGACAACTCGCAACTCAACCTCACCGAGATCGAGAACGAGCGCGGCGAACGCTACCAACTCGACTACTACTCGAATGGCCTGATCCAGCAGGAAACTGGTTTTGACGGTCGCCGCACTGCCTACGAGTACGACCTCAACGGCCAGTTGCTGAAGAAAATCGAGTTCGGCGATGACGGCAGTGAACTGGTCAGCGAATACCAGCGCGATGCGTCCGGACGTCTGCTGGTCAAAACCTTGCCAGACGGCGAAGAAATCCACTACAGCTACGACGCATTGGGGCGCCTGGTAAACGTCGACGACGGTCACTGGCCGCTCGCGTATGAATACGACGTGCAGGACCGCCTGATCACCGAACACCAGGGCTGGGGCACTACACGTTACGAATACGACAGCGTCGGCCAACTGAGCCGCTGCCGCCTTCCAGATGGCAGCACACTCGATTACCGTCATCTACCCGGCGGACGCCTGAGCAGCATCGACCTGAACGGCTCACGCCTGACCTCTCACCAGTTCAGCGCCGGTCGCGAGCAACAGCGACAACAGGGTTTGCTCCTAAGCCAATACCAGTACGACGAACAAGGTCGCCTGCAGGCGCATAGCGTTAGCCAACGCGACAAAAATCTGTTCCAGCGACGCTACAACTACGACGCGAATGGCAACCTAGCCGGCGTAGATGACACCCGCAAAGGTAATCGCAGCTATCACTACGACCCGTTGGATCGACTGATCAGTGTGCGTGGTGCGACACCGGAAAGCTTCGCCCACGATCCAGCAGGCAACCTCCTCGGTCAGAATGACCTGCCCGCAGCCAATTTGGCTAACGTCAAAGGCAACCGCCTGCTGATGCAGGGCGACCGCCATTATGATTACGACGCTTACGGTAATTTGAGCCGCGAACGTCGTGGCACCGGCCAGAAACTCGTTACCGAATATCGCTACGACTGTCAGCATCGTCTAATCGGCGTCAGCCTGCCGGGCGGCAGCACTGCAACTTACAAGTACGACGCCTTCGGCCGTCGTATAGAAAAAACCGTCGACGGCTACACCACTGAGTTCCTGTGGCAAGGCGAGCGCTTGATCGCTGAAAGCGCCGAGAACCGCTACCGCAGTTACATCTATGAACCGGGCAGCTTCCGTCCGTTGGCCATGCTCGACGGCGAAGGCCCACGTAAAGCCACCCCGTTTTACTACCAACTCGACCACCTCGGCACACCGCAGGAACTCACCGATTACAGCGGCGAGATTATGTGGTCGGCCAGATACCGAGCTTATGGCAACCTGGCGGCACTCGATGTCAGCGAAATCGATAACCCGTTGCGGTTCCAAGGTCAGTATTTCGACGCCGAGACGGGGTTACATTACAACCGCCACCGCTACTACAATCCAGGCACTGGGCGGTTTTTGACACCGGATCCGATCAAGCTTGCGGGTGGGTTGAATAATTACCTGTACGTATCAAACCCTACAGGTTGGGTGGATCCTCTTGGGCTTCAGCAGTGTCCGGGTAGCGATTCGGCCAAACCTGCCACGCCTGTCAAAACTGGGAATTACCTAGACAAGCCCGCAAATGCTGATGGTTCCTTAAACATTGGTGCTGGTACGAACCCGATTGAAGGCTATTACAATATCGATATTGACCCTAAAGCTCCGGGCGTACACGCTGGCAATGCAACGGATTTATCGAGTATAAAATCAGGATCGCAAAGTCATATCAACATGGATAACCCATACGGTTACGACCCTTTAAACCCAGAAATATTAAGGGTATTAGCCGACAATGGACAAATCACCCTTACAGGCAGCGCATTCGCGAACAAATACATAAAAAAATCATTGAAAAAAATAGAAGAGCTAGGATTAAGAATAGTCTCGCAAACAAAAGTCGACCCAAAAGGTTTTAAAACCATTGACGGCAATCAAATAGAATCAAAACAACTTGATCAATTTATAATCGAGAGAGCAAAATGAATTTTTTAATTGACATTACAAAATCCTTTGGCGCTATCGATTTCGACAATGCCGGCGGAGTCATATCCTATATAAATATCCCTCCTACTGAAAACATTCATAATAGCTTTCAACTCGAAATTTTTAATGTCGTTCTTAACTTAATAGACGAACCAGTAGTCTCTTCAATAAAACTTCAGAATTCAAAATTCCTAGACAACATGGACGAGGACGGCTTCCTAATACTCAAGAAAGCAATCATTACATTTGAGAAGATGAAGGGTCATGAAAAACTAATACGCCTATTAAATCAAGATGACGGTTACTTGACGCACGAGTCTTACGGTCCCAAATTAGCGAACGAAGATAAAATCTACGACGTCGGAGGGAGATCATTCTCAACACCACAGTTATTGATCAATCTTGCCATAATCTCACCAAAAAAAGTAACTATCGAGTTCACCCCTTCGAACCACACTTATATAGCAACATACGAAGAACTTCAGAACTCAGTAGAACTCTTAAATTTACAAGCAAATCGTGTCCAACCTCCAATTCAGGGAATATTCGACACAACCTACAGCAATATGCACACCGTTAGCGATTTTGATGCGGGTTATCGAGTATACAAACACTAGAGCAATGGTAAGTGGGGGCAGTCCATATCTACCCTGAACAGCCAAAAAGATTTTTTCACTTCACCTAACAAATATTTAAAAATAGAAGCCCTAACGCGTAAACGTGACCAGGAACATTACGTTTCTTTTCCATAAAAAAAAAAGACTAAAAAAAGGGACAGATTTGTTTTCTGTGGGGTAACGATCCAAGCGTTCCACCCGGAGACAAAGTGAAAGTCACATGCAAAACAAACAAGATAGGCGAAAACTTCTCGGCAGAAACAGCATCAAGACTAAAGCGCTACATTTCAATTGGCGACGATGAACTGGAAATCGAAATCGGAAAAGAATATGTAGTTTATGGCATTGAGCTTTGGGATAACAGCCCCTGGCTTTACATTTGCGCAGAACCCTATGACGAATATCCGAAACCGTTTGCCCTGGATTTTTTTGAGATCTCCGACAAGAAACTTTCATCTCACTGGATTTTGAAATCCAAGGAGACTCAAAACAATAAAAACAAAACTCAATTTGTTTTTCAAGAGTGGGCTGAAGACGACAGCTTTTATGAAAACCTAGTTAACGAAGATCAAACCTGCATAACTATATTCAACCGATACAAAAAACTCATTGATACAGAATAAGATCAAAAACGATATATGAGCAACCTTTTCACTTGCGAGCTCCGCGCAATAGGAGACAGGCTATATTTTTCCGTTTCGCACTTTAAACGTGGTCCGGCCCTGATTAATTACTTTAAGAAAGAATAATCATGAGAACTTTTTACATATGCGAGTCAGGAGTTAAGCTTTGCGAGCAACCCGAGTACACGCTTTCTCCTGACTTTGTGAGTTTTACACTTATCTCGGCGTCTTTGCAGGACATTTGGTCAAATTGGGAAAAAATCAGCCATTCTCTGGCGCAGGAATGGCCTACAACTATAAAGTGGCGGACTGTTGGCTACTCCCTGGAAGATCAAAAAATCCAGGAGATTCGTCTACGCAAGGACATTGAATCTACTCTAGGCGCTAATGGAGTAATAAAGAAAAATGAAAATACAAAAATATACTCTTACTTAGACCCGACCGACACTCTTCAAAACAAACTTAGGCCAGACGAACTAACACAACACAGAAATACTTTTCTAGTTCTAAAAAAAATCGAACCAGATAAATACCTCCTATGGGATAAACTAAGCAAAGGCGACAAGGCTGTCACTTCAAAAAGCGTTTTTGATTTTATGACCATTGACAAAGAGACGCTTATCGCTCGATTTTTAGAAAGCGACACTCATTCAACCTTACAACTTATAGCGCCAGCAGAAAGCCTAAACAAAATCACATCACTACTTGAAAATCTAAAAATCAAGAAAATTAAACACACCGAACTCTCCCAAACAATAAACAACCTTTGACATTACGCAAGACAACGGCGTGAACGGGGACAGACCACGGTTTCTTTTTTGTATCTATAATCTACCCTCTAGAAACTCACCTCTTCCTCGCTATTTATAGTGGTCTGTCCCTGAATAACAATCCAAGTTCAGGATAACAATCGTGTCTACGTGGAACCTGCCAACAAAAAGCCATTGAGCCAACTAGACGCTGAATATAAGTATCAAATTGGCAGAGGACGTGGCAGAGACTACATTGAAACAGACGTGCCGGACTCTCAACTTGAATGGGTAAAAAACCCTAGATACGGCACAATGGAGCTTACGATCAAAGGAAATGTGAAGCTAGAGAATCCAACATTCAACCGGCGGAAATGATGCTAGAAAAAAACAAACAGATAGTTCTTAATGGAAAGGATGCACTCGAAGTTCTAGCAGACATCGAGTTCATCCTAATTTCACTACACAAAATGGGAAGCTACTACGCGGATAAACCCGTCGAAGATTACCGGAAGGCCACCACTGACTTTATTGATAATGAAAAGGTTACTCAGCGCCTTGCCAAAGTAAGGAAAATCATCAGCAAGAACTTTGACTCAACACTTGGAGATGATGACATGGATGATATAGAGCGCCACCTGGAAGAAATTAAATTCTGGAAGCCCTAAAAGCCATAATCGGTCGCAATCGGGGAAAAACCCTGTTGGTTCCCCACAAATCCACTACAGGTTCTGCGGCTGATGATGCACCTCATCGCGCAGAGCTTTCTTCAATCTTCCCCCAGTCTTCGCTGCCTCCGTAAGACGGGGACAGACCACGAGAAAACGGCGACAGACCACGGTTTCTTTTTTGCATCTATAATCTGCCCTCTAGAAACCCTCCTATTTATCGCTATTTATAGTGGCCTGCCTCTTAACAACACAAGATATATGTTTTATAGATCAGAAACCCCCGTTGGCTACAATAATGGCGAGCTAACAAACTGGGTTAGGATTGAACTTTCAAAAGCTGGCGAACCTGTCATACACAGCTTTCCAGCCTCACCCGAACAAGTTAAAAAATACATGGGTAATGTAAAATGAGACCCAAGCTTAAGTACGAACTTCAACCAATTCGAGTACCAAGCGGTTGGACGATAACAATCAACAACTTTTTTGAGGTTGAGTTAACCCCAGAAACTAACGACTGGTTCACCTCCTCAGTACTATTAGGGGGCGTAAGGCGTAGTAGTGGGCACTGCTTCGATTCTAGAGTAGAGCCAGAGGGAGACCCCGACGGAGAGTTTGTAATTGATTTCCTAAAAATCGAATATGATCACAAAGGAAAACCGGTGAAAAACTCCGAAGTTTTTCTCGGCGAATTCAGAACTAAAAGCAAGATTGAATTCATTAAGCAGATCGAATCATTCATGATCGAAGCATAAAATACAGATAGAGAAAAAAGGGGATCACAAAGGGACAGATTTATTTTCTACTGATAAAAATCTGCCCTTTTTTTTAATTCAAGATGAAAGCTTAGGGCTGGATGAGAAATTCAGTCACCAACTGAAATAGTAAAAGTGTAACAGGGGGAGCAGGCCACGTTTTATTTTTTCTGAAGGTGGTCTACCCGAACTGCCATCAATCTTTCCGCGCTCTAAACGTGGTTTTTTCTGATTAATTACTTATGCAAATCCATCTCAACATCGAAGGCCTACCGGCCTACCCATACCCTACAAACTTCCTCCATTTTGCATCCACTGACCCAGAAACAGACATCGAACCTTGGTGGCTGCTGGTATACAACGAAGGTAAAATCAACAACTGGTACAAAACACTCAAACAGCTTTATCCAAAACGCACATTGATCCCCTTCGCCAAATTCAACGCGAATGATGACATCGCCTGTTTTGATGGAGAGGATTTTTCTGGGCAGCCCCATGTATTGATAATTCATGCCTATGCGTCAGAGGGCTGGGAACTTCACGCCACCTACGCTAGCTTCGATAAGTGGCTAGAAGAAGCCATGATGCAAAATTCCGAGTGGCTCAACGAGGACTAAAAACTTTAATCCCGACAAGCCTGGTATTTGCTTTAGAAAAAATGAGAGAACCGCAGGCAGCCCCTGAGAAATCTCGTTGTTTAACCTCTACTCCCCCGGACTGAACAATCAAAGGACTGTAGCCTTGAAACGCCTGAATCGCCCATTTTCCATCCTCCTCGCCCTCACCTTCTCCCTTAATGCGACTGCACTGTCCCTTCGCTCCGAACAACGCCCCGACGGCACCACTGCCCTGTTACTTTCAAACGAACCCGCCGCAGAACGCGCGCCAAAGCTCAATCAGGATCCCGCGGTGCGCTCTGCACTGGTCGATTTTTTTGGCTATCAGACCGGTAGCTACACCAACGACAACACAATGATTGTGCAGCAAGTTCTGGAAGCGCTTGATTCGGAAATGTCGACGTTTGCGGACGGTGTGCCGGCCGGCAGCAAAATGATTACTGCCATGGATGATGGCAACAATGGGTTTGAGCGCGGCGCATTGTTGCTTAACGACAAAGGCCAGTTGGTCGCTGTCGGGTTGGTCAATGGCCACTGCACGGTCAAGTCGCGTGAGGAGGCTTTGACCTGTAACGATGCCCCGCAAACCGTGCTGACCATTTTCCAACCGCAAGGCGCTAAACAAGCTGATGCCGAATCTTTGATTGGCTGGAGTAAACAACTGCCTCCGATGATGGCGATATGGGCGGAAAGTGATGACCCGGAACGCCGAGCCAACGCGCAGAAAATTGCCAGCGTTGAATACGCTGCAACCAAACCGGAAGAGGGAGCGTGGACAGCGGCACAGTTACCTTCCGACTTTCCCAAAGCCATGCTGGCGATGCTTCCGCAGCGGGCTCACCTGATAGGTGCTGGCGCCCACGGTGTTTTCACGACGCCGGGGATGGAGGGCACGCCGATTGAAGGTGATTGGGACAAAATAGCCGGCCGTCCACAACATGAATTCGAAGTCATTCTCCGGACTTTTACAGAGTACGCGGACGTCATCGACTTCTATCAGCAGCATGCGAAGGATGCCGAAATCAGCGGCAACCAGAGAAAGGCACTCGTTGAAGGCTATATTGGTGGCGGCACCTACAAGATTGAAATCAGTAATAGAAAAGACGAAGGCACAGTGATCACGCTCTCTGCTTGGCGACAAGAAGTCTGATTTATCCAAATAAAAAAAGGGCGATACCACGATCGCCCTCTTTCAAATCAAGATACCCTTCCTTTGCACATTAAAGCTTTTGCAGCTCTTCTTTAGCTCCCGGGGCACTGCGGTCAATTGCTTTGAGTATCCAGTATTTGGCCTTGGATTTGCTCTTGGGCAAGCCGCCGCGCCCTTGTGCGTACATTTTCCCAAGTGCCAGTTGCGCCGTGCCAAGATCTGCATCCGCTGACTTGCGGTAAAGCTTGGCCGCGTCACGCTCGTTCCGCGCCGTACCACGTCCCTGCTCCAGCATTTGCGCCATTTCGAACTGCGCGTATTTATCGCCTTGAGCTGCTGATTTACCGAACCAGCTAAACGCCTGGGCCTCGTCCTGGCTTATGCCACGCCCTGCAGCGAGCATCTTGGCGAAGTAAAACTGCCCTGATTTATCACCAGTCTCAGCGTATTTTCGATACCACTTCGCCGCAGCTACATCATCCTGCGCAACCCCATCGCCTTCTTCATAGATGCTTGCGAGCAGCATGTAGGCCAGGGCATACCCACCCTCTGCGGACTGATGGTAATACGCTAATGCCTTGTCCATATCCTTCAGATTCTTAATTGATTGACCACCTCTGTGGTAAAGCTGCGCCAAGCTGAACTGCGCTTTGGCGTTCCCCTGCTCCGCAGCTTTCAGATCCCAGTAAACACCTGCGTCTTCACCCTCAACGCTTCGATCCCAACGAAGTTCCTCAGCCAGTCCGACTTGCGCTTCAGCATTACCTTGCTCTGCAGCTTTGCGGAACCACACTTCCGGCATGCCTGGCGACCATTGCTCAACCACCCCGCAGAGGTTCTCCTGAATGGCTTTGCCAAACTGAGTCTGCGCGTCAAGATCGCCCGCAACTGCTTGCTCATGCAGACGTTCCGAGTTCGGTGCGCATTTGCCTGCCTTCATGCCGTCATACAAGTCGCGCGGCGCTTGTGCCCATGTGTTGCAAGCGATGACCATTGAAAACAACGCAGCACCCGCCGCACCGACGGTTTTGAAACAGTTACTCATTTTTTACTTCCTTGTGGCTTAAGAATTCCAACAAAAAATATGGCGAAAAATACTACTTCGTTTCTAACATCTGTTCTTCAACTTCGTACTTAACCACCACCCGATTCCGATACAACCTAACCCTCTCGACCAATTCCCCAACCTGCCCCTTCTCCCGCACCTCTCGCCAAATCTCATTCTCCCGATACACCCGCGCACCCTCCCTTACAAACCGATGCGCCTCTTGAAACACGTGATAGCGATATTCCCTCACCCGATCACACAACAACTCCCCTTCGAGTTGTGTCTCACCGACGTTCAACTTCAGCTGAAAGCTCCGATCCGTTGGGTTGTGCAGCACCAGATCAACGTAGTTATAGAAAATCGCCGCCCCGGACCCGAACGGCAGTACCCGCCCTTCATCCGGAAACGGGTCGAAGCTGTGGTTGGAACGCTCTACCACTACCAGCGGTGAATGAATGGCCATCCAGTGAATCAGGTTGCTCAGTTGGCAGATGCCACCGCCTACCCCGCGTCGAGCCTCGCCAAAGGACAGTTCCATGCCTTCAACGTAGCCGCGCTTCAAGGTCGGGCGGCCGACCAGGCGGCAGAAGGAGAAGTGTTCGCCGGGGGCGATGATGACGCTGTCGATGGCGGCGACGGCGAGTTTGAGGTTGGTGACTTTGTTGTGTTGCAGGGCGAGGTCGGAGTCGCCGAGTTTGCGGATGAGTTTCGAGGTGTGTTTGAGGTAGCGAAATGGCAGGCGCTCAGCCATGGCGACGGGGCGTGCGTAGCGTTTGCTGGAACAGCGCCAGGCGATCTGGCGGAACAGTCTTTTTTGCCACACGCGCAGCCAGTACAAGGCCGGGTGGTAGAGGGAAAGTGGTTTCATCCGTGACACAACGGCGTGCGCCGTTTCTTCCTTGAACCGTGAGAGGGGCGCGCATTTTATCCGGTAATGACCGGCTGCACCCTATGCATTTCATAAGACCAGCGGTCTCAATTCGACACACTCTGCCTGCCACCCCATTCGCAAATTAAGGTTCGACTAAGGTTGCCTCGCTACGATCGCTGCCAAGAAACCTTGTTGCCTTTGAATCGCAGATGAGTCCTTCCGACATGAAAGCGTTTGATTTACCAACCCAGCCAGCGTCGAATTTCAGCCTTGTCTTGGTAAATTACAAAACCCCGGACATCACCAGAATGTGCCTCGAGCTTTTGCGTGAGCACGTCCAGGAGCAACGCATTCCGGTGTGGGTGGTCGATAACGATTCGGCCGATGCCAGCCTGGATTACTTGCGCTCGCTCGACTGGATCAACTTGATCGAACGGCCTTCGCCGGGCAAGGAAGCCGGGCATATTGCGCATGGCAAAGCACTGGATCTGGCGCTGGAAAAAGTCGACACCGATTATCTGTTTCTGTTGCACACCGATACCTTTGTCTACGACAAGGAGGTGTTTGCCATGATGATGCGCGAGTGCACGAAAACTCCGGACATGGCTGCAGTCGGTTGTGTCGAACAACTCAATCGAGGAGTTTTGCGTGATACGTGGCGACTAACTTCGCGCTTTTGCAAGCACTATGTTCGTAAAGCGAAAGTGCGTCTGGGCCTACGCTCGAAAATGCCAAGACCTTACAAAGAAACCCATCTGAAAAGTTTCTGTACATTGTGGAATGCGCGTTTGATGAAGTCCCAAGGCTTGCACTTCTGCATGGATGAGCAGGTGCCGGGTTATGCGCTGCAAGATCGAATGAGCAGCCTGGGCTATGGCATCAAGTTTTTGTCGCCGCGCAAGATTTTCAGTTATCTGGACCACATCCAGTCAGGAACCGTCGCCGCTGCAGGCACCTACGGGAAAAATCACCGCAGGACGAAAATGTATCAGGCGACGTTGAAGCGCTTTCAAGGCCAGCAGGCCTGACGGACAGACCTCGGTTTAATTCACTGCAAACAAAAAGGGCGACTATACAGTCGCCCTTTTTGTTTGCAGAAATTGTATACAACTAGTCCGAAGAGGTGTTCGCCCAGTGTAATGGCCTGGCAATCCATGCACCGGTAAAGAGCCCTGACACTGGGCGAACGGGGAGGATTTTAATTGAAGTTGGCAGATATGTCCTCATGCTTAAACATGAAATTTTTGTACTGAAAAGTTAAAAAGTGTTGCCCACCGATATTTACCGGGAAACTTCCTACAGTTTCTTTTATATGATTGTTCTCATACATAAACCTGTACAAGAACAATCATTCTGTAGAGCTAATGCTCAACTTTCGTGTTGACTAGTCACTTTCAAGATATCGGTGTAAGTGACAATAACGCTCTGCCCTTCTTTCAGATCTTTCAGCTTGGCTTGAATTTCAGGCTTTTTCACGTCGAGAACTTTCGATACGCCCGCCGGGTTTTGCAGGGTCACCTGATTGGTCTTCAAATCAATTTTGGTGATTTTCAGTTGCACCTGAACCTGACGGTACGCTTCGCCACCGGGGTTATCGCTGCCCGGGGCCTTACGCAGCTCACCGGTACGTTCGGTGGTGCCAGGCAGACCTTTATCCACATCGGTGTCGAGGTAAGCGGCGACGGATCGCTGCACTTCGATCTTCACCTGATCGCCGGTCTTGAGATTGGCGAGGTTTTTCGCCTTGTCGCTGAGCTGAACATGAACCGGCTTGCCTTCAGCGCCTTCGAGCACAACCTGATGGTTGGCGGCATCGACGGAGATCACTTTGGTGGTGACCTCATCTGCTTCAACAGTGGCAGACAGCGGAATATCTTCAGCCAGAGCGCCGAAGCTGGTGGCGGACAGTACGGTTGCGAGGGTGATGGCCTTGGCCAGTGCGTCGAGCTTCATAAGCAATACTTTCCCTGTGATGAATATGGCAGCACCCGACGCCAACGTGCAGTCGACGCCGAATGTGCCACTGAGCATAGACGCTGTTCAGGGCTTGGCTTTGGTTTGTGTCGAGGCGGTCTGCTGTTTGGCGGTGTCCTGCGCGGTGGATTCGCCGCTGGGCGTGCCTTTGCCACTGTGTTCACGCTGTTTCGGGTCGGTGGGCCGCAGGGCGTCGTTGTCACGTTCGGTTTCGCCCGCTGGACGGGGTTCGTCGGGGTGTTCGCCTTGGGTAATCGGTTTCATGGGGGTAGTCCTCAGGCTTCGGGGTCGTCGAGTTCACGGGTGACATTGATGGCGGGGGAATCCTTGTGCAGATCGTCGGCTTTGGCACGCAGGATCTGCCATTGCTCAAGGTCGATGGCGCCTTGGCCGAGCAGGTCATCGGCGATGCGTTGCAGGTCGAAGTAATGCGCATCGGGGGATTGCTGCCAGTAGGTCTGGTCGTCGAATAGGCGTTGCCAGGAATTCAGGTCTGGGGGTTTCAGGTCGTCGCTCATGGCTAATCCTCGGCAGATTTTTCTGTAGAGGACAACACACCAACCCAAGTTCAAACCGATCCATTGTAGGAGCTGCCGAAGGCTGCGATCTTTTGATTTTGCTTTTAAAAAACAAGATCAAAAGATCGCAGCCTTCGGCAGCTCCTACAGGGATTTGCGGATACCTTTCAGTACCCGGTCATTTCCAGATAGCCCCGGCCGGGATGGCTGCCGCTGATGTGCACCGGGCCTTCCCAGTACGGGATGCGCAGGTTCATCCAGGCATTCGGGTTGAGCGCGCCGAGGGTGATGTCGAGGCGTTTGTCGGGGATGCTGATCGACCATTTCACCGGCATCGCCCGACCGGCGACTTTTGCGGTGGCTTGCGGGGTGAGCTGGATCTGCGAACGGCGCAGGGTTTGCGTCTGGCCATCGGCGGCTATCCACGTGCCGGTGAGATACGGCGCGCCCTCTTTCTGGCGCATGCGGTACAGCATCACGTGTTCGCCGCTGTCCAGATGCAGGGAAAACCAGTCCCAACCGGTTTGATTGGCGGTCAGTGGCTGGCTGCTCCATTCGCGATCGAGCCATGCGGGGCCGCTGACGGTGTAGCTCTGACCGTCGATCTGCAACGTGCCGCTGGCCTGAAAAAACGGCTGACTGTAGTAATACGACGCCTGACCTTCTTCGGATTTCTGGCTGAAACCCCTGTCGCCCTGCAACACCAGCGGGCGGCTGGAAGTCAGGTGCAGTTGATAGGCGAAATCCTTGTCGCGAGCGCTGAGTTGTAAATCGCTCATGGGATCCTGCGCCTGACTGGCAAACCGCCAATCATCAATCCACGCCTCGAACGGCGCCAGCCGCACACCGGCCTGCCCTACTCCACCTCGGGCGTAACGTTCGGCGGCGTGGTGCACCGTGCTGGAAGTTACCGCCGCATGCCCCAGCCAGATCGTCTGATCAGCCCACCCGGCCTGCTCCGCCACAGGTTTCAAAGCGCTGCGAAACAGCGTCCACTGCACACCGAATTCATTGCCCTGCTGATCCTTGAGATTGGCGGTGACGTACCACCACTCGATACGAAACCCGTCATGCGCAGCGTGATCCGCCGGAAAACTGAACACTCGCCCCGGCACCACCGGCGTAAACGCCAACGCCTGATCGCCCATCCCGGCGAAGCCCTTTTGCTCCGGCGCCGATTGATCGCAACCGCCGAGCAGCAACAAAACCATGAGCACAATGAAGTTAATCCTCATGGGCAAACGTCCTCAGCAGATCCGCCGGTTGCGTGCGGTACAGCGAATACAGCGGCCATGCCGACGCCAGCAACGTCGCCAGCAACGCCAACCCCATCAGTTGCAGCAATTGCCACGGAAACACCCGCAACGGCAGCCGCCAGCCAAACGCTTGCACGTTGATCACCGCGTCCAGACACCACGCCAGCGCGATTCCCAGCGGCAACGCCAACACCAGAGTCAGTACCGCCAGCAGCCAGGTCTGACCGAGATTGAGCAGCATCAGTTGCCGTCGCGTCACGCCCAACGCCCATAGCGGTGCAAGTTGGCCGAGGCGACTTTGACTCTGGGTCAGCAGGCTGATGAACAGCGCCACACCCGCCACCGCCAGGGTCAGGCTGTTCAACGCCGCCGTCGCCGCAAAGGTGCGTTCGAAAACCTGCACCGACCAGCCCTTGAGCCGCGCCTGATCAACGATGCGGCTGTCATCCAGTTGAAAGCGCGCCTGCAAGCCATTCAACAACGCCGCAATGTGCTGCGGCTCGATACGCAGATTGAAACGGTTCGGCGTCAGTTGCGGCCAGCCGCGCAGCAGGTGGTTGATGTTGACCAGCAAGTGCCCCTTGGGATTGCCGTAGTCGGCGTAGATGCCGACGATGCGCGGCGACCACGCACCATTCGGCGCAGGAATCGTCAGTCGATCACCCGCCCGCACCTTCAGCCGACGCGCCAGTTGTTCGCTGAGCATCACCGCATCGTCGGTAGCCAGATGCGCCCACGGGTCGCTGCCACTGACATCGAGCAACGGCCAGTGCTGGCGATAATGCGCGTGATCGATGATGCCGAACACCTCCGCCGGCCAGCCTTGCAACGTCACCGCGACCTGCCAGTTGGGCAGAATCGCCGCGATATTCGGCTGCTGCTTGAGCCAGCTGTACATTTCCCGCGACTGCGCCGGATTGCTCGGGTTGATATACAGCTCGGCGCTCAAGCGTTGTTCGAGCCAGTCATCAAAGGTCTGGCGAAAACCGGCGGTCATGCTGCCCGCACCTATGTTGGCGGCGAGCGCCAGAAGCAACGCCATCAGCGCCAGACTCAGCGCTGGCAATTGCTGACGGCAGTCGGCGAGAAACCATTGACCGAGCACCGAGCGACTGCGTCCGAGCAACTGATTCAACAGCGCGCTGAGCAACACCGGCAGCGCTAATGCGGCGCCGATCAGCAATCCGGCCATCAGGACAAAACCGCTGGCCAGACTGTCGCCCCAGATCAACGCCGCCAACGCAATCAAGCCCAATACCGCCGCCAGCCAACCTTGTCGGCGCAACCAGCGCGCATATTGCTGATGCCAGGCTTGCGGATCGGCCACCGCCAGCAACGGCAAGCGTGCCGCGCGCAGCAGACTGTTGGCCCCGGCGAGCAAGGCGCCGAGCAGGCTCAAGCCGATGCCACTGAACCACCACCAGGGACTGAGGCGCAACTGCCCCGCCACTTCCGCGCCGTACAAACCGCGCAAGCTGGCGGCGACATCCGGCAGCAAGACACTCGCCAGCCAATAGCCGCTGATCACGCCGAACAGCCCGCCGATCAGCGCCAGCACACCCAGCTCAACGATCAAGCACAAGATCAACATCCGCGCGCTGACCCCGCAGGCGCGCAGCGTGCGCAACAAGCCGCGCCGTTGCTCCAGTGCGAGGCCGATAGCGGCGTGGACGATGAACAATCCGACCAGAAAGGAAAGAAATCCCAAGGCATCAAGATTGAGGTGAAAACTCTCGGTCAGACGCGCCAGGTTGTTTTCTTCGCCGCTGCTTTTGAGCTGCAACTGACCTTTGAATAAGGCTGGCAATTCACCGTGAAAATCCTTCGGCAGCAACAGACGCGAGAGTTGGCCAGGCTGCTCGAGCAGGTTTTGCGCGACGCCGATATCCACCAGCAACACACCCGGCGCCATGTCCTTTTGCGCCAGCAGCGGCGGCATACGCAGCCCATTGGTCGTCTGCGGCGTGGCGCCCTCACGTAACCCTAACGCCTGCAAGGTTTCCGGAGAGATCCACGTAGTGCCCGGTGGCGTGAAAAACTCGACGATCCGTTCGATCGGCATCGCCTGCCCGGCCACCGCAGAATCAGCCGGCAGCGACACCGGTTCGATGCCCATCAATTGCAGCCGCTGATTTTCCTGGCCCTTGAGAGTCAAGCGGCCCTGCAACAGCGGCGACACCGGCCAGCCCTGCCGACGCAGATCAACGAACCATTGCTGCGCAAAAGTCGCACCGTTCGGCGTGCTGAGACTGGCCTGCGGTTCGCCGCCGATCAATTGGCTGGCCCGCGCGTAACTGTCGCGCGCCTGACTGTTCAGCGCTTCAACACCGGTCAATAGACTGGTCGCCAGCCACAACCCGGTCAGCACACTGAAAAACTGCACCGGATGGCGCCGCCAATGGCTGAGCAGCGCACGCAGGGTCTGACGGAAAACGTTCACGTCAGCCGCCCGTTGGACAACACCACCCGCTGGGCTAAACGGGCCGCGACCCGTTGGCTGTGGGTGACCATCAACAACGTGGTCGGTGTGTCGTCGAGCAACTCCAGCAACAGGCGCAGCACTTCATCACTGGTCGCCTCATCGAGGCTACCGGTGGGCTCATCGGCCAGCAGTAATTTCGGCTGCGACGCCAATGCCCGGCCCAACGCCACCCGCTGCTGCTGACCACCGGAAAGCTGCTCGGGATAGCGCTTGAGCAAATCGCCGAGCCCCAGACGCTGCACCAGATGCGCCTGCCAACGCGGCTCATGGCGCCCGGCCAGACGCGCCTGAAAAGCCAGGTTGTCTTCGACGCGCAAGCTACCGATCAGGTTGAACTGCTGGAACACCAGACCGATTTCTGTGCGCCGCCAGTTCGCCAGTTGCGCTTCGTTCATGTTTTCCAGCCGATGCTCGCCACTGCGAATGCTGCCGCTATCAACTTTGTCGAGACCGGCCACCAAGTGCAGCAAGGTGCTTTTGCCACTGCCGGATTCGCCCATCAGCGCTAGGCTGCCGCCGGATTCGAGCGTCAGGTCGATGCCTTGCAGCACCGGCAATGGGCCTTGCGGGGTGAGATAGCTTTTGAAGACGTTTTCAACACGAAGCATGCCGCCACCTGATCGGTCAGTGTGGGGCAAGGATAGCGGATGGCGATGACAGACTTGAACTCAGCGTTGAATTGGCCGCCCCCTTCGCGAGCAGGCTCACTCCCACAGTTAGAGCGCGTTCCAAATGTGGGAGCGAGCCTGCTCGCGAAAGCGTCAGCCCAGCCAACTCAGAACTTACTGCCCGACAGCCACACTCGCCGGCGACTGCGACGGCGTGACAATGCTGCCCAGATCAATGTGCTTCCACTCAGGCTTGGCCCCCAACCGCGCGTTGAAGCGGTAGTTGAACGTAAATTCATCCGCCGTCGCGACACTCAGTGGCTTGCCATAAACAGCCTCGATCCCCGCCAGGTCGTAGCCCATCAACTGCAGCAGGGTCGGAAAGATGTTGTAGTGACTGGAACGATCCTTGTTCGCCGCCAGTTGCGCCGACCAGTCCAGCGTCTTCAACTCGCTGCCGGAAATCACCACCAACGGCACCAGCCCTTCCTCCTCCACCGGATCGCCACCGCAGTGAGTGTTCAGCCCCGGATTACCGCGCTCGTGCAAATCCTGGCCATGATCAGACGTATAGATCAGCAACGCATTGTTCAGATTGCCCTGAGCGAAGACCCGCGCAAAAAACTCGCCGACATTCCACAACACGGTGTTCTTGTAGGCATTGCGGTACAGCACCCAATCATCCGGTTGACCGTTGAAACCGTTGCGCTCGCCGGTATCGGCCACCTCGGTGAATTGCCCGCGCGGCAAGGTCGGGCGGTAGGCCATGAACGCATCCGGGTATTTGTCATGCACCGGAAAGTGCGCGCCGACCTTGTTGATCACCACCAGCTCTGACTTGTCGTCGTTGAGCAATTCGATCAGCTTCGCCGCTGCCGCCATATCGCGATCGCGCACGCTGGTCTGGTCGAATTGCACGAACTGATCGATGTCCTTCTTCTCAGTATCGGTCATCAGATTCTGCAGATTGCCGGCGGTGCGTTGGGCGTCGATGTAGACGGTGCGCAGCCCAGCCTTCTTCGCGTACTGCCAGATCGACGGCAACGTAGTGTTGATGCGCATGTAGTCGGCACGGGTGCCGCCGTAACGCAGGGTCACGTTGGTGTCGGCGCTGCAATTGGCGATCGACGCCGCGTAGCCGTAATTGAAGATATCGACGCCGGGACGCGCCTGTTTGAGATTGCTGTGCACACCGAACGGCGCGTTGATGTCCAGATAATTGCCGGAGATGCTTTCGTCGATGATCAGCACGATGTCATGCCCAACCGCTTGCGAGGTACGCGCCAGCGTTACCGGTTCACGCGGGCCAACCGTGTTGTGCAGCGCTTCATAAGCAAACAGGTTCAGATAGGCCAGCGGCGTGTACATGATCGGCAAACCGCGAGCACCCTCACCCGCACGCAAAAACAGCACGGCACTGAGCAGCAGCACACCACACAGTGGCGCCGCCACACGCAAAGCGTTGGGAATCGCCAGCCCGTGGCGGGGTTTCAGGCCGATGCCGAACAGCAACAGCAAACCGCTGAGCACGCCACGCAGGATCGCGTCCCGGTACTGGTACGCCGCCTCCTGGATGAAACCGCCGGAGTAAACCATTGAGACGAAACCGCTGTAGGTCAGGTAATCCGCTGTGACCCGGGTATAGACATCGAAAAATACTGCCGAGACAAACATTGCCAATGCGAACACGTGGCGAATGAGAGTCTGCCTTATATACGCCATTAGATATAACGCAAAAGTAAGCGCCAAAAACATCGCGCCAAAAAGAAGTACAGCAAAACTGAGGCCGATAGCATTTAACCGATCAATGTAATATTCGGAATAAATCAACAAATAAACAATTAAGAACATTTCTTTGGCATATCTGAACATGGCGATACCGATCGGGCAAAACGGCAGGGAGTCAAAGGTTTGTCAGTCAGAACCTGACACTAGCACCCGGCCATCAAAGCGCAAGAATTGACTGTTTTTTGTAGAAAGCGTCAAAAAAACGGTGACTCAAATCTGACACAGCCAAGACGCTATAAGCCTTTAAATTAGCGGCTTACGACCGTTTATCGCTTATTTAAAATCTGAACAAATCTGCACAAAAGCAACAAATTCAATCGCAGCAATGACTTGATGGCCAATCGCCAAAAAACACTCAAGTGTTATACCGATGCAACATGTCATTTTGCTGACACGCTTTTCAAACGCTGCGCTATACCCCTTTAACAATCTCATTCCGTAGTTAACTTTTGGTGTTATTGAGGTGCGCAGATGGACGTGAGCGTATTTGGCACTGGCTATGTCGGACTTATACAAGCCGCCGCACTTGCAGATGTCGGTCATCGCGTTTTATGCGTGGACATTGACCCAAACAAAATTAAACAACTGCAACAAGCGGTGCCGCCAATCAGTGAGCCCGGTTTATCCAGCACGCTCGAAGAAAACATCAAGGCCGGCCGTCTGCTGTTCAGTACTCAGGCCAGCGACGCGGTCGAGCATGCCGAGCTGATCTTCATCGCCGTCGGCACCCCGGCCGACGAGGATGGCTCTGCCGACCTCAGTCACGTACTCAACGTTGCCCGCCAAATCGCCTCGCACATGGAAGCCGATCGCACATTGATCATCAAATCCACGGTGCCGGTCGGCACGGCGGATCAGGTGCTTGCCACCGCCACCAGCGAACTGCTGCGCCGCGGCAAGGCTCATCTGCAAGTGCGGGTGGTGTCCAACCCGGAATTCCTCAAGGAAGGCAGCGCCCTCGCCGACTGCATGCGCCCGGACCGGATCATCGTCGGTACCGGCGACGACGCCGCCCGCGAGCAGATGAGCGAGTTGTACGCGCCGTTCTGCCGCAACCGCGAAAAACTGATGTTCATGGACAATCGCAGCGCCGAGCTGACCAAGTACGCCGCCAACGCCATGCTCGCCACGCGCATCAGCTTCATGAACGAGTTGGCCAATCTCACCGAACTGCTTGGCGCCGACATCGAAGCGGTGCGCAAAGGCATCGGCTCCGACCCGCGCATTGGCTACCATTTCATCTATCCGGGCTGCGGCTTCGGTGGCTCGTGCTTTCCCAAAGACTTGCGCGCCCTGCTGCACACCGCCGAACACAACGGCATGCCGCTGAAACTGCTGCGCAGCGTCACCGACGTCAACGACCTGCAGCGGCACATCCTCTTCAGCAAACTCAAAGCACAGTTCCCGCAAGGTCTGGCGGGTAAATCGATTGCTGTGTGGGGTCTGGCGTTCAAACCGAACACCGATGACATGCGCGAAGCACCGAGCCGTTATCTGATGGATGCGCTGTGGGCAGAGGGTGCCAGTGTGCAGGCCTACGACCCGGAAGCCATGTCCGAATGCCGGCGCCTCTACGGCTACCGCAACGATCTGCACCTGTGTGCGACCCGCGACGACACCCTTGAAGACGCCGATGCGCTGGTGATCTGCACCGAGTGGAAAAACTTCCGTGTGGTCGATTTCGAGTTGCTCGCCGAAAAGCTGCGCTCGAAGGTAATCATCGACGGACGCAATTTGTACAACCCGGAACAGGTGGCGGCCGCCGGCCTGCATTACAGCGGCATCGGCCTGCGCCACATTGCCCCTGATGAAGGGCTGCGGCCATGAAGATCCTGGTCACCGGTGCGGCCGGTTTCATTGGTGCCCATTGCGTGCTGCGGTTGCTGCGCGACGGGCACTCGGTGGTCGGTCTGGACAATTTCAACGCCTACTACGACCCGCAACTCAAGCACGACCGCGTGCAGTGGGTGCGCGAGCAGGCCGGTGATTTCCAGCTCGATACGGTTGACCTGGCCGATGCCTCGGCCATCGAAGCGCTGTTCGTCCGCGAACGTCCGCAAGTGGTGGTTCACCTTGGCGCGCAAGCCGGGGTGCGCTACTCGCTGGAAAATCCACGGGCGTATCTGGACAGCAACCTCAACGGGTTCCTGAATATTCTGGAAAGCTGCCGGCATCACCCGGTCGAGCACCTGATTTACGCCTCGTCGAGCTCAGTCTACGGCGCCAACCAGCACACACCTTACTCGGTGCAGGACGGCGTCAATCACCCGCTGTCGCTGTACGCCGCAACGAAGAAAGCCAATGAACTGATGGCGCACAGTTACAGCCATCTGTTCGGCATTCCCTGCACCGGCCTGCGTTTTTTCACCGTGTACGGGCCATGGGGCCGGCCAGACATGTCGCCGATCCAGTTCGCCCGGGCGATCAGCGAAGGCACGCCGCTGAAGCTGTTCAACTACGGCGAGCACCAGCGCGATTTCACCTACATCGACGACATCATCGAAAGCATCGCCCGCCTTATCGAGCAGCCACCGCAGGTCAATCCGCAGTGGGATCGCGAGCAGCCCGACCCGGCCAGCAGCATGGCGCCGTGGCGCCTGTTCAATATCGGCGGGCAGCACCCGGTCGAGCTGAAAACCTATCTGGCGCTGATGGAAAAACACCTTGGCCAGAAGGCCATTGTCGAGTTGCTGCCGCTGCAACCGGGCGACGTGCTCAACACTTGCGCCGAGGCCAGCGATCTGGCCCAGGCCACCGGATTTCAGCCCCGGATAGAGCTGGATGAGGGACTCGGGCGCTTTATCGCCTGGTTCCGCGACTACTACCCCACTGCCTATCGCCCACGCGCCGTACGCGGCTGAATTCATGTGGAGGACTCCATGACTGGACATGAGAAAGGTGTACCGATCCTAGAAATGCGCCGCGACAAGCGCGTGGATCCCGAGCACCGAATGCGTCTCGACGCGGCGATTCATCGCCAGGGTCGCGGCTGGTTCACCGGTCGCGACGGCGGTCGGCCATGGCAACTGTCACGCACCAATCGCGTGGTCGCCTGCCTCGGCGCCTTACTGATTCTGTTGCTGATTTCGCCGTTGTTGATCGGCCTGGCGCTGACCATCAAATTCACCAGCGAAGGCCCGGTGATGTTCGTGCAGAAACGCACCGGTTATCGCGGGCGCAAATTCGGCATGTACAAATTCCGCACGATGGTGGCCAACGCCGAAGACTTGAAAGAATCGCTGCGCCACCTCAACAAGCACGGTGCCGACGCGATCGATTTCAAAATCGACCACGACCCGCGTATCACCCGCATCGGCGGTTTCCTGCGGCGCACCAGTCTTGATGAGCTGCCCAACCTGATCAATGTAGTGACCGGCGACATGCGCCTGGTCGGCCCGCGTCCGACCTCGTTCAACGCCTATCGCTACAAGGACAATCACCTCGCGCGTCTGGCGATCTACCCCGGCATGACCGGCCTGTGGCAGATCTCCGGACGCAGCAATATCGACTTCGACCAGCGCGTTGAGTTGGACCTCAGCTACATCGCCGAGCAGAGCCTTCTGCTTGATCTGAAGATTCTGTTGAAAACCCCCTTCAAAGTATTCAGCGGCCACGGAGCAAGCTAATGGACGGTTCAACCAACAAAAGCCTGAGCATCGCCACCCCCAGCGAATCGAACCTGACCTCGACCGTGCTGGATCTCGATCTGCGGATCCTGTTCCTGACCGCCGCCAACCCCGGCTCAGGCACCACCACCAGTGCGCTGGCGCTGGCCGGCCAACTGGCACAAATGAGCAGCGGCCAAGTGCTGCTGGTCGATGCCAGTCAGTCGGCGAGCAATCTCACCCAGCAGTTGAACCTGAGCAAGGAGCGCGGCCTGCGCGACTTGCTGTTCAACCCCGACAAACCGCCGCTGTTGCAGGACTGCGTAGTGCAGGTCTCGAGCCTGCCATTCCACGTGCTGCCCAACGGCCGGCCGATCCGCACCCTGGAGCACCTGACCGCCGAGCGTCTGAGCCCGTTGCTTGATCAATTGGGCAGCCAGTACCGCTTTGTGGTGATCGACGGCGACGCGGTGTACTCCGACGCCGACACGCTGGTGATCAGCACGCAAGTCGATGGCGTGGTGCTTGTCGTACGCGCCGAAGATACCCGCTGGGAAGTCGCCCAGGCCGCCGTGCAACGCCTGACTCAGGCCGGGGCAAAGGTGGTCGGTAGCGTGTTCAACCGGCGCAAGTACTACATGCCCAAATGGCTTTACAAAAACCTGTAAGCAAACGCAAAGGATGACGCCATGAACGCCAAAATGCTTGTCCTGCTGTTGCTGCCGCTTGCAGGCTGCTCCAGCAATTCCGACACCCGCAACATGCCGGTGAATATCCTCACCGCCACACCGGCCAATGCGCAAGCCACCGACATGCCGAGGGTCGAGCAGACCCTGCGCCCGAAAGACGTGCTGGATGTGATTTTCCACATCAGCACCAGTGGCTCGGACGCTTACCGCGTGCAGTCGGGTGACCAGATCGGCCTGAACTTCACCGCCGCCAGTCAGCTCAACGGCACGCAACTGGTGCTGCCTGACGGCACCATCGAACTGCCGGGCGCCAACACCTCAGTGAAAATCGCCGGACTGACCAGCGACGAGGCGCGGCAGGAAATCCAGCGCGCCTATCAACGCAAGCAACTGTTCCAGCCCAACCGCAATCAGCTCTCGGTGCAGATTCTGAGCCCGCTGAGCAACGAGCAAAACCTCAAAAGCGCGCTGAACCACCCGGCCACCGGCATGAGCCGCGAAATCACCGTCGGCACCGATGGTTATGCGAGTTTTCCGGAAATCGGCGCCGTGCCGCTGCAAGGCATGACCGTCAATCAACTGGAAACCTTCCTCAACAGCAAATACGCGCAACTGCCAGGACGGATGACTGTGGATGTGCTGCTGAAATCCACCGCCGGCAACGAGATCTACGTGCTCGGCGAAGTCGCTCAGCCGGGCTCGTACCCGATCCGCCGGCCAGTGTCGGTGCTTGAGGCGCTGACCCTGGCGCGCGGTACCAATGTCAAGGCGCGTCTCGATTCGGTAGTGATCATGCGGCGCAACGGCAATCAGGTGCAGGCCATGAACTACGACGTGGAGAAAGCACTGTCGGGCGATGCCCCACAGATCGCCTACCTGCAACCGGACGACATGCTCTACGTGCCAAAAACCAAACTGGCCAGCGCCGGCGAACTCGCCCGCCAACTGGCCGACGTGGTGCTGTTCCAGGGCGTGGGTTTCAGCTTCGGCTACCGCGTCGACAACAAAGGCAGTGACAACTGACTCTCAGGTGAACGACATGAACCCAAAAGAAAATTACCTGCACGAGTTCTTCAGGATTTTCTTCGCCAACAAGCAACTGGTGAAGCGCATCTTCCTGATCTTTGCAGTGATCGCGCTGTTGCTGCCGCTGTTGCTCAAACAGAGCTTCGATATCACCGCGCAGGTGATCGTGCAGTCGAAAAAACTCTCCCAGGGCGATGCGACCACCTCGCTGACCCAGGACAACGCCACCTTCATTCCGCCATCGCTGGCGGACATGGAAACCGAAAGCAATATTCTCCGTTCGCCGGCGCTGATTCGTCAGACCATCAGCGAACTGCGCGATCAGGGTCAGTACAACCCGCCGCCGGGGATGCTCAGCAAACTGGCCGAACCGTTCAAGCGTTACGTCAGCACGCCACTGCGCGAATATGTAATCAATCCGCTGCGTGATGCACTGAGCATGGAAACCGATCCGGTGCGCGACACGGTGCTGGATGGCTTGACCCAGGAGGCCATCGACAATCTGAAGATCGAAACCCTGCCGGGGTCCAATGTCATTTCGATCGTCTACAGCTTCCCTGATCCCGCCCAGGGCACGACGTTCGTTGCCACGCTGCTGCGCAACTATCTGGTCGATCGTCAGGCGTTGCAATCGATCGAGCTGCCGCAATCGTTCTACGAGACCAAGAAGCATCAGTATCAGGTCCGCCTCGATGGTCTGGAAGGCGCGCGCCTGAGCCTGCTGGAAAGCGTCGGTTCGTCCGATCCGAAAGAGGAAATCACCTTTCGCCTCAACGCGATCAACACCGAAGAGCAGGCACTCAACCTGTATCGCGACCGCTTGCTGCAAAGCCAGCGCTGGCTCGATTACCTGAAAACCAGCCTGGCCACCGCCAACACCAACAAGCTTAACGACTACACCTTTCCGTTCACCTTCACCACGACGGTGGACAACATCGCGTTCGAAGACCGCGAAATCCGGCAGATGGGCGAGGCGCTGACCACTCAGGTCAGCCGCTATATGAATGACCTGGCGATATTTCAGCCCAGCAGCGAACCGATGTTGCTGGCCCGCGAGCAAATTGCCCGCACACGCCAGCAGTTCCTCAAAGTGGTCAACAACCGCATCCAGGAACGCACGATCGACCTGTCGGTGGTCAGCCAGGTCATCGAGCAGAAAACCGCGCGCATTGCCGAGTTCAAGAATCGCATCCATCAATTGCAGCAAACCCAAAGCAAGCTGCGCCAGATGGACACTGAAATCGGCGCATTGCACGCAGCGTTTTCAACCTATGCGCAACGCTTTGCCGAAAGCAGCACGACCCGCGCGCTGGATAACGACTTGTCCAACGCCCGTGTCCTGAGTCCGCCGTATGAACCGACCGAGGCGGCGTTTCCCAAGCCGATGCTGATCATTCCGTTTGGTCTGCTCACCGGTCTGCTGCTGGCCATCGCCTTCGTCTATGTACGTGAGTTCTTCGATCATCGCTTCAAGCATCCTGCGCAAATCAGTCATGAACTGGGCCTGCCGGTGCTGTTGGTGCTCAACGAAGAAACGTCGCAGCCGGGTAATCCGCACAAGAACTGGACCGTGCCGAGCCTGGTTCACTGGGTGCGCAATTGAACGCGGCGTCCACCCCGTGCGTCGCCCTGCCGATCATTCATTTGCTCAGCAGCGGCGGCTTCTACGGAGCCGAGCGGATGTTGCTGGATCATTGCCTGGCGACGCCGGGGCAGCACCAGGTGCTGTTCCTCGACGCGCCAGCCGAGCTGATCGAGCGCTTTCGCGAGGCCGGGGTGGACGCTCGCGCCTGTGCCGGGCTCGGCGGGCTGCTGAGGCATTTGCATCAGCGCCGTGGTGACAAGCCGTTGCTCAACACACACAACTTCAAAGGGCTACTGTTCGGCTGGGTCGGCGCCACTGTGTCGAGCCTGCCGCTGGTGGTCACTCAGCACGGTTTCACCCCGCGCAGTCGCAAGCAGAAGTTCTACACCTGGCTAAGCCTGCAACTGTGCCGCACGGCCTCAGTGAAACGGGTGGTCTGCGTCGCGCAAAGCATCGCTGTGTTGCACCGTCAGGCCGGCGTCCGTGCAGAGAAGTTGCAGGTGATTGCCAACGGTTTGCCAGCGGCGCCAGCGCTGCCGCCGGCACTGGAACGACAACGCTGGCTGGTCGGTTACGTCGGCCGGTTGAGCAGCGAGAAAGGCCCGGATCTGTTTCTCGATGCGCTGATTGCGTTGTGTCACCAGCATCCGCAACTGGACGCCGTGATGCTCGGTGACGGTCCGGAACGTGAGGCCTTGCAGGCGCGTATCGACGCTGCCGGTTTGCAACAGCGGATTCGCTTGCCGGGCTATCAGACGGCGATGCAAGGCTGGTGGCAGCGACTCGATGCGCTGGTGATCAGCTCGCGCACCGAGGGCACGCCGATGATTCTGCTCGAAGCGATGCAGGCCGGTGTGCCGGTGGTGGCGTTCGCCGTCGGTGGCATTCCCGATGTCTTGCAGGATCGCCACAACGGCCTGCTCGCCGCACCGACCGATACCGCCGCCCTCGCCCGTCAGCTCGACACATTGCTGGCCGAACCGCAGCTGGCCGCACAACTACGCGACAACGCCAGACGCACACAACAGGAACGCTACGACCTCAAGGCTTTGGCTGAACGCTGGTCGCAGCTGTACATCCACACGGCACGGGAGGCACGCGCATGATTTTCCCGCTCTCGATCGTCAGCCTGCTGGCACTGGTCTGCATGGCTTTGCTGGTCAGCCCTTATCCGTATCTGGCGCCGGGGGCAGTGCTGGGGCTGCTGGGTTTCACGGTGCTGTACCGCAAACCGTCGTGGGGCCTGCTTGGTATTGCCGCGCTGGTGCCGTTTGAAGGGTTCTTCAAGGACAGCATGTTTTCCGGGAGCAAATTGCTCGGTGCTTCGCTGGCGCTGATCCTGGCGTTGCAACTGGCATTGCATCAGATTCCATCGCAGCGCCTGCGCAGTAATCTGTGGCGCTACCTGATCGGCTTCATGGCGCTGTACCTGCTGAGTCTGCTCGCCACCGACAACATGGGCATGTCACAGAGTCATTTGCGTGAACTGAGCGTGGGCCTGATTCTGTTCGTGATCACCTTGTTGATCGGCCGCGAGCTGAACCTCGATCTGTTCGCCCGGCTGGTCACGCTCAGCGTCAGCGCGACCTGCGCGATGGCGATGTTTTCCAGCAGATTCCAGGACAAGGGCCGCGCCGCCGGCCTGCTCGAAGACCCGAATGCCTTTGCTCTGCTGATCGCCTTCGCCGTGCCGCTGGGCCTGCTGCTGGTGATTCGCAGCCCGAACCTGCTGCAGCGTTTGTTCTGGGCGGGCTGCTGCCTTTTGCTGCTCGGCGGCATGACCAAAACGGAGTCGCGCTCAGGGCTGGTGGTACTGGCCTTGAGTCTGGCGATCGGGGTCTGGCATTACCGCCAGCACCTCAACCGCATCCGTCCGCGGCATTTCGGATTCGCCATGCTCGGCGCCGCCATCGTGCTGCCATTGGCGATCTATGCGATGCCTGCCGGTTATCTGGCGCGCATTCAGTCGCTGAGTATCTTGAGCGCCGGGGCCAAGGCTCAGGATGAATCCCTCGGCCGTCGCGCCTCGTACATTGTCGTCGGCAGCCAGATCATCCGCGAGCATCCGCTGCTCGGCTCGGGCCCCGGGACCTTCCCGTTGCACTATGCGACCACCGGTTATGCCAAGGCATTCTCGGCCAACCGCAAGATCGGCGACCTGTATCGCCGGGCGCATAACACTTATCTGGAGATTTTCAGCGAGTTGGGGATTCCCGCCGGCCTGCTGTTTGTCGGCATGCTCGTGCAGGGTTTCTACAACCTGATCCGCGCACGACGCGAATGGCTGCAACGGCGCGAGTGGCAGCACGCCGACCTGATCACCCATCTGGGAATGAGTTTTCTGTCGTTGACGTTGTTTCTGATGTTTCTCAGCGCGCCGAACCTGAAATACCTGTGGATCATGCTTGCACTGACCTGGGTGCTGCGCCTGAAAGCCGAACAAGCGCCGCTGACGGAGGCCAGAGCATGAGCCGGATCAGCGTCGTCATTCCGATGTACAACGAGGCACGGCACATCGGCCGCACCCTCCTGGCCGCTCGCAAAGCTGCGAACGCCGCCGACATCGACTGTGAACTGATTGTCGTCGACAACGGCTCCACTGATGACGGGCCACAGATCGCCCGCGCATTCGGCGCTCAGGTGCTGGTGCTGCCCGGCCTGCTGATCGGCGCCTTGCGCAATCGTGGCGCAACGGTTGCCAGCGGTGAATGGCTGGCGTTCATTGATGCCGATATCGAAATGCCCGAAGACTGGCTGAGCGAGTTGTTCGCTCTCGAAGCGCAGAATCAGGGCGACATTTTTGGCCTGGACCTGCACACCCCCGCCGCCGCGCCGTGGTACGCGACCGCCTGGCAACGGCGCATGTTGCGTCCATCAGCGCACGCCAGTCGCACCGTGGACTGGCTGCCCAGCGCCAACCTGTTGATGCGCAAACGCTGGTTTGACGTCGTCGGCGGATTCAACGAAACCCTGCGCACCGGCGAAGACAAGGAATACACCTTGCGTCTGAGCACACAGGGCGCTCGGCTGCTGTCGACCAGTAACAGCATCGCCCTGCATTGGGGCTACGAAATGAACTGGCGCGAGTGGATGGGCAAGGAGCTGTGGCGCCAGGGCAGCCACCTGCAGTTGCTGCGCACCCATGGCATGAGCCTGCGCCTGCTACGTTTTCCGCTGCTGTCGTTGCTGGTCTGGATGACGGATTTTCTACTGATCGTTGCCTTGCTCGCCGGCCTCGCGCAGCTCGCGGTGATCCTGCTGGTGCTGACCCTGCTGCCGAGTCTGATGCTCAGCGTGCGGCAGAGTATCAAGCACCACAATGCTCGCCTCACCTTGCAACTGTGGGGTCTGCACTGGTTACGCCTGCACCTGCCCAGCGCGGCACTTATTCTCAGTCTGTGTCATTGGAACGCCAGGAGGCCCGCCCGTGGCTGAATTCATTTTTTGCCTGTGCCTTGTGCTGCCGGCGTACGCCTACATCGGCTATCCGCTGCTGCTGACCTTGCTGGCGCCGCTGTTCCCGGCCTGGCGGCACGCGCCGGCGCCGCCGCTGAACGTCAGCATCGTCATCGCCGCGCACAACGAGGCGCGGCACATCGAGCACAAGTTGCGCACCCTGCTGGCCCAGGATTATCAACCGGCGACGCTGCAGATCATTCTCGCCAGCGACGGTTCAAGCGATGACACCGTGGCCTGCGCGCGCAAAGTGATCGATCCGCGCATCACCGTGCTCGACCTGCCGCGCCAGGGCAAAGCCGCCACGCTGAACGCCGGCGTCGCCGTGAGCAGCGGCGACATTCTGGTGTTCACCGACGCCGACAACCAATGGTCGCGCGACACCCTCGGCCATTTGCTCGCACCGTTGAGCGATCCGCAGGTCGGTGCCTGCGCCGGGCACATGGTGATCCCGGTCACCGGTGGTGGCCTGAGTATTGGCGACAGCCTCTATCGGCATTACGAAGGCTGGTTGCGCCGGGTCGAGAATCGCACCGGCTGCATGGTCTCCGCCGACGGCGCCCTGCTCGCCTTGCGCCGCGAGCTGTTCCAGAACGTACCGGCCGAGGTCAACGACGACTTCTTTATCAGTACCTGCGCGCCGGTCGCGCACAAACGCATCGTTTACGTACCCCAGGCGCAGGTGATCGACCAGGGCGTCGACGAAGCGGGCAAGCAGTGGCGCCGCCGCCAGCGGGTCACCGTCGGCGGCCTGCAAAGCCTGGCGCAACGCAGCGCCCTGCTGAACCCATTCAAGTACGGCCTGTATTCCATCGCCCTGATCAGCCACAAACTGATCCGCCGCCTCGCGCCGATTCTCTTGCTGCCGCTGCTGCTGAGCAATTTCTGGCTGTGGAACGAACACGGTTTCTATCGCCTGAGCCTGGTTGCGCAATTGCTCGGTTACGCGGTTGCCATCGCCGGCCTGCTGGATTCGCAACACCGTTTGCCCAAACCGTTCCGCCTCGCAGCATTCCTGCTGGTGACGCTGGCCGGCATGAGCGTAGGTCTGTGGCAGTTCCTGCGCGGGCAACGCTACGCACAGTGGAATCCTGACCAGAATCGTTGAGAGGACTCATGCCATGGCGATCAAACAACTGCTGAAACGCACCAGCGGCTGGCTCTATCTCAACTCGTCAGTGGGCCGCAACCAGTTGCACGGTGCCGGGGTCATTCTGATGCTGCACCGGGTGCTGGCCAACGACCGTGCCGCCAACCTGCCGCACCGCAATGAATTGTGCGTCGGGCCCAAGGCCTTCGAGCATTTACTGCTGTGGCTGCGTCGGCATTTCGATTGCGTGCCGCTGATGGAAATCCTCCAGCCCAATTCGCTGCGCAGTGAGCGCCCACGGGTGGCGTTGACCTTTGATGACGGCTGGCGCGACAACGCCGTCAACGCCTTCCCGCTGCTGCGGAAACATCAGGTGCCGGCGAGCATTTTCCTCTCTACCGATTTCATCGGCAGCCGCCAGCGTTTCTGGTGGGAAAGCCTTGGCGAAACCCTGTGGGGCAGCCACGGTGAAAAAGCGCGGATGCACTTGATCGAGTGCCTGCAGTTCATGCATCACCCATTGCCGGTACTGCTCGATGACATCGATGTCGACCGCCGCAGCCTGGCGCTGCTGCATTTCCTCCAAGGGTTGAAGACGCTTGACCCGCAGGAACTGGAAAAACTCACCGATGAGTGCCCAGCCGAATCACAGCCGCAAGCGCTGGACTGGCATCAAGTGCGCGCGCTGGAGGCTTCCGGTCTGGTGCGCTTTGGCCCGCACGGTGCCAGCCACGCCATTCTCACCGGCCTTGATGATCAGCGCCTGAACGAAGAAATCAGTCGCAGCCGCGATGCCTTGTACAACGGCTGCAACCGCCCGCTGCCGGTGTATTGCTACCCCAACGGCGACAACGATGAACGCGTGCGCGAGCAGATCGCCAATCACGATTATCCGTTCGCCCTCGGCACCGGCACCGGCATCTATCGCGGCGCAGGCGACCCGCTGAACCTGCCGCGCTTCGGCGTCAGTCAGCGCATCGCGTGCAATCCGGCATTGTTGTCGTGGCGCATTTATCGCGGGGCACGGCCATGAGTCGCGGCAGCTACCTCAAGCATCTGGCCCTGAGCATGGGCACCAAACTGGCAATGATTGCCTTGCGCCTGCTGCGCAATGTGTTGCTGGCGCGGATTCTCGGCCCGAGTGAACGCGGTTTGTTCGCCCTGCTCAGCACTCTGCCGGATCTGATCAGCGCGGCGACTAGCGGCGGTTTGAATTCGGCAGTTGGTTATCAAGCGGCCAATCAGCGGCCGATGGGTTTGTTGCTCGCTCAGGTGTTGGTGTTCGGCTGTCTTCTGGCCGGGCTGCTGACCCTGCTGGTGGTCGCGCTGGCACGAGAATTTGGTAGCGAACTCGATGTGACGATGCAGCTCGGTCTGCTGGCGTGGCTGTTGCTGCTAGCGGTGCCGTTGACCGTCCTTAAGAGCGGCTTGCTGACCTTGCACAACGCGTCGGGCGGCGTGGTCGCCTTCAATGTTCTGCGTCTGATCGAATCCCTCGCGCCGCTGTTGTTGTTTGTTGGGCTGTTCTGGATGTGGAAAGAGGCAGCACTCGAAGCCGCGCTGATCAGTTGGCTGGCCGGCATCAGTCTGGTGGTGCTGGTGGGCTGGATGTGGCTCAAACGCGCGCAACCGCTGCAACTGCAATGGGATCGTGCGAGCCAGAACGAGCTGCTGCGATTCAGTGCACGCAGCCATCCGGACCTGCTGTTTCAACAGATCATTCTGCGCTCCGACTACCTGTTCATCGGCGCCCTGCTCGGCAGTACCGCACTCGGCCACTACGCCATGGCCAGTGCCGCCGCCGAACTGTTGCTGATCGTTCCGGAGGCAGTCACCACACCGCTGATGAAGCGACTGCTGCAACAGGACAAAGGCATGGACAAGGTCACGCCGCTGGCGCTGCGCCTGACCGCCACGGTGATGCTCGGCGCTTGCCTGACCATGGCAGTGATCGGCGAATGGTTGATCGTCACACTGTTCGGCGCGGCGTATCAACCGGCGTATCCGGCGCTGCTCGCGTTGCTGCCCGGCCTGCTGGGCCTGTGCTATGCGAGCATTCTGCGCCTGGATCTGATTGGCAAGGATCGCCCCGGCACGGTGTCGTTGCTGATGGGCATCGGCGCGCTGTTCAACCTGGCGCTGAATCTGCTGTTGATTCCTGCCTTCGGCATTGTCGGTGCAGCGGCGGCTTCATCAATCGCCTATCTGGCGGTGACGGTGGCGATGCTGGTGCTTTACTGCCGCTTGAGCAACGTGCCGTTCTGGCAAACCTTGATCATCCTGCCAAGCGACATCACCCCGATGTGGTTGATGCTGCAACGTCGGAAGACAGCATGAAACGCCTGGGCCTGCTGTTCGGACTCGGCCTGACGCTGAACGCCTACGCGGCGTCGATGCGCTGGGGCGATATCCGCGACGGCAGTTTGTATCTGCAGGCCGATCGCGCGGACACCGTGACCGTCAGCTGGGTGCCGGCGTGGCAGGCAGAGGCTAACGAAGAGCATCTTTACCTGCTCGACGGTCAGGGCAATTTGCAGGGCGAACGGTTGATCAAGGCCAATGAAACCCGTGGCAGCCAGAGCTGGCCGCTGGCACCTGGCGCTGCGAGTTATCAACTGGAGATTCCCGGCTACAGTTTCCGCGGTTACCGGATCGAACATGACGAAAAAACCGTGGCGCTGTTTGCCCCGGCCAAGGTGCATTTCAGCGCGGAAGTACGTAACACCACTGAGCTGTATTTCAGAGTCGCACCCGGCGAACACGCGGTGCTGGCCGGCAAATTCCATGGCGGCGTCAGCGGTTTACAGGCACAGCGGGTTGGCGATGGACAGCAACTGTCATTGGCACTGAAACCCTATCGTGCCTATTGGCAGTTCGATCAAGTCGCGCTGCCCGTCAGCGAACAACCGCAGGTCTGGCGCCTGCTTCTGCAAGGTAGGGGCAAAGCAGCATTCTGGCTCGATGGCACGGCGAATCTGTTTGCGCAGAATCCGCAGCAGCTCAAACCCTTGCAGTCAGAACCGGGGCAGACGCGTCTGACCCTGCACGACAAAGTCCTCGGACGCACGCCGGATCTGGGCATTGCTTTGCCGTACCTCGTGCCGCCACCCGCCAGTCATGCCTTACTTGATGCGCTGAGGCCGGCGGCAGCGAGTTACTACAGCTTCGTTGACGTCACCTCGAAGAATCCACATTTCGAAGACGCGTTCCGACAGCTTTATCAAAATCGCTTCGGCATTCGCCAGGACATCACCCTGCTCGCCGGCACCGGGCGTCAGGCCGATCTGCGTGCCGATGGACAAAGCAACAGCGGCCTCGACGCCTGGCTCGCCGGCACCCGCGCCCTGGGAGGCAAAGGCACGCATTACATCGGTTTCGCCGACGAGCCTAATCTCAACTATTCAAGCTACGAACAATACCGGGCGATCTTCAGCAGCATGGCGCGGCAGGTGCGCAGCGACCCGGCCAACGCCAAGGCCGGCGTGCGCATCGCAATGCCGGCCAGCTCGCGGCTGGTCAACGGGCCGTTCACCGAAAACGCAGCGGACAAGCGCGGCATCGATTGGGCGCGGCGTCTACTCAGTGAATCCGCCGATCAAGTCGATGCATTGGCCTGGCACGAATGGATGATTCGCGACTTGCTGGCGACCCGGGTCTACCGCGACAGCGTACGCCGCGCAGCGGATCTGGTGGGGCTGGACGCTAGAGGTCAACCACACAAAGCGTTGCTGCTGGATCAGACCAATCTGTCCAGTGGCTCAGCCCTGAGCCCCTACGATCAGGAAACCCATTACACCTCTCTGTGGTGGGCCTCGGTGGTCATCAACGCTTCTCAGGATGGCCTGCTGAGCATGCTCAACTGGTTTCAGGCCGCCGACGAACCGCCCTACGGCAAGGGCATGGTGCGCATACATGACGATGGTCGCTTCGAGCTGAAACCGGTGGGTCTTGCCCAGCAATTCATCGCCCGGCATTGGCTGCCGCAAGTGCTGCAACTGGATAACGACGCTTTTGAGGTGGATGTCCTGGCGATGGCCGGCGACGAGCAGCGCGCACTGCTCGGGGTGAACAAAGGCACGCGCCTGCAACGGGTTGATCTGAGCGGCGCCCGGTGCCCGCTGAACCAAAGCGCCCTGCGTTTCTTCGGCGCTGACAATCGTAGCCGCGACGCATCGTTTTCCTGTGAAAACGGGCGCGTGCGTTTTGAATTGCCGGGGCAAACCCTGTTTGCCCTGAACTGGAGCGCTTCATGAACCGCCCTTCGATGTTCTGCCCCGCGAGCTTCTTGCTGTGCGTGGGATCCTCAACAGGAGAAGAGACCATGGATGTATTGCGAAGACTCAGCGGACATATCCGTCGTAAAGGCCTGCGAGCGACCTTGGCGAAGATCCGCAGAATGTACATTTTTGCCCATCAGGAACTGCTGTGGATGGAGCGCGATCTGGTCAGCCCCGTGCCGCCGCACAGCCTCAAACCCTACCCGCCACTGCGCATGCTGAAGATCACCACAAACAACGTCAGCGCCTTTACCCGCTACTTCGGCAACCGCGTCGGTGTCATGGCCGATTTGGCCAGTGACGGTCACACCGGGCATATGCATGTCGACGACAAAGGCGATGCCGTGGCGTTTATCTGGGGCACGCCGCGCGACTATTTCGATCGGCATTACTACCGTTGCCGGTTCCCGGTTAAACCCGGCGAGTTTTTCGAGTTCGGCGGCGAACTGACCCGTGCCTACTGGGGCACCGAATTGTCGGTAGATCTGCAACTGCTTCTGTGGAAAGCCATGGCCGCCCAAGGCTGCCGCAAAGTGGTCGATGTCTGTGACTCGAGCAACATCCCTGCACTCAAGCTGCACCTGCGCATGGGCTATACCGAACAACAGCGGATCATGAATATCTACACGCTGTTCGGCCGCTGGCGCTTCTATCGCGAAACCCGCTACAGCGACTCGCGTCTGGCGGCGCTGGGTAAAACTTCCCGTCCACCTGTCAAAGCAACGGCGGCCTGAACCCATGGTGATGCGATTCGAATGGCGCACGTCCCTGTGCGCTGCAGACTTCCCGGCGACGGCCTACGAGACACTGCGCCTGCGCGTGGCCGACCACACGCCGTTCAACAACCTTGGCTGGTTGTGCGCGGCAGAGCAGGCCCTGGACGAGGATCAGCGCCTGCACATTCTGCTCGGCTGGGAAGCAGAGCAATTGCTGCTGTGCCTGCCACTGGTGGCCAGCCGCGAACGCTTCGCTGGCGTACCGTTTCGCGTTTTGCATCACTTGGGTTATCCAATGGCCGATCGCCTGGCCCTGCTGTCGTTGCTCGGCAGCGAAGACATGCACAAGGCACTGGTGCTGATCCGTAAGCATCTGCCCCATGCGCTGCTGCAACTCAATGAACTGTCGGAACCTGCCGGTGAAGAAAGTGCGCTCACCGAATGGATGGCGCGCAGTTCCACGGCCGAACGACGCCTGAGTTGCCGAGTGCCGGTGCATCTGATCAGCGACGCCGATCATCAGGAGATCTCCGGCGACCCGCGCTACAAGTTGCGTCGGGCACGCAAACGGATTGCCGCATGCGGTGCGCAAGTGCGGCGAATCACTCCCGATGCGCTGTCGATGCCTACGATTTTGCAAGCGCTGCAGGAAGTCGAGTCGGTCAGTTGGAAAGGCGATGAAGGCGTGGGGATTTTCGCCACCGAATGCAGTCGTCAGTGGATGCAAAGCGCTTTCACCGCCCTCGCCGCTCAAGGCCTGGTGCGGGTCGTGACGCTGGAGCTGAACGGCCGCTGCATCAGCTATCGCCTCGGCCTGCTCGAACAGGGCCGGCTCTACGATTACAACCTGGCATTTTTGCCGCAATACGCCGACCTCGGTAGCGGCCGGGTATTGCTGGAGGAATGGATTCGTTGGGGGCTGGATGAACACTGGCGCTGGATCGATGCGTCGCGGGTCAGCCTGGAAAACTCCAGCCATCAACTACACGAACGCATGACCGGGCAACTGGAACACTGGCGCTGGAGTTTCTACTCGTGGCGCCCGAGCGGTCTGCTGCTGGGCCTGGGGCTACGCCTTTGGCACCACATCAAACCGGCCCTGCAAAAATGGCGCGCACCGCGTGCCGGAAACTCGACGGCGGCGAACACATCCGAAATTCAACCGGCAACACCATCCAACACACCTGGGCTAGCGCCTCGGAGGGCATCATGAGCGTCATCGAAAAACTGCTTCTGCGCATCAAACAAAAAGGCCTGCGCCGCACCCTTGGCGCGCTGTGGAAACGTTACGTCTTCGCTCACCGTGAACTGCTGTGGATGGAGCGCGATCTGGTTACGCCGATTGCCCCGAACAAACTGCGCCCCTGCGAAGGTTTGCGCAGAGTCGACATCACCGAGGACAACGCCAAGGCATTCGCCAAGTACTTTGGTGACCGCGTGGAGACCATGGCCGAATTGGCCGCTGAAGGGCATACGGGGCATATGTACCTGGACCAGGACGGTCACACCGTCGGGTTCGTCTGGGCCAGCACTCAAGACTATTACGACCGCCATTTCTACCGCTGCACGTTCCCGGTCAAGCCCGGTGAATACTTTCAGTTCGGTGCAGAAATTACCCGGCACTATTTCGGCAGTAGCTTGACCGTCGATGCACAGACCGCACTGTGGCAAGTCATGTCTGCCCGAGGCTTCAAAAAAGTCGTGGATATCTGCGACAACGCCAATGTACAGGCGCTGAAGATGCATATTCGCCTGGGCTATCAGGAACAAGGGCATATCACGCATGTTTACGACCTGTTCGGGCACTGGCGTTTCTTCCGCGAATCGGACTACAGCAACTCGAGACTGGAGGCGCTGCGCAAGCCGGAAAGACCGGCAGTGACGGTGGCGGCGCAGGCTTGATTCAATCTCAGGATTTGTAGCGGTGGCGAGGCCGCCTTCGCGAGCAGGCTCGCTCCCACACTGGATATGTGCAGTACACAAAACCAATGTGGGAGTGAGCCTGCTCGCGATGAGGCCGGTTGCCGCACCGATCAATCACGCCTTGGTGGCGACCAGGGTAAAACACATCGGCATCTGCGCATCCCGATTCAGATACCGGTCATAAACCTCTTCCCGATTCGAATGCGCATACTCCTTGAAGTGCGCAATGTTCAGCCCCGCCGCAATGGCACCACTGAAAATCGCCCCCAGCGTATGCACAAACCAATACGACTTTGCCGACTGCAGCTCAACCTTGCCGACATAGACAATCGGCTCTTCCTGCACAAACGGCTCGGCGCGGAAGTACGAACTGGCGAGGCAGTAGGGATCTTCCGCATCCGGATCGACCATTTCCAGAAACGGATGGGTTTCGTAGATCACCAGTTTCCCACCCGGTTTAAGGGTCGAAGCGACATGGCGGAAGAACTCGCCGATGTCCGGCATCCAGTTCAAAACACCAATGGTGATCAGCGCCACATCGAAGCGGTTCTGCAACGACGCCGGCAAATGATGGATATCGCTTTCGATGAACTCGGCGCTGTGCGGTGAACGCTTGTTCAGCTCACGCGCCTGCTCGAGAAACGCCGCCGACTGATCGACACCGACCACGCTGCGTGCACCGAGGGCAAACAACGACAGACTCTCGCGACCATTGTTGCAACCCAGTTGAATCACCTCTTTGCCGTCAACCTCCAGCAACCCGCTCAATGTCTCATCAAGGCAAGAGAAATCCGCCTCCGCGACCTCGTTGAGCAAAGCCTGCCAGTCAGGCGAGTCCTGGTGATGGCGTGCGGAATCGTTCCACGCCTGTCGATTGCTCTCGATGGCGGTTTTATTGTTGGGCACTTCCATGGCGCGCTCCGGACGATGCTCGTGATTGAGCGGATCCGAGTCTAGATCAGCCTGCCAATTCTGGTTGTTGCAAACTTGTAAGCCAAACCCTGCGGCAACTCCTACAAAAGTGGAAACTCTTGCCTACAAATACCGAAGATTTTTCAAGGTTTATAGAAGACTTGGCTGACTGCTCACCTGTATCTACTTGGATACAGTCGAGCAATGAATTATCTTATTCGACAAACAGCCGTCTTCCAGGCTTGGCACCAATCGGTTCGAGACCTGCGGGCCAAGGTGGCCATCGCCCGCCGCATTGATCGTGCCTCAACAGGAAATCTCGGCGATGTTAAATCGGTGGGTGATGGCGTATCTGAAATGCGCGTAGATGTGGGTGCAGGCTATCGGGTGTATTTCACGATGCGTAACGGTGCAGTCATCGTTCTATTGGCTGGAGGCGACAAGTCTTCACAAAGAGCAGACATCCGACGCGCACAAAAAATGGCTAAGGAGGTTTAACCATGAGCCAGACATTAACGAATTTCGACGTGGCAGCACTGCTGGACAGTGACGAAGCCATCAGCGAATACCTGTCCCAGGTTCTTGCAGACGGGGATAACGAAGAGTTTCTTCGCGCAATCGGCTATGTGCTCAAGGCGCGCGGGATGACGCAGGTAGCCAAAACTTCTGGCATGGGTCGCGAAAGTCTGTACAAGGCGTTCGCGCCCGGCGCAAAGCCGCGCTTCGAAACGGTTTTGAAAGTTATGCATGCCCTCGGCATCGATCTTTACGCACAACCGGGGCACGTGATCCATCCGGTTTCCTGAACGGAGGAGCAGCCTTCGGCAGCTCCCGTATCGATTCGTGTTGGGCATCCATAAACGGCAATCGCGAGCCAGCAAAGACCTATAGTTTGATTGGCTTGGAATCAGAGCGCGACGTGGCTCTCGTTCAGGCGTTCACGCAAAAACTCGACCAGCGCCTGCACCGGCCTTGAGGCCTGGCGATGCTGTGGGTAAACGGCTGAAAGTGTCAGCGGTTCCGGGCGCAGGTCATCCAGCACCGGCACCAGCCGGCCATCTTTCAACGCCGCGCCAACGATGAAGGTCGGCAGATAAGTAATGCCCATCCCCTGCACTGCCGCATCCCTGAGCAACTCGCCGTTGTTCACGCGCATACGCCCGGTGACATTGACCAACAGCGGCTTGCCCTGCCCCGCATTGAAGCGCCATTGCACCGAACGCCCATGCCCATACGGCAGGCAGTCATGGCTGTGCAGGTCTTCGGGTTGCTGCGGCGTGCCGCGCTCGGCGAGATACGCCGGGCTGGCGCAATACACCCGTTCGATCGACGCGATGCGCCGGGCTATCAGCGTCGAGTCTTCAAGCACGCCGATGCGCAGTGCCAGATCGTAGCCTTCTCCGAGCAAATCCACCGGGCGATCACTCAAGTCCACCTCGACCGTGACCTCGCGATAACGCTGCAAGAACAGCGGCAGCAAACAGCCCAGATGCGCCACGGCAAACGACAGCGGCGCACTCAAGCGAATCGTACCGCGCGGCTCGGCAGTCTGCCCGGCGATGCCTTGCTCGACCTGTTCGACTTCGCCGAGCAGGCGCAACGCCGATTCGTAATAACTCTGCCCCAGCGGGGTGACGTCGAGGCGCCGCGTCGAGCGGTTCAACAAGCGCACGCCGAGGCGCTCCTCCAGTTGCATCAAGCGCCGACTGACGAACTGCTTGGACAGGCCCAGTTGATCGGCCGCTGAGGTGAAGCTGCCGGAGTCCATGACCTGGCAAAAAATACGCATGTCTTCGAACGGGTTCATTGTCACTCTCTGGTGGACAGTTAAACGCTTTATAGCCGCTTTTTCACTTTCAAGCAGCTCATTAATCTGTGCTCACGGTGTTGCTGAGGCCTGAAACCCGGCGCCACAGCAGCCCGCAACTCAGGCAAAAATCAAAATTATTCAAAAGGATTTCCACCCATGAACATCGTCAAAAAAACCCTCGCCGCGTCCCTCCTCGCTCTTTCCGTCAGCAGCGCTTTTGCCGCCGGCAGCCCTGGTGTGGAACACAACACTCAGGCGTTCCTCGATGCCCTCGCCGCTGGCGGTGGTCGCCCCCTGGAGCAACTCAGCCCGAAAGACGCCCGTGCAGTGCTGACCGGCGCGCAGGCTTCGGTGAAGGTGGACTTGTCCGGTGTTGAAGTCAGCGACAAGGCGATCAAGGTCGATGGCCAGACCATCAACCTGAAAGTGGTGCGTCCGGCCAAGGTCAAAGGCGAGTTGCCGGTGTTCATGTTCTTCCACGGTGGCGGCTGGGTGCTCGGTGATTACCCGACGCACCAACGCTTGATTCGTGATTTGGTGGTGGGCTCGGGCGCCGTCGCGGTGTATGTCGATTACACGCCGTCGCCGGAAGCGCAGTACCCGACCGCAATCAACCAGGCCTACGCCGCGACGAAATGGGTAGCCGAGCACGGCAAAGATATCGGTGTCGACGGCAAGCGTCTGGCGGTAGCGGGCAACAGCGTCGGCGGCAACATGGCGGCGGTCGTGGCGCTGATGGCCAAGGAACAGAAAGCTCCGGCGCTGCGCTTCCAGTTGCTGATGTGGCCGGTGACCAACGCGCAGTTCGACGACGGTTCGTACCAGCAATTTGCCGAGGGCCATTTCCTCACCAAAGGCATGATGCAGTGGTTCTGGGACAACTACACCACCAACCCGGCCGAACGTGCGCAGATCCACGCTTCGCCGCTCAACGCCAGCGCCGAACAACTCAAAGGTTTGCCCGCCGCACTGGTGCAGACCGCCGAATTCGACGTACTGCGTGACGAAGGCGAAGGTTATGCGCGGCACCTTGATGCGGCGGGTGTAGCGGTGACCTCGGTGCGCTACAACGGGATGATTCATGACTTCGGTTTGCTTAATCCGCTGAGTCAGATTCCTGAGGTGAAAGCGGCAGTGCGTCAAGCGGCGGCTGAGCTGAAAACCCACTTGCAGCCTTAACAGCAAAAGATCGCAGTCTTCGGCAGCGCCTGCATTGGAATACGTTCTTCTGTAGGAGCTGCCGCAGGCTGCGATCTTTTTATTGGCAGACACTTCGGAGCACCGGCCATGACCCTTTTCTACACTCACTTGTTGTCGTGGAGCGCCGCCCTGCTGCTGCTCGACGCTGTGCTCTGGCACTTCTCGCCCTTCAGCCATCGCGCCCCAAGAGTCGGTGTTCGTTTGGCGCTGTTTCTGGCGTTCACGGCGCTGGTGATCAACGCCGGCGTCAGTCCGTTGCAAGCACCACAATTTACCGATGATCGCGTGGCGCAGTTGGGTGCGACGGCGTTGGGGATTCTCTGGTGGCTGTACGCGGCGCGGGTGCTGACCGAAGTCATCGGTTTGGCACTGATGCGCCGCATCGGCCACAGCGGTCGTTTGCTGCAGGACGTGATCGGCGCTCTGGTGTTTCTGGTCGCCACCGTCGCCGCGGCCGGTTACGTGCTGGAGTTGCCGGTGAAAGGCTTGCTGGCAACCTCGGGCGTGGTGGCGATCGTTGTCGGTCTGGCGCTGCAAAGCACCTTGGCCGACGTGTTTTCCGGGATCGTGCTCAACACCACCAAGCCGTACCAGGTGGATGATTTTGTGGTGATCGACGGCGTCGAAGGCAAAGTCTTCGACATCGACTGGCGCGCCACGCACCTGCTGACCAGCGCCGGGACCATGGCGGTGGTGCCGAACTCGGTCGCGGCCAAGGCGAAGATCGTCAACCTCAGCCGCCCGAACAACATGCACGGCGTGTCGATCAGCATCAAAGTGCCGAATCACATCCGCCCGCGTCGGGTACTCGATGCGCTTGATCGCACCTTGCAGGGCAGCAGTTCTCTGCTGCTGACGCCAGCGCCGAAAGCCGTGTTGAAAGAGGCCGGTGAAACCATGTCGGAGTACGTCGCCAGCGGTTTCATCGCCGAGCTGGGCAAAAAAAGCGAAGTGCGCAATCAACTGTTCGACCTCGCCCATCGGCATCTCGAAGCGGCAGGTATTTCGCGGCATCCGGACGGGGTGATCGAACCGTCGACCCGCGCCCGCGCGTTGCTGGATGAAGTGAAAATCTTCCGCTCGCTGAGCAGCGAAGAACGTGATCGTCTGGCGGAATCGATGGTTGCGCAGCAATACACCGCAGGCCAAGTGGTGCTGGATCTGGATGAAGTGCCGGACAGTCTGTTCGTGATTGCCACCGGCGTGGTCAGTGCGACCGTGGCGGACGGTGACAGCAAGGTCGAGGCCGGGCGAATGGGGCCGAGTGAGGTCATGGGTGAACAGAGCATTCTGGCCGATACACCGTCGCAGGCGACGTTCACGGCGTTGACGTCGAGCATCATTTATCGTCTCGACAAGAGCCTGACTCGTGAGTGCATGGAACAGCGCACGGAGGTGGGTCGGGCGTTGAATAAATTGCAGGCAGTGCGTCAGCAGAACAGTCGCCTCGCGTTGATGGGCAAACCGGTGGCGGTGAGGAAAGGTGGTTTTCTCGGTTGGTTGCAAAAGCGGTGATGCGAAGATTTCAAGATCAAAAGCCTACCCCCTCACCCCAGCCCTCTCCCCCAAGGGGGGCGAGGGGGAAAGGGAGCCGATCTCCGTATGCTTCAAGTCCGGAGTTCGGCTCGATTTCCCCAGGTCGGTGTATCCCGAAAAACCCCTCGGTCAGTCCCCTCTCCCCAAGATCTCAGAGGGAAAGGGAGCCGATCTTCAAGCTGTTCAAAACTGAAGTTCGGCTCGGTATTGCACGTCGGCGTACCTCGAAAGAACCCCTCGGTCAGTCCCCTCTCCCCTAGACCTCGAAGGAAAAGGGAGCCGATCTTCAAGCTGTTCAAAACTGAAGTTCGGCTCGGTATTGCTGATCTGGTCAAACGATACTGGACAAAGTTATAGGGTTTAGGTCATTTCTCATGCTGCCAAGGCTTCCATTGCTACCGGAGTCCGATATCCGTTGTAACTGTGCAGCCTGATCCGATTGTAATAATGGGTCAGGTAGCGCAACACATCGGTACTGGCCTCATCTTCGTTTCGGTAGCCAGCCTTGGGTATCCATTCAGATTTCAAACTGCCAAAGAAACGCTCCATCGGGGCGTTATCCCAGCAGTTTCCTCGTCGACTCATGCTTTGTTTTATGCGCATGTCCGCCAGCGTTTCACGAAACATTTTACTGCTGTAATGACAGCCCTGATCCGAATGGAACATTAGGTTTTCAGGGCGTCCTCGCGACTCGAAAGCCATCTTTAACGCTCGACAGGTCAGAGCTGAATCCGGACTTCTGGACATCGCCCAGCCGACGATGCGGCGGGCATGCAGATCAAGTACAGCAGCCAGATAAACCCAGTAAGTACCGGCCCAAATGTAAGTCACGTCGCCACACCACACTCGATTGGGGGCCTCGACATTGAATTTACGCTCCAGATGATTGGGGGCGTATTGAGCCTCCGCGCCGCTAGGTTTGTAACGATGCCTGCGCCGTTGCTGGCTCTTCAAACCGAGCTCGCGCATCAGGCTACGAGCCATGTAACGACCTACCGACTCTTTTTCGTTACACAGCGCTTTTGACAGGCTGCGCGCGCCCATTGAGCCGCGACTTTGCTCATGTAATTCAGCAGCCTTGATCTTTAGGCGATCGCGCTCGACATCCACTTTCGCCCGCTGTTTCAGACGCTCGTAATAACTGCTGCGGCTGATTCCAAATACGACGCACAACTCGGATCTTGGATATTGCTCGCTTAACTCCTCGACCAGCCTTACCGATCGAGGGAATCCGACATCAAGAGAGCTGTAGCCTTTTTTAAAATTTCCTTTTCGCGCTCAATCCGTCGGATTGTTGTTTCCAGCTCCTGAATGCGTTGTTGGTCAACGGTCATGGCCTTGGACTTCTCAGGCGTCTTGCCGCTGCGCTCCGCACGCAGTTGCTCAACCCAGCGGCGCAGAGCTGTAGGGCCCACGCCCATTGCTTCACAGGCTTCGCTCACCGAATAGTCTTTATCCAAAACCAGGCAAGCCGCGTCCCGTTTGAAATCTGTCGAAAAATAGCGTCTGGTCAAATCACACCTCGTCGTTGGGCGTAGATTACCGCCCTTTAGGGGTGTCCAGAATCATTAAGCCAGATCATGCACGTCGGCGTACCTCGAAAGAGCCCCTCGGTCAGTCCCCTCTCCCTCCGGGAGAGGGTTAGGGTGAGGGGCTTTTCAAACTCACACCGAATTACTTGGCAGTGAACTTGGTATAGCTGTTGATCAGGTTGCGATAGTTGGGCAGACGCTCCGACAGCAGATGCGCCAAACCTTCCATATCGTTGCGCCAGTCGCCCTGCAGCTCGCACGCCACCGAGAACCAGTTCAGCAGATGAGCACCCGCCGCCGACATCCGCGCCCACGCCGCTTGCTGCACGGTAGTGTTGAAGGTGCCGGACGAGTCAGTCACCACAAACACTTCATAACCTTCAGCAATCGCCGACAAGGTCGGGAACGCCACGCAAACGTCCGTCACCACACCGGCGATGATCAGTTGCTTGCGACCGGTGGCCTTGATCGCTTTGACGAAATCTTCGTTGTCCCAGGCATTGATCTGCCCCGGACGCTGAATGAACGGTGCATCCGGGAACTGCTCACGCAGCTCAGGCACGATCGGGCCGTTGGGACCTGCGTCGAAACTGGTGGTCAGAATGGTCGGCAGCTTGAAGAACTTGGCGATGTCGCCCAGCGCCAGCACGTTATTCTTGAATTCGTTCGGGGTGAAATCCTGGACCAGCGAGATCAGACCTGTCTGGTGATCGACCAGCAGTACGACCGCATCATCTTTGTTCAGACGTGTGTAAGGAACGCTCATGGGAAAACTCCTGATGGACGGATGGATGAAGCGTTGAGCGCCGACCGGATGGCCGGCGCTTCAGGGGAAATCAGAAAGCGAAGCAGGAACAGCCAAACGCGCCCCAGAAACCGGCGAAGTCGCTGACCGGTGCGTTCGACATCCGCGCCTTTTCATGGCTGTGGGTGTGCACCGCGCACGGGCCGCTACACTGGTGAACCTGCGCCTGCAACGGCGAATTCGGCCGCCAGTGGCCTGGGACTTTCACCACCGGTGACCAGTCCGGCAGCACAGGAATCGAGCGCGGGCCGAGGTCTTCGAAATCGCCGGCGGCGTAGACAATTTTGCCGCCGACCACGGTCATGACCGATTCGATCCACTTGATCGCTTCTTCCTCGACATGGAAGAAGTCCGCGCTCAGCGCCGCCAGATCCGCCAGTTGCCCAACCTTGATCTGGCCCTTCTTGCCCTGCTCCGAGGAGAACCAGGCGCTGCCATGGGTGAACAACTCCAGCGCGGTGGCGCGCGGCAAACCTTCTTCGTATAAAGCCAGGCCGCCGACGGTGCGACCGCTGACCATCCAGTACAGAGAAGTCCACGGGTTGTAGCTGGACACCCGCGTCGCATCGGTGCCGGCGCCGACCGGTACGCCTTCGGCGAGCATACGTTTGATCGGTGGCGTGGCTTCGGCAGCTTGCTTGCCGTAGCGATCGACAAAGTACTCACCCTGGAACGCCATGCGATCCTGGATCGCAATGCCGCCGCCCAGCGCTTTCACCCGCTCGATGTTTTGCGGAGTGATGGTTTCGGCATGGTCGAAAAACCAAGGCAAACCGTTGAACGGAATGTCCCGATTGACCTTCTCGAACACGTCGAGCATACGGCTGATCGATTCGTTGTAAGTGGCGTGCAAACGGAACGGCCAGCGTTGCTCGACCAAGTGGCGCACCACCGGCTCCAGCTCTTCTTCCATGGTTTGCGGCAGATCGGGGCGCGGTTCAAGGAAGTCTTCAAAGTCCGCCGCCGAGAACACCAGCATTTCGCCGGCGCCGTTGTGGCGGAGGAAGTCATCGCCCTGATGCAACTTGACGCTGCCGGTCCAGTTCTGGAAGTCGGTCAGCTCTTCTTTCGGCTTCTGGGTGAACAGGTTGTAGGCGATGCGCACGGTCAACTGGTCGTCTTTGGCCAGTTGCTCGATCACCTGATAATCGTCCGGGTAGTTCTGGAAACCACCGCCGGCATCGATCGCACTGGTCAGGCCGAGGCGATTGAGTTCGCGCATGAACTGGCGGGTCGAGTTGACCTGATATTCCAGCGGCAGCTTCGGTCCTTTGGCCAGCGTCGAGTAGAGGATCATCGCGTTCGGCCGCGCAACGAGCATGCCGGTCGGGTTGCCGTTGGCATCGCGGACGATCTCGCCACCCGGCGGGTTCGGCGTGTCGCGGGTATAGCCGGCCACGCGCAGCGCGGCGCGATTGAGCAGCGCACGGTCATACAAGTGCAGGATGAACACCGGGGTGTCCGGCGCGGCCTGGTTGATTTCTTCGAGGGTCGGCATGCGTTTTTCGGCGAACTGGAATTCGTTCCAGCCACCGACCACGCGCACCCATTGCGGGGTCGGCGTGCGGTCGGCCTGATCCTTGAGCATGCGCAGCGCGTCGGCGAGCGACGGCACGCCTTCCCAGCGCAGTTCGAGGTTGTAGTTCAAACCACCACGGATCAGGTGCAAGTGCGAGTCGTTGAGACCGGGGATGACGCAGCGGCCGTGCATATCGACCACTTGCGTGTTTGGCCCGCGCAGGGCCATGGCCTGGTTGTCGTTACCGACGACCACGAAGCGGCCGTCGGTGATCGCCACGGCACTGGCCAGTGGTTTGGTGCGGTCTACGGTATGAAACTGGCCATTGAATAAAATCAGATCGGCGCTCATCGCAGTTCCTCAAGCAAAGTGAAAAGGAGCAAACCTCGCGCGCTCAGCGTGGCGAGGTTTCTTGGGAATCGAGGTGTTCATGGGCCTGGCTGGCTTCGAGCCACGGCGTAAACAAACGGGTGACCGGTGGCATCACCACGTACACCACCGACAGAACGATGGTCAGGGTGATCAGGAACGTGGCGATCACGTAATTGGAAAGGAGCGGATGCAACGCCAGCAGCGGCCCCCAGATCAGCGGCACGAGCAAGGTGTGCGGCAGAATCACCAGCAGCGAGACCACGGCCTGCTTCCAGCGTGGCGGCGGCGAAGCGGCATCGGCCAGTGGCGAGAACCAGAATTCATTGATCGGCGCGACTTCAGTCTGATCGCCGTCAGCCAGCATCGGCGCGGCTTCGGCGACCAGTGCCTGACGCTGCGGCGACTCCAGCCAGCCTTGCATCGCTTCGGTGCTGCTGAAGCGCAGCACGCAGGTATAGAAATCGAGACGGCCGCGCTTGCCACGCACCACGTCCACGCCCAAATGCCCTTCACGCTGCCCCGCCACCCGCACGATATTGCGCAGCCAGGCTTCATACGCCGACTCGAAACCGGCCTTGACCCGGTGTTTGATGATCAATGTGACCGTCTCATCGGCCCCCGGTGACTGTGGATTGAGGACTTCAGGCATAACGCAACACTCCGGGCAAACGAACAGAAATCGCCAGCCGTCCCGGCCCGGCGATCAACACAGTGGTAAACAGGATCAGCAGCAACCAGCCGAACTGCCCCTCGGCCACACTCCATTGCGGATGCACGACCAGCAACGCCACCAGCAGCACAAAGAGAATAGGCAAGCACGCCAATCGCGCCAGCACCCCGGCGACAATCAGTAGTGGGCAGAGGACTTCGGCGAAGATCGCCAGGATCAAGGTGAGGTGAGAACCGAGGTGAAACGGGTCTTCGATCAGTTGCAGCTGCGCGGTGAAGTCGAGCAGCTTGGGCAAGCCGTGCACCCACAGCAGAAACAACCCGCCGCTGACCCGCAGGAACAGCAAACCGATGTCGCGCGCCTGTTCATCTGTTGAGGCATTCATGACCCGACCCTTGAAATGTCATTGGCTGGAATCATGCCAATGATGGTCGGGAGGAAATTGGATGGGTGTGCTCAGTTCCACGGTGTTCCGGGATTCGTGAAACACCGCAGAACACTGTGGGAGCGAGCCTGCTCGCGAAGGCGTCGGGTCAGTTGATAAATGCTTTGAATGACACACCGCTTTCGCGAGCAGGCTCGCTCCCACAGGGGGTGTGCTTAGGCCGGTGGCTCGAGGTTATCCAGCACCCGGTTCACCGCCAGCTCACCGAGCATGATCAACTGCGCAATCCCCATCAACGCCCGGCGCTGCGGGGCGGGTAACAGGTGGGCGACGTCCTGGGCGATGGTCTTGGCCGAGGCGAGTGTTTCGCTGGCGTCGGTCAGCAGTTCTTCGTTTTTGGTGTCGGAGGTCACGGCATACATGCCACGGGTTCTGCGTGGCGGTGGCGTGGAACCGGGTGGAAGGAGGTAATGGTCGAGGGCGCGGTCGGCGGCTTCGTGGAGCTTTCTCGAATCGATGGATTCGTAGGGGGATGTGGGGTCGATGTCTGGCGGGTTGGGTGTGACTTTGAACATGGTGAATCTCCTTTTTAGAGCCGAGATCACCACGTCCTGTCGCTAAACAGGATGGGTGGCGACCGTATGCAGGTTAGCGAACCGGAAAAAAGGCAACCCGGTAGACCCCGAAGGTCTCCCGCATACAGCCGCCATAGCGAAGTGCAGACGATAGCCTGCAACGAAGCATGGGGCGCTGATGCACTTTTTTGGTCCGAGTCGCTAAACCCGATCGCTGAGTTTTCAACGACCACCAAACGATAGAGACCCGACCACAAGCGCACAAGCCGGCGGATTCTGGCGTAGCTGTAGGCAACGGCGCAAGGTTGCGTAGCCTGAAAGAGTGTCTGAGGGTGTTGCTTAAACAGCGGCGTTTAAACCACCAAAAACTCAAGAATCACACCGTCCCAATGTGGGAGCGAGCTTGCTCGCGAAAGCGGTGAGTCATTCGAAGTATTTATCGACTGACACGACGCCTTCGCGAGCAAGCTCGCTCCCACAGGGGATCAGTGCTGTATTTGAGATTTGCGCAGGGATTCAAATCACCGGGATATTCAGCGGCGCCGCCATGAACTGGCTGATCCGCGCTCTGAGCCATTTCTCCGCCGGATCGTTGTCATGCACCCCGCTCCACGCCATCGACAGTTGCGCTGCATCGATCGGGAACGGTGGATCTTCGGCGCGCAACGCACACCCTTCAACCAGTGCACAGGCGGCGTAATCCGGCACCGTGGCGATCATCTCGGTGCCGGCGAGCAAGGCGCGCAAACCGCTGAACTGCGGCACTCCCAAGACCACGCGGCGCGTACGGCCGACCTTGGCCAGATCCATGTCGATATTGCCGCTCAAGTCGCCGGAGAACGACACCATCGCATGTGGACGCTCGCAGTATTCGTCAAGCGTCAGCGGCCCCGGTCGGTCATCGCCGCGCAAGACTTTGCAGGGAATATCGCGCAACGTCTTGCGCTTGGCGTTGGCCGGCAGATCGGTGGTGTAGCTGACGCCAACGGAGATTTCTCCGGAGGCCAACAGTGCCGGCATCAGCAGGTAGTTGGCACGGCGTACGACCACGACGATCCCCGGCGCCTCTTGCTGAAGCTGACGTAGCAACGGCGGAAACAGACCAAATTCGGCGTCGTCCGACAGGCCGATGCGAAACACATCACAACTGCTTGCCGGTTCGAACTCCTTGGCCCGGCTGACCGCACCGGAGATGACATCCATCGCCGGCTGCAACTCCTTGAGAATCGCCAGTGCCCGTGCGGTCGGCTCCATGCCGCGACCGTTGCGCAGCAGTAACGGATCGTCGAACAGATCGCGCAAACGGCCCAACGCAGCGCTGACGGCCGGTTGCCCCATGAACAGTTTTTCGGCGACGCGGGTCAGGTTTTTTTCGAACATCAGCGCTTCGAAAATCACCAGCAGGTTCATGTCGACGCGACGCAGATCGTTACGGTTCATGGGCACGTTTTCCTTTTCGGTGTCAGCTGCTTTGGCGAGTGGGCGCTGCGCACTTTACTCGATTAACGGCACTTTGGCCGCGCGCTTGTACGGACCGTATTCCACGGGTACCCATTGAAAATGTTTGCCCTGCGCGGTGATGTGACCGATACCCGGGAACGGCAGGTGCGCCGCCGTCACCCACGTTTTGCTCGCGACCGCCGCGCTGAAGACCGCCTGACGAGCGTTGATCGCTTGTGCACTGTTGACGTCAAAGCCGATTGACACTTCCGGATGCTCAAACTGCACAGCGAGGTTATGCACCAGATCGCCCATGAAGACGATGCTCTGGTTCTGCGAGGTGAAACGGTAGGTGGTGCTGCCCGGCGTATGGCCGGCTTCGAGTGTCGCTTCGACTAATCCCGGCAACGGTGACTGGCCAGCGGCGAAGGTCTTGAAGCGCCCGGCGGCGACGTAGGCCGCAGTGGAGTCCTGGGCGATCTTGAAAAACTCTTTGGCGCCGGCCGGCGCTTTGGCCAGCGCGGCCGGATCGAGCCAGTAATCCGCTTCTGCCTTGGCGGCGTACACCGTGGCATTGGTGAACAACGCTTGCTTGTGTGCATCGACCAGACCACAGACATGATCGAGGTGCAGGTGCGTCAGCAAGATCGTATCGACCTGCTCTGGCTGGTAGCCGGCCGCCCGCATGTTCGCCAGGAGCTGCCCGGCGGTTTCGCCAATGCATTGCCCGGCACCGCTGTCGACCAGAATCAGTTGCTTGCCGGTATTGACCAGAAACGCATTGAACGCCGTTTGAACACCCGGAGTTTCAATCGAACGGCGTGCCAGCAGTGCGCGGATCTGGCCCTGACTCATGCCCTGCAACAGCTTCGGCGACAGGTCGTTGTAACCATCGAACAACGCGGTGACTTCGTAATCGCCCAGGGCCAGGCGGAAATAGCCCGGCACCTGAGTGCCCTGCTGTGGTGCCTGTGCCATCGCGCTGGACGTTACCAGTGCGAACGTCAGCGCCGCCGCTGCTTTGGAAATGCCTGTCATTTGATTCCCCTTGGACTTGCCGATTGCGGCGCCCCATCGGTTCGCCACGCTAGCAGTCATCGTGCCGCAAACTGCGGAGCGCAGACTTGCAGGGATGTGCTGAGTTCAGGTCGATGCGCTGGAATTAACAACGATTAACTCGTCAGCCTCGCGCCCTCGGCCAACAATGAAACCCTCTGCGCAGCTTGTTTTTTTGACCTGAGGGGATGCGCCGACCGTGCATTCCCCATCGACACGGACTTTGGCCATGGCTCACTTACAGCACAGCGTCGCCCTCGCCCCTGCCAACGAACCACGCAAGACCGGGGTCGGCGGACTCAGTCCGCAACGTGAACGACAGGTCAAACAACTGATCCTCGAACGCCTCGGCGAGAGCCTTGAGGTCACCGAACTGGCCCGCGCCTGTTCACTGTCACGCAGCCATTTTTCCCGCGCTTTCAAATGCAGCACCGGATTGTCGCCGCAGGACTGGATTCGCACCCAGCGCCTCGCGCGGGCCAAGCTGCTGATCCAGCACACCGACCTGAGCCTGACGCAAATCAGTCTGGAATGCGGGTTCTGCGATCAGGCGCATTTCTGCCATATGTTCACCCGCAGTGAAGGCATCAATCCGTTTGCCTGGCGCTGCCAGATCATGCGCGAACCCAAAGCTCACCGTGCACAGCTCGCCGTGTTTTGATCGCGGCCCCCGTTGCACTGACGCTCAAACCTGAGGATTATGCCGGGACACCCCGGAATAGAAGGCCTGCGCACGCGCTCGGCGCTACTCCGCTCTGTCCGTCGCTGCACCGCAGGAGTGAGCTGTTGAGTCTTTCCCCGAATCAGGCCCTCGGGTTTGGCCCCTATCGGATTCATCCCGGACAACGACGGGTGCTCGAAGGTGAGCAGCCGTTGCGCCTCGGTCGACGGGCGATGGACATCCTCCTGATCCTGCTGGCCCATGCCGGCGAAGTGGTGAGCAAGCAGCAACTGATGGCCGGGGTCTGGCCGGACAGCGTGGTTGAAGACATCAACCTGCGGGTGCACATGGCGGCGCTGCGCAAGGCGCTCGGTGACGGTCAGGCCGGCCAGCGTTACATCATCACCGTGGCGCAACGCGGTTACAGTTTTGTCGCGCCGGTATTAATGGAATCCATGGAGGAGCGTCCTGTGGGCGATGCTGGCGGTCGGCACAATCTGCCCTTGCGGCGCACGCGTATGATCGGCCGCCAGCCGCTGGTCGACAGTTTGATGACGCAGTTGCCGCGCCAACGCTGCATCACCCTGGTCGGTCCTGGCGGGATCGGCAAAACCACGCTGGCCCTGCGCGTGGCCGAGCAGTTGATCGGACAGTACCGCGACGGCATTCGACTGGTGGACCTGGCACCGCTTAACGATCCCCGGTTGATTTACTCGCACCTGGCTGCCCTGCTCGACCTGGCGTTACTCGAGGGTGATCCACTGGCGGCGCTGGTCAATGGTCTGCAGCAGCGACAAATGCTGTTGCTGCTCGACAACTGCGAGCACCTGATCGATGCCGTCGCGGTGCTCAGCGAAAGCATTCTGCGCGGCGCACCGAAAGTGCATATCCTCGCCACCAGCCGTGAGAGCCTGCGGGCCGAAGGCGAATTTGTGCAGCGCCTCGATTCCCTCGAATACCCACAAGTGAGTGCAATGCTGAATCGTGAGCAGGCGCTGAAATATTCGGCGCTGCAACTGTTCATCGAACGAGCCACGGCCGTGCAGGAGAGTTTCGAACCGGGCGACGCGCAGTTGCCGCAAGTGATCGAGATCTGCCACCGACTGGACGGCATTCCCCTGGCATTGGAGCTGGCAGCAGCGCAAGTCGCCGAACTGGGTCTGGACGGTCTGTTGAGCCAGTTACAGGGCCGCTTGCCGCCGCTGGCAGCGGGCAATCAAAACAGTCTTGAGCGCCATATCACCCTGCGCGCCACGCTGGACTGGAGTTTCAATCTGCTCGACCGTTGCGAGCAAACCTGCCTGCGCCGTCTGGGCGTGTTTCGCGGAGGTTTTACCCTGGAGTCGGCAGCGGCCGTCATCATCGGGCAACAGATCGACCCCGGCGTAGTGTTTGTGTCGATCACCCGGCTGGTGGCGAAATCCCTGCTCAGCGTCGAGGTCGGTGACGAAGAGGTGTTCTATCGCCTGCTCGACACGACCCGCCGCTACGCCCTGGAAAAACTCGAGCACGCCGCTGAATGCGCGCAAACCCGCGAACGCCATGCCGAACGCTGCCTGGCGTTGATGCAGCAGGCGCAAAACGAATGGGAAAACACCCCCACGGCGTTGTGGATCGAGCGCTATGCCCGAGGCCTGGAAGATTTGCGCGCGGCACTGGACTGGAGCCTCAACGGTGTCGGCCCGGGCGGCTTGGGAATTCGCCTGGCGGCGGCGTCGGCACCCTTGTGGCAAGAGTTGTCGCTGCTCAAGGAGTACGGCAGCTATGTACGGCGGGCGCTGAGCCTGTTTGACGAACTGGGCGAACCCTGTCCGCGTCTGAAAATCTCCCTGAAACTGGCCCTCGGCAGTGCTTGCTATCACACCTGGGGCGGCACACCGGAAACCATCGAAGCGTTCGCCGAAGCTCGTCAGTTGGCCCATGAACACGACGACGTCGCCGGGCAATTGCGCGCGGTGTCCGGGCATATGGCGGTCAACCTCAGTTGCGGCCACTACCGCATGGCGCTGGCACAGAGCGAGCACTTTGACCGCCTCGGTCTGCACGGCGACCCACTGCTGTCGCTGAGCACCCACCGCTTGCGGGTTCTGGCCCTGCACTATGCCGGCGACCAACCGCAGGCGCGCCTGCATGCCGAACAGGTGCTGCAGCGCATGGCGCACAGCGGCCACGTCAATCGCTTCACTCACGGTTTTGGCGTGCAGTACGACCAGAGTGTCGCGTCGCTGACAGTGCTGGCGCGCGTGCTATGGCTGCAGGGCTTGCCGGAGCAAGCGTGGCATACGGCGCGTCTGGCATTGGATATCGCCGTGCAGATCGACCATGGCACCTCTATTTGTTACACCCTGGCGCTGGCCAGCTGCCTGATCGCCCATTACAACGGCGATCAGCAGAACGCCCGGACACTGCTGCAACTGTTGCTGGAGCAATCGCAGAAGCATTCGGTGCTGCTGTTCAACAACTGGGCGCGCCACTATGCACAGGTGATCGAACCGCAAGCCAGTGCGCCGGTGTCGACGAACAGCGGCGGGCTGATTGGTGAAATCATGGTGACGCTGGATGACCGCTTTGTGAACGAAGCGCTGCTTGAGCGAGCGCTGAGTGGTGATGCAGGGTGGAGCACGGCGGAGATTCTGCGGGCTCGGGCGAATGCGTTACTGAGTGAGGATCCGAGTTGTCTGATCGGCCCCCTTCGCGAGCAAGCTCGCTCCCACAGGGATTTTGGGTGTACGCAGACCCCATGTGGGAGCGAGCCTGCTCGCGAAGGGGCCATTCAGGAAGCCGAAGAACTCCTGCAACAATCCCTGACCATCGCTCGCGCCCAAGGCGCACTTGCCTGGGAACTGCGCAGTGCCACGTCACTGGCGCAACTCTGGCAGCGCCAGTCATGCAGCCATGAGGCGTTGGATTTGCTCATGCCGATCTATCAGCGCTTCACCGAGGGTTATGCGACCCCGGACTTGCGCAAGGTGCGCTTGTTGATCGACGAACTACGCGAGCACGTGCACACCTGAGGCCTGGCGAATCCGGTTGATGTAACGCGTGTGCCGACGTTCAAGATCAACCCCTTCACCGCTGCGTTCGAGCTGCTCGCGGGCATAGCATCGAGTGGTATTGAGCATGCGGTAGCGGCCCGCACTGGCGCCCCGCTCTACCGTCAACAATGACTTTTGCACCAGCCCTTCAATGAGCGCAGCAAGCCGCGACGACGCCAGTTGCGGGCAACTGATCACCGCCAGCGCCGCCTCCAGCGTAAATGCCATTTTGAATACCGATAAGCGCTGCAGCACGATTTGTTCCTGCTCACTCAAGCGCTGATAGCTCCAGTCGAGGGCCGCCTGCATGGATTGGTGCCGCGGCACAGCCGTGCGCCGGCCATGGCTGAGCACTTGCAGACCGTTGGCCATTTGCGCCTGCAAGCCGACCAGCGCCAGTGCATCGATCTGCGCCGCCGCCAGTTCGATCGCCAAGGGTAAACCGTCGAGTTGGCGACAGATTTCAAGAACAGCTTTGACATCCTGCTCACGCAAGCGGAAATCATGCTGTCGAGCCCGCGAACGGCTGACGAACAACTGCACCGCAGAATGGCTCATGACCGCAGTGATGCAATCGTCTGCCGAGCGTTTCGGGATCGCCAGCGGTGGCACGCACTGAAGGGTTTCCAGACTGACCTGCAAGGCCTCGCGACTGGTGGCGATAATCGACAGCCGAGGCGCCGCCTCAAGCAACGTATCAATCGCTGCTCTGCAGGCATCGCGCCGGAGGTCTGTGTTATCCAGTATCAGTAATGCATGGCGAGTCGACAGCCCGGTAAAGTCGCTTTTCAGGGTGCGCAGCACATGATCGAGCAGTGGCACGTCGTCATCGATCATGCTCAGATCGAGCCACCACACACCGTCTCGGTAGTACTGCAACAGCAGCTCCGCCACGCGCAGCGCCACGGTGGATTTACCCACACCGGCCGCCCCCGTGACGGTCATCAGCCGACACAGCGGCATTTGCCGCACCAGCCCGCCGACCAGCGAGTCGCGTCCGGCGACCGGTGTCAGTCGCGCAGGCAAATTATGCTGGGGCGTTTGCAGGCCCTCGAGGACCACTTGCGCGGCACTGTCGCAACGAACCGGGGCAATAAAGCTGTAACCGCATTGCGGCACGTTAACGATGTAACGCTGACCGTTTTCACCATCACCCAAGGCGCGCCTGAGCGCGGCGATGTGCACGCGCAGATTGATCTCTTCGACCACCGACGTCGGCCACACCAGAGCGATCAACTGCTCTTTGCTGACCACTCGACCGGCACGCTCGACCAGCACTTGCAGAATGTCCAGCGCGCGCCCGCCCATGCGCAATGGCCGATCTCCATCGAGTATCAGCCGCTGGCGCAGGTGGAACGCGTAAGGGCCGAAATGCAGCACCGACGCCGTGTTCAAATCATTGAGGCTATCCATGCCAACTATCTTGGCAGCCTCAGATGACGCGACAACCGCTCCACGGGGCGCAGCACGGACATACGGGTGCGCCAGACGGACACAAGCGCTCTAGCTGAACTGTTCGCGGTATTGCACGGGGGTCAGGCCGAGCTTTTCCGCGAACAGCGAACGCATGTGCCGCACACTGCCGAAACCACTTTTGTAAGCCACGGTTTTAAGCGGCAGATCGCTGGTTTCCAGCAGATTGCGCGCGCAGTCGATGCGCGCACTTTGCAGAAACTCCATCGGCGTCATATTGATGTCGCGGGTAAACACCCGCGCGAAGTGCCGCGCGCTCATGTTGGCAATGGCCGCCATGCGCTCGACCGTAAAGGCTTCATCGAGGTGTTCCAGCACGTAACTCTGCGCGCGGGTGATCGGCGTTTCCTGCGGTGCCACGGCAGCCATCAGCGGACTGAACTGCGCCTGCCCGCCCTGCCGCTTCATCACCACCAGCAGGACTTTGGCCACATCCTGGGCGAGTTTCTTCCCGTGATCGCGGGCAATAACGGCCAGCGCCATATCGATGCCGGCAGTGACTCCACCCGAGGTGATCAGGTTGCGATCCTCGACATAGATCTGATCGGTCGTGACCTGGGCTTTCGGGAATCCCTTGATCAGGCGCTCGGTGTAGTTCCAATGCGTGGTCACACGATAACCATCAAGCAAACCGGCATGCCCCAGGACAAAGGCGCCGGTGCAGATCGAACCGTAATAGTCAACGCGCTGAACAGCACCCTTGAGCCAGGCAAACAACGATGGAAATTGTTGGTTGTAGGCACCTGGGCCGCCCGGTACCAACAGCAGATCATAATGTTCACTGTTGCCGTCGATAGTCCGGTCGGCCTGCACCATCACACCATTGGACGCCCGCAGCGGGCCATCTTCGGTGCCAAGGGTGATCAATTGATAATGCGCATCGGGTTTCAGGTAGCGATTGGCAACCGAAAAAACCTCCAACGGCCCGGCCATGTCGAGCAAAAGAAAGTCGGGAAACAGCACCATTGCCACGGTTTTCATGGGAAGACATCACTTAAATCAGAGAGACATGATACAGACCAGACATTATGGCCAACTGTAGCCGTTTGAGCGCAAAAGTTTTGTGTGACAGCTATCGCAAAACTGTCAACTTGAAAGGGACAGTCTTTCAATTTTCATCTACTTATTGCGCAATCCAGTAAACAGTAACCTTCTCCTCACTCGGACGAATTCACGTCCCGCAAGGAGATTTCATCATGCTGACCCTTCGCAAAGCCTCCGATCGTGGCCTCGCCAATCATGGCTGGTTGAAGTCCTTTCACACCTTTTCCTTCGCCAGCTATCGCAACCCTCGCGAACAGGGTTTTTCCGACCTGCTGGTCATTAACGACGACCGCGTTGCCGCCGGTAAAGGCTTCGGCCAGCACCCGCATCGCGACATGGAGATTTTTTCCTACGTGCTGGAAGGTGCGCTGGAGCACAAGGACACACTGGGCACGGGTTCGGTTATCCGCCCGGGTGACGTGCAATTGATGAGCGCCGGCAGCGGCGTGGCGCACAGCGAGTTCAACCATTCGGCGAGCAAACCAGTGCATTTCCTGCAGATATGGATTGTGCCGGAGGTTGCCGGTGCCAAACCGCGCTATCAACAGGAGCATTTCAGCGCCGAGAAAAAACGCGGTCGTCTGCAATTGATCATTTCGCCGGACGGAAAGCACGGCTCGCTAAAGGTGCGTCAGGATGCACGCGTCTTCGCCGGGTTGTTCGACGGCAAGGAAAGCGCCACGCTGGAACTGCCGACCAACCGCTATGCCTATGTGCATGTCGCACGTGGCAGCGTTGAGCTCAATGGCCAGCCACTGCGCGAAGGTGACGGCGTGCGGGTTCGCGAAGAACAGTTGCTGACCTTGAGCAACGGTGTCGATGCCGAGGTGCTGGTGTTCGACTTGCGGCCGCAGGAATTGCCAGAGATGCCATGACGCGGTGTTTCAATGCTCACCAAAAACGGCCTTCCTTGAAGGCCGTTTTTTACTGTGGAGATTCGGGCGCGTGTGGCGGCGCCGGTCTTGGCGCGCTTATATCCTTGCCTATCTGGATCGCAGCGAGTGTCGTCTGCAAAGTGGTTAACACCGCTGCTTGATTGGCGAAGTGCGCCCCCACGACGACGGTGATCATTCCGAGAAAATGGACAGCGGTCGTCGCCCAGTAATGCGCCTTTATTGTCGAGGCATGTTTGATGGCTTCTTTTGATTCTTCGGCGATTCGTTGTACACCGTCCCACATCAGATCGTATCGTTTATCCCTCTCCACTTGAGTCTTTTCTCGCTCAGCCTGAGTCAACAGGTAAGCATCGATTCTCGCCGACACACCCTCGACCCGAGCGTCCATCCTGGTCTCGATGGTTTCGATCCTGGCATTGAACTCTTCACGACTTATAGCGTTCATGGCTTTGGCATTCCGACTTTTACTCGACAGATCACTGACTGGACTTTGACTGAACTCCGTGGTTTTCAACTCGACACCTTCCTGGCTCTGCCCCTACCGTCCCTGGTATTAACATCAGTGAAAACCTGACGTCCTTCACCGAGCTGACGAAAACAATAGGCCCCATCAAGTATGCTGGCAAGCCGGGAGATTCTGCCTCTGGTGTAGGCCGTTTCGTCAGAGGTTGTAGCCCTGCAAAAAGAATGTCTGCCTAGTGATTCTCCGACGCGAAAACGTCGACAATCTGCTCAATCACCGCCCTCACCCGCGCGGTATGCCGCAGATCCGCGTGGGTCACCAACCACACTTCGTACGGCAGTGGTCGAGTGCGTTGTGGCCAGAGCCTGACCAAACCATCGCGCTCGCCCATGTACACCGGGATTTCTCCTACACCCAACCCCGCTGCAATCGAACGGCGCACCAGGAGGCTGGAACTGAGGCTGGCAACGATGCGTCCGCGACTCAACGGCTCCGATACCAGGGTCAGGTCCTTTTTGCTTTGCAGATAGGGTTGATAGACCACCAGATCATGCCCCTCGAACGCCGTGTCGGGCTGCGGCGCGCCATTGGTGTCTATGTATGTGTGAGCGGCGAACAGTCCCACCGGCCATCGGGCAATGCGCCGGGCGATCAGGTCAGGGTTGTCCGGCCGCGTGTTGCGCACGGCGATATCCGCCTCGCGCTTGGCCAGGCTGAGGATCTGCGTGGACGCATCCAGTTGCACTCGTACGTCCGGGTGCTGTTCGTGCAGACGAGCGATGGCCGGGATCAAAAAATCGATGGCCAGCGAATCGGTGGTACTGACGCGCACCGTGCCGGTCAGGCGATCGTCCAGGCCCTGAATCTGCCGCTCCAGCTCCAGTGCCGAATGCTCCATTTTCTCCACACTCTTGAGCGCCGCCTCACCGACAGCGGTCAACGCGTAGCCATCGGAAGTGCGCAGGAACAACGTTGCGCTCAGGGACTTTTCCAGCGCTGTGATCCGTCGCCCGACGGTGGCCTGATCCACCCCTAAAACCCGTGCTGCGCCGCGCAGCGTCAACTCGCGGCAAACGGCTAAAAATACCCGTGCGTCATCCCAATTCATGCTGCCTCCCCGGTGATGCATATTCGCATCGAAGTGCCGCTTAATCGCTGCATTAACGCTGCAACGATAGCCGATATGCTGGGCGGCATAAACCTTCTGTGAGATCGCTATCATGCGTACTTCAACATCTACCGGTATCTGGCTGCCGATCCTGGCCGGCCTCTGCGCCAGCCTGGTCAGCATCGGGCTGGCGCGTTTCGCTTACACCCCGTTGATTCCTTCGCTGATTGAGGCGCAGTGGTTCAGCGCCAATGATGTGGTCTACCTCGGCGCCGCCAATCTGGTGGGCTATCTGATCGGCGCCCTGCTTGGCCGGCCGACAGCGCGCCAGCTCGGCAATAAAAATGCCTTGCGGCTGATGATGCTGGTGGTCACCGCGGCATTTTTTGCCTGCGCGTTTCCGTTGTCGGTGAGCTGGTTCTTTGGCTGGCGACTGCTGTCGGGAATTGCCGGTGGCGCGATCATGGTGCTGGTGGCCGCGACGGTATTGCCGCATGTCCCGGCGGCGCGTAAAGGGCTGGCCAGCGGCGCGATTTTTCTGGGCATCGGCCTCGGCATTGCCGGTTCCGGGACGCTGGTGCCGCCGCTGTTGAGCCTCGGTTTGCAGGCAACGTGGCTGGGCCTGGGGGCTTTGGCGTTGTTGCTGACGGCGATGAGCTGGTTTGCCTGGCCGTCTGATTTCCTGCACCCGGTCGTTGCACAAGAAACGGTGTCCGCAGAACCGACACCGCGCGGTGTCTACTTGCTGTTCGCTCAATATGCCTTTATGGCCGCCGGCCTGGTGCCCGCCATGGTGTTTCTGGTGGATTACGTGGCACGTGGACTCGGTGCCGGGGCGCATATCGGCGCGTTGATCTGGGTGATGTACGGCTTGGGCGCGATTGTCGGCCCGGTGAGTTATGGCTTTCTCGCCGATCAACTGGGCGCGCGGTCCGGCATTCGCCTGGTGTTAGTGGTACAGGCAATTGCCCTTGGGCTACTGGCGCTGACACAGTCTTTTCTGGCGCTGGCGTTGCTGGCGGTGATACTCGGTTCGTTTCCGCCCGGCATCGTGCCGCTGGCGCTGGCTCGGGTACATGAACTGGTGCCGGAGCACCATCGCCAGCAAATCGCCTGGAGCCGGGCCACGGTGTCATTCGCCACCTTTCAGGCGCTGGCTGGATTTGCCTATTCGGCGCTGTTCAATGCCAGCGGCGGTCACCACGCGCTGTTGTTCGTGATTGCCGCTGGCGCGATCGTCGTGGCGCTGCTGCTGGAGCAAGTCATGAAATGGCTGCCTGCCCCTATCGAGCCGCGCTGCTGTGCAAACTGAAGGGAATCATTGCTTGCGCAGCACGCTCCCATCTACAGAACTTATGCCAAGAGGAATCGATATGTCCCTGCCCAACGAAATGACCCGAATCGAAATTACTGAACCCGGTGGCCCCGACGTCTTGCGACCCAAACGCGTGCCGCTTCCAACTGTCGCGGAAGGCGAAGTGCTCATCCGTGTTCACGCCGCCGGAATCAACCGGCCGGACGCCTTGCAGCGTGCCGGCAAATACCCGATGAAACCCGGCATGAACCCGATTCCCGGGCTGGAGGTCGCCGGTGAAGTCGTGGCGCTCGGGGCCGGTGTCAGTCAGTTCAGCCTGGGCGACAAAGTCTGCGCGCTGACCAACGGCGGCGGTTATGCCGAATACTGCGCAGTCCCGGCCGGCCAGACCCTGCCGATTCCTGATGGCGTGGACTGGGTCCAGGCGGCCGCGATCCCGGAAACGTTTTTCACCGTGTGGGCCAACCTGTTCGGCCTCGGTGGCGCCAGCCGTGGCCAACGCGCGCTGATTCACGGTGGCACCAGCGGCATCGGCACAACCGCACTGATGCTGTGCCGCGAATTCGGTATAGAAGCGTTCGCCACCGCTGGCAGCCCGGACAAATGCGCAGCGATCAGCAAGCTTGGCGGCTTGCCGATCAACTATCGAGAGGAGGAGTTTGCCCCAGTCATCGCCGAAAAAACCGCAGGACAGGGCGTCAATGTGATCCTCGACATAATGGGCGGTTCGTACCTCAACGCTAACGTCAGCGCTTTGGCAATGGATGGCCGTCTGGTCATGCTCGGTTTCCTCGGCGGCGCACGGGCCAACGACTTTGATCTGCTGGCAATGATGGCCAAGCGCGCGGTGATCACTGGCTCCCTCTTGCGCGCCCGTACCGCTGCTGAAAAAGCCCAGATCGCCGCTCAACTGCGCGAGCACGTGTGGCCGGCGCTGGCAGCCGGGAGGTGTCTGCCGATCATCGACAAGGTCTACCCACTCGCCGACGCCGCTCAGGCTCACGCGCACATGGAGGCTGGCGACCATATCGGCAAGATCGTGCTGCGGGTCGTGTGAGTCTTTGCAGCATTTGGTAATCGTTGCGCCGGGGTGGTGGTCGAAAAACTCACGCGCAGACCGAGGCATCTGGTAAAAAGCGTTCTTTGTCTGTGCCTTGGTGAAACGTTTAATGTTCCTGACCTTCATGACGCGTCTGCGCCGCCGCCGTTTGGCGTTCGCCTGTATGGCCGCGCTGATAATCGGCGTGCCGACCAGTTGTGCCGTACTGGAACACACCGAACGCAAATTGCTGTTTCGCATCGAACCGGGCACCGCCGGCTGGTATCACGGCTTGCCCGGCAGCGTGCAGGAACTCGATCTGCAACCAAAGAGTTTCAAGGCTGGGGAAAACATTCATGCCTGGTGGTGGCCGGCAGAAAAGGCCAATGCGCCGGCCATTCTCTATCTGCATGGCGTGCGCTGGAACCTCACCGGGCAGTTGTTCCGCATCGAACAATTGCGCGCGGCGGGTTATTCCGTGTTGGCCATCGACTACCGTGGTTTCGGCAAGAGTCACGGTGATCTGCCATCGGAAAGCAGTGTCTACGAAGACGCGCGGGTGGCGTGGGAGCGCTTTAAGCTGCTGCAGCCGGATCCGGCCAAACGTCTGATCTATGGACACTCCCTCGGTGGCGCTGTGGCCATCGATCTGGCCGCAGAACTCGGGCAAACCGCCGCTCGGGATCATTCCGCGTTACCGGTGCGCGGACTGGTGATCGAGTCGACTTTCACCACGCTGGCGGATGTTGCCGCGTCCGTGGCCAACACTTCGCTGCCGGTGCGCTGGCTGCTGTCGCAAAAATTCGATTCGATCGACAAGATTGCCGACATTCACATGCCGCTGCTGGTGGTGCACGGTCTGGCTGACGCTTTCGTTCCACCGCGTTTCAGCGAGCAACTGTTCAACGCCGCGCAACAACCCAAGCGCCTGTTGCTGGTGCCGGGCGCGACGCACAACAACAGCATGGCGCTCGGCGGGCAGAATTACCGCAAGGCGCTCGACAGCCTGATGCAAAGCAAGCCCGCACCTCGGGTGGCCGGGCCGGCAACCGTGCGCAGCGGGCGGGACACTTAACGGTAACCGCGAGCCTGCAAATCGAACAGTTGCGCATAATGCCCCGCAGCAGCAATCAGTTGATCGTGGCCACCCTGCTCGAGAATCCGGCCTTGTTGCAGGACGATGATGTGATCGGCATTGCGCACGCTGGAAAAACGATGGGAAATCAACAACGTCATGCGTTCTTCGCTGTGCTGGCTGAAATGCTCGAACACCGCCGCTTCGGCCGCCGGATCAAGGGCGGAGGTCGGCTCATCGAGGATCAGAATGTCGGCCTCACGGCGCATGTACGCTCGGGACAAGGCAATCTTCTGCCACTGCCCACCGGACAATTCCTGGCCACCGGCAAACCAGCGCCCCAACTGCGTGGCATAACCCTTGTCGAGCCCTTCGATGAAGGGCGCCGCCATGCCTTGGGCGGCGGCCTCTTGCCACCGCTGATGGTCGTTGAACGCCAGGGTATCGCCAACGCCGATGTTTTCTCCGACGCTGAACTGGTAGCGGATGTAATCCTGAAAAATCACGCCAATTCGCCGACGTAACGCGGTCTCCTGCCAATCCTGCAAATCGCTGCCGTCGAGCAGGATGCGCCCTTGATCGGGGCGATAGAGCCGGGTCAGTAACTTGATCAGCGTGGTCTTGCCTGAACCGTTCTCGCCGACCAGCGCCATGCTCTTGCCTGGCACCAGTTGCAGATCAATGTTTTCCAGCGCTGGCCGACTGGCACCCGGATAACGGAAACCGACGTTCTCGAAACGCAAACCATCGCCCGGGCACGCTCCAACGGTCAGGTGGCCGGTATCCAACTGCACCGGTTCGGCCAGATATTCATACAGACTGGTCAGGTAAAGACCGTCTTCGTACAGGCCGCTGATCGCACTCAGACTACTGCTCACGGCGCTTTGGCCTTGTTTGAACAGCACCAGATACATGGTCATCTGGCCGAGGCTGATCTGGCCATGCACGGCATCGATCACCACCCAGGCATAGGCCGCGTAAAAAGCCGCAGTACCGAGCAGGCCGAGGCCGAACCCCCAGCCGTCGCGCCGCAACGTCAGACGCCGGTCTTCGGCATACAACCTAGCGAACGTGTCACGGTAGCGTTGCAGCAACAGCGGAGCAAAGCCGAACAGTTTGACCTCTTTGATATACGTTTCGTGGGACAGCAAGGTTTCGATGTAATTCTGCTGCCGACTCTCCGGCGCGCGACGGGTGAACAGACGAAAGGCGTCACCGGAAAAATGCGCCTCGGCAAAGAACACCGGCAACGCGCCGACCACCAACAGCACCAGCGCCCAAGGGGAAAAGTGCACCAGCAGCACACCAAAGCTGATCAGCATGATCAGGTTTTGAATCAGTCCCAACGACTTCATGACCAGCGCCAGGGGCCGGGTCGAAGCCTCGCGACGCACACGCACCAGTTTGTCGTAGAACTCGGAGTTTTCGAACTGCACAAGTGACAGGGTCTGTGCTTTCTGCAAAATCAGCGTATTGACCTTCTGCCCCAGTTGCACCCGCAACAGCGACTGCTGCACCGACAGTGCCCGTTGTGTGCCGGACAACAACGCCAACACCCCGGCCTCCAACAAAACGTAACGCAACACTGGCCACAGCGGCGCGCTGCCGTGTTGCGCGTGCAACTGCATCGCGGCAACCACGGCATCGACAATCCGCTGCCCCAGCCATGCCGCCAGTGCCGGCAGCAAACCGGCCACCAACGTTGCCAGCACCAGCCCCAGAAACAGGCCACGCGATGTCCCCCAAACCAAACGCAAGGCGCGCTGCGCCTGATCGAACAAAGAGCTGAAACGCGATAGATCAGGCATGGGTGAATTGAACTCGGCTGGCGATGGCGGTGCGTTATGGTACTCCAGCGCTACGACTGAATTTCACACGACGACCGCGTTATCGTCGACACGCTTTTCAGAACAAAAACATCTGGAAGACTCTGGCCTTTCCTGCGTCCAACGCTCTGCTATGTTTTAACCGCCCAACGCGGAACCCGGCGAACACCCGCCACGCTCCGCGCCTGACTGCCGGGAGCAGAGACATGAGAATCGACCCGTACCTGATCTTCAATGGTGACTGCCGCGAGGCGTTCACCTTTTACGAGCAAGCCTTGCAAGGGAAGCTTGAGGCGATGATGACGTTCGGCGAGACGCCCGCCGCCGAGCATGTGCCCAAAGAGCATCACTCTCTGATCATCCATACCTGTCTGAAGGTCGGAGACCAGATGATCATGGCCTCGGACACCACACCCGACCGTCCGACCCAAGGCATGAGCGGCTGCTCGATCTCGCTGAACGTCGACAGCATTGCCGAGGCCGAGCGAGTGTTCAACGCACTGGCCAAGGATGGTCGCGTCGATATGCCGCTGGAGGTGACTTTCTGGGCGGTACGTTTTGGCATGCTGGTGGATCGCTTCGGCGTGTCGTGGATGGTCAATTGCGAGAGCGAAAAGCAACCCTGACATTTCCTCAGGCATGAAAAAGCCCAACCTGAAAAGATTGGGCTTTTTGCGTTATCGCTGGGCCAATTCGTGGCGTACGCATTGTTCGTAATAGGTCTGCTTGACCGCCGCCGGCTTGAGCTTCGACGTGCTGTTGTAGGTTTGCTCGGTAATCCCCATCGCGGTCATGCGCATCCACGGTTGCTGGAAGCGGCGCACCTGCAATTGTTTGCGTGCGCCGTACAGCGAGACGCCCGACAACTTCGATTGCTGGGCACCGGCAGCAATGTCCGAGCCCCAGGTGCAGGCAAAGCGATGGCTTTTGCTCAGTTCTTTCGCCTGCACTCCCACCGCGAAAACAGCCAGGGAAAGCGTTGCAACGGTGATGACAATCGTCCGCATAGAGCCAACCTAACCTTTTGAAAAAAGGCGATTTTGCCGGGGAAGCAAAATTCCGGGGGCCAGCAATTTGCCGCCTTTCGCGAGTTTTTTGCGGACGTAAAAAAGGGCGATGGGATTTCCTGATGAAATCCCACCGCCCTTGGCCTGACGATCAGTGAGCGATGACCTCAATGCGCAATCGATCAGCGCCCTCCTCCCGACAATCAATGCGAACCGGTAAAAACAACTCGATCACCGCGATATTGCTGTGCAGATGCTCGGTCATGCGTGGCGTGGTGAACGAGCCGCCACCGGCCAGCGCCATCGGCAACAGCAACTGATCGGCAAGGTGCTCGGCCACCGCAGCACCACTGCGCAACCAGTCGGCGGCCTGATTGATCGCGGCGTCGGCGACCTTTTCAGCCCGCAGCGACACTTGGCCAAACGCGCTGAATACCTCGGTGACGTGCTCGAATGCATACTCCAGCAACAACACATTGCCCGGCCCCCGCGCCGGATCGAGCGTGACATGTTGCAGCGCTGCAGGCGGCAGACTCAAGCGCTTGGCCACTTGGCTCAACTCACGTTCGGCCACCGTCGGTGCCAGCCCAGCGGTCAGCGCAGATGCGTGTTGCGAAATGGCCTCGCCGCGTTCACACAGGTCCAGCCGCGTCAGGCTCGACGGTTGCACGTTCACTTCAATCTCGCCACCGCCTGCCGGGACAAATCCATGTCGCAGCAAGTCCAGCTCGACGTTGGCGCCCATACGCCGCAACAGCGGCAGCCAACTGCGCACGAGGAAATCGGTCGGCGGCGCCAGCGGGTTATGCGTGCCACCCGAGATGCGCACCCGACTCGCCTGCGGTGCCCGCAACAGGGCCGGCAACAAGGTCTGCAACACCAGCGTGCAACTGCCGGCGGTGCCGATGGCGAACTGGTAATCGCCAGAGCGAATCGCGCCGGGTTCAAAACTCAACGCTTGCGAGCCCAATTGCGCACCGGAAACCGTCGCGCCGCAGACCTCAGCCGCCGCCATGACGGCCGTCAAATGTTGCCTCAGCAGTCCCGGACGGCTGCGTTTGGCGCGAATCTGTTTAATGCGAAACGCCCGGCCTGTCACCATCGACAGGCTCAAGGCACTGCGCAATACCTGGCCGCCACCGATGGCGCCGTCCAGTTCTATCACTTCCTGTTTCATTGCATTCCTTACGCGTATCGCCCGACGGTATCCCTGAGGTACCGATCCAGACGTCGCGAGTCTTCCTGAGTTCTGAGTAATGTGGGCACTTCGCGCTCAAGCTCGGCGGCGATGAACCCGTGCAGCGCCGGACGACGCGGCCCGTAGGCGCTCTCGTCGGCATTGCGTTTAAGGGCCAGCAATTCGTCGACTTCGGCGAGCAGCGCGCGGTCGTCGACCGTGGTCAGCAGGTCGGCGAACGTCATCGGCGGCCGGCCGCGGCCCTGGTCGATCCAGCGCACCGCCAGCAGTGGTCGTAGCACGTAGAAGTACTTCTTGAAACGTACGGTTTCCCCTTGCAGGTAACCGCGAAAGTTCTTCTTCGCCATCGACAGATAGTGATTGCGCGCCGCTGGCGGGCTGTAGAACGCTTCGGCGAGTTCGCGCAGCTGTGCCACTTGCGCGGTTTCACTGCGATAAACCAGCGGCGAGTCGAGCCACTCCAGCAAGGTCGGATTGGATTTGCGCAACAACCCGAGAGTCTTGCGCAGTTCCCAGCCACTGACGTCGAGTTCATCGTCCAGCGGACGCTCGATCACATCACGCGGCGTATCGACCTGAACGAACCAATCTGGCTTCTCCACGTAGACAAACCGCACATCGTAGTCGCTGTCGGTCGAGGCAAAACCCCAGGCCCGGCTGCCGGACTCACAGGCATACAACACCGTGACATTGCGTTCACGCTCTATGCGCGCCAGCTCTTCCATTACCCGCGCACGCATCGTGGCGCACAGCGGATGACGCTCTTGCAGTTCCATGACTTGCTTTTCCTTTTATCCTTTGACGCACACCACCTGACGCAAGGTGTGCAGCACTTCCACCAGCTCACGCTGGGCGTGCATGACTTTGTCGATGTCCTTGTAAGCCATCGGAATTTCGTCGATCACCGCTTCGTCCTTGCGGCACTCCACATGGGCAGTGGCGCGAATCTGATCCTCAACGGTAAACGTGTTCTTGGCCTTGGTGCGGCTCATGGTGCGGCCGGCGCCGTGGCTGCAGGAGCTGAACGACTCTTCGTTGCCCAGACCGCGAACGATGAAACTCTTGGCGCCCATCGAGCCCGGAATAATCCCCAACTCGCCCTTCTTTGCCGACACCGCGCCTTTGCGGGTAACCAGCACCTCTTCACCAAAATGCCGCTCTTTCTGCACATAGTTGTGATGGCAGTTGACCGCTTCCAGCGCCACTTCGAACGGCTTGCGAATAATCTGCCGTGTCGCCTGAATTACCGCGCGCATCATCAGTTCGCGGTTCTGTTTGGCGAAGTCCTGCGCCCAACCCACCGCTTCCACATAATCATCAAAGTGCTGGCTACCCTCTTCGAAGTAGGCCAGGTCACGGTCCGGCAGGTTGGCGATGTGCTGACGCATGTCCGCCTGAGCCATCTGGATGAACAGGTTGCCGATGGCGTTGCCGACACCGCGCGAGCCACTGTGCAACATGAACCAGACCCGATTGGCCTCATCCAGGCACACTTCGATGAAGTGGTTGCCGCTGCCGAGCGTGCCGAGGTGCCCACGGTTGTTGGTGTTGGCGAGTTTCGGGTACTTGTCGGTGATCAACTTGAACCGTGGCTGCAACCCCGCCCAGGCCTGATCGGCTTGCTGAGGGATTTCATCCCAGGCGCCCTTGTCGCGCCGCGACCGGTTCGAACTGCGGCCATGCGGCACCGCTTGCTCGATAGCGCTGCGCAGCCCGTGCAGGTTGTCCGGCAAATCAGCAGCCGTCAGTGACGTGCGCGCGGCGATCATGCCGCAACCGATGTCGACGCCCACCGCCGCCGGAATGATTGCGCCGACCGTTGGGATCACACTGCCGATGGTCGAGCCCTTGCCCAGGTGAACGTCGGGCATGACCGCCAGATGCTTGAAGATGAACGGCATTTTTGCAGTGTTCATCAACTGCTCGCGAGCCTCGTTTTCCACGGGCACGCCTTCGGTCCAGAGTTTGATCGGTTTGCCGTTGGCGACTTCGAGCAGTTGGTAAGTGTGTTCTTTCATGTCTTCATTCTTTATTCATTGGCCGATGATTCGGCGTTGTTCTGTAAGTTGCAGCGACAAAAACCCAGACACTCTGGCTCTGCCAGTTGAGCCCCCGTTGCCGGGGCGGGAGTCGAATCCGCGTTCCGATGTAGTGCCTGTCGCATTCGCTGCCAATCACTGCAAAAAAGTGGCACGACAAAAGTTGATGACTGTTGCGCGTTGCCGCGCTCCGGACTTAACCGGCCTAAGATGTACAGCCATCAGGCATTCGTGCCGTCACTGGCGCTGACAAGGGTTTGATGAGACGTCTTGGATGTAGTCCCATCGGCATTCAGCGCCGGTGATCAATCAATTCATGACGCGCTTTCGATCGCCTCGACCCAGTGCTGCGCACTGTATTGGCCACCGGTAAACTGCTCGATCACATCGAACACCGCATCGCTGAAACCGCCGACATTCAAAATGTCATCGCGATCCGCCGCCTGTGTTGCATGGCCTGGCTGGATGTCGATGCACACCAGCCGTGCCTGTGGGTTGAGCTTCTTGATCCGCTCCCATTGGCGCATCGTCTCGCTGGCACCGTAACGCTGCGAATCGATCCACGACTCGTTGTCCGAGACCATGATCAACGTATCGACCCTGGCCTTGCTGTCCGCCAACCTCTTCAGCGGTGCCGAGCAGTTGGTGCCGCCACCAAAAATTCCGGCGAGCTTCTCGGCGTTGCTGATCACACTGTCACGCGGGTTGAGTTGGATATCCACCACGTTGATCTCGAACGGCATCACCCGCGCAGCCGGCTGCTTGCGCAATACCGCTGCGGCCACCAACGCCGCCACGTCGATGCAGCGCACCTGCGAGGTCGCACCAGGGCGATAACCGGTTACCGGGCTGCCCATCGAACCCGACACATCCGGGCAAACCACCACCGCGCCCTCAAGCGTGGGCACGTTGGCCAGCGACAACTCCAGCGCCTCCTGCAAGGCGTCGCGGATCGCTGCCGGGGTGTTTTCTCCCATCATCCGATAAGCCGATAACAACTGGTACGGATACACCCGCGCCTTCGCCACTTCCTGTGGATCGGCCAACCGCGCCGCGACATATTCGATGCAACCGGGCACTTCAAATGCACCGTGGCGCGCCAATGTGTTGAGATTGATGCGCAGACCCTGCCAACCCATGTTGCGGGCTTGATTGGCCCATTGCTCCTTGCTCAGTGTTTCGTTGCCGAGCAACTGAAACGGCACCGCCGGCACTTCATCACTCGCGCCGCTGCGAAACGCCAGCAAATCGCGGGTCAACTCCGGCAAGGCCTTTGCCTCCACCGGTTTACCGATCAACCAGGCGAAAAAAGCTTCGCGCCACGCTTCGGCAGGTTTGGGGTGAACCATCTTCACCACGTCCGCCAACGACGGTTGATTGCCGATCGACGCTTGCAGCAGTTGCCGCTCGGTCGCGCTGTTCAGCCAGTTCTGCAGCAGACGCTTGGGTTGCGAGCCAAGGGATTTACGCCCGGTGGCACCACTACGGAGGATCTGTACAAAGTTGCGCAGCATCTTGCCGCTGTCGATCACTTGCTCGAAAACCTCTGGTACCAGACTTGAACGCTGCGCGGTCAATGCCGCCAGCAACAATGCCGGCATGTCCTTCATGTGACCTTTCTTGCGAGCGTAGATCGCGGCTTTCGCCACGAAGCGACTGTCCAGTTCAGCTACCAGCTTCAACACTTGATCCAGCTGGCTTTCTGCGGAGGCGTAAAAGGTCTGGTTCAGGCAACCGGTGACAGCCAATTGCGCCAGTTGGTGCTTCGGGCTGTAGGCATAAGCGCTGGCACCGGAAGCATTCAAGGTGTCGCAAGCCGGCAGGTGATTCGATTGCGTGTTGAAGAGAGTTGAGTTGGCCATCTTGGCGTCTCGCTGTGTTGTCCTGTTCGTTGAAAGAGGTATTGCAGCGGCTGTGCCAGTTTTTGATTTCCCTCGAATAAAATTTCTATCTTATTGATTTGTATAGTTTTTATTTATTATTTTGCTTTTCGTCGAATGAACTGACGACAACCCCCCCGCCGAATAACTATCATTGGATATCGTCTTTTATCTTCTGAGATAAACATGCCAAACAAGCAAACCGTCGCTATCGGTTTTATCGGCGCTACCCTTGATCGCGTCGGCAAAGGCGCCAATCGCTGGAGCCATTGGCGTCCCAGCGTTGGCTTGTGCCAACAGCAGGACGTGTTGATCAACCGGCTTGAGCTAATTCACGGCGTCGACGCCCGCGACGTCAGCCTCGCCGAGCGGGTGCGCGCCGACATCCAGCAGGTTTCGCCGGAAACCGAAGTGCGCCTGCACCCGATGTCACTGCGCAACCCGTGGGATTTCGAAGAGGTCTACGGCGCGCTGCACGACTTCACCACCGCCTACGATTTCGACACCGAGCGCGAGGACTACCTCGTCCACATCACCACCGGCACCCACGTCGCGCAGATTTGCTGGTTCCTGCTGACCGAGGCGCGCTACCTGCCGGCGCGGCTGATCCAGACCTCCCCGGCCAAGCGCAACAGCGAAAGCGATCACGCCATCGGCACTCATGCCCTGATCGATCTCGACCTGTCGCGCTACGATCGCATCGCTTCGCGCTTCGCCAACAAGCGCCTCGAAGGCCTGGAGTTCTTGAAGTCCGGCATCGCCACACGCAACGCCGCCTTCAACCGCTCAATCGAACAGATCGAGCGCGTGGCCGTGCGCTCGAAGGCACCGATGTTGCTGATCGGCCCGACCGGCGCCGGCAAATCCTTCCTCGCCCGACGCATCTACGAACTCAAACGCAGTCGCCATCAGATGCAGGGGCGTTTTGTCGAGGTGAACTGCGCCACCCTGCGTGGCGATGGCGCAATGTCGGCGTTGTTCGGCCATGTCAAAGGCGCCTTCACCGGTGCGCAGAACGCTCGTGACGGCCTGTTACGCGCCGCCGATGGTGGAATGCTGTTTCTCGATGAGATCGGCGAGCTGGGCGCAGACGAACAAGCGATGCTGCTCAAGGCGATTGAAGAAAAACGCTTCTTTCCGCTGGGCTCGGACAAGGAGGTCGAAAGTGATTTCCTGATCATCGCCGGCACCCACCGCGACCTGCGCAGCCGAGTGGCTGACGGCTTGTTCCGCGAAGATTTGTACGCGCGCATCAACCTGTGGACGTTCGACCTGCCCGGCCTCGCCGGCCGCCGCGAGGACATCGAACCGAACATTGATTTCGAGCTGGAACGCCACGCCCGCGAACACGGGCAACTGGTGCGCTTCAATCTGGAAGCCCGGCGCAGTTATCTGGCGTTCGCCAGCTCTCGCGAAGCGGCGTGGCTGGGTAACTTCCGCGAATTGTCGGCGTCGATTACACGCATGGCGACACTGGCCGACAGCGGACGTATCGACGAGGCACAGGTGCAGGAGGAAATTGATCGGCTGCGCTACGCGTGGGGCTTGGCGCAACCGCAGGCGATTTCAGGAGAATTGCCGGGAGACGCCGAAAGCATGGATCTGTTCGACCGCTTGCAATTGAAGGCAGTGATTGAGGTGTGCCGACAGGCGGACAGCTTGTCCGATGCCGGCCGCCGGCTGTTCGGAATATCGCGCCAGGCCAAGGCACAAGCCAACGATGCCGATCGACTGAGGAAATACCTCGGCCGGTTCGGGCTTGATTGGAGCCAAATCGTCGACCCTACGTGATGAGAACGGCAGCGATTGACCGCCCGTCCAGCAGCAGGCACCTTCGCTTGCCGGGCGCTTCCAATGAATCACCATCCGCTTAGACCGGAAGACGACCATCATGAACAGCAAAATTGCAGCGATCACCCTAGCCGGCCTGCTCGCGGCCTGCCCCCTTTTCGCCTCGGCAGCCGGGCAGTCAGCTGACGAGTCTGCCGCGCCACCGACCGCGCTTCCCGGCGTGAATCAGGCCGGTAAAGCTCAGTCCAACGCAGACAAGGCCGACAAGAAAGGTGAAGAGGCGTCGGGTTCAAACTCCGGCGCCGAGTCGCATGAAACGGCAAAAGATGCTGCTACTTCGAGCGACTCGGAAGACCTCGGTAAATCACCGAAACCTTGATCTGGTTCTGCAAGGGTGGCGGCTGCACATCCTTGAACGTCAGTCCGACACTCCCGGTGACTTGCCACGGGTTGGCAGCGCCGTGCTGACTGAACGACAAATGGTCGAACAGCGACTCCTTCAGCCCGTCGATCTGTGCCTGACCCGACAGACGCCTCAAGGCGAAGAACACTACCGCCAGGTATCAGGTCCACTGGATTAATGTTTGGGCGATATTGCGTATTGCCCTGACACGCACAGCGACTGTAACGTCGAAAGTCAGTTACCGAGGAAATCTCATTGCACGACTCTAAACTTCTCGAAGATCTACGCGCTCGCTTCAACGCTGGAGAGCCTTTGGATTTCACTTTTTTCTGGGGACACCAGCGAAGCAAAGACGCCGTCACGGCCTCGTGCTTCAGCCAGTGGTATGAAGCCGAATTCGTTGTCGAGGGGCTACGCTACCCGACAGCCGAACACTTCATGATGGCCGAGAAGGCAGCCTTGTTCGACGATCAGGAAATTCGTGCACAAGTACTGCAGGCCCCGACCCCGAACGCCGCCAAAGCCCTCGGCCGCAAGGTGCGCGGATTCAACGATCTACTCTGGCTGCAACACCGATACGACATCGTCGTCCGGGCAAACCAAGCCAAATTTTCCCAAAACCCGGAGCTGGACGAATACCTGACGCGCACTGGATCTCGGGTCATTGTCGAAGCGAGCCCGGTTGATGACATTTGGGGAATCGGACTCGCGCAAGATCACGCAGATGTGAATGATCCGAATCTGTGGAAAGGCCTGAATCTTTTGGGATTTGCACTGATGCAGGTTCGGGGCGGCAGGGTCGGATCGTCCTGAGTTTTATCGGCGGTGGCGTCAGCAACGAAAAAGCCTTGGCGCATGCCAGGGCTTTCCTAGGGGGGGGTACACCGCTTTAGGTTGCACTACCCGCAAGTCATAAATTGCAGGTGTATTGATATTCGAAGGGGAAGAATACGGTATCGACCACCAATGAAAATGGCGTGTCGATCAGTAAAAAGGGAATCAATTGCCTCTGGATGTACCGACCCCACGTAGAGTCCTACGCCGACCACCGAGGCCGATCGTAAGAACAATGAGAAATCTCAACCAGATTGGAACTGGCAAGATGCATGGAGCATGCAGGCGAGGATGCAGATCTGATGGATTTTATTGATTTCGTGGGAAACCTTTGCAGCGCATTCAGTAACTATCAAGGCTATGAAAAGCCTCGCCGGGTGTTTACCCGAGGATTCGTTGCGCTCTGCGTATTTGTGGCTGTGTTTGAGCTGATTGCGCTGAACCTCTACTACGCATAGATGGGATGGAATCAGATAATGAAGACATCAATTCTCGCGCGTAGGGCGATGCATGGTTTTTAATGGTGTTTCACGCTTGCTGAATGCCAGCAAAGATCGTCGGGCCGGGGTGAATCCAGGCCCTCTCAACGAAATTACCGGGTAGTTTTTCGCAGGTACAAAAAAGCGGATCTTGGGGAGAAAAACGGGATGAACCCCGCAAAAGTCCCCACGCATGAAAAAGCCCAACCTTTTCAGATTGGGCTAAGTCATTGAAAAATATGGTCGGGACGGAGTGATTCGAACACTCGACCCCTAGCACCCCATGCTAGTGCGCTACCGGACTGCGCTACGCCCCGACTGGTCTTGCAACTCGCTCTTCACCTCGAAGAACGCACAAGAATATAGCGCAAGCTTTTGAAAACTGGAAGTATTCAAACGCTGCTTTTTATTTCTTGAGAACCACCAGCACATCTTCCAATTCGGCAATCATCTGCCGAATCATCTGCTTGTACTGAGTCGTGTCGTCTTTGGCTTCATCGCCGGACAGACGCAAGCGTGCGCCGCCGATGGTGAAACCTTGATCGTAAAGGAGTGCGCGGATCTGCCGGATCATCAGCACGTCCTGGCGCTGATAATACCGGCGGTTTCCGCGGCGTTTGACGGGGTTGAGCTGAGGAAACTCCTGCTCCCAGTAGCGCAGCACGTGTGGCTTTACGGCACACAGCTCGCTGACTTCACCGATGGTGAAGTAGCGTTTGCCCGGGATGACGGGTAGTTCGTCGTTATGACTTGGTTCCAGCATAAGCCTCAACTCGGGCCTTCAACTTCTGCCCTGGACGAAAGGTGACCACACGGCGAGCCGTGATCGGGATTTCTTCCCCCGTTTTCGGGTTGCGGCCAGGCCGCTGGCGTTTGTCCCGAAGGTCGAAATTGCCGAAACCGGACAATTTGACCTGCTCGTTGTCTTCAAGAGCGTGCCTGATTTCCTCGAAAAACAGTTCGACCAATTCCTTGGCTTCCCGCTTGTTCAGGCCCAGCTCTTCATACAGACGTTCCGCCATCTCAGCTTTCGTCAAAGCCCCCATACGTCACTTCCTTAACGTGGCGTTCAACCTTTGTTCGAGCGAGGTGAGGATATTTTGCGTCGTCGAATTCACCTCATCGTCATTAAGAGTGCGCGATGGATGCTGCCAGGTCAAGCCAACTGCAAGGCTTTTTCTATCAGGATCAATACCTTTACCCTGATACACGTCAAACAGCCTGAGATCTGTGAGCCATTCGCCTGCATTTTCACGGATTACGTCCAGTACGGCTGCGGACGCGACGTCTTTGTGCGCAATCAATGCAAGGTCACGACGCACTTCAGGAAAGCGCGACAACTCGTGGAATTTCGGCATTTTACCGAGTGCCACTTCAGCCAGAACCAGCTCGAAAACGAAGACTGGACGATCCAGACCCAAGGCTTTCGACAATTCCGGGTGGATTGCGCCGATGAAACCGACTTCACGCCCTTCCCGCTCGATGCGCGCGGTTTGCCCCGGGTGCAACGCCGGGTGTTTGCCCGGTGCGAAAGTGAACGAATCCAGTGCACCGGCAAAGCCCAGCACCGCTTCCACGTCAGCTTTGACGTCGAAGAAATCGACAGTGTCGCGACCTTGCGCCCAGCCTTCCGGCAGACGGCTACCGCAAACCACACCGGACAGCATCGGCTCTTGCTTCAGGCCTTCCAGCTGACCAACGAAGCGCAGACCGCTTTCGAACAGACGCACGCGATCTTGCTGACGGTTGAGGTTGTGCTGCAGCGCCTTCACCAGACCCGGCCACAGCGACGAACGCATGGCAGCCATGTCATTGGAGATCGGATTGGCCAGCAACAACGGCTCGACGCCCGGATTGAACAGTTCGAACTGACGCGGATCGATGAAGCTGTAAGTGATCGCTTCCTGATAACCACGCGCCACCAGCAGACGGCGCAGCTCCGGCAGATCGCTACGCGCTTCAGCTTTGGCTTGCGGCGCCAGACGCGCTTGCGGATACCGAACCGGCAGACGGTTGTAACCGTACAGACGGGCCAGCTCTTCGATCAGATCAACTTCCAGGCTGATGTCGAAGCGATGGCTTGGCACTTCTACGCGCCACTGGCCTTCACCGTCGGCGGTAATGCCCAGACCCAGGCCGCCGAGCAAACGCTCAACCTGGGCGGAATCCATTTCCATACCGAGCATCTGAGTGATGCGCTGGGAACGCAGAGTGATCGGCGCGATCGACGGCAGATGCTGCTCGCTGACGGTCTCGATGATCGGGCCGGCTTCGCCGCCAGTGATTTCCAGCAGCAGGCCAGTGGCGCGCTCCATGGCTTCACGGGCCAGTTGCCAGTCAACGCCACGCTCGTAGCGGTGCGAAGCATCGGTGTGCAGGCCGTAGGAGCGAGCCTTGCCAGCGACAGCGATCTGATCGAAGAATGCGGATTCCAGGAATACGTCGCGAGTGGTCGCGGACACACCGCTGTGCTCACCACCCATGACACCGGCAATCGCCAGCGCGCGGGTGTGGTCGGCGATCACCAGCGTATCGCTACGCAGACTGACTTCCTGACCGTCGAGCAGCACCAGCTTCTCGCCCTCTTCCGCCATGCGCACACGGATGCCGCCATTGATTTCGGCGAGATCGAAGGCGTGCAGCGGCTGACCCAGTTCGAGCATCACGTAGTTGGTGATGTCGACGGCAGCGTCGATGCTGCGTACGTCGGCACGGCGCAGACGTTCAACCATCCACAGCGGCGTCGGCTTGGACAGATCAACGTTTCGGATAACGCGACCCAGGTAACGCGGGCATGCCGCTGGCGCCAGCACTTCTACCGAACGCACTTCATCGTGCACGGCAGGAATGGCCATGACCACCGGACGGGTAACCGGTGCGTCGTACAGCGCGCCGACTTCACGGGCCAGACCGGCCAGGGAGAGGCAGTCGCCGCGGTTCGGGGTCAGGTCGACCTCGATGCTGGCGTCTTCCAGATCCAGGTACACACGGAAATCTTCGCCCACCGGCGCATCGGCCGGCAGCTCCATCAGACCGTCATTGCCTTCACCGACCTGCAGCTCGGACTGCGAGCAGAGCATGCCGTTGGACTCAACGCCGCGCAGTTTGGCTTTCTTGATCTTGAAATCGCCTGGCAGTTCAGCGCCAATCATGGCGAACGGAATCTTCAGGCCCGGACGCACGTTTGGCGCTCCGCACACGACCTGGAAGGTTTCCGCGCCATTGCTGACCTGGCACACGCGCAACTTGTCGGCATCAGGATGTTGCTCGGTGCTCAGCACCTCGCCCACCACTACGCCACTGAATACACCGGCGGCCGGGGTCACGCTATCGACCTCAAGACCGGCCATCGACAGACGAGCAACCAGCTCGTCGCGATTTACCTGCGGGCTAACCCAGCCACGCAGCCATTGTTCACTGAATTTCATCCTGCTCTCCTAAGAATTCGTTACGACTAGCGAAATTGCGCGAGGAACCGCAAGTCGTTGTCGAAGAACAGACGCAAGTCGTTCACGCCGTAACGGAGCATGGCCAGACGCTCGACGCCCATGCCGAAGGCAAAACCGGAGAACTCTTCCGGATCGATGCCGGACATACGCAGCACGTTCGGGTGAACCATGCCGCAGCCCATCACTTCCAGCCAGCCGGTCTGCTTGCAGACGCGGCAGCCTTTACCGCTGCACATCACGCACTCCATATCGACTTCAGCGGATGGCTCGGTGAACGGGAAGTACGAAGGACGGAAACGTACGGCCAGCTCTTTTTCGAAGAACACCCGCAGGAATTCTTCGATGGTGCCTTTGAGATCGGCAAAATTGATGTCGCGATCAACCAGCAGGCCTTCGACCTGGTGGAACATCGGCGAGTGGGTAATATCGGAGTCGCTGCGATACACGCGGCCTGGGCAGACGATGCGGATCGGCGGCTGCTTCGATTCCATGGTGCGGACCTGTACCGGCGAGGTATGGGTGCGCAGCAGCATGTTGGCGTTGAAATAGAAGGTGTCATGCATCGACCGGGCCGGGTGATGGCCTGGGATGTTGAGCGCTTCGAAGTTGTGATAGTCATCTTCAACCTCAGGGCCTTCGGCAATGCCGTAACCGATGCGGGTGAAGAACTGCTCCACACGTTCCAGAGTCCGGGTCACCGGATGCAGACCACCGGAGGTCTGGCCACGGCCCGGCAATGTCACGTCAATGGATTCGGCAGACAGTTTGGCAGCCAGTTCGGCTTCTTCAAACACAGCCATGCGCGCATTGAGAACGCCTGTAACACGTTCCTTGGCAACGTTGATCAGCGCACCGACTTGCGGACGCTCTTCTGCCGGCAAATTCCCCAGGGTCTTCATCACCTGAGTCAATTCACCCTTTTTGCCAAGGTATTGAACCCGGATTTGCTCCAGGGCATTGATATCTTCAGCGCTTTGCACAGCCTCTAGTGCTTGAGAGACCAGCGCATCCAGGTTTTCCATGTACAGACTCCAGATACAAAATAGGGGAAGAGCTTGAAGGCTCTTCCCCTATTTAAGACGTTTACCACCTGGCCCCACGGAAGTGAGGCCGGGTGATTGTCGGGGGTACTTAAGCCAAGGTGGCTTTAGCTTTCTCGACAATCGCAGCAAACACCGCTTTTTCGTTCACTGCCAGATCAGCCAGAACCTTACGGTCGATCTCGATGGACGCTTTTTTCAGGCCAGCGATGAAACGGCTGTAGGACAGACCGTTAACACGAGCACCAGCGTTGATACGAGCGATCCACAGAGCGCGGAACTGACGTTTTTTCTGACGACGGTCACGGTAGGCGTATTGGCCTGCCTTGATTACCGCTTGCTTGGCAACACGGAATACGCGGGAGCGTGCGCCGTAGTAGCCTTTAGCAAGTTTCAGAATTTTTTTGTGACGCTTACGGGCAATGACGCCACGCTTTACACGAGCCATGAGTTACTTCCTCTATTCTTGACTAAAATTAACGAAGGCGCAGCATGCGCTCGACTTTTGCCACGTCAGACGGATGCAGCAAGCTGCTACCGCGCAGTTGACGCTTACGCTTGGTCGACATTTTAGTCAGGATGTGGCTCTTGAAAGCGTGCTTGTGCTTGATACCGTTAGCAGTTTTCAGAAACCGCTTAGCAGCACCACTTTTGGTTTTCATTTTTGGCATGTTCGGATACTCCGCATTCAGTTGATAAACATAATCAGAAGGCCTGCCGTGCCCTGTTGATTACTTCTTCTTTTTCGGGGCGATGACCATGATCAGCTGGCGTCCTTCCATCTTAGGATGCTGTTCGACCGAACCGTACTCGAGCAGGTCAGCTTCAACCCGCTTGAGGAGTTCCATCCCCAGCTCCTGGTGGGCCATCTCACGGCCGCGGAATCGCAAGGATACCTTGGCCCTGTCCCCATCACTCAGGAAACGTACCAGGTTGCGCAGTTTTACCTGGTAATCCCCTTCCTCCGTCCCTGGACGAAACTTGATTTCTTTTACCTGAATCTGCTTCTGGTTCTTCTTCGCCGCGGCAACCTGCTTCTTCTTTTCGAAGATCGATTTGCCGTAATCCATCACACGGCAAACCGGTGGGATTGCGTCTGCGGAGATTTCTACCAGATCAAGCTTTGCTTCTTCAGCAATACGAAGCGCTTCATCAATCGAGACGATGCCAATCTGCTCGCCATCAGCGCCAATTAACCGAACCTCGCGTGCCGAGATATTCTCGTTGATCGGGGCTTTCGGTGCAGCTCGTTTATCTTGTCTCATTTCACGCTTAATAATAATTACTCCGAATCTGGGCGACCACGCCGGGAAACCGCTTGCGCGAGAAACTCAGCGAACTGGGCGACGGGCATCGAGCCCAGGTCAGCACCTTCACGAGTACGCACAGCGACAGTCTGCATCTCGACTTCCTTATCTCCGATAACCAAAAGATAGGGAACCTTGAGCAAAGTATGCTCGCGGATTTTAAAGCCGATCTTTTCATTTCTCAAGTCGGACTTGGCACGAAATCCGCTTTCGTTGAGAGTTTTTTCAACTTCTGCAACAAAATCTGCCTGCTTATCAGTGATATTCATGATCACCGCCTGGGTTGGCGCGAGCCAGGCAGGGAACGCACCTTCGTAGTGCTCGATCAGAATCCCGACGAAACGCTCGAAGGAACCGAGGATCGCACGGTGCAACATCACTGGGTGTTTGCGGCTGTTGTCTTCAGAGACGTATTCAGCGCCCAAACGGACAGGCAGGTTAAAATCGAGCTGCAGAGTACCACATTGCCAGACCCGACCAAGGCAGTCTTTCAGCGAGAATTCGATCTTCGGACCGTAGAAAGCACCCTCACCCGGCTGCAGATCGTACGGCAGGCCCGCAGAATCAAGGGCTGCAGCCAGTGCGGCTTCAGCGCGATCCCACAGCTCATCGGAACCGACGCGTTTTTCCGGACGAGTGGACAGTTTCATCTCGACATCGGTAAAGCCGAAGTCGCGGTACACGTCCATGGTCAGCTTGATGAATGCTGCGGATTCGGCCTGCATCTGCTCTTCGGTGCAGAAGATGTGGGCGTCGTCCTGAGTGAAAGCACGTACGCGCATGATCCCGTGCAGCGCACCCGACGGCTCGTTACGGTGGCAGGCGCCGAACTCGGCCAGACGCATCGGCAGCTCGCGGTAGCTTTTCAGGCCTTGATTGAACACCTGCACGTGGCACGGGCAGTTCATCGGCTTGATGGCGTAGTCGCGGTTTTCCGACTGCGTGGTGAACATGTTGTCGGCGTAGTTGGCCCAGTGCCCGGATTTCTCCCACAGACTGCGGTCAACGACTTGAGGGGTCTTGATTTCAAGGTAGCCGTTATCGCGCTGAATCTTGCGCATGTACTGCTCGAGCACCTGGTACAGAGTCCAGCCGTTCGGGTGCCAGAACACCATGCCCGGGGATTCTTCCTGAGTGTGGAACAGACCAAGACGCTTGCCGATCTTGCGGTGATCGCGCTTTTCAGCTTCTTCGATGCGCTGGATGTAAGCCGCCAGCTGCTTCTTGTCTGCCCAAGCGGTGCCGTAAACGCGCTGCAATTGCTCGTTCTTGGCGTCGCCGCGCCAGTAGGCACCCGACAGTTTGGTCAGCTTGAAGGATTTCAGGAAGCGGGTGTTCGGCACATGCGGACCGCGGCACATGTCGACGTATTCTTCGTGATAGTACAGACCCATGGCCTGCTCGTTCGGCATGTCCTCGACCAGGCGCAACTTGTAGTCTTCGCCACGGGCCTTGAACACTTCGATCACTTCGGCGCGCGGAGTGACTTTCTTGATGACGTCGTAATCTTTTTCGATCAGCTGCTGCATGCGCTGTTCGATAGCGGCCATGTCGTCCGGAGTGAAAGGACGTTCGAAGGCGATGTCGTAATAGAAGCCTTCGTCGATGACCGGCCCGATGACCATTTTCGCTGTCGGGTACAGCTGCTTGACCGCATGCCCCACCAAGTGAGCGCAAGAGTGGCGAATGATCTCCAGCCCCTCTTCATCCTTAGGCGTGATGATTTGCAGGGTCGCGTCGCTGCTGATGATGTCGCTGGCGTCGACCAGTTGACCATTGACCTTGCCGGCCAGAGTGGCTTTGGCCAGACCGGCACCAATGGATGCGGCGACCTCGGCTACGGAAACCGGGTGATCGAATGAACGTTGACTGCCGTCGGGAAGAGTAATAGTTGGCATGGCGCCTCCTCTCCTAGTGGTGACCCCTACCAAAGGTCACGTGGGTTGGGATGAGCCAGTACAAGATCCGATCCAGGCCATTCAATGACGAACGCCTGCCTTACAGCGGCAGGAGCCTTGCGGCCAACCGGAAAACCGAACCAGAGTGACTGGGATTCAAATCGAAATATTCGCACGTTGACCGCTGCCGGGACTGAAGGTCATCGGAGCCTGAGAACGCTTGAGCCCGGCATGCTAGCACAGATGAGCGGTCACTTATGCCTCTGTTTGAACAGAAGGCAAATCGTCTGTTTTTATGCCAGAGTGCTGAACTTGATTGGCCTTTCAGCCCTCAGATAACAAGACATTGACCCACAAGGAGCATCCTCGCATGCGTCTGAATACCCTGTTCGCCGTAGTCGCCCCCCTCGTTATGCTGCTGCCGCTGAGCGCCCACGCCGATTGGCCGAAGGGCGAGCGCGAGAAGTACATGGCGCAGTGCACCCAGGCGGCTACTCCGCAAATTGGTGCCGCCGCGGCCAAATCGCACTGCGCTTGTGGGGCTGATGCCATCAAGTCCTATCCTGCTGCTGACATTCAGGCCCTGATGGACAACAAGGCCTCCCCTGAATTGCAACAGAAAGCGTTGGGCCAAATTGCCAAATGCAAAGCAAATACCCCGGCTAAAAAGTGATCAAAAAGGTCTTTTGAATCGGCTCAGCGCCTCTAAAAAGGGCTGAATTTGAGCCTTTTCAAACCATTTATGCAGGTTTTACAGGTTTTTTTATTGTCTTTACGTTCTGCTAAAAGCCTTGTAAACCGGGGCTTTCAGCCGAACAAGGCAGTAAAGAAAACACGACTGATTGGCAAACAGCACGTCCGGGGGGCTACCAAAGCGAACATTTCGACTATGATATCCGGGTGTGCCCAGTTGGCCTGAGCAGCACAGTACTGAAAAATATATGTTTCTTGGAGATACACCATGTCTAATCGCCAAACCGGCACCGTTAAGTGGTTCAACGATGAAAAAGGCTTCGGCTTCATCACTCCTCAAGGTGGCGGTGACGACCTGTTCGTACACTTCAAAGCTATCGAATCCGACGGTTTCAAAAGCCTGAAAGAAGGCCAGACCGTCTCCTTCGTGGCTGAGAAAGGCCAAAAGGGTATGCAAGCTGCACAGGTTCGCCCAGAGTAATTTCTCGGCGCACTAAAAAAACCCCGTCCATGTGACGGGGTTTTTTATGCCTGCAACAAAAGGGCTGCCTGATTAGCCGCAGTTGACGCGAGTAATCACCAGATTGTTGTCGGTGTTCAGATTCAAGCGATCAGAGCGGTACTCGAGCGTGATCATGTCGTTCGGCTTGAGGAAGCGGGCATTTTGCGCCCCGGCTTTGTTGCGTGCCTGCTCCAGCAACTCTGGCGAAGCTTTCTTGCCGATGGCGAACTCCGCCGCCGTTGCTTCACAGCGGCTGTGACCGGCTTCGGTCGCCGCAGATTCCTTTGCCGACTCGCTGGAGGTCGTGCTGCAACCGGCCAACATGGCAGCGGCCATAAGTGCACCCAGTGTCGCGAACTTCAAAGGCATGAAGCCTCCTTGTTTTCAAAATGGTTAAGCTGAGATCGTGCGACCGCCGTTCCGGCATTTGGTTTCACGGCCAAGGCCATCACCCTGTCCCACGATTGGAAAAACGCCGAGTGTGCCTGAGCGGCATGCGTCACTTCATCAATCAATCGTGACTGAATATTAACGGCGCTCAGTAGACGTCAATGTAGTCATACGGCGGATTCGGCCAGTTATCCTTCAGCGCGTTGAAAATCTGCATCACCCACACCTCGTCACTGGCCGCGACATTGCCCACGTAGCCCGAACCCTTGGCCCAGGTTTCCAGGCGAAACAGCAGGCCGTCGATATCCTGCCCACCGGTAACGCCGGAAGAAATGTAAGCGATACCGCCCTTGGTCACGCGCAGCTGCGTGTGTTCGTCATCACTGGCTGAGGCAAGCAACTGGCGCACTGCGTCGAGCGTGAGGCCGTCAGGGGTGTTCAAATCGATCTGCACAGCACGATCCTTGAAAAGCCTTAAAAGACCAAGTGTCGCATAGCGCTCCGCTCATGCCTAAGTCGCAGTGCCAAATGCCCGACAAAATGGTTAACTCGAATCCTGGATCTTCCGACTTTTCGAGCGCTCTCATGACCACCATCAGCATCGACGCCGCCATTAATGCCAAATGGGCAGACGGACACAGCTCTTACAGCCCAGGAACCACCGAGGAGCTTGCGCTGATTGGTATCGATCTATTGGTCAAAGAGTTGGGCACGGAAGCGGCCAAGCAATTCATCAAGCAGATTTTCGAACGCTACCCGACCGAACAAGCCGAGAGCCCTGAGAGGGTGTAAAACCCGCAGGCTGGCACCTGCGGGCGCATGATTTACTTCAGACGCTTCAAACGCTCGGTCAGCAAGTCAAAGAAACCCTGAGCATCGCCATTTTCAACCCAGAAGGCGTTCTTGGGTGCCTTCAGGCCGTCGTACCAATCGACAATGGTCTGGCCGAAAGTCGGCCCTTCGCGGCTATCAACAACGACATTCACCGAACGGCCGGTGAACAGCTCCGGCTTGAGCAAGTAAGCCACGACAGTCGCGTCATGCACCGGGCCACCCGGAATACCGTAGTGCTCCATGTCGCCCTTGATGTACTCGTTGAGAATGTCGCCGACAATCTTGCTCGCGTTATTGTTCAGCGCAGCGATCTGCTTCAGGCGCGCGTCACTGGTGAGAATCTTGTGGGTCACGTCCAGCGGCAGGTAAGTCAGTTTCACGCCGCTTTTCAGCACGACTTCAGCCGCTTGCGGGTCAGCAAACAGGTTGAATTCGGCCACCGGAGTGATGTTGCCACCGTTGAAGTGCGCACCACCCATGATCACCACTTCCTTGATGCCCTGAACGATTTCAGGCTCCTGGATCAGCGCCAGCGCCAGGTTGGTCTGCGGACCGAGCATGGCGATAGTAATGCTGTGCGGCTTGGCTTTTTTCAGCGTATCGATCAGGTAGTTGACCGCATTGCCTTCAGCCAGACCCTTTTTCGGTTCGTGCACAGTGACACCCGACAGGCCTTCCTTGCCATGGATGTTCTCGGCGTAGATAGGGGTGCGCATCAGCGGCTTCGGCGCACCGGCATAAACCGGTACGTCCTCGCGCCCTGCCCACTCGCGCGCCAGTCGTGCGTTACGCGAGGTCTTGTCGAGACGCACGTTGCCGGCCACGGTGGTCAGCGCGCGAATACTCAGTTCGTCCGGCGAGGCCAGCGCGAACAGCAAAGCGACTACGTCGTCGGCCCCCGGGTCGGTGTCGATGATCAGGTCGATTTTTTCCGCCGCGTGAGCGCCGGTGGCAGAGATAAAGGACAAAAGCAGCAGGCTCCGGAGCAGTTGGTGCAGTTTCTGAGCATAGCGTTGCATGGCGCATTCCTTGTGCTTGTGAAATCAAAAGTTAAAAGGTGACCCCAGCGACCAGCACGATGTTGCAGTACGGCTGACATTCGCCTGTACGAACAATCGCCCGAGCCTGTCGGCTGAGCACCTTGAATTGCTCATGACTGAGCAGATCGCGACGCCCCAAAGCGCCCTCTTCATGCAACTCGCCCAGCGCAGTCAGTGCGGTCGGTTGCTTGTCGAAGATTTCTTTGGCCAACGCATGGCTTTCCACCTGCATCTCGCTGAGCACGACTTTCAGGGTGCTGACGAAATCCGGCACACCGTGGGTCAGCGCCAGATCAATCAACTCAACACCTGGCGGCACTGGCAGCCCGGCATCACCAATGACCACCATGTCGCCATGGCCCAGGGATGCGATCAGCCGCGACAGTGCGACGTTAAGCAGAGGAGTCTTTTTCATGCGGGTTTAAAGGCCTGTACGTCGGATTGAGTTGGAATGGACGGTTGCGCACCGGCGCGGGTTACCGACAGCGCGGCGGCAATCTGTCCGTAGCGAATCGCCTGGGCCTCGGACTTGCCATTGGCCAGCGCCGCCGCAAAGCCACCGACAAAAGTGTCTCCGGCGGCAGTGGTGTCGACAGCCTTCACTTTCGGCGCCGCGAAATGCTCAAAGCGCTGGCCATTGGCGAACAGCGAACCTTGAGCACCGAGGGTAATGATGACTTTCCCCGCCCCCATGGTGATCAATTGGCTGGCGGCACTTTCTGCGCTTTCCAGCGAGTCCACTGGCAATCCGCTCAACACGGTCGCTTCGCTCTCGTTGGGGATCAGGTAATCGACTGCGGCAAACCAGTCTGCCGGCAGTGCACGACTGGCCGGTGCCGGATTGAGAATGACGATTTTACCCAGTGCGCGCGCACGTTTGAGCGCATGTCCCACTGTGGCATCGGGAATTTCGAGCTGGCAGATGATCACGTCGGCGGCTTGCAGTACTGCGTCAAATTGATCGATCACAGCGGGCGTCATTGCTCCGTTGGCACCAGCGACGATGACAATGGCGTTCTGACTGTTGTCATCGACCACGATCAGCGCAACGCCGCTGGAGTCATTGACTGTACTCACTGCCTGACAATCGATCTGCTCGGCCAACAAGGCATTACGCAATTGCACGCCATAGTCGTCATTGCCAACGCAACCGACCATCGCCACCTGCGCCCCTAACCGCGCCGCGGCCACTGCCTGATTGGCGCCCTTGCCACCGGAAACCGTGGCAAAGGAATGACCGATCAGCGTTTCACCGCCTACCGGAAGCCGCGGCGCCCGGGTCACCAGATCCATGTTCAGGCTGCCTATTACCACTACATTTGCTGGCATACATCATTACTCGTCAATTCGGTTTCAGCGGTATTCGGTGAACACGCCGGACAACGGTGCGGTCGATTCGCGCAAGACAATACTCGGGGTCACGATTCGCTGATCAGTGCCCAGGTTCGGCGTAGCGATCCTGCGCAACAGTACTTCGGCGGCCATCTCTCCCAACTGCAGGATCGATTGCCCCACGGTGGTAAGTGCCGGATACACGTAACGACTCATCTGGATATCGTCGAAGCCGATCACCGACAGCTCGCTCGGCACGCGAACATTTCGCTCCGCCGCCGCACGCAGCACGCCGATACCGATCATGTCGTTACCGGCGAAGATCGCGCTCGGCGGATTGCTTTCAAGCAGCGTCGCCGCCGCGTTGTACCCGCCAGTACTGGTGAAATCACTTTCCAGCATGCGCTCCGGGCGGACTTCAACGCCCGCCTCTTTCAGCGCACGGCAATATCCCGCCAGACGCATCTGCGCCACGCTGGTACTGGCCGGACCGCCGATGGTGGCAATGTCGCGGTGACCCAATTCCAGCAAGTGCCGGGTTGCCAGGTAAGCGCCGTACTCGTGATCGATGCGCACCAGATCCGCGTCGACACCGTCCAGACCACGGTCGACGATAACCATCGGCGTTTTCACGCCAGCCAGCCCTTGCGCCAGACCGCTGTCACCGCCAGCAGAAGCAACGATCAGACCGTCGATGCGCTTCTCCAGCAATACGCGTAAATAGCTGCGCTGCTTGTCAGGGTTATCGTCGGAGTTGCAGAGGATCACGCAGTAGCCATTACGCTCGCAATAATCCTCGATGCCCCGCGCCAGTTCCGCAAAGTACGGGTTGAGACTGTTCGGCACCAGCAGGCCGATGGTTGCAGTGGTCTTGGCCTTCAGCGAGCGCGCCACCGCGCTCGGCACATAGTCGAGGCTTTTGATCGCAGCCTCGACTTTCAGCCGCACTTCCTGACTGACCGGCCGGGTGTTGTTCACCACATGCGACACCGTCGTGTAGGAAATCCCCGCGAGGGCTGCCACGTCCTTGATCGTTGCCATGTCTTAGCCCCGGCGACTGGCGCGCTGACTGCGATAAGTGTCGAGCACCACCGCGATCACGATAACGGCGCCGGTAATGATTCGTTTGGTCGGTTCGGTTGCACCGATCTGCGCCAGACCCGCCGCCAGTACCGAGATGATCAATACGCCAAAGAACGTGCTGATCACTGAACCGCGTCCGCCCATCAGGCTGGTACCACCGATCACCACCGCGGCGATCACTTGCAGCTCCAGACCGGAACCGGCATTCGGGTCAGCAGCTTCCAGACGAGAAATCTGAAACAGCGCGGCGACACCGGCCAGCAGGCCCATCAGGCTGAATACCAGAATCTTGTAGGGTTTCGGATTGATCCCCGCCAGACGCACCGCCTCTTCGTTGGTGCCGATGCCGATCAGGTAGCGACCGAATACGGTGCGGGTCAAAACCGCTTGAGCAATGATGATCACCAGCAAGGCAATGATGAACGATGGCGAGATGCCGAACGCGATCGGGTTCGACAGCCAAGCGAACGAATCACCAATATACGCGGTGCGCGATCCGGTCATCTGATACGCCAGACCCCGAGCCATTTCCAGCACACCAAGAGAGACGATGAACGATGGAATCCGCCAGGCGACGGTGATCGACCCGGTGACCGTACCGGCCAAAGCCGCCACCGCCATACCGAGCAAGGCTGACGGCAAAACGCCCCAGCCCCAACCGAGAATGGCGACGCTGACCGTCGAAGCGGCCAGTGCCAGTACCGAACCCACCGAAAGGTCGATGCCGCCGATGATCAAGACGAAGGTCATGCCGACCGCCAGCACCATCAGATCAGGAATCTGATTGGCCAACGTGCTGAAGGTGTTATAGGACAGAAAGTGGCTGCTCAAGACCGAGAACAGCGCAATCATCGCCAGCAAGGCACCGGCCAGGCCCAGATAAGTGCCCAGACCATAGAAGTTGCCACTACGTTTGCCGGCAGGAGATGCAGTTTTCATGGGAGATCCCTAGGCGCCGCTTCATTGAGCAACGCATCACGTTTTTGGTAGCCGGCGAACGCGGCGGCAAGCAAATCATCCTGGGTCCAACTGTCACGTTCGAAGGTGTCGATCAAGCGCCCGGCCGACAGCACGCCGATGCGGTCGCAGATCAGCATCAGCTCACGCAGGTCACTGGACACCACCACCAACGCTTTGCCCTGGCGCGTCAGCTCGCCGAGCAGGGCATAAATGTCAAACTTGGCGCCGACGTCGATGCCGCGGGTCGGTTCGTCGAACAGCAGCACCGAACAGTCACGTTCCAGCCAGCGGCCAATCACGACCTTCTGCTGGTTGCCACCGGACAACTCTGAAACCAGTTGCGTCGGACTTGAACTGCGGATGCGCATGGCGTCGATCTGACGCTGCGCCAATGCGATCTCGTCGCCGTTGTTGACGACACCGCCACTGGAGATTTCCGGCATGTTGCCGAGCGCGATGTTGGCGCTGATCGACTGACTCAGCAGCAGTCCTTCACCCTTGCGATCCTCGGTGATCAACGCAATACCGTTGCGCACGGCATCGACTGGCGAGCGCACACTGACGACTTTGGCTGGCGAGCCGAGGGCAATGCTGCCGCTGTCGGCAATGTCTGCGCCGAAAATCAGTCGCAGCAACTCTGTGCGCCCTGCCCCGATCAATCCGGAAATCCCGAAGATCTCACCGGCACGGACTTCGAAGGAGACATCGCGCACTTTGTCGGAGCGAGTCAAACCCGTGACAGTCAGTGCCGGGGCACCGATCTTGCGCGGGCCCATGTCGATATGCTCGCCCAGTTCACGACCGACCATCAGCGTAACCAGTTGCTCGCTGTTGTAATTGGCCATCGGTTCGACACAGACCAGATTGCCGTCACGCAGCACGGCAATGCGCTGTGCGACGCGGGCCAGCTCTTCGAGGCGGTGGGAAATATAAATGATCGAAACGCCACGCGCCTGCAACCGGGTGATCTGCTCAAAGAGCATTTCGACTTCACGCGCCGTAAGCATCGCGGTCGGCTCATCGAGAATCAGCACATGGCAGTCGCCGATCAGGTTGCGGGCGATTTCGACCATCTGCTGATGCCCGATACCCAACTCGCCGACCAGCGTATCCGGATCGATCGCATCAAGACCGACTTGCGCCATGGCTTCGATCGCGGCTTTGCGCAACTGCTTGCGGCTGATCCAGCCACCGTTGCTCGGCAGGTTGTCGAGAAACAGGTTCTCCGCTACCGACAGGGTCGGCAACAGATTGAGTTCTTGCATGACCATACGCACGCCGAGGTCTTCAGCCTGGGTGCGACTGCCCGGTCGATAGTCCTTGCCCTGGAATTGCATCTGGCCGGTGGTCGGGGTGACCAGTCCGCCAATGATCTTCGACAGGGTACTTTTGCCGGCACCATTCTCGCCGGTCAGCGCCAGTACTTCACCGCGCATCAGCGTCAGATCGATGCCGGTGAGCACCGGTTGCGCATAGGTCTTACCGATACCGCTGACCGAGAGGACAGCGTTCGGGGCGGAAACTGACATAAAAACTCTCCATGCGCTCGCCCGGACGGACGAGCGCCGTTGTGTCGCCAGAAGACTTACTTGGTGACCAGCTCGACCGGGGTTTCGATCACGCCGTTGGCGCCGCTGTCGACTTTCTCGCCCTTGATGATTTTCAGCGCGGTTTCGATGCCGAACACAGCCTGCTTGGCAGCGAACTGGTCAGCCGTGGCCAGCACGCGGCCGTCCTTCAACATTGGCTTGATGGCATTGATGTTGTCGTAACCGACGACCTGTACCTGACCGGCTTTGCCCGCGGCACGCACTGCGGAAACGGCACCAACGGCCATGCTGTCGTTGCCGGCCAGCAGCGCTTTGACATCCGGGTATTCACTGAGGATCGAAGCGGCAACCTTGTTGCCCTTGTCGATTTCCCAGTCACCGGATTGCAGGGAAACGATCTTGATCTGCGCAGCATCCATCGCATCCTTGAAGCCAGCGGTACGTTGCTGAGCGTTGGTCGTGGTGGACACGCCTTCAATGATGCCCACTTCGTCACCGGCCTTGAGCTGCTTGGCCAGGTATTCACCGACCAGACGCGCGCCTTTACGGTTGTCCGGGCCTACGAAGGGCACGCTGATGTTTTTGCTTTTGACGATGGCCGGATCGAGCTGGTTGTCGATGTTGATCACGGTGATGCCGGCATCGACGGCTTTCTTGATCACCGGCACCATGGCCTTGGAATCAGATGGCGCGATCACCAGTGCATTGACCTTGGCCAGGATCATTTGCTCGACGATGCGGGTCTGGCCAGCAGTATCGGTTTCATCCTTGATGCCGTTGGAGATCAGGTCGAAATCGGCGGAGTGTTCTTTCTGGTAGGCCTTGGCGCCATCTTCCATGGTCAGGAAGAATTCGTTGGCCAGAGACTTCATGACCAGCGCGACTTTAGGTTTTTCGGCGGATTCGGCGAATGCCGAGGAGACAGGTAGTGCGGCGGCTGTGGCAGCCAGCATAGCGACAGCAAGAAGACGTCCAGCGAATGGCAGCTTCATGGGTTCACTCCGATCTTATGATTATTGTGAGCAACGTTTGCGCTGGCGTAAGCTACATCGCTCTCTTCCGGGCCATACAATGCCGGGAGAGCCGCGCAAACGTTTGCGTAGACCGAACTATGCGAATCCCGCCGACATTTGTCAACAATCAGAAATCGTCATTTATTGTAGGGCGAATCGGTCCGACTCACCCCTTCGCTACTTATGCCGTGGTGCTGACCAGATTCCCGCTGGTGGAACTCTTCGTCATTTCCTTGACCAGTGCACCGGCCACTTCTGCCATCGCAGCGCTGGTTTGCGCGATTTGCCCCTGAATGGACATCACCGCTTGCGATTTGGCCTCTGGCGTCGGATAGGTCTTGGCTTGTGCGGCCGCCAGTTGTTGTTGCTGCTCCTGAAGTTGCTTCTGCAATTCCTGCATGCGCTTGAGCAGCATCTTGACGGTAACGCTCAGGTTACTGCCGCTTTCAGCCTTGCTGTCTTCTTGCGCAGCACCACCGGTCCTGACCTGATTGCTCTCATCTTTTTCGGTGCCCAACGCCTTGGTTGAAGCATCCGCTTCCGCCTCGCTCATTGCATTGATGGTCGCTGCGGTTTTGCCGCCGATCGTGACTGCGCCAGGATTTGAAAAACCGACCGTCAGTGACATGTGAACTCCCTAAAATTCAGTTTCCTTGAACACCCATCGGCCCGCGCGAGGGTTTCTTTAGCAGAAAAGCCGAAACCGGCAACTCGAATCACTCGACAAAAGCAGTAGTCCCTTTCGGAGAGCCGAACGCGAAAGCATCCATTGTTCGGAAACCCGGATAAACGATTCACCCAACAATTTTCCAACTTATAAAATCTTGATGTAAATCATCAAGTTAAACATTTCTCTGACGCAAAGTACGGCTGGTACAGATCCTGCTCCCTCCATCGCACTCCGGGCATCCAGATCGGCTTGGGGTGCATCTAGATGAACCTGCATCAGCACCGTCTCACTACTAGAGAGAAAAATAATGAAATCTGCTTTCAACACTTTGGTTCCGGGCGCTTTGGCCCTCCTCCTGCTCCTGCCCGCCGCCCTTCAGGCAAAAGAAGTCGAAACCCAGACCAAGCTCGCGAACGTCGTGGTCCTTGCCACGGGCGGTACCATTGCCGGTGCCGGCGCAAGTGCCGCAAACAGCGCCACCTATCAGGCGGCCAAGGTTGGCGTCGAACAATTGATTGCCGGCATTCCCGAACTGAGCAAACTGGCGAACGTGCGTGGCGAGCAAGTCATGCAGATTGCCTCGGAAAGCATCACCAACGAAAACCTGCTGCAACTGGGTCGCCGCGTGGCAGAACTGGCTGATAGCAAAGACGTCGACGGCATCGTCATCACCCATGGCACCGACACCCTGGAGGAAACCGCTTACTTCCTCAATCTGGTGGAAAAAACCGACAAGCCGATCATCGTCGTCGGCTCGATGCGTCCGGGTACCGCCATGTCTGCCGATGGCATGCTCAACCTGTACAACGCCGTGGCCGTGGCCAGCAGCAAAGAAGCGCATGGCAAAGGCGTACTGGTGACCATGAACGATGAAATCCAGTCCGGTCGCGACGTCAGCAAAATGATCAACATCAAGACCGAGGCCTTCAAAAGTGCCTGGGGGCCACTGGGCATGGTGGTTGAAGGCAAATCCTACTGGTTCCGCTTGCCAGCCAAGCGTCACACCATGGATTCGGAATTCGACATCAAAAACATCAAGAGCCTTCCTGACGTAGAAATCGCTTATTCCTACGGCAACGTCAGCGATACTGCCTACAAGGCTCTCGCCCAATCCGGTGCCAAGGCCATCATCCATGCCGGCACCGGCAACGGCTCGGTATCCTCCCGCGTTGTGCCGACCCTGCAAGCGCTGCGCAAGGATGGCGTGCAAATCATTCGTTCGTCCCACGTCAACGCTGGCGGCTTCGTTCTGCGTAACGCCGAACAGCCAGACGACAAGTACGACTGGGTTGTGGCTCACGACCTGAACCCGCAAAAAGCCCGCATCCTGGCGATGGTCGCACTGACCAAAACCAACGACAGCAAAGAGCTGCAACGGATGTTCTGGGAATACTGATTCGCCTCCGCCCGATCAATTCTCGATCGGGCACCCTGCGCACCACTCGCCCCTTAGGCGGGTGGTGCGTCGCTTACAGCGATCTCGCATTTTTCCTACAAAAAAATCGACACGGCCCACACCAAAATCTGAAAACCGCTGTCAGAGGATTTTCTTGAATTTTAAGCAGTTGCGAAAATGCTTACAGTTAAATACTGTATGCACGTACAGCTTAATAAGGATAACCTCGTGGCCACCTCCCCTGATGCTCCTGACGCTTACGAACGCATGGGCATGCGCGTTCAGAAAATCATCAATTCCCCCACCGCACAGAAAGCCAAAGCCGCACTGATCTTCCGTCTGCCGGACGAGCCGATGGACGAGTGGGAGCGCCTGCTCGAGGAAATCGACGAGAACGACAACGTCACCCTCGCCTATCGCGACGACGGTGGCGTGCAGATTTTTTGGGTTGTACCGAAGGAAGATTGATTCAATGAGTGTCCGCTGTTTTGCTTTGCTGCTTTTGTTCATTGCCATGGGTGCCCAGGCTGGCGCACCCCGCACCTTTACCGAAGCCAAGAAGGTCGCCTGGAAGCTGTATGCGCCGCAGTCCACAGAGTTTTATTGCGGGTGCAAGTACACCGGCAACAAGGTTGATCTGAAGGCCTGCGGTTATGTACCGCGCAAGAATGCCAAGCGTGCGTCACGCATTGAATGGGAACACATCGTGCCGGCCTGGCAGTTCGGCCATCAGCGGCAGTGCTGGCAGGACGGTGGACGCAAGAACTGCACGCGTTACGACCCAAGTTATCAGAAGGCCGAAGCCGATCTGCATAACCTGGTGCCGAGTATTGGCGAGGTCAACGGAGACCGCAGCAACTTCAGCTACGGTTGGCTGCCGGTGCAATCCGGGCAGTATGGCTCATGCCTGACCCAAGTCGACTTCAAGGCGAAGAAGGTCATGCCTCGCCCGTCGATTCGCGGCATGATCGCCCGGACTTACTTCTACATGAGCAAGCAATATGGCTTGCGCCTGTCGAAGCAGGATCGACAATTGTACGAGGCCTGGGACAAGACCTACCCGGTGCAAGACTGGGAGCGTCAACGCAATCAAAGCGTGGCGTGTGTGATGGGGCGCGGTAATGAATTCGTCGGCCCGGTGAACATGAAAGCCTGCGGCTGATCGACCACTTGGAAAAAAGGCCTCGAACGTCATGTCCGAGGCCTTTTTTGTGGCTAGCTGCCCGCCTTGTTGTAGCGCCAGTACCCCATGAGGTTGAGCGACTGCCGCGCGATTCCGCATTCTCTGATCAGGTACCTGCGCAGGCTCATCACCGCAGCGCTTTCTCCAGCGATCCAGCCATAGCAACCCTCACTGGCTGTCTCGGCTATCTCCCAAAGAATCTCTTTGTCGATATCGACCTCGGCCAACTCGTCAGCCTCACCGATGGATGAGGCATGAATGGCTGGAACGGCTTTCTGTACCGCCGCCACCATCAACGTACCGGCGCTGGCCTGATCCCGGATCAGCCACTGCACCGTCAGCCCGGGCCAATCGGGAACTGTCAGCATATCCTCAGCACTGTCGACTTCGAAAAACGCCTGCGTCAGCGGTGGCTCGGCCATAGCGGCCAACTCATCGAGAATACCCATGGCCGCAGGTAGCGCCGTGCCGTCGGCGACCAGTAGAACCTGTTTGAGAGCCTGCGGCGGCTTCCATTCGAATCCTCCGGCGTCGTGCGCTGAAAAGCGGCGATCCGGAGCGAGAATCTGCATCGAATCACCGGGCTGGGCCCGAAGCGCCCAACGCGAAGCCGGTCCGGTTTCACCGTGCAGGACGAAATCGATATCCACTTCGCCTTGTTCGGCCCGCAAATGGCGAATGGTGTAAGTGCGCATGGCCGGACGCCGATCGGCAATCATTGCCTTGAAGCGGGCGTACCAACCCTCGCCCTGAGCAAGCCTGGCAGGCGAACCATCAGCCGCAGGAAAAAACAGTTTCACCCTTTGATCCGGCGCCCAGGTGGCCATTTCTTTAACAGCAGGACTGGCCAGCGTGATCCGCATCATGTGCGGGCTGAGTAAGGTTTTGCGATGCAGGATGACGTCGAACAGCTTGTAAGGATTGGCGGAGGCCATGCGGAGCTCCTTCGGAAAATCGTGACTGACTCGTATAAGACGAGCCACATCCGAGGTCCTTTAGGTTGCTCCGCTGAAACGCAGCGCTTACGGCGTGAGCGGGTGCTCGATCACCACCGATTCAATATTCTGCTTCTTGGCTTTCACCAGAGCAGCATCCACTTGTACTTTTCGGGCTTCAGCTTCGGCTTGCGAGTTGAAAGGACCAATCAGAATTCGCGCTTTGCCACTGCTGTCCTTGATCACCGTAGGTACGAAGGCGTGCTCGATCAACCAGCCACTCAGGTCGCTGACAGCCTGCGGGGTTTCGCCGCGCACTTCGAGATCCCATTGTGGTGCAGCGGCCGCAGCCGGCGCCGTCACTACAGCCGATTGTGGTTTTGCTGCGTCTGCATTCTTGCCTTCACCACACCCAGTCAATACCAGTGCCGCGACCAACCAAACCAATTTGCGCACAACGCTTCCCTCGAAATTCTCAAAGCCGCGATCTTATCATTCATAAATACTTCGCGAGGCCCGCAAAATGGGCACAAAACAACGAGATTGATGGTTGCAGCCTCTGTATAGTTACGCCCTGGGAATTAATGCCGCTTCTGCGCGTCAGAAAGAGGCACCCAAACCGTGAGACTTCGCACTAATCTATACGTACCACCGACCTCTGCACTGTCTGAATCAGGTGCCCTACAAAGCAATCAAGGAGAAGACCATGCTGATACTCACCCGCAAAGTCGGTGAAAGCATAAACATCGGTGATGACATTACTATCACCATTCTGGGCGTAAGCGGCCAACAGGTTCGCATTGGTATCAACGCTCCGAAAAACGTTGCAGTGCACCGTGAAGAGATTTACCAGCGCATTCAGGCTGGCCTGACCGCCCCGGACAAGCCACAAACTCCCTGAGCCGCCTCGCAGTCAGTAGCCAGTCCGTTTACCTTGTGGAATGACTGGCTAGAGATTCACGCGCCGTTTTGCCATCCGCTCCCCAAGCTCCTTGGGCACGGCGCCTGACACATGATCCTTCCGCGTTACCCTCCCGCCCTTTCTGCTGATCGATACTACCGAGCATTCTCAAGGCTGGCTGTCGGACATTTCCGATAGAGCGAAGGGAATTCGCCTTCCTACCCGAACGTCACACCACGTGCCATGCCTGTAGCTGCAACCATCATCAGCACCAGCAGCAGCGCTTCGACGTGACTGATGCGTGCAAACAACTTTGCTCTCCCGGTATCGAGTACCGCCCCCCGCGCCTTGGCGATCCGCCATTTGATCAGCGTGATCATCGGCGCAAGCTCCATCAACAGAATCAGAACGAACAACGTCATCTTCAGATGAAACAGCGGCTGATGAAGATAATAGTCAGTGCCTTTTTCGTAACCACCAAAGGCACGCATCCCGCCGGTGATCAACAAGATCAGCGCGCAAATTCCCCAGAGATTGTCAGCCAGCAGAACCCGCCCGGCCTCCCCCGTCCCGGCCGCCAGGCGACTGAACGCCGTCCCACGCGTCAGCACCGCCCAAAAACCCAAGGCAAATGCCAAGAGATGAATAGCTGCTAGAAACCAGTGAACCAGCATCGATACCCCCATCAGAAAGAGTTGAAAATCGGCCAGTCAGTAGTAGTCGAAAAAACAAGGATTTGCCTGCGAGTAATCGCCAGGCAATTACGAAGCATCGAGAGGGAAATGAAGCGGAAAAGCCAAATCGCAGGCAAAAAAAATCCCAAGCAGCTGATGGAAGCTTGGGATTTAAAAATGCATAAACCGTGGTGGTGAACGCGGGGCGGATCTTACTGAATCAAGCTGCACCTAACAACTTATTTTTGATAACCGGTCGGTTAAAAATCATCGTAAGTCATTAAATATCCACAACATTTCAAAGTACGATGGCGACAGACGGTTACTCTTCGGCCGCCACAAAGCATCAGAATTGGCAACAACCACTTCCGCCCGGCCTGAAGATTCGTGCGCAAATCAGTAACGATCGCAAATCAACAGCGCGCCACGAAAACACCATCCAGATTCAGTCAATAAAAAAGATGTAACAATTGTTAACCATGATTCGAAATAGTAGGATCTTCTGCGTACGAACTTACATGGACGGTTCAACTTGATGCACTTTAATCCTATGGACAGGTTCCTCCCTGCCGGCGCCCGCTCCCCGCCGCTTCCCGCACCGCCCAAACATTTCATAAAGACTCCATGGATAGCTCGCATCGTCGAATTCAGCGACAGCCTGCCAGCACCCGCCTGAAACGTTGAAAAGGAATTTCCCATGAGTGGCAAACCCGCAGCTCGCGTAACAGATCCCACCAACTGCCCTCTGCCGGGACATGGCACGAATCCGATTGCCAGTGGTTCACCCAATGTAAACTTCGATGGCTTGGCTGCTGCTCGAATGACCGACAAATCAGCGTGCGGCAGCCCCATTACCGGCGGTGTAAGCGCGACGGTTTTCATCAACGGACTGAATGCGGCAACTAAAGACAGCACTGGTGCCCACGGCAATGTGGTGATTGGCGGATCCGGCACAGTGATTATTGGCGACACCGTGGTCACAGCACCGTTTAGTGGCTTGATGCCAATGCCCGTGCACTTCAGCGACAAGTTTCAACTGATCGATGAAGATTCTGGCGATCCCCTGCCGGATCACGTCTACGCCTTCCAGCGCGCCAATGGCAGCATCGAACACGGCGTCAGCGACAAGAATGGCTACACACACGTTGTCAACTCGCACCTTGCGGAAACCATCACGCTCTTTTTAGAAGACTGAGTTATCGCCGAACCCACAAATCAACATTTTTGAGCGAGCATCAACGTGACAGACGTGATCAGCCCCAATGGCAAAAAAATGTCGCCCAGACTCACAAGAGCGGTGACCCCGATAAAAGACACCACCGCGAAAACGATGTTGCTGTCAGTCAAGCAAGAGAAAAGACGGGCGGAAAATGAAGAGTATCTGAAGAACAAGAACGTGAAGGCTTTTCTGGATACCATTTCAGAGGCCGAGGGCGGTGACTACCATGCCAAGTTTGGTTATGGATGGGCTCGCGGAGACTGGAAGTTTACGGATGAATCAACGCACCCTGGAGCAGGGTTTGGCGGATCGACCACAGCGTCAGGCAGGTATCAGATCACCAAGTCCACATGGAAATTGCAATGCACCACAGCAATGGGCTTGACTGATTTTTCACCCCACACTCAGGATTTAACTGCAATCGAGATCCTTCGATCAGTAAAGGCAATTGATCCAATCATAAATGGCGACATCAAAGATGCAATTCACAAGGCATCTGGCCAGTGGGAAGCCTTACCCATGGGCCCAGGCCAAACTAACCGCCCGCTGAATGGAAAGCCCTCCGGCCAAAAGTACATGCCCTATGACGACGTCGTGTCGACTTACAAGAAATTTGGCGGGACTGCTAAATGAGAACACATCTGTTCGTATCTTTATTGCTGTGCTTTAGCTGCACCTTTGCCAGCGCAACAGAAATCCCGATAAAAGAAGGCATGCCTTTTTTGTCAGCGAGGAAAGAACTCCTTAAAAAAGGCTGGAAACCAAGCATCTCTAAAGAGATGCAGCCTGTTGGAACGGCTATAGAACTTAAAAGCAGGGGAATCATTGAAATCGAACGATGCACTCAAGGCGTGCAGTATTGCGTGTTCCACTACAAGAAAAACAAGCAATGTTTGGGCGTCACCACAACTGGCGAAGAGGTAGAGGAACTTGTTATTGATGCCTGGGATTTTAAGTGCCAATGACCCTTTCAGATTTTTGATGCGCGCTTAAGGCGAACCTTAACGGACTCCGAAAAATGCAACCTTATGCGATCACCTGTGTTCTTCTCGCCTGCATCAGCTTCTTTGCCAGTGCCACTGAGCTCCCCATAACGAAGGGGATGCCATTTCTGAGCGCGCGAAAGGCGTTGATCAAGCAGGGTTGGATTCCGGATCCAACGGATGAAACGGCCCCCGACGGCGCCATGAAAACGAAGTAGAGCGATGCACGGAAGGCGTTCAATACTGCGAGTTCAACTATAAGAAAAACGATGCATACCTGGTCGTCAGCACGATAGGTGAGAAGGCAAAAGACATGAGAGTCGACGCTTGGAATATTGAATGCCAATAATCCCTACAGGCACAACAGCACTCCCGGCGCCCAAATGAACAAGCTCGAGACCTTTTGGGCACTCCGCACAAACCGCAGACAACAAAAAAGGGCCCACCGTTCGGTGAGCCCTTCCAGACCGCCCAGCAGAGCGGATTTTGTTTGGTAGGCGCGATTGGACTCGAACCAACGACCCCCATGTCAAGGTCTGCTTGCGCAAGCTGCATGCCTTGCTGGTCTTGGATTTCACAGAACGCCCATTCACATCATGAGGCGTAAAAAATGGTCAATATTCGCTTACTTCCGTCCGGTAACTGGAACGCTCAGGTACGCGTAAAGGTAAATATCCCCAGTCGAAAACCTTCAATACCAAAGCTGAAGCAGAGTCATGGGTAAACCATACCCTGTATGTACCGTGAAGGTATTCCAGCGGCGTTTCCATTGAAATGATCTGTAAGCTACTGAACCATTCCAGTCCAGCTATCACAATGGGTACATCGGTATCACTCAAGATCAGGTTGAGGCCACCTACCATGAATTTGTTATATGAGTTACCTGACTTTCTGTAATCAATTCTAGGTAGCAATAAACGCCGTACACGCACAAAAACTATCGCTCAGCCTAAACATCCTATACGCAAGTCTCAGCAGCCTCAGACTACTCACCGACATCACTACTGGATTTCGTGATTATAAACCACCAAACCGCCCCTGATTGCCCTACAGGCTGGATATGCCTGATCAATACCCATATTGCCCCCGCCAATGTCACCACGTGATTGAATACTAACTGCCAACTGTGTTTCTCGCGGGGCGAGAGTCAAAACACAGTTCTTTAAATAAACCAGTAAAGTTAACCATTAAAATGGTTTAATATAAAAAACCGCCAAGGAACAACCATAACAATTCTCTAAATCTGCGCTACCTACCATGAACGTTGCGCACTCAAAAACTTCAACACCCCATCAAATTATATAATAACCCGCCGGTACAAAGTGAATGCACCACATATAACAATTAGAAATTTACCTTTGTTAACTTACAAACTCGAAGGCTAATAGCTCATCGAACAAAATAATGCTGATTCTTTTCCCAGTCACTATATATAGGGGAAATCAAAAGCTGACGATCACAGCGAGTCTCTATAAAAAAATGGTCTAAATTATCAACAATCAACACATAAGCATTTAAATTTTTATCCAGCTTAGGACAACCTAGCACATAAATGAAAAATGGATTATTAGGATACCTTTCTGCGGCTTTAGCAGCTGCCACTATTTTCTCAATCAACCGTCGATAATATGGAGACTTCGTCTCCAGCGATGAACTAATTACCGGCCGTGCAACCTTTACATAAACATCAACCAAACGACTTCGAACATTGAATGACCGCCCAAATAGAAACGTGTAATATTCATCATTAGTAACTATATTTTTTGCCAACCCACAGTATATATACCGCCGATACATATCTGGCAAATTATTATCTACAGGAATAAAAGCAGATTTAACTGTCCCGCTATAACCATCTAGTACAAGCCTGCGCCTGCTATGCCACTCCCCATTCAACAGAATTTCTACCGAATAACACTTCGGATTGGAAGCCCCTGCATTCGCTTCGGAGTAATCATTCGGGATATACTTGAGAGGCTTTGTTACATCTATCTCCACCCCATTAAATTTCCGGGGTACCGTAAAGTACTTTTTAGGTCGAGCATTTTCAAATATAATCTCAGCATCATCATTTAGCGAAAGTCGTGATCTTTTTTTCCGCCCTACCCTAAAGATTACCGGATTTTTATACTCAACTTCATAAGCGCACCCATCAGCATGCCCGCGCTCCGAGTTTATAGCTGTTTTAAAATGCGGACTAACTTTAAAAGTCGACCTCCCTAGATTTACACAAACATACCCAGCCCTGCACTCTGGGTCGAGACAGGCAAAGTCTCCCCTACCAGCAATCAAGCCTTGCCGATACAACTCCCCTACCTCATTAATCTCCACTTCTCTTTGGAGACTTACGCAGTACGCACGATCCCTCAGAATCACCAGAAGCCAAATTTATTATTAATTAATTACCCCAACAAAATAACTCTACCCTTAAACCATTACCTTCAATGAAACTCTCGAAATCGCGCTTCGAGAACGACAACGAAGAAATAGTTAATTATTTATTCGCGTGAGTATGTTGCATGGAGAAATTTCTATCGAGCCTGATCCAGAAAACCAAAGCTCCTCATTTCTAACTGGATCAATCACCAACCCAACACTATATTTTTGATTAAAAAAATCGCGCTGTGTTTTTCTGTCAGTGCCACTGAAAAACGCTCCTAAATTTGGATGACTATGATACCAACCCACCACGAAGCTACTGGAACTTTTGGCCGCATTCGCACATTGCCAAACAGTGGAGTCCATGCTTAGCGATACAGAAGTAGAATCAAACTCTAAGCTTTCTATTGAGTCTTCAATATTGACGACAGCGACCCCAGCCTCTAAATCATGTGAGCTTACAACGCTCCCGAGCAACAGCCCACCGAGCTCGACGCAGTCGGAATTTAAATGTCTAAGTATTTTACTTCGCGTCTCATCAGAAACCGTAACAATCGGAAAGTGTTTTGACGCACTAATCAACCTAAGCAAATCAAAACAGGTCCATCCAAGCGTTATCTGCTTGAGTTGAACCGCAGATATATCTGATTTTACATTATTCCATTTCATGATTAAGTTTCTATATAAAATTTAGCGTTGCATTTAGGGCATGCAAGATTTCCTTTTCTTCCCTTTGGTACACGAAGAGAACTGCGACATGAAGGGCACGAGACTAAAGCCTTTTCTTCAGAACCAACGCTGACATTACTCCAACCAATCTTGCTGGCTGCTTGCTCTTTAATAATTAATTTATCTGTCGGGAAAGCCCCGGGATTGGTCTTAATAGCCGACCGGTACCAGAGCAGTGCATCCCGATTCGCTGGCGAGGCTTCATTCAAAATATTGCTTTCAAAAGTTATTATTTGAATTATTCGTTTCACCAGCAAATCAAGCCCTTGAGTGGGAAGCCACTTGGCACCTAAGCAAACTCTGCCTGAACTGTACACATTAGGGTGATATATAGGAGTCGTAATAGTTGCTAACGGCTCCTGAAAAGGATAACGACTAAGAAGCTCTATCTTCACTAATGTCTTTTTCTGTACTTGGCTCGGATACGTTGATGAGGGAGCAGTTGGAAAATTCAACTCAAGGTTGACTACATTAATTGGGTTTCCAGCTGTACTTTTAATGACAACTCGGCCAGCAACCGCCTTTGATAGCTCTTCAATTTTACGAAGATCTTGTAATACTCGCTCGGCGAATGCGCTCATAATAAATCACCCCGCAACCAAAACTGGTTGAACTTCGAGAACATCGCCGCTTTTTATCCCACTATCCCCAAGACTCGAGTTTGGTGTGAGGGTTTTACCAGATGTTGTATTAACCAAGCTGTAGTCTGTATCCGTCGGAAGCGTCCAATTATCTACGGAGGCTTGAATTATATCCGCACCTGTATTGCTACTATCCAACGTAACTTCAGCCTTTCTTGTTTGATCCGCAGTTCTGATAATCACATGTATATCCGACACTTTTATCTCTCCATCTCTACGACAAATGTTTGATTATTGGCATTGAAGGTAATATATTTACACGGAAATTCTCTACCTTGAAAAACCTGTTCAAGGTCCGATAGCGAGATTGAGTCTTTAATCACAACCTCTACAGACTCCTGCCCACATTGATTGCAAGTATTAATCGACGAATCGTACTTAGACGCCTTATCGAAAATAATAGTCGCAGATTCCAATGTAGGATTGCAGCTAGTGCAGCGAGTGGATATTAAAATCGGATCACTGGTAATAACACAGTCATCGGGGCATCCTGAAGGTAAATTAAAAACACCTTGAATTAACGCCGTACCTTTCAGTACCGAAATACTCTCACTTAGAGATGAGCATCCCGGGCAGGTGCAACTTTCCTCGATTGTACTAACCGTAGACTTACCAGAAAACGAGTCAACCAATATTCTTTTTGATACCGCTACTTCTACTTCCTTCAGCATCTCAAGCGCATTCGAGGCGGCAAGTGCCCCAGTAAGGCTTGATGTAACTATTGTGGTTGGGATTTTTTTTTCGATAAACGATATTTTTTTTAACCAGCCACAAGAATAGCGCTGCTGCATGCGCTCGTAGGCACTATTTGGAAGATTGCATTCATAGCACGCGATGCAATCAGTGGACTTAAACGGAAATACCTCAACCTGACAGAATCTACTATCAATCCCGGTATTTATGAGGTTGGTTTTTGTGATTAAGCAGAGCTGGTTTAGCCTGATACGAGCTTCAAAGTTATCAACACAACAAACTATACAGTTATAAGATGCGGCTTTATCTAGCGACATCTCTTCCCAGACGTCACCAACAAATGCACTCACATTAATGTTGGGATCAAGCTCTTTTATTCTCTCTGCTGCTACTTCCGCCTTTAATCCTCCAACATCCTTCTCTCTAAACAACACGCTTCTCGTTAGATTATGAATCTCTATAGAGTCAAAATCGTATAAATCAATATGCCCAGCGCCTAACAATGCTAAGTTTTTTGCGACTTCATTTCCAACAGCACCACAACCAACAATGGCAAATTTTGATGCTTTTACAGCTTCCTGAGAAAACCAGTCAATCAAAGAATGGCGCTGATAGCGATCACTATTCATGACGCATTTTCCTGTTTTATTTTTTCTAACGCCTGATTGAGAAGCTTAATAACTTCAGTGGCATGTTTTTCCATAAAACAATCAGCCCTATCTGGGTGGTATAGCTTTACCTTTTTCCGATAGGCTTTTTTAATTTCTTCCATAGTTGCCCCAACCTCTACTCCAAGGCGCTCGTAGGGAGTTTGTTTCTTGATTAAATCAAGTTGATCTTTATACCCATTATCGAGGTTGGTCCATTTCATCATTTGACACTCAATATCATTGATTTTTCTGACACAATGATTTCATATCCGAACTTAGGATGCTTGACAATTAAGCCTCGAACCCGGATCGTTTTTCCTTGCAGGCTATGGACATAGTTATTGCCACCGACTTTTCTAACAGCACCACGGAAAAACACCAACTTAAACCCGCTAACCCATGATTTCCCTTCAAACATAACAGCAAAATCACTACCACGACGACTTTCATTTACTTTATAAACTTGACCTTCGAAGGTAACTACCGAGCCAACATACTCCTTGTAGTTACTTAGAGTCACAACCGTAGGAGCGTAATCTTTCCCGCTTGCAGCGCCTGCACCAACAACAACCGAAATGATATTTACAGATTGGCAAGACACGCACTTAGAATCATTGACCTCAACTAAAACCTGAAGGCTTTCGGTGTGATAATAAACTTTGCATGACTGGCATTGATGCAATCCGAGAGCACTATCTAAAGGTGCTCCAGTAAACGCATCATGCAACCCAGCTAAATCAACACTAAAACTTGATGATTTATTACTAACCGATGACGCCACCGCTGACTCATTAAACTTTATTTTAGGCTTAGTTGTAGGGCGCGCGGAAGGTCTAAATACCTCTGGACTTGTATGCTTGGCGGTAGTAACCGTACGTGCTACAGGGCGAACAGGAGTGACTGGCGTGTTGCTGCCCTGTCGCTGCTGAGTCTTCTTACTGTTTACAGATTGCCATTTATTGTATAAGGCTCCTGCCAACAAAACACCCACAATCACCAATAAAGTACCCATTGCATTCCTTTTCTTCAAGCAAACCCAGAACTACAACTTAAAAACTCAACTACAATAATTCGCATCAACCAATTAATATCTTCTAACTTTTTAAATCTAACCTAAAGACGAATAGTCTGTCCAGCAGTACAAACCCAGCTCGTTGTACTGCATCCAATGCCAAGCCAACTCTAAAATATCGATCAACCGAGCATAAAAAACCTGCTTTCATTATGACTCTCTTGGTGTGCCGAAAGTGGTCTGATTATGCTGCCTTGGGAAGGTCGACAGGCTTTTTCGAGTTATCAGCATCATCGCACTGAGCCTCGAAGATTGTAGCGAGTCTTGCTTCTGCTGCTTCTGTTGCGGTGATTCGGTCAGCCGCATGATCATCGTCTATCTGATTGAGCCTGTTTCTGATCGTCCACATGCTAGCGACTGTCGTTTGAATTCCTGCCCCCTTCAGTTCGGCTCGAAACGATTCGTATCCGGTGTAACCGCCGTAACCACTCTTGGCATTCATCTGCCCATAGATGTGCTTTTGCTGCCAATCAAGTTTGACGTCTTTAAACAGCACTGCATCTGGGTCTGGGTCTTTGTACCTCTCCGCAATACTCTTCTTGGCTGCATTGGCGGGCGTTAGCAGACGTTGCTCTTCTGACTCCTGGCATCCCGTGAGTGTCAGCAAGCAGGTAGTGATTGCAATAAGCGTCTTCATATCGCGTTCCGATGCGAGTAGGTGCGTCATATTAGCGGGAGCTATGGCTGACTGCCATCACATCAGTCGATTGACCTGGAGCTAAATCTTGGGATTTCCAGTGTGATCGCCGTAGGCATAGCCCATCCGTGACGATTCACGTTCACGCTCCCGGCTGTACATCTCACTCAACGTCCACTTCAGGCGCTCATGTTCAACCTTCAGCGATGCCAACTTGGTAGAGCTATCCCGGTACATGATGATCAGGGTGGCGATGTTCTGGTGTGCCTTTCGCAAGTCTCTAAGTTTCGTTTCCAGTTCCGCACACAAGAGGGCGCAGTGATACTTCAGCATCTCCGTGTCGGACAGCATGCCCAGCTCAAAACCGTTGTCATCGATCAAATCGTCTTCCATCCCGCATACACCATGAACTGTATATCCAAGCAGTATCGCTGACGCTCGCGAGCCTCAAAATTTGTGTTCCTTGCAGGTGCGCCTGTGGTTGGCTTTCGGACGGATGACTCAGTTAACATCCGAAAAATCGGGCGGGTACAGGTGATGAGATGCAAGCCAACGGCGCAAAACGAACCGCTAGATTGAATACGGTGAAGAAGGTGTTTTGGTGGGTACTAGGGACAATGGTCGCAGTACCGATAACAAAATGGGTAGAGACACAACTGAATTTATCGTTCATCAGTCCAGCCATTGCCGGGCTATGGAACTGCATATCCGCGCTCGAAGCATGGTTTATGCGAGACGTCTCCCTACCAATCTGGGCCATCTCGCTACTGCTATTGCTTGCGTGCTTGCTGTTGATACCGCTGCTGATACTCATATACGCCGGATATGAGGCAGACACGAACGAAGTCGATTCCTACCCCTTGAGTAACGATCAGGTGCAGGTGTTCCTGTGCATAGGAAGATCGGTCAATAGCGGGAACAACATCACGTTCAGTGGCTTGGTTGAGCTTACACGCTTGTCGAGAATTGCCACCCATAACGCCCTTGACGTACTCATGGCCTTTCAATTGATCACCGGTGCTTCAGACAACATGGGCTACGAATACATCGACCTTACTCGACGAGGGCGAGAGTTTTACATGGATTTACAGCGCGGTACGGCACCTGCTGGCACGTAATTCCCCACCATCAACGCCCATCTATTGTCCGTTCACATTGCCCAGTGTGAACGAAGCCTTTATTTTGTGAACGTTCTGCATGAAATTTGAAGCACAAAAAAGGGCCCACCTTTCGGTGAGCCCTTCCAGACCGCCCAGCAGAGCGGATTTTGTTTGGTAGGCGCGATTGGACTCGAACCAACGACCCCCACCATGTCAAGGTGGTGCTCTAACCAACTGAGCTACGTGCCTGCTGTGAGGCGGCATTCTACGGAATTCCGGAGGGGTGTCAACACCTTTTTTTCACCTAACCCTATGAATATGCAAAATATTTAATTTCGGGTCGGCAACGGAGATTTTCCGGTGGCTGGCGGAGGTTTTTCAACTCGGGTAGGATCGACGTACTCGTAAAATATATTAAACAGAGGCTGCAGGATGGCGAACACCCCTTACCCAGAGTCCTATTACGCTGCGTCGGCCAATGCCGTACCGCCCCGCCCTGCCTTGCAGGATGATGTGGAGACGGACGTCTGTGTGATCGGCGCCGGGTATACCGGATTGTCCTCTGCCTTGTTTCTGCTGGAAAACGGTTTTCGCGTCACCGTCCTGGAAGCGGCCAAGGTCGGCTTCGGCGCCTCGGGGCGCAATGGCGGGCAGATCGTCAACAGCTACAGCCGTGACATCGACGTCATCGAGCGTAGCGTCGGCCCCAAGCAAGCGCAACTGCTCGGGCAGATGGCGTTCGAGGGCGGTCGGATCATTCGCGAGCGCGTGGCCAAGTACAACATTCAGTGCGACCTGAAGGACGGTGGCGTGTTCGCCGCGCTGACGGCCAAGCAGATGGCTCATCTGGAATCGCAGAAGCGTCTCTGGGAGCGTTTTGGTCATACGCAGCTTGAACTGCTCGATCAACGCCGTATCCGCGAAGTGGTTGCCTGCGATCAGTACGTCGGCGGCATGCTCGACATGAGCGGCGGCCACATTCATCCGCTGAACCTCGCGCTTGGCGAAGCAGCAGCGGTCGAGTCCCTCGGCGGCACAATCTATGAACAGTCGCCCGCCGTACGTATCGAGCGCGGCGCCAACCCGGTGGTGCATACACCGCAAGGCAAGGTCAGGGCCAAGTTCATCATTGTCGCGGGCAATGCCTACCTCGGTAACCTGGTGCCGGAGCTTGCGGCGAAATCGATGCCATGCGGTACGCAGGTGATCACCACCGAGCCGCTGGGTGACGAGTTGGCGAAAGCGTTGCTGCCGCAGGACTATTGCGTTGAAGACTGCAACTACTTGCTCGATTACTACCGCCTGACCGGGGACAAACGCCTGATCTTCGGCGGTGGTGTGGTGTATGGCGCGCGCGACCCGGCGAACATCGAAGCGATCATTCGCCCGAAGATGCTCAAGGCTTTCCCACAACTCAAGGATGTGAAGATTGATTACGCCTGGACCGGAAATTTCCTGCTGACCCTGTCGCGCTTGCCGCAGGTCGGGCGCCTCGGCGGCAACATTTATTACTCGCAAGGTTGCAGCGGCCATGGCGTGACCTACACGCATTTGGCAGGCAAAGTCCTCGCCGAAGCGTTGCGCGGGCAGGCCGAGCGCTTTGATGCGTTTGCCGATTTGCCGCACTACCCGTTCCCCGGCGGACAGCTGCTGCGTACGCCATTTGCTGCGTTAGGTGCCTGGTATTACGGCTTGCGCGACAAATTCGGGATGTAAAAAAGGGCCGCTGAACAGCGGCCCTTTTTTATTCAACATTGAACGGTTTCAGAGCTGATCCCGAGCAATCCCGCTACGGATCCGCAGGATATCAGCCAGCACCGCCAAGGCAATTTCCGCCGGCGTCTTGCTGCCGAGGTTAAGCCCGATCGGCGCATGAATCCGCGCCAACTCGCCCTCCCCCAGCCCGCCAATCCGGCGCAATCGCTCAAAGCGTTTCTGCGAAGTCTGCAGCGACCCCATCACGCCAATGTAGAACGCTTCGGTGCGCACCGCTTCCATCATCGCCAAATCGTCGATGCGCGGATCATGCGTCAGCGCCACCACCGCCGTATCTCGATGACAGCCGCCGTCAGCAATAAACACCGACGGCAATTGCCGACGAATCTCCACGCCATCCAGCACCACGCCTTCCAGCACTTCAGCGCGTGGATCACAGAGAATCACTTCAAAGCCAAGGCCAACGGCAAACTCGGCACAGGCCTGCGCCACACTGGAATACCCGGCGAGCAACAAACGCTGGGCCGCGCCAACACGAATGCGCACCCGATCAATCTCACGCTCGATCCGCGCACCCTGCTCGCGATCAGCGAACAGACTGCGCGCGCCGCTGGCCAGATCGACCTCGCGAATCAAGCGCCGCTGACCGATCAGCGCCGACTCCAATTCACGCAGATGCGCCTGCACCTCGCAGCCGGCGTCAAATTTCTCTACCAGCACATCAAGAATGCCGCCACAAGGCAGGCTGACCCGCGAGTGCGGATCGTCGCCTTCGCCGTAACGCACGACATTGACGGCATCGAGAAAAGCACCCTCGGCAACGCGTTCGAGAAAATCCTCTTCAACGCAGCCACCCGACAGCGAGCCGATCCACTGTCCGCCGTCATTCACCGCCAGCAGCGAACCCGGCGCACGTGGTGCCGAACCGTAGGTGGTCAACACGGTGCAGAGCCAGATGCGCTGCCCCGCCACCGACCACTCCAGCGCACGGCGCAGCACTTGTAGATCGAGATGCTGCATGTCAGTGCGCCTTGTGCTCGATGGACGGTGCGTCAGCTTGCAGCTTCTGCACGTCGCTCACCGCCAGTTCAGCCGACTGACCGCCCCAACCTTGACGCAGGTAGTTGAGCAGATCAGTCAGTTGATCAGGACTGAGCTTGTCGGCAAAACCCGGCATCGGTTGCATGTGCTCGAAGCCGGAGAACTTCTGCTCGCCGATCCCATCTTCGATCACCCGCAACAGGTTGCGTGGATCTTCCAGGCGCAACGTGGTGTTGCCGCGCATGGCCACCGCGATGTGCGGCTTGCCCTCGCCACCGACCGCGTGGCAACCGGCGCAGACGTTCAGGTATTCCTGACGACCGCGCTGGGCGCTGGCGCTGAGTTTCTCCACGGGCACTTCAACGAGGACTTTGGCTGCCGGCGGTTTATCGCCGAGCAGGAAGGTCGCCATTGCTGCCAGATCTACATCGCTCAGGCCCTGGGTGCTGTTGTGGAACACCGGGAACATCTCGTTGAACATCGTCCCTTGCGCACTCATACCGTGCTTGAGGAACGTGCCGAGATCCTGCTCGTTCCAGCCGCGAGCCGCCAGATCAGTGGCCAGCAGGCTCGGCGCCAGATAACCATTGAGGATGCCGCCAGTCAGGCGTTTATCCAGCTGCATCGCCCCCGGCAGGCCACGCGGTGTATGGCATTCGCCGCAGTGACCGAGCACCTCGACCATGTATTGGCCACGCTTCCAGGCCTCACTTTTGCCTTCGGCCGGCTCCAGTTTCAGCGCTTTGCCGTACATCATGTTCCAGCCGATCAGGCCCGGACGCACGTTGAACGGAAAGCTCAGACTGGTGACCGGTGCTGCGCGCTCGATCGGCTCGATGGTTTTCAGATACGCATGGATCGCATCCGAATCTTCACGTGGCATCAGGTGATACGAGGTGTACGGCATCGCCGGATAGAGGTTCGCCCCGTCTCGACGCTTGCCTTCAGTCAGCGCAGCGAAAAACTCGTCATCGTTGTACAAACCGATGCCATGCTCCTTGCTCGGCGTAATGTTGGTGCCGTAGATCGTGCCGAACGGCGAGACGATCGGCAGACCACCGGCAAACGGCGCGCCGCCCGCTGCGGTGTGGCAAGCCATGCAGTCGGCGGCGCGGGCGAGGTATTCGCCGCGCTTGACCTGATCATCGGCGTGAGCAAACAACACTGGCGCAGCGAGGCCGACCGCCAGGGTCAGGCGGGTCAGAAAAAGCTTCATGCTTAACCCTCCTTGACCAGGCCGAGATCGGTCAGAACGTTGCGGGTGGCGTTGTAATAACGCACGTACCCGGTGCAACGGCAGACGTGGTGGCCGAGGCTGTCCTCGATGACTTGTTCGAGCTTGCTCTGCACGATCGGCTGGCGCTGCAGCTTTTCAACCAGCACGGTCGCGGCGTTGACGAAGCCCGGCGCGCAGTAGCTGCACTGGAAAGCGAACTCATCGACGAAGCGTTGCTGGATCGGATTCAGCTCAGTGACCTGGCCCGACTCGTCGCGCTTGGCGTGGGATTCGATGGTGCGGACTTTTTTGCCTTCGAAGTAATGCGCGCCAGTGATGCAGGTGCGCACTTCTTCGCTGGTGCCGTCCGGGTTGTCGACGATCACCACGCAGGCGTGGCAGATACCCTGGCCGCAGCCCAGACGCGAACCGGTGAGATTTTTGTATTCGTGCAGGTAATCGATCATCGGCAGGTCATCAGGGATGTCCACCGGGCCGACGGATTGACCGTTGAGGGTCAGTTGAAGCGGACGGTTAGCCATTGAGGGCCTCCTTGATGCGCGCAGCAGTGATGGGCAGGTCGCGAACACGTTTACCGATGGCGTGCGCCACGGCGTTACCGATGGCACCGACAATCGGGATCATCACCACTTCGGCGATGCCTTTGGACGGGTCGCTTGGCGACAGCGGCGGCAGAATCTCCGACGTCTGTTTCCACACCGCAACGTGGCGCGCCATCGGCAGACGGTAACGGTTGAAGTTCCAGTCACCCTCCCCCGGCCCGCCTTCGTACAGCGGCATCTCTTCCATCAACGCGTGGCCGATGCCCATGGCGATACCGCCTTCCATCTGGCCCTTGACCAGCTCTTCGACCAGCACACGACCGCACTCGACCCAAGAATGGTGGTTGAGCACTTCAACTTCCGCCGAGCCTTTGTTGACCTTCAGCTCGACCAGCGTGGCGACCGGGCTGTAATAGGTCACCGCGGCGTTGTTCAGTTGAACCACCGGATAGTTGATGTTCTGGCGATCCAACAGGTGGAAACCAGACGTGGCCATCAACGCTTTCTTCGCTTTCGGTGCGCCGTCACCGTATTTCACGGCCAGACCATCGAGTGGCAGACGCTCGCGCACGCCGTCAATGCTGTATTCGGCCTCGGCCCAGCTCCAGCGGTTGAACGCGTGAACGGTGGCACCGGTGACCAGTCCACGCTCGTGAGCGTGTTTGGCCAGCTCTTCGAAGGTCAACGGCTGCATGCCGTTGGCGGTGAGCTTGCCGTCGACCCAGTGCGCATCTTCGCGACGTACAACGTAAGGGTTGGCTTGACCGCCGTAAGGACCCTGACGCCAGATTTCCATGGCCGCCGGCCACAAACCGTTGTTGAACAGCACGCGTGCCGCTTCACGGGTGGCGTGACTGAAGTAGTAAGCCGAGTTGGTCGCGGAAGAGGCCGAGGCCAATTTGCCGACCCAGCGCGGATTGCGCAGCAAGTTGTTCTGCTCGGCCTGGCTCATGATGTAAGGGTTGCCGCTGGTGATCAGCTGCATTTCCTTCCATTCGGTTTCGCCGGTCTTCACTTCGTGCGCCGGACTGCCGAGGAAATCGGCCACGACCAAGGCTTGCGAGGTGGACATGCCGGTGCCGATTTCAATACCGATATGGCGCAGGGTGATGCGGCCGTCTGCGGTGAATTCAATGCTCGCCATCGGCGCTTCGGAACCGGTGCCGAAGTCTTTCTGGCAAATGGCAAAACCAACGCCGTACCAGTTGTCCGGGTCGGCGGCTTCGCGTTGTTTCTTGATCGCGTCGCGGTTTTTCCAGACTTCGTGTACCGAGGCCTTGTCGAGAATCTCATGCAAGCGCAGCGCACCGGCCGGGATCGCGCCCTGGGTGTTTTTCATGCCCGAGCGCAAAGCGTTCTTGCGGCGCAAGTCGATGGCATCGACACCCAGGCGATTGGCGATTTCGTCGACCATCATCTCGGTCGCCGCCATGCTCTGCAGCGTGCCGTAACCGCGCATGGAACCTGCCTCGACACCACGCGAGTGATAGGCGGTGACTTGCAGGTCGTTCTGCGGCATGTAGTAGATCGACTGCGCCGCCGTGGCGCCAACCGCAGCTACCGATGGGCTGTAGTTGATCCGGCCACCACCGTCGACGCTCATTTCGGCGCGGAAAATCTTGAAGCTGTAGTCGTTCTTGTCCACGGCCAACTGGTAGCGGATGTCAAACGGGTGACGTTTGATGCCGCTCTGGAACTGCTCGTATCGGTCGTTGGCCAGACGCACTGGCACACCAGCGCCGTACAACGCGGCAAGAGCTGCGTAGTAGACGAAAATGTTGTGGTCTTTGGAACCGTAACCGACGGTGTAACCCGGGTGCATGTTCAGGTTGTCGAGACCGAAACGCGACGGCGAGATCATCTTTGCGGTCTCGGTCGCAGCTTCCAGCGGGCACTGGGTGGCCACTACGAAATGCAGGGTCTTGGTTTTCGGGTCATACCAGCCGTTGCCGTTGTCCGGCTCCATTGCCGCCGGCTCGATCGACGGGGTTTTATAGCGCTCGTCGAACACCAACCAGTTGTCCGGCGGCGTATCGATCTCGCTCTTCATGCGGTCAGCGTAGAACAGGCCGCGCTCGGTCAGGTTGCCGTGCAGGTTCGGTTGGGAATTCCACACCGGACGACGGTTTTTCAGCATCGGGAACAGGATCGAGTCCTTGAGGCTGGCGAATTCGTCTTCGTCGGCCGAGGTCGCGCCGCCGACGCGCACGTAGCGGAAGCTGCCGTAGGGGTCGCCTTCGTAGAACGGCACTTTGGCACCGTAACGAATCGCTTTGTCATTGAATTTGAGTTTGTTCTTGGCCTGACGGAAACGTTCGAAGTCGTTCCAGATCAGGATCGCCACCGGGTGACCGATGAACATCGGCACCTTGCCTTCCGGCAGCAACGGATCCGGGGCGTGTTCTTCGGGGAAGACGATGCCGTCCTTGTCCAGATCGGCGGCGGTGACGATACGGTCAGGCTGCAAGTCAGCGCCGAGCCACGACAGGTCGTAGCCGTCGTAGATTCGATCGGCCTTGATGGTTTTCAGCAGCATGGCGTGGCCTTGCTGCTCGGGCCAGCCCGGCATGTCCTTGGAGCGGATGTCGCGGGCAAACACTTTGCTGCCGCAGACTTTGGACAGGGCATCGTTTCGCTGACGCGCCTTGCCGTTATTGCCGAGCCATTTCTCGGACGGCACGGTGACGCTGTTTTCCATCAAGGCAGCCAGCGCCTGACTGCTGAGCGGCGTGAGCGTGACGCTCACACCCGCCACCAGCCCGCCCTGGAGGAACGAGCGCCGGGATATATCACGGTTGGACATGGATCATCCTCTGGGCGGTTATGTGTCCGCCCTTCTGGTTATCTACTGGGGAATCTCGAGTCTTGCAGAAGCCCTTTCTGGCGAAACGAAGGGCGTGTTGACAGTGCAAAGCTGACCGAAAGGTTAACTTTAAAGGTTTCTGCGCTCGCAGCAAACAACCAGTTACAAAAATTTGACTAAAGAATCAAAAAATCAATGCGACGTGAGACCGCATCTACACCGCAGAGATAACTGGGCATGCCCATGTGGGAGCGAGCTTGCTCGCGAAAGCGTTCTTCCAGCCGATGCAGATTTTGAATGTGCCGACGCCTTCGCGAGCAGGCTCGCTTGTATGGTAGGACTTGAAGGGAGGAGGAGGGACAAGGCTCGATTCTGGCTGTTGACGCAGCACAGACCGTGGGAGATTTCGCCCCTCCTCCTTTCACCCAAGCGCCGATAAAGAATGCATCTGGCTAGACCGACGATAGGAACAAGCCTGCGCCTCTGGGTGAGCCCTTCAAGTGCTCAAACCTTATCCCGGAGGAAATCCTGTGGCAATGCCGGTCGCTCTATCAAATCCGATCGTTGGCGTGGATGTCGCCAAAAATGAACTGGTGATTTATCAGGCCGATAGCGATCTGCTTGAAGCGATCCCCAACACCAAAACATCCATCAAGCAGTGGCTGAAGGCCTTGCTCAACCCCGTGTCTATTGCCATTGAGGCAACCAACATCTACCACCTGGAATTCGCTGATTTGGCCTATGCGGCCGGTTGCACGATTTACATGGTGGGCGGCTATGAACTCAAACATTACCGCGAAGGCGTGAAGATCCGCGCCAAAACCGACGCCTTGGACGCCAAGTTGCTGGCCCGTTACCTGAAGAACGAAGCCGAGGAGTTGCGCCCCTGGACCCCGCCATCACCGCTGTACCGCCAGCTCCTGAGCCTTTTCCGCCGCCGCGCGGCTTTGGTCCAGGCAAGGGTCGGCCTGGTGCAGAGCTGGTCGAATGAGCCGCTGTTGAAGGCAGCTTTTGCTGAACAAATAAAATCCATGCAGCGGCTTGAAACGATGATCGAAAAGACGATCAACGATCAGCTCAAACAAGCCGGTTTACTCGGCCAATTGAAGCGTTGCCTGAAAGTTGAGGGCATTGGATTTCTGACCGGAGCGCGCCTGCTCACGGCGTTTCAGCGGGGGGAATTTAGCAACGCGGATGCGTTTATCGCCTTCCTGGGCATGGATTTAAGGGTATCGAAATCGGGGCAAAAGGACGGTCGCCGCAGCTTGACCAAGCGCGGAGATCCCGAGGCCCGACGACTTTTGCACAACGCAGCGATGTCGGCTAGCCGTACGATAGCCTGGAAAGGGTTTTACGAAGCCCAAAGAGCACGGGGTTTCAGCACCACGCAGGCGTTGGTGATGCTGGCTCGCAAACTTGCTCGGGTGGTATTCGCCTTGCTGAAAGGGCAAAGCGAATATCAGACAAAAGTCAGTTGAGGGCTTCCCCTCAACCATAGAATCTCCCACAGGGATTAGTGCCGGATTCAGGAGAGAAGAAAAGGAATAGTCAAATTTCAGACACAAAAAACCCCGGTCTTTCGACCAGGGTCTTTGCTATCGATTCCGAATCAGCCAATAGCTGCTTTCGGTGCTTCAAGGCGTTCAGTGGTCCTTGGAGCAGATATGGCGCAGCGGACGGGACTCGAACCCGCGACCCCCGGCGTGACAGGCCGGTATTCTAACCGACTGAACTACCGCTGCGTATCGCTTTGAGCTTGCGCTCAAGTAACTCGTTTTGACTGCTAGCTTCGGTGCTTTGCAATCGCGAACCAGACAAGTCTGATTCGTAAAATATGGCGCAGCGGACGGGACTCGAACCCGCGACCCCCGGCGTGACAGGCCGGTATTCTAACCGACTGAACTACCGCTGCGCGTCGGTGCAGGCACTTTCAGCCTACGTTCTTGCTTACGCAAGTTTCTCGGGGAGTGGTGGGTGATGACGGGATCGAACCGCCGACATTCTGCTTGTAAGGCAGACGCTCTCCCAGCTGAGCTAATCACCCGTTTGCATCTCCGAGGCCGCGAAATTTACGCAGGTAGCGAACCTAAGTCAATAGCAGGATTGAAGTTTTTCTAAAAAAGACGAAATTGTTTCCATCCTGCAAGACCGCCTTCGCGAGCAAGCTCGCTCCCACAAGGGATTGCATTCCAAATGTGGGAGCGAGCTTGCTCGCGAAGGCGTCAGCTCATTCAACGCAAATCGGGTAGAAAAAGGCGATCTACTCGCTGTAGATCATCTTTTTCGTCATACCACCATCGACGACGAATTCCTGCCCGGTGACAAACCCGGCATTCCTCGACAGCAACCAGGCGACCATCGCCGCCACGTCCTCTACCGTCCCTACCCTGCCCGCCGGATGCTGAGCATGATCGGCATCGGCCAAAGGCTCGGCTCGACGCGCAGAAGGATCGCGCGCATCGATCCAGCCCGGACTGACCGCGTTGACGCGAATCTCCGGCCCCAGGCTGATCGCCAGCGCATGCGTGAGCGCCAGCAGTCCGCCCTTGCTCGCCGCATACGCTTCGGAGTCGGCCTCCGACTGCCGCGCACGGGTCGAGGCCAGATTGACGATCGAACCGTTGTGAGCGCGCAGATACGGCGCACAGTGCTTGGCCAACAGCATCGGTCCGCTGAGATTCACCGCCAGTACGCGATTCCAATAAGCCAGATCGAGACTTTCCAGAGTAATGTTGTGCGGATCAGCCACCGCCGCGTTGCACACCAGCGCATCGAGACGACCAAACTGCCCCAGCACTTCAGCAACGCCAAGTGCCACCTGCCCTTCCTCCGCGACGTCCATGGCGATAAACCAGGCGTTCTCGCCCAGCACCTTCGCCACTTTCGAGCCACGCGCCCGATCCAGATCGGTCAGCACCACTTGCCAACCCTCGCTGATCAGCCAGGCAGCGATGCCCAGACCGATACCGCGCGCAGCCCCCGTGACCAGTGCAACGCGGCCATGGGTACCCGCTGTCGGAGTGGACAACTCGATCACAGCGCCGCCAGACCGCGCGCCAGGTCGGCTTGCAGGTCAGCCACATCTTCCAGACCGACCGCAATGCGGATCAGGCTGTCACGGATGCCCGCCGCTTCACGCTCCTGCGGCGCCAGACGGCCATGGGAAGTGGTGCTCGGATGGGTGATCGTGGTCTTGCTATCGCCGAGGTTGGCGGTGATCGAAATCAGGCGAGTCGCATCGATGAAGCGCCACGCGCCCTCCTTGCCACCCTTGACCTCGAAACTCACTACCGCACCGAAGCCTTTCTGCTGACGCTGAGCCAGTTCGTGCTGCGGATGACTCTTCAGACCGGCGTAATGCACCTTCTCAATGCCGTCCTGCTGCTCCAGCCATTCGGCCAGTTCCTGAGCATTTGCGCAGTGCGCCTTCATTCGCAGGTTCAGGGTTTCCAGACCTTTGAGGAAGATCCACGCGTTGAACGGGCTAAGAGTCGGCCCGGCAGTACGCAGGAAGCCGACGATTTCTTTCATCTGCTCACTGCGACCAGCGACCACGCCGCCCATGCAACGGCCCTGGCCGTCGATGAACTTGGTCGCCGAGTGCACAACGATGTCAGCCCCCATTTTCAGCGGCTGCTGCAAGGCTGGCGTGCAGAAGCAGTTGTCGACCACCAGCATCGCGCCTTTGGCGTGAGCAATTTCAGCCAGTGCGGTGATATCGACCAGTTCCGCCAAAGGATTGGATGGCGATTCGACGAAGAGCAGTTTGGTGTTCGACTTGATCGCCGCATCCCAGGCCGACAGATCGGCCAACGGTACGTAATCGACTTCAACGCCAAAACGCTTGAAGTACTTCTCGAACAGGCTGATGGTCGAACCGAACACACTGCGCGAAACCAGCACATGATCGCCGGCACTGCACAGACTCATCACCACCGCCATGATCGCGGCCATGCCGGTTGCGGTGGCAACGGCTTGCTCGGCGCTTTCCAGCGCAGCAATGCGCTCTTCGAACGCGCGCACGGTCGGGTTGGTGTAACGCGAGTAAACGTTGCCCGGCACTTCGCCGGCAAACCGCGCGGCCGCATCGGCGGCAGTGCGGAACACGTAGCTGGAGGTGAAGAACATCGGATCACCGTGCTCGCCTTCCGGCGTACGGTGCTGACCGGCACGTACGGCCAGGGTATCGAACGCTACGCCTTCAAGGTCGCTGTCCAGCCGACCGGCATCCCATTCCTGACTCATGCTGTCACTCCTTGCCCTGTTCTCGAAAATTGAAAGTCAGATACAAAACCGGCCCCTCAGGGCCGGTAGAAACTCAGTTGTTGTACAGATCGATGATCGCACTGACCGCCTGGGTCTTGACCTTCGAGGCATCGTTGCGTGCCTGTTCGATCTTGTCCAGATAAGCCTCGTCGACGTCGCCGGTGACGTACTTGCCGTCGAACACCGCGCAATCGAAGTTCTCGATCTTGATCTTGCCGCCACCGACCGCTTCGATCAAGTCAGGCAGGTCCTGATAGATCAGCCAGTCAGCGCCGATCAGATCTGCGACGTCCTGAGTCGAACGGTTGTGTGCGATCAGCTCGTGCGCGCTCGGCATGTCGATGCCGTACACATTCGGGAAGCGTACCGCTGGAGCCGCCGAGCAGAAGTAGACGTTTTTCGCGCCGGCTTCGCGGGCCATCTGAATGATCTGCTTGCAAGTGGTGCCGCGCACGATCGAGTCGTCGACCAGCATCACGTTCTTGCCGCGGAATTCCAGCTCGATGGCGTTGAGTTTCTGGCGAACCGACTTCTTGCGCGCGGCTTGGCCCGGCATGATGAAGGTCCGGCCGATGTAACGGTTCTTGACGAAACCTTCGCGGAATTTCACGCCCAGGTGGTTGGCCAGCTCCAGTGCCGCGGTACGGCTGGTGTCCGGAATCGGGATAACCACGTCGATGTCGTGCTCAGGACGCTCGCGCAGGATCTTCTCGGCGAGCTTCTCACCCATGCGCAGACGGGCCTTGTAGACCGACACTCCGTCGATGATCGAATCGGGACGCGCCAGGTAGACGTGTTCGAAGATGCACGGAGTCAGGGATGGGTTGGTCGCGCACTGACGGGTGTGCAGCTTGCCGTCTTCAGTGATGTAGACCGCTTCGCCCGGGGCCAGGTCGCGAATCAGGGTGAAACCCAGCACGTCCAGCGAAACGCTTTCGGACGCGATCATGTACTCGACGCCTTCGTCAGTGTGACGCTGGCCGAACACGATTGGACGGATGCCGTGCGGATCGCGGAAACCGACGATACCGTAACCGGTCACCATCGCCACGACGGCGTAACCACCAACGCAACGGTTGTGCACGTCGGTCACGGCGGCAAACACGTCTTCTTCGGTCGGCTGCAGCTTGCCGCGCTGGGCCAGCTCATGCGCGAACACGTTCAGCAGCACTTCCGAGTCGGAACTGGTATTGACGTGACGCAGATCGGATTCGTAGATCTCTTTGGCCAACTGCTCAACGTTGGTCAGGTTACCGTTATGCGCCAGAGTAATGCCGTAAGGCGAGTTGACGTAAAACGGCTGGGCTTCGGCCGAAGTCGAGCTGCCCGCAGTCGGGTAACGGACGTGGCCGATACCCATGTGGCCGACCAGGCGCTGCATGTGACGCTGTTGAAACACGTCACGCACCAGGCCATTGTCCTTGCGCAGGAACAACCGGCCATCATGGCTGGTCACGATACCGGCAGCGTCCTGGCCGCGGTGCTGGAGCACGGTTAGCGCGTCATACAGCGCCTGATTGACGTTCGACTTACCGACGATACCGACGATGCCACACATGCGACGCAACCCCTACTTAATGGATCTGAACTGAACAACACTCACTGAGGCGTTTTCGCCGACGGCAAGAGTTGCTCCTTGAACGGAATATCAGCGGGTACGCTGATTCCGCTGGCAAGCCACTGACTGCTCCACCCGAGAATCAGGTTTTTGGACCAATCAGCGACCAATAGAAATTTTGGTACGAGCTGTGATTCTTTCCACCACCCGTCCTGCTGTACCGGCCCCAGGCTCAACAGCCCGACCGCCACGACCACCAGCAACACGCCACGCGCTGCGCCGAAGGCCATGCCGAGGAATCGATCGGTCCCGGACAACCCGGTGACGCGAACCAACTCGCCGATAAGATAATTGATCATTGCGCCCACGATCAGTGTGGCGACAAACATGATGGCACAGCCCGCGATCACGCGAGCCGATGGGGTTTCGATGTATCCGGCGAGGTACTCGGACAATGAGCCACCGAACATCCAGGCGACGACTCCTGCGATGATCCAGGTCACCAGCGATAATGCTTCCTTGACGAAGCCGCGGCTCAAACTGATCAAAGCGGAGATGGCGACGATTGCAACGATCGCCCAGTCAACCCAGGTAAATGGCACAGTGCAGCCTACAGACGGATAAGGCGGCGCATTTTAGCAGAGCGCATGCCTCTCGGTAAGCTGCGATTGTCAGTGCATTTCAATCGAGGCGATAGTTTTTAGCCGCGCTCAGGCTGGAAGCGCACAACAAAACCCTTGAGGTTCTGCTGACGACCCAACAGATCCCGCAGACGATCGGCTTCGGCACGCTCGATCAGCGGCCCGACAAACACTCGATTCTTGCCGTCGGCAGAACGGATATAGGCGTTATAACCCTGGCTGCGCAGGGTCTTTTGCAGGCTTTCGGCACTGGCGCGGCTCGACAGGCTGGCCAGTTGCACCGACCAGCTCACCGACAGACCATTGGCATCGACGCGGCTTTGCGTGGTGTCCGGCTTGCTCGATGCCGAGGTAATCGGCTGCGCAGGCGCAGGAATCGGCTTGGCCACCGCGGGCGGCGCAACAGGCTTGGTGATCATAATGGGAGCCGTCGGCGTCGGCGCGACGGGCGCAGCAGGCGCCATGTCTTCGGCGACTTCTTCATCGGTCGGCACCGGCTCTTGCGGCAAGGCTTGCGGCTCGGGAACGGCCACTGTCTCCATCTGCACTTGCGGCACGGCAGGCGCTTGCGGGGCAGCAGGTGCCTCAACGGTGACCTGACGCTGCTCATCCTGACGGGAAAACAGCATCGGCAGGAAGATCACCGCCAGCGCTACCAGCACCAACGCGCCAACCATGCGCTGCTTGTACGCTTTATCCAGCAAAGCCATTTGCCGCTTCCTCCGTGGAGCGCCGGGCCAACCATTCAAGGGCCTCGGCGACACAATAAAATGATCCGAACAACAGAATCTCGTCGTCGCTTGTAGCCACTGCGCACTGCCCTTCCAGAGCGGCGGCGACACTGTCGTAAGACGTGACCGCAGCGCCAAGGTTCTGCAATGCAGCGCTTAATTCAGCCACTGGACGTGCGCGCGGCGAATCCAGCGGCGCAACGGCCCAATGCTCGACACTAGCATTCAATTCGCTGACAACACCATCCAGATCCTTGTCCGCCAGCAAACCAAATACCGCCAGTCGCTTGCCGACCGGTGGCCGCGAGGCCAGACGACGAGCCAGGTACTCGGCGGCATGCGGGTTGTGGCCCACATCCAGCAACAGATTCAGACGCTTGCCGTTCCACTCGAACGAGCGGCGATCCAGCCGCCCGACCACGCGAGTGGCCTGCAACGCCGCGACGATCTGCTGCGCATTCCACGGCAAACCGAGCAGCAGATACGCCTGCAACGCCAGCGCTGCGTTTTCCATTGGCAGATCAAGCAGCGGCAAATCACGCAGCTCAACCACCTGACCCTGCGCATCAGTACCGCGCCATTGCCAGTGCAGATCGGTAATGCCGAGGTCGAAATCCCGCCCACGCAGGAAGAATGGACAAGCCAGCTCTCGTGCCTTGTCGAGCAGCGGTTGCGGAGGATTCAGATCGCCGCACAAGGCAGGCTTGCCCTGGCGGAAAATTCCGGCCTTTTCGAAGGCCACGGATTCGCGGGTATCACCGAGATAATCGGCATGATCGACACCGATGCTGGTGACCAGCGCAATGTCGGCATCGACCACGTTGACCGTGTCCAGACGCCCGCCCAGCCCGACTTCCAGCACCACCGCATCGAGCCCGGCCTGTTGAAACAGCCAGAACGCCGCGAGGGTGCCCATTTCGAAATAAGTCAGGGAAGTGTCGCCGCGCCCGGCCTCGACTGCAGCGAAGGCTTCACACAGCTGCGCGTCAGTGGCTTCGACGCCATTGAGCTGCACCCGCTCGTTGTAACGCAGCAGGTGCGGAGAATTGTAGACACCAACGCTCAGACCCTGCGCGCGCAGCAATGAAGCCACGAAAGCGCAGGTCGAACCCTTGCCGTTGGTGCCGGTGACCGTAATCACCCGAGGCGCCGGCTGGCCCAGCCCCATGCGGGACGCTACCTGTTGTGAACGCTCCAGGCCCATGTCGATGGCCGAAGGATGCAACTGCTCAAGGTAGGCGAGCCATTCGCCAAGGGTGCGCTCGGTCATAGGCCAGCAGGGACCGGTGGAACCACGATCGGCTCGATTGGCGCGGCGACGAATTTCGGCGTCGGCTTGCCAGTCATCTGTGCTAGCAGGTTACCCAGACGCGGGCGCAGTTCCTGACGATGGATGATCATGTCGATCGCGCCGTGTTCCAGCAGGAATTCACTGCGCTGGAAGCCTTCCGGCAGTTTTTCACGCACGGTTTGCTCGATAACACGCGGACCGGCGAAGCCGATCAGGGCTTTCGGCTCACCGACGATGACGTCGCCGAGCATCGCCAGACTTGCCGAAACACCACCGTAGACCGGGTCGGTCAGCACGGAGATGAACGGGATGCCTTCTTCACGCAGACGCGCCAGCACAGCCGAGGTCTTGGCCATTTGCATCAGCGAGATCAGCGCTTCCTGCATGCGCGCACCACCGGAGGCGGCGAAGCAGATCATCGGGCAGCGATTTTCCAGCGCGTAGTTGGCAGCGCGGACGAAGCGCTCACCGACGATAGCGCCCATCGAACCACCCATGAAGCTGAATTCGAATGCCGAAACCACCACCGGCATGCCCAGCAAAGTGCCGCTGACGGAGATCAGCGCGTCTTTCTCGCCAGTCTGCTTCTGGGCAGCGGTCAGGCGATCCTTGTACTTCTTGCCGTCGCGGAATTTCAGACGGTCAACCGGCTCCAGATCGGCACCCAGTTCGTTGCGACCTTCAGCATCGAGGAAGATGTCGATGCGTGCACGTGCGCCGATGCGCATGTGGTGGTTGCACTTGGGACAAACGTCCAGGGTCTTTTCCAGCTCCGGACGATACAGCACCGCCTCGCAGGACGGGCATTTGTGCCACAGACCTTCAGGCACCGAGCTCTTCTTGACCTCGGAACGCATGATCGAAGGGATCAGTTTGTCTACTAACCAGTTGCTCATGCTTTCTTTCTCCAGTACCGGCGGCCCGAACGCTCTGGTTCGCAGCCCCGCGTATGCCCTTCAGCTAAATTCATGTGTGTGGCGATGGTTGATGGACAGCCACGGTCAGCGCGAAACATGACCTGCGTGCGATCCAGAAACCCTCAGCCGCGCCTGCTTTGTGCAAGTGCATTGATGGACGGCGGCAGACTGCCAGCCGTCACATCAATATGGCGCTTTGCGTACAGCATCAATGAACGCGCGAATCTTTGCGTGATCCTTGACGCCCTTGCTCGCCTCTACCCCACCGCTGACGTCTACCGCGTAGGGTTTTACCCGAGCCACGGCGCCTGCAACGTTCTCTGGGGTCAAACCGCCCGCGAGAATCAACGGCTTGCTCAGACCCTGCGGAATCAATGACCAGTCGAAGGCCTCACCGGTTCCGCCGGGCACGCCCTCGACATAAGTGTCGAGCAGCACGCCACTGGCGCCTGGATAGGCATCAACCGCTGCCGCGATATCATCACCGGCCTTGACCCGCAGCGCCTTGATATACGGGCGATGCCAGCCTTCGCAATCATCAGCGACTTCATCGCCGTGGAACTGCAACAGATCCAGCGGCACGGCATCGAGGATTTCCCCCAACTCGCAGCGGCTGGCGTTGACGAACAGGCCCACGGTGGTCACGAACGGCGGCAATGCCTGGATGATCGCGCGCGCCTGTTGCACGGTTACTGCCCGTGGACTCTTGGCGTAGAACACGAACCCGATCGCATCCGCCCCGGCCTCAACGGCGGCCAGCGCATCTTCTATGCGGGTAATCCCGCAGATCTTGCTGCGAACGGCTGACATATCGAGAAAAACTCCGAGGCAAAAACCGGGAAAGTCCCGGATGGTAACAAAAGCGTTCGAGGGCGTCAGCCGTCAAGTTCGGAGAAACCCGTAAGGAAATGTGGCCCGATAAAACGCTCGGGCAACGGGAATTCGTCGTGATACTCGACCTGCACCAGATACAAGCCATACGGATGCGCTGTGACGCCGCCGGAACGGCGCTCGCGGCTTTCCAGCACTTCCTTCATCCACTCAACCGGGCGCTCGCCGGCACCAATGGTCATTAGCACGCCGGCGATATTGCGCACCATGTGATGCAGGAATGCGTTGGCGCGGATGTCGAGCACGATCATCTTGCCGTGGCGCGTCACGCGCAGGTGATGCATCTTCTTGATCGGCGATTTGGCCTGACACTGACCAGCGCGGAACGCACTGAAATCATGGGTGCCGATCAAGTATTGCGCGGCCTCGGCCATACGCTCGACGTCCAGCGGACGATGGTTCCAGGTGATTTCTTCGTTGAGATGCGCCGGGCGGATCTGATCGTTGTAGATCACGTAACGATAGCGCCGGGCGATGGCTTTGAACCGCGCATGAAAATGCGCTGGCATCACCCGCGCCCAGCTGACGCTGATGTCATGGGGCAGATTGATGTTGGCGCCCATGACCCAGGCTTTCAGCGAACGATCAACGGTTGTATCGAAATGCACCACTTGCCCGCAGGCATGCACGCCCGCGTCGGTGCGCCCGGCGCACTGCAGTGAAACCGGTGAGTTGGCGACTTTCGACAAGGCCTTTTCGAGCTCTTCCTGCACCGTCGCCACACCCGTCAACTGACGCTGCCAGCCGCTGTAGCGCGAGCCTTTGTACTCAACGCCCAGCGCGACGCGGTAAAAGCCGTCGGGGGCCATTTCGGCGACCGGGTTATCTATGTTTGCCAAGGTGGGACAGCCTGCTGTTTGTGCAAAGGCGGGCATTATAAGGCTGTGGACCGGGGATGCCAGAGTTCTCTATCAGCAGTGCCGCCCGCTTCGCGAGCAGGCCCGCTCCCACAGGGAATGCATTGCAAAGGTGGGAGCGAGCCTGCTCGCAAAGACGGCAAATCAGACAACACATAATCCAACCGAAACAAAAACGGCAGCCTCAATGGGCTGCCGCTTTCGTTTATCGCTGGACTTACTACAAGCTAGACAGCATGTCCTTGGCTTCGCCACGCTGCTTCTCGTCACCCTCGGTCAACACTTCGTTGAGGATGTCGCGTGCGCCATCGCTGTCGCCCATGTCGATGTAGGCCTGAGCCAGATCAAGCTTGGTCGCGGCTTCGTCGGTGCCGGCGAGGAAGTCGAAATCATCTTCGCCAAGATCGTCACCCTTCATCGCATCAGCTTCGGTGAAGGTCGGTTCGGCGATGCTTTGCGACAGACGATCCAGCTCGGCGTTGACGTCGTCCAGTTCGGCCGCGAACGTATCCGGTTCTGCTGCTGGGTTGATGTCCATTTCATCGGCCAGCGAAAGATCGAAATCAGCCGGCAGTTCCAGATCATCCTGTGGCACGTCAGCCACCACCGGCGCCTCGACCGGCGGCAGATCCTTCACGCCTTCGTCCAGATCCAGCAGGAAATCATCGTCCGCCAGATCAACCGCAGGCGCCGGCTCGGCCCCCAGGTCCATATCCAGGTCAAAGTCCGACAGGTCGTCCAGGTTTTCTTTGATCTCGGTCTGCTGTTGCAGCACCGATTCGAAGCTCAGGTCATCGTCAGACGGGAATTCGTCCAGCTCGACCGGCGCTTCTGCTTCAACCACCGGCGCAGGCTCGACCGGCGTGATGTTGTCGAGATCGTCCAGGCTTAGATCAAATGCGCTGTCGAGGTCGTCTTCCACTGGCGCCGGCGCGGGTGCTTCAGGCTCATCCAGCAGCAGATCCTTTACGTATTGCGCGTCCAGCTCGGCAGCCACGGCAGCAGCGGCCAGACCACTGGCAGCGACGACGGCCATGGCCGGGAAGCGGCTTTTCAGCTCTTCGACCTTGGCGAAGTTGTCGCCATTGGCCACCAGCTGACGCTCCTGACCAACGAAAGCATCGCGATCGCCCTGCTGACCGTAGACTTCCATCAGCTTCAGACGCAGATCACTGCGCTGCGGCTCCAGGCTGACGCCCTCTTCCAACAGCGCGGCAGCCTGATTCAGGCGACCGGCGTTAATGTGCGATTGTGCCTTGTCGAGCACATCATCGGAACGCTCGGCGGCCGGTGCCACCAGCGGCGCGGCAATCGGCTCAGCCATAACGATCGGCGCCACTACCGGAGCCACGACGGAAGCAGGAGCAGGCGCCGGGGTGTTGAGCTTGACGCTCGCCGCTGGGGTCTCGAGACCTTCGAAGCTGCTTTCCGGCAGATCCTGCTCAGCGGAGAACTCTTGCTCTTCAGACAGCGCACGGGCCATGCGCAGATGTTTCTCGGCTTCCTGCTGGGCTTTGCGGCGACGCGCCAGCAGCAACAGCAGAAGCAGCAGAACGACTGCGCCACCACCGACCAGACCCAGCAGGATCGGATTGGTCAGCAGTTCGTTGAAGGTCTTTTCATCATCGGCGGCAGGCGTGGTTTCGACAACCGGTTCGACCACAGGCTCAACCGGCGTCTCGGCAGGCGGCGCAATGGCAGATTCTGGAGTCGGCGCTGCTTCTGCAGGAGTAGCCGGCGGTGTGGCAGCCAGCTCAGCAGTGATCGCCGGAACTGGTGCGACTGCGCCGTTCGCGGCCGGCGCAGCGCCCGCGCCTTCGGCCTGCAGTTTCGCCAGTTGATTGTTCTTCAGCTCGATGAGCTTTTGCAGCTTGTCCATCTGGCTTTGCAGATCGGACATGCGGCTTTTCAGTTCTTCGTTGTCACGACGGGTCGTGTCGAGGTTTTCCTGAGTCACCGCAAGCTTGTTGCTCAAAGCCTGGGCGTCACCTGCCGGGCCTTTGCCGCGCGCCTTGGCGCTTTCGGCGGAGACCAGGCTCAGATTGTCCTGGGCGTTCTGTGCACCAGCGGTATTGCCGCGACCACGGCTGGTCGCATCGAGCTGTTGCTGACCGCTGCCGGGCTTGGCCACATAGCGACGGCCCGTGCGCCAGGCTTCGTTCTGCGCCGCGACCTCGGCAATCGCTTTCGATTGCGGCAGCGCAGTGCTTTGCACCGAATCCGGCAGACGCAGCACCTGACCGGTTTTCAGACGATTGATGTTGCCGCCAATGAACGCATCCGGATTCAGTGCCTGAATAGCCAGCATGGTCTGCTGCACCGAACCACCATTGCGCGCCTTCGCGGCAATTTCCCACAAGGTGTCGCGCGGCGTGGTGGTGTACTGCGTCGGGTGCGTAGCGCCAGTGGTGGGCGCGGTAATGGTCTGCGACGGCGCCGGTTGTGCGGCGGCGTCAGCGGTCTGCGGCGAGAATTTCGACGGATCGAGCAGCACGCTGTAATCGCGCAGCAGACGGCCGTTCGGCCACATCACCTGCACGAGGAACTTCACCATCGGCTCCGACAACGGTTGGCTCGAGGTCACGCGCAGCACGCTTTTGCCGCTGGCGTTGAGCACCGGGGTGAAGGTCAGATCGTTGAGGAAGGCCTGGCGATCAACACCGGCCTTGGCAAAGTCTTCAGGGGAAGCCAGGCTCGGCACCACTTCGGCAGCGGTGAGATCCTTGACGTCGAGCAGCTCGATCTCGGCCACCAGCGGCTGGTTCAGGGTCGACTTCAGGGTCAGCTCCCCGAGCCCGAGGGCATGCGCCATACCGGAGGACAGCGCCGAGGCGGCCGCTATTGCTAACACCAGTTTGCGAACTTGAACCATAGCCTCATCCTTTGTTTGAACGTTCCTCGGCCAGCGAGAAGATGTTGAATACCGCTGCCGTAAGGCATTGCGCGCGACGACGACAGATGTCGCGCGCGATCATTTCTTTGATGCCCCGGAATGTCCCGGAGGGTGACACGTTATCAAGCAACCCGGGCAAGCATAGCGCTCACCTAGAATCAGTCGACAAATTGTTGCCAAGTATCTTTTACAGCAGGTCTTTTATCAACAACTCAGCCACCTGCACAGCGTTAAGGGCCGCGCCTTTGCGTACGTTATCTGACGTCAGCCACAGATTTAGTTCCGCCGGGTCGTCGACGCCACTGCGCACGCGACCGACATAGACAACATCCTGCCCTACCGCATCACCGACAGCAGTCGGGTAATCACCGGCCTCGACCAGCTCGATACCCGGCGCATCTTCAAGCGCAGCGTTGACCTTTACCAGGTCAACGGCCTTGGTTGACTGCAAGGTCACGCTAAAGCTATCGCCAAAAAACACCGGGGCTTGAACGCAAGTTGCGGAAATCTTTAATAAAGGCTTGGCCAGCACCTGACGCAACTCGCGCACCAGGCGTTTTTCCAGCAGCGTGTGGCCCTGCGCGTCGGGCGTGCCGACCTGCGCCAGCAGGTTAAAGGCCATCTGCCGATCGAAGAAAGTCGGCTCCAGCGGGCGCATGTTCAGCAGCTCGGCGGTCTGTCGCGCCAGCTCGGTCACGGCTTCACGACCCTGAGCGGAAACGGCCAGATTGGCGGTGACGTTGACATATTGCAGGTCGAGCAGGTCGAGCAGCGGCGCCAGCACCACGGCCAGCGAAGTGGCCGACGGGCTTGGGCTGCTGACCTGGAACGGCGCCTTCAATCCGGCGAGCACTTCGGCATTGGCTTCCGGCACGATTTGCGGCGCCTGATCGGCCGGCAAGGCGCCGGACAAGTCGATCAGCGAGCAACCGGCGGCGTGGGCACGGGCGGCGTAGCTAAGGGTAATCGCCGGGCCGGCGGCGAAAAACACCAGTTTGACCTTGCTGAAGTCGAACTCATCGACTTCGCGTACGCGCACGTTCTTGTTGCGGAACAGCACCGAGCTGCCGGAGGATTCGCTGCTCGCCAGCAGGTGCAGGTTGCCGACCGGGAAGTCGCGTTCGTCGAGAATCTGCACGAGGGTTTCGCCGACAGTACCGGTGGCGCCGATCACGGCAATATCTAGGGTCTGGGTCATGGTGCGAGCCTCTGGCGAAACGGGGGGAGCGGCACTTTACCGGGTGACTGGCGCACAGGCAATTTCTGTCCAACCGGATCGTTCCCACGCTCTGCGTGGGAATGCCGCATCGGACGCTCTGCGTTCGGCTTGTAAAGGGACGCGGAGCGTCCCGGGATGCATTCCCACGCAGAGCGTGGGAACGATCGGCATAAAAAAACCCGCACCTCTCACAAGGCACGGGTTCTTTCATTACCTCAAGCAATCAACGCTCAAGCAAAATCCGCAGCATGCGACGCAGCGGTTCGGCCGCGCCCCACAGCAGTTGGTCGCCGACAGTAAAGGCACCGACGAATTGCGAACCCATGTTCAGCTTGCGCAGACGACCCACCGGAACATTCAGGGTGCCAGTGACCTTGGTCGGGCTCAGCTCTTGCATGCTGATTTCGCGCTGGTTAGGCACCAGTTTGACCCAAGGGTTGTGCTGGCTGATCAGCCCTTCGATATCAGCGATCGGCACGTCTTTGTTCAGCTTGATGGTCAGCGCCTGGCTGTGGCAACGCATCGCGCCGATGCGCACGCAGATGCCGTCGACCGGGATCGGGCTCTTGAAGCGACCGAGGATCTTGTTGGTCTCGGCCTGAGCTTTCCACTCTTCACGGCTCTGGCCGTTCGGCAGTTCCTTGTCGATCCACGGGATCAGGCTGCCGGCCAGCGGCACGCCGAAGTTTTCCGTTGGGTAGGCTTCGCTGCGCATGGCATCAGCCACGCGACGGTCGATGTCGAGGATCGCACTGGCCGGGTCGGCCAGTTGATCGGCAACAGCGGCGTGGGTTGCACCCATTTGCTTGATCAGTTCACGCATGTTCTGCGCGCCGGCACCGGAGGCCGCCTGATAAGTCATGGCGCTCATCCACTCGACCAGACCGGCCTCGAACAGACCGCCCAGGCCCATCAGCATCAGGCTGACGGTGCAGTTGCCGCCGATGTAGTTCTTGGTGCCCGCGTCGAGTTGCTGGTCGATGACCTTGCGGTTGACCGGATCGAGAATGATCACCGCGTCATCGTTCATGCGCAGGCTCGAGGCCGCGTCGATCCAGTAACCCTGCCAGCCGGCTTCGCGCAGCTTGGGGAACACTTCGCTGGTGTAGTCGCCGCCCTGGCAGGTCAGAATCACGTCGAGGGTCTTCAGCTCGTCAATGCTGTAAGCATCCTTGAGCGGAGCAATGTCCTTGCCCACGGACGGGCCTTGGCCACCGACGTTGGACGTGGTGAAAAACACCGGCTCGATTAGATCGAAATCCTGCTCTTCCAGCATCCGCTGCATGAGCACGGAACCGACCATCCCGCGCCAACCGATCAGACCTACACGTTTCATCGCAACTACACCTTCTTGAAAAGTGGGCCGCTGCTTTGTATTGAATTTCGCAGCGGGCCCGAGAGATTACAGATTCCGCAGCGCGGCGACTACTGCGTCGCCCATTTCCTGCGTACCGACTTTGCTGCAACCGGCCGAATGGATGTCACCGGTACGCAGGCCTTGATCCAGCACAACGCTAACGGCTTTTTCAATGGCATCGGCCGCGTCATGCAGATTGAAGCTGTAACGCAGCATCATCGACACCGACAGAATGGTCGCCAACGGGTTGGCAATGCCTTTGCCAGCGATGTCCGGAGCGGAACCGTGGCAAGGCTCGTACATGCCCTTGTTGTTGGAGTCCAGCGAGGCCGACGGCAGCATGCCGATGGAACCGGTGAGCATCGACGCTTCGTCGGACAGAATGTCGCCGAACATATTGTCGGTGACAATCACATCGAACTGCTTTGGTGCACGCACCAGTTGCATGGCGGCGTTGTCGACGTACATGTGGCTCAGTTCGACTTCTGGATAGTCTTTGGCCACTTGCTCGACCACTTCACGCCACAGTTGGCTGGAGGCCAGCACGTTGGCCTTGTCCACCGAGCAAAGCTTCTTGCCACGGACCATGGCCATGTCGAAACCGACGCGGGCGATGCGGCGGATTTCGCTTTCGCTGTACGGCAGGGTGTCGTAGGACTGACGTTCGCCGTTTTCCAGGGTACGGGTGCCGCGCGGCGCGCCGAAGTAGATACCGCCGGTCAGCTCGCGAACGATGAGGATGTCCAGACCGGCAACGATTTCCGGCTTCAGGCTCGACGCGTCGGCCAGTTGCGGGTACAGAATCGCCGGACGCAGGTTGCCGAACAGGCCCAGTTGCGCACGGATTTTCAGCAGGCCGCGCTCAGGGCGGATATCACGCTCGATAGTGTCCCATTTCGGGCCACCGACAGCGCCCAGCAACACGGCGTCAGCAGCGCGGGCACGGTCGAGGGTTTCATCGGCCAGCGGCACGCCGTGCTTGTCGATGGCGGCGCCACCGATCACGTCATGGCTCAGCTCGAAACCCAGGCTGTACTTGTCGTTGGCCAGCTCCAGCACCTTGACCGCTTCGGCCATGATTTCCGGACCAATACCGTCACCTGGGAGAATCAGAATCTGCTTGCTCATGCTTTCCTCGTGTTTTCAGTCGGTGCGCCTTTACCGGCACGCCCGGAAAAATTCTTATCGCTCGGCCATCAGTACGATCACATCGGTACTGAACGAGCCGTCGGCATCAATCTCAAAATATTCGCGCACTTCGTTGCCCATCGACTGCTGCAACTGGCGGATCGCCGCGCGCATCACGTCGGGCGTGCGCATGCGCTCAACCCAACTGCTGTACTCCAGACGCAGGCGCTGACGCGTGGTGCTGCGCACATGCAAACCGGCCTCGCTGACCTGACGCAACCACTCGGCGCCTGAATAATCGCGCACATGGCTGGTGTCGCGCAGCACTTCGACGCTTTGCAGGTAAGTGTCGAACAACGGGCTGCCCGGTGACAACACATCCACGAACGCCGCCACACCGCCCGGCTTCAGCACACGACGCACTTCGCGCAGGGCCACACCAAGATCGCTCCAGTGATGCGCCGAATAACGGCTGAACACGAAGTCGAACTCGCCATCGGCAAACGGCAGGCGCTCGGCGGCGCCGCTGACCGTGGCAATGTTGGTGAAACCGCGATCAACGGCCGCGGCGGCGACCACATCAAGCATCTGCTGCGACAGGTCGTAGGCGACCACTTCCCTGACCAGCGGTGCGACGTGGAAACTTACGTGACCGGCGCCGCAGCCCAAGTCCAGCACTCGGGCCTCGCCCTGCCCGGCCAGCTCAGCTTGTAGCAGAGCGAATTCGGTGCCTTGCGCGTGTACGGCGCTGCTCAGGTAGGCGGCGGCCTGTTCACCGAATTGCTTTTGTACGACCTGGGTGTGCTGGGCGGTGCTGGTCATGGTCACATCCTTCTGGGTTTTAGCCTTGTATTGCCTGGACTACCGCCTTCGCGAGCAAGCTCGCTCCCACACTTGAAATGCATTCCCCTGTGGGAGCGAGCTTGCTCGCGAAGAGGCCAGCCTGAACTGCATCAATTTAAAACTTGCTTATGCGTCGCGGAACAACCACGGCTGACTAACCCGATGCCTGGCCTCAAACGTCGCAATCGCATCACCGTCCTGCAAGGTCAACCCGATATCGTCCAGACCGTTCAACAGGCAGTGCTTGCGGAACGCATCGATCTCGAAGCTGTACACCTTGCCATCCGGACGGGTCACGGTCTGCTCTTGCAGATCGACCTGCAATTGATAGCCCGGCTCAGCCTCGACCTGCTTGAACAACTCGTCGACTTCCGCATCGCTCAAGATGATCGGCAGCAAGCCATTCTTGAAGCTGTTGTTGAAGAAGATGTCGGCGTAGCTTGGCGCGATGATGCTGCGGAAACCGTATTCTTCCAGCGCCCATGGCGCGTGTTCACGACTGGAACCGCAACCGAAGTTCTCGCGGGCCAGCAACACACTGGCGCCTTGATAACGCTCGGCGTTGAGCACGAAGTCCTTGTTCAGCGGACGCTTGGAGTTGTCCTGATACGGCTGCCCCACATCAAGGTAACGCCATTCGTCGAACAGGTTCGGGCCGAAGCCGGTGCGCTTGATCGACTTCAAGAACTGCTTCGGAATGATCTGGTCGGTGTCGACGTTGGCACGATCCAGAGGCGCGACAAGACCAGTGTGCTGGGTAAAAGCTTTCATGCTGCGCTCCTTTAAATCAATTCACGAACGTCGATGAAACGACCGTTCACCGCTGCCGCAGCTGCCATGGCCGGGCTGACGAGGTGGGTACGGCCACCGGCGCCCTGACGGCCTTCGAAGTTACGGTTGGAGGTCGAGGCGCAATGTTCGCCGGACTCCAAACGGTCCGGGTTCATCGCCAGGCACATCGAGCAACCCGGTTCACGCCATTCAAAACCGGCTTCGAGGAAAATCTTGTCGAGACCTTCAGCTTCAGCCTGCGCTTTGACCAGACCCGAGCCCGGCACCACGATCGCTTGCTTGATGGTCGAAGCGACTTTGCGGCCCTTGGCGATGACCGCCGCAGCGCGCAAGTCTTCGATCCGCGAGTTGGTGCAGGAACCGATGAACACGCGATCCAGCTGAATGTCGGTGATCGCCTGATTGGCAGTCAAACCCATGTATTTCAAGGCGCGGACGATCGAGTCGCGCTTGACCAGATCCATTTCTTTGGCCGGGTCCGGCACGTTTTGGTCAACGGCCAAAACCATTTCCGGAGAAGTGCCCCAGCTGACTTGCGGCTTGATCTGGGCGGCGTCGAGCTCAACCACGGTGTCGAATTTGGCGTCGGCGTCGGAGACCAGATCTTTCCAGGCCTCGACGGCCATGTCCCACTGCTCACCTTTCGGTGCGAATGGACGGCCCTTCACGTAGTCGACGGTTTTCTGATCCGCTGCCACCAGGCCAACACGGGCACCGGCTTCGATGGACATGTTGCAGATAGTCATGCGGCCTTCAACGGACAAATCGCGGATCGCGCTGCCGGCAAACTCGATGGCGTGGCCGTTCCCGCCGGCGGTGCCGATCTTGCCGATCACCGCGAGGACGATGTCCTTGGCGGTCACACCGAACGGCAATTGCCCTTCAACGCGCACCAGCATGTTCTTCATTTTCTTCGCGACCAGGCACTGGGTGGCGAGCACGTGCTCGACCTCGGAAGTGCCGATACCGTGAGCCAGTGCACCGAAAGCGCCGTGAGTCGAGGTGTGCGAGTCGCCGCAGACCACGGTCATGCCCGGCAAGGTCGCGCCCTGCTCCGGACTGATGACGTGGACGATGCCCTGGCGCACGTCGTTCATCTTGAACTCGACGATGCCGTATTCATCACAGTTGTCATCGAGGGTCTGAACCTGCAAACGCGAGACCTGATCGGCAATGGCTGCGATGCCGCCCTTGCGCTCCGGGGTGGTCGGTACGTTGTGGTCCGGGGTCGCGATGTTGGCATCGATACGCCAAGGCTTGCGCCCGGCCAGACGCAGACCTTCGAAGGCTTGCGGCGAGGTCACTTCGTGGATGATGTGACGATCGATATAGATCAGCGCCGAGCCATCGTCGCGCTGCTTGACCAAATGCGAATCCCAGAGCTTGTCGTAGAGCGTTTTGCCGGCCATCAGACGGTTCCTCATCAGCTTGTTTCTATGCCCTGGGCTTATCAATAACCCTTTGGCTTGTGAGGCCGATCCTATGGGGTTAGATTAAATAACTCAAATTCATATTTTTTATGCTTTGGATAACCAACTGGAATACGAACATGGATCTGGCCAACCTCAACGCTTTTATCGCGATTGCCGAGACCGGCAGTTTCTCCGGCGCCGGCGAACGGCTGCACCTGACGCAGCCGGCGATCAGCAAACGCATCGCCGGGCTGGAGCAGCAATTGAAGGTGCGCCTGTTCGATCGGCTAGGCCGTGAAGTCGGCCTGACCGAGGCTGGCCGCGCCCTGCTGCCCCGGGCTTATCAGATTCTCAACGTGCTCGACGACACCCGCCGCGCCCTGACCAATCTCACCGGCGAAGTCAGCGGGCGCCTGACCCTGGCCACCAGTCACCACATCGGTTTGCACCGTTTGCCGCCGCTGTTGCGGGAATTCACCCGTCGCTACCCACAGGTGGCGCTGGATATTCAGTTTCTCGATTCGGAAGTGGCCTACGAAGAAATTCTCCATGGCCGCGCAGAACTGGCGGTCATCACCCTGGCGCCGGAGCCTCACGCACTGGTCAAAGCCACGCCGGTATGGGACGACCCACTGGATTTCGTGGTCGCACCGGAGCATTCGCTGATCAGCAACGGCCCCGTCAATCTGGCCGACATTGCCGGTCATCCGGCCGTGTTCCCCGGCGGCAACACCTTCACTCACCACATTGTCCAACGCTTGTTCGAGGCCCAAGGCCTGACGCCGAACATCGCCATGAGCACCAACTATCTGGAAACCATCAAGATGATGGTCTCGATCGGTCTGGCCTGGAGCGTTTTGCCGCGCACCATGCTCGACGATCAGGTGGCAAGCATCGCTTTGCCGGGCATACAGCTCAGTCGCCAGCTAGGCTATATCCTGCACACCGAACGGACGCTCTCGAATGCGGCGCGGGCCTTTATGGCCTTACTGGATGCACAAATCGATCTGCCAGGGACTTGAGGCCAACTTGTGCTACTCCTATAGAGCCGCCGCCCCTGTGCCTAACGCCACCATCAGCTCAAGGCCTGTCCACGATGCCGAAATCTGTTGACCGAATTCCGCCGATGCCGCGTATTCAGGCGATTGACCCGCGACATTCCGAGCAGAGCTGGGAGAGCGCGCCGCAATTGCTGGCGGCGCTCAACGGCGCGCGGCTCGGCGCCTGGTATTGGGACATCGAGCGCGGGCAGATCAGTTGGTCGCGCGGCACCCAGGCCTTGTTCGGTTTCGATCCACGGCAACCCCTGCCGGCGGACCTTGAATACCTTGATTTGCTACCCCCGGAAGATCGCGCAAAAACAATTCGCGCCTTCCACGCGGTGATCGCCGGCGCACCGCTGGAGCAAGCGATGCACCACCGCATCCGCTGGCCTGACGGCAGCCTGCACTGGCTGGAGATCAGCGGTAGCCTGCTGCCGGATAAAAACGGCCGCCCCCGAATGATCGGGGTGATTCGTGAAATCACCCACCAACGCCAGCGCGAACAGGCGCTGAGCAGTTCGGAGAAACGTTTCGCGACACTTTTTCACCTGTGTCCCAACATGGTCTTGCTGACCCGACAGGAAGACGGCCTGATCAGCGAAGCCAATCAGTATTTTGAAAGCCTGTTTGGCTGGCCGGTACAAAGCGCCATTGGTCGCACCACGCTGGAACTGGGTCTGTGGGTGCACCCGGAACAACGCGCAGAGCTGGTGAAAAAGACCAAAGCCAAAGGCGAGCTGATCGCCATGGAAGTGCAGTTCTGCGCCAGCAACGGGCAGATCCACGACGGTATTCTCAGTGCGCAGAAAGTCGAACTCGAAGGCCAGCCGTATCTGCTCAGCACATTCCTCGACACCACCGAACGCAAAGCCGCCGAACACGCCTTGAAGGACAGCCAGGAACGCCTTGATCTGGCACTGGACTCGGCACAGCTCGGCACCTGGGACTGGCACATCCCCAGCGGTATGCTCTACGGCTCGGCGCGGGCCGCGCAATTGCACGGGCTCGAACCGATACCGTTTCATGAATCGTTTGACGAGTTTTTCGAAGGCGTGCCCGGCGAAGAGCGCGACAGCATGCGCGATGCCTACCGCAGTCTGCGCGAAGGCCCGGCGGGCAATTATCAACTGACCTATCGCGTGCAACTGCCGGACGGCAGCTCGCGCTATCTGGAAAGCCGCGCCCGCCTCTACCGTGACGACAACGGCGCGCCGCTGCGCATGGCCGGCACGCTGCTCGACATCACCGATCAGGTCGAGCGCGAGCAACGGCTGGTGGCCTCGGAAGAGAAATTCGCCACGCTGTTCCAGGTCAGCCCCGACCCGATCTGCGTCACCCGCCAGGACAGTGGCGAGTTCATCGAAATCAATAACAGCTTTACCCAGACCTTCGGCTGGAGCGCCACCGACGTGATTGGCCACACCGCCGAAGAAATCGGCCTGTGGGACGCATCGGCAAAAAGTCTGCAACGCATCGAAAGGGTGATTCGCGAACAGGGTTTGAGCAACGTCGCGATCATCGTCCAGCACAAGGACGGCCAGTCGCTGACCTGTGTGATTTCCAGCCGGCAGATCAGCGTCGGCGATCAGCCCTGCATCGTCACCACCCTGCGCGATATCACTCAGCAGCAGCGCTCGGAAGCGGCGCTGAAAGCCAGTGAAGAGAAATTCGCCAAGGCGTTCCACTCCAGCCCCGACGCGATCACCATCACCGAACGCGACACCGGACGTTATCTGGAGGTCAACGACGGTTTTTGCCGTCTCACTGGCTATCGCGCTGAAGAAGTCGTGGGCAAAACGGTTTATCAGGTGGGTATCTGGGCCGAAGAAAAGCAGCGCTCGGCATTACTCGCCGAGCTGCAGATCAAGGGCCGCGTGCACCATCAGGAAATGCTCGGCCGCAACAAGCGCGGCGAGTTGCTGACGGTGGAGGTTTCGATCGAGCCGATCACCCTCAATGAAACCGCGTGCCTGCTGCTGACCGCGCGGGACGTCAGCCTGCTGAAAAACGCCGAGGCGCAGATTCGGCACCTGGCCTATCACGACCCATTGACCAACCTGCCCAACCGCGCCTTGCTGATGGATCGCCTGAGCCAGCAGATCGCCCTGCTCAGACGCCACAACCTGCGCGGGGCCTTGCTGTTTCTCGATCTCGATCATTTCAAGCACATCAACGATTCTCTCGGTCACCCGGTCGGCGACACGGTACTGAAGATCATCACCGCGCGACTTGAAGCCAGTGTGCGCATGGAAGATACCGTCGCGCGCCTCGGTGGCGATGAGTTCGTCGTGCTGCTCAGCGGCCTCGAAGGCTCGCGCAACGAAGTCAGCGCGCAGGTGCGCGATCTGGCCGACACCCTGCGCGAATTGCTCTCGGAACCGATGTTCCTCGACGGCCAACGCCTGCAAGTGACCCCGAGTATTGGTGTGGCGCTGATTCCCGACCACGGCTCGACGCCGACCGATCTGCTCAAACGCGCCGACATCGCCCTGTACCGAGCCAAGGATTCCGGGCGCAACACCACGCAGATGTATCACAACACCATGCAGAAAGCCGCCAGCGAGCGGCTGCGCATGGAAACCGACCTGCGGCTGGCGCTGTCGCGCGGTGAATTCAATGTGCACTTCCAGCCGCAGGTCGACGCGCAGGACAACCGCATCATCGGCGCCGAAGCCCTGGTGCGCTGGAATCACCCGGAGCTGGGTGCGCAGTCGCCCACCGAGTTCATCAAGGTGCTGGAAGACAGCGGTCTGATTCTCGAAGTCGGCACGTGGATCCTCGACGAAGCCTGCAATGCCTTCAAACAACTGATTGCGCTGAAGCTGGTCGATCCGCTGAATTTCAGCCTGTGCGTGAACATCAGCCCGCGACAGTTCCGCCAGAACGATTTCGTCGAGCGCATCGAACACAGCATGAGCAGCCATGGCCTGCCTTGCTCGCTGCTGAAACTGGAGATCACCGAAGGCATCGTCATCCAGAATCTGGAAGACACCATCAGCAAAATGCGCCGGCTGAAAAAGCTCGGCGTGAGTTTCGCCATGGATGACTTTGGCACTGGTTATTCGTCGCTGACTTACCTCAAGCGTCTGCCGGTCGACACGCTGAAAATCGACCAGTCGTTTATCCGCGATGCGACAACCGATCCGAACGATGCCGAGATTATTCGCGCGATTGTCGCCATGGCGCGCAGCCTTGAGCTGGAGGTGATTGCCGAAGGCGTGGAAACCCCGGAGCAGCTGGCGTTCCTGCAAGGTCTGGGTTGCCATTTGTATCAGGGTTATCTGCACAGTCGACCGGTCGCGCTGGAGGATCTGAAAAAGCTCCTGCCATAACCGGTGCACGTTGCAACAGACGCGCAATTGCCACGATTTGCGGCAACCTGTAGGGTCGCGTTTTTTGCGCCGTTTCGAGATCTGTCATGCAGGATGCAACCCTCCCCCGCCCGGCTCTGCTGGGCATCGACCTTGGCACCACCAACAGCCTGATCGCCGTCTGGCAGGACGGTCAGGCCCGGCTGATTCCCAACGCTCTGGGCGAGATTCTGACGCCATCGGTGGTCAGCCTCGATGAAGACGACACGATTCTGGTCGGCAAAGCCGCCCGCGCTCGCTTGACCACGCACCCGGATCGCAGCGCTGCAGCGTTCAAGCGTTTCATGGGCAGCGATAAACAAGTCCAGCTCGGTGCACGCCAGTTCAGTCCGGAAGAGTTGTCGGCGCTGGTGCTCGGCTCACTCAAGCAGGACGCCGAAGCCTTTCTCGGCCACCCGGTGTCGGAAGCGGTGATTTCCGTGCCGGCATATTTCAGTGACGAACAACGCAAACGCACGCTGTTTGCCGCTGAACTGGCCGGGCTCTCGGTGACGCGTCTGATCAACGAACCGACCGCCGCCGCCATGGCTTACGGACTGCATGAGCAGAAGTTCGAACGCACGCTGATCTTCGATCTTGGCGGCGGTACGTTCGACGTCACGGTGCTGGAATACGCTTTGCCGCTGATCGAAGTGCACGCCTCCACCGGCGACAACTTTCTCGGCGGCGAGGACTTCACGACCGCCCTGTTGCAGGCCTGCCTGAAACACTGGCAACTGACCCCGGCAATGGTCGATGCGCAAAGCATGGCCAGCCTCGGTGATGCCCTTGAGCAGCTCAAATGCAAACTTGGCGAAGGCACTCAACACCTGAGCTGGCGCCACGCCGACAAGACCTTCGAATGGTCACTGGACGAAGCGGCGGCGGTAAAAATCTGGGAACCGTTGCTGGCGCGTTTGCGCGCGCCAATCGAACAGGCGCTGCGTGATGCTCGCCTCAAGCCCCGCGACCTCGACAGCCTGGTGCTGGTCGGCGGCGCCACGCGCATGCCGGCGGTGCAGCAAATGGTCGCCACGCTGTTCGGGCGCCTGCCTTACCGGCATCTTGATCCGGATACCATTGTTGCGCTGGGGGCAGCGACGCAAGCGGCGTGCAAGGCGCGTGACGGGGCGGTTGAAGAGTTGATTCTGACGGATGTCTGCCCGTATACGCTGGGGATTGCGACCATGCGTGGCGAAGACATCAAAGGTGCCTTCTCGCCCATCATCGAACGTAACACCATCATTCCGACGTCAAGGGTGGAGCGCTATTACACCACCCAGCCTAAGCAATCGCTGCTGCGCATCGCCGTCTATCAGGGTGAACGGCCGTGGGTTTGCGACAACATTCTGATTGATGCTTTCGATGTGACGTTGACGCCCACTGAACACATCCAGGAGCTGGACGTACGCTTCAGCTATGACATCAACGGTTTGCTCGAAGTCGACGTCACCCTGCTCGAAACCGGTGAGCGCCACAGTCACAGCATCGACCGCAGCCCCACCGGTCTGGACGAGCAAGCGCGCCGAGACAGCCATAACCGCCTGTCCACACTGAAAGTCCATCCACGCGACGCGTTGCCCAACCGCACGTTGCTCGCCCGCCTGGAGCGGGCATGGATGCAAAGCCTCGGCACGCAACGCGAGCACATTGCCGAATGGCTGCACAACTTCACCAGCGTGCTCGGCGGCCAGCACCCCTCAGAAATAGCCAGCCATCGCTCAGAGCTGAACAAGGCGCTGGATCAACTGCGTCTCTAACCGTTGAGCCGCCGCAAGGCAGCCTGCAAGCCGCCGGACAGCATTTCGGAATCGCCGCTGTCCGACGGCACACCATAGCGGTTGGGCAACTTGTCACCGGGCATTCCGAACAGCACCAATGGCAGGAATGGCAGAACCGGCGTCAGCGCCATGAAGATCAGCAACGTCGGAATGCCCCGGCCCATGTCGTGCAAGCGGCGCAAAATCGCGCCGAACACCAGCAGGACGCCCAGTAACAGGATAAGAATGCCAGCGCCCGTGGTGCCACTGATCAGCCCGGCCACCGGCGCAATCACCACGCAGGCCAAGACCTGAGCGATAAACGCCTTACGCCCCAATCTCGATCCCAGACGCCAGATTGCGGTCGCGGGTACCGGCTGCGCATCGCTGTTCGCCAACAGCAAACGCTCTGACCAGGACAGCAAGGCGCACAGCGCCAGGCGCAGGCCGATGCTGTTCTGCACATCGTCCTTGCCCTGCTGCAACTGCCGCAACACCCGGGATTTCGGCACCCCGGCAGCAGCATAACGAATCAAGCCCTTGAGCGAGTCCAGTGCCTCGTAAGCGAGCAATTTGTCGACGCCAAAATCCGTAAGCACTTTGCGCGGCGGCCATACCGGTTCGCCCTTGATCAAGCCGTCGCGAAAGCCTTCGAACCAGGCGTCCTCACAACTGACCGCCGCGATTGACTGCAGCAATGCACGATGCTGCTCGGCACTCAGGCTTGGGTCGTGATAGAGCACGCTCCAGAACATCATCAGCCCCAGCAAATCGTCGCCGCAGGCAGCACGATCGCTTTCGAGGCAGGTGTAAAGCAGCGTATTGGCAGGCAACCGCGCGCTGTCCAGAGCCTGCTGTACGCTGAACAATCGCTGCACCAGCAAACCGTGCACCGGATCATTGCCTTGCAGCCATCCCAGCAGACCGGCGCAATGACCATGTTCGCGTTGCAAGCGCCGTAACAGAGGTTGCAGGCGACTCAACGGATGGGCCGGATTGAATGCCAGGCGCTCCAGGCACGGCGCATCAATCATTTGCAACCAGCGCTCGGGTTGCTCCAGCAGCGCCAGTAAAAACAAGGTCTGAGCATGCCACTCCCATGTGGCTTCCCCCAGCCCGACCGGCGGCAGCTGAATCCCGCGACGGCTCAACTGGAGCATCAAGTCGAGTTCGGTCAAGTCGCAGTCGTCTTTGACCGCTCCCAGCTTGAACGCTTCGCCCACGCGCTCCAGCGCAGCCTCGCTGTAGGGCCGCAAGCGCCGCAACCACAGCCGGCAGACCTTGTGCAGCTCGCCTGCAGTCAGCTCCGACGGCAATGGCCGCGGACTTGAATCCGCGCCACTGAAAGCACTCATGGCCTGTGCAATCGGTGCCCTGCTCAACCAGCGCAAGTGTTGCTCAGCCTGATATTTGAAGCCGCTCATCACCAGGTTTTCGAGGGCATCGATCGGCAGCGGCGCATCCACAATCTGCTGCAGCAACGCCGAATCTCCCCGATGCAATGCCCAGGCGTGCCGGTACAGATGCAGCAATCGGCTGTCGGCGTTTTCGCCCAGCAACTGCGCGAGCAACGGGAGTTCATCACCGGTCATCTGCCACTCGACAAAGCTATGCGCAAGGCTATCAAGCTTTAGCCTGCCGACACCCAGCCAACGATTCAGCGTCTCGGGATGTTGTGACGGGCTGCCATATACCTGGCAGTGATCACCGAGATTCTTCGACCAGTCAGAGCAGTCCTCCAGACGATCAAATGCCTGAATCAGCAGCGGGAGAAAAGTCGGCTGTCGCTTGGCACACAACTCCAGCAGGCGGCTTTCCGCCATCGGATGACGATGTTCGTTCCACAGTCGGATCCAGCACGGCAATGCCTGATCATCCCGGCCCAGCAGACTGCTATGAGACGCCAACAGGTAAAGCCAGTCCACATCATCCGGCGCTGCGAGCTGCTGTTCGACGCAGCACTGGAAAAATATCGGCACGCCGATTCCCGCCTGAGTGAACTGCACCAACACACGCTTGAAGAACGCGGCATCATCCGGCAACGGTATACACGTGTGCCGACCCGCGAAGTCGGCGAACTCATGAAGCGGGCGCTGGGCGAAGATGAAGTCGAGACTCCGGGCGTACCACAGCGATTCGGTCTGCGCCGCCTCTGACCATGTGCTGATCAGATCCGTATCGAACGGGTCAGGTGTTTCGATTCGCTGCAGAAAGGATTCCACCTGATGGGCGTCTTCGTACTGCAGATCCAGCAGCTGTTGAGCCCAGGCCATACGTTTGGCCAGCAGATTCGCGCAGCGGTACGACAGCGGGCCGGCGTCAGCCAGCCGGTGGTAAAGCCCCCAGCTGAGGTCATCGAGCACCTCCAGCGGCAGCTCATCCAGACCCCGGACAAATGCCTGCCACGCGGCGAAATTGAACCGGCGAGCGGGATCATCCAGCAACTCGCAGAAATCCACGAACGTGCGCGGAACCTCAACCACCTGCCGCTCTGACGCTACGGGATCTTCCTCGTACGCTTCTTCCTCGTGCTCTTCCTCTCGCGCCAGTCGCAGGGCGTTTTCATAGGCCATGCGCAACGCCTGGAAGCCTTGCGGATCGGTCTCCGGGTGATGCGCCGGCAAGCGTGCGCGGTAGGCATTGCGAATCAGGGTTTCGTCAGTCGTGGGCTCGATGCCCAAGCGGATCCAGCAACTCATGACCAGTCGAACTCCTTGAGCGATGCTGGACGTGGCGGCAGGTCAATTTCCATGTGCCATGGCAAATCAGCCAGAAACCGAGGGATGTTCTCGGCAAGGCCACGGGCAATCCGCACGTTAAGGGCGTTGGCCCCTTGCCGATCCAGCTCGCGCGCCAGCTCATCGTCACTGGCGCTCAGGCACGACCAAAACGTCCGGCCCACCACGAAACCATCGAAATAAGCCATCCAGCTACCGTAGTGAAATTGCGCTCTGAGGGCCAAACGACTGTGCAGCCAGTTACTTTCGTCCAGATCAATCCACTGATTGCGCACGGCGCAACGCAAGAGAAAGCCCATGCGGCCATAGTCCCAGGACAATATCCCGCCCGGCCCGCAACTGCCGAAGGTGCGGCTGGCAAACTCATGCAGAATGCGTTCACGCGCCGGGAGATTTTCCAGCAAGGTCTGCCATTCACTCGGCAGACAACGCTGCCAGGCCCGATAGGCCGCGCTGAGGTGTTTGGCATGGCCGTCGTCGGTCATCCGTTCGAGCATGTCGAACAGTTGCCCACGATCATCGATACCCCAACTGTCCTGCAGATCGATGTAGCGATCGTCGCAGAACGCGGGGTCGTCGTAACTGGCGCCGGTATTGATTGCCGCCATGGGGGCAGACAGGGCGCACAGCCAGCGCTGTTGAATATCGTCCATGAAGAAAGGCTCCAGGCCGACCGGTGAGGAATGGGGTCGGCAAAACTGCGGCGGATTGTAGAGAAACCGCCGCCAGCGGCAAAGTCGAACAGCGGTTTTATTGCGCACACAAAAAAGGCCCCGACGTATCGGGGCCTTCATTCAGCGGCTCATCGTCCGTTCAGACGATTGTGTTGCGACACATGACTCAGTGCTGCAACGCCGGCTTCTGCGTCCCGTTGATCGGGATGCGTTTGGCTTTCGCCTCTTCCGGGATCACCCGCAACAGATCGATGCTCAGCAGACCGTTGCTCAGATCGGCAGCCTTGATCTCGATGTGATCGGCCAGGCGGAAGGACAGCTTGAACGCACGCTGGGCGATGCCCTGGTGCAGGAAGGTCACGCCTTCGTTGGCATCACGCTTGCCACCACTGATGGTCAGCACACCCTTCTCGACTTGCAGCTCCAGATCTTCTTCCTGGAAACCGGCGGCGGCAACGACGATACGGTACTGGTCATCACCGTGTTTTTCGACGTTGTAAGGTGGGTAGCTGCTGCCTGGCTCGTTGCGCAGGGCGGTTTCGAACAGGTCGTTGAAACGGTCGAAACCTACCGAGGAACGGAACAGTGGCGCGAGGGAAAATGCAGTACTCATGATTCAAATCTCCTGAAAACAATCAGCAAGGTTTTTTGACTCCGCGACCCGAATCCGGCATCGCGTAACCCTTAGATAGGGACCGCTGAAATGATTTCAAGAGATTATTTGCAGATTTTTTTCAGGCCGCTTCGGCAACCGGCAGACCGAGCAAACGCGAGACTTGATCCGGCTCCGTCTCACGGCGCAGCACGGTAAACAGCTCGGTGGCCTCGGGATAATTGCGCGTTAGCATGGCCAGCCATTGCTTCAAACGGCCCGGCGATTGGCGTGCGGTCATCTGCGCCTTGGCTTGCAACCAGAAGTCCTGGATCAGCGGCATCAGCTCGGCCCAGGTCATCTCGACGACTTCTTCACCAGCGCGGGCGGCGGCGATCTGCTTGGCCAGATCCGGGCGCGAGACCAGACCGCGACCGAGCATGATGTCTTCCACGCCACTGATTTCGCGGCAACGCCGCCAGTCTTCGACGCTCCAGATATCGCCGTTGGCGAACACCGGGACTTTGACCACGTCCTGTACGCGTGGAATCCACTCCCAGTGTGCTGGTGGTTTGTAGCCGTCCATTTTGGTTCTGGCGTGAACCACGATGTGCTCGGCGCCACCTTCGGCCAACGCCGTGGCGCAGACCAGCGAACCGTCCGGGCTGTCGAAACCCAAGCGCATTTTCGCGGTCACGGGAATGTGTGCAGGCACAGCGCGACGGACGTGCTCGACGATCTGGTTGAGCAGTTCCGGCTCCTTGAGCAGGACCGCGCCGCCACGGGATTTGTTGACGGTCTTGGCCGGGCAGCCGAAGTTCAGATCGATGACTTCGGAGCCGAGTTCACAGGCTAACGCAGCGTTTTCCGCCAGGCATACCGGGTCGGAACCGAGCAATTGCACACGCAATGGCACGCCGGATGCGGTACGGGCGCCGTTGAGCAACTCCGGACCGAACTTATGGAAATAGGCCGGCGTGAGCAACTGGTCGTTGACCCGAATGAATTCGGTCACGCACCAGTCGATGCCGCCAACGCGGGTCAGCACGTCGCGGAGGATGTCGTCGACCAACCCCTCCATGGGCGCCAGAGCAATTTGCATGGGAAAACACTACTTGAAGAAAAACGTGCGGCAGTTTACTGGATATCGCGGGAATTCGCAGAAACCTTGTGGGAGCGAGCCTGCTCGCGACAGCGGTGTGTCAGGTATGCATATATCAACTGACAGACGGCTTTCGCGAGCAGGCTCGCTCCCACACTTTAGATTTGAGCGGTATCGGGGATTTGGATCGCCGGGCCGTAGCCTTCGATGAACTCTGCCGGCATGCGCTTTGGCTTGCCCGTGGACAGTTCGATGCAGACAAACGTGGTTTGCGCACGCAACAACGTGGTGTTGTCGCTCGGACGCTTGAGCTGGAAATGCCGGGTCATTTTCAGGCGCTGATCCCAATCGACAATCCAGGTCGCCAATTGCAGTTCGTCGCCTTCATAGGCCGCAGCGAGATAATCGATCTCGTGGCGCACCACCGCCATCGCCCGATCCAGTCGGCGATATTCGACCAGATCCAGGCCCAGACGCTGCGAGTGGCGCCAGGCGCAACGCTCGAGCCAAGTGACGTATACCGCGTTGTTCGCGTGGCCCAGCCCGTCGATGTCCTCGGCGCTTACTTGCAGATCAATGGTAAACGGCGTTGCCCGATCCCAGCCCATACCCACTCCCGGTCAATGATTCAACCGGGGCAGTGTAACGGAGCTCACGCCGATTGGCGCGCCTGAAGGCTGCGGCCAGCCAGCAGTGATAACACACCATCAATCACCCGAGGGTCGGCCAGCACGCGCTGATGACCACCGCCTTCAAGGCGCAGCAGGCGACTGTCGAACCAGGATTCGTGAATCAGTTGCGACTCTTTGACCGAGACGAAGTTGTCGTCCTCGGCGTGCACGATCAGGCCGGGCATATCCAGTTGATAGTGAGCAACGTCGAGCGTGGCGGCGCGCATGCCGACGTCTTGCTCAACCTGACGAATGAAGGCGGAACGGGCTCGAGGCGGCATGCCGACGTATCGAGCGAAGCCACGCAACACGCCAAGAATTCGCGCAGGCGCGGCGATGCTGACGAGGGTTTCGGTGCGCAAGCCCAATTGCACGGCGAGCATGGCGCTAGCGCCGCCCATCGAGTGGCCGATGACCGCTTGCAGTGGCGGCAACTCGGCAGCCGCTTCGAGCATTGCCCGGGCGAACAATACGACATTGGCTTCACGCCCCGGCGAACGCCCGTGGGCCGGACCATCGAGCGCGACGACGGTATAACCGGAATCGACCAGTGCCGTGATCAGCGCGGCGAACTGGGTCGGGCGCCCTTCCCAGCCGTGCATCAGCAATACCGTCGGGCCCTGACCCCAGCGCAGCGCCGAGAGGCCGAAGCGCAAAGTGATCCGTTCGGAACTGGCCAGCAGCGGCAACTCCCAATCCCGCAGAGGCAGCGATCGCGGCGTCATGAATGCCAGACGCATTTTGCTCGCAACCCGTTTCGGTGCAATCCAGCCCAAGGTGCCATTAACGCCACGAATCCACTTCAACGTGTTCATCGCTCTCTCCTCAGGCCTGTTGCCTTCAGGTCAACGCACCGCCGACTTGGCAGCGCGCAGCAATCGATCGGATAAATCTCCCGGACCCAGAGCCCTTGCGAGCGCCAGACCACCCACCATCAAGGCCACATCGGCCAGGGCTTTGTCGGTGTCCTCGGGGCTGGACGCCAACTGCGCAATCATCAACTCCAGGTGTTCGTTCAGCGCGATTCGGAACGATTCCGGCAAACGACCCAACTCGCCAATCGAAGCCGGAATCGGGCATGCCGCGTCACTGGAATCACGGTGCTTGCGCGACAGGTAGAACGCGGCGACCAGGGCGCGACGCTCTTCACCGGTCAGCTCGGCATCCATGTCGGCAATCAGGTCGCGGCGGCGACCGAGTAGCTGCTTGAACGCTTCGAGCATCATTGCGTCCTTGCTTTCGAAGTGCGCGTAGAAGCCACCGACGGTGAGGCCGGCTGCGCCCATCACTTCGCCCACGCTAGGGTCCGCCGGGCCGCGCTGAATCAGTGCAGCGCTGGCAGCCTTGAGGATGCGTTCGCGGGTTTGAGCTTTTTTATCGTTCATCGTTGCCTCCGAATATTACGACTAGAATATTATTCGCATAATAATATTCTGCAAGTCAAGGATATGACCGCTGGTCTGAAGCACAGTGTAAGGAAAAAGGAGAATTGGCCAAACGCCAGACAAACAAAAGGGCCATTCAATAATTGAATGACCCTTATAAAATCCCGCAGAGCGGGTAATCGTGGCGTCCCCTAGGGGACTCGAACCCCTGTTACCGCCGTGAAAGGGCGGTGTCCTAGGCCACTAGACGAAGGGGACACAAACCTTCTATACAACTGATCAGCGCTGAGAACTGATCGATTCAAGGCCGGTGTGGCCAGACCTTGAACGTGTAAAATTGGTGGAGCTTAGCGGGATCGAACCGCTGACCTCCTGCATGCCATGCAGGCGCTCTCCCAGCTGAGCTAAAGCCCCGGATTTTTCGCCTCGCGGCGGAGCGACATCTTGCAACATCGCTTCTGTAAAACTGGCGTCCCCTAGGGGACTCGAACCCCTGTTACCGCCGTGAAAGGGCGGTGTCCTAGGCCACTAGACGAAGGGGACGCAAACCCTTCTATACAACTGATCAACGCTGAGTGTTGATCGCTTCGGAGCCGGTGTGGCCAGGCTTCGAAGTGTAAATTGGTGGAGCTAAACGGGATCGAACCGTTGACCTCTTGCATGCCATGCAAGCGCTCTCCCAGCTGAGCTATAGCCCCTCATCGTTGATGTCATCGCTGAGGACGGGGCGAATCTTAAGGGCGTATCGAAAGCCTGTCAAACTTATTTTTGAAATTTTTCAAAGTTTTTCGTCGGCATAACAATCACTTACCGCCCTCCCCCGTAAATTCGGGGGGAAAACGCCGAAGGCCGGAATCAAAAGATCCCGGCCTTCGGTCGTTCCTGCAGAGTCAGGTGTGCTTAAGCGATCGCGCCCAGCAGCTTTTCCCACTCTTTGTTTTCTTTCTTCGACACGCCGCCCAGCAGGTCGATCGCCTGGCGCAGACGATAACGGGTCAGGTCCGGGCCAAGGATTTCCATCGCATCGAGTACCGACACCGAACTCGCCTGCCCCGTGATTGCAGCAAACATCAGCGGCATTGCATCGCGCAATTTCAGCTCAAGGGATTCAACCACCGCCTGAATCGTCGCAGTGATGTTGTCCTTCTCCCACTGACGCAGGCTTTCCAGCTTCCAAAGGATCAACTGCATCAACTGCCGAACCTGATCGCCGGAGAGCTTCTTCGATTCGAACAGCTTGGCATCCGGGTTAACGCCGCCGGCGAAGAAGAAGCCGCCCAGCGGTGCAACCTGACTGAAGGTTTCAACGCGGCCCTGCACCAGCGGCGCGATCTTCATCATGTATTCGGGGTTCAACGCCCAGGTCTGCAGGCGGCTGGCAAACTCTTCCACCGGCAGATCGCGCAGCCACTGGCCGTTGAGCCACGACAGCTTCTCGATATCGAAGATCGGCCCGCCCAGCGAGACACGCTTGAGGTCGAAATTGTCGACCATTTCCTGCAGCGAGAACTTCTCGCGCTCGTCCGGCATCGACCAGCCCATGCGGCCGAGGTAGTTGAGCATCGCTTCCGGCATGAAGCCCATGCGCTCGTAGAACGTCACCGAGGTCGGGTTCTTGCGCTTGGACAGCTTGCTCTTGTCCGGGTTACGCAACAGCGGCATGTAGCACAGCTCTGGCTGCTCCCAGCCGAAGTATTCGTACAGCAGAATCAGTTTCGGCGCCGAGGGCAGCCACTCTTCGCCACGCAGCACGTGAGTGATACCCATCAGGTGATCGTCGACGACGTTGGCGAGGAAGTACGTCGGCAGGCCGTCGGTCTTCATCAGCACTTGCATGTCCATGCGATCCCACGGGATCTCGACGTCGCCACGGAGCATGTCCGGCACCACGCAAACGCCTTCGCTCGGCACTTTCATGCGGATTACGTGGGGTTCGCCGGCAGCCAGACGGGCGGCGACCTCTTCTTTCGACAGCAGCAGTGCGCGGCCGTCGTAACGTGGAGTTTCGCCGCGAGCCATTTGCTCGGCGCGCATCTGATCGAGTTCTTCAGCGGTGCAGAAGCATGGGAACGCGTGGCCCATGTCGACCAGTTGCTGGCAGTACTTCTGATAGATGTCGCCACGCTCGCTCTGCCGGTACGGGCCGTGCGGGCCGCCAACGTCCGGGCCTTCGCTCCAGTCGATACCCAGCCAGCGCAGGGCGTCGAAGATCTGCTGTTCGGACTCGCGGGTCGAACGCAACTGATCGGTGTCTTCGATGCGCAGGATGAACTCACCGCCATGCTGCTTGGCAAAGCAGTAGTTGAACAATGCGATGTAAGCGGTACCTACGTGGGGGTCCCCGGTAGGCGATGGCGCGATGCGAGTGCGGACGGTGGTCATGGCATGTCTCGAAAAGAATGAAAAGCAAAACAATCAAGCGGCGAATGGTAACAGGCGACACCCGCCCCGCTCCAGCAGGCAGGGCATTTAAGCCAAGTTTGCCTCTGGAACGCCCGTAAGCCGTGGTGAATGGGCAAATATCAGCGGACGGCATTTACCGCTTATCGGCTGTATGCCAGATTCGCCTGCTGATAACTTTCCTTACAATTCCTCGACTACAGTTTGCCCATGCCTGCCCAACTCAAGCGTCGCCTGTTGATTTTCCTGTTGCTCGTCCTGCTGATCGCCGGGGGCTTTTTCGCCCATTGGTTTTTCAAGGGACGCTTTTATGAAAGCACTGACAACGCCTATGTCCAGGGCGAAATCACCCGTGTGTCGAGCCAGTTGAGCGCGCGCATCGATGAAGTGCTGGTGCAGGACAATCAACACGTGGAAAAAGGCCAGTTACTGGTACGCCTTGAACCGAATGATTTCCGTCTGGCCATCGATCGCGCCAATGCCGCCCTCGCCACCCGCGAAGCCGAACGCCTGCAGGCGCAAAGCAAATTGACTCAGCAAGCCAGCCTGATTGCCTCCAGCGACGCGCAAGTGGCGACCACGCAAGCTACCCTCGGCCGTTCGCAGATGGACTTGTCGCGAGCAGAAACCCTGCGCAAACCCGGTTACGTTTCCGAAGAACGGGTGACCACCCTCTCCGCCGACGCCCACATTGCTCGTTCACAAGTGGCCAAGGCGCAAGCCGACGCGCAGGGCCAGCGCCAGCAGGTCAACGCCTTGAACGCGGAAATCAAACGCCTCGACGCACAGATCGCCAACGCCCGCGCCGATCTCGCGCAAGCCGAACTCAATCTGACCCGCAGCGAAATCCACGCGCCGATCAGCGGCCTGGTCGGCCAACGCGCTGCCCGTAACGGTCAAGTGGTGCAGGCTGGCGCCTATCTGCTGTCGATCGTCCCGGATGAAGACATCTGGGTGCAGGCCAACTTCAAGGAAACCCAGATCGGTCATATGCAACCCGGCCAGAAAGCCGAGCTGACCTTCGATGCCTATGGCGACACGCCAATCGAAGCGCGAGTCGATAGCCTGTTCGCCGCGTCCGGCGCGCAGTTCAGCTTGCTGCCACCGGACAACGCCACCGGCAACTTCACCAAAGTCGTGCAACGGATTCCGGTGAAACTGACCTTCAAGGCCGACAACCCGCTGCACGGCAAGATCCGCCCGGGCATGTCCGTCACCGCCAAAGTGAACATCAAAGACGCCCCGGACAATGGCCGGTGATTCGCTGATCCGCCCGGTCGGCGAGCCGACCCGGCGCGACTGGATTGCGGTGATGAGCGTGATGCTCGGCGCCTTCATGGCGGTGCTCGACATCCAGATCACCAACTCGTCGCTGAAAGATATTCAAGGTGCGCTGTCGGCGACACTGGAAGAAGGCTCGTGGATTTCCACCTCGTATCTCGTCGCGGAAATCATCATGATCCCGCTGACTGCGTGGCTGGTGCAGCTGCTCTCGGCGCGACGCTTGGCGGTGTGGGTGTCGCTGGGGTTTCTGGTTTCTTCACTGCTGTGCTCGATGGCCTGGAGCCTGGAAAGCATGATCGTCTTTCGCGCCATGCAAGGCTTCACCGGTGGCGCGCTGATCCCGCTGGCGTTCACCCTGACCCTGATCAAACTCCCGGAACACCATCGTGCCAAAGGCATGGCGATGTTCGCCATGACCGCCACGTTTGCGCCGTCCATCGGCCCGACGCTGGGCGGCTGGCTCACGGAAAACTGGGGTTGGGAATACATCTTCTACATCAACATTCCGCCGGGCCTGATCATGATTGCCGGGTTGATGTACGGACTGGAGAAGAAAGAGGCGCACTGGGAACTGCTGAAAAGCACCGACTACACCGGCATCCTCACGCTGGGGATTGGCCTCGGTTGCTTGCAGGTTTTTTTGGAAGAAGGCCATCGCAAGGACTGGCTCGAATCGAGCCTGATCGTGATGCTGGGCAGCATTGCCCTGGTGAGTCTGATCACTTTTGTGATCGTGCAGATCTCCAAACCCAATCCGCTGATCAACCTCGGCATTCTGCGTAATCGCAACTTCGGTTTATCGAGCATTTCCAGCCTGGGCATGGGTGTCGGGTTGTACGGCTCGATCTATCTGTTGCCGCTGTATCTGGCGCAGATCCAGAACTACAACGCCCTGCAGATCGGCGAAGTGATCATGTGGATGGGCGTGCCGCAGCTGTTCCTGATTCCGCTGGTGCCGAAGCTGATGAAGTTTGTCTCGCCGAAATGGCTATGCACGATTGGATTTGGCCTGTTCGGCTTGGCGAGTTTTTCTTCGGGGGTGCTCAACCCGGATTTCGCCGGGCCGCAGTTCAATCAGATCCAGATCATTCGCGCGCTGGGCCAGCCGTTGATCATGGTGACCATTTCGCTGATCGCCACGGCGTACATCCTGCCGCAGGACGCGGGGTCGGCGTCGAGTCTGTTCAATATTCTGCGCAATCTGGGCGGCGCGATTGGCATTGCCCTGTTGGCGACGCTTCTGGATGCGCGCACCAAGACTTACTTCGATTATTTGCGCGAGGCGGTGGTGCCGACCAATCCGCAGGTGGCGGAACGGTTGGCGTCGATGACCGATCGGTTTGGCAATGACACGGCGGCGCTGGGCAAGTTGAGTGAGATCGTCCATCAGCAGGCGGCGATCATGGCTTACAACGATGCGTTTCACTTTGTCGGGATTGCGCTGGGGATCAGCATGTTGGCGATTTTGTTGACCAAGAAATTGCCACAAGGGTTGAAGGCTGGGGAGTCTCATTAAGACTGAGTCGCCCCATTCGCGAGCAGGCTCGCTCCCACAGAAGTTTTGTGAACGACACAGATCCAAAGTGGGAGCGAGCCTGCTCGCGAAGAGGCCCGCTCAGGCAATGAAGATCAAACCGCTAAAAGCCGCTCGCGCAGTTTGGCAATCTCATCACGCATCTGCGCCGCCGCTTCAAACTCCAGATCCCGCGCCAGCTGATACATTTTCTCTTCCAGCGCACGAATACGCTTGGTGATCTCGCTCGGCGAGCGCAGTTCGGCTTCGTACTTGGCGTTCTCTTCGGCGGCTTTGGCCATGCCTTTGCGCTTCTTGCTGCGCGAGCCCGGCACGGTGGCGCCTTCCATGATATCGGCGACGTCTTTGATCACACCGCGCGGGGTGATGCCGTTTTCCAGGTTGAAGGCGATCTGTTTGTCGCGACGCCGCTCGGTCTCGCCAATCGCGCGCTCCATCGAACCGGTCATGCGATCGGCGTAAAGAATCGCTCGGCCATTGAGGTTCCGCGCGGCGCGGCCAATGGTCTGAATCAGCGAGCGTTCGGAACGCAGGAAGCCCTCCTTGTCCGCATCGAGGATCGCCACCAGCGACACTTCCGGCATGTCCAGACCTTCACGCAGCAAGTTGATCCCGACCAACACATCGAACGTGCCTAGGCGCAGATCGCGGATGATCTCGACCCGCTCAACGGTGTCGATGTCCGAGTGCAGATAGCGCACGCGCACGCCGTGGTCGGCAAGGTAATCGGTGAGGTCTTCGGCCATGCGCTTGGTCAGCGTGGTGACCAGCACCCGCTCCTCAACCGCCACGCGCTTGGTGATTTCCGAGAGCAGATCGTCGACCTGAGTCAGCGCCGGGCGCACTTCAACCTGCGGGTCGACCAGACCCGTCGGCCGCACCACTTGCTCAACCACGCGCCCGGCGTGTTCGGCTTCGTAGTTGCCCGGGGTCGCCGAGACAAAAATGGTCTGCGGGCTGACCCCTTCCCACTCGTCGAAACGCATTGGCCGGTTGTCCAGCGCCGACGGCAGACGGAAGCCGTATTCGACGAGGGTTTCCTTACGCGAACGGTCGCCCTTATACATCGCACCGACCTGCGGCACGCTGACGTGGGATTCGTCGATCACCAGCAAGGCGTCCGCCGGCAGGTAGTCGTAAAGGGTTGGCGGCGCGGCACCGGCCGGACGCCCGGACAGATAGCGCGAGTAGTTTTCGATGCCGTTGCAGTAACCCAGTTCGAGGATCATTTCCAGGTCGAAACGGGTGCGCTGCTCCAGCCGCTGAGCCTCGACCAGTTTGTTGTTGCTGCGCAGGTATTCGAGGCGTTCCTGCAATTCGACCTTGATGTGCTCTATGGCGTCGAGCAGGGTTTCCCGAGGCGTCACATAGTGGCTCTTCGGGTAGAAGGTGAAACGCGGCATCTTGCGGATGACTTCGCCGGTCAGCGGGTCGAACGCGGAAATGCTTTCGACCTCGTCATCGAACAGCTCGATACGGATCGCTTCCAGATCGGATTCCGCCGGGTAGATGTCGATCACATCGCCGCGCACGCGAAAGGTCGCGCGGGCAAAATCCATGTCGTTGCGGGTGTATTGCAGGTCGGCCAGACGCCGCAGCAGCGCACGCTGATCGAGTTTGTCGCCGCGATCGACGTGCAAGACCATCTTCAAATAGGTTTCCGGGCTACCCAGACCGTAGATGCACGACACCGTGGTGACGATGATCGCGTCCTTGCGCTCGAGCAGCGCTTTGGTCGCGGACAAACGCATCTGCTCGATGTGGTCGTTGATCGACGCATCCTTCTCGATGAAAGTGTCGGACGACGGCACGTAGGCTTCGGGCTGGTAGTAGTCGTAGTAGGAGACGAAATACTCGACCGCGTTATTCGGGAAGAACGCCTTGAACTCACCGTACAACTGCGCGGCGAGGGTCTTGTTCGGCGCCAGCACCAGCGTCGGGCGCTGTATCTGCGAGATGACATTGGCGATGCTGAAGGTCTTGCCCGAGCCGGTCACACCGAGCAGCGTCTGGTGCGCCAGCCCGGCTTCGATGCCCTCGACCAATTGGCGAATGGCTTCCGGCTGATCGCCGGCGGGCTCAAAGCGGGTGACGAGCTGGAATTCGGACATATATACCTCTGGGATCGCGGCATTCCGAGCAAAGCGGAGCACCACGGGGACGACCGCAAACGACCGGTGTCGCGCAAGAAAAAACCTGGATTGTGCTCAATGTGGTGGCGATTGCCTCACCTTTCAAGGCAAACGTCCTACATCCGGTAAAGACTCTGACACTAGCAGTCGACTAACGGTCAAGAAATAATCGGAAAAACTTACTCTAAAAGCCGAATCGCCTGTCGCCATTGTTCCGTAATGGCCTCTATACTAGCTCCCCGTTTGTGCACCGCTCTAGTGCATCCGGCTGGAGCGCGACACGTCCCTCATTCTCCATTCAGAGCCGCCGCAATAATGAGCCTGTTCTCCGCTGTCGAAATGGCACCCCGCGATCCAATCCTGGGCCTCAACGAAGCATTCAACGCCGATACCCGGACCACCAAGGTCAACCTGGGCGTGGGTGTTTACTGCAACGAAGAGGGGCGAATTCCACTTCTGCGCGCCGTGATCGAAGCCGAGACGATTCGCGTCGCTCAACACGCTTCGCGCGGTTACCTGCCAATCGATGGCATCGCTGCCTACGACCAGGCCGTGCAAAAGCTGCTGTTCGGCAACGATTCGCCGCTGATCAGCGCCGGTCGCGTCATCACCACTCAGGCTGTCGGCGGTACTGGCGCCCTGAAGATCGGTGCCGACTTCCTCAAGCAACTGCTACCGAACGCCGTTGTGGCGATCAGCGACCCAAGCTGGGAAAACCATCGCGCGCTGTTCGAAACCGCTGGTTTCCCGGTGCAGAACTACCGTTACTACGACGCTGCAACCCACGACGTAAACCGTACCGGCATGCTCGAAGACCTCAACGCCTTGCCGAACGGCTCGATCGTTATCCTCCACGCCTGCTGCCACAACCCGACCGGCGTCGACCTGACCCCGGCGGACTGGAACAACGTGCTGGACGTGGTCAAGGCCAAAGGTCACGTGCCGTTCCTCGACATGGCGTACCAGGGTTTTGGCGACGGTATCGACGAAGACGCCGCTGCCGTGCGTCTGTTCGCCGAGTCCGGTCTGACCTTCTTCGTCTCGAGCTCGTTCTCCAAGTCGTTCTCGCTGTACGGCGAGCGCGTTGGCGCCCTGTCGATCATCAGCGAATCGAAAGAAGAAAGCGCGCGCGTGCTGTCGCAAGTCAAACGCGTGATCCGCACCAACTACTCCAACCCGCCGACCCACGGTGCAAGCATCGTTGCTGCGGTGTTGAACAGCCCGGAACTGCGCGCCCAGTGGGAAGCCGAGCTGGCGGAAATGCGCCTGCGCATTCGCGGCATGCGAACGCAGATGGTTGATCTGCTGGCCGAGAAAGCCCCGGGCCGCGACTTCAGCTTCGTCGGTCGCCAGCGCGGCATGTTCTCCTACTCGGGCCTGACCACTGAACAAGTGCATCGCCTGCGTAACGAGTTCGGCATTTACGCACTGGATACCGGCCGTATCTGTGTGGCAGCGCTGAACCAGAGCAACATCAAGGCTGTGACGGATGCGATTGTTCAGGTCATCTGATTTCGCCGCGTGATGAAAAACGGGAAGCCTTGGGGCTTCCCGTTTTTTATTTGTCCGAAGGAATGCAACATTCCCTCTAAACTGCACACAAATCCAATTGTGGGAGCGAGCCTGCTCGCGAATACGGTCTGTTAGCCAACAACGATGGCGACTGACCCACCGCATTCGCGAGCAGGCTCGCTCCCACATTAGTGATGAGTTAACCCAAGAATTCTGCGAGAACCCTAATGAAAAACGACAACCTGCGCGCCGACCGTGACGATCTGGATGATTTCATCCCTCGCGCCTCGGCCAAACGCGAAAAAAGCCTGGTGCTGCAAGTAGCGGCCGGGGTGTTTCTCGGTGGTCTGGCGCTGTGGCTGGTGCAGCTGGCGGCCACCGCGGCCTACGCCAAACTGATGATGGGCACCATCACCTTCGGCAGTTAAGCCAGCTCAGTCGCGCGCTGAGTCGCGGCGTCGTCATAGACGACGTACAGCGATTCAGCGATCTGGCTTTTGATCGCCTTGGTGCTTTCCAGCCCAAGGACGAACCCTTCAGCCTTGCCACCGGCGCGATTGAGTTCTTCAGCGTTGCTGGCCTGGGTAATTGCGTCGAAGAGTTTTTCGGCGTGGGGACCGACACCCTTGGGCAGGCTGATTTGCGCGATGCTCATGCGAGCACCTCATTATTGCGGTTTGAATGATTCATGGCGCGTACCTTGTTCGGCGAATGGCCGGCAGCGCGTGTGACCACTTCCGGGCGGCCATGGTAGACCTCTGCTACGGTTCTGGTAACCGCCAATCGCTGACAAACCACCGTCCGTCCCGAAGATTCACTCAATTTTGCAACCTACGCTTGACTTCTCTTTTTGAATCAGTAACATACGCACCAATTCCGCAATAGCTCAGTTGGTAGAGCAAATGACTGTTAATCATTGGGTCCCTGGTTCGAGTCCAGGTTGTGGAGCCAAATAGCAAAGCCCCTGAATTGAAAGATTCAGGGGCTTTTTTGTGGGCGCTCGAAAAGATCATTCTGATCCACAAAAGAAAAGGGCCGATCTGCGCTTAACAGATCGGCCCTTTTCTATTCAGTCACAGCGGTCAGACATGCTCGCTGCTTTTCACCTGCACTTTCGGCACACCGTGCCCATGATCGTGATCATCCGGCTCGATCACCGGCACTTCCTTGCCATCGCAGTCATGCAGCTTGCCGTCGCTGAAGTAATCGCCTTCACGCAGCGCCGCCAGATCGCGATAACGCAAAGTCCGCTCCTCCGCTGCCGCAAACACCGATTGCTGATCCGAGTTACCAGCGGTGAAGTGGTTGAACGCCAGGTTGAGCAGGATCGCCATGATCGCCGACGAACTGATGCCCGAGTGGAAGATGGTCGCAAACCAGCTTGGGAAGTGATCGTAGAAGTTCGGTGCAGCAATCGGGATCATACCGAAACCGATTGAAGTAGCAACGATGATCAGGTTGACGTTGTTGCGGTAATCAACTTTCGACAGCGTACGGATGCCGCTTGCCGCTACGGTACCGAACAGTACGATACCGGCGCCGCCGAGTACCGACGTCGGCACGGCTGCGATGACCCGACCCATGAACGGCAGCAGGCCAAGGATCACCAGAAAGATGCCGCCAGTAGCGACCACGTAACGGCTCTTGATGCCGGTCACCGCCACCAGACCGACGTTCTGGGCGAAGGCGCTCTGGGTGAACGAACCGAAAATCGGCGCAAACATGCTCGACAGCATGTCCGCGCGCAGGCCGTTGCCCAGGCGCTTGGAATCGACCTTGGTGCCGATGATTTCACCGACCGCCAGAATGTCTGCCGACGTTTCTACCAGCGTCACCATCACCACGATGCACATCGACAGGATCGCGGCGAAGTGGAAGGTCGGCATACCGAAATGGAACGGCGTTGGGAAGCCGAACATCGGCCCCGTGGTGACGCTGGAGAAGTCCGCCATGCCGAGGAACACCGCCAGCACCGTGCCGATCACCATGGCCAGCAGAATCGACAGACGCGAGATGGTCGAACTGCCGACTTTGCTCAGCAACAGCACCAATACCAGCGTGACCGCCGCCAGACCGATGTTCTGCATGCTGCCGAAGTCCGGCGCATGGCTGTTACCGCCCATCGCCCAGCGTGCGGCCACCGGCATCAGCGTCAGGCCGATGGTGGTGATCACGATGCCGGTGACCAAGGGCGGAAAGAACTTGGTGATGCGTGAGAACACCGGCGTGATAAGCAGCCCTATCAAGGAGGCGGCAATCACCGCACCCAGCACCGACTGAAAGCCACCCTCCCCGCCACTGCTGACGATCGCGACCATGGTCGCCACACCGGAGAACGACACGCCCTGCACCAGCGGCAACTGGCAGCCAAAAAACGGCAGACCCAGGGTTTGCAGCAGTGTCGCCAGCCCCCCCGCAAACAATGAAGCAGCAATCAGCAAACCGATGTCCGCCGGCGACAAGCCGGCCGCCTGGCCGATGATCAGTGGCACCGCAACGATACCGCCGTACATGGTCAGAACATGTTGCAGGCCGTAAGCCATATTCGCGCCGACCCCGAGATTCTCGTCCTCGGGCCGTTGGTGTGAAACATGGGGCGTTTTCATGGTGGGGGGTTCCCTGGTTTTTGTTATGCGCACACTGTATTCAATACTCGTGACAAATGTCCATAGAGTTGTATACAACTTATCAGTCACATAATGGATAGGTAGCCACCCAACCTTCTATCCCGCCGGTTCCATTCCCCACAAATCCGGCAACACATCCCTTCCTGCACCTGCCCGCGTGCGCACTAGGCTGAATTGTTCATGGCGACCGACGGCACCGTCGCACTCTTTTTTATACATATAAAGTATGCATAATGAAGTCAATTGAAATTCAGTACGACAAAAGCAAGAACGCAGCCAACAAACTCAAGCACAAGGGCGTCAGCCTCGCTGAAACCGAACCGGTATTTCACGACGAACGAGCACTGACGATCGAGGACAACGACCATGACGAACAACGCTGGATCACTATTGGCCTCGACGGCAAAGGGCGACTTTTGGTCGTTGCATACAGTTACCGGGACGCGAATGTCGTTCGAATCATTTCTGCACGTGTCGCTACACCGAGCGAGCGTTGCGCTTATTTTCTGGAGGCTTGACCGATGAAAGACGAATATGACTTTTCTCAGGGCAAACGCGGCGCAGTGGCGTCAAACAAGGGCAAAACCCGCATCACCATCATGCTCGACGATGCCGTCATCGAAGCTGCGCGTACGGTCGCGGAGAACGAAGGGTTCGGTTACCAAACGGTGATCAATAACACCCTGCGTCATGCGTTGCTGGATGCCGCTGCAAAACCGGAACAAGTCGAATCGAGCGGACAGTTCAAGAAGGGCATCACCGCCGCCGACCTCAAGAGCCTCGAGAAAAAGCTGTCGGCAGCGGTCGGGGAAATCCGTCGAGTGCTGGAGCCCGACGCCAAACCCTAGACGGAAACAGGCGCGATCACCCGCGCCAAAGAATGCCGCACGTGAGGTAGATCATGCAGGTGCAGACCAAACTCGCGCGCCAGCAAATCAATCAATTCATCGACTTGCGCCACCTCGCGCCGCTCACTGCTGGCACCCATGCGATGGATAGCGAAACTGCCGTTGTTCAGGGTCTTGCGCCAGCCATCCCCGGTGCGCGCCACCATCAGGCGCTGTGCAAACGGTGACTCAGGGTGAGTCGAGACATACCAGTTGCCAATGGTGTAATCGATGTCTTCCTGGCGCTGCAGATCAAACAGGTACATCGACCGCCACTCCCCCGCCACCTTGGCCTGCAACATGTAACCGTCGGCTTGTTTTTCAATGCGATAAGGTTCGTGCGGGGTCGCTTGCTCGGCTTCGGTATCGAGGATCAGCGGCGCGGTCGGCACCATGCCACCGAAGCCGACATCACTGATGTAACGCACGTCGTCGATAGTCACCAGACTCAAACGGTGGGTGCGCGCTGTCCAGCTGCCTTCGGGCTGATTCATCACCACGCGCCCGCTGATGGAACGGGCATCGAAGCCCAATTCAAGCAACAGGGCAAAAAACAGGTTGTTGAGTTCGTAGCAATAACCACCACGGCCACCGACGAGGATTTTTTCTTCGATGGACGGCAGATCGATCAACACTGGCGCCCCGGCAATCGTCGCCAGATTTTCGAAAGGAAACACGCCGGTGTGGCGCCACTGCAATTGGCGCAGCGTTGCCAGCGTTGGTGCCGGCGGCGCATCGAAACCCAGACGCAGCAGGTACAGCTTCAGATTCGTCAGGCGAGGCTCACTCATTGCTCGGTCCTTATGCATGGGGCCGCAGTTCACTGCGTTGATGGTCGCCATGTATACGGGATCGAGCACTGGTTTCGACAATTGATTTCGCCAATCGCCCGCTAGCGTTTTTTCCGTGAACCGATACGAATCCACGTCGGCGCATGGTCACTGGCGTGGGGTTCGTTGCGCACCCAGGCGTCTACCCCGGCTTCGTGCAAATACGGACTCAGTGCCGGGTTGAGCAATAGATGATCGATGCGCAAACCGGAGTTGGTTTGCCAATGCTGGCGGAAGTAATCCCAAAACGTATAGAGCCGATCCTCGGGATACAGATGGCGCAGCGAGTCCGTCCAGCCTTGATCGAGCAAGCGTTGATAACACTCGCGGCTCTCGGGTTGCAGCAGCGCATCCTTGAGCCAGGAGCGGGTGTTGTAGATGTCCATGTCGGTGGGCACGACGTTGTAGTCACCGGCCAGCACCACCGGATGATCGCTGCTTTGCAGGTCCTTCGCGTAGCTGATCAGCCGTTCGAACCAGGCCAGTTTGTAATCGAACTTCGGCCCCGGCTGCGGATTGCCGTTAGGCAAATACAGACACCCGACCAGTACGCCGTGCACCGCCGCTTCCAGATAACGGCTGTGCTGGTCATCGGGATCGCCCGGCAGACCGCGCCGGCTCTCCAGCGGTTGCGCGTCGCGGGCGAGAATCGCCACGCCGTTCCATGAGGCTTGCCCCTGCCAGATTGCGCCATAACCGGCAGCTTCCAGTTCTGCTGCGGGAAAGGCCGTGTCGACAGATTTGAGTTCTTGCAGGCAGGCGATGTCCGGCTGCTCGCGCTTGAGCCAGTCCAGCAGGTTGGGCAAGCGTGCGCGTAAACCGTTGACGTTATAGGTGGCGATTCGCAGGTTTTTCATCGGCTGAGGCTCCTGCCTGTGGGCTGTAAAAAATCTGACCCTGCGATCATCGCGGCGGTTGCATCGGATCCGCCCGGTGCGGCGTAATAGGCGCTCGCCATTCGCCCGTACTGCCGAGACCTGAATCCCATGCAAACCACGCTGCAAGGTCAGCGCATCCTTCTGCGCCCGCTTCAGTATTCAGATGCCGCCGCCCTGCTCCACGCTGCCGCCGATGGTGAGCTGTGGAATCTCACCGTCACCGTGGTGCCTTCGCCCAGCACTGTCGACAGCTACCTGAAAAAAGCACTCGATGGCCGTGACGCCGGCACGGTGATGCCGTTTGTCATTGTGCTTAAAGACAGCGGCGAGGTGATCGGCTCAACGCGCTTCTGGAAGATCGACCCGCTCAATCGCAAGCTGGAAATCGGCAGCAGCTGGATCGCGGCGAGCTGGCAGAAATCCTTCGTTAATACCGAAGCCAAATACCTGATGCTGCGCCACGCCTTCGACGTGCTCGATTGCGTGCGCGTGCAGTTCACCACCGACGAGAACAACCAGAAGTCACGCAACGCGATTCTGCGCCTTGGCGCGCAACAGGAAGGCATCGTCCGCCATGAGCGGATCATGCCGGACGGACGCAAGCGCAACTCGGTACGTTTCAGCATCATCGACGACGAGTGGCCGCAGGTGCGCCTGCACCTGGAGCAGAAACTCGGCGCCTGACCCTTCAGGCGCGATTGCGCAGCCACTGCAGAAAGCCTCTTTTCGGTACCACCGCCGGCGCTTCCTCGGTCAGGGATTGCGCCTTGTGCAGGCGGTAATCGAGCAGTGTCTGCATCGCGTCGTGAATGTCATGACGCGCATCGAGGCACGGCTTGAGGTACGACTTCTCGATGCGATACAACGCGCAAAAGGTCTTCGCCGAAAAGTCCGCCGGCAACGCGGTATCGGCCAAGATCCCGGCCTCGCCAATCACTTCGCCCGGCCCCATGCGCCCGGACTCGAATGGTGTGCCGTGGCGCTTCAGGGTCACCGAAACCACGCCGGACTCAATAATGAACAGGTGATCACTGACCTCGCCGCCCGCAAGAATGATTTCACCGGCGCGGAAGGTTTGCAGGCTCATGTTCTGGCTGAAGGTGTCTTTTTCTTCCTGGCGCAGGGTCGAGAAGATCGGCGAACTGTCGAGCAGCGCCCGTGGTCGCGACAAATTGGTCGGCGCAGTGCTTTCATCACTCGACAGCAGGTTGACCCCGGACGCCTGCAAGTGCCGATACGCCAGGTCAAACAGTTGATTGCGCACCACGCGCTTCTCGCCCATCGATGCAACGAACCCGCTGATCTCGTATTCCGCCCCACTGCTGCCGGAGCTTTTCAGGGCGACGCTCGGCGCCGGCGTGTCGAGCAGTTGCCGGCAGCCCTGCATCGCCCGCTCCAGCGCATCGATCACCGAACTGGGCCGGGCATGCGGGCTGACCTGCACGCTGACCGCGACGCCGAACATATTGCTTGGCCGACTGAAGTTGATGATTTTGGCCTTGGCCGCCAGCGAGTTGGGAATCACCGCCATGCTGCCCTGACTGGTTTGCAAACGTGTGGCGCGCCAGTCGATGTCGGTGACCCGGCCTTCGGTGCCGTCGATGGAGATCCAGTCATCGAGTTGATAAGGCTTGGTGGTATTGAGGACGATCCCGGAGAACACATCGCTGAGCGTGCTCTGCAAGGCCAGACCGACGATGATCGCCAACGCCCCGGAAGTCGCCAGCACACCTTTGACCGGCAGATCCAGCACATAGGCCAGCGCCGCAATAATCGCGATAAGGAAAATCACTGCGCCGAGCAGATCCTGCAACAGCCGTCCGGTGTGGCCGACCCGTTGCATCATCACCGCACCGATCAACACCGTCAGGGTGCGCGCGCCGAACAGCCACCAGCCAATCTGCAACCCGGTCGCAGCCAGGTGCAGCGGCACGTTATCGGCCCACGGCGCCGGCTCCATCGGGTTGAGACCTTCGTTGAACAGCAGCACGCTGAACAGCGTGAAAATCAGCACCCGCACCAGCAGTTTCCACTCACTGCCATGGGAACTGATCAGACGCCACAAGCCCAGATCGAGGAGGATCAGTATCAACGCGCAAAACAACGGATGTTCAGTGAGCAGAGACAGCATCAAACAACTCCGACGGGGGCCAATCGCGAGAAGATCGCACAGATTGAGCAAGTGTAGGAGCAATTGATTTCAGAGCATGAACCCGCCCCCAAAAACACCACAAAACCAAATATGTGAGCGAGCCTGCTCGCGAATGCGATCGACCAGTCAAAGGTGCATCGACTGACATGACGCCTTCGCGAGCAGGCTCGCTCCCACAGGGGTTTAGTGGTGTGGTGAGAGTTATTTACCGTTAGTCAGGATGCTGTAGCGGGTGATCAGGTTGATCCTGTGTTGAGCGGAGTGGTTGTGCGTTAAGCGTGCATCTGGCCGAAGCGGCCGGACTGGAAGTCGGCGAACGCCTGGTGGATTTCCTGCTCGGTGTTCATCACGAACGGGCCGTGGCCGACGATCGGTTCGTCGATCGGCTCGCCACTGAGCAGCAACACCACCGCGTCCTGGCTGGCTTCGAGCGTCATCTGATGGCCGTCACGCTCGAACAGCGCCAACTGCCCTTCGCGCACCGACTCCACGCCGTTGACCTGCACCGTGCCTTTCAACACCACCAGCGCCGTGTTGCGACCTTCATGCAGATCAAGCGTCAGCGACTTGCCGGCGGTCAGGCGCAGATCCCACACGTCGATCGGCGTAAAGGTGCGCGACGGGCCGGTGTGGCCATCGAATTCACCGGCGATCAGGCGCAGGTGGCCCGCGTTGTCCTTGAGTGCGATGCTCGGGATGTCACGGTCGAGAATGGTCTGGTAGCCCGGCGCGGCCATTTTGTCTTTGGCCGGCAGGTTGACCCACAACTGCACCATTTCCAGTTTGCCGCCGGTTCTGGCGAAGTTTTCCGAGTGGAACTCCTCGTGGAGGATCCCGGAAGCCGCGGTCATCCATTGCACATCGCCCGGACCAATCACGCCGCCACTGCCGGTCGAGTCGCGGTGCTGAACCTCGCCTTCATAAACGATAGTCACGGTTTCGAAACCACGGTGCGGATGCTGACCAACGCCACGCCGTTCGGTGGTCGGGGTGAAATCGGCAGGGCCGGCGTGATCGAGCAGCAGGAACGGGCTGATGTGTTTGCCCAGGTTGTCGTAGGAAAACAGCGTGCGAACCGGGAAACCATCGCCGACCCAATGGCCGCGCGGGCTGGTGTAGATACCGATGATGTTTTTCATGGTTGTCTCCAATTGGGGTGAATGATGCGATGGATTAAGCTTAAATCCATGACCATTAATGCACTAGACTGCAAAAATCAGCCTTAGCGTTCTATCTGGGGAACGATGGGTGGTGCAGCCATCGCTGGCAGGTCTTGAGGTGGACAGGTAATTCATCTCCCGCCAGGATCTTTGTGGGAGCTGGCTTGCCAGCGATGAGGCCAGCCCAGCCAATGCACAATGAACATTTGATTCATGACTTCTGATCAATAGTGCTTTGACCCAGTCGCGGTTTTTCTCAACGATTCACACATGGATACTCCTGCCCATTCCCACCGCAACTCTGGAGTCTTTCATGTCTGTTCCCGCTTTCGGTCTTGGTACGTTTCGCCTGCAAGGCCAGGTGGTCATCGCTTCGGTCAGTACCGCCCTCGAACTCGGCTACCGGGTCATCGACACCGCGCAAATCTACGACAACGAAGCCGATGTCGGCGCGGCCATTGCGGCCAGCGGCATCCCGCGCGACAAGCTGTTCATCACCAGCAAGATCTGGGTCGCCAACTTCGCCAAAGATCGCCTGATCGACAGCCTCAAGGAAAGCCTGGAAAAACTGCAGACCGACTACCTCGACCTGACCTTGATTCACTGGCCGTCGCCGGAAAACCAGGTACCGGTCGAAGAATTCATGGGCGCCCTGCTGGAGGCCAAGCGTCTGGGCCTGACCCGGCAGATCGGCGTGTCCAACTTCACCATTGAGCTGATGCAACAAGCGATCGCCGCGGTCGGTGCCGACAACATCGCAACCAACCAGATTGAACTGCACCCGTACCTGCAGAACCGCACAGTGGTCGAGTTCGCCCGCAGCCAAGGCATCCACATCACTTCGTACATGACCCTCGCTTACGGTGAAGTGCTGAAAGATCCGTTGCTCCAGCAGATCGCCGAACGCCTGCAGGCGACGCCGGCACAAGTCACCCTGGCCTGGGCCATGCAGTCGGGTTACGCCGTGATCCCGTCGTCGACCAAACGTGACAACCTGCAAAGCAACCTTGCCGCCACCGCACTGACACTAAGCGATGCCGATATGGCGCTGATTGCCACGCTTGATCGCGGCCAGCGCCTGACCAGCCCGAAAGGCATCGCACCGCACTGGGACTGATCCGACACGCATCAGATTTGCAGACGTTGCGCGAGGCTGGCCATGGCCTCGCGCAACGTTTCGCTCGCGACGTCCAGCGGCGCCGCGTGTGTCTCGCGGCACGCCTGCTCCAGCGCGACACACGTTGCCACTACCTGCGCCGCACCGACCATCTGCGCCCCGCCCTTGATGTGATGCGCCAGTTCACGCAGCCCTGCGCGATCCTGCTCTCGCTGCAATACTTCCAAACGTTGCAGATCGAGCTGCAAGCTGTTCAACACTTCCTTGCGCAACTGCCCGATCAAGGCACGATCATCCCCGGCCATTTGCTCCAATGTGCTCAGGTCGATTTCCACCAGCGCCGGCACCTCGCCAGGGTTTAGCGTCACTTCGCAATGACTGGCAGCCGTCAACGCCTGCGCGAGGTCGTGCAAGCGGATCGGTTTGAACAGACATTCGTCCATGCCGGCATTCAGGCAACGCGTCCGCTCCTCGGTCTGCGCGTTGGCGGTAAAGCCAAGAATCAGACAGGGTTGGCGGCCGGCAAGCGCTTCCTCATCACGGATCGCCCGTGCCAGTTGATAACCGTTACGCCGCGGCATGTTGCAATCGGTGATCACCACATCGAATGCCTGCGTGCGCCATCGCTCCAGGCCCTGATCACCGTTCTCGGTGTCGACCGTGCGATGGCCGAGTTCACTCAACTGCCAGCACAGCAGCAAGCGGTTGACCGGGTGATCGTCCACCACCAGCACAGTCAGTGCACAGCTCGCAGCCACCACGGCTTGCGCGGTTGCAGCGGGTAGAGCAAGGGCGGCCAACAGCGGCAGTTCAAGACTCACCTCAACTTGCGTTCCTTTACCCGGCGCACTGTCGAGTCGCAGCGTACCGCCCATCATTTCGCAGAGGCTGCGACTGATCACCAGGCCCAGTCCGGAACCGCTGCGGGCCGACTGCGAGTGATTGCTCGCCTGCACGAACGGGCTGAACAGCCGTCGCCGGTCATCGTCGCTGATCCCTACCCCACTGTCTTCAATGAGCACCTTCACGGCCAGTCGCTCGGCCGTCGCTGCAGTCACTACCAGCCGCAGACTGACCTCGCCCTCCTCGGTGAACTTGATTGCATTGCTCAGCAGATTCGACAGCACTTGTTTGCAGCGCGTCGGATCGATCAGCACATCAACGTTGCTGCGGACATCCAGTTCGATATGCCACAGCAAACGCTTCTGCCGTGCCAGCCCTTCGAACACCCGGCACACCGACACTACCAGTTCGCGCAGATTGGCGCGCTCCGGCGCGAGGGACAAATGCCCGGCCTCGATCCGCGCGATGTCGAGAATGTCGCCGATCAGCGCGAGCAATTGTTGCCCAGCGTTGGACGCCACCTGAATCGCCAAGCGGTCGGTCACGCCCTCCTCGGCCCTTTTCAGTGCCAGCTCAAGCATGCCGATCAAGGCATTCATCGGTGTGCGGATTTCATGGCTCATGGTCGCCAGAAACGTGGTTTTCGCCCGATTGGCGTCGTCCGCCGCGTTCTTGGCTTCCTGCAATTGCTGCAACCACTGCTGGCGCCGGCGAATCTGCTGGCGCTGAAAAACGATCCAGGCCAGTGCCAGCGCCAGCAGAACCGCTGCCCCGGCAAAGCCCAGCAGAATCTCGCGACGATGCCGTAGCCAGTAACTGTCATCGACCACCACATCGTGGCTCCAACGCTCAACCAGTTCGTCCATCTGTTGTGGGGCGATGCTCAGCAAGGCCTTGTTCAGGATCGAATGCAGGGCCGGCATGTGCGGCGCCGTCGCCAGCGCAATGCGCGCCGGTTGATCGCCGACCGTGCCGCTGATGCGCAGACGCTCGCGGTAGTGACGGGCGATCAGAAAGCGCGCTACCAGCAACGAGCTGACCGTAGCGTCGACCTGGCCTTTGGCAATCAACGCCATGCCTTCGGCGGGGCTTTTGACTTCGATCAGACGGATGCGCGGCACCCGTTCCAATAGATATCCGCGCAACGGATGGCCGCGATAAATCGCCAGCCGTTTATCGTTCAGATCATCAAGGTCGAGCGGGCCCTGCGCAGTGATTGGACTGACCAGCACAAACGGATTGTTCAGATAGGCGCGGGTAAATTGCAGTTCGGTTTCGCGCTCGCTGCTCGGCGTCACCACCGGCAATACATCCAGTTCGCCGGCCTTGAGCTGTTCGATCTGGCGATCCAGCGACGTGCCGCGCACAACTTCGAAGTTCAGCCCGCTGCGCTGACTGATCAAGCTCAACAGTTGCGCCGACAACCCGCTGAAGCGGCCATCGGCATCAAAAAACGTCAGCGGCGCGAAATCTTCGATGGCACCGACGTGCACCACCGGATGCTGATCCAGCCACTCCTGCTCGCTGGCACTGAGTTGCACCCGCGACTGTTCAGCCATTTCGGCAAGGCCTGCGCTCCAGCGTTGCTCGATACGTTGCCGGCGCTCCATGGGGATGGCCGTCAACGCTTTATCGACGATGCGTTTGAGGCGCGCGTCGCTGCGCAACAGGGCAAAGGCGAACGCATTGGCGTCCAGCCCTGCGGGGCCGGCCAGTTGCAGGTCGTTACGATAATTGGTGTTGATCAGATAGTTGGCACTGATGAAGTCGCCTAGATAAACATCATCCGCGCCGAACGCCACCGCTCCGAGCGCATCCATCGCCGAAGGGTAACGCTGCACGCTGGCCAGGGGATAAAACGCTTGCACGCTCGCCAGTGGCAGATAGTCCTCGACCATGGCCAGGCGCTTGCCGGCCAGATCGCTCGGCAATTGCTCTTCGAGCCGGGACACCAGCATCGGCTGATCTTCGGCGTAGGGTCGGGACAGAATGAAGTCCGGGTCGGCGGCCTCAAAACTGTTAGAGGTCCCCAGCAGATCGAGATCGCCGCGTTTGAGTGCCGCCATCACGGCATCGCGGTTGGCAAAACGCTGCACTTCGATGCGCACACCAAGCAACTGCGCCAGCAGATCAGCGTAATCGGCGGTCAGCCCTTCGAGCTCATGCTGATTGCGGGTGATTTCGAACGGTGGGTAATCCGGACCGGAAACACCCATGCGCAGAACCGGGTGCTGACGCAGCCATTGCCGGTCCTGTTCGTCCAGGCGCAACCGAACGCTTTCTGGCCCGGTGCGGGTCAGCACTTGCAGCACTTGTGGCGTGTCACTCGCCCAGCAGGTGGCTATCAGGCTCAGCCACAGCCAGAAAACCTGCCATCCCTGCTTCATGTCCGCTCGCTCAGATCACATGATTGCGCTTGGCGAAATCGCGCAAGTGCACTGCTGAACCGACGCCGAGTTTTTTCATCAGACGGGTTTTATAGGTGCTGACGGTTTTGTGGCTCAGGTGCATGGCCACAGCAATCGACTTGTTGGACTTGCCCTGCCCCAGTTGCTCGAAAATGCTCAACTCACGGTCGGAAAGTTGATCGATCATCTGTTTTTCCGTGGTTTGCACGGCATTCAGCGTGCTGAAACTGTCCGGGAGCGAGGAAAAATAGGTATGCCCCGACATCACCGCCCGAATGGCGTTGCGCAGTTGCTCCAGTTGATTGGTTTTGGTTACGTAAGCCATGGCCCCGGCACGCACGCAGCGATCCTGATAGAACATGGGTTCGTGTGTGCTGAACACCAGCACGCGGCAAGCAAAATCATTGGCCTTGATCCGGGCAAGAACCTCCAGCCCGCCGAGTACCGGCAAATTCAGATCGAGTATCACCAATCGAGGATTGTGTTCCCTGATGAGCGAAACCACCTCGTTGCCCTGAGAGGCCTCGTATATCTGCTTGAATCCCAAGGCTTGCAACACGATCCGGATGGCGGCGCGCACCACTGGATGATCGTCGACGATCAGCGCTGACTTCATGGCCACTCCCGGTGCAAAGTCTGACGAACAGGCCACCGATGGGGGCTGATCCAGACTCAGTGGCTGCACCGGGACTGTTACATGGAACGGCGAGCGAATCACCTGTCAGACCTGACAGTTGCAGCCAGTGAGTTTTTATGCATGAGCAACGATTTTCACCGACGAGTACGGCTGGCCGGCTGACAAAAGCTGCCGCCTCGCGGGTGTATCGACCAGCGCCATCAGCTGACTGATCGACTGTTTTGAGGGCAGAGCCAAATGGCTGACTTGCACATTTTCCTGAGCGAAACCCGGGGCCTGTTGCAACGGCGCCGTGGGTTCGTTGTAGATCAGCGCCTGACGAACCAGCGGGTTATCCAGGAAAAACCCCAACAGATCCAGCGAACCTGCGGCCAGTTCGGCATTGATCACTACCACATCGAACGGCTCGCAACCGTAGTCCACCAGCGTCAGCAGTTCGGTGAGGCTCTGTGCCGGAGCCACGCGGTAGTAATCGAGGCTGTTGAACAGACGCTCGATTTTCATCCGGTGGAAATGCTGCGTGTCGGCGATCAGGATGCGCAGGGCTTTATTGATCATGGTCAGTCTCCCGGGGTCACGGTTTCTGGGTGCGGCAAGACTACGCAAGCTACGTGGCGGGTTCTGTAGGACTTTTCCGAAAAAAACAGCTATCCATCGCAGGGTCAGGCGGTTTATTCGGTAGTGCTCGGACTCCAGAACGCCTGCACCACCAGCGCCGATGTCGAGATCCGCGCCACCAGTGCGTCGAGTTCATCACCGTCGACCGACGTTGTCGCCAGCGTCGCTTCGATTTCGATTTCATCGGCGCCGAATGCATGCACATCCACGTCGCTGGCCGGGTAGTTGCTGCGCTCCAGTTCGGCTTCGAGCAAGGCGAACACGGCGGTTTGCTGTGAGCGCCGAGCGATGACGTAGACGATGTTGGTGACTTCCGCCGAAACCACGTCCAATGGCTGACGGTTGATGTTGTTGACGATCGGCCGCAGCAAGGTATTGGCGGCGAGAATGAACAGCGTGCCGAGCACCGCTTCGGCAAGCAGATCGGCGCCGGCACAGGCGCCGACCGCTGCAGACGTCCACAGGGTCGCGGCGGTGTTCAGGCCGCGCACGTTGCCCTCTTCGCGCATGATCACCCCGGCGCCGAGAAAGCCGATGCCGGAGACCACGTAGGCAACCACACGCACCGCGCCTTCGGCACCGGCGAGACGGTTGGCCATGTCGACGAAAATTGCCGCGCCGACCGCGACCAGGACGTTGGTGCGCAGACCCGCAGTGCGTTGCCGGTACTGGCGCTCGAAACCGATCAGACCGCCGAGGATGAAAGCAGCGCTGAGGCTGACGAGGGTGTCGAGCAGTGAATCGAGGTTAAGGTTGTTGATGGCTTGCATAGTCTTGTCCTTGAAAACACCCAAATCCCCTGTAGGAGCTGCCGAAGGCTGCGATCTTTTGATTTTGTTTTTAAAAGACAAGATCAAGAGATCGCAGCCTTCGGCAGCTCCTACAGGGGAGAGCAATCCTGCGGTTATTGCCAGCCGAACCGGCGGATGTAGAAACCTTTTACTGCCTGGGTCAGCGCCATGTACGCCAACAAAATCACCGGCAGGAACACGAAATACAGCGACGGCAGCGCCTGCAGTTTGAAGTAGTACGCCAGCGGTCCCATCGGCAGGAAGATGCCGACCGCCATGATGATCCCGGTCATCACCAGCAGCGGCATGGCTGCGCGGCTTTGCAGGAACGGAATCTTCGGTGTGCGGATCATGTGCACGATCAGCGTCTGGGTCAGCAACCCGACCACGAACCAGCCGGACTGGAACAGGGTCTGGTGATCCGGGGTGTTGGCATCGAACACGTACCACATCAAGGCGAACGTGGTGATGTCAAAAATCGAGCTGATCGGGCCGAAGAACAGCATGAAGCGCCCGACATCGCCCGGCTGCCAGCGTTGTGGTTTTTTCAGCATCTCCTCGTCGACGTTATCGAACGGAATCGCAATCTGCGAAATGTCGTAGAGCAGGTTCTGCACCAACAGATGCATCGGCAGCATCGGCAGGAACGGAATGAACGCACTGGCGACCAGCACCGAGAACACGTTGCCGAAGTTGGAGCTGGCGGTCATCTTGATGTACTTGAGCATATTGGCGAAGGTGCGCCGCCCTTCGAGCACGCCCTCTTCCAGAACCATCAGGCTCTTTTCCAACAGGATGATGTCGGCCGCTTCCTTGGCGATGTCCACCGCGCTGTCCACGGAAATACCGATGTCGGCGGTACGCAGCGCGGGCGCATCGTTGATGCCGTCCCCCATGAAGCCGACCACGTGGCCATTGCCTTTGAGGATGCGCACGATGCGCTCCTTGTGTGACGGCGTCAGTTTGGCGAAGACGTTGGTTTTTTCTACAGCCACTGCAAGTTCCGCGTCACTCATGCGCTCAATGTCATTGCCCAGCAACAGGCCTTGTTGCGCGAGGCCGACTTCGCGGCAGATTTTCGCCGTCACCAGCTCGTTGTCACCGGTCAGCACCTTCACTGCCACACCGTGTTCAGCCAAAGCCTTGAGCGCTGGCGCGGTGCTTTCCTTCGGCGGATCGAGGAACGCCACATAGCCGATCAGCGTCAGTTCATTTTCATCAGCCAGGCTGTAAGTGTCGCGCCCTTGCGGCATCGAGCGGGCAGCCACCGCCACCACCCGTAAGCCTTCAGCGTTGAATGCTGCGGTGACCTGACGAATCCGGGTCAGCAATTCATCGCTCAAGGCTTCATCGACTTCGCCGTGACGCACGCGGCTGCACACCGCCAGGACTTCTTCCACCGCACCTTTGCAGATCAACTGGTGTGGCTGGCCACGCCCTTCGACCACCACCGACATGCGCCGACGGTTGAAGTCGAACGGGATCTCATCGACCTTGCGAAACGCCGTGCCGACTTTCAATTCACGGTGGATTTCCACGTGTTCCAGCACCGCGACATCCAGCAGGTTTTTCAGCCCGGTCTGGTAGTAGCTGTTCAGATACGCCATCTCCAGCACGTCATCGGAGTCTTGGCCCCAGACATCGACGTTGCGCGCGAGGAAGATTTTGTCCTGGGTCAGTGTGCCGGTCTTGTCGGTGCACAGCACGTCCATGGCGCCGAAGTTCTGAATCGCATCAAGACGTTTGACGATGACTTTTTTGCGCGACAGGAACACCGCGCCTTTGGCCAGCGTCGAGGTGACAATCATCGGCAGCATTTCCGGGGTCAGGCCGACGGCAATCGACAGCGCGAACAGCAGTGCTTCAGTCCAGTCGCCCTTGGTGAAACCGTTGATGAACAGCACCAGCGGCGCCATGACAAACATGAAACGGATCAACAGCCAGCTGACTTTGTTGACGCCTTGCTGGAACGACGTCACTGCGCGATCAGTCGCTCCAACTCGTTGCGCCAACGCACCGAAATAGGTGCTGTTGCCGGTGGTGAGGATCACTGCCACCGCTGTGCCGGACACCACGTTGGTGCCCATGAACAGAATGTTGTCCAGCTCCAGTGGATTGCGCGTATCGCGATCCTGCTGGTGTGGAAACTTCTCCACCGGCATCGATTCGCCGGTCATTGCAGCTTGGCTGACGAACAGGTCCTTGGCGCTGAGCACACGGCAATCGGCAGGAATCATGTCACCGGCCGAGAGCACAATCAGATCGCCCGGCACCAGTTGCTTGATCGGCAATTCGCTGCGCGGCGCGTCACGGCGCATCACCGTGGCGGTGTTGCTGACCATGGCTTTCAGCGCATCGGCGGCTTGGTTGGATTTGCTTTCCTGCCAGAAGCGCAGCAGCGTCGACAGCACCACCATCGAGAAAATCACCACGGCGGCCTTGAGGTCTTCGGTCAGCCACGAGATCACCGCCAACAGGGTCAGCAGCAGGTTGAACGGGTTTTTGTAGCAGTGCCACAGGTGAATCCACCAGGGCAGCGGCTGCTCGTGTTCGACTTCGTTGAGGCCGTATTGCGCACGCAGTGCATCGACTTCGAAATCGGTGAGGCCATCGGAATGCGTGCCGAGTGACGACAGCAACACACCGCTGTCGCAATGCGCGGCATCGACCAGGGTGTTGGCCAGAGTGGGTGGGACTTCACGGCTGACCGTGGTGTCGTTGATCGATTCCAGCAGCGCCAGGCGACGGAAGTGTCGGGCGATGTGGCGGGTCCGCAGAAAACCTGCGAAAAATTCCTTGAGCGTAAGTTTCATGGCTGTTGCCCCTATGGTCAGCCGGGAAACCGTCAAGCAGGTACGGCCGCGCCTCGTCCGCCGGAACAACCGGCACGGCAAGGCCTGGCGCGCCGGTCAGAAAAGACAGGCGTGTCGATAGGGCTGCGATCACGACGATAAAGTCGCAATCACGCTCTGTTCAGCGTCGATGAGAAGGAACGTCCAGACATGGCCCAGGACGGGTCATGCACGGGATGCCGCTGCTCGCTTTTACGGCGAGACAACGGCAGAGAAAGGCTGCGCGTTATCTTGCCGAGAATCTGCCGGTTACCGAGACCGGCCGACAACTGTCACTCGAACAAGTACCCACTGTGGGTCTCCGCTATTGATGAAAACGCGCGAAGCTTACGCCCCGATGATTGGAGAGTAAACCGGCAAAAGGAGGTGTGTCGGGGAATGTGGGGGATGTTCAGGAAGGGTTCAGGAACAGAATGTGTGGCGCTTTGGAGGGCCCCTTCGCGAGCAAGCTCGCTCCCACATTGGATCTTCATCTGACACAAAATCTGTGTTCACTGAAAATCCCCTGTGGGAGCGAGCTTGCTCGCGAAAGCGGTATGTGAGGCGCTAAAAAATCAGCTGGCAGTCGCCAACAACAGATCCGCCATCGAACGATGCGCGCGATTCTTGCCATGTTCATACAACGAGCCGGCAATCTCGTCCGCGCGAATCGGCAACACCGACAGCAGAGTATCGCTCAGACCATGGCTGGCCTGGCAGAAGCCCTGCATGTAGAGGCCGGCCTTGCAGCGCTCGTCGGTGATCAGTTTGTAGTTGCGATCAACTTCGAAGTCACCCAGATATTCTTCCAGCGGCGCCAGCAGTTTGCGGTGCATCTGCCGCTCGTAACCGGTGGCCAGAACAACGGCGTCGTAGTTGCGCACGGTGACTTCGCCAGTAGCGTTGTTGCGCACGGCCAGTTCGATACCGTTTTCGGTGGCGGTGGCCTTTTCGACGGTGGTCAGAGTGCGGAACGCGTGACGGGCAATCCCGGAAACCTTCTGGCGATAGAAGATGCCGTAGATGCGTTCGATCAGATCGATGTCGACCACCGAGTAGTTGGTGTTGTGGTACTCATTGACCAGACGTTCGCGCTCGGCGCTGTTCTGCTGGAACACCAGATCGGTGAACTCCGGCGAGAACACTTCGTTGACGAACGGGCTGTCGTCCGCAGGCTTCAGGGCCGAACCGCGCAGGATCATGTCGACCTGCACCGACGGGAACGAATCGTTCAGGTCGATGAAGGCTTCCGCCGCGCTCTGCCCGCCACCGATGATTGCGATGCTCATCGGCTGATTGTTCACGCACGGCTGTTTGGCCATTTGCGACAGGTATTGCGAATGGTGAAACACGCGAGTGTCGCCCTTCAGCGCCTTGAACGCCTCGGGGATTCGCGGGGTGCCGCCGGCGCTGACGACAACCGAACGGGTGGTGCGCACGAATTGCTGACCATCGGTGCCACGGGAGATGACGCGCAGCGCTTCAACCTGATGGTTGTGCAGCACCGGCTCGATGGTCAGCACTTCTTCGCCGTAACGGCTTTGTTCGGTGAACTGCCCGGCGACCCAACGCAGGTAGTCGTTGTACTCCATGCGGCACGGATAGAAGGTGCCAAGGTTGATAAAGTCGACCAGACGACCGTGGTACTTCAGGTAATTGACGAAGGAATACGGACTGGTCGGATTGCGCAGGGTCACCAGATCCTTGAGGAAGGAAATCTGCAACTCGCTCTGGGTCGACAGGGTGTTGCCGTGCCAGCTGTAATTGGCCTGCTTGTCGAGGAACAGCACATCCAGCTCGCCGTGGGTCGGCCCGCGCTCTTGCAGAGCGATGGCCAGCGCCAGGTTCGAAGGGCCGAAACCGACGCCGATCAGGTCGTGAACGATGGGCGATGCAATTGCCTGAGTCATTTCCAGTGTCCTCTGGATGAACCCCTCAACAAGGGGCAAGGAGAGCCTAAGTGACCTGACTGGCCTTGAGCAGGACAGCAGGTCGTCTGTTGAGTAGGAACGAGGACAGTGAAATAAAATTTAACGCGGACGGCTCAATGGGCATCCCATTGTTTGATGCGCAGACGGCAATGTTTCATGGCATTGACGATGTGCTTTTCCACCAGAGCCTTGGAAATCCCCAGTTGCTGAGCGATTTCCGGGTGCGACAGGCCTTCGATTTTGCGCAGCAGAAAACTTTCGCGGCACAGCGGTGACAACTCGGCCAGCGCGCGCTGAAGCATCTCCAGGCGCTGGCCATGATCGAGGGTGCCGTGGGGTGACGGGGTGAAATAGCGCTCTTCATTATCGAGCACGTCGAGTGATTCGACCTGGCGCAAAGCGTTGCGCCGATGGTCGTCGATGACCAGATTGAGCGCGGTGCGGTAAAGAAAGGCCCGGGGTTGCTCGATCGGTGTGTCGCTGGAACGTTCCAGCACCCGCAGATAGGCGTCATGCACCACATCTTCGGCAACCTGACGGTTGCCGAGCTTGGCGTTCAGGAAACACACCAGCTCGCGATAGTAGTTTTCCAACATGACTCCCGGCCGCAAACCTGCGGGTTCTGTCCTTGAGCTCACCGATTGACCCCTGCGCAAAACGCAGTAGCAAGATAGTGGCAACTTGAGGTGCGTAATTTATAGTAATTCTCATATAGATTTAAAGTGATGTTTGTCGTTGACCGACAAATAGTGCTGTTCTATAGCTGTAACTTCGTGTGTCCGCAGTTAAATTCCCCCACGCTTCTCTCGTTTACAGGACAGCTCCCCGTGTCTGTCGCACCTTGCGACAGCGTTCCGTGCTGCCCGAACCTGTGTGCCAGCCGAACGACGGGCCGATTTCCACTGGCCGGAACCCTGCATGAAACGTCCCCGCCCCGCCCGACGCGCCCTGCTCGTAGTCCTCTGTCTGATCCCCGTTGTCGCGTTCGCCGCGTGGCAGATCCTGCCGCCAGGCCGGGATAAATTCGCCACCGTGCAAGTGACCCGTGGCGACATCGAAAGCAGCGTTACCGCGCTCGGCACCCTGCAACCGCGCCGATACGTGGATGTCGGTGCGCAGGCTTCCGGGCAGATCCAGAAAATCCATGTCGAAGTCGGCGACGTGGTCAAGGAAGGTCAACTGCTGGTGGAAATCGATCCATCGACACAAAAGGCCAAACTTGACGCTGGCCGCTTCTCGATCGAAAACCTCAAGGCGCAATTGCAGGAACAACGTGCCCAGCACCAATTGGCGCAACAGAAGTATCAGCGCCAACAGAATCTGGCCGCCGGCGGTGCAACGCGCGAGGAAGACGTGCAGACCGCCCGCGCCGAACTGAAAGCCACGCAAGCGCGCATCGACATGTTCCAGGCGCAGATCCGCCAAGCCGAAGCCAGCCTGCGCAGCGATCAGGCCGAGCTCGGCTACACGCGGATCTATGCGCCCATGGCCGGCACCGTGGTTGCCCTCGACGCCCGCGAAGGCCAGACCCTCAACGCACAACAACAGACGCCGCTGATTCTGCGTATCGCCAAGCTGTCGCCGATGACCGTGTGGGCCGAGGTTTCCGAGGCGGATATCGGCCATGTCAAACCGGGCATGACCGCTTACTTCACCACCCTCAGCGGCGGCAACCGGCGCTGGAGCAGCACCGTGCGGCAAATCCTGCCGGTGCCGCCAAAACCGCTCGATCAGACCAGTCAGGGCGGCGGCAGCCCTGCCAGCAGCAGTAAAAGCGGTAGCGCCCGCGTGGTGCTCTACACCGTGCTGCTCGACGTCGATAACGCCGATAACGCCTTGATGGCCGAGATGACCACCCAGGTGTTCTTTGTCGCCAGTCAGGCGAAAGACGTTCTCACCGCCCCGATCGCCGCGCTGCAAGGCAGCACCAGCGCCGATCTGCAGACGGCCCAGGTGATTGCCGCCAACGGTGACATCCAGTCCCGCGAAGTACGCACCGGTATCAGCGACCGTTTGAAAGTACAGATTATCGAAGGTCTCAACGAAGGCGATCACTTGCTGATCGGCCCGGCTGTTGGCAGCGGAGGCTGAATGCAAACACCTCTGATCGACCTGCAGGACATCCGCAAATCCTACGGCGGCGGCGACGCGCCTGAAGTTCATGTGCTGCGCGGTATCGACCTGTCGATCCACGCCGGTGAATTCGTGGCGATTGTCGGCGCATCCGGCTCCGGTAAATCGACGCTGATGAACATCCTCGGTTGCCTCGACCGACCGACGTCCGGTGAATACCGTTTCGCCGGGGAAAACGTCGCCGGCCTCGACAGCGACGAACTGGCGTGGCTGCGCCGCGAAGCCTTTGGTTTCGTGTTTCAGGGTTACCACCTGATTCCGTCCGGCTCGGCCCAGGAAAACGTCGAGATGCCAGCGATCTACGCCGGTACGCCAGCGGCCGAACGCCATGCCCGCGCCGCTGCCCTGCTCGATCGTCTCGGCCTCGCCTCACGCACCGGCAACCGTCCGCACCAGCTCTCCGGCGGTCAGCAACAACGGGTGTCGATTGCCCGCGCCTTGATGAACGGCGGCCATATCATTCTCGCCGACGAACCGACCGGCGCCCTCGACAGTCACAGCGGCAAAGAGGTCATGGCGCTGCTCGACGAACTGGCGAGCCAAGGCCATGTGGTGATCCTGATTACCCATGATCGCGAAGTGGCGGCGCGGGCCAAACGCATCATCGAAATCAGCGACGGCCTGATCATCAGCGACAGCTCCACAGACAATCCCCACGCCCAGACCAGCGCCAACCCCGGAGCCCTGCAAGCGGTCGATCTACGCAAGCGTCTGATCGAGGGCGCCGAAGCCACCGGGGCATGGAAAGGTGAATTGGTCGACGCCTTGCACGCCGCATGGCGGGTGATGTGGATCAATCGCTTTCGCACTGCGCTGACCCTGCTCGGCATCATCATCGGCGTGGCCTCGGTGGTGGTGATGCTCGCCGTCGGCGAAGGCAGCAAGCGTCAGGTCATGGCGCAAATGGGCGCGTTTGGCTCGAACATCATTTACCTCAGCGGCTCGGCGCCCAACCCGCGCACACCACCGGGGATCATCACCCTCGACGACGTCCGCGCGCTGGCAAGCCTGCCGCAAGTGCAACGGATCATGCCGGTCAACGGCGCCGAAGCTGGCGTGCGGTTCGGCAATGCCGACCATTTGAGCTACGTCGGCGGCAACGACACCAACTTCCCGGCGATCTTCAACTGGCCGGTGGTGCAAGGCAGCTATTTCACCGAGGCCGACGAGGCGAACGCCGCCGCAGTGGCAGTGATTGGCCATAAAGTGCGGAGCAAACTGCTCAAGGATGTGATCAACCCGATCGGCCAATACATCCTGATCGAAAACGTGCCGTTTCAGGTGGTCGGCGTGCTCGCGGAAAAAGGTGCCAGTTCTGGTGACTCGGACAGTGACAACCGCATCGCCATCCCCTACTCGGCCGCCAGTGTCAGGCTGTTCGGCACCCGCGATCCGGAATACGTGGCCATCGCCGCCACGGACGCGCGCAAGGTCAAGGACGCCGAAGAAGCCATCGAGCAACTGATGCTGCGCCTGCACAACGGCAAGAAGGATTTCGAACTCACCAACAACGCCGCGATGATCCAGGCCGAGGCGCGCACGCAAAACACCCTGTCGCTGATGCTCGGCTCGATTGCTGCGATTTCCCTGCTGGTCGGCGGCATCGGCGTGATGAACATCATGCTGATGACCGTGCGTGAGCGTACCCGCGAGATCGGTATCCGCATGGCCACTGGGGCGCGGCAGCGCGACATTCTGCGCCAGTTTCTCACCGAGGCCGTGATGCTCTCGGTGGTCGGCGGCATTGCCGGGATCGCCTTGGCGTTGATCGTCGGCGGTGTACTGATTCTCAGCGAAGTGGCCGTCGCATTTTCGTTGCTGGCGGTGCTCGGCGCTTTCGGCTGCGCACTCGTGACCGGCGTTGTCTTCGGCTTTATGCCGGCCCGCAAAGCTGCCCGGCTCGACCCGGTCACGGCCCTTACCAGTGAATGATCGATCTATGAAACCGCGCCTCAGTTTGTTGACCGTGTGCCTGATCCTCAGCGCCTGCGGCAGTCCCGTGCAACGCCCCGACAGTGGCGTGCAAGCGCCCGCGACCTGGCAATCGCCGCACAGCGCCAGCAGCGCCCGCAACAACCTGCAGTGGTGGACGCAGTTCGGCAGCCCCGAGCTGGATCGCCTGATCGAACAGGCCCGCGCCGGCAGTTTTGACCTCGCGGCCGCCGTTGCCCGCGTGCGCCAGGCACAGGCCGGCACGGTGATCGCCGGCGGCTCATTGCTGCCGGAGATCAAGGCCGGGCTCAATGCCAATCGGCAGAAACTGCTGCGTGGCAATGGTTACAGCCAGCTCGATGCCAACAGCAGCAACAAAGCCGTGGACTACTTCGACACCAACCTGAGCGCCACTTACGAAATCGATTTCTGGGGTGGCAAACGCGCCTCGCGGGACAGCGCGCAGTTCACCTTGCAGGCCAGCGAATTCGACCGCGCAACCGTCGAGCTGACATTGCTCAGCGGCGTGGCCAGCACGTATGCGCAAACCTTGTCGCTGCGCGAGCAGAGCCGCATCGCCGAACTCAATCTGGCTAACGCACAAAGCGTACTGAAACTGGTGCAGACGCGCTTTGATTCAGGCTCGGCGACCGCGCTGGAACTGGCGCAGCAGAAAAGTCTGGTCGCCGCCCAGCAATGGCAATTGCCGCGCGTGCAACAGGAGGCCCAGGCAGCGTTGATCAGCCTCGCCGCCCTGCTCGGCCGACCGGTGCAGCAACTGTCGCCGACAGAATCCTTCGATCACCTGCAATGGCCTGATATTGCCGCCGGCGTGCCCAGCGAGTTGCTCACTCATCGTCCGGACATCGCGCGCGCCGAAGCACAACTGGCCGCCGCCGAGGCGGACGTAAAAGTCGCCCGTGCAGCGATGTTGCCGGCGCTGACCCTGACCGCCCAGCTCGGTTCCGGCGCCAATCAGTTCGACGATCTGATTCGCAGCCCGTTCTACAACCTGACCGCCGGACTGGTCGCGCCGATCTTCAACAACGGTCGCCTCGGCGCCGAACGCGACAAGGCCACGGCGCGCCAGCAAGAGCTGCTGGAAACCTATCGTGGTGCGATCATCAACGGTTTCGCTGATGTGGAAAAAGCGCTCAACAGCATTCGTCGCCTGGACGAACAGCGGTTGTGGCAGAACGAAGAATTGAATCAGGCGCAGAGCGCTTTCAACATCGCGCAAAGTCGCTATGAGGCCGGCGCCGAAGACTTGCTGACGGTACTGGAAACCCAGCGCACGCTGTACGCCGCGCAAGATCAGAACGCACAACTGCGGCTGTCACGGGTGCAGGCGAGCATTGCGCTGTACAAGGCCCTGGGCGGTGGGTGGACGCAGTAATAGCGTTGCCTGGCAGAGCGCTTTCGCGAGCAGGCTCGCTCCCACAGTGATTGGCGGTGTTTGCGCAATCTGCGATCAACACCTGATCCTGTGGGATCGAGCCCGCTCGCGAATGAACGATGACCCAGCCCTCAAGCCGGGCTGGTTTTAGCCTTCAGATTGCGCGCATACCACGGTCGTTGCGGCACGCGGCGGAACAGTCCGGCGAGTTTTTCTTCGTCGGTGATGAAGGTGATACGCAGGGCCAGCTTCATGGTTTCAGGGTCCATCTCCACCGACTTGCCCACCTGCAGGCCCGGCGTGGTGCTGCACCCGTGAGTGATCGGTCCCAGCCACGGATCATCAACCTCGACCCAACGCCCCGGCGCAAACCACTGCACACCGTTGACCTGCAGGCGGCTGACTTCACCCGGGTGAAAACGCTCATGGGCGCGGAACCAGTCTTCGATGCGATCGTCGATCCAGCCATGGAAATGCCAGAACGCCGGATTGACGTGGGACGAAAACGGATCGCCGAGGAAGTCGTTTTCAGCGTTGTACCAACGCGCGGCGAAGTCCGCCGGATCCCGCGCAAATGGCACCGGTTGCCCATTGGATGGATCGCGCGGCACCGAAGCCCAGCGCATGTGCAGCCAGTCATGCAGGCCCAGTTCTACCTCGGAGCCGAACTGCCCCAGCGTGAGTTTGGCCAGATACGCCGGATCGCGGTATTGCGACTCCCAGACCTGGAAGTTGCTTTCATAGGTTTCGGCGGTCTTGATGTCGCTGACCCACTGACTGAACTCATCGTCGCCCGCCGCCGTCCACGTTGGCGGCAACGCCGTGCCGTCGTGGTTGTCGAAGTAGCGGGCGAAACCGATGCGATCACGGATCAACTCCGGCTGCGGCAGCGGGAAGTACTCCCAGGACGGCAGGTCCTGCATCGAGCGCGCTGTACCGAGCATGTGCCGGTGCATGAAAAAGAAGTCCACCCCTGAACCGTTGCGATCCTTGCGCGGGCCACGGGCATCGCGCTCCTTGTCACGCGGCCCGGGCTGCCAGCCAATCCCGCGCAGCGCCTCGCGCTTGTCCTCGGGCAGTTTGTGCCACTTGTCCCGGGTCGCATGCCACAACTGGTGGAAGAGGCGATGCTCGGGGGAAATCAGCCACGCCAGCAGCGTCGCGTTCAGCGGCGTGCGTTCGCGGGCTTCGGGAAACAGCTGCTTGACCGCGACGAAGCGGTTGTCCTGCGCGGGCAGATTCAACGGTCGGTCGAGGCGCAGCGCTTTGCCGCTGAGGGTACCGCTGCCAGCATTGCCGAAGTCGGCCCAGACCTCATCGAGGATCATTTCCAGCTCATAGCTGATCTGGCCATCAGCGCCGATCAGCCGCCAACTCAGCTTCGCCGCATCGGCCTTGGCCAGATCACCGAGAATTCGGTAACGCGGTGTTTCAGCAGAGCGCAAACGCTCCGGCGTATCGAGAAAACCGCACACGCCCCGGCCTTTATGACCGATGTCGAGAAACACTTGCAGGCCTTTCTGCGGCAAGCCTGCAAGGCCCGCGTCGGCGCCTTCGAAACGGATATCCCAGACCCCGCGCAAGGCGTTCGCCAGGCGCTGACCGGCCATGTCCGCCACATCAAAAGAGGCCTCGCCCGGCGTGATCGTCGGATCCGGCTTCGTCCATTCACGATGCCCGAAATAAGCCGCCGGCACGGCGGCGCCCGTCAGCGCCAGGCCTGCCATGAACCATCGTCGAGAAATCTTCATTGCCCTACCTGTGTCAGCCATGAAGCAGGCTTTATCCAAGCTAGAACGTTTGTTGCCGCGGCAAATTTAAGCGCGCGTTTTCGCCACGGCGCCGCCGGCCTAAATTTCCCTGCTGATCACTCGTTCTTCCCAGATAGCAAAGGCCCCCGCGCCTGCACCTCAATGGCGAACCCGACTGAGATGGCAATGACAAAACCACGTTCGAAAAAGGCTCTATTCATTGGCCTGCCGTTAGCCTTGGCGATCAGCGCCGGCGCAGGCTTTGCCGTATGGCAACACTGGTTCAAGGATGACCTCGGCTACCCGGCCAAAGTCATGAAACAGGCGGATGAGTTGCACGAACGCATGCTCTCTTTCGATAGCCATGTCAGCTTGACGCAAAACTTCGGCACCGATGGCCACGAAGCCGACAAGGACGGTGACGGCCAGTTCGATCTGGCCAAAGCCAATCGCGGTCGCCTGTCCGGCGCGGCACTGACCATCTTCGGCTGGCCGGAAATGTGGAACGGCCCGAACGCACCGCACAAGCCGACCCCCGGTTTCGTTGACGAGGCGCGCAATCAGCAGGAAATTCGCTTCAAGATCATTTCCGGCATGGTCCGCGACTATCCCAATCAAGTCGCCATCGCCTATACCCCGGACGATTTCCGCCGCCTGCACGGCGAAGGCAAATTCGCGATTTTCATCAGTATGCTCAACGCCTACCCGCTGGGCCACGACCTGAGCCTGCTGGACATGTGGACGGCGCGCGGCATGCGCATGTTCGGTTTCAGCTATATCGGCAATAACGACTGGGCCGATTCATCGCGCCCGTTGCCGTTCCTCAACGATTCACCGGATGCCCTCGACGGCCTCTCGGATCTGGGCAAGCAAGCGGTCAAGCGTCTCAACGATCTGGGTGTGATCATCGACGTCTCGCAAATGTCGACCAAGGCTCTCGAGCAGGTCGCGCAACTGAGCCGCACGCCGCTGATCGCCTCGCACTCGGCACCGCGCGCGATGGTCGATATTCCGCGCAACCTCAGCGACAAGGAAATGCAGCTGATCAAGAACAGCGGCGGCGTGGTGCAGATTGTCGCGTTCTCGCAATACTTGCGCCCGCTGACCCAGACCACGCAAGACAAGCTCAATGAAATGCGCAAGGATTTCGATCTGCCGCCCCTGCCAAACCTGGCCATGGCGTTGATGCCCGGCGACCCGATCATTGCAGCGTGGTCCGAGCAGAAGTTCGGCCAGTACGCCAGTCGCCTCTACGGCATCCTCGAAGAAGAACCGAAAGCCAGCCTCAAGGACCTGGGCGACGCCATCGATTACGCGGTACGCAAGATCGGCATCGACCATGTCGGCATCAGCTCCGACTTCAACGAGGGCGGTGGCGTCAAAGGTTTCGAGAACGTTGGCGAGATCCGTAACGTCACCGCCGAGTTGATCTCGCGCGGTTATTCCGAGGCGGATATCGCCAAGCTCTGGGGCGGTAACTTCCTGCGCGTTTGGGATCAGGTCGAAAAAGCCGCGAAACCGGCGGTGGCGGCTGCACCGGGAACTGCCAAGCCATGAGTAACCGCCGGGACTTTCTCAAGCAGGCCGGGATCGTTGCTGCGGCGTTGCCCCTTGGGGCGAGCCTGCCCGATCTCGCCAGTGCTTCAGCCGCGGCACCGCTGCCGCGCAACAAATGGGCGCAGTTGCAGCAGCTGTTCGATCAGGACCCAGACTACCTGCATTTCTCCAATTTCCTGATCACCTCGCACCCCAAACCGGTGCGCAAGGCCATCGAGCAGCATCGCGCGGCTATCGACAAGAATCCCGGCCTGGCGATGGATTGGGACCTCGGCGTGATCGAACAACGCGAGGAAAACGTGCGGGTCTGGGCCGCTCGCTACTTGCAGGCCAACGCCAAACAGATCGCGCTGACCGGCAGCACCACCGAAGGTCTGGCGACGATCTATGGCGGCGTGCATGTGCGCGCCGATCAGGAAATTCTCACCACCGTCCACGAACATTACGCGACCCACACCATCCTCGCCCTGCGCACCGAACGCGATGGCACACGGGTGCGCAAGATCCCTCTGTTCAAGGATGTTTACCACGCCAGCAAAGACGAAATCCTCGCCAATATCGACAACGCCATCCGCCCCGAAACCCGCGTGCTGGGGATGTGCTGGGTACATTCGGGCAGCGGCCTGAAACTGCCCATCGGCGAGATCGGCGCGATCGTCGACAAGCACAATCGCGGCCGCAGCGATGCCGACCGGATCGTCTACGTGGTCGACGGCGTGCACGGCTTCGGTGTGGACAACCTGAACTTCGCGCAAATGAACTGCGACTTCTTCATTGCCGGCACACACAAATGGATGTTTGGCCCACGGGGTACCGGGATCATTTGCAGCCGCTTCGAAGACGTCAGATACGTTACGCCAGTTATTCCGACGTTCTCCGAGGCGACCGCGTTTTCCACCACCATGACCCCCGGTGGCTACCACGCGTTCGAACACCGCTGGGCACTGGACGAGGCGTTCAAGTTGCATCTGCAGCTGGGCAAGGCCGACGTCGAAGCGCGCATTCACGCGCTCAACAGTTACTTGAAACAACGCCTGCAACAACGTCCGCAAATCGAGCTCGTCACGCCATTGAGCCCGGCGCTGTCTGCCGGCTTCTCGTTCTTCCGGGTCAAGGGCAAGGACAGCGACAAGATCGCTGCGCACCTGATGGCCAACCGCGTGGTGGCCGATGCCGTCCACCGCGATGTCGGCCCGGTGATCCGCACCGCACCCGGGCTGCTCAATGACGAAGCACAAATCGACCGTCTGCTGGCCGTGCTCGACCAAGCCCTCTGAGCGCTCCCTTTTCCTTTTAGCGAGACCCGCCATGAACAGTGAACTGCGTCGTTTTCCCCTCAAGACCTTGCCGGCGCTGATGCTCACCGCCCTCGCCGCCGGCCTGCTGCCTGGCGCTGTCCAGGCCGCCACACCGCCGGCGCCGGGCAAGGTGTTCAAGGACTGCAAGGACTGCCCGGAAATGGTCGTCCTGCCCACCGGCACCTTCACCATGGGCACCCCGGACGATGAAGTCGGCCGTGAGCCTGACGAAGGCCCGATGCACCCGGTGACGTTTGCCCAGCCGCTGGCGATCAGCCGCTTTCAGGTACTGCGCGGCGAGTGGGATGCCTACCTCAAGGACAGCGGCTACACAATGCCCGACGGCGACACCCGTCCAGGTCGTGCGTGCAAGGCTGGCATTCCCGACTATCAGGGCAGCGATCCGCGCAAGCAGTACACCGACAAGCATCCAGCGGTGTGCATGGACTTCCCTGAAGCCGAAGCGTACGTGGCGTGGCTGTCGAAAAAAACCGGCAAACAATATCGACTGGTCAGCGAATCCCTGCGCGAATACGCAGCTCGTGCCGGCAACAGCGGGCCGTTCCCCTTCCCCTTCGATGAAGGCAAGGAATACAGCATCGCCAAACACGCCAACACTTACGGCGCCGCCGATGGCTACAACTTCACTGCGCCGGCCGGCAGCTTTCCAGCCAACGCCTTCGGCGTGTACGACATGCACGGCAATATCTATGAATGGACGGCCGACTGCTACAACGAAAACTACCTCGGCGCACCGAGCGACGGCAGCGCCTGGCTGAGCGGCAAATGCGAGATCCGCCGTATTCGTGGCAACGACTGGGGCGAAGCGCCGGTGTTCTCCCGCTCCGGCAACCGCAACGCCACCTACACCGACACGCGCGGCGACTGGATCGGCTTTCGCGTCGCCCGCGATCTGTAACGCCCTCGCCCGGCTAAATTAGCCGTCCTGCCAGTCGTTTTACAGGTGAGCGCGAACCGACACGGTGCGCCACCGCCCTCTACGTCATCCAGGCGAAGTCCGCGAACCATGCCGGCCTTCGCCGCTTTTTCCAGCAGGGAACCTCCATGAGCAAACCAACACGCGGGGTGATCAAAGAATTGTTCGCCCTGCTCAAACCCTTTCGGCTGATCGTGACCGTCTCGACCCTGCTCGGCATGGTCGGTGGTCTGAGTGTCACCGCGCTGCTGGCGACCATCAACAGCGTGCTGCACACCGAAGGCGACCTGAGCAACACCGTGGTCGCGATCTTCGCCGGGTTGTGCCTGCTGGCCCTGACCAGTTCGATTTTCTCTGACATCGGCACCAACTATGTCGGTCAGCACATCATTGCCAGACTGCGTAAGGAGCTAGGCGAGAAAGTCCTCAGCGCCCCCATCGAGCAGATCGAGCGCTACCGCAGCCATCGCCTGATTCCGGTGCTGACCCACGACGTCGACACCATCAGCGACTTCGCTTTCGCTTTCGCCCCGCTGGCGATTTCCATGACCGTCACCCTGGGCTGCATGGGCTATCTGGCGATGCTGTCATGGCCGATGTTTCTGATGGTGGTGGTGGCGATTCTGCTCAGCACGATCATTCAGTACATTGCCCGCGGGCGTGGCATGCAGGGCTTCATGAAAGCCCGCGACTACGAAGACGAGTTGCAGAAGAACTACCACGCCGTGGCTGAAGGCGCGAAAGAACTGCGCATCCACCGCCCGCGCCGGCATCGCATGTTCGTTGCCGGCATTGAAGGAACGGCGAACAAGATCTGCGACACCCAGGTGCGTTCGGTGAACACGTTCGTCATCGCCAAAACCCTCGGTTCGATGCTGTTTTTTGTGGTCATCGGCTTGGCGCTGGGCCTGCAATCGCTGTGGCCGAGCGCCGATAAAGCGGTGATCAGCGGCTTCGTGCTGGTGTTGCTGTACATGAAAGGTCCGCTGGAACACCTGATCAGCACCTTGCCGATTGTCAGCCGCGCGCAGATCGCCTTCCGCCGCATCGCCGATCTTTCGGAGCAGTTTTCCTCGCCTGAACCGCACCTGCTGCTCAGCGATCAAGGCCCGAAAAACAACGTCGTGCACAGCCTCGAACTGACCGACGTGTCGTACAGTTTCCCGACCGTGGAAGGCGCGGCACCGTTCCGTCTCGGCCCGGTGAACCTGAAAATCGAACAGGGCGACATCATTTTCATCGTCGGTGAAAACGGCTGTGGCAAGACCACCCTGATCAAGCTGCTGCTGGGTCTGTACGCGCCGCAACAGGGTGAGATCCGCCTCAACGAGCAGATCATCGACGCCGCGACCCGCGATGATTATCGTCAGTTGTTCACCACGATTTTCGCCGACTATTACTTGTTCGACGACGTGGTACAGGGCGACACGCATATCCCGGAAGACGCCAACAAATACCTGCAGCGTCTGGAGATCGCGCACAAGGTCAGCGTGCGTGACGGCTCGTTCACCACCACCGACCTGTCCACCGGCCAGCGCAAACGCCTGGCACTGATCAATGCGTGGCTGGAAGAGCGCCCGGTGCTGGTGTTCGATGAATGGGCTGCCGACCAGGACCCGACCTTCCGCCGCATTTTCTACACCGAGCTGCTGCCTGACCTGAAGCGTCTGGGCAAAACCATCATCGTTATTTCCCACGATGATCGTTACTTCGACGTCGCCGACCAATTGGTGCGCATGAGCGCCGGCAAGGTGGTCACCGAGCTTCAACCTGCCTGATTGTGAAAATTTTGTAAAAAAAGTGCGTTGAGCCTTTCCGGTTTTCGGAAGGTTCAACGTCTCATTTACAGTTAATAGAAATCGTTCTCAGTCAATACTTTGAAGAGTAGAAGAATAATGCCCGCACCGCACGGACTCCACCCGCTCGCCAAGGCTCTGCTGATCCGCCGCTCCTTGCGTTCCACATTGCCAGCGCTGTGCGCCATGGCCCTCACCCTGCCAATGATCGGCCAGGCGCAGGCTGCGGCGATGGCGATCAATATTCCTGCCCAGTCGCTGGGGAGCGCTTTGCAGGAATTCGGTCGCCAGACCAACCTTCAGGTGCTGTACAGCCCGGATGAAGTGAGTGGTCTGCGCAGCAGCGCGGTCAGCGGCAACCTGGAACCGACTGCAGCCATCGCGCAGTTGCTCAGCGGCACCGACATTGCCTACAGCGTTGAAGGCAATAACGTCGCTTTGCGCTCGCGCAGCAACAGCGGCGCCAGCCTCGATCTGGCACCGACCAACATCTCCGCCACTGCGGAATCGGCCTGGGGTCCGGTTGACGGGATCGTCGCCAAACGCAGCGCCACGGGTTCGAAGACCGATACGGCGATCAAGGTTATCCCGCAGACAATCAACGTCGTCACCCAAGACGAAATCAAGATGCGCGGTTCGCAATCGGTCACCGAGGCCCTGCGTTACACCCCGGGCATTACCGGTGGCGGTTTTGCCGACCGCGTGAAGATTTTTGACGAGCCGACCTCCCGCGGTTTCTCCCCTACTCCGCTGTACCTCGACGGCCTGCACATGCCTTACGGCGGCGGCAGCACCGGCGGTTCGCTGCAGATCGACCCGTACACCCTCGAGCGCATCGAAGTGCTCAAAGGCCCGGCCTCGGTACTCTACGGTCAGAACCAGCCTGGCGGCATCGTCAACATGGTCAGCAAGCGTCCGACCGCGACACCGCTGCACGAAATCAAAATCGGTGGCGGCAGCTATGACCGCGCCTACGGTGCCTTCGACCTCGGCGGCCCGATCGACGATCAGGGTGAATTCCTCTATCGCCTGACCGGTGTGGTCAACGACAGCAACTCGGCCATCGACTACGCCAGCCAGAACCGCATGATGCTGGCGCCGAGCCTGACCTGGCTGCCGAACGACCGCACCACCATCACCGTGTTCGGCCAGTACCAGAAAGACCACGATGTACCGGAAGCCCAGGGCCTGCCAGCGTTCGGCACGGTCAAGAGCACCTCCAACGGTCGTATCAGCCGCAGCCGCTTCATCGGCGAGCCGGACGTGAACAAGTACCATCGCGAGCAGTTTGTCGTCGGCTACGAAATTGCTCACGAATTCAACGACGTCTGGACCTTCAAGCAGAATGCCCGTTACGCCGACGTCAACGACCAGTACGTGGCGCCACTGCACGGCTATACGTTCCCGACCAACCCGGTTACCGGCCTCAACGACAACAGCTTCCAGAGCCGTTACGCCGTGGACTGGTCGCAGCACAACAAGGTCTACGGCCTCGATAACATTGCCCAGGCCAAGTTCAAGACTGCCGATATCGATCACACCGTCCTGTTGGGCGTGGACTACTACCACTTCAACTCGAAGTTCCTCGGCCTGTACGACCGCACCGCTCCGGGTATCGACCTGTACAACCCGGTGTATGGCAGCCAGATCAACTTCCGCCAGCCGTACAAATGGGATAACACCATCACCCAGACCGGTCTGTACGCTCAGGATCAACTGCGCTGGAACCAGTGGTTCCTGACCCTCGGCGGTCGTTACGACTTCGCCGAAACCGACAACAAGCAACCGCTGACCGGCGGTCACAGCAACCAGAAGGACGAGAAGTTCACCGGTCGCGCCGGCCTCGGCTACGAGTTCGAGAACGGCATCACGCCTTATGTGAGCTACGCCGAATCGTTCCTGCCGCAAACCGGTACCGACATGAGCGGTGGAGCGTTCGAACCGACCACCGGCAAGCAGTACGAAGTCGGCATCAAATACGAACCGACCTTCGTCGACGGTTTCATTCAGCTGTCGGCTTACCAGATCGACCAGGACAATATGCTGACCACCGACCTCAACAACCCGGGGTTCAGCGTGCAGAGCGGTACGGTGCGTTCGCGTGGCGTAGAGCTGGAAGGCAAGGTCAATGTCACGCAGAACTTGCGCGTACTGGCCGCCGTGTCGCGTAACCAGACCAAGTGGCACAGCGCCAACGACGGTCGCGAAGGTCGCACCGTAGCTATGGCTCCGCCGTTGACCGCATCGGCGTGGATCAACTACGACTTCGACATCTCCACGGCTCTGGCCGGTTTCGGCATGGGCCTGGGTGCTCGTTACGTGCAACAAAGCTACGGCTCGGACTATGTGGAAGATTCCTTCCAGGTGCCGTCGTACACCGTGTATGACGCGATGGTTTCCTACGATCTGGAAAAATCGCCGCTGCATGTCAAAGGTGTGAAGCTGCAGGCTAACTTGCAGAACCTCACCGACGAGAAGTACGTCGCTGCGTGCAACGGTACGCTCGACTGCTACTACGGTGAAGGCCGTACCATGACTGCTGACGTGACCTACAACTGGTAATACGTTTAGCGCTCACTGAAACGCCGGCATTTGCTGGCGTTTTTTTTGGGGCTGATTTGGGCTTGGCGGCCTGTGGGCCGACCAGGCTCTTGCGGTTTTGGGATCTTGGGTTTTGGGTTTATATCCGTTGCTTCGGGTGCTGCCGCTGGCGGTTTCGCTCTTACAGCGAGTCCCTTTTTCAAACGCCAAAAAGGAACCAAAAGGCTTTGCCCCTGGCGTACGGCACTTCGCTTAGGCTCAGTGTTCCCTCGCTACGGTGTCCATCCGGGGGCATCGCCTACGGTTTGCTTCGCTGCACCTCCTCTCGATGTATGCGGCTGCGCCGCACGGCGCTGCGCGCCTACCCCCGGATGAACACCTACGCTCGGCCTGCCGATGGGGCAAATGATCAAAAACCGAAGCCAAAGCCAGATCACAAGCAAGATCAATAGCCCCTCACCCTAGCCCTCTCCCGGAGGGAGAGGGAACTGATCGAGGTGTTTGGGCGAGGTACGCCGACGTGAAATACCGAGTCGAACTCACGCTTTGAAAAGCCCTCAAATCGGCTGCCTCTCCCAGAGGGAGAGGGACTGATCGCGGCGTTTGGGGGAGGTACGCCGACGTGCGATATCGAGTTGAACTCATATTCTGAAAAGCCCACAAATCGGCTCCCTCTCCCTCGGGAGAGGGCTGGGCGGGCGGCGTTCCGATGAGGGGCAGCCCCAGCACAGATCCGAAGCAGACCACACGCTTTTCACCACTCAACAATGAGCGTTAGCTCGAGTGCTTTTGATCTTGATCTGTAAGGCGACGTCGGAAGGCTGAGTGGAGGGATTGATCCGGGCGTGGGAGCGCAGCGACCGTCTGGCGCAGCCAGACACAGCGGAAGGAGGTGCAGCGAAGCAAACCGGAGCCGCTGCGCCCGGATCGATCCCGCAGCGAAGGAACCCGAGCCTGCGAGGGCCGAACGCAGGAGCAAGCCTTTTTGGGTACTTTTTCGGCGTCTGGAAAAAGTGCCTCGCCGTAAGGGCGAAACCGCCAGCCGCAGCACCGCAAAAACGGATATTCCCCCACCCCGTCAAGCCACAGCAAACACCTCTACCAAGCGCCGAGCAATATGCCCCTGCGCCTCTTCAGCCTCATCAATAATCGCCCCCATGCGCATGAAGTCGTGGGTCATGCCCTCATAAACCTTCAGCTCCACCGCAACCCCCGCCGCCTGCAAATGACGCGCATACGCCACGCCCTCATCGTGCAACGGATCACACTCGGCCAAGACCAACAGCACCGGCGCAACGTTAGCGTTAACCTCAGCCAGCAACGGCGAGAAACGCGGGTCAAGACGATCGCTGGCATCGCGCTGATAGTGCTCATAAAACCACTGCAACGAAGCCTTCTCCAGCAGATACCCTTCGCCAAACTCCTCGATCGAAGGCGTGCCGCGACTGGCATCGGTAACCGGATAGATCAGCACCTGCAGACGCGGTTGCACAGCCGCATCCGTCAGTTGCGCAGCAAGCACCGTGGTCAGGCTGCCACCGACGCTGTCACCGGCAATCGCCAGACGTGTGGCATCGATGCCCAGATCCACAGCACTGGCTACCAGCCAGTCCCAGGCATCGCGGGCATCATCGGCTGCGGTCGGAAAACGAAACTCCGGCGCTAGTCGATACGCGACGGAAAGCACCACACAATCGGCCATCGCAGCCAGTGCGCGGCACAGTGAGTCATGGGAATCGAGACTGCCGACCACATAACCGCCGCCATGAAAATACAGCAGCGCCGGCCGCCCTGCCCCGACGCTCAGAGGCTGATTGCTGTAAAGGCGTGCGTGCAGGCGCGTGCCATCGCGCACAGGCAATTGCAGCTCTTTCACCACTTCCAGCTCTTCGCCACCGGCATCCATCAACAATGACGACTGATCAAATTGTTCGCGGGCCTCTGCCGGGCTCAGCTCATGCATGCCAACGCGCTTGCCACTGGCCCGGCCGTTGCCGACCAGTTGCAGGAACGCGGCGATATCAGGGTTCAACGACATTCGTATCTCTCCAGACAGGTCGAGCGCCATAAAGGCGCCCGACCGTTCTTTTTCAGGTTCAGAACACAGATCAGGACATGGCTACTGATTCAACGAATTCGCCGAGCATTTCTTCAGCCTCAGACAGGAAAGTTTCATCCCGCGGGATCTGGAAGTGCCCGCAATCGAGCCATTCACCGCCCATCCCCGGCTGCGCGAGTTGCGCCGCCAGTTCCACGGCCTCCTCTTCGCGACCCAGCGTCCACCAGCAGATCGGATTGACAGTCAAAGGTGCACAGCGATCCAGTTGCAACGACAGTTGCTTGAGTCGACGGGCCACGCTGAACACATGGGCCAGTTCATCGGCGCCCAGTGCCACGTAGGTCGACGCCCCGCGTTCGGCGCTCATGGCGCGGGCGAACAGCGCCCGCAGGTTCTGCGCGGTTTCCTCGCCGTCGATGCGCAAACCTGGCGCAGCCTCCGGCAGGGTCACCCGCAGGAAGTCGCGCAGATCGGCCTGCCAGTCGTCCACCGCGCCTTCGTTGACCTTGGCCGACGGCACGAAACTGTCCACCAGACCGACGAACTTCACGGCCTGTCCGGCCTGCTCCAGTTGCGCGGCCATCAGCATCGCTAACGTCCCGCCCAGCGACCAGCCCAACAGGTGATACGGTCCGTGTGGCTGTTTCTCGCGGATCTGTGCCACGTAATCGCTGGCCATGCTCTGCAACGAGACATCGTTGAACGCCGGGTCCAGCAGCATCCGCGACTGAATCGCCAAGACCTGCCGACGACCGTTCAAACGGCGCGCCAACGGCTCGTAGTCGAACACCGTGCCGAAACCTGCGTGGATGCAGAACAGCGGCGCAATGCCTTTGACCTCAGCGTTCATCGCCAACAACCCGGTAGATTTTTCGGCGCTGCCCTGCACACTGGCGACCAGTTCGGCGATGCTCGGTTTCTGCATCAGGTCGCGCAGTTTCAGGCTCAGGCCCTGAGCCTTGAGCACGCGACTGCGAGCGACCACTTGCAGACTGAGGATCGAATCACCACCCAGTTCGAAGAAGTTGTCGGTGAGGCCGACGCGTTCGATTTTCAGCACGTCCTGCCAGATCTTCGCCATGGCCTTTTCCAGCTCGGTGCGTGGCGCCTGGTAATCCTGACGCTGCTCGGCATCCGGGTTCGGCAGCGCCTTGCGGTCGAGCTTGCCGTTCGGCGTCAGTGGCATGCGATCGAGCAACATCAGGTGCGCAGGCACCATGTAGTCCGGCAGGCTGGCCTTGAGCTGTTCACGCAGGCGTTCGCACAAACCATCGGTTTGCGTATCGGCATTGGCCAGCACATAACCGAGCAACTGTTTGCCGCTGACGCCCTCGCGAGCCACCACGGCGGCGTCGCGCACGCCCGGTTGCTGCTTGAGGCGCGCCTCGACTTCGCCCAGTTCGATACGGAAACCACGGATCTTCACCTGATGGTCAATCCGCCCCAGGTAGTCGACAGTGCCGTCCTCGCGCTGGCGAACCAGGTCGCCGGTGCGGTACAGACGACTGCCATCGGTGCTGAACGGGTTGGCCACGAAGCGCTCGGCGGTGCCGCCAGCCCGGCCCAGATAACCACGGGCCAGCGCGCCGCCCAGGAACAGCTCACCGGCAAGGCCCACCGGCAGTGGATTGAGATCGGCGTCGAGCACATAACCGCTGCGCTCGCCGACCACACTGCCGATTGGCGCGTAGGCTGCACCGCACTGATCGTCAGCGCCAGCCTTCCAGATCAGCGGCGTGACTACGGTTTCCGTCGGGCCGTAACCGTTGATGATGTACTGCGGCTTGAGTGCGCGTTTGGTCAGTTCGAAACTCGCCACCGGCACCGCATCGCCACCGAAGCAGTAGATGCGCACCGGCGGCGGATTGCCGTGCTGTTCCGCGTGTTCGGCCAGTTGCTGCAAATACACCGGCGGGAACGCGGCCACGGTCACGCCATGCTCGTGCAGAGCATTGTAGGTCTGCTCGGCAGTCCACAGGCTGTCGTCACGGATCAGCAAGCGTGCGCCGTGAGTCAGGGTGGTCAACCAGCGCTCATGCGCGCCGTCGAACGCGAACGACATGAAGTGCAGCTCACAATCGGCCTCACTCATTTCATAACGCTGACCGATCGCCTCGCAGTGCATCGCCAACGGGCCGTGAGCGACACCGACGCCTTTCGGCTGGCCGGTCGAACCGGAGGTGTAGATCACGTAGGCGAGATTGCCCGGTTGCACCGCAACATCCGGCGTGGTGTCGGGCTGGCCGGTCAGGTTCAGTTGATCCAGCTCCAGCACATGCAGGTTGTCTTGTGCCGGCATGATCTGACGCAGACTCGAATCACTGAGCAGCAAGGCAATCCCGGAATCGCGCATCAGATAGCTCAGGCGTTCACGCGGATACGTCGCGTCCAGCGGCACATAAGCGCCACCAGCCTTGAGCACCGCGAGCAGCGCCACGATCATGTTTTCGCTACGCGGCAGTGCCACGCCGACGCGCACTTCCGGACCGACGCCTTCAGCGATCAACGCATGGGCCAGACGGTTGGCGCGGGCGTCGATATGGCCGTAACTGAAGGACTGGCCATTGAAGATCAGCGCCGTCTGCTCGCCACGCTGCGCCGCCCATTGAGCGATACGCTGATGCACGGCCGGTGCTTGCGAAGCGGCCGGCACAACCTGTGCGGTAGCCGCCTGACCAGTCGGCAGACCAATGCGCCCCAGCGGTTGCGCCGCATCCTCGGCCAGCGCCGCGAGCAAGCCTTCCATGTTGCGGCGAATGCCTTCGACGGTCGCCCGATCGAAATGCTCACGCAGGAACATGTACTCGATCACCAGCCCCTCTTCGAGCGTGACCATCAAGTCCATCGGAAAGTTGGTCAGGCCGGCGTTGCTGATCTCGCCAAACTTCAGCGAGTCATCGCGCCACTCGCGCAGCGCCTGGTCGATCGGGTGGTTCTCGAACACGATGATGCTGTCGAACAGCGACTGCCCGGCACGTCCGGCCCAGCGCTGCACGTCGGTGAGCGGGGTGTATTCGCGCTCACGCATTTCCAGGTTGAAGTCCTGCAAGTCGCGCAGCCAGTCGCCGACCGCCTGCTCGGCCGGTACGTCCTTGATCACCGGCAAGGTGTTGATGAACAGACCGAGGATCGACTCCGACGCTGGCAAACTCGCCGGGCGCCCCGCCACCGTCGCGCCGAACGCGACACAGCGCTGGCCGCTGTAACGGCTGAGCAGCATCAGCCACGCGCCCTGCACCAAGGTGTTGAGGGTCACCTGCTGAGCTTGCGCGAAGGCTTTGAGCTGTTCGGTGCGAGCTTCGCCCAAGCGGCTGTACAACGCCTCGTGGCCGCGACCACTGCCGGTACGCGCCACGGCGTCGGCCAGGTAGGTCGGCTCGTCAAGCAGACGCAAATGCTCACGCCAGAAACCTTCGCTGGCGTTGCCATCCTGTTGTTGCAGCCAGTTGATATAGCGGCGGTACGGCACGGCGTCGGCCAATGGCTTGCCGGAGTACTGGCTCAACACCTCGCCGATCAACTGCGAACTGCTCCAGCCGTCGATCAGGATATGGTGATAGGTCCAGATCAGTTGATAACTGTCCTCGCTCACCTGCACCAGGGTCAGGCGTTGCAGCGGCGGCTGATCGAGATCGAAGCCCTTGGCCCGTTCGGCATCGGCCAACGCTTGCAGCGCTTCGGCCGAGTGATCCTGCTCGCGCCAGTCAAGCAGACTGATCGGCAATTGCGGGTCGGCCAGGACGAATTGCAACGGCTCGGCCATGTCCTGCCAGAGGAAACCGGTGCGCAGGATATCGTGGCGTCGACTGACGGTTGCCCAGGCGTCTTTCAAGCGCGCCGGCTCAAGGCCCTGCACCGGAATGCACAACTGGTTGATGTAGAGATCCGCTTCCGGCGAATTGAGGCCAAGGAACAGCATGCCCTGCTGCATCGGCGACAGGCGATAGAGACCGGCCAACTGATCCTGCGCCAACGGCAACTCGGCGACTTGCGCCTCACTCAGACCATGCAGCGGCACCTCAATCAGTGCTGCCACCGGCTTATCGCAGGAGGCTTCGACACGCAGGGCCAATTGCGCAATGGTCGGGTGCTGGAACAGGTCTTTCGGACTCAGTTCCAGGCCTTGCTGACGGGCGCGGCTGACCACTTGAATCGAGATGATCGAATCGCCGCCCAAGGCAAAGAAGCTGTCGCTGGTGCTGACCTGCGCCAGTCCCAGAACATCTTTCCAGATGCCCACCAATGCCTGCTCGGTGGCATTGACCGGTTCGACGTGTTGTTGCGCCGCCGTCAGTTCGAGGGCCGGCAAGCGCTTGCGATCGATCTTGCCGTTGGGGGTCAGCGGCATCTGCGCCAGCCACATGCGGTGGGTCGGCACCATGTAATCCGGCAGCGTTGCGCCCAGCCAGTTACTGAGGCTGTCATGCAACTGACGTTGCTGCTCGGCGCTGGCATCGACTATTGCCGGATCACTCGGCACAAGGTAGGCGATCAACTGCTGGCTGCCCTGCACTTCACTGGCCACCACCACTGCTTCACGCACGGCGACATGGACCACCAGGCGCGCTTCGATTTCGCCGAGTTCGATACGCAAACCGCGAATCTTCACCTGATGGTCGATGCGGCCCATGTATTCCAGCTCACCCTCTTCGCGTTCACGAATCAGGTCGCCGGTGCGGTACATGCGCTCGCCGTTGCTGGCGAGTGGATTGGGCACAAAGCGCTCGGCGGTCATCGCCGCACGGCCCAGATAACCACGGGTGATACCGGCGCCGGACAAGTACAGCTCGGCGGATATCCCTTGCGGCACCGCTTGCAGATCGGCGTCGAGCAAATGGCTGGCGCTGTGATCGAGGGCACGACCGATGCGCGGCTGGCCACCGGCAATGCGGCGGGTCCAGGTCGAATAGGTGGTGTCTTCCGACGGGCCGTACAGGTCGTAAACGTGCTCGACCGTCGACTGCTGATACAGCGCGTCGACCAGGCCTTGCTTGAGTGGTTCGCCAGCCAGATTGATGATGCGCACGCTCGGCGGAATCTGCCCGGCGCGTTGCAGGGCAGCGATCGCCGACGGCACGGTGTTGATCAGGCGGACCTGATCACGCGCCGGCAGGTTCGCCAGCTCCAAAGCGTTACGCGCAATGATCAGCGAACCGCCGTTGGCCAATGTGACAAACAGCTCCCACACCGACAGGTCGAAGCACACCGAAGTCGAGGCCAGCACGCCTTGGATGTCGTCGCGGCTGTAGACCTTGGCCGACCAGTCGATCAGCGCCATGACGTTGCGATGGGCGATGGCCACGCCTTTCGGTTTGCCGGTGGAACCGGAGGTGTAGATCACGTAGGCGAGGTTGTCCGGCGTGACCGATGTTTGAGGTGCGCTAGCCGGATAAGCGTTCAGCGAAACCTGATCCATCAGCAGCACTTGCGTATCGCCCGGCACGCTCAGCGTCGCAGCGACCGCTTGCTCAGTGAGCAGCACCCGCGCACGGCTGTCTTCGAGCATGTAGGCAACGCGATCCGCCGGGTAATCCGGGTCCAGCGGCACATAGGCGCCGCCGGATTTGAGCACCGCCAGCAAGGCAATCAGCAACTGCTCGGAACGCGGCATCGCCACGCCCACGCGCACTTCCGGGCCGACACCCAACTCGATCAGTTTGTGCGCCAGACGATTGGCCTGCGCATCGAGTTCGGTGTAGGTCAGTTGCTGGTCAGCAAAAGTCACCGCCAAGGCAGCCGGCGTCGCCGCCACCTGACGGGCAATGCCCTGATGAATGCACAGCTCGGTGACGAAATCGGTCTCGGCACTTGGGCCGTTGTCGATCAGGTTCAACTCGCTGAGCGTACGCTCGCCCGACTCACTCATTTGCCCGAGCAGGCGCTGCAAGTATTCGCCCAACTGCACAACGCTGTGCGCCGCAAAGCTGTCGCACTGGTAGCTGAAGTGCATCGACAACTCGTCGCTCAAGTGCACCAGCAGGGTCAGCGGATAGTTGGTCTGTTCATGGTTGTTGATCTCGCCGAAGCGCAATTCCTGCGGCGCGCCCTGCGCCAGCGCCTCGGATACCGGATAGTTCTCGAACACCAGAATGTTGTCGAACAGCGCTTCACCGTTGCGCGCCGCCCAACGCTGAATGTCGAACAACGGCGTGTGTTCATGCTCACGCAGCGTCAGGTTTTGCGCCTGCACGCTCTGCAACCACTCACCTACGCTCGATTGCGAACGTGGGCTGGCGATCACCGGCAAGGTGTTGATGAACAGACCGATCTGCTGCTCGACGCCTTTGAGTTCTGTCGGACGCCCCGCCACCGTAGCGCCGAATGCGACGCTCTGTTGACCGGTCAAGCGCTGCAACAGCAACAACCAGGCCGCTTGAATCAGCGTATTGAGAGTGACTTTCTGCTGCCGGGCGAACTCGCCCAACTGCCGCGTTTGCGCCGCGTCGAGCACGCAGAAGTGCTCGCCATGGCCGTCCCGTTGAGCGTCGCCACGCTGTGCCTGAAGTGCCTGCGCCAGCAAGGTCGGTGCCTCGAGGTCAGCCAGTTGCGCGGTCCAGTAATGTTCGCTGGCCTGCACGTCCTGACGCTGCAACCACTCGATGTAATCACGATAACGCCCGGCCAGCGCCGGCTGAGCGATGCCGCTGTAGCGCTGCAACACTTCGCCGAGCAACTGCGAGTTGCTCCAGCCGTCCATCAGGATGTGGTGGTTGGTGTAGATCAAATGGCAACGCTGATCGTCCAGGCGCACCACGACCATACGCAGCAGCGGCCCCTGGCTCAGGTCGAAACCTTGTGCCTGCTCGGCGGCGGCCAGCGCGTTCAACTCGCCCAGGCAATCGCTGCGCTCACGCCAGTCAAGCACACTGAATGGCATGTCCAGTTGCTTGTGCACCACTTGCACCGGACGCGCCAGTTCACCTTGCCAGACAAAACTGGTGCGCAGGATGTCGTGGCTGTCCACCGCCGCTTGCCAGGCCTGCTGGAAGCGTTGCGGGTCGAGGCCTTCGACGTCGAGCCGGACCTGGTTGATGTAATCGCCAGTGGCCTGTTCGTAGAGACTGTGGAACAGCATGCCCTGCTGCATCGCCGACAGCGGATAGACATCGGCAATCTGCTGGGCCGGCAAAGGCAAGCCGTCGAGTTGCGCCTGGCTCAGCGCCGCCAAAGGGAAGTCCGACGGCGTCAGGCCTTCAACGCCTGGGGTCAGGCAATGGCCGATCAACGCCGCCAGTTCTTCGGCGTAATCCGCCGCCAGTGCTTCGATTACCGCGCTGTCGAAACGCTCGCTGCTGAACGTCCAGCCCACGCGCAATTCGCCGCCATACACCTGACCGTTAAGGGTCAGCCAGTTGCCCAGCGGCGCGTCCGCGCTCTGATCGAGGCCGGCATTGTCCGGCGCTGGTGCAAACAGCGCGCCGTCATCACCCTCGAAACTGCCGTCGAACTGGCCGAGGTAGTTGAAGGTGATGCGCGGGGTCGGCAAGGCGCGCAGGCTCTGTTGTGCCTGAGCATCGCCGAGATGACGCAGTGCGCCGAAACCGATGCCTTTGCTGGGGATAGCGCGCAGTTGTTCCTTGATCTGCTTGATCGACTCGCCCGGTGTAGCCGCCGGGGTCAGACGCACCGGGAACAGACTGGTGAACCAGCCCACGGTGCGGGTCAGATCGACACCGTCGAACAGTTCTTCGCGACCATGGCCTTCGAGCTGAATCAGCGTCGATGGCTGCCCGCTCCAGCGCCCGATCACCCGCGCCAGTGCGGTGAGCAACAGGTCGTTGACCTGAGTGCGATACGCCGCTGGGGCTTCTTGCAGCAGTTGCCGGGTCAGCTCCGCGCCGAGTCTGGTCTGTACCGTCTGCGCCAGCCCGTTCTGCTGACCGGCGTCCATACGCTTGCACGGCAGATCGCTGCCGACATCGCTCAGGCACGCCTGCCAGTAAGCCAGTTCCTGTTGTAACGCCGCGCTGTTGGCGTAGCGCTGCAAGTGCTCGCTCCAGTCCTTGAAGGCGCTGGTCTTGGACGGCAGGCTCAGCGGCTGCGCATCGAGCAATTGCTGATAAGCGTTTTGCAGGTCTTCCAGCAGAATCCGCCACGACACGCCGTCGACGGCCAGGTGATGGATCACCAACTGCAAGCGCTGCGTGCCATCGGCCAGATTCGCCAACACGGCGCGCAACAGCGGTCCGTTGTGCAAATCGAGGCTGCGCTGCGCGCGGTTGCCCAAGGCTTCCAGCGCAGCCGCATCGGCGACGTCTTCCTGCCACAGCAGGTTGTGCGGCAGGTCTTCAACCGCGCGGTGCTCGGCCTGCCACACGCCGTCGTGCTGAGTGAAACTCAGGCGCAAGGCATCGTGATGCGCGACCAGCGCGCGCAATACTTGCTCGATTTTCTCCGCGACCAGTGGCTGACGCGGCTTGAGCAACACCGACTGGTTCCAGTGCTGACGCTCAGGGATATCGTCTTCGAAAAACTGTTGCTGGATCGGCAGCAACAACGCCGCACCGGTGACCGCTTGTTGGTCGATGCTCGACTCGTCATCGCCCAATTGCGCGACCAGGGCCAGACGTTGAATGGTCTGGTGCTGGAACAGGTCCTTGGGATTGAGGCGAATGCCGGCCTGACGCGCACGGCTGACCACTTGAATCGAGATGATCGAGTCGCCGCCCAGTTCGAAGAAGTTGTCGTTCAGGCCGACTTGCGGCAGCTTCAGCACCTCTTGCCAGATTGCCGCCAAACGCTGCTCCAGCTCGCTTTGCGGCGCTTGATAGGCCTGCTGCGCCTGACTGGTATCCGGCGCCGGCAACGCACTGCGGTTGAGTTTTCCGTTGGCGGTCAGCGGCAATTGCGCGAGCAGCAACAGGTGCGCCGGGATCATGTGATCCGGCAGATTTTCCTTGAGTTGGGCACGCACGCGGTCGCGCCATTGCGCCTGTTCCGCTGGACTGGCGTCGAGCAACGTAGCGTCGCTCGGCACCAGCCAGGCGACCAGTTGTTGACCGCTGAGACCCGGTTGCGCCAGCACCACGGCTTGGCGTACGGCAGCCTGTTCGAGCAGTTGCGCTTCGATCTCACCGAGTTCGATACGGAAACCGCGAATCTTCACCTGATGGTCGATCCGCCCGATGTATTCGATCACGCCGTCAGCGCGATAGCGCGCCAGGTCGCCGGTGCGGTACAGACGACCACCGTCAGCGGCAAACGGATCGGGAATGAAACGCAACGTGGTCAGATCGGCACGGTTCAGATAACCACGGGCCAGCCCGGCGCGACCGACGTACAGCTCACCGATGCAGCCTTTGACCACCGGGTTCAGATCGCCGTCGAGCAGGTACCACGACAGGTCAGGAATCGGCTCGCCGATCGGGCTGCTGGCGTCACGCTGCAAATCGGCCAGCGACAACGGCCGGTAGGTGACGTGCACGGTGGTTTCAGTGATGCCGTACATGTTGATCAGTTGCGGTGCCTGATCGCCGAAACGCTCGAACCACGGGCGCAGGCTCTTCACTTCCAGCGCTTCGCCACCGAACACCACGTAGCGCAGCGCCAGTTGTTGCGCGGCGTGTTCCGGGGCGCAGGCCACTTGCATCAGTTGCTTGAACGCCGAGGGCGTCTGGTTGAGTACAGTGATGCCTTCGCGACAGAGCAAAGCGAAGAAATCTTCCGGCGCACGGCTGATCTCGTAAGGCACCACCACCAGTTTGCCGCCGTACAGCAGCGCACCGAAAATCTCCCACACGGAGAAGTCGAAGGCGTAGGAATGGAACAGGCTCCACACATCCGATGGGCCGAAATCGAACCAGGCAGCGGTGGCTTCGAACAGTCGCAGCACGTTGCGATGGGCGAGCAAGGTGCCCTTGGGCTGACCGGTCGAACCGGAGGTGTAGATCACATACGCGAGGTTGTCCGCGCTCATCTGCACCTGCGGGTTGCAGTCGCTGTAGCCCTCAAGGTCTTCACGATCCTGGTCGAGCATCAGACTGCGTACGGAGTCCGGCACGGGCAGGCGCGCAAGCAAGTGGCTTTGGCTCAACAGCAGGCCGATGCCGCTGTCGCCGATCATGTAGGCCAGACGCTCTTCCGGATAGCTCGGGTCCAGCGGCACATACGCACCGCCAGCCTTGAGAATCGCCAGCAGGCCGACCAGCATGTCGAGGCTGCGCTCCACCGCGAGGCCGACACGCACGTCCGGGCCGACGCCGCTGGCGATCAGCTTGTGGGCCAACTGATTGGCGCGGCTGTTCAGTTCACCGTAGCTCAAGGATTGCTCGGCATACGTCACGGCAACGGCTTGCGGTGCGCGGGCGGCCTGGGTTTCGATCAAGTGATGCAGGCACTGCTCGTTGGGGAAATCCGCCACGGCCGGGTTCCATTGCAGCAGCGTCGCCGCGCGTTCGGCGCCGTCGTGCAGCGGCAGTTCGGCAATGCGCTGACCGCTGTCGGCGATGATGCCGTGCAGCAGATTCGTCCAGTGTTGCGACAGGCGCTCGATGGTCTCGACGTCGAACAGGTCGGTGGCGTAGGTCAGTTCAGCCCAGACGTTATCGGTCGATTCGAAGGTGTTCAGGGTCAGGTCGAACTGCGCGGTATTCGACGCCCAAGGCAAGCCTTCGATGTGCAGTTGCGGCAAGCGTGTTGCGCCTTGTGCCTGACGCGCCTGGCTCTGGTGGTTGTGCATCACCTGGAACAGCGGGCTGTGGCTGAGGCTGCGTTCCGGTTGCAGCGCATCGACCAGTTGCTCGAACGGCAGATCCTGATGGGCCTGAGCGCCGAGCACGGTGTTTTTCACTTGCTGCAACAGGCTGCGGAAGGTCTGCTGGCTGTCGAATTCGGCCTTGAGTACCTGAGTGTTGACGAAGAAGCCGATCAGGCCCTCGGTCTCGACCCGGTTACGGTTGGCCACCGGCACGCCGACACGGATGTCGGCCTGACCGCTGTAGCGGTGCAGCAAGGTCTGGAACGAGGCCAGCAGCAGCGCGAACAGGGTGACGTTTTCACGCTGCGCGACTTGCTTGAGGGCAGCGGCCAGTTCGAGGCTCAGCGGGATGTCGCGACGCGCGCCGCGATAGCTTTGCTCGGGCGGACGCGGACGGTCGGTCGGCAGCTCCAGCAACGGTTGATCGCCATCGCCGAGTTGCGCGGTCCAGTAGCTCAACTGACGCTCGCGTTCACCAGCGTCCATCCACTGCTTTTGCCACACGGCGTAGTCGGCGTATTGCACCGGCAGCGCCGGCAATTGCGCGATCTGGCCCTGGCTGTACGCGGCATAGAGCGCCACCAGTTCATCGACCATGATGTTCATCGACCAACCGTCAGAGACGATGTGGTGCAAGGTGATCACCAGCGCGTGATCATTGGCGGCCAAACGCAGCAATTTCACCCGCAACAACGGGCCTTGCTGCAGGTTGAACAGGTGCAGGGTTTCTGCGGCGACCAGCGCTTGCAGCGCCGTATCGTCCAGCCCTGCAACGTCCTGCACTTCCAGGTCCAAGGTGCCGTGGGCCTGAATCACTTGCAGGGTCTGACCGTGCTCTTCGACGAAACAGGTACGCAGGGATTCGTGTCGCGCGATCAGCGCACTGAAGCTTTGCTGCAACGCCGGCAGATCCAGTTCGCCGCGCAGACGCAGCGCCGCCGGAACGTGGTAAGCGGTGCTGGTCGGTTCCAGCTGCCAGAGGAACCACTGACGCTCCTGCGCATAGGAAAGCGCCAGCGGTTGCAGGCGTGGCAAGGCAACAATCGGCGGTTCCTGAGTGGCCTGATCGACACCCAGCGCGGCAACGAAATCTTCCAGCGTGCTGTGCTCGAACAGCGTGCGCAGCGGCACTTGAACGTTCAGCGCCTGACGCACACGGGAGACCACTTGCGTTACCAACAAGGAATGGCCGCCGAGTTCGAAGAAGTTGTCACTGAGACCGACACGCTCAAGCTTGAGCACTGCTTGCCAGATTTCGGCGACGGCGTGTTGAGTCGCGGTTTGCGGCGCGATATAGGTTGACTGCAACTGGCTGGCGTCGGGCGCCGGCAAGGCTTTGCGGTCGACTTTGCCATTGGGGGTCAGCGGCAGTTGCGCGAGGAACAGCAGGTGCGCCGGCACCATGTATTCCGGCAGTTCGGCCTTGAGGCTGGCTTTCAATTCAGCGCGCAGTACGACTTCATCAATCGTGCTCGCGGATGGCACCACATAGCCGACCAGTTGCGGACCGGTCGGGCCGTCCTGAGCGACCACCACGGTTTCGCGCACGCTGTCGAGTGCGAGCAAACGCGCTTCGATCTCGCCAAGCTCGATACGGAAACCACGGATTTTCACCTGATGGTCGATGCGCCCGATGTACTCGATCACGCCTTCTGCGCGATAACGGGTCAGGTCGCCGGTGCGGTACAGACGGGCGCCGGTAGCCGAGAAAGGGTCCGGCACAAAACGTTCGGCGGTCAGGCTCGGGCGCTGGAAATAACCGCGCGCCAGACCGTCACCACCGATCAGCAATTCACCGGGTGCGCCGAGCGGATTCAGCTCAAGGTCGCTGCCGAGAATGTACAGCGCGGTGTTGTCGATCGGCGTACCGAGAAACGGGCGGCTGTGGTCCGCACTCAGCGCATGTTGCGCCGACCAGATCGTGGTTTCGGTCGGGCCATAGAGGTTCCACACGCTCGGCGTCAGCGCCAGCATGCGCTGGGCCAGTTCCTGCGGCAGTGCTTCACCGCCGCAGAGGAACGTGCGGCCCTTGAGAATCGCCGCGTGCTCGTTATCGAGCAGCATGCGCCAGGTCGATGGCGTGGCTTGCAGCACGCTAACGGCGTGACGCTCGATCAACGCCAGCACCGCTTGCGGGTCTTGATGCACGTCCTTGCCGGTCAGCACCACACAGGCGCCAGCCAGCAGTGGGCCATAGATTTCCAGGCCGAAAATATCGAACGAGAACGTGGTCAGCGATAGCATGCGATCCGCAGCGGCAATCCCCGGCTGCTTGATCATGCTCGCGACAAAGTTGCGCAGCGCCGCGTGGCGCACCATCACACCTTTCGGTTTACCGGTGGACCCGGAGGTGTAGATCGTGTACGCCAGATGTTCACCATTGACGGCGACGCTCGGCGCGGTCTGTGGGTAAGCCGCCAGCCAGTCACCTGGCTGATCGAGCAACAGGGTTTGCACACCCGCCGGGATCGGCAACTGCGCTTGCAAATGCGCTTGGGTCAGCAGCAATGGCAGGCCGCTGTCCTCGATCATGTAAGCCAGACGATCCTCGGGATACGCCGGGTCCAGCGGTACATAAGCACCACCGGCCTTGAGGATCGCCAGCAGGCCGACGATCATTTCGACGCTGCGCTCGACCGCGATGCCGACCACTTGGTCCGCGCCGACGCCGGCCTCGATCAGTTTGTGCGCCAGTTGGTTGGCCCGGGCATCCAGTTCGCCATACGTCAGTACATCGTCGCCAATGATCAGCGCCGTCGCCTGCGGGTTTTGCTGCGCCTGCAAGGCAAAGTCCTGTTGCACGCACTCGGCCTGCGCACTGTGATCCGCTACGCGCAACCAGTCTTGCAACAACACGCCGTGTTCAGCACTTTCCAGCAGCGGCAGTTCACCGACCCGCTGGGTTGGCGCGGCGATGATCCCCTGCAACAGGTTCTGCCAGTGACGCGCCAGACGCTCGACCGTTTCCGGCTTGAACAGATCGGTGGCGTAGGTCAGCTCGGCGGCGAAACCGTCATTCGATTCATAGGTATTGAGGGTCAGGTCGAATTGCGCGGTGCGCCCTTCCCACTGCACATCCTCGACACTCAGTTGCGGCAGTTGCACCGCGCCACGGCTCTGGTCACGACTGGCCTGGTGGTTGAACATCACCTGGAACACCGGGCTGTGGCTCAGGCTGCGTTCCGGTTGCAGCGCTTCGATCAACTGCTCGAACGGCAGATCCTGATGCGCCTGCGCGGCCATCGCCGCTTGCTTGACTTGCGCCAGCAATTGGTTGAACGGCAGTTGACCATTCACCTCGGCATTCAGCACCTGGGTGTTGACGAAGAAGCCGATCAGGCCTTCAGTCTCGACCCGATTGCGGTTGGCGGTCGGCACGCCGACGCGAATCTGCGCCTGACCGCTGTAGCGATGCAGCAACGCCTGAAACGACGCCAGCAACACCATGAACAGGCTGGCGCCTTCGCGCTGGGCCAATTGCTTGAGCGCATCGCCGAGGGCGGCTGGCAGGTCCAGTTGCAGGCGTGCACCGCGCAGGCTTTGCACCGCCGGGCGCGGAAAGTCGACGGGCAACTCCAGCACCGGCTGCTCGCCGTCCAGCGTCTTGATCCAGTAAGCCAGTTGCCGCTCACGCTCACCCGCTTCCAGCCAGTGGCGCTGCCAGATCGCGTAGTCGGCGTATTGCACCTCCAGTTCCGGCAGGCTCAACGGCTGCCCGGCGGTGTCGGCGGCGTAATGCTGGATCAGCTCGTTGACCAGCACTTTGATCGACCAGCCATCAGAGATGATGTGGTGCTGGATCAACACCAGCACATGATCGTCTGGCGCCACTTGCAGCAGTGCCACGCGCAGCAGCGGGCCCTGTTGCAGATTGAACGGGCGCGCGGTTTCGCCTTCAACGAACGCCTTGATCGCCGCTTCTGCGCCAGCGGCGTCGAGGCCGGCCGGCAACGGTGTCAGGGTGATGTTTAGCGGCAACTGCGGGTGAATCACCTGGCAGAAGGTTTCGCTGTGCTCGGCAAACGTGGTGCGCAAGCTTTCATGGCGCGCGGCCACGGCATTGAAGCTTCGTTCCAGCGCCGCCACGTCCAGCTCGCCCTTGAGGCGCAAGGCGCTGGGAATGTGATACGCGGTGCTGTGCGGGTCCATTTGCCAGAGGAACAGCTGACGTTCCTGAGCGTACGACAGAGGAATGGCGGCGAACCCGGAACGTGTTTCCGGGATCGGCAGGTTGGCCGGAGAGACGCCCTCTTCGAGCATCTTTTCCAGGTACAGCTTACGTTTGTCCAGCGGCAGAGTGATAAAGCGCTTGGCTACCCTCAAAGCAACACTCTTGTCCATCAGACTTCCTCCATATCGTCAAGCAGGGCTTCCAGCTTGCTCAGTTTCTGTTCGTTGATTGCCCCGCCTCCTGTATCGAGTCGAGCGACAAAGTCGCTCAGGACGGGGTGCTGGAATAACAGTTGCGGGGTCAGCGTCAGGCCCAGTTCAAGGGCCATGCGCGACACCACGTTGACCGCCAGCAGCGAGTGCCCGCCCAGTTCGAAGAAGTGATCGTTCAGACCAATGCGTTCAACCTCGAGCACTTGCTGCCAGATCGCCGCGACCTGCTGCTCAAGCTCACTCTGCGGCGCGATATACGCGGCCTGCATCTGGCTGGCATCCACCGCTGGCAGGGCCTTGCGGTCGAGTTTGCCGTTGGGCGTCAGTGGCAACTGCTCAAGGAACAGCAGGTGCGCGGGAATCATGTAGTCAGGTAACGAAGACTTGAGGCCAGTCTTTAGTCCGTCGCGCAGTTGCCGCTGCGCTGCACCGTCGTACAGATCCAGCTGCGGGGCGACCACATAGGCCACCAGTTGCGCACCGCCCTCTCCTTCAACGGCCAGCACCGCCGCTTCGGTGACGGCCGGTTGCGCGAGCAATCGCGCCTCGATCTCGCCCAGTTCGATGCGGAATCCACGAATTTTCACCTGATGGTCGATCCGGCCCATGTACTCCAGCGCACCCTCTTCGCGTTCACGAATCAAGTCGCCGGTGCGGTACATGCGCTCACCATTGCCGACGAACGGGTTCGGCACAAAGCGCTCGGCGGTCATCGCCGCACGGCCCAGATAACCACGGGTGATACCGGCGCCGGACAGGTACAGCTCGGCGGATATCCCTTGCGGCACCGCTTGCAGATCGGCGTCGAGCAAATGGCTGGCGCTGTGATCGAGGGCACGACCGATGCGCGGCTGGCCACCGGCAATGCGGCGGGTCCAGGTCGAATAGGTGGTGTCTTCCGACGGGCCGTACAGGTCGTAAACGTGCTCGACCGTCGACTGCTGATACAGCGCGTCGACCAGGCCTTGCTTGAGTGGTTCGCCAGCCAGATTGATGATGCGCACGCTCGGCGGAATCTGCCCGGCGCGTTGCAGGGCAGCGATCGCCGACGGCACGGTGTTGATCAGGCGGACCTGATCACGCGCCGGCAGGTTCGCCAGCTCCAAAGCGTTACGCGCAATGATCAGCGAACCGCCGTTGGCCAATGTGACAAACAGCTCCCACACCGACAGGTCGAAGCACACCGAAGTCGAGGCCAGCACGCCTTGGATGTCGTCGCGGCTGTAGACCTTGGCCGACCAGTCGATCAGCGCCATGACGTTGCGATGGGCGATGGCCACGCCTTTCGGTTTGCCGGTGGAACCGGAGGTGTAGATCACGTAGGCGAGGTTGTCCGGCGTGACCGATGTTTGAGGTGCGCTAGCCGGATAAGCGTTCAGCGAAACCTGATCCATCAGCAGCACTTGCGTATCGCCCGGCACGCTCAGCGTCGCAGCGACCGCTTGCTCAGTGAGCAGCACCCGCGCACGGCTGTCTTCGAGCATGTAGGCAACGCGATCCGCCGGGTAATCCGGGTCCAGCGGCACATAGGCGCCGCCGGATTTGAGCACCGCCAGCAAGGCAATCAGCAACTGCTCGGAACGCGGCATCGCCACGCCCACGCGCACTTCCGGGCCGACACCCAACTCGATCAGTTTGTGCGCCAGACGATTGGCCTGCGCGTCCAGTTCGGCGTAGGTCAGTTGTGTATCGGCGAAGGTCACCGCCAGCGCATCCGGGGCCGCCGTCACTTGGCGAGCGATGGCTTGATGAATGCACTGCTCGGCGACGAAATCGGTCTCGACACTTGGGCCTTTGTCGATCAGGTTCAACTCGCTGAGCAAGCGTTCGCCCGCGCCGCTCATCTGGCTGAGCAGGCGCTGCAAATGCGCGCCCAACTGCGCCACGCTGGCCGCCGCAAAACTGTCGCGCTGATAACTGAAATGCACCGACAGTTGCGCGCCCATGCTCACCAGCAAGGTCAACGGATAGTTGGTCTGCTCCTGATTGACCACTGCACCGAAACGCAAACCCTGCGGCGCGCCGCGCTCCAGCGCTTCGCCAATCGGGTAGTTCTCGAACACCATCAGGCTGTCGAACAACGCATCACCGCCCTGCCCGGCCCAGCGCTGAATGTCCGCCAGTGGCGTGTGTTCGAACTCGCGTGAAGCGAGGTTCTGCGCCTGCACGGCTTGCAGCCAACTGGCCAGACTCTGCTGCGCTTGCGGCGCGGCAACGACCGGCAAGGTGTTGATGAACAGACCGATCTGCTCCTCGGCTCCCGGCAGATCCGCCGGACGTCCGGCTACGGTCGCGCCGAACGCCACGCAGTCTTTGCCGGTGTAACGCTGCAACAGCAACAGCCACGCGGCTTGTACCAGCGTGTTGACGGTGACTTTCGAGGCACGGGCAAATTCACCCAGACGTACGCTCAGGTCGGCGTCCAGTACTTGGTAATGGTCGCCATAACCGACACTTGGCAAAGCGTCGATTGGCCGCGCAATGGCATTGGCCAGACGCGTCGGCTCTTGCAGGTGTTCCAGCGTTGCCAGCCAGTAATTCTCGGCAGCCGCCGCATCCTGACGCTGCAGCCAGCCGATGTAGTCGCGATAGCGACCCGCCGGACGAGGTACCGCTTCACCGCGGTAATGCTGCAACACTTCGCCGAGCAACTGCGCGCTGCTCCAGCCATCCATCAGGATGTGATGGTTGGTGTAGATCAGGTGATGACGATCAGTCGCCGTGCGCACCAGCACCAGGCGCAACAACGGCGCACTGTTGAGATCCAGCCCCAGTGCACGCTCCTCATCAGCCAGGGTTTGCAACGCCGAATCCAGATTAGCCTTGCCGTTCCAGTCGAGCACGCTGAACGGCACCTCGACCTGGCGCTGCACCACTTGCACCGGTTGCGGCAAGTCGCCCTGCCAGAAGAAACCACTGCGCAGGATATCGTGCGCATCCACCACCGCTTGCCAGGCCGCGTGGAAACGCTGCGGATCGACACCATCGACGTCGAGGCGCATCTGGTTGATGTAGTCGCCATTGCCGTGTTCGAGCAAGGTGTGGAACAACATGCCTTGCTGCATCGGCGACAGCGGATAGATGTCATCGATACCTTGCGGTTCCAGCACCAGCGCATCCAGTTGCGCTTGCGACAGGTGCGCCAGCGGGAAGTCCGACGGCGTCACGCCACGATTGCCGGTGTCGCAGCAATGGCCGATCAGTGCGGTCAGCTCTTGCACGTAGTCATCGGCCAGACGCTGAATGGTCGCGGCGTCGAACATGGCGCCACTGTAGGTCCAGCTCAGGTCCAGTTCACCGCCGAAGACTTTGCCATTCAGCGCCAACGGATTGCCCAGCGGCCCTTGCATATTGACTTCGGCACCGCCGGCTTCGCTGGTCGGCACAAACAAGGCTTGGTCGGCCGCGTCGAAGCTGCCGTCGAACTGGCCCAGATAGTTGAAGGTCAGGCGCGGCGCCGGCAAGGCCTGCAGAGTTTCGCGAGCCAGCGCATCACCCAGATACGCCAGCGCACCGAAGCCGATGCCTTTGTGCGGAATTGCCCGCAGTTGCTCCTTGACCTGTTTGAGCGATGCACCCAATTCGGCCACCGGCGACAGACGCGCCGGAAACACACTGGTGAACCAGCCCACGGTGCGGGTCAGGTCGATGCTGTCGAACAAGTCTTCGCGACCATGGCCCTCAAGCAAGACCAACGCGTTGTCAGCGCCGGTCCAGCGCACCATCACTCGCGCCAGTGCGGTCAGGAGCAGATCGTTGACCTGCGTGCGATAGGCCTGTGGCGCATCCTGCAAGAGTTGACGGGTCAGGGCTTTGTCCAGTTTGCTGCGGATCGTCAGCGCCTGATCGTGTTGCTGCCCGCCGTGCGGATGGTCGTAGGGCAAGGCAGCCGAAGCGCCCTGCAACTGCTGCTGCCAGAAGCCCAGTTCGGTTTGCAGCGCCGGGGTTGCCGCATAGTCCTGCAACGCTGCTGCCCAGGCTTTGACTGCGCTGGTCTTGGCCGGCAATTGCACGGGGTTACCCGCGAGGATCTGCCGATAAGCGTTTTGCAGGTCTTCGAACAGAATCCGCCACGACACGCCATCGACCACCAGGTGATGCACGATCAGCAACAGGCGTTGCGTACCGTCAGCCAGGTTCGCCAACACCGCGCGAATCAGCGAGCCGCCGCTCAATTGCAGACTGCGCTGGGCCTTTTCACCCAGGGCCTCCAGCGCCGCGAGGTCAGCGACCTCGACTTGCCAGAGGGTGGTCTCGCCGGCTTGCGTTGCAGCATCACGGTATTGCGCGACCCAGCCGTCAGCCTGCTCGACAAAGTCCAGGCGCAAGCTGTCGTGATGCAGCACCAAGGCATCCAGCGCCTGCTCGAGCACGTGAGCATTCAGGGGTTGATTGGGTTTGAGCATCACCGACTGGTTCCAGTGATGACGATCGGGAATGGCCTGCGCGAAGAACTCCTGATGAATCGGCAGCAGCGCCGTGCTGCCCGTCACCGGTTGTTGATCGATCAATTGCAACGCTTCACCGGTCTGCGCGACCACGGCCAGCGCCGCAATGGTCTGGTGCTGGAACAGGTCTTTCGGTGTAAAGCGAATCCCGACCTGCCGCGCGCGGCTGACCACTTGAATCGAGATGATCGAGTCGCCGCCCAGCTCGAAGAAGTTGTCGCTGATACCGACCTGCTCAAGTTTGAGCACGTCTTGCCAGATCGTTGCCAGTTGCTGCTCCAGCGCCGTTTGCGGTGCAACGTAAGTTTGTTGCAGTTGGCTGACGTCCGGTTTCGGCAGGTTCTTGCGATCGAGTTTGCCGTTCGGTGTCAGCGGCATGCGCTCCAGACGCAGCACGTAAGCCGGCACCATGTGCGCTGGCAACGTGGCTTTCAGTTGCGCACGCAGATCGTCGGTGAAGTCGGCACGGCTTGCATCGCCGACCACGTACGCCACCAGACGCTTGCCACTGCCGGCGCTGCCCTCCTGCGCCACGACCACCGCTTCGCGCACGCCGTCGAGCGCTTGCAGGGCTGCTTCGACTTCGCCCAGCTCAATGCGGAAGCCACGAATCTTCACCTGATTATCGATGCGATCCAGGTAGTCGAACGTGCCATCGACACGCTGGCGAACAAGGTCGCCAGTGCGATAAAGCAAGCCACCGGTAATGCTGAACGGGTCCGCGACGAAGCGCTCGGCAGTCAGCCCCGGACGGTTCAGATAACCCCGCGCCAACCCCGTGCCACCGAGGTACAACTCACCGGCCATGCCTTGCGGCAGCAGGTTCAGATCGGCGTCGAGCACGTAGGCGCTGCGGTCACCGATACGGCTGCCGATTGGCGCATAGGCTGCACCGCATGGCACCTCGCGACCGGCCTTCCAGATCAGCGGCGTGACCACGGTTTCGGTCGGGCCGTAACCGTTGATGATGTAGTCCGGATCGAGCGCACGCTTGACCCGCTCGAAACTCGCGTTCGGCACTGCATCACCGCCGAAGCAATAGATCCGCACTTTCGGCGGGTTACCGACGCGCTCGGCGTGTTCGGCCAGTTGTTGCAGGTACACCGGCGGGAATGCGACCACGGTCACGCCGTGTTCGATCATCGCGTTGTAGGTCTGCTCCGGCGTCCACAACGTGTCGTCGCGAATCAGCAGCGACGCGCCGTGGGTCAGGCTGGTCAGCCAGCGTTCGTGGGCACCGTCGAAGGCGAACGACATGAAGTGGAACTCACAGTCGCTGTCACGCATTTCATAGCGTTGGCCGATGGCCTGGCAGTGCATGGCCAGCGGGCCGTGGGCGACGCTGACGCCTTTCGGATTGCCGGTGGAACCGGAGGTGTAGATCACGTAGGCGAGGTTGTGCGGATCGAGCTGCACCTGTGGCGCCTTGACCGGCAACTCACGCAAATCGAGACGATCCAGTTCCAGCAACGGCACCGATTCATCGACCGGCAATTGCGCCGACACCGACGAGTCGCTGATCAGCAGCGCCAGCCCGGAGTCTTCGATCAGATAAGCCAGACGTTCGCGGGGGTAGCTGGTGTCCAGCGGCACATAAGCGCCGCCGGCCTTGAGCACGGCCAGCAGTGCGACGATCACCGACTCACTGCGCGGCAGCGCGACACCGACGCGGGTTTCCGCGCCGACGCCACGGGCGATCAGCGCGTGTGCCAGTTGGTTGGCGCGCAGGTCGATCTCACCGTAGCTGAAACGCTGACCGTTGAAGATCACCGCCGTGCGTTGCGGATTTTCTGCGGCCAGCGCGGCAATGCGCTGATGCACGCCGATGTCCAGCGGGTACGGCTGCGGCTGGTTTTCGGCTTGCTGGCGCGCCTGCTCTTGCGCGTCCGCCAAAGCGATTTCACCGAGGTTGCGCTCGGCCGACACGGCGAACTGCTCGAGCAATTGCAGCAGGTGCGCGCTGATACCGGCGATGACATCGGTGGCGAACTGGCCGCGATCGAAGCTGTAGTGCAAAGCCAGTTGCTGACCGAGCGTAACGGCCACGCTCAGCGCATAGTGCGTCTGCTCGAGGTTACCGACCTCGCCAAATGTCAGCCCTTGCCCGGCCTGACTCAGCGCCTGGGCAATCGGGTAGTTTTCGAACACCAGAATGTTGTCGAACAGTGCTTCACCGCCCTGCCCGGCCCAACGCTGGATATCGGCCAGCGGCGTGTGTTCGAAGTCGCGCAGGCTGAGGTTTTGCGCCTGTACCGCTTGCAGCCAGCTGCCAACGCTTTGATCCGGACGCGGCGCGCCGATCACCGGCAAGGTGTTGATGAACAGGCCGACCTGCTGCTCGATGCCCGGCAGATCCGCCGGCCGCCCAGCCACGGTCGCACCGAACGCCACGGTTTCGTGACCGGTATAGCGTTGCAGCAACAGCAGCCACGCCGCTTGCACCAAGGTGTTGACGGTGACTTTTTGCTGGCGGGCAAAGGTTTCCAGTGCCTGCGTACGCTGCACGTCGAGTGTCAGGTAGTGATCGCCGTGACCGCTGAGGTTCTCGCCGCCCGTGGCTGCGCGCGCCAGTCGCGTCGGCTCTTGCAGGGCGGCCAATTGGCCGCTCCAGTAGTCCTGACTCAATTGGCCGTCCTGACGTTGCAGCCAGGCGATGTAATCACGATAACGGCCGCCGCCATTCAGCGGCGTACGGCCGCTGTAGCGCTGCAAGACTTCGCCGAGCAACTGCGAGTTGCTCCAGCCGTCCATGAGGATGTGGTGATGGGTGTAAATCAAATGCCATTGCTCGGCACCGGTCTGCACCAGAACCAGTCGCAGCAGTGGCGCACAGCTCAGATCGAAACCCTGCTGACGCTCGGCATCGGCCAACGCCGCGAGCACTGCGGGCTGATCGTCGCGGTCGCGCCAGTCAAGAATGCTGAACGGCAGTTGCACCTGTTTGTGGACGATCTGCAGCGGGTGCGCCAACTCACCCTGCCAGACGAACCCGCTGCGCAGAATGTCCTGCGCATCGACGGTGGCCTGCCACGCAGCGCGGAACCGCTCGGGATCGAGACCCTGGACGTCGACGCGCAACTGGTTGATGTACTCACCCGCCGCTTGCTCGTAAAGGGTATGGAACAGCAAGCCCTGCTGCATCGGCGACAGAGGATAGACATCGTCGAGCTGACCTGCCGGCACCGGCAGCGCATCCAGTTGCGCTTGCGTCACGCGCGCCAGCGGGAAGTCCGACGGCGTCGCTTGCGCGGCTTGCAACGTGCAGCAATGCTCGATCAGCGCATGCAGTTCGCTGGCGTACTGATCCACCAGTTTCTGCACGGTAGTGCTGTCGAACATTTCGCGGCTGAAACCCCAGCTCATCGACAGTTCACCGCCATACACCTGACCTTCCACGGTCAGCCAGTTGGCCAGAGGCGCGGCCGGATCCTGCGCGACACCGCTGGTTTCGGCGGACGGTACGAACAGCGCCGCGTCGTCGAACTGACGATCGAACTGGCCGAGGTAGTTGAAGGTAATCCGTGGCGGCGCCAACTCCGCCAGTTCGGCGCGCACCGCCGGTGCCGCCAGATAACGCAGCACGCCGTAGCCCAGACCTTTGTCCGGCACCGCGCGCAGCTGCTCCTTGATCGCCTTGATCGAACCGTCGAGATCATCGGCAGCCGTCAGCTTGACCGCGAACAGACTGGTGAACCAACCCACGGTGCGGGTCAGGTCGATGTCATCGAACAGGTCTTCGCGGCCATGCCCTTCCAGTTCGATCAACGTGCCCGGCTGCTGGCTCCAGCGGCTGATGGTGCGCGCCAATGCGGTGAGCAATAGATCGTTGACCTGCGTGCGATACGCGGCCGGTGCCTGTTGCAGCAACTGGCGAGTGCGCTCGGCGTCGAGGCGCCATTCGATTTTCTCGCCGTGCAGGTTTTGCAGGCTGCCATCGGGACGTTCGCACGGCAGGTCCGTCGCGCCCTGATGCTGGGCTTTCCAGTAACCCAGTTGTTCATCGAAGCGTGAAGCGGCGCTTTCGAGGCGCGCGGTCCAGTTCTGGAAGGCATTGGTCTTGGCCGGCAACTGAATGCCGCCGCCCGCCGCCAGTTGCTCGTAAGCCTGCTGCAGATCTTCCAGCAACACCCGCCAGGAAACGCCGTCCACTGCCAAGTGGTGAATGATCAACGCCACGCGCTGAGTGCCATCGGCCATCGTCACCAGCAATGCACGCAGCAGCGGACCGTTTTGCAGATCGAGGCTGCGCTGGGCTTCGTTGCACAGCGCCTGCAATTGCTCAGCCGACTCGGCGTCACGCAACCACAGGTCAGCGCTGTCCACCAGCGGGCCATGGTTTTGCTGCCAGCCGTCGGCGCTTTCGCCAAAGCGCAGGCGCAAGGCGTCGTGATGATTGATCACCTGCGTCAGCGCGGCATCCAGCCACTGCGCATTCAAGCTGTCGCGCGGGGTCAGCAGCAGCGACTGGTTCCAGTGCTCACGCAGCGGCATCGCGCGGCTGAAGAAATGCTGTTGAATCGGCCCGAGCACGGCGTCGCCGGTCACCGGCCCTTGATCCATCGAGGTCTGATTATCCAGCGTCGCCACCAGCGCGAGGCTGCGCACCGTCTGGTACTGGAACAGGTCACGCGGGCTGAGACGAATCCCGGCCTGTCGCGCACGGCTGACCACTTGAATCGAAATGATCGAGTCGCCGCCCAGTTCGAAGAAGTTGTCTTCGAGGCCGACGCGCTCAAGGCCGAGCACGTCTTCCCAGATCGCCGCCAAGGCTTTTTCCAGCGCATTCTGCGGGGCAGCGAATGCTTGTTGCGGCGCGGCGTCCGGTTGCGGCAAGGCTTTACGGTCGAGTTTGCCGTTGGCGGTCACCGGCAGTTTGGTCAGCGTGATCAGGTAAGTCGGCACCATGAATTCCGGCAGGCTGCCAAGCAGCCACGCCTTGACGTCCTGCTGCCACTGCTCGTCCGGCTGAGCCTGTTCCAGCACCAGGTAAGCCACCAGGTGCTTGCCGCCCTGCACCAGCACCACCGCTTCGCGCACCAGCGGGTGCTGCATCAGGCGCGTTTCGATTTCGCCCAGCTCGATGCGCAGACCGCGCAATTTCACTTGATGGTCGAGACGACCGAGGTATTCGATCACGCCGTCGGCGCGCTGACGCACCCGGTCACCGGTGCGGTACAGCCGCGCGCCGTCGTGGAACGGGCACGGCACAAAACGCTCGGCGGTCAGCGCCGGACGCTGGTGATAACTGCGCGCCAGACCGGCGCCGCCCAGGTACAGTTCGCCGGCCACGCCACTCGGTACCGGCAGCAGCTCGGCATCAAGCACATGGGTGCGCAGGTTGGCGATCGGCCGACCGATCGGCACGCTGTCGGCGCCTTCGTCAACGCAGGTCCAGTGGGTCACGTCGATGGCCGCTTCGGTCGGGCCGTAAAGGTTGTAGAGGCCGGCGTTCGGCAGCTTGGCGAAGACTTGCAGTTGTGCGTCCAGCGGCAGCGCTTCACCGCTGCAGACGATGCGCTTGAGGCCCACGCAGCTTTCAACGCCCGCCTCGTGAATGAACGCCTGCAACATCGACGGCACAAAGTGCAGCGTGCTGATGCCATAGCGGTTGATGGTGTCGATCAGTTGCAGCGGATCGCGGTGCGCACCCGGCGCAGCAACCACCAGACGCGCACCGGTCAGCAGCGGCCAGAAGAATTCCCAGACCGACACGTCGAAACTGAACGGGGTTTTCTGCAACACCGAATCGCTGGCGTCGAGCCCGTAGGCTTCTTGCATCCAGCACAAGCGGTTGACCAGCGCGGCGTGGCTGTTGCCGGCGCCTTTCGGTTTACCGGTGGAACCCGAGGTGTAAATCACATAAGCCAGGTTCAGCGAATCGACGCTGACTTCAACACGGCTGTCGCTGAAGCTGTCGAGCAGACCCGGCTGATCCAGTGTGATGACCTGCACGCCGTCAGTCGGCAGCGATGCCCGCAAAGCATCCTGGGTCAGCAGCAAGGTGATGCCGCTGTCCTCGATCATGTAGGCCAGACGTTCCTGCGGGTACTCCGGATCGAGTGGCACATAAGCGCCGCCAGCCTTGAGAATCGCCAGCAGCGCGACGACCATTTCCACCGAACGCAGGGCGCACACACCGACCAGACTGTCGGCCCGCACACCTTGCTCACGCAGCAGATGCGCGAGGCGGTTGGCGCGGGCATCCAGTTCGGCGTAGCTCAGGGTCTGCTCGCCGAACACCAGCGCCGGCGCATTCGGTGTGCGCGCCACCTGCGCTTCGATCAGTTGGTGTATCGGTGTTTCGGTCGGATACACCGCGTGGACGTTGTTCCAGTCATGCACCAGCGTGCGCTGCTCCTCGGCTTCCAGCAGCGGCAATTCGCCGATGCGTTGCGCCGGATCGGCGACCATGGCCGAGAGCAAGCGCAACCAGTGGCGGGCCATGCGCTCGATGGTCGAAGCCTCGAACAAGTCGCTGGCGTACGTCAGCGCCGCGTGCAACTTGCCGCCCTTCTCATAAGTATCGAGGGTCAGGTCGAACTGGGTGGTGCGGCTCTGCCAGTCGAGGCTGTCGAGCACCAGGCCGGAGGCGGTGCTGAGGCTGGCAATATCGGCCACTTGCGGCTGGTGGTTGTACATCACCTGGAACAGCGGCGTGTGACTGAGGCTGCGTTCCAGTTTCAGCGCTTCGACCAGTTGTTCGAACGGCAGATCCTGATGCGCCTGAGCACCGAGCGCGGTGTCCTTGATCGCGCGCAACAAGTCGTCGACCCGGGTCTGCCCGTCCAGTCGGGTGCGCAGCACTTGGGTGTTGACGAAGAAGCCGATCAGCCCTTCGATTTCGCCACGGTTGCGGTTGGCAATCGGCACGCCGACACGGATGTCGGTCTGGCCGGTATAGCGATGCAGCAGTGCGTTGAAGGCACCGAGCAACAACATGAATAAAGTGACCTGATGCTGCTGCGCGGTGTGGCGCAGCTGTTCGGCCAATTGCCCATCGATGGCGAATTCGTAACGGGTGCCGCGATAGCTCGGCATCGCCGGGCGGGCATGATCCAGCGGCAGCTCCAGCACCGGGTGTTCGTCGCCCAGTTGGGCTTGCCAGTAATCGAGTTGGCGCGCCTGCTCGCCCGCCTCCAGCCAACGGCGCTGCCACAAGGCATAGTCGCTGTACTGGATCGGCAACGCGGACAGCTGTGGTGGCTGGCCGGCGTCGAAAGCGTCGTAGCAACGGATGAACTCGTCGATCAGCACATTCATCGACCAGCCATCGGAGACGATGTGGTGCAGGGTCAGCAGCAGGACATGTTCCTGCTCGGCAAGCTTGAGCAAAGTCACCCGCAGCAGCGGGCCGACGGCCAGATCGAACGGCAGCACCGATTGCAGTTCGGCAGCGCGGACCACGGCCTGCTCACGCTCGAGGACCGGCAGCGCGCTGAAGTCTTCATGTTTGATCAGCAACGGCGCGCTGGCCGGCACTTGCAGCAAGCAGTCGTCGGCCTGACGCTGGAACACCGTGCGCAGGGTTTCGTGACGCTCGACCAGGCTGGCGAAGGCTTGCTCCAGCGCGCTGAGGTTCAGGCGACCGCTCATGCGCACTGCGCCCGGCAGGTTGTAGGCACCGCTCTGCGGATCGAGCTGCCAGAGAAACCACATGCGCCGCTGCGCGTAGGACAACGCTTGGCGATCCTCGGCTTCGATTCCGGCCGGAATCGGAAACCGGGCGAAATCCACGCCCTCCTTTTGCAGGGCCGCGAGGAACATCTGGCGCTTTTCCAGGGGCAACCCGATAAACCGGCGAGCAAGTTTCAAGGAGTCTTCAGCATTCATTTCTCAGCATCCGGATCAGTAGGCAGGAAGCACAAAGGCACGTCATCCCTATAAAACGAATGCAGACCGGAAAAATTAGCGAATGAGAACAAGTGTCAGGCGGGGCTGTGCGAGGGTTTGAGAGATGTGCAAATCAGTGTGGGAGCGAGCCTGCTCGCGAACGCGGTGTGTCAGGCGCCATCTATATTGGCTGACACGGCGCATTCGCGAGCAGGCTCGCTCCCACAGGGGTTTGCGGTGGTCAGGCAGTCGCGGCCATGGCATGCCGGCGATGGTGCACATCGAGCTGATCCTTGATCACCTTCAGTACCTTCGCTTCATGCTCATGAATAAAGAAGTGCCCGCCCGCGAGCATGTCAACCGAGAAGCTGCCGCGGGTTTCCTTGCTCCAGCCGATCAATTGCTCGGTGGTGGCGCGGTCAGCCTTGCCGCCGAGCACATGCACCGGGCAATTGAGCAGCGGTCGCGCCAGCGGTTCGAACTTGCCGCACAGCTGAAAATCCGCGCGCAGGATCGGCAAGGTCAGGCTCATCAGCTCTTCGTTGGCCAGCACTTCTTCGCTGGTGCCATTGAGCGTGCGCAGTTGTTCGATCAACTCGGCGTCGGTCTTGGGTTCGGCAAAGCCGCGATCATAATCGGCGCGCAGGGTGGGTGCCGCCGTGCCGGAAGCGAACATCGCCACCGGCTCCGGGCAACCAAGCGCGCGCAAGGCATGCGCCATTTCGCAGGCCAACAATGCGCCAAGGCTATGGCCGAACAGTGCATAAGGGACTTTGAGTGTCGGGCGCAATTCCTTGGCCAGTTGCATCGCGAGCCCACGCATGTCGGTGTGCAGCGGCTCACCAAAACGTGCGCCACGTCCCGGCAGCTCAACCGGTTGCAAGTGTAGCCACTGCGGCAGTTTCGCCCGCCAGCGGCTGTAGACCATGGCACTGGCGCCGGAATACGGCAGGCACAGCAGGGTCAGCTTGGTCACCACGCTTTCCTCGAAAAATTCATCTGTAGAGAGAGACGGATCCCACGCCGGGCAAATTAGTCATCGACCAGTAAATTCCCCCAACAGGCGCTCGTTAACTGTTCAGGCCAAAACCAATAATGAGGGATCACCGTGGACCTGCAGAGCATCCTGGGCAAACTGTTCGCCAATGCCGGCGCCGTCGGCATCGAAGGCGTTTTTCAATTCGTGTTTGGTCCGCAGCAGGCCTACTGGTCCGAGGTCAAGGCCAGCAGCCGCACCGTGCCCGGACGCCACGCGAGCCCGGACGTGACCATTGAAGTCGCCGAGCGCGATTTCCTCGGGATCATGAGCGGCATGGCCAACGTCGAAGAGCTGTTCGCCAGCGGACGCCTGAAGATCGGCGGCAATATGGGCCTGGCAACGATGCTGCCGCAGATCATCGAGCATGCGATGCACGGCCGCGCCGTGGCGGAAAAAGTCGACATGAACAAGCGCTACCCGACCCCGCCGCGCTTCAGTGAAAAACTCACCGCCAGCCTGCCGACCCAAAGCAGCATCGAACGCCTTGCGCGCAGTGATCTGTCGGTCACCGAGTTCAAAAGCCGCTATCTGCCCAACGGCATTCCCGTGGTGATCAGCAATGCGCTGCAGGACTGGCCACTGTTCAAGCTCAGCCGTGAAGAATCGCTGGTGCATTTCGCCGAGCTGCAAGGCATCACCCGCCATGGCGACTACGTGAAGAAAACCTTCTCCACCGAACGTGATTTCCGCTCAACATCGATGGCCGACTTCATCGCCTCGCTGGATCAACCGGCGGTCAAAGGTGTGAATGGCGAACCACCCGCCTACATGGGCAACAACATCCTGCCGGCGCAGTTGATGCAACAGATCAAATACCCGGCCTACTTCGACGCCTCGTTATTCATTCCGCCGCGTATCTGGATCGGGCCGAAAGGCACATTGACGCCGTTGCATCGTGACGACACCGACAACCTCTTCGCGCAGGTCTGGGGGCAGAAGAAATTCACCCTCGCCGCGCCGCATCATCGTCAAGCATTGGGCACCTGGTCGACGGCGCCGAAGGGTGGCCTGGATGGTTGTGATTTCAACCCGGATGCGCCGGACTACGAGCGCTTCCCCGCCGCTCGGGACGTGACCTTCCTGCGCGTAACGCTGGAGGCTGGGGATCTGCTGTTTTTGCCGGAGGGCTGGTTCCATCAGGTGGAGTCGGTGTCGACTTCGCTGTCAGTGAATTTCTGGGTCAACTCGGGACGAGGCTGGTAAACAGCTGCCACCTCCACTTTGTAGGAGCTGTCGAGTGAAACGAGGCTGCGATCTTTTGACTTTAACGATCAAGATCAAAAGATCGCAGCGTGCCGCAGCTCCTACTCGAGATGGCGGTAACTCTGTATTGCCGAGCCCAGCACCACCGCACCGGCCGCAATCGCCAGCCAGAACCCGCTACGAGCACCGAAGGCATCCACCAGCCAACCGGAACCGGCAGCCCCCATCGCCACGCCGATACTCAAACCGGTGACCAGCCAGGTCAGGCCTTCAGTCAGTTTGGCTGGCGGCACAATGCGCTCAATCAACGCCATCGCCACAATCAGCGTTGGCGAGAAGAACAGCCCGGCGACGAACACGGCCACCGACAAGCCGAAAATATTGCTCGCCAGCAACAGCGGCAACGTCGTCACCGCCGTCGCCACGCCGCCGTACAAAAACAGTTGCGGCAATGGCAGCTTCGAGCGCATCGCACCGAAGGCGATACCGGCCAGGCACGAACCGATGGCGTACACCGACAGCACAATGCTCGCGGCTGCCGGTTGCCCTTGCTGCTGGGCAAACGCGACGCTGACCACATCAATCACACCGACGATGATGCCCATGGCAATCATCAGCGCCAGCAGCAATTGAATGTCTGTTGAAGCAATGATCGAACCCTGATGATGCGACTCCTGCGGATGCACCGCCGGCTCGGTGCTGCGCTGGGCGACGAACGCCGTGACACCAATAGCGAGCGCCAACAACGCCGCCAACGGCCCGGCCTCGGGGAACACTGCCACACACAAGCCCACCGACAACGGTGGGCCGACGATGAAACACACTTCATCGAGCACCGACTCCAGCGCATAAGCGGTCTGTAGTTGTGGTTGGCCGCGATAGATTTCCGTCCAGCGCGCCCGCACCATCGCCGACATGCTCGGCATGCACCCGGCCAGCGCGGCGAAGATGAACAGCGTCCAGGTCGGAGCCTGCAAGCGGGTGCAGAGCAGCAACATCAACAGCGCCCCGCCGCCGATCAACGCCGATATCGGGAGAATTTTTCGCTGGCCATAACGGTCAACCAGACGCGACACCTGTGGCGCGCAAAACGCCGTGGCCAAGGCAAACATCGCCGCCACCGCACCGGCCAACGCATAGCCACCCTTCAACTGTGAAAGCATGGTGATCACACCAATACCGGTCATGGAGATCGGCATGCGCGCGATCATCCCGGCCAGCACAAAATTTCGTGCGCCGGGGGCGGTGAATAATTCGCGGTAGGGGTTTGCCATGGGTTACAGCCTCATCAGGGGCCGCCAAGTTGCCATAGCGCCGGGAGACGTGGAAGCGCGCAATTGTTGGTGGAATGTGAAGGCGTGAAGTCCAAGGGCCTTTTGATGAACAAGTGATTCAGCTGCCCTAGCGAGCCTGCCGGCGTCAACTGACCAGACCGATGGAAACCTCCGTCGAATGCTGGATCGACGACGACCATCTGTCGCAAAGCCCACAGACCTGTCAGGTCTGACAGGTGTCTTTTTTCGTCAATCGGGCTCTGATGACCCTGCGCTCAACTGCGAAGGAATCGTCGATGAAATCGCCTTGGTCCGTTCCGCCGCTGTATGGACTTGCACCCTTTAGAGTCGACCCCTGTCTGGCGGCGGAAGTGGACGAACGCCTTATGCCGTGGATCGAGCAGGTCGGGATTTTTCCAGGCCAGCACAAAAAAGTGCGAGCGATGGGCTTCGGGCGCTTCGCCATGCTTTGCCATACCGACACCGATGATCCCGATCGTCTGCTACTGGCGGCGCAATGTTTTGCCGCCCTCTTCGCTGTCGATGATTACTACTGTGATGATGAGAGAACCGGATCTGAACCGAAAATGGTCGGCCCGCGCCTGTCCGTGGCGCTGGCGGCGCTGGAACCGGTTTACTTGAGCGAACGTTTCCGACCCGGCCTTGAGCAGGCACTGAGCAGCGATCCGGTACTGGTCGCTCTGCGCGGCTATCTGGCGCGGGTGGAGGCCCTCGCAACACCGGCACAGGTCGCACGCGTACGCCATGAAATCATCGCCATGTTCGTGACCATGAGCGCCGAAGCGGCCTGGCGCACCGAAGGTCTCACGCCAGCGCTTTGGGAATATCTGGCCCACCGTCAGGTCAACAGTTTCCTGCCGTGCCTGTCGTTGATCGACATCATCGGAGGCTATGAACTGCCCGCAAATGTGTACAGCGCACCCGACGTGCGACGCGTGACAACTCTGGCCGCCAGCGCGACGATCATTGCCAATGATCTTTTTTCGGCGCTGAAGGAGCAGCAAGCCGGGATCGGTGATTTCAACCTGCCCTTGCTGTTGATCCGCGAACAGCAATGCTCGCCTGAACAAGCGATGGCGCAAAGTGCCGCCATTCACGACGAAATCATGCATTTGTACGAGGCGGCAGAAAACACCGTATTGCTGCGGGCCTCGCCGTTACTCAAATGCTATCTGACGGGCCTCAAGTGCTGGCTGGCCGGCAGCGTGGAGTGGCATCGCACCAGTGGGCGCTATCAGGTCTAAAGCTATCGATCTTTTCATGATCGCGAGATGAACTCTCGCCGCCGCCCGTCGGTCAGCTAAATAAGCCCACCGACCCAAGGCGCGACGCTGCATGCATATTTCCCTCGCCCGACAAACAGCCCTGATCACCGGCGCCAGCTCCGGCATCGGCCACGCTTGCGCCAAAGCCCTGGCTGCGGCGGGCGCAGCGGTGGTCATCAACTACAACCGCCAGGCTGAACCGGCCGAAGCATTGGCCCGGCAGATCATCGCTGACGGTGGCCAGGCCGTCGCCATCCGCGCCGACGTATCAAAGGAAGACGAGGTTGAACGGCTGTTCGCCGAAACCCTCGATGCCTTCGGTTCGCTGGATATTCTGCTGGCCAATTCCGGGATGCAAAAAGACGCCGCCGCTGTTGATATGTCGCTGGACGACTGGAATGCGGTCATCGGCGTCAACCTCACCGGACAGTTTCTCTGCGCCCGCGCTGCCCTGCGCATCTTCAATCGCCAGGGCATTCGCGAAGGCGTGTCCCGCGCGGCCGGCAAGATTATCCACATGAGTTCGGTGCACCAGCGCATTCCCTGGGCCGGGCACGTCAATTACGCCGCGTCCAAGGGCGGCGTCGACCAACTGATGCAGACCCTCGCGCAGGAAGTCAGCCACCAACGCATTCGCATCAACGGCATCGCGCCCGGGGCGATTCGCACGGCGATCAATCAAGACGCCACCGAAGGCACTGCCGGCGAAAAGCTGCTTGAGCTGATCCCTTACGGACGCATCGGCGACGCGGAAGACGTCGCCAATGCGGTGGTCTTTCTCGCCTCGGACGCCTCCGATTACATCGTCGGCACCACCCTGTTCATCGACGGCGGCATGAGCCTCTATCCGGAGTTTCGCGGCAATGGCTGAGCATCACCTGGAACGACAAAGCCCGATTGACGCCCACGGCATCATCGGCGACATGCGCAGCGCGGCACTGGTCAACGACCGTGGCAGTGTGGATTTTTTCTGCTGGCCGGAGTTCGACAGCCCATCGATTTTCTGTGCGTTGCTGGACACCCCTGATGCGGGGATTTTCCAGTTGGCGCCCGACTTGCCTGATGCGCGCCGCGAGCAGATCTATCTGCCGGACACCAATGTTCTGCAAACCCGCTGGCTGAGTGAGCGGGCGGTGGTGGAAGTCACCGATCTGCTGCCTATCGGAGACAGTGACGATGCCCTGCCGCTGCTGATGCGTCGGGTACGTGTGGTCAGCGGCGAAGCGACTTTCACGATGCGCTGCGCCGTGCGCCACGATTACGCCCGAGCCGACACCCGAGCAGAGATGGATCAACAAGACGTGACGTTCAGCGCTGCTGGCCAACCGTCACTGCGCCTGGCTTCGGACCAGCCGATGCAGATCGACGCGCAAGCGGCGGTGGCGCAATTCACGCTCAAGCAAGATGAAACGGCGGCGTTCATGCTCGGTGCGACCGATGATCCACGCTTCGCCGAAGGCGCCGGACACTTGTGCATGGAACGCACGCTGAAGTTCTGGCGCGACTGGATCGGTCAGTCGATTTATCGCGGACGCTGGCGGGAAATGGTCAACCGCTCGGCCCTAGCGTTGAAACTGCTGACGTCGCGCAAACACGGCGCGATTCTCGCCGCCGCCACCTTCGGTCTGCCGGAAACACCCGGCGGCGAGCGCAACTGGGATTATCGCTACACGTGGATCCGCGATGCCTCGTTCACGGTGTACGCGTTCATGCGCCTGGGCTTTGTCGGCGAGGCGAACGCCTACATGGGCTGGTTGCGCGGGCGGGTCAGCGATTGCTGCGGCAAGCCGATGAAGTTGAATATTTTGTACGCCATCGATGGTCGTCAGGAATTGCCGGAAACCGAGCTGTCGCACCTGTCCGGTCATGGCGGTGCGCAACCGGTGCGCATCGGCAACGGCGCTTACGATCAGATTCAGCTGGATATCTTCGGCGAGCTGATGGACGCGGTGTATCTGGTCAACAAATATGGCGACGCGATTTCCCACGAAGGCTGGAAGCATGTGCGCGAAGTGGTCGATCAAGTCTGTGAGACGTGGCAGACCGCCGATGTCGGCATTTGGGAGATGCGCGGTGAGCAACATCACTTTCTGCACTCGCGGCTGATGTGCTGGGTGGCGCTGGACCGGGCTATTCGATTGGCCTCGAAACGTTCGCTGCCGGCACCGTTTGCGCAGTGGGACCAGACCCGACAGGCGATTTACGCGGATATCTGGGACAACTTCTGGAATGAAGAGCGCGGACATTTCGTCCAGTACAAGGGTGGTACGGCGCTGGATGGCTCGATGCTGTTGATGCCGTTGGTGCGTTTCGTCAGCGCCAAGGATCCACGCTGGCTGTCGACCCTCGCGGCCATCGAAAAGACCCTGGTGCGCGACGGCATGGTTTATCGCTATCGCAATGACGACAGCAACATTGACGGCCTGGCCGGCACTGAAGGCGCGTTTGCCGCGTGTTCGTTCTGGTACGTCGAGTGCCTGGCCCGCGCGGGGCAGGTTGAAAAAGCCCATCTGGAGTTTGAGCAATTGCTGCGTTATGCCAATCCGCTGGGCCTCTATGCAGAGGAATTCGACAGCCATGGTCGGCATTTGGGTAATACCCCGCAAGCACTGACGCATTTGGCGTTGATCAGCGCGGCGAGCTTTCTGGATCGGCGCTTGAGCGGGGAAAAGAGTGAGTGGCAGCCGTAATGTTCGCCAGTGGTTGTAGGAAATAGCCCACAAAATGATGACTTTGTAGGATTTCTGTGGCGAGGGGATTTATCCCCGCTGGGCTGCGTACAGCCGCAAAACCATCCTGCTCATTCATTCAGAAGTATCGGCGCTTCTGACTTTGGGGCCGCTGCGCAGCCCAACGGGGATAAATCCCCTCGCCGCAGTTGGGCACACCTGCGGACTACAACGGCTAAACATCCCCCCTGTCCTCCCTCCCCCGCAACTCAGTCACACCCGGAAATACCCTGTTGCCAGCTGTTACATCCCCCCCTACCATCCACCGCAACGGGCACAGCGGAGCTGTCCAATAAAACCCGAATTCAAGGAACCAGAATGTCCCAGCACGTCCAGCGCAGCATCGACTCCCCTCTTCGCACGGGCCTGACCCGCACCCAGCTCTGGGAAGCCGCGGACCAGGGCCTGATCAAATGCTGGGAAATCGGCCGCCAGCGCGCCACCCGCTTCCCCGACCTCGCGCAAAAATGTCTCGCCGGCGAACTGCCCGTGCTCGGCTGGAAAGGTGGCGTGAGCCGTAGCCTGAAGAAAAACGAGAAATATGGCTCGCTGAAATATCTGGCGCAGTGGCAAGGCTTGCGCGGAGAAGATCTGGATATTGATCTGAGCAAAGAACGTTCACTGACTTGTTCGCGTACGAAGATGCGGGTGACGTTTACCCCGGATCGTACTAAGTATTTCAATCAGGTGGCGGAAGCCGAGGCTTAAGGAGAAGCAGCGATGGTCGACTTACATCAGGAATTTCAGAACAGCCGCTTCTTTCACGAAGCGCGAATCGACAGGCGTTCGGCGGATGCCCTGGCAGGTATTGCTGTCGGGCTCGCCGCAGACGGAAAGATTAACCAGCAGGAAGCCGAGTTTCTCAAGACCTGGATCGAAACCCACTTGGTGCATTTGGAAGATCCGGTCGTAAACATTCTGTATAGACGTCTTGCCAACATGCTCAGTGACGGCGTGCTGGATGCCGATGAGTCTGTGGAATTACTGGGAATGCTTCATCAATTCACTGGTTTGCCTGCCGGTGCTGCGACTATGACTTACGCGCCGACTAGCCTTCCTTTCGATAATCCCGCCCCGGAACTTAGTTTGCCTGATCGAGTGTTCCTGTTTACCGGCGTGATGTCGTATGGACCACGCAAGGAATGTGAATCCTTGATCGTCGAACGAGGCGGACTGATTGGCGGTTCCGTCAGCAAAAAGATTCATTATCTGGTCGTTGGCAATATCGGCAACGAACAATGGTTGCACAGTAGCTATGGAACCAAGATAAAAAAGGCCGTTGAGCTCAGAGAAAACGGCGTACCTATCGCTATTGTTGGCGAAGATCATTGGTTAAAAGTGTTGTTCGGTTAGGCATTTCCTTAAGGCATTACTGGATCTGTTGCAGCGCTAACCGAAAACCGCTCGCGATAGGCCTGAGGCGTCACGCCGATAGCCCGCAGGAAACTTCGTCGCAATGTCTCTTCACTGCCAAACCCGCAATTGGCGGCGATGCGTTTGACCGGTAAACCAGTGTCGCTGAGCAATCGGCGCGCCGTCTCGACACGGATCAATTCGATCGCCCGCGCCGGAGTTTGGCCAGTGTCGGCGCGGTAGTGGCGGACGAAGCTGCGCTCGCTCATGCCCGCCTGTTCCGCAAGGGTCGGGATGCCGAGGTCGCAGGTGAGGTTTTCCGCGATCCACGCGTGCAACTCATCAAAGCGATTGCCCTGATTCTGCAACGACAAGGTCACGCTGAATTGTGATTGTCCACCGGGGCGTTTGAGGAACACCACCAGATGGCGGGCGACATCCAATGCGATGTCGCTGCCCAGATCCTCTTCAACCATCGCCAATGCCAGATCGATGCCGGCGGTGACACCGGCCGAGGTCCAGACCGGGCCGTCGTTGATGAAAATCGGATTGGCCTCGACGTGCAGTTTTGGGTGCTGCTGCGCCAGTTGTTCGCAACGGGTCCAGTGGGTGACGACGCGACGACCGTCGAGCCAGCCACTCGCTGCGAGCAAAAATGCCCCGGTGCACACTGAGGCCACGCGCCGACATTTCGCCGCGTGCTCGCGCACCCAATCCACCAGCGGCACATCTTCAGCGGCAGGATAAATGCCCCAGCCACCGGCAATGATCAACGTATCGCTGGGCGCTTCAGGCAACGGCTCGGCCAACACCGCCAGACCCGCCGACGACATCACCGCCCCGCCGCCGCTGGCAATCACGCTCGGCGCATACGGAACTGGCAATCCACGCTGACGGGCGAGGTCATTGGCCGAAGCAAACACCTGCAACGGTCCGGTGACGTCGAGAATCTGCATGTTGGCAAACGCGAGTACATGGATGGCTTTGGGCATTTGGCGTAATTCGTGGGGTTATTGGCGTATGCGCCAGAACCTACGCGCCTACAGTGAAGACGTCCACCCCTTTTCATGGAGCAAGAACGATGACGCTGCAGATCGGTTTTCTGTTGTTTCCGCAGGTTCAGCAACTCGACCTGACCGGGCCTTATGACGTGCTCGCCTCGTTGCCGGGCGTGCAGGTGCATCTGATCTGGAAGGATCTGATGCCGGTCACCGCCAGCACCGGTCTGTTGCTGAAACCGACTACCACGTTCGAGGATTGCCCGTGTCTGGATGTGATCTGCATTCCCGGTGGCGGCGGTGTCGGGCCGTTGATGGAGGACGAGCAGACGCTGGACTTCATCAAACGCCAGGCCCTTCAGGCGAAGTACGTGACATCGGTGTGCACCGGTTCGCTGGTCCTTGGCGCGGCGGGCCTGCTGCAAGGCAAACGCGCGACCACGCATTGGGCGTATCACGATCTACTGCCGACGCTGGGCGCGATTGCCGTGAAGGATCGAGTGGTGCGTGACGGCAATCTGTTTACCGGCGGCGGGATTACGGCGGGGATCGATTTTGCCTTGGTGCTGGCTGAAGAGTTGGTGGGTGCCGACGCGGCGCAACTGATTCAGTTGCAATTGGAATACGCTCCGGCGCCGCCGTTCAACGCGGGCAACCCGGAGACTGCGCCGGGTACGATTGTCGATGAAGCACGTTTGCGTGCAGCGCCGTCGTTGAAGCTGCGCACGGAAATTACCGAACGCGCGGCAGCGAAACTTAACTTGCGCTAGATCCAATCCCTACATAAATCCCCTGTGGGAGCGAGCCTGCTCGCGAAGACGGCGGATCAGTCGACATTGATGTTGTCTGACCCACCGCTTTCGCGAGCAGGCTCGCTCCCACATGGATTTGTGTGTGGCCGGACGTTTGTGTGCCGTCCCCACTTGCCGCCACACCTTCACTTGTCCCCACGCCCCCACCCGTGTAGAAAGCCCTTCCACAAATTTGCACAGGGACTTTCGATGAAGGCTTTGCCATGGCTCTATCTGGCACTTCTCAGCCTCGGTTACGGATGGGCGCTGAGCTTCGGTCACCTCGGCTGGCTGGCGTTGATTTCCATCGGGCTGCTGGTGTTCGCAGGTTTTGCCGTTCGCCAACAACAGGTACCGGTCGCACGTTTTCTCGGTCATGGCCTGTTTATCGTGCTGGCTTTGGCGCTCGCCCTGCATTGGCTCCCAGGGTTCGCCAACGGTCGCGCCATTGATCCACAACGTTTCACCGACAACGCTGTGCCGTTCTCGATGTACCTGAATCTCGACAAACCACTGATTGGCTTTTGGCTGTTGCTGGTCTGCCCATGGATTGTCGGGCGGCGTTCGTTGCGTCTTAGCGTGTACGCCACCGCCCTCGCCCTGACGCTCAGTGCGGTTCTGGCCCTTGGCGGCGCACTGTAACTGGGCGTGATCGCCTGGGCGCCGAAGTGGCCCGATCAGGCATGGTTATGGGTGCTGAACAACCTGCTGCTGGTGACCTTGGTCGAGGAAGCGCTGTTTCGCGGCTATATACAGGGCGGCCTCAGCCAGCGCCTCAAACACCTGCCGTACGGCGACAACCTCGCCCTGCTGCTGGCCTCGTTGCTGTTTGGTCTGGTGCATGCCGGCGCGGGCTGGACGTGGGTGTTGCTGGCGGGTCTGGCGGGTGTCGGCTATGGTCTGGCCTATCGTTTTGGCGGGCTCGGCGCGGCGATCGCCACGCATTTCGGCCTGAACCTGCTGCATTTCGGCCTGTTCACCTATCCGATGCTCGCCGGCTGAAGCAAGCGCCGTTTTGCGACGCTGTGCTGATTATTGAAAAAAAATTTCAATAAAAAGCTGTCACCGCCGACAACCTTTCAAAGCCTTGCGGATTGAAAAACCATGCGTAATAACCAGCCCATTACACAACGCGAACGGACTTTCCCGGCTCAGCAACGGTTGATTTCCACAACCGACGCCAAGGGCGTGATCACTTACTGCAACGACGCTTTCGTCGAAATCAGCGGGTTTTCGCGTGAGGAACTGATCCGTGCGCCGCACAACCTGGTCCGTCACCCTGACGTGCCGGCGGCGGTGTTTTCGCACATGTGGGGCACACTGAAACAAGGCTTGCCATGGATGGGCATTGTCAAGAATCGCTGCAAGACCGGTGACCATTACTGGGTTAACGCCTATGTCACACCGGTGTTCGACGGCAACCAGGTGGTCGGTTACGAGTCGGTGCGGATCAAACCTACCGCCGAACAGATCCGCCGTGCCGAAGCGCTCTACCAACGCATCAACCAAGGCAAGTCGGCGATCCCTTCCAGCGACAAATGGCTGCCGGTGCTGCAAGACTGGCTGCCGTTCATTCTGGTCAGCCAACTGAGCTTCGTGATCGGCGCCACCCTGAACTCGCAGTGGGGCTTCGCCCTCGCCGCCGGTCTGTCAGTGCCGCTGGGCCTGATGGGCCTGCAATGGCAGCAACGCGGGCTCAAACGCCTGCTGCGCCTGGCCGAGCAGACCACCTCCGACCCGTTGATCGCACAGATGTACACCGACAGCCGCGGCGCCCAGGCGCGTCTGGAAATGTCGATCCTCAGCCAGGAAGCACGCCTGAAAACCTGCCTGACCCGCCTGCAGGATACCGCCGAACACCTGACCGATCAGGCCAAGCAGTCCGACGCCCTGGCGCACAACAGCTCCAGCGGTCTGGAACGTCAGCGCGTGGAAACCGAACAGGTCGCCACCGCCGTCAACCAGATGGCCGCGACCACTCAGGAAGTGGCCAGCCACGTACAGCGCACCGCCGACGCGACTCAGGAAGCCAATCGCCTGACCGGTCGCGGCCGTGACATCGCCGGGGAAACCCGCGAAGCCATTCAGCGTTTGTCTGTGGTCGTCGGCGAAACCGGTTTGACCGTGACCCAACTGGCCAAGGACAGCGACGAAATCGGCGGCGTGGTTGATGTGATCAAAGGCATCGCCGACCAGACCAACCTGCTCGCGCTTAACGCTGCGATCGAAGCCGCACGTGCTGGCGAGATGGGCCGTGGTTTTGCTGTGGTGGCTGACGAAGTTCGTCAACTGGCGCAACGCACCAGCGAATCGACCGGGCAGATTCATGCCCTGATCGCCAAGTTGCAGCAGACGGCTTCGAGTGCCGTGCAAACCATGGAAGCCGGGCATCGTCAGGCGGAGGAAGGTGTGGCGCGGGTGCTGGAAGCGGATCAGGCACTGGTCGGCATCAGCGAAGCGGTGGCCAACATCACCGACATGACCACGCAGATTGCTGCGGCGACGGAAGAGCAAAGTGCGGTGGCTGAAGAGATCAGCCGCAACATCAGCAATATTTCGGAGTTGGCGGATCAAACGTCGGAACAGGCGCATAACTCGGCGTTGCTGAGTGAAGAGCTGACCAAAACGGCGAATACGCAGTACTCGTTGGTGGAGCGGTTTAACCGCTGATTGAACTGGCGATAACAAAAAACCCGGAGGGCGAGAGCTTCCGGGTTTTTTGTTGCTTGTATGAAATGGACGTTGTTGGGCAGGCCGCTTTCGCAACAAGCGCTGGCCATGCAGGAACCTCGACGATCACGTCACTTCGCGGAAGGCGTTTAAGATCAACCCAAGATGCGTTTAAAGCACGCATTGCTGCACCACCTTAAGCCTACAGACCCTCTCGCCATTGCCTACATCAACGACAGAATCCGCTGGCTTGTACGCTTGGCGCACGGACTCTATCGTGACCTTGTTACAAAAAAACGCGAAACGATTTGGAGAAAAGGCTTCCTCAGAGGAATGCCTGTTCTATAGAACGTTTTTTAATCTGCCCCGTTACTCAATACGCAAATCTCAACAATCTCCCACAACTTATTCAGGCATTAAATTTAAAAAAGAGGATTGGATCATGTTCAAAAGAAACGAATACGTCACTCACGATAAAACAAGCCGCCCTTTGATATTCAAAGCGACCCCAACGATAAATGGCTATGGTGGAGGCTGCGTCTTGGAAGGCAAATACTTCATTTTTCGGCCAGATTGCGGCGGCCCTAGAATTCCAAGCCCGAGGTAATTCCTAAACGTCATTATTGAGCGCCCCCTATAGGGCGCTCAATAATCGGTCTAGCTCACATAAAGCCAAGGAGTGGCCATGAACAACAAAGGAAAGCGCTATCAAACGCACAACCCTAATTCAACACAACAAAAACCCACCGCAGAAAAAATAGTGCACGTAAATCCTTTATCATCCTGCAAGTTGATAGTAATCAACAGCAATATCGGCAGCATTATGAGTGATAAATTCGAGCACCCCATATTCAAAAAAGAACCGGACAGGTATCAAATAATTCGCCAACTCACCCAAGACGAACCTGCCTCAACGTCCACTTATTGGCAGGGGGTCATATTGCTCCCGCCCTCACACACATACACGTACGATACCAAACTAAAGACCAGCATTATTGAGACCAACCTCACCCACCTTCAAGGCCAATATCCATTCGCAAATCAAGACCCTTTTGAATTGATAATTGATTACATCGCCGAAGAACATAATAAAAACAAACATGGAGAGCTTGTAGTGCGTTTCTCGGGAGGTGTCGATTCAACGTGCTTACTACTTGCAGCGATTGAAGCCGCTGGAAAAGATCACGTTACCGCCATCACTTGGTTCGACGAAAAATGCAGTGCAAATAATGATAGAAATACAGCCACCGCTTTATGCAATACACTTGACGTAAACCACATATTGTTCAAGCTCGAACCAGAAGACTTCTTTCAGGAAGTGAATCCGACTGATCATTTCTGTATCAACTCCAGCATGGCTTCTGAGCAGGTATTCAAAAAAGAAAGAGACTTTATCTTCTCCCAACTAGGACACGAATTCATTGTATTGGATGGACATGGAGGCGATCACTTATTCTTAGACCCCGTACCCTCCGTTGCATTCCAACAGTTAATTAGAGAAAAGAGATTTTTCAAGGCATTTAATATAGCTGCAACGATCTCCAAACTGACAGGATCAAACCTCTACCAAACCCTTACTCAAAACAGGCGACAACAAAACAACGAGACTGACCAGTTAAGGTATTTTTTTAACTCGCAGTTTTTGCCGCGAAGGGGTGCAGAAAAACCTAAGAGCCTAGCCGAGGAACATGTACAAGCTATAACACAGGCCGTTTTCCAGAACTCGATAAGTTCGACCCTTAACAAGTTCAACAACATAATTTTCCCATTCACAAGCCAAAAAATCATTGAATATGCACTCACACAAAACCCATACAGCATGTTCGACGAAAGTGAAACCAGACTACCAATAAAGCGAGCCTTCAGAAAAAAACACCCAAACATACTACTTCGACGTGACAAGGGGCATATAACAGGCGCCTATCAAAAAGCATTAAAATTTCATCAAAAAGACATTATAAAAAAGATCCGCAGCAGTTGGATGACCCAAGAAAACATAATTAACATGCCCAACATTGAAAACTCTATAAATCGCTCAGCAATGGGATTTGGAGGTATCGAAAAAAATTTGCTGAAAATCATATGCGCGTCCTTAATTAAAAACATTTAAAGGAGAAAAGGAAAAAATGGAATTTACTTTTCAGCCTCACGCACACGCCATCTTGATAGACAACCAACTTGTCATCCTTGATGAAAAGCTCGACACCTACTTAATTTTTAACGAATCACAAACTACGATACTGATTAAAGGCGACAAAGACTGCAATGAATACAACGAGATTCGACACGAACTATCCTCTCTAAACATCATCACTGATTCGATTCACAACTCCAACCCTCTAACAAAAGCGAATGATGACTACGAAGGTATTGATAACTATACGTGGAGAATAAAAAGGCAAAACCCTCGTCAACCCGTTAAATTGCTACCGACAATTCGGGCATGCCTGGACCTCCTGATTTTAAAGGTAACAATCGCACTCGGCGGCCTGGAAACCTGCCTGAATAGCATGAGAGCCTCAAAAAAAGCTCTATCAGGAAACCCTGTATCGGCTTGGCACGAAAGTATTGAAAGCTACGCGCAAGGCGTTCGCATCGCTTCACTTGTATTGCCTTTTAAGGTCAAGTGCCTTGAGTCTTCTATCTGCCTCTTCAAACACGCCATGAGAAACAATAAAAAGTGCGACTTCTTTATTGGCATTCAATTATATGACTTCCTTTCACACGCGTGGATCGAAATAAATGGAGAAGTCATTGCCGATGATCCACACCTATCACGCAAGCTACCTAAAATACTGACAATATAAGGCTGTTCAAAAATGAATTGGCTGTATCAATACATAAAAATCTTTAAAATAATCTCAGAAAATTATCGCTGGTTTACAGCCAGCTTTGTCGGAATATCAGCAATATTTCTCCTATGCAGCGCCCTAAACTCTCTCCTCCCGGTTATATTAAGAAATGCTGCCAATTCCATTCACGAATCAAATAGCATGCAAACACAGTTTCTGTTTTTTGCGGCATCTTATTCGGCCATATGGACTTTTTCTCAGGTTCTGTCGAATATACGTGGAATTTTATCAGCGTGGATACTCGCAAAGTGTGACACTACAATCTACGAAACAATCATTAACAGGATCTTTAAGTACCCATATAAAAAACAAAAAAACCTGGACCCCGGATTTGTTGTAGCTGACATAAACAGATCCGCTAGCAGTTTCAGCATGATAACTATAGGCGTATTTTGGACAATTACCCCTATTACTGTGGAAATCATCATTGCGATAAGTGTACTGTACGCGTTCATGGGCCCTGCCTACGCAATCTTGTTCCTTCTCTCCTCCTTAGTACTGATATGCATATCGGTTTATGTTGCCAGGTCCAGCTCCAGCATTCATCGGGAATTATTTGAGGCAGACGCCAAATTATCCAGCTATACAGTCGAAAGGCTTGGCCGCACTTACGACATAAAGCTTAATAGTACGCAACTTAAGGAATGCCATGCAGGCAAAAGCTTTTTTGACAACTATGTCAAGACAATCAGAAAAGCCAACCTTCATATGGGTATACGTATTTCCGCTCAAGGATTAGCAATTGGAAGCGTGCTGGCTTTTTTCGTTATTTTGTCAGGAGTTAATTATCATTCAATATTTACCTCAGGTGATTTCATCATGATCACTGGCTATATCACAATGTTCACGATGCAGTTACATCTATTGGCTGGAACACTGATAAATCTTCAGGGAAACCTTGTCTCCCTGGATGACGGCGTTAAATACATCGAAGAAAAAATCAACAATTCATATCACCCAAACACATCTCAGACCGAACAAGGTTTTGTTCTTAAAGAACTATCACTCACCAAAGACAATAACGTTATATTTTCCAGAATCAACTATCAATTCAAACAAGGTGTACACATTATAGCGGGGAGTTCTGGTGCAGGAAAAACGACACTCATCAATACTCTATTAGGCTTCGAAGAAAACTATACGGGAGCAGTACATTACAGAGGGCACTTGATAAACGAAACCATGAGTGAATTCATACTCTCTGAGGTTTCCGTCGCACCACAGCAACCTATACTCATAGCTGGCACCTTTAAAGACAACCTGCTTTATGGATCGAAAAATGTTTCACCGCAAAAGCTAAGAAGGGTCATTGAACTTCTGGGGCTTTCAAAGGACAACTCCGAAATAGAGGGATTATTGGCTACCGTAATAGGCGCCGCGAATAGCGAACTCAGCGGGGGCGAAAAACAGCGAATTGCTATTGGCCGAGCGATTCTAAGAGATAAACATACATTGATATTAGATGAACCGACCTCTTCACTTGATGATACAACGGCTTACAAAATCATTGAGTGGCTCGCCGCCAACATACCCTGCTTAATAATTGTCACTCATGATGCTGGTTTGAAGAAAAAATACGGAGTGGCAATAGAGCTGACTGAAAATCACCCTCAGAGCACTTAGCCACTCAGCGTGCTCCCCTCCGCTCGCGATGAGCGCTATCACTACCGGGAACGACCTCACTCAAGTAATGCAGACATTGCCTACAATTGCGCCAGAATGCGCCGACTGGTGCTTGTTGAGGCTGCGATCTTGTAATTCTGAAAGCCCGGACGGCGAAAGCTTCCGGTTTTTATTGCCTGTTTTAAATCGATGGTGCTTGGCAGATCGCCATCGCGAGCAGGCTCACTCCTACAGGGGATCGTTGTCGGGCACTCAATCAGTGATCAACGCAGATCCAATGTGGGAGTGAGCCTGCTCGCGATGAGGCCATAACAGCCAGCGAAATTATTGAGGCAACTTCAGCTTATCCAGCAGCCGATTGACCAACAGCTCGTTGAGCATGATCACCTGTTGCAGCGCCAGCAGCGGTTTGCGCTCCGGGCCACCGATTGAGTTGGCGATATTGCCGGCCATGGCATGGGCGTATGAAAGCGACTCGCTCGCCTCGACCAGCAGGGTTTCGTCGTCCAGTGTGGGGTCGACGAGATAGACGGGCCGAAACTTGGGCGAGTTTGGCGGGGCCGCCAGGGCTTCGGGTCGGAGGTAGTAGTCGAGGGCGCGATCGGTTGCTTCTTTTGTCTTTTGAGACTCAAGCGCTGGGTCGTGAGGGGTTGGGTCGATGCCCGGAGGGTTTGGCGTGGCTTTGAACATAAATATCTAATTCCTGAACAAGGGCCGCGACCGTTCTCTACTAAAAGAAGGGTGGCGGCTGTGCGCAGGTTAGTAGACCGGAGGAATTAGCAAGACCGGCGCGCTCGAAAGCGCCCTGAGCACAGCCACCATTGAGTACAGGCAGATGCGCCTGACTTTATGGGACCTATGCACTTACTAAAACCATACGGGCTACTAAACCCGACCACTCATGGGCAGTGGCAGGGAAACGATATAGCCCGAGCCATGGTCGTGTAAGCCGGCGGATTCTGGCGTACGCGTAGGTAACGGCGCAAGGTGTTGTAGGCCCCGTGGCGTAACGGTTTGTGTAATTTAAACGTGCTCACAAAATCATGTTTACGCACAGGAAATGCTGGACAGAGAGCGCTTCCAGTTTTTTATCGTGCCAGCGAAATTGCCCCTCACCCTAACCCTCTCCCAGAGGGAGAGGGGACTGATCGAGGTGTTTGGTAGAGTTACGCCGACGTGAAAGTCCGAGTTGAACGCAAATTTTGAGAGGCCCACCATCGGCTCCCTCTCCCGCGGGAGAGGGCTGGGGTGAGGGGCAAGAGCACCACAAAACCAAAGCCGAACACCCGCTCTTCACCACTCAATAGGCCGAGTGTCAGCTCGCCTGCTTTTGATCTTGATCCACGGGCGACGTCGGAAGGCTGAGTGGAGGGATTGATCCGGGCGTGGGAGCGTAGCGACCGTTTGGCGAAGCCAAACACAGCGAGAGGAGGTGCAGCGAAGCAAACCGTAGGCGCTGCGCCCGGATCGATCCCGGAGCGAAGGAACCCCGAGCTTTAGCGAGCGGGCCGTACGTAGGAGCAAGCCTTTTGGGTTACCTTTTCGGCGTTTGGAAAAGGTGACCCGCCGTAAGGGCGGAACCCTAAGTGGCCGTTACCGCAGAAATGGATATGTACCCAAAACGAAAAACTGTGTCGTAGCTGAAATCGATCCCCCTCACCCCAGCCCTCTCCCCCATGGGGGCGAGGGGGAAGGGAGCAGATCTTCATGCAGTTCAAAATCTCAGCCCAGCTCGGTCAGTCGCTGAGAAACTCGGCTACCTTTTGCGCGGCGCTGGCCAAATGCTGTTCATGGGTAAAACCTGAAGCCTTGAGCGGTTTCAAATCATGATCCCCGGCCACCAGCCAAAACACCTTGATATTCGGCGATAACGCATACGCCTCGACAGCTTCACGATTGCCCAGCGCATCCCGCTCACCTTGCACAATCAACGTCCGCGCCTGCAAAGAAGCCAAATGCTCAACCCGAGGCTTCTCCGGCTTCCCCACCGCATAAAACGGATAGCCCAAACACACCAACGCATCGGCACCCAATTCGTCAGCCATTAGACTAGCCATCCGCCCGCCCATGGACTTGCCGCCGATCGCCAGCGGCCCAGCGACATGACGTCGCACTTCAGCAAACACCTCACGCCAACACTCCTGCAATTTCCCCGCAGGATTCGGCGGCCGTTTAACCCCATCCACCCGCCGCTGCGCCATATAAGGAAACTCAAACCGCAACACGTTCACGCCCAGTGCAGCAAGGCGCCCAGCCATATCTGTCATCCACTCGCTATCCATCGGCGCCCCCGCACCGTGGGCGAGGATCAACGTCGCCGTAGCCTCCCCCGACGCGGCATTCCAAAGCCACCCATGATCACGCACGCACTGCGCCCATTGATCCCCGTCAATACTGGCCTTGTGCTGTTTGTCCATGCTTGCCTCGCTTTTAGTCTGCCTATAACTCCAGACGAAGGATTCGCCGCGTGTTTTGCGCGCGCTCACTTCGGCTGAACCGTGGATGGGGAACCATGAACACTTCTATCAGTACCGCCTACAACTACAAGGTGGTCCGCCAATTCGCCATTATGACGGTGGTGTGGGGCATCGTCGGCATGGGGCTCGGGGTTTTTCTCGCGGCCCAATTGGTCTGGCCCGAACTCAACTTCAATTTGCCCTGGACCAGTTTCGGCCGTCTGCGCCCGCTGCACACCAACGCGGTGATCTTCGCGTTCGGTGGCTGTGCGCTGTTCGCCAGTTCGTTCTACTCGGTGCAACGCACCTGCCAGACCCAGTTGTTTGCACCAAAAATTGCCGCGTTCTGTTTTTGGGGCTGGCAACTGGTGATCCTGCTGGCGGCGATCAGCCTGCCACTGGGTTACACCAGTTCCAAGGAATACGCCGAGCTGGAATGGCCGATCGACATCCTGATCACCATCGTCTGGGTCGCCTACGCCATCGTGTTCTTCGGCACGATCATGCAGCGCAAAACCAAACACATTTATGTGGGCAACTGGTTCTTCGGCGCGTTCATCATCACCGTGGCGATTCTGCACATCGTCAACAACCTTGAGTTGCCAGTGAGTTTCACCAAGTCCTACTCGGTTTACGCCGGTGCAACCGACGCGATGGTGCAATGGTGGTACGGCCACAACGCCGTAGGCTTTTTCCTCACCGCCGGTTTCCTCGGGATGATGTACTACTTCGTGCCGAAACAGGCCGAACGTCCGGTGTACTCTTATCGCCTGTCGATCGTGCACTTCTGGGCGCTGATCACCCTGTACATCTGGGCCGGCCCGCACCACTTGCACTACACCGCGCTGCCGGACTGGGCACAGTCGCTGGGCATGGTGATGTCGCTGATCCTGCTGGCACCGAGCTGGGGCGGGATGATCAACGGCATGATGACCCTCTCGGGCGCCTGGCATAAGTTGCGCAGCGACCCGATCCTGCGCTTCCTCGTGGTCTCGCTGGCGTTCTACGGCATGTCGACCTTCGAAGGTCCGATGATGGCGATCAAAACCGTCAACGCCCTCTCCCACTACACCGACTGGACCATCGGCCACGTACACGCCGGCGCCCTCGGCTGGGTGGCGATGATTTCCATCGGCGCGCTGTACCACATGATCCCGAAAATCTTCGGCAAAGCGCAGATGCACAGCGTTGGCCTGATCAACGCGCACTTCTGGCTCGCGACCATCGGCACCGTGCTCTACATCGCGTCGATGTGGGTAAACGGTATCGCCCAGGGCCTGATGTGGCGCGCGGTGAACGAGGACGGCACGCTGACCTACTCCTTCGTCGAAACCCTGGTGGCCAGCCACCCAGGCTTCATCGTGCGGCTGATCGGTGGGGCGATCTTCCTCAGCGGCATGTTCCTGATGGCTTACAACACCTGGCGCACCGTGCGGGCCTCGCAGCCTGCTGACGTCGTTGCTGCCGCGCAGATGGCCTGAGGAGTCCGCCATGAAACACGAAACGATTGAAAAGAACGTCGGCCTGTTGATGTTGCTCATGGTGTTCGCCGTGAGCATCGGCGGCCTGACCCAGATCGTCCCGCTGTTCTTCCAGGACGTTACCAATAAACCGGTGGAAGGCATGAAGCCCTACACCGCGCTGCAACTGGAAGGCCGCGACATCTATATCCGCGAAGGCTGCGTCGGTTGCCACTCGCAGATGATCCGCCCGTTCCGCGCCGAAACCGAACGCTACGGGCACTACTCGGTCGCCGGTGAAAGCGTTTGGGATCACCCGTTCCTCTGGGGTTCGAAACGTACCGGTCCGGATCTGGCCCGGGTCGGCGCGCGTTACTCGGATGACTGGCACCGCGCGCACTTGTACAACCCGCGCAACGTCGTACCGGAATCGAAAATGCCGGCCTACCCGTGGCTGGTCACGCAAGCGGTCGACAGCAGCCACACCGAAACCAAGCTCAAGACCATGCGCACCCTCGGCGTGCCGTACACCGACGACGACATCAGCGGCGCGGTGGCCAGCCTCAAGGGCAAGACCGAAATGGACGCCCTCGTCTCCTACCTGCAAGTGCTCGGCACTGCGATCAAGAGCAAGAGGTGAGCACGATGATCATTGAAATGAGTGCAGGCCTGATTCGCGGCCTCGGCACGGTCGTGGTGTTCGTCGCCTTCGTCGGTTTGACGCTTTGGGTGTTCAACCGCAAGCGCACCCCGGAGTTTGCCGAAGCACGTCTGCTGCCGTTTGCCGACGAGCCGCAAGCCGAAATAACCCAAGCAAATGAGACAAGGAGTACCCGGCCATGACCACCTTCTGGAGTACGTGGATCTGCGTACTGACCATCGGCAGCCTGATCGGCCTGACGTGGCTGCTGATCGGCACCCGCCGGGGCGAAACCAAGGGCAGCGTCGACCAGACCATGGGCCACAGCTTCGACGGCATCGAGGAGTACGACAACCCGTTGCCGCAGTGGTGGTTCATGCTCTTCGCCGGCACGCTGGTGTTTTCCGTGGGCTATCTGATCCTCTATCCGGGCCTGGGCAACTGGAAAGGCATCCTGCCGGGTTACGAGGATGGCTGGACCGGCGTGCACGAGTGGGAAAAGGAGATGAACAAAGCCGATGCCAAATTCGGGCCGATCTTCGCCAAGTTCGCCGCCATGCCGGTGGAAGAAGTGGCGAAGGACCCTCAGGCGCTGAAAATGGGTGGCCGTCTGTTCGCCTCCAACTGCTCGGTGTGCCACGGTTCGGACGCCAAAGGTGCGTTCGGTTTCCCTAACCTCGCCGACAGCGACTGGCGCTGGGGCGGCGACGCCGAGACTATCAAGACCACCATCATGGGTGGGCGGATGGCGGCGATGCCGGCCTGGGGCGAAGTGTTGGGCGAAGCCGGGGTGAAAAACGTGGCCGCCTATGTGCGTCACGAATTGGCTGGGCTGCCATTGCCCGCCGACAGCAAGGCTGACCTGCAAGCCGGACAGCAAGCGTTCAGCACCACTTGCGTTGCCTGTCATGGGGCAACCGGCCACGGCACTGAAGCCATGGGGGCGCCGAATCTGACGCACCCGGCCGGGTTTATCTACGGCACCAGTCTGACCCAACTCGAGCAGACCATTCGCCACGGTCGTCAGGGTCACATGCCGGCGCAAAACGAGCTGCTGGGCAACGATAAAGTGCAATTGCTCGCCGCTTATGTGTACAGCCTGTCGAACGGATTGAATACAGAAAAGTTGATTACTGAAGACAACAAGAAGTAAGCATTGCGTACACCCATGCCGCACCATTCTCGGTGCGGCAGCATCCAGCCCCTTTGCGACGCATTGTCGCACCCCTTCACACCCTCACCTTTCGGTTCCCCGGATTCGGGTCTACGCTTGCTCGATGCGGACTGGCTTGTGCCGGTTCCAGGTCAACGCTGACTGCTGTGTTCCGCGAACCGGCTGACTGATGTGGCCGCAAAGGCCGGTAGATACCGGCTGTCGTGCCATTCACCGTCCGTCACCCGAACAGAGCGTTTGAACACACCCCGTTACAAGCGACCTGAACCCCTCGCTTTTATCGTCCGCTGCGACATTTTGTCCGAGGCCAATTTTGACCTTACGCGGCGCATGGAAAGGCCGCAGAATCAGCGCTGGAAAGCATTGACCCAGGTCATGGCGCGTTGCAATGCCCCCCTGCTCTCTGCATACTTGCGGCCGATTTTAATCCTAATAAAATACCCAAACCGTGGAACCTTAGAATGAGCACAGCAATCAGTCCGACTGCTTATAACTATAAGGTAGTCCGCCAGTTCGCCATCATGACGGTGGTCTGGGGGATCCTTGGCATGGGGCTAGGTGTCTTCATTGCCTCGCAACTGGTCTGGCCGGAGTTGAACTTCGGTCTGCCGTGGACGAGCTTTGGACGCCTGCGCCCGTTGCACACAAACCTGGTGATTTTCGCCTTCGGTGGTTGTGCACTATTTGCCACTTCCTACTATGTCGTGCAGCGAACCTGCCAGACGCGACTGATCTCCGACAGCCTCGCGGCCTTTACCTTCTGGGGCTGGCAAGCGGTGATCGTCGGCGCGATCATTACCTTGCCGCTGGGTTACACCACCACCAAGGAATACGCGGAACTGGAATGGCCGATCGCCATTTTGCTGGCCATCGTCTGGGTCACTTACGGTCTGGTGTTCTTCGGCACCATCACCAAGCGCAAAACCAAGCACATCTATGTCGGTAACTGGTTCTACGGTGCGTTCATCGTCGTCACGGCGATGCTGCACATCGTCAACCACATGTCGCTGCCGGTGAACCTGTTCAAGTCCTACTCCGCCTATTCGGGCGCGACCGACGCGATGATCCAGTGGTGGTACGGCCACAACGCGGTGGGCTTCTTCCTCACCACCGGTTTCCTCGGGATGATGTACTACTTCGTGCCGAAACAGGCCGAACGTCCGATCTACTCCTATCGCCTGTCGATCGTGCACTTCTGGGCACTGATCACCCTGTACATCTGGGCCGGCCCGCACCACTTGCACTACACCGCACTGCCGGATTGGGCACAATCGCTGGGCATGGCGATGTCGATCATCCTCCTGGCGCCAAGCTGGGGCGGCATGATCAACGGCATGATGACCCTGTCGGGCGCCTGGCATAAGCTGCGCACCGACCCGATCCTGCGCTTCCTTGTGGTGTCGCTGGCGTTCTACGGCATGTCGACCTTCGAAGGTCCGATGATGGCGATCAAGACCGTCAACTCGCTCTCGCACTACACCGACTGGACCATCGGCCACGTACACGCCGGCGCTCTCGGCTGGGTGGCAATGATCTCGATCGGCGCGATCTACCACATGATCCCGCGTCTGTTCGGCCGTGCGCAGATGCACAGCGTCGGCCTGATCAACGCGCATTTCTGGCTCGCGACCATCGGCACCGTGCTGTACATCGCGTCGATGTGGGTCAACGGCATCACCCAGGGCTTGATGTGGCGGGCAATCAACGACGACGGCACCCTCACCTACTCGTTCGTTGAAGCGCTGCAAGCCAGCCACCCGGGCTACATCGTCCGTGCACTGGGCGGTGCATTCTTCGCCAGCGGCATGTTCCTGATGGCTTATAACGTCTGGCGCACCGTGCGCGCCTCGAACCCGGTTGAAGCCGAAGCCGCTGCCCAGATCGCTGTCGTTGGAGCTCACTGATGAAGCATGAAGCTGTCGAGAAGAATATTGGCCTGCTGGCCTTCTTCATGGTCATCGCCGTCAGCGTTGGCGGCCTGACCCAAATCGTTCCGCTGTTTTTCCAGGACGTCACCAACAAACCGGTCGAAGGCATGAAGCCGCGTTCGGCACTGGAACTGGAAGGCCGCGACGTCTACATCGCCAACGGTTGTGTCGGCTGCCACTCGCAGATGATCCGTCCGTTCCGTGCTGAAACCGAACGCTACGGCCACTACTCGGTTGCCGGCGAAAGCGTCTGGGACCACCCTTTCCTGTGGGGTTCCAAGCGTACCGGGCCGGATCTGGCCCGTGTCGGCGGTCGTTACTCTGATGACTGGCAACGTGCGCACTTGTACAACCCGCGCAACGTAGTGCCTGAGTCGAAAATGCCGGCTTACCCGTTCCTCGTGGAAAACAAGCTCGACGGCAAGGAAACCGCCAAGAAAATGGAGGTTTTGCGCACCCTCGGCGTCCCTTACACCGACGAAGACATCGCCGGTGCTCAGGATGCCGTGAAGGGCAAGACCGAAATGGACGCGCTGGTGGCCTATCTGCAAGGCCTGGGCACCATCATCAAAAGCAAACGGTGAATTAGATGGATATCGGGATGATTCGTGGCCTGGGCACCGTTGTTGTGATGGTGGCCTTCATCGGTCTGGCGCTGTGGGTGTTCAGCCCCAAGCGCAAGTCGGAGTTTGAAGACGCGACCTTGTTGCCTTTTGCGGATGATCCCGAAGCCATCAAGCACGTCGAGCAAGCTTCTAGGAGTAACAAAGAATGACTACATTCTGGAGTCTGTACGTCACAGTCCTCAGTCTCGGTACGATCTTTTCCCTGACCTGGCTGCTGCTGTCGACCCGCAAGGGCCAGCGCAGTGAACAGACGGACGAGACGGTCGGGCACTCCTTCGACGGGATCGAGGAGTACGACAACCCACTGCCGAAATGGTGGTTCATGCTGTTTGTCGGAACCATCATTTTTGCCCTGGGTTACCTGGTGCTGTACCCGGGCCTGGGTAACTGGAAAGGCCTGCTGCCGGGCTACAACTACCTCGACAACGACAAGCAGACCGCGTTCGCCAACGGCCAGACCGGCTGGACCGGCGTGCACGAGTGGGAAAAGGAAATGGCCCGCTCGGACGCCAGGTTCGGTCCGATCTTCGCCAAGTTCGCCGCCATGCCGATCGAAGAAGTGGCCAAGGATCCGCAAGCACTGAAAATGGGTGGCCGCCTGTTTGCCTCCAACTGCTCGGTGTGCCACGGTTCCGACGCCAAGGGCGCTTACGGCTTCCCTAACCTGACCGACGCCGACTGGCGCTGGGGCGGCGAGCCGGAAACCATCAAGACCACCATCATGGGCGGTCGTCACGCGGTGATGCCGGCCTGGGCTGAAGTGATTGGCGAGCAAGGCGTTGCTGATGTTGCAGCCTTCGTCGTGACCAACCTGGATGGCCGCAAACTGCCGGAAGGCACCAAGGCTGATCCGGCCAACGGCGGCAAACTGTTCGCCGCCAACTGCGTGGCCTGCCACGGACCGGCCGGCAAGGGCACACCCGCCATGGGCGCGCCTGACCTGACCCACCCGGGTGCGTTCATCTACGGTTCGAGCTTCGCGCAGCTGCAGCAGACCATCCGTTATGGCCGTCAGGGCCAGATGCCTGCGCAGGAGCAACTGCAGGGCAACGACAAGGTTCACCTACTGGCGGCGTATGTTTACAGCCTGTCCCACGGTGAAAAAGCACCGCAAGCGAACGCCGAATAAGGCCAACGTTTGAAACAAAAAAAGGCCCCGCCAATGTTGATTGGCGGGGCCTTTTTTCATGCCGGCATTCATGCCTTGAAACGTTTGCTCAATAGACCTGAACAGTAGTCCCCTGTAGGTTTTTCCCACCCCGATGAGCAGCATCGGGTCAACCTTCAAGGATGAAGTCTACATGTCAAAAAATGACGAAAACACACTGCCAAAACGTTTGCAGCCCCGCCCTGATCATGAAGCGACGCCGGTAAAAACGCCTATGACGCCCGCACGCTCACCATCGGCAGACACCGTAGGCCATCCAGGTAACGAGGGCGGTCTGGACGGTCTCGGCGGCGGACGATTGCCCTGACACGGGGCAGCAAAACACAGCGAACATTTGCCCAATACCCTGCGCCCCTGCCGTTTGGCAGGGGCGCTTTCGCCGGTGCCGTTATGACAGTGATAAACCGATCGTCCGCAATCCACCTTTTCGATTGCCGCGCAAACTCCAAGGTAGTAACGTTTCTACACACGAATCTCTGGAGGCCAAACATGATGGCCATCACGACCATTTCCAGCCGCGAATTCAATCAGGACACCAGTGCTGCCAAAAAAGCCGCGCATCAGGGTCCGGTCATCATTACTGATCGTGGCAAGCCAGCCCATGTACTGCTGAGCATCGAGGAGTTCCAGAAACTGACCGGTAGCCAGACCAGCATCGTCGATCTTCTGGTCATGCCGAATGCGCCTGACATCGAATTCGAAGCCGAACGCGCCGTCATCACCCCTCGTAGCGTGGATCTGTCCTGATGTTTCTACTCGATACCAATGTGGTTTCCGAACTGCGAAAACCCCAAGCCGACCCGCAGGTGGTGACATGGGCAAACAGCGTCGCCCCGGCCAGCCTATATCTATCGGCAATTACCGTACTGGAACTGGAAACCGGCATTCTGCGCATCGAACGCCGCGACCCACCGCAAGGAGGGATGCTGCGTCATTGGCTCGAGCGTCACGTCAAACCCGCATTCTCGGGAAGAATCCTCTCGGTCGATACCGTCGTCGCCACTCGATGCGCTCAGTTGCATGTCCCTGATCGCAGCAATGAATGCGACGCCTTGATCGCCGCCACCGCACTTGTACATGGCCTGACCCTGGTCACCCGCAACGTTGCGGATTTTCAACTCAGCGGCGTTCATCTGATCAACCCATGGCTCGCTGCCAATAACTGTTGATAAAAAGCCCCCGCCAGATCACGGGCAGGGGCGTTTTTCATGGGCGTTTGGCAAAGATTGAATGCACTGGCGTGGTGTCGATCAGCGTTCTATTACGCCACTGATTATTCTTCACCAGGTATATCTGCAGCTGCTTGCGGTCCTCGGTAAAACTGGCAATCAGATAGGTTTGCTGAGAGGTACTGCCACTCAAGTAAATCGGCACGCTACCCTCCCAATAGGCATCACCGCCGTCTTTATGCAAATGGCCGGCGAAGATTGCCGTCACCTGGTACTTGTTGACCATGTCGCGGAAGCGCTTCTGTTGCGCCTGACTGCCTTTGTGATCAAACGGTTTATGCATGTTGATGATAATGGCATAACCCGAGGTCCGCGCCAGTCTCAGGTCCTTCTCGAGCCAATCGAGTGCATCGTTGATTTCAAATGTCGTCGGGTTAAGTGGGTGAGATATCCGTGTGGTGTAAGTCGGCTCGTTATTGAGTTGAACCATATGAACTTCGCCAATATTCTTGGAATAGGCGAGACTGCCAGAATAGGTCTTGTTCAGAAACCCGCTGGTAATATTCAGATCAAAGCTGTCCACCTTGTCTTCATGATGCTCTTTAAATTCAACGATACTCCCCGCGGCACAGCTATTAGTAAAACAATCATCAACATTGTTCTCATAATCATGATTACCCAGACCGTAGAGATACTCACCCTTGAAGTGCTTATCCAGTATCTCCTTCATGAACGACCGCTGGCTGCCATGGCCAAATGCGGTTATATCGCCATTGATCATCAACGGAATCTGCGCTTGAGAGCCCTGCTGACTTCTGAATTCGGCAATACTCGAAAGCTGAGTATCAACCAGCCACTTGGAGCGGACCTCAAATTCCGAATTGGATTCGGGTTCCCGGTTATCGGTCTTGTCGGTCCAGGGATATTGAGTATCCGAGGCAAAAACCATGTGCTTCGGCATTCCCGCTACAGCCTGGGCGGAGCTAACCGAAGTTAACAAAACACCCCCCAGCACCACACTTGCAAACTTTTTAAAAGCCATACATAAAATCCATTTAATTAATCAGTTATACGCAAAGTAATTTTCGCGAACACAGAACCTATTCGAAAAAACAGAAAACTTCAAAGCACTAACAGAGCACAATCAATTAGATATATTTCAAGCATCCCCACAACTTGAATATCCACCAAGGCACTACAAAAAAAACATGAGAAGTCTTGCGCAATTGATGCCAAGCGAAACGCCGCCCTCGAAGTTTCGATTTACAAAGGCATACAACGGCTTCTGTCATGGAAAGCCTGAACCTGACGCCATCCGTGCGTGCGCCCCATCGGACTAGTTTGTTGTGAGACTTGCGATGGCAACGGCAGTGGACTGTTCGCCCATGGAAACAATGAATTAGCCCTCAGGCCAAAAGCGGCCATACTCAACAAGTCAATTGACCTGCATCAAGCTTTGCTGCATTCGCTACACCATTCGGGTTTTTTACCCAACGCGACCAAAGGTCGCACCCTTGAGCCAGAGCGACAGGCGTATCATTGCGCCACTGCTTCGCCCCTTTTTGACCTTGGTTGGCACGTATCGACCGAGGCATTTTTCCACTGCCGTGGGATGCAATGATGAGCAACCAGATTCCGGTACACGACGTCACACCACCGAGCAAAAACGCGAACAACAGCGTTGATCTTTACGCCTCTCGAGAAAAAATCTACACCCGAGCTTTCACCGGTCTGTTCCGCAATTTGCGGATGATGGGCGGCGCGGCCCTGTTCCTGCTGTATTTCGGAACGGTATGGCTGAACTGGGGCGGTCACCAGGCCGTGTGGTGGAACCTGCCGGAGCGCAAGTTCTTCATTTTCGGTGCGACCTTCTGGCCGCAGGATTTCATTCTGCTGTCAGGCCTGCTGATCATTGCCGCCTTCGGCCTGTTCTTCATCACCGTGTATGCCGGCCGCGTCTGGTGCGGTTACACCTGCCCGCAAAGCGTGTGGACGTGGATTTTCATGTGGTGCGAGAAGGTCACTGAGGGCGACCGCAACCAGCGCATCAAGCTCGACAAGGCGCCGATGAGCGGCAACAAGTTTCTGCGTAAAGCCGCCAAGCACGCGCTGTGGCTGTTGATTGGTTTCGTCACCGGCATGACCTTCGTCGGCTACTTCTCGCCGATTCGCGAACTGGTCTTCGAGTTCTTCACCGGCCAGGCTGATGGCTGGTCGTATTTCTGGGTCGGTTTCTTCACCCTCGCCACCTACGGCAACGCCGGTTGGTTGCGCGAGCAGGTGTGCATCTACATGTGTCCTTATGCGCGCTTCCAGAGCGTGATGTTCGACAAGGACACGCTGATCGTTTCCTACGACCCGCGTCGCGGTGAAAGCCGTGGTCCGCGCAAGAAAGGTATCGATTACAAGGCTCAGGGCCTGGGCGATTGCATCGATTGCACCATGTGCGTTCAGGTCTGCCCGACCGGCATCGACATCCGCGATGGCCTGCAGATCGAGTGCATCGGCTGCGCCGCGTGTATCGATGCCTGCGACAGCATCATGGACAAAATGGACTACCCGCGCGGCTTGATCAGCTACACCACCGAACACAACCTGTCCGGGCAGAAAACCCATAAACTGCGGCCACGCCTGATCGGCTACGCCGTGGTGCTGCTGGCGATGATCAGCCTGTTGGTCACCGCGTTCTTCATGCGCTCGCTGGTCGGTTTCGACGTCAGCAAGGACCGCGTTCTGTACCGCGAAAACGCTGAAGGCCGGATCGAAAACGTCTATAGCCTGAAGATCATGAACAAGGATCAGCGCGACCACACCTACGTGCTGGAAGCCAGCGGTTTGCCGGATCTGCGCCTGCAAGGCAAACGCGAGATCAAGGTCACGGCCGGCGATATCGTCAGCATGCCGGTCGAGTTGTCGAGCGCACCGGAACAACTGCCATCGAGCACCAACGAGGTGAAATTCACCCTCAAGGATGCCGATGACGACAGCGTCCACGTTGAAGCCAAGAGCCGATTCATCGGCCCACAAATCCGTTGAGAGAACTGAACATGCCCGCAGCAAACGCCGCAAGTCCCTGGTACAAGCACCTTTGGCCATGGATCATCATCGGGATTCTGGCCTGTTCGGTGACACTGACGCTGTCCATGGTGACCATCGCGGTGAACAACCCGGACAACCTGGTCAACGACAATTACTACGAGGCCGGCAAAGGCATCAATCGTTCGCTGGACCGTGAATTGTTGGCGCAGAATCTGAAGATGCGTGCGGCTGTGCATCTTGATGGTGTGACCGGTGAAGTCGATTTGCGTTTGAGCGGTGACAGTCAGCCGAAGACGCTGGAATTGAACCTGATTTCGCCGACTCAGCCGGAGAAGGACCGCAAGATCGTCCTGACCCGCAGTGAAACCGAGATCGGACGCTACATCGGTCAACTGGGTGACAAGGTTGAAGGTCGCCGGTTTGTCGAATTGCTCGGCAGTCAGGATGACCATGTGTGGCGCATGTTCGAAGAAGAACTGGTGAGCCATGACAAGGATCTGCTGCTCGGTGATGAACCGCTGCAAGGTGCTGAAGACTTGAAGAAGTGAGCCAAGATCAGAAGCCCCTCACCCTAACCCTCTCCCGGAGGGAGAGGGGACTGATCTCGAGCGCTTGCACGCTTTGTGTATGACAGTGACGATGTCAGCGACTGAATCTGTTCTTCCGGCTCACACCGATCGGCTCCTTCTCCCCCTGGGAGAGGGGACTGATCTTGAGCGCTTGCACGCTTTGTGTATGACAGTGACGATGTCAGCGACTGAATCTGTTCTTCCGGCTCACACCGATCGGCTCCCTCTCCCTCCGGGAGAGGGCTGGGGTGAGGGCAAGCGGACAACTCCAATGCAAGGGCTTACCCCCTCAACGATGCCATGACCACCCCACTGCCCTGCTACCACTGCGCCCTGCCCGTCCCGTCCGGCAGCCGCTTCACCGCTGTCGTACTCGGGGAGTCCCGCGAGTTCTGCTGCCCGGGCTGTCAGGCCGTGGCTGAAGCGATCGTCGCCGGTGGTCTGCAAAGCTATTACCAACACCGCAGCGAAGCCTCGGCCAACCCCGAAGCGCTGCCGGTGCAACTGACCGACGAACTGGCGCTGTACGACCGCGCCGATGTCCAGCAACCCTTCGTCCGCCACGAAGGCGAGCTGGCCGAAACCACCCTCTTGATGGAAGGCATCAGTTGCGCCGCGTGTGGCTGGCTGATCGAAAAACACCTGCGCACATTGCCCGCCGTGGCCGAAGCGCGACTGAACCTGTCCAACCATCGTTTGCACGTGAGTTGGGCCGACGCGCAGTTACCGCTGAGCCAGATCCTCGCCGAGCTACGCCACATCGGTTACGCCGCCCACCCGTATCAGGCCGACCGCGCCAGCGAACAACTGGCCAGTGAAAACCGCCTGGCCCTGCGTCAACTCGGCGTGGCTGGACTGCTGTGGTTCCAGGCGATGATGGCGACCATGGCCACCTGGCCGGAATTCAATATCGACCTCAGCCCCGAACTGCATACGATTCTGCGCTGGGTCGCGCTGTTCCTGACCACGCCGATCGTGTTCTACAGCTGCGCGCCGTTCTTCAAAGGCGCCATGCGCGATCTGCGCACGCGCCACCTGACCATGGATGTCTCGGTGTCGCTGGCGATCGGCAGTGCCTACATCGCCGGGATCTGGACCTCGATCACCGGGGTCGGCGAGCTGTATTTCGACGCGGTCGGCATGTTTGCGCTGTTCCTGCTCGCCGGGCGCTATCTCGAACGTCGTGCCCGCGAGCGCACGGCTGCCGCCACCGCACAACTGGTGAATCTATTGCCGGCCTCGTGTCTGCGGCTGGACAACAACGGCCAGAGCGAACGCATCCTGCTCAGCGAGCTACGCCTCGGCGAGCGGATTCTGGTGCAGGCCGGCTCGATTCTGCCGGCGGACGGCAAGATCATCGACGGCCAGTCGAGCATCGACGAATCGCTGCTCACCGGCGAATATCTGCCGCAACCGCGCATGCCGGGCGATGCGGTCACCGCCGGCACGCTCAACGTCGAGGGCGCGCTGACCGTGGAAGTGCAGGCGCTGGGCCAAGACACGCGCCTGTCGGCCATTGTCCGTCTGCTCGACCGCGCCCAGGCAGAAAAACCGCGACTGGCGGAAATCGCCGACCGCGCCGCGCAATGGTTCCTGCTGCTATCACTGATCGCCGCAGCCGCCATTGGCCTGCTCTGGTGGGAGCTGGATTCATCTCGGGCGTTCTGGATTGTCCTTGCCATGCTCGTCGCCACCTGCCCGTGCGCCCTGTCGCTGGCAACACCGACCGCGCTCACTGCCGCCACCGGCACCCTGCACAAACTCGGCTTACTGCTGACGCGCGGGCATGTGCTGGAAGGTTTGAATCAGATCGACACGGTGATCTTCGACAAGACCGGCACCCTCACCGAAGGCCGATTGATGCTGCGTTCAATTCGCCCACTCGGCGCGCAGGACAGTGATCAATGCCTGAGCCTCGCCGCCGCTTTGGAAAACCGTTCGGAACACCCGATTGCCCGCGCTTTCGGCCGTGCGCCGCTGGCCGCCGAAGAAGTCCACAGCACGCCGGGCCTTGGCCTTGAAGGCTTGGTCGATGGACAGCGCTTGCGCATTGGCCAGGCAGCGTTTGTCTGCGCCCTCAGCGGTGCGCCCGTGCCGACAATGCCGGACGAGGCCGGCCAATGGCTGCTGCTCGGCGACACTCAGGGGCCACTGGCATGGTTCGTCCTCGACGACCGCTTGCGTGACGACGCCCCCGCGCTGCTCGCGGCGTGCAAGGCACGTGGCTGGCGCACATTGCTGTTGTCCGGCGACAGCTCGCCGATGGTCGCCAGTGTGGCGGCGGAACTGGGCATTGATGAGGCTCGCGGCGGTCTGCGTCCGGACGACAAACTTCAAGTCCTGCAGCAACTGCACAAGGAAGGCCGCAAAGTGTTGATGCTCGGCGACGGCGTCAACGATGTGCCAGTGCTCGCGGCAGCCGACATCAGTGTGGCCATGGGTTCAGCCACCGATCTGGCGAAAACCAGCGCCGACGCGGTACTGCTGTCGAACCGCCTCGACGCTTTGGTCCAAGCCTTTACCCTCGCACGGCGCACCCGTCGGGTAATCATCGAGAACCTGCTGTGGGCGGCGCTGTACAATGGCCTCATGTTGCCGTTCGCCGCCCTCGGCTGGATCACGCCGGTATGGGCCGCCGTCGGCATGTCGATCAGTTCGTTGACCGTGGTGCTCAACGCCCTGCGTCTGACTCGCCTGCCGAGTCAGACGCCCGCCAGCACCCGATCGCAAACCCGCCCGCTGCCGGCCTGAGCCGCGCGGGCGCCTGGAGTACAGATGCCAGCTCTCTACGTGATGATCCCGGCCGCCCTGCTGATCGTGGCCATCGCCGTTTACATCTTCTTCTGGGCGGTGGACAGCGGTCAGTACGACGACCTCGACGGCCCGGCGCACAGCATCCTCTTCGATGATCAGGATCCGAACCACACCGCTGCCGTGGACGAAGTCAACGCCAGCAAAGCGGACGATAAGGCCCCACCTCATGCTTGAACTGGCGCCGCTGCTGGTGTCTGCACTGATTCTTGGTTTGCTCGGTGGCGGACATTGTCTGGGCATGTGCGGTGGTTTGATGGGCGCGCTGACCCTGGCAATTCCGAAGGAGCAGCGCAGCCGCCGCTTTCGTTTGCTGCTGGCGTACAACCTGGGGCGGATCCTCAGTTATGCCACGGCGGGCTTGCTGATCGGACTGGCGGGCTGGGCGGTGGCCAACAGTCCTGCTGCGTTGTTCATGCGCGTGCTGGCCGGGTTGTTGCTGATCGCCATGGGTTTGTATCTGGCCGGCTGGTGGAGCGGGCTGACGCGCATTGAAAGTTTGGGGCGCGGGCTGTGGCGCTACATTCAGCCGGTCGCCAATCGTTTACTGCCGGTGTCGAGTCTGCCGCGCGCGCTATTGCTTGGCGCCTTGTGGGGCTGGCTGCCGTGCGGACTGGTTTACAGCACGTTGTTGTGGTCGGCGAGTCAGGGCAATGCACTGGACAGCGCGTTGTTGATGCTTGCGTTCGGCCTCGGCACCTGGCCGGTACTACTCGCCACGGGGCTTGCGGCAGAACGCGTTACTGCCATTTTGCGCAAACGCAGCGTGCGCATGGCTGGCGGGTTGCTGGTGATTCTTTTCGGGATCTGGACGTTGCCGGGGCCGCATCAGCATTGGCTGATGGGCCATTAAGATCAGAAGATCGCAGCCTTCGGTAGCTCCTACCTTTGGAATGCGTTTCCCTGTAGGAGCTGCCGAAGGCTGCGATCTTTTGATCTTATGCTGTTGATGCAAATCAAGAGCCCCATCGCCGCACCCCGATAGACTCGCTCACACTGCCAGCCTATCCGGGGGAATGCCCGCATGCTCGACGCCATTCGTTGGGACTCTGATCTGATCCGCCGCTACGACCTGGCGGGGCCGCGCTACACCTCTTATCCGACGGCCGTGCAATTTCACAGTCAGGTCGGCACCTTCGACCTGTTTCATGCCCTGCGCGACAGCCGCAAAGCCCTGCGCCCCCTGTCGCTGTACGTGCACGTGCCGTTCTGCGCGAACATTTGCTACTACTGCGCCTGCAATAAGGTCATCACCAAGGATCGCGGTCGCGCGGCGCCATATCTACAACGGCTGGAGCAGGAAATCCAGTTGATCGCCTGCCATCTCGACCCGGCACAGAAAGTCGAGCAACTGCACTTTGGCGGTGGCACGCCGACCTTTCTCAGCCACGACGAGCTGCGCCAGTTGATGGCGCACCTGCGCAAGCATTTCAATCTGCTGGACGACGACTCCGGCGATTACGGCATCGAGATCGACCCGCGCGAAGCCGACTGGTCGACCATGGGCCTGCTGCGCGAACTGGGTTTCAACCGGGTCAGCATCGGCCTGCAAGACCTCGATCCGGCGGTGCAGCGCGCGGTCAATCGCCTGCAAAGTCTGGAAGAAACCCGCGCAGTCATCGATGCCGCGCGCACCCTGCAATTTCGCTCGATCAATATCGACTTGATTTACGGCTTGCCCAAGCAGACGCCGGAAAACTTCGCCCGCACTGTCGAGGAAGTGATCAGTCTGCAACCGGACCGACTCTCGGTGTTCAACTATGCGCACCTGCCGGAGCGCTTCATGCCGCAGCGGCGGATCAATGGCAATGAGTTGCCGGCGCCAGCGCAGAAGCTGGAAATGCTCGAGCGCACCATCGAACAGCTGACCGCCGCCGGCTATCGCTACATCGGCATGGATCACTTCGCCCTGCCCGACGATGAACTGGCGATTGCCCAGGAAGAGCAGACCCTGCAACGTAACTTCCAGGGCTACACCACCCACGGTCACTGCGATTTGATTGGTCTGGGGGTGTCGGCCATTAGTCAGATCGGCGACCTGTACTGCCAGAACAGCAGCGACCTCAGCGCCTATCAGAACACCCTCGCCGCCGCCCAACTGGCGACCAGCCGGGGTCTGGTGTGCAACGCCGATGATCGCTTGCGCCGAGCGGTGATCCAGCAACTGATCTGCAATTTCAACCTGGAATTCGCCGAGATCGAGCAGCAGTTCAACATCGATTTTCTGGGTTACTTCGGCGCGCTGTGGCCGCAACTGCAAGGCATGGCCAGCGATGGCCTGATTGAGCTGGATCGCGAGCGGATCGCCGTGTTGCCGGCGGGGCGTCTGCTGGTGCGCTCGGTATGCATGGTGTTTGATGCCTACCTTGAGCAGCAGAACCGCCAGCGTTTCTCGCGGGTGATTTAGTTTTTCATCAGCAGCGAGCCGACTTTCATATTCTGATCCGCCGTCAGGCCCGACTGCCCGACCACTTTGGACAGGGCAAGATTGGCCGTGATCAACCCGGTGTTCAACGCGGCAATGGCGCCGCGCAGGCTGGCAACCTTGATGATTTTTTCTTCGTTGGAAAGACGCTTGTCGGCCATGATCGCTTCGATAAGCGCCTTTTTCTCGGCGATCTGTTTTTGCAGTTTGCGGATCATCTTCAGCAATTGCTGGATGTTCTCAGGCAATCCGCTGTCTTCGATGTCACTGTTTTCGCCACCGACACTGGCGGCTTTTTCGATCGATGCACCGGACAGCGACACTTTGACGCCCTCGACCAAGGTCGGGGTTGCCTCTTCGGTCGAGTCTGGGTCGTGTGCATTGCGCGACGACGCTTTAAACGTTTCCGGCACTGCCGCAACGTCGCTGCTACCGGGGCCCAGCGTGCCAATGGCGGCCATCGAATCGTTCCTTGTATGCACTTTGTTACCTGTTTATCGGCTGCTGGCCCTGTGGCTTTATGGCTGTAGGGCAAAGTCGCCCCAGACTGGCCTGAATGTCCTCCCGTGGGTTACCCTTACGTCTTATGTGTGTTTTCCCACAAGGATCTAAGAAATGTCCGAGCCAGTTAAACTGCGCGCTCACAACCAGGCCCATTGCAAGGATTGCAGCCTGGCCCCTCTCTGCCTGCCACTTTCTCTGAATCTGGAAGACATGGATGCGCTGGACGAAATCGTTAAACGCGGCCGCCCGCTGAAAAAGGGCGAGTTCCTGTTCCGCCAGGGCGACACGTTCGATTCCGTTTATGCAGTACGCTCCGGCGCCCTGAAGACCTTCAGCCTGAGTGACAGCGGCGAAGAACAGCTCACCGGTTTCCACCTGCCGAGCGAACTGGTTGGCCTGTCCGGCATGGACACCGAAAAACACCCGGTCTCCGCCCAGGCACTGGAAACCACCTCAGTCTGCGAAATCCCTTTTGAACGTCTTGATGAACTGGCCCTGCAACTGCCGCAACTGCGTCGCCAGTTGATGCGCGTGATGAGCCGGGAAATTCGCGACGACCAGCAAATGATGTTGCTGCTGTCGAAAAAAACCGCCGACGAGCGCATCGCCACGTTCCTGGTCAATCTGTCCGCACGCTTCCGCGCTCGCGGCTTCTCGGCCAACCAGTTCCGCCTGAGCATGTCGCGCAATGAAATCGGCAACTACCTCGGTCTGGCGGTGGAAACCGTATCCCGCGTGTTCACCCGCTTCCAGCAGAACGAATTGATCGCCGCCGAGGGCAAAGAGATTCATATCCTCGACCCGATCCAGCTCTGCGCGCTGGCCGGAGGCTCACTCGAAGGTTAATGTCGATCCGCGGTTGAGCGAACCGTTTCAGCCGCGGGTATACTGCGCCGTTTGCAGCCCTGCCAGGACACCTCGACGATGGTCTTCGACTCCTTCGACATCAAATCGCTTATCCGCCCTGTGATCGACTTCCCGAAACCGGGCGTGATCTTTCGCGACATCACCCCGCTGTTCCAGTCGCCAACGGCCCTGCGCCTTGTGATGGACAGCTTCGCCCACCGCTACGTCGAAGCCGACTTCACCCACATCGGTGCGATGGATGCCCGTGGCTTTCTGATCGGCTCGGTACTGGCCTATCAGTTGAACAAACCGCTGGTGCTGTTCCGCAAACAAGGCAAACTGCCGGCGGACGTATTGGCCGAAGGTTACGCGACCGAGTACGGCGAAGCGTTCCTCGAAGTACACGCCGACAGCCTCTGTGAAGGCGATTCGGTGGTGATGTTTGATGATTTGATCGCCACTGGCGGGACGTTGATTGCAGCAGCCAACCTGATTCGCCGCATGGGCGCGCGGGTGCATGAAGCGGCGGCGATTATTGATTTGCCGGAGTTGCAAGGTTCGCAGCGTCTTGAGGACATGGGCATCCCGACCTTCTGCCTGACGCAGTTTGCGTTGACCGATAAATAAGTAGCGCCTGTCAGACCGCTTTCGCGAGCAGGCTCGCTTGTATGGTAGGACTTGAAGGGAGGAGGAGGGACAAGGCTCGATTCTGGCTGTTGACGCAGCACAGACCGTGGGAGATTTCGCCCCTCCTCCTTTCACCCAAGCGCCGATAAAGAATGCATCTGGCTAGACCGACGATAGGAACAAGCCTGCGCCTCTGGGTGAGCCCTTCAAGTGCTCAAACCTTATCCCGGAGGAAATCCTGTGGCAATGCCAGTCGCTCTATCAAATCCGATCGTTGGCGTGGATGTCGCCAAAAGTGAACTGGTGATTTATCAGGCCGATAGCGATCTGCTTGAGGCGATCCCCAACACCAAAACATCCATCAAGCAGTGGCTGAAGGCCTTGCTCAACCCCGTGTCTATTGCCATTGAGGCAACCAACATCTACCACCTGGAATTCGCTGATTTGGCCTATGCGGCCGGTTGCACGATTTACATGGTGGGCGGCTATGAACTCAAACATTACCGCGAAGGCGTGAAGATCCGCGCCAAAACCGACGCCTTGGACGCCAAGTTGCTGGCCCGTTACCTGAAGAACGAAGCCGAGGAGTTGCGCCCCTGGACCCCGCCATCACCGCTGTACCGCCAGCTCCTGAGCCTTTTCCGCCGCCGCGCGGCTTTGGTCCAGGCAAGGGTCGGCCTGGTGCAGAGCTGGTCGAATGAGCCGCTGTTGAAGGCAGCTTTTGCTGAACAAATAAAATCCATGCAGCGGCTTGAAACGATGATCGAAAAGACGATCAACGATCAGCTCAAACAAGCCGGTTTACTCGGCCAATTGAAGCGTTGCCTGAAAGTTGAGGGCATTGGATTTCTGACCGGAGCGCGCCTGCTCACGGCGTTTCAGCGGGGGGAATTTAGCAACGCGGATGCGTTTATCGCCTTCCTGGGCATGGATTTACGGGTATCGAAATCAGGGCAAAAGGACGGTCGCCGCAGCTTGACCAAGCGCGGAGACCCCGAGGCCCGCCGACTTTTGCACAACGCAGCGATGTCGGCTAGCCGTACGATAGCCTGGAAAGGGTTTTACGAAGCCCAAAGAGCACGGGGTTTCAGCACCACGCAGGCGTTGGTGATGCTGGCTCGCAAACTTGCTCGGGTGGTATTCGCCTTGCTGAAAGGGCAAAGCGAATATCAGACAAAAGTCAGTTGAGGGCTTCCCCTCAACCATAGAATCTCCCACATTGGAATGCATTCTCCTGTGGGAGCGAGCCTGCTCGCGAAGGCGTCGGTCGCCTCAACGCAAAACCTATAGCCCCATCTGCTTGCTGATGATCTCGTTCATCACCTCCCGCGTCCCGCCGCCAATCGACAAGATGCGGTTATCCCGATACAGCCGCTCCACCAGGCTCTCGCGCATATACCCCAACCCGCCAAGAATCTGCACCGCCTCGGTGGTAATCCGGTCCGAAGTGTCCGTGGCAAAGTTCTTCGCCATGGAAATCTCCTTGATCACACTCTGCCCCGCCGCCATCTTCGCTGCCTGCCGATAGGTGAATTCCCGCGACACCTCCAGCGCCGTGGCCATCTCGGCGAGGCGATGCTTGATCACCTGAAACTTGCCGATCGGCTTGCCAAACGCTTCACGCTCGCGCGCCCATTTCAGACTCTCTTCCAACGCTAGCTGTGAAGTCATGTTGGCCATCAATGCCAGCGCCAGACGTTCGCTTTGAAAGTTACCCATGATGCAGGCGAAGCCCATGTTCTCCGCGCCGATCAGATTGCCTACAGGTACATGGCAGTCGTCGAAGAACAATTCGGCCGTGTCCGACGCCCACCAACCCATTTTCTTCAACTGACGGCCAACGGTGAAACCCGGCGTGCCCTTCTCGATCAGCAACAGGCTGATGCCGCCGAAACCCGGCGCACCGGTGCGCACCGCGACGGTGTAGAAATCGGCGCGTACTCCGCTGGTGATAAAGGTTTTGCTGCCGCTGACGCGATAGACATCGCCGTCACGCACAGCGCGGGTTTGCAGGTTGGCGACGTCGGAACCGCCGCTGGGCTCGGTGATCGCCAGTGCGCTGATCTTTTCACCGCTGAGCACTTGCGGCACAACGCGCTCGCGAACTTCGGGACGCGCCCATTTGACGATCGGTGGCAAGCCGATATCCAGCGATCCCAGCCCCGCTACCAGGCCGCCAGAGCCGCAACGCATCAACTCCTCACTGGCGGCGACCTTGGCGAACAGATCGCCTTCATGGCTGCCTCCCAGCGTTTCCGGGTAACCGATGCCAAGGATGCCCGCCGCGCCAGCCTTCAGGTACAGCTCGCGGGGGAAGCTTTCGGCTTCTTCCCACTGATCGATGTCCGGCAGGATCTCGCGTTCGACGAAACGCCTGACGCTGTCGCGGACCAATTGGTGGCTGGGGTCAAAGTATTCCTGAAAGGCAGGCATGTGCGAGCTCCACGGAAGGGTTCGCCGAACTTAACCGAGCGCTTGCTTGGTTTTCAACTCAATTGTGTGAATCAGATAGACCGAGGAGAACCATTCGCGAGCAAGCTCGCTCCCACAGGCGATTTGTGAACGACACAAAACCAATGTGGGAGCGAGCTTGTTCGCGAAGGCGTCAACTCAGGCGCTGCAAATTCAAAGAGCGATCGGTTTACGCCCGGCAAACGAATGCGCCAGCGTGCCGCCATCGACCAGCTCCAGCTCACCACCCAATGGCACGCCGTGAGCGATCCGCGAAGCGATCAGGCCTTTGTTGTTCAGCAACTGCGCGATGTAATGCGCTGTCGCCTCACCTTCCACGGTCGGATTGGTCGCGAGGATGACTTCGGTGAACGTGCCCGCCTCTTCGATCCGCGTCATCAACTGCGGAATACCGATCGCCTCAGGCCCCAGGCCATCAAGCGGCGACAAATGCCCCTTGAGCACAAAGTAGCGCCCACGGAATCCGGTCTGCTCGACCGCATAAACGTCCATCGGCCCTTCCACCACGCACAACAATGTATCGTCGCGGCGGGTATCGGCGCATTGCGGACACAGATCGTCTTCGGTCAGCGTGCGGCACTGGCGGCAGTGACCGACCCCTTCCATGGCCTGGCTGAGGGCCTGGGCCAAGCGCAAGCCGCCGCTGCGGTCACGCTCGAGCATCTGCAACGCCATGCGCTGGGCGGTTTTCTGACCCACGCCCGGCAGAGTGCGCAAAGCGTCGATCAGTTGGCGAATCAAAGGGCTGAAGCTCATGGGGAAAAAGTCCGACAAAACAACGAGACGCGGTTTATACCCGCGCCTCTGGCCAGCGTCAAATACTCAGTCCTGGGCGACCTTCACTACCAGTTTGCCGAAGTTGCGCCCTTCCAGCAGACCGATAAACGCCTCGGGCGCCTGCTCCAGACCTTCCACCACGTCCTCGCGGAACTTGACCTTGCCGTCGCGCACCCACGGCACCATGTGGCTGATGAATTCCGGCTGCCGATCGCCGTAGTCGTCGAACACGATGAAACCCTGAATACGCACGCGTTTGGTCAGCAGCGTGCGTTGCAGCATCGGCAGGCGGTCCGGCCCTTGCGGCGCTTCGGAGGCGTTGTAACCGGCGATCAGGCCACACAATGGAATGCGCGCCTTGGGGTTGAGCAACGGCACCACGGCATCGAACACATGACCGCCGACGTTCTCGTAATAAATGTCGATGCCATCGGGACAGGCCTTGGCCAGTTGCTCGGCGAAATCGGGCGCCTTGTGATCGATGCAGGCGTCAAAACCCAGTTCTTCGACCACGTATTTGCACTTCTCTGCCCCACCGGCCACGCCGACCGTGCGCAGGCCTTTGATCTTCGCCACTTGGCCGACCACCGAGCCCACAGCGCCGGAAGCTGCTGCGACAACGAGAGTTTCGCCTTCTTTAGGCTGACCGATGTCCATCAAACCCATGTACGCGGTCATGCCCGGCATACCCAACACGCCCAGCGCCATAGAAGGACTCGGCAGCCCGGCCGGGATCGGGATGATGTTGCGGCCGTCGCTGATGCTGTGACTCTGCCAACCGGTGGCGCCAACAACCAGATCGCCTTTATGGAATTTTGGATGACGCGAATCTTCGACACGGCTGACCGCGCCGCCGGTCATCACTTCGCCGATTTGTACCGGCGCGGCGTAGGACGGCGCGTCGCTCATGCGCCCGCGCATGTAGGGATCGAGGGACAGGTACAGGGTTTTCAGCAGTACTTCACCGTCCTGCAGATCCGGCAGCGCTTCGCGTTCGAGGCGGAAGTTTTCCGGGGTCGGTGCACCGACCGGGCGTGAGGCGAGGACGAAACGTTGGTTTAGGGTCAGAGGGTCGGACATGTCAGCGTCTCCTGTGAATAGTGAATTCAGCGGGTATAGGGAGCAGACCGTTGAGGCTTTTGCGCGTTCGATGTTTATTCAGTTGTACCGAGGTGAGTTCATTCGCGAGCAGGCTCGCTCCCACCTTTGGAATGCATTTCCCTGTGGGAGCGAGCCTGCTCGCGAAGGCGGCCTCAAAGACACCGCACTTCCAAGAGTCAGAAACAAAAATGCCAGGCGCAAGGCCTGGCATTTTGTGTAGCTCATCTGCCGCCGGTTGGCGAATCAGAATGGCAGTTTCATACCGGCTGGCAGGTTCATGCCGGCGGTCATGTTGCCCATTTTGTCCTGGCTGTTCTTTTCGATCTTGCGCACGGCGTCGTTGACGGCGGAGGCGATGACCGCTTCCAGCATTTCTTTGTCATCTTCGCTCATGCCTTCGACCAGACTTGGGTCGATGCTTACGCTTTTGACGTCGTGACGACCGGTCATCACCACGGTGACCATGTCGCCGCCGGCCTTACCGGTGACTTCGGCGTTGGCCAGTTCTTCCTGCATCTTGGCCATTTTTTCCTGCATCTGCTGCGCCTGCTTCATCAGGCCGGCCATGCCACCTTTCATCATGGGAATCACCTCAAAAGTACTTGGATCAAAACAGCGCCCGGCCAGCAAGGCCGGGCACCTTCAGTTATTAGCCTTGGGCGACCAAGGCGTCGACAGGTTCAATAGTATCGTGTCGCACCACCGCACCGAACTGCTGAACCATCTGCTGGATGAACGGATCGCCATGGATCGACTCCTCCGCCTCGCGCTGACGGTTGGCGCGCCTACGGGACGCGGCCTGGGCCGGGGTTTCCTGCTCGGGCTTGATCAGCTCGATGGTCAGGGTCAGCGTGCGACCGTGGAACTGGTTCAGCGCATCGTTCAGGCGCCGTTGCTGCGTGGCGTTGAACAGTGCGCTGTGCGCCGGGTCGAGGTGCATCAGCCAATGGTCGCCATCGACGGCGATCAATGTGCAGTTGGCGGCGATGCTGCCGGTCATGCCGGAGATTGGCAGTTTCGGGAACAGCTCCAGCCATTGCAGCGCCAGACCTGTGGCCGGTGCCGCAGCCGGTTCTGGCTCGGGTTCCGGGGCAGGCTCGGCGGCGTGCTCACTGGCCAGTTCGTCGAGATAGCTGTAGGCCGAATCGATGTCCGGCTCGATGTAGTCCTCGTCCAGCGGCGGCTCGTCATCCAGGTCCATGCCCGGTGTGGCGGCATCGACGTCGGCGACCGACGGCTCGGGAATCGGCGCGGCAGCCCACTCAGGCGCCTCCGGGACGACGCTGTCCGGGGTCGGCAGCGGCATCGGCGGCAACTCGGGTTGCTCAGCGGTGGTTTCCAGTACCGGCTCGACGGCGGGTTGCTGTGCAGGTTCGGGGTCGGCCTCGGGTTCCACCGGGTCATTCCACGGCAGGTCGACGACGGCCTCGGCAACGATTGGCGCAGGTTCAGGTTCAGGTTCTGGCGCAGCAACCGCAGCAACCGGTGCCGGCTCGGGAGCCGGTTCAGGTGCAGCCACTGGCGCAGGTGCTGCAGCAGGTGTCGGCGCAACAGCCGCAGCGACTACCGGCGCAGGTTCAGGCGCGGCAGCCACGGAGTTTGCGGAATCAACTGTGGCCTGGCTGATTCCCACTGGCTTTAGCGGTAGCCTCGGGGCGTCCGCGGTATCTGCCGGCCGGAAGGCGAGCATCCGCAGCAAGACCATTTCGAAACCACCGCGCGGATCCGGCGCCAGCGGCAAATCGCGGCGGCCGATCAGGCCCATCTGGTAATAGAACTGCACGTCTTCGGCCGGCAAGGCCTGCGCCAATGCCAGCACGCGATCGCGGTCGCCATGGCCGTTGTCGACACCTTCCGGCAACGCCTGAGCGATGGCCACGCGGTGCAGCACGTTGAGAATTTCCGAGAGCACGCCGTTCCAGTCCGGGCCTTGTTCGGCCAAGTGACGCACCGCTTCGAGCAACGCCTTGGCGTCGCCTTCGATCAACGAATGCAGAACGTCATAGACCTGACCGTGATCCAGCGTGCCGAGCATTGCCCGCACGTCGGTAGCGAGAACCTTGCCTTCACCGAAAGCAATCGCCTGATCGGTCAGGCTCATGGCATCCCGCATCGAACCGTCAGCGGCGCGACCGAGCAGCCAGAGTGCATCGTCTTCGAACGGCACGTTTTCGGCAGTGAGAACGTGGGTCAAATGCTCGACCACACGCTCCGGCGTCATGTTCTTCAGCGAGAACTGCAGGCAGCGCGACAAAATCGTTGCCGGAAGTTTCTGCGGGTCAGTGGTCGCCAGGATGAACTTGACGTACGGCGGTGGCTCTTCGAGGGTTTTCAGCAGCGCATTGAAGGAATGGCTGGAAAGCATGTGCACTTCGTCGATCAGGTAGACCTTGAAGCGCCCACGGCTTGGCGCGTACTGCACGTTGTCGAGCAGTTCACGGGTGTCTTCGACCTTGGTGCGGCTCGCGGCGTCGATCTCGATCAGGTCGACGAAACGACCCTCGTCGATTTCCCGGCAAACCGAACACTCGCCGCAGGGGCTGGAAGTGATACCTGTCTCACAGTTCAGGCATTTGGCAATGATCCGCGCAATCGTGGTTTTACCCACCCCGCGCGTACCGGTAAACAGGTACGCGTGGTGCAGCCGCTGGCTGTCCAAGGCATTGATCAGAGCCTTGAGCACATGGGTCTGGCCGACCATTTCGCGGAACGAGCGCGGACGCCATTTACGTGCAAGAACCTGATAACTCATCGAAAACCGTCGCAACGAAGGAAGCTGAAGCGGCTAATGCTAGCGGAGCAAGGGCAAAATTGCATCCGGTGTCCTCGTCTAATATGGCTAAGCTGCATGAGCAGAGGCTTTTATCGGTTCGGGATCGAAAATTACCGGAGCGTTTATGCGGTGGGCTGTGGGGGCGTTGCTGGGAATCAGCCTGAATGTAACGGCAGCGGAAACCCCGCTGCGCTTCGCCATGCCCGACAGCTGGGCGATGCCGATGGTGCAATACGAACGCGGGCGACCGACGCAAGGCATTCTTTACGACCTGTTGCTCAGCCTGGCCACGCAGGTCGGCGTACCCGCCGAGTTTCACGTCCTGCCCCGCGCCCGCGTGCAGACGTCTATGGAGCACGGCGAGATTGATGTGCGCTGCTATGCCGCACAATCGTGGCTGCCGAATCAGTCGGGGGATTACATCTGGAGTCTTCCGCTCTTCTTCCAGCGCGATCTATTGATCAGCCGCAAGGATCAACCTGCCAGCGCCGACCCCGCGCACCTGCCCCGCCAGTCCATCGGTACCGTTCTGGGCTACACCTACCCTACCCTGCAACCGTTGTTTGATGCTGATCGACTGCAACGTGAAGATGCGCGTAATCAGGAGCAGGTGTTGGAGAAATTGCTGGCCGGGCGTTATCGCTATGCGGTGAGTAATCAGTGGACGCTGGACTGGTTTAACCAGCGATTGATGCCTGAGCAGCAACTGCAAGGTGTCGCCGTGTTGCAGGAGCAGAAGGTGGGTTGCTATGTGAGGAATGATCCGAAGGTGCCGGTGCAACGGATATTGCGCACGTTGCTGCGGATGAAAATGTCGGGGGAGATTGATGAGATTATCCGGCTGTATACAGGAAACTCTAAAGACAACCAATAACTTCTCCCCCGGGCACTATAAACTCGAAGTACTCGGTAAAATCGCCGAAGTCACACCGATGAAAAAAATTGCAAAAACCTATTTACAATTAACGGCGCACTCTCCACACCCATATATAACCCACTGCTTCAGACAAAAATAAAAATACAACTCGAACCAACTCCCCCAATAAAACTTGACAAAATCCAAATCAAAGCAAAAACCAAAATCACCTATCCAGCTTCAACCATCGCTCTTCCAATCGCGCAAGCGCTGAAATTGATGACCCCGATCCTACGGCCAGTTTAAAGCTATCAGGCCAAACACCTATAGCGACAACCCTATTCCTATCAAGCTTATTAACCAACAATGTTTTTCCATGTTCAGTTGAAAGCAAAAGTAATGCACGCGAGATATCTTCCCTTGCCATTCGGGAATTAATCCTAATGCCATTCAACAAAACAACATCCCTAACGACCATAAAACACGATCTAGCCATGGACCACAAAATCACGAAAAACACAACAATCACCACCACACCAAGTAAGCCCCCCAATATGTAGCTAGTCACCTTATGATTTGCGAGGTAACCAAGTATATATTCCATAAAGCAGACAATCGAAACGGTCACGACCAACATCGCCGCCACCAAAAACAATGCTTTCAGATTACTAATATTTTTATAAAATGCACGAGCCGCACGCAGGGTCAACAACCAATCCAACATCAATCCGCCACAGACAATTAATCCAAGAGAGAGAAAATATTTAGGAACCGAATAACTTTCCTCGAACTCAGAACCATACAAACCACCAAAACCCCCTAAGCCATCTGGAACAGAGAGATAAAGCGCACCAACCACCAACAGAAGAATTCCTAGAAAAATCCTTGTAGTAGTAATGAAAAAATTCAACGTTGTAGAACCACGCAGCATTTTTCTTACAAAATCATTTATCGATCCACTCCCGCTTCTGCCCCCATTTTTCAAGGTCGCGACTGTCGCCTTTTGCTTAGTAGAATTCAGATGCGCTGCCACTCCAAAAAAAGCAAGCATGGTCAAAACGACATAGAACATACCAAATATCCAAATATACGGAACTGCAACCATTGAAGCCAACGCCGCAGATACTGACATCTTCAGATTAGCCTCTCTTACTCTAGACGTCCGATATACACCCTTTAAAGCCTCAGACAACGACAAACTCAAATTTATGCTTGTTCGATTCTTCCAGAAATGCACTATCGGGATTTCAGAAACATAACGGGAAATACCCTCTTCAAGTTTCTTCTCCATCCTTGGCAAATGCCGGCAAGCACGAAATGCCGTTTCTTGCAACCAAGTATCCGTACCAGAAATAGCGACAGAAAGCACAGGCGCAGACTCAATCTCAGATAACAAGCCTGTGCCTTCCAAGCATATTTTCGCGAGTATAATACTATCCCCACCAGAAACATGGCTCATAATAAATGCACTCAACTGCTCTTCAAACCCATCTATAGCCGATCGACGGGAACAGTAAGCATCAATCAAAAATCTCAGGCAATGGATCGCGCGAAGGCGCTGGGTGTCATCTTCAAAAGTGTCTTGAATCTCTTTCCAGCAGATATCTGCTAACCGTCTTGCCTCATCCAGCTCACAGAGCTGTGCATACAGCACCAATGCATCTCGCCCGCGGGAGTCTGTAGGAATATGGTCAATTGGGGCTTCTAACGGATTCTCAAGCAATTTTACAGTAACAAAATACTCCAAAAACCGCCGATGAACAAAGGCGAATGATTTATCATCGCCCTCCGTTACTCGAGCGATTCTCGCAAAATTTAATATATAAATAACGGCTTGAACCTTGCGCGACAAAACGTGATCATTAATCACTACCACGGGAGCTTCCAACCCGAACGAAGGAGAATTAAAAACAAACCAAGCGATATCGGTTGTTATTGCCAAAACCTCATCAATAGTTAAATCATATTGCGTCATCTTCGATGCGCACTGCCCAAGTCTAGACCTAATATAACTCTCATATATCTGAGCTTGGTTTTGCGGCAAATCATGTTGAAGACTGACCCAAGATCCGAGCAGCGTCATTAAAAATGGATTTCGCGCCAAGGGAATCAAATCAAGCCGATCTCTAAACAATGAGGCTTTGAGATCCGAGCTAAATTCAGGATAGCGATTCAAAGCCTCAAGAATACTAGACTCTGATAACGGTCGTATTTCGAGCGTCTTCTGTGCGAGAAATGCTTGCGTGGGTTTTCTGAATATTCGCGAGGCCAATACACCACGTGAGTTTTTGTGGCTCGAAATAAATCTCGAAATAACATCAGAAAGCGAGTTTATTATTTCCGAATCTTCGTTAGCGTCCAGCAATTCGGGAATTTCATCAAATGAATCAAAGATAAAAAATAATCGACCATGCCGCCAGAGATCTCTAAAATGCTCATCTACGAATTCTTCAACGAAAACATCACCTCTTTTTTTTATATTCTCAGTTACGAAAACTTCTAATTCCTTTACATCAAACCGAGTGCGCACGGCGTCGACATCCAGTTCAGAAACCCACTCCCTAAGATTTACATATATTGGTACTCGCCCGGTTCTTCCAACCTCCCTAAGCATATCTCGAGCAAGCTTTCGTAAGGCAACACTCTTACCAGCGCCAGGAACGCCTAGAATAAGGAACGATTGAGATGTCCGATCAGACCTAATTGCTTCCTGCAAATTCATTATCTTTCTTTTAGGTACCATTCCATGTGCAGGCAGCACCTCAACTTCAGCTTGAAGCTCAGTATAATGCTCTGGACTCCAATTACTCACCCTATCGATAACTACAAGACTTTGATAGAGACTGGAACAGAATGATTCAAGCTTTCCCTGAAACGTTTCACCCGGAAAATCCTTTTCAAGCGGGACGGGATGCCCGCTACCAATACTCCTGTCACGCATAAAAAAATTCACAACAAAAATACACGAAAATACAAAAAACAGCACCAAAGCGGACGGCTGAGAATCAAACTTCAAATATTTCAGCCATGGGTAATTATCCAAAACGCCCTGATCATGACTAAACGCAATAATCACTGAGTTAAGTGCTCCCGACCAAGCCCCCCAAGAAGCGGCCAATCCCAGAGCACCAATTAAAGATAATGTCCGAATTTTATTAGCACCGTAGCCAGCAGGCATTACCAATACGCGCAACATATACAGTAAAACGCACAAAAAACCTGCTGCAAAAACTGCCATGAGCCCCGAGGCAAAATATGCAATTCCAACAACAAAAAACCCAACAACAATCACCATGAGTACAAACTTATGATTTGCAGATAACTTCGATTCCATATCGCCCCCCTTGGCAACAACTCCAACGACTTTCACGGCACTCTAGCTTTGCTATTAGCCCATAACATTCGATAATACATCAACGCCACGTACGAATGGCGATAGAGATTAAATTTCAGCGATGACCTTTGACATAGCCTTTATCTGCCATCCCGAGAAGCACTGATTTACCGCTGCGATCAGATCGCTAACGCAGGCCGAGAAATGCCACGTTTAGGATCACCGATAACACTGACTCACGGAAAAAATGGTGATACTCAAAGATAATGATCGCATCAGTTCAACTTTAGGATTGATTGACATCCACCCGCTGCCCAGCATAAAAAACGTGTTGACTGATGACAAATCGCAGGCACAAAAAAACCGCAGTGGGCGAAACCCATGCAGTTCTGGTTGAAGCGTTCGATTGTTCGTTAAGGTGGTAACCCCACCAGCCACACCCCGGCACACAATGTTCCCGCTGTGGCTGCTGCCTTCCGGCTCTGACCAGGTTCACGGGTAATCGTTGCGGGGGGACCGATGGGGTCACCATAACGACGCTTGCCTGTCGGCGAGCCGCGCCATTGTACCTATCTGAGACGAAGTTACAACCGTTGGTTGCAGATTAAAAATATGAATCGCTTCAAGGACATAAAGATCGCAGCCGACGCCAGTGCCTACAGGGCCAACACCTCGTCCGCCCGGCCCACCGCCTGCTGGATCACCAGATGAATGAAGTGCAGCTTGGCAATCGCCGAGGCCGGCAGCACGAACGGGTAGAAATCCGGTTGGCCCATGCTGCGCGACAGTTCATTGAGCATGCCCGCCAGTTCGATCCACGCGTTGACGAATGAAAGGAACGCCTCACCGCCGGGATGTTCCGGGTCGTACAGCGTGCTGGTCGGAAACGGCTGGTAGTCGAAATCCATTTCCCGTGCGCTCATGCCGAAGCCCAGTGCCGTGTCGACCGCGTCCATCATGTGCAGGTAATGCGCCCAGGTTTCCGCCCAGTCTTCCCACGGATGCATGGTTGCGTAGGCGCTGACGTAGTGTTGCGGCCAGTCGAGCGGTGCGCCTTGTTGATAGTGACGATCGAGCGCCTCGGCGTAACTGGCGCGTTCGTCGCCGAACAGGTTGCGGAATGAGCCGAGCCATGGGCCGTCGGCGATCAGGCGATCCCAGTAATAGTGGCCGACCTCATGACGAAAATGCCCGAGCAGCGTGCGATAGGGTTCGTGCATCGCCGCCCTCACCTGCTCGCGGTGGGCGTCGTCGGCTTCTTTGATGTCGAGGGTGATCAGGCCGTTGGCGTGGCCGGTCATCGGCGCGTTGCCTTCGAGGTCGACGCCGATGAAATCGAAGGCCAGCCCGGTGTCTTCATCGACGGCTTTCGGGATGACTTGCAGGCCGAGGGTAATCAGTTGCGCGACGAGACGCCGCTTGGCGATTTCGACTTTGCGCCAGCGTTCGGGGTTGTCCGGGTCGGACAGGTCGGGAATGGTCCGATTGAGGCTGCAGGCGACGCACAGGCTGTCGTGATCGTTGGCCGGCAGCAGCCAGTTGCACGCGGCGGCTGTGTCGAGGTTGGCGCAGCGGCGGAACAGTCCGGCATCGGGATCGGCGTCGAGCGTCCAGGTGCCCTCGTACGGCCCCGGTTGCAGCGAAGTCAGGCGACTTTCTTCCGGTTGATAACCGAGCAAGGCGTTGCACGCCAGGCACTGGCTGTTGCGAAAGAACAGCGACTGGCCGCAGCGGCACGGCCAGACTTTGCTGTTGCGCGAGGATTCGCCCATGAACGGCGCGATGATGCGGGAACTGAGCTGCTCGAAAAAGCGGTGCATGGCGATCTCTCCCTGGGGCTTGCCAAGACTAGATCATTCTTGCGGGTTGATCGTTCCAACGCTCTGCGTGGGAATGCATCCAGTGACGCTCTGCGTCACAGCGGACGCGGAGCGTCCGGGGCGGCATTCCCACGCGGGAGCGTGGGAACGATCAGGTCAGGCGGAGATGCCGTGGGTTTTGAGGAAGGCGATGAAGGTTTCTTCGTCCATCACCTTCACGCCCAGCTCATTGGCCTTGGTCAGTTTCGACCCGGCGCCGGGGCCTGCAACCACACAATGGGTCTTCGCCGACACCGAACCGGCAACCTTGGCGCCCAGACTTTCCAGATGCTCCTTGGCGACATCACGGCTCATCAACTCAACCTTGCCAGTCAACACCCAAGTCTCCCCGGACAGCGGCAAACCTTCGACAACTTTCTTCTCGCTCTGCCAGTGCATGCCGAAATCACGCAGTTGCTTCTCGGAGGTCTCGGCCAGTTGCCGGTTCTCAGGCAGTGCAAAAAACTCGCGCACCGAATTCGCCTGTTTCTCCGGCAACGCCTGACGCATGTCCAGCCAGTCAGCATTCATCACCGCTTCCAGCGAGCCAAACTTGTCCGCCAGTTTCTGCGCGCCGCCCGGGCCGACCGAAGGAATGTGCAGCTTGTCGAGGAAGCCACCCAGCGTGGTGCTGGCGGCGAACTCCGCGCCCAACTCACCCTGATCCTGAATCTGTAAACCATGGCCGAGCAACTCGGTGATTACCTGCTGGTTATGCGCATCTTCGAAGAAGCTGTGAATCTCGTGCGCCACTTCCAGCCCAACATCCGGCAGGTATGTCAGCACTTGCGGCAATGCCTGCTGCACGCGCTCCAGCGAACCCAGCGAGCGCGCCAGCACCTTGGCCGTCTCTTCGCCGACATCGGGAATGCCCAAGGCATAGATGAAACGTGCGAGCCCAGGCTTCTTGCTGTCTTCGATCGCCGCCAACAGCTTGTTGCTGGAGACCTCGGCAAAGCCTTCGAGATCGACGATGTCGTCGAACTTCAGCGCATACAGATCCGCCGGCGAACTGACCAGACCTTCATCGACCAGTTGCTCGACGCTCTTGTCGCCCAGCCCTTCGATGTCCATCGCCCGGCGCGAGACAAAATGAATGATCGCCTGCTTCAACTGCGCACCGCAGGCCAGACGCCCGACGCAGCGATACACCGCGCCTTCGCTGACGGTTTCCTTGCCTTTGCTGCGTTTGATCAGTTGCGTGCGCTCGACGTGCGAACCGCACACCGGGCAGCTCTCTGGAATCTGTACCGCGCGCGCGTTTTCCGGACGGCGATCCATGACCACTTGCACCACTTGCGGAATCACATCACCGGCGCGGCGGATGATCACGGTGTCGCCGATCATCAAGCCCAGACGGGCGACTTCATCCATGTTGTGCAGCGTGGCGTTGGCCACGGTCACACCGGCAACCTTGACCGGTTTCAGACGCGCCACTGGCGTCACGGCGCCGGTGCGGCCAACCTGGAATTCCACATCGAGCAACTCGGTGAGTTCTTCCATCGCCGGGAATTTGTGCGCGATCGCCCAGCGCGGCTCACGGGCGCGGAAGCCCAGTTCGCGCTGATCGGCAATGCTGTTGACCTTGAATACCACGCCGTCGATTTCATAGGTCAGCGAGTTACGCCGCTCGCCGATATCGCGGTAGTAATCCAGGCATTCGCCAATGCCCTTGGCCAGTTTCAGTTCGTGGCTGATCGGCATGCCCCACTTCTGCAACTGCTTGAGGTTGCCGATGTGGGTGTCGGAAATATCGTGGGAAACCTGACCGATGCCGTAGCAGCAGAACTCCAGCGGACGGTTAGCAGTGATCTTCGAATCGAGCTGACGCAGGCTGCCGGCCGCAGCGTTGCGTGGATTGGCGAAGGTCTTGCCGCCGATTTCCAGTTGCGAGGCGTTGAGGCGCTCGAAACCGGCCTTGGACATGAACACTTCACCGCGCACTTCCAGGGTCGCCGGCCAGCCTTCGCCGTGCAGCTTCAGCGGAATGTTGCGCACGGTGCGCACGTTGACGCTGATGTCTTCACCGGTAGTGCCATCGCCGCGTGTGGCGCCGCGTACCAGCACGCCGTCCTGATAAAGCAGACTGACCGCCAGGCCATCGAGTTTCGGCTCGCAGCTGTATTCCACTGCTGCACCGCCACCGAACAGATCGCCGGCCGGCAGGTCCAGACCTTCGGTGACGCGGCGATCGAACTCGCGCATGTCGTTTTCTTCGAAGGCATTGCCGAGGCTGAGCATCGGCACTTCGTGACCTACCTGAGTGAATGCGGTCAGTGCCACGCTGCCGACACGCTGGGTCGGCGAGTCGCTGGTGATCAGTTCCGGATTGGCCGCTTCCAGTGCCTTGAGCTCGTGGAACAACCGGTCGTACTCGGCGTCCGGAATGCTCGGCTCGTCGAGGACGTGGTAACGGTAGTTGTGCTGATCGAGTTCAGCACGCAGCTCTAGAATGCGGTTTTTCGCGGCGGTCATGGGTGTTCTCTCATAAAGCAAAAGAGCAGCCGAGGCTGCTCTAATTCATCTATCTCTGGCAGCAGAAGCAAAAGATCGCAGCCTTCGGCAGCTCCTACAGACATCGCAGTCCTGCAGGAGCTATCGAGTGAAACGAGGCGGCGATCTTTTGATCTTGACCTTAGCGCTTCTGGGTCAGGGCGCGACGTTCGAATTCAACGATGCGCTGACGGTAGTGCTCAATCGTTTGTGCAGTCAGAACGCTGCGCTGGTCATCTTTCAGTTCGCCATTCAGTTCCTGCGACAGCTTGCGGGCTGCAGCCACCATCACGTCGAAGGCTTGCTTCGGATGACGCGGACCTGGCAGGCCGAGGAAGAAGCTCACCGCCGGAGTGCTGAAATGGTCGATATCGTCCAGATCGAAGATGCCCGGCTTGACCGCGTTGGCCATGGAGAACAGCACTTCACCGTTGCCGGCCATGCTTTCGTGACGGTGGAAAATATCCATCTCACCGAAACGCAGACCGCTTTCGAGAATGTTCTGCAACAGCGCCGGGCCTTTGAAGCCGGCAGCGTCGCGGCAGATCACGCTGATCACCAGAACTTCTTCAGCTTGCGGCTGGTCTTTGTCGACCACCGCTGGCGAAGGCTTGCTGTCTTCGGCGAAATCGTCGTCACGGCTGCTGAAGCTCGGGCCGCCGTCCAGATCCAGGTCGAGGTTCAGGTCGCCCTGCGCCGGACCATTGCTGCCACGCTTGCCACGTTTCGAACCGGATTCGCGAGGCTCGCGTGCTTCGCGGGCCGGCATGCTCACCGACGGCAGATCGTGTTCGTCCAGTTGCGGCTCTTTATGTGTGTCCAGCACACGGGCCGGGCCCAACAGCTCAGCGCTGGTGTCCTCGTCCGGCAGGTTGGACAGACTTCGGTCAAGACGGAATTTCAGTTTTCCCTTGCCGCCGCGCATACGGCGCCAGCCATCGAAAAGAATACCGGCTATCACAATGATGCCGATGACGATCAGCCACTCGCGCAGACCGATTTCCATGTAATCCCGTGCCTCTATAAAAAATGCTGAAAAATAAGGGGTTTACATTGTGCAAACCGCTTTAAAACGTGGCGCCAACTCTATGTTCTGACAGGCGTTTTGCCCACGTATACGAAAAATTGACATTAAACTAGCACGACCAAAGACAACTTTACACCGTCTGTCTCATTGGCTTGCGCGAATATGTCGATTGGCCAGCAAGTCGAAGCCGGTAAAAAAGTCCTACAGCACCCAATTACCTTTCCGACACCACGCTGACTCAGGCGTCCACCATCGCCATCGCCTCCTCGACATCCACGGCTACCAGTCGCGAACAACCCGGCTCATGCATCGTTACGCCCATCAACTGCTCGGCCATTTCCATGGCGATCTTGTTGTGGGTGATATAGATGAACTGCACGGTCTGCGACATCTCTTTGACCAAGCGTGCGTAGCGTCCAACGTTAGCGTCATCCAGTGGCGCGTCAACCTCATCGAGCATGCAGAACGGCGCCGGGTTCAACTTGAAGATGGCAAAAACCAGTGCCAGCGCGGTCAGGGCTTTTTCCCCGCCGGAGAGCAAATGGATGGTGCTGTTCTTCTTCCCGGGCGGCTGCGCCATGATCGTTACCCCTGTATCGAGTAGATCTTCGCCCGTCAGTTCCAAATACGCCCGTCCACCACCGAAAACTTTTGGGAAAAGCGCCTGTAAACCGCCATTGATCTGATCAAAGGTATCTTTGAAGCGGTTGCGGGTTTCCTTGTCGATCTTGCGAATGACGTTTTCCAGGGTCTCCAGCGCTTCGACCAGATCGGCGTCCTGCGCATCCAGATAACGTTTACGCTCGGACTGTTGCGTGTATTCATCGATGGCCGCGAGGTTGATCGCACCCAGGCGCTGAATCCGCGCATTGATGCGTTCGAGTTCTTCTTCGGCTTCGCGTTCACTGGCCTGTGCGGTTAATGTCGCGAGCACGCCGTTGAGATCGTAGCCGTCTTCGAGCAATTGATCCTGCAAGGCCTTGCGGCGCACGGTCAGGGCTTGCCATTCCATGCGCTGCTGTTCGAGCTGGCCGCGAATCAACTGCGATTGCTGTTCGGCCTGAGTCCGGCGTTTTTCCGCGTCGCGCAGTTCGCGGTCGGCGTCTTCCAGCGCGATCTGCGCGGTCTTGAGTTCTTCGTCGACGGTCATGCGCTTGTCGAGCAACTCTTCGAGTTTCAGGCGCAGCTCTTCCAGCGGTGCCTCGCCCTCCTCCAGGTTCAGACTCAACTGTTCGCGCTTTTCGGTCAGACGCTCGGCCTGCATCTCCAGACGCTCCAGCGCCTGACGCGTGGAGTCGTGCTGCGCGCGCAACGAGCCGAGACGCACGGCCAATTGATGGGCGTGATCCTTGTGCTGCCGCGCTTCCTGACGCACGCGGTCGAGGCGTTCGCGCAGGCTGTCGCGCTGAGCCAGCAGCAATTCGCGTTGCTCGGTGTCCAGCGCCATGGCATCCAGCGCGTCCTGCAATTGCATGCGCGCTTCGCCGATCTGTTCGTGCTCGAGTTCGCGTTGTTCGCCCAGTTCGACCAGCTCTTCATCGAGACGGGTACGGCGCAAGGTCAACTGTTCGGCCTTGGCTTTGCCGGCGGACAACTGCGCTTTCAGTTCACCTTGCTGACGCGCCTCGTCTTGCAGCAAACGACGCAAATGTTCGCGGCCGTTTTCTTGTTGACGCTGTTGCGCGCGCAGGGTTTGCAGACGGGTTTCCATGGCCTCGACCGTGGCTTCTTTCTCTTCGCGTTCGAGATGCAGCGCTTCGATTTCCTGGCCACGAGCGAGCATGCCGCTTTCTGCTTCGCTGGCCCGACGCACGCGCAGGAAATGCCGACCAACCCAGTAACCGTCACGGCTGATCAGGCTCTCGCCAGCGCTCAACTGCCCGCGCAAGGCCAAGGCCTGCTCAAGGCTGTCGACTGGCTTGACCTGACCGAGCCACGGCGACAGATCGATCTGCGCGTCGACCTTGTCCAGCAAGCTGCCCGCGACGCGCACGCCGTCGCTGGCCGGGCTGAGCAAGCGCAAATCGCCTTGGGTGAAACCGGACAAATCGAAGCCACTGAAATCGTCGACCAGCACCGCTTGCAGATCGGCGCCAAGCACGGTTTCCACCGCCAATTCCCATCCAGCCTCAACCTTCAGGCCTTCGGCCAGACGCGGACGCTCGGCGAGGTTGTGTTCCTTCAGCCATTCGGCGGTGCCGGTGCCCGGATCCAGCGCGGCTTGCTGCAAGGCTTCAAGGGACGCAAGGCGACCGTTGAGGCGCTGCAAGTCACCTTGAGCCTGCTGCTGCGCAGTCAGCGCTTGCTGCAACTCCTGACGCAGTTGTTCGAGTTTTTCGACCTGCGCTTCTTCGCTGGTCTGCAAATCTTCGAGGGTCGCTTCGGACTCGGCGAGCTGCTCGTTGAGTTCCATGATCGCCGCGTCTTCCGGGTCAGCCGAAAGCAACGCGCGCTCTTCGCCGAGACGCTTTTGCCGATCGGCGAGACGCTCCATGCTGGTTTCCAGCTGCTGGATGCGCGACTGCTGCACTTCAGCCTGACGACGCGGTTCGGCAGCGGTCAGGTTGAAAGCGTCCCACTGCTCCTGCCAGCCATGCATGACGGATTCGGAATCTTCCAGCGCGGCAGCAGCCTCTTCGGCGGCGGCGCTGGTGACTTCCTGCTCGGGGGTGAGCATGTCCAGCTCTTCGCCGAGGGTCAGCAGCAAGGTGCGGTCGTGGCCCAGGTGCGACTCGGTTTCGAGGCGTGCGCGTTCGGCTTCTTTCAAGTCGTCCTGCAACTGCCGCAAACGCTGCTGGCCGTGCTGGATACTTTGCTCGACCCGGGCGATGTCGCCGCCGACCGAATAGAAGCGCCCCTGCACCAGATTGAAGCGTTCGGACAGGTCATGGTGCCCGTCACGCAGGCGTTCGATGGCCGCATCCGCATTACGCTGCTCAGCAACCAAGGCTTCGAAACTGATTTCCTGGGTGCCGATGATCGACTCGCGCTGGCCAACCTGATCATTCAGGTCCTGCCAGCGCAAGGCCGACAATTGCGCCTTGAGCTGGCGCTCCTCGGCTTTGAATTCCTGATACTTCTTCGCCGCTTCGGCCTGACGGTGCAGGCGTTCGAGTTGGCGCTCGAGCTCCTCGCGCAAGTCAGTCAGGCGCGCGAGGTTTTCGTGGGTGCGACGGATACGGTTTTCAGTCTCGCGGCGGCGCTCCTTGTACTTGGAGATGCCCGCCGCTTCTTCGATAAAGTTGCGCAGATCTTCGGGCTTGGATTCGATCAGCTTGGAGATCATCCCCTGCTCGATGATCGAGTAACTGCGCGGGCCCAGACCGGTGCCGAGGAAGATATCGGTGATGTCGCGGCGACGGCATTTGGTGCCGTTGAGGTAATACGTGGTCTGGCTGTCGCGGGTTACTTTGCGGCGAATCGAGATCTCGGCGTAGGCCGCGTATTCGCCGAGCAAGGTGCCGTCGGAGTTGTCGAAGACCAGCTCGATACTGGCCTGACTCACCGGTTTGCGGCTGGTCGAGCCGTTGAAGATGACGTCGGTCATCGACTCGCCACGGAGGTTCTTCGCCGAACTCTCGCCCATCACCCAGCGTACGGCGTCGATGATGTTCGACTTGCCGCAACCGTTCGGCCCGACGACCGCCGCCATGTTACTGGGGAAGTTCACCGTGGTCGGGTCGACAAAGGATTTGAATCCCGCCAGTTTGATGCACTTGAGCCGCACGCTTAGGCAACCGTCAGGGCGGAAACCACCAGATCGCAGCTGCGCTGGGCATAAGCCGTGAGCACGATGCGGATCTGCGGCAAATCACGGGCAAGCACGGCGGCCAGCAGGCGTTCGAACAGTTCGAGAAACTCGCTCATTGAAGCCTTGCGCTGTTCGAGGGCGAGGAAGTAGGCGCGGCTCATCGCCGGTTGCAGGTTCTCGACGGTCTCTTGCAGATACGGGTTGTTGGCGAACGGATAAGCGGCGCGCATCACGCTGAAGCTGTCATCGACGAAGCTGCGGATGTCCTGACGCTCGTAGCTGGCGGTCAGGCGCTGCTGGATCTGCACGAACGGCGCCATGTCCGACTGCACTTGCCAGCCATTGGCCACCGAATTGCCGAGCAGGATGTACAGCTCGCTCATCAGCGTACACAGGCTCTGCACCTTGTGCGGCGTCAGCTCGGTGACGTGCGCGCCACGACGCGGCAGGATCGCGATCAGGTGGCGACGTTCGAGGATCAGCAAGGCTTCGCGGACCGAACCGCGGCTGACATTCAGTGCCAGCGTGACCTTCTGTTCCTGGATGCGCTCTCCCGGCTTCATTTCGCCACGAATGATGCGTTCGGCGAGGTGGTGAGCGATTTGCTCGGCGAGGCTGTCCGGCGCCTTGAACGTCATGGTTGTCCTTCAAACTCTATCGATCTGCACAAGCGGCGCAGTGTAGCGCAAATGCACGGTCATGGCGGAGTGCCCACTCAGCGGTTTTTGGCACGAATCCCGCAAAAAAGCACGGTGACCGATGAGGGTCAATACTGAATAGAAACGTTGGTGATCGACGAAAGGCTTTTTCCTGACCTTTAAGTCAGAAAACCATTGACCGAAAAGTCAGACCTGCTAAATTCGGTTCACGTCGGTTAACAACAATAATGAGTCTGCGAGGCCTTCCGTGATCCAGTTTTTACTTAACCAGGAACTCCGTAGCGAGCACGCCCTGGACCCGAATCTGACTGTGCTCAATTACCTGCGTGAACACGTGGGCAAGTCCGGCACCAAAGAAGGTTGCGCCAGCGGTGACTGCGGCGCCTGCACCGTGGTGGTCGGCGAGTTGCAAACGGATGACGCTGGCCGCGAACACATTCGCTATCGCAGCCTCAACTCGTGCCTGACCTTTGTTTCATCGCTGCACGGCAAACAATTGATCAGCGTCGAGGACCTCAAGCACAAAGGCGAACTGCACAGCGTGCAGAAAGCCATGGTCGACTGCCATGGCTCGCAGTGCGGCTTCTGCACCCCCGGTTTCGTCATGTCGCTGTTCGCCCTGCAAAAGAACAGCGATGCACCGGATCACGCCAAGGCTCACGAAGCGCTGGCCGGCAACCTCTGCCGCTGCACCGGCTACCGGCCGATTCTGGCGGCTGCCGAACAATCCTGCTGCGGCAAGCAACCAGATCAGTTCGATGCCCGCGAAGCGGAAACCATCGCGCGCCTCAAAGCCATCGCCCCGAGCGATATCGGCGAACTCAACAGCGGCGACAAGCGCTGCCTGGTGCCGCTGACAGTCGCTGATCTGGCCGACCTTTATGACGCGTACCCACAAGCGCGCCTGCTCGCCGGCGGCACCGATCTGGCACTGGAAGTAACTCAATTCCACCGCACTCTGCCGGTGATGATCTACGTCGGCAATGTCGCGGAAATGAAGCGCATCGAAACCTTCGACGACCGCATCGAAATCGGCGCCGCCACTGCCCTCTCCGACTGCTACGAAGCATTGAACGCCGAGTACCCGGACTTCGGCGAACTGCTGCACCGCTTCGCCTCGCTGCAAATCCGCAATCAAGGCACCCTCGGCGGCAACATCGGCAACGCCTCGCCGATCGGCGACTCGCCACCGCTGCTGATCGCCCTCGGCGCGCAGGTCGTGCTGTGCAAAGGTGAAACCCGCCGCACGCTGAACCTGGAAGATTACTTCATCGACTACAAGGTCACGGCCCGTCAGGAAAGTGAATTCATCGAGAAGATCATCGTGCCGCGCGCCACTGCCGAGCAGTTGTTCCGCGCCTACAAAGTCTCCAAGCGTCTGGACGATGACATCTCCGCCGTCTGCGCCGCCTTCAATCTGCGAGTGGAAAACGGTGTGATCACTGACGCGCGCATGGCATTCGGTGGCATGGCCGCGATCCCGAAACGTGCCGCCCACTGCGAGGCCGCGCTGATCGGTGCGCCGTTCAACAACGCCGTGGTCGAACGTGCCTGCGCCGCACTGGCGGAAGATTTCACGCCGCTCTCGGACTTCCGCGCCAGCAAGGAATATCGCCTGCTCAGCGCGCAGAACCTGCTGCGCAAATACTTCATCGAACTGCAAACACCGCACATCGAGACTCGGGTGACCGCTTATGTCTAACCATCACGGCGTAGAAAAAACCCAGGCGGAACTGGCCGAATTGTTCGCCAAGGACCTGACCACAGGTGTCGGCCGCAGTGTCAAGCACGACAGCGCCGCCAAACACGTGTCCGGTGAAGCGCAGTACATCGATGACCGCCTGGAATTTCCCAACCAGCTGCACCTGTATGCACGCCTGTCCGACCGCGCCCACGCGAAAATCATCAGCATCGACACCTCGCCGTGCTACGCCTTCGAAGGCGTGCGTATCGCCATCACCCACGAAGACGTGCCGGGCCTGAAAGACATCGGCCCGTTGATGCCGGGCGACCCGCTGCTGGCCATCGATGACGTGCAATTCGTCGGTCAACCGGTGCTCGCCGTGGCCGCGAAAGATCTGGAAACCGCGCGCAAAGCCGCGATGGCGGCGATCATCGAATACGAAGACCTCGAACCGGTGCTCGACGTGGTCGAAGCCCTGCGCAAACGCCATTTCGTCCTCGACAGCCACACCCATCAGCGCGGCGATTCGGCTTCCGCGCTGGCAACGGCTGAACACCGCATTCAAGGCACGCTGCACATCGGCGGCCAGGAACACTTTTATCTAGAGACACAAATCTCCTCGGTGATGCCCACCGAAGACGGCGGCATGATCGTCTACTGCTCGACGCAGAACCCGACCGAAGTGCAAAAGCTGGTCGCCGAAGTGCTCGACGTGTCGATGAACAAAATCGTTGTCGACATGCGCCGCATGGGCGGTGGTTTCGGTGGCAAGGAAACTCAGGCCGCCAGCCCGGCGTGCCTGTGCGCGGTGGTTGCGCACCTCACCGGCCAGCCGACCAAGATGCGTCTGCCGCGCGTCGAAGACATGCTGATGACCGGCAAGCGTCACCCGTTTTACGTCGAATATGACGTCGGCTTCGACAGCACCGGGCGCCTGCACGGGATCAACATGGACCTGGCCGGCAACTGCGGCTGCTCGCCGGACTTGTCCGCGTCGATCGTTGACCGCGCGATGTTCCACTCGGACAACTCGTACTACTTGGGCGATGCGACCATCAACGGTCACCGCTGCAAGACCAACACCGCATCGAACACCGCTTACCGTGGTTTCGGTGGCCCACAAGGCATGGTCGCGATCGAAGAAGTGATGGACGCGATTGCCCGTCACCTGCAACTCGATCCGCTGGCTGTACGCAAGGCCAACTACTACGGCAAGACCGAGCGCAACGTCACCCACTACTACCAGACCGTCGAGCACAACATGCTCGAGGAAATGACCGCCGAACTGGAACAAAGCAGCCAATATCACGAGCGCCGTGAAGCGATCCGTCGCTACAACGCCAACAGCCCGATCCTGAAAAAAGGCCTGGCCCTGACCCCGGTGAAATTCGGCATTTCCTTCACCGCGAGCTTCTTGAACCAGGCCGGTGCGCTGATCCACATCTACACCGACGGCAGCATCCACCTGAACCACGGCGGCACAGAAATGGGCCAGGGCCTGAACACCAAAGTCGCGCAGGTCGTGGCCGAAGTGTTCCAGGTTGAAATCGACCGCGTGCAGATCACCGCGACCAACACCGACAAGGTGCCGAACACCTCGCCGACGGCGGCGTCCAGCGGCGCTGACCTGAACGGTAAAGCGGCGCAGAACGCAGCGGAAATCATCAAGAAACGCCTGATCGAATTCGCTGCGCGTCACTACAAAGTCACTGAGGAAGACGTCGAATTCCACAACGGCCACGTGCGTGTTCGCGATCACATTCTGACTTTTGAAGCGCTGATCCAGCAGGCGTATTTCAATCAGGTCTCACTGTCGAGCACCGGGTTCTACAAGACCCCGAAAATCTATTACGACCGCAGCCAGGCGCGTGGTCGTCCGTTCTACTACTTCGCCTTCGGCGCGGCGTGCTGCGAAGTGATCGTCGACACCCTGACCGGTGAGTACAAGATGCTGCGCACCGACATTCTTCACGACGTCGGCGCTTCGTTGAACCCGTCCATCGACATCGGTCAGGTCGAAGGTGGCTTCATTCAGGGCATGGGCTGGCTGACCATGGAAGAGCTGGTCTGGAACAACAAAGGCAAGCTGATGACCAACGGCCCGGCCAGCTACAAGATCCCGGCCGTGGCGGACATGCCGCTGGATCTGCGAGTGAAGCTGGTGGAAAACCGCAAGAACCCGGAAGACACGGTGTTCCATTCCAAGGCGGTCGGTGAGCCGCCGTTCATGCTCGGGATTGCCTCGTGGTGTGCGATCAAGGATGCGGTGGCGAGCCTCGGTGACTACAAGCATCAGCCGCAGATTGATGCGCCGGCGACACCGGAGCGCGTGTTGTGGGGCTGTGAGCAGATGCGTCAGCTGAAAGCGGTGAAAGCCGTTGAAGCTGAAATCGAGTTGGCTCCGCTCTAAAGACCGAGGCGGGGCCGTTCGCGAGCAGGCTCGCTCCCACAGGGGATGCATTCCAAATGTGGGAGCGAGCTTGCTCGCGAAGAGGCCCGAACAGACAACGAAGATGTCGAGGTGAACATGTACAACTGGATCGACGCCCTCGCCGACCTGCAGAACCAGGGCGAACCCTGTGTGCTGGTGACGATCATCGAAGAACTCGGCTCGACGCCACGCAACGCCGGCTCGAAAATGGTCATCAGCGCTAACCGGAGCTTCGACACCATCGGTGGCGGGCACCTGGAATACAAAGCCATGCAGATCGCCCGCGAGATGCTCGCCAGCGGTAAGCAGGACACCCATCTGGAGCGCTTCAGCCTCGGCGCCAGCCTGGGCCAGTGCTGCGGCGGCGCCACCGTGTTGCTGTTCGAACCGATGGGCCAGGTGCAGGCGCAGATCGCTGTGTTCGGTGCCGGCCACGTTGGCCGCGCCCTCGTGCCGCTGCTTGCCAGCCTGCCCTGCCGGGTACGCTGGATCGATTCGCGTGATGCCGAATTCCCCGAACACGTCCCCCACGGCGTGCGTAAAATCGTCGCCGAAGAGCCTGTGGATGAAATCGATGACCTGCCCGCCGGCAGTTATTGCATCGTCATGACCCACAACCATCAGCTCGACCTTGAACTCACGGCCGCGATTCTCAAGCGTAACGACTTCGCCTACTTCGGCCTGATCGGCTCGAAGACCAAACGCGCCAAGTTCGAACACCGTTTGCGTGATCGCGGTTTCGACAGCGGCGTCGTGCAACGCATGCGCTGCCCGATGGGCATCGGCGAGGTCAAAGGCAAACTGCCTGTGGAAATCGCCATCTCCATCGCCGGCGAAATCATCGCCACCTATAACGCCAACTTCGGTCAGCAGACTGCCAGCGCCGAACCGATTGCCAAACTGCTGCCGGTTTCGCGGCGCAGTCAGGCGACCAAACTCAAAGCCTCAAACTGATTAGAGAACCCTCATGCCTCTGACTCGCAAAGCCTACCGCGCCGCCATCCTGCACAGCATCACCGACCCCGCCGAAGTCGGAATCGAAGCCTCCTACGAATATTTCGAGGATGGCCTGCTGGTGGTCGATGGCGGCAAGATCAGCGCCCTCGGCCACGCCAGCGAATTGTTGCCGACCCTGCCGGCGGACATCGAAATCGAGCATTACCAGGACGCGCTGATCACCCCGGGCTTCATCGATACCCACATTCACTTTCCGCAAACCGGCATGGTCGGTGCCTACGGCGAGCAACTGCTCGACTGGCTCAACACCTACACCTTCCCGTGCGAAAGCCAGTTCGGCGACAAGGCTCACGCCGACGAAGTCGCTGACATTTTCGTCAAGGAGCTGCTGCGCAACGGCACCACCACTGCGCTGGTGTTCGGCAGCGTGCACCCGCAGTCGGTGAACTCGTTCTTCGAAGCCGCCGAAAAGCTTGACCTGCGGATGATCGCCGGCAAGGTGATGATGGACCGCAACGCCCCGGACTATCTGACTGATACCGCCGAATCGAGCTACGTCGACAGCAAGGCGCTGATCGAGCGCTGGCATGGCAAGGGTCGCCTGCACTATGCGGTCACCCCACGCTTCGCGCCGACCAGCACTCCGGAACAACTGACCCTCGCCGGGCAACTGCTGACCGAGTACCCGGATCTGTACATGCAGACCCACATCAGCGAGAACCTCAAGGAAATCGAGTGGGTCAAGGAGCTGTTCCCGGAGCGCAAGGGCTACCTCGACGTTTACGATCACTACCAACTGCTCGGCGAGCGCTCGGTATTCGCCCACGGCGTGCACCTGTGCGACGACGAATGCGCGCGACTGGCAGAGACCGGCTCGGCAATCTCGTTCTGCCCGACCTCGAACCTCTTCTTGGGTAGCGGCTTGTTCAACTTGCCGATGGCCGAGAAGCACAAACTCAATGTCGGTCTGGGCACTGACGTCGGTGGCGGCACCAGTTTCTCGCTGCTGCAAACACTGAACGAAGCGTACAAAGTGATGCAGTTGCAAGGTGCGCGACTGAGCCCGTTCAAATCGTTGTATCTGGCGACATTGGGTGGTGCGCGGGCACTGCGTCTGGAAGACAAGATCGGCAACCTGCAACCGGGTTCCGACGCCGACTTCCTGGTGCTGGATTACAACGCTACGCCGCTGCTCAGCTACCGCTTGAAGCAGGCCAACAATATTGCCGAGACGTTGTTTGTGCTGATGACGCTGGGCGATGACCGCACGGTGCAGCAGACGTATGCGGCGGGTGCATTGGTGCATCAGCGCTAAGCTTTTCCGAGCAATAAAAAAATCCCCCGGTGGTGTTCACCCCGGGGGATTTTTATTGCCTGTCAGATCGCCTTCGCGAGCAGGCTCGCTCCCACAGGGGGAATGCATTTCAAATGTGGGAGCGAGCCTGCTCGCGAAGGGAGCGACTCGGTCTGACTTAAAGCTTCGCCGCAGGGCGCCCCGGCTTCTTGGTCTGCAATAAATGCGAGAACACCGCATGCAGATCATCCGACGCGCCTTCCTCATCGAGGTTGAGCTTGCTGTCGATGTGATCCATGTGGTGCATCATCAGATTCACCGCCAGCTCACCGTCGCGCTTCTCGATCGCGTCGATCAGTTGAGTGTGTTCGTCGTACGAGCAGTGCGAGCGGTTGCCGCTTTCGTACTGGGCGATGATCAGCGATGTCTGCGAAACCAGACTGCGCTGGAAGCTGATCAACGGTGCGTTCATCGCCGCTTCCGCCAGTTTCAGGTGGAATTCGCCCGACAGACGAATACCGGCGCCGCGATCGCCACGGGAGAAGCTGTCGCGTTCGTCGTTGACCATCTGGCGCAATTCGGCAATTTGCTCGGCGGTGGCGTGTTGCACCGCCAGCTCAGTGATCGCGCGCTCGACCAGACGGCGGGCGAGGAACACCTGACGGGCTTCTTCAACGCTGGGGCTGGCAACCACGGCGCCACGGTTCGGCCGCAACAGCACCACGCCTTCATGGGCCAGACGCGAGAGCGCGCGGCGAATGATGGTGCGGCTGACCCCGAAGATTTCCCCCAGCGCTTCTTCGCTCAACTTGGTGCCGGGCGCCAGACGCTGTTCGAGGATGGCCTCGAAGATATGCGCGTAGACAATATCGTCCTGGGTTCCGCTGCGGCCGGCTTTGCCTGCTCGCGGTTGTTTCTTGAGGGGTTGCAACTGTTCGTTCATGGGCACTCGAGTCGGGAGAACTGCGGCGAATAGACCGTGACTGTAATACGGCACAGTAGGTCGCTGGCAAGTATCGCGTAAAAAACAGCGCGATTGTACACAATGGAAGGTGGCAACACGACTGTACGGCTGTTTGTGACTTCGGCTGTATTGCAACGATCCGTTACGTTTGAGTTTAGGCTTGATCGCAGAATCCGCTGGTCGACCACAATCCCCTGTGGGAGCGAGCCTGCTCGCGAAAGCCGTTTCACATTTCAAAATGAATGTTGACTGACACACCGCTTTCGCGAGCAGGCTCGCTCCCACAGGGGTTTGGCGTACAGGGGACATCTTCATTGATATAAGGAACACCGTTGTCATGAACGACGCCACGCACACTCAACTGCGCCCACTGGCCGACACTTCGCCTTCAGCCATCGTCGCCGGTTTCATCGCGATGATGACCGGCTACACCAGTTCACTGGTGCTGATGTTCCAGGCCGGGCAAGCGGCGGGCCTGACCAGCGGGCAGATTTCTTCGTGGATCTGGGCGATCTCGATCGGCATGGCGGTGTGTTCGATCGGTCTGTCGCTGCGTTATCGCACGCCGATCACCATCGCCTGGTCGACGCCCGGCGCTGCGTTGCTGATCACCAGTCTGGGCGGCGTCAGCTATGGCGAGGCCATCGGCGCCTACATCACCTGCGCGGTGCTGGTGACGATCTGCGGCCTGACCGGCAGCTTCGAAAGGCTGGTGAAAAAGATTCCGGCTTCACTGGCGGCGGCATTGCTGGCAGGGATTCTGTTCAAGATCGGCAGCGAAATCTTCGTCGCCGCGCAGCACCGTACCGGGCTGGTGTTGGGGATGTTTTTCACTTATCTGCTGGTCAAACGCCTGTCGCCGCGTTATGCGGTGCTCGCGGCGCTGCTGATCGGCACCGCGCTGTCGGGGTTCATGGGTTTGCTGGATTTCAGCGGTTTTCATCTGGAAGTCGCGACGCCGGTGTGGACCACGCCGCACTTCTCGCTCGCCGCGACCATCAGCATTGGCATTCCGCTGTTCGTGGTCGCGATGACTTCGCAGAACATGCCTGGCATCGCCGTACTGCGCGCCGATGGCTACAACGTCCCAGCCTCGCCGCTGATCACAACCACCGGCATTGCCTCGCTGTTGCTGGCGCCGTTTGGTTCGCATGGCATCAACCTCGCGGCGATCAGCGCGGCGATCTGCACCGGACCGCATGCCCATGAAGATCGCAACAAGCGCTACACCGCTGCGGTCTGGTGCGGAATTTTCTACGGGATTGCCGGGGTGTTCGGCGCCACGTTGGCAGCGTTGTTTGCCGCGCTGCCGAAGGAACTGGTGCTGTCGATTGCCGCGCTGGCGCTGTTTGGTTCGATCATCAATGGTTTGAGCATTGCCATGGCCGAGGTCAAGGAGCGTGAGGCGGCGTTGATTACCTTTATGGTCACGGCGTCGGGGTTGACGCTGTTTTCCATTGGTTCGGCGTTTTGGGGGATTGTCGCGGGGGTTTTGACGCTGGTGATTTTGAATTGGCGTAAGGCTTAAGGTCAAAAGCCCCTCACCCTAACCCTCTCCCCGGGGGAGAGGGGACTGACCGAGGTGCTTGGAAGAAATACGCCGACGTGGGATACCGAGTCGAAATCAGGTGTTGAACAGCTCGCATATCGGCTCCCTCTCCTCGGGGAGAGGGCTGGGGTGAGGGGTAGCCTCACCACAAATCCCAAGCCGAACACCCAAACACCAGACGAAAAAAAACGGCGACCCTCAGGTCGCCGTTTTTTTCAGTATCACTTAGCCGCGTTGATCGGCTTTTCCGGATACCAAACGTCCAGCAACGGGCTGACTTCATACTTGGTCAGCTCGGAGCGGGTTTTCAGCCAGGCTTCAACGGCAGCGCGCTGCTCTTCGTTGACCGAGCCACGCTTCTGCAGGCATACCAGACCGAAGTCGTCGCCGCCAACATAACCCAGACCATTGGCTTCCATGGCTTCTTTGATGAAGGCTTCGAGGAAAGCGTCAATGGCTTCTTCGGACAAGTCTTCTTTGAAGTCCAGGTTCAGCTCGAAACCCAGCTCTTGAAATTCATCAACGCACAGTTTTTTGCGCAGACGCTGGGAACGGTTAGTCGCCATTGGAACAATCCTCTTAAGTATTAACGGCCGGCACTTTACCAGTTTAAGCGGTCGATTGCCCGACTCTCTGGCCCCTGAAGCCGACCGCCTGTAAAAAAATAACGTATTGGCCGGCCCCGACAAGGCACAAGCTGTAACACCTTGGGGCATAATGCCGACACTTTCATGACCGCTGAGGGCTTTTTCATCCATGTCCTCGTTATTTTCCCCTCGACTGTAGGGTTTTATTTCATATGATCAAATCGTTGCGTCCACTGTTTCTCGCCGGCCTTCTTCTGCCTCTGGCCCTGCCTGTTTCCGCTGCCACCATCAATACTTCACTCACCCCGAATGTCGAAAAAGCCCTCAAAGCGAGCAAATTGCAACCTAACGCCTTGTCGCTGGTAATGGTGCCGCTGGACGGCCCAGGCACGCCGACCGTGTTCAACGCCGACGTGTCGGTCAACCCGGCCTCGACGATGAAACTGGTAACCACCTACGCGGCGCTGGAAATGCTCGGCCCGAACCATCAGTGGAAGACCGAGTTCTACACCGACGGCGACCTCAGCGGCGGCATCCTCAACGGCAACCTCTACCTCAAGGGCGGCGGTGATCCGAAGCTGAACATGGAAAAACTCTGGCTGCTGATGCGCGACCTGCGCGCCAACGGCGTGACGCAGATCACCGGCGATCTGGTGCTCGACCGCAACTTCTTCGTGCAGCCGCAACTGCCGGAATTCAACGATGACGGCAACGACGAGAACAAGCCGTTTCTGGTCAAACCGGATTCGCTGCTGGTCAACCTCAAAGCCCTGCGCTTCGTCGCGCGCAATGATGGTGGCCGCGTGCTGATCTCGGTAGAACCACCGATTGCCAGCATCCACATCGAAAACACCGTCAAGGCACTGCCCTCCAAGCAATGCACCGGCGGCGTGCGCTACAACCCGGTGGCGCAACCCGATGGCAGCATGACCGTGACCGTCGCCGGCCAGTTGGGCGAAGGTTGCAGCTCGCAGACTTATCTGTCGCTGCTCGACCACGCGACCTATACGGCCGGCGCCGTGCGGGCGATCTGGAAAGAGCTGGGCGGCAGCATTCAAGGCAAGGATCGTCTGGCCTCGACCCCGGGCAACGCCAAACTGCTCGCTCGCGCCTACTCGCCGGATCTGGCGGAAATCATCCGCGACATCAACAAATACAGTAACAACACCATGGCCCAGCAGCTGTTCCTCAGCCTCGGCCAACGCTTCCGCAACGACGCCGACGGTGACGACGCCAAGGCAGCGCAACGCGTAGTGCGTCAGTGGCTGGCGAAGAAAGGCATCACTGCGCCGCATCTGGTGATGGAGAACGGCTCCGGTTTGTCTCGCGCAGAACGGGTCAGCGCCCGTGAGATGGCGAGCATGCTGCAAGCCGCCTGGCACAGCCCGTATGCCGCGGAGTACATCAGCTCGCTGCCGATTGCCGGTACCGACGGCACCATGCGTAAACGCCTGAAGACCACGGCGATGCGCGGTGAGGCTCACGTCAAGACCGGTACTTTGAACACCGTGCGGGCGATTGCCGGCTTCAGCCGTGATGTGAATGGCAATACCTGGGCGGTAGTGGCGATCCTCAATGACAAGGCACCGTTTGGCGCATCGTCGGTGCTGGATCAGGTGCTGCTGGATCTGTACAAGCAGCCGAAACTGGCGCAGACCGCTTCGGTCCTGTAACGCCGTTCAGGCAACACCACAAAACCCTGTGGGAGCGAGCTTGCTCGCGAAGGCGTCAGGTCAGTCAATAAATGTGCTGACTGATAGACCGCCTTCGCGAGCAGGCTCGCTCCCACATTGGTTGGGGGGCAGAGCCTAGCTCATCTGTTCGACACGATCGCGCCCGCGCTGCTTTGCCATATACACACCCGAATCCGCCCGCAACAGCAGCGCATCCGCACCCTCCCCCGGTCGCCAACTGGCGATACCGAAACTCGCGGTCACCACGCCGACCACATCCACTGGCGCACTGCGCAAACCCTGCCACAGCTCAACCGCCAACATGTACGCGTGTTCACCGTCGATGTCCGGGCACAGCACCATGAACTCCTCGCCGCCCAAGCGACAGAACACGTCGGTACGCCGCAAACGATGGCCAATCCGCTCGCACACCGCTTGCAGCACCCGGTCGCCGACAGCGTGGCCGTACTGGTCGTTGATGCGTTTGAAATGGTCGATGTCGAGCATGATCACCGACAGCTCGCCCCCGCCGCGCTCGACCCGGGCCATTTCCGTGGTCAAGCGTTCCTGGAAATAGCGGCGATTATGGATGCCGGTCAGCGAATCGGTCACCGACAGCGCGCGCAGTTCTTCTTCCACGCGTTTCAAATCGGAAATATCCGAGATATAGCCATGCCAGAGCACGCCGCCACCCGGCAGTTCTTCCGGCGTCGCCTCGCCGCGCACCCAGCGCAAACCACGTTCGGGCAGCTGCACGCGGTATTCCTCGCGCCACGGGCTGAGGCTGTCGGCCGAAGCGCGAATGGAAGAACGCACACGGGTGACGTCCTGTGGATGAATGCGCGTGAAGATCGCCTCGGCGTTGAACAGCAGCACGTCCGGCTCCAGCTCGTAGATCTCGCGGATGCCGTCGCTGGCGTAGATCACGCTGAAACGCCCATCGAATTCCATCTTGAATTGATAAATGCCGCCGGGCACATGCGCGCTGAGCTTCTTCAGCAACACATCCCGCGCCGCCAGCACCTCGTGCACGCGCTTGCGCTCGGTGATGTCGATGCAGATCGCCAGGTGCCCGACCCACAACCCCTGCTCATCCAGCACCGGCGTGGCGAGCATGTTCACCGGCAGATGACTGCCATCGCTGCGCACCAGCGTCCATTCGCGGGCCTCGTGGCCACCGACTTCGCCGCCCTCGACCAGCATCGCGTGGCAGGTCGGGATGCTTTTACCGTAGCGCGCACTCAATTCGGCAGCACGGGCCGTCAGCTCGCGGGGCAGGTGCAAGTTTTCCAGGGTCATGTGGCCGACGACGTCGGCGCTGCTGTAGCCGAGCATTTGTTCGGCGCCGGGGTTGAAGGTGTTGATCACCCCGCGCAGATCGGTGGCGATGATCGCCACCTGCGTCGCCGCATTCAGCACGCCGCGCAACTGGCCGTGGGTGCCACGCAGCTCCTGTTCGCTGGCATGCAACTCCTGCGTGCGCAGCTCGACCATGCGCAAGGCGCGCTGACGCTGACTGACCAACACGTAGAGCAAGGCGCTGAGCAGCAAACTGAGCAAGCTGCCCAGAATGATCACGCTACCGACCGACGAATGATTGGCCTGAACGAACGCCTCGCTCGGCAGAATATCGACCTGATAGTCGTGATCGGCCATGCGCAATAACCGCGTGGCCGACAGGGCGCTCGGCGCCGGCTCGTTGGTCGACTCGAACAACACTTCGTGCTGATCATTGGTCGACATGTCGAGAATGCGCACCGACAGATAGTCATGGAAAGCGTCCGGCAAACCGTCGGCCAGTAACTGACGCATGCTGATCACCGCCATCACGTAGCCGAACGATTGGCGCTGGCCACTGCGGCTCACCGGCGCCACCAGCAGCACACCGCGCGCGTAGGACGGCTCAATGCTGACCAGGTGCATCGGTTGCGACACCGCCAGCCCGCCGCGTTTGTCGGCACGTTGCAAGGTTTCGCGACGCAAAGGTTGCGCGAGCAGGTCATAGCCTAACGGTGAGCCGAGCCGACTTTGCGTCTGGCTATAGAGCACTGGCACGTATTCATCGCGCATGCCAGCCAGTTGCAGCTCGCCCTGAGCATTCAATTCTCGGAGGGTAAAGTTGGTCAGACCTTCATCACGCACCTGCTGCTCGAATGCGGCGCGCTCGGCTCCACTGACCTTGAGGGCAAACGAATAGGCCTGGGTACGCATTAATAAGGGTTGGGTGTAACCATCGAATTCGGCGCGGGACACCGATTCGGAGTTGGCGAAGAAGCGGCGCAGGCCGTCGAGGCGTTGCTCCTGATCCTGAAAACGTTCTTCGATGCGGGTGTAACGTTCGTTGGCCAGCAGTTGGAAACGCTGACGGATTTGTTGCTGGAACTGATTGAGGGTGGCCCAGGCGAGCAGCCCCGTGAGAATCCCGCCGGCGAGCAATACCAGCAGCGCGACCAGCCAGGCCGAGACGTCTTCACTGATGAAACCCAGAATCTTTGGGCGCACGGGGTGCAACGACATAAAGACAACTCACACTACGCCAGCATTTACGGGAAAACCCCATTGACCGTGTGTGAGTTATAGCTATTAGCCACTAATTTAGCCAGCGCGGGCAGATCCACGGAGCCTTTAAAAATCAAGGCTCTGTGGATCCAATATCGCAAAGCGTCAACGAGCCGTGATTTTCCAGGCGCGGTGAATCTTGGTGTTGCGGGCAAAATCCGGATCGATGGTCTGCGCGCTGATTTCCTCGACCGCGTAACGCTCAGCGAGATTTTCTTCCAACTGGAACTTGCGGAAGTTGTTGGAGAAATACAGCACACCGCCCGGCGCCAGACGCGCCATGGCCAGGTCGATCAACTGCACCTGGTCACGCTGCACGTCGAAGATGCCTTCCATGCGCTTGGAGTTGGAGAAGGTCGGCGGATCGATAAAGATCAGGTCGTACTCGTCCCGGCTGCTTTCCAGCCACGCCATCACATCGCCCTGCTCCAGACGGTTCTTGTCCGAGTAACCGTTCAGCGACAGGTTGCGGCGTGCCCAGTCGAGGTAGGTCTTCGACAGGTCGACGCTGGTGGTGCTGCGCGCGCCGCCCTTGGCCGCGTGCACGCTGGCTGTCGCGGTGTAGCAGAACAGATTGAGGAAGCGCTTGCCGGCAGCCTCTTTCTGGATGCGCATGCGCATTGGCCGGTGATCGAGGAACAGGCCGGTGTCGAGGTAGTCGGTGAGGTTGACCAGCAACTTCACGCCGCCCTCGCTGACTTCATTGAACTTGCCCTGTGCAGCCTGACGCTCGTACTGCTTGGTGCCGCTCTGGCGCTCGCGACGCTTGACCACCACGCGGCTCTTGTCGACGTTCAGTGCCTGCGGAATCGCTGCCAGGGCATCGAACATGCGCGCCGAGGCTTTTTCCGGGTCGATCGACTTCGGTGCGGCGTATTCCTGGACGTGCACCCAGTCGTGGTACAGGTCGATGGCCATTGCGTACTCAGGCATGTCGGCATCGTAGACGCGGTAGCAATCGATGCCTTCGCGCTTGACCCACTTGCCCATGGCCTTGAGGTTCTTTTGCAGGCGGTTGGCAAACATCTGCCCGCCTTCGCTCAAGCGCGGCTGCTCGATCACTGGCGCCGGGGCTGGCGTCGGTTTGATCGGGTTGCCGTTCTTGTTGAACTTGCGTTCTTGCGGCTCGTCCGGGGTCTGATCGTAAGCCGCTTGCTCGCGCTCGGCCTGACGCTGTTCCGGGGTTCGACGCTCGCCAGTGACGAACTGATCCGGCAGCACTTTGATCAACAGCAGCTTGCACGGCAGCGCGCCATTCCAGAACGAATACTGTTTGTGGCTGCGGATACCCATGCGCTTGCCCAGATCCGGTGCGCCGGTGAACACTGCCGCTTCCCAGTTCAGGCAGGCCTGACGCAGACGCTCGCCGAGGTTCTGGTAGAGATACAGCAGGCTGGCCTCGTCACCGAGACGCTCGCCGTACGGCGGGTTGCAGATCACCAGACCTTTCTGGTTCTGATCCGGACGCGGCTCGAAGGTCGCGACTTCGCCCTGGTAGATCTTGATCCACTCGCTCAGGCCGGCACGTTCAACGTTGTTGCGGCCGGGCTGAATCAGCCGTGGGTCGGCTTCGTAACCGCGAATCCACAGCGGTGGTTTGGCCAGACCGGCAGCGGCACGTTCAACCGCTTCTTCGTGGAGTTTTTTCCACAGCGCCGGGACGTGACCGAGCCAAGCGGTGAAGCCCCACTGCTCACGACGCAGGTTCGGTGCCATGTCGGCGGCAATCATGCCGGCTTCGACGAGGAACGTACCGACACCACACATCGGGTCAGCCAGCGCGCCGCCTTCAGCGGCAATACGTGGCCAGCCGGAACGGATCAGGATCGCTGCCGCGAGGTTTTCCTTCAGCGGTGCAGCGCCCTGCTGAAGACGGTAACCGCGCTGATGCAGGCTGTGGCCGGAGAGGTCGAGGGAGAGAATCGCTTCGCCGCGATCCAGGCGCAGGTGAATACGCAGATCCGGGTTGAGCTTGTCGATCGACGGACGGTCGCCCTGCGGGGTGCGCAGTTTGTCGACGATGGCGTCTTTGACTTTCAAGGCGCCGAAGTGGGTGTTGTCGATGCCGGAACCGTGGCCGCTGAATTCAACGGCCAGAGTACCGTCGCTGAGCATGTGATCCTGCCAGTCGATGTCGAGCACGCCGTGGTAGAGGTCTTCGGCGTCCTTCATCGGGAAGCGCTTGAGCACCAGCAACACACGGTTGGCCAGACGCGACCAGAGGCACAGGCGATAAGCGGTTTCCATGGTCGCCATGCCACGCACGGCGGAAGTGTGCTCGCGCGCTTCTTCAAGGCCAAGCCCGACGGCTTCCTCGATGAGCAGGCCTTCAAGGCCTTTAGGGCAAGTGAGGAAGAGTTCGAAACGGTCGGACATGGTATTTCCAGAGCCTTTGGCTTGTGAATCGGCAACGCATTGCCGATCCGGTTTTCAATCAGGCGCTTTTCTAAAAGAACGCCCGCGTGGCACGAAGGTGTGCCGTTCCATCCCCGCTGCTCGGGTTAAAAGAGCTTAGATGCCGGGACAGATAAAAAAGTTGATGAAACAAAAAGTCTTGAAGCGACCCTTCGTCGCTTTATACCCCAGCGCAAACGTGGGTCATTCTCACTAAAGAATTAACCCCATCATCCAGCGCGGGGCCGATCATACCGGGGTTTGCTGAAAAACCGTGCATGAAACCCGTCGTTACTTATGGCTGTAGCATTAATTTCGTTACGTCCTTATGACAAAACGATCATTCCCTCGGTGTGACTCATTGGTTAGAACTGAACCTAGGTTGACGTCGCAACGGCGTCAACACCTTGGCTCGCCACGCCGGCAGCGAGCCGCACCATGGCAGGTTTCTTCTGCCAGACCTCAGTTGAGGTCAACGCGACACAAAACAGTCAACAAGTGAGGGAAACACCCTATGAGAAGACTTAAGCGTGATCCGTTGGAAAGAGCATTTTTGCGCGGATATCAATATGGCGTTGGTGGCAAATCCCGTGAGCTTTGCCCATTTACTCTACCGTCGGTACGTCAAGCCTGGATCAACGGCTGGCGAGAAGGACGCGGCGACAACTGGGACGGTATGACCGGCACTGCGGGAATCCACAGACTCAACGAACTTCACGCCGTCGGCTGACACAGGGCATTTATTCCGACACGACAATCTGAATTTGTAACGACTTACCATGCACGTCCTTCCCGGACGGCGGGCTCCGGCCCAGGGGCTCCTTCGAGGAGCCCTTTTTTATGCCTGAAAACTGATGCTGGAACAGGAAACCTGTGGGAGCGAGCCAGCTCGCGAAAGCGGTGTGTCAGTCACAGAAATATTGACTGAACTGGCGCCTTCGCGAGCAGGCTCGCTCCCACAAAGGCTCAGCGCAGGGCGGCGATGGCGTCGACCGATTCACGGATCAGCGCCGGGCCTTTGTAGATGAAGCCGGAGTAAATCTGCACCAGGCTCGCACCGGCGAGAATCTTCTCGGCCGCATGCTTGCCTTCGGTAATCCCGCCAGCCGCAATGATCGGCAACCGCCCAGCCAACTCACCGGCCAGCACCTTCACGGTATTGGTGCTCTTCTCACGCACCGGCGCACCGGACAAACCGCCCGCCTCGTCGCCATGCTCCATGCCTTCGACACCGACACGGCTCAGGGTGGTGTTGGTCGCGATCACCGCGTCCATGCCGGTTTCGATCAGCGCCTGGGCAACCTGCGCGGTTTCTTCATCGGTCATGTCCGGCGCAATCTTGATCGCCAATGGCACGTGCTTACCATGACGCAAGGCCAGTTCGGCACGGCGCGTGGCCAGATCCGCGAGCAATTGCTTGAGCGAATCGCCGAACTGCAGGCTGCGCAGGCCCGGAGTGTTCGGCGAACTGACGTTGACCGTCACGTAGCTGGCGTGGGCGTACACCTTGTCCAGGCAGATCAGGTAATCGTCGACCGCGCGTTCAACCGGGGTATCGAAGTTCTTGCCGATATTGATGCCCAGCACGCCTTTGTATTTCGCCGCTGCCACCCGTGCCAACAGGTTATCGACACCGAGGTTGTTGAAACCCATGCGGTTGATGATCGCCTCGGCTTCCGGCAGACGGAAGATCCGTGGTTTCGGGTTGCCCGGCTGCGGACGCGGGGTCACGGTGCCGATTTCAACAAAACCGAAGCCCAGTTGCGCGAAGCCATCGATGGCCGCGCCATTCTTGTCCAGACCGGCCGCCAGACCCACCGGGTTCGGAAACTCCAGGCCCATGACCGTCACCGGTTTCCTCGCCGGCGCCTTGCACAGCAAGCCGTTTAAGCCCAAACGCCCACCCGCGCCGATCAGATCCAGCGACAGATCGTGGGAGGTTTCCGGGGAAAGTTTGAACAACAGCTGACGGGCCAGGGAATACATGGGCGGCAATGACTCGGGCGGCGAAAAGAGGCGGCGATTATAGCCGGGCATCGACCTGCCGCGCGAGGCGCACGCGCAAATCACTGGCAGTGGCATATGCCTTGCACCTTCCTTGCTATCAGTGCGTCGGCCAATGACGGCAGGCGGGCAAGGACAATGGCGTCGTCCCGGGTTTTGCCTGCGCAAAGTCCGCGGCGACGCTTTTTTTTCGAGGTGCGTTGGATGAATGAACTTTCGGTGGGGCCACTGGCCTGGGTCAATGGCAGCGATGCCCCGGAAAAGACCGCAATCAACCTCGGCTTCATGGCCCTGAGTGACTGCGCCTCGGTGGTCGTCGCGGCCACACAGGGCTTCGCTCAACCTTACGGATTGACGCTGAACCTCAAGCGCCAGACATCCTGGGCTAACCTGCGCGACAAACTGGTCAGCGGTGAACTGGATGCCGCCCACAGTCTGTACGGTCTGATCTACGCCGTGCACCTGGGCATTGGTGGCGTGGCGTCGACCGATATGGCGGTGCTGATGGGGCTGAATCAGAACGGTCAGAGCCTCAACCTCTCCCACGGTCTCCAGAACCTTGGCGTGAGCAGTCCTGAAGCGCTGGATCGGCACGTGCACCAAAGCCGCGCAAAACTCACCTTCGCCCAGACGTTTCCCACCGGCACCCACGCGATGTGGCTGTATTACTGGCTCGCGAGTCAGGGCATTCATCCGTTGCAGGATGTCGACAGCGTGGTGGTGCCGCCGCCGCAAATGGTTGCGCATCTGCAAGCCGGGCGTATTGATGGCTTTTGCGTCGGCGAGCCTTGGGCCGCCAGCGCGGTGCAGCAGGATCTCGGTTTTACCCTCGCGACCAGCCAGACCATCTGGCCCGATCACCCGGAAAAAGTCCTCGGCTGCACTCGCGAGTTTGTCGAGCAGTATCCGAACACCGCTCGGGCGCTGGTGATGGCGATTCTTGAGGCCAGCCGCTTTATTGAGGAGAGCCCGGAAAATCGTCGCAGCACCGCGCAGTTGCTCAGTGCGCCGGAGTATCTGGACGCGCCGCTTGCGTGCATCGAGCCGCGTTTTCTCGGTGATTATGCCGATGGCCTCGGCAATCGCTGGCAGGATCCGCACGCGCTGCGCTTTCACGGTAACGGCGAAGTGAATCTGCCTTATCTGTCGGACGGTATGTGGTTCATGACCCAGTTCCGCCGCTGGGGCCTGCTGCGCGAAGATCCGGATTACCTCGCCGTCACCCGTCAGGTTCAGCAACTGGACATTTACCGCGACGCCGCGACCGCTGTCGGCGTGGCGGCGTGGGGCACCGACATGCGCAGCAGCCAGTTGCTCGACGGCAAAGTCTGGGACGGCAGCGACCCGGCCGGATACGCGCGCAGTTTCAAGCTGCATGCGTTGAACGACGACGCTCCTCTTCTCGCCCGCCGCTGACAGGAGACCGCGAACATGTTGCGCATTCTGCTGATCAATGACACGGCGAAAAAAGTCGGGCGCCTGAAAGCCGCGCTGACCGAGGCCGGTTTCGAGGTAATCGACGAGTCCGGCCTGACCATCGACCTGCCCGCGCGCGTCGAAACGGTGCGCCCGGACGTGATTCTGATCGATACCGAGTCACCGAGCCGCGATGTCATGGAACAAGTGGTGCTGGTCAGCCGCGACCAGCCACGACCAATCGTGATGTTTACCGATGAGCATGATCCGGGCGTGATGCGCCAGGCGATCAAATCCGGGGTCAGTGCCTACATCGTCGAGGGCATTCACGCACAGCGTCTGCAGCCGATTCTCGATGTGGCGATGGCGCGTTTCGAGAGTGACCAGGCGTTGCGCGCGCAGCTTCAGGCGCGGGATCAGCAATTGGCTGAGCGCAAGCGTATTGAGCTGGCCAAGGGGTTGTTGATGAAAATGAAGGATTGCAATGAGGAAGAGGCTTACACCTTGATGCGGCGCCAGGCGATGAGCCGGCAGCAGAAGCTGATTCAGGTGGCGGAGCAGATTATTGCCATGAGTGAGTTGCTGGGCTGAGGCGTTCTCACCGCTGAAGAGCCCCTCACCCTAGCCCTCCCGAAACGTCGGACCGCCCCGAGGGAGAGGGAACCGATTGGGGGATGCTCGGGAAGTACGCCGCGCGGTGATTTTCTGCTGTGAATCCATAATCGACTCGGTCTTTCAGGTCGATGTTTGAAGTCCGACACCTCGGTCAGTCCCCTCTCCCTCCGGGAGAGGGCTAGGGTGAGGGGCTTTTGATCTTTCAGCTGTTGGCACAAATCTCGCTAAGTAAAACGCACAGGTAACCAACGGCGGTTGCCCCACCCACGACAAAGACGTCGCTCACCCGATCGCCCATCCCGGCGCATCAGGTAGCGGCGTTTTTGCGTTTTGGCCCCACAGACCGGGGCCGGTGGTGCGGCCGTGGTGGCGCCCCACCTGCTGTTGCATGACTCCATTCGAGACTCTTTTCAGCTGAGGTGCGCGATGAATTCAAGCTTCTGGAAATCCGGCCACACCCCGACCCTGTTCGCGGCCTTCCTCTATTTCGACCTGAGCTTCATGGTCTGGTACCTGCTCGGCCCGTTGGCGGTGCAAATCGCCGCCGACCTGCAACTGACCACACAACAACGCGGCCTCGTCGTCGCCACGCCAATTCTCGCCGGTGCGGTGCTGCGTTTTTTCATGGGCATGCTCGCCGATCGACTGTCGCCAAAAACCGCCGGGCTGATCGGTCAGGTCATTGTGATTTGCGCGCTGTTCGGCGCTTGGAAAATCGGCATCCACAGTTATGAACAGGCGCTGATACTCGGCCTGTTTCTCGGCATGGCCGGCGCATCGTTTGCCGTCGCTCTGCCACTGGCGTCGCAATGGTATCCGCCGCAGCATCAGGGCAAAGCCATGGGCATTGCCGGTGCGGGCAACTCGGGCACCGTGTTTGCCGCACTGCTCGCTCCGGTACTGGCGGCCGCGTTCGGCTGGAGCAATGTCTTCGGCTTCGCGTTGATTCCGTTGATCCTGACGTTGGTATTGTTCGCCTGGCTGGCAAAAAACGCTCCTGAGCGGCCGAAAGCCAAAGCCATGGCTGACTACTTCAAAGCCTTGGGCGACCGTGACAGCTGGTGGTTCATGTTTTTCTACAGCGTCACCTTCGGCGGTTTCATCGGTCTGGCCAGTGCCCTGCCCGGCTACTTCAACGATCAATACGGGTTGAGCCCGGTGACGGCCGGTTACTACACCGCCGCCTGCGTGTTCGGCGGCAGTTTGATGCGACCGCTGGGTGGCGCGCTGGCGGATCGCTTCGGTGGCATTCGCACATTGCTGGCGATGTATACGGTGGCAGCCATTTGTATTGCTGCCGTTGGGTTTAACCTGCCAAGTTCCTACGCGGCGCTGGCACTTTTCGTCTGCACCATGCTCGGCCTGGGCGCGGGCAACGGCGCGGTGTTCCAACTGGTGCCGCAGCGTTTTCGTCTGGAAATCGGCGTGATGACCGGGTTGATCGGCATGGCCGGCGGCATCGGCGGTTTTGCCTTGGCCGCCGGCATGGGTGCGATCAAACAGAGTACCGGCAGTTATCAACTAGCCCTGTGGTTGTTCGCCAGCCTTGGCGTTTTGGCATGGTTTGGCCTGCACGGCGTCAAGCGTCGCTGGAGAACCACCTGGGGCTCAGCGGCGGTAACGGCGGCGCGGGTCTAAGCGTAGATGGCCCTGCAACTGAATTTTGCCGAAGCCAGCGCCACCGGTCCGCGCGCGGAAAATCAGGACGCTTTGCGCCTGGTCACGCCCGCGCCGGCGCTGGCGGCGAGCAAGGGTTATCTGTTCGCTATCGCTGATGGCGTCAGCCAGTGTGCCGATGGCGGACTGGCTGCGCGTTCGACCTTGCAAGCGCTGGCGCTCGATTATTACGCCACGCCGGAAACCTGGAGCGTGGCCCAAGCGCTGGATCGCCTGCTGCTCGCGCAAAACCGCTGGTTGCAGGCCAATGGTGGCGGGCAACCGCTGCTCACCACGGTCAGCGCTTTGGTCTTGCGTGGTCGGCGTTTTACCCTCGCCCACGTCGGCGATTGCCGGGTGTATCGCTGGCACGCCGACAGCTTGCAGCGCATTTCTGAAGACCATGTCTGGGATCAGCCGGGCATGCAGCATGTGCTCAAACGCGCGCTGGGGCTGGATCAGCATCTGGTGCTGGATTTTCTCGACGGCGAACTGCGCGTCGGTGAAAGCTTTGTGCTGCTCAGTGACGGCGTCTGGTCGACGCTGGGCGATACGGCGATTGCGGCGATTCTGCGTGATCAGCCCGATCTGCACAGTGCCGCGCAGACGCTGGTCAATGCCGCGCATCTGGCGGGGAGTCAGGACAATGCCAGCGCGTTGCTGGTGCGGGTCGATGCTGTCGGCGAGGCGAGCATCGGCGATGCATTGATTCATTTGCAGCAGTGGCCCCTGCCGCCGGTGCTGAAACACGGCCAATCCTTCGAAGGCTGGCAAGTTCAGGGGATTGTCGGTCAGAGCCAGCAATCGCTGCTGTATCGGGTTGTCGATGGACAGGGCCAGGCATGGCTGTTGAAAACCCTGCCGTCGCGCAGCGCCGATGATCCTCACGCCGGGCAGGCGCTGCTGTCCGAGGAATGGTTCCTCAAACGCGTAGCCGGTCGCCACTTTCCTGAAGTCCATGCGTGCCAGCAGCGTCAGCATTTGTACTACGTGATGCGTGAATATTCGGGGACAACGCTGGCGCAGCTGTTTCAACAATCCGGCCCATTGCCGTTGGCGCAATGGCAGGACATCGCCGAGCGCCTGTTGCGCGCGGTCGGGCTGCTGCATCGGCGGCAGATCCTGCACCGCGACATCAAACCGGAAAACCTGCACGTGGGTGACGACGGCGAATTGCGTCTGCTGGATTTTGGCCTGGCGTACTGCCCAGGCTTGTCCGAGGACGCGCCGTCGACGCTACCGGGAACGCCCAGCTACATCGCCCCGGAAGCGTTTCGTGGGGATCCGCCGAATGTGCAGCAGGATTTGTATGCGGTAGGTGTGACTCTGTATTTCCTGCTGACCGGGCATTTTCCCTATGGCGAGATTGAAGCGTTTCAGCGACCGCGCTTTGGTCTGCCGGTGATTGCCAGTCGATTTCGGCCTGATTTGCCGGAGTGGCTCGCACAAAGCCTCGAGCGTGGAGTGGCGGCTGATCCGCTGATGCGCTTTGAAACTGCTGAAGAATGGTTGCTGGTGCTGGAACAGGGTGAGCGGCGTAGTTTGAGTGTGCGGCCCCGGCCCTTGTTGGAGCGAGAGCCTTTGAAGGTCTGGCGGTCCATGGCATTGGTGGCTTTGTTGGGGAATCTGGTGCTGCTGGTATTGCTGTTTCACAGTTAAATCGAGTCGCGCCATTCGCGAGCAAGCTCGCTCCCACATGGGATCTGTGGTGTTCACAAACCTCCTGTGGGAGCGAGCTTGCTCGCGAAGGCGCCAGCCCAATCACCACAAATCCACCTTCCTGAATGCCCCACGAACGAGCAACCCGCTTCGAATCAGTGCAAAAAAACCATCCTCAAAATCCGTCACCCCCCATAAAACCGCCACCGCCCCCACTTGGCACAACCACTGCATTACCCAACTCAACACACACATAAAGCCCAACCTTCAACGACGAAGGCTGCGCTTCCCGAGAGAACGGGACCAGGACAAAGGCGTCCTCGCTAGGCAACTAGCGGGACGCCTTTTTTTGTTTGCGCAAAATTTCTCGAGCAAGGCCTGACTGCCCACAAGAGGCCAGCCGCAGCTCCCCGGAGAACCTGATGAAAAAACTCAAACTGGTGATGATCGGCAATGGCATGGCCGGGGTCCGCACCCTCGAAGAACTGCTCAAGTTGAGCAACGAGCTGTACGACATCACGGTCTTCGGCGCCGAACCGCACACCAACTACAATCGCATCCTGCTCTCGCCGGTGCTGGCCGGTGAGCAGACCTTCGAAGAGATCGTGCTCAACGACCTCGACTGGTACCTGCAAAACAACATCAAGTTGTTGCTCAACCGCAAAGTGGTGGAGATCGACCGGGTCAAACGCCGAGTGATCGCCGAGGATGGCACCGAAGCCGCATACGACCGACTGCTGATCGCCACCGGCTCAACGCCGTTCATCCTGCCCATCCCCGGCAACACCCTGCACGGCGTGATCGGTTACCGCGATATCGCCGATACGCAGGCAATGATCGACACCGCGAAAACCCACAAACACGCGGTGGTCATCGGCGGCGGCCTGCTCGGTCTCGAAGCCGCCAATGGCCTGATGCTGCGCGGCATGCACGTCACCGTGGTACATATCGGCGAGTGGTTACTGGAACGACAACTGGACAAAACCAGTGGCCAATTGTTGCAAAGCGCCCTCGAATCCCGTGGCCTGCATTTTCGCCTGTGCGAACAAACCCAAGCCCTGCACGACGCCGGCAATGGCCGGGTCGGCTCGGTGCAATTCAAGAACGGCGACATCATCCCCGCTGATCTAGTGGTAATGGCCGCCGGTATTCGCCCCAACACCGAACTCGCTGAGAAGGCCGGCATTCCGTGCAATCGTGGGATTCTGGTCAACGACACCCTGCAAACCTACGACCCGCGCATCTACGCGATCGGCGAGTGCGCCAGTCATCGCGGCATTGCCTACGGTCTGGTCGCGCCATTGTTCGAACAGGCCAAGGTTTGCGCCAACCACCTCGCACAATTGGGCTTCGCTCGGTATCAGGGTTCGGTGACCTCGACCAAATTGAAAGTCACCGGCATCGATCTGTTTTCCGCCGGCGACTTCATGGGCGGCGAAGGCACGGAAACCATCACCCTCTCCGACCCGATTGGCGGCGTGTACAAAAAACTGGTGATCAAGGATGACGTGCTGGTCGGCGCCTGTCTGTACGGCGATACGGCAGACGGCGGTTGGTATTTCCGGCAGATTCGTGAGAATCACGCCATCGGCGAGATCCGCGATCACTTGATGTTCGGCGAAAACGCTTTGGGCGACGTAGGACATCAGGGCCAGGACAAAGCCATGGTCATGGCCGACACCGCCGAAGTCTGCGGCTGCAACGGTGTGTGCAAAGGCACCATCGTCAAAGCCATTCAGGAGCACGGCCTGTTCAGCGTCGACGAGGTGAAGAAACACACCAAGGCCGCCAGCTCCTGCGGCTCCTGCGCCGGGCTGGTCGAACAGATCCTGATCAACACCGTGGGTGGCGCAGCGGACGTCAAACCGAAAAGCGAAAAAGCCATTTGCGGTTGCAGCGACCTCAATCACGGGCAGATTCGCCAGGCCATTCGCGAACAGCATCTGCTGACCATCGCCGGCACCATGAGCTACCTCAACTGGCGCACGCCGAACGGCTGCGCAACCTGCCGCCCTGCCCTCAACTATTACCTGATTTCCACCTGGCCCGGCGAAGCCAAGGACGATCCGCAGTCACGCCTGATCAACGAGCGTGCGCACGCCAACATCCAGAAGGACGGCACCTATTCGGTGGTGCCACGGATGTGGGGCGGCGTGACCAATCCTTCGGAACTGCGGCGGATTGCCGATGTGGCCGACAAATATCAGGTGCCGATGGTCAAGGTCACCGGCGGTCAGCGCATCGATTTGCTCGGCATCAAGAAGCAGGACTTGCCCGGTGTCTGGAAAGACCTCGACATGCCGTCCGGCCATGCCTACGGCAAATCCATCCGCACCGTGAAGACCTGCGTCGGCAGCGAATTCTGCCGTTTCGGCACGCAAAACTCGACACAACTGGGCATCGAGCTGGAACACGACCTGTTCAACATGTGGTCGCCGCACAAAGTGAAGCTGGCTGTCTCCGGATGCCCACGCAACTGCTCGGAAGCGGGGATCAAAGACGTAGGAATTATCGGTGTCGACTCCGGTTGGGAGATGTACATCGGCGGTAACGGCGGGATCAAAACCGAAGTCGCCGAATTCTTCGTCAAGCTGAAAACCGCCGAAGAAGTGCGCGAATACAACGGCGCGTTCCTGCAGCTGTATCGCGAAGAAGCCTTCTACCTCGAGCGCACCGTGCACTACCTGCAACGGGTTGGCATGGAGCACATCAAGAAAGCCGTACTGGAAGATCCCGAGCGCCGCAAAGCCTTGAACGAGCGCCTGCAGTTCTCCCTGTCGTTCGAACAGGATCCGTGGAAAGAACGTCTGGCGCAGCCGCAACTGAAGAAAGAATTCGACGTAATCCCCGTGAAAAACCTGGAGGTGCCAGCATGAACTGGCTGGATATCTGTGCCCTCGACGAGATCAATGCCCTCGGCTCGCGGATCATTGCCGGGCCGAAAGGTGACATTGCGATTTTTCGTACAAGCGACGATGAGGTTTTCGCCCTTGATGACCGCTGCCCACACAAGGGCGGACCACTGTCGCAAGGTTTGATCTACGGCAAACGCGTGGCCTGTCCGCTGCACAACTGGCAAATCGACCTGCAATCAGGCGAGGCGCAGGCGCCGGACATCGGTTGTGCGCATCATCACCCGGCGCGAGTTGAAAATGGTCGCGTGCAATTGGCCCTGCGGGACGCTATCTGATGAGCCGCCAGACGACCGCCTCGACCTGCTGTTATTGCGGGGTCGGCTGCGGCGTGCTGATCGAGCATGACGGCGAGCGCATCCTCGGCGTCAGCGGCGATCCGGCGCACCCGGCCAACTTCGGCAAACTGTGCAGCAAAGGCTCGACCCTGCACCTGACTGGCGACCTCGCGGCTCGCGCGCTGTATCCGGAACTCCGCTTGGGCAAGGGCCTGGCGCGCAGCCGCACAGACTGGGACACCGCTCTGGAACACGCCGCCAACGTGTTCGCCGAAACCATCGCCGAACACGGCCCGGACAGCGTGGCGTTCTATATCTCCGGACAGTTGCTGACCGAGGACTATTACGCTTTCAACAAGCTGGCGCGGGCACTGGTCGGCACCAACAACATCGACAGCAACTCACGGCTGTGCATGTCCTCGGCGGTGGTCGGCTACAAGCGCAGCCTCGGCGCCGACGCCCCACCGTGCAGTTATGAGGACCTGGAACTCAGCGATTGCGTGATGATCGTCGGCAGTAACATGGCCTACGCCCATCCGGTACTTTTTCGTCGGCTGGAGGAAGCAAAATCTCGCCGCCCGCAGATGAAAGTCATCGTCATTGATCCACGGCGCACGGACACCTGCGACCTCGCCGACTTGCATCTGGCGATTCTGCCCGGCACCGATGTCGCTTTGTTCCATGGGATTTTGCATTTGTTGCTGTGGGAAGACTGGATCGACCGCGATTTCATCAAGGCCCACACCGAGGGTCTGGCCGAGCTGAAGAGTCTGGTGCGCGATTACACCCCGCAAATGGTTTCGCAGTTATGCGGCATCAGCGTCGAGCAATTGCAGCAGTGCGCCGAATGGGTCGGCACTTCGCCGAGTTTTCTGTCGCTGTGGTGCATGGGCTTGAATCAGTCCACCGCCGGCAGCGCGAAGAACAGCGCGCTGATCAATTTGCACCTGGCCACCGGGCAAATCGGTCGTCCGGGTGCAGGACCTTTCTCCCTTACCGGTCAGCCAAATGCCATGGGCGGACGCGAAACCGGTAGTTTGTCGAATTTATTGCCGGGTCATCGTGAGGCGGCAAACCCTGAGCATCGCGCCGAAGTGGCGGCTTATTGGGGTGTGGATCAACTGCCGGAAAGCACTGGTCTCAGCGCCATCGAACTGTTCGAGCAAGTGCGCAGCGGCAAGATCAAGGCGTTGTGGATTGCCTGTACCAACCCTGCGCAATCGATGCCGGACCAGAACTCGGTGCGCGCTGCGCTGCAAGCTTGCCCGTTTGTAGTGTTGCAGGAAGCTTTTCGCACGACTGAAACCGGCGCATTCGCCGACGTGCTGCTGCCCGCTGCCAGTTGGGGCGAGAAAGAAGGCTCGGTAACCAATTCCGAGCGGCGTATTTCCCACGTGCGCAAAGCCATCCTCCCACCGGGCGAGGCGCGGCCGGACTGGGCGATCACGGTAGATTTCGCACAGCGTCTGGAGAAACGTCTGCGTCCCGCTGAATCCAGCCTGTTTCCGTTCAACCAACCTGCGCAGTTGTTCGATGAATTCAAAGGGCTGACGCATGGCCGCGATCTGGATATGTCCGGGATCAGTCACGCGCTGATCGACGAGATCGGACCGCAGCAATGGCCCTTCCCTGTCGGCGCCCGAGAAGGAACACCCCGACTCTACGAGGACGGTATTTTTCCTACGTCCACTGGCCGCGCTCATTTCATTGCCGACCCTTACCGCGCCGCCAAAGAACAGCGTGATGCACGCTTTCCGCTGACATTGATCACTGGCCGCTTGCGCGATCAATGGCACGGTATGAGCCGCACCGGCACGGCGGCGCAACTGTTCGGGCATGTCAGCGAAGCGGTGCTGAGTCTGCATCCAGATGAAATGCGCCGGCATCGTTTGCAGCCGGGCGATCTGGTCAATCTGAAAAGTCGTCGCGGCGCGGTAATTGTTGCGGTCGGTAGTGATGACAGCGTACGTCCGGGACAAGCGTTTCTACCGATGCACTGGGGCGATCGCTTTCTCAAGGGCGGCGTGAACAGCCTGACCCTGCCTGCCTTCGATCCGTTGTCGAAACAACCCGAACTCAAACACAGCGGCGTGCGCCTGGAACCGGTCAATCTGCCGTGGCAGCTTTTCGCACTGATCGAGGGCGATGTTCAACGGCATTTCGAGACACTACGACCGCTCTGTGAGGCATTTTCCTACGTGAGTCTCAGCCTTGTCGGACGTGAGCGATCGGCGCTGCTGATACGCGCAGCGAACACTGAGGCGCCTGATGCGCAATTGCTCAGTGAAATCGATCATTGCCTGTCGCTGATCGACGGCCCGGTTTTGGCCTATGACGATCCGCGTCGGGCCATCGGCAAGCGCGTACGCATTGAAAACGGTCGCATCACCGCGATTCGCCTGGCCGGCGAAACCCTCGCCCGGCATTGGCTGCAAGGACTGTGGCTGGAGGGCCGTGCCGACGAACAACTGCGGCGTTGGTTGCTGGCGCCGATGAGTGCGCCACCGGGCAGTGCCGGGGCGCAGATCGCTGCGGATAGAACCCTGTGCAACTGCAACAACGTCAGCCTCAACGCGGTCTGCGCCGGCATTCGCCAAGGGCTGGATCTGCAAGGCTTGAAAACCAATTTGGGCTGCGGCACGCAATGCGGCTCGTGCGTCCCGGAACTAAAGCGTTTGCTGGCTGCCGAGTTGCAGCCGGTCGCCATCATCTGATGAGGAAAGCAGCATGAATGCAAAAGTCTGGCTGGTAGGCGCGGGCCCCGGCGATCCGGAACTGCTGACGCTCAAAGCGGTGCGCGCCTTGCGCGAGGCCGATGTGGTGCTGATCGATGATCTGGTCAACGCCGCGGTGCTGGAACACTGCCCTGGCGCCCGCATTATTGCGGTGGGTAAGCGCGGTGGTTGCCGCTCGACACCGCAGGCGTTCATTCATCGGTTGATGCTGCGCTATGCCCGCCACGGCAAGTGTGTGGTGCGGCTCAAGGGCGGTGATCCGTGCATCTTTGGCCGGGGCGGTGAAGAGGCGCAGTGGTTGCGTGAACGGGGTGTTGAGGTGGAACTGGTCAATGGCATTACCGCCGGGCTGGCCGGGGCGACGCAGTGCGATATTCCGCTGACGTTGCGCGGTATCGCTCGCGGGGTGACGCTGGTGACTGCGCATACTCAGGACGACAGCCAGTTGAACTGGCAGGCACTGGCGCAAGGCGGCACGACGCTGGTGATTTATATGGGCGTGGCCAAGCTGGGCGAGATTCGCGATCAGTTGTTGGCAGGCGGGATGGTGGCGGATACGCCGGTGGCGATGATCGAAAATGCGTCGTTGCCAGAGCAGCGCGAATGCCGGAGTGATCTGGCGAGCATGAGTGATGATGCGTGTGCGTTTGGATTGAAAAGTCCGGCGATTCTGGTAATTGGTGCTGTGGCTGCCATTGCTCAAGATCAAAGGATCGCGGCCTTCGGCAGCTCCTACAATGAGCATGTGCGCGCCCTGTAACGCCAAATCGCAGGCAAAGAAAAGCCCGGCCTAAGCCGGGCTTTTCTCAGAGCGGCAGCTAATTACTTAGCTTGAGCTTCAACCTGCGCTTCTACGCGACGGTTTACAGCGCGGCCAGCGTCAGTTTTGTTGTCAGCAACTGGGCGGGATTCGCCGTAGCCAACAGACTGAACGCGGGACGATTCAACACCGTACTGGTTGGTCAGAACTTGCTTAACGGCGTTTGCACGACGCTCGGACAGTTTCTGGTTGTAAGCGTCAGGACCGACGGAGTCAGTGTGACCTTCAACAGTAGTGGTGGTGGATGGGTACTGCTTCATGAAGTCAGCCAGGTTTTTGATGTCGCCGTAGCTGTTTGGCTTCACAACCGACTTGTCGAAGTCGAACTTAACGTCCAGCTCAACACGAACAACTTCAGCAACTGCTGGGCAGCCATCAGCGTCAACAGTTACGTTGGCTGGGGTGTCCGGGCACTTGTCAACGTTGTCGCAAACGCCATCGTTGTCGCTGTCGGAGCAGACTTCAGCTGGTGCTGGAACTGGAGCAGCAGCAGGCTTGGAGCCGCCACCGAAGTTCACACCGATACCAACGCTAGGAGCCCACTCGGTGTCGCCCTGGTCGATGTTGTACTGAGCTTCAACGCCAGCACGGGCGTAGAAGTTCTCGGTGAAGTACAGCTTGGCACCAGCGCCCAGGTTGGCGAAGGTGGAGCGGTCACGACCGCCGGAACCGTTCTGACCGATGCTCTGATCGGAGAAACCAGCCGATACGTATGGACGCAGCATGTCGCCTGGGTTGTTGAAGTGGTACAGAGCGTCCAGAGCGGTGTTCGCGCCCTTGATGTTACGACCGTCGTCGGAACGTACGTTGTGCACTTCGTCGTAGCCCAGACGCAGTTCAACGTCGTCGGTCAGGAAGTAACCGATCGAACCGCCGAACAGGTTGCCGTTGTTCTTGAAGTTACGAGCGCTGTCGAATTGTTCTTTCTTTGCGAAGCCTTCGATTTCAACTGCGCCTTGGCCTTGTGCCAGAGCGCCGAACGAAGTGGCGGCAATCAGAGAACCAATGGCCAAGCCCAAGGTGTTTTTCAGTTTCATCCGTTAAATCCCCATCTGGTGATTGTGAAGCAGTCCCGCAAACCGGGGGACAACTCGGCGGCAAGTCTATCAGAACTTGCCTACACGTAAGAGATATTTGCGCTGAACTAAGTTTCAGCAATGCCTGCAAATTTCTCACGCAATTTATCTAGAGCACGTTTGTAACGCATTTTTGTCGCACTCAAACCCATGTGCATGATGTCTGCGATCTCCTGAAATTCCAGCTCTGCGACAAATCGAAGCACCAGAATTTCACGGTCAATCGGGTTCACATACACCAGCCAGCGATCAAGCCCGCCCTTCTCCTCGGGTTTCGGCGCCTTTTCTTCAGACGCTTCCTCGAGGGGGTCAAGACTCAATGCGTCCATCAAGCGACGCTTTCGCCGTTCCTTCCGATACTGCGTAATACATTCGTTGTACGTGATGCTGTAGAGCCACGTCTTGAACTTCGATTTCCCCTCGAAGTTCTTCAGGCCATACAGCACCTTCAACATGACTTCCTGACAGACATCGTCTGCGTCGCGATCGTTCCCAAGATATCTCGCACAAACGTTAAATAATGTTCGCTGGTAACGCCGCATCAGTTCTTCATAAGCGCGCGTTACGTGAAAAAGCTCGGTATGCGAGCGCGCGACCAACTCCTCATCAGAGAGCTCGCGGGGGTCGTAGCGCGTGGATAGCGTTTGGGCTTTATTCAAAACAAGTCGTGCCGACAGTCAGGTCAATGTCCACCGCAACCAGCATCAGCTGGCATTTTGCGGCGGCATACATTAGCAGGGTTTGCCGGATTAGCGGCTACTCACATGCTGTTCCAGCAGGATCCGATTGGAAAGAGAGACTAGCTCACCCTCATCGGTCAGCAATGTGGTTTTAACCGTGCCGATCTCTTCGATCTGGCCTTCGACCTCGCCAACACGCACTTGTTGCCCAACCTGATACAACTCACGCACATAGATTCCCGCAAGAATCTGACCGGCAATTTCCCGGCTTCCCAAACCCATGGCCAGCGCAACGGCCAGACCAACGGTAATCAAAACGATGACAATCACATGGTTCAGCAGGTCGGTCTTGACCTCAAGCTGACTGATCGCGACCGAGATGCTGATGATGATCACCAGCCCCTGAGCAATTCGCCCAAGCCCCGAAGCGTAGTCCAGGCCTACGCCTTCTGCCGCCCCGCGCACCAACCCGTTGGCCAGTTGCGCTAGCAAAACACCCACCAGCAACACCAGCGCCGCGCCAAAAACTTTCGGCAAATAGAGCGCCAACATATCCAGCGTAGCTGAAACTCGCTCAAGGCCAAGGGATTCTGCTGCAGAAACCAGAAAAATCAGCAGAACGAACCAGTAAACGATTTTGCCGATAAGGGTCGAAATCGGGACTTGTAGCCCCGCACGCGACATCAATTTAGTCAGGCCGGTACCGCCCATCAAGCGATCCAGGCCGAGTTTGGCGAGCAGCTTGGAGAGCAAGGTATCGAGCAGCTTGGCCACGACGAAACCCAACAGCAGCACGACCAGTGCGCCGAACAGGTTCGGGATGAAGTTGGCTACTTTGGTCCACAACGCAGTCATTGCAGTGACGAGGCTCTGAGTCCAGAGGTCGAGTTCCATATTCAATCAGCCTTATCAGCAGTGCGAGCGGTAGGTTTACGAAGACGGGAAACCGGCGAGACATGGGCCGATCCGTTATTCAGGGCGATCATCAGCGCGGGCAGCCAGCGGCCCAGCAGGCTGAACAGATCGCCGGCGCCGACCTGGCGGTTGGCGGTTTTGAGTACGCGGCCCAGGCAGGCATCGTCGTCGCGGCTGGACGGCGAAGCGTTGAGCATGTCGCGCAAAGACTGTTCAAACGGATCGTGCATACGCACCTCTCGTGATGTCTGTGAAAGACGCGGGCAGATTTGCTCGGGTCACATGCGCCATCTTCAGACCCAGCGCAAACGACGGAATAACCACCACTGACCGAAGGCCAGGGCAAGCACCGTCAAACAGGCGATCAGGAAACCATAGGGGCTGCTGGCGAATGGAATTCCGCCTACGTTGATGCCCAGCAGCCCGGTGATAAAACTCATCGGCAAAAAGATGCAGGTGATGATCCCGAAGCGATACATCGTGCGATTCATACGCTCGCTCAAACGCCGGTCTTCGGCCTCCAGCACAAGTCCCACGCGCTCTCGGGTCAATTCGAGCTCTTCGAGATAGCGGGTCAGGCTGTTGTTCAGTTCGTTCCAGTAATCGGCGTCGTCATCAACGAACCATGGCAGTTTTATCCGCGTCAGTTGCCCGAAAATATCCCGCTGCGGTGCAAGAAAACGCTTCAGTCCGGCCGCCCTGCGGCGGATGTGCAAAATGGCGCCATGCTCGGGGGTATACCGTTCGTCGGCATCCATCTTTTCTTCTTCCTCATCGGCGATTTCCGAGAGGCAAGTGACCAGATCCTGCACCTTGTTAGTGAGGAACTGCGCCAGATAAAGGATCAGTTCAGAGGAGGTTTTCGGGCCTTTGCCGTCCGCCAATTGCACCAACAGTTCATCGGTGGCACGCAATGGGCGCAAACGCAGGGAGATTACCCGCTGGGCGGAAGCAAAAATCCGTACCGAGACCATGTCTTCCGGCTCGGCGCCCGGGTTGAGATTGACCCCACGCAAGAACAACAGCAGCTCGGAATCCGGCAGGGGCAACAGGCGCGGACGCGTGTTCTCTTCCAGCAGCAGATCGCAGGTGAATTCGTTGAGACCGCTGGATTTGCGCAACCAGGTCTGGGTTTGCGGATGGCTGCGATCCCAATGCAGCCAGAGGCTTTCATGGGTCTGCAACTGCAAATCGTCGAGCTCAGTCCGGGCTATCGAACGCGCACCGCCTTTACCGTCCAGCACCAGGGCATGCACCAGCCCCCATTGCGCGTTTTCTTCCTCGAACATCCGCATCCCTTTGTCGAAAAGCTTATTCAGGCATCTTCAGCGGGCTCGGCGAAACGATCACGCCGTTGTTGTCCGCATAAATGTACTGGCCCGGGTGGAACGTCACACCGGCAAATGTCACCGGGACGTTGAGGTCGCCGATACCACGTTTTTCGGTTTTCATCGGATGGCTGGCCAGCGCCTGCACGCCCAGATCGGTCTGGGCAATGACGTCGACGTCCCGGATGCAGCCGTAGATCACCAGCCCTTCCCAGCCGTTTTTAGCGGCTTTCTCGGCGATCATGTCGCCCAGCAGCGCGCGACGCAGCGAACCGCCGCCATCGACCACCAGCACCTTGCCGCTGCCCTTGAGTTCAGCCTGTTCCTTGACCAGCGAGTTGTCTTCGAAGCATTTGATGGTCACGATTTCGCCGCCGAACGAATCACGGCCACCGAAATTGCTGAACATCGGTTCCAGCACCTGCACCAGCTCCGGATAGGCGTCGCACAGGTCAGGCGTAAGGTAATGGTTCATCGAAAAACTCCTGTAACAAGGAAGACGATCAAGGATGACGCATTCTTTTGAGACGATCTCCGGCGGTCGCTGTTTACCTTAGTCCATCCCATGGTCGCTGAACGAACCTGAACAAACCCTGAAACGTAATCGCTAAACAGCCACCAAAAATGACCAGAACCGAACAATGCGTCATATCTTAGCCGCAAGCCAACCTGAACGAAATGCCCTTTACCCTGCTCCGGCTCAAACCACAGCGGCCAGATCCGGCTTCTCGCCCAGCAACGGCGTCTGCTGATCCTTCAACCAGCGCGCCACCATTGGCCAAACCTCAGTCTGCGCCGCTTTGCTCACCAACATTTCAACATGACCGAAATTATCGGTGAAACCCTGCTCGCGGCCCAGATTGACGAACTGCTTGTGCTCCGAGCCGATCTGCTCGAACAGTTTGCGACAGGCCCACGCCGGATCCTGATGATCGCCCGCGGCCGTCACTGCCAGCACCGGCACCTTGACGTCGGAAAGGCCCGCCCACCAATCCTTGTCCTTGTCACCGAAGCGGCCGAACAAGCCGTACCAGCGCATGCTTTCCAGCGCCAGACCGATCGGCTCATCTTCCGGGCCACGCTTGAGGCGTGAACCCGACAGTTGCGCGAAACGCTTGAGAATAAAGCGCCCGCTCCACTCGACCGGCGGAATTTTCAGCGGCCAGTAAGTACGGCTGACCTGGGTGCCGAAAAACGCCGCCGAAGCCACTGCCGGTTCGCCAAGGTATTCGCCACCGAGCGCCGCCGCCAGGGTGATGCCGCCCAACGAATGGCCGATCCAGTGCGGAATCTGCCCGCTCTGCTCACGCACGAACGCGGCAATCGCCGGCAGATCGTAACGGGCATAGTCGGCGACACGGTTGCGCCGGTATTCCTCGTTGCGCTGCGACAGGCCGTGACCGCGCATCTCCGGAATCCACACGTCAAACCCCAGTCGCGTCAGATACGCGCCCAGGCCCAGGCCTTTCGGTGAAAACCAGAAGCGGCGATTGGAGAAACTGCCGTGCAGCAGAATCACCGGCACGCCGCGTGGCTGCGAGTCATCAGCCATGCCCAAACGGGTCACAGCGATTTCCACAGACCAGTCGGGGCTGTTGCCGGGTTTCAGGCGATACACGTCTTCGCTCAGATCACCACGTCGTTCGGCGCTGATCAGGGCGACAGGAAACAGGTTGCTGCTGCTTTGCATAATGCTCTTGCACAAAAAAGGGCGGCATCTACAGGAGCCCGCCCCACTTCAATCCCAAGGCCCGCCTCCCACAAGGAAAGCGGGCCGTTCACATACTTATCAGGCCGGCGCTTGGCCTTCCGCCAGGAAGAACCAGGTTTCCAGCACGGTATCCGGGTTCAGCGACACGCTTTCGATGCCCTGCTCCATCAGCCACTTGGCCAGATCCGGATGGTCCGAAGGACCCTGACCGCAGATACCGATGTACTTGCCGGCCTTGTTGCACGCGGCAATCGCGTTGGCCAGAAGCTTCTTGACCGCCGGATTACGCTCGTCAAACAGGTGCGCGATGATACCGGAATCGCGGTCCAGACCCAGGGTCAGCTGAGTCAGGTCGTTGGAGCCGATCGAGAAGCCGTCGAAGAATTCGAGGAATTCTTCAGCCAGAATCGCGTTGGATGGCAGCTCGCACATCATGATCACGCGCAGACCGTTCTCACCGCGCTTCAAGCCGTTTTCGGCGAGCAGATCGACGACCTGGCTGGCTTCGCCGAGGGTACGGACGAACGGCACCATGATTTCGACGTTGGTCAGGCCCATCTCGTTGCGCACACGTTTCAGCGCGCGGCATTCGAGTTCGAAGCAGTCACGGAACGATTCGCTGATGTAACGCGAGGCGCCACGAAAACCCAGCATCGGGTTTTCTTCTTCCGGCTCGTAGAGCTTGCCGCCGATCAGGTTGGCGTATTCGTTGGACTTGAAGTCCGACAGGCGCACGATGACTTTTTTCGGCGTGAACGCCGCCGCCAGGGTGCTGATGCCTTCCACCAGTTTGTCGACGTAGAAGTCGACCGGGTCGTTGTAACCGGCGATACGCTTGTCGACGCTGTCCTTGATTTCCTGCGGCAGACCGTCGTAGTTCAACAGCGCTTTCGGGTGGACGCCGATCATGCGGTTGATGATGAATTCCAGACGGGCCAGACCGACACCGGCGTTCGGCAGTTGCGCGAAGTCGAAGGCACGATCCGGGTTACCGACGTTCATCATGATCTTGAACGGCAGCTCAGGCATGGCGTCGACGGAGTTCTTCTTGATGTCGAAGCCCAGTTCGCCTTCGAAGATGTAACCGGTGTCGCCTTCGGCGCACGAAACGGTCACGCCCTGGCCGTCCTTCAGCAGTTGGGTGGCGTTGCCGCAACCGACCACTGCCGGAATACCCAGCTCACGCGCGATGATCGCTGCGTGGCAGGTACGCCCGCCTCGGTTGGTGACGATGGCGCTGGCGCGTTTCATCACCGGTTCCCAGTCCGGGTCGGTCATGTCGGAAACCAGCACGTCGCCCGGCTGGACTTTGTCCATCTCGGAGACGTCCTTGATGATGCGCACTTTACCGGCGCCGATGCGCTGGCCAATCGCACGACCTTCCACCAGCACGGTGCCGGTTTCTTTCAACAGGTAACGTTCCATGACGTTGGCCTGGGTGCGGCTCTTAACGGTTTCCGGACGCGCCTGCACGATGTACAGCTTGCCGTCGTGACCGTCCTTGGCCCACTCGATGTCCATCGGGCAGCCGTAGTGCTTCTCGATGATCATCGCTTGCTTGGCCAGTTCGCTGACTTCAGCGTCGGTCAGGCAGAAACGCGCGCGATCAGCCTTGTCGACGTCGATGGTCTTGACCGAACGACCGGCCTTGGCCTCGTCGCCGTAGATCATCTTGATGGCTTTGCTGCCCAGGTTGCGACGCAGGATCGCCGGACGACCGGCCTCAAGCGTGCCCTTGTGCACGTAGAACTCGTCCGGGTTGACCGCGCCTTGTACGACGGTTTCACCCAGGCCGTAGGCGCCGGTGATGAACACCACGTCACGGAAACCGGATTCGGTGTCGAGGGTAAACATGACGCCGGCAGTGCCGGTTTCCGAACGCACCATGCGCTGCACGCCAGCCGACAGGGCGACCAGTTTGTGGTCGAAGCCCTGGTGCACGCGGTAGGAAATCGCACGGTCGTTGAACAGCGAAGCGAACACCTCTTTGGCGGCGCGGATAACGTTTTCCACACCACGGATGTTCAGGAAGGTTTCCTGCTGACCGGCGAACGAGGCGTCCGGCAAGTCTTCGGCGGTGGCGGAAGAGCGCACGGCCACGGCCACGTCAGGGTTGCCTGCCGACAGCGCGGCGAACGCGGTGCGGATCTCGGCATTCAGTTTTTCGGGGAATTCGGCTTCCATGATCCATTGACGGATCTGGGCGCCGGTCTTGGCCAAGGCGTTGACGTCGTCAACGTCGAGCGCGTCGAGGGCCTGGTGGATCTGGTCGTTGAGGCCGCTCAGTTCGAGGAAATCACGATAAGCCTGAGCCGTCGTGGCGAAGCCGCCGGGGACCGAAACACCGGCGCCTGCCAGGTTACTGATCATCTCGCCCAGGGATGCGTTCTTGCCCCCCACATGCTCAACATCGTGTTTGCCGAGCTTATCGAGGGAAACTACGTACTCTACCAAGGTGATCTCTCCACTAACTGTGTTGGAAAAGCTCAGAAACCGGCGGCCCGGGGGAGCCTTGGCCGGTTGTATGGCCTGGACCTGGAAAATAAGTGAGAATGCTGGCCATTGGCGGCCGGCAAATCGCGCCTATCATATCCAAGATTCGTTACTAGCTTAAGGCCCAAGGTGCAAATGAAACGATCTGCTTTCTTCATCTCCGATGGCACCGGCATCACCGCCGAAACCCTGGGTCAAAGCCTTCTGGCGCAGTTCGAAAACATTACCTTCAGCAAATTCACGCGACCGTACATCGACAGCGTGGATAAAGCGCGGGCCATGGTACAACAAATCAACAAAGCCGCTGAAACCGACGGCTTCCGCCCGATTATCTTCGACACCATCGTCAATCAGGACATCCGTGAGATTCTCGCAACGTCCAATGGTTTCATGATCGACATTTTCTCGACCTTTCTTGCCCCACTGGAGCAGGAACTGACCGAGCATTCTTCCTACACCGTCGGCAAGTCGCATTCGATCGGGCACAACTCCAATTACATGGAGCGCATCGAGGCGGTGAACTTCGCCCTGGACAACGACGACGGCGCGCGCACGCACTATTACGATAAAGCCGATTTGATACTAGTGGGCGTGTCGCGATGCGGCAAAACCCCGACGTGTCTGTACATGGCCATGCAGTTCGGCATCCGCGCGGCCAACTATCCGCTGACCGAAGACGACATGGAGCGCCTGACCCTGCCGACTGCCCTGCGCGCCCATCAGCACAAGCTGTTCGGCCTGACCATCGACCCGGACCGCCTTACCGCGATCCGCAACGAGCGCAAGCCCAACAGCCGTTATTCGAGCTACGCGCAGTGTGAGTTTGAAGTGCGCGAAGTGGAAAACCTGTTCCGCCGCGAGAACATCCCCAACATCAACTCCACGCATTTTTCGGTGGAAGAGATTTCGGCGAAGATTCTGGTGGAGAAAGGCGTGGAGCGGCGGTTCAAGTAGCTCTGCATTGCCTGATCTGACGCCTTCGCGAGCAAGCTCGCTCCCACAGGTTTCTGGAGTGTCTGCAAATTTTGCATTCACCACAAAACCCTGTGGGAGCGAGCTTGCTCGCGAAGAACGATTACACGGTCTCGGTTAATGCCCGCGCCAAAGCCTCGAATCCACTAAGCAACAACCGATCATCCCCCACCGCATTACACACACTCACCCGAATAAACTGCGGCACCGCTGCATGCCCGACCGCAAATGCCTCAGCGGTGGCCACCAGGTAATTGTTCTCCTTCAATTCCGCCGCAATATGCGACGCCCGCCACAACTCCGGCACTTGCACCCAGAAATGCGGACTGTAAGGGTGAGTCTTGTAATCCAAACCCTGCAGAACAGGCGCCACCAAGGCCTTGCGCCGAGCGATCTCGCTGATCTGCTCGTCCAGCAAACGCTCGGCCATGCCGCTTTCAATCCACAGGCTCGCGACCTCCATCGATAACGGATTGGCCATCCAGCAGGTGGCGCGGATGGCTGAACTCAAACGCCCGATCAACGCTTGCGGCGCATGCAGATAACCGACGCGCAAACCCGCCGAAACAGCCTTGCTCAGACTGCCGATCAACACCGAGCGCTCCGGCGCAAAGTAACTCAGCGGCAACGGGCGCTGGCGATCCAGAACCGCATGGGCTTCGTCTTCGATAATCAGCAAATTATGCTGGCGGCAGATGTCGGCAATCGCCTCGCGCCGTGGGATCGACATGACCGCAGCCGTAGGATTCTGGATCGTCGGCGTGCAATACAGCGCCGAAACACGATGTTGACGGCATATATCCTCCAGTGCCGACGGCAACAGTCCTTCGTCATCCATCGCTGCGCCGACAAGTTTTATCCCAAGCTGGCGTGCGACGCCGATCAATCCGGGGTAGGACAAATGCTCGGTGACCACTGTGTCGCCGGCCTTGAGCAGCCCCATCAACGCGCACAACAGACCATGCTGGCCGCCGTTGACGCACAACACCTGATCGGCGTGCGGGACATACGCTTCGTGCTGCAACCAGACCGCCCCGGCCAATCGGTGCCGTGCCAGCCCTGCTTCGGCGGTGTAGCCGGTCAACTGCTGTAACACCCGCGGATCACTGGCCAGTTCTTGCAGGCTCTGGCTCATGAACGCCGCTTCCTGTGCGGGAATTGGCTGATTGCGGCTCATGTCGAAACAGGCTGGCGGCTCATCGCTGACATTGCGAAAGCCTTTGTCCTGCGGCCGCTCCATCCCCCGCTGACAGACATAAGTGCCATCTCCGACGCGGGCGAGGACCAATCCCACACGTTCCAATTCACCGTAGGCACGGCTGATCGTACCGATGGTCACGCCCAGGCTGTCGGCCAGCAATCGGTGCGGCGGCAACTTGCATCCTGCATCGATCACACCTTCGTCGATAGCCTGTGCGACCGCTTCGGCCAAGCGTTTGTACTTCACGCCGACGCCATTGGCGAGGCCGTCGCGGAGGATTGACACCATGGCAATACTTGCTTTGACAGTCATTCTCGTCCCGAATAGCGTGCTGAAAACAGATTCAATGAGAAATAGACCGTTTCCGTGATCAGGTCAATTCCACCGCTCGGAGCACGCCACATGTCGACCGCCGTCAGCACACCGATGAACATCAGCAAACCCTGGCTCGCCGGATTGCTCACCAGCACGCTGTTTCTGATCGTCTGTCTGAGTTGGGGCACCACATGGCTTGGCATCAAGATCGCCGTGGAAAGCGTGCCGCCGCTGACGGCCGCTGGATTGCGTTTTTTGATCGCTTTTCCGCTGTTTCTGAGTTTCGCGCTGTTGCGCAAGGAACCGCTGCTATTTCCCCGGCAAAGCCGCTGGTTTTTCGTGTTCGTCACGCTGTCGTATTTCAGCCTGCCCTACTACTTGCTCAACTACGGCGAAATGCACGTCTCGTCCGGTCTGACTGCACTGCTGTTCAGTTGCATGCCGGTTCTTATCCTGATCTTTTCCGCGCTGTTTCTGCGCGAGAAAATCTACCCGTCGCAGATGCTCGGTATCGCGATCGGCTTTGGCAGTCTGCTCATGATTATCCGCAGTCAGGGCTTGCATCTGGATCAGGCCGAATGGCTTGGCGTGCTGGCGATTCTCTGCGCAGCGGTGATGCATGCGCTGTGTTACGTGGTGACGAAAAAACATGGCAGCGCGATCAGCGTGATCACCTACAACACCTTGCCGATCGGTATCGCCGGGCTGATGTTATTTATTGTCGGCTTATGTGTTGAAGCCCCGGAGTTTGCGCAGGTGACAGCACGTTCGTGGGGCGCCCTGCTCTATCTCGGGCTGGTGGCGTCAGTGGGCGGATTCATCGTTTATTTTTTACTGCTTAAACGCTTGAGCCCGATCATTCTGTCGTTCGTGTTTATCATTTTCCCGGTGTTCGCCGTGATCATCGGCGCCTGGTACGAGGGGCAAACCCTGTCCCGGGAACTGATGATCTATTCGGCGATTTTATTGAGCGGTTTTGCGATCACCAAATTGCCTGTGGAAAAGTGGTTCAGATAACAAACATATCCACAAAGCGGTTCACCGAGGTGGCTTCAAGCAGCGCCTGATCCTTGCACAACGCGAAGATCTCACCACTACGCTGACCGGTGAAACGCGTCGCCAGATTGGCCTTGAACTTGTCCTCCAGCAATGGAATACCCTCGGCACGACGGCGGCGATGACCGATCGGGTATTCCACCACGACATTGTCGGTGCTGCTGCCGTCCTTGAAAAACACCTGCACGGCATTGGCGATCGAGCGTTTGTCGGCCTCCAGATATTCGCGAGTGAAACGCGGATCTTCGACGATAACCATTTTCTCGCGCAGTACATCGATGACCGGATGCGCCCGATGGAAATCGTCCTCGTACTGCTCGGCGACCAGATTGCCAAACGCCAGCGGCACAGCGGTCATGTACTGGATGCAGTGGTCTCGGTCGGCGGCGTTGGCCAGCGGCCCGACTTTGGAAATGATGCGAATCGCCGACTCGTGAGTGGTGATGACGATGCGGTCGATTTCATGCAGACGATTGCGCACCTGCGGGTGCAAGGTTACCGCCGCCTCACAGGCGGTTTGCGCATGGAATTCGGCGGGGAAGCTGATTTTGAACAGCACGTTTTCCATCACGTAACTGCCGAACGGCCGCGAAAAACCGAAAGCGCGTTTATCTTCCGGTTTCAGCGCCAGATCGCTATTGGTGTGGCTGAACAGCACGTCATAAAAGCCCCACTGTTGCGCAGTCAGCACCCCGGGAATGCCCATCTCGCCGCGCATGGCGATGTCGGCCAGACGCACACCACGACTCGTCGCATCCCCCGCCGCCCAGGATTTTCGCGAACCGGCGTTCGGCGCATGACGATAGGTACGCAGGGCCTGACCATCGGCAAACGCGTGAGACAACGCCGACAGCAGTTGCTCACGATTGGCGCCCATCAGTTTGGCGGTGACCGCGGTTGAAGCGACTTTCACCAGGATGACGTGATCGAGTCCTACGCGGTTGAAGGAGTTTTCCAGGGCAATCACGCCTTGAATCTCGTGGGCCATGATCATCGCTTCGAGCACATCGCGAATCGTCAGCGGCGACTCACCGTTGGCCAGACGTTTTTGCGAGAGATGATCGGCCACCGCGAGAATCCCGCCGAGATTGTCGGATGGATGGCCCCACTCGGCGGCGAGCCAGGTGTCGTTGTAGTCGAGCCAGCGGACGATGCAGCCGATGTCCCACGCGGCCTTCACCGGGTCGAGGCGATAGGAGGTGCCGGGAACGCGTGCGCCGAACGGGACGACGGTGCCCTCGACAATCGGGCCAAGGTGCTTGGTGCATTCGGGGAAACGCAGCGCCAGCAGGCCGCAGCCCAGCGTGTCCATCAGGCAGTTGCGGGCGGTGTCGAGGGCTTCGGCAGAGGGGGCTTTGAAGGTGAGGACGTAGTCGGCAATGTCCTGCAGGACACGGTCGTAGTCGGGGCGGTTGTTCAGGTCGACGTTGGCGCTCATTGCGGTTCTCCTGTGCGGGAATGATGAGTGGTGCGGTCTTCCTCAGGGCTTGGCGGGTTTGGTTGATTGCAGGTCTGGGGTGCCTGCTCTTTTTGTGTTTCTTCAGTGGGAGGCCCCTCACCCTAGCCCTCTCCCGAGGGAGAGGGAACCGATTGGGGGATGCTGTGGAGGTTCACCGACGTGAGCGATCTGCGCTGAATCCATAATCGATCTGGTCAATGCACAACTTCAAACACCTCGGTCGGCCCCTGAATCCATAATCGACTCGCTCTTTCAGGTCGATATACAACCTCAGACACCTCGGTCGGCCCCCTGAATGCACAATCGACGCGATCTTTCAGGTCGATGTACTACTCCAGACACCTCGGTCGGCCCCTTGAACCCATAATCGACTCAATCTTTCAGGTCGATGCATAACCCCTGACACCTCGGTCGGCCCCCTCTCCCTCTGGGAGAGGGCTGGGCGGGCGGCGTTCCGATGAGGGTAAAAAATCTCAAATCAGAAAGAATCACCCGGGATGCGCACGTAGCCTTCCATGAGAACCCGAGCGCTGCGGCTCATGATGGCTTTCTTCACCACCCACTCGCCGTTTTCCAGACTGGCTTCAGCGCCAACGCGCAGAGTTCCGGACGGATGCCCGAAGCGCACGGCATTACGTTCAACGCCACCGGCGGCGAGGTTTACCAAGGTGCCGGAAATGGCCGCCGCCGTGCCAATCGCCACCGCCGCCGTACCCATCATCGCGTGATGCAACTTGCCCATCGACAACGCCCGCACCAGCAAATCCACGTCACCAGCGCCAACCGCTTTACCACTCGACGCCACGTAATCTGCAGGCTTGGCGACAAACGCGACTTTCGGCGTGTGTTGCCGTGTCGCCGCTTCGTCCAGATTCGATATCAGCCCCATGCGCAACGCGCCATAAGCCCGAATCGTCTCGAACATCTGTAGCGCTTTCGGATCGCTGTTGATCGCGCTCTGCAACTCGGTCCCGGTGTAACCAATGTCTTCGGCATTGACGAAAATCGTCGGGATGCCAGCGTTGATCATGGTCGCTTTGAACGTGCCGACACCCGGCACTTCCAGCTCATCGATCAGGTTGCCAGTGGGAAACATCGAACCACCGCCGCCCTCTTCTTCCGCCGCCGGGTCCATGAATTCGACTTGTACTTCGGCGGCCGGAAAGGTCACCCCGTCGAGTTCGAAATCACCGGTTTCCTGCACTTCGCCATTGGTGATCGGCACGTGGGCAATAATCGTTTTGCCGATGTTGGCCTGCCACACACGCACCACCGCGACACCGTTGTGCGGAATGCGGCTGGCGTCGACCAAGCCATTGCTGATCGCGAACGAACCGACCGCTGCCGAGAGGTTGCCACAGTTGCCGCTCCAATCCACAAAGGGCTTGTCGATGGAGACCTGACCGAACAGGTAATCGACGTCGTGATCGGCCTTGATGCTTTTCGACAGGATCACGGTTTTGCTGGTGCTGGACGTGGCGCCGCCCATGCCATCGATTTGCTTGTCGTACGGGTCGGGACTGCCGATTACGCGCAGCAATAAAGCGTCGCGAGCCGGGCCTGGAATCTGTGCCGCTTCGGGCAGATCCATGAGGCTGAAGAAAACGCCTTTGCTGGTGCCGCCACGCATGTAGGTGGCGGGGATCTTGATTTGTGGTGCGTGAGCCATGATGCTCCTTACCGAGGACACGGGACTAAAAATCCCGTGCCCACATCAGTTGATTTAAACGGCAACCGCCGACTCTTCAAGGAAGTCCTGAGCGAAGCGCTGCAACACGCCGCCGGCCTCGTAGATCGACACTTCTTCAGCGGTATCCAGACGGCAGGTCACCGGCACTTCAACGCGCTCGCCGTTCTTGCGATGGATCACCAGCGTCAGATCCGCACGCGGTTTGCGCTCGCCGATCACGTCATAGGTTTCGCTGCCGTCGATGGCCAGGGTGTGACGGTCGGTGCCTGGCTTGAACTCCAGCGGCAACACGCCCATGCCCACCAGGTTGGTGCGGTGAATGCGTTCGAAACCTTCTGCGGCAATCGCCTCGACACCGGCCAGACGCACGCCTTTCGCCGCCCAGTCGCGGGACGAACCCTGACCGTAATCGGCGCCGGCAATGATGATCAGCGGCTGCTTGCGTTGCATGTAGGTTTCGATGGCCTCCCACATGCGCATGACTTTGCCTTCCGGCTCGACACGCGCCAGCGAACCCTGCTTGACCTTGCCGTTTTCCACGACCATTTCGTTGAACAGTTTCGGGTTGGCGAAGGTTGCGCGCTGGGCGGTCAAGTGGTCGCCACGGTGGGTGGCGTACGAGTTGAAGTCCTCTTCCGGCAGGCCCATTTTCGCCAGGTATTCGCCGGCGGCGCTGTCGAGCATGATCGCGTTGGAGGGCGACAGGTGATCGGTGGTGATGTTGTCCGGCAGCACCGCCAGCGGGCGCATACCCTTCAGCGGCCGCGCGCCGGCCAGCGCGCCTTCCCAGTACGGCGGACGGCGGATGTAAGTGCTCATCTCACGCCAGTCGTACAGCGGCGTGACTTTCGGGCCGGTGTCTTCATGGACGGCGAACATCGGAATGTAGACCTGACGGAACTGCTCAGGCTTGACCGAAGACTTCACCACGGCGTCGATTTCTTCGTCGCTCGGCCAGATGTCTTTGAGGCGGATTTCTTTGCCGTCCACGACACCGAGCACGTCTTTTTCGATATCGAAGCGGATGGTCCCGGCAATCGCATAGGCGACCACCAGCGGCGGCGAAGCGAGGAACGCTTGCTTGGCGTACGGGTGGATGCGGCCGTCGAAGTTGCGGTTGCCCGAGAGTACGGCGGTGGCGTAAAGGTCGCGGTCGATGATCTCTTGCTGGATCACCGGATCCAGCGCGCCGGACATGCCGTTGCACGTGGTGCAAGCGAAGGCGACGACACCGAATCCGAGCTGCTCCAGCTCCGTGGTCAACCCTGCTTCGTCGAGGTACAGCGCGACGGTTTTCGAACCCGGCGCCAGCGAGGATTTCACCCATGGCTTGCGGGTCAGGCCGAGCTTGTTGGCGTTGCGCGCGAGCAGGCCGGCGGCGATGACGTTGCGCGGGTTGCTGGTGTTGGTGCAACTGGTGATGGCGGCGATGATCACCGCGCCGTCGGGCATTTGCCCCGGCACGTCATCCCACTGGCCGGAGATGCCTTTGGCGGCTAGATCGGACACCGCGACACGGGCGTGCGGGTTGCTCGGGCCGGCCATGTTGCGTACCACCGAGGACAGATCGAAAGTCAGGCCGCGCTCGTATTGCGCGCCTTTCAGGCTGTCGGCCCACAGGCCGGTGAGTTTGGCGTACTGCTCGACCAATTGAACCTGCTGGTCTTCACGGCCAGTGAGTTTCAGGTAATCGATGGTCTGCTGGTCGATGTAGAACATCGCTGCGGTGGCGCCGTATTCCGGGGCCATGTTGGAGATGGTCGCACGGTCGCCGAGGGTCAGCGCCGCCGCGCCTTCGCCGAAGAACTCCAGCCAAGCGCCGACGACTTTCTGTTTACGCAGGTATTCGGTCAGCGCCAGCACCATGTCGGTGGCCGTGATGCCCGGTTGAAGCTTGCCAGTCAGTTCGACGCCGACGCTTTCCGGCAGACGCATCCACGACGCACGACCGAGCATCACGCTCTCGGCTTCGAGGCCGCCGACACCGATAGCGATCACGCCCAAAGCATCGACGTGCGGGGTGTGGCTGTCGGTACCGACACAGGTATCAGGGAATGCCACGCCTTCGCGCACCTGGATCACCGGCGACATTTTCTCCAGGTTGATCTGGTGCATGATGCCGTTGCCCGGCGGGATCACATCAACGTTCTTGAAGGCCTTTTTGGTCCAGTTGATGAAGTGGAAACGGTCTTCGTTGCGACGGTCTTCGATGGCGCGGTTTTTCTCGAACGCCTGCTTGTCGAAACCGCCCGCCTCCACCGCCAGCGAGTGGTCGACAATCAGTTGCGTCGGCACCACCGGGTTGACCTGCGCCGGGTCGCCGCCCTGCAACGCGATCGCGTCGCGCAGGCCGGCGAGGTCGACCAGCGCAGTCTGGCCGAGAATGTCGTGGCAGACCACACGCGCCGGGAACCACGGGAAATCGAGGTCGCGTTTGCGTTCGATCAGTTGCTTGAGGGAGTCGGTGAGCGTGGCCGGGTCGCAGCGACGCACGAGGTTTTCCGCCAGCACGCGGGAGGTGTACGGCAAGGTGTCGTAACTGCCGGGCTGAATCGCCTCGACAGCCGCGCGGGCGTCGAAATAATCCAGAGGGCTGCCGGGCAGGGTTTTGCGGAATGCTGTGTTCATCGGGTCAGGACTCGGGTCACGGTAGTTTCAAAGGGTGGGCCTGGCACCGACCTCGAAATTCACACCGACCACTGTGGGAGCGAGCTTGCTCGCGAAGACGGATTGACATTCAACATCAATGTCGACTGATCTACCGCATTCGCGAGCAAGCTCGCTCTCACAGGATCTGGGTGATTTCAATGCCGATGGTTGGCACTCACCATTTCAGCGACGTTCGATTGGCACGAACTTGCGCTGTTCAACGCCGATGTACTCGGCGCTTGGACGGATGATGCGGTTGTTGGCGCGCTGTTCGAACACGTGCGCGGCCCAGCCGGTCAGGCGCGAGCATACGAAGATCGGCGTGAACAGCTTGGTCGGGATGCCCATGAAGTGGTACGCCGAGGCATGGTAGAAATCGGCGTTAGGGAACAGTTTCTTCTGCTCCCACATGGTCTTGTCGATGGCTTCCGAGACCGGGAACAACACCTTGTCACCGACTTCATCGGCGAGTTTTTTCGCCCAGCCCTTGATCACCTCGTTGCGCGGATCGCTGTCCTTATAGATCGCGTGGCCGAAGCCCATGATCTTGTCTTTGCGCTCGAGCATGCCGAGGGTGCCTTTGATCGCCTCTTCCGGAGACGAGAAGCGCTCGATCATTTCCATCGCCGCTTCGTTGGCGCCGCCGTGCAGCGGGCCGCGCAGCGAACCAATAGCGGCCGTTACGCAGGAATACAAGTCGGACAACGTCGAGGCGCAAACGCGGGCGGTGAAGGTCGAGGCGTTGAATTCGTGCTCGGCGTAAAGGATCAGCGAGACGTTCATCACTTTGACGTGCAGTTCGCTCGGCTTCTTATCGTGCAGCAAATGCAGGAAGTGGCCACCGATGGTTGGCTCGTCGCTGACGCAATTGATGCGTTTGCCGTCGTGGCTGAAGCGATACCAGTAGCACATGATCGCCGGGAATGCGGCGAGCAGACGGTCAGTCTTGTCGCGCTGCTCGGAGAAATCTTTCTCCGGCTCGATGTTGCCGAGGAACGAGCAACCGGTGCGCATTACGTCCATCGGGTGGGCGTCGGCGGGGATGCGTTCAAGCACTTCTTTCAGCGCTTGCGGCAGGTCGCGCAGTTTGCTCAGCTTGCCCTGGTATTCGTCGAGTTGCGCTTGAGTCGGCAACTCGCCATAGAGCAGCAGGTACGCGACTTCTTCAAATTGCGCATCGGCTGCCAGTTCGCGCACGTCGTAGCCGCGATAGGTCAGCCCGGCACCGGCCTGGCCCACGGTGGACAGTGCGGTTTGCCCGGCAACCTGGCCACGGAGCCCGGCGCCACTGAGTACTTTTGCTTCGGCCATTGTTTTCTCCAATTTTCTTGAATTTGTATGGAAAACCTGTGGGAGCGAGCTTGCTCGCGAAGGTGGGTGGAACACCTCGGTGCATCAGGGACACCGCGTTATCGTTGGCGTCCTTCGCGAGCAAGCTCGCTCCCACAGGGTTTGATTCAGCCTTTCTTTTGTGCAAACAACGCGTCGAGCTTCTGCTCGAAGGTGTGGTAATCGATGCGATCGTAAAGCTCCATGCGAGTCTGCATGGTGTCGATGACATTCTGCTGCGTGCCGTCGCGACGGATCGCCGTGTAAACGTTTTCCGCAGCCTTGTTCATCGCGCGGAACGCCGACAGCGGATACAGCACCAGCGACACGTCGGCGCCGGCCAGTTGTTCGGTGGTGTACAGCGGCGTCGCGCCGAACTCGGTGATGTTGGCCAGAATCGGCGCCTTCACACGGTTGGCGAACAGCTTGTACATCTCCAGCTCTGTGATGGCTTCCGGGAAAATCATGTCAGCGCCGGCCTCGATGCACGCGGCAGCACGATCGAGTGCCGATTCCAGACCTTCAACCGCCAGCGCATCGGTGCGCGCCATGATCACAAAGCTGTCATCGGTGCGGGCATCGACGGCGGCTTTGATGCGATCAACCATCTCCTGCTGGCTGACAATCTCTTTATTAGGACGGTGGCCGCAGCGCTTGGCGCCGACCTGATCCTCGATGTGAATCGCCGCCGCACCGAACTTGATCATCGATTTGACGGTACGCGCCACGTTGAACGCCGACGAACCAAAACCGGTGTCCACGTCGACCAGCAGCGGCAGATCGCAAACGTCAGTGATCCGCCGCACGTCGGTCAGCACGTCATCCAGACCGGTGATGCCCAGATCCGGCACGCCGAGAGAACCTGCGGCCACCCCGCCACCGGACAGGTAGATCGCCTTGAAACCGGCGCGCTTGGCCAGCAGCGCGTGGTTGGCGTTGATCGCGCCAACCACCTGCAAGGGATGCTCGCTGGCGACCGCGTCGCGGAATCGCTGGCCTGGAGTACTGTGCTTGGAACTCATGACTCACCTCGTTCAGTGGCTGTCTTATTGTGGGCGCCGTCCTGGTAATGACGGGCAATGTTGCGTTTCGAGGCGCCGATGTGGCGGCGCATCAACAATTCCGCGAGTTCGCCGTCACGGTCGGCGATGGCATCGAGAATCCGGTGGTGTTCGGCGAAGGCCTGGCGCGGGCGGTTCGGCGTGGTGGAGAACTGGATGCGGTACATGCGCACCAGTTGATACAACTCGCCGCAGAGCATCTGCGTCAGCGTGCGGTTGCCGCTGCCCTGAATGATCCGGTAATGGAAGTCGAAGTCGCCTTCCTGCTGGTAATAGCCAACGCCGGCCTGAAACGCTGCGTCGCGCTCGTGGGTTTCCAGCACCCGGCGCAGTTCGTCGATTTCTTCGACGCTCATGCGCTCGGCGGCCAGACGGCAGGCCATGCCTTCGAGGGATTCGCGGATTTCGTAGAGTTCGAGCAATTCGGCATGGCTGAGCGACACCACCCGCGCACCGACGTGCGGTACACGCACCAGCAGACGCTGACCTTCCAGACGGTGGATGGCCTCACGCAAAGGCCCGCGGCTGATGCCGTAGGTGCGCGCCAGCTCCGGTTCGGAGATTTTGCTGCCCGGGGCGATCTCGCCTTTGACGATGGCCGCCTGAATGCGTCGGAAGACGTTTTCCGACAGCGTCTCGGAATCGTCGCCGCTGATGACCGGGGGATCGAGTTGATCCAGCATGATTGTCGACACCTTTAAATCCAATGCGGCAAAAACTAGCCAATTCGCCCGCATCAGTCAAAGGATAAATAGGTATTGTCGACAATCGTCTAATAACCTTAAAAGATCGCAGCCTTCGGCAGCTTCTGCAGGGCGCACGCAAATCCAATGTAGGAGCTGCCGAAGGCTGCGATCTTTTGATCTTTTATAGACCGGCCCAAGCGCTGGCGCCATAAACCCACCGTGCTAGAATGCCGCCCGCATTTGCTGGCCATTTGTACGGCTTGTCATATAAAGCTGCCAGGCATACGAAGGGCCTTGCGCAAGTTTTGCCAAGGGCCTGAACCGAAAACGGAACGCTGCGCACCAGGATTTATGAGACTCAAGCCTTTTCCCACATTCTTTGCCCTGTTTTGCCTGCCCGGCCTCGCCGCCGCGGGGGAAAAAACCGTGTACGGCCTCAACGAATACGCTTCGCTTGACGGCATCAATCTCGAAGTTGCGGCGAAACTCGACACCGGCGCGAAAACCGCCTCGCTGAGTGCCCGCGACATCAAACGCTTTAAACGCAACGGTGAGTCCTGGGTACGTTTTTACCTGGCGATCGACGCCGCGCATTCCCACCCGATCGAACGGCCGCTGGCCCGGGTCAGCAAGATCAAACGCCGTGCTGGCGACTACGACCCGGAAGAAGGCAAGAAGTACACCGCCCGTCCGGTGATCGAGCTGGATATCTGCATGGGATCGGCGATGCGCAGCATCGAAGTGAACCTGACCGACCGAAGTGCGTTCCAATACCCGCTTTTGATCGGCTCCGAGGCGCTGAAACGCTTCGACGCGCTGGTCGACCCCAGTCTTAAATACGCTGCCGGCAAACCCGCCTGCACCATCGCCGCTCATACCGCCGAGTAATTTCCATGCGTTCTCTAACCTTCCACCTGAAAATCCTGATCACCATTCTGGTGCTCCTGGGCGTTTCGGTTACGGCCTATCAGATTTTCGTACTCGGCATCCCGGTGACCGAAGATGCGACCGACGACTTGTGGAACATCGACGCCAAGGTCGAATTCGTCGCCAGCACCAAGGATCCGGTGAAGATCCAGATGTTTGTGCCGCCGTTGAGCCGCGACTACGTCAGCCTCAACGAGAGTTTTATCTCCAATAACTATGGCGTCGCCGTCAACCGCGTCGACGGCAACCGCAAGGTGACTTGGTCGGCCCGTCGCGCCAAGGGCAACCAGACCCTCTATTACCGTCTGGTACTGACCAAGCGTTACACCGCGGAAAAGACCAAGATCAAAGGCCCGACCTTCCGCGACAGCATCGCCATCGAAGGCCCGGAAAAAATCGCCGCCGAAGCCCTGCTCGCGCCGATTCGCCAACATTCGGCCGACGTCGAAACCTTCATCGGCGAAGCGATCAAACGCGTTAACAACCTCAACGATGACAACGTGAAACTGCTGCTGGCGGGCGACCCGTCGACCGCGCACAAAGCCAAAATCGTCGAACTGCTGCTGTCCATCGCCCACGTGCCGGTGGAAAAAGTCCACACCATCCGCCTCGTCGCCGATCAGCCGCAAATGCCGGAACTGTGGCTGCGCAGCTTCAACGGCAACGACTGGCTGTACTTCAACCCGGAAACCGGCGAACAAGGCCTGCCCACCGACCGTCTGCTGTGGTGGACTGGCGATGAAAACCTGATCACCGTCGACGGTGGCAAGAAAGCCAACGTGACCTTCAGCCTGAACAACAGCGAGATGAACGCGATTCGTCTGGCCAAGCTGACCGACGAGAACACCGACGCCAACTTCCTCGAATACTCGCTGTACGGCTTGCCGCTGCAGACTCAGCAAACGTTCATGATCATGGTGATGATCCCGATCGGCGTGCTGGTGATTCTGATCCTGCGCAACCTGATCGGCCTGCAGACCCTCGGCACGTTCACCCCGGTGCTGATCGCCCTCGCCTTCCGCGAAACGCAGCTGGGCTTCGGCATTCTGCTGTTTACCGTGATCACGGCGCTGGGCCTGTCGTTACGTTCTTACCTGGAACACCTGAAGCTGCAAATGCTCCCGCGACTTTCGGTGGTGCTGACCTTTGTCGTGGTGTTGATCGCGGCGATCAGTCTGTTCAGTCATAAGCTGGGGCTTGAACGCGGCTTGTCGGTGGCGCTGTTCCCGATGGTGATTCTGACCATGACTATCGAACGCCTGTCGATCACCTGGGAAGAGCGCGGTGCCAGCCATGCGATGAAAGTCGCGATCGGCACGCTGTTCGCCGCTTCACTGGCGCACCTGATCATGACCGTGCCTGAGCTGGTGTACTTCGTGTTCACCTTCCCGGCGATCCTGCTGATTCTGGTCGGCTTCATGCTGGCGATGGGTCGTTATCGCGGCTACCGCCTGACTGAACTGGTGCGTTTCAAGGCTTTCCTGAAGAAGGCTGACGCCTGATGTTCGGTTTCTGGAAGACCTGGAAGGCCCTGGAGGCGCGGGGCATCATGGGCATCAATCGGCGCAACGCCGACTACGTGCTCAAGTACAACAAGCGCAGCCTGTACCCGATCGTCGATGACAAGATCATCACCAAGGAGCGCGCCATCGAGGCCGGCATTCATGTGCCGGAGTTGTATGGGGTGATTTCCACCGAAAAGGAAATCGACAAGCTCGGCGAGATCATCGGCGGGCGCAGCGACTTCGTGATCAAACCGGCGCAGGGCGCTGGCGGTGACGGCATCATCGTAATTGCCGACCGGTTTGAGGGTCGCTACCGCACGGTGTCGGGCAAGATCCTTGCTCACGAAGAGCTTGAGCATCACATCTCGAGCATCCTCACCGGTTTGTATTCGCTGGGCGGCCACCGCGATCGGGCGCTGATCGAATACCGGGTGACCCCGGACCAGATCTTCAAAAGCATCAGCTATGAAGGCGTGCCGGATATTCGCATCATTGTATTGATGGGTTATCCGGTGATGGCGATGCTGCGTCTGCCGACCCGGCAGTCCGGCGGCAAAGCCAACCTGCACCAGGGCGCCATCGGCGTCGGCGTCGATCTGGCCACCGGTCTGACCCTGCGCGGTACCTGGCTGAACAACATCATTACCAAACATCCCGATACCACTAACGCGGTGGACGGCGTGCAACTGCCCTACTGGGACGGTTTCATGAAACTCGCGGCGGGCTGTTATGAGCTGTGCGGGTTGGGTTACATCGGTGTGGACATGGTGCTGGATCAGGAGAAAGGTCCGCTGATTCTCGAGCTGAATGCGCGGCCGGGACTGAATATTCAGATTGCCAATGACTGTGGGCTGACGTTGCGTACCCATGCGGTGGAAGCGCGACTGGAAGAGCTGAAGGCGCGTGGGGTCACGGAGACGGTTGAGGAACGGGTGGCGTTTACTCAGGAAATGTTTGGGCATATTCCTGCTGTGGAGGGTTAATAGCTCAAGAGCTGAAAAGCTAAAAGCCCCTCACCCTAGCCCTCTCCCGGAGGGAGAGGGAACTGACCGAGTCGATTGTTCGAGATACATCGACCTGGGATATCGATTCGAACTCAAGTCTCGAAAAGCCCCCGATCTGCTCCCTTTCCTCCTCGCCCCCTTGGGGGCGGTCCGACGTTTCGGGAGGGTTGGGGTGAGGGGGTAGGCTTTTGATTTTGATCTGACAGCCGAGAGAGGTCTACAATCCCCACCCCGCCTCAACGGCCGATCTGCCCCGCCCATGTTGACCTGTTCCGTACACCCGCTGCCCTACCGCGCCAATCCCGCCGACTACTTCGCGGCCATCCGCAACGCCCCCGGCGCCGTGCTGCTCGACAGCGGCCGGCCGAGTGCCGACCGTGGCCGCTATGACCTGCTCAGCGCCTGGCCGCTGGAACAACTGGCGGTGTTGTCCGACGAAAGCGGTGGCGTTTTCCTGCAACGTCTGCGGGATAATCTGACCCGTCTGGGCGAGGCTGATCTGCCAGCAGGTTTCGATCTGCCATTCGCGGGCGGCTTGATCGGCTATCTGAGCTACGACTTCGGCCGGCATCTGGAAAACCTGCCGACCCAGGCCCGCGATGATCTGCAATTACCGGATGCACGTTTTGGCTTGTACGCCTGGGCGCTGATCACTGATCACCAAATGGCCACCAGCCAATTGGTCTTCCACCCGTCCGTGATCGACGGCGAAAAACAACGCCTGATTGCGTTGTTCACACAGCCGCAGGCTTACGCGCTGACACCCTTCAAACTGAACACGCCGATGACCGCCGACCTCTCGGCCGACGACTACCGCCAGGCGTTCGAACGCATTCAGCATTACATCCAGGCCGGCGACTGCTATCAGGTCAACTTCGCCCAACGCTTCCGCGCTTCGTGCCAAGGCGACCCATGGCTGGCTTACTGCGCATTGCGCGAAGCCTGCCCGACGCCGTTCTCCGGCTTCCAGAGCCTGCCCGACGGCGGCGCAGTGCTGAGCCTGTCACCGGAGCGCTTCGTCAAAGTCAGCGACCGCCAAGTGGAAACCCGCCCGATCAAAGGGACCCGCCCGCGAGGCCTGACCCCGGCCGAAGACGCCGCCAACGCCGCCGAACTGCTGGCCAGCCCCAAGGATCGCGCGGAGAACCTGATGATCGTCGACCTGCTGCGCAACGATCTCGGCCGCACCTGCCGCATCGGCTCGGTGCGGGTGCCCGAGCTGTTCAGCCTGGAAAGCTACCCGAACGTGCATCACCTGGTCAGCAGCGTCACCGGTGAGCTGGCGGAGGATCGCGATGCACTGGATTTGATTGCCGGCAGTTTCCCCGGCGGTTCGATCACCGGCGCGCCGAAGATTCGCGCAATGCAGATCATCGATGAACTGGAACCGACCCGGCGTGGCTTGTATTGCGGCTCGTTACTGTACCTGGACGTGCGTGGCGAGATGGACAGTTCCATCGCGATTCGCAGTCTGTTGGTCAAGGATGGGCAAGTGTGCTGCTGGGGTGGTGGCGGGATTGTTGCGGATTCGGACTGGCAGGCGGAGTATCAGGAGTCGATCACTAAAGTGAAGATTCTGCTGCAAACCCTGCAAAACCTTTAAAAGCTTCGCGAGCAGGCTCGCTCCCACAGGGTGAATGCATTCCAAATGTGGGAGCGAGCCTGCTCGCGAAGGCGTCCTTCCAGACGACTACAAACTCAACTCTCTATTAGAAGCCTTCAAGAATTCCTGCTTCAATTCAGCAAACGTATGCACCGCAGGAAATTGCGGAAACTCCCGAATCACATTCTCCGGCGCATGGAACAGAATCCCCGCATCCGCCTCGCCCAGCATCGTCGTGTCGTTATACGAGTCCCCCGCCGCAATCACCCGGTAGTACAGGCTCTTGAATGCCAGCACCGACTGACGCTTGGGATCTTTCTGGCGCAACTGATAGCTGGTCACACGCCCGGTTTCGTCAGTGATCAGACGATGGCAAAGCAAGGTCGGGAAGCCCAACTGGCGCATCAGCGGCTGGGAGAACTCGTAGAACGTATCCGACAGAATCACCACCTGAAAGCGCTCACGCAGCCAGTTGACGAACTCCACCGCGCCGTCCAGCGGCTTCAGGGTGGCGATCACTTCCTGAATATCCGACAGCTTCAGACCGTGCTCATCGAGGATACGCAGGCGCTGCTTCATCAGCACGTCGTAATCGGGAATGTCCCGGGTGGTGGCCTTGAGGGATTCGATTCCGGTTTTTTCAGCGAAGGCGATCCAGATTTCCGGCACCAACACCCCTTCAAGATCCAGGCAAGCAATTTCCACAAGACACTCCCGTTTGTATTGATTATTTGAGTCGAGCGATGCCGAACTCTAGCGACTCGCATGCAGGCGCGCAACGCACAGCGCGCCCCGAGCCTCGCAGCTTTTTGTTACCATCAGCCCCATATAGAGCGCCCAGCGCCACCGACCTGTAGGAAGCCGCCCTGATGAGTGCAACGTTCGACGTCGTGGAACTCGCCACGACCTATGCCAACAAATCCGCCCAGGACATTCTGAAACTCGCGTTTGCCGAGTTCGGCGATGACTTGTGGATATCTTTCAGCGGCGCCGAGGATGTGGTGCTGGTGGACATGGCCTGGAAGCTCAACAAGAACGTCAAGGTGTTCAGCCTCGACACCGGCCGCCTGCACCCGGAGACCTACCGTTTCATTGATCAGGTGCGCGAGCACTACAAGATCGACATCGAGCTGGTGTCGCCGGACTACACGAAACTCGAACCGTTTGTGAAGGAAAAAGGCCTGTTCAGCTTCTACAAGGACGGCCACGGCGAATGCTGCGGCATCCGCAAGATCGAGCCGCTGCGCCGCAAGCTGTCCGACGTCAAAGCCTGGGCCACCGGCCAGCGCCGCGACCAGAGCCCGGGCACCCGCAGCGCCGTGGCAGTGATGGAAATCGATACGGCGTTCTCCACGCCGGAGCGGACGTTGTACAAGTTCAACCCATTGGCACAGATGACCAGCGAAGAGATCTGGGGTTACATCCGCATGCTCGAGCTGCCGTACAACAGTCTGCATGAGCGCGGCTTCATCAGCATTGGCTGCGAACCGTGCACCCGCCCTGTCCTGCCGAACCAGCATGAGCGTGAAGGCCGCTGGTGGTGGGAAGAAGCGACGCAGAAAGAATGCGGGTTGCATGCCGGGAATATCATTAGCAAGGCTTGATCTCCAGTACCAGTGATATCCCCCTGTGGGAGCGAGCCTGCTCGCGAATGCGTCGTCTCAGTCGACATCTTCGTTGACTGAGACTACGCATTCGCGAGCAGGCTCGCTCCCACATTTTTGACCTGCGCAACTCTGAAAATGTGTACACACGAATGTCACCATCGGTGCCATTTATGTGTGCACTTTTTACTTTCAGCGCCCTGAAACGTTACATTCGTGCCAAAAGCCCCTCGCCTCAGCGCGTCATCAAAATCCCCCGCCAAAAATAAATACCTGTTCAGTCTGTCAATTTTTAACCACTTATTTTCAAAGGCTTAGGCATTTTCGATAACTATTCGAAATGAGTATGGCCACCTATAGATCCGCAACTGGCACAAATCTGGCTTTAGTGCATACATGTTTTGTATACAAAACCGCAAAACATAAAAACTTTCGATCCGCAAGCCTGAAGCGCCCTATCCCGTACAGGCTGCAGATGCCCCGTAACCAGTGATGCTTCACTGCCGCGACGAAGATTTGTCGAGCCTGAAGGCTCATGCACAGTCATCGCGGCCCTGAACATCAGGAGCCTGCCGGAATGCGTACAAGTCTCTCCAATAACATCGCGCTGAATCTGCCCGCCTCTGCCCTCGATCAACCGTCGTTCTACGACGGACTGACCGAACCGTTACAACTGAGCCCGCGATTGCACAACAGCGACCTGGCGCCAACCAAGGCCGAAGGGCGGCGCTGGGGCAAATACAGCATCTTCGCCCTGTGGACCAACGATGTGCATAACATTGCCAATTACTCGTTCGCCATCGGCCTGTACGCCTTGGGCCTGGGTGGCTGGCAGATTCTGTTATCGCTAGGGATCGGCGCGGCGCTGGTGTACTTCTTCATGAACCTGTCCGGCTACATGGGGCAGAAAACCGGCGTGCCGTTTCCGGTGATCAGCCGGATCAGTTTCGGCATCCATGGCGCGCAAATTCCTGCACTGATCCGCGCGGTTATCGCCATTGCCTGGTTTGGCATTCAGACGTATCTGGCGTCGGTGGTTTTCCGTGTACTGCTCACCGCAGTGCATCCAGGCTTCGCCGAATATGACCACAACTCGATTCTTGGCCTATCGACGCTGGGTTGGGTGTGCTTCGTGGCGATCTGGTTCGTGCAACTGGCAATCCTCGCCTACGGCATGGAAATGGTCCGTCGCTATGAAGCCTTTGCAGGGCCGGTGATTTTGCTGACGGTTGCGGCACTCGCTGGGTGGATGTACTTCCAGGCCAACGCGACCATCGCCTGGTCGATCCGCGAGCCGCTCACGGGTGGCGAGATGTGGCGCAACATCTTTGCCGGCGGCGCGTTGTGGCTGGCGATCTACGGCACGTTGATCCTCAACTTCTGCGACTTCGCCCGCTCTTCGCCATGCCGCAAGACCATCAAGGTAGGAAATTTCTGGGGTTTGCCGGTGAATATTCTGGTGTTCGCCGCGATTACCGTACTGCTGTGCGGTGCGCAATTTCAGATCAATGGCCGGATCATCGAAAGCCCGACCGAGATCATCGCCTCGATTCCCAACACCTTCTTCCTCGTGCTCGGCTGCCTGGCATTCCTGATCGTCACTGTGGCGGTGAACATCATGGCCAACTTCGTCGCACCGGCCTTCGTCCTCAGCAACCTGGCGCCGAAGTACCTGACCTTCCGCCGCGCCGGGCTGATCAGCGCCACCATCGCCGTGTTGATCCTGCCGTGGAACCTCTACAACAGCCCGCTGGTGATCGTGTACTTCCTGTCCGGCCTCGGCGCCCTGCTCGGCCCGTTGTACGGTGTGATCATGGTCGACTACTGGCTGATCCGCAAAGGCCGGATCAACGTCCCGCAGCTCTACAGCGAAGATCCCAATGGCGCTTATTACTACAGCCGTGGGGTGAATTTCCGTGCGGTGGCGGCGTTTATTCCTGCTGCTCTGATCGCCATCGTCCTGGCGCTGGTGCCGGGTTTCCACAGCGTCTCGCCATTCTCATGGCTGATCGGCGCGGGGATTGCCGGAATGCTCTACCTGATCATCGCCAAACGCCAACCGCACTACGCCGACATCAGCGGCGAATCGATCGCTGTCGACAACGTCTGCCATTAACCTCCTCGCGGCCCGGACTGCGGGCCGCAGAACTGCCCGCTATAAGGATTTCCCCATGCGTATTCTCGTGGTCAACGTCAACACCACCGAATCCATCACCGAGGCCATCGCTCGGTCGGCGCAGGCTGTTGCGTCACCCGGTACCGAAATCGTCGGTTTGACGCCGTACTTCGGTGCCGACTCGATTGAAGGCAACTTCGAAAGCTATCTGGCGGCCATCGCGGTAATGGATCGGGTGATGGCCTACGATCAACCGTTCGATGCGGTGATTCAGGCCGGTTACGGCGAGCATGGTCGTGAAGGTTTGCAGGAATTGCTCAATGTGCCGGTGGTGGATATCACCGATGCAGCAGCGAGTACGGCGATGTTTCTCGGCCATGCCTATTCAGTGGTGACCACGCTGGATCGCACCGTGCCGCTGATCGAGGACCGGCTGAAATTGTCCGGTTTGTGGGATCGGTGTGCCTCGGTGCGGGCCAGTGGTCTGGCCGTTCTGGAGCTGGAGCACGAACCGCAGCGTGCGCTGGAAGCGATCGTGCATCAGGCTGAGCTGGCGGTGACGCAAGACAAAGCCGAGGTGATTTGCCTGGGTTGCGGCGGCATGGCCGGACTGGATGAGCAGATTCGTCGGCGTACCGGGGTGCCGGTGGTGGACGGGGTGACGGCGGCGGTGACGATTGCGGAATCGCTGGTGCGCTTGCGCTTGTCGACGTCGAAGGTGCGAACGTATGCGACACCTCGGCGGAAGAACATCATTGGCTGGCCGGGGCGGTTCGCCCGCTGAGGTCATCCTCGGAAACCGAGTCGCCCCATTCGCGAGCAGGCTCGCTCCCACAGGGGAAATGCATTCCAAATGTGGGAGCGAGCCTGCTCGCGAAGGCCACACCTCGGTCTGATACCTTGCTCAGATAGCACTGAACCGCCGCGCCAACCCCTGCTCCGCAAACTGCTCAATCACATAATCGACAAACGCCCGCGTCTTGCCCGGCAGCAACTTATGTTCGGCGTAATAGATCGAGATGTTGCCGTCATCGACAAACCAGTCCGGCAGCACTCGCTGCAACGTCCCCGCCTCCAGATACCCCACCGCAAACGGCATGCTCACCAGCGCAATTCCCAATCCCTGCACCGCCGTCCTGCAAGCGGCCTCGGAATCGCTCATGGTCATCCGGGCCTTGAGCATCAACGGCCGACAATTCTGCGGATTGCGCCCGGTCAGTTGCCAGGAACGCACACGCCCGGTTTGCGGTGAGCGGATCAGAATCCCGTCGTGATGGCTCAGGTCGTCCGGTTCGAGGATCTCGGGATTGGCCTGTAGATAGTCGGCAGATGCCACCAATATCCGGTGCGCCGGGCTCAACTTGCGCGCGATCACGCCTTGCGGCAGTTCGAAACCGCCACCGATGGCTGCATCAAAGCCGTGGGCGATCAGATCGACCTGTCGATTATCGAAGTGCCAGTCCGGATTGATCGCGGGATAGCGCCGCAGAAACTCACCCAGCATCGGCACGATGTGCAGGCAGCCAAAAGCCGCGCCCATGCTGACCTTCAGCGTTCCCGCCGGAAGCCCTTCGACGCTGGACAGGTTGGCCACGGCATTTTGAATCGTGGTCAGGCTACCGCTGACTTGATCCAGAAACAGTTGTCCAGCCTCGGTCAGTGTCAGGCTGCGTGTACTACGCTGGAACAGCCGCACGCCGAGCCGAACCTCGAGTTTGGCCACGCTCTTGCCGACTGCCGCCGGGGTCAGACTCAAGCGCCGCGCAGCTTCGGCAAAGCTGCCGACTTCAGCGCTGCGCACAAAGCATTCGATACTGCTGAAGGTTTCCATGGCCGCCACTATAAACTTCTGGTTTACACAGACTATAGCAATCATGGTCTACACAGTTGTCGATACCACGCCGATACTCGCCACCAATACCAAGGCATTCCCGCCTTGAACACTCTGGAGATCGAACATGTCAACTCAACACCTCGGCGGCAAAGTCGCTCTGATTCAAGGCGGTTCCCGTGGCATCGGCGCTGCCATCGTCAAACGCCTGGCCGCTGAAGGCGCAGCAGTAGCCTTCACTTACGTCAGCTCCGCCGCGAAAGCCGAAGAATTGCAGAACAGCATCACCGCTAACGGCGGCAAAGCCCTGGCGATCAAGGCTGACAGTGCCGACGCCGCCGCTATTCGCCACGCAGTCAGCACCACGGTCGAAGCCTTTGGCCGTCTCGACATTCTGGTCAACAACGCTGGCGTGCTGGCTGTTGCACCGCTGGAAGACTTCAAACTCGAAGATTTCGACCAGACCGTGGCAATCAACATTCGCAGCGTTTTCATCGCTTCCCAGGAAGCCGCCAAACACATGGGCGAAGGTGCACGCATCATCAACATCGGCAGCACCAACGCCGACCGCATGCCCTTCGCCGGTGGCGGTGTGTATGCGATGAGCAAATCGGCACTGGTCGGCCTGACCAAAGGCCTGGCCCGTGACCTCGGCCCACGCGGCATCACCGTCAACAACGTGCAACCCGGCCCGGTCGACACTGACATGAACCCGGCGCACGGTGACTTCGCCGAAAGCCTGATCCCGCTGATGGCTGTAGGTCGTTACGGTAAAGCCGAAGAAATCGCCAGCTTCGTCGCCTATCTGGCAGGTCCGGAAGCCGGCTACATCACCGGTGCCAGCCTGACCATCGACGGTGGTTTCGGCGCCTGATTTATCTGAGTCGACTGAACGAAAAACGCCGCCCCTCTTGTTACAGAGGGGCGGCGTTTTTTATACATCAGGTGTTTAAGCCCATTCCAGCGCCGGCAAGCCGCAAGCACTTGGAGTGAACGCTTTCAGCGTACGAAGAATCCCGTCAGCGTGTGCGTATTTTTCATCGGCCATCGCTGCATCCGGAATGGCAATGGCGGTCATGCCGGCGGCTTTCGCTGCGGTCACGCCGAACGGTGAATCCTCGAATACCAGACAATCTTCAGGCGCGACGCCCAGACGCCGGGCGGCGGTGAGGAAGATATCCGGCGCAGGTTTCGCCGCGCCGACTTCCGGATCGTCCGCTGTAACGATGAAATCGAACAGCGCGAACCAGTCGCGGTGCAGCGTGGTTTTCTGCCCGAACGATTGGCGCGACGAGCTAGTGCCCACGGCAATCGGGATATTGTGCGCCTTGAGATGGCGGATCAACTCTTCGGCACCCGGCATCGCTTGCGCGGAGGGAAAGCGCTCGCGCATCAGTGGCTCGCGGATCACCAGAAACTCTTCGGCGGTGATCGGCAGATCCAGTGCCTGCACCACGTAATTGGCCAGATCATTGGCCCCACGGCCAATGATGTTCTGCTTGATGCTCCAGTCGAAGGTGCGCCCGTAACGCTGAGCAATCAGCGACGTGACTTCGGTGTAAATGCCCTCGGTGTCCAGCAACAAACCGTCCATATCGAAAATCACGGCCTTGATCGGGCCGAACGCCTTCAGCGGTGCATTCATCATCGGATCCGTTAACAAAGACATCCCAGGCGGCAGGTGGCGCCGCTGCTCGGATCTGATTAAAGGGTTCAGCAGCATAACGAGCGCGACGGACATTGAGCAACGGGCAATGTCCGTTGCAGCGATGAACGACTCGCGACAATTTAGCGAAACATCCTACAGACATCACCTACTCGCCCGACTTCTTTCCTGATTGATCCCCCGCAAAGTCCCCGCACCTTTTTGATGTGCGCGAGAACTGCGAATGCTTCCAACCGATCGGCTTCTGGCCCTGAACAACAGCATCGGCCTGCTCGTTGTTGCTGCTTTGAATCCCGATGAGCCGGATTTTGACAACCTGATCCGCGAGTTCCGCCTGTGTCTGAACCACTACGACGCCTGGGCCGAGCAGTTCTGGACGGGGACGGCGCTGGATGTCGAGCAGGTCTTCACTGTCGGTAACGACGTGCGCCTCAGTGCGCCGATCAAGTCGCGCCAACCGCTCAGTTCATCGGTGGTCATGTGCTCGGCCAGCGGGGAGTTGACGCTGGTGCATATGTTCGAGGCCGCGCGATTTGTGCCGATTGGCGATACGCCGGTAACCCTCGAACCGGTGCTTGCCGATGTCGGCGGTGTGCTGACTTTCGGCGAGCCGCTGCGTTACACCATCGGCCCCAGCGGCATTCTGCAAGTGACCGATTGCGATCGGGGCCAGCGTTATCGCATCACCTTCTTTCCCGATGTGTCCACCGACCATGTGCGTGCGCTGTATGCCTCTTATGAGGGTGTCATTGCAGGCCTGGAAGGCTGGCTGCGCGCTGAGTGGGCAGGGTTTCAACCACAGTGGAAGGAGTTTTCCAGCGCCGGTTTTCTGGACCGTTACGGTCAGTTGCAACAGGCCGATTGGCGCGGGTTCGAGAAGGCCCTGAATGGCGTCTGGGACGACATCAAACAGGTATTCGCCCTGCTCGCCGACTTGCAGGCCAACAGCGAAAAATTGCTGGAATACCTCAGCGAGGCCGAGCTTGAGGCGTTATTGACTGCCTCCAGCGACGCCATTGCCAACGGTCTGCTGATCCTCAGTGACGAACCGCTGCTGTTTATTCATCTGGCCGCGTTTACCAGTTGGTTGAAGATGCTGCCGCCGCAGTATCTGGCCGAAGTGGTGGCCGAGGTTCGGGCCGAACTGCTGGTCAGTTTTCTGCTGATGGGGTTGTCGGGTGGCGTCGGCGTGCCGGTGCGCTTGAGCAGCAAGGTGCTGGCGAAGATCAAGTCGCCGCGCGCGCGGGAATGGCTGGCGGCCTCGGCGTTGCGCTTGGCCGAACTGACGTCCTCGGCGGATTTGACGCGGCATGCCAGCGTTTTGAAGCCGCTGATGCTCAATGTGCGTGACGTTGAGTTGAAACCGACACCGGCGATACCGCTGAACATTCGTCAGGCCGACTCGCTGGTGTTGACCGTGCCGAATCCGGCGCCTGTTGTGCGGGACAAGTCTGGCGGTTCGAGCCGGATCGAGCGACATGAGCCGCACGACGACTCGCCGGATCAGGCGAAAAATCCTAACGGCGACAGCGCCGATTGCGTGCCACGCACCTGCACCAACGGCTGCCCGGTGTCGATGGTCACCGGCGAGGAACTGCTGACCCTGACCGATGCGCTGCTTGATGGTGTGTTGCCGTTCGAGTTCACCCGGTTGTATCGCAGCAGTGCCGCCGAAATCGATGTCGGGCTGGGGTTTGGCTGGAGCCATTCACTGGCGCATCGGCTGGAGTTTTTCGCTGATGAGGTTGTTTGGGTCGATCACGAAAACCGGCATACCCGTTTTCCGTTTCCGAGCGTTGAACGGCCGGCGATTCACAACAGTTTGTCGCGGGCGGCGATTTTTCTGGGTGATGAGCCGGAGGAGCTGATCCTCGCGCTGGCCGGGGAAACGGCGCGGTTCTATCACTTCCGCGCGGGACGGCTGACGGCGATCAGCGATGGCTATGGCAATCGTCTGACGGTGCAGCGCGATCGCTCTGACCGGGTGCAGCGACTGGACAACGGCGCCGGGCGTTCGCTGCTGTTGCGCTATGACCGCGCGCAGTTGCTCGGTGTGGATTACCAGGTGTTTCGCGACGGTGCCTGGAGCACCGAACAGGCGCTGGTCAGTTACCGCTACGACGCTTATCAACACCTGATCGAAGCGAGCAACGCCGTCGGCGACAGCGAGCGTTACGACTACGACGACGCTCACGTAATCCTGCAGCGGCAACTGGCCGGCGGCGCGAGTTTCTTCTGGGAGTGGGAGCGCTCGGGGAAAGCCGCGCGTTGCGTGCGTCACTGGGCGTCGTTTTCGCAGATGGACACGCGCTACGTCTGGAATGACGACGGCAGTGTCGCGGTGCATTACGTCGATGGCACCGAAGAGACGTACGTCCACGACGACCGTGCGCGGCTGGTGCGTAAAGTCTCGGCGGATGGTGGCGAGCAGCTCAAGGCCTATGACTCTTCGGGGCGCTTGATCGCCGAGCAGGATGCTTTAGGCGCCGTCACCGAATACCGCTACGACGAGATCGGACGGCTGATCGCGCTGATTCCGCCGGATGACGCGCCCACGTCCTACGAGTATCGCAACGGTTTCCTGCACCGGCGTTCGCGCGGTGATGCCGTGTGGATCTACCGGCGCAATGCCGAGGGCGATGTCACCGAAGCGGTCGACCCCGACGGTCAGGTCACCCATTACTACTACGACACCCGTGGCCAGTTGCTGTCGATCCGCTACCCGGACAGCAGCCGGCATCGCTTGGTCTGGAACAGTCTTGGCCAACTCATTGAAGAGACCTTGCCCGACGGTGGCGTACGGCGCTTTTCCTACGACGCACTGGGGCGGCGGACCACCACCGCCGACGAACACGGTGCGGTCACCCGTCAGCATTGGGACGCCGTTGGCCGACTGATCCAGACGACATCTCCTACCGGCAATACCCGTGCTTACAGCTACGGCGCCTACGGTCAGGTCACCGCCGAGCGCGATGAACTCGGGCGCATCACCCGCTACGAATACGACGACCTGCACCTGGTCTCGCGGCGCATCAACCCAGACGGCACGCGGGTGCAGTACCGCTACGACCATGCGCAACTGCTGCTCACCGAGATCGAAAACGAGTCTGGGGAAAAGTATCGGCTGGACTACACACCGACCGGGCTGATTCGTCAGGAAAGCGGTTTTGACGGCCGGCGCACGGCGTACGCCTATGACCTCAACGGGCATCTGCTGGAAAAGACCGAGTTCGGGGATGACGGCTCGACGCTGATTACCAGATATGCACGCGATGCTGTCGGGCGTCTGCTGGTCAAAACTCTGCCGGACGGGATCAAGGTCAGCTATCAGTACGACCGACTCGGTCGTTTGATCAGTGTCGACGACGGCCAGAACCACCCGCTGGCCTTCGAGTACGACCGCCAGAACCGCTTGATCACCGAGCATCAAGGCTGGGGCACCCTGCGTTACCGCTACGACGCCTGCGGCCAGCTCAAGCGCATGCGTATGCCGGACAACAGCGTGCTCGACTACCACCACGCCAAGGGCGGCGCGCTGACCGGCATCGACCTCAATGGGGCCGAGTTGAGCCGTCACGTCTATCAGTCCGGGCGTGAACAACAACGCCAGCAGGGCCTGCTGCTCAGCGAATATTCCTACGACGATCAGGGACGATTACTCGCCCACGCCGTAGGCCATCAGCGCGATGCGCTGTATCGCCGCGATTATGCCTACAACGCCAACGGTAATCTCGCGCACATCGCCGACACTCGCCACGGCCAGCGCACCTACGGCTACGACGCCCTCGACCGGCTGATCCGCGTACGCCACTCACGCGACGAACTGCCGGAAAGCTTCGCCCACGACCCGGCCGGCAACCTGCTGATGCAGGACCGCCCCGGCCCGAGTCAGATCAAGGGCAACCGCCTGCTGATGCAGGGCGATCGTCATTACGACTACGACGCCTTCGGCAACCTGATCCGCGAACGCCGTGGCCGTGCGCAGACACTCGTCACCGAATACCGCTACGACAGCCAGCACCGCCTGATCGGCCTGACCCGCCCCGACGGCCAGACCGCCAGCTATCGCTACGACGCCTTCGGTCGACGCATCAGCAAAACCGTCAACGGCGAGACCACCGAGTTCTTCTGGCAAGGCGACCACCTCGTCGCCGAAAGCAGCGAAAACGAATACCGCAGCTACGTCTACGAACCCGGCACCTTCCGCCCGCTGGCACTGCTCGACGGCAAAGGCCCGCAAAAAGCCTGCCCCTTCTATTACCAACTCGACCACCTCGGCACCCCGCAGGAACTCACCGACTACAGCGGCGACATCGTCTGGTCAGCGCAATACGACGCCTACGGCAAAGTCGCCGCACTGACCCTGGCCGGCGAGGACTACCTGAACCAGCCGCTGCGCTTTCAGGGACAGTACTTCGACGGCGAAAGCGGCCTGCATTACAACCGGCATCGGTATTACGACCCGAGGCTGGGGCGATATCTGACGCCGGATCCGATCAAGTTGGCCGGTGGGTTGAATCAGTACCAGTACGTGCCGAATCCCACGGGGTGGGTGGATCCGTTGGGGTTGAGCTCTAACTGCCCGCCGCCGAATAAGCCGGGTTGTGAGGTGCCAGGTGGAAGTGATGGGATTACGGTTGATGAAGGAGAGCCGAAACTACCGAACATTGCTCACAATATAGATCCAAAAACTTTGAAGCGAGTACATACAATAGAGGGCAAAACCTCAACCAAGACAGTCGAGGATTATAAAAATAAAATGCGCAGCGGATACGACCCAACAGATCCCATCGAAGTCGTCGAACATGACGGCAACCTATATATTCTGGACGGACACCATCGCGCAGCGGCTGCACGGCAAACTTCGACCAATGTGACAATCAAACTCGTAAGCGATCTTAAAACGTACAACGGAGCACTAAGAAGTATTGAAGATGTATTAGAGTCAGCAAACAATGTGGGCCTGGACAGATTGGAGCACCGGAGAAGAAGATGAGCGATCAAAATGAGACTTTGGACATCCTGATAAATGACTTTATCTCCATGGTGGAGTCCAGCACGCTGATATTTGAGCGCAAATTTGGCACTCGTGACATTCGAAGGCTTTGGTACACCAAGGCGATCAAGCGATGCGGAAGAGTCACTCGAGGCGTTAAATATGTATTACATGGTATTGGCTGCCGCATCAATTTATCGACAGGAAGCGTAGATTTTGACTATGGCCCTAACGGTGAAATCAATGGGTTTGATACTCGGCGCTTATACTACTTCGCCCGTGACAGACCCTCTAAACATAGAAAATATTGCGATGAAGCAACCATTAAAAAAGAACTCGAAGAATATCTGAAGCTAAAAAAAATCAAAAAAATGTCAGCCATAAGTAACCTGTATGTATTGGCTGACTCAAAAGAAACCGATTAAACACGACCACCAAAAGGGCCTGTTCACTCAGGCCCTTAAAACCAATTCCAGACTTTCAACCCAACCTATTCCCCTCACTCCTCATCCTCATCCTCTTCATACTCCATATCCGCCTCATCCGAATCATCCGAATCATTCAGCGGCACCGTCGCATCATCCATCACGACCCCGGATCCTCATTCCCCCGGGTCATTGATAAATGGCAGCCCACTCGAACCTCTCTCTTCCTTGCCTTCGGTTTCAGGAGTCATGGCAAACATCGTCATTTCAGGGAGTGTCAGGGAGTGTATGACTTTCGAAAAGCCCTACAGCTGATCGTTCCAGATTCGGATCAGCAAATACAAAAAACCGGCACATCGCCGGCAGTGAGCCCGGCACATGACTAAAAGATATCTCGTACAAATAATTGAAATCGATCCAATCATCGAAGAATTGGTTGTGCTTCGAGTTCAAGGGGTGATCATCCGATGCTTCGCAGGTTACTGTCCATCAGTCATTGAAGAGGGAAGAAACTACGAGGCTGAATTCGAAATGGTTTTACCTGATGAATTGGACATCACAAAAGCAGAGCATGAAGAAGCACGTATCGAGATGCTAGAAGATGGGTTTTCGTGTGATATCTATGGCTACATGGATAGCGACCTTTTCCAGTCTCTGATTGAATTTTCGGATCAAGACATTCATTTCGAATACCCGCATCTCAACGGACAGTTCGTCAAAATCACTGCTGTAAGAATTGATGTCTCGTTTTCAGTCCCAAGTAATATTCGAACCTAAAAAAGAGCCTGACAAAAAACAGGCTCTGAAGAATCGGCGATCACGCTAAAAGCAGGCGCGAATCTGATAATCACGCTCACTGCTCGTCTTCATCCTCCTCATACTCCATATCCGCCTCATCCGAATCATTCAACGGCACCGTCGCATCATCCATCAACGACCCCGGATCCTCATTCCCCGGATCATTGATAAACGGCAGTCCACTCGAACCCTTCTCTTCCTTGCCTTCGGTTTCAGGAGTCATGGCAAACCTCATCATCTGGTGGCGTGTATGACGTTCGAAAAGCCCTACAGCCAATCGTTCCGAAGTCCGACGAGCAAATACAAAAAACCCGGCAAAAAAGCCGGGTTTCCGTTTAACCCTCCATCAATGATGGCGGTTTTTATGTTTGTTCTTGTGTTTGTGACCGCCGCCCGAATGAGAGCCACCATCGTCACCCAGGTTATTACCGACCGCACCACCCGCCGCGCCGCCCAACCCTGCGCCAATGGTCGAGCCCGTAGAGCCGCCGAGGCTGTTGCCGACGACCGAGCCACCCGCCGCGCCGAGACCACCGCCAATGGCAGCTTCGGTGCGATTACGCTTATTCGCCCCGACGGCACTGCCGGCCGCGCCGCCAACACCCGCACCTACCGCCGCGCCAGTACTGCCACCGAGTTGTCCACCGACCACATTACCGAGTGCGCCACCCAGCCCACCACCCACAGCGGCGGTGCCATCACCGGCGGCCATCGCCCCTTGTGCTACCAGCAAACCGAAAAACAGTGCAGATAATGACAAGCGCATATGAACCTCACAGTTCCCGAAGCGGGACAGTCCGCCCAGACATGGGCCTATGTGAGATTGGAGAGTCGAACGGGGAAAACGTTCAGCCATGAAAAAGCCCGACATTCAGCCGGGCTTTTTCGGACAAACGATCAGTCTCAGTGACGCTTGTGACCTTTGGACAAGTTGCTGCCCACTGCGCCGCCAGCTGCGCCACCCAGGCCTGCACCAATCGTGGCGCCGTTCTTGCCGCCCAGGCTATTGCCGATCACCGAACCACCGGCTGCGCCAACACCGCCGCCAATCGCCGCTTTGGTCCGGCTCCCCTTGCGCGCCGCCACTGCGCTGCCCGCCGCGCCTGCTACACCGGCACCAATGGCCGCGCCAGTGCTGCCGCCCATTTTCTGGCCGACGACATTACCCAGTGCGCCACCCAGACCACCGCCCAGCGCAGCGGTGCCATCACCGGCAGCCATTGCACCTTGAGCAACCAGAAGGCCCAGAAACAGAGCAGGCAGTGTTAAACGCATGACGAAAACCTCGAAAATTGGGATGACGAAAAGGGCCGGGATTTAATGCCGTCGCGGCGCAAAAGTCCAGACGAAATCAGAGGCTTCGCGCACTCGGCGCCGATTGGACAGCGATTCTGCAAAAGGTTTTATGACAGGCAAAAAAAAGCCCGCTGGGGAGACGGGCTGGAGACTTGCTTTCTAACGGATGGCTTCACCCTACTGCGGCAGACGTGAAAAGTTTGTGAAATCCAGCCACATCCGCCAAACATCGTCCGTAAGATATTTCCTCGACCGTTCAAGCATAAAAAACCCCGTTCAATGACGAGGTTATTCAGAGAATGATTATTTTCTGGATCGCGCAGTGACCTTGGGCAGGAATTTAGCCTTCGGTCCTTTAGGTGCCGTGGATTTGATCTTGCCGATTTGCACCGGATCCTCGCCAAAACCTGACTGGTATTCGGTCTGACCGCACCGTACACAGTTATTGAAGGAAAATTCAGCGCCATCGTCTTCGATATACGGACCAGTCATATCCTTTCCCCTTCGCAACAGACCGATACCGGCAAAAACTCTTTTGCCTGAAAAAATACCGACCTCCTCTGCTTTTGAGACTAGTCGGTCATTCCTGGACTTGTAATTCAGATCAGCTGCGCCCGACGAATGGCCTGCAAAACTTAAACACACCGATGAACTGCTGTGGCCCTCACGCCGCAGAGCTGAACGCAGACAAAAAAGACCTCATTCAACTTCTGAATGGGCTCACAAGCCTATTTGACCAAAACTCAGCGCAACTTCACCGCCGTCCCCGTCGCAAACACCACCACCATACCGCCCTTGCCGCCGGGCATGCTGATCTCGAAATCCACTCCAACCACCGCATCCGCCTGCAGAGCACGTGCGCGCTCCCTGATTTCTTCGGTCGCCTGAATACGCGCCTCCTTCAACGCCCGCTCCAGCGTCTGCGAACGCCCACCGAAAAAATCGCGCATACCGGCAAACAAGTCGCGAATCACATTGACGCCCTGCACTGATTCCGCGCTGACAATGTCCAGATATGCAGTGATCTGTCGCCCTTCAATGCCGTGAGTGGTCGAAATGATCATGGAAGTCGTCCTTTTACCGGTCAATAAACCCGCAATTGTAATACTCAAAAAAGCATCTTTCCGCGCCCGAGAAATTTCAGACGCCAGAAACCACAAAACCCCTGACTTCTTTCGAAATCAGGGGTTTTGTGTGCTGAATATGGCGGTGAAGGAGAGATTCGAACTCTCGATACAGTTTCCTGTATACACACTTTCCAGGCGTGCTCCTTAAGCCACTCGGACACTTCACCGTATCTCTTCAAACATGTTCTGTCTGTCGAGGCGCGCTAATGTAGTCGAAAGCTTTTGCGATGGCAAACTTTTTTTCAGAATTTTCATGCGGTTAAGAGAAAAAGTCGTTTCGCCCGCTGGCAGGCCATGCCAAACCGGCCAATCTTCGGTGGGCACAACCCTTCTATATAGAAGCAGGATGCCTCGCTACGCTGGGTGGGCCGGGAAACGGTGACTGGCGGGTCAGTCACGGCGCTTTACCTGGCCTGCGGCGGTGGGTAACGTCTGCCCATCTTTCTTACAAGGAATAGCGTCATGAGTGAGTTGATTTCCTACCACCTCGAAGACGGTATCGCGACCCTGACCTTGAGCAACGGCAAGGTCAATGCCATTTCTCCGGACGTGATTGCGGCATTTAACGCGGCGCTGGATCAGGCGGTAAGTGATCGTGCCATCGTGATCATTACCGGTCAGCCGGGGATTCTGTCCGGCGGCTATGACCTGAAAGTGATGACCGCCGGACCTAAAGAGGCCGTGTCGCTGGTGACTGCGGGTTCGACCTTGGCGCGTCGCCTGCTTTCTCACCCGTTCCCGGTGATCGTCGCGTGCCCGGGTCATGCTGTGGCGAAAGGCGCTTTCATTCTGTTGTCTGCTGATTACCGCATCGGTGTCGACGGCCCGTTCAGCATCGGTCTGAACGAAGTACAGATCGGCATGACCATGCACCACGCCGGTATCGAGCTGGCGCGTGATCGTCTGCGTCGCTCGGCGTTCCACCGCTCGGTGATCAACGGCGAGATGTTCGATCCGCAAAGCGCGGTGGATGCCGGTTTCCTCGACAAGGTAGTTTCCGCCGAGGAACTGCAAGGCGCCGCCCTCGCCGCTGCGCGCCAACTGAAGAAGATCAACATGCTTGCGCACAAAAACACCAAGTTGAAAGTACGCAAGGCGCTGCTGGAAACCCTGGATAACGCGATCATCCAGGATCAGGAACATCTCGGTTAACCCCAGACACATGCAATAAAGAAAAGCCCGACCATCGTGTCGGGCTTTTTCTTGCACGCTCGGTTGAAGACGCCGTGGCTGCTCTAGGACGGGTCTGACAAGCACGTCTGAAACATGCGCTTAAACATCGGCTATCTCCGCACTCTATAGCGGCAATTGCCGAAAACAGTGCACATCCGTACACTGCGCCACCTTTTGTCCCGGTGTGGCCTGAAAATGCTGTTCGTGTTTCGTATGTTATTGATGGGCCTGCACTTTATTCTGGCCGGCGTGCTCGGAGTGATTCTCGGGATCTGCCGCCCGTTCAATCCGGACAACAGCCGTCTGTGCGCCCGCCTCTACGCATTGCCGGCGATGTGCATTTTGCGTCTGCGGGTGAAATCCGATGTCAGCGGTTTGATGAACAAGCCTGACAGCTGCGTGATCATCGCTAACCACCAGTCCAACTATGACCTGTTCGTGTTTGGCAACGTAGTGCCGCGCCGTACCGTGTGCATCGGCAAAAAGAGCCTGAAGTGGGTGCCGCTGTTCGGACAATTGTTCTGGCTTGCCGGCAATGTGTTGATCGACCGTGGCAATGCGCACAAGGCGCGCCAATCGATGCTCACCACGACCAATACCTTGCAGAACGAAGACACCTCGATCTGGGTGTTCCCGGAAGGCACGCGTAACCTCGGCGAAGAATTGCTGCCCTTCAAGAAAGGTGCGTTTCAGATGGCAATTGCTGCCGGGGTGCCGATCGTTCCGGTTTGCGTCAGCAGTTACATCAAGCACATGCGCCTGAATAGCTGGCGCAGCGGGAAAATCCTCATACGCTCGTTGCCGGCAATTCCTACAGCCGGATTGACCATGGATGACATGCCGATGCTCATCAATCAGTGCCGCGAACAGATGCGCGAGTGCATTGAATCGATGGACCGGCAACTGCAAGCCGCCTGAAAAGAAAACCCGCCTTGTGCGGGTTTTCTTTTCAGGCTGAACTGTACAGATTTCACTGACTCTCAAGCAGCGACACGGCTAAGCTGAAGCCTTGTATTCCCTGCCACCTGCCAAGAAGAAGTGAATCACCACCATGGGTCGAGTTGTTGCTGCTGCGGTGTACAGCGCAGGCAAGAAAGTCACCAATATTTCCCTCGACGAAGGCGCTGCCTGGGCCGCGAAAACCGGTCACTTTGTCTGGATCGGTCTGGAAGAGCCTGACGCTCAGGAACTGTCCAATCTGCAACGTCAGTTCAACCTGCACGAACTGGCCATCGAAGATGCCCTAGAAAAACACAGTCGACCGAAACTGGAAACCTTTGGCGATGCTTTGTTTATCGTCACCTACTCGCCCATCCGTGAAAACGGCGTTCTGCAATTTATCGAGACGCACATCTTTGCCGGCAAGGGCTACATCATCACCGCGCGAAACGGCCACTCGGCGTCCTACGCCCATGTCCGCCAACGCTGTGAGGCACGTCCGCTACTGCTGGAGCACGGGGAAGATTTCGTACTCTATGCGCTACTCGATTTTGTCATCGAGAACTATCAGCCCGTCGGCGAAGCGATCCATGCCGAAATTGATGAGCTGGAGCGCAACGTGTTGTGTAGCGCGTTGAATGAGCGTGACATTCAGAAGCTGCACGGCTTGCGCCGCGATGTCGTGCGCCTGCGTCGGTACGCAGCGCCGATGGTGGAGATTGGCGAGGAACTGCAGAAGCTGAGCTTCCCGTTTATCGACAAGAATATGCGCCCGTATTTCCGCGATGTGCAGATCCACGTCACGCGGCAAATGGAGGACCTAAGCACCCTGGCCGACATTGCCAGCCAGACCATCGAGATTGGCGTGCTGCTCGAAGCGTCACGGCAAAGCGTGGTGCAGCGCAAGTTTGCCGCCTGGGCGGCGATTCTGGCGTTTCCGACGGCGGTGGCGGGAATTTACGGGATGAACTTCCAGAACATGCCGGAGTTGAGCTGGCACTACGGCTATTTCGGTGTGCTAGGGTTTATTACCGTGGGATGTGTGAGTTTGTGGGCGAGTTTCAAGAAGTCGGGGTGGTTGTAGAGCAGACCGAGTTGTCTGGAACATTCGCGAGCAGGCTCGCTCCCACATTGATCGGCGGCGCATCGAAGACTTGATGTGGGAGCGAGCCTGCTCGAGAAGCTTTTGCCTTAGACAGTTTCTGGCTTGTGCGCCACAAACCGCATCATCCATTCCGCAACCGTAGCGCCATGGTGTTCCTGCTCCAGACTCGCCACGCCTTTGCTGTAGATCTGCGAGCCCAACGCTTCCTGACGCAGATCCAGCAGCGCACGCGAATAATCGTGGATGAATTCCGGGTGGCCCTGGAAGCACAACACCTGATCGTTGATGTGGTAAGCCGCAAACGGGCAAAAATCGCTGGAAGCAATGACCGTGGCGTTTTCTGGTAGTGCAGTGACCTGATCCTGGTGACTGATCAGCAGTGTCAGCTCTTCGCGTACAGGACTCATCCACGGCGCCTTGGCCGCGAGTTTGTAATTGTGGGTGCCAACACCCCAACCTTGCGTTGCGCGCTCGCTCTTGCCACCGAGCAGTAGCGCCAGCAGTTGGTGGCCGAAGCACACACCGAGCAGTTTGTCGCCACGCTTGTATCGGTTCAGCAGGTATTCCTTGAGGGTTTGAATCCACGGGTCGGTGCCGAACGAATCGGCCTTGCTGCCGGTGACCAGGTACGCGTCAAAGGTCAGGTCGTCGCTTGGGTATTCGCCCTGCATCACGTTGTAAACGGTGAACTCGGCGGCAATCGGTTGCTGCGAAAACAGGCGCTGGAACATCTGCCCGTAACCCTGATATTGATCGACCAATTCCGGACGCAGGATGTCGGTTTCGAGAATGCAGATGCGTAGCGACATAAAAAATACCTGACACGTGATGGGAATAATGAACACCCCAGAGCCTGCCCTGAAACACCCAGACAAGGCAAGCCCCGGAATGCTCATTGCCCTTAGAACATTTCACCTTTTGCCGCTTTATCCAGCAGCAACGCAGGCGGCGCGAAACGCTCGCCATACTGCTCGGCCAGATACTGCGCGCGAGCGACAAAATCTTTCACGCCGTACTGGTTGATGAACTGCAACGCACCGCCGGTCCACGGCGCAAACCCGATACCGAAAATCGAGCCGACGTTGGCATCCGCTGTCGAGGTCAGCACACTCTCCTCCACACAGCGCACGGTTTCGATGGCTTGCACGAAAAGCAACCGATCACGCACGTCTTTGGGCGAAATCTGCCCGTCGGGCTTCTCGAAGCACACCTTCAGTTCAGGCCACAAATGTTTCTGCCCGCCCGCCGGGTAATCATAGAAACCGCCACCTGCGGCTTTGCCCGGGCGCTTGTATTCGTTGAGCAGCAAGTCAATCACGGCGAAGGCCGGGTGCTCAATCAGCGGCTTCCCTTCTGCCTGTAGGTCTTTAGCGGTTTGCTGGCGGATATGGCTCATCAGGCTGAGGGAAACTTCGTCAGAGATCGCCAGAGGCCCGACCGGCATGCCGGCCTTGCGCGCCTCGGTTTCGATCATCGGCGCACTCACGCCTTCGCCAAGCATGGCGATGCCTTCGTTGGTGAACGTGCCGAACACCCGCGAGGTGAAGAAGCCGCGACTATCATTGACCACGATCGGCGTTTTCTTGATTTGCAGAACGAAATCGAAACCTCGGGCGAGGGTTTCATCACTGGTGCTCGCGCCTTTGATGATTTCCACCAGCGGCATTTTTTCCACCGGACTGAAGAAATGCAGGCCGATGAATTTGCCAGGATCAGGCACAGCCGCTGCCAACCCAGTAATCGGCAGTGTCGACGTATTCGACGCAATCACGGCTTCGGCACCCACCACCCGCTGGGCGGCCGAAGATACCTTGGCCTTGAGCTCGCGATCTTCAAACACCGCTTCGATGATCAAATCGCAACCCGCCAGATCAGCGTCACTTTCCGTGGCATGAATACGCGCCAGCACCGCTTCGCGCTTCGACGCATCCATCTGTCCGCGAGCGACCTTCTTGTCCAGCAACGCCGCAGAATGTGCTTTGCCCTTCTCAGCGGCCGCCAGATTGATGTCCTTGAGCACCACCTCTATGCCCGCCGACGCACTGACAAAAGCAATCCCGGCACCCATCATGCCCGCGCCGAGCACGCCAACCTTGCGCGTGACACACGGCGCAAAACCCTGCGGCCGCGAGCCTCCGGCGTTAATTTCATTGAGTTGAAACCAGAAGGTGCCAATCAGGTTTTTCGAAATCTGCCCTGTGGTCAGTTCGGTGAAGTAACGGGTTTCGATCAAGTGCGCGGTGTCGAAATCGACCTGAGCACCTTCGACTGCCGCACAGAGAGTCTTCTCCGGCGCCGGCATTGTTCCTTGGGTCTTGCTACGTAGAATCGACGGCGCAATCGCCAGCATCTGCGCGACTTTCGGATTCGACGGCGTGCCGCCAGGAATCTGATAACCCTTTACATCCCAACGTTGCACTGCCGTCGGATTGGCAAAAATCCAGGCGCGTGCCTTGGCCAGCAGTTCATCGCGATCCGCTGCCAGCTCATCAATCAAACCGGCCTGCAACGCCTGTTGCGGACGGACTTTCTTGCCTTCGAGCAGATACGGCAGCGCCTTCTCGATGCCCAGCATGCGCACCATGCGCACCACCCCGCCGCCGCCCGGCAGCAGGCCGAGAGTAACTTCCGGCAGACCGAGTTGCACCGCTGCATCGTCCAACGCCACGCGGTGGTGACAGGCGAGACAGATTTCCCAACCACCGCCCAGCGCCGCGCCGTTGATCGCTGCGACAACCGGTTTGCCGAGGGTTTCCAGAGTGCGTAACTGCGCTTTGAGGGTCAGCACCATGTCGTAGAAAGCTTTGGCTTCTGGCTTGCCGACTTTGATCAGCTCGTTGAGGTCGCCGCCAGCGAAGAAAGTTTTCTTCGCTGAGGTGATGATCACGCCGGCAATACTGTCTTTTTCCGCCACCAGACGGGCAACGCACGCGGCCATGGCCTCGCGGTACACGGCGTTCATGGTATTGGCGCTCTGGCCCGGCATGTCGATGGTCAGCACGACGATCGCGTCCTGGCCTTTTTCGTAACGAATGGCTTCGCTCATAACAAGGTTCCTTGTATTCGGGGCTCAGAGGCGTTCGATGATGGTGGCAATGCCCATACCGCCGCCGACGCACAGCGTCGCCAGGCCATAGCGCAGACGTCGCGCTTCCAGCTCATCGAGCAAGGTGCCGAGAATCGCGCAACCGGTGGCACCCAACGGGTGGCCCATGGCGATGGAGCCACCGTTGACGTTGACCTTGTCCGGGTCAACGGCCATGTCCTTGATGAACTTAAGCACCACCGAGGCAAACGCTTCGTTGACCTCGAACAGGTCGATGTCCTCAACGCGCAACCCGGCCTTGGCCAGTGCCTTGCGCGTTGCCGGCGCAGGGCCGGTGAGCATGATGGTCGGATCGGTACTGGTGACCGCGGTGGCGACAATGCGCGCTCGGGGTTGCAAACCCAGCGCCTGGCCTTTGGCTTCGGAACCAATCAGCATCAGCGCCGCACCGTCGACAATTCCGGAGCTATTGCCCGGTGTGTGCACGTGATTGATCCGCTCGACATGGCTGTAGACCCGCAGCGCCGTCGCGTCGAAACCCATCTGGCCGATCATTTCGAAACTTGGTTTAAGCTTGGCCAAACCTTCAAGGGTGGATTCCGCACGAATGAATTCATCGTGATCGAGCAGGATGATGCCGTTCTGGTCCTGCACAGGTACCAGCGACTTGTTGAACGAGCCGTCAGCCCGCGCCCGTGCGGCTTTCTGCTGCGAGTGCAGCGCGTAGGCATCGACGTCCTGACGACTGAAGCCTTCCAGCGTGGCGATCAGGTCCGCGCCAACACCTTGCGGGGTGAAGTGGCTGTGCAGGTTGGTTTGCGGATCCAGCGCCCAAGCCCCGCCATCGCTGCCCATCGGCACCCGCGACATCGACTCGACGCCACCGACCACCACCAGGTCTTCGAACCCCGAGCGCACTTTCATTGCACCAAGGTTCACCGCTTCCAGTCCCGAGGCGCAGAAACGGTTGATCTGCACGCCCGCCACGCTGACGTCCCAATCGGCCACTTGCACAGCGGTTTTGGCAATATCCGAGCCTTGATCGCCAATCGGCGTGACGCAGCCGAGCACCACGTCATCGACCTGGCTGGTATCCAGCGAGCTGCGTTCTTGCAGCGCGGTCAGCAGACCGGCCAGCAGATTCACCGGTTTGACGCTGTGCAAGGCGCCATCGGCCTTGCCTCTGCCACGGGGCGTGCGTAACGCATCGAATATCAAAGCTTGGGTCATGACGTCCTCGAACCTGTGCGGGGAGTGATTTCTTGTACCTGCACTCTTCGCCCGAGCGCTCCCGGATTCAATGACCACAGCGCTCAATGCGGTTGACCCACACGCTCAGACGGACGGTCATTGGCCAGCGGGTGAACCGGTTCAGGTCGGCGAGTTGTCTAGCCAGCGGGCGGCAAAGAAGCTGGCAATACGCCTCATGCCTTTTTAATCGCAATTGCCAAGCACTCCATATGAAATGGATCTAAGCCAAGCGTGACGCGGCCCCTAATGTAGAACATGTACGTCATGGTCGTCGGGTTTTGCCGGGACAGGCGTTCTTCAACAGGAAGTGCAACGCGTGCCGTCATGGATATGCAGGCAAGCATCAGGAAATAACAATAAAGGCGGTCAAGCCATGTTCAAACAACCGAAAGTTCGTCAAGCAGGACTCATTCTTTTCGCCACGACGCTGTTGTTGATTTTGCCGAATCTGACCAAGGTCATCGGCTGAACCGAGCGGCAGGTGCTGTTTATCGCCACTGAAAATGTGACTGGCCCGCTACCCGGGCCAGCGTGGCTGTGCCAACCTTGGCGCACTCCCACGACATGGACGGCGATCATTTGAAAGCGCTTATTGTGTTCGGGGCCATGCTGCTGAGCATGCCCTTGTCTGCCGCTCAGTTGGATCTGCAACTGGGCGCAAGCAGCCGCACCTGGCAGACCGAGGAATTGCTCAAGCATCCTCAAGTGCAAACCCTGACGATTAAAAACGATGTGTCCTACAAGAAGGACATGACCTATCGCGTCGTGCCCATTGCCGCGTTGCTGGACGGGATCAAACCGCAGGATCACCTGCAAGCGGTGGCACTGGATGGGTTTGCCGCCGAACTGGCCGCTGCGCCATTGCTCAATCGTGAGGGCGCACGGGCCTGGCTGGCGATCGAAGATCCGGCTCAGCCGTGGCCACCGCTGTCGCAAGGCAAGCACAGCGCCGGGCCGTTCTATCTGGTCTGGACCGATCCGCAGGCCGGCCATATCAGCCCGGAGCAGTGGCCGTTCGAAGTCGCAAGCATCAAGCGCATAGCGCCGGTGGCCGAGCGCTTCCCTGCCCTGCTGCCAGATCCTGCACTGAAAGCGGATGACCCGGTGAACCGAGGTTTTGCCCTGTTTCAGAAAAACTGTCTGGCGTGTCACCGGCTGAACGGTGCGGGGGATGCGCAGTTCGGGCCGGATCTGAATATTCCGTATAACCCGACCGAGTATTTTGGTGCGGACTTCCTCAAGCGTTACATTCGCGATCCGCAGAGTTTGCGTCAGTGGCCGCAGGCGAAGATGCCGGGGTTTTCGGCGGAGGTTTTGCCGGAGGGAGATTTGCAAACGTTGGTGGGATATTTGAAACACATGGCTGGGCGCAAGGTTAAGCCGTAACGCCATTTCCCTTGTGGGAGCGAGCCTGCTCGCGAAGGCGGAGTGTCAGACACTGCATCAGTGACCGATAAAACGCTTCGCGAGCAGGCTCGCTCCCACAGGAGTAAGGCGTTTACTGTTGTTGTACGGAGATGACTGGGGTCGGCGAGACGAACACTTTTGCGTGCATCTGCTCACACCCGCCGCCCCGGCGCATGCCGCGCACCGGGCAGGCGTCGAGATAATCGAGGCCCACCGCCAGTTTCAGGTGCCGCTCCGGCCGCGCCAGTTGATTGGTCACGTCAAAGCTGTACCAAGCGTCATCCAGCCACGCTTCTGCCCACGCATGGCTGGCCAGATGCTCGCAATCCTCGCTGTACAAATACCCCGACACATAACGCGACGGAATCCCGAGACTACGTGCGCAAGCCAGAAACGCATGAGCATGATCCTGACAAACCCCGGCACGCCCGGCAAAGGCCTCAGCGGCGCTGGTATCGACTTCGGTCGAACCGGGCGTGTAGGTCATGTGCTGATTCAAACCGTGCATCAGATCGATCAGCGCCGTGCGATCGCGCCGCTGCTTGCAGGACTTCTCGGCGAATGCGCGCAACGCCTCATCCGCCTCGGTCAATCGGGTAAAGCGCAGGAACGGCAGCGCCGACTGGCTCTCATGTTCGGCCTCGCGCAGTTCGTCGATATCGACCTGCCCGCGCGCGCCGATGATGATCGCTTCGTGCGGCTCATCCATGGTCAGCACATGCAGGATGTTGCCGAACGGATCGAGCTGCGCGCGCACCGGGCGTGGCAGGTCGAGCTGCCAGCTCAACACGTGCTGACGCTCGCTGTCGTGGGGTGTCAGTCGCAGGTACTGGATGCTCGCCCGCACCTGATCTTCGTAGTGATAGGTGGTCTCGTGGCTTATGGAAAGTCTCATGCAGCCTCCAGGTAGGAACTGTGAATGGCGTTGCCCAACTGGCGCACCAGCGGGATGAATTCGGTCAGCCAGGCGTGCAGGCCTTCCTCGAGAATTTCGTTGATGCCGGTGTAGCGCAGACGCGCGTCCATTTCCGCCGCCAGACGCTGCGCCGGGCGACCGTTGGCGCCGGGTAACTGCGCGAGGATCTGGTCGATCTCCTCAGTGCAGGCGCGCAGCGAACGCGGAACATCGGCGCGCAACAGCAACAACTCGGCAACATGCCGGGCGCCCGGCGCATCACGGTAGATTTCGGTGTAGGCCTCGAATGACGACAAGGCGCGCAACAAGGCACTCCACTGGTAATAGGCGTGGGCCGTGCCGTCGCTGACCGCTTCGGCTTGATCACCGGCCATTTCATAGCGGGCATCGAGCAAGCGCAGCGTGTTGTCCGCGCGTTCGATAAAGGTGCCGAGGCGAATAAAGCGAAACGCATCGTTGCGCATGATCGTGCCGTACGACGCGCCCCGGAACAGGTGTGAACGCTCCTTGATCCACTCGCAGAAACGGCTCATGCCGTAGCGGCTCAGGCCTTGCTCGGCGATCCCGCGAATCTCCAGCCACGTAGAGTTGATGTTCTCCCACATGTCCGCCGTGATGCGTCCGCGCACGGCGTGCGCACTGGCCCGCGCCGCGCCGAGGCAACTGTAGATACTCGCCGGGTTGGCCGCATCGAGAGCGAAAAAGTGCAGCAGGCGTTCAGCATGTAGCGCGCCGTGACGTTCCAGATAATCGTCGAGGGTGCCGGTGATCAACAGCGGCATGGCCAATTCGTGCAAACCATCGCCGCGACCGTCCTGCGGCATCAGCGACAGCGAATAACTGATGTCGAGCATCCGTGCGAGATTTTCCGCCCGCTCCAGGTAACGCGACATCCAATACAGATCCGAGGCAGTTCTACTTAACATGGCAAGCTTCCTTCAATCCTCGACCACCCAGGTGTCCTTGGTTCCACCGCCCTGTGATGAGTTCACCACCAGAGAGCCCTCACGCAGCGCCACACGGGTCAAACCGCCGGGCACCACGCGGGTTTCGCGACCGGACAAGACAAACGGACGCAAGTCGATATGGCGCGGTGCGATGCCGTTTTCGACAAAGGTCGGACAGGTCGACAGCGACAGCGTCGGTTGCGCGATGTACGCGTGCGGCTTGGCTTTGATCCGCTCGCGGAAGGCATCGATTTCGGCCTTCGTCGATGCCGGCCCCACCAACATCCCGTAACCGCCGGAACCCTGGGTTTCCTTGACTACCAGATCCGGAAGATTGGCCAGCACATGGGAAAGTTCAGACGGGTTGCGGCATTGCCAGGTCGGCACGTTCTTCAGGATCGGCTCTTCATCGAGGTAGAAACGGATCATGTCGGTGACAAACGGATACACCGATTTGTCGTCCGCCACGCCGGTGCCAATGGCGTTGGCCAGCACCACATTGCCCGAGCGATAAGACGACAGCAGCCCCGGTACACCAAGCATCGAGTCGGGGTTGAACGCCAATGGATCGAGGAATGCGTCATCGAGTCGGCGGTAAATCACGTCCACCGCTTTCGGGCCGTCGGTGGTGCGCATGAAGACCTTGTCATCACGCACGAACAGATCCGCACCCTCGACCAGTTCAACGCCCATTTCCCTCGCCAGGAACGCGTGCTCGAAGAAGGCACTGTTAAAGCGCCCCGGCGTCAGCACCACTACACTCGGGTCATCGATCGGACTTGAGCTTTTCAGGGTGTCGAGCAACAGGTTCGGGTAGTGATCGATCGGCGCGATGCGCTGCGCGGCGAACAGCTCCGGGAACAGGCGCATCATCATCTTGCGGTCTTCGAGCATGTAGCTGACGCCGCTCGGTGTACGCAGATTGTCTTCGAGCACGTAATACGTGCCGTCGCCATCGCGTACCAGATCGACACCGGAGATGTGCGAATAGATATCGCGGTGCAGATCCAGGCCCTGCATCGCCAACTGATATTGCTCGTTGGCCAGTACCTGTTCGGCAGGAATGATCCCGGCCTTGATGATGCGCTGCTCGTGGTAGAGGTCGGCGAGGAACATGTTCAGCGCCTTGACCCGCTGGATGCAGCCGCGCTCGACGATCCGCCACTCACTGGCAGGGATGCTGCGCGGGATGGTGTCGAAAGGAATCAGGCGCTCGGTGCCCTGCTCATCCCCATAGAGCGTGAAAGTAATGCCGGCGCGATGGAACAGCAGATCGGCCTCGCGTCGCCGTTGAGCCAGCAGCTCGTCAGGCGTGTCGGCCAGCCATCGGGCGAACTCCCGATAATGCGGGCGAACCTGGCCGCCGGCATCGTACATCTCATCAAAATAGGTGCGGATCATGCCGTACTCCTTGTCACCCGGACCTACAGGCCTTCGCAAGGCCCGTGCCATCGGCATAAACGCTTTGATTTCAATCGGTTGGATATTCACGCTACAGACACCGCACCATTCCTGTGCGGCAAATGTCTCAACCGTATTGCCCCCGCTTCATTGCGACGCACTGCATCGCCTATCACCAGCATAGTCAGAGTTGATTTCACTGCCCGGCGCTGCCTGCGGATAATCCGCGCATTCGCTGCAAAACTTCACCGGCCGCAAGGCTTTGAAGTCACCGGCTCAACTGATCTGGACTGCCATTGCAGCCCGCCCCGCTGTAACCCTGACCGGTTTCCTCTCCTTATCGGTCTTCCCTTTTAGCCACCCTCTCCGGTGGCTTTTTTTTGCCTCGGTTTCTTGTTTCAGGGTTTTGCTACAGCGTTTTGCTTACGCCGGAAATGACAACGGCCAACCCGAAGGTCAGCCGTTGTTCAACAAATGAAACCAAAGATCAGTTCAAACGGTGGCGGTTGCGCACCTCCTGTTTCACACCCCAGCCTTCGATAATGCCGCCCAGAGGTTCAACCACGGCAGAGAATCCCTGCTCGAAGTCGCCGATATCGTCGTATGTCGCGTACATCACCTTGCTCAATTCCAGCGCCCACGCGCCGTCATCACGCACGCTGACCTGGGCATTGATGGATTCACCGCGAAATTTGCCTGCCGCCCTGCGCGCCCGCTCCTCGTCCGGGAAAATCGCGTAGAACTCGATGGGATGGAATCGGGAAAAATCGAAACCGCCTTCTTTCATGCGGCGCAGAACATTGCTGCTGATGTCTTCTTGATAGGCTGTGCTCATGAATCGTCCCCCTCGCATAGATGGATAGACTTTCCGTATTCCCGCCCCGGGCCTTTGGCCAAAGTACTACGGCAACGTGGTTGCACGCGGGAACAAGCATGTAGCTGACAAGACCAGACCTTAGCGATCCGTTCGCTGATCTCGCTTGCAGAGTAGCCCCAAGTTAGAGCTGCTGCCAAGGCCTGGTTGCTTCGGATGAAGGAAGATTTTCAGATTGGAGTGATGCTGCGGATTTCGATGCTGTTCTGGGTTTTCAGGCTTTTTGCCCCGGCGTCGGGGGTACGCCCTTCCAGATCGTTTAGATCCAGTTCGGCGGCGACAGGCAGGAGCCGTGCCTTGATCAATTGAGCGGCCTCATCGTCGCTGGGGCATTCCGCGCGCTCGAACACCTCATCGACAATTTCACCATGATCGTCCACGAAAGTGACTTTCCACTTTTGCATCGGTGCCTCCTCGATCAAACCCGCAAATGGGCTTACCACTATCTCGACTGTGTACGCCGAAAGTTGGTTCAAAAGGATTAAAGCGGAAAAAGATGAAAAAAAACGACATCCATCGTGTGGCGCAAACTAATGTGGGAGCGAGCCTGCTCGCGAAGGGGCCTGTCCAGTCAACATATTCTTTGACTGACCTGACGCCTTCGCGAGCAGGCTCGCTCCCACAGGGAGTTGCAGTGTTCTTTTAGTCGTTACTTGGCTTGTTGATCGCCTGCAGGACGTACTGTGGCAAGGCGAACGCGCCGATGTGGATTTCCGGGTTGTAGTAACGGGTGACGATGCCGCTGCCGATGAAGCGCTGTTGCAGGGTTTCACGACTCAACTTGCGGTAAGCCGGGTTGGTCGAGCCCCAGGCAAAAGTCATCGAGCCGCCAATGTAGGTCGGCACCGCAGCCTGATAGAAGTGCCAGTCCGGGAACAAGCTGTTCAGGCGACCGGCAGTGGTTTTCACTTCGTCGATCTGCATGAACGGCGTGCCGTTCTGGGTCACCAGAATACCGCCCTCGTTCAGGCAACGATGGCAGGCCTGATAGAAGTTTTCCGAGAACAGCACTTCACCCGGGCCGATCGGGTCGGTGGAGTCGGAGATGATCACGTCGAATTTTTCGGTGGTGGTGGCGACGAAACGCATGCCGTCGTCGATCACCAGATTCAGACGTGGATCGTCATAGGCGCCGCTTGAATGGTTCGGCAGGAACTCTTTGCACATGTCCACCACGGTGCCGTCGATCTCGACCATGGTGATGTGCTCGACACCGGCGTGCTTGGTCACTTCGCGCAGCATGCCGCCGTCACCGCCACCGATGATCAGCACGCGCTTGGCGCTGCCGTGGGCGAGGATCGGCACGTGAGTGAGCATTTCGTGGTAGATGAATTCGTCGGCTTCGGTGGTCTGGATCACGCCGTCCAGCGCCATTACACGACCCATGCGCGGGTTCTGGAAAATCACCAGGTGCTGGTGTTCGGTGCGCACTTCGTGCAGCAGTTTTTCCATGCGAAAACGCTGGCCGTAGCCTTCGTAGAGGGTTTCCAGGTACTCGCTGGTTTTGGTGACGGTCATGGTCAAGTGCTCCGATGAATGCGCGGGCGCCAATCGTGGGGACGATTGCCCGGGAAAGGCGCGCATTCTACGTTGCCGAAGATGACAGGTCGAACCTCACTTCATCGGCGGACCACAATCCCATGTGGGAGCGAGCCTGCTCGCGAAGGCGGCGTACCAGTCAACATTGTCGTTGACTGATCTAGCGCTTTCGCGAGCAGGCTCGCTCCCACAGGGGTAATGCGGTGTTATCAGATCCGCACGTTGCCCCGCGGCCCGGCAATCGCCCAGATGATCAGGCCCAACACTGGCAGGAGGATGATCAGCAGCACCCAGACGATTTTCATCCCGGTAGTTGCGCCGCTTTTCAACACGTTAATGATGGCCCAGATGTCGAGGGCAAAAATGATCAGGCCGATCAGACCGTTGAACGTGGAACCCATGGTGTCGCTCCAGAATAGTGGCATGCACTTTTAGGATAGACGGTCGCGCGCAGGGTTCCCTTTTATTGCGATTGCGCTCAGACGTGAACGGCGATCTTCAGGGCTTCGAGCGATGGCGCGGCAGCGATACCGACTTCGGCGCACAGTTCCAGCACCCGTGGCACGTCGTTGCCGTAGACCAGCACCATTTGCAGTTCGTCATCGAGCAACTGGCTGAAGTTCATCAGCGTGTAGCCACCGTTTTCCTTGTTCATGCTGCTCATCTGCACCTGGATGCGATTGAGCGCAGTCAGTGCTTCGGTCTTGGCCAGTTGCTTGGGCTTGAGGTTGAAATCAACGCCCGGGCCAAAAGAGGCAACGATCTGCGCGAACAGGTCAACGTAGGTGTCAGCCTGGAACAGCACGGTTTCCGGCAGGCTACCGACTACGACCCACTCACCCAACGGGATCGGGAAGGTGTCGTCGTAGTTGATGTCCGGATTGGCTGCCAGAAAGGCATCGGCATCGGCGTAGGCCTGTGCCGCTTCGTCGGCGACTTTCAGGATCTCGTCCTCGCCCATGCAGCCGGAGCTGATTTTGCTGATGAGTTCGACGAGTACGGCTTTCATGAGGGCGGATCCTGTGGCGAAGGTGAATTTCGAGGGCGCGAAGGATAACGCATTCTCCCTTTCGCCACAGTCCATCAGAATGGATTTCAGCCCGACAGTTTTTCCAGCTGCGCAGTGGTGTCGACTGCGCCCATGGTGCGGGCCGCGTCCAGCGCCGTGACGCCATTGGCATCCTTGGCTTGCGGATTGGCGCCTTTGCTGATCAGGTAATCAACGATTTCCACACGGTTAAACATCGCCGCCATCATCAGCGCCGTACGTCCATCGAACGACGAGCCTTCAATCTCGGCGCCCGCCTCGACCAACGCCTTGACCACCGCCAGATCACCCTTGAACGCGGCACCGGCAATCGGACTTTGACCGTTGCCATTGCGCATTTCCGGGTCGGCTTTGTGTTTAAGCAGCACGTTCACCGCATCGACGTGGCCGTAATAACTGGCCAGCATCAACAGCGTGTCGCCCTTGCTGTTCTTCAGATTCACCGGCAAACCGGCTGTGACCAGGCGATCAAGCATATCGGCATCACCGTCGCGCGCCTTGTTGAAAACCTGCTCGGTGAATTCGGCAGCTTCTTCAGGGGTCATCTGGCGGCTTTGGTCGGACATGGGGCAACTCCACTTTCGGTCAATCGGAAAGCCGACAGTTTCCCGAGCGAGACGGTGGCTGTCACCCCCTTTTTCTCAAGCCAGCTAATAGCCAGATTCAATAACGATGCTTGCCCTGATGAATTTCTGCCAACACCTGGTCAGTCAACCGAACGTAGGTCTGGGTGCCGGGCAGCCATGCGTAAATCGGGTCATCACCCGTCTGGCCGGGGTCGAAACCTTCATTTTTCAGTCGTGTTTTCTGGTATTTGAAGGTGCCGGTGGTTTCCATTTTTACCTTCACTCGCAGGAATAACGGCACGGCATAGGCTGGCATACGTTCGCGGGCGAAGCTCAGCAACTCGGCGAAATCCAGCGTTGCAAGGGATTCCGCCGGGGTAATCGCCGCCATGCCGGCACGGCCGTTGGTGTTGCGGATCTCCACGCCATAGGCCACCGCTTCGGAGATATGCGGGTGCTGTAACAACAGGTTTTCAACCTCCGTGGTCGAGACGTTTTCGCCCTTCCAGCGATAGGTGTCACCGAGGCGATCAACAAATTGCGCGTGGCCGAAACCGATGTTGCGCAGCAGATCACCGGTGTTGAAAAAACGGTCACCCTTGGTAAACACATCGTGCAGCACAACCTTGGCGGTTTTCTGTGGATCGGTGTAGCCGTCCAGCGGCGCCTTCTCGTCGATTCGCGCCAGCAACAGGCCGTGCTCGCCTTTGCCGACCTTGCGCATGAAACCGTCGGTACTGCGCAGCGGCTCACCGCTGTCATGATCGTAGGCCACCAGTTCCCAGGCCATCAGTGAAAAACCGATGGTGTTGTCGAAGTTGAGAATATTGGTGAAACCGATGTTGCCGTCGCTCGCCGCGTACAGCTCACAGATGTGATCGACAGCGAAGCGTGTCTTGAACTCAGCCCAGGCGCCGGGGCGCAAGCCGTTGCCGATCATCTTGCGTACATCGTGACGGCTGTCATCGGCGCTGGCCGGTTGATCGGCCAGATAACGGCACAACTCGCCGACGTAGCCGATGGTGGTCGCGCGATAGCGGCGCACGTCGTTCCAGAACTGACTGGCGCTGAACTTGCGCCGGATCGCGAAGCCCGAGGCACCGTTTACCGCCGATCCCCAGCACACGCAAAGACCGGTGGCGTGGTACAGCGGTAAAGTGCAATAGACGACATCGTCTGGGCTCATGTTAAGGGCGATCATGCCGAAACTGGCGGAGCTGCGCATCCAGCGCCCGTGCTTGAATACCCCGGCCTTGGGCAGCCCGGTGGTGCCAGAGGTGTAAATATAGAAACAGGGGTCGTCGAAGTAGATCTGCTGGCTGCTCGGCGGATTGTCACTGGCGGCGTCGGCACTGGCGCTGATCAGGTTGACGTAGCCGTCGGGTGCAATGCCCGGGTGGCTGTAGGTGTGCTGATCGGCCACGAACCAGGTGCGTGACGCGGCAATCGCCACTTGATCGCGAATCGCCGCATACGCCGGAACGAGTTCTTCGCCAACCACAATGGCCACCGGCGCAACCAGATTCACGCTGTGGATCAGTGTATCGCGGGTTTGTGAGGTATTGAGCAGCGCGCTGACCGCGCCGACCTTGGCCAGCGCCAGAATGGTCACCAGCAATTCCGGGCGGTTTTCGATAAACACCGCGACCACGTCACCCTTGCTGATGCCCTGCGTATTCAGATAGTGGGCAATGCGGTTGGCCCACTGATTGACCTGCGAATAGGTCAGCGATACATCGCCCTGCAACAACGCCGGCCCGTCCGGGTTGCGCAGCGTCGCTTGCTCGAACGTCCAGCCAAGGCCACAGCTTTGGGTCGGATCCGTGACATTGGCCACCTTCATGCCCTTGACAACCCGCGGAATGGCTTTGGCAATCATCGGCAGTTTGCGGAGCATCATGCCCCAGGTAATCGTGTCGCTTGGCGCGTGACGCATGGAAGCTCCCCGTTCGACCTTGGCGTGCAGGTCGATGTTTTTATTTTTCGGGCTTTGGCTTGAAGCAACCGACGCTTTCGAGCGCGGGTCGAGATCGAAAATACGTCAGCGCTTCTCGGGCTGTACACGCGGTTTTTGCAATGTTTTGTATCCGCGGATCGGCCGGCGGCTGTGGTGATCACCGAGTGGGCGATTGGTTCCGTGGATTGGACAACGATCCCGCAAAATGCAGGATGCACGATGGCCATTCATGCACTTTGCACGACGCCCGGAATTTTATTGTTTTTTAAGCCATTGATTTGCAAGGATTTTATCTTTTCTAAATACTGGCACAATCACTGCAACCTCCTCTGCATGCTTGCCATTCAAGTGCATACGGAGCTGAAAGACATGAGCCTGATCCAAGAAAAATTTACCTCCCTGTTCTCCAACTTCGACGTCACCACTGCGCCACGCCCCGATGGCGGGATCCTGCTGACCCTGCGCAGCAGCGACGGCAAAGTGTTTAAACGCGCACTGACTTATCAACAACTGCATGCCGGCGACCAACTGTCGTGGGCGATCAGTGCGATCCGTCGTGACCTGGCTGAACAAGCCAGTGAACTGCCGCAAATTGCAATGCTGCAGAGCCAGCAGCGTTTTGCACTGCCGACGTATCACTCGTTGTAATTTTTAAAGCGCTTTAAGCAAAACAGGCCGAGGAGCATGCGCTTCACGGCCTGTTTTTTTGTGCCTGACGCCAATCCCTTGTGGGAGCGAGCTTGCTCGCGAAAGCGGTGTGTCAGGGAGAAATTTTTATCTGATATTTCGCCTTCGCGAGCAAGCTCGCTCCCACATTTGATTTGTGTGGGTCAGAAAGCTTCGGGTTCTATTCCGGTGAACGTGTCGACGGTGAGATGGTTGCCCAACTCGCCGCCTTCCCGAGCCAGGCCGCAGGTTTGCAGGCCTGCCGCTTGCGCGGCGTCGAGTTCTTCGACGATGTCCGAGAGAAACAGAATCTCCCCCGCTTCAACGCCAATGGCTTGCTGAATGTTGGTGTATGACTGCGCCTCACGCTTGGGTCCCGACGTGGTATCGAAATACCCGCTGAACAGCGGCGTCAGATCCCCCGCCTCCGAGCAGCCGAAAATCAGCTTCTGCGCCTGGATCGATCCCGACGAGTACACAAACAGTTGATAACCGGCAGCGTGCCAGCGTTTTAGCGCTTCAACGGCATCCGGGTACACATGCCCTTTCAACTGCCCGGCGTGATAACCCTGGGCCCAGACCATGCCTTGCAAAGCTTTGAGCGGCGTGGCTTTGCGATCTTCTTCGATCCAGCTCAAGAGAATCTCGACAACCCGTTCAACATTGGCCTGCGGCGCGTTGCTGTCACGGCGCACGGCGTCGAGTTGCTCGGCCACATCGGCGCGTTCGGCGTTGTGGCGGACGAAATCCGGCAGGTGTTTGGCCGCGTATGGGAACAGTACGTCGAAGACGAAACTCACCGCACTGGTCGTGCCTTCGATGTCCGTAACAATGGCTTTGATCGACATCGAATCAGTCCTCCAGACGCGGGAAACGACCGGCGATGTCTTCGCCGGTGAAGTTGGCAACCCAGCCTTCAGGGTTATTGAACAAACGGATCGCCACGAAGTGCGGATGCTCGCCCATGTCGAACCAGTGCTTGGTGCCGGCCGGCACGGAGATCAAGTCATTCTTCTCGCAGAGGACGGCGTAGACGTAATCGTCGATGTGCAGAGTAAACAGGCCACGGCCGGCGACGAAAAATCTGACTTCGTCTTCGCCATGGCGATGCTCTTCGAGAAACTTGGCGCGCAGTTCGGCTTTTTGCGGGTGATCGCTGTTCAGGCTGACGACGTCGACGGTGATGTAACCGCGCTCGGTCATCAGTTGGTCGATCTGTTCTTTATAAGCGCTGATCACTTCTTCCTGGGTGGCACCGGGCTGGATCTTTGCTGCGGCTTGCCAGCGGTCGAAGCGCACGCCTTGTTCGGCCAGGGTCGAGGCGATGTCTTCGAAGTGGGTCAGCACCTTGTTCGGAATGTCAGGGCTTGTGACGTGATAGACGGACAGGCTGCTCATTGGGGCAATTCCTCGGTATCGGCCTTGCCGTCCGGTTCTTGCAGACCGGTCGGGCACAGCATTTCATCAGGCAAATGGGCTACTTCCGGTGAAGTCAGCCTTGGCGGTTCATGACGCTGCGGGTTTTCAACTCGCATTCAAACAGAAATTCAAAGGCCTCGATCTGCCGCAGCGCGTCGCTCATCTGCGCGCCCCAGGTGTAGAGGCCGTGACCGCGAATCAGATAACCGACGCAATCGGGATGAGCGTCGAGCCAAGGCTGCACCTTGGCGGCGAGGCGCGCAATGTCCTGATCGTTGTCGAAAATCGGCACGCGCACCCGCGATTCGTGGGTCGAGATGCCGCTGAAGGCTTTTTGCAGTTCGTAATCTTCGAATTCGATGAAGTCTTGCGGGGTCAGGCGCGACAACACCGTGGCATTCACCGAATGGGTGTGCAGCACCGCGCCGATCTCTGGTCGCCAGCTGTAGAGCTGGGTGTGCAGCAAGGTTTCGGCAGAGGGCTTCTTGCCCGGTTCCAGGCTGTTGCCGGAAAGGTCGGTGGCGAGCACATCGTCCAGACCCAACTGGCCCTTGTGCTTGCCCGACACGGTCAGCAGCGCTTCGCTCGGCGACAGGCGCGTCGAGTAGTTGCTACTGGTGGCCGGCGACCAGCCGCGACCATAAAGAAAGCGCCCGGCGTCGACGATTTGCTGGGCGAGCTGTTCACGCGTAAGGCTCATGGCCTGTCCTCTTGCATACGTGTGGCAATGATAACGGCAGCAGCGAGCGCTGCGAGACTGGCAATACTAAAGGTCAATGTTGCGCCGAGGGCATTCCAGCTGTAACCGGAATACAACGCGCCGAGCGCACCGCCGGTGCCGGCCAGCGCCGCGTACAGCGCCTGGCCCTGCCCTTGCTGGCGGGCGCCGAAGCTACGTTGCACGAAGGCGATGGCAGCGGCGTGAAAACTGCCGAAGGTTGCCGCGTGCAGAACCTGAGCGAACAACAGCACCCACAGAAACTCGGCGAACGAACCTAGCAGCAACCAGCGCAGCGCCGCCAGCAGAAAACTTGCCATCAATACGCGGCGCAGGGAAAACCGCGCAAGAATTCGGCTCATCGCCATGAACATCAGCACTTCGGCAACCACACCCACGGCCCAGAGCATGCCGATGGTGCCGCGCGCGTATCCCAGTCGTTCCAGATGCAAGGTCAGAAAGGTGTAATACGGGCCGTGGCTCATCTGCATCAGCGCCACGCAGCCATAAAACGCCAGCACGCCGGGATTACGCAGTTGCTTGAGGAAACCCTCGCCGCTCGGCCGATTGCCTTGCGGCGGTTGCGCGTTCGGCACCCACAAACTGCTGAGGACGATGCCGGCCATGATCAGCACCAGCGCCGCCGGGTAGATGTCGAGGCTGAGCCACTCGAACAGCCGGCCCAGTACAACCACGGTGATGATGAAACCGATCGAACCCCACAAGCGAATCTGGCTATACCGTGAGGTCTGCCCTTGCAGATGCGCCAAAGTGATGACTTCGAACTGCGGCAGCACCGCGTGCCAGAAGAACGCATGCAGCGCCATGACCATCGCCAGCCAGGCGTAGGTCTTGCTGACGAAAATCAACGAGAAGGTCAGCAGTGTGCACACCGCGCCGAAGCGCACGATGGCCAGGCGTTTGCCGGTGTAATCGCCAAGCCAGCCCCAGATGTTCGGCGCCACGCAGCGCATCAGCATCGGGATGGCGACCAGCTCACCAATCCGCGCCGGACTGAATCCGAGGTGGTCGAAGTACAGCGCCAGAAACGGCGCTGTCGAACCGAGCAAGGCGAAGTAGAACAGATAGAAACTGGACAGTCGCCAGTAAGGGAGCGCCGTCACGCCGGTTATGCCGCGACGGCTTCAAGGCCTGCCATCAAAGCTGACCCAGCACCGGGGTGCTCACGCGCACATCGGCGTTCTGACCACGGTGGCGCAACAAGTGATCCATCAGCACGATGGCCATCATCGCTTCGGCAATCGGCGTGGCGCGGATGCCGACGCACGGATCGTGACGGCCCTTGGTAATCACGTCGACCGGATTGCCGTGGATGTCAATCGAACGGCCCGGAGTGGTGATGCTCGATGTTGGCTTCAAGGCCAGATGGGCAACGATCGGCTGACCGGACGAGATACCACCGAGGATGCCGCCGGCGTTATTGCTGAGGAAGCCTTCCGGGGTCATTTCATCGCGGTGCTCGGTGCCGCGTTGGGCCACCGAAGCGAAACCGGCGCCGATTTCCACGCCTTTGACCGCGTTGATGCTCATCAGCGCGTGAGCCAGCTCGGCGTCGAGACGGTCGAAAATCGGCTCGCCCAGACCGGGCATCACGCCTTCGGCAACCACGGTGATTTTTGCGCCGACCGAATCCTGGTCGCGACGCAATTGGTCCATGTAGGCTTCCAGCTCAGGGACTTTGTCTGGATCGGGGCTGAAGAAGGCGTTCTCTTCCACCGAGTCCCAGGTCTTGAACGGGATTTCGATCGGGCCGAGCTGGCTCATGTAGCCACGAATCACGATGCCTTGGCTGGCCAGGTATTTCTTGGCAATCGCACCGGCCGCTACGCGCATCGCAGTTTCGCGCGCCGAGCTGCGGCCACCGCCACGGTAATCGCGCTCACCGTATTTGTGGTGGTAGGTGTAGTCAGCGTGGGCCGGGCGGAACAGATCCTTGATCGCCGAATAGTCCTTGGACTTCTGGTCGGTGTTGCGGATCAGCAGGCCGATCGAGCAACCGGTGGTGCGCCCTTCGAACACGCCGGAGAGGATTTCGACTTCGTCGGCTTCCTGACGCTGGGTGGTGTGGCGGCTGGTGCCGGGCTTGCGGCGATCGAGATCGCGCTGCAGGTCTTCGAGGGAGATCTCCAGGCCCGGCGGGCAGCCGTCGACAATGGCGACCAACGCCGGACCATGGCTTTCGCCAGCGGTGGTGACAGTGAACAACTTGCCGTAGGTATTGCCGGACATGCAGGACGCTCCGTGAAATCAAACCCAAATTCGTGATGCGCGCCAGTATACGCAGGCTAACCGAGTAGTTCATCCTCGAACCTTAGTGGTGCTGGCGAGTCCAACCGGCACCTTGGCGAATGATGGCGTGATGATGCTGCGAGTTTTGATCTTGAGTCTTACCCTCTTTACAGGCTTTGCCCAAGCGACGGTCCTACAACGTCCGGTCACTTTGGATACCGGTACCGGTGAGCTTTTCGGCTCGCTGTTGCTGCCGAAGTCCGACAACCCGGTGCCGGTTGTCCTGATCATTTCTGGCTCAGGTCCTACGGATCGCGACGGAAACAACCCCGACGGCGGGCGCAACGACAGCCTCAAGCGCCTGGCGTGGGTGCTGGCCAAACACAACATCGCCAGCGTGCGTTACGACAAGCGCGGGGTGGCCGCGAGCCTGGCGGCGACACCCGATGAGCGCAATTTGTCGGTGGAGGCCTATGCGGCGGACGCAGTGGCGTGGGGGCAGAAACTCAAGGCCGACCCGCGTTTCGGCAAACTGATCCTGCTCGGCCACAGTGAAGGCGCGCTGATTGCCAGTCTCGCTGCGCCGAAAGTCGATGCCGCAGCGGTGATTTCCCTGTCCGGCAGCGCCCGCCCGGTCGATCAGGTGATCCGCGAGCAGCTGGCCCGCAGCCTGCCGCCGCCGCTGATGCTGCGCAGTAACGAACTGCTCGACAGCCTCAAGGCCGGCCACACCGACGACAATGTCCCGCAGCCGTTGCAGGTGATTTTCCGCCCGAGCGTGCAGCCGTATCTGATTTCGCTGTTCCGCCAGGATCCGGCAAAAGCGTTCGCGCAACTGAAGATGCCGGCACTGATTGTTCAGGGCAGCAACGACATGCAGGTCGGCGTTGGCGATGCGCAGGCGCTGAAAGCCGCCAAACCCGACGCCGAACTGGCGGTGATCGAGGGCATGAACCACGTCATGCGCATCGTCCAAAACGATATGAAGCGGCAATTGGCATCGTACAAGGATCCGAATTTGCCGCTGGCGGCGGAACTCGGTGCGAAGATCATTGAGTTTATTGACGGACTTCGCACCCGTTAACCGTTGTTTGCCCTCTAGTCCTGACAGAAACGGCCGATAAGCCTTTGTCGCCAGCGCAACAGCTGGCGACAAGCAGGGCTTGGACAGGATCTCGCCGTTATGACTGATACCCAGACTTCACCCGACACCACCGCTGAAAAAGACGCACCACCAGCGGCCGAGCTGCCGTGGGCGGATGTCCACGTCGAGCACCACAAGATGCTCCGCCTGGCCCCGCTGCAAACCGACCGCAACACTGGCGGGCGGCCGTTGCGCTTTGTCGAATTCGGTTACGCCGAACGCAACAGCAAGGAAAAAAGCCTGATGCGCATGGCGATCAAGCTGCCGAGCCAGCGTGTTCGCAAAGAGCAGAATCATCTCGATGTGTGGGTCGATCACACCACCAAGCGGGTGAGCTTCGGCCCGGACAGCGGTTTGCAGATCGAACCGTTGAACCGTGGCATCGGCCGTTTCATGGCCGCACAAGGCATCAACTGGGCGAAAAAACGCTGGCCCGCCTACACCGTCGACGGCATGGACTTGAACAACAAGGACGCGCTGAACGAAGACACCCGTCTGCGTCGCGATCACTTCCTGCGCGTGCATGGTTTTGATGTGGTGTACGCCGATGCCCAGCATCTGAAGGGCAGCGTCAAGGAAGTGCAGGTCGGCGATTTGCTCGGTGACTGGAACAGCGAGAAGCTGCAGATTGTCGAGATTCTCGAGGCAGCGCAGATGCTTCAGCAGGCCGAACAGAATCTGGCCGAGCAGGAAGTGAAGCTGAAGAAGCAGGACGAGAAGGTCAGCAAGTTCAAGCGTGAAGATGCCGGGTTGCGTTTCACCATTACCTGTCTGGTGGCGTTTGCGGTGTTTCAGGCGGGGTTGTTGATCTGGATTGCTACGCACCGCTGATCGCTTGAAACCGCGTCGCGGCCATTCGCGAGCAAGCTCGCTCCCACCCTGGAATGCATTTCCCTGTGGGAGCGAGCCTGCTCCGGGCGGCGCTCCGACGAAGCTTTTAGCCTTTAGACGCGGGAAGCGAACAAGGCCTGATGATCGCGGCACTGCTCCGCTGTCAGCATGAACACACCATGCCCACCGCGTTCGAATTCCAGCCAGGCAAAATCGACTTCCGGGTACAGCGCGTCAACGTGCACCTGGCTGTTGCCCACTTCGACAATCAGCAAGCCCTTCTCGGTCAGATGATCGGCCGCTTCAGCAAGCATGCGTCGAACCAGGTTCAGACCATCATCACCGCAAGCCAGTCCCAGCTCGGGCTCATGCTGATATTCGTCCGGCATGTCAGCGAAATCTTCCGCGTCCACGTAAGGCGGGTTCGACACGATCAGGTCGAAACGCTGACCCGGCAAGCCATCGAAACCATCGCCCTGCACGGTGTAGACACGTTCATCGACGCCATGCCGCTCGATGTTCTGGTTAGCCACTTCCAGTGCTTCGAACGACAGGTCGGCCAGCACCACTTCGGCGTTCTGGAACTCGTAGGCGCAGGCAATGCCGATGCAACCGGAACCGGTGCACAGGTCGAGAATGCGCGCAGGCTCGGTGCCGATCCACGGCGCAAAGCGGTTTTCGATCAGCTCACCGATTGGCGAACGCGGGATCAATACGCGTTCGTCGACGATGAACGACATGCCGCAGAACCACGCCTCGCCCAACAGATACGCGGTGGGAATGCGCTCTTCGATGCGGCGCTTGAGCAGGCGTTGCAGGTTAACCAACTCGTCGTCCTCCAGCGCGCAATCGAGGTAGCTGTCAGCGATTTCCCACGGCAGGTGCAAGGCACCCAGCACCAACTGCCGGGCTTCGTCCCAGGCATTATCGGTGCCATGGCCGAAAAACAGATCCTCCCCATGGAAGCGGCTGACGGCCCAACGGATATGGTCACGCAGGGTACGAAGTCGGGAAGTGATCACGGCGCAGAACTCCAGAAAAAACGACTGGCGATTCTACCAGCCAAAACGCCTGACGACGACGCAGGAAAAACATCGCGGCGACGGTAGGAGTTTTCTGTTTTTTGCATCGCCTATTGAACAGAACGTGTAACTTGACAAGGCTGCAGGCCAATAACGACGGTGCCTACGATGGTAGCGATTCACAGAACCGCTCAGCCAGAGGACAATGTCGCAAAAGCCCCACCCCAAGGAGCCCCAGAATGTCCGTTCCAAAAACGATGTTTCAACTCAGTGGTCGCGGTTACGCAGCGGCCACACTGAGTCATGCCACCGTGGTCATTATCGATGCCCAGAAAGAATATCTCAGTGGCCCGCTGGCCCTGAGCGGCATGGACGCGGCCGTCGCGAACATCAAACAAGTGGTTGCCGCAGCCCGTGCAGCCGGTCGGCCGATCGTGCACGTGCGTCATCTCGGCACCGTCGGTGGCCTGTTCGACCCGCAGGGCGAACGCGGCGAATTCATCCCCGGTCTCGAACCACAGGGCGATGAAACCATTATCGGCAAACTGCTGCCGAGCGCGTTCCACGGCACCGAGTTGCTCGATCGTTTGCAAAACCTTGGCTCGCTGGACTTGATCGTCTGCGGTTTCATGAGCCACTCCAGCGTCAGCACCACCGTACGTGCAGCGAAAAACCTGGGCTTCCGTTGCACCCTGGTGGAAGACGCCTGTGCCACCCGCGACCTGCCATTCAAGGGCCGCGTGCTCAGCGCCGCCGTGGTGCAGGAAGCCGAAATGGCGATCATGGCGGACAATTTCGCCACGCTCGCACTGACTCAAGACCTGATCTGATCTGCTCTGATGAGCGGCTCACGGCGCCGCTCATCCGCAAAGTCCTCTCATTTGCCGCAAATGCCATAGCCTCAGGAACAACCCGGTCAACTCCCGGTCGAAGGGCCGATACCCATTGAGGAAGGTCGGAATGAAGTTATCCGATGGATTTGACGCACGCCGCTTGCGGCCCAAAGGCCAAAGCAACTGGCGATTTCGATTCGGCGCGGCGATCGCCGCCATTCTGGCGACGTTCGGTGTGCTGCTGGCGATGGCCGGGGCCGCCAGTCTCCTCGGGCGCCCGCCAGCGCTCGGCGACTTGAACGCTACGCCAATGGGCTCGGCAATCATTCTGGCAGTCGGTTTGCTGTTTCTGTATTTCGGCGTCGCCCTGTGGCGGCGCTGCCGCCGTCGCGCACGGCAATCGCGGGAACTGAACATGTCCCCGCATCTGATGAAAAAACACGACTGACTCACCGGCCTGGCTTTTTGCCGGGCCGTTTTGTTTCGACTTGGGTAAACTGGCCGCCCTTCGCGGAGGCTGACATGCAAGACGACGATTTTTCCCTGTTCAAAAGTGCAATCCAAGGCGTCAAGCCGATCAAGCACGACCGCGCCGACACCGGCAAACCCAAGGCTGACCGCGCACAGATCGCCAAGCTGCGCCAATCCGCCACCGTGCGTACCGACACCGCTACCGTGGATGGCCTGTCCGATCAGTTCGTGATCGACGTCGGCCCGGAAGACGAGTTGATGTGGGCGCGCGACGGCGTGCAGGAAAGTCAGATGCGCAAGCTCAAGGTCGGCCAGATTCCGTTCGAAGGCAGCCTCGACCTGCATGGCATGAGCGTAGAAAAGGCCCGCGAAACGCTCTGGGCGTTTCTCGCCGAAGCGACCAAATTCGAAATCCGCTGCGTGCGCGTCACCCACGGCAAGGCTGTGCGCCTGGACGGCAAGCGGCCGATGATCAAAAGCCACGTCAACACCTGGTTGCGCCAGCATGCCCAAGTGCTGGGTTTCTGCTCGTGTCAGGCGAAACACGGCGGCGCCGGCGCGGTTTACGTGATGCTTAAACGCACCATGATGGAAGGCCGCGACGAATAATCGCGTTACACCGAACTTGCAGGGTTGTGTCCGCCACCGTACCCTTGCCCTTTGCGAAAATCCCCACAGGTAGTTTCATGTCCCTGGAACAGAATTACACCGCGATTCTCGGCCAATTGGGCGAGGACGTGTCCCGCGAGGGCCTGCTCGACACGCCAAAGCGTGCCGCCAAAGCCATGCAGTACCTCTGCCGCGGTTATGAACAGACGCTCGAAGAAGTCACCAACGGTGCCTTGTTCAGCTCCGATAACAGCGAAATGGTGCTGGTCAAGGACATCGAGTTGTACTCGTTGTGCGAACACCACCTGCTGCCGTTCATCGGCAAGGCGCACGTCGCGTATATCCCGAGCGGCAAAGTGCTGGGCCTGTCGAAGGTCGCGCGAATCGTCGACATGTACGCCCGCCGCCTGCAAATCCAGGAAAACCTCAGCCGCCAGATCGCCGATGCAGTGATGCAAGTCACCGGCGCGCTGGGCGTAGCGGTGGTGATCGAAGCCAAGCACATGTGCATGATGATGCGCGGTGTCGAGAAGCAGAATTCGTCGATGATCACCTCGGTGATGCTCGGCGAGTTCCGCGAAAACGCCGCGACCCGCAGCGAATTCCTCAGCCTCATCAAGTAATTTGCTGTAAGAAGAAAAAACCGGCATTCATCGCCAGTTTTTTTTCGCCTGTGAAAAATCGGGTAAGCTGCGCGCCTTTCTCAATTTGCACCGTGAGGCTTTAAACGTGTTCGTCAAAGCGCTTCGTGTCGGCCTCGGCCAACTGGTTATCTTCATCGACTTCATCACCCGCCCGGGCAAGAAACAGCGTCCTGCCGAAACTCAGGCCCAGGTCAATGCTGCCGCGCAAGGCCTGACTCTGTATCAGTTCCATGCATGCCCGTTCTGCGTGAAAACCCGCCGCACGCTGCGTCGTTTGAATGTGCCGGTGGCGCTGAAGGATGCGAAGAACAACGAGCAGGATCGTCAGGCCCTGCTGGAACAGGGTGGCCGGATCAAGGTGCCTTGCCTACGGATTGAAGAGAATGGCCAGACCACCTGGATGTATGAGTCCAAGGTGATTATTGATTATCTTGATAAGCGCTTTGCTGCGGTCTGAAGATTATGGGGTGGATTGATGACGCCTTCGCGAGCAGGCTCGCTCCCACCCTTAGAATGCATTTCCATTGTGGGAGCGAGCCTGCTCGCGAAGAGGCCCTCTCAGCCACCGCAAATCCCAGTTAAAAAATAAACCGGCCTGTGAGCCGGTTTATTTGTTTTCAAGCCGCTTTATCTACCTGCGCCCGCCGCACCACCGCCGCTAATCGCTTCAAACCTTCATCCAGCCGCGCCGGATCGATATGGCTGAAATTCAGGCGCAAATGCCCAAGATTGTTATCCGGATCGGGAAAGAACGGTTCCCCTGGCATAAACGCCACATCATTGGCCAATGCCTCATTGAGCAACGTTCGCGTATCCAGCGGTTGCTTCAACGTCAGCCAGAAAAACAGCCCGCCCTGCGGCATGTTCCAGTCGGCCAAATCAGCAAAGTGCCTTGCCAACGCTGCTTGAAACGCGTCCCGCCGCTGCCGATAGAACCCTCGCAATTCGCTCAAGTGCTGCTGATATTTCTCCGTGCCGATCCATTGCAGCGCCTGCCACTGACCGATGCGGTTGGTGTGCAGATCCGCCGATTGCTTGAGCTTAAGCAGATGCGGGAACAGATCGGGACTGGCAATCAGGTAGCCAACACGCAAACCAGGCAGCAGGGTTTTCGACACGGTGCCGGTGTAAATCCAGCTCGCCTTCTTCAGACGCCCGGCAATCGGTTTGGCGCTACCGCCATCGAAAGTCAGTTCACGATAGGGTTCATCTTCGATCAGGGTGACGCCGAATTCATCGAGCAATGCGGCGACGGCAGCACGTTTGGCCTCGCTGTAGCGGACAGCGGACGGGTTCTGGAATGTTGGAATCAGATAGATGAACGCCGGACGATGCTGCTCCAGACGCTCGCGCAATTGCGCCAGATTCGGACCGTCGGACTCCTGCGGCACGGTCAGGCAATCGGCGCCGAACAGCTGAAAGATTTGCAGCGCGGCGAGATAGGTCGGCGCCTCCAGCAAAATTTCCGTGCCCTTGTCGATGTACAACTTGGCTGCCAGATCGAGGGTTTGCTGGGAACCACTGACCACCAGAACCTGACTCGCCGAGCAATCCAGGCCAAGCGCCCTCGCCTCTGCCGCCAACGCTTCGCGCAACGCCGGTTCGCCTTCGCTCATGCCGTATTGGCCGAGCGCCAGCGGCATGTCGGCCCACTCGACCTTGGGCAGCATGGCTTCGGCCGGCAAACCGCCAGCGAACGACATCACCTGCGGTCGTTGGGCGGCGGCAAGGATTTCACGGATCAAAGAACTTTTAAGGCGTGAGACACGTTCGGAAAAAGCCATGGAAGTCACCGGTGGCAAGGGATGCGAAAAATGAGTCAAACTGGTTGACTGAAATTACGACAGCTTGAGCGAGTACGTCAACATGCTTGACCTTAAAAACCCTGCAAGCCAACAACAGGCGATGGAAGCGTTTTTCTTCGGCTATCAGGCCTTCACCGCCAAGGCTGATGAAATGCTCGAGCGCCGTGGGCTCTCGCGGGTACATCAGCGCATTGTGTTTTTCATCGCTCGATACCCGAATTTGAGCGTGAAGGAATTGCTTGGATTGCTCGGCGTCAGCAAACAAGCCTTGAACATGCCGTTGCGGCAGTTGCAGGAAATGCATCTGGTCGACAGCGTGGCGTCCGCGGCTGACAAGCGTAAGCGGCTGCTGGAGTTGACGGCGGAAGGTGCGAAATTTGAGCAGGCGTTGCGCCGTGAGCAGGTGAAATTGCTGGAGCGGGTGTTTGCCGAGGCCGGGGAAGCGGCAGTGAATGGCTGGTTGGCGGTGAATCTGGCGTTGGGGAACAGTCAGGCAGTTCTCGATTGAATGGGACTGCTTCTTCGCGAGCAGGCTCGCTCCCACAGAGGAACGCATTTCAAATGTGGGAGCGAGCCTGCTCGCGAAGGGGCCAGTGCAGGCGATATATCCCTATCGACGGAACTTTCGTAAACAAAACCAAAAACAATATTTGCTTTATTTGTACACAAAAGCATAATCCACAGCGTGCGAGTTCCTGACCGCATGGTCAACAAATTCGCGTATGCCTCAAAGGGCCGCTGCCACCCCTCATGGGTCCGGCCCTGGAAATAACAATAAAACTCTTGAGGAGTACTCGCTGTGGAAAGCCGCAAATCCGAAGCATCGACGCTGGACCTCTCGCCACCATTACGCAGTGGTCTGCTGGAACGTCTGTTCAAACTCAGCTTGCACGGCACCACGGTGAAGACCGAGCTGATTGCCGGTCTGACAACCTTCATCACCATGGCATACATCATCTTCGTCAACCCGAACATCATGGCCGATGCCGGGATCGATCACGGTGCAGCCTTCGTCGCCACCTGTATCGCCGCTGCACTGGGCTGCCTGTTGATGGGCCTGTACGCCAACTGGCCAGTGGGTCTGGCGCCAGGTATGGGCCTCAACGCGTTCTTCACTTATACCGTGGTCGGCACCATGGGCTACAACTGGGAAACTGCGCTGGGTGCGGTATTCGTCTCCGGTGTGCTGTTCATGATCCTGACTTTCTCGCGGATTCGTGAGTGGTTGCTCAACAGCATTCCGGTCAGCCTGCGCTTTGCGATGGGTGCAGGTGTCGGTCTGTTCCTTGGCCTGATCGGTCTGAAAACCGCCGGCATCGTCGTCGATAGTCCAGCGACCCTGATCAAACTCGGCTCCCTGCGTGAACCGGGCCCACTGCTCGCGGCCATCTGCTTTCTGATGATCGCCATCCTCAGCTATCACCGAGTCTTCGGCGCAATCCTCATCAGCATCATCACCGTGACCCTGGCCGGTTGGGGCCTGGGCATCGTGCACTACGAAGGAATCATGTCGACCCCGCCGAGCCTGGCCCCGACCTTCATGGCCATGAATGTTGCCGGTGTGTTTAACGTCAGCATGATCAGCGTGGTACTCGCCTTCCTCTTTGTGCACATGTTCGACACCGCCGGCACGCTGATGGGCGTTGCCCAGCGCGCCAATCTGGTCAATGCCGACGGCCGTATCGAAAACCTCTCCCGCGCAATGAAAGCCGACAGTGCCTCCAGCGTCTTCGGCGCCGTGGTCGGCGTTCCACCTGTCACCAGCTATGTAGAAAGTGCTGCCGGCGTGGCTGCTGGCGGTCGGACTGGTCTTACCGCAGTCACCGTAGGTGTGCTATTTATAGCGGCGATGTTTTTCGCACCGCTGGCCGGCATGATTCCCGCTTACGCCACCGCCGGTGCTTTGATCTACGTTGCGATGCTGATGATGGGCGGTATGGCTCACATCGAATGGGACGAAGCGACTGACGCCATCCCGGCCATCGTCACCGCGATCATGATGCCACTGACCTTTTCGGTCGCCGACGGTATCGCGCTGGGCTTCATTACTTATGTCGCGCTGAAGGCCGGCACCGGTAAATACAAAGAAATTTCCGTGAGCCTGTGGGTGCTCTGCGCGATCTTCATCGCCAAGTTCATCTTCTTGTAAGCGTCACGCGGTTCAAGCGTCAAAACAGCCTCACCCTCGCGGGTGGGGCTTTTGCACATTCTTGAGTACAACAAAAAAGGAGGAAAGTGATGAGTCTGGAAACCTGGCTGCTGTTCAGTGGTGCTGCGCTGGTGGTGATCCTGATTCCGGGGCCACTGTCGCTGTTGATGATCAGCAACAGCCTGAATTATGGCTTGCGGCGTTCTTACCCGGCCTTCCTCGGCGGTGTCAGCGCTTCGATCTGTCTGCTCAGCGCCTCGGCCCTAGGGCTCGGTGCGTTATTGCTAGCGTCGGAAAAACTGTTCAGCGCCCTGAAAATCGTTGGCGCCCTGTACCTGTTCTACCTCGCCTGGCAGAGCTGGCAGCAATCGCGTCAGCCATCGGTGGGTGCCGAAGTGCCGCAAGCTGCGCCGGTGCCACGCTTCCGTACGCTGTTCGGCCGCGCCTTCTTGCTGGGCGCAAGCAATCCGAAGGACATCCTGTTCTTCGCCGCATTCCTGCCGCAGTTTCTCAGCGCCGAACAACCGTTCCTCCCGCAGTTGCTAGTGATGATCGCCACCTGGACGGTGCTTGATCTGCTCTGCAAGCTGGCCTACGGACTGGGTGCCAATGGCGCCGCACATTATCTGCGCAGTGGGAAAGGCCAGAGCTGGTTCAACCGGATCAGTGCCGGTTTGTTTGGTGGTGCCGGCGCGGCGTCTTTGCTCAGCAGCCATTGAAACACTGGCGGGCTCATTCCTCCTGGAATCAGCCCGCCCCGCTACACACAACCTTGAGGATCACCGGCCTCAAGCAGCGGCAACGTCTTGCATCGTTTGCCTTCAGCTCAAAACATATATACCGCACGCAAGTGGCGAAGCAGGTCATTCACTAGTCAGGAGAAGTCCAGACGGATGCGTCAGGGCAAACTACTTCCTTTATTTTCAGAAACTGCTGTTCGAAACTTGCAGACAACAAAAACACTTCGCAACACTTAACATACTGTTATAAAAAGTTCCTCCGCCCCTCGATACAACCACGCACAATCGCTGAACATGGGCTCACCAAAAACACTGAAATCATTGTTCTGTATGGGAGTACGGAGTGACTCCCGCCTGGAAGAACCAGATTCCTCAATACTCAAGTAGACGAGCTTCCACCCCCTTCTTTAATTGAAACACATCGGTTCTTTACTCGTACTACATGAAGTTATATCTCTATCAGCAACATTGCTCCGTATGCTGCAGACTATTTGAACAAGGAAGTTTCAATGTCAAAAGCCACAACTGTTAAAAACACTTATGCCCAAAATGACACCGTCGAAGTGTTGGACATCGGCATGCACACCAATGAACGCACCGCCGACACGATCGACTTCGAAGCTACAGGCACCGATGTGACGGAAAATACATCTGCCTCGACCGGTCAACGAAAGCCCGGTCAGCTAAAGGTGCTCGACGATCTGTTCGGACCGTTCAAAATAGGTTCGTACACCGTGACACGCCGGGCCCTGGATGCGTTGGGAGCGACCATCGATGGCCAGCCGCTGACCGGTCATAACACACAGTTTCGCCAGCCCAGTCGATCTTTCGTCAACGCCCTGCAACTCAGCTATCCCGCCATCGAAAAGCGCATGAAAATTTCCACTTTCGGTGATGACTACTTACTGCCTTCATTTCTGTTCGAACTCGCCAATCTGCGCCCGGCCACTGCCCCGCCGGTCATCAGAGAAGACGTTGCGGCAAGTGTCGACGATAGTGGATACGCAAAAAAAATGGCTCGCCTGTTGAGCTCGGCCCAAACCCTCGATTTGCATTTGTCCTATTCAGCCAATCGCAAAAACCCGAGCTGGCTCATCATCAAGAACCATTCCATGATCGGCGCCAGCGTCGGTATTCAGGCTTTTGGCATATTCATGGGAATTCGCGGTATTCACGATGCCGTGAAGCGCAATGACAAGGATGAGATCATCTTCAACAGCGTCGGGATCGGCACAGAGGTGGTCTCGATCATCACCGACGTAGCCGTGACCAAAGTTGGCCAGCGCATGATCGAGGCCGGCAATGGCGCATTGAAGGACTTCATCAAAACCCGCGCCGGGATCCGCCTGGGTCGGTCCGGAGGACTCATCGGCGGCATATTCACACTGCCGTTCGATGTCGTCAGCGCCGTCAGAGAATTCAACGCAGCCAGCAATAAAACCGGCAAAGAGGCCTTGGATCATTATGTCAGCGGCGGTTTGAACATCGCCAGTGCCGCCATGACTGTCATTCTCGGTAGCGCCGCCATGGCCGGTTTCTCCTTCGCCGGCCCGGTCGGCCTCGCCGCGGGTGCGCTGATGGCGATTGGATCGCAAGTCTACGGCGCGGTACGCATGGTGGATGAAATCGATGACTACATCGAACTCACCGTTGAAGAGCGTTGGCGCACCGGATGGTTTTCCTTTGTGCCGTTGATGGACATAGACCAGGACATCAAAAATCGTTACGAACTGGCCAAAGCCAAAATCGAAACCGCCAAACGAATGCAGGCAACCGCCAAACAGATACTCGACGAGACGCAAAGGGACAGCATCGAAGCCGTCGTGTACGGCAGCTATGAAGATCGCCTGAAGAAAAGACGCGAGCGCGTAAAGCACTGGTGGGGGGTCGAAACCATGCCGATTGTCTACGTCCCGGAGGTGGTCGGCCTTGACGATACCATTGATGCTCGCGACGGCGTAACGGCTGAAACCCCTGGCGCAGTACTGGGTACCCCGGGGGAAACCAAAGGTATTTTGTGGTTGATCGGTAGTGGCAAGGACACCATCACCGGCGTTGCGCAAAAGCCCAATGCCTTTTATTACGGAGAAGGCGTAAAGGATCTGGCGGGAGGCGATAAAGATGACAGGTTCATTGCCCAGGATGCAGCGGATGACCTGGCAAGACATATCGAAAGCAGTGAGTTTTCCCGACTCAAGGGCGGTGCCGGCAGCGATACCTTGATCATGGATGGCATCCAGTCGCATCCGGACACTGGTCGCGGCTACGACATCGATCTGGTGGCGGGCACCTTGCAAACCTATAAGCCGAACCCGGACGCGTCTGTAGTGGATGGCGAGACGTACTCCTTCAAGGCACTGCTCGAAAGCATTGAGAACGTTCAGACGCTGCAAGACGGAAGAAGCGTCGTCACGGGCACCGCTGCATCAAACGTGATTACCTCAAGAGGCGCGGACACCATCAATGCTGGCGCCGGTAACGACTTGATTTATCTGTACAAGGCAAACGCCACCGCATTCGGTGAATCGGGAGTGGATTTTTATCACGTGGAATTGGCGGAGGGTTCAGTTCTCATCTCGGAAGATGGCGTCGACGAAAGCAGGATATCGTTGGGTTGGCGAATGGACCAGATCGAGAAATGGGAGGTGGACAGATGTCGTCTTTCCATCGAAGTGAGCTTCGACTTTCATTACGGTCGCCGAAGCAGAATAGCCATCGATAACGTGTACAAAAAAACCGACGGCCGTCGGGTGTTGCACAATGACAAATTAATAATCACTACTCGCGATGGATATCACCTGAAGCCGGATCTGCCTGAAACAATCGAGCACGACGATCCCGTTAAGATAAGCGCAGAAAAGACCAAGCAGGGACGCCCTGAACCAACGACCATTGTCCACGCAGCAGTGTGTCAGGTGCCCACCCGGCAAAATACCCACTTTTACCTTCAACGCTACAACCAGCACACTCAATTCATTACCGGCAGATCCCCCGATTCCACTTTCGGCACCCGCATCTTCCTTGATTACGATTACGCCGAATTGACCAGTGCGCATGTTGCCTTTGCCACCACCCCGTCCATTTTGAAGAACGCAGCGGCGGACAAGGACAAGATCAATGTCTCGGCAGATTTTCTGTTTTACTTCGGTGAAAACCTGTTGCAGATTGCCGGAGTCGGCCAGTATGCAGAAACGACGCTTGATGCTGCCCTGAAAAACCTCGCAGCCAGCGTCTCTACTCATGGCTATAAGCTGGTATTTCGCGATGGAAAATCCCATACGCTGATCCTGGAAAAGGAGTACGCCGTACCTCCGGCACACTATAAACACAGCGTTGTCGCCAATACACTGACCAGCCATAACTTGCGTTTCCCGCTGAGAACCCACGACAACGAGGTTTTCGAAATACCCGAAACCTACCCGGAGAAACTGGATCACGCTTCTTCCTGTATCGGGTTCTTGCCTATAACCGAACAAACTGCGATCGAAAACATTGCAGGTGCAGGTGCCACCTATGTGATCCATTTGGTCGAGAACAGAGTATTTCGGATTTCGACGCCGGGCGGCCTGGCGACTGCCGAAACTCGGCTGGACAACTCATCCACCTGGGAAATCGATGCGACGCAGATCAAAGACTTCAAAATCGTCCTGACGGGAAATCAGCTGTACATCGGAACGGTTACCCTGCATTTACCGCAGTACGGCCCCGAAGATCTGATTGACCAGATTTTTGTCATCGGGCCAAAAGGCGTGGTACACACCGTAGACCTGACTTTCGACCGGGTTTATATCGACAGCCTCGACGCCAGATATTTTGACCCGCCGTCTATGGAAGATTTGCCCGAAGAGTTTTCTGCGCTGGCTCAACGCGAGCTGTACGTGCGCAATGTTGCAATGAGCGACGGTACTCGAGGCAGACTGAAGTACAACCTGGCGAACCGCAAATGGATTCTGGACAGTAACAAATCTCGGGAAATAACTTATTCGCAGCTGAACGTTTTGCAGCGTTGCGAACATCAGAACAAAGCGCGCGCCGCCACTGTCGCTGCCCGATAATCGAGCCACTGGCAAAACGGCGTCAGAGCATAAATAAACCAGCCCTCAGCCCGGTTATTGTTTCCAGGCCGTTTTCCCAGCTGCGCCGCAACAGCCCACCCTGCGGCGTGTTCCACGCAGGCAGATCGGCAAAGTGTCTTTCCAGCGCCGCTGACTGACGGTGCAATTCCAGGTCCAGCACCCTCGCTGCTGCTGCCAAGGCTTCGCGCTGGAGTTTCGCAGCGGCCGCCGGGATTGCTCGCCCCCTATTCCCGCCTCAACAACTGCATTCCTCAAGCGCAATACACAGCAACAACCCGTTGATGTACATCGTCCGGAAATCGATCGTAGTATCACGCCTAGCGTTAATAAAAACTTGCCAGAACAAGGAAGTTCAGATGGCCACCATGATACGCAAAGCGTCATTGGAAACTGCAGAAGTCGCAGATGCTGTGGTCATCACAGACATGCGTTTTGAACGCAATGAGCATAATGTTTCAACCATTGATCTCAAACACAGCAACACAAAAAGAACAAGCAAAGTAGATCAGTTGAAACTCGCCGACTCAGTATTCGGCCCGCTGCAAATCGGCAGCATCTCAATAACTCGAGCATCTCTTGATGCATTAGGCGCTACGGTTGACGGCCATCCACTTAACGGCAAGAACACCTTTTTCCGGGTTCCCAAGCGATCTTTCATCAACTCGTTGCAATTTAGTGCTGTCGATATTGAACACTACATGAAGACGTCAACGGGCCAAGACAGCTATTTATTGACCACACTGCTTTTCGAAATGGCCAGCGAACGCCCACTGACCGCCCCGCACTTGATAGGAGAAAATTCGCAAGTCACTGCAGACAAAGATAATTACCGCAGCAAACTGGTTAAGCTATTAGGCTCCGCTCAGAAACTTGACCTGTATCACGCAAACTTGCCCAAACATAATCCCCGCTGGGTGGCAATGGCAAAAAGTTATGCGACGCTTGGTTCCAGTGTCGGCATTCAAGGTTTCGGCATATTCATGGGTTTGCGCGGTGTGGTGGATGCTATCAAAGCTGACAATACCACTGAAGTTGCAATCAACAGCGTGGGTATTGGCACCGAAGTCGCTTCCATCGCCGTTGATATTGCCGTCAGCAAAATTGCCTCCAATATGCTTTCGGCCGGACAAGGCGCCCTGCTGGATTTTGCCAAAACCCGTTTTGCGCTGAGGCTCGGCCGTTCCGGCGGGCTGATCGGTGGTGCACTGACATTGCCGTTCGATATCTTCACCGCCGTCAGATCGATCAATGCCGCAGAAAATGCAACCGGCAAACAAGCCATGGATCACTACGTGAGTGCTGGCCTGAGTATTACCAGCGCGGCCATGACCGTCATCCTTGGCACCGCCGCGTTGGCAGGGTTTTCATTTGCAGGTCCAGTAGGCTTGGCGGCGGGAGCCATCCTAGCCATCGGATCGCAAATTTATGGCGCAGTCCGCATTGTTGACGACATTGATGACTACATCGAACTGACACTGGACGAACGCTGGCGTACAGGCTGGTTCTCGTTCTGCATGATGGAACCCGACGAGGCCGTGCAGAACCGTTATCTGCTGGCTAAAACCAGCTTGCAACACGCGACACAATTGCAGTTAACAGCCAGAAAACTCCTGGATGGCCAATTAAAGGACACCACCGAAGCCATTGTGAACGGCAAATTCGAAGTCCACCTCAAACCATCCCTGGTGCGCAAGCGCAACTGGTGGACCAAACAAGACAGTTGGGAAACGATACAAGTCCCCGAGATCAAGGGGGGCGATGATGTCATTGATGCCCGCAGCGGTGTTACCAAAGACACCCCTGGCGCAGAGCTGGGAACATCTGCCGAACACAAGGGCATTCTTTGGTTCATCAGCGATGGTCAGGATTCGATCAAGGGCGTTGAGAACAAGCCAAACAGCTTTCATTACCGATCGGGAAAGAAACAGCTGACGGGCGGGGACAAAAACGATCGCTTCGTGTTTGAGGGCGCAGGTGATCTTCTGGTAAAGGATATCCCGGTAATTGAATACTCGACACTGAAAGGTGGCGCAGGTACCGACACCCTTGTCCTGGCCGGGAACAACTACACCCGTCGCAGAGATAAAAAAGGTTATCACGTCGATTTACTCGCCCAAACCCTGCAGCTATTAGAGACCGCCCCATCTGCCGAAGGTGGCGAAAAACATACCCTCCACAGCCTCTTGGAAAGTATTGAAAATGTCGAAACCGTAAGTGGCGCCATCAGTGTTGTGATCGGTTCAGAACATCGCAACATTATTAATTCACGTGGCGAGGACACGATCAATGCGGGTGCCGGGAACGATCAAATCCATCTGTCGCACACGGGAGCAACTGCCGCTGGCGAAGCAGGCGTTGACGAATACATCATTGAGCATAAACCGGGCCGGATCACCATCATAGAAGATGGCGCAGAAGAAAGTATTATCTTGCTCAACTGGAAATATGAACTGATCGATAGTTGGCTAATCGAGGATGGCTCACTGATCATCAGTTCACGGTTCCCATTCGCGGACACCCCGAAAAGTGTGGTGATCATTAAACACGTATATAAGAAAAGCGCAGAAAACTTCGTCCCACAGAATAATAAACTGACGTTCATGACCAGCGATGGCTACTTCTTAAAACTGCCTGACGCATCTGAACTGCCCGCCAATATCGAAAACGGCCAGGATCTTGAGGTCAAGGTCGTCGTTGTGAAAAAAGGTACTCCAGAAAGACCACTAATCCTCCACGCTTCCGAGTGCTCGATCGAGCATCAACGAGAAGCGAGTTATTACCTGCCAAGGTCCAGAAAAAATACGACATTCTGGTCCATAAAACGTGCCGAGGCAGTAGTCCGCCTGCATCTGGATTACGACTTAAGCGAACTCACAAAAGTTGAAGCGCACTTTGGCTCTGGCGAGTGGAAAAATAATCGAGAGCTCTTTGCTGGCTGTGACCTGCTTTATCACTTTGGCCAAAACACAATAAAGTTCAGAAATTTTGCCTACGCGCAAGGTGGATCCGACCCCAGAAACATGACCAGAATCCTGAGAACCATGGCCGCATATCCCAACTACCGGGTCGTGCTCATTTTTAAGGGTGGTATTCCTGTCAATGCAGGTCTTACACCTGAAACCGATATTTGCCCCCTTGAAAGCCATAACCCGTATGGCTTTGATCGTTGGCTGATGCAGATGTCACTGCCGTTGCCACGTCGCACAGACCAGACCCCTTTTGAACTGCCGGATTCCAAGCCCTTCGAATTCGACAGGGCAGGATGCGGTTCGCTTTTTTCCTACCCCGAACAAACCTCGATCCAGAATCTTGAAGGCAGTGGCGCCACGTACCTGATTCATCTGGTGGCCGACATCGCGATCAGACTCTCGACCCCGGGGGCACTTGCGAACGCTCCAGCCAGATTGCCTTACTCGTCTACCTGGGATCTTGACGCGACAACACTTGGCAAGGTCGAGATCAGGCTGGAAAACAACCAGTTGCATGTCGGCACCTGCATTGTTCATCTACCCGATTACGAAAGCGAAGACCTGATCGATCAGGTACGCGTCATCACCCAAAAAGGAGTCGTCCATATCGTCGATTTGTCCTTCGACAGGGTTTACCTGGACGGCCTGGATGCACGGTTCTTTGAAGAACCCGACCCGACAAAAGCCTTGCCGGAAGTCTTTGCGGCAATGGCCAATAAAGCGGCCAAAGTGAGAAACATTATCCTCGACGACAACCGGCCCGGGGCGCTGAGTTACAGCTTTCCCGCGCACGGCTGGATACTGCGCAGCGACAAATCCCGCGTTGAGTACTCCCGCCTAAGGGTAATCAACCGCTGCAGCCATCAAGATCTCAACCTCTTCAATGAGCCTGGCACTTAACACGCCGCACATCAGGCAAACCCGATAACCACGCGCGCGCTCCGAAGTTGAAGTAATCGAACTTCGCCATCGTTTCCCAACCTGGACTCTCCGGGATGTAGACGAGTGCGCCTGAAAAATGCGGCGAGGCACTTTCGTGCGGTCCGCGCCCCTCCTTCAACGAGTAATTTCACATGCCCAAACCACCCAAGAAAGCTCAAGTGACAACACCCGCCGATACGACTGCTACAACAAGAACTGTGCAGTCAGGCTCGGGTAGCCGTGTTACCACAAACTTACCTGACACCCTACTGTCGAGCCTTGATTCGTCCCCGGGATCGCCGCCTCCCGGCACCTCCACCAATCGGTCGCCCGCCGTCATCGTCAACGAATACAGAACCGCCCGCAGCGCAATCGCCTGGCCTCAGGACCGATTGCACGAGCTGACGCCGAGCGGAGAAAACACCGGTTTGTTCACCGGACCGGATCAGAGGACCTACGCACAAATCGGCAGCGAAGGCCGGTTCGTTGTCGAACGGGATTTGCAGGGCAACTATTACGTTCCATTGACCTTTGCGCCTGGTGTTCCCGGACCGGTGCTGACCAGGATCGAAGGCCAGGCCAGTTGGCACATTCAGCGCCCCGGCTGGCAATCGACAGAGTCTCGGCCCAGTACGCCTGCCACGCCACAAACCATCTCTTACCTGACACCCGAGGACGCCACAACGCTGACCAGAGCAGAGCTATCAACGAGTGGCATCCGTTACAACAAACTCAAACATACCTTCGTCGATACAGCGAAGGGCACGGTCATGGTCCGGAAAAACCAACAAGGTGAGTATCAACTTGCCTCGGTGACGAGCAGAAACTCGCCTGATGTATTTTTTGAACAGATTCCCGGAACAGTACTATGGCGTCGAAAGGGTACGGACTCACCATCCGGCGAGAGTCCTGCCGAGGGCGGCTCTCGGCAGAGTGGCGAAGTGGACGAATCGCAACCTGGCCCAAGCAAACGCCCACGGACCGTCCCCCCCGAAGATCCAGTGCCAGTGCCAGTGCCAGCACCCTCCCCCGACACAAGCGCCGCGGCCGAGCAAACACCGTTTTTCTGGTTACCGTGGGGCCATCTGAACAAACCACCGCTGGTGGAGTCCGTTCAACTTGGCTGGTTTCATTATCCCATCGTGCCCGTCGGCTCCAACCGCACACCTAAAGTCTACTTTGTGCAACATCCCGACTTCGCGCCAGCAGACTTCGATGCGTTCGAAAACATGCTCTACACGGCGCCCTCGTTACAGCCTGTTGCGACGTTTCGCATAGGTAACGATCCGGGAGAAATCAACCCCGGTAAACGTTTTTTTTCTGAACCGATATCGCAGTCGGTTGCCAGAGCGTTTCCCGACTTTTCTGATCCCACTGCATATGCCGTCGCCAGAAAACTGTTCGAACTCGCGGGCAACTCGCCAATGATTACCGGCACCGGACTGGTCAATATTCAAGCCGTGCTACATCAGTGGAAGCAGAACCCCTTTCCCTCCGCACCGGCTTATGCGGACCCGCTGAACATGCTGGCGGTGGCGCCATCCATCGATTTCGAGGGGAAAAAACTTATCCGGATGCCCTCCCAGATCGACAGCGAACTGGAACGGCTAACGTTCGATCCCAAGTACTTTCCTGTCGAGTGGAACCACTACAAAGCCTACCCGACAGATCTGAACCTCAGGCGCCTGCTGGGCGCCTTGTTGGTTCGAAGCGGCTACGACGTCTTTCCCCTGACGTATGAACACCGTAAGCCAACCCTGGTACTGCGACGTGAACCCCATGACCAGATCTACTTTCTGAAACTGGGTGCGGTGGAATATATCGGCCTGTCCCATACCCCAGGCAATGAGCTGGCAGACCCGGACTTGCCGGCCAGAATCGGCGCCGACGCGTTGCAAGCCCTGACAACCGCCGCGGCACAAAACAAATTGGTATGGCTGATCGGTGGCGTATTGAACGTCCAGTCGAATCCCGAATCCGTGTTCATCCTCAGAGAGCGGTGAAGGTCGATGTAAAAACTCTCGCCGGCGACGCTGCCATGAGAGTTTTTACACTTGCGCCGGATTACGCAACATCGTGCGGCAAACGCTGACAATGCAATACATATGTACCGCACGGCCGGAAGATCTTTTCCCGACAATGGCTCCTCCACCCCTATGCAAACGACTGGATCAACAATCTCAAGGAGTCATTCAATGGCAAAGCCCCCCAGGAAAATTCCGCGCACGCTTTCGCCCGATTCGTCCGGGGCCCCCATCGAACATTCAGGCAATCCTCTCGGACCAACTACCGGCGAAATCACTCATCCTGCTACAGGTGCCGTCAATCTGCCTGCCGCAACCGGCGCGTCTTCAAGCTCTTTACCGACAATAACCGCGCCCCGCACGGTCACCGTTAACCCCTTACCAGCTGTAACTTCCCCGCGCCCCACAATCACCATCCACCACTACCCTGAGGGTTCGCGTCAATCACACGCAGCCGACTGGGTGTCCCTGCATTTCAGGGAAAGCCGGCAGGCTGCTGTCGCAAGCACCTCCACCAGAGAGCAAGCGCAACACTCGGGGTTTATCAACGCCGAGTCGGCGAGCCAACTGAAGTTACAGCCAGGCACGGCAGAGGGGTTTCGATACGACAAGCACAATAAAGCGTATGTCGAAATGGACGACGGCATGATCATGGTGGGAAACACTGCGCACGGCTGGCGACAGACACATGCCGGGGAGGCGACTCCAACGGGTAAATGGGTTGAACGGATTCCGGGCACCAAGCGGTGGCGTGAAATCGACGGGCCGCGACACCACCATCAAGCCGCAACCGATCCAGCGTCCACCGAAACGACCGACGCCATACCCGGTCCGAGCAATCGCTCGCACCGAGTCCCGGAAGTCGACGTCGCAGCGACTACAAACGTGCTGGTCGAGCGTCTGTCAGCCCATCAAACAGCCGCATTGGACTTGTCCGTAGCGCAGTGGAAAAACTGGGGCAAAGCCACAAAACCGGAAACGAGTGAGTCCATAGAAATCGAGGGATTGCACTACCCACTGGTAAAGCAGGTTTTACACGCTGACACCGAGCTGGTTTATCTGCAACACCCGAGGTTTAAACCCGAAGGTTTCGACGAATTTGAAAACATGCTACGCCATGAATCCTCGATGCAGCCTAAATGGGCGCTGAAACGCAATGGCCAGTGGAGGGTTCTGGACAACCACGCGCCGTTCGAAATGTCGCCAACGCAATATGTATCCACCGCCCTGAGCTATCTGTCCGAACATTCGGTAAATAACCTCGCCAGAGCCGTATTTGATCGCGTGTCCACGCCTGAAGGGATTGATGCCGCCGGACTTTCCGCGATGACCCTGACGTTTCGCCATTGGACAGACAGAGTCAACGGGGCGATGCCACAGCACACTCTTTCCGACCCGTTGATGCTGCTGCCCAGATTGCCCGCACAGCATCATGACCAATATGCCGGAGGGCTGCTCACGTTGCCGGCGCTTACGTCGAACCGTTTGCAGCGTCTGGACTTCGACGCCCACCAACAGGATTCGATGCCAAGTGCCTCGAGTTCACGCGACTTGTTCGAAAGGATTCTTGGTCTGAGCGGTTACAGCATCAATCCGAACAGGCACCCGCACCCGAGTGGCGAGGACGTGATGATTTTTCACCGAGAAGATGTCGCCGCCATTTTCGTACTGAGGTTGACCCCAGTTACACAGACGCCCATTCCTCGTTACACAGTCGTCGGCTCCGAACTTGCCAACCCGGACTTCCAGAGCAGACTCAGCGAAGCGCAAAGACAGTCGCTGGCCGAGCATTTGAATCATTACGAAGTGGTTTATCTGGTGGGGGGCAAAGAACAGTTTTCCCCCGATAGCTCGAGCCTGTTCATTGTCAGAGAAGGTTGAATACACAACCCGGAATCTCTGCAACGCGTCCGCAAGTTTCTGTGGACAAGCCGCAATAAAACCTCTTGTTTCATACAGCGAGATCAAATCAATGGTCAAACCACCAAAGCGTGTGGCCGGGGTCACTGCGCCCGATATTCGCCCAAACATTGCAAGTACATCCCCCCGACAACCGGTTGAAATCCAGGCAACCACACCATTCTCCGTTGGCCTGCCGGACGCCCCAGTGCATCAACCGTCAGTGCAGGTCAACAAAATGGCTGAGTTCCACTCACCGCAAGTTGAGTCAGCGCTGCGATCAATTACCTGGCCTGCCGATCAAGTACACCTGCTCCAGCGGCTCGATCCCGATAGAGGCCTGTTCACCAGTCCGGGGGGCAAGTTGTACGCCAATGTTGAAAACGAAGGACATCTGCTGGTCGAGATGCAGCACGATGGTCGCTATCGAATTCCCTTCGATTTCACCCCGCACTTGCCAGGCACCTTTCTGATCAAGACAGAACGCCAGTCCGTCTGGACGTTCGAACGGCCCAATTGGCTGGCGCCCAGCTCAGAAAGTGATCGGCGAAACGTAGCCACCGAAGGTCTTCCTGCAGAACCCCCGATTTACCTGGCAACCGATGCAGCGGCCCTGCTCTCCCCCTCCCAGCAGACGCCAGACGGAATCCGCTACGACAAGCACCGCAAGACCTATATCGACACCGCCGAAGGAACCGTCATGGTGCGTAAAAACGCCAACGGTCAATATCAGCAAGCCTCCGCGAACGTGCGCGATGCATCCGCATTATTGTTCGAACAGATTCCCGGGACACGACTGTGGCGCCGTAAAACCGGGCAGACCGGTTCTGAACCGGAGCGTTCGCTACAGGAAAAACGCAAAGCCTCGACCGATCTGCCAGAACTCATGGCCGGCCCAAGCAAGCGACCGCATCATGGAGAAGGGACAGACGCCACCCAGGCGCTGACCGAGAGTTTGCTGTCCGCCAACCCCGACGCGATCAACCTGAGTTTCGGCTTATGGCGAAACTGGGGACAGAGTATCCGCCCACAATTGGGCCAGCATATCGAGATAGACGGGCAGTATTACCGGGTGATGCAACAGGACTTGAGTGCCAACCCGCGACTGGTTTATCTGCAACATCCGCTGTTTTCACCCGCCTTGTATGACGCCTTCGAATACATGCTGCGGGATAACCCGTCGATGCAGCCGAAATGGGCAGTTAAAAGAAACAACCAATGGACGGTACTGGACAGTGTCGTGCCCTTTGAGAGGCCGATTACTCAGTACATCTCCACAACCTTCAAATATCTGTCGGATCAATCGGTCAACTCACTCGCCAGAGCCATGTTCAATCAGGCGAACCGATCCGAAATCATCATTGCTCCCGGTTTGGCGTTGCTGAACCAGGTGTTTCGTTACTGGGCTAACAGGGATCAGCGAAGAGCGCCGCGTCGAGAACTTTCTGATCCGCTTTTAATGTTGCGCCCACTTTCCGGAACTGAAGAAACCCTGCCGATTCCGTCCTCGCTGGGTGAAGGCTTGATGCGACTGGATTTTGATCCTGGACGTTTCTCTCGGCACTGGAACGAATACGCCGCAGCGCCAACGGGTCCCAACTTGCGCAGGCTGTTCAGCCAGCTTCTGGAAGATGACGGTTACGTGATCAACCAGTCGAAGAGCACGCTTGCCGAGAACGAATTGCTCTTTTACCGGGAAAAGATCGATCACGTATTTGTGCTGAAACTGCCGCCTCTTATCGACGGACGCCTGCAGCGATTTCAGCCTGAGCGTTTTCAACGCAGTGAGGTTGTGGTGCAAACAGCCAGTCGTGAACCAACACCACTGTCGGCTTACAGCAAAGATAAAAAGATCAGCTACCTGCTTGGTGGAATCCAGACAGATGTTCTGGGGCAGACAACGCTGTTCATTTTCAAAGACCAATGATCGAGCAATACAGTGAGGAAAAAAACATGAATCACGCCGAGACATTTCAATGATCAAACCCACAAAGACCACGGTTCGCCCTGTATCGCCCGATACCTCGACTACCAACAGGCCTAACGCTGGCAATGGCAGCGGAACGAATCCTGGCAGCTCCAACATTCTTGCGCCAGGTACGAATCGACTGCCCGACACTTCCACTCCCATTGCGTCTGGCACCCCAACTACCGGCGCGCCACATGTTGTGGTTAGTCACATAACGGACCCGGTGAACACTGAAGCCAATGCCAGACTGGCCGAGATATCACTGCCGGTATTACAAGCCCCTCTGCTAAAGCCACACGGATCAGTCGACGGATTATTCGTGGCCCCGGACGGTCGGACTTACGCGCATATGAAAGACGGCAGTCATTACCGGGTTGAGCTCACTACCGCCGGTGACTACCAGATTCCCTGGCCCGCAGCGCCAGGCGTGACACCACCGATTGTGAAAAAAATCGACGGCCAGCCACATTGGCGAGTCGAGGCACAGTGGTACGCGGCTCAGTCCAGGCAGGGTCATCTGCCAGCGCACCAACAGTCTGCCGAACCATTACAAGCGATTATTTTCGTCGACCCTTATCTGGCAACCCTTCTCCCAGTCAGGCACCAGTCCCAAGACGGCATCCGCAAAGGGCCGATCGGAACTACGTATGTCGACATCGACGGAGGAACCGTCCAGGTTCGCAGGAATGAACAAGGCGAATACAAACAGGCTTCAGCGACAACGAAGAATGTGCCGGATATAACGTTCGAACGGATTCCGGGGCAATTCCTCTGGCGGCGTAAACTGCAGACCACTACAGATACACAACAAGCTCCACAACCGGGCAGTGCTCGTGCTATCAACCAGTCAGAGCAGCCCGGCCCGAGCCCAAATAAACGCCCTCGACTGCCAGAAGACAGTGATTCTCTCGATCCCATCGTACTCATGGGCATCAGTGCAATATGGAAAGGCTGGGGAACCACGACAAAACCGTCAGCCGGCGACTCCATCAAATTCGGCGGCAAGCACTTTGCGATACTTGACCAGCCGACCCACGTCGTTGACGCCTATGCCTTCATCAAGCCTCCACTGTTTTCTGCCACGGGTTTCGATGCTTTCGAAAAGCTGCTGCTGACCACGCCTGAGCTTCAACCCAGAGTGGCGGTAAAGGTAGCGGACAGGACAGGGCAAGGCAGTGACACCTGGAATATTGTCGAGAGTCGGCCATTTGAAAAAAGCCTGACTCAATATGTCAGCGATCAGTTCCCCTACCTTTCTGGTCCGACTGCAAGCAAAGCGGCGCGGGAGATGTTCAATCGGGCCAGTTACTCCGGTCAAATAACCGGGTCCGGGATCAGTGCATTGTTCGAGACTTTCAAGTTCTGGGAAAATCGACCTATGTTCGTGGGCGATAACAGGTTCGTTCGCCAAGACTTGAGCGACCCACTGGTGCTCCTATCGCCGCTTGCGACCGACGTAGATGGCCACATGCGTATGCCGCGACCGTCCGCTGAAGATCTGCGAACAATCGAAATCAGTCCGGAACTGCTCTCCGGTTCGCAACATCGAAGGGGTGGCCGAACTACGCGGGCACTATTCAAAGATCTTCTTAGCGCACACGGTTACTCCATTACCCATGAGTTTTCCCCCAGTCTGGGGGATGCCTTAGTGATCAAGCGAACGGGTGTTGAACATGTTTTCATCATGTTCATGGACAAAATTCAAAACAACACTGTTTTTCTCTCTAATCCCATTACCTGGCTGCAAAAAAGAATCTTGGTCGACAACATGGTTACCCATGTCAAAGATGACCTGGTGGAGCATTTGCACGCGAACAGGATCATTTTTTTGCTGGGCATCAACGCGCCTCTGCCAACGCAGGAACACAACCTGATCGTCATTCGACACAGCTGAATGGCCTTATAGGTAAGCGGAGCAACGCGCTCCGCAGTTCTCTGGAGCGCGCGCGGGCAAATCCACACAAAATGCAGAAATAAAAAAAGCCCGCAGTGTGAGCGGGCGAAAGACCAAAGAAGCTATATGCGCAGTCGCTTCCCGGTGGGGGCAGCTGCTTGGGGGTCAGCTGCCCCGGTACGTGGAATAGCTGTAGGGCGAAATCAGCAATGGCACGTGGTAGTGATCCTGTTCGGCAGAGATGCCGAAGCGCAGCACCACCACGTCCAGGAATGCCGGTTCCGGCAACTGAACGCCACGGGCGCGGTAGTAATCGCCCGCGTGAAACTGAACCTGATAAACGCCGGTGCGATAGTCATCGCCTTGCAGCAGCGGTGCATCGACCCGGCCATCGCTGTTGGTTACAGCACTGGCGACCAATTCCAGGTGCGATCCTTCAACGCGGTACAGCTCGACCTTGATCGAACTGCCCGGGCAACCGTGTGCAGCGTCCAAAACGTGTGTTGTCAAACGTCCCATTGATTCTGCGCGCCTGCCTGCATGGAGCAGTCAGACTTCGCGCCTCCCGAAGTCAGTTGAAAAGGAGACCGCACCGATTCGGAGCACGAAAAGCTGCGGCGAGCGATTGATTAAGACACTTTTCAAAAAAATTGTACACAATAAAAACGACATTTTTCACGCCACCCCCGCCATTCGGGGGTTTCCTCGCGTTCTGCCAACAACACGCCTATTCATTGCACCTCCCATCCATTAGCTGACTGGTCAGGCAGGTTTCTTGCAGGCTCACGCCAATAACAGCAAAAGATGACAGTCGGTGAAAAATGCGAAAATTCAGGCTTACAAATTGCGAATAAAGTTGTATACAATCAGCCCATCGCTGTGACGCCAGCCTGCCAGGCCGCCACACAAATCTGTCAACGAACAAGAAGGAAGACTGCAGTGAGCGCTGACTACCCACGCGACCTGATCGGTTACGGCAGTAACCCTCCTCACCCACACTGGCCGGGTAATGCCCGCATCGCCCTGTCGTTCGTACTCAATTACGAAGAAGGCGGCGAGCGCAATATTCTGCACGGCGACAAAGAATCCGAAGCGTTCCTTTCCGAGATGGTTGCTGCCCAGCCGCTGCAAGGCGCGCGCAACATGAGCATGGAATCGCTTTACGAGTATGGCAGCCGTGCCGGCGTCTGGCGGATCCTGAAACTGTTCAAGGAATTCGACATTCCGCTGACCATCTTCGCTGTCGCCATGGCCGCACAACGCCACCCGGACGTGATCCGCGCGATGGTCGATGCCGGCCACGAGATCTGCAGCCACGGCTACCGCTGGATCGACTACCAGTACATGGACGAAGCGCAGGAACGCGAGCATATGCTCGAAGCGATCCGCGTCCTCACCGAAATCACCGGTGAGCGCCCACTGGGCTGGTACACCGGCCGCACCGGCCCGAACACCCGTCGTCTGGTCATGGAAGAAGGTGGTTTCCTCTACGACTGCGACACCTACGACGATGACCTGCCCTACTGGGAACCGAACAACCCGACCGGCAAGCCGCATCTGGTGATCCCGTATACCCTCGACACCAACGACATGCGCTTCACTCAGGTGCAGGGTTTCAACAAGGGTGACGACTTCTTCGAATACCTCAAAGACGCGTTCGACGTGCTCTATGCCGAAGGCGCTGAAGCACCGAAAATGCTCTCGATCGGTCTGCACTGCCGCCTGATCGGCCGTCCGGGTCGCATCGCTTCACTCAAACGCTTTATCGAATACGCCAAAAGTCATGAACAGGTGTGGTTCAGCCGTCGCGTCGACATCGCGCGTCACTGGCACGAAACCCAGCCGTACCAAGGGACCGCCAAATGAGCCGCTTTCAAACCCTGCAACCGTCGAGCCTGAGCCGCGACGCTTTCGTCAACGCTTTCGCCGACATCTACGAACATTCGCCATGGGTGGCCGAGAAGGCCTATGACCTGAGCGCGGACACTTCGATCGACGAGATCGAAACCCTGCACCAGCGCATGAGCGACATCCTGTTGAGCGCCGATCACGCCAGCCAGCTTGCGCTGATCAACGCTCACCCGGACCTGGCCGGCAAAGCCGCCGTCCAGGGCCAACTGACCGAAGCCAGCACCAATGAACAGGCTGGCGCCGGTATTCACCAATGCACGGCCGAAGAGTTCCAGCGCTTCACCGAGCTGAACGACGCCTACAAAGCCAAGTTCAAGTTTCCCTTCATCATGGCGGTAAAAGGCAGCAACCGGCATCAGATCCTCGCGGCGTTCGAAACGCGCATTCACAACTCGCAAGATACCGAGTTCAAATGCGCGCTGGCGGAGATCAACAAGATCGCCCTGTTCCGTTTACTGACCCTATAGCGAGCCTGACCCGAGTACATCAAACGCGGAGAGTACCCAGGGTCTCGCAAGCATCCCCAGCCACTTATTTAAAGGCAGACAAGAAGAATGAAAGCTTACGCCGTACCTTTCGAAAAATTCGTCAACCTGGCCGATGCCCGTCTGGGCACCAAAATCATCTCGGTCACCGATGACTGGTTCGCAGACGCCAATCGTCTGTTCCAACCGACCCCGGCCGTATGGAAGGAGGGCGTGTTCGATGACAACGGCAAGTGGATGGACGGCTGGGAATCGCGCCGCAAGCGCTTCGAAGGCTTCGACAGCGCTGTGATTCGTCTGGGCGTACCGGGCTCGATCAAAGGCGTGGACATCGACACTTCATTCTTCACCGGCAACTTCCCGCCATCGGCCTCTCTGGAAGCGTGCTTCCTGGCGTCGGGCGAGCCTGATGAAAACACTCAGTGGACTGAAGTGCTGTCGGCCGTCGAGCTGCAAGGCAACAGCCACCACTACCACGAAATCAGCAACGACCAAGCGTTCAGCCACCTGCGCTTCAACATCTACCCGGACGGCGGTGTCGCCCGTCTGCGCGTGTACGGCATTCCGTTCCGCGACTGGTCGGCGGTTGGCGACAACGAGCAAGTCGATCTGGCAGCAGCCCTCAATGGTGGCCGCGCCCTCGCCTGCTCCGACGAACACTTCGGCCGCATGAGCAACATCCTCAACCCGGGCCGTGGCATCAACATGGGCGACGGCTGGGAAACTGCACGTCGTCGTACCCCGGGCAATGACTGGGTGATCGTCGCGCTGGGTCATCCGGGCGAGATCGAGAAGATCGTCGTCGACACCCTGCACTTCAAAGGCAACTACCCGGACACGTGCTCGATCCAGGGCGCGTTCGTGAAAGGCGGTACTGACAGCCAGATCGAGACCCAGTCGCTGTTCTGGCGTGAACTGCTGCCGAGCCAGAAGCTGGAAATGCACGCCGAACACACCTTCGTCGAGCAGATCAAGGCGCTGGGCCCGATCACCCACATCCGCCTGAACGTGTTCCCGGACGGTGGTGTGAGCCGCCTGCGCGTTCTCGGCAAGGTCGCTAAATAAGCAGTGAAGCCATTCGCGAGCAGGCTAGCTCCCACAAGGGATCGCATTCCAAAGGTGGGAGCGAGCCTGCTCGCGAAGGCGTCAGAACAGTCAACACAGAATTCGGATAAGAAGAACAGCATGCGCACACTACAGATTGAACCGCTGAGCAAAGAAGCCTTCGCCCCTTTCGGTGACGTGATCGAAACCGACGGCAGCGATCACTTCATGATCAACAACGGTTCGACCATGCGCTTCCATAAACTGGCGACGGTCGAAACCGCTCAGCCCGAGGACAACGCGATCATCAGCATCTTCCGCGCCGACGCGCAGGACATGCCGCTGACCGTTTGCATGCTGGAACGCCATCCGCTGGGCAGCCAGGCTTTCATTCCGCTGCTCGGTAACCCCTTTCTGATCGTGGTCGCGCCACTTGGCGATGAACCTGTATCAGGCTTGGTCCGCGCCTTCGTCACCAACGGCAGGCAGGGCATCAATTACCATCGCGGCGTTTGGCACCATCCGGTGCTGACGATCGAAAAGCGGGATGACTTCCTGGTGGTTGATCGCAGTGGCACAGGCAATAACTGCGATGAGCATTTTTTCAAAGAGGATGAGCGTTTGATCCTCGCCCCCCACCAATAAGAGAAGGTCTGATCACTCGACAACAAGAGTGACAGGCGAGAGGTAAAGACTGTGGAAGCACATCTGTTGGAATGGCTGAACCTGAGCGTGCGCTGGGTTCACATGATTACTGGCGTGGCCTGGATCGGCGCGTCGTTCTACTTCGTCTGGCTGGAGAACAACCTCAACCGCGTCAACCCGAAAACCGGTCTTGCCGGTGACCTGTGGGCGATCCACGGTGGCGGTATCTATCACCTCGAAAAATACAAACTGGCCCCGCCGGCGATGCCGGAGAACCTGCACTGGTTCAAATGGGAAGCCTACTTCACCTGGATGTCGGGGATCGCGCTGCTGTGCGTGGTGTTCTACTCCAACCCGACGCTCTACCTGCTGGCTCCGGGCAGCACCCTGAGCGGCCCTGAAGGCGTGGCCATCGGTATCGGCTCGCTGTTTATCGGCTGGTTCATCTACTCCTTCCTGTGCGACTCGGCCCTGGGTAAACGCCCTGCTCTGCTCGGCTTCATTCTGTTCGTGCTGATCATCGGTGCGGCGTATGGCTTCAGCAAAGTGTTCAGCGGTCGTGGTGCATACCTGCACGTTGGCGCGATCATCGGCACGATCATGGTCGGTAACGTGTTCCGCATCATCATGCCGGCGCAACGCGCACTGGTCGCGGCGATTGCCGAGAACCGCACGCCGGACCCGGCGCTGCCAGCCAAAGGTTTGCTGCGTTCACGTCACAACAACTACTTCACCCTGCCAGTGCTGTTCATCATGATCAGCAACCATTTCCCGAGCACCTATGGCAGCCAGTACAACTGGTTAATCCTCGCCGGGATCGCGGTGTTGGCGGTGTTGGTGCGTCACTACTTCAACACCCGTCACGACAGCCACAAGTTTGCCTGGACCCTGCCAGTGGCAGCGGTGGGCATGATCAGTCTGGCGTACGTCACCGGCCCGATGCCGATGTCGACCGCGCCGGAAGTGGCCAAGGCGCCAGCGAAAATCGAGTACCAACCGTTGCCGGAAACGGCACTGGGCGGTGGCGCGAAACCGGCTGAAGCAGCACCGGCAGCCCCTGCTGAACCTGCTGCACCAACACAAGCCTCCAACGCAGGTCCTGGCTTTGACAAAGTCCACACCGTGATTCAAGAACGTTGCGCGGTTTGCCACTCGGCCAAACCAACCAGTCCGTTGTTCAGTGCTGCACCTGCGGGCGTGATGCTCGATACCCCAGAGCAGATCCGTCAGAACGCGGCGCGCATCCAGGCGCAAGCCATCACCACGCAGATCATGCCACTGGGCAACATCACGCAGATGACCCAGCAGGAACGTGACCTGATCGGTGCATGGATCGCCCAGGGAGCGCAGACCAACTAAGTAACAAAGCTCCGCGAGCAGGCTCGCTCCCACAGAGATCGCGCATTTCCTGTGGGAGCGAGCCTGCTCGCGAATCGCCTTAGCGCAGTTTTACCTGATGCAAATAAACAGCTGTGAGCAACCCGGCAGCTGTTAATCACAAGAATAAAAAGATCCGAGGTGTTGCATGTCCGAGCTGTCCAAAGCGCGCATCCCCGACGCACCCGCCATTCAGCGATTGCCCCTTTTGCAACTGATCCTGGTCGGTTTGCAACATGTTCTGCTGATGTACGGTGGTGCCATCGCGGTGCCGCTGATCATTGGACAGGCCGCTGGCCTGAGTCGTGAAGAAATTGCCTTCCTGATCAACGCCGACCTGCTGGTCGCCGGTATCGCAACCATCGTGCAATCCATGGGCATCGGCCCGATGGGCATCCGCATGCCGGTGATGATGGGCGCCAGTTTCGCTGCGGTCGGCAGCATGGTCGCCATGGCCGGCATGCCCGGTATCGGCCTGCAAGGCATCTTCGGTGCAACGATCGCCGCCGGTTTCTTCGGCATGCTCATCGCGCCGTTCATGTCCAAGGTCGTGCGCTTTTTCCCGCCGCTGGTGACCGGCACGGTCATCACCTCGATCGGTTTATCGCTGTTCCCCGTGGCCGTGAATTGGGCCGGTGGCGGCGCCGCCGCTGCGCAATTCGGCTCACCGATTTATCTGGCCATCGCCGCTCTGGTGTTGGGCACCATTCTGTTGATTCACCGCTTTATGCGCGGTTTCTGGGTCAACATCTCCGTCCTGATCGGCATGTGCTTCGGCTACCTGCTGTGCGGCGCGATCGGCATGGTCGACCTGAGCGGCATGGCCAACGCGCCATGGGTTCAGTTCGTCACTCCGCTGCATTTCGGCATGCCGAAATTCGAACTGGCACCGATCCTGTCGATGTGTCTGGTGGTGGTGATCATCTTCGTCGAGTCCACCGGGATGTTCCTCGCCCTGGGCAAAATCACCGGCCAGGAGGTCTGCCCACGCATGCTGCGTCGTGGCTTGCTGTGTGATGCCGGCGCCTCGTTCGTGGCGGGTTTCTTCAACACGTTTACCCACTCCTCGTTCGCCCAGAACATCGGTCTGGTGCAGATGACCGGAGTACGTTGCCGCTCGGTGACCATCGTTGCCGGTGGCTTGCTGATCGTCCTGAGCCTGCTGCCGAAAGCAGCCTTTCTGGTGGCGTCGATTCCGCCGGCGGTACTCGGCGGCGCAGCAATCGCGATGTTCGGCATGGTTGCCGCGACCGGCATCAAGATTCTCCAGGAAGCAGACATCGGTGACCGTCGCAACCAGTTGCTGGTGGCGGTGAGCATCGGCATGGGCCTGATCCCGGTGGTGCGTCCGGAGTTCTTCGCGCATCTGCCGATGTGGATGAGCCCGATTACCCACAGCGGCATCGCCATGGCCACGCTCAGCGCGCTGACGCTGAACCTGCTGTTCAACATTCTCGGCGGCAAAGAGCGTGCAGCGATCAACGACTGCCACGCGCACCAGCATTAACGAAGTCACCACAAAACCTTGTGGGAGCGAGCCTGCTCGCGAAAGCGCTGTGTCATTCAACTGTGATGGTGACACGCCCTCTTCGCGAGCAGGCTCGCTCCCACAAGGGCTAAGCAACCGCTCTGCGCCTCAAACAATAAAAACAAGAGGGAGCAACCAATGATTCGCACGCAAACCAACGTTCTGTTGAGTGGCGGCCTGCTGGCCGCGAGTCAGGCCATGGCCGGCGATTTACTGCTGTGGCAGACCAACAGCCTGAGCTATCTGTACGGCAAGAACTTCGCAATCAACCCGTCGATCCAGCAGACGCTGACCTTCGAGCACGCCGATAAGTGGAAGTACGGCGACAACTTCCTGTTCGTCGACAAGATCTTCTACAACGGCAAGGAAGACGCGAACAAAGGCCCGCACGCCTTCTACGGTGAATTCACCCCGCGCTTCTCGTTCGGCAAGATCTTCGACCAGAAACTTGAGTTCGGCCCGATCAAAGACGTGCTGCTGGCCATGACCTATGAATACGGCGAAGGTGACAGCGAGGCCTACCTGATCGGCCCCGGCTTCGACCTCAAGGTGCCCGGCTTCAACTACGTCACCCTGAACATTTTCCGCCGCCAGACCGAAGGCCCGCGTCCCGGTGATGGCGTCTGGCAGATCACGCCGGGCTGGTCCTACAGCTTTCCTTTAGGCAACTCCGATGTGCTGATCGACGGCTACCTCGATTGGGTGGTCGACAACGATGAAAACTCGCGCGGCACCTACCACGCCAACCTGCACATCAATCCGCAGATCAAATATGACTTGGGCAAAGCCCTGGGCTGGAGCCACAAGCAACTGTATGTCGGCACCGAATACAGCTATTGGAAAAATAAATACGGCGTCGAAAACACCCACAACTTCGACACCAACCAGAACACCGCCAGCCTGCTGGTCAAGGTGCACTTTTAAGATGGCCCGCAACCGTGCCCCATACCTGTCGTCGGTGCTCTGTTGCGGGGCACTTGAGACCTGGCCGTTGAGTCAGTATTCTCCGCGGCCTCTTGAATTCGGTCTAAAAAAAAGCCCGGATTTAATTCCTGACCGAAAAGCCAACTTATCCCGGCCCCGGTCAGTACCGAGGCACCCGAAAACACACTCAATCGACTGTTTTTCAGCAGCCGAGCGGGTGTTTTTTTGCTTTTCGAAAGCCTTGGCTCGGCTCTTGCTAACAGCAACGAAGCTGACCGATCGGATGACTTTTGCAGCAACGAAAAAAGGCGCCACACCAGAGCGCCGATCTTAAAAAAATAAACGTGGAACACCTACTTTGGGAGCAACCGAATGAAACGTATGTGCACCAGCCTGATGCTCGCGGGATCGATGTTGGCCGGCGGCCAGGCCATGGCCGAGGGCCTGCTGCAGTGGCAGAACAACAGCCTGACCTATCTGTATGGCAAGGACTTCCAGGTCAACCCGCGCATCCAGCAGACTGTCACCTTCGAGCATGCCGATGCGTGGACTTATGGGGACAACTTCTTCTTCTTCGACAAGATCTTCTACAACGGTGGCAAGGACTTCAGCAACGGTCCGAACACCTACTACGGTGAGTTCAGCCCGCGCATCTCGCTAGGCAAAGTGCTCGACCAGAAGATCGAGTTCGGCCCGATCAAAGACGTGCTGGTGGCGATGACATACGAGTTCGGCGAAGGCGACACCGAGTCGTACCTGATCGGTCCAGGCTTCGACCTGGCGATTCCGGGCTTCGACTACTTCCAGTTGAACTTCTACCAGCGCCACACCCAAGGCGCTCGCGCCGGTGACAACGTCTGGCAGATCACTCCGGTCTGGTCCTACACCATCCCGGTCGGCAAGTCGGACATCCTGATCGACGGCTTCATGGACTGGGTCACCGACAACGACTCCAACTCCAAAGGCGATTACCACGCCAACCTGCACTTCAACCCGCAGGTCAAATACGACTTGGGCAAGGCGTTGAGTTTCGGCGAGAAGCAGTTGTATGTCGGTGTGGAATACGACTACTGGAAAGACAAGTACGGCATCGACGATACCGGTGCGTTCAAGACCAATCAGAGCACCACGAGCTTCCTGGTGAAGTTCCACTTCTGATTTCAAGAGCTTCGCGAGCAGGCTCGCTCCCACATTCGACCGAGTTCCAATGTGGGAGCGAGCCTGCTCGCGAAGGCCTCACCGCAGATTTCAGGCCGGAACCACCGCTTCGGATATCCCCAAAAACCGGCACAGCTCCTCGCGCTTGGCCAACGCATCACGCCGCCCCAGATCAATCAACTCGCTGCAATACCCCGCCTCGAACAGCAGATAACTCAATACCCCTGCCCCACTGGTCTTGGTCGCTCCCGGCCCACGCAGAAACAAACGCAACGCCGCCGGCAATTCCTGGCGATGCCGCGCCGCGATCTCATCGATCGGCTGACTCGGCGAAATCACCAGCACCTCCACCGGTGCCACACCCAACTCGCGCGTCGGCGTACCGGCGGGCATCAAGTGGCTGAACTGGTTGAGACGCTGGAGCAACTCGATGTCGCTTTCCAGGCTGTCAATAAACGTGCTGTTGAGCATGTGCCCGCCGATCTGCGCCAGCGTCGGCTGCTGACCGGTGTAGGCGCGCTCCTGCGGCTGCTGCGGATCAAATCCGCGCGGGTTGCCGCTGACACCGACCACCAGCACCCGGCTCGCGCCCAAATGCAATGCCGGGCTGATCGGTGCCGATTGCCGCACGGCGCCATCACCGAAATATTCATCACCGATTTTCACCGGCGCGAACAACAACGGAATCGCCGAACTGGCCAGCAGGTGATCCACCGATAGCTGCGTCGGCACACCAATACGCCGATGGCGCAACCACGAATCAATGGTGCCGCCGCCCTGATAGAACGTCACCGCTTGTCCTGATTCGTAGCCGAACGCGGTCACCGCCACCGCATGCAATTGCTTGCGCGCGATGGATTCGGCGATGCCAGGCATGTGCAGTTTTTCATTGAGCAGATCGCGCAGCGGCGAACTGTTGAGCAGTGCCACTGGCAATTGTCGACCGAGGCCGAGCAGGCTGTGGCTGACAAAGCGGCTGGCCTGACGGATAACCCCGGGCCAGTCACTGCGCAGCACGCGATGGCTGCGAAAGCCCTGCCAGAACAAGGTGAGGCGTTCGATGGCGGCGCGAAAGTCTGTAGCACCACTGGCGAGGCTGACGGCGTTGATCGCCCCGGCCGACGTGCCGACGATCACCGGAAACGGATTGTCCGCGCCCAACGGCAGTAATTCGGCAATCGCCGCCAGCACCCCCACCTGATACGCCGCCCGAGCCCCGCCGCCGGAAAGAATCAAACCTGTGACCGGTTCAGCTGGGCTCATCGCAACACTCCATGGTGCTTAAAGGGATGGGGCAATCAACCGCGCTTGGCGTACAGCTTCGGCTCGCCCGGTGGACGGCTCTTGAAGCGTCGATGCGCCCACAGATACTGCTCGGGGCAGGCGCGCAAAGCGCTCTCGACCCACTGGTTGATGCGGATGCAGTCGGCCTCTTCGGTTTCGCCGGGGAAATCTTCCAGCGGCGGATGAATCACCAAGCGATAACCGCTGCCGTCGGCCAGACGTTCCTGAGTAAACGGCACCACCAGCGCCTTGCCGAGACGGGCGAATTTCGTCGTCGCCGTCACGGTCGCGGCCTGAATGCCGAACAGCGGCACGAAGATACTTTGTTTGGCGCCGTAGTCCTGATCCGGTGCGTACCAGATCGCGCGACCGGAACGCAGTAGCTTAAGCATGCCACGCACGTCGTCGCGCTCCACCGCCAGCGAGTCGAGGTTGTGCCGCTCGCGCCCCTGACGCTGAACATAGTCAAACAACGGATTCTTGTGCTCGCGGTACATGCCGTCGATGGTGTGCTGCTGACCGAGCAACGCTGCGCCGATTTCCAGCGTGGTGAAATGCGCCGCCATCAGGATCACGCCTTTGCCTTCGCGCTGAGCTTTTTGTAAATGCTCCAGGCCTTCAACATGGGCCAGCTTGGCCAGACGTTCACGCGACCACCACCAGCTCATGGCCATTTCAAAAAAGGCGATGCCGGTGGAGGCGAAGTTTTCCTTGAGCAGGCGTTTGCGCTCGGCGGCGGATTTTTCCGGGAAGCACAGCTCAAGATTGCGCTTGGCGATGCGCCGCCGGTCGCCGGCCACGCGATACATCAAGGCGCCCAAAACTCGACCGATGGTCAGCAAGGCCGGATACGGCAACTGCACGATCAGCCATAAAAGCCCCAGACCGCACCAGAGCGGCCAGAAGCGAGGCGATAAAAATGCTTTTCGAAAACGCGGGCGATCCATTAAAGCTTCCGTAAATACAGTGGCCGCGCATTCTACATCGTTCGACCCGGCTTGCGGCTCGCGGGCGTTCTCGTTATAAGTCTCGGCACTTTTAGTGACAAGCCGTTGTATGCCGACATGAGCCAAACCGAACCGTTAGACCAAGATCCCGTATTCCAGCTCAAGGGCAGCATGCTGGCCATTACTGTGCTGGAACTGGCCCGTAACGACCTCGAAAGCCTCGATCGGCAATTGGCCGCCAAAGTCGCCCAGGCGCCGAACTTCTTCAGCAACGCGCCGCTGGTTCTGGCGCTGGACAAACTGCCGCCGAGCGAAGGCGCCGTCGATCTGCCGGGCCTGATGCGCGTCTGCCGTCAACATGGCCTGCGCACCCTGGCGATTCGCGCCAGCCGCATCGAAGACATCGCCGCCGCCATCGCCATCGACATTCCCGTGCTGCCGCCGTCCGGCGCCCGTGAGCGGCCGCTGGAAACACCCGAAGCCGAAGTCAAAAAGAAACCGGAAAAACCGCCGGAACCCACCGTCAAACCGACCCGCGTCATCACCACGCCAGTACGTGGTGGCCAACAGATATACGCGCAGGGTGGCGATCTGGTCGTGGTGTCCTCGGTCAGCCCGGGGGCGGAACTTCTCGCCGATGGCAACATCCATGTATACGGCCCGATGCGTGGTCGGGCGCTGGCCGGCGTGAAGGGTGATACCAAGGCACGGATTTTCTGTCAGCAATTGAGCGCTGAACTGATCTCCATCGCCGGTCATTACAAGGTTTCCGAAGATTTGCGCCGCGACCCTATGTGGGGCTCGGGCGTACAGGTCAGCCTGTCGGGCGACGTGTTGAACATCATTCGGCTTTAACGGATACTGCCGCATTTTCCAAGCATCTCTAAAACGTAGCGAAAACGGCTCAAACGAAGTAGGAAAAAGGCTCAACGCCGAATTCCAGCCAAGGCTGTCCGACTGCAGTAGTTTTCAAGAGATGTTTTTCAGGGGCTAAAAAGTCCTTCTTCCTTAGGGGTGAAACACCTTGGCCAAGATTCTCGTGGTTACATCCGGCAAGGGTGGTGTGGGTAAGACCACCACCAGCGCCGCTATCGGTACCGGCCTCGCTCTGCGCGGCCACAAAACAGTGATCGTCGACTTCGACGTGGGCTTGCGTAACCTTGACCTGATCATGGGTTGCGAGCGCCGCGTGGTGTATGACTTCGTCAACGTGGTCAACGGCGAAGCCAACCTGCAACAGGCCCTGATCAAAGACAAGCGCCTGGAAAACCTCTACGTACTGGCCGCCAGTCAGACCCGCGACAAAGACGCGCTGACTGTCGAAGGCGTGGAAAAAGTCCTGATGGAGCTCAAGGAACAATTCGAGTTCGTCGTCTGCGACTCCCCGGCCGGCATCGAAAAAGGTGCACACCTAGCCATGTACTTCGCTGACGAAGCGATCGTCGTGACCAACCCGGAAGTGTCCTCGGTACGAGATTCGGACCGCATGCTCGGCCTGCTGGCGAGCAAATCGCGTCGCGCCGAACGTGGCGAAGACCCGATCAAGGAACACCTGCTGATCACCCGCTACCACCCGGAGCGTGTTGAAAAGGGCGAAATGCTTGGCGTTGAAGACGTCAAGGAAATCCTCTCGGTAACGCTGCTTGGCGTGATCCCGGAGTCCCAGGCGGTGCTCAAGGCATCCAACCAGGGCGTGCCGGTGATTCTCGACGACCAGAGCGATGCCGGTCAGGCGTATAGCGATACCGTCGACCGTTTGCTGGGCAAAGAAAAAGCCCACCGTTTCCTCGATGTCGAGAAGAAGGGATTCTTCGAGCGCCTGTTTGGAGGTAGGTAATGAACCTTTTTGACTTCTTTCGTGCCAACAAAAAGCCAAGTACCGCCTCGGTAGCGAAAGAGCGTCTACAGATCATCGTGGCGCATGAGCGCGGCCAGCGCAGCACGCCGGATTACTTGCCAGCCTTGCAGAAGGAACTGGTCGACGTGATCCGCAAGTACGTCAACATCGGTAACGACGACGTACATGTTGCACTGGAAAGCCAGGGCAGTTGCTCGATTCTGGAACTCAACATCACCCTGCCTGATCGCTGAGTCGATCCGGCAGGTACGACGGCGGTTCAGGGCCATCCCCATGCGGGAATGGCCCTGAACCGCCGTTGGCATTTGTTACGAGGCTGTTTTAATGCCGCTGTCCAACATCCGCATCATCCATCAGGACGCCGCCGTACTGGTGGTCGACAAACCGACGTTGCTGCTCTCGGTGCCCGGTCGCGCCGACGACAACAAGGATTGCCTGATTACCCGTTTGCAGGAAAACGGCTACCCGGAAGCGCGCATCGTCCATCGCCTGGACTGGGAAACCTCCGGCATCATTCTGCTCGCGCGTGACGCCGACACTCACCGCGAACTGTCGCGCCAGTTTCACGACCGCGAAACCGAAAAGGCCTACACCGCTTTGGCCTGGGGTCAGCCAGAACTCGACAGTGGCAGTATCGACCTGCCGCTGCGTTACGACCCACCGACCAAGCCGCGTCATGTCGTCGACCACGAATTCGGCAAGCATGCGCTGACCTTCTGGCGTGTGCTAGAACGTTGCGGTGACTGGTGTCGCGTCGAGCTGACACCGATCACCGGCCGTTCGCACCAGTTGCGCGTGCACATGCTGTCGATCGGGCATCCGCTGCTCGGTGACGGGCTCTACGCACATGAGCAGGCGCTGGCCGCCTGGCCGCGCCTGTGCCTGCACGCAAGCATGCTCAGCTTCACCCACCCGCAAAGCGGCGAACGCCTGCGCTTCGAGTGCCCTGCACCGTTCTGACCGACAACACCGAACCCCTGTGGGAGCGAGCCTGCTCGCGAAAGCGGTATTACATTCAACATTGATGTTGACTGATCAATCGCTTTCGCGAGCAGGCTCGCTCCCACAGGGGACCCGGTGCAGATTCAATTCCCCGGCCGATGCGTTAAACTCCCGCCCATTGCTGTCTGGAGTTTCTTATGCGCGAAGAGTTGAACCAAGGCCTGATCGACTTTCTCAAGGCCTCCCCTACCCCGTTCCACGCCACCGCCAGTCTGGTGCAGCGTCTGGAGGCTGCCGGTTTCGTGCGCCTCGACGAGCGCGAGCCATGGAGCACCGAGCCTAACGGCCGCTATTACGTTACCCGTAACGACTCTTCGATCGTCGCGATCAAAATGGGCCGCACTTCGCCACTGCACGGCGGCATCCGTCTGGTCGGCGCGCACACCGACAGCCCGTGCCTGCGGGTCAAGCCGCAACCTGAACTGCAGCGTCAGGGCTTCTGGCAGCTGGGCGTTGAAGTCTACGGCGGCGCGCTGCTGGCGCCTTGGTTCGACCGCGATCTGTCGCTGGCCGGCCGCGTGACCTTCCGCCGTGACGGTAAAGTCGAAAGCCAGTTGATCGACTTCAAGGCGCCGATCGCGATCATTCCGAACCTGGCCATTCACCTCAACCGTGAAGCCAATCAGGGCTGGGCGATCAACGCGCAGACCGAACTTCCGCCGATCCTCGCGCAATTCGCCGGTGACGAGCGCGTCGACTTCCGCGCCGTACTCACCGATCAACTGGCCCGCGAACACGGTTTGAACGCCGACGTCGTGCTCGATTACGAGCTGAGCTTCTACGACACGCAAAGCGCAGCAGTTATCGGTCTCAACGGTGATTTCATTGCCGGCGCGCGCCTCGACAACCTGCTGTCGTGCTACGCCGGTCTGCAAGCCCTGCTCACCGCTGAAACCGACGAAACCTGCGTGCTGGTGTGCAACGACCACGAAGAAGTCGGCTCCTGCTCGGCCTGCGGTGCCGATGGCCCGATGCTCGAACAGACCCTGCGTCGTCTGCTGCCGGAAGGTGACGAGTTCGTCCGCACCATCCAGAAATCCCTGCTGGTCTCGGCCGACAACGCCCACGGCGTGCACCCCAACTACGCAGAAAAGCACGACGCCAACCACGGCCCGAAACTCAACGCCGGCCCGGTGATCAAGGTCAACAGCAACCAGCGCTACGCCACCAACAGCGAAACCGCCGGTTTCTTCCGTCATCTGTGCATGGCCGAAGAAGTCCCGGTGCAAAGCTTCGTGGTGCGCAGCGACATGGGCTGCGGCTCGACCATCGGCCCGATCACCGCCAGCCACCTCGGTGTGCGTACCGTCGATATTGGCCTGCCGACCTTCGCTATGCACTCGATCCGCGAACTGTGCGGCAGCCACGACCTGGCGCACCTGGTCAAAGTGCTCAGCGCGTTCTACGCCTGCCGCGAGCTGCCTTAAAGCTTAAAAGCTTCGCGAGCAGGTCGAATCGTCGCACCGTCGCTCCCACAGTTTGAAATGCATTCCAATGTGGGAGCGAGCCTGCTCGCGAAAGCGGCAGTCCAGACAACACAAATTTCATCTTTGGGCTGACTCAGTTCTGATACACATCAGCACGGCTCAGCCAAAACCGACCTAGACTTACATCATTCATTTCGACAAGGCAGTCTCCATGATCTCGATGTCTTCGTTCCACGCCATGCTCATTCCGATTCTGAGCGGAATGATCCTGCTGGCCATCGGCTTCAACTTCCGTGACAAGAACGCCGGCGTGTTCGCCATGTGGATCGGCATGCTCACGATCCTCGCCACCGTGGTCTACAAGATCCTCGCCAAACTCAACGAATAAATCCGCACCCGGCTCGCATTGCTTTAGTGGGCCTCGTACACTCCAGCGAATCCGCCCCTTGCGAGGTTGACCGCCTAGTGTTCGCTCGTCTTTTTGCTTTGCCCAATCTGTTCCTCGTCTGCCTGATGACGCTGCTGCCGCTGGCGCCCGCCCACGCGGTCGGCTTGCCCGGTCTGCTCAACACCAACAAAGCGCAGCCCGAAGCGCAGGAGCCGCTCGGTCAGTCCCTCGACGAAGTCATCAAGTCGCTGGAAAACGACAAGCAACGCGCACAGTTGCTGACCGATCTGAAGAAACTGCGCGACGCCACCAAAAAAGCCCAGGCCAGCCCTGAAGAAGGCGTGCTCGGCCTGATCGGCGGCACCCTGTCCAACTTCGAAAAACAATTTACCGGCGCCGACAGCCCGCTCAACCGCTGGGGCAACGAGTTCGACCTGGCCAAGGACGAACTGAGTGCAATGATGCTGCCGGCCAACGAATGGCTGCCGATCATCTTCGGCTTCGCCATGATCCTCGCCGTGTGGAGCCTGCTCGCCGCCGCGCTGATCTGGCTCGGCCATCGGGTACGCATGCGCTTTGGCCTCACCGAAGAATTGCCGCAACATCCCAAAGCCCTCGACATGTTGCGCTTCGCTTTGCGCAAGCTCGGGCCGTGGCTGATCGCCTTGGTGATGACCGTCTACATGAGCTACGCCTTGCCGTCGTCACTGGGCAAAAGCCTGGCGATGGTGCTGGCCTATGCGCTGGTGGTCGGCACCTGTTTTTCGGCGATCTGCGTGATCGCGTTTTCCCTGCTCGATGGCCCGCACCGCCATCGCGCGCTGTACATCCTGCGTCATCAGGCGTTCCGGCCGCTGTGGCTGATCGGCAGCTTCGCCGCGTTCGGTGAGGCGCTGAACGATCCACGCCTGATCGAAAGCCTGGGCGTGCATCTGGCCCACACCGCCGCGACCATCGCCAATGTCCTCGCGGCACTGTCGACCGGTCTGTTTATCCTGCGTTTCCGCCGACCGATTGCGCACCTGATCCGCAACCAGCCGCTATCGCGACGCCTGACCCGCCGCGCGCTCAGCGACACCATCGAAATCCTCGGCACCTTCTGGTACGTGCCGGCGCTGGTGCTGGTCGGCATCTCGCTGTTCGCCACGTTCGTTTCCGCCGGCGACACCAGCACCGCCTTGCGCCAGTCGCTGATCTGCACCGTGCTGCTAGTGATGTGCATGGTGATCAACGGCCTCGTGCGCCGCCACTCACTGAAACCGCAACGCGGGCCGAAACGCCACGCGCTCTACTCCGAACGCCTGAAAAACTTCTTCTACACCCTCGCGCACCTGGTGGTCTGGCTGGTCTTTATCGAACTCGGCCTGCGCGTGTGGGGCCAGTCGCTGATCGGTTTCGCCGAGGGCGAAGGGCATGATGTCAGCGTCAAACTGTTCAGCCTGATCGGCACGCTGATTTTCTCCTGGCTGATCTGGATCCTCGCCGACACCGCCGTGCATCACGCCCTCACCCGCTCGCGCAAAGGCCTGGCCAACGCCCGCGCACAAACGATGATGCCGTTGATCCGCAACGTGCTGTTCGTGGCGATCTTCATCATCGCGCTGATCGTCGCCCTGGCGAACATGGGCATGAACGTCACACCACTGCTGGCCGGTGCCGGTGTGATCGGTCTGGCCATCGGTTTCGGCGCGCAGTCGCTGGTCGCGGACTTGATCACCGGCCTGTTCATCATCATCGAAGACTCGCTGGCCATCGATGACTACGTCGACGTCGGCGGCCACCTCGGCACCGTCGAAGGCCTGACCATCCGCACCGTGCGCCTGCGCGACATCGACGGCATCGTTCACACCATCCCGTTCAGCGAAATCAAAAGCATCAAGAACTACTCGCGGGAATTCGGCTACGCGATCTTCCGAGTGGCGGTGCCGTACAACATGGAGATCGATGACGCGATCAAACTGATGCGCGAAGTCGGGCAGAAGATGCGGACCGATCCGCTGCAGCGGCGCAATATCTGGTCGCCGCTGGAAATTCAGGGTGTCGAAAGCTTCGAGTCAGGCAGCGCGATTCTGCGCGCACGGTTCAAGACCGCGCCGATCAAACAATGGGAAGTTTCCCGAGCCTTCAACCTGTCGCTCAAGCGCCATCTCGACGAAGCCGGACTCGATCTGGCAACGCCGCGCATGAGCGTGCAAGTGATCACTGCCGGTGGCGGTCAGCCGAAGGAATAGCACTCAGGCGCGCGATTGCAGTCACAGGCAGGGAAGCCCGACAACAATAATCAAGGAGAAACCGATGCAACTGACGCGCATTGCCCAAGCCGTTCTACTGACCCTGTTCGCCAGCCACGCCGGCGCCGCCACGCTGGAAAGCACCCGCACGCAAATCGCCGAACAAGCGCAAAAGCTTGAACCCGAACTGCTTGAAACCCGCCGCGACATCCACGCTCATCCAGAACTCGGCAACACGGAAAAACGCACCGCCGAACTGGTCGCCAAACAACTCAAGGCCATGGGCCTGGAAGTGAAAACCGGCGTCGCCCGCACCGGCGTGGTCGCCGTCCTCAAAGGCGCCCTGCCCGGCCCGACCGTAGCCCTGCGCGCCGACATGGACGCGCTGCCGGTAAAGGAAGTCGCCGACCTGCCGTTCGCGTCGAAAGCCAAGGGCACCTATCTCGACAAAGAAGTCGACGTCATGCACGCCTGCGGCCACGACGCCCACACCGCAATCCTGCTCAGCACGGCGAAAATTCTCACGGGCATGCGCGACACCCTGCCCGGCACCGTGGTGTTCTACTTCCAGCCCGCCGAAGAAGGCCCGAGCGACTTCATCCCCGACGGCAAAAACACTTGGGGCGCGAAGATGATGGTCGAGGAAGGCGTGATGAAATCACCGAAACCCGACGCCGTTTTCGGCCTGCACGTCTGGGCCGGCGTCCCCGCCGGCCAGATCGCTTACCGCCCAGGCGCCACCCTGGCCAGCTCCGACGACCTGCGCATCAAAATCCTCGGCAAACAAACCCACGCCGGCCGCCCGTGGGACGGCATCGACCCGATCACCGTCGGCGCACAAACCATCGTTGGCCTGCAAACCGTGGTCAGCCGCCGCACCGACATCTCCTCGTATCCATCGGTGGTCAGCATCGGCACCATCAACGGCGGCACCCGCTACAACATCATTCCCGAATCCGTCGACATGACCGGCACGATCCGCTCCTACGACTACGGCATCCGACAGAAACTGCATGCCGACGTACGCCAGACCGTAGAAAAAATCGCCGAAAGCGGTGGTGCGAAAGCCGACGTCACCATCATCGAAAAATACGACCCGACCATCAACAACCCGGCACTGACGGAAAAGATGCTGCCGACGCTGAAGTGGGCGGCCAAGGATGATGTGGTGAATGCACCGCTGGTGGGCGGCGCAGAAGACTTCTCGTTCTTCGCCAAAGAAGTGCCGGGACTGTTTGTGTTTCTCGGCGTGACGCCGCGGGATCAAGACATGAGCAAGGCTGCGCCGAATCACAATCCGGGGTTCTTTGTGGATGAGTCGGCGCTGGTTGTGGGGGTCAGGACATTGGCGTCGCTGGCGACGGATTATTTGTATGCCAATGCGGGGGCGGGCAAGTAGAGATGAGGTGACCGTGGGGGCGCTTTCGCGAGCAGGCTCGCTCCCACATTTGGATCGTGTGCAGCCAGTTAGAAATTGGTCGGCTGTCAGGCCGCTTTCGCGAGCAGGCTCGCTCCCACATTTGGATCGTGTGCAGCCAGTTAGAAATTGGTCGGCTGTCAGGCCGCTTTCGCGAGCAGGCTCGCTCCCACATTTGGATCGTGTGCAGCCAGTTAGAAATTGGTCGGCTGTCAGGCCGCTTTCGCGAGCAGGCTCGCTCCCACATTTGGACCGTGTGCAGCCTGCCAGAAATTGGTCGGCTGTCAGGCCGCTTTCGCGAGCAGGCTCGCTCCCACATTTGGATCGTGTGCAGCCAGTTAGAAATTGGTCGGCTGTCAGGCCGCTTTCGCGAGCAGGCTCGCTCCCACATTTGGACCGTGTGCAGCCTGCCAGAAATTGGTCGGCTGTCAGGCCGCTTTCGCGAGCAGGCTCGCTCCCACATTTGGACCGTGTGCAGCCTGCCAGAAATTGGTCGGCTGTCAGGCCGCTTTCGCGAGCAGGCTCGCTCCCACATTTGGATCGTGTGCAGCCTGCCAGAAATTGGTCGGCTGTCAGACCGCTTTCGCGAGCAAGCTCGCTCCCACATTTGGACCGTGTGCAGCCTGCCAGAAATTGGTCGGCTGTCAGGCCGCTTTCGCGAGCAGGCTCGCTCCCACATTTGGACCGTGTGCAGTCTGCCAGAAATTGGTCGGCTGTCAGGCCGCCATCGCGAGCAGGCTCGCTCCCACATTTGGACCGTGTGCAGTCTGCCAGAAATTGGTCGGCTGTCAGGCCGCCATCGCGAGCAGGCTCGCTCCTACAAGGGATTGAGTACATCCGCAGGAAACAGGTCGGCTGTCAGGCCGCCATCGCTGGCAAGCCAGTTCCCACAAGGATTGAGTCCAACCGGTAAACCTATATCGCCTCTGCTTCTCACCACTCAACACAATGAGCGTTAGCTCGAGTACCGCTTTTGATCTTGATCCACGGGCGACGTCGGAAGGCTGAGTGGAGGGATTGATCCGGGGGTGGGAGCGTAGCGACCGTTTGGCGAAGCCAAACACAGCGAGAGGAGGTGCAGCGAAGCAAACCGTAGGCGCTGCCCCCGGATCAATCACGGAGCGAAGGAACCCCGAGCCCCAGCGAGCGGGCCGCACGTAGGAGCAAGCCTTTTTGGTTACTTTTTCGGCGTCTGGAAAAAGTGACCCGCCGTAAGGGCGGAACCCTAATCAGCAACACCCGAAGCAACGGATATGCCCCCAAAACGATCAAAACACATCAACCCCTACGTGAATCGCATCATGCCGCCAAAACTCCAGATCACAATCAATCAACCGCTCATGCTGATCATAATTAACCCGAGCAATCCGCAACCCCGGACTCCCCACCGACACCCTTAAAGCCGCCGCCGCATCCACCGACAATGACGTAGGCACAATCTCAAACCGCACCCGCCCATAGTGCAAATCGTAATGCCGCGCATACAACTCGGTCATCGACTGATTCAAATCAAACCCAAGAATCCCCGGAAAAAACTGCGGATTCAAATAGTGCTCCACATACAACACCAACCGCCCATCAATGCGCCGCGACCGACAAATCTGAATCACGCTCGACAACGCCGGCAACTGCAACCACGCACACACCGCCGCCGAAGCCGGCTGCAACCGCGCCGAAATCACCTCGGTCGACGGCACCCGCCCCTGCGCACTGACCATCGCGTGAAAGTGACTGCGCTGCATCAGGTTGTACGCCAGACGCGGCGGCGAGACGAACCAGCCACGGCGCTCCTCACGATAAATCTGCCCCTGCGCCTCCAGCTGCAACAACGCCTCACGCACGGTAATCCGCGTGGTGCCGAACAACTCACTGAGCTTGCGCTCGGCCGGCAATTTGCTACCTGCCGCCAACAACCCGTGATCAAGCTGCTCCTGCAACACCTGGCCAATCGCTGTCACCGCTTTCGTTGCCTCATCGCGCATCAACGTTACCTATCTGGACTAGACCAGCACTGTTTCGGGGCAAAACCGCACGGAAATCGAGCCGTTTCCTGATATTGCAAGCCTAGGCAGTGCAGATGACCGAGAGATGACAAACTACCGAACGGTCGTCTTCACGACTTGCAATACATCGGCCAAGTCCCTTGCTCTCTGGGCCTTTGAGCATGGTCTACGCTTACTTGGCACCCGCCGATACCGGGCAAATAAACGGCCTGCCGCAGTGCTGCAGACATCAAAGTGTCATCCAGTCCGCATAAATTGGCTCAGGTATTGCTGACCTAGACCAACACATACCGCAATCGCAGCGTTGAACACGACCAAGGAGCTTCGGAATGAAACAGCTTTTCCTGGCAACACTGTTAGGCTCGACCATTGCAATGTGCACCTCCGCCATGGCGGCCGGCACCGATCTGAAAACCCTCGAAGCCGCTGCGAAAGCGGAAGGCGCCGTCAACAGCGTCGGCATGCCCGATGACTGGGCCAACTGGAAAGGCACCTGGGAAGACCTGGCCAAGACCTACGGCCTGAAACACATCGACACCGATATGAGTTCGGCTCAGGAAATCGCCAAGTTCGCCGCAGAAAAAGACAACGCCACTGCCGACATCGGCGACGTCGGTGCCGCCTTCGGCCCGATCGCGGTCAAGCAAGGCGTGGTGCAACCGTACAAGCCAAGCACTTGGGATCAAGTTCCGGACTGGGCCAAGGACAAGGACGGCAACTGGGCGCTGGCCTACACCGGCACCATCGCGTTCATCGTCAACAAAAAGCTGCTGCACGGCTCCGAAGTACCGACCAAGTGGGCTGACCTCAAGGGCGGCAAATACAAGGTCTCCATCGGTGACGTGAGCACCGCCGCACAAGCGGCCAACGGCGTACTCGCTGCGGCACTGGCCAACGGTGGCGACGAGAAAAACATCAAGCCTGCGCTGCTGCTGTTCGCCGACATCGCCAAGCAAGGTCGCCTGTCGATGGCTAACCCGACCATCGCCACCATGGAAAAAGGCGAGATCGAAGTCGGTGTGGTCTGGGACTTCAACGGCCTCAGCTACAAGGCCAAGATGGCCAACCCGGATGACTACGTGGTGCTGATCCCGTCCGACGGTTCGGTGATTTCCGGCTACACCACGATCATCAACAAGTACGCGAAGAACCCCAACGCCGCCAAGCTGACCCGCGAATACATCTTCAGCGACGCCGGTCAGACCAACCTCGCCCGCGGCAACGCCCGTCCGATCCGCGCCGAGCACCTGCAACTGCCGGAAGACGTGAAGGCCAAACTGCTGCCGAACGAGCAGTACAAAAAGGTCACCCCGATCAAAGACGCCGATGCGTGGGAAAAGACTTCCAAGGCCCTGCCGCAGCAGTGGAACGAGGAAGTCATCGTAGAGATGAAATAAGCCTGTAGATCCCTCTTCGGGATCCGCTGGAGTTCCAAATGTGGGAGCGAGCCTGCTCGCGAATGCGGTGTGTCATTCAACAATGATGTGACTGACATGACGCTTTCGCGAGCAGGCTCGCTCCCACAAGGGATTGAGTGGATTTCGGAATATTTGAATTTCGCGGAGTTTTTGCCCCTATGAAGCACAACGTCATCCTTGTCGTGCTCGACGGCCTCAACTATGAAGTCGCGCGTCACGCCATGGGGCATCTGCAGGCTTACGTTGGCGCAGGACGCGCCGCACTCTATCAATTGGAGTGCGAACTGCCGGCCCTGTCCCGACCGCTTTATGAATGCATCCTGACCGGCGTGCCGCCGATCGACAGCGGCATCGTCCACAACAACGTCTCGCGCCTGTCCAACCAGCGCAGCATTTATCACTACGCCCGCGATGCCGGTTTGAAAACCGCGGCGGCGGCTTACCACTGGGTCAGCGAGTTGTATAACCGTTCGCCGTTCCTGGCAGCACGCGACCGCCACACCGACAATCTGTCGCTGCCGATCCAGCACGGGCATTTCTACTGGAGCGATCACTACCCCGATTCGCACCTGTTCGCCGACGCGGAAAACCTGCGCCTGCGCCACGATCCGGACTTCCTGCTGATCCACCCGATGAACATCGACGACGCCGGGCACAAGCACGGCCTCGACTCTTCGCAATACCGCAACAGCGCGCGCTTCGCCGACATCATCCTCGCCGACTATTTGCAGAGCTGGCTCGACGCTGGCTATCAGGTATTGGTGACCGCCGACCACGGCATGAACAACGACCGCTCGCACAACGGCCTGCTGCCGGAAGAGCGTCAGGTGCCGCTGTTCGTCCTCGGTGACGCGTTCAGCCTCAACGCTGACGCCGCACCGAAGCAGACGGAAATCTGCGGCACTGTCTGCGAACTGCTCGGCGTGCCCCATGACAAACCTGTGTGCCGGGAGTTGCTCAAGTGAACTCAATGACTCGCGGCAAATGGCTGGCGGCGTTGTGCCTGGTGCCGTTCGCGCTGTTCTTTATCGTCTTCGAAATTGCCCCGCTGGTCTGGGTGATGATCAACAGCCTGCAATCGGAAGAGTTCGGCTGGGGTTTGGCCAACTTCAGCAAGATCTTCAGTTCGAAGTTCTATTTGCAGGCGATCCAGTACAGCCTCGAGATCAGTTTCTGGTCGAGCGTGTTCGGCATCATCATCGCCGTACTCGGTGCGTATTCCCTGCGCCGGGTCGATTCAAAACTGCGCAACTTTGTGAACGCCTTCGCCAACATGACCAGCAACTTCGCGGGGGTGCCTCTGGCCTTCGCGTTCATCATCCTGCTCGGTTTCAACGGCAGCATCACCATCATGCTGAAGCAGTCGGGGATCATTCAGGATTTCAACCTGTACTCGAAAACCGGGTTGATCATCCTCTACACCTACTTCCAGATTCCCCTCGGCGTGCTGCTGCTCTACCCGGCCTTCGACGCCTTGCGTGAAGACTGGCGCGAATCCGCCGCGCTGCTTGGCGCCAATGGCTGGCAATTCTGGCGGCACATCGGTTTGCCAGTGCTGACCCCGGCGTTGCTCGGCACGTTCGTGATCCTGCTGGCCAACGCCCTCGGCGCCTATGCCACGGTGTACGCGTTGACGACGGGCAACTTCAACGTCCTGCCGATCCGTATCGCGGCGATGGTCTCCGGTGACATTTCCCTCGACCCGAATCTGGCCAGCGCCCTCGCCGTGGTGCTGGTGGCGCTGATGACCATCGTCACCGTCGTGCATCAACTGCTGTTGAAGAGGAGCTACCATGTCTCGCGCTGAATCCGGCCCGGCCGGTCTCTACCACCGCGTCGTGGTTTACCTGCTGTTCGCGATCCTCTTGCTGCCACTCGTGGGCACGCTGATTTATTCGATTGCCAGCAGTTGGTCGGCGACCATTCTGCCCAGCGGCTTCACCTTCAAGTGGTACCTGCAGTTGTGGAGCGATCCGCGCTTCCTTCACGCCTTCGGCCAATCATTGATCGTGTGTGTCGGTGCACTGGTGCTGTCGGTGGTGCTGATTCTGCCGCTGCTGTTCGTGGTGCATTACCACTTCCCGAAACTCGATGCACTGATGAACATCCTCATCCTGCTGCCCTTCGCGGTGCCGCCGGTGGTGTCCTCGGTGGGACTGTTGCAGCTCTACGGTTCCGGGCCGATGGCGATGGTTGGCACGCCGTGGATTCTGATCGGTTGCTACTTCACCGTGGCGCTGCCGTTCATGTACCGAGCGATCACCAACAACCTGCAAGCGATCAACCTGCGCGACCTGATGGACGCCGCGCAACTGCTCGGCGCCAGCACCTTTCAGGCGGCGTTTCTGGTGGTGCTGCCCAACCTGCGCAAAGGCCTGATGGTCGCGTTGCTGTTGTCGTTCTCGTTCCTGTTCGGTGAGTTCGTCTTTGCCAACATTCTTGTCGGTACGCGCTACGAAACCCTGCAGGTGTATCTGAACAACATGCGCAACAGCAGCGGCCACTTCACCAGTGCGCTGGTCATCTCGTATTTCTTTTTCGTGCTGGTCCTGACCTGGATCGCCAACATCTTGAACAAGGACAAAAGCGAATGAGCTATGTCAGCGTCCAACACCTGCAGAAAAGCTACGCCGGTACCACCGTGTTCAGCGATATCGACTGCGAAATCAACAAAGGCGAATTCGTCACCCTGCTCGGCCCGTCCGGCTGCGGCAAGTCCACTCTACTGCGTTGCATCGCCGGCCTGACGCCAGTGGATGGTGGCAAGATCCTGCTGGATGGCGTCGATATCGTGCCATTGAGTCCGCAGAAACGCGGGATCGGCATGGTGTTTCAGAGCTATGCGCTGTTCCCCAACATGACCGTGGAACAGAACGTTGCGTTCGGTTTGCGCATGCAAAAGGTCAATGCCGACGACAGCCATAAACGCGTTTCCGAAGTGCTGAAACTGGTGGAACTGAACGACTTCGCCGGCCGCTACCCACATCAGCTATCCGGTGGCCAATGCCAGCGCGTCGCCCTTGCCCGCTCACTGGTCACGCGCCCGCGTTTGTTGCTGCTGGATGAGCCGCTGTCGGCCCTCGATGCACGGATTCGTAAACACCTGCGCGAACAGATCCGACAGATTCAGCGCGAACTTGGCCTGACGACGATCTTCGTCACCCACGATCAGGAAGAAGCGCTGACCATGTCTGACCGGATTTTCCTGATGAATCAGGGAAAAATCGTACAAAGCGGCGATGCCGAAACCCTCTACACCGCACCGATCGATGTGTTCGCCGCCGGCTTCATCGGCAACTACAACCTGCTCGATGCCGACGACGCTTCGAAGCTGTTGCAGCGTCCGATCAACCACCGCATCGCCATTCGCCCCGAAGCCATCGAACTGAGCCTTGAGGGCGAGCTCGACGCGCAGATCCGCAGCCACAGCCTGCTCGGCAACGTCATTCGCTACCGTATCGAAGCGCGCGGCGTGGAACTGGTGGTGGACGTGCTAAACCGTTCCGCCGCCGATCTGCATCCCGACGGTCAGCGCCTGGCACTTTCCATCGATCCGACGGCCCTGTGTGAGGTAGCCTGATGACTTTGCTGACGTTGAAGAGAGAACTGCACTGATGGCCCTGGCAATCTTTGATCTGGACGAAACCTTGATCCACGGCGACTGCGCCACCCTCTGGAGTGAGCAGATGGGGCGCCTGGGCTGGGTCGATCCCGAGTCGTTCATGCGCAAGAACAACGAACTGATGGACGCCTACAGCCATGGCAAATTGCGCATGGAAGAGTACATGGAGTTCAGCCTCGAACCGCTGATCGGCCGCACGCCGGAAGAAGTCGAGCACCTGGTCGGGCCGTGGGTTGAAGACTTTATCGAACCGATCATTTTCAGCGACGCGACGAAAACCATCGCCGCCCACCGCAAGGCGGGAGATCGGATTCTGGTGATCTCGGCGTCGGGCACCCACCTGGTCAGACCGATTGCCGATCGACTGGGCATCGATGAAATTCTCGGAATCGAACTGGAGGTCGCCCACGGCGTTTACAGCGGCCACACCGTTGGTACCCTGACCTACCGCGAAGGCAAGATCACCCGCTTGCTGGAATGGCTGGATGCGGAAGAGGAGAACCTCGAGGGCGCGAGCTTCTATTCCGACTCACGCAATGATCTGCCGTTGTTGCTGAAGGTGGATTTCCCGCACGTGGTCAACCCGGATCCAGTGCTGCTTGAGCACGCCGAAAAAGCCGGCTGGCCAATCCACCTCTGGAAATGACAAAGATTTAATCTGCAATTGCAGGCTGACATCCCAAACCTGAGTTCGACACCATGTGTCAGGTCGATGTACCTCGACAGAACAACTCCGTCAGTCCCCTCTCCCTTTGGGAGAGGGTTAGGGTGAGGGGCTTTTTGCCTTGATCTCAGCTCAGATTTTCGTTAATCACCAATACCAATTTTCCAGAAACGGTATTACTCGCGAGCTCCGCAAACGCCGCCTCGGCATCCTTCACCGCAAACGCCTTGGCCAACTGCGGACTCAACCGCCCCTCGGCAAAGAGCGGCCACACCTGCTGACCCAGATCACTCAACAGATCCGCCTTGAACTGATCGTCACGACTACGCAACGTCGAGCCCAGCAGTTGCACACGCTTGGCCAAGACCTGCGCCAGATCCAGTTTCGCCTCACGCCCGCCCATCAAACCGATCAACACCCAGCGTCCATCCAGCGCCATCAGCTTGAGGTTCAGCGCCGAATAATTACCGCCGACCGGGTCGAGAATCACATTGAACGGCCCGAAATCACGCAGACTCTCCAGATCATCGGTGCGCACTACACCGCCCTGGGCGCCCAGAGTCTCGCAGTAGGCCAAGCGCTCAGCCGAACCGACGCTGACCCAGCACGGATTGCCGAACGCCTTGCACAACTGAATGGCGGCTGAACCGATTCCACTTGCGCCGGCATGCAGGAGAACTTTCTCACCCGGTTTGAGCGCCGCAAGTTGAAACACATTCAGCCAGACTGTTGCATAAACCTCAGGCAATGCAGCGGCCTCGATCAGCGAGACGCCTTCGGGAACCGGCAGTACATGCCGCCCGTCGACGATCACCTCTTCGGCCATGCCGCCCCCGGCCAGCAAGGCGCAAACCCGATCGCCGACCTGCCAGGCACTGCCCGCACCGACCTCGCTGATCACCCCGGAGCACTCAAGACCGAGTACCTGGCTGGCCCCTGGTGGTGGCGGATAGAGCCCTGCTTTCTGTAATAAATCGGCGCGATTGAGGCCGGCTGCCGCCACTCGGATGCGGACTTGTCCTACATCGCACGTAGGACTCGGCTCTTCAACCCATGCCACTTGACCGTCAACGCCTTGCAATGCCTTCACAGTGCCTCCATAGTGAGTCTGGACTGAGCCCGAAGCTGTAGCGCCGGGCTTTTTGCATTATGCGACCGGCTCTCGTAGAACCGGCGACTTCAAAGACGGCCTAATATGCGTTATCAATTGTCCCCGCGTCGAATCAGCATGAAGCATTTGCTCCCCAGCACCGCCCTCGCTCTTTTCATCGGTATCGGTTTGTTGCCGGTGTCGGGCAATACATTCGCAGCCAACAGCTGGGACAAATTGCAGCCTGATCGCGATGAAGTCATCGCCAGCCTGAACGTCGTCGAGTTGCTCAAGCGTCACCACTACAGCAAGCCGCCGCTCGACGATGCGCGCTCGGTGATCATCTACGACAGCTACCTCAAGCTGCTGGATCCGTCGCGCAGCTACTTCATGGCCAGCGACATCAGCGAATTCGACAAGTGGAAGACCCAGTTCGACGACTTCCTCAAAAGCGGCGACCTCAACGCCGGGTTCACGATCTACAAGCGCTATCTGGACCGCGTCAAGGCGCGTCTGGACTTCGCCCTTGCCGAGCTGAACAAAGGCGTCGACAAGATGGACTTCACCACCAAGGAAACCTTGCTGATCGATCGCAAGGACGCCCCTTGGCTCAAATCCACCGCTGAACTCGACGACCTGTGGCGCAAACGCGTCAAGGACGAAGTGCTGCGGATGAAGATCGCCGGCAAAGAGCCGAAGCAGATCCAGGAAACCCTGACCAAGCGCTACAAGAACCAGTTGGCGCGCCTGGACCAGACCCGTCCGGAAGACATCTTCCAGGCGTACATCAACACCTTCGCCATGTCGTACGATCCGCACACCAACTATCTGTCGCCGGATAACGCGGAAAACTTCGACATCAACATGAGCCTGTCCCTCGAGGGCATCGGTGCCGTGTTGCAGAGCGACAACGACCAGGTGAAAGTCGTGCGTCTGGTGCCGGCAGGCCCGGCCGACAAGACCAAGCAAGTCGCCCCGGCCGACAAGATCATCGGCGTTGCCCAAGGCAACAAAGAAATGGTCGACGTGGTCGGCTGGCGTCTGGACGAAGTGGTCAAACTTATCCGTGGTCCGAAAGGCACCGTAGTGCGTCTGGAAGTGATTCCGGCGAGCAATGCGCCGAACGACCAGACCACCAAGATCGTGCCGATCACCCGTGAAGCGGTGAAGCTCGAAGACCAGGCCGTGAAGAAATCCGTGCTCAACCTGAAACAGGACGGCAAGGACTACAAGCTCGGCGTCATCGAGATTCCAGCCTTCTACCTCGACTTCAAGGCGTTCCGTGCCGGTGATCCGGATTACAAGAGCACCACCCGCGACGTCAAGAAGCTGCTCACCGAGCTGCAGAAAGACAAAGTCGACGGCGTGGTCATCGACCTGCGCAACAACGGCGGCGGTTCCCTGCAGGAAGCCACCGAGCTGACCAGTCTGTTCATCGACAAAGGCCCGACCGTACTCGTGCGCAATGCCGATGGCCGTGTCGACGTACTCGAAGATGAAAACCCGGGTGCGTTCTACAAAGGTCCAATGGCGCTGCTGGTCAACCGCTTGTCCGCCTCGGCTTCGGAGATTTTCGCCGGCGCCATGCAGGACTACCACCGCGCGCTGATCATCGGTGGCCAGACCTTCGGCAAAGGCACCGTGCAGACCATTCAGCCGCTCAACCATGGCGAACTGAAGCTGACCCTGGCCAAGTTCTACCGGGTTTCCGGTCAGAGCACCCAGCATCAGGGCGTATTGCCGGACATCGACTATCCGTCGCTGATCGACACCAAGGAAATCGGCGAGAGCGCACTGCCGGAAGCCATGCCGTGGGACACCATCCGCGCAGCAATCAAACCGGCGGCTGATCCGTTCAAACCGTTCCTGGCTCAGCTCAAGTCCGAACATGACACGCGCACCGCCAAGGATGCCGAGTTCGTGTTCATCCGCGACAAGCTGGCCCTGGCGCAGAAACTGATGGAAGAAAAAACCGTCAGCCTCAACGAAGCCGAACGCCGTGCCCAGCACAACGACATCGACGCCAAGCAACTGACGATGGAAAACATCCGTCGCAAAGCCAAAGGCGAAGAGCCGCTCAAAGAGTTGAAGAAAGAAGACGAGGACGCCCTCGCGGCCGCCGACCCGGACAAGGTCAAACCCGAAGACGATGCCTACCTGAGTGAAACCGGGCGTGTCCTGCTGGATTACCTGAAGCTGAGCAATCAGGTGGCCAAGAAGTAAGGTGATGGCAATTTAGTGCTGACGATCCCCGGATCGTCATCAAACAGTCATCATTCTGTCGTGCAATAAAGGACTGGGAGCCACTCTCTTCATCGAGAGCGCTCCCAGTCCTTTTTTTATCGCCAGAGATTGCCATGACCACGACCGAACAGCTGAGTGCCTTGAGCTCGATCCTGACTCAAAGCGGATTACACAGCCTGTTCCAACCGATCATCTGCCTCTCGGAACGGCGCATTCTCGGCTACGAAGCCCTCACGCGCGGCCCTTCCAACAGCCCTCTTCACTCGCCCATCGCACTGTTCGCCGTAGCACGACAGGCTGGGCGTTTAAGCGAGCTGGAAATCGCCTGCCGCCAAAGCGCTTGTCGCCGCTTCAACGAGCAACAACTGCCAGGCAAACTGTTCCTCAACGTCTCGCCGGAATCCTTGCTTGAAGCCGCCCATCAACCGGGGCGCACGTTGCAGTTGCTGCAGGATTTCGGCATTCCGCCGAGTCAGGTCGTCATCGAGCTGACCGAACAGACGCCCATCGACGATTTCCAGTTGCTGCAAACCGCCTTGCATCACTATCGGGCGATGGGTTTTTCCATTGCGCTGGATGATCTCGGGGCCGGTTATTCGAGCCTGCGGTTATGGTCCGAACTGCGCCCAGACTACGTGAAGATCGATCGACACTTCATCGACGGCATTCATCAGGACGCGCTGAAGCGCGAGTTCGTCGGCTCGATCCTGCAAATAGCCAAAGCCTCTCGCGCGCAAGTTATCGCCGAAGGCATAGAGCTGGCGGAAGAACTCGCGGTGCTGACGGAAATGGGCGTCGATCTGGTGCAGGGCTACCTACTCGGCCGCCCCCAGGAACACCCACCGCGCGATGCCCGTGCCTTGATGCCCAAACACGACAGCAGCAGCGTTGCGCTGAACGACGAAGGCAGCGACCTCAGCGCCCTGCTCAATGACCAACCAGCCGTGCATCGCGACACTCCCACCGCCACCGTGCTGGAAGCGTTCCGCCGCCAGGCCAACCTCAACTCACTGGCGGTACTCGACGAACAAGGCCAACCCTGCGGCATCGTCCATCGCCACTCGTTATCGGATGCCCTGCTCAAACCCTTCGCCACCGATCTGTTCGCGCGTAAACCGATCAGCCGCCTGATGAACGACGACTTCCTCGCCGTGGAAATGAGCCAGTCGCTGCAACAAGTCAGCCGCCTGATCACCAGCCGCGCCCCGGCAACGTATCGAAGAAGACTTCATCATTACTCTTAACGGCGGCTACCTGGGTCTTGGCCGGGTGATCGATGTACTCAAACTGATCACCGAACTGAAGATCCAACAGGCGCGTTATGCCAACCCGCTGACCCTGCTGCCGGGTAATGTGCCGATTCAGCAATGCCTGACTCGCCTGCTGCAACAAGGCCGCGAGTCGGTCATCTGCTACGTCGACATCGACAGTTTCAAACCCTTCAACGATATCTATGGCTACGGGCGTGGTGATGAAGTTCTGCTGTGCCTGGCGCAATGCCTCAACGAGCGCGTAGATCCGAGCCGCGACTTCGTAGGTCATATTGGCGGCGACGACTTCCTGCTCGTCCTCGGCCCGGAAGACTGGCGCAAACGCCTCAACCAGTTGCTCGACGACTTTCAGAGCCAGTGCCGACGCTTCTATCGCCCTGAACACCTTGAGGATGGCTGCTTCATCGCACCGAATCGCCAGGGGGTGCGGCAGGAGTTTCCGCTCTTGTCACTGTCCATCGGCGTCGTGCATTTACACCCCGAAGCGTGTCCACAGCTCGACGCTAGCCAACTCGCGGAAATGGCGTCGCAGGCGAAGCATCATGCGAAGAATGTTCCGGGGTATAGCGTGCATGTGATTGATAGTCTCGTCTCTGCCGAGCTACATCGATTACAGCTTAGCGTACAACGTTGACTTGATTTTTAGTTTACCAAGCCGATTTATCCTCACTAGCAGCCATCAACAGATCCTCTTTCCAGACTTCTGTCGCTATTTGATAGACATCTTGAAAAAAACCACGTGGACTTTCTAATGAATACCATTCCTCACGCGGCCAACTGCTTGTCTCGCATTCATCTATTTCAAATATAGCTTGAAAATCGAAGCTTGAATCCTTAAGCACCGCTTCTAGATTTTCAATGAGAGCCAGTTTATGCCTATGTGAGAAATAAGGCTGATTCAAGCAATACTTCTTTATTAGCATACTTCTATCAGCTTGATCATTCGGATCATAAGCCTCGAGTTCTACACCTTTGGACTCCTCTCTATCATAAACATCAAATATCCCAACGAACCACATTAAATCAGGTTCAAAGCGTTCATTTAAAAATGGGTCTTTCAGCATCATTTTCCCTCCGCGGGGAAGCCCGTGAAAGGCTCCTGTGTATTCACTTTGTCGAATTTAACCTCAAACCAATTCATATCCTCATTAAGCCCCGGGTTTTGTGCATCTTTTTTATTGGGCCTGTAACCGCGCCCAGCTCCAGGAAGCTCCAATCTAACTATTGGATTTTTCTTCTGATCCTTCCCTGTATGTCTAATCAATCCGTTTTTATCCTTCGTCATCGCTTTATTCAACGCCCCCAAATGCATACGCCAACTATGAAACTGAGAGCTTGGATTACCTTTGGCACCTTTCGGGACCTCACCGGTATGAGGATCTGCTCCATTGATCGCTCGCTGTTTGAGAGCTGGATCAGAAATTTCCGAACTATGTTTTTTCACAGTGTGCATGTCGTAAATTTTTTCATACTCACTAACACGCCGCTTTGCATTTCCTTCGGCTAGTTCATCAATCCTCGCTCTACGCTCCTGCGCCGTCATTTTCGGCAGCGCTGGCTCACCCTCATCAACCTTAGCCCCACCAATCCCACCCGGCACCTCACACCCAGGCTTATTCGGCGGCGGACAATTGGAGGTCAACCCCAACGGATCCACCCACCCCGTCGGATTCGGCACGTACTGGTACTGATTCAACCCACCGGCCAACTTGATCGGATCCGGCGTCAGATATCGCCCCAGCCTCGGGTCGTAATACCGATGTCGGTTGTAATGCAGGCCGCTTTCGCCGTCGAAGTACTGTCCCTGAAAGCGCAGCGGCTGGTTCAGGTAGTCCTCGCCGGCGAGGGTCAGCGTGGCGACTTTGCCGTAGGCGTCGTATTGCGCTGACCAGACGATGTCGCCGCTGTAGTCGGTGAGTTCCTGCGGGGTGCCGAGGTGGTCGAGTTGGTAGTAGAACGGGCAGGCCTTTTTCGGGCCTTTGCCGTCGAGCAGTGCCAGCGGGCGGAAGGTGCCGGGTTCGTAGACGTAGCTGCGGTATTCGTTTTCGCTGCTTTCGGCGACGAGGTGGTCGCCTTGCCAGAAGAACTCGGTGGTCTCGCCGTTGATGGTTTTGCTGATGCGTCGACCGAAAGCGTCGTACTTGTAAGAGGCGGTCTGGCCGTCCGGGCGGGTCAGGCCGATCAGGCGGTGCTGGCTGTCGTAGCGGTATTCGGTGACGAGGGTCTGCGCGCGGCCACGACGTTCGCGGATCAGGTTGCCGAAGGCGTCGTAGTCGTAATGACGATCGCCCTGCATCAGCAGGCGATTGCCCTTGATCTGACTCGGGCCGGGGCGGTCCTGCATCAGCAGGTTGCCGGCCGGGTCGTGGGCGAAGCTTTCCGGCAGTTCGTCGCGTGAGTGGCGTACGCGGATCAGCCGGTCGAGGGCGTCGTAGCCGTAGGTGCGCTGGCCGTGGCGAGTGTCGGCGATGTGCGCGAGATTGCCGTTGGCGCTGTAGGCATAATCACGGCGGTACAAGGCATCGCGCTGATGGCCTACGGCGTGGGCGAGTAATCGTCCCTGATCGTCGTAGGAATATTCGCTGAGCAGCAGGCCCTGCTGACGTTGTTGTTCGCGACCGGACTTATAGACGTGACGGGTCAGCGGCGTGCCGTTGAGGTCGATGTCGGTCAGCGCGCCACCCTTGGCGTGGCGGTAGTCGAGCACGCTGTTGTCCGGCATACGCATGCGCTTGAGCTGGCCGCAGGCGTCGTAGCGGTAGCGCAGGGTGCCCCAGCCTTGATGCTCGGTGATCAAGCGGTTCTGGCGGTCGTACTCGAAGGCCAGCGGGTGTTGCTGGCCGTCGTCGACCCCAATCAAACGACCGAGTCGGTCGTATTGGTAGGTGACCTTGATGCCGTCGGGCAGGGTCTTGATTAACAGGCGCCCGGCAGCATCTCTTGCATATCCAGTAATCAGCGTCGAGCCGTCATCACCGAACTCGGTCTTCTCCAGCAGATGCCCGTTGAGGTCGTAGGCGTACGCCGTGCGCCGGCCGTCAAAACCGCTTTCCTGACGGATCAGCCCGGTCGGTGTGTAATCCAGCCGGTACTTTTCCCCCGATTCGTTTTCAATCTCGGTGAGCAGCAGTTGCGCATGGTCGTAGCGGTACTGCACCCGTGTGCCGTCGGGGTTGATCCGCCGCGAAACCAGGTGCAGATCGTCGTCGTACTCGTAGCGGGTGATGCGCCCGAGTTCATCGCGCTCGGCGGTGACCTGACCGTAGGCGCCGTAGCTGTAAGCACGGGTATTGCCGGTAGGAGATGTCGTCTGGATCAGTCGGCCAACGGCGTCCCAATGCTGACGGGTGACCGCACCGTGTTCGTCGGCGGTCGTGGTCCGCCGCCCCAACGCATCGTAAGAAAAGCGCCGTACGCCACCGTCGGGCAAGGTCTCTTCAATGAGTTGGCCAAGACTGTTCCAGACCAAGCGATGCCGGCTGCTGTCCGGGTAGCGGATCGACAGCAACTGGCCACGGGTGTCGTAGTAGTAATGGGTGACCTGACCGTCGGGATCGACCGCTTCGGTGACATCGCCCTCGGCATTGCGCCGGTAGATCCACACGGCATCACCGCGCGAACGGCGGTGCAGGAAACCGTTGCGATACTCGTAGGACGTGGGCGCGTCATCCGGCGGAATCAGCGCCACCAGCCGTCCGACTTCGTCGTAGCGGTATTCGGTGACGGCGCCCAAGGCATCCTGCTCGGCGATCAAGCGCCCCGAAGAGTCATAGGCCTTGAGCTGTTCGCCGCCATCCGCCGAGACTTTACGCACGAGCCGCGCACGTTCGTCGTGGACGTAAACCTCTTCGGTGCCATCGACGTAATGCACTGCGACACTGCCGTCGTCGTTCCAGACGTAGCGCGTGTCCATCTGCGAGAACGATGCCCAGTGCCTGACACACCGAGCGGCTTTCCCCGAGCGCTCCCACTCCCAGAAGAAACTCGCGCCACCGGCCATCTGCCGCTGCAGAATCACGTGAGCGTCGTCGTAGTCGTAACGCTCGCTGTCGCCGACGGCGTTAGTGGCTTCGATCAGCTGCTGATAAGCGTCGTAGCGGTAACTGACCAGCGCTTGCTCGGTACTCCAGGCACCGTCGCGAAACACCTGATAATCAACACCCAGCAACTGCGCCCGGTCATAGCGCAACAACAGCGAACGCCCGGCGCCATTGTCCAGTCGCTGCACCCGGTCAGACCGATCGCGCTGCAGCGTCAGACGATTGCCGTAGGCATCGCTGATCGCCGCCAACCGTCCCGCACGAAAGTGATAAAACCGCGCCGTTTCCCCGGCCAGCGCGAGGATCAGCTCTTCCGGCTCATCGCCAAGAAAAATCGCCGCTCGCGACAGACTGTTGTGAATCGCCGGTCGCTCAATACTCGGCAACGGAAACCGCGTACGCCGGTTTTCGTGATCGACCCAAACAACCTCATCAGCGAAAAACTCCAGCCGATGCGCCAGCGAATGGCTCCAGCCAAAGCCCAGCCCAACATCGATTTCGACGGCGCTCGAGCGATACAACCGGGTGAACTCAAACGGCAACACGCCATCGAGCAGCGCATCGTTCAGAGTCAGCAGCTCTTCACCGGTGACCATTGATACCGGGCAGCCATTGGTGCAGGTGAAGGGCACGCAATCGGCGCTGTCGCCGTTAGGATTTTTCGCCTGATCCGGCGAGTCGTCGTGATGCTCGTCTTTCTTCAACAAGGTGTTGCGCTGCGCATCCCAGCGCAATTGCATGCGGCCCTTTTTCACCCCGGCGGCGATGCCTCGGGCGGCAACGGTTTTGTATTGATCGACGTACTTGATGAACCCTTCGACGATGCCGAACATCGCCTTCACCAAACGCTTCAGCGCCGACAGCAATTGAACAGCGCGGTCCGCCAGACGCAGCGTCAGATAAGCGATGCCTGCGCCACCACTGACAAACGTCAAAACGACGCTGATCAACACATCGATCAGCAACTGCACCATCATCATCGATGCAGCTTCAGCGGTTTTGCCGGCGACTTCACTGGGTGGCAGCATCTCCAGCCAAAGGCTGGCGGTGCGCAGCAATAAACACAGTGCAGCTTCGTCACTGACCAGCAATTGAAGCTTTTCCATGACATCGGGGGCAGTCGCTGCCAGCGCCATCAACTGTGTGGCGCCCTCACCCAGCCGCTCGGCGAACGCTCCGGGATCCTTGAGAATGTCCGACAGCAGGCCAATGCTTTCCCACACCCCCTCGATCGCCGCCCAGCTCCCGGCGAGCATGCCGTTGCCTGCCGCCGTCGCCACCGACTGCGACCACTGCGGCTTGAAACCCTTCCATTCACTGCGCAGCCAGCCATCCAGCTCAGCGGTCAGGCCGTCATAGGCTTTGAAAAGATCCTCGACCTGATCCGGAGTGACCTCGCTGTGCACCAGCACCCGATAGAACTTTCCAGGTATTCCTTTGAATGAACCCTTGCCTTGCGCATCAAGGGTGATGGGGGTGGTTGCGCCACCGTCCATGGCGATCACATCGACCACGATGTTGCCGAGTGGAATGTCGTACACCGACTCGAATTTGCTTTCGATCAGCATCAACCCGCCCTTCGGGCACTGGACGACGCCGGAGAAAAATTCGTTGTCGGCGCTGCTGACGGCAGTGCTATCGGAGCCGAAGCGAATGATCCGCTCCATGCCCATCAGCGACGGCAAATCTGCGGCGTGGCTGACCTTGTCCGCCGCTCGACTGGCCCAATGCTTGAGCTGCTCACGGTAAAGGCTGAGGGTGGCGGGAAAGCTGTCGAGTGCTTGCTCGATGCGGGTGACGGCTTCCATCAACGCACGCGGGTGGGCGAAGTGGACTGAATAAGCGGATCAAACATGAGCGTTCCCTCGCGCAAAAATTAGGCGCGGGAACTGTGCGGGGGATCAATCAGGAAAGAAGTCAGGCAAGTAGGCGATGACCGTAGGAATTGTCTGTAAAAAATCGCCAATAGATAAACAAGCGCGCAAAAACGCAAACGCGGCGTGAGGAAAACCTCACGCCGCGTTTATCAGGAAGGACACAAATGGATTTACTGAGTTGAATCCCGAGCACTTAACTCTTTCAATTTAAGCTCAGCCAACGGGTGCCCGGCTTTGACAGCCATGCCCCACCAGCGAGCTGCTTCGACAGGGTCCGGCGGTTTGCTCGGCGTTCCGGCCAAACTGATCACGCCGACCTGATAAGCTGCTTTGCCATCGCCAGCGAGCGCCGCCAGCCGCAACAGACGCACACCTTCTTCACGTGCCCCAAGGCCGACACCACGAAAGGTCAGGATGTGCCCATAGAAGCTCTGCGCACCGACATCGCCAAGGTTGGCCATGCGCGCAAACTGCCCTTCGAGCCAGCGCCAGCCGCGCGGTTGGCGAACAAACCATGACCAGTGAAACAGCCTGCGGGCCAGCCAGTAACTGGCCCGCGCCTTGAGTCGTAAAAACACTCAGGCCTCCGCCGATTCCGGGTACTCGTATTCAAAAACGCGGACGACTTCCGAAGCATGCCAAGAGGCTGCAGCAACACCATCGGACGGCCCGGAAAAGCGCCCCAGACGTTCAACGCACTCAAAAAAACCGGTGCGCGGCAGGCGACTGGCGCCTTGGCTGATCACCAGCGAGCTGCGCAAAGGTTGTTCGGCCTTGGCATCCAGCGCGGCCAGATGCTCAAGCGCGGCGGTCAAGGTTTGCATGGCCGGTGTCGGCAATTGCAACCGCTCGAGCAAGGCCCGATAAGTCAGCAGATGGCGCTGACGGCGCGCCTGATCCAGTTCCCCGAGCAATCCGTCCCAATGTTGACGACTGATGCGTACGCTCACGATTCATCCCTCCACCCTGGCACCGTCAGTTCCCAGGCCAGACTGCGGCGAATCGCGGCGTCGGGCTGACGCTCGCCACTTTCGATCATGGCCAGATAAGACGGGCTGATGCCTACCGTGCGGGCCAGCGCCTCAATGGCGATGCCCTTCCCTTCGCGCAAACTGCGTAGTTGATCCAGGCCTGGAAGAATCGGGTCTGGTGTGGCCGCGAGCGGCGTGGCTGCCGCACGCGACGGTGTTTCATTGAGGCCTGCAGCTTTTAGTAGAGCCTGATACTGAGCCCATGGCAGAACCGCGTATTCGGGTTCGCCATCGCGTGCAATTATCTGAATATCCATGACTACCCCGTAGGACAACAACACTTAGCGAGTCGGCACTTTTCCCTGGAAGTGTAATCCTAACAGCGGCCAAGGTCGCGGGGGGTATCTATCTGTAAGAGGGGTTTGATAATCAGGACTTTTTCGGTCCCTGAAGTTGCAATTGTTCGGGGGTATCCGGCAGGCGTTCGACGACGGCCAGTTTTTCCGGCTGCTGGCGGTTGCGCCAGAGGCGGAAGGCATTGAGTTCATCGTCGAGGGTTTTCATCAGCCAGGCGAGAACCGCGATGTCGTCGAGCATGCCGAACACGGGAATGAAATCGGGAATCGCATCGACCGGACTGAGGAAGTACATCAACCCCGCGACGACCGAAATCAACGCTTTGCCACTGATTGCCCGATACTCGCCGCGCCAATAGGCCAGGCACAATGCCTGGAGTAAACGTAAATCGTCCTTGAGTTTACCGAGGCGATTGCCTTGTGCAGCGCCTTTGCTGGCGACCGCAAATAATAAGGTCGGTAAGCGACCGCGTGCCAGCAGGCGGCCGGCAAGGGGCAGGAATCGAGCGAAATTCCACGGAGCTTTCATCTATTCCTCCCGTTGAAATGTTATCCACACAAATTGTGGATAACCTTGTGAACAGAGCTGCATTTCAGCGCTGAAAGCCCCGTTTCATAAGGGCTGCGCTCAGATCGGGCGTTTTTTACTCACATAAAAAACCCCAATATTTCATTGACTTGGCTGCTCAGGGCGGCTAGCGCGGGCTGCCTCAATGGCTATGACTCTTGCGACCGCCATCGGTTCGCTCTGTTTACCCTTGCCAGACTCCAGATGCAACAACGCCCCGCATAAGCGAGGCGTTGTTGTTGAAACCGTAACTGCTTACTTGGCAGCAGCGGCGTCTTCTTTGGCTGGATCCTTGATGGCCAGCAGTTCCAGGTCGAAGACCAGAACCGAGTTGGCCGGGATTGCCGGGCTTGGCGACTGAGCGCCGTAAGCCAGATCGCTAGGGATGTACAGTTTGTACTTCTCCCCAACGTGCATCAGCTGCAGACCTTCAACCCAACCCGGAATCACGCCGCTCACCGGCAGATCGATCGGGCTGCCGCGCTCGACGGAGCTGTCGAATACGGTGCCGTTGGTCAGCTTGCCGGTGTAGTGAACAGTCACTACGTCAGTCGGCTTAGGCTGTGGGCCGTCGGCTTTCTTGACCACTTCGTATTGCAGACCCGAAGCGGTGGTTGTCACACCAGCCTTCTTGCCGTTTTCTTCGAGGAACTTCTTGCCGGCAGCTGCCGACTCTTCGCTCACCTTGGCCATACGCTCTTCAGCACGCTTTTGCAGCGCGGAGAAGGCTTCGACCAGTTCTTCATCTTTCAGCTTCTGTTCTTTCTTGCCGACGGCATCTTCAATGCCCTGGGCTACCGCTTTGGAGTCCAGATCATCCATGCCTTCCTGAGCCAGGCTCTTGCCCATGTTCAGGCCGATACCGTAGGAAGCTTTTTGCGCCGGGGTTTTCAGCTCTACGCTGGTCTGCGAATCACAACCCGCAAGTACCAGGCTAACCAGGGCTACCGCCGCCGCCAACCGATGCTGTTTCATGCTATTTCCTTGTTCATGCGCCGAAAGGGCAATCGAGTAAAGCCGCGAGCTTATCAGGCCGCCACGACCAATGGCTACCGGCATGAGAGCAGGAATCTTCCGATAAGTTCAGGGATTAAAACGCATTGAGGCGAAGCGACGATGAAGCTTCTGTCATCTGGTCCCGACAACGACTGGCGTCTCTGCTTGCATCATCTGGCGTAATGGCCACTTGCTGCATCGGGTCTGGCTCAGGCATAACAGCGGAACAATTCGACAAGGATGTTTATCTTGCGCCTTTTATTCCGTGTGCTGACCCTGATCGTCGTGCTGCTGGGACTCGTGCTTGCAACGGTTCTGTATTACGTCGTCAACCCGAAATTGCCCTTCTACACCCCCGCCGAGCGGGTGCATTACCTCGATCAGTGGAGCGAAGAAGAGCGGCAAACCTACTATTTCACGCCCCAAGGTACACAGGTCAAAGGCCTGCGCTATGAGTGGTTCCAGGCGTTGGAGTTGCCCTTCTCGGCGCAACGTTTCGCCTCGCCCGAGTACCTCGCGCGCTTTGGTTTTCTGATCGATCCGCAGCAGACAGCCACAGCGAACAACCCCGGCAACCTCCCTGTCGGTTTTGCCCGCCATCAGAATCCCGGCAACTCCGAGCAATATCTGGACATCACTTGCGCCGCTTGCCACACCGGCGAATTGCGCTTCAAAGGCCAGGCCCTGCGGATTGACGGCGGTACTGCGCAACATGTGCTGCCTTCCAGTGTTCCTACTTTGCGCGGCGGCAGTTTCGGACAGGCTTTGGTGGCAAGTCTGACCTCGACTTACTACAACCCATGGAAATTCGAACGTTTTGCCAGAACCGTGCTGGGCGACGAGTACGGCGCGCACCACGAGCAATTACGCAAAGACTTCAAAACTTCTCTGAATACATTCCTCAAGGTCGCCTGGAACGACACCCATCGCGGCCTCTACCCGACCGAAGAAGGTCCCGGCCGCGCCGATGCCTTCGGACGCATTGCCAATGCGACATTTGGCGATGCAATTTCCCCCGCCAACTACCGCGTGGCCAATGCCCCGGTGGATTACCCGCAGCTCTGGGACATGTGGACGTTCGATTGGGTGCAGTGGAACGGCTCGGCACAGCAACCGATGGCGCGCAATATTGGCGAGGCGCTGGGCGTCGGCGCCACCCTGAGTTTTTTCGATGGCAACGGTCAGCCGCTGCAAGGCGACGCTCGCTATGCCTCCAGCGTGCGCGTACGTGATCTGCACAAGATCGAAGAAACCCTGCAAAAGCTCAAACCACCCACTTGGCCAGAAGATCTGTTTGGCGCCGTCGACAAGCCCCTGGCGGCTAAGGGGCGCTCGTTGTTTGCCGAGAATTGCGCCGGTTGCCACGTTCCGCGTCAGACTCAGGAAGGTGAGCGCTGGGTGCAGCATCTACACATGCTACCGGTTGATGTCATCGGTACCGACCCGACCGCCGCCAACAATATCGCCAGCCACCGTTTCGATCTGACAGCCCTGCAATGGGATCTGAAAGAACTGGAAAAAATGGACGTCAAACTTCACCCCAAGCCCAAGGAACCAGTGGATCTGAGCCAGTTGTCAGTGGCCAAGGGGCTGGCTTACGTCACCGCTTTTGTCGAAGACCGCGCCTACCGCGAAGCCAACGTCACGCCACAGGAAAAACCACAGCTGGACGGTTTCGGCCTGCCGATCGGCGTGCGCGAAAAAGTCGCCTACAAGGCCCGCCCGCTGGCCGGTATCTGGGCCACCGCGCCGTTTTTGCACAACGGCTCGGTGCCGAGCATCTATCAGTTGCTGTCGCCGCAGGATGAGCGCGTTACCAGCTTCTTCAAAGGCACCTTCGAATACGATCCGCGACATCTGGGCTATCGCACCGAAGCGTTTACCAATGGCTTCCTGTTCGACACGCGTATCACTGGCAACCACAACAGCGGTCATGAGTTTCGTGCCGGCGAACGCGGCAACGGCGTGATTGGTCGGCTATTGCAACCCGAAGAACGCTGGGCACTTCTTGAGTACCTGAAAGTCCTCGGCGGCCCACTGGAGGCGCAACTGCCATGATCTCGACCTTCAAGAAAGAATTGCCGCTTTTGGCCAGAATCTGGTTGTGGCTTGGACGTGTGCTTGGCAAAGCCCTGCTGATAATGGTCGCTATCGGCCTGCTTGGCTGGGGCATTGCCACGGCATGGTTTGCCTGGCAACACCGTGGCCCGGTTTCAGCGCTGGAGCAGATTCCGCCCGATGAAGCCGCGATGACTCGGGACGTGATCCAGACCGCCGTGCGCATCGTCGATCAGCATCGCGAAGGCACACGCTATTTGCGTGATGCTCATGCCAAGGCTCATGGCTGCGTAAAGGCCCAGGTGCAGGTTCTGCCGGAATTGGCGCAGTCGCTGCGACAAGGCGTGTTCAGTGAGCCCGGCAAAACCTGGCAGGCGATGATTCGCCTGTCCAATGGCAATGCCTACCCACAATTCGACAGCATCCGCGACGCCAGGGGCATGGCGATCAAACTGCTGGACGTTTCGGGAAAACAACTGCTCGGCACCCGCCAGGCACAGCGTGAGCAGGATTTCGTGATGTTCAGCCACCCGAACTTCTTTGTCAGCGATGTCGCCGAGTACCGTCAGAATGTGGCGGCGCAGGCTGACGGCAAGAAGGTTATGGCGTTTTTCCCTGGATGGGACCCGCGCAGCTGGCAGATCCGCCATTTGTTGATTGCGCTGGCAACCTTGTCGCCGCCGCCGGATAGCCCGACAGCGACGACTTACTTTTCGGTTTCGCCCTACAAATTCGGTGAGGCGAACGCAAAGTTTCGCATAGCACCTGATCCGGATAACTGCCCCGCTTACACATTGCCTAAACAGAATCACGATCTGCCGAACTTCCTGCGCAGCGCGTTGAATCAACAGCTGTCAACAGATCGCGTGCCCGCCTGCTTCGTGCTGCAGATTCAGCGTCAGGATGCCCATAAATACATGCCGATCGAAGACACCAGCATCGAATGGCGCGAGCAGGATTCACCCTTCGAAACCGTCGCGCGGATCACCTTGCCACCGCAGGATTTCGATAACCCGGCGTTGAATCTGCAATGCGACAACCTGTCGTTCAATCCTTGGTTTGGCATTGAAGCGCACCGCCCAATCGGCGGGATCAATCGGTTGCGCAAAGCGGTTTACGAGGCGGTCAGTGATTATCGTCACCAGCGTAATGACAAATGATCACTGCGCCGGCTCGGCAGACGGCCTGATCCGGCCGACATCCGGCCATGTTTTGCTCGGCAAGAGCACGCTCAGGTTTCCGGCTGCCGCTACTTTGTCGACAAACATCTGTGTGGTGATTTCACCCGAGACCAACTTCCGCTCAAAGTCCGCCGTCAACTCAACAATCAACGATCTGACTGGAATATCGGGTTGTGAAAAGCTCAAGACCGCCTCATCAGGCGTGATCATGAACAAGTGATGCTGAGGAGCCGCGACCAATCGATTCAGTCCGATTTTCATATCGGCAGGGGAAAAAAAGTTCTTGAAGAGTTCGGTATCCGCTGCAGGTAAATGGTCTGGAAGCGATGGTTTGCTCGAATGGTAGAAACCATAGACCCGGAAGTCCTCGGGAAGCTGGACGTTGCCATGCTGATCCTTGGGAAAGACCCTGGGCAAGTCAAAGTTGACGTACTCGCTGTGTTCGGCAGCGGTGGCAATAAACTCATCACGGGAGGCATGTTTGAGAACAATGCCGGCATATTGCCCGGCCAGTGAATTGTGCTGCCTCATACACCAATAAGACGCAACGCCCGCAATGTCATGGAAAACAGGACTGAAAACCGGCATCAACTCAACCGACGTATTCCTTGTCTTGTTATTCGGGTCGATATCCCATTTCCAACTGGCTTTCAGTGCGCCACGGCGGGACCACATCGCGTCTTCGACCACGCCTTTGACCACCATCTTGAGTTCACCGGCCCCGATAGCCAGCAGAATCCAGATGCTGGCCGGAAAAGCGCCTCTTTCATACAAGCGCTGAAAAAAACTGGCACTTTTGTCTGTATTTTTCGCAATCTGTCGGGCCAATTCAGATTCAAAGTCTGATGCGTTTGAAGTGTATGAAACAAGACCGTCCTTGCCTGTGGACAGATAGCACCTGGAGTACTGGCGCCGTGGGTTCATTACGCTCCACAGATCGGCCCAAGAAAAAAAGCGATTGCGATAAGACAACTCCACCGGGATCTCATTTATGCCGCCCTCTGCGCGTGGATGTAAATGGAAACTGGCGGCGACGGTATATCCGACAGGAACGCACAATTGCCCCCTCGCACACTTGGACACGAAGAGTGAATCTTCGAGTGAGGCGCTGTCGTTACTCACTTCCGGTGCGTCTGATTTCAAGAACTCGGCACAAACATACCGTCCCTGGCTATTTTTCAGGATAAACCAGAGAACCTCGGTGTTTGCCTCGAACTTCATGCCATGAAGAAAGGCGGCGGCGTCATCACACTCAAGAAACGACGGTTTGCGGGCCAGAAACGTTAGGTCCACCGAATTTTCGGCAGGTTTTGCTGGAAGGGAATCACTCATGAATTCTGTCTCTCGGTAGGCAATTGAACGGGTTCATGACGCGAAATGAGTCATGAACAACGTTGCTATTGTCCGAAAGCGACTTGGCTGGCAGGCACTACATAGATATATGCAGCGAAAAATACTCAAACGCCAGACAGCAAAAAGCCCGCACAAGGCGGGCTTTCTGTGGAATCTGGCGTTCAGTGTTCCAGATTCCGAATATGGCGCAGCGGACGGGACTCGAACCCGCGACCCCCGGCGTGACAGGCCGGTATTCTAACCGACTGAACTACCGCTGCGCGAAACGCTTGAAACGAATGGTGGGTGATGACGGGATCGAACCGCCGACATTCTGCTTGTAAGGCAGACGCTCTCCCAGCTGAGCTAATCACCCTTCGCTTCGTTACGGGACGCATTATGCCACAAGTTTTCGTAAAGTGTTGATTTAATTGAAGTTTTTTTCAAATAAATCCGAAAACCGGTACAACGACACATCCCGCGGGTACAACCTTGGAGCAGAAAAAAACCCGCCTTGGCGGGTTTTTCCGTGGCGACCTGGCGTTCAGTGTTCCAGGTTACCGAATATGGCGCAGCGGACGGGACTCGAACCCGCGACCCCCGGCGTGACAGGCCGGTATTCTAACCGACTGAACTACCGCTGCGCTAAACACTTGAAACGAATGGTGGGTGATGACGGGATCGAACCGCCGACATTCTGCTTGTAAGGCAGACGCTCTCCCAGCTGAGCTAATCACCCTTCGCTTCGGTGTGGCGCGCATTCTACGGAGCGACCCAACCTCTGGCAAGCACTTTTTTAAATAATTTTCTCAGGCCTTCCAAAGGCTTAGAGAAGGGTTGGCCTATGGGACGGCGAAGACAATAATGCCCCCCTTTGTATAAAGGAGAGACTCACCCCATGTGGTTCAAAAACCTGCTTATCTATCGCCTGACCCAAGACCTGCCTGTCGATGCCGAGGCGTTGGAAACTGCACTGGCCACCAAACTGGCGCGTCCATGTGCAAGCCAGGAGTTGACCACCTACGGTTTCGTCGCGCCGTTCGGCAAAGGCGAAGATGCTCCACTGGTGCACGTCAGCGGCGACTTCCTGCTGATTTCCGCGCGTAAAGAAGAACGTATTCTGCCAGGCAGCGTTGTGCGTGACGCGGTCAAGGAAAAGGTCGAAGAGATCGAAGCCGAGCAGATGCGCAAGGTCTACAAGAAGGAACGCGATCAGATCAAGGATGAAATCATCCAGGCGTTCCTGCCGCGCGCCTTCATTCGTCGCTCGTCGACCTTCGCCGCCATCGCGCCGAAACAGGGCCTGATCCTGGTCAACTCGGCCAGCCCGAAACGTGCTGAAGACCTGCTGTCGACCCTGCGTGAAGTGATCGGCACCCTGCCGGTCCGTCCGCTGACGGTAAAAATGTCGCCAACCGCGACCATGACCGAATGGGTCACCACACAGAAAGCCGCCGACGACTTCTATGTACTGGACGAGTGCGAACTGCGCGACACCCACGAAGACGGCGGTATCGTGCGTTGCAAGCGTCAGGACCTGACCAGCGAAGAAATCCAGCTGCACCTGAGCACCGGCAAAGTGGTTACGCAGTTGTCGCTGGCCTGGCAGGACAAGCTGTCGTTCATGCTCGACGACAAGATGACTGTCAAACGTCTGAAGTTCGAAGATCTGTTGCAGGATCAGGCGGAACAGGACGGTGGTGATGAGGCGCTGGGGCAACTGGATGCCAGCTTCACCCTGATGATGCTGACCTTTGGCGACTTCTTGCCGGCGCTGGTGGAAGCGTTGGGTGGCGAAGAGACTCCGCAAGGAATCTAAAGCCTGGCGAGTTTCAAAACTGTGGGAGCGAGCCTGCTCGCGAAGGCAAAGTGACAGTTAACATTAATGTGTCTGGCACGCCGCTTTCGCGAGCAGGCTCGCCCCCACAATTGTTTTTGTGGTGTTCATTTAATAATAAGGATCAGGCCATGCGCGCACTGGCTGCACTGAGCCGCTTTGTCGGCAATACCTTCGCTTACTGGGTTCTGATTTTCGCGGTGATTGCGTTCCTGCAACCGGCGTGGTTCCTCGGACTGAAAAGCGCGATTGTACCGTTGCTCGGGCTTGTCATGTTCGGCATGGGCCTGACCCTCAAACTCGACGACTTCGCTGCCGTTGCCCGCCATCCGTGGCGTGTGGCGCTGGGCGTGGTTGCACATTTCGTGATCATGCCCGGTGTGGCATGGTTGCTCTGCCAGGTTTTTCATCTGCCGCCGGAAATCGCCGTCGGGGTCATTCTGGTCGGCTGCTGCCCAAGCGGCACGTCGTCCAACGTGATGACCTGGCTGGCCCGGGGTGATCTGGCGTTGTCGGTGGCCATTGCTGCCGTCACCACCCTCCTCGCCCCGCTGCTGACCCCGGCGCTGATCTGGCTGCTGGCCTCGGCGTGGCTGCCGGTGTCGTTCATGGAGCTGTTCTGGTCAATCCTGCAAGTGGTATTGCTGCCGATCATTCTCGGCGTAGTTGCCCAGCGTTTGCTCGGCGACAAAGTGCGCCATGCGGTAGATGTGTTGCCACTGGTGTCGGTGGTCAGCATCGTGATCATCGTCACCGCCGTGGTGGCTGCCAGTCAGGCGAAAATCGCCGAGTCCGGTCTGCTGATCATGGCTGTGGTGATGCTGCACAACAGCTTCGGTTATCTGCTGGGCTACTTCACCGGACGCCTGTTCAAGCTGCCGCTGGCCCAGCGCAAGTCGCTGGCACTGGAAGTGGGCATGCAGAATTCGGGATTGGGCGCTGCGTTGGCCAGCGCGCATTTTTCGCCATTGGCAGCGGTGCCGAGCGCGCTGTTCAGCGTCTGGCACAATATTTCCGGCGCACTGCTGTCGACGTATTTCCGGCGCATGAGTGAAAAGGAAGATCGCGAGACACTGTCACAACAAGCGGCCGACTGAGGCGCAAACTTGATCCCCGGGTTAATGCTGGTCAAACTAGCGCGCAACGCGGGGACGACCCTGCGGCTCGATCGAGTCATTAATCTGGGGACGACCCCGTCAATCGATGGAGGTCTTGCATGTCCTGGATCATTCTGTTTTTCGCCGGCCTGTTCGAAGTCGGCTGGGCCGTCGGCCTGAAATACACTGACGGTTTTTCCCGCCCGCTACCCACCGTACTGACCATTGCGGCCATGGCCATCAGCCTTGGCCTGCTGGGCCTCGCGATGAAGGAATTGCCGTTGGGCACGGCCTATGCAATCTGGACCGGTGTCGGCGCGGTAGGCACGGTGATTGCCGGGATCATCCTGTTTGGCGAGTCGATGGCGTTGATTCGGCTGGCCAGTGTGGCACTGATCATTACCGGGTTGATTGGCCTCAAAGTCAGCGCTTGAACCACTACCGCTTACGCGAGCAGGCTCGCTCCCACATTCAATCGCGTTCCGTCAGAGGAATACGATCAACTGTGGGAGCGAGCCTGCTCGCGAAGAGGCCCTTAAAATTGCCGACTATCTGACTGCCCCGCGCAACTCCCCCACCAACCCCTGCAACTTCGCCGGCTCAGCCGCATCAACGCCCACCGGTGCTCCCGCCACCAACGTCACCCGCGACCACAACCGCCGAAACACACCTTTATTCGGATCGCGACTGAAGAAACTGCCCCACAACCCCTGCAACGCCAACGGAATTACCGGCACCGGCGTCTCCTCGAGAATCCGCGTCAGGCCGCCCCGGAATTCGTTCATCTCGCCATCGGCAGTCAACTTGCCTTCCGGGAAGATGCACACCAGCTCGCCTTCCTTCAGATACTGGGCAATCCGGGTGAAGGCCTTTTCGTAGATCTGGATGTCTTCGTTACGCCCGGCAATCGGAATTGTCCCCGCAGTGCGGAAGATAAAGTTCAGCACCGGCAAGTTGTAGATCTTGTAGTACATGACAAAGCGAATCGGCCGACGCACCGCGCCGCCTATCAGCAAGGCATCGACGAACGACACGTGGTTGCACACCAGCAATGCCGCACCTTCATCCGGAATCGCCTCAAGGTTGCGATGCTCGACGCGGTACATGGAATGGCTGAGCAGCCAGATCATGAAGCGCATGCTGAACTCGGGGACGATCTTGAAGATGTAAGCATTGACGCCGATGTTCAGCAGCGACACCACCAGGAACAGCTGCGGGATCGACAGCTTGGCCACGCTCAGCAGCACGATCGAGACAATGGCCGAGACCACCATGAACAGTGCGTTGAGAATGTTGTTCGCAGCAATCACCCGCGCTCGCTCGTTCTCGGCAGTGCGCGACTGGATCAGTGCATACAGCGGCACAATGTAGAAGCCACCAAAGATGCCAAGGCCGAGGATGTCGACCAACACCGCCCAGGTGTGCACGAAGCCCAGCACCTCAATCCAGCTGTGGCCGGTGACGCTGTCGGGAATTCCGCCGGAATGCCACCACAACAACAAACCGAACACGGTCAAACCGAACGAACCGAACGGCACCAGACCGATCTCGACCTTGCGCCCGGACAACTTCTCGCAAAGCATCGAGCCGAGCGCGATACCGACCGAGAACACCGTCAGGATCAGGGTGACCACGGTCTCATCACCGTGCATCCACTCCTTGGCGTAGGCGGGAATCTGCGTCAGATAAATCGCCCCGACAAACCAGAACCACGAGTTGCCGACAATCGAGCGCGACACCGCCGGCGTCTGGCCCAAACCGAGTTTCAACGTGGCCCACGACTGGCTGAAGATATTCCAGTTCAGACGCATCTCAGGCGACGCCGCCGCTGCGCGGGGAATGCTGCGACTGGCGAGATAACCCAGCACGGCAATCCCGATGATCGCGCAGGACACCAACGGCGCATAGTGCGAGGAAGACATGATGACCCCGGCACCAATCGTCCCGGCGAGAATCGCCAGAAACGTGCCCATTTCCACAAGGCCGTTGCCGCCAACCAACTCATCCTCGCGCAATGCCTGCGGCAGAATCGAATACTTTACCGGCCCGAACAGCGCCGAATGGGTGCCCATGGCGAACAGCGCCACCAGCATCAGCGACAAGTGATCGAAGAGGAAACCGACCGATCCTACGGCCATGATGGCAACTTCCGCGAGTTTGATCAGACGGATCAGCGCGTCCTTGGCGAACTTTTCACCAAACTGCCCGGCCAGCGCCGAGAACAGAAAAAACGGCAGGATAAACAGCAGCGCACACAGGTTGACCCAGATCGAACGGTCACCCTCGATGGTCAGCCGATAGAGAATGGCGAGGATCAGCGACTGCTTGAACACGTTGTCGTTGAACGCGCCGAGCGACTGCGTGATGAAGAACGGCAGGAAGCGCCGGGTGCGCAGCAGGTTGAACTGTGAGGGGTGACTCATCTTCCGTGTTTCCCTGATGTTTAAGGTAGAGAGGCCTGGGTACTGCTTATTGGAATCTCGAAGCGCGATCCAGGCCACACCTTACCTAAACTTTTCAGATTATTTCTTCAAACCTGCGATGCACGGCGAGACAAACAACTCGCCACGCCAGGCGCCCTGCACAGTACGTTTACCGACGATCAGCCACATCACCGCCAGCAATATCACCAACAGCGTGCCGACGATGCTGAAAAACGTCAGGTTCAGGGTGCTCGCCAGCTTCAGGGTGGCCAGCGAATAAACGCCCAACGGGAAGGTGAAGCCCCACCAGCCGAGGTTGAACGGGATGCCGTCACGCAAGTAACGCACGGTGATCAACAGCGCCATCAGCATCCACCACAACCCGAAGCCCCACAGGGTAATCCCGGCAATCAGCCCCAGACCCGCAGCGATCTCGCCGATGCCCGGCAGACCGTTTGCCGCGAAGATCGCTGGCGCATCACCACCCAGCAGCAACATGCCCAGCGCACCGGTGCCGATCGGGCCGAGGGCCAGCCAGCTCGAGGCGGCCATGTTTTCGTGGGGCAGTTTGTGCAGGGCCATGCGCAGCAGCAGGATCGTCAGAATGCTGAACGCTACCGGTAGGGAAAAAGCCCAGAGCACGTAGCTTGTCGTCAGCACCACCAGTTGCGAGTGGGCGTCGGTGAGATGCGGTGCGAGCAAACCACCGCTGGCCGCTGCCACTTCTGCCGCCACGACCGGCAGCAGCCAAACGGCGGTCATCTGGTCGATGCTGTGTTCCTGACGGGTAAACATCATGTACGGGATCAACACGCCGCAAGCCAGCGACATGGCCACATCAATCCACCACAGCACTTCGGCAAGATGAATCACACCGTCGCCCCAGCGCGGCAGGCCAAACAGTAGAAAGCCGTTGATGATCGTGGCCAGCCCCATGGGAATGGTGCCGAAGAACATCGACACGGTGGAATGGCCGAAGATCCGCCGTGCCTCATCGAAGAACAGAACCCAGCGGGCGGCGTAGGCAGCGGTAAACAGGCTGAACAACAGAATGTTGAACATCCACAAACCTTCAGCGATGGCGTGCAGACCTGGAATGGCGAATGGCAGTTGCGCCAACGCGAGCGCCAGCACTCCGGTGCCCATGGTCGCGGCGAACCAGTTCGGGGTGAATTGGCGGATCACTTCGCGCGGATGCTGAAGCTGGCTGAACGGCTTGATGCCGGGTTTGGCGCTGTTGGGGCAAATCATCATGAACTCCTGTCCTCTGGTGAGGTTGAATCCATGGTAGAACCGAATCGAATATCTATATAACGGGTAATATCTCTAACTGTTATCTGTTTTACTAATAAGCGGTTAAACGCTGCCTTCGCTCTCGATCACCAGAATCCGCGCCGCGCCTTGCGGATGGGCGACGTGCTCGGTGCCCACGCTCGCACAGAAGATGTCGCCGACATCAAGCTGCACCTGTTTTTCTTCGCCCTGCTCGCGGTAATGCATCAGCACTTGGCCATCGAGCACCACAAACACTTCCTCGCCATCGTTGACGTGCCATTTGTACGGCTGATCGGTCCAGTGCAGGCGCGTGGTGATGCCGTTCATATTGGCGATGTCCAGCGCGCCCCAGGCGCGCTCGGCGGTGAAGGTCTTGCTGCGAATAATCTTCATGAGTCGATCCTTGAGAAGAAGGCCGGGCAAGGCTAACCGAAAGCGCGCCGTTTATGGAGCGCGGCACACTTTGCCTGCCGCTGGGCGCAGGCTCAGCAACAGCGCGCCGACAGCCAAGACAATCAAAATCGCCCCGTACCCATCGGTGGTTGCCAGCAAACCGTAGCTGCGCGACAAGTGCCCGGCGAGCAATGCCGGCAGACAGAACGCCAGATAACTGAGTACGTAATAGGCCGCCATCAACCCAGCCCGTTCATGGGGCAAAGCCAGCGGCACCAGGCTGCGCACGGCGCCGAGAAATCCTGAACCAAAGCCGCAACCGGCTACCAGCGTGCCGAGGAAAAACAGCGGCAGACTGGCGCTGTGCACGCCCAACAGAATCAACACCAGACCGATCGGCAGCAGGCTTGCGCCCAACTGCAATGCTCGCGCGGCGGGACGATTGCGCAGCGTGAAAATCATCAATGCACCAGTCACCGTCAAGGCAGCCACGGTTGCGCCACCGATCAGGTTGGACGTTGAACCGGTGGCGGTGCGCACCAGCGAAGGTGCCAGCGATGCGTAAAATCCGCCGAGTGCCCAGGTTGCGGTATTCAGCGGCAACACGCGCCACAAAGTGGCTCGCGCTTGAGTCGGCACGTGCAAGGTCGGCCGCAACGATGCCCACGCCCCGGCTTGCGGGGTAACGCTTTCCGGCAAGCGCCAGACATAAATGCCCTGCAATACAAACAGCGCGAGTAGCAGCCAATAAGTCAGTTGCAATGGCGCTGGCGCGAACTGCGCCAGCAAACCGCACCCCATGCCGCCCAAGGCCATGCCGAGCAACGGCGCGACACTGTTGATCAGCGGGCCCTGCTGACGATCGGCGTCGAGCAGGGTCGCACTTAAAACAGCGGTGGCCATGCCGGTGGCAAAACCTTGCAGAACGCGGGCGCTGATCAGCCACGCCACGCTGTCGGCGTAGATAAACAGCAACATTGCCAACGCGTTGAGCAGAACAGCGGCGAAGATCACCGGTTTGCGTCCCAAGTGATCGGACAGCGAGCCGACTGTTAATAGAGCCGCCAACAGGCTGAGGGCGTAGACGCCGAAAATCAGGGTCAGAACAGCTGCCGAGAAATGCAGTTGATCCTGATACAAGTGATACAGCGGCGTCGGCGCCGTGGAAGCAGCGAGAAAACTGAGTAAGGTGATCGCCAGAAACCACAGGCTGGATCGATTGGAAGCAAGGCTGGTCATGGGCACACTCCACAAAAGCTAATTTTTTGCTTTTGCGGAGTGTGCTACTGCCTCGCGCTTAAAGCAAATTCTTTGTGTTAAGGTCTGCCGCATGGCTATTAAAGAAGGTTTACGCCCCGGCGGCCGTAGTGCCCGGGTGCAAGATGCAATTCATTCGGCGGTCCGCGCGCTCCTGCAAGAACAGGAGCGTTCGACCGTGACCGTCCCGCAAATCGCCGCGCGTGCGGGGGTGACGCCGTCGACGATTTACCGGCGTTGGGGTGATCTGGCGGCATTGCTGGCAGACGTCGCCCTCGCCCGCATGCGCCCGGACAGCGAACCGGCGCACACCGGCAGCTTGCGCAGTGATATTCGGGCGTGGGCCGAGCAGTATCTCGATGAGATGAGTTCGGAGCCTGGGCGCAACATGATGCGTGACGTACAGGCCAGCGCTACGCCGGGCTATTGCGTGACGATCATTGGCGCGCAGTTGCAGACGATTGTTGAGCGACATCCCGATGAGGCGGCGCCGAGTGTTGATCGGTTGATCAATCTGGTGGTGGCGCCGGTGGTGTTCCGGATCCTGTTTTCGGCGGCGGCGCTGGAGGTGGATGAGTTGCATCGGCTGATTGATATTGCGTTGCGTCTGGACTGACGCCTTCGCGAGCAGGCTCACTCCTACAGGGGAATGCATTTCAAATGCAGGCCTTCGCCTGCTCGCGATAGGGCCTCAAGAGTCACCGCAAAAACCACCCGGTTCCCCACCTGCGACACCCCGCCACGCCACGACCTTGGTCGACACTGACTAACCGCCCCGCGCATGCGAGACTGTCCGCCCGGGCAGGAGTGCCGGGGAGTCTTTTGTCGGGAGTGTTGCATGTCGCTGTCCACCGGGCTGATTGCCGCCGTCGCCCTGGCCTATATGGCCATCATGTTCGCCATCGCCTTCTACGGCGACCGGCGCAGCGCGCCGTTGCCGCCGCGCATGCGTGCCTGGGTGTACAGCCTGTCGCTGGCAGTTTATTGCACCAGCTGGACGTTCTTCGGTGCGGTCGGCCAGGCAGCCGAACAGCTCTGGTCATTCCTGCCGATTTACCTCGGGCCGATTCTGCTGCTGGTGGGCGCGCCATGGGTCCTGCAAAAAATGGTGATGATCAGCAAACAGGAGAACATCACCTCCATCGCTGACTTTATCGCCGCGCGTTACGGCAAATCACAATCGCTGGCAGTGGTCGTTGCGCTGATCTGTCTGGTCGGCGTCCTCCCCTACATTGCCCTGCAACTCAAAGGTATCGTCCTCGGCGTGAACCTGTTGATCGGCGCCGGTGCCGACGCCATGGGCACCCGCGCCCAGGACACCGCGCTCATCGTTTCGCTGGTGCTGGCGCTGTTCACCATCGTTTTCGGTACGCGCAACCTCGACGCCACCGAACACCACCGTGGCATGGTGCTGGCGATTGCCTTCGAATCGCTGGTCAAACTGTTCGCCTTTCTCGCCGTCGGCGCCTTCGTCACTTATGGTCTGTATGACGGTTTCGATGACCTGTTCAACCAGGCCATGCTCGCCCCGCGTCTTGAGGAATACTGGAAAGAAACCATCAACTGGCCGTCGATGGTGGTGCAGACCGGCGTGGCAATGATGGCGATCATCTGCCTGCCCCGGCAGTTCCACGTCACGGTGGTGGAGAACATTGATCCGCAGGATCTGCGCCTGGCCAAATGGGTATTTCCGGCGTACCTCGCCCTGGCGGCGCTGTTTGTAGTCCCGATCGCTTTAGCTGGTCAGATGATGTTGCCAAGTGACGTCTTGCCCGACTCCTTCGTGATCAGCCTGCCACTCGCTCAGGCGCATCCGGCGCTGGCGATGCTGGCGTTTATCGGTGGCGCGTCAGCGGCAACCGGCATGGTGATTGTCGCCAGCGTGGCGTTGTCGACCATGGTCTCCAACGACATGCTGTTGCCGTGGTTGCTGCGCCGCAATAACGCCGAGCGCCCGTTCGAAGTGTTCCGCCAGTGGATGTTATCGGTGCGGCGCGTGAGCATCGTGGTGATTTTGTTGCTGGCGTACGTCAGCTATCGCTTGCTCGGCTCGACCGCGAGCCTGGCGACCATCGGCCAGATCGCTTTCGCTGCCGTGACCCAACTGGCGCCCGCGATGCTCGGCGCGCTGTACTGGAAACAGGCCAACCGCCGTGGTGTTTTCGCAGGTTTGGCCGCGGGTACATTTCTGTGGTTTTACACGCTGATCCTGCCGATTGCTGCGCACAGTCTCGGCTGGTCGCTGAGCAGTTTTCCGGGGCTGGCGTGGCTGCACAGCAATCCATTGAATTTGCCGATTACTCCGCTGACGCAAGGCGTTGTGCTGTCGCTGGCCGGTAACTTCACACTGTTCGCCTGGGTCTCGGTGCTGTCGCGTACACGGGTGTCGGAGCACTGGCAGGCCGGGCGTTTCATCGGTCAGGAGATCAGCGCTCGTCCCAGTGCACGCTCGATGCTGGCGGTGCAAATCGACGACCTGCTGCAATTGGCCGCGCGTTTTGTCGGTGAGGAACGTGCGCGTCAGAGCTTTATTCGCTTCGCCTATCGACAGGGCAAAGGCTTCAACCCGAACCAGAATGCCGACGGCGAATGGATCGCCCATACTGAGCGTTTGCTGGCCGGTGTGCTCGGTGCGTCTTCAACGCGCGCGGTGGTGAAAGCCGCCATCGAAGGCCGGGAAATGCAACTGGAGGACGTCGTCCGAATCGCCGACGAAGCCTCCGAGGTACTGCAGTTCAACCGCGCCCTGCTGCAAGGTGCGATCGAGAACATTACCCAGGGCATCAGCGTGGTCGACCAGTCACTTAAACTGGTGGCCTGGAACCGGCGTTACCTCGAACTGTTCAACTACCCGGACGGTTTGATCAGTGTCGGCCGACCGATCGCCGACATTATTCGCTACAACGCCGAGCGCGGTTTGTGCGGCCCCGGTGAAGCCGAAGTACACGTTGCCCGCCGTTTGCACTGGATGCGTCAGGGCCGCGCGCATACATCTGAACGGCTGTTTCCCAACGGCCGGGTGATCGAGTTGATCGGCAACCCGATGCCGGGTGGCGGTTTCGTCATGAGTTTCACCGACATCACCGCGTTCCGCGAAGCCGAGCAGGCGCTGACTGAAGCTAACGAAGGGCTGGAGCAACGAGTCAGCGAACGCACCCAGGAACTGTCGCAACTCAACGTCGCGCTGACTGAAGCCAAGGGCACCGCCGAAGCCGCCAACCAGTCGAAAACCCGCTTCCTCGCCGCGGTCAGCCATGACTTGATGCAACCGCTGAACGCCGCCCGGCTATTCTCCGCCGCCCTCTCCCATCAGGACGACGGCTTGAGCAGCGAGGCACAGAAACTGGTGCAACACCTCGACAGTTCGTTGCGCTCGGCCGAGGATCTGATCAGCGATCTGCTGGATATTTCCCGCCTGGAAAACGGCAAGATCAACCCGGATCGCAAGCCGTTTGCGGTCAATGAGCTGTTCGACACTCTCGGCGCCGAGTTCAAGGCGCTGGCCCAGGAACAAGGCCTGACCTTCCGCGTGCGCGGCAGTCATTTGCGCATCGATAGCGACATCAAATTGTTGCGCAGGATTTTGCAGAATTTCCTCACCAACGCGTTCCGCTACGCCAAAGGCCCGGTGTTGCTGGGCGTGCGCCGTCGGGGTGGCGAACTGTGTCTGGAAGTGTGGGATCGCGGGCCAGGTATTCCGGAAGATAAACAGCAGGTGATTTTCGAGGAGTTCAAGCGCCTCGACAGTCATCAGACCCGCGCCGAAAAAGGCCTCGGGCTGGGTTTGGCAATTGCCGATGGCTTGTGCCGCGTGCTCGGCCACACCTTGCGAGTGCGCTCGTGGCCCGGCCGCGGCAGCGTGTTCAGCGTCAGCGTGCCGCTGGCCCGCTCCCAAGCTGTGCCGGCCAGCGCCGCCGTGGAGTTGAACGGCAAGTTGCTGAGCGGCGCACAAGTGCTGTGCATCGACAACGAAGACAGCATTCTGATCGGCATGAACAGCCTGCTGAGCCGCTGGGGCTGTCAGGTGTGGACGGCGCGTAATCGTGAGGAATGCGCGGCGTTATTGAACGACGGCGTGCGACCGCAAGTGGCGCTGGTCGACTATCACCTCGATCACGGGGATACCGGCACCGAGTTGATGGCGTGGTTGCGCACGCAACTGGGTGAGCCGGTGCCGGGGGTAGTGATCAGTGCTGACGGGCGACCGGAGATGGTCGCGCAGGTGCATGCGGCGGGGCTGGATTATCTGGCCAAACCGGTGAAGCCGGCGGCGTTGCGGGCGTTGTTGAGTCGGTATTTGCCGCTCTAAATATGTATGCGCTGCACTGGCCTCTTCGCGAGCAGGCTCGCTCCCACAGTTTGAAATGCATTCCAATGTGGGAGCGAGTCTGCTCCGGGCGGCGATCCGACGAAGCTTTTGGGGTTACTAGGGGAGCTCAACGAGACCATCGACATCGGTCATCGCCCGTTCCAGCAAATCCGCCGGCAAGCTCTTGCTCGCCCGCGCGCCGAGCAATTTCAGCTGCTCACTGCGACTGACCAGATTGCCGCGCCCCTCTGTGAGCTTGTTGCGCGCTGAACTGTAGGCTTTATCCAGCTGTTGCAGACGATTGCCGACCTCGTCGAGATCCTGAATGAACAGCACGAACTTATCGTAAAGCCACCCGGCGCGCTCGGCGATTTCCCGGGCGTTCTGACTCTGGCGTTCCTGCTTCCACAGACTGTCGATCACCCGTAGCGTCGCCAGTAACGTGGTTGGGCTGACGATAACGATGTTGCGGTCGAAGGCTTCCTGGAACAGGCTCGGCTCAGCCTGCAACGCCGCTGAAAACGCCGCTTCGATGGGCACGAAGAGCAAAACGAAATCGAGGCTGTGCAGGCCTTCAAGACGCTTGTAGTCCTTGCCGGCCAGACCTTTGACGTGATTGCGCAACGACAGCACGTGCTGCTTGATCGCGATTTGCCCGAGGCTGTCGTCGTCGGCAGCCACGTATTGCTGATACGCGGTGAGGCTCACCTTGGAGTCCACCACTACTTGCTTGTCGCCCGGTAGGTAAATGATCACGTCAGGCTGAAAGCGCTCGCCATCCGGGCCTTTGAGGTTGACCTGCGTCTGGTACTCGCGGCCCTTCTCCAGACCGGCGTGTTCGAGCACACGCTCAAGAATCAGCTCGCCCCAGTTACCTTGGGTTTTCTGACCTTTGAGGGCACGGGTCAGGTTGGTCGCTTCGTCGCTCAAACGCAGGTTGAGCGCCTGCAACCGTTCAAGCTCCTTGGCCAGCGAGAAGCGCTCGCGGGCCTCGGCCTGATAGCTTTCTTCCACACGCTTTTCGAAGGATTGAATGCGTTCTTTCAGCGGATCGAGCAGTTGACCGAGCCGTTGCTGACTGGTCTCGGCAAAGCGCTGTTCACGCTCATCGAAGATCTTGCCGGCCAGTTCGGCAAACTGCGCACGTAGCTCATCACGCGAGCCTTGCAGGTCGTTGAGGCGTTGCTGGTGGCTTTCCTGTTGCTCGCGCAGTTCGGCGTTCAGCGAAGCGGCCTGGGCGTCGAGGCGGCGCAGTTCAGCTTCCTTGTTGGCGCGTTCGAGGTTCCAGGCGTGGGAGGCATCACGGGCGTCGTCTCGCTCGATCTGCAGCAGTTCGACTTCCCGGCGCAGAGCGGCCAGATCAGCCTGCTTGGCGGCATTCGCCTGGCCGAGGTCGGCGACTTCATCACGGCTGGCGTCGAGCTGCGCGTTGAGTCCGTCCTGGGCCAGCTGTGCCATGGCCAGCCGCTCTTCGAGCAAGGCGACCTCGGCTTGGCCATTGCTCGCCCGACGCTGCAGTTGCCAGGCGAGTGCCAACAATGGCAGCCCTGCCCCTGCGAGACCGAGCAACACGCTGGTCAAGTCCATAGCCATAGCGACTCCTGCCGATTCGATAAAGCCTGAAGGTTAACCAAGGTGTCAGGTCTTGGACAGCTCAGTCTTCGAGCAGACCGAGTTCCTGCTGCGCGCGACGATCGCCAGCGCGGGCGGCCTGGCGCAACAGATCCTGACCGATGCGCCGATCCCGGGCATTACCGCACTCGCGACACATCAATTGACCGAGACGGCTTTGCGCAGCCACCACGCCATCACGCGCCGGTTGTTTGAGCAGGCGGCCAGCGAGGTGTTTGGCATTGTGACTGTCGCTCAGGCGCGGGCTGTCGAGCAGCCATTCGGCAACGCGAACGGAAAATCGCTTGGGCGGAGTAACACGAGGAGGTTCTGAGGTAACAGAGTCTGATACTGAGCGAAACTTCATAAAGCACTGTGGGACGAATCGGAAGGCGCGCCACTCTACTCTCTTTTTCTTACAGGTAAAGTCGAAAAACAACCCGGCACGCCCGTCCTAGAGCAAGCGCTCGGGACAATCCACAGAAGCTGTGGATAACTCAGTGGACAACCGCCCTCCAACTCTCGCAAAGCCTTATGGAATGGGGCTCGCAGTCAAACTGACGATTTTTTCACCAACTAAAAAAAGCGATGTTTTTCATTGACTTAAACTTTCGATGCAGGCAGCCACCGGGGTCAGGATTGATATGACAGCGCCGTGACAGCCTGCGCAACTAATGTGCACAAGTACCTGCTACCCGGTTATATCGATGCGCTTTTTCGGTTCGTTTTAGCCGTCGGGCTGGGGATAAAGCTGTCGGGCCAGCGGCTTGATGAACATTTCTTCAGCGACCGACGGTTATGAGATGCGCCAATTGCGGGCAATTCTGCGAAGTTCTAAACAGGCTGAGACTACGACTGCAATCTTTTTTGCGCGGCGTTTGCTTTACCAGTTTCGATCCGTTACTATCCGCGGCGTTAGTACCAAGCTGAAAGTCAATTCCGGTCGAACACATCCCCACGGTCAGCCTTCTACCAAGAAGCCCTACCGAAAAAAGCGGGAACGACCCCTCGATGGTTTCCAGGTAAATCTTGCGACGACACCGCCTTCGAATGATGCGAAGGGTGTTGCGAAGAGCACTTACTCTGACCGAACCAACCTGCAAATTGATCAGGATCTTCACCCCGGGCCCAGAACCTTTGCCCTTGATGTGTTGCCTGCCCTCCTAAGTACCTACCTGCCAGCCCAAGCGCGCCAACTTATATTGCGCTTCAAACTGGCTGCTTTGTTCCAGTCGGGTTCTTCGTTCGACCAATGGTGGTCGACGTTACTGGAACGTTTTAACGTTGCACGGGTTCTTATCCGTGTCATTTGTAGGAACACCTAATAACTATGTCTACTCAAATCCATACTCAGGATGCCATTCGCACCCTAACCAATGCTTTTGCTCCAATGAACTGCCTGATCATGGCAGCTCGCAAAGGCTGCTTCAGCTTCACCCTGGTCAACGAGCACGGTATCGCCCGCCACAGCGAGCGTCTGTACCCCGATCAATACTCCAGCGCCGAACCGCTGCAGGCCGTGATCGACCGTACTCGTCAGGCATTGATTGCCTGAGAGCCGCAAAGGCTGCAAAAGCAAAAGCCCCGCACAAAATGCGGGGCTTTTTATTGCCCGATGTTTCACTTTTTAGCCTTTGCGCTTAAGCACCATCCGATATAACGGTTATAACTCGAAGCCGGAAATATTTTAAAAACAGTCCTTTACGTCGCGAATATGACACTACACTTCAACTCAAGCGGCGTGATCCGCTTGCGGCGAGCCTGAATCGATCCACAGCTGCCAAGCCCACCTTCAGGACTCGCCATCAATAACAAGAACCGAGGGTTTTATGGGTATCGCTGCCAGCGAACTGTGCCGCTACGTGATCCGTCCTACGCTGATCTATCTGGGACGTCACAGCGCGACTGCCGAATCTCTGCTGCTGGGCATCGCCGCCAGCCAGTCAGCCCTGGGTTCCGCCCTGCATGACCGCCGTGGTCACGGCCTCTACCGTATTGCCGAGCATCGCCATCAAGCCCTTTGGGATGATTACCTTGCACTCGATCCGGAACGTGCCAGCCTGGTTCGCGGCCTCGCCAGTCAGCATGCCTTCCTGACCGGCCCGCACCTGGAACTGACGGTAAATCTGCGTTACGCCACGGCCATTGCCTGGCTGTTGGTCGAAGAGCAAAACCCCACCCTCCCCGATTCCAACGATTTGCTGGGAATGGCGCGCATCTGGCGTCAGACCTTTCAACCCCAAGGTCGTCTGCGCGACTTCACTTTTGCCTGGCACACCTGTGTTTCAACGGTGAATCAGGTCGCTTGCTGACCGACCGGTTTCAGAAGATCGCACAACAGGTCGCGATTCTGGTCGGATTGTCCTACAAAACCGCTCTAACTCAAGGCATACGGACTATAGCGCTGGGACGAAAATGTTGGTAATTTTCGCCCCGGTGATCACCAGGAGTTCTAATAATGAAAAAAGTCATGCTCAAAACCACCCTTAGCCTCGCCGTTACCCTTGCTTCCACTCAAATTTTTGCGGCCGGCTTTGCCCTCAACGAACAAAGCATCAGCGGGATGGGGACTGGTTTTGCCGGGCGATCTTCTTCTGCCGACGACGCAAGCACTGTTTATGGCAACCCTGCCGGCATGTCGCGCCTCAAGCGCGAACAAGTGACCGGTGGCGTAGCGGTTGTCGATGCTCATACCGATATCAGCAATGCCAGCTCCAGCCCCAACGGCGGCAGCAACAAAGGCGACATGGTGCCCTTCACCGCTGTACCTATGGGCTTCTACGTCAAACCGATCGATGATCACTGGGCATTCGGCCTTGGCGTTTATGTGCCGTTCGGCCTGATCACTGATTATGAAAACGGCTTTGCCGGCCGTTACTTCGGCAGCAAGTCCGAAGTACAAGTGATCACCTTCCAGCCAACCGTCAGCTACGCCTTCAACGACAAGGTGTCGATCGGTTTCGGTCCGACCATCAACCGCATCGACGGCTCGCTGGAGTCCAACCTGTCGATCTCTCCGGCGTTCCCGGACGGCAAGGTCAAGATCAAGGGTGACGACACCGCGCTGGGCTACAACGTCGGCCTGCTGGTACAAGCCACCGACACCACTCGCGTCGGTCTGACCTACCACTCGAAAGTCGACTACAAACTCGAAGGCAACACCAAGGTCAACTACGGTGTGCTCGGCGCGATCGGTCTGGGCGCCAACCAGAAGTACGACGCTTCGCTGAAGATCACCACACCGGAATCGGTGGATCTGTCGGTCACCCAGGCCATCAATGATCGCTGGAACGTGTATGCCGGTACCACCTGGACCCGCTGGAGCCAGCTGGAAAAAATCACCGTGAAAAACTCCGGTGTCCAGCCGCTGCTGGCCGGCCAGTTCGGTTCGATCAACGAAGACCAGAACTGGCATGACTCCTGGGCCTACGCCGTGGGCACGTCCTATCAGTTGAACAAGGAATGGGTATTGCGTACCGGTCTGACGTTCGACCAGTCGCCGACCAATAACGAAGACCGTTCGCCACGCATTCCGACTGGCGACCGCACCATCTTCAGTATCGGTGCCGGCTGGAGCCCGACCGACGACCTGACCATCGACGTCGCTTACTCGTACCTGAAGGAAGAGTCGGTCAAGATCCGCAACGAAAACAACCGTGGCCAGACCTACGATGCCAAGTATGAAAACTCGGCAAACGGATTCGGTGTCGGCGCGACCTACCGCTTCTGATGCTGTGTGGCGAGGCTAGTCCCTCGCCCACAAAAAGCCCCGCTCTCTTTGCAGAAAGCGGGGCTTTTTTGTGCCTGAAATTTGTGCGACCTGTTGGAGCTGTCGAGTGCAACGAGGCTGCGATCTTTTGATCTGTTTTTTTACAATCAAAAGATCGCAGCGTGCCGCAGCTCCCACAGATCAGGGCTTCAGCGGTTTCGAGGCGATAGCCTTTTCGATCGCGGCAATAAATTCCGGATCATCCGGCTTGGTCAGGCTGGAGAAATTGGCGATGACCTTGCCTTGGCGATCGACCACATATTTGTAGAAATTCCACTTCGGTGCGCTGCTCTGTGCGGCCAGCACCTGGAACAGATGCGTAGCGTCATCACCACGGACCTTCTGCGGCTCGGTCATGTTGAACGTCACGCCGTAATTGGCGTAACAGACCTTGGCGGTCTCGGCACTGTCCCTGGACTCTTGCTTGAAGTCATTGGAAGGCACGCCGAGCATTTCCAGCCCTTGCCCCTCATAGCGCTTATGCAACGCTTCAAGGCCTTCGAACTGAGGCGCAAAACCACAGAAACTCGCGGTATTGACCACCACCAACGGTTTGTCGGCATACTGCTTGCACAGATCGATGGATTCCTTGGCGCGCAGCTTGGGCAGCGAGCCTTGCAGCAATTCCGGACAGTCGGCGGCCTGGGCCAGGCCGGTCATCGCCATCAGTAACGCGGGAACAGCACACCAGCGCATCAGCATGTCGAGCATCCTTGAGCAATCGTTCAGAATTCGACGTTACTCGCCACGCCTCGTTCTAGCAAATGCTCATGCCCAACTGCATCAGCGCCAGACCGCCCTGATGCCAGCCCCACCACACCAACGCCAGCACAGCGGCGCCGAGTGCAGCGATGACCAATCGTGGCCAGAATCGACTCATGCGCCACTCGCCGCGGCTTGCAGGCGTGCGACCGGACGCTCGCGTACCGGCCAGTTCAGCGCGGCCGCCAGCAGACTCAAAAGAACAGCCACTTGCCAGATCAAGTCATAACTCCCGGTTCGGTCATACACCACCCCGCCCAGCCAGCCCCCGAGGAACGAACCCAACTGGTGGAACAGGAACACGATGCCGCCGAGCATGGACAGATTTCGCACCCCGAACAAGGTCGCCACCGTGCCGTTGGTCAACGGCACCGTCGACAGCCACAAGAAGCCCATGGCCATGCCGAACAGGTACGCCGACGCAGTCGTCACCGGTAGCCACAGGAACAACACGATCACCACCGCGCGCAACAGGTATAGGGCTGTGAGCAAGCGCGGCTTGGACATGCGCCCGCCGAGCCAACCGGCGGTGTAGGTGCCGAAGATATTGAACAAGCCGATCAACGCCAGCACCGTAGTACCAACGCTGGCTGGCAGATGCTGATCGACCAGATACGCCGGCAGATGCACGCCAATGAACACCACCTGAAAACCGCAGACGAAAAAACCGAACGCCAGCAGCCAGAAACCGGAATGCGAGCAAGCTTCGCGCAAGGCTTCGGAGAGGGTTTGCTCATGGCCGAGTACCGGCAGCGGTTTGTCCTTGAGCATGCTCACCAACGGCACGATCATCGCCACCAGCAGCCCCAAGACCAACAGTGCCGCCGACCAGCCGAGCCAGCCGATCAACCCGAGGGTGCCCGGCAACATGGCGAACTGGCCGAACGAACCGGCGGCGCTGGCAATGCCCATGCCCATGCTGCGTTTCTCCGGCGGCACGGCGCGGCCGACGACGCCGAGAATCACCGAGAACGAAGTGCCGGACAGACCGATACCGATCAGCAAACCGGCGCTCAGTGACAGCGTCACCGCTGAGTCCGACAGGCCCATGCACACCAGACCCAACGCATACAGCACGCCACCGATCAGCACTACTTTTGCCGCACCGAAACGGTCGGCCAGCGCACCGGTAAACGGCTGCGCCAGACCCCAGATCAGATTCTGCAAAGCGATGGCGAAGGCGAACACCTCACGCCCCCAGCCGAACTGCGCACTCATCGGTGACAGGAACAGACCGAAACCGTGCCGTACGCCCAACGACAACGCCAGGATCAGCGCACTCCCCAGCAATACCCAACCGCACGTACGCCACATCGATGTCATTGTTATTCTCCGCTTGCGGGTATATACCCGCTTGAGTTTGGAAAAAACCGGCCTTAGGCCAGTTCATCCAGCAATCTGAGCAAGGTTTCGCGCTTCTCGGCACCCAGTCGGTCGATCAACCGCTGCTGCGCCGCCTCCCAGGCTGGCAGTGCTGCTGCCAGGCGTTGCACGCCGGTTTCAGTGAGCTTGACGATGCGGTTACGCATGTCCTCGCCCTCGGCCAATGCCACCAGCCCCTCACCTTCCAGCACCCGTAAATTGCGCCCGAGGGTGCTGCGGTCCAGGCCCATGGCTTCGGCCAGCTCGGAAATACTCGGTTGATCCAGACGCTGCAGGTTGCACAGCAAAGAATACTGGGCAACGTTGATCCCGAAGCCGTCGAGAGCGCCGTCGTAATGCCTGCTGACGCCACGAGCGGCGCGACGCAGGTTGGTGCACAAACACTGAGAAGGAAGCATGATGCGTGTATATACCCGCGACTGTGTTAAATCAAGTTACAGATGAGTTTACCCATAACATTTCTGGTGTCTGACACACCGCTTTCGCGAGCAGGCTCGCTCCCACATTTGCAATGCGCTCCCCTGTGGGAGCGAACCTGCTCGCGAAGAGGCCGGCACAGACAATCCAAAACTGTCAGACCAAAACCCATCCAGCCAACACCATCATCTCCAGCAATTCCAGCAACGCCCCCGCCGTATCACCGGTCGTCCCGCCCAACCGCCGCATCATCACCTGCCGCAGCCAGACAAACACACCGACAGCGATCAGCAACGCGACAACCGCGCTAAAACCGGCAATCAGCAGGCAGCCCAGCGCACTTGCGCCCAACACCCACCATCCAGCTTTGCGCGGCAAATGATCCGCCAACGCCTGCCCCAACCCACCCGCACGCACATACGGTGTAGTCAGAAACAACCCGAGCAACGCCGCCCGCCCGAGCAACGGCACGATGATCAACGCAAGGCCTTGCTGTTGCTCAATCAGCGCCAACAGCGCCGCAAACTTGAGCAACAACACCAACACCAGCGTGACCACCGCAATCGGCCCGCTGCGCGGATCTTTCATGATCGTCAGCGTGCGCTCGCGATCACCAAAACCGCCGAGCCAGGCATCAGCGCTGTCGGCCAGGCCATCCAGGTGAAGTGCGCCGCTGAGCAACACCCACATCGTCAGCAACAACGCCGCATGCAACAGCAACGGCGCGCCCGCCAGCGCCAGACTCAACGCCCACAGGATCACGCCAAACAACAAACCCACCAGCGGATAAAACAGCAACGAACGCCCCAGCTGTTGCGGCTCAGGCATCCCCGGCAAACGAATCGGCAGGCTGCTGAGAAATTGCAGGGCGATCCACAGCGGCAACATGTCAGTAACCTTCCTTGAGTGAACCATCCACCTCGACCGTCAGCGCAAACAACGCGCCATGACCGACCTCGACATTGAGTAACTGCTCGCGCGGCAGCCCTCGCGCCTGCGCCAGCAACAAGCGCATCACACCACCGTGACTGATCAGCAAAACCCGCTGGCCCGCGTAGGCGTTGTGCAGGCGCGCGACGGCCGCCAACACCCGGGAGGAAAACTCGCTGACCGGCTCACCCTGCGGCGGCGTGAACGCGTACGGATCAGCCCAGAACAACCCCAACGCCTCGGCATCCGTTTCCATCAACGCCGCTGCGCTCTGCCCTTCCCACGCACCGAAATGCAGCTCTTGCAGATCCTTGTCCAATTGCACCGGCAGATCCAGCTGTTCACCCAGTTCGGCGGCAAAGCGCGCGCAACGCTGCAACGGCGAACTGACGATCCGATCCCACGACCCGCCCTCGACCACTGCCGCACGCATCTGCGCCCACCCCTTGTCGGTCAGCGCATCATCGAGGCTGCCGCGCAAACCACCACCCAGTTCAGTCTCACCGTGGCGCAGCAGATCCAGATGCAAGGTCATGCCGGACGATCCGCCACCGCCGCTTCGGCGAACGTCGCCATCTGCCCGTGCAGATCGCAAGCCAAGCGCAACAGAGGCACCGCCAGCGCAGCACCACTGCCCTCGCCCAGACGCAAACCGAGTTCCAGCAACGGCTCGGCCTTCAGGGTTTCCAGCACATGACGATGGCCCGGCTCGGCACCGCGATGACCGAACAACAACCACTCGCGGCAGTCAGGATTCAAACGCACCGCGACCAACGCCGCGACCGTGCAGATAAAGCCGTCAACCAGCACCGCCACACCTTCTTGAGCCGCTGCCAGATACGCGCCGACCAACGCGGCGATTTCAAAACCACCGAGATTGAGCAGGGTCTGCAACGCATCGCCACGCTGCGCTGCATGCAACGCCAGCGCCCGTTCGATCACTTGCGCCTTATGACTGACACCTTGGGCATTCAGCCCGGTGCCGGGGCCGGTCAAATGCACCACCGGGCAATCGAGCAAGGCACAGGCCAACGCGCTCGCTGCGGTGGTGTTGCCAATGCCCATTTCGCCACCGATGAACAGCTGCGCACCCGCCGCTTTCGCCCGCAACAGACTGTCGCGACCGGCTTGCAACGCGAGTTCGCCTTGGGCCTGAGTCATTGCCGCGCCCTGAACGAAATTCGCCGTGCCCGCGCCGATATTCAAGTGGCGCACACCCGGCAGGTCCAGCGCGGGATTCACCGTGCCCAGATCGACCACTTCCAGCTGCGCGCCGAGCTGACGCGCCAGCACGCTGATTGCCGCACCGCCGCTGACGAAGTTGAGCAGCATCTGCCCGGTGACTTCCTGCGGGAACGCCGAAACGCCTTCAGCGACTACGCCATGATCACCGGCAAAAATCGCGATCCAGACCTGTTCCAGCATCGGTTTGACCCGGCCTTGCAGGCCGGCCAGTTGCACCGCGACCGATTCCAGACGCCCCAGCGAACCCGCCGGTTTGGTCAGTTGCTGTTGCCGCGCCGCCGCCTGTTCAACGACGTTGAGATCAACCGCTTTGCACGGGTTCAGCCACCAGGTTTGAGTCATAACGCAGGTCCTTTCAGAGTCAGGGGCAGGCCGGCGACGGTCAGGACAACACGCTGACAGCGCTCGGCCAGAGCTTGATGCAGCCAACCGGCTTCATCGACGTAGCGGCGAGTCAATTCGCCCAGCGGCACGACACCCATTCCGGTCTCGTTGCTGACAAAAATGATTTCACCCGGCAGCGAGGCCAGGCATTCGAGCAGCGCTTCGCGCTCAGCGGCGAGGCGCTCAGCGTCATCGAGCATCAGCAGATTGGTCAGCCACAAGGTCAGGCAATCAACCAGCAGGCAACGCTCGGCGCTGGCGCTTTCGCGCAGGACGCGGGCCAGTTCCAAGGGTTCTTCGATGAGTGCCCATTCAGCGGGACGGCGCGCGCGGTGATGGGCGACGCGGTCGCTCATTTCACCGTCCAGCGGTTGGCTGGTGGCGATGTAGGCGACCGAGAGGTTGCTGTCGCTGGCGAGTTTTTCGGCCAGACGGCTTTTGCCGGAGCGGGCGCCGCCGAGGATCAGTTGGAGCATGGTGTTATCCACAGAATTATGTGTTGAGGCAATTGGCCCCTTCGCGAGCAAGCTCGCTCCCACAGGGTTATGGGGGTGCAACAGAATTCATGACCAACCGGGCCATTGTGGGAGCGAGCCTGCTCGCGAAGAGGCCCGCACAGTCAGCTCAAATCCCACAGAACCGTCGCAACAGATCAGTATCCAGATGCTTCTCCACCAGATCCGCCAGCCGCTCGATATCGCGCTCGCGTAAGCCGTGATAATCCACCTGCTGCACATCGCTCAACCCGGCCCAGCGCAGCAACGCTGCACTCGCCTTCGGCGATTCAAACAAGCCATGCAGATACGTGCCAAACACCTGCCCATCAACACTCCGCGCACCGTCGCAACGGCCGTCATCCAGATGCACCGCAGTGTTTTCCAGCGCCGGTCCTGTGGTCACGCCGGCATGAATTTCATAGCCACTGACCTCAGCATTTTCCAGCGCCAGTCGCCCACGCACATTGCGCAACTGCTTCTCGGCTTCAAGCGTGGTGTCGAACGCCAGCAAGCCCAAACCGGCACTCGTGCCTGCTGCACCTTCGAGGCCGAGCGGGTCATGCACCTGCTCGCCGAGCATCTGCAGACCACCACAAATCCCCAGCAGTTTGCCGCCATAACGCAAGTGCCGAGAGATCGCCGTATCCCAGCCATTGGCGCGCAAATAGGCCAGATCGCTACGCACACTCTTCGACCCCGGCAGGATGATCAGGTCGGCAGCAGGAATCGCCTGCCCCGGCCCGACAAATTGCAGATCGACCTGAGGATGCAAGCGCAGCGGATCGAAGTCTGTGTGATTGCTGATGCGTGGCAGCACCGGCACCACCACTTTCAGCACTTGTTCGGCCTTGTCGGTCTGGCGCTGATCAATGCCGTCCTCGGCCTCCAGATGCAGATCCATCACGTACGGCAATACGCCCACCACCGGTTTGCCGGTGCGTTGTTCGAGCCAGTCGAGGCCCGGTTGCAGCAAGGCGATGTCACCGCGAAAACGGTTGATGATGAAGCCTTTGACCCGCGCCTGTTCGCTCGGCGACAGCAGCTCCAGCGTGCCGACCAGATGCGCGAAAACCCCGCCGCGATTGATGTCGGCAATCAGCAAAACCGGGCAATCCACCGCCTCGGCAAAGCCCATGTTGGCGATGTCGCCTGCGCGCAGATTGATCTCGGCTGGCGAGCCTGCGCCTTCAACCATCACCAGCGGATATGCGGCGCTGAGTCGCTCGTGAGAAGCCAGAACGGCCTTCATGGCGATGGCTTTGTAGTCGTGATACGCCACGGCGTTCATCGACGTAACCGCGCGGCCATGAATGATCACTTGCGCGCCGGTGTCGCTGTTCGGCTTGAGCAGTACCGGGTTCATGTCGGTGTGCGGCTCAAGGTTCGCCGCTTGCGCCTGTACCGCTTGTGCACGGCCGATCTCACCGCCATCGGCGGTCACGGCGCTGTTGAGCGCCATGTTCTGCGGTTTGAACGGTACGACCGCCACGCCCTGCCGGGTCGCCCAGCGGCACAGTGCCGTCACCAGAGTACTTTTACCGGCATCGGAAGTGGTGCCCTGCACCATCAAGGTGGTCATGAGTTGTCCTTGGTGAAGGCGATTAAAGCGTGTTCGAGACGCGCCTCTTCAGTCGCATCGGCGGGCAAGCCAAAACGCAGACTGCTGTTGTGGGTAAAGATGCGCAGGAGAATGCCGCGCCGGGCCATGAATTCGTATAACGCTGGCGCTTGATCGGTGATCAGCCACTGAAACAACGCGCAGCCACCCTGCGGTTTGAAGCCGTAGCGTTCAAGCAGCGCCGCCAGCCGTTCGCTTGCTTCATCGCTGCGAATCCGTTGCCGCGTGTGCCCTTCGGTGTCTTGCAGGCAAGCCTGCCCCAGCACCCGCGTCGGCCCGCTGACGACCCACGGCCCGACCTGTTCGGCGAGCAGTCGGAGCAACTTGCGCTCGGCCAGGACAAAGCCCAGACGCACCCCGGCGAGACCGAAAAACTTGCCGAACGAACGCAACACGATCAGCCCGACTTGATGGGCATGGGCTGCCAGGCTCAGTTGTGGCGTGTTGTCCATGAACGCCTCATCGACCACCAGCCAGCCACCGCGCTGCGCAAGCCGCGCGTGCCAGTCGAGCAAGCGCGCCGGGGTCAGGCTCAGGCCGGTCGGGTTGTTCGGATTGACCACCACCAGCACATCGAGGCTGTCGAGAAAGAACTCGACTTCTTGCTCCAGCACTTCACGCACGATGTAACCGCTGCGGCGCCACGCTTCGGCATGTTCGGCATAACACGGCGACAACACACCGACCTTGCCGGCCCGGCGCAAGCGCGGCAGCAACTGGATGGCCATCTGCGAACCGGCCACCGGCAGCACTTGCGCGGTGCCGTAGTAGTCGCATGCGGCTTGCTCCAGACCGTCATCGGTTTCCGGCAAGCGCGCCCAAGCGCGCAGCGGGATGTCCGGGATCGGAAATGGCCACGGCGCCAGACCACTGGAGAGGTCGAGCCAGTCGACCTCGGCGATGCCGTAATCGCGAGCAGCCTTGCGCAGCCGGCCACCGTGCTCAAGCATAGAATTCAGCCCCCACGCAGAGAATCAGCAGCCATAACCATACGCCGCGCTGGACCAATTGCCAGCCACGGTCGATGGAATCTGCGTCAGCCGCTGCGCCCTCGCCAAGCTGCGGACGGTCGTGAAGTTCGCCGTGGTAAATCGCCGGCCCACCCAATTCCACGCCCAGCGCACCGGCACCGGCCGCCATCACCGGACCGGCGTTGGGGCTGTCCCACTGCGGCGCCTGGGTGCGCCAGCACTTCAGCGCGAGTCGGGTTTTGCCGAGTAGCGCGTAGGTCAATGCCACCAAACGCGCAGGAATGTAGTTCAACACGTCGTCGATTTTCGCCGCGGCCCAACCAAAACGCTCGAAGCGTTCGTTGCGATAACCCCACATCGCATCAAGCGTGTTGCTCAAGCGATAGAGCACCACGCCGGGCGCACCGGCGACGACAAACCAGAACAACGCGGCAAACACCGCATCACTGCCGTTCTCCAGCACTGACTCAGTGGCGGCGCGAGCGACAGCGGTGCTGTCGAGTTCATCGGTCTGACGGCTGACCAGATAGCCAACGCGTTTGCGCGCCTCGTCCAGATCATCCGCACGTAAAGCAGCAGCCACCGGCGCGACATGCTCACCGAGGCTGCGCATGCCGAGGGCGCAATACAACGCGAGAATCTCAACGACCCAACCCACGTACGGCGCCCAGGAAAACGCGGTGGCAAGCAAGGTCAGCGGCAACACCGCAATCACCCACGCAGTGACGCCATGGCTGCGCCAGCCACGACCACCGGCGTTGAATCGTTGCTCGATACGCCCGGCGAAATTGCCGAATGCCACCAGCGGATGCCAGCGTTTCGGTTCACCGAGCAGCGCATCCAGCGCCACCGCGGCGACACTCAACAACGCCACACTCATTGACTCACTCCCCAATAATTCTCAAACAGCAACTCATTGAGCGGACGCGCCTGCGCCCACCCTTCGAGTACCAGCATCGGCGCCGGATAGAATTCCTTGACCGGGCCCAGACACAAAACGGCCAGCGGCTTGGCGCCTTCGGGCAACCTCAACAGATCCGCCAGTGCCTGTGGCTCGAACAGCGAGACCCAGCCCATGCCCAGGCCTTCGGCGCGTGAGGCCAGCCACAGATTCTGGATCGCGCAGGACAGCGAAGCCATATCCATTTCCGGCAGCGTGCGGCGACCGAAAATGTGTTTTTCGCGATCGTCCATCAATGCAGCAACCAACACCTCGGCGCAGTCACTGATACCTTCGACCTTGAGCTTCATGAACTCGTCACTGCGCTCGCCGAGGGCTTCTGCGGTGCGGACGCGTTCTTCTTCCACGAGGTTCTGGATCTGGCCGCGCAAAGTTCGGTCGCTGATACGGATGAAGCGCCACGGCTGCATCAAGCCGACGCTTGGGGCCTGGTGGGCGGCTTCCAAGAGTCGGCGCAACAACTCCGGTTCCACGGAGCCGCCAGTGAAGTGACGCATGTCACGGCGTTCGGCAATGGCTTTGTAGACCGCTTGGCGTTCGGCTTCGGAGAATGCGTTGTCTGTCATGGCCTCTTCGCGAGCAAGCTCGCTCCCACATTGGACGGGGTGCTTGCTCAAGAAACACGATCCCCTGTGGGAGCGATGCTCGCGAAGGCGGCCTCACGGTCTGGCGCAAACAACGCGGCAATCGCAGTCGGATTCGACGGGAAGTAGAAGTGCACATAAGAAGCCGTCATCCGCCCTTCCCGATAAACCGCCTCGGCGCCGCGCCCACCGTTCGGGCTCAACCCTCGGGCAATCGGCGTCAGTTCGGTGGTGGTCAGCGAGTGATGATAGGTGTGCCCACGCAACGAACCTTCCGGCAGATCCACCGCTTGCAACGCCAGTGCCGCCAGACGCTTTTGCATCACTGCGTCCCCCTTGAGCAACCCAACCAACTCCGCGCGAGTGCCATCAACGTCCGTCAACGAATCCAGCAGATAAAGCATCCCGCCACACTCAGCGAGCAACGGTTTGCCCGCCGCATGATGCGCACGAATCGCTTCAAGCATTGCGGTGTTCTGTGACAACTCAACGTGGTGCAACTCCGGATAACCGCCGGGCAGATACAGACTGTCAGCGTCAGGCAATTGCGTGTCACGGATCGGCGAGAAGAAAGTCAGCTCGGCGCCCATCGCCCGCAACAGATCGAGACTCGCGCCGTAGGTGAAGGCAAACGCCTCATCGCGGGCGACGGCGATTCGCACGTTTTTCAGCAACGGTTCGACGGCGATCACATCAGGCGCGGCGAATTCTACGGTCGGTGGCAGAGCTACCTCGCAACTGCTGGCCAATGCATCGGCGGCGGCGTCGAGACGCACATCCAGATCATTCAGTTCGCTGGCCTGGACCAGGCCGAGATGACGACTTGGCAACTCGATGCCCGTCTCACGGGACAAAGCGCCATACCAACGCAGGCCTTCGGTGAGGCTGCCTTCGAGCAACTGCGCATGCCGCAACGTGCCGACACGATTGGCCAGCACGCCGGCAAACGGCAGATCCGGCTGATACTTCGCCAGGCCCAGCGCCAGCGCACCAAAGGTTTGCGCCATGGCCGTGCCGTCGATCACGCCGAGCACCGGCACGCCGAAGTGCCGCGCCAGATCGGCGCTGGACGGCGTGCCGTCGAACAGGCCCATCACGCCCTCGATCAGAATCAGATCCGCCTCGGCGGCGGCTTCCCACAATAGGCGACGACTTTCCTGCTCGCCGACCATCCACATGTCCAACTGATACACCGGCGCACCACTGGCGCGCTCGAGAATCATCGGATCGAGAAAGTCCGGGCCGCATTTGAACACGCGCACCTTGCGCCCCTGATTGCGATGCAAACGGGCGAGCGCGGCGGTGACGGTGGTCTTGCCCTGACCGGAGGCCGGAGCGGCGATAAGGACCGCCGGGCAGTGACGTGGTTGATTCAAAGTTCGACGCCTTTCTGCGCTTTGATGCCGGCCTGGAAGGCGTGTTTGAGCATGCCCATTTCAGTCACGGTGTCGCCCATTTCGATCATTTCCGGCTTGGCCGCGCGACCGGTGACGATCACATGCTGCATCGGCGGACGCGCCTGCAAATCGCTGAGCACCTGATCGAGATCGAGGTAGCCATGCTTGAGGGCAATGTTGAGTTCGTCGAGCACCACCAGACCGATCGACGGATCACGCAGCAGTTCGCGGGACACAGCCCACGCGGCTTCGGCGGCGGCGATGTCGCGCTGACGATCCTGGGTTTCCCAAGTGAAGCCTTCGCCCATTACGTGGAAGCGAACTTGCTCGGGGAAGCGGCGGAAAAACAACTCTTCGCCGGTGCTGTTGCGGCCCTTGATGAACTGCACCACACCGCACTGCATGCCGTGGCCCATGGCGCGGGCGAGCATGCCGAAGGCCGAGCTGCTTTTGCCTTTGCCGTTACCGGTCAGCACCAGCACCAGGCCGCACTCGTCGGGCGAGTTGGCGATGCGTTCGTCGATCACGGCTTTTTTGCGCTGCATACGGGCCAGATGGCGTTCGTCGCGCTCGGGGGAATCAGTCATGGGGGAGCTCTCCGTTGAGGCTGGATAACGGCGGGCAGGCACAAGAATAGACGGCAAAAAGCCTGGCATCGCCCACCGTGATGCCGCTGGATGGATCAGGCCGGTCTCCGGGCTCATGAGCGGCGTCTCGCCTGACTGCGCGCCTTCCCGCTTCTGTCGAGGCAGTGGCTCAAGGCGCAGTTTTCACTCATTTACCGTTGCGGGGGCAGCGCCGGGATCGTGGTGCTTCTTCGTGCGAAGACAACCCTCACCGGCTTCCCTGTTTCACTCTGTCGACGCAGGTCACAGAGCACCTGAAACAAGCCGCGAAGGTTAGAGGGTTGGGGGTGGAGCGTCAATTAAAGAGGCGGTCAGCGGGCGAATAACTGCCGCCGATCAATTATCTGACGGCAATCTTGTGCCACACTGATACAAATGATATCAAAGAGCCATGCTTTTCCCGAAAAGCCCACTACAACAATAAAGGATGATGACGATGCAAGGCATGATCATCAGCAACCCGCGCCTGGAATTCCTGCGCCCGGTGCTCGAACGCTGGTTTGACTGTATCGACCGTTACAACGCCGTGCGCGGCGACAGCGACACCCCTTACTGGCATGACGAGAAAGCCAATCTCGGATTGCTCTCGGCCGCAGCCTGGATGGCCGAGCTGGTGACTTTGAACGACACTGCCACGCGCAAACAGAATGAAGAAGGCGAGCGCAATGCCCGCGCCGATCTGTTTCTCGCCGGCGCCGAAGACCGCGCCTTCATTCAGGCCACGCAACGCTGGCCAAAGGTTACCAACCTTAATCTGACTCAAGCCCTGCTGGACATCACCAACGATGCCAAGCGCATCAGCTACGCCAGCGACCTCAAGCTCGGCTGCCTGTTTGTCGCGCCGCAAAAAGCCCAGCACAGCGCCAGCCCCGAAGAGCTGCAGGACATGGTCGACGACCTGCAAAAAGAACATACCTGCGCCGTAGCTTGGTATTTCCCCTACGCCTACCGCAAGTTACGCAGCGAAGCGGGCAACTATCACCCGGGCATCGCCGTGCTGTTCAAAGAGGCCCACGGCTGAGCAGTTGAACCATCGGGCTTGCGCCCTCCTCTATGATTAGGAATGCATTCATAGGGAAGATCAGCAATGCGCAAGCCCCAGCTCGTTTTTGTCATCGCCTTCGCCGGAGGACTCGCCGCCTGCGGCGAAACCTCCAGCCTGCAAGTATCCGACGGCACCGGCCCGTCACCGAAGTTGCCCGAACCGAACAAGACCCTGATCCCGACGGTGAATATCGCCCCGGCAATCGGCTGGCCGGAGGGCGCTAAACCGACGGCAGCGACTGGCACGCAAGTCGCTGCATTCGCCGAAGGCCTCGACCATCCGCGCTGGCTCTATGTCTTGCCCAATGGCGATGTGTTGGTGGCGGAAACCAACGCCCCGCCGAAGCCGGATGACAGCAGCGGTATTCGTGGCTGGGTGATGAAGAAGGTCATGGGCAAGGCTGGCGCTGGCGTGCCAAGCCCGAATCGCATCACTTTGTTGCGCGACGCTGATCACGATGGTGTGGCGGAGACACGCACGGTGTTTCTGCAGAACCTCAACTCGCCGTTCGGCATGACCCTGGTTGGCAATGACCTGTACGTCGCCGATACCGATCGCCTGCTGCGCTTCAACTACGAACCCGGCGCCACCGAGATCAAATCGCAGCCGATCAAGGTCGTCGATCTGCCCGGCGGCACCTTGAATCACCACTGGACCAAAAACGTCATCGCCAGCAAGGACGGCAGCAAGCTGTACGTCACGGTCGGGTCGAACAGCAACGTCGGAGAAAATGGCCTGGATAAGGAAGAAGGCCGCGCGGCGATCTGGGAAGTCGATCGAGCGACCGGCAATCACCGGATTTTCGCCTCAGGCATCCGCAACCCCAATGGCCTGGCCTGGGAGCCGAAAAGTGGCGCGTTGTGGACAGCGGTCAACGAACGCGACGAGATCGGCAGTGATCTGGTGCCGGACTACATCACCTCTGTGAAGGACGGTGGTTTTTATGGCTGGCCGTTCAGCTACTACGGCCAGCACGTCGATGTGCGTGTGTCGCCGCAAAACCCTGAGCTGGTGGCCAAGGCCATTTCCCCGGATTATGCAGTCGGGCCGCACACCGCATCGCTGGGCCTGAGCTTTGCCGAGGGCAACACGCTGCCAGCGCAGTTCAAGGAAGGCGCGTTCATCGGCCAGCACGGTTCGTGGAACCGCAAACCGCACAGTGGCTACAAAGTGATTTTCGTACCGTTTACCGGTGGCAAGCCGAGCGGCACACCAGTGGATGTGCTGACCGGTTTCCTCGACAAGGATGAGAATGCACTGGGTCGCCCGGTGGGCGTGGTGATCGACCAGCAGGGTGGCTTGCTGGTGGCGGATGATGTTGGCAACAAGGTGTGGCGAGTGTCGGCCACGAAGTGATGCTGAATGTGACCTGAAACAACTGTGGGAGCGAGCCTGCTCGCGAATGCGGAGTGTCAGTCTCCATTGAGTTGACTGATATACCGCTTTCGCGAGCAGGCTCGCTGCCACATCAGGATTGCTGCGATTTTTACTACGGGTTATGCGCCAGATGCTCCGGCTGCAACACCCGCTTGGCACTCAGATAAGCCTTCTGCCAATACGCCTTCGACAGACTATCCAGCTTCACCGTGCCGCCCGTGGCCGGCGCATGCACGAACCGCCCTTCGCCGACGTAAATCCCCGCGTGACTGACCTGCGAGCCGCCATTGGTGGCGAAGAAGATCAGATCGCCGGTCTGCAAGCCTTCCTTGCCGACATTCGGTGCCTGCATGACGATCAGCTCACGCGTCGAACGTGGCAAAGAAATGCCCGCCGCATCACGGTAGACAAAACCGATCAGCCCGCTGCAATCAAACCCCGAATCCGGCGTATTGCCGCCCCAGCGATAAGGCGTGCCCACCAGGCCAAGCGCGCGAAACAGCACGTCTTCAGCAGCAGGTGAAAAAGCTTGGGAGGGGCCGAACACGACCGGCGCGCGAACCACCGGCGCAGGTGGCGGCGTGCGACTGGCGCAGGCGCTGAGCAGCGCTGCGAAGAAGATCAATGTGAGGCGGGCCGACATCGTCATAAGCAGAACATCCTGATCTGGCTGCGGCTTTTTCTGCCGGTGGACAGAAAACAAAACCGCCTGCGTAGCACGCAGGCGGTTTGCCATCAATATAGATTCAGGATTCTAGCGGCTACGCGGCAAACTTCAAGTAAGACTTTAACTTCACCTTGTAAAGTCTAGGTCTACTCCGCTGCCGGGAGCCTGATTGTCGCCGCGAATGCAGCGACAACGAGGGAATTACTTGCGAGCGGTGACCACAGTCGGAGCGTTGGCCAATGCGCGTTTCGCTTCGATGAAGGTCTTGCTCCAGTAGCTGTCACCCAGGCTGTCGATGCGAACACCGCCGCTGCGACGACTGCTGGAGTGGATGAACTGGTTGTCACCCAGGTAGATCCCGGCGTGACTGACACGACCGCGACGACCGTTGGTGGCGAAGAACAGCAGATCACCCGGCTCAAGGTTGCTGCGCGAGACCAGAGGTGCATCGACGTTGATCATTTCGCGGGTCGAGCGTGGCAAGTTCATGCCGGCTTCTTCGCGGAACAGATAACCGATGAAACCGCTGCAATCAAAACCGGCTTCAGAGGTACCGCCGAAACGGTAACGGGTACCGATCAGGGACATGCCGCGTTCGAGGATGCTGTCGGCCAGAACAGGAAGCTGATAAGGCTTCTTGCCATTGAATTCGTTGAGTTCTTTTTCGGTGTCCAGTTCTTCCTGGTAAATAACGGAAGACTGGGCCGTGGCAGAATTTTTAACCTGTTGAGGCTGCTCTTGAACTGGAGAATGAGCAGCGCAACCGTACAACAGGGTGACGAGTGCGAGAGGCACGAGGGGTGCGAAGCGCTTTAGCATGGGCACGACCGTGGCTGATAGTTGTAAAGAAGCCGAGACTATGCCCGCTATCAACCTCATTTGCAAATTCAATCGATCTTTTTGTGACTTCTCGGTTTCTCGTTTACATCTAAGCGCTTAAGCCCATTTGAACCGATACGCGGCCTGCACAGCGTGTAGGAAAGCGGATTTTCTGGCGCCTGAAATATGCCGAAACACGCTGAAAGCCGCGCCGTTACCAGCCTAGCGTTTCTTTCAGGAAGGGAATTGTCAGCTTGCGTTGAGCCTGCAAAGAGGCCTGATCGAGCTGTTCTAGCAAGTCAAACAGCGCACTCATGCTGCGGGTGCCGCGAGTCAAAATAAAATGCCCGACTTCGTCAGTCAGGTGCAGACCACGACGCGACGCGCGCAATTGCAAGGCACGCAATTTGTCTTCATCGGAGAGCGGACGCATCTGGAAAATCAGCGCCAGGGTCAGGCGCGATTTCAAGTCAGCCAGTTTGACCGGCAATTCACGTGGAGAAGTGGAAGCGGCGATCAGCAGACGCCGACCGCTGTCACGCAGACGGTTGAACAGATGAAACATCGCCTCTTCCCAGTCAGCCTTGCCGGCAATCACCTGCAGATCGTCCAGGCAAACCAGTTCGTACTGTTCGAGATTGTCGAGGATTTCGACACCGCGATCCATCAACTCGGCCAACGGCAAGTACACCGCCGGCTCACCCATCTGCTCAAAACGCAGACATGCGGCCTGCAACAGATGCGTACGCCCTACGCCGTGTTTGCCCCACAGGTAGATCAGGCTTTCTGTCCAGCCGGCGTCGGCTTCGCATAGACGCTCGACATAGCCGAGTGCAGCGGCATTGGCGCCTGGGTAGTAGTTGATGAAGGTGGCGTCGTCACGCAGACGCACACCTAGGGGCAGCTGAATCGGTTTCATGCTGACTGAACAGTTCTCAAGGAACCGTTAGTGGCCTCTGTGTAAAGTTTGCGAAGTTTATACCCGTGAAGCTGAGCGCACAATGCGACAGAGTCCAAGCAAAATCAAAGGTTTGCGTTAACACGCTGGTTTTATGACAGATTCTTTGGCGCCAGCGCCTGCAGGACGCGGGCCAACCCGGCTATTCGCCGGGCCGCCCCTGCGCCATTACAACTGCGGATCGTCAACGCCACTATAGATGTCAGAGTCCTTGTACAAGTCGTGCACATGGCGAACCAGCACCATGATCACCGCCGCCACCGGCAACGCCAGCAACACGCCGGTGAAACCGAACAGCTCGCCACCGGCCAGAATCGCGAAGATCACCGCCACCGGGTGTAGGCCAATACGATCGCCCACCAGCAGCGGCGTCAGCACCATGCCTTCCAGCGCCTGACCGACCATGAACACCGCGACGATTCCGACCATCGGGTACAGATCGCCACCGAACTGGAACAAACCGGCAATCAGTGCCGCGCCAATACCGATCACGAAGCCCATGTACGGCACGATCGCCGCCAGGCCCGCTATCAGACCGATCAACAGCCCCAGCTCCAGACCGACGATCATCAGGCCCGCTGCATAGATCACGCCCAGCGCTACCATCACCAGCAACTGACCGCGAACAAACGCGCCCAGTACCTCGTGACATTCACCGGCCAGCGATACGATGGTCTCTTCCCGATCACGCGGCAGCAGGCTGCGGATCTTGGCCATCATCACGTCCCAGTCGCGCAGCAGGTAGAAACTTACTACCGGGATCAGCACCAGATTGGCCAGCCAGCCGATCAACGCCAGACTGGAGGCCGTTGCCTGACTCAGCACCACGCCGACAATGTCGGTGGTCTGACCCATGTGCTCGCTGATTGCGGCCTTGACCTTGTCAAACTTCCAGAAACCGTCCGACAGCCCCAGCTTCGACTGCGCCCACGGCACTGCCGTGTGCTGCAACCAGTCAAGCATCTGCGGTGCCAGTTCGTACAGTCGCAGCAACTGCTTGGCGAGCATCGGCACCAGCACCAGCATCAGCGCCGTGACGATCAAGGTGAACAAGGCAAACACCGCGATCACGCCCCAGGTTCGCGACAAACCGAGCCGCTCTAGGCGATCCACCAGCGGATCGAACAGATAAGCCAGCAGCAGCGCTACCAGAAACGGCGTGAGGATCGGGTGCAGCAACCAGACAAATGCGCAAAGCAGGACCACCCCACCGAGCCAGAACCAACGCCGCGTATCGGCCATGTACCACTCCTGTTGCTTCTATATAAGGAAAGACTTACCAGCGAAATCGCAACGACGGTGCTGCCGGGGTCGGGGCCGGAGCCGCAACCGGTGCTGCACCTGCAACCGCAGGCTGTGGCGCAGCCACCGGGGCTGGCGCGTCGGCCGGCAACTCCTGCAACTTGGCCAGCGACAACTGTGCACGCATCTGATCGGCGCTGCCATTGACCCGATAGACGATGCGATCGCCATCAACACTTTGCAGACGCACGCCGAACGGTTCGAGTAACCGTAACAGCGCCGCGTAATGCTCCAGATTCATACCTTGCACTTCCAGGGTCTGCTGCCCCGAAGCGCCGGGCTTGGCGACAAAACGTGGCGCCAGACGCTCAGCCACTGCCCGCATCACCGCGTCCGCGACAGCAGCCTGATCGGCGCCCTGCACATTGCCCGCCTCTTTCTGATCGCCCAGCCACAGGTGCCACTTGGCTTGCCACTGCCCGCCTTCTTCGCGGGCATGCACTGCCAGCAAAGCGTCAGCGTTGTAGCGTTCGGAGGCACCGCGCAACGGTGCCGGATCCGTGCCTTCCAGAGCCGGTGCAGTGGCAACCAGTTGCTCGCTCAGGTCTGCCAACGGCAAACGCAATGGCAAGCCGCGATGTTGCGCAGCTGTACGCAACGGCGCGGCGGCGGCCTGACCATCACCGACCAGACTCGAACCCTCAGCCGAATCGTTCAGCCACCAGCTCAGAATCGACGGGCGACTCGCCCCCCACACGGACAACCCGGCACGCCGCAGCGCCTGTTCGGTGGTCGCCGGATCGAAATCGACCTTCAGTACCTCCGGCGGCCCGGCATCGAAACCGAATTGACTGATGATCTGCTGCGGATCCTTGCGAATCGCCGCCAGCCCCGGGTTTTGCGCAGCTTTCGGATCGCCGGTCAAACGCAGCACCAACGTATCCAACGCCGCCTGGGTGGCGCGATCACGCTCTTCTGGCGCCTGGCCATTGACCGGCTCACGCACTTGATAAAGGCCTTTGAGGTTTTCGGCGTGACTCGCCAGGCTGATCAGAGACAAACAACCCACAAACAACAATTTACAAAAACGCATGGAGAATTCCCGTCGACAGGAGCGGCTGGAACAGGCCGCGTGAATCGGTTGAGCAAGGCTGTGACAATCTGCCAGCACCAAACATTCACACGACAGCGGTAAGTTTTTGCACAGTGATAACGATAGACGGTTAATTGCCCCACCTTATACAGGCGTTCATTCGCCTCAATTGCAAAAAATTTCCATGGATATGGCCCTGCCCGTCGGTGCGAGGATGGCCGCTGCCCCTCAAGCCTGATAAAATCGCGCGCCTTCGCAGACCGGCAACAGCCGGGCATCTCGAAACTCGCGTGAGGCCATCGTCCCGCCGATTTCGAAGTTCCCGCTGAACTCGGTCGTTACCCCTGAATCCCCTCCCCTAAAGGCCTGGATCATGAGCAAGCAACCCTCCCTGAGCTACAAGGACGCCGGTGTAGACATCGACGCCGGTGAAGCATTGGTCGAACGCATCAAGAGCGTCGCCAAGCGCACTGCGCGCCCGGAAGTCATGGGCGGCCTGGGCGGTTTCGGCGCCCTCTGCGAAATCCCGGCCGGCTACAAGCAGCCAGTGCTGGTTTCCGGCACCGACGGCGTCGGCACCAAGCTGCGTCTGGCGCTGAACCTGAACAAGCACGACAGCATCGGTATCGATCTGGTTGCCATGTGCGTGAACGACCTCGTCGTTTGCGGCGCAGAGCCACTGTTCTTCCTCGACTACTACGCCACCGGCAAACTCAATGTCGACACCGCGGCCCAAGTAGTAACCGGCATCGGCGCTGGCTGCGAACTGTCCGGCTGCTCGCTGGTCGGCGGCGAAACCGCTGAAATGCCAGGCATGTACGAAGGCGAAGACTACGATCTGGCCGGTTTCTGCGTCGGCGTCGTGGAGAAGTCGGAAATCATCGACGGCTCGAAAGTCGCCACCGGTGACGCGCTGATCGCACTGCCATCGTCCGGCCCGCACTCCAACGGCTACTCGCTGATCCGCAAGATCATCGAAGTGTCCGGTGCCGACATCGAAAACACCCAGCTCGACGGCAAACCGCTGACCGATCTGCTGATGGCCCCGACCCGCATCTACGTGAAGCCGCTGCTCAAGCTGATCAAAGACACCGGCGCCGTCAAAGCCATGGCCCACATCACCGGTGGTGGCCTGCTCGACAACATCCCGCGCGTTCTGCCAAAAGGCGCTCAGGCGGTGGTTGACGTGGCTAGCTGGACTCGCCCTGCCGTGTTCGACTGGCTGCAAGAGAAAGGCAACGTTGACGAAACCGAGATGCACCGCGTGCTGAACTGCGGCGTCGGCATGGTTATCTGCGTGGCTCAGGAGCACGTTGAAGTGGCGCTGAACACCCTGCGTGACGCCGGCGAACAGCCTTGGGTCATCGGTCAGATCGCTGCCGCTGCCGAAGGCGCTGCTCAGGTTGATCTGCAGAACCTTAAGGCTCATTAATGTCCGCAACCTGTGATGTCGTGGTGCTGTTGTCCGGCACCGGCAGTAACTTGCAGGCTCTGATCGACAGCACGCGGACCGGCGACAGCCCGGTCCGCATCGCTGCAGTGATTTCCAATCGCGCCGATGCCTACGGCCTGCAACGCGCCAGGGACGCGGGTATCGCCACCCGCTCACTGGATCACAAGGCCTTCGAAGGTCGCGAGGCCTTCGATGCTGCCCTGATCGAACTGATCGACGAATTCAAACCCAAACTCGTGGTGCTGGCCGGCTTCATGCGCATTCTCAGCGCTGACTTCGTTCGCCACTACCAGGGTCGCCTGCTCAACATCCACCCGTCGCTGCTGCCCAAATACAAAGGGTTACACACTCATCAGCGCGCGCTGGAGGCCAGCGACACTGAGCATGGCTGCTCCGTGCACTTCGTCACCGAGGAACTCGATGGCGGACCACTGGTCGTACAGGCAGTATTACCGGTAGAGTTGCACGACACGCCGCAGAGTCTCGCGCAGCGAGTCCACGTTCAGGAACACCTGATCTACCCGATGGCAGTACGCTGGTTTGCCGAAGGCAGGCTGGCACTCGGTGAACACGGTGCGTTACTGGATGGCCAGTTACTCGCGGCCAGCGGCCACTTGATTCGAAACTAGGAGATATTATGCGTCGCGCCCTGCTCTTCGCTTGCGCTCTGCTCGCCCTGCCCTTCGCGCAGGCAGCCGAACTTCAACCGTTCTCCGCCAGTTACACCGCCGACTGGAAGCAGCTGCCCATGAGCGGCACCGCCGAGCGCAGTCTGGTCAAGGAAGCCAACGGCGTCTGGAAGCTCAGCTTCAAGGCCTCGATGATGATCGCCAGCCTGACTGAAGAAAGCACCCTGACCCTGGACAAGGACACCCTGCTGCCGCAGTCCTACCACTTCGAACGTGGTGGCTTGGGCAAAGCGAAAAAGGCTGATCTGGATTTCGACTGGAACAGCAAAATGGTCACCGGCACCGACCGTGGCGATGCGGTGAAAATCCCGCTGAACCGTGGCATGGTCGACAAATCCACCTATCAACTGGCACTGCAGCATGATGTCGCTGCCGGCAAGAAGACCATGAGCTATCAAGTGGTCGATGACGGCGAAGTCGATACTTATGACTTCCGCGTGCTGGGTTCGGAAAAAGTCGAAACCAAGGCTGGCCAGATCGATGCGATCAAGGTCGAGCGCGTACGCGACCCGACACAAAGCAAGCGCATCACCGTCCTCTGGTTCGCCAAGGATTGGGATTACCTGCTGGTTCGCCTGCAACAGGTTGAAACCGACGGCAAGGAGTACAACATCATGCTCCAGGACGGCACGGTCAACGGTAAAACCGTTAAAGGCAGCTGATCCGCCGCAAAAACAAAGAGCCCCGCGAAATGCGGGGCTTCTTTTCGTCTGCTGGATTGGACATTTGTGCCAGGCTCGCCCCTCACCCCAGCCCTCTCCCAAAGGAGAGGGAGCCGACCGAGCTGTCTGGCGCTATGCATCGACCTGAAAAATCGAGTCGATTATGGATTCTCCAAAGCAAGATCAGGTCGGTGTAACTCGCCAGTCTCCCACGGACAGCCCCCTCTTCCCTTGGGCGAGGGAGCTGACCGAGATGTCTGGCGTTATCCATCGAACTGAAAGATCGAGTCGATTATGGATTCTCCAAAGCAAGATCAGGTCGGTGTAACTCGCCAATCTCCCACGGTCAGTCCCCTCTCCCCCTGGGAGAGGGTTAGGGTGAGGGCATCCTCAGGTTCACCACACACTCAAACCGAAAACTTCGCCACCATGCTGTTCAGATCCACCGCCAACCGCGACAACTCCTGACTCGCCGCACTGGTCTGATTCGCCCCCGCCGAGGTCTGCATCGCCAGATCACGAATGTTCATCAGGTTGCGATCAACCTCACGCGCCACCGCCGCCTGCTCCTCTGAAGCACTGGCGATCACCAGATTGCGCTCGTTGATCAGCGTGAACGCTGAGGCAATCTCTTCAAGTGCAGTCCCGGCCGCCTTGGCCAGCTCCAGCGTCGAACGCGCGCGCACATTACTCTGCTGCATCGAACTGACCGCCGAATCGGTGCCCTGCTGAATGCCGCCAATCATCTGCTCGATCTCTTGCGTCGACTGCTGCGTACGATGCGCCAGCGCCCGCACCTCGTCGGCTACCACCGCAAACCCGCGCCCGGCATCACCGGCCCGCGCCGCCTCGATCGCAGCATTCAAAGCGAGCAGATTGGTCTGCTCGGCAATCGAACGGATCACGTCCAGCACCTTGCTGATGCTGTAGACCTTCTGCGCCAGATCTTCCACCTGACTCGCATTGGCCGTCACATCATCGGCCAGCGACTCGATGGACAACACCGTTTGATGCACCTGTTCACGGCCATGCTGGGCAATACGATCGGATTCACGAGAGGCCTCGGACGTGGCCACGGCATTGCTTGCCACCTCCTCCACTGCGGCCGTCATCTGATTAACCGCTGTAGCCGCTTGCTCGATTTCCAGACTCTGCTGGTGCAAGCCGCGCGTAGCGTCCTCCGTGACGCAACTCAGCTCCTCCGACGCCGAGGCCAATTGGCTGGAGGACTCGGAGATTCGCCGAATCGTGTCGCGCAGGTTGTGCTGCATGCTCTTGAGCGCCTGCAGCAGTCGCGCCGGCTCGTCCTTGCCGCTGATGCTGATATCGCCCGTCAGATCACCACCGGCCACCACCTCAGCGATACCCAACGATTGCGCCAGCGGCAGGACGATGCTGCGCGTCAGCAACAGGGCCAGGCCAATGGTGATCAGCGCGGTAACGCCGATCATCACCCCGACCCACACCCGCGAATTGATAAACACCAACCGCGCTGCTTCGGTGGCGAGATTGGCATTGTGTTTGTTCAGCTCAACCAGTTCGCGCAAAAGCACTGCGATCTCATCGGCCAAGGGACTCATCTGACCGTTGAGAATGGTCGCAGCCTCCTCGACCCGATTCTGCGCCGACAACTGCATCACCTGCGCCTGAAACTCCAGATACTGGTGCTCGGCAACCTTGAAGCGGTCGAACAGCTTGCGCTCCTCGGGCAGTACGATCAGCACGTCGTAACGCTGCTGGGCCTCACTGAGCACACCGCGTAATTCATTGAGTTTGGCAACGTTCTGTTCGAGTGCCTGCGGATCCCGATTGAGCAACAGGCGCATGGTCAGCGCCCGCAGGCGCAGCATGTCCTGACTCATCTCACCGACCGCCATGACGCTGGGCAGCCAATTGTTATCGACCTCGTCAGACTGCGCGCGCATGTTCGACATTTGCAGCAGGGCGAACGCGCCCAAGGCAAACACCATCAACGCCAACAAGCCAAAACCGAGGCCGGCGCGCGGGGCAATATTGAGACTTCGAATACTCATTGCTCTGGTTCCTTCCAAAAGCGCTGCATCGACCCTGCAGCTGGTTGCTTTAGAAGGTATCGGCCCGGCGAAAAATTGCGTAAGACGAAAAGGCGATATCAAAAGGCCTTGATCCTTCGAACTTTCGGCATTAACGATTCAGCGTGCTTTTACCGGACTTGAGCACCGTTCGCGGCAAGATCGCCAGAAAGTTATCCCGCGCAACTTTTTCCGCAACGTCCTCGGGCAATGCATCAAGGAATGGCTTGAAGCTGTGCATTTCCTCACCAAGTTTGTTGAATCGCCCAACCACGTCCGAGCCGAGCATGAAGCGCTCCGGGTGTTTCTCGACCAGCGCCAGCCACTCCGCGCGCGGCTTACCCTGCTCATCCAGCAAATATGGCGTGAGCATGCTCCAGGACAGGTCGATAAACAGGTTGGGATACGCCTCAAGCATGCGCGTCAGCGTGGGCAGCAAGAACTTCAGTTGCGTCTGATGCCGATGGATTTCAGCGCTGGTGCCAGCGTGCGCCCAAATGAATCGCGTATGCGGGTGATTGCGCAGCGGCTCTTCGATTTCCTTCAGGTAGAGCGGATTCTTCTCACGCTTGGAAGTGATGTTGGAATGCAGCATCACCGGTAGATCGTTCTCGGCGGCCAGGTGATAGATCTTGGTCATCGCTTCGTTGTTTGCGCGCGGTGTGTCGCCAGAGGTCAGCGCCGTGAGATCGTCATGGCGGGTAAAAACTTCGCCGATGCCCTGCCACAGCCCCGGATACAGATCGAGCATGCGCTGGATGTGTGCGGCGGAGTTCTTGTCGTTCGGGTTGAAGCCCGACAGAAACGGATGAAAGTACGAGCGCTGCTCGGGCGACAACTTTTGCACCGCATCAGCAACGATCACATCGGTGGCGCTATACCAGTAAGCATCGGCGTCATCACCGGCGTAATAGCGCGGGCGCTTGGGTTCGTCCTCATGCCACTTCTTCGCGACCGGAATGCCGGAAATCATCACATGCTCGATGGAATTGTCCTTCATCGCCGTCAGTAATTTCGCCATGCCCGCGCTTTCCTGGAAAAAATCCACGTAATGCAGGTGCGCATCGCTGTAGGTGTATTCGCGGGCGCTGACGTTGCCGGCAAATACCAATAAACAGGCAAGACTCAAACGATACAGGGACACAAGTAATCTCCAGGAAGTCGGCATAGCCTAGACCGCGCCCCGACAACAAGGGTTCATCCCGCAGGAAAGTGGAACGCGTACCGGTGGGAATGCTCTATAACTGCAAGGTCTTTTTTGATCGAACGACTTTTCCTACTGCCAGTGAGGTTCCCATGACCGTTACCGTCAATACCGTCTCCGCTGAAGGTTTCCGTCACACCGTACAGATTGATGATCACGAACTGTTTGCCGATGTGCCGAAACCCGCCGGCGGCGAAGGCTCGGCACCTGAGCCGCACGACTACTTCGATGCCGCGCTCGGCGCCTGCAAAGCGCTGACCCTGAAGATGTACGCGAAGAAGAAAGACATCCCGCTGACCGGCGTCGGTGTCGACGTCAAACGCGACAACAGTGAAGAGCAGAAAGGCAAATACGTGCTGCACGTCACCCTCACCCTCAAAGGCGTACTCACCGATGCCCAGCGCGAAGAATTGCTGCGCGTCGCCGACCGCTGCCCGATCCACAAGCTGATGACCACCAGCGAAGTGACGATCGAAACCCACGCCCCGCAAGGCTTCGATAGCCAGTAATCCTCCTCATGCCAGCGGCGGGTTATGCTTCTGGCATCACCCGCTCAGCCTGGAATGCACCATGGACACGCAACCTCTGATCATCCGCCCACGCGCCGAAGACGTCGAAGGCCAGCCGATTCTGCGCCCGCTGCCGTCAGCCAAATGCCGCAGCGTCGGGCCTTTCGTGTTTTTCGACCACATGCTCGAGACGGTTTATCCGACGGGCAAAGGCATGAACATCCGACAGCATCCGCACATTGGTCTGTCGACACTCACGTATTTGTTTGAAGGGCAGATCCAGCATAAGGACAGCCTTGGCTCCGATCAGGTAGTCAGTGCCGGCGACGTCAGCTGGATGACTGCCGGTAGCGCGATTGCTCACGTTGAACGCACGCCTGAGCAGTTGTGGGACGAAAGCTTCACCATGCACGGTTTGCAGATCTGGTTAGCATCGCCCAAGGATCATGAGCGAGGCCCGGGGCATTACAGCCATCACCCAGCGGCGACCTTGCCGGTCAGCGATAACCTTGGCGTGCTGATTCGCATGATTGCCGGGTCCGGCTTTTGCCTGAAATCGCCGGTGCCGGTGCTTTCTCCTACGCTGTATGCGGAAGTGAAGATGCGAACGGCGACCACTTTGCTGATTCCGACCGAGCATGAAGAACGGGCGGTTTATGTGCTGAGTGGGGATGCGCAGTTGAATGGCGAGCCGATTGAGCCGCATGCACTGGTGGTGTTGCCGGCCGGGGAAGAAATGAGCCTGTCTGCCGACAGCGATGTACACGCCGTGGTGTTTGGTGGCGCGCCGCTGGACGGGCCTCGGCGGATCAACTGGAATTTTGTTGCGAGCGATCCGGCGGCGATTGATGAAGCGCGGCGCAAGTGGGCGGCCGGGGATTGGCCGACGGTGCCGGGGGAAGTTGAGCGGATCGAGTTGCCGCGCTGAAAAGCACCCTCACCCCAGCCCTCCCGAAACGTCGGACCGCCCAGAGGGAGAGGGAGCCGACCCGAGGTGTCTTGCGTCATACATCGACCTGAAAAGTCTTGGCGATTATGGATTCACCAAGACACTTTCAGGTCGACGCGTTGTTGAGCACCCACCATCAGTACCCTCACCCCAGCCCTCTCCCAGAGGGAGAGGGAGCCGACCGAGGTGTCTTGCGTCATACATCGACCTGAAAAATCCTGGCGATTATGGATTCACCAAGACACTTTCAGGTCGGCGTAACCCTCAAGCATCCCCCAGTCAGTCCCCTCTCCCTCCGGGAGAGGGTTAGGGTGAGGGGCTTTTGGCTCTTCAGGCTTTTGATTTTCAGGCTTCAGCCCTTAAACACCTCATCCAGCAAATCATGCATCGATTTGAACGCACGCTTGGCGGTCTTCGCGTCGTACATCATCTTGCCCGGCACATTCGCATGCGGGTCAGTAAACGAATGCACCGCACCGCCGTAGCTCAGCAACTGCCAATCGACCTTCGCAGCGTTCATCTCGTCTTCAAACGCCGGCAATTGCTCCTTCGGCACCAACGGATCGGAAGCACCGTGGAGCACCAGCACCGAGCCTTTGATGTTCTGCGCATCAGCAGGATTCGGCGAATCCAGCGTGCCGTGGAACGACACCGCAGCCTTCACCGTCGCGCCAGTGCGGGCCAGATCCAGCGCACAGCAACCGCCAAAGCAGAAACCGAACACTGCCAGTTTCGACGTATCGACCGCTGCTTCGCCTTGCTTCTGCAGTTGCTCGAACGCCGCCTGCATACGCTTGCGCAGCAACGCCCGATCATCCTTCAACGGCATCATCGCCGCGCCGGCCTGATCAGCATTCTGCGGACGCACAGCCTGACCGTATACGTCAGCAATCAACACCACGTAGCCCTCGGCCGCCACTGACTTGGCGATTTCTTCTGCACCGGCGCTGACGCCCATCCAGTTCGGCGCCATCAACAAACCCGGACGCGCACCTTTATGCTCGGCGTCGAACGCCAGACGACCTTCATAAGGCTGGCCGTCGATCTGATAGACCACGGAACGTACAGTGACTTGGCTCATTTCTGACTCCTGATTTGTTAAACACCAGAATGAAAAAACCCGCCGAAGCGGGTTTTTCTATGACTTGGTTAAACCGACAGTTCAACCAGCAGCTTGTTCAGACGGCGCACATAAGCGGCCGGATCTTTCAAGCTGTCACCCGCCGCCAGCGCAGCCTGGTCGAAGAGGATGTGCGACAGGTCGCCAAAACGCTCTTCGCTCTGCTCGCCATCGAGTTTCTCGATCAGCGGGTGGCTTGGATTGAATTCGAAGATCGGCTTCGAATCCGGAACCTTCTGACCGCTGGCTTCGAGGATCTGACGCATCTGCAGACCCAGATCCTGTTCGCCGATGGCCAGGATGGCCGGCGAATCGGTCAGACGATGCGATACGCGTACTTCCGCCACGGAATCGCCCAGCGCGTTTTTCAGACGCTCAACCAGACCTTCTTTGGACTTGGCGACTTCTTCTGCGGCTTTCTTGTCCTCTTCCGAGTCCAGGTTGCCCAGATCAAGATCACCACGTGCCACATCGACGAAAGTCTTGCCGTCGAACTCGCTGAGGTAGCTCATCAGCCACTCGTCGATGCGGTCGGTCAGCAGCAGCACTTCGATGCCTTTCTTGCGGAAGACTTCCAGGTGCGGGCTGTTCTTGACCTGCGCGTAGGTTTCGCCGGTGAGGTAGTAGATCTTGTCCTGACCTTCCTTGGCGCGTGCCAGGTAGTCGGCCAGACCAACGATCTGCTCGCCGTCGTCGCCTTGGGTCGATGCGAAACGCAGCAGACCGGCAATTTTCTCTTTGTTGGCGAAGTCTTCTGCCGGGCCTTCTTTCATGACCTGACCGAAGTTCTTCCAGAAGCCCTTGTATTGCTCAGGCTCGTTTTTCGCCAGTTTTTCCAGCATGTCGAGCACGCGCTTGGTCAACGCGGTCTTCATCGAGTCGATGATCGGGTCTTTCTGCAGGATCTCACGCGACACGTTCAGCGACAGGTCATTGGAGTCGACCACGCCTTTGATGAAGCGCAAGTACAGCGGCAGGAACGACTCGGCCTGATCCATGACGAACACGCGTTGCACGTACAGCTTCAGGCCTTTTGGTGCTTCACGCTGGTACAGGTCGAACGGTGCGCGAGCCGGCACGTACAGCAGCGAGCTGTACTCAAGCTTGCCTTCGACTTTGTTGTGGCTCCAGGCCAGCGGATTTTCAAAGTCGTGAGCGATGTGCTTGTAGAACTCCTGGTATTCCTCGTCCTTCACTTCAGTGCGCGGACGGGTCCACAGGGCGCTGGCGCGGTTGACGGTTTCCCATTCAACGGCCGGAGCCTCTTCACCTTCGGCAGCCGCAGCTTCTTTCGGCAGCTCGATCGGCAAAGCGATGTGGTCGGAGTACTTCTTGATGATGTTGCGCAGACGCCAGCCATCGGCGAACTCGTCTTCTGCAGCCTTCAGGTGCAGAACGATACGGGTACCGCGCTCTGGCTTGTCGATGGTGGCGACTTCGAACTCGCCCTCGCCTTTCGACGACCAGTGCACGCCTTCGCTGGCCGGGGTGCCGGCGCGACGGGAGTACACATCAACCTGGTCAGCAACGATGAAGGCGGAGTAGAAGCCCACACCGAACTGACCGATCAGGTGCGAATCTTTCTTCTGATCGCCCGAAAGATTTTTCATGAAATCGGCAGTGCCGGATTTGGCGATGGTCCCCAGGTGGGTGATCACATCGTCACGGTTCATGCCGATACCGTTGTCTTCGAGGGTGACGGTCTTGGCGTCCTTGTCGAAGCTCACACGGATTTTCAGATCAGCGCCGCCTTCAAGCAACTCTGGCTTGGCCAGGGCTTCGAAGCGCAATTTATCTACAGCGTCAGAGGCGTTCGAGATCAATTCGCGAAGGAAAATTTCCTTGTTGGAATACAGCGAATGGATCATGAGGTGCAGCAGCTGCTTTACCTCGGTCTGGAAGCCCAGGGTTTCCTTTTGAGTTTCCACACTCATGGTCATCAAACTCCAATCAGATGGCAGTGGCCGCGACCCGAAATGGTCGGCGGCGGGTTGTCTTGTGAGTTTGGGGCGCTGTTCAGGATTTCAAGGGGTCATCGATTTTGAAGTGTGCACGTGCAGTGGCAATCGGTTCGCTTTCGGTGCTTTGCCAGGCAGTGATTGCGACGTTGGCGACACGCCGGCCCTGGCGGCAGACCTGACATCTGGCCCAAGTATCGCGGAATTGCCCGGCACGCAGGTAATCGAGGGAGAAGTCGATAATCTTCGGCACCCCGGGCGCACCGGTGAAGATCAACAGATGCAGGGCGGCGGCCAGCTCCATGAACCCGGCAATCACCCCGCCGTGGATCGCCGGCAATAAAGGGTTACCAATGTTGTCCTTGTTCGCCGGCAGCTTGAACAGCAACTCATCGCCAACGCGCGAACATTCAATACCGATCAGTCCGGCGTACGGGATCAGTTTCAACAATGGCGCATAGTCGCCCTGTGCATGGGCGTGCTGCAGTTGTTGCTTGAGGTCTTCGCTCACCGACTTTCTCCCTTTATCGCGCCGCCGAAACCTTTGGTGCCTTTGAGGCCCTTGCCCATGCGCATGAAGGTGCCGACCACATGGGCGATGGGTTGCTCGGGATTATCCTGGTAAGCGAAGCCACGGGCGAAGATCACATCGGTGGTCACGCGATAGCACTGGGCGAAGCCATACACATCCTTGTTCGGCTCGGCGGCGTGCATGTAGTCGATGCGCAGGTCGAGGGTCGGGCACACCTCGAATTCCGGCAGCACGCACAACGTCGACATCCCGCAGGCCGTGTCCATCAATGAAGTAATGGCGCCGCCGTGGATGACCCCGGTTTCGGGGTTACCGACGATTTGCGGGCTGTAAGGCAGGACCACGGTCAGACCTTCGCTTGAGGCGCTGTGCACCTGTAAACCCAGTACCTGACAGTGACGCAACGCCGATAGAAATCGCGTCGCACGCTCAAAAACGGGGTTTTCGGCCATATGATAATTACTCTCGTTAGAGCCTTTTGCCAGTAGTAAGCAATACAGCAAAAGTTCCGTGTAAAAACAAACTTATATATCTGAAAGAAATGAGGAACTTAACCTGTAGCGCCGAGTTCTTAAGGCCAGTAGTTATTTTCCATAAGGAGAAACACCCCATGCGTAAGACTTTTGCTATTGCCTTGATGTTGACCGCTTCCCTCGGTCTCGCTGCCTGCGATAAAAAATCCGAGGACAAAGCTCAAGATGCCAACCAACATGCTGAACAAGCTCAGCAAGACATGAACAAAGCTCAGGATAAAGTGAACGACGCTGCGAAAGAAAACGCCGAAGCTGCCAAAGCTCAGGCTGAATCGAACGCTGCTGCACAAGAAGAAGCTGCCAAGAAGCAATAATTCGCTTTTTGCTGCAGATAAAAGAAAACCCGCCAAGTGCGGGTTTTCTTTTGCCTGACATTTAGTGTCCAGATCGCCTTAGAGCAAGACCGTTCTAAAAGTCGGACTAATCATCAGTAACAGCGAGCACACTATGCCAACTGTCCAGGCCAGACTGCGCAGCTTGGGAAGATCGGCGAGATAGAACCACAAGTAGATGATCCGTGCGATCACGAAAATGATCGCCAACGTATCGATCAGCCATCCTGCCGTTTGGGTGGTATGCGCCATCAGCACCCCAACCGCGAACAATATAAACGCTTCGATCGTATTCTGATGTGCCGCCAGCGCCCGCGCGCCGTAACCGGTCAGTTGTGCCTGTTGCTGACGCGGCAGGTGGTTGTTGTAACCGCCCTGCTCTTTCATCGCCTTGCCCACCGGCATGCGCGCGATGTAAATCAACAGCGCAGTGATAAACACACACCAGAACGGAATACTCATCAAGCGACCTCTTTGTTTGTCTCGGGAATGGGAGCTTCTGTAGGGGTATAGACCATGACATCGAGAACGTCGGAATGAAACTCGCGACGGTACAAGACCAACACCACCCCAGCGCTCATCAGCATGAACAGCCACGGACTGACGAACCACGCCAGCATGGTCATCCCGAAGTAGTAAGAGCGCAGCCCGAAGTTGAACTGGTTAGCCGCCATTGAAATCACCCGCGCCGCCCGCGCAGCGAACGCCTTGCGCTCCTGTTCGGAGACATGGCGCTCACCGATCATTGGCGCCGAGCCGACCAAAACCGCAGCAAAATTGTACTGACGCATACACCAGCTAAAGGTGAAGAACGCGTAGACGAACACCATCGCCAGACACAGCAACTTGATCTCCGACATGCCCTGCGACGCCTGCTGCACCATCGGGATGTCTGCCAGCAACGACACTGCCCGCTCTGACGCCCCAAGCACGGTGAGAATACCGGCGAGGATAATCAGCGTGCTCGAGGCGAAGAACGAAGCGTTGCGCTCCAGATTGCCGATTACGCTGGCATCGGCAATGCGGTTATCGCGCAGCAACATGCGGCGCATCCAGTCTTCTCGGTACAGGTGCAGCACGCTGGCCAGGCACGCAGTGTCGCGAGCCTTCCAACCGGCATAACGGGTGTAGCCGCCCCAGCAGATGACAAACCAGACGGCGGCGAGCAAGTGGATCAGGTTGGCTTGGATGAACGACATTCGTTTTCCTGAGCATGAGGAATGATGGGAGTAAACCTTTGGTTCGACGTATTGGCTCGCAAAAAGACACGCTCATTCGAGAGTCGAATTTATTCAAAAATAGACCGTAGCTATTAATTTTCGAAGGCTGATACCTGTCAACTCTGACAGTAGCACCGAGGGTGAGGCGGGCATAAGGTTGTTTCTGACCAGAGAATACTGACAGGCACGCTTATCCAGACAAGGACTCGATCATGACACCTTCGAACGCTGCACTGCCCATTGACGCAACATTCGGTAACCAAGGGTATGCCGACTCTTTTGCTCCGGGAAGCCAGGCGTTGAGCATCGCAGGCTTACGCCCTGATGGAAAAATCCTTCTCGTGGGACAGACCTTTGTAGACGGCAAGGCAAGTTTTCATTTGGCGCAGTTACTGGCGGACGGCACTAACGATACTGGCTTCAACAAAAACGGTTTGATCGTAGGTACGTTTACAGGTTCGGGACAAGCGAGCGGAACTGGCGCCTGTCTTTATAAAGACGGGAAGGCGCTGCTTTTCGGGTATCAATATGATCAGGACCAAGGGAACCGGTTTGCGCTTGCCAGATTTTTCGCTGACGGTGAAAGAGATCGCGAGTTCGGTGCCGATGGGACGGTTTACATCCCTTTCCTGCCACAGTCCGAATCGCAATTGCCAAAACCTGAGGCATCCATCACCTCGCGATCCAGAACCAGGTTAGCACTGACCGCTGATGAAAAAATTCTCGTCGGTCAAAGCAACCGATTGTTCAGACTTGATCAGAAAGGAGTTTTTGATACCACTTTTAACGGAAAAGGCTGGCTAGATCTTGCACCGAGCATCTCTTCGATTTCGGTTGCTGAGAATGGAATGATCACAGTCGCAGGCACCATGGAGGGATCTCAAAAAGGAATGATCGTGCGCCTGAATGTGGATGGAACGCCCCATGGCGGCTTCGGCGATGATGGCAATGGAACTGTCCATTTTCCATCGGATTACCCGACCCGCGTACGAAACCTGATGCTACGAGCTGACGGTAGTTTCTTTGTCGCTGGCGAAGTCGACACCGCTCCTAACGACGATTGGGGTAAAGGACGCAGAGGAATGATGGCCGCGTACAACCCGAAGGGTAAACCAAATATTGCATTCAATCAGGGTAAGCCTATCGTCACTGATCTTGGATTAACCGACGGTTGCAGTTGGTTCGATCTGAGCGGGGAGCCCAAGGATGGTCTGGTCGTGGTCGGAGGTACAGGGCAAAGAACGAGGGAGCAAATGCTCACCTGCCGCTATCTGGCAACAGGTGAACTGGACACAAACTTTGGTGAAGGCAAGGGGTACGTTACTCAATACTTGGGGCCTGGTATGCAGTGGATTTCGGTGGCAGTGCAGCCCGACAAGCGAATACTCCTGAGCCGCGACAGCGACAACATCAATCTAGGTGCTCTGGTCGTACGTTATCTAGGCTGAGGATTATCAGCTTTCATAAAAAATGCCCCGTATCGATTGATACGGGGCATTTCTGTTTAAGCGTTGAAGACCCGCTTTTGGCGGGTCAGACAACATCAGGCAACCGCTTCGCTGCGCTTGCCCAGCAGGCGATCGCAAACCACTGCAACCACCAAGGTCATCACGCACGGCACCAGCCACGCGAGGCCCTGCTCACTCAGTGGCAGGTGCGACAACTGCGATGGCATCCAGCCGGCCAGACCGGCGCCTTTCAGCGCGTCGATGGTGCCGAAAATGAACGACACCAGCATCACCGGACCGAGGATACGGCCGTGCTCATGCCAGAAGTCTTTGCAGAAGCTCAGCGCCACCAACACGATGCACGGCGGATAGATCGCCGTCAGCACCGGGATCGAGAAGGCAATCAGCTTGGTCAGACCCAGGTTAGACACCAGCAACGAGAACGCCGCCAGAATGATCACCAGAGTCTTGTAGGACAGTGGCAGCACACGGCTGAAGTATTCAGCGCAAGCACAGGTCAGACCGACCGCCGTCACCAGACACGCCAGCGAGATCAGCACCGCGAGGAAACCGCTGCCCAGCGAACCGAAGGTGTGTTGCACGTATGCGTGCAATACCGCCGCGCCGTTGGTCGCGCCCGCAGCCACTTCGTGGCTGCCGGAACCAAGACGGAACAGGCTGACATAGACCAGCGCCAGACCGACACCGGCAATCAGGCCTGCGATGATCGCGTAACGGGTGATCAGCGCCGGCGATTCGACCCCACGGGAGCGGATCGCGTTAACGATGACGATGCCGAACACCAGTGCACCCAGAGTATCCATGGTCAGGTAACCATTGATGAACCCTTGGGAGAACGGTGCCGCCACGTATTCCGGCGTGCCGTGGCCGATGTCACCCGCCGGCAAGGCGAATGCAGCGATACCAAGGACCGCCAGCGCGATGATCTTCAATGGCGCGAGGAAGCGGCCAACGGTGTCCAGCAAACGCCCTGGGTAGAGCGAGATGAAGAACACCAGCAGGAAGTACACCGAGCTGTAGAGGAACAGCGCCAGCGGACTTTCGCCGGTCAGCGGCGCCAGACCCACTTCAAAGGACACGGTCGCGGTACGCGGGGTGGCGAACAACGGGCCGACCGCCAGGTAGCACGCAGCCGCCAGAATGCCGCCGGCGATCTTGCCGATAGGGCTGCTCAGCGCATCCATCGCCCCACCGACCTTGGCCAGTGCGACGACGGTGATCACCGGCAGACCGACCGCAGTGATCAGGAAGCCCAGTGCAGCCATCCAGACGTGAGGTCCGGCCTGCAAGCCAACGATCGGCGGGAAGATAATATTGCCAGCCCCAACGAACAGGGCAAATGTCATAAAGCCAAGTGCCAGGATGTCCTGACCTTTCAAAACTTTCATTAAGGTAATACCACACTACTGAATCGGAATTTAGAGGGGGATTGCCCTGTGTAATTAGGGAAATGCTGTCGATCCGTATGGGACTGACCCTTAAAGCGCGTTGCATGCCTTGTGGGCGGCAGACGCAAAAATGGCTGCTAGCCTAACTAATTTGGCCTGCAAACGCACTGTTAGAGGGCGAACTATCCGATACGCGACGTTTCCGTGTCGCGTTTTTGCATGTAATTGGGGGCAAGCCTATAAATCAGCGAATGCCAGAAACGACAAAGGCCACCCGAAGGTGGCCTTTGTTTGGTAAAGCGTCAGTTAAGCGCGAGGCTTACTTGACAGCCCAACCAGTCAGCTCAGCCAGGGCCTTGCCGATGTCTGCCAGCGAACGCACGGTTTTAACGCCTGCGTCTTGCAGCGCAGCGAATTTCTCGTCTGCAGTGCCTTTGCCGCCAGAGATGATTGCGCCAGCATGGCCCATGCGCTTGCCCGGAGGAGCAGTCACACCAGCGATGTAGGAAACAACCGGCTTGGTCACGTGTGCCTTGATGTAGGCAGCCGCTTCTTCTTCAGCCGAACCGCCGATCTCACCGATCATTACGATCGCTTCGGTCTTCGGGTCTTCCTGGAACAGCTTCAGGATGTCGATGAAGTTCGAACCCGGGATCGGGTCACCACCGATGCCGACGCAAGTCGACTGACCGAAACCGGCGTCAGTAGTCTGCTTAACAGCTTCGTAGGTCAGGGTGCCGGAACGCGAAACGATACCGACCTTGCCTGGCAAGTGAATGTGACCTGGCATGATGCCGATTTTGCACTCGCCCGGAGTGATCACGCCTGGGCAGTTAGGGCCGATCAGGACTACGCCCAGCTCGTCGCACTTAACTTTAGCGTCCAGCATGTCCAGGGTAGGAATGCCTTCGGTGATGCAGACGATCAGCTTGATGCCGCCGAATGCCGCTTCCAGGATCGAATCTTTGCAGAAAGGAGCCGGAACGTAGATCACGCTGGCGGTAGCGCCAGTGGCTGCTACTGCGTCTTTAACGGTGTTGAACACTGGCAGACCCAGGTGCTCGGTGCCGCCTTTGCCCGGAGTTACGCCGCCAACCATCTTGGTGCCGTATTCGATGGCTTGCTGGGTGTGGAAACTACCTTGCGAACCGGTAATACCCTGGCAGATAACTTTGGTGTCTTTATTGATCAGGACGCTCATTATTTGCCCTCCGCAGCTTTGACAACTTGTTGAGCAGCGTCGGTCAGGCTGGTAGCAGCGATGATGTTCAAACCGCTTTCTGCCAGTACTTTAGCGCCCAGCTCAGCGTTGTTGCCTTCAAGGCGAACAACAACCGGGATTTTCACGCCGACTTCTTTCACAGCGCCGATGATGCCTTCGGCAATCATGTCGCAGCGAACGATGCCGCCGAAGATGTTGACCAGTACTGCAGCGACATTGGTGTCGGACAGGATGATCTTGAACGCTTCGGTTACGCGTTCTTTGGTAGCGCCACCACCTACGTCGAGGAAGTTGGCTGGCTTGCCGCCATGCAGGTTGACGATGTCCATGGTACCCATGGCCAGGCCAGCACCGTTGACCATGCAGCCGATGTTGCCTTCCAGTGCTACGTAGTTCAGTTCGAACTTGGCAGCGTGCGCTTCGCGCGGATCGTCTTGCGACGGATCGTGGAAAGTCTTCAGCTTAGGCTGGCGGTACATGGCGTTGGCGTCGATGTTGATCTTGGCGTCCAGGCAGTGCAGATCGCCGTCAGCCTTGATCACCAGCGGGTTCACTTCCAGCAGAGCCAGGTCGTGATCCTTGAACAGTTTGGCCAGACCTACGAAGATCTTGGCGAACTGAGCAACCTGCTTGCCTTCCAGACCCAGCTGGAATGCCAGCTCGCGACCCTGGAATGGCTGAGCGCCAACCAGTGGATCGATAGTGGCTTTAAGAATTTTTTCTGGAGTGTCGTGAGCGATTTTCTCGATGTCCACGCCACCTTCGGTGGAAGCCATGAACACGATGCGACGGCTCGAACGGTCAACGACAGCGCCCAGGTACAGCTCTTTAGCGATATCAGTGCACGATTCAACCAGGATCTTGGTGACTGGCTGGCCATTGGCGTCAGTCTGGTAAGTCACCAGACGCTTGCCCAGCCACTGCTGTGCGAAGGCTTTGGCGTCTTCTTTGCTGCGAACCAGCTTGACGCCGCCCGCTTTACCGCGACCACCAGCGTGGACCTGGGCTTTGACAACCCACTCACTGCCGCCGATTTTGTCGCAAGCTTCTGCTGCTGCTTCCGGGGTGTCTACTGCGTAACCAGTGGAAACTGGCAGGCCGTATTCAGCGAACAGCTGCTTACCCTGATACTCGTGAAGATTCATGCTTTTTACCGTCTTCGTTAGGTACTGCGCATTCGGCGCTGCGCTCGTTTGAGTGCCGCGCCACCTGTGACTGCTGCTTGCGTAGCCTTTCCGGATACCCGGTGCAGCTACGCAAGACTGCGTCCAGCGGACATTCCGCGGTGAGACTTGCTCGCAAGGCTCACGACGGGCCGTTACCGCCGTGGTTTCTTATTGTCTGTTAACGCTTTTTGCGGTTGGCAATGTGTATGGCGCCGCCATTCACAGCCAGAGCAGCTTCGTGCAAGGCTTCAGACAGGGTCGGATGGGAGAAAACCATCATGCCCAGGTCTTCAGCGCTGGTGCCGAATTCCATACCGATCGCGCCCTGCTGAACCAGTTCTGCAGCGCTCGGGCCAATCACGTGCACGCCCAATACGCGGTCAGTCTTGGCATCAGCGATGACCTTGACGAAACCACCGGTATCATTGGCGGCCATGGCACGACCGGAAGCGGCGAACGGGAAGGTGCCGACGTTAACTTCAACGCCTTCAGCTTTCAAGGCCTGCTCGGTTTTGCCAACCCACGCGATTTCCGGGTGAGTATAAATAACCGAAGGGATCAGGTCATAGTTCATCTGGGCTTTGTGGCCCTTGATGCGCTCGACAACCATGATGCCTTCTTCCGAAGCTTTGTGCGCCAGCATCATGCCGCGAACCACGTCACCGATGGCGAAAACGCCCGGCACGGTGGTCGCGCAGTGATCGTCAACGTGCACGAAACCGCGCTCGTCGAGGGTCACGCCGCTGTCGGCAGCCAGCAGATCAGTGGTCACCGGACGGCGACCAACGGCTACGATCAGCTTGTCGAAAGTGATGGTCTGTTCGCCGTTGGCATCGGTGTAGTTCACAACGACTTCGTCGCCATTCACTTTCGAGCCGGTTACGCGAGCGCCCAGTTTGATGTCCAGACCTTGTTTGGTCAGGGTTTTCAGCGCTTCCTTGGAAACAGCGGTGTCCGCTGCCATCAGGAAAGTGTCCAGAGCTTCCAGAACAACCACTTCGGAACCCAGACGCGACCACACCGAGCCCAGTTCCAGACCGATCACGCCAGCGCCGATCACGCCCAGACGCTTAGGTACGGTCTGGAATTCCAGTGCGCCAGTCGAATCGACGATGACTTTCTGATCGACCGGAGCCGGTGGAATGTCGATCGGACGCGAACCTGGAGCCAGGATGACGTTTTCAGCTTCGATGACTTCAACCGAGCCGTCTGGCTTGGTGACTTCGACTTTCTTGCCAGCCAGCAGTTTGCCGTGGCCCTGGATCGAAGTAACGCCGTTGGCCTTGAACAGGGTGGCAACGCCGCCGGTCAGGTTCTTGACGATGCCAGCCTTGCGGCCAACCATCGCAGCGACGTCCATTTTGACTTCGCCAGTCGAGATACCGTGAACGTTGAAGCTTTCTTTCGCTTCCTTGTATTTCCAGGAACTGTCGAGCAGCGCCTTGGAAGGAATGCAGCCCACGTTCAGGCAGGTGCCGCCCAGGGCTTGCTTGCCTTCTGCGTCGGTGTACTTCTCGATGCAGGCAGTGGTCAGACCCAGCTGCGCGGCCTTGATGGCAGCCACGTAGCCACCAGGGCCAGCACCGATCACTACTACGTCAAATTTCTGCGACATTCAAAAAATCCTCTTTAGCGAAAAGCTTCAAGCCGCGCGCCCCAAGCCAAGCTGCCCTTTCCTGCAGCTTGCAACTTGAAGCCCGCGACTGCTTCTATCAGATATCCAGCAACAGACGAGCCGGATCTTCCAGCAGGTTCTTGATGGTCACCAGGAAGGTCACAGCTTCTTTGCCATCGATCAGACGGTGATCGTAGGACAGTGCCAGGTACATCATCGGACGGATAACGACCTGACCGTTGATGGCCATAGGACGCTGGATGATGTTGTGCATGCCCAGAATCGCTGCCTGCGGCGGGTTGACGATCGGGGTCGACATCATCGAACCGAAGGTACCACCGTTGGTGATGGTGAAGGTACCACCGGTCATCTCGTCCATCGACAGTTTGCCGTCACGGGCTTTCTTGCCGAAAGTGGCGATGCCGCCTTCGATTTCAGCCAGGCTCATCAGCTCGGCGTTACGCAGAACCGGAACAACCAGGCCACGGTCGCTGGAAACGGCAACGCCGATGTCCGCGTAGCCGTGGTAAACGATGTCGCCGCCGTCGATCGACGCGTTGACAGCCGGGAAGCGTTTCAGCGCTTCGGTAGCTGCTTTAACGAAGAACGACATGAAGCCCAGGCGTACGCCGTTGTGGGACTTCTCGAACAGATCCTTGTACTTCGAACGCAGGGCCATGACTTCGGTCATGTCGACTTCGTTGAAAGTGGTCAGCATCGCCATGTTCGACTGTGCTTCAACCAGACGCTTGGCCACGGTGGCACGCACGCGGGTCATCGGTACGCGCTTCTCGATGCGGTCGCCAGCAGCGAACACCGGAGCGGCAGCCGAAGGAGCAGCAGCCTTGGCAGGCGCGGCAGCCGGAGCGGCTTTCTTGGCAGCAACCGCTGCAACCACGTCTTCCTTGGTCACACGACCACCTTTGCCGGTGCCGGCAACGGAAGCGATGTTGATGCCGTTTTCTTCAGCCAGCTTGCGTGCAGCAGGAGCAGCAACAGGATCGTCTTCGCCTTCGCCAGCAGCCGGTGCAGCGGCAGCAGCGGCCGGAGCAGCAGCGGCGGCTGGAGCAGCGGCAGCAGAGCTGCCCTCTTCGATCGAGCCCAGTACCTGGTTGGAAAGAACGGTATCGCCTTCGTTGGCAACGATTGCGCCCAGCACGCCGTCAGCTTCAGCCAGGACTTCGAGTACGACTTTGTCGGTTTCGATGTCGACGATCAGGTCGTCACGCTTGACGGCCTCACCTGGTTTCTTGTGCCAAGTGGCAACGGTGCCATCGGCAACCGATTCCGGGAATGACGGGGCTTTGATTTCGATAGCCATTATCTGTGGGTCCTTAAAATTCGGTTTCAGTCAGCGCGAAGGCGTTAAACAGTGAAAGCATCTTGCAGCAGTTTTTCCTGCTGCTCGGCGTGCATCGATGCGTAACCACAAGCAGGTGCAGCAGAAGCCTCACGGCCCGCATACTCAAGTACGAGAGACTTGTCGAGGTTACCGATGCTGCGACGCAAGTGATGTTGGCTGCAGTACCAGGCGCCCTGGTTCATCGGCTCTTCCTGACACCAAACGGCATGTTTGACGTTGGTGTATGGAGCCAGGACTTCTTTCAAGTCGTCCTCAGGGAACGGATACAGCTGCTCGATACGCACGATGGCGATATCTTCACGGCCTTCGGCACGGCGTTTTTCCAGCAGGTCGTAGTAAACCTTGCCGCTGCAGAGAACAACGCGCTCGACCTTTTTCGGATCCAGTGCATCGATTTCCGGGATCACGGTCTGGAACGAACCTTCGGCCAGATCTTCCAGGGTCGAGATGGCCAGCTTGTGGCGCAGCAGCGACTTTGGAGTCAGAACGATCAACGGCTTGCGCAGCGGACGAATCACCTGACGACGCAGCAAGTGGTAGATCTGTGCTGGCGTGGTCGGTACGGCGACCTGAATATTGTGCTCGGCGCACAATTGCAGGTAACGCTCAAGACGTGCCGAGCTGTGCTCAGGGCCCTGACCTTCGTAACCGTGTGGCAGCAACATGGTCAGACCGCAGAGACGGCCCCACTTGTGCTCGCCGCTGGTGATGAACTGGTCGATCACAACCTGTGCGCCGTTGGCGAAGTCGCCGAACTGGGCTTCCCAGATCACCAGCGCATCCGGCGTGGTGGTCGAGTAACCGTATTCGAACGCCAGTACCGCTTCTTCCGACAGGAACGAGTCGTACAGGTCAAAGCGTGGCTGACCGTCGTACAGGTGCTGCAGCGGAATGTAGGTGCCCGCGTCTTTCTGGTTGTGCAACACAGCGTGACGGTGCGAGAACGTGCCGCGGCCAATGTCCTGACCGGTCATGCGGATCGGGTGACCTTCGAACGCCAGGGTCGCGTACGCCATGGTTTCGGCGTAACCCCAGTTGATCGGCAGGCCGCCGGCTTGCATCTTCTGACGGTCTTCGTAGATTTTCGAGACCTGACGCTGCACCACGAAACCTTCTGGAATTTCCAGCAGCTTGGCGGACAGTTCTTGCAGGGTCTTGAGATCGAAACGCGTGTCGTGACGCGCAGTCCAGGCGTGGCCCAGATACGGACGCCAGTCCACGAACAGCTCTTTGTTCGGCTCTTTGACCAGCGATTTCACGACGTGCAGACCGTTGTCCAGCGCATTGCGGTATTCGTCGACTTTCGCCTGAACACGCTCTGCGTCGAGTACACCGCCCTGGGTCAGACGATCAGCGTACAGCTCACGAGTGGTGCGCTGTTTGGTGATCTGCTGATACATCAGAGGCTGGGTGCCGCTTGGCTCGTCGGCCTCGTTGTGGCCGCGACGACGGTAGCAGACCAGGTCGATCACCACGTCACGCTTGAACTGCATGCGGTAGTCGATGGCCAACTGGGTCACGAACAACACGGCTTCCGGATCATCACCATTCACATGGAGGATCGGCGCCTGGATCATCTTCGCAACGTCGGTGGCGTACTCGGTGGAACGCGAGTCCAGCGGGTTGCTGATGGTGAAACCAACCTGGTTGTTGATCACGATGTGCACGGTACCGCCGGTCTTGAAACCGCGGGTCTGCGACATCTGGAAGGTTTCCATGACCACGCCCTGACCTGCGAAAGCAGCGTCACCGTGGATGGAGATCGGCAGAACCTTCTCACCGGTCGGGTCGTTACGACGATCCTGACGGGCACGAACCGAACCTTCTACCACCGGGGAAACGATTTCCAGGTGGGACGGGTTGAACGCCATGGCCAGGTGAACTTCACCGCCGGCGGTCATCACGTTGGACGAGAAGCCCTGGTGATATTTAACGTCACCGGAACCCAGCTCGACCTTCTTCTTGCCTTCGAACTCGTCGAACAGCTCGCGCGGGTTCTTGCCGAAGGTGTTGACCAGCACGTTCAGACGGCCACGGTGGGCCATGCCGATGACGACTTCCTTGGTGCCGTAGGAACCGGAACGCTGGATCAGTTCGTCGAGCATCGGAATCAGGCTTTCGCCGCCTTCCAGACCGAAACGCTTGGTGCCCGGGTATTTGGTGCCCAGGTATTTCTCCAGGCCTTCACCGGCAGTCACGCGCTCAAGCAGGTGGCTCTTGATGTCGGCGGAGTATGTCGGACGACCACGCACGCTTTCCAGACGCTGCTGGAACCACTGGCGCTGCTCGGAATCGGTGATGTGCGTAAATTCAGCGCCGATGGTGCGGCAATATGTCTGCTGCAACGCTTCGTGAATTTCGCGTAGGCTCGCTTCCTCTTTGCCGATGAACAGGTCGCCGGCACGGAAGGTCGTATCAAGATCGGCATTGGTCAAGCCGTAATGATTGATCGACAGGTCTGCAGGTGCAGGACGCTGCCACAGCCCCAGCGGGTCAAGCTGGGCTGCCTGGTGGCCACGCATACGGTAGGCCTGGATCAATCGCAACACTTCAACTTGCTTCTTCTCGTGCTCACTGCTCACGCTGCCGGCGGAAACCGGTTGGGCGCGGCGCTGGTTCTTTGCCAGCAGCACGAAATGGTCGCGAATCGTGGAGTGCGAAACATCAGTGGCAGAGTTGCCGTCGGCAGGCAACTTCTGAAAGTAGGTGCGCCACTCTTCTGGCACAGCGTTAGGGTCGTGCAGGTAGAGCTCATAAAGCTCTTCCACATAGGCAGCGTTTCCACCTGAAAGGTAGGCGCTGTTCCACATGCGCTGCATCACGCTTTCTTGCATGCTTGGTCACCCTCGGTTAGGGGAACACCATCGATGTCGACACCGAGCAAACTTGCAGAAGTCCGAATGCAGCGACTAAAACAAGCCACTTAGGATCACACTGATAGTCCGGGTACCAGCCCGGATGCCCCTGCTTGTCTCATTTCTTCAAAATAAGAGCCGCAGCTTATGGCTACTGCTCTGGTTATAGCCATGACGCGGGTTGAAGCCCGCGCCACAGCCTCTACGGTGCAGCGGTTACAGCAGCTGAATCACACGCCGCTCGAAAGCAGCATGTTACGGATGTGACCGATGGCCTTAGTCGGGTTCAGGCCTTTCGGACATACGTTGACGCAGTTCATGATGCCCCGGCAGCGGAAGACGCTGAACGGGTCATCGAGCGAAGCCAGACGCTCGTTGGTCTTGGTGTCACGGCTGTCTGCCAGGAAGCGATAAGCTTGCAGCAGCGCAGCTGGACCCAGGAACTTGTCCGGATTCCACCAGAAGGACGGGCAAGAGGTCGAGCAGCAAGCGCACAGGATGCACTCGTACAGACCGTCGAGCTTTTCGCGCTCTTCTGGCGACTGCAGACGCTCGATGGCCGGAGCCGGCGTGTCGTTCTGCAGGTAAGGCTTCACCTTCTCGTATTGCTTGTAGAAGATGCTCATATCGACAACCAGGTCACGGATAACCGGCAAACCTGGCAGCGGACGAACGATCAACTTGTTACCTTTTACAACGGCGGACAGCGGCGTGATGCACGCCAGACCGTTCTTGCCGTTGATGTTCATGCCGTCGGAACCGCAGACGCCTTCACGGCAAGAGCGACGATAGGAGAAACCCTCGTCCTGCTCTTTGATCAGGGCCAGCACGTCCAGCACCATCAGGTCTTTACCACCGGTATCAACCTGGAATTCCTGCATGAACGGCGCAGCGTCCTGATCAGGGTTGTAGCGATAAACACTGACTTTCAACATGGCGGTCACCCTTAATAAGTCCGGACTTTAGGTTCGAAAGTCGGAACAGTCTTCGGCGAGAAGTTCACGGCACGCTTGGTGACGCGCTTGTCACCCGGGAAGTACAGGGTGTGGCACAGCCAGTTTTCGTCGTCACGATCTTCGAAGTCTTCACGGGCGTGAGCACCGCGCGACTCTTTACGTACTTCGGCAGCGATGGCGGTAGCTTCAGCCACTTCCAGCAGGTTTTGCAGTTCCAGCGCTTCGATACGGGCCGTGTTGAACGCCTGCGACTTATCGTTGATCTTCACGTTGGCAATGCGGGTACGCAGGTCAGCAAGCTGAGCGATACCTTTCTGCATGTATTCGCCGGTACGGAATACGCCGAAGTAGTTCTGCATGCAGCTTTGCAGCTCGCGACGCAGGGTGGCTACGTCTTCGCCGTCAGTACGGTTGTTCAGTGCATTCAGGCGCGACAGGGCAGCTTCGATGTCGGCTTCGGTAGCGTCGTCGTATTCGATGCCGTCGGTCAGCGCTTTTTCCAGGTGCAGACCAGCAGCGCGGCCGAATACCACCAGGTCGAGCAGCGAGTTGCCACCCAGACGGTTGGCACCGTGCACCGATACGCAAGCCACTTCACCTACTGCGAACAGACCAGGGATGATCTGGTCCACGCCTTCGGCGTTCTGGGTGATCGCCTGGCCATGAATGTTGGTGGCAACGCCGCCCATCATATAGTGGCAAGTCGGAACAACCGGAACCGGCGCAACAACCGGGTCAACGTGAGCGAACGTCTTCGACAGTTCGCAGATGCCTGGCAGACGACTGTGCAGCACTTCCTCGCCCAAGTGGTCGAGTTTGAGCATTACGTGGTCGCCATTCGGACCGCAACCGTTGCCGGCGATGATTTCTTTAACCATCGAACGGGCAACCACGTCACGACCGGCAAGGTCTTTGGCGTTCGGAGCATAACGCTCCATGAAACGCTCGCCGTGCTTGTTGATCAGGTAACCACCTTCACCACGGCAACCTTCGGTAACCAGTACACCGGCGCCGGCGATGCCGGTCGGGTGGAACTGCCACATTTCAATGTCTTGTACCGGCACGCCAGCACGCAGAGCCATGCCGACGCCGTCACCGGTGTTGATCAGGGCGTTGGTGGTGGAAGCGTAGATACGACCTGCACCGCCGGTAGCCAGTACGGTGGCCTTGGCGCGGATGTAGGTGGTTTCGCCGGTTTCGATGCAGATCGCGATCACACCGACGAATTCGCCTTCCTGGTTTTTCACCAGATCGACAGCGTAGTACTCGTTCAGGAACGTGGTACCGGCTTTCAGGTTGCCCTGATAAAGAGTGTGCAGCAGTGCGTGACCGGTACGGTCGGACGCCGCGCAAGTACGTGCAGCCTGACCGCCCTTGCCGTAATCCTTGGACTGACCGCCGAACGGACGCTGGTAGATACGGCCTTGCTCGGTACGCGAGAACGGCAGACCCATGTGGTCCAGCTCGAAAACAGCGGCCGGGCCTTCCTGACACATGTATTCGATAGCGTCCTGGTCACCGATGTAGTCGGAGCCCTTGACGGTATCGTACATGTGCCAGCGCCAGTCATCGTTCGGGTCAGCGGACGCGATTGCGCACGTGATGCCGCCTTGGGCGGATACAGTGTGCGAACGGGTCGGGAAAACCTTGGTGATCACGGCAGTCTTGTGACCGCCCTGTGCCAGTTGCAGCGCAGCGCGCATGCCGGCACCGCCACCACCAATAATGATGGCGTCGAAAGAAATCGTTGGAATGTTAGCCATGACTCAGATACCCCAGAGAATCTGCACACCCCAGACGAAGTAAGCGAACATCGCGATGCCGCAAACTGCCTGGAAAAGGAAACGTACTGCAGTCGCGGACTTGCCCAGCGCCATTGGCGTCAGGTAGTCGGTCGCGATGGTCCACATGCCGACCCAGGCGTGAGCGCCAAGGGCAACGAGGGCCAGCAGACTGAAGATACGCATCCCGTTGTGAGCGAACAGGCCGTGCCACTGGTCGTAGCCAATGCCCGGATTCGCTGCAAGGTATCCGATCAGGAAGATGAAATAAGCCGCGAGAACAACCGCAGACACACGTTGCGCCATCCAGTCATAGAGGCCCGAACGCGAAAGGTTCGTAACGCTGGTTACCATATCCAAACTCCTGCCAGAACGATCAGCACCACGGAAATGGCGATGATGATTTTCGAGCCCAGGCGGCCGCCTTCCAGCGTCTCACCGATGCCCATGTCCATGATCAAGTGGCGCACACCGGCTACCAGGTGATACAGCAGAGCGGACAGGAGGCCCCATGCTACGAACTTGGCCAGCGGACTGGTCAAGCATGCCTTCACTTCGGCAAAACCTTCCTCGGAACCCAGAGATTTGCCCAATGCATAAAGCATGAAGCCGATACCCAGGAAGAGGATGATGCCGGAAACACGGTGAAGAAACGACGTAACGCCGGTGATGGGGAGTTTGATGGTCCTTAGGTCTAGGTTTACAGGTCGTTGGCTTTTCACGGCTTTTTTTTCACACTGAAGAGCCCCTAACAATCAGGGCAAAGTTGTTGGGGAGTGCACTGGTCAGGTAACCACCACCCAGGGATGCGACCCCCAACAAAGCTGGCCCAAAAGCCCTTGGCGGTCGGTGGCCGAGTATAGACAGTTAGGTTACTAATGACAACGCAATCACCTACCCCAAATAGCGGATTGCACAAGTCGTATAAAAGGCGTAAATGGCAGTCAATTTCGAGGAAAAAGTGCGCTTAAAGCCTTCTGGAGCAAGACTTTAGGCAAATTGACATTCGAATTTATCTCACTATAGTGGTGCGGGCCCTGCGTGGGGGGTCTGTCTGATGGTTCAAGCATAAATAGGAGGCCACATGGCTGACAAAAAAGCGCAGTTGATCATCGAGGGCGCAGCCCCCGTCGAGCTGCCCATTTTAACCGGCACCGTTGGTCCCGATGTAATCGATGTTCGGGGCCTGACGGCCACGGGCCGCTTCACTTTCGACCCTGGTTTCATGTCGACCGCCTCGTGCGAATCGAAGATCACCTATATCGACGGCGACAACGGCATTCTGTTGCACCGCGGCTACCCGATCGAACAACTGGCTGAAAAGTCGGACTACCTGGAAACCTGCTACCTGCTGCTCAACGGCGAACTGCCGACCGCAGAACAGAAGGCCCAGTTCGTCAGCACCGTGAAAAACCACACCATGGTTCACGAGCAGTTGAAAACCTTCTTCAACGGTTTCCGTCGCGACGCCCACCCGATGGCCGTCATGTGCGGTGTAGTCGGCGCCCTCTCGGCCTTCTACCACGACTCCCTGGACATCAATAACCCGCAGCATCGCGAAATCTCCGCGATCCGGCTGGTTGCCAAGATGCCGACCCTGGCAGCGATGGTTTACAAGTACTCCATGGGCCAACCCATGATGTACCCGCGCAACGACCTGACGTACGCGGAAAACTTCCTGCACATGATGTTCAACACCCCGTGCGAGATCAAACCGATCAGCCCGGTGCTCGCCAAGGCCATGGACCGGATCTTTATCCTCCACGCCGACCACGAGCAGAACGCATCGACTTCTACTGTGCGTCTGGCCGGCTCTTCGGGTGCCAACCCGTTCGCCTGTATCGCTGCCGGCATCGCCGCACTGTGGGGCCCTGCCCACGGCGGTGCGAACGAAGCCGTGCTGACCATGCTTGACGAGATTGGCGATGTTTCGAACATCGACAAGTTCATCGCCAAAGCCAAGGACAAGAACGATCCGTTCAAACTGATGGGCTTCGGTCACCGCGTTTACAAGAACCGCGACCCTCGCGCGACTGTAATGAAGCAGACCTGCGACGAAGTACTGAAGGAACTGGGCATCAACAACGATCCGCAACTCGAACTGGCCATGCGCCTGGAAGAGATCGCGCTGACCGACCCGTACTTCATCGAACGCTCGCTGTACCCGAACGTCGACTTCTACTCGGGGATCATCCTCAAGGCGATCGGCATTCCGACCAGCATGTTCACGGTGATTTTCGCGCTGGCACGTACTGTTGGCTGGATCTCCCACTGGAAGGAAATGCTTTCCAGCCCGTACAAGATTGGCCGTCCGCGCCAGTTGTACACTGGTTACGAGTCGCGTGATATTTCCAAGCTGGAAGATCGCAAATAAGATTTGTCTTGCGATAACGTCTTAAGTTGTACCGGGAACGGCCTCTATTTATATAGGGGCCGTTTTTGTTTGTGTGGTCTCAGCGGCCTGTGGGCCGACTGGTTTTTGGGTATTGGGTGTATATCCGTTGCTGCGGGTGTTGCCGCTGGCGGTTTCGCTCTTACAGCGACTCACTTTTCCAAACGCCGAAAAGTAAGCAAAAGGCTTTGCCCCTGGCGTACGGCACTTCGCTGAGGCTCAGTGTTCCCTCGCTACGGTGTCCATCCGGGGGCATCGCCTACGGTTTGCTTCGCTGCACCTCCTCTCGATGAATGCGGCTTCGCCGCACGGCGCTGCGCGCCTAACCCCCGGATGAACACCTCCGCTCGGCCTGCCGATGGGGCAAAAAATCAAAAGCCAAAGCCAAAGCAAGATCAAAAGCCAGATCAAAAGCCCCTCACCCTAGCCCTCTCCCGGAGGGAGAGGGGACTGATTGAGGTGTTTGGGGAAGTTACGCCGACGTGCGATACCGCGTTGAACCCAGGCTTTGAAAAGCACCGAAATCAGCACCCTCTCCTTCCACTCCCGGAGGGAGAGAGGATTGATCAAGGTGTTTGGGGGAGCTACGCCGACGTGCGATACCGCGTTGAACTCAGGTTTTGAAACGCCCGAAAATCGGCTCCCTCTCCCTCGGGAGAGGGCTGGGGTGAGGGGCGAATCCACCAAAAAAACAAAGCCGAACCCCCGTTCTTCACCACTCAATAGGCCGAGTGTCAGCTCGCCTGCTTTTGATCTTGATTCACGGGCGACATCGGAAGGCTGAGTGGAGGGATTGATCCGGGCGTGGGAGCGCAGCGACCGTTTGGCGAAGCCAAATACAGCGAGAGGAGGTGCAGCGAAGCAAACCGTAGGCGCTGCGCCCGGATCAATCCCGGAGCGAAGGGACCCCGAGCCCCAGCGAGCGGGCCGGACGTAGGAGCAAGCGTTTTTTGCTTACTTTTTTTGGCGTTTGAAAAAAAGTGAGTCGCCGTAAGGGCGAAACCCTAATCAGCCGTTACCGCAGCAACGGATATACACCCAATAAAAAACACACCAAAGTCCGATAACCGCCCACAAAAAAATGCCCCGATCTCTCAACCGGGGCATTCAGCACAACATTACAAAACCATCAAACCATCAATGCGATACCGCCCCGCTCGCCCCCAACCCAGTCTGCGAACGCACAAACTGCGGGAAGAACAGCGCCCGCTCGTTATCCGCAGCCGCCGACTTGTCAGTGATCGAGAAGAACCAGATCCCCACAAACGCAATGATCATCGAAAACAGCGCCGGATACTCGTAAGGGAAGATCGCCTTCTCATGATGCAGAATCTGCACCCAGATGGTCGGGCCAAGGATCATCAGCCCCACCGCACTCACCAGCCCCAACCAGCCGCCAATCATCGCACCACGAGTGGTCAACTTCTTCCAGTACATCGAAAGCAGCAGGACCGGGAAGTTACAGCTAGCCGCGATGGAGAACGCCAGGCCCACCATGAACGCAATGTTCTGGCTTTCGAACAGAATGCCCAAGCCAATCGCCAGCACCGCCAAGGCAATGGTGGTGATCTTCGAAACGCGGATCTCATCCTTCTCGTTCGCCTTGCCCTTCTTGATCACACTGGCGTACAGGTCGTGAGAAACCGCCGAGGCACCGGCCAGCGTCAGACCTGCCACAACCGCCAGAATGGTCGCGAACGCCACCGCCGAGATAAAGCCGAGGAAGATACTGCCACCGACCGCGTTGGCCAGGTGCACCGCCGCCATGTTGTTGCCGCCCAACAGCGCGCCAGCCGCATCTTTGAAGGCCGGGTTAGTGCTGACCAGCAGGATCGCGCCGAAGCCGATGATGAAGGTCAGGATGTAGAAGTAACCAATGAAGCCAGTTGCGTAGAGCACGCTCTTGCGAGCTTCTTTTGCGTCACTCACGGTGAAGAAGCGCATCAGAATGTGTGGCAGGCCAGCGGTACCGAACATCAGCGCCAGACCCAGCGAGAAGGCCGAAATCGGGTCCTTGACCAGACCGCCCGGGCTCATGATCGCTTCGCCTTTGGCGTGAACCTTGATCGCTTCGGAGAACAGCGTGTTGAAGTCGAAGCCTACGTGCTTCATCACCATCAGCGCCATGAACGAGGCGCCGGACAGCAACAGCACAGCCTTGATGATCTGTACCCAGGTGGTCGCCAGCATGCCGCCGAACAGTACGTACATGCACATCAGCACCCCGACCAGAATCACCGCGACGTGGTAGTCCAGACCGAACAACAACTGGATCAGCTTGCCGGCACCGACCATTTGCGCGATCAGGTAGAACGCCACCACCACCAGCGAACCGCAGGCAGACAGCGTGCGAATCTGGGTTTGCCCGAGGCGGTAGGACGCCACGTCGGCAAAGGTGTATTTACCCAGGTTACGCAGACGCTCGGCGATCAGGAACAGAATGATCGGCCAGCCCACCAGGAAGCCGATCGAGTAGATCAGGCCATCGTAGCCGGAGGTGAACACCAGCGCGGAAATCCCCAGGAAGGATGCCGCCGACATGTAGTCACCGGCAATCGCCAGACCGTTCTGGAAACCGGTGATCTTGCCGCCCGCCGCATAGTAGTCGGCCGCCGAGTTGTTTTTCTTCGAGGCCCAGTAAGTGATGTACAAGGTCGCACCAACGAAGGCGACGAACATCAGGATCGCCGGAATGTTCAGGGGCTGTTTGGCCACTTCACCGGTCAGCGCGTCAGCTGCCCAGACACCCGGGGCGAACATTGCGACGCTCAATAGAGCCAGTAGACGCCGGATCATTGCTGAGCCTCCTTGAGAATCGCATTGTTCAGGTCGTCGAACTCGCCATTGGCGCGGCGCACGTAGATACCGGTAAGAATGAACGCTGAAAGAATGAGTCCGACACCGATTGGAATGCCCCAGGTAATCGAGGATTCCGGACTGAGTTTCGCACCCAGTATGTGCGGCCCGTAAGCGATCAACAGAATGAAGCCAGAGTAAAGCCCGAGCATGATTGCCGAGAGAATCCAGGCGAATCGTTCCCTTTTCTGAACCAGCTCCTTGAATCGGGGACTGTTTTGAATCGAGAGGTAAATGCTGTCGTTCATTGTTTTTATCCTCGCAGCACAGATTATTGTTGGAACATAGCTAATGTATGCGGCTGCGAGCGCGGTAACAGACGACCTTAGTAGTAGAACGCCATGACACTTTTGCCAATTTCCGGTACGCCACAAAACAACTGTGGGAGCGAGCCTGCTCGCGAAGGCGTCAGATCAGTCGATATTTGCATCAACTGACAGATCGCATTCGCGAGCAGGCTCGCTCCCACAGGGTTAGGCGGTGAGGCTTTTATTTAGTCCAGTCAGCCACGCGATCCGGGTGCTTGGCTACCCAATCTTTCGCTGCTGCGTCAGGCTTGGCACCGTCCTGAATCGCCAGCATGACTTCGCCGATTTCGTCTTTCGAGGCCCACTGGAAGTTCTTCAGGAACTTGGCCACTTCCGGTGCCTTGGCTTCCAGGCCTTTGCTGCCGATGCTGTTAACGGTTTCAGCCTGGCCGTACACGCCTTTCGGGTCGTCGAGGAAGCGCAGTTTCCACTTGGCGAACATCCAGTGCGGCACCCAACCGGTGACGGCGATGGATTCGTTTTTCTTCTCGGCACGGGTCAGCTCGGCGATCATGCCGGCGCCGGAACTGGCTTTGAGAGTGTATTTGTCGAGGCCGTAATCCTTGATCGCCTGATCAGTCTTGAGCATCACACCTGAACCGGCGTCGATGCCGACGATGCGATTTTTGAAGGTGTCATCGGTTTTCAGGTCTTCGATCGACTTGGCTTTAACGTACTCCGGCACGATCAGGCCGATTTTCGCGTCCTTGAAGTTCGGGCCGTAATCGACGACCTGATCCTTGTTCTTCGTCCAGTAATCGCCGTGTGTCACCGGCAGCCACGCCGACAGCATGGCGTCGAGTTTGCCAGTGGCCACGCCCTGCCACATGATCCCGGTGGCGACGGCTTGCAGCTTCACGTCGTAGCCGAGTTTCTGCTTGATCACTTCGGCTGCCACGTGAGTGGTCGCCACGCTGTCGGACCAGCCGTCAACGTAACCGATGTTCAGGGTCTTGGTTTCCGCACTGGCCAGTGTCGCACTCATCGCCAGCGCCAGAGCGGCACCTGCGCCTAAAAGTCGTCGCATCTTCATCGTTACTTCCCCGAAATGCTGCGCCCGACGGATGGCGGGCGACGTCAACGTATTGTTATGGTGCACAGCGCCCCCATCACGCCTGACCGCAAACCCACTCAAACATCAGCGGAGTACTGATGCCCTGATCATCAACCTGACGACGCTCGCGACCTGCTCTGCCAGCGACCTCAAGACAACGAGAAACGACATCACAAGGCCATTAATCGCGACTATATAAATGACGCCAAATAATCCGCCCGAACTTTGCATGTCAAAATCATGCGAGCCACCAACCCTCTATAAATGCAGGTAACATGCGTCGCTTTGCAGCCACTCGGCCTGACCATGTCCGCGACCTCCCGTTTTCCTTTTCTGCCGTATCTTTTCGCCTGCCTGCTTGGGCTGTTTGCCCTCGGGGGCTTCTGGTACGGCCTCGGCCAACCGGTGATTCTGCCGGATGCGGCGACGCCGACGCACAAGCTGCAGTGCGCCTCGTACACACCGTTCGATAAAGACCAATCACCGTTCGACGTGCCATTCAAACTGCGCCCCGAGCGCATGGACGCTGACCTCGCGTTGCTGGCGACACGTTTTGAGTGCATTCGCACCTATTCGATGACAGGCCTCGAGGCGCTGCCGGATCTGGCGCGTAAACATGGTCTGAAATTGATGATCGGCGCCTGGGTCAACAGCAACCCGGTGGACACCGAGAAAGAAGTCGACCTGCTGATTGCCTCGGCCAACGCCAACCCGGACGTGGTCAGCGCGGTGATCGTCGGCAACGAAGCCTTGCTGCGCAAGGAGGTCACTGGCACGCAACTGGTTCGACTGATCAACAAGGTCAAGAGTCAGGTCAAGCAACCGGTGACGTACGCCGATGTCTGGGAGTTCTGGCTCCAGCATCCGGAAGTCGCGCCGGCAGTGGACTTCCTGACCATTCACTTATTGCCGTACTGGGAAGATGATCCGTCGAATATCGACGTCGCCCTGCAGCATGTCGCGCAAGTGCGTCAGGTGTTCGGCAATAAATTCGCGCCCAAAGACGTAATGATCGGCGAAACCGGCTGGCCGAGCGAAGGCCGCCAGCGTGAGACCGCCCTGCCGAGCCGGGTCAACGAGGCCAAATTCATTCGTGGTTTTGTCGCGATGGCCGAGAAAGAAGGCTGGCATTACAACCTGATCGAAGCGTTTGACCAGCCGTGGAAGCGCGGCAGCGAAGGTGCGGTTGGCGGTTATTGGGGGCTGTTCGACGCGGATCGTCAGGACAAAGGCGTGCTGGCCGGGCCGGTGACCAATGTGCCGTTCTGGAAAGAATGGCTGGCGGTCGGCGGGCTGATTTTCCTTGGCACGCTGATCCTTGGCGGTCGCGTTCGTACCACGCGTTCGGCGCTGGTGTTACCGCTGCTGGGCGCCCTCGCCGCTTGCTCGATTGGCGCCTGGGGTGATCTGGCGCGGGTGACCACAAGGTTTACCAGCGAATGGCTGTGGGTCAGCTTGCTGACAGCGCTGAATCTGTTGGTATTGGCACACGCCGCACTGACGCTGAGCGCGCGCAACGGTTGGCGGGAACGGGCGTTCAATCTGCTGGAGCGCCGCGCCGGCTGGCTGGTCGCGGCAGCAGGCTTTGCCGCAGCGGTGATGATGCTGGAGATGGTGTTTGATCCGCGTTATCGCAGCTTTGCAAGCATGGCGTTTGTGCTGCCGGCGCTGGTTTATCTGTGCCGGCCGGTGAGCGTGCCGCGTCGGGAGATTGCGTTGCTGACGTTTATTGTCGGGGCGGGGATTGCGCCGCAGTTGTATCAGGAAGGTTTGCAGAATCAGCAGGCGTGGGGTTGGGCGGTTGTGAGTGGCTTGATGATGGCTGCGTTGTGGCGCTGCCTGCGCGTTCGCAGCCTCTGATCTTCAGAGTGGCATCAGGCCTCTTCGCGAGCAGGCTCGCTCCCACATTGGATCTGTGGCGTTCACAAATCCCCCGTGGGAGCGAGCCTGCTCGCGAAGACTGACTGTCAGGCGCTACGGGACTCGCGCACCAGACGCAACCCGGCAATCACCAACGCAAACACCGCCAACGTGGTGTTGTACAACGCCAGAGCTGGCACTCCGAATACCAGCGCCAGCACCGCCAGCCACCACCCTGCCCGCCCCGGCAAGACAAAACCGATCAACGCCGCACCCAACGCCGTCCAGCCCAATACCTTGAAATGAATCATCAACCCAAGGTTCGAACGCAGCTGGCATTCCCAGCGACTGGCCTCATCCACGCAGATACCGACCCACCGCCCGTCTTCCATAAAGCCATAACGTGCGCCATAGCTGGCGGCCAACCATAACGGCAACAGAACGAGCAGCAACATCACGGGCAAACGGCGGGACATGAAACACTCCAATCTTCGGAAATCGGCGGCCAGCTTAATCTGCCGCCAGCCGTGTGCAAGAACTAACAACTGTTAACTGTTCATTCAGGGCGTGCAAAGTGTATCGTCCAGCTACTATTACTCCGAATTCTGCCTGTTTGGTGCCGCAGCATGGCACTTTGGTGCAAACCCGGTGGTCATAGCCTGCGAACTTCATTCGGCACCTTCCTCTAAGGGATCTAGTCATGCTCCGTTCCTTGCGCTTCGCCGCGCTGTTCAGCGGCCTTATTTTGAGTGCGTCCGCACTGGCGGTGGATATCGACGCCGCCAGTTATGGCTACCCCCTGACCAACCCGTTCGAGGCGACCATCGCCACGACGCCGCCGGACTTGCGCCCGGAATTGCCGCTGGACGACGACATCAATCAGTCGGACCGCAGCCTGACCTTGCGCCCGGAGCGCGAGTTCATTCTGCCGGACAACTTCTGGGCGGTGAAAAAACTCACCTACCGCATCGCCACCCAGGACAAGCCAGCACCGCTGATCTTCCTGATCGCTGGCACCGGCGCACGCTATGACAGCACGCTCAACGAATACCTGAAAAAGCTCTACTACAAGGCCGGCTACCATGTCGTCCAGTTGTCGTCGCCAACCAGTTTCGACTTCATCAGCGCTGCCTCGCGTTTCGCCACCCCGGGCGTAACCAAGGAAGACGCCGAAGACATGTACCGGGTGATGCAGGCTGTACGGGCGCAGAATCCGAAACTGCCGGTGACAGAGTATTACCTGACCGGCTACAGCCTCGGCGCGCTTGATGCCGCGTTCGTCGCGCATCTGGACGAGACGCGCCGCAGCTTCAACTTCAAGAAAGTCCTGCTGCTCAACCCGCCGGTCAACCTTTACACTTCGGTCACTAACCTCGACAAACTGGTGCAAACCGAAGTTAAAGGCATCAACACCAGCACGACGTTCTATGAACTGGTGCTGGCCAAGCTGACCCGCTACTTCCAGCAGAAAGGCTACATCGACCTCAACGATGCACTGCTTTATGACTTCCAGCAGTCCAAGCAGCACCTGACCAACGAACAGATGGCGATGCTGATCGGCACTTCGTTCCGCTTCTCTGCAGCCGACATTGCGTTCACCTCGGACCTGATCAACCGTCGCGGCCTGATCACCCCGCCGAAATTCCCGATCACCGAAGGCACCAGCCTCACGCCGTTCCTCAAGCGCGCGCTGCAGTGCGACTTCGACTGCTACCTGACCGATCAGGTGATTCCGATGTGGCGTGCGCGCACCGACGGCGGCAGCCTGCTGCAACTGATCGATCAGGTCAGCCTGTATGCGCTCAAGGATTACCTGCACGACAGCCCGAAAATCGCCGTGATGCACAACGCCGATGACGTGATCCTCGGTCCGGGCGACCTCGGTTTCCTGCGCAAGACCTTCGGTGATCGACTCACCGTTTATCCACTGGGCGGCCATTGCGGCAACCTTAACTACCGCGTCAACAGCGACGCCATGCTGGAGTTCTTCCGTGGCTAAACATCTCCTGCTGATTGCAGCGCTACTCTGCGCAGGCGTGGCCCAGGCCGACAACAGTAAAGCCAACGCGCCCGTGGTGGTCGACAGCGACGGCTTTAAAGAGCCGCTATCCAAACTCAAATTCAACCCGGGGCTGGATCAGCGCGAATTCGAGCGTTCGACGCTCAACGCGCTGAATGTCTACGACCCGCTGGAGTCGTGGAACCGCCGGGTTTACCACTTCAACTATCGCTTCGACCAATGGGTGTTCCTGCCGGTGGTCGACGGCTATCGCTACATTACGCCAAGCTTCGTGCGCACCGGGGTAAGCAACTTCTTCAACAACCTTGGTGACGTGCCGAATCTGGTCAACAGCCTGTTGCAGTTCAAAGGCCAGCGCTCGATGGAAACGACCGCGCGCCTGCTGCTCAACACCACCATCGGCATCGCCGGTCTGTGGGACCCGGCCACCGCCATGGGCCTGCCACGCCAGAGCGAAGACTTCGGCCAGACTCTGGGCTTCTACGGTGTACCGGGCGGCGCCTACTTTGTACTGCCGATCCTCGGCCCGTCGAACATCCGTGACACTGCAGGCCTGGCTGTCGATTACACCGCTGAATCGGCGATCAACTTCCTCAACGTCTCGGAAGTCAGCTCCAACCACCCGGAAATCTGGGCCCTGCGCGCGGTGGACAAGCGCTATCAGACCAGCTTCCGCTACGGCCAGATGAACTCACCGTTCGAGTACGAGAAAGTGCGTTACGTGTACACCGAAGCGCGCAAGTTGCAGGTCGCCGAGTAAAAACGGCTGCCACAAAACACTGTGGGAGCGAGCTTGCTCGCGAATGCGGTAGTCCAGTCAATATTTAAGTCGACTGATACTCCGCTTTCGCGAGCAAGCTCGCTCCCACATTTGTTTTGTGTCGCTGGTTAGCCCTTCACGGCTTTCCATATCTTGCCGACGACGGAAACAACCGCCAACACCACCGCACCGGCAATGATCCCCGCCACACCATTGAGCAACATCGGCACCGCAAACCCGACACTGCCGGCCGCCGCGCCAACGCCTTCAATCCAGTCATGCAGCACCGGCACGCCATGGGTAAGGATGCCGCCGCCGACCAGGAACATCGCCGCCGTACCAACCACCGACAAGGTTTTCATCATGTACGGCGCGGCGCTGAGGATGGCGCTGCCGACTTTTTTCGCAAACTGCCCAGGCTTTTGCGTCAGCCACAGGCCGAGATCGTCGAGTTTGACGATACCCGCTACCAGCCCATACACGCCCACCGTCATTACAATCGCGATGCCGGACATCACGATCACTTGCTGAGTCAGCGAAGCAGTAGCCACGGTGCCCAAGGTGATGGCGATGATTTCTGCCGAGAGAATGAAGTCAGTGCGAATCGCGCCTTTGATCTTGTCCTTCTCGTATGCCACCAGATCAGTTGCCGGATCGGCCACGGCCTCGGTCAGCTGAGCGTGTTCGGCATCATCTTCGGCCTTGCTGTGGAGAAACTTGTGCGCGAGCTTCTCGAAACCTTCGAAGCACAAATACGCACCGCCGACCATCAACAACGGCGTCACCAGCCACGGCACGAATGCACTGATCGCCAGCGCCGACGGCACCAGAATCAGTTTATTGACGAACGAGCCTTTGGCTACGGCCCAAACCACGGGAATTTCCCGCTCGGCACGCACACCGGAGACCTGCTGGGCATTGAGCGCCAGGTCGTCACCGAGCACGCCGGCAGTCTTCTTGGCGGCCATTTTGCTCATCAACGCCACGTCGTCCAGCACGGTGGCAATATCGTCGACCAGCACCAGCAAACTGCTTCCTGCCATGAATCCTGTTTCCTTTTATGTATGAATGTTGCGAAGCATAACGCGACCTTAGACCACGCGGGGCATTCTTGAGCGTCGCGCGAGGCCGGTGCTACCATGCGCAACCGCCAGAACAGGCAAGGAACCACCGGGTTTATGAGCACAATCCGCGAGCGCAACAAAGAACTGATCCTGCGTGCCGCCAGTGAGGAGTTTGCCGACAAGGGCTTCGCTGCGACCAAAACCAGCGACATCGCCGCCAAGGCGGGATTGCCCAAGCCCAACGTCTATTACTACTTCAAGTCCAAGGAAAACCTCTACCGCGAGGTATTGGAAAGCATCATCGTGCCGATTTTGCAGGCCTCGACCCCGTTCAATCCGGACGGCGTGCCGAGCGAGGTGCTGAGCGGCTACATCCGCTCGAAGATCCGCATCTCCCGCGACCTGCCGTTCGCCTCGAAAGTATTCGCCAGCGAAATCATGCACGGCGCCCCGCACCTGAGCGCCGACCTCGTCGAGCAGCTCAACGGCCAGGCCAAACATAACATCGACTGCATCCAGAGCTGGATCGACCGCGGGCAAATCGCCCCGATCGATCCTAATCACCTGATGTTCAGCATCTGGGCCGCAACCCAGACCTACGCCGACTTTGACTGGCAGATTTCTGCGGTCACGGGTAAGGACAAGCTGGATGAAGCCGATTATGAAGCGGCGGCGCAGACGATTATCCGGTTGGTGTTGAAAGGGTGTGAGCCGGACTGATAGCCCGCGGTGACTGTTTCGCGAGCAAGCTCGCTCCTACATTGGATCTGTGGCGTTCACAAATCCCCTGTGGGAGCGAGCCTGCTCGCGAATGGCGGCAACACAGAATAACGCTCAAACCCAAATCGCATCCCACAGCGGATAGTCGCCAAGCTTCTTAACCAAACCAGCCCGCAACGGATTAGCCACGATATACCGAGCCAACTTCACCAGATCTTCTTCTCTGCGCAATGCACGATCATGAAAGCCTGATTGCCAAAGACTGGTCTGTCGACCCGTCGAGAGATTTACGGCTTTGGTGCTGAGGGATTTTGTACGCTGCATCAACTCTCCGAGCGAACCGCGCTTCAACTCAATCAGCCAATGAAAATGATCTGGCATGACAACCCAGGCCAACGTACTGGCAATGCCCATTTCCTCTGCGACGTGAAATTGGCTGGCGACCAATCGACCCAGTGCAAAGTTGCTGAAAACAGGCTGCCTTCCCGCCGTATTGGTTGTCAGCAGGTAGATGCGGTTGTGTTCGGAGTAACGACCAATGCGCAAACGATTTGAAGCAGATAGATTCAGCATTCCTTCGCCTTTTCATGTCCTGATCAGGAAAAGGCTAGCTCTGTGAATGTGGGAGGAAGTGTCAGGTTTTTAGCAAGATGTGTTTTTGAGATCGTATTCGCGAGCAGGCTCGCTCCCACAAGGGGCTTGGGGTATTCAGACATTTTGTGTCTGAGCACAAATCCAATGTGGGAGCGAGCCTGCTCGCGAAGGCGGTTAATCAGACGCTACAAATCAAGCAGCCACCCCCGCATCCGCCCTCAACTCCAACGCCTCCACCGCCCTGATCGCCACCTGCTCATCAATATCCGACAAATCCCCGCTAATCCCGATCGCGCCCAGCACATTGCCCGCCTGATCCCGAATCAACACACCCCCCGGTGCCGGCACGACGCTGCCCTGGCCCATGCTGTTCAGCGCGGCAATAAACGCCGGGCGTTGTTGCGCGTCGAGTGCCAGCAGGCGCGAGCCTTTACCCAGAGCAATCGCGCCCCAGGCTTTGCCGATGGCGATGTTCGGGCGCAGCAGGCTGGCGCCGTCTTCGCGTTGCAGGGTGATCAGGTGGCCTCCGGTATCGAGTACCGCAATGGTTAGCGGCGCGGCGTTGATGCCGCGCCCTGCAGTGATGGCTTGGTTGACCAGGTTGACTGCGACTTTCAAGGTTAAAGCGCTCATGGTGCCGTCCTCATTTTGTTATAGGGAAAGTCGTGGGACTGCGGTTTTCTGCCGCAGGCCGATGCAACAAATAGAACACAATGAGTTATTTTTTTGTATACAATAATTCTCGAAAAGCGCTACATGCGACGAAAAGCCACACTCAGAGAGGCTTCCGACGAATGAAACAGACGCTTGAGAAAATGGATTGACCTGCGCCGTCCGCCGTGAATAAACTCTGCGCAAAGCCACTTGTATACAATTACAAAACGTAAAGAGGCACAAAACCATGAGCAAAATGAGAGCAATCGAAGCCGCCGTTCTGGTGATGCGCCGTGAAGGGGTTGATACCGCTTTTGGCATCCCGGGCGCTGCCATCAACCCGCTGTACTCCGCCTTGCAGAAAGTCGGTGGCATCGATCACGTCCTTGCTCGCCACGTTGAAGGCGCCTCGCACATGGCCGAGGGCTACACCCGCACCAAGGCCGGCAACATCGGCGTGTGCATCGGCACTTCCGGCCCTGCCGGTACCGACATGGTCACCGGGCTCTACAGCGCCTCGGCCGACTCGATTCCAATCCTCTGCATTACCGGCCAGGCACCCCGCGCCCGTATGCACAAGGAAGACTTCCAGGCTGTCGACATCACCAGCATCGTCAAGCCAGTCACCAAGTGGGCGACCACTGTTCTGGAACCGGGCCAAGTGCCTTACGCGTTCCAGAAAGCGTTCTTTGAAATGCGCTCCGGCCGTCCAGGCCCGGTGCTGATCGACCTGCCATTCGACGTACAGATGGCCGAGATCGAATTCGACATCGACGCCTACCAGCCGCTGCCACTGGCCAAGCCGACCGCGACCCGCGTTCAGGTCGAGAAGGCTTTGGCTTTGCTGGATCAAGCCGAGCGTCCACTGTTGGTTGCCGGCGGCGGCATCATCAACGCCGACGCCAGCGATCTGCTGGTTGAATTCGCTGAACTGACTGGCATTCCGGTTATCCCGACCCTGATGGGCTGGGGCACCATCCCGGACGATCACCCGCTGATGGTCGGCATGGTCGGTCTGCAAACGTCGCACCGTTACGGCAACGCGACGATGCTGAAATCCGACGTGGTGTTGGGTATCGGTAACCGTTGGGCCAACCGTCACACCGGTTCGGTTGACGTGTACACCGAAGGCCGCAAGTTCATTCACGTCGACATCGAAGGCACGCAGATCGGTCGTGTGTTCACCCCGGATCTGGGCATCGTTTCCGACGCCGCTGCTGCGCTGACCGTGTTCATCGAAGTCGCTCGTGAATGGCAAGCCGCCGGCAAACTGAAAAACCGCAGTGCCTGGCTGCAAGATTGCCAGCAGCGCAAAGCCAGCCTGCACCGCAAGACCCACTTCGACAACGTGCCGGTCAAACCGCAACGCGTTTACGAAGAAATGAACCAGGTGTTCGGCAAGGACACCTGCTACGTCAGCACCATTGGTCTGTCGCAGATTGCCGGCGCGCAGTTCCTGCACGTCTACAAGCCGCGTCACTGGATCAACTGTGGCCAGGCAGGCCCGTTGGGCTGGACCATTCCGGCAGCGCTGGGCGTGGTGAAGGCCGATCCGAACCGCAAAGTCGTGGCCCTGTCGGGGGACTATGACTTCCAGTTCATGATCGAAGAACTGGCGGTCGGCGCTCAGTTCAAGCTGCCGTACATCCACGTCGTGGTGAACAACTCGTACCTGGGTCTGATCCGTCAGGCACAGCGCGGGTTCGAAATGGACTACTGCGTGCAGCTGTCCTTCGATAACCTGAACGCGCCGGAACTCAACGGTTACGGTGTTGACCACGTCGCAGTGGCTGAAGGCCTCGGCTGTAAGGCGCTGCGTGTGTTCGAACCGTCGGAAATCGCCCCTGCCCTGCGCAAGGCCGAACAGATGATCGAAGAGTTCAAGGTGCCGGTGATCGTCGAGATCATTCTGGAGCGTGTGACCAACATCTCCATGGGTACCGAGATCAACGCAGTCAACGAATTCGAAGACCTGGCGCTGGTCGGCAACGATGCGCCAACGGCGATTTCGCTGCTTGATTGATCGCTTTTAGCCCCCTCTCCCTATGGGCGGTCCGACGTTTCGGGAGGGCTGGGGTGAGGGAAAGGTTTTGCGGTGATCGCAAAATTCGGATCAGACTCAGGATCCCCCTCACCCTAACCCTCTCCCCCAGGAGAGGGGACTTGATCGCGTTCAGTCTGACCAACCGTGTCACATCCGTTTTTAGGAGACCACCATGCCGCGTTTCGCAGCCAACCTGTCCATGCTGTTCACCGAACAGGATTTCCTTGCCCGTTTCGACGCCGCCGCCAAGGCCGGTTTCAGCGGTGTCGAGTACCTGTTCCCGTACGACTTCAGCTCCGCCGAAATCAAGGCCAGGCTCGACGCCAACGGTCTGACCCAAGTGCTGTTCAACCTGCCGGCCGGTGACTGGGCCAAGGGCGAGCGCGGTATCGCGTGCCTGCCGGATCGGGTCGAAGAGTTCCGCGCCGGTGTCGATCTGGCGATCGCTTACGCACAAGTGCTGGGCAACACCCAGGTCAACTGCCTGGCCGGTATCCGCCCGCAAGGCGTTGACGATGCCACGGTAGAAAAGACCTTCGTCGCCAACCTGAAATACGCCGCCGACAAGCTGCAGGCAGTGGGCATCAAACTGGTGATGGAAGCGATCAACACCCGCGACATCCCGGGCTTCTACCTGAACAACACGGCGCAGGCCCTGTCGATTCGCGAGCAGGTCGGCAGCGCCAATCTGTTCCTGCAATACGACATCTATCACATGCAAATCATGGAAGGCGATCTGGCCCGCACGCTGCAATCGCACCAGGGCGAGATCAACCATGTGCAGCTCGCGGACAACCCAGGACGCAACGAGCCGGGCACGGGTGAAATCAACTACCGGTTCCTGTTCGAACACCTCGATCGCATCGGTTATCAGGGTTGGGTTGGCTGTGAATACAAGCCGCTAACCACCACCGAAGCAGGTCTGGGCTGGCTGAAAAGCCACAACGCAATTTAAGAACACTGCAAAAACCCTGTGGGAGCGAGCTTGCTCGCGAATGCGGTGGTTCAGTCAACACGGATATTGAATATTCCACCGCATTCGTGAGCAAGCTCACTCCCACACAGAGCAGCTCCCCTATTTGCTTGAGCAAGACAAAAACAAGAGGATTTTCTCATGGCTAAAATCGGATTTATCGGCACCGGCATCATGGGCCACCCAATGGCTTCGAACCTGCAGAAAGCCGGTCACAGCCTGTTCCTGTCGGCGCACCACGACGCTGCCCCTGCCGATCTGGTGGCCGCTGGCGCCGTTGCCCTGGCCAACCCGCGCGAAGTCGCGCAGGAAGCTGAATTCATCATCGTCATGGTCCCGGACACCCCGCAGGTCGACGACGTACTGTTCCGCGCCGACGGCGTTGCAGCCGGCCTGAGCAAAGGCAAAATCGTTATCGACATGAGCTCGATTTCGCCGACTGCCACCAAAGCGTTCGCGGCGAAGATCAACGAGAAAGGCGCGCAGTACCTCGACGCACCGGTTTCCGGCGGTGAAGTCGGCGCTAAAGCCGCAACCCTGAGCATCATGATCGGTGGCGACGCCGATGCCTTCGAACGCGCACTGCCGCTGTTCCAGGCCATGGGCAAAAACATCACCCTGGTCGGTGGCAATGGCGACGGTCAGACCGCCAAAGTTGCCAACCAGATCATCGTCGCCCTGAACATTCAGGCTGTCGCTGAAGCCCTGCTGTTCGCCTCGAAAAATGGTGCCGATCCAGCCAAGGTGCGTGAAGCACTGATGGGCGGTTTCGCGTCCTCCAAGATCCTTGAAGTGCACGGCGAGCGCATGATCAAAGGCACTTTCGATCCAGGCTTCCGCATCAGCCTGCACCAGAAGGACCTGAACCTGGCCCTGCAAGGCGCCAAGGAGCTGAACATCAATCTGCCGAACACCGCCAACGCCCAGCAAGTGTTCAGCACCTGCGCAGCGATCGGTGGCAGCAACTGGGACCACTCGGCGCTGATCAAAGGTCTGGAACACATGGCCAACTTCTCGATTCGCGACAACAAGTAAAGCCTACGCAAACCCTGTGGGAGCGAGCCTGCTCGCGAAAGCGGTTGCACATTCAACATCCATGTTGGCTGACACACCGCCTTCGCGAGCAGGCTCGCTCCCACAAGGGTTCCGAGTTGCCCTTTCGAATAACAAGAATTCCGGGAGCCCGCCATGTCGGTCGATCCGCAACAACTGCTGCGCGAGCTGTTTGCCACAGCCATCGACGCGGCCCATCCGAACCAGGTCCTCGAAGCCCATCTGCCTGCCGACCGTAGCGGTCGGGTGATCGTCATCGGCGCCGGCAAAGCCGCCGCCGCAATGGCGCAAGTGGTCGAGCGCTGCTGGGAAGGTGAAGTGTCTGGCCTGGTTGTGACCCGTTACGGTCACGGCGCCCCGTGCGAAAAAATCGAAGTGGTCGAAGCCGCGCATCCGGTGCCGGACGCTGCCGGTCTGGCCGTAGCCAAACGCGTGCTCGAACTGGTCAGCAACCTGACTGAAGACGACCGCGTGATCTTCCTGCTCTCCGGTGGCGGCTCGGCCCTGCTCGCATTGCCGGCTGAAGGCATCACCCTCGCCGACAAGCAGTCGATCAACAAAGCCCTGCTCAAATCCGGCGCGACCATCGGCGAGATGAACTGCGTGCGCAAGCACCTCTCGGCGATCAAGGGCGGCCGCCTCGGCAAAGCCTGCTGGCCTGCCACTGTTTATACCTACGCGATTTCCGATGTACCGGGCGACCTCGCCACGGTCATCGCGTCCGGGCCGACCGTGGCCGACCCAAGCACTTCCGCTGAAGCGTTGGCGATCATCAAACGCTACGGCATCGAGATCCCCGCTTCCGTACGCAACTGGCTGCAAAGCCCTGAGTCGGAAACCGTCAAACCCGGCGATCCGAGTCTGGCGCGCAGCCACTTCCAGTTGATCGCCCGCCCGCAGCAATCGCTGGATGCGGCGGCGGTGAAATGCCGCCAGGCCGGTTTCAGCACGCTGATCCTCGGCGACCTCGAAGGTGAGTCGCGCGAAGTGGCAAAAGTCCACGCCGGCATCGCCCGCCAGATCATCAATCATGGTCAGCCATTGGCAGCGCCGTGCGTGATTCTCTCCGGCGGCGAAACCACTGTGACCGTGCGCGGCAATGGCCGTGGTGGTCGCAACGCCGAATTCCTCTTGAGCCTGACCGAGAACCTCAAAGGCCAGCCCGGCGTTTACGCCTTGGCCGGTGACACCGACGGCATCGACGGCTCGGAAGACAACGCCGGCGCGATCATGACCCCGGACAGCTACGCCCGCGCCACCGCCCTTGGCCTGAGCGCCAGCGACGAGCTGGATAACAACAACGGCTACGGCTATTTCGCGGCGCTCGATGCGCTGATCGTCACCGAGCCGACCCGCACCAACGTCAACGACTTCCGCGCCATTCTGATCCTTGAGAGCTGCAAATCATGACGCCTGATAAAAAGGTCAAAATCCTCGCCACCCTCGGGCCAGCTGTCGATGGCATCGAAGACATCCGTGAACTGGTCGAGGCCGGGGTGAATATCTTCCGCCTGAACTTCAGCCACGGCGATCACGCCGACCACGCCAAACGCTATCAGTGGATCCGCGAAGTCGAGCGCCAGCTCAACTACCCACTGGGCATTCTGATGGACTTGCAGGGGCCGAAACTGCGCGTCGGCAAGTTCGCCGACGGCAAGGTGCAACTGCATCGTGGGCAGGCGTTCCGTCTGGATCTGGACGCGACGCCGGGCGATGAACGCCGGGTAAATCTGCCGCATCCAGAAATCATCGCCGCACTGGAAGCGGGCATGGACCTGCTGCTCGACGACGGCAAGCTGCGTCTGCGCGTGGTCAGCAAATACGCTGACGCGATCGACACCACCGTGCTCAACGGTGGCGAACTGTCGGATCGCAAAGGCGTCAACGTGCCGCAAGCGGTGCTCGACCTCAGCCCGCTGACCGCCAAGGATCGCCGCGACCTGAGCTTCGGGCTGGAACTGGGTGTGGATTGGGTCGCGCTGTCGTTTGTGCAGCGACCGCAAGACATCATCGAAGCGCGCGAACTGATCGGCGACAAAGCCTTTCTGATGGCGAAAATCGAGAAGCCTTCCGCTGTTGAACAGTTGCGCGAAATCGCTGAATTGAGCGACGCGATCATGGTCGCTCGCGGTGACCTCGGCGTCGAAGTGCCGGCGGAAAGCGTGCCGCAGATTCAGAAGAACATCATCACCACTTGCCGCGAACTGGGTAAACCGGTGGTGGTGGCGACGCAGATGCTGGAATCGATGCGCTTCTCCCCTGCCCCGACCCGCGCCGAGGTAACGGACGTTGCCAACGCCGTGGCCGAAGGTGCCGATGCGGTGATGCTGTCGGCGGAAACTGCGTCCGGCGAGTACCCGCTGGAAGCCGTGCAGATGATGAGCAAGATCATTCGTCAGGTGGAGAACGGCCCGGATTATCAGACGCAGCTCGACGTCAGTCGGCCGAAGGCTGAAGCGACTGTTTCCGATGCGATCAGCTGCGCGATCCGTCGTATCAGCAACGTGCTGCCGGTGGCGGTGCTGGTCAACTACAGCGAATCGGGCACCTCGAGTTTGCGTGCAGCGCGGGAACGGCCGAAAGCGCCGATCCTCAACCTGACGCCGAACCTGCAGACCGCACGGCGTTTGAGCGTGGCATGGGGCATTCACTCGGTGGTCAACGATCGCCTGCGTCAGGTCGACGAAGTCTGCTCGACCGCGCTGGAAATCGCCCAGGCCCAAGGCATGGCCGAGCGTGGTGACACGCTGCTGATCACTGCCGGTGTGCCGTTCGGCCAGCCTGGATCGACTAACTCGCTGCGGATCGAAACGTTGATCTAAAGACAGCGACACAACCTGTGGCGAGGGGGGCAAATCCTCTGGACACAGAGTTCCTATGACAAAGAGATTCATCGTTTTTACTGGCCTCTTCGCGAGCAAGCTCGCTCCCACAGTTAATTTGTGTGAATCACAAACTCAATGACTGAACAGAGATTCAGTGTGGGAGCGAGCTTGCTCGCGAAGCAGGCGACTCGGTTTCACTGACTTTCAGAACTGCCCATGCCTGCCAATCATTTCAACACCCACTGCCCCGACTGGGCCGAGGCTTTGCTCAACGGTTTCAGTCAGATATTCCTCCAGCGCCATCCGCTGTGCGGCCTGCTGTGCCTGCTGGCGATCCTGCTGACCGCGCCGGTGCTGTTCGCCGGTGCGCTGCTCGGTGCCGTTGCCGGATTGCTCACCGCGCAACGACGCAACTACGCCAAGGCTGATCGTCAGGCCGGACTGTTCAGCTACAACGGCATCTTGCTTGGCCTGTTGCTGAGCCTTTATTTCCCTTGGTCGCCGCTGCTGCCACCGCTGATTCTCGCCGCTGGCGGCCTGAGCGCGATGATCACGCAGCAGTGGCTTAAATACGTGTACAGCAGCCGATCGATTCCGGCCTATACCTCGCCGTTCGTGGCCATGAGCTGGGTATTGCTGCTGTTTGCCGAACCTTCGGCGCCGATGGCGCACATCGAGATGAACACGCTGAACGTGCTTGCCGCCGAATTGCGCGGTTTGGGCCAAGTGATGTTCCTTGGTCATCCACTGGCCGGCGCATTGATCGCCATCGGTTTGCTGATCGCTGATCGCCGGGTGTTTTGCTGGGCAATGCTCGCCTCGGCGATCGGCCTTGGTTCGAGCCTGTTGCATCACGAAACCAGCGCCGCTTTGCTCGGTCTCGGCAGCTACAACGCCGTGCTCGCCGCCCTCGCCTTCAGCACGCAACGCCAACAACCATGGCTACCGCTGCTCGGTATCGTGCTGGCGCTGCTGGTCACGCCACTGTTTGCCGCCGTCGGCCTCGCTACTCTGACCGCGCCGTTCATCCTCGCTGGCTGGCTGATCCGCGCCGGGATTCAGATGCTTGGCAAAGCCGTCGTCGAGCGTGCGCCTTGCGCTCATGGGGAGAATCAACCTAGGCTGCGCTGATCTTCGATTCAGGCGTTATCCATGGACAGCAGCAACGATTGGCGCGAACGGCTTTACGTGATGATTTTCCAGAGCGACACCCGCGCCGGGCGTCGCTTCGACGGCATTCTGCTGTTGATCATCCTCGCCAGTCTGGTGATCGTGATGCTCGACAGTATCGACAGCATCCACCAGAACTACGCCGATGTGCTGGCCTACATCGAGTGGGGCTTCACGATCATCTTTCTCGGCGAGTACATCCTGCGTCTGTACTGCTCGCCCAAGCCGTTGCGCTACGCCTTCAGCTTTTACGGGCTGGTGGATTTGCTGGCGATCGTGCCGGGCATCCTCGCCCTGTATTACAGCGATGCGCAGTACCTGCTGATTATCCGGATCATTCGGATGTTGCGGATCTTCCGCGTGCTCAAGCTCAGCCCGTACCTCAAGCAAGCCAATTATTTGATGTCGGCGCTGCGCGGCAGCAAGCAGAAGATCGTCGTGTTTTTGGTCAGCGTCTGCACGCTGGTGACGGTATTCGGCACCTTGATGTACGTCATCGAAGGCCCGGAACACGGTTTCACCAGCATCCCCAAAGGCATCTATTGGGCGATCGTCACGTTGACCACCGTGGGTTTCGGCGACATCGTGCCGAAGACCCCGCTGGGCCAGGTAATTTCATCGCTGGTGATGATCACCGGTTACTCGATCATCGCCGTGCCGACGGGGATTTTCACCGCCGAACTGGCCAACGCCATGCGCGGTGAACAGCTGCAACACGACTGCCCGGTGTGCAAGAAAAACAGCCATGAACATGGCGCGGCGTTTTGCTCGCGGTGTGGCAATGCACTGTTCAAGAAACTGGAATAAGCAAAGAGCTTTTTAATCTTTAAACGACTATGCGCGCCCCGTTATAGTCAGTGGCAATTGAACATCACCCCCTGCTCCTACACAGATAAAACAAGGAATGCGCAGTGAAAAAACTCTTTGGCGCCTCACTTCTCGCCGCCGGTCTGGCCTTGGCCAACATCGCTCAGGCAGCCCCGACGCTGCTTAACGTTTCCTACGACGTGATGCGCGATTTCTACAAGGACTACAACACTGCGTTCCAGAAACACTGGCAAGCCGAACACAACGAAAACATCACCGTGCAGATGTCCTTCGGCGGTTCGAGCAAGCAAGCGCGCTCGGTGATCGACGGCCTGCCGGCCGACGTCATCACCATGAACATGGCCACCGACATCAACGCCCTCGCCGACAACGGCAAACTGGTGCCGGAGAACTGGGTCACCCGTCTGCCGAACAACAGCGCGCCGTTCACCTCGGCCACGGTGTTCATCGTCCGCAAAGGCAACCCGAAAGCCTTGAAAGACTGGCCGGATCTGCTCAAGGATGGCGTGCAAGTGATCGTGCCCAACCCGAAAACCTCGGGTAATGGCCGCTACACCTATCTGTCGGCCTGGGGTTATGTGCTGAAGAACGGTGGCGATGAAAGCAAGGCCAAGGACTTCGTCGGCAAATTGTTCAAGCAAGCGCCGGTGCTGGATACCGGTGGCCGCGCCGCAACCACCACGTTCATGACCAACCAGATCGGCGACGTGCTGGTGACCTTCGAAAACGAAGCGGAAATGATTGCCCGCGAGTTTGGTCGTGATCAGTTTGAAGTCGTCTACCCAAGTGTTTCGGCTGAGGCTGAGCCACCAGTTTCTGTGGTCGACAAAGTGGTCGACAAGAAGGGTTCACGTGCGGCGGCGGATGAGTACCTGAAGTACCTGTGGTCGCCGCAAGGTCAGGAGATTGCGGCGGCAAACTACCTGCGTCCGCGTGATCCGGCGGTGTTGGCGAAGTACACCGACCGTTTCCCGAAAGTTGATTTCCTCTCGGTGGAGAAGACCTTTGGTGACTGGCGCACGGTGCAGAAGACGCACTTTAATGATGGTGGGGTTTTCGATCAGATTTATAGCGGGCAGTAAGGTTTAGGCTGGTATGAAAAAGGCGATCCACTGAGGTCGCCTTTTTTTGTGGCCGCAATACCCTCACCCCAGCCCTCTCCCGGAGGGAGAGGGAGCCGACCGAGATGTCTCGGGTCAAACATCGACCTGAAAGATTGCGTCGATTATGGATTCACTGAAGCACGTTCAGGTCGGTGTACCTCTCAAGCATCCCCCAATCAGTCCCCTCTCCCTCCGGGAGAGGGTTAGGGTGAGGGGCTTTTACATCGGCGGAGTGACGCCATCCTTGCCGGCGGAAATCGATTGCGCCGTCAGCGTGCCATCCGCACTCTGCGTGACGAACGTAACGATCTTCACCCCAACCTTCAGCAAGCTCCGATCCCCCGGCACCAAATTCACAATCGGCACATCCTCCGGCACCAGAATCTTCTGCTGCCCGCCCTTGTAGTTCACCGTCAACACCCGCCCATTGCTCACCACCAGATCGCCGACGCTGCCATTGGTCATGCTGCTGCCCTTGGCCAGATCGAGCGGTCGATGCCCGTCGCCACTGCCCGCCAGTTCCGGCGGGAACACATGCACCTCCAGCGCCTTGAGCGTGCCATCCTCCTGCGGTATCGCCGCCGAACCGATGTAGCTGCCAGGTTTGATGTCTTCGATATTGGCCAGGGTGACCGCGCGAACCTTGGTGTCGCCAGTCAACTGGATCACCACGTTCTCGCCGCTGTTGACGTGGACTTTCAAGGTGTCGGCGCTGACCCCAGTGATCTCGCCGCGCACACCCATGCGCATCCCCGGTGCGTCGGCGGCCTGCACGCTCGTCGCGCCGAGCAGGCTAGTCAGGACAATCGTTGCGATAAGACGAAGCTTCATTGCAATCCTCCGGTCATGAATGTTGAACAAGCCGATGAAACATAAGCACGCTATCGAACAGGATGTAAGTGAATGTATCATCGACCCACAACGGCCGGACGCAAAGTCCGCCGATGAATGACGCGCCGTTAGCCCCAGGTCATTCCGCAATGGAATAACTGATATCAACCGCCCGCGCCTTCTGCCCTTGCGGATTAATCCTTAGCCTCACCGCATCCCTTTCGCTGGATCGAGAAACGATATGACCGCCACAACCCACACAATGACCCGAGGCATGGTGCTGCTGTTCGCCTTCTGCTGCGGCGCCATCGTTGCCAACATCTACTACGCGCAGCCGATCATCGGCCTGATCGCGCCCGACATTGGCCTGAGCGACACCATGGCCAGCTTCATCGTCTCGCTGACGCAGATCGGTTATGCGCTGGGCCTGTTTTTCCTCGTGCCGCTGGGTGATCTGCTGGAGAACCGCCGATTGATGATCATCACCACGGTGGTAGCGATTGCCAGCCTGCTGGCGGCGGCGTTTACCGATCAGCCGAATGTGTTTCTGCTGATCTCGTTGCTGGTCGGTTTTAGCTCGGTGTCGGTACAGATTCTGATTCCACTGGCAGCGCATCTCGCACCGGAAGAGTCTCGCGGTCGTGTGGTCGGCGGGATCATGGGCGGCTTGCTGCTAGGTATTCTGCTGGCGCGGCCGGTGTCGAGCGTGGTGGCCGACCACTTGGGCTGGCGCGCGATGTTCATGATTGCGGCTGCATTAATGGCGGCGATCAGCGTTGTATTGGCGCTGACCGTACCCAAGCGCCAACCGGATCACAGCGCTACTTATGGCCAATTGATCGGCTCACTGTGGACGCTGCTGCGCCAGCAACCGGTATTGCGTCAGCGCGCGTTTTATCAGGGCTGCATGTTCGCCACGTTCAGCCTGTTCTGGACCGCGGTGCCGCTGGAACTGGCGCGTAACCATGGCCTGTCGCAAAGCGAAATCGCCATCTTCGCCCTGGTCGGCGCCATCGGTGCCATCGCCGCGCCGATCAGCGGACGCCTGGCCGACGCCGGCCACACCCGCATCGCTTCGCTGCTGGCCATGCTGTTCGCCAGCCTGAGCTTCCTGCCCGCCTTCATCCACCCGGCCTACAGCGTCATCGGCCTGGCCGTGACCGGCGTGGTGCTCGACTTCTGCGTACAGATGAACATGGTCCTCGGCCAACGCGCGGTCTATTCGCTGGACGCGAAAAGCCGTGGCCGTCTGAACGCGCTGTACATGACCAGCATCTTTATCGGTGGCGCATTCGGTTCGTCGGTGGCCAGTGCGGTGTATGAACATGGCGGCTGGCTGTGGATCGTGATTGTGGGGAGTGCGTTCCCGCTGCTGGCGTTGTTACGGTTTTTGAGTGCTTCGCAGCGCAGTTCATTGGCAACGGCGTAAGGTGGCAAAAGCTTCGCGAGCAGGTTCGCTCCCACAGGTTATTCACTGAGCCTGGGGGAGCGATGAAGCTTAATAACGAACCAGTTTCTCCATCGCCGCATCTGCCAGAAAGGAGGAGCGGCTTTTGACGTTGTGTTCGCGCACATAACGGTCGATGCGCTGAATCACATAACCGGGCAGCGTTACGTTGACCTTCTCGGTCTTGCCGAGATAGGGCGAAATGTCCAGCTCGAGCATGCCCCAGCCCATGTCGGCAAAGTCCGGATTACTACGATGAGCGGATGCCGAAGTCGGCATAGGAATCGACTCCCCGTCCGCCGCAATCTCCTGCAGCATGATGTGGGCGACTTCGACCGCCGCCTTGTAGGCATCTTCAAAGCTATCCCCTGCCGTTACTGCGCCGGGAATATCGGGGATCTGAATACCGATGGCGGTATTTTCGTCACCCCATTCAATGCAGATTGGATATTGCATTATGGATTTCCTTGATAACTGGCTGGCGGGTTGTGCAACCCGGCACGCCTCCTGATGCTTTTGACCGTCCCCAGTGGCAAATCCTTTTTCGGGTGAGGAACGGGAATGGTGTACGGGTTGTATCGGTGCCTGAAGATGTGATGACTGCCAGTGACCCGATCCAGCGTCCAGCCCGCCTCCTCCAACTCCTTGATCAATAGCCTGCTTTGCACCAACCGCCTCCTTGCCTTGGCCTCATAAAAATAACTCTAGAGTTACCTTTGCTCAAGCAAAGAAATTCTGGAGGCGACGTCCGGTTGTTTTACAGAATGTGATTGATTGCATCGCAACCGGACCCGATCACACTTAGCGGCTCACATCCAAAGCCCTGAATAATAGAAGACCAGAAGAGATTGCTATGGCAATGGCGGTTTCTACCTTCATAACAGAGCGGCTTCATCACCGGGCAGACATTGTTCGTCGATGGCGGCGCCTCGGTCGGTAAAGCCTCGTTTTAATCAACAACACGACTCCCCGTAGGGGTGGACGCTGCCGGATCAGGATTTGTGTGCGGTGTTTCCGACGGGCGGATGGCGAGTGCCAAGGCAAGGGCGATTGTTGAGTGTGTCCACGGGCTTCTAGTGAGCAACCATTGACGCCTAAAGTTTCGTTTATTGCGATTTTCGTTTAATTCGAATAACGTCCCGACATTGTCTTTTCAGAAAGCTGGAACACCATCATGTCGATTGTTATTCATCCGCCGGTCACCCTCCCCGTAGAGCGCGAGATCAAAGCCGCCATCGAGGGCCAGCGTGCCTTGGCCGCTTACCTCGCTACCCAATTCGAAACCCAGCACATACAGATCTTCGATGAGCAGAACGAAGCTCATCGTGTCGAGTTGCCAACGTCGGCCCTGCGCCTGCTTGCTGACATTCTTGCAGCGCTGGCAGAGGGCAACGCCGTTAAAGTCGTGCCAGTACACGCCGAACTGACCACTCAGGAAGCCGCTGATCTGCTCAATGTCTCACGCCCGCACATGATTAAACTGCTGGAAAGTGGCGAGATTTCCTACCACAAAACCGGCAAGCACCGACGTGTGCGCTTTGCCGATCTGATGGATTATAAGACCCGGCGTGACAGCGCCAGCGAGCAGGCAATGATGCTTCTCGCAGAGCAGGCACAAGCGTTAAGGACAGGTTACGAGTGAGGCATTCCTCTTTCACTGCTGTATACGATGCATGTGTTTTGTACCCAGCCCCATTGAGAGACTTTTTGATGTGGTTAGCCCTCTCAGGGCGATTTCGGGCACGATGGACAAAGGAGATTCACGGCGAATGGAAACGCAATCTGTTGAAGAACCGCATTGACCTGACAATCGAGCAATTGGATCGCACCTCGGAGCTGATGGATCAGGCGATTCCCGATGCCTGGGTCTACGACTATGAAGATTTGATCAGCGGATTGTCATTGCCCGATCTGGATGACCGCCATGTTCTGGCAGCCGCGATTCGTTGCAATGCTGGCGTGATCGTGACGTTTAATTTGAAAGATTTTCCTGAAAAACACCTCGCCCCTTTCGGTATTGAGGCGCAACACCCGGACGAGTTCGTCGAAAACCTGTTTCATCTGGATTCGGCAGCCGTTGTCGCGGCCGCACAGCGTCAGCGCAAACAGTTGAAAGCACCCACGCTGGACATTGAATCGTTTTTAAATCTGTTGCAGCGCCAAGGGCTGACGCAATCAGTTCAGGCACTCAGCGGGTATCGCGCCATGCTTTGAGTTCACTACGCGCAAACGACAGACAGCAAAACGGCGATCCGAGGATCGCCGTTTCATTCACTGCCCGAACTGCTTGCCCAATCCCGGTGGCACGCCGTGGATGTTGGTGTCTTCCCACGGGCCGTTGGGGCTGACCGAGCGGCTCCAGCCGTTGTTCCAGCGGTAGTAGGTGCGCTGGCGGTAGAAGGTGTTGGTCTGGTCGTCGAGGACATAGACGCCGAGTTTCTGATCCCAATGGCTGTTGCCGCCCGGTGGTGGGGCGAAGCTGGCCGAGGTGCGCGGCACCGGTTTGGCCGGTTTCGCCGGGATGCTTTTGCCTGGGGTCGGCGAGGTCGATGGGGTCGGGCTTGGCTGCGACGGCGGGATTGGCGGCAGATTAGTGGTCGGTTCCGGTCGTTGCACCGCACATGCACTCAAGCCCAGGGCCAGTGTGAGGACTGTGATTCGGGCGATGGTGTGCATGGCGGTGCTTTCCTGTTGTGTCCGGCTATTTGTCCGGGCTGTCGATGGTCAGTTTTTGTAGCGCAGTGGTGCTGCTGGCCAGAGGGCCGCTGCGACCGACCCACTCGCCGGCAGTCGGTTGGCCGGCGCGGGAGATGCGCGCAACCAGTTGGACTTCAGGGAAGTTCGACAGTTTCAACTGCGGCATCATTGCATCGGCATCGCCGAGTTCAACGGTCACCGGGAGATCGGCCACGGTCAGGCGTTTGGCTGCCAGCGGCGCCGGTGGGCCAGAGGTGGCGCGAGCAAAGATGAACACGCTGTCGCCCGGTTGCACTTTGCCTCTGAGTTCGCTGGCCAGATCGACGCTGACTTTCAACAGCGCGGCTTTTGCGGCTACCGGTGCCTGAGCGACTTTGCCGCCACTGGCTTCCAGACGCTCGGCGGCACGTTTGATCCCGCTTTGCAGCGCGGCGCGGGAGTTATCCTCCGGCGGCAGTTGCGCCAGCAAGCGGTTCCAGTAATCGATGGCTTGCTGATAACGCTCGCCTTCAAACGCAGCGATACCGAGCAAACCAAGGCTGGTGACTTCTTTCGGATCCGCCTTCAGCGCTTCGTCGGTCAGCGCCTGAATCTTGTCCGACCATTTCTTGCCGTCAGCAAAGTACTGCGCCTGCGCCCACTGGCCGAGCAGCTCCGGTTGACGACCGGCCAGATTGGCGGCGCGTTCGAACATCTTCGCCGCGTCCGCCGGACGCTCTTGCGCCATGTAGGTACGGCCGAGGAAATACAGGCCTTCAGCGGAATCCGGTTGCGCCGCGACAGCACGCTCCAGACGCTGGGTCATCTCTTCCATCGACTGCGGTGCCTGGGCAAATTCGCGGGTCAGTTCGACTTTGTCGGCAGCGCCGAAGTGCATATACAGACCCAGGCCCAAAACCGGCACCAGCACAGCGGCCAACAGCGGCAACGGTTTACCCAGTCGGGAAACCCGTGGCGCGCTGACGCCTTCGGTATCCGCCAGCAACTCACGTGCAGCTTCGGCACGACCGCTGTCCATTTGCGCAGCGTCGAGTACGCCTTCAGCCTGCTGCGATTGCAACTCGGCGACGCGCTCCTGATACAACGCGACGTTCAGGGCAGTACGATCCTCTTCACGCTGGGCGCGACGCTCACGCAAAACCGGGATCAGCAGAAAACTCAGGGCGACCAGAAGCAACAGCCCTGCGGCAAGCCAGAAATCAATCATTCTTGGTTTTTATCCAACAGTTGGTCGAGGCGCTGACGCTCTTCACTGGACAGCGCTTGCGGAGTCTCGGCGCGCTGACCGCGACGACGGCGGACGATCACCGCGATCACCACAACACCGCCGAGCAGCAGCCCGGCCGGGCCGAACCACAACAGTGCGGTCTTGGCATTGAGCGCCGGTTTGTAGCGGACGAAATCACCGTAGCGATCAACCATGAAGTCGATGATCTGCTGGTTGTCCTTGCCCTCGCCGAGCATGCGGAAAATCTCTTTGCGCAGGTCAGCAGCAATCGGCGCGTTGGAGTCAGCGATGTCCTGGTTCTGGCACTTGGGGCAGCGCAGCTCTTTGGTCAACTCGCGAAAACGCTCACGGTCGCCTTCTTTGGCGAACTCGTAGGTGTCGATGGCGGCATGCGCGACACCGACCAGACTCAAACCCAATACCAGCGCAGCCATAAAACGCTTCATGGCTTGGCCTCATCGACCAGCGCCTGATACTTGGCCGCAAGTTTTTCGCGCCAGACCTGCTCGTCGATCACGCCGACATACTTGTCGCGGATGATGCCCTTGGCGTCGATGAAGAAAGTTTCCGGCGCACCATAGACACCGAGATTCAGGCCCAGCGAGCCTTCGTCGTCACGGATGTCCAAGACATAGGGATTGTGAAACTCGGCCAGCCACTTCAAGGCATCGGCGTTGGTGTCCTTGTAGTTGATGCCGTAGATCACCACGCCGCGCTCGGCGAGTTTGTTCAGCACCGGATGCTCGACCCGGCAGGAAATGCACCAGGTGCCCCAGACGTTGACCAGTGCCGGTTTGCCGAGAATGTCAGCCTTGGTCAGGTTCTTGTCGCCCTGCACGTTCGGCAGGGAAAACTCCGGGAACGGCTTGTTGATCATCGCCGACGGCAACTCCGCCGGATCGAGGTACAGACCGCGATAAAGAAACACCGCCACCAGCAGGAAAATCGCCAGTGGCACCAGCATCAACCAACGTCTCATGCAGCCGCTCCCGTCATGCCCAGCGCTTCGCGCACCTTGGCTTTCACCTTGACTCGATACCGTCGATCCAGCGCCGCCAGCAATCCACCGAAACCAGTGAGCAAGCCGCCGAACCAGATCCAGCGCACGAACGGTTTGACATGCACGCGCACCGCCCACGCGCCGTTGTCCAGCGGTTCGCCGAGGGCGACGTAAAGGTCACGGGTGAAACCGGCGTCGATGCCGGCTTCGGTCATCACCGAGTTCTGCACGGTGTACAGACGTTTTTCCGGGTGCAGCACGCTGACTTCCTTGCCGTCACGAATGACCCGAATCGTGCCTTTGTCGGAAGTGAAGTTCGGCCCTTCGAAGTGCTTGGCGCCTTCGAAGACAAAGTGATAACCGGCCAAATCCATCGATTCGCCCGGGGCCAGACGCAGATCGCGTTCGGCACTGTTCTGGCTCGACAACACCACGCCCAGCGCGCACACGGCGATGCCGAGGTGAGCGATCTGCATGCCCCAGTAGCTGCGGGTCAGGGTCGGCAGGCCTTTGATCAAACCTTTGTGGCGAGTCTTGTCGACGATGTCGCGCACGCCCGCGAGCAACACCCACGCGGCCAGCAGGAAAGTCGCGATCACTGCCCAGTTGAAATCGCCGTAAGCGACACCGGCCACCACGGCCAGCGCGACGCTGCCGAGCAGCACTGGCGTCAGCATGCTGGCCAGCCATTTCACCGGGGTGTCTTTCCAGCGCACGATCACGCCGACCGCCATCACCATCATCAGCAACGCCATCAACGGAATGAACAGCGCGTTGAAGTACGGCGGGCCGACCGACATTTTCGCGCCGCTCAGGGCATCGAGAATCAGCGGGTACAGTGTGCCGAGCAGAATCATCGACGCGGCCACCACCAATACCAGGTTGTTGCCCAGCAGCAGGGTTTCCCGCGACCACAGGTTGAAGCCGACCTGACTCTTGACCACTGGCGCACGCAGGGCAAACAGCGTCAGCGAGCCGCCGACGACAAACAACAGGAAGATCAGAATGAACACGCCGCGCTCAGGATCGGAGGCAAACGCGTGCACCGAAGTCAGCACGCCGGAACGCACAAGGAACGTGCCGAGCAGGCTCAGCGAAAACGCGGCAATCGCCAGCAATACCGTCCAGCTCTTGAACACGCCACGTTTTTCCGTAACCGCCAGCGAGTGAATCAGCGCGGTGCCGACCAGCCACGGCATAAAGGAAGCGTTTTCCACCGGGTCCCAGAACCACCAGCCACCCCAGCCGAGTTCGTAATACGCCCACCACGAACCGAGGGTGATGCCGATGCCGAGGAAGGCCCAGGCGACGATCGTCCAAGGACGCGACCAGCGCGCCCACGCGGCATCCAGTCGACCGCCCATCAACGCGGCGATGGCGAAGGCGAACGCCACCGAAAAGCCGACGTAGCCCATGTACAACATCGGCGGGTGAACGATCAGGCCGATGTCTTGCAGCAGTGGATTGAGGTCAGCGCCATTGCTCGGCATTTGCGGCAGGATGCGTTTGAACGGGTTGGACGTAAGGATCAGGAACAGCAGGAAACCGGTGCTGATCATGCCCATCACCGCCAGTACACGAGCGAGCATGACTTGCGGCAACTGCCGCGAGAACACCGACACGGCAAAGGTCCAGCCGCCGAGGATCAGGGCCCACAGCAGCAACGACCCTTCATGGGCGCCCCACACCGCGCTGAATTTGTAATACCACGGCAACGCGGTATTGGAGTTGTTGGCGACATAGGCGACAGAGAAGTCATCAGTCATGAATGCGTAGGTCAGAATGCCGAACGCGAACAGCAAAAACGCAAACTGCCCCCACGCGGCCGGCTGGGCCAGACTCATCCAGAAACGGTCACCGCGCCAGGCGCCAATCAATGGCACCACGGCTTGCACCAGTGCAAAACACAGCGCCAGAATCATCGCCAGATGGCCCAACTCAGGAATAAAAATCGCCGAGGTCATCGATCAACCCTCCTTCGCAGGCGTTGGTGCCGATTGACCGCTGTCTTTCAAGGCTTTGGTCACTTCCGGCGGCATGTATTTCTCGTCGTGCTTGGCCAGCACTTCATCGGCCACTACTACGCCGTCGGCGTTGAGCTTGCCGAGGGCGACGATGCCCTGCCCTTCGCGGAACAGATCCGGGAGGATCCCGCGATAGGCGATGGTCACGGATTTATTGAAATCGGTGACGACGAATTTGACGTCGAGGGAATCCGGCGAGCGTTGCAGCGAGCCCTTCTCGACCATGCCGCCGGCGCGGATGCGCGTGTCTTGCGGTGCTTCGCCGTTGGCGATCTGCGTCGGCGTGTAGAACAGATTGATGTTCTGCTGCAGGGCGCTGAGGGCCAGGCCGACGGCAGCGCCGACCCCGACCAGAATGGCCAGAATGATGATCAGACGTTTCTTGCGCAGCGGATTCACTTGCCGTTCTCCCGGCGCAGACGACGCGCCTCTTGTTGCAGATAGCGCTTGCGGGCCGCAATCGGCGCCATCACGTTGAGGATCAGTACCGCCAGACAGATGCCGTAGGCCGACCAGACATACAGGCCATGATGGCCCATGGCGAGGAAGTCGCCGAATGAAGCAAAACTCATCGAACGGCCTCCAGACTGTGCTGCACTTCTTCTTTCACCCAACTGGCGCGGGCTTCGCGCTTGAGCACTTCAAGGCGCATGCGCAGCAACAGCACGGCGCCGAAGAAACAGTAGAAACCCAGCACGGTCAGCAGCAGTGGCAGCCACATTTCCGCCGGCATCGCCGGTTTTTCCGTGAGGGTGAAGGTCGCGCCCTGGTGCAGGGTGTTCCACCACTCCACCGAGTATTTGATGATCGGAATGTTGATCACGCCGACGATGGCCAGCACGGCGCAGGCCTTGGCGGCGCTGTCGCGGTTGCTGATGGCATTGCCCAGCGCGATCACGCCGAAATACAGGAACAGCAGAATCAGCATCGAGGTCAGGCGCGCGTCCCAGACCCACCACGAGCCCCAGGTCGGTTTGCCCCAGATCGCCCCGGTGACCAGCGCTACAGCGGTCATCCACGCGCCGATCGGCGCGGCGCATTGCAGGGCGACGTCGGCCAGTTTCATCTTCCACACCAGCCCGACCACACCACACACCGCCAGCATCACGTAGATCGACTGTGCGAGCATCGCGGCAGGTACGTGGATGTAGATGATGCGAAAGCTGTTGCCTTGCTGATAATCCGGTGGCGCGAAGGCCAGGCCCCAAACGACGCCGACGCCAATCAGCAGCAACGCTGCGATGCTCAGCCACGGCAAGAACTTGCTGCTGATGCCGTAGAACCACTTGGGCGAGCCGAGCTTGTGAAACCAGGTCCAGTTCATACTGTTTCCATCACGGGTGCCGCTCATCGGTGTGAGCAGTCTCAGGGTCTTTGCTGGTTAAATTTTAACCAGACCTCATTATTCGCCGACGCTGATCTTCAGGCCAGCAGCTATTGCAAAGGGTGTCAGGGTGATCGCCAGGGCGGTCAGGCTACCCAGCCACAGCAGATACCCGGTCGCCGGCATGCCTTGCAAGGCGGCCTGCAAGGCGCCACTGCCAAGGATCAACACCGGGATGTACAACGGCAGAATCAGCAGCGCCAGCAACAGGCCGCCACGCTTCAAACCGACCGTCAGTGCCGCGCCCACCGCGCCGAGCAAGCTCAGCACCGGTGTTCCCAGCAACAACGAAAGCAGCAAAACCGGCAGACAGGCGGCAGGCAAACCGAGCATCAACGCCAGCAGCGGTGAGAGCAGAACCAGCGCCAGACCGGAGAAAAGCCAGTGTGCCAGCACCTTGGCCAAGACCAGAAGTGGCAGCGGGTGCGACGAAAGGACCCACTGCTCCAGGGATCCGTCTTCGAAATCACTGCGGAACAGCCCGTCCAGCGAGAGCAGGACCGACAACAGCGCCGCCACCCAGACTAACCCGGGGGACAGGTTTTGCAACACTTGAGTTTCCGGGCCGACGGCCAGCGGGAACAAAGCGATGACGATGGCGAAGAAAATCAGCGGATTGGCCAGCTCCGCCGGGCGGCGAAACAGCAATCGGGATTCACGGGCAACCAGCAGGCCAAACACACTCATACTGCCCAATTCCCCAGATCGATGTCGCGATAACCGGTCGGCATGCGGCTCAGCGTGTGGTGCGTGGTCAACACCACCAGACCACCGCGCTCGCAGTGCCCGGCCAGATGCTCTTCGAGCTGCGCCACGCCTTGTTTGTCGAGGGCGGTGAACGGCTCATCGAGAATCCATAGCGGCGGGCTGTCCAGATACAGGCGTGCCAGCGCCACGCGGCGTTGTTGGCCGGCGGACAGACTATGGCAGGGAACATCTTCGAATCCGCGCAATCCTACAGCTGCCAGCGCTTGCCAGATGGCCTCGCGTTCGGCGGGATGATGCAGGGCGCAGAGCCACGACAGGTTTTCTTCCGGGGTCAGCAGATCCTTGATCCCGGCGGCGTGGCCGATCCACAGCAGGTTGCGGGCAAGTTCGCTGCGTTGTTCGGTCAGCGGCTGGCCATTGAGCAGGACTTGCCCGGCGGTCGGCTGCATCAGCCCGGACAACAGGCGCAAAAGGCTGGTCTTGCCGCTGCCGTTGGGACCGCTGATCTGCACCATATCGCCACTGGCGAGTCTCAATTCGAGATTTTCGAAGAGCAGCCGCAGATCACGTTCACACGCGAGGGCAACGGTTTGCAGGACAGGACTGGTCAAGGGATCACGGGCCTTATACGGTTCAAGTCGGCTCTGGCGCGGCCGTTAAAGAGATGCAGCATAGATGTATTGACGGCTCGATCTAGAGAGCTGGGTCAAACAATTGCTATGTTTTTTATTCGAAGCGCAAGACGGGCGGCATTATACATGTCGTGCCTTACTCTCAAGAGTGCATTTTCCTCAGGTTGTGTCCGCGTATGACAGGCGAAATGAACATCCTCCCGCTCCCGCCCACCACCCCGGCGACCGTTCGCCCGCAGGTCGGTGAGCTGCTCAAGCTGCTGACCCCGGTCGAAGGCCTGATCGGCGCCGGGCAAAGCGCCAAAGCCGAGGTGTTGTCGCTCAAGCAGGCGGATCAGACCTTTCAGTTATTGCTCAAGGTGACCGTCGACGGCGGACGCCAGACCACTGTGCAAGCGACCAGCAATCTGCCGTTGCCCCAAGGCACCAGTCTGGCGATCACTCAGCCCTCGGCGGGCAATCTGGCGATTACTGTGCAGCAGGCGATTGCCAGCAGCGTCGCCACCCTCACCCGCATCGACACCGCGCAATTGCCGGTCGGCACGCTGCTGCAAGGCAAAGTGCTGACCTCGCAGGCGCTGCCGCAGACGCCGGGGCAGGCAGCGGTGTTCCGCTCGCTGGTCAGCCTGCTCAACACCGCACAGAGCGGCAGCACATTGACCATCGACAGCCCGCAGCCGCTGCGCATTGGCACCTTGCTGTCGGCGTTGGTCGAAGATGCACAAACCCTGAAATTCCTGCCGATGAGCAGCCGCCAGGAACAACTGGCCGTCAGTCAGCAACTGCTCGGCCAGCAAAGTCGTCAGGCTTCGCTCAGCGGGCTGTTGAATGCATTACAGAATCTGCCACCCGCCACCGACCAGACTTCTGCGGATCTACGCGCGGTGGTCGACAAACTGCTCGCCAGCCTCCCGGACGTGCAACAACTGAGCACCGCCAAAGGCGTGGCACTGGCGCTAGCCAATAGCGGCGTGTTCCTCGAAGCCAAGCTGCTGACCGGACAAACCCCGACGCTGCCCCCGGACATGAAAGCCGATCTGCTCAAGCTGATCGCGCAACTGACCCCGGGCCTGCCGAGCAGCACCAGTTTCAACGCGATCATCGCCGCCAACACTCTGGCGCAAGCGCTGCCGAGTTTCGTCCGCAACGCCCTCGGCATGCTTGGCCAGGTCAGCGCCAAGCCTGTGCCAAGCAGCTTCCCGCTGCCCGAACGCTTGCTGCAAAGTCAGGACGGCGAAGGCGATCTGGAACAGTTGCTGCGTCTCGCCGCTGCCGCTGTTTCGCGGCTGCAAAGCCATCAACTGTCGAGCCTGGAACAAACCGGCGTTACTGATGACGGACGCCTGCTCAGCACCTGGCAACTGGAAATCCCCATGCGCAACCTGCAAGACATCGTGCCGTTGCAAGTCAAGTTCCAGCGTGAAGAGGCTCCGGAGCGCGAACCGCAACCGAACGAACGTCGCGATGAGCGCGAGCCCAAGCAACAACTGTGGCGCGTCGATCTGGCGTTCGACATGGAACCGCTCGGGCCGCTGCAGATTCAGGCGCAACTGATCGCCGGCAGCCTGTCCAGCCAACTGTGGGCCGAGCGGCCGTACACCGCCGACCTGATCGAAAACAACCTGTTCGCCCTGCGTCAGCGTCTGCTCGATCGCGGGCTCAACGTCGGCGACCTCGACTGCCACCTCGGCACGCCGCCGCAAGGCAACCAAACCCGCCTCGAACACCGCTGGGTCGACGAAACCGCATGAACGATTCCACTGCCCCACGCCAGGCCATCGCCCTCAAATACGACGGCAACCACGCCCCGACCCTCACCGCCAAAGGTGATGACGAGCTGGCCGAAGAAATCCTGCGCATCGCTCGCGATTGCGAGGTGCCGATTTACGAGAATGCGGAATTGGTGCGGTTGTTGGCGCGGATGGAACTGGGCGACAGCATTCCCGAGGAGCTGTATCGCACCATCGCCGAGATCATCGCGTTTGCGTGGAATCTGAAGGGGAAATTCCCTGAGGGGCAGGATCCGAATGCGCCGATGGTCGAGAAAGATGTGACCCTGCGCGGCGATGATTATTAAGCCTTAAAAGCAAAAGATCGCAGCCTTCGGCAGCTCCTACAGGAAAACGCATTCCAATGTAGGAGCTGCCGAAGGCTGCGATCTTTTGATTTTGCTTGCAGCTAAAAGCTCGAAGCTCTTAGCTGCCCTTATGTAACTTACGCATCAACTCCGCCTCAGCCTGGGTCAACCCGCAGGACTGAGTCAGTTCATCGACGCTTGCGCCCATCCCCACCAGTTTCGCCGCCTGGGCGAACGACAGGCTCGACGGGTCGCGCTGTTCAAGCGCGACAATCTTGTCCGGCAACGGACTCACCACCGCGCGCAGCTCGTGCAGGGCCTCGCCCATGCGCACGTTGCCGTTCTGGTAATCGTCGACACGCTTGGCCAGGTCCTTGATGCGCTGATCACGCAGCGCATCGCCCTGAGCCTGTTGCGCAGCAATGACTTTTTGCGCCTTGATGTACGACACAAACATTGCCAGTGTGCCTGCCCAGAAGAGGAACAGGACAATGACCGCGACCTCGAGAATCAAATCAGATGCTCTCCAGTTCCGACCATTCTTCTTCGCTCATCATCTTGTCCAGCTCGACCAGAATCAGCAACTCGTTGTTCTTGTTGCACACGCCCTGGATGAACTTGGCTGACTCTTCGTTGCCGACGTTTGGCGCGGTCTCGATTTCCGACTGACGCAGGTAAACCACTTCGGCGACGCTGTCGACCATGATGCCAACGACTTGCTTGTCGGCTTCGATGATGACGATACGGGTGTTGTCGCTGATCTCACCGGTGCTCAGGCCGAAGCGCTGACGGGTGTCGATCACGGTGACCACGTTACCGCGCAGGTTGATGATGCCCAGCACGTAGCTTGGCGCGCCCGGCACCGGAGCAATCTCGGTGTAGCGCAGCACTTCCTGCACGCGCATCACGTTGATGCCGTACGTTTCGTTGTCCAGTTTGAAGGTCACCCATTGCAGGATCGGATCTTCAGAACCTTTTGCATTCGTCGCCTGACTACTCATACCCTGACCCCTCGAAAAAACCGCTCTGGGCGGTGTGTGTTCTGTGTGGCGGCATTCAACAATGCCGTCGCCTGATTGTTATGTCGGCTGCTATGTCGGTTTATGTAGCGGCTTGTGGCCGCCGAGGTGCTTTGCCCCACCGCTGGCGATCAACTCGGCCAGTGCGGAAACGTCAAGCAATGCACACATGTGCTCAATCACCGTGCCGGCGAGCCATGGCCGCTGACCCCGGTGACTTCTCCATTTGATTTCATTCGGGTCCAGACGCAACGAGCGGCTGACCTGATGCACCGCCAGCCCCCACTCGTAACCTTGTACCGAAATCACGTACTGCAAGCCCTGACGGAAGTCATCGCGATAGCGATCCGGCATGACCCAGCGCGCGGTGTCCAACACTTTCAGATTGCCGGCCTGGCTCGGCAGGATCCCGAGGAACCACTCCGGCTGACCGAACAGCGGCGTCAGTTCATGGCCGGCCAGCGAATAAATCGAGCCGAGGCACACCAACGGTACCGCCAGGGTCAGACCGGCTACGTCGAACAGCAGGCATTCGAACGCTTCGGAGGCCCAGGCCGGACGGCCATCGGTTTCCACCGGTGGTGGCGTGTTGTTGGGCGGCAGGTGCACTTCCACCAGCGGCGGGACCAGCGTTTGCTCGACGGGTGCGGGTGCAATCGGAGCTGGAACCGGAGCCGGTTCGACCACGGCCGGTTCCGGCGCGGTTTTCAGCAATTGGGTTTGCAGCAGCGGTGCCAGTGTCGACACCGATGCGCGAACCGGCGCGGCCTCTTCGATCAGTGCCACCGGTGCCTTGGTCACCGCAGCGACGGCAGGCGCGACAACCGGCGCAACAGGCCTGGTCGCTTTCTGTGCATCACGCGCCTGCTCTTCCAGTACCGCTGCCTGGAACTCGTCCAGCGCCTCAGTGCTTTCGACAACTTCAGGCTGCGCCTCAATGACCGGCGGCAGCTCCTCAGGAATTTCCAGCAGCAAATTATCCAGATAAGACTGCAGCGCCAATTGCGGCTTCGACGTCAACTTGACCGGCCGATTCATACGCAACCCCATGTAGGAGCTGCCGCAGGCTGCGATCTTTTGATCTTTTCAGGAGCGCCACTAAGCAAGATCAAAAGATCGCAGCCTGCGGCAGCTCCTACAAGGTTCAACGTCATTCAAGCCACCTGCGGAACAAGTTGTTGCGCCAACAGATGCTTGAGCAGCGCGCGATACGCCAGCACGCCACGGCTCTTGCCGTCGAATTGCGAAGGCGTGACACCGGCTCGGCTGGCATCGCGCAGACGGGTATCGACGGGGATATAACCCTGCCAGATCTCGTCGGGAAATTTGTCACGCAGCACGCGTAAGGTATGCATCGAAGCTTGCGTACGGCGATCGAACAGGGTCGGCACGATGCTGAACGGCAGCGCCTGTTTGCGCGAGCGGTTGATCATCGCCAGGGTATTGACCATGCGCTCGAGACCTTTGACGGCCAGATGCTCGGTCTGCACCGGGATCACCAGTTGCTGGCTCGCTGCAAGGGCATTGACCATCAGCACGCCGAGCAACGGCGGGCTGTCGATCACCGCGTAATCAAAGTCTTGCCACAGCTGCGCCAGACTCTTGGCGATCACCAGACCCAAGCCACTCTGTCCCGGCGACTGACGCTCAAGGGTCGCCAGTGCGGTGCTCGACGGCAACAGCGAAATGCGTTCGTCACTGGTCGACAACAGCAACTGCCCCGGCAGGCCTTGCGGCACGCTGCCCTTGTGCAGAAACAGGTCGTAATTGCTGTGTTCCAGGCTGTCGGGGTCGTAGCCGAAATAGCTGGTCATTGAGCCGTGCGGGTCGAGATCGACCACAACCACGCGCTTTCCCGCCTCGGCCAGCAATCCGGCTAAAGCGATGGAAGATGTGGTTTTACCGACACCACCCTTTTGATTGGCGACTGCCCAGACTCTCATTCGGTTCGTTCCTCCCGGCCGATATGCTCGACCGAGACATAGCTCAGCGTGTTAATGCGGGTGACGGAGAATTGACGGCACTCTCGCGTCCCGGCGTCTTGACCGGGGTCGGTGCAGTTTGTGTGCCAGCACGCTTCAACGCAGCATCCGGTTGTGCATTGGCGGTACCGGTGCCGGTCAGGCTGCGACGCACATCGAGATTGCGCGACACCACCAACACCACACGACGGTTCTTCGCGCGACCTTCAGCGGTGGCGTTATTGGCCACCGGCTGGAACTCACCGTAACCGACCGAGGCCAAGCGACCAGGGTTCACGCCCTGCATGGCCAGCATGCGCACGATGCTCGCCGAACGCGCCGAGGACAGCTCCCAGTTGGTCGGGTACTGCGTCGTGCGGATCGGTTGATCATCGGTGAAACCTTCGACGTGGATCGGGTTGTCGAACGGTTTCAGAATCGCCGCGACCTTGTCGATGATGTTGAACGCGATGTCACTCGGCATGGCGTCACCGCTGCCGAACAACAGGCTGGAATTGAGTTCGATCTCGACCCACAACTCGTTGCCGCGCACGGTCATCTGATTGGAGCTGATCAAGTCACCGAACGCAGCGCTGATGTCATCGGCGATGCTTTTCAGCGGGTCACTGGCGCCGGCGATACCGGCGTCGACCTGTTCGGCGTCCTTGACCAGCGGCTTGGCCGGGGTCACGGTCTTCGGTCGTTCATCACCAATCGGGATCGGTTTGAGCGAGCGATCGGAGTCGGTGAAGACCCCGATCAATGCTTCGGAAATGACTTTGTACTTGCCTTCGTTGATCGACGAAATCGAGTACATCACCACGAAGAACGCGAACAACAGCGTGATGAAATCCGCGTAGGACACGAGCCAGCGCTCGTGATTGACGTGTTCTTCCTGATGCCTGCGACGAGCCATTAGGTTATTCCCTTAATCCATGAAGCCTTGCAGCTTCAACTCAATGGAGCGAGGGTTTTCACCTTCGGCGATCGACAAGATCCCTTCCAACAACATTTCGCGATAACGCGACTGCCGCAACGCGATTGACTTCAGCTTGGCCGCGACCGGCAGCAATACCAGGTTGGCACTGGCCACGCCGTAAATGGTCGCGACGAAAGCCACGGCGATGCCGCTGCCCAGTTGCGTCGGATCGGCGAGGTTGCCCATCACGTGGATCAGGCCCATCACTGCACCGATGATGCCGATGGTCGGCGCATAGCCGCCCATGCTTTCAAAGACTTTTGCGGCTTCGATGTCGCGGGCTTCCTGGGTATAGAAATCCACTTCGAGGATGCTGCGGATCGCTTCCGGCTCGGCGCCGTCAACCAGCAATTGCAGGCCTTTGCGCGAGTAGTTGTCGGGTTCGGCATCGGCCACGCCTTCCAGACCCAGCAGGCCTTCCTTGCGTGCGGTGAGGCTCCAGTTGACGACACGATCGATGCCACCGGCCAGATCGACCCGTGGCGGAAACAGAATCCAGGCAAGGATCTGCATGGCGCGTTTGAACGCGCTCATCGGCGATTGCAGCAGTGCGGCACCGATGGTGCCGCCCAGTACGATCAATGCCGCCGGGCCGTTGGCCAGCGCACCGAGGTGACCACCCTCAAGGTAGTTACCACCGATGATGGCGACGAACGCCATGATGATCCCGATAAGGCTTAGAACATCCATCAGAGACACGCCTCGACAATGTGTTTGCCGATGTCGTCGAGGCTGTACACCGCGTCGGCGAGGTCGGCTTTGACGATGGCCATCGGCATGCCGTAGATCACGCAGCTTGCCTCATCTTGTGCCCACACCGCGCTGCCGCCCTGCTTGAGCAGGCGCGCGCCTTCACGGCCGTCGGCGCCCATACCGGTCAACACCACCGCCAGAACTTTGTCGCCGTAGGATTTCGCCGCCGAACCGAAGGTGATGTCCACGCACGGCTTGTAGTTCAGACGCTCGTCGCCCGGCAGAATCTTCACCGCGCCACGGCCATCGATCATCATTTGCTTGCCACCCGGAGCGAGCAACGCCAGGCCCGGACGCAGAATGTCGCCATCCTCGGCTTCCTTGACGCTGATGCGGCAGAGCTTGTCGAGACGCTCGGCAAACGCCTTGGTGAATGCTGCCGGCATGTGCTGGATCAACACGATCGGCGCCGGGAAGTTCGCTGGCAATTGCGTCAGCACGCGTTGCAGGGCGACCGGGCCGCCAGTCGACGTACCGATGGCAACCAGTTTGTAGGCTTTGCGTTTCGGTGCCGGCGACGAAGCGCTGGCAGCCGGAGCACGGCTTGGAGCAGGTGCATGCACAGGCGCAGGTGCCGGACGTGCCGGTGCGCTGGTGCTGTGGCTGCTGAAGCTGGATGGCGCCGGAGCCGGTGCAGGCGTGGGTGCCGCGGCTGGAGCCGGCGCGCTGTAAGCACTGAAACGACGATTACTGCGCGAGATGCTATGGACCTTCTCGCACAGCAGTTGCTTGACCTTATCCGGATTGCGCGAGATGTCTTCGAAATTCTTCGGCAGGAAATCCACCGCGCCTGCGTCCAGCGCATCCAGGGTGACCCGGGCGCCTTCGTGCGTCAGCGAGGAGAACATCAACACCGGGGTCGGGCAGCGCTGCATGATGTGCCGCACCGCCGTGATGCCGTCCATCATTGGCATCTCGTAGTCCATGGTGATCACGTCCGGCTTGAGCGCCAGCGCCTGATCGATCGCCTCTTTACCGTTGGTTGCAGTGCCGACCACTTGAATGCTCGGATCCGCAGAAAGAATTTCCGAGACGCGGCGGCGGAAAAAACCCGAATCGTCCACCACCAGGACTTTGACTGCCATAAACACTCCATTAGGTGCGGCGGGGACGTTGTCGCCCCGCCGCCCCGGATTCAAATACGCCGTGCGGCGTAACGCTTGAGCATGCTTGGAACATCGAGAATCAGCGCGATGCGGCCGTCACCGGTGATGGTGGCGCCGGACATGCCCGGAGTGCCCTGCAGCATTTTGCCCAATGGCTTGATGACCACTTCTTCCTGACCGACCAGTTGATCGACGACGAAGCCGATCCGCTGCGTGCCCACCGAAAGGATCACCACGTGGCCCTCACGCTGCTCTTCGTGAGCGGCGGAGCTGACCAGCCAGCGCTTGAGGTAGAACAATGGCAGCGCCTTGTCCCGCACGATCACCACTTCCTGACCGTCGACGACGTTGGTGGTCGACAGGTCGAGGTGGAAGATTTCGTTGACGTTGACCAACGGGAACGCAAACGCCTGATTGCCGAGCATCACCATCAGGGTTGGCATGATCGCGAGGGTCAGCGGCACCTTGATGACGATTTTCGAGCCCTGGCCTTTGGTCGAGTAGATGTTGATCGAACCGTTGAGCTGGGAAATCTTGGTCTTCACCACGTCCATGCCGACACCGCGGCCGGAGACGTCGGAGATCTCGGTCTTGGTCGAGAAACCCGGGGCGAAAATCAGGTTGTAGCACTCGGTATCGCTGAGGCGATCGGCCGCGTCCTTATCCATCACACCACGTTTTACCGCGATGGCACGCAGGACATTCGGGTCCATGCCTTTGCCGTCATCGGAAATCGACAGCAGGATATGGTCGCCTTCCTGTTCGGCGGCCAATACCACACGACCGCCACGGGCCTTGCCCGACGCTTCGCGTTCCTCGGGCGACTCAATGCCGTGGTCGACCGCGTTGCGCACCAAGTGGACCAGCGGGTCGGCCAGCGCTTCGACAAGGTTTTTGTCGAGGTCGGTTTCTTCACCGACCAGTTCCAGGTTGATTTCTTTCTTGAGCTGACGCGCGAGGTCGCGAACCAGACGCGGGAAGCGCCCGAAGACCTTCTTGATCGGCTGCATCCGCGTTTTCATGACGGCGGTCTGCAAGTCAGCGGTGACCACGTCGAGGTTCGACACGGCCTTGGACATGGCTTCGTCGCCGCTGTTGAGGCCCAGGCGCACCAGACGGTTACGCACCAGCACCAGCTCGCCGACCATGTTCATGATTTCGTCGAGACGTGCCGTGTCGACACGCACGGTGGTTTCGGCTTCGCTCGCCGGTTTTTCCGGTGGCGGTGCAGCGGCAGCACGGGCCGGAGCCGGTGCAGCAGCGGCAGCCGGTTTCGGCGCTTCGGCTTTCGGCTCAGGCTTGGGCGCCGCTTTCGGCGCAGCAGCCGGAGCGGCAGCAGCCTTGGCAGCAGGCGCAGCCACCGTCGAAGCAGCGCCGGCAGTCGCGGCGCCAACGTCAGTGAACTTGCCTTTGCCGTGCAATTCGTCGAGCAGCGATTCGAACTCGTGATCGCTGATCAGATCGCTGCCAGCCGCGGCGGCCACGGGAGCCGCAGACGCCGGTGCCGAGGCAATCGCCGACTCCAGCGCATCGACGGCAAAGTTGCCCTTGCCATGCAACTGATCAAGCAGGGCTTCGAATTCGTCGTCGGTGATGTCAGAGCTGTCACCCTTGGCCGGTGCCGCTGGGGCTGCCGCCGCTGGCGCAACCGCGTCCACCGCGAACTGCCCCTTGCCGTGCAGTTGATCGAGCAATGACTCGAACTCGGCATCGGTGATTTCATCGCTCGCGGCTTCAGCGGCCGTTTGCGCAGGTGCAGCAGCGGCCGGAGCCTCGGCTTCGGCCTTGACGGCGTTCAGCGAATCCAGCAGTTGTTCGAATTCGTTATCGGTGATGTCGCCCGACGCGTCGCCTTCGACGACCAGTTCTTCGATCATCTCGGCCACTGGCGAAGCCGGGGCTGCGTCCGCCGATTGCGGTTCGGCCAGACGCGCCAGGGCAGCCAGCAGTTCCGGGGTAGCAGCGGTGATCGGTGCACGTTCGCGGACTTCGCTGAACATGCTGTTCACCGCGTCCAGTGCTTCGAGGACAACGTCCATCAGTTCTGCATCAACGCGACGCTCACCCTTGCGCAGGATGTCGAACACGTTTTCGGCGATGTGACAGCACTCCACCAGCTCATTGAGCTGAAGGAAGCCGGCGCCCCCTTTTACAGTGTGGAAACCGCGAAAAATTGCGTTGAGCAGATCTGCGTCATCCGGACGGCTTTCCAGCTCGACCAGTTGTTCGGACAGTTGCTCAAGAATCTCGCCGGCCTCAACCAGGAAATCCTGAAGGATCTCTTCATCGGCGCCGAAGCTCATTAATGGGGTGCTCCTACAGGTCTAAAAACCCAAAAAACCTAAAATTCCAAAACTCTAGAACCCGAGGCTGGATAACAAATCGTCCACATCGTCCTGACCGGACACAACGTCTTCTCGTTTATCGGCATGAATCTGCGGACCTTCACCCTGCGAGAGATGTTTTTGTGGATCTTTTTCTGCAAGCATCGCGGCGCGATCATGTTCGATGCCCGCAAAGCGGTCCACCTGGCTGGCCATGAGCACGAGTTTGAGCAAGTTGCTTTCGACTTCGGTGACCAGTTGGGTCACACGCTTGATCACCTGACCGGTCAGGTCCTGGTAATCCTGGGCCAGCAGGATGTCGTTGAGATTGCTCGACACCGCACGGTTGTCCGTGCTGCTGCGTGACAGAAAACCGTCGACCCGGCGCGCCAGTTCGCGGAACTCTTCAGCTCCTACCTCGCGACGCATGAAGCGACCCCAGTCGGCACTCAAGGTCTGGGCTTCATCAGCCAGACTGTTGACCACCGGCGTAGCGCTTTCCACCAGATCCATGGTGCGGTTGGCCGCGGCCTCTGTCAGCTTGACCACATAGCCCAGGCGTTCGGTGGCGTCGGTGATTTGCGACACTTCCTCGGCCTGCGGCATGTTCGGATCGATCTGGAAGTTGACGATCGCACTGTGCAGTTCACGTGTGAGCTTGCCGACTTCCTGATACAGGCCACGGTCACGGGTCTGATTGAGCTCATGGATCAGTTGCACCGCGTCGCCGAACCTGCCTTTTTCAAGGCTTTCGACCAGTTCGACCGCGTGTTTTTTCAGGGTCGATTCGAAATCGCCCTGTGAAGATTCGTTATGCTCCATAGCTCCCCCGCGCGTTCATCAGCCGATGCGTTCGAAAATCTTCTCGATTTTGTCTTTCAACGCCTGAGCCGTGAAAGGTTTGACTACGTAGCCGTTCACACCGGCCTGAGCGGCCTCGATGATCTGCTCGCGCTTGGCTTCTGCAGTCACCATCAGCACTGGCAGGTGCTTGAGTTTTTCATCGGCACGCACGTGACGCAGCAGGTCGATACCGGTCATGCCCGGCATGTTCCAGTCCGTTACCAGAAAGTCGATGCTGCCGCTGTTGAGCACCGGAATGGCGGTAATGCCATCGTCAGCCTCGACGGTGTTGGTGAACCCAAGATCACGCAGCAGGTTCTTGATGATCCGCCGCATCGTTGAGAAGTCATCAACGATGAGGATTTTCATGTCTTTGTTCAATTCGACCTCCAAGCAGTCTTAAACGCGCCCAGCACCTGGACGCGCCACTTCAATCAATCGGCGCAGCACTCGAAGACTGTCTGGAGCACAACAGAGCAAGACCGGTGCCGTTCATCACCGCACCAGCCTCGTTCGCAGTGTCCCCACACTGCCTTCAGCGCGCTCGCCACTCCCCCAAACGCCCCCGCAAACGGGCCGCGCACTGGCTGTGTAACTGGCTGACCCGCGATTCACTGACGCCAAGGACTTCACCGATCTCCTTGAGGTTCAGCTCTTCGTCGTAGTACAGCGCCAACACCAGTCGCTCACGCTCCGGCAAATTGGCAATCGCGTCCGCCAGCGCTGCCTGGAAACGTTCATCTTCCAGATCGCGTGACGGCTCGAGATGAGCACTCGCGCCATCCTCGTGCAGCCCTTCGTGTTCGCCGTCCTGCAACAGGTCGTCGAAACTGAACAGGCGGCTGCCCAAGGTGTCATTCAAAATCCCGTAGTAATCGTCGAGACTCAATTGGAGTTCGGCCGCAACCTCGTGATCTTTAGCATCACGGCCGGTTTTAGCTTCAATTGAGCGAATTGCGTCGCTGACCATACGGGTATTGCGGTGAACCGAGCGTGGCGCCCAGTCCCCTTTGCGCACTTCGTCGAGCATCGCGCCGCGGATTCGTATGCCCGCGTACGTTTCGAAACTGGCGCCTTTGCTGGCGTCATATTTGGTCGAGACTTCGAGCAGGCCGATCATCCCGGCCTGGATCAGGTCTTCGACCTGCACACTCGCCGGCAAGCGCGCCAGCAAGTGGTAGGCAATGCGTTTGACCAGTGGCGCGTAACGCTCGATCAACTCGTACTGCGCGTCACGTGCCGACTTCTTGTAGTAGTTCATACCGCTTGCGGTCATAGCACGGGCCCTGCCGTTTGCTGCACGAGGCGCTCGACGAAAAACTCAAGGTGGCCACGCGGGTTGGCGGGCAGCGGCCAGGTGTCGACCTTCTGCGCGATCGCCTTGAACGCCAGTGCGCACTTGGAACGCGGAAAGGCTTCGTACACCGCGCGCTGCTTCTGCACCGCTTTACGCACGCTTTCGTCGTAAGGCACGGCGCCGACGTATTGTAGGGCCACGTCGAGGAAACGATCCGTGACCTTGGTCAACTTGGCGAACAGGTTGCGCCCTTCCTGCGGGCTCTGCGCCATGTTGGCCAGAACGCGGAAGCGGTTCATGCCGTAATCGCGGTTGAGCAATTTGATCAGCGCGTAGGCGTCGGTAATGGAAGTCGGCTCATCGCAGACCACCAGCAACACTTCCTGGGCTGCGCGTACGAAACTGACTACCGAGTCACCAATACCTGCAGCGGTGTCGATCACCAGTACGTCGAGATTGTCGCCGATGTCGCTGAAGGCCTGAATCAGGCCGGCATGTTGCGCCGGACTCAGGTGGACCATGCTCTGCGTGCCGGACGCCGCCGGCACGATGCGAATGCCACCGGGGCCTTGCAACAGCACGTCGCGCAATTCGCAACGGCCTTCGATGACGTCAGCCAGCGTGCGTTTAGGGGTCAGCCCCAACAATACGTCAACGTTCGCCAAACCGAGGTCGGCGTCCAGCAGCATGACCCGACGGCCAAGCTCTGCCAGCGCCAGCGACAAGTTCACTGACACGTTAGTCTTGCCGACGCCACCTTTGCCGCCGGTCACCGCGATCACCTGTACGGGATGCATGCTGCCCATGTTATTTCTTTACCTTGTCTTGCATAGACGGAGGCCACATTACTGGCTGCGCGTTCACAACCGGAACAATGCATGGCAGACCATCGATGTAGGTACAAAAACTGTTCATGAATACCTCAGCCTACCTGCTTGGTCGGGCTGTGATAGATATCAGCGAACATGTCAGCCATGGCTTCTTCGCTGGGTTCTTCCTGCATTTGCACGCTGACGGCGCGGCTGACCAGTTGATGACGGCGCGGCAGATGCAAATCATCCGGAATCCGTGGGCCATCGGTCAGGTACGCGACCGGCAATTCATGACTGATCGCCAGGCTCAACACTTCGCCAAGGCTGGCCGTTTCATCCAGTTTAGTCAGGATGCAGCCGGCAAGCCCGCAACGCTTGTAACTGTGATAAGCGGCGGTTAGAACCTGTTTCTGGCTGGTGGTTGCCAAGACCAGATAATTTTTTGAGCGGATGCCACGCCCGGCCAGACTTTCCAGCTGCATGCGCAGCGCCGGATCGCTGGCCTGCAGGCCGGCAGTATCGATCAACACCACGCGTTTGCGCAGCAGTGGATCCAGCGCTTGCACCAGCGATTGACCCGGATCGACGTGGGTCACCGGCACATTGAGAATGCGGCCCAGGGTCTTCAGTTGTTCCTGCGCACCGATGCGGAAACTGTCCATGCTCACCAGCGCGACATTCTGCGCGCCGTATTTCAGCACATAACGCGCGGCGAGCTTGGCCAGCGTGGTGGTCTTGCCCATGCCAGCAGGGCCGACCATGGCAATCACACCGCCCTCTTCCAGCGGTTCGACTTCCGGTACGGCAATCATCCGCGCCAGGTGCGCGAGCAACATGCGCCAGGCCTGACGCGGTTCTTCGATATCGGTGATCATCGCCAGCAGATCGCGCGACAACGGGCCGGACAAGCCGATACGTTGCAGACGGCGATACAGGTTGGCTTGCGCCGGGCGGCTGCCTTGCAGCTGATTCCAGGCCAGGGTGCCGAGCTGGACTTCCATCAGCTCGCGCAGGCTGTTCAATTCAAAACGCATCGAATCCAGTGCACGCGGATCAACACCGCCGGAGGACTGCGCAGGCGCCGGAGCCGGGCGCGCTGGTGCGGCGTAAGTCGGCTCGCTCAGCGGTTCAGCGGCGGTCAGCGGCAGGCCAGCGGTCAACGGCAGGCCGGCGAAGATCTGGCGATTGCTGTTGCCGTCGGCTTCGCCACGCAGGCTCAACTCGGCCTGGGCGGTGACGATGCGCGACTGGGTCTTGCGCAGCTCGTCTTCGAGCTCCATGTTCGGAACCCGTGGCGCCAGCGCCGACAACTTGTAATCCAGTGCCGCCGTCAGCTCGACGCCGCCGGCAATGCGGCGATTGCCAATGATGGCGGCATCAGCGCCCAGCTCATCACGAACCAGCTTCATGGCCTGACGCATATCGGCGGCAAAGAAACGCTTAACTTGCATAAACCACTACCTCAGCCGTTGGGCCCTACTGTCGCAACGATGGTCACTTGCTTGTTGTCCGGTATTTCCTGGTAGGCCAACACATGCAATCCAGGGACTGCGAGGCGGCCAAAGCGCGAGAGCATCGCGCGGATCGGGCCAGCGACCAAAAGGATCACCGGCTGACCTTGCATTTCCTGACGCTGCGCCGCTTCGATGAGCGAACGCTGCAGCTTCTCGGCCATGCTTGGCTCCAGCAGAACACCCTCTTCCGAGCCTTGTCCTGCCTTCTGCAGACTATTGAGCAATATTTGTTCCAACCTTGGTTCCAAGGTGATCACAGGCAGCTCCGACTCAGTGCCTACAATGCTTTGGACGATGGCGCGGGATACGCCGACCCGCACAGCGGCGACCAACGCGGCGGTATCTTGACTCTTCGCGGCGTTGTTGGCGATGGCTTCGGCAATGCTGCGGATATCGCGTACCGGCACATGTTCGGCGAGCAACGCTTGCAGCACTTTGAGCAACTGCGACAACGTGACCACGCCCGGCACCAGCTCTTCCGCCAGTTTCGGCGAGCTTTTGGCCAGCAATTGCATGAGTTGCTGCACTTCTTCGTGGCCGATCAGCTCACTGGAGTGCTTGTACAGAATCTGATTCAAGTGGGTCGCCACCACGGTGCTGGCATCGACCACGGTGTAACCGAGCGATTGTGCCTGGGCACGCTGGCTGATTTCGATCCACACCGCTTCCAGGCCGAAAGCCGGATCTTTGGCGTTGATCCCGTTCAGCGTGCCGTAGACCTGGCCCGGGTTGATCGCCAGTTCGCGATCCGGGTAGATCTCGGCTTCGGCGAGGATTACCCCCATCAGGGTCAGGCGATAGGCGCTTGGCGCCAGATCGAGATTGTCGCGGATATGCACGGTCGGCATCAGGAAGCCCAGATCCTGCGAGAGCTTCTTGCGCACACCCTTGATCCGCGCCAGCAATTGCCCGCCCTGATTGCGATCCACCAGCGGGATCAGGCGATAACCGACTTCCAGACCGATCATGTCGATCGGCGTCACGTCATCCCAGCCCAGTTCCTTGGTTTCCATGGCGCGGGCCGGCGACGGCAGCAGCTCCTGCTGACGCTTGACCTCTTCCAGCGCCACGACTTTGGCAACGTTCTGCTTCTTCCAGAACAGGTACGCGCCGCCAGCGGCCAGCGCAGCCATGCTCAGGAACGAGAAGTGCGGCATGCCCGGCACCAGGCCCATGACTGCCATCAAACCTGCAGCCACCGCCAGCGCTTTGGGCGAGGCGAACATCTGGCGATTGATCTGTTTGCCCATGTCCTCCGAACCGGAAGCACGGGTCACCATGATCGCCGCCGCTGTCGATAGCAACAGTGATGGCAATTGCGCCACCAAACCGTCACCAATGGTCAGCAAGGCGTAAACCCGACCGGCATCACCGAACGTCATGCCATGCTGGAAGATACCGACGGCCATGCCACCGATGAGGTTGATGAACAGAATCAGCAGGCCGGCGATGGCGTCACCGCGAACGAACTTGCTGGCACCGTCCATCGAACCGTAGAACTCGGCCTCTTGGGCGACTTCCTGACGGCGCGCCTTGGCCTGGTTCTGGTCAATCAGACCGGCGTTGAGGTCGGCGTCGATCGCCATTTGTTTGCCGGGCATCGCATCGAGGGTGAAACGCGCGCTCACCTCGGAAATCCGCCCGGCACCTTTGGTGACCACGACGAAGTTGATGATCATCAGGATCGCGAAGACCACGATACCAACCACGTAGTTACCGCCGATCACCACCTCACCGAAGGCCTGAATCACCTTACCGGCAGCGGCGTGGCCGTCCTGACCGTGGAGCATGACCACCCGCGTCGAGGCCACGTTCAACGCCAGCCGCAGCAACGTCGCGACCAGCAGAATCGTCGGGAACACCGCAAAATCCAGCGGCCGCAGCGCATACACGCAGACCAGCAGGACGACGATCGACAGGGCAATGTTGAAGGTGAAAAACACGTCGAGCAGGAACGGCGGCACCGGCAACATCATCATCGCCAGCATCACCAGCAACAGCAACGGCACGCCCAGATTGCCTCGACTGAGGTCGGCAACGTTTGTGCGAGCAGTGTTGAATAACTGAGAGCGATCCACCGGTTTTCCCCGTTCCTTTAAAGCAAACTTTTGACGCCCAGAGCGGGCTCACGGCGGGTACTGCAAGAAGCTTTCCAACTTTTGCCGGGGAATGAAATAGCGAGGGAATAAACACGCCCCCTGTAGGAGTGAGCCTGCTCGCGATAGCGGTCTGTCTGGTTCGAATCCATCGACTGAAAAAGCCCCATCGCGAGCAGGCTCACTCCTACAGGGGATTGCATTCCAAATGTGGGAGCGAGCCTGCTCGCGAAGGGGCAAGTGAAGTCAGCGCAAATCGCCTTTTAAACGCAGGTGTTTAAAAGACACCTTCAGACACGCCTTTCAGGCTACAAATCCTTGCGCCATTGCCTACAGCCAAGCCAGAATCCGCCGGCTTGTGCACCCTGGGGTCGGATTCTATTGTGGGTCGGTCGCTGACACATCAGTGATCGGGTCTCGCAGCCCGTCGATCTCTGGACGCACAACATCCGCTTTGCTTATGGCGGCTGTACGTGGGAGACCTTAGGGTCTGCCGGTTCTAGAGTCCCGGTCTGCGACCCGCGTATAGCCGCCACCCTCATTCGTCTCGCAGCGAACGTTGGCAGCTCCAATGACTCTAGGAGCTTCACCATGATCAAACCAACACCCAACCCACCCGAAACCGACCCCACCTCCCCCTACGAATCCCTCGATTCAAAAAAACTCCACGAAGCCGCCGACCGCGCCCTCGATCACTACCTCTGCCCACCCGGCTCCACGCCACCGCCACGCAAAACCCGCCGGATGTACGCCGTTACCGCCGACTTCAAAAACGAGGAACTGCTGGCCGACGCCAGCGAAACACTCGCCTCAGCCCGAACCATCGCCCATGACTTCGCCCACCTCATACCCGCATCGCAGCGCAGGACGCTATTGGGCATCGCGCAATTGATCATGCTCGGCGAGCTGGCGGTAAATCGGGTGATGGATAATCTGGAGTTGCCGCGGTGATACGGGCCGGCTGAGTTGTTTGGTGCCACTGCCTGTTCGCGATGGATTATTCACAGGCAACACCTATCTGCCGACAGTCAAAACCCACCGCCCTCATCAACCGGGGCGGCGGGTTTTACGTTTGAGCGTGGTAACTCGACTCTTTGCGCTTTCAAGGAAGGGCCGGCACGTCGAACGAAACTTGAGCGCGCAGCTGTGCCCCGACCACTCGTCTGAAACACGAATTTACCTGTCAGATATGACAGTGGGCGAAATGCTCAAAACGGTATGTGATAGCGCTTCACTCACATGCCGGCCTGTCACGGGTCAGGAGCGCGTCATGGAAACTCACTCGACCATTGACATCCAATCCGACGATCTGATTGAAGTATTCAAGTTGTTCCCGGTATTCATACCCGGCTGGTTGACACCGGTGAGGCCGTCCGGACTTGCTCACGGCGGCGTTCCGAGACGCCTCTTCACCGGCACACCGGAAAGCGTGCGGTGTGTGGTTGATCCGTGGACTGAACTACTAAATCGAGGCGTGGCAGCACTGGCCGAGTACGATTCAGTCGCATTGTTTATTAATGATGGGGCGACACCCGTGGACAGTCACACTGTCGAGCCCGGCGAGGAAAATAAACGAGTCGCGCTGTACGCCCCGAAATCCAAGTTCGTAAACGGCATCAACAAGCTGCATTACGTTGTTGAACGGCTCGGCGGCAATAACGAAAAATCGGAAATATTGTCGGTGCTGTACCACCTGCACCCCCATGCCAATTTCAAGCTGATTATTCCTTCCGAGGTGATCGCCAATGGCATTACCCCTGAATTGGCACAAAACGGTGTCAAGTTCGAAATGCGTTACACGACCAAAGAACCTTTCGATCAAGTGATATTGAAGCTGGGCAATGCGACGTTCACGGTGGACGTTACGGATCCCTTGGCACCAGTGAGCAAGACGCTGTATACAGCTGATTTTGAGAACTTTGCTGACGGCGAGATAAACGTCAACTTCGAGGTAACTGATCAGCTGGGACAATTTGGCGAATCGCCGAACGAGACGATGAACATTCGTCTGAAAGAGAAATTGCCGGCCCCGACGCTAACCAACGTATTGGACGCCAACAATACAGAAGTGCCGGAGGGTGCCAGCACCACCAGCACCACATTGGTACTCAAGGGCACCGCCAGCAAAGGGAAAGATGTCGAACTTTTTGATGGCAACGGTGCAAGTGCAGTACCGAAAGGAATTGCGACAGCGGATGAAATCACAGGTCGATGGGAGCGGGCCATTGACGTGGTTCTCGGGGCCCGCCGACTTTATGCCCAATCGCGGTATCACCCCACGCCTACCTATTCCAACGTGCGCCACGCGAGCGTGATTGAGAACGTGGCTCCGTCCATTGACTCAGTCAAAGGCTCTCCCAGCGGTGTCGAAATCCCTCAAGGCGGGGTCACGGTGGAAACGGCCGTCACCCTGAGCGGCGTCGCGGCAAAGGGCCAGAAAGTCGAAATCTCTGACGGCACCGTCTCCAAAGGACCGGCAACTGCAGATCCCACAACCGGTGTCTGGACGTTGCTCGTCAGTGCCCTGACTTTGGCTGCACACAGCTTTACCGCCAAGGCGTTGTACGGCTCGGGCGCGACGTCGGCCGCCAGAACACTGACCGTCGTACAAAACATCGTGCCCGAACTCCGTTTGATCACTGACTCAGCACTGGTAGAGATTCCCAACAACGGTCAAACCATCCATACAACGATCATCTTGAGCGGGATTGCCGGCCCAGGCACTGTGATCGACTTGGTCAACTATGGTGCACCTCTGCCCAACACCAACATTCAAGTCGATGCAAAAGGTACGTGGACGTTTCAACTCATCGGACTCAGTGTCGGGACCACCTATAACTTGCGCGCCAGACGCAAAGGCGGATCGGTTTCGAATGCCCGGAACGTTATGGTCGTGGCCGCAGTTGTAGCGACGCTGGACAATGTTCTGGACGACAAAGGAGTGGAAGTTCCCCAAAACCAGACGACCGTCAGCACGACGCTAAAACTCAAAGGCACAGCCAGCCCAGGACAAAAGGTCGAAATCTTTGATGGTAACGGTGCGAGCGCAGTATCCAAGGGGGTTGCGACGGCCCATGCAACCACGGGTATCTGGGAACACTCGATCACCGTGGCATTGGGTGCTCGCCGGTTATATGCAAAAGCGCTTTATGCCGTGAATCCGGTGTTTTCGAACGTTCGCAACCTGACCGTTACAACCGCCACCGCTCCGACTTTGACATCGGCCAAAGGCTCTCCCAGCGGTGTCGAAATCCCTCAAGCTGGGGTCACGGTGGAAACGGCCGTAACCCTGAGTGGCGTCGCGGCCAAGGGCCAGAAAGTCGAAATCTTTGCCGGCACCGACTCCAAAGGTCCGGCAACGGCACACGCCACAACCGGTGTCTGGACGCTGCTCGTCAGTGCCTTGGCTGTGGCAGCACACAGTTTTACCGCCAAGGCACTGTACGGCTCTGGCGCCGTGTCTGCCGCCAGAACACTGACCGTCACAGCCGCCATTGCTCCGACTTTGACATCGGTCAAAGGCTCACCCAGCGGTGTCGAAATCCCTCAAGCCGGGGTCACAGTGGAAACGGCCGTAACCCTGAGTGGCGTCGCGGCCAAGGGCCAGAAAGTCGAAATCTTTGCCGGCACCGACTCCAAAGGTCCGGCAACGGCACACGCCACAACCGGTGTCTGGACGCTGCTCGTCAGTGCCTTGGCTGTGGCAGCACACAGTTTTACCGCCAAAGCTTTGTATGGGAGCAATCCTGTGTCGGCAGCACGGACCTTTACCGTGGCAGTGGCGACGGCCCCGACCATAGCCTCTGTCAAAGGCACTCTCAGCGGAAGGGACATTCCGCGGGGCGGAACAACAGCCGAACTGGCGGTGACCCTCAGAGGTATAGCTGCCAAAGGACTAAAAGTCGAGGTTTTCGATCATGCAGTGTTCCAACGTGAAGCAACCGTCGATGGTGCCACTGGTGAGTGGACCATTAACGTAAATGGTCTCGGCAGGGTAGAACACAGTTTCAAAGTAAAAGCACTATATGGAACGAGGCCAGAGTCAGCGCCTTGGAACTTTACAGTTCTAAAAGCCATACATATTCCACAGGGAAGGCTATTAATCGGCCAGTCTATAAGTACTGAAACGTGTAGGATTACGTTTTTGCATCAAAATCAAGTGAACTGTTATATAGACTGCGAGCATTGGAGAATCTTTCCGTATGTGCCGTACTCGCCAGGATCAATTACATATCAACTCGACTTTATTGGCCAAACGACAGAACGAGTAAATCTCAAGGCCAATGGGGGGAACATTCTAGGCCCAACGACTATCACCTTTGCTTTTCTTAATTCATCCGGAGCAACGATGGGCACCATAAGCAAGACTATTAACAGGTGGGCGGAGTACCATTTAATTGATTCAGGAAGATTACCTGGGATTGCGTCGGTAAGGATAACTGTAACCGGCCAAATTTATATTACTGATTGGGAGTTTGGCAAGGTGCCATAGGCAGACTTTTTGCCCTCGCTTTCGGGTAATTGCAGAAATGCAGCCGACGTAAAACCCCGACCGAGTTTGAAGCTCGGCTGGGGAGAAAAGGGTACAGACTTATCTACCGTCAACTTTGGCCAAGGACTGAAAGAGAGAGGTGTGAGCGTGAATTGTCCGCTAACCGGAAATGCCCCTTTCGCGAGCGGGCTCGCTCCCACAAAGAAATGCACTCCCAATGTGTGAGTGGAATGCAATTCAACTTTGGGAGCGAGCTTGCTCGCGAAGGAGCCAGTGAAGTCAGCGCAAATCGCCTTTTAAACTCAGGCGTTTAAACGACACCTTCAGATACGCCTTTCAGGCTACAAATTCTTGCGCCATTGCCTACAGCCAAGCCAGAATCCGCCGGCTTGTGCGCTTTGGGGTCGGGTTCTATTGTGGGTCGGTCGCTGACGAATCAGCGATCGGGTTTAGCGACTCGGACCATCTCAGTGCATCAGCGTTCGTGGCTTCGTTGTGGGACTTTTCGCCCGCAGTTACGTTATGGCGGCTGTATGCGGGAGACCTTTGGGTCTACCGGGGTGCCTGTGACCGGTTCGCTAACCTGCGTACAGCTGCCACCTTCACTTGTTTAGCGACAGGGAAAGAGTGGCTCCATAACCTCAGGAGCTTCACCATGATCAAACCAACACCCAACCCGCCCGAAACCGACCCCACCGCCCCCTACGAATCCCTCGACTCAAAAAAACTCCACGAAGCCGCCGACCGCGCCCTTGATCACTACCTTTGCCCACCCGGCTCCACGCCACCACCGCGTAAGACCCGCCGGATGTACGCCGTCACCGCCGACTTCAAAAATGAAGAACTGCTGGCCGATGCCAGCGAAACACTCGCCTCAGCCAGAACCATCGCCCATGACTTCGCCCATCTCATACCCGCGTCGCAACGCAGGACGCTGTTGGGGATTGCGCAGTTGATCATGCTCGGCGAGCTGGCGGTGAATCGGGTGATGGATAATCTGGAGTTGTCGGATTAGTTCAGGTACAGATCATTCTCACGCGCCGCAAAGGAATGCCTCAACGGACGCTCCGCGTTTGGCTTTATAGAGACGCGGAGTGTCCGGGGCTGGTTTCCTTCGCTGCGCGAGGGAATGATCAGCTACTTAAAAACGCAGCTTTGTCACTTCTAGCTCCCCCTCCTTCACCAGATCAAAAACAACCTTTAAGCCCTTTTTGAAGTTCATCTTGTGCTTATGTTCTGGAGGCACCACAAAGAAGTAATCAACCGAATCATTGATCCATGGACGAAGCTTCTCCGCATCATCCGGGCAAGTGCCGGAATCACTGAGGGGCTTGGAACAAGGAGTAAAGACCCAATGGATAATGCCCCGTCCCTCTTCTTCGTCATAGCTCGAATACACCGTCTATATCTTTAACTTTCATCTCTCTTATCCTTTGCTATCGCAAAAGTATGCGCACGAAATGTGCGACATCACTCAGCAATCACAACGCAAAAGCACGCCTCTCACACCTGTAAAACCTGACAGGTTAGACGCGCTTTCAGACGAAAGGTAAATCTGAGAGTCACGCCATAAGCCCGGTGACATCGGCCAATCACCCTCGAGGCTTTGTCAGGGACAGGACGCGTTTTCACCTGGACAGGTGCCCGATTTTTTGCTTTTAACCACAACGTTTAAAAGACATCTCAAGACACGCCTTAAAGGCTACATATCCTTGCGCCATTGCCTACAGCTACGCCAGAATCCGCCGGCTTGTGCGCCTTGGGGTCGGGTTCTATTGTGGTGCGGTCGCTGACGAATCAGCGATCGGGTTTAGCGATCCGATACCTTACAGACGCTCAATCCCCAGTCTCAATTGCAGCTTTGTCTATCTGCACTTGGCGTCATGGTGGCTGTGCGTGGGAGACCTTCGGGTCTACCCGGGGTTTCTGTGACCCGGATCGCTAACCTGAATACAGCCGCCACCTTTTACTTGTTTAGCGATGAGCCGTGGCGGCTAAATCAACCACGGAGTCTCACCATGATCAAACCAACACCCAACCCACCCGAAACCGACCCCACCTCCCCCTACGAATCCCTCGATTCGAAAAAACTCCACGAAGCCGCCGACCGCGCACTCGATCACTACCTCTGCCCACCCGGATCCACCCCACCGCCACGCAAAACCCGCCGGATGTACGCCGTCAACGCCGACTTCAAAAACGAGGAACTGCTGGCCGACGCCAGCGAAACCCTCGCTTCCGCCAGAACCGTCGCCCATGACTTCGCCCATCTCATCCCCGCGTCGCAGCGCAGGACGCTATTGGGGATCGCGCAGCTGATCATGCTCGGCGAGCTGGCGGTTAATCGGGTGATGGATAATCTGGAGGTGCCGGGTTGACGCAGGCATTGGGGACACCAGTTGATTGATCCAGCGTCAATTCTGACGCCTTCGCGAGCAGGCTCGCTCCCACCGTTGAACGGCTTCCAAGGTGGGATCGCGAATTCTGGCTAAGGCGCAACACAAAACCTTGAGGCAGAAAAAAACCGCCGCCCCGTTTCAGTCGGGGCGGCGGTTGCAGATCACTACGCCGTTAAAACCTGTTCAGGTGTAATCGGGCCGAAACCGAGCTTTTTGCCGTTGATATAGCGCGCGCCCTTGAGCAGCTCCGTACCTTCGATAACGACGACCTCGTCCTGCGTGTACATAAACGTCACCACCGATACCGGCGTCGTACGCTCCGGCAGCCCCCAGGACACTTTTGTCCGCTGCTCTATAAGGGTAAGAGCCCAATCAAACCAAATGATGGGGAGATCTTCGATCTTGATTTCGCGCTCCGGATTCTCCCAACGAAAGTCCTGCCGCGCCGTTATCAAAAGCGCATTTCCCTCTATGACGAATTGCGGCTTGCCAAATCGCCTCTCCATATCATTGTTGATCCAGCCATCCAGGTACAAATCCGGGTTGGTGAAGAGTTCGAAAAGCATCGCACTGTTAACGATTTTTCCTGCAGAAGCACCAATCACACTGTAGTGATTGTGGTACGCCAACCCCTCCAGTTCCGGCCGAATCGCGTTGTTCGACACTTCCAGATAATTGGCGCTGTAGGCGTTGGCCATCTGCTTGAAATGGGTGAAATCCAGCATCAACTTGAAAGTCACGGTGTAACCGATTGCGCGATCGGCTGTACGCTGCTCCAACACTCCCGAGACGAATTCAACCTCCATACCTTGCAACTTTATGTAGGGCTGGTCTGCCATGATTGCTTCCTCTGAAACCTTATGCAGGCGCCAATCCCTGGTACTCGTATCAGATGATCAGAGCGACCAATGCAGGGAAATGCCGGGAGAATTCCCATGCCAATGAGAGCGCCGGCGGGAGCAGCCGTCTACTGGCAGACTTGACAGGTTCAGAGGTTTTCCAGACAGACGGTAAGCGTCAGGAATCGCGGCGCAGATCCGGCGGAATCGGCAAATCGTCCTTGAGCGGGTCCGGACGCTTGCCCTTGCCCGCACGGAACTGGCGGATCTGGTAGACGTAGGCCAGTACCTGCGCAACCGCCAGATACAGCCCACCAGGAATTTCCTGATCGAGTTCGGTGGAGTAGTAAATCGAACGCGCCAACCCCGGCGATTCGAGGAGCATGACGTTGTTGGCCACGGCGATTTCGCGGATTTTCAGCGCGAGGAAGTCGCTGCCCTTGGCAATCAGCATCGGCGCCCCGCCCTTCTCCGAGTCGTACTTGAGCGCGACGGCGTAGTGGGTCGGGTTGGTGATAACCACGTCGGCGTCGGGAATCGCCGCCATCATGCGGCGCTGGGACATTTCGCGCTGGGTCTGGCGGATGCGCTGTTTGACCTCCGGACGACCCTCCTGATCCTTGTGCTCGTCGCGCACTTCCTGCTTGGTCATCAGCAGTTTCTTGTGGCTTTCCCATAGCTGCACGGGCACGTCGACCGCCGCGATGATGATCAAGCCGCAGGCCAGCCACAACGTACTCCAGCCGACCAGCAACACACTGTGGATGATCGCCATTTCCAGCGGCTCGTGGGCGATCCGCAAAAAGTCATCGACGTCCGCCGACAACACCACCAGCGCCACACCTAAAGTGATCAGAAACTTGGCCAGCGCCTTGAGCAACTCGATCACTGACTTGAACGAGAACATCCTTTTAAGGCCTGCAGCGGGGTTCATCCGACTGAACTTGGGGGCCAGGGAACCCGCCGCGAACAGCCAGCCGCCGAGGGAAATCGGCCCGATCAGCGCCGCCAGCAACAAGGTGATCATGATCGGCTGGATCGCCAGCAAAGCCATCTGGCCTGACTGCAACAGGAACGCGCCCATGGAACCCTGATCCATGATCACTTCGCGCGACAGCGTGAAGTTCAGGCGCATCAGTTCCATCAGGTCTTCGGCGAGCATGCCGCCGAACACCAGCAGCGCACCGGCACCGGCCATGGTCACGGCCAGGGTATTGAGTTCTTTGGAACGGGCAATCTCGCCCTTCTCACGGGAGTCCTTTTTACGTTTCTCCGTGGGGTCTTCTGTTTTGTCCTGACCGCTTTCGCTCTCTGCCATGACTCAGCGCGCCCGTGCCAGTTCGCGTAACAGCTGCAAGGCTTCAGTGGCCAGCGGCTGGTACTGATTGAGAATGTCCGCCAGCCCGACCCAGACAATGAACAGACCGAGCACCAGGGTCAGCGGAAAACCGATGGAGAAAATGTTCAGTTGCGGCGCGGCGCGGGTCATCACGCCGAACGCAATGTTGACCACCAGCAACGCCGTGACCGCTGGCAATACCAGCAACAGCGCCGCCCCCAGCACCCAGCCGAGTTTGCCGGCCAGTTCCCAGTATTGTGCGGTCATCAAGCCGCCGCCGACCGGCAGCGTAGTGAAGCTTTCAGTGAGGACTTCGAACACCACCAGGTGGCCGTTCATCGACAGGAACAGCAAAGTCACCAGCATGGTGAAGAACTGCCCGATCACTGCCACCGATACACCGTTAGCCGGATCGACCATCGAGGCGAAACCCATGCCCATCTGGATCGCGACAATCTGCCCGGCCACGGCAAACGCCTGGAAAAACAGTTGCAGGGAAAACCCGAGCACCGCACCAACGAGGATCTGTTCGGCAATCAACATCAAGCCACTCAGATCCAGCGGACTGACCGCCGGCATCGGCGGCAGGCTCGGGGCAATACACACGGTGATCGCCACGGCGAAATACAGGCGAATCCGCCGCGACACCAGCGTGGTGCCGAACACCGGCATGACCATCAGCATCGACGCCACGCGAAACAGCGGCAACATGAACGAGGCCACCCAGGTACTGATCTGGGTGTCGGTCAGCTGAAGCAGCGATTGCATGGCTTAGCCGATGACCATCGGGATGTTTTTGTACAACTGAATGATGTATTCCATGAAGGTCTGCACGATCCACGGACCACCGATGATCAACGTCACCAGCATCACCAGCAGACGCGGCAGGAAGCTCAGGGTCTGTTCGTTGATCTGGGTTGCAGCCTGGAACATCGCCACCAGCAAGCCGACCAACAGGCTCGGCACTACCAGAATCGCGACCATCAATGTGGTCAGCCAAAGGGCTTCACGAAAGATATCGACCGCAACTTCCGGCGTCATGGCGAGACACCTCCAAAACTGCTGGCCAGAGTGCCAATGATCAGCGCCCAGCCATCGACCAGCACGAACAGCATGATCTTGAACGGCAGCGAGATGATCAGCGGCGAGAGCATCATCATACCCATCGCCATCAGCACACTGGCCACGACGAGGTCGATGATCAGGAACGGAATGAAGATCATGAAGCCGATCTGAAACGCGGTTTTAAGCTCGGAGGTGACGAACGCCGGCACCAGAATGGTCAGCGGTGCCTGATCCGGCGTGGCAATGTCGGTGCGCTTGGACAGGCGCATGAACAGCTCGAGATCGCTGGTGCGGGTCTGGGCGAGCATGAAGTCCTTGATCGGCACCTGAGCCTTTTCGACCGCTTGCTGGGCGGTAAGGGTTTCCGCCAGATACGGTTGCAGCGCGTCCTTGTTCACCCGGTCGAACACCGGGGCCATGATGAACATGGTCAGGAACAGCGCCATGCCGGTGAGGATCTGGTTCGACGGCGTCTGTTGCAGGCCGAGGGCCTGACGCAGGATCGAGAAGACGATGATGATCCGGGTGAAACTGGTCATCAGAATCACGGCCGCCGGGATGAAGCTCAGGGCGGTCATTATCAACAGGATCTGCAGACTGACCGAATATTCCTGCGCGCCATCGGCGTTGGTGCCCAGCGTGATCGCCGGGATCGACAACGGATCGGCGGCGAACGCCAGCGGCGCGGCCAGCATCAGGGCCAGCGTCAAGACGATGCGTAACGCACCCATTACTTCGTATCCTTCTGATCCTTGCCGAGTATCTTCAGCAACTGCTGGGCAAAATCCGGAGTGGCTTTTTCACTGGTGCTCGGCACCGGCACCGGCTCCTTGAGCACATGCAGCGCGGTGATGGTGCCGGGACTGAGACCGAGCAGAATCTGCTCGTTGCCGACTTGCACCAGCATCAACCGGTCACGCGGCCCGAGCGCGCGCGAACCGATCAGCTCGATCACCTGGCCCTTGCCGGCCGGACCTGCCTGCTGCACCCGGCGCAACAGCCAGGCGAGGAAGAAGATCAAACCCAGCACCAGCAACAGGCCGAACACCAGTTGTGTCAGTTGCCCGGCCACGCCGCTGTTGACCATCGGCGCGGTGGCGGCAGGCACGGTGGTGGCTGTCGACGGCTCGGCGGCCAGCACGCTCAATGGCAATGCCAGCAAAGCCCAGAGAAACCGTTTCACTCAGCGCAGCTTCTTGATGCGTTCGCTTGGGCTGATCACGTCGGTCAGGCGGATGCCGAACTTCTCGTTGACCACCACCACTTCACCGTGCGCGATCAGGGTGCCGTTGACCAGTACGTCCAGCGGCTCACCGGCCAGACGATCAAGCTCGATCACCGAACCCTGATTGAGTTGCAGCAGGTTGCGGATGTTGATGTCGGTGCTGCCCACTTCCATCGAGATCGACACCGGGATGTCGAGGATCACGTCCAGGTTCGGGCCGTCGAGGGTAACCGGGTCGTTGTTCTTCGGCACGCTGCCGAACTCTTCCATCGGCAGACGCGAGCCGCTGGCTGCGTCGGCGGCCAACAGCGCGTCGATGTCAGCTTGACCGTCACCGGTTTCTTCCAGGGCAGCAGCCCATTCGTCAGCCAGTGCCTGGTCGTCCTGGGCGTTCATATCGTCGTTCATCATTTGTCCTCGGCGGGCAAAAATTCAGTTAAATGCTTGGGGGTTGGAGCGCCGCTTCAGCGACGCTCGATCGGCTCGATCACTTGCAACGCGAGGTTGCCTTTGTGCGAGCCCATCTTGACCTTGAAGGCCGGCACGCCGTTGGCGCGCATGATCATTTCTTCCGGCATCTCGACCGGGATCACATCCCCCGGCTGCATGTGCAGGATGTCGCGCAGCTTCAACTGGCGGCGAGCCACGGTGGCACCGATCGGCACGTCGACATCGAGCACGTCCTGGCGTAGCGCGTTGACCCAGCGCTCGTCCTGATCGTCGAGGTCCGACTGGAAACCGGCGTCGAGCATTTCGCGCACCGGCTCGATCATCGAGTACGGCATGGTCACGTGCAGGTCACCGCCACCGCCATCGAGTTCGATGTGGAAGGTGGAGACCACAATCGCTTCGCTCGGGCCGACGATGTTGGCCATGGCCGGGTTTACTTCCGAGTTGATGTACTCGAAGTTGACTTCCATGATCGCCTGCCAGGCTTCTTTCAAATCGACGAAAGCCTGCTCCAGCACCATGCGCACCACGCGCAGTTCGGTCGGGGTGAATTCACGCCCTTCGATCTTGGCGTGACGGCCGTCGCCGCCGAAGAAGTTGTCCACCAGTTTGAACACCAGTTTGGCGTCGAGGATGAACAGCGCGGTGCCGCGCAACGGCTTGATCTTGACCAGGTTAAGACTGGTCGGCACGTACAGCGAGTGTACGTATTCGCCGAACTTCATCACCTGCACGCCACCGACGGCAACGTCCGCCGAGCGGCGCAGCATGTTGAACATGCTGATGCGGGTGTAGCGGGCAAAACGCTCGTTGATCATTTCCAGAGTCGGCATGCGTCCACGGACGATGCGATCCTGACTGGTCAGGTCGTAGCTTTTGACACTGCCGGGTTCGGCAGCGTTATCGGTCTGTACCAGACCATCGTCGACGCCATGCAACAGCGCATCGATTTCATCCTGGGACAGCAGATCCTGCACGGCCATGTCGTGTTCCTACTGCAGTACGAAATTAGTGAAAAGCAACTGTTCGATCACCACTTTGCCCAGCTCTTTCTGCGCCACTTCCTGGACGCTGGCGGTGGCCTTCTGGCGCAACATCTCCTGGCCGACCGGGGTCGCCAGTGTGGCGAAGTCCTGACCGGAGAAGAGCATCACCAGGTTGTTGCGGATCACCGGCATGTGCACTTTGAGCGCTTCTAGATCGGCCTGATTACGCGCCAGCATGGTGATGCTCACCTGCATGTAGCGCTGACGGCCGTTCTGGTTGTAGTTGGCCACGAACGCAGGGGCCATCGGCTCGAAGATCGCTGGCTGCTTGCCGACAGGCGCCGCATCGGCGGCCTCGGCAGGCTTGCTCTGGGCACTGTGCATGAAGAACCAGGTCGCCCCCACGGATGCACCAATGGCCAACAGCAACGCCAGCACGATCACAATGATCAGCTTGAGTTTGCCTTTGGTTGCGGGGTCTTTCACTGCTGCTGTTTCGCTCTTCGCCATGCCAATAATCCGTCACTAATCGGGTTTTCACAGTCGCACGGCAAGGCAAGAGCAAGTGTTATGCCAGAAGTGTCGGTGGTCGTGGAGACAACGCTAAAGTCAAAGGCACCCTCACCCCAGCCCTCTCCCGGAGGGAGAGGGGGCCGACCGAGGTGTCAGACGTCAAACATCGACCTGAAATACCGAGTCGATTATGGATTCACAGCAGAAGCCGTGAGACATCGACCTGAAAGACCGGGTCGATTATGGATTCACGGCAGAAGTATCAGGTCGGCGCACATCGCGAGCATCCCCGGATCAGTCCCCTCTCCCTCCGGGAGAGGGTTAGGGTGAGGGGCTCTTGATCTTGATCAGGCGTAATAGTCGACCGCGCTGGTGCCAATCACGCTGGTAGTTTGCGCAGCGGCTTCAGCAATGGCGGCCGGCGCCAATTCTTCATCCGCCGAGTCGAGGCGACCGCCGGCAGCACTGGTGCGACCGCTCTGGCCCTGCTGCGCCTGCTCCTGACCTTGCTGGCCCTGCCAGCCACGGTTCTGGTCGGAGACATTGACGTCAACCTGGCCCATGCCCTGCTGGTTGAACATTTCGCGCAGACGATGCATCTGCCCGTCGAGCGCTTCACGCACGCTTGGATGCGCGCTCATGAAGGTCACTTGCGTCTGCTGGTCCGGGACCATGTTGACGCGAATATCCAACCGCCCGAGTTCAGCCGGCTGCAACTGAATGTCCGCTGCCTTCAGATTGGCGCTCGACAAATACATGACGCGGTTGACCACTTCTTCGGTCCAGCCGCTCTGATGCATGGCGATTGGCTGGTTCACCGGCACGGCATTCGCGGTCTTCGGCGTGGCAGCTTGTGTCAGTGCCGCCAAGCGGTTGGCGAAGTCATCCACGCGCGTGTCGCTGGTCGCAGTCTTGAGATCTTTGAGGCCGTCGTCGATCAAACCGCTGAAGGCTTTTTCGCCGCCCTGGCTGGTGCTGTCCTTGTCGGCTTGCACGTCAAGCATGCTCGCCATGCCGGCGGCGAAGCTCTGCGCCGCAGTCAATTCGCCGTCGGCCTGAGCCTGAGCGGGCGACGCTTTCGGTTGCGCCTGGCTGGCAGCGGAAATGTGCCCGCCCTGCTCCATCGCCATGCGCACGGCCGGCAGCGAGTCGAGCGGATCGGCCGAAGGGTCGAAATCGCTGTCAGTGGTCGGTGCCGGATCTTTGACCATACCCGGCAATGCGGCCAGCGCAGGGGTTTCGGTTTCTGGCTGGGCAGTGGCGACAACAGCCGGGGCCTGCACCACGGGTGCCGTGACCACAGGCTGTACAGCGGCAACCAATGCCGGATCAAGCGTCGGGTCAACCGACGCGGCATCAACCACTGGGGGCTGAGAAGTATCCGAGCTGTCGTCACTGCTGGCGGTGGTGTCATCGGTCGCTGCGGTTTTATCGGCAGGCAAGTCGTTGCCGCTTTCGGCAACCGCCGGTTGTGCAGCGGCAGACGGATCTTTGCCAATATCCTTTTTGCCACTGTTGTCAGCGACCTTGTCACGTGACGGCTTGGGCGAATTGTCAGCGGTGGCGACAGGCTTGCTCGATCCCTGATCGGCGAACACTTTGGCGAAGCTTGAGGCTTTATCCCCAGTGTCTACGGCCATAGCCGACGTTTTGGCCGAGGCGGCTTGCGCCTTGGCCTGAGCGGCATTTTGAAGAAGGATGTTGGGGGTCGCAGGCATGAAACGGTCTCCGCTGCACTGGGATCGTAGGTACAGTTGCGGAGATAGCTGCAAGTGCCGGGCCAGTTTTGTCCGGCGCCTCAGAAAAGCGCCGGACGGCGGGATCAGTGCGTGTGAGCGGGATGTTTTTCGCTTTCGTAAACCGGGCGAACTTCAGCAAATTCGCCACTGATCTCAGCGACCAGTTTGACTATTTCCGCCGGGCTCTTGTCTTTTGCGTCCGATTCGAGTTCCTGGCAGAGCGCCGCCAAGCGGACAGCGCCCATGTTGCTGGCGCTGCCCTTGAAACTATGGGCAACTTCCGACAACACCTTGGCATCAGAGGTCTTTTGCAACTGGCCCAAGCGACTTTCGGAATCCGCCAGAAAGGTATCCAGAAGGTCTGGATAACCCTCCTCCATGACTTCGCGCAGTACGCTCAGCGCCTCGCGATCAATATGTGTGTCAGCCACTTGTTCACTCCTTGATCAAGAATTGCGCGGATTATGCCTCAACCTCCCAGGAAAACTCCACGCGGGCACTACGACCTTCGTCCGACCAACTGGCGTTGCGCCCCAATTGCCGGACCAGACTGACGCCGCGTCCCGACAAACGGACACCGTCCAGCGGCCGCTCCATGACCCGCGCGACATCAAACCCCTTGCCGCTATCTTCAACGCGAATGATCAGTCGGCCGCCCTCGCCGTGTGGCTGCACCTGCAAATGCACGCGCACGAAACCGTCCTGCAACGCCTCGAGACGATCGTTGCGCTGCTGATAGTAGCGAGCGAAACCCGCCGCATCGCGCTTGAGGCTGGAATCCAGACCGAGCACGCCATGCTCCAGCGCATTGGAATACAACTCGGCCAGCACGCTGTACAAAGCACCACTCTGCGCCCGCAACCCATGCACCTCAAGCAGCAACTGCAACAGGTACGGCAACGGATTGAAGCGCTTGAGCGTGGCGCCACGAAACTCGAAACTTACCGACCAGTCGAGCGGGCACGATTGGCCGCTGTCGGAGTACACCGGCGCCGACAGGTTGACCTGCGCAGTTTCCAGCAGGCTGACCTCGACCATACTGACATCGTCGCGCGCCTCACCGCGAAAATCCTGCAGCGCCTGCTCGATATCCTCGAACAAGCGATCCGGCTCGCGATTGGCGGCGAACACCTGCTGCAAACGCTCGACACCGAACAACTGATCGTTGGCATCACTGGTGTCGATCACCCCGTCCGACAACAGAAACACCCGATCACCAACGGCCATCGGATGCACTTCCGTACAGTCATCGAACGCTTGCGCGCTCAGCACCCCTAGCGGCAAGTGCCGCGCGGCCAGCGGCACACGCTCGCCAGTGGCAATCCGATGCAGATAACCGTCAGGCATGCCGCCATTCCACACTTCGACCGAACGCCGCTGAAAGCTCAGACAAAGCAGCGTGGCGCAGCAGAACATGTCCACCGGCAAGATCCGTTTGAGCTTGGCATTCATCTCGCGCAGGGTTTCCGCAAGGCCGTAGCCCTTGGCAGTCATGCCATAGAAGACTTCGGCGAGCGGCATGGCGCCCACTGCTGCCGGCAAACCATGACCGGTGAAATCGCCGAGCAGCACATGCATGTCGCCCGCCGGCGTGTACGCCGCCAGCAGCAGATCACCATTGAACAAAGCATAGGGCGATTGCAGATAACGGATATTCGCCGCGCTCAGGCAACCGGAGTGCGCAACCTTGTCGAACACCGCCTTGGCCACGCGCTGTTCGTTGAGCAGATAATCGTGGTGCTTGGCGATCAGGTCGCGCTGTTGCAGCACGGTTGCCTGCAAACGGCGCAAGCGATCCATCGCCTTGATTTTGGCGGCAAGGATCACCTGGTTGTAGGGCTTCGCCAGAAAGTCGTCACCACCGGCCTCCAGACAACGGGCCAGCGCTTCGCTTTCGGTCAGCGAGGTGAGGAAGATGATCGGCACCAGCGTCTCACCCGCCAGCGCCTTGATCTGCCGCGCGGCTTCGAAGCCGTCCATCACCGGCATCATCGCGTCCATCAGCACCAGATCGGGTTGCTGGCGGCGAAACAGATCGAGTGCTTCGGCACCGTTGGCTGCCGTCAGGACTTCGTGACCCTGACGACGGACGATGGTCGACAGCAATAAGCGATCGGCGGCGCTGTCTTCGGCGATCAGGATCGTCAGCGGCTCTTGCACCTGCATGGCCGTCAAGTGATGTCGAAGAGTTTGTCGAAATTGGAGATGGCGAGGATCTTGCGCACATCGGAGTTGCTGTTAATCACCTGCACATCCGCGTCGTCACCGCCCGCGTGATCACGCAGCAAGAGCAGCATGCCCAGCGCCGAACTATCGAGGTAGGTAGCTTCTTTCAGGTCGACCACAATGGATTCGGGTTTCTCTTTGAGTCGCTCATAGGACTCACGAAATTCCTGATGGCGCCCGAAATCAAATCGCCCCTTGACCGAAATCGTCAGTTTTTGACCATCTGGAGAGACTTCTGTAACGACTGACATTGACTGGCTTCCTTGTCATTGACGAACCTGTACAAGGTTTAGCACTTGGACAGGGTTGCAGCAAGGCGCATCACAGAACCAAATGTGGGAGCGAGCTTGCTCGCGAAGGCGTCGTGCCAGTCAACACTTGAGTCAACTGACCGAATGCCTTCGCGAGCAAGCTCGCTCCCACAGGGTCTCGCGGTGCGATTTAGAATGGATTCTGTCGCGGCAAGCGTTGCGACAACTCATCGAGCAGCTTCTGCTCGCGCTTGTCTTCGAGGCGCTGCGCCTCTTCGCGATAGCGCTGCACCAGTTTGCGCAGGCCTTCGACCTTGGCAAACGCCTGCTGCCATTCCTCGCGGGCCTTGTCGAGCTTGTTCTGGTGCCAGACCAGGCTCTGGCGCTGCTGGTCAACGGCGGTGTCGAGTTGCGCCAGAAAGCCCTGAAAGCCGAGCAGCCATTGCCCGCTCACGCCGGTGCTGCCGCGCACGATCCATTGCTGCGAGTAATCCAGACGGAAGGCATTGAGGTCGGCCAGTTTGCTTTCAGCGACTTTCACCTGGCCCTGAAAATAGCCCAGCCGTTGTGCGGCAGTTTTCTCGGCCTGCTCGGCCATGTCCACCACCGGCGCCAGACGCGCGGCTCGACTGACAGTGGCCATGAGCAGTTAGCCGCCCGCCGCAGGGGCAAACAGGGTTTCGAGGTAAGCCTGGCTTTCGCCCATGTTGATTTTGTCGTTGAGGCCCTGACGCTGATACCGGACCAATTGCGGTTGCAGAGAGATCGCCAGATCGGTTTCGCGGTCGCCACCGGCCACGTAGGCGCCGACGCTGATCAGATCGCGACTCTGCTGATAGCGCGACCACAACTGCTTGAAGTATTGCGCGCGCTGCATGTGATCCGGCGAAACCACCGCCGGCATTACCCGACTGATCGAGGCTTCGATGTCGATGGCCGGATAGTGCCCCTCTTCGGCCAAGCGCCGGGACAGCACGATGTGGCCGTCGAGCACGCCTCGGGCCGAGTCGGCAATCGGATCCTGCTGATCGTCACCTTCGGACAACACGGTGTAGAACGCGGTAATCGAACCGCCGCCCTTCTCTGCGTTACCGGCACGCTCAACCAGTTTCGGCAATTTGGCGAACACCGACGGCGGATAACCCTTGGTCGCCGGCGGCTCGCCGATGGCCAGAGCGATTTCCCGCTGCGCCTGAGCGAAACGGGTCAGCGAATCCATCAGCAACAGGACGTTCTTGCCCTTGTCGCGGAAATACTCGGCAATGCGCGTGCAATACATCGCTGCGCGCAGACGCATCAGCGGCGCATCGTCCGCCGGCGAGGCGACGACCACGGAGCGCTTGAGGCCTTCTTCACCGAGGCTGTGCTCGATGAATTCCTTAACTTCTCGACCGCGCTCACCGATCAGGCCAACGACGATAATGTCGGCTTCGGTGAAGCGGGTCATCATGCCCAGCAGTACGGATTTACCGACACCGGTACCGGCGAACAGACCCAGACGCTGGCCACGGCCGACCGTCAGCAAACCGTTGATGCAACGGATGCCAACGTCCAGCGGCACGCTGATCGGGTCACGGTTGAGCGGGTTGATCGTCGGGCCATCCATCGGCACCCAGTCTTCGGCTTTCATGCCGCCCTTGCCGTCCAGCGCACGACCGGCGCCATCGAGCACGCGACCGAGCATACTCATGCCCATCGGCAAGCGCCCGGTTTCAGCCAGCGGCACCACGCGGGCGCCCGGTGCAATACCGGCGACGCTGCCGACCGGCATCAAGAACACCTTGCCACCGGAAAAGCCCATGACTTCCGCTTCCACCTGAGACGGGTGATAGCTGTCGTCATTGATCACCAGGCAACGCGTGCCCATGGCCGCGCGCAGGCCTTCGGCTTCGAGAGTGAGGCCGACCATGCGCAGCAGGCGACCTTCAAGAATAGGCGCGCCGGCAATCTCGGTGGCCTCGGCGTAAGTGCTCAGGCGCTTGGCGAAACTGGTGCGTTCAAGGCGCATCGGGGTTGTCCGCGAGCGGCTCTTCAGGCGTGGCCGCCGGTTTTACGTCTTCTGGAATGTCCAGGCTCAGATCCGCTTCAGCCGGGTGCAAAGCCTGTTCGTGTAACTGATCGAACAATTTCGCCATGACCTGAGCGACGCGGGTTTCAATGCTGGCATCGATGCGGCTGTGCTCGGTTTCAACCCGGCAGCCACCCGGCAACAGCGATTCATCTTCGACGATGCGCCAGGTTTCTTCGTGACGCTCGCGCAGGGCCTTGGCCTGTTCGAAGTCCTGCGGATTGACGTACAGACGCACGTTTTCCACACCCAGCGGCAACAGCTTGAGCGCATCGCGCATGACGTGTTCGATCTGGCTGGAATCGATGGCCAGTTCGCGCTTGATCACCTGTTTGGTGATGTGTTGCACGAGGTCGACCAGCGACTTTTCGATTTGCGTGTCTTGCTCGGCGATCGGTTCGAACAGATTCGCCATCAACTGCTCAAGGCTGGCAAGTTTTGCCGCCAGCGCCACTTCGGCTTCCTGACGGACCTTGAGCGTGGCGCTGTGAAAGCCTTCCTTTTCGCCGATGCCAAAGCCCTCGTTGTAAGCCTCCTGACGGATGCTTTCGAGTTCTTCCAGGGTCAGTGGCTGGACTTCTTCCAGCGGCACTTCTTCCATTTCCGGCGGTTCGGGCTCCGGCTCAGGTTCGGGTTCCGGCTTCGGCGGATCGAAGCTGGGCAGTGCCCAGGATTCGAAACCACGGACATCGCGGGCACGGATCAGATCCGTCACATCGTCGTCGTGCTTGTCCATGGGCTTAGATCATTTCCTCGCCGCCCTTGCCACCGAGGACGATTTCTCCGGCTTCGGCCATACGGCGGGCGATGGTGAGGATTTCCTTCTGCGCGGTTTCGACGTCGCTGACGCGCACCGGGCCTTTGGCTTCGAGGTCGTCGCGCAACAGTTCGGCGGCACGTTTGGACATGTTCTTGAAGATCTTCTCTTTGACGCCTTCGTCCGAACCCTTGAGGGCCAGTACCAGCACGTCCGAGGACACTTCGCGCAGCAACGCCTGAATACCGCGGTCGTCGACATCGGCAAGGTTGTTGAACACGAACATGAGGTCTTCGATCTGACCGGACAGGTCTTCGTCGACTTCGCGGATCGAGTCCATGAGCTGACCTTCGATCGAGCTGTCGAGGAAGTTCATGATGTCCGCCGCACGCTTGATGCCACCCAGGGTGGTGCGCGAGGCATTCGAGTTGCCGGAGAACTGCTTCTCGAGAATCTGGTTGAGTTCTTTCAGTGCCGCTGGCTGCACAGTGTTCAACGACGAGACGCGCAGGATGATGTCCAGACGCACTTTGTGGTCGAAGTTGCCGAGTACTTCACCGGCCTGATCCGGGTCGAGGTACGCGACCACGATTGCCTGGATCTGCGGGTGTTCGTAACGGATCACGTCGGCAACCGCACGTGGCTCCATCCATTTCAGGCTGTCGAGGCCACTGGTGTTGCCACCGAGCAGGATGCGGTCGATCAGGCCGTTGGCCTTGTCTTCACCCAGGGCCTGGGTAAGCATTTTGCGCACGTAGTCGTCGGAACCGACGCCCAGGCTGGTCTGGTCGCCGACGATGTCGACGAACTCGCTCATGACCTGCTCGACCTGTTCACGATGGACGTTGCCCATCTGCGCCATGGCCACGCCCACACGCTGAACCTCTTTCGGGCCCATGTGGCGCAGCACTTGCGCAGCATCGGTCGAGCCCAGGGACAGCAGCAGAATTGCGGCTTTGTCGACCCGGGAAAGTTTAGCGACAGCGGCTCGGTTATCACTCATCTGCGTTAATCCACTCTTTCACGACCTGGGCCACGCGACCCGGGTCTTCTGCCACCAGACTCTTGATTGCATTCAGTTGCGCGTCATAACCCTCGCTCGGGCTCGGCAACAGAATGCTCTGCGGACCACCGAGGCTCACGCGGTCGTTGGAAAGTTCGCCGTCCAGGCCGCCCATGCCACCGAGTTCCACGTCGCTGCCAAGACCGGCCAGCTCCTTGCCTTTGCCACCGCCGGTGATGTTGTTGAGCACCGGACGCAGCACACCAAACACCAGCACCAGGATGAACAACACACCCAGCACTTGTTTGACGATGTCCCAGAACCATGGCTGGGAGTAGAACGGAATATCGGCAATCACTTCGCCGCGCTCGGCAGAGAACGGCATGTTGATCACGCTGACGCTGTCGCCACGGCTGGCGTCGAAACCGACGGCGTCCTGCACCAGGCGGGTGAAGCGCGCCAATTCGTCGGCGCTCCACGGCGCACGGCTGGTTTCACCGTTGGCCGCGTTGACCTTGACCTGATCGTCGACCACCACCGACACCGACAGACGATTCAGGCGACCCTGCTGCTGTTTGGTGTGGCTGATTGAACGGTCGAGTTCGAAGTTCTTGGTCGATTGCTGACGCTTGTCGGCCGGGTACGGCGCGAGCATCGGCTGGCCGGTGGCCGGGTCCATGATCTGCTGGCCGTTGGCGTCAACCAATGGCTGACCTGGCTGCACCATCGCGGCCGGCGCGGCGGCGCCACCGGTGGTTTGCGGCGCCGAGGCTGGCGACGGCGGCTGGTTGCTCAGGGCACCCGGCACACCTTGCGGGCCATTGCTGGCAGTGCGCTGTTCGTTGACCGACTGCTCGCTGCGCAACGCCGGTTGATCCGGGTTGAACTGCTCGGCAGTCGACTCGACTGCATTGAAATCGATATCGGCCGAAACTTCCGCCTTGTAGCGATCATTGCCCAGAACCGGCTGCAGGATGTTGTGCACGCGCTGGGTGAGCATGCTTTCCATGCGGCGGCTGTAATCGAACTGCTTGCCGGCCATGGTCATTTCGGAGTTTTCCGCCTGATCGGAGAGCAGGTTGCCCTTCTGATCGACGACGGTGATCTGCGATTTGCTCAGCTCGGGAACGGAGGTCGCCACCAGGTTGATGATCGCGATGACCTGACCTGGCTCCAGCGAACGACCGGAGTACAACTCGACCAATACCGAAGCGCTTGGCTTGCGCTCGTCCCGCACAAACACCGAACTCTTCGGAATTGCCAGGTGCACGCGGGCACCCTTGACGTTGTTCAGGCTGGAAATGGTCCGCGCCAGTTCACCTTCGAGGCCACGACGGTAACGCGTCGCTTCCATGAACTGACTGGTGCCCAGACCCTGTTCCTTGTCGAGGATTTCGAAACCGATGTTGCCGTCGCTGGGAGTGACACCAGCAGCGGCGAGTTTCATCCGCGCACGGGACAGGTCATCGGCCTTGACCAGCAAGGCGCCGGAATTCGGTTCGACGGTGTAAGGGATGTCGGCAGAGGCCAGGGTTTCCATGACCTGCTTGGCGTCCAGGCCGGCAAGGCTGCCGTACAACGGACGATAATCCGGCTGCTGCGACCACAGCACCACGGCAAAGCCAATCGCCACGCTCGCAGCCAGGCCGACCAACAGGCCCACCTGACGCAGCACGGTCATCTCGGAGAGGTTTTCCAGGAAGGACAGGCCGAACAACGGCGGTTTGCCGTCTATCGGGGTGGCCTTGGCCGGAACGTTATCGGCGACTGCTTCTGCCATGACTCAATCTCGTCCTTAAACCGGCATCTGCATGATGTCTTGATAAGCCTGAACCAGCTTGTTGCGTACCTGGGTCAGAGCCTGGAACGACACGCTGGCTTTTTGCGAAGCGACCATCACGTCCGTCAGATCGACGCCGCTCTTGCCCACTTCAAATGCGTTGGCCAACTGAGTCGACGCCTGCTGGGTATCGCTGACCTTGTTGATCGCCTGACCGAGCATGTCGGAAAAGCTGCTGCCCGCCAGTTCAGGGACAGCGGTCGTCGATTTCGGTGCAGACATGGCGTCCAGTTTCATGGCCTTCATGTCCATCATCAACCGATTAAATTCAATACCTTGGCTCATGGTCTACTCTCTTGGGCGGCCCGCAATTTTTTGACACTCACTCGGCGGGTACACAGGTATTAGCAACAAGGGTGCCAGCTCATGGGCACCCCTTTCAGAAAAGCGTTTTCAATCGTTGCGCCAGACGTCAGGTGGCGAACAGATAACCTTCGACGTCCATCCCGGCATCGCGCATTTGCGCCAGCTTGTAGCGCAGGGTGCGCGGGCTGATGCCGAGTTTTTCCGCAGCTTCCTTGCGGCGGCCACGTTCGGCACGCAGGGTATCGATGATCATCTGAAACTCCCGGCGGCGCAGGTCATCGCCCAGAGCGCCGGCCGAATCCGCTTCGATTTCCACCTCGCGAAGCACCGCCGACACCGGCGCGGTGACAGGCATCGCGGTGTACGTCACGGGACCGGCCAGACAGAAATCCTGCGGCTGAATCACGCCACCCTGCTGCAAAATCAACGCGCGCTGAATGGCGTTGTCCAGTTCACGCACATTGCCCGGCCACGGGTAAGTGGTCAGGCATGCTTGTGCGTCGGGTGAGAGTTTCGCCGCCGCGTGCTTCATTTTATTGACGTGTTTGGCCAGCAACCTTTCCGCCAGCGGCAGGATATCGGCAGTGCGCTCGCGAAGTGGACGCCAGGCCAGGGGGAAAACCGACAAACGGTAGAAAAGATCTTCACGGAAGCGCCCCGCCGCCACTTCGCCCGCCAGATCACGGTTGGTGGTGGCGACCACGCGAATATCCAGGGCAATCGGTTTACGCGCACCGACGCGCTCGACCTCACGCTCCTGCAACACGCGTAGCAGTTTGGCTTGCAAGCCGAGCGGCATTTCAGAGATTTCGTCGAGCAGCAGCGTGCCGCCGTCAGCCTGTTCGAACTTGCCAGCCTGCGCCGCAATGGCGCCAGTGAACGAACCCTTCTCGTGGCCGAACAGCGTTGCTTCGAGCATGTTGTCCGGGATCGCGGCGCAGTTGATCGCAATGAACGGCTGATTGGCGCGATGGGATTGCTGGTGAATGTAGCGCGCCAGCACTTCTTTACCGGTGCCGGACTCGCCAGAGATCAGCACCGTGGAATCACTGCGCGCCACCCGCGCCGCCAACTCCAGCAATTGCGCACTGGCCGGCTCGACCGCTACCGGACCTTCGCCGTCACTTGCACCGATGCTGCCTAGCGCATGCCGCGCCACCAGGTCGAGCAAGGCCTTGGGTTCAAAGGGTTTGACCAGATAATCCGCCGCGCCCTGACGCATTGCGTCGACCGCGCGCTCGACCGCACCGTGAGCGGTCATCAGCAACACCGGCAATTGCGGTTGGCGGGCACGCAACAATGCGAGCAGTTGATGACCATCCATGCCAGGCATGTTGACGTCACTGACCACCAGACTGAACGCCTCGCGCCCTACCGCTGTCAGCGCCTCTTCAGCGCAACCGACCGCGTGGTAATCGTGCCCGGCCAGCAGCAATGTATCGGCCAGCGCCTCGCGCAATGAGCGGTCATCCTCGACCAGCAAAACCTTGATGCCCATGTCGTTTACTCAGCTCCGTGTACAGCGGAAAACAGCGGCAGGATCACCTGCGCGCACGTGCCGCGCCCGACTCGCGAGCGCAGCAGCAATTCTCCCTGATGCGCCCGGGCCACAGCCTTGACCACGGTCAGGCCCAGGCCGGTACCGGTGACTTTGGTGGTAAAAAAGGGTTCGCCGAGACGCGCCAGAACGGCAGGTTCAATTCCGCTGCCACTGTCGCTGACACTGATACGCAACGCGTTATCGCGGGAGTAGCAATGCACCTTCAGGCGCACAGCACCGGCACTGGCCTGAATGGCGTTTTCGATCAGGTTCAACAGCGCGCCGACCAGGGTGTCGCGGTTGCACAGAAGTTCGCCGACATGGCTGTCGCACTGCCAGCGGATTGGCAGATCCTGCACATGAGTCAACGCCGCCGCTTGCAGCGCCTGCATCAAGGCGTTGGGCGTCAGGCGATCGGTCAGCGGCAATTCTCCGCGTGCGAACACCAGCATGTCGCGCACCTGATGTTCGAGTTCATGCAGTCGCTCTTTCAGGCGACCGGCGAAACGCTGCTGAGTGGCGACTGGCAACTCCTGCTCAGTCAAATGACTGGCGTAGAGCAAAGCGGCGGACAGTGGCGTGCGGATCTGATGCGCGAGCGAGGCGACCATGCGCCCCAGCGAGGACAAACGCTCGTGGCGCGCCAGTTGATCTTGCAGATGACGGGTTTCTGTCAGGTCGTTGAGCAGCACCAATTGCCCCGGCTCGGCATCCAGCGAGCGGGTGGCAATCGACAGGCGTCGACCGTTTTTCAGGGAAATTTCATGACCGTCGTCTTCACGCGGGGCAAAGCAGCGCGCAATCACCTGGCGCCACAACTCACCCTCAAGCGGCAGGCCGAGCAGCTCGATGGCGGCCGGATTGGCTTCACGCACCATGCCGTGACCGTCAATGACGATGACGCCACCGGGCAACAGATCAAGGAGGTTTTGCAGGCGGTTGGCCAAGCGTTCTTTTTCCGCCAGCTCCTGCATACGCTGGGCGCTGACCACCGCCAGCTCACCCTTGAGCTCGGTCACCCGCGCTTCAAGCATGCTGTAGGAGTCAGTGAGTTGGCTGGACATCTGGTTGAACAGTTCGAATGCCTGCTCAAGACCCTGTCGGCTCGCCTGCTCTACGGAGGACGGCTGCCCCTCGGGACTGGAGGCAGAAGACATCTGGGCGTGGGGCATTGTGCTTTCTCGCTTGGCTGACCGTCAGTTAAACGGAACGTTGCGAGGGCGGTAGCAATACCCGTGCCTAAAAAAAACCGCTTATAAATGAAGCAGTTGAAAAACAGGCGTCAATCCTCCGCCTGTTCATCTCCATCGCGCCGGCTCATGCCGTACTTGCGCATCTTCTCGACCAGGGTGGTACGACGGATGCGCAGGCGCTCAGCGGCACGCGCCACAATGCCGTTGGCATCGTCCAGCGCCTGTTGAATCAGGCCCTGCTCCAGACCACCCAGATAGTCTTTCAGGTCCAGACCTTCCGGCGGCAGCATGGCGTTGGCAGTGAAGTCCGGCGTATGGCCATTGATCGCCACGCGCTCTTCGAGATCACTGCGTAGGCTGTCGACCATTTGCTCGTCTTCGTCATCGACGTAACGGAATTTCTTCGGTAGCTCGACCACACCGATCACCCCGTACGGATGCATGATTGCCATGCGCTCGACCAGGTTGGCCAGCTCGCGAACGTTGCCCGGCCAGCCGTGGCGGCACAGCGACATGATCGCCGCCGAGTTGAAGCGGATCGAACCGCGCTTCTCGTGCTCCATGCGCGAGATCAGTTCGTTCATCAGCAACGGGATGTCTTCGACGCGCTCACGTAGCGGCGCCATCTCGATCGGGAACACGTTCAGGCGATAGTAGAGGTCTTCGCGGAAGGTGCCGATCTCGATCATGCTTTCGAGATTCTTGTGCGTTGCAGCGATGATGCGCACATCGACGCTCTGGGTCTTGTTGCTGCCCACGCGCTCAAAGGTGCGTTCCTGCAGGACGCGCAGCAGTTTGACCTGCATCGGCAGCGGCATGTCGCCGATTTCGTCGAGAAACAGCGTGCCGCCATTGGCCAGTTCGAAACGACCGGCACGACTGGTGATAGCGCCGGTGAAGGCACCCTTCTCGTGACCGAACAATTCGCTTTCAAGCAGCTCTGCCGGGATCGCCCCGCAGTTGACTGGCACGAACGGCGCGTCGCGGCGCTTGGAATGGTAATGCAGGTTACGTGCAACCACTTCCTTGCCGGTGCCGGACTCACCGAGGATCAGCACGCTGGCATCGGTGTCGGCAACCTGCTGCATCATCTGGCGCACGTGCTGGATCGCACGACTGGTGCCGACGAGGCTACGGAACAGGTTAGGTTCGCGATGACGACCACGCTCGCGGGCCTGGTCATACATCTCGCGATAGACCTGGGCACGGTGCAGGGAGTCGAGCAATTTGCTGTAGCTGGGTGGCATTTCGAGGGTCGAAAGCACACGGCGACGCTGGTCTTCAGGCAAGTCAACGGAAGAATTATCGCCCATCAACAAAACCGGAAGGAACTCATCCCAGGTTGAGAGTGTCTTTAGCAAGCCCAAAAGCGCACCAGGAGCATTAACGGTCCCGATCAGTACGCAAATGACCTCACGACTAGACGACAAAGAGCCGACTGCCTGCTGCCAGTCATGGCTGCCGCAGGGTAAATTTTCTTCGCCGAGAAAATTTAGAATCACCGCCAGGTCGCGGCGGCGGACGCTATCGTCATCGATCAGCAGAATTTTGGTTTCACGCCACATGCAATAGCAACTTCCCTAGTCAACTCAATGCCCAAAATAAGGGGCAAGCGAGACGCTTGCAGGACACCATGTGCCTGTAGACGCCTGAAATCTGAAAACAGCCACTAGTTAAGTCAAAAAACCGTGCACAGTCAAATTTATGGCGCACATGTCTGGATTAACTGGGGGTTAATTAACCAAACAGATGGTAAACCTTTGCCGCCTTTTGCGCTTGGGTGATCTGCGACATCTCGTTGGCTATCGCCTGCCGCTCACCCATCGCCACCTCAAGAAGCTCTTTGTAGACGTGGAGCAGCTCTTCAAGATTGTTGCGCAACGCGTCTTCATCCAGCGCAGCTTCAGCCATGACGTCTTCCATGCAGGAACGGCAAGCCAGATCCAGCTCGCCAATGGCTTCCCAATTGCGTTCGGCCAGCGCAGTGACCAACGCTTCACGGGTATCGGCGATTCGCTGCAATACAAGACTCATGGTGATCTCCTTAGAACTGGGGGCCTGGCGGAGCGATGCCGTCCCAGCCTTCCTTCACGGTGCGCAACAGGCCGGCAACTTCGTCGAGAATCTTCGGGTCACTGCTGATGTTGGCCTCAGCCAGACGCTTCATCATGTAGATGTACAGCTGGTCGAGCTCACCCACCGTATCGGCGCAGTTATCCAGATCCAGACCTTCGCGCAAGCCACTGATGATGCCGATAGCCTTGCTGATCGATGTGCACTTGCCCGGAATATCCTTGCGCTCAATGGCGCCTTTGGCCTGAGCGATGCGATCCAGGCCACCTTCCATCAACATTTGCACCAGACGGTGCGGGCTCGCTTCGGACGTCTGTGCATGCGCGCCGACTTTCTGGTATTGCCGAAGGGCTAACATCGGATTCATGTTCTACCTCATTGCCACAATGACTCGTATAACCAGTGTATCGCCACCGAATCAGAGAACTTTAGATCAAAAGACAAAAACCCGGCACACGCCGATAAAGCGTAGCCGGGTTTTTGTCGTGGCTGCCTGTTACTTCGCGGACTGCTGAGCAGTCAGCGAGCTGAAGAACGACGTAATGTTGCTCGCCGTCGCTTTCATTTGCCCTACCAGCAAGTCCATGGCGTTGTACTTGGCCGTCAACGTCTGGGTCAGGTTGGCGACACGCAAGTCCAGCGCCGCTTGCTGATCGGTCAGGTTTCGGGTGTTTTTGGTGAGAATGGCCATGCGCTGATCGAGCAAGCCGCTACCGGTCAGATTACCTGCCGCTGGCTTGAGATACGGATCAACAGCCTTGCTCATGCGCGCGAGCAGACCATTGGTGTCGTTGGTGCCAGTGAACAACTGCTGAACCTGGCCGGTCATGCCTGGTTGCGCCATGGTTTTGGTGAAAGCAGCGGTATCGAACTTCAGGTTACCGGTGTCACGGTCGGTCATCACACCCAACTGGGACAGCACCGCCAACGGGCCGCCAGCCCCTTCCGCCGTCAACTGACCACGAATATCGGCAATCAGCGCGCGTGGCATCGCGTCACCAGTAAAAGCGGCCTGCACAGTCAGCTTGCCATCGGCATCCGGCGTCGCCTTGGACAGCGTGTCGATGGTGGTCTTCAACGTGTTGTAAGCGTCGACGAACGACTGAATCGATGCCTGCAGACCTTTGGTGTTGGCCTCCACGCTGACAACAGTAGGCGTCGCAGCGCTACCCACGACAGGGCTGACCGTCGTCAGATTCAGGGTCAAGCCACTGATGGCGCCGGTCACCGTGTTGCTTTTGCTGGTGACTGCAAGGCCATCGATGGTCAGCTTGGCGTTGCCCGCAACGTCGTTGACGGCGCCTGAAGCGCCTGCAGCCGGGTTAAGACCCATCTTCTGAGTGCCGTCAATTTCCAGACCGGCAATACCGCTGACTTTAAGGTCTGAACCTTCGCCGGTCTTGCTCGAACTGATCACCAGGCGCGAAGCACCGGAGGCGTCGGTCACAATGTTGGCGGAGATACCGTTGGCGCCCTGCGCCTTGTTGATGGCGTCGCGGGTGGTCTGCAAAGTGGAGTTGGCAGGAATGTCGACGTTGTAATCAGTGCCATTCTGACTGATTTTCAGGGTACCACTCGGAATGGCACTGGCGGTTCCGCCGGCGAACGAGGCGCTGGCGATTTTCGAACCAGTGGCCAATTGAGTGACAACGACGTTGTAGCTGCCCGCCACTGCGGTGCTGTCAGACGTCGCGCTCAGATTCGTATTGCTCGCAGTCGCGGTGAAGCCGGCAAATGCAGGATTGGTCTTGCTGCCCAGATTGGTCATCGCCGTCTGGAACGCGGTCAACGCGCTCTTCAGCGAACCAATGCCGGAAATTTTCAGCGTGTTGGCTTTGGTCGCGGTGTCGATCTGCGTCTGCTTCGGCGCTTTGTCAGCGTCAACCAGTGCAGTGACGATCGCACCGATGTCCAGGCCGGAACCCAGTCCGGAACCCGGTAGAATTGGACTTGCCATGTGCATCTCCCTTCAGATTGTTGCCATTCTTTTGACCGTTACACGCGTCCTGAGAACAGACAAACATTATTCATGCCAGCTATCAGACTTTTGCGTCGAACAACACGTGGCTTGCATTGGCCAGGCTGTCTGCCAGCTTGAGGGCTTCTGCGGAGGGAATCTGTCGAACGACCTCACCCGTCTCGCTTGCGATCACTTTGACAATGACCTTGCCGGAATGCTCGTCAATCGAGAACTCCAGATTGCGCTTGATCGATTGGACGAACTTCTCGATCTCCTGCACCGCCAGCTTCAACTTGGCGTCATCCGAATCCTGACTCTTGGCAGCGACCGGCGCTTCAGTCTTGGCAACCTTGGGCGTCTCTGACGGTTTGTCAGCAACCGGCGGAACTGGCTTGGGAGCCGGATAAGACTGGTTAAGCTTGACGCTCATGTCCATGCTCATCACCTCCTAACGTAAAAAGGCGAGAGAGCACGACCAGCGCACCCTCCCGCCCAAACTTGTTCCGAAATTACTGAAGCAGCTTCAGTACAGCGGAAGGCAGTTGGTTGGCTTGAGCCAGAACGGAGGTCGAAGCCTGCTGCAGAGTTTGCTGCTTGGTCAGGTTAGCAGTTTCTGCGGCGAAGTCGGTGTCTTGTACACGACCCTGTGCAGCGGTGGTGTTCTCAACGATGTTCTGCAGGTTGGAGATGGTGCTGGTCAGACGGTTTTGCGAAGCACCCAGGCTCGAACGAGTGCTGTTGATCGTTGCAATTGCAGCGTCGATCGCGGTGATTGCGTTGTCGATGTTGGCAGCAGCGCCCGATACGCTTGCACCGGTCAGAACTACAGTACCGCTACCTACGGACAGGCTGACGGCGTCGAACTTGGAGCTCAGTACCAGGTCGATGTGGTTAGCCGAACCGGTGTTTGCGCCCACTTGCAGGGTCACAGTACCAGCCGAACCGTCCAGCAGGTTTTTGCCGTTCAGGTTGGTCGAAGCAGAGATACGGGTCAGTTCGTCCGACATCTGGGCGAATTCGTCGTTCGTTGCTTTCTGGTCGATGCTGCCGTTGGTACCGGTACGGGCTTTAACAGCCAGTTCACGCATACGCTGCAGAATGTCGGTCGAAGCTTGCAGAGCGCCTTCAGCGGTCTGAGCAACGGAGATACCGTCGTTGGCGTTCTGGATCGCCTGGTTGCCACCACGGATCTGGGAAGTCATACGGGTAGCGATCTGCAGGCCAGCGGCGTCGTCTTTAGCGCTGTTGATTTTCAGGCCGGAAGACAGGCGCTGCATCGAAGTCGACAGAGCGTCGGAAGCGCGGTTCAGGTTTTTCTGAACGTTCAACGACGTAGTGTTGGTGTTTACTGTTAAAGCCATGACGAATTCCTCGTTGGTTGGGTACTGCGGCTTCCGGCCCTGGCAACCGCCGGGTATGGCCTAGAGAACCTTCGTAATAGTTATCGTCGGGTTTGCAGGTTGCTTGAGGGCTTTTTGAAAAAAATTTGCCATCACCCTGCCACTCCCAAAAAAACAAGGGCTTAGCGCGCCCCACCCACGAAAAAATGACGCCATAAAACCGCCCCTACCACCAACGCCTGTGCCAGAGCGCTCCCTCTCGGCTCAACGCTGCGCACCGTCGAGCAATTCAATCAGTTCATACTCGATGAAATCGGCGAGCCCCAGCCAATCCTGGCGTTCCTGACACGCCAGTATATCTGTCAGGACCTGTGTCCAGGCCTGCTGGACATCCTGACCGGAGAGCGAAAAAAACTGCTGCGCCTCGTCGAATACATCGACCATGATCAGCGCCGCTTCGACATCACGGCCCAAACGAAACAATCCGGCGCATTGCCGGCATGCGCTGATGCACATCACCTGCGCGCTCATTGCACAAACTCCGGATTGAATTGCGTGCCTGCGATCATCGCCCCTGCCCGACTGCTGTTAAGGAAACTGACCTGTGGATGCAAAGCGATATAACGCTCCAGCACGCACAGGTAGCCACGAAAATTCAGCTGAGTCCGGACCCGCTCGCCATTGCCGTCATGCACCCAGTGCCGAGCCTGCTCAACGGGCGGCCCCAGGTCGCCATCGTCCCATCCGGCATGTGTCTTGTTCATTGGGAAGGCAAAGTCGGCGCCGAACAGCGTGATGCGCGTGCCGCCCATTTTCACGGCCAGATCCACGGCGGGGTGAATCACGCTGCCGCCGGCATTCAATTCGGCTCGCGGGTGCTGCTCACGCAACGTGGCGTAGACCGGGCTGGCGGTATAAGCGCCATAGCGTTTGCCCCGCCAGGCCTTCAACACCGTCGGCGAGCTCATGGGCAGGTACACCAGCGGGATGCCGTCAGACTCCTCGAAAGGCAGATGCCGAAAGCTGATCAACTGATCGATCGTCACCACCAGATCGGGGATGATCCCGTGCTGACGCAAAGGCCGATAAGCCGTGTCGACACAAATGAACAGCGGCCGCTCGGCCTGACTGCGCACCGCCGCCAGTCGTTGAAAATGGCCTTCCAGGCTCGGCCCGGTGCCGATCACATAGATTTCGCGGCCGACGCAGGTGCCGAACAGTTGCGCCACGTCATCATCGGCAAGCAGCACCTCCAGGCTATCGCGCAAACGCTGCTGAATCGCCGGCAGTTGCGGATCGAACTGGCGATTGGTGAAACTCAGGTGAACTTCATTGACTAGCCGATCACGAATCTTCGCGCTGAAGTCATCGGCCAGGAGCATTTCGGCGGGCAGCGCAAAAAACGGCGTGTAGATATCCGCATGATCGCCGGCGTACATCAGTTCCACTCTAGGGTCTTCAAGCCATTGCCGCTGGTCGAGCAACTGTAGAACCAGGGCAAACAAGGCGCCGTTGAGGACGTGCACGTACAACCGTTCAAGTGCGGCCTGCTCCAGCAAAACCGATGGCAGGTCGCCAAGGCCAGTGCCGTAGACGTGCACCCGAGGTTTTTCCGCAAGGCTGGCCGCCTGGACCCGGGCCTCGTGGATCCGGTCGTGGCGGCTGGTCAGTTGAATCCCGTCGACACTCAGCGTAGAGCCCAGGCCTTGCACCAGTTCAGCTTGAATCGCCGAAGTATCTTCAGTCACCAATCGTGCAAACAGCGCCGGCCAGCGCCGCTGCAACACCTCGGCGTTGGCTTGGAAAAACTCGCTCATGGCGCCTCGCGCTCCCTTACAGGCAAAAAAATAGCGCTCAAGGTTAACCTTGAACGCTATTTTTGTATCCGCCGTTTTTGATCGGACTCAAGGGCGATAGATGATCGCTGAGCCCCACGACAAACCAACACCAAAGCCGCTCAGCGCAATACGCTGCCAATCGGAATCGATGACGTGTTTTTCCAGCAGCAACGGAATGCTCGAAGACACGGTATTGCCGGTCTCGACCATGTCTTTGATGAACTTCTCCGGCTCGCCTTCGAAGCGCCGCGCCACGGCATCGACAATCGCCGCACTGCCCTGGTGGATGCAGAAGGCATCGATGTCATCGGCCTTCAGACCAGAGTCATCCAGCAACTCGTGCAAGTGTGCCGGGACTTTCAGCAACGCAAAGTTGAACACCTGACGACCGTTCATGAAGAACACGCCATCGGTGACTTTCAAGTGCGGCGCACCGGAGCCGTCAGTGCCGAACTTGGCCTTGCCCAGCGCCCAGACCGGATCTTCGCCCATCCACGTAGCGGTCGCGGCATCGCCGAACAGCATGGTGGTATTGCGGTCTTCCGGATCAACGATTTTCGAATACGGATCAGCGGTGATCAGCAGGCCGTTCTTCAGGCCGGCGGCTTCCATGAAGCCCTTGATCGCGTAGATGCCGTAGACATAACCGGAACAGCCCAGGGAAATGTCGAACGCCGCCACGTTGGTCGGCAGACCGAGTTTGTCCTGCACGATCGCGGCGGTGTGTGGCAGGCCTTCTTCATCACCGTTCTGAGTGACGACGATCAACGCATCGATCGATTCACGCTTCAGCTCAGGGTTACTGGCGAACAGCGCATTGGCCGCTTCCACGCACAGATCGGAAGTTTCTTGTTCAGCGTCTTTGCGCGGCAGGAACGCCGAGCCGATCTTGCCAAGGATGAATTCTTCATCCTTCTCGAATTTTGCACCTTGTGCGTAATTGTCCACGCCGGCTACAGGAACGTAGCTCGCAATGCTTTTTATGCCAATCATTACGGCTTCCCAATAAAAAACAGCCCAAGACCACCGCTCGCAAGGATTTCGAGGGGCGCCGACAAACAGAAAACGGCCGCCACAACGGGCAGCCACGGGGAGCGCAAAGGGCTATCACTGGAATCGAAAACGAGCCAGGCGCCATCACCCCGATCAATACAATACAGTGAAGATGCGCGTTATGACTCGCAGGTCACGCTATTTTGCCGAATCGGTGCAGATCGGGTTATTCGACCAACGACCAGTCCAGCGGCGTACCGCGCTTGATCGGCGTGCGTGCGCGGCGGCCGAGGACGGCGTCGGTGTGCTTGGGCGGCAGACCGAGGCCGGGTCGAATAGCACGCAGATTGTCCCCGCTAAAGGTGTCACCAGCGGCCATGTCGGCGGTGACGTACAGCGAGCGGCGATAGACCAGCGACTTGCGTTCCGCCTCTGTAACGCCGTAATGCACCTGGCCCATGGCTTGCCAGGCACGCTCGGTTTCCACCACCAGACTGGCCATTTCCGCCGGCTCCAGGGAGAAACTGGCATCCACCCCGCCCGCTGAACGGTCGAGGGTGAAGTGTTTTTCCACCACGGTCGCACCGAGCGCCACGGCCGCCACAGACACACCGACGCCCATCGAGTGATCAGACAGCCCGACCTCGCAACCGAACAACTCACGCAGATGCGCGATCGTGCGCACGTTGCTGTTAAGCGGTGTCGCCGGATAAGTGCTGGTGCATTTGAGCAGCACCAGATCCTTGCAACCGGCCTCACGTGCGGCGCGCACGGCTTCATCAAGCTCGGCAATGCTGGCCATGCCGGTGGAAATGATCAAAGGCTTGCCAGTAGCCGCCACACGGCGGATCAACGGCAAATCGGTGTTTTCGAAACTGGCAATCTTGTAGGCAGGCACATCGAGGCTTTCGAGAAAGTCCACGGCGCTGTCATCGAACGGCGTGGAAAACGCGAGCATGCCCAGCTCTTTCGCTCGGGCGAAAATCGGCGCATGCCATTCCCACGGCGTATGGGCCTTTTCATACAGATCATAAAGCGAAGTGCCGGCCCACAGACTGCCCGGATCCTTGATGAAGAATTCCCCCTCGGCCAGATCCAGGGTCATGGTATCGGCGGTGTAGGTTTGCAGTTTCAAGGCATGCGCACCGGCCTTGGCCGCGGCCTCGACAATTTGCAGGGCAACGTCCAGCGACTGGTTATGGTTGCCGCTCATCTCGGCAATGATGAACGGCGGCGCGTCGGCGCCGATCAGGCGGTTGCCGATCTTGAAACTAGTCATGCGGGTGATCCTTCAAAACACGGGTGAACGCACAGGCACTTTGAGTAAACCCGGCGTCACGAAACACATTCAATGAGGGGCGGTTGTCAGGCAACACCTGAGCAGTGATGACCTGCAGCTGCGGCCAGTGCGCGGCAACAAATGCCTCGCCACAGGCCAACAGCGCCCTGCCCCACCCCAGCCCCATCCGCCGTTCGAGCAAGTAGATCGAGACTTCGGCTTCAAACCCGCGCAGGTCATAACGCACAACGCCGACCGCGCCGTCGTCCGCCTCGGCGATGAGCAGCAGGCGCTGCGGATTGCGCAAGCTCGCCGTCAGCCAGTTCAGGTGCTGCGGCCAATCGATCACGCCGCTGTCCAGCGACCAGCGCCGTACCGTTTCGGCATTGCGCCCATCAAACAGCAACTGCGCATCGTCCAGCGTCGCCGCGCGCACCTTCAGCACGGCACCGGCCAGTGCCGCCGCGACACGCTCGGCGCCGCGCCCGTCGACCAGTTGCCGCGAGCGCTCGGCCAGGCTCTGGCGCAAATAATGATTGCCGGTGACAAAGCCGATGGCGTCGCGCAATTGCTCGACACTGACCTGCTCGCGGGCGCCCATGAACACATGCGCGCCGGCTGCCGCCATGACTTCGCCGTTGGCCTGCTGATTGTTCGACACGGCAATACAGATCGTCGGCAGCCCCATCGCCGCCCGCTCCCAACTGGTACCGCCGCCGGCGCCGATAAACAGATCGGCTTCGGTCATGCGCTGATGGAAATCGCTGACAAAACTGTGCAGACGCCAGTTCGGCCGTGTCTCGGCCAGCGCCTGCATCTGCGCCCAGGCCGGATTGTCGGCACCGGCGACAAAGTCCACCTGCAGCTCAGGAAAATCGGCCAGCGCGAGCATGGCGTGATGGGTTTGCTGCGCGGCATCGAAACCGCCGAAGTTGACCAATACCCGTTGGGCCCGGTGTTTGATCTCGATGGCCGGGCAGCTGAATTCTTCACGCAACATGGCATAGCGTGGGCCGAGCAAGGTGCGGCACCCTTCAGGCAACAGCGGCTGATAATTTTCGTGCAGGCCCGAGAGATTCTGATTGAGCAACAGATCGACGCTGTAGCGCCGCGAGGCAAGATCATCCACTGCTGCAATCCGTGGCGCCCACTGTCGAGCAGCCGTTTGCCATTGGTGATCGAGGCCGTAGTGATCGACGATGACCCAGTCGAACTCGGCGTGCCCCTCGAGCACCGCAGCCAACGCGTCGATGTCGGCCTGCCACGGCAGCATCGATTCGATGGCTTGCTGCGGGTCTTCAGCGGCATAGCGCTCAGGCAGCGCAAACGTCTCGAAGCCCTCGGCGCGCAAGGCATCGAGGCGATGCCCCGGCAGGCGCCGGCAGGCAAACGCGACGTGGCTGCCCTGCCCGCGCAACACTCGCGCCAGCGTCAGGCAGCGGGCAATGTGGCCGCTGCCAATGGTTGGCGAGGCGTCGGCACGAATCAAAACTCTCATTGCAGCTCTCCACCGGCCTTGAGCGCGGCGTAAAGATATTCGGCGCGTTTCCAGTCATCAAGGGTGTCGATGTCCTGCACCAGATGACGGGGCAGAATCACCGGCAGACTGGCTGGCGAATAGAGCACTTCGCCACGCAACCACGCTTCACTGCGCCCCCAGTAAAACTGGCCGGCGTCCTGAAAGGCTTCGGGCAGGTCCTGGGAGCGAGTCTCGCGAAATTCGGGATACAAAGCAGTCAAGGCGCCCTGCGCATCCAGTGTCAGTGCACGCTGCACCGGAAAACCAAACCCGCACACGGAGAACGCGAAAGACTTGTCTGGATGTTGCTCGAGCAACTCGATGCCCTGGCGCAAATAGCGTGCCTGCAACAGCGGCGCCGTGGCGTACACGCAACAGGCGTAATCGAAGGCCGGTAGCTGCTGCAAGGCATGCACGATCACCGCCGCGGTGCCGGTGTAGTCATCGGCCAGCGCCGCCGGACGCATGAAGGGCACCTGCGCACCGTGCGCTCGCGCCACATCAGCAATCTCGGCATCGTCGGTGCTGACCACCACCTGGTCAAACAAGCCTGAATCCAGCGCCGTGCGGATCGAACGGACCATCATCGGCACGCCATCAAACGGCGCCAGGTTCTTGCGCGCAATACGTTTGCTGCCGCCACGGGCCGGGATAATTGCGACGTTGCTCAAGGGCGTTTTTCCAGCAGAAACCAAGTGATATCGTCCACAGGAAACTGCGGATCGCGGTGATAGACAAAACCATAATCCAGCAGCTGCAGATCGGCATAACGGTCGAGCATTTCGCCGGCGAAATCACGCTTGAACAGCTTGCCGCTGTTGCCACGATAAGACACCTCCACGGGCGCCGGATTGTAATACTCGGCGATCAGGATGTAGCGCTGACTCAACTCATACAACTGCGCATAAGCCGTCGGCAACAGCTCCGGGGCCAGGTGGATCAGCACGCCTTTGCTCAATGTCAGGTCGTAGCGGCGCTCACGCGGAAAATCGAACAGCGAGCCCTGCCAGATCCGGGCAATGCCCAACGTCCGCGCCTGTGCACAGGCGTTATCGTTGATCTCGACACCGAACAGCTCGCAGCGTGGCAGCAGTTGATGCAACGCCTGCAGATTGTTGCCGACGCTGGTGCCCAGCTCTAGCAGACTGTCGATACCTGCGGCACGGCTCAGCGCTTGGGCAAACAACGCCAGGTTCGCCGCCACCAGCGGTTGCCCGACATTGCGCTCGAAGTACCGGTTACCGAAATCGCCCTGCCAGAACTGTTCCTGCTCACTCAAGGGACGCATTGCAGATACTCATCCGTTGCCACAGCGGCAGTTATTCGGTCAGCCGACGCAATTGCTCGACCACGTAATCCTGTTGTTCATCGCTCAACAGCGGAAATAGCGGCAGGCTGATCGCCTCGGCGTAATACCGCTCGGCTTCGGGGAAATCGCCCTCGGCGAAACCCAGGTCGCGATAGTAGGGCTGCAAGTGCACAGGAATGTAATGCAGATTCACGCCAATACCGGCACTGCGCAAGCCCTCAAACACCTGACGGTGGCTGAGGCCGATGCGATCGGTCTGCAAACGAATCACATACAGATGCCAAGCCGACTCTGCCTCAGGCTGAAGGCTGGGCAACGTCACCGGCAAGTACGCCAGCAGGCGATCGTAACGCGCCGCCAGTTCGCGACGCCGGGCAATGAAGTCGTCGAGCTTGCCCAGTTGCGACAAACCCAGCGCGGCTTGCAGATCGGTGATGCGGTAATTGAAACCCAGCTCGATCTGCTCGTAGTACCACGGACCGTGGCTCGGTTCGCTCATTTGCTGCGGATCTCGGGTCATGCCGTGGCAACGCAGGCGTTGCAGACGCTCGGCCAGCTCCGGGCGATGGGTCAAGACCATACCGCCCTCGGCACTGGTGATGATCTTCACCGGGTGGAAACTGAATACCGTCATCGCCGCGAATTGGCCGCAGCCGACCGGACGTCCTGCATAGGACGCACCGACCGCGTGCGACGCATCTTCGATCACCGTGAAGTTATAGCGCTCGGCCAGCTCGGCAATCCTGCGCATGTCGCAGCTCTGCCCGGAGAACGCCACCGCCACCAGCACTTTCGGCAGGTTGGCGTCCTGTTCGGCCTGATCGAGTTTCGCTTCGAGGGCGAAGGTATCGAGGTTCCAGGTCAGCGGATCGATATCGACGAAATCGACCTCGGCGCCGCAATAACGCCCGCAATTGGCCGAGGCGAGAAAGGTGTTCGGGGTTGTCCACAAACGATCGCCCGGCCCCAGGCCCGCAGCCAGGCAGGCGATGTGCAACGCCGCTGTGGCGTTGCACACCGCGACGGCGAAGTGCGCCTGGCAACGTTCGGCCATCGCCTGCTCGAAGCGCTCGATGGTCGGCCCTTGGGTCAGCCAGTCCGATTGCAGCACCTCGACAACCGCGTCGATGTCTACCTGATCAAGGCTTTGCCGACCGTAGGGAATCATACCGAGAGCTTCGCGTGCAGGTCAGTGATCTGCCCGACCGAGAGGAAGTGCGGATTGGTGTCGGAGCGGTACTCGAAATCTTCGCTCACGGCACGCCCCTGCTCGCCAAGATTGTCGACGGCAAAATCGACATCGACGCTGGTGAAGCGGATCGACGGCTGGATGGTGTAGTGATCCTCAAACTCCAGGGTCATCCGCGCATCGTCCAGCGGCACCATCAACTCATGCAGCTTCTCGCCGGGACGAATGCCGACGTTCTTGTGCGGCAGATGTTCGGCCATGCCCCGCGCCAGATCGACGATGCGGATCGACGGAATCTTCGGCACGAACACTTCACCACCGTGCATGCGCGCAAAGCTGTCGAGGACAAATTGCACGCCGTGGTCGAGGGTGATCCAGAACCGCGTCATGCGCTCGTCGGTGATTGGCAGCTCCTGAGCACCGTCGGCGATCAGCTTGCTGAAGAACGGCACCACCGAACCGCGCGAGCCCGCCACATTGCCGTAGCGCACCACGGCAAAACGGGTTGGCTGCTCGCCGGCAATGTTGTTGGCGGCGACGAACAACTTGTCCGAGAGCAACTTGGTCGCGCCGTACAGGTTGATCGGGCTGGCCGCCTTGTCGGTCGACAGTGCCACGACTTTCTTCACGCCATTGTCGATGGCGGCGGCGATGATGTTTTCCGCGCCATTGACGTTGGTACGGATGCATTCAGTCGGGTTGTATTCCGCTGCCGGCACCTGCTTCAACGCGGCGGCATGCACCACGTAGTCAATGCCGCGCATGGCCTGCCGCAGACGGTCAGCGTCGCGCACATCACCGATGAAGTAACGCATGCACGGCGCGTTGAACGTCTGCTGCATCTCATACTGTTTCAGTTCGTCACGGGAAAACACCACCACGCGCTTGGGCTGGTATTGCTCCAGCAGACGGGCGATGAATTTGCGCCCGAACGAGCCGGTGCCGCCGGAGATGAAAATCGATTTACCGTTGAACATGTCTGGATTCCTGTGTCCTGGTCGCCGGGCTTAGCCGAGCAATTGCGCCCAATTGATCGGGGCACTTTCGCCCAGGGTAAAACCTTTGCCGGTCAGCGCCAGGTTGGCGTTGTACGCCGGATCCTGAGCAAAGGCCGCGCTCCACTTCTCACGCAATGCGGCCAATGCTTCAGGGGTTTGCGGCAACTCGCCGGTGTGCAACACCTGCACCAGCGGCGTCCACACGGTGAGGTAACCGGCCTGCCCGGCCTTGAGACACAGATCAACGTCGCTGAAGCCATCGGCGAAGGTCACTTCGTCCAGACCACCCAGCGCGTTGAACAATTCTTTGCGCACCATCAGGCACACCCGCGATACCGCCGAATAGTTCTGCTCGACCGCCAAGCGTTGCATGTAACCCTCGTTAGTGTGTTTCTCGCCGATGAAGGCCGAAGCCACCCCGTCGTTCAACCCGAGAATCAAACCGGCCTGGGCGATCTTGCCGTCGCGGTCCACCAGTTTGGCACCGACGATGCCGACCTCAGGACGCTGGGCGTGATTGAGCAACGACTCGATCCAGTTCGGGTTGACCACTTCACTGTCGCTGGCCAGCAGCACCAGATATTCGCCCTGCGCCTCTTGGCTGGCCGCGTTGTACAACGCCACCGGGTCAAGCGGACGATCGGCATGCAGCACCCGCACTTTGGCGTTGCGCTGCGTTCCCAGCCAGTCATTGATCTCGGCCGACTGATTCGGGTTGACCGCCACCAACAACTCATAGCGGGTGTAACGGGTTCTGAGCAGCACGGCGTCCAGGCAGCGTTGCAATGCGCCCAAATCGTCGCCAGCGGGCACGATCACCGAGACCAGCGGTCGCTCGACATGGCGATAGTCGATCTGCCAGGTGCCAGGCTGCGTCGAGGTGACCTGAGCCTTGTAACCACGATTGCCCAAATGCCGCAGCAGCGCCTGACGCTCGTGAGGATTTTCTGCCAGCTCCGGCGCCCGGGTGATCAGCAATGGCTCATCGAGATGGGCGAGGCCGTCGAGGCCGCCCTGCTCGATGATGCGCAGCAGCACATCCAGTTCCAGCGCCTTGCTGAAATCGGCCTGATAACCACCAAGCCCCGTCAGCACTTCGCGACGAATCAACCAGTGCCGCGCCATCAGTGACGGAACGCTTTGCAGCAGATCGAGGTTGAAGCCCGGGCGGAACATATCCACCAGCGCACCATTTTCCAGACGCTGAATCTCATCGGTGGCAACCGCACGCACACCCGGCGCAGCCATCAGTTCCAGGCTCGCCCGCAGGAGGCCGGCCGCCGTGAACTCTTCACCCGCCTCAGCCAGCAGCAGCCAGTCGCTGGTCGATTGATTAACACTCTGATTGAGCTTGTCGACGAAGTTGCTTTGGGTCACGCGCACAAAGTGCAGGGTATTTTGCGCAGTGGTTGCAGCAGGCGGTTCGCCTGTGGTGAAGACCACGACCTTGAAGGCTTTGCTGTGACCTTCGAGCAAGCTGTCCAGGGTGATCTGCAACTTGTCGATGTCGTTGTCCAGATCGAGCAGGAAAATGCCGAACTGCGGACCACCGGCATTGTCTGCCAGATAACCGGCAATCGCCGCGGCCTGCTCGGTATCCGGCTCACGTGCAGCGAGCCACTCGAGCAGTCGGCCGGTGAGCATCCTGGCGAATGTCGGCTGATGACCTTCGAGCAACACCGTGTCCAGACGCGCGACCCAGTCGCGCAGCACGGGCACGTCGCCTTCTTCGTCCAGCGGTTGCAATTGCGCGATCAGTTGCTTGATCACCGCGCGATTGAACACGTTGGCGTCGTGTGCCTGCCACAAGCGGTCGAGCACGCTTTGCGGGGTGTCATTGTTGCGTTCCAGCATCAGGCTCTGCTGGCGAGCCCAGATACCTTCCAGTTCCTGGAGCTGAACGCGTCCGGCAGGCATCGCGTGCAACAGAAACTCGAATTGCGTCAGCTGATCGAAAAACACCTGATTGTAGAACGGCATTTCCACGTATTGCTTCGGACCGAACCGACGCTGCGGGTCCGTCGCGATATCGACCCAGGTCGACTCGAAAATCAACTCGGCGGTGAGTGCCCGATAGTTCTGCAGGCTGTCGGCCAGCGTGGCAAAACTCTTCAGAGCAAACTGTTTGCCCTGCTGTGGATCCTGATGCTGGAGCTGGGTCGGCAACCCCGCCAGGAATTCGGCAAACGCTTCACGTCCGGCCACGCTCTTGGCGTCCATGTAGGCCAGGGTGTGATAGATCTCGGTGTTGTGATCGGACTGGCCATAGTTGATTTCGCGCACGACATAAGGAATCGGCAGAATCCGCACCTTGCCGCGGGCCAGCATGTAAAAGGTGTGACCGACTTCCTGCCACTGGAAGATCGTGTCTTGCGGCATGGCTGCGTACCAGTCGCGCAAGATCGCCGTACGCTGCACGGCATAGAACGGCGGCAGGTACTGATGCATGTAATCGAGCAAACGCTCTTCGGCCTGATCGGCCGAGTAGTCTTCGCAGACTTTCTTGTCACGACGGTAGTAGTTGACGCTGTTGGCCATTGCCAGATACATCAGGCTGTAGCCATGGCACAGGCTGTAATCGGGGTTGGCCTCCATGAATGCCACCGCTTCGTGCAGGGCATCATGCACAAGGAAGTCATCGTCGGCGGCAAACACCATGTAAGGCGTTTGCAGCTGCTCGACACCGTACGCCAGCTTGGCGCGAATGCCCCAGTAGCCGAACTGCGGCAAGTGCTGATAATCCACGTGGGTGAATTCGGCAGGGATACCTGTCAGCGCCACTGCCGACGAATCCAGCACCAGAATCCTGCACGGCAAGCTGCTGTAGAAGCGCATGGCTCTACGCAAAAACGCCGGGCGTTCGTGGGAGATCAGCACAACGGTCAACTGTTCGTTGAGTGCCAGATCGGTTACAGAAGTGTTCTTGCCTTGCATATATTCCCCACAAACGGCGCGTCGCCGAAAACCCATCGTTGTTGTGTCGATTAACGCACGCGACGCAGATAACCATCCGGCGCGACTGTGATCAGCAATTTGCTGTGAATCGCCTGATCGATCTCGAAGTCGCGATTCTCTTCCAGGTAAGCCCACACCGCGGTTTTCGGGTTGTCACCCTTGCCCCACGGACGATCCGGGAACGCATCGGCCGGCATGTCTTCGACCACGGTGTCCATGACCACGCAATAGCTGCCCACCGAAACCAGAGGTGCATACAGACGCAGTTCTTCGAGGACATGCTCGTGGGTGTGGTTGGAGTCCAGCACCACCAGCACTTTTTTGCCCTGCACGCGCTCGCGCACCTGATCGACGATGGCGTTATCGATGCTCGAACCCTGGATCATGCTGATGCGTTTGAACATCGGGTGCGCTTCGATGGCTTCGCGGTTGTGCTCGCGAATATCGATGTCGATGCCCAGTACTTCGCCATGCCCGATCAGTTCCAGGATCGAGGCGTAGAACACCAGCGAACCGCCGTGCGCGATACCCGTCTCGACGATCACGTCCGGACGCAGGTTCCAGATGATTTCCTGCATCGCGACCATGTCCTGCGGGAACTGAATGATCGGCCGGCCCATCCAGCTGAAGTTGTAGGTGTACTTGTGTCTGGCCGTGGTGCCGACCCAGTCGAGAGACTCGGTCTGCAGGGCCTGGTCTTTCTGCAGGCCTTCGATGTTGGCTTTTACTTCTTCGCGAAACTGTTCATGCGGATTCATTGCAACTCTCCAAAAATTCGGGAAACGGCTTACCTGAACACCCTGGCATCCGGGTAAGGCACTGCGTTGGTCTTGATGATCCTGGCGGGATTGCCCACCACGACCGAAAAATCCGGAACATCTTTGGTGACTACCGCACCGGCGCCGATGGTCACCCAGCGACCGATGCGCAGGCGCGGCAGGATCGTGGCGTTGGTGCCGATAAAGGTCCCGTCGCCGATTTCCACACAACCGGCGATACACACGCCCGGCGCCATGAACACCGAGTGGCCGATCTGCCCTTCATGTCCCACGACACTGCCGGCGCTGATGCTGGTGTTGTCGCCCAGTGTCACTTCAGCCTGCATCAGCACGCCTTCCTGCAGATAACTGCCCTGCCCCATGCGGATCATGCTCAGGTCGATACCCGGATGAACGAACTGGCCAAGGCGTGCACCGGCATCCACCAGCTGACAGGTGGTTTCGTAGCGTAACCGGGTACTGCCGGTGATCAGATTGACGAAGCGCACGTCCTCGCCATTGAGTTCGCCGACTAGTTCGCAGCCACCGAGCACCGGCACCCCGTAGAACAGCGTGCCGTGCTTGCGCGGATCGTTGTCGAGAAAGGCGAATTCGATGTTCGGCGTGCTGCGCTTGACGGCGTGCAGCATGCGCACCGCTTCCGGGTTGGCGGCCCCCAGCAGATACATCTTCACAATGTGTGCCTGCGCGCCAGCAGATCCAGCACCACTTGCACCACACGCTGTTGATCGGCGTCGGTCATGTCGTGATAGCTCGGCAGGTTGAAGGCACGCTCGGGCAAGGCAAACGCCAGCGGCGTATCGACCGCGTATTCGCTGAACATCGGCAGCGACGACAGCGGCCAGAAAAACACCCGGGCGTCGATGTCGGCGGCCTGAAAGGCGGCGATCATTTGCTCGCGGTGGATACCGGTATCGGCATCGAACACCACGGTCGGCATCCAGTAGCCATTGCGGCCATGGGCCGGTTCGGGATTGAGCGACACACCCGCTACGCCTTCGAGCGCTCGCGCGTAGTGGGCAAAAATCGCCCGTTTGCGTTCGATCAACTCATCGATTCGCTCGACCTGAGCACAGCCGACAGCGGCCTGCAGATTGCTCATCTTGTACTTGAAGCCGACAAACTCCGGCCAGAACTGCTTGGTGCATCCCGCCACGCGACCATGGTTGGACAGGGTCAGGACCCGCTCATACAAGGCCTTGTCCGAGGTGACGAACATGCCACCCTCACCGGTGGTCATGGTCTTGGTGCCATGAAACGAAAAAGCGCCGAAAGCCCCCAGCGAGCCGGCAGCCTTGCCGCGCCATTGTGAGCCGATGGCTTCCGCCGCGTCTTCGATCACCGGGATGCCGAACTCGCGACCGATGGCGAGCAGCGCGTCCATGTCACACAGATTGCCGTACAGATGCACAGCGAGAATCGCCTTGGTGCGCGGGGTGATCGCCTTTCTGACCAGTTGCGGATCCAGGCACCAGCTGTCCGCCAGTACATCGACGAACACCGGCGTGGCGCCCAGATAAGTGATCGGTGCCGCCGAGGCAATCCAGTTGGTGTTGGCCAGGATCACTTCGTCGCCAGCGCCGACACCCAGCGCGGCCATACCCATGTGCAGCGCGCCGGTGCAGCTGGAGGTGGCGATGGCGTAGGTGGCGCCCAGATGCTCGGCAAAGCCGTGCTCGAAACGAGTCAGGTATTCGTAGCAACGTGCGCCCCAACCGTTCTGCACGGCGTCCAGGGCATACTGCGCTTCGAGTTCGCCAACGCTGGGTTTGGTGTAATGAATTCTGCTCATTGAATGCTCAACTCCGGAACGGCGACGACAAAGCGTGCGCCCCATGCCTTGGCAGCAGACAGCTGCTGCGTCACTTCGCTCAACAGGTTCCACGGCAACACCAGAATGTAGTCAGGCCGCTCCTGGGCAATACGCTCAGGCGCAACAATCGGGATGCGGCTGCCCGGCAGGAACTTGCCCTGCTTGTGCGGGTTGGCATCGGCCACCCAGGCCAGCAGGTCCGGTTTGACCCCGGCGTAGTTGAGCAAGGTGTTGCCTTTGGCGGCAGCGCCATAACCGACCACACGTTTGCCTTCAGCCTTGGCCTGCAACAGGAAGCGCAGCAATTGATGCTTGATGCTTTCTGCCGCAGGAGCGAGCGAGGCGTAGTATTCGGCGGTTTTCACCCCGGCAGCGAGTTCGGCTTGCAGTTGCTGCTGCACCGCCGCTTGTACCGGACGACGCTGGCCGTCCTTGCGTTGCACGAACACCCGCAACGATCCGCCGTGCGTCGGTAGTTGGCTGACGTCGAAGACTTCCAGACCATTGCGCTCGCACAGGGTCTGCACGGCCGTCAACGAAAGGTAGGAATAGTGCTCGTGATAGAGCGTGTCGAACTGCGCGCCCGCCATCAGCGTCAGCAGTTGCGGGAATTCGAACGTGGCCACGCCGGTCGGCTTGAGCAGCGTGGCGAAGCCGCCGAGGAAATCGTTGATGTCCGGCACATGCGCGAGCACGTTGTTGGCCGCCATCAGATCAGCGCCCCAGCCCTCGCCTTGCAACTGCGCGGCGGTGTCGCGACCGAAGAACAGCTCACGAATCTGCAGGCCTTTTTCCCGCGCCGCCTGTGCGGTGCTGCGGGTTGGCTCGACACCCAGGCACGGGATGCCACGTGCGGCGACGTATTGCAGCAGGTAACCGTCATTGGCGGCGACTTCCACTACGCGGCTGTCGGCAGTCAGGCCGAAGCGCTCGACCATCTCGGCGACATAGCGTTCGGCATGGGCCAGCCAGGTGCTGGAGAACGAACTGAAGTAGGCGTACTCGGCGTCGAACAGGCTGTCGGCGCGGGTGTAATCCTCGGTCTGCACCAGCCAGCATTGTTGGCACACCGCGACTTTCAACGGCACCCACTGCTCGGCCTGCTCCAGGCGATCAGCATGGACGTAGGCGTTGGACGGCGGCGAGGTGCCAAGGTCGATCAGCGGCAGGCTCAGCGGTGCGGCGCACCCACGGCAGTTCATAGACGCACTCCAGCAAAGTGTTGATCAAGCGCGGGATGGCTGGAATCACGCGCTGACAAATTATTGACAGGCAACGGCCAGGCAATCGCCAGCCGTGGATCGTTGACCGACAGACCGCCCTCATGCTCCGGCGCGTAATCGGCGCTGTGCAGGTAGAGCAATTCGGCATCTTCGGTGAGGGTCTGGAAACCGTGGGCGAACCCGGCCGGGATCAGCAGGCTGCGCCCGTCACCGGCCTTCAGGTGTTCGGCGTGCCAGTGCAGAAACGTCGCGGAATCGGGGCGCAGATCCACCGCCACGTCCCACACTTCCCCACGCAGGCAGGTGATCAGTTTGGCTTCCGGCGCGTTGCCATTCTGATAATGCAGACCGCGCACACTGCCCTTCTCGCGGGTGCAGGAATGGTTGATCTGGCGGATATGGAATTCGCTGCCGAACGCACTCAGGCTGCCTTCGCAAAACAGCCGGGCGAAGTGCCCGCGTTGATCTTCGAAACGTTTGTGCTGGACGCTGAACAGTCCGGCCAACGGCAACGCCTTCAGGGAAAACTCGCTCACAGCGCGCCTCGGTACAGGTTCAGTTGGCCGAGGGTGACGCCGCGCATGTCATCGCCGTTCTGCCACGCCAAATGCCAGTCGAGGGTCTGGGTCAGACATGCCTGCAAGGTCCAGCGTGGCTGCCAGCCGAGCACTTGGCGCGCGCGGCTGCTGTCCAGGCGCAACAGGCCAGCCTCATGCAACTCGCTTTTTTCGATGCGCAGACCACGTGCCTGCGGCCAGCGGCTGGCGAGCAATTCGACGACTTCGCCAACGCTGCACATGTCCGCTTCACCCGGGCCGAAGTTCCACGCACCGGCGTATTCCGGGCCTTGCTCGTAGAGGCCGGCGGCCAGTTGCAGGTAACCGGCCAGCGGCTCCAGCGCGTGCTGCCATGGGCGCACGGCTTGCGGGTAACGCAGGGTCACCGGTTCGTCTGCGGTCCAGGCTTTGAGCACGTCGGGAATCAGTCGCTCAGGGGCAAAATCACCGCCGCCCAGAACGTTGCCGGCGCGCGCGGTAGCCAAAGCCAGACCGTGTTCGGCGTACTTGTCGGCCGGGAAGAACGACGCGGCATACGACTGTGCGAGCAATTCACAGCAGGCCTTGCTGCTGCTGTAAGGATCGTGACCACCGAGGGCTTCGTCTTCGCGGTACGGCCACAGCCATTCCTTGTTGGCGTAGACCTTGTCGGTGGTCACCAGCACGCAGGCACGCACGCAACCGACCTGACGAATCGCTTCAAGCAGGTTCAGCGTGCCCATGACGTTGCTGGAGTAAGTGCCGAGCGGATCACGATAGCCTTCGCGCACCAACGGCTGAGCGGCCAGGTGCAGAACGATCTCCGGCTCGGTGTCAGCGATGATTTCCAGCAAGGCGCCGAGATCACGCAGATCACCGCGCTGATCGTTGATGCCTTCGTGCACGCGCGCCAGTTCGAACAGGCTCGGTTCAGTCGAAGGATCGAGAGAGAAACCGCTGACTTGCGCGCCGAGGCTTTGCAGCCACAGGGTCAGCCAACTGCCTTTGAAACCGGTATGTCCGGTGACAAGAACGCGTTTGCCGCGCCAGAAATCCGCACTCAGGCCCATTGCTTCCATGGGGCCTCCCCGCTCTGCCACAGGGCTTCGAGGTGGTTCTTGTCGCGCAGGGTGTCCATGGGCTGCCAGAAGCCATCGTGCTGAAACGCCATCAGCTCACCACGCGCAGCCAGGCCGTCGAGCGGACCGGATTCCCACGACGTCGAATCGCCTTCGATCAGCGGCAGGACCTTGGGCGACAGCACGAAAAAGCCGCCGTTGATCCAGCCTCCGTCCCCGCGTGGCTTCTCGGTGAAACCCAGCACCCGGTCGCCTTCGCGATCCAGCGCACCGTAGCGTCCCGGCGGTTGTACGGCGGTGACGGTGGCCAGTTTGCCGTGAGTCAGGTGGAAATCGACCAACGCGCTGATGTTCAAATCGGAAACGCCGTCGCCATAGGTGAAACAGAAGGCTTCTTCATTTTCCAGATAGCGCGCGGCTCGCCCCAGGCGGCCACCGGTCATGGTTTCTTCACCGGTATCGATCAGCGTCACGCGCCATGGCTCGCTGTAATTCTGGTGAACGTCCATGCGGTTTTCGCGCATGTCGAAGGTCACGTCGGAGGTGTGCAGGAAGTAGTTGGCGAAGAAGTCCTTGATTGCATACCCCTTGTAGCCCAGGCAAATCACGAAGTCGTGAATGCCGTGGGCGGAGTACTGCTTCATGATGTGCCAGAGAATTGGCTTGCCGCCGATCTCGATCATCGGCTTGGGCTTGAGGTGCGACTCTTCACTGATGCGCGTGCCCAGGCCACCCGCCAAAATAACTGCCTTCATCCTCTCCCCTCTAGTTCGTCACAGCGCTGCGCGTCGCTTTCTTGAGCGTTGCGGCCTTCTGGCTAAACCTTTCTGCCGTTTCGGGCGCAGGGGCAATGACCGCGAGCGCTCGTTTTATGGCGATTTGAGGGGGACTTGCAGGAAACGCGCCAGCTCGGTGCGCTATGTGTCGCAGGACTTGCAGCCATGAAAAAAGGGATGAATCCGTCACCGGACTCATCCCTTTCATCGAGCTGTTTCAACGATTGGAACCGGTCAGTCCGCCAGCCAGCCATTTTCCCAGTAACGCAGGTTGTCGCCACGCAGCACGTAATCGCGCAGCACCACCTCACGCAACTCGTCGCCCATGCGGTAACTGGCATCGGGATCGGCCAGGTGCATGCGAATCGCCTGCAGCCATTCATCGGTGGTGTTGGTCTTGACCCGCGTGCACGGCAGATAGCCGCGATAGGCTTCGGTGTCAGTGCAGATCACCGGATAGCCGCAAGCGCCGTACTCCAGCAGCCGCAGGTTGCTCTTGCAGTCGTTGAAGATGTGGAACTCCAGCGGTGCCAGGGCCAGATCGAGGTTGAGGCTGGCCAGTTTCGCCGGATACACGTCGAGCGGGATCACCCCGTGGAACTCATGCATGTATGGCCGCAGGTCATCCGGGCACATGCCGAAGAACACCCAGTCGACTTCATTGGCCAACTCGCGAACCACCTCCGCGATCACTGCCAGGTCGCCGTGGTGGCTGGTGCCACCGCCCCAACCGACCCGTGGCTTTTTCGACGTACGCCGTTGGCTGCGCAGGTTGCTCCAGAGGTCTTTGGCGAGCATGTTCGGCACCACACGAATATCGTGGTGCATGTCCGACAGCGCATTGGCCAGTGGTTGCGTCGACACGACCACCCGATCGCAGAGGCCGATCGCCCGACGCACCATGCGCTCCATGTCCTGCTTGATCGGCATGTTGCGGATGTGGGCATTGCGATGAGGAACGTCGATGACATAGTCATCCAGCTCGAAAATACGCCGGGCGCTGAAATACTTTTTCAGGGGCGGGATTTCATCGATGGCGTGCTCCGAGTAGCGCCCCTGCAGCACGATCACGTCGGGGGCCTGACGCTCGATGTCGACAATCGACGGCAAGCCGTAACAGATGCGCCCTTCGACCCGGTTGGCTGCCTCCAGCTCGATCATCGGCTGGCTCATGCGGTAATGGCCGATGGCAGACGCGTTGATCGGCACCACGAGGACGTTGGGCAGACTCGACTTGGAAAACGCACGCCAGCCGCTCAGCAGACCCGGCTCGAGACTGAAGTTGGTGGCCCCGATACCCTGTAGCGCAAGGTTGACGTTGTAGGCCGGATCGCGCGCAATCAGCGGCAACCAGCGCTGGTAAAAAGTATCCTGCTCGCGCTCGTGCTGTTGTTGCTCTTCGCTCGTTGCCACGGCGCTCGGGCGTGTGCCCAAAGCCAGCCTGGCATGTGGGTTCCACACCACCAGGTAACCTTCGCGACCGACACGCAGGCACAGATCCACGACGTTGTAGGCAACCTTCAAGTCCTGATCGTCGAGCCCCGCGACTTCTTCGAAGACCGACTTGCGAACCATCAGGCAGTCACCGCCGACGGCGCTCAGATCCTGCACCGCCTGCAGTCGGAACATATAGCCCTCCGACTGCATCGGTTGCCCGAGGAACGGCAGCCCGGCCGGCCCCTGCAAGCCGAGAATCAGCCCGGCATGCAAGATCCCGCCGTCCGGGTCGTACAACTTGGCGCCGACCACTCCGACTTCGGGGCGCTGCGCATGATTGAGCAATTCGTCGAGCCAATCGGCTTGCGTGATCACCGCAAAAGCGTTGAGCAGCAACACATACTCGCCACGCGCCTGGCTCACGGCAAAGTTGTGAATGGCGGCAGGGTTGTGCTTTTGCAGGCAGCGCAACACGCGAATCCGCTCTCCGCCCAATTGCCCCATGCCGTCGAGCCAGGCCCGAGCTTCGGCGGTTTCGCTGCCACTATCGACCAGGATAATTTCGTACTCGGTGTAAGCAGTCTTTTCCAGCAGCGTTTCGACACACCGCTGCAAGGCTGCCGTCTGATCCTGAGCGACGATGATCACCGAGACCAACGGGCGTCGGGCATGGCGATAGTCGACCCGATTGAGCAGCTCAGAGCCCTCACGTCGGGTTTCGTAGGTAATCCCGAGGCGCTGCAGATGCGCATCGAGCACCCGTGGATTCTGCTCCAGAACACCCGGATCGGTGAGCCACTGGGACAGATCGAACTTCGATTCGAGCAACACTTCGGCGATATGCCCGATCACCTGCGTGCCGTCGCTCTCGACCATGCGCCAGAGCAGGTCGTGAGGCGCCAGTTGCGCGAAGTCAGACGCCAGGCCTCCCAACTCCAGAACCCGCTCGCGCTTGAACGCCAGTGCCCGCCCGACGTAGGGATAGCTGCGCATGAGGTCGAGGTTGAAATCCGGCTTGAACGCAGGCTCTGCCGACTCGCCATTGCGCAGACTGCCTTCGTCGCTGTACAGGCAGGTGAAAGACCGCGAATGCGCGATCCGGTCGGCCATGATCAGCAACGCCGTGGCCACCGGGCGATCACCGGGTTGCAGCAGATAGAACCAGTCGGCGCCTTCCAGTTGCGGCAGCAAGCTATTGAGCTGCTCCAGCCCGTCGTCTTGCAGCGGCAGTCGAAACACGCGTCCATCCAGCTCCGCTTCGGAACAGGACGCGGACAGTACCAGCACCAGTTCCGCCGGATAATCCTGATTGGCGAGGGCCTCCAGCGTACGCTCCACACCGGCGCGACTGCCTTTGTCGTCGATGATGACCGGCACGATTCGCGGCTGGTGCGACCAACCGGCGATGGTTTCCGGCAGCAACTTGCGCTGCCCTTCGGTCAGCACCCGGCACGCCAGCCATTGCGCATAGAGTTCGCCGAAACTCAGGCTGTCCACACCGACGCCACACTCCTGGCGGCTCTGCCGGGAACCCAGGGTACGACTCAACGGCAGCTCATCCCAAACCCTTGGCGACTCATCAGCCTTTGCCAACGGGATGTAACGCACCCAGCCTGGCGCCGGCGCCGACTCACCGTTGCGGACCTTGAGCATTTGCGAGAGCCACTCGCGCTCGATGTCCATCGCGTCCTTCATCGGTTGCTGCGCGCTCAGCCGCTCCGGATAAAGACGCTCAGCGCTCAGCACATTGTTCGATACCGCCAGGTTGCCGCGTCGCAGCAGGCAGATATACAAGGCAAAATCCAGGCTGGCGACGAAGCCGCCGCCCTCCTCGGTCAAGGCCGGCAGCAGCTCGACAACGTCCGCGCGACGAAACAGCGCGTTGCTGAATCCGCCGAGCACGTTGACCGGGAATTTTTCGAATATCGCCAGTAGATCGTCACCCTTGAACAGGCCACTGACTGGCGACAGCGAGGTGTTCTCCAGACGCGCAGGCAGGATGATGTCGTTCGCGTCCCAGAGCAGTCGCTGCGCCAGCACCAGGCTGACCTCGGCACGGCGCATCTCGTGCGCCTGCTGCTCGATACAGGCGGAATAGAGCAGATCATCGTCACACAGAAACTTGATGAATTCGCCCTGCGCCTGATCCAGGCAGGCTTTCAGGTTGCCGACCAGGCCCAATGTGCGCGGGTTACGTACATAACGCACGGCGACGCCGCTCTCCTCGCTGACATTCGAGACGATGGTTTCGATCTCGACGCCACGACTGTCATCGCAAACGATGATTTCCAGATGGCCATAGCCTTGGCTGACGGCACTGCGCAAAGCACGCTCGAAAAAGCGTGGATTGAAGGCGGGAATGACAAGGCTGACGAGAGGGAGTGAATTCACGGCGGGCTCACAGGCGGTACGAGCCCGCTCGGTAAAGCGAGCCCTGGAAACCGCTAAAAAACATTACTTGAAGGATGGAGCAAACGGGCGCTCACGCGCCCGCTAACCGTCAGATCTTGTTGAACAGACCCAACTGGCTGATCTTGCTGAACGCCAACTGCGCGGCTTGCAACATGGTCTGCTGCAGGGTCAGGCGGGTCATGACTTCGGCGGGATCCGAATCACGGATCGAGCCCTGGGTCGTGGTGTTCGCCGTACTCAGGCTCAGGTTAGTCGCGGTTTGCATTTCCAGCGCCTGGCCACGGGCACCAATGGTGGTGACAGAAGCGCCAATCTGGTTGGTAGCGGCGTCGATGTTGCCGAGACCCGACTCCATGACACCCTGAAACTTCTGCTTGGCAACATCATCACCGTCGATCGGCGTATTCAATGCCGTAATCATCTGGCCCAGCGTGTCGAGCACGTTCTGGGTCTGGTGATTGTTCGGCTGGATCGAGAACTGATCGCCAGCGGCCGGCGTGTTGCCCAGCGCGAAAGTCACGCCGGCAGCGGTCGCGTTGCCGCCCGCCACGGTGCCGGACGACACGGGTTTGCTGTCTGCAGTGACTGGCGCCGCATACAGATCGAACGCCGTGGCGCTGGTGAACTTGAGCACCGCGCCGCCTTGCGGGAAGGCGTTTGTATAGGCCGACTGGTCGGTGATGGTCGAACCGGTAATCACCGCAGTAGACGGGTTGCCCGGGCTGCGCGCGGTGGTGAACGAGTCAGGTTGGGTCGACAACTGGAAGCTGTGCCCGGCAATGACTGCGTCCGGGTTGGTGTCACCCGCCTTCAGGTTGATGTTCAGCTTCAGGTCGACGCCACGGAAGCTGACCGACTGGTTGGTGCCGGTGGTGTTGACGATCGCCCCGTTCTGGCTGGCTTCGGCCGTCACGTCGTTACCCAGTGCATCGGTGATTTGCAGTTGGGTGCTGCTGACGAAGCTGACAGTGTACGGCTGACCACCGGAGAACTTGGAGTTGTAGGTGGCCACATTGCCAACGGTACCGCTGGACAGCACGACACGGCCGTCATCCACTGCCGGAGCCGTCATGTTGGTGCTGGTGCGGCCGGTGTTGATGGTCTGCTGAAAGGCATCCCAACCGGTGGTGTTGGTACCGACCGTCATACCGTCGCCGATGCCCAGGTTGATCGTGGTCTGGTCACCGTTGTAGGTGTAAGTGCCGTCGGCATTCTGTGAGTACGGCGCGGTATCGGTCTTCGAACCGGAGAACATGTAGTTGCCGTTGGCATCCTTGGAGTTCATCAGGCCCAGCACTTGTTGCTGGATCTGACTCAGTTCCGAAGCGTAAGCCTGGCGATCCTTGTCGGTGCGCGTGCCGGTGTTGGCGGCCAGGGCCAGTTCCTTGGCGCGGGCCAGCGCGGTGGTGATGGAATCCAGCGTGGACTCCTGCACATTCAACGAATTCTTGGTGGTGTCGACGTTGGTCTTGTACTGATCCAGCATCGCCGCCTGTTGGCCCAGTTGCAGCAACCGACCGGCGCCGATCGGATCATCGGAGGCGTTGGTGATGCGCTGCAGGCTGCTCGCCTCGCTGGCGGTGGCGACAGCCTTGTTGAAGTTACGCTGATAGTCCGAAGCTTGCGTTCCGTAATACTGGGCGGTGGAAATGCGCATGAATTACGACTCCTTAAAGGCTGTTGATCAGCGTGGCGAAAGTTTCCTGCGCAGCTTTGATGATCTGCGAAGACGCTGTGTAGTACTGCTGGTATTTGACCAGGTTGCCGGTTTCTTCATCCAGGTTGACCCCGGACAGCGAGTCGCGCGCGTCTTTGGCGTTATCCAGAATCGCCGTGGTCGCGGTGATATCGGACTTGCCCTGAGCGGTCTTGGTACCGACGTTGGTCACCAGCTTGTTGTAGGCGTCGGTCAGGCTGATGCCTTTGCTCGCCGAGCCGGTATCGACCGTCTGCTTGGTCTGCAGGCCAACCAGCGCTTGCGCGTTGCGGTTGTCCGACGACGCCGCGCCGGTCAGGTTCATGGTGAAGGTTTCGCCAGGCTTCGGCGTGCCGCCAACGGTGGTCTGCACCGAGAAGGTTTTCTGCACGTTCGGCGTGACGCTGGTGTCCAGTACCGGGTTGCCGCTGGCATCGACGATGCCGACTTTCAGGTCCAGCGTGTTCGATTGACCGGGAACGATGGTGCCGCTGCTGATGAGGCCGCCCTTGGCATCCACAAATTTGTAAGACTGGCTGCCACCGGTGACATCACCAAACACCAGTTTGACCGGCGTCGAATTCTTCAGCGCCGCCTGCATGTCAGCCTGGGCAGTCGGGTTGTAGATATCGATTTTGGAGCTGAGCGTCGGCTGGGTGTAATTGCCCAGACCGTTGGCGCTGGCGACACCGGTCAACGGACCGGCCGCAGCAATTTTCTTCGGATCGGTGAGCACCGTCTGGATGCTCGCGGCCGCATTGCGGGTCGGCGTCACTTTGAAGCTGTCACCGGCGCTCAACGCCCCACCCTTGAGTGCGAGGGTGAAACCGTCGATCACTGGCGGTGGATTGGTGGTGGTGCTGAAGGTGCCCAGATCGGTGCCGTCGGAACGCTTGACCGAGTAGTCGGTGGCGCTGGTGAACGTGACCTGATAATCGCTGGTGGTCAGCTTGCCGCTGTCCTTGATGGTCACATCGAGGTTGCCCGAGCCTGCGCTGTTGCCGTCCTTCGCGATGCTGCGCTGGCTGATCAGTGCGGCACTGTTGATGTTGTTGAACAGCGCTGCGCCGAAGTCACCGTTCTTGTCGATGCCCTGGGCTTGCTGGCTGTTGACTTGATCAGCGATCACCAGCGCCACTCGGCCCAGCTCGTTGAGCGACGGATCGAGAACTTCTTTGCGATAGGTCAGCAGACCACCGATTTCGCCACCGCTGATCACCGAGGTGATGTCGATGGTGCTCGAGCCGCGATCCATCTGGATGCCCATGCGCGATGGGTCATCCTTGAGCGGCACGGTGCTCAGGGAGTTGGCGGAGTTGCCAATGACCAAGGGCTGGCCGCTGCCGACGTAGATGTCGAAGCTGGTGCCGCGCTCGACGACCTGCGCGCCGGTCAGCTCGGACAACTGGCGTACGGCTTCATTACGGCTGTCGAGCAGATCGTTCGGCGCACCACCGCTGGTGGAGATCTCGCCGATCTTCTGGTTCAGGTTGGCAATCGAGGTGGCCAGTTTGTTCACCTGGGCCGCCATGTCGCCAAGGCTGCCGTTGATGGTGGTGTTCTGGTCGTTGAGCTGTTTGGCGATGGAATTGAAGCGACTGGTCAGCGCCTGCGCACCGGTCAGCACCGATTGGCGCGAGGTGTCATCGGTCGCAGACGTCGATACGCCCTGCATCGTCGTGAAGAACTTTTGCAGCACACCGGTCAGGCCGGTGTTGGTGTCGGACAACGTGGAATCCAGCGGCGTGGCCTGCGCCAGGTACGACGCCGCTTCGCTGTTGAGCGAGGTCGCCGTGTGCAGCTGGGATTCCAGGTAGGAGTTGTAGACCCGGCGTACGTCAGCCAGGGTCGTGCCCGTGCCGATGAAAACGCTGCCGTACTGCTGCGAGGATTTGGTGCCCTGCACGGTTTGCTGACGTGAATAACCGGCGGTGTCGACGTTGGCAATGTTGTTGCCTGTCGTAGCCAAAGAGGACTGGCTGGCCGACAGTCCCGACATCCCGATATTGAGCAAACTCATGGTTCAGACCTTATACCTTGTGCCTTATAAAGGCGTGGTGGATACACCCGCCGCAGCGTAGTTTTGGAAACTGTTCATCTGCTTGGCAATCTGCGAAATCTTGCTTGCGTAGTTCGGGTCGGTGGCGTAACCGGCCTTTTGCAACTCGCGTACAAACTGTTCTGGGTTATCGGCAGACTTCACGACATCTTGATAGCGATTATTGGACTGCAGCAAAGTCACCAGATCGTGGAAGCTGTCCTTGTACGAGGCATAGGAACGGAACTCGGCCGTCTCCTTGACCATCTCGCCATTGCGGAACTCGCTGGTGATCGCCCGGGCCGAATCGCCCTTCCAGTTGCTGCTCGCCTTGATGCCGAACAGGTTGTGGCTGCTGCTGCCATCCTGGGCGCGCATGACCGACTTGCCCCAACCGGTTTCCAGGGCCGCTTGTGCCACCAGATAACGCGGATCGACGCCGATGCGGTCGGCGGCTTCCTTGGCCATCGGCAGCATGGTGTTGACGAATTCGTCGGCGGAACTGAAGGCTTTCTTCGCGGGTGCCAGCGGAATCTGCGCCATGGCGCGACCGTAGACCTGCATCTGCCCGCCCGCGGCTTTTTCGCCTTCGGCGCGCGCCAGCCAGTCGCCGTTATACAGCGGCCCGGCACCGGTTGTAGCGGCAGTTGCGGCGCGTTGCGGCAGCTGTGTTGTCGCTGTCGGCGTGGCCGACGGCACCAGCCCGGCGAGCAAACGATCGGCCAGTTTCGGCGGCAAGGCCAGACGACGCTGGTTGATCATTTCCATGTCATTGCGATGGGCGAGTTGCGTGTTCGGCGCATTCACCGAACGCGACGCCCACAACGGACGCTCGCCATTGAGGCGCGACAACGGGCCGTTGGTGGCAACGGTGCCAGCGGCAACCGGTGTGACCACGGCCGCGGCTTTTGCCTTGGCTTCTTCCTGCTTGGCCGCGGACGCAGCAGCGGCCTCGCCCGGCGCCATTGGTTTGTTCTTCGACATCTGCCGCATCAGCACGTCGGCCAGACCAATACCACCGCCCTCGCGGGACATGGAAACGGCCAGTTGCTGGTCGTACATTTCCTGATACTGCTTGGCTGCCGGTGTGTTCAGCGGGTTGTCTTCACCCAGGGCGTTGGTCGCCGAGCGCATCGACTTGAGCATTTCGCCGAGGAACAGCGATTCGAATTCCTGCGCGACTTTGCGCAGGTTCGCATCGCTGTTCTTGTCGCCGACCTTGAGCTGGTTCAGGCGATTGAGGTCCGAGTAGGAACCCGAATCGCTGCTGCTGACCAGACCGCTTTTGCGCATATCCATAACGGTTGGCCTCAGATCACGATCAGGTCGGCTTGCAACGCGCCGGCCTGCTTCAAGGCTTCGAGGATCGCCATCAAGTCACCCGGTGCCGCGCCGACCTGGTTCACCGCCCGCACGATCTCGTCGAGGGTGGTACCCGGGCCGAATTTGAACATCGGTTTGGCTTCCTGCTCGGCATTCACCCGCGAGCGCGGCACAACAGCCGTCTGACCATTGGACAGAGGGCCGGGCTGGCTGACGATCGGGTCTTCGGTGATGGTCACGGTCAGGCTGCCGTGGGTTACGGCTGCTGGCGAAACCTTGACGTTCTGACCAATAACGATGGTACCGGTACGCGAGTTGATGATGACTTTCGCCACCGCCTGACCCGGATCGACTTCGAGGTTTTCCAGGATCGACAAGTAGTCGACGCGCTGGCTCGGATCGAGCGGCGCAGTGACCCGGATCGAACCACCGTCGATAGCCTGCGCAACGCCAGGGCCGAGCATGTCGTTGATCTTGTCGACGATACGTTTGGCCGTGGTGAAGTCGGAGCGATTGAGGTTCAGCGTCAGGCTGTTGCCCTGGTTGAAACCGCTCGGCACCGAACGCTCAACCGAGGCACCACCGGGGATGCGACCGGCCGACGGAACGTTGACGGTGATCTTCGAACCGTCACGCCCTTCGGCATCGAAACCGCCGACCACCAGGTTGCCCTGAGCGACTGCGTAGACGTTGCCGTCGATACCCTTGAGCGGGGTCAGCAGCAGTGTGCCGCCACGCAAGCTCTTGGAGTTACCGATCGAGGACACCGTAATGTCGACCTGCTGACCTGGCTTGGCGAACGCCGGCAAGTCGGCACTGATCGACACCGCCGCGACGTTCTTCAACTGCACGTTGCCCGATCCCGGCGGCACCTTGATGCCGAACTGCGAGAGCATGTTGTTGAAGGTCTGCAGGGTGAACGGGGTTTGCGTCGTCTGGTCGCCGGTGCCGTTAAGCCCGACCACCAGGCCGTAACCGATCAACTGGTTGGAACGCACGCCGGAAATGCTGGCGATATCTTTCAGCCGCTCGGCGTGGGCACCAAAAGCGGCGGACATCAGGGTCGCCGCCAGCATGAAGCTTTTCAGATTCAACGTAGCCACCTAGAAAGGGAACAGCGGGCTGAGGAAGAAACGGTCGAACCAGCCTGGCTGACTCGTATCGGCAAATGCGCCGGTACCCGAGTAGGTGATGCGTGCATCGGCGACCCGGGTCGACGACACGGTGTTGTCCGTGGCGATGTCATCGGCACGCACCAGGCCGGCGATGCGTACCAGTTCGTCACCGGTGTTCAGCGTCAGCCATTTCTCGCCACGCACGGCGATGATGCCGTTGGGCAGCACGTCAGCCACGGTCACGGTGATCGAACCGGTCAGACTGTTGCTCTGCCCGGACTTGGCGTCGCCCTTGGTCGACCGGTCGGCGCTGTAGCCGGCGTTCAGACTCAGGTCGTTGCCGCCGATCGGGTTGTTGGTGGTCAGGCTGGAGCCGAACAACGAGGTCAGACCGACCTTGTTATCGCTGTTCTTGTCCATCTGCGAGTTGGCGTTCTTGCTCGCCTGCGTGCGCTCGTTCAGGGTGATGGTGATGATGTCACCGACCCGGAAAGCCTTGCGGTCGCTGTACAGGTTCTGCTCGAAACCGGCCTGATAGATCGAGCCATTATTGGCCGCAGCTGGCAACGGCGTGCGCGGCAACACCGGGGCGTAGTAAGGGTCATTGGGCTTGGGCGTCGGGGCGACGCAGCCCGCGAGCGAGACGACCCCACTCAATGCCAGAACAGATACAAAGCGATTCATGACCCTACCTCACGGTGTTGCAGGCGACCTCATGGCCGCCTCATAGACTTGATTACAGATTCTGCGTTACGAACGAGAGCATCTGGTCAGCGGTGGAGATCACCTTGGAGTTCATCTCGTAAGCGCGCTGAGTGGTGATCATGTTGACCATCTCCTCAACGGTGCTGACGTTGGAGGTTTCCAGGGTGTTCTGCAGCGTGGTACCGAAACCGGCCAGACCCGGGGTGCCGACTTGCGGCGCGCCGGAAGCGGCGGTTTCCAGGAACAGGTTGTTGCCCACGGCTTGCAGACCGGCCGGGTTGATGAAGTCGGCGGTTTGCAGGTTGCCGATCACCTGCGACGCAGCGTTACCGGCGACGGTGATGGACACGGTGCCGTCACGGCCGACGGTGAAGGTCTGGGCATCGTTCGGAATGACAATGGCCGGTTCCAGAGCAAAACCGCTGGCGTTAACGATCTGGCCATTGGAATCGAGGTGGAAAGTACCGTCACGGGTGTACGACGTGGTGCCGTCCGGTTGCAGAATCTGGAAGAAACCGCGACCGTCGATGGCCATGTCCAGCGGCTGCTCGGTGGTTTGCAGGCTACCGGCGGTGAAGTTTTTCTGGGTGCCGACGATGCGCACACCGGTACCCAGTTGCAGACCCGACGGCAGTTCGCTGTCCTGAGTCGACTGAGCGCCTGGCTGACGCTTGATCTGATAGAGCAGGTCCTGGAACTCGGCGCGATCACGTTTGAAACCCGTGGTCGACACGTTTGCCAGGTTGTTGGAAATGGTGGTCAGGTTGGTGTCCTGGGCGGACAGACCGGTTTTGGCAACCCATAGAGCCGGAAGCATTCGATTCTCCTCGTGCGCCTGTTTTTCGGCGCGACGTTCTGATAATTAGCTGATCTGCAAGACCCGAGCCATGGCCTGGTCGTCGTCTTTGGCGGTGTTCATCATCTTGACGTGCAACTCGAACTGCTTGGCCAGAGCCAGCACCGAGGTCATCTCTTCGACGGCGTTGACGTTGCTCGACTCAAGGAAACCCGACACCAGTTTGACGTTGGCATCAGCCTGCGCCGGCTGGCCATCTTTGGTGTAGATCGAGCCGTCGAGGCCCTTGTTCATGTTCTTGATGTCCGGGTTGACCAGTTTGATCCGGTCGACTTCCGCCATGACGCGCGGGCCTTCGCCCATCGCACGAATACTGATGGTGCCGTCTTCACCGACTTCGATCTGCTGCTCGGGCGGCACGGCGATCGGACCGCCATTGCCGATCACCGGCATGCCGTTGCCGGCACGCAAAACGCCGAGGGCGTCGACGTTGAGGCTGCCAGTGCGCACGTAGCTTTCGCCGCCGTTAGGGTTCTGCACGGCAATGAAACCGTTGCCGGTCACCGCGACGTCGAGGTCACGACCGGTCTGCACCAGCGAGCCCGGGGTGAAATCGGTGGCGGGCCGTTCGCTCAGGGCAAACGCACGCGCCGGAAAGCTGTCACCGAACACCGGCATCGAACGCGCCTGCTCCAGGTCGCGCTGAAAACCGTTGGTGGAGATGTTCGCCAGGTTGTTGGCATGCGCCTTTTGCGCCAGCGCATTCTGGCTGGCGCCGGTCATTGCCACATAAAGGTACTTGTCCACACTCTTTCCTCTGCATGCCGGACGTTTGCCGCCCACCGCTGTACTGCTGAGCCATAAGCAATTTGCAGACCAACTTTTTTCTGGCGCACAAAGACCCGGTAAACAAAGGACTTGGGGGATGTTGCGGGGGAATTGGAAATGTATCGAAGTCGAAAAACCGGCGGTGTTATGCCGCTTCGCGGCAAAAGATCAAAAGATCGCAGCGTGCCGCAGCTCCTACATTTGAAATGCGTACTCCTGTAGGAGCTGCCGAAGGCTGCGATCTTTTGATCTTAAGCTTCGGGATCTTTGCCGACTTCATATTCGCGCAGTTTGTTGGCAATCGTCGTATGCGACACCCCCAACCGCTTACCCAACTGCCGACTGCTCGGATGCTCGGAATACAACCGCTCCAGCACCGCTTTCTCGAACCGCCCGACAATCTCGTCCAGCCCACCCTCCAGCGAGAAATCGCCAAGCGGCTGACGCACGCCGTAATCCGGTAGACGAATATGCTCGGCCTTCACCGTGCCGCCCTCGCACAGCGAAACCGCCTGGAACAGCACGTTCTCCAGTTGCCGCACGTTGCCCGGCCAATGGTAATGACTGAGTCGATCCATCGCCGCCGGCGCGAGTTTCGGCAGTGAGCAACCAATCTGCCGACTGGCCTGATCAAGAAAGTGTTCGACCAGCGGCGTCAGTCCATCGAGGCATTCACGCAGCGGCGGGATGTGCAGCGAGAGCACGTTCAAGCGGTGGTACAAATCCTGGCGAAACTCACTCCGCGCGCACAGTTCCGACAAGTCCACCTGGGTGGCGCAGATCACCCGCACATCCAGATAAACCTCTTCATCACTGCCGACCCGGCGGAAGCAACCGTCCTGTAGAAAGCGCAGCAACTTCACCTGCAAGCGCGGGCTCATTTCACCGACGCCGTCGAGAAACAGCGTGCCGCCCGCCGTCAATTCCAGCAGGCCGAGCTTGCCTTCAGCCCGCGCACCTTCGAAGGCGCCGGGGCCGTAGCCGAATAGTTCGGTCTCGGCCATCGACTCGGGCAGGCCGGCGCAGTTGAGCGCCATCAACGGCGACTGCCCGCGCGGACTGGCGAGGTGGCAGGCACGCGCCAGTAACTCCTTACCGGTGCCGGTTTCGCCCTCGATCAACAGTGGCGCATCCAGCGGTGCCATGCGCCGCGCTTCACGCACCACGGCGGCCATCACTTTCGAACTCTGGAAGATGCTGTCGAAGCCCCGCAGCTCCTGCTTGCGCACGTTGTAGATGCGCTCGCCAACGCGGTCGGCGCGATGCAAGGTCAGCACCGCGCCAGCCATGGCTTCGCTGTCGTCGTGTTCCGATTGCAGCGGCGCGATGTCGGCGAGAAAGATGTCGCCCTTGACCTTGACCCGCATGCCGTTGATTCGCGATTTGTTGGCGCGCACCAGTTCTGGCAAGTCGAAATCCTCGGCGTAGCGCGACAGCGGAATGCCCGGCACTTCATCGACGCGCACACCGAGCAACTGCGCCGCCGCGCGGTTGGCCGCGACGATCGAGCCGCCCATGTCGATCGACAGCACCGGAAACTCCAGTGCGCCGAGCAGGGCGTTCAACTCCATGTGCCGTCGTTCGCTGGGCATCAGCCCTACCCGCTTGACGCCAAACACCCCGGCAATCGCCTCGAACTTGGGGCGCAGCGCCTGGAACTGGATGTTGATCAGGTTCGGGCAGTGCAGGTAAATCGCATTGCCATGCTCGCCACCGACCTCACCGCGCGCGACGTTGATGCCGTACGCCACCAACAGGTTGAGAATGTCGCGCAAGATGCCGATGCGGTTCTGGCAGTGGACTTTGATGCGCATAGTAGAAAACCCGCCAAACCAGTCATTAAGTTAAATACAGAACCTGTGGGAGCGAGCCTGCTCGCGAAGACGGCGGCACATTCAACATTAATGTGTCAGACAAATCGCATTCGCGAGCAGGCTCGCTCCCACAAGGGTCAGCACCACGACTTTTCTGTCGAGGCACGCAGATAGTTGTCAAGATTATGTGACAGCCAACGCGGTTTTCAAACCTGCAAATCACCGAAAATGCGCCATGACGAGCAAACCGTAACGATAACTTTACGAATCAAAGAGAAAATTCCTACGCACAGGCCATTCAACCTGCTGCACATCAGCCCGCTCTCAGGTAATTCTGAATCCATCGCTGGACATAACAAGAACGAATTCCCCTAGCAGGAGAGCAGTATGAAGCAGACGCAATACGTGGCCCGCGAGCCCGATGCGCAAGGTTTTATCGACTACCCCGCCGAAGAACACGCGGTGTGGAACACGCTGATCACTCGCCAGCTGAAAGTGATCGAGGGTCGTGCGTGCCAGGAATACCTGGACGGTATCGAAAAACTCGGCCTGCCCCACGACCGCATTCCGCAACTCGGCGAGATCAACAAGGTGCTCGGCGAGACCACCGGTTGGCAGGTCGCCCGCGTTCCGGCACTGATTCCCTTCCAGACTTTTTTTGAACTGCTGGCCAGCAAGCAATTTCCGGTCGCTACGTTTATTCGTACCCGCGAAGAGCTGGATTACCTGCAAGAGCCGGATATTTTCCACGAGATCTTTGGTCACTGCCCACTGCTGACCAACCCGTATTTCGCCGAATTCACCCACACCTACGGCAAGCTCGGCTTGCAGGCCACCAAGGAAGAACGCGTTTATCTGGCGCGTCTGTACTGGATGACCATCGAGTTCGGCCTGGTCGACACCCCGCAAGGCAAACGCATCTACGGTGGCGGCATCCTGTCTTCACCCAAAGAAACCGTTTACTCGCTGTCGGACGAACCTGAGCATCAGCTGTTCGATCCGCTCGAAGCGATGCGCACGCCGTATCGCATCGACATCCTGCAACCGCTGTACTTTGTCCTGCCAAACCTCAAGCGTCTGTTCGACGTGGCCCATGAAGACATCATGGCCATGGTTCGCCAAGGCATGCAGCTGGGTCTGCACGCACCGAAATTTCCGCCGAAACCGAAAGCCGCGTGAACCGCGACTTTTGTTGACAATTGAGCCTGTCAGTCGTCGCCACTTTGGTTTAGCGTGACGGCATTGACGGCTCAAACGCTTTAATAAAAAAAACACACTCGATTTCAGGAATACACCATGTCCACTTTGAACCAAGCCCACTGCGAAGCCTGCCGCGCCGATGCGCCACAAGTCAGCGACGAAGAACTGCCGATCCTGATCAAGCAGATCCCTGACTGGAACATCGAAGTCCGCGACAGCATCATGCAGCTGGAAAAGGTCTTCCTGTTCAAGAACTTCAAACACGCGCTGGCCTTCACCAACGCCGTCGGCGAGATCTCCGAGGCCGAGGGTCATCACCCGGGCCTGCTGACCGAGTGGGGCAAAGTAACTGTGACCTGGTGGAGCCACTCGATCAAAGGCCTGCACCGCAACGACTTCATCATGGCCGCGCGCACTGACGAAGTGGCCAAGACTGCAGAAGGACGCAAGTAATGCACTTCGACGCCATCGGCCGGGTACCCGGCGACCCGATCCTCGGCTTGATGGAGGCGTATGCGCAGGACAGCAACCCGCGCAAATTCGACCTGGGCGTTGGCGTCTACAAGGACGCCCAGGGCCTGACGCCAATCCCGGAAGCGGTGAAAATCGCCGAAGCGCGACTGGTCGAAAGCCAGGACACCAAGACCTACATCGGTGGCCACGGCAACCCGCTGTTCGGCAAAGTCATCAACGAGCTGGTGCTCGGCGCCGACTCGAAGCTGATCGCCGAACAACGTGCCGGCGCCACTCAGACGCCGGGCGGCACCGGCGCTTTGCGTCTGGCGGCCGACTTCATCGCCCAGTGCCTGCCGGGCAAAGGCGTGTGGCTGAGCAATCCGACCTGGCCGATCCACGAAACCATTTTCGCCGCGGCCGGGGTCAAGGTCAGTCACTACCCTTATGTGGGCAGTGACAACCGCCTCGACGTCGACGCCATGCTGGCCGTGCTCAATGAAGTGCCGAAAGGTGATGTGGTGCTGCTGCACGCGTGCTGCCACAACCCGACCGGTTTTGACTTGAGCCATGACGACTGGCAGCGCGTGCTCGATGTGGTGCGCAGCCGTAATCTGCTGCCGCTGATCGACTTTGCCTACCAGGGTTTTGGCGATGGTCTGGAACAGGATGCATGGTCGGCACGCTTGTTCGCGGCAGAAGTGCCAGAGCTGCTGATCACCAGTTCCTGCTCGAAGAACTTCGGTTTGTACCGCGACCGTACCGGTGCGCTGATCGTCTGCGCGAAAACCGCCGACAAGCTCATCGACATCCGCAGCCAACTGGCCAACATCGCTCGCAACCTGTGGTCGACGCCGCCGGATCACGGCGCGGCAGTGGTCGCGACCATCCTCGCCGATCCAGAGCTGAAAGCCCGCTGGGCCGATGAAGTGGAAGCCATGCGCCTGCGCATTGCGCAACTGCGCAGCGGCCTGGTCGAGGCGCTGGAGCCACACGGCTTGCGTGAACGCTTTGCGCACATTGGCGTGCAGCGCGGGATGTTCTCTTACACCGGGTTGTCGCCGGAGCAAGTAAAACAACTGCGCGAGCATCACAGCGTGTACATGGTCAGCTCGGGCCGGGCGAATGTCGCCGGCATCGACGCCACACGCCTCGCCTTGCTAGCCGAAGCCATCGCCAGCGTCTGCAAATAGCTACAGCAATACAAACCCCTGTGGGAGCGAGCCTGCTCGCGAAGGCGGCGTGTCATTCAACGAAAATGTTGCCTGACACACTGCCTTCGCGAGCAGGCTCGCTCCCACAGTTGTTTGTGGTGACCTTTGGGTTTTGCCCTCCCCTGCGGCCATCTGTCGCATTAATTTGAATTAAAAGTCTGATTGTCATTTTTCCTGCTGTATCCTGCGCAGGCTTTCAAGAAGCGCGGATCTACCAGATCTATCAACAGACTTAGCGAGGAGCGCAACCATGCACGAGATTCCTAATCTCCCCTTCCCAAGCCTGCACGTACCTGAGCAGACGACCACGCAACAAGCCGGCGCGGGGCAACCCGAACCGAAAGAAGCCGTTGAGAGCCGCCCGGCCGACAACGAAGAGTAAGACCCGTCGTACAGACCGTGTGGAAAGCGCTAACATGCGCTTTCCACACTGCCTGAACCCCGAGCCCGCCATGACCGACGAATTCTCCGAAAGCCAAGCTGCCGTACTGATCGGCGCCACCGAGAAAATGATCGAGATCTGGAATCGTCTCTCGCCCGAGAAACAAGCCGCCCTGCTCGCCCGTTTCGGCAGCGAAGAAAATGCCCTGGCGGCGCTGGTCACCACACAACTGGTGGCCCCGGCCAAATCCTGAAGCGTCCACCCGGCAAATAGTTTTACTTTTCCCGCCCCAGATCCGTCCGCGCCGGTATCATAAGCAGCCTATCTAATCTGCCGCTCCCGTGGATCGTTACCCATGTCGTCCTCTATGCCAGAACCCCAGCGCCCCCTGGCGGTTACGCTGCAAGTCGTTTCCATCGTCCTCTTCACCTTTATCGGTTACCTGAACATCGGCATTCCGCTCGCGGTGCTGCCGGGGTACGTCCACAGTGATCTGGGCTTTGGTGCGGTGATTGCCGGGCTGGTGATCAGCGTGCAATACCTCGCCACCCTGCTCAGCCGCCCGTACGCCGGCAAGATCATCGACAACCAGGGCAGCAAACGCGCGGTGATGATTGGCCTCGCCGGGTGCGGCTTGAGCGGTGTGTTCATGCTGATCTCAGCGTGGACACCGAGCATGCCGATGTTCAGTTTGATCAGTCTGTTAATTGGCCGTCTGGTGCTGGGCAGCGCCGAAAGCCTCGTAGGTTCCGGCTCGATCGGCTGGGGCATCGGCCGCGTTGGCGCAGCAAATACCGCCAAAGTGATTTCCTGGAACGGCATCGCCAGTTACGGCGCACTGGCGGTCGGCGCACCGTTCGGCGTGTGGCTGGTCGGCCAGTTGGGTTTGTGGAGCATGGGCGTCAGCATCATCTTGCTGGCGATTCTCGGTCTGGCACTGGCGTGGCCGAAAACCGCCGCACCGATTGTGGCGGGTGAACGACTGCCGTTCATGCATGTGCTCGGCAAAGTGTTTCCCCACGGCTGTGGCCTGGCGCTGGGCTCGATCGGCTTCGGCACCATCGCCACCTTTATCACCCTGTATTACGCGACCCAGCATTGGGACAACGCGGTGCTGTGCCTGAGTTTGTTCGGCGCCAGCTTCATCGGTGCACGCTTGCTGTTCGGCAACCTGATCAACCGCCTCGGCGGCTTTCGTGTGGCGATTGCCTGCCTGTCGGTAGAGACGCTGGGTCTGTTGCTGTTGTGGCTGGCGCCGGACGCGCATTGGGCGTTGGCCGGTGCAGCGTTGAGCGGCTTTGGTTTCTCGCTGGTATTTCCGGCGCTGGGTGTGGAAGCGGTGAATCTGGTGCCGGCCTCCAGTCGCGGCGCAGCCGTCGGCGCTTACTCACTGTTCATTGATTTGTCGCTGGGGATCACCGGGCCATTGGCCGGGGCGATTGCAGCGGGATTCGGTTTTGCCTCGATCTTCCTCTTCGCTGCCCTCGCCTCGCTAAGCGGATTGGCACTGAGCGTGTATCTGTACAAGCACACCGCCAAGTATCGCGAAGACTAGAAATCCACCTTGCCGCGCCCGGCCTTGATACTGCCGCGCTTGGTTTTCGATTCGAGCCGACGCTTCTTTGAACCGAGGGTCGGCTTGGTCGGACGGCGTTTCTTTTCGACTTTGGTGGCGCTGAGGATCAGCTCGACCAGACGCTCCAGCGCATCGGCGCGGTTGGCTTCCTGCGTGCGGTATTGCTGGGCCTTGATGATCAACACGCCGTCGCTGGTGATGCGACTGTCGCGCAGCGCCAGCAGCCGCTCCTTGTAGAACTCGGGCAAGGACGAGGCCGGTATGTCGAAGCGCAAGTGCATGGCGCTCGAGACCTTGTTGACGTTCTGCCCACCGGCGCCTTGCGCGCGGATGGCGGTCAGTTCGATCTCGGCATCCGGCAGATGCACGTTGTTGGAAATCACCAGCATGGAAAAACGCCCTTAATCAGTACGCACAGGATACCGCGATTAGCCGCAAAGCGACCTGCGGCCTGCAGACGCAACTTCCGGCGCACTTATATCGAGCGTCATTTCGAGTTACCCTTGCGACCTTTAAAACTACCCGTTTAATGCAGGAAGCAGACTTATGAGCAACAAGGCAGTTATCGTTTTTAGTGGTGGTCAGGACTCTACGACTTGCCTGATCCATGCACTGACCTACTACGATGAAGTCCACTGCATCACGTTCGACTATGGTCAGCGTCATCGCGCTGAAATTGAAGTAGCGCAGCAGCTGTCGAAAAAGCTCGGCGTGACCGTGCATAAGACGCTGGATGTGTCCTTGCTCAACGAACTGGCCATCAGCAGCCTGACCCGCGATAACATTCCAGTGCCGACGGTGAACAGCTCCGGCGAGAGCCTGCCAAGCACCTTCGTTCCGGGGCGGAACATTCTGTTTCTGACCCTGGCCTCTATCTACGCCTATCAAGTCCAGGCCAAAACGGTCATTACCGGTGTCTGTGAAACCGACTTCTCGGGCTATCCCGATTGCCGGGATGAATTCGTCAAGGCGTTGAACAAAGCCCTTGAATTGGGCATGGATTACAAGCTGCAACTGGATACACCATTGATGTGGCTGAACAAGGCAGAGACCTGGGCCTTGGCGGATTACCACCATCAGCTGGATCTGGTTCGCGAGAAAACACTGACTTGCTACAACGGCATCAAAGGCACTGGATGTTCCGATTGCGATGCCTGTAATCTTCGTGCCAAAGGTTTGCATGAGTTCCTGAACAATAAAGTGCAGGTGACTCAGAGCTTGAAAAAGAAACTTTGCTTAAAGTAAAACCGCGACAGGAAGCGCTCACTCCAGCATGCTGGCAACAGTGAGCGCCCTCCCCCCTTACTGGGTCTGCGCCCCCGTCAGATACTTCTTGAACAACGACCTTGCCCCGTACGCAGGCAAGATATTAAAGAAGGCAAAACCCACCTTGATTGCGATCTGAACGTAGATCATGCCCAGTATCGCGCTATTTTCCATCGTTCCGTAAAAGGCGATGTAGCAGAACAGAAAACTGTCGATGATCACGGCAAACAATGTACTTAAAAACACTCGCAAAAACAGAAACCTGGAGTTTGTGAGTTCTTTGATTTTGCACAACAGGTACGAGTTTATATTCTCGGAAACCAGGAACGATACAGAAGATGCTACAAGGACTGCGGACAACTGACTGATAACATCATTGTAAGCGCCATCGAGTTTCCAGCCCGGCAGCCCCGGAAGATGAGTAGTGATGGCCAGCAGTATGATAATCGCGGCATTGCTGATGAACGCGAATAGAATCGCTTTTCGCGCGAGCCTCAGGCCGAACGTCTCGTTGAGCAAGTCGACGATCAGGAATGTCAGCGGATAGAGGAAGGTGCCCGGCGTTACGACAATATCGAAATACTCGAGGTAGATCGGTTTTGTCGCAGCAATACTGGTAAAAATGTAAAGCGTGAACAGCATCAGGTTCAGGATGATGTAAATCATCCAGGAACTCTCATGGCGGTCATTTATTTCGTAAGCGGTAAGTGCTCCGCCCTGGGAGTAAAACTTTTTGTAGAGGTTTTTAACTTCGATTTTATTCAGATTATCCATAATCTCACTATTCAACACTTCACTTAGCTTTATTTTGATTATTTTGCCTGTCGCGATGACCATGATGACGGCCAGGCTTTTTCCATTTTCGAACCCCAGCAACTTGTACTTGCTGTTTTCAACATCAACACTGCAATCCATTAAATCGTTCCTCGATTACATCTCCGATCACGCATACACGATCCGTATCAAAGCTGCCTTCATGGCTTATAGATAACTTCGCTGTGATTTTGTCATACACCAGCTTTTCCCTGTCGCTGGTTGATGCTCCTTTCTGCACGATCAACAGATCGCCGGGTTCATTCATGCCACTGATTTCGTTTTCCAGAAGCACGCCAATCAAGTTAAAGGATGCGCCAAAATAGTAAGTCAGCGGATAAATAGTGGCCAACTCGCCAATTCTTTTATCCAGACTCTGCAGCAGCATACTTTCCTTGATGACAGGCACCGCCGCCGGATTCATATTCCCTTGCGGAGAGATACTGCTCTCAATGATTTCCTTTTCTTCAAAATCAATCGTCTCTATTTCTTCGTAAGACACGCCGAAGAAATCAGAAATCTTGCGCACAGTGGACTGTTGTACATTGACCACTTTGCCTTCAAGAATGTTGTAGATGGTAGTACGCGTCAAACCACTGGAGTGACACAAGGACAACTGCGTTTCCCCGCGACTTTTTATCAGGTATTTGATGTTGTTCTTCAGATTCTCCGATCTTTCTCTTCTGTGCATCACATGCTTATCATCCATTTTCAACTGCAATCAATGTCACGTCCCGAATGATCATTCCGGACATACACAAGTGAGGTGGGAAATTGCAGTTATATCCCTGTCAGTGCCGCGCAGGATCATAGCACTCTCCCTCCCTGGGTTCGGTATAAAAAGTCAGCTTTCACAGGCTGCTTCCGCCAACGTGCGGGGTCATTTCAGCCTCCGTACTGACTCGTCAGTTCCTGTCGACTTCCACCTCAGGCCTGAAAATCGGCCCTGGGCAATGCCTGTTTTACACCCGCAGCGACTACAAAAAGAATCATTTTCTTTGAAGAATGTTCATTTTTTTGATTAATTCTGTGGCGTTCCTCACTGAAAAATCTATGATGCGTCAACCCGGCGTCGCATTCTCGACAGTGAAAGAACGAAAAACCGGGAGGCCTGTACAGGGTTTAGTTTTGCGCGCACAGCGGTCAAAACACGGATTCGCCTGTACAGATCTGGAACGTACGGACGTGCGCATATCACGCAAAACCAGGGAAGGAATCAAGCAATGGCAGTCATTACTGAACCGCTCAAGTACCAGGCTGACTTGTTGCGTCGTGGCCTGGCGGATCTTCGCGCAGAAGATGCCGAACTGGCGGCCATTCTCGACGCTGAAGTCACGCGTCAACAGCACACGCTTTCGTTGATCTCATCGTCTTGCGCAGTGCAACCGCGAACCTTGGTGGCCTGCGCTTCAGTACTGGTCAACGTGACCGCCGAAGGTATGCCCGGAAAGCGCCACAGCGCAGGGTGCGAGAATGTCGAGTTGGTCGAATCGCTAGCCATCCGCAGGGCGCGGCAACTGTTCACGGCTCAATACGCCAACGTGCAGCCACACTCAGCGTCGAACGCCATTTACCAGGTGCTCACGTCCCTGCTTGAGCCGGGCGATACCTTGCTGGGCATGGCAGTGGAGCACGGTGGCCATCTCACACATGGCAGCCTCACTGCGTTTTCGGGTGCCTACTACAAAGCGATTCAGTACGGCACAACATCGGACGGCCTGATCGATTACGACAAGGTGCGCCTGCTGGCGCTCGCCCATCGCCCACGCGTCATCCTCTGCGGCGCCACCGCCTATTCGCGCGTCGTGGACTTCAAGCGTTTTCGCGAAATTGCCGATGAAGCCGGCGCCATCCTGCTCGCTGATATTTCGCATATCGCCGGGCTTGTCGCCACCGGACGACACCCAAGTCCGATCGATGCCGCACACGTCACCGTCACTTGCACGCACAAGCAACTCACCGGGCCTCGGGGTGGTGTGATCCTCAGCGGTCGTGACGCAAACACCAAGATTCCCGGTTTGCGGACCACCTTCAGTCGCCTGCTTGAGCAAGCCGTTTACCCGCGAATGCAGGGCGCGCCCGCCGCCAACATGATCGCCGCAAAGGCTGCCGCGCTGGGTTACGCAATGTCCGCAGAGTTCGATGCCAGCATGGCGCAGATCCGCCGTACGGCGGATGAAATGGCCCAGGCGTTTCAGGCCCGGGACTATGAAGTGGTCGGCGGCTGCAGTGAGAACCATACGGTTCTGGTTCGCTTGCGTGGCGGCATGACGGGCGCTATCGCGGAGGCGGCGCTGGGACACTGCGGGATCATCGTCAGCAAACATCGCGTACCCGAGGATCCCCGTTCGGCACTGGTTACCAGCGGGATGCGTATCGGCACCGGCGCTCTGGCGCAACGTCGGGTCGATGTCCACGGCAGCCGCCAGATCGTCAATTTGATCGGGCGGATTCTGGATACCGTGGCGCCGCTCGGCGAACAGGACTACACACTGGAACCCCTGCTCCTCGCGCAGTTTCGCTCAGAAGTCGAAACCTTGTGCAGGGATTATCCTGTCGCCGACTATCAATAGCGCCCCAACATTCGCACCCATAAAAAAACCCGGCACTCAGGCCGGGTTTTGTGTTTCTGCGTCAGCGCTTATTTGGCAGCACCTGCCGCGTGCACGGCCTGCTGCGCACCGCGCTTGTTCTTGATCACGTAGCAGACCCACATGAACACGACCCACACCGGAATCGCGTACACCGAGATCTGAATCCCCGGGATCAGCAGCATCACGCCGAGGATGAACGCGACGAATGCCAGGCAGATGTAGTTGCCGTACGGATACCACAGCGCCTTGAACAGCGGCGTCTGCTGGGTCTTGTTCATGTGCTGGCGGAACTTGAAGTGCGAGAAGCTGATCATCGCCCAGTTGATCACCAGCGTTGCAACCACCAGCGACATCAGCAGTTCCAGCGCGTGTTGCGGGATCAGGTAGTTGAGCAGCACAGCCACCAGCGTCACTGCCGCCGAAGCCAGGATCGAACGCACCGGCACGCCGCGCTTGTCGATCTTCGCCAGACCTTTCGGCGCATCACCCTGCTCGGCCATGCCCAGCAGCATGCGGCTGTTGCAGTAGGTGCCGCTGTTGTACACCGACAACGCGGCGGTCAGGACCACAAAGTTGAGGATGTGCGCGGCGGTGTTGCTGCCGAGCATCGAGAACACTTGCACGAACGGGCTGCCACTGTACGAATCGCCGGATGCATTCAGGGTTTCCAGCAGGCTGTCCCATGGGGTCAGCGACAGCAGGATCACCAGTGCACCGATGTAGAAAATCAGGATCCGGTAGATCACCTGGTTGATCGCTTTCGGGATCACGGTTTTCGGCTTGTCGGCTTCAGCAGCGGTGAAACCGAGCATTTCCAGACCACCGAAGGAGAACATGATGATCGCCATGGCCATTACCAGACCGCTCACCCCGTTCGGGAAGAAACCACCGTGGGACCACAGGTTTGTCACCGAAGCCTGCGGGCCGCCGTTGCCGCTGACCAGCAGGTAGCTGCCCAGCGCAATCATGCCGACGATCGCCACGACCTTGATGATCGCGAACCAGAACTCGGCTTCACCGAAGACTTTGACGTTGGCCAGATTGATCGCGTTGATCAGCACGAAGAAGGCCGCTGCGGACACCCAGGTCGGGATGTCCGGCGCCCAGTAATGGATGTATTTGCCGACCGCGGTCAGCTCCGACATGCCCACCAGAATGTACAGAATCCAGCAGTTCCAGCCCGACAGGAAACCGGCAAAGCCGCCCCAGTACTTGTGCGCGAAATGGCTGAAGGAACCGGCCACCGGCTCTTCGACGATCATCTCGCCGAGCTGGCGCATGATCATGAAGGCGATGAAGCCGCAGATGGCGTAGCCGAGGATCATCGACGGGCCGGCGGATTTCAGTACCCCGGCCGAACCGAGGAACAATCCGGTACCGATCGCGCCACCGAGGGCGATCAGTTGAATGTGGCGATTTTTCAGGCCGCGTTTCAGCTCGCCTGATTGCGAGGGTTGTCCACTCATGAAAAAGGTCTCACGCAAGGTTTGATGATGTTCAGTAGACGTTGCTGCCAGGTTGCGATTTCAAGCAGCCCCGATCAAACCCCAGCGCAGGCACCAGGAGTTCAGCTTATTTACAACGGTCATGCGTCACCTGTTTGTTTTTATCTGTGACGAAATCGAACCCGAAACGCTTGTGGCGCCACGGAGTGAACAAAGCGGATAGCCTTGAGATTTTTGCGATTACGCAGAGGGTCACAGTTAAAACGCGGCGCATTGTACACCGCTAACCCCCTGCTGCCAGACCCCGCTGGATCAGCGTGATGGTTGCCGGGATTGCGTGTGTCCGCCTCGAGACACTCGAGCGGCTGCAAAAAATGAGTCAGGCCTTTGCAGGCCATCGGCGTGGACGAGGAAAAAACCGTCCCACGGAGAGAGGTGTAGATCAGTCACGGCGTTCATTGCGCCTCCTTCTTGTTATGCACCTGCACGACAGGCATGGGGCGCATATCACCCTGCAAACGCCGCTGAAACAAGCGCGCCAGAGCCTCTCGCAGCCCACGGCCGTGCAGGCTTCGGCAGCTTTTCCTTACAGAGCTCATGGCGGGTTGGTTTCATTCGGTTTTAGCGACATTTTCGTAAATATTTCTTTACGATGCGTAACGCAAAGTTTCCAGTTGAGAAAATTCTGTCGGACGTCTGCAAATTGACGGTAGCTAGCTTGCTAATGAAAATGCCGACTTAGTTTTTTGTTTTTAAATAAGAAAAACCCGATGAAAAAACAGAATAAAAAGTCTATTTAAAAATTAAATGAATAATTTTTTGCATTACAAAAATCCGTGAACTAGGTTCTTCACGTCTTGCCGGCCACCTCGACCGGCCAGTCACAACCGTGAAAGTCATCTAGGAGATCGACCATGCAAGCACTGGAAAAAGACTTGGATACCGAACTGCAACTGGACGAATGGTTTGAAGCACCGACCCACGAGGCGGCTGTAGAAATGATGCAAGCCGACGCGGTAGTTCCGTTCGGCACGGCGATGTGGCCTCTGTAAGACATCCCGGGCAGGCACGATCCGGCCGGTCGTGCCTGCCGCTTTCTTCACGGTCAGTCAGGGAGGACTCATGGATAAGCCCCGCGCGATCTCACATTTCCTTTACTACCTCGAACACCACCCTGCCCTTGCCGGCCTCGACTCGGCGAAGGTATTGCTCGGCCACACGGCGGATTACCAAGCGCTGACCGGCGCCATCGCCGAACAGGCTGGTGATCATCCTCGGTTCCAGTTCAGCGCCCGACGTCTGGATCTGGAAGGCACCGCAACGCTGACCTCGGCAATCACCGACAGCGATCTATACATTTTCTTCTACGACTCTTCCACCCTGCCCAACCCGCGCCCTGATGGCCCGGAGTTCGTCCGCGCGCTGCAAGCCGTCATGGCAGAAAACTGGAAGAAGTCGCTGCTGTTCAAGGACTACGGCGAGTATTTCTACGACACCTTCAGCGTCACCCCGCAGCGGATTGCCGGGCTCAACAGTCACCTGATCCAGCGCATGTCCCAGGCGACCACGCTGAGCTTCAAGGACGACGACGGCTCATGGTTTGAAACGCCGCTGAGCAGCATCAAGAAATGGACCGACATCAACGGTGTCGGCAACTTCGACCTGGCCCCCGGCGAAATCGCCACGCACAGCGAGGCCATCAACGGCCATGTGAAATTCAAGGGCACGTTCCTCAGCACCATTCCGTTTGCGCGGAAATACGGCGTGCTGGAATCGCCGCTGGAACTGTGGATCGAGAACTCGACCATCAGCCGCATCGCCACCGACGTGCCGGGGCTGGAGCATGATTTCAACAAGTACCTGGATGCGAATCCGTCGAATCGGCGCATTGAGGAGTTGGGGATTGGTACCAACGAAGGCGTGAAGGATTTGTATGCGCGCAATGCCGGGTTTGAGGAGCGGCATTGTGGGTTGCATCTTGGATTAGGCGGTGGCGCCAAGGGCAGTCATCACCTGGACCTGATCTTTTCCGGCGGCGTTTTGGCGCTGGATGACAAGCCGGTGTTTGATGGCCGATTTGTGTTCTAGCCTGGGATTTTCTTTATTGAGGCTACCGGCCCTTTCGCGAGCAAGCTCGCTCCCACAGGGGATTTGTGTACGACACAACTCCAATGTGGGAGCGAGCTTGCTCGCGAAGAGGCCCGGTCAGACGCTATATAACTTTCGCCAGACGAAAAAAAACGCCAACCCTGAGGTTGGCGTTTTTGCTTTGGCTTGAAGCTTGCGGCTAGAAGCTCACAGCTGCCTTATTCCGGCTTTTTACGACCAAAACCCGGACGCTGACCGGAACCGGCCGGCGCACCGCGGCGCTTGCCCGACGGCTTGTCACCGTCAACCAGCTTGATCCCCGGACGCTTTGGCGCAGGCTTGGCCGGGCGCTTGTTGGTGGTGTCGGCTGGACGATCCGCCACTGGCGTACCGCGACCGGCAGGTGCACCACGCTCGCCACGCTCAGTGCGACCATTGGCCGGACGCGGAGCGCGCTCGCCGTCACGGGCGACTGGCTTGCGACCTGGACGCTCGCCTTCGATCTGCGGCTCGCGGCTTGGACGTGGGCCGGTCGGCGCGCCAGCGGCTGGACGCAGGGTACGCACGCGCTCGGTCTTGGCCATCGGCCGCGACGATTTGCGCTGCATACGCTCAAGCTTGTCTTTGCTCTTGGCGTTCAGTTGCGGCATCGCCACCGGCGTCAGGCCGACTTCAGCACTGAGGATGTCGACTTCGTACTGGCTCATTTCGCGCCAGCGGCCCATCGGCAGATCGGAGTTGAGGAACACCGGACCGAAACGCACGCGCTTCAGGCGGCTGACCACCAGACCCTGGGATTCCCACAGACGACGAACCTCACGGTTACGGCCTTCCATCACCACGCAGTGATACCAGTGGTTGAAGCCTTCGCCACCCGGCGCCTGCTTGATGTCGGTGAACTTGGCCGGGCCGTCTTCCAGCACCACGCCGGCCTTCAGGCGCTCAATCATTTCGTCGTCGACTTCACCGCGTACACGAACGGCGTACTCACGGTCCATCTCGTAGGACGGGTGCATCAAGCGGTTGGCCAGTTCACCGTCAGTGGTGAACATCAGCAGACCGGTGGTGTTGATGTCGAGACGACCGATGTTGATCCAGCGCCCTTCTTTCGGACGCGGCAGCTTGTCGAACACGGTCGGACGGCCTTCCGGGTCGTCACGGGTGCAGATCTCGCCATCGGGTTTGTTGTACATGATTACGCGGCGGACCGATTCGGCCGCCTCTTCGCGCTTGATCACCTTGCCATCAATGGTGATGGCGTCGTGCATGTCGACGCGCAGACCGAGGGTGGCGTCTTTGCCATTGACCTTGATCCGGCCCTGGCTGATCCAGGATTCCACGTCACGGCGCGAGCCGACGCCGATACGGGCGAGGACTTTCTGCAGCTTTTCGCCTGCTGGGCCGATTTCCTGGTCGTCTTTCTGAATGATGTCGCTCATCTGGGCACCTCCCGGTGTGGTCTGTTCAGGCGGCGCCTGAAGCATTGAAATCTGGGTTCTCGGCCGAAGGGATCGGCGAAGGGTCGCGAATCATACGCGGATGTGCGCCGTCGCGCATCAGAGACTAGCTGATCAGGGCAAGGTTATTTCTTTTTCCGCCGACCGGCGCCACCGAGTTTGATCAAGCGCAGCGCGGCTTCGGCGAGTACGCTGCGCTTGTCGTCCTTGTCGAGTTTCTTCCAGGCTTTGATTTCGCGCTTGCTGCGGCCGCAGCCGAGGCAGATGTCGTCGGTGAATTTGCAGAGGCTGATGCACGGGTCTTTGGTGGAACTCATTTGATATTCCTGGCTTACGCTAAACCCTGTGGGAGCGACGGTGCGACGATTCGACTTGCTCGCGAAGGCGGCATGTCAGACGCATCATCTTTGAATGACACTCCGCTTTCGCGAGCAAGCTCGCTCCCACAGGGGCCGTCATTGTTCTCCGGATTTCGGTCAGTCTTCGAACTCGCGGCGTTCGGCTTCGATGGCTTCGGCCAGGGCGCGGGCTTCGGCTTCTTCTTCGCTCAGTTCCGGTTCGGGTTCGGGTTCTGGCGCCGGTTGTTCGAGGGCGGCGACGGCGGCCAACAGCTTTTCGCGGGCTTCGGCGACGCCAAGAATGTCCTCTTCCGGTTCGGCTTCTTGCTCAGCTTCAAGTTCAACTTCGATGGTTGGCTCAGCGATCTGTGGCTGTGGCTCAGTCTCGGTTTCTGCATCAACCGTCGGCGCTTCACCATCCGCTGCATCCCGCAGCAAATCATCAAAGTCGGTCTTGATCCCCTCTTCCATGCTGTCCAGTTCCAGCAACAATGTATGGAAACTGGTTTCTTCCTTCTCTTCCTCCGGCTCGGCACTGGCATCGGCCAGTTCCTGCAAACCTTGCGGCACCGGCGCGTCGTCGAAATCGAGGACCGGGTCGGTTTCCATCTCGCGCAATTCGGCCAGTGGCGGCAGATCTTCTAGGCTCTTCAGGTTGAAGTGATCGAGAAAGCCTTTGGTGGTGGCAAACATCGCCGGTTTGCCCGGCACGTCGCGGTAACCAACGACGCGAATCCACTCACGTTCCAGCAAGGTCTTCACAATGTTGCTGTTCACCGCCACGCCGCGCACGTCTTCGATCTCGCCACGGGTGATCGGCTGGCGATAGGCGATTAGCGCGATGGTCTCGAGCAAGGCGCGGGAGTAACGCTGCGGGCGCTCTTCCCAAAGGCGGCCGACCCATGGCGAAAACTTCTCGCGGATCTGCAAGCGGTAGCCGGACGAGACTTCCTTGAGTTCAAACGCGCGCCCCTCGCAGGACTTGCCCAGCAGGGTCAGGGCTTTCTTGAAGACCGCAGGCTCGGGCCGCTCGCCTTCTTCGAACAGTTCAAACAGGCGCTCAAGGGATTGCGGCTTTCCCGAGGCCAACAGAAAGGCTTCAAGCAGGGGTGCCAGCTCGCGGGGTTCAGTCAGGTTCATGTTTCGACTCGTTATTCGGCTCGGGCTCGCACGTGGATCGCGGCGAACGGCTCATTCTGCACCAGCTCGACCAAGGATTCCTTGACCAGTTCAAGGATCGCCATAAAGGTCACTACCACACCCAACCTGCCCTCTTCGGCGGTGAACAGCTCGACAAACGGCACAAAACCGCCGCCCTTGAGCCGTTCCAGCACATCGCTCATGCGCTCGCGGGTGGACAGCGCCTCGCGGCTGACCTGATGGCTTTCAAACATATCGCCACGGCGCAGCACTTCGGCCATGCACATCAAAATCTCTTCCAGCGCGACATCCGGCAACAGCTTGCGCGCCCGGGCTTCCGGGGCGTCGAGCTTGGGCACGATCACATCGCGGCCAACCCGGCTCAGACCATCAATACCTTCGGCGGCAGCCTTGAAGCGCTCGTATTCCTGCAAGCGGCGGATCAGTTCGGCGCGCGGATCGTCTTCTTCGTCTTCAACGGTTTCGGCGCGCGGCAGGAGCATGCGCGACTTGATCTCGGCGAGCATCGCGGCCATCACCAGATACTCGGCGGCCAACTCAAGGCGCACCGACTGCATCAACTCGACATAACCCATGTACTGGCGGGTGATTTCCGCCACCGGGATGTCGAGGATGTTGATGTTCTGTTTGCGGATCAGGTACAGCAGCAGGTCGAGCGGACCTTCGAAGGCTTCAAGAAAGACTTCCAGCGCATCCGGCGGGATGTACAGGTCCAGCGGCATTTCCATGACCGCTTGGCCATAGACCATGGCAAACGGCAGTTCCTGCTGAGCGCCGGCCTGGGGATCGACAACGGTTTCCACTGCGGACATTCAGGCCTCGACCATGAACGGCGTCGGATCGCCGCAACCGACGCGGACCACTTCCGGGTCGTCGCCGGTCAGGTCGATCACGGTGGAGGCTTTGATGCCGCCAAAGCCGCCGTCGACGATCAAATCCACCTGGTGCTCGAGCAACTGGCGCATTTCGTACGGATCACTGAGCGGGTCTTCATCGCCAGGCATGATCAGGGTCACGCTCATCAGCGGCTCGCCGAGTTCGGCCAGCAACGCCAGCGCAATTGGATGGCTTGGGACACGAAGGCCGATGGTGCGCTTCTTCGGATGCAGCAAAAGACGCGGCACTTCGCGAGTGGCGTTGAGAATAAAGGTGTATGGCCCAGGCAGATGCGCCTTGAGAATACGGAAGGTGCCGGTGTCGATCTTGGCATAGTTGCCCAGTTGCGACAGGTCGCTGCAGATCAGCGCGAAATTGTGCTTTTCATCGAGCTGACGCAGGCGACGAACACGCTCGATCGCGGTTTTATCGCCGATCTGGCAACCGATCGCGTAGGAAGAGTCCGTGGGATAAACCACCACCCCGCCCTTGCGGATGATTTCGACCGCCTGTTTTATCAGGCGCGCTTGTGGGTTCTCCGGATGTATCTGGAAAAATTGACTCACATTCTCTACCTGTTCAGACGGCGGCAATATCTGTGTCATGTTTGAACCGACACCACAGGGGTGGAAGGTCCTCGGGAACCGGCCGGTACTGGCCGATCTCGGACCAGCCGCCAGGGCCATGGAAGTCACTGCCGGCGCTGACCAGCAGACCGAACTCACGGGCAAGGATTGCCAGGCTGCCCACCTGTTCCGCAGGCTGATGGCCATTGACCACCTCGATTGCATGCCCGCCTGCTTGAATATAGTCGGCAATCAGCTTTCGGCGCTTGCTGCGGGTGAAATCGTAGTGCCACGGATGCGCCAGGCTGACCCAGGCCCCGGCGGCGCGCAGTGTGCCAACGGTGTCTTCCAGCGTCGGCCAGTGCAACTTGACGTCACCCAGCTTGCCGGCGCCTAGCCATTTGCGGAATGCCTCGGCGCGATCCTTTACAAACCCTTCACGCACCATCCAGTCAGCGAAATGCGGGCGGGCCGGGGCGTTGCCGCTGTCGCCCAGTTCCTGCTGAACCTGCCGGGCGCCTTCGAGGGCACCGGGCATGCCCTTGAGGGCGAGCTTGCGGCTTATTTCTTCCGACCGCAGCCAGCGGCCATCGTGCAATTTGGCGATCGCCTCGACCAACGGTGCGGCGTTGACGTCGAAACCGTAGCCCAACACATGAATGGTCGCGCCGCCCCAGGTGCAGGACAATTCGACGCCGTTGACCAGTTGCATACCCAACTCATTGGCAGCCACACGCGCTTCGGCGAGGCCCTCGAGGGTGTCGTGGTCGGTCAACGCCAGGACTCGCACGCCGTTCTCGAACGCACGCGCAACCAGAACCGCAGGCGCCAGGGCGCCATCGGAGGCCGTGCTATGGCAGTGCAAATCAACATTCACGGGGAGTTGTAACCTCAAATCAGCTGGCGCTATCGCGCGCCCATATGTTTGTTATTATGCCGCCACATCCAGCTTCTGGCTCTCACTGTGAAACAATTCATCGATTTCATCCCGCTTCTGCTGTTCTTCATCGTTTACAAACTTGATCCACGGGTCGTCGACATCGCTGGCCATGAAGTGACTGTAGGCGGTATTTACAGCGCCACGGCGATGCTGATCATCAGTTCTCTGGTGGTGTACGGCGCGCTGTTCATCAAACAGCGCAAGCTGGAAAAGAGCCAATGGCTGACCCTGATCGCCTGCCTGGTGTTCGGCAGCCTGACGCTGGCCTTCCACAGCGAGACCTTCCTGAAATGGAAAGCCCCGGTGGTCAACTGGCTGTTCGCCGTCGCCTTCATCGGCAGTCACTTCATCGGTGACCGTCTGCTGATCAAACGCATCATGGGCCATGCGCTGACCCTGCCAGACCCGGTCTGGACCCGCCTGAACATCGCCTGGATCGCCTTTTTCCTGTTCTGCGGGGCTGCCAACCTGTTCGTCGCCTTTACCTTCCAGAGCTACTGGGTGGACTTCAAGGTGTTCGGCAGCCTGGGCATGACCCTGGTATTCCTGGTCGCACAGGGCATTTACCTGTCGCGTCATCTGCACGATGCCGATACCACAACAACACCAAAAACCGAGGACTGACATGCTCTACGCCATCATTGCCACCGACGTCGCCAACTCGCTGGAAGCACGCCTGGCCGCGCGCCCTGCGCATCTGGAACGCCTGCAAGCGCTCAAGGGCGAAGGCCGCATCGTATTGGCCGGTCCGCACCCGGCCGTCGACAGCAATGATCCGGGCGCAGCAGGTTTCACCGGCAGCCTGATCGTCGCCGAATTCGATTCCCTCAGCGCTGCGCAAGCGTGGGCCGATGCCGATCCGTACATCGCCGCCGGCGTCTACGCCAATGTGCTCGTCAAGCCGTTCAAGCAAGTCCTGCCGTAACGCTCCCCCAAGCGATGAACCTTCTCGGTTCATCGCGTTCTCAATCGCTCATTATTCTCGTTTGCCTGCCGACAACCTGCCCAATATCCATTTGGAAACAGGTGTCGCGATGCGCAAGGGTCCGTTGTGTCTGATGTTGGTCACGTTGTCGATCATGGCACCCGCCCATGGTGAGGAAACCACCGAAGGCGGCAACTCCACGCCATTGTCGTTAAGCGCCGGCAGCCAGATCACCGAGTTGCAACAGCGCCTCAAGGCCAGCGAGCAACAGCGGGAAGAACTGAGCAAACAACTGCAAAATGCCGACAATATCCGCGAAAGCGCCCAGCTAGCCCGGTTACGCCAAGAGAACCAGCGTCTCAAGCTGCAACTCAAGGAAGCCCAGGCCAGCCCCTTGCCGCGGCTGTTGACCGATCAGCAGCAGTGGTTCGTTACGGGAGGCGGAGTAGCGCTATTGGCGCTGCTCTGCGGTATCTTTGCCAGTGGAGCAAGCCGAAAACGTCGGCAATGGCTAAATTGAGTGAGTCATGAGCGAGCTGTTACTGATTGATGATGACCAGGAGTTGTGCGAACTCCTGAGTAGCTGGCTGAGCCAGGAAGGCTTCCACGTGCGTGCCTGCCACGATGGCCAGAGTGCCCGCAAGGCGCTGGCTGAAACCGCCCCGGCGGCGGTGGTGCTGGACGTGATGCTGCCTGACGGCAGCGGTCTGGAACTGCTCAAGCAACTGCGCAACGATCACGCCGATCTGCCGGTGCTGATGCTGTCAGCCCGCGGCGAGCCGCTGGACCGCATCCTCGGCCTGGAACTCGGCGCCGACGATTATCTGGCCAAACCGTGCGACCCACGTGAGCTGACCGCCCGTCTGCGCGCGGTGTTGCGCCGCAGTCATCCGGCAGCGGTATCGACGCAGCTTGAACTGGGCGACCTGAGTTTCAGCCCGGTGCGCGGCGTCGTCAGCATCGATGAGAAAGAACTGACCCTCACCGTTTCCGAAAGCCGTCTGCTCGAAGCGCTGCTCAAGCAGCCGGGCGAACCACTGGACAAACAGGAACTGGCGCAGCTCGCCCTCGGCCGCAAGCTGACCCTGTACGACCGCAGCCTCGACATGCACGTCAGCAACCTGCGCAAAAAAATCGGCCCGCATCCCGATGGCCGCCCACGGATCGTCGCCCTGCGCAGCCGTGGTTACTTCTATAGCCTCTGAACCGCGCCCATTCCCACTGTAGGAGCTGCCGAAGGCTGCGATCTTTTGATCTTGTTTTTAAAAGACAGATCAAAAGATCGCAGCCTTCGGCAGCTCCTGCACAGGGCATGTGTAAGGTCGGACGCGAAGCGTCTTTACCGAAGCTTTACGCAGTGCTGACCGCCGCTGACCTTGATCTCCGTAATCTGTACTCATCCGGAACGTACCGGGAACGAGACAAGGAGATACACCATGCGCAAGACTCTTATCGCTCTGATGTTCGCTGCCGCTCTGCCAACCGTCGCCATGGCCATGCCGCAAGATGGCGGCCCGATGGGTGGCCCGCTCGACGGCCCACGCCACGGCGGTCAGATGCACGGCATGCACGGCAAAGGCCCGTATAGCCAACTCGACCTGTCCCGCGAACAACGCGAACAGATCCGCAAGATCATGGGCGAGCAGATGCACGAGCGTCAGCAAGTGGTCGACAAGTACCTGGAAAAACTCTCGCCGGCTGACCAGAAGGCCATGAAAGACGAGATGGCGGCCAACCACAAGAAAGCCGAGTCCGATGTGCGTGCGCTGCTGAAACCGGATCAACAGAAGAAATTCGACGAGATCCAGAAGAAACAGGCCGAGCGTCGCGCCGAATGGGCCGAGTTCAAGGCGTGGAAGGCGCAAAAGGCGCAATAATGTAATAACCCCGACCCGACGGCTAAACACCGTCGGGTTTCTTGCTTTAGATCTAATGTGGGAGCGAGCCTGCTCGCGAAAGCGATGTATCAGACACATATAAACTGACTGACACTCCGCTTTCGCGAGCAGGCTCGCTCCCACCTTTTAGATCGGTGTTTGATTGAGGACTTTCTGTGCGTTCATTGTTCTGGCGTATTCTCGCGAGCTTCTGGCTGGCCATCGCGCTAGTGGCTGGGTTGTCCATTCTGCTCGGACACATGCTTAACCAGGACGCGTGGATCCTCAGCCGCCATCCGGGCCTCAACACCCTCGCCGGCGAATGGACGCAAACCTATGAAGCTCAGGGCGAAGAAGCCGCCCAGGACATTCTCGAGCAGCGCAAACGCCAATATCACATCGACGTTCAGGTCCTCAATGAATCCGGCGACCCGGTCGTGCGCGGCACCTTCCCGCGCCGTGCCGCCGCTTTTGAGGCACGCCAGAACAACGATGACCGGCGCCTGCCATGGCGGCGCCTGACCGATGAGTTCACCAGCGAAAAAACCGGTGACACCTACCTGTTCATCTACCGCATCCCGCACCCGGAACTCGACTCCTGGCACCGTGAAAGTCTGCTTTGGCCACTGAGCGCGCTGGGCATCGCGCTGGTGGTGCTGACCCTGTTCAGTTTGCTGGTGACCTTCTCTATCACCCGCCCGCTCAGCCGTTTGCGCGGCGCGGTGCATGATCTGGGGCAGACCACCTATCAGCAAAACAGCCTGGCGAAACTGGCCAACCGTCGCGATGAGTTCGGCGTACTGGCCAATGATTTCAACCGCATGGGCGCACGCCTGCAAAGCCTGATTGGCAGCCAGCGGCAGCTGTTGCGTGACGTGTCTCACGAATTGCGCTCACCGTTGGCGCGGTTGCGCATTGCCTTGGCACTGGCGGAACGGGCCAACCCTGAGGAACGCGAGAAACTCTGGCCACGCCTGACCCGCGAGTGTGATCGGCTGGAAGCATTGATCAGTGAAATTCTGGTATTGGCGCGAGTCGATGCTGACAATGCCAGTGCTGAAGAGGTGGATCTGAATGCCTTGCTCGGTACGTTGCAGAAGGATGCGAAGCTTGCATCACCCGAGCAGATTGTGCGCCTTGATGCCGAACCGCAGTTGAACCTGAAGGGCTGGCCGACCATGATCGAGCGCGCCGTCGATAATCTGCTGCGCAATGCCCAGCGCTTCAACCCGGAGGGTCAGGCGATTGAAATGCAGGCTTCGCGTCAGGGCGAGAAAATTGTCGTGAGTGTGCGTGACCATGGGCCGGGGGTGCAGGCCGAACATCTGAGCCAGTTGGGCGAGCCGTTCTATCGCGCGCCGGGACAGACGGCCGCAGGACATGGTTTGGGGCTGGCGATTGCACGAAGGGCGGCGGAGCGCCATGGCGGGAGTTTGACGTTGGCCAATCATCCGCAGGGTGGGTTTGTTGCCAGCCTGGAATTGCCGCTGGTGCCGGGGGCGGTGGTGCAACCCTGAGAGCCGCCCTCACCCCAGCCCTCTCCCGGAGGGAGAGGGGGCCGACCGAGGTGTCTTGCGTCATACATCGACCTGAAGAACCGAGTCGATTATGGATTTGGAAGCCTGATCAACTTTGAATTCGACTTAAACCGAAGCCGATTCTGGATTCCACGAAATCAACTCAAACCGAATTCGATTCTGGATTCCGCGAAATCAACTCAAACCGAATTCGATTCTGGATTCAGCGAAGAGCGTTCAGGTCGGCGTACCTCTACAGCATCCCCCAATCAGTCCCCTCTCCCTCCGGGAGAGGGTTAGGGTGAGGGGCTTTTGATCTTCAGGCTGTACCGGGCCAGGCGCTGACGAACTCAGCCAGATCAACCTTCTCCGCCACACGCGGCTCTTTCTGCGGCGTGCCGAGGTACAGGAACGCAATCACCTCTTCACCCTCCGCCAGCCCCAAACCTTTGGCTACGTGCTGCGAATAAGCCAGATCCCCCGTACGCCAAACCGCACCAATCCCCTGCGCATACGCCGCCAGCAAAATTCCGTGCGCCGCACACCCCGCCGCGAGTAACTGCTCAGCCTTCGGATATTTAACGTGCTCCTGCAATTTAGCGATCACCACAACCACCAGCGGCGCCCGCAGCGGGCCGTTGCGCGCCTTGTCGATCATCGCTTCGGTGACTTCGCCTTCCTGCTGCTGCGCCGCTTCGGCCAGCAACTCGCCCATCTGCTCACGCGCTGCGCCTTCGACCGTCAGGAAACGATACGGCTGCAAGTGCCCGTGATCCGGCGCGCGCAATGCTGCGCCAAACAGGGCTTCGCGCTGCTCGGCAGTGGGGGCCGGTTCGACCAGTCGTGGAACGGAAACACGGTTGAGCAACGCGTCGAGAGCCTGCATCGGCCACCTCCTGAGAAAAATGTGCGGCTATTCTAGCTTCATCTGCCAACAGGATGCCGGTTTACATGCCCTGCCCCACGGGTAGAATGGCGCCCTTCTCACATCAGCCCGAGCGGACTTCATGGCGTTGCCGACCTTACGGATCATTGGTTTCATCATCGGCATCTTCCTGATCACCCTGGCCGTGGCCATGGTCGTGCCCATGGCGACCCTGGTGATGTTCGAACGCACCAGCGACCTGCCGTCGTTCCTCTGGGCGAGCATGATCACCTTTGTCGCCGGCCTCGCGCTGGTGATTCCCGGGCGTCCGGAACACATTCACCTACGCCCGCGCGACATGTACCTGCTGACGGTCAGCAGTTGGCTGGTGGTGTGCATTTTCGCTGCGCTGCCGTTTCTGCTGACCCAGCACATCAGCTACACCGACTCGTTCTTCGAAAGCATGTCGGGCATTACCGCCACTGGTTCGACCGTGCTCAATCATCTCGACGACATGTCTCCGGGCATCCTGATGTGGCGCTCGTTGCTGCACTGGATCGGCGGCATCGGCTTTATCGGTATGGCGGTGGCGATTCTGCCGCTGCTGCGCATCGGTGGCATGCGCCTGTTCCAGACCGAATCCTCGGACCGCTCGGAAAAGGTCATGCCGCGTTCGCACATGGTGGCGCGGCTGATCGTCGCCGCGTACGTCGGCATCACCATCCTCGGCAGCCTGGCGTTCTGGTGGGCCGGGATGAGTCCGTTCGATGCGATCAACCACGCTATGTCGGCGATTTCCACCGGCGGATTCTCGACCTCCGATCAATCCCTGGCCAAGTGGACGCAACCGGCGGTGCACTGGGTCGCGGTGGTCATCATGATTCTCGGCAGCCTGCCGTTCACCCTGTACGTGGCGACGTTGCGCGGCAACCGCAAGGCGCTGATCAAGGATCAGCAAGTGCAGGGTTTGCTCGGGATGTTGCTGGTGACCTGGCTGGTGCTCGGCACCTGGTACTGGTGGACCACCAACCTGCATTGGCTGGATGCGCTACGCCACGTGGCGTTGAACGTGACCTCGGTGGTCACCACCACCGGTTTTGCCCTCGGTGATTACAGCCTGTGGGGCAACTTCTCGCTGATGCTGTTTTTCTATCTGGGCTTTGTCGGTGGCTGTTCCGGTTCGACGGCGGGCGGGATCAAGATTTTCCGTTTTCAGGTCGCCTATATCCTGCTCAAGGCCAACCTTAATCAACTGATTCACCCGCGCGCGGTGATCAAGCAGAAGTACAACGGTCACCGCCTCGACGAAGAGATCGTCCGTTCGATTCTGACCTTTTCGTTCTTCTTCGCCATCACCATCTGCGTGATCGCCCTGCTCCTGTCACTGCTGGGCGTCGACTGGATGACCGCACTGACCGGCGCCGCCAGTACCGTGTCCGGCGTCGGCCCGGGCCTGGGCGAAACCATCGGCCCGGCGGGCAACTTCGCCACCCTGCCGGACGCGGCCAAGTGGATCCTGTCGTTCGGTATGCTGCTCGGCCGACTGGAGATCATTACGGTGTTTGTGCTGTGTATTCCGGCCTTTTGGCGTCACTGATCGCACTCGGCGCCTGCAACAGCCGCGTCCGGTAATCGCCGGGCGTGGTGTCGAACCAGCGGCGGAACGCGCGAAAGAAGTTGCTCGGGTCGGCAAAACCCAGGAGATATGCGATTTCCAGCAAGGTCATGTTCGGCTGCGCCAGATACTGCTCGGCCAGTTCGCGGCGCGTGTCATCGAGCAGTTGCTGAAAACTGGTGCCCTCCTCCTGCAAGCGGCGCTGCAAGGTACGCTGCGATAAATGCAGGGTCTGCGCCACGGTGTCGCGCTTCGGCTCGCCTTGTGGCAGCAAACGGCACAACACCTGCCGCGCCTTGTGGGTCACGCGGCTTTCGGAAAATCGCGCCAGATATTCCCCGGCAAAGCGGTCATGCAACAGCGCCATGGCCTCGTTGGCGGTGGGCAGCGGCGCCTCCATGTCGGCGCGTTCGAAGATCAGCGCATCGTACGGCGCGTTGAACACCAATGGCGCGTGGAAGGCTTGTTTGTAGGGTTCCAGATTTTCCGGCTGATCACCCTGCACCAGCACTTTGACCGGGTGCAGCGTGCGTCCGGTCAACCAGCCGCACAGGCCCAGCGCACAGGCCAGCGAGGCTTCGGCGCTTTGCCGGGTCGGCGGCAGATGATCGCCGTGCACCGTTAGAATCAGTGCGTAACCTTCTTCCAGCAGACGGAAACTCAGGTCGGCACTTTCGGCGATGATGCGTTGATAGCGCACCAGTCGCTGGAAGCCTTCGGCCAGGGTATTGCTCGACATCAACGCGTAGCCGGCGACATGAAACGACGCCGGTCGCACCACCTTGCCCATGTTCAGACCGATCGCCGGATTACCGGACAACTCGACCGCCCGTTGCCAGAGGCGGGTCATGGAATCTTGCGGGAAACGCGCATCCGGATCATCCAGAGCCGTGTAATCGAGCCCCAGTTGCTTGAACAGAACCCGGCAATCCAGGCCGTCCATCTCCAATGCTTTGACAATCCCCATCGCCCAGCTTGCAGAAGTCGTTCGTTCGCTCATGGCGTTTTTCTTTTACATGAGGGGCCGCATGTTACGGCCTGATTTGCGAAGGATACTAAAGTGGCGCCGATTGTCACTGGCCCACGCCAATGATCACTCTAGACTCAAATAAGCTACCCGCAGAACAACTCGTCGCCAGAATAATAACCACAGAGAACGCGGTCGTGGAAAACATAAAGCATTTCAACAGCTTCGCTGAGTTCTATCCGTATTACCTCAGCGAACACAGCAACAGCACCTGCCGGCGCCTGCATTTCATCGGCACCACGCTGGTGATTTTCATTCTGGCGATGACCATCGCCAAAGGCGCCTGGCTGCTGTTATGGGCCGTGCCGCTGGCCGGTTACAGCTTCGCCTGGGTCGGGCACTTCTTCTTTGAAAAGAACCGACCGGCGACTTTCCAGCATCCGCTCTACAGCCTGCTCGGCGACTTCGTCATGTACCGCGACATGATTCTGGGTCGCGTGGCGTTCTGAATGAGGATCAGCCAATGAATGCCAATGCCCGCTTCACCCATATGAAGGACGGCACGCAGGAAGACTGGGCGATCATCGCCGCTGACTTCAGTGCCTACGCCAAACAATTGCCCGCACGGATCACGACTCACCTGAAACTGCTGCAAGGCGATTTCGGTGGCTTCCCCGTGGATCGCCTGACCCACTCGCTGCAAACAGCCACCCGTGCGTTTCGTGACGGGCGCGACGAGGAATACGTGGTGTGCGCGTTGCTGCATGACATTGGTGACACCCTGGGTTCGTACAACCATCCGGACATTGCTGCGGCAATTCTCAAGCCATTCGTCAGTGCCGAAAATTTGTGGATGGTCGAGAAGCACGGGGTGTTTCAGGGTTATTACTTCTTTCATCATCTGGGCATGGATCGGCATTTGCGCGAGCAGTTCAAGGAGCATCCGCAGTTTCAGGCAACGGCCGAGTTTTGCGCCAAGTACGATGCGGCGGCGTTTGATCCGGGCTATGACACGCTGCCGTTGAGTTTCTTTGAGCCGATGATGGAAAGACTGTTTGCGCAGCCGAAGAACTCGATTTACAAGGCGGCGATGGAGGAACACAGCCCGGCCTAAGATCAAAAGATCGCAGCCTTCGGCAGCTCCTACACAGGTCACATGTAGGAGCTGCCGAAGGCTGCGATCTTTTGCTTTTATGCGAGTTCTGCGCCTTTGGCAGCCCTGAGTTCTGCCTCACGCGCCTGCGCATCCGCCAGCCGATACAGCTCGATCGTGCCGTCCCAATGCTCGATCAGCGCCGTGCATGACTCCACCCAATCTCCGCAATTAAGGTAATCCACCTCCCCCACCTTGCGGATCTCGGCATGGTGAATGTGCCCGCACACCACGCCATGCAACTCGCGTTTCACGCATTCATGGGCGATGGCTTCTTCAAAGTCGCTGATGAAACTCACTGCCGTCTTCACCTTGTGTTTCAGGTACGCCGACAGCGACCAGTAACCGTAGCCATAGCGCGCACGCCAGTGGTTGAGCCAGCGATTGAGGGTCAGGGTGAACTCGTAGGCGGAGTCGCCAAGGAAGGCCAGCCAGCGGTGATAACGGGTGATCACATCGAATTGATCACCATGAATCACCAGCAGATGCCGCCCGTCGGCCGTGATATGCACGGCCTCGTCGACCAACTGAATATTGCCCAGAATCAGCCTGGAATACCGACGCAGGAATTCGTCGTGGTTACCGGTGACGTAAATCACCTCGGTGCCGCGCTTGCTCATGGTCAGCAAGCGCCGGATCACGTTGGTATGCGCCTGCGGCCAGTACATGCCGCCGCGCAGTTTCCAGCCGTCAATGATGTCGCCGACCAGATAAATCTTGTCGGCGTGATAGCCCTTGAGAAATTGCGACAAGTGCTCGGCCTGACAATCTCGCGTGCCCAGATGCACGTCGGAGATCCACAGGGTGCGCACGCGTTGTTTACGGCTGGGTCTGGCGAGCTCGGCGCTGGTCATGGGCAACCCTCTGCGATGTTTTCGTCACTCTGCGCGCGCCCGGTTAATCGACCATGACAAGCATGAGTCAGTCCTGTGACAACGCATCCGGCGCGCGTCGGTGTAGACTGGCGATCACTTCGGAGACCACCTGCCATGCGACCGATCCTCACCCTGCGCCAGTACACCCACGACTTGATCGTGCACAGCCACGAGCACGCGCAATTGGTGTTCGGCTTGTCCGGTGCGCTGGATTTCGAGGTCGAGGGGTGTGGCAGTCAGGTGCGTCAGCAGAGTTTCGTAGTGATTCCGTCCGGCGCTCATCATGCCTGCGGCAGTCCCGACGGCAGCCGCTGTCTGGTCCTCGACATCCCTGAGGGGCAATGGGTAAAGGACTCGCTGGGTGAGCACGCCGAGGCCAGCCAACGTTTGCTTGACCTGCCGGCGCGACTGTCACTCGATGCGGGGCAAAGCCAGTTGGTCAGCTGGCTGGCGAACAGTCCGGTCAGCGATCCGTTGATTGCGCAACAAGGCGCGGTGTTGCTGCTGGCCAGTCTCAATCACGCGCAACCCGGCGAACTCGTCGCGCGGCGCCTGCCCTACGCCGCCTTGGATGCGCACATAGAGCAAAACGCCGCTTATCCGCTGCAAGTCGCCGATCTGGCACGCGTGGCCGGGTTGTCCAGCGCGCGCCTGCATGCGCGGTTCATGGCCGAATGCGGGCAGACGCCGATGGATTACATTCGCAGTCGACGCCTGCATCTGGCAGTACAACTGCTACGCGACACAGCCCTGCCGATCGGCGAAGTTGCCAGTCGCGTCGGCTACAGCTCGCAGAGTGCCTTCTCGGCTGCCGTCCTACGTGAGTTCGGTGCATCACCCGGCCAGCTTCGGCGCGATTCCTACGACAAAAGACGATAGCCTGGCGACAGACTTATTTACCTCTACACGCTTAAATGTAGGAGCTGCCGAAGGCTGCGATCTTTGATCGTTCCCACGCTGCTGCGTGTGATCGATCAACAGTTGAATTGTGTTTGCGATAGAAGGATTGCAATGACTCCGCGTACCGCCCTCGGCGCTCTGCATATCGGCGCCTTGATGTTTGGCCTGACCGGTGTGTTCGGCAAACTCGCTGCTGCGTCCCCCGCCGTGATCGTCTTCGGTCGCGCTGCTTTTGCCGTACTTGCCCTGGCGTTCTTCGCCCGTTTCGCCAGCCAGAGCGGCTGGCAGAAACTGCAGGCCGTGGACTGGCGGCGTCTGGCCCTCAGCGGCGTGTTGCTGGCCGGGCACTGGGTGAGCTTCTTTGTTTCAGTGAAGATCGCCGGCGTCGCCATCGCAACATTGGGCTTTGCCAGTTTCCCGGCCTTTACGGTGATTCTTGAAGGGCTGATTTTCCGCGAACGCATCCGCGCCAATGAAATCATCCTCGTCGTCCTGGTGACGGTTGGTCTGGTGCTGGTAACCCCGGCGTTCGATCTGGCCAGCGGCGCAACCACCGGCCTGCTCTGGGCGGTGTTGTCGGGCCTGCTGTTCTCGCTGCTGTCACTGACCAACCGCGCCAGCTCCGGGCGCATCCCGGCGGTGCAGGCGGCGTTGTGTCAAAACGTGGTGGTGGCGCTGTGTCTGCTGCCGGTTGCGGCGCCGCAACTCAGTGAAGTGCGGGCACTGGACTGGCTGTGGATCGGCTTGCTCGGGGTGTTCTGCACCGGCGTCGCTCATAGCCTGTTCGTCGCCAGTCTGGCGGTAATCAAAGCACGCACGGCGGCGGTGGTGTTTGCCATGGAGCCGGTTTACGGCATTACCATCGCCTGGCTGCTGTTCAACGAAAACCCGACGCTACGGATGTTGATGGGCGGCGCACTGATCATCATCGCCATCGTCGTTTCCGCGCGGATGTCCGGCAGCGCCGACAAGAAAACCGTCGCCGCCGAGGCTGCCTCTCACTGAGTGCGGTCGTTATGGCCGAGGTCGCGGTCAGGATCGATCTGATCGCGAACCCGCTGTTTCAGCACCTTGGCCTCCGGAAACCCACCGTCGGCCTTGCGTTCCCAGATCTGCACGCCGGCGCAGGTGATGTGAAATACCCCGCCAGTGCCCGGCACCAACGAGACTTTGCCGAGGTCATCGGCAAAGGTGCTGAGCAGTTCCTGCGCCAGCCATGCGGCGCGCAGCAGCCATTGGCATTGGGTGCAATAGGTGATGACAACTTCTGCTTTTGCGACAGTCATGTTCGCTGAAACTCCTGAGACAGAGGGCGCCGCTATAATAGCCGGCTTTAACGCTTGCCCCGAGACTCACAATGCGCCGTCTGCTGTTCTGCCTGCTGCTTGGTTTCCTTCCTCTGCTTGTCCATGCCAGTGAGGCGTCACGACCAAAGGTCGGCCTGGTGCTGTCCGGCGGTGCCGCGCGCGGGCTGGCGCATATCGGCGTACTCAAGGCGCTGGAAGAGCAAGGCATCAAGATCGATGCGATCGCCGGCACCAGCATGGGCGCGGTGGTCGGTGGCCTGTACGCCTCGGGTTACAAGATCGATGAGCTGGAAAAACTCGCGCTGAACATCGACTGGCAAGCCGCGCTGTCCGACGCCCCACCGCGTGAAGACGTGCCCTTTCGACGCAAGCAGGATGACCGCGACTTCCTGGTGAAACAGAAACTGAGCTTTCGCGACGACGGCAGTCTCGGCCTGCCACTGGGCGTGATTCAGGGCCAGAACCTCGCGCTGCTGCTGGAAAGTCTGTTGGCGCATACCAGCGACACCCGGAATTTCGACAAACTGCCGATCCCCTTCCGCGCCGTCGCCACCGACATTTCCAATGGCGAAAAAGTGGTGTTCCGCAAAGGTCATTTGCCTCAGGTGATCCGCGCCAGCATGTCGATCCCGGCGGTATTCGCCCCGGTCGAACTCGATGGCCGGCTGTTGGTGGACGGCGGCATGACCGACAACATTCCTCTCGATGTGGCGCGGGAAATGGGCGTCGACGTGGCCATCGTCGTCGATATCGGCACACCGCTGCGCAATCGCAAACAACTGACCACCGTAGTCGATGTGCTGAACCAGTCGATCACCCTGATGACCCGCAGTAACTCCGAAGAACAACTGGCCGCGCTGAAACCCTCCGATGTGCTGATCCAGCCGGCGCTGGCGGCATTCGGTGTCACTGATTTCGGTAAAGCCCAGGACATGATCGACGCCGGTTACCGGGCGACCCGAATCCTCGACGCGCGGCTCGCTCAGCTCAAACCCGACGTGTCTCAGGACGCCGAACTGGACGCTGCACGCTCACCGGGGCAGCGTACGCCGATCATCACCGCGATCCGCGTCGAGAACGACTCGAAGGTCGACGACGATGTCATTCGCTATTACATCCGCCAGCACATCGGCGAGCCGCTGGATCTGGGGCGTTTGCATTCGGACATGGGCACTTTGTATGGCCTCGACTACTTCGAGCAGGTGCAATACCGCGTGGTGCACAAGGGCGAGGATCACACACTGGTGATCAGCGCTCGGGGCAAGCGCAGCGGCACCGATTACTTGCGGGTCGGCCTCAATCTGTCGGATGACATGCGCGGCGACAGCGCCTTCAATCTCGGCGCCAGCTACCGCATCAACGGCATCAACCGCCTCGGCGCGGAATGGCTGACCCGTGCGCAGATCGGCGACAAACAAGAGCTGTACACCGAGTTCTATCAACCGCTGGACGTCGGATCGCGTTACTTCGTCGCACCGTACGCCTCGTTCGAAGCGCAGAACGTTGAAGCGGTGCTCGACAACGATCCGATCGCGCAATACCGCGTCGAGCGCTACGGCTTCGGCCTCAACTTCGGCCGACAGATCGGCAACAACGGCGAAGTGCGTTTCGGCGTCGGCGAGGCGTGGGGCAAGGCTGATGTGCGCATTGGCGATCAGGATCTGCCGAGCGAGAACTTCAACGAAGGCTTCTACGCGCTGAAGTATTCGTACGACTCGCTGGATAACGTGTACTTCCCTCACGAAGGCAAGGACGTCAGCCTGACGCTGACGCAGTTCGAACCGGGCCTGGGCTCGGACACGCGTTATCGACAGTGGGATCTGAAAATCGACAAAGCCATGAGCCATGGCCCGGATACGCTGATTCTCGGTGGGCGCTACGGGCGCACGCTGGATGACGCCAACGTGGTGACATCGAGTTTCCTCCTCGGCGGTGCGCGGCAGCTCTCGGGTTTCCGTGAGGACGCGATTTCCGGACAGAACATCAGCCTGATGCGCGCGGTGTACTACCGCCGGTTGACGCCCCGTTCGTATCTGCCGCTGGATTTCCCGCTGTATGCCGGCGCCTCGCTGGAGCGTGGACGAGCGTGGAACAACGACAATGAGTTCGACAGTGGCTACATTAACGCCGCAAGCGTGTTTATCGGGTTTGACACGCCGCTGGGGCCGTTGAATTTCAGTTATGGCTTGAATGATGCGAATGAGCAGGCGGTGTACCTGAATCTGGGGCAGACCTTCTGATCAGGTCGCCTGACAATCCGTCTTCGCGAGCAGGCTCGCTCCCACGGGGGAACGCATTCCAATGTAGGAGTGAGCCTGCTTGCGAAGCGATATCAGCGCCACCGCAAATCAATCGGGGATCAGCGAATCCCCGCCAGCAACGTCCGCGCCGTTTGCTTCAACGGCTCATCCCCTTCCTTGAGCAATTCATTGAGCAGCGCAATCGCACTGTCGATATCGCCGTCGTCAATGCACGTCTGCGCCTGTTCGAGCTTTCCGGAATTTTCGTCGTGTACTGGCTCTGGTGTCTGCAAGTCCAGCGGTTGCAACCCCAGTGACGGCTCGGCATCAGCAAACTCATTGAGAAAATCTTCATCCAGCGGCTCGGAGCCCGATTCAGGGATCCACTCGAGTTCGGCGTCCTCACTGGCCGCCTCTGGCAATTCAAAATCCTGCGGCAGTACTTGCAGGCCGGAACCGAGGGCCGAAGTGTCCGCCGGCGGCTCCACCGTGGCCGGGCGACTGTCCTCCAGATCCCAACTGGAATCCATCGACAGCTCGCCCAGATTCAACTCGAAATCATCTTCCGCCGCCGGTGGCGCAGCAACGATAGGGGCCGCCGCAACAAGCGGTGGTAGCGTGGCCAATGGCGCGGCACCCACCAGCTTCGGATGTCGGGCGCGCGTATCCTGCAACGCCTGGGCATCCACGCCCAGCTCACGCAAACGGTTTTCCTGTTGTTCATACGCAGCGCTGTCACCCTGGCGCCCCAGCACTTCAAGCAACTGCAAACCGATATCGCTGCGCTCCGGCTCTTTGTCCAAGGCATCGCGCAGCAGCCCGGCGGCTTCGCCCAGTCGGCCATAGGCCAGATAGATCCCCACCGCCTCCAGCACATCGCCTGCCGCCGGTTCTTCACGGTGTTGTTCTGAAGCTTGAGATCTGACGGGTTCTGCGTTTGCGGCTTCAGCTACGTCCGGCTCATTATCCAACGGCAACAGCGGCAACGGCTCGTCGGTGGGTACCTCTTGTTGCCGGCGACGGTGGATCAACAACCCGGCCAGAGCCCCCAGCAACAGCAACAAACCACCGAGCAATGGCCAGTTCAAAGCGTCATCGCTGGATTCAACCGGCAGCACAACCGGTGCCGGAGCAGGTGCCGGTGTCCCCACGGTCGGTGGCGGCGCTTGCTGAAGTTCGACCAGGCGCGTTTGCAGGTCAGTGATCTGCTTCTTGCCATCGGCAATCTGCACATCCTGTGTCTGCAGTTTTGTGTTGAGTTCGTCGACGGTCTTCTGCAGTTGCTGGCTCAACAACACACTGGCGGCCAATTGCTTGGCCAACGCATCGTTGGCAGGCGCGGGCGCAGCCATTGGCGCCGTATCGCGCTTGGCCTGAGGTGCCTGCGGCGCCGCCACAGCAGGCTCGACAGTGGGAAACGCGGAGGATTGCGCACGCGGATCCGGCTCATCGGTGGCCGGCACAATACCCGGTGAACCCGGCGGATCAATCAATACCGTGTACTCACGCAGCAAACGGCCATTGGGTTGATCGAGCTGCACAAGGAAATTCAGGAAGGGTTCGTTGACCGGTTTGCTGGAGGTCACCCGGATCATCTGGCGATTGCCATGCAGGATCGGGATGAACTTGAGGTCGTTGAGGAAGAACACCCGTTCGACCCCGGCCTCGGCGAACTCATCCGCCGTGGCCAGGCGCACCGCCAGATCGTTTTGCGTCAGCCCGCCGACATCGACCAACGCGATATCGGCCTTGAGCGGCTGATTGAGGCCGGAGTGAACAGTGATGTCACCCAGCCCCAAGGCCATCGACCAGGCCGAATAACTGAAAACGCCAGCGACCAGCAACCATTTGGCGCCACCGCGCAGTACCACGTGCCGACTTGCGAGCATGAGCATCCCTTAAATAAGCAAAACCGACTTCTATGCGTTCGCACATCCGGTACGAACACGATATTGCCCAGTAGTTCTTATAGTCGGCTCAGCGCGATCTCTCAAAGATACGGCACGTGGATGTGCCTCAAGATTTTTCCAGGTTGGCCAGAATGTGCCCGTGAACTCGCATGCACACCTTCAAATCCGCCTCGTCGACGCCTTCGAACAGTTCGTGACGCAGTTGTGTGGCAATGGTTTCTATTTGTTCGATCAGCGGCAGGGCCGGCGCACAGAGGACGATTTTTTTCGCCCGGCGGTCTTCCATCACGGACTGGCGTTGCACCAGGCCCTGACTTTCCAGACTATCGAGCAAGCGCGCAAGTGTCGGACCTTCGACGCCGACACTCTGCGCCAACTCACGTTGGGTCGGCGCTTCTTCAAAGCGCGCCAGATGCAGCAGCACCAGCCAGCGCGCCTGGGACAGACCCAGCCCGGCCAGTCGGCGGTCCAGTTCGGCACGCCAGCCACGGGACATCTGGGCCAGTTGCATGCCAAAGCGGTGTTGATCGGTTAACGGCATAAAACACTCACGGTTAGACTGAAAATAAAGAAAATCTAATTATTAGCCAGCTAAGCATGAGCTGCAGTTATAGGCAAGTGGCGGCCTGTACTGAATCGTTACATCTTGAAAGCCCCTCACCCTAACCCTCTCCCGGAGGGAGAGGGGACTGATTGGGGAATATTTGGGAATTACGCCGACGTGGTACATCGGCGCTGAACCCATAATCGACTCGATTTTTCAGGTCGATGTATAACGCAAGACACCTCGGTTGGCCCCCTCTCCCTCGGGGCGGTCCGACGTTTGATCTGGTCAAACGATACTGGACAAAGTTATAGGGTTTAGGTCATTTCTCATGCTGCCAAGGCTTCCATTGCTACCGGAGTCCGATATCCGTTGTAACTGTGCAGCCTGATCCGATTGTAATAATGGGTCAGGTAGCGCAACACATCGGTACTGGCCTCATCTTCGTTTCGGTAGCCAGCCTTGGGTATCCATTCAGATTTCAAACTGCCAAAGAAACGCTCCATCGGGGCGTTATCCCAGCAGTTTCCTCGTCGACTCATGCTTTGTTTTATGCGCATGTCCGCCAGCGTTTCACGAAACATTTTACTGCTGTAATGACAGCCCTGATCCGAATGGAACATTAGGTTTTCAGGGCGTCCTCGCGACTCGAAAGCCATCTTTAACGCTCGACAGGTCAGAGCTGAATCCGGACTTCTGGACATCGCCCAGCCGACGATGCGGCGGGCATGCAGATCAAGTACAGCAGCCAGATAAACCCAGTAAGTACCGGCCCAAATGTAAGTCACGTCGCCACACCACACTCGATTGGGGGCCTCGACATTGAATTTACGCTCCAGATGATTGGGGGCGTATTGAGCCTCCGCGCCGCTAGGTTTGTAACGATGCCTGCGCCGTTGCTGGCTCTTCAAACCGAGCTCGCGCATCAGGCTACGAGCCATGTAACGACCTACCGACTCTTTTTCGTTACACAGCGCTTTTGACAGGCTGCGCGCGCCCATTGAGCCGCGACTTTGCTCATGTAATTCAGCAGCCTTGATCTTTAGGCGATCGCGCTCGACATCCACTTTCGCCCGCTGTTTCAGACGCTCGTAATAACTGCTGCGGCTGATTCCAAATACGACGCACAACTCGGATCTTGGATATTGCTCGCTTAACTCCTCGACCAGCCTTACCGATCGAGGGAATCCGACATCAAGAGAGCTGTAGCCTTTTTTAAAATTTCCTTTTCGCGCTCAATCCGTCGGATTGTTGTTTCCAGCTCCTGAATGCGTTGTTGGTCAACGGTCATGGCCTTGGACTTCTCAGGCGTCTTGCCGCTGCGCTCCGCACGCAGTTGCTCAACCCAGCGGCGCAGAGCTGTAGGGCCCACGCCCATTGCTTCACAGGCTTCGCTCACCGAATAGTCTTTATCCAAAACCAGGCAAGCCGCGTCCCGTTTGAAATCTGTCGAAAAATAGCGTCTGGTCAAATCACACCTCGTCGTTGGGCGTAGATTACCGCCCTTTAGGGGTGTCCAGAATCATTAAGCCAGATCAATTTCGGGAGGGCTGGGCGCGCGGCGTTCCGATGAGGGGTACGGCCAAATTACATCTCGAATTCCGACTGCAACGCAGCCCGCACGCAATACAGCACGCCTTCCGGCACACGCCCGGCAAACAGCTCGGCGACTTCGGCGACCGACGGCAACTCGCCTTCGCCATCGAGGAACGCGTCCTGCACTTCGCCCATCAATTCTTCAGGCAAATCCAGCGCCTGTTCCAGCGACAACTGCTGCTTGCCGATCGCCTCGGCAAGCATGGTGTAGACGTTCTTCTCCGAGCACTGCAACTGACCGGCGATCTGCAGCGGCGTCATGCCGGCCCGAGCCAGGGTAATCAGTTCGTGGCGCACATCGGCCACCGCTTTCGGCGCCTCGACCTCGCCGCCGAGCACTTCGAGGAAGGCATCGCCATAGCGCTCCAGTTTGCGTGCGCCGACACCGCTGACACGGGCCATTTCCGCCAGCGAAGTCGGTTGGCTGCGGAGCATTTCCAATAACGTGGAATCGGGAAAGATAACGTACGGCGGCACGCCATGTTCTTCGGCCAGTTTGCGCCGCAGCGCGCGCAGGGCTTCCCACTGTTCGCGCTCTTCGCCGCGCACCAGTTGGCTGGCCGGGCTCTTGCTGGCGGTTTTGGCGGTAACCTGGGGTTTGAGGTCGCGGCGCAACTCCAGCGTGACTTCGCCCTTGAGCAACGGCCGGCAACTGTCATTCAGACGCAGGCCGCCATAACCCTCGTGATCGACATCCGCCAGACCCCGCGCGACCAGTTGACGGAACAACGAGCGCCATTCGCTCTCGCTCAACGCCTTACCGACGCCCCACACCGACAGGTGCTGATGGCCGAAACTGCGGATTTTTTCGTTGTCCTTGCCCAGCAGCACATCGACCAGATGGCCAACGCCATACCGCTGGCCGGTACGGAAAATCGCCGACAACGCCTGACGTGCGGGCTCGGTGGCGTCCCAGGTCTGCACGCCATCGACGCAGTTGTCGCAATGGCCACACGGCTCAGGCATGTCTTCATCGAAGTACGCCAGCAGGGTCTGACGACGGCAACGGGTTTCTTCACACAGCGACAGCATGGCGTCGAGCTTGTGTTGCTCCAGACGCTTGTGCCGCTCATCACCTTCGGAGTTCTGCAGCATCTGCTTGAGCATCACCACGTCTTGCAGACCGTAAGCCATCCACGCATCCGCCGGCAGGCCGTCACGGCCGCCGCGCCCGGTTTCCTGGTAATACGCCTCAAGGGATTTCGGCAGATCGAGGTGCGCAACGAAGCGTACGTTGGGCTTGTCGATGCCCATGCCGAACGCCACCGTGGCGACCATGATCAGACCTTCCTCATTGAGGAAGCGCTTCTGATTGAAGGCACGCAAATCGTTGGGCAGACCGGCGTGATACGGCAGTGCCGGAAAACCCTGCTCGCTCAAAAACGTTGCGACTTCTTCGACTTTCTTGCGAGACAGGCAATACACAATGCCCGCGTCGCTACGGCGTTCGGCCAGAAACGCCAGCAACTGCTTGCGCGGCTGCTCTTTGGGCACGATTCGGTAAAAGATGTTCGGGCGGTCGAAGCTCGACAGGAAGCGCTCGGCATTCTGCAGATGCAGACGCGTGACGATTTCTTCGCGGGTGCGCTTGTCGGCGGTGGCGGTCAAGGCGATGCGCGGCACGTCGGGAAACATCTCGGCCAATTGACCCAGTTGCAGGTATTCCGGACGGAAATCGTGACCCCATTGCGATACGCAATGCGCTTCATCAATGGCGAACAACGCAATGTTCAAGCCTTGCAGGAACGACAGCATGCGTGGCTGTACCAGACGCTCGGGCGCCAGATACAACATTTTCACTTCGCCACGCTTGATCCGTGCGGCAAGGTCGCGCTGCTGTTCGGCGCTCAAGGTGGAGTTCAGCGCGGCAGCGGCCACACCCAGCTCTTCGAGGGTAGCGACCTGATCGTCCATCAGTGCGATCAGCGGCGACACCACCACCGCCAGACCATCGCGCAGCAGCGCCGGCACCTGAAAGCACAGGGACTTGCCGCCACCGGTAGGCATCAGCACCAGCGCATCACCGCCGCTGGCCACGCGCTCAATGATTGCACCCTGACGGCCACGGAAACTGTCGTAGCCGAAGATGTCCTTGAGGACGCGTTGAGCCTGTTCGAGCATAAAAACTCCAAAAATCTACCGATACATCCCTGCGCAGGCTGGTTCAGAACAGCCACGGCTGCTTAAACAAAACGTAAGAGCGCATTGCACGACAGCCGCAAGGCGGGCAGGGATCGCAAAACGCGGCAGTATACCCGAGCCCTCCCCTGCACAGGGCGACACCCGTCGATACAATCGCTGATACCTGTGTAGGAGCTGCCGAAGGCTGCGATCTTTTGATCTTGTCTTTATTAAAAGCAAATCAAAAGATCGCAGCCTTCGGCAGCTCCTACAGGGTGTATGCAGGGTATGGCAGGTCAAATCTGCCATGCGGCTGGCTTGAGCGCGCAAGAAGGCCTAGAATTCCCGCATTGTTTATTCCCCAAGGTAGCCCCGTAATGTCCTTCGCTGAGCAACTGACCCGCCTGCAAGTTTTCCTCGACGCCGACGAACTGCATGACGAAGCGCTGGATTACGTGGCCGCTCACGGCTACCTGACCGCACTGTCGATCTGCGCAGAAGACGTACCGGAGCGTGAGTGGATCGACGCCCTGTTCGCTGAAGAGCCGCATTACAGCAGCGACGCCCAGCGCGAAGAGATCGAAGCCACTCTGATCGGCCTCAAGGCCCACATCGCCCGTCAACTGGCTTCGGATGAAGAATTCGAACTGCCTTGCGATCTGGATCTGGGCGAAGAGCCGGACGATTCCGAACTGCGCGGCTGGTGCATCGGCTTCATGGAAGGCGTGTTCCTGCGTGAAGCGGCCTGGTTCGAAACCGCCGAAGAAGAAGTCAGCGAAATGCTCCTGCCGATCATGGTTGGTTCGGGCCTGTTCGACGAACAACCCGAGTTCGAAGACATTGCCAAGGACGCCAACCTGATGGACGACATGATCGTGCAGATCCCGGAAGCCCTGACCGCGCTGTACCTGCTGTGCCAGGCGCCCGACGAAAAACCGGCGATCCTCAAACCACGTCACCACTAAGATCCGGCCTATGGACAATCCCATAGGCAACCGCCCCCTGATGTTGCGCTACTTCTTGCTGGCCGTCGGCTGGCTCAGCGTGGCATTGGGGGTGATCGGGATCTTCCTGCCCGTCCTGCCCACTACCCCTTTCCTTCTGCTCGCCGCAGCCTGCTTCGCGCGCAGCTCTCCGCGTTTCTATCAATGGCTGGTCGAACATCCACGACTCGGGCCATGGATCCGCGATTACCTTGATGGCAACGGCATTCCACTGAAGGGCAAGGTCTACGCGATCGGGCTGATGTGGGCGAGCATTCTGTTCTCGTGTTACCTGGTGCCGTTGCCGTGGGCGCGGGGGTTCATGTTGACCAGCGCGGTGTTGGTGACGGTTTATATCCTTCGCCAGAAGACTTTGCGCAAATCCTGAGCCTCTTTGCCTTTAAACAACATTGTTTAAAAGACACCTTCAGACACGCCTTCCAGGCTACAAATTCTTGCGCCTTTGCCTACAGCTACGCCAGAATCCGCCGGCTTGTGCGCCTTGGGGTCGGGTTCTATTGTGGTGCGGTCGCTGAAGAGTCAGCGATCGGGTTTAGCGACCCAAATCTGTAATAGGTGCATCAGCGCTCCATGCTTTGTGGCAGATTCAATGTCTGCAACTTCGCTATGGTGGCTGTATGCGGGAGACCCTCGGGTCTGCCGGGTGCCTATAACCGGTTCGCTAACCTGCGTACAGCCGCCACCTTCCTGTTTAGCGACAGTTCTGGGCGGCTCCATTCTTATAGGAGCTTCACCATGATCAAACCAACACCCAACCCACCCGAAACCGACCCCACCTCCCCCTACGAATCCCTCGATTCAAAAAAACTCCACGAAGCCGCCGACCGCGCCCTCGATCACTACCTCTGCCCACCAGGCTCCACGCCACCACCGCGTAAGACCCGCCGGATGTACGCCGTGACCGCAGACTTCAAAAACGAGGAACTGCTGGCCGATGCCAGCGAAACCCTCGCCTCAGCCAGAACCATCGCCCATGACTTCGCCCACCTCATACCCGCGTCGCAGCGCAGGACGCTGCTGGGGATCGCGCAACTGATCATGCTCGGGGAACTGGCGGTGAATCGGGTGCTGGATAATCTGGAGTTGCCGCAGTAGGTCAGACAACCGATCGTTCCCACGCTCTGCGTTCGGCTCTGGATGGGACGCGGAGCGTCCCGGGCTGCATTCCCACGCAGAGCGTGGGAACGATCACGAATGAGCAACGCCATACCATCAGACAGAAAAAACCCGCCGCCCCATAACCGGGACGGCGGGTTTTGTCGTTTCAGGCGCGAATCAAAAGCCGCTTACACCGTATCCACCTTCAACGAATGATCATTCAACATCCCGCTGATGATCGTCGCCGTGTCATGCCCGCCAGCCACCACCCCGCCCGCCCCCGGCGTCACACCGTAGTGGCTGGCGAGGTTGACGCCGGCCAGGTCGATGGTCTGGTTGGGCGTTGCGCCGGCCATGGCGCTGACGTCGATACTGGTAAGCACCGAGGCGCCGCTACCGGTGACGGTGAAATGCAGGTAGTCATCCAGTGAGGCGGTGGTGCCATTTTCGCCCTGCAGCAGTTGCGACAGGTCGAGCTTGTCGGTGCCGGGGGTGAAGTCGGTGATCAGGTCATGGCCGCTGTTGCCCTTGAGCCACTGGAAGGTGTCGGCGCCTGAACCACCGGTCATGGTGTTGTTGCCCATGCCACCGATCAGCAGATCGTCACCGCCGCCACCGTTGAGGATGTCGTTGCCCAGGCCTCCGTTGATCACGTTGTTATTGTTATCGCCGGTCAGCGTGTCGTTGAAGTTCGAGCCGACGAGGTTTTCGATGCCGGTCAGAGTGTCGGTGCCGGCGCCGAGAGTGTTTTGCGCACCGAGCAGACCGAGGTTGACCGTGACCCCGGCGGTGGCGTGGGCGTAGCTGGCGGTGTCGCTGCCAGTGCCACCGTCGAGCAAATCGTTGCCCGGGCCGCTGTAGAGCAAATCGTTACCGGCGCCGCCGTGCAGCTCGTTATTGCCTGAGCCTGCGGTCAGCACATCGTTGCCGTCGCCAGCGTTGATGATGTTGTCGCCGCTACCGGCCACCAGCACGTCATCCCCCGCGGTGCCGGTGAGGGTGTGGCCGTCCTGATAGCTGATGCTCACATTGGCGGTATCGCTGCCGCCATGGTTGTCGTTGGCGGTGTAGCTGCCGTGGAAGTCCGGGGTGATGTCATGCGCCCCGGCGTAGTTGAGGGTCATGGTCAGCTGATAGTTTTCCGCCGCGTTGGGGTTACCGCCGCCGGTGGGGTTGGTGATGTTGGTGATGTGGATCTGGTAGACCCCATCCGACGTCGCGGTGAGGGTTTGCCCATCCGCCAGCGCGATGTAGGCGCCACCGTTGATCGAGTACTCCATGGTGACTTGACCGGCCGCCAGGTTGTGATCGAGGTTGAGGGTTTCGCCCTGGCGCAGGTTGACGGTGATGCGGTCTTCATCGTTGGCGTTGCTGTTGGTCACTGCACCGAGATAGCCGCTGACCACCAGCAAGGCAGTCATGGTCGCAGCGTTGGCGCTGAACGAACTGCGCACGTTGGCCAGGTTCTGGTTGGCGGCGGTGTTGACGTTGGTGCCGGTGAAGTTGATCGCCCCGGTGCCGGTGAAATCCGCCGCTTTCGAGATCCAGCCGGTGTTGAAACTGGTGGGCGTGGCGTTGAGGGGATCGCCGTTGGGGTCGGTGTCATTGGCCAGCAGCAGTTCGCCCGGCACGACGATGTTGCCCGAGAGCACGTTGGTGATGACGTGGTCGTCGACGGCCACTGGCGGCGCATTGGGGATGACTTTCACGGTCAGCGTCGAACTGGCGAGATCGCCGTCGTTGTCGCTGACGGTGAAGCCGATGTTCTCGGTGATGACCACCGCCGTGGTTTTCTGCGAGGTGTAGGTGTAGTCGCCGCTGTCGAGGTTGATCAGCAGTGTGCCGCCATTATTGGTGGCGATGCTCAACGTGTTATTGGCCGTGTTGAAGGTGCCGTGATTGATACCGCCGCTTGGCGTCAGCGAGCCTTGGCCGCTGAGTGCTTTCGGATCGTAGGTGTAAGTGGTGCCGTCGACCACGATGGACTTGATGAAACCGCCATCGGCACCAAAGGTACCGCCATCGCCCAGCAACGAACCGGTGACCGGCGCGCCCTGCACGGTGCCGGACAGCACCGAGTTGAGCTGGTTGAGATCGGTGACCACCACCGCATTGGTGTTGGTGTGGCTGATGCCGTCATACGCCAGCGGGTCGAGGTTGGCGTTGCTCACACCGCTGCCGAGGCCGATCGCGTAGTTCTTGATGTTGTTGGCATCAAGGAAGGCTTTGAGCGTCGCTTCGTCGGCAGTACCGATATCGCCCTCGTTGGGTTTGCCGTCGGAGAAAAAGTAGCCGACGTTCTGCGCCCCGGTGAGTTTGCCCGAGGTGTTGAACGCGTTGTACATGGTCGCCACGGCAGCGTCGTAGTTGGTACCGCCGCCAGCGGTGAGACCGGCTAGCAGGGTCTTGGCGGTTGCCACATCGACCCACACCGAGGTGCGGTCAGTGGCGTTGCTGCTGAAGGTGACGAGCTGCACTTTCACATCACCGAGGTCGTCGTACTTGTCGAGCAAGGCGCTGATCGCCTGCTTGGCCAGCGCCAACCGCGACAGGCCCGGCACACCGGAGGCATCGGCCATACTGCCGGAGATGTCGAGGACGATAAGCAGGTTGGAATCGATCTCCACCGCTGCTACTGAACGATCCGACGCCACGGCTTTTGGCACGTCATCCACGATGTTGACCACGAGGGTACTGGTGGTGCTGTTGCCCAGTGCATCGGTGGCTTTGTAGGTGAAGCTTTCGCTAAGGGTGTTCGCACCGTCGTTGGCGCTCGGCGAAGTTTTCGGCGCCGAGGTCAGCGTGTAGGTGTAGGTGCCGTCGGCATTGAGCTGAATCTGCCCGTAGCTGCCGGTGTCGCTGCCGACCAGGGTGTAAGTGATCGCGCCCGTGCCGCCAGTGACCGCGCCGACCAGCGTGCCGGTGGCGGTTTCGCCGGTGTTGCTCGGGTCGCTGCCGGTGACCGTGCCGGGGGCCAGATCCGCGCCGTCCTTGCTCAGATCGAGGGCTTTCTCATACACCGTCACGTCCTGATCGACCGAGGCCAGCAGTTTGCTGTCAGCGACGTTGATGGTGATGGTCGTGGTGCTTTCATCGCCGTCGCTGTCGCGGATGGTGTAGGTGAAGGTATCGGTGGCGCCCGGTGGGCTCACCGAGTTCGGGTTGCTGTGATAGACGGCGTTGCCGGCCGCATCGAGGGTCAGGTAACCGAAGTTGCCATTGATGTTGCTGTTGAGGCCGCCGATGGCCGAAGTGCCGGTGTTGCTGCCGGCACGCACGCCGACCACCGTCGCGGCGCCATCGGCACCGCTGGTGTCATTGCCCAGCACGCTGACATTGACCGTGCCGCCCTCGGCCACCGAGCCGGTGTCAGGTTTGGCGGTCGGTAGATCGTCGATGATGTTGACGTTGATCTGACCGTTGGCGGTGCTGCCATCGGTATCCGTCGCCACCACGTTGAAATTCTCGGTGAGGCTGTTGGCGCCGTTGGCGTTCGGGTGAGTTTCGTTGTCGACCAGGGTGTAGCTGTAACTGACCACGCCCGTGGCCGGGTTGTAACCGGTGACGGTGAAAGTGCTGCCCAGCGGCGAGACGACGGATTGCGGGAAGCCTGCGGCCACACCGTTGGTGACCACGGCAATGCCACCGACGGTGAGGGTTTGCAGGCCATCGAGCGCAGTGACGGTGAAGGTGCCGCTCTGGGTCAGCGCCGGGGTGTCGGGGCTGGTGCCGTCGCTGAGATTTTTCTCGTAAACAGTTAGTTCGCCGCCATTGACGTCGAGGCCGTTGAGCACCACCGGATCGTCGTTGTTGTGGACGTTCAGCACCAGGTTGGCGGTGCTGGTGTCGCCGTCGGCATCGGTCAGGGTGTAGGTGAACGTCTCGGTGCCGTTGCCACCGCCGTGCAGCGCTTTGAAGTCGGCGTCGTTGCCGTCCAGCGTGTAGGTGTAGGTGCCGTTGGCGTTGAGCACCAAGGTGCCGTAAGTCCCGACGATCGTGGCGGGCGTGATCGGCCCGGCATTCGGTCCGGTCGCGACCACATCGGCGCCTTGCACATCGTTGGTCAGCACATTACCGGTCAGGATCAATTGCGTTTCGGAGGCGCTGTAGGCGTTGCTGTCGTTCACGGCTTTTGGCACGTCATCGACGATGCTCACAACAATGGTGTTGGTGACGATGTTGCCCAGCGAATCGGTGGCCTGATAGGTGAAGGTTTCGCTCAGGCTGTTGGCGCCATCGTCGGCATGCGGCGTGGTGCTCGCCGGCGAGGTTAGCGTGTAGGTGTACGTGCCGTTGGGGTTGAGGACGATTTGCCCGTAGTTGCCGGTGGCGCTGCCGACCAGCGCATAGCTGATCGCGCCGACCGCCCCGGTGACCGAGCCGACCAGGGTGCCGGACGCGGTTTCGCCGGTGCTGGTCGGGTCGCTGCCGGTGACCGTACCGGCGGCCAGATCCGCGCCGTCCTTGGTCAGGTCGAGGGCTTTTTCGTAGACGGTGACGTCGGTGTCGCTGACTGCCTTGAGGCAACTGTTGTAGACGTCGATGGTGATGGTGGTGGTGCTTTCATCACCGTCGGAATCGCGCACGGTGTAGGTGAACACATCCACCGCGCCCGGGCCGCTCACAGTGTTGGGATTGCTGTGATAGACCGCGTTGCCGTTGGCGTCCAGGGTCAGGTAGCCGTAGGTGCCATTGATGTTGCTGTTGAGGCCGCCAATAGCCGAGGTTGAGGTGTCGGCGCCGGCGCGCACGCCGACCACCGCACCGGTCACAGCCGGGCCGTCGGCGCCGCCGATGTCATTGTTCAGGACATTGCCGCTGACCGTGCCGCCCTCCGCCACCGATGCGGCGTCAGGATGGGCGCTCGGCAAATCATCGACGATGTTGACGTTGATCTGGCCGTTGGCCGTGCTGCCATCGGTGTCCGTCGCCACCACGTTGAAGTTCTCGGTGATGCTGTTGGCGCCGTTGGCGTTCGGATGGGTTTCGTTGTCGACCAGGGTGTAGCTGTAACTCACCACACCGGTGGCCGGGTTGTAACCGGTGATGGTCAACGTGCTGCCGAGTGGCGTGACGATCGATTGCGGGAAGCCTGCGGCCACGCCACCGGTGACCACGTTGATACCACCGACAGTCAGGGTTTGCAGGCCGTCGAGGGCGGTGACGGTGAAGGTGCCGCTCTGGGTCAGCGCCGGAGTGTCGGGGCTGGTGCCGTCGCTGAGGTTTTTCTCGTAGACGGTGAGCTCGCCGCCATTGACGTCGAGGCCGTTGAGATAGACCTGATCGTCATTGTTGTGGATGTTCAGCACCAGATTCGCGGTGCTGGTATCGCCGTCGGAATCGGTGATGGTGTAGGCGAAGGTTTCTGTGCCGTTGCCGCCGCCGTGGAGGTTTTTGAAGTCGGCGTCATTGGTGTTAAGCGTGTAGGTATACGTGCCATTGGCGTTGAGGACCAAGGTGCCGTAAGTGCCGGTGAACGTGCCGGGGGTTACTGGTCCGCTCGGTACGCGGTCGGCACCTTGCACATCATTGGTCAGCACGTTGCCGGTCAGGGTCAGTTGGCTTTCTGACGCTGTTCCGTTGCTGTCATCGTTGGCCTTCGGCAGGTCATCGACGATGTTGACGTCCAGCGTGCCATTGGCGGTGGTGCCGTTATCGTCAACGACCGTGACGGCGAACTGCTCAGGCAGGTTATTCGCGCCATTGGCATTTGGATGCGCTTCGTTATCGGCCAGGGTGTAGCTGTAACTCACCACGCCCGTCGCGGCGTTGAAACCGGTGATGGTCAGCGTGCTGCCCAATGGCGTGGTGACGGATTGCGGAAAGCCTGCGGCTACACCGTTGGTGACCACGGCGATGCCGCCGACGGTCAGGGTCGTCACGCCGTCGAGTGCAGTGATGGTGAACGTACCGCTTTGGGTCAACGCGGTGGAATCCGGTGCGCTGCCGTCAGTGAGGTTTTTCTCGTAGACGGTGAGTTCACCGCCATTCACGTCGAGGCCGTTGATGATCACCGGATCGTCGTTGTTATGGATCTGCAGAACCAGATTCGCGGTGCTGGTATCGCCGTCGGAATCGGTAATGGTATAGGCAAAGGTCTCTGTGCCGTTGCCGCCGCCGTGCAGATTTTTGAAGTCGGCATCGCTGGTGTTCAGCGTGTAGGTGTAGGTGCCGTTGGCATTGAGCACCAGCGTGCCGTAGGTCCCGGTGAATGTGCCCGGAGTGACTGGCCCGGTCGGTACGCGGTCGGCGCCTTGTACATCGTTGGTCAGCACATTGCCAGTCAGCGTCAGCAAGGTTTCCGAGGCGGTGCCATTGGCGTCGTCGACCGCTTGGGGAACATCGTCGACGATGTTCACATCAAGGGTGCCGTTGGCGGTGGTGCCGTTGTCATCGACCACGGTGACGGCAAACTGCTCAGGCAGATTATTCGCGCCGTCGGCGGTTGGGTGCGCTTCGTTGTCGACCAGGGTGTAGCTGTAGCTGACCACGCCGGTGGTGGCGTTGAAACCGGTGATGGTCAGCGTGCTGCCCAAAGGTGTGGTGATTGATTGCGGAAAGCCTGCGGCTACACCGTTGGTGACCACGGCGATGCCGCCGACAGTCAGGGTCGTCACGCCGTCGAGTGCAGTGATGGTGAACGTGCCGCTTTGGGTTAGCGCGGTAGAGTCTGGCGCACTGCCGTCGCTGAGGTTTTTTTCGTTGACGGTGAGTTCGCCGCCATTCACGTCCAGGCCATTGATGATCACCGGATCGTCGTTGTTATGGATCTGCAGAACGAGGTTGGCAGTGCTGGTATCACCGTCGGAATCGGTGATGGTGTAGGCGAAGGTCTCTGTGCCGTTGCCGCCGCCGTGCAGATTTTTGAAGTCGGCATCGCTGGTGTTCAGCGTGTAGGTGTACGTGCCATTGGCATTCAGCACCAAGGTGCCGTACGTGCCGGTGAATGTGCCGGCGGTGATCGGCCCGGCACTTTCGTTGGTCACCACACGATCGGCGCCCTGCACGTCATTGGTCAGCACGTTTCCGGTCAGTGTCAGTTGCGTTTCAGACGCCGTGCCATTGCTGTCATCAAAGGCTTTGGGTACGTCGTCGGTGATGTTCACGTCGAGCGTGCCGTTGGCAGTGCTGCCGTTGTCATCGACCACGGTGACGGCGAACTGCTCAGGCAGATTGTTCGCGCCGTTCGCGGTGGGATGCGCTTCGTTGTCGACCAGGGTGTAGCTGTAACTAACTACACCGGTGGTGGCGTTGAAACCGGTGATAGTCAGTGTGCTGCCCAACGGAGTTGTGATCGATTGCGGGAAGCCTGCGGCCACGCCATTGGTGACAATGGCGATGCCACCGACGGTCAGCGTTGTTACACCGTCCAACGCGGTGATGGTGAACGTGCCGCTTTGAGTCAGCGCGGTGGCGTCCGGCGTGCTGCCGTCGCTGAGGTTTTTCTCGTAAACCGTCAGCTCGCCGCCCTCGACGTTCAGGCCATTGATGACCACCGGATCGTCGTTGTTGTGGATCTGCAGGACGAGGTTGGCAGTGCTGGTATCACCATCGGAATCGGTGATGGTGTAGGCGAAGGTTTCCGTGCCGTTTCCGCCACCGTGCAGGTTTTTGAAGTCCGCGTCGTTGGTGTTTAGCGTGTAGGTGTAAGTGCCGTTGGCGTTCAACACCAAGGTGCCATAAGTTCCGGAGAACGTGCCCGGGGTTACCGGTCCGCTCGGTACGCGATCCGCACCTTGCACATCGTTGGTCAGAACGTTGCCGGTCAGCGTCAGCTGGGTCTCTGACGCCGTGCCATTGCTGTCATCGAACGCTTTCGGGACGTCGTCGGTGATATTGACGTCGAGCGTGCCGGTCGCGGTGTCGCCATTGCTGTCGCCGGCAATCACCGTGAACTGTTCGCTGAGATTGTTCGCGCCGTCGCCGGCCGCGTGGCTTTCGTTACCGTTGAGGGTGTAGCTGTAAGTGACCACGCCGGTCGCCGGGTTGTAACCGGTGATGGTCAGGGTGTTGCCCAGTTGCGAGGTGATCGATTGCGGGAAGCCGATCGGCACACCGCCAACGATGACGTTGATGCCACCGATGCTCAGGCTGGTCAATCCGTCCGGCGCCGACACCGTGAAGGTGCCGCTTTGCGTCAGTGCACCCGGGTTGGCCGACGAACCGTCAGGCAGATTGGCTTCACTGAGGTTCAGTTCCCCTCCAGCCACGTTCAGGCCTGTGAGGGTCACCGGATTGTTCACCGGTGGCGGCACCACGACAGCCGGGGTGTCATCGCCGTTGTCGATCACCGCGTTGTGGCGTTCTTCAGGGAATTCGGGAATACCGCCGAAACCGGCGGTGGGGAAACCGATGATCGGGTCGACGCGTCCGCCGACTTCCGTCAGCAGGACAAAACTGTGGCCGCCGCCCGCCTCTCCTGGCGCGCCGCCCGGGGCATTCGGGCCGGCGGCAGTGGCTTCGGCACTTTTAGTCGGGTCATCACCGGCGGCGATGGCTTTCTGGATCTGCTCGACGTCGGTCAACTGCGCGTCGCTCGGGGTCACTGCCTCCGCGGCATTTACATGCACCGCCTGACCCGCCAGCAGTTCACCGGTCATGGTCATGCTGCTGCCGCGTCCGAGGGTCAGTTCCTTGCCGTTTTCCAGCTTCACCGCCACCGCGCCTTCCGCGCCAGTAATCAGTTGATCACCTGCTACCAGGCGATCCCCCTCAACCAGTGCGCGTTTAGTGCCGTCGGCTGACTGGGCGAAAACCTGGCCAATGACTTTAGTGACTGTGCCGATGAGCGTTGCCATGTGAAATCCTCCGCTGCCGACCACCGTCGGCACTGGTAAGCGAAGCAGCCCATGGCTCAATCGGGTTGTCGGAGGGGACGCTCGCACCCTCGACAGTTCGTTTCGCAGGTGGCTTCTGTCGGAAACATCAGTGCTATCAAGCACTTCCGCATCCTGATCAAAGCCATACGCCCACTAACGCTACGTAACGCTGATGAATCACTCGGGTGACAAAAATCTGTCGCCCCTCAGCCGCTACGCGTCCCTCCCCTTCAGCAGTACTTCGCCGTATGTCGCAAAGTGAATGGAACTTTCCTCAAGCCTTTTTGCGCTCCCTAAAGCGCATAAAACAAAGGCTTTCATGCTGAACAATGTGCCGGTTTTTACAAAGCGCATAAGTTTTTTTCGGCATAAGCCTTATGAAAATTTTTTCTTAGCTACGCTTCAGGATGTTCTTAGCTCTGTTGTTACAAGAGTGAAACGCTTAGACCTAAAAATATCGTCAAATATTTGGCGACAGTAACACACCATCAGGACTCAGGGAGATGCACCCATGCGCGTTCTAACCCCCCTCTGCAGCGCGGTTTTGCTGGCCATGGCTTGCACTTCCCAAGCCCAGGCCATGAACCTCACCGAGGCTATTCAAAGCACCATCGCCACTCACCCGGAACTGGCCTCGCGCGTGGACGCGCGCCTGTCGGCAGATGAACAAGTCAAAGTGGCCAAGGGCGGCTTCTATCCGTCCGTCGATTTGAACGCCGCCTACGGGCGTGGCTACAGCGACAACACCAACACCCGGGCCTTCGGTAATCACCACACCGAAATCCTCAATTACACCCAGTCCGAGCTGCGTCTGCGGCAGATGCTGTTCGACGGTTTCAACACCGCCAACGAAGTCGAGCGCACCAAAGGCGTGTCCAATTCACGCGCGTACTACGCGCAAGGCACCGCCCAGGATCTGGCCCTGCGCACCATCGAGGTCTACCTCGAAGTGCTCAAGCGTCGCGAACTGGTGACCCTGGCCAAGAACAACCTGCAGGCGCATTTGCGCGTCAATGACCAGATCGGTCTGCGCACCGAGCGTGGCGTCGGCAGCACCGCTGACTCGGATCAATCGGTCGCTCGCAAGGCCTTGGCACAGAACAACCTCGACACCGCTGAAGTCGATCTGGCCGACGCCGAATCGAACTTCTACAGCGTGGTCGGGCGCATGCCCGATGAGCTGGAAACCCCGGCCTCGACCCGTGGCGAGTTACCGACCAGCCTGCCGGAAGCCCAGCAGAGCATGGTCGAAAACAACCCGTACCTGAAATCCGCGCAGGCTGACGTGCAATCGGCCGAGAGTCAGTACGAAGTCGCCAAGTCGCCGTTCTATCCGCGTTTCGATGCTGAAGCGGCCGTCGGCGCGAACAACAACGTGCAGGGCGATGAAGGCCACGACAACGAATGGCGCGTGGGCGTGGTGATGAACTACAACCTGTTCCGTGGCGGCAGCGACAAGGCGCGACTGGCCTCCGACGCGCACCAGATCAACCAGGCGATGGACATCCGCAACAATGCCCTGCGTCAGTTGAACGAGAACATTCACCTGGCTTGGAACGCCATGCTCAACGCGAAAAAACAGACCCCGACCGCCCGCGAGTATGCGGAAACCACCAAACGCGTACGCGCGGCCTATCAGGATCAGTTCGGCCTCGGTCAACGCACCCTGCTCGATTTGCTCGACAGTGAAAACGAGCTGTACAACGCCAACCGGCGCTACACCGAAATCCGCTACACCGAGGAATATTCGATGTACCGCGTGCTGGCAAACATGGGCCAGTTGCTGAGCAAACAACGGGTGGTGCTGCCGGCCGATGCGATCGCCGCAACTGAGGTCAAAAACGAAGCGCGCCTGCCGGAACTGAAATAAGTCCCATGTTGATCGTTCCCACGCTCTGCGTGGGAATGCCTCAATGGACGCTCTGCGTCCGCTTTGGGACGCGGAGCGTCCCGGGCTGCATTCCCACGCGGAGCGTGGGAACGATCACGCATCGACCGTAGAGCGTGGGAACGATCAAACCAGAGTCCGTTCAACAGAGGCGATCAATATGACCAGCATGGAACCCGGCCACACCGGGATCGATCCGCGGCTGAGCTTCGATGATCCGTTACTCGACGGTCTGTTGATCCTCTGCAAACTGCATGGCGCCACGGTCAGTCGCGCCAGCCTGAGTGCCGGGCTGCCCCTCAATAAACAACGCCTGAGTCTGGACCTGCTGCCCCGCGCCGCTGCCCGGGCCGGGTTACAGGCGCGCATTTTGCGCCGCGAGCTGAAAGACATCTCACCACTCAATCTGCCGATCCTGCTGCTGCTCAACGACGGCCGCACCGCCGTGCTGCGCCGTTTCGGCGACGACGGCAAAGCGCTGATCCTGCCCAGCGAAGCCGATGGCGGCGAACAATGGATCAGCCGCGACGAACTCACTGAACACTACAGCGGCCAGGCCCTGTTCGCGCGCCCGCGCCACGAACTCGAAGACCTGCGCTCGCCGCTGGTGCCACGGGTGCATGCGTGGTTTCGCGACACCCTGAAGCTGTCGAAATGGCTCTACAGCGATGCGATTCTCGCCAGTTTCCTGATCAATCTTTTAGGCCTGATGGTGCCGCTGTTCGTCATGCAGACCTACGACCGCGTGGTGCCCAATCAGGCCACCTCGACCTTGTGGGTGCTGTCGATCGGGCTGCTGATCGGCACCGGTTTCGAACTGGTGTTGCGAGTGGTGCGTGCGCACCTGCTCGACACCGCCGGCAAGAAAACCGATGTGATCCTTTCCGCGACTTTATTCGAACGCATCACCGGCATGTCGATGAAGGCACGCCCGGCGACCATCGGCGGTTTCGCCCAGAGCATTCATGACTTTCAAGGCCTGCGTGAATTCCTCACGGCGGTGACCTTGACCAGCCTGATCGATCTGCCCTTTGTGGTGCTGATGCTGGTGGTCATCGGCCTGCTCGGCGGCTGGCTGGTGGTGATTCCACTGTTGGCCTTTCCGATCACAATCATCTTCGCGATGATCATTCAGGTGCGCCTGCGCGACACCGTGCAAAAGAGCCTGAGCCTCGGCGCTGAACGCCAAGCGGTGCTGATCGAAACCCTCGGTGGCCTGGAGACCCTCAAGGCCTGCAGCGCCGAAAGCGAGCGCCAGCACAAATGGGAAAGCACCCACGGCGCCCTTACCCGCCTCGACAGCCACGCGCGCAATCTATCGGCACTGGCCACCAACGGCACGCTGTTCATTCAGCAGTTCTCGGGGATGGCGACGATTGTCGCCGGGGTCTACAGCATCATCGCCGGTAACCTCAGCGTCGGTGCACTGGTCGCCAGTTACATGCTCGGCAGCCGCGTGCTCGCGCCGCTGGGGCAGATCGCCGGGCTGATTACCCGCTATCAGCAAGCGCAACTGACCATGAAAAGCACCGATGCGCTGATGGCATTGCCGCAGGAACGCGACGGCAAACAGCGGCCGCTGGAGCGCACGCAATTGCAAGGTGCGCTGGACGTCAGCGGCGTGACCTTTCATTACAACGGCCAGAATGCGCCGGCGCTGAGCAATGTCAGCTTCAGCCTGAAACCCGGTGAGCGGGTCGGCATCATCGGCCGCAGCGGTTCGGGCAAAAGCACGTTGGCGCGATTGGTCATGGGTTTCTATGAACCCGAAGAAGGCCAACTGCTGCTCGATGGCCTCGACCTGCGCCAACTCGATGTCGCCGACCTGCGCCAGCAAATCGGTTACGTTGCCCACGACCTGCCGCTGCTGGCCGGCAGCCTGCGCGACAACCTGACACTCGGCGCACGCTACATCAGCGATTCGCGGATGCTCGAAGTCGCCGAACTGACCGGCGTTACCGAACTCGCTCGCCAGCATCCGCAAGGTTTTGATCGACCGGTCGGCGAGCGCGGACAATTGCTTTCCGGCGGCCAACGTCAGGCCGTTTTGCTCGCGCGATCGCTGCTGCTCGATCCGCCGATCATGCTGCTCGACGAACCCACCAGCGCCATGGACAACAGCAGCGAGGACTTGCTGCGGCAGAAGCTGCACGGCTGGGTGCAGGGCAAGACGCTGCTGCTGGTCACCCACCGCACCTCGATGCTGAGCCTGGTGGACCGCTTGCTGGTGCTGGACAACGGCCGGGTCGTCGCCGACGGTCCGAAAGAAGCAGTCATCGATGCACTGCGCAAGGGCCGCGTCGGCTCGGCGGCGGTCTAGGAGTTGCCCCATGTCTGCTTCCACCGATAGCAAAGAACGCGGCTACTTCGACAGTTTCGGCAAAAGCGCCGAAGCCGAATTCATGCCGGAAACCGCCGGCGCTTCATTGCAGGACTCGCCGCGCTGGTCGCGGATCACCGTGTGGCTGGCGGCGGCGCTGCTGATCAGCGCGGTGGTCTGGGCCAAGTTCGCCGTGCTCGAAGAAGTGACCATGGGCGAAGGCAAGGCGATTCCGTCGAGCAAGGTTCAGGTGATCCAGAACCTTGAGGGCGGCATCGTCACCGAGATCTTTGTGCGTGAAGGGCAAATGGTGAACAAGGGCGATACCTTGCTGCGCCTGGATGACACGCGCTTTCGCTCGAACAAGGGCGAAAGCGAGGCTGATCGTTATGCGCTGACGGCGCAGGTCGAACGGCTGTCGGCGGAGGCCGAGGGCCGGCCGTTCAAGCTCTCTGCAGAGGTGATAGCCAAGGCACCGCAGGTCGCCGAAGACGAACGCTCGCTGTACGAACAGCGTCAACGCCGCTTGGCCAGCGAGCAGCGCACGTTGAGCGAACAACTGCGACAGAAAACCCAGGAGCTTGCCGAGTTTCGTTCCAAGCAAGGCCAGTTCAGTTCCAGCCTGGCGTTGCTCCAGCAAGAGATGAACATGTCCGAACCGCTGGTAAAAACCGGCGCGGTGTCACCCGTGGAAATCCTCCGGCTCAAACGCAGCGCGGTAGAAATCCGAGGCTCGTTGAACGCGACGACGCTGGCCATTCCCCGCGCCGAATCGGCGATTGCCGAGATCCGCAGCAAGATCGACGAGTCAGAGCAAACCTTCCGCTCGGAAGCGGCGAAAGAGCTGAATGAGAAACGCACCGACCTGTCGAAAATCACCGCCACCAGCATCGCCATTGATGACCGAGTGACCCGCACCACGGTCATATCGCCCGTGCGCGGCGTGATCAAGCAAATGAAAGTCAACACCATCGGCGGCGTGGTCCAGCCGGGCAGTGACATGGTCGAAATTGTGCCGTTGGAAGACAATCTGCTGATCGAGGCCAAGGTGCGGCCGCAGGATGTCGCGTTCCTGCATCCGGGGCAGAAGGCGATGGTCAAGTTCAGTGCCTATGACTACACGATTTATGGTGGGCTGAGCGCCAAACTGGAGCTGATCGGTGCAGATACGATTACCGATGACAAGGGCAACAGCTTTTATCTGATTCAGGTGCGCACCGATAAAAACCATTTGGGCGGGGATGTGAAACCACTGCTGATCATCCCTGGGATGGTGGCGACGGTGGACATTATTACAGGGGAGAAAAGTGTGCTGGACTATCTGCTCAAACCGGTATTGAAGGCGCGGACCGAGGCGATGCGCGAACGCTAGACACTGCGAAATTGCGTCGATAGATCTGACGCATTCGCGAGCAGGCTCGCTCCCACAAGGGGGTTTGTGGTGAACACAGAGTTTGTGTGCACCTCCGATCAAATGTGGGAGCGAGCCTGCTCGCGAAGAGGCCAGCCGCCTCAGCACTCATCTTTCTCCATGGTTACGCTGAAACGTCTCCTCCCCCATCGCCGCAATCTGCCCCTCGATCAACGCTTCGAACGGCTTGAGCAACGGCTCGAATGACACCGGCGCCTCCAAGGTCTGCAACGCCTGCACAATCGCCTCAATCGTCGACAACGCTCCCGGCCCCGGCGCCTTGCGCAAGCGATAGCGCGACACGCCACCCTCAACCAGCGTCACCCGCGGCAACGCCGCCAGCAGCGGATTGAGGTGCAGCATCTTGCGTGCCTTGCGCCACGTGCCATCCGGAACGACCAGCAACAGTGGTTCATCAGACTCGCCGTAAGCCTCTATCGGTTGCGCATCATCGGCCGGAAACAACAACCGCGCCTGATACCCCGGACGGTTCAACAGCGCCGGCAAATCCTCGAACACCTCGCCGACGATCAGCTCGGCATTGGTCAAACCGAGTGCCGCCAATCGAGCAGTATTCAACGCATGATTGACCTCGCTCGGATGCTGCAACAGCAGCACCCGCGTGCGGCTGTCGAGGCTCGGGATCAGCGGGCACAGGCAATGGGTTTGTGGGCGCAGGCAGCGCGGGCATTGAGGTCTGGACATCTTCTTTAAGCCTGATTGAGCTGTGCTTTGAGCAAATCGCGGAAGGTCTGAATCAGCGGTTCACGGCTACGGCCCCGGCGCATGATCATCGAAAACGGTGCCTGATAACCAAACGTCGCCGGCAGCAACACGCGCAAATCGCCCTTGTCGGCCCACGCCTGAGCATAGTGCTCCGGCAAGTAACCAATGTAGGCACCGGACAGCACCAGAATAAGCTGCGCTTCCATACTTTCCACGGTGGCGGCGCTGTGTTTGAAACCGTGCCGTGCGAGTTCCGCCTGACTCCAGTAACCACGTCCGACCATGCGTTGCTGAGTGATGACTTGCTCGGGAATACGCCGCTCGTTGAACAACGGATGCCGGCTACTGCAATACAGCCAGTGTTGTTCGCGGTACAGCGGCATGTAGATCAGACCGCTCATGCGCGTGGAAAACGCACCGATGGCCAGATCAAGCCGGTTGTCCTGCACGCCGAGTTGCAGTTCATACGGACTCATTACCGAGAGATGCAAATGCACTGCCGGGTGTTCCTGACTGTAGGCGCCGATGGCTTCGGCAAATGGCAAAGCCTTGTCGCTGACGGTGGAGTCGATCACGCCGAGGTTGAGCGTACCGCGCAGTTCGCCCTTGAGCGCTGCAGCGTATTGCTCGAAACCTTCGAGTTCGGCGAGCAGACGTAGGGTTTCCTGGTGGAACAGCTCACCTTTGCTGGTCAGGCTGAACCCGCCACGCCCGCGATGGCAGAGCACCAGACCGAGCGCGGCTTCGAGCTGGCTCATGTAGGTACTGATCGCCGAGGTCGACAGGTTGAGTTCCTGTTGCGCGTTGGCAAAACCCTGATGGCGCACGACGCTGACGAAGATGCGCAACAGTTTCAGGTCGGGTAAAGCGTTAGCCATGTCTACTCCGGGCTTGGCAACTGTGTGTCTGTGGAAAAGCCCCTCACCCCAGCCCTCTCCCCGAGGGAGAGGGAGCCTACCGAGTTGTCATGAGGATCTACGCCGACCTGCAATATCGAGTCGAACTCAGGATTAGAAAGCAATGGAGATCAGCTCCCTCTCCCTCCGGGAGAGGGCTGGGGTGAGGGCAGCAATCCCCAGCCGATCACAATCCTGAACCCGACAAAGTCTAATCGCCCCTCTCCCATTAGTTTAGAAAAATCTGAACTAAGTTTTTGCCCGTAGCGATTCTTCCGCCGCACTACATTTCGCATCATCGGCCCCACAGCGGCGTCCGAACCCGTGCTCTACGGCGCGCCGACATAAATAAAACAAAGACGATGAGGCCCTACCCGTGGACAAGATTCTTCACCAACCACTGGGCGGCAACGAAATGCCGCGCTTCGGCGGCATCGCCACCATGCTCCGACTCCCCCATGTACCGACCGCTGCCGGCCTGGACGCTGCCTTCGTTGGCGTGCCCCTGGACATCGGTACTTCGCTGCGCCCCGGCACCCGCTTCGGGCCACGCGACATCCGCACCGAATCAGTGATGATCCGCCCCTACAACATGGCCACCGGCGCGGCGCCGTTCGACTCGTTGTCGGTCGCCGACATCGGTGACGTGGCGATCAACACCTTCAACCTGCTCGACGCCGTGCGCATCATCGAAGAAGCCTACGACAACATCCTCGAGCACAACGTGATCCCGATGACCCTGGGCGGCGACCACACCATCACCCTGCCGATCCTGCGGGCCATTCACAAGAAGCACGGCAAGGTCGGTCTGGTGCACATCGATGCCCACGCTGACGTCAACGACCACATGTTTGGCGAGAAGATCGCCCACGGCACGACCTTCCGTCGCGCCGTTGAAGAAGGTCTGCTGGACTGCGACCGTGTCGTGCAGATCGGTCTGCGCGCTCAGGGTTACACCGCTGACGACTTCAACTGGAGCCGCGATCAAGGCTTCCGTGTGGTGCAGGCCGAAGAGTGCTGGCACAAGTCGCTGGCACCGCTGATGGCCGAAGTGCGCGAGAAAGTCGGTGGCGGCCCGGTGTACCTGAGCTTCGACATCGACGGCATCGACCCGGCCTGGGCGCCCGGCACCGGTACCCCGGAAATCGGTGGTCTGACGACCATTCAGGCGATTGAAATCGTTCGCGGCTGCCAAGGCCTCGACCTGATCGGTTGCGATCTGGTAGAAGTCTCGCCCGCTTATGACACCACCGGCAACACCTCGCTGCTGGCCGCCAACCTGCTGTACGAAATGCTCTGCGTACTGCCTGGCGTGGTTCATCGCTGAGGGTCGGGTCATGAACGAACGTGATCAGGTTTTGCAAGCGGCCGCCGCGCTGGTGGACGCCTTCGCCCGTAACGATCGCGAAGCTTACTTCGGCGCGTTCAGCGCCGATGCGAGTTTCGTTTTCTACACCCTCGAACAGCCGCTGCTGTCGCGCGATGCCTATCAGGCCTTGTGGGACAACTGGCGCGCCGAGGATGGCTTCGAAGTGCTCTCGTGCACTTCGAGCAACGCCTTCGTCAGCCTGCAGGGTGACATGGCGATTTTCATCCATGACGTGGCCACCGAGCTGCGCATGCAAGGGGAGCAACATTTCAGCCAGGAGCGCGAGACGATTGTGTTCAAGAAACACGCGTCGAGCCTAGAACAACAAGGCCATTGGCTGGCCTGCCACGAACATTTGTCCGCAATGCCGGAAGGGCTGCCATCCCCTTAGCCAAACAGGTGACGCCTCACACACGATGAGGCGCGCCTTTATGATCGGAGCAGATCATGAATAACAACAACAACGACCAAAGCCTTACGCAGATTGAAACCCACGGGGTCGAGCAGATCCCGGACCACGAACGCAGCGCAGGCCCGACGGACTTGTTCCGGATGATCTTCGGCGGTTCGAATACCTTTGCCACCGCCGTGCTCGGCAGTTTCCCGGTGCTGTTCGGTCTGTCTTTTCAGGCCGGTGTCTGGGCGATTGTGCTGGGCGTGCTGCTTGGCTCGCTGATCCTCGCACCGATGGGCCTGTTCGGCCCGCTCAACGGCACCAACAATGCCGTGTCGTCCGGTGCGCATTTCGGCGTGCACGGGCGAATCGTCGGTTCGTTTCTGTCGCTGTTGACCGCTATCGCGTTTTTCTCGCTCTCGGTGTGGAGTTCGGGGGATGCGCTGATCGGAGGTGCGAAACGCCTGATCGGTCTGCCGGAAACCGACCTGACTCTGGGCCTGGCCTACGGTCTGTTCGCGATTCTGGTGCTGACCGTGTGCATCTACGGCTTCCGCTTTTTGCTGTGGGTGAACAAGATCGCGGTGTGGAGCGCCAGCCTGTTATTCCTGCTGGGGATCTTCGCCTTCGCCGGTCCTTTCGACGTCAACTACGCAGGCACGGTGAATCTCGGTCAGCCAGGATTCTGGGCCGCGTTCATCGGCGCTGCGCTGGTGGCGATGAGCAACCCGATTTCCTTCGGCGCGTTCCTCGGCGACTGGTCGCGCTACATCCCGCGCGAAACCTCCAAGCAACGGATCATGGCGGCGGTGGTGCTGTCGCAGATCGCCACGTTCATCCCGTTCCTGTTCGGCCTGACCACCGCGACCATCGTCGCGATCAAGGCGCCGGACTACATCGCGGCGAACAACTATGTCGGCGGTTTGCTGGCGGTGTCGCCGAGCTGGTTCTTCCTGCCGGTGTGCCTGATCGCGGTGATCGGCGGCATGTCCACCGGTACCACCTCGCTGTATGGCACCGGGCTGGACATGTCCAGCGTATTTCCGCGAGTGCTGTCGCGGGTGAAAGCGACGCTGCTGATCGGCGTGCTGTCGATTGCCTTCATCTTCATCGGCCGTTTTGCGGCCAACCTGGTGCAGAGCGTGTCGACTTTCGCCGTGCTGATCATCACCTGCACCACGCCGTGGATGGTGATCATGATCATCGGCCTGCTGGTGCGTCGCGGCTTCTACTGCCCGGATGACCTGCAAGTGTTCACTCGCGGCGAACAGGGCGGACGCTACTGGTTCAGCCACGGCTGGAACTGGCGTGGTCTGGGCGCATGGATCCCGAGTGCGGCGGTTGGCTTGTGCTTCGTCAATTTGCCGGGGCAGTTCGTTGGCCCGCTGGGTGAAATGGCCGGCGGCATCGACATCAGTTTGCCGGTGACATTGGGCCTGGCTTCGGTGGTGTACCTGACGCTGCTGAGCCTGTTCCCGGAACCGCGCGAAGTGTTCGGCCCGAAGGATGCCCGGCGTGAAGCCGCAGTAAAACCTCAACTGCGTCAGGCCGCCTGACGCAGATCTCCCTGTGGGAGCGAGCTTGCTCGCGAAGACTTCAGCACATTCAACATTGAAGTGACTGACAGACCGCCTTCGCGAGCAAGCTCGCTCCCACAGGAGACTGAATTCAGCCTCACATAAAAAAGACAATCGGAGACACGCCATCATGGCTTTGGATTTATTCGTCGTCCTCATCTACGCCGCCGGCATGCTCTTGCTCGGCTACTTCGGCATGCGTAAGGCCAAGACCAACGAGGACTTTCTCGTCGCCGGTCGTAACCTCGGCCCGAGCCTGTATATGGGCACCATGGCCGCAACCGTTCTGGGCGGTGCGTCCACCGTCGGCACCGTGCGTCTGGGCTACGTGCACGGCATCTCCGGTTTCTGGCTGTGCGCGGCACTCGGTTGCGGCATCGTTGCGCTGAACCTGTTTCTCGCCAAACCGCTGCTGAAACTGAAGATCTACACCGTTACCCAAGTGCTGGAAAAACGCTACAACCCGATGGCCCGCTCGGCGAGCGCAGCAATTATGCTGGCTTACGCGCTGATGATCGGCGTGACCTCGATCCTGGCGATCGGCACCGTCCTGCAAGTGCTGTTTGACCTGCCATTCTGGGTTTCGGTACTCGTCGGTGGTGGCGTCGTGGTGATCTACTCGGCGATCGGCGGCATGTGGTCGCTGACCCTGACCGACATCGTCCAGTTCATCATCAAGACCGTGGGCCTGATGTTCATCCTGTTGCCGATCTGCCTGTACCGCGTTGGCGGCTGGGACGAACTGGTGCTGAAACTGCCGGCGACCGCCTTCAGCTTCACCACCATCGGCTGGGACACGATCATCACCTACTTCATGATCTACTTCTTCGGCATCCTGATCGGTCAGGACATCTGGCAACGGGTGTTCACCGTCAAGACCGCCAAAGTCGCGCAATACGCCGGCAGCATCGCGGGCATCTACTGCATCCTCTACGGCCTGGCCTGCGCGCTGATCGGCATGGCTGCGCACGTGCTGATCCCGGATCTGGACAACGTCAACAACGCCTTCGCCGCCATCGTCAAACTGTCGCTGCCGGACGGCATCCGTGGTCTGGTGATCGCTGCGGCACTCGCCGCCATGATGTCCACCGCCAGCGCCGGCCTGCTCGCCGCCGCCACCACGCTGACGGAAGACCTGCTGCCGAAACTGCGTGGCGGCAAACAGTCGAGCCTGGGCATCAACCGCCTGTTCACACTGCTGACCGGTGTTGTCGTGCTGGGTATCGCGCTGGTGGTGAATGACGTGATCAGTGCGCTGACGCTCGCTTACAACCTGTTGGTGGGCGGCATGCTGGTCCCGCTGATCGGTGCGATTTTCTGGAAACGCGCGACCACCGCCGGCGCCATCGCCAGCATGGGTCTGGGTTTTGCCACCGCGCTGCTGTTCATGTTCAAGGACGGTCTGGATGCCAACACGCCGATCTACTACAGCCTGGCTGTGGGTCTGGTGAGTTTTGTGGTGGTGAGCCTCGCCTCGCGCCGTCCTGTCTCGGTGGCTCGCGCGATCTAAGCTGAAACATTACGACTTGATGCTTTCTTCGACGAGTGTGGCGTCGGTTGCCACACTCGTTTTTTTACGCCGGGAGAAAAGTACTGATGAAGATTGTTTCTCGCGATCAGTGGTTTGAGGTGCAGCACCTGAGCGATGGCATTCGGCTGATTCATGAGCCGTATATTCGACCGTTCTACCGCTGCAATCTGTGGCACGTTCAGGGCCGCGACAAAGACCTGTTGCTCGATAGCGGTTCGGGTCTGGTGAGTCTGCGCGAGCAGTTGCCATGGATCACCGAGCGGCCGCTGGTGGCCGTGGCCAGTCATTGCCATTTCGACCATATCGCCGGCCATCATGAATTCGCCGAACGACTGGTGCATCGCGCCGAAGCGGACATCCTTGCGGCGCCGGATGGCGAGAATGATTTGAGCCGCGCGTTTGTCGGCGATGACATGTTCGAAGCGCACCCGGATTGCCCGTTGTGCTACGCCGAATACCGGGTCAAAGCCGCGCCGGCCACCGGGTTTGTCGAGGACGGTGATGTGCTGGATCTGGGCAATCGCACGCTGCAGGTGCTGCATACACCGGGGCATTCGCCGGGCGGGATCAGCCTGTATGAGGCGGCGACGCAAACCCTGTTCAGCGGCGACATCATCTACGACGGCCCGCTGATCGAAGACGCCTACCACTCCAATCTTGAGGATTACGCCAGCAGTCTGCGACGTTTGCAGGCGTTGCCGATTAGCACGGTGCATGGCGGGCATTTCGGCAGTTTTTCCGGCAAGCACCTGCGTTCGATGATTGACGAATGGTTGCGCCGCCGCGACTGAGGCCTGCTGTACTCAAGCAAAACAACAATCAGAATGATCTGCCATGAGAAGAGCTGCCGTACGTGCCGCCGTGCACCGATACATCAGGCGTCTGCTGGAAACCCGTGAATTCAACGACAACGCCAGCCTGGTGCAACTGGGCCTGGAGAAAGCCGATATCGAAGATCTGATCTTTCATCTGGAAGATGAATTCGGACTGACGGCGTTCACCGCCGAGGAAGACCGCATGCTCAAGACCGCGAAGACGGCGAATGACTTGAGCCGGTTTTTGCTTGAGATCGGCAGACATTAAAAGCAAAAGATCGCAGCCTTCGGCAGCTCCTACACGGATTAATGCAGGAGCTGCCGAAGGCTGCGATCTCTTGATCTTGAATCCTTGATCTCGGATCGGGGGCGTTACCGGCGCCGTTGTTGACGGCGGCGCTGCTCGTCATCGGTGCGGATCGGAACAGGTTGCAGAGGCGGTTCGATCAAACCGAGGGCGACACCCAAATCATGCAGCCAGTTTTGAATTTTCTCTTTCATCGTCGTGCCCCCTTCAGGGTGGTGCTGAGCGGCCGGAATTCTGAGGCCGCTTCGCACTGATAATAGTCCGAAGTCCTACGCAATGCTCGACCAAATCCGCAATGATCTGTTACTGAATTGAACAGAGTTCGCCGTCATTGGTTCAGGCTGTTTCTCGTGTTTCGATCTGAGCCGCAGGATAGACAGCCTGCTGCACCTCAATCCACGCATTGAGGTTGGCGCCGAGCATGCCCTTGCGCCACATGAGCCATGTTGTCGCACCCACGAACGGCTCGGCCAACGGATGAACCGCGACGCTGTCACGCCCCGGCAGACTGGCGAGCATCGACTCCGACATCAGCGCCACGCCACTGCCGGCAATCACACAGGCGAGCATGCCCTGATACGATTCGATTTCCATCGCCCGGCCCATTGCTGCGTGGTAGTGCGAAAACCACGCTTCCAGGCGCATGCGGTAGGAGCAACCCTGGCGAAAGGTAAACACCGAGCGTCCTTCGACATCCCGGGCGCTGCGTACCGGCAGGTGATCGATTTCAGTGATCAGCACCAGCCGCTCCTCGCACAACGGCACGCCGTCGAGCCCGGCCAGTTCCAGTGGCCCGTCCACCAGTGCAGCGTCGAGGCGCCCGGTGAGCAACCCTTCCAATAGCTCCCCGCTCGGCGCCGACTGCACCTGCAGATTCACCGCCGGATACTGCTTGTGATAGCGCGCCAGCAACTCGGGCAAATGAATCGCCGCCGTGCTGTACATGGTGCCCAACGCAAAATCGCCGGCCGGTTTGCCGCCCATCACCGCCGCACTGGCCTGATCACGCAAGGCAAACAGTTTGCCGGTGTAGTCCAGCAGGACTTTTCCCGCAGGCGACAGTTGCAAACGCTGACGCTCACGGACGAAAAGCTCGACACCCAGTTGCTCTTCGAGCTGTTTCAGCCGGGTCGACAGATTCGACGGCACCCGGTGCAGACGTTCGGCCGCGCGGGTGATCGAACCTTCTTCGGCCACAGCCTGAAAAATCCGCAGTTGGCTGAATTCCACAACCTTTCTCCAGAACAGAACAAGTTACTCACTATTATTCAATTTTAAAGAAAGTCAATCAGTCCTAGCCTGACGGTCATTGATCCTTCAAAGGAATCCACGACCATGTCGCCACTGATTCGCTTATCCGCCTGCTTCGTGGCCCTGATGATGGCCATGGGCATCGGGCGTTTCGCCCTCACGCCACAAATGCCGCACCTGCTCAGTGAAGGCCAGATCGACCTGACGGCCGCCGGTCTGATTGCAGCGGCCAACTACCTCGGTTACTTGCTGGGCGCGGTGGATGCGATGTTCGCGCATCGCCCGCAACAGGTTCAGCGGCGCCTGCATGGCGGCCTGTGGTTGTGCGTGCTGCTGACGCTGGCGTCGTTCTGGGCCAATGGATTCTGGTCGCATTTGATATTGCGCTTCGGCACCGGGGTGGCGAGCGCCTGGGTGCTGGTGATGATCACCTCGTTGAGTCAGCCGCTGGCAGCGGCGGCAGGTCGGCCACGACTGGGCGCTCTGGTATTTGCCGGACCGGGTCTGGGGATTTTTCTCACGGGTTTGTTGGCGCTGATCTCACATCTGTTGCAGCAGACGTCCGCGACGTTATGGCTGATTTATGCGGCGGCTGCGCTGGTGATGATGCTGGGGGTCTGGCGAATTCTGCCAACGCCCGTCACAACGGCTACGGTTGCTGTGGCGGCGGCCAGCCCATCAAATCAGGGCATCGGGCGGTTGGCCGTGATTTATGCGCTATATGGCGTCGGCTACATCATTCCGGCGACCTTCCTCTCGCAAATGGCCAATGCGCAGTTTCACGGGCAATGGCAGGCGGATCTGTTCTGGCCGTGTTTCGGTCTGGCCGCAGCGCTTGGCGTGTTGCTGGTGAGTCTGCGACGTCACGATCCCGAAAGCACCCGCCACTGGTTGCTGGCGACATTGTGGCTGCAAGCGGCCGGTGTCTTTGCCTGCCTGCTCGGCAGCGGCCTCGGTCTCGCGCTGGGCGTGATCCTCTGCGGCACGCCGTTCCTCGCCTGCATGCAACTGGTGATGCAGCGCTCGCGGGAACTGGCGCCGCACGCCACCCAGCGCAATGCCGGCATGCTCACCGCGTGCTTCGCCGGCGGCCAACTCAGCGGCCCGTTGCTGGCGGCGTTGAGCAGCCATTTCAGCGGCGGCCTGGATCCGGCGCTGATAATCGCCGGCAGCGGTTTGCTGATCGCTGGTGGCCTGGCGATGCAGTCGGCTAGCGCTGGCCCAGCGCTTTGCGCAAACGCCGACGCAACCACTGCTCGGCGCTGACAAAGGTGATGCCAAGCAACACCAGCACGGCGCCGATGACGAAGTTCACGCTCAATTGTTCGCCGAGCAGCAGCACGCCAAAGGTCACGCCGAACAACGGCGTCATGAACGAAAACACCGCGAGGTTGGCTGCCAGATACCGGCGCAGCAACCAGAACCAGATCAGGTAACTGAAGAACGACACCACCAACCCTTGGAACAGCACGCTGGCCACCGCCGCGGTGGTCAGGCTGACATGGGTGATCTGGCCGCTGAACAACGCAATCAAGAGCAGCCCGACGAAGCCAACGATCAATTGATAGAACAGGGTCAGCGTCACCGGTGCTTCCGACAGACGCGAGGCGCGCACTACCACTGTGGTTGCGCCCCAACAGGCACCAGCCAGCACGCCAAAGGCATCGCCGAGCAGCATGCGCCGGTCGAGGTTGTCCCACGACACGCCGCCGGCGAAGGCAGTCGCGATGCCGATAAACGCGAGCAGAATGCCCAGCCATTGCAGCGGTCGCAGGCGTTCACTGGCCAACAGGAAATGCACACCCAACGCGGTGAAAATCGGTGCGGTGTAGAGAAATACTGACATGTGTGCGGCGGTGGTCATCTGCAAACCTTCGGCGATGAAGAAGAACTCCAGACCGAACAGCGCACCGGCCAGCAGCCCGCCACGCCAAGTCACGCCAACCTGATCCCAGCCGCCCTTCCAGCAGATCAGCAAGCCGACCAGCAACGCAGAAATCCCGGAGCGCGCCGCCGCTTGCATCACTGGTGCAATGTCCGGCGCCGCCCATTTGATCATCACTTGTTGCACGCCCCAGATCAGGCAGAGGCCGATCATCACTTGCAGGGCAAAGCTGTCGGCGTTACGCCGCTCGACAATCACCGCAACACCTCGAACCCACACAACATGGCAGGCCATCCAATGGTCAGAAAACAGTGCCGGGGATTATCAATCAGTCAGACGGAAAAAGCCGTCTGGAAAAGACATTTTGTGCTTCAGTGGCGCCAGTGGTGGATGGCTGTCGGCTGCGCCGCCATTCGCGAGCAAGCTCGCTCCCACAATTGGAATGCATTTCCCTGTGGGAGCGAGCTTGCTCGCGAAGAGGTCCGCAACGCCAACCCGCATTTCGGATCAGACCGTGGCAAACCGCCTCGCCAACAAAAAACCGACAGTACAAGCCACCGCCGTGGCAAACGTCCCCCACGCCCAATCCATCAACGTCACCTGCACCGACCAGCCGCGCAACGTCGCCCAATTGGTCAGGTCATACGTGCCATACGCCACCAGCCCCAACAACGCGCCGCGCTTCGCCGCCCACTGCCATGTCGCCGCTGGCAGCACCACAAACACCACACAGCCTAAAACATACAGGCAATAAAAAACCGCTGCCGGAACCAGCAGCGGTTTATCGAGCATCAGCGAACCGAGCAGTTCGCGATAGGTCGGAGCCATCAACAGACCGAGCCAGAGACCGTCGAGCAACAGAAACGTCAGCAGCGTGGCAACGTAGGCAATCAGCGCTTTTTTCATCGACCCGACCTCATGTGTGTCCCATGCAAGATGGGCCACCCAAGGCTCAGGTTAGTTCAATGCGATCGGCATGAATAACGATCTTGCCTTCCTTGTACAGCGCACCGATGGCCTTCTTGAAGTTGCCCTTGCTGACGCCGAACAGGCTGCTGATCAACGCCGGATCGCTCTTGTCGCTGACCGGCAGGGTGCCGCTGTTGTCGCGCAACTTGGCGAGGATCTTCGAGTTCAGGCTGCTGGCCGCTTCCTGGCCAACCGGTTGCAGGCTCAAGGCGATCTTGCCGTCGGCACGGACTTCCTTGATGTAGCCCTTCTCTAGCATGCCGGCGCGCATGAACTTGAAGATTTCGTTCTTGTGAATCAAGCCCCAGTGCTTGTTGTTGATGATCGCCTTGAAGCCCATGTCGGTGGCTTCGGCAACCAGCAGATCAACTTCCTGGCCCTGGCTGTAGTTCGCCGGGGTCTTGTCGAGGTAGCGATCCAGACGCGCGGTCGCGGTGATGCGGCGGGTGTGCTTGTCGAGGTAGACGTGCACCACACAGTATTCGCCGGCAGTCATCTGGCGCTTTTCTTCGGAATACGGCAGCAACAGATCCTTTGGCAGCCCCCAATCGAGGAACACACCAATGCTGTTGACTTCAACGACTTTCAGACTGGCAAATTCGCCGACCTGAACTTTCGGTTTTTCCGTGGTAGCGAGAAGTTTGTCTTCGCTGTCCAGATAAACAAATACGTTGAGCCAATCTTCATCTTCGGTAGGAATATCTTTCGGGATATAACGATTGGGCAAAAGTATCTCGCCGTCGGCACCGCCATCCAGATATAAACCGAAGTTAGTGTGTTTAACCACTTGCAAACTGTTGTAACGCCCGACTAAAGCCATTTTCCGAAACCCTCATTGCGTGGGCGGCATTCTACCCGTTTTTGGCGTGGCCGTCGGGCGGCAGATCCGCACGCTGTTGAAACCCGCTCAACGCCTTGATTTTTCTTGCTCGCGCCAGTGCTTGAGTGCCGCTCGTCAGGCAGGCACAAGCGCTTGCGGGTGAAAATCCGAATGCCGCAACACCTGAACGTTCTTATTTAAAACAGCAGGTTAGCCGAATATTTCGAACATTTAATCGAGAATAATGCAGCAATGAGGTTGGTTATTCCCGGGGATATTTACCAAGCAATTGTCAAGTTATTCCTGTACGATGCCTGGCCGAGTTACTTTTCTACAGGTTAATGGCCGCCATGCGTGTAAAAGCATCCACCAGCAAAGCAAAGCCAGCTCCAGCCGTTGAAACCAGCGAATCGATCAACGATCAGATCGCAGCGTTCCTCAAGTCCGGCGGCGAGATTCAGCAAATTGCCAAAGGCGTCAGTGGCCAGACATTCGGCCCGTCCAAGCAGATCAGCCTGGGCAAGAAGTAATACCCGGTTTACACCCGTCCAGAGGCGCTTTGAGCTTCGAAGCGTCTGGACTGGCACCGCGCAACATACCCTTCACATTAAACAAAAATCCTTTTAAATCGACGAACGGCCTTCAATGCCGAGCATTCGCCGGTATCCTTGCACGCGTCTAGATCAAGCGTTTCAGCAGGCCCGCCGCCCTGCCCTCGCTGTTCATGGAGTGACGCATGCGCAAAACATCCTGTTTATTACTCGTAGGCATATTGGCCAGTGCCACCGCGCACGCGCAGATTTTCCAGCGTGAACTCGGTGACTTCGACCTCAAACTCGGCACCACGCCGACGCGCAGCATGGCCCAGGGCCTGGTCAAACCAGCGGCAGTCGGTTCCTTTCACGGCGGCCTCGACCTTAGCCACGACAGCGGCCTCTATGTCGGCCAGTACGCACCGAGTATGGGCATCTCCCCGGGCAAAAACCTCGAAATCGATTCCTACGTCGGCTTTAAACAACCTTTCGATCAGACCCTCGGTTATGAAGTCGGGATGATCCACTACAGCTATCCCAAGGTAGACACCCTCGACAGCCAGGAGCTGTTCGGTGGCCTGACCTTGCTCGGTAGCCGTTTCGGCGTGGCCTTCAGCAACGACCCGGATAAACAGAACAACACGTTGTTTGCCGATCTTGGCGGCAACCAGCCATTCGGCATCGGCGTCAGCATGAAATACACCACCCACCAACTGAACACGCCCGTCGCCGTGGACGGTGGTTATGTCAGCAGTTTTACCGACTGGTCGGTGAAATTGTCCCGGCCGTTCATGGGCGTCGACCTCGACCTGATCTACAGCAACTCCAGTCTCAGCGGCAGCGATTGTTCGGCCTACTCCGGGCACAACAGCGAGTGCGACGGCCTCGTCACCCTCAAGGCTGCGCGCGCGTTCTATTGATTGGCTGAACTGCCGGGTTCATTCTGCGTTCACATAGGAATCAGTCCCTCGAAGCCAGGCTCACGCAAGGATTCGCCCATGTCTCGCTGGTTCAAACACATCGCCGCGCTACTGATCTTTACCCTCGCCCTCGGCGCCTGCAGCCGTGTCGGCCTGGCCTACCGCAATCTCGACGTGATCATTCCGTGGACGCTCAGCGACTATCTGGACATGAACGGCGAGCAAAAAGACTGGTTCAACGAGCGACTCAAGGAGCATTTGAACTGGCATTGCACCACGCAACTGCCGGGTTATCTGGATTGGCTCGATCGTCTACAGGCAATGGTCGAGACCAATCAGATCACCGATGCCGCGTTGCAGGCGCGTACTGTCGAAGCCAAACAGGCAATAGCCGAAACGGCGAAGGAAATCACGCCGTCGGCCATCGAGTTGTTGCAGGGTCTGGATGACAAGCAAGTGGCTGAGATGAATGACGCGTTTGCCAAGGATCTGCGCAAGCGTCAGCAGGAATACCTCAAACCACCGCTTGATCAGCAAATTGCCGAGCGTGGCGCGCGAATGGTCAAACGCCTGAACGACTGGCTCGGGCCATTGAACGCCACTCAGGAACAGCGGGTAGTGGCGTGGTCGACCGCGCTGGGCGATCAGTACACCCAATGGATTGCTAACCGCGCCCATTGGCAGAAGCAATTCAGTGCCGCCGTCGCCCAACGCAAAAGCCCTGAATTCCCACAGAGAATCGAGACGCTTCTGGTCAATCGCGAGAGTTTATGGACAGCCGATTACCGCAAGGCCTTTGCCGATACTGAAGCGCAGGGACGCTCGCTGGCGGTGGACTTGATGGCCCAAAGTACGCCGCAACAGCGCCAGCGGCTGTTGAAGAAGATCGAAGGGGTGCGCAAAGACTTCAACGACCTCAAATGCCTCAAGGCCGCGCAAAAACCGTGAGCATTACGCATTCAAGTGTAGGAGTGAGCCTGTTCGCGATAGCGGACTTCCAGGACATCAATGTTGACTGGAAGTCCGCTATCGCGAGCAGGCTCATTCCTACAGGGGATCTGCATGAACTCAGGCGATCTGGGGTTTAGACGCCAGTTCATCAAAGGTCGCTTCAGCCAGCGCATCCTCCTGCTCATCCAGCACCTGACGCGGATGGTCATTGCCGGGAATGCTGCTGTCGATCAGGCTTAGCAGGCTTGATCCCCGCGTGGTCAGCTTGAAATTGTTGCCTGTGCTGCCCTCGGCATCGGAGCGTGGCTCGATGTATCCACGATCAAGCAGCAGACTTTCATATGAACAGGCCTGCGTTTTCAGATGATCCAGATTCTCGATCGGCTCGCCGGCGCTGGCTTTCGCCGCCGCATAATCTTCGGCGTAGGCCCGAGGGGCAAAACTGTGGCCGGCACTGTTCTGCACTTCGTGCAGCAAGCGTTCAATCAAATCCCAGTTATAAGTCGTCATCCTGATCCAACCTCCGGTGCGCGTGATTTATGGCGCGTTCATAGGTTGTGACCGGAGTGGCTCGCAGCCGTTCAGCCGCATTTGCCGAGCCGACCGACCGGCGGTCTGTCGATTTCCCGCAGGGTTAAACGACTAGTCTGAAACAGACGGTTTCAACCCCGCAGGAGAAATCATCATGAACGTTGAGAATCATCCGGTGGTATCGCGCGAAGAATGGCTCGCCGCCCGTAAGCAACATCTCTCCGACGAAAAAGCTTTCACCAAAGAGCGCGACCGGCTCAGCGCCGAGCGTCGTGCGTTGCCATGGGTAAAAGTCGATAAGGATTACCACTTCCAAGGTCCCAACGGTGAGCTGAAACTCGCTGACCTGTTCGGCAAACACAGCCAATTGGTGGTTTACCACTTCATGTTTGCCAAAGAATGGGAGGAAGGCTGCCAGGGTTGCTCGTTTCTCAGTGACCACATCGATGGCGCCAACCTGCATCTGGCGCATCACGATATCGCCGTTGTGGCTGTTTCTCACGCCCCCTTCAACGAGTTCCAGGACTTTAAACGGCGCATGGGCTGGAAGTTTGACTGGGTGTCGTCAGAGGGTTGCGACTTCAACTATGACTTCGGCGTTTGCGCACGGGCTGAGGATGTCGCGGCGGGAAAGGCTACGTACAACTACGAAAAGACTGACAGCGCCGAGGAAGAAATGCCCGGCCTGAGCGTGTTTTATCGTGATGCAAAGGGCGACATCTTCCACACCTACTCAACTTACGCTCGCGGTCTCGATATGCTGGTCGGTGCCTACAACTATTTAGACCTCACGCCCAAGGGCAGGAATGAGGACGAGATCATGGAATGGGTTCGGCATCATGATCGTTATGAAGGCGATTCCAGGTCGAGCTGCTGCCACTCTGAGTGATGAGCAATGAACTTTTCTCCCGCTCAAGGCCTCAACCGATTAACCGCCTTAACCGGAACTGAGGCCTGCCCCGATGAAAACCCTGATCAAGCTCACCCTCGCCGCCACCCTGGCCTGCGCCCTGCCCGTCTGGGCCTGCACGCCGGAAGAAGCCACCGCCAAGCGCGAACAACTGGCCAAGGAAGTCTCGAAGCTGACCGAGCAGAATCCGGCCAAGGCCAAGGAGATCAATGCTGAACTGCAAAAAATGGACCTGGGCACGGCCAGCAAGGATCTGCCGGACAAGTGCCAGTTGATTGATCAGCGGTTGAAAGAACTGAATTCTGCCGAGAAGAAGACCGAGGGCTAACAGCAAGATCAAATGATCGCAGCCTGCGGCAGCTCCTACACAAAACCCTGTAAGAGCTGTTGCAGACTGAGATTTTTTGCGCTTAAAAATGCACCAGTGCATTTATTTATTTGCATTAACGCATATTCATGACTAGGGTTACCTCGAGCAAGGAGATCGGAACCGGCCACAGAAAATGGCAACCGTTAAGCACCGATCGCTCAGCAATACCGCAACACCCACACAAGCTGGACGCTTGTTTTCACTCATGGAGGATTGAAAAATGTTAACCACAGCAGCAACACAATTCACCGGCGAATCACTGCCAAGGTGCCTGGCCGGTCACCTGCTCGACCCGCAACTCGCCGAAGTCGAAGCCGCTGAACAGCTCAGCGCACTCGCCGCCGGCAGCCTCAACTTCAACATGCAGAAACAGACCCAGACCAACTGGTGCTGGGCCGCCGTGTCCGCCTCGGTCGGCAACTATTACGGCACCGGCAACTGGACGCAGTGCGGCGTAGCCAGCACCCAGCTCGATCGCAATTGCTGCAATCAGCCGGGGCCGTGCAACGTCTACGGCTACCTGGACTCGGCCTTGCAAACCACCCGTAGCTATAACGGCATGAATCAGGGCTCGCTGCAGATGTCGGCCATTCAGAACCAGATCAGCATGGGCCGCCCGGTCGGCTTGCGTTGCGCCTGGTACGGTGGCGGTGCGCACTTCCTGACGATCTACGGCACCAATGGCGATTACGTGTTGGTCGCGGACTCGATCTACGGTTATTCGACCCGAGCACTGAACGCATTCCCCCGCGCCTACAACGGCGGCGGCAACTGGACTCACACTTACTTCACCGTGAAAAACTAGGAGGGCGAGATCATGCAACTGACTTATCCAAAGGCGCCTTCCAACGGCGTTCAGACTTTGCGCCCGGCGCTGCAAGCCGCGCTGCAAACCCAAGGCTTTGGCGCCAATCGCCAGTTCGCCAATGCGCTACCTGCGAAAATCAGCCTCAGCGAGGCGTACCGTGGCTACTCGCTGAATCTGGAGGACCTGAGCCACGGCAAAGGCCTGAAGGATGCCCGCCTCGGCGACTGGCATTACCTGGTGTTTGCCGACGGCGTGACGATTGCCGATGCGCAATTGGCCGAGGTTCGCGGGCATGTCGAGTTTGCCTCGCTGAACCACGGCGATCACGCCGCTGCTACGGTGGGTGCGCTGAAACTGGCGGAACAAGCGCCGCAACTCCAGGGCAAGACCGTTGAGTTGCGCGTGCTGTTTGTCTCGGCCCTGCACGTTGTCGCGATCTGGCTGCATGCCGACGATGAAGACGTGCTGATCCCGATCGAGCCGACACCGAAAGAACTGGCGACCACGCGGTTGTACAGCGAAGCAACACTGCTCGCCGCACTGAAACCGGCAGCGGATCAAGCCAAGCGGCGCTTTGACGCCGACACCAGTGGCCAGTTAGGCAACTGATGGACGAAAAAAAACCCGGACACTGTCCGGGTTTTTTATACACGTCTGAAATGCCTTACTCAGCCGCAGGCTCTGCTGGCTTGCGGCGCTTCAGCGGGGCCATGCCGTCGCTGCTGACCAACGAGTCCGGCTTCGGACGGTTGACGCTCTTGCGCTTGGTCGGCGTCTTGGCGGCGGTTTTTTTCTTGTCGCCCTTGGCGTCAGTCTTTTTCTTCTTGACGCCAACGGCTTTACCCGAAGCCTTGACCTTTTTCGGTCCACCGTAGGTGCCTTTGACTTCCTTGATGGTGCGGCGCTCGAAGCTCTGCTTCAGGTAGCGCTCGATGCTCGACATCAGGTTCCAGTCGCCGTGGCAGATCAGCGAGATCGCCAGACCGTCGTTACCGGCACGACCGGTACGACCGATGCGGTGCACGTACTCGTCGCCGCTGCGTGGCATGTCGAAGTTGATCACCAGATCCAGGCCATCAACGTCCAGACCACGGGCCGCGACATCTGTGGCCACGAGGATCTTCACGCCGCCCTGCTTCAGACGATCGATCGCCAGTTTGCGATCCTTCTGGTCTTTCTCGCCGTGCAGCACGAACGCTTTGTATTCCTGAGCCACAAGACGACCGTAGATGCGGTCGGCCATGGCGCGGGTGTTGGTGAAGACGATGGCCTTCTGATAGGTCTCGTTGGCCAGCAGCCAGTTCACAATCTGTTCTTTGTGCTGATTGTGGTCGGCGGTAATGATTTGCTGACGGGTGGTCGAGTTCAGCTGGCTGACCGCGTTGAGCTGCAAGTGCTCAGGGTTGTTCAGCACCTTGGCGATCATCTCGCGCAGGCCGGAACCGCCGGTGGTCGCGGAGAACAGCATGGTCTGCTGACGGTTCGGGCATTCGTCGACCAGACGCTGCACGTCTTCGGCGAAGCCCATGTCGAGCATGCGGTCGGCTTCGTCGAGCACCAGCACTTCGACTTCTTTCAGGTCGAGGTTGCCGGCGTTGAGTTGCTCGATCATCCGGCCCGGGGTGCCGATGAGAATGTCCGGCACCTTGCGCAGCATCGCCGCCTGGACCTTGAAGTCTTCACCGCCGGTGATCAGGCCGGACTTGATGAAAGTGAACTGCGAAAAGCGTTCAACTTCCTTCAGGGTCTGTTGGGCCAGCTCGCGGGTCGGTAGCAGGATCAGCGTCTTGATGCTGACGCGGACCTTGGCCGGGCCGATCAGGCGATTGAGGATTGGCAGAACGAAAGCGGCAGTTTTGCCGCTACCGGTTTGCGCCGTCACCCGCAGATCACGCCCTTGGAGCGCCAGCGGAATGGCCGCGGCTTGCACAGGCGTTGGCTCGACAAATTTCAGCTCGGCCACAGCTTTAAGCAGGCGTTCGTGCAGGGCGAATTGGGAAAACACGGGTGCTACCTCGAAGATATGCAAAAAAACAGCTGCATAGGTTACCGGTTTCGAGCGCTCAGGCCGAGTTTCTTTATGCAAACGGACGTAATCAGTGGCTTTTTTGTTGCTCGATTTGTCTCCAACGGTAATACACGGCGTCTTAAATGCTCTAATCGCCCATCGCGTCTTAACAGAAGAATCGTTGCTCTCATGGATATCAAACAGCTCTGGCTCAACGCCCAGGACCTCTGGGGCACTCTCGAACAGCATCCACTGTTGCAGGCCGGCCTCGCGCTGACCTTGCTATTGGTCATCGCGCTGGTGCTCGGACGAGTGGCGCGTTACCTGATCCTGCATGCCAGCCGCATGCTCGGGCGCCAACCGGCGCTGCACTGGATCAATGACTTTCGCCACAACAAGGTGTTTCAGCGCCTGGCGCAGATGACGCCGTCGCTGGTCATTCAGTTCGGCCTGCACTTGGTGCCCGAGCTGAGCAAAACCGCCATGACCTTCCTCGGCAATGTGGCGCTGTCGTTCACCATTCTGTTCCTGCTGCTCTCGGTCAGCGCCCTGCTCAATGCCCTGCTCGACATCTATGCACGCACCGAACACGCCCGCACGCGCTCAATCAAAGGCTACGTGCAACTGGCGAAAATGGTCTTGTACGTGTTCGGCGCGATCATCATCGTCGCCACACTGATCGACCGTTCACCGCTGTTGCTGCTCTCCGGTCTGGGTGCGATGTCGGCGGTGATTCTGCTGGTCTACAAGGACACACTGCTGTCATTCGTCGCCAGCGTGCAGTTGACCAGCAACGACATGCTGCGCGTCGGCGACTGGATCGAAATGCCACAAGTCGGCGCCGACGGTGACGTGGTCGACATCACCCTGCACACGGTCAAGGTGCAGAATTTCGACAAGACCATCGTTTCCATTCCGACCTGGCGGCTGATGTCCGAGTCGTTCAAGAACTGGCGCGGCATGCAGCAATCGGGCGGGCGACGGATCAAGCGCAGCCTGTTCATCGACGCCAGCGGCGTGCGTTTCATCCGTGATGACGAGGAAGAAAAGCTCTCCCAGGTGCACCTGCTCACCGACTACATGAGCCGCAAGAAAGCCGAACTCAAGGCGTGGAACGAGGCGCAGGGCAATGTCGCGGCGATGTCGGCCAACCGCCGGCGCATGACCAATATCGGCACTTTCCGCGCGTATGCGCTGGCGTATCTGAAGAGTCATCCGGAGATTCAGCCGAACATGACCTGCATGGTCCGGCAGATGCAGACCACCGCGCAGGGCATTCCGCTGGAGATTTACTGCTTCACCCGTACTACGGCGTGGGCCGATTACGAGCGGATTCAGGGGGATATTTTCGATTATCTGCTGGCGGTGCTGCCGGAGTTCGGGTTGAGCCTGTATCAGCAACCGAGTGGTGAGGATCTGCGTTCCGGGTTGCTGCCGGCGGTGCTCGGCGCAGCCAGCATTCCCGAGCCGCAGAAACACCTGATGTAACCCAAAGATCAAATGTGGGAGCGAGCCTGCTCGCGAATGCAATGTGTCAGTCACCCCATACTTATCTGACCCAGCGCCTTCGCGAGCAGGCTCGCTCCCACAGGGGTTATGCAGTGACCGGGGATTTGCGGATGCCCAGTCGGCTGATCCATACGGCAGCGAGGATGACGCTGCCGCCAAGGAACAACCGCCCCAGTTCCTCATGCTGATTCCAGATCAGCAGATTCAGCAGCAACCCCACCGGCACATGCAGGTTGTTCATCACCGCCAGTGTGCCGCCGTTGACCATGCACGCGCCCTTGTTCCACCAGTACAGGCCCAAGGCGGTCGAGACCAGACCAAGGAACAGCAACACGCCCCACTGCAGCGGTGCTTCCGGCAGGAAATTCGCTTTGCCGAACATCAGGAATGCAGGCAGCACCACGGCCAGTGCACCGAGGTAGAAAAAGCCGAAACGCCGATAGTGCGGCAGATCGCTCGGGTGCTTGGCCACAAGATGCTTGTACATCACCTGCCCGGCGGCGTAGGTGAAGTTGGCCAGTTGCAGCAACAGGAAGCCCATGAAGAAATCCGGACTGATGCTGTCGAAACGAATCACCGCTGCCCCGCCCACTGCCACCAGCGCGGCGATCAGCGCCCACGGGTTGAAGCGCCGGTTCAGTGCATCTTCGATCAACGTCACATGCAGTGGTGTGAGGATGGTGAACAACAACACTTCCGGCACCGTCAGCACACGAAAGCTCAGATAGAGGCAAACGTAAGTCACGCCGAACTGCAACGCGCCGATCAGCAGCATGCCGCGCATGAACGAAGGTTCCACCGAACGCCAGCGCGTCAACGGAATGAACACCAGCCCGGCCAGCACTACGCGCACCAGCACCGCGAAATAACTGTCGACGTGACCGGCCAGGTATTCGCCGATCAGACTGAAGGAAAACGCCTGGATCAGCGTGACAAAAAGTAGATAGCCCATGCTCGCCTCGAAATCGAATGGCGGCGACGATAGCGGTTTTTTGGTCTCACTGCGAATAGCCGGAAATACAAAATTCCCCTGTGGGAGCGAGCCTGCTCGCGAAGGCAGAATGTCAGACGGCAGATACTTGTCTGATACACCGCTTTCGCGAGCAGGCTCGCTCCCACAAGGAGTTTTGCGTCGTTCAAAAAATACAGGCAAAAAAAGCCCGATCTCGCTAATGCGTTCAATCGGGCTACAGCACTCAGGAGCAACAAGTGCAAAGGGAGGTTCGATGCGCGTAGAGCCTTGAAGGGGTTGCGCCAGGTCACTTAAACAATCGGCGATTATCTGGCGATTAACATATCAAGCGACCTGGGACAACTTGGCGTTGGCCTGATTCAGACCCTTCTCCTGGAAATCACCGCCGAGGTTCATGCCTTCGGCGTGAATGAACGTCACGTCGTTGATGCCGATGAAACCCATCACCTGACGCAGGTACGGTTCCTGATGATCCGCCGGGCCGCCGGCGTAAATGCCACCGCGAGCGGTCAGCACGTAGGCACGTTTGCCGCTGAGCAGGCCTTGCGGGCCGGTTTCGGTGTACTTGAAGGTCACGCCGGCACGCAGCACGTGGTCGAGCCAGGCCTTGAGGGTGCTCGGGATCGCAAAGTTGTACATCGGCGCGGCCATCACCAGCACGTCGGCGGCGAGCAACTCATCGGTCAATTCGTTGGAGCGGTCCAGCGACGATTGCTCGTTGGCGTTGCGCTGCTCGGCCGGCTTCATCCAGCCGCCCAGCAGATTGATGTCCAGATGTGGCACCGGGTTCACGGCGAGGTCACGCACGGTGATCTGATCGGCCGGGTGCGCCGCTTTCCACTGACTGATGAAAGTCTGGGTCAGTTGACGGGAAACCGAATCTTGCTGGCGGGCGCTGCTTTCGATGATCAGAACGCGGGACATGGTGTGTAGCCTCCATCCGAGAATGTTGTAGGTCGATGGAGTGAAGGTTAAACAGAGTCGAATCGATGAAAAAGCGCAAATAATTGCTGCAAAGTATCGAAAAATTCGTTTAGATGCTTACGCATACCCTGTGGGAGCGAGCTTGCTCGCGAAAGCGGTGTGTCATTCAACAATGATGTCGACTGAAACGGCCAATTCGCGAGCAAGCTCGCTCCCACAAGGGATTGACGTCGTTATTTCGGGCTGCAGGTCAGTTTGATGCGCAACTTGATGATTTCGCGGGTGAACTTGGCCGTGGCGTTTTTATGTTTGCCCGCTGGCACATCAATGCTGCGCGTGCGTGGTGCTTCCGGGCCGTTGTTGAACACCGCTTTGCAGGTCGCATCGACATCGCCGTAGTTGGCCACCCGAATCGAGCCGATGTCGTTATCGGTGTCGAAGCTCTCGTAGTCGATCTTCATGCCGTTGAGATCTTTCTGCACATCGATCGGGTACGCAAAAGCCGTCAGCGGAAGCAGCGCCAGCAGCACACAACAGAATTTTTTCATTCGGCAGTCTCCATGAGGGACGGCCAGCTTAGGACAAGAGGAGCTATTGATGAAAGCGCCCCGCGTGACCCTTGATCAATGGCGAACATTGCAGGCCGTGGTCGACCACGGCGGATTCGCCCAGGCCGCCGAGGCCTTGCACCGTTCGCAATCGTCGGTCAGTTACACCGTCGCCCGTATGCAGGACCAGCTCGGCGTGCCGTTGCTGCGCATCGACGGGCGCAAAGCCGTGCTCACCGAAGCCGGCGGCGTGTTGCTACGTCGTTCGCGACAATTGGTGAAACAGGCCAGCCAACTGGAAGACCTCGCCCATCACATGGAGCAAGGTTGGGAAGCCGAAGTGCGGCTGGTGGTCGACGCCGCCTATCCAAGCGCACGCATCGTTCGCGCGTTGACCGCGTTCATGCCGCAAAGTCGCGGTTGCCGCGTGCGTCTGCGTGAGGAAGTATTGTCGGGGGTCGAGGAAGTGCTGCTCGAAGGCGTGGCCGATCTGGCCATCACTGGTTTGAGCATTCCCGGTTACCTCGGCGCGGAACTGAGCGACGTCGAGTTCGTCGCCGTGGCCCACCCCGATCACCCGTTGCATCGGCTCAATCGCGAGCTGAGCTTTCAGGATCTGGAAACCCAGATGCAGGTGGTGATCCGCGACTCCGGCCGCCAACAACCACGGGATGTCGGCTGGCTCGGCGCCGAGCAGCGCTGGACTGTCGGCAGCCTCGCCACCGCCGCCACGTTCGTCAGCAGCGGCCTCGGGTTTGCCTGGCTGCCACGGCACATGATCGAGCGCGAACTGAAAGATGGTTCGCTCAAGCTGCTACCGTTGGACAGGGGCGGTACCCGCAACTCCAGCTTCTATCTGTATTCGAACAAGGACAAACCCTTGGGCCCGGCCACGCAAATCCTCATCGAACTGCTGCGCACCTTCGACACCTTGCCGCTGGACGCACCGTTCGCCGCCCCTGAACAAGCCTGACACGGAGTTCACCGATGGCGTATTTCGAGCACGAAGGTTGCAACCTGCACTACGAGGAATATGGCCACGGCACGCCGTTGCTGCTGGTTCACGGGCTCGGCTCGAGCACGCTGGACTGGGAAATGCAGATCCCGACATTGGCCGTGCACTACCGGGTGATCGTCCCGGATGTGCGTGGCCACGGGCGCTCGGACAAACCGCGCGAGCGCTACAGCATTGCTGGTTTCAGCGCCGACCTGCTGGCGCTGATCGAGCACTTGAACCTCGGCCCGGTACATTACATCGGGCTGTCGATGGGCGGCATGATCGGCTTCCAGTTCGGCGTCGATCATCCGCAAATGCTCAAGAGCCTGACCATCGTCAACAGCGCGCCCGAAGTCAAACTGCGTAGCCGCGATGACTACTGGCAGTGGTTCAAGCGCTGGAGTCTGATGCGCGTGCTCAGCCTCGCCACCATCGGTAAAGCCTTGGGCGGCAAACTTTTCCCGAAACCGGAACAAGCCGATCTGCGGCAGAAAATGGCCGAACGCTGGGCAAAAAACGACAAACGTGCTTATCTCGCCAGCTTCGATGCGATTGTTGGCTGGGGCGTTCAGGAACGACTTTCCCGCGTGACCTGTCCAACGCTCGTCATCAGCGCCGACCGTGATTACACACCGGTGGCACTGAAAGAAACCTATGTAAAACTGCTGCCGAATGCGCGGCTGGTGGTGATCGCCGATTCGCGCCACGCCACCCCGCTCGATCAACCCGACCGCTTCAATCAAACGCTGCTGGAGTTTCTCGCCGCAGCCGATACTCAATCTCAGGATCACTGACCCATGCTGAAAAAACTCGCCCTCGCCGCTGGTACTGTGCTGTTTGCCGCCAACCTGATGGCTGCCACGCCGGCCAAGGCACCGCACGTGCTGCTGGACACCACCAACGGTCAGATCGAAATCGAACTGGATCCGGTCAAGGCGCCGATCAGTACCAAAAACTTTCTCGATTACGTCAACAGCGGTTTTTACACCAACACCATTTTCCACCGTGTGATCCCGGGCTTCATGGCTCAGGGCGGCGGCTTCACCCAGCAAATGCAACAGAAAGACACCAAGGCACCGATCAAGAACGAAGCCAGCAATGGCCTGCACAACGTTCGCGGCACCTTGTCGATGGCGCGCACCTCCAACCCGGATTCGGCCACCAGCCAATTCTTCATCAACGTGGCTGACAACGCGTTCCTTGATCCGGGCCGTGACGCCGGTTACGCGGTGTTCGCCAAAGTGGTCAAGGGTATGGACGTGGTCGACATCATCGTCAACTCGCAAACCACCACCAAAAGCGGCATGCAAAACGTGCCTGTCGACCCTGTGATCATCAAGTCGGCCAAAGTCATCGACTAAGCTGTACAGGGCGTATCGAGCGGCGTGAATTCAACCTCACGCCGCTCACACCGATAAAAGGAGAGCCCGTACTCCGGGCGGTTATCTGATGCTCTATCGCCGTTTCGAACAACTGATCGACATATTCCGTGAAGCCCCGACGGCGTCTCCGCCGGACCGCGTTCTCCCCTTCTACACCTATTACCTCAAGCAGGTCTGGCCGAGTTTCGCCGCCCTGCTCGTTGTTGGCCTGTTCGCCGCGCTGATCGAAGTGGCGCTGTTCAGTTACCTGAGCCGCATCATCGACCTGGCCCAAGGCACCCCCAACCCGAATTTCTTCAGCGACCACGCCCTCGAACTGACGTGGATGCTGGTGGTTGCCCTGGTGCTGCGACCGATCTTCTTCGGCCTTCACGACTTGCTGGTGCACCAGACCCTGAGCCCGGGGATGACCAGCATGATCCGCTGGCAAAACCACAGTTACGTGCTCAAGCAGAGTCTGAATTTCTTCCAGAACGACTTCGCCGGGCGCATCGCCCAGCGCATCATGCAGACCGGCAACTCGCTGCGTGACTCGGCAGTGCAAGCGGTCGATGCGCTGTGGCACGTGGTGATCTATGCGATCAGTTCGCTGGTGTTGTTCGCCGAGGCCGACTGGCGCCTGATGATCCCGCTGCTGATGTGGATCGTCGCCTACATTGGCGCGCTGTATTACTTCGTACCGCGCGTGAAAGAGCGCTCGGTGGAAGCCTCCGACGCGCGCTCGAAACTGATGGGCCGCATCGTCGACGGCTACACCAACATCGCCACGCTGAAGCTGTTCGCCCACACCAACTTCGAACAGCACTACGCCAAGGAAGCCATCGAAGAACAGACCGTCAAAGCGCAGATGGCCGGTCGCGTCGTCACCAGCATGGATGTGGTTATCACTGCCATGAACGGTTTGCTGATCGTCGGCACCACGGCGTTGGCCCTGTGGCTGTGGACGCAGTCGCTGATCACGGTCGGTGCGATCGCCCTGGCTACCGGCCTGGTGATTCGCATCGTCAACATGTCCGGCTGGATCATGTGGGTGGTCACCGGCATCTTTGAAAACATCGGCATGGTTCAGGACGGTCTGCGCACCATCTCGCAACCGGTCAGCGTCACCGATCACGAGCAGGCCAAACCGCTGGACGTGGTCCGTGGCGAAGTACGTTTCGAGCACGTGGATTTTCACTACGGCAAGAAGCGCGGGATCATTGGCGACCTCAATCTGAACATCAAACCGGGTGAGAAAATCGGCTTGATCGGGCCGTCCGGCGCCGGCAAATCGACCTTGGTCAACTTGCTCCTGCGTCTTTACGACGTCGAAGGCGGACGGATCATGATCGACGGCCAGAACATCGCCGAAGTCGGCCAGGAAAGCCTGCGCGCGCGGATCGGCATGATCACCCAGGACACTTCGCTGCTGCACCGTTCGATCCGCGATAACTTGCTGTACGGCAAACCGGATGCGACCGACGCCGAGTTGTGGGATGCAGTGCACAAGGCTCGCGCCGATGAGTTCATTCCGCTGCTGTCGGACGCTGAAGGTCGCACGGGTTTCGATGCGCATGTTGGTGAGCGCGGAGTGAAGTTGTCCGGCGGCCAGCGCCAGCGCATTGCGATTGCGCGGGTGCTGCTCAAGGACGCGCCGATTTTGATCATGGACGAAGCGACCTCGGCGCTGGATTCGGAAGTCGAGGCGGCGATTCAGGAAAGCCTGGAAACGTTGATGCAGGGCAAAACCGTGATCGCGATTGCCCACCGTCTCTCGACCATTGCGCGCATGGATCGGCTGGTTGTGCTGGAGAACGGCAAGATTGCCGAGAGCGGCACCCATGCTGAACTGCTGGCCCACCGTGGCTTGTATGCGCGGTTATGGGCGCACCAGACCGGGGGGTTTGTCGGCATCGATTGATGCACTGGATTTCCCTGTGGGAGCGAGCTTGCTCGCGAAGGCGCCGTGTCAGTCGATACTTGCGTTGCTGATCCACCGTTTTCGCGAGCAAGCTCGCTCCCACAGTGGACATGCGACAACTCCAAAAACCGCCACAGCCCTTTAACCACGGGCGCTGGCGGTTTTTTTGTGGCAGCTGGAAATCGGCAAAAAGCCTGCTGTACTCAGCCAAGGTTCCGGAACGGAGCCTGTCGTAAGTCTGCAAGGACGCACAACTCGATGCAGTCTCGATAGCAGGGCTATCAAGGACGCCTCTCATGTCTCTGTTCAAACGTTCAGTCACTGAGTTGTTGGGTACGTTCTGGTTGGTATTGGGTGGTTGCGGCAGCGCGGTGATCGCCGCGTCTTCACCGCTGGGAATCGGCGTGCTGGGGGTGGCCCTGGCGTTTGGTCTGACGGTGCTGACCATGGCATTCGCCATCGGCCACATCAGCGGATGTCATCTCAACCCGGCCGTGTCGGTCGGTCTGTTTGTCGGCGGCCGGTTTCCGGCCAAAGAGTTACCCGCCTACATCATCGCGCAGGTGCTCGGCGCGATTCTCGCGGCAGCGCTGATCGCGCACATCGCCAGCGGCAAGGAGGGCTTCGACATCGCCGCTGGCCTGGCGTCCAACGGTTATGGCGAGCATTCGCCGGGCAAGTATTCGATGGCGGCGGGATTCATCACTGAGTTGGTGATGACCGCGATGTTTGTGATCATCATCCTCGGCGCCACCGATAAACGCGCACCGCCGGGACTGGCACCGATCGCCATCGGCTTGGGCCTGACGTTGATCCACCTGATCTCGATTCCGGTGACCAACACCTCGGTGAATCCGGCACGCAGTACCGGGCCAGCGCTGATGGTCGGCGGCTGGGCGATCGCGCAGTTGTGGATGTTCTGGGTCGCGCCGTTGATTGGCGCGGTGGTCGGTGGCGGGATCTATCGCTGGTTGGGCAAGGAAGAAACCTGAGTGGTGCCTGAGATCCCTTTGTAGGAGCTGCCGAAGGCTGCTCCTACAAAGGGATTTATGCCTGGCGGTAGGGCAAGGCTGTTCTGGCTTCTTCGGCATACGCGAGGACGCCGGCGCGTTCCTGTTGCAGGAAATCTTTTACCGCTGCCTTCAACCCCGGATGCCGCAGGTAATGCCATGAATGGGTGATCACCGGTTCGAACCCGCGAATCAGCTTGTGCTCGCCTTGGGCGCCAGCATCGAAACGCTGATAACCCTGCGCGATCGCGTAATCCATACCCTGATAAAAACAGGTTTCAAAGTGCAGCCGATCGAACTCGGCCAGACACCCCCAATAGCGCCCGTAGAAACTGTCGCCACCCACCAGACTGAAGGCCATCGCCACCGGCCGTGAGCCCTGTTTGGCCAGCACTACGCGGATCGCCTCGGGCATGCGCTCGGCCAACAGACTGAAAAACTCCCGCGTCAGGTACGGCGTTTGCCGGCGCACGGCATAGGTATTGGCGTAGCAGGCGTAAACAAAATCCCATTGCGCCTCATCCAGCTCACGCCCCTCCAGCCATTCAAATTCGAAGCCCTGCCCCGCCACTTGCTCGCGCTCCTTGCGCATCTGTTTGCGCTTGCGCGAACTGAGCACGTCGAGGAAATCCTGAAAGTCGCGATAACCGCGATTCTGCCAGTGATATTGACAGCCAATGCGTTGCAGCCAGCCCGGCTGTTCGGCCATCGCCGCGTCGGTAAAAGCGTCGGTGAAATTGATGTGCGCGCTGGAAAGTCCTTCGATTTCCAGATAGCCCGGCAGGCTCTTGAGCAGCTCAAAACCGTCCTTGACATTGGCCGCCAGCAAGCGCGGGCCGCTGACCGGACTGAATGGTACGGCGGACAAAAGCTTGGGGTAATAATCGATGCCGGCGCGGGCGCAGGCGTCGGCCCAGCCATGATCGAACACGTACTCGCCGTAGGAATGCCATTTGCGATAACTGGGTAACGCGGCGATCAATCGACCATCTTCGATGTGCAGCAAATGCTCAGGTTGCCAGCCGCTGTGGGGGCCAACGCTACCACTGTCTTCCAGCGAACTGAGAAAGGCGTGGCGCAGAAATGGCTGGTTTTCAGGCACCAGCGCATCCCAGCTTGCCGAGGCGATTTGCGACAGGTTTTGCAGGCGTTGCAACGGCATCAACAAGCTCTCCACAACAGGACTTCAGCGCCCGGCGAGTATCGCCGATTGCACGGCTTTGCACACCCGCAATCGGCCGACAGTGCTCTAGATCAATAGTTCAGGACGAATCGATATCGTCATCAACCTGCCATCACTGTGCCACTGCTCTGTCATAAACCATCGCGATACTGGCGCCTGTTTTTAGAGCGCCGGGTTCTACCCGGACACTGTTTTCCGACGTTCGAATCGTCGGTTGTGCCCCGGATGGCTATGCCATCCCCTCTCATCTTCGGAGATTGCTATGCGTCTTGCTTCCACGAAAACTGCGGCGGCCCTGTGCGGTGGCTTGTTGCTGGCCATGAGTGTTCCGGCCAGTGCTGCAGTCGACGCCAAACTGCTCGACATGCTCAAGGCTAACGGTTCCATTTCCCAGGCGCAGTACATCGAACTGCAAACTGAACTGGCCAAGGATCAGAAGGCTCAGCAAATCGCGCAGCAGGCCCAGCAAGAGACCAACGAACAAGTCGCTGCTGTTGCGAAGAAAACCAACGAACAAAGCGTCTTCGACCAGAAACTCGCGTGGGCGGCCAAGACCCAGTTCAAGGGCGATGTGCGTATCCGTCAGGAAACCATCAAGATCGATGGCGAGCCGAACAACGGCGGCCGCGACAAGGATCGTCAGCGCATCCGTGCCCGTCTGGGTGCCTACACCGAGATCAACCCGCAGGTTGACACCGGCATCCGTATCGCCACCGGCGGCGGCGATGACGCCCGTTCGACCAACCAGGATCAGGACAATTACTTCGACAAGAAGCAGATCTGGCTGGATCTGGGCTACATCGACTACCACCCTGACCAGATCAAGAACCTGCACATTATCGGCGGCAAGATGCTTCAGCCGTGGGTCAGCATGGGCGACGTGATCTGGGACAGCGACATCAACCCGGAAGGTCTGGCCGTTACCTACAAATACCCGTTGGGCAGCAGCGCCGAACTGTTCGGCAGCCTGGGTAACTACAACCTCAAGGACAACGTCGACGGCGATGGCGTGCAATTCCGTCACGACCTGCGCCTGACCGCCGGCCAGTTGGGTAGCCGCTTCAACATCAGCGACAACCTGAAAGTCACCCTGGGCGGTAGCGTCTACGCCTACCAGAACGACGAAGACAGCCGCTGCACTGGCACTTCCACACCGTGTGCGCTGGCAGTCAACGGCAACTCGGCCAACAACGAATTCCGTCTGTATGAAGGGTTCAGCCAGGTCGACATCGGCGGTCTGCCGATGCCACTGTCGTTCTACGGCCAGTACGTGAAAAACAACGATGCTGTGACCGATCAGGACACCGCGTGGCTGTTGGGTGCCAAGTCGAAAGTCTTCGGCCTGAACCTCGATTACAACTATCGTGACGTGCAGCGCAACGCCGTAGTCGGCGCCTTCACCGACTCCGACTTCGCCAACGGCACTACCGGTTCCCGTGGTCACAAGTTCAAGGTCGGTTACGACATCGACAAGAACTTCGCCATTGGCGCTACGTACTTCCTGACCAAAGCCGACTTCGCCAGCCGCACCCAGCGTGACGCTGACGCCAACACCTTGCAGTTGGACGCGGAAGCCAAGTTCTAAGAAAACAGCTACAAGCTTCGAGCGACAAGCTGCAAGTCACCGCTCCCCTTGCGAATTGTCGATCGAAGCTGATTTTCCTACGGCCCGGTGCAATTACAGCGATCCCCATCATCCGTTCGCTGTCGCTGCACCGGGCTGTGTTTTTTACGGGCTATCGTCCCGCCGCTGCGCCGCCAGACGCTCAGCCAGCGCATCCACCCCCTCCTCCGGTTTCTCCGGCAGCGCCCTCAGGGTGGCTTGCATCAAACGCATCTGACGCATGAAACGTCGGCAGTTCGGGCAAAACATCAGGTGATGACGCACCATCCACTTTTCCCGAAAGCTCAACTGGCCATCGAGATAATCGCTGGATCGTGCCACTTGCTCCTTGCAGGTCAACATTCTCCTGTCTCCTCAAAATGTTCTACGGTCGCGAAGACCTTCAAACGTGCCCGATGCAGCAGCACGCGGACATTGGAGAGTGAGATCTCCAGAAGATTACAGATCTCTTCCAGCTCCAGCCCCTGCCGCTCGCGCAACAGCAAAACGCTGCTTTGCAGTTCCGACAGGCTCAGCAGCGTGTGCTCCAGGCACTCGCGCAACTCGTCTTCAGTGAGCAGGGCTTCGGGGGTGTCCTGGTGCCAGGCGAAGGGCGCGACCAGCCAATGGCCGTCACCGGCAGAGAAGCGGTCGTCGTCGATCGTGCCATGGGGCGATGGCAGATCATCCATCAACACTTCGCGGCGATTGTGTTTGTAACGGCTTTTGGCCGAGTTGGCCGTAATGGTCAACAGCCAGGTCTTGAGACTGGAACGACCTTCGAAGCTGCCGATGTGGCGCACCACTGACAGCCAGGCGTCCTGCACCACTTCTTCAACATGACGCTGACCAACAATGGCATACGCCACCGCGCGCATGGCGCTCTGATAAGTGGTCACCAGTTCCTTGAAAGCCTGTTGCTCACCGGCCAGCAAGCGCGCAAGCAGTTGAGTGTCGTCAGCCGCCATCCAAAAATCTCCTTGTGCCGATTCCGAAAATGACAGCGGCAGGTCTTCACCTGCCGCCATTTCCGAAAAATTACAGCGTTTGAGCCGATTCGGATGTAGGAAAGGTCAGCGCGATTAAGAAGAAATTAAACCTATTTTCAACGCTTGCGCAGAATCACACTGCCGATCGAATAGCCGGCGCCGAATGAACTCAGCACCGCCAGCGAGCCGCTCGCCAGATCATCCTGATACTTGTGGAAGGCAATCACCGAACCTGCGGAGCTGGTGTTGGCATAAGTGTCGAGGATTACCGGTGCTTCTTCTTCGGTAGCCTCTCGGCCGAGCAGTTTGCGCACAATCAGGTGGTTCATGCTCAGGTTGGCCTGGTGCAGCCAGAAGCGCTTCACGTCGCCAACGTTGAGCTGGTTCTCTTGCAGATGCTCGCCAATCAGCTCGGCAACCATTGGGCAGACATCCTTGAACACCTTGCGGCCTTCCTGCACGAACAGTTTGTCGCGGGTACCGATGCCCTCTTCCGCCGCGCGGTTGAGGAAGCCGAAGTTGTTGCGGATGTTGTTGGAGAACTTGGTCAGCAGCTTGGTGCTGACCACATCGAACTGGTATTTGGACGTAGCGGTGTCAGCGCGTTCGATGATCACCGCAGTCGCGGCGTCGCCGAAGATGAAGTGGCTGTCGCGGTCACGGAAGTTCAGATGCCCGGTGCAGACTTCCGGGTTGACCATCAGGATCGCCCGGGCCTGGCCCAGTTGTACGCTGTTGGCCGCGGCCTGAATGCCGAAGGTCGCCGAGGAGCAGGCCACGTTCATGTCGAAACCGAAACCCTGAATGCCCAGGGCTTCCTGGACTTCGATGGCGATGGCCGGGTAGGCGCGCTGCAGGTTGGAGCAGGCAACGATGACGCCGTCGATGTCAGCGGCGGTTTTGCCGGCGCGTTGCAAGGCTTGTTCGGCAGCGCCAATGGCCATCTGGCAGAGCACCGACCATTCGTCGTTGGAACGCTCTGGCAGGCGCGGAGCCATGCGTTGCGGATCGAGGATGCCGTCCTTGTCCATGACAAAGCGGCTCTTGATGCCCGAGGCTTTTTCGATGAAGGCAGCGCTGGATTCGGTCAGGGCCTGGACTTCGCCTCTGGCGATCGCATCGGCGTTGTCGGCATTGAACTGGGCGACGTAGGTATTGAAAGACTGCACCAGCTCTTCGTTGGAGATGCTGTTGGCCGGGGTGTACAGGCCGGTGCCGCTGATGACGACGTTATGCATGGTCGTTTCTCTAATCTGTTCAGGCAGAAAGTGCTGGAACCGTCGTACCAACACACAAAGGGTCTATTCCCGTCCGGGGGACGCAAACCTGGCATCGCTTTATTCCGTCTCGCACCACGGCCGAAGGCTCTGGGTCGCGAAACCGGTGTTTATGGTCGCGAAGTTTGCCATAAACGCAGGATTTTGGCGCCTTTCTCAAGCACAACCCAGATCCCAATGTGGGAGCGAGCCTGCTCGCGATTGCGTCGTATCAGTCGCTATTGCGTTGACTGACACTCTGCTTTCGCGAGCAGGCTCGCTCCCACAGGGGATTGCGCATGGCTCGAGGTCAGGGTTCTACCTGGCTCCACTGTTTGTTCAGGCGCTTGTCGGAAATCGGCACTTTGGTGCCCAACTGTTGGGCAAACAGCGACACCCTGTATTCCTCGAGCCACCAGCGGTACAGCTCAAGCTGCGGATCGCGTTTGCCTTCCTGCGCATGTTTGGCTGCGCGGGTCTGGTATTGCGCCCAGAGGCCGGCGAGTTCGCCGCTCCAGACACGATCCTTCTGCACCTGCGCGCCGAGTTTCTCGAAACGCTGCTCGACCGCTTTCAGGTAACGCGGCAGCTCTTTGAGCCACTGCATCGGCGTCTCGCGGACAAAGCCCGGATAAACCAGATTGTTGATTTGCTGCTTGATGTCGTTCAGCGCCACAGCCTGAGCCAGATCAATCTTGCCCTTGAAGCGTTTTTGCAGACCGTGCCACAACTTGAGGATTTCCAGCGTCAGGCGCGCCACGCGCTCGGCGTGCTCGGTCCAGTTGCCGCGTTTGCGCTCGGCCAATGCCGCCAACCCGGCACCGTCTCGCGGCAACGGGTCTTCGCCTTCGAGAATGCAGCTGTCGAGACTGGCCAGCAGAATGTCTTCGACCAGCGCATCAACCCGACCCAACTCGCGATAGAGCAAACCCAGTTCGGTCTGCCCCGGCAACTTGCCGCGCAAGAACTTGGCCGGCTCCGCCAGTTGTTGCATCAACAAACGCTGCAAGGCGCGACGATGCTGGAACTCGGCCTCGGCCGGGGTGGAGAAGCGCCCTTCCTTGACCGTACCGCTTTCTTCGACAAGCGCCGGGTACACCGTCATCGACAGCCCGGCGATCTTCTGCTGAGTCTTTTCCGCCACCGGCGCGAAGACCTTGGCCTCCACCGGCTGCTGACTTTTCGCGCTCTGCGGCACCGCCAACGCGGCCTGACTGGCTTCGGCAAACCGTGCGGTCAGTTCGGCCAGATCGCGGCCTTCGCCGAGGAACTTGCCCTGGCCGTCGACGATTTCCAGGTTCATCCGCAGATGCCCCTCGACGCCTTGCTCGGCTTCTGCCCACGCTTCATCGCTGACCCGCGCGCCGGTCATGCGCAACAATTCGCGGCCCAGTGCCTGCGGCAACGAACCCTCAGCAAAGGTCATGCGTTGCAACGCGGCTTTGATGAAGTCCGGCACCGGCACGAAGTTCTTGCGCAGCGCTTTCGGCAGGTTGCGCACGAGGGCGATGCACTTGGCTTCGATCATCCCTGGCACCAGCCACTCCAGACGCTCCGGCGGCAGCATCGGCAGCAGCGGTGCGGGCACACGCAGGGTCACGCCATCGCGCGGATGATTGGGTTCAAAGTGATAGCTCAGCGCCAGTTCCAGATCGCCGATGTGCAGCGTGTCCGGGTAATCGCGCGCGGTGACTTCACTGGCCTCGCGGGCCAGCACGTCTTCCTCACGCATGATCAACAGTTGCGGGTTCTTCTGGCTGTTGACTCGATACCAACTGTCGAAGGTTGCGGTCTGGTGGATCTCCGCTGGCAACCGTGCATCGTAGAACGCATACAAGGTTTCTTCGTCGGCGAGAATATCGCGGCGACGGGCCTTGGCTTCCAGTTCGTCGAGCTGTTCCAGCAGTCGCTGATTGGCCGTCAGGCATTTGGCTTTTGACTGAATTTCGCCGCGCACCAAGCCTTCGCGGATGAACAGTTCACGGGAAACCACCGGGTCCACCGGGCCGTAATGCACCGGCCGGCGGCCGACCACGATCAGCCCGAACAAAGTGATCTGTTCGAACGCCACGACCTGTCCGCGCTTCTTCTCCCAATGCGGTTCAAAATGGTTTTTCTTGATCAGATGGCCGGCCAGCGGCTCGATCCAGTCGGCGTCGATCTTGGCGACCATGCGCGCATAGAGCTTGGTGGTTTCCACCAGTTCGGCGGTCATCAGCCATTGCGGGCGCTTTTTGCCGATGCCCGACGACGGATGAATCCAGAAACGTCGCTGACGCGCGCCGAGGTAATCGCCATCTTCGGTTTTCTGACCGATCTGGCTGAGCAGACCGACCAACACCGCTTTGTGCAGTTTCGGATAGTCCGCTGGCTCTTTATTCAGGCTCAACTGCATGTCGCGGCAGATCAGGCTCAACTGCCGATGGGAATCGCGCCACTCGCGCAGACGCAGGTAGTTGAGGAAGTTCTTGCGGCACCAGTTGCGCAACGGGCTGGCGGTCAAAGCTTGGCGCTGCTCTTCAAAGCCACGCCACAGATTCACCAGACCGGCGAAATCCGAATCGACATCCTTCCACTGTGCGTGAGCCTGATCGGCCGCTTGCTGACGCTCCGGCGGCCGCTCGCGTGGGTCTTGAATCGACATGGCGCTGGCGACGATCAGCACTTCCTGCAGGCTGCCGAGTCTGGCCGCTTCGAGCAGCATGCGGCCCATGCGCGGATCGACCGGCAGGCGCGCAAGTTGACGACCGAGCGGGGTCAACTGGCTGTTGCGATCCACCGCCGAGAGCTCTTGCAGCAGGTTGAAACCGTCGCTGATCGCCTTGCCATCCGGCGGCTCGATAAACGGGAATGCAGTGATCTCGCCGAGACGCAGATGCAGCATCTGCAAAATAACCGCGGCGAGGTTGGTGCGCAGAATCTCCGGATCGGTAAATTCCGGGCGGCCAAGGAAATCTTCCTCGCTGTACAAACGAATGCAGATACCCGGCTCGACCCGGCCGCAGCGACCTTTACGCTGATTGGCACTGGCTTGGGAAATCGCCTCGATCGGCAGACGCTGCACCTTGGCGCGGTAGCTGTAACGGCTGATGCGCGCGGTGCCGCTGTCGATCACGTAACGGATGCCCGGCACGGTCAGCGAAGTCTCGGCGACGTTGGTCGCCAGCACCACGCGACGCCCCGGGTGCGACTGGAAAATCCGCTGCTGTTCGGCCGGCGACAGGCGCGCGTACAACGGCAGGATTTCGGTGTGTTTGATTTGCGCCTTGCGCAGCATGTCGGCGGCGTCACGAATCTCGCGCTCGCCCGGCAAGAACACCAGCACATCACCGGGGCTACGACGCTCGCTGCGCTCGTAAGCGGCGATTTCGTCAAGGGTAGCGAGGATCGCCTGATCCACCGTCAAGTCATCCTCGACACGGTTGCCCTCTTCGTCCTGCTCCAGGGTCAGCGGGCGATACCAGGTGTCCACCGGGAAGGTACGACCGGAGACTTCAACAATCGGCGCGTCATCGAAGTGCTTGGAGAAACGCTCCAGATCGATGGTCGCCGAGGTGATGATGACTTTCAGATCCGGACGACGCGGCAGCAGGGTTTTCAGGTAACCGAGCAGGAAATCGATGTTGAGGCTGCGCTCGTGGGCTTCGTCGACGATGATCGTGTCGTAGCGTTCGAGGTAGCGATCATTCTGGGTTTCCGCGAGCAGGATGCCGTCGGTCATCAGTTTGATCAGGGTGTTGGAATCGCTCTGATCCTCGAAACGCACCTGATAGCCGACCAGCGAACCGAGCGGCGTAGCGAGTTCTTCGGCAACCCGGCTGGCGACGCTGCGTGCTGCGATTCGACGCGGCTGGGTGTGGCCGATCAGACCGTGCTGACCGCGACCGATTTCCAGACAGATTTTCGGCAACTGGGTGGTTTTGCCCGAGCCGGTTTCGCCGGCGATGATCAGCACCTGGTGTTTTTCCAGTGCCTTCTTGATCTCGTCGCGCTTGGCCGCAATCGGCAAACTGTCGTCGTAACGAATCACCGGCAGGCTGGCCTTGCGCGCCAGCACTTGATCACAGGACGCCTGCATGCGCGTCACCCACTGGGCCAGTTTGGCCTCGTCGGGTTTCTTGCGCAGCTCAAGCAACTGCCGCCGCAGCCGGTGACGGTCGGCGAGCATGGCGTGATCGAGGTTTTTCAGCAGTTTGTCGATGGAGGGCGATTCGTCGGTCATCGGGTAGGCAATTCGGTCGTCTATTTATGCAGGGGGCGGATTGTCGCAGATTTGGGGGATGTTTGGAGTGTCAGGGGGATTGCAACCCTCACCCTAGCCCTCTCCCAAGGGGAGAGGGGACCGACCGAGTCAACTTTGCCAGTTTCACCGACCTGAACGTGCATCACCGAATCCATAATCGCCAAGCTCTTTCAGGTCGGCGCTCGACTTGAGACACCTTGGTCGGCCCCCTCTCCCTCCGGGAGAGGGCTGGGGTGAGGGGCTTTTAAAAGAGCTACTCGTTGGCGAGGCCTTTACGCCGATACGGAAAGACATCAATAACCTTCCCCGCCCGAATCGCCTCCTGCAGGCTCTTCCAGTAATCAGCGTTATACAACTCGCCATGCAACTGATCGAACAACTTGCGTTGCCCCGAATCGGCAAACAGAAACGGCGGAAACTCCTCGGGAAACACATCCAGCGGCCCGATCGAATACCACGGCTCCGAAGCCATCTCATCTTCGGGCGTGCGCGGCGCAGGAATGTGGCGGAAGTTGGCCTCCGTCAGAAAGCAGATTTCGTCATAGTCATAAAACACCACACGCCCATGCCGGGTGACGCCAAAATTCTTCAGCAACATGTCGCCGGGAAAGATGTTCGCCGCCGCCAATTGCTTGATCGCCAGGCCGTAATCCTCCAGCGCCTCGCGCACCTGTGCATCGTTGGCGTTCTCCAGATACAGATTGAGCGGGGTCATTCGCCGCTCGGTCCAGCAGTGACGGATCAGCACCGTTTCGCCCTCGACTGACACCGTTGATGGCGCCACCTCCAGCAGTTCTTCAAGACACGCCGGATCGAACTTGCTCAGCGGAAAACGGAAGTCGGCGAACTCCTGGGTATCGGCCATGCGTCCTACCCGATCGACACTTTTTACCAGCCGATACTTCTCGATCACCGTGGCGCGATCGACGTTTTTCGACGGCGAAAAACGGTCTTTGATGATTTTGAACACAGTGTTGAAACCCGGCAGGGTGAACACGCTCATGACCATGCCGCGCACGCCCGGCGCCATGATGAACTGGTCATCGGTGTTGGCCAGATGATTGATCAGCGCCCGGTAGAACTCGGATTTGCCGTGTTTGTAGAAGCCGATCGAGGTGTACAGCTCGGCGATGTGCTTGCCCGGCAAGATGCGCCGCAGGAAACCGATGAATTCCGCCGGCACCGGCACGTCGACCATAAAGTACGAACGGGTGAACGAGAAGATGATCGACACATCGGCTTCGTCGGTGATCAGCGCATCGATCTGAATCCCGCGCCCTTCGCGGTGCAGCAGCGGGATCACCAGCGGCCATTGCTCGTCGCGGGTGTAGATGCGCCCGACCAGATACGCGCCCTTGTTGCGGTACAGCACCGAGGAAAACAGCTCGACGCTGAGCTCAGGATCCTTGCACACCCAGTCCGGCAGGTTCTCGCGCAGTTGCGCTTCAAGCCGGAGCAAGTCACCCGGCAAATCAGCGTAATCCTCGCTGAAACGATAGTCGGCAAAAATGCTCGCAAGCATTCCCGACAACTGCCCTTGCGGCTTGTAGGTGCGCGTTTGTGCGGCGCGGGCACGGCGCAGGCTCGGGCGCGTGGTGTGGATGAACATGCAACCGTCGCTGATCAGGTCGTGACTGAACAGCCCGCAGAAAATCGAGTTGTACCAGGTCTCGGACAGCTCATCGTCGAAACGCAGGTCGATGACGCTAATGTAGGCGCTTTTCACCAGCGGCCAGCAGCTGACGTTCATCAGCGTTTCGTCGTCGAAGTATTCGCGCAGACGGGCGATGGTTTCGCCGACCTTTTCTTCATAGAGATTGATCCGCGCCGCCGACGCCGTTTGCGTCTCCTGCCAGCGCGCCTGCTCGAAGCGTTCACGGGCGCCGTCGGTGATCCGTCGGAAATGCTCGCGATAATCGTCGAAGCCATCGAGGATCATCCGGGCGATGTCGGTGGCTGGCCATTGCTGCGACATAGATAAGACCTCGGCTTAGGTGTGGAAATCTGTGCCTGAGCTTAGTCACGCAAGCGTGTGCGCGTGAAGTGCAATTTCGGCCAAATCCGAAGCGCAAGTGTACGCCGACGCTTTTTTTCAGGGAGCTGCGCCGGGAAGATTTAATTGCCCGATTAGCGGTTGCCATCGGCAAGGCGCTCGGCAACACTCTCGTCCCGATCAAGGAAGGAGACCCGCCGTGAGCCCTGTCGATATTTTCCGTATGTTGTCGCTGGCGGCCATCTGGGGCGCGAGTTTTCTGTTCATGCGCATTATCGCGCCGGTGATTGGCACGATCCCGACCGGATTCTTTCGCGTGTCGATTGCGGCCGTTGGCCTGCTGGTGATCCTCGGGTTGATGCGCGTGCGCTGGGATTTCAAAGGCAAACTGAAAACCGTGATGCTGCTGGGCGTGATCAACTCGGGAATTCCGGCGACGCTGTATTCGGTCGCCGCTCAGGTGCTGCCAGCCGGCTATTCGGCGATTTTCAATGCCACCACGCCGCTGATGGGCGTGCTGATTGGCGGGGTGTTCTTCAGTGAAAAACTCACCGTAGCCAAACTGGGCGGGGTGTTCCTCGGCCTGTTCGGTGTTGGCGTACTGACCCGCGCCGGTCCCGTGGCATTTGACATGCAACTGTTGCTGGGCGCCCTCGCCTGCTTGCTCGCGACCACTTGCTATGGCTTTGCCGGTTTCCTCGCGCGCCGTTGGCTCGATCAGGCCGGCGGGCTGGACAGTCGTCTCTCGGCACTGGGCAGCATGCTCGGCGCAACGTTGTTCCTGTTGCCGTTGTTCGGCTACAGCGTGATCACCGCACCGCCGGTCAGTTGGGGTGGCTGGAATGTCTGGCTGTCGCTGCTGGGCCTGGGTCTTGGCTGCACGGCGTTCGCCTACATCATTTACTTCCGCCTGCTCAGCTCGATCGGTCCGGTGAAGTCGATGACCGTGACCTTCATGATTCCGCCGTTCGGCGTGTTGTGGGGGGCGTTGTTGCTGGATGAGCCGTTGTCGATGGCGCACATTTATGGCGGGGTGTTGATTGCTGCGGCGTTGTGGCTGGTGTTGAAGCCGGCGGTGGTGAAACCGGCTGAGGTGCCGGCCCGATAAATTAGTGCTGTTGCCAAAAAGGCAATCGCGAGCAGGCTCACTCCTACAATTGGAATGCATTCCCCTGTAGGAGTGAGCCTGCTCGCGATCGGCGGACTAAAAGCCGCCACCTGACGATCTGTTACCCCCTTTCACGAAACACAAATGCCAGGCCGACCACAATCAACAGCATCCCCAGCACACTCAACGCCGCCAGGCGATTGCCGAAGATCAGATAGTCCATCACCGCCGTCACCGCTGGCACCAGGTAAAACAGACTGGTGACATTCACTAGATTGCCCCGCGCAATCAACCGATACAGCAACAGCGTCGCCAGCACCGAGACCACCAGCCCCATCCACAACACCGGCACGATGAAACCTGTGCTGTGTTCAAAGTGGAACGGCTGAAACGGCGCGAAAATCCCGCACAACAACAGCCCGGCCAGGTACTGCACAGGCAGTGTGCCGAGGGGATTGTCAGTGATGCGTTTCTGCATGATCGAGCCCAGCGTCATGCTCGCCAGCGCCAGCAGACCAAACAGCATCCCCGCCCAGGACATCCCGGCCAGGCCGATGCCTTGGTAAACCACCATGATCAGGCCCGCCAACCCCAGGGCCAGACCGAACATCCGGCTCGCCGAGCGCTGCCGCTCCATCAACACCACGGTGAGAATCGGCTGCACGCCCATGATGGTCGCCATCACGCCCGGAGTGACTTTGGTGTTGAGCGCCAGTAGATAAAAAATCTGATAGGCCCCCAACAACACCACGCCCGTGGCAATCGCAAACAACATCGGCCGCCCGCCCTTGGGCAACTTCAACTTGAGCAACGGCGCCAGCAGCACCAGCCCGCACAAGGCAATCACAAAGCGAATCAACAGAAAGGCAAACGGTGACGCGTGGGCCAGCCCCCATTTGGAGAAGATTGCGCCGCTGCTCCACAGCAGAACGAACAGGCTCGTGGACGCGGCCGCGAGCGCGGATTTTTTCGACAGGACAAACATGAATACCACCTGTAGTCAGGCAAATAGCCAACTCAGCCGAAGCTGAAATTCAGTAGGTTTTTCTGGCGGGCGCAGGGGTCAGCAAAAACTGCCGATCAGCCCCAAACGCCAACGCCCGGCAGTGATACGACTGCGCACACCGGCGTGCTACTGACAGGTGGAGGGTAATGACTGATCTGCTTGGGCTGCTGATTCCCGCACGGCACGACGCCAGCGTTGACCGCTGAACCGACTACCGCGTTGATGAGGGATGCAGGCATTTGCGCAGATCTTTTTTGAAGGGCTGGAAGGTGAACCATGGGGCTCACGAGCGCCGACTATAACCAGCGGGCGACATCGATTGCAATGATTTGGACAAAGGGCCAGTAGGGACAGATCCATGAGAGCTGAATAGGCTGTTGAGCAACCGCAACATCTATCGATGGGGAGACATGGAATGCTCGAAATCATATGCCAAGGGAACCGAGTTATCTGCGCTATCAGTTGTATCGGTCGCTGGCCAGGAAGCAGGCAAGCATCGCCACTGCTCTGTTGCAGCTACCAGCGGGACAGGACTTGTCGAAAGTACGCTTTGAACCTATCGATGCCAAAGCACTAGGTGCGTTTGAGCTTTGGGATGATCCGCATTTTTGCTGGCGAGAGATTGCCGAATGGAAGTCACGAGAACCTTTGTCCCTGGATATCGCGATCTGGTTTGAAGAACAGCTGTGCGGGCTGTGTTTTGTCAACCCGAACAAAAGCCGCCAGCGAATTCGAATCGTACGATTGGAGGGGCGGCCCGGAGTGCCTCACCCGCTTAAAAAGCGTATTGCGCTTTTGTCGATGGTGGCCATCGATGAGTTTGCGCAAATAATCGGCAGTAAGTGCATTGAAGTCCAGGAACCGATACCAGGAGCAATTCCTGTTTATACAAAACTCGGTTTCAAATTTGATTTTGAAGGCCGCCTTGTCCTCGCAGTGGAGAGTAAAGTATCGTGAAAACTGTTCAAGTAATGATCAACGAGGGCGGGAACATGCGTAAATCTGTGAAAAAATCCCCCACTAAGAAAAGATCAATCAAAACTGACGAAAAGCTTATCTCCTCCGAGCTATCAGCCAATCAGCAGCGCTTTCTTCAGCTATTGATTACAGGCATCGAAGACGAACCCAACGTTCTCGCTGGACGGCGCTGATTCGCAGGCAATAAAAAACCGCTCACAAGGAGCGGTTTTTTATTGCCTGCGAATCAGCCTCAACCAAACAGCCAATACCCCAACAACGTCAACACCACCACCGCCAGCACCGGTCGCATCACGCGGTAGGCCCTCGGATGACGACGTTTCCACTGTTTGACCACTCCACTGAATTTGTCGCTGAAGCTCTTGCTCCAGGCGTAGGCCTGGTTGATCCCGCCGACGCGCTCGTCGTCGAGGTTCTGCGGTGCGGTGGCACGGCCGAGCCAGGCGCTGATCGAGCGGTTGATGCGGGTCATGAGGCGGTTGCTCAGCGGACGCTCGACGTCGCAGAACAGGATCACGCGGGTTTGGTCGGTTTCGTTCTTGACCCAGTGCACATAGGTTTCGTCGAACATCACGTCTTCGCCGTCACGCCAGGCGTAAACCTGACCATCGACGAAAATCCGGCAATCGTCGGAGTTCGGCGTCGACAAGCCGAGGTGATAACGCAGGGAGCCGGCGAACGGATCGCGATGCGGGTTCAAGTGGCTGCCACCCGGCAATAGCGCGAACATCGCGCCTTTGACGTTGGGAATCGCACTGACCAGCGCCACGGTTTTCGGGCACAGGGTTTCAGCCGACGGCAGCGGTTTGTCGTACCACTTGAGGTAGAAACGCTTCCAGCCCTTCTTGAAGAACGAGCCGAAACCGGCGTCGTTGTTCTTTTCCGCCGCGCGAATATAGCCTTCGTCGAACAGGTGCATGGCCTCGTCGCGAATGGTTTCCCAGTTGTCGCGCAGCACGTCCAGTTCCGGGAATTTGCTGCGATCCAGATACGGCTTCGACGGCACGCCGGAAAACAGGTACATCAAGGCGTTGTAAGGAGCGAACAGCGCCGAGTGGTTGACGAACTGACGCAGAACCGGCAAACGCGCCTTGCCGCGCAAATGCACATAGAGCGTGCTGCCCAGAAAGAGCAGCAGCACAAACGCCTTGGCGGCAAACGAAAAGGTCATCAACAACTCCTTGAATAAAGACAACGCTGCGCAATGCCCTTTACCCGGCATGGCAGCCGGCCATGATAAACACTACCGGCTTCGGGCAAAACCCGCCTTTCACAAGATTCAGTGTTAAGAATTGCGCAACAAAGCATTTATTAGCATAACGATCCTGAACCCCGGCTGATCGAGATCAAGAGATCGCAGCCTGAGACAGCTCCTGCTCGATCATGCAGGAGCTGCCGAAGGCTACGATCTTTTGATGTTGCTTTTACTGCTGGTTCTCCTGCTCAGTAAACAGATCGCTGAACAACATGCTCGACAGATAACGCTCACCCGAGTCCGGCAGAATCACGACGATGGTCTTGCCCTGCATTTCCGGCGTCTCCGCCAGACGCACCGCTACTGCCATCGCTGCACCGCAGGATATGCCGCACAAAATCCCTTCTTCCTGCATCAAGCGCAGCGCCATGGCCTTGGATTCGTCGTCGGTGACCTGCTCGACCCGGTCGACCATCGACAGATCCAGGTTCTTCGGCACAAAACCGGCACCGATGCCCTGAATCTTGTGCGGGCTCGGTTTGATCTCTTCACCGGCCAGCGCCTGGCTGATCACCGGCGAGGAAACCGGTTCCACCGCCACCGACAGGATCGGCTTGCCTTGGGTATTCTTGATATACCGCGAAACGCCGGTGATGGTTCCGCCGGTGCCGACGCCGGCCACCAGTACATCCACCGCACCATCGGTGTCGTTCCAGATTTCCGGACCGGTGGTTTTTTCGTGAATCGCCGGGTTGGCCGGATTATCGAACTGCGATGGCATGAAGTACTTGTCAGCATCGCTGGCAACGATTTCAGCGGCTTTCTCGATTGCGCCTTTCATGCCTTTGGCCGGTTCGGTCAAGACCAGTTCGGCGCCCAGAGCCTTGAGAACCTTGCGACGTTCGATGCTCATCGAGGCCGGCATGGTCAGCATCAATTTGTAACCACGGGCGGCGGCAACGAAGGCTAGACCGATCCCCGTATTACCCGATGTAGGTTCGACAATGGTCATGCCCGGCTTGAGTTTGCCGCTGCTTTCGGCGTCCCAGATCATGTTGGCGCCGATCCGGCACTTGACCGAATAACCGGGGTTGCGCCCCTCGATCTTGGCCAGAATGGTCACGCCACGTGGCGCGATGCGATTGATCTGCACCAGCGGCGTATTACCGATGGAATGGGCGTTGTCAGCGAAAATACGGCTCATGGCTGGGTCCTTATGCAGCATTGAATTCAGCCTTCAAAGGTATGCCTGTTGCCCATCACAGTCCAGTCGGGTCGAACGTCTGCGCGACGTAACAGTCAATCGCTTACATCGTCAGGGAATTGCCGTCATGAAGCGTCGCTACAGTTGGCCACTAGGGATTTTCGCCGTCGTCGTTGTGTTGCTGATCGCGCTGCACATCGCCCTGCCCTACATGGTGCGTGACTACCTGAACGGCAAGCTGGCGGACATGGGTGATTATCGGGGCCAGATCACTGATGTCGACCTGGCCCTATGGCGCGGCGCTTACAAGATCAATGGGCTGAAGATCGTCAAGGTCGACGGCAAGGTACCGGTGCCATTCGTCGACGCACCGTTGATCGATCTGTCGGTCAGTTGGCATTCGCTGTGGTACGACCATGCCGTCGTGGCGCAGGTGAGTTTCGTAAATCCTGAAGTCAATTTCGTCGATGGTGGCGCTAACAAACAGAACTCACAAACAGGTCAAGGCACCGACTGGCGCGCGCAACTGGGCAAGTTGCTGCCGATAACCCTCGACGAAGTACAGATTCACGACGGCAAGATCAGTTTCCGCAACTTCAATTCAAAACCTCCAGTGAACATGAACGCGACCAATGTCGACGCGAGCATCTACAACCTGACCAACGTGGTCGACAAACAGGGCAAACGCGACGCCCGCTTCGAAGGCAAAGCCCTGCTGCTGGGCCATGCACCGCTGGAAACCACCGCAACGTTCGACCCTCTGAGCAACTTCGAAGACTTCGAATTCCGTCTGCGCGCCAAGGACATCGAACTCAAACGAATGAACGACTTCGCCTCGGCCTACGGCAAGTTCGACTTCAACGCCGGCCACGGTGATGTGGTGATCGAAGCCCAAGCCAAAAAAGCCAAGGTCAACGGCTATATCAAACCACTGCTGCGCGACGTCGAAGTGTTCAACTGGCAGCAGGACGTGGAAAACAACAACAAGAGCATCTTCCGCTCGGTCTGGGAGGCACTGGTCGGCGGCACGGAAACCGTGCTGAAGAACCAGGCCAAAAACCAGTTCGCCACCAAGGTCGAACTCAGCGGCAACGTGCATCAGCAAAATATCAGCGCGTTCGAAGCTTTTTTACAGATTTTGCGCAATGGTTTCGTAAAGGCATTCAATGCGCGGTATGAGCGGCCGAAGCCGGATGCGGGTTAGGGTTCATTTCTGGAAAAGCATCCAGATATAGAGTATCGGCGCCAATCTGAATATCCGGGGCCGGCTATTCAACGGTCCAACCTTTATCGCCCAAGATGGCAGTCGCAAAGACTTGGGGATCAAGCAATGGCTGCAACTGCTTATACGTATGGATATCTCGAATCAAATCGAGTGTCAGCGATCGACGATCAACAAAGCAGAGTGCAAGCCGGCTATCAGAGAGCGCAGTAACTGCCGCCAAGCGTGGTCGTTTCATGGATAGCATCAATTCAGCGCCTCCGGGCATAGGGGGACTGCTTCGCAGCTCAGCGGGAGCAAGCTCCCTCGCCACAGAGTCAGTGGACAACCTGAAAGCTATCGCCAAATCAACGAGGCCTGAATACTGGCCATCGGCCGAGACTGAGTCAACATGTGACGCCCCATTCAGAGACTGAATAACCCGTCTGCGTTCACAGTCGACCGGCCTGCGCGCTATAGTCGGGCATCCGATTATTTCGCCCCCGCCCTGCCCGATCAGGTCGGCGTTACCGTTCGAGGATTAGCAGATGAAGTTCGAAGGCACCCAGGCCTACGTCGCCACCGATGACCTGAAGCTGGCGGTCAACGCCGCCATCACCCTGGAGCGGCCGCTGCTGGTCAAGGGCGAGCCGGGCACCGGCAAGACCATGCTCGCCGAGCAACTGGCCGAATCGTTCAATGCCAAGCTGATTACCTGGCACATCAAGTCCACCACCAAGGCTCATCAGGGCCTGTACGAGTACGATGCGGTCAGCCGTCTGCGCGACTCGCAACTGGGCACTGAAAAAGTCCACGATGTGCGCAACTATTTGAAGAAAGGCAAGCTCTGGGAGGCTTTCGAGTCCGAAGAGCGGGTCATTCTGCTGATCGACGAGATCGACAAGGCCGACATCGAGTTTCCTAACGACTTGCTGCAAGAACTCGACAAGATGGAGTTCTACGTTTACGAGATCGACGAGACCATCAAGGCGAAAAAACGCCCGATCATTATCATTACTTCGAACAACGAAAAAGAGCTGCCGGACGCTTTCCTGCGCCGTTGCTTCTTCCACTACATCGCCTTCCCCGACCGCACCACCCTGCAAAAAATCGTCGACGTGCACTACCCGGACATCAAGAAAGATCTGGTCAGCGAAGCGCTGGACGTGTTCTTCGATGTGCGCAAGGTGCCAGGCCTGAAGAAGAAGCCGTCGACCTCGGAACTGGTCGACTGGCTGAAGCTTTTGATGGCCGACAACATCGGCGAAGCGGTGCTGCGCGAGCGCGATCCGACCAAAGCCATTCCGCCGCTGGCCGGTGCTCTGGTGAAGAACGAACAGGACGTGCAACTGCTTGAACGCCTGGCGTTCATGAGCCGTCGCGGCACCCGCTAAGAGGCTGATGCCATGTTGCTCAACCTGTTCAATGAAATGCGTGCAGCCAAGGTGCCGGTGTCGGTGCGCGAGCTGCTCGACCTGATCAACGCGCTGAAACAGCGCGTGACCTTCGCCGACATGGACGAGTTTTATTACTTGTCGCGGGCGATTCTGGTCAAGGACGAACGCCATTTCGACAAGTTCGACCGCGCGTTCGGCGCCTACTTCAATGGCCTCGAAAAGCTCGACGATCATTTGCAGGCGCTGATTCCCGAAGACTGGCTGCGCAAGGAGTTCGAGCGTTCGCTGACGGATGAGGAACGTGCGCAGATCCAGTCCCTCGGTGGCCTGGACAAGCTGATCGAAGAGTTCAAGAAGCGTCTGGAAGAGCAGAAGGAACGCCATGCCGGCGGCAACAAGTGGATCGGCACCGGCGGCACCAGCCCGTTCGGTTCCGGCGGCTTCAACCCGGAAGGCATTCGAGTCGGCGATGCCGGCAAGCGTCAGGGTAAAGCGGTAAAAGTCTGGGATCAGCGCGAGTACAAGAACCTCGATGACTCGGTGGAACTGGGCACGCGCAATATCAAAGTCGCCCTGCGCCGACTGCGCAAATTCGCCCGCCAAGGCGCGGCAGAAGAGCTGGACATCGACGGCACCATCGACCACACCGCCAAGGACGCCGGTCTGCTGAACATCCAGATGCGCCCGGAGCGGCGCAACACCGTAAAGCTGTTGCTGCTGTTCGATATCGGCGGCTCGATGGACGCCCACGTGAAGATCTGCGAGGAGCTGTTCTCAGCGTGCAAGACCGAGTTCAAGCATCTGGAGTACTTCTACTTCCACAACTTCATTTACGAATCGGTGTGGAAGAACAACATGCGCCGCACGTCGGAGCGCACTTCGACTCAGGATCTGCTGCACAAGTACGGCGCCGACTACAAAGTGATCTTCATCGGTGACGCCGCCATGGCACCTTATGAAATCACCCAGGCCGGCGGCAGTGTCGAGCACTGGAACGAAGAACCGGGCTACGTGTGGATGCAGCGCTTCATGGAGAAGTACAAGAAGCTCATCTGGATCAATCCGTATCCAAAAGATACCTGGGGCTATACCTCGTCGACCAACATCGTGCGGGATTTGATCGAGGATCAGATGTATCCGTTGACGTTGCGCGGGCTTGAGGAAGGCATGCGGTTTTTGTCCAAGTAAGATTGCAAAGGTAAATACTGAAAGGCAAACCGCATGAAAGCGGCTGCCTTTCAGGCTCGCGGATTTACCAACCTGTCGCGAGATAAGACTTGCAGAGCCGGTCCATGAAAGAGGTGTCGAGAATCGCGGGGCCGACAGCAGTCGTTTTTTGCCCACGGCGTTTTTTCTTCCCTTTGGCGAGAACTTTCGCCCCACCATTTTCCAGCGCTACCCTGCGATTTTTTTCAATGTCCGCTTCAGGACTCAGGATCACCTCATTCTTCATCTCGCCCTCTGGGGACAGAAAACGAAACCTGACCCGGGTCGCCTCCGTTTCGCAGCCTTCCCCCTCAGCAATCAGCTCCATGGATTGCCCACTTGCCTCTGTGCGGTGATTCCATTGAAACATACGCATCATGTCGACCGTTGCGGTGGACATGAGTGTCTCGATACGCGCAACGATGTCCTGATCACCGGCATGTTCGGCGTCCAGTCGTTGCACATTGTAGAAACGATCGATGCTCGCCCGATAAACCGGCACGCTGCCCACATCCTCATAAAAACCGACAATGTGCCCATCGACACGGTTCGCACACTCGCCCTCTGACCGGGCCATCACTTTCATAAAACGCATCTGTAACTTCCTTGTAAAAGATGAAGACCGATAGTTCCACACCCTCTCGACGCGTGATGTAGGGCGACTTACCAAAGTGTCAGGAAACGTCTCGGTCTTCAGTCCGAAATACGGTCAATTACAAGTAGGATTTCAGGTAGTTGATATGGTCCTGCCATGCACGCTCTTGCATGACCGGTGTGAAGCACACCTTGTCACCCGGCAGACGCTGCGCCAGCCTCGCCAGCGCCAAAGGCGTCAACGCGCCCAACCGTGGATAACCACCAATGGTCTGGCGATCATTGAGCAAGACGATCGGCTGCCCGTCCGGCGGCACCTGCACCGCACCGAGAGGAATTCCTTCTGAAATCATCGGTTGCCCCTGATAGTGCAAGACGCTGCCCAACAAGCGAATGCCCATGCGATCAGCGCGACTGTCCAGCGTCCAAGCCGTGTTGAACACGTCAAACAGACTCTGTCCGCTGAACTGGCCGATCTGCGCGCCGAGTACCAGATCCAGCGGTGCATTCGATTGCAAATCCGGCCGTAACGCCAAAGGCACTTCGCGCAGCAACAGCGATTCACCGCGATAACTCAGCGTCGCCCCCTTCACCAGCGGCACGCCCAAGCCATCCAGACCACCGAACTCTTCGCGCACCACTGTCGCGCTGCTGCCCAAGACCTTGGGGGCTTCGAAGCCGCCGGGCGCCGCCAGATAAGCCCGGGCACCGAGCAACGGTTGCGTGAACAGCAACTTCTGTCCTTTACCCAACTTGAAACTGCGCCACGGCGCCAGCGGCTGACCGTCGATCTGCGCGCCAAGATCAGCTCCGGCCAGTGCCAGCAAACAATCGTCTTCAGCGACTACGGCAAACCCGCCAAGCGTGATTTCGATTACCGGCACATCCAGTCCGTTGCCCAGCAACCAGTTGGCCCAGCTCATCGAACACCAATCCGCGGCGCCGCCCTGGGTAACGCCCAGATGGCGCACGCCGAAACGTCCTGCATCCTGCAACAGACAGAGCGGTGTACTCGCTTCAATCGTCAGTCGGCTCATGCCTGCACCTCCAGTGGCGTGTCATCGCCGCCCAGACTGACGAACTCGGCGTGACTGACCGCTTCGAATCGCACCGTGTCGCCGGGTTGCATCAGGCTGTAGCCATCGCGATTGCGGTCGAACAACTTGGCCGGGGTGCGGCCGATCAGGTTCCAGCCGCCGGGAGAGACCACGGGGTAAGCCGCCGTCTGCCGTTCGGCAATGCCGACGCTACCGGCAGCGACTTTTTTGCGTGGCGTACTCAGACGTGGCGCGGCCAGAATCTCTTCGACCAGCCCCATAAAGGCGAAGCCCGGCGCAAAACCCAGGGCGAACACCTGATATTCCCGCGCACTGTGCCGCCGGATCACCTCGGCCACAGCCAGACCGCTGCGCTCGGCGAGCAAGCTCAACTCAGGGCCGACGCTCAAGTCATACCAGACCGGCAGCACATGGCATTGGCCAGCGGTTTGCGCATTCGGTGACAGATCGATCAACGCTTCGGCGATCAATTCCCGCGCCTGACTCGGACTCAGTGCGGTCAAATCGTAATGCACCATCAACGTCGTATAAGACGGCACCAGATCGATGAGTTGCTCACCGAATACCGCACGCAAACGCTCACTGGCAGCGAGCATCCACGGCATGTTGGCTTCGGCGATTTCATCGAACAGACGCAGCATCAGGCAATCCAGTGCCACCACTTCAATCCTTGGGTTCATGAGGCGCTCTGCTGATTCAAGGCTTCGCAAATGCGTTGCACGGCGGCCACCGAACTGGCGTTGTCGCCGTGTACGCAGAGGGTGTTGGCATGCAGACGCAATGCGCTGCCGTCGCTGGCGGTGAGGTTGTCGCCACGGGCAATGGTCAGGGCTTGCTCGATGATTTTTTCTGGGTCGTGATGTACCGCGCCCGGCAGTTGTCGTGAAACCAGTTTGCCGGCGCTGTCGTAGGCGCGATCGGCGAAGGCTTCAAACCACAGGGTCACACCATACTCATCGCCGATCTGCTGCGCGGCGGAGTTATCGCGGGTGGCCATCAGCATCAAGGGCAGGCTGCGGTCGTAAGCGGCCACCGCCTGAATCACTGCACGCAATTGCGCCGGGTTGGCCATCATGTCGTTGTACATCGCGCCGTGAGGTTTGACGTAACTGACGCGCCCGCCCTGGGCCTTGCAAATGCCGTCGAGCGCGCCGATCTGATAATGCAGGATGTCTTGCAGTTCTTGCGCCGAATACGCCATGGAGCGGCGGCCGAAACCGACCAGATCCTGATAGGCCGGGTGCGCACCGATCTGCACGCCGTGGCTCAACGCCAGGCTGACGGTCTTGCGCATGATGCTCGGGTCGCCGGCGTGGAAGCCGCAGGCCACGTTGGCGCAATCGATGAAGGGCATGACCTCGGCATCCAGACCCATGGTCCAACTGCCGAAGCTCTCGCCAATGTCGCAATTCAATAGCAGGCGGCTCACGGTGAACACTCCTGTAGGTACTTGTCTTTTTATCTGTAGGACTGTGCTTGGCAGGTTATCAGTTACTGCGCATCGAGTTGCTTGCCACGGGTTTCCGGCAGGCTCAATGCCGCGATAATCACCACGCCGTAAGACACCGCCGCAAAGGCGCCAATGCCCACGCTCAACGGTACTTTCTGGCTGAGCAGACCGATCAGCAGCGGAAACAAGGCCGCCAGCGCCCGACCGATGTTGTAGCAAAAGCCCTGCCCCGAACCGCGAATTCGCGTAGGAAACAGTTCGGTCAGAAACGCGCCCATGCCACTGAAAATCCCCGAGGCGAAGAAGCCCAGCGGGAAGCCCAGCCACAGCATCACGCTGTTGCTCACCGGCAGCTGCGTATAGAGCAGAACGATAGTGAACGAGCCGACCGCGAACAGGATGAAGTTCTTTTTTCGTCCCAGCAGGTCGGTCAGATAGGCGCTGATCACATAACCGACGTAAGACCCGACAATCACCATCGCCAGATAACCGCCCGTGCCGAGTACGCTCAAACCGCGCTCGTTTTTCAGAAAGGTCGGCAGCCAGGAAGTGATCGCGTAATACCCGCCCAGCGCGCCCGTGGTCAGCAGCGAAGCGCGGAACGTGGTGAAAAGCATGCCCGGCGCGAAGATCTCGTAGAACTTCGATTGATTCTCCGGCGTTTGTTGGGCTTTAGCCTCGCGGTAGATCTCCGGATCTTTCACCAGTCGACGGACGAAAATCACGAAAATCGCCGGCACGATGCCAAGGATGAACAATGCGCGCCAGGCATCTTCCGGCGGCAACACGGAAAACAGCAGCGCATACAAAATCGCCGTCAGCCCCCAGCCCAGTGCCCACCCGGATTGCACCATGCCCACTGCTTTGCCGCGATCCTTGGCGCGAATCACCTCGCCGATCAGCACCGCACCGGCAGTCCATTCGCCGCCAAAACCGAAGCCCATCAACGTCCGCGCGATCAGCAGTTGTTCGTAGTTTTGCGCGAAGCCGCAGAGGAAGGTGAAGAAGGCGAACCACAGCACCGTCAGTTGCAGGGTGCGCACGCGACCGATGCGGTCGGAAAGGATCCCGGCGACCCAGCCGCCGATGGCCGAAGCGATCAAAGTACTGGTGTGAATCAGTCCCGCTTCGCCGGTGGTGATGCCCCACATCGCAATCAGCGTCGGCACGACGAAACTGAGCATTTGCGTGTCCATGCCGTCCAGACCGTAGCCGATCTTGCAGCTCCAGAACGTGCGACGCTCCTGCTGGTTGATGTTGCGATACCAGTCGAACGGCCCCGGACGCGCCGTTGCCTTGGGTACTTCTAGGGTGTCGGGAGCACGCATGGCTTATCTCCGCAGGTTTTTTATTGGTCTTGTTCGTAGCCCCGACGACGCCTATCGTGGGGACCGGATGCGTCGATTTTTCGTCGCGCGGCCCTGCTGCGTCCAACGAATAAAAACCCGCCTTAGCCATAAGAAAAATTTGTCACCCGAGCCTTGCCCATGAACCTGAAGTTTCTCGAGACCTTTGTCTGGGTCGCCCGACTGAAGAGTTTTCGCCTGACCGCCGACAAGCTGTTCACCACCCAGGCCTCGATTTCCAGCCGCATCGCGGTACTGGAAGGTGAGCTGGGGGTGAAGCTGTTTTTGCGCGATTCACGCGGTGTCAGCCTGACGCCCGAAGGCCTGAAAGTGCTGGAGTACGCCGAGCAGATGCTCGACACCATGTCAGCGCTGAAACAGTCGATCGAGACCCGCTCGAGCAAAGTCGGCCGCGTGCGCATTGGCGTGATGGACACGGTAATCCACACCTGGCTCAGCCCGTTGGTGGCACAGATGACCGATCTGTACCCTCGGGTGGAAATCGAGCTGGTGGCGGATACCTCACTGAACCTCTGTGATCAGTTGCAAAAAGGCTTTCTCGACATCGTTCTGCAAACCGATCTGATCCGCCATGAAAGCGTGCGCAGTCTGGAGCTGGCCAGCCATCCGCTGGGCTGGATTGTCGCCAGTAATTCGATCTACAACCGCGATTACGCCGACCTCGCCGAACTGGCGCAGGAGCGGATCATCACTTACTCGAAAAACTCCCGGCCGCATCAGGACCTGTTGGCTTTGATGCAAGCCAGTGGCGTACTCGCGCCACGCTTGAATTGCGTGAACTCGGTGTCGGCGATTACCCGGTTATTGCGTGATGGATTTGGGATTGGTGTGCTGCCACCGGTGTTGGTGGCTGAGGAATTGGCGCGGGGGGAATTGACGTTGTTGGCCATTGATCAACGGCCACCGAATCTGCAGGTGGTGGTGTCGTGGCGGGTGGGGGTTGAGTGGGTCGAGGAGATTGTGACGCTGTGTCAGCAGGTGCTGGCGGGGTATGCGCACAAGGTGGGCAAGGACTACATCGCGTTAAGTTGATCGTTCCTGCGCTCCGCGTGGGAATGCAGCCCGGGACGCTCCGCGTCCCTCGAAAGCCGAACGCGGAGCGTCCGATGAGGCATTACCACGCAGAGCGTGGGAACGATCCTTACTGCGCTGATCTCAGAGGCCGCGCACGTCGCGGTCTTCGATCGGCCGGCTCTGGCGCAGACGCCGGCCACCGAGTACGACCCAGTCGATCAAGCGGAACAGGCACTCAATCCCGAACGACAGCAGCAACGCGCCGCTCATGCCCCAGATCATCGCTTCCGGGGTCAGCAGAATCTGGTAGCTGTAGCCATTCCAGGTTTCCTTGCGGATATCCGGATCAGCCGCCAGCACGACTTGCAGGAAGCGGATGTACCACGGCCCTTGCATCGCCTGGAACTGCTTGTCCAGCGCGATCTGACGGCTGAGCATAGTGCTCAGGCTGTCGGCGTCGCTGCGAAACACCGGGTCTTCACTGGCACGATAATGCGCGACCAGCGCCTGCATATCGCCCTTGAAGAACTGCTCTGCGGTGCCCTGAAACCCGCGCAGGCCCATCTGCGCCTCGATCAGATGCGCCTCGACCCGCTTCGCGTAATCGTTGATGAAGCCCGGCACCTGGACACCGATCAGCAGGCCCACCGCAAACAACACCAGCCGTACATAACTGAGCAACATCAGGGATAGATCCTTATTCGGTCTTGCCTTGGCTGACACATTCGCCGCGTCGCCACAGGCTCCATTGGCCCGGCTCGTAGCGGGACCAGGTTTCGTTTTCGGTCAAAGGCTCGGTGGCGATCACCGTGACTACGTCGTTGGGCGTGGTTTCCGCCTGGAAATCGACGATGACATCGACGTCCTTCAAGCGTGCCGGGCCAAACGGTGCGCGCCGGGTGATCTGTGCGAGTTTGGTCGAGCAATAGCAGAACAGCCAGTCGCCATCGCTGAGCAGGCAGTTGAACACGCCTTTGCTGCGGTATTCGGCGCACGCAGCGACCAGATCCGGCAACAGCTCTTCTATATCGACCGGTTCCGGGAATGCTGCACGCACGCGGTTTAGCAAATCGCAGAAAGCCGCCTCGCTGTCGGTATCGCCGACCGGGCGGTAAAAGCTTTTGATCGGGGTGAAATCGGCGAGCTGGCCGTTGTGTGCGAAGCACCAGTTGCGCCCCCACAGTTCGCGGACGAACGGGTGGGTGTTGGACAGGCAGACCTTGCCGACGTTGGCCTGGCGGATGTGGCCGATGACCACTTCGCTTTTGATCGGATAACGCTGCACCAGATTGGCGACTTCCGACTCGCTACTCGCCGCCGGGTCCTGAAACAGACGCAAGCCACGGCCTTCATAGAAGGCGATGCCCCAGCCGTCGCGGTGCGGGCCGGTACGGCCGCCGCGCTGCATCAGGCCGGTGAAGCTGAACACGATATCGGTCGGCACGTTGGCACTCATGCCCAGTAATTCACACATGTGCGGACTCTCGGGTTACAGACGCGGCTCGACCCGCATGCGCTGCGGATTGTTCGGTACTGGCGGGCGACCGTAACGGTCATCACCGGCGCCGCCAAACGGTTGATCGTCATCGCGGTCATCGGCACGCGCGGCGGCCTTGGCGGCTTCGGCTTGTTCCCGGCGCGCCTTCGAAGCACGTTCGAGCGGGAAGCGGATCAGCACGAAAATCAAGTAGATGCCGAAAGCGATCATGCCGTACATGAACAGATCGGAGACTGCACGCCAGGCGTTGTTGCCGACCTTGAAGGCCAGATCCAGCGCGGTGATGGCGATGGCCGGCGCGACTTTTTCCTTGACCGGGTCAATGATGGTCGGGCTGAACAGCAACACCGCCATCAACACACGCAGCGGCTCGCGCAACCAGCGCCACATCCAGGTAGTCAGGCGCATCCATACCAACAGGCAGCCCACAGCGGCAAAGGCGTAGAGGCCCCAGGCGATCAGATAGTCGTTCTCGGTCATGGTGTCCATGGCAAGGCAGGCAAAGAGGCGCTTATAGTAACGACTTTTCGCCCGTGCGGCTTGTCCCAATAGACATGCGACCTGTGGGAGCGAGCCTGCTCGCGAATACGGACTGTCAGTTGAAACATTGTTGTCTGACCCACCGCTTTCGCGAGCAGGCTCGCTCCCACAGGGGCCTGCGACGGTTTCAAGCGCTGCGAAACTCCTATTCCGTAATTTGTCCGAGAGCCTTCCATGCCCCAATCCGCCAACGTCATCAGTGCCCCGATCGCCCGCAAGGCCGCCGGTGCCGACCCGTATGCCTGGCTGCAGGAGCGCGACACCGACGCGGTGCTCGATTACCTCAAGGCCGAAAACGCCTGGCAGGAGGCGCAAACCGCCGATCAGGCCGAACTGCGTGAAACCCTGTTCGAAGAGATCAAGGGCCGGATTCTCGAAACCGACCTGTCCCTGCCCTCCCCATGGGGCCCGTACCTGTATTACACGCGCACCACGGCGGGCGACGAATACGCCCGGCACTACCGCTGCCCGCGTCCGGCGGACGACAGCCTGACCCTCGATGAGAGCCGCGAGCAACTGCTGCTCGATCCGAATGAGCTGGCCAACGGCGGGTTCTTCTCGCTGGGCGCGTTCAGCATCAGCCCGGACCATCAACGTTTGGCCTACAGCGTCGACACCTCGGGCGATGAGATCTACACGCTGTTCGTCAAGGAACTGTCCAACGACAAGATCAGCGAACTGGAATTTCAAGACTGCGACGGCAGCATGACCTGGGCCAATGACAGCCTGACCCTGTTTTTCGGCGTACTCGACGATACCCACCGCCCACACAAACTGTTCCGTTATCGCCTCGACGGCACTGCGGCCGAAGAAGTTTTCCATGAGCCGGACGGGCGTTTCTTCCTGCACTGCTACCGTTCCAGTTCCGAGCAGCAATTGCTGCTGTCGCTGGGCAGCAAGACCACCAGCGAAGTCTGGGCGCTCGATGCCAATCAACCGCACCTGCCGTTCACCTGCCTGGCGCCACGGGTCGAAGATCATGAATACGATGTCGATCACGGCCTGCTCGATGGCGTGTGGACGTGGTTCATCCGCACCAACCGCGACGGCATCAACTACGCCCTGTATCAGGCCCCGGACACCGGCATCGCGCCGACCGAAGCCGACTGGCAGAACCTGATCCCCCACAGCGACACGGTGATGCTTGACGGCGTCAGCCTTAACACCGAGGCGATGACCCTGAGCCTGCGCGAAGGTGGACTGCCGATTATCGAAGTTCACCCACACGGTCTGACGCCTTATCGCGTGCAACTGCCGGATGCGGCCTACAGCCTCTATGTACAAAACAGTCTGGAATTTGCGAGCGACCGCATTCGTCTGCGCTACGAAGCGTTGAATCGTCCGGCACAGGTTCGCCAACTTATCCTCGCCAGCGGCGAACAAGCGGTGTTGAAAGAAACCCCGGTACTCGGCCCGTTCGACGCCGACGCTTACGTCAGCCAGCGCCTGTGGGCGACCGCGCCGGACGGCACGCAAGTGCCGATCAGTCTGGTGATGAAGCGCGAAATGGTCGGCAAACCGGTGCCGCTGTATCTGTACGGTTATGGCGCTTACGGTTCGAGCCTTGATCCGTGGTTCTCACATGCCCGTCTGAGTCTTCTGGATCGAGGCATGGCCTTCGCCATTGCTCATGTGCGCGGCGGCGGTGAGTTGGGCGAGGCCTGGTACCGCGCTGGTAAGCAGGAGCACAAGCACAACACCTTCAGCGACTTCATTGCCTGTGCCGAATTTCTGATCCTCAACGGCATTACCACAGCTGAAAAACTGGCGATAAGCGGTGGCAGCGCCGGCGGCCTGCTCATCGGTGCAGTGCTCAACCAGCGTCCGGATCTGTTCGGCGTGGCGATTGCCGAAGTGCCATTCGTCGACGTGCTCAACACCATGCTCGATCCGGATCTGCCGCTGACCGTCACTGAATATGACGAATGGGGCAATCCTGAAGAGCCGGAGGTTTACGAGCGGATCAAGGCTTACGCGCCGTACGAAAACGTCAGCGCGCAGGATTATCCTGCAACGCTGGTAATCGCCGGCTACAACGACAGCCGCGTGCAGTACTGGGAAGCGGCCAAGTGGGTGGCGAAACTGCGCGCGACCAAGACCGACAACAATGTACTGCTGCTCAAGACTGAACTGGGCGCCGGGCATGGCGGGATGAGCGGGCGTTATCAGGGATTACGTGACGTAGCGCTCGAATACGCATTTGTTTTCAAGGTTTTGGGCCTGGCCTGAGGAACTCCACCGGTCACTTGGGTCTTAACTCCAGACCCAAGAGGCCGATACCCCACAGATCCCCTGTAGGAGCTGCCGCAGGCTGCGATCTTTTGATTTTGATTTTTTCAAAGGCAAGATCAAAAGATCGCAGCCTTCGGCAGCTCCTACCAGGGCCGGGTGTAGCCTGAAATCCGAGACAATAAAAAGACCGTCACGACATGTCAGAACCGACCTTACTGAACAACGAAATCCGCGACTGGCTGATGGACTGCGGCCTGTTCGATCAATTGCAGCTGGCCGACTTTGCGGCCGCTTCCGGCTACTTCAGCATCAGCACCGTGGCGGAAGGCGAGGCGATTTTCCGCGAGGGCGATGCTGGCAGTTTCATGTGCATCCTCCACACCGGCCAGGTCGCCGTGCAGAAAACCGGGCCCGATGGTCAGGTGATCACCATGGCCACCCTGCGCAGCGGTCGGGCGTTCGGCGAAATGGCCGTGCTCGACGGCGAACGCCGTTCGGCGACCTGCATCGCAGCGAGCAACTGCCAACTACTGAACCTCGGCAAGGACTCGCTGGAAAAAATGCTCAACGACGCGCCGAAAATCGCCGCAAAGATCATCCGCGCCCTCGCCGTGTCCCTGTCGAAACGCCTGCGCATGGCTGACGGTCAACTGGCGGCGCAACAGATTTAACCGCCGGGAGATTTTGCCTTGCTGCCGCTCGGTTCAATGCCCGGCACCGGTTGATCCTTGCTCGGCGGACTGGGCATTTCGATCGGCACCAGCGGCGGGCTGCCACTGCCGGCGCCGGACTTGGGAATGGTGATCGGCGTGATCTGCGGGTACGGTGTCGGCGTTGCAGTACCGGGCGAGCCGGGTTGCGGCGCCGGGCTCACCGGAATGGCCTGCTGCGCCCGCACTGCAGTAATCGAGAGCGCGGCCAGGGCAATGACCGTTAGAATGGTGCGCTTCATCAAGGGCTCCGTTTGGCCTTAGTCTGCGCTCAGGCTACTCCCAACGGGCCTGCTTGCCTTCCCCCTTGTAGAGATTTCCATGAAACGTTTCGTTCTGCTCGACACCACCCCGATCCCGGAAAGCGGCGGTGCCCTGTGCCTGTTCGAGTATGGCGAGGATTTCGTCATCAAGATCCAGGGCGGCGACGGCGGGCAATTGATGAACACGCGCATGCACGGTTCAGAAGATGCACTGGCCGAAATTCCTTGCCGCAAGGTCGCTGGCCGGCCGGATTCGCGGGTGCTGATCGGCGGTTTGGGCATGGGTTTCACCCTCGCCTCGGCGCTCAAGCATCTGGGCAAGACTGCCGAAGTGGTGGTCGCTGAGTTGGTGCCGGGGGTGGTCGAGTGGAACCGTGGCCCGCTCGGCGAGAAGTCCGGCCGGCCGCTGCTCGATCCGCGCACGGTGATCCGTCAGGAAGACGTGGCCAAGGTGCTGCAAAGCGAACCGAACGGTTTCGACGCGATCATGCTTGATGTCGACAACGGCCCCGAAGGCCTTACGCAGAAGGCCAACAGTTGGCTGTACTCGGCCGCTGGTCTGAATGCCTGCGCCAAAGCCCTGCGCCCGAAAGGCGTGCTCGCCGTGTGGTCGGCCAGCGCCGACCGGCTGTTTTCCGACAAATTGAAGAAGGCCGGTTTCAAGGCCGAAGAAGTCCAGGTCTTCGCCCACGGCAACAAGGGCACGCGCCACACGATCTGGATTGCCGAGAAGCTCAAGGGCTGAGCTAAACTCTGCACATTACCGTCATCAGTCTTTTACAAAGGTGAACCCATGAGTTCGTCCACCCCAACCAACACGTCGAAGCTGGATCGCATCCTCGCCGACAACCAGCGCGACAAGGAAATGGGCTACCGCGACAAGGCCCTGAAGATGTACCCGCACGTCTGTGGCCGCTGCACCCGTGAATTTTCCGGCAAGCGCCTGAGCGAACTGACCGTGCACCACCGCGACCACAACCACGACAACAACCCGCAGGACGGCTCGAACTGGGAGCTGCTCTGCCTGTACTGCCACGACAACGAGCACTCGCGATATACCGATCAGCAGTATTTCAGCGAAGGCTCGCTGAGCACGCCGAAGATTGCCAAGGCCACGCACAACCCTTTTGCCGCGTTGGCCGGGTTGATGAAGAAAGAAGACTGATGATCTTCAGCGCCTGAACTGGCCCCTTCGCGAGCAGGCTCGCTCCCACATTTGATCGATGGTGTACACAAAATCAATGTGGGAGCGAGCCTGCTCGCGAAGGCGGCCGGCCAGACACCACATATCTCGAATCTGCCCGCCCTCTCCCAATCCCCGTATAATCGCCCTCTTTTTCCCGAAGGCACCCCGCTCGTGGCAGACAAACGGTACAGCTGCATTGGTTTGTATAACCCCAAATCACCGGAGAACGTCGGTTCGGTGATGCGCGCCGCAGGCTGCTACGGCGTGGCATCGGTGTTTTACACCGGCAAGCGTTATGAACGCGCCGCCGACTTCGTCACCGACACCAAACGCGTGCACTACGACATCCCGCTGATCGGCATCGACGATCTGAAAAAGATCCTCCCGCTCAACTGCGTTCCGGTCGCCGTGGAACTGGTCGAGGGCGCCCGCCCGCTGCCGGAATACACCCACCCGGATCGCGCCCTGTACATCTTCGGCCCCGAAGACGGTTCGCTGGATAAAGAGATCCGCGACTGGTGCGAAGACGTCGTGTACATCCCGACCACCGGCTGCATGAACCTCGCCGCCACGGTCAACGTCGTGCTCTACGACCGTATGGCCAAGGGCTTGAACACCCGCTCCGGGCCGAAATTCCGCTGAAGCGTCGCACATCCGATGGAACGAGCTGACTGCTCTGGCAGTCAGCTAATTTATCCATTACTCATTCCTGGAGAAAGATCATGACCGAGCTCAAACGCGTCGAACGTATCGAATCCACCCCGTTCCAGAGCCATTCCGAGCAGAACGTCGAAGGTTGGGAGCGTATCGGCTCGCTCGCGGGCGGCGTGATCATGGTCGGCAAAGGCCTGCGCCGTGGCGGTGTGTTCGGGTTGATTCAGGTGGCGATTGGCGGTGTAGCGATGGCCCGCGGGATTACCGGGCACAGTTCGGTGAAAAGCCTGATCGAGAAGAGTCGTCAGGACATGAACAACGTGCGGGCGAAGATCGAGCGGGCCGGGGAAGAGTTGAGCAAGCTCAAGGCGAATGCTGAAGCGGCGACCAGCACCGCCACCGTGACCGGCAATGATTCAGTGAAATCGCCGAAAGCCGGGGGTTGATAGCTTAAAAGCAAAAGATCGCAGCCTGCGGCAGCTCCTACAGGGAAAACGCATTCCACAGGTAGGAGCTGCCGAAGGCTGCGATCTTTTGATCTTTACTGTAGCAACGCGGTATCAAGGACTTTGGAGGATTCGCCAAGAACGCTCTCAGCCAGTTGCACAAACTCCTTGGTACTCACCGTGCCCAGATGCATCGCCCCACGCAACACATCATCCAGCGAACGCTTGTTGCGCGTCTTCAAGCGAATCTCGCGATCCAGCTCCTGCAACACCACCACCGCTTTCGCCACCTGCGCCGGGCTGATCTGTTCGCCGCGCAGCGTCGTGACTTTCTGACTGTCCCTGGCCTGTTTCGCCTGCAGACTCTGATAGCGCTCATCGCTCATGCCACCGGCACGGCGCACCAGTTCGATCGCGTAATACTCGGCAAAGCCTTCGCTGATCCAGTCACTGCGCTGCTCGTCGTTAATGCGCCCGAACACCTGCGCCAGCTCACGCACCAGCGCACTGCTGCCGCTCTCGCTGACCAGCGGTAATCGTGTGTTCAGATAAATCGACTCATGGGCACCGAGGCTGCCGCGCCACATCGGGTCGCTGGCGCCGACGATCAATAGTTTGCTGGGATGGCGTGGATAAACGGCCTGCACCTGCGACCAGACGAATGTCAGCAACGTCAGCACATCCATGCGGCGCATGCCCTGCCCTTGCGGCGAGGCCACGGTGACTTCGGTTTCGCCCAAGCGTGTGCGGCGGCTGCCGAGGTGGCCGGCGAGCATCCAGCCGGTCGGTCGGTCGAACAGCCGTGACGGGTTATCGATACGAAACTTGTTTTTGCCGATGCGCGGCCAAGCGGTTTCGATGCTCTTCCAACCGTCGGGCAAGTCGAATTGCAGACGCGCGACCAGTTCGGTGCCGTCCTGCTGATCGAGTTTGGCTGGCGGCACCAGTTCGTCGCCACGCATCAACGCCCAAGTCGGGGTCATGCGCGTGTCGAAGCTGCCGTTCTTGCGGCCGTGGCTGATACGTACGCGGTAGGTCAGACTGGCCTTTTCGTTGGCGGGACGCCAGACCCCGCGCGCCTGTTTGCCCGGGCTCAGCAGCCACTGGCCGTCAGCCTTGAAGTCGCTGTAATGGCTGCCGTCGCCAAGATCGAAGTCGAGACTGCGCACCACCTCGCCTTTGGCCAGGGTCAGGCGTACTTCGGCCTGATCGCTCTGTGGCAACAGGCGCACGTGATAATCCAGATCGACTTTCTTCGCCGCCCATACCGGCGCGCTCAGCGCCAGCAGCGCAATCATCAACGCTCGCGACAATCCGACAGCCATACACACTCCTTGGTAAAGCTTGAATCCGCAGGTGTTCAGCCCGCGCGGAAAATCAGGTGATCTTCCCAGTCATCCTCCGGCACGCTGCCCTCGGCGAGCATGCGTCCGGACTGGGAAATCCGCTCGTGGTGCACCGCGTCGCGATCGCCACAGACCAGGTGATGCCACAACGGCAGATCCTTGCCTTCGCTGACCAGTCGATAACCACAGGTCGGCGGCAGCCATTTGAATTCTTCGGCCTGGCCCGGGGTGAGCTGAATACAGTCCGGGACAAACTTGATGCGATTCGGGTAATCGCTGCACTGGCAGGTGTTCAGGTCCAGCAGTTTGCAGGCGATTCGCGTGTAGTAAACGCTGTTGTCTTCCTCATCCTCGAGCTTTTGCAGGCAGCACAGACCACAGCCGTCGCACAGCGATTCCCATTCCTGGTGATTCAGCTGATCGAGGGTTTTGCGTTTCCAGAACGGTTCGACTTCGGCGGCCATGGCTCAAGCATCAACATCAGGTGGTGAAAAGGCCGCCAGTCTAGTGCTCAAGGCCTTGCGGGCCAAGCGTTGGCGACTGCCGGTTGTGCGGGACTTGTCAGTTTTTGTGGCGGCGCGTAGCTTTGCCAGTCGCAAGGAGCCTTGCCCGCAAGCCATTAACGCTCGACCGCGTTGCATTGTGGTGAACCCTCAGGCTCGGAAAACCCCATCGTTCAGCACAACTGATCCCGCCGGGTTTTCATGCAAATCCCTGACTCAAACGTAGCAAGGAATCTCTCGATGAGTGCCAACCCTCGCGTTGCCGATTACGCCATTCACCCGCAATTCACCGACCGCTGGTCGCCGCGTGCCTTCACCGGCGAAGCGATCCCGCAAGAAACCCTGCTGAGCTTCTTCGAAGCCGCGCGCTGGGCGCCCTCGGCGTACAACTCGCAGCCTTGGCGTTTCCTCTATGCGCGTCGCGATACGCCGAACTGGGAGCGTTATCTGGGCCTGCTCAATGAATTCAACCGCAGCTGGGCGCAGCACGCATCGGCGCTGGTCATCGTTATTTCGAAAACCACGTTCACTGCACCGGGTGCGACGGAAGAAACCCCGGCGTTGTGGCACACGTTCGACACCGGTTCCGCGTGGGGCCATCTGGCGCTGCAAGCGAGCCTCAGCGGCTGGCACACCCACGGCATGGCCGGGTTCGATCAGGAGCTGACCCGCAAGGAGCTGAATATTCCGGAAGGTTATGCGCTGCACGCGGCCGTAGCTGTCGGCAAACTCGGTGACAAGGCAACGCTGGCTGAATACCTGCAGGCTCGCGAAGAGCCGAGCCCGCGCCGCCCGCTGAACGAACTGGCGGCTGAAGGCGACTTCACCCTCTAAGCCAGCACAAAAACAAATGTGGGAGCGAGCCTGCTCGCGAAAGCGGTGTGTCACACAATGATGATGTTGGCTGACACTCCCCCTTCGCGAGCAGGCTCGCTCCCACATTTTATTCGGCGGACTTTCAATATCCGCGGTTGAAATCCACTTCCCCGCGCAACGCTTCGCTCGCCTGATACGCCTTCAGGTTCTCGACAAACAACTGCACCATCAGCGCCGGCGAAGTCGGTGCCGAGCTGTGCCCGGTCAGCAGCAAGCCCCATGCGGTCCAGAACGGATGCCGTTGCGGCAGTGGCTCCTGACGGCAAACGTCGATCACCGCCCCCGCCAGATGGCCTTCCTTCAACGCTTCCACCAGATCGGCATCGACCACCGCGACCCCGCGCCCGGCGTTGATAAACAAACCGGTCGGTTTGAATTGCTTGAACAGCGCCGCATCGTAGATATCGTGGGTATGTTCGGTGTTCGGCAGCAGATTGACCACGTAATCCACTTCGCCCACCAGCCGCGGCAGATCGGCCATCGAGCCGACTTCGACAAACGGCGTCTGCTCGCGGGCAGTGCTGGCGATACCGTACAACTCGATGCCGAATGGCAGCAGGAACTGCGCCACGCTCTGGCCGATGTCACCCGTGCCGACGATCAGCACTTTGCGTCCGACCAGGCTCTGGCCGCTGCGGTTGTCCCACTTGCGCTCGACCTGGCTGACCAGGCGCGCCAGCACTTCGCGCTCATGGCCGAGGATATAGGTCAGCACGTACTCGGCCATCACCTGACCGAAAATCCCCACCGCACGGGTCAAACGATAATCACGGCGCAAACCGTCCGCGAGCAGTGGCGTGATGCCGGCCCAGGTCGATTGCAGCCACTGTGGTTGATGGCCTTGGCGCAGCAGGGTCGCAAGCAGGTCCGGCTGGCCCAGCCACACCGGGCAATCGGCCGCCTGCCGAGCCAGCTCGGCGGAGTCGCCGCTGGTCAGTACTTCAAGCTCGGGCGCTGCCTGACGCAGCAGCCGGGCGTATATCGCGTGGTCGTGTTCAGCAATCAGAACGCGCATCTTCAAACCTTTCGCAAACCGTGCAGACGGCCGCCGGATTCGGGCGGCCATCGCGGTGAAAACAGTTCCAGGGTAAACCGAGACTCAGAACAGAGCCTCGCAGATCAGACCGGATCGTTGCGTCGCAGCAACTCTTCGGGCAAGTGCTCGATGTACTCGTCCTCGGCAGGCGGCATTTGCAGGTGGTAGCCCTGCTTGTAGAGGTTTTCCAGGACCACGACGATGTCTTCGCTGGCCAGTTTGCGCTCGGGCGACAGTACCAGATCGAAGGAATGCTTCGGCTTGCCGAACGCCAGCATCAACGCTTCCGGCACACGCTCGAGCGCATCGCTTTTGAGCACATAAAGGTACATGCCGCTGCGCTTGGAGCTTTGGTAGATGGAACAGATACGTTTCAAGGCTGTTCTCCGGCGGTGGCCAGGCTGTCGAGCAGCTTCTGGCCCATGAGTTCGCGGCGCCAGCCACGCAACGACTCAGGCAATTGGTAAGGACCCTCGGGGTAGCCGCTTTTGACCAGGGCCTCGAGGGTTTTCTTGCGCAGCATCAGTTCCGGGGCGATACCCAGACGCTCGGCCTCAGCCTGGCCCAATGCGCGCAGTTGTTTGATCAACGCAGCGGCTTCGATCGGCAATGGCTCCGGCACCGCTGGCGGCCATTGATCAGGCCCCACACTGCCAGAGCGCTTGATCAGATCAAGCAGAAATTGGCCGTCCTGACGCACGGTACGCGGGTGCATGTCTTCGATCTTGCCCAGCGCCGCAAGGTTGTCCGGCTGCGTGCGGGCCAACGGCCACAGCGAATGCTCACGAACGATGCGATTGCGCGGCAGATCGCGGGCGCGGGCTTCTTTTTCACGCCAGGCGCACAACTCACGCAGAACCGCCAGTTGCGCACGCGAGAGTTTCCACGCCAGTTTGGCGTCGCGGTAAACCTCGTACGGATCGGTTTCGCGGCGCAGGTTGGCGACCAGTTCGGCACCGTCCTCCAGCACCCAGGCGAACTTGTCGTCGGACAGTTTCGGCCGCAGTTGTACGAAAACTTCCGCCAGATGCACCGCATCTTCGGCGGCGTAGCTGATTTGCGTGTCGGACAACGGGCGCTGCAACCAGTCAGAGCGGGTTTCACCCTTCGGCAGTTCGATGCCGAGCACTTCCTGCACCAGTCGCGAATAGCCCATCGAGAACCCTAGGTTCAGGTAAGCGGCGGCCAGTTGCGTGTCGAACATCGGCGCCGGCAGGCTGCCGGTCAGGCGCAACAGCACTTCGAGGTCTTCGCTGCAAGCGTGCAGGACTTTGAGCACTGCCGGGTTTTCCAGCAGAGCGGCTAGCGGCTGCCAGGCGTTGATGGTCAGCGGATCGATCAGGTAGGCGCGTTTGCCGTCGCCCACCTGCAGCAGGCCGGCAATCGGGTAGAAGGTGTCGACCCGCATGAATTCGGTGTCGAGGGCAACGAACGGCAGTTGCTGCCACTCGGCGCAAAACTGCGCGAGGCTTTCGTTGTCGCGAATCCAGTGAATATCGATGGCCACACGGCTCTCCCTTGAAGAATGGCGCGCAGTATATATCGCCACTGGCGATTTACGCGCCTGCGAAGGGCAAGAGCTGTAACGAAATGTCCTGCCAAAGGGCAAGAATAGTCTGACAGAGCAAGCCGAAAGGCCTGCTATGCACAGGAGTTGCCGAAAGCTGCGATCTTTTGCTCCTGAAAGCAAAATCAAAAGATCACAGCCTTCGGCAGTTCCTACAGGTGAAGGGTTTCAGTCTTTGGCCAAAACGCCGTCGATCACCGCGCCACGGCATCCGGCGAACATATCCAGATCCGGCTGATAGACCGAGCTCTTCACTTCCAGCAAACCAAGCATCGAATGGAACAGATTGTCCTGGCTCAGCGGTTTGTCGCGACTCATCTGCAGGCAGTGAGTATCGACCGAATAGGCCTTCTGATAGTTGTCGGAGAACCACGCCAGCATCGCCACATGCTTTTGTTGCTCCGGCGCCAGCATGTACGGCGTACCGTGCAGGAACAGGTTGTACTCGCCCAGCGACTCGCCGTGGTCCGACAGGTACAACATGGCGGTATCGACTTTGTCCTGATTGCTGCGCAATACATCGATCAGGCTCGACAACACATGGTCGGTATACACCAGTGTGTTGTCGTAGCCGTTGACGATACTTTCACGGCTGCAATTGTTCAGCGCGTTACTTTCACACACCGGAGTGAAGTGCTCGTATTCCTTTGGATAACGCTTGAAGTATTCCGGGCCGTGACTGCCCATCTGGTGCAGGACCAGCACCGTGTCTTTGTCCAGATGATCGATAAAGCTTTGCAAACCCTGCAGGAGGATCTCGTCACGGCATTCGCTGTTGGCGCACAGCGCCGGATCTTTCAGATTGCTGACATCCTGCAAGGTAACCCGATCACAAGTGCCCTTGCAGCCAGACTGGTTGTCGCGCCAGATCACATCGATACCGGCCCGCTTGAGCACATCGAGCAGGCCTTCTTCATTCTTCGCTTTGCTCGCGTCGTAATCCTTGCGACCCATGTTGGAGAACATGCACGGCACTGAAACGGCGGTTTCAGTGCCGCAGGAATGTACATCAGTAAAGGCGATCAACCCGGCTTCCTTGTCGAGTTGCGGCGTCGTATCGCGGTTGTAGCCAAGGATGCCGAAGTTCTCCGCCCGGGCGCTTTCGCCCACCACTAACACGGTCAGGGATTTACGCGGCTGAAGCTTCACTTGCGGATTACGCTGCGCATCTTCGCCGATCTTGATGAATGGCTGCTGCGCCGAGACCACTTGCTCACGCAGGTAACCGGCCGACGCGCCGATGTAGTTGCTCGGCACCAGCATCAGGCGAATTTCGTGATGGTTGCGAAACAGTGAGGAAAGGCCCTGATAGTTAGCCAGGGCCACGCCGCCAATTACCGCTGCCGAGGCGACACTGACAATAACTTTACTGAACAACTCACGGTGCCAGCGACGATAATTAATCGGTAACTTCCACAACAACCATGAGGGCAAGACACCGAGCAACAGAATATAAGTAAACAACTTCAACGAGAGCAGATCACGCACTTCCGTTGCATTGGTTTCGGCAAAGTTGCGAAACATGCCGGCGTCAATCATGACACCATATTGACTCATGAAGTAAGCCACCCCGGCGCTGATCAGGAATATCAGCGTCAACAGCGGTTTGAGCAGTGGACGGAAAGCGAGAACCGTCAGCACGATGTTGAATGCCGCAAGGATCATCACGCCGAACGCCACGCGCATGGCGATGCCCTTGCCATCGGCGGCGGTGATCTCGAACAGATGCTGCCATAGCACAACATTGCAGCCGACTAAAAGAAAGGCGCTGGTAATCAACGTCACCCATTCCGGGCGCACGGCTTTTAACTTCAACATGGCAAGGGGCAATTCCTGAAAAGAACAGCCTCGGGCGCTGACGAGAAATTCACTTGTGAAAATTTCATCAACTAAGGCATGACAAACTTTAAGCAGGCAACCATCAATTTTTTGTGAAAAAGACGCCAACGATTAGTTGGCTGTTGGCAATGCGATGAAACTTGTGAAGTATTTGAGAATGATTCAGCTTTTATTCAGTAAAAAGAACTCGGCTGACCATTGTGGGAGCGAGCCTGCTCGCGAAGAGGCCGACACATGCAATATTTTCGGTGGCAGATAACCCGCTTTCGCGAGCAGGCCCGCTCCCACAGGGGTAATGGGGTTATCGAGTTTTTAAATACTGCTGTGGATTTTCTGGTTTGCCCGACACAAGCGGTTCCGCGCCTAATCGTCTGCCCCGCTCAAAGGTCTGATGATGGAAAACCTCCGCGCTACCGCTCGCCCCGCTGTCTGGTTGATGTTCGCCATCATTTTCGTCGCGCTCAATTTGCGTCCGTCGATGGCGGCGGTCGGCCCCTTATTGTCGACCATTCGGGGGGACCTCCCGCTGAGCTTCAGTGTCGCTTCACTGCTGACCATGCTGCCGGTGATGGCGATGGGGCTGGCGATGTTCTTTGGTCTCGGTATCAGTCAGCGGCTGGGTGAACAACGGACGGTGCTGCTGTCGTTGCTGATCATTGGCTTGGCGACGCTGTCGCGGCTGTTTATCGAATCGGCAGCCGAACTGATCGCCAGCGCCGTGCTGGCCGGCATCGGCATTGCACTGATTCAGGCATTGATGCCGGCGCTGATCAAATCGCGCTTCGCCGACAACGTCGCTGTGTGCATGGGCTTGTACGTCACCTCGATCATGGGCGGCGCAGCGATTGCGGCCTCGTTTGCACCGTTGGTGCTGGTGCAGACCGGGAGCTGGCGCAGCGGTTTGGCCATCTGGGCGATTCTGGCATTACTCGCGTTTGTGCTCTGGTGGTCGCAACGCGGCCAGTTGACCTCAACGGTGCCGACGGGAACGAGGAAGGATTGGTTCTTTGCCAATTCCCGCGCCTGGTTACTGGCCTTGTTCTTTGGTTTGGGGACGGCGTCCTATACCTGCGTTCTCGCCTGGCTCGCGCCGTACTACGTGGAAAAAGGCTGGAGCGAACAAAACGCCGGGCTATTGTTAGGTTTTCTGACGGCCATGGAGGTGATTTCCGGTCTGGTGGTTCCCGCTATCGCCAATCGCAGCCGTGATCGCCGCGTGATATTGATGGCGTTACTGACGCTGATCATCGCGGGGTTTTGCGGCCTGATCCTCAGCCCGCAACAGTTCAGCCTGCTGTGGCCATGCCTGTTGGGGTTGGGTATTGGCGGTTTGTTTCCGATGAGCCTGATCGTCTCGCTCGATCACCTGGAAAACCCGCAACGCGCCGGTGGCCTGACCGCCTTCGTGCAGGGCATCGGCTACCTGATCGCCGGCCTCTCGCCGCTATTGGCTGGGGTGATCCGCGACCGACTCGGCAGCTTCGAATGGGCCTGGTGGTCGCTGACAGCTGTGATGGCGGTGATGTTGCTGATGGTCTGGCGCTTCAATCCTCGAGATTACGCTCGACACTTTCCCGCATCGAGCTAGAGGCCTCTGGCCATCTTTGTGCGGATTAATTGTTGACGTCGTGTTACTAAAACTTTCTGTCCCACAACTGACCGTGAAATGTCCTACAGGGGTTTCTCCTGGCACCATCGTTCCGCTACGATCGTTCGCACACGTTTGCGCGGATTCAGCGCAAGAAGCACAGCGAGACAGTACGGATGCTGAACAGTAACTTGCTTCGAAAGCTCGACATGCAGGATCTCATGGTGTTTATCGCCGTTTATGAGCAGAGCAGCGTCACCGATGTATCTGAAACCCTGTTCGTCAGCCAGTCCACCGTCAGTTACTGTTTGAAAAAACTGCGCACCAGTTTCGAAGACGAACTGTTTATCAACACCCGCACCGGCATGCGTCCGACCTATAAGGCCAGCACCATGTACGGCCATGTGCAGAAGATCCTCGAAAGCATCAACCTGTGCCACGCCGGCGCCCCTGCGTTCGACCCGACCCAACAAGCCATCACCTTCAACATCTGCGCCCCGGAATACTTCGAGCAACTGATTCTGCCGCGCCTGCTCAAGCGTTTCGATTTCGATGATTTGCCGGTAATGGTCAACATGCACAAGTTCGAGACCGACGTCCCGGCGGATGAATTGCGCGACGGCAGCCTCGATCTGGTGATCAGCTTCGGCCCCAACTTCCACCGCCATCACACCGACCTGAAATCACGGATGCTGTTGGAGGATGATCTGGTCTGCGTCTTCGACAAACGTGCCACGCCACTGGAACCGCGCCTGAGCCTGCAGGCCTTTACCGAACGCCGGCATGTGTTCCCGACGCCGTGGACGTCGACCACCAACATGGTCGATGGCTGGCTGGCGCGGCAGGCGCAGAAGCGCCAGATCGTCGCGCGCTCGAACAGCTACAGCGCGGCATTGAAAATGATCACCGGAACCGACTTCATCCTCACCCTGCCCCGTCGCATCCAGCGCTTGCTGACCAACGAGGCGGTGTTCAACCACTGTGAGGCGCCAAACGGCTTGCCGGGCTTCACTCTCGACATGCAGTGGAGCCAGAGCGTTGATCAGGACAGCGCCAACCTGTGGTTGCGCGAGCAGGTGGTCAAGGTGTGCAGCGAACTCGAAGCGGCCTGATTCCTACACGCCAATGGCGGTTTTGCTGTAGGACTCGCGATCGATGTCGACCAGCTCGACACACAGCTGCACTTCGACGCCGGTCGGCCATTCGCACAGGTCCTGCAACACCGCCAACAGGCTTTCTGACAACTGCTTCTTGATCTGCGGTGAACGCCCGCTGAGCAGCGCCAGCTTCACATAGACGAAGGCGCGTTCGGCCATGGCGGTGCCGACCTTGAAGGTCTCGACTTTCACCGCACGACTTTTGATATCGAACTCCGCCGCGAACTGACCAGACCCCACTAGTGTGTTGTTGAGGCGGATCAACGCGACGTCGGCGTTCAACTGCGGCAGGTTGGCGGTGTATTCCATGTGCAGGTGTGGCATTGCAGATCCCCGATGAGTTGGCAGAAAGGTCGTACGTATAGCACAGCTCTGCCCAACCCTCCCGGTGACTTTCCAATGTGGGAGCGAGCTTGCTCGCGAATGCGGTCGTTCAGCGACACTTAAGGTGCCTGATACATCGCTTTCGCGAGCAAGCTCGCTCCCACAGGGTATGTGATGCTCATCAGGATGAGGTCAATGGCCGCTCGCTCATGAATTGTTCCAGCCTGGAGCGCAACCAGCGCTCCGCCGGATCACTGTCGACGTGGCTGAGCCAGACCATCGACAAATCCAGCGTCGGCGTCTTGAACGGAAACGGTTCCTTGAACAGCAGCCCTGAAGTGGCCATGGCTGCCGCCGTGTAATCCGGCAGGCTGGCAATCAGGTCAGTGCCCGCCAGCAGCGCTGGCAACGCACTGTATTGCGGCACCGACAGCACTACCTGACGGGTGCGGCCAAGTTCGGCCAGCCACTCATCGGCGAATCCGCTGACGTTGGCCGTGTGCGAAACCAGTACGTGCGGACGTGCGCAATATTCATCTAGCGTCAGCGGCGTATCGCTGGCGTCGGCGCGCAGAATGCTCGGCTGGATATGCCGCAGCAGTTTGCGCTTGGCATTGGCCGGCAGACCTCGGGTCTGGCTGATGCCGACCGTGATGTCGCCCGCCGCGAGCAGATCGGGAATCCGCCAGTAATCGACGTGTTGCACCACAAACACCACGTTCGGCGCTTCCTGACGTAACGCACGCAGCAGCGGCGGCAGCAGGCCGAACTCGACATCATCGGACAGGCCGATGCGAAAAGTCATGGTGCTCACGGCCGGATCGAAATCGCGGGTCAGGCTCAGCGCGACCGACAGTGAATCCAGCGCCGGCTTGAGATGGCGGAAAATATCTTCGGCCCGGGCCGTCGGTTCCATGCGATGACCGACGCGGATGAACAGCGGATCGTTGAGCATCGTGCGCAAACGATTGAGCGCCGAGCTGATGGTCGGCTGGCCGAGAAACAGCTTCTCGGCCGCGCGGGTCACGTTGCGTTCGAGCATCAAGGTCTCGAACACCACCATCAGGTTGATATCGGCCTTGCGAAGTTCATTGCGGTTCATCCATTGCCCCCTGCCCCCCGGAATACCGGCAGTGTAGAAAGGCCGGGGCCCCGGCGTCCATCGCCATTGGCGGGTCAGTTCACCGTCAAACGCTTCAAGCCAAGCCCCATGACCCGTGAATCGTCATTGATGCCCAATTGTTCCGGGCTGATGGCGTCGGGCAAATGCAACTCGATCGTCAGGCGATCATTGTCTGCCAGATGCTGACGGATCGCAGGACTGATCGGGATTTCCAGATGATTACCCTGATGTTGCACCAGCCGCGTGCTCAGCACCTGCTCGCCATTCAGACTGACAATCACTCGCTGCGTCGGGTGTTGCGGCAAAACGAATGCCATGACCTCCAGCGCAATCGAGCGCGCCTCGGGCGATACACGCAAGTCGAGCTGCGCCTGCTGCCCCGCCGACCATGTTCCCCAGTTTTCCGGAGCCGACCAGCCGCTGACCAACTGCCGGGCGGAGTAGTTGAAGATCAGCGTCTGACCGGGGCGCATCAATGCCAGCAGTGACATCCGCCGTCCTTCATCCGGCACGCTCAGGCACTGCGAACAACGCTTCCAGCCCGGTGCCAGCACCACCAGGCCATCCACTCGGGTCAGCAGATCCGTTTCACTGTCGACGCTTTGGGCGGCATCAGCCAACACGGTATCGTCGAGGATGTACAACGAGTCGGCGTCGTACTGCCCAGACTCAAGCATGCGCTGCGCTTTTTGCCGCGCCTGCTCCAGCGCTTGGGAACTCATCCGCCCCAGATAAACAGCGTCGGTTTTCAAACCGTGGGTCGCGGCGAAATCGGCAATCACTTGCCAGCGCTCGGACTGATTCTGTGGCATCAGACTGCGCACGTTCGGGTAATGCGCCGCCGCATTCTCCCAGAACGGATCACGCATCGGCGTTGGCCATTCTGCGGACGGCGTCATCATCTTGCTGTTGCGCAAGCCCATCCAGCCGTTGCGCGTATCCACGATCTGCATCGTCAACGCCAGCGCCAGCAGCGCGACGACAATGCGTGGCCGATAACCGCGCACCAGCAGGAACAGCACTATCAAGATGAGCGCGTACAACACCGGCCAGAACATCCGCCCCGAGGCACGAAAAACATTCGCCAGTTTGATGGCGACTTTCGGTAGCGGGTAGCTGAACGTGTGTGCGCCGACCCCGATCTGGTTAGATAGCGCGAACAACGATAAACCGATCAACGCCAGCAATAACCAAGGGCGAACGCGAAGCTCACTCTTCAGCGCCTGGCGGTTTCCAAGCCAGGCAATCAGTGCCAACGGCACCAGCAACAACACGCCAAGGCCCGGATAGTTGAAGCCTTCGTAATCGCCACTGGCTTTCGGCAAATTCGGCAAAATCAACGACCAGCCTGCCGGATCCAATGGCGACAGCAAGTTCATCCGGTACAAACCGAAACCGCCGGATTGCGCGCCATCAGCAATAGCGAAGTAACCGACCTGCCAGCAGCACACACTCACCACGGCAAACAGCGAAACGCCTTCGAGCAGACCCTGGCGCCGGGTCAATTGTTGGCTGAAGGTCTTGCCGAGCAGATCCGCCACCCAGATCAGCGCCACCATCGCCAACAGGTAGGCATGCACCATCGCCGTCACCGCCAGCAACGCGCCCCAGGCCAGACGACGTCGATACAGATTCGGTAATAACGCCAGGTACAACGCCGCCAGAATCAGAAAATGCCCGGACAGGGAAAGGTGCCCGCCCATGCGCAGGAACATCGGCGGCGAAAACACCAGCAAACCGCTGCCCAGCAAGCGAATCAGCGGATTCCCCGTCATCAGCCCTAGCAGTTTCCAGCCAAACCACGCTTGCAGAACGAAACATGCCAACAGCCACAGACCGAAATACTGGAACGTCGCTGGCAACCACGCATTGAACGGTTTGAACAGCAGCGCCAGCAGCGGATTGGAGTCGGAGAAAATAATCGAATTGCCCAATTCCAGACCATAGGACGGGTTAAGGCCCAGCGGAAAGGTCCAGGGTGAATGGCGGAAATATGCCCAGCCCAGATAATGCGTCGCCGGATCGCCCTGCTCCAGCCAGGCAATGTTTTGCGGATCCAGCGCTTGTGGCCCGATCACGCAGAAAAAGGCCAGAACGCCGAGCAGCAAAGGCAACAGGCCCAGCGCCGGATGGTGTCGTGAATCCTTCATCGATACGTCCAGAAATTGTGCAAGACAAAGGTGAACGCCGGAATCGTCAGCGCCACCGCGACGATGCCCAGCAGATAGTGCAGCCCGGCAATCTGTGCGGCCCAGGCAACGAACATCGCCAGGAAAAAGCCGCCCACGGAGACCATCAGGAACCGCAGCAGGGTTCGGCCGTGCAAACGGGCAGAAAAACTCCAGGTGGTGTTGATCACATAGGACACCACCGTTGCCACCGCAAACGCGACGCCGTTGGCTAGCGGTGGTTGTGCGGCGATGAAATTGATAAATAGCACCGCCACCAGCGCATGCAGCGCGGTGACAAACAGCCCGGTCACGGCGAAGCGCACACCACGCTGGATCAATGCTGATTTTTGCGCCGAGGTCACGGTTTTTGAGCCAGCACGAACACGCTCAACCCGGCCAGGCGATTCATGCCCATCAACGGCAGTTCGAGGCGGCACAAGGTCTTGAGAACGCCGTTCACCAGCGGATGATGGCGCTTGAGCTGCGAGCGTGGCGTTTGGGTTTGGGTTTGCGCACCTTGCGCCAACAAGCGCAACGCCGCCGAAATCGGGAACACCGCGCCGAAATAATAAGCACCGCGCTGCACCGTCAAACCGGCATCGCGCGCGAGGGTTTCGAACTGCGCCAGAGTGTAGCGGCGCTTGTGCTCGAGAAAATCATCGTGCCCGCTCCACAAGAACTGGAACGCCGGGACTGTCATCAGAAAGCGGCTGCCCGATGGCACTTTATCAACGTACATCTTGAGCAAACCGAGGTCGTCATCGACATGCTCCAGCACGTCCATCAACAGCACCAGATCGGCATCGATAGTTTCGATCCCGCGACGGTAGTGCACCGGTTTGCCGGCAGTGGTGCTGCTGGAGTCGGCGGGATAGCTGATATCCACACACCACGCTTCGCGCGCATCGGTGTGCATCAGCAAATGGTGGGAGAAAAATCCCGAGCCAGCGCCGACATCGAGGATGCGGGTAATCGGCCCCTCACCGAGCAACCGTGTGGTGGCTGCAGCTTTCGAGCAGTAATACCAATGCTCGCCGATGCTGTCGCCGAGGATGTCGGTTTCCTTGAGATCCATGTATCAGTCCTTGGGGTCGTAGACGCGACGCACCAGAAAAACCGGCCGGCGTTTGGATTCGATATAGGTGCGGCCCAGGTACTCACCGAGCACTCCGATGCCAATCAGTTGCAGTCCGCCGAGAAAGGTCACGGCCACCATCAGCGAGGCATAACCGGGCATATCGACACCGTGAATCAACGTACGCAAAACAATGAACATGGCGAAGGCAAAAGACACGAACGACACCAGCGCACCCACATAGGTCCAGATCCGCAGCGGCTCGGTGCTGAAACTGGTGATGCCCTCCAACGCAAAATTCCACAGGCGCCAGCCATTGAACTTGCTCTGCCCCGCCACCCGCTCGGGGCGCTCATAATCGACATGGGTGGTGCGAAAACCGACCCAGGCGAACAGGCCCTTCATGAAGCGCCGGGATTCGGGCAAGGTCAGCAAGGCGTCGACCACACAACGATCCATCAAACGAAAATCGCCGACGTTCTCGGGCAAAGGCTGTTCGGCGATCTTGTTGTGCAGGCGGTAGAACCAGTGAGCGGAAGTCTGCTTCGCCCACGTGTCGCTGCGACGGCTGATGCGGTGACCGAGCACCACTTCAAAGCCTTCTCGCCAGCGCTCGATCATCTGCAGAATGACCTCCGGCGGGTCCTGCAAGTCAGCATCGATCGGCACCACGATTTGTCCGGTCGCGATCTGCAAACCGGCGGACAGCGCCGCTTCTTTGCCGAAGTTGCGGCTCAGGTCGACGATACGCAGGCGCACATCCTGGCGCTGATGTTCGAGCAGGCGTTCGAGCGTGGCATCGGTGCTGCCATCGTTGACGAACACCAGCTCAAGATCGATCGACATCTGTGGCTGAAAGACTTCATTGATGCGCCGCAAAAAGGTGTCGAGGCTGTCCTCCTCGTTAAAAACGGGGACCACCAGCGATAACGTCACCTGCCCGGCCTGTTGCGTTCCGTGCTCAATCAAAGGAGTGCTCTTTTTATAGTGTTTGTCGGTCGCCGAACGATATTCGACGCCATGAGCCGTCTCGTATTAAGCAGGAGCGTCGACGGCGTTGCAAGGATCAGACAGCGTCATATTGGCCAATCCACAGGCCTATCACCCGCTCTGGGCCGCGCCCTTCAGAAACATCCGCGAACGATTGGAAACAAATGTCCGATAGCCAAAAAAACCCTCTGCGCTAGGCTTGCGAGCATGCGCCACACAGGCTGTCGCACAAATAAAATCGCATGGAGCGAACTGAATGTATTTCGAGATTTACAGGCAATCCAGAGGCACCCCGAGCACCGGCAAAGGGCAATGGCGCTGGAGACTGAGGGCGGGCAACCACGAGACCATCGCCAGTGGCGAGTCTTATGTGAACAAAGCGGATTGTTTGCATGTGATCGGGTTGATCAAGGCTGTGCAGGGGGAGACGCCGGTCAAGGAGATTTAACCGCTCTGCACGACCCTGCAGAAATGCAAAAGCCCCACAGTTTTAAGGCTGTGAGGCTTTTTTTCGGATCAGTATCGAAATAGCTTGAAGAAGCAGCGCGCAACGCTGGCTTCTTGTTCAGTCCGCCAGCCAGGCGTTTCGCCACGCCAACAGATGTTCGTCCTTGAGCATCCAGTCATCGAGTACAACGCTGCGCAGAGCCTCTCCAGCCCTGGCGCTGGCATCGGGTTCCGCAAGATGTTCGCGAATAGCGGCAATCCAGTCTTGCGAACGGCTCCTGACCCTCGTCACCGGGAAATCACCCCGATAACAAACGATGTCCGAGCAGATCACGGGGAAACCACAGGCGCCATATTCCAACAAGCGCAAATTGCTTTTGCAGGCGTTGAAAAAGTTGTCTTTGAGCGGTGCCAAAGCCAGATCCAGATTCAGGCCGGCCAGTCTTTGCGGGTATTTTTCGATACTCACCCCTCTGTGAAACTCATGGACATAGGGACGCAGTGCCGGTGGGCACATCCCCATGAACACCCATTCAACTTCCCCTTCCAGCGCACGAACCACTTCGGCAATGACTTGCAGGTCGGCGCTGTGGCTCGAGCCGCCGGCCCAGCCAACCCGAGGCTTGCGGCCTTGTTGGCGCTGGCTGGTCAGGTCGCTCCACCAATGGCTCGGCAGACGGTTTTCCATCACCCGGATGTCGGCGTTGAACCCCTTCAGCGCATTGGCCAGCGGCTCGGTCGACACCACCAACCGATCGCACAGTCCTACGGCTTTCTTCAAGCGTTTGGTGATGTCTTTGGGAAGCAGCTCGTGGTTCAAGTTGCCTGCGGGCACGTCAAGAATGTAGTCATCCAGCTCGTAAACCTTGAACGCCCTGGAGAATGCCTTGGTGTCCTGCATGTACTCCAGATGCGGCGTTGTGTGCTGCCCCTGGAAAATGATCGTGTCCGGCGCAATGCGCTCCAGTTCGGTCGGTTGCAGTCCCTCGTCGCTCACCACTCCGCCGATCAGCTGCGCGGCTTTCAGGGCAGCGAAAGGCTGACGCACGCGGTAGTGTCCGCTGCCGAAAGAGTCGAGGGGGTGACACAGCACGTGAGGCAACTCACGACTGGCAAACGGGTGCCAGTCAGTATCGGTGCGGTATTTGGAGGAGAAGCCACTGCCTTCCAGAGTCAGGTTGCGGTTGTAGGCCGGATCGTTGGCGATTTGCGCAAGCCAACGCTGGTACATCACCGACTGTTCGCCCTTGAACCGTTTGCGTTTGGCTTCTTCCTTGGTCGTGTCGACGTTGTTCTGGCTCACACTGGCTTCGTGAACGAGCAGCGCATAAGGCGTCCAGACAATCAGCCGTCCAGCCTGGCCGACTTTCAGGCACAGATCCACATCGTTAAAGGAGACGGCCAGGCCGACCTCGTCCATTCCACCCACTTGCTTGTACAGCTCGGTGCTGATCATCAGGCAGGCGGCGGTGACCGCGCTGTAGTTCTGATCAAGATGCAAGCGGTGAAGATAGCCGTTGGACTGCATTGCATCGCCGATAAACGGGTGGTCTGCAACGCCACGCAACCCGAGTACCACGCCTGCGTGCTGAACAGTCCCGTCGAGGAACAACAGTTTGGCGCCCACTATCCCCACTTCTGGCCGCTGGGCGTGATGGAGCAGCGCACCAAGCCAGGCGCCATCAATGATCGCCGTGTCATTGTTGAGCAGCACCAGGTAATCGCCGCGGGCATGGCTGGCGGCAAAATTATTGATTGCCGAATAATTGAACGGGTGTGGATAGCGCAGGATGCGCACCTTGGGATTGTTCAACAGTTCCATACCGTTGAACCATTCCCGGGCTTCGGCGGTTTCGCTGTTGTTGTCGACGATGATCAGTTCGTAATTGGTGTAGCTGGTTTTCTCCATGATGCTTTCGATGCAGCGCAGCAGCATCGGCAGGCAGTCCTTGGTGGGAATAAGGATCGAGACCAGCGGCTGCTCCGCATGTTGGTAGACCACACGGTTAGCCATTGGCAAGGGGCCGGCCTGCAGCTCATGAGCGACGCCCAGGCGCTGCAGGTGCGCCCCGACGATGGCTGCCGAGTTCGCGATGACCTGGGGTTCACTGAGCCACTGGGGGAAATTGATGGCCTGATGCACCAGCACATCCGCGAGGTGCCCGACCGTCCCCAGACCGTGAGTTTCAATCAGCCGAAAAAGCAAATCATGGGGCGCCAGTTCGCTGAAGGCGGGATCAAAGCCGTCAGCCGCCAGTGCGGCCTCGCGACTGAAGGACAGTGCGCGGCCGACATACGGATAACTGCGCAACATATCCAGATTCAAATCCGGTTTGAATACCGGACCCTGGCAGCCTTCAGCGGTCAGTGAGTCTTCATCGCTGTAGCACGCGCTGACACCGGGATTCAGCGCGATGCCTTCGGCGAGCAAAAGCAGCGCGTGAGGATCAAGTTCGTCTCCACCCCGTAGCAGGTACCACCATTCAACCTCGATCTCCTGCAACAGCTCATTGAGCTGGCTCGGCCAGGATTCGGCCAGCGGTAGCCAGACCAGATTGTCGGCCGGCGTCACGCCAACAGGTTCGACGTTAGAGAGCACCACGATAGCCGCCGCCTGGTAAAGCTGACGATCGATGCTTGCCAGGCTGGAACGCAACAGCCCGATGTCACCCGCAGTGTCGGTCAACACCAGCAATACGTCCGGTTGCCGCGGCCAGCTCGCCAGTCGCGCGGGTAAACCTTCGATCTCAACGGCAGCCAGTTGCCGACTCGCCAGCCAGCGCTGATAAAGGTCGATATTGCGCTGCTGGCGGCCAACATTCGCCAGAACGCCGAAAAATCGATCCAACGTGTGTGCGAGGGTGCCGTCGAGCTGGCCGCTTTCAGCTTCGAAATCGTTACCCGTGAGCTGCATCCGCTCCAGTGGAGCAAACACTTCAGTTCGCGCAAAGAACATGGTGCCGGAAAAATAATCCGCTTCGTTGATGCCTTGCGGATCAATGCCGCTACGCTCGGCCAAGGTGACAAGCAACGCACGATTGCTGTCGCTGAGCAAATGGGTAACTGGCAGCAGGTATCGCTGGGGACCCAGCATTGGAACGTGCACCGGGTCGGCAAGTTGTTCCAGCGCTCGACTGAATCGTACCGGGCCGAGCAGATCATCGAATAGTTCAACGCCGCAGTCGTTCTCCCCGCCCAAGTGCAGCGAACGGTTGGTGTGCAGCTTGACCAGCGTGCGGATGTTATCGGCACGCAAGAACGGCAGCACTCGCAGAAACGGCAAAGCGTCCCTGCCGTGGTTCGGCACTCGGTATAGCGAAAAACCCAATCTGCTGGCAGTCAGCTGAGCACGGACCTCATCGTCACGACCGGCTACGCAGGTTACGTAGAGATGCAGGCGTTCAGGCAGTTTAATCAAACGGCGCAGGATATCTTGCAGCACTTCGGGGTAAGACGCATGGATAACCACGCCGACTGGCGGCTCGCCATCCTCGAATAATGGCGGCTGCGCAACCAGTACTTCGCACTCTTCGACGTGGGGTGCGGCGCTGCTGCCTGAGTTGACGGACTGACGTTCAGAAACGCGGTGAGCACCTTGGGCCGATGGTGGAATTATCATATTCAAACCAATTCAAATAGGGAGCGAGGCTGGAACTCGCTGGATGCGCCTTTCACCGCCGAGGTGAGCAAGTCTCCACTTTAGTGAGAGCGCTGGCCTCATGGCGGGACAGAGGATAAACGACGACAGGCGTGTTCTGCTGCTGATCGCTGGCCATAATGACAGCCCCTATTCTACGAACGCGGCTTTAAACGGGTCGACGAGTCCTGCGAGCGTCGTATCTCTAATGTCGGCAGAGGCGGCGTTGACTTAAATTGCCTCTCCGATGACCTAACCGTGCCAGACCCGCTTCAGCGCTATCGCTATCGCTATCGCTATCGCTATCGCCACGAATACCGGATTCGCAGAAACGAAAAAGCCCCGTAGATTTTCATCTACGGGGCTTTTTCTATGTAATGGCGGAGAGATAGGGATTCGAACCCTAGGTACCGGTGAAGGTACAACGGATTTCGAATCCGTCCCATTCGGCCACTCTGGCATCTCTCCAACGGCGCGCATCATAACAACACTTTTACCGAAAGCAAACCCTCTTTCGAAAATTTCTTCGTGCTATCAGATGCTTGCGTCGATTAAAGCGGTACGCCCAGACGATTGGCGACTTCTTCGTAGGCTTCGATGACGTCACCGAGGCCCTGGCGGAAGCGGTCCTTGTCCATCTTCTTCTTGGTGTCCTTGTCCCACAGACGGCAGCCGTCCGGGCTGAACTCGTCGCCGAGGACGATCGAGCCGTCGCTGAACACGCCGAACTCAAGCTTGAAGTCGACCAGCAGCAGGCCGGCGTCGTCGAACAGCTTGGTCAGGACTTCGTTGACCTTGAGCGACAGTTCTTTCATGCGAACCAGTTGCTCGGCGGTGCCCCAGCCGAATGCCACGACGTGGGATTCGTTGATGAACGGGTCACCCTTGGCGTCGTCCTTCAGGAACAGCTCGAAGGTGTAAGGGTTGAGCTTCAGGCCTTCTTCGACGCCCAGACGCTTGACCAGGCTGCCAGCAGCGTAGTTACGCACGACGCACTCGACCGGGATCATGTCCAGCTTCTTCACCAGGACTTCGTTGTCGGCCAGCAGTTTGTCGAATTGGGTCGGTACGCCGGCCGCTTCGAGCTTCTGCATGATGAAGGCGTTGAACTTGTTGTTGACCATGCCTTTGCGGTCGAGCTGCTCGATGCGCTTGCCGTCGAACGCCGAGGTGTCGTTGCGAAACAGCAGGATCAAGCGGTCAGCGTCGTCGGTCTTGTAAACCGATTTGGCTTTGCCGCGGTAGAGTTCTTCACGTTTTTCCATGATGGGCTCCGCTTGCTAAGTAGGTGGGCTAGGCGATGTGGCGCCAGTCGAGCCCTGAATCTTGATCGGCCAGTTGCAGCCAGTCCGGGTCGCACCCGAGGGTGTCGACAAAACATTGCCGGGCCAGCTGCGGCAGGTTGTTCTTGCTGCTCAGGTGGGCCAGGACCAGGTGTTGCAGCCCCTGCCAGCCCAACTCGGACACCAGGAATGCCGCCTGATGGTTGTTCAAATGTCCCAGCTCGCCGCCCACCCGCTGCTTGAGAAAGTACGGGTAATGACCACGGGCCAGCATGTCGCGACAATGGTTGGACTCGATCATCAACGCATCGAGGTCCCGATAACCGTCCAGCACCCGCTCGCAGTAGGAACCCAGGTCGGTCAGCAGGCCGAAACGCCGCTGCTCGTGATCACTGAAGACATACTGGGTCGGTTCCTGCGCATCATGGGCCACGGCAATGACCCCGATGTTCAGAGCACCGATCTGCAGTTGCTCGCCGCCGGCCAGAAAGCCTGCGGGTTCAATCGGTTTGCGCATCCCGCGCAGTGTGCCGCGACTGAGGTAGACCGGTAGATTGTAGCGCCGAGACAGCAAACCCACGCCATGCACGTGGTCGGCATGTTCGTGGGTTACGAGTATCGCGCTCAGTTGCGCCGGGCTCACACCCAGGCGCAACAGGCGTTTTTCGGTTTCCCGCAGGGAAAAACCACAATCCACCAGCACGTACGTATCAGCACTGGCGATCAGCGTGCCGTTCCCTTGGCTACCGCTGCCGAGAACGGCAAAACGCATGGTTGATCAGCCCAGGTTGTCCTGAATCACGCTCAACACTTTACGTGCCACTTCAGCCGGCGCGACGGTGTTGATGTTTTTCTCGACGGTCACCTGAATGTTCTCGCCAACCTTGCTCAGGCGAACCTGATAGCGCTCGGCACGGGCTTCAACTTCTTCCTTGCTCGGCGCACTGCCGAACAGGCTGCTGAAGAAACCAGGCTTGTCGTCTTTCTTCTCGGCTTTTTCGGCCAGGTTGATGTAGTACAGGCCCAGGCTGCGGTTGATGTCTTCAACGCGCCATTCGCCTTGTTCCAATGCACGGCCAACGCTCGACCAGGCACGGTCCAGATCGGTACCGACGTTCAACACCGGGTTACCGCTGCCGTCTTCGCTGAGGCTGACACGGCTGGGGGTATCGAAATCACGCGAGGCCAACATCGACACCGAACCGCCCTTCTCGGAGATCCGGCTCATGCTCGCGAGCATGTCGTCGACCAGGGCTGCGTCCAGGCCAGTGTTGACCGAACGGTTGGTGAAGGCCACGTCGGCCGTGCTGCCGGCAGGACGCTCGGCGCTGACCACATAGATTTCACTGGTGTTGCGCTGCACGCCCGGCTCGATGCGCACACGCACGCGGGTTTCGCTGTCGCTGGCGATACCGGCTGCGCTCAAGCGCTTGGCCATGGACGCGGACAGTTCGTCGGAATGCTGCCAGGTGGTGGTAAATTCGCCGGTTTGCGGACGCTGTTCATCCAGACGGAAGCCGTTGTCCTGGAAGAACTGCACCGCCACTGGCCAGACTTCGGCCGGTGGGTGCTGGGCCACGACCCAACGCGAATCACCGCTCTTCTGCAGCGAGTAATCGCTGGCGTCGGCAACGGCCGACAGCGGCTGAGGACGCGGAACTATGTATTCGCCCTTGGCGGTGTCGTCAGCGACGTTACGCGGGATCGGCAGCAGCGGATCCAGACGTTTGGAAGTGTTGACATCCGGTGGCAGTTGCATAGGTGCAGTCTGTTGCGCTTCCAGGTAATCGCTACCACGGTCACGGAAATAACCTTCCGGGCCCCAGACCCATCCGCAGCCACTGGTGCTGGAGATAATCAAGGCAAGTGCGGAAAGTCCGGCCATTCGCTTCATGCGTTGTACTTCCTCAATTAAACCAGGACGCGGCACTGGCGCAGGGCCGAGCGCAGCGTTTCATGACAAGGTGTGCTCAGCCAGGTCAGTGGCAAGCGGATGCCTTCGTGCATCAGGCCCATTTCTACCAAAGCCCACTTCACCGGAATCGGGTTGGCCTCGATGAACAGGTCTTTGTGCAGCGGCATCAGTTTTTCGTTGATCGCCCGTGCAGTGTCGGCGTCGCCCTTGAGCGCGGCCTCGCACAGGTCGGCCATTTCGCGTGGAGCGACGTTGGCAGTAACGGAGATGTTGCCTTTGCCACCCAGCAGGATCAGCTCGACGGCGGTCGGATCATCGCCAGACAGCACGATAAAGTCCTTGCTCACGCCATCAATGATCGCTTTGGCTCGTTTCAGGTCGCCAGTGGCTTCCTTGATCCCGATGATGTTCGGTACGGTGGACAGGCGAATCACGGTCTCGGCCTGCATGTCGCACGACGTGCGGCCGGGAACGTTATAGAGAATCTGTGGAATGTCGACCGCTTCAGCGATGTGCTTGAAGTGCTGGTACAAACCTTCCTGAGTCGGCTTGTTGTAGTACGGAACGACCAGCAGGCAGGCATCGGCGCCGGCTTCTTTGGCGTTGCGGGTCAGCTCGACGGCTTCACGGGTCGAGTTGGCGCCAGTGCCGGCGATGACCGGGATGCGCCCGCCAACCTGTTTGACCACGGCTTTGATGACGGCGATGTGTTCTTCTACATCAAGGGTTGCCGACTCGCCGGTAGTACCGACGGCGACAATGGCATGGGTGCCGTTCTTGAGATGGAAGTCCACGAGTTTGCTGAGGCTGTCCCAGTCAAGACGCCCTTGTGCATCCATGGGAGTGACCAGTGCCACCATACTGCCCGCAATCATGAAACCGCTCCTGCCGGAAAAAGAGAGCGGTAATGGTACTGGCGCCAAGATGCTTGCACAAGCGAAGTACTGCGCTGCCGCCATTCCCCTTGGCGCCGCTTTTCGCTACCCTTCAGACTTTGATCGGTACTGATCAGCTTGTACGCCGGGTTCCTGCCTCCCTTTACGGCCTCCCAGACCCCGTTCCTGCGTCGCATCGACGCGCTCCCGCTATAGTGGAGCGAGCCGCGAGCGCTGGCCGGGTCGCTTTGTACGGACAGCCAGAACAGGCCCTCCCCGGCAGCCAACGCCTGTAACCCTACCGACCGCTCATCGCTTTAGGAATGCTGCATGTCCACCCCCACAGTTCGCGAACAATTCCTTGTCATCAGTGCCCTCGGCGCCAACCCCATGGAGCTGACTAACGTCCTGTGCCGCGCCAGCCATGAAAATCGCTGCGCCGTGGTTACATCGCGCCTGACTCGCCACGGTGAGTGCAGCGCTTTGGTCCTCGAGGTCTCCGGCAGCTGGGACGCCCTCGCTCGCCTGGAAGGCAGCCTGCCGGGCCTGGCCAAAAAACATGCTTTCACCGCCAACGTAGTGCGCAGCGCGCCGCTGGAAAATCGTCCTCAAGCCCTGCCGTATGTGGCTTATGTCAGCTCGGCGTATCGCCCGGACATCATCAATGAGCTGTGCCAGTTCTTCATGGATCACAATGTCGAGCTGGAAAACCTCACCTGCGACACCTATCAGGCGCCACAGACCGGCGGCACCATGCTCAACGCCACGTTTACCGTGACCCTGCCGGCCGGCACCCAGATCAGCTGGCTACGCGACCAGTTCCTCGATTTCTCCGACGCGATGAACCTGGACGCACTGATCGAGCCTTGGCGCCCACAGAACCCAATGTAAGGAAGCTTTCATGACCGTTGTCATCGACCAACCGGTTGCCGATTTCGAAGCACCTGCCACCAGCGGGCAGACCGTCAAGCTGTCTGCCCTGAAGGGCAAGCAGGTGGTGATCTACTTCTATCCGAAGGACAGCACCCCGGGCTGCACGACTCAGGGTCAGGGCTTCCGTGATCAACATGAAGCGTTCAAGGCTGCCAACACAGAAGTCTTCGGCATTTCGCGCGACAGCCTGAAGTCCCACGAGAACTTCAAGGGCAAGCAGGAATTTCCCTTTGAGTTGATCAGCGACAAGGACGAGGCGGTTTGCCAGTTGTTCGACGTGATCAAGTTGAAGAAGCTGTATGGCAAGGAATACCTGGGCGTTGATCGCAGCACCTTCCTGATTGACAAGGACGGTGTGCTGCGCAAGGAATGGCGTGGTGTGAAGGTGCCGGGGCATGTGGATGCCGTTCTGGCCGCGGCTCAGGATTTGAATAAAGCCTGATGGTTTTGCGTCGCCCTCATTGACGCCTTCGCGAGCAAGCTCGCTCCCACATTGGACTTGTGAGCGCCACAGATCCAATGTGGGAGCGAGCTTGCTCGCGAATAGGCCCTAAGTGTTACCAAACAATTTGGATCAACCACTACAGCAGTGGCGCCACCGCCGGCTCTTGGCGCGGCCACGCATCCAGCACAGCCTTGAAAAGCGTCGCCAGCGGAATCGCAAAGAACACCCCCCAGAACCCCCACAACCCGCCAAACAACAGTACGGCGCAGATGATTGCCACCGGGTGCAAATTGACCGCCTCCGAGAACAGCAATGGCACCAGCACGTTGCCATCCAGTGTCTGAATGATCCCGTACACCGCCATCAGATAGATGAACTGATCGCTCCAGCCCCACTGGAACAACGCGATCAACAGCACCGGCACGGTCACCACCACGGCACCGACATACGGCACCACCACCGACACACCGACCAGCAACGCCAGCAGCGCCGCATAGTTGAGCCCCAGGGCGACAAACGCGATGTAGGTCACCCCACCGCAAATCACGATTTCAATGACCTTGCCGCGAATGTAGTTGGCGATCTGCCGGTTCATTTCCTGCGCAACCCGAGTAATCAGCGCGCGCTCACGCGGCAGATAGCCACGCACCCACTCACCGATCATGGCCCGGTCCTTAAGGAAGAAGAACACCAGGATCGGCACCAGCACCAGATAGATCATGATGTTCACCAGCAGCGGCAGACTCGACAGCGAGAACGTCAATGCCCACTGGCCGAACTTGCCGATCTCGCCGCGCGCCGCTTCGATGGCTTGCAAGACTTGTTCATCGGAAACCAGATGCGGATAACGCTCCGGCAGCAACAGCAGCAGCGATTGCCACTTGGCGAGCATGCCCGGCAGCTCATTGAACAGGGTGATCAACTGATGCCAGAGCAACGGCAGCACCACGACGATGAACAGCATCAACACGCCCATGAACAGCGCGAACACCAACCCCACCGCCACACCACCCGGCACGCGCAGCCGTTCCAGCGTAACCACGAGGCCCTGCATCAGATACGCCAGCACCATCCCCGCCAATACTGGCGCGAGCATGCCGCCAAGGGTGAGAACCGCGGTGAAGGCGAGAAACAGCAGCACCGCCAGCACCACGGCTTCTTCATCGGAGAAGTAGCGCTGAATCCAGTCGCGTAACACTTTGAACATCAATAATCCTTAGATTTAACGCTGTCGGTTTCAGGCCTTTTTCAACCAGTAACGGTAAACGCCCGCATCGTCTTCTTCGCGCAGCAGCGTATGACCGGCCAATTTGGCGAAGGTGCGAAAGTCGCGCTGCGAGCCGGCATCCGTGGCGATCACCTTGAGGACGGCGCCGCTTTGGAGTTTGTTGAGTTCCATTTTTGCCTTGAGCAACGGCAACGGACAATTCAGGCCACTGGCGTCCAGTTCCACGTCATGGGCTACAGCGTCGGTCATTGCGTCACTCCGGTTCAGGTCGTCGAGCTGCCTAGAATATCTGGTCGCAGCTCCGGTGTCCGGCTACAGTAAGGTCTTTGTCTTCTAAGGCTTTGTGCATGACTTTTCTGCGCCCTACCCTGCTGACGCTCGCTTGCCTGCTCGCCTCACCAGGCTTTGCCGACGATCTGCCGTCACTCGGCGACGCCAGTTCTGCCATTGTCTCGCCGCAACAGGAATATCAGCTCGGCCGCGCATGGCTGGCGATGTTGCGTAGCCAGGTTTCACAGCTCAACGATCCGCAACTCAAAGACTACGTCGAATCCAGCGTGTACAAGTTGGTGGAGACCAGCCAGGTCACCGACCGGCGTCTTGAGTTCATTCTGATCAACAGCCCACAGCTCAACGCCTTCGCGGCGCCGGGTGGTGTGGTCGGTGTCAACGGCGGTCTGTTTCTCAATGCGCAGACCGAAGGTGAATACGCTTCTGTACTCGCGCACGAATTGGCGCACTTGTCGCAACGCCACTTCGCTCGTGGTGTCGAGGCTTCGCAGCGGATGCAGGTGCCGATGATGGCCGCACTGCTGGCGGGGATCGTCATTGCCGCGGCCGGCGGCGGTGACGCCGGGATCGCGACCATCGCCGGTACGCAGGCGGCGGCAATTCAATCGCAACGCACCTTCTCCCGGCAGAACGAACAGGAAGCTGACCGTATCGGCATTCTCAATCTGGAGAAGGCCGGGTATGACCCGCGCTCGATGCCGACCATGTTCGAGCGCCTGATGCGTCAATATCGTTTCGACGCCAAGCCCCCGGAATTCCTGCTGACTCACCCGGTGACCGAATCGCGTATCGCCGACACCCGAAACCGCGCCGAACAGGCCAAACCGGGTGGCATCGAAGACTCCAAGCGCTATCAGTTGATCCGCACACGCGTGCAACTGATCTACGAAGAAACCCCGGGCCTGGGCGCCAAGCGTTTCCGTGCGCAGCTGGATGAGAACCCGAAAAACGACGTGGCGCGCTATGGTCTGGCGATTGCGCAGATCAAGGGCGGCCAATTGAACGAGGCGCGTGAGAACCTCAAGCAATTGTTGGCAACGTCACCGAACGAAATCATCTACAACCTTGCTCAGGTCGATCTGGACATCACCAATAATCGCCTGCCGGATGCGCAATCGCGAGTTGACCGAATGCTCACGCAGTATCCGGGCAACTATCCGCTGAATCAGGTGCGCGTGGATCTGCTGCTGAAACAGAATCGCGCGCCTGATGCCGAAAAGGCGCTGGAAGCGTTACTCAAATCACGCCCGGATGATCCGGACGTCTGGTATCAGGTCGCCGAGACTCGTGGCTTGTCGGGCAATATCATCGGCCTGCATCAGGCGCGTGCTGAATACTTCGCACTGGTCGGCGATTACCGTCAGGCGATCCAGCAGCTCGACTTTGCCAAGCGCAAGGCGGGCAGCAACTTCCCGCTGTCTTCACGCATCGATGCTCGCCAGCGTGAGCTGATGGAGCAGGAGCGCATGATCAAGGACATGATGGGCTGATCGTTACCCGCCGGGACAAAAGCTCCAGGCATAAAAAAACCGCCTCTTTCGAGGCGGTTTTTTTTACCCTACCGCTGGATTATTCAGCCAGCTTGAAGGTGATGAAGCTGGCACGACCTTGACGCAGTACGCGCATCGACACCGAACGGTTCTTCGGCAGCGCTTTGGCGATCTCGCCGAACTCCTTGCTGGAACCGATGGCCTGGTTGTTCAAGTGCGTGATCACGTCACCTGGCTGCAGACCGATCAACGCCGCAGGACCGTCCTGCACTTCCTTGATCACCACACCACCTTTGAGGTCGTAGGTTTTCTTCTGCTCAGCGGTCAGTTCGCCTACCGAAACACCGAGGCGATTGCTGGTGCTTTCAGTGCCGGACTTCGGCAACGCATCCAGCTCCTTGTCTTCGTCCGGGATCGCGCCAACGGTCAGCTCGACGTTCTTGCGCTTGCCTTCACGAATCACTTCCAGATTGGCTTTGGCGCCCGCTTTCAGTGCGCCGACCAGGTGTGGCAAGTCAGCAGACATGACGATCGGCTGGCCGTTCATGCTCAAGATCACGTCACCGACTTGCAGGCCACCCTTGGCTGCCGGGCCGTCATCCTGAATCTGCGCAACCAGCGCACCGGCCGGTTTATCCAGACCGAACGACTCGGCGAGATCCTTGTTCACTTCCTGGATAACCACGCCCAACCAGCCACGGCTGACCTTGCCGCCGCTCTTCAACTGATTGGATACGTCCATCGCCACGTCGATCGGGATCGCGAACGACACGCCCATGAAGCCGCCCGAACGGGTGTAGATCTGCGAGTTGATGCCGACCACTTCACCATTCAGGTTGAACAGCGGACCACCGGAGTTGCCCGGGTTGATTGGCACGTCGGTCTGAATGAACGGCACATAGTTTTCGTTCGGCAGACTACGACCGACGGCACTGACGATACCCTGGGTCACAGTGTGGTCGAAGCCGAATGGCGAACCGATTGCCACGACCCATTGGCCGGCTTTCAGGTCCTGGGATTTGCCGAGCTTGAGCACCGGCAGATCCTTGCCTTCGATTTTCAGCAATGCCACGTCGGAGCGCGGGTCGGTGCCGATCAGCTTGGCTTTCATTTCACTGCGGTCGGCGAGGCGTACGAGGATTTCGTCGGCATCGGCAATCACGTGGTTGTTGGTGAGGATGTAACCGTCCGGAGAAATGATGAAGCCCGAACCCAGCGATTGCGCTTCACGCTGACGATCACCGCGCGGCGAACGCTGCTGAGGCGGCATCCCGCGCTCGAAGAACTCGCGCAGCATCGGCGGCAGGCCTTCCAGATCAGGCATCTGCTGATTCACTTTGCGATCCGGCAGTTTCTGCGTGGTACTGATGTTCACCACCGCTGGCGAAGCTTGTTCGACCAATTGGGTGAAGTCAGGCAGATCAGCCGCCTGCGCAGCAGGCACCGCCTGACCGAGCAACAGCACGGTGGCGAAAATGGAAAGACAGGATTTCAAACTTGGTATCGACATACAGCTCCCGTTACGACGAGCAGGGTTAAGCGATATGGAGCAAGGAACACCGGAAACCACCGACCGGCATTTTTGTTCCGGGAACAACAAACAAGGCCAGAGCCGTGAGGCTCTGACCTATAAAAAATTTTCGGGGTATTTGCAAATGAAAATGCTCAGCAAACATTTCATCTACGTCTCGACGAAGAAATGGTAATGACTGAAATCAGCTCACTGCTTGCTGGTTGCAGCGCCATCGGTATTACGCATCGACAGAGCAATTCGCTCAGCGGTACCAATCGGTATCTCACCGACCACTGTCACCATCATTTCGCCTTGAGGCGTTGTCAGGCGGCGGGAAACAGCAACGGTCGGGCCCAATTGAGTCCGAGTATCGGTGACGGTTGCGCCGTTCAATGGCTCAAGGAAAACCGAAAAACGCGCCAGACCGTCGTCATACAGCAAGCTGCTGACCTGAGTCTTGGTTTCGGGATCTTTGTGCGAGTTACTGCTGGTCAATTCGAAGCCCGGCGGTAGCCAGTCAGAATGCCAGACTTGCGCGGTCTTGACCGCCGAAGCCTTGTCGCTGTCGAGTGTAATGGCCTTGCAGTCGGCATCGGCCTGCAAGTCTTTGTCCGAGGGGACTTCATCAGTATCAAGACTGGTGAACTGGAAGCGTTCGAGCAACTGCCCTTTGTCGTTCAGCAACAACGACTTCAACGGCAAGCCGGTTTTCTTGTCCAGATGCAACTCAAAACCGTAACGATGCTGGTCGCGAGGCGTCAGCGATACGATCACTGCATCTCGCCCGGCCACGCGCGATTTGCCAATAACGGCAAGGTCATACCAGCTTTTCAGCTTTTTCGGATCGAGAGGACGAGCGGCTGAGTTGGGAGAATCCCCCAGCCCGGCAATCAGGGTGCCGCTGACGCATTGAGTATGTCCATCAATGCGCACGACTTCCTGTGCCGAACCGTCGAGCTGGAGTAAACGCTCGCGGACCTGGCCATTCTGGACGCGATGCCAGATGTTATGGGTAGAAAAGCTACCGTTACGCTCGTAAACGAATGTGCCGTGAAAGCTCTGCTGCTGCTCGGCCTGGCCCAGACGGGTCAACCAGTCCTGGGCCTCATCAGCATGGGCTGGAACAATGAACCAGCCACTGAGCAGAAGCGAAAGTAGAGGTATGGCGCGCATGATCCTCCTTAACGGTTTTCCAGACTTGCTGCACGTGCGTATGGCAGTGCGCTTTCAGTGCCTTTCAGTGCGGCCTGTTGAGCGTGCTGACGCAGGTAACCTGGCAGACGCTGATCATGCCAGCCTGGTTGACCTTGCAATACGCCGTTGGCCATCGGGCCAGTGGCTTCCGAACTCTCACTATAGCCAGCCAGAACAGCCGGTCCTTTGACCTGCGGGGTCGCAAGGGTTGGCTGGTTGGATTGCTGAGCCAGTTCGACACCAGCGATTTCATCCTGGTTGTACAGGCGAACACCGGCCAGAACGGCAACAGTTACCGAGGCTGCAACAGCCAGACGGCCGAGGTTGCGCCATGGGCTGCGAGATACTTTGGCCGGAGCCGTTTCGTCTTCCAGTGCAGCAGACACTGCCGCAGCGATATCCAGACGTGGAAGCAGCAGATCCTTGTGCATGGCTGCCCGAGCGATCTGGTAACGAGCCCAGGTCTCACGGGTATCAACATCATCCAGTGCATTGAGCACTCGACGCAGTTCCAGTTCGTCCGCTTCGTTATCCATCACTGCGGACAGCGATTCCTGCAGGGCTTCACGACTCATGGCGTTCCTCTCTTGGCTGTCGCCGCTGTCTCAGTTTTCCTGCAACAACGGCTGCAGGGCTTTATCGATGGCCTCCCGGGCGCGGAAAATCCGGGAGCGCACGGTACCCACCGGACATTGCATGACGCTCGCAATGTCCTCGTAACTCAGACCATCGAATTCACGTAAAGTTAAAGCCGTACGCAAATCCTCTGGCAGTTGCTGGATGGTTCGATGGACGGTGCCTTCGATCTCATCCCGCAGCAGTGCACGTTCTGGTGATTCGAGATCCTTGAGGCCGTGATCGCCATCGTAGAACTCTGCATCCTCGGAACTTACATCGCTATCCGGCGGCCGGCGGCCGCGTGAAACCAGGTAATTCTTCGCCGTGTTAATGGCAATACGGTACAGCCACGTATAAAACGCACTGTCGCCGCGAAAGTTTCCAAGTGCTCGATACGCCTTGATAAAGGCTTCCTGAGCCACGTCCTGGGCTTCATGGGTGTCGTGCACGAAACGCACGATCAACCCGAGAATCTTGTGCTGATACTTCAGCACCAACAGATCGAAAGCTCGCTTGTCGCCGCGTTGAACGCGCTCGACCAGCTGCTGATCCTCTTCCTGGGTTAGCATGAACACTCCTCGATAAGCCCGAAGGAGACTTGCATAACTAAACGACCAGACTTGCAAACATAGACTCGGGCTTTTCGCAAAAGTTCTCCCCCTCCAGGCAAGTTTCCTGCGGGCTCTGATTTGGCACGCACGAAAAACGCAGCGCGGGATAAACCGGCTGCGCGAATAATCTTGTTATCGGTTTCGCCGGGCAGGAATCCAACCGCAGATTCCGCACTGAAGCCGACACGTCCCTTGTTTCTGGCACCGACTATTGATCTTGGGCCTTTGGCAAAAGTTCCAATTATTTATAGCCGCACCGCCCAGACATTGGGCAACCCTGAGCAGAAAAAACCTGTTTCAGCGCCGATACAGTCGTGTTCTCCCCAAAAGGGTGAAAAAAACTTCCGACGAAGCACCCGGTTTTTTCCGTCACAGTAGTTTCACAATGCCATATCGGCTCGGCTATTGTGCCGTCCCCCCCCTCTATATACTAGTGGGCTGTGTGGCTGTCTTGACTTGCCGATCCAGCTGTCTTGCGCCACCCCCGACCCGGGTCGCTTTGAGCGGAATCCTGTAATGAGCCAACAATTCCAACACGATGTTCTGGTGATAGGCAGCGGTGCTGCCGGTTTGAGTCTCGCGCTGACCCTCCCGGGTCATTTGCGCATTGCCGTATTGAGCAAAGGCGATCTCGCCAACGGCTCGACGTTCTGGGCTCAGGGTGGCGTCGCTGCCGTACTCGACGACACCGATACTGTCGAATCCCATGTCGATGACACCCTCAATGCGGGCGGCGGCCTATGTCATGAAGACGCCGTACGCTTCACCGTGGAGCACAGCCGCGAAGCCATCCAATGGCTGATCGACCAAGGTGTGCCCTTCACCCGCGACGATCAGTCCGGCACTGAGGACGGCGGATTCGAATTCCACCTGACCCGCGAGGGCGGTCACAGTCACCGACGCATCATCCATGCCGCCGACGCCACCGGCGCGGCCATCTTCAAAACCCTGCTGGCCCAAGCCAAAGAGCGCTCAAACATCGAGCTGCTGGAGCAGCGGGTTGCCGTCGACCTGATCACCGAACGACGCTTGGGCATGGAAGGCGAGCGCTGCCTCGGCGCCTATGTACTCAATCGCAAAACCGGCGAGGTCGACACCTACGGCGCGCGCTTTGTGATTCTGGCCTCGGGCGGTGCCGCCAAGGTCTACCTCTATACCAGCAATCCCGATGGCGCCTGCGGTGATGGCATCGCCATGGCCTGGCGCTCGGGTTGCCGGGTGGCGAATCTGGAATTCAACCAGTTCCACCCGACCTGTCTGTATCACCCGCAGGCCAAGAGTTTTCTGATCACCGAAGCCCTGCGCGGCGAAGGCGCCCATTTGAAGCTGCCCAATGGCGAACGCTTCATGTCTCGCTTCGACAAGCGCGCCGAGCTGGCACCGCGCGACATCGTCGCCCGGGCCATCGACCATGAAATGAAGCGCCTGGGTGTCGACTGCGTCTATCTCGACATCAGCCACAAACCCGAAGACTTCATCAAGACGCACTTCCCCACTGTTTATGAGCGCTGCCTCGGTTTTGGCATCGACATCACCAAACAACCTATTCCGGTCGTACCCGCCGCGCACTATACCTGCGGTGGAGTGATGGTCGATCAAAACGGTCGCACCGATGTGCCGGGCCTGTACGCGATCGGCGAAACCAGTTTCACCGGCCTGCACGGCGCCAACCGCATGGCCAGTAATTCGCTGCTGGAATGTTTCGTCTATGCCCGTTCGGCAGCAGCCGACATTCTCGCGCAACTGGACCATGTCGCCGCGCCAAGCGCCCTGCCCGCGTGGGACGCCAGTCAGGTGACCGACTCGGACGAAGACGTGATCATCGCGCACAACTGGGATGAACTGCGGCGATTCATGTGGGACTACGTCGGCATCGTGCGCACCAACAAGCGCCTGCAACGGGCGCAGCACCGTGTGCGCCTGCTGCTGGACGAGATCGACGAGTTCTACAGCAACTATAAGGTCAGCCGCGATCTGATCGAATTGCGTAACCTGGCACAGGTCGCAGAACTGATGATCTGCTCAGCCATGGAACGCAAGGAGAGTCGCGGCCTGCATTACACCCTCGACTATCCCGATCTGCTGCCCGAGGCACTCGATACTATTCTGGTGCCGCCCACCTACGCCGGCTGAACTTGAGCCGTACCCGCAGGTGTCGGTGCAGATCCGCCGCCTGCGAGTCCCGTGGCACGCAGATCGATCTGACCCACCATTCGCCGCGCAATCTGAATCTCAGCACCACAATCAGCGGTAGCGCCAGACTGTCCGGGCGCAACTGCACCGCCTGCCAGCCCTCCGCCTGACTCCACAACTGCCAACCATCGGCGTCCCGACGCAATCCACGAAACGCCTTGGGATGATTCAACAGAATCTGCCGAGGCAACACCCAAACGCCATGCAGCAGGCAGACTAAAGCCCCAAGCAGACTGGCCCAGAGAGGAATCGCAAGCAGAAACAACGCACCCAGTGCGAACGCCTGGGCCAACAGATACGCCGCCAGCAACTGCCGTGAGGCATGCCAGCGGCATTCGAACGTGTTACTTGGGCTGGACACGATCCAGGATCATGCGAACCATGCGCTGCAGTTCAGGATCTTCAGACTCGCTGCGCTCCATGAACCAGCCGAACATGTCCTGATCCTCGCACGTCAGCAGACGCACATACAACGCGCGATCCACCTCGTTCAGATCGGCATAAACCTCTTTCACGAACGGCACCAGCAACACGTCAAGCTCAAGCATGCCGCGACGGCTGTGCCAAAACAGGCGATTCAGTTCAACTTGTTCGACCATGGAGCCCTCCTCAAATTTGCCGGCAAGTATACAGCCCCGAGACGGGGCGCACAGTCGGCTTTGGTCGGGCACCACCGATCCTTTATCAACTACCCATTTCACCAACGCGCCCTTATGATGTGCCCCAGTCTATTTACCTGCGATGACCCATGGCCGATTCTGCTTTTTTCTGCACCCTGTCTCATGAAGGCGTTCTCGCGGTTCGCGGTTCGGATGCCGGAAAGTTCCTGCAAGGCCAGTTGACCTGCAACCTCAATTACCTGAGCGACAGCCGCGCCAGCCTCGGCGCCCGCTGCACGCAGAAGGGCCGGATGCAGTCGAGCTTCCGCATTTTGCTCGAAGGTGACGGTGTGGTCCTGGCGATGGCCAGCGAGCTGCTGGAGCCGCAACTGGCGGACCTGAAAAAGTACGCGGTGTTCTCCAAATCGAAACTGACCGACGAAAGCGCCGCTTGGGTGCGTTTTGGCCTGAGGTCGGGCGACGCCGCACTGAGCAGCCTCGGCCTGAATTTGCCAGACGAAACCGACAGCGTTGTGCGTAACGAAGGCCTGATCGCGATTCGCGTCTCGCCCGATCGCGCCGAACTCTGGGCACCGGTGGATCAGGCTGACGCGATCAAAGCCAAATTGTCCGCCGCCGTGCCTGAAGCCGAGCTGAATCAATGGTTGCTGGGTCAGATCCGCGCCGGTATCGGCCAGGTCATGCCCAGCACCCGCGAGCTGTTTATCCCGCAAATGCTCAACCTGCAAGCCGTTGGCGGCGTGAGTTTCAAGAAAGGCTGCTACACCGGCCAGGAAATCGTCGCGCGGATGCAGTACCTGGGCAAACTCAAGCGTCGTTTGTATCGCTTGAGCCTGGACGCTGCTGATTTGCCGGAGCCTGGCACACAACTGTTTGCGCCGAGCCACAACAGCTCCATCGGCGAAGTGGTGCTGGCCGCCAAGGCCGGGCAAAACATTGAACTCCTGGCGGTGCTGCAGGCCGAAGCTGCCGAAGCCGGTGATTTGCATCTGGGCACCCTCGAAGGTCCCGCGCTGCATCTGCTCGACCTGCCTTACGAACTGGATCGCGACCGCGAAATCCAGCGCTGATCGCAGCATTTGTTGCAACACCCTAGAGAGTTTAAATGAGCGAACTGGCGGAAAAGGTCCAACAGGATTTGGTTGAGGCCATCGATAACGATGACCTGGTTCTGCCCACGTTACCGGAAGTGGCCCTGCAGATTCGCAAGGCCGCTGAAGACCCGGAAATCAGCGTCAGCGACCTGAGCAAAGTGATCGGCCGGGACACGGCGCTGTCGGCGCGCCTGATCAAAGTGGTCAACAGCCCGCTGCTGCGCGCCGCGCAGGAAGTCACCGACCTGCATACCGCCATCACACGGCTGGGCATCAACTACAGCAGCAACCTGGCGATCGGTCTGGTGATGGAGCAGATCTTCCACGCCCGCTCCGAAGTGGTCGAACAGAAGATGCGCGAAGTCTGGCGCAAAAGCCTGGAAATTGCCGGGGTCAGTTACGCGCTGTGTCGCCGTTACACGCAGCTCAAGCCCGATCAGGCGGCCCTCGGCGGCTTGGTGCATCAGATCGGTGTGCTGCCGATTCTGACTTACGCCGAAGATCACTACGAGCTGCTGTCGGACCCGGTCAGCCTCAACCATGTGATTGATCACATTCATCCGCTACTGGGTGACAAGTTGCTGCGCGTCTGGGAGTTCCCGGAGCGACTGGTGGAATTGCCGGGGCGCTATCAGGACTTCAAGCGCGACTCGACGGCCATTGATTACGTCGATCTGGTGCAGGTGGCGAGCCTGTATTGCCACAAGGACACGGATCACCCTTTTGCGCGGATTGATCCAATGACAGTTCCGGCGTTCAGAAAGCTTGGGATCGATCAGGAGAACAAGGCGTTGTGTGAAGATCTGGAAGAGTCGCGGTCGATGTTTTACTGATTAAAAACCGAGGCGTGCCCTTCGCGAGCAGGCTCGCTCCCACCTTGGAATGCATTCCCCCTGTGGGAGCGAGCCTGCTCGCGAAAGGGCCTGCAAGAACACCGCAGAATCACCCGGCAATAAAACTGACCCGCACCTTCAACCCCGCCTGTTCGCCATCATGCAAAGTGATCTGCGCCAGATGCGCCCGGCAGATCTCACCAACAATCGCCAGACCCAGCCCCGAACCCGCGACCTGCTGATTACGCCGGTAGAACCGCTCGAACACCCGATCGCGCTCCTCCAGCGGAATCCCCGGCCCGTCATCTTCAACCTCAAGCACCGCCGGCGCGGTCACCCGCAAAATCACGTTGCCGCCCGGTGGCGTGTGCGCCAAGGCATTGTCCACCAGATTGCTCAGCAACTCATTCAGCAGAGTCGGCTCACCGCGCAGCCAGACCGGTTCGTCCGCCTCCAGCGCCAGCGCCACCCCGCGCTTGTGCGCCAGCGGCGCCATGGCCATGCCCAGCTCTCGGGCCAACTGGCTCAGATCGAGCAACTGCGCACCGCCCTCGGCGATCGCCCGCGCACCGTTTTCGACGCGCGCCAGCGACAGCAACTGATTGGCCAGATGGGTCAGGCGATCAGTGCTTTGTGCCGAAGACTCCAGCGTCGAACGCCAGACTTCGGCATCGTTGGAGCGCAGGCCCAACTCAAGCCGCGCCTTCAGCGCTGCCAAAGGCGTACGCAGCTCATGGGCCGCATCAGCGATAAACTGCGCCTGCCGTTCGAACTGACCACGCAAGCGCTCGGTGAAATGATTGAGCCCGCGCACCAGCGGCCATAGCTCATGCTGCACTTCAACCAATGGCAGCGGCCGCAAGTCGTCGGGCTGACGCTCTTCCACCGCTGTACGCAAGCGCTCCAACGGGCGCAAAGCCGCACTGACCGCAAACCACACCAGCAGCAACGCTCCGATCGCCAACATGCCCAGGCGCAGCAAAGTATCAGCCGCCAGACTGCGCGCCATGCTCACCCGCGCTTCGTCGGTTTCGGCCACGCGGATTTCCGCCATGCCGTTCATGTTCGGTTCGGTCACCGCCTTGAGCAGGCTGACCACACGCACGTTTTGCCCTTTGTAAGTGGCGTTGTAGAAACGCGCCAACGCGGGATAACTGTCGGTGCGCGGTGTTCCCGGCGGCGGCCCGGGCAGGTTTTCATAGCCGGAAATCAGCTTCTGATGGATGTCATTGACCTGATAGTAAATCCGCCCGGCGCTGTCATAAGCGAAGGTGTCGAGTGCGACGTAGGGCACATCGGCGCTCAGCGTGCCGTCACGTTGCGACAGACCCGCCGCGATGGTCCGTGCCGAGGCCAGCAACGTGCGGTCGTATGCCGTGTCGGCAGCTTCACGACCATTCCAGTACGCGCTCAATCCGCTGGCGAGCATCAACACCACCAGCAACAACGCGAGGTTCCACAGCAAGCGCCAGCGCAGGCTGCTGGGCTTATGCATCGCGGCTTTCCAGCAGATAACCGAGGCCACGGAAGGTCACGATCGCCACCGGTTGGCCGTCGAGTTTCTTGCGCAAACGGTGCACGTAGATTTCGATCGCATCGGGGCTAGCTTCTTCGTCGAGGCCGAACACCTGCGCGGCCAGTTGCTCCTTGCTCATCACCCGCCCCGGTCGGGCTATCAGCGCTTCCAGCACCGCTTGCTCGCGAGAGGTCAACGTCAGTAATTCTTCGCCAAGGGTGAAGCGCCGGGTGTCTAGGTCGTACGCCAGCACGCCGCAGCGCTGCTGACGCTCGCCCCCCAGCACACTGCGGCGCAACAAGGCTTTGACCCGCGCTTCCAGTTCAGTCAGTTCGAACGGTTTGGCGAGGTAATCGTCAGCGCCCAGATTGAGGCCGTGAACACGATCCTTCACATCGCTGCGCGCCGTCAGCATCAGCACCGGCAGATTTTTTCCACGTGCGCGCAACCGCGCCAGCACCTCGAAACCATCCATGCGCGGCAGGCCGACATCAAGGATCGCCACGGCGTATTCCTCACTGCCCAGCGCCAGATCGGCGGCCACGCCATCGTGCAACACATCCACGGTCAGACCGGTGCTTTTGAGCGCCTGAGCGACACTTTCGGCCAGTTGCAGATGGTCTTCGACGAGCAGGACACGCATGGATTTTTACCTCGTTCAGGGATGGCCAACGCCACGCTTTGCCGCGGAGTTTACAGCCGCAACCGCCGCTGTGAAGCCCGAAAACCTTGAAAGTCGGCTGAAAGGTTAGCGAAAGGTTAGCTGGTTACAGTCGGCCCACGGACAGTTCCGACTGCCGTCGCTGATGCCACACAGCGCAAAGAAAAACGCCTCGAAGCGTTTTCGACCAATAAGAACAATAAACGGAGTACACCCGCATGCCGTCCATGCAGCCTCAGGCGTCCACGCTTGTTCGCCCTTGCCGTTTCAGCCACACCGCCCTCGCCAGTGCCGCCGCTCTTGCCGGTTTTTCGCCGTTGAGTTTTGCCGACTTCATTGAAGACAGCAGCGCCACCTTCGAAACCCGCAACATGTACTTCAACCGCGACTTTCGCGATGGCACCAGCGCCCAGCAATCCAAGCGTGACGAATGGGCCCAGGGTTTCATGCTCAATCTGCAATCGGGTTACACCGATGGCACCGTGGGATTCGGTGTCGATGCTTTAGGCATGCTCGGCGTCAAACTCGATTCAAGCCCGGACCGCACCGGTACCGGCCTGCTGCCGACCCACGATGACGGACGCGCGGCAGATGAGTACTCCAAGGTCGGCCTGACCGGCAAAGTAAAAATCTCTGCCACCGAACTTAAAATCGGCAGCCTGATTCCTGAACTGCCGATTCTCAAACCGAACGACGGGCGCATCCTGCCGCAGACCTTTGAAGGCGGTTTACTGACTTCCAAAGAGATCAAGAACCTGACGTTCACCGGTGGCCGTCTGGAGAAAGCCAAGGATCGCGACAGCACCGATTTCGAGGACATCGCCCTCAACAACAAGAACAGCCGTTTTGCCGGCACCGCTGCCGGCAAGCACTTCGACTTTGGCGGCGTGGACTACAAGTTCACCGACAAGATCACCGGCAGTTACCACTTCGCCCAACTTGACGAAGTCTACAACCAGCACTTCTTCGGTCTGGTCGCCTCACGGCCGATGGGCCCGGGCACGTTTGCCACTGACTTGCGCTTTGCCGTCAGTGATGACCAAGGCGCGGCCCGTGGCGGCGAAATCGACAACCGCTCGCTCAACGGTCTGGTCAGCTATGCGCTGAGCGGGCACAAGTTCAGCGCCGGTTATCAGCACATGTCCGGCGACAGCGCCTTCCCGTATGTCGATGGCAGCGACCCGTATCTGGTCAACTTCGTGCAGATCAACGATTTCGCCGGCGCAGAAGAACGCTCCTGGCAGGCTCGCTACGACTTCGACTTCGCCAAACTCGGCATCCCTGGCCTGAGCTTCATGAGCCGCTACTTGAGCGGTGACAACATCAAGCTCAAGAACGGCGAAGAAGGCAAAGAGTGGGAGCGCAACACCGAGATCAAATATGTAGTACAAAGCGGCGCCTTGAAGGATGTCGCCGTGCGTTTGCGTAATGCCACTTACCGCTCCAACTACTCGGCTCGCGATGCAGACGAAGTGCGTTTGCTGGTGAGCTACAGCGTCGCGCTTTGGTAAATGCCCGTAAGTGAAAAACACGTCGAATAACAACAATGCCCGTGGAGAATCGAATGAACCTGTCACTGCGTAAAGTTGCACTGGCCGCCAGTTGCATCCTGTTTGCCGGCCAACTGATGGCCGAACCGAAACGTCCGGAATGTATCGCCCCGGCCTCCCCCGGCGGCGGTTTCGACCTGACCTGCAAACTGGTGCAGAGCGCACTGGTCAACCAGAAACTGCTGAGCAAACCGATGCGTGTGACCTACATGCCCGGCGGTGTCGGCGCAGTGGCCTACAACGCCGTTGTCGCGCAACGTCCGGCCGATGCCGGCACGCTGGTGGCGTGGTCGAGCGGTTCGTTGCTGAACCTGGCTCAAGGCAAGTTCGGTCGCTTCGATGAAACCAACGTGCGCTGGTTGGCAGCGGTTGGCACCAGCTACGGCGCCATCGCGGTGAAAAGCGATTCGCCCTACAAGACCCTCGACGATCTCGTTCAGGCATTGAAGAAAGATCCAAGCTCGGTGGTGATCGGTTCCGGCGGCACCGTCGGCAGCCAGGACTGGATGCAAACGGCACTGATCGCCAAGGCTGCCGGGATCAACCCGCGTGACCTGCGTTATGTCGCCCTCGAAGGCGGCGGCGAAATCGCTACCGCCCTGCTCGGTGGTCACATCCAGGTCGGCAGTACCGACATCTCCGACTCCATGCCGCATATCCAGAGCGGCGACATGCGTCTGCTCGCGGTGTTCGCCGACAAGCGTCTGGATGAGCCGGAAATGAAAGACATTCCGACCGCTCGCGAGCAAGGCTATGACATCGTCTGGCCGGTGGTACGCGGCTTCTACCTGGGGCCAAAAGTCAGCGATGAAGATTACGCCTGGTGGAAAGATTCGTTCGACAAACTGCTGGCCTCCGATGAGTTCGCCACGCTGCGCGATCAGCGTGAACTGTTCCCGTTCGCCATGACTGGCGTGGAGCTGGACACCTACGTGAAGAAGCAGGTCGCGGACTACAAAGTGCTGGCCAAAGAGTTCGGCCTGATTCAGTGATCGTCCCTGTCTAGCGGCTGCGTTCCCGATTGCGGGGACGCGGCACAGGAGCTCCCATGCTTATTCAACGCATTTTCGCCTCAGTGCTGTTGCTGGTTTGCGCCGGCCTGGCATTGATGGCGTGGCCGTACCAAGCGGCTTTTTCCTACGAACCGGTCGGCCCGCGCGCCTTCCCCCTGCTGATGCTTGGCCTGATGGGCGCAGCACTGTTGTACATGGTGTTTCGCCCGGCGCCGATCAAACACAGCGATGACGAGCCGCCACTGGATCGCGAAACCCTGACCAAGATTGCTATCTGCGTCGCACTGCTGCTGGTGTTCGCCGGCCTGTTCGAACCGCTGGGTTTCATTCTCAGCAGCATCCTCATCGGCATTCCGATGGCGCGCCTGTATGGCGGTCGCTGGATGCCGAGCATCGTGGTGACCACGCTAATGGCTATCGGTCTGTACCTGCTGTTCGACCGTGTGATGGACGTTCCGCTGCCCCTTGGCCTGCTCGACGTGCTGGAGAACTGATATGGATACCCTCGGTTATTTGGGTCAAGGCTTCGGCGTCGCGCTGAGCCCGTACAACCTGGTCACGGCCCTGACCGGCACGCTGATCGGCACTGTCGTCGGCCTGCTGCCGGGCCTCGGCCCGATCAACGGCGTGGCACTGCTGATTCCGATCGCGTTTGCCCTCGGTCTGCCGCCCGAGTCGGCACTGATCCTGCTGGCAGCGGTATACCTGGGTTGCGAGTACGGCGGGCGGATCAGCTCGATTCTGCTGAACATCCCCGGCGAAGCATCGACTGTGATGACCACCCTCGACGGCTACCCGATGGCCCGCAAAGGCCTGGCCGGCGTAGCGCTATCGCTGTCGGCGTGGAGTTCGTTTATCGGCGCGTTTATCGCTACCTGCGGCATGGTCCTGTTCGCGCCGCTGCTGGCGAAATGGGCGATTGCCTTTGGCCCAGCGGAATACTTCGTGCTGATGGTGTTTGCGATTGTCTGTCTCGGCGGTATGGCCGGTGACCGACCGTTGAAGACCTTCATCGCGGCATTGATCGGCCTGTTCCTGTCAAGCGTCGGCATCGATGCCAACAGCGGCGTTTACCGCTTTACCGGCGACAACATTCACCTGACCGACGGCATTCAATTCGTCGTACTGGTGCTGGGTCTGTTCTCGGTCAGTGAGATTTTGTTGTTGCTGGAGAAGACCCATCGCGGCCAGGAAGCGGTGAAAGCCACCGGGCGGATGATGTTCAACTTCAAGGAAGCCTCGTCGGTGTTCGTGGTGAACATCCGTTGCGGCCTGCTCGGGTTCATCATGGGCGTGTTGCCGGGTGCCGGCGCGACGCTGGCCAGCGCCGTGGCTTACATGACCGAAAAACGCATCGCCGGTGCCAGCGGCAAATTCGGTCAGGGTGATGCCCGTGGCCTCGCCGCGCCGGAAACCGCCATTGGCGCGTCAGCCTGCGGTGCGCTGGTGCCAATGCTGACGCTGGGCGTGCCAGGTTCGGGCACCACGGCGGTGATGATCGGCGCGCTGTCGCTGTACAACATCACCCCGGGCCCACTGCTGTTCCAGCAACAACCGGACATTGTCTGGGGCCTGATCGCCTCGTTGTTCATCGCCAACATCATGCTGGTGATCCTCAACATCCCGATGATCCGCATCTTCACCCGCATCCTCGCGGTGCCGAACTGGGCACTGGTGCCGGTGATCGCGATCATCACCGGGATTGGTGTTTATGCGGTGCACGCCACCACGTTCGACCTGTTCCTGATGGTCGGCATCGGCATCTTCGGTTACATCCTGCGCAAGCTCGACTTCCCGTTGTCGCCGGTGCTGCTGGGCTTCATTCTCGGCGGTCTGATGGAGCAGAACCTGCGTCGTGCGCTGTCGATTTCCAACGGTGCGCTGGAGATCCTCTGGTCGAGCCCGATCACCTTCGGTGTCTGGGTGCTGACCGCGATCATGCTGCTGATGCCACTGTTGCGCATCTGGCGCAAACGTTCGGTCGCGCGTCGCGCCATTGCCGATGTTTGATCGCGCCTCACTGAAGTCCTGGTGGGGAACCCCGCTGGTCGGTCTGCTCGGCGGTTACCTCGCCAGCCAGATCGGCTGGCCACTGCCGTGGATGGTCGGCTCGTTGCTGGCGATCATCCTCGTGCGCTGCCTGACCCCGTGGCAACTCACCGAAATCCCTGGCGGCCGCAAGTGCGGCCAGTGGATTGTCGGCATCGGCATCGGCCTGCACTTCACCCCGGTGGTGATGGAGCAGGTGCTCAGTCATTTCGGTTTGATCTTCTTCGGTGCGCTGGTCACCAGTGTCTCGGCGGTGGTCGGCGTGTGGTTGATGCGCCGCACCGGTGAAGATCGCGCCACAGCGTTTTTCTCCAGCATGCCGGGCGGTTCCGGGGAGATGGTCAACCTTGGCGCGCGCAATGGCGCGATGCTCAGCCATGTTGCGGCAGGGCAGAGTTTGCGGGTGCTGGTAGTGGTGTTGTGTGTACCAGCAGCTTTCAAATATTTGCTTGGCGATGGCAACCCGATTTCCCACGCTGGCAGCGTCGATTGGCGTTGGCTGGCGATTCTGTTTCCGGCGGGTGGTTTGCTCGCCTGGCTCTGGCAGCGTTTACGCCAACCCAACCCGTGGCTGTTCGGGCCGTTGCTGGTGAGTGCGGCGGTGAGCATTGGCTGGGATCTGCACATTGGTTTGCCCAACGGCGGCAGTCAGATTGGCCAGTGGCTGATTGGCAGCGGCTTGGGGTGTCACTTCAACCGGCAGTTTTTCCGCCGTGCGCCTTCATTCATGGGGCGGACGTTGATCGGCACGGCGTTGACCATGTTGATTGCGACGTTGGCGGCGTTGGGGCTGAGTGCGCTGACCCATCTGGATTTGCGTTCGCTGACCCTGGGCATGATGCCCGGCGGGATTGCCGAGATGAGTCTGACAGCAGAGACCCTGCAATTGTCGGTGCCGCTGGTGACAGCGATGCAGGTGATGCGATTGCTGTTTGTGCTGTTTCTGGCGGAGCCGTTGTTCAAGTACTGGAATCGTAATCCGGAGTAAGACCGCGTCGCCCTTTTCGCGAGCAGGCTCGCTCCCTCAGGGTTTTGAGGTGTGCGCACAATCTGTGGCAACCACAAGAACCTGTGGGAGCGAGCCTGCTCGCGAAGGGGCCGGCTCAGTCAGCCCATCAAATCGGCGGCAAACGCCACTCGATCGGCGTCTCGCCATTCTGCTCGAGAAACTTGTTGGTCCGGCTGAAGTGCCCGCAGCCCAAAAACCCGCGATACGCCGACAACGGCGACGGATGCACCGACGTCAGCACCAGATGCTTGGTCGCGTCGATCAGCTTCTGCTTGCTCTGCGCATGAGCGCCCCAGAGCATGAACACCAGATGCGGCTGCCGCTCACTGACCAGTTCAATGATCCGATCGGTGAAGAACTGCCAGCCCTTGTCCTTGTGCGCATTGGCGTTGGCGCGCTCGACGGTCATGGTCGTGTTGATCATCAACACGCCTTGGTCGGCCCAGCTCTGCAGGTAGCCGTGATTGGGAATGTCGATGTTGAGGTCGCGTTTCAACTCTTTATAGATGTTGACCAGCGACGGCGGCGCCGGCACGCCCGGTTGCACCGAGAAGCACAAACCGTGAGCCTGCCCCGGGCCGTGATACGGGTCCTGACCGAGGATTACCACCTTCACTTTATCCAGCGGCGTTGAATTCAAGGCGTTGAAAATCATCGGTCCCGGCGGATAGATTTCCTTGCCGGCCGCCCGCTCCTGCTGCAGAAACTGGCGCAACTCTGCCATGTAAGGCTGGTCGAATTCAGCACGCAGTGCCTCCTTCCAGCTCGGTTCGAGTTTGATACGGTCGTCAGCAGTCATGGTCATACCCGGCAAAAACAATGGGGCGAACCCTAGGAAAGCCGACCACGCTTGTCAATTGATCTGACGCAGATCCGGCACTTTCCCACACAACGATCATACTGATCGTTCAAATTCCCGATCGAGGTCACGATGAATCTGCACTTCGAAGAACTCACCGGCACCGACGGCGCCCGCATCGGTATCGCCAGCCTGGATGCTGAAAAGTCGCTGAATGCGCTGTCCCTGCCGATGATCAACGCCCTCAGCGACAAGTTGAACGCCTGGGCCAAGGATCCGCAAATCGTTTGTGTGCTGCTGCGCGGCAACGGTGCCAAGGCCTTCTGCGCCGGCGGCGAGGTGCGCAGCCTGGTCGAGGCCTGTCGCGCCCATCCCGGCGAGGTACCTCCGCTGGCCGCGCAGTTTTTCAGCGCGGAATATCGCCTGGATTACAGCCTGCATACTTATCCAAAACCGCTGATCTGCTGGGGCCATGGTTACGTGCTCGGCGGCGGCATGGGCCTGCTGCAAGGCGCGAGTACGCGGATCGTCACACCGAGTAGCCGGTTGGCGATGCCGGAAATCACCATTGGTCTGTATCCGGACGTCGGCGCCAGTTGGTTTCTCTCGCGGCTGCCGGGCAAGCTCGGTTTGTTCCTCGGCCTGACCGGCGCGCACATGAACGCTCGTGATGCGATCGATCTGGATCTGGCTGACCGATTCTTGCTCGACGAACAGCAGCCACAACTGATCGAAGGCCTGTTGCAGCTCAATTGGCAGGAACAGATCGACGTGCAACTCAACAGCCTGCTCAAGGCGTTGCAGCAGGAAGCCGTAGCGCAGATGCCCGAGGCGCAATGGTTGCCGCGGCGTCAGCAGATCGACGAACTGCTCGACGTCAGCGACGTCACCTGTGCGTGGAAAGCCATCAGCCTGCAGCGCGACAGCAGCGATCCCTTGATCGCGCGAGCGGCGAAAACCATGAGCGAAGGCTCGCCGCTGACCGCGCATCTGGTCTGGGAACAGATCATTCGCGCCCGGCACATGTCGCTGGCCGAAGTCTTTCAGATGGAATACACCCTGAGCCTCAATTGCTGCCGGCATCCGGAGTTCAGCGAAGGGGTTCGCGCGCGGTTGATCGACAAGGATCAAAAGCCGCACTGGCACTGGCCGGACATCAACAATGTGCCGGATGCCGTGGTTGAGGCGCACTTTCACAAGGTATGGGAGGGGCGGCATCCGTTGGCGGATCTGACGCAGTATTGAACTGACGCGATGCTCGCGATGACGACAGGATTCCCATCGCGAGCTGGCTCAATCGGTCGCCATACGACTCAGACATTCAGCTCGTAAAACTGAATGATCTCCGTCATCGCCCGCTGCGCTTCTTCGTCGCCCTTTATCAAAATGTCTTCGACATCCCTCAATGGCGGAAGAGGATGCAGACGTTCAGCAATCTGCATCGCGCTGTAGTCTTGAGTCGCTGTTCCTTCGCTGACTCTTATGAAGCCGATAGCGCTTTCGCCTGCGGCAAAATGATTGGAAACCCGGATTTTCGGTGCCATGCCGTAATCCACCACGATCACCAGATCATCGCGCTCACGGTGAAACTTCAAGTTGTCGATCGTCAGCCTTCGTTCGGAAAAATCGATCCGGTCAAGGCCGTCTCCCCGATTGATGATCACGTCCCTGCCGAGGCCATCGTATCGGTAGATATCATTTCCGGCGCCGCCGGTTAGCGTGTCATTGCCCGGCCCACCCAACAGCAGATCATCACCGGGGCTGCCCGTGAGCACGTCATCCCCTTCCATGCCTCGAATTTCCCCCGCGCCGCTTATCGTGTCGTTGCCTCGACCACCGACTAACGGCAGCGCCCGTCCGTCTCGCAGAGACGTAAAGCGCGTTGAATTGTTAACGGTTACCCCCGTATGAAAAGTCTCGGGCGCAGGGCCCAGCTGACTTGACTCCACGAGTTGTTTCAAACTCACGATCGACCCATCGGCGAAATTCAAGAGCTCAATCCCGGCCCCCTCAAGTTCACCGTTGAGGGGCAAGACGATGCGAACTTTCTGTATCCCACCCCAATTGATATCGAGTGTCGGATGGAGCATTTTCGCTCTTGGCGGATTGCGGTGTGCCCCGCGACCCGGGTTGGGTTCCAGCTCGACATGTGTGGTTTCTATCAGCGCAGCACCCCAGCTCAATTGCAGTGCATCGCGCTGCGCATCTGCTGGAAGGACGACCGTGTCCTGATCGATCAATCCGTACTCGTCTTTCCACCCCGCTGCGCCAACTTCTGCTCGGTGGAAAACAGAGTTCGGCACATCCGCAATCGTGGTAGTTGCTCCGGCGTGCGCTTGCACGATGTAGGTGTCGGCACCGTCTTCACCGTAAAGCCAATCTTCCCCTGCCCCGCTGACCAGATAGTCGGCGCCCTCGGAGCCCAGCAAGGTATCGTCACCTGCACCTGCGGATAAAAACGCGCCCGGTGTTCTGTCGTCGACAGTGCCGTAGTCAAGTGGGGAGCCTGCATAAGCGACAATCAGATCGTCTCCCGCGCCGCCGTGGAAAACGTTTTCCACTTCGACGTTGACTCGCCCGCCGGCATCGTCGCCAGGGACGATTTTGCGTTTGATCGTTTCAGTTGTGACATCCCAGCGAAACGCCTTGGGCACCGTTTCCCCCGAACCGAAGCTTGCTGCCGGATAGATGTACCAGCCCTCAAGCGCGCCGGATTCCTTACGGTCTTCAACCAATACATCTCCCGTATTGAATGAAAAGCCGGTGGCCGAGCCGGATCGATAATAGCGAGGCGCCTGACTTGAAGAGGCTATCGCCCCACCGGCTTTCACCTGTTTATGTTCGACACGGGTTGTGGTTTTCGACTGCCTTTCACTGACCACGGCATGTCCTGCATCAACCTTCATCCATGGCGGCGTTTCAGACAGTGTTCCCGCTTCGACGCCGTCATCGCTCAGCTCGGTGTGCGTGATGTAACCGGTGTCGCTAGTCGTGATATGACTGCGAACCCAGACGCCTTGATCACTCAAGGTGAAACCTGTGGCATGTTTGCGGGCGTAGCGCTTGGATTTGATTTGCGCGAGGAATTTTTCAGTCCAGTCAACGGGGTGATCAGATGCCACAGGGCGTTGCGCCGCGATGGTTATATCGTCTGGCTGAACCGGATCTTCAACTTTGCTTTGCTGGATTCCTGTGGCGGTTACAACTTCCGGTACAGCTGACTCGGGCAGCTTTATCGGCGGCAATGTCTTGCGCAGGACATCCTCATAACCAAGTACAACGCCATCGCTGAAACTGAATGTGGAATCCTTCCACTGCTCGTGACTCTTGATGAGTATCGCGTCGCCCGCGCCATTGGCCAGGCGCAATACCGTGCCGACGGCAACTTCGATAATGTCGGCTTTCAGACTTTGTGCGCAAAAGCCTGCGCCGAACCTGATGATGTTGCGGCCGCCGGTATCGGTAACAATATCCAGACCATCGCCAGCGCCGAAATAGTAAACATCAGCACCGTCATGGCCTTCCAGCACGTCGTTACCGGCACCACCATCAAAAACGTTATTGCCGGAATCTCCACGAAGGTGGTCTACACCCTCCCCGCCCACTAACGTGTCGTTGCCACCACCGCCCAGCAAGGTATCGTTGCCTGAACCACCGTCCAGATAATCTGCGCCGTGTTCGGCCTCGGCTGTCTTCTCGTAATCGCCGGATAAAATGTCATCATCAGCGCCGCCATAAAGCGTGTCTGCGCCCAAGCCGCCCAAAAGGGTATCGTTTCCTTCATCGCCTTGAAGGTAGTCATTGTTGATTCCACCTGATTGCAGGTTGGACACATCACCATCCATCGCGTCATCTCCTGCCCCACCAATCAGGGTATCGGAGCCACCCATGCCCTGAAGTGTGTCATCGCCCGCTCCGCCATCAAGTAAATCATTACAGTGGTACCGAATCGGATGCTCAGCATTGTCCCCGGCCAGCACGTCGTTGCCTTCCCCTCCGAACAGCAGATCATTCGCCCCGCCGCCCAAAAGGTTGTCGTCTCCCGCACCACCGTCCAGCAGGTCATTTCCAAAAAAGTGGGCGGCGTCACCGGCAACGCCGCTCAGTACATCGTCATCCCCGTGGAGAGTGTCATTACCTGAACCACCATAAATCGCATCGGCTCCACCGTTACCAGCGAGCCAATCATCGCCACTGCCACCGTCCAATACATCGTTGCCATGGTGTTTGCTTTGCAGGCCACCTCCCCAGTCGAGGTTGTCTCCCAGTAATGTGTCGTTACCGCTTCCTCCGGCCAGGGTGTCATTCCCGCCATCCCCTCCAAGAAGATCATCTTCAGTTCCGCCATCAAGCAGATCGTCGCCCCATCCGCCATTGAGAACATCGCGACCGCCCTGGCCGTAGAGAACATCGTTATCGCCCTGCGTCGAGCTATTGAAGGAGGCCTTTGAAAAGACAGTTCGGTGACTGGTGACACCACCGTCTATAAGAACTTCGACGCGTGTGAATCCCCATTTCTGCTCCAGCGCGCCGGTCGTTTCATCCCCTGATAAAATGTCATCCCCCGCACCTCCAATCAGCGTATCCCGATCGTTACCGCCCAGAAGCACGTCCTGGGATGCCGTACCGATGAGCAAATCATGACCTGCCCCTCCATCAAGCCAATCGCCGCGAGTTGCTTTCCCTTTAGAGTCGCCAGCGGCCAGGGCTTTTTCGAGCGTCGTCTGTTTGTCCCCAAACAACTGATCGTTTCCGTCCTTACCGAACAATCGGTCTGATCCGCCAAGTCCGAGAATGACGTCGTCTTTTGCAGAGCCGTAAAGCACATCGGCCTTGTTTCTGTGTTTTACGTTGGCCAATAGCAAGGCGTTGCCCAACTCATCGTATGAGAACTGATCTCCGGGAACGTTGGGGTCGATATCTTTCGCTTTCCAGTCGCCCTGGAGGACCAGATCGGGAGCAGAGAACGTATGGTCTTGTTGTTCAGGAAGTCGGATACCCAGCATCCCGGGGCGGAAGTTCTTGATAACGACGAGATCGTTCAGGCCATATTTGATGTTGAGCGTGGGTTCAGTGAGTTCTTCGATGAGGGTCAGGGTGATGGCCTGATCTTCGGTCGACCAGATATTGCTCAAAGGGGCGCGACGTTTGAGTGAAGGAATCGGCGCGCCGTTGATCCACAGCTGCCCATTGGCGTTGGCGTCGAAGATCTCATCGATGCCATCACCGCTGGAAAACTCATAGCGGTCGCTGCCCTCGCCACCGTTCAAAGAGTCGCTACCCTTTCCTCCGACCAAAACATCATCACCGGCCATTGCATACAGCGCATCATTGCCGTCGCCTCCGGCAAGCAAGTCGTTGCCGCGTCCACCCTCGATGACATCATGACCTGCCAGTCCGTTGATCGTGTCATTGCCCGCGCCGCCATACAGATGATCAGCATTTGCACCGCCCGCGAAAGATCGCGCGCCGTCATCGCCGAACATGACCAGCGGGTTCAACACACCGATGGTCATCGGCGCCTGTTTGGCTGAGGCGAGATCGGAGTAGGAAAACTTCTGCAACGAGTGTTCGCCAAACGAGCGCTGAGTTCGGGCAATCAACCGGGCCAACATCTGCGCACGATCGGCGAGCCATTGCGCGGTGATGAAACCTTCGCCGGTCAGCGGATCGTAGAGCTCCAGTCCGCGTCCGGGGTAACCGTCATCGCGTTCTATGACGATTTCACTGAGTTGCTTCAGGGAATTGCGCAACGCCAGCCCGATGGGTGTCGACTCGCCAGCCAGTTTTGCCCATGAATTGGCGTTTCCGTATTCACCTATTGATCGGGTGACGATGCTTTGGGACTGCTCTGGTGAAAATGCCGAGAAGAATGCGTGAGCGTTGGTGGCGAAGGTTTCATCGGTGGTAGGTGGCGCTGCTGAATCGCCGTCGTAGGTGCGCTTGAACATGTCCAGGAATTCGTTTTGGCCATAGCGCAATATCAGGTCGACCACGACGGAAACCGGCGTGCCTTTCACTACATGCTGAATCAGCGGATTGAGGCTGCCACTGGCGAGCGCGATATTGATTTGCTCCGGTACGACGGAAAGCAGACTTTGCAATGGGTTGACGCCGAAATTGCTGATCGCCGCTCGCAGGCCGACACTGTATGAATCGATGGCGAACAGAATATTTTTATAGTCATCGAGCCTGTTGGCTTTTGCTTGAGTCGGCGGGCCGCCATCTTCCCCCTGCGAATCACTAGCGGAGATCAATCTCCAGGTTTCATAGGGCGGCGCTCCACCCAACAGGCTGAATCCGACGGTCCCGGACCAGCCGGCGTTATGGCTCACGGCTGTATCCTTCTCTCCGCAAGCCTCACTGAACAGTGCCTTGCCGATCGCACTGGCATCAATCTCTGCAATCTGGCTGATGGATGGAACCGTCCAGGGTGCCAGTCGACCGGCGAGGGATCCGTCGATCAAGGTATTGATGAAGTTGGCGGCAACCTGATTCGATGACAGCTGCATCAGGTTTTCACTGAAGATTTTATTCAATCTCAGTTCACCTTGCCGCGAGGTATAACCGCGAATCAGGGCGGAGTAGGCACCGTTTCCACCGTTGGCATCAATGGCCACGGCAAGCCAGAGCCTGGCGCTTTCAAGAACTTTTCCAGACTCCTCATTGACGGCGAAAACTTCAGAAATTCTTCCACCGATAATATCGAATAGCTTTTGATACAGGGGAGCGCAGCTAGCCCCAACTAATTTCAGCGCATCGTACCGAATTTTTTCTGAGCGCAGACTTATACCTTTACAAATATTCGCAGCATTAAATATTTCGGTTTTTTCAATGTCGCTAAAAACATAACTCATCGTTACTTCCTTGTAATAACAGAGTGTGAAAGATAAGCACTGAGAAACTTGAGCATCTCAGGTGCTTCGCGTAATGACGATAGACCGAGACTCACACTACCGTGCCCCCCAGCAAAGTCAAAGCTATCCAGATTCACGGTGCAGAAAAAATTTAACTTTCCGAAATTCAAAGCCTCCAATTCGGCTCTGCTGAACTTTGCCATTTTCTCGTCAGTCAGTTGTTCCTCGGAAGCCGGGCGAATCAAACCGTCGCAGTCTATCAACCGAGGCGTGCCATCACGCCGCGGCCAACCAGTGATGACGAACGTTCTAACGGAAGTCTCATTCTTGAAATGCGGCGGAGGCGCATTAAGCCATATCTCCAACCCAGGATAATTTTTCAACTTCACAATCAACTCATCCGGCCAGTTGACGTGTCGATAGCCCCGCTCATGGGGCTCGGTAGTCTCTTTTCTTGTATAAAGCCCGGCGGTCAATTTATAAAGACGCCAACTTTCAGGAGTCGGCTTTACACTCTGATCGTGGTACGACCGTATCTCCGTCCCGGTCCACCAGAAATGCCCCTTGAGCGTATTGGCAAGGCACGCTTTCTTATTCGCCAATTCAGGCATGCCCACATAAAATTCCGGGACCAGAGTCTTATCCACATAGCTGCCGCCCAGTATGGGCACCTGCTTCATGCTCGCCAGCTTCTTTTGACAGGCCTCCTGATCCGCGTAATAGATTGCCATCGCCCCGGCGACTTCTTCTTCACGGATATAAAAATCCACCACGCAATAACAGGCATAAACAAACAGACCGTATACCAACAACTTCTTAAACCATTTAACCCATTGCTTACGCAACATCCGGAACATTTCAAATCTCCCTGTCAAACTGAGGAGCAGGCTGTTTTTTGAGATACCCGGACGTTGCGCTTTCAAATACCTCGAAGTATTTTTTCGTGCCGTACTCCACATCAAATCTGCTCGCCGTCAACTTCGCAGCGCTGCGAAGGCGGTCGTACTCACCAGCGGATTCAAGAACCCTGGCAATACGTTTGGCAATAGCGTGATGATCGAAGAAGTCCACCAGCAACCCATTGTGACCATCAACGATCACCTCCCTTACCGGAGCCGTATCCGACGCTACTACCACACACCCAGACGCCATTGCCTCCAGTAACGACCACGACAAAACAAACGGATACGTCAAATAAACATGAACCTTTGAACATTCCAGAAGCGCCCGGTAAGTCTGGTATGGAAGCTTCCCTGTGAAATGAACATTGGAGTGATCGAAACTTACCTCTGCCTGCATCCTGCTGCGCCAATTTGCATATCCAACCGGCTTACTCCCGTAACTGACGTCATCACCGCCTACTATGATTATCTGTGCATCGGGACACTCAGCCTGAATAAGCGGGATCGCTCGCATAAAACTATGAAACCCGCGATAAGGCTCAAGATTTCTCGCGACATAAGTAACGATCGGCTGCCCAGCTCTCAGCTCGACTCCATTGGGCAACCTGACTGCTCCAACTTTCGCCAGGTAAGAACTTTGAATGACACCCTCGTGAATAACCCGAATGGCCGACTGATAAGCTGCAGGAAACAGACTGCGCTGCCACCGCGTAGGCGCAATCGCAATGTCACATTGTTCGAGATTCAAAAGATGCAGCGAATTGAGTATTCGCAGCCTTGACGACTCCCTTGTGGCTCGCGGGAATTCAGGGTCGAACCCGGAATCCGCGCCCTGCGCCCGATAGTAATATTCGCAATAGTGAATAAGCGGCGCGTCAGGATAGACATCCTTGACGAAGAGCGTTTCCCCCCATCCGGGGTGAGCGAGAATCACGTCTGGTCGATAACCCGACTGTTTCAGCCTGCTCAGAATTTCAAAAACCTTCTGTCCATCAGTCACCGCTTGTTCGTAACGGGTCAGGTAGGGGTGAATACCGCCCGGTGCTCGGCTGGCAGCGCGGTATCGATATATTTTTACCTCTGCGATACCCGGCGCCGTATCCCGACCTATCGCCAAAACCTCATAACGCCTGTCAAGCGCCGCCAGCACCACATGACGGAACTGGCCCGGAAAGTTTTGGTGAATCACAAGAAGCTTCATAGCGGCATCGTCCTTTTATTCGCCGCTATTGAACTGAGTTTTGCTCACCTCGATCGGCAGGAACAAACGCTAACAAATGCAAGGAAATGAAACTGTAGGAAGCGTCTGGGAATGCCCTAGGAGATGGCTAACGGGACGACTTTTTCGACGGGCATAAAAAAGCGGCGCTAATAGCGCCGCTTTCTTTTGCGTGGATTTACCAGCGATTGCCACGTCCATTGTGATCGCCACGTCCGCTGTGTCGGTCATAGTTGCCACGCGCGCGGTGATCGTTATCCCAGCCGCCGCGACGGTGGCCATCCCAGCGTCCGCGATCATTGCCGTGCCAGCGACGGCTTTCGTAGTGACGCGGGGCCGGTTGATAGTAACGCGGCGCCGATTGGTAATAGCGCGGTTGCTGGTAATACCGCGGGGCCGGCTGGTAATAGCGTGGCTGCGCGTAATACCTGCTGCCACCGTTGTAATACGTGCCACCCGTGTTGTAGTAGGCCGGTGCAGGTGAGGTGTAGACCTCTGAGCTGTAATACGAGTCCGCGTAGGAGTACGGGACGCAACCGGCAACGGAAAACATCAACGCAGCAAGCAGAAGAATTCGTCTATACATGGCGGCCTCCTGGACCGCGGGTTGGCCACACCAGCGACGCTGGCAGGCGACAGTCATTTAATCGGTGACTGTCGAAAAATCAGACAGCGTTTTCGGCATCTGGTGCGTTCCTGCAACAAGTTGAAACAAGTGATCTATGAAACCTTGTTCATCCGCAAAAACGCCGTCATTCAGCCGCTGATTAATGGTGACCACCGTGATATCCGCCGCCGTGATAACCCCGTCCGTAACCGCCGCGATAACCGTAGCCGCCGTAGTAATACCGCGCGCCGCCGTAGTAACGCGGGCCGTAATAACTGCCGTAGGAATAAGGTGAGTAATAGCCGGGGTAGTAGTAAGTAGCGGGGTAACCGCCGTAGGGTCCGGCGTAGTAATAACAACCGGACAGACCGAAACCGAGCACCGCTCCCAGCAGCACCCTTCGTAACGTTTTCTGAATAAGCATGGCGGCCTCCTGAAAGACCTGCGACAGCAGTCGGCACAGACCGGCTGACATCTGTTTTGACTGGCAAAGCCATGCCGAGTGCCGACACCCCGAAACCATCAGATCAGCGGCAAACACGCTGCATCACGGTGCAGCCGCGCACCAACTCAAAGCGCCTCACCGCCCTCGCCGCCTACCCCGTCCAACCCGTGCGCCCGTGCCAGAGCGCCTGACGCGACTTGGCACGCGTCTCGCTTTAGCAAACCCGTGCAGGAGTCATCACAGGTTCGCGGCACCACAATTTGCAATGGCTGACTAGGGTTCCGGCTCGCAAGCGCGAGTGGCTGGTCCGAGAGTTGGCGACCTCCAGTTGAGGTTACACGGCGGGACAAAAGCCCGGGAGACAAGCCACCGTTCGCGGTGCCGCGTTGCCTTCCTGTCCGCCCTTGATCAACTGGAGAATCGACCATGACCCGACTACGTTTGCCCTCCCTGCTCGCCGCCGCGTTCGCCGCGCTCATCAGCAGCCAAGCCCCCGCCGCCCAGAAAGACCACTTCAGCGTGTGCTGGACGATTTACGCCGGCTGGATGCCATGGGAATACGCCGGCAGCCAGGGCATCGTCGACAAATGGGCGAAGAAGTACGGGATCAAGATCGACGTCGTGCAGCTCAACGACTACGTCGAATCGATCAACCAGTACACCGCCGGCCAGTTCGACGGCTGCACCATGACCAACATGGATGCGCTGACCATTCCGGCCGCTGGCGGCGTCGACAGCACCGCGCTGATCGTCAGCGATTTCTCCAACGGCAACGACGGCATCGTCCTCAAGGGCGACGGCAAGAAAGTCGCCGACCTCAAGGGCATGGACGTCAACCTGGTCGAACTGTCGGTCTCGCATTACCTGCTGGCCCGCGCACTGGACTCGGTCGACCTGACTGAAAAAGACCTGAAAGTGGTCAACACTTCCGACGCCGACATTTCCGCCGCCTTCAACACCGAACAGGTCAACGCCGTGACCACCTGGAACCCGATGCTCTCGGACATCAAGGCCAAGCCGGGCGTGAGCGAAGTGTTCAACTCCAGCCAGATTCCCGGCGAAATCATGGACATGATGGTGGTCAACAGCGCCACCCTCAAAGACAACCCGGCGCTGGGCAAAGCGCTGACCGGTGCGTGGTTCGAAGTGGTCGAGTTGATGAACGCCAAGAACGCTGCGAGCAAAGCCGCGCTGGAGCACATGGCCAAGGCCTCGGGCACGGATCTGGCCGGATTCCAGGCGCAACTCGACACCACCAGATTGTTCGCCACACCGAGCGAAGCGCTGAGTTTCGCCACCAGCAAGCAACTGCCGGAAACCATGCGCAAGGTCGCCGAATTCTCCTTCCAGCACGGCTTGCTCGGCGAAGGGGCGAAAGACACCAGCGCGGTCGGCATGGCCTTCGCCAACGGCGTGACCAGTGGCGATACCGGCAACCTCAAGCTGCGTTTCGATCCGACTTACGTGCAGATGGCCGCCGACGCCAAGCTGTAAGCCACGGAGGATTTGGCCATGCGCCTGATCAATCGCCACCCGGATCGCCCCAGTCGCCTGTTGCTGGTGATCCTGCCGTTCGCTCTGTTGCTGTTCGCCTATTTCATGGGCTCGGCCGAGCGCCTGGCGGACAACCCCAACGACAAACTGCTGCCCAGCGCCGTACAGATGAGCGACGCAATAAAACGCCTGGCCTTCAATGCCGACAGCCGCACCGGTGACTACCTGTTGTGGCAGGACACCGCGTCGAGTCTGCGGCGTCTGGCCATCGGCCTCGGCATCGCCGCACTGGCTGGCCTGTGCCTGGGCATCGCCGCCGGCACGTTGCCGCTGTTCGGCGCGCCGTTGTCGCCGCTGCTGACAGTGCTGTCGATGGTGCCGCCGCTGGCGATCCTGCCGATTCTGTTCATCGTTTTCGGTCTGGGCGAGTTGTCGAAAGTCATGCTGATCGTCATCGGCATCACCCCGGCGCTCGCTCGCGATCTGGAACAACGCGCGCGGGACATTCCCGTCGAACTGCTGATCAAGGCGCAGACCCTCGGCGCCTCGACCTGGACGCTGATGCTGCGGGTAGTGCTGCCGCAACTGCTACCGCGTTTGTTGATCTCGTTGCGGCTGATGCTCGGCTCGGCGTGGCTGTTCCTGATTGCCGCCGAAGCGATTGCCTCCACCGACGGCCTCGGCTACCGGATTTTTCTGGTGCGACGCTATCTGGCGATGGACGTGATTCTGCCGTATGTGGTGTGGATCACCCTCCTCGCCTGGCTGATGGATTGGGGCCTGAAATACCTGACCCGTCGCGCCTTCCCCTGGTATGAGGGGGCAGCCAAATGAGCTTCATCACCGTGAAAAACGTCTGGCAGCAATACGCCGATCAGGTCGTGCTGGAAGGCTTGAACCTGAGCGTCAACGAGGGTGAATTCTGCACTTTGGTCGGCGCGTCCGGTTGCGGTAAATCGACTTTCCTGCGCCTGCTGCTCGGTCAGGAAACGGCGAGTCGCGGCGAGATTCTGCTCGACGCTCAGCCACTGGTCAGCGAGCCGAATGCCAGCCGTGGCGTGGTGTTCCAGCGCTACTCGGTGTTCCCGCATTTGAGCGTGCTCGACAACGTCGCCCTCGGCCTCGAACTGCCACGTGCGCCATTGCTCGGTCGCTTGTTCGGCAGCGCCAAACGTGAGGCACGCGAACAGGCAGCGGCGTTGCTGCACAAGGTCGGCCTCGGTCATGCGCTGGACAAGTACCCGGCGCAGCTGTCCGGCGGGATGCAACAACGGCTGGCGATTGCCCAGGCACTGATCATGAAACCGCGGGTGTTGCTGCTCGACGAGCCATTCGGCGCGCTCGATCCGGGCATCCGCAAAGACATGCACGCATTGCTGCTGGAGCTGTGGCGCGAGACCAAACTGACGGTGTTCATGGTCACTCATGACTTATCCGAAGGCTTCAGCCTCGGCACCCGTCTGCTGGTGTTCGACAAGGTTCGCCTCGACCCGCACGCCCCCGGCGCCTATGGCGCGCGCATCACCTATGACATCCCTTTGAACAGCGACCGCCGCGCCCAACGCGCCGCCGTCGACGCCCTGCCCTTGCCACTGGCAGGCGCCCTTCGCACCGCTTGAGAGGACTGCTTCGATGAATAAACCGATGACGGATTCAACCCAACTGTTCCCACCCTTCGCCGAAGAAATGCTCCCCGGCGGCGGCCACCGTTCCTTCGTGCTCAAGCGCGGTCAATTGCTGCGCCTGACCGATCTGCGCGGCGGCGCCAACGTCAGCCTGACCCTGCTCAACGCCAATGAAAACACCGAACGGCTGAACCTGCCCGACAGCCTCAAATGCCAACACACCGCCAAGCTCACCAGCGGCCATTGCCTGTACTCGGACATGGGCCGTGTACTCGCCGCGATCACCGCTGATACCTGCGGCTGGAGTGACAGCCTCGGCGGCGTGCTCTGCGCCGAAGAAGTCGCGCAGAAGTACGGTCAGGGCCGCTATCAGGAACTGCGCAACGGCTTCTTCCGCAACGGCACCGACAACCTGTTGGTAGAACTCGGCAAGTGGGGCCTGGGCCTCTCCGACCTGTTGATGACGCTCAACCTGTTCAGCCGCGTCAATGTCGATGAGGCCGGGCGCTTCCACTTCGTCGAAGACAACTCCAAGGCTGGCGATTACATCGAGTTGTACGCGCCGATGGACACGCTGGTGGTGCTCACCGCGCTGCAACACCCGATGGATCCGGCGTCCGAATACGCACCCAAACCACTGAAGTTGAGCTGGATGAACGCCGACGCCAGCGTCGCCGAACACTGCCGCACCTCGCGCCCGGAAAATGAGCGCGGCTTTATCAACACCGACCGTTTGTTCGCCTGAGGATCGCTGCCATGTCAGTTGCTATCGCCACTTCGCAAAACCAACCCGACGCTGCGGTGTACCGCGCCACGATCCCGGCCGGTGAACCGTGGCTGATGGAGGTCAAGGCTGGCCAGACCCTGCGTATCCTCGACCTGGAAGGCAATCAGGCCGTCGATACCTTGTTCTACAGCCTCGCCAATCCCAAAGAGCGCTACGACGTGCAGCGCACCTTGCGTCGGCAGAACAGCGTCTACCTGAGCACCGGCAGCGTGCTCTATTCCAACCTCGGCCACGCAATGCTGACCATCGTCGCCGACACCTGCGGACGCCACGACACCCTCGGCGGTGCCTGCGCGCAAGAGAGCAACACCGTGCGCTACGCCCTGGAAAAACGCTACATGCACAGCTGCCGCGACAACTACCTGCGCGCCTGCGCCCATGATGGGCGACTGGGCAAAGGTGACATCGGACCGAACATCAATTTCTTCATGAACGTGCCGGTCACGGCGGATGGCGGGCTGACCTTCAAGGACGGGATTTCGGCACCGGGCAAGTACGTTGATTTGCGTGCGGAGATGGACGTGATCGTGCTGATTTCCAATTGCCCGCAACTGAACAACCCGTGCAACGCCTACAACCCGACACCTGCGGAGCTGCTGGTATGGAACTGAAAATCAGCCGGTTGCGCCGTTGGCTTTTCGCCCTGTGCCAGGCGCGTTCTGGCCAATGCCTTAAAAAGTGAAACCACCACAAATCCCATTGTAGGAGTGAGCCTGCTCGCGATCGCGGTGTGTCAGACACATCAGTTTTTACTGATCCGACGCTATCGCGAGCAGGCTCACTCCTACAGGGGCTCGGTGGTGATCTGAAGTGTGTTTTTCATCCGGGACGACCCGGATGTCTGTCGAAAAACGGCGGGACGGCCCGCTTCCCCTTCAGGGGTTATGCCATGTTCGAAAAAGTCCTCATCGCCAACCGTGGCGCCATCGCCTGCCGCATCCTGCGCACCCTCGCTGCACTGCAGGTCAAAGGCGTGGCGGTGTATTCCGAAGCCGACGCCGCCAGCCTGCACATCCTGCACGCCGATGAAGCGCACAGCCTCGGTGAAGGCGCCGCCGCCGGCACTTATCTGGCCGTCGAAAAGATCCTCGCCATTGCCAAACAAAGCGGCGCCACGGCGATCCATCCCGGCTACGGTTTTCTGTCAGAGAACGCTGCGTTCGCCGAAGCCTGTGAAGCGCAGAACATCGCCTTCATCGGCCCGACGCCGGAACAACTGCGCGTGTTCGGCCTCAAGCACACCGCCCGCGCGCTGGCCAAACAGCACGGCGTGCCCATGCTCGAAGGCACCGAACTGCTCGACAGCCTCGACGCCGCGCTGATTGCCGGCGAACAAGTCGGCTACCCGGTGATGCTGAAAAGCACCGCCGGCGGTGGCGGCATCGGCATGCGCGTGTGCCGTAGCGCCAGCGAACTGAGCGAGTCGTTCGAAGCGGTGAAACGCCTCGGTCAGAACAACTTCAGCGACGCCGGCGTGTTTATCGAGAAGTACATCCAGCGCGCCCGGCACCTGGAAGTGCAGGTGTTCGGTGACGGTCGCGGTGAGGTCATCGCCCTTGGCGTGCGCGACTGCTCGGTGCAGCGACGCAATCAGAAAGTCCTCGAAGAAACCCCGGCGCCGAACCTGCCGGACGGCATGGCCGATGCGCTGTGCGCAGCGGCGATCAAACTGGCGAAAGCGGTGAACTACCGCAGCGCCGGCACGGTGGAATTCGTCTTCGACAGCGAGGCGCAGCGTTTTTATTTTCTCGAAGTGAACACGCGGTTGCAGGTGGAGCATGGCGTCACTGAACAGGTTTGGGGCGTCGATCTGGTGCGCTGGATGGTTGAGCTGGCGGCGGGAGATCTGCCGCCGCTGAGCGAACTCATACGTGGTTTGCAACCTGAAGGCCATGCGATTCAGGCGCGACTTTATGCGGAAGACCCGGGGCGCGATTTTCAGCCGAGCCCGGGCTTGCTGACGGCGGTGGAGTTTCCGCCGGCCAACGGCATTCAACTACGCATCGATACCTGGGTCGAGGCCGGTTGCGAGATCCCGCCGTACTTCGATCCGATGATTGCCAAAGTCATCACTTGGGCGCCGACACGCGAACAGGCGCGCGCCGAGTTGCATCAAGCGTTGGGCGAGAGTTTGTTGTACGGCGTGGAAACCAACCGCGATTACCTGCGGCAGATTCTGCTCGACACGCCGTTCGCCAGCGGTGAGCCATGGACCCGTTGCCTGGAAGGTCTGGTCTATCGCGCCAACACTTTTGAAGTGCTCAGCGCCGGCACGCAAACCAGCGTGCAGGATTATCCCGGCCGCCTCGGTTATTGGGCCGTTGGTGTACCGCCGTCGGGGCCGATGGACAGTCGTGCGCTGCGACTGGGCAATCGTCTGCTCGGCAATGCTGACGGCGCGGCGGCGCTGGAAATCACCATGAGCGGGCCGTTGCTGCGCTTCAATTGCGCAGCAGTGGTCGCGGTGACGGGGGCGCCGATTGCCTTGACGCTTGAAGGCACAAGCGTGCCGATGAACACCGCGCTGCTGATCCCGGCGGGCGCGACGTTGCATCTGGGCAGCATCAGCGGCGCCGGGGCACGCAGTTATCTGTGCCTGCGCGGTGGTTTGCAGGTACCGGATTATCTGGGCAGCAAAAGCACTTTCACCCTCGGTCAGTTTGGTGGGCACGGCGGTCGGGCGTTGCGTGCCGGAGATGTGTTGCATATCCCTGCGCTGACTGACCGCAGTGCTGGCCAGCAGTTGACCGAGCAGCACATCACCGCGTTGCCAGCGATGCGGCAGATCAGGGTGATTTACGGCCCGCACGGCGCACCGGAATACTTCACCGAAAACTACATCGGCACTTTTTTTGAAACCCGGTGGGAAGTGCATTTCAATTCCAGCCGCACCGGTGTACGGCTGATTGGGCCGAAGCCGGAATGGGTGCGGGCCGACGGTGGCGAGGCCGGGTTGCATCCGTCGAACATTCACGACAATCCGTATGCCATCGGTGCGGTGGATTTCACCGGTGACATGCCGGTGATCCTCGGCCCGGATGGCCCGAGCCTCGGCGGGTTTGTCTGCCCGGTGACGGTGATCGAGGCGGACCTTTGGCACCTGGGGCAGCTCAAGTCTGGCGATAGAATCCAGTTCATCCCCGTCGACCTTAAAACCGCCCGCGATCTCGCCCTGAAATGGGATCTCACCTGTGGGAGCGAGCCTGCTCGCGAAGGCGATATTTCAGACACATCAGTATTGAATGACCCAGCGCATTCGCGAGCAGGCTCGCTCCCACAGGGTTTAACGTCGCCTGTGGTGTTGGCGTTGGGTCAGGGTGATATGCGCTTGATCGGGCGGGTTTCTGGCGACACTCATTTACTGCTGGAAATCGGCGAGCCTGAACTCAATCTGGTTTTACGCTTCCGCGCCAACGCCCTCATGCAGGCACTGGAAAGCAAATCCCTGCACGGCGTGATCGACCTCACCCCCGGCATTCGCTCATTGCAAATCCACTACCAGCCGGAGCAACTGCCACTCGCCGATCTGCTCGGCATCGTCGCGGGCGAATGGGACGCGGTGTGCGCAGCCAACGATCTGCAAGTGCCGTCACGCATCGTCCATTTGCCGCTGTCCTGGGATGACCCGGCCTGCCAGTTGGCCATCGAGAAATACATGACCACCGTGCGCAAGGACGCGCCGTGGTGCCCGAGCAATCTGGAGTTCATCCGCCGTATCAACGACCTGCCGAACCTCGACGAAGTGCAGCGCACGGTATTCGATGCCAGCTATCTGGTGATGGGCCTTGGCGACGTTTACCTCGGTGCTCCAGTCGCCACGCCGCTCGATCCGCGTCATCGTTTGGTCACGACCAAATACAACCCGGCGCGCACCTGGACCGCCGAGAATTCAGTGGGCATCGGCGGCGCCTACATGTGCGTGTACGGCATGGAAGGCCCGGGCGGTTATCAGTTTGTCGGGCGCACTTTGCAGATGTGGAATCGCTATCGCGAAGTCGCCGCGTTCGACGGCAAACCGTGGCTGCTGCGCTTCTTCGACCAGATCCGTTTCTATCCGGTCAGCGCCGAAGAACTGCTGCGCATCCGCCGCGATTTTCCGCTGGGGCGCTTCGCTCTCAACATCGAACACAGCCAGCTCAACCTCGCCGACTATCAGGCGTTTCTCAGTCGTGAAGCCGAAGGCATCAGTGCCTTTCGCGCTCAGCAACAGGGCGCATTCAACGCCGAGCGCGAACGCTGGATAGCCAGCGGTCAGGCGCATTTCGACAGCGAAGAAGCCGTGCCGGAGTCCAGCGAAGACGCGCCGCTAGCCGACGGAAAACACAGCGTCGACAGCCACATTGCCGGCAACCTCTGGCAGGTGCAGGTCGAGGCCGGCAGCCGTGTCGCGGCGGGCGATGTGCTGGTGATTCTTGAGTCGATGAAGATGGAAATCCCGGTACTCGCGCCGCTGGCCGGGGTGGTACGCGAGATTCGCGTGCAGCCCGGTTCGGCGGTGCGTGCCGGACAACGGGTCGTGGTGCTGGAGCTCGACTGAAGCCAATTGGATAAGGATCTACTCATGAATCTGCAACTCGATGTTCTGCGCCAGGCCTATCGCAATGGCGACACCACACCACGCCAACTGCTGCTGAAACTGCGCGAGAAAGCCGCCGCGCTGAATTCGGATTATCACCTGTTCATCCACCTGCTCAGCGTCGCCGAACTGGAGCCCTACCTTGCCGCCCTCGACGGTCGCGACCTCGACAGCCTGCCGCTGTACGGCGTGCCGTTTGCGATCAAGGACAACATCGATCTGGCCGGTATTCCGACCACCGCCGCGTGCCCGGACTTTGCTTATGTGCCGGAGCGCTCAGCGACCATCGTCGAGCAGTTGATCGCCTTGGGCGCGATTCCGCTGGGCAAGACCAATCTTGATCAATTTGCCACGGGGCTTAACGGCAGCCGCTCGCCGTATGGCGCGTGCCCGAACAGCGTGCTGACGGAGTATCCATCCGGCGGTTCCAGCGCCGGTTCGTCGCTGGCGGTGGCACTGGGCGTGGCGAGTTTTGCTTTGGGCACCGATACCGCAGGCTCCGGTCGGGTGCCGGCGGCGCTGAACAATCTGGTTGGATTGAAAGCGAGCAAAGGTCTGATCTCTACCGCCGGTGTGCTGCCGGCGTGTCGTACGCTGGATTGCGTGACCACGTTTACCGCGACGGCGCGTGAGGCCAGTCAGTTGCTGGCGCTGACCGCCAAACTTGATCCGCGCGATGAGTACAGCCGTCGCAATCCGTCGTGGAATGACGGCTCGGCGTTTGGTGCGCCACGAGCATTTCGTTTCGGTGTGCCGCGCGCGCAGGATCTTGAGTTTTTCGGTTGCGTCGAAGGGCCGCTGTTGTTCGGCGATGCCATCGACCGGCTCAAGGCATTGGGTGGTGAAGCGGTCGAACTGGACCTGTCGCCCTTCCTTGAAGCCGCGCGCCTGCTTTATGAGGGGCCGTGGGTTGCCGAGCGCTATAGCGTGGCGGGCGAGTTGATGGAACAGAATCCCGAAGCCGTTCTGCCGGTGATTCGCGCCGTGCTGGCCAAAGCTCCGGCGGTGACCGGCGTGCAGACTTTCCGCGCGCAATATCGGCTGCAAGCCTTGAAAGCCCTGTGCGATCAGGCACTCGAAGATCTCGACTGCGTACTCACACCGACTATCGGCCGCCCGGTGACACTGGACGAACTGCACGCCGAACCGGTGCTGCGTAACTCCGAACTGGGTTACTACACCAACTTCATGAACCTGCTCGACTACGCCGCCGTCGCCGTGCCGAGCGCGTTCATGGCCAACGGTTTGCCGTGGGGCGTGACGTTGTTTGGCCGGGCATTCACCGATCAATATCTGCTGAGCGTGGCCGATGCGCTGCAGCGTCAGCAGAACTCGGCACTGCCCACGCCCGCAAACGTTGCACGCCATGATCGCGCACGCATCGTGGTGTGTGGCGCGCATCTGCAAGGGTTGGCGTTGAACTGGCAACTGACCCAGCGGGGTGGGCGTTTGTTGGAGACGACGTTGAGTTCGCCGGACTATCAACTGTACGCGTTGGCCGGCGGCCCACCGTTGCGGCCGGGGATGGTGCGGGTCAAGGATGGCGGCGCGGCGATTGCGGTGGAGGTGTGGGAGTTGCCGAGCAGTGAGTTGGGCTCGTTCCTGACCGGGATTCCGGCACCGCTGGGACTGGGCAAGGTACAACTGGCGGATGGGCGCTGGGAGAGCGGGTTTATCTGCGAGCCGTATGGTCTGCAAGGGGCGCAGGATATCAGCCATTTGGGGGGCTGGCGGGCGTATCTGGAAACTCGGAACTGATCCAGAAACCAGCCCTCACCCTAGCCCTCTCCCGGAGGGAGAGGGGACCGACCGAGGTGTCTGTGAGGTGATTGCCATTCGGCGATAACCCGTCGAACTCAGGTTTTGAAATCACCACAATTTAGCGCCCTCTACCTCCGGGAGAGGGGACTGACCGGGGTGTTTTTAAGATAGTTGCCATTCGGTGATACCGAGCCGAACACAATTTTTGAAATCTCCACAATCTAGCCCCCTCTCCCCCCGGGAGAGGGCTGGGGTGAGGGAGCTATCCTTCTGACACACCCTCTACGTCATATCCCCCGCCATTTCAGGCATAAATCCCGCAGTCTTTTGCCGGCCATCCCACTAGAATGCATGCCATCGGGCCACTGCCAACGGAACTGCCATGCCGCTTCGTTCTCCTCTGTACTCGCAACGTTCACTGGTTCTGACGCTGATCGCCCTGCTCGGCGCCGGTTTCCTCGCCACGTCGTTGCTCAGCTACTACGCCTCCCGCGCATCGATCCGCGACAACATCGTCAACACCGAACTGCCGCTGACCTCCGACACGGTCTACTCGGAAATCCAGAAAGACCTCGTCAGGCCGATCCTGATTTCCTCGATGATGTCCCGCGACACCTTCATGCGCGACTGGGTGGTCAACGGCGAGCAGAATCCCGAGCAGATGACCCGCTACCTCGACGAAGTCATGACCCACTACGGCGCCTACACCGCGTTCTTCGTCTCCAACAGCACCCTCACCTACTACCACGCCAAAGGCGTGCTCAAGCAGGTCAAGGTCGATGAGCCGCGCGACGCCTGGTACTTCCGCGTGCGTGACATGAAGGATCCATACGAAATCAACGTCGACCCGGATCTGGCCAACAAGGACAATCTGACGTTCTTCATCAACTACAAGGTTTACGACTATCACAACCGCTTCATCGGTGCGGCGGGCGTCGGTCTGACCGTGGACGCGGTGATCAAGCTGATCGACAAGTATCAACAGCGCTATCAACGCAGCGTGTATTTCGTCGATACCTTTGGCCGACTGGTGTTGACCGGCGCCGACGGCGGCCCCGAGGGTGCGCACATCGGCCAGAGCCTGAGTGAACTGGAGAGTATGAAGAGTCTGGTCAGCCAGTTACCCAAACCGCACAGCGGCAGCTACGAATATTCCGCTCATGGGCAAGGGCATTTCCTCAACGTGCGGTTTATTCCGGAGCTGAACTGGTACTTGTTTGTTGATAAACGCGAAGACGGCGCGCTGAGCGAAATCCGCCAGTCGCTGTATCTGAATCTGCTGATCTGCCTGCTGGTGACGCTGATTGTCCTGGCGCTGCTTAACCGCGTAATCAAACGCTATCAAAGCAAAATTCAGGCTCAGGCCACCCTCGACAGCCTCACCGAACTGCCGAATCGCCGTGGCTTCAACATACTCGCCGCGCAGGCCCTGCACGAAGCACAACGCGAAACCAAACCGCTGACGGCGTTGCTGCTCGACCTTGATCATTTCAAAGCGTTGAACGACACCTACGGGCACATGGCCGGCGATCAGGTATTGATCGGTTTTGCCCGCGACCTGCAAAGTTGCCTGCGCCACGCTGACATTGTCTGCCGCTGGGGCGGTGAGGAATTTATCGTTTTGCTGAAGGACACCGACGGCGACACCGGTCAGAAAATTGCCGAGAAGATCCGCCAACACGTCGAAGAACACGAATATGCCTACGACGGCCACCGCCTCAATCTGACGGTAAGCATCGGCGCCACCACGCTGCAACGCGATGACACCTTGCACAGCCTGCTGTCGCGGGCCGATCATGCGATGTACCGGGCCAAACACACCGGCCGCAACCGCACCTGCGTGGAAATGCCTCACTCGACTTATGCCTGATTCCGACGTTAAACCCGACCATTGCCCAGCCTGCGGCGCCCGCAACGACTGCAGCCTCGCCGACCCGCGCACCGCCGACCGCGAATGCTGGTGCTATGGCGTGAGCATCGACCCCGCCGTGCTCGAAGCGCTGCCGCCAGAGCTGCGCAACCAATCCTGCCTGTGCCCGCGTTGCGCGCAGGTCGAGGCGCAACTGCAAGCGGCCAAGCCGCCGATCCCGTAAGATGCGCGGCCCTTCATTCACCGAACTCTGAACATGCGCGTCGACCGTTTCCTCAGCAACCTGCCCCGCTACAACCGTCAGCAGGTTCGCCTGTTGCTGGTGGAAAAGCGTGTGCGGATTGACGGAAAAGTTGTCAGCGATCCGCACAGCGAAGTGCTGGAATTCAGCCGCGTCGAAGTCGATGACGAAGTGCTGCAAGTCGGCAAACCGGCGCGCTACTTCATGCTGCACAAGCCACCGGGCTGCGTCAGCGCCACTCGCGATCCACAGCATCCGACTGTGCTCGACCTGATCGATGAACCGGACAAGGACGACCTGCACATCGCCGGACGTCTGGACTTCAACACCACCGGCCTGATGCTGATCACCAACGACGGCGCGTGGTCGCGCCGCCTGACCCAGCCGCAGACCAAACTGCCGAAGGTTTATTACGTCGAGACCGAACAGGAGATTGGCGCGCAATATGCGAGCACCTTTGCCGAGGGGATCTACTTCGCCTTCGAAGACCTGACCACGCAACCGGCGCAGCTGGAACTGCTCGGCTCACGGTCGGCGCGGCTGAGCATCGTCGAGGGTCGCTACCATCAGGTGAAGCGCATGTTTGGTTTCTTCAACAACAAAGTCCTGCGGCTGCACCGCGAATCCATAGGGCTTCTGCACCTCGATAACGCGCTAAAACCGGGCGAGTACCGCGCTTTGCGCACCGAAGAGATCCATTTGTTCTAAGCCGGCGACCGCTCAGCAGAAGTTGTCGAACAATTTACCAACGGCACTTGCGCGATCCCGACTCCCCTGCTTGAATCAGGACGTCGGCCAGATTGTGACCGACGAGTCACAACATGCATCCAAGAAACTTTTTGCCGGTAGAGAGCCTTCAAGGCTCCGCCTCAGCCGGCAGACTGCCCGCCAATAACAATACCCGTCGACCGCAGTCATGGATCGACATGGGCCAAGCAAATTCCAGGCGTATGCCTACCTGTCACAAAGCTCGTGCAATCTCTATTTGCGCGCATACCCGCTTGCTTGCCAGGAGTCTTATGACATGAGGCCAGAAATCGCTGTGCTGGATATACAGGGTCAGTATCGGGTTTACACGGAGTTCTATCGCGCAGACGCCGCAGAAAAGACCATCATCCTGGTCAACGGCTCGATGGCCACGACTGCGTCGTTTGCACAGACTGTGAAAAACCTGCACCCGCAATTCAACGTGGTCTGCTACGACCAGCCCTACGCGGGCCGGTCAAAAGCCCACAACCGCCACGAGAGACATCTGACGAAGGACGTCGAAGGGCAGATTCTGCTCGAGCTGATCGACCACTTCGCCGCCGAACACGTGCTGTCGTTCTCCTGGGGCGGCGCGGCGACCCTGGTCGCCCTCGCCCACCAGCCTCGGCGCATCGAACGGGCGGTGATCAGCTCGTTCTCGCCGGTGATCAACGCGCACATGCTCGACTACCTCGAACGCGGCGTCGACTACCTCGGCCAGCGCGACGGCGACCGCGTCGGCCATCTGGTCAACAACACCATCGGCAAACACCTGCCGTCACTGTTCAAACGCTTCAACTATCGCCACGTCAGCAGCCTCGCCGAGCACGAATACGGGCAGATGCACTTCCACATCAGCGACGTACTGCACAGCGATCGGCAGTGCTATCTGAACGCAGCGAAAAAGATCAACGTGCCAGTGCTGTTTTTAAACGGCGAATGGGACGAATACACCGCTGCCGAAGACGCACGCCTGTTCGGCAACCACGTAGCGCAGAGCACGTTCACCACGCTGCAAGCCACCGGGCATTTCCTCGACATGGAACACAAGGCCGCGTGCCGCGATAGCCAGAACGCCCTGCTCGGCTTTCTGAAACCGGCGCAGCAGACCAGCCGAACGCGTTATTCGTTTGTTCAGGATCAACATGCATTGGCAATTTGAAAGAGAGTCGTTGCGAGCGAGGCTGTGTGGCTGGGATTTTGCTTTACGCACCGCAGTGCTCGCCCGCGATTGACCGATTTCAGTGACTCAAAGCGTTCATGAGTAAAAGAAAAACTTCAAATCCGTGGCCGAGTCTGGTACAAAGTCAGCCGCTCTGAGCGGGTATAGTTTAATGGTAGAACAGTAGCTTCCCAAGCTTCCGACGAGGGTTCGATTCCCTCTACCCGCTCCACTCAATTTTTGTCTCACGTTGTGTTTTTTGACGGGGGATGCAGGGATAGAAAAAAAGCCGGCCTATAGGGCCGGTTTTTTTGTGGCTGGGATTTGAGGTTTGCCATTTGGGCAGTACGGAACCTTTCAGAAACACTCCGTTGATTGCAGATTCGCCAGTCCCCTCTACGCTTCGGTTTCTCTAATGACAACAAGTGGAGTCTGTTCAAGGGAATGATCTACATGTGGCGCTCGGTACAGAAAATCCGGAGCACACGGCAAATCACTGCTCACTCTAAGAGGTTGCGCGCTCAGTGCAGGAAGATAAAAGGCAGGGAATGACGGAAGCGGAGCAGGCCATCTGGGATGGTGCAATCAAGTTCGCTCGATCAAACAAGAAAGCTATCGGTAAGCGGCTAACCGATCAGGCCACCTATCCTCCCGAAAAAGAGCCTGTTTCGGTATTCATGGCAGGTTCGCCGGGCGCTGGTAAAACAGAGGCATCATTAGCCCTGCTGAACCTCTTCTCCGATACCCCCATCCTGCGAATCGATCCAGACGAGCTCAGAAACGAATTTGAAGCCTATCAAGGTGGCAATGCCTGGCTTTTCCAAGGAGCCGTTTCAATTCTCGTCGGAAAGCTGATTGACCTTGCCCTGGAGCGAAAACAGTCTTTCCTGCTGGACGGGACGCTTTCCAATATGGAGATCGCAAGGAAAAATGTGCAGCGCTGCCTAGACAAAGGGAGATTTGTGCAAATTCTCTACGTCTATCAAGATCCTAGACTTGCCTGGTCCTTTGTCAGAGCCCGTGAGGAAGCCGAAGGACGAAGGATTCGACCGGAGCATTTCGTCGACCAATACTTTGCAGCGCGTGACGTGGTAAACACCCTTAAGCTAGAGTTTGGCAAGGACATTCATGTCGATCTGCTCGTGAAGCACATTGATAATTCTGGACGCCTCTACAAGGCTGGCGTCGACAAGATCGACTACCATATCCCCGAGAAGCATACGAGACACGATCTGATGGCCATGCTTGGGATCAATGACGGAGTAACCCCATGAAATTCGGATCCACAAAAGAGTCCACGAGTCCATTCGCAGACTTCATTCGGAATGCGAAATCGGAAGAGAAGAAGCGCGTTTACAGTGAAGTGCTCACCGAAGCTACCAAAAAACAGAATGAAGTGATGTCGGCGGCGCGTGAAAAGCAGGCGTGATTACTTTACTGAATTTTAAAAAAAGCCCGGCAAAGTGCCGGGCTTTTTCTTTCTGGTTTTACCGTACCGCAATGTCTATTCCAGTTTTTAACGTTTGCCCCGTTGCAGAATGATTCAGAAACACAGCGTTGATTGCAGAAACGCCATCCTCCTTTACGCTTTGATCTCTCTAACAAAAAGCGCTGCGTGCTCAAGGGGATGATCTAGATGCTCTATCCAATCGCAATGTCTGCCAGTGACGGTGAATGTGCCTGGGGGGTTGAGGTGCCGGATCTGCCGGGGTGTTTTTCTGCCGGTGAGGATCAAGAGGATGCCATTGAGATGGCAAAAGCGGCCATAGAGGCCCACATCGAAATTCTGGCGGAAAGTGGTGCAGCCATTCCGGTCGCTGGGAAACTTGGAACTCACTTCTCCAATCAGAAATACGCAGGCTGCGTTTGGGCGTTGGTGGATGCGGATGTCGGTCGGTGCCTCGGGAGTCCGCAGGAACTGAGTATTACGCTACCGGGCTACCTGCTGGAGCGGATTGATCTTCACGTTCACCATCATCCGGAGGAGAAGAATCGTTCGGCGTTTTTGACTTCGGCGGCCTTGCGGATGTTGGCGCCTTGAATCGTGAATGTTCGTAGGCGCAACTATAAAAAACCGGCCCTTGGAGCCGGTTTTTTTGTGTCTGCTACAAATCGACGATTTTTTGATTACTCAGCCGGCACAACCTTATCCAGGGCCTGATTCACCGCCAATTCGCCCAACATCACAACCTGCGCGATACCGAGCGCTGTCTTGCGGTGTGAGGTATCCAGCAGCGCGGCGAAGTTGTTGAGCATGGTGGTGGCCGAGCCGAGGGTTTCGCTGGCGTTGGCCAGCAGGGATTCAGTGTCGTAGGCAGGGTTGGCGAGGTACATCGGTTCGGGTTCGCGGTTGGAACCCATTATCTGCGCGGTCGGACTGAGGTAGTGGTCGAGGGCGCGTTCGGCGGCTTCGTGGAATTTCTTTGAGTTGGGTGATTCGTAGGGGGATGCCGGATCGGTTTCCGGCGGATTTGGCGTAACTTTGAACATTTGGTGTATTCCAAAATAGGGCTACGACCATTCCGCTGCTACACGAAAGGGTGGCGGCTGTACGCAAGTTAGCAGACCGGGCGAATCCACCAAAATCCCGGCGCACCCGAGGGTGCCATGCGCACAGCCACCATCAAGCACAGGAGAACCTGGCTAAATGACGCTCGTACGATTTGGTGGAAACGCGTGGCTGCTAAACCCGATCACTGGAAATCAGTGACGCGAACCAAGTTACCGACCGCCCCTAAAGCGCACAAGCCGGCGGATTCTGGCGTAGCGGTAGGCAACGGCGCAAGGATTTGTAGGCTTCAGGACGTAACACTGCACGCCTTTAAACACTGCACTCCGAAGATGTTTACGCAGCGATCACACATAGCGATTTTCCTGACATTACAGATCCACAACACTCCACCGGTTTTCACCTCACGCCCGACCGACTAGCATTTCCCCATCACCCACCGCCCTCCCCCTGCGCGGCCATCGACGAATACGCGCCATCACTTTCGAGGGATTCCAATCGCGGCCAGGTCGCCGCTGACGATCGAACTCAAAAGAGCCCTTCACCATGACGCAAAACATTTACGACGATCCCGAATTCTTCCAGGGCTATAGCCAGATGAACCGTTCAATCGGCGGCCTCGACGCGGCGCCGGAGTGGCCTGCGCTCAAGGCGCTGTTGCCATCCATGCACGGCTTGAACGTGGTGGATCTGGGCTGCGGTTATGGCTGGTTCAGTCGCTGGGCCATTGAGAATGGCGCTGCCAGTGTCTTGGGGCTGGATGTCTCGGAGAAGATGCTGGAGCGGGCGCGGGAGACCACGGCGGCGGCGAATATTCGCTATGAGCGCGCCGATCTGGAACAGCTCGACTTGCCCGCTTGCAGTTTCGATCTGGCTTATAGCTCGTTGGCACTGCATTACATCAAGGATTTGCCAGGGCTGTTTGCGCACCTGTATGCGGCGCTGAAACCGGGTTCGCACTTTGTGTTTTCCATTGAGCATCCGATCTTTATGGCGCCGCGTAATCCGGGCTGGTTGGTAGATAGCGAAGGTAACAAGCGTTGGCCGCTGGACAGCTATCAGTTGGAGGGTGAGCGGGTTACGAACTGGTTGGCTGAGGGCGTGATCAAGCAGCATCGTACGGTTGGGACGTTGCTCAATTCTTTGATCGATGCGGGCTTCACGATTCGTCATGTCAATGAATGGGGGCCGAGCGATGCCGAAGTGGCGGCGCAACCGGCGCTGGCGGAAGAGCGGGAGCGGCCGATGATGATGTTGGTGGCGGTGCAGCGCTGAGCGGGTTTACAGCTTGAGAAGCCCTCACCCTAACCCTCTCCCAGAGGGAGAGGGGACTGAACGAGTTGTTCTCTAGGGTTACGCCGACCTGAAATATCGAGCTGAACTCAGGTTTTTGAAGCAACGGCCATCGGCTCCCTCTCCCTCGGGAAAGGGCTGGGCGGGTGGCGTTCCGATGAGGGGCCCGTCCGAAAGCGCACCAAAAATCTCAAGCCAAACAATAGACTCAATTGATTTCAGCGTGTCGCAACGATAAACAACCTGGGAAATGGCAACAGCACCGAACCATCCGCCAACGCCGGATAAGCCTTCTCAACCTCCGCCAGATACTGCTTCAGGTACTGCGCCTTTTCCGCCTCGCTCAACGGACTCAAAAACGGAATCAACCCGCTCCCCTTGAACCACTCCACTACTCCCGCCGCCCCGCCAGACAACTGATGGTGATAGGTCGTACGCCACACATCGACCCGCGCGCAGTGTGGCCGCAGCATCGAAAAATAATCACTGGCGCTGGCCATGTCGGTACGCTGCCCCGCAGCGCCGCTGAGCTTGCCCGCCCACGGCCCCTTCGCAGCGACTTCACGCATCAAACGGTGGGACGGTTCATTGAGGTTATCCGGCATCTGGATCGCCAGACTGCCCCCCGCCGACAACTTGCTGGCCAACGCCGGCAACAACGTCGCGTGATCCGGCACCCACTGCAACACGGCATTAGCGAAGATCACATCAAACGGCCCTGAATCGGCCCATTTATCAATCTCGGCGACATCAAAGCGCAAATCCGGCAAGCGCTTGCGGGCCGCGTCGATCATGTCCGCCGAACTGTCCAGCCCGCTGATGCGCGCCCCAGGAAAACGCTGCACCAGCAACTCCGTCGAGTTACCGGGACCACAACCGATATCGACCACTGTTCGCGCTTCAGGCGTGGGAATCGCCGCCAGCAGATCACGGGCCGGGCGGGTGCGTTCATCTTCGAAAGCGACGTATTGTTTGGCGGACCAACTCATTGCGTTCTCCTGTCGGGGGGCATTCCAGCGGTTCGACACGATACCGCGATCTAGCGCGCCTGCCTGCCCTACCAACGTCCGGTGACGTGGGTGGATTTGTAATTAGAATTTTCCACCAGCCGCAGATGTCTGAATTTCAAGACTCTTCCCAATAAGGAACACGGCTATGAAATTCGCAAAAATCTCCCAGAAGCTCGCTCTATGGGCCGGTAGTCCGAAGACCTTCATGGGCGCATTGATCCTGATCGGGTTATGGGGAATGAGCGGGCCGATCTTCGATTACAACGACACCTGGCAGCTGATCATCAACACCTCTACCACCATCATCACCTTCCTGATGGTGTTCCTGATCCAGAACACGCAGAACCGTGACACCGACATTCTGCATTTGAAGATAGATGAATTGCTGTTGGTGACCAAAGAGGCGCAGAACGCGATGCTTGGGCTGGAGGCGCTGGATCTGAAGCAGTTGGAGGCGTTGCGCAGGCATTACCGCTCGTTGGGCGAGGGTGAGGTGTTTAACCTTGAGGGATTGGGCGAGAAGAGTAAGTCGAAGCAGGATTTGAATGAGTGTTGAGGGTTTAAAATCAAAAGATCGCAGCCTTCGGCAGCTCCTACATAAACAGGTGTAGGTGCTGCCGGAGGCTGCGATCTTTTAACCTTGATCAGCGGCTAGCCTGTAAGGCGCGAGCCTTCTCCAGATGGCTTTGCAGTTTCGGCAATGTTTCGTCGGCAAACGCTTTAATCTCCGGCACGTCGGTGGTCTGCGCTTGCTGCTGAATCTGCTCGATGGCCTCTTCAGTGGCTTTGACCTGACTCGCGGCATAGGCCTGATCGAAGGAAGCGCCGTCGGTCACTTGCGGCATCAATTCCTTGGCCTTGTCGGCCAGTTCTTCACGGGGCGCGACGGGCAGGTCGAGCTTTTTGGCGATTTTCGCCAGGTGCTGGTTGGCCGTGGTGCGGTCGTTGATGACGACGATGGTGTAGTCCTTGACCTCTTTCGACTCGGCCTTGCTATGGGCCAGACGACTGGCCTCGATGTCAGCCATGCCTTTGGCTGAGGCATCGTTGATGAAATCGGCGGGCGACTGGGCAAACGCACTGCTGGCACACAGGCCCAACAGCGATGCAAAACTCATGGTGCGTATACGGGTGGCCATCCGGCTCATGGTCGCGCCCTCCTTACTTGCGAAATTCAAGCGGGAGCTTACGCCCCCGCCTCTCAATCAAAACTACCTTCACCGACTACTTCGACTTCTGAGCGGGCTTGCGGCCCATGTCTGGTTTTGGCTCTTTGTCGACAGTCGTTGTGGTGGTTTTCCCACCTTTGCGACCTGCTTCAGAGGCCTTGGTTCGATCGTTGGCGAAGTTTCCCGAGTTCGAGTTTCTTGAATTAGGCATGATTCTCTACCTCTTGGTAATGATCGTGGCGAGCAGGTGCCCGCCTAGATTGAGAATTTCCTGGCCGGCAAAGGTTTAGAAAAATTGCAGCCGCTGCGACGAACGGCGGCGCTTTATCAACCATTTCTAACCGCTTGATTGCGCCGTCTGCTCACATCTTCAAACCTTGTTCGGCATCAGCCCCGGCAGCGCATGCACCAGCGCGTTGATGGCAAAACCGATAAACATCACGCCGCACAAGCGGGTGATAAGCAACTCATGACGCTGATACAGCGTGCGTACCCGCTGCGCGCCAACCACGCCGATGAGAATCGCGTAGGCCAGCAAGCCGCCGAGGAAACTCAGGGCAATCAGCGCCGGCAACATCGACCAGTTGAGCAGTTCGGCGCGGCTCGACAGCAGCGCGGTGAACGTTGCGACCGCCACCGGATAGGCCTTGGGATTGGTCAAGCCGAACAGAATGCCGTGCCAGAACGGCTTGCGCGCCGCGCCCTGGGGTTCGTCGCCGTTGCGACGCTGGGCACGCACCGCGCGCCAGCCGAGCCAGAACAGGTACACACCGCTGAGCACACCGAGCACATCAAACGCGGTGCTGCCGATTTCCCGGGCGCCGACAATGGCGATCAATGCTGTGCTGCACCAGACCACATCGCCGAGCAGATGCCCGCAAAGAAAGCCCGCCCCAGCCCGCCGCCCATGGGCCGCACCGATGCCGAACACCGCCAGCACTCCCGGCCCGGGCGTAATGCCGTAAATGAAACCCGAGGCCAGCACGGCCATTAGCAACGATGGAGTCATGGAAAACCTGCAAGCGCCAGAACACGTGGCCGCCAGTCTATAACAGACAAATGTGTCTGATCATGACTCGTCGTAAAAACGCATGCCGGCGTACGGTTTTTGCCGACACGCTGCCAGTCGTGATGCGAGATCGCCGACGTGAATTTCCAGCTTGTGGCCGTCGGGATCGAGAAAATAGAACGATGCACCTTCGCTGCGGTTGTCGCGCCACTCCTGCACGTTCACCGCTTTTAGCTTTGCTACGAATGTTGAGAAATCGGCTGCATTGAGGCTGAAAGCGTAATGGGTGTAATCGCTGCACGCTTCGGCTTTGCGCAGCGGATCAAGCGACAGACACAACCACAGTCCCGGCAGCGACAGGTAGGCACCGGCGTCCCACGTGGCTTCGACGCGCAACTGCAACACATCGCGATAGAACGCCAGGCTGCGGTGCAAATCGCTGACCGCGAGGGTCAGGTGGTTGAGGCCGGTGAGCATCGGGTCAGTAGCCTCTGAGGTCTTCGGGGATGATGTATTGCTGGCCGTCGTAAGTCAGGGTGATCTGTTTTTGCTTCAGACGGGTGGTATTGGAAACGCACTCTTTACCCGACTGGGTATTTTTCATTTTGCTGCCGCTGGTGGTGACGATCAAATCGGCCAGACCATGATGGCTGGAAGGACCGATCTCGACGGTTCGGCGAATCGTCTTCGTGTAACCTTCGCAATCATTCATGAACTCGCCATTGCTCTTGGCAACCACCAAGCCCTCCAGCACCGGACGCAACTCATTGCCTTCGCGAACATACAGCGCCAGATCGGTTTTCTCGTAGGGAATGGCGTGGGAACTGTGCGCGAACTTTGAACGCAAGCCGAAAGCCCGAACCTCCGGCGCCAGTCGATAACGGGCGGTGTCGATCCGCAGATCCTCAAAGCGCACGGCATCGGAGTTGTAAGCCCCCGGTTTACGGTAAGTGACGATGGGGTTGTAAGTGCTGGCGTTGACGATCGACAGATCCAGATCGAATACCCCGGCATCATCGTCGCCGGCGTCGGCAAGATAAGTCGATTTAACCGAGATCGCCTGGTTCTGCGCGGCCGGCCAGACTTTGCAGCGCGACAGGGTTTTGCCGTCGAAGTCTTTGGTCTGGCAGGCGGCCTGGGCTTGGGCGGCCATCGTTAAAAGGCCTATCGCGATGAAAGAGCCCAGCAATGTAGTACGCGAGAACATTATTCTTCCTTGAGTAAAAGACATCGGTCTTAGAGGCCTTTGAAGTCTTCAGGCATTACGTAGTTTTTGCCGTCATAGCGAAGTGTCGTCAAGACCGGTTTTTGCGTGACGGTATTGGATACACACGCCTCGCCCTCGCCCTCGCCCTCGCCAACGGTCGAGCTACGGATCGTTTTGATCATCAGATCGGCAAAGCCATGGCTGCTGGTCTTGGCCAACGCCACGGTTCGCGTAGTCTCGTAGCGCTCTCCCGCACAATTGCCATCCCACTCCCCGCCATATTCATAAACCACCAGCCGATCCATGACCGGACGCAATACGTTGCCGTCTTTCACATAGAGCGACAACCAGGTTTCATCCACAGGATTCACACGGGAAGAGCCTTTGAATCGAACCCGAACGCCAAAGGCCTGCAATTGCGGCGCGAGCTTATAGCGGGCGGTATCGAATTTCAGTTCGTCCAGCGCGATGGCATCAACAGAGAATGCCGAGGGCTGATAGAAGCTCGCTAGTGGCTGCGAGTCTGCGCTCGCCACCAAGGCCAAACGCAGATCGTAGAGCCCCACCGTCCCCTCCGCGCCATACACCGGATCGGGCGAGAAATTGGCAGCAGCGGTGAGCGTCAGCCCGGGATACGCCGGCCAATCCTTGCAGAGGGAAAAATCCATCTCATGCGCCGTGGGCGTCGGCGTGCAATCGGCCAATGCCTGCCCCGCCAGCAACCATCCGCACAATGCCGCACACCCGATCCAGCCAGACTTCACTGTCACTTCCTGCTCCTTGAGAATTTTTTCAGCCGCGCACTATCCGCTGCTGTATCGGCCCTTTCAACCGAAACATCAGTGAACCAAAGTGCATTTCCCGCTTGGTAGCGAGAAGTCGTTGACGGCGTTGCGGGTGTTGGGGCGATGTTGGCGATTGCCAGGGTGGTGTTGATTCGTGTGTTTGAGAAGAATGGGGTGGCTGTTAACTGATGGAATCAATCCGTGATTTATCAGTGTCTGGAAGTCCGTCTTCGCGAGCAGGCTCGCTCCCACAGGTGCCGAATTCCAACTGGAGGAATGCGATCAACTGTGGGAGCGAGCCTGCTCGCGAAGGCGTCATTGCAAGCGCCGCAAATCTCAGAACTTGTCTAGCGTGCGCAATTTCTGCGGCAAGCCCCACAACAGCAACGCCGCCGCAATCAGCGCCGCCACGCCAATCACATACAGCGCCGGCGTGGTACTGCCGGTCAGGTCCTTGATCCGCCCGACCATCACCGGGCTGACGATCCCGCCGAATTGCCCCAGCGTGTTGATCACCGCAATCCCGCCCGCCGCGCCAGCCCCCGCCCCGGCCAACAACTTCGGTGGCAAGGTCCAGAAGCTCGGAATCGAAGCAATGATCCCGGCGCCGAGCAAGCCCAAAGCGACGATCAGGAACGTGGTGTGGCTGGCAAATATCCCCGCACTGAAGAAGCCGATCGCCCCGACAATGACCAACCCGGCAACAAACTTGCGCCGCTCACCGGTCGCGTCCGACAAGCGCCCGATCACCACCATGCTGATCGCCCCGCAAATGTACGGAATGGCCGTGAGCAGACCGATCATCACCGGGCTCTCGGTGCCGGCACTGCGGATCAATTGCGGCGCCCAGAAATTCAAACCGTAGGACGCCACCTGAATCAGGAAATAGATCAGCCCCAAGGTCAGAAAGCCCGGAATCTTCAACGCCGCCAGTAACGAACCACCGCTCTTGTGCGGTTCATGCTGGGCGATGCGGCTGGACAGCAGTTTTTTCTCGTCAGCGCTCAACCAGTGCGCATCCTCGATGCGATCCTTGAGCTGCGTCAGCACCAGAAAACCGAGGCCGATGCACGGCACGCCGCCGAGCAGGAACAGCCAGTGCCAGCCACGCATTTGCAGCACACCGTCGAGGTGTTCCAGTACCAGCCCGGAGAACGGCGCGCCAACCAGTCCGGCGAACGCCGAGGCGAGAAACAGCATTGAAGTGATGCGGCCACGGAAATGCTGCGGGAACCACAGCGTCAGGTAATACAGCACGCCCGGGGCAAAACCGGCTTCCATCGCGCCGATCACAAAGCGCAGCGCGTAGAACTGCCATTCGCTGTTGACGAAGACCATCGCTGCCGTCGCCACGCCCCAGGACATCATGATCCGCGCGATCCAGCGGCGCGCGCCGACCTTGTAGAGCATCATGTTGCTCGGCACTTCGAACAGCACGTAACCGACCACGAACAGACCGGCGCCGAGGCCGTAAGCGGTGTCGCTCAGACTCAGGTCAGTCTGCAACTGGAACTTGGCGAAGCTGATGTTGATGCGGTCGAAAAAGGCGAACAGGTAGCAGACCATGATCAGCGGCATCAGGCGCCAGGCGACTTTGCTGACCAGGGCTTTTTCGGCGTCGTGATCGACGGACGGACTCGCGCCCGCCTCCATTACATTGAGGCTCATAGCTTTTCTCCAGGCGGACTGCCGGTGGGCGTCCGATTGTTTTTGTTGTCTGGTTATGACGCTCACTGTGGAGCGCTTTTCTGTGGGAGCGAGCCTGCTCGCGAAGGCGATGTGTCATTCACCTTTGATGTCGACTGACGCGACGCATTCGCGAGCAGGCTCGCTCCCACAGTGGATTGGTGTTGTCAGGTGGGAATCGGATGCAGGTCGCAGTTGCGTCCGGCCTTGGCCAGTTGGCCGGGGACTTCGTGGCCCAGCAGATCCGGCAAGCCGCGGGAGAGTTTCAGCAGCAGCGGCAAGTCGATGCCGGTGTGAATTCCGGTCTCATCGCAGAGGTTCACCAGGTCTTCAGTGCAGATATTGCCCGACGCACCTGGCGCAAACGGGCAACCACCAAGACCACCGAGCGCCGCATCGAAACGCCGCGCGCCGGCCTCGTAAGCCGCCAGCACATTGCACAAACCCAGACCTCGAGTGTTGTGGAAATGCAAAGTCAGATCGGCCGGCGAAACCCGCTGCAACACGCGCCGCACCAAGCGATCCACCTGTCGCGGATTGGCCATGCCAGTGGTGTCGGCGAGGGTGATGCCGGCAATGCCGAGCTCCTGATAAGCGTCGACGATTTGCAGCACGCGATCCTCGTCGATATGCCCTTCGAACGGGCAACCGAACGTCGTGGCAATGCTGCCGTTGAGGCGCACGCCGGAGCCGCTGGCGAACGCGACAATGTCACCGAACGCTGTCAGCGAATCCTCACAGCGCATGCGCATATTGGCCATGTTGTGAGTCTGACTGGCGGACATCACCAGATTCAACTCGTCGGCGCCCGCCGCCAATGCACGCTGGGCACCTTTGAGGTTGGGAATCAGCGCGACGTAAATGACCCCCGGCTGGCGTTGAATACCGGTGAAGACTTGCTCGCCGTCACGCAGTGCCGGAATGGCTTTCGGCGACACAAAAGAACCGGCTTCGATACGGCTGAAACCGGCCAAAGACAGTTGATCGATCAGGGCGATCTTGTCAGCGGTTTCCACCCACGTTGGCTCGATCTGCAAGCCGTCGCGCGGCGAGACTTCCTGGACGATCAGGGTTTGCGAATAGTCGGTGATCATTGCACCACCCCTTGGCTTTTCAGGCGTTCGATGTCGAGTTCAGTCAGGCCAAGGCCCGCGAGAATACCGTCGGTATGCTGGCCGAGTTTCGGCCCCGACCAGTTCACCCCGCCGGGGGTTTCCGAGAGTTTCGGCACGATGCCGGGCATCTTCACCGTCGCGCCGCCGGGCAGTTCGGCATTGAGCAGCATGTCCCGCGCCTGATAGTGCGGATCGGCCACAATGTCGGCCACCGAATAAATACGCCCCGCAGGCACTTCGGCCGCTTCCAGCGCGGCAAGCACGGCGTCGATCGGCAGGCTGCTGGTCCAGTGGGTGATCGCGGCGTCGAGCAAACCGCTCTTGGCGGCACGACCATCGTTGTGAGCGAATTCCGCTGCTTCAGCCAAGTCATCACGGCCAATGGTTTGCATCAGACGTTTGTAGATCGGGTCGCTGTTGCCGGCAATCACCACATAAGCGCCATCAGCCGTCACATAAGTGTTGGAGGGTGCGATGCCCGGCAAAGCGCCGCCACTGCGCTCACGGACATGGCCGAGCAGGTCGTATTCCGGCACCAGACTTTCCATGACGTTGAACACGCTTTCCGCCAGCGATACGTCGACGATCTGCCCGCCGCCCTGCCCGGTCTTGACTCGCAGGAGTGCCATCAGCGCACCGATCACCGCATGCAGCGAGGCCAGCGAATCGCCGAGGCTGACGCCGACCCGCGCCGGTGGCGAACCGGGAGTGCCCGTTGTATAGCGGATGCCGCCCATCGCTTCGCCGATCGCGCCGAAACCGGGACGGTCGCGGTACGGGCCGGTCTGGCCATAGCCAGAAATACGCACGAGGGTGAGATTGGGGTTGAGCGCGTGGAGCACGTCCCAGCCCAGACCCAGCTTTTCCAGCGCACCGGGGCGCAGGTTTTCGATGATCACGTCAGCATCACTGGCCAGTTGCTTGACCAGTTCAATGCCTTCGGATGATTTCAGGTTGAGTGCCAGCGATTTTTTGTTGCGTGATTGCAGGTACCACCACAGAGACGTGCCTTCGTGCAGCTTGCGCCATTTGCGCAGCGGGTCGCCGTGACCCATGGCTTCGATCTTGATCACCTCGGCACCGAACTCGGCGAGCATGCGCGCGGCAAACGGCGCGGCAATCAGGGTGCCGATCTCGATCACTTTGATCGCACTCAAGGGAGCAGTCATCGCGGGGTACCTCTTGTTCTTGGAATATGTAGCCAAGGCTAGAGGAACGATGATCGGGCAATCCAGCCGTCTCTCGGCAATGAGCGTTCGCGAAATGCGAACGCTGGAGGGTTTTGTGGTGGATTCAAGGCCGCCTTCGCGAGCAAGCTCGCTCCCACAGGGATTGAGTTCAGCCGCAGAGTTTGAATACACCACCAAAACCTGTGGGAGCGAGCCTGCTCGCGAAGGGGCCGGCCCAGCCACTAAAGATCTAAGCGCCCTGCCCCCGCAAATGCTCAAACAACAACCGGCTCACCGGGGCCAATCCCGCCTCATCCCGCACCACCACGATCAACGCGCGATCCGACCAGTCATCCGTCAATGGCACCGCGTGCAACCCCAGCGCCTGGCCAAACAGTTCATAAGCACGCTGCGGCAAAATGCCGATGCCCATGTTGGCCTGAACCATCCGGCAGACCGCATCGAACCCCGGCACATGAATACGAATACGCAAAACCTTGCCAGCCTGGCGCGCTGCCGCATGGGTACGCATGTTGATCGAACTGGCCGCGTGCAAACCGACGTAATCACTGTCCAGGGTTTCAGCGAACGCCACCGAGTCACGCGCGGCCAACGGATGCTCCGGCAGCATTACCACCACCAGTTTGTCCTCGCGGTACAACACGCTGTGCAGGCCTTTGGTGTCGCTGTCGTTGGAGCAGATACCGAGATCCGCCACGCCGTCGAGCACGCCCTGAATCACCCCGGCGCTGGGCCGCTCTTCAAGGTCGGTCTTGGCCTGCGGATGCTGCACGGAGAAGTCGCGCAAATCTTCGGGAAGAAACTGAATGATCGCCGACAGGTTCGCCAGCATGCGCACATAACCGCGTACGCCGTGGCTGTGTTCACCCAGTTCCAGGCCCATTTTCTCGACGTTGAACAACATCTGCCGGGCATGGTGCAGCAAGGTTTCCCCGGCCGGGGTCAGCGTCATGCCCTTGGCCTGACGCACGAACAGGCTGATCCCCAGCGCCTCTTCCAGCTCCATCAGCCGTTTGCTCGCGGCCGACACCGCAATGGCTTCACGCGAGGCGGCACGGGTCAGCGTGCCCTCTTCGTGCACGGCGACAAACAGTTGCAGGGTGATCAGGTCGAGGCGGCGGATCAGGCTTTTTTGCAGCATGGAGGGCTCGCTGACAGGGGTTCGTCCGAGTCGGCAGGATAGCCCGGATTGGCCTTGCGCTGATCAACGGGTGGGAGTGTTTCGCCGTTTGTTGACCGCTGCGGTCAGCAACCGGATCAACTGCACGCGCTCATTCCGGGTTCCCAATACCAGCACCGATTGGTCTTGCACACAGGCATCGTCGGCACGCCACTCGATCCCCGCCGCCCCATTGACATCAAACAACGGATCCTTTGTGCCATCGTCCAGAAAGCCCCCCGTCAGCAACCGACGTGTGCCGTCCGAGGTCTGGCCGACCGTGACGATTCGCGGGCCGGGGGAGTCTTTCAGCACGAATCCTGCGCTCCAGCTTTTCAGATCCAGTGGCTGCGCGGCAACGGTAAGGACTGGCGCCCCGCGGTTGAACGCGGGATCGGCCACGCCAGTGAGATCGATCCCTCTGATCAAGCCATGCTGGCGCTTCTCCCCCGCGGACGACTCGACGGCAGATCCGATCAACAACAAGCCCTGCTCCGATTGCACGACGATACGATTCACCGAGCTTTCAAGCGGTGCACCCGCATTTTGCAGTTCCAGCAGCAGCGTACCGCCCTTCCCGAACGACGTGGCAACCTGCCCGGAACGGTCGTAAGCCATGACCAGCCCCCACTGGGGTCCTTCCTTCTTGCCATGGACAAGAATCTTCCCATCGTCCAACTGCGTAACTCCGTGCAACGTGATCACCACACCGGAAAGCGTCAGGTGAATCCAGCCTTTGCCAGCAAATGCCGGGTCATCCTTGCCATCCAGAAAGAAACGCGTCAACAACCCGCTGCCCCCTTGAGAGGTGACGAAAAGCAATCTGTCCGGCAGCGCTTTCCCTGGCGTGGAGTGCGCCAGTATCAAGCGGCCGCCCGTGGCATTGTTCAGCACAGTAATACGCATCGGCACGACTCGATAGCCAGTCTGTCCATCACCAAACTCGGGATCGAGCGTACCGTCGGGTTTGAATCGAGCGATGATTTGCTCGAGCTTGCCGTCGGAATCTGCAAGCACTGCGCTCATCCAGAATGCGCCGCTCGCATCGACAACCAGACTCCCGCCTTGTGATAACCGACCGTTCGAAAACTGGCCACTCAGGTAACCACCCTGGCCGAAGCTGGTATCGAGATGACCGTCCGCGAGCAGTCGCGCCAGGCCGTAATGCGAGGCTCCCGATGCGTCGATAACCGTTGCACTGACCATGATCCGACCCGAGGGCAGCACTGCGACACTTTTACCGATGGTTTTGCGCGCGGCAGGAAACGTCAGCGTTTGCAGGCCCGAATGGGCAAACGTCTGATCCAGCTCACCGGCTGATTGTGCTTTGCGTGCATTGGTTTTAGGCATGTTCGTGTGCTCCTCGCGAGATCGGAGTCGCCCCCCGGTTGTCAGAGCATTCGATCCGAAGCAGCCACGCCAAACAACTGACAGAAATGACAGTTTTTTAGACGAAAACGAAATTGACGACCGAGAAAAAAAAGCTAAAAAACTGGTAGTTTTTACAGGTTCGAAACGAATTACGTCATGCCAATCTCTCGATTCAAATTCAGCCTGACACGAGAAGAGCAATGAGTACTCCCGATAAGCCCGATACCGAACCATTCCCGCCGACTATCACATTCCCCGAAGAGGGAAAGGAAACGGGGGTAGCAACATTGTTCCTCGGCAGCGGTACACCTGAGGCTCTGGTGCAGGTTTGGAACATTGAAGAGACATATTCGCTGGGTGGAGGAAAAGTCAGCGCAAATGGACGATGGGCGTTTAGCTTCAGCGGTGCCCAGTACCCGGGAGAGCATGGGATCAAGGCCCCCCAGGAGGTGAAAGGCGAGATGTCAGATTGGAGTGATGTGCGCAGCTATACCGTGGTACTGCGGCCGGAAATCGAAGTCCCGGTAGTTTTCGAACCAAAAGAGGGAGCACAGGTAAATACGACTCCGTTCTTTTCGGGAAATGTCACAAAGATTGGTGGCTTCGTTAGCATTTTCAATCTGGACACCGGCAAGGAGATTGCCCAAGCCAAGGTCGACAATCTCCGTTGGAGTGCTCAAGTTACTGAACCCTTACCTCTCGGACTGTGCCGGACATCCGCCATTCACAACATCGTAGGGACGGTGTCTGACTGGAGCCGTGTGCGAACGTTTACGGTGACCGCTGAAGGCAAGGGCAAGGGCAAAACCTGACCATCAAGAATTCAACCCGACCCCGTCTCTCAAAACGCATTGCGAAAAATCTCCTCGATCTGTCGCTGATCCGCCGCCCGGGGATTGGTCAAACCGCAGGCGTCTTTCAGCGCATTGCTGGCGAGCAGCGGAATGTCACTGAGTTTGGCGCCCAATTCGCGCAGGCCACCGGGAATCTCGACATCTTTGGCCAGGCAGCGGATCGCATTGATCGCCGCCTGCGCGCCCTCTTCCGCGCTGAAACCGCGAATGTCGGCGCCCATCGCGTGGGCAACATCGGTCAGCCGATCGGCGCAGACCAGCGCATTGAATGTCTGCACGTGGGGCAGCAGCACGGCGTTGCACACGCCATGGGGCAAGTCGTAAAACCCGCCCAACTGATGCGCCATCGCATGCACGTAACCGAGCGAGGCATTGTTGAAAGCCATGCCGGCGAGGAACTGCGCGTACGCCATATTCTCTCGTGCAGCGAGGTCGCTGCCATCGCGCACAGCCAGGCGCAGGTTGTTGCTGATCAGGGTCATGGCTTTCAGCGCGCAAGCGTCGGTGATCGGGTTGGCAGCAGTCGAGACATACGCCTCGATGGCGTGAGTCAGCGCATCCATGCCGGTGGCGGCGGTCAGACCTTTGGGCATGGCGACCATCAGCTCCGGGTCGTTGACCGACAGCAGCGGTGTGACGTTGCGGTCGACGATGGCCATTTTCACGTGGCGTGATTCGTCGGTGATGATGCAGAAACGCGTCATCTCGCTGGCGGTGCCGGCGGTGGTGTTGATCGCGATCAGTGGCAGTTGCGGCTTGCTCGATTGATCGATGCCTTCGTAATCACGGATCTGCCCGCCATTGGTCGCGCACAGGGCAATGCCTTTGGCGCAGTCGTGCGGCGAACCGCCGCCCAGCGACACGACGAAATCGCAGCGACTTTCCTTGAGCAGGCCCAGCCCCGACTCGACATTGGCAATGCTCGGGTTCGGTTTGGCGCCGTCGAAAATCACCGAATCGATGTCCTGCATTGCCAGTTTCTCGGCGACCATTGTGGCCACGCCAGCCTTGGCCAGCCCCGCGTCAGTGACGATCAACGCTTTGCGAAAACCGTAGTTGCGAATGGCGTCCATGGCTTCGTCGAGGCAGCCGTTGCCCATGATGTTTACCGCCGGAATGAAAAAGGTGCTGGTCATGCGCGCATCTCCTGACAGGGGGCCGAATCGACTGCTCCGAAACGGCGGATGTACACAGCATCGACCGATCGGTCACGAGCGATGTTGATCTGGCTCAATGCCCGCTCGTGATAAAGTCGCCGTCCATCAGCCCTTATGTTTTGAGACCGCCTACGCAATGACCGATTTTCTCGATGTCGACGCCAGCCTTGAAGACTGGAACACCCTGCGCGCCGCGACCGATTTCAGCGGTTTGCTGGTGGGCAATGGCGCCAGCCGTGCAGTGTGGGACGACTTCGGCTACGACTCGCTGTTCGAAAACGCCCGCACCGTCGAAGAAAAACCGCTCAGCCCATCGGAACTGGCAGTGTTCGACGCGCTGCAAACACGCAGCTTCGAGCAGGTGCTCGGTGCGCTGAAAACCACCAGCCGGGTCAACAAGGCCCTGGCCGTCAGCTCGGCGGCACCGCGCAACCGCTACTACGCGATCAAAGAGGCGCTGATCAACACCGTGCACGCGGTGCATATTCCGTGGCGACTGATGAAAGCCTCGACGCTGGCGACGCTGAATGAAGAACTGGCGCGCTATCGCACGGTGTTCACCACCAATTACGATTTACTCAACTATTGGGCACTGCAACACAACAGCGCGGCCATCGACGATCTGTTCAACGGCCCGAATGCCAGTTTCGATCTGAGCGAAACCGCCACCGACAAACCGCGCTTGTTGTACCTGCACGGCGGTCTGCATCTGGTGCGCAACCAAGACGGCACGGCGCGCAAACTGACCTCGACCGAAGGCACGTTGCTCGGCAGTTTCGCGATCAACAACACGATCAAGACGCTGGATGACGTGCCGCTGTTCGTTACCGAAGGGCCGAGTGCGGACAAGCTCAAGACCCTTCGCAGTTCGGATTATCTGTCGTTCTGTTATGAGCAGTTGTTGGGGCATGGCGGCAGTCTGTGCATCTTCGGTCATGCGTTGGGCGAGCAGGATGCGCACATTGTTCGGGCGCTGCGTTTGGCGAAACCTGCGACGGTGGCGATCTCGATTTATCCGCGCAGTGCGGCGTTCGTACAGCATCAGAAGCGCCATTACGCGCAGGTGTTTGAGGGGACGGGTGTGGAGTTGCAGTTTTTTGATGCGAAGACGCATGCGCTTGGCAGCCCGAAATTGTCGGTGCCGGTCGAGGTTTGATGCAGGCCTGCTCGCGAAGACGGTGCATCAGTCGATGATGATGTTGACTGATAAACCGCTTTCGCGAGCAGGCTCGCTCCCACAGGGGATTTGTGCTGGATTTGAAAGTGAGGTCAGAGGACGGGCAAAGTCTTGTCCTTGATCACTTTGCTCGGTCCGTTCGCCTTGACGCTGGCAATGCCTTTATCACACGCCGCCTCCGATGAATAAGCCTCGCTGCTGCCGATGACCTGATGATTGGCGGCTTTCAGGTTGAAGTATGGATGGCCGTCCTTCGTCGACTTCTTCTCATAACGCTCATCCAACGGGCTGTTGGTCTGCACCGCCGCGATGCCGCCGTCGGCCGCTGCGCGAGTGGTGTACAGCTCGCTGGTCAGAATCGTTTCGGCATTCGCCGCTTTCAACACGAACCTGAACTGGCCGTTGCTGCTTTTACTGATTTCGTACCATCCGGACATGCTCGTTGCTCCTTGGCGATTGAGAGATTTCGCGCTTCAGAGTAAAGACCAGTCCTGGATATCTGTCGCCTGTACCGGCCCCTTCGCGAGCAGGCTCGCTCCCACATTTGAGCGCATTCCTGTTGGAGAACGCGGTCGAAAGTGGGAGCGAGCCTGCTCGCGAATGAGGCAACTCGGTGCTGGTTATTTCACCACCGCCCGCACCACCGACAACTCCGGCGTATTCACCCGCCGCTGACTCAGATAGCGCGTACAACTCACCCGCAGGAACGAGGCAAAATTCACCACCTCGCCGCGATAATCCATCACCTCTTCATACAGCTTGGCGATCAACTGGTTGGTGGTCATGCCGTCGACCTCGGCAATTTCGCTGAGGATGTCCCAGAACTGATTCTCCAGGCGCAACGTCGTCACCACGCCGCAGATGCGCAGCGAGCGCGAGCGTGACTCGTAGAGAATCGGATCGGCCTTGACGTAGAGCTCGCACATCGGCGAATCCTCGTTACAGGGTAATTTTGGTGCCGAGCAAACCGAGGAACCCGGCCAGCCAGTTCGGATGCGCCGGCCATGCCGGCGCCGTGGCCAGATTGCCTTGAACGTGGCCGTCCGTCACCGGGATGTCGATGTACGTACCGCCCGCCAGTCGCACTTCCGGGGCGCAGGCCGGATAGGCGCTGCATTCGCGACCTTCCAGAATGCCTGCCGCCGCCAGCAATTGCGCGCCGTGACAAACGGCGGCAATCGGTTTGCCGGCCTTGTCGAAGGCACGCACCAGGTCGAGGACTTTTTCGTTGAGGCGCAGGTATTCCGGGGCACGGCCACCGGGGATCAGCAGTGCGTCGTAATCGGCCTCGCTGACCTTGGCGAAATCGAAGTTGAGGGCAAACAGGTGACCGGGTTTTTCGCTGTAGGTCTGATCGCCTTCGAAATCATGGATCGCGGTGCGCACGGTTTTACCGGCTGCCTTGTCCGGGCACACGGCGTGGACGGTGTGACCAACCATTTGCAGGGCCTGGAACGGCACCATCACTTCGTAATCTTCGACGTAATCGCCGACCAGCATCAGGATCTTTTTCGCGGCCATGGGGAGGACTCCTCTGGGGGGAATGCTTGGGAGTGTTCAAGGTAGACCTAATCTGGAGCTCCGGGTAACAACCCGCTACTACCTCAGACCGTGTCATCGTTCTTCGCGAGCAGGCTCGCTCCCACATTGGAATGCGATCAACTGTGGGAGCGAGCCTGCTCGCGAAGAGGCCCTCAAACTGTACGCCTAAGTCTGTGCCTAGCTGTAACAGCCCGGACTCCACGGATTATGGCTAGATGAGGACACCTTCCAGCCACCTCAACATCTGGTCTCCCATCATGTCCTCGCGCGAAAACACCGGCATGGCCCTCGGCCTGCTCGGCGTGGTGATCTTCAGCCTCACCCTGCCCTTCACCCGCATCGTGGTGCAGGAACTGCACCCGCTGCTCAACGGTTTGGGCCGCGCGTTGTTCGCAGCGATTCCGGCGGCGTTGCTGCTGTTGTGGCGCCGCGAGAAATGGCCGACCAGGCTGCAACTCAAAGGCCTGAGCCTGGTGATCGCCGGGGTGATTCTGGGTTTTCCGGTGTTGTCGGCGTGGGCCATGCAAACCTTGCCGGCCTCCCACGGTGCGCTGGTCAACGGCCTGCAACCGCTGTGCGTGGCGTTGTATGCCGCGTGGTTGTCCCATGAGCGCCCGTCAAAAGCCTTCTGGGCCTGCGCGGCGCTGGGCAGTACGTTGGTGCTCGGTTATGCGTTGTATACCGGCGCCGGCAGTATTCAGGCGGGTGATCTGTTGATGCTCGGCGCGATTGCCGTCGGTGGTCTGGGCTATGCCGAAGGTGGCCGGTTGGCCAAGGAGATGGGCGGCTGGCAGGTGATCTGCTGGGCGCTGGTGTTGTCGACGCCACTGTTGATCGGGCCGGTGCTGTATCTGGCGCTGCAACATCAGGGTGCCGTGTCGGCGAAGGCTTGGTGGGCGTTTGGCTATGTCGCGTTGTTTTCGCAGTTTCTTGGATTCTTCGCGTGGTATGCCGGGCTGGCCATGGGCGGCATTGCTCGGGTCAGTCAGATCCAGTTGCTGCAGATCTTCTTCACCATCGCGTTCTCGGCGATGTTTTTTGGTGAACATGTCGAGCCGATTACATGGCTGTTTGCGTGTGGAGTCATCGCCACTGTCATGCTCGGCCGCAAGACTGCGGTGAAATCAAATGTGGGAGCGAGCTTGCTCGCGAAGGCGGACTGACAGTCAACGCTGATGTTGGCTGTTATGGCCCCTTCGCGAGCAAGCTCGCTCCCACAGGGTTTTGCGTCAGGCCAGGTAGCCGTCGGCGCGCAGCAAGGTTTCCAGGCAATGCTCGCTGATGTTGTAGAAGGCCTTCAACTCTTCAATCTTCACCAACAACTGCGCCGTGTCCACCGGCTCGGCGCGTTTCACCGCGAGAATCATCTTGTTCTTGTTGGTGTGTTCCAGCGAGATGAACTCGAACACCTTGGTCTCGTAACCACAGGCCTCAAGGAACAAAGCGCGCAGGCTGTCAGTGACCATTTCCGCCTGCTGACCGAGGTGCAAACCGTATTGCAGCATCGGCTTGAGCAGCGCCGGGCTCTGGATCTGCAGGCGGATCTGTTTGTGGCAGCACGGCGAGCACATGATGATCGACGCGCCCGAGCGGATGCCGGTATGGATCGCATAGTCAGTGGCGATGTCGCAGGCATGCAGGGCGATCATCACGTCCAGTTCGCTCGGTGCCACGCTGCGCACGTCACCGCACTTGAACAGCAGCCCCGGATGATCGAGCTTCGCTGCGGCGGCGTTGCACAGGTTGACCATTTCTTCGCGCAGCTCGACGCCGGTGACCTCGCCCTCAGCCTTGAGCGTGTTGCGCAGGTAATCGTGAATCGCGAACGTCAAATAACCCTTGCCCGAACCGAAATCCGCCACGCGAACCGGTTGGTCAAGCGCTAGCGGTGACGAGGTCAGGGCATGGCTGAACACTTCGATGAACTTGTTGATCTGCTTCCATTTGCGCGACATTGCCGGGATCAGCTCATGCTGCGCGTTGGTCACGCCCAGATCCTTGAGGAACGGTCGGCTCAGCTCAAGGAAGCGGTTTTTCTCGCGGTTGTGCTCGGCGGACGGAGCTTCGCGCAATTGCTGAGGTTTGCTCTTGAACAGCGAGCTCTTGCCCTTTTTGCTGTATTCCAGCTGCGCTTCATCAGTTACCGCGAGTAAATGGGCATTTTTGAACGAGGCTGGCAGTAGCGCGGCAATCGTCGCCACGCCTTCGTTCAGCGGCAGGTTTTTGGTGATGTCGCGGGTTTTATAACGATAGACGAATGACAGATTCGGCTGCGATTTGACTGTTACCGCTTTGATAATGACCCGCTGCAGATCCGCTTCGTCACCGACGTACTTGGCCAGCACCAGTTTGATGAAGCCGTTCTGTTCGAGGCTGGTTTGCAGCAGCTCGATGAATTGGGCGTGGTGATCGGGCGCGGGTTTGGTGGCAAGGGCAGTAACGGACATGGAAAAGCGGCCTCGGACGGGCGAAATCGGGAATGGCGGGTATTTTAGGGGGGATGGGGGTTGGGGACACGCTCTTATTTACCGAACGGTTGGTTAAAGCGGCCCTCACCCTAGCCCTCTCCCTGTATGTACCGGAGACATGGTGGACACATGTTCGGAGACATGGTGGACGGTTTTAGATCTTCTTACCTGCCGTGACGATCTGCAAGTTCAAGTCGATTTGGGCGATGCGATGTCTACTCCAGTAGACATCGTGGATGCCGTCCTCCGTCGTTTCCCGGATAGCCACTGACCTCCCGTAAAACGCCTTCCCGACAGTGTATTCACGGTTGCCCCAGTAGATCTCGCCCTTCACCTGAACCTTCCTGACCACATCCCCATCGTCGTACTCCGGCGCCGCCGGTTGCTCCTGATATTCCCGTGGGCTGCTGCTGTAGCGAGTCGCGGGAACCTGCATGTCCAGTGCTTGGTGCGGACGCTTCTGGTTGTAAATCTCACGCCAGATATCAAACGCCCGTTGAGCATCGTCCAGATCGATGAAGAGTTGGCCTTGCAGGACTTCCCTTTTCAGGCTGCGGTGGAAGCGCTCCAGCTTTCCCTGGGTTTGCGGGTGATAAGGTCGGGAGTGGCCGACCTTGATGCCCTGGCTCATCAGCCAGACCTCCAGCGCGGTATAAACGCCGGTCTGGTCACCCCATGGCGAACCGTTGTCCATCGTCATGCGCAGAGGCAGACCATAGAGCCGAAAGGCCCGTATTAGTTGCTCCTGGACGGTTCGGCGCTGCTCATTGGCGCACGCAGCGATGCACAGTGAGAACCGCGAGTGATCGTCCAGTATCGTCAGCGGATGGCAACGCCCCTGAGCCAGGCTGATATGCCCCTTGAAGTCCATCTGCCAAAGATCATTGGGTGCTTCATGCTCGAACCGGATAAACGGTTTGACCTCGGCAGCCTTTGGATCAACGCGCGAATGACGCTGTAAAACCGCATGCACGGTGCTGACAGAGGGCATCACTTTGCCGTCGTCTTCCAACACACGCTTGAGCTTGCGAGCGCCCCAAGCGGCGTACTCCTGACTCAGGGTCAAAATCTGCTGCTCAACCTCTTCAGCGCAGCGTTTGGGTGACGTCTTTGGTCGTCGAGACTGATCGATCAACCCTTGCGCACCGAGGTTTTCAAACCTGCTGAGCCATTTGTAGGCAGTGCTTGGGCTGATATTGAATCGACGGCAAAGCTGCCGAACATTGGCCCCTTCTTGCCGAGCCAACAGCACGAATTCTGAACGAAGCTGCACAGTGGACACCTCTTTCCAAGACACAGGCCATCTCCTTCGCGATGAGCAATGTGTCTATTAAAATGTGTCCACCATGTCTCCGAACACCTGTCCACCATGTCTCCGGTACATACACTCCCAGAGGTAGAGGGGACTTACCGAGGTGTTTTCACGAGCTACGCCGACCTGAACTACCGAGTCGAACTCAAGTTTGAAAGGCCCCCGATCTGCTCCCTTTCCCCCTCTCCCATTGGGAGAGGGCTGGGGTGAGGGGCTGGATCTCTGCGTCGACGAATAATCCAGGTCTTACCCCAGCACAATCAACCGATTCGGCAACTCATTCCTCACCTGCGTCACCGGCACATGCACCTTCAGCAATTCCCCACACGCCTCAATACACGTCACAAACCCCTCCAGCGTGCGCCCCTGCCTGACCTGCTCGGTAAACGCCGCCACAATCGCATCCCAACTCTTGTTATCCAGCCGCTTGGAAATCCCCTCATCCACCAGAATCTCCACATACCGTTCAGCCTCGCAGACAAAAATCAGCATGCCGGTGCTGCCCACAGTGTGGTGCAGGTTCTGCTCGAGAAACTGCCGCCGCGCAAGGTTCGACGCGCGCCAGTGCCGTACGCGACGCGGAATCAGATGGGTGGTGATTTTCGGCAGACGAAACAGCAGGCACAGCACGATAAACGCGCCCCACTGCACCAGCAGCAGACTGCGCAGGGTCAGCCAGCCGGTCAGGTAGTGGACGATGCCCGGCACCATCAGCGCCAGCAGGCTGGCCCACAACAACGGGATGTACGCGTAGTCATCGGCGCGCGCCGCGAGCACCGTCACCAGTTCGGCATCGGTGTCGCGCTCGACCCGGGCGATCGCCTCGGCGACTTTGCGTTGTTCGTGTTCGGTCAGTAGTGCCATGTTGAAAAGTGCCTGCTCATTATTCTTCTGATATCACCAGCCGCCGGACGAACCACCGCCGCCGAAACTGCCCCCGCCGCCGCTGAAGCCTCCGCCTCCACCGCCGCCGCCAAAACCGCCACCACCGCCGAAGCCGCCGAAGCCGCCCCCTCCTCCGGAGCCACCCCGGCCGGCAGGCAGGATACCGAGCATCTGGCAGACAAACACCGTCAGGATGAACAACATCACCAAAAACACGAACAATCCCGGATGCCGCGAGATGAAATCATCGGACGGATCGCCACTGGACTCATACACCGTTGATGGCTCATCCAGCGGATTACCACCGAGCACCACCAGCATGGCCGCGACGCCATCGCTGATGCCTTTGCTGAAATTGCCGCTCTTGAATGCAGGCGTGATGACTTGATGGATGATCACTGAAGACTGCGCGTCGGTGAGCCGGTCTTCGAGGCCATAACCGACTTCGATGCGCAGTTTGCGCTCGTCACGGGCAACGATCAGCAGCGCGCCGTTGTTCTTGTCCTTTTGACCAATCGCCCAATGACGCCCGAGCTGAACGCCAAAGTCCTCGATGGTCGTACCTTGCAGATCCGGCAGCGTGACCACGACCAACTGCTCGCCGGTCGCCTGTTCGTGGGCCTGCAACTGCTGGCTCAGTTGCGTGCGCACCGACGGCTCGAGCATCTGCGCTTCGTCCACCACCCGCCCGCTCAGCGCCGGGAACGTCAACTCGGCCCGGGCGCTGACGGCGAACAGCCACAGCATCAGCACCAGGCCCATTTTCAACACACGCATGGACGACCTCGAATCAGAATTTCACTTCCGGGGCCTTTTCCGCGCCGGGCGTGGTGGCCTCGAAGGTTTCGCGGATCGGCAGATCGCTGTACATCACGCTGTGCCAGAGGCGACCGGGAAAGGTGCGGATCTCGGTGTTGTATTTCTGCACCGCCAGAATGAAATCGCGGCGCGCCACGGCAATGCGGTTTTCCGTGCCCTCGAGTTGCGATTGCAGGGCGAGGAAGTTCTGGTTGGCTTTCAGATCCGGGTAGCGCTCGGAGACCACCATCAAGCGGCTCAATGCGCCGGTCAGTTGATCCTGCGCCTGCTGGAACTGCTTGAGCTTCTCGGGATTGTCGAGAGTGCTGGCATCGACCTGGATCGACGTGGCTTTCGCCCGTGCCTCGATCACTGCCGTGAGCGTTTCCTCTTCGTGCTTGGCGTAACCCTTCACCGTCTCCACCAGATTGGGGATCAGGTCGGCGCGGCGCTGGTATTGGTTCTGCACCTGGCCCCATGCGGCTTTGGCCTGTTCGTCGAGGGTCGGGATATTGTTGATGCCGCACGCGGTCAACAGCGTGGCCAGCACCAGCAGTGTGGCGACCTGCAAACGCGAGCGATTGGTTGGGCTTACATTCATCGCAGTGATGCTCCTTGGCACATATCATTATAAAAACCGAGCGCGAAACATTCTCAGCGGGCTCTTGGGGCATAATCGGCCGCGTCGCTGGATTACGACGGGGCAATGGGCTAAAAAGTGCCCTGCGTGATCAGGCTGCCAAGTGTCGGCTGCCGTTTTTGGCTCTGTTTCTTTGAGCCTGTACCCGAACAACAATAGTCGCTCCCTAAATTTTGGCTGGCCGGCGTTGCATTGCCGCTTGGGCCCTTGAGAAAACTATTCATGAAGAAGCTGTGTTTGCTGGGTCTGTTCGTCAGCCTGGCCAGTCATCAAGTATTGGCCGCCACGACCCCGGTACCCCTGGAAAACAAGGACGCGTTCATCACGAATCTGATGAGCCAAATGACCCTTGATGAAAAGATCGGCCAGTTGCGCCTGATCAGCATCGGCCCGGAAATGCCCCGCGAGCTGATCCGCAAGGAAATCGCCGCCGGCAACATCGGCGGCACGTTCAACTCGATCACTCGCCCGGAAAACCGTCCGATGCAGGACGCGGCCATGCGTAGCCGCTTGAAGATTCCGATGTTTTTCGCGTACGACGTGATCCACGGTCACCGTACGATTTTCCCGATTCCGCTGGCCCTCGCCTCGAGCTGGGACATGGACGCCATCGGCCAGTCCGGGCGCGTTGCCGCCAAGGAAGCTGCTGCCGACAGCCTCGACATCACCTTCGCGCCGATGGTCGACATCTCCCGCGACCCACGCTGGGGCCGCAGCTCCGAAGGTTTCGGTGAAGACACCTACCTGACCTCGCGCATTGCCGGCGTCATGGTCCGCGCCTATCAGGGTGCCACCCCGAGCGCCGCCGACAGCATCATGGCCAGCGTCAAGCACTTCGCCCTGTACGGCGCGGTCGAGGGCGGCCGTGACTACAACACCGTCGACATGAGTCCGGTGAAGATGTATCAGGATTATCTGCCGCCGTACCGCGCCGCGATTGATGCTGGCGCCGGTGGTGTGATGGTCGCGTTGAACTCGATCAACGGCATTCCGGCCACCGCCAACACTTGGCTGATGAACGATCTGCTGCGCCGCGACTGGGGCTTCAAAGGCCTGGCGGTCAGCGACCACGGCGCGATCTTCGAACTGATCAAGCACGGCGTCGCCCGCGACGGTCGTGAAGCGGCGAAGCTGGCGATCAAGGCCGGCATCGACATGAGCATGAACGACACCCTGTACGGCAAAGAGCTGCCGGGGCTGCTCAAATCTGGCGAGATCGAACAGAAAGACATCGACAACGCCGTGCGTGAAGTGCTCGCCGCCAAGTACGACATGGGCCTGTTCAAGGATCCGTACCTGCGCATCGGCAAGGCTGAAGATGATCCGGCCGACACCTACGCCGAGAGCCGTCTGCACCGCGCCGAGGCTCGTGAAGTCGCGCGTCGCAGTCTGGTGCTGCTGAAGAACCAGAACGAAACCCTGCCGCTGAAGAAAGACGCAAAAGTCGCACTGGTCGGCCCATTGGCCAAAGCACCGATCGACATGATGGGCAGTTGGGCCGCCGCCGGGCGCCCTGCGCAATCGGTGACGCTGTTCGATGGCATGAGTTCGGTGATCGGCAACCAGTCGAACCTGATCTACGCCCGTGGCGCCAACATCACCAGCGACAAGAAGGTGCTGGATTACCTGAACTTCCTCAACTTCGATGCGCCGGAAGTGGTCGATGACCCGCGCCCGGCCAGCGTGCTGATCGACGAAGCAGTGAAAGCTGCCAAGGACGCTGACGTGATCGTTGCAGCGGTAGGTGAATCCCGTGGCATGTCCCACGAATCATCCAGCCGCACCGACCTGAACATCCCGGAAACCCAGCGCGAGCTGATCCGCGCCCTGAAAGCCACCGGCAAACCGCTGGTATTGGTGCTGATGAACGGCCGCCCGCTGACCATTCTCGAAGAGAACCAGTCGGCTGACGCGATCCTGGAAACCTGGTTCAGCGGCACCGAGGGCGGCAATGCCATTGCTGATGTGCTGTTCGGCGACTACAACCCGTCGGGCAAACTGCCGGTGACTTTCCCGCGCTCCGTGGGCCAGATCCCGACCTACTACAATCACCTGAGCATTGGCCGGCCGTTCACGCCGGGCAAACCGGGCAACTACACCTCGCAGTATTTCGATGACACCACCGGGCCGCTGTTCCCGTTCGGGTATGGCCTGAGCTACACCCAATTCGCCCTGAGCGACATGGCGCTGTCGTCGACCACCCTCAACGCCACCGGCAAGCTCGACGCCAGTGTCATGCTGAAAAACACCGGCAAGCGTGACGGCGAAACCGTGGTGCAGTTGTACATCCAGGACGTCACCGGCTCGATGATCCGCCCGGTGAAGGAACTGAAGAACTTCCAGAAAATCATGCTCAAGGCCGGCGAACAAAAAGTCGTGCACTTCACCATCACCGAGGATGACCTGAAGTTCTACAACGCCCAGCTCAAGTACGCGGCAGAGCCTGGCAAGTTCAACGTGCAGATCGGCCTGGATTCCCAGGACGTGACGCAGCAGAGCTTTGAATTGCTGTAACCGCAACAACACCGCAAAACCCTGTGGGAGCGAGCTTGCTCGCGAAGAGGCCATCACATTCAACATTGATGTTGACTGTCAGGCCGCATTCGCGAGCAAGCTCGCTCCCACATTGGGCTTATGTGTTTTTCGGAATTAGCGTCAGCCGCGGCGGTCGAGGATGTTGACGACCAAGCGATCCACCCAGCCCCAAACCCTCTGCTTGACCCGCCGCCACAACGGCCGGCGCTGCCACTCCTCCAGGCTCACCTGCTGACTCAGCCCGAAGTCCTTCACGAAACTCGCCTGCACCGCTGCCGTCAACGACGGATCCAGCGCCTCCAGATTCGCCTCCAGATTGAAGCGCAGGTTCCAGTGATCGAAGTTGCACGAACCAATGCTCACCCAATCGTCGACCAGCACCATTTTCAAATGCAGAAAGCACGGCTGGTACTCGAAGATCTGCACCCCGGCCTTGAGCAATCGCGGGTAGTAGCGATGCCCGGCGTAGCGCACTGACGGGTGATCGGTGCGCGGCCCGGTCAACAGCAAACGCACATCGACACCGCGCGCCGCCGCCTTGCGCAGGGATCGGCGGATTTTCCACGTTGGCAGGAAGTACGGTGTGGCCATCCAGATGCGTTTTTGCCCACTGTTCAAGGCGCGGAACAGCGACTGCAGAATGTCGCGATGCTGGCGGGCATCGGCATACGCCACACGGCCCATGCCTTCGCCCTTGTCCGGTACGCGCGGTAATCGCGGCAAGCCGAAATGCGCGGCCGGGCGCCAGGCGCGGCGATAGCGGTTGGCAATCCATTGGCGATCAAACAGCAATTGCCAGTCGATCACCAACGGGCCGCGGATCTCGACCATCACTTCGTGCCATTCGCTGCTGTCATGGCCCGGCGTCCAGAACTCATCGGTGACACCGGTGCCACCGACCACCGCCAGACATTGATCGACCAGCAGCAATTTGCGGTGATCCCGATAGAAGTTGCCGACCCAGCGTCGCCAGTTCAGCCGATTGTAGAAACGCAGTTCGACCCCGGCATGAGTCAGGCGCTGACGCAAATTGAGGGTGAAGGCGAGGCTGCCGTAATCATCGAACAGACAACGCACACGCACGCCACGCTCAGCCGCCAGGACCAACGCCTGGACGATGGTTTCGGCACAGGCGCCGGCCTCGACCAGGTACAGTTCGAGTTCGATCTGCTCCTGAGCGCCAGCAATCTGCTCGAGCATGCGCGGAAAGAATTGCGGGCCGTCGATCAACAGTTCGAACCGGTTGCCATCCCGCCACGGAAACACCGCGCCGCGCATGTCAGCGCGCCGTGAAGATCAGCACCGCACCCACCGGCACCGACAGACTGATGGCCGACAGATCGGCGAGTTTGCGCAAGCTTTCCAGCCCCGGCACCAGATCGAAATCTTCAGCGTTGATCACCAACGGCTCGAGGGTGACCACTTGAAAACGTCGATCATCGAGACGCGTCGCCAGCAGTTCGGCGGGATATTCGTGTTGTTTGCCGTGCAGATTGACGGTCAGTGGCAGGCGCAATTCCAGCTGCGCACCGGGGGCCAGATCGTTGATCGGGCGCAGATCAATCTGGGTGGTAATGGTCGCTTCGGGGAATTGCTCGATCTGGAACAGCTCCTTGCGCATGCGCTCATCGCGCAGCGGGATACCGCTGTTGATCGAGTCCAGCTCGACTTCAACTTCGGCGCGACCGTTAGGGTCGACCTTGCCGTGCAGCACCAGAAAGCGCTGCACTTCGGAAACATTGGCGTTTTTCGTGCTGACGAACGACAGCCGCGACGACTCGCCGTCCAGGTACCAATTGGCCTGCACCGGCAGCGCGACAGCGGCGAGCAGCAGGCTGGACAGGGTTGCACAGAGGGAGCGGTTGAACATTGAACACTCGTGGGGCCGATAAACCTGCACGAACCTTAACCGCCCCCAAAGTTATTGCAACATCAAGATCAAAAGATCGCAGCCTGCTGCAGCTCCTACGGGGTGGACCCGATCCTGTAAGAGCTGCCACAGGCTGCGATCTTTCGGCTGTCAGGCCAATACCTGCTGCACATCGCCAATCGTCGCCGCCAGACTATTCAGATGCAGACTCAACACCCGCTCCACCGGCGCCTGATCCATCGGCCAGTGCAGCGCCATGCTGCCCACCAACTTGCCTTCAGCACGAATCGGCAACGCCACCGCGCGAATCAGAAACGGCAAACGCACCGGGTATTCCCAATAGCCTTCCGTGCGCTGGCCAAAACCCTGATGCAACGCCTGCTCGGTCACACGAAACACGCCTTCATCACGCAACTGCTCACGCTCGGCCAGGCGCTCGACCTCATCACTGGCCAACTCGCCGAGGCACGCCCGGCCCATCGCCGAATGAAACAGGCTGGCGTGATGCCCGACGATCTGGCAGTTGTTCGGATAACGTTTGCGCAGCACCTGCGGGATCGCACTTTCCATCACTTCAACCCGCTCGCCATCGAAACACGACAGATCCGCGACCAGCCCGGTGCGCTCGCACAACTCCACTAACATTGGCGCTGCGCTCTCCACCAGATGCCGCTTGAAGCGCTGCTGACGATCGCCGAACAGGCGCTTGGCGCACAAGCGGTAACGGCGGTCACTGAGGCCGCGATAGATCCAGCCCTGCTCCTGCAAGGTCGCGAGCATCCGCGACACCGTGGCTTTCGGCAGACCCGTGAGGTAGTGCAATTCCTCCAGCCCCAGCGCCTGATGCTCGCCGAGCAATTCGACGATGGCCAGTGCCCGTTCGACCGAGCGCACGCTGCCGGTATCTGCTTTGCTGCCCATGTGTTCGATCTCCCTGCGTGCAGATGGATGAGCACTTTGTGCAGCAAAATGCGGGCCGCTCAGGCTGATTGCAGGCATGTCGGCGGGCAACGTTCGACCCAACGGGTCAGTTGTTCGTGGGCATAAGCCAGTTGCAGCACCGCCCGATCAGCCTGGGCCGGGCCGATGATTTGCAGGCCCATCGGCAGCCCGGCCGGGTTGAAACCGACCGGCACGCTGATGCTCGGCAACCCGGCCAGAGTCGGGCCGATGACCACCTCCATCCAGCGGTGATAAGTGTCCATGCTCTGCCCGCCGACGACGCGCGGCCACCGCTGCTGTGCATCAAAAGGGAACACTTGCGCGGTGGGCAACAGCAGAAAATCGTAACGCTGGAACAACTCGCTCAGGGCGCGATACCACTCGCTGCGGTCGACCGACGCCTGGTAGACATCGGCAGCGGTAAGGCGCAAACCGCCCTCGACCTCCCACTGCGCCTCCGGCTTGAGCAACGGGCGTTTATGCGGGTCGGCGTAGGCCGCGCCAAGGCTGCCCTGCAGCAGAAAATGCCGATGAGTCAGCCAGGTCTGCCACAGCCGTGCCATGGCGAAATCCGGCTGACAGGCTTCGACCTGACAGCCCAGCGTACTGAAATCCGCCAGCGCCGATTCGCACAGACTCAATACGCCATCGTCCATCGGCAGATAGCCGTTGTAATCGCCGAGCCAGCCGATGCGCACATCGGTGAAATCCTGTTGCAGGCCTTCGGCAAAGTTGCCCGGTGCATCTTTCAGCGACAGTGGCACGCGCGGATCGTAGCCGGCCTGAATCGACAGCAATCGCGCAACGTCGGTGACCGTACGCCCCATCGGCCCTTCGGTGGCCAGTTGCTGGACGAACACTTCCGGCATCGGCCCATGCGGCACCCGGCCTTGCGACGGGCGAAAACCGAAGACGTTATTGAAGGCCGCCGGGTTGCGCAGCGAGCCCATCATGTCGCTGCCATCGGCCACCGGCAACAAGCGCAAGGCCAACGCCACCGCAGCCCCGCCGCTGCTGCCACCGGCAATCAGGCTTGCGTCGTAGGCGTTGGTGGTGGTGCCAAACACGCTGTTGTAGGTCTGCGAACCGAGGCCGAATTCCGGCACATTGGTTTTGCCGATGATGATCGCGCCGCAATCACGCACCCGCGCCACGCTGATCGCATCGTGTTGCGGCACCTGCTCGGCGAACAGTGGCGAGCCCATGGTCGTGCGCAGTCCGGCGGTGGCCGCGAGATCTTTGATTGCTTGCGGCATGCCGTGCATCCAGCCTTTCGACTGGCCGCGATCGAGTTGCCGGTCGCAGTCATCGGCTTCGCGCAGCAGGTCTTCTTCAGCGCGCAACGACACCAGCGCATTGACCTGTGGGTTGAGGCGTTCGATGTGCGCCAGATAGGCCTGCATCACTTCACGGCACGACACCTGCCGCGCATGAATCGCCCGCGACAACGCCTCGGCGTCGAGGGCAACAAGCGGATCAATCGCTAACGGTTTCACGGTTTGACTCCCAGATTGAGCGCTACGGATTTCTTCGTGCGCGGCGCCTCGTGCAGACAGTAAGTACCGAGCAAGGTCAGCAGGCAAGCGAACAACACATAGAAGGATGGCGCTACCGGGGTGTTCAACACCTTGCTCAGCCAGGTGACAATCAGCGGTGCGAAGCCGCCGAACACCATCACCGCCACGTTGTAGGCGACGGACACGCCGGTGGAGCGCACTTCAATCGGGAACTGCTCGGCCAGTGCCGTTGGCGCCGGGCCAAAGAAACCGCCAATCGCACTGCACAGGAGCAGTTGCATCACCAGCAAGCGCTCGATCGATGGCGCTGCGGCGACCCACACGTAAAGCGGATAGACCATCACGAAAAACGCCAGGGTGAACGCCATCAATACTGGACGACGACCGAGGCGATCCGACAGCGCGCCGGAGAACGGAATCACCACGGTCATCAGCGCCACCGCGAGCATCTGCACCAGCAGCACCTGATCCAGCGGCAAGCCGAGGTTGGTGTGGGCGAAGGTCGGCATGTTCACCAGCACCACGTAAAACGACACCGTCGCACCGCTGGCCAGGCCCATGGATACCAACAGGCTGCGACGGTGTTCGCGGATCACCTGCCACAGGCCCGGCGCGTCACCTTTGGCTTTCTTGCGCGCTTCGAGAAACTCTTCCGGTTCTTCCATGTGCTTGCGAATCCACAAGCCGACCGGACCGATCAGCAGACCGATCACAAACGGAATCCGCCAGCCCCAGGTGTCCAGCGCCTCGGGCGAAAACACATGGGTGACCAGCGCCACCATCGCCGCGCCGGCAAACACCGCCAGGCATTGCCCGACCAGTTGCCACGACCCATACAAGCCTTTGCGATGGGCTGGCGCGCTCTCCACCAGAAACGCCGTGGCGCTGGCGTATTCGCCGCCGGTGGCGAAGCCTTGCAGCATCCGCGCAACCACGATCAACAGCGGCGCGCCCATGCCGATGGCGGCGTAGCTCGGCGCAAACGCGATCAGCGCGATCGACACGGTCATCAGCCGAATGATCAGTTGCATCGCCGCTTTGCGCCCCTTGCGGTCGGAATACATACCCAGCAGGATGCCGCCCACCGGGCGCATGAAAAAACCCACACCGAAGGTCGCCAGCGCCATCAGCAGCGAGGCGTAGCCATCTTCGGAGGGGAAGAACTGCCGGGCAATGATGCTCGCCAGAAAGCCGTAAACGATGAAGTCATACCATTCCAGCGCGTTGCCGATAACCGCAGCGACCACTTGCCGGGTACGCGAAACACCAGTGCTCGAAACCTGCATGGGGAATTCTCCATAAAGCTGTTGGGTGATCACCCGCGCGCTCGTGCGCGTGGGGTTCAGCGGCAGCAAAACGTGAAGAAGTCAGGCCGGCTTGAGCCAGCTCTCGGTCAGCGCGCCCCAATAGGCGGCGCCAGTCAGCAGGATGTCGTCGTTAAAGTCGTAAGCGGGGTTGTGCACCATCGGCCGCGACACGCCGTTGCCGATGAACAGGTAAGCGCCGGGGCAGCGCTGAAGCATCCAGGCGAAGTCTTCGCTGCCCATCAGTTTTGGCGTATTGCCGTCGACGGCGTCGGCGCCGACCAGTTCGACGCCGACTTGTCGGGCGAACTCGGTTTCAGCGGCGTGATTGACCAGCACCGGGTAGGCCGGGCGATGTTCGATTTTTGAAGTGCAGCCGAAGCTTTGCGCCTGGGTTTCGATGATGTTTCGCACGCGGTTGAGGGTCTGCTCGCGCACATCGGCATTCAGCGCGCGCAGGCTCAGGCGCAGGATCGCCTGCTGCGGAATGACGTTGGCGGCCTCCCCCGCTTGCAGTGCGCCGACGGTGACCACCGCTGCTTGCTGCGCATCGATATTGCGCGCGACCACGGTTTGCAATGCCATCACCACACTCGACGCAGCGACCAGCGGATCGACCGTCAGGTGCGGCATCGAGCCATGGCCACCGACGCCTTCGATGACCACGTTGAGCAAATCCTGCGACGCCATCATCGGCCCCTCGCGAAAGCCTAGATGCCCGGCAGGCAACCCCGGCATGTTGTGCATGCCGAACAATGCATCGCACGGAAAACGTTCGAGCAGACCATCAGCGAGCATCGCTTCGGCGCCGCCCTGACCTTCTTCCGCCGGTTGGAAAATCAGCGTAAGGGTGCCATCGAACTGACGGGTCGCCGCCAGATAACGTGCGGCGCCGAGGAGCATTGCGGTGTGCCCGTCATGGCCACAGGCGTGCATGCAGCCCTGGTGTTGGCTGCTGTAGGCGACGCCAGTGTTTTCGATGATCGGCAACGCATCCATGTCGGCGCGCAAGCCGAGTTTGCGCGAGCTGCTGCCATGGCGCAGCACGCCGACCACACCGGTTTTGCCAATGCCGGTGTGGACTTCATAGCCCCAGCTTTCGAGGGATTTGGCCACCAGTGCCGAGGTGCGGTTTTCTTCAAAACCGAGTTCGGGGTGGGCGTGGATGTCCTGGCGGGTGGCGTGCAGGTCGCTGGCCACATCGTTGAGCCAGGCCAGAATGTGCTGATGTCGGGGCATGACGGTTCTCCTCGCGCGGGTGTTCCCGGTCTTTTTGTTCGGTTCGATTTCACGACACATACAAGGCAGATCGTGCTCACCACCAGATAACCGCGAGACGCGCGCGAGGACAATCGAATGTGGTTCCACGGTGTGGAACCCCGCTTCCAGGATCAACGGAACCGCCTGTAGGAGTGAGCCTGCTCGCGATGGCGGTGTATCAGAAACGCCTATGTTGACTGACACACCGCAATCGCGAGCAGGCTCACTCCTACAGGGGGATTTGGTGTGGTCAGGGATTGAGGCGGCAGCCCTGGCGTTCGTTTTGCCATTGGGCGCTGTTGCTGCGGCCCATGCCGCTGACGGTGATGGTTTTGCTGGCGCTGTCATCGCTGAAGTCGCTGGTCGGTAGCCACTGTTTCACATAGCCACGGCAGTATTCGGCGTTGTTGTTCATCACGTATCGGCAGGAACAATATTCCTTGGCGGTATACGCGCTGATGATGTCCGGAAAAGCCCAGAGATTTTCCCGCTCGTAGCCGACCCAGCCGAACAGCAGAACCAGCAACACCAGCAAAAAGCGCTTCATGGCTGCACCGCCTTCAGCACTTGCTTGAGTAATTCGTTGTGGCGGTAACCGCCGTCGCGATCATCGGCATAACGCACGATCACCAGTTTCTCGCTGGGGATCACGTACAGCGCCTGGCCCCAGTGGCCGAGCGCGGCGAAAGTGTCGGGCGGTGCATCGGGCCACGGTGACGCCGCGCCATCTGCCGGGCGGTTCAGCCACCACTGACCACCGGGCACCGCTTCGTCCTGATGAGCCTTGTAACCTTTGAAGGGTGTCAGGTTGAACGCCAGCCATTCCCTGGAGAGCAACTGCTTGTCATTCCAGCGCCCGTCACAAGCCATCAGCAATCCGACCCGCGCCAGATCCCTTGCGGTGAGATAGGCGTAAGAGGACGCGACAAAAGTGCCCGTCGCATCGGTTTCCCACACGGCGTGGCGGATGCCCAACGGCTCGAACAGCGCCGTCCAGGGATAGTCCTGATAGCGCTGCGGGCCGACGATATTTTTCAACGCCGCCGCCAGTAAATTGCTGTCGCCACTGGAATAACGGAAAGCCTGCCCCGGCTCCGCGTAAGTGCCGTGATCAGCCGTAATAGCGGCCATGTCGCTATGACCCCGGGTGTAGAGCATCGCCACCACCGAGGATTTCAGCGGTGCGTATTCGTAGTCTTCCTGCCAGTCGATGCCCGAAGCCCAGTGCAGCAGGTCAGCGACTTTTATCTTCGGATGTTTAGCCAGCGGCGGGTAGAACTTTGCAGCGGGGTCTTCGAGCTTGAACAGGCCTTCGCCATACGCCACACCGAGCACGGCGGCCATCAGGCTTTTGCTGATTGACCAGGTCAGGTGCGGGGTTTGTGCTGTGGTCGGGCCGGCGTAGCGTTCGTAGATGATCTGGCCGTCGCGGATGATCAGCAGCGCGTCGGTGCGAATGCCTTTGCGGGTGGTGTCATCGCGGGGCGGGAAGGCGTAATTTTCCAGTGCCTCTGGATCGGTGATCGTCGTGCCGGTTGGCCATTCTTCACCCGGCCATTGTTCGGCGTGAACGGTGAAGCTGATCAGCAGCAGAAACAGCGACAGGCCTTTGCACATGGGGAGGGCTCTGGGAATGAACCTGCTGAGATTAGTCGGGGTTTATGACAGATGTGTGGTGTTGTTGAGGCCGCCTTCGCGAGCAGGCTCGCTCCCACATTTTGAGCGCATTTCAATTGAAGAAACGCGGTCCCCTGTGGGAGCGAGCCTGCTCGCGAAGAGGCCAGTCAATTCACCGCCAAAGCCTTGGCCAGACGCTTGGCCCGAGCACCGGAGGCCAACTGCATCACCCCTTGATCCCGCTGCCACATCTGCGCCCATTCTGTCGGCCCGTCAGCCAACGCCTGACTCACCTCCCCCTCCAGCGCTTCAAACTGCGCAAACAACCCACCCAGCAACACATGCCCGGCCGGATTGTTCGGCGGTTGCCGGCTCGCCTCGGCACACCCGGCCAACAGCGCCAGCAAACGCAGTTGCAGGGGCTGCGGCCAGTCACTGTCCTGGCCGACGCCATAGAGCCACGCCGTCATCGCGCTCAGCACATAGACATCCTCAAGGGTGCGAAACGGTTTGACGTAAGCATCCCAACCATCCCCCGCCAACAACTCGCACAACGCGCCATCCAGTAGCAACCGGCCATGACTGATGTCCGGCATCAACGGCAGTGCCGGCAGTTTTTCCACGGTCACGCCGGGTTCGCCGGGATAGACCACGGCCAGACTCAGGCGCGGGGTTTCGCCGGGCTCTTCACTGCGCGCAGCGATCAACAGCCAGTCCGCCGCATCGCCAGCGGTGACGAAATCCTTGCGTCCACTCAAGCGCAAATCGCTCAGCCGCGTGTGCATGTCCGCCGGGCGCAGACTGCGTTGTTCGGTCGCACACAATGCACCGAGGCTCAGCGGCGCACTCGGCCAAAGCATGCGCAATGCCGCTTGATAACCGACCAGAAACGCCAGCCCCGGCGTCGCCATCCGCCGCCCGCCCGCCACCGCCAATTCGAACGGCGTGACGTTGCCCAGTTGCTGCAACAACGTCGCAAAACCCTCGGCCAGGTCAGCAACGGCGGGCAATCGGTCACGGCTGTGCAGCAAATCTGGCCAGGGCATAAGAGGCTCCTTGTGGGCTGTCATATAAGCATCACCAAAGGTTCATGGCGATGACACCGGGGCTACATAGCCTGACTTTGCACAACACGGCTGCATAAAGAAAGTCGATCGGCTGCAACCCACGACGGGTTAAAGGCCCGTACGGAGATTCACATGACTCAGATCGCCCGCATCAGCGACACCGGCAATGAACGCCGCCTGCAAGCCGAACGCCTGATCGGCGCCGAGGCTCTGCAGCAAGCCCAGGCCTTGCGCTTCAACGTCTTCAGCGGCGAGTTCAACGCCAAATTGAAAGGCGCGGAACTGGGTCTGGACATGGATGACTATGATGTTCACTGCAGCCACATTGGCGTGCGTGATCTGAACACCGGCCGTTTGGTGGCGACCACCCGTTTGCTCGATCACACCGCCGCCAGCAGTCTGGGCAAGTTCTACAGCGAAGAAGAGTTCAGCCTGCACGGCCTCGCGCATCTGCAAGGCCCGATCCTCGAAATCGGCCGCACCTGCGTTGACCCGGCCTATCGCAACGGCGGCACCATTGCGGTGTTGTGGGGCGAGTTGGCCGAAGTGCTGAATCAGGGCGGTTACAGTTATCTGATGGGTTGCGCGAGCATCCCGATGCAGGACGGCGGCATTCAGGCCCACGCGATCATGCAGCGCCTGCGCGAACGCTATCTGTGCACCGAACACCTGCGTGCCGAGCCGAAAAATCCGCTGCCGACGCTGGATATTCCATCGAACGTGATCGCCGAAATGCCGCCGCTGCTCAAGGCCTATATGCGCCTGGGCGCGAAGATCTGCGGCGAACCGTGCTGGGATGAAGACTTCCAGGTCGCCGACGTGTTCATCCTGCTCAAACGCGACGAACTTTGCCCGCGCTACGCCAAACACTTCAAGGCGGCCGTGTGATGAGCCGGTTGCGGGTGTACGCGCGGATCGCGCGGGTGCTGCTGGTGGTCTCCCTGGGTTTGACCATGGCCAGCGTCTTCGGCGTATTTGAACGGATTGGTTTGGCACATTCGATGGAACGGCGTCAGCGCTGGTCGCGCTTCTTCATGGCGCGCCTGAGCAATGCCCTGCCCTTTCGCGTGACGGTGCACGGTGAGCTGCCGAAACAGCCGATGCTGTGGGTCAGCAATCATGTGTCGTGGACCGATATTCCACTGCTCGGCATGCTCACGCCGCTGTCGTTTCTGTCCAAGGCCGAAGTGCGCACCTGGCCAGTGGCCGGTTGGCTCGCGGCGAAGGCTGGCAGCCTGTTCATCCGTCGCGGTTCGGGCGACAGCCAGTTGATCCGCAAGCAGATGACCCGTCACCTGCAAACCGAGCACGCCTTATTGATGTTCCCGGAAGGCACCACCACCGATGGCCGCTCGCTGCGCACCTTTCATGGTCGCTTGCTGGCGGCGGCGATTGATTCCGAGGTGATGCTGCAACCGGTGGCGATCCGTTATCTGCGCGATGGCGAAATCGATGCGCTGGCACCGTTTATTGGTGACGATGATCTGCTCTCGCACCTGATGCGCCTGTTCAGTAATGACTGCGGCGATGTCGAAGTGCACCTGCTCAAGCCGATTGCCTGTCAGGGGCGTGAGCGTGCGGCGTTGGCGTTCGAGGCGCAGCAGGCGGTGCAGAAGGCATTGTTTGGTGAGGTGGCGAAACCGGTCGAACCGCGTCGCGCCGGCGAATTGATTGCCGCCTGAAACACAAATCCCCTGTGGGAGCGAGCCTGCTCGCGAAAGCGGTGTCTCAGCCAATATAGATGCTGAATGACACGCCGCCTTCGCGAGCAGGCTCGCTCCCACATTTAGATCCTCATTGGATCAGAGTTTTGGGCGAAGTCCTGGAGTTGTGGGTAGAACAAAGCGAAATCCTCACTCAACGGCTCATACAACCGCCGCAATTCCTCCATCGCCCCCGCCAGTTCCTCCGGCCGAGTCAGCCGCCGCGAGATCCCGCGCAAGACCTGCTCCAGCACTTCAAATTGCTGATACGAACCCAGCCAGTCATTGGCAACCATGTGCGGGGCAATCTTCGCCAGCCGCTCCGGCAGTTGTCGCTCGTGGGTCAATACCCGATAAACGTCAGCAGTGAAAACCTCCAGCGGCTGCTCGGCATACAAACGCCAATCCCGGGCCAGGCAATGATCGAAAAACACATCGAGCACGATCCCGGCATAACGCCGCCTCGTATCGGTAAACCGTCCCAGCGCGATGTCCACCAGCGGATGGCGATCGGTGAACACGTCAATCCGTCGATGCAGTTGAATAGCTGCTTCCACCTCCGGCGCAAACTGCCCTTGCAGCCGGCCTTTGACGAAATCGCCATACAGACTGCCGAGCAGTTGCCCGGGGCGCTGGCCACCGAGATGTAAATGTGCGAGATAGTTCATGGGCGCAGCTTAGCACTGCGGCCCATAAGCCATACACCCATGTATCGTTATAACGCGATATACCAATTTATGCTGACGTCAGATCAAAATCATATTGGTGTATCGCGATCTAACGATTTATATTTCGCCACATCGCGATATAGCGTTGTACACATGATGAGCACCCTGCCATGAACCTCGACCTCGACGAAATAATAAAAGCCCTGGCGCACCCAGTACGACGAGACATCCTCAACTGGCTGAAAGACCCGAAGAACGAATTTCCGGAACAGTTGCACAACCACGAGTACGGCATCTGCGCCGGGCAGATCGATCAACGCTGCGGCTTGTCGCAGTCGACCGTTTCTGCGCACCTCGCAACGTTGCAACGCGCCGGTCTGATCAGCAGCCAGAAGGCCGGTCAATGGCACTTTTTCAAACGTAACGAGGACGTTATCCAGGCGTTCCTCAGCACCCTCAGTAAAGAGCTCTGACCCTTAACGTCAGCCAGCCGACAAGGAAACCTGCATGCCCCTCTCGCTACTCATCCTCGCCTTGAGCGCTTTCGCCATCGGCACCACCGAGTTCGTCATCATGGGCCTGCTGCCCAATGTGGCGGCCGACCTCGGTGTGTCGATCCCCGGCGCCGGCTGGCTAGTGACCGGTTACGCCCTTGGCGTGGCGATCGGTGCGCCGTTCATGGCCATGGCCACGGCCAAACTGCCGCGTAAAGCGGCGCTGGTGGCGTTGATGGGCATCTTTATTGTCGGCAACCTGCTCTGCGCCATTGCCAGTGACTACAACGTGCTGATGTTCGCCCGGGTGATCACCGCTCTGTGTCACGGTGCGTTCTTCGGCATCGGTTCAGTAGTGGCGGCCAATCTGGTGCCGGCCAACAAGCGTGCTTCGGCGGTGGCCCTGATGTTCACCGGCCTGACCCTGGCCAATGTCCTCGGTGTACCGCTGGGTACTGCGCTGGGTCAGCAATACGGCTGGCGCTCGACCTTCTGGGCGGTGACCGTCATTGGTGTGATTGCGCTGATCGGCCTGATCCGCTTCCTGCCGGCCAAACGTGACGAAGAGAAGCTCGACATGCGCGCCGAACTCGCCGCCCTCAAAGGTGCCGGGATCTGGCTGTCGCTGAGCATGACCGCGCTGTTCGCCGCTTCCGTCTTCACCCTGTTTACCTACGTCGCCCCGCTGCTCGGCGAAGTCACCGGTGTATCGCCGCGTGGCGTGACCTGGACGCTGATGCTGATCGGCCTGGGCCTGACCGTCGGCAACATTATCGGCGGCAAACTCGCCGACAAAGGCATGGCCGCGACGTTGATCGGCGTATTCATCGCCATGGCCGTGGTCTCCACCGTGCTGACCTGGACCAGCGTCGCGTTGATCCCGACTGAAATCACCCTGTTCCTCTGGGCCACCGCGTGTTTCGCCGCCGTACCGGCGCTGCAAGTCAACGTGGTGACCTTCGGCAAAGCCGCACCGAACCTGGTGTCGACCCTGAACATCGGCGCCTTCAACGTCGGTAACGCGCTCGGCGCCTGGGTCGGCGGCAGCGTCATCGCCCACGGCTATGGCCTGACCAGCGTGCCGCTCGCAGCCGCCGCGCTGGCCGTGCTCGCCCTGCTGGTGACGCTGATTACTTTCCGCCAGAACGGCAATGCCGATCTGGCCCCTGCTACCAACTGATTAACTTTCACCTACGAGGGTTGTAGACATGGCAACTATTTTTGATCCGATCAAACTGGGCGACATCGAGCTGGCCAACCGCATCATCATGGCCCCACTGACCCGCTGCCGCGCCGACGAAGGCCGTGTGCCGAACGCGCTGATGGCTGAATACTATGTACAACGAGCTTCCGCTGGCCTGATCCTCAGCGAAGCCACGTCGGTGACGCCAATGGGCGTTGGCTACCCGGACACCCCGGGCATCTGGTCCAACGACCAAGTGCGCGGCTGGGCCAACGTGACCAAAGCGATTCACGGCGCAGGCGGCAAGATCTTCCTGCAACTGTGGCACGTCGGTCGCGTCTCGCACCCGTCGTATCTCAACGGTGAAGCGCCGGTGGCACCCAGCGCGATTCAGCCGAAAGGTCACGTCAGCCTGGTGCGCCCACTGGCCGACTACCCAACCCCGCGCGCCCTGGAAACCGCTGAAATCGCCGACATCGTCGACGCCTACCGCACCGGTGCCGAGAACGCCAAGGCCGCCGGTTTCGACGGCGTGGAAATCCACGGCGCCAACGGTTACCTGCTCGACCAGTTCCTGCAAAGCAGCACCAACCAGCGCACCGACAACTACGGCGGCTCGCTGGAAAACCGTGCGCGCCTGCTGCTGGAAGTGACCGACGCCGCGATCGAAGTCTGGGGCGCCGGCCGTGTCGGCGTGCACCTGGCACCGCGCGCCGACTCCCATGACATGGGCGACGACAACCTGGCGGAAACCTTCACCTACGTCGCACGTGAACTGGGTAAGCGCGGCATCGCGTTCATTTGCTCCCGTGAGAAAGAAGGCGCCGACAGCCTCGGCCCGCAACTGAAAGAAGCTTTCGGTGGCCCGTACATCGCTAACGAACGCTTCACCAAGGACAGCGCCAACGAATGGCTGGCCAGTGGCAAGGCTGACGCTGTGGCGTTCGGTGTGCCGTTTATTGCCAACCCGGATCTGCCGGCGCGTTTGAAGGCGGATGCGCCGCTTAATGATGCGCACCCGGAAACCTTCTACGGCAAAGGCCCGGTCGGTTATATCGACTATCCAGCACTGTAAGCAGTAGAAACACGAAGCCCCCGACTTGAGAGAGTCGGGGGCTTTTTTTGTGTTCGCCGGGAGATTGATTGCGCGGCTGAGTACGTAGCCCCTCACCCCAGCCCTCTCCCAAGGGAGAGGGGGCCGATCGGGGAAAGTTCGAAACCTGAGTTCGGCTGGATAGCTCAGGTCGACGTATCTCGAAAGAACACGTCAGTCAGTCTCCTCTCCCGAGGGAGAGGGTGCCGATTTGTGTAGTTTTCAAATTCGGAGTTCGACTGGGTTTTTCAGGTCGGTGTAACTCGCAAGAACACCTCGGTCAGTCCCCTCTCCCTCTGGGAGAGGGTTAGGGTGAGGGCAAACGGCTCACACTCATTCACACAGAAGACACAAATTCCCTACAAAATGCGTAGCTCGCTACGTATAAACTCCCCGCCGCAAACGTATATAAAGGCAGGCCAATTGACATAAGCTGTGCCAATTACGCATTTTGTTTCATTTGCGCAGGCTGGGGCTCAGGCGCAGCATATCCAACCCTGTATCGACCCAACGCTCGGCCTCGGCATGCAGCTCAAAGCTGTCCGGCGCCAGCAGCCATCCATACAGAAGGCCATCGATATAGCTGTGAATGCTGATGGCCGCACGGGCAGTGTCGAGATCTTCCGGCAACTGGCCGCGATTCACCGCATTACGCAACGTCAGAGCGATGCGCTCATTGCAATCGAGACTGACGTCCCGGCGCTGCTGGCGCAAATCGCACATTTCATCGGTGAACTCGCACTTATGAAACAGAATTTCGTTGATACGCCGGGTTTTCGGGTCCAGCGCAACTTGATGAAACAAATGAATCAGCAGTTGGCGCATGCAGCCCAGCGGGTCGAGCTCGTCTTCACTTTCGCTGGCTCTGGCCAGTTCATCCAGCGGCTCACGCAACGAATCGAGCATCGCCTGCACCAGATCGGCCTTGTTGCTGAAATGCCAGTAAATGGCACCGCGCGTGACACCCGCCAGTGTTGCGATATCGGCCAGTGTCGTACGAGCGACGCCCCTTTCATAAAAGGCTTTCTCCGCCGCTTCCAGGATCTGGCTACGGGTTTCTTGAGCTTCCTCTTTGGTACGACGGACCATGACAGTAAAACCTCAAACAGGATGTTTCAGGGATGGCTGAATATCCGCTGAATAAAGAAGGGGTGATCTCTCGCGGATCAGCTCCCCGGCCTACAATTTCAAACCCTGCGACGACTTTTGTAACAGCTTGGATACGCGGCGCAGGTATTTACAAACAACCATGAACGTAAGTATATTACTTAGCAAGCTACTTATCCACTCGGTACGCATTTTTTACCCTTTCACACTTCTTGTGCGCTTTTTGCGCGCCTGACCCGAGGATCTTCATGCAATTCAAGCCAGCTGTTACCGCTCTGGTCACTGCCGTCGCCCTGGCATCGCTGCTCAGCGGATGTAAAAAGGAAGAAGCGGCACCGGCCGCTCCGCCCCCTCAGGTCGGCGTCGTCACCCTGCAACCACAAGCCTTTACCCTCACCTCCGAACTGCCGGGCCGCACCAGTGCGTTCCGCATCGCTGAAGTTCGACCGCAGGTCAACGGCATCATTCTCAAGCGTCTGTTCAAGGAAGGCGGCGATGTCAAAGCCGGCCAGCAGCTGTACCAGATCGATCCGGCGGTCTATGAAGCGACCCTGAAAAGCGCCGAAGCCAGCCTGCGTTCGACCAAGTCGATCTCCGACCGCTACAAGCAACTGGTCGACGAGCAGGCCGTGAGCCGTCAGGAATACGACACCGCTGTGTCGAACCGTATGGAGTCGGAAGCGTCGTTGCAGACTGCGCAGATCAACGTGCGTTACACCAAGGTTTACGCGCCGATCTCCGGCCGCATCGGTCGTTCTTCGGTCACCGAAGGCGCACTGGTCAGCAATGGTCAGGCCGACGCGATGGCGACGATCCAGCAACTGGACCCGATCTACGTCGACGTCACCCAGTCTTCGGTCGAGCTGTTGGAATTGCGCCGCGAGCTGGAAAGCGGTCGCCTGCAGAAATCCGGCGAAAACTCGGCTGCGGTCAAGCTGACCCTGGAAGACGGCAGCCAGTACAAGCTCGACGGTAAGCTGGAATTCTCCGAAGTCACGGTCGACCCGACTACCGGTTCCGTGACCCTGCGCGCGGTATTCCCGAACCCGGATCACACCCTGCTGCCAGGCATGTTCGTTCGCGCCCAGTTGCAGGCCGGTGTCAACGCCGCCGCCATTCTGGCACCGCAACAAGGCGTGACCCGCGACCTCAAAGGCACCCCGACCGCACTGGTCGTCGGCGCCGACAACAAGGTTGAACTGCGTCAGCTCAAGGCCAGCCGCACCGTCGGCAGCCAGTGGCTGATCGAAGACGGTCTGAAGGCTGGCGATCGTCTGATCACCGAAGGGCTGCAATACGTGCGCCCGGGTGTTCAGGTGAACCCGACCGAAGCCACTAACGTAGGCACCAAGAACCCGGCCCCCGCTCAGGCAGCTGACAAAGCCGCCGGCGGCAAAGGGGAGTAATCCATGTCAAAATTCTTCATCGACCGTCCGATTTTCGCCTGGGTAATTGCCCTGGTGATCATGCTGGTCGGGGCACTTTCGATCCTGAAATTGCCGATCAACCAGTACCCGAGCATTGCGCCGCCGGCCATTGCGATCTCCGTGACCTACCCGGGCGCTTCGGCGCAAACCGTGCAGGACACCGTGGTCCAGGTGATCGAGCAGCAGCTCAACGGTATCGACAACCTGCGTTATGTGTCCTCGGAAAGTAACTCCGACGGCAGCATGACCATCACCGCAACCTTCGAGCAAGGCACCAACTCCGACACCGCGCAGGTGCAGGTTCAGAACAAGCTGAACCTGGCCACCCCGCTGTTGCCGCAGGAAGTGCAGCAACAAGGTATCCGCGTGACCAAGGCAGTGAAAAACTTCCTCCTGGTTATCGGCGTGGTATCGCGTGACGGCAGCATGACCAAGGACGACTTGTCCAACTACATCGTGTCGAACATGCAGGATCCGATCTCGCGGACCGCCGGTGTTGGTGACTTCCAGGTCTTCGGTGCCCAATACGCGATGCGCATCTGGCTCGACCCGGCCAAGTTGAACAAGTACAACCTGACCCCGGGCGATGTCAGCACCGCGATCTCGGCACAGAACGTCCAGGTGTCATCCGGTCAACTCGGTGGTTTGCCGGCGTTGCCGGGCCAGCAACTGAACGCGACGATCATCGGCAAGACCCGTCTGCAGACTGCCGAGCAGTTCAAGGCGATTCTGTTGAAGGTTAACCAGGACGGCTCGCAAGTGCGCGTCGGCGACGTCGCCGATGTCGGTCTGGGCGGCGAGAACTCGACCATTTCCGCACAGTTCAACGGCAAACCGTCGTCGGGTCTGGCGGTGAAACTGGCCAACGGCGCCAACGCCCTCGACACCGCCAAAGCCCTGCGCAAGACGATTGACGAGCTCAAGCCGTTCTTCCCGCAAGGCATGGAAGTGGTGTTCCCGTACGACACCACCCCGGTGGTGACCGAATCGATCAAGGGTGTGGTTGAAACCCTGGTCGAAGCGATCGTGCTGGTGTTCCTGGTGATGTTCCTGTTCCTGCAGAACTTCCGCGCGACCGTCATCACTACGATGACTGTGCCGGTGGTATTGCTGGGTACGTTCGGCATCCTCGCGGCCTTCGGTTTCAGCATCAACACGCTGACCATGTTCGGTATGGTGCTGGCCATCGGTTTGCTGGTGGATGACGCCATCGTCGTGGTGGAAAACGTCGAGCGGGTGATGAGCGAAGAAGGCTTGTCACCGAAGGAAGCGACCAAGAAGTCCATGGGTCAGATCCAGGGTGCACTGGTCGGTATTGCCCTGGTTCTGTCGGCGGTACTGTTGCCGATGGCGTTCTTCAGCGGTTCCACCGGTGTGATCTACAAGCAGTTCTCGATCACCATCGTCTCGGCCATGGCCCTGTCGGTACTGGTCGCGCTGATCTTCACCCCGGCGCTCTGCGCAACCATGCTCAAGGCGATTCCGAAAGGCGAGCACGGCACACCGAAAAAAGGCTTCTTCGGCTGGTTCAACCGTAACTTCGACCGTGGCGTTCGCAGCTACGAGCGCGGTGTTGGCAACATGCTGTCGCGCAAGGCTCCGTATCTGCTGGCGTATCTGCTGATCGTCGTTGGCATGATCTGGCTGTTCACGCGTATTCCGACCGCGTTCCTGCCGGAAGAAGACCAGGGCGTACTGTTCGCCCAGGTGCAAACCCCGGCCGGTTCCAGTGCCGAACGTACCCAAGTCGTGATCGACGAAATGCGTTCCTACCTGCTGGAGAAAGAATCCGGTGCGGTGTCCTCGGTGTTCACCGTCAACGGCTTCAACTTCGCCGGTCGCGGTCAGAGTTCGGGTCTGGCGTTCATCATGCTCAAACCGTGGGACGAGCGTGACGCGAGCAACAGCGTGTTCGCCCTCGCCCAACGTGCGCAGCAACACTTCTTCAGCTTCCGCGACGCGATGGTGTTTGCTTTCGCCCCGCCAGCGGTACTGGAATTGGGTAACGCCACCGGTTTCGACGTGTTCCTGCAGGACCGCGCCGGTATCGGTCACGAAAAACTGATGGAAGCGCGCAACCAGTTCCTCGGTCTGGCAGCGCAGAGCAAGGTGCTCTATCAGGTGCGTCCGAACGGCCTGAACGATGAGCCGCAATACCACTTGGAAATCGACGATCAGAAGGCCCAGGCCCTCGGCGTAAGCATTGCCGACATCAACAGCACCCTGTCGATCTCCTTCGGTAGTAGCTACGTCAACGACTTCATCGACCGTGGTCGGGTGAAGAAGGTGTACGTGCAAGGTCAGGCCGGTGCTCGCATGAGCCCTGAAGACTTGAAGAAGTGGTACGTGCGCAACAGCGCCGGGACCATGGTGCCGTTCTCCGCGTTCGCCAAGGGCGAGTGGATCTACGGATCGCCGAAACTGGCGCGTTACAACGGTGTAGAAGCGATGGAGATCCTCGGTTCTCCGGCGCCGGGTTACTCCACCGGTGATGCGATGGCCGAAGTCGAAGCGATTGCCAAGAAGCTGCCGGCGGGTGTCGGTATCTCCTGGACGGGTCTGTCTTATGAGGAACGTCTGTCGGGCTCGCAAGCGCCGGCGCTGTACGCCCTGTCGCTGCTGATGGTGTTCCTGTGTCTGGCCGCGTTGTACGAGAGCTGGTCGATTCCGATCGCGGTTATGCTCGTGGTGCCGCTGGGGATCATCGGTGCGCTGCTGGCCACCAGCCTGCGCGGTCTGTCCAACGACGTGTACTTCCAGGTGGGCCTGTTGACGACCATCGGTCTGGCGGCTAAAAACGCCATTCTGATCGTTGAATTCGCCAAGGAACTGCATGAACAGGGACGCAGCCTGCGCGATGCGGCGATCGAAGCCTGCCGCATGCGTCTGCGCCCGATCATCATGACCTCGCTGGCCTTCGTCCTCGGTGTTGTACCGTTGGCGATCTCCACCGGCGCAGGCTCGGGCAGTCAACATGCGATCGGTACGGGCGTGATTGGCGGTATGCTCACGGCCACGATCCTGGCGATCTTCTGGGTCCCACTGTTCTTCGTTACGGTTTCGTCCATGGGCCAGCGTAAAATCGCTGACGAGGATGAAACGCCTGAAACTCCTAAAGAGGCTGGCCAATGAGCAAGTCGCTACTCTCCATCGCAGTCGCCGCCTTCGTGCTGAGCGGTTGCTCGCTGATACCTGATTATCAGCAGCCTGAGGCTCCCGTCGCAGGCCAGTTCCCGCAGGGGCCGGCGTACTCGCCGGCCCAGGCACCGGCGCAGGCCGCTGCCGAGCAGGGCTGGAAGCAGTTTTTCCATGACCCGGCGCTGCAACAGCTGATCCAGGTTTCGCTGGAAAACAACCGCGACCTGCGTGTCGCGGCGCTGAACATCGACGCTTATGCGGCTCAATACCGCATCCAGCGTGCCGACCTGTTCCCGGCGGTCTCGGCCAATGCCAGCGGCAGCCGTCAGCGGGTTCCGGCCCGTGCCTCGCAGACCGGCGAAGCGGGCATCACCAGCTCCTACTCGGCCACCGTCGGCATCAGCGCCTACGAACTCGACCTGTTCGGTCGGGTTCGCAGTCTGAGCGAGCAAGCGTTGCAACAGTACTTCGCCACTGAAGAAGCGCGCCGCAGCACCCAGATCAGTCTGGTCGCCAGCGTCGCCAATGCTTACCTGACCTGGCAAGCGGACAAGGAACTGCTCAAGCTGACCCAAGACACCCTCGGTGCCTTCGAAGAAAGCTACAAGCTGACCAGCCGCAGCAACGAAGTCGGTGTGGCTTCGGCGCTGGATCTGGCACAGTCGCGCACCTCGGTCGAGAACGCCCGGGCACAACTGGCGCGTTACACCCGCCAGGTCGCGCAGGACGAAAACAGCCTGACCCTGCTGCTCGGCACCGGTATCCCGGCCAATCTGCAAGCGGCCAAACCGCTGGCGGATGACCTGCTCAGCGACGTACCACCGGGGCTGCCTTCGGACTTGCTGCAACGTCGTCCGGACATCCTGCAAGCCGAGTACAACCTGAAAGCGGCCAACGCCAACATCGGCGCAGCGCGTGCCGCGTTCTTCCCGAGCATCAGCCTGACCGCCAACGCGGGCAGCCTGAGCCCGGACTTGTCCGGCCTGTTCAAGGGTGGTTCGGGAACGTGGCTGTTCCAGCCGCAGATCAACCTGCCAATCTTCAACGCCGGCAGCCTGCGCGCCAGCCTCGACTACGCCAAGATCCAGAAGGACATTGGCGTGGCGACCTACGAGAAGTCCATTCAAACGGCCTTCCAGGAAGTCGCCGACGGCCTGGCCGCGCGCCAGACCTACACCGAGCAGTTGCAAGCGCAGCGTGACTTCGTACAGGCCAACCAGGATTACTACCGCCTGGCCGAACGTCGCTACCGCATCGGCGTCGACAGCAACCTGACCTTCCTCGATGCCCAGCGTCAGCTGTTCAGCGCACAACAAGCGCTGATCACCGACCGCCTCGCGCAGCTGACCAGTGCGGTCAACCTGTACAAAGCCCTGGGCGGTGGCTGGAATGCGCAAACCGCGCAGAACGAACCGCTGAAAGAAGAAGCGCCGAAGATGAAGTTGTTCTGATCATCATCGGCTGAACACAAGGAGCCCACCGATTGGTGGGCTTTTTGTTGCCTGAGAATCAAAAGATCGCAGCCTTCGGCAGCTCCGACATTTGGAATGCAAATCCCTGTAGGAGCTGCCGAAGGCTGCGATCTTTTGATCTTCAATGCTGTTCGATAATCGCCCAAAACCCGTTTTACCCAATTGAATCCGAACATCCGCCCCCCGCACCATTCGCTCCACAAAACCAATAACAACAGGTTCGACACCATGCTCCCGCGTCCTGCCCCGTCCGGCTGATTGCCGTCGTTTCACTCCTGAACACTTTTCATGTCTGCACCCCGTAAACCGGTGGCAGCGCACCCGTTCGCCTTAAAAAAACAAGAGAGACCCGAGCCCATGACAACCTCCCCTGCGCCCTACGCATTTCCCGGTCTGATCGCCTTGGCCCTGGCCGGCGCGGCGCTGCCCGCTGCGGCTGAAGAGACCGGTTTCATCGAAGGGGCCAAGGTCAACCTGAACCTGCGCAACTTCTACATCAACCGCAACTTCACCAACCCGACCAAGGCCCAGGGCAAGGCTGAAGAGTGGACGCAGAGCTTCATCCTCGACGCCAAATCCGGTTTCACCCAAGGCACCGTCGGCTTCGGCATGGACGTGCTCGGCCTGTATTCGGTGAAGCTCGATGGCGGTAAAGGCACCGGTGGCACGCAGCTGTTGCCGCTGGATCACGACGGCCGCCCGGCCGACAACTTCGGCCGTACCAACGTCGCCTTCAAAGCCAAGCTTTCCCAAACTGAAGTGAAGGTCGGCGAGTGGATGCCGGTGCTGCCGATCCTGCGTTCGGACGACGGTCGCTCGCTGCCACAGACCTTTCGTGGCGGCCAGATCACCTCGAAGGAAATCGACGGCCTGACCCTCTACGGCGGCCAGTTCAGAGCCAACAGCCCGCGCGACGACAGCAGCATGAGCGACATGTCGATGACCGGCAAAGCGGCGTTCACCTCAGATCGTTTCAACTTCCAGGGCGGTGAATACGTTTTCAACGAAAAACGCACGCAGATCGGCCTGTGGAATGCCGAACTCAAGGACATCTACAGCCAGCAATATGTCAACCTGATCCACAGCCAGCCGCTGGGCAACTGGACCCTCGGCGCCAACCTCGGCTTCTTCTACGGCAAGGACGACGGCAGCGCCCGCGCCGGCGATCTCGACAACAAGACCTGGTCGGGGATGTTCTCGGCGAAGTACGGCGGCAACACCTTCTACGTCGGCCTGCAGAAACTCACCGGCGACAGCGCCTGGATGCGCGTCAACGGCACCAGCGGCGGCACGCTGGCCAACGACAGCTACAACGCCAGTTATGACAATGCGCAGGAACGCTCCTGGCAAGTGCGCCACGACTACAACTTCGTGGCGATGGGCATCCCCGGCCTGACCCTGATGAACCGCTATATCAGCGGCGACAACGTGCACACCGGGACGATCACCGACGGCAAGGAGTGGGGCCGCGAATCGGAACTGGGCTACACCGTGCAGAGCGGCGCACTGAAGGATCTGAACGTCAGATGGCGCAACTCGACCATGCGCCGGGATTTCAGCAATAACGAGTTCGATGAGAACCGCTTGATCGTCAGCTACCCGATCAGCCTGTTGTAAAACACTGATGTTCCCCTGTGGGAGCGAGCCTGCTCGCGAAAGCGGTGTGTCAGATAAGCATATGCCGACTGACACACCGCTTTCGCGAGCAGGCTCGCTCCCACATTTGATCTCCTACAGGCAGTTATCGCCATTGGTCAGGAGAAGTGGCACTTCGCCGGCCGGCAGGTAAAGTGACCAAACCTGAAGGAGTCAGGTGCTTCACCCTTTCCGCTTCCGTCGTCGTAGTCGGTCCTCAAGCTGGGAGCCAGGTTGTCATCGGAAGACACCAACGATCACCGGAGGACCACCTCAATGATCTCTCGTCTTGCAACACCCGACTGGGACGCCAAGGCGTACCAGCAGTTTTCCCGTCTCAGGCAACGACCGGTCCATGAACTGCTTGACCGTGTGGACCTGCCGAACCCGCAACGCATCTACGACCTGGGCTGCGGCACCGGCATTGCCACGCAGTTGTTGGCCGAACGCTGGCCGCGTGCGCAGTTGCAGGGCATCGACAGCTCGGCACAGATGCTCGCTGAAGCGCGTTGTCTGCCGCTCAGGGCATCGTGGAAACACTGCAATCTGCTCGATTGGCAACCCGAGCAGCCGGCGGACCTGCTGCTCGCCGCCGCCGTGCTGCACTTTATTGGTGGCCATGAAACGCTGCTGCCGCACTTGCTGGGTTATCTCAACCCCGGCGGCTGTCTGGCGGCGCACATGCCCGACTGGCGCGATGCGCTGTGGTATCGGCTGATGCTCGACACCCTCGAAGACGCCGGCCCGGGCGGCACGCCATTGGGTACACCGGATCTGCGCCAGCGCATGGCGGCGCGACCCTTGTTGGCACTGGAAGATTACTACCGGTTGCTCGCGCCTATGACCACATCGCTGGATATCTGGGAGACGGAGCAATTGCAGGTGGTCGACGGCAAGTCGCCGGTGTACGACTGGGTGAAGGTCTCGGCGCTGCGGCCGGTGATGCAGGCGCTGGATTCAGCGGAACAGACGCGGTTTATTTATCACTACCTGATGCGGGTGCATGAGCACTATCCGCAGGAGGCGGACGGCCATACGCTGTTTGCGTTCAAGCGGATATTTATTGTCGCCAGGGTTTGAATGAGTTGTGCTGATTGATGCGCAACGGCGTCTGCCCCCTTCGCGAGCAAGCTCGCTCCCACATTGGACATGTGTCGATCACAAAACAAATGTGGGAGCGAGCTTGCTCCGGGCGGCGATCCGACGAAAGCGTAATTTCAGGCGCCGTCACTCCCGGGATTCGACTCCTAGCTCATCCCACACCGATTCAGCCAGATGAAACGTCGCATTCGCTGCCGGAATCCCGCAGTAGATCGCGCTCTGCATGATCACTTCCTTGATCTCGCCCCGGCTCACACCGTTATTGGCCGCCGCGCGCAAATGCAGTTTCAGCTCACCCTCGCGGTTCATGCCGATCAGCATGGCGATGGTGATCAGGCTGCGCGTGTGCCGAGGCAAGCCCGGACGTGTCCAGATATCGCCCCAGGCATGCCGGGTGATCATCTCCTGGAACTCCGAGTTGAACTCGGTCAGCGTGGTCAGGCTGCGATCGACATGCGCATCACCGAGCACCGCGCGGCGCACTTGCATGCCTTCGTCGTAACGTTGTTTCTCGTCCACGAAAATCCCCTTATCAGGCGTTTAGAAACGCCAACACACGATCACTGAAATCCGCGCCAGCCTGCACGTTGGACAGGTGCGCCGCATAGAACTCGGCGTATTCGGCGCCGCGTACATGCTCCTGAATGAAATGCCCACCGGCCGGCGGCGTCACCGCATCTTCAGTACCGGCGATCACCAACAACGGCAGGTTGATCGACGCCAGTTGTTCACGGAAATCGGCATCACGCACCGCCGCACAATTGGCCGCGTAACCCTCAGGCGAAGTGGCCGCGAGCATGTCGGTAATCTGCTTGGCAACTGCCGGATGTGCAGCGGAAAAGTCAGGGGTAAACCAACGGGCAATCGACGCGTCACGCAAGGCAACCATCGCTGCTGCGCCATCGCGCAGCACGGTTTCGATGCGTGGATTCCACACCGACGGATCGCCGATTTTTGCCGCCGTGTTGCAAACGATCAGCTTGTTCAGACGATGACCAGCATTGACGCCCAGCCACTGGCCGATCAGGCCGCCCATCGACAGTCCACAGAAATGCGCACGCTCAATGTGCAGTGCATCCAGCAAACCGAGCACGTCGTAACCCAGTTGTTCGATGCTGTAAGGCCCCGGCGTCACCAGCGATTGGCCATGGCCACGGGTATCGAAACGCAGCACGCGAAAGTGCTCGGTGAACGCTGGCATCTGCGCGTCCCACATGTGCAGATCAGTGCCCAGCGAGTTGGACAGCACCAGCACCGGCGCATCGACCGGGCCTTCAATTTGATAGTGCAGTTCGCCATCGGCGAGTTGAACGAAAGCCACAGCCCTCTCCTTTCAGACAGACAATGCGTTGTGTTCGGCCACCGCACGCTCGACCCAGGTTTTCGCCTGACCGAGGTAATGGGCGGGGTTCAAAAGTTGGTCGAGTTCAGCACTGCTCAACTCGGCGGTAACTTGCGGTTCGTCACCGAGCACGGCGCGTAAATGGCGCTGCTCGGCCACCGCGCGTTTGCAGCATTGTTCGAGCAAGTGATGCGCGGTGTCGCGGCCGACCCGTTGCGCAAGAACGATGCTCACCGCTTCGGCCAGCACCAGCCCTTGGGTCAGTTCGAGGTTGCGTGCCATACGTGCTGCGTCGACTTCCAGGCCCTCGGCGAGCAATTTCGCTTGTTGCAGCGAACCCGACACCAGGCAGCAGATTTCCGGCAAGGTTTCCCATTCGGCATGCCACAAACCGAGGCTACGCTCGTGTTCCTGCGGCATGGCGCTGAACAGCGTCGAAACCAGACCCGGCACGCGCGTCGCTGCGCCGATCAACACCGCCGCGCCGACCGGATTGCGCTTGTGCGGCATGGTTGACGAACCGCCCTTGCCCGGTGCCGATGGCTCGAACACTTCTGCCGCTTCGGTCTGCATCAACAGGCTGATGTCGCGGCCGAATTTGCCGAGGCTGCCGGCGATCAGACCGAGCACCGCGCCAAACTCGACCACGCGATCACGCTGGGTGTGCCACGGTTGTTCAGGCAAGGTCAGGTGCAGTTCTTCGGCCAATGCTTCAGCAATCGGCAAAGCCTGTTCGCCCAACGCGGCGAGGGTCCCGGACGCGCCACCGAATTGCAGCACCAACAGACGCGGCTTGAGTTCACGCAAGCGCTGACGGTTGCGAGTCACGGCGCCCAACCATCCGCCGATTTTCATGCCGAGGGTCACCGGCGTCGCGTGTTGCAGCCAAGTGCGGCCGGCCAGCGGCGTCGCAGCATGACGCTGTGCTTGAACAGCGAGAGAGTCAGCGAGTTGCGCCAGATCGCTTTCGATCAAATCCAGTGCCTGCCGCAATTGCAGCACCAGACCGGAATCCATCACGTCCTGACTGGTCGCGCCCAAATGCACATAACGCTCGGCTTCGGCATTGCTGGCAGCAATCTGCTTGCCCAACGCCTTGACCAGCGGAATCGCCGAATTGCCGGCCGTGGCAATCGCCTCGCCCAGCGCCGCGAAGTCATACAGACCGGCATTGCACGCCGCTGCGATCGGTGCCACGGCAGACGCTGGAATCAAACCGACCCGCGCCTCGGCCCGGGCCAGCGCTGCTTCAAAGTCGAGCATCGCCTGCACGCGGCCCTGATCGCAGAACACTTCGCGCATATCGCGGGCAGTGAAGTAGGCATCGAACAATTGATTGCCCGGTCGCTGAGTCATAAACAGTCCTTGCCGGCGCGGGCCATCATGGCCCGCGCACTTCGGGTTAGAGATCGTGGTGCAAATACGCCGCTTGTTTCGGCAAGCGCAGACTGAACAGGAACGCGATCGCCATCATCGCCGTCACGTACCAGTAGAAGGAGTTTTCCATGCCGATGTTCTTCAGGCTCAGGGCGACGAATTCCGCCGAACCGCCGAAGATCGCGTTGGCCACCGCATAGGCCAGGCCGACACCGAGGGCGCGGACTTCCGGCGGGAACATTTCCGCTTTCACCAGGCCGCTGATCGAGGTGTAGAAACTGACAATCGCCAGCGCCACGGTGATCAACACAAAGGCGAGAAACGGGCTGCTGACGCTTTTCAGGCTCAACAGAATCGGCACGGTGAACAGCGTGCCGAGCGCGCCGAACCAGAGCATCGAGTTACGTCGACCGATCTTGTCGGCGAGCATGCCGAACAGCGGCTGCATGCACATATAAAGGAAGAGCGCGCCGGTCATGATGTAGCTGGCGGTCTTGGCGTGCATGCCGGCGGTGTTCACCAGATACTTCTGCATGTACGTGGTGAAGGTGTAGAAAATCAGCGAGCCACCGGCGGTGTAACCGAGCACGGTGATGAACGCGGCTTTGTGATCGCGGAACAGCGCGGCGATGCTGCCGGCGTCCTTGTGTTCACGGGTTTCCTTGTTGGTGGTTTCTTTCAAGCTACGACGCAGGAACAGCGAAATCAATGCCGCCACCGCACCGACCACAAACGGAATCCGCCAGCCGTAGGCGCGCAGGTCTTCCTCGGTGAGGAACTGCTGCAGGACCACTACCAGCGACACCGCCAGCAGTTGCCCGCCGATCAGGGTCACGTACTGGAACGAAGCGAAGAAACCGCGCTGGCCCTTGAGTGCGACTTCGCTCATGTAGGTCGCGGTAGTGCCGTACTCGCCGCCCACCGACAGGCCTTGCAGCAGACGGGCGAACAACAGCAGGACTGGTGCCCAGACGCCGATGTCCTTGTAGGTCGGCAGGCAGGCGATCAGCAATGAGCCGAAGCACATCATCAGAATCGAGATGAGCATCGAGTTCTTGCGCCCGTGTTTGTCCGCCACCCGGCCGAAAATCCAGCCACCGATCGGGCGCATCAGGAAGCCGGCAGCGAACACACCAGCGGTGTTGACCAGTTGCACCGTCGGGTTATCGGAGGGGAAAAACGCCGGGGCGAAATAGATCGCGCAGAAGGCGTAGACGTAGAAGTCGAACCATTCGACGAGGTTGCCGGACGAAGCGCCGACAATGGCGAAGATGCGCTTGCTGCGCTCTTCGCCAGTGTAATGGGAGGTGGTGGTTGTCATTGTTTTTCACTCGATAGGGACAGTGAGAGTCTAGACATACTTTGCAACAGTCCCGTTCCACATCCTATATCGATCGTTCCCACGCTCCGCGTGGTAACGATCATGTAGGCGCTGCCGCAAGCGGCGATCTTTTGATCTTAATAATCGAAGAACACGGTCTCGGCATCAGTGCCCTGCAGAATCACATTCCACTGGTAAACACCCGACGCGTCCTTCTTCGCCAGCAAGGTCGCGCGACGTTCAGCCGGCACACATTCGAGCAACGGATCATCGACGTTGGCCGGCTCGCCTTCAAAGTAGATCCGCGTCAGCAAGTGCTTGACCAAGCCACGGGCAAACACCAGCACCACCAGATGCGGCGCCTGGGTCGACCCCTTCAGGCCTTCAACCGTGCCCGGTTTGATCGTGGTGAAACGGAAGCGCCCTTCCGCATCCACCGGCACCCGGCCAAAACCTTCAAAGTTCGGATCGAGCGGTTTGTCCTGCTCGTCTTCCGGGTGGTCGTACTTGCCGGCGGCATTCGCCTGCCAGACTTCGAGCATGGCGTCGTTAACGACATCGCCGTTGCCATCCAGCACCTGCCCGGTGATCGCCACACGCTCGCCAAGAGTCTGCTCGACGGTGAGGTTTTCGCGGTTCAGCCAGGTCAGGCCGATGTGATAGTACGGCCCGACGGTGTGGGACGTGGTCGCAGTCAGCGTCATCTTATTTCTCCATCGGCGTGGCTTCACGCCCGCGCAGCACGATGTCCCAGCGATAACCGAGGGCGTAGGACGGAATGGTTTTTTCCAGATCGAAACTGGCGATCAGGCGTTCCTTGGCCGAGGTGTCCGGCACGCAGTTGTAGATCGGGTCGTAGGCCAGCAGCGGATCGCCCGGGAAGTACATTTGCGTGACCAGGCGGGTGAGGATGCTCGGCCCGAACAGCGAAAAGTGGATGTGCGCCGGACGCCAGGCGTTGTGGTGGTTGCCCCACGGGTAGGCGCCGGGCTTGATGGTCTGGAATTGATACCAGCCGTCGGCGTCGGTGACGGTGCGGCCGGTGCCGGTGAAGTTCGGGTCCAGCGGCGCATCGTGCAGGTCGCGCTTGTGGTTGTAGCGGCCGGCGGCGTTGGCCTGCCAGATCTCCACCAGAATTCCCGGCACCGGCAGACCATTTTCGTCGAGCACGCGGCCGTGAATGATGATGCGCTCACCTTGTGGCTCGCCTTCATGCTGGGCGGTCAGGTCGTTATCGGTGTCGCCCACGCGCTCGGCGCCGATGGTCGGCCCGGTGATTTCCGACAGCGAGTGCGGCAGAAACACCAACGGCTTCGACGGCGAGCGCAGGTTGGTGGATTGATACGTCGGGTGCAGGTACTCAGGCTGAGTGCCTTCCTGCGGGCGACGGTAACCAGGCTTGTCAGACATTTCGCTTTCCTCTGTTCTTTTTCGTCACGGCTGGCGTCAGACGCGTTCGATGGCCAGGGCCAGACCTTGGCCGACACCGACGCACATGGTCGCCAGACCTTTCTTGCCGCCGGTCTTTTCCAACTGATGCAATGCGGTCAGCACCAGACGCGCACCGCTCATGCCCAATGGGTGACCGAGGGCAATCGCGCCACCGTTCGGGTTGACCTGCGCAGCGTCATCCGCCAGACCCAGCTCACGCAGCACCGCCAAGCCTTGGCTGGCAAACGCTTCGTTGAGTTCGATCACATCAAAATCGCTGACCGCTACGCCGAGGCGCTCGATCAATTTGCGCACCGCTGGCACCGGGCCGATGCCCATCACGCGAGGCGCCACACCAGCACTAGCCATACCGAGCACTTTGGCGCGGGCGGTCAGGCCGTGTTTTTTCACGGCTTCGGCGGAAGCGAGAATCAGCGCAGCGGCACCGTCGTTGACGCCGGAGGCATTGCCGGCGGTGACGGTTTTGTCCGGGCCGTTGACCGGTTTCAGCTTGGTCAGCGCTTCAATCGTGGTGTCGGCGCGCGGATGTTCATCCTGGCTGACCACGGTTTCACCCTTCTTGTGGGCAATCCGTACTTCAACAATTTCTTCGGCGAAGTAACCGGCGGCCTGCGCGGCGGCGGTACGTTGCTGGCTGCGCAGGGCGAAAGCGTCCTGATCGGCGCGCGAGACTTTATAGTCGTCGGCGACGTTGTCAGCGGTCTGCGGCATTGCATCGACGCCGTATTGCGCCTTCATCAACGGATTGATGAAACGCCAGCCGATGGTGGTGTCTTCCAGCTTCATGTTGCGCGAAAACGCTGCGTCAGCCTTGCCCATCACGAACGGTGCGCGGGACATTGACTCGACGCCGCCGGCAATCGCCAGCTCCATCTCGCCGCTGGCAATCGCACGGAACGCCGTGCCGATCGCATCCATGCCCGAAGCGCAAAGACGATTGAGGGTCACGCCCGGTACGCTGTCCGGCAGGCCGGCCAGTAACAGCGCCATACGCGCGACGTTGCGGTTGTCTTCGCCGGCCTGGTTGGCGCAGCCGAGGAATACTTCGTCGATGGCGTTCCAGTCCACCGATGGATTGCGCTCCATCAGGGCCTTGATCGGCACGGCGGCCAAATCATCAGCGCGGACAGCGGACAGTCCGCCACCAAAACGGCCAATCGGCGTGCGAATCGCGTCGCAGATATAAACCTCACGCATCATGCTTCTCCCGGTGCCTGGCCGTGGGCGGCCGCGGTGCGTGCTTCGAGATCACGCAGTGCAGTCAGTTCGACTTCAGTCGGTTCCGCAGTGCTCTCGACGTTGTCGGCAAAACGAATAGCCCAACCGGTGGCCGCGACCACTTGCTCGCGGGTCACGCCCGGGTGCAGTGCGGTGACCACAAATTCGTGGGTGCCCTCTTCCGGCTCCATGATGCACAGGTCGGTGATGATCCCGACCGGCCCGGCGCCCGGCAGGCCCAGACGTTTGCGCGAATCGCCGCCCTCGCCGTGACCGACCGAGGTAATGAAATCGAGTTTGTCGACAAACGAACGCGCCGACTGTTTAAGGATGATCAACACGCTTTTCGCCGAACCGGCAATCTCCGGCGCGCCACCGGCACCCGGCAGGCGCACTTTCGGCGAGAAGTAATCGCCGACCACGGTGGTGTTGATGTTGCCGAAACGGTCGACCTGCGCGGCGCCGAGAAAACCGACGTCGATGCGCCCACCCTGTAACCAGTAGCGAAAAATCTCACCGGTCGGTACGACGGTGTCAGCGGTTTCTGCCAACTCGCCGTCACCGATCGACAGCGGCAGCACGCTCGGCTTGGCGCCAATCGGGCCCGACTCGTAGATCAGCACCACGTCCGGCGAGGAGGTCAGGCGCGCAAGGTTGGCGGCTTTCGACGGCAGGCCGATGCCGACGAAGCACACCGAGCCGTTCTTCAGGCGACGGGCCGCAGCGACGGTCATCATTTCATTGGTGGTGTAAGTCATTACTTGGCCTCCGAAGCAGCGGCCAACTTGGCCTGGAACGCGCTGAAGTCAACGCAGCCATGGATGTATTCTTTGATCCACGCGGTAAACGTCTCACGGTCACGGGCGATCGGATCCCACGCCTGATAGAAACGATTGTCGCGCTCGGTGTAACCGTGGGCGTAGGACGGATGCGCACCGCCGGGAACGTGGCAGACCGCGCTCAAAGCCCAGGTCGGCAGGACACAGGCGTTCATTGGCGCGTTGAGGTCGTCGACAATTTCTTCCACGGTGACGATGCAGCGCTTGGCGGCCAATGCGGCTTCTTTCTGTACGCCAAGGATGCCCCACAGCAGCACGTTGCCCTGGCGGTCGGCTTTCTGTGCGTGGATCACGGTCACGTCCGGGCGCACCGACGGCACGGCCGCCAGCACTTCACCGGTGAACGGGCAAGTGACGGATTTGATCAGCGGATTGACCTTCGGCAGGTCGGAACCGGCGTAGGCACGCAGCACCGCGAACGGTAGGCCGGATGCGCCGGCGACGTAGGCGTTGGCCAGGTCGGCGTGGCTGTGCTCTTCGATTTCCAGCGCGTGCGGCCATTGCTTCTCGACCGCGTCACGCAGACGGTGCAGGGAACCCACCCCCGGGTTGCCGCCCCAAGAGAAAATCAGTTTGCGCGCGCAACCGGCACCGATCAATTGGTCGTAGATCAGGTCAGGGGTCATCCGCACCAGTGTCAGATCTTTCTTGCCCTGACGAATGATTTCATGACCTGCGGCCGTAGGGATCAGGTGAGTGAAGCCTTCGAGCGCAACGGTGTCACCATCGTTGACGAATTGCTTCACCGCGTCGTGCAGCGAAAGGATCTCAGCCATGGAGCGGGCTCCTGTTTTTGTAATGAATCGCCAGTGATAAAAAAGGCGCGAGGTTCAGCGCCGGAGTCACTGCAGATTAAGCCTGGGAAAATCGCCAAACAATCCGATAATCGACTGAGTGTTCGTTTATCGAACAGATTGTTGTCAACCTATCGGTTCGTGTTGCCTGCAAAAGATCGCAGCCTTCGGCAGCTCCTACAGGGTTACGCGTTCACATGCAGGAGCTGCCGAAGGCTGCGATCTTTTCGCTTTACATCGAAATATCAGGTCGCATCCGCATGACTGACCATGCCTTTGATCAGCACCGCCGCCGTCGCCAACGCCGCCGGAATCACCAACGCCGTCAACACCTGCTCAAAATTCCAGCCAAGGCCCAACAAGGTCGCGCCCATCCACGCCCCGAGAATCGCGCCAAAGCGGCCAATCCCCAGCATCCACGAGACCCCGGTCGCCCGCCCCTGCGTTGGATAGAACCGCGCCGCCAGCGACGGCATCGCCGATTGCGCACCGTTCACGCACATCCCCGCCACCAGCACCAACGTCGCCAGCAACGTGATGTTGCCCAGGCTCTGCCCCACCGCGTAGGCAAACACCCCGGCCAGCAGGTAGAACGTGCCGATGACCTTGTGCGGATTGAAGCGGTCCATCGCCCAGCCCACCGCCACCGCGCTCAAAACCCCGCCGAACTGGAACAACGCACCGATAAATGCCGCCTGTTCCATGCTCGCGCCACTGTCACGCATCAGCGTCGGCAGCCAGCTGGTCAGCAGATAAACAATCACCAGGCCCATGAAATAGGTCAGCCACAGCAGCAACGTGCCGGTGCTGTAGGTACCGGAGAAAATCACCGCGAACACGTTGCGCGCCTTGACGGTTTTCTGTTCCGGCACGCTGAAGCTTGCGGCCTGGGCGACGGTGAGCGGATCGATCGGCGCCAGGGTCTTGCGGATTTTGTCGGTGCCACGGTTACGGACTACAAGGTAACGCGCCGATTCCGGCAACCAGAACAGCAATACCACGGCGAGGATCAATGGCAGAACCCCGCCAATCAGCAACAGGCTGTGCCAGCCGAACGCTGGGATCAGCTTGGCGGAAATAAACCCGCCACCGGCCATGCCCAGGTTGAAACCGCAGAACATGCTGGTCACCAGCAGCGACTTCTTGCGCTCCGGGGTGTATTCCGAGAGCAGTGTGGTGGCGTTCGGCATCCCCGCGCCCAAGCCGAGACCGGTCAGGAAGCGCAGCACCAGCAGCTGTTCAACGTTAGTGCTGTAAGCCGACGCAAGGCTGAAGGCGCCGAACAGAACCACAGCGCCCACCAGTACGACTTTTCGTCCAAAGCGGTCAGCCAACGGGCCGGAACCCAATGCACCGAAAACCATGCCGATCAACGCAGCACTCATCACCGGGCCGAGGCTGGCGCGGTCGATGCCCCAGTCCTGCGACAGCGCCGGGGCAATGAAGCCCATCGCGGCAGTGTCGAGGCCATCGAGAAAGACAATCAGGAAACACAGGATCACCACCCGCCATTGATAGCGCGAGATCGGTTGGGCATTGATGAAGGTCTGCACGTCGAGGCAGTTACCCACAGCGGACTGAGGCTGGTTCATTATTTTTATTCCACGCAGAAAACGCAGTCGAACGGCGGCCGGCCAGAGAGCGGCACGGTCACAAGAATAGAAGGTCTGGATCAGGCGTTGCGGGAAACCCGGCAACAGCGGGTGGAGCGGAGACAGTCGGGGAGCATGCGCATAGTGAGTTGCCTCTTGTCGTTATTATGGGAGTCGACAGTCCGGCGGGCTCATTCACATCAGCGCCGGATGACGCTGCCGCGACATTAATGATCCGGGGGTTTTAGCGTCAATTCGATAAACGCAACACTGTGCGTTTATCGAACAGCTTCATCAGGCAAACAACTGCGCACTGAGGTCGCGACTGGCACTGAGCAAGCCCGGCAGGAAGCGCTGCTCCAGCTCGGTACGACTGACGCGACCGGCGTGAGTACTGACGTTGAGCGCCGCGACCACTTGGCCGGAAGCGTCATAGACCGGCACGGCAATCGAACGCAGGCCTTGTTCCAGTTCCTGATCGACGATGCACCAGCCCTGCTGCCGCACTTCCTGCAGGCATTCGAGCAACGCATCAGGGGTATGGATCGTGCGGCTGGTCTTGGCGACCAGTTCGGCGTGATCGAGATATTCACGCAACGATGTGTCGTCCAGTGCCGCCAAGAGAATGCGGCCCATCGATGTGCAATACGCCGGCAAGCGCCCTCCCACTGACAGGTCCACCGAAATCAACCGCTGGGTGGTCGCCGAACGGGCGATGTAGAGAATGTCGTCGCCCTCGAGCGTGGCCATGTTGCAGGCTTCGTGCAGTTGCTCGCTCATGCGGTCGAGGTACGGTTGGGCCGACACCGCCAACGGCGTCGACGACAGATACGCGTGGCCGAGGGTCAGCACTTTGGGCAGCAATGAATAAGTGCGACCGTCAGTGGTGGCGTAGCCAAGCTTGATCAGCGTATGCAGGCACCGGCGCACGGCCGCGCGGGGAATCTCCGTCCGGTGGCTGATCTGGGCAATGGTCAGATGGCGTTTGCGCTCCTGAAACGCCTGCACCACGGCCAGGCCTCGAGCCAGCGAGGTCATGAAATCCGGATCACCGGTCAGCGCCTGGATGCGTTTGGCCGGCGAGGCGACGATCGGCGGCGCCACGGAGGTGAAAGAGTTGCGCATTTGATCGTTCATTTCTTGTCCTTTTATCCGGCACGGATCAATCGGCTATACAAGCGGCTCGCCGAGAAATGCACAAGCGTCGAACCAGCAAGATTGGGCGATTATCGAACCGTCGACCGATAATCGCAAACGGTCGTGCGGCTCGCTTCAAACGCGCCAAGGGTTCAGCTCAACTTTGGCTTTTATCTGAATCTCTGCCTTAGTTGTTCGACTAAATGGCGCCAAAAACAGATCGCTCGCTAAATAGTGGGCGTCCTGCACTTCAACTTGCGACAAAAGTTGCGAGTAACAAAACAATCACACATCCGGAACCGTTTTTAACTTGGCAAAGATAGTCATTCCTGAATCGACCGCTATAATGCACCTCAGTGGCGCCTCGTTTTTAATGGTCGAGGTCGCCACCCGCTGCGGCGATGTCCATCGCCAACAGCCCGGCCAGCGCCTGACGCGCATCACTCATGCAACGCCTGCGCTCGCTGAAACAGGAAACTGATGCTGCGTCAGTTTTTATCTGGTGCCGTAGCCGCCTGTAACACGGAAGTCTTGATCGCCCCACCAATTACACCGATGCCCTCTTTCGGCGTTGGACTCGCGGTGGTGCCGTTCAATCGATTCGTTGCAGTGCGTTTCACCAGACACTTAACTCAACTCATACAGGTAGCACTGTGACGAAAGACGAACTGCGCGCGGAACTTGAGCGCCAGGAACAACGTTACAAGGAAGTTTACGGCGGGGAAGTCACCACCTACGCCGCTCAGCCCGAACCGGAACGCAAAGCGTGGCGTAAACGCCCGACCGTTCAGGATCAGGTCTTCAAGCAAGAAATCGAAAAGATCGAAAAGGAACTCAAAGCCGAAGAGCCTTGAGCACGGTTTTGGGTCTTTTGAGGTTTGCGTCCACACCGGCTACAAGCGCGGTGGAACGACGATGCCTTGCGCGCCCGCTACCCGCGGGCAGCGGCCATCAACCGGTCTGACAGACTGAGGTCGGGCGTCCTACACGTTTCACAGATATTTCAGACAAGCGTTTGAGCCCCTTACGCATGGCTGAAATCACCTGTAAAAAAACGTTTTTCCCAACAAAATCAATGCCTTGAAAAACCCTGTGTTGCGCTTGGTTTTCATGTACTGCAACAAATTAAATCGAAGAAGTGTGTAACCGATGAGCAGGTAGGGCATCGATTTCCAGTCTTTTCTGGCATAATCGCGCCCCCTTACGACCGGGTCAGAAAACCTTCATGATCGATTTATTCAGCGGACTGGATGCTTGGGTGCTTGTGAGCCTCTTGCTCGCCCTGACGTTTGTCCTCGCCTTCGAGTTCATCAATGGATTTCATGACACCGCTAACGCGGTAGCCACTGTTATCTACACCAAAGCCATGCCGCCTCATCTGGCGGTGTTCTTTTCCGGTGTGTTCAATTTCCTCGGCGTGTTGCTGGGCGGCGTTGGCGTGGCGTATGCCATTGTCCATTTGCTCCCGGTTGAGCTGCTGATCAATGTGAACACCGGCCATGGCCTGGCGATGGTGTTCTCGTTGCTCGCCGCGGCAATCGCCTGGAACCTGGGCACCTGGTACTTCGGTATCCCGGCTTCCAGCTCGCACACCCTGATCGGCTCGATCCTCGGTGTTGGCCTGGCCAATGCCCTGATCAACGACATTCCGTTGGCTGACGGCGTGAACTGGCAGAAAGCGATCGACATCGGCGCCTCGCTGGTGTTCTCGCCAATGGCCGGTTTCCTGATCGCCGCGCTGATCCTGATCGGGCTGAAGTGGTGGCGTCCGCTGTCGAAGATGCACAAGACCCCGGAACAGCGCCGCAAGATCGACGACAAGAAGCATCCGCCGTTCTGGAACCGTCTGGTGCTGGTGATCTCGGCCATGGCCGTAAGCTTCGTGCACGGCTCCAACGATGGCCAGAAAGGCATCGGCCTGATCATGCTGGTGCTGATCGGTATCGTCCCGGCGCAGTTCGTTCTCGACCTGAACAGCACCACCTACCAGATCGAACGCACCCGCGATGCGACCCTGCACCTGAGCCAGTTCTACCAGCGCAACGCCGATTCGCTGGGTGAATTCCTGGCCCTGGGCAAGAGCGTGGAAGGCGACCTGCCGGAGAAATTCCGCTGCAACCCGCAGCAGACCGAACCGACCATCAGCGCCCTGCTGCACACCCTTAAAGGTGTAGCGGACTATCACTCGCTGTCGTCGGAAAGCCGCATTGAAGTGCGTCGTTACCTGCTCTGCCTGGACGACACTGCGAAGAAGGTTGGCAAGCTGCCTGGCCTGGAAGCCCGTGAAAAGGCTGACCTCGACAAGCTGCGCAAAGACCTGACCACCACCACCGAATACGCCCCGTTCTGGGTGATTCTGGCGGTCGCCCTGGCTCTGGGCCTGGGCACCATGGTTGGCTGGAAGCGCGTGGTACTGACCATCGGCGAGAAGATCGGCAAGCAAGGCATGACCTATTCCCAGGGCATGTCGGCGCAGATCACTACTGCCAGTTTGATCGGTATGGCCAACATCTTCAGCCTGCCGGTATCGACCACGCACGTGCTGTCGTCGGGCGTGGCGGGCACCATGGTCGCCAACAAGAGCGGCCTGCAGGGTGGCACGGTTCGCACCATTCTGTTGGCGTGGGTGTTGACCTTGCCGGCGACTGTGGCGCTGTCGGCTGGGTTGTTCTGGCTGGCGTCGAAGGCGTTGGGTAGTTGATAGATAGCGGGACATGAGAAAGGCGCGATTCGAGAGGATCGCGCCTTTTTTTGTGTTTGGGGGATTGGGGTTGGGGTTGGGGTTGGGGGCATATCCGTTTTTGCGGGTGCTGCCGCAGGCGGTTTCGCTCTTACAGCGAGTCACCTTTTCCAAACGCCGAAAAGGTAACCCAAAAGGCTTTGCCCCGGCGTACGGCACTTCGCTGAGGCTCAGTGTTCCCTCGCTACGGTGTCCATCCGGGGGCATCGCCTACGGTTTGCTTCGCTGCACCTCCTCTCGATGAATGCGGCTACGCCGCACGGCGCTGCGCGCCTAACCCCCGGATGAACACCTTCGCTCGGCCTGCCGAAGGGGCAAAAGATCAAAAGCCAAAGCCAGATCAAACGCCAGATCAAAAGCCCCTCACCCTAGCCCTCTCCCAAAGGGAGAGGGGACTGACCGAGGTGATTGCGAGAGATACGCCGATGTGAAATACCGCGTTGAACTCAGGTTTTGAAACGCCCGAAAATCGGCTCCCTCTCCCTCGGGAGAGGGCTGGGCGGGCGGCGTTCCGATGAGGGGTAGCAACAACTCAAATCAAAAGCCGAACACCCGCGCTCTTCCCCACTCAATAGGCCGAGTGTCAGCTCGCCTGCTCTTGATCTTGATCCACGGGCGACATCGGAAGGCTGAGTGGAGGGATTGATCCGGGCGTGGGAGCGCAGCGACCGTTTGGCGCAGCCAAACACAGCGAGAGGAGGTGCAGCGAAGCAAACCGTAGGCGCTGCGCCCGGATCGGTCCCGGAGCGAAGGAACCCCGAGCCCCAGCGAGCGGGCCGCACGTAGGAGCAAGCGTTTTTTTGCTTACTTTTTTGAGGCGTTTGTCAAAAAAGTGAGTCGCCGTCAGGGCGAAACCCTAAGCCGCCGTTACCTAAATAACGGATATACACACCCAACAACCACAACATGGTCGGCCCAAAGGCCGCCAAGTCAAAAAAAAAGGGGCAACCGAAGTCGCCCCAAAATGCCTTGCGTGCTCATCAATCCAGAAGAATCACTTCTTGCGCTTATTCGCATCCTTCCAGATAAAAAATCCAAACCCTGCAAAAAACAGAACCATCAGCCCTACAGTCAGGACCCCGGCAAACACCACGTTATCGAAAAACATGACTGGCCTCCTGGCCCTGCTCTGCTGCGATGGAACTAAGTTACCAAACACACAGGCGCACAAATTGACCGGGATCAATACCAGCAACGAAGGAGAGTAAAGGAGGGAAAATAACTGACCTGCATCAACGGATGCAGGAGGAGATCAGCGCTTTTTCGGCTTGTTTTTCGACTTTTTCCTGGCTTTTCCCAACGGCATCGCCTGTTCGAACGCCTGGCGCACTTCGTTCAGCCGCTTCTCATTGAGGTCGTGAACACGCTTGGCGCGTTCAGTGCTGAGGTCAATCAGTTTGTCGTCTTGGCTCATGGCGTCAGTACATCACTTGAAAGAATCACAACTGCCACATCACCGGCAGGACTGCGCCAATAATGCAGCCTGATGCCCACACTGACCAGCCATTGCCAGCGACGGCCGATAACAATTGATGTACCCAACCACAGTTTTGCCCGCAGAATCTGCGCTTTGCACCAAACCCGAGGATGCTTGCCGTGCCCTTGCACCAGGATCTGCCACCGCTGATGGCCTTGCGCGTCTTTGAGGCCGTGGCCCGCCACTTGAGTTTCATCAAGGCTGCCGACGAGTTGTCGGTGACGCAAAGTGCGATCAGCCATCAGGTGCACAAACTTGAAGCGTTTCTTGATCAGCGGCTGTTTGTCCGGCGTACCCGGGCAATCGATCTGACACCCGCCGGCGCGGCCTATTATCGCCAGATCGAGCCGGCACTCGCGGCCATCGCCGCGGCCAGCCGCGAATTGCGCAGCAATCAACACACGACCTTGCGAATCGGCCTGCTGGCGTCCTTTGCCACCCTGTGGCTGGCCTCGCGACTCAGCGACTTTCGGGCGAAATACCCAGACATCCATGTCGAACTGATCCCCGCCGTGCAATTGGCCGACGTCAAGGGTGGCGAGGTCGATCTGGCCATTCGCTACGGCAAGGGCCATTGGCCGGACGTGCAAGCCCGGCGCTTCATGACTGAAACCCTGACACCGGTGTGCAGCCCGGCCTTCAAGTGTCAGGGCGTGGAAAACGGCCCCTTGCTGATGGCCAAATCACTGCAACCGTTCGAATGGACTGACTGGAGCCAGCACAGTGGCATCGATCTGGCGCAGGTGCCGAGCGTCATGCTCCACGACTACAACATCGTGGTCGAATCAGCCATCGCCGGCCAAGGCATCGCCATGGGCCGGCAATGCCTGATCGCTCGCCGTCTCGAGGAAGGCACACTGGTGCCGGCCTTTGATACCGCACCGATGCAGGGAGAGATCGGCTATTGGCTGGTGACGCCGGACCGTCCCTTGTCTGAACCGGCAGCGTGTTTCAGCCAATGGCTGGATGAAGCCGCAGACGCATGAGCCATTTCGATACATCGGATTAAATCTATCCGTTTGTCGCCCTTCCCTCGTTTCAACATGCTGAGGCCTTCATTCAGGAGGCTTCACCATGAGCGAATCACTCAGCCAGCGAGTCGAGCAACTCGGCCTGCATCTGCCAACGCCGAGCCAGCCGATCGCCAACTACGTCAACCACGTTGTCACACGAAATCTGCTGTACATCTCCGGACAGATCCCGTTGATCGACGGCAAGCCGGCTTTTATTGGCCGCTTGGGCGAAGCGATTTCCGAAGAGGAAGGCGTCAGCGCCGCCGAATTGGCAGCGTTGGGCTTGCTCGCGCAACTGGGCGATGCGCTGGGCGATGACCTGTCGAAACTTTCGCGCACAATTCGCCTCGGTGTGTTTATCGCCGCGTCAGCTGACTTTCAGCGTCAGGGCGTGGTGGCCAATGGCGCGTCGAACCTGCTGGTCAACGCGCTGGGCGACAAGGGCCGGCATGTCCGCACCGCCGTCGGCGTCTCCAGCCTGCCCGCTGGCGTAGCCGTAGAAGTCGACGCGATTTTCGAGCTCAAGCCGTGAACAGCGAGGACGTCGAACGCTTGCGAGCCGCCACGCCCGGTTGTGCGCGGATCATTCACTTCAATCATGCGGGTTCGTCGCTGCCGAGCCAGGCCACCCTTGATGCGATTGTCGAGCAACTGCAACGCGAAGCAATCTGCGGACCGATGGAGGCCGCCGACCTGCACATTCAACAGCGAGCACGCCACGCCGCCGCCCACCTGCTCAATGCCGAACCCGAGAGCATCGCCTTCACCAGCAGCGGTTCGGCCGCGTGGAGTCAGGCGTTCAATGCGCTGGGCCCGTGGCAGGCGGGTGAGCGGATTCTGGTCGGGCGCCATGAATGGGCCGGCAATCTGGCGTGCATCGCCGAAGCGGTGAAGGCCGGGGCACGCCTGGAGGTGATTCCCTGTGATGCCCACGGCGCGGTCGACCCGCAGGCGCTGGCGCAGATGATCGATCGCAACGTGCGGCTGATCGCGTTGACCTGGCTGCCCGCTAACGGCGGCCTGATCAATCCCGCCGTGCAGATCGGGCAGGTCGCGCACCGACACGGCATTCCCTACTTCATCGATGCCGGTCAGGCTTTGGGGCAGTTGCCCTGCGATGTCCAGACCTTGCGCTGCGATGTGCTCAAAGGCGCCGGACGCAAGTACCTTCGAGGCCCGCGTGGCACCGCGCTGCTTTATGTGCGGCCAGGCTTCATGCAACGTTTGCTGCCGGTGCAGCGCGATGTGCTGTCGGCACCGTGGGACGGCCAGCGCTTTACCCTGCGCGACGACGCGCGGCGTTTCGAGACCAGTGAAGTGTCATTGGCGCTGCTGGCCGGACTGGCCAATGCACTGGAGGAACACAACCGCATCGGCGCGCTGGCGATTCATCGGCGAATCGAACAGATGAGCCGCACACTGCGCCAACGCTTGCAGGATATTCGCGGGCTTTCGCTACAGGACCTCGGCCGCGACCATCAGCGCTCCGGGCTGATCGCCTTTACGCTGGAGGGCTGGGATTGTCTGGCATTGAAGCAGGCACTGGCGGCGCGGGGGATCAACATTGGCGCCAATGGCGTGGCCTATACGCCGCTGGACATGCAGACGCGAGGACTTGAGAACATTGCGCGGATTTCTCTGAGTTATCTGAACACCGAGGCAGAAATCGACGTCTTGCTGGCACATCTGACGGAACTGGCCGCCCAGCCTCAGATTTCGATATCGACCCACAAGCCCTGACGCGGCTGATCTTCCATCAGCGGCACCACCGGCACAGTGTTGTCGGCGTTCAGCTCGGTGCCGGGCACGGCCAGGTGTTCTTCCGGGTCTTCGTCAGCTTCGCGACGACGGCGATCACGTTCTTGCTGACGGCGCTGCTCTTCACGCGCCAGCAGGCGATCCTCTTCCGGATCACGCTTTTGCAGATCGATCGTGCTTTCGTTGGAGCTTTCCTGCACCGGCACCACCGGAGGAATGTCCGGCCGCTGGCGGATCGGATCCTGCTGGGAAGTGATCGGCACAGCGCTCAGGGGGAGCATCGGTGGCAACATATAAGGGGTCTCCTGTCAGCAGGCTATCGGCGTGGGCGATGATGGCTTTAGCCGCCGGTCGCAAACTTGTGACCGGGTTGGCACTGTAGGAGCTGCCGCAGGCTGCGATCTTTTAATGGGACAACACGGATTCCAAGTGTTCCCCCAAGATCAAAAGATCGCAGCCTTCGGCAGCTCCCACCCCAGTATTCCTTTGGCCTCAGGGTCGCATTCCGTTAAGATAGCCCGCTTTTTCAAGGTGGGAGTCAGGCAGCATGGCGCAGCAGTATCAACCGGGGCAACGCTGGATCAGTGACAGCGAAGCAGAGCTTGGTTTAGGCACCGTTCTGGCACAGGACGGCCGCTTGTTGACCGTGCTTTACCCGGCCACTGGCGAAACCCGCCAGTACGCGCTACGGAATGCGCCCCTGACCCGCGTGCGGTTCTCGCCGGGTGACAGCATCACCCACTTCGAAGGCTGGAAGATGACCGTGCAGCAAGTCGACGATGTCGACGGCCTGATGGTCTATCACGGTCTCAATGGGCAGAACGAAGCCGTCACCCTGCCGGAAACCCAGCTGTCGAACTTCATTCAGTTCCGTCTGGCCAGCGACCGTCTGTTCGCCGGGCAGATCGACCCGCTGGCGTGGTTCTCGCTGCGTTACAACACCCTCGAACACACCAGCCGCCAGTTGCAATCTTCGCTCTGGGGCCTGGGCGGCGTTCGCGCGCAGCCAATCGCGCACCAATTGCACATTGCCCGTGAAGTCGCCGACCGCATTGCTCCGCGCGTACTGCTGGCGGACGAAGTGGGTCTGGGTAAAACCATCGAAGCCGGTCTGGTGATCCATCGCCAACTGCTTTCGGGCCGCGCCAACCGCGTGCTGATCCTCGTTCCGGAAAACCTCCAGCACCAGTGGCTGGTGGAAATGCGCCGCCGCTTCAACCTGCAGGTCGCGCTGTTCGACGAAGAACGCTTCATCGAAAGCGATGCCGCCAACCCGTTCGAAGATACCCAACTGGCGCTGGTCGCGCTGGAGTGGCTGGTCGACGACGAGAAGGCGCAGGACGCACTGTTTGCTGCCGGTTGGGATCTGCTGGTCGTCGACGAGGCGCACCACCTGGTCTGGCACGAAGAGAAAGCCAGCCCGGAATACTCGCTGGTCGAGCAACTCGCCGAAGTCATCCCGGGCGTGCTGCTGCTCACCGCCACCCCGGAACAACTTGGTCAGGACAGCCACTTCGCCCGTCTGCGCCTGCTCGATCCAAACCGTTTCCATGACCTGGCCGCGTTCCGCGCCGAGAGCGACAACTATCGCCCGGTGGCCGAAGCCGTTCAGGAACTGCTCGACAAGGGCCGTCTCTCGGCCGAAGCGCACAAAACCATTCACGGCTTCCTCGGCAACGAAGGCGAAGCCCTGCTGACCGCGGTCAACGATGGCGACACTGAAGCCAGCGCCCGCCTCGTGCGCGAACTGCTCGACCGCCACGGCACCGGCCGCGTGCTGTTCCGTAACACCCGCGCCGCCGTGCAGGGTTTCCCGGAGCGCAAACTGCACCCGTACCCGCTGCCGTGCCCGGACGAATACCTCGAACTGCCGCTGGGCGAACACGCCGAGCTGTACCCGGAAGTCAGCTTCCAGGCCCAGCCGGACGCCAGCGAAGAAGAGCGCTGGTGGAAATTCGACCCGCGTGTCGAGTGGCTGATCGATCAGCTGAAAATGCTCAAGCGCACCAAAGTGCTGGTGATCTGCGCCCACGCCGAAACCGCGATGGACCTGGAAGACGCCCTGCGCGTGCGTTCCGGCATCCCGGCCACGGTGTTCCATGAAGGCATGAACATCCTTGAGCGTGACCGCGCCGCCGCGTACTTCGCCGACGAAGAGTTCGGCGCACAAGTGCTGATCTGCTCGGAAATCGGCAGTGAAGGTCGCAACTTCCAGTTCGCTCACCACCTGGTGCTGTTCGATCTGCCGTCGCACCCGGATTTGCTTGAGCAGCGGATCGGTCGTCTCGACCGGATCGGCCAGAAACACATCATCGAACTGCACGTGCCGTACCTGGAAACCAGCCCGCAAGAGCGTCTGTTCCAGTGGTACCACGAAGCGCTGAACGCGTTCCTCAACACCTGCCCGACCGGCAACGCCCTGCAGCATCAGTTCGGCCCGCGCCTGCTGCCGCTGCTCGAAGAGGCCGACGACGGCGAGTGGCAAGCGCTGATCGACGAAGCGCGCACCGAGCGCGAGCGTCTCGAAGCCGAGCTGCACACCGGCCGCGACCGTCTGCTGGAACTCAACTCCGGCGGCGCCGGCGAAGGTGAAGCGCTGGTCGAGGACATCCTTGAGCAAGACGATCAGTTCGCCCTGCCGATCTACATGGAGACCCTGTTCGATGCGTTCGGCATCGACAGCGAAGACCATTCGGAAAACGCGCTGATCCTCAAGCCGAGCGAGAAAATGCTCGACGCCAGTTTCCCGCTGGGCGACGACGAAGGCGTGACCATCACCTACGACCGCAATCAGGCGCTGTCGCGCGAAGACATGCAGTTCATCACCTGGGAACACCCGATGGTGCAGGGCGGCATGGATCTGGTGCTGTCCGGTTCGATGGGCAACACCGCCGTCGCGCTGATCAAGAACAAGGCGTTGAAACCGGGCACCGTGCTGCTTGAGTTGCTGTATGTCAGCGAAGTGGTAGCGCCGCGCTCGCTGCAACTGGGGCGTTACCTGCCGCCGGCCGCCCTGCGCTGCCTGCTTGATGCCAACGGCAACGACCTGTCGCCACGGGTTTCCTTCGAGACCCTCAACGATCAACTAGAGAGCGTGCCGCGTGCCAGCGCCAACAAGTTCATCCAGGCCCAGCGCGATCAGCTGACGCCACGCATCAACGCCGGTGAAGACAAGATCGCCCCGCGTCACGCCGAGCGCGTGGCCGAGGCCCGTCGCCGTCTGGCGGCCGACACCGACGAAGAACTGGCGCGCCTGACTGCGTTGCAAGCGGTCAATCCGACCGTGCGTGACAGCGAACTGGAAGCGCTGCGCACGCAACGTGAGCAGGGTCTGGCGATGCTGGATAAAGCGGCGTTGCGTCTGGAAGCGATTCGGGTGTTGGTAGCGGGCTAAACCGCCCTGCTCCACCGCTGAAAACAGAAAGGCCCGCAGTGATGCGGGCCTTTTGTTTGCCTGTTATTTATCCAGTGATGCTAATGGCCCTTTCGCGAGCAGGCTCGCTCCCACAGGGACCGAGGTCACAACGCAGATCCAATGTGGGAGCGAGCCTGCTCGCGAAGGCAATCAGACGGTCGCCGCTGCAACCTCTGGCTCAACCACAGCAACCAACCCTTCCTTCATCCGCTGCGCATCGCGCACAAAACACCGCGCCGCCAGAAACAGAAACACCATCGTCAAAAACAGCGCCACCGGAATCAGATACATCGCATCATGCAGCCCGACGGCCTTGAACGCCTCGGTCATCTGCTCAGCCCCCGCCGCCGCCATCGCGGTATGCGCAAAATGATCGGACAGACCACCCACCACCACCGGCCCCAAGCCACCGCCCAACAGATACAAACCGGCAAAGAACAGCGCCATCGCCGTCGCCCGCAAACGTGGTTCGACCACATCCTGAATCGCCGTATAAACACAGGTGTAAAAGTTGTAGGCAAACAGCCAGCCAACACTGAACACCACGACAAACACACCGATCTCGATACGCCCGGCATGCAGCGCCCACGCCGTGCACAACGTCGAGATGATCAGGCTGAACGCCGCGAACAACAGTCGCCCGTTGGCCACACGCTGGTGAATCTTGTCGGCGATCCAGCCGCCCAGGGTCAACCCGACCAGCCCGGTCACGCCAACGATAACTCCGGTGGCCACCGCCGCTTCCTGCAACGGCATGAGGAAATAGCGTTGCAGCATCGGCACCAGAAACGAGTTGCAGGCATAGGTGGCGAAGTTGAAGCACAACCCGGCCATCACCAGCCAGAGAAAGGTCGGCACCGCCAGAATCCGCCGGATCGGCTTGTCGACTTTCTCTTGCGAAACCTGCACGGTCTCCGCTGCGCCGCGCTTCGGCTCTTTGATAAAGAACATGAAAATCGCCAGAAGCAGACCCGGCACCGCTGCAATAAAGAACGGCGCACGCCAGCTGTCAAACGCCTTCACCATCCAGCCAATGGTGAAGAACGCCAGCAACAGGCCCAACGGCAAACCGAGCATGAAAATGCCCATCGCCCGCGCCCGACGATGCGCCGGAAACAAATCACCGATCAGTGAGTTGGCCGCCGGCGCATAACTGGCCTCGCCGATGCCGATGCCCATGCGCACAATCAGGAAGCTCCAGAAACTGCCGACCAGACCGTTGACCGCCGTCAGCGCACTCCACGTCGCCAGACCCCAGCCCATCAGCTTGCTGCGCGAGCCGGTGTCAGCCATCCGCCCCAAGGGCAGGCCGGCGATGGCGTAAACAATGGTGAATGCGGTACCGACAATCCCCAGTTGAAAGTCACTGAGGTGCCATTCCATGCGGATCGGCTCGATGATGATCGCCGGAATGGTACGGTCGAAGAAGTTGAACAGGTTGGCGAGGAACAGCAGGAACAGAATGCGCCAGGCATTCGCCGCTTGGGTCGAGTTCTGCATGGGTCCGTCTCTTTATTGTTATGGGGCTTCACTGCCAACGCATCCGAGCCCGGAACCTGCAATCTAGTCAGCCATGACTGGCCTGTCTGTGATCATTCGTCTGCCTGATATCGGGCCATGGCACTGTAACGAAACGTAAGCCCTTGATAAGCCTGAAATCCCCCGAAAACCGGGGCTTTTGCGGCAAAAACTTGCCACAAAAAAATAGTTTCGCGCCCCCCTTCCCAAGTTCGTGGCGAAGCCTAGAATGGCGGCCGGATCCGTCCGGATCTCCCGATCAATCCCTTTGATACCCTCGCCCATGTCTGAAGTCAGTCCGTGTCTGAATTGCGGTGCCTGCTGTTCCCATTTTCGCGTGTCTTTCTTTTGGGGTGAGTGCTCATCTTCCGGCGGCACGGTGCCTGATGAGCTGGTCACACAGATCAGCCCGAGCCGGGTGGCGATGAACGGCACCGACTGCAAATCGCCGCGCTGCACGGCGTTGGTCGGCGAAGTGGGCAGCGAGGTGAAGTGCTCGATTTATGAATTGCGCTCCAGCCCCTGCCGTGAATTCGAGTCGTCTTGGGAAAACGGCGAACAGAATGTCGACTGCGATAAGGCCCGCGCGCGTTTCGGCTTGCCGCCCCTGCAACCGGACTGGGGGCAAATCCCTCTCGAACAGATCGCTTGAGCCTTTAGCGCCAATCGCTATGACGCTAATGCCGAAATCGTTAGCGCCAATGTGCCACCACGGCTTGCACCCCGAAATCGGCCTCTATACTCCTGACATTCAACTGCGTACAACGCGCACTCGGGACGACTTCAGAGACGGGGCATGCTATGGAGTGGCTTGGTTTGCAGTTTGTTACCGAGCTGCCGGAGAGCGGGCAGGTCATCCTCGATTGCAGTCACAACCCTCTCTTGGTGATGGTTGCGTATCTAGTCGCCTGCGCAGCCAGTTTCGCTACCCTGGATATGGCTGAGCGCGTTGTAAATGCCGAAGATCCGGAGTCGCGGCGGATCTGGCGCTGGATCGGCGCGACCTGCCTGGCCGGCGGCATCTGGGCCATGCATTTCATCGGCATGCTGGCTTTCCAGACACCGATCGACATTCAGTACGACCTTGGCATCACCCTTTTCTCGTTGCTGATCGCCCTGCTCGCCTCTTGGCTGGCCATGCAAACCCTGAGCGAAGCGCAGCCGAATGCGTTGCATTGCTTGAAAACCGCGTTTGTCATCGGCCTGGGCATCGCCGGCATGCATTACGTTGGCATGGCGGCGATGAAGTCGAGCGCCACCGCCTACTATCAGCCAGGACTGTTCGCGCTGTCTGTGGCGATCGCCATCGGCGCCAGTTTCGCCGCGCTGTGGGTGGCCCGCTATCTGAGCGAAGGCAGCGGCGTGGCCCATCAGTTACTCAAGTACAGCGCTGCGCTGATTCTCGGCGCTGGCATCATCAGCATGCACTTCACCGGCATGGCTGCGCTGGATCTGGTTCTTCCCGAGGGTGGCCTGACAACGGGCGCCAGCGATACCGGGCATCTGCAACTGGGCCTGACCGTGGCGCTGATCATCCTGCTGATCCTCGGCAGTGCGATCAGTGCGGCGCTGGCCAACAAGAAACTGCAGAACAAGGAAGAGGACCTGCGCCGCGTTAATGCCCTGCTTAGTCAGCTCGACCAGGCGCGCATGTCGCTGCAACAAGCGGCCAACTACGACGCCCTGACCAACCTGATCAACCGCCGCGGGTTCAACCAGATCTTCGCCGAGAAACTCTGCCAGAAAGCCACCGAGGGCGGCATGCTCGCGGTGATGTTCCTCGACATCGACCACTTCAAACGGATCAACGACAGCCTCGGTCACGACGCCGGTGACGAACTGCTCAAGGTTATCGCCCAGCACATCAAAGGCTCGGTGCGCAGCCATGAAGACGTGGTCGCGCGTTTCGGCGGCGACGAGTTCTGCATCCTCATCAACCTGCATGACCGCGAAGAAGCCCGCAATATGGCCCAGCGCATCATGCTCAAAATGAAGGAGCCGATCGAACTGGCCGGGCGCCGCATGGTGATGACCACCAGCATCGGCATCAGTCTGTTTCCGGAGGATGGCAGCACCTGCGAAGAACTGCTCAAGCACGCCGATCTGGCGCTGTATCAATCCAAAGGCGCAGGGCGCAACGGCCTGCATTTTTTCAGTTCCAACCTCAAGACCCGCGCCAGCTTCGAGCTGCAACTGGAAGAAGAATTGCGCCACGCCTTGCGCGAAGAAAACGGCCTGATGCTCTATTACCAACCGATCTTCGAACTGAAAACCGGTCGTGTCACCAAGCTCGAAGCGCTGATTCGCTGGCAACATCCGCTGCACGGTTTGCTGACCCCGGATCGCTTTATCACCATCGCCGAAAACAATGGCCTGATCGCCGAACTGGACAACTGGGTGCTGCGCCGCGCATGCAAGGATCTGGGCGAATTGTCGCGCCATGGCTGCGAAGAACTGAAAATCGCCTGGAACTGCTCGCCACTCAACCTCGCCCGGGAAGAACTGGCCAACGAAATCGAACAGGCATTGCGCAGCGCCGGGGTGGCGCCGGAACGGCTGGAACTGGAAGTCACCGAAAATGCGCTGATGGGCAACATCGCCAACACCCTGGTGCTGCTGCGACAGATTCGTGCCCTGGGTGTGTCGTTGTCGATCGACGACTTCGGCACTGGCTACTCGTCGCTGGCCTACCTCAAGCGCCTGCCGCTCAACACCTTGAAGATCGACCGCTCGTTCATCCTCGACATTCCCACGGCAACCGCCGACATGGAGATCGTCCAGGCGATCATCGTCATGGCGCACACCCTGCATTTGCAGGTGGTGACCGAAGGCGTCGAAAGCCTGGAACAGTACGAGTTTCTTGAACGCTCGGGCTGCGATTTCATCCAGGGTTACCTGCTCAGCCGCCCGGTGCCGCTGGACGAGTTGCGCCCGGTGCTGGAGGAAATCAATCAGCGCAAGCATTCACATGCGGTCAATCCGTTGATTCTGGCGCGCGGTACATTTGCACCAGGGTCGCTGGATCCTGTGCCAAATAACCTTGCGCCCCATGCAGGCGCATCAGTTGTGCGGCCAATCCGCTGATCGGCGTCGCCGAGCCCTGTTCGCGGGAGAATTTGACGGCGGTGTCGAGATCCTTGAGCAACGTGCGCACGTGCCATTTGATCGGTTCGAAACGGCTTTCGGCCATTTGCGGGGCGAGAATCTGCAACGGTTTCGAATCGGCAAAACCGCCGGCCAGTGCTTCGGCGATCAGGCTCGCATCGACGCCAGCCTGCTCGGCCAGCGCCACCACTTCGGCAATCACCAATGCGTTGCACGCAACGATCATCTGGTTGCAGGCCTTGGTCACCTGACCCGCGCCGATGCCGCCCATGTGCGTAACGCGCTGGCCGAGACTGAGCAATACCGGGCGCACACGCTCCAGATTTGCCGCATCGCCGCCGACCATGATTGCCAGACTGCCCGCCTCGGCACCAACCACGCCGCCGGACACCGGTGAGTCCAGCCAGGCCATGCCGGTTTTCTCCAGCAGTTGCGCCGCCATTTCGCGAGTGGCCGTCGGTTCAAGGCTGGAAAAATCCACCAGCAACTGGCCGTTTTTCGCGCCTTCGGTGATACCGCCAGCGCCAAACACCACCTCGCGAACCACTGCCGTATCGGCCAGACACAACATCACCACGTCGGCGTGCTCGCACAACTCAGCGGCGGTCGCCACCTGCCGGGCACCGGCCTCGACCAGTGGCGCGCACTTGGCCGGGTTGCGATTCCACACGGTCAGCGGGTATCCCGCCGCCAACAAACGGCGGCACATGGGCAGGCCCATCAGACCGATTCCGGCGAACCCCAACGAAGGTAGCGTTGACATCATATTGCCTCTTTTCGATTAAAGATCGCCGAATAATGGCCGATTCATCAACGATCAGGAAAGGATTCCCCCCAGCGACAGTCAGGCCAAAACCCTGACGCTCGGGCTCAATTCGCGCACAAAAGACGCGAGATCTTATTCCGTGAGGTTCGCCGGCAACTGGCCGGCGAGCCAACCCAGTCCAGGTATATGGCGCACAATGACTTCTAAAAACAATCCCGCCACTGCGGTATCCGATCTGACTTTGAGCCCTGCCGCCAACAGCCCGTCATCGTCGAAGCCATTGGTCCCGTCGCGCCCGCTGTCGACTCAGCAATACCTGTACTTCACCGAAACCAATACCGACCGCATCCTCGACAATCTCGACGGCCTGCGTGATCTGGTGTTCCCGCGCCCACCGCACCTGGAAGGCGACAACGAACAGCACAACGACCAGGAATTCCCCTCGGTGTGCCTGATCGGCCTCGGTCGCTGCGGCTCCAACATCGCCCTCGACGTCGCGGAGCTGGTGTACAACGCGCGCAAGTTCTACCTCAACGAATTCAACAACGAAGACCGCGCGGCGGATCGTCGACTGGCCGACAAGGGCTACAGCCCGGCGCAGTGGATCAAGAACAACCTGCGCATCGGCCCGAACAAATCGACCAAACCGGTGTTTCTGGTCGAGCCGCTGGTGATGCTCGGCGACCTCGACAAGGACATCGCCGGGCGCATCCGTTTTTCGCGCAAGGGCGAGAAAAGCGGTTTCCTGCGCGACTACAGCAAAATGAAAATCATGGACTTGTCCGAAGTCCACGCCGGTGGCGCCGGTAACGCGCCGATCCTCGGCCAGTACCTGGCGAAGATCATCCTCAACAAGGACACCCAGCGCTTCTCCAGCCCAGACTGGAAAATGATCCACTCGTACCTGATCGACAGCTGCGGCATCAAAGCCAACCAGTCGCGCCTGTATTTCTCGATTTTCAGTGCCGGCGGCGGTACCGGTTCCGGCATGGCCTCGGAGTTCGGCCTGGCCCAGCAGCACTCGTACATGAACAAGACGTTCGACACCAAGCCGATGGACGAGCATGACGGCAAGAGCGGTCATTCGTTCGTGTTCGAACCGATCTTCACCAGCGGCATCTGCGTGCTGCCGAACATTTCCGATCACCGCAGCGAAATGTCCGAGGCGCTGCACATCAACGCCGGTCGCCTGCTGTGCAAATACCTCTCGGAAGAATGGGATTTCTCCTACAACTTCGCCAATGAAGACAGCAGCGAAGCCAGCGTCATGGGCCGTATCCGCCCATGGAACGCAATGATGCTGATCTCCAACGACATCATGCGTTACGCCGAAGAAAGCGATGACGGCAACATCCAGAACATTGATGTCAATGCGATGGAGAAGCACGCCAACCAGTACATCTCGCAGCAGATCTTCAACATTCTGACGGCGCAGGCCGTCACCACTGACTACGACCAGAACTACTTCCGCCGCGCCGGCATCGACATCGGCGAAACCATTCGCCTCGACGCCAACGACCTGTTCATGAGTCTGGCCGGCCCGGTGGCGATTGCCTACGCCGAATCGGTTGTGCCGGAAACCCCGCCGCCGAGCAGCGACAAATTCAAGGTGTTCGACAAAGAGCCGCAACGCCTGAACATCGACGACCTGTTCTTCCGCTCGATCGACCTGCCGCACTTCAACAAAGTGACTCAGGCGATCGAAGGCATCAGCCTGCTGCCGATCGAGTCCAAGCGTTATCGCGCTTCGCTGGAGCAGTACAAGAACTCCGGCTACGACGCCGCCGCCCTGCACGACCTGCACTTCTTCAAGAATTGCTCGTCGGTGGTCTCGATCGTTTCGCTGCCGAAAGACTACAAGCTGTCGTACATGGACCTGAACCGGTTGAAGACCCACCTCAACAGCCTGTTCCCGAATACCACGCTCAAGCGTTACGCACTGGTAATCGGCGCCTCGGCCAACCTGTCGCTGACCACGTTGATTGCGAAGAGCCCGTGCCTGTCGGACGACTTTCTGACCCTGATCGTCGCGTTCATCAAACGCTGCTTCGCGAAGAACCCGTACCGTTTCGATGACACCTTGGACAACTCGATCCTCGATTTCATCATCAACGAGGAGTTCGACGAAGACCGCATCGACGACCTGCTCAACGAGTTCGAGAACCCGGCGAAGATCCTTGATACCAACTGGTACGCGATCAAACCGATGTACGAGAAAAAGTACCGCGAGCTGATCAACGACAAAGAGAAGTTTGTCTCGATCAACGACATTCGCCTGTCGCGCGATTGCGTAAAGAAGTCAATCAAGTACCTGCGCGAGATCTACCGTCACCGGATTGGCAAGACCAAGGTTATTTCGCTGAATAACCATACCGGCAAGTCGTTCTCGGTCTGACCGAGTCGCCCCCTTCGCGAGCAAGCTCGCTCCCACATTTGAAATGCATTCCCCTGTGGGAGCGAGCTTGCTCGCGAAGGGGCCGGCACATTCACTAAAGATTTCAGCCTTACCAATATCCAGAAACAATTAAGCAGCCGTTAGGCTGCTTACTAAACTGTTCCCGTTACGTTTACGTCACCGTGAGCCCACCATTGCTTGTGGCATTTCTCTACGGCAACGTGCCATCACGCTACTCCGCTACACACTTTTCGCCGATGGCTAGCCGCACCATCAAGGTGCAACGTCTGCGACCAACGCCCTTTCCTGGATCAGAATCCACGGCGAAACCACCACCGCCCACAACGAAGGATCGCGCTCGAAAAGATCCAGCGCCCGCGTTTCAGACAGCTTGGCGACCTTGTCCTCGGCCAGCCAGGCAGCCACTTTCTCGCCATCATCCGACGCCACGGCCTCGGCAACAGCGATCAAATCCAGCGCAGGGTCGACCCACAATAGGGCACCCTTGGCGAAGAACGGCTCCAACTCTTTCCAGGTAATAGATGCGGTTTCACCAAGCAGCTTGGCATAGAGGGTGCTAGGTTCTTGATTCATGGGAGCTGTCCGGAAAAGAAATCGACGCGAATAATAACGTCGGTGGTCCGCCAGCAAAACCCGGTTGCAAAAAGCTGCACCGAACGAAAAGAGCAGGAACGCCAAGGAATGCTGCTGATTGGGATATATGCCCACGAACGCCCCGCCGCAATTCTGTCTTTTTCATTCAAAAATGCGACACCCCCAAGTTTTGCCCCTCGGCGCCTGCTTCCCAGGCTGACAACCGGCGCTCTACACTGTACCGGTACAGTTGCCGGGGGCATTTCCGGAGGGTATCGCAAAGATATCTGACCCGGTTCTGCTGCTACGGCGCCAGAACTCAAAAAAATTACAACAGTAAGAGTGGAGCACTATGACTAAGGCTACTAAGCAGATTTCCAAACTGTTTGCCGCTATGGTTCTGGCCGGGGTTGCCAGCCATTCGTTCGCAGCTGACACCATCAAAATCGGTATCGCCGGTCCTAAAACCGGTCCAGTAGCCCAGTACGGCGACATGCAGTTCAGTGGCGCAAAAATGGCCATCGAGCAAATCAACGCCAAGGGCGGCGTCGACGGCAAGAAACTCGAAGCCGTTGAATACGACGATGCCTGCGATCCAAAACAAGCGGTAGCGGTCGCGAACAAGGTCGTCAACGACGGCGTCAAGTTCGTGGTCGGTCACCTGTGCTCCAGCTCTACTCAACCGGCTTCGGACATCTACGAAGACGAAGGCGTGATCATGATCACCCCGGCTGCCACCAGCCCGGACATCACCGCGCGTGGTTACAAAATGGTCTTCCGCACCATCGGTCTGGACAGCGCCCAGGGCCCTGCCGCCGGTAACTACATTGCCGACCACGTGAAACCGAAAATCGTTGCTGTGCTGCACGACAAGCAACAATACGGTGAAGGCATCGCCACCGCCGTTAAAGCCACCCTCGAGAAGAAAGGTACCAAGGTTGCCGTGTTCGAAGGCATCAACGCCGGCGACAAGGACTTCTCCTCGATCATTGCCAAACTCAAGCAAGCCAACGTCGACTTCGTTTACTACGGCGGCTACCACCCGGAACTGGGCCTGATCCTGCGTCAGTCCGCTGAAAAAGGCCTGAAAGCCAAGTTCATGGGGCCGGAAGGCGTGGGTAACGACTCGATTTCGCAGATCGCCAAAGACGCTTCCGAAGGTCTGCTGGTGACCCTGCCGAAATCCTTCGACCAGGATCCGGCCAACGTTGCCCTGGCAGATGCCTTCAAGGCGAAGAAAGAAGACCCGAGCGGTCCTTTCGTATTCCCGGCCTACTCGGCTGTTGAAGTGATCGCTGAAGGGATCAAGGCTGCCAAGTCCGAAGACGCTGCCAAAGTGGCTGAAGCCATTCACGCCGGCACCTTCAAAACCCCGACTGGCGACCTGAGCTTCGACGCCAAGGGTGACCTGAAGGACTTCAAATTTGTGGTTTACGAGTGGCACTTCGGCAAACCAAAAACTGAAGTATCCCCTCAGTAAGGCGCTGCCTGACTGACTGCCAATAAAGCCCACGGCGTGCCGTGGGCTTTGTTTTACGAATGTATGGGCCGCGCTGGCGTGATCCGCCAGTCTCCCCACCTGAAAATCTCAAAACCGTCATCAGCGGTTCGCTGGCAAAACCCGGATTCGAAGTGGATAAAGATCCACGGGGCCGGGCGGGAAAATGACTCCACCAGTGAAATGCGTATCAGGTTTTTAGGAGCGCTGTAATGCCTGACCTCTATCACTTCTTCCAGCAGCTGGTTAATGGCCTGACCATTGGCAGCACGTATGCCCTGATTGCCATCGGCTATACGATGGTTTACGGCATCATTGGAATGATCAACTTCGCCCACGGCGAGGTGTACATGATCGGTTCCTACGTGGCGTTCATCGCCATTGCCGGGCTGGCCATGATGGGACTCGACAACGTCCCGCTGTTGATGACCGCTGCCTTCATCGCAAGCATCGTCGTGACAAGTTCCTACGGTTACAGCATCGAACGGATCGCCTACCGCCCCCTGCGCGGCAGCAACCGTCTGATCCCGCTGATCTCCGCCATCGGTATGTCGATCTTCCTGCAGAATACGGTTCTGCTGGCGCAAGACTCCAAGGACAAATCCATCCCCAACCTGATCCCCGGGAACATTTCCTTCGGGCCAGGTGGCGCACATGAAGTGCTGATTTCCTACATGCAAATCGTGGTGTTCGTGGTGACTCTGATCGCCATGCTCGGCCTGACACTGTTCATCTCCCGCTCTCGCCTGGGTCGCGCCTGCCGCGCCTGTGCCGAAGACATCAAGATGGCCAACCTGCTCGGCATCAACACCAACAACATCATCGCCCTGACCTTCGTCATTGGTGCTGCGCTGGCGGCCATTGCGGCCGTGCTGCTGAGCATGCAATACGGGGTGATCAACCCGAACGCCGGTTTCCTCGTCGGCCTCAAAGCCTTCACCGCCGCGGTACTTGGTGGCATCGGCAGCATCCCCGGCGCCATGCTCGGCGGGTTGGTGCTTGGGGTGGCGGAAGCCTTTGGCGCCGATATCTTCGGCGACCAGTACAAGGACGTCGTGGCTTTCGGCTTGTTGGTTCTGGTGCTGTTGTTCCGTCCGACCGGCATTCTGGGCCGTCCGGAGGTTGAGAAAGTATGACTAGAAATCTTAAACAGGCGCTGTTCAGCGCTTTGCTGGTGTGGGCCGTTGCCTACCCGGTACTCGGTCTGAAACTGACCATCGTCGGCATCAACCTGGAAGTGCACAACACCAGCCCGATGATTCTGGCGACCATCGCCATCTGCTCGGTGCTGATGTTTTTGCGGGTGCTGTTCAACCAGCAGATCAGCAAGGCGTGGAATTCCTCGCCGGGCATGCCGCTGATTCCGGCCAAGGCCAGCAACTTCCTGACCCTGCCGAGCACGCAACGCTACTTCATCATTGCGCTGATCATCGGTGCTCTGGTGTGGCCGTTCTTCGGCTCGCGTGGCGCGGTGGACATTGCGACGCTGATCCTGATCTACGTGATGCTCGGCCTCGGCCTGAACATCGTCGTCGGTCTGGCCGGTCTGCTCGACCTCGGTTACGTCGGCTTCTACGCCGTCGGCGCCTACAGCTACGCGCTGCTGTCTCACTACTACGGCTTGAGCTTCTGGATCTGCCTGCCGATTGCCGGCCTGATGGCGGCGACGTTCGGCTTCCTGCTGGGCTTCCCGGTGTTGCGTTTGCGCGGTGACTATCTGGCGATCGTGACCCTCGGCTTCGGCGAGATCATCCGTCTGTTCCTGCGTAACCTGACCGACATCACTGGCGGTCCGAACGGCATCAGCAACATCGAGAAACCGACGTTCTTTGGCCTGACCTTCGAGCGTAAAGCGGCGGAAGGCCTGCAGACCTTCCACGAATACTTCGGCCTGCAATACAACTCGATCAACAAGGTGATTTTCCTCTACCTGGTGGCCCTGTTGCTGGCGCTGGCAGCGCTGTTCATCATCAACCGCCTGCTGCGCATGCCGATCGGCCGTGCCTGGGAAGCGCTGCGTGAAGATGAAATCGCCTGCCGAGCACTGGGTCTGAATCCGACCGTGATCAAGCTGTCGGCCTTCACCCTCGGTGCAAGCTTCGCCGGTTTCGCCGGTAGCTTCTTCGCCGCCCGCCAGGGTCTGGTGACCCCGGAGTCGTTCACCTTCATCGAGTCGGCGATCATCCTCGCCATCGTCGTGCTGGGTGGCATGGGCTCGCAGTTGGGCGTGATCCTGGCCGCCGTGGTGATGATCCTGTTGCCGGAAATGATGCGTGAGTTCAGCGAGTACCGCATGTTGATGTTCGGTGCGCTGATGGTGTTGATGATGATCTGGCGTCCACAAGGTCTGCTGCCGATGCAACGCCCACACATGGAGTTGCGAAAATGAGCCGCGAGATCCTTAAAGTCGATAACCTGAGCATGCGCTTCGGCGGTTTGCTCGCGGTCAACGGTGTGGCCCTGACCGTCAAGGAAAAACAGGTGGTTGCATTGATCGGGCCGAACGGCGCGGGCAAGACCACCGTGTTCAACTGCCTGACCGGGTTCTATCAGCCAACCGGCGGCAGCATCCTGCTGGACGGCGAGCCGATCCAAGGCCTGCCGGGCCACAAGATCGCACTCAAAGGCGTGGTGCGCACCTTCCAGAACGTGCGCTTGTTCAAGGACATGACGGCGGTCGAGAACCTGTTGATCGCCCAGCACCGTCACCTGAACACCAACTTCCTGGCCGGTCTGTTCAAGACCCCGTCGTTCCGCAAAAGCGAGCGCGAGGCCATGGAGTTTGCCGAATACTGGCTGGAAAAGGTCAACCTCAAAGAGTTCGCCAACCGCACTGCCGGCACCCTGGCCTACGGTCAGCAGCGGCGTCTGGAAATCGCGCGTTGCATGATGACCCGCCCACGGATCCTCATGCTCGACGAACCGGCGGCCGGTCTGAACCCGAAGGAAACCGAAGACCTCAAGGCGCTGATCAGCGTCCTGCGTGAAGAGCACAACGTCACCGTGCTGCTGATCGAACACGACATGAAACTGGTCATGAGCATTTCCGACCACATCGTCGTGATCAACCAGGGCACGCCTCTGGCTGACGGCACGCCGGAACAGATCCGCGACAATCCTGAAGTGATCAAAGCCTACCTGGGGGAAGCGTAAATGCTGCAGTTCGAAAACGTTTCCACCTTCTACGGCAAGATCCAGGCCCTGCACAGCGTCAACGTCGAAGTCCGTCAGGGCGAAATCGTGACCCTGATCGGCGCCAACGGTGCCGGCAAGTCGACGCTGCTGATGACGCTTTGCGGTTCACCGCAGGCGCACAGCGGCAGCATCCGCTACATGGGTGAGGAGCTGGTCGGCCAGGACTCGTCGCAGATCATGCGCAAGAGCATCGCGGTAGTGCCGGAAGGTCGTCGGGTATTCGCCCGTCTGACCGTTGAAGAAAACCTATCCATGGGCGGTTTCTTCACCGACAAGGGCGACTATCAGGAACAAATGGACAAGGTTCTCGGCCTGTTCCCGCGCCTGAAAGAACGCTTCAACCAGCGCGGCGGCACCATGTCCGGCGGCGAACAGCAAATGCTCGCCATCGGCCGCGCACTGATGAGCAAGCCGAAACTGCTGCTGCTCGACGAGCCGTCGCTGGGCCTGGCACCGATCATCATCCAGCAGATTTTCGACATCATCGAAATGCTGCGCAAGGACGGTGTGACCGTGTTCCTGGTCGAGCAGAACGCCAACCAGGCGCTGAAAATCGCTGACCGGGCCTACGTTCTGGAGAACGGCCGCGTGGTCATGCAAGGCACTGGTGAAGCACTGCTGACCGACCCGAAAGTACGCGAGGCGTACCTCGGCGGTTGATGCATGTCGCCAAACAAAAAAACGGCCTTCGGGCCGTTTTTTTCATCTGCCATTACTGAATTCAACACAAGTCCCCTGTGGGAGCGAGCCTGCTCGCGAAGAGGGAGTATCAGTCAGCACATTTGCTGAATGACACACCGCATTCGCGAGCAAGCTCGCTCCCACCCTGGATTGCAGTGTCCTAAGGTTTACTCGAAAAAACTTTGCACTGCGTTGTAACGCATCGCCATGAGCTTTCTCTAGAGGGACAAGCAAGCGCAACAGCGCTTGTAAAAACCCTGAACAAGACTGGAGAAACACCATGACTGCTACCACCCGCACCCTGTCCGCTACCGCCCTGGTTCTGGCCCTCGGTTCTGCTCTGAGCATCGCCACTGTTTCCACCGCCCAGGCCGCCGACGCCAACATGGAAAAATGCTTCGGCGTGGCCATGAAAGGCAAAAACGATTGCGCCGCTGGTGCAGGCACCACCTGTGCCGGCACCGCAAAAATGGACTATCAGGCCAACGCCTGGAAACTCGTTCCAAAGGGCACCTGCGCTACCACCGAGAGCAAGACCTCGCCGACCGGTTTCGGTCAGATGGAAGCGTTCAAAGCCAAGTCCTGATCGTTGGCCTGCCTGAGTGACGACCATGCTCACCCTCAATGACCATGCCCAATCCCGCACTCAGGCAGCCCTTACCGGGCTCCCGTCCCGTGCCGGGCTGGGCCTCAAGACCGGGCACTTTCGTGAAGTGCTCGGTTCATCACCGGACATCGGCTTCTTCGAAGTCCACGCCGAAAACTACATGGTCGACGGCGGTCCGTTTCATCATTTTCTCGGTTTGATCCGCGAGCAGTATCCGCTGTCGCTACACGGTGTCGGCTTGTCTATCGGTGCTGAAGGGCCGCTGGATGAACAACATCTTCAGCGCCTTGCCGAGCTCATTCGGCGCTATCAACCGCAAGCCTTTTCCGAACACCTGGCCTGGTCGAGCCATGGCCCGGTGTTTCTCAATGATCTGCTGCCGCTGGCCTATGACACGCCGACGTTGAAGCGCGTCTGCGAGCATATCGATCAAGTGCAGAACACGCTTCAACGGCCAATGCTGCTGGAGAATCCGGCGACCTATCTGGCGTTCAAGCGCTCAACAATCGATGAGGCAGATTTCATCGCCGAGGTCGTGCGCCGCAGCGGCTGTGGCCTGTTGCTTGACGTCAACAATGTCTACGTTTCTTGCGTGAACCATCAGCGTGATCCGCTGGCGTATCTCGATGCGCTGCCATTACACACGGTGGGTGAAATTCATCTGGCCGGGTTCGCCGAAGATTGCGACAACCTCGGTGACCGGTTGCTGATCGATGATCACGGCGCGCCGATCGATCAAGCCGTCTGGGGTTTGTACCGGCAGGTGCTGCAACGCATCGGCCCGGTGGCAACGTTGATCGAGCGCGACAATCAAGTGCCGGCGTTGGCCGTGCTACTGGCGGAAGGTCAGCAAGCTGATGCGCTTTTGCGTGATGCCGGAGCGCACACATGAGCACTCAACGCGCTTTCGCTGCCGCGCTCATCGACACGCGACTACCCTGCCCCGAAGGCCTGTGCAGCGCCAACGGTGCTGATCCGGCGAGCCGTTTCGCGGTGTATCGCAACAACGTACAGGGTTCGCTGATCAATGCGTTGAGCGACAGTTACCCGGTGGTTGCGCAATTGGTCGGCGATGAATTCTTTCGCGCCATGGCGGCCGTTTTCGTACAACAGCAGCCGCCGCAGAGTCCATTGATGTGCCGCTACGGAGAAGCCTTTGCGAACTTCATTGCGGCGTTCAAACCGGCTGGCGGCGTGCCTTATCTGGCAGACGTGGCGCGTCTTGAGCACTTGCGCACCCTCGCCTACCACGCGGCCGACGCCCTGCCCGTGCGCACGGAACAGATCACGGCAGCACTGGCTGATGCGCAAACGCTGAGTGAGCTGCGCCTCGACCTTCATCCCTCCCTTCACCTGCTCGACTCAGCCTATGCCGTGGCTGAGATCTGGGCCGCACATCAGCACGACTCGACGCTGGAGGGAATCGACGTCAACCAAAGGCAACACGCGCTGGTGTTGCGCAATGGCCTGGACGTCGAAGTGTTTGCCCTCGCCCCCGGCGCCAGCAGGTTTATCCGCAACCTGATTGATGGCCAGCCACTGGTGGCAGCGATTGAAAACAGCCCTGAGTTCGATCTTGCGCAAACCCTTGGCTTGCTGATCGCGCGCAACGCCATCATCCAATTGAACAACAAGGAATTGCCATGAACACGCTCATCACTCGCGCCATCACACTGCTGGAGCAAATCCCTCACAGCCTGATCGCCCTCATTGCCCGTTTCTCGATAGCCGCGGTGTTCTGGAAGTCAGGGCAAACCAAGGTTGAAGGCTTGGCCATTGATTTGATTGACGGCACTTTCCAGCTCGGTTGGCCACGACTGGCCGAATCGACCATTCCGTTGTTCAAGAGTGAATACCACGTGCCGTTGCTGTCGCCAGAGATTGCCGCGCACTTGGCGGCGTTCGCCGAACACTTCTTCCCGCTGCTGATCCTGATTGGCTTCGCTACACGGTTTTCGGCGTTGGCGCTGTTGGGGATGACCCTGACCATTCAGCTTTTTGTCTATCCGGATGCTTATCCAACCCACGGCACTTGGGCAGCGGTGTTGCTGTACTTGATGACGACGGGGCCGGGCAAGTTGTCGATTGATCACCTGATCGCCCGCCGTTTCGCAAAATAAACAAAATCCTTGTGGGAGCGAGCCTGCTCGCGAATGCGTTGGTTCAGTCAACACATGAGTGTCTGTGAAACCGCATTCGCGAGCAGGCTCGCTCCCACAGGGGTAAGGATCAGCGCTGAAGTCGATCCAGCGCCTCGCCGCTGCGCTTGAACCAGCCGATCAGATAGTCAGCGAGTACCTGCGTGCGTTTCGGCAGTCCGCCCTGATACGAATGCACCAGATACATCGGCATGCGCCGGGTCTGAAAGTCGCGCAGGAGCCAGCGTAATCGGCCGTCAGCCAATTCCGCTTGCAGCAAGTAGGAAGGCAGCCGCGCGATACCGGCGCCACTGAGTGCAGCCTTCTTGAGGAGGTTGTAATGGTTGCTGGCAAACGGTCCTGATACTCGCACCCGCAACAATTCATGTTGCTGGTGATACAGCCATTCCTCACGTCCGCTGTAGTGGCTGTTGAGCAAGCAGCGATGCTCGGCCAGTGCCTGTGGCGTCAGCGGTTCACCGAAACGCTCGAGGTACGCCGGGCTGGCGCAGGTCATTTCCTGCCAGGCCAGCAGCGGTTTGGCCACCAGTCGTTCGTCGTTGGCCACCTCGCTGCGGATCGCCAGATCAAAGCCGTCCCGTGACAGATCGCGGTAACTGTTGTTCAGTTCCAGTTCGATCTGCACCTCGGGATATTTGTGCGAGAACTCCAGCAACAACCCATCGAAGAAGGTTTCCCCCAATGACACTGGTACAGTCATGCGCACGGGTCCGGCCATATCGTCCTTCAGCCGCGCCAAGGCCTGACGTGCCCTCTCCATCTGAACGACCAGCGCCTGCGCCTGCGGCAACAACGCTGCGCCGGCAGCGGTCAGGCTCAAACGCCGTGTAGTGCGTTGCAGCAACACCACGGAAAACTGCGCTTCGAGCTGGCTGATGCGTTTGGACAACTGGCCCTTGCTGCAGCCCAACTGCTGCGCTGCCAGGGTGAAACTACCCGCTTCGATCAACACCGCGAACGCCGCCAGATCATTCATCTCGCTCATGGATTGTTTCCAATTGAAAACCAAAGGTTGCCTATTAGCACGCTTATCCACAGAAAAAACCACCCTAGACTAAAACCTCGTTCAATCACTTGAGGTACAGCTCGATGAAGATTCTGTTGATAGGCGCTGGTGGCACAATCGGTTCGGCCGTGGACAAAGAACTCTCGCAACGCCACCAAGTCATCCGTATCGGGCGCAGCAGCGGTGATTTGCAGGTGGATATCAGCGATAGCGCGTCGATCCGCAAGCTGTTCGAACAGACCGGCAAGTTCGATGCACTGGTGTGTGCCGCCGGCAACGTGACCTTCGCCCCGCTGGGTGAGATGACGGAAGACAGCTTCGCCCTCGGCCTCAAAGACAAACTCATGGGCCAAGTCAATCTGCTGCTGATCGGTCGAGAATTCGCTAATGACGGCGCGTCATTCACCTTCACCACCGGCGTGCTCAGCCACGATCCGATCCGCAGCGGCGCCTCGGCAGCGCTGGTCAACGGCGCCCTCGACAGCTTCGTCCGCGCCGCCGCCATCGAATTGCCGCGCGGCTTGCGGGTGAACTCGATCAGCCCGACCGTACTGCTCGAAGCGATGGGCAGCTACGCCCCGTATTTCCGTGGCTACAAGCCGGTTCCCGCGGCGGATGTGGCATTGGCCTACGCGAAAAGTGTCGAAGGCCTGCAAACCGGTCAGACGTTTCACGTGGGCTAAACCCTTGTGATGAACGGCCAGGCTGCGTAACGTGGCGGCACTTGTCTGGAGAGTCGAAGATGCGTGTTGCCCGTTCGTTAGTCGTTGTTGCCCTGCTGCCGTTGTTTGCCGCTTGCCAGTTGTTCGATGGCCAGCGAGAAAGTGCCTCGCACGTCGGGCAGACGCGGATGCAGGGGCAACTGACCGCCGCTGACGGCAAACTGGTGTTTCAGCCTTGTCAGGATCAGCGTCAACTGGTGGTCAATGACATTGGTGGCACCAGTATTCTGCAAGAGGCCGCTACCCTCGCCGACGAGCAAGGCAAACTGTTCGCCGATGTGCGCGGCAAGGTCGCTGGCGACCGTCTCGATCTGACTCAGCTGTATCGCGTCGAGCGCTCCGGCGCTGCCTGCGATGACCCCAACTTCAAACTGCTGATCCTGCGCGCCGCCGGCCATGGCCCGGAGTGGAATGTCAAAGTCAGCGGCAAAGGCATGGTCATCGACCGCGAAGGTCAGCCGCCACTTGCCGTGCCGTATATTGAAGATCAATTGGGCGACGGCCGCTTCAATCTGAGCAGCGAAGCCAACAACCAGCGCATCGAATTGTGGGTCGCGCCGCAGCGCTGCGTCGACAGCAGCACCGGTAGCGTGCAGCACATGAGCGCCGAGTTGCGCATCGACGGTCAGGTGCAGCGCGGTTGCGGGTATTTCGGCGGATCGCGCAACGACTGAGCGTTTTAGCCTCACCGGATCCGGCCTTTGCGGCTTATAATCGCGGCCTTCAAACGCCTTGGCGCAGTTGTGCGCCCCGCGAACCCGGATCCTCGCCATGTTACGAATCACTGAACTCAAGCTGCCAATCGACCATCCCGAAGAAGACCTGCGCGTTGCCATCGTGCAACGTCTGGGCATCGCCAGCGATGATCTGCTCGATTTCACCTTGTTCAAGCGCAGCTACGATGCGCGCAAAAAGTCCTCCGAACTGTGCTTCATCTACACCATCGACCTCCAAGTGCGCGACGAGGCCAAAGTGTTGGGCAAGTTCGCCGACGACCGTAACGTCAACGTGGCGCCGGATGTCAGCTACAAATTCGTCGGTCAGGCGCCAAGCGACCTGAGCCAGCGTCCGATCGTTGTCGGTTTCGGCCCGTGCGGGATCTTCGCCGGCCTGCTGCTGGCGCAAATGGGCTTCAAACCGATCGTCCTCGAACGTGGCACCGAAGTCCGCCAGCGCACCAAAGACACTTGGGGCCTGTGGCGTAAAAGCGTGCTCAACCCCGAGTCGAACGTGCAGTTCGGCGAAGGCGGCGCGGGCACGTTCTCCGACGGCAAGCTGTACAGCCAGATCAAGGACCCTAAATTCCTCGGTCGCAAAGTCCTGCACGAATTCGTCAAGGCCGGCGCGCCGGAAGAAATCCTATACGTCAGCAAACCGCACATCGGTACGTTCCGTCTGACCGGCATGGTTGAAAACATGCGCGAGCAGATCCGCGCACTGGGCGGCGAAGTGCGCTTCCAGGAACGCGTCACCGACGTGCTGATCGAAGACGGCCAACTGGTCGGCGTCGAACTGGCCAGCGGCGAAACCCTGCATTCAAAACACGTGGTTCTGGCCCTCGGCCACAGTGCCCGCGACACCTTCCGCATGCTCCACAGCCGTGGCGTGTTCATGGAAGCCAAGCCGTTCTCGGTGGGTTTCCGTATCGAACACCCACAATCGCTGATCGACCGCGCCCGCCTGGGCAAATACGCCGGCCACCCGAAACTCGGTGCCGCCGACTACAAACTGGTGCACCACGCCAAGAACGGTCGCTCGGTCTACAGCTTCTGCATGTGCCCGGGCGGCACCGTGGTCGCGGCGACGTCCGAGCCCAACCGTGTGGTCACCAACGGCATGAGCCAATACTCGCGTAACGAGCGCAATGCCAACTCCGGCATCGTCGTCGGCATCACCCCGGAAGTCGATTATCCGGGCGGCCCGCTGGCAGGGATCGAGTTGCAGGAACGCCTGGAATCCCACGCTTTTATCCTCGGTGGCAGCGATTACAAGGCGCCGGCGCAACTGGTTGGCGACTTTATCAACGACATTCCTTCGACCGAGCTGGGCGAAGTCGAGCCTTCGTACAAACCGGGTGTAGCGCTGGGCGATCTGGCCTTGGCGCTGCCGGATTTTGCCATCGAGGCAATTCGTGAAGCGCTGCCGGCGTTCGAGAAGCAGATTCGCGGTTACTCGCTGCACGATGCAGTATTGACCGGGATCGAGACGCGTACTTCGTCACCGCTGCGGATTACCCGTAATGAATCGCTGCAGAGCATGAACGTGAAGGGCTTGTTCCCGGCCGGTGAAGGCGCGGGTTATGCGGGCGGGATTCTGTCGGCGGGTGTTGACGGAATTCGCATTGCTGAAGCCGTGGCGCGCGATATTCTCGGCCTCGAAGCCTGATCAGCACTCGCTGCCCCAACACAAAACCCTGTGGGAGCGAGCTTGCTCGCGAAAGCGGAGTGTCATTCAACAAACACGTTGTCTGACACACTGCCTTCGCGAGCAAGCTCGCTCCCACATTGGTTTCTGCGTTCGCCTTTAGATATTGGCGCGTAGCACTGAGGTCGGCAGCGGCTCACCGCGCTCGGCACTCGCCGTCACCTCTTCGATCAACCCTGCCAACTCATACCCCTGCGCCTTCAACCAATCCTGATCGTAATAGGTGTCGGCATACCGCTCGCCACCATCGCACAAGATCGCCACGATCGACCCCGACTCCCCCACCGCTTTCATCTGCTGCGCCGCCATCAAGGCGCCGATCAGATTGGTCCCGCTCGACCCGCCGACATGCCGCCCCAGACGCTGCGCCAGATAATGCATGGCCGCCAGCGACAAGGCGTCCGGGACCTTGACCATCGCATCGATCACCTTGGGCAGAAACGACGCTTCAACCCGCGGCCGGCCAATACCTTCAATGCGCGAACCGCACTCCAGACGCAAACTGGCGTCACCCGTCTGATAGTAATCAAAGAACACCGAACGCTCGGCATCCGCGCACAGCACGCGGGTGCAATGCTGGCGATAGCGCACGTAACGACCCAGAGTTGCGGTGGTGCCGCCGGTGCCAGGGCTGGAAATCAGCCAGCTCGGCTCCGGGTGCTTCTCGTAACGCATCTGCTGGAAAATCGACTCGGCAATGTTGTTGTTCGCGCGCCAGTCGGTGGCGCGTTCAGCGTAGGTGAACTGGTCGATGAAGTGGCCGCCATGCTCGCGGGCCAGGCGCTCGGATTCGGCGTAGATCTGCGTCGGATCTTTCACCAGATGGCTCTGGCCACCGTAGAAAGCGATCTGTGCAATCTTCTCTTTGGAGGTGGTCGCCGGCATCACCGCAATAAACGGCAGACCGAGCATCCGCGCGAAATACGCTTCAGAAATCGCCGTCGAGCCGCTGGACGCCTCAATGACCGGCGCGCCGGGTTTCAGCCAGCCGTTACACAACGCATAGAGAAACAGCGAACGAGCCAGACGGTGCTTGAGGCTGCCGGTCGGATGGCTGGATTCATCCTTGAAATACAACTCGATGCCCGCAAAACCCGGCAGCGGCAAAGGGATCAAGTGGGTGTCGGCGCTGCGCTGAAAATCCGCTTCGATGATACGGATGGCTTCGCGGGCCCACTGTCGGTTGTCGCTCATGGTGATGGTTCTCGTTGAATCGGCAGGAGATGAATCGGCTCGAAAGGCTTACTCATCAGCTTAGGAAAAATCCGATAGCGCGCACAGATACAGCTGAGTCTCAATATGTCAGACAACTGCTAGGCTCAGCTTGGCTTGAGCCAGACACCTTGTAACGACATATAACAAAAAAGAATATAACTTTTGTTTTAACAACTAACAGTACGGGTTAGGGTGTCCCACCTTTTTGACGATTCGATGGAGAGCGACCTTGCCTCTGCGTAGCACTTTCACGCGGTTCTTTCAGTTGGAAGCTGCCAGCGGTCTGTTATTGATCGCTGCGGCCATCCTGGCGCTGATTATCAACAACTCGCCATTATCGTGGCTCTACACCGGCCTGCTCGACACCCCAGTGGTGGCGCAGATCGGTGCGTTGAAAATCGCTAAACCCCTGCTGCTGTGGATCAACGACGGTCTGATGGCGATGTTCTTCCTGCTTATCGGCCTGGAAGTGAAGCGCGAAGTCCTCGACGGTCAGCTGTCGAAACCGTCGCAGATCGTCCTGCCCGGCGCCGCAGCCATCGGCGGCATGCTGGTGCCGGCGCTAATTTACTGGTTCCTCAACCGCGACAACCCGGCAGCTCTCGACGGCTGGGCGATCCCGACCGCCACCGACATCGCCTTCGCCCTCGGCGTGCTGGCCCTGCTCGGCAAGCGCGTGCCGGTGTCGCTCAAGCTGTTCCTGATGACCCTGGCGATCATCGATGACCTTGGCGCCATCGTGATCATCGCGATCTTCTATTCGGGTGAACTGTCGACCCTTTCGCTGGGCCTGGCGGCAGCGTGCATCGCGGCGCTGGTGGCGATGAACCGGCTCGGAGTGGTCAAGCTTGGGCCGTACATGATCATCGGTTTGATCCTCTGGGTTTGCGTACTCAAGAGCGGTGTGCACGCCACGCTGGCGGGCGTAACCCTGGCCTTCTGCATTCCATTGCGCACGAAAAACGCCGAGCCGTCGCCGCTGCTGACGCTCGAACATGCGCTGCACCCGTGGGTGGCCTACGGCATTCTGCCGCTGTTCGCCTTCGCCAACGCCGGCCTGTCGCTGAGCGGCGTCACCGTGGAAAGCTTCACCCATCATGTGCCGATGGGCATCGCGGTCGGCCTGCTACTGGGCAAGACCGTCGGCGTGTTCGGCCTGACCTGGCTCGCGGTCAAAACCGGCATCGCCACCCTGCCCCAAGGCGCCAACTGGGGCCAGGTGCTGGGCGTGGCGATCCTGTGCGGCATTGGCTTCACCATGAGCCTGTTTGTCGGTTCACTGGCGTTTGAGCCTGGTGTGAGTGATTACGCCGGGATGGATCGGATGGGGATTTTGACCGGGTCGATTCTGGCGGCGTTGATCGGTTATGCGGTGACGGCGGCGGCGAGTCGCCGGAATACTCTGAAAAACGCTTGAGACGCATTTTTCTACAAAAGTCGAGGCCCTTCTATCCAGAGGGACTTGGCTCTGAACCTCGCAAGTGTGCTATATCTTTGGTCGACAGCCGCACCTTCTCAGCACCGATTCTGGAGTCATCCATGTCACGTAAAGCAGAAAAACGCCCAATGACGGACGATCAGATTTCCATACAGGAGTCTCGGATTCCGGACATCGCTCTGAAGGCATTCAGCAACGCCTACAGAATGGCGCTCGCCAATGGTGCTGCAGTGCTCGTTGCTAAAGATGGTCAGCTATTTGAAGTGACAGAGAAGAGTTCTGTTGCTTTGCGCACAATCGGTACCTACGGAAACCTGAAAAGCGGTACTCGCCTGCACATCAATAAATCCTCGAAACAGGTTATTTCTTGAGCACACCGAGAATACGGATATTCGCAGGCCCGAACGGGTCAGGAAAAAGCACCTTCAATCGACTGGTTCCAGCGCATTTGCTGGGAAATTACATAAATCCTGATGACATAGAACGCTCAATCAAAGATACAGGGTATTTTGACTTCACCTCCTATCGCATCGAAGCTCACAAAGAAGACATCTTTGAATTCTTTCGTGAGCACGCTCTACTCAAGAAATCCCCTCACTCATTGGCAAAACTGGATTCCCTGAAAATCGACGGTGAAAGGCTTAGCTTCGCAAATACTGTAATCGACTCGTACGTCGCATCAGCCCTTTCCGACTTCATACGAAGATCTTTGATCAAAGAGCGAATCAGCTTTACGTTTGAAACTGTCATGTCGTCCTCTGACAAGGTCAAACTGCTCGCCGAAGCTCATGCCTCCGGTTACCGGGTTTATGTTTACTACGTCGCTACCGCCGACCTTCAGATCAACATTGCCAGGGTTGCGTATCGTGTTAAACAAGGTGGGCACAGCGTTCCTCCTGAAAAGATAGAGGCACGGTACTGGAGATCTTTGGAGCTTCTGTCTGATGCCATCCTGACCTCCAACAGAGCCTACATTTTCGACAACTCGGATGAAGGTAGCGAAGGCCTCACGCAGGTTGCGGAGATCACCGATGGCGAGCTGATTGAGATCAAATCAGATACTCAGCCACCTTGGTTCAAAGAGTTCGTGCTCGACAAATTACTGTAGTGCGCTGAACAAATTTTCCCTGCGGGCTCAATCCTCTGAGTCTCGAACAACAGCCTATCTACAGATCAGCATCCGTCGAACAATCCCCACGTCTTTAGCGACGCGTCCTACAGCCACCATTTTCCTGCTTCGTTAACGTTGCGCAGCCCTTTGCGAAGGGCTGTCGATGGATGAGCGAAAGGACGATCAGTGGCTGGCAACAAGGACATTCCCCGGGTTCAAACCCCACCGCAAGGCGACGGGCATCACGTCACCTACCGCTACATGACGGCCACTGAACTGGCCGAGCGCGACGCCAGACAAAACGCTTACGACGCCATGCTGGCGCGGCAGGAGGCTTTCGAGCGCAGCCGTGAGGTGGCGGTCAAAAAAGCCGATCCCGTGCGCGCTGGCTGCGTATTCGCCAAGTCTTGCAAACTGCCGGATGCGATTATCGATTATTCCAGTCCTGCGGGGATGGTGCCGACTGACAGCCTGAAGGATTACGGCGAGCTGATCCTGCTGGGCGCGCGTGAAGCCGATGAAAGCGGCGTAGTTCCTCTCAAGAAAATCGGCGCAACTGCTGTTCCAGTTGGATTTGGCAGTCTGGCTCTGGCGGGATCGGTGTTTGAAGCACTGCCCGCTGCTGTATCTAGTGCGGCTGTTGCGCCTTTAGTTGGTTTGGTTGCGCTGTTCATGCCATCGAGCCTTGGTGACAGCGCGCTCTATACCGACGAACAACTGCGTGGACTTGAACAGGCGCGAACCCGTGTTCGGTTGAGGGTCGAACAACAGGCCGACGGCAGCCTGAAGGGCTACGGCTTCTACACCGGCAAGAATCGCGATTGGGAAATGGTTGATGTCGTGCAGTTCAAGTTGCGTGGCAGCCAGTTCATTGCTGACTTTGGCGAAGGTGTAGAACTGATCTGGACGCCTGCTGTGGATGGCTCGGACATCCTTGGTATCCCCGCGCTGGAGGCAGCACCGCAAGCGCCGCATATCTGGGTGTATCCGCCGACGAGAGCGGCGGATGGAATTCTGGTCAATCCGGTTTATCCGCCGGAGTACCGGGATTTTATTCTGGTTTTTCCACCTGGCTCGTTGGTTCAGCCGGTATATATAGTCTTAAACGTTCCTAAAGATTTCAAATACCACCCCGCCCCTGTTTCGCTGCCGGCCTTTCCAGACGTGAAACCTGCACCACTGAAAACCTCCGTTCGCGGTGGAGGAAAAAAGCGAAGACGTTGGAAAGATGCATCGGGGAAAATTTACGAATGGGACTCTCAGCATGGCAAGGTTGAGATGTACACCAAGCAAGGAAAACATCTTGGAGAATACGACCCGAAAACAGGGGAACAAACAAAGCCTGCCGATTCCACAAGGAGAGTAGAAAAATGAAGCATGTAATAGAGGTATTCGATCGAAAGACTGAGGATTTGCTCCTGACCGTAGAGATTGCGGCGCATCACGAGGAAGCATTGAAGGCGCTGATGAACTGGCAACAACCTGAAGATGAGTTCGATGGCTCGGATTTAGACGAAGAGCAGATCAAAGTTTTGGAGGACTGGACTGGAGAAAAGCTCTTGGACGCAACTCATATAGTTCAGTTGGTGTGCATCGAATGACTTATGGCAACTTCAAGCTGAATCACACCGTCGAGGCATTTAATAAACGAACAGCTCGGTTAGTTTTCGAGATCCCCGTTCCCGATGGAAACATTGAGCGGCTCAGAGTAATCATGCATTGGGTCAATCCCGAAGACGAAATCTTTGGCTATGACCTCGACCAAGAGCAGATAAAGCAATTGGAAGCTTTAATCGGTCGAGCTTTCTACGACTCTAAATACAATTTTCAAATGGGTTGTCATGGAAGCGAGTAAATATCCTAAAAAAAAACCCCGACCAGTCACCTGATCGGGGTTTTCTTTACCCTGCATCCCGCTTAGTGCGAAACGCGGCTGGTCCCGCCAACGGTGGAGATGCGCACGCGCTCGCCAACGCGGAACACTTCATTCTCCTGAACCTGCTGCACATAGGCACGCATGCTGCCGTCGTCTTCACGCACGGTGATTTCCACACCCTGGGTGCGGGTCAGGCCTTCTTCAGTGGCCGAACCAATCAGACCGCCCGCCACCGCACCGATAACCGCGGCAACAATGCTGCCCTTGCCGCCGCCGATGGCGCTACCGCCAACGCCGCCGACCGCTGCACCGGCGATACCACCGATCGGGGTCTTGGTGCCTTCGATTTTGACCGGGCGCAGGGATTCGATGGTGCCCATGCGAATCGTCTGCACGCGACGCGCTTCGTCACGGGAGTAGGAGTCACCGGTCAGGCTCGATTGGCAGCCGGTAAGCAACATCGCCATCGTGGAAAAGGAAGCAACCAGCAGAACAGACTTACGCATAGCATCAACTCCAAAGAAACATATAGTCATTAAACTCCGTGGCTTGACGCCTGTCACGACTCAGCCCGGATAAATTGGCTTTCATTCAGGCGCGGTACAGACGCCTGCACGCTTTCCCTGACATAGCCCCTACAGTAGCGCCAAATTGCCAAATCTGCGCCACCGACACCAAGGATTTTCATGGATTACTTCATCATCGTCGTCACCACTGCCGCCGGTTTGTACTTCCATTGGTGGTTGTACGTGCGGATCAAACGCTGGATGGATCGCGACCTGGCGCTGTCGCTGGCCGGCAAAGACGAAGGCAAACGCGCCTTCATGCTCGAACAGTTGGCGAACGCTCAGGCGCAGAGGATCAAGCGCCGGGATCTACCGAAGTGGCTGGAGGCCGCTGCGGCAGGCTATCCCGCTCGGTAGACTGCTCAGGGTGCCAGACGTTCAAGAATCCAGTCAGCGCCCTGTACACGGTAGTTGAGGCGATCGTGCAGACGGCTCGGACGGCCCTGCCAGAATTCGATGCGCTCCGGCAGCAAGCGGTAACCGCCCCAGTGTTCCGGGCAGTCGGGCTGAGTATCGGAGAAGCGCTGCTCGGTAGCCTTGAGCAAATCTTCCAGTTCACCGCGCCCGTTGATCACCCGGCTCTGCGGTGATGCCCAGGCACCGAGGCGACTGCCCAGCGGACGCACTTGATAATACGCATCCGACTCCGCGGGCGTGACCTTCACCACCCGCCCTTCGATGCGCACCTGACGCTCGAGGGTTGGCCAGAAGAAGGTCATGGCGGCAAACGGATTGGCCGCCAGATGCTGGCCCTTGGCGCTGTCGTAATTGGTGAAGAAAGTGAAGCCCTGCTCGTCCAGGCCCTTGAGCAGCAGAATGCGGCAATGCGGTCGCCCATCCTGGTCGACCGTGGCCAGGGTCATGGCGTTGGCCTCCACCGGTGCCTGTTCGGTTTTCACCGCGTCGGCAAACCACTGGTGGAACAGCGCAAACGGCTCGGCCGGGGCTTGCGCCTCGGTCAGACCATCCCGGGTGTAATCACGACGCATATCTGCCAGAGCCTGGGTCATGGCGCATTCCTTTTCGTTAGCGGATCACTTCTTGGTGGCATCGGTCGCGGCGACTTTCTTGTCGGTCGCGGCGGCTTTGGCTGGCGTGGTTTTCTTCGCTGGAGCCTTGGCTGGAGCTTTTTTCGCCGGTGCCTTGGCAGCGGCTTTCTTGGCCGGAGCCTTTTTGGTTGCCGGAACAGCCGCTTTTTTCGCCGCTGGCGCCGGGGTCACCGGTTTGGCCACTGGCTTGGCGTCCTGCGCAGCAACCATGGTCACTGGCTTCGGAGCTGGCATGTTGTACTTGCTCAGCAGCGCCACCATGGTGTTTTGCGGGGTCACCAGCAGTTCGACACGACGGTTAAGGGCACGACCTTCAACGCTGTCGTTGGCTGCACGCGGCGCTTCGGAACCCATGCCGCGCAGCATCAGGCGATCACGCTGCAGACCGCTGAGACGGAAGATCGCCGCAATGGACTGGGCACGCTCCTGGCTCAGTTTGATGTTGGCAGGCGCGGCACCACTGGAATCGCTGTGGCCAAGGACCAGCACGGCGGTTTTCGGGTCGGCTTCGAGGATTTTCGCCACGCGGGTGAACGGGCCGAGTGTGACCGGCAGCAGCATGGCTGGACGATCCGGGTTGAACGAGCCTTCGACCGGCGCGGTCACGACCAGCACGTTTTCACGGCGTTCGAGTTGCAGATTACTGTCCTTGACCGCTTCACGCAGACGCGGCTCGTAGTCGTCGAGCCAGGCCTGGGTGACTTTCGGATCCGGCATTGGCACGGCTTTGGTGGTTGGCTGATCCTTGCCGCCAAACGGCCACCACCATTTGCCACCCGCATCGGCTTCAGCTTTGGCCACGGTTGCCGGTTTTTTCGCTTCCGGGGCGACTTCAGCCTTCATGTCCGCTTTGACCGCTTCATCATCGGAACCGAACGGCCAGTACCACGGGCTGCTGCTTTCAGTCTTCGCCACGGGTGCAGTGGCCGCAGGTTTCAGCGGGGCTGGGGCCGGGGCCGGTTCCTTGGCTGCGACTTTGTCGGAAGAGCCGAACGGCCACCAACTACCGCCGTCCGCATCGTTTTTCGGGGTCTGTGCACAACCGGTGATCGCTACACACAGGGCCAGGGCGAGAGTCTTTTTAGATGACATTGAAAATCCACAAAATGAAGTAATGAAAAATCAGAGCACTTTCGCCCGGATAAACAGCCGTTTTGAATCGAAAATCACGCCGAGGTTCCGGCCCTGGAACTTCTATTGACGCTTTACAGACAAGTGGCAAGCACCCGTGCGAGCTTCTGCGCGCGCGGATCCATCAAGACATACGGCCCAAGGGTATTTGTCACGAAACCGAAGGCGACATCATGCTCAGGGTCAGCAAAACCGATCGAGCCGCCTGCGCCGGGATGGCCAAACGCCTTGGAACCGAGGCCATAGGTGGCGTTGGGCACGTCCGGTTGATCGAGCATGCAGCCCAGCCCAAAACGGGTGCGGGTCAACAAGGTCTTGTCTTCACCGAGGCTGTGTTCGCGGGTCAGCTCTTCGAGCATTTCGCTTTCGAGCAGGCTGCCGTCAAGCAGACCCGCGTAGAAACCGGCCAGACTGCGCGCATTGCCGTGACCATTGGCCGCCGGTTGCTGCATGCGCCGCCACTCCGGTTTGTTGGTGCTGGTGAGCACCGACGGCGGGTTGGTGAAAGCGCGAGTGGTCATGGCGGTTGGCTCGCGCATGGTCACTTGCAGCAGACGTTGCGCGGCGGCATCACCGGCGTTGCCCTTGCTGCGCGCGATATGCGCCACGCGATGGAATTCTTCGTCAGCCAGACCGACGTGAAAATCCAGACCCAGAGGTTTAGCGACACGAGCGACGATGGATTCGCCCGGCCCGCGACCGTCGGCGCGGCGCAGCAACTCGCCGATCAGCCAGCCGTAAGTGATCGCGGCATAACCGTGGCCTGTGCCCGGCGTCCACCATGGTGCTTCTGCCGCAAGGGCATCGACCATGGTTTGCCAGTCGTAGAGGGCTTCCGGTGCCAGCAGCTCGCGCAGCGCCGGCAGCCCGGCCTGGTGGCAGAGCAATTGGCGCAGGGTCACGGACTCTTTGCCGGCGGCGGCGAATTCCGGCCAGTAGCGGGCGACCGGAACATCCAATTGCAGCTTGCCTTCGGCGACCAGTTGCAGGGCGGTGACGGCGGTAAAGGTTTTGGTGCAGGAGAACAGGTTGGCGATGGTGTCGCTGTGCCAGGCCTCAGCGCCGTCCTTGTCGGCAGTGCCGGACCAGAGGTCGAGAACGGTTTCTCCGCCGACCTTGATGCACAGGGCTGCGCCGCGTTCCTGGGGATCGTCGAACAGTGCGGCAAAGGCTTCGCGCACCGCTTCGAATTGAAGCTCGTAATGTCCCTGAATCTGCACCCGCAACTCCCCCGCGAAAACGCTCTACAAAGTGGCCCGCATTGTTCCAGCCCTTGAGGGATTTGGGAACAGCTGCGGGCCAGACGGTTAGATCAAAGACAAAGTCAAAAGATCGCAGCCTGCGGCAGCTCCTACAGAGAAACGCGTTCCCATGTAGGAGCTGCCGCAGGCTGCGATCTTTTTAGAGCATCACAGGTTAGTGACCATTGCCGGAATGACCACCGGCATGCCCTGCCCCCGGTCCTTTACCAGCCTCGCCTTTCCTGCCGCCCTCAGCCTCATGCCCCGCCGCTGCGGCCGCTTTCTCAGCCTCTTTGCCAAGCTGATCAATGGCCTGCAAATTGCTCTTGCGCACCGATTCGACAAAGCCCTGATACGGCAGATCCGTCACCCCGACCAAACCGAAATGACCGTTCTCACCATCAAGCAAACGCCCAGTCACCGGTTGATCCAGATACTGGAACCAGTGCACGCCGACAATCGACGGTTCGCTCAAGGCCTGCTTGAGGAAGTTGGCATACGCCGGGCCGCGATCTTCTTCCTTGGCCACTGGCGTGACGCCGCCCCAGAACGGGCCGCGATCCGCTGAGCCAAAGTTGAATTCGGTGATCATTACCGGTTTATCCAAAGCCCCCAACGCAGCAAAGTCATAACCATCCTGCGGTTTGAGCGTGTACATATTGAAGCTCAGCACATCGCAATACTGCGCGCAGGACGCCACGGCTTCCGGCGTACTGATGGCGAAACGGCCGCCTAGCAGCAACTGGTTCGGCGCGTGCCACTTCAGTGAGTCGGAAATGGTTTTGAAGTAGGTGTCAGCGAAGACTTTCTGGAAATATTTGAAGTCAGCTTCGATTTCCGGATGTTCCGGGCTCGGCAGCGGAGGCACAAAACCCGGGTCTTCCATCAATTCCCACGCCGGCAGATCGATGCCCCATGCCTTCGACAGCCCTGCCTGATTGCGGTATTTGTCGCGCAATTGCTTGAGGAACGCACGCTTGGCCGGCACGTCGGTGGTCATTTTCAGCGTGCCGTAGGCCAGCGCATAACGGGATTTCGGATCGTCACCGGGACCGGCCCAGGCCAGTTCGTTATCGGCGTAGTAGCCGATCAGCCATGGATCGTCACGGTGATCGCGGGCAGCGATGGCGACGGCGCGCTCGGTGGCCATGGCGAAACGCGGATCGAACGGATCGGGCATACCACCCCACCAGTCGCTGCCAGTACTGATGCTGGTGTAGTCGCCGACGATCGACAGCGGCAAGGTGTATGGCACGCGCTCGGCATCACTTAGCGAATCGGCACTCCAGTTGCCGACCGTGTTGAAGCCCCAGGCTTGCAGGCGATCGAGCGTGTGGCTGGCCCACTGCTGCTCATCGATGGTGGCCTTGCACGGTTCGGCAGCCTGTTCTGTCGTCGCTTGTACGGTTTCAGTCTTGGCCGCTTCAGCGACGCCGGACTTCGGCTCGACAGGTACAGGGGCAGGCTCGGCGGCTTGGACGGCGGCCGTTTCAGCAGCTGCAGACTTGGCCGCTTCCGCTACCCCGGACTTGCTTTTACCGTCGACTTTGCACGGTTCACCGTACACGCGCTGCAGGTTGGCGCCGTAGAAGTCGTACCAGCGCCCGTTGCCATAACCCCGGCCCTGATCAACACCATTGCCGCCACGGTTGTCGCCATCGCCATAGTACCTGGCCAAGGGATCATCAGCTTTAGGCAAGGATTCGAACATGTACTCACGACCGGCCACGTAGGTCTGGTTGACCTGCGGGCTGACGGTGTTCACGCCCAGCGAGTAAAACGGGTGACCTTCAGGCGTGACCAGATACCAGCGGCCATCGCGCTTTTCAGTGCGGAAGAAACCGCTGGCCTTGAACGCCGGGCCTTTGTTCCAGCCACCGAATTTGTCCAGCGAGGACTTTTTACGCTCGGCGAGCCAGGTTTTCAGCTGTTGCTGTTCCTTGGTGGCGGCGGATTTCAGTTGTTCGTCGTTGCTGATCTTTTCCGGCCACTTGCTGCGGGTCGATTGCCCGTAGGCGTCGACCAGATTGCCGTACACAGCTCGGGTGACCGATTCGCCGTCCTGCACACCGAAACGCTCTAGCAGCAGGCTTTGCGCGACTTTCGGCTGATCCATCGACAGGCTCACCGAGACCACTTGGCTGCGATCGATCTCGCCGCTGCTGGCGGCCAGCAGGATCCGCTGACCATCGACTGTCATCGGCATTGGCGGCCCGGCTTTCATGCCTTGGCTCAGCGGGTTAGACGCCACCAGCGGTACCAAAAGGGTTTGCGCAGGGCCGGCCGGCAAGTCGACGCGGCTGACCAGTGTGCGGCCGTCATTGCTCTGGATTTGCACGTAAACCGTCACGGCCCAGTTCATCGCGCTCTGCAAGCGCAGGGTCATCATGCCGGACTGCGACCAGTCCCACGCGCCGATCTGCGGCGTCAGACGCAAGGTCGGGCGCGCCGCCGGGTTGAACGTCACCCGGCGCAGTACTTCACCTTCAGGTGTCTGTTCGGCGTTGGCTTGCGGCAGATCGGCATTTTCGGTCGCGACTTTGACCACGTCGGCGGGGCGAACGAAGTTGAACAGGGTCTGCTGACCCGCAGGCGCCGCGAACAGCGGCGTGGCGAAGATCAAAGCGAAAACGGCAGGCAAAGAACGGCGGATCATAAGAACGGAGTTCTCCCTAACGACCAACAATGGCCAATGGAAAAGCGATGGCAGAGAGATAGACAACACGGCGGGCAAAACTGCCCACCGTTGTCTCAGGATATTTCACGACGGAAAGGAGGCAACGCATTGAGGATCGCCTTGCCATAGCGCTGGGTGACCAGCCGCCGATCGAGCAAGGTGATGGTGCCGCGGTCTTCTTCGGTACGCAGCAGACGCCCGCAAGCCTGAACCAGCTTCAGCGAAGCATCGGGCACAGAGATTTCCATGAATGGATTGCCGCCACGGGCCTCAATCCACTCCGACAACGCCGCTTCGACCGGATCATCCGGCACCGAGAACGGGATCTTGGCAATCACCACATGTTCGCAATAGGCACCCGGCAAGTCGACGCCCTCGGCGAAACTGGCGAGGCCGAACAGCACGCTGGAATCACCGCCATCGACCCGCGCCTTGTGCTTGTTCAGGGTTTCCTGTTTCGACAGGTTGCCTTGAATGAACACTTGCTTGCGCCAGTCGCGGTCGAGACCGTCGAACACGTCCTGCATTTGTTTGCGCGAAGAAAACAGCACCAGCGTGCCGCGCGAGCCTTCGACCAGATCCGGCAACTCACGGATGATCGCTGCCGTATGAGCAGCAGCATCGCGTGGATCCGCCTTCAGATCCGGCACCCGCAGCACCCCGGCATCGGCGTGATGGAAAGGGCTCGGGACCACGGCGGTGACGGCTTTTTTCGGCAGACCCGCACGCATGCGGAAACGGTCGAAAGTGCCCAGTGCAGTCAGGGTTGCCGAGGTCACCAGGCAGCCGTAAGCCACGTTCCACAGGCTGCGGCGCAATGTTTCCGCCGCCAGGATCGGGCTGGCGTTAACCTCGATGTCGAACAGCGAGCCGCTCTCGGCCAAGGTCAGCCAACGCGCCATCGGCGGGCTGTCTTCCGGGTCTTCGGCGGTGAATGCGGTCCACAATTCCCAGTTGCCGGAGGCACGGGATAACAGGCTGCCGAACAGCGGATACCACTCTTCGGCCTGATTGCTGGCGATGCCGATATTGACCTCGCCGTCCATGCCTTCCTTGAGCAGGTCGGTCAGGCGCGTGAACAGATCGTTGAGGCGCGAAAAGCCTTTCTTCAGCTCGATGCCCATTTCGCGCATGTGCTCGGGAATCACCCCGGCGACGAAACGATGGCGCGGACGCTCACGGCCCTCGACGTCTTCGCCGGGCTTGAAGTCGGCGACCTGCTCACAGGCGCTGAACATGAACTGTTGCTGGGCCTTGATCTCGCGCGCCAGCTCCGGCACCTGCTCGATCAACTTGCCAAGGTCGCCCGGCAGTGGGTGCTGGGCCAGCAATTTGGTCAGGTTCTTCGCGGTGGTTTCCAGCCAGTCGGCGGTGGAACGCAGGCGTGTGTAGTGGGCGAAGTGGCCGATCGCCTTGTCCGGCAGGTGGTGACCTTCGTCGAACACGTAAATGGTGTCGCGCGGATCCGGCAGCACCGCGCCGCCGCCCAGCGCCAGGTCAGCCAGGACCATGTCGTGGTTGGTGACGATCACGTCGACCTTGCCCATGCCTTCGCGGGCCTTGTAGAAGGCGCACTGGCCGAAGTTCGGGCAATGCCGGTTGGTGCACTGGCTGTGATCTGTGGTGAGGCGCGCCCAATCGGCGTCTTCCAGCGCATTCGGCCAGCTGTCGCGGTCGCCGTCCCATTTATTGCCGGCGAGTTTTTCGATCATGCTGGTGAATAGCTTCTGACTGGCCTCATCGACCTCGATCTTGAAGCCTTCTTCTTCGAACAGCTGGGCGGTGGCGGTTTGCGCGTGGCCTTCTTGCAAGAGCATGTCGAGCTTGGACAAGCACATGTAGCGGCCACGGCCCTTGGCCAGCGCAAAGCTGAAATTCAGCCCGCTGTTGCGCATCAGGTCGGGCAAATCCTTGTAAACGATCTGCTCTTGCAGGGCCACGGTCGCGGTGGCGATCACCAGGCGTTTGCCGGCCAGTTTCGCGGTCGGGATCGCGGCCAGACTGTAGGCCACCGTCTTACCGGTACCGGTGCCGGCTTCCACCGCGACAATCGCGGGGTCGCCACTGCGCCGGCCTTCGTCGTCGGTGTCGATATCCCCGAGGACTTTGGCGATTTCAGCGATCATCAGGCGCTGGCCGTAACGCGGCTTGAGGCTCTTGGCCTCTAGAAAACGCGAATAGGCGCCCTGGATCGTGGTTTTGAGTTCAGTGCTGATCATTAAATGTCGGGCGCAAAAACGCTGGATAAATTTTCAGTGGTTCGGTTCGGCGGCTATCATACCCCGCGAATCGATCCTGCGCAGAACGGAGTACCCCAATGACACCTTTTAGCCTCGTTTATCCCCTGCATGTGCTGTCCGCTTTAGTCTGGGTAGGTGGCATGTTTTTCGCCTGGATGGTACTGCGCCCGGCGGCTGTGAAGGCCCTCGACGGCCCTGCCCGACTGACCCTGTGGGTGGAAGTGTTTCAAGGTTTTTTCCGCTGGGTCTGGGTTGCGGTGATCCTGTTGCCGATCAGCGGCGTGGGTATGCTGCACTTGCAGCAGGTCGGATTTGAGACCGCACCGAAGTATGTGCAAGTGATGATGGGCTTGTATGTGGTGATGACGGCGCTGTTTATCCGCATTCAGGGGTTGATGCTGCCTGAGCTGCGTAAAGCGGTGGAGGCGAAGGACTGGCCGGCGGGTGCGGCGGTGCTGGGGCGGATTCGCCGGGTGGTGGGGCTTAATCTGATTGTCGGGTTGGTGTTGGTGGCGATTGCGGCGGCTCGGCCGATGTTCTGAAAATGGGGGCAAAAATCAAAAGCCCCTCACCCTAGCCCTCTCCCGGAGGGAGAGGGGACTGAATGGGGGATATTGAAGAGATACGCCGACTTGAGAGATTGGCTTTGAATCCATAATCGACTCGGTTTTGCAGGTCGATGAATAGCGTGAGTCAGCTTGGTCGGCCCCCTCTCCCTCTGGGAGAGGGCTGGGCGGGCGGCGTTCCGATGAGGGTCTGCCTTTAAAGGCGCTGCACCGTCACAGCCCCCGCCGCCCCCACTGGCCCAGGCTGGCCATCCGCCCCGGCCTTGCCGTTCTTGCCGCCATCCGCGCGATACACCAGGCAGCCCTTGGACTTGCCACCCTTCCCTGCTTTGCCGCCAACGCCCGCCGGGCCACCGTTGCCACCCGCGACATTGACCTTGATCAGCTCAGCCGGAAACTCGCGCGGCACTTCAAGACGCACCAGCGCACCCGGTGCGCCCGGTTGGCCGTCGCTGCCGTTACTGCCATCGAAACCGTGCCCGGCCGCGCCATAGGTGCAGCCCGGGTCTTCACCATTCCCGCCATCGAGGCCGACAAAACCCGGCGCGCCGGTGCCGCCACGGGCATCGACCAGCAGTTGCGGCGCGTTCAACGCCTTGAATTGCAGATTCAGATTGCGCCCCGCACGGGCGGCTTTCTCATAAGTCCCCGGCGCCCCACGCGCAGTGATCTGACTGCCTTCACTGAGTTCGGCACGGGCCACTTTCAATTCCAGAGCCTGTTCAGCGGGAACGATGGCAATGCGCGCTTCATGGCCCAGGCGCAATTCGCCTACGGTCAATTCAGTCACATTGGCAGGAATCAGCAAGGTGCCGTAGTCGGCCACGTCCAGACGTTCGAGCTGCAAGGTACTGGTGGTATTGGGCAAACGCATCAGCGAATTGGTTTCGACGCTGACCACTTGGGCACAGGCCAACGGGCTGATGAATGCAGCGAGCAAGCAAAGTTTACGCATGGGAAGAAGCCTCCGGAGCGGCCGGGGCCGGGATGGTTTGCAGGTGGAATACGCCGAACAGCAGGATGCGGCCACGGTCACGCCAAGGGTGCGGACGACCTTTGAGGCTGCGATTACACAGCAGCACCTCGAACACATGGATCAGCAACAGCAGCACGCCGGCCAGATTGACCAGCAGATGCAGCGGATGTACGAACGGCACCAGTTGATTGACCAGCACCACGCAGCAGAACAGCAGGGTCAACAAACGCCCCAGCCCCCAGAACACTTTCATACGCCCCCCGTGTTGCGAATTATTCTTTGGGCGCACAGTAACGGCTTCTGCGGGGGATAAGCCAGAGGGATAAATGAAAAAATTGCGATCGCCTGCCAAATGGCTGCCGAAACGACGCTGATCGTCGTCCGGCAGCTCTAGCCTGCGCCCTACAGAGGCGTTTTATCGATTGATGTGCAACTCCACACGACGGTTCTGCGCGCGCCCTTCATCGGTGGCGTTATCGGCGACCGGCTCACTTTCGCCGCGCCCTTCACTGGTCAGTTTGTTCGGCGCCAGGCCCTGGCTCAGCAGATATGCCGCGACACTGCTCGCACGCCGTTCCGACAATGCCTGGTTGTAGGCATCCGAACCTTTGCTGTCGGTGTGACCGATGACCTTGATGCTCACCACGTCGGCATTGCGCAGCTTGTCCATCAGCGTATCGAGCTGGGCTCTCGCCGCCGGGGTCAGGTCGGACTTGTCGAAATCGAACAGCACGTTGCCGGCATCGCTGAGGGTGATGACCTCGGTTTGCGGCGCAGGCTCCGGCACTTTTTCCGTGATCGGATACTGCGGCAACGGGCAACCACGGTGATCGACCGGGGTATTTTCCGGGGTATCCGGGCAACGGTCGCGGCGGTCGAACACGCCGTCGCTGTCTTCATCACCGTCCTGGGCATAACAGATCAGTCCGCCGGTAAGAATCCCCAGCGCTGCGCCGCCACCGGCCCAGCCAGCGCTTTCGATAGCGCCGAGGCCGCCACCGACCAGTCCGCCGATAACGCTGCAGATCGGCCACGTACGTTGATTGAGGGGTGCAGTGCCATCGCTGTGGGTGGCGCAACCGGTGAGCAAGCTGCCTAGCAGTAGCACCGGCAAGACGGACCTTGAGAAAACACTCATTGTGAAAGCTCCTGTGTCACCGGCCCATACCGGTTACACAGGAGTAAAGACCCGCATCCGCGACTGCACAAGCCGCGGATGCGAGAGGGGCTTAACGCTGGATTTTGATTTCGGTACGACGGTTTTGCGCGCGACCGTCCGCGGTTTTGTTGTCGGCCACTGGCTGGCTTTCACCCAGACCGGACACGGAAACGAAGCTGGCACGCGGCACACCTTGCTGAATCAGGTAGTCCACCACCGAGTGCGCACGACGATCCGACAGTTTTTTGTTGTAGGCATCGCTGCCCACGCTATCGGTATGACCGGTCACGGTCAGTTGCGCCGTCGAGGATTCCTGTTTCAGGCGGGTGGCGACCTTGTCGAGTACTTGCTTGTCAGGGCCGGTCAGCGTGGCTTTGTCGAACTGGAAGTGCACATCACGGATAACAATGGTTTCTTCCTTGACCACTACAGCTTCTTCGACCACGGGTGCAGGCGCTGGTGGAGGGCAACCGTCAGCGTCGACCTGTACGCCTTTAGGCGTGCCCGGGCACTTGTCGCGACTGTCCGGCACACCATCGCCGTCTTCGTCGCCATCACCGTGTACCCAGCAATAGGCCGCTGCCGTGCCACCGACCAGCAACGCACCGTAGCCGGCCCACGCCGAACTTTCGGTTGCGCCGAGACCGGCACCGACGACACCACCGACCGCCGCACAGGTCGGCCAGTCGGTTTTCTGCAAACCTGCGCAACCAGTCAACACACTGGTTAGCAGAATCAAAGGTAATGCTGTCCGAACTATGCTCATCTGGTTTTCTCCTGAGGGATCGGCTTAAAACCGATTCAGGGAGTAAAGACCGGAGTTTTAATCTCCGCCAGCAATAGGCCACGGCTGTTTGCGACCGTGTTCACAGGACTTCGGCGCTTTTGCCGCAAAGCCGCGTGACAGCGCGCTAGGCTCCGGTGATGGAGCGCGCTAGTCTTGGCGATCTGATTGAGGAGCTTCGATGAACGTCGCCATTTCTCCGCGAACGCCCCAGCAGGCGTTGGCTGCTTTACTGGATCGTTACGCCCCGGCGCGCTTGCTATTGATCGGCGCCAGCGAGTTTCCGGCATTGAGTGCCTTCAAAGAGGCGCATCCGGATACGAACGTCGCCCACACCGCGCCCGGCGCCTTGCCTGCCGAACTGGCGGCGCAGCGTTTCGATCTGGCGCTGGTGGTCGACTGCCTGGAACATTTGCCCAAACGTGATGGCCTGAATCTGTTGGGCGGGATTCGTAATCTCAACGCCAGCCGCATCGCCGTGCTGGCGGATCTGCCGGCCAGCGGCTGGCAGGAAACCGACTTCTATTCGCTGGCGCTGCAAGCCAGTGAACGCTTTCAACGCGACGATCAAGTGTTGACCCTGTTCACCTATGATCTGCTTGACTACAAACAAGTCCCCGACTGGCTCAACTCACGGTTCTGGGCCAATCCGGAAAACTTCGGGAAATACTGGTGGTAATGCAATGAGTACAGCCATTTGCCCTTGCGGCAGCGGCAATCTGCTGGATGCCTGCTGCGGTCATTATCACGACGGCCATCCTGCGCCGTGCGCCGAAGCCTTGATGCGTTCGCGCTACAGCGCCTATGTGTTGGGTTTGATCGATTACCTGGTAGCGACCACCCTGCCCGCTCAACAAGCGGGACTGGACCGCCAGTCGATCAGCAACTGGAGCGCGCAGAGCACCTGGCTTGGCCTTGAGGTAGAAAGCTCGGAAGTCTTCGGCGGTCAGCCGGAACACGCCTTCGTCACTTTCACCGCGCGCTGGCACGATGATCAGGGTGAGCACAGCCATCGCGAGCGCTCATCGTTCGTGCAGAACGCCGGCCGCTGGTACTTCATCGACCCGACGGTGCAGTTGAAACTGGGGCGCAATGACAGTTGCCCCTGCGCCAGCGGGCAGAAGTTCAAGAAGTGCTGTGCGGGGTATTTCGGCGCTTAGATTCGTCGGCGACTAGACTGGGAGCAAAAGGAGTTTTACTCGATGCTCAGTCAATGGCGCACATTCCAGGTTTTCACCCTGATGCTGATCCTCAACCTCGGCGGCTGCGCGTCGTGGTTCAGCGATGACAGCGTCGACCCCACCGTGCATCTGGTGAAAGTCGAAGTAGTGCGCGCCAAACTGCTCGAACAGAAATTCATCCTGCACTTTCGCGTCGACAATCCCAACGACAGCGACCTGACCGTGCGCGGCCTGGAATACCGCATTCATCTGGCCGACATGCTGCTGGCCGAAGGCGAGCATGAACACTGGTTCACCGTCGGGCCGAAACGCAGCGCGTATTTCAAGGTGCCCATCCGTACCAACCTGTGGCCTCGGGTAAAAGACGTGGTGAAAATGCTGAAAAGTCCCAACCAGCAGATTCCCTATCGATTGCAGGGCGAGATGGAAACCGGTTTATTCATCGCCCACTACGTGCACCTTGAGCGCAATGGCGTGATAATCCCCGCCGATTTAATTCCGGAGCAACACCGATGACCCAGCAACCTCATGTCCATGGCCCTGACTGCAACCACGATCATGACCATCATCACGAGCATGACCACGGCCATGTTCACGGCCCGAACTGCGGCCACGCCCACCAGGAACCGGTGCGCAACGCCCTGAAAGACGTCGGCCGCAACGACCCGTGCCCATGCGGCAACGGCAAGAAATTCAAGAAGTGCCACGGCGCTTGATGCACTGGGCGAAGACCCTCTTCGCCTGACCTGCCGCCTTCGCGAGCAAGCTCGCTCCCACAGTGGTTCTACGCCGAACACATTTTTTGTGGACATCCGCAGACCTTGTGGGAGCGAGCTTGCTCGCGAAGGGGCCGGCACATACGGCGAAGTTTTTCAGCCAGCCACCAGAATATGTGCAGCACTGACCACCGTCGCATACTCCCCCTGCAAATTACCCAGCGACATCCCGTGCACCTCTTCAGCAGTACGCCGCGTGCCGAAATAATCGGCCTTGTCGAAGGTGAAGCACGCATCCTCTGCCACCCACGTATCGAACCCCAGATTCCCCGCCGTGCGCGCCGTGGATTCAACGGAGTTGTTCGTTGCCACGCCAACAATGACCAACTGCCCGATCCCCACCTCATGCAACCGCGCTTCTAATCCGGTGGCACAAAACGCATCCGGCACCTGCTTCTGAATCAGCCATTCACCGTCCTGCGGCAAAAATCTCTCTTGAAACTCGACCCCTTCCTGCTCCGGCCAAAACACCGAATCCGGCGCACGCGACAGATGCTGCACATGAATCACCGGTCGCCCGCTACGCCGCCAAAGCCTCAGCAGATCAAGGATTCGCTCTTCCGCCTGCGGATTATTGCGCCGCCCCAAACGTGGCTGCAGGATGCCTTTTTGCTGGTCGATGATGATCAGTGCAGCGTTGGCCTGAAGCTCCATGGCGATTTTTCTCACGCGGGGTCATTGAATTCTGCGCAGTTCAGCATCACCTCTTCCTGTTAAGCAAGCTATCGAACGCACACGGGACGACCTGACGCCGGCGTTTGCTGTCCGCACACACGTCCATTTCTGCTTTGGAGTTTTCCATGATCGATCTGTATTACTGGACCACCCCCAACGGCCACAAGATATCCCTGTTCCTCGAAGAAGCCGGCCTGCCGTACAACGTGCACCCGATCAACATCAGCCAGGGTGAGCAGTTCCAGCCGCATTTTCTGAAAATCGCCCCGAACAACCGCATCCCGGCCATCGTCGACCACACGCCTGCCGATGGCGGCGAGCCGCTGTCGCTCTTCGAGTCCGGGGCAATCCTGCTGTATCTGGCGGAGAAGACCGGGAAGTTTCTGCCAAAAGACCTGCGCGGTCGGCAAACGGCGTTGCAATGGCTGTTCTGGCAGATGGGTGGTTTGGGGCCGATGGCCGGGCAGAATCATCACTTCAGCCAGTTCGCCCCGGAGAAAATCCCTTACGCGATCAAGCGCTACATCGACGAGACCGCGCGGCTATATGGCGTATTGAACAAGCAGCTGGCCGATAACCAATTCGTCGGCGGCAGCGAATACAGCATTGCCGACATGGCGATTTATCCGTGGATCGTTTCGCACAAGTGGCAGAGCCAGAACCTTGAAGACTTCCCGCATGTACTGCGCTGGTTCAACCACATCAAGGATCGCCCTGCGACAGTGAAGGCGTATGCGTTGGTGCAGAAAATCAATCCACCCAAATCCTGATTTAACGGCAAAAGATCGCAGCCTGCGGCAGCTCCTACATGGGAATGCATGCCTATGCAGGAGTTGCCGCAGGTTGCGATCTTTTCCATTCGACAGAAATACACAAATAACCCCTGCCCCCGCTTGCGCGGCTACCTCCTGCTCACTAACGTAGCGCCTTTACTGACGCTACCCCCCGCAGGAGCTTTGCCATGGCCTCGCCAGCCCTCACACATTTTCTTCCCCGGTTCGGCGTTGCCGCAGCAGTGGCCGGTGTATTGGGCCTGTCCGGTTGCCAGACCTGGAACGCGCAAGACACCCTCCCGCCGACCTCCGGCGTGCAGCCGCTCAAGGGCCTGGCGCAGAACGTGTCGGTGCGGCGCAATGCCATGGGCATGCCGTTGATCGAGAGCAACACCTTCCACGACGCGCTGTTCAGCCTCGGCTACGTCCACGCCAGCGACCGCATCAACCAGATGGTCACCCTGCGCCTGCTTGCTCAGGGCCGTCTGGCGGAAATGTCCGGTGCATCGATGCTCGATGCCGACCGCTACATGCGCGCAGTCAACCTGAAGAAAAGCGCCGGCGAGCTGTACAAGGCTTCGTCGCCACGCCTCAAGCGTTTCTTCGAAGTCTATGCGCGGGGCGTCAACGCCTACCTGTTCCGCTACGCCGACAAGTTGCCGGGCGACCTCGCCTCCAGCGGTTACAAGCCTGAATACTGGAAGCCGGAAGATTCGGCGCTGATTTTCGCCCTGCTGAATTTCAGCCAGTCGGCCAACCTGCCGGAAGAAATTTCCTCACTGGTGCTTGCGCAAACCGTGACCAGCGACAAACTGGCCTGGCTGACGCCGTCCGCGCCCGACGAAAACCTGCCACTGGCCGAAGCCGACAAGCTGCAAGGCCTCAAGCTCAACGGGCAGATTCCCGGCCTGACCGAGCTGAGCAACGCCAGTCAGCAACTCTCGGCACTCAACCTGCTGGGCACGACGTCTTCGAACAACTGGGCAATCGCCCCACAACGCAGCCGCAGCGGCAAGAGCCTGCTGGCCAGCGACGCCCATGGGCCGCTGGCCGCGCCATCGCTGTGGAGCTTCGTGCAGATCCGCGCACCGAAATATCAGGCGGCGGGCGTCACCGTCGCCGGTTTGCCGTTGGTCCTCGGCGGCTTCAACGGCAAAGTGGCATGGAGCACGACCAGCGTGCTCGGCGATAACCAGGATCTGTTCCTGGAAAAAATCCGTCGCCAGGGCAGCAGCCTGACCTACGAGGTCAACGGCAAATGGCAACCGCTGGGCGTGCGCAACGAAACCTACTTCGTCAAAGGCCAGCGACCGATTCGCGAAGCGGTGTACGAAACCCGTCACGGCGCGCTACTCAACAGCGCTCAAGCGGCGGCGCAGGGCAGCGGCTACGGTCTAGCCTTGCAGACGCCGAGCTTCACCGATGACAAGTCTCTGGATGCTTTTTTTGATCTGACCCGTGCGCAAACCGTTGAACGTGCCTCGGATGCCAGCCGTGAAATTCGCGCCATCGCCTTGAATCTGGTGTTCGCCGATGCGAGCAATATTGGCTGGCAAGTCACCGGGCGTTTCCCGAATCGGCGTGAAGGCGAAGGTTTGCTGCCATCTCCGGGCTGGGAAGGTCGCTACGACTGGGACGGTTACGCCGATCCGATGCTGCACCCGTACGATCAGGATCCGGCGCAAGGCTGGCTCGGCACCGCCAACCAACGCGTGATTCCTCACGGTTACGGCATGCAACTGTCGAACTCCTGGGCCGCACCGGAGCGTGGCGAGCGTTTGGCCGAATTGGCTGGCAGCGGCAAACACGACAGCCGCAGCGTGATCGCCATGCAATACGACCAAACCACCACCTTCGCCGCCAAGCTGAAGAAAGTCTTCGAAGCACCGGGCATGAAGCAACCGCTGAAACAGGCGATTGACGCCCTGCCGGAAGCCGATCGCAGCAAGGCCCGTGAAGCGTTTACGCGGTTGATGGCGTTTGACGGCAAGCTCAGCCCGACCTCCGCGGATGCGGCGATCTATGAGTTGTTCCTGCAGGAAAGCATGAAGCAGATCTTCCTCGACGAACTCGGCCCGGAATCGAGCCCAGGGTGGAAGGCGTTTATTGCTAATGGTGATTTGTCCTACGCGGCGCAGGCTGACCATTTGTTGGGGCGTGAAGACAGTCCGTTCTGGGATGACATTCGCACGCCGCAGAAAGAGGATAAAGCGGTGATTCTTGCCCATAGCTTCGCGGCGGCGATCAGCGCTGGCGACAGTCAGTTGGGTGGCGATCACCGGGCCTGGCAGTGGGGCAAGCTGCACAGTTATGCCTGGAAGAACAGCAATGGCCAGACCGTTCGGGGGCCTTTGGCGGCGGGTGGTGATCACACTACGTTGAACACGTCGGCGTTCGCCTGGGGTCAGGATTTCACCACTACGCGTGCGCCGTCGATGCGTTTCATTGTCGACTTCGGTCAGGCTGAGCCGCTGATGGGGCAGAACGGTACGGGGCAGTCGGGTAATCCGGTCAGTCCGAATTACCTCAACGGGATTGATGCGTGGCTGAAGGGGCAGTACATCGGCTTGCCGATGCAGCCGCAGAACTTTGATCGGGTCTACGGCAAAACTCGTTTGACCCTTACTCCCGGCAAATAAGGCAAAGGTCAAAAGCCCCTCCCCCTAACCCTCTCCCGGAGAGAGAGGGGACTGATTGGGGGTTGCTTGGGACATGCGCCGACCTGAACGTGCACTGCCGAATCCAGAATCAACTCGGTTCGTGCCTTGCCGAATCCGTAATCGACCCGGTCTTTCAGGTTGATGTAGCTGGCCAGATACCTCTCCCTCCGGGAGAGGGCTGGGGTGATGCGCTTTTGATCTGGTCCAGAATCTGTGTTCGACTCGGTATTTCACGTCGGCGTAGCTCTCCCGGACACCTCCGTCAGCCCCCTCTCCCTCCGGGAGAGGGCCGGGGTGATGCGCTTTTGATCTGGTCCAGAATCTGTGTTCGACTCGGTATTTCAAGTCGGCGTAGCTCTCCCGGACACCTCCGTCAGCCCCCTCTCCCTCCGGGAGAGGGCTGGGGTGAGGGTTGCTCTTCAAAGTCGATAGAACTTCTGAACACGCGCCAACCTCATAGCTAACAAGCCCCCCATTTCTGGTAACGACATGGACCTTGTTATCGCCCGCCCCGAAGGTCTCTATTGCCCTGCCGGGGATTTCTACATTGATCCGTGGCGCCCCGTCGAGCGCTCGGTCATTACCCATGCCCACGGCGATCACGCCCGTACCGGCAACCAGCATTACCTCGCCAGCAGCGCCAGCGAAGGGATTTTGCGCGCGCGACTGGGGCAGGACATCAACCTGCAAACCCTCGCCTACGGCCAACGCCTGACGCACCACGGTGTCACCCTGAGTTTTCACCCCGCCGGCCACGTCCTCGGCTCGGCACAAGTCCGTCTGGAGTACGGCGGTGAAGTCTGGGTCGCGTCCGGCGATTACAAGATCGAACCGGATGGCACTTGTGCGCCGTTCGAACCGGTGCGCTGCCACACCTTCATCACCGAATCGACCTTCGGCCTGCCGATCTACCGCTGGCAGCCACAGGCGCAAGTGTTCAGCGAGATCAATCAGTGGTGGGCGGCGAATATTGCCGCCGGCAAGGCCAGCGTGTTGTTCTGTTACTCGTTCGGCAAGGCCCAGCGGATTCTCCACGGCATCGACGAAAGCCTCGGCCCGATCCTCAGCCACGGTGCAGTCGAGCCGCTGAACCGGGTCTACCGCGAGGCGGGCGTTTATCTGCCACCGACGATCTACGCCGGCGACGTGAAAAAAAGCGACCCGATCATGCGCCAAGCCTTGGTCATCGCCCCGCCTTCAGCCGGAGGCAGCACCTGGATGCGCCGATTTGGCGAGTTCAGCGACGCGTTTGCCAGCGGCTGGATGCGATTGCGCGGCACCCGACGGCGGCGCGGTGTGGATCGCGGTTTCGTGCTCTCCGATCACGCTGACTGGCCCGGACTGCTCTGGGCGATTGAGCAAACCGGCGCGGAACGGGTGATGGTCACCCACGGTGCGATCGGCGTGCTTGTGCGGCACCTGCGCGAACAGGGTCTGGATGCTCAGGGCTTCAACACCGAATACGGCGATGACGAAGAAGAAAACATCGCTGCCGAACCGACCATCGCCGAGATGCCCGCATGAAAGCATTCGCCGAGTTGTACGCCGAACTCGACGCAACCACGTCAAGCAACGCCAAACTGGCGGCGATGCAGACTTACTTTGCCCAGGCCGAACCGCATGACGCCGCGTGGGCGGTGTACTTCCTCTCCGGTGGCCGGCCCCGACAACTGGTGCCAGTGCGAATTCTGCGCGAACTCGCCGTCGCAGTCTCCGGCCTGGAGCCATGGCTGTTTGAGGAGAGCTATCAAGCGGTCGGTGACCTGGCGGAAACCATATCCCTGGTACTCGCGGAGAACCCGCACAGCTCCGACGCCGGCCTCGCCGAATGGATCGAAGAAAAACTGCTGCCGCTGCGCGGTGAAACCCCGGAGTACTTGAGCCGCCAACTGCCCGCCCTGTGGGCGCAACTGGATCGATCGAGCCTGATGCTGTGCATCAAATTGATCACCGGCAGTTTCCGCGTCGGCGTATCGAAACTGCTGGTCACCCGGGCCTTGGCGTCGATGGCCGGGCTGGACAGCAAACGTGTGGCGCAGCGCTTGGTCGGTTACACCGATCTGTCGAACCGGCCGAACGCGGCCAGTTACCTGAAACTGATTGCCCCAGAATCCAGCGATGAACATGCCCAGCGCGGCGGCCAGCCCTACCCGTTTTTCCTCGCTCACGCCTTGTCGCAACCGGTGGAAGAATTCGAGGCGCTGATCGGCCCGGCCAGCGACTGGCAGGTGGAATGGAAGTGGGATGGCATCCGCGCGCAGGTGGTCAAACGTGAGGGACGGCTGTGGATCTGGTCGCGGGGTGAGGAACTGGTGACCGAGCGCTTTCCGGAACTGGATGTATTGGTGCACGGCTTGCCCGACGGGACAGTGATCGACGGCGAAATCGTCGTGTGGAAAAGCACGCATCCGCGCACTGAAGACGCCTTTGATCCGCAATCGAACGAACCGCCAGCCGTGCAGCCCTTCGCCCTGCTGCAACAACGCATCGGCCGCAAAACCCTCGACAAGAAAATCCTCGAAGAGGTGCCGGTGGTGGTGCTCGCCTACGACTTGCTCGAATGGCAGGGCGAAGACTGGCGCAATCAGCCGCAGGCCAAGCGCCGCGCACAACTGGAAGAAGTCATCGCCCGCTGTAACAGCCCGGTGCTGCTGGCCTCGCCGGTGCTGACCGGCAGCGACTGGTTCGACCTCGCCCGCCAGCGCGAGTCCTCACGGCGCTTGGGTGTTGAAGGCATGATGCTCAAGGCGCGTGATTCCCTGTACGGCGTCGGACGCACCAAGGACATGGGCGTGTGGTGGAAGTGGAAAGTTGATCCGTTCAGTGTCGATGCCGTGTTGATTTACGCGCAGCGCGGCCATGGTCGGCGGGCCAGTTTGTACAGCGATTACACCTTTGCTGTGTGGGACGGCCCGCCCGATTCGAGTCAGCGCGCGCTGGTACCGTTTGCCAAGGCGTATTCTGGACTGACCGATGAGGAAATGCGTCAGGTCGACAGCATTGTGCGCAAGACCACCGTGGAAAAGTTCGGCCCGGTGAGCAGTGTGAAACCGAGTCTGGTGTTCGAACTCGGCTTCGAAGGCATCGCCCTCTCCCGCCGACACAAGAGCGGGATTGCCGTGCGTTTTCCCCGGATGCTGCGCTGGCGTCAGGATAAAACCGTGGATGAGGCCGATAGCCTAGCCACTCTGCAGGATCTGCTGGCCTGACCCCTTTTCCCGTGACAACACACAACTCGATGAACGTTCCCACGCGCAGCAAAGGAATGCAGCCGGGACGCTCCGCGTCCCATAGCGGACGCAGAGCGTCCATTGAGGCATTCCCACGCAGAGCGTGGGAACGATCAGTCACCTGCCCTCAATATCGGGGTTTGATCCGAAACAGTGCAACGAAATCGCAATGCCCATTTCCGGGCATTCAATCGCTCTCATCTCTCCCCGCCCAACCTTTTAAAACACTTGTTCGGGACTCTGGTTCGGAAATTGCTACTTTCTATAGGTCGTACGCGTTCCAGTAACAATAATTCTGCGCCACAAGCGCTCATATTGGTTCTTAGGGATTGAATAATGAAAAAAGCATTGCTGACCCTTTCTGCACTGGCGTTGTGCATGGCCGCTGGCTCCGCGCTGGCCAAGGAATACAAAGAGCTGCGCTTTGGCGTTGACCCTTCGTACGCACCGTTCGAGTCGAAAGCGGCCGACGGCAGCCTGGTGGGTTTCGACATCGACCTGGGCAACGCGATCTGCGCCGAACTGAAGGTCAAGTGCAAGTGGGTCGAAAGTGACTTCGACGGCATGATTCCGGGCCTCAAGGCCAACAAATTCGACGGTGTCATCTCGTCGATGACCGTGACCCCGGCCCGCGAAAAAGTCATCGACTTCTCCAGCGAGCTGTTCTCCGGCCCAACCGCTTATGTGTTCAAGAAAGGTTCCGGCATCACCGCAGACGTCGCGTCGCTCAAGGGCAAAACCGTCGGCTACGAGCAGGGCACCATTCAGGAAGCCTACGCCAAAGCCGTGCTGGACAAGGCCGGCGTGAAAACCCAGGCCTATCAGAACCAGGATCAGGTGTATTCCGACCTGACCTCCGGCCGTCTCGACGCCGGTATTCAGGACATGCTGCAAGCGGAACTGGGTTTTTTGAAGTCGCCACAGGGCGCCGACTATGACGTCAGCAAGCCAGTCGACAGCGAATTGCTGCCAGCCAAAACCGCTGTCGGTATTAAGAAAGGTAACACTGAGCTGAAAGCGCTTTTAGATAAAGGTATCAAAGCGTTACACGATGACGGCAAATACGCCGAGATTCAAAAGAAACACTTTGGCGATCTGAATCTGTACAGCGGCAAATAATGCCCCGGCGCCCATCCTCGATGGGCGCCTTTTCCATCCGCTCAGGTTGCTGATTTATGTTCGAAAACCTCCTGCAAAATCTGGGGCTCGCAGCCTTCAGCCTCAAGGGCTTCGGCCCGTTGCTGCTGCAAGGCACCTGGATGACCATCAAATTATCGGCGTTGTCGCTGCTGGTAGCCGTGTTGCTCGGCCTCCTCGGCGCCAGTGCCAAACTGTCAAAAGTCAAACTGGTGCGCCTGCCCGCTCAGCTCTACACCACGCTGATTCGCGGCGTGCCGGATCTGGTGCTGATGCTGCTGATCTTCTACAGCCTGCAAACCTGGCTGACGACCCTGACTGACTACATGGAATGGGAATACATCGAAATCGACCCGTTCAGCGCCGGGGTGCTGACCCTCGGCTTCATTTATGGCGCGTATTTCACCGAAACCTTCCGTGGCGCGATCCTCGCGGTGCCGCGCGGTCAGGTTGAAGCCGCCACCGCGTATGGCCTCAAACGCGGTCAGCGCTTTCGCTTTGTGGTGTTCCCGCAAATGATGCGTTTCGCCCTGCCCGGCATCGGCAACAACTGGATGGTGATGCTCAAGGCCACCGCGCTGGTGTCGATCATCGGCCTGGCCGATCTGGTCAAAGCCGCGCAAGATGCCGGTAAAAGCACTTATCAACTGTTCTACTTCCTGGTGCTCGCCGCATTGATCTATCTACTGATCACCAGTGCCTCGAATTTCATCCTGCGCTGGCTCGAACGCCGCTACGCCGCCGGTGCCCGGGAGGCCGTACGATGATCGAACTTCTACAGGAATACTGGCGCGCTTTCCTTTATACCGACGGCCAGAACATCACCGGGCTGGCGATGACGATGTGGCTGCTAAGCGCCTCGATCTTCTTCGGTTTCCTGGTGTCGATTCCGCTGTCGATCGCCCGCGTGTCGCCGCATTTCTACATTCGCTGGCCGGTGCAGTTCTACACGTATCTGTTCCGTGGCACGCCGTTGTATATCCAGTTGTTGATCTGCTACACCGGGATCTACAGCCTCGCCGCCGTGCGTGCGCAGCCGCTGCTCGACAGTTTCTTTCGCGATGCGATGAACTGCACGATCCTCGCCTTTGCCCTGAACACCTGCGCCTACACCACGGAGATTTTCGCCGGGGCGATTCGCAGCATGAACCACGGCGAAGTCGAAGCGGCCAAGGCTTACGGGCTGACCGGCTGGAAACTGTATGCCTACGTGATCATGCCGTCGGCGCTGCGCCGATCGTTGCCGTATTACAGCAACGAAGTGATCCTGATGCTGCACTCGACCACCGTGGCCTTCACCGCGACCATCCCCGACATCCTGAAAGTTGCGCGGGACGCCAACTCGGCGACCTTCCTGACCTTTCAGTCGTTCGGCATCGCCGCGCTGATCTACCTGACCATTACCTTTGCGCTGGTCGGCCTGTTCCGCCTTGCCGAACGCCGATGGCTGGCCTTCCTCGGCCCGACTCACTAGGACAACCCTGCAAATGCGCCACCTGATTCATGACTTGCTGGCCCCGCTGCCGGGGACCGCACGACAGATCCACAGCTTCCACTTCGGCCCGGAGCAGGCCAAGGGCAAGGTTTACATTCAGTCTTCGCTGCATGCCGACGAATTGCCGGGCATGCTCGTCGCCTGGCACCTCAAGCAACGTCTGGCCGAGCTGGAAGCCGCCGGCCGCCTGCGCAGCGAAATCGTGCTGGTGCCGGTGGCCAACCCGGTCGGCCTCGAGCAAGTGTTGATGGACGTGCCACTGGGCCGCTACGAACTGGAGAGCGGGCAGAACTTCAACCGCTGGTTCGTCGACCTCAGCGAGGAAATCGGCAACGCCATCGAGGGCAAGTTGAACGACGATGCACAGCACAACCTCGAACTGATCCGCACGCATCTGCGCAACGCCCTCGCCCGCCAGACTGCCAGCACGCAGTTGCAATCCCAGCGCCTGACCCTGCAACGGCTGGCTTGCGATGCGGACATGGTGCTCGACTTGCATTGCGACTTCGAATCGGTGGTGCACCTCTACACCACGCCCGAAGCGTGGCCGCAGGTCGAACCGCTGGCGCGCTACATCGAAGCTCAGGCGAGCTTGCTGGCTACCGATTCCGGAGGCCAGTCGTTCGACGAATGCTTCACGCTGCTGTGGTGGCAATTGAAGGAACGCTTCGGCGAACACTTCGAAATTCCGCTCGGCAGTTTCTCGGTAACCGTCGAGTTGCGCGGCCAGGGTGACGTCACCCATCCGTTGGCCAGCCGCGACTGCCAGGCGCTGATCGACTACCTGATCCAGTCCGACGCAATCGTTGGCGAGACCAAACCGCAGCCGCCATTGCCGTTCCCGGCCACGCCTCTCGCGGGAGTCGAACCGGTAACCACGCCGGTCGGCGGCCTGCTGGTGTACACCGCCACAGCCGGGCAGGTCCTGGAGGCCGGACAGCAGATCGCCGAAATCATCGACCCGATCAACGACCGGATCACGCCTATTCATTGCACCAGCGCCGGCGTGATGTACGCCCGCTCGCTGCGCCGCATGGCCACCGCCGGCATGGTTATCGCCCACGTCGCGGGCGCTGAAGCCTATCGCAGCGGCTACCTACTTTCGCCTTGAGGATGTCTGTCCCATGTACAAACTGACCGTTGAAGGCCTGCACAAAAGCTATGGCGACCATCAGGTGCTCAAAGGCGTTTCGCTCAAGGCCAAGACCGGCGACGTGATCAGCCTGATCGGCGCCAGTGGCTCGGGCAAAAGCACTTTTTTGCGCTGCATCAACTTTCTCGAACAACCCAATGATGGCGCCATGAGCCTGGATGGCCAGGCGATCCGCATGGTCACCGACCGCCACGGCATGCACGTCGCCGACGCCGATGAACTGCAACGTTTGCGCACACGGTTGGCGATGGTGTTCCAGCATTTCAACCTGTGGAGCCACATGACCGTGCTGGAAAACATCACCATGGCCCCGCGCCGGGTGCTGGGTTGCAGCAAACAGGAAGCCGACGACCGTGCGCGGCGTTATCTGGACAAGGTCGGCTTGCCGGCGCGAGTGGCGGATCAATACCCGGCGTTTCTCTCTGGCGGACAACAACAGCGCGTGGCGATTGCCCGGGCACTGGCGATGGAACCGGAGGTGATGTTGTTCGATGAACCGACATCGGCGCTCGACCCGGAGCTGGTGGGGGAAGTGTTGAAGGTGATTCAGGGACTCGCCGAAGAAGGCCGGACCATGATCATGGTGACCCATGAGATGAGCTTCGCCCGCAAAGTTTCCAGCCAGGTTCTGTTCCTGCACCAAGGCTTGGTGGAAGAAGAAGGCGCACCCGAAGAAGTGCTGGGCAATCCGAAAAGCGAACGCCTGAAGCAATTCCTCAGCGGTAACCTCAAATAACGCCGTACACAATCCCCTGTGGGAGCGAGCCTGCTCGCGAAAGCGGTGTGTCAGTTTAGGAATTGTTGGCTGACACACCGCATTCGCGAGCAGGCTCGCTCCCACATTCGTTTTTCATCGTCTACAAAAATCAAACTTGTCCGCCCGCCGCGTGGTCACTGGAAGAACACCTCCAGAGCGCGCGCAGCCCGCATGGCGAAATCTTCCGACCTTGCAAAAACCTGGTTCAGCGCCCGCGACTGGAAGCCGTTCGCCTTTCAGAAACAGGTGTGGGCGGCGGTCGAAAACGGTGAGTCCGGTCTGCTCCACGCCAGCACCGGTGCCGGTAAAACCTATGCAGTGTGGTTTGCCGCGCTCAATCGCTTCGCCAAACCCGTAGCGGTTGTTGAATCCCCGCGTAAACGCAAAGCCCCCGCCGAACCGCTGACCGTTCTCTGGATAACGCCCATGCGCGCCCTCGCCGCCGACACCGCGCGCGCGTTGCAAACACCGGTTGATGACCTGCAGATCCCATGGAGCATCGGCCTGCGCACCGGTGACACCAGCAGCAGCGAACGTGCACGCCAGAGCCGGCGCCTGCCGACCACGCTGATCACCACGCCGGAAAGCCTGACCCTTTTGCTCGCCCGCGCCGATGCGCAGGTGGCGCTGGCGAGTCTGCGCATGATCGTCGTCGACGAATGGCATGAATTGCTCGGCAATAAACGCGGCGTGCAACTGCAACTGGCCCTCGCCCGCCTGCGCCATTGGCAGCCCGATCTGATCGTCTGGGGCGTGTCAGCCACCCTCGGTAATCAATCCCACGCCGAACAAGTGCTGATCCCACAGGGCGGCGGCGTCAGCATTCAGGGACAAAGCGAAAAATCGCTGAAGGTCGACACCCTCCTCCCTCCGGCCATCGAGCGTTTTCCTTGGGCCGGGCACATCGGCCTGAAGATGTTGCCGCAAGTGGTCGCCGAACTGGAGGCCTGCGCCAGCAGCCTGGTGTTCACCAACACCCGGGCACAATCGGAAATCTGGTATCAGGCACTACTGGAGGCACGGCCGGACTGGGCCGGGTTGATCGCCTTGCATCACAGCTCATTGTCACGCGATACCCGTGACTGGGTGGAACAGGCCTTGAAAGACGGGCAACTGAAAGCCGTGGTCTGCACGTCAAGCCTGGATCTGGGCGTGGATTTCCTGCCGGTCGAGCGCGTGCTGCAAATCGGCTCGGCCAAAGGCATCGCGCGTTTGATGCAACGTGCCGGGCGCTCCGGCCATGCGCCAGGGCGCACCTCAAGAGTAACGCTGGTGCCGACGCACAGCCTTGAGTTGATCGAAGCGGCCGCCGCCCGCGATGCCGTCGAGCAACGGCGCATCGAACCACGCCAGTCACCGCACAAACCGCTGGATGTGCTGGTCCAGCATTTGGTCAGCATGGCCCTCGGTGGTGGGTTTATTCCTCAGGACTTGTACGAAGAAGTCCGTGGTGCCTGGGCCTATCGCGACCTGACCCCCGCCGATTGGGCCTGGGCGCTGGCTTTCGTACGCCACGGCGGGATGTCTCTGACAGCCTATCCGGATTACCGCCGGGTCGAGCCGGACGAGCACGGCGTCTGGCGTGTGCCGGATGCGCGATTGGCGCGGCGCCATCGCATGAGCATCGGCACCATCGTCAGCGACGCGAGCATTCACCTGAAATTCTGGAGCAAGGGCGGCGGTGGCAAACAACTGGGCAGTGTCGAGGAAGGCTTTATCGCCCGACTCAAACCCGGTGACGGTTTTCTCTTCGCCGGGCGTTTGCTGGAACTGGTGCGAGTGGAAAACATGACCGCTTACGTCAAACGCAGCACCGCCAAAAAAGCCGCCGTACCGCGCTGGAATGGTGGGCGGATGCCACTTTCCAACGAACTGGCCGAAGCCGTGGTCAGGCGTTTCAGCGAGGCCGCGCAAGGTGAGTTTGTCGGCCCGGAAATGCAGGCCTTGCGACCGTTACTGGAAACCCAGATGCGCTGGTCGGGTTTGCCCACGACAGACAACCTGTTGGCCGAAGTGCTGAAGTCCCGCGAGGGCTGGCACCTTTTCCTCTATCCGTTTGCCGGGCGCCAAGTGCATCTGGGGCTGGCGAGTCTGCTGGCATGGCGCGTCAGTCAACGGCAACCCGTGACGTTTTCCATCGCGGTGAACGATTACGGCCTGGAATTGCTCAGCGCTACGCCGATCGACTGGGCCGAGTACTTGAATGCCGAGCTGTTCCATGCCGATGATTTATTGGTGGACGTTCTGGCCAGCCTGAACGCCGGCGAACTGGCCCTGCGGCGCTTTCGCGAGATCGCGCGCATTGCCGGGCTGGTCTTCGCTGGTTACCCCGGCGCGCCGAAAAGCACCCGACAGGTGCAGGCTTCCAGCGGTTTGTTTTTCGAAGTGTTCAAACAATACGACGCCGACAATCTGTTGCTGGCTCAGGCCGGGGAAGAAGTCCTGCGGGAAGAACTGGATATTCGTCGTCTGGAACAGACATTGGAGCGGATCAACGGGATGAAACTGGACGTGCATCTGCTTAAACGTCCTACACCGCTAGGCTTTCCGCTGCTGGTGGAACGCATGCGCGAAAGCATGAGTTCGGAAAAACTCGCTGACCGCATCCGACGGATGGTCGGTGATCTGGAGAACAGCGCCGACAAGGATAGATCCCCATGAGTTCAGGCTATCCGGTGCGTCTGGCCGGCGAAGAGCTTTGGCTCTTGCCGGAAAAAGCCTTGTACTGGCCCGCGCAGCAGGTTCTGTTGATTGCCGATGTGCATTTCGGCAAAGCCGCGGCTTACCGCAGTCTTGGTCAACCGGTTCCACACGGCACCACGGCGAGCAATATCGCCGTGATTGATCGGTTGCTGGCAAAGCTGCCCTGCCGTTTATTGATCTTTCTTGGGGATTTCCTCCACGGGCCCGGCTCTCATGCCCCGGGCACGCTGAGCGCGCTGGCGCAATGGCGTGCGCGCCACGCTGAGCTACCGATGACACTGATCCGCGGCAACCACGACAAACGCGCTGGTGACCCACCTGAATCGCTGAACATCAGGGTGGTGCCGGAACCGCTGCTGCTCGGGCCATTTGCCTTGCAGCATGAACCTGACCCCCACCCTGAAAGGCATGTGCTGGCGGGCCACGTACACCCGGTCTATCGCCTGCACGGCAAGGGTCGGCAGAGCTTGCGCCTGGCGTGTTTCAGGCTTGGCGAGCACATCAGTCTGCTGCCGGCATTCGGCGCCTTTACCGGCGGGTACGCGGTCGAGCGGGAAGAAAGTTGCAGGATTTTCGTCATCGGCGATAACGAAATATGGCCAGTCAGTTGAAGTCTTTGCAGACCTCAGCTGACTGGCCATTCGTTTTCAATGCAGATCAGGCAACCGGTGCCGGTGGCGGCTCGTCTGGAAGGGTCGGTTCGCCCGGTTCGGTCGGTTGTTCGTTGGGGGTATCAGGATCGGGCTGTCCGGGAATTCCGCCAGCCATGCTCAGCGCCGGATGCGCCAGCAATGACCAGGCCAATACGCCAATCTGATTGGGCTCGAGCCTTGCCAGTTCGGCAGTGATTTGCGGATCGATCTTCATAGGGCACTCCTCGGCGAAGGCCCGTTTCGCCGAAAGCAAAACGGGCAGTACACCCCATAGAGTGTCTGCCCGCCAAAGAATTCCCGCGATCTGTCGGATGGACCGATCAGGTGCGCGGCAGGGTCACGCCACGCTGGCCCTGATACTTGCCGCCACGATCCTTGTAGGACACTTCACATTGCTCGTCGGATTCGAGGAACAACATCTGCGCCACACCTTCGTTGGCATAGATCTTCGCCGGCAGGTTGGTGGTGTTGGAGAACTCCAGAGTCACGTGACCCTCCCACTCAGGCTCGAGCGGCGTCACATTGACGATGATGCCGCAACGCGCGTAGGTGCTTTTACCCAGGCAGATGGTCAGCACATTGCGTGGAATACGGAAATATTCGACGGTGCTGGCCAGTGCAAAGGAGTTCGGCGGAATGATGCAGACGTCGCTGTGGACGTCGACGAAGCTGCCCGGGTCGAAATTTTTCGGGTCGACGATGGACGAGTTGATGTTGGTGAACACCTTGAAGTGGTTGGTGCAACGCACATCGTAGCCGTAGCTCGACACACCGTAGGAGATCACTCGGCTGTCGTCGCTGCCGCGCACCTGGCGCTCGACGAAAGGCTCGATCATGCCCTGTTCCTGCGCCATGCGGCGAATCCACTTGTCCGATTTGATGCTCATGGCGGGGGTGTCCTGAATAGCGAGGTGGAAAAATTCTGTCCGGCATCTTACCGGGCGCGCCGCCGGGTTCAAAGTGCGCGGTGCAATTCTCGCCGAACACCCATGAAATACGCGCTTTGGCGACGAACCGTCACACCGCCGATCCCGAAAACAGAGAAACCTTCGCAAGAAGCATTGGCACTTCTCGGAAACTGGGTTAAGGTGGCGTCACTGTGTTGCTTGTGTCACTGAGAATCTCTACACGATATGTTGAATTTCGATCCAACCATCTACAAGAATTTTTCCTGCTCTTTGCACTCAGTCTCGGCCAGGGTTCTTCCTGAGTCGCAGTTATCTTTGTTCAAGGAGTTACACCATGTCTAATCGCCAAACCGGTACCGTTAAGTGGTTCAACGATGAAAAAGGCTTCGGCTTCATCACTCCACAATCCGGTGACGACCTGTTCGTTCACTTCAAAGCTATCCAATCCGACGGCTTCAAAAGCCTGAAAGAAGGCCAACAGGTTTCTTTCATCGCTACCCGCGGTCAGAAAGGCATGCAAGCTGAAGAAGTACAAGTTATCTAACTTGTAGCTTCTTTAGAAAAGAGCCCCGCCCTTAAAAGCGGGGCTTTTTTGTGGGCGTCTGTTTTTCAGCTCGCAAAAAAAGATCGCAGCCTTCGGCAGCTCCTACAGGATGTACATCAATCCTCTGTAGGAGCTGCCGAAGGCTGCGATCTTTTGCTTGTGCCTTACCAGGCCACGCCAAACCCGGCGGTATAACGGGTCTTGTTCAGATCGGCATCATTGGTGCCGCTGATGATGTCGCGCTCGGCCTTGAGGTTGAGCGAGGCCCAGTCGGTAACCTTGTAGCGCAGACCCAATTCAGCATCCAGCGCGTAATCGGCAACACCGGACAGCGGCTTGCCCACTTCACCATTGGTGAAGAACTCGACCTTCTTGCCAATCAGGTAACGGTTGTAATCCCACTTCATGGCGACGGAATAGAAGTTGTCCTTACTGCCATCGCGATACTCGTAATCGGTGCGGTTGAGCAGCGAGCCCAGCGAGAATGCGCCCAACTCATCATCCCAGAACTGGTAGCCGGGACCGGTACCGACCACACGCTGGCGTGCCAGCTCTTCGATGTGATCACGCTTGTAGTTCAGGCGGCCCTGCCAAAACCATTGATCGGTCAGGAAGCGGTCGAGTGCGTATTCGGCGCGCCAGTTGTTGGTGGTGGTTTCGTCGTCCTGCACTTCGCGGTTGTATTCACCTTCGGCGGTATGACGCCAGCGACCATGACGTGCCGAGGTCTTGAAGCCGACATCGTAGTCATCGGTGTCCTTCTCGGCGCGCTGATAGTCCAGTGCCAGGTCGACATTGCCCTTCCAGACCAGATCCTCGACCACCGGTTTTGGCTTGAGAATCTGCTGAATGCTCGCCAGCTCAACGGTTTTCGGCGCTTCGCCGTTGGCCAGGGTGACTTTGCCATCTTCGGCGGCCGTCAGCGACTTGGACACTTCACCGGTGTAGGCGTCCTGCTTGACCAGCAAGTGCTGATCGCTGTCCAGGGTTTTCACCTCTTTCCAGTCAATCGTGACCGCACCGGCATATTTGGTCTGGATCAACAGCTTGCCGCCGTCGAATACCGTAATGGTACCGCTCAACTTGTCACCGTTCTTCAACCAGACGGTGTCGGCAAGCAGGGGCGTAGACGCACTGAAAACAGCAAGGCACAGCAAGGATCTGGAAAACATAAGCGAATCGAAGGCTCAAGTTTGCGAAAAAGGTCGGCATTATCCGTAGGAATAAGACCCTGACAAGGACTGACCGGACGATTTCCATTGAGTTCATTTCTCAACTACGCCGCGACGGATTACCCTTCAAGCATCAAATCCGCCCATGTTCAGGAACCGCGCCCGTGACAGAGCAGCCCCACGACCGTGACAGTGAAGCGCAAATCCGACGCACGGCGCTCTACTCCACCCTCGCTCAAGTGCCTGAAGGCAAAGTCGTCAGCTATGGTCAGTTAGCCGAACTGGCCGGTTTGGGGCGCGCCGCCCGCTGGGTCGGCCGCACCTTGAGTCAATTGCCCGGCGATACCAAACTGCCCTGGCACCGCGTGCTGGGCGCCGGCGGTCGGATCAGCCTGCCGGTGGGCAGCCCGTCGGGCGATGAACAACGGGCTCGATTGCGCATGGAAGGCATCACCGTCCTGAACAATCGTGTGGATATTCAGCGCCATGGCTGGCGTCCGGTAGAGCACAGCGGTTAGAGTGCGCGCTTTGTTTTCGCAATCTTGAGGCAGACTTCAGCCCATGCCCCGTAAAACCTGGCGCGCCGCGCTAGCCGCTTATGCCAGTCCTTCGACGCTCGTGCTGTTGTTGCTCGGTTTCGCCGCCGGCCTGCCGTACATGCTGGTATTTTCAACGCTTTCCGTCTGGCTGCGTGAAGCCGGTGTGGCCCGTGAAACCATCGGCTATGCCAGCCTGATCGGCCTGGCCTATGCGTTCAAATGGGTCTGGTCACCTCTGCTCGACCAATGGCGCCTGCCATTGCTGGGCAAGCTTGGCCGTCGCCGTTCATGGCTGGTGCTCTCGCAGGCGCTGGTGATCCTCGGCCTGATCGGCATGGGTTTCTGTGATCCGCAGAAGCACTTGTCCTGGCTGATCGCGATCGCCGTTGTCGTCGCCTTTGCCTCCGCCACTCAAGATATTGCGGTGGATGCCTATCGCCTGGAAATCGCCGAGGACAACCGCCAGGCCGCCCTTGCCGCCAGTTATATGTCCGGTTACCGCGTCGCCGCACTGCTGGCGACTGCCGGTGCGCTGTTCTTCGCTGAGGGCTTCGGCTCCACTGGCTTCAACTATCAACATTCCGCCTGGGCCGGCACTTACGCGCTGTTCGGCGCGCTGATGATTCCCGCACTGCTGACCACGCTGCTGATGCGCGAGCCGCCGGTGCCGCTGCGCACTCAATTGCAGGCCGGGCGCTACACCTTCATGCACCAACTGATGTCGGTATTTGTGCTGATCGTCTTGCTGGTCTCGGTACCGGCGATGTTCACCCAGCTCTACAACACTGATTTCGCCAGCGTGCTGTTCGGTGACATGAGTCCGCTAGACCTGCTGCTGGAGGACCGTGCCTTCCTGCGCGCCATTCTCTATACGCTGCTCACCGGCTTGTGTCTGTCGACCATGGGTCGTCGCGGCCTCGCACCGGTGCTGACACCGGTCAACGATTTCATTTTGCGCTATCGCTGGCAGGCACTGCTGCTGCTCGGTCTGATCGCCACCTATCGAATGTCGGACACGGTGATGGGCGTCATGGCCAACGTGTTCTATATCGACCAGGGCTTTACCAAAGATCAGATTGCCAGCGTCAGCAAGATCTTCGGCCTGATCATGACGCTGGTTGGCGCCGGTATGGGCGGCCTGCTGATCGTGCGTTTCGGCATTCTGCCGATTCTCTTTATCGGTGGTGTCGCTTCGGCAGCCACCAACCTGCTGTTTGTCATGCTCGCCGACATGGGCCCGGACCTGCAGATGCTGGTGGTCACTATCTCCCTCGACAACTTCAGTTCGGGTCTGGCGACGTCGGCGTTCGTGGCCTACCTGTCGAGCCTGACCAACCTGAAGTTCTCCGCCACGCAATACGCCCTGCTCAGCTCGATCATGCTGCTGTTGCCACGCCTGATGGGCGGCTATTCCGGGGTCCTCGTCGAGAAGTTCGGTTACCACAGTTTCTTCCTGATCACCGCCCTGCTCGGCGTGCCGACGCTGGTGCTGATCGCCCTGCACTGGTTCCAGGAAAGCCGCCGCGAAGGCCCGACGCCAACGCCCGAGCCTTTACCGACGCCGGTCACAGAAGAATCGTAAGACGTTTCGGCAACGGCGGGAGGAATCCCGCCGTCGTGCCTCCCCACTGACCTCACGCCTGTACGTCGGCAAAACTCGCCGGTACACTGCGGAGTCATTTCCAGTCATAGCAACCGACAACGGCCAACCATGCGCACCAGTCAATTTTTGCTCGCCACACAGAAAGAAACGCCTTCCGACGCGGTCGTGATCAGCCATCAGCTGATGCTGCGCGCCGGCATGATCCGCAAACTCGCCTCGGGCCTGTACACCTGGCTGCCCATGGGCTTGCGAGTCATGCGCAAGGTTGAAGCCATCGTTCGCGAAGAGATGAACGCCGCCGGCTCTCTGGAAGTGTTGATGCCGAGCACCCAACCGGCCGAGCTGTGGCAGGAATCGGGGCGCTGGGAAGAATACGGTCCTGAGCTGCTGCGCATCAAAGACCGCCACGGTCGTGATTTCTGCGCGGGCCCGACCCACGAAGAAGTGATCACCGATCTGATGCGCAACGAGTTGAGCAGCTACAAACAGCTGCCGATCAACCTGTACCAGATCCAGACCAAATTCCGTGACGAAATCCGTCCACGCTTCGGTTTGATGCGCGGCCGTGAATTCATCATGAAGGACTCGTACTCCTTCCACGCTGATCAGGCGTCGTTGCAGATCACCTACGACCGCATGCATGAAGCGTACTGCAACATCTTCACGCGCCTGGGTCTGAAATTCCGTCCGGTTGAAGCCGACAACGGTTCGATCGGTGGTGCCGGCTCCCACGAATTCCACGTACTGGCCGAGTCCGGCGAAGACGACATCGTCTTCAGCAACGGTTCCGACTACGCCGCGAACATCGAAAAAGCCGAAGCGGTGCCACGCGAAACCTCGCGCCCAGCACCGACCGAAGAGCTGCGCCTGGTCGACACCCCAGATACCAAAACCATCGCGGCGCTGGTGGAAAAATTCAATCTGCCGATTGAGAAGACCATCAAGACCCTGATCGTGCGCGCCGAAGAAGAAGGCAAGCTGATTGCGCTGGTCATCCGTGGTGATCACGAACTCAACGAAATCAAGGCTGCCCAGCAACCTGGCGTGGCCAGTCCGCTGGTCATGGCCACGGATGCCGAACTGCGTGACGCCATCGGCGCCGGCGCCGGTTCGCTCGGTCCGCTGAACCTGCCGCTGCCAATCATCATCGATCGTTCGGTCGAGCTGATGAGCGACTTCGGCATCGGCGCCAACATCGATGACAAGCACTACTTCGGCGTGAACTGGGAGCGTGATCTGCCGGTTCCGACCGTCGCTGACCTGCGCAACGTGGTTGCCGGCGACCCAAGCCCGGACGGCAAAGGCACCCTGGAAATCAAGCGCGGCATCGAAGTCGGGCACATCTTCCAGCTGGGCAACAAGTACAGCAAAGCGATGAAGTGCGAAGTGCTGGGCGAGAACGGCAAGCCAGTCACTCTGGAAATGGGTTGCTACGGTATCGGCGTGTCCCGCGTGGTGGCTGCGGCCATCGAGCAGAACAACGACGAAAACGGCATCATCTGGAGCGACACCCTGGCGCCGTTCCAGATTGCTCTGGTACCGCTGCGCTATGAAACCGAGCAGGTCCGCGAAGCTACCGACAAGCTGTACGCCGAACTGACGGCGGCTGGCTTCGAAGTGCTGCTGGACGATCGCGACAAGAAAACCAGCCCGGGCATCAAATTCGCGGACATGGAGCTGATCGGCATCCCTCACCGGATCGTGGTCAGCGACCGCGGCCTCGCCGAAGGCAACCTGGAATACAAGAGCCGTACCGAAGGCGAAGCGCAAGCATTGCCGGTGGCCGACGTATTGTCCTTCCTGCAGGCCCGTATCCGCCGCTGAAACCAGATAGAGACATCATGTTCAAGCGAAACACCTTAGGCCTCGGTGGCACCGCCCTGTGCGGTGCCCTGCTGGTCAGCGGCTGTGCCAATCACATGTCACAACGCAGTGAGCACGAAGAGCGGGTCGAGCGAAAGTTGCTCGACCATAGCCTGCAGATTGATGTCGGTGAGCCTAAGGAGCTTGAGCTGCCGCAGCGACGCGTGAAGATCAACGAACAGAAGACTTTTGAAGTCACCGAGTTCGAAGTAACACGTCGCTACGATCGCTATACGCCCTACCAGCCTTGGCGGGAGGTCTACGAGATCCCGCTGGGTGCGGTCGCCGTGGTCGGTGGCGTCGGCGCCAACGTGATCAACGTGTTCGCCCTCGGCAACCTGCCAGACAGCGTCACCAAGGACTGGCTGAGCTACGGTTTTGCCGGGCTCAATCCGTTCATGAACGTGCAGTCCAACGGTCGTGCGCAGCAGAACCTGGCCGGCATCGATGAAGTCCAGCGCGACAAGCGCACGGAGTATTCGAGCCTGCCCTGGAGCGAGCGGCCGGTGCAGGTCAAGGCCGGCAAGCAGATCTTCGACATGTCCACCGATCGTAATGGTGTGCTGCGTCTGAACCTGCTCGACAGTCCGTTCGCCGAAAATGACCTCAATCACGTCGGCAAACTGCAGATCAGCGTCGAAGACGCCAAGGATGATGTGCACTCGGACTCATCGCTGATGATCAGCAGTCATCTGCGTAGCAAGTTGCTGGAAGCGCACGGGCTGATTTACGACGATCTCGAAGACGACGAAGTGAGCCAGTGGGTACACCGGGTCAAGCGCTTGTCGGAACTGGGTCTGGAAGAAGAAGCCAGCGAGCTGGAACAAAGCCTGATCGAACTGACGCGCAATGATCCTGAGTTGCAGACTGAGTTTCTCAAGTCGCTGACCAAGGATGCCGGGCGTCTGGTGGCGGATCCGGGTCCGAATTAAGGCCTATTAAAAGATCGCAGCCTGCGGCAGCTCCTACATGGGAACGCATTTCTCTGTAGGAGCTGCCGCAGGCTGCGATCTTTTGCTTTTAACGGACTACCGCTCAAACAACTCCATCTGCTCAAACCCGCCGCGCAAGTCCTCCAGCCTCACCCCGACCCCAAGCAACCGCACCGGTTTCCCGCCGCGATTGAACGCCTGCGTCAGCATCAACTGATAGCTGCCCAGATCCCGCCCTGCCCCGGCCTGCTCCAGCGTGGTCTGGGTAAAGTCATGAAACTTCACTTTGACGAACGGCTTGCCCGGCCGATAGCTGCTGTCGATCCTTGCCATACGGGTTTTCAGGGTTTCCAACAGCTCTGGTAGCTTGTCGAGGCAACTGCGCAGATCCGGCAGATCAACGTCGTAGGTATTTTCCACACTGATCGACTGACGCCGACTGTCGTTATGCACCAGCCGGTCATCGATCCCACGGGCGAGACTCCACAATCGCTCGCCGAAGCTACCGAATTCGCGTACCAGCGCCAGCTTGTCCCACTCGCGCAACTGCGAGCAGTCAATGATGCCGAGCCTGCCCAGTTTGTCGGCCGTGACCTTGCCGACACCGTGCAACTTGCTCACCGGCAAGCCACTGACAAAGTCTTCGACCTGATCCGGCGTGATCACAAACAAACCGTTGGGCTTTTTCCAGTCGCTGGCAATTTTGGCCAGAAACTTGTTCGGCGCCACCCCCGCAGAAACGGTGATGTGCAATTGATTGGAGACTCGGCGACGGATGTCCTGAGCGATGCGCGTGGCACTGCCGCCAAAATGCGCACTGTCGGATACGTCGAGATAGGCCTCATCCAACGACAGTGGCTCAATCAGGTCGGTGTAGTCGCTGAAGATCGTGTGTATTTCTTTCGACGCTTCGCGATACGCATCCATACGCGGCTTGACGATGGTCAGGTCCGGGCACAGTTTCAAGGCATGCCCCGACGCCATCGCCGAACGCACGCCGTACGCGCGCGCTTCATAGTTGCAGGTGGCAATCACCCCACGGCGATCCGCCGAACCGCCCACCGCCAACGGCTTGCCGGCCAGACGCGGGTCATCGCGCATCTCGATGGCGGCGTAGAAACAGTCGCAGTCAATGTGGATGATTTTTCGCTGAGTCATGTCAGAAAAGGGAATGTGGCAAGCCGGACCGGCAGTATCTCACTGACACCTGTATATAGCACCAGTGGTATGAATGTTCTTTCCAGGCGGTAGGAAATGTCCTTTGAATTTATTTTCTCAATCGACGAGCGGCCGCCAATAGAGCTGAAAGCCCCGCCCCACCTGCCCTGCAGCCTGAAAAACACCCGAGAAAAAACGCTAACCGATTGAACCTCAACAGATTTTATCCAGATTGCGGGTTGACACCCCGGCGTTCATCTGTAGAATGCCGACACACAGACGCGGGATGGAGCAGTCTGGTAGCTCGTCGGGCTCATAACCCGAAGGTCGTCGGTTCAAATCCGGCTCCCGCAACCAAACATCAAAAAAGGCTACTCGAAAGAGTGGCCTTTTTTGTGCGCGTCTGTTTTTGGATTTCCTTCTTTTTAGAGATGTGATCGCCAAACAGGAATTCTTTGCATTTCCGAAACTTAACGCGCCACCTGCGACCGTTTGACGCGATTGCACACTTATTTGACCCTTTACGGGATTAGCGGTTGACACCCTGTCGTTCGTCTGTAAAATGCCGCCACACAGACGCGGGATGGAGCAGTCTGGTAGCTCGTCGGGCTCATAACCCGAAGGTCGTCGGTTCAAATCCGGCTCCCGCAACCAAACATCAAAAAAGGCTACTCGAAAGAGTGGCCTTTTTTGTATCTGTTGAAAAAGTCCTTTCGCAACAATGATCTGTCACTGTGCAGTGAACCGCTTGGGATCTTCAGAAGTGCTGACTTGCGACTATGCTTGAGTCGCAGTCCAGGCCTCTGCAATCCAGGAACTGCCCTCGCCGATACCCGGTGAGAGGCGTAGTATTTTGTGATTATTTTTTTCTACAGGGATTGGTAACTTGGCTGGATACCTCCATCCTGTCGCGCACAATCCAAGAGGTGATTGATGCGCGCCAACTCGTCTGATCCACAAGACACCGTCACAGCGGAACACCCGATCAAACCCGAGCGCCTGCGCTTGCTGGATCGGTTAAGCAAATACCGACAACCGATTGGTCTGGCGGTGACTTTGCTGCTGTTTGCCATTGCGCTGATTGCCTGTCGCCATCTGCTTGCCGAACTCGATCTCGATGCGCTGCACGACTCGATTCTCGACGTACCGAAACCCGCGCTGATCGGCGCCCTCGGTGCAACCGTGGTCGGCTTCATTATTCTGCTCGGCTACGAATGGTCAGCCAGCCGCTATGCCGGCGTGACCTTGCCGCCGCGCACATTGGCGTTGGGCGGCTTCACCGCGTTTGCGATAGGCAATGCAATCGGTCTGTCGCTGCTGTCCGGCGGCTCGGTTCGCTACCGTTTATATGCACGACTGGGTCTGGGGGCTTCGGAAGTCGCGCACATGACCCTGTTCGCCAGCCTGTCGCTGGGCTGCGCGTTGCCGCCACTGGCTGCACTGGCCACGCTGAGCGACCTGCCTGCAGCGTCCCAGGCGCTTGGCTTGTCCGAGGGATTGCTCGGTACGGTCGCCGTCACCGTGCTGCTGCTCGGCGCGATTCTGGCCATCGGCATCTATCGTCGGCGCCTGCCGGAACAACCCTACCCTGACAACCTGCTGGTCAAGGCCGGACGCCGCACCCTGCGCCTGCCGGGTCGGCGCCTGACGTTCCTGCAACTGGTCATCACCGCGCTCGACGTCGCCGCTGCCGCCACTGTTCTTTATCTGCTGTTGCCGGAAGCGCCGCCGTTCGGTGCCTTCCTGCTGGTGTACCTGTTGGCACTGGCTGCCGGCGTACTTAGCCATGTACCCGGCGGCGTGGGTGTGTTCGAAGCGATTCTGCTGGCCGCTTTCGCTGACAAGCTCGGTGCCGCGCCTCTCGCCGCTGCGCTGCTGCTGTATCGCCTGATCTACGTGGTGCTGCCGCTGCTGGTGGCCTGCGTATTCCTGCTGATCAATGAAGGTCAACGCCTGTTTCAAACCCAGACCATGCGCGCGGCGTCCGGTCTGGCCGCGCCGATTCTGGCGGTGCTGGTGTTTCTGTCCGGTGTCGTGCTGCTGTTTTCCGGCGCCACTCCCGAGATCGACACACGTCTGGAGCACATCGGCTTTCTGATTCCGCATCGTCTGGTCGACGCTTCGCACTTTGGCGCCAGCCTGATCGGCGTGCTCTGCCTGATGCTCGCTCAAGGCCTGCGTCGTCGCCTGTCCGCCGCGTGGATGCTCACCACCATTCTGTTGCTGGTCGGCGCCCTGCTCTCGCTGCTCAAAGGCTTCGACTGGGAAGAAGCGACGCTGATGACCCTGACGGCTGCGCTGCTCGGGGTGTTCCGTCGCTCGTTCTATCGCCCGAGCCGCCTGACCGAACTGCCCTTCTCGCCGCTGTACCTAGTAGCCAGCCTGTGCGTGCTCGGTGCCTCGACGTGGCTGCTGCTGTTCGCCTATCAAGACGTACCGTACAGCCATCAGCTGTGGTGGCAGTTCACTCTTGATGCTGACGCACCGCGTGGCCTGCGTTCGCTGCTCGGCGCCGCCGTCCTGCTGCTGGTGATCGCGCTGACCTGGCTGCTGCGCACCGCGCGCCCGGTCATTCACCTGCCGACGCCTGACGAACTCGATCGCGCGGCGAAGATTCTGATGGCGTCGTCGCAACCCGACGGTGGCCTCGCGCTGACCGGTGACAAGGCGCTGCTGTTTCACCAGAACGACGAAGCGTTCCTGATGTACGCGCGGCGCGGCCGCAGTCTGGTGGCGCTGTACGACCCGATCGGCCCCGGCCAGCAACGCGCCGAAATGATCTGGCAGTTCCGCGACCTCTGTGACATTCACCACGCTCGCCCGGTCTTCTACCAGGTGCGCGCGGAGAACCTGCCGTACTACATGGACATCGGCCTGACCGCGATCAAACTCGGCGAAGAAGCCCGGGTCGATCTGCACCGCTTTGACCTGGAAGCCAAGGGCAAAGAGATGAAGGACCTGCGTTACACCTGGAACCGTGGCACCCGCGATGGCTTGTCGCTGGAAATCCATGAGCCGGGGCAGGCGCCGATGGATGAGCTGAAAGTGATTTCCGATGCGTGGCTGACTGGCAAGAACGTGCGTGAGAAAGGCTTCTCCCTCGGCCGTTTCAGCGACGATTACCTGAAGCATTTCCGCATCGCGGTGATTCGCTTCGAAGGTCGCCCGGTGGCGTTCGCCAACCTGCTCGAGACTTACAGCCATGACCTGGCCAGCCTCGACCTGATGCGCGCGCACCCGGACGCCCCCAAGCTGACCATGGAATTCATGATGGTCGGCCTGATTCAACACTATAAGAGTCACGGATACGCGCGCTTCAGCCTGGGCATGGTGCCGTTGTCGGGGTTGCAACCCCGGCGTGGTGCACCGCTGACCCAGCGTCTGGGCTCGATGGTTTTCCGCCGTGGTGAGCAGCTGTACAACTTCCAAGGCTTGCGCCGCTTCAAAGACAAGTTCCAGCCTGACTGGGAACCCCGTTATATGGCCGTGCCCGCCGGACTCGATCCGCTGGTGGCGCTGGCCGACACTGCTGCCCTGATCGCGGGCGGCTTGACTGGATTGGTGAAACGCTGATGATTCAACGCTCCCTGAAGTACATCCTGGCCGCACTGATCGTGCTGGCCGTGATTGCCGGCGGCGGTTTCTGGTACCTCAAACGTCCGGCACCGGAACCGACCGTCGAACAGCTGACCCCGGCCGATGGCGCCGCCATGACCCGCGTTATCCCGGGCACCAAGCCCAAGGCGCAGGTGCTGGTGGCGGTCAACGACGACCAGAAACTCTCTGAAAAACAACTGACCACCTTGAGCCGCAGCGCCTCGGCGCAAATCGTTCAGGTGATTCTGCCCAAGGACTGCCTGCTGCAAAGCCGCGCCCTGCAAACCGGTCTGCGCGAACTGAACGGCCCGGCTACGCTGGTCAGCGGTATCGGCCCCGGCGCGGTACTGGCCTGGCGTTGGTTGTCCGAGCAAAAGGACGACAAGGCCCAAGCGATTTCCGTGGACCTGGCGCTGGAAAAACCCGGCTGCACTCACCTGTTGCCAAAATCCGCCGCCCACGGCCACTGGCTGGTGGCGTGGAACGACAACCCGGACGACGCCAGCGCAGGTTTCGTACGCGATCAACCGAACGCCGAAACCAGCATCAGCGACTACGACATCAACCTGCCGCAAGTGCTGAACAACGAACTGCGCAAGATCCTGGTCGGCGGCGACAAGGCCAACGGCGGTCTGGCGATCCCGGTGGTGGAAGTGCCGGCCGGTCAAGCCAAGGACACCGTGACCCTGTTCCTCTCCGGTGACGGCGGCTGGCGCGACCTCGACCGCGACGTGGCCGGTGAAATGGCCAAGATCGGCTACCCGGTCGTCGGCATCGACACCCTGCGCTACTACTGGCAGCACAAGAGCCCGGAGCAAAGCGCCCTGGACCTGACCGAACTGATGCAGCACTACCGGCAGAAATGGGGCACCAAGCGTTTCATCCTCACCGGTTACTCGTTCGGTGCTGACGTGTTGCCAGCGATCTACAACCGCCTGCCGGACACCGAGCAGCAACGCGTAGACGCAATCATCCTGCTCGCCTTCGCCCGCACCGGCAGCTTCGAAATCGAAGTCGAAGGCTGGCTGGGTAACGCCGGCAAAGAAGCCGCCACCGGCCCGGAAATGGCCAAGCTGCCAGCGGCCAAGGTTGTGTGCATCTATGGTGAAGAAGAGACCGATGAAAGTGGCTGCACCGACAAGACAGCAGTCGGCGAAGCGGTGAAACTGCCTGGCGGCCACCACTTCGACGAGAACTACCCGGCGCTGGCCAAGCGCTTGGTGGACTTGATCGAGAAGCGTCAGAGCAAGGACTCGGTCGCCGAAGAGTGATCTGAGCCGTGCCCCCAAAAGCCCCCGCAACTTCACAGTTGCGGGGGCTTTTTACATTCCAGCCGCCACCACAATCCCTGTGGGAGCGAGCTTGCTCGCGAAAGCGGCGGGTCAGTCAACAGATTCGCCGACTGACACTAAGCCTTCGCGAGCAAGCTCGCTCCCACAGGGGAATTGCGCTGGATTCAGCAGTTTTGTGCCAAGGCTCGCAAATCTCTTGACTCTTCAGGAAGCCAAAAACGCCAAGTGTCCACATTCCATAAAACGTGGACACCTGCTTGATTGGCATTATCGAATCGTCAACTCCACACTCAAATCTTCCGCCGAACCAATACCCGCAAAACCACCAGCAACGTTTAGTTTCGTTTACGTCTGGTCTCGCAATATCAGATGACGCCCACAGACCTTGTAGGCAAACTCCGAAACTCGTGTTCGGGCGCTTTGCCGCTCTATTGCGCTGTTTTTTGACGGGATACTCTCCGGACGTCGCTGACCCATTCAGCGATCGGGTGTGGTAACCCGGTTAGGCAAAGTGCAACAGTGCCTCCATCACGACATCAGGCGTTCTTTTACGCCTGTAATTCACTGTCATGGCAGCTGTACGTGGGAGACCTTCGGGTCTGCCGGTTTCTTTGCTCTCCCGGTTTACCACCCTGCGTACAGCTGCCACCCATTCGTGTGGTAACGAATGAGGCAGCTCCTCGTTTTAGGGAGCAAAACAATGAGCAAAGAAATTCCGTCAACGCCTTCAGACCTTACAACCATCGGCTTCACCCCTTTCCTCTACAACGCGGATCAAGCGTTCTTCAACGTGCGCGCCGGCATCCCGATTCTCGATGCCCTGTCCAAATCCTCCGACCTGCTGTACCTCGCAAAATCCTTCGCCGAAGATGCGGCCTTCATCAGAGACACCGACCGCCACGCCTGGGCTGCGCATTACCTCACACTCATGGGCAAGGCTTTGCTTGATGATGTGATTCAGACACTGACTCCTCGTCCTCCGCGAACAAAGGCTGAATCTGAATTAGATGCACCCGAGAGCATGTAAAAGCGCAGGCACAAAAAAGCCCCCGCCAGTTGAAAAACCGGCGAGGGCTATCTTTTAATTGGTTTCGACACATTGATCAGATTCGACGCTCGGCGGCGTCGTAAACCTCTTCATCTCGCCGCGCCCCAACTGCGACGATCAACACCTGAATCGCCCTGCCATTGACCCGATAAACAATGCGCGTGTCGCCCGTGCGAATCCTGCGACATCCGGCAAGGCTGGCTCTGAGCGGTTTTCCAGACTTGTCTGGCTCACCATTAATAATCCGCTCTTCAATGACATCAAGAATCCGGTTGGCTGCCGCAGATCCCAGTTGATCCAGATCCCCTTGGACTTCCGGATGATAAATCACTCCCCAAACCATCCAGCACTCCTTTAGTCCTTCCTGGCATACCTGGCTCGCATATCGTCATGGCTGACCGCCTGGGCCGGATCAAAATTGATCAATCTCTCCCGGGCTGCCGCTTCGATGCGCAGATTCTCGAGTTCATCCAGCATCTCTTGATAGGCCTGCACATTGATGATGACAGCGGCCGGTTGATTGTCTTTGAAGATAACCAAACGCTCAGTTGCACGACTGGAGATTTCCTTGAGCTTCGCACTGAAGCTCCTGACCATGGCAGTGACGGAAATTGCCTGGTCAGCACGTTCTAGTAATGCCGTCATAACTACCTCTCACTCACTTGCTGATTAGCACAATAATGCACAGAGTATTGCGTTGAATTAAACACAGTGCAACTTCCTGTTTCCAGCCACCGACCAAATACCCGCTCGACCAGACGCCCACAAAAAAGCCCCCGCCAACCACAAGGCTGACGGGGGCTTTTCGGTTGAGGCCAGGCTTACATTTCTACCTGCGTGCCGAGCTCAATCACCCGGTTCAACGGCAAATTAAAGAACCGCAAATTCCCATTGGCATTCTTCAACATGAACGCAAACAGCGCTTCACGCCAACGCGCCATGCCTTCCAGCTTCGAAGCAATCACCGTTTCGCGGCTGAGGAAGTAGGTCGTGCGCATCGGGCTGAAATCCAGATCGTCCAGATGACACAGCTTCAGCGCTTGCGGCACGTCCGGCTCGTCGGTGAAGCCGAAGTGCAGGATCACCCGGAAGAAGCCCTCTCCGTGCGCCTCCACTTCAAAACGCCGCGATGGCGGCACCCGCGGGATGTCTTCGTAGACCACCGTCAGCAATACAACCTGCTCATGCAGCACCTGGTTGTGCAGCAGGTTGTGCAACAACGCATGCGGCACGGCGTCGGAGCGCGCGGTGAGGAACACGGCGGTGCCTTGCACACGATGCGGCGGTTGCACGCGGATGCTGCTGATGAAGATCGGCAGCGGCAGCGCGCCTTCGTCGAGGCGTTCGACCAGCAGTTGTTTGCCGCGCTTCCAGGTGGTCATCAGCACGAACAGGGCGATACCGGCGATCACCGGGAACGCGCCGCCCTGAACGATCTTCGGCACGTTGGCGGCGAAGTACAGGCCATCCACCAGCAGGAAGCCAAGCAGCACCGGCACCGCGAGGATCGGTGGCCATTTCCACAGCAGCAGCATCACCGCCGACACCAGAATGGTGGTCATCAGCATGGTGCCGGTCACCGCCACGCCGTAGGCCGAGGCCAGTGCGCCGGAGGATTCAAAGCCAAGCACCAGCAGCACTACGCCAACCATCAGCGCCCAGTTCACCGCGCCGATATAGATCTGGCCCTGCTCATCGCTGGAGGTGTGCTGGATGTACATGCGCGGAATGTAACCAAGCTGAATCGCCTGACGAGTGAGGGAGAACGCGCCGGAGATCACCGCTTGCGAGGCAATCACCGTGGCCAGGGTCGACAGGCCGACCAGCGGAATCAACGCCCAGCTCGGCGCCAGCAGATAGAACGGGTTACGCGCCGCCTCGGGGTTTTCCAGCAGCAAGGCGCCCTGACCGAAGTAATTGAGCACCAGCGCCGGCAACACCAGAATGAACCACGCGCGGGCAATCGGCTTGCGGCCAAAGTGGCCCATGTCGGCGTACAGCGCTTCGGCACCGGTCAGCGCCAGCACCACGGCGCCGAGGATCGCCACGCCCATGCCCGGATGAACGACGAAGAAATTCACCGCCCACATCGGATTGATCGCGTGCAGCACTTCCGGCGTATGGCTGATGCCGTACACGCCAAGCGCGCCGAGGACGAGGAACCAGGTGACCATGATCGGCCCGAACAGAATGCCGATCCGCGCCGTACCGTGACGCTGAATCAGAAACAGCGCCACCAGAACGACCAATGACAGCGGCACAACCCAATGGTCGATACCATCGAATGCCAGCCCCAGACCTTCAATCGCCGACAGTACGGAAATCGCTGGGGTGATCATGCTATCGCCATAAAACAGCGCCGCGCCGATGAGTCCGCAAACTACCAGCAACGACCGCAGCTTCTTGCGCTGCCCCGCCGCCCGCCGCGCCAGTGCGGTGAGCGCCATGATGCCGCCCTCGCCCTGGTTGTCGGCGCGCAGCACGAACATCATGTATTTGATCGACACGACCCAGATCAGCGACCAGAAGATCAATGACAGAATGCCCAGCACTCCATCGTGATTGACCGATACGCCGTAAGCGCCGGAAAACACTTCTTTGAGGGTGTACAACGGGCTCGTGCCGATGTCGCCGTAAACCACCCCGACCGCCGCGACCAGCATGCTCAGCGGCTTGGTGGCCGAACCCTCGGCGCCTGCCGCATGACTACTTGCCTGACCCATCCAACACTCCTACTTCTCAGAACCGGCTTCTTGAATGAAGCACTATGCTTTGTGGTGCAGCATGCGCTGTTTTACCTGTTGTTACAGACGTTTTGTTGACTGTAAAAAATTGGTAAAGCTCAACGGCGCGAAGCATAGCGCAGCACTCGTCGTATTTCCCTGCATAAAGCTGGTCAAGTGCGTTGCCCGCCGCTAGAATTGCGCACTTTTTGATCAGAGGCGCGCCCTAAGCGCCCGTCCGTCGGCTTTCGCACCAAGAAAGCGATGTCACAAAATACCGAGGTTAGACATGTCCACCACTCCTGCGCCGGCCAATCCAAAGGTTGGCTTTGTATCTCTGGGTTGCCCGAAAGCACTGGTCGACTCCGAGCGCATCCTGACCCAGCTGCGCATGGAAGGCTATGACGTGGTGTCCACCTATCAGGACGCCGACGTGGTCGTGGTCAATACCTGCGGTTTCATCGATTCGGCCAAGGCTGAGTCGCTGGAAGTGATCGGCGAAGCGATCAAGGAAAACGGCAAGGTGATCGTCACCGGTTGCATGGGCGTGGAAGAAGGCAACATCCGCGACGTACACCCGAGCGTGCTGGCCGTGACCGGTCCGCAGCAGTACGAGCAAGTGGTAAACGCCGTGCACGAAGTGGTGCCGCCGCGTCAGGATCACAACCCTCTGATCGACCTGGTGCCGCCGCAAGGCATCAAGCTGACCCCGCGCCACTACGCCTACCTGAAGATTTCCGAAGGCTGCAACCACAGCTGCTCGTTCTGCATCATCCCGTCGATGCGCGGCAAACTGGTCAGCCGTCCGGTCGGTGATGTGCTCGACGAAGCTCAGCGCCTGGTCAAATCCGGCGTTAAAGAGTTGCTGGTGATTTCGCAAGACACCAGCGCTTATGGCGTTGACGTGAAATACCGCACCGGTTTCTGGAACGGCGCACCGGTGAAAACCCGCATGACCGAACTCTGCGAAGCGCTGAGCACCCTCGGCGTCTGGGTGCGTCTGCACTACGTTTACCCTTACCCGCACGTTGACGAGCTGATCCCGCTGATGGCCGCCGGCAAGATCCTGCCGTACCTGGACATCCCGTTCCAGCACGCCAGCCCGAAAGTGTTGAAGTCGATGAAACGCCCGGCGTTCGAAGACAAGACCTTGGCGCGGATCAAGAACTGGCGCGAAATCTGCCCGGACCTGATCATCCGTTCGACCTTCATCGTCGGCTTCCCAGGCGAAACCGAAGAAGACTTCCAGTACCTGCTGAACTGGCTGACCGAAGCCCAGCTCGACCGCGTCGGCTGCTTCCAGTACTCGCCAGTGGATGGCGCACCGGCGAATGATCTGGATCTGGAGATCGTACCGGACGACGTCAAGCAGGATCGTTGGGATCGCTTCATGGCGCACCAGCAGGCGATCAGCTCGGCACGTCTGCAAATGCGTATTGGCCGTGAGATTGAAGTGCTGGTGGACGAAGTTGACGAGCAAGGCGCGGTTGGCCGTTGCTTCTTCGATGCACCGGAAATCGATGGCAACGTGTTTATCGACAATGGCAGCAATTTGAAGCCGGGCGATAAGGTCTGGTGCAAGGTGACTGACGCTGACGAATATGATTTGTGGGCTGAGCAGATCTGATCTGAACGTCAAAAGCCCCTCACCCTAACCCTCTCCCAGAGGGAGAGGGGACTGATCGAGATGTTCTTGCGTGCTGCACCGACCTGAACGTGCGAGTCGTGCTTAGGCTTTGAACAGCACGTAGACCAGCGCCCTTCCCCTCGCTCAGATGGATTGGGGACTGATCGAGGTGTTCTTTCGAATTGCGGCGACTTGAAATATCGAGTCGAACTCAGGTTTTGAACAGCATGAAGATCAGCCCCCTTCCCCCTCGCCCCCTCTGGGGGAGAGGGTTGGGGTGAGGGGGAGAGTTCTTGCTGGCGACAGAAATAGCCAGCCAGACACCATAACAAATACAGAAAGCCCCGCTCTTTTTCCGAGATGCGGGGCTTTTTTACGGCTATCGTTTAGCGGGGGACGGACTCCCTTGAAACGGACAAGAGGCAAACGGGCATGCGTCACCATTCGGTCATCCACACGCCGAAACTCAGCGATTATCAGGAACTGACCCAGGTCTGGGAGGCCTCGGTCCGCGCCACCCATGATTTTCTCCCGGACAGCTATATCGAGCTGCTGCGCAACCTGGTGCTCACCCGTTATCTGGATGCGGTGATGTTGATTTGCACCAAAGACGCCAGTCAGCGCATCACCGGGTTTGCCGGTGTCGCGGCAGGAAAGATCGAAATGCTGTTCATCGATCCCGCCTATCGCGGCCAGGGTTTGGGCAAGAAACTGCTGAATTACGCCCTGCAACATTTGAATGCCGATGAACTCGACGTCAACGAACAGAACCCGCAGGCGCTGGGGTTCTACTTCAAGCAGGGTTTTGAAGTGATCGGCCGCTCGGAGGTGGATGGCATGGGCCAGCCGTATCCGTTGTTGCATATGCGTTTGCGCCAGAACCAGCAGCGCTCCAGCAACGGTTGACACCGTGTAAAACCCTGTGGGAGCGAGCTTGCTCGCGAATGCGGTGTACCAGTCACTGCACACATAGACTGGCAGGACGCCTTCGCGAGCAAGCTCGCTCCCACATTGAATTCAGCGCCTGTAAATGGAACCGGACTTAACCGGCGCCACACAGGTACAATGCCCACCCCTTTTTTGTTACGGCCCTGTCATGACTGACCCGATTCGCCTCTCCAAACGCCTCATTGAACTGGTCGGTTGCTCCCGCCGGGAGGCCGAGCTGTTCATTGAGGGCGGCTGGGTCACCGTGGACGGCGAAGTGATTGACGAGCCGCAATTCAAGGTCGGCGACCAGAAGGTCGAGCTCGATAAGGACGCCAAGGCCACCGCTCCGGAGCCGGTGACCATCCTGCTCAACGCGCCGGCCGGTATGGACGTCGAGACTGCCATGCAGTCGCTCAGCGCCGAAACCCTCAGCGAAGAGCACCGTTTCAGCAAGCGCCCGTTGCGCGGGCACTTCCTGCGCCTGACCGCCAGCGCCGACTTGCAAGCCAAGGCCAGCGGCCTGCTGGTGTTCACTCAGGACTGGAAAATCCTCCGCAAGCTCACCGCCGACGCCGCGAAGATCGAGCAGGAATACGTGGTCGAGGTCGAAGGTGACATGGTCGCTCACGGCCTCAATCGCTTGCAGCACGGCCTGACCCACAAGGGCAAGGAGCTGCCGCCGGTCAAGGCCAGCTGGCAGAACGAAAACCGTCTGCGCTTCGCCATGAAAAACCCGCAGCCCGGCATCATCGCCCAGTTCTGCGAAGCGGTCGGCCTCAAGGTCATCGGCATCCGCCGTATCCGCATCGGCGGCGTCTCGATCGGCAAGGTCCCGGTCGGCCAATGGCGCTACCTGTCCGGCAAAGAGAAGTTCTAAGACTTCCACTGCCGCCACACATTCCGGCTGCGCGCCTGCGTGCTGCCCACAAACGCTTACAGGATTACTCACATGATTCATAACGACGTATTGCGCAGCGTGCGCTACATGCTCGACATCAGCGACAAGAAAGTTGTCGAGATCATCAAACTCGGCGGCATGGAAGTAGCACTCGCCGACGTAGTGACCTGGCTCGACAAGAAAGAAGAAGACGAAGAAGGTTTCGTGCGCTGCCCGGACGAAGTCATCGCGCACTTCCTCGACGGTCTGGTGATCTTCAAGCGTGGCAAGGATGAAAGCCGTCCGCCGCAGCCGATCGAAGTGCCGGTGACCAACAACATCATTCTGAAAAAGCTGCGCGTGGCCTTTGAACTGAAAGAAGACGACATGCACGCGATCCTCAAGGCCGCCGAGTTCCCGGTGTCCAAGCCTGAGCTGAGCGCGCTGTTTCGCAAGGTCGGCCACACCAACTACCGCCCGTGTGGCGACCAGTTGCTGCGTAACTTCCTCAAGGGCCTGACCCTGCGCGTTCGCCCGGCCTGATCCCCTTCTGCGGTGGCGACTGATGGTCGCCGCCGCAACGCATGACCGCTCATTCCCTCCGAAAATAGTGGCTCCGCTTTTTGCGGCTGACGACTAGGGTGTACTGATCCCTAATCCTCAGGACTCGCCATGCACCCGTATTTCTCCCTGCAAGGCCGCACCGCTCTGGTGACCGGCGGCACCCGTGGTATCGGCAAAATGATCGCCAAGGCGTTCGTCGAGGCTGGCGCACGCGTCTATGTCTGCTCGCGCGACGCCGAAGCCTGCCACCAAACGGCTGAAGAACTCAGCGCCTTGGGCAAGTGCTACGGCGTGGCAGCGAACCTGGCGACGGAAGAAGGCGTACAGGAACTGGCCGCGCGCCTGGGCGAGCAGATCACGCATCTGGATATTCTGGTGAACAACGCCGGCACCACGTGGGGCGCGCCGCTGGAAAGCTACCCGGTCAAAGGCTGGGAGAAAGTCATGCAGCTCAACGTGACGTCGGTGTTCAGCTGCATCCAGCAGTTTCTGCCGTTGTTGCGCAAGGCCGGCTCGGCGGCGAATCCGGCGCGGATTATCAACATTGGTTCGGTGGCGGGGATTTCTTCCTTTGGCGAGCAGGCGTATGCCTATGGGCCGAGTAAAGCGGCCTTGCATCAGTTGTCGCGAATACTGGCGCGGGAGTTGGTGAGCCAGCACATCAACGTCAACGTGATCGCGCCTGGGCGGTTTCCGAGCAAGATGACCCAGCATATTGGTAATGATCAGCAGGCGTTGGCTGAGGATACGGCGTTGATTCCGATGAAGCGCTGGGGGCGTGAAGAGGAGATGGCGGCGTTGGCGATCAGCCTGGCGAGTACCGCCGGCGCTTATATGACCGGGAATATTATTCCGCTGGATGGTGGTTTCAGTCTCTAAATCGGCGGTGCGGCCTTCGCGAGCAGGCTCGCTCCCACATTGGAACTGTGTCATGCATACAACCCCTGTGGGAGCGAGCCTGCTTGCGAAGAGGCCAGCCCTGCCACCACCAGACTTGAGACGGGACGGGTTATCATGCCCACCCTGCCCTGCTTCGAATGCAAACCATGACTTACAGCGTCTCCCCCATCGGCTTCGTGCGCTCCTGCTTCAAGGAGAAATTCGCCATCCCCCGCCAGCCACAACTGGCCCCCGCCGCCCGTGGCGTACTGGAACTGGTGGCGCCGTTCGATCAGGGTGACGCCGTGCAGGGCCTGGAACAGGTCAGTCATGTCTGGCTGCTGTTTCTGTTCCATCAGGCACTGGAGGAAAAGCCACGCTTGAAAGTCCGTCCGCCCCGTTTGGGTGGCAACAAGTCCATGGGTGTGTTCGCTACTCGCGCCACACACCGTCCGAACGGCATTGGCCAATCGGTGGTGAAATTGGACAAGGTCGAAGCCAATCGCCTGTTCATCTCCGGCATTGACCTGCTGGACGGCACGCCGATCCTCGACATCAAACCCTACGTGCCTTACGCCGACATCATCGCCGACGCCGCCAACAGCATTGCCAGCGCTGCGCCGCAGTTGATTGACGTGCAGTGGACGGACTCGGCGCTGCAACAGGCGCACACACACGCTCAGCGCCTTGGCGAGCCTTTGGTTGAGCTGATTGAACAGTGTCTGGCTCAGGATCCGCGTCCGGCGTATCAAACCCCGGTCCCTGAGCGCGAATACGGCGCGCAGTTCTGGGATCTGGACGTGCGCTGGCATTATCCAACACCCGAACAGATCCGCGTGCTGGAAGTCATCCCAGCCATGATCTGAACCGCGCCCAATGTAGGAGCTGCCGCAGGCTGCGATCTTTTGATTTTGCTCTTCAAAAGCAAGATCAAAAGATCGTCCGATCGCGGCCCGAGCCTTCGGCAGCTCCTACAGGTGAATGTCGCGGGCATAAAAAAGCCCCCATTGCCAATTCAGGAAATGGGGGCTTTTTGAGTGGGGCTTACTTCTCGACGAACGCACGCTCGATCAGGTAGTCACCCGGCTCGCGCATACGGGCCGAGATCTTCAGGCCGAAGCTGTCGAGCACTTCGCTGGTCTCGTCGAGCATGCTCGGGCTGCCGCAGATCATTGCGCGGTCATCCTGCGGGTTGATCGGAGGCAGACCGATGTCGCTGAACAGCTTGCCGCTGCGCATCAGGTCGGTCAGACGGCCCTGATTCTCGAAAGGCTCGCGGGTCACGGTCGGGTAGTAGATCAGCTTGTCACGCAGCGCCTCGCCGAAGAACTCGTTCTGCGGCAGGTGCTCGGTGATGAATTCGCGGTAAGCGACTTCGTTGACGTAGCGTACGCCGTGAACCAGGATCACTTTTTCAAAGCGCTCGTAGGTTTCCGGGTCCTGAATCACGCTCATGAACGGCGCCAGGCCAGTGCCGGTGCTCAGCAGGTACAAGTGCTTGCCCGGATTCAGGTCGTCGAGAACCAAGGTGCCGGTAGGCTTCTTCGAGATGATGATCTCGTCGCCTTCCTTCAAGTGCTGCAGCTGCGAGGTCAGCGGGCCGTCCTGCACCTTGATGCTGAAGAATTCCAGATGCTCTTCCCAGTTCGGGCTGGCGATCGAGTAAGCGCGCATAAGCGGGCGGCCATTGGGCTGTTGCAGGCCGATCATCACGAACTGACCGTTCTCGAAGCGCAGGCCCGGATCGCGGGTGCACTTGAAGCTGAACAGAGTGTCGTTCCAGTGATGAACACTGAGGACACGCTCGTGGTTCATGTTGCTCATGTACGTTTGACTCCTGGATATTGGGTCTGCGCTGGCTTTTGAAGGCGACGGTGCGCAATTGCATCGCATTCTAATAGCGACGACAATATCTGTTAACTGGATTATTAAGATAAGGGTTATCGGTTATATCGATATGCGATTTACTCTCCGTCAACTGCAAGTCTTCGTCGCCGTCGCCCAGCAGGAAAGCGTATCCCGTGCTGCGGGTCTGCTCAACCTCTCGCAGTCGGCTGCCAGCACCTCGATCACCGAACTTGAGCGCCAATCCAGCTGCCAGCTGTTCGACCGCGCCGGCAAACGGCTGAGCCTCAACGCCCTCGGCAAACAGCTGTTGCCACAAGCGGTGGCCCTGCTCGATCAGGCCAAGGAAATCGAAGACCTGCTCAACGGCAAATCCGGTTTCGGCTCACTGTCGGTGGGCGCGACGCTGACCATCGGCAATTATCTGGCGACTCTGCTGATCGGCAGCTTCATGCAGCGCCACCCGGAAAGCCAGGTGAAGCTACACGTACAGAACACTGCCAATATCGTGCAACAAGTCGCCCACTACGAAATTGATCTGGGTCTAATCGAAGGCGATTGCAGCCACCCGGACATCGAAGTGCAGAGCTGGGTCGAGGATGAGCTGGTGGTGTTTTGCGCGCCGCAGCATCCGCTGGCCCAACGCGGCAGTGCAACCATGGAAGAGTTGACCCACGAAGCGTGGATTCTGCGTGAGCAGGGTTCCGGCACACGCCTGACCTTCGATCAAGCTATGCGCCACCATCGCAGTGCACTGAACATTCGTCTGGAGCTGGAACACACTGAAGCGATCAAACGCGCGGTGGAGTCAGGGCTGGGGATTGGCTGCATCTCGCGGCTGGCGCTGCGCGATGCGTTCCGCCGCGGCAGTCTGGTGCCGGTGGAGACGCCGGATCTGGATCTGGCGCGACAGTTCTACTTCATCTGGCACAAACAGAAGTATCAGACTTCTGCAATGCGCGAATTTCTCGACCTGTGCCGCGCTTTCACCGCCGGGGTGCAGCGCAGCGACGAGATCGTCTTGCCAACCATCGCTTAAAGCAGAATCACTGCCCACACCAGCGCGATCATGCTCAGTGCCACGAATTGCGCGGCGCTGCCCATGTCCTTGGCGTTCTTCGACAGCGGGTGCAGCTCGAGCGAGATGCGGTCGATGGCCGCTTCTACCGCCGAGTTCAACAGCTCGACGATCAGCGCCAACAGGCACACGGCAATCAGCAAAGCCTGTTCGACACGGCTGACATTGAGGAAGAACGTCAGCGGAATCAGCACGACATTGAGCAGCACCAGCTGACGAAATGCCGCTTCACCGGTGAAGGCTGCGCGCAGGCCGTCCAGCGAATAACCGGAGGCATTGAGGATACGTTTCAGGCCGGTCTGGCCCTTGAAAGGTGACATAAAGTAGAAACCAACCAAAAAGGAGTGGGAAAGCTAGAGCAACAAAAGTCAAAAAAGCGTGAAGACGCCAGCCATTACTGACTCGGAATTGACTCAAGTTGTTGCAGCAGTAAAGCCGCTTGCGTACGAGTGCGCACATTCAGCTTGCGAAAGATCGCCGTGACGTGGGCCTTGATGGTCGCTTCCGACACACTCAGCTCATAGGCAATCTGCTTGTTCAACAGGCCTTCACAGACCATGGTCAACACGCGAAACTGCTGCGGCGTCAGACTGGCGAGGCCATCGCTGGCGGCCTTGGCCTCGTCGGAAACGCTCACCGCTTCGAACGCCTGCGGTGGCCAGAACACATCGCCGTCGAGCACTTTGCGCACGGCTTCCTGAATCACGCTCAAGTCGCTCGACTTGGGAATAAAGCCGCTGGCGCCGAACTCACGGGATTTGACCATCACTGACGCTTCTTCCTGCGCCGAAACCATCACCACCGGTATCTGCGGGTACTGCCCACGCAGCATGACCAACCCGGAAAACCCGAAAGCGCCGGGCATGTTCAGGTCCAGCAGGACCAGATCCCAGTCAGCTTTTTCGGTCAGGCGCGCTTCCAGTTCGGCGATGCTCGCCACTTCTACCAGGCGGACATCCGGGCCAAGGCCCAGCGTCACCGCTTGATGCAGCGCGCTACGAAACAGGGGGTGATCATCGGCAATCAGGATGTCGTATGTGGCCATTTTTCAAATGATCCTGTTTTTGATGGCAGACCCGGTGCATTCCGGTCTGGCCAAAGCAACTCAAGATGCCGCTTGAAAGCGATATCCACAGGGGCACGTTCAACGCCAATCAACAGCAAACACGGCGTTTCAAACCTTGGCCGCACCCTAAACGGCGCCAAGCATGCCCAGCGAAGACGGGGTGGTCAAGCAGCACGGCCGCCGCTGCGTACAGTATGGGCCACTATTGCGCCAACTCTGGCTGCGGCTTTCGTATATAGCGCAGCAACTCGGCGTGGGCCGGGGTGGATTCATTCATGTCCAGTTGCTGCTTGGCACCGAGGTAATGCTGGCTGAACACGTCGAAATAGGCGTCCAGCGCAGAGGCGGCGTCGCTGTCACCGGCCAGTTCCAGACACAACGCGGCGACTTCGGCAGTGCACAAATGCTCGCTTCGGGTCGAACGGCGCAAGCGGTAGCGCGAGAGTTTATCGGGCAGCAGGCTAAGGATCGGCAAACGGTCGAAATACGGGCTCTTGCGGAAAATCTTCCGCGCTTCGGTCCAGGTCGCATCGAGCAGAATGAACAGCGGGCGCTTGCTGCTATCGGGTGCGACCGTGTTGGTCACCCGCGATGGCTCAACGTATTCGCCGGGGAACACCAGATACGGTTGCCATTGCGGGTCGCTGAGCAGTGCGAGCATCTGCGGATCGGGCTCGGTGCGCGACCAGATGAATGCGTGGTTGTCGCGCACCACGTCGGCAATCAACCAACCGGTGTTGCTCGGTTTGAACACTTCCTTGCCGGTCATGATCAGGCATACGCCCGAACGCGTTTCGACACTCGGGCGCCAAGCGCACAGGCAATGGCTGATGATCACCCGGCAGTCGCGGCAACGCTCGGAGCGAAAGCCTCGAGCCTGAATCGGCTTGATACCTTCATCTTCGCGCTGATCGCGCAGACGGGCGACGGCGTTGGGGGCATGATTCATCGCGGGCAACGCCGGCAGACAGGGAAACTCGACACGAACAGCACTCGGCAGGGCAATAAAGGCCGGCAGTTTACCAGAGCGACGGGCACAAGCCTGTACCCTCCCGACCGGCTCCCCTATAATTCGCCGCCACTGAACGCACAGTCACGTGGCTGGTCGAACCACCAGTCACTGAACCAGGAGAGTTTCATGCTGCGCCTTATCGTTCCCACCGCTGCCATTCTGCTGGCGTCGTCCTTCACCGCTCAGGCTGCATCCCTGAGTGAGCAGAATCTGAACCGCGAGCTGCGCAACGTCGCCGCCCAGAGCAGCGTCGGCACGCCACGCGCCATCAGCGAAGACATTCTTGATCAGGGCTTCACCGTTGAAGGCACTCAGTTGATCAACCATCTGAGCGTGCAGAAAAGCCACGCCGACAAAATGCGCGCTGACCCTAAAGCCGTGTATTTCCAGCTGGGCGCTTCGGTGTGCAACAACCCGTCGTTTCGCAAGCTGATGGCCAAAGGCGCGATCATGCGTTACGACTTCACCGAAGTGAAAACCAACAAAGCGATCGGCTCCGCCAGCTACCAGGAATCGGATTGCCCGAAAGCCGGCCCGGCGAAGAAAAAGTAATCATCGCGAATTGGCGCGCCGCTGTTCATCCTCGGCGCGCAGTTCGGCCAGCAAGGCCTGTAGATAGTGCGAACGGCGCTCGCCGCCCGCCAACCGCCGGCAGCACTCCTCTTCGAGACTGAGATGATTGGTCTCGGCTGATGCCTTCAACATTCGATACAACTGCGTATCGATCTCCAGAATCACTCTGGCCATGTGTCCCGCCTCCTTGCCACCTGCAAATCCTTGAATCGCGTGCACCGTGACGCAAAGCTGTCGTACGACGCCTGTAAGTTAGTTAATCAGAGGGATTGCCGCTCGGAGCAGGTTCGGACGAGCGGTGAAGGAACCGGCGGAAAATCAATAAATGGTTGCCAGCCAAAACGTTGCGGCGCAATGATCAAGTCAGCGCAAATACGCGCCAGGGTCTAGATTCAGAGTATTCCTGATCATTTTTCAACGGCAGACAAGGAACTGCCGATCGTGAGTTTTTTGCAGCGCGGCACTGACGCCGCTCGTCAGGGCCATCCGCTCTGTGCAGAAGGAGACGTTGAATGCCTTACCAACCGAATGACCTGCTCAGCCGTCATTTTCAGGAAAGCGGCCCCGACCTCATCAGCCAGGTCGAAGAACAACTCAACCGTATTTCCCCCAACAGTCCGAATATCCCCATCTACCGTGACATGATCCTGACCGTGCTGCGCATGGCCCAGGAAGACCACAATCGCTGGAATGCCAAGATCACTCTGCAAGCCCTGCGCGAACTGGAGCAAGCGTTTCGGGTGCTGGAGCAATTCAAGGGCCGACGCAAAGTCACGGTGTTCGGCTCGGCGCGCACGCCGGTCGAACATCCGCTGTATGCCATGGCCCGTGAACTCGGCGCGGCACTGACGCGCTCGGACATGATGGTCATCACTGGCGCCGGGGGCGGCATCATGGCCGCCGCGCATGAAGGCGCCGGCCGCGATCACAGCCTCGGTTTCAACATTACCCTGCCCTTCGAACAGCATGCCAACCCCACCGTCGATGGCACCGGTAATCTGCTGCCATTCCACTTCTTCTTCACGCGTAAGCTGTTCTTCGTCAAAGAGGCCGACGCCCTGGTCTTGTGCCCGGGCGGTTTCGGCACACTGGACGAAGCACTGGAAGTGCTGACATTGATCCAGACCGGCAAAAGCCCATTGGTGCCGGTAGTGTTGCTGGATGCGCCGGGTGGAACGTTCTGGCAAGGCGCGATGGATTTCATCCGCCAACAACTGGAGAGCAACCGCTACATTCTGCCGACCGACATGAAACTGATGCGATTGGTCTACAGCGTCGAAGAGGCAGTGGAGCAGATCAACCAGTTCTACAGTAACTTCCACTCCAGTCGCTGGCTCAAGCGCCAGTTTGTGATCCGCATGCATCACAAGCTCAGCGATCAGGCGCTGGCGCACATGCAGGAAGCTTTTGCCGATCTGTGCCTGAGCGACCAGTTTCATCAACACGCCTACGCCGGCGAGGAGCACGATGAAGCGCAGTTCAGCCATCTGGCGCGACTGGCCTTCGCCTTCAATGCGCGCACTCATGGGCGTCTGAGGGAGTTGATTGACTACATCAACCTGCCGGAAAACTGGGCCGATTCAAAACCGCAAACAGCGCAACGCAGCCGCGAACCGTCAAAGGTAATTTGAGGGCAAAAAAAAACGGCCCGCTATTTTCATAGCGGGCCGTTTAATTGAATCAGTTTAATCGTCCATGCCTCGACCGCTGAACAAGCGGTTGATCATCTCCATCGAAAAACCCCGATACGCGAGGAACCGACCTTGCTTGGCCCGCTCTTTTGCATCAATCGGTAAATGCCCGGAGAACTTGCGACGCCACGTGTCCTGAAGTTGCTCCTGCCAACTGATACCACTTTCGCGCAGGGCGAGTTCGATATCGGCACGTTGCAACCCTCGTTGGCTCAGTTCCTCGCGAATCCGCAAAGGGCCGTAGCCGGAACGGGCGCGGTAGGAAACAAAGCTTTCAAGGTAACGGGCTTCGGAAAGCAGCCCCTCTTCCGTCAAACGGTCGAGGGCTGTTTCGATCATCTGCGCCTCAGCGCCGCGTTGACGCAGTTTGCGCGTCAACTCGACTCGACCGTGCTCGCGGCGTGCGAGCAGGTCCATGGCGGTTCGCCGCACAGCGACGAGGGTATCGAGTACGGCGGTGGTCATCGCTGGAATCAGATGTCAGCGTCGGCCAAGTCGTCTTCAGTCTCTTTGACTGCAGAAGCCTTGGAGTCGATCACTGCAGGAGTCAGCAGTTTGTCACGCAGTTGTTTCTCGAGCTTCGCGGCGATTTCCGGGTTGTCTGCCAGGAACTTGGCCGAGTTGGCCTTGCCCTGACCGATCTTGGTGCCTTCATAGGCATACCAGGCGCCGGACTTCTCGACGAAACCGTGCAGCACACCCAGATCGATCATCTCACCATTGAGGTAGATGCCTTTGCCGTAAAGAATCTGGAACTCGGCCTGACGGAACGGCGAAGCCACCTTGTTCTTCACAACCTTGACGCGGGTTTCGCTGCCGACCACTTCGTCGCCTTCCTTCACCGCGCCGGTGCGGCGGATGTCGAGACGAACCGAAGCATAGAACTTCAGCGCGTTACCACCGGTGGTGGTTTCCGGGCTACCGAACATCACGCCGATCTTCATACGGATCTGGTTGATGAAGATCACCAGGCAGTTGGCGTTCTTGATGTTACCGGTGATTTTACGCAGCGCCTGGGACATCAGACGGGCTTGCAGGCCCACGTGCATGTCACCCATTTCGCCTTCGATTTCAGCCTTCGGTACCAGGGCTGCCACGGAGTCGACGATGATCACGTCAACAGCGTTGGAGCGCACCAGCATGTCGGTGATTTCCAGCGCCTGTTCGCCGGTGTCCGGCTGCGACACCAGCAGGTCGTCGACGTTGACGCCCAGCTTGCCGGCGTACTCAGGGTCGAGGGCGTGTTCGGCGTCGACGAATGCGCATGTCGCGCCGGCTTTTTGCGCCTGGGCGATCACGGACAAGGTCAGTGTGGTTTTACCGGAGGATTCAGGACCGTAGATTTCAACGATACGGCCTTTTGGCAGGCCGCCAATGCCGAGCGCGATGTCCAGACCCAGAGAGCCAGTCGAGATAGCCGGGATCGCCTGACGGTCTTGATCGCCCATACGCATCACGGCACCCTTGCCGAATTGACGTTCGATCTGACCCAGGGCCGCAGCCAAGGCTTTCTTCTTGTTGTCGTCCATTAAAGTCCTCACGTAATCAATAAGGCCTGACGGCCAACACCTGTATAAGTAGACAGTATTATTCCACAGCGTTCGCGGATCGCCTACCCCTGATTTTCGATTTCTCGTGCCGCTAGTCGCAGGAGCCCCTCTAGCGCGGCCTTCACCGTTTGTCGGCGGACTTCATCACGGTTGCCGGGGAAGTGCTGAACCTCACTGGTCACTACCTCGCCAACTCCCCACGCCAGCCACACCGTGCCGACCGGTTTGTTCGGCGAGCCGCCGTCCGGCCCCGCTACGCCGCTGACCGCCACGGCAAATCGCGCCAGGCTTTTTTCCTGCGCGCCACGCACCATCGCCTCAACCACTTCGCGGCTGACCGCACCCACCGTCTCGAACAACTCGGCTGGCACATTCAACTGCTGGGTTTTCTGCCGGTTGGAGTACGTCACATAGCCCGCTTCGAACCACGCTGAACTGCCCGGGATCCGCGTGATCGCCTCTGCGATGCCGCCGCCGGTACAGGACTCGGCGGTGGTCACGTGGGCATTGAGCACTTGCAGACGTCGGCCAAGGTCGGCGGCCAGTTGAGTGATCTCTTTCACGGCATGCTCCGGATCGTGTGGAATGCCTCCACCGTACACGACCCGGTTGCGCTTTCAATACACAGACTCATTCAAAATGTTCGGGCGCGAGCGCTCTGACATACGCCTGACACGCCCGCAAGGCAATCAGTCCGCGGTCGCCGGTGTCGGTGATGGCGACAATTCGTTGAGCATGCGCCGGGTCAAGTCGGGCGCGTACGGTTGCATGATCCACGCTGCCGGCGCCGGCGGTGGCTGGCACGTTGCAGCCTGGGGCAATGTCGCTGGCGTCGAGAAGGACTGACAGGCGCACATCAGCAGTGGCAAGACGATCGCGCAGGCGATCCTGATCACGTTGGGCATTGCTCAGCGCTCGATAGTGGGTTTGCTCACTGGCCGCCAGCCGTTGCTCCAGCGCCAGCCGTTTATCCTGCTCGGCCTGTTGCGCGGTGGCGGCGCTCTGCGTCAGTTGATTAAGGGTTTCGGCGTTTAACCGAGCCTGCTCGGCCAGTTGTCGGCCGTAGCGCCACTCCTGAAATTGCCAGGCTGCTGCAAACGCACCAGCGCCCAGCAACACAACGCCAATCACTCGCCAGGGGATTTGCATAGCACCGCCCTCGCCCGCGCCCAGATTTCCAGGCGATCCTGCAAACCGTTCAACCCGCCGTTGATCCGGCGGGTGATGGTGTTGAACTGGTCGCGGTCGGCCAGTTCATTCAAGCCGTTCTGCTCCCAGAACCATGCGGCAGACTCGGCCGCCCATTGCGGTTGCTCGAGCAGTTCGGGCAATGACAGCAGACGCTCATCGCCGAACAGGCCAAGGCTGCACTGACGATAATTGCTGCGGCCAGTGATCTGGATCAGACCGCGACCACGATACTTCTGCCCGTCGCCATCGGCCTCCGGCGTATTGCCCAGACGTAAAGCCAAAGTGCCGGTGTCGTATTTGCTCAGGTATTGGTTGTTGCCCAGTTCGCGCACGTAGCGCAATTGACCTGACTCGTGCCCGACTTGCGCGAGAAACGCAGCAATGCGTTTGGGCGTATTGATAGACCTGCGCGCCATCGCGGTGTTGAGCACAGAAACAAAAACGCCCGCTTGGGCGCGGGCGTTGGGCATGATGGATAAAAGGTTGTTTTCAGTTATTTGCATGATGCGTAATCCTCCCTGGATGCTCCGATTGAATCACGGCTGGCGGTCATTACCTGCCAGCCATTTTTTGCCAGAGTTGTCAGGGCGTCTGGACGGACGATATCTCCATTCGCAGGCCGTCAGTACTTGATGACATACAACAGAGCGGTGTTCATGGGTCGAGCCTCATTACCACCCGACGCCGCAACCGACATCGTATGGGTATGTTGCCCGGCAGCGTCCACGCCGACGTTATGCGCATGGTTGCCATCGGCCACGATGCCGTGGGTGTGAGCAGGTGCGTTGGTCGTAAAGTTGCGATTGATAAAGGGCGCCGAACTGGAACCCATGATCGAGCCTGCGGTGTTGCCGCCGTTTATCTGGCCCTGCCCACCCATGACTGTGTCGATATTGAACGCACCACCGCTCACGACGGCACCACCGTGTGCGTGCAAACCGGCGGCGTCAGTGCGCGCGGTATGGGCATGATTGCCCGCTGCGGCAGCGGATACATCGTGAGTGTGCGAGGCGTTTTGCCCCGCCTGCTTGCTGCCCAGTACGCGACCGGGGTCGACGCCACGCCCCTCGTCCAGACCGCGGACAAACTCACCGCGCAGATCCGGAAGATTGAAGGTGTTGGCGCCGTCGCCGGCGCCAAACCGCGTACCGATGGCGGCGAACAGATTGGCGTATTGCGTCCTCAGCACCGGCTGACCGTTGCACTTGAGCCAGCCACTGGGTGCATCGACGGTTGCAACGGTTTTCACATCACCGACATCGGCACCCAGTTGTCTCGCCACCCCCGTGCTCGCGATCAGAATCCAGGCGCCACTGCCCAAGGAGCTGTTCCATTGCACCCAGGCATCCCCGGTCGCAACGATTTCACCGGAGCGCAGCGGCGTATGGTCAATGTTGACCAGGGGCTTGGCTACTGAACCTGCGACCGAGAAGGTACTGGCACCGGTGTTGGTATTCAGCGCCTTGAAACGCAAGACCATGCCATCGACCAGCGCGGTCGGCGCCGGCGAGTAGGTCGCAGCATAAGCATTGGCAGTGCCGGTATCCAGAGCGAAGTCGATGAGGCCGGCCTGATTGATTTTACGTACGGCGGTCAACAACTGCCCGACGTTGTTTTCGTCGGGAACCAGCGCGCCGCCCTTGATAACGCCGAGTATTTCTTCAGTAACGGAGTTGCCCCACACCGCCGGGATCAGTGATCCCGGTGTCCCGGCAATCGGGTTTTCATCGACGAACTTGCCATTGACCAGACCTACGCTGGGTACACTTTTCGGGTAATCCATTTGCTTTTATTCCTTAGTCGAAATTGATGTACACCTGGGTATGAGCCGGTGCACTGCGGTGAATGAGGCATTCCAGGGCCGAACCCGGATTCATGCCGAAGCGTTCGCCCCAATAACTGGCGCCAAAACGACGTCCGGTGGCCAGACGTCCGCCGGTGTTGAGGACCCACATGAACTGCGCCTTCCACGTGCCAAAACGGGCGAGGCCAAATCGCGAACGGCCCATGCGCGGGACGCGCAGTTCGGTCACTGTGGCGTCCGGATAACCCTGGCTGCGGGCGACTTCAATGAAGTACGCGGCGTTCTGATTACCGACCGCCAGCAACCGTCGGCGGACGGCCAGACGCCGGTCGTCATACAGCGGGGTCGCGCCCAGACAAGGGTCTGGCAGGTTCATCACCTGTTCCCAATCCGGCACCAGTTCGCTGACGCCCGCCGGGTCCATTTCATTGAGCAGATCAACGGCACGTGCATCCAGACGCGCCAGCTCCGCAGCAACGCCTTCCAGCACTTGATTGAGTTCAGGCAGGCGCTCCAGCTCCCAGGCCGGGCCGCTGGGCAGGAGGCTGCGCAATTGGTTGCGGTACTGCGCGACACCTCTCAAGACAGCCATTCGATACCCCCGAAAGTCAGCAACTGATTCGCGGCGGCCGTAACGTCGGCCGAAGGTGCATCGAGCCGGTGATCAGTCTCACCGGTGGCACTGCTGATCGCTTCGCTGATATGGCTCAGCAACAAGGTCTCACCAAGGCCGGCCTCGCGGTTGTGCAGATCGCGCAGTTGGCTTTCGATCGCTGCGCGCACGGCGCTGGTGTCGGGAGTGATCCGCAGTTTGTAATTGACCAGCACCTGCACCGGAGCCAACACCCTCACGTCGGCGGTTACCGGGCGCAACGGCTCGATGTAGGCCAGGACATCGGCCAGTTGCTGCTCATTGGGGATCGGCTGCAGATCGTCGTCACGCATGACGAAGACACCTACGGTGCCGGGCCCGAGAAAATTGCCCCGACACCAGGCGCGGGTGATGCCGGGGCATTCCAGCGCCCAGGTTTCATAGTCCTGCGCCGAACCACCGTGAGGAATGAGGCGGTAGGAACGACTCACCCGCGAGCGCAGCGACTCCAGACTTTCCTCGGCGACACCGCCCGTGAGCCCCGGCGCCAGGACCACAAACGTATTGCTGAGGATGCCGGCGATCGGTTGCACCAGGCTGAGTGTCAGGCCGGTATCGGCATTACCCAGGCTGCCGGCCTCCAGTGCAGCGATGGTCGTGGTGTTGATGCCATTGCTCGCGGTGCGGGCAGCCGTGACCTTGTAGATCCGCCCGTCAGTCGATTGCAATAGCGTATCGACATCCAGCACGGCGCCAAGGGTGGCGGTGAATCTGACACTGCCTTTGGCCGCCTGAGCGGGCTTGCGCGGCTGATTAAGACGCAGTGCAGCGATACGCTCCAGGGTCGATTCGTCGGCCTTGTCGGGCAGGATCTGCTGGGCAATCCAGTCGAGATAGCCATACAGACCGTACACTGCGCCACCGAGAGTACGGGCCAGCACTTGCGCATCGGACTGGCGCAGCGCATCGCTGGCCAGGTCGCTTTGGGCGCGCTTGATCAGCACCGGCAGCGAAGGGATTTCAAACGGCATAGATCACCTGCCAACTGTTTTCGGGGTTGATGTCCAGGCGTTCGCCGTCGGCCAGGGTCAAGACCGTGCGCAGGTTCAGACGCTGGGCGTCGAGGCGATCGCTGATGATGTCGATGGCGCTGCAGTGGCCGTCGTCGATCAGCCACTGCAGGGCCTCGCGGGCGTAGAACTCGGCGTCCATCTGCGTTTGTCGGGTCAGCTTGACCCGGCGCAACAGCCATAGCCGTGAACCGATACGGTCGTCGGCGACGGAGGGAAAGGTGTCGCCCCACCAGCCATAACGTTCCTCGTCGTCGAGGGCATCGTCATCGGCAGCGCGGCGCCAGGTGAACAAGCTGATGAGCACAGCGCGGGTCAGTGCGGCGTGGAGGTTCGGGCTGACCAGCATCACTTGCCTCCTGCCGGCGCGCCGGTCTGGCCGCTGCCGGCTTGCACGCCGACGTGCACGTGGTTGATCTGGCTGATGCCGCCGGCCAGTTGATCGCCGGTGGAAACGATCTTGCCGGTCTGATTGATCACTGGCGTATCGAAGTTCACCGCGCTGCTGGCGCGGATGTTCAGCGTGGCGGTTTCGATATCGATGATCCGCCCGCGCTTGAAGTGAATCCTGTCGCCTTCGTCGGTGTAGATCGCCACTTCGCCAGCGGCCAGCGCTTGCAGGCGATAACGGCGGTCGGCGATGACCAGAGCGATGGCATGGGAACGGTCACCGCCGATGAAGGTGACGACGCCCTCGGCACCGGCCAGCGGATGGCTGGTGAAGCCGTAGGGTTCGAAATGCTCCATATCGTCGTTCACTTCACCGGCGGTGAGGCGCATTTGCAGCGATTGCAGCTTGGATGCCGAGTTGGCGAGCACGACGGTGCCGCGCGCCAGCAGGCGTGTCAGTAGGCTCATGAATTGTCCTCAAGACTTTGCCAACACAAAACCTGTCAGGTGATGCCAGTCAGGTTCGCTGTCAGGTCTAAGTTTTTTTCGGCGGCGTCGGATTGGCGTCGAAGGTGTGCGGCGGTGCCACTTGTAGCGTGGTGACCGAACCTTGCGCCGACAGTGAATAGGTCACTTTGGAAATCAGCATGTCGTCATCGAACCCCAGCACCGGATCCTTGACCCGGACCAGGGTGTTATGACGCCACAAATCACCATTGGACTGGCGCCAGCCCTGCACTTGATAAGTGGTGGTCTGCGCCCGCCCGACACGCGTCGAGCTTTCCCACATCGCGCGTTGCAATGACAGGTCGGGACTGATCTGCAAACCTTCGTTGATGACCGTGACGCGTCGGCGCTTGTAACCCAGATCAGTGGCCACCGATTCAATCTCGCTGACGGCCGCCCCGCTCTTTTGATCGCTGCCCTTTTGCTGGCCGATCACTCGGTACTCGGAAAACACCTGGCTGTAATCCATCGGCGCATTAGCCGAAAGAATATTCTTGCCCAGTTCCAGTGCATCACTGGCCCGGCCACTGCTGCCGGGGCTGGCCAGCAACAACCGGCCTTGTGCGTCATCGGTGGAAAACACCCGAAACAACGAGAGCAATCGGTCGATGGATTGAAACACCGTCTCACCCGGCACGATGGTGTAACTGCCCAGTCGCGCCGTTTCGGCAATTTCGCTAACCACCTTGACCTTGTAGGACGACGCCAGCGCTTCGACGATGCTCAGCATCGGCTGATCTTTCCATTGGTTCGGGCGATTGATCGCGGCGCAATCCACCAGATCCTGCGTACAGGAACTGCCTTCGATGCTCAGACTGATCTGCCGCCCGTCATAGCGGATCGGCGCCTTGAACACATACCCGGTCAATACCAGATCCTTGCCGATCCGTACCTCGCAGGCATCGCCTGCGGCAATGCGCTGATCCACCGTCTGTCCCGGCCATTGCCAGGTGATATCAAGCTTGAAAGTGCGAAACTGGCGCTCGAGATCTGCGGTGATTTCAACACTTTTCCAACCGCCATATTCCATATCGCCAACGGTCAGCGTGACGCGATTATCCATCTCGCTCATGACTCACTCCCTGGCGACTTTCACGTCATTGGGCGACATGAACCCGGGATGGGCAGCCGCGTTGCGTTGGCTCACTTCGTCGACTCGCGTGGCATCGGTGAACTGCTGGTAGGCCACCACCAGCGCCGGCAAGCTTTCCTTGAAAGACTTGCTGACCAGCCTCACGCCCGACGAAGCCACGGCCTTGAGGTGCGCATTCAAGGCATCCTTCAGATCGTTGATCGCTTGAAAATGTACCGGGCCAGCCTTGTCCAGCATTGGATTGACGGCCAGCGCCACCGCATCCCGCAGCGCCTGCATATCGTCGGTGACCGGCACTTCCTGGCGAGTGACTGGCTGGTGTACCTGCTGTCCTACCGACGGTGTCGACTGCAGCTTCACCGGGGTTGTTGCCACGGGCATGGATGCGACCCATTGCGCGACTTTGACCAGCATCGTGTCCTGTACCAGATCGGCCATGGCCTGCGCCGCTGCACTGGTGTCTTTGCCGGTGGTGAGCTTCGGCGCATCGGCCTTGCGGATCGCTTCGAGCTGTTGCGACACGTCGGCAATCACGCCACGGTAGCCTTCCTTCGCGAACGCCTTGAGTTCCTTGATATCGCCGAGCAAACCCTTGAACTCAGCGGCCACTTCCTTGGGCAATTCCTTGACCGCTTTCACCAGCTCAGTGATCTCTTTGTACTGCTCGATCAGCGGCTTGAGTTGTTCCTTGATCACCTCGTAAACGCCGGTGAGGCTGTTGCGCAGATTGGCAATGCCGATCCGCGCAGCCTTGATCAGCGTCATCGCCTGCTCGAAGCGCGCAACGGCCGAGCCCAGTAGCGTATCGGCCTTGGCCAGCAGCACCTTCTGTGTGCTGACGGTGGCCGTCGGAAACGGTACCGGCTGGTCGGGATAGAACTTCAGCGCAAAGGTCACCAACCCGCCGTCCTGGCGGGTATGAGTCATGTCGCATTCACCGACCCTGACTTGCAGGCGTCCCAGCCATGGGTGCACCAGTTCACCACTGCCCGCCTCCAACGCTTTGAGCAGCTTGTCGCGCTGCTCCAGGCAATCGGCACCGATGATGAATGCCGTGATGTCGTGAGTCTTGGCCTGTTGACCAAGGTCTTCGAAATACGGCAGGTCGCGTTGCGGATACTCATGCAACTGACCCTTACGACCAACCGGGGTTTTCGCCTGATCGATCCAGAAGCCGACACCGCGAAAGGATGCCGGCAACAAACGGTCACGCCAGTTCATTGGAACCTCCCATCGACAGCGAGCGATAGCCAATGCGCGAAGACAGCGCCAGGCCCGGTTGATTGGTTTGTGGTTGATCGGTGCGCAGCCCGGCCGGCGCGTTTTCGAAGCGCACGGTCAGGCCACCTTCAAGTTGCGTACGGTTGTTGAGTGCGCTTTGTTGGATCAGCGCGCTGGACGTCTGCGTCAGCGAACTGGAGGATTGCGTCAGTGGGCTCGAGGATTGCATCAGTGTCCCCGCCGACAACGGTTTTTTTGACGTAACGTCCGTGCTGGAGCCAAGGAATTGCGGCGCCCATTCACCTTTGCCCTCGGCATTGGTTTTTTCCTGTGAGCGGGTGAGCACGTCGACCTTGGCCGATGCTTCGGCCGCGAGTTTCCCCAGGCCTCCGTTGAAAAAATCCCTGATCGGCGCCAGCACTTCGTAAAACGTGTCGCTCCACTTTTTAATCCAGGCGGTCAAAGGGTCCCAGGCCTGAATGAACATCTCCAGCGGCGACCAGCCCAATTGCTCGCGGATAACGGCATACAGCGCAAGGATCGGCAGTTTGATGTAATCCACAAGGTCGCGAAAAAAAGCCGCTACCGGCACCGACACCGCCCTGAGCAAATCCCATATCGATGCAAACAGACCAACCAGCGGCTGCCAGTTCTTCAGAATCAGCGCCTGCGGTGAATACGCAAACAACGTCGCATAGAAGTCGATGACCGGCGCCGCCAGCGCTTTGAGTACGTCCCACAGCGCCGCGAAGAAGCCACTGACCGGCCCCCAGTTGTTGATCAGCATCCCCATCGGAGTGAAGCCGAACAGCGTCCGGAAAAAGCCGGCCATCGGTATCACCACCGGGGCAATCTGTTGCCACAGCCGGGCAAAAAACGCTGAGATCGGCTGCCAGTTGGCGACGATCAAGCCTGCCGCCAATGCAACCCCGGCGGCAAAAAGGCCGATAGGCGAAGCGAGCAGCGTGAGCACAGCACTGAAACCCGCAGCCGCCGTCGTCACGACGGTGAACGCTACCGCTGCTGCCGCCAGCCCTTCGACCAGTTGCGGATGATCGGCGACAAATTCACCGACCGAGGTCATGACCGGCACCAGCGCCGTCACCAAGCCATTGACTGCCGGCAACAACGCCTGACCGATCTTCAACGAAATGTCATCGAGCGAAACGTTGAACTTCGCAAGGTTGGTGGACGTTTCGCCCTTCACCACGGCGGGCACCTGCGCCGTTGCAGGTGCCCCCAGTGGCGCGGGAATCAGGGCGTCCTTGCCCAGCGTCGGGGTTTTAAGATTTTTGCTTTTGCTCGCCAGTTCGTCCTCGGCCTTGATCGCCTTTTTCAAGCCCTCCTGAAACGGCTTGAGCAAGCCGCCGCCCGAGATAAACCCAGACAGATCAAGCGGCTTGATCCCAGTGCTTTCCAGGCTTTTCTTGAACGCCGCGACTTTGCCCCGGACGCCCTTCATCTCGGTCTCCATTTTCTGCAGACCTTGCATGACCACGAGCATGTTGACCGTGGTCTGAACGTTTTGCTGGATCGCGTTTATCTGTGTAATAGCCATCACTGCACCTGCTGCATCGCATTGATCCGTTGCGCGTGCTCCAGCGATTCGCGGAGCACATCCAGTGGCCTGGCCATCATCTGTTCGGGGTCAACCTTCCAGAACCAGGCCAGGTCATAGGCGACGGCGATCAGGTCGGTGATGGCGCCGACGCCGCACTCATGAAAAAACTCGCAACGGCCCAGCTCAGCGCATTGAGGTCAGCCAGATCCAGCTGGTTGACCGACGACGGCGGAATGCCGGCGCACACGGCGATGTATTTGGCCGCCACGTCCATGTCGAGGCTGACTTCTTCGCTCTTGTCGATCTTGTACGGCAGCGCCTTGATCGCTCGCACTTCCTGCACCGTCGGACGGCGCAGGACGAGTTCGGTCAGGGGCTCGCCGTGAGCTTCGATCGCAACCTGAAGCTTCACGGCGCCGCTCATTGCCAGGTCCCCTTGATGCCTTCGAATTTAAGTTCGATGGTGGCGTCATCGCCTTTGGAGACTGGCTCTTCGACCAGGTAGGCACCGGCCAGTACGTAGACTTTGCCGTTGCTGAATTCGCAGGTGACGGTGATGTCGGTGCCTTCGACCAGCTTCTTCAGCGGGAAGTCGGCAGTGTGCAGCGCGGTCACTTTGAACGACGGCGCGATGTCGGTTTCCTTGTAGAAACCGGGGACGACGGTTTCGCGTTTGACCGCCATCAGCGGGGCTTCGCAGCCGCCATTGATGGTCAGTTGTGCGCCGTCGACTTTGACGTAGCAGGTGCCTGCAATCAGTTGACCCATGGTGTTACTCCCTTGCATAAAAAAGCCCACGCGAGGTGGGCTGAAAACGTGCCGTCAAACGCGCTGATCAAGCCGCGTCGTCGTACTGCAGACGGAATTGGTTGAGCAGCGCGAACACGCGCAGACCGTTGATGTAATCCGGCGGGAACAACACGTTCACGCGGCTCGGGTCCTGCACGTCGCGCTCGACGATCAGGTGCTCGGCGAACAGCTCGGCGTTCTCGACGTGGCCTTCCAGTTCGAGCTTGGCGTACTGCGCGATCAGCTCACCGCGAATGGTCGCAGGCGTCACGATCGGCTGGCCGGCGCCGAAACGGGTGCCGTCGGAGGCCAGTTTGTGCCGACCGTATTTGCTGGTGATCACGCTTTGCAGACGGCGCACGATGAACGCCGACTGGTGCATGGTTTCGCTGTCCAGATAGGAGTTGTCGGCCTGGCCAAAAGCGTTCTTCTGGTAGGTGGTGATCGAACGCTGGATGCGCACGTAACCGCCTTCGTAGTAGGCGGTGGCGATGCCGTAATTGAGCAGCGACTGCCGCTCGGTCAGAGTGAAGCGCTCACTCGCCGGCGCCGGGTCAACGCCCGGCAGGCTGCCGCTTTGCGTCGGACGGCTGGCGTCGGCAGAGATGAACACCGCGGTGCGCGCAGCCAGTGCCGCGGCTTGTACCCAGAACGGTTGCGGAACGCCCGGCTCCAGCGCCTGAATGGTCATGTGCTGGTCATTGCGTGCCTGACCTGCAGCGACCAGCGTACCGACGGTGCCGCGTTTGGCGCTGTAGACGTGACCGAACAGTTGCTTGGCCCACGACCAGCGACCGGTGCTGTCATCCATGACCGCTTGCCAGGTGTTGAGGGTGGCCAGGTCCGACCATGGCAAAGCGATGAACTCGAACGGTTCGTCACCCAGCGCAGCAACTGCTGCAACCTGATCCGGTACGCCAGCACCGCCGATCATCGCCGTGATCGCCGTGACCAGACCGGCCGGCGTGTCTTCGCCGTTGCTCTTGCCCAGGCGGTTGAACTGCAGACTAATGTCATTGCCGCTGTCGCCAACCCATTTGGCGCTCACGGTCACGGTGCCGTCGACAGCCGCCGCACTGACCGGCAGATCGGCAGTCGCGTTGATTTTCTGCGCCAGTGCCGTGGCCGCTTGTGCAGCGGTAGCACCGCTGACCACGGTGGCTTGCACTCGCACGCCGCCGACATACAGATTGAGCACACCGGCCTGGGTGGCGGTGCCGGTCAAAGTCAGCACGCCTTTGGCGATGGCGCCTTCAGCGTTATGCAGCGGCAGGCACCAGATCTCGCCGATCGGGTCGGCCTTGCGGAAGGTCTCGTACATCGAGGCGAGCATCGAGCCTTGGCCGCCGATGCTCTTGGCCAGCGCGGTGCTGGAGACCAGTACCAGCTTGCCGACGTCGGTCGGCGCGATATTGTCGTTGACCTGCGCGACGATCAAACGACGCATGGTCGAACTCGCACTATTGGCGGCCGAGTTGTCCATTTCGGCATAGAACAGCGGTACACGAATGTCCGCGGGGATGTTGCTGAATCCGATCGCCATTATTTGGCTCCCTTTTGTTTGGCTGGTGCGGTTTTGAGGGTGATATCGCCGTCGGCCAGACGTCGGCGCCACCAGGCGCTGTCCAGCACTTCACGGCCTTCCAGCGGCAGCAGATCGCCCGCCTCCGGGTCAGGTACGACACGGCCGGCGGCCGGCAGTACGGTGATGCGATTGCTCATGGGGTTACCTCTGCAGAGAAAGTCATTTCCACGCGCCCATCGGGGCCCGGGCGTTTCAGGTTGGGGTCGGCCGGGTCGATCGCATCGACCCGCACGGTGGCCCCGGTAAAGGACGACAAACCGTCCAGTTCGCGTTCGTGCCAACTCTCCGCAGGCTGACTCGGCAGATTGCGGCCGAGCTGGAACTCGGCAAAAAAGCGCAGCCGGTAGAAGGCGCGGCTGCTGTTGATCGAGACCAGTTCGCCGCCGTCATAGACGATGGCGCTGTAGGTGGAATCAGGTTTGAAACCGACCAGTGCGCGCCACAGTTCGGCGCGCAGGTCGTGCAACAGATCCAGCGCTTTTGTAGCGTCGCTCGCGTCAAGAACCAGGACGATTTCGAAGCGGTCGCGGATCGGTTGGGTGATGAGGTTTTGGCTGGTGCTGTTGCTGGCCAGATCGGTCAGAGGTGTGATGCTGGCGCACGGGGTTTGCAGCGCCGCATCGGCTTGCAGTGCCGTAACGTCAATGCCTACTGCGATCCGATTGCCCAGCGTCGGGCACTGAGCACGCATTTGCGTGACCAGAGGAGTCATTTTCATGAGGTAATACCGAATATAGGTCGCCGCCACTCAAGTTCAACAGGCAACCCGGATTAACGATGGGCAGCAGCGCTGGTGTGTTGGGCAGGGACCCGACTAAAACCATCTGCCGATGGCGAGGCAGTCAAAGGCGACTATGGACGCGTCGGTCTCAATGAACTGACCAAGACTGAAAACACAGATGCTGGCAAAACCAGAATTTCTGCTGTAAGCACCGACGCTGGTCACTTGTTTCGCCACACCCAGGACACCCACCAGATTTGCGGTGACGAATCCCGGTGCAACAAAGGTCATCGGATAAGTCCAGTTGAAGCCCATGTTGGACGGGTTGTTGAACGCGATGCCACCTCGGCCGTAGAGCGTGCAAATCAGCGTGCCGTCGGCAAACTTGATGTACTCACCATTGGCATTGGTGCCACGTTCGATGATTGCTCCTGTTGCAATGCCTTTGTCCTGGCTGACCGTACCAACCAACGCGGCGACAGCAGCGCTTCCCAGACCAAGGCCCGCTCGGGCGGCGGCCGGAGTGTTTCCGCCTGTTCCACCTCTCGCTACCGGTACCACAGCGTCTGACGCAACAGCACCAAGCCCAAGCGCCAGGCGAGCCGACGCGGCATCCGTCGCACCGGTGCCGCCACGTACGATGGGCACAATGGTGTCGGTTGCGACTGCACCCAGGCCAAGGCCCTGGCGAGCAGAAACAAGATCCGTTCCTCCGGTGCCGCCATTTCGCACCGGTAGGACATCGAAACCACTCGCGTCACCTAGTGCTGCCAGCTTCGGGCCGTACTGAACGTTAAGGTTGTTGAATGCATCGGCCAGTGCTTTGGGATACCCCTGCACCGGCATGATCGAATAGGACGCGTCGTTTGCCGTTGCGCCTTGGTAAGCCGGGGTGATCGACAACAAGACCGGACTGGCGATATTGCTCACTTCATACTGTCGTCCATCAGGTCCGACGAAGGCATCGCCCACCCGGACGTTAGTCACGAAATCAACGTTGAGGCCAATGACCGCGGGCGAATTGTTGGTGACATTGACCGAACCTGTTCTAAGCCATGGCATGGTGCAGTCCTTTTTTAAGCGAAAAAAAACCGCACTCGGCGGTATGGGTGTTCAAGATGACTCGATCAGGTAGCTGTCAGAAAGCCAGTCAGCCCGGCGGCAGGACCGAATCAACCATAATTACCGGAACATCGGGCTGGACAGGCCACTCTGGCGTCACGGGCCAGGCAGCTTGTGTGCTCACTTTGCCCAAGCTGAACTTGTAGGCTTTCCACTGTTTCAGGTTGGCAAGCAGTGCTTGCTGTTCCGCCTCATCTTCAGTCGTCGCCTCCCCCAGATCGATGCCGTAACCGAGGGTTTCGATCCGATCCTGAATGCGAGCGACCTGCGCTGCAGCCACCTCGTTTTTGCTCTTGATCAGTGCTTGAGCTTCGGTCAATCGTGCTGCGGCAGCCGCTGTCTCTTTCATGGCTTTGGTGATCAATTGCGACCAGTCGATATTCATACTTCAACCTCCTTTTGCGGCAAAGGCTGTGGCAATGCCACGTCACCTTCGGGAATATCGATCAGGTCTTCGGGAAATGCTTGCGCCTGGCTGTAATGGGCGGGAATCGGCAACAACAGATGAAGCGTCAGTTGCCCTTGCTCGCGAGTAACGTCACCCACGAACCATTCAGATTTGATCGCGCCTTGTGGCAACGTATCACCGTCGCAGAGCAGCGAGAAATCGAACGCTTCACCGTTGATGGTGAGCACGTCACCCGATTTGTAAAGTGCCAGAGAATCCTCTCTGCGCTGTGGAGACAAAACAATATTCATCAGTACCACCTCCCGATGGCGATCAGGTTAATTTGGGCAGCCGCGGCTACGTTTGTGGTTGCCATAGCACGCCACCCCCCCCAATTGTTAAGCGCTGGGGGAATCCAGGCACTGGCGAAAATGCAGTCCGCGTGTACGGCCCCTATGGCCCCCGACGTAACTGTAGGCACCGATGCATAAGCCGAAGGAAACGGGCCGGGAGCATAGGCATCACTACCGAACAGAGCGCCCACGGCGTACGTGCCGGTTGAGTTGGTGGGGATAACTCTCCAGCAAACAAGGGTGCCATCTGCAAACTTGGTGTATTCACCGTTGCCGTTGGCCCCCCTCTCGATGATCGCTCCCGTGGGGGCTCCTGCCCCTGAAACGACGCCGAGGATGTTGTTCTGCCGATAAACCATGCGCCAAGGGCCGAACACCCCCGTGCCGTATTGATCTCGCTCCCAAGTGCGTAAAGTGCCACCGCCTGCGGTGCCGTTGACTTCGTGCCAGGCCTGATGAACCGGCTGACCAGCGTACTTGATGGTGTCCATCAAACCGTAAGGGGATCCCGTCGGTTTCACCCCGGTTGCGGTGTTAATGACAAAACAGCGTCCTGCCGGAACAGCCGCGGTGTCGTCGATGTTGCCGGTATAGACCGGGGGGTTCCCTCCAATGCCGAACGCGCCGACCTGCATGACGCGGCCAGCTGTTGCATCGCTGGGAGTCGTTTGAAGAGTGGCTGTTGCGGCAGAACCCAGTTCCAGGGCAGCCCTCGCAGCTGCAGTTGTCACGCTGCCGGTTCCGCCTTTTGAAACGGGCAATACTTCGTAGTTGCCGGTGCTCCCAAGTGCAGCGAGTTTTGCTCCAGCCTGATTGACAAAAGTTCGCAATTGGTCAGCCGAGTCTTTGACATAGCCCTGCATAGGGGCCAGCGTGTATGCACCATTGCTGGTGTCCCCCTTGTACTCCGGTGCGATGGACAGTGCTGTATCACTGGCGATATTGACGACCTCGTACCATCCGCCATCAGGCCCTCGAAAAGCATCGCCCACACGACTATTGGCGATAAATGCCGTACCGTCTCCCAATACGGAAGTTGAATTCCGGACAACAGAAACTGTTCCAGCCTTGTACCATGGCATAGATATCTCCAGTAACGAACAAACATTAATTACTCAGCACTTGCGCTCTCAAAGGCAAATGCTGGAACTTAGTCTTAAATGCAAAAAATCTAAAATCACCTTCGCCAGCAGTTTAACTTTATTCAACCAAACGGAATCGGAAGGGACGCTGTTTGAATAATCAAAGCCGTAGGGTATTTGTCCGTTGCTACTCCGCCATAACTTATCCCGGCAGGTACCCCACCTCCGGCCATTGCTCGGGAGTCCGTCGTTCCGGCTGAAGCTCCAAACATGAAGCTGATTCCTCCCGTACGACCATATGCGCCTTCCAAAACTGCATAAGCTGCAGCATCACCTTGATATCCAGAGCTGAAATCCATGATGCTCGACCCTCTGGACCATGGGAGAAAGACAGCATACTCAATGCCTGGCGTCATAGGCACATCAAAAATACAATCGGCCTGCGGCACTCTATAGTCGGGAGGTATTCTCAGCTGTCGCCTCTGGGTTCTCCCCCCTTGGTAAAGGAAATAATACCGGCCGGCCTGCGTACGAGGATCGGGCGGTGGAGCCGTATATTGACCAATCACATTCAGCGGTGCTTGCAGAGAGTTGAACGTTAATGTTCGATCATCGTTATAGATTTTCAGAAATGTTGTTCCAGCAATATTATCGGACATCAAATCGAAACAATAATATCGGGTATCAGCACTCGCGTTCGAATAGAGAAACGTGATGGTATTGCCTGATCGCTGGGATCCGTTCAGGGTTCCCGACCCCACAAGAAACACAATCGGATTACGTGCATTATTCAAAGTAAAACCGAACAGATTGTCACCCTTATCTTGAGCAACATTTTGCACTGGATACCAGTTCGAGCCTTGTGACGGGTCAAGCTGGGCCGACCTTAGCTGTCTGCGTGACCACGACTGCTGGTAAGTCATGTTTCCACTTTTCACGAGTCCGTAAGATATCTTTGTAGTATCAAAGAGCATCTGACCGTTATCTTTATATACAGTTAAGCCCGTCATACCTAATAGTACCCATAGAAGATCCTGGCATTGGCCGCAAAGAAGCCCCAGCCACTGGTGACAAAACGATAGTTCCACGACAGCACATTAGACGACAGTGTGACGCCCGGCAGATGGCCCGCCTCTCGCTGCATGTCAACCAGTGGAACAACTCCGAAAAATCGGGTTTTCCCGGCGGGCGGTGGAGGAATGGCGACAGAACCATTTAATCCCCCAGTGTCGACATAACCTTGATCCTGACTAATATTCATAGTCATATCGACCAGGAGCGCTCCCGTAGGACTTCTAATTATTAGTCCCGTCATTTCAGACACTCATATCAATGGCCAGAACACCGTTAGGATGGAAGAGCTTCACACTACTTGGAGTTATCGCAATTCTGCTTGATCCCGCGCCCTGCCCATTCATTTCAAAACCACCGCTTTTATTGATGGCCCACCCGGATTTGCCTGGCACGTAGTTAGTTGAGGCAATGTACTCACCAATTTTGGCATTGGTGATAGTGCCGTCCTGAATGAATGCATCTCTAATAAAGGTCTGGCCACCACTCACCGCAAACGGAGACACCGGTACGCCATTTGCCAGATTCAATAACATAAACGTATCGGCGCGCACGACGAATTGTGACGAAACGCCAGAAGGATCGACCTGCAGCCCCAAACCAAACGACGCAGCATATTTTTGGCCACCCGCCGTCGTATCCATCTTCACCGACCACATCGTCGATAACTTGCCATTGGTATCGGCAATGGCACTTGAGGCTTGCTGAACGGCTGCAGTGTTTTGTCCCACGGACACGTTCAACTGTTCAAGCTTGGTCGCCGTGGCCGAGCTATTGGTTGTTACAACTTTCTCGAGCGACTGGATACTTGCCGCGTTATCTCCAATGCTTGTTTCCAGTGTAGAAACGCGTTGGGCAGTGGCTTCGTTCTGGGAAGCCCGGACACTGCTTTCCGTAGCGATGGCTGCCGTACTGGTCCAGCCTTTGAGGGCATCTGCCAGTTCACCTTCCCCATTGTCGTCCCGGGAGGATGCTCGTAACGCCTGGAATGCCGCGGCTTGAGCCGTTACTTCGCCGTCGATCTTGCTGATATCGGCGGTGTTGGTCTCAACTTGTTGAACCAGTCCAGTGGCAGTCTCGACTGTTTGCCCTACATCGACCCAATACTCGGCATTCGGTGGCGGCAGGTTGATCGGCACTGGCCCTTTGGCCTGATACAGACGATCGCCAAGACGAACAATTGCGTATTTCGCATAGCTCTTGGCCGAGTCGTAAGCTTCATCCAGCGAATCAATCTGATTCTGCAATCCCGGAATTTTCTCGATCTCGGTGAGCAGGTCTTTGCCCAATTCCGTCTGCGAAACTTTGCCAGCGAGCAGGTCAAGAATCGGTCCAGCCTCCGAACTGGCCTGCCCCTGCACGCCATTACCGGTCGGATACCAAGGCCCGATATTGCCCGTGCGGTCAACCAGCCTCGCCCAGAAGAAGAACGATGCGCCAGCCAACAGGCTCTGCATGGTGTAATCACTTTGCGGATACGCCAGATCCGTCAGCTTGGCAGCCGTCTCAAGGTTTGGCGTCGGCCCGTACCAGACCTCTGTTCGCTGTGTGTCCTCGGCACCCGAGGGAAACTCCCACTTCAGGCCGATACCGAACAGCAGGCTGTCAGCCTTGAGGAAAGTCACTGAAGGCGGTGGCGTGGTTTTCCCGGACAGTTGCGTTTCCACCGAAGTCGCATAGATCGAACCGATGTCCAGCGCGTTGATGGCTCGCACTTTGGCCACGTAACGCCCGGCATAAATGCCGCGTACCTCCATCGACGAACCACCGGTTCGACCGGCAAACACCCATTCGCTTTCGTTCTTGCGCCAATAAACCTCATAAGCGATAGCGTTGGCCGGTCGCGCCCATTCGATGGTCATGACACCGACTGCACTGCCCTGATCGACGAAGTGGTTATTACTGATCGTGACTGAAGTCGGTGGCGCCTGAACGCCTGGCGGTATGACCGTGACAGGGGGGCGTTCGATGCGGGAGCCGTTGTCGATCGCGCCGTACTTGCTCGGCACATGTTTGACTGCACTGATGCTGTACTTGATTTCAGTGTCGGTGAAGTCTTCAGCAATCGACAACACGCGAAATTGCTGTGCGGCCAGGGAAGCGGAATCAATGGCCCACATCGACTGCGCCGGTGGCAACTCGCTCAAGGGCTGAGCCAGGATCACACGTTGAGCCTGGTCGCTGATGCTCACTGACTTGATCACGCGGGAAACGGCTTTACCCGTCGGCATGACCAGGGTGAGCGTATCACCAGCTTCGGCGGTCACGTGGGCATCCAGGGTCAGCGTATCGAGTGTTGCACCACGCAGGCGGCCACCAATCCGTCTGCCGGCACGGTCGTTGTCAGCCACGCGGATAATTTGTCCCGGACGCGCGAGTGTCCCGTCCAGACCGACGGAGAAAGTGACACTTTCAGTTTCCAGGCGATTGGTCAGCAGTGCCCATTTACCGATGCGCTGGGCCTGAGCCTGAGACGTGCAACCGGTAGCGGTGATCTCAGTCTGCTGTACACCATAGCGAGCGACGCCCTCTGCATCATCGACGTATTGAACCTTCTGTCGGTAGAAGTCCGTCGGATCATTCCAACTGACCAGCGCCACGCTGAAACGGGTCTTTTTCGCCGACCCGCCATAGACGAACTTGCCGCCAATGACGTTGCCGTTGGAGTAGGTGTACACCGGGTCTTCCGGCATGTCGGCCACCGCCATGACCGAACCCGCCCCCCAATATGACATGCCACGAAACGTAGTAGCCAGATCCTGCAAAACCTTCAGGGCATCGGCACGCACCGACAGATACAGGTTGCAGGTGAAGCGCGGTTCAGTCCCGCCCTTTCCGTCGGAGACAGGCTGATCGCAATACTGACCGATGCGGTACAGCTCCCATTTATCGACCTGACCGGCATTGAGCAAATGGCCCAGGCCATAACGTGGATGCAGCAGCAGGTCGTAGTAAATCCACGCCGGGTTGTCGGTCCAGGCCGATTTGAACGTACCGTTCCAAATGCCGTTGTACGTGCGGCTCTGCGGGTCGTAGTTGCTCGGCACCCGAATGATCCGTCCCAGCAATTCAAACGAACGCGACGGTATCGACTGGAACTGGGAGGCGTCGAATTGCAAACCGATGATCGCCGAGCCGGGATAGCGCAGCTTGGCGTCAATTACCTCCGTACTCGATTCGACACTGGTGGTGTCGGCAATGGCGCCGCTGGTGGAGTTAGGGGTCAAACGGCGTACTCGCACGGTCCAACCGCTTTTGGCCGCAGGCAGATCGATGCGGTGCGATCGCTCGTACTTGGTGGTGGTTTTGCCACTGAACGCAGACGCCAGTACCTCGACGAAGGCACCGCCATCGGTGGCCAGATCGATCGCGTATTTGACTGTATAACCGTTAGTGTCGCCGTTGCTGGTATTGGTCTGCGCCAGTCGCGCCACCGCCAGACGAATCCGCACAGCCGACAGTTGCAGGTTGGTAAAGGCCTTGGTCCACGGTTGATCACTACGCAGCTCGACCGATGCGACCGTCTCGTTTTCCACTGCGGGAAAACCGGGGATATGTGCCTGATCCTGGCTACCGGTACGAACATCCAGCGTGACACCATTGAAGTTCAGGCTGCCGTCGTCGTTGGCCAGCGGTGTTTCATCCAGAAACACCGAGCGGGAATCATTTTTCAGACCGACAATCTCGCCTTCGCTGACGAGATCGAGGATACGAGCGTAAGCCGTGCTTTGCAGGCTGTCTGGCGCCTCCACGGAGGGGCGCGGCTTGGCGCCGCCACCTTTGCTGCCAGCGAGAGTGAGGTCAGTCATGGCTTTCCTTCAGGCGAAATAAAACCCGCACAGGGCGGGTTGGGTGGACGTCAATAAAAGATCGAACGCTAGAGTTGATCCTGCGCGTAGATACCAGCGCTGATCACGGAACTGCCGACGACCAACTGGCCATACAGCAGACCGACCGGGTTACCTTGGGCGCTGGTGTTGACCGGGCCGTTGAAGCTGTAACTGGCGCGATTGGCGGGGCTGTCCTGAGCCCCCAGGCCTTTGGCTTGGGGGGACAGCATTTGCAAAACGCCACCGATCACCATGGCGGTTCCCATTTGGTACAGAAAAGGTGAAGCACCGGCGAATGGTGTAAATGACAGAACGAAAGCGGCAGCAATCATCACGCTGCCGACAATGGTTTGGAGTGATCCTGCGCGCTTTGACCCTGCGATGACTGGCACAATTCGCAGCACCTCTTTGCCGGTTGGCTTACCCAGTTCATCTTGCGAAAGATTTTCTCGACCATTGAACAGCGCAAACCGAAGCCCTTTGCCAGCGCTTTCGTTCATATACCTTTCGAAACCGGGGAATTGCTTGAAGTAGCCCATGACATCCCGAAACCCTCCGGAAGTTGTCACGCGATGCTTGCGCCCAAACAATCGTGCCAGGGATCCGGATAACAGGACCGTCTGAATTTTTTGTTGATCTGTTTGCATTGCCATAGTTTTCTCCGGCAGTGAAAAAGCCGCTCGCTACAGTTGATCCTGCGCGTAGATCCCGGCACTGATCACTGCGCTGCCGACAATGGCCTGGCCGTAAAGCAGACCCACAGGGTTACCTTGAGCACTGGTATTGGTGGGGCCGTTGAAACTGTAGCTGGCTCGGTTGGCAGGGCCGTCCTGGGTGCCCAGGCCTTTGGCTTGTGGAGAAAGCATCTGCATAACGCCACCAATCACCATGGATATCCCTACAGACCCCACTGCACCCCAGGTACCGCCAGCGGCAATGCCTGCAAAACCACCGGTGAAAAATGTTGCTGCGGCGATCAATACGACCCCGACAACCGTCTGCAATGAGCCCGCTCGCTTGCTGCCAATAACCACTGGCGCAATACGAATATCCATCGTGCCACTTGGCGCTTTGAGCCGGTCATGGCCAATGTTGTCGTGCCCCAGGAAAACAGAGTACGTAAGCCCCCGGTCCCTGGACTCCATCAGAAAGCGCTCAAATCCCGGAACCAGAATGCACAAGGCATGAATGGCTTCCGCGGCGTTGTTCACAGCCAGCCGGTGCACGCGACCAAAGCTGGCACCCAAGGTGCCATAAAGGCGAATAGTCCTAAGTTTTTGCTGATGCATTTCACAGCTCCAGGAGAAGACCTCCAGTCAGGTTTCAGTCATTGAGTCAGGGGGCTGGTGATGCGAAATTTTCGATTGATGCCGCCAACAGCTCACTGTCACTTCTGTCCAGTATCCGCCGTAGGTATCGCGCCGGCTGTCTCGCCCATAAAGGTGATGCAGGATTGAACCCGGCGCGGGGAAGCGATCGGGATCAGTCTTGAGTACGCCATCTTCAAGATAAATGGCGGCATGGTTGGGCACCGGCGAACGAATTTGCATCAGCACGATATCGCCCTGCTGCAATTGGCTGACCTGTTCAAAACCAGCGGCGGGCAGGTTCTCCAGATAGAGATTTGCGCCCTTGTCCCACCAGCCGTCCTCGCGGTCATAGTCACCGAGTTCGATACCCATTTCCCTTCGGTAATAGTCAAGAATGATGCTCAGGCAATCATGTACACCGTGGACGAATGCGCGCCCAATCAAGGGCGCCAGATATCCACTGGGTGTGATGGTGACCAGTTCACCCTTGTGAACTTGCCCTTCATCATCCTTGCGCACTTCGAGAATGTGCCACGGTAACCCAGAGGCTTCACAAGAGACCCGGTCTGCCTCACTGGCCGTCGCCGGATAATCAGGATGGCTGTGAACGACGGCGATGATCTCGCCGCACTCCTCGGCCGCTGCGTAGTCTTGTGGTGCCAGACGAAAGTGTTCACTGGGCGTCGTTGCAGTATTGCGGCACGGCACATAACGTTGTCTGCGTCCCTCGCGAATCAGCAAACCGCAGCATTCGTCGGGATACTGCGCGATGGCATGACGCTCGATGGCGGCCAGCGTGGTCTTGTTCATGATCAGCTCCGAATCAGACCCGCCGCCGGAAATGAGCCGTATGGCAGTGGATTGTTTTCGCCAAAACGCAGCTTGCAGCTGCTCAGGCGGCCACCGCACTTGTCCTTGGCCGCGTCGCTGACGATCACGTCATTGGCATCCGCCACAGGACCGCCGTTGTAGCCGCAGTACGGACCGCGATAACCGCCACAACTGAGCCACCAGCAGACATTGGCAACGATTTGCCGACGCGGCAGTTGTACGCCGTTGAAGTCCAGCGCACTGGCGAGTTCGAACTTCACCACTTCACTGTCTTCACTGACTTTGCGTTCGATGTACCAGACATCTGGCGGCAGTTCTTCTTCGGGATCGGCTTCAGGCTGACCATCGAGGTACTTGCCCAACGTGCGATGACGGATCAGCCGCGCCCCGACCAGATCATCGAAATACAACACCAGAGCAGTGATGAAACCACCGACGTTACCGACCGAAAGCGATGGAGTCGGTTGTGTGCCTTGCCCGGTCATTTCAAAGCCTTCGGCCTGAATGGGCCAGGGTGAATACTCCAGGCCTTGCCAGAAAATCGAGGCTTGCTGTGGATAGCCGTGAAAGCGATATAACTCGGCGCCGAGGCTGGTGGCATCGAGTTCAAACAGCTCGACCCAGGCCCCCGGTTCCAGCGCCTGGATATCTGCAGTAATGGACATTTGAATCTCCGGGCAAAGAAAACCCCGCACAAGGCAGGGTGGTTTTGGCGTCAGGCGTATCCCGTTTTACGGGTGAAATGCCTGCTCGAATGTGGCTAGCAAGGTGTAGAGACCTGCTCCCATTGGAGTCGGTTGATAACCTTTGCAGCGATAGAGGGCCGGCTCGCTCAACGGTGCCGTCCAGTAAAAAGGCGCGGCTCCGGCGTGACGATCAAGAAACTGCACAATGGATCTGATCCGCGCCTCGTCACCGACGAAGGTCAGCGGCCAGGATTGTGTTTTGTTGTTGATACCGTCTTCGGCCACTTGTTGATAGCCATCACCAAACTTCGCCGACTTGAGGCGAAACTCGACATTGCCGACAGGCTCTACTTTTGGAAGCCAGCTGAATGTTTCCGTGCTCATGTTTCCTCCGGGCGTGAGTGGTTGCAGCCGCTGATCGTCAGCGGCCGTTAATGGCGGACCAGATCTGTCCACCCGGTTTAAGGTCACGAGCAATCTGTTCGGCGGCACCCAGTTTGGCGGCACCGGCGTAGGCCTTGGCGACGGTTTGCGAGTTCATGTCGCCTGCTACGCTCCCCCCCGAACTGTCGCCCACATTGATTGTTTGCTGGATGACTACCTGATGGTTGCTGTGACCGCCCAATGCGCCACCCTGCACCTGCACGCCGAGGGAGCCATCGGAACCTCGACTGAGCGGCATGATGGCTTCTGCTCCGGCTTCGCCGAACATGGCCATCGGCGCCAGGATCGGCCCCGTGGCAACGCCGTTTGTAAAGGCCCCCCCCTTGGCGAATCCGGTGTATTTGAAATCCGACCCAAGCGATAAAGCCGGGTTGAAGATGGTGGTGTCCGCCCCTACTCTGGCGGTCGTCACCCCAGGTGCGCTACCACCACCAAACAGCGACGTCGCCGCCGTTCCGACCAGACCGAACAACGAACTCAGACCTTTGGACATCGCTGTTTGAGCGGCCAGCTTGGCCATGTCTCCAAGCACCGATTTGGCAAAATCGGAAAACGAAAACTTGCCTGTCAGCGCAAATGTCGACACCGCATCGCCCATGGTGTTGAACGCGTTGGTAAACACTGCCTTGGATTTGGCTGCAACATTGTTGGTGCTGGTCAGGTAATCATCCCAGGCCGAAGTGGCCCCATTGATCCAATTGCCCTGAGCCTCGGTCATCGACTCATAATTGCTTTGAACCTGAAGAGTCATTGAGTCGTGCTCGGACTTCAACGCCGCCAGTCGAGTGCCGTAGTCGGCACTGTCTTGAGGCGCAACACCTCCAGACACAGGAGTATCCAGCGCTTTTCGCGAGACTGCATATTTCTGGTCGATTTCACTCAACGCTTTCGCACGCTCACCTTCCCGTGAGCCCATTCCAACAAGTGCGGCAGACAATGAGCCATCGCGCCGCAACTTGTCGAAGTCGTTTGAATAGTTGACTTGCTTACTGGCTTGCTCCTGAACATCGACATAAGTAGCGATATTGGCTTGGGCAATCGAGCTGGCTGACGTATGCAACGTCACGCCGATTTTCTTTGCTGCGTCCTCGATCTGCTTTTGCATCTGGCGCAGCTTTTGTTCAGTGATACGTGACGCCTGAGTCCAGGCTTGTTCAAGGCCGTCCAGGTTCGGCGTCAAACCCGCTGAGGAAGTAACTGCCATGTGCATTTCTCCGGGCTATGAAAAAACCCGCCGAAACGGGTCATGTAGTTGTCTGCCTATCGCCATTGCTCAATCGCGCGTTCAAGGGAGAGCCCCTGACGCTGCTCATGGGGCATGAAGTCCAGCAGTTCTGCGAGGCCACCGCCCAGCCGGTGAGTCTGTAGCGCGACCATCGCACTACCCGCCTCCAGCCGCCTACCGGTATGAAGCGAACCATATCGATCGATATAGCGGCCCCACGCCAGAGCTTCATGGTAGGTCATGCGCTCCTTGGCTTCGACAATCGTCCGGCCGCCGATTCCGTTAAGCACCAACTCGTGCCAGAACTCATCGGCGGCAGTCAGTTTTTTGCTGCGTGACCACCCGTGCCATTCACCTCATTGACTGCATTGAGCATCAGAAAGCCCAGGGCGGGCTCAAGACTGTAGGCATCGTCGTAGGAGAGCGCTTCCGTGCCCTCGGCCCCCAAAGACACCGAAGCGGCGATATAGCTCGCATTTCGGCTCTGCTCGTTTTCGCCTTGAGCAAACAGCCGCTCGATGACGCCAAACGACTGTCGGCGAATATGCAAAGTGAAGGTATCCGTTACTTCCTTGCCCGATTTGCTGTCCAGATGCGTCCAGCTCACATCTTTGCGGACGAGCTGAGCATCGACGATGCCGCCCTTGGCTTTAAGTTGTTTGAGGTTCATGACGTCTCTCAGGCTTTCTTGATCCAGGCGGAACCGCCGGTGCGTTGAATCGTGACAGTGGTCGTGACCACAGCATTCAGCGCGAAATTGAATGGGAAGTCCGACACATAACCGTCGAACGAAAACCAGGTACGGGTCGTTGGCAGCTCAAAGTCATTGCCTTGAGTATTCACGGTGGGCACTACACCCTTGCCATCGGACCAACCCACCACCCATTTGATACCGGTGTCGCCATCGGTTTCGGAGAGTTGATGCAGGCGAATGTGACTGGCATTGGTAGGATCGGCGTTGAGGCCCAGACTGGCGGTACCAGGGGTACGCAGACCTTTTTTATAGGTGCGCGCCTCAGCATCGAGACTGGTGTCCTCAATCTGTTCCGCTGGAGCACCACCCGGATCAAAAGACGTGGCGTGTTCAATTTCCAGAACAGTGTGAGGACCGGTACCGGTAGTTGGCGGCACCAGGGCGAAAATTTGCGTACCTTGGGTGAGGATCGACATATAACGTTCTCCAATGAACATAAAAAACCCGCAAAAGCGGGGTGGGTTGTGTTGTTTGTTTTGGGGACGACCTGAAAGACACGAGGTGGATCAGGGCGCAGGCGTACCATCAAGGTAGGGAGGCGCATTCGGATCTGGTTCCCGACTCTTGATCAGATCCACCAGAGCCTGATTGCTCTGCGCCAATAATCGGATAGAAGCATTCAGCGCTGCCTGGCCGTCAGTCTGAACTTGCAGCGCCGCGACCAGCCTGTTGATTGCGGCCAGATCTTCGTCATTCATCGTCAATAGTTCTCTTCGAGAGGATCATTTATCGGTGGGGGAATCGCGCGACGGTACTTCGCAGACACCAATGCGCTTGGCAGCCCAACGTTCATAGAGGCCGATAGCTACGTCAGCACCGGCCATCGCGGTCAGGCAACCGAACGCGCCGGCGGCCCAGATCGAAAGTCCTGCGGCGTACAGCAGCATGATCGCCGACACACCGCAGATCATGCAGGCGCCGGAGCGCAAGGCCAGTCGCCGCAGCAGCGACCAGCCGCGGGCACCTTCCTTGTCGGCGCGCCACATTTCGCCGGACACCCCGCCGACGACGGCAAGGAGGATGACCAGCCAGATCGGCATGTCCGCCAACGCTTGTTGCTCGCTTGTCATGTCACGCCTCCCGGGGGTGATTGATGAGTGATGTGTGTTGGGTTCAATCGTTTTCTCTTGAGGTAGGCATTCCAAAAAGCCCGGCGCGGGAGCCGGGCTTTTCAGTAATGCACTCCAGACTTGGTTACGGCGGGTATGCCGAATCAGAACGGAGCGACTGGCCAATTGATCGTCGGGAATGTGTTTTGCTCGGTAACTTCGCTGACGGCAACGAAGTACTGCTTATAGGCGATCAACGCCGACTCGTCCGCTGGAGTGGCGATGCCGAGGTCCGACTTGTATTGCAAAGGGTTAAACATCAACCAGCGCTCGGCTGCATCAAAACGTTGTTGCATGCGACCCGTGGTGATCAGTTGTTGCTCGAGGGGAGTAGCCGCAACATATTCATCTCCAGCGGGGCCCCAGGTGATTTTCATTCCCGACTGAGCAGTGTCGTTACCGGTGATATCCCGCCATGCGGCATAGGGTTCATTTGCCGGCACAGCCGGCGCGTCTCCCTCAGTGTCGACGACCTGAAGAATCACGGTGTAACCCATTACGGTGGTTGCAAGTGCGTAACGATTCATTCCAATTCCCTTTTTTGATGAGTTCTGAGCAAACGCTGTGGGTTATGCCTGTCAGTGCGGAGCGACAGGCCAGACCAGTTAATAAAGATTCATTTCGTCTTGCTGGGTTTGTTGTTAGCGATAAACATCGCGATGAAATTAGGCAGGCATTCCAAAAAGCCCGGCGTTAAGCCGGGCCTTTCAGTAATGCGCTCCTTCGCCTTCCTTCAAATCCTGTGTTCAAGAAGGAAGCTGACTTTTCGGCGCTACTGGCGCGGTACGAGTCCATTCAGATTGTTTTTCCGACCGCGGTCCCTGCCCGCCGGATAACTGCTTCTGGTGCTTTACGCTGCACACCCGGGTCAGTTGCCAACCCTCTGAACCGTTGAGGCCGGTTCATCGCTGCCTGTTCTTATGGAACTAAAGAGCTTTCTTGCCAGCCGCTTTGTCGAGCGGCTTGGTGGCAATAATATGCATGTATGCATATCCAGTCAATGCGCAAATGCATTTATTTATGCACTAGAAATGCGTAGATGCATGAAAGCCCCGCTACTCAAGGGTTTGGCGGTTTCATCAAGGCGAAAAAAAACCCGCCAATGGGCGGGTTTGTCTGAAGAGGGTCGGGTTAGCGGGCGTACATGCCCCACCAGAAGACGTGACCGAGGATGACGATCTGCTCTTCCTGGATTTCCTGGAAGCTGTAGTCCTCGTCCGGATGTTCATCGCGATTGAAGCTGCGCAGACGGATACCCGTCGGCAGGCGGTAGAGCTGCTTCACGCGCAATTGGCCGTTGTGATTGATCGCGTAAAGGTCGCCATCAATGATGTCGCCGATGCCGCACTTACCGGCGTTGACGCCGACGGTGGCACCATCACGCAACACCGGCAACATGCTGTTGCCGCGCACTGTCACGCATTTGGCCTGGTCGAACTGCACACCGTTATGGCGCAGGCTGCGCTTGCCGAAGCGCAGGCTAGAGCGTTCGCTCTCTTCGATGACGAATCTTCCTGATCCAGCAGCCAATTCAACCTCGCGAAGGAACGGTACCGACACTTCGTCATCATCGACAGGCGTATCGTCGTCCCACAGCATTATGTCCTTGAGTTCCGCGTGTACGTCATCACGCGCGGCACCCGCCGACGGCGCGACATCCGCGCGCCCGCGCAATTGATCGGTGCTCACGGCGAAGTACTCGGCGATCTTCGAGATATGTTTATCCGAGGGATCGACGATCTTCCCGCTGAGAATCCGCGAGAGAGTGGATTGAGGCACGCCGGTGCGACGGTGGAGCTCCGTGGGGGAGATCCCGTGCTGGTCGAGCAGTGCTCTTAAGACGGAGGCTACGTTGCGTTTTTGCATAACGCGCATAGTGCTTGAAGTTATTCGCGAAGACAAATGCTGATTTGCATAAATCGTGCATAAACACACTTTTTGATGAAGAAACCCGTCACCCGGCTGCGATGCCTGCGTCCGACAGACTGCCCATGGTAACCTTGCGCCCATCGCGGAAAAGCCCGGCTGATGCCCCCGCTTTTGCCCTACATCTTTTAACGAGTTGCCTGACAATCCGATGAATAAAGCCGTCTCCGACCTGTCCTCCCACACTCCGATGATGCAGCAATACTGGCGCCTGAAGAATCAGCATCCGGACCAGCTGATGTTCTATCGCATGGGCGACTTCTACGAGATCTTCTACGAAGACGCGAAGAAGGCGGCCAAGTTGCTCGACATCACCCTGACCGCGCGCGGACAGTCGGCGGGGCAGGCGATTCCGATGTGTGGCATTCCTTACCACGCGGCGGAAGGCTATCTGGCGAAGCTGGTGAAGCTTGGCGAGTCGGTGGTGATCTGCGAGCAGGTCGGTGACCCGGCGACCAGCAAAGGCCCGGTGGAGCGTCAGGTCGTACGGATCCTGACGCCGGGTACGGTCAGCGATGAGGCCCTGCTCGATGAGCGCCGCGACAACCTGATTGCAGCGCTACTGGGTGATGAGCGCCTGTTCGGTCTGGCCGTACTGGACATCACCAGCGGCAACTTCAGCGTTTCGGAAATCAAAGGCTGGGAAAATCTGCTGGCGGAACTGGAGCGGATCAATCCGGTTGAGTTGCTGATCCCGGATGACTGGCCAAGGGACCTGCCAGCGGAAAAACGCCGTGGCGTCAGTCGTCGTGCGCCGTGGGATTTCGAGCGCGACTCGGCGCTGAAAAGTCTTTGCCAACAGTTTTCCACTCAGGACCTGAAAGGCTTCGGCTGCGAGAACCTGACCCTGGCCATCGGCGCCGCCGGTTGCCTGTTGGCCTACGCCAAGGAAACCCAGCGCACCGCCCTACCCCATTTGCGCAGCCTGCGCCACGAACGTTTGGATGACACCGTGGTGCTGGACGGCGCCAGCCGCCGCAATCTTGAACTCGACACCAATCTGGCCGGCGGCCGCGACAACACCCTGCAATCGGTGGTCGATCGCTGCCAGACCGCCATGGGCAGCCGTTTGCTGACCCGTTGGTTGAATCGTCCGCTGCGCGATCTGACCGTGCTGCTGGCGCGCCAGACTTCGATCACTTGCCTGCTCGATCGCTACCGTTTCGAAAAACTGCAACCGCAGCTCAAGGAAATCGGCGACATCGAGCGGATTCTCGCGCGGATCGGCCTGCGCAACGCGCGTCCTCGTGATCTCGCACGGCTGCGCGACGCCCTTGGCGCACTGCCTGAACTGCAAGTGGCCATGACCGACCTGGAAGCGCCGCACCTGCAAGGTCTGGCGACCACCACCAGCACTTACCCGGAACTGGCGGCGCTGCTGGAAAAAGCCATTATCGACAACCCGCCTGCGGTCATCCGTGACGGCGGCGTGCTGAAAACCGGTTACGACAGCGAACTCGATGAACTGCAGTCGCTGAGCGAAAACGCCGGTCAGTTCCTCATCGATCTGGAAGCCCGCGAGAAAGCCCGCACCGGCCTGAGCCACCTGAAAGTTGGCTATAACCGCATTCACGGCTACTTCATTGAACTGCCGAGCAAGCAGGCCGAATCGGCGCCAGCGGATTACATTCGTCGGCAGACGCTGAAAGGCGCCGAACGCTTTATCACGCCGGAACTGAAAGAATTCGAAGACAAGGCGCTGTCGGCCAAGAGCCGCGCCCTCGCACGCGAGAAGATGCTTTACGAAGCGCTGCTGGAAGACTTGATCAGCCAATTGCCACCGTTGCAGGACACCGCTGGCGCACTGGCCGAACTCGACGTGTTGAGCAACCTCGCCGAGCGCGCGCTGAACCTCGACCTGAACTGCCCACGTTTCGTCAGCGAGCCGTGCATGCGCATCTCCCAGGGTCGTCACCCGGTGGTCGAGCAGGTGCTGACCACGCCGTTCGTGGCCAACGACCTCAGTCTGGATGACAACACGCGCATGCTGGTGATCACCGGCCCGAACATGGGTGGTAAATCCACCTACATGCGCCAAACCGCACTGATCGTGCTGCTGGCGCATATCGGCAGCTTCGTGCCGGCCGCCAGTTGCGAACTGTCGCTGGTCGACCGCATTTTCACCCGTATCGGTTCCAGCGATGACCTCGCGGGCGGCCGTTCGACCTTCATGGTCGAAATGAGCGAGACCGCCAACATCCTGCACAACGCCACCGAGCGCAGCCTGGTGCTGATGGACGAAGTCGGTCGCGGCACCAGCACCTTCGACGGTCTGTCGCTGGCGTGGGCTGCGGCGGAGCGCCTGGCCCATCTGCGTGCCTATACGCTGTTCGCTACGCACTACTTCGAACTGACCGTGTTGCCGGAAGCCGAGCCATTGGTGGCCAACGTCCACCTCAACGCCACCGAGCACAACGAACGCATCGTGTTCCTGCACCACGTGCTGCCCGGCCCTGCCAGCCAGAGTTACGGGCTGGCAGTGGCGCAATTGGCCGGTGTACCGAGCGAAGTGATCGTGCGTGCCCGCGAGCACTTGAGCCGACTGGAAGAAACCGCTTTGCCGCATGAAGCGCCGAAACCTGCGGCCAAGGGCAAACCGGCGACGCCACAGCAAAGCGACATGTTCGCCAGCCTGCCGCATCCGGTACTCGATGAGCTGGCTAAACTGGATCTGGATGACCTGACCCCGCGTCGTGCGCTCGAAATGCTCTATGCATTGAAGAACCGGATATAAGCACTGAAGAAGCGGATATAACGCAAACGGCTTCAAGCTGTTAGAATCTCGCGCGGTTTGGGATGCTGCTGGCTAATAGCCTGGCCAGCAGGTATCGCTCCCGAACCTGGCGACCCCAACCGTGAAGGGGCAACGCTGCCGCCGCCTGAGGAGAAAATTAGAAATGACCTTCGTCGTCACCGACAACTGCATCAAGTGCAAGTACACCGACTGCGTAGAAGTCTGTCCGGTGGACTGCTTTTACGAAGGCCCGAATTTCCTGGTGATTCACCCGGATGAGTGCATCGACTGCGCCCTGTGCGAACCGGAATGCCCGGCCGTAGCCATTTTCTCCGAGGACGAAGTTCCGGAAGAGATGCAGGAATTCATTCAACTGAACGTTGAACTGGCCGAAATCTGGCCGAACATCACCGAGAAGAAAGAATCGCTGCCGGATGCCGAAGAGTGGGATGGTGTCAAAGGCAAGATCAAAGACCTCGAACGCTGATCTGCCACGCGCTCGAATGAAAAGGCCCCTTGCGGGCCTTTTTGCTGTCCTGCGTTTACTTTTTTGCGGGCAAAAAAAGGGGCGGTATGACCCGCCCACATTTTTTCCCTATTCCCTGTATTCCTTTTCATCGTCCTGATGAATCGCGTCCTGCGATGTCCGTTCCCCTCTTCCTTGAAGGGCGTGTCTGTCCGTCGACACAACCCAGATACTAAAGAGTTCCCGGCCAAAAGCAATCGGCTCCAGAGACCAAAAACAGCTGTAATAAGCACTTCACATTAAAAAATAAATAAACAAATCAACAAGTTAAAAAGCGCCATCGGTGGCGATCGACGTCTACCGTACTGTAAAAATAGTGAACACTTACGAAAGAGTAAGCCAAGGCTTACACCGCGAGACTACAAACGATGGAATTGCCAACCGTACGTCCGGCAATGAAGCGGGTGGCATGGGATAACCAACAAATCCATGCCAACAAAAAGCCCCGAACCAGTCGGGGCTTTTTGCAGGCGGGCGTATGAGGCGCTTACTGAAACAGCGACTCGCTCGACAGGCCATTCTTCTCGAGGATTTCACGAAGGCGCTTGAGGCCCTCCACCTGGATCTGCCGTACCCGTTCCCGGGTCAGACCAATCTCCAGGCCTACGTCTTCCAGCGTGCTGCTCTCGTGACCGCGCAGGCCGAAGCGGCGTACAACTACCTCGCGCTGCTTGTCGGTCAGCTCCGACAGCCATTGATCAATGCTCTGCGACAGGTCGTCATCCTGCAGCAGTTCGCACGGATCGGTCGGACGATCGTCGGTAAGGGTGTCCAGCAGGGTTTTATCCGAATCCGGACCCAGCGAGACGTCGACCGAAGAAACCCGTTCGTTCAGGCCGAGCATGCGCTTGACCTCGCCCACCGGTTTCTCCAGCAGGTTGGCGATTTCTTCGGGTGAAGGTTCGTGGTCGAGCTTTTGCGTCAGCTCCCGTGCAGCACGCAGGTACACGTTGAGCTCCTTGACCACATGGATCGGCAACCGGATGGTCCGGGTCTGATTCATGATCGCGCGCTCGATGGTCTGACGAATCCACCAGGTCGCGTAGGTCGAGAAGCGGAAGCCGCGCTCGGGATCAAACTTTTCCACCGCCCGGATCAGCCCGAGGTTGCCCTCTTCGATCAGATCCAGCAGCGACAGCCCCCGATTGACGTAACGCCGGGCGATTTTGACCACCAGCCGCAGGTTACTTTCAATCATGCGCTTGCGCCCGGCCGGATCGCCACTCTGCGACAAACGCGCAAAATGAACTTCTTCCTCCGGGGAGAGCAATGGGGAAAAGCCGATTTCGTTGAGATACAGCTGCGTGGCATCAAGTGCCCGCGTGTAGTCGATGTACTTATGTTGTTTAAGTGAAGCGGAGTGTTTGGATTTGGAACGAACGGAAGGTGGAGCAGCCCCTTCATCATTCGACATCGAAGATTCCGAATCGATGCCGGTCTCCATAAGGAGAACCTCATCGTCGATGTCAAACTCCGGCACTTCTTTACTGAGAGCCATTGTTATAGTCCTTTGGTGAGTTCGACCCCAAGCTCAAGCGACGCCTTTATCCTTGGCAGCGCTGGAGCCTGTCCCCTCTACGCGACGGAACAGGCTGGCTTACAAATCAACGTCTTGGCAGGAACTGCAGTGGATCTACAGGTTTACCTTGGCGGCGAATCTCAAAATGCAGTTTCACCCGGTCTGTACCCGTTGACCCCATTTCGGCAATTGTCTGTCCGACCTTGACCTGCTGTCCCTCCCGAACCAACAGCCTGCGATTATGTCCGTAGGCACTGACGTAGGTTTCGCTGTGTTTGATGATGACTAATTCGCCGTAGCCCCTTAAGCCACTTCCGGCGTATACCACCGTCCCATCAGACGCAGCTAAAACAGGCTGTCCCAAATCTCCGGCGATATCAATTCCTTTATTCAAACTACCGTTTGAAGAGAATTTTCCAATCAGAATGCCATTAGATGGCCATCCCCAGCCGGTCGGGGCCGGGCCTGCTGGAGGCAGCGGAGCGGGTGCCGATTTGTTGGCGACGGACGGTGCAACCCCCGCCGAACCGCCCGTAGAACCGGTGGTTGTGGTGGTCGTCGTGCCATTTGCCTGGCGCCGGATTACCGTGGTTTTACTCGACGAAGAAGGCGAAGTACTGCTGTTGCTCACCACCGCCGTCGGCGTTGAACCGGTACGGCCATCGAAGCGAATTGTCTGACCCGGATGGATCGTGTACGGCGTAGGAATATTGTTCCGGGCAGCGAGGGCTTTGTAGTCCCAGCCGTAGCGAAACGCGATCGAAAACATCGTATCGCCGGGACGGACTACATACTGTCCGGTCGTCACGGTAGGACGCTGGGCCACCGCGTTGTTGCGATCGACTACCCGGACATTGCTCGATTTGGTGCTGGAGCAACCGACCAGCAAGGTGCTCAAGACAAGGCCAGTCACCAGGCGCTGAAAGCTCGTGTTACCCATACGCTGCGCAATGACTGTGAGACTCACCCGCCGCTCCCTTTGTGGTGGCTGAAAAATGTGAAATGCCGGATTTCGACATGAGGTGTCGCCAGTATAACGGGCCGGATCGGCTTTACCTTTAATGAAGCGAAATCGCTTCGCGCACACGTTTGCAAGTTGAAAGTCTGCTGCGTTTAAACCATCGCTGTCGGCGTAAGACACAGACGAACGAAAGGAATTCAGCGCACGTAAACAAATGCTCAGGCCAGTGGCCCGTTGAGCAACGGCACGAAACGAACTGCCCCCAGAACGTGTCGGGAAAAGCCATTTTCCTCACGTACGATCAGCAACAATTGCTGCACTTCTCCGGAGCCTACCGGAATCACCATGCGCCCGCCCGGAGCCAGTTGATCGAGCAAGGCTTGCGGTACATCCGTGGCCACGGCGGTGACGATAATGCCGTTATAAGGTGCCAGTGCCGGCCAGCCTTCCCAGCCATCGCCCCAACGGAACACAACGTTGCGCAGGTTCAGCTCGACCAGGCGCTCCTTGGCGCGATCCTGCAGCACCTTGATGCGCTCAACCGAGAAGACTCGCTCGACCAGTTGCGACAACACGGCGGTCTGGTAACCGGAACCGGTACCGATCTCCAGCACTTTATCCAGTGGCCCGGCCTCCAACAGCAGCTCGCTCATGCGTGCCACCATATAAGGCTGGGAAATCGTCTGGTTATTGCCGATCGGCAGAGCTGTGTCTTCGTAAGCGCGGTGTGCCAGTGCCTCGTCGACGAACAGGTGACGCGGTGTACGCCGAATCACTTCCAGCACCTTGGCGTTGGACACACCCTCTTCGTACAGACGCTGGATCAGACGCTCGCGGGTACGCTGGGACGTCATGCCGATGCCGCTCCGCAGCCGGTCTTCGTGTTCACGAGCCATCAGCGCAGTCCCTCCAGCCAGCCGTCGAGACTTCTGAACGCGTCGTTAAAGGTGCGATCAAGCTGCAACGGCGTGATGGAAACATAGCCCTGCATCACTGCATGGAAGTCCGTGCCCGGGCCGCCATCTTCGGCATCGCCGGCAGCGGCAATCCAGTAACCGGCCTTGCCACGCGGATCGACCACCTTCATCGGCGCCGCCGCCCGGGCGCGATGGCCCAGTCGGGTCAGCTGGATGCCGCGAATGTGGTCGATGGGCAGGTTGGGAATGTTCACGTTGAGCACCGTGCGCGGCGGCAGATCGAGCCCGGCATGGGCTTCAACCAGTTTGCGCGCAAAGTACGCCGCTGTCGGCAGATTATCCACCTGCCGCGAGACCAGCGAAAAAGCAAATGACGGACGCTCGAGAAAACGTCCCTCTAGGGCGGCCGCCACGGTTCCGGAGTACAGCACGTCATCGCCAAGGTTGGCGCCGAGGTTGATCCCGGAAACCACCATGTCCGCCTCGCGCTCCAGCAAGCCGTTCAGGCCCAGGTGCACGCAGTCGGTCGGTGTGCCGTTGAGGCTGATAAAGCCGTTGGCCAGGTATTGCGGGTGCAGCGGACGGTCGAGCGTCAGCGAACTGCTGGCGCCGCTTTTGTCCTGCTCCGGGGCGATAACCACACACTCGGTGTAATCCGCCAGCGCAGCATAAAGCGCGGCAAGACCGGGTGCGGTTACCCCATCGTCGTTAGAAATCAGAATACGCATGGGCTGTCCGTCTGCCCCACCGGCACCAGATCAACGAGTTCGCGCACCAATACGGTGGCGAAGCATCCGGCCGGGAGGACGAATTCCAGTTGCAGAATGTCAGGCTGGGGATAATGCCACGTCAACCCGCCAATGGGCAGCCGCAGGATGCGACGTTCGTGACTCATACCGGCGTTGATCAACCAATCGCGCAACTCCGCCTCGCGTGCGGCGATCCCCTGCTCCAGTTCATGGACAGCGCCTGCGGTCGGCGAGTCACCTTCGCCCCACTGCGGGCCGGTTGGATGCAGATCAAGAATCGCCAGACGCGGATCACTGCACTCGGCTTCACCGGCCGGAAAAAAACTGCGGCTGTCGGTGAAGGCCAGCAAATCACCGACCTGGGCTTTTTGCCAGGTGCCATCGGCAACACGCGCCGCCAGCACCTTGTTGAACAGAAAACTGCGCGCGGTCGAGAGCAGGCGCGAACGCACGTTGCGTTGCTCCGGCAAGGCCTTGCGCGCCGCCCACGCACGGGCATCGACAACGTTGCCGCCGTCGTGACCGAAACGCTGGGCACCGAAATAATTAGGAATGCCTTGTTTGGCGATCAGTTGCAGACGCTCTTCGATTGCAGCTTTGTCGCCGGCGAATTGGGTCAGGCGCAGTGTGAAACCGTTGGCCGAATGCGCACCGCGTTGCAGCTTGCGCTTGTGCCGGGTGGTCTTGAGGATCTTCAGCGTGTCGTTTTCCGCCGCTGACAGATCCGGGTCGGCCTTGCCCGGCAGTTGCACGCTGAACCATTGACGGGTCAACGCCTGACGATCCTTGAGACCGGCATAGCTGACGGTACGCAATGGCACGCCGGCAGCCTTGGCGATACGCCGTGCGGCTTCTTCAGTGTTCAAGCCACGTTTTTCGACCCAGATCCACAGGTGTTCACCATCGCCGCTAAACGGGATATCGAGGACTTCATCCACCTGAAAATCTTCAGCGATGGCTTTCAGTACCGCGGTGCCCAAGGGTTCGCCATAGGCGCGAGGGCCGAGCAATTGCAGTTCATTCATGCGCGCAGCAACAAGGCAACGGAGTGCACGGCGATACCTTCTTCGCGACCGACAAAGCCAAGCTTTTCGGTAGTGGTAGCTTTCACGTTCACTTGATCCAACTCAACTTGAAGATCCGCCGCGATCAGCGCGCGCATCGATTCGATATGCGGGGCCATTTTGGGCGCCTGGGCAACGATGGTGTTGTCGACGTTGCCGACTTTCCAGCCTTTGGCGTGAATCAGCGCGACGACATGACGCAGCAGCGCGCGGCTGTCGGCGCCCTTGAATTGCGGGTCGGTGTCCGGGAAGTGCTTGCCGATATCACCCAGCGCCGCAGCGCCGAGCAAGGCATCGCTCAAGGCGTGCAGCAGGACGTCACCGTCGGAATGAGCGAGCAGCCCGAAGCTGTGTGCGATACGCACGCCGCCCAGAGTAATGAAATCGCCTTCAGCGAAACGGTGCACATCATAGCCGTGGCCAATACGCATAAAAAAAACGCCCCGATTTTTGTCAGGGCGTGATTCTACCTGCATTAACCGCGCAGGGCGCGTGCGTGATGCTGCAAGTGGTCGTCTATAAAGCTTGAGATGAAGAAATAGCTGTGGTCGTAGCCCGGTTGCAGGCGCAACGTCAGCGGATGGCCCGCTTGTTTTGCCGCTTGTTGCAAGGCTTCGGGTTTGAGCTGGGTAGCGAGGAAGTCATCGCGATCGCCTTGATCGACCAGCAGCGGCAGTTTTTCATCCGCTTCGGCGATCAGCGCACAAGCATCCCACTCCTTCCACTTCGAACGGTCTTCGCCCAGGAACCGGGAAAAAGCTTTTTGCCCCCACGGGCAATCCATCGGATTGTTGATTGGCGAAAATGCCGACACCGATTGGAAACGCCCAGGATTACGCAATGCACAGACCAGCGCACCGTGGCCGCCCATGGAGTGGCCGCTGATGCTGCGTTTGTCCGAAGCGGGGAAATGCGCTTCAACCAATGAAGGTAATTCCTGCACGACATAGTCATGCATCCGATAGTGCCGCGACCAAGGTTCTTGCGTGGCATTCAGATAGAAACCGGCACCGAGGCCGAAATCCCATGCGCCATCTGGATCACCCGGGACATCAGGGCCTCGCGGGCTAGTGTCCGGGGCGACGATGATCAAACCCAGTTCGGCAGCCATGCGCATCGCGCCGGCCTTCTGCATGAAGTTTTCGTCAGTACAGGTCAGGCCCGACAACCAATACAGCACTGGCAGCTTGCCGCCCTGCTCTGCTTGCGGTGGCAAGTAGACGGCGAACACCATGTCGCAGCCGAGCACGTCGGAACGATGGCGATAACGCTTGTGCCAACCGCCAAAACTTTTCTGGCAGGAGATGTTTTCCAGACTCATGTAAAGACTCCTACGCGGTCACGACCACAAGCCTTCAAGACTTGCGGCCATGTCGCCACGATTGATCAGAAATGAATGACGGTACGGATGCTCTTGCCTTCATGCATCAGGTCGAACGCCTTGTTGATGTCTTCCAGGCCCATGGTGTGGGTGATGAACGTATCCAGCGGGATTTCGCCGCTTTGGGCCATGTCGACGTAGCTTGGCAATTCGGTACGACCGCGCACGCCGCCGAACGCCGAACCGCGCCAGACGCGACCAGTCACCAGTTGGAATGGACGGGTAGCGATTTCCTGGCCGGCTCCGGCCACACCGATGATCACCGACTCGCCCCAACCTTTGTGGCAGCACTCAAGGGCGGCGCGCATCAATTGCACGTTGCCGATGCACTCGAAGGAGAAGTCCACACCGCCATCGGTCATGTCGACGATCACTTCCTGGATCGGACGATCGAAATCTTTCGGGTTTACGCAATCGGTGGCACCGAGTTGCTTGGCGATTTCGAACTTGGCCGGGTTGATGTCGATAGCGATGATGCGTGCAGCCTTGGCCTTCACCGCGCCGATGACTGCAGACAGACCAATACCGCCCAGACCGAAGATGGCCACGGTGTCACCCGGTTTGACCTTGGCGGTGTTGAGCACGGCACCGATACCGGTGGTGACGCCGCAACCGAGCAGGCAAACCTTTTCCAGTGGCGCATCTTTGGAGATCTTGGCCACGGAAATTTCCGGCAACACGGTGTATTCCGAGAACGTGGAAGTGCCCATGTAGTGGAAAATGGTTTCGCCCTTGTAGGAAAAACGCGAAGTGCCGTCCGGCATCAAGCCTTTGCCCTGAGTCGCGCGAATCGCCTGACACAGGTTGGTCTTGCCCGACTTACAGAATTTGCATTGGCCGCACTCCGGGGTGTACAGCGGAATGACGTGATCGCCCACCGCAACCGAGGTTACGCCCTCGCCGATGGCTTCAACGATCGCGCCACCTTCGTGGCCAAGGATCGACGGAAAGATGCCTTCCGGATCAGCACCGGACAGGGTGTAGGCGTCAGTGTGGCAAACCCCGGAAGCCACCACGCGCAGCAACACTTCACCAGCCTTGGGCATGGCGACATCGACTTCTACGATTTCCAGCGGCTTCTTGGCCTCGAAGGCAACGGCGGCGCGCGACTTGATCATGCTGACTCTCCAGTGAATCCAATGAATAAAAAACCAGACAAGGAGTGTAATACATGGCTTTACGATGAATAATCAGGGCAAAAGCAAAACATTATTGCCACACAGGGATAATCCCGATGTCCGAAAATCGCTGGGAAGGCATCGACGAGTTTGTCGCCGTTGCTGAATGCAGCCAATTCACCGCCGCAGCCGAACGTCTTGGGGTTTCGTCCTCGCACATCAGTCGACAAATCGTACGACTCGAAGAGCGTTTGCAGACGCGCCTGCTCTATCGCAGTACCCGGCGCGTGACACTGACCGAGGCCGGGCAGACCTTTCTGCAACATTGCCAACGCTTGCAGGATGGTCGCGAAGAAGCCCTGCGTGCGGTGGGCGACCTGACCAGTGAGCCTAAAGGCATGCTGCGCATGACCTGTGCCGTGGCTTACGGCGAACGCTTCATCGTGCCGCTGGTGACGCGGTTCATGGGGCTGTATCCGCAGCTGCGCATCGATATCGAACTGAGCAATCGCCAGCTCGATCTGGTCCATGAAGGGCTGGATCTGGCGATTCGCTTGGGCCGCCTGCAGGACTCGCGGCTGGTCGCGACACGCCTGGCGCCACGGCGAATGTTTCTCTGCGCTTCACCGTCCTACGTTGAGCGGTATGGTCGCCCACACAGTCTGTCGGAATTGAGTCGGCACAATTGCCTGATCGGCAGTTCGGACATTTGGCAGCTTGAGCAAAACGGGCGCGAGTTTTCCCAGCGTGTGCAGGGCAACTGGCGCTGCAATAGTGGGCAAGCGGTGCTGGATGCGGCGCTTCAAGGGGTGGGGTTGTGTCAGTTACCGGACTATTACGTGCTGGAGCACTTGCACAGCGGTGCACTGATTTCATTGCTGGAGGCGCATCAACCGCCGAATACGGCGGTGTGGGCGCTGTATCCGCAGCAGCGGCATTTGTCGCCGAAGGTGCGCAAATTGGTGGATTTTTTGAAGGAGGGGTTGGCTGAGCGGCCGGAGTATCGACGCTGAGTGATGGGTTGCCTGTCCGGCCGTCTTCGCGAGCAGGCTCGCTCCCACAGGGGATCTTCAGTGGATAGAAAATTCGTGTTCGGCGTAATTCAAAGGTGGGAGCGAGCCTGCTCGCGAAGGCAATCTGAAAAGCGTCACTGCACTCAGCGGCGGTTAGCCCAACGCTGACGCAACCACTCCAGATCTTCCGGCCGGGTGACCTTGAGGTTATCCGCCCGCCCTTCAATCAGACGCGGCTTAAGCCCGGCCCACTCCATCGCTGATGCTTCATCGGTAATCACAGCATCAGCAACCAGACTGTCTGCCAACGCCCGATGCAACGCGCCGAGGCGAAACATCTGCGGCGTATACGCCTGCCAGATCACGCTGCGATCGACGGTTTCCAGCACACGACCGTGCTTATCGACCCGCTTCAACGTGTCGCGCGCCGGCACCGCAAGCAAACCGCCGACCGGATCATCTGCCAGTTCATCCAGTAACTTGTCAAGATCTTCGCGGCTCAGATTCGGTCGTGCCGCATCGTGCACCAGCACCCAATCTTCATCATCGGCACCCTGCGCGTGCAAGTGCAGCAAGGCATTGAGCACCGAACCGGAACGCTCGGCCCCGCCGTCAACCCGCTGAATGCGCGGATCGTTGACGCACGCCAGGTTCGGCCAGTAAGGATCATCAACAGCAAGACTGACCACCAGCCCTTTAAGGCTTGGGTGATCAAGGAAACAGCCGAGGCTGTGTTCGAGAATTGTGCGCCCGCCCAGTTGCAGATATTGCTTGGGACGGTCCGCGGCCATTCGGGCACCGACGCCCGCGGCAGGAATCACGGCCCAGAAGGCCGGCAGGGAATTGATCATTGGGCCAACTGGTAAAGGGTTTCGCCGTCCTTGACCATGCCCAGTTCGTGACGAGCCCGCTCTTCAACGGTCTCCATGCCCTTTTTCAACTCGCTGACTTCAGCGTCCATCACTCGGTTGCGCTCCAGCAAACCTTCGTTCTCGGCGTGTTGATCAGCAATCTGCTGATTCAGCTCGGCGACTTGCGCCAGACTGCCGTTACCCACCCACAGGCGGTACTGCAGACCGGCCAGTAGCAAGAGCAAAACGAGAAACAACCAGTAAGGACTGCGCATCGAATATCAGGTATCCAGTGAAAAAAGACAGCCACGCCAAAACTTTGAAGCATCTGATAGCACGAAGCCTGGAAGACCCAGGCTTGTGCTGTTAAGGCATCAGATTAGTGGCAAATCCATCGCTGTCACGACTTTTTCGACACAATCCGGTGTCCTTCCATCGATTTGTACTTAGCCGCGGAACTCGCTGCGACCGTTGTACTTGGCCTTGCCATTCAACTGCTCTTCGATACGCAGCAGTTGGTTGTACTTGGAAACGCGGTCGGAACGGCACAGCGAACCGGTCTTGATCTGGCCAGCCGAAGTACCCACCGCCAGGTCGGCAATGGTCGAATCTTCGGTTTCGCCCGAACGGTGCGAGATCACTGCGGTGTAACCGGCAGCCTTGGCCATCTGGATGGCTTCGAGGGTTTCGGTCAGGGTGCCGATCTGGTTGAACTTGATCAGGATCGAGTTGGCGATCTTTTTATCGATGCCTTCTTTGAGGATCTTGGTGTTGGTCACGAACAGGTCGTCGCCTACCAGCTGAGTCTTCTCGCCGATCTTGTCGGTGAGGATCTTCCAGCCAGCCCAGTCGGACTCGTCCAGACCGTCTTCGATCGAGATGATCGGATAACGTTCGGTCAGACCTTTCAGGTAGTCAGCGAAACCTTCAGCGGTGAACACCTGGCCTTCGCCGGACAGGTTGTACTTGCCGTCTTCGTAGAATTCGCTCGCCGCGCAGTCCAGGGCCAGAGTCACGTCGGTGCCCAGCTTGTAACCGGCATTGGCCACAGCTTCCGAGATCACTTTCAGCGCGTCTTCGTTGGACGCCAGGTTCGGTGCGAAACCGCCTTCGTCGCCAACGGCAGTGCTCAGGCCACGGGCCTTCAGCACAGCTTTCAAGTGATGGAAAATCTCGGTGCCCATGCGCAGACCTTCCGAGAACGACTTGGCGCCAACCGGCTGCACCATGAATTCCTGGATGTCGACGTTGTTATCGGCGTGCTCGCCACCGTTGATGATGTTCATCATCGGTACCGGCATCGAGTAAACACCCGGAGTGCCGTTGAGGTTGGCGATGTGTGCGTACAGCGGCAGGTCCTGATCCTGTGCAGCCGCCTTGGCCGCAGCCAGGGACACGGCGAGGATGGCGTTGGCACCCAGGGTCGCTTTGTTTTCAGTACCGTCGAGCTTGATCATCGCGTGGTCCAGAGCTTTCTGGTCGCTTGGGTCAGTGCCCAGCAGCAGATCGCGGATCGGACCGTTGATGTTGGCTACCGCTTTGAGCACGCCCTTGCCCAGGTAACGGCTCTTGTCGCCATCACGCAGCTCGAGCGCTTCACGCGAGCCAGTGGATGCACCGGACGGCGCGCAAGCGCTGCCGATGATGCCGTTGTCGAGAAGCACGTCCGCTTCCACGGTGGGATTGCCACGGGAGTCGAGAACTTCACGACCTTTGATGTCGACGATTTTTGCCATTGTTGTAAACACTCCAAAGTTGACGAAAACGACGCAGCTAGAGGAAATCTTTTTACCGTCGGCAAGGGGTGTGCAGCGGGCAGGCTTGCAGACGATAACGCTCATACCTGAGGGCATGAGCGACAAATCGTGCGGTACTTTACCGGAGAATTGAGTATTACGCGGTTTCTACCGTCGGAAAACTCTTCACCAGTTCGTCCAGAGCTTTGAGCTGGGCCAGGAATGGCTCCAGTTTGTCCAGACGCAAGGCGCAAGGGCCGTCGCATTTGGCATTGTCCGGGTCCGGATGCGCTTCGAGGAACAGACCCGCCAGTGACTGGCTCATGCCAGCCTTGGCCAGATCCAGAACCTGGGCACGGCGACCGCCGGCGGAGTCGGCACGACCACCCGGCATTTGCAACGCGTGGGTCACGTCAAAGAACACCGGGTACTCGAACTGCTTCATGATGCCGAAGCCGAGCATGTCGACCACGAGGTTGTTGTAGCCGAAGCTCGAACCACGCTCGCAGAGGATCAATTGATCGTTACCTGCTTCGACGCACTTGTTCAGGATGTGTTTCATTTCCTGAGGCGCGAGGAACTGGGCTTTCTTGATGTTGATCACTGCATTGGTCTTGGCCATCGCGACGACCAGATCGGTCTGACGCGACAGGAAGGCCGGCAGCTGGATGATGTCGCAGACCTCAGCGACGACCGCAGCCTGATCAGGCTCGTGGACGTCGGTGATGATCGGCACGCCAAAGGCTTGTTTGATGTCCTGGAAGATGCGCATGCCCTCTTCCAGGCCAGGACCACGATAGGAGGTCACAGAAGAACGGTTGGCCTTGTCGAAACTGGCCTTGAACACGTAAGGGATACCGAGTTTCTCGGTAACCTTCACATACTCCTCGCAAACCTGCATGGCCATGTCACGGCTTTCCAGCACGTTCATGCCGCCGAACAGCACCATGGGTTTGTCGTTGGCAATCTCGATGTCGCCGACGCGGATGATCTTCTGTGCCATCGGGGTTACGCCTTCTTCTGGTGTTGAGCCAACGCAGCTTTGACAAAACCGCTGAACAGCGGATGGCCATCGCGCGGTGTCGAGGTGAACTCAGGGTGGAACTGGCAAGCGACGAACCATGGGTGATCGGCCGCTTCAACCACTTCAACCAGCGCCGCATCAGCGGAGCGGCCGGAGATTTTCAGGCCGGCTTCGATCAGCTGTGGCAGCAGGTTGTTGTTCACTTCGTAACGGTGACGGTGACGCTCGACGATCACGTCCTTGCCGTAGCAGTCGTGGACCTTGGAGCCGGTTTCGAGCAGGCAGTCCTGAGCGCCGAGACGCATGGTGCCGCCCAGATCCGACGACTCGGTACGCACTTCAACGGCACCGGTCGCGTCTTCCCACTCGGTGATCAGACCGACAACCGGATGGCCGCTGGCGCGATCGAACTCGGTGGAGTTGGCGTCTTTCCAGCCCATCACGTTACGGGCGAACTCGATGACCGCCACTTGCATACCGAGGCAGATACCCAGGTACGGAACCTTGTTTTCACGAGCGTACTGAACGGCAGTGATCTTGCCTTCCACGCCGCGCAGACCGAAGCCGCCCGGGACGAGGATCGCGTCGACACCTTCGAGCAGCGCAGTGCCCTGGTTTTCGATGTCTTCGGAATCGATGTAACGCAGGTTGACCTTGGTACGGTTGCTGATGCCGGCGTGACTCATCGCTTCGATCAGCGACTTGTAGGCGTCCAACAGCTCCATGTACTTGCCGACCATGGCGATGGTCACTTCGTGTTCCGGGTTCAGCTTGGCGTCAACCACCGCGTCCCACTCGGACAAGTCAGCGCTGCCGCATTGCAGGCCGAAACGCTCGACAACGAAATCGTCCAGACCCTGCGAGTGCAGGATGCCCGGAATCTTGTAGATGGTGTCGGCGTCTTCCAGCGCGATCACCGCACGCTCTTCAACGTTGGTGAACTGAGCGATCTTGCGACGCGACGAGATGTCGATCGGGTGATCGGAACGGCACACCAGCACGTCCGGCTGCAGACCGATCGAACGCAGCTCTTTTACCGAGTGCTGGGTTGGTTTGGTCTTGGTTTCGCCAGCGGTGGCGATGTACGGCACCAGTGTCAGGTGCATCAGCATCGCGCGCTTGGCGCCGACTTCGAAACGCAGTTGACGGATGGCTTCGAGGAACGGTTGCGACTCGATGTCACCGACGGTGCCACCGATTTCAACCATCGCCACGTCAGCGTCGCCAGCACCCTTGATGATGCGGCGCTTGATTTCGTCAGTGATGTGCGGGATCACCTGGATGGTTGCACCCAGGTAGTCACCACGGCGCTCTTTGCGCAGCACGTGCTCGTAGACACGGCCAGTGGTGAAGTTGTTGTTCTGGGTCATGGTCGTGCGGATGAACCGCTCGTAGTGCCCCAGGTCCAGGTCGGTTTCGGCGCCGTCGTGGGTAACGAACACTTCACCGTGCTGGAACGGGCTCATGGTGCCCGGATCGACGTTGATGTACGGATCCAGCTTCAGCATGGTGACCTTAAGTCCCCGCGCCTCCAGGATGGCTGCCAATGAAGCCGATGCAATGCCTTTCCCCAATGAAGAAACAACACCGCCCGTGACGAATATGTAGCGCGTCATGAAAAACCCTAGAAGTCTGCGTTAAAGCGGTACGAGCCGCCGGGGAAAGCGAAGGAAGGCCGAAGCCCCCGATCACCTGCATTAATCACAGTGCACCTTTCAAAAAAACCGCCGCGTTGGGACAGACCGGCAGATGAAACACCGGTACGTTGCTCGCTACACATTTTTTGGAATCGCCCAGCAAAGACTGCTTGGTAATCGGCAACTCCTGCAATTCAGGCGAATCCACAGAAGTTGTATCAAGAAGGGAGCGTAGTCTACCGGAATGCTCCTTTCAGCTCAAACCTTGATCTTCGTCTGTTGGCAGCCAATGCAATTTCCAGCCGTGCTGCAAATGGCCATCAAGTCCCGACAGGTTCGCCACCGCGAGCAATTCATCGCCGCGAAACAGCAGCGGCAATCTGCCACGGACGAAGCCTGGCACTGCGCGCTCATTGAGCAGGCGCTTGAGATCACGATGGCCGCGATCCGCGACCTGCATGACTTCGCCGCCCTGCCGATAGGCAATGCGCAATGGCCCGGAAGGCGCCTGCCCGCTGAACAGGACACGTCCATTATCGGCCAAGCGTAGCGCTGACGCCGGCGCTTGCCAGTCGGCGCCGATCACCGGCGCGCGCAACCAATTGCCACTGAGCCACCACAGACGGCCGGCGCTGCGGTGCAGTTCGCCATCGACCAGGCGCCAGATTGGCGAAGCATCAGGAGCGGCGCCGCACAGATTCGCCCAACCCGACCAGTGGTCGGTGTCGGGAAGTCGGGTCAACGGTTCGAGCCAGTGTCTGAGGGCGTTTCGTTGACGGGCGACAGACAGCGCAGCCAGCGGCGCCAGTTCCAGCGACGGCAATCCCAGCCATTCGAATTCATGCGCGTTCGCCGCCTGCGCCAGATCAATCTGCGCCAGCTCATCGAGCAGCCCCTCGGCTTCACGCAGATGCACGGCGCTGCGGGCCATGTTCGCCTGCGCTTGCGGCCAGCGACCGGTCAGCAACGGCACGATCTGATGGCGCAGATAGTTGCGCGAGAATTGCTGATCCTGATTGGACGGGTCTTCGATCCAGACCAATTGGTGAGCCTGCGCATAGGCTTCCAGCTCGGTCCGAGAGATTTCCAGCAACGGACGAATCAGCGTGCCCTGCCCCACTGGCCGTTGCTTGGGCATCCCCGACAATCCCCGCACACCTGCACCACGCATGAGTCGAAACAACAGCGTTTCCGCTTGATCATCACGATGCTGGCCAGTGAGCAACACGTCATTGGCTTGCGTGAGCGCACTGAACACGGCGTATCGCGCATTCCGCGCCGCCCGCTCCAGACTCGCGCCTGGTTGCACTGTCACGCGCTCGATCAGCAGCGGCACGCCCAGCTCGTCGCAGACGGACTGGCAATGTTGCGGCCACGCGTCGGCCGCAACCTGGAGGCCGTGATGGATATGGATTGCGCTTAGCGCGGGGATGGATTCGGTTTTTGCCAGAGAGGCGAGCAGGTGCAGCAGGACGGTGGAATCAAGACCACCGGAGAACGCGACGCGCCAATGAGCGGCATTGCGCCAAGGCTCAAGGTTCAGTCGAAGCCGCGACGGTAAATCACTCATGGACTGCCCCATTTCTTTACCCTTGCCTAAACCAAATGTGGGAGCGAGCCTGCTCGCGAAGACGGTTTAACATTCAACAGATTTGTCGACTGTTATACCGCTTTCGCGAGCAGGCTCGCTCCCACATGGGTATTGCGTTCGACTTAGAGACCGTAGCTCATCAGTCGATCATAACGACGCTTCAACAGCGCTTCGTTATCGAACTTCTTCAACATCGCCAGTTGCGAGCTCAGCTCGGCACGGATCGACGCCGCAGCAGCGGCTGGATCACGGTGCGCACCGCCCAGAGGTTCGCCGATAACTTTATCGACGATGCCGAGGCCTTTAAGACGCTCGGCGGTAATGCCCATCGCCTCAGCAGCATCCGGCGCTTTTTCTGCGGTTTTCCACAGAATCGAAGCGCAACCTTCCGGCGAGATCACCGCGTAGGTCGAGTATTGCAGCATGTTCAACTGATCGCAGACACCGATGGCCAGTGCACCGCCGGAACCACCCTCACCGATAACGGTGGCGATGATCGGGGTTTTCAGGCGCGACATCACGCGCAGGTTCCAGGCGATCGCTTCGCTCTGGTTACGCTCTTCTGCGTCGATACCAGGATAAGCACCCGGGGTGTCGATGAAGGTCAGGATCGGCATTTTGAAACGCTCGGCCATCTCCATCAGGCGGCAAGCCTTGCGGTAGCCTTCCGGACGCGGCATGCCGAAGTTGCGGCGTACCTTCTCGCGCACTTCACGGCCCTTCTGGTGACCGATGATCATCACCGGCTGGTCTTCCAGACGGGCGATACCGCCAACGATGGCCGCGTCGTCAGAGAAGTGACGGTCGCCGTGCAGTTCGTCGAACTCGGTGAAGATGTGCTCGATGTAGTCGAGGGTGTACGGGCGTTTCGGGTGACGTGCCAGACGTGCGATCTGCCAGCTGGTCAGCTTGCCGAAGATGTCTTCGGTCAGCGTTTTGCTCTTGTCCTGCAGGCGGGAGATCTCATCGCCGATATTCAGCGAATTGTCATTACCGACCAAGCGCAACTCTTCGATCTTGGCTTGCAGGTCGGCGATCGGCTGTTCGAAATCTAGAAAATTCGGGTTCATAGGCGTCCGTCTTGGGTCGTGTCCCAAATGAGCTTGGGCCGGCCGGTTGTCTATTCGCGCCCTACCTTAAGGGAGAGGCGCGCTGAGGTCGAGATTAAAAATTCAGGTTGCGGGCAAGCGCCATGATGGCACTCGCCGGTCAACGGTATTGGAGGAAGACGTTGTCTCGCCCGAACTGGTCACGCAGAGCCTGAATCAAGGCATCCGCCGGATCAATTCGCCACGTCTCGCCGAACTGCAGCAAGGTCTTCGCATCCGGGCTGGTGTACTCCATGGTGATCGGGCACGCACCGCGATGACGCTTGAGCAAATCACCCAACCAGCGTAGCTGATCGCCTTTCAGGTCCTGGGTTTGCAGCTTCAGGCGCAGGCTCTCGGCCAGATTCGTGCGGGCATCTTCCATGCTCATCACGCGCTTGACTCGCAAGCGCAGACCACCGGAGAAGTCGTCGTTGCTGACTTCACCTTCGACCACCACCATCGCGTCAGTCTGCAACAACGACTGCGCAGAATGGAACGCATCGGCGAACAGCGACGCCTCGATCCGCCCCGAGCGGTCGTCGAGGGTGATGAAACCCATCTTGTCGCCCTTCTTGTTCTTCATCACCCGCAGGGCAATGATCATCCCCGCCACGGTTTGTGTATCCCGGGCCGGTTTCAGGTCGATGATGCGCTGACGGGCGAAACGACGAATTTCGCCTTCGTATTCGTCGATCGGGTGACCGGTCAGGTACAGGCCCAAGGTGTCTTTTTCACCTTTGAGGCGTTCCTTGAGGGTCAGCTCCTTGGCCTTGCGATGGGACGCATAAACGTCGGCGTCTTCCTCGACGAACAACCCGCCAAACAGATCGGCGTGGCCACTGTCGTGAGTACGCGCGGTCTGTTCCGCTGCCTTGATCGCCTCTTCCATCGCCGCCAGCAGCACGGCGCGGTTACGGTCGATGTTGGCTTGATAAGCCTTTTGTTCGTCGTGGAAGTACGGCCCCAGACGATCCAGCGCACCGCTGCGGATCAGGCCGTCCAGCGTACGTTTGTTGATGCGTTTGAGGTCGACACGGGCGCAGAAATCAAAGAGATCCTTGAACGGACCTTCCTGACGCGCCTCGGTGATCGCCTCAACCGGGCCTTCACCGACACCCTTGATCGCGCCGAGGCCGTACACGATGCGGCCGTCGTCGTTCACCGTGAACTTGAACTCCGAAGTGTTCACGTCCGGCGCGTCGAGGCGCAGCTTCATCGTGCGCACTTCCTCGATCAAGGTCACGACCTTGTCGGTGTTGTGCATATCCGCCGAGAGTACCGCGGCCATGAATGGCGCCGGGTAGTGGGCTTTCAGCCATGCAGTCTGGTAAGAGACCAGGCCGTAGGCGGCAGAGTGGGATTTGTTGAAGCCGTAACCGGCGAATTTTTCTACCAGGTCGAAAATGTTACCGGCAAGGTCGGCGTCGATATTGTTGGTCGCACAACCCTCAATGAAACCGCCGCGCTGCTTGGCCATTTCCTCGGGTTTTTTCTTACCCATCGCTCGACGGAGCATGTCCGCACCGCCGAGGGTGTAGCCGGCCATGACCTGAGCGATCTGCATCACCTGTTCCTGATACAGGATGATGCCGTAAGTCGGCGCCAGAACAGGCTTCAAACCTTCGTACTGATAATCCGAGTGCGGATACGCCAGTTCGGCGCGACCGTGCTTACGGTTGATGAAGTCATCCACCATGCCGGACTGCAGCGGGCCCGGACGGAACAGGGCCACCAGTGCGATCAAGTCTTCCAGGCAGTCGGGCTTGAGCTTTTTGATCAGCTCTTTCATGCCGCGCGATTCAAGCTGGAACACCGCGGTGGTTTCAGCTTTCTGCAACAATGAGTACGTCGGTTTGTCGTCCAGCGGGATAAATGCGATATCCAGCGGCGGCTCGTTGACCTTGGCGCGGTCGCGGTTGATGGTTTTCAGCGCCCAGTCGATGATCGTCAGAGTCCGCAGACCAAGGAAGTCGAACTTCACCAGGCCGGCCGCCTCAACGTCGTCCTTGTCGAACTGGGTAACCAGACCGTCGCCGGCCTCGTCGCAATAGATCGGCGAGAAGTCAGTCAGCTTGGTCGGCGCAATAACCACACCACCGGCGTGTTTACCGACGTTACGCACGACGCCTTCGAGCTTGCGCGCCATCTCCCAGATTTCTGCGGCTTCTTCATCGACCTTGATGAAGTCACGCAGGATTTCTTCCTGCTCGTAGGCTTTTTCCAGGGTCATGCCGACTTCGAACGGAATCATCTTCGACAGACGATCCGCCAGGCCGTAGGACTTGCCCTGCACCCGCGCCACGTCGCGCACCACAGCCTTGGCGGCCATGGAACCGAAGGTGATGATCTGGCTTACCGCGTTGCGGCCGTACTTCTCGGCCACATAATCGATCACGCGGTCACGCCCGTCCATGCAGAAGTCGACGTCGAAGTCGGGCATCGAGACCCGTTCCGGGTTAAGGAAACGTTCGAACAGCAGGTCGTATTCCAGCGGATCAAGGTCGGTGATCTTCTGTACATAAGCCACCAACGAACCGGCACCCGACCCACGGCCCGGACCTACCGGCACGCCGTTGTTCTTGGCCCACTGGATAAAGTCCATAACGATCAGGAAGTAACCGGGGAAACCCATCTGGATAATGATATCCAGCTCGAAATTCAGCCGGTCGACGTAGACCTGACGCTTGGCTTCGTAGTCTTCGGTGGTGTCCTTGGGCAGCAGCACCGACAAGCGTTCTTCGAGACCGTCGAAGGAGACTTTGCGGAAATATTCGTCGATGGTCATGCCATCGGGAATCGGGAAGTTGGGCAAAAAGTGCGTGCCCAGCTTCACTTCGATGTTGCAGCGTTTGGCGATCTCGACGGTGTTTTCAATCGCGTCAGGAATATCGCTGAACAGCTCGATCATTTCCTCGGCGCTTTTCAGGTATTGCTGATCGCTGTAATTTTTCGAACGTCGCGGATCGTCGAGGGCGCGGCCCTCACCGATGCACACGCGGGTTTCGTGGGCGGCGAAGTCTTCCTGCTTGATGAAACGCACATCGTTGGTCGCCACCAACGGCGCGCCCAGTTTGTCGGCGAGGGCGACGGCGCCGTGCAATTGTTCTTCGTCGTTGGGACGGTTGGTGCGCTGGATTTCCAGATAGAAACGATCCGGGAATACCGCCATCCATTCTCGCGCCAGCGCTTCGGCCTCGGCCGGGTTGCCACCGATCATGGCCATGCCGATCTCGCCTTCTTTGGCGGCGGACAGCATGATCAGGCCTTCATTGGCTTCAGCAACCCACTCACGCTCGACGATGATCATGCCGTTGCGCTGGCCTTCGATGAAGCCGCGCGAGATCAACTCGGTGAGGTTGCGATAGCCCTTGGCGTTCATCACCAACAGGCTGAGCCGGCTCAGCGGTGCGTCCGGGTCCTTGTTCGACAGCCACAGGTCGGCGCCGCAGATCGGCTTGATGCCCGCGCCCATGGTGTTTTTGTAGAATTTGACCAAGGAACACATGTTGTTCTGGTCGGTGACCGCGACCGCCGGCATGTTCATGGCCGTCAGTGCCTTGACCAATGGCTTGATCCGCACCAGCCCATCGACCAGGGAGTATTCAGTGTGCAGGCGTAGATGAACGAATGAAGCCGGCATAGTGATCCTGTCCAGTTACATAGAGACAACAAGGCCCGGATTGTACCGGGCCTCGAACAAAACATCAGCCTTGCGACTAAACCTGCGTCAGACCTTCCAGCGCTTCATAAGCCTGACGCACCGGGGCGAACGAGCGCCGGTGAATCGGCGTCGGGCCAAGGCGCACCAACGCTTCCAGATGAACGGGCGTCGGGTAGCCTTTATGGCCGCCGATGCCGTAACCCGGGTAGATCAATTCGAATGCAGCCATCTCACGGTCGCGACTGACCTTGGCCAGAATCGATGCGGCGGCGATGGCTGGAACCTTGCCGTCGCCCTGCACCACCGCTTCAGCACGCATCGGCAGTTGCGGGCAGCGATTGCCGTCGATCATTGCCAGTTTCGGCTGGATGTGCAGGCCGGCGACTGCGCGCTGCATGGCCAGCATGGTCGCGTGCAAAATATTCAGCTCGTCGATTTCTTCGACTTCGGCGCGGGCGATGCACCAGCTCAGGGATTTCTCGATGATTTCGTCGTAGAGCTTTTCGCGCTTGGCTTCGGTGAGCTTCTTCGAATCGTTGAGGCCGAGAATCGGACGATCCGGATCGAGAATCACCGCCGCCGTCACCACCGCACCGCACAATGGGCCACGACCGACTTCATCGACACCGGCAACCAGTTCTTCAACTTCGGCGACCAGGGTGAAATCCAGGCCCATCTGCATGTTTGTCTTGCTCATCGTGTTTGACCGATCAGGTTGAGGACGGCATCCGCCGCCTGATTGGAGGCGTCCAGGCGCAGTGTGCGATGGATCTCGTCGAAACCGCGCGTCTGTTCCTCGCCACCTTCGATCAATGGCGACAGGGTCTGCGCCAGCGCTTCGACCGTCGCATCGTCCTGCAACAACTCCGGGACCAGCAGACGCTGGGCCAGCAGATTCGGCAAGGACACGTACGGACTCTTGACCATGCGTTTGAGAATCCAGAACGTCAGCGGTGCCAAGCGGTAGGCCACCACCATCGGCCGCTTGTACAACAGCGCTTCAAGGGTGGCGGTGCCCGAGGCGATCAACACGGCGTTACACGCGGCCAGAGCCAGATGGGATTTGCCATCGAGCAAGGTCACCGGCAGATCGCGGCCGGCGAGCAGCTCTTCAAGTTGCGCGCGGCGCTCCGGGTTGGCGCACGGGATGACAAAGCGCAAACCCGGGCGCAACGCACGCAGGCGTTCAGCGGTATCGAGGAACAACGCCCCCAATCGGGACACTTCGCCGCCACGGCTGCCGGGCATCAACGCCACCAGCGGGCCGTCGGGCAAGCCCAGTTCGGCACGGGCCGCAGCACGGTCGGCTTCCAGCGGAATGGTATCGGCCAGGGTGTGACCGACGAACCGCACTGGCACGCCTTTCTCTTCGTAGAATCTGGCCTCGAACGGCAGCAGCGTCAGCATCAGGTCGCAGCCTTCGCGGATCTTCAGCACACGCTTCTGCCGCCACGCCCACACCGACGGGCTGACGTAATGCACGGTTTTGATCCCGGCCTGACGCAGCTTGAGTTCGATATTGAGGTTGAAGTCCGGCGCATCGATACCGATGAACACGTCCGGCTTCTCGGCGATCAGCGTGGCGATCAGGTCTTTGCGGCGCTTGAGCAATTCGCGCAGCCGGCCGAGGACTTCCACAAGACCCATGACCGACAAGCGCTCCATGGGAAAGTAGGAGGTCAGGCCTTCGGCCTGCATCAACGGGCCGCCGACGCCGATGAACTCGACCGCCGGATGCTGCACCTTGAGGGCGCGCATAAGGCCGGCACCGAGAATGTCACCGGAAGCTTCACCTGCCACCAGCGCAATACGCAGATTGGCCATGATCAGCGAGTGATGCCGCGAGTCGACGACTGAATGGAGTCGCGGAATATCGCCACTTCCGGGAACTGCGCCGCAGGTTCGGCCAGCTCAGCCAGTGCCTGTTCGACCGTGAGGCCCTGGCGGTAGACGGTTTTGTACGCGCGACGCAGGGTGTGAATCGCGTCCTCGCTGAAACCGCGACGGCGCATGCCTTCGAAGTTCATGCTGCGCGCTTCGGCAGGGTTGCCGAACACGGTGACGAACGCCGGAACGTCCTTGCCGATGGCGGTGCCCATGCCGGAAAAGCTGTGGGCGCCGATATGGCAATACTGATGAACCAGGGTGAACCCGGAGAGGATCGCCCAGTCATCCACGTGCACATGGCCGGCCAACGCGGTGTTGTTGACCAGAATGCAGTGGTTGCCGATAACGCTGTCATGCCCGATGTGCGCATAGGCCATGATCAGGTTGTGATCGCCCAGCGTGGTTTCCGAGCGGTCCTGCACGGTGCCACGGTGAATCGTCACGCCTTCGCGGATGACGTTGTGGTCACCGATCACCAGACGGGTTTCTTCACCCTTGTACTTCAGATCAGGCGTGTCTTCGCCTACCGAGGAAAACTGGTAGATGCGATTGTGCTTGCCGATGCGGGTCGGGCCTTTGAGGATTACATGCGGCCCGATCACGGTACCCTCGCCGATTTCCACACCTGCGCCGATGATCGACCACGGGCCGACCTCGACGCCATCAGCCAGAACGGCTGACGGATCGATGATTGCGCGAGGGTCAATCAAACTCATAGCTTGCGTTCCGCACAGATGATTTCAGCGGAGCAGACTGGCTTGCCGTCGACCGAAGCCTGGCATTCGAACTTCCAGATCTGACGCTTGCAGCTGATGAACTTGGCTTCAAGGATCAACTGATCGCCCGGCAACACCGGCTGGCGGAAACGCAGCTTGTCGGAACCGACGAAGTAATACAGGGTGCCGTCGGCCGGTTTGACGTCGAGCATTTTGAAACCGAGGATCCCGGCAGCCTGAGCCATCGCTTCGATGATCAGCACGCCCGGCATGATTGGATGCGCCGGGAAGTGACCATTGAAGAACGGTTCATTGATGCTGACATTCTTGTAGGCGCGAATGCGCTTGCCTTCAGTGTCCAGTTCCACCACCCGGTCCACCAGCAGGAACGGGTAACGGTGAGGCAGGTATTCGCGAATCTCGTTGATGTCCATCATTTCGGGGGGAAGCCTATGTAAAGATTGGGAGCGCGACTGACGCGCACTCCTCTAGCAAATCAAGGAGGCAGTCTAGAGGCTGTGCACACTTGATATGGAAATGGTATCAGCCATCAGATGAAGCATTGCCGTCAGGGGTCACTTCCCCTACGCGCTTTTCCAGCTGTTTCAAACGTCGCGCGATGTCATCGAGCTGACGGATGCGGGCCGCGCTTTTGCGCCATTCGGCCGCCGGTTGCATGGCTGTACCGGAAGAATAGGCACCCGGCTCGGTAATCGAGTGGGTCACCATGGTCATCCCGGTCAGGAAAACGTTGTCGCAAATATCAATGTGGCCGACCAGACCGACACCACCGGCGAGCATGCAATGCTTGCCGATCTTAGTGCTGCCGGAGATCCCGACGCACGCCGCCATGGCGGTGTGATCACCGACCTGAACGTTGTGGGCGATCTGGATCTGGTTGTCGAGCTTCACGCCATTGCCGATCACGGTATCGGCCAGAGCGCCGCGGTCGATGGCGGTGTTGACGCCAATCTCGACATCGTCGCCGATGGTCACGCCACCGATCTGGGCGATTTTCTGCCAGATGCCTTTTTCGTTGGCGAAGCCGAAGCCTTCACCCCCGAGCACGGCACCGGACTGAATCACCACGCGCTTGCCGATGCGCACGTCGTGATACAGCGTCACGCGCGGGGCAAGCCAGCCGCCTTCACCGATTTCGCTGCGGGCACCGACGACACAATGCGCACCCAGTGTCACTTGTGCACCAACGCGTGCGCCGGCCTCGATCACTACAAAAGGGCCGATGCTGGCGGTTGGATCAACCACCGCGTCCGCCGCAATGAACGCTGAAGGATGGATACCCGCAGTGGCTTTTGGCTTGGGATCGAACAGATGCGAGATTCGCGCGTAAGCCAGATAAGGATCAGGCACGACCAACGCATTACCGTCAAAACCTTCGGCGTCAGCTTCTTTGAGCAACAGCGCAGCGGCCTGCGAACCTGCCAGGTATTTGCGATATTGAGGGTTTGCCAGAAAGCTCAACTGAGCTGGGCCAGCCTCTTGCAAAGTGGCTAGCCCAGTAATTTGCTTCTCCGGGTCGCCACGCAGGGTGGCGCCGAGGAACTCGGCCAACTGGCCGAGCTTGATATTCACGGTCATGGGTTACTTCAGCTGATTCATGCGCTCGATAACCTGGCGCGTGATGTCGTACTGAGGTTTGACATCGATCACTGCGCCACGCTCGAACACCAGGTCAAAACCACCTTTCTTGATGACTTCTTCCACTGCGCTATCCAGTTTCGGCTTCAGTTGCTTGAGCATTTCGCGGTCGGCAACAGCTTTGGCTTCGTTCAGTTCTTTGGACTGGAACTGGAAGTCACGGGCCTTTTGCTTGAATTCCAGCTCGAGACGCTCGCGCTCACCTTGCTGCATTTTGTCGCCACCGGCCATCAGACGATCCTGAATACCCTTGGCACTGCTTTCCAGTGTTTTCAGCTTGGTCAGTTGCGGGCCGAATTTTTTCTCGGCATCCACCGCGTACTTCTTGGCAGCGTCGGATTCCAGCAAGGCCATCTGATAGTTCAGAACGGCAATTTTCATGTCGGCAAATGCCGGGCCTGCCACCATCAAGGAGGCCAGGAGAACCAATTGAGTCAACTTACGCACGATGCACTCCTACAAAATCCATTGTCGTTATCTTGGGTCAGACGCTTAGAACGTCTGGCCGAGGGAGAATTGGAACACTTGAGTTTCAGCCTCATCCGGCTTCTTGATCGGCATGGCCAACGCGAAGCTCAGAGGACCCAGTGCGGTGACCCAGGTCACACCCACACCAACGGAACTGGCCATGTTGCTCAGGCTGATGTCGTTGCACTTGGTGTTCGACGTCGAGCCGTTCGCATTGGTAGTGTCCTTGCACTGCGAGTCAAATACGTTACCCACATCCCAGAATACCGAAGTACGCAGGGAACGCTGATCCTTGACGAATGGCAGCGGGAACAGAACCTCTACACCACCCTGGATCAGGACGTTACCACCGAACGGCAGTGGATCCTGGTCCGGATCAGCCAGGGTACCCGGGTTGTTACCACGACTCGGCGTACTGCGCGGGCCAAGCGTACTGTCCTTGAAGCCACGAACCGAGTTGAAACCACCAGCATAGTAGTTTTCATAGAACGGCAAGCCGTCGGTTCCACCGTAGCCGTCGCCATAACCCAGCTCGGTGTGCAGACGCAGGGTGTAGTTTTCGCTGATCGGCTGGAACAATTGACCACGGTAATCGAGTTTGTAGAACGACAGATCGCTACCTGGAATGGTCGATTCCAGTGTCAGGCTCTGCGAACGACCACGGGTCGGCAGTACGCCTTTGTTCAGGGTCGATTCGGACCAGCCGGCCGAAGCCTTGAAGTTCAGGTACTTGTCGCCTTCCTTGTTAACGAAGTCGAAAATCTCGTCAACGGTGTAGGTACCGGTCTTGATCTCGTCCTGTTGAACCGACAGACCAAACGTCAGACGCGAAGTCTCGCTGATCGGGTAGCCAACGTTCACGCCGGCACCCAGGCTGTCTACCGCATAGCTTGCTACGTCGACGTCGAGGTCTTTGTAGTCAGTGGTGCGATAGAACGCGTTGTAACCCAGGCTCACGCCATCGGCGGTCCAGTACGGGTCAACGTAGCCGAAGTTGTAGCGGCTCTGGTATTCGCTGCGAGTCAGGCCGATGCTGACGCGGTTACCGGTACCGAGGAAGTTGTTCTGGGTGATCGAACCACCGAGGATCAAACCGGCGCTCTGGGCGAAACCGACACTGGCGGTAATCGAACCGGAAGCCTGTTCTTCAACGGCGTAGTTCACGTCAACCTGATCGTCGACACCCGGGACAGCCGGAGTTTCAACGTTCACTTCTTTAAAGAAGCCCAGACGTTCAAGACGGGTCTTGGACTGGTCGATCAGGTAAGTCGAAGCCCAGCCGCCTTCCATCTGACGCATTTCACGACGCAGCACTTCGTCTTCGGACTTGGTGTTGCCACGGAAGTTGATGCGGTTGACGTAGGCACGCTTGCCCGGATCAACAGCGAACAGGATATCGACGGTGTGATCTTCATCGTGCGGCTGAGGTACGCCGTTGACGTTGGCGAAGGTGTAACCCTCGTTACCCAGACGACGGGTGATCAGCTCGGACGTGGTGGTCATCAGCTTGCGCGAGAACACCTGCCCCTTCTGTACCAGCAGCAGGGACTTGACCTGATCTTCAGGGACTTTCAGATCACCGCTGAGCTTGACATCACGAACGGTGTATTTCTCGCCTTCGGTGACGTTGACAGTGATGTAGACGTGCTTCTTGTCCGGGGTGATCGACACCTGAGTCGAAGCGATATCCATATTGATATAGCCACGATCCAGGTAGTAGGAACGCAGACGCTCCAGGTCACCGGACAGTTTTTCACGGGCGTACTTGTCATCGTTCTTGAAGAACGACAGCCAGTTGGTGGTCTTCAGTTCGAACAGGTCGGTCAGGTCTTCCTCAGGGAAAACCGTGTTGCCCACCACGTTGATGTGCTGAATCGCCGCAACGGTACCTTCGTTGATCTTCACTTTCAGGCCGACGCGGTTACGCGGTTGCGATACCACTTCGGTATCGACCGTAGCCGAGTAACGACCTTGCGCGACGTACTGACGCTGCAGCTCATTACGCACACCTTCAAGGGTGGCGCGCTGGAAGATCTCGCCTTCGGCCAGACCGGATTGCTTGAGACCTTTCATCAGGTCTTCAGTCGAAATCGCCTTGTTGCCTTCGATTTCGATACTGGCGACCGACGGACGCTCGACGACCGTGATGACCAGAACGTTGCCTTCGCGGCCCAGCTGGATATCTTGAAAGAAACCGGTTTTGAACAACGCACGAGTGGATTCCACCAGGCGACGATCATCCGCCTGCTCACCGACGTTCAACGGCAAGGCACCAAAGACGCTACCCGCGGAGACCCGCTGGAGGCCATTGACGCGAATATCAGAGATAGTGAAGGACTCGGCGTGAACTTCGGCGATCATCAATACGGTGAGAACCGCAGTTAGCAGCAGACGTTTCATGAAGTCCTTTCTTATTCCAACTGGCAATAAACAAACTGCCGCAAAATGCGGCAGATTCGCAATTCAGCGAAGCGTTACAGTCGACCCAGATCGTTGACCAGAGCAAGCAACATCACCCCGACCACCAAACTGATACCGATCTGTATCCCCCAACCTTGCACCCGATCCGACAAGGGACGCCCACGCGCCCACTCGATCAGATAAAACAACAAATGCCCCCCATCCAGTACAGGAATGGGCAGCAAATTCAGAACCCCCAGGCTAATACTCAGATAAGCAAGGAAATTCAGGAAATCAGCAACGCCCGACTGGGCAGAAGCGCCCGCCACTTTAGCAATGGTTATCGGTCCACTCAAGTTTTTTACCGAGAGCTCGCCGAACAGCATTTTCTTCAGTGAGTCGAGTGTCAGAATGCTCATGGTCCAAGTGCGACGGGCGCCCTCGCCAATCGCGGCCAACGGCCCATAACTGACCTCGCGGATCATCTCCGGCGGCCAGTCGACAGCTTTCACACCCGCGCCCAGATATCCGCTTGGCGATTTGCTTTCACCGCGCGCTGCCAAAGTCACAGGGACGTCGATTTGAGCACTGTCGCGCTCGATGCGCAGCATGATTTTGGTATCAGGACGCGTACGAACGGTATCGACCACCTGCTGCCAGTCATTCAACGCCTGACCGTCGAGCGCCAACAGGCGATCACCGGTCTTCAGGCCGGCGGCCTGGGCCGGACCTTTCGGATCAAGCTCGGCCAACACCGGCGGCAGAGCCGGGCGCCAAGGACGAATACCCAGAGAGCGGATCGGGTCAGGCTCATCAGCGCCTTTGAGCCAGTTGTCCAGCTTCAGCTCACGCGGCGAGTCCGTTGTCGAACCCTGCTCACGCACCAGCAATTGCAGCGAGCCACTTTCACCAAGGCGTCGCACCAATTGCAGATTGACGGCAGCCCAACCGGTAGTCGGCTCACCATCGACAGCAACAATTTCCTCACCGGCACTCAGCCCGGCGCCGGCAGCAATACTGCCGGATTCAACCGCACCGATGACTGGACGAACCTGCTCGCTGCCAAGCATCGCCAACACCCAGAAGAACACCAGCGCCAAGAGAAAATTGGCAATAGGGCCGGCCGCAACAATAGCGATACGCTGACGCACGGATTTGCGGTTGAACGACTGATCAAGCTGATCGACCGGAACTTCGCCCTCACGCTCGTCGAGCATTTTGACGTAGCCACCCAGGGGAATCGCGGCAACAACAAACTCGGTACCTTGCTTGTCGTGCCAGCGCAACAACGGCATGCCAAAGCCTACGGAGAAACGTAGAACCTTGACGCCACAGCGACGCGCGACCCAAAAGTGGCCGAATTCGTGAAAGGTGACCAGCACACCCAAGGCGATCAGGGTGCCGGCAATCATATAGAGCGCGCTCATCTACTTTCTCCGCAAACCTGTTCAGTGCCGCGTGTAGCCATTGTGTTGCAAATTCTAACGATCGTGACGCTTCAACCACTGCCCGGCCAGAACTCGCGCCTTGGCATCTGCCGTAAACACGGCTTCGAGATCTCCCAGTGCAACGACCGGCTCGAGGCTCAAGACCTCCTCGATGATACTCGCGATTTCCAGGTAGCGGACCCGTCCGTCGAGAAACGCTGCCACCGCCACTTCGTTGGCCGCATTAAGCATCGCCGGAGCACTGTCGCCCACTTCGGCAGCTTGCCGTGCCAGACGCAGGCAAGGGAAGCGCTGTTCATCCGGCGCCTCGAAGTCCAGCCGCGCGATGGCGAACAGATCCAGCGGTGCGACGCCGGAATCAATGCGCTCCGGCCAGGCCAGGGCGTTGGCGATCGGCGTACGCATGTCGGGATTGCCCAACTGCGCCAGTACCGAGCCGTCGACATAATCGACCAGCGAGTGAATCACGCTTTGCGGGTGAATCACTACTTCGACTTGCGACGGCTTTGCATCAAACAACCAACAGGCCTCGATCAACTCAAGACCCTTGTTCATCATGCTGGCCGAATCGACCGAAATCTTGCGCCCCATGGACCAGTTCGGGTGCGCACACGCCTGCTCAGGTGAAACATGCGCCAGTTCACTCATCGGCGTCTGTCGGAACGGACCACCAGAGGCTGTGAGTAAAATCCGACGGACACCGACCGAGCTCAATCCACGGGCAAAATCCTGCGGCATGCACTGGAAAATCGCGTTGTGTTCGCTGTCGATCGGCAGCAGCACCGAACCGCTCTTGCGCACTGCCTGCATGAACAAGGCGCCGGACATCACCAGCGCCTCTTTATTGGCGAGGAGAATCTTCTTGCCGGCTTCGACGGCGGCCAGGGTCGGGCGCAGACCAGCCGCACCAACGATCGCCGCCATCACCGCATCGACTTCCGGAGCAGCAGCGACCTGACACAGGCCCTCCTCCCCCACCAATACACGGGTCGGCAAACCGGCGGCGCGCAAATCATCCTGCAGGCCGCGCGCAGCAGCGGCCTCTGGCACCACGGCAAATTGCGGCACGTGACGCACGCACAAGGCGAAAAGCTCACTCAGTCGCGTGAAACCACTTAACGCGAACACCTGATAACGCTCTGGATGACGCGCAATAACATCCAGCGTACTCAGGCCGATCGAGCCCGTCGCGCCCAGTACGGTAATCTGTTGAGGGCGACTCACGGCGCAGCCATCCACAGCAGCACGGCAAACACCGGGATTGCCGCAGTCAGACTGTCGATGCGATCAAGCACGCCGCCATGACCGGGCAGCAGATTACTGCTGTCCTTGATGCCGGACTGACGCTTGAACATGCTTTCGGTCAGGTCGCCAACAACCGAGATAAAGACGATCAGCGCAGCGCCGATCAAGCCCTTAAGCAGCTCGGCGACAGTCCAGTCACGCACCAGACCGACAATCGCAGTAATCAACAGACTCAGCGCCAAACCACCGTAGACGCCTTCCCAGCTCTTGCCCGGACTGACTTGCGGGGCCAGCTTGCGCTTGCCGAATTTGCGACCAGAGAAGTAGGCACCGATATCGGCCCCCCAGACCAGCACCATCACGGCCATGATCAGCCAGTTACCCAGCGGGTACTGCTTGATCTGCACCAGACCTTGCCAGGCCGGCAGCAGAATCAGCAGGCCGATGACCAGTTTGGTTGCCGCACTGGACCAATGCACGCTGGAGCGCGGATAGGTCAGCACCAGCCAGGTCGCCGCCGCCCACCACAATACAGACGCCCCCAGCACCCATGGGGCAAGACCGGGCAAGATGTACATGATGAACAACAGGAACGCGACCACGGCGGCAAAACCCACGCGGAATGCTTGCCCGGTGAAGCCAGCCAGACGCGCCCATTCCCAGGCACCCAAAGTCACGACCAGACCGATGAACAAGGCAAAACCGGAGCCTTCCAGCAGGAAAAACCCGCACAAGGCGATCGGCAGCAGGATCAGTGCAGTGATGATTCGTTGTTTAAGCATTAAACCCGGGCTCCAGCTTCGACCTGTTCGCTCGTTTTACCGAAACGACGCTGGCGCGAAGCGAAATCGGCCAGCGCATTGCGCATGGCATCGTGTTTGAAGTCCGGCCAGAACAGGTCGGAGAAGTACAACTCGGCGTAAGCCAGTTGCCACAGCAGGAAGTTGCTGATGCGATGTTCGCCACCGGTACGAATGCAAAGGTCTGGCAACGGTAGATCGCCGGTCGCCAGACAGGTTTGCAGCAGATCCGGGGTGATGTCTTCCGGACGCAGGTGCCCGGCCTGAACTTCACGCGCCAGACGCTGTGCAGCTTGCGCAATATCCCACTGACCACCGTAATTGGCGGCGATCTGCAGAATGAAGCGGTTGGAGCCGGCGGTCATGGCCTCGGCTTCGCGCATCGCAGCCTGAAGCTCAGGGTGGAAGCGCGAACGATCGCCAATGATGCGCAGGCTGATGTTGTTGTCGTTAAGGCGCTTGGCCTCACGACGCAATGCCTTGAAGAACAGATCCATCAAGGCACTGACCTCATCGGCCGGGCGCTGCCAGTTCTCACTGGAGAACGCGAACAGGGTGAGCACTTCGACCTTGGCCTCGGCGCACACCTCAATTACGGCACGCACAGCATCCACGCCCGCTTTATGCCCGGCGACACCCGGCATAAAGCGCTTTTTCGCCCAGCGATTGTTGCCATCCATGATGATCGCGACATGGCGCGGCACCGCGGACGGCGCAGTCTGCTTGGTCTTGTCCATTAAAAGCTCGAACCTTATACGGCCATCAGATCCGCTTCTTTTTGCTTGGTAGCCGTGTCGATATCAGCTTCAGCCTTGTCGGTGATTTTCTGAATATCGGCAGCAGCACGACGCTCTTCGTCTTCGCTGATTTCTTTGTCCTTGACCAGTTTCTTCAGCTCACCCAAGGCGTCACGACGAATGTTGCGCACGGCAACACGAGCGTCTTCGGCGGCACTGCGCGCCTGCTTGGTGAAGCCCTTGCGGGTTTCTTCAGTCAGGGCAGGCATGGAAATCAGTAGCAATTCGCCCAGGTTGGTCGGATTGAGGTTCAGGCCGGCGCTCTGGATTGCCTTGTCGACCGCCGCGAGCATGTTGCGCTCGAACGCAACGACTTGCAGGGTGCGCGAATCTTTTACAGTGATGTTGGCCACTTGGGTGATGGAAGTGTCTGCGCCGTAGTACGGCACCATCACGCTACCCAGAATGCTTGGGTGAGCCTTGCCGGTACGAATCTGACCAAAAGCGTGAGTCAGAGAGTCCAGGGATTTCTGCATGCGCTCTTGAGCGTCTTTCTTGATTTCGTTGATCATTGTTGACCTTCCTCGATCAGGGTGCCTTCAGCGCCGCCATGGACGATGTTCAGCAGGGCACCGGGCTTGTTCATGTTGAATACGCGCAACGGCATCTTGTGGTCGCGGCACAGGCAGATAGCGGTCAGATCCATCACGCCCAACTTGCGATCCAGTACTTCATCATAAGTCAGATGATCGAACTTCTCGGCATGCGGGTCTTTGAACGGGTCAGCGGTGTAGACGCCATCGACCTTGGTCGCTTTGAGCACGACGTCGGCATCGATTTCGATTGCGCGCAGGCAGGCTGCCGAATCCGTGGTGAAGAACGGGTTGCCGGTACCGGCAGCGAAGATCACGACGTCTTTGGAGTTCAGGTGACGCATGGCTTTGCGGCGATCGTAGTGATCGGTCACACCCACCATGGAAATGGCCGACATCACGATGGCCGAGATATTGGCACGTTCCAGCGCATCGCGCATGGCCAGGGCGTTCATCACAGTGGCCAGCATGCCCATGTGGTCGCCTGTGACCCGATCCATACCGGCTTTGCTCAAGGCTTCGCCGCGGAACAGGTTGCCACCGCCGATCACCAGACCGACCTGTACGCCGATACCGACCAGCTGGCCGACTTCCAGCGCCATGCGATCCAGCACTTTTGGATCGATCCCGAACTCTTCCGAGCCCATCAGGGCCTCGCCGCTAAGCTTGAGTAGAATGCGTTTATAGCGAGCCTGATAACCACTGCCCTGCTGAGCCATTGCGAATCTCTCCTGCGGCGTATTTAAAATTCTTTGCGAGCTGTTTACAGCTGGCGTTCACTCTAGCTTGGCGCTGCTTCAGCGCCATCGGAACATGGCTTTGTAAGTCAGTTCCAAGTGGAAACCAATAAAAATTGGCAACCCCATCTGAAAAGAGGCTGCGCGCGTAAGCGGGCAGCCTCTTTCGGGCGACAGTTGAAAAACCGTCTTATTGCTTGGCGGCAGCCAGCTGGGCAGCAACTTCTTCAGCGAAGTTGTCGACTGGCTTCTCGATGCCTTCGCCTACTTTGAAGTAAGTGAAGGAAACGATTTCTGCGCCGGCTTTCTTGGCCAGCTCGCCAACCTTGACTTCAGGGTTCTTGACGAACGCCTGCTCAACCAGGCTTGCTTCTGCCAGGAACTTGCTGATACGGCCCTTGACCATGTTCTCAACAATGTTTTCTGGCTTGCCTTTGATCTTCTCTTCGTTCAGCTGCAGGAACACAGCTTTTTCACGCTCGATCGCTTCATCCGAAACTTGCGAAGGCAGCAGGAACTCAGGGTTGCTTGCAGCTACGTGCATCGCGATGTCTTTGGCCAGCTCGACGTCACCGCCTTTCAGGACAACAGCAACACCGATCTTGTTACCGTGCAGGTAGGTGCCGACAACGTCACCCTCTACGCGGACCAGACGACGGATGTTGACGTTTTCACCAACTTTGGCAACCAGAGCTTCACGAGCCGATTCCTGAGCGGCGATCAGCGGAGCTGCATCGGTCAGGTTCTCGTCGAAGGCTTTTTCTACGCTGGCAGCAACGAAGTTCTTGAAGTCATCTTGCAGGGCCAGGAAGTCGGTCTGCGAGTTGACTTCCAGCAGCACGGCTGCCTTGTCGTTCGATTTGATGGCGATTGCGCCTTCAGCGGCAACGTTGCCAGCCTTCTTCGCAGCCTTGATCGCGCCCGAAGCACGCATGTCATCAATGGCTTTTTCGATGTCGCCGTCAGCCTTTTCCAGGGCTTTCTTGCAGTCCATCATGCCTTCGCCGGTACGCTCGCGCAGTTCTTTAACCAACGCTGCAGTAATTGCTGCCATTTTCAAATTCCTCTTGGATAGGTTTTCAACCATTCCACCCGATCGAACGGGCGTTCAATTCGTCCCGAGCCCCACCTTGTAGCCGCTGCACGTTACAGATGCTGTAGCTGCGCTGCCGACAAATGGTTTTCGAGGTGGCAAAAAGGGGGCCAAGCCCCCTTTTTGCTTACTGAGTCAACGCCAGGGCGTTAATTACTCAGCTGCAGCCTGAGTTTCTTCAGCTGCGAATTCTACAGTGCCGCCAGCAACATTGTTGCGACCACGGATCACTGCGTCAGCCATCGAACCCATGTACAGCTGGATAGCGCGGATTGCGTCATCGTTGCCTGGGATGATGTAGTCAACGCCTTCCGGGCTGCTGTTGGTGTCGACAACGCCGATTACCGGGATGCCCAGCTTGTTGGCTTCGGTGATCGCGATGCGCTCGTGGTCAACGTCGATCACGAACAGTGCGTCTGGCAGACCGCCCATGTCCTTGATGCCGCCCAGCGAACGATCCAGCTTTTCCAGGTCACGGGAGCGCATCAGCGCTTCTTTCTTGGTCAGCTTGGCGAAAGTACCGTCTTCGGCTTGAACCTCAAGGTCACGCAGACGCTTGATGGAAGCACGAATGGTTTTGAAGTTGGTCAGCATGCCGCCCAACCAGCGGTGATCGACGTACGGCGAACCGCAACGTGCTGCTTCTTCAGCAACGATCTTGCCAGCGGAACGCTTGGTGCCGACGAACAGAATCTTGTTTTTGCCCTGGGCCAGACGCTCTACGAAAGTCAGAGCTTCGTTGAACATTGGCAGGGTTTTTTCAAGGTTGATAATGTGAATCTTGTTACGCGCGCCGAAAATGTACTTACCCATTTTCGGATTCCAGTAACGGGTTTGGTGACCGAAGTGCACACCGGCCTTCAGCATATCGCGCATATTGACTTGGGACATGATAGTTCCTTAATAAGTCGGGTTTGGCCTCCACGTATCCCAATGACCAACCAGTGGCATAAAGCCAAAAGCACCCAGGTCATCGTGTCGACACGTGTGTGGATTTAAGCTTTTCGGGGTATCCCCGGAAAGCGGCGCATTTTATACCACAGGGTGCGCAGAAACGGAACCGGGAATCTGTATTCGCACCAAGGACATGGGCGCAGCCCCCTTGGAATCGGCTCCGAACGCACCATTGTATAGAGAGAAGCGATGTACGCGGGCGCTGAATTGCGCCGTGCGTCTGTTAGAATCGCGTTTTTCAGGGTCGCCAATCGACACTCGCCACCCTATTCGTATCAGCAAGCGCCGCCGAGCGCAGAGAGAGCCTGTATGACCGTCAACCTCAAAACTCCCGAGGACATCGCTGGCATGCGCGTCGCCGGCAAACTGGCCGCCGATGTGCTGGAAATGATTGCCGCACATGTCAAACCGGGCGTCACCACCGATGAACTGAACCAGATCTGCCACGACTACATCGTCAATGTGCAGCAAGCCATCCCTGCCCCGCTCAATTACAAGGGCTACCCGAAGTCGATCTGCACCTCGATCAACCACGTGGTCTGCCATGGTATTCCGAATGACAAGCCGCTGAAAAACGGCGACACCCTGAACATTGACGTGACCGTGATCAAGGACGGTTACCACGGCGACACCAGCCGCATGTTCCACGTCGGCGAAGTACCGGTCTGGGCCGAGCGTCTGTCGCAGATCACCCAGGAATGCATGTACAAGGCGATCGAGATCGTCAAACCCGGCTGCCGCCTCGGCGACATCGGTGAAGTGATCCAGAAGCACGCCGAGAAGAACGGCTTCTCGGTGGTTCGCGAGTTCTGCGGCCATGGCATCGGCAAGGTTTTCCATGAAGAACCGCAGATCCTGCACTACGGCCGCGCGGGCACCGGCATGGAACTGAAGGCCGGCATGACCTTCACCATCGAGCCGATGATCAACCAGGGCAAGGCCGACACCAAAGTACTGGGCGACGGCTGGACCGCGATCACCAAGGACCGCAAGCTCTCGGCGCAGTGGGAACACACCCTGCTGGTCACTGACACCGGTTACGAGATCTTCACCCTGCGCGCCGATGACACCATCCCGCGCGTCTCGGCCTGATCCACACAACGCTCCCAGCCTTTTAGAAGGAAAGCCAATCGATGCCGCAGGTGGATCCCGAACTCTTCGACCGCGGCCAGTTCCAGGCTGAACTGGCCCTGAAAGCGAGTCCTATCGCGGCGTTCAAGAAGGCGATCCGCCAGGCTCGCGAGGTGCTCGACACACGTTTTCGCCAGGGTCGCGACATTCGCCGCCTGATCGAAGACCGTGCCTGGTTCGTCGACAACATCCTGCAAAAGGCCTGGGAGCAGTTCAACTGGAGTGAAGACGCCGACATCGCGCTGGTCGCGGTCGGCGGCTACGGCCGCGGTGAGCTGCACCCTTATTCCGATATCGATCTGTTGATCCTGCTGGACAGCGCCGATCACGAAGTTTTTCGCGATTCCATCGAGCGTTTTCTCACGCTGTTGTGGGACATCGGCCTGGAAGTCGGTCAGAGCGTGCGCTCGGTCGATGAATGCGCCGAAGAGGCGCGCGCCGACCTGACCGTGGTCACCAACCTGATGGAAAGCCGCACCATCTGCGGCCCCGAGCGTCTGCGTCAACGCATGCTCGACGTCACCAGCACCGCACACATGTGGCCGGCCAAGGAGTTCTTCCTCGCCAAGCGTGCCGAACAGAAGGCTCGCCACCACAAATACAACGACACCGAATACAACCTGGAACCCAACGTCAAAGGCTCGCCCGGCGGACTGCGGGATATTCAGACGATTCTCTGGGTTGCGCGTCGCCAATACGGCACCCTGAACCTGCGCGCCCTCGCTGGCGAAGGTTTCCTGGTCGAGAGTGAAAACGCCCTGCTCGCCTCCTCTCAGGAGTTTCTCTGGAAGGTTCGCTACGCCCTGCACATGCTCGCCGGCCGCTCCGAAGACCGCTTGCTGTTCGACCACCAGCGCACCATCGCCGGGCTACTGGGTTTTGAAGGCGACGACGCCAAACAGGCCGTCGAAAACTTCATGCAACAGTATTTCCGCGTGGTAATGAGCATTGCTCAGCTCAGCGACCTGATCATCCAGCACTTCGAGGAGGTCATCCTCGCCCCGGAAGACGAAGCGCCGCCACAGCCGATCAACTCGCGCTTCCAGCTCCACGACGGCTATATCGAAGCACGCAACGACAACGTGTTCCGCCGCACGCCATTCGCCATGCTCGAGATCTTCGTGTTGATGGCCCAGCAACCGGAAATCAAAGGTGTGCGTGCCGACACCATTCGCCTGCTGCGCGAGAACCGTCACCTGATCGACGACAACTTCCGCAATGACATTCGCAATACCAGCCTGTTCATCGAGTTGTTCAAGTGCAAGATCGGCATCCACCGCAACCTGCGCCGGATGAACCGTTACGGCATTCTCGGGCGCTATCTGCCGGAGTTCGGCTTCATCGTCGGGCAAATGCAGCACGATCTGTTCCACATCTATACGGTCGATGCGCACACGCTGAACCTGATCAAGCACCTGCGCAAATTGCAGTACACCCAGGTCTCGGAGAAATTCCCGCTGGCCGCCAAGCTCATGGCCAAACTGCCCAAGCCCGAACTGATCTACATGGCCGGTCTGTACCACGATATCGGCAAGGGCCGGCATGGCGATCACTCGGAAATCGGCGCGGTGGATGCCGAGGCGTTCTGCCAGCGCCATCAGTTGCCACTGTGGGACAGCCGTCTGATTGTCTGGCTGGTGCAAAACCATCTGGTGATGTCGACTACCGCGCAGCGCAAGGACTTGTCCGACCCGCAGGTGATCCACGACTTTGCCTTGGCTGTCGGCGATGAAACCCGCCTCGATTATCTCTACGTACTGACGGTGGCCGATATCAACGCGACCAACCCGACGCTGTGGAATTCGTGGCGCGCCAGCCTGCTGCGTCAGCTCTACACCGAGACCAAACGCGCGCTGCGTCGCGGCCTGGAAAACCCGGTAGATCGCGAAGAACAGATCCGCCAGACCCAAAGCGCCGCACTGGATATTCTGGTGCGTGGCGGCACCGACCCCGACGATGTCGAGCAGTTGTGGGCGCAATTGGGCGATGACTATTTCCTGCGCCACACCGCTGGCGACGTAGCCTGGCACAGCGATGCGATCCTGCAGCAACCGGTCGATGGCGGGCCGCTGGTGCTGATCAAGGAAACCACCCAGCGCGAGTTCGAGGGCGGCACGCAGATCTTCATTTATGCACCGGACCAGCATGACTTCTTCGCCGTGACCGTGGCCGCGATGGATCAGCTCAACCTGAACATTCACGACGCTCGGGTCATCACCTCGAGCAGCCAGTTCACCCTCGACACCTACATCGTGCTCGACAACGAAGGCGAGTCGATCGGCGACAACCCGGCACGGGTCAAACAGATCCGCGAAGGCCTGACCGAAGCCCTGCGCAATCCGGACGACTACCCGACGATCATCCAGCGCCGCGTGCCACGCCAGCTCAAGCATTTCGCCTTCGCGCCGCAGGTCACCATTCACAACGATGCCCAGCGTCCGGTGACCGTACTGGAATTGACCGCGCCCGATCGCCCGGGACTGCTGGCGCGGATCGGCGGGATTTTCCTCGAGTTCGACCTGTCGCTGCAGAACGCCAAGATTGCGACCCTGGGCGAGCGCGTGGAAGACGTGTTCTTCATCACCGATGCGCACAACCAACCGTTATCCGACCCGTTACTGTGCAGCCGTTTGCAGGATGCGATCGTTGAGCAACTGAGCGTCAATCAGGAACCCGATATCAAATTGTCGCGCCTCAGTATTTGATGGCGCCCTGGATTCAAATGGCTTTGCGAGAGACCCAGCCCCAATGAACAACGCTCTGAACCAGCTCCAGCCGTACCCGTTCGAAAAGCTTCGCGCCCTGCTCGGCAGCGTAACGCCGAACCCGGACAAACGCCCGATCGCCCTGTCGATCGGCGAGCCGAAACACCGCTCGCCAAGCTTCGTCGCCGAAGCCCTGGCGAACAGTCTGGATCAGATGGCCGTGTACCCGACCACCCTCGGCATTCCGGCGCTGCGTGAAGCCATTGGCGGCTGGTGCGAACGTCGCTTCGGCGTGCCAAACGGCTGGATCGATCCGGCGCGCAACGTGCTGCCGGTCAATGGCACCCGCGAAGCACTGTTCGCGTTCACCCAGACTGTGGTCAATCGTGGCGACGACGCGTTGGTGGTCAGCCCGAACCCGTTCTACCAGATCTACGAAGGCGCGGCGTTCCTCGCCGGGGCCAAGCCGCATTACCTGCCGTGCCTCGACGAAAACGGCTTCAATCCGGATTTCGATGCCGTTTCGCCAGACATCTGGAAACGCTGCCAGATCCTGTTCCTCTGCTCGCCGGGCAATCCGACTGGCGCGCTGATCCCGGTCGACACCCTGAAAAAGCTGATCGCCCTGGCCGACGAGTACGATTTCGTGATCGCCGCCGACGAGTGCTACAGCGAGCTGTACTTCGATGAGCAAACGCCGCCGCCGGGCCTGCTGACTGCCTGTGTCGAATTGGGCCGCAAGGATTTCAAGCGTTGCGTGGTGTTCCACAGCCTGTCCAAGCGCTCCAACCTGCCGGGCCTGCGCTCGGGTTTTGTCGCCGGCGATGCCGACATCCTCAAAGGCTTCCTGCTTTATCGCACCTACCACGGCTGCGCAATGCCGGTACAAACGCAACTGGCCAGCGTGGCGGCGTGGAATGACGAAGTGCATGTACGCGCCAACCGTGCGTTGTATCGCGAGAAATTCGATGCAGTACTGGAAATCCTCAGCGCGGTGATGGACGTGCAGCGTCCGGATGGCAGCTTCTATCTGTGGCCAAGCGTGCAAGGTGACGACGCCGCGTTCTGCCGCGATCTGTTCGAGCAAGAGCACGTAACCGTGGTGCCGGGTTCTTACCTGTCCCGTGACGTCGATGGCGTCAATCCGGGCGCTGGCCGTGTGCGTATGGCATTGGTCGCGCCGCTGGCCGAATGTGTCGAAGCCGCCGAACGGATTCGCGCCTTTATTACGCGCCAGAAATAAGCAATATTGACCCGCGCCAGGCAATCTGGCGCGCGGTTTAACCACCGCGATACATATCCAAACAATTACCGACTTCCTCCCTCGCCCTTGCAAAGATAGTCTTCAGGCGCACAGTCACTGCAACTAGCAGTCGTTACGCATTGGCTTCAAGAAACAACTTGCGAACACCACCTAAAACAAACCAGGTAATCAATATGGATATTGATCATGCGCCATTACCCCTTCGTCAAAATACGCAGAAGCAGCTTCGCCTCCGGACCACGCCGCAAGCGTTCAATCGCCTGTTCCAACCGATTATGGGACAACGCCAGCACGGTAACTTTTTCATTCGTTGAGGATATATCTGATGAACTGAAATACCGGGTCGAACGGGTAATACGCCAATGGGAGCCCTTTGTCAGCCTGACATTTGAACTGGTCGAACATGGCCAGATCCGCATCGCCCTGAACGGCAGTGAAAACTACTCGGCAATCGGCATCGAAGCATTGGAATTCGATTCCGATGAACCTACGCTGGTCATTGAGACGCCGGCCGGGGATCCGCTGTTTGAAGCCACGCTACTGCATGAGTTCGGCCATGCTCTCGGATTTCATCATGCCCACCTGCATCCCGACGCCAATATTCCCTGGGATATAGAGGCCGTCTACAAGTACTACCGGGAAACAGCGGGCTGGAACGATGATGAAATCGAGCTGAATATTTTCAGCCTCGATAGCAGCAACAGTATTTACCAGGGGGAATACGACAGACTTTCCATCATGCATTACCCGGTACCGAACTTCATGACCTTGGGCAATTTCGAGATAGCGTTCAACCGGAAAATCAGTGAGCGGGACAAACACCTGGCCAGGCAAAGTTATCCCGCCATTGATTATCGGGTATAGGTTATTTGACCTGCCCCAAGTTGGCCTCACTCAAATCAAGATCGGCCAACACCTCTCTGAGGACGTCATCACCTATCTGGTGATGGCGACTGAGGCTGTAGAGTTCCAGGCGTTGCGCCCTTAGCGCCTTCAAGCGCAGACGACGCTCGAGCAGATCCATCTGGAACGCCAAGGCCTGAGCTTCGGCGGAATCGTTGAAGACATCGAGTTGATGGCGATATTCGGACATGATCCGCGCCTTCAACTCGGCCGACAAAGCAGCCTGAGCAGCATCCTGCGGAGTGGTTTCCTCTATCTCGAGCGCATGAATCGCCGCTTCCGCAGTTTTACGCCACGCATCGCGCACTTCCTGGCGCCGTTTGTCATCCGGACTTTTTTCGATGCCGCGCAACAGCAGAGGCAGCGCGATACACGCCGAAACCAGCGACAGCAGAATCACCCCGGCGGCGATGAAAATCAGCAGATCACGCTCGGGAAAAGCATCGGCCCCCATCAACATCGGCACTGACATCACACCGGCCAGCGTCACTGCACCACGCACACCGCCAACGGTCAGCAACCAGCAGGAGCGCGCGGTCGGTACTTGCGTCAGCTCGCCCTTGCCGCGCAAACGTCGCAGCAGTACCGACAAACGCCAGATGCTCTGTACCCAGATAAACCGCAGCAACACCAGCGCGAGGAAAATCGCCACGACATCGAGGCAGCGATAGAACAACGTCGGCCACAGCGTCGGTTCATGGCTGACCACGGCTTTGATAATGTCCGGCAATTGCAGGCCGAGCAGGAGGAAGATCAAGCCGTTGAAGGCGAACTCCAGCAGCGACCAGACGCTGCGATTGAGCAAGCGGGTGCTGGTCTGCCGAGGCAACAGATCGAGCCAGCTCTGCATCATCCCCGCCGCCACGGCCGAGAGAATGCCCGAGACGCCAAGACGTTCGGCCAATACATAAGCGGCGAACGGCAACAGCAACATGAACACAACGTGCGTCGCGGGATCGTCCCAACCACGAGCGATCATCCACGCCCGCAAACGCCCGACCAGCCAGCTCAATGCCACGCCGACCGCCAGCCCACCTAGCGCCACCACGACAAAGGTGAGGCTGGCGCTGGTGAGCGAGAACACCCCCGTGATAGCCGCCACCAGGGCGAACTTGAATGTCACCAGCCCGGAGGCATCGTTCATCAGCGCCTCGCCCTGCAAGATATGCATCAGCGGGGTCGGCAAACGGTTTTGCGAAATGGCCGACACCGCCACGGCGTCGGTGGGCGACAAGACCGCCGCCAAAGCAAACGCCACCGGCAACGGAATTGAAGGCAACAACCAGTGAATGAAGTACCCAGCGCCAACCACGGTGAACAGCACCAGGCCCACGGCCAGGGTCAGGATCGGCCCGCGCAAGTGCCAGAACTCGCGCTTGGGCATGCGCCAGCCGTCGGAGAACAACAATGGCGGCAGAAACAGAAACAGGAACAATTCGGGATCGAGCGCCACATGCAGACCGAGGGTCGGCCAGGCGAGCAAGGCGCCAGCGGCGATTTGCACCAGAGGGAGCGGCAGCGGGATGACCCGTCCAACCAGCCGCGAGACGCTGACCAGCATCAGCAGGATCAGGACGGTGTAAGCGGTTTGCATAAAGCGGAAATCTCAGACAATCGACAGCGTTGAACTGCCATATTAGCTGCTTAGGATGAATCTGACCGTTGCACCTATGTCGCACTGCTGAAACGCAGCCCCCTTGTGGGAGCGAGCCTGCTCGCGAATGCGCTGCGTCATTCATCAGAGATATTGCCTGATACGGCCCCTTCGCGAGCAGGCTCGCTCCCACAGGGTTTTTCAGCGTTACGACAACCGTGGCCGACGAAACCGTTTGGTCATGGCATAATCCGACACCATTTTTTCTCCAGCACCTGTAAAGGGGACGATTCCTTGACCGTTTCAAGTAAAACGTTGCACCTTTTCGGCATCAAAGCCTGCGACACCATGAAGAAGGCGCGCACCTGGCTCGATGAACACGCTGTCAGCTACGACTTTCACGATTACAAAACCGCCGGTATCGACCGTGAGCACCTGACCCAATGGTGTGACGAACACGGCTGGCAAACGGTGTTGAACCGCGCAGGCACGACCTTTCGCAAACTCGACGACGAACGCAAAGCCGATCTCGACCAGTCGAAAGCCATCGAACTGATGCTCGCTCAACCCTCGATGATCAAGCGCCCGGTGCTCGATCTCGGTGACCGAACCCTGATTGGCTTCAAGCCAGATATCTACGCGGCCGCTCTGAAGCAAGCAGCCCGTCACTCTTTGTAGAGGTGTATTTACATGTCCAATTCCCTGTTCAGCATCGCCTTTGGTGTCGGCACTCAGAACCGTCAAGGTGCGTGGCTGGAAGTGTTCTACGCACAGCCATTGCTCAACCCGTCGGCCGAACTGGTCGCCGCTGTTGCGCCAATCCTCGGTTACACCGAAGGCAACCAGGCCATCACTTTCACCACCGCCCAGGCTGCGCAACTGGCTGAAGCCGTGAAAGGCATCGACGCCGTGCAAGGCAAGCTGCTGACCCGTCTGGCTGAAAGCCACAAGCCGCTGGTCGCCACTTTGCTGGCCGAAGACGCACAGCTGACCTCGACGCCTGAGGCCTACCTCAAGCTGCACCTGCTGTCGCACCGTCTGGTCAAGCCGCACGGCGTGAGCCTGGCCGGGATCTTCCCGCTGCTGCCGAACGTAGCCTGGACCAGCCAAGGTGCAATCGACCTGAGCGAACTGGCTGAACTGCAACTGGAAGCGCGTCTGCGCGGCGAGCTGCTGGAAGTGTTCTCGGTAGACAAGTTCCCGAAAATGACCGACTACGTGGTACCGGCTGGCGTGCGTATCGCTGACGCCGCGCGTCTGCGTCTGGGCGCTTACGTCGGTGAAGGCACCACCGTGATGCACGAAGGTTTCATCAACTTCAACGCCGGCACCGAAGGCCCGGGCATGATCGAAGGCCGCGTTTCCGCAGGCGTATTCGTCGGCAAGGGTTCGGACCTGGGCGGCGGTTGCTCGACCATGGGCACTCTGTCAGGCGGCGGCAACATCGTGATCAAGGTTGGCGAAGGCTGCCTGATCGGCGCCAACGCCGGTATCGGCATTCCGTTGGGCGACCGCAACACTGTCGAGTCGGGCCTGTACGTGACCGCCGGCACCAAGGTGGCGCTGCTGGACGAAAACAACAACCTGGTCAAGGTTGTGAAGGCGCGTGAGCTGGCCGGTCAGACTGACCTGTTGTTCCGTCGCAATTCGGAAACCGGTGCTGTGGAATGCAAGACCCACAAATCGGCGATCGAACTGAACGAAGCGCTGCACGCTCACAACTAAGCTGCCATACGATCCCCCCTGTGGGAGCGAGCTTGCTCGCGAAGGCGCCCCGTCAGTCAACAACAGTGCTGAATGACACGACGCTTTCGCGAGCAAGCTCGCTCCCACAAGGTTCGGTGTATACCCGCCCAAGTTCACAGGGCTGAACAAATGATGATTCCCTCCCCGTGGCGTGCCGATTTCCCGGCCATCGCCGCGCTGCAACGGCAAGACCAGACCTATCTGGACAACGCCGCCACCACGCAAAAACCCCAAGCCCTGCTCGACGCGCTGACGCATTACTACGCCAATGGCGCAGCCAATGTGCATCGCGCGCAACACTTGCCCGGCGCCCACGCGACGCAGGCGTTCGAGGACAGTCGGCTGAAGGTTGCCCAGTGGCTGAATGCCGGTGACAGCGGGCAGATCATCTTTACCCACGGCGCCACCAGTGCGCTGAATCTCCTGGCTTATGGCCTGGAACATCTTTTCCACCCGGGCGATGAAATTGTCATCAGCGCGCTGGAGCATCACGCCAACCTGCTGCCATGGCAGCAACTGGCGCAACGGCGCAACCTGAAACTGGTGATCCTGCCGCTGGATGCTGACGGTCTGATCGACCTTGCGGCCGCCGTGCATCTGATTGGTTCGCGCACGCGATTGCTGGCGGTCAGTCAGTTGTCCAATGTGCTCGGCGCTTGGCAGCCGTTGCCGGCATTAATCGGCATGGCCAAGGCGCAGAACGCGCTGACCGTGGTCGATGGCGCGCAAGGCGTGGTGCATGGTCGGCATGACGTGCAGGCGCTGGGTTGCGACTTCTATGTGTTTTCCAGCCACAAGCTCTATGGGCCTGATGGTCTCGGCGTGCTGTTCGGGCGCAACGCAGCACTTGAGCAACTGAAACCATGGCAGTTCGGTGGCGAGATGGTGCTGGAAGCCAACTATCACGACGCGCGTTTCCGCCCTGCACCGCTGGGTTTTGAAGCGGGCACGCCGCCGATTGCCAGTGTGATCGGCCTGGGAGCGACGCTGGATTATCTGGCAGGTCTGGATCAGGACGCGGTCTCCGCCCACGAAGCGGCGCTGCATGACTATCTGCTGCGAGGCCTCGCCGCTCGTAACGGCATTCGTCTGCTCGGCAAACCGCAACTGGCACTGGCGAGTTTTGTCGTCGACGGTGTGCATAACGCTGATCTGGCGCACCTGCTCACCGAACAAGGCATCGCTGTGCGCGCCGGGCATCACTGCGCGATGCCGCTGTTGAAAAGCTTTGAGCTGGCCGGGGCGATTCGTGTATCGCTGGCGCTGTACAACGACTCCGAGGATCTGGAGCGCTTCTTTGAGGCGCTGGATCAGGCGCTGGAGTTGTTGCGATGAGCTTGCCGGCCGAGGCAGCTGAAGCGCTGCAGACTTTTCAGAATGCAGCGAGCTGGGAGCAGCGGGCGCGGTTGTTGATGCAGTTTGGTGATCGATTGCCGCCGTTGGATGACGCGGAAAAATGCGACGCAAACCGGGTGCATGGCTGTGAGAGTCAGGTCTGGCTGGTCGGGGCGTTGCGCGATGGTCACTGGCAGTTCAGCGCCAGCAGCGATGCGCGGATGATTCGTGGGTTGGTGGCGTTGTTGCTGTTGCGGGTTAACGGCTTGTCGGCCACTGAATTGCAGCAGGTTGATTTGCCGGACTGGTTCAATCAGCTCGGCCTTTCGCGGCAGCTATCGCCCTCGCGCAGCAATGGCCTCAATGCCGTGCTCCAGCGGATGAATGAGTTGGCGGGTTAATCGCTTTCGCGAGCAGGCTCGCTCCCACAGGGGAATGCATTTCAATGTGGAAGCGAGCCTGCTCGCGAAGAGGCCATAAGCCCCAGCATCAAACCTGAGGTTTGACCCGATCCGCCGGGCGCCGAACCCCCGCGACAATCTTGTCCACAGCCTTGGTCGCCGCGACCATGCCGAACGTCGCCGTGACCATCATCACCGCGCCAAACCCGCCAGCGCAGTCGAGCTTCACGCCATCGCCGACAAAGCTCTTCTGCAAACAAATGCTGCCATCCGGTTTCGGATAACGCAGCTGTTCCGTGGAAAACACACACGGCACGCTGTAATGCCGGGTCACGGTGCGCGAAAAGCCATAATCACGACGCAACGTCGAGCGCACTTTCGAGGCCAACGGATCGTTGAAGGTGCGGTTGAGGTCGCAGACCTGAATCAACGTCGGATCGATCTGCCCGCCCGCCCCGCCCGTGGTGATGATCTGGATCTTGCGGCGCTTGCACCAGGCGATCAGCGCAGCTTTGGCGTTGACCGCGTCAATGCAGTCGATCACGCAATCGATGTTCGGCGTGATGTATTCGGCCATGGTGTCGCGAGTAACGAAATCCGCCACGGCGTGCACGGTGCAATCCGGGTTGATCCCGCGCAGACGCTCGGCCATCACTTCGACCTTGGGTTTGCCGACGGTGCTGTCCAGCGCGTGCAACTGGCGGTTGGCGTTGCTGACGCAGACGTCATCGAGGTCGAACAGCGAAATCTCGCCGACACCACAACGGGCCATGGCTTCCGCCGCCCAGGAACCGACGCCCCCGACGCCGACGATCGCCACATGGGCCGCGCGCAAACGCGCCAGGCCTTCGATGCCATACAAACGGGCGATGCCTGCAAACCGCGGATCTTCTGTACTCATGACCATTACCCCAAAAACCGGCGCGCATTATAGGGCTACGCAGCGACAAGTTTTAAGCATCAAGCTACAAGTGTAAGAACTTAAGTCAAAGTCGGCTGCCAAATGTCGGGCATTTCCCTGTCTGATGTACGACTTGCGAACTGCCGGTGTAGGATGCGCGCCCCTCGGGCGTCTAGCCGACCGATCCTTCGTTCCACAGCCTTTGGAACCCGAAATAGCTATGTCATCGCGTAAATTTGGACTCAACCTGGTGGTGGTTCTGGCAATCGCCGCCCTGTTCACCGGCTTCTGGGCGCTGATCAATCGCCCGGTCTCCGCGCCGAACTGGCCGGAGCAGATCTCCGGTTTCTCCTATTCGCCGTTCCAGCAGGGACAATATCCGCAGAAGGATCAGTATCCGACTGACGACGAAATGCGTCGCGACCTGGAGATCATGAGCAAGCTGACGGACAACATCCGTATCTACTCGGTCGACGGCTCGCTGCAAGACATCCCGAAACTCGCTGAAGAGTTCGGCTTGCGCGTGACACTGGGGATCTGGATCAGCCCCGACCAGGAACGCAACGAACGGGAAATCACCCGCGCCATCGAACTGGCCAACACCACGCGCAGTGTGGTGCGCGTGGTGGTCGGTAACGAAGCGATCTTCCGCAAGGAAATCACCGCCCAAGAGCTGAGCGTGCTGCTCGATCGCGTGCGCGCAGCGGTGAAAGTGCCAGTGACCACCTCCGAGCAATGGCACGTCTGGGAAGAACACCCGGAGCTGGCCAAGCACGTTGACCTGATCGCCGCCCACGTTCTGCCGTACTGGGAATTCATCCCCGTCGACAAGGCCGGCCAGTTCGTTTTCGACCGCGCCCGCGATCTGAAAAAGATGTTCCCGAAAAAACCGCTGCTGCTCTCCGAAGTCGGCTGGCCGAGCAACGGCCGCATGCGCGGTGGCGCCGATGCGTCGCCGGCGGATCAGGCGATCTACCTGCGCACCCTGGTCAACAAGCTCAATCGCCAGGGCTTTAATTACTTCGTGATCGAAGCGTTCGACCAGCCGTGGAAGGCCAGCGACGAAGGTTCGGTCGGCGCCTACTGGGGTGTGTTCAACGCCGCGCGACAGCAGAAATTCAACTTCGAAGGTCCGGTGGTCGCGATCCCGCAGTGGCGCGTGCTGGCCATCGGTTCGGTGGTGCTGGCGCTGTTGTCGCTGACCTTGCTGATGATCGACGGCTCGGCCCTGCGTCAACGCGGGCGTATCTTCCTGACCTTTATCGCCTTCCTTTGCGGGTCGGTGCTGGTGTGGATCGGCTACGACTACAGCCTGCAATACAGCACGTGGTTCAGTTTGACGGTCGGCTTCCTCTTGGCGCTCGGTGCGCTCGGGGTGTTCATTGTGTTGCTCACCGAAGCGCATGAACTGGCCGAAGCGGTGTGGATTCACAAGCGTCGGCGCGAGTTCCTGCCGGTCGAGGGCGACTCCAGCTACCGCCCGAAAGTCTCGATCCACGTGCCGTGCTACAACGAGCCGCCGGAGATGGTCAAACAGACCCTCGACGCCCTCGCCGCGCTCGATTACCCGGACTACGAAGTCCTGATCATCGACAACAACACCAAAGACCCGGCGGTGTGGGAGCCGGTGCGCGATTACTGCGAAACCCTCGGCCCGCGCTTCAAGTTCTTCCACGTCTCGCCCCTGGCCGGTTTCAAGGGCGGCGCACTGAACTACCTGATCCCGCATACCGCCAAGGATGCCGAAGTGATCGCCGTGATCGACTCCGATTACTGCGTGCACCCGAACTGGCTCAAGCACATGGTGCCGCACTTCGCCGACCCGAAAATCGCCGTGGTACAGTCGCCGCAGGATTATCGCGACCAGAACGAAAGCACCTTCAAAAAGCTCTGCTATGCCGAATACAAAGGCTTCTTCCACATCGGCATGGTCACCCGCAACGACCGTGACGCGATCATTCAGCACGGCACCATGACCATGACCCGGCGTTCGGTGCTGGAAGAGCTGGGCTGGGCCGACTGGTGTATCTGTGAAGACGCCGAACTGGGTCTGCGCGTGTTCGAGAAAGGCCTGTCGGCGGCGTATTACCACGACAGCTACGGCAAGGGGCTGATGCCGGATACGTTTATCGACTTCAAGAAGCAGCGTTTCCGTTGGGCCTACGGTGCGATTCAGATCATCAAACGTCACACCGGCAGCCTGCTGCGCGGCAAGGACACCGAACTGACGCGCGGCCAGCGTTATCACTTCCTCGCGGGCTGGTTGCCGTGGGTCGCGGATGGCATGAACATCTTCTTCACCGTCGGCGCGCTGTTGTGGTCGGCGGCGATGATCATCGTGCCGCAACGGGTCGATCCACCGTTGCTGATTTTCGCAATCCCGCCGCTGGCGCTGTTCGTGTTCAAGGTCGGCAAGATCATCTTCCTCTACCGTCGCGCCGTCGGCGTGAACCTGAAAGATGCGTTCTGCGCGGCATTGGCCGGGCTGGCGTTGTCGCACACCATCGCCAAAGCGGTGCTGTACGGCTTCTTCACCAGCAGCATTCCTTTCTTCCGCACGCCGAAAAACGCTGACAACCACGGCTTCTGGGTGGCGATTTCCGAAGCGCGGGAAGAGCTGTTCATCATGCTGCTGTTGTGGGGCGCGGCGCTGGGGATTTTCCTGGTCAACGGCATGCCGAGCAACGACATGCGTTTCTGGGTGGTGATGTTGCTGGTGCAGTCGCTGCCGTATCTGGCCGCGCTGATCATGGCGTTCCTGTCGTCGTTGCCGAAACCGGCCACTGCGCCGGAGCCGGCGCCGGTCGTCTAAATCCTCATCGATGCACTAAACGGCGGCCAATGGTCGCCGTTTTGCTTTAAGATAACCGCCATTTTGCGGGGCTTGGCGTGATACGCGGTGTAACTGACCGAACCCAATCCCTGTGGGAGCGAGCTTGCTCGCGAAGGCTTTGTAACATTCAACCCTTATGTTGCCTGATACACCTCTTTCGCGAGCAAGCTCGCTCCCACATTGGCCCTCGCTCAAATTCATGATCCCGGAGTTTTCCATGACGGCCCACGCCGACCTTTCGCCGACCCTCCAACTCGCCATCGACCTGATCCGCCGTCCATCCGTGACGCCGGTCGACGCCGATTGCCAGAAGCAGATGATGCAGCGCCTGGGCGATGCCGGTTTCACTCTCGAACCGATGCGCATCGAAGATGTGGATAACTTCTGGGCCACTCACGGCAGCAACGACGGGCCGGTATTGTGCTTCGCCGGCCACACCGACGTGGTGCCGACCGGCCCGATCACCGCATGGCAGATCGACCCGTTCAACGCCGTGATCGATGAACACGGCATGCTCTGCGGCCGCGGCGCGGCGGACATGAAAGGCAGCCTGGCATCGATGACCGTTGCCGCTGAGCGTTTTGTCGCCGACTATCCGAACCACAAGGGCAAAGTCGCGTTCCTGATCACCAGCGACGAAGAAGGCCCGGCGCACCACGGCACCAAAGCAGTGGTCGAGCGTCTGGCCGCGCGTAGCGAGCGTCTGGACTGGTGCATCGTCGGCGAACCGTCGAGTACCACACTGGTCGGCGACGTGGTTAAGAACGGCCGTCGCGGCTCGCTGGGCGCCAAGCTCACGGTCAAAGGCATTCAGGGTCACGTCGCCTATCCGCACCTGGCGAAGAATCCGATTCACCTCGCCGCTCCGGCGCTGGCCGAACTGGCCGCCGAGCATTGGGATCACGGTAACGATTTCTTCCCGCCGACCAGTTTCCAGATCTCCAACGTCAACTCCGGTACCGGCGCGACCAACGTGATTCCGGGCGATCTGGTGGCGGTGTTCAATTTCCGTTTCTCCACCGAATCGACCGTGGAAGGCCTGCAGAAACGTGTGGCCGATATTCTCGACAAGCACGATCTGGACTGGCACATCGACTGGGCGCTGTCCGGCCTGCCGTTCCTCACCGAACCTGGCGCGCTGCTCGACGCCGTGTCGGCGAGCATCAAGGAAATCACCGGTCGCGAGACCAAGGCGTCGACCAGCGGCGGCACGTCCGATGGCCGCTTTATCGCAACCATGGGCACGCAAGTGGTTGAACTGGGCCCGGTCAACGCGACCATTCACCAGGTCAACGAGCGCGTGCTGGCGGCGGATCTCGACGTACTGACCGAGATCTACTACCAGACCCTGATCAAGTTGCTCGCCTGATGCTTGCGTGCCCGATCTGCAATGAACCGTTGAATGCGCTGGATAACGGCGTGGTCTGCCCCGCCGGCCACCGTTTCGACCGTGCGCGGCAGGGTTACCTGAACCTGCTGCCGGTGCAGCACAAGAACAGCCGCGACCCTGGCGACAACCAGGCCATGGTCGAAGCGCGCCGCGATTTCTTGAACGCTGGCCATTACGCGCCAGTGGCCAAGCGTCTGGCCGAACTGGCAGCGAGTTATGCGCCAGATCGCTGGGTCGACATCGGCTGTGGCGAGGGTTATTACACCGCGCAAATCGCTGAGGCGTTACCGAACGCGGATGGCTACGCATTGGACATCTCCCGTGAAGCGGTCAAACGCGCCTGCAAGCGCAACCCGGCAATCACCTGGTTGATCGCCAGCATGGCCCGCGTGCCGTTGGCGTCGGGCAGTTGCCAGTTTCTTGCCAGCGTGTTCAGTCCTCTGGACTGGGAAGAAGCCAAGCGCTTGCTCAGTGTCGGCGGCGGTCTGATGAAAGTAGGCCCGACCAGCGGCCACCTGATGGAATTGCGCGAACGCCTGTACGACGAAGTGCGCGAATACACCGACGACAAGCACCTGGCCCTGGTGCCGGAAGGAATGGCGCTGGCGCACAGTGAAACCCTGGAATTCAAACTGACGCTGGACAAGCCCGAGGATCGCGCCAACCTGTTAGCGATGACGCCCCACGGCTGGCGCGCCAGTGCCGAGCGTCGTGCGGCGGTGATCGAACAGGCCGAGCCGTTCGAGACCACCGTGTCGATGCGCTACGATTATTTCGTTCTTCAATAACTTTTGGTCTCGGGCGAGTGCCCGGGGCCGGCTAAATCCGCGAATGGATTTTTCAGACCCGCAGTGAGGACATCCATGCGCCAACCGGATATCGAGATTTACCTGAAAGACGCCGACGTCGACCACAAGGCCATTGCGGCCTGGCTGGGCGCCGCGTTGGGCCCGTGCAGCGACTGGGTACAGAAAGGCCAGACTTACAAGTGCAAGGCCGGCAACATTCCTGTGACATGGCTGCCGAAAGCCGTGGGCAAATGGAACAGCCTGTACCTGGAAAGCGACCAGACGCCATGGGACGACGACATCGCCTGCGCGCGTGCCGCGTTTGCCGCGCTGAACGTCGAAGTGCGTTGCGCACCGGGGACGTGGGTCGAGGAAGAAGGTGAGGAGACGGCAGATCGCTGGATGCGCATCAGTGCCGATGGTGAAGAAGAAATCACCTGGAAAACCGCGTAACAACAGGCAACGCGGATACAAATGTGGGAGCGAGCCTGCTCCGGGCGGCGTTCCGACGAATGCGTAGTGTCAGTCGATATGAATGGTGACTGATACAGCGCATTCGCGAGCAGGCTCGCTCCCACAGTGGTTTTTGGCGTTCTGGAGGTTTGTGTTACAGGCCTACAACATCCTCAGCCTGCAAACCCTTCTCGCCGGTAATCACCGCGTACTCGACCTGCTGACCTTCAGCCAGCGACCGATGCCCTTCGCCGCGAATCGCACGGTAGTGCACGAACACGTCCACCCCGTCTTCGCGCTGGATAAAGCCGTAGCCTTTGGCGTCGTTGAACCACTTCACATTGCCGGTTTCACGTGTTGCCATCTGTTCATACTCCTTTTTTATTATTGAACAGGCTTTTCGCAGGAAAGCCTTAGAGGAACGTCAGCCTGCGTCCGACGTCCATAAAAGGGCCCCGGCGACAGACCGCCGAGTATATGACAGGTGCGAAAAGTCTCAACAGGAGATTACTTCGCCGCTTTTTTGCCGATTTTCGAGTAATCCGGCACACTATCGCCCACCCGAGCAAACGCTCGGTTTTATTCACTCACGCAGAAGCCGTATGACCCGTTCCCCGTTCCGCCGTCTTGTGTTTGGCACCTTGCGCCGACTGTTGTACCTCTGGGTTCGCTCGGAGACGATCAACCAGTCGTCGTTCACCCTCAACCTCGACCGCAGTCGTCCGGTGTTCTACGTCCTGCAAAACCCTTCGCTGACCGATCTGGCGGTGGTCGACACCGAGTGCACCAAGGCCGGCCTGCCGCGTCCGGTGCTGCCGGTGTCGGTGGGTTCGCTGATCGAACCAGCGGCGTTTTTCTACCTGACGCCGGATCCGGACTGGCTCGGGCGCCAGGACAAGCGCGGCGCACCGCCGACCCTGACCCGTCTGGTCAGCGCCCTCACCCAGAACGCTGCTGAAGATGCGCAGATCATCCCGGTCAGCGTGTTCTGGGGCCAATCGCCGGACAGCGAAAACAGTCCGTGGAAGTTGTTGTTCGCCGACAGCTGGGCCGTTACCGGGCGTCTGCGTCGGCTGCTGAGCATCATTGTTCTCGGGCGCAAAACCCGCGTGCAGTTCTCCGCGCCGATTCACCTGCGCGAGCTGATCGAACACAACAAGGGCCACGAGCGCACCGTGCGCATGGCCCAGCGGATCCTGCGCGTACACTTCCGCAATCTGAAAGCTGCGGTGATCGGCCCGGACATTTCCCACCGCCGCAATCTGGTCAAAGGTCTGCTCAACCAGCCGTTGGTCAAACAAGCGATCCTCGACGAAGCCGAGCGCGAAAACATCTCCCCGGAGAAAGCCAAGGCCCAGGCCCTGCGCTACGGCAACGAAATCGCCTCGGACTACACCTACACCGCGATCCGTTTCCTCGAAGTGGTGCTGAGCTGGTTCTGGAACAAGATCTACGACGGCATCAAGGTCAACCACATCGAAGGCGTACAGAAAGTCGCCCAAGGTCACGAAGTGATCTATGTGCCGTGCCATCGCAGCCACATCGACTATTTGCTGCTGTCGTATCTGCTGTTCCGCAACGGCCTGACCCCGCCGCACATCGCCGCCGGGATCAACCTGAACATGCCGGTGATCGGCAGCCTGCTGCGCCGTGGCGGCGCGTTCTTCATGCGTCGCACCTTCAAGGGCAACCCGCTGTACACCTCGGTGTTCAACGAATACCTGCACACCCTGTTCACCAAAGGTTTCCCGGTCGAGTACTTCGTCGAGGGCGGCCGCTCGCGCACCGGGCGCATGCTGCAGCCAAAAACCGGAATGCTCGCGATCACCATGCGCAGCTTCCTGCGTTCGTCGCGGATGCCGATCGTGTTTGTGCCGGTGTACATCGGTTATGAGCGCGTGCTGGAAGGTCGCACCTACCTCGGCGAACTGCGCGGCGCGAGCAAGAAGAAAGAATCGATCTTCGACATTTTCAAAGTCATCGGTGCGCTCAAACAGCGTTTCGGTCAGGTCGCGGTAAACTTCGGCGAACCGATCAAACTCGCAGAATTCCTCGACGCCGAGCAACCGGACTGGCGCCAGCAGGAACTCGGCCCGCAGTACAAGCCGGCGTGGCTCAACGAAACCACCAATCGCCTCGGCGAAAAGGTCGCACAGCACCTCAACGAAGCCGCCGCGATCAACCCGGTCAACCTGGTGGCGCTGGCGCTGCTGTCGACCACGCGTCTGGCGCTGGATGATCGCGCCATGGCGCGGGTGCTGGATCTGTATCTGGCGCTGCTGCGCAAAGTCCCGTACTCGCCGCACACCACACTGCCGGAAGGCGATGGCCGCGCGCTGATCGAGCACGTGAAAGACATGGACCTGCTCGCCGAGCAGAACGATGCGCTGGGCAAGATTCTCTATCTGGACGAGCAGAACGCCGTCCTGATGACTTACTACCGCAACAACGTCTTGCACATCTTCGCCCTGCCGGCGCTGCTCGCGAGCTTCTTCCAGAGCGCGTCGCGCATGAGTCGCGAACAGATCCTGCGCTACACCCGCGCACTGTATCCGTACCTGCAATCGGAACTGTTCATTCGCTGGACGCTGGACGAACTGGACGGTGTGGTTGATCAGTGGCTCGAAGCATTCGTCGAGCAAGGCCTGCTGCGCTTCGAGAAAGAGGTCTATCTGCGCCCGGCGCCAAGTTCGCGGCATTTCGTCCTGCTGACGCTGCTGTCGAAGAGCATCGCCCAGACCTTGCAGCGCTTCTACATGACCGTGTCGTTGCTGATCAACAGCGGCCAGAACAGTATCAGCGCCGAAGAGCTGGAAGACCTCTGCACGGTCATGGCCCAGCGCCTGTCGATCCTCCACGGCCTCAACGCCCCGGAGTTCTTCGACAAGAGCCTGTTCCGCCACTTCATCCAGACCCTGCTCGACCTCGACGTGCTGCGTCGCGACGAGGCCGGCAAACTGAGTTATCACGAACTGCTCGGCGAACTCGCCGAAGGCGCGGCCAAACGTGTGTTGCCGGCGGAGATTCGCTTGTCGATCCGTCAGGTCGCGCTGCATCGCAGTGAAGATGCTGCAGATCAGGTCGTCGCCCAACCCGAGACCTGATGCAAACCTGGTGGGAGTGAGCTTGCTCGCGAAGATAGAGTGTCAGTCGACATCTGAGTGACTGAAACACCGCTTTCGCGAGCAGGCTCGCTCCCACATTGAAAAGGAGAACGTCCGATGAAAAAACTCACCCTGCTCGCCGCCGCCACAATACTGAGCGCCTGCCAATCGACAACACCTGCCGGCAAGGTCGGTCTCGACGGTGAAGTGTTCTACTTGCAGCGCATCGCCCTGCCACCGAGCGCGACCCTCAGCGTCAGTCTGCAGGACGTTTCCCTGGCAGACGCGCCAGCCGTAGTGCTGGACGAGCAAAAAGGCCCGGTCAAAGGCCAGGTGCCGCTGCCCTTCCACTTGAGCTACGATCCGGCGCAGGTCAAACCCGGCCATCGTTACTCGGTCAGCGCGCGCATTGAAGTCAACGGCGAACTGATGTTCATCACCACCGAAAACCACGCCGTGCAACTCGACGGCAACGACCCGCAACCACTGAAAATCCGCGTCGACGCCGTTCGTTAATTCACTTTCTGCAACAAGGAAGCCGCCATGCTCCGCCCTACCCTCCGCTTCGCCGGCCTGTGTGCAGGCCTGATGATCTCCGCCAGCGCGCTGGCCCTGTCGCTGAGTGACCTGTCGCAAAAAGACGCCACCGGCGGCCTCAAGGATGCCCTGACCCAAGGCGCGCAAATCGCCGTCAAGCAACTGGGTACCCCCGGCGGTTTCAGCAACAACCCGGACGTGAAGATCGAACTGCCGGGCAAACTCGGCAAAGCCGCGAGCAAGATGAAAGCCTTCGGCATGGGTGCTCAGGTTGAAGAACTGGAAACCGCCATGAACAAGGCTGCGGAAAGCGCCGTGACCCAGGCCCAGCCAATCCTCGTCGACGCCGTGAAGAAAATGAGCGTGGAAGACGCCAAAGGCATCCTCAGCGGCGGCAAGGATTCGGCCACGCAATACCTCGACAAATCCAGTCGCGAACAGATCCGCGTCAAGTTCCTGCCGATCGTCAAGCAGGCAACCGACAAGGTTGGCGTAGCGCAGAAGTACAACGCCTTCGCCGGCCAGGCCGCGACGTTCGGCGTTGTCGATGCGAAGAGCGCCAACGTTGAAAACTACGTCACCGAGCAAGCGCTCAATGGCTTGTTTGAAATGATCGGCAAACAGGAAGAAACCATCCGCCAGAACCCGGCCGCTGCGGCGACCAGCCTGGCGAAGAAGGTGTTCGGCACGCTTTAAGCAGTCGCAACACGGGGGCGATTCGATTCGCTCCCGTGCTTCCCTCCACGTACAGAATTACGTAAAAAAAATACCCACTCCCGCCCCATCTTCCTTCTCTCAAAAAGCTGCAATTGGTCCAGCCCCTCCAGAGCCGAAGTCGCCTCGCTGTACGAGCAACCAAAATTTTCCGCCACATTATTCGCTGTGAACTCCTTCGCCTCCCCGCTTTTTGCCGCCTGATACACCGCGCGCTGTTTTTCCGTCATCTGATCGAAGTAGCCAGAATTCGTCAGCCAGCGCTCGAACTTTTCGGTGTAGGCCACGCTCTTGCGGTAAACATCGGCAAACCCGAGCACCGCTCGCTGGATCACCGAACACTGGAATTCGATGAAGTACGTCAGATCCAGTTCATCCGCCTCGGTATGCAGGTATGAACGTCCATATTTCACTGGCGCATTACGCAGTAACAAACTGATCGCTATGTAGCGAAACGCCGCAAATTCATTCTTGAACATGAACCAGTAAAACAACGCCCTGGCGACCCGCCCGTTGCCGTCGCGAAAGGGATGCTCGTAGCCCAAGGCAAAGTGCAGCGTGATCGCCTTGATCAGCGGATGCAGGTAGCTCGCCTCTTGCGGTGTGCCCTCTGGAAGGTTGATCCAGTGCGACAGCCTCTCCAGCCGCGTGGCCAATCCTGTCGCAGGTGGTGGCCGGTGCACGGTGTTGCCCGCCCCATCCTGAACGACCACTTCGTCGTTGGTTCTGAACACCCCGGGTGAATACTGCTCGTCATCGATGCCCTCGACCCCCACCCGATGAATCGCTGCAATCAAATCCACGCTCATGGGTTCGTAACGTCTCTCCCAGGCAAAATTCATCATCCGGTAATTACCCATCACCATGCGCTCATCCGGAGTACGGGGCTGGCGCCGCTGCTTGAGCATGTCCTTGGCCACACGCGTAGTCGTCGCAGCGCCTTCCAGCTGACTGCTGGCGATGGCTTCATCTTCGATCAAATCGTTAAGCAGATAACTGAAATGTGCCCGTTCGCCGATCTGGCTGGTCATGTATTCCAGCGCCGCCGTACTGGCCTGCCGATCCACAATTGAGATGGTTTTCTGTGCCAACGGCGTCAACAGATACTTGCCCCACTGCACAGGCTCGCCCAGTGGCAGAAGGTTAATGTGCTGGGCAGCCCGTGCCTTCTTGACCAAGGCCCAGCACAGTCTGGCATCCAGCCCCGCCGCCCAGCGATAACGCAACGCTTCAAATGGCAGATAACGACCTTGATCATCGAGCGGCTTGAGTAGCGCAAGATAGTCAGCCAGACGCTGCCGATGGGGCGGGCGCGCCAACAAGTCGAACACCGGGTCGGTTCTGCCTTTCAATGCTGGCGGCTTTTTCATCAAGACAAACTCAGGAAAGCTGTAAAGCAGAGGCTGGAGTACAACATCCGAGGCAATCTGGCTCAAGATCAGAGGCTTCTGAAAAAGATGTAGGAAGTGGCGCAAGTAAAGCGGGCTATGGGTCGTCAGCTAGAGACTGGTCGGCGATCAGGCTCGCACACAGTTGAACTGAGTACACCTGCAAAAAACAGGTCGGCTGTCAGGCCGCCATCGCGAGCAAGCTCGCTCCCACAGTTGGATTGAGTACACCTGCAAAAAACAGGTCGGCTGTCCGGCCGCCTTCGCGAGCAAGCTCGCTCCCACAGTTGGATTGAGTACACCTGCAAAAAACAGGTCGGCTGTCCGGCCGCCTTCGCGAGCAAGCTCGCTCCCACAGTTGGATGGAGTACACCTGCAAAAAACAGGTCGGCTGTCAGGCCGCCATCGCGAGCAGGCTCACTCCCACAGTTGGATGGAGTACACCTGCAAAAAACAGGTCGGCTGTCAGGCCGCCATCGCGAGCAGGCTCACTCCTACAGTTGGATGGAGTACATCTGCAAAAAACAGGTCGGCTGTCAGGCCGCCTTCGCGAGCAAGCTCGCTCCCACAGTTGGATTGAGTACACCTGCAAAAAACAGGTCGGCTGTCAGGCCGCCATCGCGAGCAGGCTCACTCCTACAGTTGAACTGAGTACACCTGCAAAAAACAGTTCGGCTGTCAGGCCGCCTTCGCGAGCAGGCTCGCTCCCACAGTTGAATTGAGTACATCTGTAAAAAACAGGTCGGCTGTCAGGCCGCCTTCGCGAGCAGGCTCGCTCCCACAGTTGAATTGAGTACATCTGTAAAAAACAGGTCGGCTGTCAGGCCGCCTTCGCGAGCAGGCTCGCTCCCACAGTTGGATTGAGTACACCTGCAAAAAACAGGTCGGCTGTCAGGCCGCCTTCGCGAGCAGGCTCGCTCCCACAGTTGGATGGAGTACATCTGCAAAAAACAGGTCGGCTGTCAGGCCGCCATCGCGAGCAGGCTCACTCCCACAGAAGAGCAAGAGCAGACCGCTTCTGCTCCTCACCACTCAACAGGATGAGCGTTAGCTCGGCTGCAGCTTTTGATCTTAGAGCCCGTCGGCAGGCTGAGTGGAGGGATTGATCCGGGGGTGGGAGCGCAGCGACCGTTCGACGAAGTCGAACACATCGAAAGGAGGTGCAGCGAAGCAAACCGGAAGCGATGCCCCCGGATCGATCCCGGAGCGAAGGGACCCCGAGCCTCAGCGAGGGGCCGAACGTCAGGGCAAAGCCTTTTGGGTTACCTTTTCGGCGTTTGGAAAAGGTGACTCGCTGTAAGAGCGAAACCGCCAGCGGCAGCACCCGAAGCAACGGATATTCACAAAGAACAACCAGAGCATGGTCGGCCCAAAGGCCGCCACGCTACCCACAAATCAAACGGAGTCTTTGCGAACCCTGAACCAAGCCGCATACAACGCCGGCAAAAACAACAGCGTCAGCGCAGTCGCAACAATCAACCCCCCCATGATCGCCACCGCCATCGGTCCAAAAAACACACTGCGCGACAACGGAATCATCGCCAATACCGCCGCCAGCGCCGTCAACACAATCGGCCTGAAGCGTCGAACCGTAGCCTCGATAATCGCCTGCCAAGGCTTAAGCCCCGACGCAATATCCTGCTCGATCTGATCCACCAGAATCACCGAATTGCGCATGATCATCCCGGACAACGCAATCGTCCCCAACATCGCCACAAACCCGAACGGCTGACGGAACACCATCAAAAACAACGTCACCCCGATCAACCCCAGCGGCGCCGTCAAAAACACCATCGCCGTACGCGAAAAACTGCGCAACTGCACCATCAACAACGTCAGCACAACGACGATGAACATCGGCACCCCGGCATTCACCGACTTCTGCCCACGCTCGGAATCCTCCACCGTGCCGCCAACATCCAACAGATAACCATCGGGCAACTCGGCACGAATCGAATCCAGCGTCGGCATGATCTGCTTCACCAGCGTCGCCGGCTGCTCCTTGCCATAAATATCGGCGCGCACGGTCACGTTCGGCAGCCGATTGCGATGCCAAATAATCCCTTCCTCAAAGCCGTATTCCAGCGTGGCAATCTGCGACAACGCCACACTGCGACCGTTATCCGTCGGCACCGCCAGACTCGGCAGCAACGACAATTCAGTGCGCTCATGCACCGTGCCGCGCAGCAGAATCTCGATCAACTCATTGTCTTCGCGATACTGACTGACACTCGACCCGGTCAACGAACTCTGCAGAAATTTCGCCAGATTCGCCGTGCTCACACCCAACGCCCGGGCACGATCCTGATCGATATTCAGGTACACGACCTTGCTCGGTTCCTCCCAATCCAGATGCACATTGACCACATGCGGATTCTCGCGAACCTTGGCTGCAACCTTACGTGCCAGCGCACGGACTTCTTCGATGTGTTCACCGGTGACGCGGAACTGCACCGGATAACCAACCGGCGGACCGTTTTCCAGACGCGTAACCCGCGAACGCAGCGCCGGGAATTGCTCGTTAAGCGTTTCAATCAACCAGCTGCGCAGCGCCTCACGCTCCTCGATGTTCTTTGCCAACACCACAAACTGAGCGAAGCTCGCCGCCGGCAATTGCTGATCGAGCGGCAGATAGAAACGCGGTGATCCGGTGCCGACGTAAGCCACGTAATTGTCGATGCCGGCGTGATCCTTGAGCAGCGCTTCCAGACGTTTGACTTCACCGGTGGTATTGGCCAACGACGCGCCTTCAGCCAGTTTCAGATCTACCATCAACTCCAGTCGATTGGAGGCCGGGAAGAATTGCTGCGGGACGAAGCGGAACAACATCACCGAGGCAATAAACAGCCCGACTGTCAGCACGATCACAGTCTTGCGGTGCGCCACGCACCACTCCACCAAGCGCCGAACGCGCTGATAAAACGGCGTGCCATACGGATCAGCCTGACCGTCACCCGTGCCATGTTTGGCCGCATGAATTTTTGCCAGATCCGGCAGGAGTTTTTCCCCCAGATACGGCACGAACACCACCGCTGCCACCCAGGACGCGAGCAACGCAATGGTCACCACTTGAAAGATCGAGCGGGTGTACTCGCCGGTGCCGGATTGCGCCATGGCAATCGGCAGAAACCCGGCGGCGGTGATCAATGTGCCGGTGAGCATCGGGAACGCGGTGCTGGTCCAGGCGTAGCTCGCCGCGCGGATGCGGTCGAAGCCCTGCTCCATTTTGATCGCCATCATTTCCACGGCGATGATCGCGTCGTCCACCAGCAAGCCCAGCGCCAACACCAGCGCGCCAAGGGAGATCTTGTGCAGGCCGATGCCCAGGTAATACATGCAGGCGAAGGTCATCGCCAGCACCAGCGGAATGGTCAGCGCCACGACCATGCCGGTGCGCACGCCGAGGGAGAAGAAGCTCACCAGCAAGACAATCGCCAGCGCCTCGACCAACACCTGGACGAACTCGCCGACCCCGGTTTTCACCGCCGCCGGCTGGTCGGAGACCTTGCGCAATTGCATGCCGGCCGGGAGGTTTTTCTGGATGCGTGAGAACTCGACCTCCAGTGCTTTGCCGAGCACCAGAATGTCGCCGCCATCCTTCATCGCCACCGCGAGACCAATCGCGTCTTCGCCCATAAAGCGCATGCGCGGCGCCGGTGGGTCGTTGAAACCGCGACGCACATCGGCGACATCGGCGATGCGGAACGTACGATCACCGACGCGGATCGGGAAGTTCTTTATCTCATCGACTGTCTGAAAATTCCCCGAGACCCGTAGCTGCAAGCGCTCGCTACCGGTTTCAAAGAACCCCGCAGTGGACACCGCGTTCTGTTCTTGCAGCGCTTGTTGTACCGCCGCCAGCGGCAGGCCGAGGGTCGCCAGTTTGACGTTGGACAACTCGACCCAGATCTTCTCGTCCTGCAAACCGAGCAAGTCGACCTTGCCGACATCCTTGACCCGTTGCAGCTGGATCTGGATACGGTCGGCGTAATCCTTGAGCACCGCGTAATCGAAACCATCCCCCGTTAGCGCATAGATATTACCGAACGTGGTGCCGAATTCATCGTTGAAGAACGGCCCCTGAATATCCGGCGGCAACGTCTGGCGAATATCGCTGACCTTCTTGCGCACCTGATACCAGAGGTCGGGAATCTCCTTGGAGTGCATCGAGTCGCGGGCAATGAAGGTGACCTGGGATTCACCGGGGCGCGAGAACGAGACGATGCGCTCGTATTCGCCGGTTTCCATCAGTTTCTTTTCGATGCGTTCGGTGACCTGACGCGAGACTTCCTGCGCGGTCGCACCCGGCCAGCGAGTCTGGATGACCATCGCCTTGAAGGTGAACGGCGGGTCTTCACTCTGGCCGAGCTTGGTGTAGGACAACGCACCAACGATGGCCAGCAAAAGCATCAGGAACAGTACGATCTGGCGATTACGCAGCGCCCATTCGGAAAGGTTGAAGCGCATCGGGACTTACTCCTTGTCCGCCAGATTGACCACACGGTTGGAGCGATCCACCGGACGCACCTGCTGCCCTTCAAGCAACACATGCACACCAGCGGCGACCACCCAGTCGCTTGCGTTCAAGCCTTCGAGCACCGGCACGCTTTTCTCGCCGAACGGGCCGATGCGCACCGGGGTTTTCTTCAAGGTGTTGTTGCCGTTGACGACCCACACGTAGGTCGCGCCGTTTTCGGCGGTGAGCGCCGAGAGCGGCACCGACAGGGAAACGCTATCGGCCGACTGCACAAACACCCGGGCGCTCTGGCCCAGTTCAGCCGGGACTTTGCCGCTGGTGAAAGAAATGCGTGCGGCGAAGGTACGCGAGCGCGGATCGGCGGCGGGCGACAGTTCGCGGATCTGCCCGGCGAAACGCTGGTTTTGCTGCGTCCACAATTCAACAGTTACCGGCTGACCGACCTTGAAGCGGCCAAAGCTCTGCTCCGGCAGGCTGATCAGCACTTCGCGCTCGCCATCAGTGGCCAGGGTGAATACGGTTTGCCCGGCGGCAACCACCTGCCCAACCTCGACCGAACGCTTGGCGACCACGCCATCCTGCGGCGCACGGAGCACCGCGTAACTGGCCTGATTGGTCGATACGTTGAATTCGGCTTTGATTTGTTTGAGGCGGGCTTCACCGGAGCGGTAAAGGTTTTCGGCATTGTCGTAAGCCGAGCGGCTGACCATCTGCCGATCCATCAGGGTCTTGTAGCGATCACGCTCGGCACGCACCAGATTGAGATTGGCTTCGGCGGCAGCAACCTGAGCGCGGGTGGCTTCCAGTTGCAGGCGCACGTCTTGCGGATCGAGTTCGGCGAGCGGTTGATCAGCCTTCACCCGCTGGCCTTCATCGACCAGTCGTCGGCTGACTTTGCCGCCAATGCGGAACGCCAGATCGGGTTCGTAGCGAGCGCGAACCTCGCCCGGATAACTTTCCATCGCCTGCCCCGAAGGCTCTGGCTGCACGACCATGGCCGGTCGCACGGTGACTTGCGTCGCCTCTTCCTGACCGCACGCTGACAAAAGGAACGCCAGACTCACTGGCAACGCGAGGGACAACGCATGGCGGAACATGGTGACGGACCTTTCGCTAATGGTGCTTGGAATAATTATACTGGTGGGTATGGTATTAATAGCAAACTCACCAGTCCAGTATTAAAAGCGAAGAATGTCGAACAATCTTTCAGCTCCAAACGGTCCGGGCCGCCCCAAGGATCTGGCCAAGCGCCAGGCGATCCTCGACGCGGCGAAAATTCTGTTTCTGAGTCATGGCTATGCCAACACCAGCATGGACGCGGTGGCGAGCGAGGCGGGCGTGTCGAAGCTGACGGTCTACAGCCATTTCAACGACAAGGAGACGCTGTTCTCCGCCGCCGTGGTGGCCAAATGCGAGGAGCAATTACCGCCGTTGTTCTTCGAATTGCCCGAAGGCATCGCCGTCGAAAATGTGTTGCTGAACATTGCGCGAGGCTTTCATCACCTGATCAACAGTGATGAGTCGGTGAATTTGCACCGCTTGATCATGGCGCTGGGCAGTCAGGACCCGAAGCTGTCGCTGATCTTCTTCGAGGCCGGCCCGCAGCGCATGGTGCAGGGCATGGAGCGGCTGTTGACGCGCATCCACGAAACCGGCGCGCTGAGCATTGATCTGCCGCGCAATGCCGCTGAGCATTTCTTCTGCCTGATCAAGGGTGCGGGGAATTTTCGGCTGTTGTATGGATGTGGTGAGCCGTTGAGCGAAGAGGCAGCGGAAAGCCATGTGCAGGAAGTTGTAGCGTTGTTTATGCGTGCTTACAGGCCCTGACTTTTAAGGTGCCTGAGCGGACGCCTTCGCGAGCAAGCTCGCTCCCACCTTAGAATGCATTTCAAATGTGGGAGCGAGCTTGCTCGCGAATGGGGGCGCCTCGGTCTCAGGGTTTGAGCGCTTTCTTCGGGTAGATGTCATACCGGCTCGATTTGCCATCCAGCGCATGACTCGGCTTCGGCCCCTCGATGCACGGCGCCTTGCGTGGTCGCTTGACCACCACCCGGTGCGTCGCCAACGCCAGCGCAGCCTGCAACAGCGCAGGCGCATCCGGATCATCGCCCACCAACGGTCGGAACAGGCGCATCTCTTTCTTCACCAGCGCAGTCTTCTCGCGATGCGGAAACATCGGATCGAGATAAATCACCTGCGGCGGCTCGCCTTCCCAATTCTGCATGACCTCGATGGAATTGCCCTTGAGCAACTTCATTCGCGCCACGATCGGCGCCACATCGAAATCTTCCGCAGCACGCGCCAGACCATCTTCCAGCAGCGCGCCAATCAGCGGCTGGCGTTCGATCAGGCTCATTTCGCAACCTAGACTGGCCAGCACGAATGCATCCTTGCCCAAGCCTGCCGTGGCATCCAGCACGCGCGGACGCACGCCTTGAGCGATGCCGACCGCCTTGGCGATCATCTGCCCGCTGCCGCCGCCGTATAGCCGACGATGCGCCGCGCCACCCTCAACGAAGTCGACCCGCACCGGCCCCGGTGCGTCCGGGCCGAGCTGTTGCAGCTGCAAACCCTGCTCGCCGACCTGCAGGGCAAACTCGCCGTCCGCCACTTCAAGCGGCAGGCCCAGGCGCTCGGCCCACTGCCCGGCTTGCGCTTCAAACGTCGGGCCGAGGGCCTGAACATGGATGCGGCAGGCCGCAGGTTGCTCGATCATGGAAAACACGCTCAAAAATTCAAGGATCGGCAAAAACCGCCGATAATTCATTCAACGCGCATTTTGCCAGAGCTGAGCGTCAACCGAAAAAAATGTCAGGCATTCTTCCCACATCGATTGGCTACATCTCGCCCCATGGCGACTTTAGCCGTCACAACACTCAAGCACTGAGCGGCGTCAGTCATCTGTGGCAGGATTTCTTTGCCCAGGCGCTGGCCGAACAGACGAGTGAAGTGGTGCCTGCCTGCGGCACGTTCCCTCCGGTTGACCTGAGCAGCCCTGAAGAACCGACCATCGGCAGCGAGCTGCACGCGCACATCGTCAGCCAGCGCGAATGCAATGTGGTTGAGACCGAAGTGCGTCCGCCGGAACCGCTGTTCCTGCCGATCGCCGAATTCGAAATGGACTTGCTGGACAAACCATTCCCGCCGTTCCCGCCGGAAGAACTGAAAGCTCAGCAAGAACAACAGGATTTCGACAGCAGTTGGGTGCGTCCGGTGGTGATCAACAATGGTCAGCCCGTTCCAGAGCCTGGCCCGGCCCCGCAGAAGAAGCCGCTGTACCTGCCGATTGCCGAATTCGATCTGGATCTGCTGCAAAAGCCTTATCCGCCGTTCCCACCGGAAGAAATCGTCGAGCAACAGAAGGCGCTGGACTTCGATAACGGCTGGGCACGCCCGATCGTTCTGCAGAACCTGCGCCTCGCCGCTTAAGCCTCAGCGACACACGCTCCAGCGTCCGACATCGACATGAAAGTGATTGCGGTGGGCGGCGTTGTAATCCGGACTCAACACCACACTGAACGCCTCACAGGCGCCATCGCGCAGCTGACGCAGAAACTGCGCGTCCTGATTTTGCTTGGGCCAGTCCTTGAGCACGCTGACCGTGCGGCCATCGGCCAGACGAACCCCGGCAATGTCCAGCGCATCAGCACTGGCGTGGCGGCTTAGCGCACCGCTTTCGCGATTGTAGACATTGCGACAGGCGAAGCTGCCGAGGTGATCAACCCGTGCGACCTTTTGCCCGTAAACGGATTGCGCGGCGGGTTGCAGCGTTTGGTGTTCGAACATCGCGTAGGCCACCGCCAACGGGCAACTGGCGAGGAAACTGCTGCTCAGCGCCACCTCACCGCCCTGCACACGCAAGGCGCCGATCAGCGGACACTTGGCGTCGGGGCTGTCGGATTGCCGCGTGACACGCAGAGCAGAACTGCTCAAGGCCTGGTCGCAGAGTTCGGGGTCGCTGCGCAAGCGCATCAGCTTGTAGCCAGTCAGCCAGTTGGGCGCGGCTTTCACGTCCAGTGGCACCCATGGATTCCATTGCGGCGGCACGTCCAGCCAACCGCGCCAGACACTGAGCGCAGCGCCGCCAATCATCAGCAGCACCAGCCAGAATATCCACCGCCCCATGTTCAGCCTTTGAAAAACTGATTGGCTTTGGCGTACGCCATCGACTGCGAGGTAAAGCCGAACGTGCCGGACTGCTGGATTTCTTCAGCGGCGCGGAAGAACTCGCCGAACGCTGCCAACGCCAGTGCCGAACCGGTACTGATGCGACGCACGCCCATTTCCTGCAGTTCCTGCACGGTCAGTTTCAATCCGCCAGACATCAACACATTCACCGGTTTCGGCGCCACCGCGCGTACCACCGCCAGTACTTCTTCGACGTTGCGCAAACCTGGCGCGTACAACACGTCGGCGCCCGCTTCGGCGAAGGCCTGCAAGCGGCGAATGGTGTCGTTGATATCAGGATTGCCGTGCAGGTAGTTTTCCGCGCGCGCCGTCAGGATGAACGGAAATGGCAGCGTGCGCACAGCGGCGACGGCGGCTTCGATACGTGCCACCGCGTGTTCGAAGCAATAGATCGGCGCATCCGCGCGACCCGTGGCGTCTTCGATCGAGCCACCGACCGCACCCGCCTCTGCTGCGCGAAGCAGGCTTTTCGCAGCCTCGGTCGGATCATCGGAAAAACCGTTTTCCAGATCCACTGCCACCGGTAAATCGGTGGCCGCGACAATCGCGCGGACATTGGCCAGGGTCTCGTCGAGACTTAACGCGCCATCGGCCTTGCCCTGGGAAAACGCATAACCGGCGCTGGTGGTTGCCAACGCCTGATAGCCGAGACTGGCGAGCATTTTCGCCGACCCTGCATCCCACGGATTGGGAATGACGAAAATCCCCGGACGTTCATGCAGGGCTTTGAAGGCGTGTGCTTTAACGGCTTGGGCATCCATCGGCAGGCTCCAGGGCAGGAAAAATCCGCCTCAGAGCAGGCCAAGTTGCTCCGCGGCGGGTTCTCTGTATAGCTCAGGCAGCGCTGGCAGGCCAGGCAAACGTTGCATCAGTTGTGCGTGAAAACGTTGCGCCAGCTTCGCCGCAAGGAGGTTGTCGGCGGTGTGCAGGAAGATGTACGGCGTGCGGCCCTCTTCGATCCACTCGGCGATTTTCGCCACCCACGGCACCAGGAACGGGTCATTGGCTTCCAGCTCCGGGTGGCCGATGAAACGCACCTGCGGGAACTGGGTGAACGCCGCCGGGCGCGTCGGCACTCGCGGCTTTTTCGATTGTGCGTGGATCACCGAGGACTCGGTCGACAGGCAACTGAACAGCGCACGCGGGTCGAGGCAGATGCGTTCAACGCCACGGTCCAGCAGCAGGCGATTGAGCAAGCGTTCGCTCTCGCCCTTGGCGAAGAACTGTTCATGCCGCACTTCCACGGCCAACGGGCAATCCAGCGCATCGATGAACGCCGCCAGTTCCGGCAGGCGATGCGGTGTGAAGCTTTTCGACAGTTGCAGCCACAGCGGCGAAACGCGTTCACCAAGAGGCTTGAGTAATTGCAGAAAGGTTTCGGCGGCGGTCAGTTGCTCGCGCAGGTCACCGCTATGGCTGATATCGCCGGGGAATTTGGCGGTGAAGCGAAAGTGTGCGGGCATGACCTCGGCCCAGCGCTGTACGGTGGCGGGCGACGGGCTGGCGTAAAAGGTCGTGTTGCCCTCGACGGCGTTGAACACCTGCGAATAGAGAGCGAGGAAGTCGGACGTTTTTGCGTCTACCGGGTACAGATACTCGCGCCAGGCGTTTTCGCTCCAGGACGGGCAACCGAGGTAGTAAGGCAGAACCATCAGATGTACAGATCGAGGCCCAGCACGTCTGCATCCCAATCAACAAAACCGGCGGTACTCAGGTAACTGGCCAAGGCCATCGCTACGCTCTTTTTCATCGCACGGTGATAGATCATGTCTTGCTGACGGGCAGGCAGATTGCTCAGGCGTTGGGCCGAGGCCTTGGCAGCACGGGCAGCCAATTGCTCTTCAGTCGGGAATTCCAGCTCGCCGTCGATATCGTCGACGGATTCATCCAGCGCCACATTGCCTTTGCGAGGCTTGCGCTTGATGGGGTAGGACTGAGAGGAGAGGCCGTCTATACGCATAAATTCATGCTCGGTATCGATGATGGCAATTTAGCGGCACTTGACCGACTTAGCAAACCGCCGAGTGATAACTAGAACACATAAAGCGCAAAAGGTTTAAAGCGAGGGGTTAGAAACTGACGATTGGCTGGATTCGCGGGCGACTTAGTTCCATGTGGGAGCGAGCTTGCTCGCGAAGGCGGTGTGTCAGAAAAGCAGATCGGGACTGAGACACCGCATTCGCGAGCAAGCTCGCTCCCACAGGTGTTGTGGTGAATCAGCGAGCTTTCGGGGTGGCGACTTTGTCGCGCAAGTAAACCGGTTGCGCGTCATCCGCCGGAATCGATTCGCCGCGTTCCCAGGCAAAACGCGCCAAGGTCAGCAAATCTTCGGCGTGAGGCAGCATGCCGGCGTCGGAGCCGGTCAGCTCGACCGCGATACGCTCGCCATAACCCCAACCGGTGCCAGCACCAAACCAGTCGCCACTGGCATCGGCCGGCAGCGCAGCAACTTCTGGTGGCAACACCGCTTCGGCACCGACCAGACGCATCTCCCCTGCTGTCTCGCGGTAGCAGCCCCAATACACTTCATCCATCCGCGCATCGATGGCCGCGGCGACCTGGCTCACGCCATGTTCACGCAACGCTCGCTGCGCCAGCACTGCGAGGTTGGACACCGGCAACACCGGACGATCCAGCGCAAACGCCAAACCTTGCACAACACCAATGGCAATCCGTACCCCGGTGAATGCACCCGGCCCGCGACCGAAGGCGATCGCATCGACCGCTTGCAGCGTGGTGCCGGCGTCGGCCAGCAGTTGCTGGATCATCGGCAGCAGCTTCTGCGCATGCAGGCGCGGGATCACCTCGTAATGGCTCGTGACCTTGCCGTCATGCAGCAAGGCAACGGAGCAAGCTTCAGTCGCGGTGTCCAGGGCCAGCAAGGTGCTCATCGATGTTTCCAAAAACAGGGGTGGGAAAGGGCGTCAGTATAAACAACTACGGCCCGCAAGCGGGCCGTGGATGATGCTGCGGTTCAGACATTTCAGCTCAGAGCAGCCAGCACCTTGGTGGTGATTGCATCAACCGAACCGACGCCAGGAATGTGGCTGTACTTCGGCTTGCCGTTGGCAGCGGACAGCTTCTGGTAGAACTCCACCAGCGGCTTGGTTTGCGAATGGTAGACCGACAGGCGATGACGCACGGTTTCTTCGGTGTCGTCCTTGCGCTGTACCAGCTCTTCGCCAGTGATGTCGTCTTTGCCCGCAATTTTCGGCGGGTTGTAGACGATGTGGTAAACGCGGCCGCTGGCTTCGTGAACACGACGGCCGGCGATGCGTTGCACGATTTCTTCGTCTTCAACAGCGATTTCAACCACTGCATCCAGCTCAACGCCGGCAGAAACCAGTGCTTCAGCCTGCGGAATGGTGCGCGGGAAGCCGTCGAACAGGAAACCGTTGGCGCAGTCTGGCTGAGCGATACGGTCCTGAACCAGTGCGATGATCAGGTCATCCGACACCAGGCCGCCGGCATCCATGATGCTCTTGGCTTGCACGCCCAGCGGAGTACCGGCCTTGACCGCTGCACGCAGCATGTCGCCAGTGGAAATTTGTGGAATGCCGAATTTTTCGGTGATGAACTTAGCCTGAGTACCTTTACCGGCCCCGGGAGCTCCCAGCAGAATGACGCGCATTAGATGTGCTCCTCAATTTTTTTATAAAAAGCTTTTACAAAACAAAGGATTCGCCGCTTGGGACGAATCCTGAAAATACGGGTCGTGGCCGCACAAACGGCCAAAGGCTGATCAAGATACACAGCAGGCTGCGCCCACACAAGACGCCAAAAGTCGGAGAAACCGACGCCCCCCGCGACCTTGCGACGCGGTAACCCAAGTCGCAACCCCATCATTAACTGTCGCCTGCCGGCACTTTCCGTCGTCAGGCAACGCGGCATCCGGTGAGTGTTCCGGGGGCCGCGTGCCCAGACAAAAACATTAGCCGGTATTTCGCAAACCGGCGGCAATCCCCGCCACAGACACCAGCAACGCCTGTTCTACCGGGCTGCCCTGCTCGACATTCTGTTGCCGCGAGCGGGCCAACAGTTCGGCCTGCAATAGATGCAGCGGATCGAGGTAGGTATTGCGCAGGCGGATGAATTCCAGGGTGTCAGGGCTATGGGCCAGCAGCTGCGACTGCCCGGTCAGGCCGAGCACCACGGCGCACGCCTGCGACAATAGGTCGCGTAACTGCGCGCCCAACGGCAGCAGATCCGGCTCGACCAGACGCTCGTCGTAGGACAAGGCGATGTCGGCATCAGCCTTGGCCAGGACCATTTCCAGCATGTCGATGCGCGTACGGAAGAATGGCCACTGCTCGCGCATCTGCCCGAGCAACTCACCTTCGCCGCGTTCCAGCGCCTTGCTCAGTGCCGATTCCCAGCCGAGCCAGGCCGGCAGCATCAGCCGCGTTTGCGTCCAGCCAAAAATCCACGGAATCGCCCGCAGGCTTTCAATGCCGCCGGCACGACGCTTGGCCGGACGACTGCCCAGCGGCAAGCGGCCCAATTCCTGCTCCGGCGTGGACTGACGGAAGTACTCGACGAACTGCGGATTTTCCCGCACGACCTGGCGATAAGCACTGACACCGTCAGCCGCCAATTCATCCATCAGATGGCGCCATTCCGGCGTCGGTGGCGGTGGTGGCAGCAACGTCGCTTCAAGCACCGCCGCCAGATACAGATTGAGGTTTTGCTCAGCGATGTCCGGCAGGCCGAATTTGAAGCGAATCATTTCGCCCTGCTCGGTGGTGCGGAAACGCCCCGCCACCGATCCCGGTGGCTGCGACAGAATCGCCGCGTGCGCCGGGCCGCCGCCACGTCCCACGGTGCCGCCACGACCGTGGAACAGCAGCAGTTCGACTTGTTGCTCGCGGCAGATTTCCACCAAGCGTTCCTGCGCGCGATATTGCGCCCAAGCCGCCGCCGTGGTGCCGGCGTCCTTGGCCGAATCGGAGTAGCCGATCATCACTTCCTGCGGGCCTTGCAGTCGTGCGCGGTAACCCGGCAGCAGCAACAGCCGCTCCATCACTGGCCCGGCGTTGTCGAGGTCGGCGAGGGTTTCGAACAACGGCACCACGCGCATCGGCCGCAACACGCCGGACTCTTTGAGCAGCAGTTGCACGGCGAGCACATCGGAAGCCGCGCCGGCCATGGAAATCACGTAGGAGCCGAGCGAGGCGCCCGGTGCGGCAGCGATTTCCTTGCAGGTGTTGAGCACTTCAGCAGTGTCGGCGGACGGTTTGAAATGCGCCGGCAGCAGTGGCCGACGATTAGTCAGTTCTTGCGTGAGGAAACGGATGCGCTGTTCTTCATCCCAATCTTCATAGCGACCGAGACCGAGGTAGTCGGTGATTTCGGTCATCGCCGAACTGTGCCGCGAGGAATCCTGCCGCACATCGAGACGCACGAGGAACAGGCCAAACGTCACCGCCCGGCGCAAGCAATCAAGCAACGGGCCGTCGGCGATCACGCCCATGCCGCATTCGTGCAGCGAGTTGAAACACAGCTCCAGCGGATCGAGCAGATCGCGGTTGTTGTGCAGCACATCGGCTGGCGCCGGGGTTGGCGCAGTCAGCGCGGCGTGTGCCCAGTTGCGCGTGGCGCGCAGGCGTTCGCGCAGTTGTTTGAGCACCGCGCGATACGGTTCAGCACTGTCGCCGGCCTTGGCTTTGAGAGCGTCGCTGGCCTGCTGCATCGACAGTTCGGCTGCCAGATGATCGACATCGCGCAGGTACAAATCCGCGGCCATCCAGCGCGCCAGCAGCAACACTTCACGGGTTACTGCGGCGGTGACGTTGGGGTTGCCGTCTCGGTCGCCGCCCATCCACGACGCGAAGCGAATCGGCGCCGCTTCCAATGGCAGGCGCAGGCCGGTCGCTTCATGCAAAGCCTTGTCGGCCTTGCGCATATGGTTGGGGATCGCTTGCCACAGCGAATGCTCGATCACCGCGAAACCCCATTTGGCTTCATCGACCGGTGTCGGTCGGGTGCGGCGAATTTCTTCAGTGTGCCAGGCTTCGGCGATCAGCCGTTGCAGGGTGTTTTGAATCTGTTCGCGTTCGGCGCTCGTCAGGTCGCGATGATCTTGCGCGGCGAGTTGCCCGGCGATCGCGTCGTACTTCTGGATCAGTGTGCGTCGTGCGACTTCGGTCGGGTGCGCGGTCAACACCAGTTCGATTTCCAGCCGTGCCAATTGCCGGGCCAGCGACTCGGCGCTGTGACCTTCGTTGCGCAAACGGGCGAGCAATTCCGGCAGCACGCGGGACTCGAATGGCGCCGGCTGCGACTCTTCGCGCCGATGGATCAACTGATACTGCTCGGCGATGTTCGCCAGATTGAGAAACTGGTTGAACGCCCGCGCCACCGGGAGCAATTCGTCTTCGCTCAATTGATTGAGGCTGGCGCTCAGTTCAGCGTCCATCGAGCCACGCCGGTCAGCCTTGGCGCCTTTGCGAATCTGCTCGATCTTGTCGAGGAAAGCCTCGCCGTACTGATCTCGAATGGTGTTGCCCAGCAGCTCTCCGAGCAGGTGAACATCTTCGCGCAAGCGTGCATCAATATCGGTCATCAGCAGTTCTCCAGCAGTAATCCGGACGGCTTAGAAACGAGTGCATGACCTAGAGAGTGCCGCTCTACGACGCTTCTTACAAGCAGCCGACGAAGGGACGTTAAACCTTGTGGGGGAAAGCTAGTCTCAACAGTAAGCCGTACAACGGCTTGCCGCCGGCGCTGCCGGACACTCACCCAGGCCTGCCATGAGCAGGCGCGAAATGAGGTCATCATGAAAATTCGTGAACTCGCCCAGCATTGGGAAGAAAACGCCAAGGGTCGCCTGACCGACACTGGCTACACGATTCATCTGGACGTCGAAGCCGCTGCGCGTCTGGCAGCGATTGCCGAGATGTACCCCAAACGGCACGCCGAAGAACTGCTCGGCGAACTGATTGGTGCAGCCCTTGAAGAGTTTGAAGCGAGCCTGCCGTATGTTAAGGGTTCGACGGTGGTGGCGACCGATGAGGAAGGTGATCCGTTGTATGAGGATGTTGGGCCGACGCCGAGGTTTCTGGCGTTGTCGCGCCGGCATTTGCATGACCTCTCGGCCACTGCCGGCAAGCAGAAACACTGACACAACCTAGTCCATAACTGTGGGAGCGAGCCTGCTCGCGAAAGCGGTATATCTGTCGACATTGATGGTGACTGGCAAACCGCTTTCGCGAGCAGGCTCGCTCCCACATTGACTGCATTTCTGCCTCCAGATCGACGTTTTTCCAGTATTGAAAATGCCCGCGCGTACCACTCTCTGCCGCCAAAGTTCCCGCTTTAGAGCCTTGTCCATTCGGTCAAAGTTTTTTTTGGCGATTAGCCATCTTTTCTGAACTTTTGAAAAATCCCACCGGTCGGAACCTGTAACCACGCCTGGAACGAGCGTTTCAAAAACGCGCTTTCACACGTCGCTTGCGGCTCCTCGACCAGGATGGATTCAGATGTATTCAGGAGATGCCTAATGGAGTTGAAGACCATGAAAAACCAAACCTCGTTTACCCACCTGCGCGGTCTGAAACTGGCTGCTCTGGCGATCGGTACCAGCTTCGTGCTGGCCGGTTGCGCTGGTAACCCACCGACCGAGCAATACGCCGTGACCCAGTCGGCCGTGAACAGCGCGGTCAGCGCTGGCGGTACCGAGTTCGCTGCGGTTGAGATGAAGCAAGCGCAGGACAAGCTGAAACAAGCTGAAATCGCCATGCACGACAAGAAGTATGACGAGGCTCGCACCCTGTCCGAGCAAGCCGAGTGGGACGCTCGCGTCGCCGAACGCAAGGCTCAGGCAGCCAAGGCTGAACAAGCCGTGAAGGATTCCCAGAAAGGTGTTCAGGAACTGCGTCAGGAAAGTCAGCGCACCGTGCAGTAAGCGCGCATCCCGATAGCAACGCTGAAACTTTATCGATAGAAAGGACGAAAATTATGCGTAAGCAACTGATGATCCCAGCTCTTCTGGCCGCAAGCGTCGCTCTGGCTGCCTGCTCGACTCCGCCCAACCCGAACCTGGAACAGGCGCGCACCAACTACGCCGGCTTGCAAGCCAACCCACAGGCGAGCAAGGTCGCGGCGCTGGAAACCAAAGACGCCAGTGATTACCTGGACAAGGCCGACAAGGCTTATCTGGACAAGCAAGACGCAGCCAAGGTCGACCAACTGGCCTACCTGACCAACCAGCGCGTGGAAGTGGCCAAGCAGACCATCGCCCTGCGCACCGCTGAAAACAATCTGAAGAACGCTGCCGCTCAACGTGCTCAAGCGCGTCTGGATGCTCGCGATCAGCAGATCAAACAGCTGCAGGACAGCCTGAACGCCAAGCAGACCGATCGCGGTACGCTGGTGACCTTCGGTGACGTGCTGTTCGCCACGGACCGCGCCGACCTGAAATCCAGCGGTCTGGTCAACATCAACAAACTGGCGCAATTCCTCCAGGAAAACCCGGATCGCAAAGTGATTGTCGAGGGCTACACAGACAGCACCGGTACCGCTAGCCACAACCAGTCGCTGTCCGAGCGTCGCGCCAACTCCGTGCGTACTGCACTGGTGAAAATGGGCGTTGATCCAGCCCGTATCGTTACCCAAGGCTACGGCAAGGAATATCCGGTTGCCGAGAACGGCAGCGTTTCCGGCCGTGCGATGAACCGTCGCGTGGAAGTGACTATTTCCAACGACAACCAGCCAGTAATGCCGCGTTCGGCGGTCAGCTCGAACTAAGCTTCAGGCTGTAACGCAAAAGCCCCGCCTGAGTGATCAGGCGGGGCTTTTTTGTGTGGGCTGAAATCGCAGCCCCTCACCCCAGCCCTCTCCCGAGGGAGAGGGAGCCGATTTGTGGTGCTTTCAGAATTTGTGTTCGACACGATGGATCAGGCCGGGCTTTTTTGTGTGGGCTGAAATCGCAGCCCCTCACCCCAGCCCTCTCCCGAGGGAGAGGGAGCCGAATGGGGGATGCTCAATAGCTGCGTCGACCTGAGAGCGCTTTGCCGAATCCATAATCGACACAATCTTTCAGGTCGGTGTATAGCGAAAGACAACTCGGTCAGTCCCCTCTCCCCCTGGGAGAGGGCTAGGGTGAGGGCTGAACCTGCAGAATCACTCCTCCAGCTTCTGCGGGGTCTCTTCGCCCATGCAACGCACCGCTTTTTTCTGCGCGTTGATCAATACGCCGGTCAGGCCTTTCTGCTCGGTGTCGAATAATACCAGCACGCCATCGATGCACTGCGCGACTTGCGGTGCAGGCTGAAGCGAAATCTTGTAATCCTCACCCGGCACGGTCTTGAGCATGGTGAATTCATTGAGCAGCAACGCATCCTCGGGTTTGGCGAAGTGCAGGTAGCCGTAGTACCACAGCGCCCCGACGGTGCCGAGGATGCTGCAGATACCGGTAATGATCAGCGGGATGGCGTTGCGTTCTTCAGTCATTGCGGACTCTCATCTTCAGAATTCGGGGGTGTCGGGTAATTAGGGATTTCGCCGAGGCGGCGCAGGCCGTTGAAATGCTCGGGATCATCCAGATAACGCAGCATGACTTGGCGCCAGACCGGGTCGCCGAAGGTCTGCACATGGCCGCCACGGGTCAGTTGCAGCACACGCGGTGGCGGCGCAGCCTGATACAGACGGATGCCGTTAGAAAGTGGTACCAGCGGATCGTCGATGCTGTGGAAGATCAGTTTCGGCACGCCGTTGAGTTGCGGCATCGAGTTGATTGCGCTGTCGCTGTCCGGCACCAGCCACGACAGTGGTACCTGGAATGGCCAGGTCAGCCACGAAGTGCTGAGAGCATATTGGCCGACGCTGCGATAGCTCGCGGGCACGCCGTCGAGCACCACAGCCTTGAGTTGTTTCTGCCGCTCGGGATGCTGCACCAGCCAATGCACGGCCATCGAACCGCCGAGGCTCTGACCGAGCAGAATCAGCGGCTTGCCTTTGACCTCGGGCGCCTTGTCGAGCCAGGCGAACGCGGCGTCGATGTCCTGATAGATCGCCGGCAAACTCGGCTCGCCCTCGGACAGGCCATAACCGCGATAGTCGACCAGCAGCACTTGATAGCCGTTTTTCGGCAACCACCAGCTGCCGCCCAGGTGCATCGGCAGATTGCCGCCGTTGCCGTGCAGGTGCAGAACCGTGCCTTTGACCTCGACACCGGGTTTGGCTGGCAGCCACCAGGCATTTAGCTTCAAGCCGTCAGCCGTGACCAGCGTGACGGTGCGGTATTCGAGTTTGGCTTTTTCCGGGGTGAAGATTTGACCGGGCTCGGGGTAGAACAACAAAGAGCTGCAACCACCGAGGGTCAGTAGCAGGCAGATGATGCCGAGGATTCTCATCCGGTGAAACCTCGCGAAAATAGGGAGTCAGACACAAATCAAAACTGTGGGAGCGAGCCTGCTCGCGAAAGCGGTGTGTCAGCCAACATTAATGTTGAATGTGAAATCGCATTCGCGAGCAGGCTCGCTCCCACAGGGGATATTGGTTATTCAAAGGATGTTGGAATAGTCCGCTTCGATCCGGTCCAGGCTCAAGTGATTGAGGAAGTTGGAGAAGCACATCCACGCCGACAACGCATTCAAATCGCGGAACTGGTCCGGCAGATACTTCGGCGGCACCACCAACCCTTCATCCACCAACTGACGCAAGGTACGCATGTCTTCCAGCGTGGTCTTGCCGCAGAACAACAACGGAATCTGCTCAAGCTTGCCCTTACGCACGGCCAACTGAATGTAGTTGTAAACCATGATAAAGCCCTTGAGGTAGGACAAGTCTTTGGTGAATGGCAGACCGGTCGGTGTCGAACCACGGAAAACGCGACTGGCGTTGCCGTAACTTTCCGCCATCTCAAAGCCCTGCTCGCGGAAGAACTCGAAGATCTGCAGGAAGTCGGCGCCCTCCTCGACCATATGAATGGCGCGGGTGCGGTTGGTCAGTTTGCGCAGACGACTCGGATAGGAGGCGAAGGTGATGATCTCCATCAGGATCGCCAGGCCTTCCTGGGTCACCGTCGACGACGGCGGGCCTTTGGACAGGAAGGTGCAGATCGGCTGATTCAGACCGTTGAGCGTAGTGCCGACGTGCACCAGGCCTTCGTGGACTTCCAGCGCGCGAACGTCACGATCGTTGAACAACGCGTCGGTGCGGATCTTGATGTAGTCAGCGCCCGCCGCTGCGTCGGCAACGATACCGTCGGACTCAAAGACGCGGATGGTTTCCTCGGCCTCGCCAAAGACCTTGTTCAGACGGGTTTGCAGCAGGTGCACGGCGTCCTTGGCGGTGAGGATTTTTGGCTCGTCCTTCAGATCGCCACGGCCGTCGATGTTGTTCAGGTAGTCGGACATCATCAGACCGAGGTCCGCCAAGGTCGGGTCGCCAGCGTGGAAAGCATCGGAGGCGGCGCCGTACAGCTCTTGCGAGATCAGGCCGAAATCCTCGGTGCCGCGCGCTTCGAGCATGCGCACCACCATGCGGTACTCCTTGCACATGCGCCGCATGATCTGCCCCACCGGGTTGAACTGACCGAGCTGGCGGGTGATGTCGCGCTCGATGTTCTGGAATTCCAGTTTGACCTTGCTCGAATCGAAGGTCAGCGGCCGGTTGAGGTAGTAGTCACGATCAACGGCGGGCATTTCCTTGCCCTTGGCCTTGAGAAAGCCCTTGCGCACGTTCTCGTCCCACTTGACCGCGTCGAGTACGCGGATCGGCGTCTGCGCCAGCACAATGCGATCGGACAACATGCGTATCGTCTGCTGGTAATCGTCCACCCGAAACTCCTGTAGAAAACCTGACGTAATGAATTATTGGGCGCGGGCCTGGCGCTGGTAGCGCACGGCTTCAACGAAGACATCGGAATTGGCCGGATCGTCGAGGTAAGCAAAGACCTTGTCGAGGTTGCTGTCGACGTGCACGCCGTCGCCATCGTCGGTCTGGAAGACCTGACCGTCGAGGGCTTTTTGCTTGATCGCTTGATTGATCTGTTCGAGATCGAGGTTGTAGACCACCAGTTCGTGTTTGTCGGTGAGTTCGAAACCGGCGATGGTGAAGTGGCCGCCGTACTGCGCCGGGACTTTCGCCGACAGATACCAGCGGTTGCCATGGCGCGACACGGTGAACGGATAGGCTTCGCGTTCGTGGGGCTTGGCCCTGAAGTACGTGACCGCCTGATAGCGGTCGTTGCCCAGGCGCGTCAGCTCAAGGTTCATCGGCTCGCCCCAGGCGTTGGTGCTCGACCATTTGCCGAGCAAGCCCTTGGGCGCGGGATCGCTGGCGGCCAATGGCTCCTTGAAGGTCACCAGACAACCACTGAGCAGCAGGAACGACAAGGCCAACAGCACGCCACGCCAGGCTTTCATTCAATACTCCCTATGAACACACAGCCCTGAAATATCGCCGCAATTCCCTGTGGGAGCGAGCCTGCTCGCGAAAGCGGTGTGTCAGGCAACAGAGATGTTGAATGTCAGACCGCATTCGCGAGCAGGCTCGCTCCCACAGGGTGAAGCAACAGCGGATTACACCGACGCGAGCACCAGGTGCATGTAGCGCGTCAGAATACCGAGCATGTCCTCTTCGGCCAAAGGCTCGGCGTCGTTGAGCAGGCCCTGATATTCCATCCGTCCGATAATCGCCGTCAACACCTTGGCATCCTGTTGCGGTTCACGCGAGCCCAACACCTGGAATAACTGGCAGGTACCCTGCAACAGAATCTGCTGATGTGAACGCACCAGAATCGCCAGGCGCGGGTTGAGCAACGCTTCCTGGCGAAACGCCTGTTCAGCCATCAAATGCTCGCGACGGTTTAGCAATTGCCGGTGAACATAGTCAGCCATCAACCGCGCAATGTCGTCAGCCAGTTGCGAGCGCGACTCCGGGCTGCCGTCACCACTGACGACCATGTCACGCAACAGACCTTCATTGTTGACCCACAACTTGGCCATGTACGCCGCGCTGCGCTCGACGTATTGAGCGAAGGTATCGGTGAGCAGGTCATCGATGTCCTTGAAGTAGTAAGTGGTCGCCGACAGCGGCACACCGGCCTCGGCGGCCACTGCGCGGTGGCGCACGGCACGCACGCCGTCACGCACGACAATACGCATCGCTGCATCGAGAATGTCCTGTCGACGCTGCTCACTGCCCTGTCGGCTGGCCTTGCGACCCTGGTACTGAACGCTTTCAGCGACCGCAGTGGCGATACCCGCTGCACCTTCTTGAGCTATTGCACCCATCACGACAGGACTTCCTCTGCTATTGCAAAATTAACCAATTGATACATTTGTACCAGACAGGCAATAAAAAGCCGCCTGTTTTAGGCGGCTTTTTAACTGAAACGTTTACGCTTGCGGTCGCATGTGCGGGAACAGGATCACATCGCGGATCGACGGCGAGTTGGTCAACAACATCACCAGACGATCGATGCCGATACCTTCACCGGCCGTTGGCGGCATGCCGTACTCCAGCGCGCGCACGAAGTCAGCGTCGTAGTGCATGGCTTCGTCGTCGCCGGCGTCCTTGTCGGCCACCTGCGCCATGAAGCGCTCGGCCTGGTCTTCCGCGTCGTTCAACTCGGAGTAGGCGTTGGCGATTTCACGGCCACCGATGAACAGCTCGAAACGGTCGGTGACGTTCGGGTTGTCATCGTTGCGACGGGCCAGCGGCGACACTTCGAAAGGGTACTGAGTGATGAAGTGCGGCTGCTCCAGCTTATGCTCGACCAGCTCTTCGAAAATCATCACCTGCAGCTTGCCCAGACCTTCGAAGCCCAACACCTTGGCGCCGGCCTTCCTGGCGATGGCGCGAGCCTTGTCGATGTCGTTCAGATCATCGGCAGTCAGCTCAGGGTTGTACTTGAGGATCGAGTCAAACACCGACAGGCGCACAAACGGCTCGCCGAAGTGGAACACCTTGTCGCCGTACGGCACGTCGGTGCTGCCCAGTACCAGCTGCGCCAGTTCACGGAACAGTTCTTCGGTCAGGTCCATGTTGTCTTCGTAATCGGCGTACGCCTGATAGAACTCCAACATGGTGAATTCAGGGTTGTGACGAGTCGAAACGCCTTCGTTACGGAAGTTGCGGTTGATCTCGAAAACCTTTTCAAAACCACCGACCACCAGACGCTTGAGGTACAGCTCAGGCGCGATACGCAGGAACATTTCCATGTCCAGCGCGTTGTGATGGGTTTCGAATGGCTTGGCCGCGGCGCCGCCCGGAATGGTCTGCAACATCGGCGTTTCGACTTCGAGGAAGTCGCGCTTCATCAGGAAGCTGCGGATGTGCGCGATGACTTGCGAACGCACGCGGAAGGTCTGGCGCACGTCTTCGTTGACGATCAGGTCAACGTAGCGCTGACGGTAGCGCTGTTCGGTGTCGGTCAGGCCGTGGTGCTTGTCCGGCAGCGGACGCAGCGATTTGGTCAGCAAGCGCACGCTGGTCATTTCAACGTACAGGTCGCCCTTGCCGGAACGCGCCAGGGTGCCTTCGGCGGCAATGATGTCGCCCATGTCCCAGGTTTTCACCGCGGCCAAAGTGTCTTCCGACAGGGTTTTACGGTTGACGTAGACCTGGATGCGACCGGTCATGTCCTGGATCACCATGAACGAGCCACGGTTGAGCATGATGCGACCGGCAACCTTGACCGGGATTGCAGCCTCTGCCAGCTCTTCCTTGGTCTTGTCCGCGTACTGTTTCTGCAGTGCATCGCAGTAGTTTTCGCGGCGGAAGTCGTTCGGGAAGGCATTGCCCTTGGCGCGCTCGGCAGCCAGCTTTTCCTTGCGCAGGGCGATCAGGGAGTTTTCTTCCTGTTGCAGGGCTTGCGGGTCGAGTTGTTGGTCGCTCATGTCTTTAGATATTCCATCAGGTTCGTTGCCCCCGGGCCTTGCAGCCCGGGGATCGCCAGCAGGCTGGCTCCTACAGGGATCGGGTTGAATCAGCCGATCCTGTATGCGTCTTTTACAGCCCGGATTTCAGGCTGGCTTCCAGGTACTCGTCGATATCACCGTCGAGTACCTTGTCGCAGTCGCTGCGTTCGATGTTGGTACGCAGATCCTTGATCCGCGACGCATCGAGCACGTACGAGCGGATCTGGTGACCCCAGCCGATGTCCGACTTGGTGTCTTCCAGCGCTTGCGACGCGGCGTTGCGTTTCTGCATTTCCTGCTCGTACAACTTGGCCCGCAGCATTTTCATGGCGGTGTCCTTGTTGGCGTGCTGGGAACGTTCGTTCTGGCAGCTGACCACGGTGTTGGTCGGTACGTGAGTGATACGTACGGCCGAGTCGGTGGTGTTTACGTGCTGACCACCGGCACCGGAGGAACGATAGGTGTCGATCCGCAGGTCTGCCGGGTTGATTTCGATTTCGACCTTGTCGTCGATCTCTGGCGAGACGAACACCGCGGAGAACGAGGTGTGGCGACGGTTGCCGGAGTCGAACGGGCTCTTGCGCACCAGACGGTGCACGCCGATCTCGGTACGCAGCCAGCCAAAGGCGTATTCACCCTTGATGTGCACGGTCGCACCTTTGATACCGGCGACTTCACCGGCCGACAGTTCCATGATGGTCGCGTCGAAACCGCGTTTATCCGCCCAGCGCAGGTACATGCGCAGCAGGATGTTGGCCCAGTCCTGGGCTTCGGTGCCACCGGAACCGGCCTGAATGTCCAGGTAGGCGTTGTTCGGGTCCATTTCATGGCTGAACATGCGGCGGAATTCCAGCTTGGCCAGATTTTCCTCGAGACGGGCCAGCTCGGCGACGACATCGCCCACTGCGCCTTCGTCGTTCTCTTCGACGGCCATGTCCAGCAGGTCGCGGCAATCGGCCAGACCGCCGTTCAGTTCGTCGAGGGTATCGACGATCTGTGCCAGCGCGGCGCGCTCGCGGCCCAGTTCCTGGGCGTATTCAGGTTTGTTCCAGACGCTCGGATCTTCAAGCTCGCGATTGACTTCAGTCAGACGCTCATGCTTTTGATCGTAGTCAAAGATACCCCCGAATAGTTTCGGAGCGCTCGGACAGGTCCTTGATGGTGTTCAGGATCGGGTTGATTTCCATGACGGGCAGCACTCGTTGGCGAACTTTTGAAAGCCGGCGAGTATAACGTAATCAGGCTGTGACGGCAGCCCGTCTGGCGGCTCCGGGGGTGAATGGCTTGAGGTTTCTGTGTGAGTCGAGATTGCCAGCCCTCACCCTAGCCCTCTCCCGGAGGGAGAGGGGACCGATCGGGGGATATTTGAGAGATACGCCGACCTGAAATGGTTATACCGAATCCATAATTGCCACGCTTACAGATCCATAATCGCCGAGGTCTTTCAGGTCGATGCAGGACCAAAGACACCTCGGTCGGCCCCCTCTCCCTTTGGGAGAGGGCTGGGGTGAGGGTAAGCGTTTATTCGATCCCGACCTGATTACGGCCGTTGTTCTTCGCCAGGTACAGGCCACGATCCGCCGCCGAAATCAGCAACCGGCAATCACTACCCGCCTGCGGCACCATCGTCGCCAGACCAATACTGATCGTCAGGCTCGCCCCTTCCGCCGGGGTGTTGTGCGGAATTTTCAGCGAAGCCACGGTCTGGCGCAGTTTCTCCGCGACCAGCCGCGCGCCGCCCGGCGAGGTGTTCGGCAGCACCAGCACAAACTCCTCACCGCCATAACGCGCCGGCAAGTCCGAGGGCCGCGCGCTGGCATCACGGATCGCCGTAGCGACCTTGCGTAACGCTTCATCGCCTTCAACGTGACCAAAGCTGTCGTTGTAGGACTTGAAGTAATCAACGTCGATCATCAGCAACGACAATTGGCTCTGGTCACGTAGCGAGCGGCGCCACTCCAGTTCCAGGTACTCGTCGAAGTGCCGGCGGTTGGACAGCCCGGTCAGGCCATCGGAGTTCATCAGCCGTTGCAGCACCAGATTGGTATCGAGCAATTGCTGCTGGCTGACGCGCAACGCACGGTAAGCGGCATCGCGTTGCAACAGAGTCATGTACGAGCGCGAGTGATAGCGGATGCGCGCCACCAGTTCGATGGTGTCCGGCAGTTTCACCAGATAATCGTTGGCCCCGGCGGAAAACGCCGCGCTTTTGATCAGCGGGTCTTCCTTGGTCGACAAGACGATGATCGGAATGTCCTTGGTCGCCGGGTGATTGCGGTATTCGCGCACCAGGCTCAGGCCATCGAGGCCGGGCATCACCAGGTCCTGCAGGATCACCGTCGGTTTGATCCGCACCGCCTGGGCAATGGCCTGCTGCGGGTCGGAGCAGAAGTGAAAGTCGATGTTTTCTTGATTCGACAGCCCACGGCGCACCGCTTCGCCGATCATCGCCTGATCGTCCACCAACAACACCATGGCGGCGTTTTCGTCGGTTTTAATGTCGTCGATCTGTAAGTCATTCATGGGCGGTCACCTGAGTACTGCGGGGGTCAGGATTGCGGATAAACCTGTTCATTTGGGGAAAACCTCCAGCAATCGTGACGCTATCTTTTCCAGTGCACGGATTTCGACGGCGGCATCAATGGCCGCAGCGGCCTTGGGCATGCCGTACACCGCACTGCTTTGCTGATCCTGCGCGATGGTCAGGTAACCCTGTTGGCGCATGAGCTTAAGCCCTTGCGCCCCGTCGCGCCCCATCCCGGTCAATAAAACCCCGACGGCGTCGCCATTCCAATAGCTGGCGACACTCTCGAAAAACACATCGATCGAGGGTCGATAGATCTCGTTGACCGGCTCGGCGGTGTAGGCCAGCGTGCCGTTTTTCAATAAACGAATATGGTGATTGGTGCCGGCCAGCAGCACCGCGCCCGCTTGCGGCGGTTCGCCCTCGCGGGCCAGACGTACATCGAGGCCGCTGGCGCTGGCCAGCCATTCGGCCATGCCGGCGGCGAACACCTGATCGACGTGCTGCACCAGCACAATTGCCGCCGAGAAGTCACGGGGCAGGCCTTTGAGCAAGACTTCCAGCGCTGCCGGGCCGCCCGCAGACGATCCGATCGCCACCAGCCGCTTGCACGAGGCGGAGCTGCGCTGGGGTGTCGGCGCCGGGCGCGAGCGTTGCGGCTTGTCGCCGATCAGCCAGCCAATATTGAGGATCTTGCGCAGCAACGGCGCCGCCGCTTCCTGCGCATTGCCAGCGCCGAGGGCCGGGGTATCGACCACGTCCAGCGCGCCGTGGCCCATGGCTTCGAAGACCCGGTGCACGTTCTGCTGGCGGTCGACGGTGACGATGACGATCGCGCACGGCGTTTCGGCCATGATCCGCCGGGTGGCCTCGACGCCATCCATAACCGGCATGATCAAGTCCATCAGGATCAGATCCGGGGTGTTTTCGGCGCACAGTTGCACTGCCTCGGCGCCGTTGCGGGCGACCCAGACCACCTGGTGCGCCGGCTCGAAGGCCAGCGCCCGGCGCAGGGCCTCCACCGCCATGGGCATGTCGTTGACGATTGCGATCTTCATGCCCGCGCTCCTCCGATAAGCTCGACCACTGCGTCGAGCAGGGCGTCGTCATGAAAACTGGCTTTGGCTAAATAATAGTCGGCGCCGGCATCGAGGCCACGGCGGCGATCCTCTTCCCGATCCTTGTACGACACCACCATCACCGGCAGCGATTGCAGACGGTTGTCGCGGCGCAACAGGGTGACCAGTTCGATGCCGTCCATGCGCGGCATGTCGATGTCGGTGATCAGCAAATCGAAGTCCTCCGAACGCAATGCGTTCCAACCATCCATGCCGTCCACCGCCACCGCGACGTCGTAGCCGCGATTGAGCAGCAGTTTGCGTTGCAGTTCGCGCACGGTCAGCGAATCGTCGACCACCAGCACCCGCTTGCGCGCCGCCTCGGCGGCCTGATTGCCATGACGGGCGATGCGTTCAAGGCGCCCGGTGTTGAGCAGTTTATCCACCGAACGCAGCATGTCTTCGACATCGACGATCAGCACCACAGAACCGTCGTCGAGCAAGGCGCCAGCGGAGATATCCTGCACTTTGCCCAGACGCTCATCGAGTGGCAAGACCACCAGGGTGCGCTCACCGATGAAGCGCTCGACGGCAACGCCGTAAACCGCATCACGTTCGCGGATCACCACGACTTTCAGGGTTTCGCCACTGTTCTGGCTGGCTGGGCGATTAAGCAACTGGCTGGCCGCAACCAGCCCGACGTGCTGGCCTTCGTGCCAGAAATGCTGTCGACCTTCGACTTGCACGATGTCTTCCGGGGCCAGATCACACATGCGCTCGATGTGCGCCAGCGGGAAGGCATACGCCTCTTCACCAACTTCCACCACCAGACTGCGCACCACCGACAAAGTCAGCGGCACTTCCAGATGAAAGCGACTGCCCTCGCCCGCCGTCTGCTCCAGCACAACCGCACCGCGCAACTGGCGAACCATGTGTTGAACGGCATCGAGGCCGACGCCCCGCCCGGACACTTCGGTGACCGTGTCGCGCAGGCTGAAACCGGGGAGGAACAGGAACGTCAGCAGTTCTTCTTCGCTTAGCTGCGCTGCGGTTTCAGCTGGGGATAACTGCCGCTCGACGATGCTGCGACGGACCTTCTCCAGGTCGACGCCATTGCCGTCATCGTTCAACTCCAGCACCAGCAGGCCGGCCTGATGCGAGGCGCGCAGGCGGATCAGGCCTTCCTCGGGCTTGCCCTTGAGCAAACGCTGCTCCGGGGTTTCGATGCCGTGATCGACGGCGTTGCGCAGCAAATGCGTCAGCGGTGCTTCGAGTTTTTCCAGGACATCGCGATCGACCTTGGTTTTCTCGCCTTCGATCTCCAGGCGTACCTGTTTTCCAAGGCTGCGGCCCAGATCGCGGACCATGCGCACCTGACCGGTGAGCACATCGGCGAAGGGCCGCATGCGACAGGCCAACGCCGTGTCGTAAAGCACTTGCGCGCGTTGGCTGGCCTGCCAGGCGAACTCGTCGAGTTCGGCGTTTTTCTCGCTGAGCAGTTGTTGGGATTCGGCGAGCAAACGGCGCGCGTCTTCCAGGGCTTCCAGCGCTTCAAGGCTCAGCGCGTGCTCCTTGAGGTGCACGTTGAGGTTTTCCAGCGCGCGCAGGCCGTTGTTCTGCATGCGCTTGAGACGCTGCATGGTTGCCAGGTGCGGTTTCAGGCGTTGGGTTTCCACCAGCGATTTGCTCGACAGATCGAGCAGACTGTTCAGCCGTTCGGCGGTGACCCGCAGCACGCGCTCACCACCCTCGGTGGTGCGTTTGGTCTTGCGCGGCGCAGGCTCCGAAGGTTCGAGCGTGGCTTCGATGGTCGGCGCTGGCGTCGGTTCAAATACGGGTGGCGCTTGAAGTTGCAACTCGGCCATCGGTGGCGTTGCGAGCGCTGCCGGAGGCGTTGAAGGGTCAAGCAAACCTGCCATCAACGCCACATAAGCTTCAATATCGCTCGGCTGCGGAGCATTGGCCGGTGTGGCGATGCGCATCAGCAAATCGGTGCCCTGCAACAACGCATCGATGTGCTCGGGCCGCAGCAACAACCGTCCTTCCTGCGCACTGACCAGGCAATCTTCCATGACATGGGCGACGCTGACACCGCTGTCGATGCCGACAATTCGCGCCGCACCTTTGAGCGAGTGCGCCGCGCGCATACACGATTCCAGTTGATCGGCCTGGGTTGGATTGCGCTCGAGTGCCAGCAGCCCGGCGCTGAGTACTTGGGTCTGCGCTTCGGCTTCGAGGCTGAACAGCTCCAGCAGCGAAGCGTCGCGCATTTGCTCGGGGGTCATGTGAGGCTCCGGGTCACGGCGGACAACAGCTGTTCTTCATCCAGCCAACGCAGGCTGCGACCGCGATATTGCAGAACGCCACGGGTGTATTTCGCGCTGGCTTGCGCCCCGGACTGCGATGCCGCATCAAGAATGCGCTCGTCGATGGCATGAATCCCATCGACCTCATCCACCGGCACCACCACCGGTCCGCCATGGGCGGCGATGATCAACATGCGCGGCATGATGCGCGCGCCGGAGGCTGGCGCGGCGTTGCCATCCAGATCAAGCAACTCAACCAGCGACAGGCACGCCACCAGCGCGCCGCGTACATTCGCCACGCCGAGCAAAGCGCGCGAGCGCTGGTGCGGCAACGAGTGAATCGCCTGCAGCGGCGCGACTTCAACAAGGCTGCGCGTCGCCAGCCCCAGCCATTCTTCGCCGAGACGGAACATCAGCAACGAGCGGGTTTTCACATCGATTTCCACGGCGGTCGCCACCGGGTCGCGCTCGTCCTGCTGCAACGCATAACGGTCGAGCAGGCGCGTGGCGGCGGCGGAATAAACCGAGCAATTGCGGCAGTGAATGTGCTCTTCAAGCAGCGGACAAGACTTGTCGCCGTGGATGCCGATGCGGTTCCAGCAATCGTCGATGGCCCGGGCGTCTTCGTGGGTAACGTTCAAGGTGTCGGACGGGATCATCGTTTACGCTCACTGTCAGCGGTGCGGCCACTGCGGGCGGCGCGCTCCTGCAATCGTCTGGCACCCGCCGTGTCGCCCTGGGCCTGCAGCAGCGCGGCCAGGTGCATCAACGCTTCGGGATGTTGCGGTTCGAGGTACAACGCCTTGCGGTAGAAACCCTGGGCTTCGAGGGTCAGGCCGGCGACATCGCTGAGCAAGCCGAGCCAGTAAAATACTTGGGCCACCGGTTCGTGGCTGCGCAAATATTGTTCGCACGCGGCGCGGGCCTCGGCGCTTTTGCCTTCGTTGGCCAGTGCAGCGATGTTGGCCAGCAGGGTCGCGGCGTCGGGATTCGCGCTTTTGCTGGCAATGGGCAGCGGCGTCACTGCGGCAAACGGTCGATTGCGCACCACCGGAGGCGGCGCGCTGCGCAACGGTTGGCTGACCGGCAACGTGATCGGTTTGGGCGTCGGTAGCGGTTCGGGGTGCGGATCGCTGTGGCGGCTGAACGCAAAGGATTGCGGGATACCGATCGAGCGCATGCCCAAACGCCCGAGCAGACTGCCCTCGGCCGGGCCGATAAACAGCACGCCATCGAAATGGGTCAGGCGCTTGAGCACCTCGAACACCAGTTTTTGCGTTGGCTGATCGAAATAGATCAACAGATTGCGGCAGAACACGAAATCGAACGCCGGCTCACTGGCCAACAGCGTCGGATCGAGCACATTGCCGACCTGCAAACGTACCTGCTCACGTACGTTCTCGTTGACCCGATGGCCATCCTGCTCAGGGGTGAAATGCCGTTCGCGAAAGTCCAGATCCTGGCCGCGAAACGAGTTTTTGCCATACAGCGCACGCCGGGCCTTTTCCACCGAGAGCGGGCTGACGTCCATGCCATCGACCTTGAACTGATGCGGTTTAAGCCCGGCATCGAGCAAAGCCATGGCTATCGAATAGGGTTCTTCGCCGGTGGAGCACGGCAGGCTGAGGATGCGCAAAGCACGCATATTGTTCAGCTCGGCGAGGCGATTGCGCGCCAGCTTGCCCAGCGTGGCGAAGGATTCCGGGTAACGGAAAAACCACGTTTCCGGGACGATCACTGCTTCGATCAGCGCCTGTTGCTCATCCCGTGAGCCTTGCAGCAATTGCCAATATTCATCGGCATTCGCGGCTTGCGAGAGCGTTGTGCGCTGGCGCACGGCCCGCTCGATGATCGCCGGGCCGACCGACGTCACATCGAGGCCGATGCGTTCCTTGAGAAAGTCGAAAAAACGCTGATCACTGCTCATGCCTGCGCCTCAAGCTGCGCCGGACTCAGCGGCGGATCGGGGAACAGCAAAGTACGCACGGCGTCATCGAGCAAGTCATTGACCCGTACCCATTGCACCAGTCCGTGGGCATCTTCACGCACCGGGCCGAGGTAAGGCGCCTCGCGGTTATCGAGGCCGTAAGGCTGAAACTCTTGCGGATGGCAACGCAGGGTGTCGGTGGCCTGTTCCAGAATCAGCCCGAGCCATTGCGCGGATTGCGATTCATCCGGCTGATAATTGACCAGCACCAGCCGGGTGCTGGTGCGCGCTTCGGCGGGATGGCCGAAGGTCAATGCGCTGAGGTCGATCACCGGCACCACCGCACCGCGATAGGCGAATACGCCGGCAACCCACTGCGGCGCCCGGGCGATCGGCTTCAACGGCAGGCGCGGCAGCACTTCCGCCACTTCGGTGGCGCGCAAGGCGTAGCGCTCACTGCCGATGCGAAACAGCAGGAACAACGCCGGCTTCGCCACCTGCGCGGCGCTGCGTTTGGCGATGATTTCGCTCATCAGACTTTGAATCGCGAAACGCCGCTGCGCAGCCCGACGGCCACCTGGCTCAGTTCGTCGATGGCGAAACTGGCCTGACGCAACGATTCGACGGTCTGGCTGCTGGCGTCGCCCAGCTGTACCAGCGCATGGTTGATCTGCTCGGCACCGGTGGCCTGAGCCTGCATGCCTTCGTTGACCATCAATACCCGCGGCGCCAGCGCCTGCACCTGATGGATGATCTGCGACAGCTGCTCGCCAACCTGCTGCACTTCGGACATGCCACGGCGCACTTCTTCGGAGAACTTGTCCATGCCCATCACCCCGGCAGACACCGCCGACTGAATCTCGCGGACCATTTGCTCGATGTCATACGTGGCAACGGCAGTCTGGTCCGCCAACCGCCGCACTTCGGTGGCGACCACGGCAAAGCCGCGACCGTATTCACCGGCCTTTTCGGCTTCAATCGCTGCGTTGAGCGACAACAGGTTAGTCTGGTCGGCGACTTTGACGATTGTCACCACCACCTGGTTGATGTTGCCGGCCTTCTCATTGAGGATCGCCAGTTTGGCGTTGACCAGATCGGCCGCGCCCATCACCGAGTGCATGGTGTCTTCCATCCGCGCCAGACCTTGCTGGCCGGAGCCGGCCAGCACCGAGGCCTGATCGGCGGCGGTGGACACTTCGGTCATGGTGCGCACCAGATCGCGCGAAGTGGCCGCAATCTCACGGGAGGTCGCGCCAATCTCAGTGGTCGTCGCGGCGGTTTCGGTGGCGGTGGCTTGTTGTTGCTTGGAGGTGGCGGCGATCTCGGTCACCGAGGTGGTCACCTGCACCGAGGAGCGCTGCGCCTGGGACACCAGCGCGGTCAGCTCGGTCATCATGTCGTTGAAGCCGGTTTCGACGGCGCCGAACTCGTCCTTGCGGTCGAGGTTAAGACGCGAACTGAGGTCGCCGGTGCGCATGGTTTCGAGGATCTGCACAATGCGGTTCATCGGCGCCATGATCGCGCGCATCAACAACAGACCGCACAGACCGGCGGCCAGCACGGCAACCAGCAGGGAGATGAACATGCTGAATTTGGCGGCCGCCACGGCATCATCGATATTGTTCATGGCCTGATCGGCGACTCTCTTGTTTTCGCCGATGATGTCGTTGAGCTTCATGCGCCCGGAGTACCAGGCAGGCGTGAGCTTGTCGTGGAACATCTTGACCGCGTCCGCTTCCAGATTGCGCTTGTGCAGGTCCAGCACGGCATCCTGAATCTGGATGTAGGCGTCGTGGTACTTCTCGAACGCAGCGAACTCGGTACGGTCCTCGTCGGTGGCCATGGTCTTGCGATAGTTCTCCATCTGCTCCTGCAGACGTGCTTCGAACGCTTTGTAGTCCGCCGCGTCCTCGCTGGAAATCCCCTCGCCTTCCTTGAGCCCGAGCAGTTCTTGCGTCTGCAGATAGCTGTCGACCCAGGCGCCACGGATCATCGAGCTGTAATAGACGCCGGGAATTGCGTCATCACGCACGCTGTTTTCACTGGCTTCGATCTTCAACAGCCGTGAATACGAAACGACGACCATCAGCAACATGATGGCGATAATCACCGCAAAGCTCGCCAAAATGCGTTGGCGCAACGTCCAGTTCTTCACAGTGATTCCTCGTGCCTGATCGAAATGCGGGGAGTATAGCCGAGGGCGGTGTTTCATTTATAAGACGCTTTTTAACCCTCGGGCCCGTCCGGCATGGTTTGCGGGAGGGCTCTGGGGTGGGACTGTCCGACAATTGCAGGTGAGCGTGCCAGTGGGGTACTGGCAAAAGGAGGCGATAGATCGGCCATGGCGTATGCAGTGAGGCTGAAACATCATCGCGAGCAGGCTCCGTGCACGCCGGAATAACCTGTGGGAGCGAGCCTGCTCGCGAAGAGGCCGGAACGGTCAACATCGATGTCGTCTGACCCGGGCGCCTTCGCGAGCAGGCTCGCTCCCACAGGGGGTTGCGATTGTTAAAGCACGCCGTCTCTACACAGAGGCCAGCCGCACCTGCTTCTCCAGCTCCGACTTCAACCCCGGCTCGAGCTTCAACTGTCGCGCCAGTTCATCCAGATAGCTCTTCTCCATGAAGTTCTCCTCATCCACCAGCATTACGCTGGCGATGTACATCTCCGCGGCCATCTCAGGTGTGCTCGCCGCACGGGCGACATCGGTCGGGTCGAGGGGTTTGTTGAGCTCGGCGTGGAGCCAGTGCTGTAACTCCTGATCGTTATCGAGCTTGGTGAATTCGCCTTCGATCAGCTCACGTTCGCGGTCATCGATATGGCCGTCGGCCTTCGCGGCAGCGACCAGCGCCTTGAGAATGGCCTGGCTGTGTTGTTCGGCCTGCGCCGGTGGCAGACGATCAAGGGTCTGCGGTTCACTTTGTGGGGCGGTGCCTTTCTGCGCGTTGTAGTTGCCATAGGCCTTGTAGGCCAGCACGCCAAGCGCTGCGAGGCCGCCGTAAATCGCGACTTTGCCGCCAACCTTGCGCACTTTCTTGTTACCAAGCAGCAAGCCCATCGCGCCAGCCGCTAACGCACCGCCGCCCGCCCCTGACAACAGGCTGCCAAGGCCGCCAGTGCCCGAAGAACCGCCGAGCAAGCCGCCCAAGCCCCCGCCGGCCGATTTGTTCTGCGCTCCGCCAGCCTTGTTCTGCAACAGATCCTGGCCCGACTTGAGTAGTTGATCGAGCAATCCACGGGTGTTCATGTCACGCCTCCAAACCAAGGGTATCCGGCTTTATAAGGCCGTCAGCCTAGTTCGAAAGTGCCCACGACCTGCCAGTGAGTGTGCTTCCAGATATTACTGCTCTTCCTTGTGCGCCATAAATTGAAGAAGCCCACCCACTGTGTTCAGTCATCAAAGCGTCAGCACAAAATCGTCAAACACCCAGGCAACGTTACCTCGTGCGACAAGCTCCAATCTCTTGATATTCAACCCTGAGAATTCGATACCTCTGTATGGCCTATCGAGTCTGACTTGTCCGAGAGAGCGGCCGTCGTTGTCATAAAAATGAACTTCGCCATAGGTATTCAGGGGTTGATTTGCAGCGAATTTGAAGCTCACCTTTTGGCATGCTCGAACGAACGTAAGTTCTGCCTTCTCTTGCGCCAATACATACCAATGAAGCTGTTTTCCGGGTACACCAGTACCTATTTCAGCATGTGTGTACACAGCCGGATTTGGCTGGTGAACTACAGTCGTTAACAGTTTGAAGGTAAGAACCGGCGTCACGAGAATTTCATTAGCTCGGAAGATCTTCCGCGAAAGCTCATTATCAAAGTTCTCGACCAACAATGTCTTGACCGTATAGATCCTCTCCGGAAACTTCACGACCTGCTTGCCATCGGGGCTGCCCGAATAATTCACGCTCATACCGATTCTTAGCTGGCTTGAGTCATGCAGCGTGAACAGCCAGTCCAATGGTATTGAACGGCTCAGCCCTGAAGCTGGAGCGAGAATCCCCTTGTCCTCGAAACTCGTCGCTTTACCCTCCCGGTCTGTCCCGCTGTAGATAAACGAAACCAGTTGGTTTTTGACCTGATGGGGCCACTGACTGACCTCCAGAAGCGTTTGCGTGTGCAGTTGCGTGACGTCCAGATCGCCGCCATGCGCATCACCGATAATCGGGCTCGGCAGGTCAGGATGGTAGTCCGTAATGGGCCCGATAGTGGCCGCAAGTATTGGCGATGTCTGAATCGGCTTGTCACCGCGCAGGTGCACAGAACTGAGCTCCACCCGCTCGCCGAGATTCGCCGCAATGAATGCACTGTCGAGTTGAAAGTTGGCCCGACTGTAGGAGTTCAGCGGCTTGGGCTCAAAGGTTGGAGATCCCGCTCCCGCGGCGCCCTTAACGATGAGGAGGAATTTTTCGTCCGGGCGCGGAAGATAACCGACGATTTCGATCCGACCCGTAGCACCTTGCAGATTGGCAGAGTCCAGTGGGTCGAGAACTCGTTTGACCGATTTTAGCAACTGCGGTGCAAGCAACCCTGGCAACCCCTCGCCCTTGACTTTGGCAGTGGTGACTGCCGAGTTGCCGACCGAGGCGCCCTCTCTGATAAGTGTGTAGGTCACCGACACGACACTACCAGCGATAACGCTCTTGTTCTCGATCTTTAAAATGCTCGGTTGCTTCTGCCCGAACTGGTCTTTGCCGACGGTGCCCGTGGCCGTAACGACAACGTCCGGGTTGCCTGTGACTCTTGCGGTGAAGGTGGCAAAGATCAAATCGCCAAACAGGAAACGCGGATCACTGGTGAGTACAACGATCAGCAAATCATTTGCACCGAGCTTCTCAAGTTGAATATCCGGGTCATCCTCGGGATCATCAAGGATTTCGCGCAACAAAGCCTTGGGCAATTGGTTACCCGCCAAATCCACATCAATGGTTTGCACAGCCGACCAGAGTGAGTCCGGATCCGGATTGTTACCCAACTGATCGGTAACCGTATAAGAGATGTTGAATTTCGGATGATCCCCGGCCCTTTCCAAGTCTGCACGGGTGACGCTGAAACAGACCTTGACCGGATCACTGGAACCCGGATCTGGCGCCTGAGTCTCGGTGACATCGTGGTACACATCATGGCCATTGAGGTTCAATCGAATGCGGTCAAAAGCACGGCAATATGGGTAAGAAACGCACACTTGGGCACCAGCGGCAGGAAAGTCCGGGCCAACGCCGTTGCGCAATGCATCGGACAGGATCAACTCGAGCTCGGAATGTTCGCCGTCTCCTGGAGTGGTGTCTTGATTACCGGGACGGACCTTGTTGTATAGCAACTCCAGCGGTGGCTCGGAGGTGCCAATGTTTCCACTGCCCCGCTTCACGGTACAGGTGATCCGGTTAACAACATCGGGAAACAGTAACTTATGGGGAATGTGCAGTGTTACAGCATCGTCTTCGGCGAGCGTCTGCACACTGTCGATGCCGGGTTGACCATTCAGATTCAAAAACACCGTATCGCCCCGTCGCTGGTTCAGATACGGATCGAAGACAACTTTTGCGCCTTTCGGCGCCAAATCATAGATGCGCAATGGAACGCCCAAATGCGCGCCTTTGACCGGTCGTGTGGCTTCTGGCAGATCAGGTGGACTCAACGCCAGCACCTGATTGTCCACCTCCATGACACCTGACGTCAGCTCATCACTTTGTGGCAAACAAGTCGGAGCTACCGGTTCTGAGCTATCAGATTGCCCGGTGGGGATCGTGTCCATGTGAATCTCCTTATCGCAGATTGAACGCCAGAAATCTCTGCAATCAGTGAGCGCCGATAAGGGCCACATGGACAACTGTCAGAAATTACAGGTAGAGGCCCTTTCCCGACGAATGGCAGGAGCAAACTGGCGATTCATTTTCGGAAATCGATCCATCGACTAAAAAGATATACAGTCCGAGCCATCGATTAAATCGCCCACCGGGTATTCCCGTCATGATGACCCTGCGTCAGATCCGTCACTTCATCGCCGTGGCCGAAACCGGCTCAATCTCCGCCGCCGCACAAACCGCGTTCATTTCCCAGTCGACCCTGACCCTGGCAATCCAGCAACTGGAAGAGGAAATCGGCGTCAGCCTGTTCAGCCGCCACGCCAAGGGTATGACGCTGACACACCAAGGTCATCAATTCCTGCGCCAGGCGCACCTGATTCTGGCGACTGTGGACAACGCCAAGCGGAGCCTGCAACAGAGCACCGATCAGGTCGCCGGGCAGTTGACCGTCGGTGTGACCAGTCTGGTGGCCGGGTATTACCTGGCAGATTTGCTTACCCGGTTTCAACGTGCCTACCCCAACGTCGAAATCCGCGTGATGGAAGATGAGCGCCCTTACATCGAGCATTTGCTGGTCAGTGGCGAGATCGATGTCGGCGTGTTGATTCTCTCCAATCTGGAAGATCGCCACGCTTTGCAGACTGAAGTACTGACCCACTCACCGCACCGTTTGTGGCTCCCGGCCCAGCATCCACTGCTGGAGCACGACAGCATCAATCTTGCTGACGTCGCCCGCGAGCCGTTGATTCAACTCAACGTCGATGAAATGGATCGCAACGCCCAGCGTTTCTGGCGCGGTTCCGGGCTGCAACCAAAAATAACCCTGAGAACCGCATCCACCGAGGCCGTGCGAAGTCTGGTCGCCGCCGGTTTGGGTGTGTCGATCGAGCCCGACATGACTTACCGCCCATGGTCGCTGGAGGGCGACATCATCGAAGCGCGGCCCATCGCCGACCTCAATCAGACCCTGGACGTGGGCCTGGCCTGGCGCCGCGGCACCGCGCGTCCCGCATTGGTCGACCCATTCCTGACCGTGGCCCGTGAGCAACCCCACGGCGGACGCAAGCCATCTATTTAATCGAATGCTGTCTTCAGTATTTAGAATTTGTCGACCTCGGAGCCGCGCACTAGTCTTGCTGCATCTATAAGACGGTCGGCTCCCGGTTTCAGGGAGCAACAATGGCCACACAAGAAAAGAGATCGCGGAAAATGGTTGGCGTGCAGACCCCGATGTGTACCGCGTTGTTGATCGATGGCGAACTGGTCGGTGGGGAAGGTTTTGTCGAGCCGATTCTCAACCCGGCCACCGGTGAAATTCTTACGCACATCGCCGAAGCCAGCACCGAGCAGGTCGAAGCCGCCATCCTCGCCGCCCACCGCGCCTTCGGCGAATGGTCGCGCACCACGCCGCAGCAACGTTCCAACCTGCTGCTCGACATTGCCAACGCCGTGGAAAAACACGCCGACCACCTCGCCCGCCTCGAATCGCTGAACTGCGGCAAGCCGTTGCACCTGGCGCGTCAGGACGATTTGACGGCGACCGTCGATGTGTTCCGTTTCTTCGCTGGCGCCGTGCGCTGCCAGACTGGTCAGTTGAGCGGCGAATACCTGCCCGGCTACACCAGCATGGTCCGTCGCGACCCGATTGGCGTGGTCGCCTCGATTGCGCCGTGGAATTACCCGATCATGATGGCCGCGTGGAAGATCGCCCCGGCCCTCGCCGCCGGCAACACGCTGGTGTTCAAACCGTCCGAACACACACCGCTGTCGATCCTCGCCCTGGCGCCAGCGCTGGCCGAAATCCTGCCGCGCGGGGTGATCAACATCATCTGCGGTGGTGGCGAAGGCGTTGGCAGCCATTTGGTCGGCCACGCCAAAGTACGCATGGTCTCGCTGACCGGCGATATCGTCACCGGGCAGAAAATCCTCCAGGCCGCCGCGAAAACCCTGAAACGCACGCACCTCGAACTTGGCGGCAAAGCCCCGGTGATCGTCTGCAACGACGCCGACATCCAGGCCGTGGTCGACGGCGTGCGCACCTACGGTTACTACAACGCCGGGCAGGACTGCACCGCCGCTTGCCGGATCTATGCGCAGGGCGGGATTCACGACAAGCTGGTCGCCGAACTCGGTGCTGCCGTCAGCAGCCTGCGCTTCGCCGGCAAACGTGATGCCGACAACGAGATCGGCCCGCTGATCAGCACCCGCCAGCGCGACCGCGTGGCCAGTTTCGTCGAACGCGCCCTCGGTCAGCCGCACATCGAACGCGTGACCGGTGCGGCGGTGCATTCCGGCGCCGGTTTCTACTATCAGCCGACGCTGCTCGCCGGTTGCAAACAAAGCGATGAAATCGTCCAGCGCGAAGTGTTCGGCCCGGTGGTCACCGTGACCCGTTTTGACGAACTCGCGCAGGCCGTCGACTGGGCCAACGACTCCGAATACGGCCTCGCCTCGTCGGTCTGGACACAGAACCTGGACAAGGCGATGCAGGTCGCCGCGCGCTTGCAGTACGGCTGCACGTGGATCAACAGCCATTTCATGCTGGTCAGCGAAATGCCCCACGGCGGGCTGAAACGCTCCGGCTACGGCAAAGACTTATCCAGTGATTCGCTGCAGGACTACAGCGTGGTGCGGCACATCATGGCCCGCCACGGCCAGCATCTCTGACTACGCTAATAACAAGCCGTTAACGGCATGCTTCACCGCGTTCACAACTGCCCCGACCATAATTTAAAGAAGAGGGTTCAACCATGTTCGTGCACAAGACCGCACTGCTCAGTGCAATCACCACGGCCCTGCTGGCCAGCGCAAGCGTTTCAGCTGCCGAGCCGTTGAAGGCTGTCGGGGCTGGCGAAGGTCAGCTGGATATCGTTGCGTGGCCGGGTTACATCGAACGTGGCGAGAGCGATAAAGCCTACGACTGGGTCACCGGTTTCGAGCAGGAAACCGGCTGCAAGGTCAATGTGAAGACCGCTGCGACCTCGGACGAGATGGTCAGCCTGATGGCCAAGGGCGGATACGACCTGGTCACCGCGTCGGGCGATGCCTCGCTGCGGTTGATCGTCGGCAAGCGTGTGCAACCGATAAACACCGCGTTGATCCCGAACTGGAACACCCTCGACCCACGCCTCAAAGACGCGCCGTGGTACGTGGTCAACCAGCAGACTTACGGCACCCCGTACCAGTGGGGCCCGAACGTGCTGATGTACAACACCAACGTATTCAAGACCGCACCGACCAGTTGGAACGTGGTGTTTTCCGCGCAGGATCTGCCCGACGGCAAGCCGAACAAGGGCCGCGTGCAGGCCTATGACGGGCCGATCTACATCGCCGATGCGGCGTTGTATCTGAAATCGACCAAGCCTGAACTGGGCATCAAGGATCCGTACCAGCTCACCGAAGATCAATACAAAGCCGTGCTCGATCTGTTACGCGCGCAGCAGCCGCTGATCCACCGCTACTGGCATGACACCACGGTGCAGATGAGCGACTTCAAAAACGAAGGCGTGGTGGCGTCGAGTGCCTGGCCGTATCAGGTCAACGGTTTGATGAACGAGAAGCAGCCGATTGCTTCGACCATTCCGAAAGAAGGCGCTACGGGTTGGGCTGATACCACGATGCTGCACGCCGAGGCCAAACACCCGAACTGCGCGTACAAGTGGATGGACTGGTCGCTGAAACCGAAAGTCCAGGGTGATGTGGCGGCGTGGTTTGGTTCGTTGCCGGCGGTGCCAGCGGCGTGCAAGGAGAGCGAATTGCTCGGCGCTGAAGGCTGCAAAACCAACGGTTTCGACCAGTTCGACAAGATCGCTTTCTGGAAAACCCCGCAGGCTGAAGCCGGCAAGTTTGTGCCGTATAGCCGATGGACCCAGGACTACATCGCGATCATGGGCGGCCGCTAGCTCTCAATAACGACGCGGTCTGCCCCCTTTCCCCCTTGGGGGAGAGGGCTGGGGTGAAGGGGTAGCTTTTGCCTTTGCTCTTGATCTCAGAGCACTGGCCGAAACCGCCACCCTCACCCCCCGCCCTCTCCCGGAGGGAGAGGGAGCTAAAAGCAATTTCAGCGCCCTGCACACCTACTGTAGGAGCTGCCGCAGGCTGCGATCTTTTCGACGCACACACGACTTTTTTGAAAGCCCGTTTTACCGGAGCACCGCACCATGACGCTTGCAGTCCAGTTCACCAACGTTTCCCGGCAGTTCGGCGACGTAAAAGCCGTTGACCGGGTCTCCATCGATATCGAGGACGGCGAGTTCTTTTCCATGCTCGGCCCTTCCGGCTCGGGCAAAACCACGTGCTTGCGCCTGATCGCCGGGTTCGAACAACCGAGCGCCGGCTCGATCCGTATCCACGGCGCCGAAGCGGCGGGTTTGCCGCCGTATCAACGCGACGTCAATACGGTGTTTCAGGATTACGCGCTGTTCCCGCACATGAACGTCCTCGACAACGTCGCCTACGGTTTGAAGGTCAAAGGCGTCGGCAAAACCGAACGTCACAAACGTGCCGAAGAAGCCTTGGACATGGTCGCCCTCGGCGGTTATGGCGCACGCAAACCAGTGCAGTTGTCCGGCGGTCAGCGCCAACGTGTGGCCCTCGCCCGCGCCTTGGTCAACCGCCCGCGCGTGCTGTTGCTCGATGAGCCTTTGGGTGCGCTCGATCTGAAACTGCGCGAACAAATGCAAAGCGAACTGAAGAAGCTGCAACGTCAACTCGGCATCACCTTCATCTTCGTCACTCACGATCAAACCGAAGCGCTGTCGATGTCCGATCGCGTCGCCGTGTTCAACAAAGGCCGCATCGAACAAGTCGACACGCCGCGCAATCTGTACATGAAACCGACCACCACTTTCGTCGCCGAATTCGTCGGCACCTCGAACGTGATTCGTGGCGATCTGGCGCGTGAAATCAGCGGTCATCCGCAGCCGTTTTCGATCCGCCCGGAGCACGTGCGTTTTGCCGAAGGCCCGCTGGCCAGTCACGAAATCGAAGTCAGCGGGTTACTCCACGACATCCAATATCAGGGCAGCGCCACGCGTTATGAATTGAAACTGGAAAACGGCCAGACCCTCAGCATCCGTCACGCCAACAATCAGTGGATCGACAGCAGCGCACAGCACCAGACCGGCCAGCGCCTGAGCGCGCGTTGGGCGCGGGAAGCGATGATTCCGCTGCACGACTCCGTGCCGAGCGGGGTGTGACATGAGCACGCTCGCGATGACGTCATCGCCGCCGTTGCGCAGGTTTTCCAACCTGCTCTACCGCAAGCCGAACCTGTACTTATCGATGCTGCTGGTGCCGCCGCTGCTGTGGTTTGGCGCGATTTATCTCGGCTCGTTGCTGGTGCTGTTGTGGCAGGGTTTCTACACCTTCGACGACTTCACCATGGCGGTCACCCCTGACCTGACCCTGGCGAATTTTGCCGCGCTGTTTCAACCGTCGAACTTCGACATCATCCTGCGCACGCTGAGCATGGCCATCGTCGTGTCGATCGCCAGCGCCATCGTCGCGTTCCCGATCGCCTATTACATGGCGCGCTACACCACGGGCAAGACCAAGGCGTTTTTCTACATCGCGGTGATGATGCCGATGTGGGCCAGTTACATCGTCAAGGCGTATGCGTGGACGTTGCTGCTGGCCAAGGGCGGCGTGGCGCAGTGGTTCGTGCAGCACCTTGGATTGGAGCCGGTGTTGCAGTTCATTCTGGGGATTCCCGGCGTCGGCGGCAGCACCTTGTCGACCTCGCATCTGGGGCGGTTCATGGTGTTTGTCTATATCTGGCTGCCGTTCATGATCCTGCCGATTCAGGCGTCGCTGGAACGTCTGCCGCCATCGCTGTTGCAGGCCTCCGCTGACCTTGGTGCGAAGCCGCGTCAGACCTTTATGCAGGTGATTTTGCCGCTGTCGATTCCGGGCATCGCGGCGGGTTCGATCTTCACTTTTTCGCTGACCTTGGGTGATTTCATCGTGCCGCAACTGGTCGGGCCGCCGGGCTATTTTGTCGGCAGCATGGTGTACGCGCAGCAAGGTGCGATCGGCAATATGCCGATGGCGGCGGCGTTTACGTTGGTGCCGATTGTGTTGATCGCAGTTTACCTTTCGATCGTCAAACGACTGGGGGCTTTCGATGCGCTCTGAGAAAGCATCATCAGGCTTAAAGATCGCGGCCTGGGGCGGGTTGCTGTTTCTGCACTTCCCGATACTGATCATCTTCCTCTATGCCTTCAACACCGAAGAAGCCGCGTTCAGCTTTCCACCGAAGGGCTTCACGTTGCACTGGTTCAGCGTGGCGTTTTCGCGACCGGATGTTCTGGAGTCGATCAAGCTGTCGCTGCAAATCGCAGCCATCGCCACGTTGATTGCGATGGTGCTCGGCACGCTCGCATCAGCCGCGCTTTATCGTCGGGATTTCTTCGGCAAACAGGGCATCTCGCTGATGCTGATCTTGCCGATTGCGCTGCCGGGAATCATCACCGGGATCGCGCTGCTGGCGACGTTTAAAACGCTGGGCATCGAGCCGGGGATGTTCACCATCATCGTCGGTCACGCGACCTTCTGCGTGGTGATCGTCTACAACAACGTTATCGCCCGCCTGCGCCGCACTTCGCACAGCTTGATCGAGGCGTCGATGGACCTCGGCGCCGATGGCTGGCAGACCTTTCGCTACATCATCCTGCCCAACCTCGGCTCGGCGTTGCTGGCCGGCGGCATGTTGGCATTTGCGTTGTCGTTCGACGAAATCATCGTCACCACGTTCACCGCCGGGCATGAGCGCACGTTGCCGTTGTGGCTGCTCAATCAACTGAGCCGGCCACGGGATGTGCCGGTGACCAACGTCGTCGCCATGCTGGTGATGATGGTGACCATGTTGCCGATCCTCGGCGCGTATTACCTGACGCGTGGTGGCGAGAGCGTTGCCGGCAGTGGCGGTAAATAAATATCTAACAGACACCAAAAATCCCCCTGTGGGAGCGAGCCTGCTCGCGAAGAGGCCGCCACATCCGACATTGATGTCGACTGATACAGCGCTTTCGCGAGCAGGCTCGCTCCCACAGTTTCAATCCGGTTTCGGCAGAAAAATAATAGATTCAAAGAGGACAAAAGCATGCAAACCAAACTCCTGATCAACGGCCAACTGGTCAACGGCGAAGGCCCGGCGCAACCAGTGCTCAATCCCTCGCTCGGCGAAGTCCTGGTTGAAATCAACGAAGCCAGCGAAGCCCAGGTCGATGCCGCCGTACGCGCCGCCGACAACGCCTTCGCCGAGTGGTCGCAAACCGCGCCGAAAGACCGCTCGCTGCTGTTGCTCAAACTCGCCGACGCCATCGAAGCCCACGGCGAAGAACTGGCCAAACTGGAATCCGACAACTGCGGCAAACCCTACAGCGCCGCGCTCAACGACGAAATTCCGGCGATTGCCGACGTGTTCCGTTTCTTCGCCGGCGCCAGCCGTTGCATGAGCGGTTCGGCCGCTGGCGAATACCTGCCCGGCCACACCTCGATGATCCGCCGCGATCCGGTCGGCGTGATTGCCTCCATCGCGCCGTGGAACTACCCACTGATGATGGTCGCCTGGAAAATTGCCCCGGCGCTGGCGGCCGGTAATACCGTGGTGCTCAAGCCGTCGGAACAAACCCCGCTAACCGCGTTGCGTCTGGCCGAACTGGCGTCGGAAATCTTCCCGGCCGGCGTACTCAATCTGGTGTTTGGTCGCGGCCCTACCGTGGGCAGCCCGCTGGTTACCCATCCGAAAGTGCGCATGGTTTCGCTGACCGGCTCCATCGCCACGGGCGCCAACATCATTTCCAGCACTGCCGACAGCGTTAAACGCATGCACATGGAACTGGGCGGTAAAGCGCCGGTAATCATCTTCGATGACGCCGATATCGATGCGGCGGTGGAAGGGATTCGTACGTTTGGTTTCTACAACGCCGGCCAGGATTGCACTGCCGCGTGCCGGATTTATGCGCAGCAAGGCATTTACGACAAGTTCGTCGAGAAGCTCGGCGCGGCGGTCAGCAGCATCAAGTACGGTTTGCAGGATGATCCTTCGACTGAACTGGGGCCGTTGATTACGGCGCAGCATCGTGACCGTGTTGCCGGGTTTGTCGAGCGTGCTGTGGCGCAGCCGCACATTCGTTTGATCACTGGCGGCAAGGCTGTTGATGGCAATGGTTTCTTCTTCGAGCCGACCGTGTTGGCCGATGCGCAGCAGGACGACGAAATCGTTCGCCGCGAAGTGTTTGGCCCGGTGGTCTCGGTGACCAAATTCACCGATGAAGCGCAGGCGCTGGAATGGGCCAACGATTCGGATTACGGCCTCGCCTCCTCGGTGTGGACAGCGGATGTAGGACGCGCGCATCGCCTGTCGGCACGCTTGCAGTACGGCTGCACGTGGGTGAACACGCACTTCATGCTCGTCAGCGAAATGCCCCATGGCGGTCAGAAATTGTCCGGTTACGGGAAAGACATGTCCATGTATGGTCTGGAGGACTACACCACGGTTCGGCATGTGATGTTCAAGCACTAAGTCTTTAAAAGCTTCGCGAGCAGGCTCGCTCCCACATTAATTGAAATGCGTTCCCCCTGTGGGAGCGAGCCTGCTCGCGAAGGCGTCACCTCGGTTTCAGGAAGGAAACCGGCACTACGCACCACCAGGATCCCAAAACAATAACTACCGAACCGGGCGGCGCCCACAAAGCCCCGCCATGGCCTCGGCCATCCGAAATCTGCCGATTTCACGGAGCAATCACACATGAGTTCCTCACCCGATCTCGTCACAGCCGTTGCCGACAGCGATGCCGAACAACTGCGCAAACTGGGCTACACCTCCAACTTCAACCGCAGCATGAGCCTGTGGGAAAACTTCGCCTTGGGCTTCACTTATCTGTCACCGGTCGTAGGGGTTTATACCCTCTTCGGCCTGTGCCTCGCCGCCGGCGGCCCACCGATGTTCTGGGCCTACTTGCTGGTCGGGTGCGGTCAGTTGCTGGTGTGCCTGATCTTCGGCGAAGTGGTTTCGCAGTTCCCGATTTCCGGCGGCGTTTACCCTTGGGCACGCCGATTGGTCGGCAAGAAATGGGCGTGGATGGTCGGCTGGATTTACTCCATCGCCCTCTGCGTGACCATCGCTGCCGTTGCAGTCGGCGCTGGCCCGTACCTGGCCGCCATGCTGGGATTTGAGCCGAGCAACAACACCAACATCGTCATCGCTCTGGTGCTGACCTTGTTCGCCACGCTGGTCAACCTCAGCGGCACCAAAGTGCTGGCGCGCATCGCCATGTTCGGCTTCCTCTGCGAACTGGTCGGCGCGGTAATCGTCGGTGTTTACCTGCTGATCTTCGAACGTCATCAGCCGCTCAGCGTGCTGTTCAACACCTTCGACATCAGCGTCGACGGCTCTTACCTGCCGGCGTTCCTCACCGCATCGCTGGCAGGGATGTTCCTTTACTACGGCTTCGAGGCCTGTGGCGACGTCGCCGAAGAAACCCCGAACCCGAGCGCAAAAATCCCGGTGGCCATGCGCATGACCATCTACATCGGCGGCATCGCAGCGATGTTCGCCTGCCTCGCTCTGATCCTCGCCGTGCCGGACATGCAAGCCGTGATCAACGGCACCGACAAAGACCCGGTCACCACCATCCTCGACAACGCCTTCGGCCCGGTCGGCTCGAAAGTGGTGATGGGCGTGGTGATGATTTCCTTCATCTCCTGCGTCATCAGCCTACAGGCCGCGGCGAGTCGTCTGCTGTACTCCTACGCTCGCGACGAAATGGTCATCGGCAGCCGACTGCTGAAAAAGATTTCTCCTACCACCCAAGTACCGGTTGCCGCACTGTTCGTGTCCGGCGTCCTGCCGGCCCTGATCATCGCTCTCGGCTTCTTCCTGCAAGACGCCGTCACCACCATCGTCAGCTTCGCCGCCATCGGCATCTACCTCGCGTTCCAGATGATCGTCCTGGCCGCGCTGTACGCCCGCAGCAAAGGCTGGAAACCGAGCGGCAAATTCACCCTCGGCGCGTGGGGCTGGCCAGTGAATGTCGGCGCGCTGGTGTATGGCGTTGGCGCCATCATCAACATGGCTTGGCCACGCACGCCGGATGCGGCTTGGTATGTGAATTACGCGATGGTGTTGAGCACGGCGATCGTGATTGGTTTGGGGCTGGTTTATATGTGGATTGGCAAGCCGTATGACCATGGCAAGGCGCCGGCTGGGGATGCGTGGAAGGTGAGTCGCTAAGAGCCTGCGATCCCGGCATCGACAAGGTGCCGGGGTTCAGGAAAACCGAGAAAAACCATCAAAAAGAAAGCTCTGCCTGATCGTGTTTCAGCAAGGAAATACGATCGAACAGTTTGATTTTTTCATTGGCTTTTTGCTTGGCGTGATCGGACATGAATGCAATCAACTCTTCGAGCTGACTGACGTCTCCGACTACTTTGAATTCCTTTTCCTTGTTGACGAAAACAAGCGACTTCTTCTTTCTCGACAACAATTCAATGACGTTGCTGAGCGTGCCGGTGCTCTTTGCATCCCAGATCATCAAGCCGTAGTCGGCTGCTTCGGCCATGACGACGTCTTTCTCGGTGAAGAAAACTCTCGACCCTTTCGAATGTTTGGAGTCGACTGTTCTGGCGGGCCAGTGCCCAAGGTTGTTCCTCGGCGCCGAACCGCTGCAGAACACCGTGGTTCTGGATCGTTCGAGACTCAGCAGGTACTCCTGAATGGAGGTATCGGCGCCACCTGCATCCCCAACCACCACCTCAAAATCAGACGCCACGATATTATTGATACGCTCTTTAACCTTCGGATCAAGGTTCTTGATGTTGATAGAGCCGGCAATAAATACAGTCGTCATTGAGTTCACTTCCAAGTTAGCGCTGCGACGTAAATTTTCCCCCAGCCCTTATCCCAAGGGCCGTTGATCTGCTTGAGAAACACCTTCATTGAATTCTCCGTTATTCGTCACAATCCTTTGAGCCCGGAAACCAAGGGCCGAGCATCTGTAGCGATGCGCGAGATTCAAACAAATAACGGAAAAAACACTGGTTAGGGGCGGGCTCGCTGGCACCCATGCAAAAACAGGCATTTCCTACAGGCGTGACCTTCAAGGAAAAATCTTGTTTCCTACAGTGGATGGCGACTGAATGGCCTTGGTTCAGCCAGCGCCTGCCAGCAACGTCTCCTCTCAACTACTGAGCCAGGCCAATGGGGGGAGGCTCGGAGAGGACTTATGTGTCAATCGGCTGGGGCTTTGAGAGGGCTTCGAACTCATCCATCAAAAGGTGAATTTCAGTGCTTGGGTTGTGTTCGCCACTGAGGGCGACATCCTCAAGAACTTTGGGGGCCAGCGCTCTTGCCTGCTGAAATGGCTTTCCGAGTAGCTGAGCGAAGTAGCTGACGTCTTTGCCTTTCTGATAGTCAGCCATGCTGGGTTTTGCTCTGAGGCTCTTGGTCACCAAATCAGCCGGAGAGTTCTTCCCGGCTGTGCTGAACGGTTTTCGACTGTAGCCAAAGTGCAGTAGTAGCCAAAACTCGAAGCACGGATAAGATGCGATGACTTGGATTTTTGGATAAGACTTCGCCACATTCAACGCTCGCTCGAAGCACATGTGGGTGTCTCGATCCAAAACACAGAACACCTTATCGAAGCTTTTTTGCCTTACGACTGCTCGCTCAACAATGCCGCTTGGATGTGTAACACCGCAGTGGACGATCTCAACTTGGGCCTTGGCCCGAAAATAAAACGCGGCTTCCTCCAGATAACGTTTCCCTGACTTACTGTCTTCACACAATACCAGCACCTTAGGCTGCGGTTTGAAGCGGGAAGCCTTGCGATCGAACGATTTGAACGAACTCACTACCCTCACCCCCGCCTTATCAGCGGCAGCCCGCGATAACGCCCTTCGAAGTAACGCTTCTCGACATCCTCGCTTTCCCGGCCGCCAAAATCGTGTACGGAAAACAGGCTTGTGGCGCCATGAGCATCACGTTCTGTAATCCAGAACTGGTCACGCCGCAGAATCTTTTCATTCATCAGATGGGTATCGTGTGTCGTGAAAATCAGTTGGGTATCCAACCCACTGTCCAGATGCTTTGCGATCAAGTCAGCGACGATTTCGGGATGAAGACTGCTATTCAGTTCGTCGACGCAGAGGATCCCACTGCCGCCGGTCTGATTCATCATGAACCAGGGCAACCAGAAACCAATCAGGTTTTTGGTACCGCAAGACTCCTCCGAGAAGTCGAACTGCGCATCGCCTGAAATGCTGGAATGCGTGAGGGTCAGTTTGTCCCTTTGAGCCGCCGCGAAGAACTCCTTCAAGGTCAGTTTTCTGTTGCTCAAGTCTGCACAGGCGTCATCCGGGTCGAGTTGTATCGCAGACACAGGAATATCCAGCGCACTGAGAAAATCGCGCAGGTTGCTCGTATGATTTTTGACCATTTGCAGAAAGCGAATCGAGGCTGTGGATAAGCCAAGCATGTTGTTTTGTTCAATGACTAGCAGACCGGTTTGAAACCAACTGAATGGAGTGCCCAGTTGACTCAACTCTTCGCTGCTATGAGTGACGGCTTGTGCAATAAACAGCATCGTCGGACTGGTCAATCGACGCCAGGCGCAATGCACTTCCTTGCCGCCCTCAAGGGCTTTACCAAACAGGTAATGCTCACCTTCAGCATCAAACCGGCGGTCATAAAGCAGTGTTTCCTTACCTTTCGGGTAAGCAGTCAGTTGTTCCTGAACAATCCTCTGCGCGGTCAGCCCGAGGACAAACCGATAGCGCAGTCCGCCCTGAATAAAGTCGTACTCAAAGACACTGGGCGCATCGCTCAGAGTGCAATCAAATCGAAAGGGTGAAACAGGCAGCGCGTCGTCATTTGAACCACGTGGTGTCGCTAGCAAGCGTCCGACGATGCCCAGTGCGCGGATCAGTGAAGACTTTCCGGAGGCGTTCGGACCGTAAATAGCTGCAACCTTCAACAGCTCCGGAAGCTTTTCTGCGCTCGTGGAGGCTTTGAACGTATTGCGCGTTTTGCTCAGACGAGGGCTCGCCGCCATGGACAGGGTTTGCCTATCCCGAAATGAGCGGTAATTGGATACCGAGAATTCGATCAACATGAAGAAAACCTGCAGTTCATTGCTTGGGTTTTCATGAATAAACGAAAAAACAGGCTTCAGATGCAGACGGACTGCAGCGAGTGCAAAAACAGGCATTTCCTACAGATGCAGCCTTCCTGAAAAAGCCCCATTTCCTACAGTTATTGTCGATAGAACAGACTTGGTGCGCAGAGCACACGGCAGATAGTCTTCTTTCCGGCTGTGACATCAGCAGCCCGGTGTCGAAGCCGGAACAAAATCAACATGGCGCAACCGCGCTCATTTGAGTGGCGGCTCTATTCTCGATATTGGAGTCGACAAATGCCTAACCACGTACAAATTCCTTCTGAAACCTCCGCTTTCTTCACCCCCACCGCCTTCACCCGCCACAACCGTTTCCTCCACGCCTTCATGCAAGATCACGAAGCCTGGTTCTGTGTTCAGGATCTCGGTCGCCTGATGGGCTATCCGCTAAACGAACGCCTCACCCTGAAACTCGATCCCGACCAGCGTCGCCATGTCCTTCTGCGTCGGGACGGCGAAATCATCGATTGCGCGATGGTCAGCGAATCCGGCCTGTTCGCCCTGCTCGTCCATCACTTCGTCCCGGAAAACCGACACCTGCGCCAATGGCTGAGCCATGAAGTCATCCCGATGCTGCGCGACACCCATTCAAGCCCAGTAGGAAACCATCCGAGCTTGAGTTCGATGCATTGGGCAGGCGTCACCGTGCCGTTGCTGCACTGGCAACAGCAGGCGTGGGTCAAATGGCGGGATGTGCCGGAGTTGATACACGGCCAACGGCCGTATCCAGTCCTGGGAACGTGTAGCTGATCCAAATAAAAAGGGGCGGACCTTTCAGTCCGCCCCTTTTTATTTCCACTCAAAACCGCGAAACACTCCGCATCGCATCCACCAGATACCGCATCGCAATCCGGTCGTTCTCCGAAAGCTCCCGATAACGCTCCACCAGCTTCACTTCGTCAGAGCTGAGCCGACGCCTTTTGCGGCCGCTGCCGAGGCAGGGAAAGATGCCCAACATGTCGGTGATCCCTTGTATTTTTGCCATGGACGATGTCCTTCAATACTTCAAAGAATTGCTAAACCACCACATCGCCCTGCCCCTTACAGCAGCGCCGTGTGCCCTACCGGTCAGCACCGGTCATGCCCATAGAATAGAAATTAAATCGGCGCTGAAAAGCGGTTTTTAGAGTAATTAGTCGAAAAAAGCAGATATGCCGTGTAAATCAGAACGCCCTGTCAGATTTTTAACCGACATGTCTTGTTTCATTGACACACTGGCGCGGTGAATCAACGAATTTTGCATTGCGAGCGAACCGTTTAAGCTAGCGGGCATCTGTTAATAGTCCGTTGCGTTTGGCCGAAGGCTTGTCCGAACCGTTATTTCTGATCCAGCACGTGCCAGGAACGGCGCGGGATTGCACACGACAGGTTGTATTTATGCACCGCAGGAATTTGCTCAAAGCGTCCATGGCCATTGCGGCTTACACCGGTCTTTCGGCCACTGGCTTGCTGGCCAGCCGTGCGTGGGCGGCCAATGGCGGCGCCGCCGATGGCGAGGCTCAGGCCTTCGACTTCGAAGCGCTGAAGCGCCAGGCCAAGCAACTGGCTGGCAGCGCCTATCAGGACACCAAACAGGTGCTGCCGCCGACCCTGGCGACCATGACCCCGCAGAACTTCAATGCGATCCGCTACGACGGCGAGCATTCGCTGTGGAAGGAAAACAAGGGTCAGCTGGACGTGCAGTTCTTCCACGTCGGCATGGGGTTCCGTCAGCCGGTGCGCATGTACAGCGTCGACGCCAAGACCCGCACTGCCCGCGAAGTGCATTTCCGCCCGGCGCTGTTCAACTATGAAAACACTTCAGTCGACACCCAGCAGCTCAAGGGTGACCTCGGTTTTGCCGGCTTCAAGCTGTTCAAAGCGCCGGAGCTGGATCGTCACGATGTGTTGTCGTTCCTCGGCGCCAGCTATTTCCGTGCGGTAGACGCCACTGGCCAATATGGCCTCTCGGCGCGCGGCCTGGCGATCGACACATACGCGAAAAAACGCGAAGAATTCCCTGACTTCACCAAGTTCTGGTTCGAGACACCGGACAAGAACGCCACCCGATTTGTGGTGTATGCCTTGCTCGACTCGCCGAGTGCCACTGGCGCCTACCGTTTCGACATCGACTGCCAGGCCGAGCGCGTGGTGATGGAAGTCGATGCGCACATCAATGCGCGCACGGCGATCGAGCAACTGGGTATCTCGCCGATGACCAGCATGTTCAGTTGCGGCACCCACGAGCGCCGCATGTGCGACACCATCCACCCGCAGATCCACGACTCGGATCGTCTGGCGATGCGGCGCGGCAACGGCGAGTGGATCTGCCGCCCGCTGAACAACCCGGCGACCCTGCAATTCAATGCGTTTGCCGACAAGGATCCGAAGGGTTTCGGGCTGGTGCAGACCGACCACGAGTTCGCCAACTATCAGGACACTGTCGATTGGTACAGCAAGCGCCCGAGCCTGTGGGTAGAACCGACCACCGCGTGGGGTGAAGGCTCTATCGATCTGCTGGAAATTCCTACGACCGGGGAGACCCTCGATAACATCGTGGCGTTCTGGACACCGAAAAAACCGGTGGCTGCCGGGGATTCGCTGAACTACGGCTACAAGCTGTACTGGAGCGCGCTGCCGCCAGTGGGTACGCCGTTGGCACGGGTGCACGCGACCCGTTCCGGCATGGGCGGATTCACCGAAGGTTGGGCACCGGGCGAGCATTATCCGCCGGTCTGGGCACGTCGTTTTGCCGTGGACTTCACCGGTGGTGGTCTGGATCGTCTGCCGCAGGGTACCGGGATCGAGCCGGTAGTGACCTGCTCGAACGGCAAGGTGCAGGACTTCAGCGTGCTGGTGCTGGATGACATCAAGGGTTACCGGATCCTGTTCGACTGGTACCCGACCAATGACAGCGTGGAGCCGGTGGAACTGCGCTTGTTCATTCGCACAAATGACCGCACGTTGAGCGAGACCTGGTTGTACCAGTATTTCCCGCCGGCGCCGGACAAGCGTAAGTACCCTTGAGGTTGCTCTAGCGTTTGGGCGGGCCTCTTCGCGAGCAGGCTCGCTCCCACAGTTGATCTCGGCCGATCACAAAAGTCATGACCGGCATGATCCAATGTGGGAGCGAGCCTGCTCGCGAAGGCCGTACAGGCAAAACAACATTCAGCAGATAAAAAACAAAGCCCCGGCCATCACTGACCGGGGCTTTTTTGCTTTACCGCGACTGACTCAATCGCGCAAATCAGACTCATGAATCGGCTGATCACGATGGGTCGCACGCTGATACTGCGCCGGCCACACCGCTTTGCGCCCACCCAGATCATCGTCCGCGTGCAGCGGCCAATACGGATCACGCAACAGTTCGCGGGCGAGGAAGATGATATCGGCCTGACAGGTGCGCAGAATGTGCTCGGCCTGCGCCGGCTCGGTAATCATTCCCACGGTGCCGGTGGCGATGCCTGACTCCTTGCGCACACGTTCGGCGAAGCGCGTCTGATAACCCGGCCCGACCGGAATTTCCGCGTTGGCCGCCGTCCCACCCGACGACACATCAATCAGATCCGCGCCAAGGGTGTGCAGGCGCCGCGCCAGCTCTACGGTTTCGTCCGGATTCCAGCCGTCTTCCACCCAGTCAGTCGCGGACACGCGAACAAACACCGGCAACTCCTCAGGCCAGACCGCCCTCACAGCTTCAGTCACTTGCAGCACCAGACGAATACGATTTTCAAACGAACCACCATACTGATCCCGGCGCTGATTGCTCAGCGGCGAAAGAAACTGATGCAGCAGATAACCGTGCGCGGCATGCACCTCAACCACACTGAAGCCGGCCTTCAGCGCGCGCTTGGCGGCATCGACAAACGCCTGAATGACGTCGGCAATCTGCCCTTCATCCAGCTGTTTCGGTTGCGTGTGTTGCGGATCGAAGGCAATCGGCGAGGGCCCGACCGGGGTCCAGCCGCCATCATCGGGTTTGACGCTGCCATGCTTGCCGATCCACGGCCGATGGGTGCTGGCCTTGCGCCCGGCGTGGGCCAGTTGAATGCCGGCGACCGCGCCTTGGGACGTGATGAAGCGGGTGATGCGTTGCAGCGGTTCGATCTGTTCGTCATTCCACAGGCCAAGGTCTTCGGCGGTAATTCGCCCGTCGGCTGTGACCGCCGTGGCTTCGGTAAATACCAGACCGGCACCACCCACCGCGCGGCTGCCGAGATGCACCAGGTGCCAGTCGTTGGCCAGGCCGTCGACGCTCGAGTATTGGCACATCGGTGAGACGGCGATGCGGTTGGGCAGGGTCAGTTGGCGCAGGGTGAAGGGTTCAAGCAGCAGACTCATGGGGCACCTCTCAAATCAGTGGGCAGGCTCCAGGGTTCTGTTTGAATAGTCGACGAGTGACAGGAAAAGGTGCAGCACCCGCCCCCGCGGGCAAAAAATTCGACAAGACGTCACAAGGCCAATCAAGCAGTGCTTAGAGCCTAGTCGACAACCGGGGATGAGGGAGGGTTCAGAGTAATTCTGTGTGTGAAAGTCCGCCTTCGCGAGCAGGCTCGCTCCCACAAGGACAACACCGTACCTGTGGGAGCGAGCCTGCTCGCGAAGGGGTCAGCGCGGTTCGATATGAGCAATCATCAGTTGCACAGTCTCGTTACCCCGAAATTCGTTAACGTCGAGCTTGTAAGCCAGTTCAACCCATTGAATCGTCGGATTCGGCCAGATATCGCGGTCAATACCAAAGGCAATGCCATCCAGTTTCACCGAGCCGCACTCGCTCTTGAGCACCACTTTCAGGTGCCGCTCGCCGACCACCCGCTGTTCGACCAACTGGAACACGCCATGAAACAGCGGCTCCGGGAAGTGCTGCCCCCAAGGCCCGGCATGGCGCAAGGCGCGGGCCAGTTCGAGGTGGAATTCTTCAACCGCCAGCGTGCCATCGGTCAGCATGCGCCCGGTCAGGTCTTCTTCGCGAAGTTGCCTACGCACCTCAGCGTCAAAGGCCTCGGCGAACAGCGGAAAATTCTCCTGTGGCAAGGTCAGACCGGCCGCCATTGCGTGACCACCGTACTTGGCGATCAGGTTTGGATGCTGCGCCGCTACCACGCTCAAGGCATCGCGAATGTGAAAACCTTGAACCGAACGCCCCGAGCCCTTGAGCAAACCATCGCCCGCATCGGCAAAGGCAATGGTCGGACGGAAATAACGTTCTTTCATACGCGACGCGAGGATGCCGATCACACCCTGGTGCCACTCCGGATCGAACAGGCACAAACCAAACGGCATTGACTCCACTGGCAAGTCCTTGAGCTGCGCCAGCGCTTCACGCTGCATGCCCTGCTCGATGGATTTACGATCCTGGTTCATGCCGTCCAGTTGTGCGGCCATTTCCCGGGCCTGATTGGCGTCGGCGGTGAGCAGGCATTCGATGCCCAGGCTCATGTCATCCAGCCGTCCGGCAGCATTCAGGCGCGGGCCGACGATGAAACCGAGATCGGTGGAGGTAATACGTGCAGCGTCACGCTTGGCCACTTCAAGGATCGCTTTGATCCCCGGCCGTGCGCGTCCAGCGCGAATTCGTTCGAGGCCCTGATGCACCAGAATCCGGTTATTGGCGTCCAGCGGCACCACGTCAGCGACGCTGCCCAGCGCCACCAGATCAAGCAGTTCGCCGATGTTCGGCTGCGGCTTGTTCTCGTACCAGCCGAGGCTGCGCAAGCGTGCGCGCAACGCCATCAACACATAGAAAATCACCCCGACGCCGGCCAGCGCCTTGCTCGGAAATTCGCAACCGGGCTGGTTCGGATTGACCAGCGCATCGGCCAGTGGCAGTTCATCGCCGGGCAAGTGGTGGTCGGTGATCAAGACCTTCAGACCTGCACGCTTGGCTGCTGCCACGCCTTCGACACTGGAGATGCCGTTGTCGACGGTGATCAGCAATTGCGGCTCGCGGGTCAGCGCAACTTCAACGATTTCCGGGGTCAGGCCGTAGCCATATTCGAAACGGTTCGGCACCAGATAATCGACATGGGCCGCACCGAGCAAGCACAAGCCGAGCATACCGACGGTACTCGCCGTCGCGCCGTCCGCATCGAAGTCGCCGACGATAAGAATGCGCTGACGTTGCTCCAGCGCCGTCACCAGCAGGTCCACTGCCGCATCAATGCCCTTGAGCTGCTGGAACGGAATCAACCGCGCCAGGCTCTTGTCCAGCTCCGCCTCGGATTGCACGCCCCGCGCCGCGTACAAGCGGGTCAACAGCGGTGGCAGATCACCGAGAAAAGGCAGAGTGGCAGGCAGTTGGCGAGGTTCGATACGCATGGGGTGACGGAGACTTCTCTTGATTACGTGGGATTATTCCGGTGGTGACGCGGGATCAGCCGCGCTCACCTTGCAGCCATTGCAACTGGACTTCGTGCTGACCACGATCGTCGGTGACGAAGATCGTCCCTTCGCTGATCATCACGTCCCACTTGATAACGCGGGGCATGTCCTTGGCCAGGGTTTCCAGCACTTCTTGCGGAACCGCTGCGATGTTGACGTTTTTCAGGTTCTTGATCGCCGGGATCACCTTGGTTTCCCAGACGCGCAGGCTGCCGTAGGCCAGCAGGCTGGTGCGCTCGGTACGACGCGAGCACCAGGTCAGACGATCGGCGTCTGGCTGGCCGACTTCGATCCAGTGCAGAACACGGTCGTCCAGGCTCTTTTCCCACAGCGCAGGTTCATCCACGTCTGACAGACCACGGCCAAACGACAACTGCTCGTTGTACCAGAGGGCGTAGGCCAGCAGGCGCACGGTCATGCGCTCTTCGGTTTCCGAAGGGTGACGGGCGATGGTCTGCTTGACGCTCTCGTAGACACTGCGGTCGAGGTCGGTGAGGTTCAGTTCAAACTTGTAGGTAGTGGACGGCTGGGCCATGAACGGGCTTCTTGATACGAGGAAAGTCGGCAAGTCTAACCGATGCGGTAGGCAATCATCGAATTGATGGCGATCAACCTGCGGCGTCTGACAGCCGGCTATGTTAAAACGCTGTATCCGCTCAGCCTTGTCCTACAGGATTTCGCATGCCGTTCACCAGCAAACCGCTCTCGGGTCTGAAAGTCATTGAATTGGGTACATTGATTGCCGGGCCGTTTGCCTCGCGTATTTGCGGCGAGTTCGGTGCCGAAGTGATCAAGATCGAGTCGCCAGACGGCGGTGATCCCTTGCGCAAATGGCGAAAACTGTACGAAGGCACGTCGCTGTGGTGGTTCGTCCAGGCGCGCAATAAAAAGTCGCTGACGCTGAACCTCAAACACCCTGACGGTTTGGCGATCCTGAAACAACTGCTCAGCGAAGCCGACATCCTCATCGAGAATTTCCGTCCCGGCGTGCTGGAAAAACTTGGCCTGAGCTGGGAAACCCTGCACGCGTTAAACCCGAAACTGGTGATGGTGCGTCTGTCCGGTTTCGGTCAGACCGGGCCGATGAAAGATCAACCGGGCTTCGGTGCGGTCGGCGAGTCCATGGGCGGTCTGCGCTATATCACCGGTTTCGAGGACCGGCCACCGGTGCGTACCGGGATTTCCATCGGCGATTCGATTGCTGCGCTGTGGGGGGTGATTGGCGCACTGATGGCGCTGCGTCATCGCGAGGTTAACGGTGGCACCGGTCAGGTTGTCGATGTGGCGTTGTATGAAGCCATTTTCGCGATGATGGAAAGCATGGTGCCGGAGTTCGACGTGTTCGGTTTTATCCGCGAGCGCACCGGCAACATCATGCCCGGCATCACGCCCTCTTCTATTCACACCAGCGCCGACGGCAAGCACGTGCAGATCGGCGCCAATGGTGACGCGATCTTCAAACGCTTCATGCTGATCATCGGCCGTGAAGACCTGGCTAACGATCCGACACTGGCGAGCAACGACGGCCGCGACAATCGCCGCGACGAGCTGTATGGCGTGATTGATCGTTGGGTCAATTCGTTGCCGCTGCAAACTGTGCTCGATCTGCTCAATCAGGCCGAGGTACCGGCCAGCCGGATCTTCAGCGCCGAGGACATGTTCAACGATCCGCAGTACCTGGCCCGAGAGATGTTCCTGCACGCCAAGCTGCCTGACGGCAAAGACTTCAAGATGCCGGGCATTGTGCCGAAACTCTCTGAGACACCGGGCTCCTCCGAATGGGTCGGGCCGCAGCTCGGTGAACACAATGCGCAGGTACTCCACGATCTTGGCTACGACGAAAAGCAGATCGCCCGGTTGCGCGAAGACGGAGCCATTTGAACTGAAACGCCTGCCGACACCGGACGCCAACCGCGCTCACCAGTGGTGGACGTGGCGGCTGTTCGGCTTGGTGTTTCTACTGACCTTGCCAGCGTGGGCTCAGGCGAAACCGACGTTGACCTGGTTATTGCGCGACTTGCCACCACTGACCATTTTCGAAGGCCCGAAAAAGGGCTTGGGTGTCATTGATCACCTCATGCCGATGCTGATTGACGGAATGCCGCAATACGAACACAAGCTGATGCGAGTCAATCGAGCCCGAGGCATTCAGATGCTTCACGAAGCCTCCTTCACCTGCGACCCGTCGCTGATCTGGAGCAAAGAGCGCGCGCAATGGATCGCGTACTCCATCCCGGCCTTCCGCGCCGTCAGTAATGGGCTGGTAGTGCGTCAGAAAGATCGCGGAGTGTTGGAGCCGTTTCTCGTGGAGGGTGAAATCGATCTGGCAGCGCTTCTAGCCAATGGCAAAGAGAAAATCGGTGTCGTGGCTGAGCGCAGTTACGGTGAAAGGGTCGATGACTTGCTGCGCCAGGCACCCCAGGACGCCCTGACACCTCATTACGGCAATGACGCCCTGAATAGTCTGCTGATGATGCAGCGCCTGGGACGACTACAGGTGGTGCTGGGCTATTGGCCAGAAATTCGTTATCAGGCTCATCTGGCGCAAATCGCCGAAGACGAGTTGCTGTTTTATCCGATTCGCGGCACCGGTAAATACCTGTCGGGCTACATCGGCTGCTCCGACACACACCAGGGCCGCCAGGCGATCAGCGAAATAAACCAACTGCTGCGCACCCTCCCCCACGATCAACTGAACCAGTTGTACGCCGACTGGCTGGACCCCGCGATGCGAAGCGACTACCTCGAACAGGCCCAGGCATTCTTCGAGCAGCAAGCGGCGCCATGAGCAAATCGCAGGCAAAAGAAACCCCGAGAAGTGGGGAGACGACTCGGGGTTAAACGTGGCCTACATAAAGACCCGTAGCAGCAAGCGACAAGCACCGGAGCACAATGCTTGATCCTGCTGTTATGGGGTCTGACTGACAAGGATGCAGGAAGGTTCCCACAAAAAATATTTCATCTTTACAGCGCCGCACGCTTGTCCAGTGCAGCGTTGCGCAAGGCCGCGATCACACAAGGCTCCAGCCGTCCTTCAGCGATCAGAACGTCGCGGTGCAAACCGTCGACGACATCGGTCAACTGGCGCTTGTCGGTCAGTTGCGCCTGATTGAATTCGCGTTCCACCACAATGGCGCCGTGACTGTTCTTCAAGGTCACCAGGCATTCGCCACGGGAACCGCTTGGAGACAACGAAACCTGATACGGGCTCAGAGCCTCACCGAGCAATAGACTGATACTTTCCATCTCGATCTCCACTCAATAGTCCGAAAACTGTGTGCCTGGGGCGTGTTCACAATAAATGACCACCGGCCCGAGAAGAAAGTTCTGCATACCGATCGCCCCGTTCCTGGAGTGTCACCGGTCTGTCAGAGCATGCACGGCGAAGATGACAGAAAAATAACCGTCCCTGTCAAACCCGGGCGGGTGGCGAAGCGGCGATCAGGTAGCTGTCGAGCAAACCGCGCATCAGTACCGCCGACACAGGGGTTTGCAAGCGCCCCAGCAAGCGCAACCGGTGCTTGCACAGCAAGGGTTGGAGATCGTTCAGCAGGCTCGGTGCGACCGTCCCCAGCAGTATCAGCGCACGCGCCTCATGTTCAACCGCCAGATGCTGGATCAACGCCAGGCCATCGCCGCCCTTGAGTTGCGGATCGCAAATCGCGATATCGACCACGCCGCGATGACTCAAGGAAGACAGGGCCGATGCCAGCGACGGCGCCGTCAGCACGTCATAGATGCCAATGGCATTGAGCATTTGATGCAATGCCATCAGCTGGAACGGATTGGGTTCTAGTATCAGGACTTTAAGCGAGCGCATAAGCGACCTCTGAAGCGACAATCGCGGACTCTCACCGCAGTGGTTGTCACTCTAGGGCAGCCGTCCTAAGCCTCCCATCAGAAAAGTAGCCGCGTCGTATAGGAGATTTCCCATCTTCAATGCAGACATCGGCACCCGCTCTCTGTACGACGCTGGGTTATGTCCGTCCAGCCACCCAAAAGCCCACGCAATTTACCGTCGGCACTGTAGAACGGTACCGTCCATTGATAGACCTCACGGGGACCGCTCTTGAACTGCAATCGCCGTTTGCTGAAGCGCGACTTGCGCGTGCGCAACTGCACCATGAACTCATCGTGCAACATCAGCGCCGTGGCGTCGGGCAGCGAATCAACCTCGATCAGCAACCGCCCTTGCACCTGATCCAGTCGAATCGACAGCGCCTCCTCATAGCTGCGATTGCACATGACCAGCCGTCCTTGCAGGTCGCGGACGAACACCGGATCAGGCATCGAGTCGATCAGCGCATGCTGAAACGCCAGTTGATCGCCCAGATCCTTTTCCGCCGCGCGCCGCAGTTTGATAACTGCCGTCAAACGCCGATTCCACACCAGCGACAACAAACCGAACACACCGAGCCCGCCCATGCCCCAACACCCCCATTCAAGCATCTGCTGCCAGACCGACGGCACGGGCGCCGGAGCTATACCTTCCAGCCATTTCAGGCGGATCGCCCGCAATTCGGCTGCGGGAAACGCCTCAAGGGCCTTGTTGAGAATACTCAGCAGCACAGGCATGCCTTTGCGCACGGCCAGGTTATCCGCTTCCCATTTGCCCTCGACCAGACCTCCGACCTTGAGCAAACCCAGCGGGTAAAGCTGCGCGCCAATTTCGTTTTCGATGGTGGCGTAGGCTTCACCGCTTTCAACCAGCGCCCGCGCCTCGGCGTAAGTCTTGACCGAGCGAATCTCGATCGAGGGGAAGTCACGCCTGATCATGTCTTCCAGCGCATGCCGGGCCGGCAGCACCAGCACCCGCTTGCTCAATTGCTCGAAAGATTCCAGCCGCGGCGCATCAGCGCGGCCGACAAACACCCAGCCCGCGCCACCGAACGCGTGGCTGTAATCCAGGAACGCCTTGCGCTCCTCGCTCATGGCCAGGGTCGTACTGATATCCGCCGCGCCGCTCTCCAGACGTTCGAGCATGTGATCGGTGGAAAACGATTCCTGATGTACAAACCGCAACCCGGTCATCGCCGTCACACGCTTGAGTACATCGTTGTTCAAGCCGCTCCATTGCCCGTGCTCATCCTGGAACAGATACAACGGGTACTGCACCGACGTGACCGTCACCTCGGGGTTGTCGCGAATCCATTGACGCTCGTGTGCGGCCAGTTCGATGGGCTGGACTTTGCCAGCCACGGCCTCGTCATGCAGCGCCAGTTGCGCCGCCTCACTGCTGCGCATCAAGGCCAGTAATGCGAACAAGAACAGCCCAACCAGTGCCGGTTTCAAACCTCTATAAAACAGCATTGCCACTTCCTTCGTGATCGACTCACCCGTCCTTCGTGGGTGAAAACCCGAGCAGTGTGGCAGCAGAAACAAAAAAGCCCGTCAGGAGACGGGCTTCAAAATGTGACAGCTTTTACTGGCTTAAAGCGGCTTGCCGCGGTTGCCATGCTGGCTGACAAAGGCTTGCACGGCTTTCAGTTCGTTTGGCAGAACGGTGCAACGCTCGTTTCGCTCAAACAAATCAGAAAGATGTGTAGGTAGCTCGAGCGCTTTTCCTACACCGGCTTTCTCCACTGCATCCGGGAATTTCACTGGGTGCGCGGTGCCGAGGATCACCATCGGTATGTCCAGACTGCGGCGACATTCACGCGCAGCTTTGACGCCAATGGCGGTGTGCGGATCCAGCACTTCGCCGGTCTGCTCGTAGACTTCGGCGATGGTTTCGCAGGTTTGCGCATCGTCTACGGCCAGCGAGTCGAACAGTTTACGGGCTTCAGTCCAGCGCTCTTGCTCGACGCTGAAACCGCCGCCCTGTTTGAACGAGTCCATCAGGCCGGCAATCGCCGCGCCGTTGCGACCGTGCAGGTCGAACAGCAGGCGCTCGAAGTTCGACGAGACCATGATGTCCATCGACGGCGACAACGTGGCGTGCAAGGTTTCCTTGACGTACTGATTGCCGCTCATGAAGCGGTGCAGGATGTCGTTGCGATTGGTGGCGACGATCAACTGGTTGATCGGCAGGCCCATGTTGCGCGCGAGGTAGCCGGCGAAGATGTCGCCGAAGTTGCCGGTTGGCACCGAGAACGACACCGAACGCGCCGGGCCGCCCAACTGCAGGGCTGCATGGAAGTAGTAAACGATCTGGGCCATGATCCGCGCCCAGTTGATCGAGTTCACCGCGACCAGACGCGTGCCTTTGAGGAAGCTCTGGTCAGCGAAGCTGTTCTTGACCATTTCCTGGCAGTCATCGAAGTTGCCTTCGATGGCGATGTTGTGGATGTTCTCGCCGAAAATCGTGGTCATCTGGCGACGCTGCACTTCGGACACACGGTTGTGCGGGTGCAGGATGAAGATGTCGACGTTTTCGCAGTGCTTGCAGCCTTCGATGGCGGCCGAACCGGTATCACCGGAGGTGGCACCGACGATCACTACGCGCTCGCCGCGCTTTTCCAGTACGTAGTCGAGCAGACGACCGAGCAGTTGCAGGGCGAAGTCCTTGAACGCCAGGGTCGGGCCATGGAACAGCTCCAGCACCCATTCGTTACCGTTCAACTGACGCAGCGGCGCCACGGCGCTGTGGGCGAACACACCGTAGGTTTCTTCGAGAATCTTTTTGAAATCCGCATCGGGGATGCTGCCGGTGACGAACGGGCGCATGACGCGGAAAGCCAGTTCGTGATACGGCAGGCCGGCCCAGGAAGCGATTTCTTCCTGGGTGAAACGTGGCAGGTTTTCCGGAACGTACAGACCGCCGTCGGTGGCGAGACCGGCCAGCAGGACGTCTTCGAAATTCAGGGCCGGTGCCTGGCCGCGGGTACTGATGTAACGCATGACTGACTCCAATGGAGAGTGTTCACAACAGCGGCCCCACTGACGGGGCCACCGCAGGACAACGACTTAGTTCAGGTGCTCGACGCGGATCCGTACAACCGGACCATTGACGCCGGCCAACGCTTCGAGGGCGGCGATGGCATCGTTGATGCGCTGCTCGACCACGCGATGGGTCAGCAGGATCATTGGCACCAGACCGTCGTGTTCCTCGACTTCCTTCTGCATGATCGACTCGATGTTGATACCGCGCTCCGAGAGTATGCTCGCCACCTGAGCCAACACGCCCGGATGGTCCTTGGCCTGAATGCGCAGGTAGTACGCGCTTTCGCAGGCTTCGATCGGCAGGATCGGATGCGCCGACAGCGAATCCGGCTGGAAGGCCAGGTGCGGCACACGATTCTCCGGATCGGAGGTCATGGCGCGAACCACGTCGACCAGGTCAGCGATCACCGACGAAGCGGTCGGCTCCATGCCGGCGCCAGCGCCGTAGAACAGCGTCGAACCGGCAGCATCACCGTTGACCATCACCGCGTTCATCACGCCGTTGACGTTGGCGATCAGACGATCGGCCGGAATCAGCGTCGGGTGTACGCGCAACTCGATACCGGCGGCGGTGCTGCGCGCCACACCGAGGTGCTTGATGCGATAGCCCAGCGCTTCGGCGTAGTTGACGTCAGCGGTGGTCAGTTTGGTGATGCCTTCGGTGTAAGCCTTGTCGAATTGCAGCGGAATGCCGAACGCGATGGAGGCCAGAATCGTCAGCTTGTGCGCGGCGTCGATGCCCTCAACGTCGAAGGTCGGATCGGCTTCGGCGTAACCCAGTGCCTGAGCTTCGGCCAGCACGTCTTCGAAGGTACGGCCCTTCTCGCGCATTTCGGTGAGGATGAAGTTACCGGTGCCGTTGATGATCCCGGCGACCCAGTTGATACGGTTGGCGGACAGGCCTTCACGGATCGCCTTGATCACCGGAATGCCACCGGCCACGGCCGCTTCGAATGCGACGATCACGCCTTTCTCGCGAGCCTTGGCGAAAATTTCATTACCGTGAACGGCAATCAGAGCCTTGTTCGCGGTGACCACATGCTTGCCATTCTCGATGGCCTTGAGTACCAGCTCGCGGGCAACGGTGTAGCCGCCCATCAGCTCTATGACGATGTCGATCTCAGGGTTCGTGGCCACTTCGAAGACATCGTTGGTAATCGCAATACCGGTCGTCTGGAACTGAGGCTTTGGCGTGCGCATGGCAATTTGTGCCACTTCGATTCCACGCCCGGCACGACGAGCGATTTCCTCGGCGTTGCGCTGAAGTACGTTGAAGGTACCGCCACCGACGGTCCCTAACCCACAGATGCCTACTTTGACCGGATTCACTGTGAACTCCCCATAAAACGGCCGACGCGGGGTCGGCCGGAAAACAACCGCGTGCTCGCGGCTCTCTATTAATGGCCCGGCGATGGTGCTGCCAGGCCATGATCGTCACGGCTGACCGTGACGATGCGAATTTACTTCGCGCCCAGCGCCAGTTTGGCGACTTGTGGCGCAGGCTGGTAGCCCGGAATCACTTGTCCGTCAGCCAAAACGATGGCCGGTGTACCGTTCACGCCGATCGACTGACCGAGGGCAAACTGTTTGGAAACCGGGTTATCGCATTTGGCGGCCTTGATTTCCTTGCCATCGACCATTTTGTCCATGGCGGCTTTTTTGTCTTTCGAGCACCACACGGCTTGCAGTTGCTCGTCACCCGGCGAGTTCAGACCCTGGCGCGGGAACGCGACGTAACGCACTTCGATGCCGCGCTTGTTCAGCTCAGGCACTTCGGCGTGCAGCTTGTGGCAGTACGGGCAGGTGGTGTCGGTGAACACGGTGATATGCGACTTGGTCTCGCCCACGGCCGGGTAAACCACGGTTTCGGCGACCGGGATAGCGTTGATCAGTTTGGAAATGCCCAAGCGTTCGGTCTTCTCGGTCAGATTGACCGGTTTGCCGTCCTTGAGCTGGAACAGGTAACCCTGAACGATGTACTGGCCATCGGCGCTGGCGTACAGCACGCGGCTGCCTTTGAGTTTGACTTCGTACATGCCAGGCAGCGGGCTGGCATTGATGCTTTCTACCGGAACCTCGAGTTCGAGTTTTTCCAGGCTTTGACGAATCGCTTTGTCGGCCGCGTCATCGGCGACGGCAAAGGTGCTGACCAACGCAATGGCTGCGGCGGCGAAAATCTGGGTCAGACGCATGAGAACTCCTGAAGGCGGACAAATGAAACGATCAGAACGCCCGTGCCGGAACACCGGGTCATAACCGTCCATCGTGCAAACCGGCAAAGCCTAACACATAAGGCCACGGTGGCCGAATGCGCCTGTCGCCGTAGATCACACCGCTTTATGTAGGAGCTGCCGAAGGCTGCGATCTTTTGATCTTGCTTTTGATTTCAAGAAAACAACATCAAAAGATCGCAGCCTTCGGCAGCTCCTACAGACAATCGTGTGTTCAGCCGCGTGGATGGTGTTTGGCGTGCAGATCCTGCAAGCGGGCGCGGGCGACGTGGGTGTAGATTTGCGTGGTGGAGAGGTCGCTGTGGCCGAGCAGCATCTGCACCACGCGCAAATCCGCGCCGTGGTTGAGCAGGTGCGTGGCAAACGCATGACGCAAGGTGTGCGGCGACAGCGACTTGCCGATCCCCGCGACCTTGGCCTGATGCTTGATGCGGTGCCAGAAGGTCTGACGGGTCATCTGTTCGCCGCGCTGGCTGGGGAACAGCACATCGCTGGGCCGCCCACCGAGCAGTTCACCTCGACCGTCACGCATGTAGCGTTCGACCCAGACAATCGCCTCCTCGCCCATTGGCACCAGCCGCTCCTTGCTACCCTTGCCCATCACCCGCAACACACCTTGACGCAGGTTGACCTGCTCCAGCGTCAGGCTGACCAGTTCGGTCACGCGCAGTCCGCAGGCGTAAAGCACTTCAAGCATGGCGCGGTCACGCTGGCCGATCGCTTCGCTCAGATCCGGTGCTTTGAGCAGCGCCTCGACGTCGGCTTCCGACAGGGATTTTGGCAGTGGCCTACCGAGTTGTGGCATATCGACGCGCAACGTCGGGTCAACGCTGATCAGCTTTTCCCGCAGCAGATAGCGATAAAATCCACGCACGCCGGAGAGAAATCTCGCGGTCGAACGCGGTTTGTAATTCTGCTCCAGCCGCCAGGCCAGATGATCGAGGATCAACTCGCGTCCGGCATTGATCAGTTCCAGGTTCTTCTCCTGCAACCAGCCATTGAACAGCGCCAGATCACTGCGATAAGCGCCACGGGTGTTATCGGACAGGCCTTTCTCCAGCCATAAAGCGTCGAGGAATTGATCAATCAGCGGATGGTCGATGGCAGGCATGGGCGCTCAAGTCACACAGCCTCAAAGACTGTGCGCAAATGTAGAGTGAACTGTAGGAATGGGCGCTAGTCTTTCATAGCCCGCTATTTCAAGGAACAGGGAGCTTCAATGAACGAGCAGCAAATTCTCGTGGCGTTTGGCGGGATTGGCGCGGCAGCGCTGGGTTGCCAATGGCTGGCCTGGCGCCTGAAGCTGCCGGCGATTCTGTTTCTGTTGCTGACCGGCATTCTGGTCGGCCCGGTGCTGGGCTGGCTCGATCCACAGGAAATGTTCGGGCCGCTGTTGATGCCGCTGGTGTCGCTGGCCGTCGCGCTGATTCTGTTCGAGGGCAGCCTGACCCTGCACCTGTCGGAGTGGAAGGAGATCGGCAGCGTCGTTCATCGTCTAGTGACCATTGGTGCGATCTCGACCTGGATTGTCATCGCGGTCGCCACGCATTTCCTGCTCGGCTTCGACTGGATGCTGGCCATCCTGTTCGGCAGCCTGACGCTGGTCACCGGCCCGACCGTAATCGTGCCGATGCTGCGCGTGGTGCGGCCGAAAGCCTCGATCGCCAACATTCTGCGCTGGGAAGGCATCGTCATCGACCCGATCGGTGCCCTCCTCGCCGTGGTGGTTTACAGCTTTATCATTGCCAGCGCTGAGGGCCATGGCCTCAAGCAAAGTCTGTTTACTTTCGGTGGCGTGATTCTCTGCGGTGCCGTATTCGGCATTGTCGGTGGCTGGCTGCTCGGCACGGTGATCCGCAGGCAGTGGCTGCCGGAGTATCTGCATAACCTCGCCTCGTTGGCGGCGGTGCTGGGGATTTTCATTGCTTCGAACACCGTGATGCACGAGTCGGGACTGCTGGCGGTGACGCTGATGGGCATGTGGCTGGCAAACATGAAGGGCGTGGATGTGCGGCATATCCTGCACTTCAAGGAAAACCTCAGTGTGCTGCTGATTTCCGGGTTGTTCATTCTGTTGGCGGCGCGCCTGGATTTGTACGCCTTGATCGGATTAGGCCCGCTGGTGCTGATCCTGCTACTGGTAATCCAGCTGATTGCCCGGCCATTGAATGTGCTGCTCAGTACAGCGGGGTCCAGCCTGAGCTGGCGTGAGCGCGCGTTGCTGTGCTGGATTGCGCCGCGCGGGATCGTCGCGGCGGCGGTCTCGGCGATTTTTGCGATTCGCCTGCATGAGGCAGGACATGAAGGTGCATTGCTGCTGGTGCCGCTGACCTTTGCGGTGATTATCGGCACGGTTGTGCTGCAAAGCGCCACGGCACGACCGCTCGCGCGCCTGCTGAAGGTTGCAGAACCGGCGCCGAGTGGCTTCCTGATCGTCGGCGCCAACGGCCCGGCGCGGGAGCTGGGCAAATCGCTGCAGCAACTGGGCAGCCGTGTGCTGCTGACCGATTCGAGCTGGGAAAACATTCGTGCCGCACGCATGGAAGGCTTGCCGACATATTTCGGCAACCCGGCCTCGCAACATGCCGATGCGCATCTGGATCTGGTCGGGCTGGGGCATTTGCTGGCGCTGTCGCCGTCGGGTGAACTCAATACTTTGGCGGCCATGCGCTTTCGCCATGACTTCGGACATCAGCGCTTGTTTGGCTTGGCGAGTGGGCATGAGAGTCGGCGCAGCGATAAACATCGGGCGAGTCTGGAACATCGAGGCAATCAGTTGGGCAGCGAGGCGTTCACCTACGCGAAACTGGCCAGTCAGATGGGCCAGGGCGCCGAGTTGTACAGCACGACGCTGACGGATGGCTTCGGATGGGAGGATTACCGCGCACTGCATGGCAATCGCGCCACGTTGTTGTTTATGCGCGATGACAGTGGCTGGGTGCATGTGGTGACGCCGGAGACTGCGTTGAAACCGGGATCCGGGTGGACGTTGTTGGCGTTGGTTCAGCCTGAGGCCAGCGGCGCCTGAGCTGACGCCTTCGCGAGCAGGCCCGCTCCCACAGGTTCTGTGCCGGACACAAATGTTGCATTCACCCCGATCACTGTGGGAGCGAGCTTGCTCGCAAAGGGCGCGACTCGGATTTGGATCAGGCCGCAAAGCCTGGCAGCACCGGCACCGGCCGCTTGTCATCATCAATGGCGACAAAGCTGAACTGCCCATGAATCGCCTTCTCACGGCCATCACAGCTCATGCTCTCGACAAACACTTCCACCTCGACCTTGAGACTGGTGTTGCCGACCTTGATCACCTTCCCGACCAGCTCAACGATGGAGCCGGCCGGAATCGCGTGATTGAAATCGATGCGATCGGTGGACACAGTCACCAGCGGCAGCCGGCAAAAACGCGTAGCGGTGATGAACGATACTTCGTCCATCCACGCCAGCGCGGTACCGCCGAACAGGGTGTTGTGGTGATTGGTGGTCGGCGGGAAGACGGCTTTGGTTACGCGGGTCACCGAGAGCTCGGTGCGGCGTTCGATTTCCTGGTCGCGGGGGGTCATGGCAATTGCTGCTCGTGTATACGGGTGCCAAGCAAAGCAAGATCAAAAGATCGCAGCCTTCGGCAGCTCCTACAGGGGAATGGGAGGAATTGCGGGCAACAAAAAAGCAGCCCGTAGGCTGCTTTTTTCTGCATCGGAAGCTGGACTTAAGCCAGTTTTTCCTTGATGCGAGCTGCTTTACCCGACAGGTCGCGCAGGTAGTACAGCTTGGCTTTACGTACGTCACCGCGACGTTTAACAGCCATGCTGTCGATCTGCGGGGAGTAGGTCTGGAAAGTACGTTCTACGCCAACACCGTTGGAGATTTTACGAACGGTGAACGCACTGTTCACGCCGCGGTTACGCTTGGCGATTACAACGCCTTCGAACGCTTGCAGACGGGAACGATCGCCTTCCTTCACTTTCACCTGAACGACAATAGTGTCGCCTGGGGCGAAGGTAGGGATTTCTTTGGTCATCTGCTCTGCTTCGAGTGCAAGGATGATTTTGTTGGTCATGCTGTGCTCCTAAGGTAAATCGTTCGATCTACCATCGATACGTTGTTAACTATCGTCCCGCTCGCGGATGTATTCCTCGAGCAGCTTCTTCTCTTCTCCAGAAAGCGAGCGGCTTTCCAGAAGATCGGCGCGTCGTTCATAGGTCCGACCAAGGGACTGCTGTAAACGCCAACGCCGGATATGCGCGTGATTGCCACTCAGCAACACGTCGGGAACACGCTGATCCGCATACACCTCAGGTCGGGTGTAGTGCGGGCAATCCAGCAGACCATCCGTAAAGGAATCTTCCTCAGCGGAATCCGCATGCCCTAAAGCTCCAGGCAGCAGTCGTGTAACCGCATCGATCAGGACCATGGCCGGCAGCTCGCCGCCAGACAGTACATAGTCGCCAATCGACCACTCTTCATCGACATGAGCCTCAATAAAGCGCTCGTCAATGCCTTCATAGCGGCCGGCAATCAGGATCAATGCATCCGATTGTGCCAGCTCGCGTACCGCCGACTGAGTCAGTTGACGGCCTTGGGGGGACAGGTAAATCACCTTCGCCGCCTCCCCGGCTGCTGCCTTGGCCTGAGCCAGAGCATCTTCCAGGGGCTTGATCTTCATCACCATGCCCGGACCACCGCCAAACGGGCGATCGTCTACAGTGTGATGCCGATCCGTCGTGTAATCTCGCGGATTCCAACAGGTCAGCTGCAAGAGCCCCTGTTTGACCGCACGACTGGTGATGCCGTAGTCGCCGATGGCGGAAAACATCTCGGGAAACAAACTGATCACTTCTACGCGCAAATTAGCCACGTTTAGAAGTCCGCGTCCCAATCCACCTTCATCTCGCCCGCTGCCAGGTCGATGGCCAACACACATTGCTCCGTATAGGGCAACAGGCGTTCGCGATCATCCAGGCTGCCAGCGCAAGGCTTGACGACCATTACATCATTGGCGCCGGTTTCCAGAAGATGATCGATTTTCCCGAGCAATTGCCCAAGGGTGTCGATGACCTTCAGACCTTCCAGCTGGTACCAGTAGTACTCGCCTTCGGTCAATTCAGCGAACAGATTGCGCGGCACGCAGATTTCATAACCGGCCAGAAGACGAGCTTCTTCACGATCATCGAGACCCTTGAGCTTTGCGACCAGGAACTTGTCGCTCCCGCGTCCACTGACCAGCTCGACCTGTTTCACATTGCCTTCGCGCTTGAGCGTCCAGGTTTTGTACTGCAACAGGTTTTCAGTCGGATCAGTAAAGGAATAAACCTTCACTTCGCCGCGAACGCCATGAACAGAATAAATTTTGCCAATAACGATCAAATCATCGGCAACAGCAGGCGTCGCGTTCATATTGCTCAGGCCGCAGCCTTGGCAGATTCCTTCAACAACTGAGCAACGCGCTCAGAAGGTTGTGCACCAACGCTCAGCCAGTAGGCTACGCGCTCTTGGTTCACGGACAGACGAACTTCCTGACCACGGGCAACAGGGTTGAAGAAACCAACCTGTTCTTTGTGGGAGCCGTCACGCGGGTTACGCGAGTCGGTTACGGTCAGGTGGTAAAACGGGCGCTTTTTGGAGCCGCCAAGGGCAAGACGGATTGTTAGCATGTGAACATCGTTCCTGTAGTCGGTGCTGCAAATCTAAATGCACAGCGGGCATGGGTGCCCGAAAGGCCGCATATTCTAAGGAATATCCGGACTTTTGCAAATGACTTTTTCCGGCGCCTGTGGCATGCCGTGCAGATTTGCATAGAGAGCCGTCGATGAAAACGGCCAGTCAGCTCCCGCCGAGTGCGGGTTTGCTGTTGATCCTGCGTCCTTGCAGGGTCTGCGCCGGTGCGACGACCGGCGAAGTCTTGGTGTCCTGTCTCACCCATTTCGCTCATTTTTGGCGAGCAGAATGGGTGAGACGGGACACCTTACATTTTTGGCATGCCGCCGCCGGGCAACATTCCGCCCATGCCGCGCATCATTTTCGCCATACCGCCCTTGGCGGAGAATTTCTTCATCATCTTCTGCATCTGCTTGTGCTGCTTGATCAAGCGACCGATGTCCTGCACCTGAGTGCCGGAACCCATGGCGATCCGGCGCTTGCGCGAACCACTGATCAGCTCAGGGTCGCGGCGCTCGGCCGGGGTCATGGAATTGATGATGGCTTCCATCTGCTTGAATTGCTTCTCTGCGGCGTTCTGGGCATTGCCCATTTGCGACAGGTTGACGCCGCCGATGCTCGGCAGTTTGTCCATGAGCCCACCCAGGCCACCCATGTTCTTCATCTGTTGCAGCTGATCGCGGAAGTCTTCGAGGTCGAAGCCCTTGCCCTTCTTCAGCTTCTTGGCCAGTTTGTCGGCCTTGTCTTTATCGAGGGTCGCTTCAGCCTGTTCGATCAGGCTGAGCACGTCGCCCATGCCGAGAATCCGCGAGGCGATACGCTCAGGGTGGAACGGATCGAGCGCTTCGCTCTTCTCGCCCATACCGATGAACTTGATCGGTTTGCCGGTGATGGCGCGTACCGACAGGGCCGCACCGCCACGGGCGTCGCCGTCAACCTTGGTCAGAATCACACCGGTCAGCGGCAGCGCATCACCGAAGGCCTTGGCCGTGTTGGCGGCGTCCTGACCGGTCATGGCGTCGACCACGAACAGGGTTTCGACCGGATTGATCGCGGCGTGCAGCGCCTTGATCTCGCCCATCATCTCTTCGTCGATGTGCAGACGACCGGCGGTATCGACGATGACCACGTCGATGAATTTCAGTTTTGCTTCTTTAATAGCCGCGGTGGCGATGTCGACCGGCTTCTGGCTCAGGTCGGACGGGAAGAACGTCACGCCGATATCGTTGGCCAGGGTTTCCAGCTGTTTAATTGCGGCCGGGCGGTAAACGTCCGCCGACACGACCATGACCGACTTCTTCTTGCGCTCTTTAAGGAAGCGCGCCAGCTTGCCGGCGGTGGTGGTTTTACCGGCGCCCTGCAGACCGGCCATCAGAATGACGGCTGGCGGTACGGCGCTCAGGTTCAAATCTTCGTTGGCTGCACCCATCAGGCTTTCGAGTTCGGCCTGGACGATCTTCACGAACGCCTGGCCCGGCGTCAGGCTGCGCGACACCTCGGTGCCGACAGCGCGCTCCTTGACCGAATTGACGAAGTCCTTGACCACCGGCAGGGCGACGTCGGCTTCGAGCAACGCCATGCGCACTTCACGCAGGGTGTCTTTGATGTTGTCCTCGGTCAGCTTCGCCTTGCCGGTGACATGGCGCAGCGTCTGCGAGAGACGGTCGGTTAAGTTTTCAAACATTGCGCGATCCTTTCAGGCCCTGTGTAGACCGGGATAATGGCGGCCCAGACCGGAATCAACATGTGCTCGGCGAGCCTGCGGCGTGGGCAGGTCGCGGATTATAGCGAAGACTGCGGCTGGCGGACACCTCGCTGTCAGCTTCCTGAGTCTTTCGTGCCATGGCGGTTCTATGCCAAACTCAGCCCCTTTCGGGCTTGCCTAACAGGATTTATGCTCCCCTTGTCACCCAGTTTATTGACTACCCTCGCCGCCGCCCTTCTATATGCCGCTGCGACCCTTTATCAGAGCACCCGTCTGGCCACCGGCGCCAAGGCGAACAAGCGCCTGCTGGTCAGCCTTGGCGTTCTCGCCGTCGTGGCCCACGGCGCCAGTCTGCTCACGCATTTGCTGACCCCGATCGGTCTGGGCCTGGATTTTTTCAGCGCCTCCAGCTTGATTGCCGCGGCAGTGATCGCGCTGACACTGATTGCCTGCTCGCGGATTCCGGTGGAAAACCTGCTGGTGCTGCTGTTCCCGCTAGGTGCGATCACCGTGCTGCTGGCGCAGTTCGCGCCGACCGGTACGGTGCAGATCATCGATGAAGAGCCGGGCATCCTCGCGCACATTCTATTGTCGATCCTCGCGTACGGCATGTTCACCATTGCGGTGTTCCAGGCCTTGCTGCTGCTGGTTCAAGATCACCAGCTCAAGCACAAGCACCCGTCCGGGCTGATCAAGAATTTCCCGCCGCTGCAAACCATGGAAAGCCTGTTGTTTGGTTTCCTCTGGGCTGGCTGGACACTGCTGTCGCTGTCGCTGATTTCCGGCTGGCTGTTCGTCGAGAACCTGTTCGCCCAGCATCTGGTGCACAAGACCCTGCTGGCGTGCCTGGCCTGGATCGTCTTCAGCGTACTGCTCTGGGGCCGTAATCGTCTCGGCTGGCGCGGTCACAAGGCGATTCGCTGGACCCTCGCCGGTTTCTGTCTGCTGATGTTGGCGTATTTCGGCAGCAAACTGGTTCGTGAATACATCCTGCACATCTGACGGGCGGCATAAATGGACGCTTTGCCCATAGGGCCGATGCTCGCGGTATTTGTCCTGCTGATTTTGTGGTCAGGGCTGTTTACCGCCGTCGAAATCGCGCAGCAGCACCTGCTCGCGCAACGCACCGCCTCGCGCGCCAGCGATAAACCGCTGGCGAAGCTGAGCTTCCCGCTCGACAGTTTGATCCTCTGCAACACCCTGTGCCGCGCACTCGCGGTCGTCATCGCGACGTTGCTGGCGATATTCCTCTGCGAAGAAAACGGCCCTTGGGCCGCATGCCTCGGCGCTGGGGCAATCCTGCTGGTGTTTGCCGATTACTTCCCGCGCACCGTCGCCCAGCGCTATCCCGATGCCGTGCTGGCGTTCGGCAATACCTTGCTGGCGGTGCCTCTGAAGATTGTCTATCCGTTTGCCTGGCTGTTCAGTCGTATCAGTGGTTTGCTGATGAGCCCTTTCGTGCGCAAGGTCCAGGTCGTGCAGCAAAGCGAAGATGACTCGCCTGCCGATCGATACGACGATCCAGAGCATCCAGTGCGCGCGCACCCGGTCTCAGGCATTCATGCGCTGGACAACATCACGGTCAACGACATTCTGGTGCCGCGCAGTGACGTCGACGGTATCAACCTCGACGACTCGATCGAAGAGATCATCGAACAACTGCGCCATAACAAACGCACACGCCTGCCGGTGTTTCACAGCGACATCAACCAGGTCGAAGCGGTACTCAACACCCGGCAGATCCGGCATCTGCTGAACAACGGTGATCTGACTCGCGAGGCGCTGCTGGCCGCCAGTTACGAACCGTACTTCGTGCCGGAAAGCACGCCGCTGCAACTGCAGTTGCTGAATTTCCACAAGCAGCAGCGGCGGCTGGGCATGGTGGTCGACGAGTACGGCGAAGTGCTCGGCATCGTCACACTGGAAGACATTCTCGAAGAAATCGTTGGCGAGTTTGAAAGCGAGCACAGCCTCGATAATCCGCATATTCATCCGCAGGGCGATGGCCGTATGGTAATTGACGGTACCGCGTCGATCCGCGAGTTGAACAAGTGTTTGGGCTGGCATCTGCCGAGCGATGGGCCGAAAACGCTGAATGGGCTGGTGACTGAAGCGTTGGAGACGATTCCCGAGAGTGTGGTTTGCTTGAAGATCGGTCGTTATCGCCTGGAGATTCTCGAGACCGAGGAGAACCGGGTGAGCAAGGTGTTGATCTGGCATACCTCTTCTGCGCCTGCTTTGGTGCCTGCCCGATAAAAAATCAGAAGATCTTTTGCTCTTGTTTGATTGTTAGCCTCCTTCCTATAATCGAAACGCTTACCCAAGCCCCGCCGAACCTTGTGCTTACCCCGCACCCAACAGGCTTCGGCCATTTCTGTTGTACTCCGGCGACTGTTCCTACCTGAAACAGCGACCGCGCCTCATCCCACATCCCTGGGTGTTCGACCATAATAATTCGCTCCAACGGAGCTCATGACTGTCAGGGATCACCGCATGACGACCAGTACTGCTTATAGCGACACCGCGCCTGCCCAACCGACGAATTCCGCCACCCGCGTGGCCACGGCGAGTTTTATCGGCACCGCAATCGAGTTCTACGACTTCTATGTTTACGCCACGGCCGCTGCGCTGGTGATCGGGCCGGTGTTCTTTCCGCAGACCTCCGGCACGGCGCAGATGCTCTCCGCGTTTCTCACTTTCGGCATCGCGTTTCTCGCCCGCCCCCTGGGCTCGGCACTGTTCGGCCACTTCGGTGACCGCATCGGGCGCAAATCGACGCTGGTTGCTTCACTGCTATTGATGGGCGTGTGTACGACACTGATCGGCGTGCTGCCGGGTTACGCCACCATCGGTGCCTGGGCGCCGATTCTGCTGTGCGTGCTGCGTTTCGGCCAGGGTCTCGGATTGGGCGGTGAATGGGGTGGTGCCGCTCTGCTGGCCACGGAAAACGCGCCGAAAGGCAAACGTGCCTGGTTCGGCATGTTCCCGCAGCTTGGCCCTTCGATTGGCTTTCTCGCCGCCAACGGTTTGTTCCTGACGCTAGCCATGACCCTCGATGACGAGCAATTCCGCAGCTGGGGTTGGAGGATTCCGTTCCTGCTCAGCGCCGCGCTGGTGATGGTCGGTCTGTATGTGCGATTGAAACTGCATGAAACACCGGTGTTCGCCAACGCCATCGCCCGCCAGGAACGGGTAAAGGTGCCGCTGGTCGAGCTGTTCAGCCAGTATTGGGCACCAACCTTGTTGGGCGCAGCGGCGATGGTGGTCTGCTATGCACTGTTCTATATCTCGACGGTGTTTTCCCTGAGCTATGGGGTTTCCACGCTGGGTTATAGCCGTGAGACGTTCCTTGGTCTGCTGTGCTTTGCCGTGCTGTTCATGGCGGCCGCGACACCGCTGTCAGCCTGGGCCAGCGACCGTTACGGGCGCAAACCGGTGCTGATCATCGGTGGCGTACTGGCGATTCTTTCCGGTTTTTTGATGGAGCCGTTGCTGACTCAGGGTTCGACCTGGGGCGTGGCGCTGTTTCTGTGCATCGAGCTGTTCTTGATGGGCGTGACGTTTGCGCCGATGGGGGCACTGTTGCCTGAGCTGTTTCCGACCCATGTGCGTTATACCGGCGCTTCGGCGGCGTATAACCTGGGCGGCATTGTCGGAGCCTCGGCGGCGCCGTTCTTTGCGCAGAAACTGGTGGCGATGGGTGGTTTGAGTTATGTCGGCGGGTATGTGTCGGCGGCGGCAGTGCTGAGTGTGATTGCGGTGCTGTGCCTGAAGGAAACGCGCAATAACGATCTGAATCAGGTTGCCTGACAGAAGGTCAAAAGCTTCGCGAGCAAGCTCGCTCCCACAGGGTTTTGGGGTTGGTCACAGATTCTGTGTTCACCCCATCCCATGTGGGAGCGAGCCTGCTCGCGAATGCCGCGACTCGGTTTAGAGTTCTACGACAACAGCCTGAGCAGCACGGGTCGCCTTGGCACGCGCAGCCTCGATCGACTCATCTCGCGCCAGCGCCACGCCCATGCGGCGCTGACCATTCACTTCCGGCTTTCCGAACAGGCGCAACGCCGTGTCCGGCTCGCTCAGCGCAGCGCCGAGGTTGGCGAAGGCGGTCTGTGTCGACTGCCCTTCTACCAGAATCACCGCCGAAGCCGAAGGCCCGAACTGGCGAATCAGCGGCACCGGCAGACCCAGAATCGCGCGAGCGTGCAAGGCGAACTGCGACAGATCCTGCGAAATCAAGGTCACCAGACCGGTATCATGCGGACGCGGCGAGACTTCGCTGAACCACACCTGATCACCCTTGATGAACAGCTCAACGCCGAACAGACCACGACCACCCAGCGCTTCAGTCACCGCTTTGGCAACACGCTCGGATTCAGCCAGGGCAATCGGGCTCATGGCTTGTGGCTGCCACGATTCCTGATAGTCGCCCTTCTCCTGACGGTGGCCGACTGGCGCGCAGAAAGTGGTGCCGCCGATGTGGCGCACGGTCAGCAGGGTAATTTCGTAATCGAAATCGATGAAACCTTCGATGATCACCCGACCTTTGCCCGCGCGACCGCCCTCTTGCGCGTAGTCCCAGGCTTTCTGCACGTCATCGGCACTGCGCAGCAAGCTCTGGCCTTTACCCGACGAACTCATCACCGGTTTGACGACGCATGGGAAACCCAGGTCCTCAACGGCTTTGCTGTAGTCCTCGAAGGTGTCGGCAAAGTGGTACGGCGAGGTCGGCAGGTCCAGCTCTTCAGCGGCCAGACGACGGATGCCTTCGCGGTTCATGGTCAGCTGCGCAGCACGCGCGGTCGGGATCACGGTGAAGCCTTCGGCTTCCAGCTCAACCAGAGTGGCAGTGGCGATGGCTTCGATTTCCGGCACGATGAAGTGCGGCTTCTCGGCTTCGATCACGGCACGCAGGGCCGCGCCGTCGAGCATGTTGATCACGTGGCTGCGATGGGCAACCTGCATGGCCGGCGCGTTGGCGTAGCGGTCGACGGCAATCACTTCAACGCCCAGGCGTTGCAGCTCGATCACCACTTCCTTGCCCAACTCACCACAGCCACACAGCAATACGCGGGTCGCGGTTGGCGACAATGGAGTTCCGATACGGGTCATCTCAGGTCCTCAAAGAAGCGGATCATCGAGGAAAGCAACGCCAGACGCGCTTTCCATGGGGAGAAAGCGCGGCATTTTACATGAACCTGAGGGTTTGGCTTCAGCCGGCGACAGCCTGTTTGCGCTCACGCCAGGCCATGATCAGCCAGACGGCAGTGACGCCGGCAAATTTCGAAGCCAGTGCGGTGATGATCACCGGCGGCGTCAACAGGTCGATCATGCCGAAGAAGATGAAGGTATCGAGGGGAATGCTCAGTGCCGAGCTGATCCACAAACGGTCGCGCAATGGTCGCTTGGTGATGCTGAACACCAGCCAGTCTATGCACTCGGAGACCGCGAACGCTGTGGCGCTGGCCAGCGCGATGGAGGGATCTGAGGTGACGTAGGACAGCACCAGCGCCGCCAGCATCGCGACGATCGCGCCGTGGCCGAAGCGGGTTTGCACCATATCGCGCAACACGAACACCAGACCGCCCCAGGCCGACCAGATGATGTCCAGGTGTGGCGCGGTGGAAAAGGCGAAGTTGATCAGCACAACGCTGCTGATGTAGGCGATGAGGAAAATCATGGAGGCGACCTGTCAGATTGGCGCACAGGTTACTTGACCGGCAGATCAAGAGCCACCCCCTCACCCCAGCCCTCTCCCCCATGGGGGCGAGGGGGAAAGGGAGCCGATCTCCATGATGTTCAAAACCGAGTTCGACGCGGTATTTTCAGGTCGGCGTGACTCGTCCAAACAACCCGGTCAGTCCCCTCTACCTCTGGGAGAGGGCTAGGGTGAGGGCCTTCCCAAGCCGATCACGACTTCGACGAAGGCAGCATCCACACCAACCCACTCGCCTTCGCCCGCTCATGACACAACCCCAGCACCACCCGGCGCTCGTCATTGCTCATGCGGCCCCAGCGGGTGATCTCCTCGACCGTACGCTGGCAGCCAGTGCAGATGTCAGCCTCATCCAGCGCACAAATATTCACGCATGGCGAGGCGACCGGTCTTTCGGGCGTGTTCATTCTTCCTGCTCAACCAGATCGCGCGCATAACGCTGGGAGTTATGCACATAGTGCGCGGCGCTAGCCTCAAGCATCTTTTTCTGCGCCTCGGTCAGCTCGCGCACGACTTTGCCCGGCGAGCCCATCACCAGCGAGCCGTCAGGAATTTCCTTGCCTTCGCCGATCAGCGAGTTGGCGCCAATGATGCAGTTCTTGCCGATCTTCGCGCCGTTGAGAATCACCGCGTTGATGCCGATCAGACTGTAATCGCCAACGGTGCAGCCATGCAGCATGGCGTTGTGGCCGATGGTCACGCCAGTGCCAATGGTCAGCGGAAAGCCCATATCGGTGTGCATCACCGTGCCGTCCTGCACGTTGCTGTTCTTGCCGATCAGGATCAGTTCGTTGTCGCCGCGCAGCACGGCGTTGAACCAGACGTTGGCGCCCTCTTCGAGTTTGACCTTGCCCACCAGCACGGCATTGGGGGCGACCCAGCTCTGTGGATGGGTCTCGACACGGGCGTCGCCCAAGCGGTATTTCATCTTGTTTTCCTCAGGGCTCACGGTGTGATGGCCATTCGAACGATGGCTTAGGTGTTGATAAAGCTTTTCGGTGGTTGATGCAGGCTGATTTTCGCGTCATAGAGCAGGTTGATCAACTCGACGATCATGATCGCCGTCAGGCCCCAGATCTTGAAATCGCCGTAGCGATAGCTCGGCACGTACCAACTGCGGCCCTGATAGTCGATGCGGTGAGTGTGCTCGCGAGGGTCTTTGCGGAAGAACTCCAGCGGCACACTGAACACGGCCGCGATTTCGGCATCGTTGGCGCGGTATTCGACAAAGTCGGGGATGACGCCGACATAAGGTGTGACCTTGATGCCGTGCAGGGAAATCAATGGGCTGAGTGGACCAATGACTTCTACCAGTCCCGGCGGCAGGCCGATTTCTTCTTCGGCCTCACGCAGCGCGGTAAAGATCAGGTCCGGGTCTTCCGGATCGCGGCGGCCACCGGGGAAAGCGACTTCGCCACCGTGGGTCGAGAGCCCGCTGGCGCGCAGGGTCAGTACCAGTTCCGGCTCGTCACTGCGGGTGATCGGCACCAGAACGGCGGCCTCGGGGAAACGTGTATCGGTCTCCAGCGTGCGCGGTGTGTGGTTGCTTACCCGATGCAGTAGCTCGTCCAGCATGAGTGTTCTCGATCTGTGCCTTACCCCGCATCATGCACCAATCATTGCGAGCGCCCAAGCCCCCGAAACCCTTCGTGTCGCGAAACGACAACTTGCCGACCGGCACCGCAGCACGCCAAGATAGGCGCAGCATTCAGGAAGCCCAGCATGAAATTTTGCAGCCACTGCGGTAACCCGGTCACCCAGCGCATTCCCGAAGGCGATTCGCGGCTGCGATTTGTCTGTGACAGCTGTCAGACCATTCACTATCAGAACCCCAACATTGTTGCCGGCTGCGTGCCGACCTGGGGCACGAAAGTGCTGTTGTGCCGCCGCGCCATCGAGCCACGCTTGGGTTACTGGACCTTGCCAGCCGGTTTCATGGAGAACGGCGAGACCATCGAACAGGCCGCCGTGCGTGAAACTGCCGAAGAAGCCTGCGCTCGGGTGCGCAATCTGAGCATCTACACATTGATCGATGTGCCGCACATCAGTCAGGTGCATGTGTTCTTCCGTGCCGAGCTGGTCGATCTGGACTTCGCCGCCGGCCCGGAAAGTCTTGAAGTGCAACTATTCGACGAAGCCGACATTCCCTGGGACGAGCTGGCTTTCCGCACGGTGGGGCGTACCTTAGAATGCTTCTTCGCTGATCGGCGTATCGAGGCGTATCCGGTTCGTTCGGAATCGATTCCTCCACTCGCTCAGCCTGCCATCACCTGAAATATCCATAAATAAAATAGCTGCGTCACTCCCTGGGGAATCGTTTCAATGCGCTGGTTGCTTGCCCTGTTGTGCCTGTCGTTCGTTACCGTCTCCCAAGCGTCATTCGTGACCACCGTGACGCCGGCGAATACACCGCTTATCGAGAAAGTCCTGGTACTCAAATCGGCTCATCAACTGCAGTTGATTGCCGACGGCAAGCCGCTCAAGACCTATCGCATTTCCTTGGGCAAGGGCGCGAAAAAAGGCCCGAAACTGATTGAAGGCGACAAACGCACACCGGAAGGTTTCTATTGGATCGACTGGCGCAAGACCAGCGACAAATTCAACCTGTCGATGCACATTTCCTACCCGAACATCAGCGACTCGGCCCGCGCCCGGCGTGAAGGTGTCGAGCCTGGCGGGATGATCATGATCCACGGCACGCCGGATTCGGAAGAAACCCCGGAAGACCTGTTCCACACCCTCGACTGGACTGATGGCTGCGTCGCCATGCGTAACGTCGACATGCGCGAAGTGTGGAATCTGGTGCCGGACGGCACGATGGTCGAAATTCGCCCTTGATCCCTGACCACTGGTCACCTGCAAAAAAATAAATCAAAAGATCGCAGCCTGCAGCAGCTCCTACCGAGGTGATACCACTCTCAACTGTAGGAGCTGCCGCAGGCTGCGATCTTTTGCTTTTTACAGGCCACCACTAATACCACTTGAAACCACAACCTCTGAAAGCCGCCAATCCATTGGGCCAGATACCATTTCATCGCGTTGACATGGTATTCAAGTGGTATTAATTTCCGCCCCACAAGCGAGCCACAACAATCCTATACTCGCGTCGGAAATGACCTACATGAACGACTTCCAGACCCTACGCCCAGACGACTCCCAGCCGACGCCGCTGTACCTGCAACTGGCGCGCAATCTGGAAGCGGCGATTCATGCCGGGCAGTGGAAATCCGAGCAGGCGATGCCCTCGGAACGCAACCTCAGCGAGCAACTGGGCATTTCCCGGGTGACTGCACGCAAGGCGTTGGAAGTCCTCCTCGATCAGGGGCTGATCCGTCGCCTGCAAGGTTCCGGTACCTTCATCACCCCACGCCTCGAACAACCGCTGTCGCGCCTCTCCGGTTTCAGCGAAATGCTCCGCCTCAAGGGCTTCGTGCCCAGTTCACAGTGGCTGGAACGCGAAATCACCCTGCCGACCCACGAAGAACTGATCCGCCTCAGCCTGTCGCCGAACGACAAGGTCGCGCGCATGAAGCGTCTGCGCAAAGCCGATGACACCGTTATGGCCATCGAAATGAGCACCCTGCCCGCCTCGATCATGCCCAAGCCGCAACTGGTCGGGGATTCGCTCTACGAATACCTCGACGGTATCGGCAAACCGATCGTTCGCGCCTTGCAGCACATTCAGGCGATCAACGCCTCGGACGAGTTCGCCGCGCTGGTCGGCATCGCCCCCGGCACCGCCATGCTGCTGATGACCCGGGTTGGCTACCTGGAAGACAACACACCAATCGAAGTCACCGACACCTATTGCCGCAACGACTACTACGACTTTGTTGCAGAGCTGCGCCGCTAAGCGGCCCAAAGCGAGAATCAAAATGTCCGAAGACAACATCCTCACCGCCAGCGGCTGGGTTCGCGGCCGGCTGATCCACGAACACGGCAAAGTCGTGTCGATCGAAGGCGTGCCTTGCGACCCGGCAAGTAATGACTTGCCGTATCTGCTGCCGGGCTTCATCGACCTGCACGTCCATGGCGGCGGCGGCAAAGACATCATGGAAGGCGCCAGCGCTTTCGAAACCATCACCAAAACCCACGTGCGTTTCGGCACCACCTCGCTGCTGGCCACCACCATGACCGCGCCGAGTGCCGAGATCTCCAGCGTCTTGAAGGAAGTCGGAGCATTCTGCGAACAGCGTCCGCAAGGTGCCGCGCGTGTCCTCGGTGTGCACCTCGAAGGCCCGTACATCAACCCCGGCAAACTCGGTGCACAGCCGAACTTTGCCCACACTGCTTTGATGGCCGAGGTCGAAGAATATCTGGCACTGGCGCCGATCCGGGTGATCACCATCGCCCCGGAAATCGCCGGCCACGACGGTTTGATCCGTGAGCTGAGCAGCCGTGGCGTGCGCATGCAGATCGGCCACACCCTCGGCAGTTACGAGGAAGGCGTCGCCGCCCTGGATGCCGGCGCGACCAGTTTCACTCACCTCTACAACGCCATGAGCCCGCTGCATCACCGCGAACCGGGCATCGTTGGCGCGGCACTGGCTCACGCCAAATTCGCCGAGCTGATACCGGATCTGCTGCACGTGCATCCCGGTGCCATTCGCGTGGCCCTGCGTTCGATCCCGTGCCTGTATTGCGTCACCGATTCGACCGCCGCCGCCGGCATGCCCGACGGTGAATACAAACTCGGCAGCCACACCGTGACCAAATGCCTGGGCGGTGTGCGCCTGCCCGACGGCACTCTGGCCGGCAGCACGCTGACCATGGATCAGGCCCTGCGCAATCTGGTGAAGATCGGATTGCCGATCGCCGAGGCTTCGCAACGACTTTCGCAATTCCCCGCCGACTACCTCGGCATCACTGAACGCGGGCGCCTTGCACCTGGGGCCTGGGCCGACTGCGTGCGGCTGGATCGCTCACTCACACTGACCGCCGTCATGGTCGAAGGAGAAGACATTGACTTCAAAAATGCTTGAGGAGGCGCTGTCCTCCTTCGAGGCCGTGCAGGCCCAACTGCAACAAATCGACCCGCAGATGATCGAGATTGCCGGACGCCTGCGTCGGCAGCCACCGCAAGTGGCGATGACCGTTGCGCGCGGCAGTTCCGACCACGCGGCGAGCTACTTCGCTTACCTGACCATGCAGCAACTGGGTGTGCCGGTGGCGTCGTTGCCGATGTCGGTGGTGACCATGCAGCAAGCGCCGTTGAAGGTCAGCGGTCAGGTTGCGTTCGCGTTCTCGCAGTCGGGACAGAGTCCGGATCTGGTCAACAGTCTGCGTCTGTTGCGTAAACGTGGCGCGCTCAGTGTGTCGATGGTCAACGCTGCCGATTCACCACTGGAAGCTGCCTGTGAATTCAGCGTGCCGCTGCTCGCCGGCATTGAAAGCAGTGTCGCTGCGACCAAGAGTTTTATCGCCACCCTCAGCGCCAGCGCCCGTTTGATCGCGCACTGGAAAGAAGACAGCGAATTGCTTGAAGCCGGCAATGCCCTGCCTGAAGGCCTGCAAGAAGCCGCGAAACAGGACTGGAGTGTGGCCATCGAAGCGCTGCGTGATTGCGAGCGTTTGATGGTCATCGGCCGAGGCGCCGGATTCGCCATCGCTCAAGAGGCAGCACTGAAATTCAAGGAAACCTCGGCGATTCAGGCCGAAGCCTTCAGCAGCGCGGAAGTCCGTCACGGCCCGATGGCGCTGATCGATGAACATTATCCGTTGCTGGTTTTCGCACCGCGCGGAGCTGAACAGGCTGGCCTGTTGAGTCTGGCAGCAGAGATGCGTCAACGCGGCGCCCGTGTGTTACTGGCCGCGCCGGATGACATCGCCGAGCGCGACCTGACGCTGACCCGCGCCGAACACCCGGCCCTTGATCCGATTCTGGCGATCCAGAGTTTCTACGTGATGGCCGCTGGTCTGGCCGTGGCCCGTGGCATGGACCCGGATCAGCCGCGCCACCTGAGCAAAGTGACCCGCACGCACTAACTCCGAATGACTGCACACCTGATGAGACCGAGCCATGCACAACAACAATAAAGAGCTGACCCTCAGCGCCCCGCTCAGCGGCCCTGTGCTGACGCTCGCCAAAGTCCCGGACGCGGTGTTCGCCAGCGGCGCGATGGGCGACGGGATTGCCATCGACCCCATCAACGACACCCTGTACTCGCCGTGCGCCGGGGTGATCATTCACGTCGCCCGCACCGGCCACGCACTAACCGTACGCGCAGATAATGGCGCGGAAATCCTCCTGCATCTGGGTCTCGACACCGTTGAACTGAACGGCGAAGGCTTCTCGATGCTGGTCAAGGATGGCACGCGTGTCAGCAAGGGTCAGCCGTTGTTGCGCTATGACCTGGACAAGGTCGGCCAGCAGTGCAAAAGCCTCGTCAGCCTGTTGATTCTGACCAACAGCCAGGATTTTCAGGTGCGACCGATTACGCTGAAAGCGGTGAAGGTTGGCGAGCCGTTATTACACATTGTTGCGCGTAACAGCGTGGCGGCGAATGTCGCGGAAGTCGGCGGACCTGAGGTTCACGGTCATGTGCTGGTAGCTCATCGCGGCGGTTTGCATGCACGCCCCGCTGCGCTGATTCGGCAGACCGCGCAAGGTTTCAAAAGCCAGTCGCAACTGCACTTCGCCGGCAAATCGGCGCCGTGCAACAGCCTGATCGGTCTGATGGGGCTGGCGGTTGGCGAGCAGGATGAAGTGCAGGTCAGCTGTCAGGGGCCGGATGCCGAAGCGGCGCTGCACGCGTTGCTCACCGCGTTGGCCACGGCGCTGCCGGATGACTGTCACGCTACGGCGCCGGTGAGTGTCGCGTTGGTCAAACGCCCGGCCGAGGCTGGCGTATTGCACGGTGTGTGCGCTGCACCGGGATTGGTCGGCGGGCCGCTGTTTCGTTTGAACGCGATCAGTTTGCCGGTGGATACGGGCAATCATGATCCGTTGCAACAACTGCAGGCGCTCGACACTGCATTGAATCAGGTGCGCAGTGAAATCGACGGCACCCTCGCCCAAGCGAAAAAACACAAGAATGCCGACGAAGAAGCAATCTTTGCCGCGCACTTGGCACTGCTGGAAGATCCGGCACTGCTCGATGCTGCACAGCAATCCATCGAACAAGGCACGGCGGCGACTCACGCCTGGAGCCAGTCGATCGACGTACAGTGCGAAGTCCTGCAACACACCGGCAGCGCCCTGCTAGCGGAACGCGCCAATGATTTACGCGACCTCAAACAACGCGTGCTGCGTGCGTTGCTCGGCGAAGCGTGGAATTACGATGTGCCGGCCGGCGCTATTGTTGCGGCGCATGAGCTGACACCGTCGGATCTGCTGCAACTCAGCGCCCAAGGTGTCGCCGGGTTGTGCATGGCCGAGGGTGGCGCGACGTCGCACGTGGCAATTCTGGCGCGCGGCAAAGGTCTGCCGTGCATGGTTGCATTGGGTTCGGCATTGCTTGATCAACCGCAAGGGCAATCGGTGGTGCTCGACGCCGACGGTGGTCGCCTCGAACTGGTGCCAAATGCCGAACGTCTGGCCGAAGTGCAACAGGCGCAAATTGACCGTCAGCAACGCCGCGACGCGCAACAAGCCAAGGCTCACCTGCCTGCCGAAACCCGTAATGGTGTGCACATCGAAGTCGTCGCTAACGTTGCCTCCAGCGGTGAAGCGGCAGATGCCTTCGCCAACGGTGCCGATGGTGTCGGTCTGTTGCGCACCGAGTTTCTCTTCGTCGATCGCCAGACCGCACCCGATGTCGAGGAACAGCGTGCTGCCTATCAAGGCGTGCTGGATGCAATGGGCGATCACCCAGTAATCATCCGCACCATCGACGTCGGCGGCGACAAGCAACTCGACTATCTGCCGTTGCCGATCGAAGCCAACCCGGTGCTCGGCCTGCGCGGCATTCGTCTGGCTCAGGCCCGTCCGGAAATCCTCGACCAGCAACTGCGTGCGCTGCTGCAAGTCAGCCCGCTGCGTCGTTGCCGGATCCTGTTGCCAATGGTCACCGAAGTCGATGAGCTGCTGCACATCCGCCAACGCGTCGATGCGCTGAGCCTGGAGATGAGCATTACGCAGCGCCCGGAAATCGGCGTGATGATCGAGGTCCCCGCCGCCGCGTTGCAAGCCGAACAACTGGCCGAACATGCCGACTTCCTTTCGATCGGCACCAACGACCTCTCGCAATACACCCTGGCGATGGATCGCGATCACGCAGGTCTGGCCGCCCGCGTCGACGCCCTGCATCCGGCGCTGCTGCGCCTGATCGCCATGACCTGCGAAGGCGCGGCGCTGCACAAGCGTTGGGTCGGCGTCTGCGGTGCCCTCGCTTCCGATCCGCTGGCCACGCCGGTACTGATCGGTCTGGGCGTCACCGAACTGTCGGTCAGCCCGGTGCAGATCGGCGAAATCAAGGATCGCGTGCGCCAGGTGCACGAAGCCGAATGCCAGCGCCTCAGCCGCGACCTGCTCAAACTCAGCAGTGCCGCCGCCGTGCGCCACGCCTGTCATCAACATTGGCCTCTGCGCTAACAAAAACAAAAAGGACAAACGCCATGTATCAACTCTTTATCGAAGGCCTGCAACGCCTCGGCCGCGCGCTGATGCTGCCGATCGCGATCCTGCCGATTGCCGGCCTGCTGCTGCGTCTGGGTGACACTGACCTTTTGAACATCGCGATCATTCACGACGCAGGTCAGGTGATCTTCGCCAACCTGGCAATGATCTTCGCCATCGGCATCGCCGTCGGTTTCGCCAAGGACAACAACGGCACCGCCGGCCTGGCCGGAGTGATCGGTTATCTGGTGATGATCTCCACGCTGAAGGTGCTCGATGCGAGCATCAACATGGGCATGCTCGCCGGGATTGTCAGCGGCCTGATGGCAGGCGCGCTGTACAACCGCTTCAAGGACATCAAGTTGCCGGAGTACCTCGCGTTCTTCGGCGGCCGACGGTTTGTGCCGATCGTCACCGGGTTCGCAGCGGTCGGTCTGGGCGTGGTGTTCGGCTACATCTGGCCGCCGATTCAGCACGGCATCAACGCCTTCGGTGCACTGATGATGGAAAGCGGCAGTATCGGCGCGTTCGTGTTTGGCGTGTTCAACCGCCTGCTGATCGTCACTGGCCTGCACCACATCCTCAACAACATGGCGTGGTTCGTGTTCGGCAACTTCACCGACCCAACCACCGGAGCTCTGGTCACGGGTGACCTGTCGCGCTACTTCGCTGGCGATCCAAAAGGCGGCCAGTTCATGACTGGCATGTTCCCGATGATGATCTTTGGCCTCCCGGCGGCGTGTCTGGCGATGTACCGCAATGCCCTGCCGGAACGCCGCAAGGTGATGGGCGGGATTTTCCTGTCGATGGCGTTGACCTCGTTTTTGACCGGGGTGACCGAGCCGATTGAATTCGCCTTTATGTTTTTGGCGCCGTTGTTGTATCTGCTGCATGCGTTGCTGACCGGGTTGTCGATGGCGATTACCAATGCGCTGAACATTCACCTCGGCTTCACCTTCTCCGGCGGCTTTATCGACATGGTCCTGGGTTGGGGGCGTTCGACCAATGGCTGGCTGGTGATTCCGGTCGGGCTGGCGTATGCCGTGGTGTATTACGCAGTGTTTGATTTCTGCATTCGTCGCTTCAATCTGAAGACGCCGGGGCGTGAGGATGTGGCTGTCAGTGAAAAAGCCGTACTCACGGAAAACGAACGCGCCAGTGCCTACATAAAGGCATTGGGCGGGGCGGAGAACTTGGTCACCGTTGGCGCCTGCACTACGCGGTTGCGCCTGGAGATGGTCGATCGCAACAAGGCGTCCGACGCTGATCTGAAAGCGCTGGGCGCGATGGCGGTTGTGCGTCCGGGCAAGGGTGGGAGTTTGCAGGTTGTTGTCGGGCCAATGGCGGACAGCATTGCGGATGAGATTCGCCTCGCCATGCCTTCACTGGGGCGTGCGGTTCTGGTTGAAACAGCTGTTATTGCTGATGAGCCGAAAGTTGTTGCCGTTGCCGGTTCCGAGGCGCAGCAATGGCTGAACGCGTTGGGCGGTGGCGACAATGTGCTGCAACTGGATTGCATTGCGATGACGCGGATTCGCCTGCAATTGGCGGATGGAAAGGCGTTGTCCGAGGCGCAGTTGAAGGATCTGGGTTGTCACGGTGTCAGCCAGTTGGATGGCGGGGTCTGGCATTTGCTGGTGGGCGATAAGGCGGCGAGTTTGAGCGGGGCACTGGAAAGCCTGGTCAACCGCAGCGAGGTTAGCGCCAAAGTCTGACCCCACACATCACCCCTGTAGGAGCTGCCGCAGGCTGCGATCTTTTGATTTTGCTTTTTTACAATCATAAGCAAGAGCAAAGAGATCGCAGCCTCGTTTCACTCGACAGCTCCTACAGGGAAGCTATCTACCCGAAGAATCAGGTCGGCTATCAGGTCGCCATCGCTGGCAAGCCAGGCTCCCACAGATTGCGCATTGTTCTCCTTGTGGGAGCCAGCCTGCTGGCGATGAACGATGACGCGGTCGTCAGGTTTGTGGATCGACTCGATCCAGTGCGCGGTTTACTGCGAGTTCGGCGAGCATGATGATTTGCTGGATACCTAGCGCGGTGCTGCGCTGCAGGCCGGTTAGCTCATTGGCAAAGTTGCTGGTAGCAGCGCTTGCCGAGGCTAACGATTCGCAGGCGTGAGCGAGCAGGCTTTCGGTGTCGACCTCTGGGCAGACCATGAACATGGTGCTCGGTCGGCGGGGCTTTGCGGGTTCGGGGCACAGATAGAAATCGAGGGCGCGTTTGATGGCTTCGCGGTTTCGGGTTTGGTCTTCGGCGCGGAGGGCTTCTTCGAGTGGGGTTTTGGTTTCGGGTGGATCGGGTACGGGCTTAGTCATTGCAATGATCTCTAATCAATGATTGAGCCATCACTGGTCGTTTCTCACGCGACGAAGAGGTGGCAGCTATGTGCGGAGTGAGAAACCGGTAAGAGATCAACCCGGCCGAACCGAAGTCCGCCCGCACACAGCCGCCATAGAACATCACCGGCAGCAAATGAGCTGGCGGCGATTATGGTGCTACTGACGTTTGATTAAAACCTCTTACCGGGTTCTCACACCCGATCACCGATTTGCGGTGACAGCCAAAGACTAGAGACCCGACGTCCGACGGACAACCTGAAAACCTTGTGGGAAGGTTCTGGCTATTCGACACATCATTAAACAGCCAAAAGCAAACCCTCACCCTAACCCTCTCCCAGAGGGAGAGGGGACTGACCGAGGTGTCTGGTGGATGTACGCCGACGTGAAAGACCGAGTCGAATTCAGATCTTGAAAAGCCCAAAAATCGACTCCCTCTCCCTCTCCCTCGCCCTCGGCAGAGGGCTGGGCAAGTGGCGTTCCGATGAGGGGCAGCTCCAACACAAATCAAAAACCGAACACCCCGTGCTCTTCACCACTCAATAGGCCGAGTGTCAGCTCGCCTGCTTTTGATCTTGATCCACCGGCCCCGTCGGCAGGCTTCGTTCCGGGATTTATCCGGGGGTGGGAGCGCAGCGACCGTTTGGCGCAGCCAAATGCATCGAGAGGAGGTGCAGCGAAGCAAACCGTAGGCGATGCGCCCGGATGGATCCCGGAGCGAAGGAACCCCGAGCTTTAGCGAGTGGGCCGAACGTTGGGGCAAGCGTTTTTGGTTACTTTTTAGGCGTTTGTAAAAAGTGACCCGCCGTAAGGGCGGAACCCTAAGAAGCCGTTACCGCAGCAAAGGATATGTACCCGATCAGTCAGAACATCATTGCCTGATCCGACGCCTTCGCGAGCAGGCTCACTCCCACATTAAAAAAACGCCATCACCCGAAAAATCACAGGCAACAAAAAACCCGCAGACAATCTCTCATCTGCGGGCTTCCTGCTTAAGCAGCAAGAAAGATCAGAAATCTTCCAGCCGCCACACTTCATAAGCCGGTGTCTCGTAAGGATGACTGAGCTTCAACGCCGCCACTACAGCAACGATCAACTCATCCGCCACCACAAGCTCAACCTTCCATTCCTCAACCCGCTCAACCTGCCCCGCTTCACCAATAAACGGCTGACTGCCGTCCAAAGGCCGAAACTGACCAGACCCAAGCGCCTGCCACGCACAGTGGTCATAGTCACCGATCCGCCCGCCACCGGCAGCGAACACAGCCCCTTTGACCACCTCGACATGACTGTCAGGAACAAAAAACCCGAGCTTGTACACAGGCCTTAGTTCACCCAGACGCGCGCGTTACGGAACATACGCATCCACGGTGCATCTTCGTTCCAGTCTTCCGAACGCCACGAGTTCTGCACGGCACGGAACACACGCTCCGGGTGCGGCATCATGATCGTCACACGGCCATCACGGCTGGTGAGACCGGTAATCCCGCGCGGCGAGCCGTTCGGGTTGGCCGGATAACGCTCGGTGACCTTGCCGTGGTTGTCGACGAAACGCATCGCCACGCAACCCGACAGATCGGCTTCCAGCAGTGCTTCTTCGCTGGAGAACTCGGCGTGGCCTTCACCGTGGGCAATAGCGATCGGCATACGCGAACCGGCCATGCCCTGCAGGAAGATCGAGTTCGACTCCTGAACCTGAACCATCGCCACACGCGCTTCAAACTGCTCGGAGCGGTTACGCACGAAGTGCGGCCAGAATTCGCTGCCCGGAATCAGCTCGTGCAGGTTGGACATCATCTGGCAACCGTTGCACACGCCTAGGGTGAAACTGTCGTTACGCTCGAAGAAGCCCTGGAAGGCATCGCGGGCGCGGCTGTTGAACAGTGCCGACTTGGCCCAGCCTTCACCGGCGCCGAGAACGTCACCGTAGGAGAAACCACCGCACGCCACCAGACCTTTGAACTCGTTCAGGTCAACACGGCCGGCGAGAATGTCGCTCATGTGCACATCGATCGCGTTGAAACCGGCGCGGTCGAACGCTGCGGCCATTTCCACCTGACCGTTGACGCCCTGCTCACGCAGCACGGCAACCTGTGGGCGGATGCCTTTCTTGATGTAAGGCGCAGCGATGTCCTGGTTGACGTCGTAGCTGAGCTTGACGCTCAGGCCCGGGTTGTCTTCTTCCAGCAGCACGTCGAACTCTTGTTCGGCGCAGTCGGCGTTGTCGCGCAGACGCTGAATCTGGTAGCTGGTTTCAGCCCAGGTACGTTGCAGCAGACGACGCTGGCCTTCGAACACGGTGTCACCGTTGAAGGTGATGTTGATCTGGCCATTGTTGATCGGTTGACCGATCACCGACACGCAGTCGCCCAGGCCGGCGGCGCTGAATTGCGCGAGGATGTCCGGAGTCGCGTCCTGACGAACCTGGATCACTGCGCCCAGTTCTTCGTTGAACAGGATCGCAGCGATTTCCGCCGAGGACTCGGCAACGCTGTCGAGGTTCAGGCTCAGACCACAGTGGCCGGCGAAGGCCATTTCTACCACGGAGGTCAGCAGACCACCGTCGGAACGGTCGTGGTAAGCCAACAAGTGACCGTCGGCGTTGAGGCCCTGGATCACGGCGAAGAAGGCTTTCAGGTCTTCGGCGTCATCGACGTCCGGCGCGTGCTTGCCGAGTTTGCCGTGGACTTGGGCCAGGATCGAGGCCCCCATACGGTTCTGACCGCGACCGAGGTCGATCAGGATCAGGTCGGTAGTGCCCTTGTCCATACGCAGTTCCGGGGTCAGGGTCTGACGGATGTCAGCCACTGGCGCGAAACCGGTCACGATCAGCGACATCGGCGAGGTCACGGTTTTTTCTTCGCCGTTGTCGTTCCAGCGCGTGGCCATGGACATCGAGTCCTTGCCCACCGGAATGGTGATGCCCAGCTCAGGGCACAGTTCCATGCCGACCGCTTTCACGGTGTCGTACAGACGCGCGTCTTCGCCCGGGTGACCGGCAGCGGACATCCAGTTCGCCGACAGTTTGATGTCGGAGATCTTGTTGATGCGCGAAGCAGCGATGTTGGTCAGGGTTTCGCCGATGGCCATACGGCCCGACGCCGGAGCGTCCAGCAATGCCAGCGGAGTACGCTCGCCCATCGCCATCGCTTCACCGGTGTAGACGTCGAAGCTGGTGGCGGTGACGGCAACGTCAGCCACTGGAACCTGCCACGGGCCGACCATCTGGTCACGGGCCACGAGGCCGGTGATGGTGCGGTCGCCGATGGTGATCAGGAAGCTTTTGCTCGCCACGGCCGGGTGATGCAGAACGCGTTCGATGGATTCGCTGATGTCGAGGTTCGACGGATCGAAGTCATCGCCCAGCTCGGCTTCGCGTACCACCGAACGGTGCATGCGCGGGGCTTTGCCCAGCAACACTTCCAGTGGCATGTCCACCGGGTTGTTGCCGAAGTGGCTGTCGGTCACGGTCAGTTGCGGTTCAGCGGTGGCTTCACCGACGACGGCAAACGGGCAGCGCTCGCGCTCGCAGATCGCCTGGAAGCGCTCGAAGTCTTCCGGGCCGACCGCCAGAACGTAACGTTCCTGGGATTCGTTGGACCAGATTTCGTGCGGGGCCATGCCCGGCTCGTCGTTTGGAATGTTGCGCAGTTCGAAACGGCCACCGCGGTCGCCATCGTTGACCAGTTCCGGGAAGGCGTTGGACAGACCGCCCGCACCCACGTCGTGGATAAAGCTGATCGGGTTCTTGTCACCCAGTTGCCAGCAACGGTCGATGACTTCCTGGCAACGACGCTCCATTTCAGGGTTTTCACGCTGCACGGAAGCGAAGTCGAGATCCGCCGAGCTGGTGCCGGTGGCCATCGAGGAAGCAGCGCCGCCGCCCAGACCGATCAACATCGCCGGGCCGCCGAGAACGATCAGCTTGGAGCCAACGACGATCTCGCCTTTCTTGACGTGTTCTTCACGGATGTTGCCCATGCCGCCAGCGAGCATGATCGGCTTGTGGTAACCACGAACTTCGTCACCGTGCGGGGTAGTGATCGATTGTTCGAAGGTACGGAAGTAGCCGGTCAGGGCCGGACGACCGAATTCGTTGTTGAACGCAGCGCCGCCGAGCGGACCTTCAATCATGATGTCCAGCGCGGTGACGATGCGCTCAGGCTTGCCGTACGGCACTTCCCACGGCTGTTCGAAGCCCGGGATCTGCAGGTTGGACACGGTAAAACCGGTCAGACCAGCCTTGGGCTTGGCGCCACGGCCGGTTGCACCCTCGTCACGGATCTCGCCACCGGAACCGGTGGAGGCGCCCGGGAACGGAGCGATCGCGGTCGGGTGGTTGTGGGTTTCAACCTTCATCAGGATGTGCACCGGCTCCTGCACCGCACCGTACTGGCGGGTCTCAGGATTCGGGAAGAAACGGCCGGCAACGTTGCCGACGATCACCGAGGCATTGTCCTTATAAGCCGACAGAACGCCCTCGCTGTGCATCACGTAGGTGTTCTTGATCATGCCGAACAGGCTTTTTTCCTGGTTCTCGCCATCAATATCCCAACTGGCGTTGAAGATCTTGTGACGGCAGTGCTCGGAGTTGGCCTGGGCGAACATCATCAGTTCGATGTCGTGCGGGTTGCGCTTGAGGCCGTTGAAGGCGTTGACCAGGTAGTCGATCTCGTCTTCGGCCAAGGCCAGGCCCAGCTCGGTGTTGGCTTTTTCCAGCGCGGCGCGACCGCCACCGAGGATGTCGATCGCGGTCAGCGGCTTCGGTTCGGCGTGGCTGAACAGACCGGCGGCCTGTTCGAGGTTGCCCAGAACGATTTGCGTCATGCGGTCATGCAATACATCGGCAATCTGCTGGGCTTCGGCTTCGCTGAACTGACCGGCCACGTAGAACGCGATACCGCGCTCCAGACGCTGGATCTTGCTCAGGCCGCAGTTGCGAGCGATATCGCTGGCCTTGCTCGACCATGGCGAGATGGTGCCGAAACGCGGCAACACCAGAAACAGACGGCCGGTCGGCTCTTGAACCGGAACACTTGGACCGTACTTCAGAAGGCGCGCTAGCACCTGCTGTTCGTCGCCGGTCAGGACGCCGGTGACTTCGGCGAAGTGAGCGAATTCAGCATACAGGCCACTGACAGCTGGAACCTTCTGGCTCAGTTGCTCAAGGAGTTTGCTGTGGCGAAAGGCAGAAAGGGCAGGAGCGCCGCGCAGGATCAACATCTTCGGGACAGCCTCGGGAAGGGGTGTGCTTTGAGGCCGTGCATTCTAGCCTAAACCGCCCTCAACATCACCCGAAACGCTACGCACGGTTGCACTCGGGTATCAATCTGTGTTTCCGACTTCAGAGTCAGGTAAATCAGCGATTCAGAGGGCGCTTATTTTTACTGTAACAAAAAGCCGTGAAGGCCCATTCCTGCTGGGTTTCGTTCGATTTTGTGATCTCTAGCAGACTCGTCCTGCGCTGTCGAGATATGGCGCCCGTGGCCGTTTGCGTATACTGCGCAGATGTTTTTTCCAACGGCTTTGCGTCCGCGGTACGCCAAATGGCTGATCGCAACCGGACTCTTCCTGATGCTCGGTGGCTGTGTTGATAAACCCAACACACTCGAGCGCATAAAGGAGGATGGTGTGCTGCGGGTGATTACCCGTAACAGCCCCGCCACCTACTTTCAGGACCGCAGCGGTGAAACCGGCTTCGAATACGAGCTGGTGAAGCGCTTCGCCGACGATTTGGGCGTAGAACTCAAGATCGAGACGGCCGACAACCTCGATGACCTGTTCGATCAGATCGGCAAACCCAACGGCCCGGTGCTGGCCGCCGCCGGTCTGGTCAGCAGCGAACAGCGCAAGCAGCAGGTGCGGTTCTCGCACTCCTACCTTGAAGTCACCCCGCAGATCATCTATCGCAATGGCCAGTCGCGGCCGACCGATCCCGGTGATCTGGTCGGCAAGAAGATCATGGTGCTCAAGGGCAGCACCCACGCCGAACAACTGGCCGAGCTGAAAAAGAAATTTCCCGGTATCGAATACGAAGAGTCCGATGCGGTTGAAGTGGTCGACCTGCTACGCATGGTTGATGAAGGGCAGATTGACCTGACCCTGGTCGATTCCAACGAAGTGGCGATGAATCAGGTGTACTTCACCAACATTCGCGTAGCCTTCGACCTCGGTGATGCGCGCAGCCAGAGCTGGGCGGTTGGCCCAGGCGAAGACAACAGTCTGCTCAACGAAATCAACGCATACCTCGACAAAGTGCAGAAGAACGGCACCCTGCAACGCTTGAAGGATCGTTATTACGGTCACGTCGATGTGCTTGGCTATATGGGCGCTACGACCTTCGCCCAGCACTTGCAGCAGCGCCTGCCGAAATACGAACAGCACTTCAAGAACTACGCGAAGAAAGAGAAAGTCGACTGGCGCCTGCTGGCCGCGATCGGCTATCAGGAATCGTTGTGGCAACCGACCGTCACCTCGAAAACCGGCGTTCGCGGGTTGATGATGCTGACTCAGAACACTGCGCAGGCGATGGGCGTGTCCAACCGCCTAGACCCCAAGCAAAGCATCATGGGCGGCGCCAAGTACCTGGCTTACATGAAGGACCAGCTCGACGACTCGATCAAGGAGCCGGATCGCACCTGGTTCGCCCTGGCGGCGTACAACGTCGGCAGCGGTCATCTGGATGACGCGCGCAAGCTGACAGCCAAGGAAGGGTTGAATCCGGACAAATGGCTGGACGTGAAGAAGATCCTGCCACGCTTGTCGCAGAAGCAGTGGTACAGCAAGACGCGTTATGGCTACGCCCGAGGCGGCGAGCCGGTGCATTTTGTGGCGAACATTCGTCGCTACTACGACATTTTGACCTGGGTGACGCAGCCGCAACTTGAGGGTGATCAAGTGGCTGAGGGCAATTTGCATGTGCCCGGTATCGACAAGTCAAAGCCCACTCAAGAACCTGCCCCGCTCTAACCAACACCCTAAATCAAATGTGGGAGCGAGCTTGCTCGCGAATGCAGTGTGTCAGTCAACGAATATGTCGGCTGACACTACGCCTTCGCGAGCAAGCTCGCTCCCACAGGGGTTATGCGTTAGCCTTTCAACGCGGCCGCCAGAATCAGCGCTTTCATTTCAGACACAGCAGACTTGAAGCCGACGAACAACGCATGCGCCACCAGCGCATGGCCAATGTTCAGTTCGTTGATGCCTTTGATCGCCGCTACGGCTTCAACGTTGTGGTAATGCAAACCGTGACCCGCGTTAACGATCAGGCCTTGGGCCAATCCAAACGCCACACCATCGGCGACGCGCTTTAGCTCTTCAGCCACTTCGGTCGGGGTTTCGGCATCGGCGTAACGACCGGTGTGCAGCTCGATCGCCGGCGCACCGACGCGCTTCGACGCAGCGATCTGACGCTCGTCGGCATCGATGAACAACGACACTTCGCTGCCGATCTTCGACAGACGTTCAACCGCCGCCTTGATGCGCTCTTCCTGCCCCGCTACATCCAGACCACCTTCAGTGGTCAGTTCCTGACGGGTTTCCGGGACCAGGCAAATGTGCGCCGGACGGATGCGCTCGGCGAACGCCATCATTTCTTCGGTGACGCCCATTTCGAAGTTCATGCGGGTTTGCAGCACGTCCTTGAGCAGTAAAACATCGCGTTCTTGAATGTGCCGGCGGTCTTCACGCAGGTGCACGGTAATGCCGTCGGCGCCCGCCTCTTCCGCATCCAGCGCCGCCTTGACCGGATCCGGGTAGCGCGTGCCACGGGCCTGACGCAGGGTGGCGACATGGTCGATGTTCACGCCAAGAAGAATGCGATTGCTGGTGGTCACGGATGCGCTCCTGAATTGAGAGATTCGGCGCACAGCATATCAGGGCTTGCGAAACAGCTCGCGGCTTACCAGCGGACGACCGCCCAAATGAACGGCCAGTGCCTGACGCATCAGACGCTTGGCGGCGGACAGCGCGCCGGGGGCGGTCCAGTCGGCTTCGGCCATCGCCAGTAATTCAACGCCGTTAAACAGGCCCGGTTGCAACAGGAAGACCCGCTCCAGCCCCGCGTCCACTTGCAGACGATAGAGACCGTCCGCCGCGACGGGTTCACCGTGAACGTCAGTGTTCAGTGAAAAGCCGTAACCGAGGTCATCCAGCAGCCGCCACTCGAAGGAGCGCAGCAACGGTTCCAGCGGCCGACCTTCGGCCAATGCCAGCAATGTTGCGGCGTAGTGATCGAAGACACCCGGGTGCGGGTCCTCGGCTGGCAGCAAACGGATGAGCAGCTCATTCAGGTAAAGACCGCTGAATAGCGCCTCACCGTTAAGCCACGCCGAAGTGCCGGAGCTTTCCATGCGCCCGACATTCTTCAGCTCGCCCTTGCCGCGAAATTCGACTTCCAGCGACACGAATGGCCGCGCCAACGTCCCGGCCTTGCCCCGAGCACTGCGCAACACCGCCCTCAGCCGCCCTTGCGGCGTGAGGAAATCCACCAACGCACTGGTTTCGCGGTAGGCGCGACTGTGCAGGACGTAGGCGGGTTGGGCGGGAGGTGGTGTTGAGGACATGGAGTTCTCATTGATAAAAACGTGGTTCTATATTCACCCCAAAACCAATGTGGGAGCGAGCTTGCTCGCGAATGCTGGGTGACAGTCAACAAATATGTCGGCTGGCACTACGCCTTCGCGAGCAAGCTCGCTCCCACAGGTTTCTTCGGTGTTGCGACAACCGCGTTTTTACAGGTCGCCGTAACCCAGCGAACGCAGCGCACGCTCGTCGTCGGACCAGCCGCCCTTCACCTTGACCCACAGGTTGAGCATGATCTTGGAGTCGAACAGCAGCTCCATGTCCTTGCGCGCTTCGGTGCCGATGCGTTTGATGCGCTCGCCCTTGTCGCCAATGATGATCTTCTTCTGGCCGTCACGTTCAACGAGGATCAAAGCGTGGATGTGCAGGGTTTTACCCTGCTGCTTGAACTCTTCGATCTCGACGGTGATCTGGTACGGCAGCTCGGCGCCCATCTGGCGCATGATTTTCTCGCGCACCAGTTCAGCAGCAAGGAAACGGCTGCTGCGGTCGGTGATCTGGTCTTCCGGGAAGAAGTGATCGTTCTCCGGCAGGTGATCGGCGATAACCTTTTCCAGCGCTTCGAGGTTGTGCCCGTGCTGTGCGGAAATAGGAATGATCTGCGCATTCGGCAGTTGTTCCTGCAACCAACTGAGGTGCGGCATCAGCTCGGCTTTGTCTTCGATGCGGTCGGTCTTGTTCAGCGCGACGATCAGCGGGCCGGTCACGTATTGCACCCGCTCGAGCACCATCTGGTCTTCGTCGGTCCACTTGGTGCGATCAACCACGAAGATCACCACGTCAACGTCTTTCAACGCCGCCGAAGCAGTCTTGTTCATGTAACGGTTCAGGGCCTTTTCGCCACCTTTGTGCATGCCCGGGGTGTCGACGTAGATCGCCTGCACGTCACCTTCGGTTTTGATCCCGAGCATGTTGTGGCGAGTGGTCTGCGGCTTGCGCGAGGTGATCGCGAGCTTCTGGCCGAGGATGTGGTTCAGCAGCGTCGACTTACCGACGTTGGGACGGCCGACGATGGCAACATAGCCACAGCGAGTTGCGTTTGTATCAGTCATTGCCATTCTCCACGCCCAGGGCAATCAGTGCTGCGGCGGCCGCTACCTGTTCGGCAATACGACGACTCACACCCTGACCTCGGCTTTTTTCATTCAGTAAGACAACTTCGCATTCGACGAAGAAGGTTCGGCAGTGCGGCTCGCCCTGGATATCCACCACTTCATAGCGTGGCAGATCGCAACCGCGCGATTGCAGGTGTTCCTGCAAGCGGGTCTTCGGATCCTTGTTGGTATCGACCAGCGTCAGGCCTTCGAACTCGCCGGCCAGCCAGGCCAGCACGCGCTCACGCGCCATGTCCATGCCGGCATCGAGATAGATCGCACCGATCAAAGCTTCGAGGGCGTCGGCCAGAATCGACTCGCGACGGAAACCGCCGCTTTTCAACTCGCCGGAACCCAGTCGCAGGTAATCGCCAAGGTCGAAACCACGTGCCAGGACAGCCAGCGTCTCACCTTTTACCAAACGTGCGCGCAAACGCGACAACTGGCCTTCACGGGCCAGCGGGAAGCGATCGAACAACGCCTCGCCAGCGACGAAGTTGAGGATGGCATCGCCGAGGAATTCCAGGCGTTCGTTGTTGCGCCCGGCAAAACTGCGGTGCGTCAGAGCCAGCAGCATCAGCTCCTGGTCCTTGAAGGTGTAACCGAGCTGACGCTCGAGACGGCTTAGAGAAACGCTCACGGTTTACCCACGCTGAGTTCGTGGCTGGATTCCACTGCCATCGCCGGGATACGGCGCAGGCCTGGGACAATTAACGCTGTGTTCAAAAATTAAATCCTGGCGATTGCGAAGCCGATTGTGCCGGCTCCAGAAATGCATTCGGCGCTGTGGTCAACAGCGCCGTGTGTGATTACTTGATCAGGCCAACCCGCGAGAAATTCGGCAGGTGACTCAGTTTCGGTTCCGGCCAGCTCATCCAGACCGCGAAGGCCTTGCCGACGATATTCTGGTCGGGAACCATGCCCAGCAGATCCTTGGGAATGTTCGGATCATCCCAGTAGCGACTGTCGTTCGAGTTGTCGCGGTTGTCGCCCATCATGAAGTAGTGCCCGGCGGGTACTGTCCACGAGCGGTCCGGCGTGGCGCGGTAGCGGCTCATTTCCTTGCGGATCAGATGCTCGGCAGCGCCCAGTTTCTCTTTGTACAGTTCGGCGCTGCCCAGCGTGCCCGGCTCGGCGCCGACCATCTGCTCGGCAATCGATTCGCCATTCACAAACAGTCGCTTGTCAGCGGTGTAACGCACGGTGTCGCCCGGCAGACCAACCACACGCTTGATGTAGTTGACGTTCGGATCGCTCGGGTAGCGGAACACCATCACATCGCCACGCTGTGGATCACCGACTTCGATGATTTTCTTGTCGATCACCGGCAGGCGGATCCCGTAAGAAAACTTGTTCACCAGAATGAAGTCGCCGACGTCCAGGGTTGGCTTCATCGAACCGGACGGGATCTGGAACGGCTCCACGAGGAACGAACGCAGCACCAGCACAATGAACAACACCGGAAAGAACGACTTGCCGTATTCAACCAGCAGCGGCTCTTTGTTCAGTTTCTCGACGACCACGACATCGGGCTGGCTGACACTGCCTTGATAAGAGGCAATGGCCGCCCGGCGACGCGGCGCCAGGATCAACAGATCAAGCAACGCCAACAGGCCGCAGACGAACACGGCGATGACCAGCAACAGCGGGAAATTTAGTGACATAGGACCTAACTATCCAACCTGAGCACGGCAAGGAAGGCTTCTTGTGGAATTTCCACGTTGCCGACCTGCTTCATGCGTTTCTTACCGGCCTTTTGCTTCTCGAGCAGTTTCTTCTTACGGCTGACGTCACCACCGTAGCATTTGGCCAATACGTTCTTTCTGAGCGCCTTGACGGTTGTCCGGGCAACGATCTGACCACCAATGGCAGCCTGAATCGCCACGTCGAACATCTGACGAGGAATCAGTTCTTTCATCTTCTCGGTCAACTGGCGACCTTTGTAGTGCGAGTTGTCACGGTGCACGATCAATGCGAGGGCATCGACCTTGTCGCCGTTGATCAGCACATCCAGTTTCACCAGATTAGCCGATTGGTAGCGGTCGAAATGGTAATCCAGCGAAGCATAGCCACGGCTGGTGGATTTGAGGCGGTCGAAGAAGTCCAGCACCACTTCGTTCATCGGCAGGTCGTAAGTGACTTGCACCTGATTACCGAGGAACAGCATGTCGACTTGAACGCCGCGTTTCTCGATGCACAGGGTGATGACGTTGCCCAAGTGTTCCTGCGGCACCAGAATGTTGGCGCGCACGATCGGCTCGCGCATGTCTTCGATCGACGACACATCCGGAAGCTTGGACGGGTTGTCGACGTAAATCGTTTCACCGGTTTTCAGCACCAGTTCGAAGATTACGGTTGGCGCGGTGGTGATCAGGTCCAGGTCGTACTCGCGCTCAAGGCGCTCCTGGATGATCTCCATGTGCAGCATGCCGAGGAAGCCGCAACGGAAGCCGAAGCCCAGTGCGTCGGAGCTTTCCGGGGTGTATTGCAGCGACGAGTCGTTGAGGGTCAGCTTCTGCAGCGCTTCGCGGAAATCCTCGAAGTCGTCGGAGCTGACCGGGAACAGACCGGCGTAAACCTGTGGCTGGATGCGTTTGAAGCCGGGCAGCACTTCCACGTCCGGGGTCGAACTCAGGGTCAGGGTGTCACCGACCGGTGCACCGTGGATGTCCTTGATGCTGGCGATGATGAAGCCCACTTCGCCGGCCTTGAGGTCAGACGTGGCGGTGTGTTTCGGGTTGAACACGCCAACGCTGTCGACCAGATGGATCTTGCCGGTGGACTTGACGAGGATCTTGTCGCCCTTTTTCACGCGACCATGACGCACGCGCACCAGGGAGACAACGCCCAGGTAGTTGTCGAACCAGGAGTCAATGATCAATGCTTGCAGCGGATCTTCGATATTGCCGGTCGGCGCAGGAATGGTGTGCACCAGGCGCTCGAGCACTTCGTCGACACCCAGGCCGGTCTTGGCGCTGCAAGTGACGGCGTCGGTGGCGTCGATGCCAATGATCTTCTCGATCTCTTCCTTGACGCGATCAGGATCGGCCTGTGGCAGGTCGATCTTGTTCAACACCGGCATGACCTCGAGGCCCTGCTCGATCGCGGTGTAGCAGTTGGCCACGGACTGGGCTTCAACGCCCTGACCGGCATCGACCACCAGCAAGGCACCTTCACACGCGGCCAGGGAACGGCTGACTTCGTAGGTGAAGTCAACGTGGCCCGGGGTGTCAATGAAGTTCAGCTGATACTTGATGCCGTCTTTGGCGGTGTAATAGAGGGTAACGCTGTGGGCCTTGATGGTGATCCCGCGTTCACGCTCCAGCTCCATGGAATCCAGTACCTGGGCTTCCATTTCACGCTCGGCCAGGCCGCCGCACATCTGGATGAAGCGATCGGCCAGCGTCGACTTGCCATGGTCAATGTGGGCGATGATGGAGAAATTGCGGATATGACTCAAATCACTCACGGATCAACACTCAAAAAGGCTGCAGGCATGGCCCGCCGAAAAATAGCCGGGAATTGTACCTGATACACGGCGCAAGCGTCACGTTCGCCTGTCATCCGGATTGCATGCAAAAACGCCCCGATCTGTCGACCGGGGCGTTTTCAAGTTTAAAGCGCGGGTAAAAACGCGCGCATCAACCGGCTCTTCGCAGCAGCCAGACACCTGCCAGCGCACAGACGCCGGCCGGTACCAGCACCGCGAACAGCGGCGAGAAACCGAACACCAGGCTCGACGGGCCGAGCAAATCCTGGACGATACGGAAGGTGAAGCCCACCAGCACGCCGGTGAATACTCGCTGACCGAGAGTCACCGAACGCAGCGGGCCAAAGATGAAGGAGATGGCCATCAGCACCAGCGCGGCGGTGACCAGCGGTTGCAACACCTTGACCCAAAATGCCAGCCAGTAACGGCCGTTGCTCAGGCCCTGCTCGGCCAGATAGTGGATGTAACCCCACAGACCGCTGATCGACAGCGATTCAGGGGCCATGACCACGGTGCTGAGCAGTTGCGGGCTCAACGCCACGTCCCATTGCTCGCTCGGGGCATTGACGACTTCAGTACTGCGCTCATGGAACAGCGTGGTGGCAACGTCGGTGAGCTGCCATTTATTGCCGTCGAACTCGGCCTTCTTGGCGAAGCTCGAACTCAGCAGATGACGCTCTTTATCGAAGTGATAACGAGTCACGCCATACAACAGGCCGTTCGGTTGCACGGCGTTGATGTGAATGAATTCCTCACCCTGACGGTGCCACATACCGTGCTTGGCGCTCTGCGCGTCGCCGCTGCCTTGCGCCAGCGAACGGTTGGCCTGGGCCATGCTTTCGGTCGCCGGAGCGACGTATTCGCCGATCAGCACGCCGGCCAGCATCAGCACCAGCATTGGCTTCATGACGGCCCAGACGATACGGCCGATGGACACGCCAGCAGCGCGCATGACCGTCAGCTCACTGCTGCTGGCCAGACTGCCGAGGCCGATCAGGCAGCCGATCAATGCGGCCATTGGCAACATTTCGTAGAGACGGCGCGGTGCGGTCAGCAACACAAAACTCAGAACATCGACCAGCGTGTAGGTATCGCTGACGTCACCCATCTCATCGATAAAGGCAAACAGGGTCGCCAGACCGAGAATGATGGCCAGCACGGCAATGATCGCCATGAACACGCTGCTGCCGATGTAGCGATCGAGTTTAACCACGGGCCACCTCCAGCGCTGCGGAGCGACGGCTGGCCATCTTCAGGCGTAGCGGCTCCCAATAGAGCAGGCCGAGGCCGATGAACAAGAAGATCGCATGCACCCACCACAGACCAAGGGCCGGCGGGATCTTGCCTTTTTCAAGGGCGCCGCGGGCGGCAATCAGGATGGTCAGGTAAGCCATATAAAGAAGAATCGCCGGCAGCAGCTTGAGGAAACGCCCTTGGCGCGGATTGACTCGCGACAGCGGCACCGCCATCAGGGTCACGATAAATACCAGCAGCGGCAGGGACAAACGCCATTGCAGTTCGGTTTTCGAGCGGATGTCATCGCTGCCCAGCAGAGATGAGGTCGGCATGGCGTCGCGATCGGTGACTTCTTCGCTGACGTCCGGCTTGGGCAACAGCACACCGTAGGTTTCGTAATGAATGGCCCGATAATCGGCCTGACCCGGGCTGCCGTCGTAGCGATAGCCGTTATCGAGGATCAGATAGCGGTTGCCATCGGGGCGCACTTCCTGGCGACCGCTTTCGGCCACCAGCACGGAAATCCCGCGATCCTTTTGATCGGCACCGAGGTTCTTCTGCGAAATGAACACGCTACCCAGATTGACGCGATCGTCGCTCAACGTCTCGGTGTAGGTCACCCGCGTACCGTCACGCAGGGCCTGGAAACGCCCCGGCTCGAGGGTATCGAACTCGGTCAGCGCGTCCTGCTTGTTCAGCAGCAACTGGAACTGGTTGGCGCCTTGCGGGGCCAGGCCCAGACTCAGCCACGCTACGACCAGCGCAACCAGGGTCGCCGGAAACAAGGTCATGCGAAACAGCTTCTGCTGGCTCATGCCGGTGGCCGAAAGCACAGTCATCTCGCTTTCCAGGTACAGGCGACCGTACGCCAGCAAGATCCCGAGGAACAGGCCCAGCGGCAGAATCAGTTGCAGGAAACCCGGCAGACGAAAGCCCATGATCAGGAACAGCGAGCCCGGATCGAGCTGGCCGGCAGCGGCCTGAGCCAGATATTTGATGAAGCGACCGCTCATGATGATGACCAGCAGCACGGCACTCACGGCGCTGAGGGTCAACAGGACTTCGCGGGACAGATAACGGAAGACGATCAAACCAGACACTCCAGGGTTGTCAGGCTAAGGCGGCCAAACAAGCAAACACATCGACCGGCCCGCAACGCAGAGCCGTCGAAAAAAGATGCGGCATTATCCTGTGATTGGGGGCGCCTGTCACTGCGCACACTCATCCATGTCTGTAATCCTTTGCAGATCGTACAACCTAGGGGGCGTTCTCAATTAGTTTTCACACCGCGCCGGGTCTGCTGTTGTGCAGGGCAAGGCGCGAGAAGCGTGGTTTGGTCATTCCAAATAAGCTTCGAGCAACGCAGCCCTGCACAACAGCAGGCCCGGCCCTTCGGGTTGTGCCTTAAAGCCGGCCAGTCTGCGTTGCAGGCCTTGGAAAGGGAACAACCATTCCCAGCGGCCTGCGCCTTGCCTGGCTGGCTTTAAGGCGACAACGCGGCGTGGAAACTAATTGAGAACGCCCCCTAGGGTTGTCAGGTGCGGGGAGCGAGGTTCAAACTGCGGCCCTTGTCGCGGGCTTTGGCCTGCGCCTCTTCTATTTATAAGCAGGCGACTGCGGACACCGTCGAACGCCTGCGTGTTGACCATTCATTCAGGGATCCGGACATGGAACTGGTTGTAAAAAGCGTTAGCCCAGAAACGTTGAAAACCGCCACCCTGGTGGTTGCTGTCGGCGAAGGCCGCAAACTCGGTGTCGCCGCCAAACAAGTCGACGAACTGAGCGGTGGTGCGATCAGCGCCGTCCTCAAGCGTGGCGACCTGGCCGGCAAGGTCGGCCAGAGCCTGTTGCTGCACAGCGTGCCAAACCTGAAAGCAGAGCGCGTGCTGCTGGTCGGTGTGGGCAAGGATGAAGAACTGGGCGACCGTCCGTTCCGTAAAATCGTGGCCGGCATCCTCAACACTTTGAAGGGTCTGGGCGGCAGCGACGCCGTGCTGGCGCTGGATGAAGTCATTGTCAAAAACCGCGACAGCTACGGCAAAACCCGTCTTCTGGCAGAAACCCTGGTGGATGGCGAATACACCTTCGACCAGTTCAAGAGCCAGAAAGCCGAACCGCGCGCTCTGAAAAAAATCACCCTGCTGACCATCAAGGCTGCACAAGCGGAAGTGCAGCGCGCGGTGAACCACGCCACTGCAATCGCCAACGGCATGGCGTTCACCCGCGACCTGGGCAACCTGCCGCCGAACATCTGCCACCCGATCTTCCTCGGCGAACAAGCGAAGAATCTCGGCAAAGAATTCAAGGATCTGAAAGTCGAAGTGCTCGACGAGAAGAAGATCAAATCCCTGGGCATGGGCTCGTTCTACGCCGTCGGCCAAGGCAGCGCCCAGCCACCGCGCTTGATCGTCATGCAATACAACGGCGGCAAGAAATCCGAGAAGCCGTACGCGCTGGTCGGTAAAGGCATCACCTTCGACACCGGCGGTATCAGCCTGAAGCCGGGCGCCGGCATGGACGAGATGAAGTACGACATGGGCGGCGCTGCCTCCGTGTTCGGTACCCTGCGCGCCGTGCTTGAACTGAAACTGCCGATCAACCTGGTGTGCATCCTCGCCTGCGCCGAGAACATGCCGAGCGGCAATGCTTCGCGCCCGGGCGACATCGTCACCACCATGAGCGGCCAAACCGTGGAAATCCTCAACACCGACGCCGAAGGCCGTTTGGTGCTGTGCGATGCGCTGACCTATTCCGAGCGCTTCAAGCCACAAGCCGTGATCGACATTGCCACCCTGACTGGCGCTTGCGTCGTTGCCTTGGGCGCCCACACTTCGGGTCTGCTGGGCAACAACGACGAACTGATCGACCAACTGCTCAGCGCCGGCAAAGCCGCTGACGACCGCGCCTGGCAACTGCCGTTGTTCGACGAGTATCAGGAGCAACTGGACAGCCCGTTCGCCGACATCGCCAACATTGGCGGGCCGAAAGCCGGCACCATCACTGCGGCGTGTTTCCTGTCGCGCTTCACCAAGAACCTCAACTGGGCGCACCTGGACATCGCGGGCACCGCATGGACCAGCGGCGGCAAAGACAAGGGCGCCACTGGCCGCCCAGTACCGCTGCTGACCCAGTACCTGCTGGATCGCGCCAAAGCCTGAATCCGCTGACGGGCGGCGTCACTTTCGGGTGACGCCGCCTGCTGCTCTGGAACCGCAATGACCAAAGTCGACTTCTATATCCTGCCCAGCGCCGATCCTTCGGCTCGCCTGGACTTTGCCTGCAAGCTCACTGAGAAAGCCTGGCGCATGGGGCACCGCATCTACCTGCATTGCAGCGACACGGCTCAGCGTGACGATCTCGATGCGCGCCTGTGGGCATTCAAGGGCGAAAGCTTCGTGCCGCATGGCTCGGCCGACAGCGAGCCAGAGGGTTTGATCGTTTTGGGCCTGGGTGACGACTGCGGTCAGCATCAGGATTTACTGGTCAATCTCGACCTGAAAGTCCCGGCCTTCGCCAGCAAATTCGCCCGGGTGGCGGAAGTGGTGGTCGAAGATCCAACGATTCGGGCGGCCGCGCGGGAGAGTTTCCGTTTCTACCGCGAACAGGGCTATCCTCTGCAAGATCACCGTTTACAGCGACTCTGAGCATTCCAATGGACACTCCGAAACCGCAGCAAAAGTCCGCACACCTGCTGGATGATCTTGAATCGATCCGTCAGTTGCTCGGCGATGACAACCTGCAACCACCGCTGCTGACCGACACGGTCGACGATGGCGAACAGGAACAGATTCCGATGTTATTCGAAGCGGTCGGCAACGAGCCGGTTGCTCTCGAACCACCACCCGCTCCAACTCCGGCGCCGGCCGCGCAACCTGCGCCCCCTGTGAATAAAGGCCCCGACGCCCTGCTTCACCTCGACAGCGAACTGCGCGCCGCCGCGCAATTGATCATGCAAGACGTGATCGACGACTTCGCGCCGCACATCGAAACCGAAATCAAACGCCGCCTCGATGCGCGGATGGAACGGCTACTCAGCCAGTACGAATAACGCACCCCGTGTAGGAGCTGCCGCAGGCTGCGATCTTTTGACCTTTGTTTTTAAAGACAAGATCAAAAGATCGCAGCCTTCGGCAGCTCCTACATTTAGATCTCCATCCGGCCCGCCCCGCTCGCCCTCGGCCCCATGCCCCGCTATACTCGTCGGCTTTTCCTGAATTAATGCCAATAGGGTCCCGCCGCGCATGGATAAGACCTACCAGCCGCACGCCATTGAAACTTCCTGGTACAACACCTGGGAGTCCGAGAACTACTTCGCCCCGCAAGGCGCGGGCGACTCCTACACCATCATGATCCCGCCGCCGAACGTCACCGGCAGCCTGCACATGGGTCACGGTTTCAACAACGCGATCATGGACGCCCTGATCCGTTTCCGCCGCATGCAGGGTCGCAACACCCTGTGGCAGCCGGGCACCGACCACGCCGGTATCGCCACGCAGATGCTGGTCGAGCGTCAACTCGAAGCCCAAGGCCAGAATCGCCACGATCTGGGCCGTGAGAAGTTCCTCGAGAAAGTCTGGGAATGGAAGGATCAGTCCGGCGGCAACATCAGCCGTCAGATCCGCCGCCTCGGCTCGTCCGTTGACTGGAGCCGCGAGCGCTTCACCATGGACGACGGCCTCTCGGAAGCGGTTAAAGAAGCCTTCGTACGCCTGCACGAAGACGGCCTGATCTATCGCGGCAAGCGTCTGGTCAACTGGGACACCAAACTGCACACGGCGATTTCCGACCTCGAAGTGGAAAACCACGACGAGAAAGGTTTCCTGTGGAACCTGAAGTACCCGCTGGCTGACGGCGCAAAAACCGCTGACGGCAACGACTTCCTGATCGTCGCGACCACCCGTCCGGAAACCATGCTCGGCGACTCCGCCGTTGCGGTGAACCCGAACGACGAGCGCTACCAGGCCCTGATCGGCAAGTTTGTCGAGCTGCCACTGGTTGGCCGCCGCATCCCGATCATCGCCGACGATTACTGCGATCCTGAATTCGGCACCGGCTGCGTGAAAATCACCCCGGCCCACGATTTCAACGACTACGAAGTCGGCAAGCGTCACAACCTGCCGCTGCTGAACATCTTCGACAAGAACGCCAACGTGCTGCCGGCAGCGCAGGTGTTCAACCTCGATGGCACGCTGAACGACAGCATCGACGGCAAGATCCCGGCCGAATACGCCGGTCTCGAGCGTTTCGAAGCGCGCAAGCAAATCGTTGCCGCGTTCGACGCCGCTGGCCTGTTGGTCAGCGTCAACGACCACGGCCTGAAAGTACCGAAAGGCGACCGCTCCGGCACCATCATCGAGCCGTGGCTGACCGACCAGTGGTACGTGTCGACCAAGCCTTTGGCAGAGCCTGCGATTGCCGCCGTTGAAGACGGTCGTATCCAGTTCGTGCCGAAGCAATACGAAAACATGTACTTCTCGTGGATGCGCGACATCCAGGACTGGTGCATCAGCCGTCAGCTGTGGTGGGGCCACCGGATTCCGGCCTGGTACGACGAGTCGGGCAAGGTTTACGTCGGTCGCGACGAAGCCGAAGTGCGTGCCAAGCACAACCTCGGCCCGGACGTTGCGCTGCAGCAAGACAACGACGTACTCGACACCTGGTTCAGTTCCGGCCTGTGGACCTTCTCCACCCTCGGCTGGCCTGAGCAGACCGAATTCCTGAAGAAATTCCACTCCACCGACGTACTGGTGACGGGCTTCGACATCATTTTCTTCTGGGTTGCCCGGATGATCATGCTGACCATGCACCTGATCAAGAACGAGGACGGTACGCCGCAGGTGCCGTTCAAGACCGTTTATGTGCACGGTCTGGTACGCGATGGCCAGGGCCAGAAGATGTCCAAGTCCAAGGGCAACGTCCTGGACCCGCTGGACATCATCGACGGTATCGAGCTGGAAGAACTGGTGCAGAAGCGCACCTCCGGCCTGATGCAGCCGAAACTGGCGAAGAAGATCGAGAAGCAGACCCGCGACGAGTTCGCCGACGGTATTGCCAGCTACGGCACCGACGCCCTGCGCTTCACCTTCTGCTCGCTGGCTTCGACCGGTCGCGACATCAAGTTCGACATGGGCCGCGTTGAAGGTTATCGCAACTTCTGCAACAAGATCTGGAACGCCGCGCGTTACGTTCTGGACAAGGGCGAAGACTGCGGCCAGAACGGCGAAGCCTACGAGCTGTCGCTGGCGGACCGCTGGATCATCTCGCAGCTGCAACGCACCGAAGCCGAAGTGACCCGTCAACTCGATCAGTTCCGTTTCGACTTGGCGGCGCAAGCGCTGTACGAGTTCATCTGGAACCAGTACTGCGACTGGTACCTGGAACTCTCCAAGCCAGTGCTGTGGGACGAGAACGCACCGGTTGAACGTCAGCGCGGCACCCGCCGTACGCTGGTTCGCGTACTGGAAGTAGCGTTGCGTCTGGCGCATCCGTTCATGCCGTTCATCACTGAAGAAATCTGGCAGCGCATCGCGCCGCTGGCCGGCATTCAGGGCAAGACGATCATGCTGCAAGCGTGGCCAGTGGCCAACGAAGAGCGCATTGATCCGGCCGCCGAAGACGATATCGAATGGCTCAAGGAACTGATGCTCGGCACGCGCAACATCCGTGGCGAAATGAACATCGGCCCGGGCAAGCCATTGCCGATCTACCTGAAGAACGTCAGCGCTGAAGACCAGCGCCGTCTGACCGAGAACGAAGCGCTGCTGAAGAAGCTGGCGCGTCTGGAATCGATCACCGTTCTACAGGCTGGTGAAGAAGCGCCGCTGTCCGCCACCGCCCTGGTTGGCGAGATGGAAGTGCTGGTGCCGATGGCCGGCCTGATCGACAAGGGCGCTGAACTGGCGCGTCTGGACAAGGAAATCCTGCGCCTGCAGGGCGAAGTCCAGCGGGTTGGCGGCAAACTGTCCAACGCCGGTTTCGTCGACAAGGCCCCGGCCGAAGTCATCGAGAAGGAACGCGCCAAACTGGCCGAGGCGGAACAAGCCTTGGGCAAACTGGCCGAGCAGCACGCGCGGATTGCCAGCCTGTAAGGGTAAATCGCAATGAAAAAGGGAGGCCCAAGTGGCCTCCCTTTTTTATTCCTGATCACCACAAATCCCCTGTGGGAGCGAGCCTGCTCGCGAAAGCGGTATGTCAGTCGACACATCCGCTGGATGTGAAACCGCCTTCGCGAGCAGGCTCGCTCCCACAGTTTGAACGGTGTTGCCTTGAGATGTGGGACAATACCCGCCACTTTCAGCCATACCCGAATCGACCACGCCCATGAACGCCCCCCGCACACCCAAACCTGCGCGCAAGAAGCCTGACACCGCGACCCCGGCCAAGACCGTCGAGCCGCGTGAAAAGGCCAGCCTGCACCCGCGCAATCGCCATCAGGGTCGTTACGACTTCCCGGCGCTGATCAAGACAACGCCGGAACTGGCGAAGTTCGTGATCACCAACCCGTACGGCAAGGAAAGCATCGACTTCGCCAGCCCCGATGCGGTGCGCGTATTCAACCGGGCGCTGCTCAAGTCGTTTTATGGCATCCAGCATTGGGACATTCCGGCGGACTACCTCTGCCCACCGGTTCCGGGCCGCGCCGATTACGTGCACTTCCTCGCTGACCTACTGGCAAGCATGAACGACGGCAAGGTCCCGCGCGGCGCAATCGTCAACGTGCTGGACATCGGCATGGGCGCCAACTGCGTGTATCCGCTGATCGGTAACAGCGAGTACCGCTGGCACTTCCTCGGTTCGGAGATCGACCCGACGGCCGTGGCTGCTGCCCGAGCCATCGTTCAGTCAAACGACCTGAACAAAGTCATCCAGCTGCGTCAGCAGGAAAACCGCAAGCACATCCTGATCGGCTTGCTGGAGCCGGGTGAGCGCTTTGATCTGACCATGTGCAACCCGCCTTTCCACGCCTCGATGGATGAGGCGACCAAGGGCAGCGAGCGCAAATGGCGCGCACTGGGCAAGGCCGACCCGAAACGCAAACTGCCGGTGTTGAACTTCGGCGGTCAGTCGGCCGAGCTGTGGTGTGAAGGCGGCGAAGCACGCTTCGTGACGCAACTGATCGCCGAGAGCGCGAACTTCCAGCATAAAGTGCTGTGGTTCAGCACCTTGGTGTCGAAAGCGTCGAACCTGCCGGCTATCGAAACCGCGCTGAAAAAGGCCGGCGTGCTGGAAAGCCAGGTCGTCGAGATGTCCCAAGGTCAGAAGCAAAGCCGTTTCGTCGCCTGGACGTTTCAGACCAAGTCCGAGCAGCAGATCTGGCGCCGCGAGCGCTGGGTTCGCTGATAGCTGCGCAGATGCCCCTGTAGGAGCTGCGGCACGCTGCGATCTTTTGATCTTGATCCTGAAGAACAAGATCAAAAGATCGCAGCCTCGTTTCACTCGACAGCTCCTACAAGGCGGTCTCAGTTCTCGCCAAATCGCAGACACAAAAAAACCGTGCCCGGATCGCTCCGGTGCACGGTTTTTTTGTGTCTGCGTCTTACTTGTTCACAGCGTCGGTCAGGCCTTTGGCCACAACCAGCTTGATCACTTTCTTAGCAGGGATTTCGATGGCAGCGCCAGTCGAAGGGTTACGGCCAGTGCGGGCAGGACGCTCGGTCACTTTCAGCTTGCCGATACCTGGCAAGGTGATTTCGCCGCCGTTTTCCAGCTGATCGGCAACGATTTGGCCCAGTTGGTCCAGAGCGTTACGCGCGGTGGTTTTCGGCGCGTCGATAGCTTCAGCGATGTCGGCGATCAGTTGGTCTTTAGTAAGAGCCATGTAGTGTTCCTTCCCTATCAAATTCATATGGATTGCAGAGTGCAGTGTCAGCCATCGAGCCCGATCTTCTGGATCTGGCACCCTCGGCGATAACCACGACGAGTCGGGTTATAGATGCCGAAATCAGGGTTTGGTTCGACCTGACAAATGCTGATTGCACGCTTAACGCAGTGACTTCGCGTAAGACCGGGCAAAACTAGCACAGAGACGGGGAAATATCCGCCTCTAGCTACCCATTTGGTCAGCTTTATTGCGCTAAATCGGTAAATAACTGCATAAGGCCGGTCGCGCGCCCCGGTTTTGCCCTACAACCCGCGCCAAAACCAGTGGTTGCGGTACACTGGGCACTTTTTCGGGGGAGCCTGCCCTCCTCCCTTCCAACAGCCGAGAAGCCCATGCCGATCCGTCATTGCATCGTCCACCTGATCGACAAAAAACCCGACGGCACGCCCGCAGTTCTGCACGCCCGTGACACGGAACTGGCCGAGTCAGCAGCCATCGAGAACATGCTCGCCGACCTCAACGAGAGCTATAACGCCAAACAGGGCAAAGCCTGGGGCCTGTTCCATCCGGAGTCCGGCGCGTTCCCGTTCAGCGGCTGGCTGAAGGAATACATGGAAGGCGGCACGGACTTCACCGCGTTCAGCAAAGTCGCGGTCGAGCACCTGCAAAAACTGATGGAAGAGTCGAATCTGTCGGTCGGCGGCCACGTGCTGTTCGCCCACTATCAGCAAGGCATGACCGATTACCTGGCCATCGCCCTGCTGCACCACAGCGAAGGCGTGGCAGTGACCGATGAACTGGACGTGACCCCGTCGCGCCACCTCGACCTCGGTCAGTTGCACCTGGCGGCGCGGATCAACGTCTCCGAGTGGCAGAACAACAAGCAGTCCAAGCAATACATCTCGTTCATCAAGGGCAAGAACGGCAAAAAGGTTTCGGAATACTTCCGCGACTTCATCGGTTGCCAGGAAGGTGTCGACGGCCCGGGCGAGACCCGCACGCTGCTCAAGGCCTTCAGCGACTTCGTCGAGAGCGAAGATCTGCCGGAAGAGTCTGCCCGCGAGAAGACCAAGACACTGGTGGACTACGCCAGCAGCCAGGCCAAACTCGGCGAACCGATGGGCCTGGAAGAACTCTCCGAGCTGATCGACGAGGAACGCCCGAAAGCCTTTTACGATCACATCCGCAACAAGGATTACGGCCTGTCGCCGGAGATTCCGGCGGACAAACGCACCCTGAATCAATTCCGTCGCTTCACAGGCCGCGCCGAAGGCCTGTCGATCAGCTTTGAAGCGCATTTGCTGGGTTCGAAGATCGAATACGACGAAGAAGCTGGCACTCTGGTAATCAAGGGCCTGCCAACCTCGCTCACCGATCAGCTGAAGCGGCGTAACTGATGCTCGGCAATGTGCTGAAGAAGGTCGCGCTGGTTCTGCTGGTGGTTGTGGTCTATCAGAACTGGGGCAAGATCGAGCGGGTGTTCAATCCGTCGCAGATGGTTGCAGAGCAAACCCGCGCGCAGGCCAACGTCGTGCTCTACGCCACCGACTGGTGCGGCTACTGCAAACAGACCAAACGCTTTCTCGACAGCAAGGGGATTGCGTTCAAGGAGTTCGATATCGAGAAGGATGCCGAGGCGCGCAAGGCGTATGAGGCATTGGGTGGGCGCGGGATTCCGTTGATCGACGTCAACGGCACGTTGATTCGTGGATTTGACCCGGACGAGATTCTCGCCGCCCTGAAATAACCTGTAGGAGTGAGCCTGCTCGCGATAGCGGTGTGTCAGTCGATAAATCCGCCGATTGACACACCGCTATCGCGAGCAGGCTCACTCCTACAAAGTTTTGCTACAGACTTGAGAGATCAGCGGGCTTCGATACGGAAACCGAACCGCGGGAAGTGCACATGCACCACGCCGCCACGCTCGTCTTCGCGACGAATGATCAACTCTTCACTACCGGCAAACAGCAACTCACCCACCACCGGATCAACCCCGTAATCCGTCGCGGCAATCGCCACCTGCTGACCAGCCTTGAAACCGTTCGGATCAACGAACTGCTCATCCGGCAATGCCGCCGGCGTCGTGTTGCGTGCAACCTCAAGCGCCTCTTCGGACGTCATCGCACTCGCCGCGCCATGGCCAAAGCCCAGCACTCGACTCAGCCATACCGAAACCGCCGGATACTCATCCACCAGCGGTGCGGTGACATGAGTAGCCTTGAGGAACCACAGCGGATGCGCCAGCGCGAAGTCGGCAATCGACGGCTCGCCAAACAGGAAGTCCCCCTGCTCGCGCTGTAACTGCTGCTCCAGCCGCGCCATGATCGTCGGCCACTGATGCTTGGCTTGTTCGGCGGACAAACGCGTGGAACTGCCACCCGAGAACAAACCTGCACGGTCGGCGATAAACGCCTTGATCGCTTCCGGCGGCAACTTGGCGAAACGCACGGCAACCGATTCCGGCTGGAACACCAGACTCACGGCATGCTGAAACACCACCGAATCAGCCCAAGTGGCGAAACTGGCAGCGGTAAATTCCTGACCTTCGGGAAAGAACGCCGGCAATGCCTTTTCCTGCTCCAGGCGACGCGCAATCAGCGAAGTGTCGCAATAGATGTCGGCACCGATCTGCAACACCGGGGTCTTGCGATAGCCGCCAGTGAGCGCGGTCAGATCCGGTTTCGGCATTACCGGCGAGATATGCACCGAGCGCCACGACAAGCCTTTGAAACCCAGCAGCAGGCGGGCCTTCTCGGCAAATGGAGAGGTCGGGTAATGGTGGAGAATCAACTCGGACATGCTCGGCTCCGCCGCTCAGATAGTGAGCTGGCAGCTTAGCGCGCATTTGCTTAGCAGCCTACAGATCTGCCTGATGGGAACTGATCAGTCAGATTGATAAGACGCGACCAGGCATTCCTTGGCGCTCTTCCTGAGTTTTTTGATCAAACGTTCCTGGCGCAGCGCATCGCTTTTATCGCGGCACAGCTCGGTATAAACCAGCGCCATCGCCGGGCTGGAGAGGAAGAACCGTGCGCCTTTGCCGCTTTGATGCTTGGCGAAGCGGCGCACCGGGTCGTCGCTGATCCCGCAGTACAACGAACCATTGGCTGCGCGAACGAGGTAGACGAACCAGGACTTGCTCACCGGTTCGGCGACATCGACAGATTTTTCGCTAAGGCTGGTCACTTCGGGATCAAGACGTGTAGGAAACAGGCGGCGATCTTATCAGCGACCGGCCTGAAATGCCTTCAGTCCCTTCAATGCCTGGGCGCGCACGGCGTTGCGCACCAGCGGCGTCCAGCCCAGTAGCAGGCCTTTGAAACCCAGGGCCTGACGCGACCAGCGCCACAGATCAAAATGATCGTGGTGCTCGCAAATCTTGCCGTCACGAAAGACGAAGCGGGCCTGGATATCGTTGACCACGACATTGCCGGTCTGACTGAACAGGTAGGTCGCGACCCAATGCGCGCCGCCGCTGCGCTCGTCGGCGCGAACGTTGTCGAAGGTCAGCGAGAAGTCTTTGGCGCGGGTGGTGAGCATGCGCCACATGTCACCGGCATCGCGGCCACGCAATTCGCCGAATGCCGGGTCGCTGAACACGATGTCGTCGGTGTAGCAGGCGGCCATGGCTTCGGCGTCCAGGCGCTGCAAGGCCTGGTAGAAGCGGGTGATCAACGCGGCGTGGGCTTCGCTCATGGGCAATCTCCATAATAGGTACAGATTGCCAGTACGATAATCCGCAATGCGCAGAAACACTATCGGCATTCGCACACCGAATACCTGCAGCACGCAAAACCAATGTTGGAGCGAGCCTGCTCGCGAAAGCGGCGTGTCAGTCGACACAGTTATTGAATGTAAAATCGCCTTCGCGAGCAGGCTCGCTCCCACATTTAAAATCAGTGCATTCAGATCCTTTCGCTTTGCACTTGCACGTACAACGCACGCCCGGCACCGAGGCCAGCAATGATCGCGCCGGTGCCAATGATGCCGAAAATCCAGCCCACGGCATTCCAGCCGCCAGTCCAGTCATGCACGACACCCACTGCGAACGGCCCCATCGACGCCAGCGTGTAACCAAAGCCCTGAGACATGCTCGACAGGTTCGCCGCGACATGTGAATCGCGCGAACGCAGCACGATCAACGTCAAAGCCAGACTGAATGTCCCGCCCTGCCCCAGCCCCAGCAGAATCGCCCAGCCCCACAGGCCTTCGATCGGCGCATACAGGCAGCCGAACAGTCCGCCAAGGGTCAGCGCCATCACCACAACGATGGCCAGACGCTGATCCTTGCCGCGAGTGGCGAGCCATGGCGCGGCCAACGAGCTGGCAAGCTGGATGATCACCGAACCGGACAACACCAGACCGGCCTGGGTCGGGGTCAGACCGCGCCCGATGAGGATCGAAGGCAACCAGCCGAACACGATGTAGGCCAGCGACGATTGCAGGCCCATGTACAAGGTCACCTGCCAGGCCAGCGGATCACGCAGCAACCCGCGCACGCGATAGGCGACGTTGTGGGCACCATGTTTCTGGCCGATTTGCGGCAGCCAGAACACCGCCGCAACCAGCGCCGGAATCACCCAGAAACCCAGGCCCATCGCCCAGCTACCACCGAAGTGCTCACTCAGCGGCACACTGGAACCAGCCGCCATCGCCGCGCCCAGGCACAGCGCCATGGTGTAGACGCCGGTCATGGTGCCGGCGTGTTTGGCGAAGTCGCGTTTAACGATGCCCGGCAACAATACCCCGACAATGCCAATGCTCGCGCCGCCCAAAACGCTACCGGCGAACAAGCCGATCTCGCCAAAGTTGCTGCGCAAAATGATCCCGCCAGCCAGTGTCAGCAAAATCCCCAGCACCACCCGCTCAGCGCCAAAACGCCGCGCCAGAATCGGCGCCAGTGGCGCAAACAAACCGAGGCACAACACCGGCAGCGTGGTCAGCAGACCGGCCTGAGCCGCCGACAAGCCAAGACTTTTCGACACATCGCTGAGCAGCGGCGCCATGCTCGACAGCGCCGGGCGCAAATTCAGCGCCACCAGAATCAAGCCCAGCAGCAACAGCCACGGTCGACGCACCAGTGGGTGACTTTGCTGCACTTGCTCGTCGTCGGCCTCGGCGTCGATCAACAGCTCTTCGAGTTCTGCCGTGCGTTTGGGGGTTGTGGATATCTCACTGCGGGACATGGTTTTCTCGGTTTCAAGGTTCATTGATCAACTGCCTCGACAAGGCTTTGGCCCGTTCCGGGTCGCGTTGTTCGACCGCATCGAGCAACGCGATGTGCAGGTCGAACACTTCCTGACGGCGCGGGACGATGTTCAGGGTCTGGCGCAATTGCGCGCCGACGATGCTGGAGAAATAGCGATACAGCTCGCTCAGGGTCGGGTTGTGCGCGGCATCGACCAGACGACGGTGGAACACCAGATCGCAGGCGATATAGGTGTCGAGATCGCCGTGGTAGTGGCTGCCGCTGGTGCCGAGCGCTTCACGCAATGCGACGAGGTCCTCATCGGTACGGCGCAACGCGGCCAGGCCGATCGCCTCGACTTCGAGGATGTGCCGGGTTTCCCGCGCCTGATCCAGCGAGCAGCGCGACAAGGCTTTCAGCGTGTCGAGCGGATCGACCACTGCGCGCAGGTAACTGCCATCGCCCTGGCGAATCTCGATCAGCCCGGAAAACGCCAGCACGCGCATTGCTTCGCGCACGGTGTTGCGGCTGATGCCCAACTCGGCGCAGAGCTCGGGTTCGGTCGGCAAACGCTCGCCGACCTGCCAGGCACCGCTATTGATGCGCTGACGAAGTTGATCCAGGGCCTGATCGACCAGGGATCGCTTAATGAGTGGAGAAATGTCTGACATAGGATTCACCCTTTCATCCAATCATAGGATGAATTTTCTGACATGTTAGTCAGACCCGTGTAGGACGGCAACCACCTAGGGTCAATCGGAGACACATGGAGCGGCATTTTCGATTGGTCAAAATTACCCTTTAAGGGTAATTTCAGGGACAGGGTTTTGGTTTCTTATGGAGAAGAACACACCCCATTACGACTTGGCGGTGATCAAGGCGGAAGTCAGACGACTTGGCAGACAAGCTTTCACCAAGACCGCGGAAAAAACCGGTCTCGATCTCGGTTTTAGCTTCACAGAAATGCAGGAGATCGTTTTCGAGTTGCAGAACTGGATGTTGTACAAATCGATGACCACCTATGACGATCATCGAGTCTGGCAGGACGTGTATCACATCAACTCAAAAGGCCTGGAGATTTACATCAAGGTGACATACCGCCCTGCCGGCGGCGCACCGGTAATCTCCTTCAAGGAGAAAAACCCATGAAAACCCGGCAATGTTTCAGCTGTGGTGCCCGTGAGGGAATGAGGCATTTCGAGGGCCGCGGTGAGACCCTGAGTGTCAAAGGCATGGAGCGCCGCGTAGATGATCTCGCTGGCTGGGAATGCCGGCAGTGCGGGGAAATCGAGTGGGATGACGGCACCGATAGCGCTGATCGTTACACGCAAGCAGGCGATGAACTGGTTATCGCTGCCCGGCAAATGATCGGTTCCGAGATGAAGCGCATCCGGCGCAAATTGCACCTGACGCAAAAAGAGACGGTGCAACTGCTGTCAGGTGGAGGCCACAACGCATTTTCAAGGTACGAACGCGGCGAATTGCTGCCACCCAAGGCCTTGATGCTGTTGATGCGTTTGCTGGATCGCTATCCGCACTTGCTTGCCGATGCGAGAGTCTTGGCCGAAGGGGCTGACTTGAGAGGCGCGTTCAAGTACACAATCCACAAAGAACACGAAACTCTCACCGCCTCCTGACCACCAAAAAAACAAACCCGGCACAAGGCCGGGTTTGATTTACGCAAAAACCATCAATGCAAAATCTGACTCAAGAACAACTTCGTCCGCTCATTCTGCGGGTTATCGAAGAAGTCATTCGGTGCCGCCTGCTCAACGATCTCGCCCTTGTCCATGAAGATCACGCGATTGGCCACGGTACGGGCAAAGCCCATTTCGTGGGTCACGCAGAGCATGGTCATGCCGTCTTCAGCCAGACCGATCATGGTGTCGAGTACTTCCTTCACCATCTCCGGATCGAGCGCTGAAGTCGGTTCGTCGAACAGCATGATTTTCGGTTTCATGCACAGGGCGCGGGCGATTGCCACACGCTGCTGCTGACCACCGGACAGTTGTCCCGGAAACTTGTGCGCCTGCTCCGGAATGCGTACGCGCTCCAGGTAATGCATGGCAATTTCCTCGGCCTTGCGCTTGGGCATCTTGCGTACCCACATCGGCGCCAGGGTGCAGTTCTGCAGGATGGTCAGGTGCGGGAACAGGTTGAAGTGCTGGAACACCATGCCGACTTCGCGGCGGATCGCTTCGATCTGCTTGAGGTCGTTGGTCAGTTCCACGCCGTCGACGACGATGCGGCCCTGCTGGTGTTCTTCCAGACGATTGAGGCAACGAATCGTGGTCGACTTGCCGGAACCCGACGGCCCGCACAGAACGATACGCTCGCCCTGTTTGACGTTGAGGTTGATGTCTTTGAGCACGTGGAACTGGCCGTACCACTTGTTGACGCCCTGCATCTGAATAATGCCTTCAGAACCTGCAGGCTTTTTGATTGCTTCACTCATTTACAGAACTCCTAACGCTTGTGGCCAGTGTCGAGCTTGCGTTCCAGATGCATGGAATAGCGCGACATACCAAAACAGAAAATCCAGAACACCAGGGCGGCGAACACGTAGCCTTCGGTGGCCATGCCCAGCCATTTCGGATCGGCAGCGGCTTGTTTGACGCTGTTGAGCAGGTCAAAGAGGCCGATGATGATCACAAGGCTGGTGTCCTTGAACAGCGCAATGAAGGTGTTGACGATGCCGGGGATCACCAGCTTCAGGGCTTGCGGCAGAATCACCAGACCCATCGAACGCCAGTAACCGAGACCCATCGCAGCAGCCGCTTCGTACTGGCCTTTGGGGATCGCTTGCAGACCGCCGCGCACCACTTCGGCGACGTAGGCCGACTGGAACAGGATCACGCCGATCAGTGCCCGCAGCAGCTTGTCGAAGTTCATGCCTTCCGGCAGGAACAGCGGCAACATCACCGAAGACATGAACAGCACCGTAATCAACGGCACGCCGCGCCAGAACTCGATGAAGGTCACGCAGACCACACGAATCGCCGGCATGTTCGAGCGACGACCCAGCGCCAGCACAATCCCCAGCGGCAACGCGCCAGCGATACCGACAGTGGCGATGACCAGGGTCAGCATCAGACCGCCCCACTGGCTGGTTGCCACCGTGGTCAGACCGAAACCGCCGTGCAGCAGGGTGAAGGCAATGATCGGGTACAGCACCAGAAAGCTCAGCCCGTAGATCGCTTTACGCGGTACACGCGAGATGAACAATGGCGCCGCGCCAATCACCGCCAGCCACACGGTCAGGTCGACACGCCAGCGCAGTTCCGTCGGGTAATAGCCGTACATGAACTGGCCGAAACGCTGCTGAATGAACACCCAGCAGGCGCCTTCCTTGGTGCAGTCGGCGCGGGTGGTGCCGACCCAGTTGGCATCGACAATCGCCCAGCTGAGGATCGGTGGCACCACGAGGTAGATCAGGTAGAACGCAAACAGCGTCAGCAGGGTGTTGAGCCAGCTGGAGAACATGTTCGCGCGCATCCACGCCACCACGCCGATGCTGCTGTTCGGTGGGGGCATGTCGGGTTTGAAAGTATGAGTACTCATGCGCTTTTCCTTACCGCTCGATCAGCGCAATGCGCTTGTTGTACCAGTTCATCAGCAGGGAAATGCTGATACTGATCGCCAGGTACACGCTCATGGTGATGGCAATCACTTCGATGGCTTGACCGGTCTGGTTGAGCACGGTGCCGGCGAACAGCGAAACCATTTCCGGGTAACCGATACCAGCCGCCAGCGAGGAGTTCTTCGCCAGGTTGAGGTATTGGCTGGTCAGCGGCGGAATGATCACGCGCAGGGCCTGCGGAATGATCACTTTGCGCAGGGTCGGGCCGTTGCGCAGGCCGAGGGAACGCGCCGCTTCGGTCTGGCCATGGCTGACCGACTTGATCCCGGAACGCACGATCTCGGCGATGAACGCCGCGGTGTACACGGTCAAGGCCAGGGTCAAGGCGAGCAGTTCCGGGATCAGCACCCAGCCGCCAACGAAGTTGAAGCCTTTGAGCTCAGGCATCTCCCAGTGCAGAGGAGCGCCGAAGATCAGTGCGCACAGAGTCGGGATCACCAGCAGAATCGCCAGCCCCACCCAGAACTTGTGGAACGGCACGCCGGTTTCTTCAAAGCGCTGATTGGCCCAGCGGCACATCAGCACGATGCCGACAATGGCCACCACGATGCTGATCACGAACGCCCAGAAACCATCAGCGGCCAGCGCGGCCGGCATGTTCAGGCCACGGCTGCTGACGAAGAAGGTGTCGCCGAAGTTATGGCTGTTGCGCGGCCCCGGCATGGTCAGGAACACCGCGAAGTACCAGAACAGGATTTGCAGCAGCGGCGGAATGTTGCGGAACACTTCCACATACACGGTCGCCAGTTTGCTGATGATCCAGTTCTGCGACAGCCGCGCTACACCGATGATGAAGCCGAGGATCGTCGCCAGAACCACGCCGATCACGGTCACCAACAGGGTGTTGAGCAGACCGATGACAAACACACGGGCATAGCTGTCCGCTTCGGTGTAGTCGATCAGGTGTTGAGCGATGCCGAACCCGGCACTGCGCTCCAGAAAGCCGAAACCGGAGGTAATGCCCCGATGCTGAAGGTTGGTTTGCGTGTTGTCGAACAGGTACCAGCCCAGCGAGACCACCGCCACAACGGTGATGATCTGGAATAGCCACGCACGCACTCGTGGATCGCTGAGGCTGAGCCTCTGCTTTGGTGCGCCGATTGAATTTTGCATGAAGTGCCCCGGAAAAAATGGAACAAGAACATCACCCGGCGGTTGGCCCGCCGGGCGATAGAACCATTAGCGCACTGGTGGTGCGTACTGAATGCCGCCGTTGTTCCACAGGGCGTTCAAGCCGCGGTCGATTTCCAGCGGAGTGCTCTTGCCGAGGTTTTTCTCGAAGATTTCACCGTAGTTGCCGACTTGTTTGACGATCTGCACCACCCAGTCTTTCGGCAGTTTCAGATCTTTGCCGTACTCGCCGTCAGCGCCGAGCATACGGGCGACGTCCGGGTTCTTGGTCGACTTGGCTTCCGCTTCGACGTTCTTCGAAGTGATGCCGGCTTCTTCGGTGTTGAGCAGCGCGTAGCCAACCCAACGCACGATGGCCAGCCACTCGTCGTCGCCATTACGTACGACCGGGCCCAGAGGTTCTTTGGAAATGGTTTCCGGCAGAACCACGTAGTCCTTCGGCGAGGCCAGCTTGCTGCGCTGGGCGAACAGCTGGGACTTGTCGGAGGTCAGCACGTCGCAACGACCGGATTCCAGCGACTTGGCGCTTTCATCAGAGGTGTCGAAAGTGATCGGGGTGTATTTCAGACCGTTGCCGCGGAAGTAGTCGGAAACGTTCAGCTCGGTGGTGGTACCGGCCTGGATGCAGATGGTTGCACCGTCCAGCTCTTTGGCACTTTTCACGCCCAGCTTGTTGTTTACCAGGAAGCCGATGCCGTCGTAGTAGGTAATGAAGCCCGGGAATTTCAGGCCCATGCCCGCGTCACGGGAGCTGGTCATGGTGGTGTTGCGCGACAGAATGTCGATCTCGCCCGATTGCAGCGCGGTGAAGCGCTCTTTGGCGTTCAACTGACTGAATTTGACTTTGGTCGCGTCGCCGAAAACAGCAGCGGCCACAGCGCGGCAGACGTCAGCGTCGATCCCGAGGATCTTGCCGGTCGCGTCCGGTACCGAGAAGCCCGGCAAACCGTCGCTCACGCCACACTGCACGAAACCTTTCTTCTTCACGCCATCCAGGGTTGCACCCGCCTGAGCGAACCCGCTGACGCCGAGAACTGTTGCTGCAGTCACGATCGCCAGGGTGGATTTCAACATCTTCATTCAAACCTCCAGTTTTGCTCTTGTTGTGTCGGAGCTTGAGTCCAGTCGCACCCTTTTGAGGCGTTGTTGACCCGTGTTGGCTTTTTTTGGGGTCAACCGACGTCAGGACCTTCGCTATGAGTCTTTCAGGAGAAAATCCACATCATGGACAACTCACTTCTCACCAATCGGCCGAACGGGCTGTAGCCCTTTCACGTTCGCTGCGCCCGTAGCGGCCATTGGCGAACATCCATCACCGGATTCTTTGCAATCCCGTCGCGGGTCGTACACTGATAGTGTTACCGCCCACGCAAGATCGGTTGCACGGTTCAAGCCATAGCAAAGCCCGTACCACACCGCTTACCGAATCGATTCGGCGACAGGTCAATAGCAAAACTTGTAACCTTGCGACATCTTCTTAACGGATCCACCGGACGCGCACTCCAATCACGCACTTAATGAGAGCGCCCGCACATTTTTGGAGCAGACATGACCGAGCCCTTGATTCTTCAGCCTGTTAAGCCCGCAGACGCCTGCGTGATCTGGCTGCACGGCCTCGGCGCCGATCGCTACGACTTCCTGCCGGTGGCCGAAGCGTTGCAGGAAAGCCTGCTGAGCACACGCTTCGTGCTGCCGCAGGCGCCGACCCGTCCAGTGACGATAAATGGCGGATATGCCATGCCGAGCTGGTACGACATCAAAGCCATGAGCCCGGCGCGCGCGATTGACCGTAAGCAGTTGGAGGAGTCCTCCGATCGCATCATCGAACTGATCGAAGACGAGCGCACCAGCGGAATAGACGCTTCGCGGATTTTCCTCGCCGGGTTTTCCCAGGGTGGCGCGGTGGTGCTGCACAGCGCATTTGTGAAATGGCAGGGACCTTTGGGCGGTGTGCTGGCGCTGTCGACGTATGCGCCGACCTTCACTGACGAGATGGAGCTTTCCGCCAGTCAGCAGCGGATTCCCGCACTGTGCCTGCACGGCCAGTTCGATGGCGTGGTGCAGAACTCGATGGGCCGCAGTGCTTACGAGCATTTAAAGAAGCATGGTGTCACCGTGACATGGCAGGAATACCCAATGGAGCACGAAGTGTTACCCGAGGAAATTCGCGACATTGGCGTCTGGTTGAGCGAACGTCTGCGCTAAGCGTCGAGATTAAAACCGCCCTTTGATCCCTCCCCCTACGCCGCGCCCGTTTCTTGCATTACACTGGCCGGCGTACATTCCTTAACCAATTGATGAGATGACCGTGCTCAAAGCACTCAAAAAGATGTTCGGTAAAAGCGAGGCTGAGCAGCTCGCGCCAGTTCCCAGTGCGCCGTCGCACGTCCCCGGTCATCGCACCGATGCGCCACAGGCCGACCGCCCTGCTCCCGTAGCGGCACCGAAACAAGCCCCGCAACCGGCACCGGCCGCGCCCATCGCCGCCGAACCTGCCCGCAGCGAAGCGCCAAAACCGGCCAGACCGCGCCGCGAACCGAAGCCCAAGGCGCCGGTGATTCCGTGGAAACTCGAAGATTTCGTCGTCGAGCCACAGGAAGGCAAAACCCGCTTCCATGATTTCAAACTGTCGCCAGAACTGATGCACGCCATTCAGGATCTGGGCTTCCCGTATTGCACGCCGATCCAGGCACAGGTGCTGGGCTTCACTCTCGCCGGCAAAGACGCCATTGGCCGCGCGCAGACCGGCACCGGTAAAACCGCCGCGTTCCTGATCTCGATCATCACTCAGTTGCTGCAAACGCCGCCGCCGAAAGAACGCTACATGGGCGAGCCCCGTGCGCTGATCATCGCGCCGACCCGTGAGCTGGTGGTGCAGATCGCCAAGGACGCCGCTGACCTGACCAAGTACACCGGCCTCAACGTCATGACGTTCGTCGGTGGCATGGACTTCGACAAACAGCTCAAGCACCTCGAAGCGCGCCACTGCGACATCCTCGTGGCCACCCCGGGCCGCTTGCTAGATTTCAACCAGCGCGGCGACGTGCACCTGGACATGGTCGAAGTGATGGTGCTGGACGAAGCCGACCGCATGCTCGACATGGGTTTCATCCCGCAAGTAAGGCAGATCATTCGCCAGACCCCGCCGAAGTCCGAGCGCCAGACTCTGCTGTTCTCCGCGACCTTCACCGAAGACGTGATGAACCTCGCCAAGCAGTGGACCACCGACCCGTCGATCGTCGAAATCGAATCGCAGAACGTGGCCAACGAAAACGTCGAGCAGCACATCTACGCGGTGGCCGGTGCCGACAAATACAAACTGCTCTACAACCTGGTCAACGATAACGGCTGGGAACGCGTGATTGTGTTTGCCAACCGCAAGGACGAAGTGCGGCGCATCGAGGAGCGTCTGGTGCGCGACGGCATCAATGCCGCGCAACTGTCCGGCGATGTACCACAGCACAAGCGCATCAAGACCCTGGAAGGTTTCCGCGAAGGCAAGATTCGCGTGCTGGTCGCCACCGATGTCGCCGGTCGCGGCATCCACATTGACGGCATCAGCCACGTGATCAACTTCACCCTGCCGGAAGTCCCGGACGACTACGTGCACCGTATCGGCCGTACCGGTCGGGCCGGCGCCGATGGCGTGTCGATCAGCTTCGCCGGCGAAGACGACTCCTATCAGTTGCCGTCCATCGAAGAGAAGCTTGGTCGCAAGATCAGCTGTGAAACGCCGCCAACACATCTGTTGCGTGCGGTAGAGCGTAAGCGTCCGCAGTAAGCGACGCTTGAAAGAAAAGCGCAGCCGGCAACGGACTGCGCTTTTTTTTGCCCGGCATTTGATCAGGTGCTTGCGAGAGAAAACTAAAAGTCCATAATGGACAAATTAGTTTAAATACATACTCCGGAGCCTGACATGTCCATTACGCCTTACATGATCGACCAGCATCAGGCCCGCGAGCTGTTGACGCGCATCGATGTGCCGCAAATCCTGCGCAAGCTGTTCCGAGATCTCGCTGCCGGACACGCCGTGCAACCAGCGCAGCAACTGGTGGAGTTCCCGCAGGGTGCCGGCGACTTCATCAACTATCTGGGCGTGTTGGCCGAGGACGGGGTTTACGGCGTGAAAACCTCGCCGTATATCGTTCGCGAGCAGGGTGCCCTGGTCACTGCATGGACCTTGTTGATGTCGATGAAAACCGGTCAACCGCTGCTGCTCTGTGATGCGGGTGAATTGACCACCGCGCGCACCGCCGCGACCACGGCCGTGGCAGTCGACGCCCTCGCTCCGCTGAATGCCACGCGACTGGCAATCATTGGCAGCGGTAAGGTTGCCCAGGCGCATCTGCACTACGTGAAATCGCTGCGTGACTGGCAGAGCATCAGCCTGTATTCGCCGAGCCTGTCCGCCGACGCTCAAACCCAGTCACTGTTGAAAGCCATCACGCCCAATCTGAAGATCGCTGAGAGCCGTGAAGCGGCCATCGCCGAGGCCGACGTGATCATGCTGTGCACCTCGTCCGCCGGGCCGGTGATCGATCCTGCCGCGCTGAGCAAACCGGCCCTGATCACCTCGATCAGCACCAACGCCCCGCGCGCTCATGAAGTGCCGCCGCAGAGACTCAACGGCATGCAGGTGTTCTGCGACTATCGTCTGACCACGCCGGGGTCGGCGGGTGAGATGTTGATTGCCAGTGAACAACATGGCTGGAGCCAGGATTCGATTGTTGGCGACCTCGCCGATCTGCTCAGCGAAAAAGTGCACCGTCCCGATTACGATCGTCACGTGTTCTTCCGTTCAATCGGCTTGGGCCTGGAAGACATTGCCCTCGCCAATGCGATTTATCACTTAACCCACTAACGCCCAAAAAAACCCTGTGGGAGCGAGCCTGCTCGCGAATGCGGTCTGACATTCACCGAAGATGTCGACTGATACACCGCTTTCGCGAGCAGGCTCGCTCCCACAGGGGACTAGCGAACGCCTTGATATTACGTACCCACTGGAGACCTTCATGAGCCAGGCAGATTTCATCATCATCGGCGGCGGGATTGCCGGCGCTTCCAGCGGTTTCTGGCTGTCGCCGCACGGCAAAGTGATCGTGCTCGAACGTGAATCGCACCCGGCCTATCACTCCACCGGCCGCTCTGCTGCGCTGTTCACCGCCGCGTACGGCACACCTCAAGTGCGCGCACTGACCCAGGCCAGCCGGGCGTTTTTCGACAACCCGCCCAGCGGTTTCTGCGAACACCCACTGCTGACCCCGCGCGGCGAAATGACCGTGGACTTCACCGGTGACGCCGCCGAACTCAATAACCAATACCTCAGCGCCAAAGCCACCGTGCCGGAAATGCAGTTGCTCAGCGCCGACGAAGCCTGTGCGCGGCTGCCGATCCTGCGTCGGGAAAAAGTCCACGGCGCGATCTACGACCCGAGCGCCAGCGACATCGACACCGATGCCTTGCATCAGGGCTACCTGCGCGGCATCCGTCGCAACAACGGCGAAGTCCACACCGACTGCGAAGTACTCGGCCTGGACCGCGATGCCGATGGCCTCTGGCACGTGCAAACCAACGGCCGGACCTTCAGCGCGCCGGTGATCATCAACGCCGCCGGCGCCTGGGCCGACAAGATCGGCGCACTGGCCGGCGCCCGTCCGCTGGGGCTACAGCCGAAACGCCGCGCCGCGTTTATTTTCGCCGGGCCCGAAGGCGTCGACATTCACCACTGGCCAATGCTGGTCAGCCTCGATGAATCCTTCTATATGAAGCCTGACGCCGGGATGTTCCTCGGTTCGCCGGCCAATGCCGACCCGGTCGAACCTCACGATGTGCAGCCGGAAGAACTGGACATTGCCATGGGCATCTACCAGATCGAAGAAGCGACGACGCTGAGCATCCGCCGCCCGACCCGCACCTGGGCCGGGCTGCGCAGTTTCGTCGGCGACGGTGATCTGCTCAGCGGTTTCGATTCACAGGTGCCGGGATTGTTCTGGGTCGCCGCGCAAGGTGGTTACGGCATTCAGACTTCGCCAGCGATGGGCCAGGCCAGCGCGGCGTTGGTGCGTGGTCAGCCGCTGCCCGAGCACTTGCGCAACTTCGGCCTGAGCAGCGCCATGCTCTCGCCCGCCCGCCTCGGCTGATCGTCCCTGCGGATGACGCGCCCAACGGATTGCGGCACACTCGCAGCGCCTCCTGATCACGGGGGCGTTGACGCTGCCTGGAGCTCCACTGTCATGACCGCCCCTGAACTCGACCCGGCCCTGGATAACTTCCGCGCCATCGCCGACGCCATCGCCACGCTGTTCTATCCGCACGCCGAAGTGGTGCTGCACGACCTGCGCACACAGAAGGTCGACTACATTGCCAACAACCTGTCCAAACGCGAAATCGGCGACGACTCGTCACTGGAAGACATGCTCAGCGAGGATGTCGCCGAGCGGAACATCGGCCCGTACGAAAAGCTCAATTGGGATGGCCAGAAGATCCGTAGCCTGAGCAGCGTCCTGCGCGACAGCGAAGGCCTGCCGCTGGCGGTGCTGTGCATCAATCTGAATATTTCGCTGTTCGAGAATGCCAAGGCGGCGCTGGACCTGTTCCTCTCACCGAGCAAACTGATCCCGCAACCGGATTCACTGTTTCGCGATGACTGGCAGGAACGCATCAACACCTTCCTCCACGCCTGGCTACGCGAACGGCAACTGAGCCTGAATCTGCTGACCCGTGATCACAAGCGTGAACTGGTGCTGGCGCTGCACGCCGAGGGCGCGTTCAAGGGCAAGAGCGCCTCGAACTATGTGGCCAATGTGCTGAACATGGGGCGGGCGACGGTGTACAAGCATTTGAAGGAATTGAAGGGCTGAAGATTCAGGAGTTGTATTGCCTGGAATGACCTCTTCGTCGGAACGCCGCCCGGAGCAGGCTCGCTCCCACAGGGGATTTGTGCACGGCACAGATCCAGTGTGGGAGCGAGCCTGCTCGCGAAAGCGGTAGATCAGTCGCCGTAGATGTCGGACTTGAAATACTTCTCGGAAATCTTCTGGTACTCGCCACTCGCGCGAATCCCATCAATTGCACCATTCAACTGGCTGACCAGTTCGGCATTACCCTTGCGCACCGCAATCCCCGCGCCCTCACCGACGTACTTCGGATCCTTCAACTCAGGCCCGACAAACGCATAACCCTTGCCACGCGGCATCGACAGGAAGTCATTCAACGGAATGGTGTCGGCAAAAATCGCATCAAGCCGCCCTGCTGCCAGATCCATGTAAATCTCTTCGTTGTTGCTGTAGCGCTTGACGTTGATGCCCTTCGGTTCGAATACCTCAGTGGCATAACGATCAGTGGTGGTCGCACGCTGCACGCCGACATTCTTGCCCTTGAGGCTGGCGTATTGATCGTCGACGGTGGCGCCTTCTTTCATCACCAATCGTGACGAAGTGAAGTAGTACTTGTGGGTGAAATCCACCGACTTCTTGCGGTCTTCGTTGATGGTCATCGACGACAGGGCCATGTCGATTTTCTTCACTTTCAGCGAGGGAATCAGGCCATCGAACTCACCTTCGACCCACACGCACTTGACCTTCATCTGCGCGCACAAGGCGTTGCCGATGTCGTAGTCGAAACCGACGATTTCGCCCTTGTCGGTTTTCGAGGCGAATGGCGGGTAGGCAGCTTCGATGCCGATGCGCAGGGTTTGCTCGGCGGCGAACACGCTGGCGCAGGACAACAGGCTGAGGGCCAGACCGGTGATGAGGGGGAGTTTCTTCATGTTCGTTCTCTCGCGGGTTGTTGTTGGTTTGGCAAGATGAAGAAGAGCAGCTGCTAGCGGGGAGCTACGAGCGGCCAGACTGAAGCTGTTTTTTTGTACTTGGAAATCCATATTGGACTTATACGTACAAGCCGTCAATCGGGCCAGAGAGGCAAGATTGTGGTGATTCAGATGACGCCTTCGCGAGCAGGCTCGCTCCCACAGGGGATCTGTAGCGAACACAATATCTGCGTTCATGGAGATCCAATGTGGGAGCGAGCCTGCTCGCGAAGGCGTACTGAGGGACGCTACAGGAATTACTTTTTCCAGCGATCCGCGGCGGCATGATCACTGTCCCGCCCCTCAACCCATCGCGGCCCGTCGCTGGTGTTTTCCTTCTTCCAGAACGGCGCGCGGGTTTTCAGGTAGTCCATGACGAAGGCGCAGGCATCGAAGGCAACCTGGCGATGGGCGCTGGCGGCGCCGACGAAGACGATCGGTTCGCCCGGCTCCAGCGCGCCGATGCGGTGCAGCACTTCCAGCTTCAGCAAAGGCCAGCGCTGTTCGGCTTCGATGGCGATCTTGCCGAGGGCTTTTTCGGTCATGCCCGGATAGTGTTCAAGGAACATCCCTGCCACATCCAGTCCGTCGTTGAAGTCGCGCACGTAGCCGACAAAACTTACCACCGCGCCGACGCCGACATTGGCCGCGTGCATCGCGTTGACTTCAGCGCCCGGATCGAACGGCGTGGCCTGCACGCGAATCGCCATGGCTCAGCCTCCCGTCACGGTGGGGAAAAACGCCACTTCGTCGCCATCGACCACCGGCTCATCGAGTTGGCAGAGGTCTTCGTTGCGCGCGCACATCAGGTTCTGCTCGCTCAGCACTTCAGCGCCATCACGTTGCGCCAACAGCGCACGCACGTCGTCAACAGTGGCGAAATCGCCCTCAACCTTCACCGAATCCACACCCAACGCTTCACGGTAACGGGCAAAAAACTTAACGGTCAGGTTCATGGCTGCTCCGCTTGAAAGTGTCCGCTCTTGCCGCCGACCTTCTCCAGCAGGCGCACGCTTTCGATGGTCATGCCACGATCGACGGCTTTGCACATGTCGTAGATGGTCAGGGCGGCGACGCTGGCGGCGGTCAGCGCTTCCATCTCGACGCCGGTCTGCCCGGACAGTTTGCAACGAGCGACGATGCGTACGGTGTCGTCGCCATCCGCGCTGAGCTCGACTTTTACGCCGGTGAGCATCAGCGGATGGCACAGGGGAATCAGATCGCTGGTTTTCTTCGCCGCCTGAATGCCGGCAATGCGCGCCACGGCAAACACGTCACCCTTGGGATGGCCGCCGCTGACGATCATCTGCAGCGTTTCGGGGAGCATGCGCACCAGCGCTTGGGCCGTCGCTTCACGGAACGTCACGGCTTTTTCGGTGACGTCGACCATGTTGGCGCGACCTTGGGAATCGAGATGAGTCAGCACGGGATTACTCCTGATCAGGAGCGTGGATTGTAAACCTGCGGGTCAAATTTCCGCACGCACGATTATCTGAACACTGAAGAACCTTGTGGGAGCGAGCCTGCTCGCGAAGGCGATGCATCAGGCAACATCGTTGGCGACTGACACACCGTATTCGCGAGCAGGCTCGCTCCCACAGGGGTTATGCATTTATCCAGAAAAAAACCGGGCGGTTTTAAGAGCCGCCCGGTCTTGGGTGAAGGGTTACAAATGCGATTCGGCGTATTCAGCCAGAATCGAGCGAGGCACCCCTTGCAGGGTGATGTGCACACCGTTGGGGAAATCCTTGAAGCGTTCGGTCAGGTAGGTCAGCCCGGAACTGGTCGCGGACAGGTAAGGGGTGTCGATCTGTGCAAGGTTACCCAGGCACACCACTTTCGAACCGGCGCCGGCACGGGTGATGATGGTTTTCATCTGGTGCGGCGTGAGGTTCTGGCATTCGTCGATCAGGATCAGGCTCTGCTGGAAACTGCGACCGCGAATGTAGTTGAGCGATTTGAACTGCAACGGCACTTTGCTGAGGATGTAATCGACGCTGCCATGGGTGTTTTCGTCATCCATGTGCAAGGCTTCGAGGTTGTCGGTGATGGCGCCCAGCCAAGGCTCCATCTTTTCCGCTTCGGTGCCGGGCAGAAAACCGATTTCCTGATCCAGGCCCTGCACGCTGCGGGTGGCAATGATGCGGCGATAACGCTTGCTGACCATGGTCTGCTCGATCGCAGCGGCCAGCGCCAGAATGGTTTTACCGGAACCTGCGGCACCCGACAGATTGACCAGGTGGATGTCCGGATCGAGCAGCGCGTACAACGCCAGACTCTGGTAGATGTCGCGCGGCTTGAGCCCCCAGGCCTCTTGATGCAGCAGCGGTTCCTGATGCAGGTCGAGGATCAGCAGCTTGGCCTCATCGATCTCCTTGATCCAGCCGACAAAGCCCTGTTCGTCGATGATGAACTCGTTGATATGCACCGCCGGCAGGTTGTCGATCAGTTGCACTTGATGCCAGGTGCGGCCGTGATCCTGACGGGTATCGACCTTGCTCACGCGGTCCCAGAAAGAGCCGGTCATGTTGTGGTAGCCGTTGGGCAGCAGGGACACGTCATCGACCAGTTGGTCGGTGCTGTAATCCTCGGCATCGATGCCGCAGGCGCGCGCCTTGAGGCGCATGTTGATGTCTTTGGTGACCAGCACGACCGGTTTTTTCGGATCGCGGGTGTGCAGGTCGATCAGCTGGTTGATGATTTTGTTGTCGTTCAGGTGCTCGGGCAGAATCAGATTCGACTCGGCCTGTTTGCTCATCAGAATTGACAGCAAGCCCTTCGGCCCGCCCTTGCCGCGCTGGATCGGCACACCCAGTTCGACATCTTCCGGGGAAGCATCGCCCAGGGTCTTGTCGATCAGCCGGATGGCCTGACGGCATTCAGCGGCCACGCTGTGATGCCCGCTCTTGAGCTTGTCCAGCTCTTCAAGCACGGTCATCGGGATCGCGACGTGGTGTTCTTCGAAATTCAGCAGGGCGTTTGGATCGTGAATCAATACGTTGGTATCGAGTACATAAAGGATTGGCTGGTTGGAGGAAGGGCTACGTCCGTGATCATCCATACTCGGTCACCTTTGTCAGAGCCAGTAGACGCAATACCTGAGCGGTGCTGCGCCTCGAAGTGACTGCCGAAATCTCACCTGCGGAGATTCAAGTGACTGCAAACAAACGGGTCTTGGAAGACGCCACCTGTGTTGCAGGTTTCGGCGGTCTGTCTTCGTAATACTCCAAAACCGATGACATAAAAAAGTACTTTGACGGTTTTTTTAAGTTTATTTTGCAGAGTGACGAAAAGCCCTTGGCGGACTGTCCATAGCCCGCTAAAGTCGGAAGTCCGCCTGCACCGAAATCCCGTAAAAAATCGCCCCAAGCCCAATGTTTCCGGGCTTTTGCCGTTTCTCAGCGAAACGCGTCCTGACAGTCTTCCCAGCCGATACCGCTCTGCGCGGTTTGCGTGATCAACCACGGCAACGAAGTCTTCACCGCGTCCTGTTTCATGTTGAAATTGATCACCCCGTGGCGCCACAACAGCATCAGGGTCAGCACCCGCTGCGCGCTCGCTGAGCCCTTGAGTTTGCCCGCGCCGTCCTGGGCGTCGATGTCCCATAACGCGACTTGCAGGCCCTGGGTGTTGAAGAAACCTTGGGCGTCGCTGCGCCGCTGACCTTCCGGCGGGCGGAACAGCGGCACGTAATTCTCCGGCAATTTGCTCTTCACCAGATCAGCGCTGCGCCGCACCGAGTCCTGCCAGTCCTGCCAGTGGCTGTGGGAACGGAACTCCCAACCCTGCACGCCGACGCATTGTTTCGAGAACCCGGCTTGCAGGCTGCTCACGGAGCGATCGGCCAGCCGCGCCTGAATATCCTTGCCCAACACAAAGAACGTGCCGCTCAGGTTCGACTTGCGCAGATATTCGGTGAGCCAGTCGGTGTTGTCCGGTTGCATGTTGGCAGCGCTGTCGAAGGTCAGCAGAAACAGCCGGTCATGCATCTCGTCGCCATTGCGCTCGTAGTCGCCGAAACGATCGACTTCACTGCTGGTCTGCGGGAATAACGCGGCCTTGCGCATCAATTCGTCCAAATACTGCAGATGAAAGATCCGGCTCGGCTCGGCCCACTTTGTGTAATAGCTGTCGTCGCTGACCACAAACTTGGCAGCTTGCTCACGCAGGGTCGGCAGGTCTTCGACGAGGAAACAGAACGAGGCGTCCTGATCACAGCTTTGCTGGGCGTAGTTGTAGTTGGCCAACAGCCGCTGCCAGAGACGTTGACGCAGGCTATTGACCGCATCGATGTTGATCGTGCGCAGGCCCAGACGCTGAGCCAACGCGGCTTCGTCCATCGATTCGGTACCGAGCAGACCACGGGCGAACATCAGGATTTCTGCCCGTGAGGCGACGTCAAACAGCGTCGGATTGCTGAGCTGCTCTGGCCAGGTGCTGCGATCCAGCGTCGCCACATCACCCGGCGCCGCCACGGCACCAAAGCTCAACAGCCACGCGGTGAATAAAAGAACAATGCGCAAAAGGGATGTCTCCATAACAAAACCCGCGCGGCACTATAGCTGATGTGCAAGGCTGAAGGACGCCGCCCTCACCCCAGCCCTCTCCCGGGGGGAGAGGGAGCCGATCTTCATTGATTTCAAAATTTGAGTTCAACTCGATTGATCATGTCGGCGTAAATCGACAGTACAACTCGGTCAGCCCCCTCTCCCTCCGGGAGAGGGCTGGGGTGAGGGAAAAATTCCACCAGCCGTCGCAAATGCCCAAGCTTCCCCACACCTATTACCCCCATAGCTGGAGTCAACCGCGCCAACCCCCTAGAATCGCCCCACGATTAAAGGAGACGACTTCATGCTGATGGTGATTTCCCCCGCCAAGACCCTCGATTACGAAACACCGCCGGCGACCCAGCGCTTCACACAGCCGCAATACCTCGACCATTCCCAGGAACTGATCCAGCAACTGCGCGAGCTGACGCCGGCGCAAATCAGCGAACTGATGCACGTGTCCGACAAGATCGGCGGGCTCAACGCCGCGCGTTTCGGCAGCTGGACACCCGCGTTCACCCCGGACAACGCCAAGCAGGCGCTGCTCGCGTTCAAGGGCGACGTCTATACCGGTCTCGACGCGCAATCCTTCAGCGAAGCCGACTTCGATTACGCGCAAAAACACCTGCGCATGCTCTCCGGCCTCTATGGCTTGCTGCGCCCGCTCGACCTTATGCAACCGTATCGCCTGGAAATGGGCACCAAACTGGCCAACGCTCGTGGCAAAGACCTGTACGCCTTCTGGGGCACGCGCATCAGCGAATGGTTGAATGAAGCGCTGGTCGATCAGGGCGACGACGTGCTGCTCAACCTTGCGTCTAACGAGTACTTCTCGGCAGTGAAACGCACAGCCCTGAATGCGCGGATCATCAACACCGAGTTCAAGGATCAGAAGAACGGCCAGTACAAGATCATCAGTTTCTACGCGAAGAAAGCACGTGGGCTGATGAGCCGTTTCGTGATTCAGGAAAAAATCAACGATCCGGCCCTGCTCAAGCAGTTCGATGTGCAGGGTTATCGTTACAGTAACGAGCAGTCGAAGCCGGACAATCTGGTATTTTTGCGCGATCACGCCCCCGAATAAAGCATGCCCAATGCACGACTCGTTATATAAAGAGTCGTGCAGCTCGCACGATGTCAAAAAACCCTCGCTACATTTCGCCATTTTACTGGCGCCAGAAAATCATCCCTGCCTTTTCTAAGATTAGTTTCACTCGACACTGATCATTTTTTTCAGTAGTGGCACTTGATTTTTTTCACTGTAGTGGCACAAAACTATCTAATGTGATTATTCGCCTGTTAATAAAGGTCGAAAACGAAAGTGCTATCAAATTGAGATTAGTGCCATCTCTGACAATATTTCAAGAAATTTCAGATTTCGCGATGAGCGGACAGGAACTTCGTCCGAATGCATAGCTCATACCACCGGTAACGATTCTCGCCGAGTTTGTACGAGATAACTTACGCAGAGCTGATAGCCATGTAACCAAGTTGTCACAGCAACTTGCCTGGATGACTAACTAGTCTCAAAACAGACGATGGACAGGAGATACGCACCATTTATATCCCCTACAAAGGCCATGGCCGCGCCCTTATAAACGTGCTCACCTGAGCACCCAACCGCTTGATTTACGGGACTTTCATCCTGACATCGAGCGCGCAAGACGATTGCACAAGAGTCTTCTATCAAGAAGATCGGCTGCATAACAGGGCAAGTCATAACAACAAGGCCTGGTTGCGCACATCTTGAGTGCACTTATTTAGACACTCGAAACTTAGTATGCCTGCACACGGCATTGTGGCGCCTGTATGCCGCACTTTCGAGTGCACTAATGAACGCTGAACACCATTAACTCCGGCCCTCTAAGGCCTGATATATACAGAGGTAATTGCGATGCGCATCAGCATATTTGGTTTGGGTTACGTTGGCGCAGTATGTGCCGGTTGCCTGTCTGCACGGGGCCATGACGTAGTTGGCGTCGATGTTGCCAAAGACAAGATCGACATGATCAACGCCGGCAAATCGCCGATTGTAGAACCGGGCCTGGGCGAACTTCTGCAACAGGGTATTCAGACCGGTCGCCTGCGTGGCACGACCAACTTCGCCGAGGCGATTCGTGACACTGACCTGTCGATGATCTGCGTCGGTACGCCGAGCAAAAAGAACGGCGACCTCGAACTGAATTACATCGAAGCGGTATGCCGCGAGATCGGTTTTGTTCTGCGTGAAAAAACCACCCGCCATACCATCGTCGTACGCAGCACCGTACTGCCGGGCACTGTTGCCAACGTGGTGATCCCGATTCTCGAAGATTGCTCGGGCAAGAAAGCCGGCGTCGACTTCGGCGTTGCGGTCAACCCTGAGTTCCTGCGTGAATCCACCGCTATTGCCGACTACGACCTGCCACCGATGACCGTTATCGGCGAGTTCGACAAGGCCTCGGGCGACGTTCTGCAATCGCTGTACGAAGAGCTCGACGCACCGATCATCCGCAAGGACATCGCCGTTGCCGAGATGATCAAGTACACCTGCAACGTCTGGCACGCGACCAAAGTGACCTTCGCCAACGAGATCGGCAACATCGCCAAAGCGGTCGGCGTCGATGGTCGTGAAGTGATGGAAGTGGTCTGCCAGGACAAGACCCTCAACCTGTCCCAGTACTACATGCGCCCGGGCTTCGCCTTCGGCGGTTCGTGCCTGCCGAAAGACGTGCGTGCGCTGACCTACCGCGCCGGTTCCCTGGACGTCGAAGCGCCGCTGCTCAACTCGCTGATGCGCAGCAACGAATCGCAAGTGCAGAACGCCTTCGACATCGTTGAAAGCCACGACAAACGCAAAGTCGCCCTGCTCGGTCTGAGCTTCAAGGCCGGTACCGACGACCTGCGCGAAAGCCCGCTGGTAGAACTGGCCGAGATGCTGATCGGCAAGGGTTACGACCTGAGCATCTACGACAGCAACGTCGAGTACGCCCGCGTTCACGGCGCGAACAAGGACTACATCGAGTCGAAGATCCCCCACGTATCGTCGCTGCTCAACGCGGACTTCGATTCGGTGATCGACAACTCCGACGTGATCATCCTCGGCAACCGCGACGAGAAGTTCCGCCCGCTGGCACAGCAAGCGCCGCACGGCAAGCAGGTCATCGACCTGGTCGGCTTCATGGCCAAAGCCACCGACGCTGGTACGCGCACCGAGGGTATCTGCTGGTAATGCAGACCTAAGCGACAAGCTCCGAGCTGCAGGACTTGCAGCTCGAAGCTTGCAGCTTGAAGCCTCCCTTACCTTCGGATGACGCTGATGAGCAAGCTCAAACATTTTTTTCTGCAATCAGCCGGCTGGCTTTTTTATCTCAGTCTGCTGATGGGCCTGGCCTTGATGCTGCCCACGTCCACATTCGACTCCGAGTCGAAGGACTTCATTTTCCTGATTGGCGCCGTGGGTATCTGGCGCTACTCGATGGGTGCAACGCACTTTGTGCGCGGCATGATTTTTCTCTACATCGTTTACCCGCACCTGCGCCGCAAAGTGCGCAAGCTGGGTAAGGCGGCGGACCCGTCGCATGTGTTCCTGATGGTCACCAGTTTCCGTATCGACGCGCTCACCACCGCGCAGGTCTACAGCTCGGTGATCCGCGAAGCCATCGACTGCGAACTGCCGACCACCGTGGTCTGCTCCATCGTCGAAATGTCCGATGAGCTGCTGGTCAAGGCGCTGTGGGCACGGATGAATCCGCCCGACCGCGTCAAGCTCGACTTCGTGCGCATTCCCGGCACCGGCAAACGTGATGGCCTGGCCTATGGTTTCCGCGCGATCTCCCGTCACCTGCCGGACGACCGCGCCGTGGTGGCCGTGATCGATGGCGACACCGTGCTCGGTGAAGGCACCGTGCGCAAGACCGTGCCGTGGTTCCAGCTGTTCGGCAACGTCGGCGGCCTGACCACCAACGAGTTCTGCGAAGTGCGCGGCGGCTACATCATGAGCGAATGGCACAAGCTGCGTTTCGCCCAGCGCCACATCAACATGTGCTCGATGGCCCTGTCCAAACGCGTACTGACCATGACCGGTCGTATGTCGGTGTTCCGCGCCACCGTGGTGACCAACCCGGAATTCATCGCCGACGTTGAAAGCGACTCGCTGCAACACTGGCGTCTGGGCCGTTTCAAGTTTTTGACCGGCGACGACAAGTCGAGCTGGTTCAGCCTGATGCGCCTCGGTTACGACACCTTTTACGTGCCTGACGCGGCGATCAACACTGTTGAACACCCGCCGGAAAAGAGCTTCATCAAGGCCAGCCGCAAACTGATGTTCCGCTGGTACGGCAACAACCTGCGCCAGAACTCGCGAGCGCTGGGCCTGGGTGTGAAACGTCTCGGCGCGTTCACCTCGGTGGTGCTGTTCGACCAACGCGTGTCGATGTGGACGTCCTTGCTCGGCCTGACCGTGGCGCTCATCGCCAGCTTCAAGTACGGCACCGCGTTCATCCTGGTCTACCTGCTGTGGATCGGCATCACCCGCCTGATCCTGACCTTGCTGTTGTCGTGTTCCGGCCACCGGATCGGCCCGGCATATCCAGCGATTCTCTATTACAACCAGATCGTCGGTGCGCTGGTGAAGATCTACGTGTTCTTCCGCCTCGACCAACAATCCTGGACGCGCCAACCCACATCCCTGACCCGTGATCTCGCCAGCTTTCAACGTTGGTTCAACACCTGGTCGTCTCGGACCATGACCTTCTCCGCCGGCAGCATTTTCGTCGCCGTGCTGCTGATGATGGTCTGACCCGCCCCTATTGAATTAACAAGGAAATCGCCCCTATGAATACCGCCGTCAACGCCAACGTAGTGCATGAATCCGAAGCCCAGCGCCAACACGCCCGCGTGAAAATCCCGGCCAAACTGCGCTTCTTCGGCCCTGACCGGACACCGATCGAAGCGCGGGTCATCGACCTGTCCGCCGGTGGCCTGGCATTCAACGCCGGGCAACTGCCGCTGACCATCGGCGAGGTGTACAAGGCGCGTCTGCAATTTGTCATCGACAACCTCGGCCTGGCCATGGACGTTGAACTGCAAGTGCGTTCCTTCGACCGCCAGACCGGCCGCGCCGGTTGCCAGTTCCAGAACCTCGAGCAGCAGGACATTTCCACCCTGCGCCACCTGATCACTTCGCACCTGGCCGGCGACATCGTCAGCATTGGCGAAGTGCTGGCGACCCTGCAGCGCGACAACTTCACCAAAGCACGCAAGGTCAAGGACGGCGGCTCCGGCATGACCCCGTTCGGGCGCCTGAAAGCGGTGACGTTCAGCGCCGGCATCTTCGCGGTCGGCCTGGTCGCGGCGGGTTTCATTTTCAAATCGGTATACGGCATGTACTTCGTCAGCCACGCGCAGGCCGGTCTGGTCAGCGTGCCGGGGATGAACATCACCATGCCGCGCGACGGCACCGTGCAGAGCCTGATCAAATCCGACGGCGTTGCCGCCAAAGGCGCGCCACTGGCGACCTTCAGCACCAGCATGCTCGATGTGCTCAAGGGCCATCTGGAAGAGGATCAATTGTCGCCGGCCAAGGTTGAAGAACTGTTCGGCAAGCAAATGACCGGCACCCTGACTTCGCCGTGCGATTGCACCGTGGCCCAGCAACTGGTCGCCGACGGTCAATACGCGAGCAAGGGCGACGTGATCTTCCAACTGGTGCCGCGCAACACCCAGGCCACCGTCGATGCACGCTTCTCCTATCGCCAGTTCGGCGACGTGCGTCCGGGCACCCCGGTGAGCTTCCAGATCGCCGGCGAAGACAAGACCCGCACCGGCAAGATCGTCAGCAGCACCAGCCTGAAAAGCGCCGACCTGTCTTCCGATATCCGCGTACAGATCCAGCCTGACGAGCCGCTCGACAGCAGCCTCGCCGGCCGCCCGGTGGAAGTGAACAGCGACCGTGGCCCGAACCTGAACTGGCTGATCGACAAAGCCATGGCTGCCGGTCTTTAAGTCGAGGACATGCCTGTGACTACTCCTATCTTCAACACACCGCCAACCCTGTGGGAGCGAGCCTGCTCGCGAAAGGGTCAGCACGGTTTGTCTGATGTACCGAGTCGACTGCTTCGCGAGCAAGCTCGCTCCCACATGGGTTTGATGGTGTGCTCGCTGGCTTTGGCAGTCTCTCTGGCCGGTTGCGCCGGCCTGCCCGATCAGCGTCTGGCCAACGAAGCGCTCAAGCGTGGCGACACTGCCACCGCCGCGCAGAACTATCAGCAACTGGCCGATCTGGGTTACAGCGAGGCACAAGTCGGCCTCGCCGACATCCAGGTCGACAGCCGAGACCCCGAGCAAATGAAACAGGCCGAGGCGACTTACCGCGCCGCCGCCAGTGTTTCGCCGCGTGCTCAGGCACGCTTGGGTCGCCTGCTGGTGGCCAAGCCGGGTTCCACCGAAGCCGAGCACCACGAAGCCGAAACTCTGCTGAAAAAAGCCGCCGCCAATGGCGAAGGCAACACGTTGATCCCGCTGGCGATGCTCTATCTGCAATACCCGCACAGCTTCCCCAACATCAACGCGCAGCAGCAGATCGATCAGTGGCGCAAATCCGGCTACCCGGAAGCCGGTCTGGCGCAGGTGCTGCTGTATCGCACCCAAGGCACCTACGACCAGCACCTGGATGACGTCGAAAAGATCTGCAAAGCCGCGCTCAACACCACCGACATCTGCTACGTCGAACTGGCCACGGTCTATCAGAAACGTGCCCAGCCAGAACAGCAAGCCGAGCTGATCAAGCAGATGCAGGCCGGTTACAGCCGTGGCACCGTCACCGCGCAGCGCGTCGATTCCGTGGCCCGTGTTCTGGCCGATTCGACCCTGGGCAAGACCGACGAAAAAACCGCGCAGTCGCTGCTCGAGCCGATCGCTCCGGGCTACCCGGCGTCGTGGGTGACCCTCGCGCAATTGCTTTACGACTACCCGGAACTGGGCGACGTCGACCAGATGATGAAGTACCTCGACAACGGCCGCGCCGCCGATCAGCCGCGCGCCGAACTGTTGCTGGGCAAGCTCTACTACGAAGGGAAAATGGTCCCGGCCGACGCCAAAGTCGCCGAGGAACATTTCCAGAAAGCCGTCGGCCGCGAAGTCGCCGCCGACTACTACCTCGGCCAGATCTATCGCCGTGGTTACCTGGGCAAGGTCTATCCGCAGAAGGCTCTCGACCACCTGTTGACCGCTGCGCGCAACGGCCAGAACAGTGCCGACTTCGCCATCGCGCAACTGTTTTCCCAAGGCAAGGGCACCAAGCCCGACCCGCTCAACGCCTACGTGTTCAGCCAATTGGCCAAGGCACAAAACACCCCGCAAGCCGATGAGCTGGCGACCACCCTCGCCGCGCAATTGCCGCCCGAGCGTCTGGCCGAAGCGCAACGTCTGCTGCAACAAGAGCAAGCCAGCCGTGGCGCTCTGAACCCGAACACGCTGCAACTGCACGCCCTGCAAGAAGAAGACGGCGAGGAAAAATTATGAAGCTGAATCCATTCGTGAAGGCCGGCATTGGCCTCTCGTTCGCGCTGATCTGGTCTTGCCCGACACTGGCCGCGATGACTGAAACCAAGAACTTCGGCCTGGAAGTGAAAGTCACCGGCCAGTCCGAAGACGACCGTGACCTCGGCACCGCCGGTGGCGGCGACGTCAACGGCGTCGGCCTCGACCTGCGTCCGTGGATCTACGGCGAAAGCGGCGCGTGGAGCGCCTACGCCATGGGCCAGGCCGTGACCTCGACCGACATCATCGAAACGGACACCCTGCAACAATCCGACGGTGAACAAGCCACCGACAACAGCGATCGCAAAACCAAGAAAAACTATCTGGCGATGCGCGAGTTCTGGGTCGGCTACAGCGGCCTCACTCCGTACCCGGGCGAGATGCTCAAGTTCGGTCGCCAGCGCCTGCGCAACGACGACGGCCAATGGCGCGACACCAACATCGAAGCGCTGAACTGGACCTTCGACACCACCCTGTTGCGTGCCAACGCCGGTGTTGCCGAACGCTTCAGTGAATACCGCACCGACCTGAAAGAGCTGGCGCCGAAAGACAAGGATCGCCTGCATGCTTACGCCGATGCGGCCTATCAGTGGACGCCGGGCAACTGGGTCGGCATTCGCGGTCATCACACCCACGACGACGGCAAACTCGATTATGCCGAACCGGGCGTACCGCGCGATTCGCTGGATAAAACCGAGAACGGCGACATCAGCTGGCTCGGCCTGACCGCCGACAGCGACGCCTACAACTGGCGCAACACCAACACCGTCAACTACTGGGGCAGCATCACCGGCATGAGCGGCGACCGCGACACGGTCAACGCCCTGAATGCCGACGGTTCGCGTCCGGCGCAAGCCAAGCGCAGCGATGACGTCAACGGCTGGGCCACCGACATCGGTGTGCGCCTGCGCCTTGATCCGCAATGGCAAGTCGGCGGTGCGTATGCCCGCGCCAGCGCCGATTACGAGCAGACCGGTCTGGAGAGCAACCGCTCCAACTACACCGGTACGCGCTCGCGTGTGCACCGTTTCGGCGAAGCCTTCCGTGGCGAAATGAACAACATGCAGACCGCGACCCTGTTCGGTTCGTGGATGGTCAACGACGAGTACGACGCCAGCCTGATCTACCACAAGTTCTGGCGTGTCGACGGCAACAAGCCGGTGGGCAGCAACGGCATCAACGCCGTGGAAAACAACACCGACGACGCCACCGGCGCGATCCTCTCCAGCACTTCGCTGCCGCTTGAAGACGGCAACAAGGATCTGGGTCAGGAGATGGACCTGGTCGTCACCAAGTACTTCAAGCAAGGCCTGTTGCCGGCGGCGCTGAGCCAGTCGATCGACGAGCCTTCGGCCCTCGTGCGTTTCCGTGGCGGTGTGTTCAAACCGGGCGATGCCTACGGCAAGCAGGTTGATTCGTACATGCACCGCGCGTTCATCGACGTGATCTGGCGCTTCTGATGCAAACCGCCAAGGGAGTGCCCGACATGATCAGCACCAGGACAGGCTCACTCAGCCTGCTGGCCGGCGCGATGCTGCTGGCCAGCGCCAGCGCCTTCGCGACTGTGGAGCCGGTTAAGCCGGTGACCACCGCGAAAGAGCTGCAACAAGCCAAGACCTACACCGTCAGCAGCGCGCCGACCGAAGCGCTGAATCTGGCCGCGCCGAAACTGCCGGACATTTCCGGCTACACCGCCGACGCCGCTGCGGCGAAAATCGTCCGCAGCAAACCGGGCAAGATCAGCGTGCGCCGGATGATGCAGGAAGACGCGCTGAAGGACTTTATCGGCGGCGACAACAAAATGGCCGAATGGGTGGTGCGTCAGCACGGCATCCCGCAGGCGATCTTCGTCGACGACGGCTACATGAACCTCAAGGACCTGGCGCAGAAACTGCCCAAGCAGTATTTCAGCGAGACCTCGCCGGGCGTGTACCTGTCGAAGCTGCCGATCGTGGTGGGCCGTAAAGGCATCCTCGAAATCGACGGCCAGACCCAGGAACTGCGCCTGTCGCAAGAGGCCGGTGCGTTCATGGTCAACGACGGTCAGTTGTTCGTGCGTGACACCAAAGTCACTGGCTGGCGCGAGAAGGAAAACGGCCCGGCGACCTTCCGTTCGCCGAAGGAATTTCGTCCGTTCCTGCTCGCTTGGGGTGGCACCGAGACCTACATCGTCAACAGCAAGATGGCCAGTTTCGGCTACGCCAACAGTAAGTCGTACGGCGTGAGTATTTCCCAGTACACGCCGAACATGGCCAAGGTGCTCAAGCGCCCTGAACCGACCGGCTGGATCGTCGGTTCCGAGTTCTCCGACATGTGGTACGGCTTCTACTGCTACGAGACCCGCGACTTCGTGGTCAAGGGCAACACCTACAAAGACAACATCGTTTACGGCATCGACCCGCACGACCGTTCCCACGGCCTGATCATTGCCGAGAACACTGTGCACGGCACGAAGAAAAAGCACGGGATCATTATTTCCCGTGAGGTCAACGACAGCTTCATCTTCAACAACAAAAGCTTCGACAACCACCTCTCGGGCCTGGTGATCGACCGGAACAGCGTCAACAACATCATTGCCTACAACGAGATCTACAAGAACCACACTGACGGCATCACCCTCTACGAGTCCGCCGACAACCTGCTGTGGGGCAACAAGGTCATCAGCAACAAGCGCCACGGCATCCGCATTCGTAACAGCGTGAACATCCGCCTCTACGAAAACGTCGCCATGGCCAACGGTCTGACCGGCGTCTACGGCCACATCAAGGATCTGACCGACACCGACCGTGACATCAAGCTCGACCCGTTCGATGCGCAGGTGTCGCTGATCGTCGTCGGCGGTGAACTGGCGGCCAACGGCAGCGGCCCGCTGTCGATCGATTCACCGTTGAGTGTCGAGCTGTATCGCGTGTCGATGCTGGCGCCGACCAAATCCAGCGGCATCAGCTTCAACGGCATCCTCGGCGAGCGCCAGGATGAAATTCTCGACCTGCTGGTGCGCCAGCAGAAAGCCGTGCTGATCGACCCTGTCGAACGCCAGACCGAAATGCAGGACTGAGGATAATTTTATGCACCCACACTTGATCAGATTACTCAGCCTGTCGGCCCTGACCGTGGGCATTCTCGCGGCCAGCAACGGCGCCCGCGCCGATGAAGGCACCGCCGCCACGCCGCCAAAGTTCAGCGCCGAACCGTGCTGCAACCTGTGCCCGGCCGCCCATGACGCGAAGAACTACACCACGCGTTATCAGCAGAACTTCACCACCCTGGTGCAGGCGCAAGGCGACTGGTTGTTCCGGACTCAGGAAGACCTGCGCACCGAGTTCAACACCACCCCGGCCGGCTACAAACGCCTGCAACAACTGCACGATGCGTTCAAGGCCAAAGGTGTCGAGCTGGTAATCGTTTACCAGCCGACCCGTGGCCTGGTGAACCGTAACAAGCTCAACCCGCAGGAAAAAGCCGCGTTCGATTACGAGAAAGCACTGGGCAACTACAAGACCATGCTCGGCCGTTTCGCCAAGATGGGTTACGTGGTACCGGACCTGTCGCCGCTGACCAACGAATCGCTGCCGGACACCCTGCCCGCCCACGATTTCTACTTCCGCGGCGACCAACACTGGACGCCATACGGTGCACAGCGCACGGCGAAAATCGTCGCCGAAAAGGTCAAGCAGATCCCGGCCTTCGCCGACATTCCCAAGCGTGAATTCGAAACCAAGCGCTCCGGGCGCATGGGCAAGACCGGCACCCTGCACAACATGGCCGGGCAACTGTGCGGCACCAGTTACGCGATCCAGTACATGGACCAGTTCACCACCGAGCCTAAGGGTGAAGCGGGTGACGGCGACCTGTTCGGCGATTCCGGCAACCCGCAAATTACCCTCGTGGGTACTTCGCACAGCGGCAAGAACTACAACTTCGCCGGCTTCCTCGAAGAGGCCATCGGCGCCGACATCCTCAACGTCGCCTTCCCCGGCGGTGGCCTGGAAGGTTCGATGTTGCAGTACTTGGGCAGCGACGAATTCCAGAAGACTCCGCCGAAGATTCTCATCTGGGAATTCTCGCCGCTGTACCGCCTCGATCAGGAAACCATCTACCGCCAGATGATGTCCCTTCTCGACAACGGCTGCGAAGGCAAAGACGCGCAAATGTCCGCGAGCACCACGCTCAAGCCGGGCAGCAAACAAGAACTGCTGGTCAACAGCAAGAACCTGAACCTGCAGAACAGCAGCCATCAGGTCGACATCCGCTTCGCCGACCCTTCGGTGAAAACCCTGCAAGCCACCCTCTGGTACATGAACGGTCGCCACGAGGACATCAAGATCGAGAAACCGGAAACCTCCGACACCGACGGTCGTTTCGCCTTTGAACTGCGCACGGACGAAGACTGGGCCTCGCAAAACCTGCTGGCGGTCGAAGTCCAGGGTCCGGAAGCGGGCACCGCGCCACAGAAAGTCGAAGCGAAAATCTGCAAACGCAACGTATTCCCGGGCGCTGGGCAACAAACCGCTCAGGTCGGGCAATGAGGTCTGCTATGCGAAACTCGAAACTGAAAACTCTTTTAGCGCCGACGCTGCTCGGGCTGGCGATCTTCGCCGGCACCGTGCAGGCCGCCGCGCCACTGCGTCCACCTCAGGGCTATTTCGCGCCTGTGGATAAATTCAAGACCGGTGACAAAAGCGAAGGCTGCGATGCGATGCCGGCGCCGTACACCGGGCCGCTGCAATTTCGCAGCAAATACGAAGGTTCGGACAAGGCCCGTTCGACCCTGAACGTGCAGTCGGAAAAAGCCTTTCGCGACACCACCAAAGACATCACCACGCTGGAACGCGGCACCGCCAAACGGGTGATGCAGTTCATGCGCGACGGTCGTCCGGAACAGCTCGAATGCACGCTGAACTGGCTGACCGCGTGGGCCAAGGCCGATGCGTTGATGTCGAAAGACTTCAACCACACCGGCAAGTCGATGCGCAAATGGGCGCTGGGCAGCATGGCCTCTTCGTACATTCGCCTGAAGTTCTCCGACTCGCATCCGCTGGCGCAGCATCAGCAGGAAGCGCAGTTGATCGAGGCGTGGTTCAGCAAAATGGCCGATCAGGTGGTCAGCGACTGGGACAACCTGCCGCTGGAAAAAACCAACAACCACTCGTACTGGGCCGCATGGTCGGTGATGGCGACGTCGGTCGCGACCAACCGCCGCGACCTGTTTGACTGGGCGGTGAAGGAATACAAGGTCGGCGCCAATCAAGTCGATGCCGACGGCTTCCTGCCGAACGAGCTCAAGCGCCAGCAACGCGCCCTCGCCTATCACAACTACGCCCTGCCGCCGCTGGCGATGATCGCCAGTTTTGCCCAGGTCAATGGTGTCGATCTGCGTCAGGAAAACAATGGGGCGCTGAAACGTCTCGGTGATCGGGTGTTGTCGGGGGTGAAAGACCCGGATGAATTCGAGAAGAAGAACGGCAAAGAGCAGGACATGACCGACTTGAAAGAGGACATGAAATTCGCCTGGCTCGAACCGTTCTGCACGCTCTACACCTGCCCGGCGGATGTGCTGGAGAAGAAGCACGGCATGCAGCCGTTCAAGACTTTCCGCCTCGGTGGGGATCTGACCAAGGTCTACGACCCGTCGCATGAAAAGGGCAACAAAGGCTCATAAAGCAAAAGCCCCTCACCCTAACCCTCTCCCAAAGGGAGAGGGGACTGACCGAGGTGGCTGTGCGAGTTACGCCGAAATGAAATACCGAGTCGATCTCAGATGTTGAAAAACAACCGAGATCAGGCTGCAAGGAAATACCGGGTCGATCTCAGGCGTTGAAAAACAATCGAGATCAGGCTGCAAGGAAATACCGAGTCGATCTCAGGCGTTGAAAAACAACCGAGATCAGGCTGCAAGGAAATACCGAGTCGATCTCAGGCGTTGAAAAACAACCGAGATCAGGCTGCAAGGAAATACCGGGTCGGTCTCCATTTTTGAAAACCATGGAGATCAGGCTCCCTCTCCCTCCGGGAGAGGGCGGGGGGTGAGGGGCGCGGTCTGAAGGCCTCCCCGAAACCTCAAGCAGACACGCATCACCCCTCCACTACCACGGGGGGTTTGGGGGGGCTTTGGCCCTTGACTGTTGGTTCAAACATGGAGAGATCGGGATGGTATTTTCATCCAACGTGTTCCTGTTTCTGTTCTTGCCGATCTTTCTCGGCTTGTACTACTTGAGCGGGCAACGCTATCGCAACCTGCTGCTGCTGATCGCCAGCTACGTGTTCTACGCCTGGTGGCGTGTGGACTTCCTCGCGCTGTTCGCCGCGGTCACGCTGTGGAACTACTGGATCGGCCTCAAGGTCGGTGCCGCCGGCGTGCGAACCAAACCGGCGCAGCGCTGGCTGTTGCTCGGTGTCGCAGTCGACCTGTGCATCCTCGGCTACTTCAAGTACGCCAACTTCGGCGTCGACAGCATCAACGCGATGATGACGTCGGTCGGTCTTGAGCCGTTCATCCTCACCCACGTGCTGCTGCCGATCGGGATCTCGTTCTACATCTTCGAGTCGATCAGCTACATCATCGACGTGTATCGCGGCGATACCCCGGCGACGCGCAACCTGATCGACTTCGCGGCATTCGTGGCGATCTTCCCGCACTTGATTGCCGGCCCGGTTCTGCGCTTCCGCGACCTCGCCGACCAGTTCAATAACCGCACGCACACCCTCGACAAGTTTTCCGAAGGCTGCACGCGGTTCATGCAGGGTTTCATCAAAAAGGTCTTCATCGCCGACACCCTCGCGGTGGTCGCTGACCATTGCTTCGCCCTGCAAAACCCGACCACCGGCGATGCCTGGCTTGGCGCGCTGGCGTACACCGCGCAGCTGTATTTCGACTTCTCCGGTTACAGCGACATGGCCATCGGTCTGGGCTTGATGATGGGTTTCCGTTTCATGGAAAACTTCAAACAGCCGTACATCAGCCAGTCGATCACCGAGTTCTGGCGTCGCTGGCACATCAGCCTGTCGACCTGGCTGCGTGACTATCTGTACATCACCCTCGGCGGTAACCGCAAAGGCACGCTGATGACCTATCGCAACCTGTTCCTGACCATGCTCCTCGGTGGTCTGTGGCACGGTGCGAACATCACTTACATCGTCTGGGGCGCCTGGCACGGCATGTGGCTGGCGATTGAAAAAGCGCTGGGCCTGAACACCTCGCCGCGCAGCCTCAACCCGATCCGCTGGGCACTGACCTTCCTGCTCGTGGTCATGGGCTGGGTGATCTTCCGTGCCGAGAACCTGCACGTTGCCGGTCGGATGTACGGCGCGATGTTCAGCTTCGGTGAATGGTCGTTGTCGGAACTCAATCAGGCCAGCCTCACCGGTCTGCAAGTGGCGACTTTGGTTGTGGCGTACGTGACGCTGGCGTTCTTCGGCCTGCGCGATCTGTACACCAACCAGCCACCGGCCAAGAGCAAGCCTGAAGTCAACGTCGAGGCCAACGGCCCTGCCACCGCGACTCCGGGGATGATCAAGGCCGCGCCTGGCGAAAACCCGGCGAGCATCCACGAGCCTGGCTACACCGTCGGCGTCGAAGCCCAAGTGCAACCGGCTTACTGGACGGCGGACTGGTCGCGCTACGTGATGCGCGGTCTGATCCTGCTGCTGTTCATCGCCTCGATTCTCAAACTCTCGGCGCAAAGCTTCTCGCCGTTCCTTTACTTCCAGTTCTGAGGGATCTGACATGACCCGCTCATTACGCATCTTCTACATCGCCCTGTTCCTGGTGACCCTGTTGGTCTTGGGTCTGTGGTCGGTTCGCAGCTTCTTCGGCTTCAGCACCAATGCCGATGCGACGGTACTCAACGGCCGCTGGACCAAAGCGGTGGAAACCCATTACGACGATGAATTCCCGATCAAGCGTCTGGGCACCAATCTCTGGGCTGCGCTGGATTTCAAACTGTTCAACGAAGGTCGTCCGGGCGTGGTTCTCGGTCGCGATCAGTGGTTGTACAGCGATGAGGAATTCAACCCGATCGTCAACGAAGAGCTGAACCTGCAAGGCAACTACGCGCTGGTCGAAGGCGTGCGCCAGACCCTCAAAGAGAAAGGCGTGAAACTGGTGATGGCGATCGTGCCGGCCAAGGTTCGTCTGTACCCGGAGCATCTGGGTGAAGTGAAACCGGCGAGCATCCACGAAAACCTTTATGAGGATTTCCACCACCGCGTCGCGGCGGACAAGATCCTCGCCCCTGACCTGCTCAAGCCATTGCAACAGGCCAAGCAGAACGGTCAGCAAGTGTTCCTGCGCACCGACACCCACTGGACGCCGGAAGGTGCCGAGATCGCCGCCAACACCCTGGCAAAAACCATCGCCGACAAGTTCCCGCTCAGCGGCGAGCCGCAGCGCTTCGTCACCACGCCAGCGGAGAAGGTCACGCACAAGGGCGATCTGCGCTTGTTCCTGCCGCTCGATCCGCTGTTTGAAAACCTGATGCCGGCGCAAGAGCCGCTGCAAAAGCGCAACACCGTCGCAGCCGGCGATCAGCCTGCCGGTGACGACGCGCTGTTCGCCAGCAATGAAGTGCCGGTGGCACTGGTCGGCACCAGCTACAGCGCCAACCCGAACTGGAACTTCGTCGGCGCGCTGAAACAAGCGCTGCACAGCGACGTGGTGAGCTACGCCGAAGATGGCCACGGCCCGATCCTGCCGATGCTCAGCTACCTGAAAAGCGATGACTTCAAGAACAGCCCGCCACAGGTGCTGATCTGGGAGTTTCCTGAACGTTATCTGCCTGTGAACAACGAAATCGGCGACGCCGACCCGCAGTGGGTCGCAGAGCTTAAACAAGCCGGCGCGCGCCAACAAAACGTAGCCATCAACACTAAATCCGAGACGCCCGATCGGGCGCAAAACTGAAAGAGAGGTACACCATGACTTTCACTACTACTCCTCGTCGTCTCGCTAAAAGCTTCGCACTGGTTGCTGGCCTCAGCGTGCTCTCCGTCCCTGCCTTTGCCGGTGGCGACGCCGCCCTGTACGGCCCGACTGCACCGAAAGGCTCGACCTTCGTGCGTATCTACAACGCCAGCAACGCTGAAGTCAGCGCCACCGTCGGCAGCACCAATCTGAGCGACGTTGCGCCATTGGCCAGCAGCGACTTCAGCTTCATGCCGGGCGGTGATTACAGCGCCAAGGTCGGCAGCCAGACCCTGCCGGTGAAACTCGCCGGTGACCACTACTACACCCTGGTCAACAACGCTTCCGGCGCGCCGCAACTGATCGAAGAGCCGCCGTTCAAGAACAAGCAGAAATCCCTGGTGCGCGTGCAGAACCTCAGCGACAAGCCGCTGACTCTGAAGACCGCCGACGGCAAGACCGACGTGGTGCCGAACGTGGCTGCCAAGGGCCGTGGCGAACGTGAAATCAACCCGGTGAAAGTCAGCCTGGCGCTGTACGAAGGTGACAAGAAAGTCGGCGACGTCAAACCGGTTGCCCTGGAGCGCGGTGAAGCAGCGGTGCTGTACGTCACCGGCAGCGGTAGCAGCCTGTCGCCAGTCTGGGTGAAACGCCCGGTATCGACTCGCTAATCATTTTTCCTGACTGACGCATATCCCCTGTGGGAGCGAGCTTGCTCGCGAAAGCGGTCTGACATTCAACAGATGTGTCGACTGATACGCCGCCTTCGCGAGCAAGCTCGCTCCCACAATGAATCGGGTTGTCAGTTTGGATACGAGACAAAAACAAGAGTGAAACGACACAGCGTTCGTGCCTCTAACCAATCGATTTTATGGAGTAAACAATATGATTCCGGTGATCTTGTCAGGTGGTAGCGGTTCGCGTCTCTGGCCGCTTTCGCGTAAGCAGTTCCCTAAGCAATTCCTCGCCCTGACCGGCGAACACACACTATTCCAGCAAACCCTCGAGCGCCTGGTGTTCGAAGGCATGGACACCCCGATCGTGGTCTGCAACAAGGATCACCGTTTCATCGTCAACGAGCAGTTGAGCAACCGCAATCTGGAATGCCAGCGCATCCTGATGGAACCGTTCGGCCGCAACACCGCCCCAGCCGTGGCGTTGACCGCGATGATGCTGGTCAATGAAGGTCGTGACGAACTGATGCTGGTGCTGCCGGCCGACCACGTACTGGAAGACCAGAAAGCCCTGCAACGCGCATTGGCTCTGGCCACCGTCGCAGCCGAAAACGGCGAAATGGTGCTGTTCGGCGTGCCGGCGACCAAACCGGAAACCGGTTACGGCTACATCAAATCCACCGGCGATTCGCTGCTGCCCGAAGGCGTCAGCCGCGTTTCGCATTTCGTCGAAAAACCTGACGTCAAACGTGCCACCGAGTACGTCGAGTCCGGCGGTTACTACTGGAACAGCGGCATGTTCCTGTTCCGCGCCAGCCGCTTCCTCGAAGAACTGAAAAAGCACGATCCGGACATCTACGACACCTGCCTGCTGACCCTCGAACGCAGCCAGCAGGACGCCGACACCATCACCTTTGACGAAGCCACCTTCGCCTGCTGCCCCGACAATTCCATCGACTACTCCGTCATGGAAAAAACCCAGCGCGCCTGCGTGGTGCCGCTGACCGCTGGCTGGAGCGATGTCGGTTGCTGGTCGTCTCTGTGGGAAGTCAACGAGAAAGACGCCAACGGCAACGTCACCAAGGGCGATGTGGTGATTCAGGACAGCAAGAACTGCATGATCCACGGCAACGGCAAACTGGTGTCGGTGATCGGCCTGGAAAATATCGTTGTGGTCGAAACCAAAGACGCGATGATGATCGCCCACAAAGACAAGGTTCAGGGCGTCAAGCAAATGGTCAACACGCTCAACGAGCAGGGCCGCAGCGAAACCCAGAACCACTGCGAAGTCTATCGTCCGTGGGGCTCGTATGACTCGGTGGACATGGGCGGGCGTTTCCAGGTCAAGCACATCTCGGTAAAACCGGGCGCGTGCCTGTCACTGCAGATGCACCACCACCGCGCCGAACACTGGATCGTGGTCAGCGGCACCGCTGAGGTGACCTGCGATGAAAACGTGTTCCTGCTCTGCGAGAACCAGTCGACCTACATCCCGATCGCCTCGGTGCATCGCCTGCGCAACCCGGGCAAGATCCCGCTGGAAATCATCGAAGTGCAGTCGGGTTCGTACTTGGGTGAAGACGATATCGAGCGCTTCGAAGATATCTACGGCCGCTCCACCCCGATTGAACGCGGCGTATCGGTGAAGACCATCGCCCAGTAACGATCGGCAACGTCCAGTAAAACAAGAAGCCCCCGTCCAGCCCACTGCGTCCCCTATCCGCAGCGGGTTGGGCGGGGGCTTTTTTCAGCCGAACGAATGTTGTCGGGTCAATTTCGACCGGGGGCCTCCTCCCAGCGATTGCTGCCTTCCTGCATATGGCGTCGGTGCGATCAATCCAATGAAGTCCTGAGTCCGTTCCAGCGCTTGAATGGTGCTCGATGTTTGCATTGAAAGCTCGGCAACCGTTTCGAAAAGCTCGGGATCTGAACTGCCGGCAGTCGCCAACTCGTTCACGATGGCTAACGTCCTGAACGTTGCCATGTCGATGTTTACCGGAATATGTTCGTAAGCTTCACTCAACGCCCCGGCATTCAAACCTCGCGAAGCATGGGCGAACTCCCGCCCCGTCTGGATCAGGCCCGGTGCCTCTGATCCCAGTTTGTCGGCGACTTTCTCCATTACTTTGTCCTCCACCTTGGTGCCAGCCATTTTCAGCAGACGTGATCGACCGTCGGCAGTGCGCGGATCATGGGCGGCCAACTGCAGTTTTACCTTGGCGAGACTGAGTTTCGTTTTTGGCTCCACGCTTTCAACGAACGCCTTCGGATTCATCTCGCTGCCCTTGAAGTTGATAGGGCGGTTCAACTGAAAGGTGTCCACGACCTTGTCGATGGCGGCGTTCGCCAGCGCAGTGCCAGCCTTCGCACCCAACTGCCCCCCGAGTGCCCCCACTGCCGGCCCCAATGTTCCCCCCAACGTTGCGCCTGCCGCACCACCCAACGCTTTAGCTCCAGTTCTGACCAGACTGCTGCCCAGTTGCGTCGTCACCCGCCTGGCCAGCGCCTGAAAGCGGTGCCGCGCCTGAGTGTGATTGAGTAATGAGTTTCTGACATCCGCAGCAGCCGAGGTCATGGACTCCAGCAGTGCCGTCTGCTTTTGCGCACTGTCAGCCAGCTCCGACGTATCGGTCTTTTCACCGCCGTCGCTGTCGGCATGCCGCATCGGTGAGTTACCGACCATCTGGTACAGATTCGGCCCGTCGATAAAACCTTTCGGGTCAGGATTCAACCAGCGCTGCAACCACGGCATGTAATAACGAAAACCATAGTAGTACAGACCCGTGGCATCACGCTCCTTGCCCGAATAACGCACAGTTTTGTAACTGATGTCGCTTTCCTCACTCCACGCGGTCGCCCCGAATGGATAGAAATGCTCGCGGCTGATCAATTGCGCATCTGCCGTCAGCTCCAGACTGATCGATCCCAGATGATCATTGAAACTGTAGCGATACTGATCGTTAACGCCTGCCGGCGGCGGACTCTCCCAGTGCAGAACACGAACACTGTTCAGGGCGGTCTGCACCGTGATGACTTGCAGCACCTCGCCGGTGCCGTTGTCAGTGCGTAATTCCAGCTCCGGGAGGTAGCGTACCTGCGCAACGACAGCACGAACCCTGGTCTGCAGCGACCGAATCTTGCGTACGCGCTGGCCAGCGCCGTCGTAGAGATAGACTTCGTGATCATCCGCACCGCAATCGCGTTGCACCGCTACGACCGCATCCAGTTGATTGCGCAGATTCCACTGCAACTGCCGGCCTTGATCCAGCAGCAGCAAGTTACCGCGAGCGTCGAACGCTGCGGCAATCTCTGCTTCGTCGGGGGGCACGCCATTGCGCCAGGGCAGGCAGCGGTTGCTGTAACGGCCAGCCTGCAGATCATGACCTGGACTCTGTGCGCCGACGTGGGTCAGCTTGAGCAGATTGCCGCCAGCGTCATAACCGTAGGTTTGTAAATAGTTGGCGATCGCTGTCGGGCCACCATCGCCCGGCCCCGCCTCCCATCCGCTGGCCTCGCTCAACTGGTAGAGGCTGTCGTAGGTGAAGCGGCTGATCGGTTCGATACGCTGGTTGGCGAAGTAGCGCACGGGCAGCGCCTTGTCTTCGATGCTCAGCACATTGCCTGTCCGGTCGTATTGGTACAGCAGATGCTGCAAGACCACGCCCTGACCGGTTTCGGCGTGACGCGTCATCAGACGCCCATCCTCTTGATGGTAGGTCAGCGCTGTCAGCACGCCATTGCCTGCCAGTTCCTGCGTGACCTGCCCTTCTGCGTTGTAGTGAATATCGCTGACCACCGCCCGCCGCTCTGTCTGATGGCTCAACTGCAGATGGCGGGCGCGCAAGCCTCCATCGAGGGTGAATTCACTGGCATGCCGGTTCCCCTTCGCATCGATCTGCTCGAGCACCACTCCGAGGGGCCCGAAACGCCAATGGGTCTTTGCGCCCTCACCGGGTTCGAGCAAACGCTGGCGCTCATCAATCGGCTCAGGCCAATCCGGGGAGACGGCTTCAAGGGTGAAATGCCGGGTACTTTCAACGCTCTCCCCAGTGATCGCGAAGGCCTCGAACAGCATGCTTCCCGCCGGGTCTTCGTGACGAATCAATTGGCCAAGCTGATTACGCGTCTGATCGGCAACACCCGGCTGACCATATCCAAAACGCTCGGCGCAACGGCGTGGTTGCAACTCGCCAGCTTCGAACACCGCCGTCGGCCGCAGTAACAGGTCATGTTCAATGTCCCGGCGGGTGCTTCGACTGTCCCAATCCATCAGCGTCTCTGAACCCAGACCGAACAGACTGATCTGCATCCCGCCGTCGACGCTGTTCGAGCGCAGAACCTGCCCGTTCAACAAGTAAACGGTGCTCAGGTTGGCCGGCGCTAGCGGATCATCGCTTTGCAGCGCCCACAATCGCGGGTCCCACTGCGTCACCGCGCGACCCGCCGCGTCGTGGGCCGTGCGATGGATGCGCGGTTCAGGTGCTTGATGAACATCGCAACGCCAGTAATCGATCCTGCGAACGGCCAGCCCGCGTGGGTCGTTCACTGCCAGCACCGGTGTTTTGCTGAACATGTCCATGTAGCTCACCCCGCTCGATAACCGCGTCCACTGCGCCTGCAATGATCTGAGCAGACGCGCAGCGAGGTGCCTACTGTCAGAAATTACAGTTCCGACCAACGGCTAAATCAGCCGCACAACAAATGTCCATTCCAGCGGGCCTTCGGTAGGATGGTGCGCACGAACTCACGGAGCGTTCCAACATGTTCATCGGCATTCTGCTGGTCATCACCTGGTTGATCCTGCTGTTGCGCTACCCGGCCAAAGCCTTGCCGGTTTCAGTGGCGGCGGCGATTGGCCTGGGCTTCGTGGCCATGTGGGTGGTGTGGCTGGACAACCGCGAGATCAAGCAACTGGCGCGCCTTGAGATGCGTATCGCCTACGCTCCCGAACAATGCCCGGCTGATCGTCCGCTGCAACTGAAAATGAAAAACGCCAACGACGTGCCCCTGACCGAACTGCGCTGGCGCATCGCCGCCTATGCGCCGGGCGACACAGTCAATCTGGCCGACAACCAATACACCGCCCCGCGCTATCGCGGCCCCGGCGAATTGCAGGCCGGCGGCGACTGGGAAGACTGCCTGCCGATACCGCCGCTGCGCCCCGGTTATCGCCCGCAAACCCTGGAGTTTCGCGCCGAGCGACTGCAGGGTAGTTTCTCCGACTGATCTCCTCCCTCAATTTTTCTGCACAAGGAATGCGCCATGCCCGTTGCGTTGATTACCGGTTGTTCCAGTGGCATCGGCCGCGCCCTCGCCGATGCGTTCAAAGCCGCAGGCTTCGAAGTCTGGGCCAGTGCGCGCAGGGCTGAAGATGTCGCGTTGCTGGCATCAGCCGGGTTCATCGCCGTGCAACTCGACGTCAACGACAATACGGCGCTGGAGCAACTCGGCGAGCGGATCAACCAGCAACACGGCGGCCTTGATGTGCTGATCAACAATGCAGGCTATGGCGCCATGGGGCCGCTACTCGATGGCGGTGTGCCGGCGATGCAACGGCAGTTCGAGACCAACGTGTTTTCGATTGTCGGCGTCACTCGCGCGTTGTTTCCGGTGCTGCGCCGGGCCAAGGGTCTGGTGGTGAATATCGGCAGTGTGTCCGGTGTGCTGGTCACGCCGTTTGCCGGTGCTTACTGCGCGTCGAAAGCGGCGGTGCATGCCTTGAGCGATGCTTTGCGCATGGAACTGGCGCCTTTCGGTATTCGCGTAATGGAGGTGCAACCGGGGGCGATTCAATCGAGTTTCGCCAAGAACGCAGGGCATGAAGCCGAGCAGCTGATCAATGAACAATCACCGTGGTTTCCACTGCGCGAAGGCATCCGTGCGCGGGCCAAGGCGTCGCAGGACAAGCCGACGCCGGCCAGTGAGTTTGCGGCGGTGTTGCTCAAGGCTGTGCAACAGAGCAAACCGCCGCGCTTGATCCGCATTGGTAATGGCAGCCGGGCGTTGCCCTTGCTGGCGGCGTTGTTGCCCAAGGGCTTGCTGGAATCGACGTTGATGAAGCGGTTCGGCTTGCGCGCAAAGCTCTGAGACCGGGTTGACGCTTTCGCAAGCAGGCTCGCTCCCACATTGGCTATCTGTCACACCGAAGATCTCCTGTGGGAGCGAGCTTGCTCGCGAAGAGGCCAGAAAATACACCTCAAACACTCAGCCCCACTCCTTCATGAAATCAATGAACGCCCGCACTTTCAGCGGCAAATGCCGGGTGTCCGGGTACAGCGCATAAACGCCTTGCGGCGCAAACCGGTAATCCACCAGCAAACGCTGTAACCGCCCGGCATCGAGATCGTCCTGAATCAGCCATTGCGGCAAAATCGCCACGCCTTGCCCGGTCAATGCAAACGCCCGCAGCGTCGCCGAGTTGTCCGCAACGATCGCGGTAGTTCCAGGCTTTGGCTGATAAAAATGCTCTTTACCGGCCGGATCGGTCACGGTCATTTCCGGTACCCGCCCATGCCCCAAAGTCGGCATCGACTCCAGCGTTGCCAGCGTGGCCACCGGCGCAAAGCGTTCGACCAACCCCGGTGCCGCCACTGCCAATACCTCGAACGTCGACAACTGCACCGCACGCAGATTGGAGTCGTGCATACGACCCAGACGAATCGCCATGTCAAACCGTTCGGAAATCAGATCGGCGTGGGTCGAAGATGTGGATAGATGAATGTTCAGCTGCGGTTGCTGCTGGCGAAACACTTCCAGCGCCGGCACCACCTGAGCCAAGGCAAACTCGACAGTCGTGGTGATGCGCAACGTGCCTTTGAGTTGCGCGTGCTCGGAACGCGCCTCTTCGATGGCCAGCCGCGCCTCATCCAGCGTACGCAGGCAGCGTCGATAAAAGCGCTCTCCGGCATCGGTCAGCGCCAGTTGCCGGGTGTTGCGCGTGAGCAAGGTCACGCCCAGTTCTTCCTCCAGGCGCTTGAGGTTGAAGCTGACCACCGCGCGCGTCTGCCCCAGCGTATCGGCAGCAGCGGTCAATGAACCGGCCTCGACCACGGCTTTGAAGGTGTCAAAACGATCAAGGCTGACCATATCCACAGTACTCTTTGTCAAAATAATTTTGACAAACTAGCAGCCAAACCAGCGTTTTCCTATGACCAAAAGATCCCTACCCTGCACGTCTCATCACAGGGAAGCTGCCATGGCTTATCGCTCGAAAGTCGCGCTGGTGTATTTGTTGGGCTTCGCGCTCGACCTGCTGAACATGTTCGTCGCCAGCATCGCTTACCCCGACATCGCTCAACAACTGCACGCCTCGGTGACGCAACTGGCGTGGATCAGCAATGCCTACATGCTCGGCCTGACGCTGATCATTCCGCTCAGCGTGTGGCTGGCGACCCGGGTCGGTGAACGGCGACTGATCCTCGCTTCGCTGCTGTTGTTCGGGATCGGGTCTGCGCTGGTGGCGCAGGCGGGATCGATTGAAAGCCTGATTGCCTGGCGACTGCTGCAAGGCCTTGGCGGTGGACTGCTGTTGCCGGTGGGGCAAGCTCTGGCGTATCGACAGTTTCCGGCGACGCAACGCGCGCACTTCACCGGTGTGGTGTTGCTGGTGGCGCTGCTGGTCCCGGCACTGTCGCCGGCGGCCGGTGGGCTGATCGTTCAGGCGCTGTCGTGGCGCTGGATTTTCTATCTGAATCTGCCGATGACGCTGCTGGCGTTCGGGCTGGGCCTGCTCTGGCTGAAAGCCGATGAACCATTGAATGAGCGTCCGACGCTGGATGCCCGCGGTCTGCTGCTGGCCGCGTCGGCGCTAAGTCTATTGTTGATCGCCATCAGCTTGGTGAGCGACGCCAATACCCGCACCCGCGGCGTCGTTGTTCTGCTGCTGAGCCTTGTAACCCTAGGCATTTACTTGCGCGATGGCTGGCGCAAACCCGGCGCGATCCTCGACCTGCAACTGATCAAGAACCCGTCGTTGCGTCTGGCGATGTTGATCTACCTGTGCGTGCCGGGGGTGTTCACCGGCACCCACATGATTGCGGTGTTGTACCTGCACAACCTCGGCGTCGGTGCGGCGCAAACCGGAGCACTGATGCTGCCCTGGGCAATCGGTTCGGGCGTGGCGATCATGCTCGGCAAACGCTGCTTCAACCGCCTGGGCCCCAAACCATTGCTCAGCGCCGGCATGCTCCTGCAATGCCTGGGCATCGTTTTGCTGATGCGCATCGAACAACCCGCCAGCACGCCGCTGATCATCGCCTACGCCCTGATGGGTCTGGGCGGCAGCCTGTGCAGTGTCACCGCGCAGACCTTGGCCTTCGTTGGCATTGCAGCGGAAAAAATGGGCCACTCCAGTGCCCTGTGGAACATCAATCGCCAGCTCGGTTTTTGTCTCGCGGCGGCGCTGCTCAGCTCACTGTTGGGTGCGTTGGGTGGTAACGGTTTCAGTGCCTGCTTTATCGCCGCCGCGCTGCTGACCCTGTTGCCAATGGTCGCCGTCCTGCGTTTCGACTCGAGCCACGTGCTCGCGCTATTGAACCCACCTGCCCTTGAGGAAAAAACTGCATGAATGACGCCACGCCCTACCTGGACGAAGTGATCCAGGCGCACGAAGCCATCGAACGATGGTTTGCCGTAGAAGAAGATGACGCCGCGCTGCAGCGATTGCTGGCGCGCTTTTCACCGCGTTTCTCCATGGTGACGCCGTTGGGCCGAGCGCTGGATATCGATGCCTTGCGCCTGCTGTTCCAAGCCGCAGGGGGGCAGAAGAAAGGTTTCAGAATTCAGCTCAGTGAGTTACACGTGATTGCCCTGCATCAGCGCGGCGCGACCGTGAGTTACCGCGAGCAGCAGACCGACGCGAGCGGTGTGCACACGGATCGGCGCTCGACGGTGGTGTTTGAAAAACTCGAATCCGGACGGGTGTTCTGGTTGCATTTGCAGGAGACGTTTTGCGCTGAGTGATTGCGCGGTATTGGTCTGAAATACCGAGTCGCCCCCTATTCGCGAGCAGGCTCGCTCCCACATTTGAAATGCATGACCTCTGTGGGAGCGAGCCTGCTCGCGAATGGGGGCGACACGGTCTGTCAGTTGTCCACAGCGCTCTGATTCACCACCACGGTGCACGTAATCCCCGCCGCCAACAGAACACCTTCCGGCACTTCATCAATATGAATCCGCACCGGCACCCGCTGCGCCAGCCGCACCCAGTTGAAGGTCGGGTTCACATCGGCGATCAGCTCGCGGCTTTCCGGGTTGTCGCGGTCGTAGATGCCGCGGGAAATGCTTTCCACATGGCCCTTGAGCACTTCGCCGCTCATCAGTTGCATGTCGGCCTTGTCCCCTACTTTCACGTGGGGCAGTTTGGTCTCTTCGAAAAAGCCATAAACCCAGAACGAGTTCATATCGACCACGGCCATTTTCGCCTCGCCGATGCGCGCGTAATCACCGCGATGCACGTTGAGGTTGGTCACGTAACCGTCGACTGCCGCACGCACTTCGGTGCGTTTGAGATTGAGTTCAGCGGCTTCCAGTTGCGCCTGGGCGTGTTGATAATCGGCCAGTGCGGCGTCGGCGATGTTGCTGGCGTCGTCACGGTTTTCCTTGGAGATCACCAGATTGTCGAGGTCGGCGCGGCGATGGGCGTTGACCTTGCGCATCTCCCATGTCGATTTGCGCGAAGCGACCAGCGACTGCGCCTGTTTCACCGCGATACGGTAGTGCTCGGGGTCGATCTGCATGAGCAGATCACCCTTCTTCACTAACTGATTGTCGCGCACCGGCACGTCGACCACTTCACCGGTGACGTCGGCGGCGACGTTGATGATGTCGGCACGCACGCGACCGTCGCGGGTCCACGGTGTGTTCATGTAGTGCTGCCACAACGTGCGGCCGATCCACAACGCCATGGCCAGCACCAGCAGGGTCGCGAGCAGGCTGAAAAACTTTTTCATCAGAACGTTCTCAACGGTAGACAGTCAGCGCCATGGCGCCGAACAGACAGGTAAACAGACTCAGACGCAGCAGCGCCGGGTGCCAGAAAAAACGGTACAGATCGAACCCGGACAGGAACCGGTCCACCGCCCAGGCCAGTGCCGCAGCGATGAAAAACATCAGGGTCATGGTCGGCATGTACACGCCGTGGAAGGCGATTTCACGAGGCATGGGCAAGTCCTTCGGGCTTGGCGACGGCGTAGGCAGCGAGCGGTGATTGTGGGTCGAGCAGCGAAGTGCGGATGAAGTGCAGATAGCTCTTCACCCGCCGCAACGCCGAGGTGTCGAAATGCGGCGCGAACGGCTCATCTGTCGCCGCGACGCGGCTGATTGCGTGATCCACGGCGACCAGTGCGCGCTCGAGATTGCTGGAGTTCGGTTGCAGGAACAGTCGCACCAGCGCCCGGCCCATCACGCGGATCGCCTGACGCCACGGCTGCGATTCGACATACGCCGGGTGCACCGGCAGGATCGCCTGTTCCTTGCGCAACTCGATGATCGCGTGGCCGACTTCCAGGACCACGAACATCCAGCGCAGCAAGTTTTTTTGCACCTTCGGCTCACCGGCCGCGAGACCGTAGGCCTGATGCAGCAGATCGCGGGTGCGGCTCTCGAAACTCGACGCCAGGCCTTTGAGCTTTCCACTGATCGCATAGACCACTTGGCCGCGCAGATCCTGCTCCAGACGTTTCCACAACCAGCGGCTGTTCGGCGGCAGAATAATTGCCCCGGCGGCGGCACAGACCAGCATGCCCATGACCATGGCGATGTAGTCGTTGATGAAAGTGTAAGGGTTGTAGATGGTCAGGTTGTCCGGCACCGAACCGGTGCTGAAAAAGATCAGCAAACCGAGGCCGACTCCGGCGTATTGCGGCCGCGAGGTGAGGAACGAACCGAGCACAATCACTGGTGCGAGCATCACGCACAGCAGCGGGAAACCGTCTATCCACGGGAAGATGAAAAACATCTCGACGAAGCCGATCAGCGCGCCGAGGAAGGTTCCGCACGCCATCTGAAATGCCATGCGTTTCGGGTTCGGCGTGGCGGCGGAGAGACCGACGGTGGCGGCGGCGATCAGGGTCATCGTCGCGCCGCTTGGCCAGGCGGTGGCGACCCAGTAACTGCCCAGCACAACCAGAATGAACGAGGCGCGAATGCCCGACGCAGCGGCCGCCCACCAGTTGGTTTGCGGGGTGAACGGCTCGTCCCAGCGCTCGCGCTCGTGGCGATGATCGGCCAGCGAAGCGTGAGTCTGTGCATAACTGTGCAAATCATCGACAAAGCGATAGAGCAATTCGTACGCGGTGTGGAAATCCAGTTGTTCAGCGTCGCTCGGCCCGGTTTCCTGAAAGATTGCACGCAGGCTGCGCACGCGAGCCGGCAGGCCTTCCTTGTAGCTCGCCAGCGCGGTCGCCAAACGGGCGGCATCGGGGCTGGTCAGGGCGCGGCCGCTGAAACCATCGAGCACCTCGGCGAGATCCTGCAGGCCCGGTCTGATCGCCGCGACCACATGTTCTTCGCCATTGCCACGCAAGCGTTCGAGTAATTGATGCAGGGCGTTGAACCGGGTGGTGATGCCCATGAATTCGCTGTTCAAGCGGCTCAGGCGACCGTTGCGCCGACGCATGTGCGGGTCTTCGAATACGGTCACGCTGCGCAGCCCTTCCAGCCCCACGGCTTCAGCAATGAAACGCACGTTGCTCGCCTCGAAAGACTCGGCTTTGCTGCGTCCGCGCAGGCCATCGGTGACGAACAACGCAAACACGCCGAAGCGCTGATACAGGGCGTTGCGCATAGCGGCGCTGGCGGTTTGCGGCAGGATCGCGGCGCTGACCAGGGTCGAGCAGAGAATTCCCAGCGAGATTTCCAGCACCCGCCACACCGCCGCCATGAATGCGCCGTCCGGGTGCGCCAGTGCCGGCAGCCCGACCATCGCTGCGGTGTAACCGGCGAGGACAAAACCGTAGGCGCGGAAGTTGCGGCAACGTGCGGCACCGGCCGAGCAGATACCAACCCAGATCGCCAGCGAGCCGAGAAAGAGTTCGGTGTTCTGCGCGAACAATGCGATCAGCGTGACCATCATCGCTGAGCCGGCCAGCGTCCCGAGGAAGCGATAGAAACTCTTGGCAAACACCTGGCCGCTCTGCGGCTGCATGACGATAAACACAGTGATCATCGCGGTACGCGGTTGCGGTAATTCCAGGCGCATGGCCAGCCACAGCGTGAGGAATGCGGCGAGCAACACCTTGAAGATGTAGACCCAGGTCACGCCATCGCTGCGCGCCCAGTCGAAGAAACCACGGCGCCATTCCAGGGAGTAGAGCCAGCGCAGAGGTGCGGGCAAAGGAGTCATTGAATTGTGCTCAAAGAGATTCGGTCTGGTCGCAGAACCTGTGGGAGCGAGCCTGCTCGCGAATGCGTTTTCATATTCAACGTTGATGTCGACTGATAAACCGCTTTCGCGAGCAGGCTCGCTCCCACATTGGGTCGTGTGTTCAACGCAGGAGTGCCGGGGTTTTCGGTGCCTGGGTTTTCTCGGCCGACGGCACATCGTTGCCAGCGCCGAGGCCACCACCCAGCGCAGTCACCAATTCGGCATGCGCACTCAACCGCGCCGCCTGCACCTGCTGCTGCACCTGCTGCTGCTTGAACAGCAACGTCTGCGCATTGAGCACGTTGAGGTAATCGGTGAGGCCGCGCTGATAAGCGATCATCGCGATGTCATAAGTCTTCTGCGCCGTGGCCACCGACTCGGCGGCAAAACCTTGCTGCTTGTCCATCGACTCGCGGCGGATCAATTGGTCGGAGATATTCTTCAGCGCATTGACCAGTGTCTGGTTGTAATGCGCCACGGCAATGTCGTAGCCGGCGGAGGCTTCACCCAGCTCTGAGCGCAATCGGCCACCGTCAAAGATCGGCAGCGAGATCGCCGGGCCGACGTTGTAGTTGAGTTTTTTGCCAGTCAAAAACTCCAGCGCGCCACCACCGGTGGCCATGTAACCGAGGCTGCCGACCAGATCGACGTTGGGATAAAACCCGGCATGCGCGACATCAATCCCGCGCGCCTGCGCCGCCACTTGCCAGCGACTGGCAACCACGTCCGGACGCTGGCCGAGCAGTTCGGCGGGCAATGCCGACGGCAGTTTCAGCGCCGCACCGAGCGACAGGGTCGGGCGCTGCAACTGCGCCCCCGCCCCTGGACCTTTGCCGGCGAGTGCGGCGATCTGGTTGCGACTCAGGGCGATTTCTTCGTCCAGCGCATCGAGCTGACGATGGGTTTCCGGCAGCGGCGTTTCGGCCTGACTGACTTCGAAGTGCGTGCCGATGCCACCGTTCAGACGTTTTTGCGCCAGATCGAGAATCTGCTGTTGCTGTCTGAGCGTCGCCGCGACGATGTCGCGCTGGGCGTAATGCAACGACAGCTCGATGTAGGCGCGGACGATGTTGTTCTGCAATTCGAGCTGCGCCAACCGCGCCTCAGCGGCGCTCATGTGCGCCAGATCCACAGCGCGTTCGCTGGTATTGCTTTCGCGCCCCCAGAGGTCGAGCGCGTAGCTGAAACCGAGCGCGGCATTGTTGTCCCAGGTGGTGGTGTTGGCCAGCTCGCCGGGGCCGTAGAACTGGTCAGTCGGCCAGTTGTGGCGTTTGAGGGTCGACTCGCCATTGATCTGCAATGACTCGGCGGATTCGGCGACGCCGGCCATGGCTTTGGCTTGACGTAAACGCGCAGCGGCCATGGCCATGCTCGGGCTGCCTTGCACGGCGAGGTCGATCCAGCGATTGAGTTGCGGGTCGCCGTAGGCTTGCCACCATTGCGTGGTGGGCCAGTGGGCGTCACGGGCGGCGTGAGCAATGGCGTCGTCGGTGGCCAGTGTATTGGCCTCCATTGCCTTGCCCTGTGGGGCGATTCCGTCCGTTGAGATGCAGCCGCCAAGACCCAAAGTAAAAGCCAGAACACTGAGCGGCAAAAGCGCTCTGTTAATGCGACGCGGCACAGCTGCGAATTCCTGAGAAGAGGATAAGGCGGGGCTTGTTCTCTGTAGGAGCTGCCGCAGGCTGCGATCTTTTGATCTTGATTCCCTTAAAACAAAATCAAAAGATCGCAGCCTGCGGCAGCTCCTACAGGGATCGGCGCAATTCTATGGAACGCCCTGTACGGCGATAAGCTGGGATTTCTGTGAATCTTTGTTACGGTTAACGAGATAATCCCTTGGTCGGGGGTCTCAGCCCCTGAAACTTCGTGTCACAATTTGCCATCTCCCTTGAGAGCACCCCATGGACACTTTGCAAAACATGCGCGCCTTCAGTTGTGTCGCCGAAGCCGGCAGCTTCACCGCCGCCGCCGTGCAACTCGACACCACCACCGCCAACGTCTCGCGCGCGGTCTCCAACCTGGAAGCCCACCTGCAAACCCGCTTGCTCAACCGCACCACGCGGCGCATCGCCCTGACCGAGGCAGGCAAACGCTACCTGCTGCGCTGCGAGCAGATTCTGGCCTACGTCGAAGAGGCCGAAGCCGAGGCCAGCGACGCCCATGCGCGCCCGGCCGGGCAACTGAAAGTGCACACCATGACCGGCATCGGTCAGCATTTCGTCATCGACGCGATCGCCCGCTACCGCAAGACCCACCCCGACGTCACCTTCGACCTGACCCTGGCCAACCGCGTGCCGGACCTGCTCGACGAAGGCTACGACGTGTCCATCGTGCTCGCCAGCGAACTGCCGGACTCAGGCTTTGTTTCGCAACGGCTGGGCATCACCTACAGCATCGTCTGCGCCTCCCCCGCCTACGTGAAAGCCAACGGCGCCGCGCAAAAGCCCAGCGACCTGCTCAACCATGCCTGCCTGCGCCTGGTCAGTCCGGTGATCCCCCTGGAAAAATGGGCCTTCGACGGCCCGGAAGGCCAGGAAATGGTCACCATCAACAGCTCGCCATTTTTGGTGAACTCCGCCGACGCGATGAAAACCGCGATCACCAGTGGCATGGGCGTGGGCGTGCTGCCGGTGTATGCGGCGATCGAAGGCCTGCGCAACGGCACGCTGGTGCGGGTCATGCCGAACTACCGCTCGCAAGAGCTGAACCTGTATGCGATCTACCCGTCGCGGCAATATCTGGATGCGAAGATCAAGACGTGGGTCGAGTATCTGCGTGGGTCGTTGCCGGAAATTCTCGCGGCGCACCAGGCGGAATTGGCCGCCTACGAACTCAGCGGCAGCCTCGCCGGCGCGCGCGTCGCCAACTGATTTCAACACACCACGAAACCTGTGGGAGCTGCCGCAGGCTGCGATCTTTTGATCTTGATGTTTAAAAATCAACAGATCGCAGCCTACGGCAGCTCCTACATTGCGATGATTTCGCGGATGTTTCCGACAGGTTTTGCAGGTTGTCCGTCGGAAGTGCGCTGGCTAGGATTTGGGTGTCGCTGACGCATCAGTGACCGGGTCTGGAAAACCCGATTTCAACTACCAAAGCTCATGGCATACTGCGGCGCTTTTTAGCTCGCAATGTTATGGCGGCTGTGCGCGGGAGGCCCTAGGGCCTGCCGGTTTTGGTGAGTTGACCGGTTTTTCCAGTCCGCGCGCAGCTGCCACCCTTTCGCCTGGAAAACGAAAAGTGGCAGCTTCAACTCAACTTGCCACGAGTATGTTTCCTATGTTCAAACCAACGCCCAATCCGCCCGAAGCGGAGAACACCACCCCCTACGAATTCCCCGGCTCGAAGAAATTCCACGAAGCCGCCGACCGCGCCCTCGACCACTACCTCAAACCCAACGCCCTCACCCTGCGCTTCCACAAACCCAGCACCATGTTCCAGGTCGCCCCGGAACAGGACAGCGAAAGCCTGCTGGTCCACGCCTGCGAATCACTGGCCCAGGCCAGCCTGATGACCAGCGATATCGCCGCCTACATCGACCTGCCGCAACGGCGGACGATTCTGGCGATTCAGCAGATCATCATGCTCGCCGAACTGGCGGTGAATCGCGTGCTGGATAACCACGAAATCCCCCAATCCCCGGCACACAACTAAAAGCCCCTCACCCTAACCCTCTCCCGGAGGGAGAAGGGACTGACCGAGGTGTTTGGATGAGCTACACCGAAGTGAAATACCGGGTCGAACTCAGATTTTGAATCAGATCAAAAGCCCCTCACCCTAGCCCTCTCCCGGAGGGAGAGGGGACTGATCGAGGGGTTTGGAAGAGCTAGGCCGACGTGCGATACCGAGTCGAACTCAGACTGTGAAAAGCCCAAAAATCGACTCCCTCTCCCTCGGGAGAGGGCTGGGGTGAGGGGCAAACCCACCACAACCCCAAAGCCGAACACCCGCTCTTCACCACTCAACAGGATGAGCGTTAGCTCGGCTGCAGCTCTTGATCTGTAGGGCGACGTCGGAAGGCTGAGTGGAGGGATTGATCCGGGGGCGGGAGCGCAGCGACCGTTTGGCGCAGCCAAACACAGCGAGAGGAGGTGCAGCGAAGCAAACCGGAGACGCTGCGCCCGGATCGATCCCGCAGCGAAGGAACCCCGAGCCCCAGCGAGCGGGCCGCACGTAGGAGCAAGCCTTTTTGGTTACTTTTTCGGCGTCTGGAAAAAGTGACCCGCCGTAAGGGCGGAACCCTAAGCCGCCATCACCCAAAAAACGGATATACACCCAAAACCCCAAGAACATGGTCGGCCCAGAGGCCGCCAAGACAACCCCAAAACAAAAATGTTAGCTTGCTAGGTATCAAGCCCGAACAAGAGCCAAAAACGATGAAAAAGACTGTCCTGGCCTTCAGCCGCATCACCCCGCCCATGATCGAAAACCTGCAACAGGAATTCGACGTCATCGTCCCCAACCCAAAAGCCGGCGACATCAACGCCCAATTCAACGAAGCCCTGCCCCACGCCCACGGCCTCATCGGCGTCGGCCGCAAACTCGGCCAGGCCCAACTCGAAACCGCAACAAAACTCGAAGTGGTCTCAAGCGTCTCGGTCGGCTACGACAACTACGACCTCGACTACTTCAACCAACGCCGGATCATGCTCACCAACACCCCGGATGTGCTCACCGAAAGCACCGCCGACCTCGCCTTCGCCCTGATCATGAGCAGCGCCCGCCGCGTCGCCGAACTCGACGCCTGGACCAAGGCCGGCCAATGGCAAGCCAGCGTCGGCGCCCCGCTGTTCGGCTGCGACGTGCACGGTAAAACCCTCGGCATCGTCGGCATGGGCAACATCGGCGCCGCCGTCGCCCGCCGAGGCCGCTTCGGTTTCAACATGCCGATCATCTACAGCGGCAACAGCCGCAAGACCGACCTGGAACAAGAACTCGGCGCGCAATTTCGCAGCCTCGATCAACTGCTCGCCGAGGCCGATTTCGTCTGCCTGGTGGTGCCGCTCAGCGACAAGACCCGCCACCTGATCAGCCATCGCGAACTGGCCCTGATGAAACCCGACGCCATCCTGGTGAACATCTCTCGTGGCCCGGTGGTCGATGAACCGGCCCTGATCGAAGCCCTGCAAAACAAGCGCATTCGTGGTGCCGGTCTCGACGTTTACGAAAAAGAACCGCTGGCCGAATCGCCGCTGTTCCAGTTGAGTAACGCCGTGACCCTGCCGCACATCGGCTCGGCGACGAATGAAACCCGCGAAGCCATGGCCAATCGTGCGCTGGCCAATCTGCGCAGCGCCTTGCTCGGCGAACGCCCGCAGGATCTGGTCAACCCGCAAGTCTGGCGCGGATAAGAAAGTACGGGTAAGTGCGCTATCGCACTTGCCCGTTAGTTATGCCTTACACAACTTGAAATTGAACAAAAAAGCCAATCAAACAACAGCATTATAAGCTCTGCCTGCCTGTCGAATAATCGACAAACGCTATGGAGAGCCAATACCTTGAATGCCCTGACAACCGACAAACTTATCCGCTACAGCAAAGTTATTTTGATGGCTTACATCAGCTTCTTTGGACTGTTGGTGATGATCCATAACTTCACCGACTATGATTCAAACTACACCTACGTGGCGCATATCCTGAGCATGGACACCACCACTGCCAGCGAAACAATCAAGTATCGAGCTATTGATTCGCCGATGATTCACCACCGGATCTACTGGTTCATCATCACCCTGGAAGTCACCTATACGGTACTGTGCCTGATGGGCACCTATCAGTTGTTGCGTCATATCAATGCCCCTGCCGAGGTATTCCATGAAGCAAAGAAGTTCTCGATCATGGGCATACTCGCAGCCATTTTCATTTATTACGTTTGCCTGCAAACCGTGGGTGTGGAATGGTTTGACATGGACACTTCGCAATCATGGAATGCCAAGGATTGGGCGCGACATATCGTTGACTTCATCTTCCCGGTGATGATTTACATCACATTGAAAGTCGAGCGCTGAAGTTCAGCGCTCGTTTATTTCAAGCCAACTTTCCCTGTGCCGGCGCCACCATCGTTTTCGGCTTACGAAACACCAGTACATTGCCCAGCATCACTAACACCAGTCCGACCAGCGCCGGCGCTGTCCATTGGTAACCTTCAGCAAACGCCGAGACATTCAAGGCCACCACTGGGAACAGCACCGTGCAATAAGCCGCGCGCTCCGGCCCCATGCGCCCGACCAGCGTCAGATACGCGGTAAAGCCAATGACCGAACCCGGGATCACCAAATACAGCAATGCACCGACATAACGCGGGCTCCAATCCATATCGAATGGAATGCCTTTGACCAGGCACCACACCGACAGCATCGCCGCGCCATAGGCCATGCCCCAGGCGTTGGTAGTCAGCGGCTTGAGACCGGCCTTCTGCTGCAGACTCGAGAGCATGTTGCCCGCCGAGAAACACAAGGTGCCGCACAACGCCAGACCGAGGCCGAGCAAGGTTTGCGGACTAGCCTGATGCCCGGCCAGTTCCGGCCAGAACAACATGCCCAGGCCGAACAACCCAAGTGCACCGCCCATCAGCACATTGCGCGCGATGCGCTGGCCAAAGAACATCCGCGCATTCAGCGCGTTCCACAGCGTTGCGGTGGAGAACACCACCGCGACCAGGCCACTGGGAATCCACTGACTGGCGGTCAGAAAGCACATGAAGTTGACGCAGAACAGGCACAAGCCTTGAGCCACGCAGATCAGATGCCCCCGGCGGTTCATCGGTTGCAGACGCCGGCTGAGCAGCAACAACGCAAACAGCACCAGTGCGGCAAGGCCGAAGCGATAGACAATCGACACCGGAATCGCCACCACGCCCAGTTGCCATTTCAGGGCAATCCACGTGGTGCCCCAGATCAGCACGGTCAGCAAGTACAACGACAGGTTCATGGCACACACTCCTCGATAGGCCTTGAGTGTCTGCCCGGGCCCGGTGTGTGCGCTTGCAGAATCTTGCGCTTTTGTCTGGCGGCAGGCTGGCAGCGCGGCGCCTACGGAGTAGGATGCAAGGCGTTGAAGAGAACCGACTATGGCCGCCATCGATACCCTGCAAGTCTTTCAAGCGTTAAACAGCTCGCCGAACGCAAGCCTTGTGCACAGCGCCGAGCTCGGCGACGGCTTGTCTGCCGCTTTGTGGACCAACCACCACGATGCGCAGGATTACGAAGCGCCGAGCCACCACACCCTGTCCTGCTACATCGCCGGTGGCACCGGCACATTCCGGCGCGATCAACCCGGTCAGAAAGGCGGGCCGGACAAGCTGTGCATCCTGCCGGCCGATCATGAATCGGGCTGGGTGATCAACGGCGATATTCGTCTCGCGCACCTGTATTTCAGCGCTGAACAATTCGCCCTTGGCTGCATCACTCTGCTTGATCGCGAACCCCGAGAGATGCAATTGCGCGAGCAGACTTTTCTGGAAGATCCACAACAGGCGCAGCGTTTTCGGCAATTGCTGACGCTGAACTGGGACGAGCCTGCTGAACGTCTGCTGACCAGCAGCCTCGCCCATGAACTGATCAGCCACACTTTGCTCAGCCAGGTCGGCGCGCGTCAGGGTTTGCGTTTGAAGGGCGGACTGGCGCCTCACCAGCGCCGACAACTGGTGGAGTTCATCGACAACCAGTTGGCCGAACCGATCAGTCTGGGACAACTGGCCGGGTTGTGTGCGCTGTCGGAATACCACTTTGCGCGGATGTTTCGCACCAGTTTCGGCCTGCCGCCACATCAATATGTGCTGGCGCGGCGCTTGAGCCGGGCACGGGAGTTGTTGCGCGGTACGGTGTTGCCGTTGGGTGAGATCGCGCTGGCGTGCGGGTTTGCCAGCGCGAGTCATTTCACTAATCGGTTCAAGCAGGTTCTGGGCGGGACGCCGGGCGAGTATCGGCAGGCGTTTTTGCGTTAAGCCCTTTTTCCCTCACCCCAGCCCTCTCCCAGAGGGAGAGGGGGCCGATTGGGGGATGCTCAAGCTTTACACCGACCTGAAAGTACCTTTCTGAATCCATAATCGACTCGATGTTTCAGGTCGACGTATCGCGCAATACACCTCGGTCAGTCCCCTCTCCCCCCGGGAGAGGGTTAGGCGGGCGGCGTTCCGATGAGGGGCTTTTGATCTTGCCTTAAAACTCCAAAGTGCTCGACAGCGATACCTGCCGCGCATCCCCCATCGACACAAAGAACCGGCTCGCCGCCGAGGTGTAATACGTGCGATCAAACAGGTTCTTCACATTGAGCTGAAACTTGACCTTCTGCCCTTCGACCCGAGTGTCGTAAGTGGCAAACGCATCCGCCACGGTATAGCTCGGCAGATCAAAATCATTCACCGCGTTACCCGCACGCTCACCGACATACCGCGCCCCGGCACCGACGCGCAACTGGTCGCCACCGATCACGCTGCCGAAGTCATACACCGCCGACAACGAACCGGAATTCTTTGCCACGTTTTGCAGGCGCTTGCCTTTGTACTCCGGGTCTTCGGTCACTTCGGCATCGGTGTAGGCGTAGCTGCCGATCATGCTCCAGTGGTCCGTCAGTTGACCCGTGAGGTCCATTTCCAGACCGCGCGAACGCACCTCACCGGCGGCGCTGTAAATCGTCGTCGGGCCTTCGGAATTGGCCACCAGCACGTTGCGTTTCTTGATGTCGAACAACGCGATGTTGCCGGTGACACGCCCCGGCATATCCAGGCGCGTACCCAGCTCCCATGACTTGGCTTCTTCCGGTGCGATGCTGCCGTCAAGCACGGTGCTGCTGCCGCTCAGCGGGGCGATCGTCGAGTTGGGCTTGAACGATTCGGTGTAGCTGCCGTAGAACGACAAGGCATCAGTGTAGCGATACACCAGACCGGCGCGCGGCACCCACTTCTGCCCGTTGCTGTCGGTGTTGGCCTTGAACGGCACGCCTTTGCCGGCGTACTGGTCGTACTCCTGGAAGCGTCCGCCGGCGACCAGAATCCACTGGTCATTGAGGTGAATCGAGTCCTGCATGAACACCGAATCGCTGCGCAGTTCATCAGTCTGCGCGCTGTCGGGGGCGCTGACGGTCGTGCCGGCGACTTCACGACCGTACACCGGATTGAGGTAACTGAACGTGGTCAGGCTTTTCTGCCGGATCAAGTCCTCGCGGTAGATCTTGCGGTACTCGTCATCAACACCGAACACCAGATCATGCTGCATGCCCAGCACGTTGACTTTGCCTTCAAGACTGGCGGTGGTGAAACGGTCAGTGCTGATCGCGTTCTGGGTGCCGTCCATGCTGCGGGTCAGCGTGCCCTTTTTGGTGTCGATGGCGGTCACGCGAACCTGGCTGGCGTCGTAGGTCTCGCGGTTCCAGCTGTAACCGAAGTGGGCTTTCCAGTCATCGTTGAGGTCGTGGTCGGCTTCAAAATGATAGAGGTCGGAGCGGCCTTCCATGTTGTTGAACGGCTCGTCGAGGCGTTCTTTGCGCGAGATATCCAGCGGGTGATTGGTGCGTGGATCGATCAGCGTGCCACGGTCGAACGGCGTGAGAAATTCGCGGTGCTCGTAGGCGAACAACAGCTTGGTGCTTTCGCCGAACCAGGCCAGCGACGGCGCAATCAGGGTTTCGCGGTGGGTGCCGAAGTTGCGCCAGTAATCTTCGTCTTCATGGTCGAGCACCATCCGGTAGGCCAGCCCGGAGTCGCCCAGCGGGCCAGTGCTGTCGAGGGTGCCGCCGCTGCCGTTCTTGCCGTCGCCGTAGGTCGAGCCGCGCAGGGTCAACGCATTGTATTGGGTGAGTTCCGGCTTCTTGCTGACCAGGTTGACCACGCCGCCCGGGTCCTGAATGCCATAAAGCAACGAGGCCGGGCCTTTGAGCACTTCGACGCGATCGACGGTGGCGTTCATGCCGCGCCCCTGCACGATCGGCATGCCGTCACGCATGATCGAGCCGTTGCGGTTGTCACCGAAACCGCGGGTCATCACCGAATCCTGAGTGCTGCCCAAGGTGTTGCCCTGGGTGATGCCGCTGACATTGGCCAGCGCGTCATCCAGATTGCGCGGTGCCTGATCGCGGATGACCTGTGCGGGGATGACGTTGACGGTCTGCGGGACTTCCTGCAACGACGCCGAAGAACGCATCACCGAACTGGTTTCCGGCGGCTGGTAGCTCATCGACTCGTCGCGCATCGAGGTGATGGTCGTGGCACCAAGGTTCAACGCGCCTTCGGTGGGTTTGGGCTCCAGCGCCAGCGTGTGGCTATCGGTGCGGCGGAAGTTCAGGCCAGAGCCACTGAGCAAGCGTTGCAGCGCTTGTTCGGCACTCATCTGGCCATTGACGGCCGGCGCGGTGAGGCCGTATGGCGCTTCGTCGGTGTAGACCACGCTTTGCCCGGTAACGCGGCTGAAGTCGCTCAAGGCTTGCGGCAGCGGTTTGGCGGCCAGGGAAAAATTGAACTGTTTTTGCGCCGGGCTGCTGATGGTTTCAGCGGCCAGCGCCACGCTCAGCGGCAACAGTGCCAGTGCCGAAAAACTCAATGCCGAAACGCCCAACCACTGTTTGACCGAACCCGATTTTGCCCTGGACTTCATGACTCAATGACCTGTGTAGAACCGCAACGGATGCGAATGACTCGCAGTTTCAGTCACTACACGGATGGGGCTCGGGTTTACCTCACCACAAATTTGAAAATAATTTTGGAGGTGTGTTGTTGCGGCCGACGCCTTCGCGAGCAAGCTCGCTCCCACAGGGGTTTTGTGTCGATCACAGATCCAATGTGGGAGCGAGCTTGCTCGCGAAGAGGTCATCAGCCCTAACGCAAAATAATCAAATGCCCCAACACCTGATGTTGCTCAAACCCCATCACCCCTTGCAGGGAGCTGAGCACCGCCTGCGGATCCCTGCTCGGAAAACTGCCACTGACCTTGCGCGCCGCCAGCTCATCGTTGAGCAACACAATCCGCCCCGGGTAGTAACGGCGCAGATCCTCGACCACATCGGCCAGCGTCGATTTGTAGTAAGTCAGCCAGCCCTGACGCCAGGCCAGTTGCGCCTCACTGTCCACCGCATGCAGTTTCTCCGCCGCTCCGTCACCGTAAGCAACCTGCTGGCCGGCTGTGAGAATCTGCTGTTCGCCACCATGCTCCGCGGTCACGCCGACGCGTCCGGACAGAACCGTGACCTGCGCGCCATGCGGTTGCAGTCGCACTTCGAATTGCGTCCCGAGCACCCGCGCCTGACCTTTCTCGGCCTCGACCACAAAAGGCTCGCCGGTGTGCGTAACCGTGAAAAATCCGGCACCGCGACGCAACTGGACATGCCGCTCGCCACGGCTGAAATCCACGGCAATCGCACTGTCAGCATCCAGCGTTACTTGCGATTGATCAGCCAGGGTCACGGTGCGTATTTCACCCGGCGCCGAAACGTAATCCGCACCCAGATCATCGATCCAGCGCTGCGGCTGCCAGCCGGTGCCAAGGCTGACCATCAGTAACAGGCACGCGGCCATCGCCAGCGCGCCCGACCAGCGCAACAACTGAGGACGACGCGGACGATCCATCGCATCGAGATAACCCTGCAATGCCACAGCCTCTTCATCGGCCAGCGTGCGCGCCGGGCCTTCACTCAGTTCCCAGAGCACCTGCGCCTGCGCATAAGCCTCGGCGTGAGCAGGATCGGCACGCAGCCATTGGCTGAATGTAAGTTGATCGCCAGCGCTTGGACGATCATGCAACAGGCTCAGCCAGGCAAACGCGGCCTGCTCCTGAGCAAGCGTCGGGGTGACGGAATCGGATGGCTTCACGGTGCTTTCCCTGGCAGGCGTGGCGCGGGTTCGCGCAGGCTGGCCTTGCAGGCCTCGAGGGCGCGCATCATATGTTTTTCCACGGCACTTTGGGACAGGCCCATGGCTTTGGCGATTTCCGCGTACTTGCGGCCGTGGATGCGATTGAGCAAAAAAATCTGCCGGGTGCGCTCGGGCAAGGCGCGCAACGCCGCTTCGACATGCTTCAGATCATTACCCGCTTCCAGCGCCGCTTGCGGTTCGCTGCCGTGACTGTCCGGCGCGTCCGGTTGCCAGCCTTCGTTGACGCGCGTGCGTGTGCCTTCACTGCGCAGATGGTCGATGGCGATGTTGCCGGCGCAGCGCAAAAGATAGGTGCTGAGTTCTTCGACCTGCACCAGCGGCCGCCGCCAGAAACGCAGAAACAGATCCTGTACCAGATCCGCCGCCGTCGCCCGACAACCGACGCGACGGTTCACCAGCGCCTCCATTTGCGAACGCTGGGACAGGAACACCTGCAGAAAATGCGCGCGCGCGCCTCGCGGCTCGTCGTCGCGGGATTCCGGTGGCAGACCAATCAGCACTTCAGCACTGCGCCCATGCGGCGACCGGGCTGGCCAACAGGCTGGCCGCGGCCAGCGCCAACGCCAGACGCGGGCGATACGGCAGCAGCAATACCAACGCCAGGGCGCTGAGCATCAGCACGGCGAACCAGTCGACCAGACCGAAACTCCAGCCGTTCGCCGAGACGGCGGCCCACAGCGACAGACTCAGCAGTAACCAACCGGCCAAGGTCAGCCCCTGACGGCGACGCGTGGACGGTTTGTGGCCGAGCAATTCATCGTGGTGACGAGGCATCGACAGGCACAACGCGGTGAATCCGGCGTAGGTGAGCAACAGGGCCAGCAGCATCAGTTTGTCCCTTGCTCAAGCATGATCGGCAGGGTCTTTTCGCGTGGTGTTTTTTTCACCCTGACTGTGCTGCCGGCGCGCCGCATTTTCCACGCGGCCCAAGCCAGAAACAGACCTGTGGCGAGGCAGGTCAAATCAAAACCGGCCAACGCCCAGTCACCCTGTATCAACGCGACGCCGAGATTCCAAGGGGTGGTCAGCGCATTGATCAGCGGCACCGCGACAAACAGCGCAGCACCGAAAACAAGCTGTTCAACCCAGGCTTTGCGCCCCGGTCGTAACATCGCGTGCAGCACGCTCAAGCCCCAAGCCATGAAGAACGCGTTCACCTCCCAATCTGCACGTTCGGCAAAGCTAACCGGCAACAGACGATTGGCCAGGAAGAACACCGCCACCGCAGACACCAGTCCGGCCATGCTGGCGATGTTCAGTACTTCCACCAGCCGCAATTCGAACGGCATCACGCCGCTCTTGGCATGTTTGAGCTGACGCTTGCCGAGCCAGATGACCAGCCCGGTGCCGATCATCGCGGTGCCGGCCAGCCCACAGATGAAATACAGCCAGCGCAGCACCGGCCCGGCGAAGTGGCCCATGTGCAAACCGTAGAACGCGCCCCCCACTGCCATCGCCAACGGCTGTTCCGGTGTGCTGCCGAGCATCTGCCCGCTCACACCGTTGAAGGTCACGGCGCGGCCGAAATCATGCACTACACGGTCGCCAGCACGGGACAGCACTACCGTCGCATTGGCATCGCCCGGATTGCTCACCGACAGGCGCGCCGTGTGGCCGCCCGACCATTGCTCGCTAGCCTTGTTCAACAGCGGTGCCATGGCCGCCAACGGTGCCGCGATGTCGGCGCGTTCCGGGGTCTTCGACGCCGGGAAAACTTCGTCATAGAACTTGCGTACGTCACTGCCGTAAGACGCAACGATGCTCGCCGGCATGACCATCGACATGAAAATCACCAGGCTGCTGTAAGTGATCATCAGGTGAAACGGCAACACCAGCACACCCACCGCGTTATGCCCGTCGAGCCACGAACGCTGGCCCTTGCGCGGGCGGAAAGTGAAGAAGTCCTTGAAGATTTTCTTGTGGGTGATGATCCCGGTGATCAACGCGACGAACATCACCATCGCGGCAATGGTCGATAGCCAACGGCCCCATGGGTAAGGCATTTGCAGTTGAAAGTGGAAACGGTAAAAGAACTCGCCGCCCATGCTGTCGCGGCCCTGCACTTCAGCGCCGGTTTGCGCGTCGAGGGTTTTCGCTTCGAACCGCCCGCGCTCGCCGGGTTTCGCCGGTGCTTGCTGCCAGCGCACGGTGAGGCCGGGATCACGCGCATCGGGCAAATCGATCAGCCAGCGTGAGGCGCCGGCCGCGTGTTGCTGCAAATAGTTCTGGGCCAGCGTCAGGCTGGTCTCGGCACTCACCGAACGCGCGGGGATTTCCGGCTGCATCCAGTGGCTGATTTCATCCTTGAAATAGGCCAATGTCCCGGTCAGAAAAATCGCGAACAGCAACCAGCCGAACAGCAGTCCGGTCCAGGTGTGCAGCCAGGCCATCGCCTGACGAAAACCCTCTTTCATGCCAGACCCAATCCACGCGCCGCGCCGGAAATGGTCGCCAGAATCACACTCGGCACCAGCAAACCGACCCAGGCCGACCAAGCCGTACGGCAGGCAAAGCACCAGAGCACGGCCACCAGATAGACCAGAAAGGAAATGGTCATGCCGGTCACCACCGCTTCGGCACGGCTCAACGGCAGCCACAGCGTCAGCGTGACACTGGCCAGCGCCGCGACCAGATAGCCGCCAAACACCGCCGCCAGCACCCGAGAAGTGACGGCCAGACGATAGGACATGGGAAGTGTGGCGAGTTTGCCTTTCATGTTTCGACCCTGAAACGAAAAACGTCCGGCCGATCAGCCGAACCTACAGGCGAGCAATATTAATGATAAATATTCTCATACGCAAAAGCATCTGATTGCCGGTGGAGTACCTCGACCACTACAATGCGAACAGTTCTTGTTCTCTAACGTACTCTCTACCGCGTCAAGAAAGCGCCCGGAGTCCACCGTTGTCGTCCGCCCATCCCGTCGAATCGCTCTATCAGGCCCACCACAGCTGGCTGACCGGCTGGCTGCGGCGCAAGCTCGGCTGCCCGGACAACGCGGCGGATCTGGCGCAGGACACCTTCATCAAGGTGCTGACCGCCCGCGAACCGCCGGTGATCATCGAGCCGCGCGCCTTTCTGACGACGTTGGCCAAGCGCGTTCTGTTCAATCATTACCGCCGTCAGGATCTGGAACGCGCTTACCTCGATACCCTGTCGCAGATGCCGGAAATGGTTGCACCGTCGGAAGAAGACAAAGCGATCATCCTGCAAACCCTGATGGAACTGGATGAGTTGCTCGACGGTTTGCCGCGCCAGGTCAAACGCGCCTTTTTGCTGGCGCAGGTCGATGGCCTGACGTATCCACAGATTGCCGCCGAACTGGGCATTTCCGTGGCCACAGTTAAACGGCATTTGAACAAAGCAGCGATGCGCTGCTACTTCGCCCTATGAACCGCGCGCCGGATTTTTCCTCCCAGGTTGCCGAGCAGGCGGTGCACTGGCTGATGGAAATGCAGCAGGGCACGCTCACTCCACGCCAGCAACAGGCTTGGCAACAGTGGCTGGAGGCGCACAGTGAGCACCGCCGCGCGTGGGAGCATATTCAGCGGGTCAACCAGCGCTTGCGCGGTGTGTCTTCGCCGCTGGTACACGCGGCGTTGAACGGACCGAAGTCCGGCAGTCGTCGTCAGGCACTCAAGCTGCTGCTGATTCTCGGCGCCGGCTCGGCTGTCACTTGGGGCATGCGCGAGCACAATCCGCTACCGTCGCTGCTTGCCGACTACCGCAGCCCGATCGGGCAACGGCGCAAGGTGGCGCTTGGTGCCGGCGATCAGTTGCAGCTCAACACAGCCAGTGCCGCCGATGTGGATGTCTCGGCGCGACTGATTCGCTTGCTCGAAGGCGAAATCCTCCTGACTGCCGCGCAATCTTTCGAAGTGCGCACCGCTCAGGGCATTCTTGAAACTCACGGTGCACGTCTCAATGTGCGTCAGTTTGCCGATCGCACGCAGGTTGCGCTGTTTGACGGCCGCGTCGAACTGAGCAGCAATGGACGCGCGCCGATGCTGCTGCCGCTTGCACGGCAACTGAGTTTCACCTCGAAATCCATCAGCGAAGCCAAACCGCTGGATGCCAACAGCGGCGCCTGGGCCGACGGCATGCTGGTGGCCGCGCACATGCGTCTGGGCGACTTCCTCGATGAGCTCGGTCGCTATCGTCGCGGCCAGCTCAATTGCGCCAAGAGCGTCGCCGACCTGTTGATCTCCGGGACGTATCCACTGGACGACAGCGAGCGGATTCTCGACCTGCTGGAAATCAGTTTGCCGGTGAAGGTGAAGCGCTTTACCCGCTACTGGGTGACCGTCGAAGCGCGGGTTTAAAAATCTCAAAAATAAATGAGCCGTTTTTCAGATCTGGCGTGACAGAGAAGGAAAGCCCCCTTGATTCAACCTTCTCAGGATCATCCGACATGCACTCCACCCGCCTCACGCCACTGGCTCGCACCCTGCGCAATCTTGTCCTCGGCGCCAGCCTGAGTTTCAGTGCCCTGCCCGCTGCGATGGCCGGTGATGCCAAGGCTTATCACATCGCACCGTCGTCGCTGGAAAACGCCCTCAACCAGTTTGGTCGTGAAGCAGGCGTGCTGATTTCATTCGGTTCGCAAGTCACCAGCGGTGTGCAAAGTCGAGGCCTGGAGGGCAGCTACACGCCTGAGCAAGGTCTGAATGCGTTGCTCGAAGGCACCGGACTGCAAGCACGCGTCGAGGGCAACAATGCGTTCAGTTTGCAACCGGTGGCGGATGCCGCGCTGGAACTGGACACGTCGAAAGTCGTCGGCGACTGGCTCGGCGACGCCGCGCAAATCAATGTCTTCGAACATCCCGGTGCTCGCGACGTAATCCGCCGCGAAGAGTTCGAACGTCAGGGCGCGACTCAGGCGCGTGATGTGCTCAACCGCATCCCCGGCGTCAATGCCCCGGAAAACAACGGCACCGGCAGCCATGACATGGCACTGAACTTCGGCATCCGTGGTTTGAATCCACGCCTGGCCGCGCGCTCGACGGTGTTGATGGACGGCATTCCTGTGCCGTTCGCGCCTTATGGCCAACCGCAGCTATCGTTCGCGCCAATCAGCATGGGCAACATGGATGCCGTGGACGTAGTGCGTGGCGGTGGCGCAGTGCGTTACGGCCCGCAGAACGTCGGTGGCGTGGTCAACTTCGTGACCCGGGCGATCCCCGACGAGCCAACGGTCAAGGGCGGCTTCCAGACGGAAACCAGCCCGTCGTCGAGCCATGACGGTTTCAAGACCAGCGCCAACCTGCTGGGCGGCGGCACCAATGCCAATGGCCTCGGTGGCGCGCTGCTCTACTCTGGCACCCGCGGTGGTGACTGGCGTGAACACAGCGACACCGAGATTGACGACCTGATTCTCAAGGGCAAGTACCAGCTCGACGAGGCCAACAGCTTCAACGCCATGGCCCAGTATTACGAAGGCAAGGCCGACATGCCCGGCGGGTTGAACGTCGCCGATTACGACGCTGATCCGTACCAGTCGACGCGGCCAAAAGACCAGTTCTGGGGCCGGCGGACGATGTTCAACGTCGGTTATCGCTATCAGGAAGATCGCCGCGAGTTCACCGCCAACACGTTCTTCACCAAGACCCTGCGCAGCGGTTATCTGGATCAGGGCACGTTCCTCTCGCTGTCACCGCGCAAGTACTGGGTGCGCGGTCTGGAAACCCGTTTCGCCCAAGGCTTCGACCTCGGTCCGACCAGCCATGAAGTCGGCGTCGGCTACCGTTATATCAACGAGGCCGGCCACGAACTGCGCTATCGCACGCCGATCAGCAGCAACGAATACCCGAGCACCGCCAGCCGCAACGACCGCGATACCCGTGGCGGCACCGAAGCCAATGCGTTCTTCGTCGATGACCGCATCGACATCGGCAAATGGACGATCACCCCGGGCGTGCGTTACGAGATGATCGAGTCGCAGCAGACCAACAACCTGACCGACGTCAAATACAAGGGCGATTACAACACTGCGCTGCCGGCGTTGAACGTGCTCTATCACCTGACCGATAGCTGGAATTTGTACGCCAACACCGAAGGCTCGTTCGGCAGCGTGCAGTACAGCCAAATGCCCAACCGTGTGAGCAGCGGCGAAGTGAAACCGGAGAAGGCCCGCACCTGGGAGCTCGGCACGCGCTATGACAACGGTGCGTTGCGTGCAGAGATCGGCGCGTTCCTGATCAACTTCGACAATCAGTACGAAAGTAATCAGACCAACGACTCGGTGATCGCCCGTGGCGAAACCCGTCACCAGGGCATCGAGACCAGCATCAATTACGCGCTGGATGACTTGAACCCGGCGCTGGCCGGTTTCGATGTCTACGCCACTTACGCCTATGTTGACGCGACCATCCGCGAGGACGGACCGAACAAGGGCAATCGCGTGCCGTTCTCGTCGAAACACAAGGGCACGATTGGCGTTGGTTACACCGAAGGGCCATGGAAGCTGAATCTGGACAGCAGCTTCCAGAGCGACCAGTTCGCCGACAACGCCAACACTTCGAAGGAAAGTGCCGATGGCAGTGCCGGGAAGATCCCGGGTTACATGCTGTTCAGCAGCCGCGCCGGGTATGACTTCGGGCCGCAGTTGGCGGATCTGAATGTGGCGGTGGGGGTGAAGAACATCTTCAACACGCAGTACTTCACGCGGTCGTTTGATGACAACAACAAGGGTAAGTATGTGGGGGAGCCGAGGACGGTTTATGTGCAGACTTCTGTGGCGTTCTGAGGATTGAAAAGCCCCTCACCCTAACCCTCTCCCAGAGGGAGAGGGGACTGACCGCGTTGTTTTGGCGGGTTACGCCGACATGAGATATCGAGTCGAGCTTACGTTTGAAAAGCGTAAAAATCGGCCCCCTCTCCCTCTGGAAAGGGCTGGAGTGGGGGTCAGCGAGTCATGGTCTACAGTAAAACTTCAACCCAACTTCACAAGGATCGTGAAGCATGCAAACCCGCCCCACCCTCGCCCAGTTCGCCCGCCATCTACGCGTCAATCAAACCGACTGCGAACACCTGCTCTGGCAAAAACTCCGCTCCCGCCAAATCGCCAATCTGAAATTTCGTCGGCAATTTCCGTGTCCGCCTTACGTGCTGGATTTTTATTGTGCCGAGTTGAAGTTGGCGATTGAGCTGGATGGTGGCCAGCATTATGAAACGCCGGGACTGATTCATGACCAGCGTCGGACGCAGTACATGAATCTAAAGGGCATTGAAGTCGTGCGTTTCAGTAATCTCGAGGTGATCCAGCAGATGGACGATGTGCTGGAGCAAATCATGAGAATTGCGGCGAATCGAAAAATGCCCTCACCCTAACCCTCTCCCAGAGGGAGAGGGGACTGACCGGGGGATGCTTTAGAAATGCATCGACCTGAACGTATTGGACCGAATCCATAATCGACTCGGTCTCTCAGGTCGACGTACCTCTTCAGACACCTCGGTCGGCCTCTTCCAGAAGAAGATGGGCTGACCGGGATGCTTCAGAAATTCATTAGCCTGAAAGTACTGCGTCGGATCCATAATCGACTGGGTCTTTCAGGTCGACGTACCCCGCAAGACACCTCGGTCGACCCCCTCTCCCTCCGGGAGAGGGCTGGGGTGAGGGGCCGCTTTCTTACGCCCTGTGCAAATACCTCCAAAAGCAAAAACGGGCCTGCTATCGCAGGCCCGTTCTATTGGGTGGCTTATGAAAGTTCTATTGGGTGGCTTATGAAATCAGCGCATCAACTGTTGATCGCTGCCTGTTCATTCTCGTCAAACTCTTCTGCCAACAGCTTGTCATTGGCTTTGCCGGTGAAGGGCACTACAGCGGCACGTGGCTTACCTCGCAGTTTGCCGAACAGATGGTCCAGTTTGTGCTCAAGCTTTTCAGCAGCACCGTCGATCGCCTGGTCCAGCGAATCGGCCTTGTGGGTCACGGAAATCGGTTGATGGCCTTTTGGCCGCGCTTCCAGCTGGCAGCGCATGTCATGGGGACCTGGTTTGTCACCGTTCTCGTCGGCCAGATGGACTTCGACGCGGGTCAGGTCTTCTTCATAACGTTCGAGCGTGCTCTCAATGGTTGTACGTACCCACTCCTCCAGTCGTTGACTACTTTGAATATGGTTATCGCTGTTGACTTGGATTTGCATAGTTCATCCCTTATTTCAGCTAGCTCGCGAGGGGCCTTGAATTGAATTTCCTGACCCCTTGGTTACAACAATCGGCCCGACCGGCGAACATTTCAACCCCTGAAAAAAGATAAATTTTCATTCGCAAAAAAAGCCGGACAACCGAGCAAAGCACTGGTAAGGTCGGGAGTTGGGTCGCCTCGCAACCCAGCAAAATTTGCTCACAATTGCCCGTCATTCAACGGGTGCAAGCTGCGAAAAATCCCCGCTTCCTCCACCAGCCAGTCATGCACCGCACGCACGCCCGGATGGCTCAACGCCCCTGGCGCGTACAGCAACACATAGCGTTTATGGTTGGGCACCGACAGGCCAAATGGCACGATCAACGTCCCCCGTTCCAGCTCATCGTTGAGCAATGTACGCCGGGCAATCGCCACGCCCATGCCGGCAATCGCCGCTTCAATGGTCAGGTGATTGCGATTGAAGGTATGTCCACGCCGTACGTCGGCGCCTTCAAAACCGATCGCGTTCAAATAGAACTCCCACTCCGCGTATTCATAACTGCCACGCCAGGCGGTGATGTCGTGCAGCAACGGGAAATGCACCAGATCCGCCGGCCCGTGTAGCGGTGGTCGTCCGCGTAGCAGGCTCGGTGCGCACACCGGGAAAATCTGCTCGTCGAGCAAGGCTGTGGATAACAGTCCCGGATAACTGCCGTCGTTCAGATCAATGGCCAGGTCGAAGTCGCCCTCGTGCAACGGCACGCTGCTGTCCTCGGCCACCAGCCGCAGCTGAATGTCTGGATAGCGCTGTTGCAGCCGTGGCAAGCGCGGTGTCAGCCATTTGCTGAGGAACGACGGAATCGAGCGCACGCGCAAAATCCCGCTGATCATTCCGGCATCCAGTCGACGCAGTTCGGCATCGATGCTGCCGTATGCCTCGTTAACGGTGATCGCCAACCGCTGCCCTTCTGCGCTCAACTCAACGCCGCGCGCGCGCCGATGAAACAGACGAAACCCGAGGCGCTCTTCCAATTGCCGAATCTGCTGACTGACCGCCCCAGGGGTGATGTGCAGTTCTTCTGCGCAACGGGTGAACGACAGGTGCCGCGCGGCACAGGAAAACACCTGCAGCCAGACGTAGGTCTGGGCGTGCAATTGACGACTCATCGTTTAGTCCTGCTAAAGGCTTACTTAGGAAGTTTCGTTAGTCACGTAGGACCGAGGTAGGCAGTATCGCCGACATTGCGCTTGTCCTACAAAAAATGGCAGCGATTCCTACTCCATTGCTTGTAAGGGTTTAGCATGGCTATCAGTGTTTTCGATCTATTCAAAGTCGGCATTGGCCCGTCCAGTTCCCATACCGTCGGCCCGATGCGGGCGGCAGCGACCTTCGCTCAGGCGCTGATTGATCAGTGTTTGTTGAACGACGTACGCCGTGTGGAAATCCGTTTATACGGTTCCCTGTCGGCCACTGGCGTCGGCCATGCCACCGACCGCGCCACGGTCATGGGCCTGATGGGTGAATGGCCAGACAGCATCGACCCGGCGACCATCGACCCACTCATCCAGCAACTGCGCGAGACGGGCCAACTGTCCCTCGCCGGGCAAAGAGAAATTGCCTTCGACTGGCAGCGCGATCTCCTGCTGCTGGATGAGAGCCTACCCTACCACCCCAACGCTATGTCGCTGACAGCCTTTGGCGAAACTGCCGAGCTGTTCGAGCAGACGTACTACTCGGTAGGCGGCGGCTTCATCATCGAAGCGGCGGAAGCCGAGTCCGGTGTCGCTCCGGCCGGCGACGTGGTGTTGCCGTACGATTTCTCCAGCGCCGCCGAACTGTTGTCACTGTGCAAACAGCACAACCTGCGCGTCTCTGAACTGATGATGGCTAACGAGCGCGCCTGGCGCAGCGACGCCGAAATCCGCCAGGGCCTGTTGCACATCTGGTCGGTGATGCGTGAATGCGTCGAACAGGGCTTGAGCCACGAAGGCATCCTGCCCGGCGGTCTTAATGTGCCGCGCCGCGCGGCGAAATTGCACCGCAGCCTGCTGGAAATCGGCAAGCCGAACGTGATCAGTTCAACACTGTCGGCAATGGAATGGGTGAACCTGTTCGCCCTTGCCGTCAACGAAGAAAACGCCGCCGGCGGGCGCATGGTTACCGCGCCGACCAACGGTGCAGCCGGAATCATCCCGGCGGTTCTGCACTACTACATGAAATTCAATCCGGACGCGTCTGACGATGACGTGGTCGCTTTCTTCCTCGGTGCGACTGCCGTCGGCATTCTATGTAAGAAAAATGCCTCGATCTCCGGCGCCGAAGTCGGCTGCCAGGGTGAAGTCGGTTCGGCTTGCGCGATGGCAGCAGCGGGCCTGGCCGATGTACTCGGCGCCACTCCGGAGCAACTGGAAAACGCCGCCGAAATCGGCCTGGAACACAACCTCGGCCTGACCTGCGACCCGGTCGGCGGCCTGGTGCAAGTGCCGTGCATCGAGCGCAACGCCATCGCCGCCGTGAAAGCGATCAACGCCACACAAATGGCACTGCGCGGCGACGGCAAGCACTTCATTTCCCTCGACCGGGTGATCCGCACCATGCGCGATACCGGCGCCGATATGCATGACAAATATAAAGAGACTTCACGGGGCGGCCTGGCCGTGAGCTGGGTGGAGTGCTGAGGCGCTTTCCCTGACCGCCCCGGCAGACCGCACCCGACGGTCTGCCAACCGTGAGCCCGAGCAAAAATAATAACGAGGCGATACCGATGACCGATGTACGTACACCTGCTGCCGAAAATCCCGCCGTAGACCGCACACGCAATGCAGAAACGGCCCACAAGGGCTGGAACAAATTCGACACCACTTGGATGCTCGGCCTGTACGGCACCGCGATCGGTGCTGGCACCTTGTTCCTGCCGATCAATGCCGGCGTCGGCGGTTTCTGGCCTTTGCTGATTCTCGCCGTACTGGCTTTCCCGATGACGTTTTTTGCCCACCGTGGGCTGACCCGTTTCGTGTTGTCCGGACGTTCCGGGGACATCACCGAAGTGGTTGAAGAACACTTCGGCATCGGCGCCGGCAAGCTGATCACGCTGCTGTATTTCTTCGCGATCTTCCCGATCCTGCTGGTGTACAGCGTCGCGCTGACCAACACCTTGAGCAGTTTCCTCGAACACCAACTGCACATCGCCCCGCCACCACGGGCGATTCTCTCGCTGGTGCTGATCCTCGGATTGATGGCGATTGTTCGTTGCGGTCAGAGCGTGATCGTCAAAGCCATGAGCGTGTTGGTGTATCCATTCGTCGCCGCGTTGCTGCTGCTCGCGGTCAGCCTGATTCCGAACTGGAACGGCGCGTTTTTCGCCAGCGCTCAAGAAGCCATGCCAATGTCCGTATTTCTCAAGACGCTGTGGCTGGCGATCCCAGTGATGGTGTTCTCGTTCAACCATTCGCCGATCATCTCCGCGTTCGCGGTTGAGCAGAAACAACGCTACGGCGAGCAGGCCGAACGTAAAAGCAGCGGCATCCTCGCCATGGCCCACGGCATGATGGTCGTGACGGTGATGTTCTTCTGCTTCAGCTGCGTGCTGGCGCTCTCGCCCGCCGATCTCGCAGCGGCGAAAGCGCAGAACATTTCGATCCTGTCGTACCTGGCCAACCACTTCCAGACCCCGGTCATCGCTTACGCCGCGCCGCTGATTGCGCTGGTGGCGATCACCAAATCCTTCCTCGGCCACTACATCGGTGCCAGCGAAGGCTTTCAGGGCATGATCGTGAAAAGCCTGCGCAGTCGTGGCCGAGTGATGTCGGCGAGCTGGCTGAACCGCGCAACCGCCGTGTTCATGATTCTCAGCTGCTGGGCCGTAGCGACCTTCAACCCGAGCATCCTCGGGATGATCGAGGCTTTCGGTGGGCCAGTGATAGCCTGCCTGCTGTTCTTGATGCCGATGTACGCCATCCGCCGCGTGCCAGCCTTGCGCCAGTATTCGGGCCAGGTGTCCAACGTGTTTGTGGTGTTGATCGGCCTGATTGCACTGTCAGCGATCATCTACTCGGTTCTGCCCTGAAAACGCGCCATAAAAAAAGGCGAGCCGTGTGGCTCGCCTTTTTTATGCCCGTGTTCATTGTTCGACAATTTTCCCGGCACAGCCCTTGCTACTCCCCTGTAGGAGCCGCCGCAGGCTGCGATCTTTTGCTCTTCATGATCGAAATCAAAACAGCGAAGAGCAAAAGATCGCAGCCTCGTTCACTCGACAGCTCCTACATGAAGCAACAAATACAGGCCACGGAAGGGCCGGTGATCCGGTTTGGCGAACCAACCCGATCACGGCCGGTCAACAACTGCACGTTCAATCAGGCGGTGACGCATCATGGACAACCCATTTCAGATCATTACCGATGCCTTCGCGCCGGACTATCAGATCAACCTGAGCATTCAGGGCCTGGACGGCAGCATCATGCTGACCCTGTCCAACAGCGGCCGAATCGTGGCCAAACGCATGATCAGTGCCGAACAACGCAATGACCCCGCGCGCCTCAAGCGGCTGGTGCAAAGCATTCAATTCGGCATCGCTATCGAACAAGGCCACAGCGCCATGGCCATCCTCGAAGCGATGACCAGCGGTGACGGGCTGACCCCGCCACCACCGCGCATCATTGGCCAGCCCCGGCCAGCGGCCGGGCTTTAAAGCTCGCCCTTTTCGACTTCGGGATGCTCGCTGGAACCGGCGCCGAGTTTGCGCTGCGGCTTCTCGATCTTCACCGAGGGAAATTGTGACGAGGCGTAACGCACCACCAGAATCGAGAACGCCAGCAGCAGAATCCCGCCGCACAGGTAGATGATGCCCATGTCCGGCGGGTTGTGGTGCGAGACGTTGGAGATCAGCAAACGGGTCAGCGCGGTGATCGCCACATAAATCAGGAAGCGCACCGGCATGTGGTTGGTCTTGAAATAAATCCCGACCATCGCGCCCAGTTCGAGATAGATGAACAGCAGAAGAATGTCATCGATCTTGATGTGGCCTTCCTCGAGCATCCCGAGAAACTCCATCACCGCCGCCCACGCCGTCACCGCACCGATGGCGAATAGCGCCAGATAGTGGAAGGTCTCGACGAACAGGTTGCCCAGGGACTCGGCCAGTTGATGCACGTTCTGCCGCAGTTTCTCGGCCCAGTTGATTTTCACGATGATGTTCCTTAGCTCGAATGCGAGCGGATGATGCGTGTTGGACGTGACGGTTTTCTGCACGTAACGATTTTCATGCAGAAAAGAGGCCACGCCATCATGGCGAGCCGCCGCCAAACCCGCGCCGTGGCGTTTGGTCGCACCACCTCCGCCGTTGTGGGAGCGAGCCTGCTCGCGAATGCAGCAACACGATCTCCTGACAAACCCGAAATCCGGTCTACATTGAAAAGCCACTACCCATGGCGCAGGGATTCGCTTATCCTTTTCGCTGTATATGGATACAGTAGTCGTCAAGACAACTTAATGTGAAGGCATGTGAGGTGGTGAATGGCCGTCGAAGTGGTATACCGCAGCAGCCGAGATCTGGAGCGCTTGTTCATGGATAAAGCCGAAGCTGACCGTCATGACAAAATGCTCGAACTGGCCGAATATCTGGCCGATGTGCTGCAAAAAGCCGTTCCGTCCCTGACTGAACAGCAAGTGGAAGAAGCCGGGATCTACATGGCGAAGAATCGCGATGTATTCGCCCGGGCGTTCAAGAGCCAGCCGGATGCACTGTCCGAGTTGCTCAATGCACCGGCCGAGCCTGTCGAGAACGCTGAAGTGGTGGAATCGGTTGAAGCGCCGGCCAAGCCTGCCAAAGCGGTAAAAGCTGCGAAGTAATCAGCGCGCCCTTAAAAGATCGCAGCCTTCGGCAGCTCCTACATTTGGAATGCATATTTCCTGTAGGAGCTGCCGAAGGCTGCGATCTTTTGCTTTTTCAGCGATACAAAACTTTCTCCGCCAGCTCATCCGCCACCCGCGCCGGTGAACGCTTCTCCGCCTGCGCATGGGCAAAAACTTCAGTCAGCCGTGAACTGATCTTCGACAGGTGCGCAGTAATCGTCGGTAATTCCTCGCCACGATGTTTCAGCGAGACGTAAATCAGCCCACCCGCATTGATCACATAGTCCGGCGCATACAGAATTCCGCGTCGCTCCAGTTGATCGGCGACATCCAGGTGCGTCAGTTGATTGTTTGCCGAACCGGCCACGGCCGAACACCGCAGCTGGGTGACCGTGTGGCTGTTCAGCACACCACCCAGACCGCACGGTGCAAGGATGTCGCACGGGGTGCTGAGTAACGCGTCGTTCGCGATCGGATGGGCGTTGAGTTGCTCCATCGCCAGTTGCACCTTGCCGTGGTCGATATCGCTGACCAGCAGTTCAGCCCCGGCGGCGTGCAGTTGCTCGGCCAGGGCAAAACCGACATTGCCCAGGCCCTGAATGGCGATGCGCAAACCTTCGAGATTATCACTGCCCAGTCGAGCCATCGCCGTTGCGCGAATGCCGGCAAACACGCCCATGGCAGCATGCGGCGCCGGGTCGCCGGCTGACGTGGTGCTGGTGACATGCTGGGTCTGTTGGGCGATGCAATCCATGTCCGCGACCGAGGTGCCGCTGTCGATGGCGGTGATATAGCGGCCATCGAGCTGATCGATGCAGCGGCCAAAGGCTTCGAACAGCGCGCCACGACTTTCCACATGAACCGGACGCACAATCACCGCGACGCCACCGCCCTGAGCCAGCCCTGCCAACGCGGCTTTGTAGCTCATGCCCTGAGCCAGGCGAATGGCATCTTCGACGGCGGATTCGTCATTGGGATAGGCAAGATAACGACATCCGCCCAAGGCTGGCCCGAGGCGACTGTTATGGATGGCAATGACCGCCTTCAACCCGGTGACCGGATCAACGCTAAGGTGCAGCGATTCCAGGCGAGTGCTTTGCATGAGCGCAAACATCGTTGGGCTCCCGAATCACTTCTTGTAGAACGCCAGTATAGGCCTGCGCCCGAAAATTGCTGGAGCGCACCGGAATAAGCGCCCGCGCAGACAACGGCTTTGCGGCATAACCCGACACCTGCGCAGCGGGGCACTGGACGAATCTCGCGGACCGGGCTAAAACGAGGCATTCCCCGGAGATTGCGATGAGTGCGCGTCAACGTTTTTTCGAATGCCTGCACCGTTCACCGCCCGCGCTGTTCGAAGCCGCGCTGTGGATGGCGGCCGAGCACGAAAAAGCGGTGGATCCCGACGCGCTGCTGCACGAATTCAAAGAACTGCAACAACGGGTCAGTTACGGTTTGCCAATGCTGCCGGTAAGCGAGCTGGCGCAACCGTTGTTACGCCGCATGACCGATCTGGGTTTTGCACAGGACGATTTTCTGCCACTGCGTCCACAGGCTGCGCTGCTGCACAAAGTGTTGCAGACCCGTCGCGGCCAGCCGCTGGCATTGGCGCTGATTGCCCTGGAGTTGGCGCGCGGGCTGGAAATTCCTCTGGTTGGAGTCAACTTCCCCGGGCACTTCCTGTTGCGGGTGCCCGGCGCCGATCACTTGCTGGATCCCTGCGGTGGCCGGCGCTTGTATCCCAATGACTGTCGCGAACTGTTGCAGCGCCAATACGGGCCGAACATGAAGCTGACTGCCGAGCATCTGCTGACCGCGACACCCCAGCAGATGCTCCAGCGCCTGTCACGCAACTTGCGTCAGTTGTACCTGACGCATGATGATTTCATTGCCGCGCTGATCGATGCCGAACGCGTACTCGAACTGGGTGACGCCGGCGTTGCCGATTACTTGGCCCGGGCCAGTCTTTATCAGCGGCTCGACTGCCCGAACGCCGAGCGCTTCGATCTGGAGCATGCGCTGCTGCTCAGCGACGACCCGATTCAACGCCTGCGCCTGACCGAGCGCCTCGGGCACCTGCCGCCCAACTCCGTCGTCCATTAAAAGCAAAAGATCGCAGCCTTCGGCAGCTCCTACATTGAAATATGCATTCCCATGTAGGAGCTGCCGAAGGCTGCGATCTTTTGCTCTTCAGGATTTGACAGATATCCCCATTCCAACTGTCGAATTTCCTTCGGAGGGTGAACGCACCTGAATAATCAGCAGCGCAGCAATCACCGCAGGGATCGCGCAGAAGAAAAAAATCTGCGCCACCGGAATGTGCATCGCCAGTAACAGGCTGCCGAACAGCGGCCCGAGTATCGAACCGAAGCGCCCCACGCCCAGTGCCCAACCGGTGCCCGTCGCGCGCACATGCGCCGGGTAGAAATTACTGGCGAACGCATTTAACGTCAGTTGCCCGCCGATGATGCAGAAGCCGGCGGCAAACACGCAGGCCACCAGATAGCGTGGGTTGTCGTGATTGAGCCCGAGCAAAATCGTGCACAGCGCTGCGCCTGCCAGCACCGCTGACAACAGACGCACCTTGCGCTTCAAGCGGTCAGCAAACCAGGCAATGCAAATCGCGCCCAAAGTACCGGCGAACAGGAACATCGACGTCACCAGATTAGCTTCGTTGAGTTTCAACCCGCTTTCCAGCAACAGCGTCGGCAACCAACTGATCATGAAATACAACAAAATCAGGCTGACGAAAAACGTCGCCCAGATCAGCAAGGTCGGCCGTGCGTAACCGTTGCGGAACAACTCGACCACGGTCAGTTTGCTGCCCTGCTCGTGCTCGTTCTGTTCGACGCTGGCAACGGGCGGTTGCCAGTCCGGCAGCATGCGCGCGGTGACTTTGCGCAGCCGCGCATACGGCGGTGCATCACGCAGCAAACGTGGCAGCGATTCTGGCAGCATCCACCAGAGAAACGGAAACAACAGCAACGGCGTGACGCCACCGGCGAGGAACACCGCTTGCCAGCCGAACCGGTCGATAAACCCGGCGGCGACGAAACCACCCGCCGCGCCACCGAACGAGAAGCCACAGGCCGCCAGCGTCACCATCAAAGTGCGCAACCGCGGTGGCGAGTATTCCGACATCAACGCCATGGCACTGGGCATCGCCCCGCCCATACCGATGCCGCAGATAAAGCGCGCGATCATCAGCGTGTTCAGGGAATCGGCGAAGACCATCAGCACGGTCAGCGTGGCGTAGATCAGCACGCAGGCGAGCAGAATCCGCCGCACGCCAAAGCGGTCAGCCAGCGGCGTGACAGCCAGTGAACCAAGGGTGAGACCGAGCAGATTGGCGCTGAAAACAGGTCCGAACGCCGACTTTTCCAGGCCCCAGTCCTGCGCCAGCGCGGGCACCACGTAACCGAGCACCTGAGCGTCGTAGCCGTCGGTGACCAGCAACAGCGCCAGCAGGATCAACAGTAACCACTGATAGCGAGACACAGGACGGGCGTCGAGTGCCGCCCGGAAGCTGGCAATCTGGTTATGCATCGCAAGGTACCTGTTTTGTTTTTATGTTTTTTGGGTCGTTCAACGCCAAACCTTGTGGGAGCGAGCCTGCTCGCGAATGCGGTGTGTCAGCCAAATGAATGGTGACTGACACTCATCTTTCGCGAGCAGGCTCCACAAGGTTACGGGGTATCGGGTTGATGGGCGGGATGCGCCTTGATGAACGCTGGATGTTCAGCCGCCAGTGCGGCAACACGACGAATTTTCGGATACGCCTCAAGGCTGACGTTGAATCGTTCCGCGGCGTACAACTGCGGAATCAGGTACACGTCGGCCACGCACGGCCACTCGCCAAAACAGAAACCCTCATCGCCAATCAGTTGCTCCACCGTCGCCAGCCCTTGGCTGATCCAGTGACTGATCCACTCGACCACCTGCGGCTCGTCCTGCCCCAACTGGCGCAGACGATTGAGCACGCTGACGTTGTGCAGCGGATGCACGTCGCAACCAATCACTGCTGCCACACCGCGCACCTGCGCACGGGCGAGCAGATCTTCAGGCAGCAACGGCACCTGTGGATAACGTTCTTCCAGGTACTCGATGATGGCCGGCGACTGAATCAGCAAATCGCCTTCGTCAGTGCGCAAGGCCGGCACACGACCCTGCGGGTTGATCGCCAGATACGCCACCTGCCGATGCTCGCCGCCCGGCGGTGCAATCAGGTTGACCGGCAGCGCCTGGTAGTCCAACCCTTTGAGCGCCAGCGCGATTCGTACCCGGTACGATGAGGTCGAACGATAGTAGGTATAGAGATCCATGAGCCGCTCCTGTCAGCGCGCCGGCAACACTTTGCCGCGGCACTCGCCGAAGCCGATCGAAGCAAAACCATCACGGGCACAACGTGCGCGCAGAATGATTTCGTCACCGTCCTCAAGGAATTTACGTACTTCGCCAGAGGCCAGTTCGATCGGCTTTTTGCCGCCCTCAGTGATTTCCAGCAGGCTGCCGAACTGACCGTTTTCCGGGCCGGACAAAGTGCCCGAACCGAACAGGTCACCGGCCTGCAACTGGCAGCCGTTGACGCTGTGGTGCGCGACCATTTGCGCGACAGTCCAGTACATGTAGCGGGTGTTGCTCAGGGTCAGGCGATGGGCCGGCAGGTTCTGCTCGCGCATGGCTTCGGTGAGCAGCAGCACTTCCAGTTCGATGTCGAAGGCACCGCCGTCCTGATCGCGTTTGTCGAACAGATACGGCAAAGGTTGCGGATCACCTTCAGGACGCTTCGGCTGCGCGGTACGGAATGGCTCCAGCGCTTCCGCCGTGACGACCCACGGCGACACACTGGTGATGAAGCTCTTCGACAGGAACGGCCCCAGCGGCTGGTATTCCCAGGCCTGGATATCGCGGGCCGACCAATCGTTGAGCAGGCAGAAACCGGCGATGTGATCAGCGGCGTCACCGATGGCGATCGAATCGCCCATCTCGTTGCCCTGACCGATCCAGATGCCCAGCTCCAGCTCATAGTCCAGACGTGCGCATGGGCCAAATGTCGGCTCGGTCTGACCGGCCGGCAGCGTCTGGCCTTTCGGCCGACGCACGTCGGTGCCGGAGGCGCGCACAGTGGAGGCGCGACCGTGATAACCGATCGGCACGTGCTTGTAGTTCGGCAGCAACGGGTTATCCGGACGGAACAGTTTGCCGACGTTCTGCGCGTGCTCGATGCCCACGTAGAAGTCGGTGTAATCGCTGATGCGTGCCGGCAGGTGCAACTGGCAATCGGCGGCCAGTGGCAACAGTTTCGCGCCTTGAGCTTCAATGTTACCGCGCAGGGTGCTGCCTTCGCTGAACAGTTCCAGCAGGCGTGTACGCAAAGCCACACGTGCCTCACGACCGAGATCAAAGAACGCGTTCAACTGGCCGCCGTGCATGGCTTCCACTGCACTGCGCGCAATGCCGTCAAACAGACCGGCCTCCAGCGCCACTTGCAGATCGAAAATGTGGTCGCCAATCGCCACGCCAGCGCGCGGCAGCGCATCGGCGATGCTGAATACGCCGAGCGGCAGGTTCTGCAACGGGAAATCTGTGTGGCCGTTGGCCGAAGCGACCCAACTGCGGGTGATGGAATTCTGCGTCATGGGTTATCTCCGGGTCGGGTCGAACGTGGCGGGCAAAGTAGCCCAGCAGGCGTCGTAATTGGGTTGCAGTTGCGGGCAGTCGAGGGCGAAACGGCTTGGGCGCAGCACCTGACTGGTTTCAAACATGAAGGCCATGGTGTTGTCGATTTTTGCCGGTTTGAGTTCGGCATTGATCGCTCTGGTGCAGGTCTCGCCATCCGGGCCGTGGGCGCTCATGCAGCTGTGCAGCGACGCACCGCCGGGCACAAAACCTTCGGCCTTGGCGTCGTATTCGCCCTGGATCAGGCCCATGAATTCATTCATCAGATTGCGGTGGAACCACGGCGGCCGGAAGGTGTTCTCGGCCACCATCCAGCGCGGCGGGAAGATTACGAAGTCGAGGTTGGCCAAACCGTGCACGCTGGTCGGCGAGGTCAGCACGGTGAAGATCGACGGATCCGGGTGATCGAAACTCACCGTGCCGATGGTATTGAAGCGGCGCAGATCGTATTTGTACGGCACGTTGTTACCGTGCCAGGCGACCACGTTCAGCGGCGAGTGATTAAGTTCGGTGGCCCACAGCTGGCCGAGGAATTTCTGCACCAGGGTGGTCGGTTGCTGCAGGTTCTCGTAAGCGGCGACCGGGGTCAGGAAATCGCGCGGGTTGGCCAGACCGTTGCTGCCGATCGGCCCCAGATCCGGCAGGCGCAGCGGCGCGCCGTGGTTCTCGGCGACATAGCCGCGCGCTTGCGGGTCGAGCAATTCGACACGGAATTTCAGACCGCGCGGCAGCACGGCGATTTCCAGCGGCGCGACTTCCAGCACACCCAGTTCGGTGGCAATGCGCAAACGGCCGAGTTGCGGCACCAGCAGCAGTTCGCCGTCGGCGTTGAAGAACACGCGTTCCATCGAACGGTTGGCGGCGTAGTTGTAGATGCTGATGCCGGCCGGTTTCTCGGCGCCGGCGTTGGCGGCCATGCTCACCAGACCGTCGATGAAATCGGTCGGCTCGGCCGGGATCTCCAGCGGATTCCAGCGCAGGCGATTCGGCGTCACTTCACTCAACGGGCCACCGGCCAGTTGCCGCTCCAGTTTGACAAAGGCCGGGTGATTGGCCGACGGCTGAATGCGGTACATCCACGTACGCCGCGCTTCACTGCGAGTCATGGTGAACGCGGTGCCGGAAAACAATTCGGTATAGAGGCCGTAAGGAGCTTTTTGCGGGGAATTCTGGCCGACGGGCAGCGCGCCGGGCAACGCTTCAGTGCTGAATTCGTTGCCGAAACCGGACTGATATGCCAGCGCCTGGACGGTTGAATCGAGGTTCATGGAGCCTCCTGAACAGGGAGTCGGCAGTGGCCCATCGCTCTGGCTCAGAGGTTTCGGCACGCCGGGGTTGTTATTATCGTAATTCGATTACGCATAACGTAATTTGCTCGCTATCCAGCGTCAAGCTATAAAGACGCCCATTCGTTTCGGAACCCGGCCGCACCATGGAAAAAATCAGCGACAGCAACGGCAAACAGAAAGTCCGCTCTGCCGAAGTCGGCACCGACATCCTCAAGGCCTTGGCCGAGTTGTCGCCATCGACTTCGTTGTCGCGCCTGGCCGAGCACGTGCAGATGCCGGCGAGCAAAGTTCACCGCTATCTGCAGGCGTTGATCGCCTCGGGTTTTGCCGAGCAGAACACTGCCACAAACCACTACGGTCTCGGCCGCGAAGCTCTGCGTGTCGGCCTGGCCGCCCTCAACAGTATGGACGTGCTGAAAGTCGCCGCCCTGCCGCTGGCCGAACTGCGCGACGAACTCAACGAAACCTGCTTTTTGGCGGTGTGGGGCAATCAGGGCGCGACCGTGGTGCACATTGAGCCGGCGGTGCGTGCGGTGACGGTGGTGACGCAACTGGGTTCAGTGCTGCCCCTGCTCAGTTCATCGACCGGACTGGTGTTCAGCGCCTACTTGCCGCCTCGGGAAACCGATGAATTGCGTGACCGCGAAATCGCCGCAGCGGATCATCCGCTGAAGGACGAAAAAACCTACGCAACCCTGTGTGAACAGATCCGCGAACGCGGTCTGCATCATGTGCATGGCTTGTTGATGCCGGGTGTGGATGCGTTGTCCGCACCGGTGTTCAACGCTGTCGGCCAGGTCGCCGCCGTGTTGACCATCGTTGGCCCGACCTCGCTATTCCACGCCGACGAAAACGGCCCGGCGGCGCAGCGGTTGCTGGCGGCGACGCGGGCCGTGAGTTGGCGGATGGGATTTGATGCGGACAGGCACCCGCCCGCCCGCTAGTCAGTATTTTGCAGAGGGCTTACAGCAAAACGGTTTTGCTGTCGCTCGCCGGCTCCTCTGCAAGGATCTCTTCCAGCAATTCCAGGAAGCGCTCGTAGCCGAGCTTCTGACCGGTTGCCGAAGCGACCAGGCCGACAATGGTCTTGCTGTCCCCCATCAGCTGAATCAGGGTTTTCTGCGCCTTGGTCGCTTCCTTGCCGCCAGGAACCAGCGAATACAGATCAAGCAAGGCATCCTTGAAATTGTCGAATGCCGCGGCCCTGTCGCCATATCGGTAGGCTTCGGCGCCATCCAGTACATTCCTGGTGATCTGCACGACGGTGAGGGCCACGCCTACCGGTGGAATTACCAGACTGACCGCGCTTGCCGCCAGGACCGCCGCCTCATACGCCAGCTTGCCGATGACTTCGCTGAGGCTGGTGGTTTGTGCGTCAACATCGGAAATGATCCGTTCAATGCGCTCGTTATAACTCGAGCGTAGCGACAGCACCCGGCTGTTCAACTCAAGCACTGGAGGTTTTTCAGAGATATTGGTGAACTCCACATTATTAATGAAGGTTCCCATAATCGGTTGATCTACATACTTTACCCGCTTATATAAATACTGACCCAATCCACGTTCCCTGATGGACTCAAAGAGCTGGCTCAATGGGCGAAAGTTAACCCCGTCAGGTGCGTTAGGCGTGTAAAGAACCTCATTAATCTTACCGTTCTGCACCAACCTGAAAACATACACTCCTTCAACCAGGCATCGTTTCACGTGAAACTTGAAGACCGCACTAGATTGCACAGTAGAAGGGACTTCACCGTAAGGTGGAAAAGATGACGAAGTGCCTGTATCAAACTTATCGATCAGCACGCCAATTTGATCGGCCACCTGACTGGACAGCTCGCCGGCAAAATAGCTGGATAGCACCGCACGCGTCATTTCCGCATACTTCGTGCGGAAGTGAGCCTCCCGCTTAAACTCATAATCCGGGTGCAACCGATTCAAATAGTCGGCACGCAGCATGGCGATGTACTGTTCTCCCGGACGCAAAGTCCTGGACCAACTCGCTACCTGACGTATATCCAGATTACGCAGCAGAGGATGTTTCGCACCCAGGCGCAAACGAGGATAAACCCCAACAAGTTCTCCGCCGCCCTCATGGGCATAAAACGGAGTCTCTTTAATGATCAGATCACTGAGAGAAACTTTCTCTCTTTCATTTAATTCAATATAAATATCATCAGGATTTACCTCTACATTTTCACCAACGTTTTTTAGTAGATCCTCAATTCTTTGTTTGATCAGGTTATAACAGAAGCGTTCGTAGGTCAGGACTCCCGCTTCGCGTGTGCCTACCGTGTAGAGCGCTTTAAGCTCGGTATGCAAGCGAGCGAATAGCTGACGCGTCTCCCCTGACGACTCGCGATAGACAGCCGGATACGCCTGTTCTTGTTGTTTCCGATCCCACTCCAACTGATGAAACATCGGTTCTGCAAGAATCCCTTCGGGACCCGCAGACCATTCCTTGAACGTCAATCCCTTCCAGGCACTGGGGAGTTGTCGCAGCGTTGTCGCATATTTCGCCAGTACCCCCTTCTGGTCAGGATCTGCCTGCGAAGACAGATACGCCATACCCCGGTCAGTACGCACCCAATCCAGGACCGTGGTAACAATACCGTCGCTATTGGGAAACTCATACCAGTCACGCCCGTCAGGCGAACCGGGTGCAAACAGCACACAGTTGCCGAACGGTCTGGCTTTCTCACGGAAAACCATCAGATCCCTGAAACTGAATCGGTAATTATTAACCACCACGGCAGACGCTGAAATACTCTGATCGCCGCGCATGAAGCGGTCGACCATGTCCATGTTCTGTCGCTTGAGGTGTCCTTGCAAGGTTGCGGCAAATACGCTGTACGCGATCCGCGCGCCGAGAGCCTCAATCAAGATGATTTGCAGATCATATTCATTAAGCGCTTTACGACGCGCCTCTCGAAAGTCGGAACGTATATCAATATTAGAGAGCCAATTTTCAACTTTTGCAGAGGTCAACCCTGAAGGCACCGGCCCTTCGAAAGCCATATCAAATCGATAATTACGATCATGCAGACCAAACAGCGCCAGCTCCACAAATGTACGTTTGTCCTCTTGAACCAGAGAACGTTGGCCAACTTTTATTTTATAGCGGCAAGTCACTTTGATCTGCTCTGGATCAATCGACACACCCAGCGCACTATTTACCCAATCTTTAGCACTGGCAGCGGCAAAGGTTCTCAAAGAGGCCGTCTTACCGAGCAGACCATCACGCTGGCGTTCCAGCTCAACCAGTTGCTGCATTAAATCATCATGTTGCTTCAGATCTTGCTCGCTGACGCGTGACAACCACACCGGCCGAAGAGCTGCAGACTCAATTAAATCACTCATGTTCAACTCCTTTTTTTGCACTAATAAAATGACATCAGGTCACTTATCGAATGCAACAAAGTTATCGAACACGCGCAACCATTAAAACCACACAGACGTTACTTCAGATTTTAAAAAGTCATAAAACATCTCCGAAAAATATTCAGACAGATAAATATCACTTTACCCGTAACAAACTCAAGACAGATCCAGACCCAACAACTTGGCACTCGCAACCGCTTGCGTTCGACGCTTCACACCTAGTTTTCCATGTATCCGTCTCGCATGAGTTTTTACCGTATGCAAAGAGATATAAAGTTGATCGGCAATTTGTTGATTGGAATATCCTCTGGCAATCAGGCACAACACTTCCAACTCACGCTGACTGAGTAAAGCGCTATGAGTCAATGTCTCGGCACCAGGTGCTTCAGCAACCTTTTCCAACAACGACAACAGGCTCGGCTGGCGCAATTTCAGTTCATGCAGGGCCTGATGCAGCCCATGCTGGCTGACCCGTTCAAGCCCCTGTCGCAAGTGCTGGCGTGCGCCAGCTTGATCACCCAGCGAAAAGGCGGCCTCTGCCATCGCCAGATGCAGGTCGGTTTCCAGCGAGATCATTTTGCATCGTTGCGCCGTCTCAAGCAGACGCCCGAGCTCGACCATCGGGTTGCAAGCCGTACCTGAACCCACCTGCGCAAGGACTAACAGGTATTCAACTCGCGGAATCAGCTCAAGTGTCGCTGGCGGGGCCTGCAATGCCGCTGAGCCTTGATAATGCCGCAACAATCGCGTCATCGCCTCGCATGCCAATTCGGCACGTCCTTGCTGCAACCAGAACAGGCTGCTGACCTGTAACACCACTCCCCGATAAACCGTGTCTGGAATCTGCCGTTGCTGCATCAGTCGCTCGGCGTCACGCAGCCATACAAACGCGGCGTCGTAATCGGTCTGGTTGGCGGCCAGTTGCGCCAGTCCCAAATAGCCGTAAAGAACACGCTTGTCACCGTTGCGTTTGCAATCCTCAAGTCCGGAGTTGAAGAACGCTGCTGCCGATGCCTCCTGCCCCTGACTCAACGCAAGACGCCCTCGACGCAGGGCTATCCTTCCCCTGAGCGGTGTCAGCCGATTCGGTTGTCGGGCGAGCAAATCATCAACGCCCGCCAAGAGGCTTTCGGCGCGAGATGCCGCGCCACGCTGCTCGAGTAATTGCGCATGATCAAACTCAAGCAGCGCTTCGAAAACCAGCGAACCGTGCGCCCGAGCCAGGCACAAGCCTTGTCGGTTGAGCGCGTGGGCCACGTCGAGTTGACCTCTCAACAGCCCCTGCTGAGTCAACCCGGACAGACACATCACCCGCGCGATCCAATTGTCGCCATCAAGGGTCTCCAATGCCTGCGAGAAGTGTTCATGGGCGCCATCCATCCGCCCTTCCAAATGACATAACCAGCCCTTCAGCGTTTGCCAGCGGGCGATCAATTGCTGCTCGAGCGCTGCCGAGGGCTGCGGCATGAACCGTGAGAGGTGGGCGATGCTCCGAACCGCCTGCCCGAAGCGACCGGCAAACAGCAACGCAGCAGTAATCAACCCGACCAACTGAGGGGTACCCATCGTCAGCTCTTCACCCTGGCACTCATGCAGACGTAACAGCAGCACCACCGTCTGCTCCTCGAACAAGTGCTCGAAACTGAAGTGCTGCAAGAGACTGACTGCGGTTTCGAACTCTTCGGCAAGCAATGCCTGTTCAAACGCTGAACGCCAGTCATGCCTGAGCGCAAACCACTGGCATGCCCGGCGGTGCCATGAGCGGCCGGCCGGCCAATGTTCATCCTGCATCACCCGTGACAGCAGTGGAAAAACCTGCAGCCAGTCGGCGGAATCCTGCCAAGGCTCGATAAAACATCCGAGAACTTGAAGTGAACGCAGGCTTTGCGCCCCCTCTCCGGCACCGAACAAGTGCTCACACAGTTCAGCGTTGAAGCGCGGCAAATCAGCCAGTACCCGCCAGACTTCCGCCAACTCTGGCGTCAGACTGCTAAACAGTTCGTGCTGCAGATAATCCAGCAACGTTTCCACCCGTTGCTGCGGCTGGGTGCTTTGCGCCCAGTCGCATTTTTGCAGCAGCGCCATGCGCACCCCGGCGCACCAGCCACCGGTTCGATGGACGATCCGGGTGGCCACTCTGGCAGCTTGCTCCGCTGACAAATGTTTCAATGCCTGGGCGATCTCGTTCTGGGTCAGCGCCAGCGTCGCGTTTTCGCATTCATACAATTCGTCATCCAGCAGCAACCGTGGCCAATTACATGGCGGCCGTCGGCGCGTAGCGATCCACCAGATCAATGCCGGACTGCTGAGCGCCAGCAAGCGGTCCAGTAGCGCATCGAGTGCCGGGGCGGGGAGCCGACAGTAGTCGTCGATAAACAGCCAGGTGGGTGTCGACCAGCGTGCCAGAGCAACCGTCAACTGCGCCTCATCCATCTCGGCCAGCCCCAACGCCTGACTCAGCCGCCGACAGAACGCCTCGGCACTCAAGGACACGCCCATCAATGGCAGCCAGTGCACTACACAATGTGCCGGCGCCTGTAACAGGCACTCCGAGAGCAACGCGCTTTTGCCACTGCCGGCCGGCGCACAGATCAGTCTGATCCGTGCCACCGACGTCAGTAGCGGTTCGCTCAAACGCGGGCGGAGCTGATGATGGGAAGAAAGTCTGGGCAGAAATCCGGGGCGATCCAGACAAGCAGTCATGGCGGTCATCGGGTGAGCCTTTTTATCGTTGTGCCCTCACCCTAGCCCTCTCCCATGGACTTGTTGACGAGTATTCAGCGCGCTGATTGACGCCCATAAAAAAGGCGACCGAGCGGTCGCCTTTTGTCTTGGCCTTGTATCAAAACCGTTACCGCACGCCCTCTGCGCGCAAGGCCGATGGCGTGTAGTCGGCAGCCTTGGCTTCGAAGCCGAACTCGAAACTGTGCTTCTCTTCGTTCTTCATCCCCAGGGCAATGTATCGACCGGCGATGATGTCGTAGAGCGCTTCAAGGGTGTAAGCCTGCGCCTGGTGATCGTAGTAATACTGCGCGTGACCTTCGGCAACGCGCCACAGTTGTCCGCGACCGTCATAGTGGTCAGCGAGCGCCACCTGCCAGCTGTCTTCATCGATGTACATGTGACGCTTGGCGTAGATGTGCCGCTCGTTCGGTTTCACCGTGCCGATCACTTCCCACACCCGGTGCAGTTCGTAACGGGTCAGGTCCTGATTGATGTGCCCCGCCTTGACGATGTCGTCGTACTTGAGGCTCGGCGAGTCGAGTTTGTAGCTGTTGTACGGGATGTACATTTCCTTTTTGCCGACCAGTTTCCAGTCGTAGCGATCCGGAGCGCCGGAGAACATGTCGAAGTTGTCCGACGTGCGCAGGCCATCGGCGGCGGTGCCCGGGCCGTCATAGGCCACTTGCGGCGCACGACGCACGCGGCGCTGACCGGCGTTGTAGATCCACGCCAGACGCGGCTCCTTCACCTGATCGAGGGTTTCGTGCACCAGCAGCACGTTACCGGCCAGACGTGCCGGCGCGGTCACCGACTGCTTGAAGAAAGTCAGCACGTTGGCGGCTTTTTCCGGGTCGAGATCCTTCATCAGTTGCGGCACGGCGATCTCTTCTTCGAAGCGGATCGGCGTGTAGCTGCCGTTGGTCTGCGGTGTCACTTGGGTGATGATGCGCCGCAGGTTGCCGCCGTGATAACGGGTGATGTGGTTCCACAGCACCTCCACACCGTTCTTCGGAATCGGAAAGGCGTAGTAGCGGTTGCCAGTGAAATTGGCCAGGCCGTTACCATCGTTAATGCTGGTGACATTAAGCGCACTGCGCTTGGCTGACTCGTAGATTTCCGCTGGTGCGGCGACCGTGCGATGGGTCGGATAAACCGGGATCCTGTAGGTTTCCGGGTAGCGTTTGAACATCGCCACCTGGCCATCGGAAAGCTTGTCCTTGTACTTGTCGACATTGGCCGCGGTGATGGTGAACAGCGGTTTTTCATTGGCGAACGGGTCGGCGAGGAAACCTTTGCTGTCCACCGCCCCGGCATTTTTCGGGATGCCGCCGCTCCATGCCGGAATCGAACCGTCAGCGTTGCCGGCCTTCTCGGCGCCGAGCGGGGTCAGGCTGGTGCCGAGTTTGTTGGCCTCGTCTGGCGACACCGCCGCCATCACATTGGCTGCCAGCAGACTCAGGGCCAGCACACCACATTGCAGAATCGTTTTGCGCATTGCAGTCATCCTTCTCGGGCAGATCAGAAGTTCACGCCGAAGCTCAGGGCCACGAAGTCACGGTCTTCGAGGACGTTGTAGTCGCCGCCGAAAAAGTCGGTGTAACTGAGGCTCGCGGTGTAAGTGTTGCGGTAGTCGGCATCGACGCCGACGCTGATCGCTTTCGCGCCTTCGTTGAACAGCCCGTTGGGGCCGTAACCGGCGACGTCATGCGACCACGACAGGTTGGGTTTGAGGTTGATCCCGCCGATCACGTTGGCGTAATCGAGGATCGCCCGGGCGCGGTAGCCCCACGAGGTCGAGGTGACGAAACCGTCGGTGTCGCCGCCGAAACCGTACTGGCCGTACACCGAGTCGCGGCCATAACGCAGCTTGTTGCGCGACTCCAGGCCGCCGACCCGTACCACCGCCGCTTCACCGACCAGGGTCAAGCGTTGAGCGCCCCAGACCTGATCGAAAAAGTGCGTGAGGGTGCTCTGGATTTGTGTGACCTCTTTGCGCCGATAGCCTTTGTTGTCCGCTCCCGGTGACGTCGAAAGTGGCGACGCCGTGCCACCCGCAATCGGGTTGAGCAGCGCCAGCGTCAGGTCGTTGGTGTTGACCTGCACCGGAGCGTTGGGCCGGTAGCTGATCTCACCGGTCCACGCGGTACCGGTCGGCAAGGTAGTGGAGAAACTGGCGCCGTACAGACGGATGTCTTCCGGATAGTCGAGGTAGTACTGACCGCGTCCGAGCATCACGCTCTGCGCCAGACCGGAACCACTGCCAGGTGCCAGGCCATTGGCGATCCCGACCATGCCCGGCAATGCCGCCAGCGTCGACAGGCCGGCCGTGGTGGTGCCGACGGTCGGCGTACGGCTGTGATAGTTCATGAAGTAGAGACCGTACTCAGTGTCGTCACCGAGCCAGCGCAACGCCGTGCCCCACTGCCCGGAATCCCGCGCATCACGGTCGCCGCCACGGGGGATCACCACGCCTTCGCGAGTCACCTGAATGCCTTGGCCAAAGGCCTGAGTCAGCGGGACAAACGGTGCGATCGCCGGGTTGCCGACGGTGTAGCCGTTGTTGCAGCCGTCAGCCGCCACGTCGACACCGAAGAAGGTGCCGCAGTTGTCGAGAACGGTCTGGTCCCATTCCAGTTGATAGAAACCTTCAACGGTCAGTTGATCGGTCAGACCTTGCGAGCCAAACAGCATGTTGACCGGAATCAGACCTTCCTTGATCTCCGCTCCGGGGCGCCGAAACGCTGAAACGTCGATCGGGTTGATGCTGTTGATCGAGTTGCCGATAAACGTACTTTCGCCCCAGCTCACCACCTGTTTGCCGGCGCGCACGGTGCCCGGCAGATCGGCAATGGAATAGTTGTGATAGACGAACGCATCGAGAATCTGCGCGCCGGAAGATTTCGCCCCTTCCTTGCGGCCGCTGTCGCTGATCGGCTTGAACTCGCGGTCTTCGTCTTTCAGCTCGAAGTCATACCAGTACTTGCCGCGCACGAAGACACCGGTGTCGCCGTACTTGAGTTCAAGGTCGTGAATGCCTTTGAAGATTTTCGAGAAGGTCTCGCCCTTCTTGAAATTCAAACGCCCGTCATCACCGGTCGAAGATTGCCCGGTACCCCCATTGACCGTGCCGACCAGCGACTTGTCGGCATCACGCATGCCCCAGCTCGCACCGATCGATAGCGATGAGTCGAAGGTGCCCTCGATCTCGCCAATGTTGAACGCAACCGCTTGCGCCTGGGCGCAGCAACCCAGAGCCACCGCGGCTGCCAGCGCCTGCGGTGTGAAGATGGCGCGCATTGTTGTTTTTGTCATGCGTCTTCCCCGGTGAGTGACAGAAGGCCCCACCCTACTGCCGGGCAACCGCGTCGATAAGCGCACCAAGGAGGTATTCGTGTTGTCGCTCGAAAGGATGAATGGCCTTGCAGGATGGGGCTTTGCGCCGTTCATGGATTGGCTGGATGGAGGGTCATCAGTGCAGTGCATGGTGCACATCGGATCACGGGACTGTTGCATGCTCCGCAACAGTGCATGTCCGGAATCGGTATTTTTCCTACGCGTTCAAGACCTTATTCTGAACGCGCTTTCACGGGACACGCCGCAAAGCACGAAGCACTGGCCTTTGAGAACTCAGGCCATTGCTGACAGATTTCAGATAAATCGAAGACTTCGGTTTATCGCCCCGGTGTTCACTGACGTTGATTTGTAGCTCCTTGATCCAACGTCTTACCTTGGCCGCTGCGTTTGCAGCGGCCTTTTTTATGGGCAATAAATTTTGTGCAGAAGAGGTTTTCAGAGGGATGACAGGACCCAGATGAATCCTGTCGATTGATGAGTAGGGATCAGAGTGAATACTTCTGCAAATTCGCCATCATTTCCTTCAGCGCCTCAATATTGTCCTTCGGATGCGCCGCCCCTTCGAAATCACAAATCTGCTGCCAGTGCGCCGCGACATCTTCTGGCGAGAAACCCGCCCGTGGATCAAACCCAGCACCGAGGCTGCGTTCCCAGCGCACCTTACCCATCCAGCCGCCACCGACCTCGAACAGCCCCGACGTTTCCTGGCATTGTTCACTGGCCAGATACACCACCAGCGGGCTGACCAGTTCCGGTTTGAGTTGCTCGAACACTTGCGGCGGAATCAAGCCTTCGGTCATGCGCGTGCCGCCGGTAGGCGCGATGGCGTTGACGAGGATGTTGTTCTTGCGACCTTCGATGGCCAAGGTGCGGGTCAGACCGTAAAGGCCAAGTTTGGCCATGCCGTAGTTGGACTGGCCGAAATTGCCGTAGATGCCGGAGGTCGAGGCGGTGAAGATCACCCGGCCGTAGTTTTGCTCGCGCAGGTGTGGCCATGCGGCGCGGGTGACTTTGTAGGCGCCTTCGACGTGGACGCGGTAAACCAGATCCCAGTCGGCGTCGTCCATTTTGTGGAAAGTCTTGTCGCGCAGGATTCCGGCGTTGTTGACAACGACATCGACCCGGCCGAAGGCATCGAGGGCGTTCTGCACCAGTTTGTCGCCATCGGTGACCGAGTCGTGATTGGCTTCGGCGATACCGCCAGCTTCGCGGATTTCTGCGACGACGCGGTCGGCAGCCGAAGCATTGGCGCCTTCACCCTGGGTCGAGCCGCCGAGATCATTGACCAGCACCTTGGCGCCTTGTTTGGCAAACAACAATGCGTGGGCGCGTCCGAGGCCACCACCGGCTCCGGTGACGATGACAACTTTATCTTCGAAACGCACAGACTCATTCATCGCAGCAACTCCAGCAGGCCAGTATTGATCCTGAGTGTCAGGCACGGGGCTTTGAGTCACAACGAACACGGCTGAGGCTGAATGGTGTGCGATAAGGTTGGGGGATGATGAGGGCGTCAAAGAAACAAAAGATCAAAAGATCGCAGCCTGCGGCAGCTCCTACACAAATCCAATGTAGGAGCTGCCGCAGGCTGCGATCTTTTGATCTGTCAGGAGCATGCCACTTTGCGCGGTGGCAGCACAAAACGCTCACGAAACTCCAGGTAATGCTTGAGCACCTGTACCGGCGCTTCGGTCTGTGGATAGTGGCCGATGCCCGGCAACAGCACCGTGTCCGCGTCGGCGATCAATTCACGGTAACGCTCGACCATGTGTGCCCCGGAAATCGGATCGACTTCGCCATCGATCACCCGCAACGGCACCTCACCGCGCTGCATCGCCGTCACCCAGCGATCACGCTGCACCCGACGCTCGGGAATGTAGCCGATCAATTTATGCATGATACGTGGCCCGCGATTACTGTCGACCAGGCTCCAGAAATCGTCCAGTTCGCTTTCGCTCGGCCGGGTTTGCGCGCCGAAGATCTGCCGGAAGCTTTTCACCAGAGCATCGCGGGTGAACGCGCGACCGATCATCCAGCCCAATGGGCTAAGCAGCAGTTTCTGCATCAGCACCGGGCGATGGGTTTCCGGAAATAATCCGCCATTGAGAAACACGCAACTGGCCACGTTGATCTTGTCTTCGTAATGGCGGGCGAGCAATTCCTGCGCAACGCTGTCACCGTAATCATGCGCCAGCACATGCACCGGTTGTTCGACCTGCAGATGCGCGAGCAACGCCTGCTGGAGATCGGCCTGCTCAAGCAAACTGTAAGTGTGATTGATCGGCTTGGCCGAATCACCAAAGCCGAGCATGTCGCAGGCAACCACCCGATAACGCTGGGCCAATGGTTGCCACAGGTAGTGCCAATCCCAACTGGCGGTCGGAAAACCGTGGATCAGCAACAGCGGCTCACCCTGCCCCGCCGTCCAGTAGCGAATCGGCTGGCCACGAAAGACAAACGTCTGGCTGCGTTTACGCCAGACACACAGAGGAATCTCGGCAAGAGGCATTAGAGTTTATATCCGGGGTCTTGTTTATCGAGTTTGCGCAGCAGCGCCGGCCAAGCCAGCGCACCACCCATGCCTTGAGCACTTTTGGTGACGCCGGCGATCATCGCTTTGGCGCCCGCCAGAATGTGCGGTTCGATAGCGATGAGTTCCGCGCCGCCGGTTTGCGCCATGACCTGAATGTCGCAGGCGCGCTGGAAGGTGAACATCATCAGAAACGTATCGGCGATGGTGCCGCCACAGGTCAGCAGACCGTGGTTGTGCAGCATCAGGAAATTGTTCTCGCCCAGATCGGCCTGCAACCGCGCCTTCTCTTCGTGATTCAGCGCCACGCCTTCATAGGCGTGATAAGCCAGACTTGAGAGAACGAACAGCGACTGCTGACTGATCGGCAACACCCCCTGCTTTTGCGCCGACACCGCGACACCGGAAGCGGTATGTGTATGCAGCACGCAAACCACATCGTGCCGCACTTCGTGCACGGCGCTGTGGATGGTGTAGCCGGCGGGGTTTATCTCGTAGGGGCTGTCCATGAGTTTGTTGCCGGCCTGATCGACTTTCACCAGGCTCGACGCGGTGATCTCATGGAACATCAGACCGAACGGGTTGATCAGGAAATCTTCGGTGCCCGGCACCTTGGCGGAAATATGCGTGAAAATCAGATCGTCCCAGCCATGCAGCGCGACCAGACGATAACAAGCGGCGAGATCGACACGGGCCTGCCACTCTGCGGCGCTGACCTGGTCTTTGACATTAAGGGACGATTGGACGGGGGCTACGCTCACTGTATGCACCTCTGCGTTCTTATTGTTCTGCACGTGTCAGCAGTCTAGTCAGGCGCAGAGGATCGCGTAGTTGCATTGGCAGCCAGCTTGATGACTGACCGGGTCAGCGACGCAAACAGCTTGGATCCATGTCAAAGCAACGACGCCAACAAAGGCGCGGCGAACAGATTTAGCAACCCGGTCAAGACCATCACCAGCCCGGCGACAGAGCCTTCTTCGCCGCCCACTTCATGTGCCCGGCTGACCCCGGCACCGTGCGCGCCGACCCCGAACAGCGCACCGCGGGCCAAGGCACTGCGCAACGGTAACCACTTCAACAACACGCCGCCGAGCATCGCGCCGAACACACCGGTGAACATCACGAACACGGCGGTCAACTCCGGCACACCGCCGAGATTTTGCGCCAGCGGCATGGCGAACGGTGTGGTGATCGAACGTGGCACCAGTGACATCGTCACCGAACTGTCGAGCGCCAGCGCCCTGGCCAATCCGAAGGAAGTACCAATCGATGCTGCACTGCCGGCAATCATCCCCAGCAGGAGTGCCGACCAGTGCCGCATCAACAAACGGCGTTGCTGCCAGATCGGCACGGCAAAAGCCACGGTGACGGGACCGAGCACCAGCATCAGCCAGTGGGTGTTGCTGGAATATTCGGCATAGGCAGTGTGCAGGGGCACGGCGAGCGCCAGCAGCAACGCCGGCACCAGAATCAGTGGTGACAAGACGTAGCGTCCGGTGCGTCGATACAACCAGCGACTGAACAGATACGCCAACAGGGTTAACGCCAGCCAGAACATCGGCATCCATTCAAGCTTCATGGGAACGCCTCATGCGCACGGCCAGTTCTACGGTGAAAGCCGTCACCAGCATCACCATCAAGGTGCTGGCAGCGATGACCAGCAGGATCCGCCAGCCGTCATTGCGCAACAGCGCGCCGTAGTCGAGCAGACTCATCAGCGCCGGAATGAAAAACAACAACATCTCGGCCATCAGCAATCCCGCGCCCAATTGCAGGGCTGCCGGTTTGACCAATCCAAAGGCAAATGCCAGCAGCAACAGCGCCATACCGATGACGCCGCCGGGGATTGGCCACGCCAGCCAGGTCGCCAGTTGGCAGCCGAGCAGGTAGAGACCGAGCAGTACTGCAAGTTCGGCGAATAAACGAGATAGGTGCTTGAGGGTGACGGCGTTCATGATTTTGCTCCTGACAGGGGCTTATTTTACGAAGTGTCCCGCCATCGCCGAAGCGAATTGTTAGACTCAAAGCCATTCCAAAATGGAATCAGGTAATGGAATTCAAACAGCTGCGAAGTTTTGTCGAAGTCATGCATCAGGGCGGTTTCACCCAGGCCGCAAAAAACCTGCACATCAGTCAATCAGCGGTCAGCAAACAGATCGCGCAACTGGAGCAAAGTCTCGGCACACCCTTGCTCGAACGGCTCGGTTCACAATTGCGCCTGACCGCCGCGGGCAGCGTGGTGCTGCAACGGGCCGAGGGCATGCTGCGTTTGCGCAACGAACTGCTCGCGGAACTGGACGACCTCAGTCATATGGCACGAGGAGAGCTGCGCCTCGGCCTGCCACTGCTCGGCAGCGACGCGCTATTCGCCGAATTGTTTGCTGAATACCGGCGGCGCTATCCGAATATCAGCGTCCAGTTGCTCGAAGGCGGTAGCCGCAATATCGAGCAGGCTGTGCTGAGCGGTGAACTGGAGTTGGGCGGCAGTCTGTTGCCAAAGGATCCGCAATTCGACTGTCAGCCGTTTTGCGATGAGCAACTCGACGCCCTGCTGCCGGTGGATCATCCACTGGCCGAGCGGGGTGAGATCGGTCTGGAGGAATTGGCCGAGACGCCCTTTCTGCTCTATCAGCGCAGCTTCGTGCTCAACGATCGCTTGCTGCAGGCGTGCCAGCAACTGGGCTTCACGCCTAAGGAAGGCGGACGCAGCGGTCAGGCTGATTTTCTTGCCGCGCTGGTCGCCGCCGGACAAGGCGTGGTGCTGTTGCCCAGCGTGGTCGCACGCGGACTGGTGCGGCCAGGCGTGGTCCGCCTGACCTTGCGCGCGCCGGATTATCTGCGTTGGGATATCGCGTTTATCTGGCGGCGCGGTGCCTATCTATCGAAAGCGGCGCAGGCATGGCTGGCGTTGTTGCGCGAGCGCGGAATCAGCCCTTGAGCGTGGCGATCAACTGCGCCAGCCAAGGCTCGGCGTCGGTTTCCGGGGTAACGCTTTCGCTGGCGTCGATGCGCAGCATCTCTTGCACTTCGTGCACGCCGAGTTCGCCGAACAGTTCACGCATTTGCTCGCCACCGCCGCAGAAGGTGTCGCCATAACTGGCGTCGCCCAAGGCAATCACGGCACCCGGCAAACCGCGCCATGCGGCTGGCAACTGGTCGCGAATCGTCGAGTACAGCGGTTGCAGGTTGTCAGGCAATTCGCCCATGCCGGTGGTCGAGGTCACCGCGAGCAATGCTTCGGGACCGAACGCCTGAATGTCGGCGAGGCTGGCGCGCGAGTTGTAGAAGGTCTCAAAGCCAGCGTCTTTCAACAGGTTCTGGGCGTGACGGGCGACTTCTTCGGCGGTGCCGTAGACCGAACCGGAGAGGATGGCGACTTTCATCAATCTGATCCTGAAACTGAAAAAAAGAGCGGCGATAGTAACAGCCTCCAGCGCAAAGCTGCGACTGGATCTCAATTGGCGGTAATGGCCAGTAGACAGCGCCTACGGTTCTTCTAGAATGCGAGCCACTGACAACTCTGAAAGGATTCAAAGATGATCAACGCCAGCCTGCTGCAAATGGTAATCAACGCGTCGAACGACGGCATCGTGGTCGCCGAAAAAGAAGGGGAGCAGGACAACATCCTGATTTATGTGAACCCGGCGTTTGAACGTCTGACCGGCTACACCAGTGAAGAAATTCTCTATCAGGACTGCCGTTTCCTGCAGTCCGGGGACCGCGACCAGGAGAGTCTGGAACTGATTCGCGACACGTTGCGCGACGGCGGATCGTGCCGGGAAATTCTTCGAAACTATCGCAAGGACGGCACGCCGTTCTGGAATGAACTGTCGCTTTCCACAGTAAAAAGCGCCGATGACGGGCAGACTTATTTCGTTGGCGTGCAGAAGGACGTCACCGTTCAGGTCAAGACGCAACAGCGCGTTGTTCAACTGGAAGCTGAAGTCGCTGCCCTCAAAGCAGAATTGGCTGCGCTGAAAACGACAAACGGTCAAAACAAAATCGCGAACTAATTGTCATTAACTACAATCACCAATAACTTTGTAACTATATCTTTTGAGTTAGCCATGCAGCGCGACGCCCTCCTCACTCAGGATGAGCTGGATTTTATCCAGACCATGCAGCACAACCCACAACTGAACGTGCGGGATGCAACGTCGAGTCTGCTGGTTAACGGCGGTTCGCAGATCCGTGATTTGCTCACGCGTCTGGCCGCTCACGAGCAAGTGACCATTCAGGCCAGCTTCGAAAATCAGCAGATGACCTTCCCGTTGCATCTGGTCGAAGACGAGTTTCACGCGTTGCATCTGCGTCTTGGCGTACCGAGTATTTACGAAGACGGCCCGATGGTGCGGCCATGGCGTTTGACTCTCGAAGAGCCGGTAGCTCTGGAAAACGCCAAAGGGCAGCCGGGCACATTGTGGGTCCACGAGGTTTCGCACAAAGGTATGTTGCTGGAAGTGCGCAACAAGACCAAACCACCCAAGCATTTCGCCTTGTGGTTCAGCCCTTCGGGTTATGAGCGGATTTCATTGCGCGGTAATTTCGAACGGGAAACCGAAAGTGGTTTTTACGCCTACGAACTGAGCCAGACCGACACCGACGAAACCGAACGTCTACGCCAGTTCATCCTGCAGCAACATCGTCTGACGCATCCTGCCCTTCACACCTGAGTTTCAGGTGTCCAGATTGCCGGCCAGAAACTGCAACATACGCTGACGCATGTTCGCCCCTTCATTGCCCAGACAGGCAACAGAGGATCCGGCCAGGCTGTCCTGCACCAGATCTGAAGCGTCACCCGCCAGCATCAACTGACAATCGAGGCTCAACGCCAACCGGTTCAAACGTCGAGGCAATTCGGCGCTGGGCGCGTGATTGGAAAACAGCACGAGTGCATCAGGTTTGATCTTTTCGCACACCAACGTCAGCTCATCGAATGGCTGACCTGTCGTCAGCACACGAACACCGGAATTGCTGTCGCTGAGAAACAGCGCCGCCACCAGCAACTCCAGCTCTCGACATTGCCCGGCCAGCGCGCTGACGATCACCCGGCGCGGTTGGGTACCACGCAGCATGACGATCCGTTGCAACACCCGCGCCCGCAGGAATCCATCGAAGAACAGCCATTCGCTGGTTTGCCCGAACGCCTCCTGGCGCTGCAACAATTGCAGCCACAGCGGCATGAGAATGTCCTGAAACACCACCGGCAATGAGTAAGAAGAAAAAATCTGACCATAGACGCGGTCCAGTTGCTGATCATCGAAGGCGCTGACCGCCTGCTGAATCTGCTCCTGCCACTGCAGATAATCAGCCTGCACCAGATCATCGGGGATGATGTGCGCCAGCACTTTCATCGGTTCGGTCTTGGCGAGGATCTTGCCGACTTTGCTCACGGCGACACCGCGATCAATCCAGTCGACGATGCTGCGCACGCGCTCGATATCGGTCATCGAATAGAGCCGATGCCCACTTTCGGTGCGTGTCGGCTGAATCAAACCATAGCGTCGCTCCCAGGCGCGCAAGGTCACCGGGTTGACACCTGTCAGGCGTGCGACCTCACGGATCGGGAACAGATCGGTGCGTTCAAGCGCAACAGAGGCCTGCGTAGCGGGGCTTGCGTCCGTGATGACAGGCATATGGCGTTCAACTTCCATGTCGGTTCAATTGGATCCTATTCTAACGCTTATGCCCCGATCTCGATCAAGTGATGAAATGCGACGAAAGTCGCTGGTTTAATCGTGAAAAACCGGAATAATCCTTGCTTGTTGAAAAACGCAGGCCTCTACCCCGGTCCTGCGTCAGGCGAAACTCCTACCCGGAGCGACGCAATAGAAATACGGAGATACATAATGTCTACTTCCCCCGTCACGCTGATGGTTGCCCGTCGCGTCGCTAATGGCCGCTATCAGGACTTGATCGCCTGGCTGCGCGAAGGCGAACAACTGGCCACAGATTTCCCCGGTTACCTGGGTTCTGGCGTGCTCGCACCGCCACCCGGCGATAACGAATTCCAGATCATTTTCCGCTTTGTCGATGAGCAGACGTTGCATGCGTGGGAGCATTCGGTTTCACGCACCGCGTGGTTGAGCCGTGGCAGCGATCTGTTCGCCCACCCCAAAGAGCACCGGGTCAGCGGTATCGAAGGCTGGTTCGGCGTCGCCGGTCAGCGTCCACCGCGCTGGAAGCAGGCCGTCGCGATCTGGCTGGCGTTTTTTCCGGTGTCACTGTTGTTCAACTTTGTCCTCGGCCCGTTGCTCGCTGACATGAGTTTGTTGCCGCGCGTATTGATCAGTACGGCGTGCCTGACGCCGCTGATGGTTTACTTCTTTATTCCGCTGTCGACCCGGCTGCTGGCGAACTGGTTGAACAGTACCTCGGTGCGGCCGTTGCCAGTGACGTCTTCTGCACAGAATCGATGATCTCTGTGTGGAAGCGAGCCTGCTCGCGAATACGGACTGACCTTCAACATTGATGTCGACTGAGACACCGCTTTCGCGAGCAGGCTCGCTCCCACAGTAATGGGGGGGAAAGCCAACGATAGGTGGGCAAGCCATGTCGCTGTTATAGTTTTTGCTCCCACCGCGATGCGAGCCGTTCATGCCTGATTCCTCAGCCCCGATCCTTATCACCGGTGCCGGCCAGCGTGTCGGTCTGCATTGTGCGCAGCGGTTGCTCGAAGAAGGCTATCGCGTCATCTTCACCTACCGCAGCGAACGCCCCGGCGTGAAGACACTGCGCGATCTGGGCGCCATCGGCCTGTTCGCCGATTTCTCCAGCGAAGCCGGGATTCTTGTTTTCATCGAAACACTGAAAACCCATACCGAGAGCCTGCGCGCCATCGTGCACAATGCTTCCGAGTGGCTGGCCGAAACCCCGGACAGCGAGGCCGAAGCCTTCACGCGCATGTTCAATCTGCACATGCTCGCGCCGTACCTGATCAACCTGCACTGTGGCGAATTGCTGCAACGCTCGACGCCCGCCGACATCATCCACATCAGCGACGATGTCACCCGCAAAGGCAGCAGCAAGCACATCGGTTATTGCGCCACCAAAGCCGGGCTCGACAACCTGACGCTGTCCTTCGCCGCCCGCTATGCGCCGGCAATCAAGGTCAACGGCATCGCGCCGGCCCTGCTATTGTTCAATGCCGACGACAACGCGTCGTACCGCGCCAAGGTCCTGGCCAAATCCGCGCTAGGCATCGAACCGGGCAGCGAAGTGATCTATCAGAGCCTGCGTTATCTGCTCGACAATCCTTATGTCACCGGGACAACCCTGACCGTCAACGGCGGAAGGCACGTCAAATAACGCCCGCCTGCGAGGAAGTCCATGACCCGCTCACTGCCCGAGAATTACCGCGAAATCCTCATCGGCCTCGGGGAAGATCCCGACCGTGAAGGATTGCTCGACACCCCGCTGCGCGCGGCCATGGCCATGCAGTACCTTTGTCACGGCTATGAGCAGAGCATCGACGAGATCGTCAATGGCGCACTGTTTGCCTCGGACAGTGACGAGATGATCATCGTCGCCGACATCGAGTTGTACTCTTTGTGCGAACATCACCTGCTGCCCTTCATCGGCAAAGCCCATGTGGCTTATATTCCGACGGGCAAGGTGTTGGGCTTATCGAAAATCGCACGCCTGGTGGACATGTTCGCCCGGCGCCTGCAGATTCAGGAAAACCTCACCCGGCAAATCGCCGACGCGGTGCAAAAAGTCACCGACGCTGCGGGCGTCGCGGTCGTCATCGAGGCCAGACACATGTGCATGATGATGCGCGGTGTCGAAAAACAGAATTCGACCATGAACACCTCGGTCATGCTCGGCGCCTTTCGCGAGTCGAGCAACACCCGTCAGGAGTTCCTGCAATTGATTGGACGGAGCAAATAAATGGCACAACTTCAACCGGGAATGGCGCGCATCCGGGTCAAGGATCTGCGCTTGCGCACCTTTATCGGGATCAACGAGGACGAAATCCTCAACAAACAGGATGTGCTGATCAACCTGACCATTCTGTATGCCGCGCAGGAAGCGGTGCGTGACAACGACATCGACCACGCGCTGAATTACCGCACCATCACCAAAGCGATCATCGCGCATGTCGAGGGCAACCGCTTTGCGCTGCTCGAACGGCTGACTCAGGAATTGCTCGACCTGGTGATGAGTAACGGTTCGGTGCTGTACGCCGAAGTCGAAGTCGACAAGCCGCATGCGCTGCGCTTTGCCGAATCGGTGTCAATCACCCTCGCGGCAAGCCGCTGAGTGTATCTGGCGCATTGGCCGTCAGACTTTTATCATCCGCGCCACGAATTGACTGCACAGAGCCCATCATGACCGAGCAACAACGCCTCGAACTCGAAGCCGCCGCCTTCCGCCGGCTGGTCGCCCACCTGGACAGCCGCAAGGATGTGCAGAACATCGACCTGATGAACCTTGCCGGGTTCTGCCGCAACTGCCTGTCGAAGTGGTACAAGGCCGAAGCCGACGAGCGCCAGATCGAGGTCAGCCTCGACGACGCCCGTGAAGTGGTTTACGGCATGCCGTACGCCGAGTGGAAAGCCCAATATCAGCAAGAAGCCAACGCCGACCAGCAAGCGGCGTTCGCCCAAGGAAAAACCCATGAGTGACCTGAACACCCTGCGCGCCAGCCTCAAGAGCGGCGAACACGCTTTCGCCGACACCCTGGCGTTCATCGCCGTCGGTTACGACTACCAGCCGCAAGCCTTCAACAACGGTGGCGTGGAAAACGCCGCCGGGCAGAACGAAGGTTCGTGCAAGACCTTGGGTCTGGCGCTGCTGGAGGGACTGAGCGATGAAGAAGCGCTGCTGGCGTTTGGTGAGCATTATCGTTCGGTGGTAGCGACGCCTGAGGGCAGTGATCACGGCAATATTCGTGCGCTGATCAAGCACGGTCTGGCCGGCGTCAAATTCACCGCCCAACCCCTGACCCGCCGCTGATCCCTACAGCCCCCCCCCCTGTGGGAGCGAGCTTGCTCGCGAATACGGACTGACATTCGACATTAATGTCGACTGACAAGCCGCTTTCGCGAGCAAGCTCGCTCCCACAGAGTTATGCGGCGTGGCTGAACCTGCGGGCACAAAAAAACCGGCCGAAGCCGGTTTTTTTATGCCTGCGATCTTAGAACGAAGCGTTCTGCAGACCGTCCAGGTAACGCTCGGTGTCCAGTGCCGCCATGCAGCCAGCGCCGGCCGAGGTGATCGCCTGGCGGTAAACGTGGTCAGCCACATCACCGGCAGCGAAGATGCCTTCGACGCTGGTTGCAGTCGCGTTGCCTTCACGGCCGCCGTGCACCACCAGGTAACCGTCTTTCAGGGTCAACTGACCTTCGAACAGCGAAGTGTTCGGGGTGTGGCCGATGGCGATGAACACGCCGTCGACGGTGATTTCGTCGAAGCTGCCGTCGTTGTTCTTCAGACGCGCACCGGTCACGCCCATGTTGTCGCCCAGCACTTCGTCGAGGTTGGCGTTCAACTTGAGGATGATCTTGCCTTCAGCGACGCGAGCGTTGAGCTTGTCGATCAGGATCTTCTCGGCGCGGAAGGTTTCGCGACGGTGGATCAGAGTCACGGTGCTGGCGATGTTGGCCAGGTACAGCGCTTCTTCAACGGCAGTGTTGCCGCCGCCGACCACTGCAACAGGCTTGTTGCGATAGAAGAAACCGTCACAGGTCGCGCAGGCCGAAACGCCTTTGCCCATGAACGCTTCTTCCGAGGGCAGGCCCAGATAGCGCGCGCTGGCGCCGGTGGCGATGATCAGGGCGTCGCAGGTGTAAGTCGCGCTGTCACCGGTCAGGGTGTAAGGCTTGGCGGCGAAGTCGACGGCGTTGATGTGATCGAAAACGATCTCGGTTTCAAAACGCTCGGCGTGCTCGCGCATACGCTCCATCAGTGCAGGACCGGTCAGGCCATGGACGTCGCCCGGCCAGTTGTCGACTTCGGTGGTGGTGGTCAGTTGACCGCCAGCCTGCATGCCGGTGATCAGCAGTGGCTTGAGGTTGGCGCGGGCCGCGTATACCGCAGCGCTGTAACCGGCAGGGCCGGAACCGAGAATAATCACTCGCGAATGACGGACTTCAGACATGACCTGCTCCTGTTGACCGGGCCGAAAAACAGGCCCGGATCGCCGGACTGCCGGCGGGAATAAAAAAGGACCGTGGAAAACCTTGGGGAAGGCTTGAGCTCGACAGTCCTGTAAAAAGTTGGGTGCAGCGTATCGAGGGGGGCAAGATTAAGGAAATACGGTTTAACAATCCAGCTCATAGGTGGTCTCTATGCCGACACACTGACGAGATGGACGTCTTTGTTACAGTGAATGTCGATCGCTCTACCGCGCTTTCGCCGCCGAGGCAAAGTCGGTAAGGTCGGCGCGTTTTCCCTTGCTCGGAGCACCTTATGCCCGCCCCCGTTCTGTCCGGCCCGCAATACCTGCGCGAAGGCCTGAAACTGGTTCTCAGCCCTGGCTTGCGCCTGTTCGTGTTGTTGCCGCTGGCGATCAACCTGGTGCTGTTCGTCGGATTGATCTATCTGGCCGGCCACCAGTTCAGCCTGTGGGTCGATACGCTGATGCCGTCGCTGCCGGAGTGGCTGAGCTTCCTCAGCTACATCCTCTGGCCCTTGTTTGTGGTGCTGGTGGCGTTGATGGTGTTCTTCACCTTCACCATGCTCGCCAACGTGATCGCCGCGCCGTTCAACGGCTTCCTCGCGGAAAAAGTCGAAGTGGTGGTGCGCGGCACTGATGACTTCCCGGCGTTCAGCTGGGGCGAACTGATCGCCATGGTCCCGCGCACCCTCGCCCGGGAAATGCGCAAACTCGGTTACTTCCTGCCCCGCGCCATCGGCCTGTTCATCCTCTCGTTCATCCCGGTGGTGAACATCATCGCCGCACCGCTGTGGCTGCTGTTCGGCGTGTGGATGATGGCGATCCAGTACATCGACTACCCGGCGGACAACCACAAACTCGGCTGGAACGAAATGCTCGCCTGGCTGCGGCAGAAGCGCTGGCAGAGCATGAGTTTTGGCGGGATTGTTTATCTGGTGTTGCTGATTCCGGTGGTGAACATCCTGATGATGCCGGCAGCAGTGGCTGGAGCGACGTTGTTCTGGGTGCGCGAGCGCGGCGCGGAGAATCTGGTGACTCAGCGCTGAGCCACCCCAGCCATAGCGCGTCACAAATCCATCATCCGAACGTCACAAGCACGACATGGCCTCAGCCGACACTGAGGTCATGACGACAGCTCTACACATCACCCTGATCAGCGAAACCTTCCCACCGGAAATCAACGGGGTGGCCAATACTCTTGGCCGCTTGTGCGATGGGCTGCGCGCGCGCGGCCACCAAGTGGAACTGGTGCGCCCGCGTCAGGCCGGCGATCCGCAGCGCAGCGAAGATGATGCGCTTCTGCTGTGCCGAGGCTGGCCGCTGCCGGGGTATCCGGGGCTGCAATGGGGTCAGTCGTCGATGCACAAACTGCTGCGGCGCTGGAAGCGTCAGCGTCCCGATGTGCTGTATATCGCCACGGAAGGCCCGCTCGGGTTATCGGCCCTGCGTGCGGCGCGGCGTTTGGGCATTTCGGTGGTCAGCGGGTTTCACACAAACTTTCAGCAATACACCAGTCAGTACGGCCTCGGTCTGCTGACGCGGATGCTCACACATTATCTGCGCTGGTTTCACAATCGCTCGGCGTTAACCTTGGTGCCAAGTGTCAGTCAACGCCTGGAACTGGAGCGCCGGCATTTCGAGCGCTTGGCGCTGCTATCGCGGGGTGTGGACAGCCAGTTGTTTCATCCGAGCAAACGATTGAACGCATTGCGTGAGCAGTGGGGTCTGTCCGAGCAGGACATTGCCGTGATTCATGTCGGACGACTCGCGCCGGAGAAGAACCTTGGCTTGCTCAAACGCTGCTTCGAAAAACTGCGGGGCACTTATCCACAGCGCAATCTGAAACTGATCGTCGTCGGCGACGGGCCGCAGCGGCTGGCGCTGGAAAAGGATTTGCCCGGGGCGATTTTCTGCGGCGCGCAGCGCGGTGAAGCGTTGTCGGCGCACTATGCGTCTGGAGATTTGTTTCTATTTCCGAGTCTGACCGAAACCTTCGGCAATGTGGTGCTGGAGGCACTGGCCTCGGGACTGGGTGTGGTGGCTTACGACCAGGCAGCAGCGGCGCAGCATATTCGCCATGGCTACAACGGCGTGCTGGCGATGCCCAGTGATGAACAGGCGTTTTGCGAGGCGGCGGCATGGTTGCTGGAGGAGGATGAGACGTTGCGTTGTGTGCGCCTGAATGCGCGGCAGCATGCGAGTCGCCAGGGCTGGCCGGCGGTTATCGAGCAGTTTGAAAAGCATTTGCGCGGGGCTTGTGTGGGGGAGCAAGTGGTGCCGAATGCGCAGACATTGCCTTGAATATTTGCTGACCTTAGAACCGCTTTCGCGAGCAGGCTCGCACACAGGGGATCTTCGGTGAACACACATTTTGTGAACACCAGAGATACCGGTGGGAGCGCGCCTGCTCGCGAAGGGACCAGTGAAAGCGCCGCTTAAACCAGCGTCATCAACGCCTCACGGCTGAACGGCAGAATATCCTGCTCACGCCCTTCGCGGACTTTCTGCGCCCAATCCGGATCGACCAGCAGCGCGCGGCCCACCGCCACCAGATCGAATTCCTCTTTGTTCAAACGCTCCAGCAGGTTTTCCAGACTGGCCGGTTGCGCGACCTTGTCGGTGTTGACCATGAACTGCAGGAACTCGCCATCGAGACCGACGCTACCGACGGTGATGGTCGGCTTGCCGGTGAGCTTGCGGGTCCAGCCTGCCAGGTTCAGCTCGGAACCATCGAACTCCGGCTCCCAGAAACGCCGCGTCGAGCAGTGGAAAATATCCACGCCAGCGTCGGACAGCGGCTTGAGAAACTCACCCAACGCTTCCGGGGTTTGCACCAGACGCGCGGTGTAATCCTGCTGCTTCCATTGCGAGAAACGGAAGATGATCGGGAAACCCTCGCCGACCGCTGCACGTACCGCTTGAATCAGTTCAATGGCGAAACGCGAACGGTTGGCCAGGCTGCCGCCGTATTCGTCGGTGCGCTGGTTGCTGCCTTCCCAGAAAAACTGGTCGACCAGATAACCGTGGGCGCCGTGGATTTCCACGCCGTCCATGCCGATGCTTTTGGCATCTTTGGCCGCTTGGGCGAAAGCTGCAATTACGTCCTGGATATCCTGTTTGGTCATTCCGTGTACCACGACCTGACCGTCCTTGAGTTTTTCCGACGGGCCGTAAGCCGGCACGCTGGCGTCCGGCTCGGTGCCGATGCGGCGTACGCTGCCCACGTGCCACAGTTGCGGAACGATCTTGCCGCCTTCGGCGTGAACGGCGTCGACGACTTTCTTCCAGCCGGCCAATGGCGCGTCACCAAAGAATTGCGGCACGTTCGGGTAGCCGTTGGAGGCAATGTGGCCGACGGTGGTGCCTTCAGTGATGATCAGGCCAACACCCGCCGCCGCGCGACGACGGTAATACTCGATGACTTTCGAATTCGGTACGCCGCCCGGGGAGAACGAGCGGGTCATTGGTGCCATGACCACGCGGGTCGGCAGTTCGAGGGCACCGAGGTGGAACGGTTTGAACAAGGCTTGAACGGGCATCGAAGGGCTCCACAGAGAAGGCTTTATGACGGCGATAATATGGAGACGCGAACCCTTTGAACAGCACTATTGATTTGGGTGATCAAGGATTAAAAGACGCAAAGCAAAAGATCGCAGCCTCCGGCAGCTCCTACTCGGGATTTGAGATCACCTGCAGGAGCTGCCGAAGGCTGCGATCTTTTGATTTTGCTGTTTCAGCTCAGCGCTTTTTCAATCGCATGCACAATGGTCGGATCATCCGGCGCCGTGCGAGGCGAAAAGCGGGCCAGCACCCGGCCGTCCTTGCCGAGCAGAAACTTCTCGAAATTCCAGGTGATGTCACCGGGAAACTCCGCGCCCTCGCCCGCCAGCAGACGGTAGAGCTGATGACGATCATGACCGTTGACTTCGAGCTTGCTCGCCAACGGGAACGTCACACCATAGTTGAGGCTGCAGAATTCCTGAATTTCCTTTTCAGAACCTGGCTCCTGACCGGCAAACTGGTTGCACGGCAGGCCCAGCACGCTGAAGCCTTTGCCTTTGAATTGCTGATGGAGGTTTTCCAGTGCCGCGTACTGAGGCGTCAAGCCGCACTTGGAGGCGACGTTGACCACCAGCACGACTTGGCCCTTGAACGGCGCCAGCGGTAGCTCCTGACCATCCAGGGCTGTCAACTTAAGGTCGTGAAAAGCACTCATGACGAACTCCAAGATTCCCGTGTTCTACTCGAAACAGCCACTTGGCGAAGTCACCAAGGACAGCCGCGGACTAAAAAGGCGCCCGCAGGCGCCTCTCCAGTACTCGAAGCTTAGCGCAGAAAATCAGTGGTGATGGCCACCTTCGCCATGGACGTGGCCATGAGCGATTTCTTCCTGGCTGGCGTCACGGATGTCAACGATCTTCACTTTGAAGTTCAGGCGCTGACCGGCCAGTGGGTGGTTGCCGTCGACAGTCACGTCGTCGCCGTCGAGGTCACGGATGGTGACGATTTGCATCTGGCCGTCCGGCGCCGAAGCGTGGAACTGCATGCCGACTTCCAGCTCGTCAACGCCTTCGAACATGCTGCGGCTCAGGGTGCTGACCAGCTCAGCGGCGTATTCGCCGTAAGCGTCTTCAGGCTCAACGGAAACTTCCAGCTCGTCACCAACAGCTTTGCCTTCCAGAGCTTTTTCCAGGCCCGGGATGATGTTGCCTGCGCCTTGCAGGTAGACCAGCGGAGCGCCGCCGGCGGAGCTGTCGATGACCTCACCAGCGTCGTTGGTCAGGGTATAGTCGATGGAGACAGCCTTATTGGCGGCGATCAGCATGGGGCGAGACCTTTTGCATAAGAATATAGAAAGGCCAAGTTTAGCGAAGCAATCGCGCGAAAGCGAACACAACCCGGACAAACGGGTTTCGACGATCGCAGGCTTCCATCAGGACGAGGACGGTCACTGGGTGGTCGAGCTTTCCTGTGGCCACACCCAGCACTTGCGTCACCAGCCGCCCTGGCAATCACGTGCCTGGGTGCTGGACCCGGCGCAACGTATTGAAAAAATAGGCCAACCCTTTGCCTGCGGTTGGTGCGCACAAGGCTCGGTTAGCGATAACCTTGGCGACTGAATTTCGGCAGATTGTCAGTAAAAGATGATCGCCATTGCCATGCACCCTTAGAGAATTCGCATGCAAACTTTTTTTATCGCACCCACCGATTTTGGCGTGGGTCTGACCTCCATCAGCCTCGGGCTGGTACGCACGCTTGAGCGCGCCGGCCTGAAAGTCGGTTTCTTCAAACCGATCGCCCAGCCGCATCCGGGCGACACCGGCCCTGAGCGTTCCACCGAACTGGTGGCGCGCACCCACGGTCTGAAACCGCCGCAACCACTGGGCCTTGCCCACGTTGAGCGAATGCTTGGCGATGGTCAGCTCGATGAACTGCTCGAAGAAATCATCACCCTCTATCAGCAAGCGGCCATCGGCAAAGACGTATTGGTCGTCGAAGGCATGGTGCCGACCCGCAGCGCCAGTTATGCCGCACGGGTCAATCTGCACTTGGCCAAGAGCCTGGATGCCGAGGTCATTCTAGTCTCCGCGCCGGAAAACGAAGTGCTCGCCGAACTCTCCGGCCGAGTCGAATTGCAGGCGCAATTGTTCGGCGGGCCGAAAGACCCGAAAGTTCTCGGGGTGATCCTCAACAAGGTCAAGACTGAAGAAAGCATGGACGCCTTCGCCGCGCGTCTGAAGGAGCATTCGCCGTTGCTGCGCAGCGGTGATTTCCGCTTGCTCGGCTGCATTCCCTATCAGCCGGAACTCAACGCACCCCGCACCCGCGACGTCGCCGATCTGATGGGCGCGCAAGTGCTCAACGCCGGTGATTACGAAACCCGGCGCATGACCAAAATCATCATCTGCGCGCGGACCATGCGCAACACCGTCGAGCTGCTCAAGCCCGGTGTGCTGGTGGTGACCCCGGGCGATCGCGACGACATCATCCTCGCCGTCAGCCTCGCGGCGATCAACGGCGTGCCGCTGGCCGGCCTGCTGCTGACCAGCGACACCCTGCCCGACCCGCGCATCATGGACTTGTGCCGTGGCGCATTGCAGGCCGGTTTGCCGGTGTTGTCGGTGAGCACCGGCTCCTACGACACCGCCAACCTGCTCAATGGTCTGAACAAGGAAATCCCGATCGACGACCGCGAGCGTGCGGAAATCATCACCGACTTCGTCGCCAGCCACCTCGACGCCAAGTGGCTGCACCAGCGCTGCGGCACGCCTCGGGAAATGCGCCTGTCGCCGGCAGTATTCCGCTATCAGTTGATTCAGCGCGCGCAGGCGGCGAACAAGCGCATCGTCCTGCCCGAAGGCAGCGAGCCGTTCACCGTGCAAGCGGCGGCGATCTGTCAGGAACGCGGGATCGCCCGTTGTGTGTTGCTGGCCAAACCGGAAGACGTCGAAGCCGTCGCCCGCGCTCAAGGCATTGTGTTGCCGCCGGGCCTGGAAATTCTTGATCCGGATCTGATCCGCGAGCGCTACGTCGAGCCGATGGTCGCCCTGCGCAAAACCAAAAGCCTTAATGCGCCGATGGCCGAGCAGCAACTGGAAGACACCGTGGTGATCGGCACCATGATGCTCGCACTGGACGAAGTCGACGGGTTGGTATCGGGCGTGATCAACACCACCGCCAACACCATCCGCCCGGCCTTGCAACTGATCAAAACGGCGCCGGGCTGCACGCTGGTGTCGTCGGTGTTCTTCATGCTGTTCCCGGAAGAAGTGCTGGTCTACGGCGACTGCGTGATGAACCCGCATCCTAGCGCCACCGAACTGGCCGAGATTGCCTTGCAAAGCGCGGATTCGGCGGCCGCGTTCGGCATTACACCGCGCGTGGCGATGATCAGCTACTCCAGCGGCGAATCGGCCACCGGTGAGGAAGTCGAGAAAGTCCGCGAAGCCACCCTGCTCGCCCACGAGCAGCAGCACTCGCTGCTGATCGACGGCCCGCTGCAATACGACGCCGCGGCCAACGCCGAAGTCGCCCGGCAACTGGCGCCGAACAGTCAGGTGGCCGGTCGCGCCACGGTGTTCGTATTCCCGGATCTAAACACCGGCAACACCACGCACAAAGCCGTGCAACGCAGCGCCGACTGCGTCAGCCTCGGGCCGATGCTGCAAGGCCTGCGCAAACCGGTGAATGACTTGCCGCGCGGCGCGCAGGTCGATGACATCGTCTACACCATCGCCCTCACCGCGATTCAAGCCGCCAACCGACCTATGGATGTGTAAATGCTGGATTTTCTACCTGCACCCGTGCGCGGCGCGATCGCTTCGCTGCTGTTGGCGCTCAACACGATTCTGCTGTGCTCGTTTCTGTTCTGCGTGGCGCTGATCAAAGTGCTGCCGTTCGACCTCGCCCGACGCGCCTCGCTGTGGCTGATGAGCCACACCCACGAAGCGTGGATCAGCAACAACAAGGCCTGGATGAACCTGGTGCGACGCACGCGCTGGCACATCAGCGGCCTGCAAGGCCTCGACTACCAGCACTCGTATCTGATCACCAGCAACCACCAGAGCTGGGTCGATATTCTGGTGCTGCAATACGTGCTCAACCGCCGCATTCAGCCGCTGAAGTTCTTCCTCAAGCAGGAGCTGATCTGGGTGCCGGTGATCGGTCTGGCTTGGTGGGCGCTGGGCTTTCCGTTCATGAAGCGTTACTCCAAGGCCTACCTCGCCAAGCACCCGGAGAAAAAAGGCAAAGACCTCGAAACCACGCGCAAGACCTGCGCGAAGTTTCGCAATAATCCGGTGGGGATTTTCAACTTCGTCGAGGGCACGCGGTTTACCGAAGGCAAACACGCGCAGCAGCAGTCGCCGTTCAAGCATCTGCTCAAGCCCAAGGCTGGCGGGATTGCCTTTGTGCTGGATGCGATGGGCGAGCAACTGGAGTCGATCGTCAATGTGACGATTCATTACCCGGCCGGGCGTCCGGGGTTCTGGGATTTGCTCTGCGGCAATGTGCACGACGTGGTGGTGCACTTTGAAGAGCTGAAGATTCCTCAGCAGTTCATTGGCAAGAATTACGATCAGGACGGCGAGTATCGATTGCAGTTTCAGGGCTGGATCAATCAGCTGTGGCTGGACAAGGATGCGCTGCTGGAACAGATGCACCGCGAATACCCAGCCAAACACTCACTCCTACAATTGACCGAGCCCGAATAAAAAAGCCCGCCGATGATCACTCATCGGCGGGCTTTTTCTTGAAGCTAGAAGCTTGCAGCTGCTTCTGTCTTAGATCGCGCCACGCTTGCGCAGCAGATCCAGCACTTGCTTGACGCTTTCTTCCAGACTCAACGTCTGCGTGTCGATCACCAGGTCGGCATTCAGCGGCACGTCGTACGGGAAGGATTCGCCCGGGATGTTGTCGCCACCCGCAGCGTACAGACCTTGCGGATCACGCTCGGCGCACACGGCCGGCGAAGCCTGTACATAAACCGTCAGCAGACGATCCTTGCCGATCAGGTCTTTGGCCTGCTCGCGGCCTTCGGCGCTAGGCGCAACGAACGCGGCCAGGGTCAGCAGACCGGCTTCGTTGAACTGACGCGCAACATGCGCGGCACGACGCCAGTTCTCGGTACGCCCGGCGCGATCCTGTGGCAGACCTTTGTTGAGGTCGTGGCGCAGGTTCTGACCATCCAGCACAAACACCGCACGGCCCAGGTCGAACAGCTTGCGCTCGACCGCGTAGGCCAGCGTGCTCTTGCCCGCGCCCGACAGACCGCTGAACAGCACGGTGGCCGGTTGCTGGCCGAAACGCTGAGCGCGCTCTTCAGTGGCAACGTGCGCCAGTTTGCCGTGGTGCGTGGCAGTGCCATGGGTCACTGGTTGGGCGACGATCATGCCGGCGCCAACGGTGCCGTTGGTCAAGCGGTCGATGACAATGAACGCGCCGGTGGTGCGGTTGCTTTCGTAACCGTCGAGGGCGATCGGCGCGTCGAGCGCGATCTTCACCTTGCCGATTTCGTTGAGCTGCAACGCGCTCGCCGGGCCTTCTTCAAGGGTGTTCACGTCGACCTTGTTGACGATGCTGGCGATCGAGCCCGGCACGTAACTGGTGGCGCGTTTGATGTCGTATTTCTTGCCCGGCAGCATCGGCTCTTCAGCCATCCACACCAGCATCGCTTCGAAGCTGTCGGTAACCGGCGGCACGTTGTCGGCATGCACCAGCAGGTCGCCACGGGAGATGTCGATTTCGTCTTCCATGGTCAGCGTTACGGCCTGACCTGGACCGGCGTGCTCCAGCTCACCTTCGAAAGTGACGATGGATTTCACGCGGCTGCTCTTGCCCGACGGCAGCACCACGACTTCGTCGCCTTTGTGCACGATGCCGCTGGCCAGCGTGCCGGCGAAACCACGGAAGTTCAGGTTCGGACGGTTGACGTACTGCACCGGGAAACGCAGATCGGTGAAGTTGCGATCGCCCGCGACTTCCACGGTCTCGAGGATTTCCATCAGCGACTGGCCGGTGTACCAAGGCGAGCGCTCGGACTTGTTCACCACGTTGTCGCCCTTGAGGGCAGACATCGGCACGAAGTGCATGCTGGTCGGCTTCATCTTCAAGCCTTCGGCGAACTTCAGGTAGTCGGCCTTGATCGACTCGAACACGCCTTCATCGAAGTCTTTCAGGTCCATCTTGTTGATGGCAACGACGATGTGCTTGATCCCCAGCAGGGAGGCGATAAAGCTGTGGCGACGGGTCTGGGTCTGCACGCCGTAACGCGCGTCGACCAGAATGATCGCCAGGTCACAGGTGGACGCACCGGTGGCCATGTTGCGGGTGTACTGCTCATGGCCGGGGGTGTCGGCGATGATGAATTTACGTTTCGCGGTGGAGAAATAGCGGTAGGCGACATCGATGGTGATGCCCTGCTCGCGCTCGGCCTGCAGGCCGTCGACCAGCAATGCCAGGTCGATGTCGTCACCGGTGGTGCCGACTTTCTTCGAATCGCGGGTGATCGCTTCGAGGTGATCTTCGTAGATCATCTTCGAGTCGTGCAGCAGGCGCCCGATCAGGGTGCTCTTGCCATCATCGACGTTACCGCAGGTCAAAAAGCGCAGCAGCTCTTTACGTTCGTGCTGGCCCAGGTAGGCGAGGATGTCCTCGCTGATCAAATCAGAAACATGCGACATGACAGCCCCTTAGAAATAGCCTTGACGTTTTTTATCTTCCATCGAGCCGGCGCCATCGTGGTCGATGACACGGCCCTGGCGCTCGGAAGTTCGCGTCAGGAGCATTTCCTGAATGATGTCCGTCAGGCTTTCGGCCTCGGACTCCACCGCGCCCGTCAACGGGTAGCAGCCAAGGGTACGGAAACGCACTTTCTTTTTGACGATGCGCGCTTTGTCTTCATCGGACAGGTGCTCGAGGATGCGCTCGTCGTCGATCATGATCAGCGTGCCGTTCTTCTCGATCACTTCGCGTTCGGCGGCGAAGTACAGCGGCACAATCGGGATGCCTTCGAGATAGATGTACTGCCAGATGTCCAGCTCGGTCCAGTTCGACAACGGGAACACACGGATGGATTCGCCCTTGTTGACCTTGCCGTTGTAGACGTTCCACAGCTCCGGGCGCTGATTTTTCGGGTCCCAGCGGTGCTTGCTGTCGCGGAACGAGTACACGCGCTCTTTGGCGCGGGATTTCTCTTCATCGCGACGGGCGCCGCCGAACGCTGCGTCGAAACCATGCTTGTCGAGTGCCTGTTTCAGGCCTTCGGTTTTCATGATGTCGGTGTGCTTGGCGCTGCCGTGGGTGAACGGGTTGATGTTCTGCGCCACGCCGTCCGGGTTGATGTGGGTGATCAGGTCCAGGCCCAGTTCTTCGACCATCTTGTCGCGGAACTTGTACATCTCCTGGAATTTCCAGCGGGTGTCGACGTGCATCACCGGAAACGGCAGTTTGCCCGGGAAGAACGCCTTGCGTGCCAGGTGCAGCATCACGGCGGAGTCTTTACCGATGGAGTACAGCATCACCGGGTTATCGAACTCGGCGGCCACCTCGCGGATGATGTGGATGCTTTCCGCCTCCAGCTGTTTCAGATGCGTCAGTTTGTCGACCATGGCTACTCACGAAAACTTTCTTATGAACGGCCAGCGGGCCGTGTTCGAGCGGGAAATCCTAGCACAGCGGCCTCTTCTAATCAGGACGCCAACTAGATCGAAAGGGTATATGAATATGCCTGCCAGTTCGGCCGAGCAGTTCCCTTGTGGGAGCGAGCCTGCTCGCGAAAGCGGTGTGTCAGGCACCTTTGTATTGAAAGTCTGACGCCTTCGCGAGCAGGCTCGCTCCCACAGGAATTTGTGGTGGATTCAGATCGGGTTCGGGCAGTCGATGAAGATATGTTCAACGGCAAAGCGTTTCGCCAGATAGTCACCCAATGCCTGTACGCCGTAGCGTTCGGTGGCGTGGTGGCCGGCGGCGATGAAGCTGATGTCGTTCTCGCGGGCGCTGTGGAAGGTCTGCTCGGACGCTTCACCGCTCAGGTACAGATCGACGCCTGCGGCGACGGCTTGATCGATGTAGCCTTGGCCGCCGCCAGTGCACCAGCCGACTCGACGGATCATCGGATTACCTTCAATCAGCAACGGTTCGCGGCCCATGACTTCTTGCACCTTGCGGGCGAAATCGCGTGCCGTCATCGGCTCTTTCAAAGATCCGACCAGACCAACGACTTTAAGATTGTCCGGATCCAGCGGGCCTTCCACAGTGATGTCCAGTTGACGCGCCAGTTGCACGTTATTGCCGACATCGGGATGCAAATCCAGCGGCAAGTGGTAAGCGAGCAGACTGATATCGTGCTTGAGCAACGTCTTCAGTCGACGCTGTTTCATGCCGGTGATGCAGGGGTTCTCACCCTTCCAGAAGTAACCGTGATGCACCAGCACCAGATCAGCCCCGGCCTCAACGGCAGCGTCCAGCAACGCCTGGCTGGCCGTGACGCCGCTGACGATACGCATCACCTGAGGACGGCCCTCGACCTGCAAGCCATTGGGGCAATAATCGGCAATTTTCGCACTGCCAAGGTAACGGTCGGCTTCTTCGACGAGGGTGCTGAGGGCAACGGCCATGAAAGACTCCTAAATATCCCGTTCAGAGGCGCGCGCGGCCTCGTATAATGCGCGACATTATGGGCGGTCTGACCCCGCCTGCAACTTTTCCAGGACGTGCTTAATGCTCAAGGCGCTGCGTTTTTTCGGCTGGCCGTTGTTGGCCGGTGTGCTTATCGCTCTGTTGATTATTCAGCGTTACCCGCAGTGGGTCGGGTTGCCGAGCCTCGACGTCAACCTGCAACAGGCTCCGCAAACCACCAACGTGCAGCAGGGGCCGGTGTCCTATGCCGACGCGGTGACAATCGCCGCACCTTCGGTGGTCAACCTCTACACCACCAAAGTCATCAACAAACCGGCGCATCCGCTGTTTGAGGATCCGCAGTTTCGCCGTTTCTTCGGTGACAACTCGCCGAAGCAAAAACGCATGGAATCGAGCCTCGGTTCCGGCGTGATCATGAGCCCGGAAGGCTACATCCTGACCAACAACCACGTCACCAGCGGTGCCGATCAGATTGTGGTCGCCCTGAAGGATGGCCGCGAAACCCTCGCCCGGGTGATTGGCAGCGATCCGGAAACCGACCTGGCCGTATTGAAGATCGACCTGAAAACCCTGCCGGCGATCACCGTCGGCCGCTCCGACAACATCCGCATCGGCGACGTTGCACTGGCCATCGGTAACCCGTTTGGCGTCGGCCAGACCGTGACCATGGGCATCATCAGCGCCACCGGGCGTAATCAGTTGGGGCTGAACAACTACGAAGACTTTATCCAGACCGACGCGGCGATCAACCCGGGCAACTCCGGCGGCGCGCTGGTCGATGCCAACGGCAACCTGACCGGCATCAACACGGCGATCTTCTCCAAGTCCGGCGGTTCGCAAGGCATCGGCTTCGCGATCCCGGTGAAACTGGCGATGGAAGTGATGAAGTCGATCATCGAACACGGTCAGGTGATTCGCGGCTGGCTCGGCATTGAGGTGCAACCGCTGACTCAGGAACTGGCTGAGTCGTTCGGTTTGTCCGGGCGTCCGGGGATTGTCGTGGCGGGGATCTTCCGCGATGGTCCGGCACAGAAGGCTGGCTTGCAATTGGGCGACGTGATTTTGAGCATCGATGGCGAGCCTGCGGGCGATGGCCGTCGTTCGATGAACCAGGTCGCACGGATCAAACCGACCGACAAAGTGACGATTCAGGTGATGCGCAACGGCAAAGAGATCAAGCTCACCGCTGAAATCGGCCTGCGTCCGCCACCGGCGCCGGTGAAAGAAAAAGAAGAATAAAACTTTCTTCGCGCTTACCGCGCGAATAAAAGACATTCTCAACAGGCATGTTATATTGTTTCAATTCTAAGAATTGGAACAACATAACATGTCGTCTCGAACAAAGGCTTCTCTGCTCGGCCTGAGCCTCGGTTTGCTGGTCGATCCAGCGTTCGCCGAAGAACCCAAACCTCTCGAACTCGACGCCATCAGCGTCATCTCCGACTACGAATCGCCGACCGGCCCGGTCAAGGGCTACCGCGCCACACGCTCGTCCAGCGCGACCAAAACCGACACGGCAATCCGTGATATCCCGCAAGCGATCAGCGTCGTACCGGCCAGCGTGCTCAAGGATCTGGGTAGCAGCAGCGTTGAGCGTGCGCTGGATTTCGCCGGTGGTGTGTCGAAGCAGAACAATTTCGGCGGTCTTACGCTTTACGAATACAGCGTGCGCGGCTTCACCACCTCGGAGTTCTACAAGGACGGTTTCAGCGCCAATCGCGGCTACCCGAGCACACCCGACGCGGCCAACATCGAGCGCATCGAAGTGCTCAAAGGCCCGGCCGCCAGCCTCTATGGCCGAGGCGACCCCGGCGGCACGGTGAACATCGTCATCAAGAAACCGCAGCCCGAAGCCTTCACCACGTTGCAAACCAGCGCCGGCAGTTGGGACCGCTATCGCACCGCGCTGGACGTCAACACGCCACTCGATGAGCAAGGCGATGTGCTGTCGCGGATCAACCTCGCGGTCGAGGACAACCACAGCTTCCGCGATCACGTAGACAGCCAGCGCGTGTTCGTCGCGCCTTCGATCAGTTGGCAATTGAACCCGGACACATCGCTGTTGGTGGAAAGCGAAATCGTCCGCCACAGCTCCACGTTCGATCGCGGCATTGTCGCGCCGAACAACAAATGGAGCGGCGTGTCGCGCTCGACCTTCCTCGGCGAACCCAACGACGGCAACATCGACAACCACAACAACCTGCTGCAGGCGACCCTCGAACATCACCTCAATGACAGCTGGAAGCTGCGTCTGGCCAGCCATTACAAGGAAGGCAAGCTCTGGGGCGACGCCTCGGAACAACGGGCGCTGAACGCCGACGGCCACACCGTCAACCGTCGCTTGCGCGAACGCGATACAAGTTGGCACGACAGCATCACCCAACTGGAACTGCGCGGTCTGTTCGACCTCGGTCCTTGGCAGCATGAACTGCTGATCGGCACCGAGTACGAAAACTTCCGCAAGAACGAACGCGTCACTACGATTGCTGGCGGCCCGTACGCCATCGACATCTATAAACCGATCTACGGTCAGCCAAAACCCAACGGCGCGCGCTCGGGCAGCGACTTTTTCGAACACGTCGAAAGTCATGCACTGAACCTGCAGGATCAGATTATCTTCAGCGACAAACTGCGCGGGATGATCGGTGCGCGTTTCGAGCATTTCGATCAGCGCATCGACGACCACAGTCGCAACGCCACAAACAACCAACGCCACGACGCCCTCACGCAGCGCGCCGGCCTGCTCTATCAACTGACGCTGAACACCGGCCTGTTCGCCAACGCCTCGACCTCATTCAAACCGAACAACGGCCTCGACGCCTCCGGCAAATCCTTCGATCCCGAAGAAGGCGTCGGTTACGAAGTCGGCATCAAGAACGAACTGTTCGATGAGCGCCTGAGCAGCACCCTCGCCTTCTTCCACATCGACAAGGAAAACGTCCTCGCCCTCGACCCGGCCACCGACACCAGCCGGGCGATGGGCAAGGCGCGCAGTCGTGGTTTCGACCTGCAAGTCACCGGACAGGTCACCGACGCTGTACGTGTCATCGGCGCCTTTGCCTACATCGACGCCGAAGTGACCAAGGGTGACGCGGTGATTCCCGCCGGCAGTCGCATCCTCGGCGTGGCCAAACGCAGCGGCAGCCTGCTCGGGGTTTATGAGTTTCAGGATGGCCATTTACGCGGCTCGGACGTTGGCGCTGCGTTCACCTATGTCGGTGACCGCTCGGGAGAGTCCGGCAGCGACTTCGAACTACCGGCGTATCACACCGTCGACCTGCTCGCGCATTACAAGGCCAGCGAAAAGGTCACCGTCGGCCTCAATCTGAATAACCTTTTCGACGAAAAATATTACGAGCGCTCCTACAGCAACTACTGGGTCAACCCCGGCGAGCCGCGCAACTTCACCGTCAGCCTGACACTCAACCTGTAATAGGACGTCACCATGCAATACGGCAAAACCCTTGTACTGATCGCCGCGCTGTTCGCCGGCCAAGTCTCGGCCCATGGCCTATGGACCGAAGAGCGTCGCGGCAATATCGAAGTGGTCTACGGTCATGGCGCCGAGGACAACGCGTTCAAAGCGCAGAAGATCAGAGGTGCCTGGGCTTACGACGTTGCCGGCAAGATGATTCCGGTCAGCGTCGAGCGCCTGGCAGATCATGCTCGCCTGAAACCTTTGAAGTCGCCGGCGGTGATGGCGGTGGCATTGAACAATGGCATGTGGTCACAGACGGCGGACAAGAAGTGGATAAACGAAGGTCGCAGCAAAGTGCCAGGCGCTGTCGAGGCAACCGAGACGTTTAAATACAGTCTGGCGATTTATCAGCCGGGGGCGAAGTTGCCCAAGCTCGATCAGATCAAGTTGCTGATTTTGCCGGAGGTTGATCCGCTGACCGTAGGGCCGGGCAAATCATTGCCGGTGCGGGTGTTGCTCGATGGCAAACCGGCGGCCGGGGTGAAGTTGATTGGCGACTATCGCAGCGCGCCGAACACGTTGAGCACAGAGACTGACAAGGATGGGCGGGCGCAGGTATTGGTGAGGAATGAAGGGTTGAATGTGATTGCGGCACAGGTTGAGGTGCCGGTGAAGGGCAGTGTTGATGTGGATAGCCGCGGCTTATTTACCTCACTGACATTCCTTGGCGAACCGCATCACGAGTAAGAGCAGACCCTCATCGGAAACGCCGCCCGCCCAGCCCTCTCCCGGAGGGAGAGGGGGCCGACCGAGTTGTCTTGTGAGGTACATCGGCCTGAAAGACCGAGTCGATTATGGATTCGGTAAAGCAGCATCAGGTCGGTGCAGTTCAACAGCATCCCCCATTTAGTCCCCTCTCCCTCCGGGAGAGGGCTAGGGTGAGGGGCTTTTGCTTTTAGAGGTCGCCAAGCCCATCAATCAGCGCCTGATTCTGCTCCGGCGTACCAATCGAAATCCGCAGGAACTGCGCAATCCGCTCCTGCTTGAAGTGCCGCACGATCACACCCTGCTCACGCAGCTTGGCCGCCAGCCCTGCCGCATCATGCTGCGGATGCCGGGCGAAAATGAAGTTCGCCGCCGATGGCAGCACTTCAAACCCCTTGGCCTGCAACTGCGCGATCACCCACTCACGGCTCTCGATCACCAGACGGCAGGTCTTGTCGAAATGCTCGCGATCTTCGAACGCTGCAGTTGCACCGACAATCGCCAGACGATCGAGCGGATAAGAGTTGAAACTGTTCTTGATCCGCTCCAGTGCCTCGATCAGATCGGGATGCCCAACCGCCAGACCAACGCGCAAACCCGCCAGCGAACGCGACTTGGACAGGGTTTGCGTCACCAGCAAGTTCGGATAACGGTCCACCAGAGTAATCGCCGTTTCGCCGCCAAAGTCGATGTATGCCTCGTCAACCACCACCACCGAATCCGGGCTGGCCTTGAGGATCTGTTCGACCGCTTCCAGCGCCAGCAGGCAACCGGTTGGCGCGTTCGGATTCGGAAAAATGATCCCGCCGTTCGGCTTGGCGTAGTCCGCCGGGTCGATCTGGAACTGTGCATCCAGCGGCACCGCGTCGTATTTGATGCCGTACAAACCGCAGTACACCGGATAGAAGCTGTAGCTGATGTCCGGAAACAGTAGCGGCTGATCGTGTTGCAGCAAACCATGGAAAATGTGCGCGAGCACTTCGTCCGAACCGTTGCCGAGGAACACCTGATTACTCTGCACACCGTAGTAGTTGGCAACAGCCGTTTTCAGCAGATCACTGTTCGGGTCCGGGTACAGACGCAGGTTGTCATTCAGTTCAACCTGCATCGCCGCCAGCGCCTTTGGCGAAGGGCCGTAGGGGTTTTCGTTGGTGTTGAGCTTGACCAGTCTGGTCAGCTTCGGTTGTTCGCCCGGCACGTAGGGCACCAGATCCTTGACGAACGGGCTCCAGAATTTACTCATCGCTCAGTTCCCCTGCCCTTTTAGAAAGTCTTCGTCTTTGATGCGGTATTCGGCGCTGCGCGCGTGTGCGCTCAGGGATTCACCACGGGCCAGTACCGATGCAGTCTTACCCAGCTCGGAAGCACCGGCCTCGGAGCAAAAGATGATCGACGAGCGCTTCTGGAAGTCGTACACGCCCAGCGGCGAGGAGAACCGCGCGGTGCCCGAAGTCGGCAGTACGTGGTTCGGGCCTGCGCAGTAATCGCCCAGCGCTTCGGAGGTGTGGCGGCCCATGAAGATCGCGCCAGCGTGGCGGATCTGCGGCAGCCAGGCCTGTGGGTCAGCCACCGACAGCTCCAAGTGTTCCGGGGCGATGCGGTTGGCGACTTCGATGGCTTGGGCCATGTCCTTCACGTGAATCAGCGCACCACGGCCATTGATCGAAGTTTCGATGATGGTCGCGCGGTCCATGGTCGGCAGCAGTTTATCGATGCTCGCGGCGACCTTGTCGAGGAACTCGGCATCCGGGCTGACCAGAATTGCCTGCGCGTCTTCGTCGTGCTCGGCTTGCGAGAACAGGTCCATGGCGATCCAGTCCGGATCGGTCTGGCCGTCGCACACCACGAGGATTTCCGAAGGGCCGGCGATCATGTCGATGCCAACCTGACCGAAGACGTGGCGCTTGGCAGTGGCGACATAGATGTTGCCTGGGCCAACGACTTTGTCGACTTTCGGCACGCTTTCGGTGCCATAGGCCAGCGCCGCAACGGCTTGCGCGCCGCCGATGGTGAACACCCGGTCGACACCCGCAATGCACGCGGCCGCCAGCACCAGCTCGTTGATTTCACCGCGCGGGGTCGGTACGACCATGACCACTTCGGTCACGCCCGCCACTTTGGCCGGAATCGCGTTCATCAACACCGACGACGGGTACGACGCCTTGCCGCCCGGCACGTACAGGCCAGCGCGATCCAGCGGCGTGACTTTCTGGCCCAGCACAGTGCCGTCAGCCTCGGTATAGCTCCAGGAATCCTGCTTCTGTTTTTCGTGGTAGCTGCGCACGCGAGCGGCGGCTTTTTCCAACGCTTCGCGCTGTGGCACGGTGATGCGGGTCAGCGCCAGTTCCAAGCGCTCGCGCGGCAGGATCAGGTCGGCCATCGACGCGACTTCGAGGCCATCAAACTTCTGGGTGAACTCGACCAGCGCTGCGTCACCGCGTTCACGCACAGCCTTGATGATGTCCAGCACCCGCTGATTGACCGAGTCGTCAGACACACTTTCCCAGCTCAGCAAATGATCCAGATGATGCGCGAAATCCGGGTCAGCAGCGTTGAGTCGGCGAATTGCAGTCGGTGCGGTCATAGCGAGAGCCTCATAGGAATGGCAAAAACTCAGGCGCCCGAAACTATCATTCGATCCGCTTGGGCACCTGAGAATTCTGGCTATGAGGCGGATAGACGGCGCGACCTGGGGACGCGCAGGTAAATCAGCCGCGGTGTCGCGATTCCACTGCGTTGCGCAGGGTATCGATCAACGCCTGGATTCGGGCGTGTTGCATTTTCATCGAAGCTTTATTGACGACCAGGCGCGAGCTGATCGTGGCGATCAGTTCCTGAGGTTCCAGACCGTTGGCGCGCAGGGTGTTGCCGGTGTCGACCACGTCAATGATCTTGTCCGCCAGACCGATCAGCGGCGCCAGCTCCATCGAGCCGTAGAGCTTGATGATGTCGACCTGACGGCCCTGCTCGGCGTAGTAGCGCTTGGCGACATTGACGAACTTGGTCGCCACGCGCAGACGGCCCTTGGGCTCGGGCGCGCCGATCTTGCCGGCGGTCATCAGCTTGCACTGGGCGATCTGCAGATCCAGCGGCTCGTACAGGCCCTGGCCGGTGTATTCCATCAGCACGTCTTTACCGGCAACGCCGAGGTCAGCCGCGCCATGCTCGACGTAAGTCGGCACATCGGTGGCACGCACGATCAGCAGACGAACGTCGTCTTGCGTCGTGGGGATGATCAGCTTGCGGCTCTTGTCCGGATTCTCGGTCGGCACGATGCCCGCTTCGGCGAGAAGCGGCAGGGTGTCGTCAAGGATGCGGCCCTTGGACAGTGCGATGGTCAACATGGGAAACGTCAGTCCTTATCAAGGTACTCATGTCCGGTCGCAATCGGCGCCGGACACACATCGAGCCGGAAACCGGCTCGACTCTTAAAATCAGTGGACACGTCCCTGTGTCCCAATGCAGCAATCAGCCCGGAACGCGACGGATCTTGGCGCCCAGCATCTGCAGTTTTTCTTCGATGCACTCGTAACCACGGTCAATGTGGTAGATGCGGTCGATCAGTGTGTCGCCTTCGGCAACCAGTGCGGAGATCACCAGGCTGGCCGAAGCACGCAGGTCGGTGGCCATCACTGGCGCGCCCTTCAGGACTTCAGTACCGGTAACGATGGCAGTGTTGCCTTCGACCTGGATCTTGGCGCCCATGCGGTGCAGCTCATAGACGTGCATGAAACGGTTTTCGAAGATCGTCTCGATCACCGCACCGGTGCCTTCGGCAATGGCGTTGAGCGAGATGAACTGCGCCTGCATGTCGGTCGGGAATGCAGGGTACGGCGCGGTGCGCACGTTGACTGCTTTCGGACGCTTGCCGTGCATGTTCAGCTCGATCCAGTCTTCACCGCAGGTGATTTCTGCACCGGCTTCACGGAGTTTTTCCAGAACGGCTTCAAGGATGGTCGGATCAGTGTCCTTGACCTTGACGCGGCCGCCGGTCACGGCAGCGGCAACAAGGTAGGTGCCGGTTTCGATACGGTCAGGCATGACCTTGTAGAAAGCCGAACCCAGACGCTCGACGCCATCGATGGTGATGGTGTCGGTACCAGCGCCGGAAACCTTGGCGCCCATGGCATTGAGGAAGTTCGCCAGGTCAACCACTTCAGGTTCGCGAGCGGCGTTCTGCAACACGCTGCGGCCCTTGGCCAGAGCAGCGGCCATCATGATGTTCTCGGTACCGGTCACACTGACGGTATCGAAGAAGAAGTGTGCACCGCGCAGGCCACCTTCAGGCGCCTTGGCCTTGATGTAGCCGCCTTCGACGTCGATCACCGCGCCCATGGCTTCGAGGCCACGGATGTGCAGGTCGACCGGACGCGAACCGATGGCGCAACCGCCAGGCAGTGCAACTTCGGCTTCACCGAAGCGGGCAACCATCGGGCCCAGTACCAGGATCGACGCACGCATGGTTTTCACCAGTTCGTACGGCGCGATCAGGGTCTTGATGGTGCGCGGGTCGATTTCGACGCTGAGCTTCTCGTCGATAACCGGCTCAATGCCCATGCGACCGAACAGCTCGATCATGGTGGTGATGTCGTGCAGGTGCGGCAGGTTGCCAACGGTCACCGGGCCATCGCACAGCAGGGTGGCAGCCAGGATCGGCAGGGCAGAGTTCTTTGCCCCGGAAATGCGGATCTCGCCATCAAGACGAGCGCCACCGGTAATAATCAATTTATCCATAAGAATCTCGACGCCCTTAGGCTCAGGTGCGCTCGGCCCAGGCCGCGCTGCTGAAAAATTTCATAGTGACCGCATGGATGCTGCCATCGGTGATCCATGGGTTCAAATGGGCATAGATCTGCTGCTGACGCTTCACCGGGCTCAACGCCGCCAGTTCATCGCTAATCACGTTCAGCTGGAAATTGCAGCCTTCGCCCTCAACTTCTACCAACGTTCCGGGCAGCTTTCCTTCAAGGAAGCTCTTCACTTCTACGGCCTGCATGCTCAACCTCAATCGGCGCCCTGTGCGCACGGGTCGGACATCATACAAAAAAGCCCCGCGCCTGCGAACCCCGCATGGCAGGACTCTGACGGGGGGCTTCTTTATAGATGTGGGTTCAGGGGTGCGCCAACAGTTCGGTCAGCTCACTGACCTGAGCAATTTCGCGCATGTCTTCGGGCATCGCACGGATGCTCACAGCCTTGCCGGCCGCGATGGCATCGCGCATGAAGCACAGTAGCAACGACAAGCCGACGCTGCTGGACTTCTTCACCGCCGAGCAATCGATCACCAGCGAAGAGGCTTTGCTGGACTTGATCAACGCCTGACCTTGCTTGCGCAGGTCTGCGCCGGTGCGATAGTCCAGCACCCCGCTAAGCAGAAGCTCGTCGACATCGCTCATACGAACTGCGGCCTCATTCATTGCGCGGGGTTCTTTTCGGTGGCTTCTTTGGCCTTGGCCACTTCCCCGGCCCAACCATTGATGGTCTTGTCCAGATCGTTGCCATTGCGCTGCATGGCATCAGCGAACTGATCACGGAACAGCTTGCCGATGTTGATGCCGTTGATGATCACGTTGCGCAGTTTCCACTCACCGTTGATCTTCTCCAGCGTGTACTGCACAGGATAGATTGCGCCGCTGCTGCCCTTGACGGTCATGTTGACGCTGGTGCGATCGCCCGATTCGTCCTTGGCCGGATCAACAGTAATGCCCTGGTTGTTGTACTCGAGCAAGGCGTTGCCGTAGAACTGGAACAGGCCTTTCTTGAAGTTTTCCTGGAAGGTCTGCATCTGCGCAGGCGTGGCCTTGCGCGAGTACTTGACCGTCATGATGCTCTTGGAAATGCCTTCGGCGTCTACCACTGGCCCGACGATGCTGTTGAGCGCCGCGTAGAAATCCGTCGGATCCTGCTTGTACTTCTCTTTGTTGGCAGCCAGGTCGGCCAGCAACCGGGTGGTTGTGTCCTGCACCAGATCATGTGCCGAGGTCGCAGCAGCCATGGCGTTACCCATCAACGGCAGGGCCGCCAGTAACACCAACAGGCTACGTCGCAAGATAGAGATCATTCAAAAGCTCCTCATTTGGCGTCTTTGCTAACGGTATTGAGCAGGAATTTACCGATCAGGTCTTCCAGTACCAGTGACGACTGCGTGTCATGGATGGTTCCGCCATCCTTCAACGGTTTGTCTTCCCCGCCGACGCTGATACCGATGTACTTCTCGCCCAGCAGACCAGCGGTCAGGATAGACGCTGTGGAGTCGGTCGGCAGGTTGTCGACCTTTTTATCCACTTGCAGGGTTACCCGACCGGTGAAGCTGTCGCGATCCAGATCGATTGCCGTGACCTTGCCGATGGTCACACCGGCCATGGTCACTTTGGCTCTGACCGTCAAACCGGCGATATTGTCAAAGTAGGCATACAGTTTATAGGTGTCAGTGGTCGACGTCGGAGACAGACCACTGACCCGCAAAGCAAGCAGCAACAAAGCCAGGATCCCTGCCAGCAGGAACAGGCCGACACCGATTTCCAGGGTGCGGTTTTGCATCAGAAATCTCCAAACATCAAAGCGGTCAGAATAAAGTCCAGGCCGAGCACTGCCAGCGAGGCAAACACTACAGTCTTGGTGGTGGCGCGACTGATGCCCTCGGAAGTGGGCTCACAGTCATAGCCTTGGAATACGGCGATCCAGGTCACTACAAAGGCGAAAACGATGCTTTTGATCACGCCATTGAGCACGTCACTGGTGAAGTTCACGCTGTTCTGCATGTTCGCCCAGTAAGAGCCTTCATACACACCCAGCCAGTCGACAGCCACCCACGAACCGCCCCAGATGCCCACCACGCTGAAGATCATCGCCAGCACCGGCAGGGAAATGAAGCCGGCCCACAGGCGCGGGGCAATAATATATTTGAGCGGATCGACGCCGATCATTTCCAGGCTGGAAAGCTGTTCGGTGGACTTCATGTTGCCGATCTCTGCGGTCAGTGCCGAACCGGCACGACCGGCGAACAACAGCGCAGTCACCACCGGACCCAGCTCACGCAACAGGGTCAGTGCAACCATCTGCCCCACCGCCTGCTCCGAACCGTAGCTCGACAGAATGCTGAAACCCTGCAGCGCCAGCACCATGCCGATGAAAATCCCGGAAACGACGATGATCACCAGCGACATGACGCCGACTGAATGCAACTGCTTGACCAGCAGACTGAAACCGCCGCTGATCCCGCCTCGCCCCAGCAAGGCATGAAACAGGAACAGCGTTGCACGACCGAACACCGCGATGGCGTCGATCGCCGCCTCGCCGAACCGGCGCACGCGTTCTATTAATGAAATTCTGCGCATCAGCGCTTCCCCAGAAGATCTGCGCGGTAATCCGTCGCTGGAAAATGGTACGGCACCGGGCCATCGGGATCGCCGGTCATGAACTGACGGATCCGCGGCTCGTCCGAGTTCATCAACTCGTCCGGCGTACCCTGCCCCAGCACCTGACCATCACCGACCACATAGATGTAGTCGGCGATGCTCGCGGTTTCAGCCAGATCGTGGGACACCACGATACTGGTGATCCCCAGCGCATCATTGAGCAGACGGATCAGACGGACCAGCACGCCCATGGCGATCGGGTCCTGCCCGACGAACGGTTCGTCGTACATGAGAATCTGCGGATCGAGCGCAATCGCCCGCGCCAGTGCAACGCGGCGCTTCATGCCACCGGACAGCTCATCCGGCATCAACTCGATGGCACCGCGCAGGCCGACCGCCTGCAATTTGAGCAGGACGATGTCGCGGATCATTTCTTCCGGCAAATCGGTATGAACACGCAGGGGGAAAGCCACGTTCTCGAACACATCGAGATCGGTGAACAGCGCGCCGCTTTGAAACAGCACACCCATGTGCTTTCGCGCATCGAACAGATCGCTGCGCGAAAGCGCAGGCAGATTCTGGCCGTTGACCCAGACTTCGCCGCTGGCAGGACGCAATTGTGCGCCCATCAATCGCAGCAGCGTGGTCTTGCCACACCCGGAAGGCCCCATGATGCCGGTGACCTTGCCGCGCGGTATGCGAATATCGACGTTATTGAAAATGCTGCGCGCACCGCGCTTGAAGGAGACTCCCTTCAGCTCGACCGCGTAGGCGTTATCGGCACTCATCTAAACTCCTTGCGATGCAGCCTCTCACTCGGACGCCTGTCTTTACTTGAAAAGTACGTACATCCCGGGCAGGCCGAACTGGCGGCGAACTATATCACTGCAAAGGCGAAGCGCCCAAGGCTTGTACCAGCCTGAGTTCGGCGATATGACAGGTGCGCAGGCTCTTTTACCGGGTTTTGGTAACGAGTAATGACAAAGCACGACGAACTAGCGTGAGGCTTTGCAACATAACCGCTATAATCGCCGCCTTTTCATCGGGCTATACGATTTCTGACATGAGCCAATCCAGCGACCTGATTCAATCGGCACAACGCACCATCCAACTCGAAGTGGAAGCCGTACAAGGCTTGTTGCCCCATATCGACGCCGATTTCGTACGCGCTTGCGAGATGATTCTGGCCAGTAAAGGCCGTGTAGTCGTGGTCGGCATGGGCAAATCCGGGCACATCGGCAACAAGATTGCCGCGACCCTGGCCAGCACCGGCACCCCGGCTTTCTTCGTCCACCCGGCCGAAGCCAGTCATGGCGACATGGGCATGATCACTCGCGATGATGTGATCCTCGCCCTGTCGAACTCCGGCTCGACCAACGAAATCGTCACCCTGCTGCCACTGATCAAACGCCTGGGCATCCAGCTGATCAGCGTCACCGGCAACCCGCAATCGCCGCTGGCCAAGGCTGCCGAGGTCAACCTCAACGTTCACGTCGAGCATGAAGCCTGCCCGCTGAACCTGGCGCCGACCTCCTCGACCACCGCAGCACTGGTCATGGGCGACGCGCTGGCGGTCGCACTGCTGGAAGCGCGCGGTTTCACTGCCGAAGACTTCGCCTTTTCTCATCCGGGTGGCGCCCTTGGCCGTCGCCTGTTGCTGAAAGTGGAAAACGTCATGCATGCCGGTCAGGAGTTGCCGCAAGTACAGCGCGGCACGCTGCTCAAGGATGCGCTGATGGAAATGACCCGCAAGGGGCTGGGCATGACCGTGATCCTTGAAGCCGATGGCAAACTCGCCGGGATCTTCACTGACGGCGACTTGCGCCGCACCCTGGACCGCAGCATCGACATTCGCAGCGCCACCATCGACCAGGTGATGACGGCCCACGGCAAGACTGCCCGGCCGGAAATGCTGGCCGCCGAAGCCCTGAAAATCATGGAAGACCACCGAATCAACGCACTGGTTGTTGTGGATGAAGATGATCGCCCGGTCGGCGCCTTCAACCTCTCCGATCTGCTGCGCGCAGGAGTGATGTAATGAACAACGATCTGCTGCAACGCGGCAAAGCGATCAAACTGGCGGTTTTCGACGTCGACGGCGTTCTCACCGACGGGCGCCTGTACTTCCTTGAAGACGGCAGCGAATTCAAGACCTTCAACACCCTCGACGGTCAGGGCATCAAGATGCTGATGAACGCCGGTGTGCAGACCGCCATCATCAGTGGCCGCAAGACGCCCGTGGTGGAACGCCGCGCCAAAAACCTGGGCATCCCGCACCTGTTTCAGGGACGCGAAGACAAATTGGTCGTTCTCGACGGCCTGCTGGAGCAACTGGGCCTAAGCTATGAACAGGTCGCCTATCTCGGTGACGACCTGCCTGACCTGCCGGTGATTCGCCGTGTAGGCCTGGGCATGGCCGTGGCCAACGCTGCCGACTTCGTCCGCGAACACGCCCATGGCGTTACCCGCGCCCGTGGTGGTGAAGGCGCCGCCCGCGAATTCTGCGAATTGATCCTGCGCGCCCAAGGCCGCCTCGATGCGGCCAACGCCGCGTACCTGTGAGCCAAGCCATGTTCAGCAAAAAATTTCGTAACTTCCTGCTGTTCGGCTGCATCGCTGCGATTTTCGCAGCGGTCGGCTATTGGAATATCAGCCCGGAACGTTTTCTCGACAAACCTCCGGTCACCTCGGTGGAGACGCCTATCGACTGGTATGCAACCAACACGCATACCCTGCAATACCTGCCGGATGGCAAGGTGCAGTATGAAATGACGTCCGAAAAAGCCGAGCACGTGAAGGCAACCGATGTCACGCTCGTGACCAAACCCGACCTGAACATGTATCGCGGAACGGAATTTCCGTGGCACGTGACCAGTGAGCGCGGCGAAGTGAACTCAGGCGGCACCGAAGTCGAACTGATCGACTCGGTACGCGTTGCGCGCACCGATGAAAAGAAGCGTGACATCCTGATCACTTCCACTCGCATGACCGTGTTCCCGCAGCAGGAATATGCGCAGACCGAGCAACCCGTTAGAATCGACGGCGCTGGCGGTGTATCGACTGGCGTTGGAATGAAAGCGTACCTGAAGGAAAGCAGGATACACCTGCTATCGAACGTAAGAGGACAGTATGAGGCTCGTTAAAACCCTCCCTATTTTGCTCAGTCTGGGCGCAGCACTGGGAAGCGTGAGCGCCTGGGCTCTGCCGAACGATCAGCAGCAACCTATCCGCATTCAGGCCGACGACGCCCAACTGGATGACAAGAACGGCATTGCCACCTATAAGGGTGATGTAATCATCACCCAGGGTTCGATGATCGTTAAAGGCAACACCGTCACCATGACTCGCGCGCCGAATGGCGATATCGACGTAGTGACCTCCGTGGGCAACCTCGCTTACTTCGAGCAGTTGCAAACCCAGGGCGACACCAAACCGGTTCAAGGCTACGGCGTGACGATTCAATACCACGCCCAGCAAAACCGCGTCGTACTGATCGATAAGGCCAAGGTCGTCGACAAAGACGGCAACGTTACTCAGGGCGAGAAAATCGTCTATGACACCGTGAAGAAACTGGCCAGCGCCGGTCGCGCTACCGGCAGCAAGGTCACCGAGGCGCGTCCGCGCATCGACATGGTGATCCAGCCGAAGAAGAAAACCGACGAGAAAACCCAGTAATGGCAACTCTGAAAGCTCAGCACCTGGCCAAGGCCTATAAAAGCCGCCAGGTCGTGCGTGACGTCAGCCTGTCGATCGACAGCGGCCAGATCGTCGGTCTGCTCGGCCCGAACGGTGCCGGCAAGACCACGTGCTTCTACATGATCGTCGGCCTGGTACAGGCCGATCAGGGCCGCGTACTGATCGATGATCTGGACGTCAGCCATCAGCCAATGCACGGCCGTGCAAAGGCTGGCATCGGCTATCTGCCGCAAGAAGCGTCGATCTTCCGCAAACTGTCGGTGGCCGACAACATCATGGCTATCCTCGAGACCCGTCAGGAGCTCGACAAGGCCGGTCGCCGCAAAGAGCTGGAAAGCCTGCTGCAGGAATTCCACATCAGCCACATCCGCGACAACCTTGGCATGAGCCTGTCCGGTGGTGAACGCCGCCGGGTGGAAATCGCTCGCGCGCTGGCAACGGCACCGAAATTCATCCTGCTCGACGAACCGTTCGCCGGTGTCGACCCGATTTCGGTCGGCGACATCAAGCAGATCATCCACCACCTCAAGGCCAAAGGTATCGGTGTATTGATCACCGACCACAACGTTCGAGAGACACTGGACATCTGCGAAACCGCTTACATCGTCAACGATGGTCAACTGATCGCTGAAGGCGACGCAGAAACCATCCTGGCCAACGATCTGGTCAAGGAAGTGTATCTGGGTCACGAGTTCCGCCTGTAAGCGCGACAGTGCCCGGTGCGCCGCCGGGGCGCTGTATCGATTCAAGCAGGAATTAATACGCTTTAATTGTTACAGCGCTCTAGGCAAACACTTCAGTTTCAGGCATATAATTTGCTTAAGTTTGGCGCTTCGGCGCCCTGTAGTGGATGGCGCATAGCGCCGGCGAATAAGGTGTTAAGCCCCTGCCATGAAACCATCGCTAGTCTTGAGAATGGGCCAGCAGCTGACGATGACACCGCAGCTGCAACAGGCCATCCGCCTGCTCCAATTGTCGACCCTGGATCTGCAACAGGAAATCCAGGAGGCGCTGGAATCCAATCCGATGCTCGAACGCCAGGAAGAAGGCGACGACTTCGACAATTCCGACCCCATGGCCGACAACGCCGAACAAAAGCCCAATACCGAAATCCAGGAACCCTCCTATCAGGAAACCGCCCCGACGGTGGACAACCTTGAGGAAGGTGACTGGAGCGAGCGTATCCCCAACGAACTTCCCGTCGATACCGCGTGGGAAGACGTTTACCAGACCAGCGCCAGCAGCCTGCCCAGCAGCGATGATGACGAATGGGACTTCACCACTCGCACCTCTGCCGGCGAGAGTCTGCAAAGCCACCTGCTGTGGCAACTGAACCTCGCACCGATGTCCGACACCGATCGCCTGATCGCCGTGACCCTGATCGATTGCATCAACAATCAGGGCTACCTGGACGAAACCCTCGAAGAAATTCTTGAGGCGTTCGACCCGGAACTGGACATCGAACTGGACGAAATCGAAGCCGTCCTGCACCGCATTCAACAGTTCGAGCCGGCCGGGATCGGCGCGCGCAACCTCGGCGAATGCCTGCTGCTGCAATTACGCCAATTGTCGGCCAAGACGCCTTGGCTGGCTGAAGCGAAACGTCTGGTCAGCGATTACATCGACCTGCTGGGTAGTCGCGACTACAGCCAGTTGATGCGGCGCATGAAGCTCAAGGAAGACGAACTGCGTCAGGTGATCGAACTGGTACAAAGCCTGAATCCGCGTCCAGGTTCGCAGATCGAATCCACCGAAGCCGAATACGTTGTGCCTGACGTCATCGTGCGCAAGGACAATGAGCGCTGGCTGGTCGAGTTGAACCAGGAGTCGGTGCCACGCCTGCGCGTCAACGCCCAGTACGCCGGTTTCGTCCGTCGCGCCGACACCAGTGCCGACAACACGTTCATGCGCAATCAGTTGCAGGAGGCTCGCTGGTTCATCAAGAGCCTGCAAAGCCGCAACGAAACCCTGATGAAAGTTGCCACCCAGATCGTCGAGCATCAGCGCGGTTTTCTGGAGTACGGCGACGAAGCCATGAAGCCGTTGGTCCTGCATGACATCGCCGAAGCGGTCGGCATGCACGAATCAACGATTTCCCGGGTGACCACGCAGAAATTCATGCATACCCCGCGCGGTATTTATGAGTTGAAATACTTTTTCTCCAGCCACGTCAGCACCTCCGAAGGCGGCGAATGCTCGTCCACAGCGATCCGCGCGATCATCAAAAAACTGGTTGCAGCGGAAAATCAGAAAAAGCCGTTGAGTGACAGCAAGATCGCTGGTTTACTGGAGGCACAAGGCATTCAGGTGGCTCGCCGCACCGTCGCCAAGTACCGCGAATCCTTAGGGATCGCGCCTTCGAGCGAACGCAAGCGGTTGATGTAAGCCACGTTACAGCGTTCCAGTGGCAGGCTATCCAGCCTGCCGCTTTATGCACTGGCAACGAAGGAGAAGCTGTATGCAAGTCAACATCAGTGGACACCAACTGGAAGTGACCCAACCTCTGCGTTCCTATATCGAGGAAAAACTCCAACGACTGGAGCGACATTTCGACAAGATCACCAACGTGCAAGTCACGATGTGCGTCGAAAAGCTGAAGCAGAAAATCGAAGCCACCTTGCATATACCCGGCAGCGAAGTGGTCGCCAACGCAGAAGATACTGATATGTATGCTGCGATCGACTCACTGACCGACAAGCTGGATCGCCAACTCAAAAAGCATAAGGAAAAGACCCAGAGCCTCCTTCAGGGCGCAACCGGTCGTTAACATCCCTAATCCATGATCCGACTTGAAACCATCCTGACCCCCGGCCGTTCCCAAGTGAACGCGCCGGGCGGCAGCAAGAAAAAAGCCCTCGAACAGATTGCCAACCTGATCCATCGCGAAGTGCCGGTTCTGGCGATGCAAGATGTCTTCGAGGCGTTGATTGCCCGTGAAAAACTCGGTTCTACCGGTTTTGGCAACGGCATCGCCATTCCTCACTGCCGCCTCAAGGGTTGCCAGTCGCCCATCAGCGCGCTGTTGCACCTTGAAGCCCCTATCGATTTCGACGCCATCGACGGCGCGCCGGTGGACCTGCTGTTTGTTTTGCTGGTCCCGGAAGCCGCAACCGATGCGCACCTGGAATTGTTGCGTCAGATCGCCAGCATGCTCGATCGCAAGGAAGTACGCGATAAACTGCGCAGCGCCCCGAGCAGCGAAGCCTTGTACCAGGTCGTACTGGACGAGCAGAACGGGCATTAATCATGCGTTTGATCATCGTCAGTGGCCGTTCGGGCTCGGGCAAAAGTACCGCCCTGAACGTCCTTGAGGACAACGGTTACTACTGCATCGACAACTTGCCGGCGGGATTGCTGCCGGAGCTGGCCGAGCGCGCCCTGATTCACACTGAATTGGCGCAACCGCTGGTGGCCGTGTCGATCGATGCGCGCAACTTGCCAAGTCACCTGTCACGCTTCCCCGAATTGCTTGAAGACGCCAGAAGCAAGCATATCCAGTGCGATGTGCTGTACCTGGACGCTGACGAGGAAACCCTGCTCAAGCGGTTTTCCGAGACCCGTCGTCGTCATCCGCTGAGCAATGCCAATCGCTCGCTGGCCGAGGCGATTCAGGATGAAACCGCCCTGCTCGGCCCGATCGCCGATCTCGCTGACCTGAAGATCAACACCACCAACCTCAACCTGTATCAGTTGCGCGATTCCATCAAGCTGCGCCTGCTGAATCAGCCGGAGCCGGGCACGGCGTTTCTGGTCGAGTCATTTGGCTTCAAGCGCGGCATGCCGGTTGATGCCGATCTGGTTTTCGATGTGCGCTGCCTGCCAAATCCATACTGGAAACCGGAACTCCGCGCGCAGTCAGGCCTCGATGCGCCGGTGGCCGAATATCTGGCGGAACAGCCGGATGTCGAAGAAATGTATCAGGACATCTTCGCCTACCTGCACAAGTGGCTGCCGCGCTTCGCCGCCAGCAACCGCGCCTACGTCACCATTGCCATTGGCTGCACCGGCGGACATCACCGCTCTGTCTACCTGACCGAACGCCTGGGTCAGGCCCTGCAGAAAACCCTGAAGAACGTCCAGGTTCGCCACCGCGACCTCACTTAAAGGATTCACTCCGCGATGCCTGCTCGTGAAATCGAAATCATCAACAAATTGGGTCTGCATGCCCGGGCATCGGCTAAATTTGTCGGCGTGGCCGGCAAGTTTCCGGAGACGACGATTAGAGTCGGTCGCACGCCCGAGACAGCAGTGGACGGTAAAAGCATCATGGCGATGATGATGCTCGCGGCCGGCAAGGGCACCAAAATCCATTTGAGCACCGAAGGTGAACAGGCTGAGGAGGCCATGGATGCCTTGGTGGAGCTGATCAACAACTACTTCGATGAAGGCGGTTGATCCGCCAATGAGGGAGCTTGCTCCCTCTTCACCTTCATTCAGCCCAGCGCCGTATCCATTACCATCATCAAACAAAACCCGATCAACAAACCAAGACTGGCCAGCTTGTCATGACCATGGCGTCTCGACTCGGGAATCACTTCATGGGTCACCACCAGCAACATCGCCCCTGCCGCCAGCGCCAGCCCTAAAGGCAACAACACCTGCGCCAGACTGACCAGCCAGGCACACAGCAGCGCAAACACCGGCTCAACCAGACCTGAAGCCGCGCCGATCAGAAACGCCTTGACCCTCGACATCCCCGCCCCGGCCAGGACCAGCGCAATCACCAGACCTTCCGGCACATCCTGTAAAGCGATGCCCATGGCCAGACTGTCCGCATCCGGCATGCCGCCGCCAGCAGAAACGCCAACGGCCATGCCTTCAGGAATGTTATGGGCAATGATGGCGAACACGAACAGCCAGATCCGTGGCGGAATCACCGGATGCTCGACGGTGCCGACGAGCATTTCCGGGGACGCGCCCGACACCTTGCGATCAACCAGATACAGGCCAAACGCACCGAGCATGATGCCGAAGCAGATCAGGCCACTGGCACCCCACGGAGTCAGGCCGAGGCTTTCAGCGGCAGCGATGCCCGGCACGATCAGCGAAAACGCCGTCGCCGCCAGCATCACCCCGGCGCCAAAACCCAGCAAGGTATCGCTGAGTGCCTGTGGCATGCGCCGAATCACCAGCACCGGCACAGCGCCAAGTGCCGTGCCGAGGGCGCAGATCGCACCGCCCTGCAATGCCCGTGACAGCCTCGGCTCGAGATTCAGCCATTCCAGTCCGTGGGCAACCAGTAAGGTCACGCCCGCCAACAGCAATAGCAATCCCACTGCGTAACGAAACATTCGCCCACTTCCGATCGCCAGTGTTTCAGTGCCCATAGTCAGCCCTGGATTGTTTTTATAGAAGACTTAAACCAGTGCGGCCTGATAGCGCGCTGCGACTTCAGGCCAATTGATCACGTTGTAAAAGGCGTTGATGTATTCCGGGCGACGGTTCTGATAGCGCAGATAATAGGCGTGCTCCCAGACGTCGAGACCAAGAATCGGCGTATTGCCGTTCATCAACGGACTGTCCTGGTTGCCGCTGCTCTCCACGATCAGTTTTTTCTCCGGGGTCACGCTGAGCCAGGCCCAGCCGCTGCCGAAACGAGTCAGCGCGGCTTTGGTGAACGCCTCCTTGAAGCTGTCGAGCCCCCCCAGTTGTTCTTCGATAGCCTTGGCCAGCGCACCGTCAGGTTTCCCACCACCGCTTGGCACCATCACTTCCCAAAACAGCGAGTGATTGGCGTGACCGCCGCCCTGATTGATCACCGCCGCACGCAGTTTTTCCGGCAGTTGCTGAACACTGGCGACGAGTTTTTCTACCGGCCATTCAGCGTACTCAGTGCCTTCTACAGCGGCGTTAAGGTTGTTGATGTAAGTCTGGTGATGCTTGGTGTAGTGAATCTCCATGGTTTGCGCATCGATATGCGGTTCGAGGGCGTCGTAGGCGTAAGGCAAGGCAGGCAGGGTAAAAGCCATTTCAATGGACTCCATGGTGATGGGGGGCAGGCGCACGGCGCGCATTGCCGGTGTCGGGGTGCAATAAGCGCTGGGTGCGCGGATATTCGCCGTGCTCGCTGATGAAATTCAGCAACTCGACGTAAGTCTTGCTGCTCTGGCGCAGTGCCGCTTCACGCAACGCCGGGCGCAGTCGCTCGTCCTGCATGGTCTGCAACAGCCGTTGGTGGATGGCGCAAAGGTATTCGGCGCTCTCCTCCGGCTGATTCAGACGCAGGTGCAAATCCGCGAGGTTGTGGTGGGAGATGACGCAGGCCGCCACCGCTTCGTCGGCATCTGCCCAGCGCTCGTACAACACTTGCGCCAGGGCCAGGGCTTGCAGGTAAGCCTCACGGGCATCGATCAGTTCGCCCAGCATGAAGCAGCGATTGGCCCGTTCGATCGTGCGTTTCCAGTGCTCCATGGTGAGCCTCCAAAGCGGTAGCGGGGTTTACACGCCGCCGGCGGTGAGTTTCTCGGGATTGAGCAACTCTTCCAGTTGGCTGCGCGACAGGTCGGTGTGTTCCAGAGCGACATCAATCACCGCACGGCCTTCCTTGTAGGCCTGCTTGGCGATTTCAGCGGCTTTCTGGTAACCGATGATCGGGTTGAGCGCGGTGACCAGAATCGGGTTGCGCGACAACGCTTCTTTCAGGCGCGACTCGTTAACCTTGAAGCTGGCGATGGCTTTGTCACCGAGCAAGCGGCTGGAGTTGGCCAGCAGTTCGATGCTGCTCAACAGGTTCTGCGCGATGATCGGCAGCATCACGTTGAGTTCGAAATTGCCCGACTGACCGGCGATGGTGATCACCGAATCGTTGCCGATCACTTGCGCGGCGACCATGGCGGTGGCTTCCGGGATCACCGGATTGACCTTGCCCGGCATGATCGACGAACCCGGTTGCAGGGCTTCCAGTTCGATTTCGCCGAGGCCGGCGAGCGGGCCGGAGTTCATCCAGCGCAGGTCGTTGGCGATTTTCATCAGCGATACCGCGATGGCCTTGAGCTGGCCAGAGACGGCAACGGCGGTATCCTGCGAGCCGATCAGCGCAAACAGATCCTTGCCCGGGGTAAATTGCACGTCGGTCAACTGGCTCAACTGACGACTGAAACGTGCGGCGAACTCAGGATGCGCGTTGATCCCGGTGCCGACCGCCGTGCCGCCCTGCGCCAGCGATTGCAGGCTCGGCAGCAAATCCTGCAAATGCGCGATGTTGGCTTTGAGCTGCTGTGCCCAGCCATTGAGTACCTGGCTCATGCGCACCGGCATCGCGTCCATCAAATGCGTGCGCCCGGTTTTGACGTGGTGATGCACCTGCCCGGCTTTTTGCTCGATCACTTGCACCAGGTGCAACAGCGCCGGCAGCAGTAGTTCGTGCAGGGCCAGCGCAGCGCTGACGTGGATGGTGGTCGGGATGATGTCGTTGCTGCTCTGACCACAGTTGACGTGATCGTTAGCGTTGACCGGCGTGCCGAGCAGACGGCTGGCCAGGGTGGCGATCACCTCGTTGGCGTTCATGTTGGAACTGGTGCCGGAGCCGGTCTGGAAAATGTCCACCGGGAAATGCTGCATGAAATCGCCTTCGAGCAAACCTTGCGCGGCGTCGCTGATGGCTTTGCCCTGAGCGGCAGTGATCTGGTTGAGTTCGACGTTGGCGCGGGCTGCGGCGGCTTTGGCGAGGATCAGTGCGCGAATGAATTGCGTCGGCATCGGTTTGCCGCTGATCGGGAAGTTATCCACTGCGCGCTGGGTTTGCGCGCCGTAGAGAGCGTCCACCGGCACCTGCAGTTCGCCCATGCTGTCGCGCTCAATACGTGTCTTGGTCATCTGAAAATCCTTGCACCAGTTCAATAAGAGGAATCGAAGGAAGCAGTTCGCAAGTGGCGAGCTGCCAGGTGTAGCGTTGCCAGCGGGTGAGCCGGCATTTGCACAGGGACAGGCGCTCCATTTCACGCAGCGGGCGCCAGGCTTGATCGAGACAGACGCTGCGCCAATGCCACGGCAGCGCGATGTCGGTGGCGGTGTCGAGCAGCAAACGGAAGGAGGTTTCAGCGATGGTCCAGGGAGAAGTTGCCGTACAACAAGCCAGATACCGGCCTTCGGCCAGATAGTGTTCGATCAGGCGCGGTTCGTCGGGATCCATCGCGCAACGGATCTGGCGACTCATCCAGCGCCAGCTTTCGAGGTACGGCTGCTCGTGCAAGGCAGAACTCATGATCCGGGGCTCATCCGATAATGAGATTTATTATTAGATGATAATGAGAACCAAAACAAGGGCGCCGAGCGATGCAGATTTCAGGGTGGGAGCGAGCCTGCTCGCGAAGGCATCCTGTCAGTCACCTTGGCGGTCGGCAGTAAAAACGCTTTCGCGAGCAGGCTCGCTCCCACATTGGTTTTGTGTGGAGCCAATAAAAAAGGCGCGCCACCCGATGAGGTGGCGCGCCTTTTTGGTGTGACGGCTGGGACTTAGCTGCCCGCCACCGTCATCCTTTCGATCAACACCGAGCCGGTGCGAATGTTGCTGCGCAGTTCCAGATCATTACCCACGGCAACGATCTGCTTGAACATGTCACGCATGTTGCCCGCGACGGTGACTTCCTGCACCGCGAACTGGATTTCTCCATTCTCGACCCAGAACCCCGCCGCCCCGCGTGAATAATCGCCAGTGACCATGTTCAAGCCGTGCCCCATCAATTCGGTGACCAACAAGCCACGGCCCATACGCTTCAACAGCGCCGCCTGGTCTTCATCGCCGTGGGTCACGAACAGGTTGTGCACGCCGCCAGCATTGGCGGTGCTCGGCATGCCGAGTTTGCGTCCGGAGTAAGTACCAAGAATGTACGACACCAACTCACCTTTTTCGACGAACGGTTTGGCATACGTTGCCAGACCATCACCGTCGTACGAAGCACTGCCCATCGCGCGCATCAGGTGCGGACGCTCATCGATGGTCAGCCATTCCGGGAACAGCTTCTGCCCCAGAGTGCCTTCAAGGAAGGATGACTTGCGATACAGACTGCCGCCGGACACCGCCGAAAGGAAACTGCCAAAAAGACCGCCAGCCAGCTCTGCGGAAAACAGCACCGGCACCTCGCAGGTCGGCACCGGACGCGCGCCCAGACGGCTTGCCGCCCGTTGCGCAGCACGCTGGCCGATGCTCACGGGATCAGCCAGCAAACTGCCCTGACGGTTCACGTCATACCAGTAATCGCGCTGCATCTGGCCATCGGCCTCGGCAATCATCACGCAACTCAGGCTGTGCCGGGTCGAGGCATAGCCGCCGATGAAACCGTGGCTGTTGCCGTACACACGGCAGCCCTGATGAGTGCTCAGCGTCGTGCCATCGGCGTTCTTGATCCGCGCATCGGCGTCGAATGCCGCTGCTTCACAGAGCAAGGCCTTCTCGATGGCCTGCTCCGGCGTGATGTCCCATTCGTGGAACAGGTCAAAATCGTGCTGTTCCTTGGCCATCAACGCCGCATCGGCCAAACCCGAGGCTTCGTCTTCGGAAGTATGTTTGGCAATGGCCAATGCCGCCGCGACGGTCTCGCGAATCGCATCCGGACCGGTCGCCGAGGTGCTGGCCGAACCTTTTCGCTGGCCAACATACAGCGTGATGCCAAAACCCTGATCACGGTTGAATTCGACCGTTTCGACTTCGCGCTGGCGCACCGACGTCGACAGGCCCTGCTCCAGCGACACCGCTACTTCGCAGGCGCTGGCGCCCTGACGCTTGGCTTCGGCGATGATCTGCTCGACTTGTTCCTGCAGTGCCGGCAATGCCTGCGGGCCGACGCTTTGAACTGCACTCATGCTCATCTCCACTCAAATTCTGCTTTCGGCTGGGGTCATCGAGCGACCGGGCCGGACAAGCGGCCCCCGACTGGTTATCATGGCGGCGTTTCTTTGCGGACTGCCACCATGGTTGATTCTTACGACGACTCCCTCGATACGGGAGAAAAAAGCAAATCTCAGGTCAAACGCGAGCTGCATGCTCTGGTTGACCTCGGCGAGCGCCTGACCACACTCAAGCCAGACTTGATCGCAAAACTGCCGCTGACCGACGCCATGCGCCGGGCCTTGGCCGATGCGCCCAAGCACACCGCGAACATCGCGCGTAAACGGCATTTGCAGTTCATCGGCAAACTGATGCGCGATCAGGACACTGACGCGATTCTCACGTTGCTCGATCAACTCGATGCCTCGACTCGCCAGTACAACGAGCGTTTCCACAATCTCGAACGCTGGCGTGATCGCCTGATCGCAGGCGACGATGCCGTGCTGGAAAAATTCGTCGTCGAGTACCCGGACGCCGATCGCCAGCAACTGCGTTCCCTGATCCGTCAGGCTCAGCACGAGGTTGCGCAAAACAAACCTCCTGCTTCCAGCCGCAAGATCTTCAAGTACATCCGTGAGCTGGACGAGACTCAACGCGGTCTGCGTTGATATTCGCCACTTGTAGGAGCTGCCGCAGGCTGCGATCTTTTGATCTTAAGAGCAAAGATCGCAGCCTGCGGCAGCTCCTACACACGTTTATTTATGCGCCCGTGCCACCCACGGTGATCGCATCGATTTTCAGCGTCGGCTGACCTACGCCTACCGGCACCGATTGCCCATCCTTGCCGCACGTGCCCACACCGCTGTCCAGCGCCAGATCGTTACCGACCATCGACACCCGGCTCATCGCCTCGGGGCCGTTGCCGATCAACGTCGCGCCTTTGACCGGCGCGGTGATCTTGCCGTCTTCGATCAGGTACGCCTCGCTGGTGGAGAACACAAACTTGCCGCTGGTGATATCGACCTGACCGCCGCCGAGGTTGGCGCAGTAGATGCCCTTCTTCACCGAAGCGATGATTTCCGCCGGATCACTTTCGCCGCCGAGCATGTAAGTGTTGGTCATCCGTGGCATCGGCAGGTGCGCATAGGACTCACGACGCCCGTTACCGGTGCGGGCCACGCCCATCAGGCGCGCGTTGAGCTTGTCCTGCATGTAGCCTTTGAGTACGCCGTTTTCGATCAGCGTGGTGCACTCGGTCGGCGTGCCTTCGTCGTCGACGTTCAGCGAACCACGACGGCCGCTCAAGGTGCCGTCATCGACAATCGTGCAGAGCTTGGAGGCAACCATTTCACCCATGCGCCCGCTGTAGGCGGAACTGCCCTTGCGGTTGAAGTCACCCTCCAGACCGTGGCCGACCGCTTCGTGCAACAGCACGCCAGACCAGCCCGAACCCAACACCACCGGCAGGGTACCGGCCGGAGCGGGGATCGCTTCCAGATTCACCAGCGCCTGGCGCAGCGCTTCACGGGCATAGCCCATGGCGCGGTCTTCGGCGAGGAAATAACGGTAGTCGGTACGCCCGCCGCCACCATGTCCGCCGCGCTCGCGACGGCCATTCTGCTCAACGATCACACTGACGTTGAAGCGCACCAGTGGCCGCACATCCGCCGCCAGCCCGCCATCGGTGGACGCCACCAGAATCCGCTCCCAAACGCCGGCCATACTGACGCTGACCTGCTGGATACGTGGGTCGAGCGCGCGGGTAGCCACATCAATGCGCTTGAGCAGCTCGACTTTCTCGGCGCGGCTCAGCACTTCCAGCGGGTTGTCCGGCGCATACAGTTGCGCAACATCCTGCGTGGTGAACGCCTGCACCGTGCCGTTCTGCCCGGCCCGGGAGATCGAACGCGCAGCACGGGCCGCTGCGCCGAGCGCTTCGAGGGTGATCGCGTTGCTGTAGGCAAAGCCGGTTTTCTCACCGGACTGCGCGCGCACGCCGACACCCTGGTCGAGGTTGAAGCTGCCTTCCTTGACGATGCCGTCTTCCAACGCCCAGGACTCGGAAATCTGGCCCTGGAAATACAGGTCGGCCGCATCAATGCCAGGACCGGCCAGATCACCGAGCACGCCTTGCAGGCTCTCGATCGTCACGCCGCCGGGCGCCAACAGGTGATCACTGACTGAGGACAACAACTCGCTCATAGGTTTACGCCTTAAATTCGTGTTCTGAAGCAGGCCGCTGTGCGCCCTGCGAGAAAAACCGCCGGTGACTCGTCACCGGCATTCGCGCCCTGATGGACGCTTGTTCATTGCTATCGCGTTCGGCCAACAACACCGCCTCGCCTTGATCCTGACTCGCCAGCACGCGGCCCCACGGATCGATAATCGCCGCATGACCGAAGGTTTCTCGCGGCCCCGGGTGGGTTCCGCCCTGCGCTGCGGCCAGCACATAACACTGTGTCTCGATGGCCCGCGCGCGAATCAGCACATCCCAATGCGCCGCGCCGGTCACCGCAGTAAACGCCGACGGTGCGGTAATCAGTTCAGCACCGGCAGCACGCAATTCGCTGTACAGCTCGGGAAAGCGCAAGTCGTAGCACACGGTCAGACCGAGTTTGCCTACCGGTGTGTCGGCAACCACGACGCCACTGCCATAAGCATAGTCATCGGATTCGCGATACCGACCGCGATTGTCCGCCACATCGACATCAAACAGATGCAACTTGTCATAGCGTGCAACGATTTCGCCCTGATCATCGACCAGCAGCGAGCAGGCATTGGCTTTGGCCGTCGGCTGATCCACTGGAGGCAACGGCAAAGTACCGGCCACTATCCATAACTTGAGGTCGCGGGCGGTCTGTTTCAACCATGGCAGGATCGGTCCTTCGCCCATTGCTTCGGCGCGGCCGATATCAGCGATGTCGCGACGGCCCATGGCGGCGAAGTTTTCCGGCAGCACCGCCAGCTTCGCGCCACCGGCCGCAGCCTGTTCGAGCAGGCGCCGGGCCTGAGCCAGATTGGCCAGAACGTCGCTCTGGCTGACCATTTGAATCACCGCTAAAGACATGGCCGCTCCTCGGAATCTGCACATAAATCTGTAGGAGCTGCCGCAGGCTGCGATCTTTTGATCTGACTCTTAAAACAAAAGATCGCAGCCTTCGGCAGCTCCTACCAAGGCGTAGTGTCTGCTAGTTAAAAAGGCTTGTCGAAGGTGATTTTCGGCTCTTTCCATGGGCCTTTGACGGTGTACTTCACACTGGCGAAGCGCGCCACACGGTCACCGATCAACTTATCGATGAGGAACAGCGCACCGCCCACCGCCGGTGCACCGACGATCAGCGCGGCGATCGGCAGGTTGTTGGTCACCGGCAAGGTCACCAGCAACTTGGCGTCAACCTTGTCGCCGACCAGATCCAGCGTACCGTCCAGCTCAAGGTTGCTGGAAGGACCGGTCAGGCGAATCGGCTCGCGGGTGACATACACACCGTTGTTTGCCACCAGCAAACCTTTGACCCGGTCATAGCTCAAGCCTTTGCCGAACAAATCAGAGAAGTCCAGACGCAAACGCCGGCCGATGGAGTTGAAGTTGAGCAGACCGAACACCCGCAACGCCTGTGCGCCACCCTCCACCTCAACAAACTGGCCTTTGTTCAGCGACGCATCAAGGGTGCCGGAGAAACGCTTGGTCGCCAGCCATGCCGGCGAGCCCGGCCAACGTCCATCGACATCCATGTGGAATTCTTCGCTGGTCACGCTCGGGGCAAAGCCCCAGCCCTTGAGGACATCGGCGAGGTTTTTGCCGCCAATCCGGCCTTTGAACCAGCTATTGGTCGCACCCGGCGTGCCTTCCCAACCGCCGTTACCCTGCAACAGGATGCCTTTGAGGCCCATGTCGAGATTGTTCAGGGCGATACCTTTGGCAGTCGGCCGAACCTTCAACGACCAGCCGCCGACCAGATCCGGTCCCAGAAACAGCTGATTGACGGTGATATCCAGTGCCGGAATCTTCGTCGGATCGACAGAGACCAAAGGGTCCGGCGAATTCTCGTCAGCCTGAACCGTCGGGTCCGGCGCCGGCAGTTTCACGTATTGCAGATTGACCGCAATCGGTACGCCTTTGGCGTCCGGCAGGTTCGCCGAGCCTTTGGCCTGCTGACTATCGAGGGCCACATTCCACGCGCCCGGCTTGCGGTTGACCTGAACCGATGCCTGATCCAGCGTGGTCCCGAATGCCGTGAGCTTGCCGACCTTGAAATCAGCACTGTTGAGCAATTGCTTGGCGCTGCCGCCCGGATCCTGACCGGCGTACTTGTTGGCCAGATCCTGCCACGGTGCGACGTCCAGCTCCGAAAGCACCCCGCGAATCCGCAAGCCTTTGGCACCCGGCAGCACTGCTTCGCCGGCCCCGAGGAACAACTCGCCACGGCCCTCGGCGAAGTTCGTCGGTGGTGCCGCAAAAGTGAAATTGGCCAGTTGATCGTAATTGACCCAGTAACGCCGCTCCTGCCCCTGCAAGGTCATACGGAACACCGTATCGCGACCGACATCCGCCGCCATGCCGAACGGCGCCGGCAGATCCACCGCGACACCTTTCATGCTGGAGCTGACCATCAACTGGCTGTCGGCGCCGTCCAGATTCAATTGCAATTGATAGGGAATGGTCCCGGAGACCGGCAATGGTTGTGTCACGCCCAGCCAGTCGGTGAGTTTCTTGACCTCGACCTGCCCGGATGCCGCCACCCGAGTCCTGAGTTTGCCAGGGCTGCCATCGGCGAAGATCTGCGCGGTTACCGGTTTGTCGAACGCACGTGCGGCGATGTTCTGCCCGCTGAGTCCCTTGGCGCTGTCAAAGCGGAAATCGCCTTTGAGTTGAGTCAGCTCCAGCTTCGGCTCAGCCAGTTTCAGCCGCGCATTGGCGGTTTTGAAGTCGACAAGGATTTTCGGCTGGTCGCCACCCTTGTCCAACGGGATATCGAGCTTGAGCTTGCCTTGCAGATCCCCCGCGCCTTCCCAACCAGCGAAGGTCTCACCCGTGCCGATCGGTGCGTCCTGCAGAATTTTCAGGCCATCACCGAGACCGCCGGCAAAGCCGCCATCGAGATACATGTGCGTGTGTTGTCCGGCCGGCACATGGGGAATATTGACGAAGACATCACTGACCTGCGTGTCGAGCAACTGGCCCTTGTCAGCCCAGATCCGCACGCCACTGTCTTCGATGAACACATCGCCACTGACCTTGCTCACGTGCGGCCAGCCCGGCTGGAAGGCCAATTCAGCGTCGTGCACTTTGAAGAACAGACTGATGCTGCGATCGGCCTCACCGGCATTCTTGCTCAGCGAGCCCTGATACTGGAAGAAGCCCTGATCAACTGCACCTTTAAGGATTGCCGTACGCAGCCACTCGTCGAGTGCCGGACTCAAGACTTCGGGCAGGTATTTGGCCGTGTAGCGACCATCGCCCTCGACCAGCCCGACCCGCAGGTCCATGTAGTCTTCCTGGCTATGGTCGAAATGCAGACGAATCAGGAAGTCGCCGGCAATCTTGCCCTCCTCGCCAAGCACCTTCAGGTATGGAGCAATCAGGGTGAAGCCGTCTTTGTCGAGCTTCCAGGTCAGGCGTGCGTTGGCCTGAATGTACTGCCATGGCTTGGCGAAAATCGGGTCGAGGTGCAGGACAAAATCCTTACTATCCATGCGCAACTCGCCACCGTCGAGGTTGCCGCTGAGGCTGCCGCTGACGTTTCGAGCCGCCGGTGCGCCGTGATAGGCGTCGAAACCGACGTTATCCAGGTTGGTGGCGAAACTGAATTTGTTGCCGTCGGTGGCGTTGGGGCGAAAATCCAGCAACACATTGCGCAGACCACCGGTGACCTTCAGATGATCGACGGCCGTGGCGAATCCTTGCGGCAGCGGCCCCAAGGCGTTCAATAGCGGAGTGATCGGGGTCAGATCGAGACGATCCGCCTGCAAGTGCCAGAGTTCTTCGACCTTGTCGGTCGCGCGTGTCTGTTTCAGCTGTACATGCGATTCCCAACGGTTTTCGCCGAAATTCATCGCCAATGAATCGAGGGTGACGGTCGCGCCCTCAGCACCGTTCGCGTAATACGCGTTGAGCGCCAGATTGTTGATCTGGATCGGCTTGCGATCGGCATAGGCGCCGGTCAGTTGCGGCGCATTCAAACGGATCGCCGCACTTTGCAGCGTGCCTTCGGCCCAAGTGACCCAGAGTTCGCCGCCGGCCTTGATCTCGGAAAAATTCCACTGCTGGGTCAGGCGCTCCGGCAACCACTTCGACCAGTCGCTTTGCGGCAGGCTGGCGTAGCCCTCCACAGAACTGTTGTGCAATTGGTCGGGGCGAATCCGCGTGCGCAAACTCAGCGCCACCGGTTGACCATCCGGCAAGGTCAACCGCGCATCGAGGCGTTGGCGGCTGGCACCGGTTTTCAGATTGAGGCCGACATAGGTGAGGGTCAGTGGTGGGTGATCCTGTGGCTGCAAGGTCACCTGACTGTCGAGCACCGACAGCTGCTGAATCATTTGCGAACGATTGAACAGTTGCTGCGGATCGAGCGGCTGATCGTTCTGCACCGGCAGACCTTCCAGTGCCCAGGTGCCGTCCTCGGCTTCCTTGAGGCTGATTTTCAGACCGTTGAGTTCGAGATGGGCAATGCGCACTTCGCGCGCCAACAGGCTGGCCCACAAATCCGGCACCGCGCGCACCCGATCCAGACGCAAGGCATTAGCGCCGGAGCCAACCATCACATCATGAGCCAGCAGGATCGGCGCAAAACCGCTCCAGTTACCCTCCAGCTCGCCGATCTGCAACGGCATGCCGAGGGCGGCACTGGCCTTGTCTTCAATGTCGGTGCGGTATTCAGCCACCAGCGGGGTCAGCTCGCGGCCAAGACTGACATACAACGCCATCGACACCAGAACCAACGCGCACAGGCCCAGCCCCCAGCGGGTGATTGCGGCCAAAATGCGTGTCAGACGCTCCATGTCAGTCGGCTCCCATGGCAAAAATACTGCGAAAAGCTGAGGCCAGCCGCGGTGGAATAAAAGTGACGCAGGGGATCAGAGCAACACCACGTCATATTGTTCCTGGGAATACATGGTTTCCACCTGGAAGCGTATGGTGCGACCGATAAACCCTTCAAGCTCGGCGACGTTACCGGATTCTTCGTCAAGCAAACGATCGACGACTTTCTGGTTCGCCAGCACCCGATAACCCTCGGCCTGATAAGCCCGGGCTTCCCGCAGGATCTCGCGGAAAATCTCGTAACAGATGGTTTCCGCGGTTTTCAGTTTGCCGCGCCCCTGACAACTGCTGCACGGTTCGCACAGCACTTGCTCGAGACTTTCGCGCGTGCGCTTGCGGGTCATCTGCACCAGGCCCAGCTCGGTGATGCCGATGATGTTGGTCTTGGCGTGATCGCGCTCCAGCTGTTTTTCCAGAGTGCGCAGCACTTGGCGCTGATGCTCTTCATCTTCCATGTCGATGAAGTCGATGATGATGATCCCGCCCAGATTGCGCAGGCGCATTTGCCGGGCAATTGCCGTGGCCGCTTCGAGATTGGTCTTGAAGATGGTTTCTTCGAGATTGCGATGGCCGACGAAAGCCCCGGTATTTACATCGATGGTGGTCATGGCTTCCGCCGGATCGACCACCAGATAACCGCCGGATTTCAGCGGTACCTTGCGTTCGAGGGCTTTCTGGATTTCGTCTTCGACACCGTACAGGTCGAAAATCGGCCGCTCACCTGGATAGTGCTCCAGACGATCGGCGATTTCCGGCATCAGTTCAGCGACGAACTGCGTGGTTTTCTGGAAAGTTTCCCGGGAATCGATACGGATCTTCTCGATCTTCGGGTTGACCAGATCCCGCAGCGTACGCAACGCCAGACCGAGGTCTTCGTAAATCACGCTAGGCGCGGAGATGGTTTTGATCTGTTCGTTGATCTGGTCCCACAGACGCCGCAGGTAGCGGATGTCCATAAGGATCTCGTCGGCGCCAGCGCCTTCGGCAGCAGTGCGCAGAATGAAACCGCCCGCCTCCTTGATGCCTTCTTTGGCCACGCAGTCGCTGACTACCTGTTTCAGACGTTCGCGTTCGGCTTCGTCTTCGATTTTCAGCGAAATGCCAACGTGGGCGGTGCGCGGCATGTACACCAGATAGCGCGACGGAATCGACAGCTGCGTGGTCAACCGCGCACCTTTGGAGCCGATCGGGTCTTTGGTGACCTGCACCACCAGACTTTGGCCTTCGTGCACCAGCGCGCTGATACTTTCGACCGCAGGACCTTCGCGCAGAGAGATTTCAGCGGCGTGAATGAACGCGGCACGATCCAGGCCGATGTCGACGAATGCCGCCTGCATACCCGGTAGCACCCTGACGATCTTGCCTTTATAGATGTTGCCGACGATCCCGCGTTTTTGCGTGCGCTCAACGTGGACTTCTTGCAGCACACCGTTTTCGACCACCGCCACGCGCGACTCCATCGGCGTGATGTTGATCAGAATCTCTTCACTCATGGCAGGATCTCGTTCAGGCGTGTTCACGATAATGGCCGCATCTGGATTCGTACGACGCTTATTGCGCGTTCAGGTTTTGCCAACAGGGTATGCCGAAATGGCCTAACAGTTCTGCGGTTTCGCAAACTGGCAGCCCGACCACCGCCGAATAACTGCCATTGAGCCCGGCGACAAACACCGCGCCGAGCCCCTGAATGCCATAACCACCGGCCTTGTCCCGCGGCTCACCGCTGGCCCAATAGGCAGCAGCTTCTTCACCGTTGATCGGACGGAACCGCACCAGACTGCGCACCACCCGCGACTCGCAGCGCTCGCCCTCAAGCACGGCGATAGCGGTCAGCACTTCATGCTCCTTGCCGGACAACATCTTCAGCATGGCGCATGCATCGGCTTCGTCCACCGGTTTGCCAAGAATTTTGCCGTCAAGCACCACGGCGGTGTCGGCACCCAGCACGCAGAATGGCTGAGTAGACACGACCGTGCGCCGACCAGCCTCGGCTTTGCCGCGCGCCAGACGCTCGACATAGGCCAACGGTGATTCTTCGGGTAATGGAGTTTCGTCAATATCCGCACTAATGGCGGAGAATGGAACGCCGATCTGCGTGAGCAATTCACGTCGACGCGGCGATCCGGAGGCGAGGTAAAGCGGCTTCATCAAAACTTCTCCCTGTTCAGTGCCCTGCTTCACCGGCTCAATTGATTTTGTAACGTCGGCGCAATCCGCGGAGGGCAAAACTGACCCAAGGCCAGAGCAAGGCACTGACCAGCGCCGGAAGTACCAGCGCCAGGGTTGGTTGACGGTTACCGGTCAAGGCGCTGAGCCACAACTGCACCAGCTGCGCGAGGCCGAAAATCACCAGAATTACCAGGCATTGCTGCCACATCGGGAACATCCGCAGGCGTTGTTGCAATGACAGCACGAGGAAGGTGATCAGCGTCAGGATCAACGCGTTCTGGCCCAGCAGCGTGCCGTAGAGCACGTCTTCAGCCAGGCCCAGACAGAACGCCGTGACCATGCCGACTGTTTGCGGCATGTACAGCGCCCAGAATGTCAGCAGCAGCGCCAGCCACAGCGGACGCAGGATTTCCATGAACTGCGGCAACGGCGAGACACTGAGCAACATGCCAATGAGAAACGTCAGCCAGACAATCCAGCCGTTTCGCGATGCGGTAGCGCCGACCATTATTCTTGTCTCCCGGTTGTCGCCGGTACGCTAGCAGGCGGTTTGACCGCAGGTCGCGCAGCAGGCTGGGCAGCTGGAGGTTTGGTTGCCGCCGGCGTAGAGGCCGGTGGTTTCGCCGCCGCTGGCGGTTTACTGGCAGCGGGTTTGGCCGGTGTGGCGCTGGCGGCAGCGGTCGGTGCGGCAGGTGCTGCAGGCGCCGGAGTAGCAGTTGCCGGCGCAGTCACGGTTTTCGGCACAGTGGCCGGAATAATCGGGCCACCACCGAAGGCATCAAGATTTTCCTGCGCTTGCGCGGCGTCGTTGGCGCGCTCTTCGGCGGTGCGATTGTCACTGAATACCAACAGCAGATAACGACTGCGATTGAGTGCGGCAGTCGGCACTGCGCGGACGATCGCGAACGGCTGGCCGGAATCGTGGATGACTTCCTTGACCGTGGCCACCGGATAACCGGCCGGGAAACGCTGGCCGAGACCGGAGCTGACCAGCAGATCGCCTTCTTTGATATCGGCGGTGTCGGCAACGTGGCGCAGTTCCAGACGCTCCGGGTTACCGGTGCCGCTGGCGATCGCGCGCAGACCGTTGCGGTTCACCTGCACAGGAATGCTGTGGGTGGTATCGGTCAACAACAATACACGGGAGGTGTAAGGCATCAATTCGACCACTTGGCCCATCAAACCGCGCGCATCCAGCACGGGCTGCCCCAGTACCACGCCGTCGCGCTCACCTTTATTGATGATGATGCGATGGGTAAAGGGGTTGGGGTCCATGCCGATCAACTCGGCCACTTCGACCTTTTCATTGACCAACGCAGAGGAATTGAGCAACTCGCGCAGCCGAACGTTCTGCTCGGTGAGGGCAGCAAGCTTTTGCATACGCCCCTGATACAGCAGGTTTTCGGTCTTGAGTTTTTCGTTTTCGGCGACCAGTTCGGTGCGACTGCCGAACTGACTGGCGATCCCTTCCCACAGCCGTCCGGGCAGGTCGGTGATCCAGTAGGCGTCCATCAACACCAGCGACGCTTGTTTGCGCGCGGGCTTGAGCAGGTCGAAGCGGGCATCGACCACCATCAGCGCGACCGATAGCACGGCCAGCACCAACAGGCGCACACCCAACGAAGGGCCTTTGGCGAAAAGCGGTTTAATAAGCCGCTCCTCCCAGGCAAATGTTCTGTTTATTCATACGGCATCAAACCGGCCTGGATGAAGACTGACAGAAGATAAACGCCAACAGGCAGCACTGCAAAGTGCTGCCTGCGCGCTCACCCACGTATTGCACCCGGCGACTTATTCGCTCGAGAGCAGGTCCATGGTGTGCTTATCCATCATTTCCAATGCACGGCCACCGCCGCGAGCAACACAGGTCAACGGATCTTCGGCAACGATGACTGGCAGACCGGTTTCCTGGGCCAGCAACTTGTCGAGGTCACGCAGCAGCGCGCCACCACCGGTCAGCACCAGGCCACGCTCGGCGATGTCGGAAGCCAGTTCCGGCGGCGATTGCTCCAGCGCGCTTTTCACGGCCTGAACGATGGTTGCCAGGGACTCTTGCAGAGCTTCCAGCACTTCGTTGGAGTTCAGGGTGAATGCGCGTGGAACGCCTTCGGCCAGGTTGCGACCGCGAACGTCGACTTCGCGAACTTCGCCGCCCGGGTAGGCTGTGCCGATTTCCTGCTTGATGCGCTCAGCGGTAGATTCACCGATCAGGCTGCCGTAGTTACGGCGCACGTAGGTGATGATCGCTTCGTCGAAACGGTCGCCGCCAACACGCACGGATTCGGCATAGACCACACCGTTCAGGGAGATCAGGGCGATTTCGGTAGTACCACCACCGATATCCACGACCATCGAGCCGCGCGCTTCTTCGACCGGCAGGCCGGCACCGATCGCAGCAGCCATTGGCTCTTCGATCAGGAACACTTCACGGGCACCGGCACCGAGGGCCGATTCACGGATGGCGCGACGCTCAACCTGGGTGGACTTGCATGGAACGCAGATCAGCACACGAGGGCTAGGCTGCAGAAAGCTGTTTTCGTGAACCTTGTTAATAAAGTATTGCAGCATCTTTTCGCAGACGCTGAAGTCGGCGATCACGCCGTCCTTCATCGGACGAATGGCAGCAATGTTGCCCGGCGTACGGCCGAGCATGCGCTTGGCCTCGGTGCCGACAGCGACGACACTTTTCTGGTTACCGTGTGTCCGAATGGCCACAACCGATGGCTCATTCAGGACGATACCGCGCTCGCGCACGTAAATAAGGGTGTTGGCAGTGCCCAGGTCAATGGAAAGATCGCTGGAAAACATGCCACGCAGTTTCTTGAACATGGGAAAGGGACCCTAGGCAACGCGTGGGTAAAAAAGTGCGGCAAACTCTAACAACGACAGGGATTTTGGGCAAGGCGCCAATATGTTAAATTGGCCGCTTTTCTGTGCACCAAGCCCCACAATCGCGGCCTTATGACCGTAGAAGTGCGGTAGTGTTCCGACAATCTAACACACGGACGCCGTCCGTTCTGTTTTCCACAGGAGAATCCCGATGGCGCTAGAACGCTCCGACGTGGAAAAAATCGCTCATCTGGCCTGCCTTGGCCTCAATGATGCCGATCTTCCACACATTACTTCCGCTCTCAACAGCATTCTCGGTCTGGTCGACGAAATGCAGGCTGTTAATACCGACGGAATCGAGCCTCTGGCCCACCCGCTGGAAGCCAGTCAGCGCCTGCGCGCCGACGTCGTGACCGAGAGCAATCACCGCGAGGCCTACCAGTCCATCGCACCAGCGGTCGAAAACGGCCTGTATCTGGTTCCGAAAGTCATCGACTAAAGGGAAAGAGCCTGCAATGCATCAAATGACTCTGGCCGAGATCGCCCGCGGTCTCGCCGATAAAAAGTTTTCCTCCGAAGAGCTGACCAAAGTCCTGCTGGCGCGCATCACCCAGCTCGATCCGCAGCTCAACAGTTTCATCAGCCTCACCGAAGAGCTGGCCCTCGAGCAGGCGAAAGCCGCCGATGCCCGCCGTGCCAACGGTGAGAGCGGCGCCCTGCTCGGTGCGCCGATCGCTCACAAAGATTTGTTCTGCACCCAGGGCATTCGCACCAGCTGCGGCTCGAAGATGCTCGACAACTTCAAGGCCCCGTACGACGCCACCGTGGTCGCGAAGCTCGCCGCTGCCGGTGCCGTGACCTTGGGCAAGACCAACATGGACGAATTCGCCATGGGTTCGGCCAACGAGTCGAGCTGGTACGGCGCGGTGAAAAACCCGTGGAACCTGGAACACGTACCGGGCGGCTCCTCCGGCGGTTCGGCAGCCGCCGTTGCCGCTCGTCTGTTGCCAGCGGCAACCGCCACCGACACCGGCGGTTCGATCCGTCAGCCGGCGGCGTTCACCAACCTCACCGGCCTGAAACCGACCTACGGTCGCGTGTCGCGCTGGGGCATGATTGCTTATGCCTCCAGCCTCGATCAGGGCGGCCCGTTGGCACGCACCGCCGAAGACTGCGCAATTTTGTTGCAAGGTATGGCCGGCTTTGATCAGAACGATTCCACCAGCATCGATGAGCCGGTTCCGGATTACTCCGCAAGCCTGGGCGATTCGCTGCAAGGCCTGCGCATCGGTGTGCCGAAGGAATACTTCAGCGCCGGTCTCGACCCGCGCATCGCCGAGCTGATCCAGAACAGCATCAAAGAGCTGCAGAAGCTCGGTGCCGTAATCAAGGAAATCAGCCTGCCGAACATGCAGCACGCGATTCCTGCGTACTACGTGATTGCCCCGGCTGAAGCCTCTTCGAACCTGTCGCGTTTCGACGGTGTGCGTTTCGGCCATCGCTGCGAGAACCCGGAAAACCTCATCGATCTGTACAAGCGCTCGCGTGGCGAAGGCTTCGGCCCGGAAGTCCAGCGCCGGATCATGGTCGGTGCCTACGCACTGTCCGCCGGTTATTACGACGCCTACTACCTGAAAGCGCAGAAGATCCGTCGTCTGGTGAAGAACGATTTCATGGCTGCCTTTAATGAAGTCGACATCATCCTCGGCCCGACCACGCCGAACCCGGCCTGGAAACTCGGCGCCAAGAACAGCGACCCGGTCGCTGCCTATCTGGAAGACGTCTACACCATCACCGCCAACCTCGCGGGCCTGCCGGGCCTGTCGATGCCGGCCGGTTTTGTCGACGGTCTGCCGGTGGGCGTGCAACTGCTCGCGCCGTACTTCCAGGAAGGTCGCCTGTTGAACGTTGCTCACCAGTATCAGCTCAACACTGACTGGCACACCCGCACCCCAACCGGCTTCTGAGGAGACACACATGCAATGGGAAGTCGTGATCGGGCTGGAGATTCACACTCAGCTCACTACCCGGTCGAAAATCTTTTCCGGTAGTTCCACCACGTTCGGTTCCGAGCCGAACACCCAGGCCAGCCTGATCGACCTGGGCATGCCTGGCGTTCTGCCGGTGCTGAACCAGGAAGCGGTGCGCATGGCGGTGATGTTCGGTCTGGCGATTGACGCCGAGATCGGTCAGCACAACGTGTTCGCCCGCAAAAACTACTTCTATCCGGACCTGCCGAAGGGCTACCAGATCAGCCAGATGGAATTGCCGATCGTTGGCAAGGGCCACCTGGACATCGCCCTGGAAGACGGCACCGTCAAACGTGTCGGCATCACCCGCGCGCACCTGGAAGAAGACGCCGGCAAGAGCCTGCACGAAGAATTCAACGGTGCCACCGGCATCGACCTGAACCGTGCCGGCACGCCGCTGCTGGAAATCGTTTCCGAGCCGGACATGCGCAGCGCCAAGGAAGCCGTGGCTTACGTCAAGGCGATCCACGCCCTCGTACGTTACCTGGGCATTTGCGACGGCAACATGGCCGAAGGCTCGCTGCGTTGCGACTGCAACGTCTCGGTGCGTCCGAAAGGCCAGGTTGAATTCGGCACCCGCTGCGAGATCAAGAACGTCAACTCGTTCCGCTTCATCGAGAAGGCGATCAATACCGAGATCCAGCGTCAGATCGAGCTGATCGAAGACGGCGGCAAAGTGATCCAGCAAACCCGTCTGTACGATCCGAACAAGGACGAGACCCGTCCGATGCGTTCGAAAGAGGAAGCCAACGACTACCGTTACTTCCCCGATCCGGACCTGTTGCCGGTGGTCATCGAAGAGTCGTTCCTCGGCGAGGTGCGCGCCACCCTGCCGGAACTGCCACCGCAGAAACGCGAGCGCTTCCAGAGCCAGTTCGGTCTGTCGGCCTACGACGCCAATGTGCTGGCCACCAGCCGTGAGCAAGCGGACTACTTCGAGAAAGTCGCAGCCATCGGCGGCGACGCCAAACTGGCGGCGAACTGGGTGATGGTCGAGTTGGGCAGCCTGCTCAACAAGCAAGGCCTGGACATCGACGAGTCGCCGGTTTCCGCTGAGCTGTTGGGCGGTATGCTGCAGCGCATCAAGGACAACACCATCTCCGGCAAGATCGCCAAAGTGGTGTTCGAAGCGATGGCCAACGGCGAAGGCAGCGCAGACGAGATCATCGAAAAACGTGGCCTGAAGCAAGTGACCGACAGCGGCGCGATCTCGGCCGTACTGGACGAAATGCTCGCGGCCAACGCCGAGCAGGTTGAACAGTATCGTGCGGCGGATGAAGCCAAGCGCGGCAAGATGTTCGGCTTCTTTGTTGGCCAGGCGATGAAAGCCTCCAAAGGCAAAGCCAACCCGCAGCAAGTGAACGAACTGCTGAAAAGCAAGCTCGAAGGCTGACCACAATGGAGCCAGATCCAAAGCCTGGCTCTATTCCCTGTGGGAGCGAGCCTGCTCGCGAAAGCGTCATGACATCCAATAGAGATATTGAATGTGATGGCCTCTTCGCGAGCAGGCTCGCTCCCACATTGTTATTTGGGAGCTTTCGAATGAAACGTCTGCTCGGCGCCTGCGCCCTGCTCTCTATACTGGCCGGTTGCGCCAGCACCGACACCATCGACCCGCACGGTTACGACCAGACCGGCGTCGCCTCTTATTACGGTGCCAGACACCACGGTAAACGCACCGCCAGTGGCGAGCCGTTCAACCAGAATTCCCTGACCGCCGCCCATCGCCAGTTACCTTTCGGCACGCGGGTGAAGGTCACCAATCTGAAAAACGATGAGTCCGTCGTAGTCCGCATCAATGATCGTGGCCCGCACACACGCGGGCGCCTGATCGACGTCTCCCGCGAGGCCGCCGAACAACTCGGCATGCTGCGCAGCGGCACCGCACGGGTTCGCGTGCAGGCCCTCGACTGATGGAGCGCTGACCATTTTCGGACTAGCCGACTTACCCCTGATCAGCGTGATCGAACTGCTCGCGGGTCTGTGCCTGCTGATCTTCGGTGCCGAACTGATGGTGCGGGCGGCGGTGCGCCTGGCGGCGCGTCTGCATGTGCGGCCGCTGATCATCGGTCTGACCATCGTCGCCCTCGGCAGCAGTGCGCCGCAGATGGCCGTCAGTCTTCAAGCGGCACTGGCGCATAACCCGGACATTGCCGTTGGCAGTGTGGTCGGCAGCAGTATCTTCAACATCCTCGTCACCCTCGGCCTGTCAGCGCTGATCATTCCTCTGCGCGTCTCGCGGCAATTGGTACGGCTGGATATTCCGCTGATGATCGGCGCCAGCCTGCTGGTGTTCATCCTGGCGTGGAACGAAGAGATCGGTCGTTTCGACGGCATCCTGTTGTTGGTCGCACTGGCGCTGTATCTCGGCTTATTGTTGCGCCAGTCACGGCACTCGACGCGGCCGCACACGGAGCGCGTTGAAACAAGCGAAGCGTCGTGGATCGGCAGTTCGCTGATGATCATCGTCGGTTTGGCGATGCTGGTATTTGCCGGGCACCTTTTGCTCGGAGCTGCCGTGGTGGTGGCAACTGATCTTGGATTTTCCGAGCGCGTCATTGGCCTGACCGTCGTCGCTGTCGGCACCTCCCTGCCGGAACTGGCGACCTCGCTGATCGCCGCACTGCGCGGGCAACGCGATATTGCCGTCGGCAACGTGATCGGTGCCAATCTGTTCAATCTGCTCGGGGTACTCGGCCTGACCGCATTGATCGCACCGACGCCACTGTCGGTGTCGCCGAACGCACTGGATTTCGACCTGCCGGTAATGCTCGGCGTCGCCGCGCTGTGCCTGCCGGTGTTCTATTCCGGCTACCGCGTGACCCGCGCCGAAGGCTTGCTGTTGCTCGGTTTGTACCTGGCGTATGGGCTGCACGTGGTGTCGTTCACCACCGGCATGCCGCTGGCCGGCAAGCTTGAGCGGCTGATGCTGTTTTATGTCTTGCCGACGCTGTTGACGTTTCTGCTGTTCACGTCGATACGCGCCTGGCGCCGCCAACACCACAAGAGGGATATGCCATGACCGAATCGAAGCAGTCCGGGGTTGAAGTCCGCCGCCAGGTAATGGGCGATGCGTTTGTTGATCGCGCCTTGGGCAATGCCACCGAGTTCACTCAACCGTTGCAGGATTTCGTCAATGAACATGCCTGGGGTGGCGTATGGAATCGTGAAGGTCTGCCGCTGAAAACCCGCAGCCTGATCACCCTTGCCGCGCTGACCGCATTGAAATGCCCGCAAGAGCTGAAGGGCCATGTGCGCGGTGCGCTGAACAATGGCTGCACGGTGGACGAGATTCGTGAGGCGTTGCTGCATTGCGCGGTGTATGCCGGCGTGCCGGCGGCGATTGATGCGTTTCGCGCGGCGCAGGAAGTGATCGATACCTACCAGAAGCCTGAGTGATTGAACTGACGCCTTCGCGAGCAAGCTCGCTCCCACATTGGAATGCATTTCAAATGTGGGAGCGAGCTTGCTCGCGAAGAGGCCCGGGAGAGCAACCCAAGATTCAGGCTAGATCCATCCACCCCACTGCAAAACAAAGATCCCGATATTGGTGGTGATCGCCGCCATCAACGTGGTCATCACAATAATCGCCGCCGCCAGTTCATGATTGCCCTGAGCCGCCCGGGCCATGACGAAACTTGCCGCCGCCGTCGGGCTGCCAAAGTACAAAAACAGAATCCCCAACTCCGCGCCGCGAAATCCCCACAACCACGCCCCCAGCGTCGCCAGCACCGGCAAACCGATCATCTTCACCAGGCTGGAACTGAGCGCCATATTGCCGCTCTTGCGCAACGCCGCCAGTGACAGCGTGCCGCCAATGCAGATCAACGCCAGCGGCAAGGTGGTCTGCGCCAGATACTGCCCGGAAGTCTCCAGCCATCCCGGCAAACCGATCTTGAAATAGGCAAACGGCGCCGCCGCAATCACGCTAATGATCAGCGGGTTGCTGAACACGCTCTTGCAAATGCTCCACGGATCGGACTTGATCACCGGGCTGTACACCGCCAGCACGATGGTCGACAGCGTGTTGTAGAACAGGATCACCAGCGCCGCGAGAATCGCCCCGAGGGAAATCCCGTAATCGCCGTACATGCTCGCCGCCAACGCCAGACCAATCACGCCGTTGTTGCCGCGAAACGCGCCTTGGGTGTAGATGCCGCGATCTTCACGCGGGCATTTGAAAATCGCCCAGCCCCAAGCCACGGCGAAACTCACCAGCGTGGCGAGGGAGAAGTAGATCAGCAGGGACGGTTGCAACGCGGCGTGCAGGTCGGCATGCAGAATGCCAAGGAACAGCAACGCCGGCATAGTGACGTTGAACACCAGCGACGAAGCAGTGTGGATGAAGTTGTCGTTGATCCAGTCGATGCGCTTGAGCAGCACACCGAGAAACAGCATGGCAAACACCGGCGCGGTGATGTTCAGGGTTTCGAGGAAGATTGCCAGCATGCCGGGGAGCCTTGGGTGAGCGTCGTTAGGGGCCAATGATAAAGCAAAAGCCCCTCACCCTAGCCCTCTCCCGAAGGGAGAGGGAACCGATCGGGGGATATTGCAGTAATCCACCGACCTGAAATGACTTCGCTGAATCCAGAACTGCTTGTCGAGTCCATAATCAACTCGGTATTTCAGGTCGATGTATTGCGCAAGACAACTCGGTCGGCCCCCTCTCCCCCAGGGAGAGGGAACCGATCGGGGGATATTGCAGTAATCCACCGACCTGAAATGACTTCGTTGAATCCAGAACTGCTTGTCGAGTCCATAATCAACTCGGTATTTCAGGTCGATGTATTGCGCAAGACAACTCGGTCGGCCCCCTCTCCCCCAGGGAGAGGGAACCGATCGGGGGATATTGCAGTAATCCACCGACCTGAAATGACTTCGTTGAATCCAGAACTGCTTGTCGAGTCCATCATCAACTCGGTATTTCAGGTCGATGTATTGCGCAAGACAACTCGGTCGGCCCCCTCTCCCCCAGGGAGAGGGCTGGGGTGAGGGTAGCTCTTGACCCACCCCCAAACCATCAAGTAATCGGCGCCGGATTGAACAACGTAATGTCGTTATGCAGCTTGTGCTTCTCCGCCCACGTCTGCTGTTTGCCGCTAGCAACATCCAGGTAGTAGTGGAACAACTCCCAACCCAACTCCTCGATCGTCGCGCGCCCGGTAGCAATGCGCCCGGCGTCGATATCAATCAGATCAGGCCAGCGCTGCGCCAATTCCGTGCGCGTCGAAACCTTCACCACCGGCGCCATCGCCAAACCGTACGGCGTACCCCGCCCGGTGGTGAACACATGCAGGTTCATCCCTGCCGCCAACTGCAACGTACCGCAGACAAAATCACTCGCAGGCGTCGCACAGAAAATCAGCCCCTTCTGCTTGAAGCGTTCGCCCGGGCCGAGCACGCCGTTGATCGCGCTGCTGCCGGATTTGACGATCGAACCCAGCGACTTCTCGACAATGTTCGACAGCCCGCCCTTTTTGTTGCCCGGCGTGGTGTTGGCGCTGCGATCCGCTTCACCCTTGGCCAGGTAACGGTCGTACCAGTCCATCTCACGCACCAATTCCTCAGCGACAGTTTTGCTTTCGGCGCGTGAAGTGAGCAGGTAAATCGCATCGCGCACTTCGGTGACTTCGGAAAACATCACCGTCGCCCCGGCCCGCAGCAACAAGTCCGAGGCATAACCCAGCGCCGGGTTGGCGGTGATCCCGGAGAACGCATCACTGCCGCCACACTGCATGCCGAGGATCAACTCGGAGGCCGGCACGGTTTCGCGACGGCGCTGGTCGAGTTTCTTCAAACGGACTTCAGCCAGATCCATGATCTGTTCGATCATCTCGGTGAACCCGTGACTGGAATCCTGCAAGCGATACAGCCACGGATCGCTGAGATCCACCGAAGCATCGTCTTCGTGCATCACCTGTCCGGCCTGCAATTTCTCGCAGCCGAGGCTGATCACCAACGCCTCGCCACCGAGGTTCGGATTACGCGCCAGATTGCGCACGGTGCGAATCGGGATGTAGGCGTCGGTCGCGGTAATCGCCACGCCGCAGCCGTAACTGTGAGTCAGCGCCACCACGTCATCAACATGCGGGTACTTCGGCAGCAGTTCTTCCTTGATGCGTTTTACCGCGTGATCAAGCACGCCGGTGACGCACTGCACCGTCGTAGTGATGCCGAGAATATTGCGCGTACCGACGGTGCCGTCGGCGTTGCGATAGCCCTCGAAGGTGAAACCATCCAGCGGTGCCTGCGCGTCCGGCACCTCGGTGGACAGCGGCAGGCTGTCCAGCGGCGGCGCGGTCGGCATGCGCAGTTGATCTTCCTTGACCCAACTGCCACGGCGAATCGGCTGCAACGCGTAGCCGATCACCTGACCGTAGCGAATCACCTGGCCGCCCTCGGGAATGTCTTCGAGGGTGACCTTGTGGCTCTGCGGCACGAATTCCAGCGTCACCAGGCCATCGGCAAACTCAGTGCCGGCCGGTGCGCCCTGGTCGTTGACCACGACCACCACATTGTCCCGCTCGTGCAGGCGGATGTGGCGCGGCGAGTCAGAATGTTCAATCAACTGCATGACGCCGCTCCTCAGGAATGCGCTTGGGACAATTTGCCGGTGGCTTCAGTACCGCCGCTGGTTGGCGGCTCTTTGAGTACCACACGTTTGATCGGGCCAACGATGACCAGATAGCTGAACACCGCGACCAGTGCGTTGGCACCGACGAACACCAGCGCCCATTTGAACGAACCGGTGGAGCTGATGATGTAGCCAATCACGATCGGCGTGGTGATCGAAGCAATGTTGCCGAAAGTGTTGAACAGGCCACCGCTCAGACCGGCGATCTGTTTTGGCGAAGTGTCGGAGACCACCGCCCAACCGAGTGCGCCGACGCCTTTGCCGAAGAAGGCCAGGGCCATGAAGCCAACCACCATCCATTCCACTTCAACATAGTTGCAGGCAACGATGCTGCTGGAAACCAGCAGGCCGGCAATGATCGGCGCTTTGCGGGCGAAGGTCAGCGAGTGGCCCTTGCGCAGCAGGTAATCGGAAATCACCCCACCGAGTACGCCGCCGATAAAGCCGCAGATTGCCGGCAACGAGGCAATGAAACCGGCCTTGAGAATGGTCATGCCACGCTCTTGCACCAGATACACCGGGAACCAGGTCAGGAAGAAATAGGTGATGCCGTTGATGCAGTACTGGCCCAGATACACGCCGAGCATCATGCGATTGGTCAGCAACTGACGGATGTAATCCCACTTCGGACCGTCGGACTTTTTGCCCTTCTGATCCATGTCGACCATGCCGCCGTTTTCAGCGATGTGTTTGAACTCGGCTTCGTTGATACGCGGGTGTTCACGCGGGCTGTAGATCACTTTCAGCCAGACCAGCGAGAAGATGATCCCGAGAATCCCCATGACGATAAACACGTGCTCCCAGCCAAAGGAATACACGATCCAGCCCATCAGCGGTGCGAACAACACGGTGGCAAAGTATTGCGCCGAGTTGAAGATCGCCGAAGCGGTGCCGCGTTCAGCGGTCGGGAACCACGCCGCGACGATGCGCGCGTTGCCGGGGAACGAAGGCGCTTCAGCCAGGCCCACGAGGAAGCGCAGCATGAACAGCGCAACGATGGCGGTGGACATGCCGAACTCACCGACAAAGCCTTGCAGCACGGTGAACAGCGACCAGGTGAAAATGCTCAGGGCATAGACTTTTTTCGAGCCGAAGCGATCGAGCAGCCAGCCACCGGGAATTTGCCCGGCCACGTAGGCCCAACCGAATGCGGAGAAGATATAGCCGAGGGTGACCGCGTCGATGCCCAGATCTTTTTGCAGGCTGGAGCCGGCGATGGCGATCGTGGCGCGGTCGGCGTAGTTGATCGTGGTCACCAGAAACAGCATGAGCAGGATCAAATAGCGGACGTGAGTCGGCTTGGACGATTGCATGTAGATGTACTCCCACTGATTATTTTTATGCGGGTAAAACATTCTTTGGTCTTGTGCCGCGCAGGGCCTCAGGCGAAGGCCCGGCGCGGGTGCAGCGGGTTACGATCCGATGTAGGCAGTTTTTACGACCGTGTAAAACTCTTGCGCATAGCGGCCTTGCTCACGTGATCCATAGGATGAACCTTTACGCCCACCAAACGGAACGTGGTAATCCACGCCAGCGGTTGGCAGGTTGACCATCACCATCCCGGCTTGCGAGTGGCGCTTGAAGTGGTTGGCATACTTCAGCGAAGTCGTTGCAATACCCGCCGACAGACCGAATTCGGTGTCGTTGGCCATCGCCAGCGCCGCGTCGTAATCGGCCACGCGAACGATGTTGGCCACCGGGCCGAAGATCTCTTCGCGGCTGATGCGCATCGACGCTTCACTGTCGGCAAACAGGGTTGGCGCGAGGAAGTAGCCTTCGGTGTCACACGTCACCAAGCCACCGCCACTGACCAGACGTGCACCTTCGGACTGGCCGATGTCGATGTACTTCATGTCCTGTTCCAGCTGCGCTTGCGAAACCACTGGACCAATATCGGTACCGGATTTCAGCGCGTGGCCGACCTTGATCGACTTCATGCGCTCGGCCATGGCTTCAACGAACTTGTCGTGAATCCCGGCAGTAACAATCAAACGGCTCGACGCTGTGCAACGCTGGCCGGTGGAATAGAACGCGCTCTGCACCGACAGCTCGACCGCTTGCTTGAGGTCGGCGTCGTCGAGAATGATCTGCGGGTTTTTGCCGCCCATTTCCAGCTGGACTTTGGCCTGGCGCGACACGCAGTTGACCGCGATCTGACGACCCACGCCAACCGAACCGGTGAAGCTGATGCCGTCGACCTTCGGGCTCTGCACCAAGGCATCGCCAACCACGCGACCGCTGCCCATCACCAGATTGAACACGCCGGCCGGGAAGCCTGCGCGCGAGATGATTTCGGCCAGTGCCCAGGCGCAGCCCGGTACCAGATCGGCCGGCTTCAACACCACGCAGTTGCCGTAGGCCAGCGCCGGAGCAATCTTCCAGGCAGGAATGGCAATCGGGAAGTTCCACGGGGTGATCAAACCGACCACGCCCAGTGCTTCGCGGGTCACTTCGACGTTGACGCCCGGGCGCACCGACGGCACGTAGTCGCCGGACAGACGCAGGCACTCACCGGCGAAAAATTTGAAGATGTTGCCGGCGCGGGTCACTTCGCCGATAGCTTCCGGCAGGGTCTTGCCCTCCTCCCGGGCCAGCAAGGTGCCGAGCTCTTCGCGGCGGGCGAGGATTTCCGTGCCGACTTTATCCAGCGAATCGTGGCGAGCCTGAATGCCCGAAGTCGAATATGCCGGGAATGCCGCGCGGGCGGCGTCGATGGCGGCGTGAACCTGAGTCAGGTCAGCCTTGGCGTAATCGCCGATGGTGTCGCTCAGCTCGGACGGGTTGATGTTGGCCGAGTAGTCGGCACCGGCAACCCATTCGCCGTTGATGTAGTTGTCGTAGCGTTTTGCATTTGTCACAGGGGCAGCCCTCAAAACTAAAAGCCTTTACGCAAAAAGCCGCTGATTACTCAGCGGCCGCGTTTTTGTCGGGTGTTACTGCGCACCTTGCTTGTCGATCAGCGCAGCGAGCATTTCGTACTCTTCGCCAGTCAGATCGGTCAGCGGTGCCCGCACCGGGCCTGCGTCATAGCCGGCGATTTTCGCGCCTGCCTTGACAATGCTCACGGCGTAACCGGCCTTGCGGTTGCGGATGTCGAGGTACGGCAGGAAGAAGTCGTCGATGATCTTGCCGACGGTGGCGTGATCTTCACGGGCGATCGCGTGGTAGAAGTCCATCGCGGTTTTCGGGATGAAGTTGAACACCGCCGAGGAGTAAACCGGTACGCCCAGCGCCTTGTAGGCCGCGGCATAGACTTCGGCAGTCGGCAGACCACCCAGGTAGCTGAAGCGATCACCGAGGCGGCGGCGGATCGACACCATCAACTCGATATCGCCCAGGCCGTCCTTGTAGCCGATCAGGTTCGGGCAGCGCTCGGCCAGACGTTCCAGCAGCGGCGCGGTCAAGCGGCATACGTTGCGGTTGTAAACGACTACACCGATGTTGACCGATTTACACACGGCTTCAACGTGGGCGGCAACGCCGTCCTGGCTCGCTTCGGTCAGGTAGTGCGGCAGCAGCAACAGACCTTTGGCGCCCAGACGCTCGGCTTCTTGAGCGTACTCGATGGCCTGGCGGGTCGAACCGCCGACACCGGCCAGAATCGGCACGCTGGTAGCGCAGGTGTCGACGGCAGTCTTGATGATTTCCGAATATTCGCTGGCAGCGAGGGAGAAGAACTCACCAGTGCCACCGGCGGCGAACAAGGCCGAAGCGCCATACGGGGCCAGCCATTCCAGACGTTTGATGTAGCCGGCGCGGTTGAAATCGCCCTGCGCATTGAAATCGGTCACCGGGAAGGACAGCAGGCCGGCAGAGAGGATGGACTTCAGTTCTTGTGGATTCATTATTCGAACACCCTGATAGCAACGTTTTTTGTGATTGGTCCGTTCAGCCTTCGCTGAAGTTGTAGGTCATCGTACAACTTAAATAATAACCGTCAACAGCATTTCATCGTTGCGGGTGGTTTTTTGTCGGACAAAAATGTTCAGGGCGTTGCCGAACTTGTCGCAAAGCCACGGGCTTGAAGGGTTATAGCGCGGAAATGTCTGGTCAAGATTCGTTTACTGAGCGCTGGAGAAACGCCGGGTAAGGTGTGACGACTGCCACGAAGGATCGTGGCGGACCTTCGAAGGAAACCGAAATGTTTTTGAATTATGCTGCACCGACCCTCGCGCAAATCGCCTCTTCTGCCTCTGACACCCTCACCCTGCAGCTATCCGCGCTACCCGATGTATTGATCGTACAGGTCCCGGATTCGAGTGATTTTCCGGCGAACTGGAGTGTTTATCCGATTCTCGGTGATGACCCGGAAGAGCCGGAATGGGCAGGCGAAGAAGTGGACACGGGCACCTGGGACGATGCCGAGGACGAGATGGAAAAACTGACGGGGATCGAGTTGCAGTTGCCTAAAGAGGTGCTGCGTCCGTACCTGAACAGAGAGATTGAACTGCGCTACAAGTTTTGTGATGAGTCGAGTATGGAGCCGTTTTCGGAGGTGTTGAGGTTGCGGATTGAGGCTTGATCCTGAATTTTCGCTTGACCGATTCACGGCTCTGGCGCGTGCGCTTCGCATGATAACCGTTCGTCGGGACTGGTATTTCTTACAGGTGCGTACGAATGGGTATTCCTGAGCTAATCCTGTCAGGAGATTCAAACCGACTCCGATCGTAGTGTGCCATCACTACACGATTGCAAAGGTTTATTGGTTAAAAAGGAATTTCGATCATGAATATTCAAGTAAAAGCACTCGCTGCCCCCTCCTCCGCGAAGCCATCGTGCACAACGGAAAGCTCATACTTTTCGTGCACAACCTGGTCGATCCTGCCCACGGCGAAGTCCAGTCATACCCAAATGTTAGCAAGGGAGACAAGATCACATTCAAGGGTCAGTACTTCCACAGGGAATGAATACAGCCGGGAACTTGCCGTAGGGTCACCCGCCGATGCTCCATTTGTATTCGAGATCCCGAAAAAGATATTTGCAGAAAAGCTCGTACCAGGTGCCACCGCTAAATTGAGTTATAGCGTGCAGACCTCGTCAGGTAATACGGCTCAGTCTGCAGAGCTGCTGGTTTACCTCGAACTCCAATAAGTACTAACCCTGCGCCTGTGCCTCTTCATGGGCCTGGCGCAGTCTTTCACGGCTGTTGGTCAAATGCAGACGCATCGCCGCACGCGCTGCATCGGAATCCTGACGCGCAATCGCGTCGTAGATCTCTTCGTGCTCACGGCTCAGGCGGCTCATGTAGTGCTGCTGATCATCATGGGCCAGGCGCGCCGAATTCAGCCGCGTACGCGGAATGATGCTGGTGCCAAGGTGGGTCATGATGTCGGTGAAGTAGCGGTTGCCGGTGGACAGGGCGATTTCCAGGTGGAAAGCAAAGTCCGACGCAACAGCATCACTGGCGTGGGCAGCGCTTTCGTTGAGCGCATCAAGGGCGGCGCGCATGGTCGCCAGCTGCTCGGCGCTGCGACGTTGCGCGGCAAGGCCGGCAGACTCGACTTCGAGGCTGATGCGCAATTCGAGAATCGCCAACACGTCACGCAGGGTGACGACGGTGGCCGGGTCGATACGGAAACCACTCGGGCTCGGCGTGTCGAGCACAAAGGTACCGATGCCGTGGCGGGTTTCCACCTGGCCGGCAGCCTGCAAACGGGAAATCGCCTCACGCACCACGGTGCGGCTGACGCCATGGGCTTCCATGATCGCCGACTCGGTAGGCAATTTGTCACCGCGCTTGAGCAGACCATCGCGGATCTGCTCGCTCAGCACCGTCACCAATTCCTGGGCCAGGCTACGGCGCTTGCGCGGGAGACGCGGGGTGTCGATCAGGTTTTCCATGGTGTGCATCTTGTCTCGAAAATTCGGCTTGGAGGCATGATAGCTCAAGCGGGTTGTACGATCACTGTTTGGCAGGCGACCGGGTTGATGTGGGAGCGAGCCTGCTCGCGAAAGCGTACCTTCAGTCGACACCTACTTCGACCGGAACATTGCCTTCGCGAGCAGGCTCGCTCCCACAGGGGATGTGCGCTGATCAGGCAGTCACGGTCTGTTCAACCAAATGGCCGCTGTCAATCCGTACATGCCGTGGATGGAAGCGTTTCAAGCTGCTGCGATGGCCGACGCTGACAATGCTCAACCCCGGTATCTGATCAATCAACGCCTGATACAGCGTCGCTTCGTCTTCCTCATCCATCGCCGAAGTGGCTTCGTCCATGTACAGCCACTGCGGTGCGTACAGCAACGCGCGAGCGAAGGCCAAGCGTTGCTGTTCACCCGGCGAGAGCATGCGCTGCCAGTGATTGGCCTCGTCCAGCCGCGCGACCAGATGCGGCAAGCGGCAGGTTTCCAGCACTTGTGCATAACGTTCCGGCGCGTAGGTGTCGCCCGGTTGTGGATAACTCAACGCCTCGCGCAGGGTGCCGATCGGCAGATACGGTTTCTGCGGCAGGAACAGATAGCGCGCCGCCGGCAAACGGATATTGCCGTGCCCCGCCGGCCACAAATGCCCCATCGCTCGCAACAGCGTCGACTTGCCGCTGCCAGACCGACCGCTGAGCATCACTCGCTCCCCCGGTTCGACCGTCATGTCGGCATTGGTCAGCAGATGACGACCATCGGCCAGATCCAGGCCAAGGTTGTGCACCTGCAATTCGCTGCCCTGGTTCTGTACATCAATGGCCGGGCTGCGCTCTTCGTTGTCGGTCATGGCCTGGCGGAAACTCAGCAGACGATCAGTAGTGGCCTTCCAGTTCGCCAACGACGCATAGGCGTCGATGAACCAGCTGAAGTTCTCCTGTACGTTGCCGAATGCCGAGTTGATTTGCATCAGCTCGCCCAGCTCGATCTTGCCCGAGAGGTAACGCGGGGCGGCGACGATAAACGGGAAAATGATCGCGATCTGGCCGTAACCCGAGGTGAAGAATGTCAGGCGCTTGGACACGCGCATGATGTCCCAGAAGTTGTGCCAGACCAGACCGAACCGGCTGCTCAAACGACGATTTTCGTTGGGTTCACCGTTGTACAACGCAATGCTTTCCGCGTTCTCGCGCACGCGCACCATGGAAAAGCGCAGATCAGCTTCAAAGCGTTGTTGTTGGTTGTTCAAGCCGATCAAGCGTCGACCGATCAGGTGCGTCAACCAACTGCCGACAGCGGCATAAATCAGCGCACACCAGAACATGTAGCCGGGAATTTCGATGCCGAAGACTTCGATGCTGCCGGAAACGCCCCACAAAATGATCGAGAACGACACCAGACTGACCACCGTGCGAATCAACCCCAAAGCCAGGCTCAGGGTGTTGCTGGTGAACGTGTTGAGATCCTCGGAAATCCGTTGGTCAGGGTTATCGGTGTAGCCGCCCTGTTCCAACTGGTAGTAATTCTTGTGCCCGAGCCAGCGCTTGAAATGGTTTTCGGTGAGCCACGCCCGCCAGCGGATCGTCAGCATCTGCGTCAGGTACTGGCGATAGACCGCCCCGAGAATCGCCACGGCGGCAATGCCGCAGAAGTACAGGATCAACTGCCAGAACGCCGCTTCATCCTTCTTTTGCAGGGCGTTGTAGAAATCCTTGTACCAACTGTTGAGCCACACCGAGATACCGACGCTGAACAACGACAGCGCGATCACGGCAATCAGCAATGTCCAGGCTTTGCCCTTCTCTTCGCTGCGCCAGTACGGCGTGATCATCGCCCACGCCTTGCGAAAAAACTGCCCGCGCACAGCATCGTTGACCGCGGAATATTCAGCGTTCTGATTCATGGATAAGGCTCGATATAGAAAAGAACAGACACGCACCGATCATAGATGATCGGTGCGTTTTATCGCGAGGGCTGACGATAGTCGTTCAGCGCAGGTTCAGCGACGAACCGGGCGCTTCTGCAGTTTGCGCTGCAGGGTGCGGCGGTGCATGCCCAGGGCACGGGCCGTGGCGGAGATGTTGCCTTCGTGCTCGGTGAGTACGCGCTGGATGTGCTCCCATTGCAGGCGGTCAACCGACATCGGGTTTTCCGGCACCAGACTGTCGAGGTCGGCGTGTTCGGAGAGCAGCGCGGCCAGCACGTCGTCGGCATCGGCCGGTTTGCACAGGTAGTTGCAGGCGCCGCGCTTGATCGCCTCGACGGCGGTGGCAATGCTCGAATAACCGGTGAGGATCACCACGCGCATTTCCGGGTCCAGCTCCAACAGTTTGGGCAGCAGCACCAGACCGGAGTCGCCGTCCATTTTCAGGTCGAGCGCAGCGTAGTCAGGCAGATCGGCCTGGGCGATGGTCAGGCCTTCTTCGGCGGAACCGGCGGTGCTGACGCGAAAGCCACGGCGAGCCATGGCGCGGGCCATCACTCGGGTAAACGTTGCGTCGTCGTCGACCAGCAGCAAATGCGGCAGTTCTTCGCCTTCGACTTGGATTTCGTCACTCATGTTGGTCTCCTCGGGCGCCGTGGGGTAGGCGCAGCTCGGTGAGCGTGCCGCCTTCCTCATGACTATAGAGTTTCACTGAGCCGCCGGCGCGTGTCACGCTGGCCTTGCTCAAAAACAGGCCCAGGCCGAAACCTTTGCCCTTGGTGGTAAAAAACGGTTTGCCGATCTGTTCGGCGATGGCCAGCGGCACACCGGCGCCGTGGTCACGAATGCTGATGGTCACGGTTTCCGCGTCCCAGTCCAGGGTCACCTTGAGGTTTTCCGGGCAGGCATCGGCGGCGTTGTTGAGCAGATTCAACAGCGCCTGAGTCAGATCCGGCGGCGGCGCCATGCGCGGCACCGTGCCTTGGCCGAGGCGATGGAAGCGGTAACTGGCCTCCGGGCGCATCAAGTGCCAGCGGTTCAGCGCCTCGTCGAGCCAGTCGGTGACGTCCTGCATCTCGACGGCCAGACGCCGGTTGGCCTCGGCGGCGCGTACCAGTTGCTGCAAGGTTTCTTTGCACAACTTGACCTGATCCTGCAGCACTTTCAGATCGTCCTGCAGCATCGGGTCGGGATGATCCTGCTGCATTTCCTTGAGCAACACGCTCATGGTCGCCAGCGGTGTGCCCAGTTCATGGGCGGCGCCAGCGGCCTGAGTGGCCACGGCGAGCAACTGCTGATCGCGCAGACCCTCTTCACGACGGATCGCGCGTAATTCTTCCTGACGGCGCAACTCTTCAGCCATGCGTGCGGCGAAAAACGTGATCACCGCCGCCGCAAGCGCGAAGCTCAACCACATGCCGTAGATCTGCAGGTTCTCACGGGCGACCGGCAAGGTTTCCAGCGGATAGAAGCGCGTCAGCATCACCGTGTACAGCGCCAGCGCGATGCCGGAGAGAATTACCGAATAGCGCCACGGCAGCGTCACCGCGGCGATGGTCAGCGGCACCAGATAATAGGAAACAAACGGGTTGGTCGAGCCGCCGGAGAAATACAGCAGCGCACTGTGGATCACCAGATCACAGGCCAGTTGCAGCGCGTATTCGAGTTCGGTCACCGGCCACGAAGTACGCAGGCGCACCGCGGTGAACACGCAGAGCAGCGTCGAGCAGCCGAGGGTCATCGCCAGTTGCACCCACGGCAACGGCAACAATTGCAGCCAGTAGGCCAAGCCAACGGAGCCGGCCTGCGCGGCGAGCACCAGCGTGCGGATGAAAGTCAGTCGCCAGAGGTTCTGGCGAGTGGCGGAAGTCAGTTGTACGGGGGCGAGCATGAGCTCTCCTGATGAGCGCTCCAGGCGGATCGCACGGAGTATAACCAAGCCGCGGCCTTGAGAGGCGAAAGTGCGGCAAACGACCACATGGCGGAAACATCTTCGGCGGCTATAAGGGACTCTTCGCGAGCAGGCTCGCTCCCACCTTTGAAGGCATTCCCCTCTGGGAGCGAGCCTGCTCGCGAATGGCTGCGCAGCAGCCCGGCCATCTGTATAGAAGTTGTAACTGGGCGAACCGGACCGTAGAGGCTAGAGTCTGATGGTTTCACGCAGGCCCGAACCAACACCTGCGCATTATTCAAGGAGCCTTCATGCACACATTTCGCCGCAGCGCCGCCCTTCTCGCCCTGACCGTCGGCAGCATCGCCAGCCTTCCGGCCCTGGCCGCCGATGAGCTGCACTACAACCAGATTTCCCTGCGCGCCGAAGTCAGCACGGAAGTCGCCCGCGACCTGATGATCGTCACCCTCTACACCGAAGAACAAAACACCGACCCGGCCAAACTCGCCGCCGACGTCAGCACCACCATGAACAAAGCCCTGGCCCAGGCCAAGCAAGTCAAAGACATCACCCTGCGCCAGGGCAGCCGCAACAGCTACCCGATCTACGACACCAAGGGCCAGAAGATCACCGGCTGGCGTGAACGCGCCGAACTGCGTCTGGAAAGCGCCGACTTCGCCGCCCTGTCCAAACTCACCGGCGAACTGCTCGGTGACCTGAAAATGGGCGGCATGGACTTCGCCATCGCCGACCCGACCCGCAAATCCAGTGAAGACCAGTTGCTCAAAGAAGCCGTGACCGCCTTCAAGGCCCGCGCCCAACTGGCCACCGATGCACTGGGAGGCAAGGGTTACAAAATCGTCAACCTGAACCTCAACAGCAACGGTTATCCACAGCCGTACCTGCGCGCACCGATGATGATGAAAGCGGCGGCAATGGATTCCGCGCCGGTGACACCGGAAGTTGAAGCGGGCACCAGCCAGGTCAGCATGACCGCTGATGGTTCGATTGAAGTGTTGATGCAGTGATTTGATCTAGGCTGAATAAAAAACCGCCGATCGGTGAATGATCGGCGGTTTTTTTGTGCCTGGGATTTATAGCGAACAATCCGCCGCCTTCGCGAGCAGGCTCGCTCCCACAGGTTGAACGCATTCCAATGTGGGAGCGAGCCTGCTCGCGAAGAACGATAACGCGGTCTCAGGTCTGCGGATCAACCCGATCCAGCGCCCGATTCACCGCCAACTCGGCCAGCATAATGATCTGCTGAATCGCCAACGCCGTATTACGCTCGGGCCGGCCCAACTGATCGGCAAAGTTACCCGTCAGCGTGTTCGCCGATGCCAGTGACTCACAGGCATGCGCCAGCAGGCTCTCGGTTTCGATGTTTGGCTGGATCAGGAACATCGTGCTGGGTTGCCGGGGTTTGACCGGGTCGGGACTGAGATAGAAATCCAGGGCGCGTTTGATGGCTTCGCGGGTTTTGATCTGATCGTCGGCGCGGATGGCTTCTTCGAGTGGGGATGTGGGATCGATAGGTGGATCGGGGACAATTTTATCTTTCATGAGAATCTGCTCGTCATTCGAGCCGCCCTTGGCCATTTCTCACGTGGCAAAGGGTGGCAGCTATGTGCGGAGTGAGAAACCGGTGAGCAGAAAACCGGCCAGACCGAAGTCTGCCCGCACACAGCCGCCATAAGGCATTGCGACAGCTTATAAGCCGGCCGCAATTATGGTCTTACTGGTGCTAGTTTCAAGCTCGGCGGGTTCTCACACCCGATCACTGAACATTCAGCGACAAACAGAGCCTAGAGAGCCCACGTCCGACGGACAACCTGAAAACCTTGTGGGAAGGTTCTGGTTATCTGACACAGATTTAAACAGCCAAAAGCAAACCCTCACCCTAGCCCTCTCCCAGAGGGAGAGGGGACTGACCGTGGTGTTTGGGAGAGTTACGCCGACGTGAATTACCGAGTCGAATTCAGATTCTGCAAACAGATCAAAAGCCCCTCACCCTAGCCCTCTCCCGGAGGGAGAGGGAACTGACCGACGTGTTTGGGCGAGCTACGCCGACGTGAATTACCGAGTCGAACTCAGATTCTGAAGCAGATCAAAAGCCCCTCACCCTAGCCCTCTCCCGGAGGGAGAGGGAACTGACCGACGTGTTTGGGCGAGCTACGCCGACGTGAATTACCGAGTCGAACTCAGATTCTGAAGCAGATCAAAAGCCCCTCACCCTAGCCCTCTCCCGGAGGGAGAGGGAACTGACCGACGTGTTTGGGCGAGCTACGCCGACGTGAATTACCGAGTCGAACTCAGATTCTGAAGCAGATCAAAAGCCCCTCACCCTAGCCCTCTCCCCGAGGGAGAGGGAACTGATCGAGGTGTTTGGGAGAGCTACGCCGGCGTGCGATACCGCGTCGAACTGAGGCTTTGAAAAACACACAAATCGGCGCCCTCTCCCTCCGGGAGAGGGCTGGGGTGAGGGGCGAATCCACCACAAAACCAAAGCCGAACACGCCCTGCTCTTCACCACTCAATAGGCCGAGTGTCAGCTCGCCTGCTCTTGATCTTGATCCACGGGCGACGTCGGAAGGCTGAGTGGAGGGATTGATCCGGGCGTGGGAGCGCAGCGACCGTTTGGCGCAGCCAAACGCAGCGGGAGTAGGTGCAGCGAAGCAAACCGGAGACGCTGCGCCCGGATCGATCCCGGAGCGAAGGAACCCCGAGCCCCAGCGAGCGGGCCGCACGCAGGAGCAAGCCTTTTTGGTTACTTTTTCGGCGTTTGGAAAAAGTGACCCGCCGTAAGGGCGGAACCCTAAGCAGCCATCACCGCAGCAACGGATATGCCCACAACCGCTGGATATACCGAGATAGACGCTTCAACAGGAAAAACGATATTTCCGCCAACACCCCCGCCCCAGCTACTCTTCCACGATTACCACCGCCGATTCCCCGGGGCCCCCATGCCAAGATCCACCCTAAAACCGCTGTTAATCTCCCTCGCACTAACAGCCATAGCCCCAATCGCCAACGCCACCACAACACTCGTTTATTGCTCCGAAGCCAGCCCGGCAGGCTTCGACCCCAGCCAATACACCAGCGGCACCGACTTCGACGCCTCTGCCGAAACCGTCTTCAACCGCCTCACCCAATTCCAGCGCGGCGGCACCGACATCGAACCCGGCCTGGCAACAAAATGGGACATATCCAACGATGGCCTGCAATACACCTTCCACCTGCGCCAAAACGTAAAATTCCACACCACCGACTACTTCAAACCCACCCGCGACTTCAATGCCGACGACATCCTCTTCACCTTCCAGCGCCTGCTCGACCCGGAAAACCCCTTCCGCAAGGCCTACCCCGCCGAGTCCCCGTACTTCACCGACATGGGCCTGAACACCACAATCAAATCGGTAGAAAAACTCGACGAGCAAACCGTGCGCTTCAACCTCAACAACGTCGACGCCGCCTTCGTGCAAAACCTCGCCATGAGCTTCGCCTCGGTGCAATCGGCCGAATACGCCGCCCAACTGTTGAAGGAAGGCAAAGCCGCCGACCTCAACCAGAAACCCATCGGCACTGGTCCATTCGTGTTCAAGCGCTATCAGAAGGACTCGCAAATCCGCTACGCCGCCAACCAGGCCTACTGGAAACCCGAAGACGTCAAAATCGATAACCTGATTTTTTCGATCACCCCGGACGCTGCCGTACGCCTGCAAAAACTCAAGGCCGGCGAATGCCAGGTCAGCGGCTACCCACGCCCGGCCGACATCGAAGTGATGGAAAAAGACCCGAACCTGCGCGTGCTCAAGCAGGCCGGTTTCAACCTCGGTTTCCTCGCCTACAACACCACCCACGCGCCTCTCGACCAGCTCAAAGTGCGCCAAGCGCTGGACATGGCCATCGACAAACCGGCGATCATCAAAGCCGTCTACCAAAGCGCCGGTCAGTTGGCACAAAACGCCTTGCCGCCGGCGCAATGGTCGTATGACCCGAACATCAAGGACGCTCCCTTCGACCCGGCAAAAGCAAAGGTGCTACTGAAAGAAGCAGGGGTTGCGCCGGGTACAACCATCAACCTTTGGGCGATGACAGTGCAACGCGCTTCGAACCCGAATGCGCGAATGTCGGCGCAGATGATCCAGCAGGATTGGGAGAAAATCGGCATCAAGGCCAACATCGTCAGCTATGAGTGGGGCGAGTACATCAAACGCGCGAAAAATGGCGAGCACGACGCCATGATCTATGGTTGGACAGGTGACAACGGTGACCCGGACAACTGGCTTGGCGTGCTCTACAGCTGCGCGGCGGTAAAAGGCAGCAACTACGCCAAATGGTGCGATCCGGCCTACGACAAACTGGTGCAACAGGCCAAGTTATCCACGGATAAAGAACAACGGGTAAAACTGTATCAACAGGCGCAACTGATCCTTAAACAGCAAGTGCCGATCACACCGATTGCCCACTCCACGGTGTTCCAGCCGCTGCGCAAGGAAGTCACCGACTTCCGGATCAGCCCGTTCGGTCTAACCCCCTTCTATGGCGTGGGTATAAATAAGTAACACCAAGCCCCAAGGCGGCGCGCAGAAGGTGACCAGCGCACCGTTTTGGGGCTCCATTTGCACCGTAAAAACCACTCGCAAACGGTCAAATGCGTCAGAAGTTATACAGATGCGACATTAAGGTACGTTCGTGCCACGCTTTGAGGCCGGCAGTCACTCTGGATCTTGCAATGGGTATGGCCCCTGCATAAGTATCCGCAGGCACGACTCACGAGGTCGTACCTCACTACTAAAAAATGACAACAAATCATGAGGCCAACATGCTTAAACACGCGGTCATTCCGTTTTTAGTCGGCGCAGGCTTGTTAGCCTCCGCACCTTTCGCATCCGCTGCGACTAACCTGGTGTTCTGCTCCGAAGGCAGCCCGGCCGGTTTCGACCCAGGCCAGTACACCACCGGAACCGACTTCGACGCCTCAGCCGAAACCATGTTCAACCGCCTGACCCAGTTCGAGCGCGGCGGCACCGCCGTGATTCCTGGTCTGGCGACCAAGTGGGACATTTCCGATGATGGCCTGACTTACACCTTCCACCTGCGTGAAGGCGTCAAGTTCCACACCACCCCGTATTTCAAGCCGACTCGTGAATTCAACGCCGACGACGTGCTGTTCACCTTCAATCGCATGATTAACAAGGATGACCCGTTCCGTAAGGCGTACCCGACCGAATTCCCGTACTTCACCGACATGGGGATGGACACCAACATCACCAAGATCGATAAAGTCGACGACCACACTGTCAAGTTCACGTTGAAAGAAGTGGATGCCGCGTTCATCCAGAACATGGCCATGAGCTTCGCGTCGGTACAGTCCGCCGAGTACGCAGCGCAGCTGCTGAAAGAAGGCAAGGCTGCCGACATCAACCAGAAGCCGATCGGCACCGGCCCGTTCGTATTCAAGAGCTATCAGAAAGATTCCAACATCCGTTACACCGGCAACAAAGACTACTGGAAGCCTGATGACGTGAAGATCGACAACCTGATCTTCGCCATCACCACCGACCCGTCGGTACGTATTCAGAAGCTGAAAAAGAACGAGTGCCAGGTCACCCTGTTCCCGCGTCCAGCCGACCTGAAAGCGCTGAAAGAAGACAAATCCCTGAAGATGCCTGACCAGGCCGGTTTCAACCTGGGCTACATCGCCTACAACGTTATGGACAAGGTCAAGGGCAGCAACGAGGCGAACCCGCTGGCTGACCTGCGTGTACGTCAGGCGCTGGACATGGCAGTGAACAAGCCACAGATCATCGACTCGGTTTACCAGGGCGCAGGCCAACTGGCGGTCAACGCCATGCCGCCGACCCAATGGTCTTACGACACCACCATCAAAGACGCCAAGTACGATCCTGAGAAAGCCAAACAGCTGCTCAAGGAAGCCGGCGTCAAGGAAGGTACCGAAATCGTGCTGTGGGCGATGCCGGTGCAGCGTCCGTACAACCCGAACGCCAAACTGATGGCTGAAATGCTCCAGTCCGACTGGGCCAAGATCGGCTTGAAAGTGAAGATCACCAGCTACGAGTGGGGCGAGTACATCAAGCGCTCCAAAGGTGGCGAGAACCAAGCCATGATCATTGGCTGGAGTGGTGACAATGGTGATCCGGACAACTGGCTGAACGTGCTGTTCGGTTGCGACTCGCTCAGCGGCAACAACTTCTCCAAGTGGTGCGACAAGAAGTTCGATGGCCTCGTCAAAGAAGCCAAGCGCACGACCGATCAGGGCAAGCGCACCGAACTGTACAAACAGGCGCAACACGTCCTCAAAGATGCAGTCCCTATGACACCTATCGCTCACTCGACGGTGTACCAACCCATGCGCGCCAACGTGCAGGACTTCAAGATCAGCCCATTTGGCTTGAACTCCTTCTACGGCGTCAGCGTCAGCAAATAAGGCACTGCAGCGGCGACGTTTTTAACGTCGCCGTTGTTTTACCTGCCGGGAAGCCAGGAAATTGCCTACAGCCAATTCCACTGCGGATTACCGCGGCGGTATAGGACGCGTTGCCTTTTCCTACGAGCTTTAAGGCATTTACGTATTTACTGCCAGGACCGCGGCCCCTACCGTCGGGTACTGACCAGTTTCTGCGTGGGCCACCGGTTTGCCGTACTGAATGGATTGAGTTCGATGTGGCCAGAATGTCTCCGAATGAGATGACGGCGCATTGAGCAACACTAAAAAAGAGGGAGCGTCATGCGCCACACCTTGGTTTTTTCCGCATTGCTCGGCGCCGGTCTGTTGGCCGCGTCGTCGGTCAGTTTCGCCGCCAGCAAAAGTCTGGTGTTCTGCTCCGAAGGCAGCCCGGCGGGTTTTGATACCGCGCAATACACGACGGCCACCGACAATGACGCGGCCGAACCGCTGTACAACCGTCTGGTCGAGTTCGAAAAGGGTGCGACCAACGTCGTTCCGGGTCTGGCAACTACGTGGGATATTTCCGAGGATGGTCTCAAGTACACCTTTCACCTGCGTGAAGGTGTGAAGTTTCATACAACGCCGTACTTCAAGCCGAGCCGTGACATGAACGCCGACGACGTGCTGTTCACGTTCAATCGCATGCTGGATGCCCAGCAACCTTTCCGTAAGGCTTATCCCACCGAGTTTCCGTATTTCAACGGGATGAGCCTGAACAAGAACATCGCCAAGGTCGAAAAGACCGGGCCGCTGACCGTGGAATTCACGCTCAACAGCGTCGATGCCGCGTTCATTCAGAACATCGCCATGAGCTTCGCCGCCATCCTGTCCGCCGAATACGCCGACAAACTGCTGGCCGAAGGCAAGCCAAGCGATATCAACCAGAAACCGATCGGTACCGGGCCGTTCGTGTTCAAGAGTTATCAGAAAGACTCGAACATCCGTTACACCGGTAATAAACATTACTGGGACCCGAGCCGGGTCAAACTCGACAATCTGATCTTCGCGATCAACACCGACGCTTCGGTGCGCGTGCAGAAGCTCAAGGCCGGCGAATGCCAGATCACCCTGCACCCGCGCCCTGCCGATGTTGAAGCGCTGAAGGCCGACCCGAAACTGCAACTGATCTCCAAGCCGGGTTTCAACCTCGGCTACATCGCCTATAACGTGCGCCACAAGCCCTTCGACCAGCTCGAAGTGCGTCAGGCGCTGGACATGGCGGTGAATAAACAAGGGATTCTCAACGCTGTTTATCAAGGCGCCGGCCAACTGGCCGTCAACGGCATGCCACCGACCCAGTGGTCCTACGACGACAGCATCAAAGACGCCGCCTACAACCCGGAAAAAGCCAAAGAGCTGCTCAAGGCTGCCGGCGTCAAAGAAGGCACCGAGATTACCCTGTGGGCGATGCCGGTGCAGCGCCCGTACAACCCGAACGCCAAACTGATGGCCGAAATGCTCCAGGCGGACTGGGCCAAAATCGGTCTGAAAGTGAAGATCGTCAGCTACGAATGGGGCGAGTACATCAAGCGCACCAAGAATGGCGAGCACGACATCAGCCTGATCGGCTGGACTGGTGACAACGGGGATCCCGACAACTGGCTCGGCACGCTCTACAGCTGCGACGCCATTGGCGGCAACAACTACTCCATGTGGTGCGATCCGGCTTACGACAAGCTGATCAAGGAGGCCAAGGTCGTCACCGACCGCGACCAGCGCACCGTGCTCTATAAACAGGCCCAGCAATTGCTTAAACAGCAAGTGCCGATCACGCCTGTCGCCCACTCGACGGTCAACCAACCGTTAAGCGCCAGGATCGAGGGCTTCAAAGTCAGCCCGTTCGGTCGCAACGTGTTCTCGGGTGTCGGTATCGATTAAACCAACCGTTTTAGCCGCAACGCTGGGGGGCACTGTCTAGCCCCTCACGCAAGCGCTTTGCCGAAATTCGCCAATCCGGCCTTTGGCAAACGTTTGCGATGTGTGAATGAGTTCTAAACCAATAACCGGCATACCAAAAAAAGCCGGCATAAAAAGAAAGTAAAGGAGCTTCACCCATGAAACTGAGCAGCACCGCGATACTGGCCCTGGCCATCAGCAGCATCACCGCCACGGCGTACGCAGAACCTGCAAGTCAGGAGTTCGTCCCTACCACGTTGGCCGGCAGTAGCGCCCAAAGCGAGGCCAAAGGCTTTATCGATGGACAAAGCCTGGGCGGCACAACCCGTAACTGGTACGCCAATGAACTGCGTCGTCGTGACGACAGTTTCAGTTACGTGAAAAACAGCGACAAAGACACCTCGCCAGTGGTGAGAACAAAAACCCCGCGTCGTATCAACTGGGTTCAGGGCACCATCGTCAACTACACCTCGGGCTTCACCCAAGGCACTGTTGGCGTGAGCACCGAAGTTGCCGCTTATAACGCCATCGTCCTCGACCGTGACCGCAAGGATATCGCCGGCGGCTCCAACCGTACGCTGGCGCACTCCGATGGCGACGCTGTCGACCAGTGGAGCAAACTGGGCCTGGCCAACGTCAAGCTACGCGTCTCCAACACCACATTGACCGCCGGTCGCCAGAACTTCAGCACGCCGATCGTTGACGTCATCGGCAACCGTCCGCTGCCTTCGAGCTTTGAGGGTATTACCCTGCACAGCGAAGAGTTCAATAACCTGTCGTTCGACCTCGGTGGCTTCGACCGTGTTTCGCCGCGTACCGAGCAGAGCCTGTCGAAATTCCGCACCGAGTACTCGGCCACTGGCGTTGAGACCGACAAGGTCTACATCGCCGGCGTCAACTACCAGCCGTTCAAGAGTCTGAAAACCAGCCTGTACGGTTCTAACGTCGAAGACTTCTGGAACCAGTACTACTTCGGCGCCACCCACGAACTGGGTGACAGCCAGGTGCTGAGCCTGACCACCGGTCTGAACTACTACAAGACCGTCGACGAAGGCAAAAAGCTGATGGGCGAGATCGACAACGATACCTACTCGCTGTCGCTGGGTCTGGCTCACCAGGCTCACAGCCTGACCTTCTCGTACCAGGAAGTGAATGGCGACACCTACTTCGACTACCTGCACGAAACCAACGGCATCTACCTGGCCAACTCCCTGCTGTCGGACTTCAACGGCCCGAACGAGAAGTCCTTCCAGATCGCCTACGGCATCAACATGGCCGAATACGGCGTACCAGGTCTGAAGTTCAACATCTATCAGGCTCGCGGCTGGGGCATCGACGGTACTCACTACCGCGGCACCGCTTACACCATTCCAGATGACAAGCGCGGCGATCTGAGCCTGATGGACGGCGAATCCCACTACGAATACGGCATCGGTGCTTCCTACGCCGTGCAGAGCGGTCCGCTCAAGGCCACCGCGATTCGCGCGACGTACACCACGCACCGCGCCAGCGAGCATCAGGCTGACGGCAACATCAACGAGTTCCGTCTCGTGACCACGATTCCATTCAACATCCTGTAAAAACGCCAGCCGACGGCTGACTCATGATGAGTCGGCCGTTCGGCTTTTTGTCTTCAACCGATTGCAGAGGGTTATCGATGAAAATGCTTCCCCTACGTGCGGCCATTGCTGCCGCCTTGCTGAGTGCCGCTCTCGGCGTCTCGGCCAAACCCTTGGTGGTCTGCACCGAAGCCAGCCCGGAAGGCTTCGATATGGTCCAGTACACAACTGCAGTCACGGCGGACGCTGTGGCCGAAACCATCTTCAACCGCCTGGCCGATTTCAAGCCCGGCACCACTGAAGTGATCCCGGCACTTGCCGAGTCCTGGGACATCAGCGAAGACGGCCTGACCTACACGTTCCACCTGCGCAAAGGCGTCAAGTTTCACACCACCGAATATTTCAAGCCGACCCGCGACATGAACGCCGACGACGTGGTCTGGAGCTTCCAGCGTCAGCTGGACCCGAATCACCCGTGGCACAAACTGTCGAGCGTGGGCTTCCCGTACTTTGAAAGCATGGGCTTCAAAGAACTGCTGAAGAATGTCGAGAAAGTCGACGACAACACGGTCAAGTTCACCCTGACCCGCCGCGAAGCGCCGTTCCTGGCCGACATCGCGATGGCGTTCTCCTCGATCTACCCGGCCGAATACGCCGACCAGTTGCTCAAGGCCAACAAGACCGGCGACCTCAACAACAAGCCGATCGGCACCGGCCCGTTCATCTTCCAGCGCTACGCCAAGGATGCTCAGGTGCGCTTCAAGGCCAACCCGGAGTATTTCCGTGGCAAGCCGCCAGCCGATGCGTTGATCCTGGCCATCGCCACCGACAACAACGTACGCCTGCAAAAGCTCAAGGCCAACGAGTGCCAGATCGCCCTGTATCCAAAACCGGACGATATCCCGAGCATCAAGAAAGACAGCAACCTGAAAGTCGACGAGCTGGACGCGATGACCGTCTCGTACATCGCCATGAACACCCAGCACAAATACATGAGCGATGTGCGTGTACGTAAGGCCATCGACATCGCTTTCGACAAGGAAGCCTACGTCAACGCCTTGTTTGGCAAGGGCAATGCCTCGGTCGCGGTCAACCCGTACCCGCCAACCTTGCTGGGCTACAACCACGACCTGAAGAACCCGCCACGTGACCTCGACAAGGCCCGCGCCCTGCTCAAGGAAGCCGGGGTTCCGGAAGGCACCGTGTTTACCCTGTTTACCCGCAACGGCGGCGGCCCGACCAACCCGAACCCAATGCTTGGCGCACAAATGATGCAGGCTGACCTGGCGAAAGTCGGGATCAAGATCGACATCCGCGTGATGGAATGGGGCGAAATGCTTAAACGCGCCAAGGCCGGCGAACACGATATGGTCTCGGCCGGATGGGCGGGTGACAACGGCGACCCGGATAACTTCCTGACGCCTATGCTCAGTTGCGAAGCTGCCAAGAACGGCGAAAACTACGCGCGCTGGTGCAACGAGAAATTCCAGGCACTGCTCGACGAAGCACGGGCTAAAGTAGATCCGGCCGAACGCGCGAAACTCTACGAACAGGCTCAGGTCCTGTTTAATCAGGATCAACCGTGGATCAGCATGGCCCACACGCGGATGTTTACTGCAATGCGCAACAACGTAGAGGGCTATCACATCAGCCCTCTCACCACTAATAACTTCGCCACCACCCAGGTGAAGTAGATAAGAAACTCCCGGTGTTCCTGAACCCAGGGACACCGGGCACGCCTAACCGGCTGATGAGGTACCACACAAGATGTTTAGTTTTATTGCCCGCCGACTGGGGTTGTTGATCCCCACGTTTTTCGGCATCACCTTGCTGACTTTCGCGTTGATTCGCATGATTCCGGGCGACCCCGTGGAAGTGATGATGGGCGAACGTCGGGTCGACCCCGAAATGCACGCTCAGGCAATGGAACGCCTAGGTCTGAACAAGCCACTGTATGCCCAGTATCTGGACTACATCGGCAAACTGGCTCAAGGCGATCTCGGCGAATCCCTGCGTACGCGTGAGAGCGTATGGACCGAGTTCACCTCCCTCTTCCCGGCGACCCTGGAACTGTCCATGGCCGCCCTGCTGTTCGCCGGCATTCTGGGCCTTTTGGCCGGGGTGATCGCGGCACTCAAGCGAGGATCATTGTTCGACCACGGGGTGATGGGCATCTCCCTCGCGGGTTATTCGATGCCAATCTTCTGGTGGGGCCTGATCCTGATCATGTTCTTCTCCGTGAGCCTGGGCTGGACCCCGGTTTCCGGGCGGATCGACCTGCTTTATGACATCGAGCCACGCACCGGTTTCATGCTGATCGACACGCTGCTGGCCGATGACGTCGGTGCGTTCTTCGACGCGCTGCATCACTTGATCCTGCCGGCCATCGTGCTCGGCACTATTCCGCTGGCAGTGATCGCGCGGATGACCCGTTCGTCGATGCTCGAAGTGCTGCGCGAAGACTACATCCGCACCGCCAAGGCCAAAGGCCTGTCGCCGTCGCGCGTGGTGTTCGTCCACGGTCTGCGTAACGCGCTGATTCCGGTACTCACCGTGGTCGGTCTGCAAGTCGGCACCCTGCTGGCGGGTGCGGTCCTGACCGAAACCATCTTCTCCTGGCCCGGCATCGGTAAATGGCTGATCGAAGCCATCGGCGCCCGGGACTATCCGGTTGTGCAAAACGGCATCCTGTTAATCGCCTGCCTGGTGATTCTGGTCAACTTCGTAGTGGACATCCTCTACGGCTTTGCCAACCCACGCATCCGTCATCAGCGCTGAGGTCAATAACCATGAGCACTCCAACATCCTCAGTAGCCACCGCCGCCGCCAACGCGGATCAAAGTCTGCTGTATCCCTCTCCGTACAAAGAATTCTGGCAAGCCTTCTCGAAGAACAAGGGCGCGGTTGCCGGCCTGCTGTTCATGCTGCTGATCATCTTCTGCGCGATCTTCGCGCCGTGGGTGGCGCCGCATAACCCGAGCGAGCAATACCGTGACTTCCTGCTGACGCCGCCGGCCTGGCTGGAAGGCGGGCAGATGCAATTCCTGCTCGGCACCGATGAATTGGGTCGTGACTTGCTGTCGCGTCTGATCCAGGGTTCGCGCCTGTCGCTGCTGATCGGTTTGTCGTCGGTGGTGATGTCGCTGATTCCGGGGATCCTTCTCGGTCTGTTCGCCGGTTTCTTCCCGAAGATGATCGGCCCGACCATCATGCGTCTGATGGACATCATGCTGGCCCTGCCGTCGCTGCTGCTGGCGGTGGCGATCGTCGCCATCCTCGGCCCTGGCCTGATCAACACCGTGATCGCCATTGCTGTGGTCTCGCTGCCGTCCTACGTGCGTCTGACCCGTGCTGCCGTGATGGGTGAACTGAACCGCGACTACGTGACTGCCGCGCGCCTGGCCGGTGCCGGTCTGCCGCGTCTGATGTTCATCACCGTGCTGCCGAACTGCATGGCGCCGCTGATCGTTCAGGCAACTCTGAGCTTCTCTTCGGCGATTCTCGATGCCGCTGCGTTGGGCTTCCTCGGCCTTGGCGTTCAACCGCCAACCCCTGAGTGGGGCACCATGCTGGCCTCGGCCCGCGACTACATCGAACGCGCCTGGTGGGTGGTGAGCCTGCCTGGTTTGACCATTTTGCTCAGCGTGCTGGCAATCAACTTGATGGGCGACGGTCTGCGCGATGCGCTGGACCCGAAACTCAAGAACGCCGCCTGAGGAGATTCCCATGTCACTGCTAGAAATCAAGAATCTCAACGTTCGCTTCGGCGACAAGACCGCGACCCCGGTGGTCGACGGCCTCGACCTGAAAGTCGACAAAGGCGAAGTATTGGCCATCGTTGGCGAGTCGGGTTCGGGCAAATCCGTGACCATGATGGCGCTGATGGGCCTGATCGAGCATCCCGGCATCGTCACCGCCGACTCGCTCAGCTTTGACGGCAAAGACATGCTCAAGCTGAGCAACCGTCAGCGTCGGCAGATCGTCGGCAAAGACCTGTCGATGGTCTTTCAGGACCCGATGACCGCGCTGAACCCGAGCTACACCGTCGGTTTCCAGATCGAAGAAGTGCTGCGCCTGCACCTGAAAATGTCCGGCAAGCAAGCGCGCAAACGTGCGATCGAGCTGCTGGAAAAAGTTGAAATCCCCGGCGCCGCCAGCCGTATGGACGCCTACCCGCATCAACTATCCGGCGGTATGAGCCAGCGTGTTGCAATCGCCATGGCAATTGCCGGCGAGCCGAAACTGCTGATCGCCGACGAACCGACCACGGCACTCGACGTAACCATTCAGGCACAGATCATGGATCTGCTGCTGGCGTTGCAGAAAGAGCAGAACATGGGCCTGGTGCTGATCACTCACGACCTCGCGGTTGTGGCTGAAACCGCCCAGCGCGTCTGCGTGATGTACGCAGGTCAAGCCGTTGAAGTCGGTCAGGTGCCGCAACTGTTCGACATCCCGGCGCACCCCTACAGCGAAGCCCTGCTCAAGGCAATTCCCGAGCACAGCCTCGGCGCCTCACGCCTGTCGACCCTGCCGGGCATCGTCCCGGGCCGCTACGACCGTCCGCAGGGTTGCCTGCTGTCACCGCGCTGCCCGTACGTGCAGGACAGCTGCCGCGCGCAGCGTCCAGGTCTTGATCCGAAAAGCCACAGCCTCGCCCGCTGCTTCTTCCCGCTGAACCAGGAGGTGGCGTAATGGCCGTCGTACTTACCGCCCGCGACCTGACCCGTCACTACGAAGTTTCCCGTGGCCTGTTCAAGGGCCACGCGACCGTACGCGCACTGAACGGCGTGTCGTTCGAACTGGAAGCCGGCAAGACCCTCGCTGTTGTAGGCGAATCGGGCTGCGGCAAATCCACCCTCGCCCGCGCTTTGACGCTGATCGAAGATCCGTCGTCCGGATCCTTGAAAATCGCCGGCCAGGAAGTCGCCGGCGCCGACAAGGCCCAGCGCAAGCAACTGCGCAAAGACGTGCAGATGGTCTTCCAAAGCCCGTACGCGTCGTTGAACCCACGGCAGAAAGTCGGTGACCAGCTCGGCGAACCGCTGCTGATCAACACCAACCTGAGCGCTGCCGAACGTCGCGAGAAAGTTCAGGCGATGATGAAGCAGGTCGGCTTGCGCCCTGAGCATTATCAGCGCTATCCGCACATGTTCTCCGGCGGTCAGCGCCAGCGTATCGCCCTGGCCCGCGCCATGATGCTGCAACCGAAAGTGCTGGTGGCGGATGAGCCGACTTCGGCATTGGACGTGTCGATTCAGGCGCAGGTACTCAACCTGTTCATGGATCTGCAGCAGGAGTTCAACACCGCGTACGTGTTCATCTCGCACAACCTCGCGGTGGTGCAACACGTAGCCGATGACGTGATGGTGATGTACCTCGGTCGCCCGGTAGAACTGGGGCCGAAGAACGACATCTACGAGCGTCCGTTGCACCCGTACACCCAGGCGCTGCTGTCGGCGACCCCGACCATTCACCCGGACCCGAACAAGCCAAAAATCAAAATCGTCGGCGAACTGCCCAACCCGCTGAACCCGCCACCGGGCTGTGCTTTCCACAAGCGCTGCCCGTATGCGACCGAGCGTTGCAGCACGGAAGAGCCGGCATTGCGCCAGCTCGACAGCCGGCAGGTGGCTTGCCACTACGCCGAGCAGTTCCTCGACGGCGCGGCGTAAGCAAATCTGGAGAGCGATACAAAACACTGTGGGAGCGAGCTTGCTCGCGAAGGTGTTGGATCATTCAACATAGATGTCGCCTGATACATCGCTTTCGCGAGCAAGCTCGCTCCCACAGGGATCGCATTTCAAAGAAAGTGACGTGTTGAGCAAACCCCTTCCATCTCGATTGCGCATCAGTCGAGGCAGAAGGGGTTTTCTTTTGCCTGCGATTTACGTCTGGCTATCGCCTTCGTCATCCGGATCATCAGAGTCCGGTTCATCGGTGGTCGAGTCGTCGTCATCGGCGCTGCCACCCTGCCCCTGACCGCCTGGCTCCGACTCGGACTTGGCGAGCATCAAGCCGCTATGCCCGACCTGTCCGTTGAACGCCTGGGAATCGTGATCCTCGCACTCGGCCCAGGCCGTCGCAGTGCCGAGGGACAGCATGACCATCACTTTCAACAGCAATAAAACCCGTAGCAACCTGCTTTTCATAGCCGACTCCATCCATTTTCAGGTGAGACATTCGTGCCTGACTGGCGCTGTGTGAAATCTAGTTCCGATCCATCGGGTTCACCAGATAGGACGCCAACGGGCAGGCAGAAATGCCCTTCGCACACAGACGGGTTTCGAATAATGTCTATCGCCGGATCAGCTAAGCGGGCGGGTGGCTTGCCACGTTAAGGGAATCGACATCAGCACCAACAGCGTGCTGGCCAGCCAGACACTGTGCCCACCGAAATGGCCGTACAACTGACCGCTTAGCACCGGCGACAATAATGCGCTGGCACTCCAGCTCATAAAGAAAAGACCGAAGTACTGACCGCTTTTGCCACTCTGCGCAAACTGCATCGCCAGCACATTCAGCGGCGGCATGAACAACGCCTCGCCCAAGGTCCAGATCAGCGTCGACAGACAGACGAACGCCAGCCCGGAACCGAACGGCAACATGCCCAGCCCGCACGCCAGCAGCAAACTCCCCGCGAGCATCTGCCGACGCGTGCCCCAACGCTCGCCCCAGTGCGACAGCGGAATCTGCAGGGCGATCACCAGCAACGCATTGAGCCCGAACTGCCAGCCGATCGCCCCGGTGCTCAACTGATAGTAATCACGAAGATAGTTGCCCAGCGTGCTGTAGACCGTGTCGAACGCGATGCCAAGCACGGCGGTCGCCGCCAGCAACCAGAGGAATGGTTTGTCGAGATACGGCACACCCGATCCACCGGCAGCAGTCGTGGAGGACTCATCAATGATCAACACCGGCCGCTGCCACGTGGTGCGGACAAACCACAGCAGCGCCAGCAGCGTCATCGCCGCACTGCCAAAAAATACCCAGCGAAAATCCGTCTGCGCCAACACCCCACCCGCCACACCCGCGGCGGCCATGCCGAGGTTACGCGCCACCCGGCTCAAGGCCTGCGCGCGCGAGCGTTGAGCGACTTCGCAATATTCCATGATCAGTCGTTGATGCAAGGTGCGGATGGCCCCATCGATCGTCCCGCTAAGCAACAACAATGCAGCGAGCAACGGCACTTGTGTGACCAGCCCCAGCAGGATCAACACCCACACCGAAACAAAGAACAACGCCGCCGTCAGCCGCGCCGTGCGCACATGATCACTGAGCCAGCCACCGAGCATCGAACCGACCAGCAAACCCGCACCGTACGCCGACAGCAACCAGCCAACCGTCTCGATCGCCAGCCCCAGCTCCTGACGCAGGTACAACGCCATGAACAGCTTGACCATGCTGCTCAGGCGATTGATGAACAACAGCGCTGCGAGCACCCAGGCCATCACGCCGAAATAACCGTCCAGTCGTAGCAAGTGAGTCAGGCGACTCGTCATTCCGTTGACCTCTCAAAAGCGACTTGCGTGGAGCTGGAACACTAACGGGGAGCACGCGTGTTGTCGCGCTGAAGAACATCGAGATCGCAAAAAAGGAATCGCCCTACGGACTCACCCAGCGGTGCTGTAATTTGGTCTTTTGCTTACTTATCATGCGCGCCTCAAAAACAGGATCAGACGTACGGTTTGAAGTCGTTGCTGTCGCGAATCAACAGTTGCATCAGTTTGGGGTGGATAAAGAGTTTTTCCTTGCCGACCTGTATTTCTTTAAGTACGCCGATGACGACTAGCTCTTTGAGGTAGCGGGAGGCTGCCTGACGCTGGGCAACCTGTTTGTCGACGACGTTGCTGATGCGACAATAGGGTTGCTCGAAAATGACGTCCACCAGCTCGCGGGAATAGGTTTTCGGCAACTGCTCGCGAACAAACTGAGTGGTGTGCTCGGACAGGCTGCGGATGGCGGCGATTTTTGCGCTGGTCCAGCGGGCGGTTTCTTCTACAGCGCTGAGCATATACAGCAGCCAAGGTTCCCAAGCTTGCTCGCGAGTGACATCGAGCAGCAGGCGGTAGTAATCGGCGCGATGGGCGATGATGTACCGGCTGAGGTAAAGAATCGGCAGATTCAGCAGCCCTTCTTGAATCAGGTATAGGGTATTGAGCACTCGCCCGGTACGGCCATTGCCGTCGGTAAACGGGTGAATGGCCTCAAACTGGTAATGACCAACGGCCATGCGAACCAGTGGATCCAGGTCCGTCTCGTTGTGCAGGAAGCGCTCCCAGTTAGCGAGCAGATCACGCAAGTGATCCTCGCCTTCGGGAGGGGTGTAGATGATCTCGCCAGTGCGGTCGTTGGCCAACTGGATACCGGGCACTCGGCGTATATCCATATCCACACCTTTGAGAGTGCGACAAATCTCGACTGCCGTACCAGTGGAAAGTGGCCGTTCGGCCAAAGACTGGTAGCCATGATGGAGGGCCTTGCGATAGCGCAGAGCTTCTTTAGTAGCGGGATCAGCGTGGTTTTCGCCATCCTGGGCGTGCTGAAAGAGCAAGTCCGTCGTGGTGACGATGCTTTCGATCTCCGAGCTGTCCTTCGCTTCCAGTAATGGGATGGTGTTGATCAAAACCGTTTGGTTCGGAATCAGCTCGGCTGCCTGTTTCAACTCGGCAAGCGCTGTGCGGGCCTCGATACAGCGCTTGAGCACTGCGCGAGTCTCCAGCTCCGCTCTGGGCGGCAAGGTCGGAAGCTGGTTATAGGGCTTGTCGGCCTGCCAAGGGAAAGGGTATGCGGTCATGGATGAGGGCCTGATCCTTTGGATCCATCTAAAGCAAGGGCACTCGATAAGGGCCCTTTTCGTGGCGTCAGTGTAAACACGTGCACCATACGTGTCGCCGCTTTTCAATTTTTACGACACGTTTTGATCTTATGTCGCTGGCGGCGACACGTGCATATCTCGTGTCTTTGAAATGGATTTTGAGCGACGTGTAGCTAACGACTCAGAGAACATTAAATAGAGGCCCAAGCAGCCAAAACCAAAACCAGCAGGCCAAAAAAAGCCCCCAAGGCATACACCTCAGGGGCTTCGGACAAACCAACTAAAAGCTTAGTGATGCTCACGCGTCGCGCGGAATTTCACATCCGGCCAACGCTCTTCCATCAACGCCAGATTAACCCGCGTCGGCGCAAGATAGGTCAGGTGACCACCGCCATCGACCGCCAGGTTCTCCACAGCCTTGTTGGAAAACTCCTCAAGCTTCTTCTTGTCGCTGCACTCAATCCAGCGCGCGGAGTACACAGTAATCGGCTCATACGAGCACTCAACCTTGTATTCCTCCTTCAAACGGCTGGCGACCACATCGAACTGCAGCACACCCACGGCGCCGAGAATGATGTCGTTGCTGCGCTCGGGGAAGAACACCTGCGTCGCGCCCTCTTCGGCCAACTGCTGCAGACCCTGACGCAGTTGCTTGGACTTCAGCGGATCACGCAGACGCACACGACGGAACAGCTCAGGCGCAAAGTGCGGGATACCGGTAAAGCCCAGTGTTTCACCTTCACTGAAGGTGTCACCAATCTGGATGGTGCCGTGGTTGTGCAAACCAATGATGTCGCCGGCAAAGGCTTCTTCAAGCTGCTCACGCTCGGAGGAGAAGAACGTCAGGGCATCGCCGATACGCACATCCTTACCGGTGCGCACGTGGCGCATCTTCATACCTTTCTCGTACTTGCCGGAGCAAATGCGCATGAAAGCGATGCGGTCGCGGTGCTTCGGGTCCATGTTCGCCTGGATCTTGAAGATGAAGCCCGAGAACTTCTCTTCGACCGGCTCAACGGTGCGCTCGTTGGCCACACGGGCCAGCGGACGTGGCGCCCAATCAACGACGGCGTCCAATACGTGGTCAACACCGAAGTTGCCCAATGCGGTACCGAAAAACACCGGAGTCAGCTGACCGTCGAGGAATTCCTGCTGGTTGAATTCGTGGCAGGCGCCCTGCACCAGTTCGAGCTGCTCGATGAAGCGGTCGTACTCGTCGCCCAGATGCGCGCGGGCTTCGTCGGAGTCGAGCTTCTCGATGATCTTGGTTTCGGTGCGTTCGTGACCGTGACCGGCGGTGTAGACAATGATGTAGTCGTCGGCCAGGTGATACACGCCCTTGAAGTCGCGGTAGCAACCGATCGGCCAGGTGATCGGCGCGGCCTTGATCTTCAGCACGGCTTCGATCTCGTCGAGCAGTTCGATCGGGTCGCGGATGTCACGGTCGAGTTTGTTGATGAAGCTGACGATCGGCGTGTCACGCAGACGGCAGACGTCCATCAGGGCAATGGTCCGTGGCTCTACACCTTTACCGCCGTCGAGGACCATCAATGCCGAGTCCACCGCAGTCAGGGTGCGGTAGGTATCTTCGGAGAAGTCTTCGTGGCCCGGGGTGTCGAGCAGGTTGATCATGTGTTCGCGATACGGGAACTGCATGACCGACGTGGTAATGGAAATACCCCGTTGCTTCTCCATCTCCATCCAGTCGGATGTCGCATGGCGATCGGATTTACGGGATTTCACCGTACCGGCCACCGCAATCGCCTTGCCCATCAACAGGAGCTTTTCGGTGATCGTGGTTTTACCGGCATCGGGGTGGGAAATAATAGCGAAAGTGCGGCGTTTCGCGACTTCGGCGGCCTGGTTGGTCATGGGAAATCGCCTGGCGGTGATTCAAAAAAGGGCCGCGATTATAGCCCAACTCGATGCAATAACCGAACCGTTGAGCACATTAAGGGTGGCCAAATGCTGCCGCAGATGGGAACCTTTTAAAGCACGGAGACGTCCATCCCCTGTTACGAATTTTCGTCAGGGGCTGAAAAATCAGCAAGTTAGCCTGACGAGGCTGCGCTCATGGCTCGCTTTCAGACCGCTTTGCCGGGACTGAAAAACGGCTACTTTTCGCGAATGACGCTCTCGGCAGCCATGTACGGCTTGCCACACGGGAGTGCGCTCGCCGACTACAAAAAAAGGAGTCCGCCTGTGGCTATCCGCTATGGCAAAGGGCTGATGGGAGGTGCGGTGGTGATCGCGCTCCTGGCCCTGCTGGTCCACTGGATCGGCATCAACACGATCGAACACTACCGCGACGATTTGTTGTTTTACCTGCAAGCTCATCTGATTCTCGTCCTCGCTTCAATGCTGGCCGCCCTTATAGTGGGCATCCCCGCCGGTATCTTTCTCAGTCGCCCGACCATGGTCGGCCGCGCTGAACGCTTCATGCAGATCTTCAATATCGGTAACACCGTGCCGCCGCTGGCCGTGCTCGCGATTGCCCTGGGCGTCCTCGGCATCGGCAGTGGTCCGGCGATCTTCGCTTTGTTCCTCGCTTCTTTGCTGCCGATTGTGCGCAACACCTACGAAGGCTTGAAAAATGTCCAGAGCTCGCTGAAAGAAGCAGCCGTCGGCATCGGCATGACCCCGCGCCAGGTGCTGTGGAAAGTCGAGCTGCCCAACGCCGTGCCGATCATCGTCGGTGGTGTGCGCGTGGCTTTGGCAATCAACGTCGGCACCGCCCCGCTGGCGTTCCTGATCGGCGCCAACAGCCTTGGCAGCCTGATCTTCCCTGGCATCGCCCTGAACAATCAGCCGCAACTGCTGCTCGGCGCCGCGTGCACCGCGCTGCTGGCCTTGCTGCTCGATGGCGTGGTCACCCTCGCCAGCCGCCTCTGGCTGGAACGCGGTTTGCGCCCGTCTTAAGGCTTTTGCGAAGGAATATTTATGAAACGACTTAGCTTGATCTTAGGCTGCGTATTGCTGTTCGCGGGAATCGCGCAAGCCGCCGAAAAACCGGTCATCCGCCTCGGCGCCCGGGTGTTTACCGAGCAGACCCTGCTCGCCGAAATCACCGCGCAATACCTGCGCAGCAAAGGTTATGACGCGCAGATCACTGGTGGTCTGGGCAGCAACCTCGCCCGCAGCGCTCACGAAAGCGGGCAGCTGGACATGCTCTGGGAATACACCGGCGTGTCGCTGGTGGCCTACAACCATGTCACCGAGAAACTCGACAGCGCCCAGTCCTACGCCCGGGTAAAAGAACTCGACGCGAAAAAAGGTCTGGTCTGGCTGACGCCGTCGAAATTCAGTAACACCTACGCCCTCGCCCTGCCGAAAAAAGTCGCCGAGGAATATCCGCAGATCAACAACATCAGCCAGTTGAACGAAGTCCTGCGCGCTGAAGCCAAGACCAATCACCTGGTGGCGTTGGACACCGAGTTCGCCAACCGCTCAGATGGCCTGATCGGCATGGTCGATCTCTACGGCATGAACCTGACCCGCAAAAACATCCGCCAGATGGATGCCGGGCTGGTTTACACGGCATTGCGCAACGGTCAGGTGTTTACCGGTCTGGTCTACACCACCGACGGTCGTTTAAACGCCTTCGGCTTGAAACTGCTGGAAGACGACAAGCACTACTTCCCCGACTACACCGCCGCGCCAGTGGTGCGTCAGGCCTACCTCGACGCCCATCCACAACTGGCCGAGCAACTCAAGCCGCTGGCCGAACTGTTCGATGACGAAACCATGCGCCAGCTCAATGCGCGGGTCGACGTCGATCACGAAAGCCCCTCGAAAGTTGCCGCCGATTTCCTGCGCCAGCACCCACTTGATTAAGGAGGAAAAGTCATGGAATTTCTGAACGCCTTTTCCCACCTCGACTGGCAGCAGGTGATGCACCTGACCTGGCAACACATCACTTTGGTCGGAATCGCCGTGACCCTGGCGATTGTCGTTGGCGTGCCGCTGGGTATCCTGATGACACGCTTTCCGACCCTCGCCGGCCCTTTGCAGGCCAGCGCCACGGTGCTGCTGACGGTGCCGTCGATTGCCCTGTTCGGTCTGCTGCTGCCGTTCTACTCCAGGTTCGGCCAGGGCCTCGGCCCGATGCCGGCGATCACCGCCGTGTTCCTTTATTCACTCCTGCCGATCATGCGCAACACCTACCTCGCATTGACCGGTGTCGAACCCGGCATCCGTGAAGCCGCACGCGGCATCGGCATGACCTTCGGCCAGCGTCTGCGCATGGTCGAGTTGCCGATTGCGGTGCCGGTGATCCTCGCCGGCGTGCGTACCGCCGTGGTGATGAACATCGGCGTGATGACCATCGCCGCGACCATCGGCGCCGGCGGCCTCGGTGTGCTGATCCTCGCGTCCATCAGCCGCAGTGACATGTCGATGCTCATCGTCGGCGCGCTGCTGGTCAGTCTTCTGGCGATCTTCGCCGATCTCTTCCTGCAGTGGCTGCAACGTTCGCTGACTCCAAAAGGACTCCTCAAATGATCGAACTTCAAAACCTCAGCAAAACTTTCCAAAGCAACGGCAAAGATGTCAAAGCCGTGGACTCGGTGAGCCTGACCGTCAATGAAGGCGAAATCTGTGTGTTCCTCGGGCCGTCGGGTTGCGGCAAAAGCACCACGTTGAAAATGATCAACCGCCTGATCAAACCGACCTCGGGCAAGATCCTCATCAACGGCGAAGACACTACCGATCTGGACGAGGTGACCCTGCGTCGCAACATCGGTTACGTGATCCAGCAGATCGGCCTGTTCCCCAACATGACCATCGAAGAAAACATCGTCGTCGTGCCGAAACTGCTCGGCTGGGACAAACAGAAATGCCACGACCGCGCTCGCGAACTGATGAGCATGATCAAGCTTGAGCCCAAGCAGTATCTGCATCGTTATCCACGCGAATTGTCCGGTGGCCAGCAACAGCGCATCGGCGTGATCCGCGCACTGGCGGCGGATGCACCGTTATTGTTGATGGACGAACCATTCGGTGCGGTCGACCCGATCAACCGCGAGATGATCCAGAACGAGTTCTTCGAGATGCAGCGTGCGCTGAACAAGACCGTGATCATGGTCAGCCACGACATCGACGAAGCGATCAAACTCGGCGACAAGATCGCGATCTTCCGCGCCGGCAGACTGCTGCAGATCGATCACCCGGACACGCTGCTCGCGCATCCGGCAGACGACTTTGTCAGCAGCTTCGTCGGCCAGGACAGCACGCTCAAGCGCCTGCTGTTGGTGAAAGCCGAAGATGCCGCAGATAACGCGCCATCTGTCAGCCCGGAAACGCCGGTGGCCGATGCGCTGGAATTGATGGATGAACATGACCGTCGCTACGTGGTGGTCACCTGTGCCGAGAACAAGGCGCTGGGGTATGTGCGTCGTCGTGACCTGCACCGTCAGACCGGCACTTGCGCGCAGTTCCTGCGTGAGTTCAACGCCACCGCCGCGTATGACGAGCATTTGCGCATCCTGCTGTCGCGCATGTACGAGTTCAATCGCTCGTGGCTGCCGGTGATGGATGCCGAGCGGGTGTTCCTCGGTGAGGTGACGCAGGAGTCGATTGCGGCGTATCTGAGTTCGGGTCGTTCGCGCGGGATGAAGACCAGCATCGTCTCGCCGGCTGAGGCAGTGGCGTAACCACTTGAAATGGGGCTGCCACAGCAGCCCCTGATCATCTGCAATGAGTTGAATTGATCGGAACACATACAAGCCGATAGCATCGTGGTTTGCGGATAATGACGTCCGCGCGAACCGATCAAGGACCCTTGCATGATCGATCAAATTGCAGCCCTGAACTCGCTACGTAAAGATCTGCCAGATGCCATTGGCTGGACAACGATGGGGCCTTATCTGTTTCACGCTCCAGCAGAGATGGTGACTGGGGAAACTCGTTACACCTGCACGCAAATCGCACTTTATAACGAGTCGGATTCAACCCTGGCCGACGTCAAATTGCTGTACCGGGGAAACTTCGAATTCGTCCCGCTTATCACGTACTCCCGACACGAAGCAGCCGTGAAATGGGAACACAATGCGGCGGACAAGGAACTGGTGCTCAAACAGGTTCCGCCCAATGAAGAAGTCGATATCTCGATCTACAACCCACGGGATTTCGAGGTTGTGCAGGTTCTGGTGAATGGAAGGAAAATCACCGATTTCATGACTCGCAGAGCCTTGGCCAAGGCGTATCCCACTCCACTGCGCTGGCGGATCGCACTCCCCGTGCTAGGCATTCTTGCCCTCGGCGCGCTGTCGTACACCAGTTGGCAGACCTACTCGATGGTCAAGAGCAACATGGATTACGAACGTGATTACTCGCTTCTCTCTACGGTGCCCAACGGCTTTTCCGGTTGCCATCCCTATGTTTTTGACAACCCTCCAAACGATTCCAGTGAGAAACAACTCGAGCGTCTCTTGAAACAGCAAAACCAGTGGATGGATTTCATTCTGGCGATGAACAAAGTTTCATTACCTGAGGAGTTACACCTTAAGGATCGGGTGGTGCTGTGCAAGTCGATCGAGAAATCCTGAATCAAATGGGCTGGTCACCGGTTTGTCGGTGATAGGTCCGGAAAGTTTGCAGCGATGGTCTGTGATGCCCATGCGGGACTTAACGCTCGCAAGCTTGGGCGGTGAATTTTCATCGCTTCATGTCTGGAAAGAAAAATGAACACCGGCGCTGGGCATCGGCTCGCTGATTTCTCCTTTAACACAACTCAAATTACGTCATTGAGACTGTCTTTGCGGGGAACGTCGGGGATGTCGAGTCTATTGAAGTTAACTGGCATCTAGCGGAGATCGGCAGCGAACGTGCAGGCATTTTTAACACTGAAAAAATCGACGGGAACATCTGCCCGTCATCTCGGTCGGCTACAAAGAGAGATGAATGCGACGTACGTCAGAAGCGTGCAAAAACGCGACATTTTTAGTTGATCTCAGGCCCCTCACGCCCTAAAGTTCGCGCCGAACGTCCATGCTGGAAACGATCCATCCGGCTCAAGTACTGACGACGAGACAGCAAGGCCAAGGGAAGCTGCACATCCCGTGGCCTTTTTGCTTTCGGCGACATGCCTTGGGAAGTAGGCGAACCAAAGTGGGGATACGGAGGACGTTCATTTGCACCCATTGTTTTTACTTGTTTGCCCATAGGAGCTCCCAGCATGTCGATCCAGGTCGAAGACTATTTCGCGCGCGCTACATTCGACAAAATGAAGGCGTTCGCCGACAAACAGGAAACCCCGTTCGTGGTGATCGACACCGCGATGATCGCCCAGGCCTACGATGACCTGCGTGCCGGTTTCGAATTCGCCAAGGTCTACTACGCGGTCAAGGCCAACCCGGCCGTCGAGATCATCGACCTGCTTAAAGAGAAAGGTTCGAGCTTCGACATCGCCTCGATCTACGAGCTGGACAAGGTGATGGATCGCGGCGTCAGCGCCGACCGTATCAGCTACGGCAACACCATCAAGAAATCCAAGGACATCCGCTACTTCTACGAGAAGGGCGTGCGTCTGTTCTCCACCGACTCCGAAGCTGACCTGCGCAATATCGCCAAGGCTGCACCGGGTTCGAAAGTCTATGTGCGCATCCTCACCGAAGGCTCGACCACGGCTGACTGGCCGCTGTCGCGCAAATTCGGCTGCCAGACCGACATGGCCATGGACCTGCTGATCCTCGCTCGCGACCTCGGCCTGGTGCCTTACGGCATCTCCTTCCACGTCGGTTCGCAACAGCGCGACATCAGCGTCTGGGACGCGGCGATTGCCAAGGTCAAAGTGATCTTCGAGCGTCTGAAAGAAGAAGACGGCATTCACCTGAAGCTGATCAACATGGGCGGCGGCTTCCCGGCCAACTACATCACCCGCACCAACAGCCTGGAAACCTACGCCGAAGAAATCATCCGCTTCCTGAAAGAAGACTTCGGTGATGATCTGCCGGAAATCATTCTCGAGCCGGGCCGTTCGCTGATCGCCAACGCCGGTATTCTGGTCAGCGAAGTGGTGCTGGTTGCACGCAAGTCGCGCACTGCGGTCGAGCGCTGGGTGTATACCGATGTGGGCAAGTTCTCCGGCCTGATCGAAACCATGGATGAAGCGATCAAGTTCCCGATCTGGACCGAGAAAAAAGGCGAGATGGAAGAAGTCGTGATCGCCGGCCCGACCTGCGACAGCGCTGACATCATGTACGAGAACTACAAGTACGGCCTGCCGCTGAACCTGGCGATCGGTGATCGTCTGTACTGGCTGTCGACCGGTGCTTACACCACCAGTTACAGCGCGGTTGAGTTCAATGGCTTCCCGCCGTTGAAATCGTTTTACGTGTAAGCGCTGAACCGGTAATGCAAAAAGCCCATGACGTGTCATGGGCTTTTTTGTGTCTGTGTGTTTGGCTTGATGTTTTGCGGGGTACTTGAGACCGAGGCCCCTCACCCCAGCCCTCTCCCAAGGGAGAGGGAGCCGACCGAGGTGTAAAGCGTCATTCACCGACCGGAGAGACCGTGTCGATTATGGATTCGGCAAAGCACCTTCAGGTCGGCGTAACTCTTCAATATCCCCCGGTCAGTCCCCTCTCCCTCCGGGAGAGGGTTAGGGTGAGGGCTCTTGGCACCGAAGCGCATACCGCCCAGCCAACGCCTGAATCCTCGGATCAACAGCACTCGCCAACGTCTGACTCGCCACCCGCAGAAAATTCAGATTGCCGCCGGCCAAAGCTTTCTCAAGCCAATCGACCGCCTCATCAATCCGCCCTTCACCCGCCAACACCGCGGCAAAACTGAACTGCCCACGAAAATCCCCGCCCTCAGCTGAGCGCCGATACCACTCACGCGCCGCCAAAGGATCCGCCGGGCACACCTGCCCTTCTTCCAGATAGCGCCCCAGCAGATTCATCGACTTCGCATGGCCCAATTCAGCCGCACGCCGATACAGCGCCAACGCCTGTTGATGATCCACCGCCACACCCCGCCCGGTCGCGAGCAGATTGGCGAAGTTGTACATCGCCCAATCCAGTCCGGCCTCCGCCGCAATCCGATAGTGCTGCGCGGCAACCGACGTATCCGCCGCAACGCCCCAGCCGTGCTCAAGACAACGCCCAAGCATGTTGCGCGCCATCAAATGCCCGCGCCCGGCGGCAATGCTGAACCAGCGCAGCGCCAGCGCTTGATCCTGCGCGATGCCCTGGCCGTCCAGAAGAATCTGCCCAAGCAACGCCTGCGCCTCTACTTCGCCCTCGCCCGCCGCAAGCAGAATCGCCTGCGCCGCGCGTGCCGGGCTTTCTACAAGCATGGCGCTGAGTTGTTCACCGTCGAGGACTTCCTCGCGGCGCAGTTGAAAACTCATACCTCGACCCAGCGCCGCAGCAGGTTGTGATACGTACCGGTGAGGCGGATCAGCGAAGGGTGATCAGGCATGTCTTGAGTCAGTTGCTGAATCGCCCCGTCCATCTCGAACAGCAACGCACGCTGGCTGTCTTCGCGCACCAGACTCTGTGTCCAGAAGAACGACGCATAGCGCGCGCCGCGAGTGACCGCGTTGACCTTGTGCAGACTGGTGCCGGGGTACAAGACCATGTCGCCGGCCGGCAACTTCACCCGCTGGATGCCATAGGTGTCCTGGATTTCCAGCTCGCCGCCGTCGTAATCCGCAGGCTCGCTGAAAAACAACGTCGCCGACAGATCGGTGCGCACCCGCTCGATACTGCCCTTGGGCTGGCGTACGGCGTTATCGATGTGGAAATCGAAACTGCCACCGGCCGTGTAACAGTTCACTAACGGCGGGAAAACCTTGTGCGGCAACGCGGCGGACATGAACAGTGGATTTTTCCACAACCGCTCCAGCATCGCCGCGCCGATTTCCTTGGCCAGCGGATGACCTTCTGGCAGTTGTAGATTGTGCTTGGCCTTGGCCGATTGAAAGCCGGCGGTGATCTTGCCATCGGCCCAATCGGCCTGCTCCAGCGCCTCACGAATGCGCTGCACTTCGTCTTTCGCGAACAGCCCGGGGATGTGCAACAGCATGGCAATGACACCTGATGGCAAAGAGGCGGCAATGGTATTGATTCTTATTGGCCCTGTAAAACCCGAGAGACGAATGAACTGGCAAAAACCGTAAGGTTAAATTGTAAAGAATGTAAATTCAGTGCGAATAACAATGTTTCGCAATTGATACGAATACTTGTTTAACCTATATTCCGCCGCCTCAAATCCTTGGGGAGGGGAATAAAAATGGCACGTCAACACGCACAATTACCGGTCAGTTCACCACGTCTGCTCGCCTCTGCAATCGGTGTGGCAATCACCGCCGGCTCCGCTGGCCAGATGGTGTTCGCCGCGGAAAAAACCGACAGCAAAGCCGCCGGCAATGCCATTGCCCTGGACGCCACATCGATCACTGGCGAAGCCCAGGACTCGACGTCCTATCAGGTCGAAAAAGCCTCCTCGCCCAAGTACACCGCGCCGTTGGTCGATACACCGCGCTCGGTCACCGTTATTCCGCAACAAGTCCTCAAAGACACCGGCGCCCTGAACATGCAGGACGCGCTGCGCACCGTGCCGGGCATCACCTTCGGCGCCGGTGAAGGCGGCAACCCACAGGGCGACCGTCCGTTCATCCGTGGCTTTGACGCCCAGGGCGATACATACCTCGACGGCGTGCGCGACACCGGTTCGCAGAGCCGCGAGATCTTCGCCGTGGAAAACATTGAAGTCAGCAAGGGCCCGAACTCCGCCATCGGCGGTCGCGGCGCGGCCGGCGGCAGCATCAATCTGGTGAGCAAGAAAGCGCACCTGGGCAACTCGTTCGATGGTGGTTTCACTTGGGGTTCCGATCAGACCCAGCGCTACACCCTCGACGGCAACTACCAGTTCAGCGACACCGCCGCTGGCCGTCTGAACCTGATGAGCCACGAGAGCAATGTCGCCGGTCGCGACAAAGTCGATTACGACCGTTGGGGCATCGCTCCTTCCCTGGCGTTTGGCCTGGGCACCGACACCCGCGTCAACCTTGATTACTACCATCTCGAAAGCAACGACACCCCGGACTCGGGCGTGCCGTACACCATTCCTTCCGGCGGTTCGGCTGCACGCACCAAATCCAACCCGGACAAGCCATATGCCGGCGGTGACCACAGCAATTTCTACGGTCTGGATCGCGATTTCCGCAAGGGCCGCACCGACACCGCGACCTTCGCCATCGAGCATGACCTGAGCGACTCGCTGACGATCAAGAACACCCTGCGCCACGGCACCAGCATGCAGGATTACATCCTGACCCAGCCGGACGACAGCAAGGGCAACGTCAACAATGGCAGCCTCTGGCGTCGTGCCAACACTCGGGTGAGCAACACCGAGACCACCACCAACCAGACCGACCTGTTCGGCAACTTCTACGTTGCCGGCTTCAAGAACAGCTTTTCCACCGGCGTTGAATACACCCGTGAGGAAAGCCAGAAGTCCTCGTACAACGTCAACACCGACACCACCCCGCGCACCACCAACGTGCCAGCGAGCAGCAACTGCACGCCGTCGATGATCGGCGCGCCGAGTAACTACAACTGCACGTCGCTGTCGAACCCGAACCCGAACGATCCGTGGAACGGCGCAATCTCGCGCAACTACGCCGGCACCGACACCCAGGCCAACACCTACGCACTGTATGTGTTCGATACCCTGGAGCTGAACGAGCAGTGGCTGGTGAACATGGGTCTGCGTTACGACCACTTCGACACCGACTACAAGACCTACAACGCCGCTGGCACCACCACGTCCAAGGGCGATGACACCAGCGAGTTCGTCACCGGTCAGTTCGGCGTTGTCTACAAGCCTGCGGAAAACGGCAGTATCTACGCCTCCTACGCCACCTCCGCCACGCCGCCGGGCAACACCTTGGGCGAAGGTCAGGAAGGCAACCCGTTGGGCGGCACCCCAGATCGCAGCGGCAACCTGCTGAGCAGCGACATGGAGCCGGAAACCACCAAGAACTACGAAATCGGTACCAAGTGGGATCTGCTCAACGATCGTCTGTCGCTGACCGCTGACGTCTTCCGCACCGAGAAAGAAAACGCTCGCGTACAAGTCGACACCTCGTCGTACGAAAACGCCGGCAAGACCCGTGTGCAAGGTGTCGAACTGTCGGCCAGCGGCAAGATCACCGACAAGTGGCAAGTGTTCGCCGGTTACGCCTTCATGGACAGCGAACAAGTCGACGGCGGCCCGATGGGCAAGGCCAACGATGGCAACGAACTGCCGAACACGCCGAAAAACAGCGCCAGCCTGTGGACCACTTACCAGGTCACCCCGAAGCTGACCATCGGTGGCGGCGCGTTCTACGTCGACGACGTTTACGGCAGTGTGGCCAACACCACCATGGTTGACTCATATGTTCGCTACGACGCGATGGCGGCTTACAAGCTGACCAAGAACATCGACCTGCAACTCAACGTGCAAAACCTGACCAACGAAACCTATTACGACAAAGCCTTTTCGACCCACTTCGCCAACCAGGCGGCGGGCCGTACGGCATTGTTGAGCACCAACTTCCACTTCTAAGCAAGGTGGAACCTGTGAAACCTGTGGGAGCGAGCTTGCTCGCGAAAGCGGTGGGTCAGTCAGCCTTCATGTCACTGACAGATTGCATTCGCGAGCAAGCTCGCTCCCACAGGTGATGTGATCAAAAGGCTTGGCCCCGTTCATTCAATTGAACGGGGCTTTTGTGCGTAAGAAAGAACGCTTCTCGATAACCCACGGCATAATGCGCGCCGTGAAGACAATTTCCGAATGGACGGCGAGTGACGTGTTGAAGAAAACCCTGTTCCAGTTGCACTGGTTTTTTGGCATCACCGCAGGCCTGGTGCTGGCGTTGATGGGCATCACCGGCGCGGCCTATTCGTTTCAGGACGAAATCCTGCGGGCGCTGAATCCCTCCGTCCTGCAGGTGGAAAAGCAGGTGGCCGGCGTGCTGCCGCCCGTCGAACTGGTCGAGCGCATCGAAGCCACGTCGGGCAAGAAAGTCTCGATGCTCTGGGTCGAAACCGACAGCGGCAACGCGGCGAAAGTCTTCTTCACCCCGCCCAAGGGTGAACGTCGCGGTGAGATGCGCTATTTCGATCCGTACACCGCCGAGTTCATGGGCGATGCCGTCGGCCAGGATTTCTTCGGCCTGATGCTGCAACTACACCGCTTCCTCGCCATGGGCGATACCGGGCGCAACATCACCGGCGCCTGCACGCTGATTCTGTTGTTCTTCTGCCTCTCCGGCCTGTACCTGCGCTGGCCGCGTCAGTGGCACAGCTGGCGCGTGTGGCTGACCCTGGACTGGAAGAAAAAAGGTCGCGCCTTCAACTGGGATCTGCACTCGGTGGCCGGCACCTGGTGCCTGCTGGTCTATCTGCTGCTGGCGTTGACCGGATTGTCGTGGTCGTACGAGTGGTACAACAAAGGCCTGACCAAATTGCTTTCCGACTCACCACAAAACGAGCGCGTGCGCGGTGGCCGCGGCCCGGCGCCGGAAGGCCCGGCACCGACCGCCGATTACGCGGCGATGTGGAGCAGCATCTACAGCGCTGCCGGCCCGGGGCTGGCGGCGTACAACATCCGTATGCCGGCCGTCGCTGGCCAACCGGCGACCGTGTTCTACCTGCTCGACAGCTCGCCGCATGATCGCGCGCTGAACCAGATCACCCTCGACCCGGCCACCGGCATCGTCAAACGCGTCGACCGTTACGCCGACAAGAGCTTCAAGGCGCAACTGCTGACCAGCATTTATGCGCTGCACGTCGGCAGTTATTTCGGTCTGATCGGGCGGATCATCATCACGCTCGCAGCGGTGTGCATGCCGCTGTTTTTCATTACCGGATGGCTGCTGTACCTCGACCGTCGGCGCAAGAAAAAACAGATCAAGGATGCTCGCCAAGGCCTGGAACAACCGGCCGGCGACGCGTCGGCATGGCTGATCGGTTTCGCCAGCCAGAGCGGTTTCGCCGAGCAACTGGCGTGGCAGACCGCCGGGCAATTGCAGGCCGCCGGATTGCCGGTGAAGGTGCAGCCACTGGCCAATGTCAGCGAGCAGGATCTGCGTGAATCGAACAATGCTTTGTTCGTGGTCAGCACCTTCGGTGACGGCGAAGCACCGGACAGCGCCCGTGGTTTCGAACGCAAAGTGCTGGCCGGGGCCTCGACACTCCACAGCCTCAACTACGCAGTGCTCGGCCTCGGCGATCGGCAGTACGCGCACTTCTGCGGTTTCGCCAAACGCTTGCATCAATGGCTCGGCGAGCACGGCGGCAAGACCTTGTTCGCGCCAGTGGAAGTCGACAGCGGCGATCCTTACGCGCTGCGTCACTGGCAAACGCAACTGGCTCAGTTGACCGGACAGGCGCCAAGCGAAACCTGGCAAGCGCCAAGCTACGACAACTGGACGCTGCTCCGGCGCGAACTGATGAACCCCGACAGCAGCGGCGCACCGGTCTATCTGCTCGGTCTCAAAGCCCCGGACACGCGAAGCTGGCTGGCCGGTGATCTGGTCGAAGTGCTGCCGCGCAATTGCCCGTGGGCCATCGAACATTTCCTCGACGGCCTCGGCATTCGTGGCGAAACCACAGTAAAAATCAACGGCCTCGACGAGCCGCTCGAAGTGGCGCTGGCCTCGCGGCAATTGCCCGAGCACCGCGCACATCTGGTCGGTATGCATGCGCAATCGCTGGTCGATGCGATGGTGCCACTGGCCATGCGCGAATACTCGATCGCCTCGATTGCCGCCGACGGCGTGCTGGAGCTGATCGTGCGTCAGGAACAGCATGCCGATGGCACCCTCGGCATCGGTTCTGGCTGGCTGACCGAACATGCGCCAGTGGGCGGCAGTATCAGTTTGCGGGTGCGACGCAACAGTGGTTTCCATCTGCCGAACGACCCCGTGCCGATGATTCTGCTGGGCAACGGCACCGGACTGGCCGGGTTACGCAGCTTGCTCAAGGCACGGATTGCCGATGGTCAACAGCGCCAGTGGTTGCTGTTTGGCGAGCGCAATCGTGAGCACGATTTCCTCTGCCGCGCGGAGCTGGAGGAGTGGCTGATCAATGGTGATCTGGAACGGCTGGATCTGGCGTTTTCGCGGGATCAGGCGGAGAAGGTTTATGTGCAGGATCGTTTGCGTGAATCGGCTGACGAGTTGAAGAAATGGTTGGCGGATGGTGCGGTGATTTATATCTGCGGCAGCTTGCAGGGAATGGCCTCGGGGGTTGATCAGGTGCTTAACGACATTCTCGGGGCAGCCGAAGTGGAGCGGTTGATTGAGCAGGGTCGATATCGGCGTGATGTCTATTAAGAGCCCCTCACCCTAACCCTCTCCCAAAGGGAGAGGGGACTGACTGGGGGATGCTTGAGATGTACGCCGACCTGCGACTGCTTTACCGAATCCATAATCGACTCGATCTTTCAGGTCGACGTATGACGCAAGACCACTCGGTCGGCCCCCTCTCCCTCCGGGAGAGGGCTGGGCGGGCGGCGTTCCGATGAGGGTTAGCTTTTGATCTTCAAACGGGCTGCAATTTTTTCTCAAAAACCGCCACCCCATTCAAATCCCGCAACACCACACTCATCTCCCCACTCTGCCCTTCAATATTGACCTCGCCAAAAAACTGAAACCCGGCAAATGGTGACGTGTTCTGCGCCGGTGGCGCCTTCTCGAACACCACCTCCGGGCCAAAGGTTTTATCCAGCGGATTAGGCCCGAAGCTCCCGGCATTCAGCGGCCCCGCTACAAACTCCCAGAACGGTTCGAAATCCTGAAACGCTGCACGCTCCGGGTGATAGTGATGCGCCGCGCAGTAATGCACATCCGCCGTCAGAAAGACGAAATTGCGCACCTGCTGCGCGCGCAGATAACCGAGCAATTCGGCGATTTCCACCTCGCGCCCCTGCGCCGGTCCCGGGTCACCGTTAGCCACCGCTTCCCAACGCGCCACGCCCGGGCTGACCTCACCATCCGGCACACCGAGGCCAATCGGCATGTCAGCGGCGATGACTTTCCATTGCGCTTTCGACTTCTTCAAACCGCGCTTGAGCCAGTCCAGTTGCTCACGCCCGAGAAACGGTTTCGCCGCACCAAGATTGTCGTCATTGGCGCCGCGATAACTGCGCATGTCGAGCACGAACACATCGAGCATCGGCCCGTAGCTGATCTTGCGATAAATCCGCCCGCCCCCATCGGCAGCCTGCAAACGCATCGGTGAATATTCCAGCCACGCCTTGCGTGCGCGTCCGACCAGGGTGTGGATATCTTTTTCCTGATAACGCTCGTCGAGCTGCTTGCCCGGCGACCAGTTGTTCACCACTTCATGGTCGTCCCACTGCCAGATCTGCGGCACTTCGGCGTTGAAGCGACGGATGTTTTCGTCCATCAGGTTGTAGCGGTAGTTGCCGCGATAGTCGTCGAGGGTCTGCGCGACTTTGCTCTTGGCTTCGGTGGTGAGGTTGCGCCAGATGCGACCGTTTTCGGTGGTGAGCTGAGCGGGTACGGGGCCGTCGGCGTAGATGGTGTCGCCGCTGTGGATAAAGAAGTCCGGCAGGCGCAGGCGCATGGCTTCGTAGATGCGCATGCCGCCGATGTCCGGATTGATACCGAAGCCCTGGCCGACGGTGTCGCCGCTCCAGACGAAACGAATATTGCGACGCGCCGTCGGTGCACTGCGCAGGTGACCCAGCCACGGTTCGCTGGCGACGCCGGTGCGGGCGTCCTTGAAATACACGCGGTAAAAAATCGCCTGATCGGCGGGCAGTCCGGTGAGTTCAACGCGGGCGGTGAAGTCGCTGCGGGCATCGGCGAGCGCCGAAACCAGCCGGCGTGGATGGCGAAACTGGCTGCGGGTGTCCCACTCAACCACCATATGCGCCGGGCGATCGCTGCGGCTCCAGATCATCGCGCGGTCGCCTTGCAGGTCGCCGGACTGCACGCCATCGGTCAACTGCGGACGATCCTTGACCGAGGCAATCACCGCCGGCGCCAGGCTTGGCATCAGCAGACCGGCGCCAACGACTTGCATGACACGCCGGCGACCGGGGTTGAAATCGCTCATGGTGTTCTCCCTGAAAAAAGGAAAACTTAAGCACGCTCACATGACCCGGAAATGACACCAGACACACCACACAACCAATGTGGGAGCGAGCTTGCTCGCGAATGCGTCTTATCAGTCGAAATCTTATTCGCTGACACACCGCTTTCGCGAGCAAGCTCGCTCCCACAGGGTTTTGTGGAGCCAGTTAAGCCTTGGCGGGTTCCAGCGCCAGCTCTACGGCTTCCGGGCGTTTGACCGTCGCGTAGACAACGGCGGTCAAGAGGCTCCCCGCGACAATCGCCAGCAAATACAGCAATGCATGATTGATCGCATTCGGAATCGCCAACACAAACAAGCCACCATGCGGCGCCATCAGTTTGCAGCCGAAATACATCGACAACGCACCGGTCAACGCACCACCGGCAATGCTCGCCGGGATCACCCGCAACGGGTCTTTCGCAGCAAACGGAATCGCTCCTTCGGAGATAAAGCACAGGCCCAATACAAACGCCGCTTTACCCGCCTCGCGCTCAGTCTTGGCGAACTTGCGCCGCGCAATAAACGTGGCGATGCCCAGGCCAATCGGCGGCACCATCCCGGCGGCCATGGTCGCGGCCATTGGCGCATAACTCTGCGACGCCAACAGCCCCACCGAGAACGCGTACGCGGCTTTGTTGATCGGCCCGCCGAGGTCGACGCACATCATGCCGCCAAGCACCACGCCGAGCAGAATCGCGTTGGTGGTGCCCATGCTGTCGAGAAAATTGGTCAGCGCCAACAGCATCCCGGCGACGGGTTTGCCGACCACGTAAATCATCACCAGACCGGTGAACAGACTGGCGAACAACGGGATGATCAGAATCGGTTTCAGTGCTTCGAGACTTTGCGGCAAGGCGACATATCGACTGATCGCCTTGGCCGCATAACCAGCGATAAAACCGGCAACGATGCCGCCGATAAATCCGGCGCCCAACGTACTCGCAAGCAAACCACCAATCATCCCCGGCGCCAGGCCCGGACGGTCAGCAATCGAATAGGCGATATAACCTGCCAGCAGCGGCACCATCAGTTTGAATGCAGTCTCGCCGCCGATCTGCATCAGCGCCGCGGCCAGCGTGCCTTCTTCCTTGAACGCGGTGATGCCGAACACGAACGACAGCGCAATCATCAAACCGCCCGCCACCACCATCGGCAGCATGAAAGACACACCGGTCAACAGGTGTTTGTAGACACCGGTCTTCTCTGACCTGGTCGCAGGTTTTCCGTCACTGGCAGCGCTTTCCACCTTGCCTTCCGCCAGCGCTTTTTTCAGCGTGGCTTCGGACTGTTTCAACGCAATCCCGGTACCGCAACGATAGATCTTCTTGCCGGCGAAACGCTCGGTGGCGACTTCGATATCCGCCGCCAGCAACACCACGTCTGCCTCGGCAATCGCCGCTGCGCTCAACGGGGTCTTCGCCCCCACTGAGCCCTGGGTTTCGACCTGCAATTCATAGCCCAGACGCTTGGCGGTTTGCTGCAAGGCTTCGGCCGCCATGAAGGTGTGCGCGACACCGGTCGGGCAGGCAGTAATGGCAACGATGCGTGGGGCACGCAGTGCATCAGCAACCGGTTCAGCCGCGCCGGCGACGTAAACTTCAGCCTCTTCAGCACCACGACGCAGCACCGCTTCGACATCCTGCAGCGCCTGCGCCGGGGCGATCTGGAAAACACGTTTACCGACAAAACGCGTCATGTCGACCGCGCCGGTGGCAACCAGCAAAACCCACTCGGCCGCTGCAATGGTCGCCGCCGACAACTCGCGTTCCGGGTGCGCCGCATCGACCACTTCCACGCTGGTGCTCCAGCCCTGACGCTGCGCCGCCGCATCGAGCAAACGCGCGCACAGCACACTGGTGACCATGCCGTTCGGGCAAGCCGTAACAATGGCTAATTTCATGACAAACCCTCTTATTGTTCTGTCAGGGGACGCACGCGCACGCCCTGTTCGAGCTGCGCCAGTTGCGCAGCGTCGTTGATGCCAAAACCGATCTGGGTCACCGCCATCGCGGCAATCGCGGTGGCCGTGCGCAGGGTTTGTTCAGGCGTGTCGGCGCTGAGCAGACCGTGAAGCATGCCGGCCAGCAACGAATCACCGGCACCAACGGTACTGGCGACGCTGACCTTCGGCGGCGTGGCGTGCAGTGCCGAACCGACGCTGAACCAATTCACACCGTCAGCACCGTGGGAAATCACCACGTGCTCGATGCCTTGCGCATGCAAGCGCGCCGCTGCTTGCACTTGCGCCGCGTGCGAAACCACCTCGCAACCGAGCGCCTCGGCGAGTTCTTCCGTGTTCGGTTTGATCAGCCACGGACTGGCCTGCAACGCCGCACGCAAGGCTTCGCCGCTGGAGTCGAGGGCGACTTTCAAACCGAGCTGGTTGAGCCGTTCGATCAGTTCACGCAACCACTGCGCGGTCACGCCACGCGGCAAACTGCCGGCGACCACCACCGCATCGTGACCCGGTGCAATCTGCACCAGACGATCCAGCAACGCCTGCTGCGCGGCGGCATCGACCACCGGCCCCGGGCCGTTGATGTCGGTGATGCGCCCACTCTGCTCCGCCACTTTGATATTGCTGCGCGTCTCGCCCGGCACGCGGATGAATGCGTCGACAAAACCACGCTTGGCGAACAAGGTTTCGAACGCTTGCAGATTGTCTTCGCCGAGAAAACCGCTGACCGTCAATTGATGGCCGAGGTCGGCGAGCACCTGGGCGACGTTCACGCCTTTGCCGGCGGCGTGGGTGTGCATCTCGTCGCTGCGATTGACCTGACCGGCCTCCAGGTGTGGCAGTTCGACGGTGAGGTCGAGCGCCGGGTTGAGGGTCAGGGTAAGAATCTTGGCCATTACAGGGCCTCCACTAATGCGCGCACTTCGTTCGCGCTGCCCACGGCCAGGGCGTGTTGAGCAAGGGTTTGCGCCTGAGTCAGGCTGAGCTCGCGGATGCGTGCTTTCACTTCAGCAATGCTGCGCCCGGAGACACTGAGTTCATCGACACCGAGGCCGACCAGCACCGGCACCGCCAGCGGATCTGCCGCGAGTTCACCGCAGACGCCGACCCATTTGCCATGGGCATGGGCCGCGCGCACGGTGATGTCGATCAGTTGCAACACCGCCGGGTGCAAGCCGTCCGCCTGCGCCGACAGGGTCGGATGACCACGGTCGATGGCCAAGGTGTATTGCGTGAGGTCGTTGGTACCGACGCTGAAGAAGTCGACTTCCTTGGCCAACACTGGCGCAAGCAAAGCGGCGGACGGCACTTCGATCATGATCCCCAATTGCAGATCGGCGACCGGAATTTCCAGGCGCAGACGCTCGGTCATGTCGCGGGCCTGACGCCATTCTTCAACGCTGCCAACCATCGGGAACATGATCCGCAACGGACGGTTATCCGCCGAACGCAGCAAGGCGCGCAATTGCGCTTCCATGATTTGTGGGCGCTGCAAGGTCAGGCGAATGCCGCGCACGCCGAGGAATGGGTTTTCTTCCTTGGCGATCGGCCAATACGGCAGCGGTTTGTCGCCGCCGACATCAAGGGTGCGCACCACCAGCGGACGACCGGCGAGGCCATCGAGGACGCGGCGGTATTCGGCTTCTTGCGTGGCTTCGTCCGGCGCTTGCGGATGGGCCATGAAAATCAGTTCGGTGCGCAGCAGACCGATACCTTCGGCGCCCTGCTCCACTGCGCTGATCACGCCCGCGCTTTCGCCGATGTTGGCGAACACTTCGACCGCATGACCGTCGGTGGTGTGTGCCGGTTGATGGCGTTGCTCGGCGGCAATTTTCAGACGTTGTTCGCGGGTGTCGCGTTCTTCGGCAGCGCGTTGCAGCGTCGCGGCATCGGCGTCGACGTGCAGGCGACCGCGTTGGCCATCAAGCAGCAACGGCGTGCCCGGCGCCAGCAACAACACCGCTGCGCCAGCGCCGACCAGTGCTGGAATCCCGAGAGCACGGGCGACGATGGCGCTGTGCGCGGTAGCACCGCCGCGTGCGGTGAGAATCCCCGCGACGCGCGCCGGGTCCAGCCGCGCGACGTCGGAGGGGCCGACTTCGTCCATCACCAGAATGTACGGTTGCTCAGGCTCGCTCGCGGACTGCACGCCACACAGTTGCGCCAGGACGCGGCGACCGATGTCACGCAGATCCGCCGCACGCTCGGCGAGCAAAGCGTCCTGCAACGATTCCTGTTGTTTGGCCGCCGCCTCGATCACCGCCATCCACGCTGCTTCGGCGCTTTCGCCTTGTTTGAGGCGGGTGTCGACTTCGTCGGTGAGGTCCGGGTCGTCGAGCATTTCCTGATGGGTGATGAAGATCTCGCGGATGGCTTTGGCTTTGCTGCGCTCGATCAAACCTTGAATGTCACTGCGCACATCACTGAGCGCTTGCTTGAGACGTTCGCGCTCAACGGCGGCGGACTCGCCGCGCAGCGGATAATCGATGGTTTGCTGCACTTGGATGTGTGCCGGGCCGATGGCGATGCCGGGTGCTGCCGGGATCGCCTGCAACTGAGCGCCGGACGCTGGAGCTATCAGCACTTCGGCGATGTCGGCAATGACTTCGCGTTGCTGACTCACCGCTGGCAGCGGCTCGACTTCTTCACCGAGGCCTTCTTCGATAGCAGCCAAGAGTGCCGGCAAGGCATCCGCGGCAATGCTCGGTTCAGCGATCAACTCCAGCACCTGACCACGACGGGCGCCAAGGCTGAGCAGTTTGCTCAAACTCTTCACCGACACGGCGCTGTCCTGACCGTCGACGATGCGCACACGAATCTCGCCATCAAAACTCTTCGCCAGTTGCGCGAGGATCTTCGCCGGGCGCGCATGCAGACCGTGGGCGTTGGCCAGGGCAATACGCGCGCTCGGCCAGTCGGCGGGCAACTCACCGCCGAGCACTTCGAGGACTTTGCGACTGCTGGTAGCGCGGCCCAGCTCATGGCCGCGACCTTCGATGAGCAACGCGCACAAACGTTCGAGCAACGCTTGATGTGCCTCGCCGAGACTGGCCAGGCAGAACAGGCCGCTGAGCGGCTGGCCGAGGTAACGCATCGGTTTATCCGGCGTGACAAACGCCAACCCCGGACGCTTCACCGTTTGCTCGCTGTGCAGCCACCACAAGCCATCACCCAGCGGCAGCGCTTCGACCTGCTGCAACACGCCGGCAAAACCGTTGCTCACACAATCGGCCTGACGCAGCAGACGCGCGCCACGCCAGACCAGTTCTTCGAAATCGTCGGCCGATACACCGAGGCCAATCATCTGCGCGTCCAGCGCCAGTTCCTGCGGCGCGCCTTGCAGCAGTTTCAGCAGGGCTTCGGGGGAACTGGCGCGACGCAGGGCCTGGCCCAGATCGGTCTCGCCGAGGGCACGGGTCAGCAGTTGCAGCAGGCGCAGGTGTTCGTCGGATTTGGCAGCGATACCAATCGCCAGATAGACGATCTGGCCATCGCCCCAGTCCACGCCTTCCGGGAACTGCATCAGGCGCACGCCAGTAGCGAACACCTGATCGCGGGTTTGCGGAGTGCCGTGGGGAATGGCAATACCTTGACCGAGAAAGGTCGAGCCCTGGGCTTCCCGTGCTTGCAATCCAGCGAGGTAACCGTCGGCAACCAGACCATCGGCCACCAGGTGATTGGCAAGCAGTTGCAAGGCAGCGGGTTTATCCACAGCCGATTGGCCCATGGATATCTGCTCTATAGTGAGCTCGAGCATGCGATCTCCTTTTTGGCGCTTCATGAGTGCCAGGTATTGTTTTGGATGGTTTGCAGCTTAGGCGCTTTACCGCTTTGCTTTTCAGCGGCAGTTTTGGCGGTTTCACGGCAGAACCGACCAAAGACGTCTAAAACGTAGAAAATACGCTTGCTGAAACGTTTAATCTAGATTGATCGGCACGTTACTCGATAATGTCCCATCCTTGAAGTCCAACTTGTCGGATGCGCTGCGACAATAGTCGCCTGCCCTAATCGGGTAGGATTGGCGAAAATGTCGCGGCAAGCTCGAATAAACAAGGAAATCCCGGGTTGAAACTCAGTGATATCGCGCGGTTGGCCGGAGTGTCCGTGACCACCGCCAGCTACGTCATCAACGGCAAGGCCGAACAGCAACGCATCAGCACCGCCACCGTCGAGCGTGTGCGGGCGGTGGTCGATCTGCACGGCTTCACGCCAAACCCTCAAGCGGCCGGGCTGCGCAGTCGGCACACGCGTACGCTGGGCTTTATTCTGCCGGATCTGGAAAACCCCAGTTACGCGCGGATCGCCAAACTGCTCGAGCAAGGTGCGCGGGCGCGCGGCTATCAATTGCTGATCGCCAGTTCCGACGATGCGCCCGACAGCGAGCGCCAGTTGCTGCAACTGTTCCGTGCGCGCCGTTGCGATGCGCTGATCGTCGCCAGTTGCCTGCCGGCCGGCGATGACAGCTATCGGCAGTTGCAGGCCAAAGGTCTGCCGATCATTGCCATCGACCGGGTCATGGAGCCTGAGCACTTCTGCTCGGTAATCAGTGACGACCGCGAAGCCAGCCTGCACCTGACCCAGAGCCTGCTTGATCCGCAACCGAAGCAGATCGTACTGCTCGGTGCGCGTCCGGAACTGAGCATCAGCCAGGAACGTGCCGCCGGTTTCAAACAGGCGTTGGTCGACTTCAAAGGCGAAGTGCTGGTCGAGCACGCGGAATCTTTCAGCCGTGAGTGCGGAAAGCAACTGATGGAAGAACTCCTGCAGCGTCTGGGGCATTTGCCCGACGCGCTAATCACAACTTCCTACGTCCTGCTGCAGGGTGTATTTGATGCGCTGCATGACTTCCCGCTGAAATCGCGGCCACTGCGCCTCGGCACCTTCGGTGATACGCAGTTGCTGGATTTCCTGCCGCTGCCGGTCAACGCCATGGCCCAGCAACACCAGTTGATCGCCGACAAGGCGCTGGAACTGGCGCTGGCCGCGGTCGAGCAATCGGAGTACAAGCCCGGCGTGCAGGCCATTGCGCGGACTTTCAAGCAGCGTATTCACCGGGACTGAACCGTGGAGCTGATCGACAGCCACACCCACCTCGACTTCCCCGACTTCGACGCCGATCGCCCGGCGTTGCTCGCCGAAAGCCGCGCCCTCGGGGTGCGGCGGATGGTGGTGTTGGGGGTTTATGAGGGGAACTGGCAACGGGTGTGGGATCTGGTGCGGAGCGATGCGGATTTGTACGCGGCATTCGGTCTACACCCGGTGTATCTCGATCAGCATCGTCCCGAAGATTTATCGGCGCTGGGTGATTGGCTGACTCGTTTACGCGGTCATCGGCAGTTGTGTGCGGTGGGCGAGATCGGTCTGGATTACTTCATCGAAACCCTCGACCGCGAACGGCAACAGGCGCTGTTCGAGGCACAACTGCAATTGGCCGCTGACTTTGAATTGCCGGCGCTGATCCATGTGCGACGCAGCCACGCGGCAGTGATCGCGACGCTCAAACGCTTCAAACTCAAACGCGCGGGGATCATCCACGCCTTTGCCGGCAGCCGTGAAGAAGCGCGGGAATACATCAAACTCGGTTTCAAACTGGGTCTGGGCGGCGCGCCGACCTGGCCGCAGGCGTTGCGCATGCATCGGGTGCTGGCGGAACTGCCGCTGGCGTCGATCGTGCTGGAAACCGATTCACCGGACATGGCACCGGCGATGTTTCCCGGCGTTCGCAATTCACCGGCGCACTTGCCAGCGATCTGCGCGGCGCTGGCCGAGTTGATGAAGATCAGCCCCGAACATTTGGCCACCGCCAGCACCGCCAACAGCTGCGAAGTCTTCGGCTGGTAACACATCTCCCCCTGTAGGAGCTGTCGAGTGAAACGAGGCTGCGATCTTTTGATCTTTGAAATCAAGATCAAAAGATCGCAGCGTGCCGCAGCTCCTACGGGGGATTTGTGTATGGCTCAGACGCGGAAGGCGCTGATCAGTTGTTTAAGTTCAACAACTTGGGCTGAAAGCGCCCGGCTGGCATCTTCGGTCTGGCACGCACCTTGCGCCGTGCGCTCGCCGGCACGGTTGATCTCGACAATATTCTGGTCAATGTCGTGGGCCACCGCTGTCTGCTGTTCAACGGCCGCGGCAATCTGCTGGTTCTGATCGACGATCATGCCCACCGCACCAAGGATATTTTCCAACGCCTGCTGGACCTTCTCCGACTGCCCTACCGTGCCATTGGCCATCTGATGGCTGACGCCCATGGCCTTCACCGCCGCGCCGACACCGCCGTGCAGTTTCGCGATCATCTGTTCGATTTCTTCGGTCGATTGCTGGGTGCGCTTGGCAAGCGTACGCACCTCATCCGCAACCACGGCGAAACCACGCCCCTGCTCGCCCGCACGGGCGGCTTCGATCGCGGCGTTGAGCGCCAGCAAGTTGGTTTGTTCGGCGATGCTCTTGATTACTTCCAGTACACGACTGATCGCTTGGCTGTCGCTGGCCAACTGGTTGATCACCAGCACCGATTGATCGATTTCGCTGGCCAGCGCGGCGATGCTGCCCTGTTGCGACTCGACCAGGCCACGACCACTGATGGTCTCGTCATTCACGCTGTGGGCACTGCTCACCGCCGCGGCGGCACTGCGCGCCACCTCCAGAGAGGTTGCCGACATCTGGTTCATCGCCGTCGCCACTTGCTCTATCTGCGTGCGCTGTCCGGCGACTGCCTGATTGCTTTGCGCGGAGACGTTTTCAACCTGCCCGGCCTGGCGCTCGACCTCGCCGACGGTCTGCCCCACGCGCTCGATCAAGTCATGAATCTTGCGCACCGTGCCGTTGAACACCTCGCCCAACTCACCTAACTCATCGCGACTGTTGGCCTTGAAGTTGACCGTCATATCGCCGGCCGCAACCTTGTCCATCATCGCCCCCAAGCGTTTCAGCGTGGTGCGGGTCGAGGCGTAGAAACCGCCGTAGAGATAGAAAATCAGCACAAACACCACCGACAGCGCCACCGCCTGCAAAACCATGTGCGTGCGGTTCTGCGCCAGACGCTGCTGCAATTGAGTGTCGAGGAATTTCAGCGTGGCTTCGTTGAGCTGGTAAGTCCGGTCGATCAGGCCGGTGACTTGATCGTAAAACGCCTGCCACGGCGCATCGAGCGTGTCAGCCATCACCACCTGTTCTTCGAACAGTTCGCTGGCCTGTTTCAGCGAGGCTTTGCTGCTGTCAGCCGCCGCGCTGAGGTTTTCCCGCGCGGCTTTGCTGGAGCCGAGGGCGTCCTGCAGCTTCAGGCCGTATTCGGCCTGGAGTTTTTCGATCTGCACCATCAACTCATCGAAACGTGTGCTCGAGGCGCTGTTGAGAAAACCCTGGCCCAATGAATACGAACCCATGGCTCGGCCTTCGCCGAGGGTTTGCGTGACGGTCGGCGTGATCAGGGTGACCAGTTCGCTGAGTTGACGAATATCGCTCTGGTTGTCGCGGCTGAGTCCGGCCTGACTGCTGATGATCTGGCTGAAAATCTGCGCACTGGCCAGCAGTTTGCTGATCAACGCGCTTTTGCTCTGCAGCGAGTTTTCCACTTGCTGGGCCTTGAACGCTGCGATCATTTCATCGCGTTTGCCGTCGAACACCTTGATCTGTTCGGGATCGTCGGTCATCGCTGTCAGCCCTTGCAGCCGCGTCAAAACCGCTTGCTCGAGGGTGGTGATCTGCGCCTCGACATTGCCGGCCTTGCCGGACTGGCCGAGGGTGACGTTGATCTGTACCAGATTGTTGAGAGTCTCCAGATCCCGGCGCAGGGCCAGGCTGCTGCCCAGCAGATCGAGGCTTTGCAGTTCGACGCGGGTGCCCTGGAATTCGCGATAGGAATCGCGCACCAGATAGAAATTGGTCACCAGCATCGGCACCAGGAACAACACGCTGATCAGGCTGAACTTCATGCCGAAGCTCAGACGGTTCATCAGCGAGACGGCGGGATAGAGCAAGCTCTTCACTGGAAGTCTCCCTTGGTTTTTCTTGTTTTTATTGGCAGGCGCGGGGCGACAGCAGATAGCCACTATCGCGCGCCATCTCTGTATAGCTCAAATCGAGGAAGGGTTTTGTAACTTAAGGTTAACAACATCGCAGCCCGCGACACTCAGATCTCCTCGTAGGAGCTGCCGCAGGCTGCGATCTTTTGATCTTTCTTGAAATCAGTGGATCAGGACTGTCCACAAGGCAAACCCGGCATACCACAGCACCGCCGCGCGCAGCAGTAGTTCCCACAGGCAATCGAGGGTGTTGATGCCTTCCGGCCCGACCACTGGAGGTGGAATCTCGCCCGCCGCCAAACCGACCCGGTTGATCAGTTGCGCCGCACTGATGTTCCAGTTGAGCAACTCATGCAGCATCACCCGACTGACTGCGACAAAGTTGCCGACCAGCGCCAGACTCGCGGCCAGCAAGCGTACCGGCAACCAGTCGAAGGCATGCCGCAGTTGCGCGGCGCGCTCGACCAGCGCCGGATTCTGCCCATGCTCTTGGGCCAGTGCCAACAGGCGATACGCCAACGCTGCCACCGGGCCGAGCACGAAATACCAGAAGATCACCGCAAAAAAGCTCTGATAGGCCTGCCACAGAAGATGCCCCTGCACACGCTCGAGCAACTGCTCGCCGCTGTCGGCGCAGATATCCAGATCACGCTTGGCCACATGGGCTGCGGCTTGCAGATCCTCACGGCGCCAGGCATCACGAAATGGCCCGAGACCGCCGAGCAAGTCGCCGCGCCCCAGGCTGTAAATCACCACCAGCAAATGCACCGGCAACGCCAGCAAACCGTAAGCCACCGGCTCCAGTACCAGCAGCAACAGCGCCAGCAAGGCCACTGGAAACAGCACCAGAATCGTCAGCACCAGCCAGGGCTGACTGGCCAGCCGCTGGCTGGTTTCGAGCTTGTTCAGTTCGCGGATCCATCCGCCATCGCGTTGAACCCGATGGCGCAGGGCCGAAAACTTCTCGATCCACAGCGCCAGCAGTAACACCAGAAAACTCATTGTCCTTCCTCTTGTGCCAGGGCCGCGCGGTAACGCGCCCAGTCGAATGCCGGGCCAGGATCGGTCTTACGCCCGGGTGCTATGTCGCTGTGCCCGCAAATACGGGCGCCGGTGATGGCCGGAAATGCTGCTTGCAACTGACGGGTCAGCGCCGTTAACGCCTGATACTGCGCCTCGGTGTACGGCAGATCATCGGTGCCTTCAAGCTCAATGCCCACGGAAAAATCGTTACAGGTTTCCCGGCCTTCGAACATCGACACGCCGGCATGCCACGCCCGCTCAAGACAGGAGACAAACTGGGTGACCTTGCCGTCACGTTCGATCAGAAAATGCGCGGAAACGCGCAGGTCAGCAATCCCTGCAAAATAGGGATGCTCGGTGACCTCCAGACGATTCTGGAAAAATTCCTGCACCTTGCCGGTCGCGAATTGTGCCGGCGGCAGACTGATGTTGTGGATGACCAACAGGGAAATTTCGCCCGCAGGGCGTTCATTGAAGTTGGGCGATGGGCAAACCTGCACCCCGTGACACCACCCGCTAGCGGGATCCAACTGCATACCGATTCCTTCAACGCCGACTGTGTTGGCGCCCAGTATGCCGTGATCGGCCCCCGGCGCGCGATCACTTGCCGCGATTGAGTCGCCGCAGATTACCCAGCACCGACTCCAGCGCCCGGTCGAACAGCAAGGTGTCGTCCAGCGCACGCACCGCCCCGCGCTCGAATTCCATGGCCAGCGCTACGCGGCTGCGCTCCAGCACTTTCATCCCGGTGCGATCGACAAACACATACTTGCCGGTGGCTTCGACGATTACCGCCAGCTTGCAGCGCAGACTGTGTTCATCGTCTTCCTGAAACGCTACCCAACTGCCCAGACGCAGTTGCTCGACCTGGCGCAGACCCGCGGCGTCGTGGGGCAAACGTACCGACGTCAATGCCATGCTGCTGTCGTCGGTGGTTTGCAGCACGATCTGCTGCGACACCTCGATCATCGGCGCGGCCGGATCCGGCTCGACGGAACGCTCCAGCACCCGCACATGCAGGGCTTCAAGCTCACTGAAAAATTCGCTGGTGGCAAAGGGGTCAAACGCCGAACTGCTCAGACCATCACGCAGCGACTTGAGCAACCCCGGCACCAGTGCCAGCAAGCGCAAGCTGGATTCAGTGTCTTCATGACGCTGCACACTCCAGATCAATTGCTCCATGGTCTGCACATCGGCCTGCCATTCAGCTGACTGATCGCCATGCTTGAGGCAGGTCAGCAGCAGTACTTTGCTCCAGGCATCCTGGACGAAGGTGACCACCGAGGGCGGCAGGGTTTTGCCCAGCAGCGCTTGATTCAGCGCCCGTTCGACCCGGCGCCGGGCCAGCTCGGTTTTTGCCCGCCCTTCTTCGGCGTCACGCAAACGTTGCTCAAGCAACTCACTGCGTCGGCGTTCGTCGCTGGTGAACGCGAGGAAATCGGCCAGTAACTCGGAAAAAATCGCCGGATCATCGACAAAGTCAGTCAGCAGACGCTGCACCACTTGCTCGATCCGCAGGTACAAGCTGTCGCGCGCCTCACCGTCGCAATCGCCCCAGCCCATGGCCGCCTCAGCGATTTCGTTGAGCAGGCGCCGCGCCGGATGGGTACTGCGGCTGAAGAAACTCTTGTCGAGCACCGCCACCTTGAGCATCGGGATCTGCAATCGAGCGATCAAGGCCTTTAGCGAATCCGGCACATTGCGGTCTTCAAAAATGCAGTCGAAGACCATGGCGATCAGGTTGATCACGTCTTCGTCCGCGTCGCCCACGATCCGAGATTTGCCGCTTCTGACGCTGACCCGGGTCAGCAGTTGTTCGAGCTGATTGCGCAGATCGAAGTCATCCTGAGCCGCCAGCGCCGGCACGTACTGTTGCAAGTGCGAGAGCAGACGCAACAGGTCGCGAGTGGAAATCGGCTGCGCCGCAGCACTGGACTCCAGCGTCGGTGCGACACTGCCGCGCACATGCGCGAGCAATTGCTGCAGCGCGGCGAAGACCTCCTGCACCCCTTCATCGACGGGTGGCGTGTCGTTGCTCTCCTCGCTGCTCACACTGGCGATCGCACGATCGATCGATCGCCGCGCGGGGGCGGCTTTTAACTCGGGCAACACACCGGTGGCGAGCAACAATTGATTGGCTTCGGCGTAAAGCTGCTCGGTGTCGGCCAAGACATAACGCTCGAAGAGTTTGAGCAGGATCAGCTTGACCTTGATCTCCACGCCCAGATTGCGCCCGGCCTGGAGGAAAAACTCGCAGAGCAGCGCCGGGCCGAGCGGGTTGTGTTGATCGTCGAGGGTGTTGCCGAGCAGCGCGTTAAGCCGCGCGGTCAGTTGATCGAGCGCGAAGCCGTCACGCTTGAGCACGCGACCGACCATGGTCTCGACCGCCACACTGCGTTCCATGTCGTCGCTACGCGGGGCGAGTTCGTCGTATATCAGGGCGTGCGGTAGCGTGTTGGGCGTGGGATCGTATTGAGTCAGGCCGACGAAGGCGTCGAAAAACTGCTCGAGAAAGCCGCGCTCGATGTTTTTGCGCTTCAGACGCAGGTCGCGCATGGCTTCGAAGAAGATGTTCTGCTCGACGTCGTTGCGCGCCCGGTCGGCCATTTCAAACAGTGTGTCGTCGGCGTTATCAAACAGCTCCTGCAAGCCGTGGCGCAGTTGCTGGGCAGCCTTGTCGCGAACCTGAAGCAGAATCACAGGCAGGCGGGCGAGCGGCGAATGATTCGCCTGATCGGTAGCAGCCTTGTGCAAAGGCACTACTTTCCCGTCGTTGTGCATCCAAGCCTCCTGAAACGGTGATTCGTTCGGTCAAGTCAACCCGGATCCCTGTGGGAGCGAGCCTGCTCGCGATAGCGGTGTATCAAGCCGCAGCAATGTCACTGAAAGAATGCATTCGCGAGCAGGCTCGCTCCCACAAGTTCAATCAGGACGTCAAAGCTATGACGTCAAATGCAAGGCGAATTATCTTTCATAACTCGTATCTGGCGCCATAGCCGTCAGGGTTTCCCCTATGCCCTCTCAGTGACCCCGTCCGGGCGGGGTTTGCTCAAAGAAAATCGACCGGATGCAGGCAACCAGCGGAGTTCTCGCCTTGGGTTGGCTCATGCCATGCCCCTATAATCGAACCACTTTGTTTGTGGAGCCCGTTATGCCGAATCTACGTCTCGCCGATTTGACCGCCGAAATCGAAGCCAACGTGCGCCGTGCGTTGCTCGAAGACATCGGCAGCGGCGACATCACCGCGCAACTGATCCCGGCCGAACGCCTGGCCAAAGCCACCATCATCACGCGCGACGCCGCCGTCATCTGCGGCACGGCGTGGGTCGATGCCGTGTTTCGTCAGCTGGATCCACGGGTGGCAGTGCATTGGCAAGTGGTCGATGGCCAGCGGGTACAACCCAATCAGCCGTTGTTCCATCTGGAAGGCCCGGCCCGTTCGCTGCTGACCGGAGAACGTAGTGCGCTGAACTTCCTGCAATTGTTGTCCGGCGTGGCCACGCGCGCGCAGTACCTAGCCGATTTCGTCGGTGCCACTCAGGTCAAACTGCTCGACACCCGCAAGACTCTGCCGGGTCTGCGTCTGGCACAGAAATACGCGGTGACGTGCGGCGGCTGCCACAACCATCGCATCGGTCTGTACGACGCGTTCCTGATCAAGGAAAACCACATCGCCGCCAGCGGTGGCATTCCACAAGCCATTGCCGCCGCGCACAAGATTGCCCCGGGCAAACCGGTGGAAGTCGAGGTGGAAAGTCTGGAGGAGCTGAAGGAAGCACTGGCCGCCGACGCCGACATCATCATGCTCGACGAACTGAGCCTGGACGACATGCGCGAAGCCGTGCGCCTGAACGGCGGCAAGGCGAAGCTGGAAGCCAGCGGCGGCATCAACGAAAGCACGTTGCTGCCGATTGCCGAAACCGGGGTGGACTACATCTCGATCGGTGCGATGACCAAGGATGTCAAAGCGGTGGATCTGTCGATGCGCTTGAGCCTCTGAAGGTTTCACGCAATAAAAAACGCCAGCCCGGTTGAGGCTGGCGTTTTTGTTTCAGACCACCAGATTATTCATCTCGCAGTATTCTTCCCATTCGACACCCAGCACTTCGGCTGCCTCTTTGTGCAGAACGAGGCGCTGCGCCTCGAACTCCTCCGGCGTGCTCGTGTACTTGAGCGTCAACTCCCACGGCTGCAAGCCCTGGGCTTCGGCTTCGTCTTCGAAGGCCCACTGGATCTGATCTTTTTGATCATCGGGACTCAGGTCCTTGATCTCTTCTTTCAGGTCCGGTACGTCCAGAATGTACTTTTCCAGCGCTTGTTCGTGACGTTGCTCTTGAGTTAATTCGGTCATGGCGTTCTCGCTGATCTTAGGAATGGAGGATGGATCTGGATCATCAAGGATCTCTCTGACGCGGATTGTCCGGCCTTCGGAACCATTCGGGATCATCTGAAAACTGCTGGGCGATGCTCATGCAGGCACCGAATATAGGACGTTTGCATGACGAATTACACGGCTCTTTACATCTCTCCCACAAAAACCTGACCTGCGGAACATAAATCCACATGGGGATAAGTGAGAGTGATGAAGAAGGTGGTGCCCGAGACAGGAATCGAACCTGCGACCTTCGCGTTACGAGTGCGCTGCTCTACCGGCTGAGCTACACGGGCGGTGGGCTAAACCTAGCACCGGTCTTGAAGTCCGGCAACGTCACAGAATGTCCCGATATTTCGCAGACAAAAAAATGCCCCACCGTTTTCACGGCGGGGCATTTTTATTGCGCTAACGCTTTGGGCTTATTAAACGCCCGAAGCCTTGGCAGCTGCCACGTCTTTGATCGACAGCTTGATACGGCCGCGGTTGTCCACGTCCAGTACCAGTACTTCAACTTCCTGGCCTTCTTTCAGGATGTCGGTCACTTTCTCTACGCGAGCGTCGCTCAGCATCGAGATGTGAACCAGACCGTCCTTGCCTGGCAGAATGTTGACGAATGCGCCGAAGTCGACGATGCGCTCAACCTTGCCGACGTAGATCTTGCCGATCTCGGCTTCAGCGGTGATGCCCAGAACGCGCTGACGAGCTGCTTCAGCGGCTTCCTTGGTTTCGCCGAAGATCTTGATCGAACCGTCGTCTTCGATGTCGATCGAAGCCTTGGTTTCTTCGCAGATCGCACGGATGGTCGCGCCACCTTTACCGATAACGTCACGGATCTTGTCGGTGTCGATCTTCATCGCGATCATGGTCGGAGCGTTGGCCGACAGTTCGGTACGCGACTGGCCGATGATCTGGTTCATCTGACCGAGGATGTTCAGGCGCGCTTCCAGGGCTTGGCCCAGAGCGATCTCCATGATTTCTTCGGTGATGCCTTTGATCTTGATGTCCATCTGCAGCGCAGTAACGCCTTTGGCGGTACCGGCTACTTTGAAGTCCATGTCGCCCAGGTGGTCTTCGTCACCAAGGATGTCGGTCAGGACGGCGAATTTCTCGCCTTCTTTAACCAGACCCATGGCGATACCGGCAACCGGAGCTTTCATCGGCACACCAGCGTCCATCAGGGCCAGGGAAGCGCCGCAAACGGAAGCCATCGAGCTCGAGCCGTTGGATTCGGTGATTTCCGAAACCACACGGATGGTGTACGGGAACACGTCAGCCGCTGGCAGCATGGCCGAAACCGAACGACGGGCCAGACGGCCGTGACCGATTTCACGACGACCAGCACCACCCATGCGACCACACTCGCCCACCGAGAACGGAGGGAAGTTGTAGTGCAGCATGAACGGGTCTTTTTTCTCGCCTTCCAGGGTGTCCAGCAGTTGTGCGTCACGGGCGGTGCCCAGAGTCGCAACTACCAGAGCCTGGGTTTCACCACGGGTGAACAGCGCCGAACCGTGAGTCTTCGGCAGAACGCCGACTTCAATGTTCAGCGGACGTACGGTTTTGGTGTCGCGACCGTCGATACGTGGCTTGCCGTTGACGATGTTTTCGCGAACGGTGCGGTATTCGATTTCGCCGAAAGCAGCTTTGACTTCGCTGGACGAAGGCTGGCCTTCTTCACCGGACAGCTTGGCAACGACTTGATCCTTCAGCTCGCCCAGACGCGCATAACGGTCAGCCTTGACGGTGATGGTGTAAGCCTGGGAGATCGCTTCGCCGAACTCGGCACGGATAGCACCCAGCAGTTCGGTGGCTTCTGGAGCAGGCGCCCAGGTCCAGGTTGGCTTGGCAGCTTCAGCGGCCAGTTCTTTAACAGCGTTGATCACCACCTGGAACTCGTCGTGAGCAAACAGTACCGCGCCCAGCATCTGGTCTTCGGTCAGCTCTTTGGCTTCCGATTCAACCATCAACACAGCGTCGGAAGTACCGGCAACGACCATGTCCAGGCTCGAAGCAGCTTGCTGCTCGTAAGTCGGGTTCAGCAGGTAGCCGGTGCTTTCGTGGAAAGCAACGCGAGCGGCGCCGATCGGGCCGTCAAACGGGATGCCCGAGATAGCCAGGGCAGCCGAGGTACCGATCATCGCAGCGATGTCCGGATCGGTCTTCTTGCTGGTGGAAACGACGGTGCAGACAACCTGCACTTCGTTCATGAAGCCTTCTGGGAACAGCGGACGGATCGGACGGTCGATCAGTCGGGAAGTCAGGGTTTCTTTCTCGGAAGGACGGCCTTCACGCTTGAAGAAACCGCCAGGGATCTTACCGGCAGCGTAAGTCTTTTCCTGGTAGTGAACCGACAGAGGGAAGAAGCCCTTGCCTGGATCGGCTTGTTTTGCACCGACTACAGTCACCAATACGCTGACGTCGTCGTCAACGGTGACCAATACTGCGCCGGAGGCCTGACGGGCGATACGGCCAGTCTCGAGGGTAACGGTCGATTGACCGAACTGGAATTTTTTGATTACCGGGTTCACGGTGTCCTACCTTCTTTGTGGCTCTTGGGGGAACTGGTTTCTTGCGAATTCTTGGGCAATGTCGGGAATCGGCCCAACCCTTGTCCGGGGTAAAACGTGTATCCAGATAAAACTTGAGGCTGGGAGCCTGCAAGACGCCGGCGGTAAACCGCTGACGTCCGACAGACCACCAACCTCATAGCGCAATCGCTGATTAGCGACGCAGACCCAGGCGAGCGATCAGAGCGCTGTAACGGCTCACGTCCTTGCCTTTCAGGTAGTCCAGCAGCTTGCGACGCTGGTTTACCATGCGGATCAGACCACGACGGGAGTGGTGATCTTTACCGTTGGCCTTGAAGTGACCTTGCAGTTTGTTGATGTTGTGGGTCAGCAGTGCAACTTGCACTTCTGGCGAACCAGTGTCACCAACAGCTTGCTGGTAGTCAGCAACGATTTGAGCTTTTTCTTGAACGTCGAGAGCCATGAGGCAATCCTTTTATCAGGAAACTGTTTCAGGGAAACAGCTTCAACAGGCCAGGGACAAATCCCTGTATCTATAAATGAGTCGTGACCGTGCCTGTTAACAGCCACACTCGCCGACCTGCTGTTACACAGGCCGGTTCCGGTCATTCTGACCGAATCAATCGACGTGGTGCGATGCGCCCGTCTTCACTCACTTCACCGATACCGATGAAGCGACCATTGTGATCCTGTACCCGTACCATGCCGAACTTCGGAGCATCCGGGGCACGTACCGGCTGGCCGTTGAGCCAGTAGAACGCGCTCGCTTCCGAGAAGTGCAGCAGCGGCCAATCCTGCAGGCCGCTGTCCGATGGCATCAGGAAGCGATCAACCGCTTCGTTGCCGCCTTCGGCATGTACCGCTTCAAGCTCTTCGAGGGTCACGGTCTGCGCCAGGGTGAAAGGCCCGGCCTGGGTACGGCGCAATTCAGCGACGTACGCACCACAACCGAGTTGCTCACCGATATCCTCCACCAGGGTGCGAATATAGGTGCCCTTGCTGCAATCCACCGCAAGACGCGCAGTATCGCCTTCGAAGGTCAGTAATTCCAAGCGCGCAATAGTAACAGAACGCGGTTCACGCTCCACTACTTCACCTGCACGCGCCAACTTGTACAGCGGCTGGCCATCACGCTTGAGCGCCGAGTACATCGGCGGTATCTGACTGATTTGCCCACGAAATTTCGGCAGAGCCGCTTCGACATCGGCGCGACCAACGGTCACTGGGCGCTCCTGCAAAACTTCACCCTCGGCATCCGCCGTGGTGGTGGTCTTGCCCAGTTGCGCCAGGGTTTCATAACCCTTGTCGGAATCGAGCAGATATTGCGAGAACTTGGTGGCCTCACCAAAGCACAACGGCAAGACACCGGTGGCCAATGGATCAAGGCTGCCGGTGTGACCGGCCTTCTCGGCATTGAGCAGCCAGCGAACCTTCTGCAACGCGGCGTTGGAGGTAAACCCCAACGGCTTGTCGAGCAGGATGATGCCACTGACGTTACGACGGATACGTTTGACCTGAGCCACCGAATTACTCCTTGGTGTCTTCAGGTTCAGCAGCGACCGGGTGCTGATTGTCTTCAGCAACCGCACGCTCGATCAAGGCCGACAAGTGCGCACCACGTACAACGGATTCGTCGTAGTGGAAGTGCAATTGCGGCACGCTGCGCAGCTTCATTTCACGGGCCAGTTGCATACGCAGGAAACCTGCGGCGGCGTTGAGCACCTTGATGCTTTGCGCGATGTCTTCAGCGTTGTCCTGCCCCATCACGGTAATGAAAATTTTCGCGTGACCGACGTCACGGCTGACTTCCACTGCGGTAATAGTAACCAGACCCACGCGTGGATCTTTGACTTCACGACGGATCAGCTGGGCCAGCTCACGCTGCATCTGATCGCCGATACGTTGGGTACGGCTGTATTCTTTTGCCATGATTTGTTACCTGTTACTGCCCTGCGGTGAAACCCGCAAGGTCTGAAAGCGGCAAACGCCCGGCCTGACAAAAGCCAGACCGGGCGTTGCGTTTAGAGTCCGGGTGATGCGCCACACTGTTGAGTGCGGCCGACCATCACGGCTCCTGAAGTGCGCGAGTTAGAGGCTGCGAGCAACCTGAACCTTCTCGAATACTTCGATCTTGTCGCCGACTTTGACGTCGTTGTAGCTCTTCACACCGATACCGCATTCCATGCCGGCACGTACTTCGGAAGCGTCATCCTTGAAGCGGCGCAGGGATTCCAGCTCGCCTTCGAAGATAACGATGTCTTCACGCAGTACACGGATCGGACGGTTACGGTGCACAACACCTTCGATCACCATGCAGCCTGCGATCGCGCCAAACTTCGGCGAACGGAACACGTCACGCACTTCGGCCACACCCAGGATGTTCTCGCGAACATCGCTGCCGAGCATGCCGGTCAGGGCTTTCTTGACGTCTTCGATGATGTCGTAGATCACGTTGTAGTAACGCATGTCCAGACCTTCCTGCTCGACGATCTTCCGTGCGCCAGCATCGGCACGCACGTTGAAGCCGAACAGTACAGCATTGGAAGCCAGTGCCAGGTTAGCGTCGGACTCGGTGATACCACCGACACCGCCGCCGACTACGCGCACTTGAACTTCGTCGTTGCCCAGGCCATTCAAGGCACCGTTCAACGCTTCCAGCGAACCACGGACGTCGGATTTGAGGACGATGTTGAGCGTCTTCTTCTCGGCCTGACCCATGTTTTCGAAGATGTTTTCCAGCTTGCCGGCGTGAGCGCGAGCCAGTTTGACTTCGCGGAACTTGCCTTGACGGAACAGAGCCACTTCACGGGCTTTCTTCTCGTCAGCAACCACGCTCATCTCGTCGCCAGCGTCCGGGGTACCGTCCAGGCCGAGGATCTCGACAGGGATGGAAGGACCGGCTTCCTTGATTGGCTTGCCGTTCTCGTCGAGCATGGCACGCACGCGGCCATAGTTCGAACCGACCAGGACCATGTCGCCTTGGCGCAGGGTACCGTCTTGAACCAGAACGGTTGCAACCGGGCCACGACCTTTGTCGAGACGCGATTCAACCACAACGCCACGGCCAGGAGCCGATGGAGTTGCTTTCAGCTCGAGAACTTCAGCTTGCAGCAGAACGGCTTCAAGCAGCTCGTCCACGCCAGTACCGACTTTCGCCGAGACCGGTACGAACGGCGTATCACCGCCCCACTCTTCGGAAGTCACGCCGTGAACCGACAGTTCGCTACGGATGCGATCGAGATCGGCGCCCGGCTTATCGATCTTGTTCACTGCAACAACCAGTGGAACGCCAGCCGCTACTGCGTGCTGAACAGCTTCAATGGTCTGCGGCATCACGCCGTCGTCCGCTGCAACCACCAGGATCACGATGTCGGTCGCCTTGGCACCACGAGCACGCATTGCGGTAAACGCGGCGTGACCCGGGGTGTCGAGGAAGGTGACCATGCCGCGTTCGGTTTCAACGTGGTATGCACCGATGTGCTGAGTAATACCACCGGCTTCGCCAGCAGCTACCTTGGCACGACGGATGTAGTCGAGCAGGGAAGTTTTACCGTGGTCAACGTGGCCCATTACGGTCACGACTGGCGCACGGGAGAACGACTCACCTTCAAACTTCAAGGACTCGGCCAGGGAATCTTCCAGAGCCGTGTCGCTGACCAGGGTCACTTTGTGGCCCAGTTCTTCGGCTACCAGCTGAGCAGTTTCCTGATCAAGCACCTGGTTGATGGTCGCTGGAGTACCCAGTTTGAACATGAACTTGATGATTTCAGCAGCCTTGACCGACATCTGATTGGCGAGATCGCCAACAGTGATGGTCTCGCCGATCTGCACATCACGCACGACAGGGCCAGTTGGGCTCTGGAAACCGTGGGCGTTGCGCTTCTTCAGCTTGGCCTTGCCGCGACCACCGCGACGGAAGCCATCGCTTTCTTCGTCGGTAGTGCGTGGCGCCACACGTGGAGCCGGCGCTTTTTCTTTGACCGAGGCGCGATGCGGAGCGTTTTTGCGCTCGCCATCACCACCACCGCTGCGACGATTGTTATCGTCGGCACGTGGCTTGTCCGGACGGCGCTGTTCGTTCTGCTTGTTGCGAACTTCAGCAGACGGTGCTGGAGCAGCAGCCACCGGCGCGCTTTCGCGAACAGGTTCGGCAGCTGCAGCCGGCGCCGCAACGGCGTCGCTGGTAGCGGTCTGCGCAGCAGCTGGCTGGCGGCGCGCTTCTTCTTCGGCGCGCTGCTTGGCTTCTTCTTCAGCCTTCTGACGGGCAGCATTTTCTACTGCGCGACGCTCATCCAGTTCACGCTTGCGCTCGGCTTCGATTTCTTCCGGGCTGCGCTGTACGAAAACTTTCTTTTTGCGGACTTCAACGCTGATGCTCTTGCTGCCAGCAACACGCAGGGTGCTGGTGGTTTTACGCTGCAGCGTGATCTTGCGTGGTTCTTCCACTTTCGCCTTGTGGCTGCTTTTCAAGTGAGTCAGCAGGGACTGCTTCTCACTGTCAGTCACATTTTCTTCGGCGGCGGTGTGCGGCAGACCTGCCTCACGCATCTGCTGCAACAGGCGCTCTACCGGTGTTTTGACCTCATCGGCCAGTTGTTTCACCGTGACTTGCGTCATGCACTTCTCTCCTCAGGCCGCGCCTAATTACTCGAACCAGTGGGCTCGGGCGGCCATGATCAACTTGCCGGCACGATCATCGTCAATGCCGTCGATGTCGAGCAGGTCGTCAATAGACTGCTCGGCCAGGTCTTCGCGGGTAATTACGCCGCGCACCGCCAGTTCCATCGCCAAATCCTTGTCCATACCCTCAAGCGAGAGCAGGTCTTCGGCCGGATGGGCGTCTGCCAGCTTTTCCTCAGTAGCGATGGCTTTGGTCAACAAACGATCCTTGGCACGAGCGCGAAGCTCGTTGACGATGTCTTCGTCAAAGCCGTCGATGTTGAGCATTTCTTCCAACGGTACGTAGGCAATCTCTTCCAGGCTGGTGAAGCCTTCATCTACCAGCACCTGAGCCAGTTCTTCGTCGACTTCCAGCTCGTCGATGAAGTTGCGCAGGATGTCGCCGGTTTCTGCTTGCTGCTTAGCCTGGATGTCCGATTCGGTCATCACGTTCAGGGTCCAGCCAGTCAACTGGCTCGCCAGACGCACGTTCTGACCACCACGACCGATGGCCTGAGCCAGATTGTCTGCGCCAACGGCGATGTCCATTGCGTGGGCATCTTCGTCAACGATAATTGCCGCAACCTCAGCCGGGGACATGGCGTTGATCACGAACTGAGCCGGGTTGTCGTCCCATAGAACGATATCAACACGCTCACCGCCCAACTCACCCGACACTGCCTGGACGCGCGAACCGCGCATACCGATGCAAGCGCCTTGCGGGTCGATGCGTTTGTCCTTCGAGCGGACGGCGATCTTGGCGCGCGAACCCGGATCACGGGACGCTGCCATTACTTCGATCAGGCCTTCGGCAATTTCCGGCACTTCGATGCGGAACAGCTCGATCAGCATTTCCGGCGCGGTACGCGACAGGATCAGCTGCGGGCCGCGGTTCTCGGTGCGGATTTCCTTGAGCAACGCACGCAAGCGCACGCCGACACGGAAGGTTTCACGCGAAATGATGTCTTCACGGGCCAGCAACGCTTCAGCGTTGTTACCCAGATCGACGATCACGTTGTCGCGGGTGACTTTCTTCACGGTGCCGGAGATGATTTCTCCCAGGCGCTCGCGATAGGCGTCGACCACTTGAGCGCGCTCGGCCTCGCGAACTTTCTGCACGATGACCTGCTTGGCAGTCTGTGCAGCAATGCGGCCGAACTCGATGGATTCGATCTTTTCTTCAACGACGTCGCCAACCTTGGCACCTGGATGCGTTTCGGCAACCTTGGTTGGCCAGGTTTCGATGGCCGGATCGTCGAGATCATTCTCTTCGACGACCGTCCAGCGACGGAAAGTTTCGTAAGAACCGGTGTGGCGGTTAATTTCCACACGCAGGTCAACTTCGTCTTCAAAACGCTTTTTGGTAGCAGTGGCCAGAGCCAGCTCCAGCGCTTCAAAAATTACGCTTGCCGGTACGCCCTTTTCATTGGATACCGACTCAACAACCAGCAGTACTTCTTTGCTCATCGTACGCCTCGCCTTTCGCAAGCCATTGGATCCGCGGGATCCGCGTCTCAGTCAAAACTGGGAATAATGTTGGCCTTGTCGATCATATCGATCGGCAACAGGAACTCATGGTCTTCTACCTGCACCACGACATCCTGCTCTTCTACACCGCGCAGAAGGCCCTGAAAGTTGCGTCGCCCTTCAAATGGCGAGCGCAGCTTGATCTTCACTTGTTCACCGGCAAACTTTGCAAACTGCTCAAGAGTGAACAGTGGGCGCTCCATGCCAGGCGAGGAAACTTCGAGGGTGTATTCAACGGAGATCGGATCTTCAACATCCAGTACACCGCTGATCTGACGGCTGACAATGGCGCAATCGTCCACCAGCACGCCGCCCTCTTTATCGATATAAACGCGCAACATCGAGTGACGACCTTGAGCCGAAAACTCGATCCCCCAGCATTCATAGCCCAGGGCCACGACCACCGGGGCCAGCAAGGCCTGCAACTCTTCTAGCTTGCTCGACACCTGAACCCCCTAGTGCATGATATGTGCATGCTTTGCAAAATAAAAAAATGGGCATAACGCCCATCCTTGAAACGCCGTCGAACAGCGGCGTTGAAAGTGTCCAGCTAACAAAAAGCCCCTTAAAAGGGGCTCCTTAAACTGGTTGCGGGGGCCGGATTTGAACCGACGACCTTCGGGTTATGAGCCCGACGAGCTACCAGACTGCTCCACCCCGCGACAAAGCTGGGGCGGAAGTATACGACCGATCCCTTATAGGGTCAATGTAACCTTCCACCTGCAAGAAAGCCCGCAACAGCGGGCTCTCCTGACTAATTGGTACCGAGAAGGGGACTCGAACCCCTACACCCTATGGGCACAACCACCTCAAGGTTGCGTGTCTACCAATTCCACCACCTCGGCAAAACTACGTTTGAAACCCTTCTTACTTCTGCTCTTGAGCTGGAGGTACGTCAGTCGCTGGAGTAGCCGACTTTTGCTCTTGAAGCACCGGGACATCATCAGAAGCCGGTTGTTGTTGCTTAGGTACTTCCAACACTGCTGGATCTGGCAATCCTGCTTGAGTCAGCTGATGAGCCTTCTCTTTAGCAAAGTAACCTAACCCCAAGCTGGTTATGAAGAAACCGGCGGCAAGTATAGCAGTAAACTTACTAAGAAAGGTAGAGGAACCTTGGCTTCCGAACACAGTATTTGAAGCACCTGCTCCGAAAGACGCGCCAGCGTCCGCACCCTTACCCTGCTGCAGCAAAACCAGAGCAACTACGCCCAATGCACCCAGCAGATGAAAAACGACTACGACTGTTTCCAGCATTTTTTCAGTTTCCCGCGGCGCGACAGATCGCACCGAACTCATCTGCATTCAGGGAAGCTCCACCAATGAGCCCCCCATCGATATCCGGCATGCCGAACAGTTCGACCGCATTGGCCGCCTTCACGCTGCCGCCGTATAGAAGCCGCACACCTCGTGCGACTTCAGAATTCTCTGCCGCCAGTTGCTCGCGAATGGCTTTATGCACATCCTGAGCTTGCTGCGGCGTTGCAGTCAGTCCGGTACCAATAGCCCAGACCGGCTCGTAAGCAATGACTGCCTTGGCAAAGGCACCTACACCCAGCTCCTCGATGATACTGCCCAGCTGACGCCCGACAACCTCAAGAGTTTTTCCGGCTTCGCGCTGCTCCAGGGTCTCCCCTATACACAACACCGGAATCAAGCCACATGCCTGTGCCGCTGCGAACTTGCGATTCAGCATTCCGTCTCGCTCGCCCATTATCTGGCGGCGTTCGGAGTGCCCGACAAGCACCAGGGAACAACCTGCATCCACCAACTGACTCGGAGCAATTTCACCGGTCAATGCACCTTGCATGGATTCCACCGCAGAATTCTGCGCACCGACCGAAATCGACTTGCCTTTCAAGCCATCAATCACTTGATTGATATACAAGCAAGGCGGGAATACCGCGACATCAACACCGCTTGGCAAGGCCAGATGACGAAGGCCGTTGATCAGCTCAGCGACGCTGGCGCGGGTACCGTGCATCTTCCAGTTACCAGCTACCATAGGGCGACGCATGCTGTACCTCGTCGGTCAAAGTGGGCGCAGATGTTACCCAACACAATCATGGCTTGCAAGCCGTATCAGGCAGAAACTTCAGTTACCAGTTTTGCCAGCTCTTCGGCGTAGTTGCGAACCTGGGTTTCATCTTCGCCTTCGACCATTACGCGCACCAAAGGCTCTGTCCCGGACTTGCGCAAAAGCACGCGACCGCGCCCTGCCATTGCCTGGGTAACACGCGCACTGGCTTCCTTGACAGCCGGGTGTTCCAGCGGACTTTCGCCACCACCGAAACGCACGTTGATCAGCACTTGAGGGCACTTGCGCAACGCCTGCCGGGTTTGCGCCAGGCCTTCATTACGGGTCTTCAGCGCCATCAGTACCTGCAACGCAGCGATAATCGCATCACCGGTCGTGGTGTGATTGAAGCAAACGATATGCCCCGAATTCTCGCCGCCCACCAGCCAATTGCGCTCAAGCAACTCAGCGATAACGTACCGGTCGCCGACATTGGCACGAATGAATGGAATCGAAAGATCGGCCAGCGCGAGTTCCAGGCCAAGATTACTCATCAGGGTGCCAACCACGCCGCCCTGCAATTTCCCGCGCTCATGCAGATCGCGAGCAATGATAAACAGCAGTTCGTCCCCATCAACAATCGCACCGGTATGGTCGACCATCAAAACACGATCGCCGTCGCCATCAAAAGCAATGCCCAGATCGGCGTGCTCGGCCAGCACCGCTGCCTGCAACTGCCCCATATGGGTCGAGCCGCAATTTTCGTTGATGTTCAGACCATTTGGTTGCGCCGACAGAACGACGACCTCGGCCCCCAACTCCCGGAAGACGCTCGGGGCCACTTTATAGGTCGCGCCATGCGCACAGTCGATGACGATTTTGAGGCCGGAAAAACTGGTACCGGTTGGCACACTGCTCTTGCAGAACTCAATATAACGCCCTGACGCATCGTTGATTCGCGATACTTTGCCGATCTTGCTCGACTCGACAACGGTCATCGGGGTGTCCAGCAACTCCTCAATCATCAATTCCAGTTCATCCGGCAGCTTGGTGCCTTTACCGGAGAAGAATTTGATGCCGTTATCGTCATGGGGATTATGCGAAGCACTGATCACGATACCGGCCTCAGCCTGGAACGTTCGCGACAGATAGGCGATAGCCGGTGTCGGCATAGGGCCTAGCAGCATCACATCAGCGCCCGCCGATGTCAGGCCTGCCTCAAGCGCCGATTCGAACATATAACCGGAAATCCGCGTGTCCTTGCCGACCAGCACCTTGCAGGCGCCCATCTTGCGAAACGCCATGCCGGCAGCCCAGCCGAGCTTGAGCATGAAGTCAGGAGTAATCGGGTATTCACCGACTCGACCACGAATGCCGTCAGTACCAAAGTATTTCTTGCTCATAAGTGCTCCATCTTTCTTATTCGGCTGATTCCACGGCCGCGATCATCCGCACCACGTCTACCGTTTCCGCAACATCATGGACGCGCAATATACGCGCACCTTTCACCGACGCCAGAGCCGCCAGCGCAAGTCCGCCATGCAGCCGCTCGCCGACAGGACGATTCAAGGCCAGCCCGATCATGCTCTTTCGAGAAACACCCACCAGCAAGGGTCTGCCCAACGCATGCAGAGCCTCCATGTGCTTGAACAAGCTTAGATTGTGCTGCAGGGTTTTGGCGAAACCGAAACCAGGATCGAGAATGATCCGTTCGGAGGGAATACCTGCCGCCGCACATTGCGCCATACGCTCAACGAGAAAGTCGCCGACTTCGCGCGTGACATTCTGATAATGCGGATTGTCCTGCATATCGCCGGGCTCGCCGAGCATATGCATGAGGCACACCGGCAAACCGGTAGCCGCCGCCGCATCCAGCGCACCATCGCGCTGCAGCGAACGCACATCATTGATCAACCCGGCCCCCAACCGCGCGGTTTCGCGCATGACGGCAGGTGTAGACGTATCCACCGAGATGATCACATCAAGCTCGCGATTGATCAGCTCGACGATCGGCGCGACGCGCTCAAGCTCCTCAAGCGGAGAGACAGCTCGCGCGCCAGGACGAGTAGATTCGCCACCAACATCGATCAGCGTCGCACCGGCAGCAACCATGGCTGCAGCGTGGCGCAAGGCCGCGTCGAGCTGACTGTATTGGCCGCCGTCGGAGAAAGAATCGGGGGTGACATTGAGAATACCCATGACATGCGTCTGGGCTAAATCAAGAACCCGGTTGCCGCAAGGCAACCGGGTCAAGGACTGTACAGAAGTCATTTCAAACCTTAAACGTCAGCAGCCGGACCGCCGATCGGTGTTTCCGGACGCTCGTCCCGAACCACTGGAGGTGGTGGTGTACCAGTGCCGCCCGACCAGTCACGAGGCTCGCGAGGTGTACGACCTGCCATGATGTCGTCGATCTGTTCAGCATCGATCGTTTCGTACTTCATAAGGGCATCGGCCATGGCATCAAGCTTGTCACGGTTATCCGTAAGGATCTGCTTGGCCGTGCCGTAACACTGGTCAATGATGCTACGCACTTCGGAGTCGATCAACTTGGCTGTCTCACCGGAGAAGCTGGCAGCCTGCCCACCACCGCCGCGACCGAGGAATACTTCACCCTCTTCTTCGGCATACATCAACGGACCGAGTTTTTCCGACAACCCCCACTTGGTCACCATGTTCCGCGCAATCTGGCTGGCACGCATGATGTCGTTAGAGGCGCCGGTAGTCACACCGTCGAAGCCCAGGGTCATTTCTTCTGCAATACGGCCGCCGTACAGCGAGCAGATCTGGCTGATCAGCGCGCGCTTGGACAGGCTGTAGCGATCTTCTTCCGGCAGAAACATGGTCACACCCAGCGCACGACCGCGCGGAATGATCGACACCTTGTAGACCGGATCATGCTCAGGCACGACGCGACCAACGATGGCGTGGCCTGCTTCGTGATAAGCGGTGTTCTGCTTCTCTTTTTCGGACATGACCATCGATTTGCGCTCGGCGCCCATCATGATCTTGTCTTTGGCCAGTTCAAACTCTTTCATTTCAACGATACGCTTGCCGCTGCGTGCAGCGAACAGCGACGCCTCGTTGACCAGGTTCGCCAGATCAGCACCTGAGAAGCCCGGAGTACCACGCGCGATAACGGCCGGAGCGACGTCGTCACCCATTGGCACTTTGCGCATGTGAACCTTGAGAATCTGCTCGCGGCCACGGATATCCGGCAAACCAACGACAACCTGACGGTCGAAACGGCCCGGACGCAGCAGCGCTGGGTCGAGTACATCAGGCCGGTTGGTTGCAGCAATAACAATGATGCCGTCGTTCATTTCGAAGCCGTCCATCTCAACCAGCAACTGGTTGAGAGTCTGCTCGCGCTCGTCGTGACCGCCACCCATGCCGGCGCCACGATGGCGACCGACGGCGTCGATTTCGTCGATAAAAATGATGCACGGCGCGTGTTTCTTCGCCTGTTCGAACATGTCACGAACACGGCTGGCACCGACACCGACGAACATCTCGACGAAGTCAGAACCGGAAATGGTGAAGAACGGAACCTTGGCTTCGCCGGCAATCGCCTTGGCCAGCAAGGTTTTACCGGTACCCGGAGGACCGACCATCAGCACACCGCGAGGAATACGACCGCCCAGGCGCTGGAACTTGCCCGGATCACGGAGGAACTCAACCAGTTCGCCGACTTCTTCCTTGGCTTCGTCGCAACCGGCAACGTCAGCCAATGTGGTTTTCACCTGATCTTCGGAGAGCAGGCGCGCCTTGCTCTTGCCAAAGCTCATCGGTCCGCCCTTGCCGCCAGCGCCGCCCTGCATCTGGCGCATGAAGAACATGAACACCGCGATGATCACCAGGATCGGAAAGCTGGCTACCAAAAGCTGGGTCCAGATGCTTTGCTGTTCAGGCTGCTTGCCTTCAACCACAACGTGGTTGTCGACCAGATCGCCGATCAGGCCATTGTCCTGAATTGCCGGACGAATGGTCTTGAAGCTGTCGCCATCGTTGCGCTTGCCGGTGATTACATAGCCATCAACCGCTACGCGCTCGACCTTGCCATCCTTGACCTGCTGGATGAAGTCGGAATAGTTGAGGGTCTGCGGCTCGTTAGGGCTGGAGAAGTTGTTCATCACCGTCACCAGGACAGCCGCGATGATCAACCACAGGATCAGATTCTTTGCCATATCGTTCAATTAACTACCCTCTGAAGCAAGCTCCGCTACTGGCGCGCGCTTCGCATGATATTCACCGGCCTAACTTACTACATTACCTACGGCTCTGGCAGGCGCCGTCTGTAACCCTTTGTGAAACACTTTCTACACAATATTCGTTAATGCTAGCCGGGCGAAATACTAAAAACCTATCACCCCGCACAAAAACCTCGTTTTACTCACTACGTCCGCGGTAACCCCAAGCCAGCATGTACTGCTCGCGAGAGCTGCCACGGGAGGAGTCCGGCTTGATCATCTGGATCTTGTCGAACTTCTTGCGGGCATCCTTCAGGTAAACATCAAACCCTTCGCCCTGAAAAATCTTGATCACGAAATTACCACCCGGCTTGAGAATCCGTTCCGCCAGATCAAGCGCCAGCTCGCACAGGAACATGGCTTTGGGCATATCCACTTCAGGCGTACCACTCATATTGGGGGCCATATCGGAAATCACAAGGTCCACCTGCGAATTACCCACAGCTTCAAGAATCCGCCCGAGCACTTCGTCCTCGGTGAAGTCTCCCTGAATGAAAGTCACGTCCGGAATGCTGTCCATTTCCAGGATGTCCGAGGCGATCAGACGTCCCTGACCGCCGATCAGTCGACTGGTGACCTGAGACCAGCCACCGGGCGCCGCACCCAGGTCGACAACGCTCATGCCGGGACGAATCAGCTTGTATTTCTCCTGGATCTCCAGAAGCTTGTAACTCGCACGCGAGCGGTAGCCATCCTTCTGTGCTTGTTTCACATAAGGATCATTGACATGTCTTTTCAGCCAACCAAGGCTTGTCTTGGAACGCGCCATTGGGCACCTCGTTGATAAGGGTCGTGATTAATTGGGCGGATCCACGAGCCCTCGGGTAAAATGGCCGCCATTTTACAGAATCCAGACGAAAGGGTCAGATTATGCCGCTCACTCCAGAGCAGAAGAAACAGTACAAATCCATTGGCCACCACCTCAAACCAGTTTTGACGGTGGCTGACAACGGTTTGACTGAAGGTGTTTTAGCCGAACTTGAACGCGCTTTGGCGGATCACGAGCTGATCAAAATCAAGCTCAACATCCTTGATCGCGAGTCGCGCCTGGCGCACATCGCAGAACTGTGCAAGGTTGGCAAAGCGGATCTGGTGCAGGTCATCGGCAAGATGGCACTGGTTTACCGCAAGAACTTCAGCGTCAACAAGCAGCTGTCGAACGTTCATCGCTTCAAGTGATGACAAGGGTCAAGGGTGTGCTTCGCGCACCCTGCCACTCCATCCCGGCACCGGTTGCATCACCAGCACCAGCCCGGAAAAGCCCAGAACCAGATAACTGAACACCTGCCAGCGCTGCGCATCCGGCCAGCCGACACGCACTGCGACAAACATCGCACACGCATACAACGCCATCAGCAGCACCTGCCCGCGAAAATCCCGCCATAGGCTGGCAAGGCCCTCGGCCTGTACCAGCACCAAAGCCTGAAAAATAACGCATGCGGCGGCAAACCCCACCACCAGCATTTCAAATGCACTGGTGACTTCATCGATCAGCAGGGGGGCCAGGCCAATCTTGCCCAGCGCCGGCTGCAAACCAAGATGAATAAGCCATAGACCGCCGACCCAAAGCATCTGGGTCAGCTGCCAAAGCATGGCGCCCGCATGCAGCGGGCGCCCTTTTTCAGATGTGACGGACTTCGACAATCTCGTACTCGATAACGCCGCTCGGCGTTTTCACGGCGACGACATCGCCCTCTTCCTTGCCGATCAAGGCACGGGCCAAAGGCGAGCCGACCGAAATCTTGCCGAGTTTGAAGTCAGCCTCATCCTCACCCACGATGTGGTAAGTGACGCTTTCGTCGGTCTCGACGTTGGCGATTTCGACGGTCGTGCCGAAAATCACCTTGCCGGTATGAGGAATGGTCGTGACATCGATGATGACCTGATTCTGAATCCGGCCTTCGATGTCGCGAATCCGCGCCTCGACCATACCTTGCTGTTCGCGGGCGGCATGGTATTCAGCGTTTTCCTTCAAGTCACCCAACTCGCGGGCCGTACCGATGTCCTGGCTGAGCTTCGGACGGACGACCTTGGTCAGGTGAGCGTGTTCTTCTTCCAGGGCTTTAGCGCCCTGGACGGTCATTGGGTATTTGATCATGCCTTCAATCCTGCGTGTAGATCCTGCAAGCGGCGTACGGTTTTTTCAGGACCGAACTTCAGCGCTTCACAGATAGCTTCGCCAGCAGCAATGGTGGTGGTGCAATAGATCTTGTGCTGCAAGGCATTACGACGAATGGAGTACGAATCAGCGATCGACTGACGACCTTCGGTGGTGTTGATGATCAGGGTGACTTCGTCATTCTTGATCATGTCGACCACGTGCGGACGCCCCTCGGTCACCTTGTTCACACGGCGCACTTTCAGGCCTGCGGCTTCGATCAGCTTGGCAGTGCCGGCAGTGGCAACCACTTCGAAGCCCAAGTTGATCAGATCACGGGCTACGCCTGCAACCAGAGGCTTGTCGTCGTCGCGCACGCTGATGAACGCAGTGCCGCCGGTCGGCAGCACTTCACTGGCACCCATCTGGGCTTTGGCGAATGCTTCACCGAAGGTGTCACCGACACCCATCACTTCACCGGTCGACTTCATTTCCGGGCCGAGGATCGGGTCAACGCCAGGGAATTTGGCGAACGGGAAGACCGCCTCTTTCACGCTGTAGAAGTTCGGAATGATTTCTTTGGTGAAACCGATTTCTTTCAGTGTCTTACCGGCCATTACGCGGGCAGCGATCATGGCCAGGGAGACACCGATGCACTTCGATACGAACGGCACGGTACGGGAAGCGCGCGGGTTGACTTCGATGACGTAGATGTCTTCGCCCTGCAAAGCCAGCTGCACGTTCATCAGGCCGACAACGCCCAGTTCCAGGGCCATTTTCTTGACCTGTTCGCGCATCTCGTCCTGGATGTGCGCCGGCAGCGAGTACGGCGGCAGCGAGCAAGCGGAGTCACCGGAGTGAACGCCAGCCTGTTCGATGTGCTGCATGATCGCGCCGATCACTACGTCTTTGCCGTCGCAGACCGCATCCACGTCCATTTCGATGGCGCAGTTGAGGAAGTGGTCGAGCAGCACCGGGCTGTCGTTGGACACTTGCACCGCATCACGCAGGTAACGCTTGAGTTCGTCTTCCTTGTAAACGATTTCCATCGCACGGCCGCCCAGTACATAGGACGGGCGCACCACCAGCGGATAACCGATTTTCGCGGCAGCACGAACAGCTTCGTCTTCGCTGCGCACGGTGGCGTTTGGCGGCTGACGCAGGTTCAGACGCTCAACCATTTGCTGGAAGCGCTCACGGTCTTCGGCACGGTCGATGGCGTCAGGGCTGGTGCCGATGATTGGCACGCCAGCCGCTTCCAGAGCGCGGGCCAGTTTCAGCGGAGTCTGGCCACCGTACTGGACGATCACACCTTTCGGCTTCTCGACGCGGCAGATTTCCAGCACGTCTTCCAGGGTTACCGGCTCGAAGTACAGACGGTCGGAAGTGTCATAGTCGGTGGAAACGGTTTCCGGGTTGCAGTTGACCATGATGGTTTCGTAGCCGTCTTCGCGCAGTGCGAGGGCGGCGTGTACGCAGCAGTAGTCGAACTCGATGCCCTGGCCGATACGGTTTGGACCGCCACCCAGAATCATGATCTTGTCGCGACCCGACGGCGCGGCTTCGCACTCTTCCTCGTACGTCGAGTAGAGGTAAGCGGTGTCAGTGGCGAACTCGGCGGCGCAGGTGTCAACGCGCTTGTAGACCGGGAACACTTCGAGCTTCTGACGGTGCGTACGCAGGTTTTTCTCGGTGACTCCCAACAGCTTGGCCAGACGCTGATCGGAGAAGCCTTTGCGCTTGAGCTTGAACATCAGGTCGCGGTCGATAGCGGACAGACCGAGGGTTTTGACCTTCTCTTCTTCCTTGATCAGATCTTCGATCTGTACCAGGAACCACGGGTCGATCATGTTCATGCCGAAGATGTCTTCGACCGACAGGCCGGCGCGGAAAGCGTCCGCCACGTACCAGATACGCTCGGCGCCCGGCACGGTCAGTTCGCGCTTGAGCACGCTCATGCTTTCCGGATTGCTCAGGTCGAGCTTCTCGTCCAGACCGCAAACGCCCACTTCCAGACCGCGCAGGGCTTTCTGCAGGGATTCCTGGAAAGTACGGCCGATGGCCATGACTTCACCGACCGACTTCATTTGGGTGGTCAGGCGCGCGTCAGCCTTGGCGAATTTCTCGAAGGCGAAACGTGGCAGCTTGGTGACGACGTAGTCGATCGACGGTTCGAAGGACGCCGGGGTCTTGCCGCCGGTGATGTCGTTCGACAGTTCGTCGAGGGTGTAACCCACCGCCAGCTTGGCGGCGACTTTGGCGATCGGGAAACCGGTGGCTTTCGAAGCCAGTGCCGAGGAACGCGATACGCGCGGGTTCATTTCGATCACGACCATACGGCCAGTGTTCGGGCAGATACCGAATTGAACGTTGGAACCGCCCGTCTCGACGCCGATCTCGCGCAGTACAGCCAGCGAGGCGTTACGCAGGATCTGGTATTCCTTGTCGGTCAGGGTCTGAGCCGGGGCAACAGTGATCGAGTCACCGGTGTGTACGCCCATCGGGTCGAAGTTTTCGATCGAGCAGACGATGATGCAGTTGTCCTTTTTGTCGCGGACAACTTCCATTTCATATTCTTTCCAGCCGATCAGCGATTCGTCGATCAGCAGCTCTTTGGTCGGCGACAGGTCCAGACCTCGGGCGCAGATTTCTTCGAACTCTTCACGGTTGTACGCGATACCGCCACCAGTGCCGCCCATGGTGAAGGACGGACGGATGATGCACGGGAAGCCCAGGGTTTCGAGAACCGCGTTGGCTTCTTCCATGCTGTGCGCGATACCGGAACGCGGGCACGCCAGGCCGATGGATTTCATCGCCTTGTCGAAACGCGAACGGTCTTCAGCCTTGTCGATGGTGTCGGCGTTGGCGCCGATCATTTCTACGCCGAACTTCTCCAGAACGCCTTCGCGCTCCAGGTCCAGGGCGCAGTTCAGAGCAGTCTGGCCGCCCATGGTTGGCAGCACCGCGTCCGGACGCTCTTTTTCGATGATCTTGGCAACGGTCTGCCACTTGATCGGCTCGATGTAGGTGGCGTCGGCCATGTCCGGGTCGGTCATGATGGTGGCCGGGTTGGAGTTCACCAGGATGACGCGGTAACCCTCTTCGCGCAGGGCTTTACAGGCCTGGGCGCCGGAGTAGTCGAATTCACAGGCCTGGCCGATAACGATCGGGCCAGCGCCGAGAATCAGGATGCTTTTAATGTCTGTACGTTTTGGCATGGGTTTGTCACTCAAATCCGCAGGTCAGTCGGCAAGCCGTCTTGATCGATTTCTGAAGTCTCGAAGGGGCCGCCGGTATCGGGGCCGCCTTCGAAGGGCTTCTCTCTACAGTCTCAAGGCGAACGCTTAGCGTCGCTTGGCCATCTCGTTGATGAAGCGGTCGAACAGTGGCGCGACATCGTTCGGGCCCGGGCTCGCTTCAGGGTGACCCTGGAAGCTGAACGCGCTCTTGTCGGTGCGTTCGATGCCTTGCAGGGTGCCGTCGAACAGCGATTTGTGGATCGCACGCACGTTGGCTGGCAGGGTTTCTTCATCTACCGCGAAACCGTGGTTCTGGCTGGTGATCATCACGACGCCAGTGTCCAGATCCTGCACCGGGTGGTTGGCACCGTGGTGGCCGTGGCCCATTTTCAGGGTCTTGGCGCCGGAGGCCAGTGCCAGCAGTTGGTGACCGAGGCAGATGCCGAATACCGGAATCTCGGTTTCCAGCACTTCCTTGATCGCCTTGATCGCGTAGTCGCATGGCTCCGGATCACCGGGGCCGTTGGACAGGAACACGCCGTCCGGCTTCAGTGCCAGCACATCAGCGGCTGGAGTCTGTGCAGGCACCACGGTGACGCGGCAGCCGCGCTCGACCAGCATGCGCAGGATGTTGACCTTGACGCCGTAGTCGTAGGCAACCACGTGGTAAGGCAACTCGGAAGCGTCGATGGTCGCGTGGCTGTCGGTCTTCAGATCCCAGACAGTCGAGCGCCATTCGTATTGAGTCTTGGTGCTGACGACTTTCGCCAGATCCATGCCCTTCAGGCCCGGAAAACCTTGCGCCGCAGCGATTGCCGCTTCTTCGGAGATGTTGTCGCCGGCCATGATGCAGCCGTTCTGTGCGCCTTTTTCACGCAGGATGCGGGTCAGGCGACGGGTGTCGATACCGGCGATGGCCACAACGTTGTTGGCTTTCAGGTAGTCAGACAGGGACATCGTGTTACGCCAGTTGCTCGCTACCAGCGGCAGGTCACGGATGACCAGGCCAGCGGACCAGACGCGATCGGACTCGGCGTCTTCCGGCGTGGTGCCGGTGTTGCCGATGTGCGGATAGGTCAGGGTAACGATCTGTTGGGCGTAGGAAGGATCGGTAAGGATTTCCTGATAGCCGGTCATTGCGGTGTTGAACACCACCTCACCAACGGTTTGACCGTCGGCACCAATGGCTTCGCCGCGAAAAATGCTGCCATCAGCAAGGGCAAGTATGGCTGGCTTAGTCAAGAAGACCTCCCGTAAATAACGCATGAAAGGGCGATCGCAGGTTGTAAAAAAGCGGAGTGACGTATGGACACGTCACCCCGCTTCTTCACTGAATTATTCTGCGCGCTTTTAGTGGACACACTAAAGCTGTAGCTTACAGAAAAAGGCTTTTTTGGTCCACCGCTAAAGAGCCGAAAAGGCTGGAGAATGCGACAGGTCGTCGCCAAGCGGAGAAAAACCAGCGCAAACAGGGCGTTTGCGCTGGGTTCAGCAGTGTATCAACGCAGGTCGAGCACGTCTTGCATGTCGTACAGACCCGGTTCGCGACCGTCCAGCCACAACGCCGCACGCACCGCGCCCTTGGCGAACGTCATGCGGCTCGACGCCTTGTGCGTGATCTCCAGACGCTCACCTTCGCAGGCAAACAGCACGGTGTGATCACCCACCACGTCACCGCCGCGCACGGTGGCAAAACCAATGGTGTCACGCTCACGGGCGCCGGTGTGACCCTCGCGACCGTAGACCGCAACCTTCTGCAGATCTCGATCCAGTGCACTGGCGATCACTTCACCCATGCGCAACGCCGTACCCGACGGCGCATCGATCTTGTGACGGTGATGCGCTTCGATGATTTCGATATCCGCATCATCACCGAGCACGCGCGCCGCCATATCCAGCAGCTTCAGCGACAGATTGACGCCGACACTGAAGTTGGCCGCGAACACGATCGGAATATCCTTGCCCGCCTCGGCCAGCAACTGCTTCTGCGCAGCGTCCAGCCCGGTGGTGCCGATAACCATGGCCTTGCCCGCCTTGCGGCAGAACGCGAGGTTTTTCAGCATCACCTCCGGCAGGGTGAAGTCGACCAATACATCGAATTCTTCAGCCACAGCCTCGATATGCCCGGACAACGGCACGCCGATGCGACCCAGCGACGCCAGCTCACCGGCATCGACGCCGATCAGCGTGCTGCCAGGACGAACCACGGCGGCGGTCAAACCGGTCAGCGGCGCGCGCTGCTGCACGGCTTCGACCAGAATCTTACCCATGCGCCCAGCAGCGCCCATCACAGCTATACGTCGCATGCCGACTCCTTAGAGATCGCCGAAGAAGCGCTTCACACCGTCGAACCAACCGGTGGTTTTTGGCGAATGGCTATTGTCGTCGGCCAGCGAGCTGCGGAACTCTTCCAGCAATTCGCGCTGACGACGGTTCAGATTGACCGGAGTCTCGACTGCCACACGGCACATCAAGTCACCCGCACCGCCGCCACGCACCGGCGCCACGCCTTTGCCGCGCACACGGAACTGCTTGCCGGTCTGAGTACCTTCGGGGATTTTCAGTTTGACGCGACCGTCGAGGGTCGGAATTTCCAGCTCGCCGCCCAGCGCCGCATCGACGAAACTGATCGGCACTTCGCAGAACAGATGCTTGCCATCGCGCTGGAAAATATCGTGCTCGCGGACATTGATGACCACGTACAGGTCGCCCGTCGGGCCGCCCTGCGTACCCGCCTCGCCTTCGCCGGACAGACGAATGCGGTCGCCGGTATCGACGCCGGCCGGCACTTTGACCGACAGGGTTTTGTACTCTTCAACGCGACCGTCACCGTGGCAGGAGTCGCACGGATCGGAAATGATCTTACCCTGGCCATGGCAACGCGGGCAGGTTTGCTGCACCGAGAAGAAACCCTGCTGCATACGCACTTGACCGATGCCACCGCAAGTCGGGCACGTCGATGGCGAGGAGCCTTTCTTCGCGCCGGAACCATCGCACGGCTTGCAGTTGACCAGTGTCGGAACGCGGATATTCACCGACGTGCCGCGCACCGCTTCTTCCAGATTCAACTCCAGGGTGTAGCGCAAGTCGCTGCCACGCTGAGCGCCGCCACGGGAACCACCGCGACCGCCACCGAAGAAATCACTGAAGACATCGCCAAAGATGTCAGAGAAGTTCTGGCCGCCAAAACCGGCGCCACCGCCCCCCATGCTCGGGTCGACGCCGGCATGACCATACTGGTCGTACGCCGCACGCTTGCTCGAGTCGGACAACACTTCATAGGCCTCGTTGGCCTCTTTGAACGCCTCTTCCGAAGCTTTGTCGCCGGGATTACGGTCGGGGTGGTGCTTCATTGCCAGACGGCGATAGGCCTTTTTCAGGTCCGCTTCGCTCGTGCCCCGCTCAACACCCAACACTTCGTAATAGTCACGCTTTGCCATAAGTCTTCTGCACTCTTGAGGACGTTCGGCAAACCCCTCCTGAGGATGGCCAAACTCGTTGAGCCCCAATACAGGCCCGGACCCAACTCACGTCAATTCAACGATCCTGGTCTTTGTTTCTTGCGGTACTTGCGGCGTGAAAAGCAGGAGCATCTTCAGCCATACCGCCAACATCCGAGCCTTGTCGCATGCTGTAAAAATTCGCGTATTCCAGATACGCCAACGCGGGAGCTAGCTCCCGCGCGGCGACATCCTACCAGTCACTGCCTAAAGGCAGTCAACCGGCCGACCAACAACTTACTTGTGGTCTTTGACTTCTTCGAACTCTGCATCGACAACGTCGTCAGCCTTCTCAGCCGATTCGCCTTGCGGGGCTGCGCCATCAGCTGGCTGAGCCTGTTCGGCGTACATCTTCTGAGCAACCGGAGCGGAGACTTTCGACAGTTCTTCAACCTTGGCTTCGATAGCAGCCTTGTCGTCGCCTTTGACAGCGGCTTCCAGAGCAACCACAGCAGCTTCGATCGCAGTCTTCTCTTCAGCGGTGACTTTGTCGCCCGCGTCAGCAATCATCTTGCGAGTCGAGTGAACCAGTGCGTCACCCTGGTTACGGGCAGCGGCCAGCTCTTCGAACTTGCGGTCTTCCTCAGCGTTGGCTTCGGCGTCACGCACCATGCGCTCGATTTCTTCGTCGGACAGACCGGAGTTGGCCTTGATCACGATCGACTGAGTCTTGCCGGTCGCCTTGTCTTTCGCACCAACGTGCAAGATGCCGTTAGCGTCGATGTCGAAGGTCACTTCGATCTGCGGCACACCACGTGGAGCTGGTGGAATGTCGGCCAGGTCGAACTTGCCCAGAGACTTGTTCTGAGTGGCTTGCTTACGCTCGCCCTGCAGCACGTGAATGGTCACTGCGCCCTGGTTGTCGTCGGCAGTCGAGAACACTTGCGATTTCTTGGTAGGAATCGTGGTGTTTTTCTCGATCAGCGCAGTCATCACGCCACCCATGGTTTCGATACCCAGGGTCAGCGGGCTAACGTCGAGCAGCAGAACGTCTTTCACGTCACCGGCCAGAACAGCACCCTGAATCGCGGCACCCATGGCCACAGCTTCGTCCGGGTTAACGTCTTTGCGAGCTTCTTTACCGAAGAAATCGGTAACCAGCTTCTGCACCAGCGGCATACGGGTCTGACCACCGACCAGGATCACGTCATTGATCGCGCCAACGTCCAGACCTGCGTCTTTCATGGCGATGCGGCAAGGTTCGATGGTGCGCTGAACCAGGTCTTCAACCAGTGCTTCGAGCTTGGCACGCGAGATCTTCACGTTCAGGTGCTTAGGACCGGTCGCGTCTGCAGTGATGTACGGCAGATTGACGTCGGTCGACTGAGCGGACGACAGCTCGATCTTGGCTTTCTCAGCGGCTTCTTTCAGGCGCTGCATGGCCAGCGGATCACCTTTGAGGTTCATGCCGCTTTCTTTCTTGAATTCGTCAACGAGGTAGTCGATCAGACGAATGTCAAAGTCTTCACCGCCGAGGAACGTGTCACCGTTGGTGGCCAGAACTTCGAACTGGTGCTCGCCGTCAACTTCAGCGATCTCGATCACGGAAACGTCGAAAGTACCGCCACCCAGGTCATAAACGATCACGGTGTGATCGCCCTTGGCCTTGTCCATACCGTAAGCCAGAGCAGCTGCGGTTGGTTCGTTGATGATACGTTTTACGTCCAGACCGGCGATGCGGCCGGCGTCTTTGGTCGCCTGACGCTGGCTGTCGTTGAAGTAGGCCGGAACGGTGATCACCGCTTCGGTCACGGTCTCGCCGAGGTAGTCTTCGGCGGTCTTCTTCATCTTTTTCAGGATTTCAGCCGAGATTTGTGGCGGTGCCATTTTCTGGCCGTTCACTTCTACCCAGGCGTCGTTGTTCTCAGCCTTGACGATCTTGTAAGGGACCATCTGGATGTCTTTCTGCACGACTTCTTCGTCGAAACGACGACCGATCAGACGCTTTACCGCGTACAGAGTGTTGTGCGGGTTGGTTACAGCCTGACGCTTGGCCGACTGACCTACCAGGATTTCGCCATCGTTGGCGTAAGCGATGATCGACGGCGTGGTACGCGCGCCTTCAGCGTTTTCGATAACTTTTGCTTTGCCGTTTTCCAGCACGGAGACGCAGGAGTTGGTAGTCCCCAGGTCGATACCGATAATTTTGCCCATGTTAACTCTCCCGAAACTTTGGATTTTTTTGCCGCAGCAGTGGTGGCTGACTGCGGTAATACTTAAACGCTTGACTTCTAAATGGGGGCCTTGCGGCTAATTTCAAGCCTGCTCGTCAATCGAAGGCGAAACTGGCGCAGGCGCCTTGCTGACCACAACCATGGCCGGGCGCAACAGGCGACCGTTGAGCTGGTAGCCCTTCTGGAACACCTTCAGAACGCTGTTCGGTTCTACGTCGGCACTTTCCTGCATGGCCATCGCCTGATGCTGAACGGCGTTGAACGGCTCGCCATGCGGATCGATCGCTTCCAGCTGATAACGCTTGAGGGTGTCGTGGAACATTTTCAGCGTCAGCTCGATACCTTCGCGCATCGGGCGGATGCTTTCGTCGTCCGGGTTCGACAACTCGAGGCCGCGCTCCAGGCTGTCGACGATCGGCAGCAGGTCGCCGGCAAATTTTTCGAGGGCAAACTTGTGCGCCTTCTCGACGTCCTGTTCGGCACGGCGACGGACGTTCTGCAGATCGGCAGCAACACGCAGAGATTGATCCTGCGCGGCGGCCAATTGCTCTTCGAGCACTTGTACACGGGTCGCCAGGTCATCACCCGAACCTTCGGGCGCCTGATTGGCTTCTGGGTTTTGCGTATCTACTGTCTGTTCGTCAGCCATAGAATTCTCCTTTCAATTTCGTCCGCGAGCCTGACTCGCGCTTCTGCCCCGATATATGGGGCCGCAAAATCAGGCTTCAAGGGCCTTCTAGCATTAACCCTACAAAAAAGTGCCGCATTGTCATTCCTCGATGCGCTAAGCAGATTTGCGGTTCAAGCAAATCGACCTAAGGGAGGGCATTGTCAGCCAGAAACAAAACACTGTATAAATAACCAGACCTAAAGCCTGGGAGCGGCCTTTATGCTGGTGCACCTGTCCGTACATAACTACGCCATCGTTGAACATCTCGATCTCGAACTCGATCGCGGGATGAGCGTGATCACGGGCGAAACCGGCGCCGGCAAGTCGATCATGCTCGACGCACTGGGCCTGACCCTCGGCGATCGTGCCGACAGCGGCGTGGTTCGTCCCGGCGCCGACAAGGCCGATATCCTTGCGACCTTCGATCTGGCTGATATCCCTGAAGCCAGTGCCTGGCTGGCCGAGCGCGATCTGGAGACTGACGGCCCGTGCATCCTGCGCCGCGTGATCACGTCGGAGGGTCGTTCGCGCGGCTACATCAATGGCACCCCTTGCCCACTCGGTGACCTCAAGTCTCTGGGCGAGTTGTTGATCGATATCCACAGCCAGCATGAACACCAGTCCCTGCTGAAAACCGATACCCATCGTCGCCTGCTGGACGAGTACGCCGGCGCTACTGATCTGGCTCGCCAGGTTCAGCTCGCCGCCCAGCGCTGGCGGCAGACTCGCCAGGAACTCGAGCGCCTCTCCAATTCCGGCGACGAACAACGTGCGCGCCATCAATTGCTCAGCTATCAGCTCGAAGAGCTGGAAAACCTCGGCCTCGGTGACAACGAGCTGGAGCAACTGGAGCAGGAACACAAAAACCTGACCAACGCCGAGACGCTGCTGGGCATTTGCCGGCAAGTGGTCGAGCAATGCAGCGAAAGCGATTCCGGCAATGTGCTGAACGCACTAACCGCCAGCCTCAACCGCCTGTCGAGCGTGAATAACTCCGTCGGCGCACTGGGCGAAGCCAGTAGCCTGCTGACCAGTGCGCAGATCCAGGTTGAAGAGGCCGTTGGCGAACTCAATCGCTTCCTCGATAACTTCGATGCCGATCCGGCACGCTTGCAATATCTGGAAGAACGTCTCGACGCGATCTACACCCTGGCGCGCAAGCATCGAATTCAACCCACCGAAGTCGGCGAAATGCAGCAGAAGTTGCTGGATGAAATCGAAACCCTCAACGCCAACGACGAATCCATCGAGCGCCTGGGTGAAGAACTGGCCTCGTACGCCCGCCACTATCAAGAGAAGGCGCGAGAGCTGAGCGATTTGCGGCATCAGGCTGCCGGCAGTCTCGCCAGCGCGGTTGAGCAGGAGATTCAGCGACTGGGCATGCCGGGTGGTCGATTTACCATCGAATTAAAAGCCAACAGCAGTGACGAGTTGCTGCCCCACGGGCTGGAACAGGTTGAATTGCTGGTCAGCGCCAACCCGGGCCAGCCGCTGAAGGCACTGGCAAAAGTGGCTTCCGGCGGTGAGCTGTCACGGATCAGTCTGGCGATTCAGGTGATCACCGCACAGACATCCCGTGTTCCGACGCTGGTATTCGACGAAGTGGACGTTGGCATCGGTGGCCCGACGGCTGAAATTGTCGGCCAACTGTTGCGCCGTCTCGGGGATCGCGGCCAGGTACTGACCGTGACGCACTTGCCTCAGGTGGCAGCGCAGGGTCATCAGCATCTGTTCGTGCACAAGGTGCGCGGTGAAGAAGCGACTCACACTGCCGTCTCCAAACTGAGCAAGAACGACCGCATAGAAGAAGTGGCGCGCATGCTCGGCGGCATTGATCTGACCAAAGAGTCCCTGGCTCACGCGAAAAAAATGGTCGTCACCGCCAAGGTTTGACAATGACAGAAAGCACGAAGGCGACCCTTGGGTCGCCTTCGTTCGTTTCGCGAACGTGAAATTCGCGCGACATGCTTACTTTTTCTTGCGCACGTACAGCACCAGGTTGTGATCAACCAACTCGACACCGTGCTCCTCGGCAATTGCCTTCTGGAGCTTTTCAATTTCGATGCTGACGAATTCGACGACTTCACCGGTTTCCACGTTGACCATATGGTCGTGGTGGCCACCGTCAGCCAGTTCGAATACCGCGTGGCCGCCGTCGAAGTTGTGACGGACCACGAGGCCAGCCGCTTCGAACTGGGTCAGAACACGGTAAACCGTGGCCAGACCGACGTCCTCGCCAGCTTCCATCAACGCCTTGTAGACGTCCTCGGCGCTCATGTGACGCTGCTCGGTAGAGTCGAGCATTTGCAGGATCTTGACCCGTGGCAGGGTCACTTTAAGGCCGGCTTTGCGTAGTTCGCTATTTTCAACCATGGTCAGCTTTCTCGCGATGCTGCTTCGCAGCTTCTCTTAATGCGGGTATGATCGGCGTTTACGTTGTCCCAGCCAAGATAGTGGAAGTCGCCCACCGATGCAAAACACCAAGCTCTTGCTAACCAGTTTCACCTTTGTGGGACTGCTCGCACTCGCCGGTTGTTCATTCCCCGGGGTTTACAAAATCGACATCCAGCAGGGCAATGTCGTCACGCAGGACATGATAGACCAGTTACGCCCGGGAATGACCCGGCCGCAAGTACGGTTTATCATGGGTAACCCTCTGCTTGTCGACACGTTCCATGCCGATCGCTGGGATTATCTGTACAGCCTGCAACCGGGTGGCGGTGAACGCCAACAGGAACGCATCAGCGTTATTTTCAACTCAAACGACCAGCTTGTCAGCCTGTCCGGTGACTTTATGCCGGGCGTAAGCCGTGACGAAGCCATTCTCGGCAAGGATAGTGGCACTACGGTGACCGCTCCTGCTGAAAACGCCGAGAAGCCAACACCGGAAAAACCGGTCAAGCCAGGTTCCTTGCTGGATCAGATCCAGAAGGACGTCGATGGTGTAGAAACCGTTCCGGTTCCAACACCAGAGCCGCTGGATACCTCGCCGCAATAATTGGCGAGACAATAAAAAACCCGGAAATCCCGGGTTTTTTATTGTCTGCGATTTGGCTTTTACGCGTTTCGGGCCTTCGCTTCGGCAGCCTTGGCTGCACGCAAGCGTCGAACCTCTTTTGGATCAGCAAGCAATGGCCGGTAAATCTCGATGCGCTCGCCCGCCTGAATTACCCGCGATTCCGGGTCAACAACCACTTTGCCAAAGATGCCCAGCGGGCACTCCGTCAGATTCAGCTCAGGAAACTCGCTACCGATACCCGATGCAAGCATTGCCGCCCGAACCGTCATCCCAGGCGGCACGCTCACCGAGCGCAAAACCTGACGATCACCGGTCGCGTACACCACTTCTATCTCGATCACAGGTTCAACCATACATCTGTTTGGCGCGCTGGCAGAACGCGTCCACCAGCGTATTGGCGGCCTGATTGAACAGCGGCCCCAACGTCGCGCGCACCAGCGGCCCGGCGTAATCGAACGACAGATCCAGGCTGATCTTGCAGGCCTTCTCGTTCAACACCTTGAACACCCAGACACCGTGCAACTGGTTGAACGGGCCTTCTTCCAGGTTCATTTCGATCGACTGCCCCGGCACCAGCGTATTGCGCGTCACGAAATGCTGACTGAGACCGCCCTTGGCCACACCGACGCTGGCGCGCATGTGTTCCGGCGAGCTTTCCAGCACTTCTGCAGAGGAGCACCATGGCAGAAATTCCGGGTAGCGCGCCACGTCGTTGACCAGGTCATAGATAAACTGCGCCGGGTACGGCAGCAATGCCGATCGTTGAATATGTGTCGTCATGTGAGCGTTACTTCCAGAGCTGAGCGGCAAACACTACAAGAATGCCGATGGGCGCCACGTAGCGCATCAAGAACAAAGACAGGGCGAACAGTGCCGGATTGCGGATCGACAACTCGTCGCGTACCGCTTCACGCCCCATCACCCATCCGGCAAACAGCACAAAACACAGGCCACCGAGCGGCAACATGATCCGCGAGGTGAAGAAATCGATCACGCCAAAGAAGTCCAGACCGCTCTGCGCACCCCATTGGTAGAGATGGAACATCCCGCCTTCGTTCACGAAAAATTTGGCTTCCTTCCAGATATTGAAGGAGAACACCGTGCCCAGACCGACGAACCAGCAGATGAACGCCAGCCAGAAAGTAACCCAGGCGCGACTGACTTTCGTGCGTTCAACCAGATAGGCAACCATTGGTTCCAGCAGGGAGATCGCCGAACTCCAGGCAGCAATCGCCACCAGCACAAAGAACACCACGCCCATCAATTGCCCGAAAGCCACGTTACCAAAAGCAAATGGCAGGCTGACGAACATCAAGCCAGGCCCTTCGCTAGGGTTCAAGCCTCCGGCAAACACAATCGGGAACAGAGCCAGACCGGCGACCAGCGAAACAAAGGTATCGAGCAGCGCCACGCCGACGACCGTGCCGGACAACGACGAACTCTTCGGCATGTAAGCGCCGTAAATCATGATCGAGCCGACACCGACGCTTAGCGAGAAAAACGCATGCCCCATCGCTGGCAACAAACCGTCGAGGACTTTTTCCGGGTGGAAGTCGAACATGAAATGCACGCCTTCCATGAAATGCCCGGTGGTCATGCTGTAACCCAGCAACACCAGAATCATCACGAACAGCAGCGGCATCATGATGCGCAGGCTGCGCTCAAGCCCGGCAACCACGCCTTTGGCGATGACGAAGGCCGACAGCAGCATGAAAATCGTGTGCCAAAGTGTCAGGCGCCATGGATTGGAGATGACATTGCCGAAATAAGCGCCGACCTGATCGGCCGTCGCGCCCTGGAAGTCACCGCGGCCCATGTCGACGATGTAGTCCAGCGACCAACCACCGACCACACTATAGAAAGACAGGATCAGCAACGCCGTGATCATCCCGGCGAAGGCTCCCCACGACCATTTTCCGGAGTGTCCGGCTTCCAGCGCCAGCACCTTCAAGGCGTTCGCCGGACTTTGCCGGGCGCGTCGGCCGATCAGGGTTTCAGCGAGCATGACCGGGATGCCGATCAGCGCGATGCACGCCAGAAACATCAGCACAAAGGCGCCGCCGCCGTAGACCCCGACCATGTAGGGGAACTTCCAGATACTACCCAGTCCCACGGCCGAACCGGTCGCGGCGAGTATGAATACCCAGCGGCTAGCCCAACTGCCGTGGACAGAAACCTTGTCTGTCGACATCGTTTATCACGCCCAAGCGTTAGAAAAAGAGGCCGCATTGTCCGGGATTCACTCAACCTGCTCAAGCACGCAGCATCACCGTAGCCGACAGCCGTTTATCTCCATATAATGCCGCCCCTATGGCTAAACAGAAGAAACACCCAACAGGGACCATCGCGCAGAACAAAAAGGCGCGACACGATTACTTCATCGAACACAAGTTCGAGGCTGGTCTGGTCCTGGCCGGCTGGGAAGTAAAAAGTCTGCGGGCAAGCAAGCTACAGCTGGTTGACAGCTATGTGCTGCTCAAGGATGGCGAAGCGTGGTTGCTCGGCAGCCACATCACGCCTCTGATGACCGCAAGCACCCACGTCATCGCCGACCCGGTGCGCACGCGCAAGTTGCTGCTCAACCGCCGCGAGCTGGAAAAGCTCGCCGCCGCTGTACAGCAAAAGGGTTACGCCTGCGTCTGCCTGTCCTGGTACTGGAGCAAGCACATGGTCAAGTGCGAAATTGCTTTGGGCAAGGGCAAAAAGGAATACGACAAGCGTGATACCGAGCGCGAGCGCGACGCAGGTCGTGAGCTGCAGCGTGCGGTGCGCAACAAAGGCAAGGAAGATTAATTTTTTCTGCCTTTAGAGCGTATTCGCGAGCAAGCTCGCTCCCACCTTGGAATGCATTTCAATGTGGGAGCGAGCCTGCTCGCGAAAGCTATTGCACAATCTACGCACAAACAACTGATCACATACCCTTGCGCCGCTCCGCCCGAGCCATGCGCTGAACCTCCTGCCGCACCTCTTCCAGCACCTCCTGCACATACAAAATATGTCGACTGGAAACTTCCCGCGCCTGCTCCGCACGACCTTCAATAATCGCCAGATACAATTCCCTATGCTGGGTAATCAGCATGTCGCGGGTTTCCGTGCGCTGCTTGTACATGCCGCCGATGTTGGTGACCACGTTGCGCTTGAGCAGATCGAACAACCCGCGAATGGTGTGCAGCAACACCGCGTTATGGCTGGCTTCGGCAATCGCCAGATGAAATTTCGCATCCGCCGCGCCCTCCTCTGCCCGACTGACTTCATCGTGACGCGAATAGCAGTCCTGCAGCTCTTCGAACGCTGCGGTCAAGCGCTCGCGATCCACATCCGTAGCGCGCAATGCGGCGTAATAGGCGCACGATGCCTCCAGAGTGTGCCGAAATTCCAGTAGATCGCGTTGTGCCTCGGGGTTGCTTTCAAGCAGCTGCAACAGCGGATCACTAAACGTCGAGCCCAGACTTTCCACCACATAATTGCCGCCACCCTGCCGACTGACCAGCAGACCTTTGGCTGCCAGTTTCTGAATCGCTTCACGCAGCGACGGCCGTGATACGCCAAACTGTTCGGCCAGCGTGCGCTCCGCCGGAAGCCGTTCGCCGGACTTCAGCGTGCCCTCAAGGATCATCCCCTCAAGTCGCTCGACGATATCGTCAGACAAACGGCGCTGCCGAATCTGATCAAACCCCATAACTCATTTCTCCACGATCCCGACCGCTCGCCGGGCTCTCTATTCTGGCCTATCGGCGCCTTGCCGACACCTACCAGACGCTACTTGCCGAAACCGGATCAGATGCGATCTGCACCGCTTGTTCGACAAAAGTTTCAGGGCGACAAATTGACACACCGCCATCAAGGCTTTTACCCTAGCCAACAGCGATTGTAAATTGGTCTTACCAATTACCCAAAAACGCTGACAGTGCCTGACCAACAACAATTAGGGGCCACCCCATATGCAAACCTGGCAACAGCTCTACAGCCCGCTCGGCAGTCTCGGCGTGTCCGCACTCGCGGCCGTCATCCCCATCGTTTTCTTCTTTCTCGCGCTGGCGGTGTTCCGCCTCAAAGGCCACGTGGCCGGCAGTATCACCCTTGCCCTGTCGATTGCCGTGGCGATCTTCGCGTTCCAGATGCCGGTCGACATGGCGTTCGCCGCCGCCGGGTATGGCTTCGCCTACGGTCTGTGGCCGATTGCCTGGATCATTGTCGCGGCGGTGTTCCTCTACAAACTGACGGTGAAAAGTGGTCAGTTCGAGGTCATTCGCAGTTCGGTGTTATCGATTACTGACGACCAGCGCCTGCAAGTGCTGCTGATCGGTTTCTGCTTCGGCGCTTTCCTGGAAGGTGCCGCCGGTTTCGGTGCGCCGGTGGCGATTACTGCCGCACTTCTTGTCGGCCTGGGTTTCAACCCGCTGTACGCCGCCGGCCTGTGCCTGATCGCCAACACCGCACCGGTGGCGTTTGGTGCCTTGGGGATTCCGATCATTGTTGCCGGGCAAGTCACCGGTATCGACGCGTTCAAGATCGGCGCCATGACCGGTCGCCAACTTCCATTGCTGTCGCTATTCGTGCCGTTCTGGCTGGTGTTCATGATGGATGGCTTGCGCGGCGTGCGCGAAACCTGGCCGGCTGCACTGGTTGCGGGTCTGAGTTTCGCCGTCACTCAGTACTTCACCTCGAACTTCATCGGCCCGGAACTGCCGGACATTACTTCGGCCTTGGCCAGCCTGATTTCCCTGACCCTGTTTCTGAAAGTCTGGCAGCCAAAACGCGCTGCCGGCCAACATATCGCCGGCGCCGTTTCCGCTTCGGTGGTGACCGCCAGCGTCGGCGGTTTCGGCCAGAAGCGCACTACCGTGGCGTCGCCTTACAGCCTCGGGGAAATTTTCAAAGCCTGGTCGCCGTTCCTGATCCTCACCGTGCTGGTGACCATCTGGACGCTGAAGCCTTTCAAAGCGATGTTCGCCGCCGGCGGCTCGATGTACAGCTGGGTGTTCAACTTCGCGATCCCGCACCTTGATCAACTGGTGATCAAAACTGCTCCGATCGTGGCTGCTCCGACTGCTATTCCGGCCGTGTTCAAACTCGACCCGATTTCTGCAACGGGCACGGCGATTTTCTTCTCCGCACTGATCTCGATGCTGGTGCTGAAGATCAATTTCAAAACTGGTCTGACCACTTTGAAAGAGACCTTCTATGAACTGCGCTGGCCAATCCTGTCGATCGGCATGGTGCTGGCGTTTGCCTTCGTCACCAACTACTCCGGCATGTCTTCGACCATGGCGCTGGTGCTGGCCGGTACTGGCGCGGCCTTCCCGTTCTTCTCGCCATTCCTCGGCTGGCTCGGCGTGTTCCTCACTGGTTCGGATACTTCGTCCAACGCGCTGTTCAGTTCGCTGCAGGCGACCACCGCACACCAGATCGGCGTCAATGACACCCTGCTGGTAGCGGCGAACACCAGTGGCGGCGTGACCGGCAAAATGATCTCGCCACAATCGATCGCCGTGGCCTGCGCCGCGACCGGGTTGGTGGGCAAGGAATCGGATCTGTTCCGCTTCACCCTCAAGCACAGCCTATTCTTTGCAACGATTGTCGGTTTGATCACCTTGGCTCAGGCCTACTGGTTCACCGGAATGCTGGTGCACTAAACCTACAAGAAACACAGAAAAAACCGACGCCGGTCCGTGATGCCGGCGTCAGCAATTCACAACCCGGTCTGTAAGGCTGCTGAAAGCAACGCTCTCTATATTCAGCAGCCTCAGCGGACGGATAACCGGGACCACACGGAGACACGCCTGATGAGCGAGCTTTTTTATAACGCTGTGCCGAACGCGACCCGTGTGGCACCGCCACTGCCCGAACCTCGGCAATACCCCAGCGAGAAACCGTCGCGGGTCTACCTGTTCGGCACGTGCGTGGTCGACCTGTTCTACCCCGAAGCCGGGATGGACGCGATCCACTTGCTGGAGCGCGAAGGGATCCGGGTCGAGTATCCGCAAGGGCAAAGTTGCTGCGGCCAACCGGCCTACACCTCGGGTTACACCGAGCAGGCGCGGACGGTAGCGCGCTCACAACTGGCGCTGTTTGCCGGAGATTATCCGGTGGTGGTGCCGTCGGGTTCCTGCGCCGGCATGCTGCGCGAGCATTACGCCGACTTGTTCAAGGACGAGCCGGAAACGTTGAAACAGGTTCAGGCCCTCGCGGCCCGCACCTATGAATTGGCCGAGTTCCTGTTGTTTGTCTGCAAGGTGCAGTTCAAGGACAGTGGCGAGCCAGTGAAAGTCGCGTTGCACACTTCCTGTTCGGCACGCCGCGAAATGAACACCCACCTGCACGGCCGCGAGCTGTTGGCGCAGTTGAGCAATGTGGAACGGGTCAACCACGACCACGAAAGCGAATGCTGTGGCTTCGGCGGAACATTCAGCATCCGTATGCCAGACATTTCCGGCGCGATGGTGGCTGACAAGACCAAAGCGTTGAAGGATTCCGGCGCGCATCAGGTCTTGAGTGCCGATTGTGGCTGTTTGATGAACATCAACGGCGCATTGGAGAAACAAAAAGAAGCGCTGCGCGGGCAACATCTCGCCAGCTTCTTGTGGCAACGAACCGGGGGTGCGCAATGAGCACTTCCGCGATTATTCCTACGGTTGCCGTAGAAGAAGATTTCCGCACCCGGGCTCACAACGCCCTGGGTGATCAGCAGCTGCGGAACAACTTCCGCACTGCCATGGACTCACTGATGGTCAAGCGGGCAGCCGCTTTCAGTGATGCCCACGAAAGAGAACATTTGCGCGCACTGGGCAATTCGATCAAGGCCCGCGCGCTCTCCAAGTTGCCCGACCTGCTCGAGCAACTTGAACAGAACCTGACCCGCAACGGTGTGACAGTGCACTGGGCGGAAACGGTGGACGAAGCCAATGGCATCGTCTTATCGATCATCCGCGCTCACGAGGCGCGGCAAGTGATCAAGGGCAAATCGATGGTCAGCGAAGAGATGGAGATGAACCATTTCCTCGAGGCTCGGGACATTGAATGTCTGGAGTCCGACATGGGGGAATACATCGTCCAGCTCGACCACGAGAAGCCTTCACACATCATTATGCCGGCGATCCACAAGAATGCCGGTCAGGTCGCGTCCTTGTTCCACGACAAACTTGGCGTGGAATACACCAAGGACGTTGACCAACTCATTCAAATCGGTCGCAGAGTCCTGCGGCAGAAATTCTTCGAAGCGGACATCGGCGTCTCCGGTGTCAACTTCGCCGTCGCCGAAACCGGCACCCTGCTGCTGGTGGAAAACGAAGGCAACGGCCGCATGACCACCACCGTGCCGCCGGTGCACATCGCCGTCACCGGTATCGAAAAAGTCGTGGAAAACCTGCGTGACGTGGTGCCGCTGCTGTCACTGCTGACGCGCTCGGCGCTGGGCATTCCGATCACCACCTACGTCAACATGATCTCCGGCCCGCGCAAGGCACACGAACTCGACGGCCCGCAGGAAGTGCATCTGGTGTTGCTCGACAACGGTCGCAGCCAGGCTTTCGCCGACAGTGAATTGCGTCAGACGTTGAATTGCATCCGCTGCGGCGCTTGCATGAATCATTGCCCGGTCTACACCCGCGTCGGTGGCCACACCTATGGCGAGGTGTACCCGGGGCCGATCGGCAAAATCATCACGCCGCACATGGTTGGCCTCGCCAAGGTTCCGGATCACCCGAGTGCGTCATCGCTGTGCGGTGCCTGCGGTGAAGTGTGTCCGGTAAAAATTCCTATCCCGGCGATCCTGCGGCGTCTGCGCGAAGAGAACGTCAAAGCCCCGGACAGCCCGAATCAAGTGATGCGCGGTCAGGGCAGCAAGTATTCGCGCAAGGAACGCTTTATCTGGAACGCCTGGGCCCGGCTGAACAGCTCTCCGACCTTGTATCGATTGTTCGGTTTCTTCGCCACGCGTCTGCGTGCGCTGACCCCGAGCAACGTTGGCCCTTGGACACAAAACCACAGCGCGCCGAAACCCGCCGCCCGCTCGCTGCACGACATGGCCCGCGAGCATCTGGCCAAACAGGGAGACCGCTGATGAGCGCCAAAGAAAATATCCTCGCCAAGCTGCGGAAAAGTCTGACTGGCGCCACGCCGATTGCCGACAACTTCAATGTTGATCTGGTGACGCAGCCTTACACCTACACTGCCGAACAGCGTATTCCGCAACTGCGAAAATTGATGGAAGCGGTGCACACTGAAATCCACCTGACTTCGGGTGAAGGTTGGCCGGCACTGCTCGCGCAACTGCTGCGCGATCGTCAGTTGCCGAGTCTGTTGATCGCACCGACTACCGCGCACGGGCAGAAAATCACACAGCACTGGGCGAACAATCCAGATCTGCCAGCACTGAAATCCTACGACCGGCCGATGGAAGAGTGGAAAGCCGAGCTGTTCAACGACACTCCGGCCAGTCTCACCGGCACCCTCGGTGCGATCGCCGCTACCGGCAGCCTGATCATCTGGCCAACCCGCGAAGAGCCGCGTTTGATGAGCCTGGTGCCGCCGGTGCATTTCGCCCTGCTCAAGGCCAGTGAAATCCGCGACAACTTCTATCAGGTGCAGCAGGAATTCGAATGGGCGCAGGGCATGCCGACCAACGCGTTGCTGGTGTCCGGCCCGTCGAAAACCGCCGACATTGAACAAGTGCTGGCCTACGGCGCCCACGGCCCGAAAGACCTCGTGGTGCTGATCCTGGAGGACCAATGACGCTTCCGGCTAATTTTCTGCGTGATGCGCAACAACTGATTCCGGCCGAGCGCCGCTTTGATGATCCATTGTCGACGCTGGCCTTCGGCACCGACGCCAGTTTTTATCGACTGATTCCGCAACTGGTAATCCGCGTAGAGTCCGAAGATGAAGTGGTCGCGCTTTTGAAATTGGCTCAGCACGACCATGTCCCGGTGACCTTCCGTGCGGCGGGCACCAGCCTGTCGGGTCAGGCGATCAGCGATTCCGTTTTGATCGTGCTTGGGGATAACTGGAACGCTCGCGAGATTCGTGGCCAAGGCACGCAAATCCGCCTGCAACCGGGAGTGATCGGCGCACAGGCCAACGCATGGCTGGCACCGTTCGGGCGCAAGATCGGTCCGGATCCAGCGTCGATCAACGCCTGTAAAATTGGCGGCATTGTTGCCAACAATGCCAGCGGCATGTGCTGCGGCACGGCACAAAATACCTATCACACGCTGGCCGGGATTCGCTTGGTGCTGGCCGATGGCACGCGCCTGGATACCGAAGACCCGGCGAGTGTTGCGGCATTCCAAGTCAGCCACGGTGATCTGCTCGAGCGCTTGGCGACATTGGGCCGCGAGACCCGTGCCAACGCCGAACTGGCTGCACGAATCCGCCACAAATACCGTCTGAAAAACACCACTGGCCTGTCGCTCAACGCCTTGGTAGATTTCGATGAGCCTGTGGATATCTTGAGCCACTTGCTGGTCGGCTCCGAAGGCACCCTCGGCTTTATCAGCGCGGTGACTTACGACACAGTAATCGATCACCCGAACAAAGCCTCGGCGCTGATCGTCTTCCCGGATGTGGAAACCTGCTGCAACGCCGTTACCGTGCTGAAAAGCCAACCGGTGTCCGCGGTGGAGTTGCTGGATCGGCGCAGCCTGCGTTCGGTGCAGGACAAACCGGGCATGCCCGCTTTCGTACAACAGCTGTCGAACAATGCCTGCGCGCTGCTGATCGAATCTCGCGCTGCGTCTTCCACTTTGCTGCAGGAACAACTGAAGCAGATCATGGCGTCGCTCAGTGGTTTCCCGGTGGAAAAGCAGATCGACTTCACCGAAGACCCTGCCGAAAACGCCAAGCTCTGGGCGATCCGCAAAGACACCTTCCCCGCCGTCGGCGCGGTGCGCAAAACTGGCACCACGGTGATCATCGAAGACGTGACCTTCCCGGTCGAACAACTGGCCATCGGTGTGAACCGCTTGATCGAACTGTTCGACAAACATGCCTACGACGAAGCGATCCTTTTCGGACACGCGCTGGAAGGTAATCTGCACTTCGTCTTCACCCAAGGCTTCAACAACCCGGAAGAAGTCGCACGCTATCAAGCGTTCATGGACGACGTCGCGCAACTGGTCGCGGTGGAATTCGGTGGCTCGCTGAAAGCCGAACACGGCACCGGACGCAACATGGCGCCGTTCGTGGAACTGGAATGGGGCAGCGACGCCTATCAACTGATGTGGCAGCTCAAACGTCTGCTCGACCCTAACGGCATTCTCAATCCCGACGTGGTGCTCAGCGAAGATCCACAGATCCACCTCAAGCATCTGAAGCCGCTGCCGGCAGCCGACGAGATTGTCGATAAGTGCATTGAGTGCGGCTTTTGCGAACCGGTCTGCCCGTCGAAAGGTCTGACCCTGAGCCCGCGCCAGCGCATTGTGATCTGGCGCGATATTCAGGCGAAGAAACGTGCCGGCGTCGATACCCGCGAACTGGAAGAAGCCTACGAATATCAAGGCATCGACACCTGCGCCGCAACGGGGCTGTGTGCGCAACGCTGTCCCGTAGGCATCAATACCGGTGAGCTGGTGAAAAAGCTGCGTGGCCGACACGCGACGCATCAGAAAACCGCTGACTGGATCGAAGGAAATTTCGCCAAGACCCTGCAAGGCGCACGCTTCACTCTGCACGTAGCCAACGGTGCGCGGATGATGCTCGGCGCACCGCGGCTGGCGAGACTTTCAGCAACGATTACGCGCCTGTCCAAAGGTCAGGTGCCGCTGTGGACGAATGCGATGCCACAGCCAGAGAAGGCGATTCGCTTCAGCCCCAGCGTCTCGGACGCACGTCCGCGTGTGGTCTATCTAGCCGCGTGTGTATCGAGAGTCATGGGCCCGGCGGCGGGCGATAAAGAGCAGATGTCTCTGTACGACAAAACCCGTGGGCTGCTGGAAAAGGCCGGTTACCAAGTGGTCTTCCCGGACAATCAGGACAACCTCTGCTGCGGTCAGCCCTTCGCCTCGAAAGGCTACGCCGAGCAGGCAGAACACAAGCGTCAGGAGCTGATCAGCGCATTGCTGCATGCCAGTCGCGGCGGGCTCGATCCGATCTATTGCGACACCAGCCCGTGCACGCTGCGGCTGGTGCAGGACGTAGGAGAAAACCGTCTGGATCTGTACGACCCGGTGCGCTTCATCCGTACGCATCTTCTCGAACGACTGGACTTCACCCCGCAAGATGCACCGATCGCCGTACACGTGACCTGCAGCACGCAACATCTGGGCGAAAGCCAGGCGTTGATCGATCTGGCGCGCAAGTGCAGCAACAACGTGGTGATTCCGGAAGGCATTCACTGCTGCGGATTTGCCGGCGACAAAGGCTTCACCACGCCGGAGCTGAACAGCCACTCGCTGCGCACGCTCAAGGAAGCCGTGCAGCACTGCAGCGAGGGGATTTCCACCAGCCGCACCTGCGAGATCGGTCTGACGCAACATGGCGGAATTGACTACCACGGACTGGTCTATCTGGTGGATCGAGTGACCCGGGCGAAGGCCTACTGAAGAAAAATAGAACCCTTGAGTTCGACTGTAGTCCACAGATTAACCCCGCCTGATCGGGGTTTTTCTTCCATACGGTTGCCCGTCCTGACGGCCAGCGAAGTCTGGACCCACTCGGTTCAAGGAGATACACATGAAACGTTCTGTACTGTTAGGTCTGTTCGTTACTGCATCGATGATGGCGTCCACTTCGTTCGCCGCAGACAAGCCTGCTGACCTGTGTGATGCCAATATTCAGACCATCAATAATATGAAGGGTCAGCTGTCAGCAAAGCCAGAACTGAGCCAAAAGGCTGAAGCCACTGTGACCAGAGCACACGACCTCAAGGCCAAAGGTCAAATCGATAACTGCGTTGCGGAAACCTCGCAACTCATTACGGACCTTCAGAAAGCGGCCGGCACCAACAATTGATCTGAGCCCGGCCAACCTTCGGGTTGGCCTTGTGGGCTGATTGGCGTACACTGCACACGCTTGTTGCTCAAACAGATGTACTGAGCAATGAGTTCGGGGCCGTTTAGGATTCGACGCCGGTTGCGAAACTTTAGGTGCATGCCGACTTGGTAACAGAAGTCGTAAATCCACTGTTGCAACTACTTATAGTTGCCAATGACGACCAATACGGTGTTGCTCTCGCTGCTTAATTGCAGCTGACAATGCTCCTGGTACCTTCGGGTCCAGCAATCATTAGGGGATGTCTGTAAACCCAAAATGATTGTCATATAGAACAGAATCGCCGTGCAGTACGTTGTGGACGAAGCGGCTAAAACTTACACAACTCGCCCAAAGCACCCTGCCCGTCGGGTCGCTGAGGGTTAACTTAATAGACACGGCTACGCATGTAGTACCGACAGCGGAGTACTGGCGGACGGGGGTTCAAATCCCCCCGGCTCCACCAACTCTCAAAGACAAAGCCCGCCAAGTGCGGGCTTTGTCGCATCTGGCCGTCCCATCCAGCCCCTTTCGAAAACCAACCCCGCCCACACACCTCAATGCTCATGCCGATGATGCACATCCGGAAAATGCGCATGCCGGTGACGCATCGGCATATGCACATGCGGATGACTATGCGGCTCCGCTCCATCCCATTCAAACCCGTGCGTATGCTGGTGATGCTCATCGTGTGTGTGGCGATGATCGTGCTCGAGCAGTTCATGCTGATGCTCATGAGTATGGTTTTCCATCAGGTGAATCCATACCCCCACGGCCATTAACGCTGCAGCGAGCAGGAACATCAGCGATACCGACTCACCCAGCAGCAGAATCGAGATCGCTGCGCCCAGAAACGGCGCGGTGGAAAAGTACGCGCCGGTGCGCGCACTGCCCAAGCCACGCAGGGCGAGGACGAACATCACCAGGCTGACGCCGTAACCGAGAAACCCGACCAGCAGGATGGGCACCAGCGAGGTGGCTGCGGGCAGTTGTTTGCCGATGAACAAGGCGAGGCTGCAGTTGACCAACCCCGCCACAAGACCTTTGCTGCCCGCGATAAACAGTGCATCCGAGGCAGACACCTTACGCGTCAGGTTGTTGTCGATGGCCCAGCAAAAGCAGGCGAAGGCGACGGCCAGCGGTCCTGTCCAGTCCTGCGCCGAGACGGCCTCTTGCGGCCAGGACAACACGACACCGCCGGCCACGATGGCGAGCATGCCGATCACGATTCGCCGGTCGGCGTTTTCCTTGAACACTAGCCACGCCAGCAGTGCCGTGAGCACTGATTCCAGATTGAGCATCAGTGACGCGCTCGCGCCGGACGTTCTGGTCAAACCGAACATCAACGCCACCGGTGCCAGCACGCCGCCGAAGCCGATGGCTCCGACCAGCCACGGCCATTCGCCGGCTCCGAGTCCGGAACGCTGCCAGCCTCGATCGCGAGCAAAACGCAGGACGGTCAAACCCAGACCGCTGCCCAGATAGAGCAATCCGGCCAATAGAATCGGCGAAACCTGTACTCCCAAGAGCTTGGCGAGTGGCGTACTGGCGCCAAACAACGCAGCCGCAACCAACGCGTAGAGAACGCTCACATTCATGAAGGAATCACTCGCTCGGGCCGATGAAATACCGGCAACAATCATCGCAGAACTCAGGTGAGAATTATGTGAGCGGTTTCGCCCGCTGAGCACATGCCTTGAGTTGACTATCCGTGCTCATCACGACTGCCGTTTGGTTTTATCGCCACGCCCTCCTTCCCACACCGAACGTCCTAGGAAAATTCCCGCAACACGCGTCGACTTTGATGAACTGGTGGACAGTTCCTCAGGGCGTTACGCTCCACGACCACTGCCAACCAGCGGACGGTTTGGCAGCCGCAATTGCAGTGAATGTTCACTCCACGGAGCTACGTCATGAAGAAAATCCCCCGCCTTTCGCTGGTTGGCCCGGCACCGTCCGATGCGCCAACGTCCAGCACCCAACCGCAATCGAATACCAGCGCACACAGCGAAGCGCACAAACGGCGCCGTAGCGTCCCGCTCAATCAACTCATCAGGGTGCGCGACGATGTCGACACCCTGACCCTGCTCACCCACGCCAGCGAGATCCTCGATTCCCTCACGGCCATCAGCGCAAACTTTGCCGATGAGTTCGACGGCTCGAAACGTCATGTGGCAGTGGCGATGAAGCAGTTGAGCGCGCTGGCCGAAATTCTGATTTGTCGGGCAAGGGACAATCTGGATCCGCATGGACCGCAGACCTCCTTCGGGCCTGAAACCCGTCATTGACCGGCGAAAACCCGGCGTTCGGTTGCGCATCGGACTGGATTGGGGCCGCCCATCGAGATGAATTTTTCTTCACTGCAGCTGCGCGGCCAACCCTTGTACAGTCCGCTCGCTCATTCAAGAAACTACGGTTCGCCCGCGCTCCTGCGGGCTTTTTTTTGCCTGAAACAAAGCCCCTTCTTCGCCACGACTTGCCGTGACCCCGCAGATTGCGCGACTCTGCCTGCAGATCCCACAAGCCGGAGCGCCCGATGCCGCTGTTGACCCTGCCCTGCCAACGCCTGACGCTCGCGATACTCGCACCGGAGCAGGCCGAGCTTGAAAGCGAGTTCTACCGACGTAACCTGCGCCACCTCGCGCCCTGGTCACCGATCCGCACCACTGAATATTTTTCCACCGAGCAGATTCGCCGACGCCTTGAAATACAGGCCAGTGCATTCGAGGCCGGGCTGGCCATGCATTTCGCGCTGCTGACTGCGGACGGCCAGCAGATGATCGGCGCGTGCAACTTCAGTGGCATCATTCGCGGGGCCTTTCAGGCGTGTTATCTGGGTTATCACATCGATGAGACCCAACAGGGTCAGGGCTTGATGCAGGAAGCGCTGGAGGCAGGTATAGGCTACATGTTCGATACCCAGAATCTGCACAGGATCATGGCCAACTACATTCCCGGCAACGAGCGCAGTGAGCGCTTGCTTGAGCGTCTGGGCTTCGAACGCGAGGGTTACGCCAAGGCGTATCTGAACATTGCTGGACGCTGGCAGGATCATGTGCTGACGGCGCTGGTCAATCCGCAGTTCGAAACGCCGGAGAAGCGTTGGTCGCGACGACTGGCCTGAACTTCACAATTTATTCAGGATTGCCGCCGTATGCTCAGGCTCCCGCCTCTTCCGGTTGCCTGAAACCATGTCGCGTGCCGCCACTTCCCTGTTTCTGCTTGCCGCCCTGCTGTTTTTCTTCGCGTTGGGCGGTCATCAATTGCAAGGCTCCACCGAGGCCCGCGTCGCCGGCATCGCCATGGAGATGCACCTTGATAACGACTGGGTGACGCCTCGGCTGTTTGGTGAACCGTTTCTGGAAAAACCACCGCTGAGCCTGTGGCTGGATGCTGGCGCCATGCGTGTGTTCGGCGTTTCACCGTGGGCTGTGCGGCTGGCGTCGGCGGTTGCCGGGTTGCTCAGTGTGATGCTGCTATACGGCATATTGCGGCGTTTCGAACGACCGAAAATGATCGCGTGGGCCGCAGGCATTCTGCTCGCGACCATGGCCAGTTACTGGAGCAATGTACGCGGCGTCGGTGAGGATGCGCTGCTCGCACTCGGCGTGACCACGGCGCTGCTGGCCTTTTTCCAGGCGCAGCGGGCACCGACGCTCGGCAACTCGCTGCTGTTTGTCGTCGGGATCGCCATCGCCACATTGAGCAAAGGTGTGCTGGGGCTGGCCATGCCCGGGGTGGTGATTTTTGCTTACCTGCTGGCTGACAACCTGATGGACAAACGACTGAAAATCGCTGACTGGCTGCGCCCGGGTTTACTGACAGTGGTCGGTTTGATTCCGCTGCTGATCTGGCTCGTCATCCTCTACCAGCATGGCGGTGCGCAAGCGGTCAGAGAAGTGCTGCTGACCAACAGCGTCGGACGCTTCAGCGGATCGTTCGTCGAGGCCGGGCACTACGAACCGTTCTATTACTACCTCGCCAAACTCCCGGAAGCCTTTCTGCCATGGAACATTCTGGTGTACCTGGGGCTCTGGCATTTCCGCAAACAATTGAAGGCCAACCGTTACCTGCTGTTTTTCAGCCTGTGGATCGTTGCGCAATTCGTGATGCTGACGTTGGCGTCGAGTAAGCGCACGGTGTACCTGATGTCGATGACACCCGCCGCCGCAGTGATCGCAGCGGAATATGCCTGCGTACTATTCGAGCGATTGAAGCAGTACGAATCCGGTAATCGATTGGTAGGCCGAATCGCCCGGCACCGTCAGACTCTTGCAGTCGGCGTACTCACGCTTGTGATCGGCAGTTATCTCGCGGCCGCGCAATGGGCGCTGCCCCACGCCGACAAAAAACTATCGTTCCTGCCGTTGAGCCAACACATTCAACTGCTGCAATCCGAGGGTCGACAAGTTGCGTTGTTTCAAGCCAATGAACGCGTCGGCGGCGCCAGCGTTTTTTACACCCAGCAGGTGCTGAAAGGCCTGGATACCGACGCGCAACTGAAAGACTTCCTCTCAGCCTCGCCATCCCATGTCGCCGTCATGGCGGCAGACCACGAACCCGCCCCACCGTTGAAAGCGCTCAAGACCCTGAGGGTCGGTCGGCAGGCTTATTACTTCGTCGGTTATTGATGTAGCCACTACACGATCATCTCGGAAGGCACGGCCCTGGACCCTCAATGAAAAAGGGCCTCAGCGGGCTTGTTACAAATTCCGTAGGACAAAATCCTTTCAGCTCTGGGAAATGCGGCCGATACAAACCTGCTAACACCCTTGCTGGCTCAAAAAAACAACAATCTTCCAGCCTAACCGACGACAAGAAACCCAACGTTTCTGGAGGATTTTTGATGAATAGCTGGTTCGGCAACATCAGCGTGAACATGAAACTGGGCCTGGGCTTCGGCCTGGTGCTGGCCCTGACCTGCGTGCTGGCCCTGACGGGCTGGACCAGCCTCGGTGGCCTGATCGACCGCAGCAACTGGATGAGCGACATCACCCAGCTCAACGCCGGTCTGACCAAACTGCGCGTGGTGCGCCTGCAGTACATGCTGACCAATGGCGATGAAACCGCCGCACAGAATGTGCAGACCACCCTCGAAAGCTTCGCCGCGCAGCAACAGAAGCTGATCAACAGTTTCAAGAGCCCGGAAAACGTCAAACTGCTCAAGGAGCAGGCCGCGACCATCGCTGAATACCAGACGTCGCTGAACAAAATGCGCAACGCCTATCGTACCGGCAACAGCGCCCGCGACAGCATGAGCGTGAGTGCTGAAACTGCGTACAACCAGATCGAATCGATCAGCAAACGCGTGCAGCAGATGGACATGAGCGAACAGCGCTTCGAACAGTTCCAGGCGATCACCGCCGCCAAGGAAGCGTTCATCCTCGCGCGCTACGAAGTGCGCGGCTACACCGCCACCACCAACGCCGAAACCGAGCAGAAAGCCGTCGGCCAGATCGACGCGGCCATCGCCAGCCTCAAGTCATTAAATGCGCAATTTGCTGCGACTCAGCAGGATGCCTTGCGCCAACTGGAATCTGCGTTGACCAGCTATCGCAGCGCGTTGATGGCATACAAGAACGCCAACACCGATGCCGTGCAGGCGCGTAAGGAAATGACCGACCAGGGCACCACCATCGTCGCCCTGAGCGAACAGCTGTATCAGATCCAGCTCGATCGCCGTGACGCTGAAAGCGCCCAGGCGCGTACCTTCCAGTTGATCAGCACCCTGCTCGCCCTGCTGGTTGGCGTGATTGCTGCGGTGATCATCACCCGTCAGATCACCCGTCCACTGCAGGAAACTCTGGCCGTGGTCGAGCGCATCGCCAGCGGCGACCTGACCCAGAACGTCACCGTGACCCGCCGCGACGAACTCGGCGTGCTGCAACAAGGCATCGCCCGCATGGGCGTAACCCTGCGTGACTTGATCAGCGGCATCCGCGACGGCGTCACCCAGATCGCCAGCGCCGCCGAAGAACTCTCGGCCGTGACCGAACAGACCAGCGCCGGTGTAAACAGCCAGAAAGTCGAGACCGATCAGGTCGCCACCGCCATGCACGAGATGACCGCCACCGTGCAGGAAGTCGCGCGCAACGCCGAAGAAGCGTCGCAAGCCGCTGCGGCAGCTGACGGCGAAGCCCGTGAAGGCGACAAAGTGGTCAACGAAGCCATCGCCCAGATCGAGCGTCTGGCCAGCGAAGTGGTGCGTTCCACCGAAGCCATGAGCGTGCTGCAACAGGAAAGCGACAAGATCGGCAGCGTCATGGACGTGATCAAAGCGGTTGCTGAACAGACCAACCTGCTGGCCCTCAACGCTGCGATCGAAGCAGCCCGTGCCGGTGAAGCCGGTCGTGGTTTTGCCGTGGTCGCCGACGAAGTTCGTGGCCTGGCTCAGCGTACGCAGAAATCCACCGAAGAAATCGAAGGCCTGGTCGCTGGTTTGCAGAACGGTACCCAGCAGGTTTCGGCGGTGATGAGCAACAGCCGCGCCCTGACCGACAGCAGCGTCGCCCTGACCCGCAAGGCTGGCGCCTCACTGGAAAACATCACCCGTACGGTGTCGAACATCCAGTCGATGAACCAGCAGATCGCCGCAGCGGCTGAACAGCAGAGCGCCGTGGCCGAAGAGATCAGCCGCAGCATCATCAACGTGCGCGACGTATCGGAACAGACCGCAGCGGCTAGTGATGAAACGGCTGCATCGAGTGTTGAACTGGCGCGTTTGGGTGGTCAGTTGCAACAAATGGTCAGCCACTTCCGCGTTTGACCCTGATTCAGCGCTGAAGCTACAACCGCATCGCGAGCAGGCTCACTCCTACAAGGAATGGTGTTGATCACAGATTATGTGAACGACGCCAATCCCCTGCAGGAGTGAGCCTGCTCGCGATTGCGTTAGACCTGTCACGGCATCCCGTCAAACCACACCATGCATAAAAAACTCAACCGGCACTTTAAAGAACTCGGCGAATCCCTTTATCTGGGCAACGGTCATTTTTCGCTTGTTATTCAATATCTCTGAAACAGCACTCTGAGTTGCGATCTCAGACAAGTCCTTCTGTTTAACGCCTCTTTCCGACAGCAGAAACGCCAGCGCTTCAGATTGGGACGAATAAGCAATCAACACCGTTTCATTCTCGTACTCATAAACCCGATCAGCCACAAACTCCGCAAATCGTGCCGCAGCATGATCCTCGGTGCTTGCGTGGGAATAAAGCTCATCAATCAGGGCCATTCGCACTTGTAGATCGTCATCATTTTTTATCGGATCATGGCAGGCAGACAACAACTTGGACAAAGTCGCTAGCTGATCGCCCAGTCCCTCAAGCATGGGTGAAATATCGGCTATGAAGGAATCCAGTCCTGTCGCTTCGACTTTATTACGCTTCATTGAGATCACCTGTATTTTCGTTAAACATAAATAGCGTATTTCATTCTGGCCAACTACTTGACATCACCCTTCCACCATTTGTCGTATCCGGAATGGGGAAGAATGTCCTTGATATAGATAGTGCCAGTCTTCGTGTTGATCCACGTAATGACACGGCACTCGTTTTTCTTGATATCAAAAACGTAAATATCAAGCGGGCCTTTCTTGCTCGTCAGCCTCAGCTTCGAGTGAGGGATACGATCGACGTTCCAACCTGAGGCGCTGGTCCAGTCTTGACGAAGCTTCTCAAACGACTCGAAACGCAGCGATGCTCTGTCGAAGATGGTTAGCCACAAGGTGAGAGGATCTCTCCACTGGCCATGAGTCTCAATGGCCCGCGCAACCGCCGCTTTTGTGATCACTCTCATACAATTTTCGGTTCTGGTATCCCTACATGCGGGCAAATTATCTCAAATACAGATATCTGTAAAGCAGATATTTTTAGCTCCACAGAACAAACCCGAAGCCGAATGCATCAGTGGCTTCGGGCTTTTTCTGTCAGTGGTGGACTTAGACTTCAGCCATCAGCGCGTCCCACGCTGCCGCAACGCCGACGGCATAAAATACGCATCCTCCGGCACCGGCTGCGCGAAATCCACCGTCTCCGCCTCTTCGTTATCAAGGTTCTGCACGTAGTAACGCCGCGCCTGCAAATCATGGAAAACATCCAGCGCACTCCACGTCGTCGGCAGGTCGTAGAAGTTTTTCAGGTAGGCCATCGACACGCGCCACAACTCCCCTCGCCCATCGTACTGATCGACCAGCGCGGCGCCCCAGCTGTCTTCATCGAGAAACAGCACGCGTTTGGAGTAGATGTGTCGCGAGCCCGGTTTCAGGTTGCCTTCCACCACCCACACGCGGTGCAGTTCATAGCGGGTGTATTGCGGGTTGAGGTGGCCTGGGGTGAGCAGTTGCGCGTACTTCACGTCGGGGCTGGCGACTTTGTAGTTGTTGTAAGGGATATAGATTTCCTGTTTGCCCTTGAGCTTCCACTCGTAGCGATCCGGTGAGCCGTTGAACAGGTCGGTATCGTCGGCGGTACGCAGGCCATCGGAGGATGCGATCGGCGTGTCGTAGGCGAGGTTCGGTGCGCGGCGCACACGGCGTTGGCCGGCGTCGTAGATCCACGCTTGGCGCGCGTCCTTGAGCTGATCGAGGGTTTCATGCACGAGGGCGGCACCGCCGGCCAGGCGTGCGGGGCTTTTCACGAAGGCGAGGTAGTAGAACAGGATGTTCTTCAGGTCGGCGAACTGGCCGTTCGGGCGGTAGTAGTTGAACAGGGCTTCCTGCTGCGAGGTAACCAGGGCAAAGCTGCCATTGCGTTGTACCGGTGCTTCGGAAGCGCGGCGCACGACGTAGGTGCCGCGATAGCGGGTGATGTGATTCCACAGCACTTCAACGCCGTCCTTGGGCACCGGGAATGGCACGCCACCGTAGGCATCGGAGAAGCCGCTGCCGCCTTCGAGCAGCTTGGCCGAGGTGGCGTTTTTCAGGGTGTTGTCGTACAGCCACTGCGGTGCCGAGCCGGAGCGGCGGGACGGATAGATCGGCATCTGGAAGGTGTCGGGGTAGCTGTTGAACAGGGCGATCTGGCCGGGGCTGAGGTGGGCCTTGTACTGGTCGAGGTTGGCTTTGGTGATGGTGAACAGCGGTTTGTCGGCCGCGTATGGATCGGGGTGATGCTGGCCGGGCTTGTAGCCGGCGGGCGCCTGGGTGATGCCGCCAGTCCACGCAGGGATGGTGCCGGCCGAGTTACCCGCGCGCTCGGCGCCCATGGGGGTCAGGGTGGTTTTCAGTTGTTCGGCTTGTTGCGGGGTGATGGCGGCGAAAGCGCTACTGGTCGCCAGCCCCATGACGAGCGCCAGCATGGTCTTGGTCAATCGTGAAGTGTGAAACATGATCTTCTCCAAATACAAAAACCTGTGGGAGCGAGCTTGCTCCGGGCGGCGTTCCGACGAAAGCGGTGTATCAGGCGATACCTGTTTTGAATGTGCCGGCCTCTTCGCGAGCAAGCTCGCTCCCACAGGGGGATGATGTGTTGCAGAAATCTCGTATGAAACTCAAAGGAAATACTTGAAGTTGAACCCGACATTGTCGCGGTCGCGAATACCGTTGTTCTGCCCGCCGCCATAGAACTCGGTGTATTGCAGTTCGGCTTCGAGCTTGTTCTGATAGTTGGCCTTGATCCCCAGCGTGTAGGCCTTGCGCCCTTCGATGGTGTTGCCGGCCTGATAGCTGTTGCCCTCGAAATCGTCCTTGTAGACGATGTACGGCGAGACGTTGACCCCCGCGTACACATCGTTCCAGGTGCCGTTGAGCATTGCCGTGTAGCTGTAGGAATTGCGGTTGACCTGATCGTCGCGATCACCGCCGGAGACATAGGAATAGTTGCCCGTGCCGGCGTAGTAACGACGACTGCCGTCATAAGCGGTGTATTGCAGACTACTGCCGCGCAGGTGCTCGGAGGCCAGTTCGAAGATGCCGAACAGCGAGTCGAACGAAGCCGTGGGGCCGAAGTTATAGATGGTGCCCAGCGAGATGTTGAACGCGTCCACGCGCGCGGCGTTGTTGATCTGGCTATCGAGGGTGACCATTTGTCCGCCAACATTGATCGACTGGCCCGTCACCGCTGCCGCGGCACCATTGGCCAGGTCACCAATCAAATCGTTGGTCGCCGCAACGCCGATCGGCAGGTTCGGCCGATAAGCAATCTCACCAAACACCGAGGCCTCGCCCAACGTGGTGTTGAAGCTGAAGCCGTACATACGAATGTCTTCGGCGTAACGCCGATGCGCCTGGATATTGCCCATCACATCCGCCGTGGCCAGACCGTTGGCCAGTGCCCCGGCCTGACTGCCAGCGACGCCCGCCAGCAGATTGGTCAGCGCATCCATGTCGATGCCGTTGTAGCCGCCCAGATCCGCCGCGATGGTCGGTTCCTTGGCGTGGTAGTTGACCATGTACAAACCGAACTCGGTGCTGTTGAGTTGTTCAGCGATGTAGCGAAAGGCAAAGCCGAACTGACCATCGTTGCGCGCGTTGTAGTCCTTGCCGATGCTCGCCACTTTGAGCGTGTTGCCGTAGGCCGGCGTCACGCCGTTGGCGTACAGGCCCGTGGTTTGCAGGGCGGAGTTCAGCAATGGGTTGTTGCCCAGCGCGCTGTATAAACCGATGACGTTGCCAAATCCCGGCACAGGCGTATCCAGCGCCGTGCCGCTGAAGTTGTTGTAACCGGTGTTGCCGCCGTCGGCGAACAGGTCGGTCTGCGAGTAGAACGTGCCGACCGGGTCGATGCGGGTTTCCTTCCAGTTGGTCTGGTAGAAACTCTCCATCGTCAGCGAATCGGTCAGGCCGATGTTGAAGCTCAGCGCCTCGACCGGCACCAGCACTTCCTTCACTTCGGCGCCGGGCAAGCGGTACTTGGCGGCGTCCACCGGGTTGGTGGTGTTGATCCCGCCGCGATAGAAAATCCCCTCGCCCCAGTTGAACACCTGCCGACCGACGCGCGCCGTCACCGGCATCTGCGCAACGTCCCAACTGCCATGCACATAGGCGTCGAGCATCTCGATGCGGCTGCCGGCGATGTCGCGTGTCTGGCCGGTGAAATGATCGTCCTGCGGGTAGCTCTGGCTCGGCTGCGACGGGCTGTTGTTGTCGTAGTAGTCGTTGCGCTTGTCCATCAGCTGCGTGTCGTAGAACGCGGTGCCGCGCACGAACACGCCATAGTTCTGATAGTTGGCTTCAAGCTCGGAAGTGATCTTGTACACCTCGGAAACCAGCCCGGTGTCGAAGTTGCGATTGCCGTCGTTGGTGTTGACGTCATCGTTAGTCTTGTCGCGGCCCTGCACCCGCCACAAACGGCCGTAAGACAAGGTCGTGTCGAGGGAGCCGGTGACCTGCTTGTCCATCAGGCTGAACTCCACCGCGTGCGCCGCATCGACTGCGCACAACTGCAGCAGCCCTGCCAGGCCGACACCGGGGAGCGCGACGCCCGTCAGGCGCAATCGAGAGTTGATCATCTGTTCCTCCTTCGCTGTTTTTTATTGTTTTGTTGTCCTGCCGCGATGGCTAGGGCGCCAATCCCGCGCTGACGTAGATTCGGCTGTGCGAGCCGAAATGCCTCAGTAACTTGAACAGTTGCTGGTTGAGTGTCGGATGGTCGAAATCTTCTCGATGCAGCTGATTGCCGCTGCTGAAATCACTGCTGACGGGCGCCGTTTCCAGCCACTGGCCGATGGCTTCGTCGAACGCTGCAGAATCGTTGACCGACTCGGCACTGACCACTTCGCGCAGGTAGTCGACCGAGTACGGCGGGTAGCTTTTGTCCTGAGCCACATCAGCGTAAGCCGCGAGCATCGGGTGCGACTGACCGGCACGCAGCACGCGCCGCAGCCAGGTCGACTGGTACTTCTCCACTTCCATATGCCGAGTGGCGACGCGCTCGATGGAGGCTTGTTTGTCCTCAGCGAAACCGGCGATGGCCTTGCCTTCCAGCAGCAAAAGACTGGCGAGATCGACACCGGGCAACGGCTTGGCGTGATACGGCTGGGTCAGATCCTGAATGTGGTGCAGGCCCCAGCCGAGAAAGCGATAACCCCAATACCGATGACCGCTGGCAAACGCCAGTCGCGCAAGGCCCATGTACTGATAGGCGCGCCAATCCGGCCAACTGCGCTCGAGGAAACCGGCAGCCGCGTACACCACCGCGCTTTCATGGAAGAAGCCCATGTGGAACGGCGCCTGCGAGCTGTACTGGAAACGCGCATCGCCGAACGGTTGCGGGCCGAAACCGTATAGCGCGCCGACCCGGCCAGGGTTGTCGCTGAACAGATTGATGTCGTGGCCGTAATCCGGCTCGTCAGCAGCGCTGGCGAGCACGGCCAGCGGTGCGACTTTTTCGTGCTCGGCGATGACGATGAAGCGCTGGCGATTCCACGGTGACAGGGTTTGCTCGACCATGACTTGATTGGCCTGCAGATGCTCACGTTCTGGCAGGTCTTTGCCGGGCAATGGCTGGATGATCATCGCCAGATGTATCTCGGGATTGATGCGCAGCGCCGAGAGGAAATCGTGGCGCAGATTGTCGCTTGGCACTGCGGGCAATTTCAGATTGTCGGGGCGTGGCGGGTACTGAGCGAAGTGCTCGCGGGCGAAGGTTTCCTGTTGTTCCAGCAGCGCCAGCACGGCCGGATATTGCTCGGTGAGAAACTGCTCCAGTGGCTCGACTTCAACCGCTGGCGCATCACGCAACGCCGGCAGATCCTGCAACGCCAGATAGCTGCCCACCGTGTGGTTGGACCAGCCCCAGGCGCTCGGGGCCGTTGCACAAAGCAGCAACAGGAGGAAGGTCAGCTTCATTGCTTGTCGTTCTTATTGGCGGTGCCGTGGGGGATGAGCCTAACAACCGACCCCGGCGCTGACACTGTCCGATCTCTCCAGAAAAAGTCTCCGATGGCGCCACATCGAGTCGCAATATGGTCCCTGTAGGAGCTGCCGAAGGCTGCGATCTTTTGACGTTGATCTTAAAAAACAAGATCAAAAGATCGCAGCCTTCGGCAGCTCCTACAGGGGATTGGTGGTGTTTTTTCAGGCGGGGTAACCGGTGATTTTGCGGATGCTTTGATACAGCGGTTTAAGCTGGCGGTACATGCGCAGGTAGACCTCTTTGTACAGTTGCTCGTAGATCTTCTGCGCCTCGGGTTGCGGGGTGAAAACCGCACCGACGCGGGTCATCGCCGCGATCGCCGTGGGGAAATCCGCGTGCAGTCCCAACCCCACCGCACAACAAATCGCCGCGCCCAGGCCAGACGCTTCGTACACATGCGGACGCTCCGCCGGCAAGCCGAAAATATTCGCCGTAAGCTGCATCGCCGCATCACTCTGCGAACCGCCACCCGCCACGCGCAGACGCTTGATCGAGACCTTCGAACGCCGCTCGATATTCTCCATGCCCTGACGCAACGCATACGCCAGCCCCTCAAGAATCGCCCGGTAAATATGTGCACGCGTGTGCACATCACCGAAGCCGATCATCGCGCCTTTCGCCTCGACACCCGGCTCGCGAATCCCCGGCGACCAGTACGGTTGCAGCATCAAACCCATCGATCCCGGTGGAACCGCTTCCACCAGCGCGTCGAATAATTGCTCCGGCTCGATGCCTTGCTCTTTGGCCTGCTGCATCTCGCGCAACCCGAACTCGTTCTTGAACCAGCTGACCATCCAGTAACCGCGATAAATCATCACCTCGCAGTTGTACTGATCCGGTACCGCCGAGGGATACGGCGGAATCAACGGGACGATTTCCAGATAGCGCGAGCGGGTGCTGGTGATTGTCGCCGTGGTGCCGTAAGACAAGCACACCGTGCTCGCATCGACCACACCGGCACCGACCACTTCGCAAGCCTTGTCGGCGCCGGCAGCAATCAACGGCAAACCTTCGGGAATGCCGGTGTGGCGCGCGGCTTCAGCGGTGATGTAGCCAAGGGTTTCAGCGGGTTTGTGCAGGGTCGGCAATTGCTCGGGACGCACCGCCAGCGCCTGCCATTTCCAGTCACTCGGCGCGGCCCATCTCAACCGTTTGAAATCGAACGGCAGGTAGCCGACGCAACAGCCGATCGAGTCGACAAAGCGTCCGCACAATCGATGGGTGAGAAAACCCGAGAGCAGTAAAAACCTGTCGGTCGCCGCCCACACTTCTGGCTGATGCTGAGCGATCCAATTCGCCTCAGCCTGAGCGCGAAAATAATCCACGGTGCCTTGCGCGCCGACCAGTTTGAACAGCCAACCCCACGGTCCTTTGATCCCGCCCTCGACTTCGCTCTGCCGTTGATCGAGCCACAGAATCGCCGGGCGCAGCGGTTTGCCCTCGGCATCGACATTGATCACCGTACCGCGCTGCGTGGTCAGGGAAACGCCGGCAATCTGTGAGCGATCAATGCCAGTCTGCTGCCAGACCTGCTGACACGCCTCGCCGAGTTTCGCCCAGTAATACTCCGGATCCTGCTCGGCCCAACCCGGCTGCGCCGAGTAATACGCCTGCAACTCGACCTTGCCTTTGCCAAGCAGATTGCCCTGCAGATCGAAGAGCAACGCGCGCACGCTCTGGGTGCCGTTGTCGATGGCCAGCAGATAACGCTTGTTCGGGTGGTTGTCCATGGAGCTCTCTTCAAGGGGCATCAAGGCGTGGCATCTGGCAAACCGTGATGGCGTTGCCACAACGCCCGATAACGCTGAATTTCTTGCTGCCAGTGTTCGTCGCTCCAGGTCAGTCGTGGCTGGCAGAGTTGGCGAATGGCGGCGAAATAGTCTTCGCCACCGCGCGGTAGCAGCAGACCGAGACGCGTGCGGCGCAGGAGCAGATCGTCGAGGTGCAAGATCATTTCCGCTTCGCAGGCGTAGGCAAGTTCTGCCCACAAAGTGTCCGTGGGGCCGACCGTGGCGTGGCCGATTTCTTTGATCAGTTGCGCCAGCCTTGGCAGGTTTCGGCCATGCCGTCCTGCCAGACGTCGCCACTGTTGGCTGCTCAACTCAGGAATCGCCTGCACAGGAACAGCGGCGAACACGGGGGCGGCGTCATCGACGAAGGGACGTTCGAGCATGTCTGCGCAGGCCTTGAGCACTTCGATGGCTTGCGGGCGAAACGTGGTCAGTTTGCCGCCGGCCAGGGTCACGCAACCGGGCTCCTGCCACAGCACATGTTCACGGGTTTCGTTCGACGGTTTGTCTTGATGCGCACCTGCGCTGCCCACCACCGGACGCACGCCCGACCAGGTCGACAACACATCCGCCGCGCTCACTTCGGCGCCGGGAAACTGTTGCGTGCAGGCCGCCAGCAAATAGTCGAGTTCTTCAACGCTGATGCTCGCGCTCTGATCCAGATCGTCGCGATGGTCGAGGTCTGTAGTGCCGACCACCGTCGCGCCCTCCCACGGAAAAACAAACACCGGCCGCCGATCACGCTGATGCAGGAAAGTGAACGCCTGCGCCACCGGCAGACGCCAACCCGGCAGCAATAAATGACTGCCGCGCAACGGTCGCAATTGCCGTGGCGCCTCTGACGGTCGCAAGCGTTCAGCCCAGGCGCCGGTAGCCACCGCGAGCACGCCGCAGCGCAATTGCATTGACGTGCCGGCCTCGCAATCCTCGACCTGAACGCCGCACACTCGGCTGTTTTCTCGCAGCAAATGCTCGACGCGAACGCCGTTAACCACGACAGCGCCATCGGCCCGCGCTTCGCTCAACACCCGCATCACCAGTCGCGCGTCATCGGTCAGCGCGTCGACAAAACAGGTGCCGCCGAGCAAGTCGTTTTCCTTCACCCCCGGCGCCAGATAACGCAGTTGTTGCGCATCATGAAAGCGATGGCTGCGCCGTCCCGCCAAGGCGTCGTACACGCTCAGCAAACCACCCAACACCCGAGGCCCGGGAAAGCCGCCGCGATAGTGCGGCATCATGAAACTCATCGGCTCGACCAGTCCCGGCGCTTCGTCGAGCAAGCGCTGACGTTCGCGCACCGAATCACGGGTCAGGCGCCACTGGCCCTTGGCGATGTAACGCAAACCGCCATGGACCATTTTCGATGATCGGCTGGAGGTGCCCCAAGCGAAATCACGTTGCTCAAGCAGCAGGCAGCGCCAGCCTCGACGTGCGGCTTCACGCAGGATTCCGGCGCCGCTGATTCCGCCGCCGATGACGATCAGATCCCAGGTTTCTTCCACCAGTGTTGGCAAAATCTGCTGGCGCCACGCGGCGTTCCAGTCCTGACTCATCGCCGTCACTCCGGCAGCAGCGTGCCGGGGTTGAGGCGCCCGGCCGGATCGAAGTGTTTGCTCAGCGCCTGCAACGCATCCGTCGCCAATGCGCCCTTCTCCCGTAACAGGTACGGCGCGTGATCTTTGCCGACGCCGTGCTGGTGACTGATGGTGCCGTGGTTGTCGACGATGGTCTGGCTGGCCGCGTGTTTGAGCGCTTTCCAGCGTGCCAGCGTCGCCGGGTAATCCGCCGCCGGGCGAAACACGTAAGTGGTGTAGATGCTCGAACCTTCGCCGTAGACGTGGGACAAGTGGGTGAACACATGCACACGCTCGCCCTCGGCGGCCAAAGCGTCGCGCAGGCTGTTTTCGACGAGGTTGAGCAGGTTGTCGACATTGCTCCAGTCGGTAGCGGTTTCGAGGGTGTCGACCACGTAACCGGCGTTCCACAGGTTCTCGCGCAGATAGGGGAAACGGAAGCGGTTCTGCGCCCATTTCTTGCCGAGCAAAGTGCCGGTGAACACGCCGCCGAAGGCCTTCAGATGCTGCCGCGCCTGGGTCAGCGACAATGCGTTTTGTCGGCGATTACCGGTCACGCCGAACGTCAGCAGGCATTTACCCGCGCCCGCCCCGCGCAGATTCAGATACTTTTCCAGCCAGGCGATTTGTTGCGGATGACCGGCGAGTGCCAGTTGCGTTTCAGTTTCCACGGCGTTGGACAGGCGCAGCATCGACAGTGGTACGCGCGCCTGGGCCAATTGGCGAATGGCTCTGAGTGCCTGCGGCCAATCGGGTAGAAATACACCGTAGAAACGCTCATCGGCAGGCAATGCGCTGACCCGCACCTTGACCTCGGAAATGATCCCGAAACGGCCCTCGCAACCGAGCACAACTTCGCGCAGATCAGGGCCCGCCGCTGAAGCCGGGAAAGTTGGGATTTCCAAAGGCCCGGCAAAGGTTTCCAAGGTTCCGCCCGCAAACAATTGCTCGATCCGGCCATAGCGCAACGACTGCTGACCGCTCGAACGGCTGGCCACCCAACCGCCCAGCGTCGACAACTCCCACGACTGCGGGAAATGCCCCAGCGTGTAGCCCCGCGCACGCAACTGACTTTCCACCTGCGGGCCACTCGCACCGGGGCCGAACGTCGCCAGCAGGCTTTGTTCGTCGAGATCGATCAGGCGATTCATCCGCGCCATCGATACTGTCACCACTGGCCGCGCCGAATCCGGCGGATTGATGTGCCCGGCCACCGATGTGCCGCCGCCATACGGGATCAGGCACAAGTCCTGTTCATGGGCGAGCGCCAGCAACTGGCGAATATGTTCAGCCGTTTCGGGAAACGCCACCGCATCGGGATAATTGCCCAGTGCACCTTCGCGCAATGCCAGCCAGTCCGGCAGGCTCTGGCCCCGCGCATGCAGCAAGCGGTCATGGGCATCGACGCTGTATAAGGCGTTTGCTTGCAACCGCGACGTTGGCACGCGGGCCAATGCCTCTTCAAGCGTGGCATCGGGCAGCGCTCGCCCCTCGCCCAGTCGTTCATGAAGAAACTCCGCGCCCTGGGCCGGCAGTTCGACCACCGTACTTGCCTCTCCCCAGCCGTTCCAGCGTCGCATGCGTGTGCCCTTCTTGCCGTCAGATCAGTGAACTTTCAGGCCTCCATACTAGCCAGCGGCCGCAAAGTGTCACGGTCGCATCCGGCCAGTTCGTGTAGCCAATTGAGTCAAACGTCGCGCAAGCGTCAGCCATTTACTTTAGTCGGGGTTTCAAATTACCTTTCAGGCTATTCGTCCGCCTCCGCCGCCGTTGATCAAAGGAATGGGATCATGCAATCGCTCGGCTTCACCTCGGTTCCGCCGCTGCTCAAGTACCTGCGCCATGCCGAACAACTGGGCATGGCCATCGAGCCGGCGTTGGCCGCAGCGGGTTTGCAGGCGCAGCAGTTGAGCGACAACACCCTGCGTTTGCCCGGTGAGGCGCATGAACGGCTGCTGGATTATTTCTGCGAGCATTCGGGGGATCCGTTGTTCGGGCTTAACGCGGCGAATTTCGTTCTGCCCAATTCGTGGAGCGTGCTCGGTTACATCACCATGAACTGCGCGACGCTGGGCGATGCGATGAGCCGGATCATGCCGTTCGAAAAACTGGTCGGCGACATGGGCGTCAGTCGCGCCGAGGTGCAGGACGGTCATGTGCATCTGATCTGGACCTGCCGTTATCAGCGCCCGCGAATTCGTCGGCATCTGGTGGAAAACGTGCTGGGATCGTGGCTGCACTATGCGCGCTGGATCGCCGATACGCAGATGTCGCCGGCCGGGGTCTGGCTCGAACATACATGCCCGGTCGAGGCTACGCCGGCGCAGTACGAGGCGTTTTTCGGTTGCCCGGTGTTGTTCGATCAGCCTTATTCGGCGCTGGTCGTGCCGCTGGCGTATTTGCAGTTGCCGCTGCGTCAGGCCGATGCGCAGTTGCTGCGAACTTTGGAAGAACATGCGTTGGGGCTGATGGCGACGCTGGAGGATGCGTCGCTGGAACAGCAGGTGAAGAACATCCTGCGGCAGTTGCTCAAGGAGGGTTTGCCGCGCAAGGAGCAGGTCGCCGAACAGCTCGCCGTTTCAGTGCGGACGTTGCAGCGGCAGTTGCATCAGGCGGGGACGTCGTATCAGCAGATTCTCGATGATTTGCGTCAGGAGCTGGCTGAGCATTATTTGCTCAACAGCACACTGCCGATTCAGGACATTGCGCAGTATCTGGGGTTTACCGAACCGAGGTCGTTTCACCGCACGTTCAAGAGTCGGCGGGGGATGCCGCCGGGGGAGTTTCGGCAGATGCATCGCGGGTGATTATTCGGGCCTCTTCGCGAGCAAGCTCGCTTCCACAGTTGATCTCGGCTGCTCACCAATTCGATGTTCACTGCAGATCCATTGTGGGAGCGAGCTTGCTCGCGAATGCGCCAGTTGCAGCAACCGATTCCTACAGGTAAATCTTCGATACTTGAGCGCAATAAACATCCTGCACCACAGGTGTTTAAAGACACTCAGCGTTACGCGAAACAGCCCACAAATCCTTGCGCCGTAACCTACGCCTAAGCCAGAATCCGCCGGCTTGTACGCCCGGAGCATGCTGCGTAACTTGATTGCGTCACTGATTTCCAGTGATCGGGTTTAGTAGCCCGGTGGTAACTCTGCTGGTCGTACATTCATCACAGGTACTCGCGTATCTGAGCTTGATGGTGGCTGTACGCAGGGCGCTTCGGCGCGCCGGCTTTTAGCTGAGTTCCCCGGTCTACTAACCTGCGTACAGCTGCCACCCCTTCGTTTAGTAGCCAAAGGGTGGCCGCTCAACAAAGGGAACACAGCTATGTTCAAGATAACGCCAAATCCGCCGGTCACCGACCCGGCATCCCCCTACGAATCCGCCGATTCAAAGAAATTCCACGAAGCCGCCGAGCGCGCGCTCGACCACTATCTCGGTCCGACGAACGCCGACCTCATGGCCACGCCCTACTCCCCTAACACGCTGTACATGGCCAACCCCGAAGCCAACACCGAATCCCTGCTGGCCGACGCCAGCGAAACCCTCGGTTCGGCGACGGTCATGCTCAACAACCATGCCGCGCAGGTTGAAGGCACACACCGCAAGACACTGCAGGGTATTGCGCAAGTGGTGATGGTGGCGGAAATGGCCGTCAATCGCGTGTTGGACAGGTTAGTGCCGACCGAGTAACGAAAAAGCCCGCGACCCCAACTGTGATGGTCAGGTGGCGGGCTTCTTTTTGCGGTGTGCCATTTTCCCTCACCCCAGCCCTCTCCCGGAGGGAGAGGGGGCCGACCGAGGTGTCTGGCGCTATACATCGACCTGAATGACCGAGTCGATTATGGATTCGACCGAGCAGGTTCAGGTCGGTGTATCTCTCAAGCAACCCCGGATCGGTCCCCTCTCCCTCTGGGAGAGGGCTAGGGTGAGGGCCGTGAATCTATAATCGATGCAGATCTTTCAGGTCGGTGCATAGCGCCAGACACCTCGGTCAGTCCCCTCTCCCTCTGGGCGGTCCGACGTTTCGGGAGGGCTAGGGTGAGGGGCTTTTCGCTTCAGAGGCTGATCGCGTTGGTAAACACCAGCCGATTACCAAACGGATCAACGATCGTCATGTCCTGACTCCCCCAAGGCATCGCCTGAATACCCGGGTGCGAAAACTTGTAATCCTTGGCCACCAACTGCTGCTGAAACGCCTCCAGCTCATCGGTCTCGATACGCAGCGCCGAACCCGGCGTCGCATCGCCATGGTGCTCGGACAAATGCAAGACACACTCGCCACGCGACACCTGCAGATACAACGGAAAATTCGCCTCGAAGCGATGCTGCCAGTCGATCTTGAAACCGAGGAAGTCGACGTAAAACTCGACAGCTTTGGCTTCATCGAAGATCCGCAGGATCGGGGTGGTTTTGCCGAAGCTCATGGGGTGCTCCCTGACTGATTGGCCCCACAGTGTAGACGGGGTGGATGTCAGCAATTCGGCCTGTTGATGGCTTTCTTTAATCTCAGAGTGCCACTATGAGGCGTAAATCAAAAGATCGCAGCCTTCGGCAGCTCCTACAGGGATATGCGTTCCACTGTAGGAGCTGCCGAAGGCTGCGATCTTTTGGCGCCATCAGAATCAATGAAACCCTTGGCGCAAATCACCTTCGCGTGCCAGAAAACGCCCTTCTCTCCTACCCTTCGCCTGTCCATCGCGGTAACTCAACACGCCATTGATCCAAACCCCATCAATCCCCTGCGCCGGCCGTTGCGGATCATTGAAATCCGCCACATCACGTACCGTCGCCGGATCGAACAACACCAGATCCGCCCAATAGCCTTCACGAATTTCGCCGCGCTCCTTCAACCCAAACCGCGCCGCCGACAAACCGGTCATCTTGTGCACCGCGGTGTGCAATGGAAACAGCCCGACATCACGACTGAAATGGCCCAACACCCGTGGGAACGCGCCCCACAGTCGCGGATGCGGGAACGGATCTTCCGGCAGTCCGTCAGAACCGACCATCGATAACGGATGCGCGAGGATTCTTCGTACATCCGCCTCGTCCATGCCGTAGTACACCGCGCCGGCCGGTTGCAGGCGTTTGGCGGCATCAAGCAACGGCATGCTCCATTCGGCGGCGATATCGATCAGGTCGCGGCCGCTGACTTCCGGGTGCGGCGTCGACCAGGTGATGGTGATGCGATGCGCATCGGTGACTTGCTTCAGATCCAGCGTCGATGAACTCGCCGCATACGGGTAGCAATCGCAGCCGACCGGGTGAGTTTTGGCGGCTTCTTCCAACGACGCGAGCAATTGCGGACTGCGCCCCCAATTACCGACGCCAGCGCATTTGAGATGAGAAATGATCACCGGCGATTTCGCATGTCGACCGATCTGGAACGCTTCATCCATCGCTTCCAGCACCGGGGCGAATTCGCTGCGTAAATGCGTGGTGTACACCGCACCGAACGCCGTGAGTTCTTCAGTCAGTTGCATCACTTCATCGGTGGAGGCGCTGAAGGCGCTGGCGTACGCCAGACCTGTGGATAACCCCAACGCGCCCGCCTCCAGACTCTCACGCAGTTGCTTGCGCATCGCCACAATTTCTTCCGGCGTGGCGCTGCGGAACAGGTCATCCAGATGGTTGCTGCGCAGCGCGGTGTGACCGACCAGTGCAGCCACGTTTAAAGTGATGTTGGCCGCTTCGACCGCCGCACGGTAATCGCTGAAGCGTGGATAAACGAATGCCGCCGCGCTGCCGAGCAGGTTCATCGGATCCGGCGGATTGCCCTTCAGACTGACCGGCGAGGCGCTGATCCCGCAGTTGCCGACAATCACCGTGGTCACGCCCTGGCTGAGTTTTGGCAGCATCTCGGGCTGACGAATCACCACGGTGTCGTCGTGGGTGTGCACATCGATAAATCCCGGTGCCAGCACCCGCCCCGCCGCATCGATTTCTTCTGTTGCATGAGCATCCTGCAAGTCGCCGATACGCTCGATGCGACCCTTACGGATTGCCACATCGGCGGGGTAGCCGGCCACATTGCTGCCATCAATGACGAGCGCATTGCGGATCAGCGTGTCGTACTGCATGTCAGTCTCCAGGCGGCAGACTGGTATCAACGTCTGCCCTTGATCAAATGGTGATCGAAGCCTTGTTCTATCAGGTATCGCCACGCCGCCTCAACCGCTTCGGGAATCAACTGCGGGGCCTGAAAACCCAGCGAAGGGTAAACCATGATCCGGTGCACATCGCCGACCATTTCGTCGATCACTCCCAAGACCCCGATCAGATTGCTGATCTCGTCAGGAAAACTGAACGACGGCGCGTCCACCCAAGCTTCAACTTCGGGCCATTGAACGGGCAAGGTCAATGCCACGCGGCGGATCGAATTCGGTTTGGTCAGAAAGGTCGCTCGACGCACGTCGGGAAACAGCGCCTTGGCAAACGCAATGTTTTCGGCAAAGTTGGTGGCGCGCGATTCCAGGGTGAATTGATCCGGCCTGACGCCCAGCGCCTTGGCCCGTTGGGCAAAAATATCGGCTTCGCTGCGATCCCACAAATGCTTCGTCCAGTTGCCGGTATGGCCAGTGAACAGCAGATGCTCGGCAACGCCTTTGCTCAGCAATTGGCAGGCGTAATCGCAGACTCTGAGGTCGTAGGAGCCGCAGACCACGATCAGTTCACAGCGGTTGTGCGTGCGCCCGGCGCCAAGGAATTCCCAAAGAACGCGGGCGTGTTGCAGGGTCTGGGTCATGGCCGGGCGAACCTCTGCGCAACGGGTGCACTGATGCGCAGGCCGCCCTCGCTGTAAGCGTGTGGCCCCTGCTCTGTCCGGGAAACCGCGAGCGCGGTGAAATCGGCATACGCACACAGCGCACCGTGAGCGGTCAGGGTTGGATCGTCGCCAATGCCGATACACAAGGCGCCGCTGCTGATCGCCGACTGCACACCGCTGACTGAGTCCTCAAAGACCAGACATTCATCGCTCTGACGCGCCAATTGAGCCGCTGCCAGGCGATAGGGATCGGGGGCCGGTTTGCCACTGCGTACGTCGTCTCGGCAAATGATGCTGTCAAAGACCGACGTCAGCTTGTGTTGCTGCAGAACATGCTCGACGCGTGCCCGCCAACTGCTGGTGACCAGCGCCAGGGGCACCGCGCAATCCTTGAGCAGCGTGATAAACGCCGCGACGCCGGGCACCAGCGAACAATCGGAAAGCTCCTCAAGGGTATCGACCTGTTGCTTGATCGCCACCCGCTCCTGCTCGTCAAACTGTCCGAACAAGGCTTGTAACGTGTAGCCGCCCGGGCGCCCGTGAATGTGCTCGTGGATAAATGCCTGATCGACTTCGATACCGTATTGGCGCGCGACCGTGGTCCAGGCCGCTTCAATGACCTCGCGAGACTGGATCAGCACGCCGTCCATATCAAAGCAGACGGCGGTAAAGGTTCGTGGTGTCATGAGTTGAACTTCGCATTTTCAAATGAGCGAGAAATGCCAGCACTGTGCCCACCAGGGCAAACAGCGCCATCACGTAATAGGACCACTGCGGGTGAGTTTCGTACAAATACCCGGCGAAGGGTGTCGCCAGCCCCATGGGCAAGGCCACCGCCAGGGAGTAATAAACCCCTTGAGTAAAGACCTGAATATCCTGCGGCGCGTGATCGCGAATAAAGCGCATGATCGCCGCGTGATACGCGGCAAAACTCAACGCGTGCAGACACTGCCCGAGCACGATCACTGGTAGCGCATCGCTATTGGAAAACAGCGCCCAGCGCGCCGCGGCACAGAGGCTGGAAAACATCACAATGGACAACGGTGAGCACCACGACAGGACTTTGTTGGACAGGGCGAAATAGCTGATTTCGGCAATGACCGCCACCGACCAGAACATCCCGATGGCCGAAGAAGAGTAGCCCTTCACGCCCCAGCCGATCGACGCGGTAGAGAAATACAGGGTGTGACTCAGTTGAATGAAACTGGCCGCGGCAATCGCGATCAACAGGCTTTTTTGCGCCAGCAACGCCTTCCAGTCCGGGCGTTTGATTGCGCGCCTGAGCGGCTCCGCTTGCGTGCGCGAGACCTGGCGTTTCAAGCGCAGACACGCGATTGCGGTAAACAACATGCACGCGGCAACCACCATCGGCACCCATGACTGGCTGTACTGGGCAAACAGAAAACCACCCAGGGTCGAGGTCAGAATAAACGCAGAAGATCCCACCGCCCGCACCCAGCCATAGTTCTGCAGCGCCTGTTTATCGCGCTTGAGCAGATAGGCCTCGGACAAGGGCAACACCACCATCCACAGCCCGCCAAACAGAATGCTCAGCCCGACAAACAGCCACAAATGCACCGGCACGAAATAAAACAGCGCGGTGCACAACGCCGCCGAGAATCCGAGAAATGCCGCCAGACGCAGTTGGTCGACGCGCCAGTCGGCCACGTAAGTGATAAACACCCCGGTGAATACCTGGGGCCAGTAAGCCGCTGCAATCAGCAGGCCGATCTGACTGGCGCTCAAGCCCAGTGAATCAAGCCAGGTTGGCCAGAACGGATAGATGATCCCTTCTGCCGCAAAGAATCCGAAGAAGATTAGATACATTCGACATCCATACGCTCGATACGCCAAAACAGGGCTCCAGCGGAGCCCTGCCCACATCACTTCATTACTCGAAGCGTGTTTGGGTGAAGCTGTTTTTGCCCTTGCGCCAGACGATCAGCGACTCGCTCATGACCACCAGATCGACCATGCCCTCTTTCAAGGCATCCAGAGCATCCTGAGAAGAACACACGATGGGCTCTTCGTGACGGTTGAACGAGGTGTTGATCAACGCCGCCTGACCGGTCCTGGCGTGCCAGGCATTCAGCAGACGGTGCATGAACGGGTCGGCTTGCGGGCGAATGATCTGCGGCCGTGCGGTGCCATCGATGTGCACCACCGCCGGGCTCGCCTCGATGAACGCCGGGTGACAATCGTAGGTCATGGTCATGGTGTCTGCCGCCACTTGCTCCTCGTTCCAACCGACGTAACAGGCGGCGGCCTGTTCAATCGCGGTGACCGGCCCGAAGGGCATGAATTCGGTGCGGTGCATGCGTTTGTTGAGCCAGTCGTTAACCTCGGCATCCTGGGCGTGATAGACGATGCTGCGATTGCACAGCGAGCGCGGGCCGAATTCCATCTTGCCTTTGAACATGCCCAGCACCTGATTTTCCAGCAGCGCCTCGGTGAGCACCTCGATGAGGTTGGCAGGCGTGTGGTAACCCAGTTCCGGGTAGTCGCGATGGATCAGATTGATGTTCTGCGAAACGCTGCGCGACTCCGGCCCGAGCGCCATTGACGGGGCCTTGAAGCGAGTACCGTTTTGCAGATAAGCGGCGCCGACCGCCGCCGCCAATGCCAGGCCTCCATCGCCCATGCACGGCAACACGTAGACATTCTTGACGTTGGCTATCTCGCGCAGGCGCTGATTGAGCTTCACGTTGCCAAACACGCCGCCGGCCAGACACAGATTGCTACTGCCGCGTTGTTCCAGATGATGGGTGACCACCGCGACCAGCAAGTCTTCGCTATGCCGTTGTACGGCGGCCGCGATGTCCTCGGGGGTTTCCTCAGCGAACAGCGCTTGCAGCGGATCGCTGTAGTTGTTGTAGGACGGCAGGAACAGATCGCCGCAATACGCCTTGATGCGCCCGTCCTCGAAACGGATCATCTGCTGCATCACTCCCAGCAGTTTTTGCGGGTCGCCGAATGCTGCGAGCCCGGTGACCTTGCCTTCATGGCGGTTCGGCTTGTAACCGAGCAAATGGGTAATCCGCCCGTAGAAATAGCCCAGGCTGTCGATGCTGGTCTCGCGTTGCAATACGCTGGTTTCAGTCGGGCTGTACCAGGTCACGGTCAGGGACTGGAAGTCGCCGCGCCCGTCACAGGTCAACGTCAGCGCCTCATCGAACGGCGAACAGACGTAGGCACCGAGGGCATGACATTCATGGTGATCGATGTAGTACGCCTTGCCCAGCAAACCATTGGCCGCGATGAACTCATCAAATTCGGCGCGTTTCTCTTTATCGTTCCGGACCTCATCGGTGACTCGCTGGCGGAATTGCGTCAGGCCTTGAGGGTTAGTCCTGACCTCCTCAACGATGCGATCAAAATACAATTCAAGATGCTTATCGGCACTGAATCCGGCGTTCCATCCATAGGCGACATAGTCGACATCTTCCAAAGACAAACCCGCCTGGCTCAAGACGAATTCAATGGACTGCGCGGGCCAGATCTTGTGGTCCTTGATACGGGTGAAGCGCTCCTCGCTGACCGCTGAAAGAATCAGGCCGTCGCGCACCAGGCAAGCTCCCGATAAATCGTTGTTGGTAACACCCAAAATGATCATAACTATTCCTTGTTTTTGCCAATTTCAGTGATGACGTTACCCACGCCCTGAACACGCGAAGCGCAGGCGGGACTGTTTGAAGGAGGTGCGGCAGCCATGGCCGACAGCCATTAACCGCGAGAAGGCGAAGTGAATCTGTCCGCCCGGGATACACCTTTACGAAAAGGCATCAGTAGCGTGCTGTCATCGCAAAATCCTTTTGCATAAAAACTCCACAAGCATTGAGCTGCAGAACCGGCTTCATGCCGTTGCAGCCAGTTGATTTGGCTATCCAGAGGGCGCCGCGACGGGCGCCGAGCTGTTTAGCCGGAAGACAGCCTAATAGGAAATTTCCGGCTAAAACGGTTCAGGTTGACCTGAAAATTAAATGCGCTCTGCCGTGCCATGGTTTTCCGGGCCAGCCGAGGACGTGAGAAAAACTGTGGGAGCGAGCGTGCTGGCGAAGCGGTTTTTTCATTCAACATGCGCGTTGAATGGTTGGCCGCTATCGCTGGCAAGCCAGCTCCCACAGGTTTCGGGGTGATCACTCGGAAGGGGTGAACTCAAACCATTTCGTTACGAATCCATTCAACCACCGACGTGCGCTTCGGTGCGAAGTCTTAGGTGATGTTTTTCAAGTCCAGTCAAGCGCTATACTCGCCTGACAACTTCCGTAGAGTCCCTGCCATGACCTCCGCGCGTCGCACCCGAAAAAAACTGACAACCGATACGTTGATCCGCGCAATCGCCAGCTCTACCGCCATCGAGACCGGGCAGAGTGTCGAGACGATTGAGCGCAAACTCAAAGTCAGATCCAGCAAATTTCAGCACCTTTCTCTGGCCAGGTAGCGTCGTACCTCAAGTCCACAATGCCTGCCGGACCCAATACTCCATGGGTTCGTAGTTGCCGTTCAGCCCTTGGTTGATGGCTGCAAAATAAGCCTCTTTGTTTCGTTCCCAACTACTGTAGTCCAGCGGCACGTAGCCCGCCTGCACGGCCATGACATCCGCCAGTAATCGCGACAAGCGTCCGTTACCCTCGCGAAAGGGATGAATAAGGATGAACTCGACGTGCGTTACAGCAATGGCGCGAATCAGGTTCTCGTCCAGATCGGCCCGACATGGCGTGTATTTGGCGAGACAGTCCCTTTCAAATCCGTCGAGCAACCGAGGAATTTGCGGCGCAGCAGCGAAGAAAAATCCATCCTTGCCCAAATTTACCGCACGGACATCGCCCGCCCATGGATAGATGTTCCCGAGCCAGTGTCGATGCCAATCCTTCAGATCCTGAACAGTGATTGACCGATCAGGCAAATGCTCGATGAGCACAGATTGGTAGAGCTTTTCCAACAAAACCAGCTCTGCATCATCCATGTCTTCGGGTTCGATAATTCCCAGCTTATTGCTCAGCACTTGCTCATGCGAGCCGGGCTGAAAGCTGCTTTGCGCCCCTTCTCCGTCATAACGGTTAATCATCCTTGTACCTGCTGAACTGGCAATGTTCAGAGCACCATAGGTCTGGCGTGACACAAGCGCAAAGCCCGAAACGAAAACGGCTGCCCGATGGCAGCCGTTCTAAAGGGTGATAACAAAGCCCGGCGGGGCTCAAACTGCAATCACACCATTTCGTTACGAATCCATTCAACCACCGACGTGCGCTTCGGTGCCCAGCCCAGCAGTTCGCGGGCGTGTTTGCCGCGTACGCGGCTGTTGGAGCCGAGGCCGTAGTTGGCCATTTCGTAGCCCCATTCGGCTTCGGCGTCTTTCAACGGCCAGTCTTGCGGTTGACCCAGGTTCAGGGCTTCGGCCATGGCGGTGGTCATGTCGATAAACGACGCTTCGCCGCTCTCGACGAAGTAGAAAGTGCCCGGGACGTTCTTGGTCAGCGCCAGCAAGTACAGGGCGACGACGTCTTCAATGTGCACGTTGGACCAGATGTTCTGGCCGGTGCCGACGTGGCGCACCACGCCGCTTTTGTGTGCCTGCTTGAGCAGTCGCGGCAATTGCACGCTGTCGCGGTTGACGCCCAGGCTGTGGCCGTAAATCAGCGTGTTGCAGATGACGGCGGAGTTCACGCCGTCCTTCGCCGCCGCGAGGATCAGATTGTCGATGGCCACACGCGCGGCTTTGTCGACGGTCGGTTCTGGCAGGTTGTCCTCAAAGTAGATGACATCGCTGGATTTACCGCCGGAGGCATCGCCAACGATGCTCGAACCGCTGGTGTGCAGGAACACTTTGTTCGAACCGCGCAAGGCATCGAGCAGCGCTTCAACCGCACCGCGATGGTCGCTGCTGGCGGCGTTGATCACGGCATCGGCAGCGCGGGCCTGTTCAGCGAGTAGCGCTTTGTCATCGAGGGTGCCGATGACCGCAGTCATGCCGAGTGCCTGGAGCTCAGCGGCCTGTTCAGCGCTGCGCACCAGACCGGTGACGGTGTGACCAGCCTGAACCAGACCGGTAGCGATCGAGCCGCCAATAAAACCGGCAGCGCCGGTGACGAATACGTTCATGGAGTAACTCCCTGCGTGAGTAAGTGATGGGACGAGTATCTGCCCCTGAGCCGGAGGGAAAAACCCGTCCCCGCCCAATTCACTCTTGCGCAGAGGTCACGAATCAGCCCTTGAAATCGGCGCTGGCGTAAGCGGCGAGTTTGCTCTGGATAAAGTCGAGGAAGCACTGAATACGCAGCGCCAGTTGCGAGTTACGGTAGTACACGGCGTTGATCGGCTGGCGATAGCCGCTGTTGAATTCACCGAGCAGGACTTTCAGGCGTCCGGCGCGGATGTCATCAATAGTCATGAAGTGCGACAGGCAGGCAATGCCCTGCCCTTCCAGCGCCAGATGGCGCACGGTCTCGCCGCTGGAGGCGCTGATGGCCGGGGTGATCGGCCAGCGGTCGCCATGCACATAGCGCAGCGGCCATTGATTGAGACCTTCGTTCTGAGTGAAGCCGAGCAAGGTGTGTTCGCTCAGATCGGCGACTTGCTGCGGCGCGCCATGCTTCTTCAGATAGGCGGGACTGGCGACGATCAGCAGCGGACTGCAACCAAGCGAACGCGCGTGCAATGTCGAATCGGCGAGAGTGCCGATGCGAATGGCGACGTCGGTGCTTTGTTCCAGCAGGTCAATGATCAGGTCATTGCTGTTGAGTTCGAGCTGGATGTCCGGATAGAGGCGGCGGAATTCGTCGATGTACGGAACCACCGCGTGGAGCATGAACGGCGATGCGGCATTGATCCGCAAGCGCCCGGACGGGGTTTGCTGGCGCGAGGACAGGCGTTCTTCGAGTTGATCCATTTGATCGAGAATCAGCTTGGCCTGCTCGAAGAAATACTTGCCCTCTTCGGTCAGATCCATGCGCCGCGTGGTGCGATTGATCAGCGTGGTGTCGAGCTTGGCTTCCAGCTTCGACAACGTGCGACTGACCGCCGACGGCGTTTGCCCGACCTGCTCGGCAGCGGCGGAAATCGAACCGCACTCGATCACGCAGACGAAAATCTGCAACTCATCGGATCTGGCTTTCACGGGTGTCCTCTTTGAAATCGCCAAGATCGCAGCCTTCGGCAGCTCCTACATGGAAATGGGTTCCTGTAGGAGCTGCCGAAGGCTGCGATCTTTTGCTGTTACCACCGATAGTAGCTTGAAACACTCAAGCCTTGAGGCCAAACACCTCGGTCAAATGCTGCTCATAACGCGCCACATCAGCCTCGATGTTCGGCCGCTTCATCACGTCCACACAGAGGAACGTCGGCAAACCGGTCATACCGAGAAACTCATTGGCCTTGTGAAACGGGAAGTACACGGCGTCGACGCCTTTGGCTTCGAAGAAATCAGTCGGGTCATCGAAAGCCTGCTGAGGCGCATTCCAGGTCAGCGACAGCATGTATTGCTTGCCCTGAATCAGACCACCGCTGCCGTACTTCTGCGACGCATCGGAACGGGTACGGCCATCGCTGGCGTAGAGGCTGCCGTGGCCTTCGGTGAAGACTTCGTCGAGGTACTTTTTCACCGTCCACGGCGCGCCCATCCACCAGCCGGGCATCTGATAAATGATCACATCGGCCCAGAGAAATTTGGCCACTTCTTCAGCGACGTCGTAACCCTCGTCGATGAAAGTGGTTTTGACGTCGACACCGCCGCGATCGAGCACGCTCAGCGCGGCTTCGTGCAGGGTGGCGTTGTAGCGACCGTCGGAGTGGGCAAATTTTTTACCGCCATTGAGCAACAGCACTTTTTTCATGAGAAAGCCTCGGCGCAGCCATTGGGCTGGGTGGAGAAGAGAAATGGGAATGGCGGCAGACTAACGATCCGCCTCGCGCGGAATAAGCCGGTTTTGCGCAAAATACATTTGATCAAAAAGCACGAATCGAATACCGATTGTTGCCATAGCATTTGCGGCCATCAGAATTTGAGGAGTTGCTGCGATGAGTGAACGCCAGGGGTTTATCCTGCACGCCAAGACCCGCCCGGAAAAAGCCGAGGCCTTCGAGGCGCTGTTTCGCGCCTATGTTGAGCCGAGCCGCGCGGAACCGGGCTGCATCGAGTACCACATGCTGCGCGATAAAGAAGACCCGACGCTGTTCATCTTCTACGAAATCTGGGCATCGCAAGCCCACCTGGATGTGCATTCGAATCTGCCGCACATGAAGGCATTCTTTGAACAGCGCATGGACTATCTGGAGCGCGATTTTGAAATCCGCCAGATCGAAATGCTCAGCGAAGCCTCGGCTAACCGCTGATCAACAGATGGGCGCCGAGCGCGCCCAGTCCGATGAAGAACACCCGCTTGAACAGCACCGCGCTGATGCGTTCGCGCAACCATTGGCCAAGCAACATGCCGAGAATGGCCGGGATCAGCGCCAGCAACGAAGCACCCAGTTCGCCGCCACCGAGAGCGCCACGCCAGAGCAATCCGGCGGCCAGCGCCAACGTCGAAACGGTGAATGAGAGGCCCAGCGCCTGCACCAGTTGATCGCGATTCAAGCCCAGCGCTTGCAGGTACGGCACCGCCGGAATCACGAAGACGCCGGTGGCCGAGGTGATGACACCAGTGATCAAACCGCACGCCGGACCGAGCCAGCCTTCATGGCGCGGATTTATGCTCAGCGTTGGCAGAAACAAGCCACTCAACGCATAGAGCAACAGCGCCGCGCCCAACCCGCGCACCACCCAATGCCCGCCCGCCATACCGATCGATAACGTGCCGATTGCGGTGCCGAGGAAGATCATCAGCAGCATCGGCCAGAGGCGTTTGATCAGTCCTTTCAAGTGCCCGCCGAATGCCAGTTGCCAGACATTGGTCAGAGTGGCCGGGATGATCAGCAACGCGGCTGCCTGCGACGGCGCCATAGCCAGACCGAGCAGCCCCATGGCAACGGTCGGCAGGCCGAGGCCGATCACGCCTTTGATCAGGCCGGCGAGGATGAAGGTCATGATGACCAGCATGGACAGGGCCAGGCCGAGGTGCTGGTAGAAATCTGTGAGTGTGTTCATGGCGCTACTGTGCGCCGGTCAGGGTTGGCTGAAAATCTGCCATATACTGAGGCTGCCTCTCTCTACACAAGAGGCTGATATTTTCTTTGAGGCCTCTGGCCGCTTCGCGAGCAAGCTCGCTCCCACATTGGATAGGTGTCGTACGCAACTCCCTGTGGGAGCGAGCTTGCTCGCGAAGAGGCCAGCCCGCCCCCCCTAAAACCAGAGGCTGCCACTATGCACTTCGACCTCACCGACCTGCGCCTCTACCTGCACATCCTCGACACCGGCAACATCACCGCCGGCGCCGCCCGCAGCCACCTCTCGCTGGCAGCCGCCAGCGCCAGAATACGCGCCATGGAAGCCTCACTCGGCACCGATTTTCTCGAGCGCGGCCGCCGTGGCGTCACACCGACGCCGGCCGGCAAAGCCCTCGCCCAGCACGCGCGCATCCTTCTGCAACAAGCCGAACGCCTGCAGCAGGATCTGGCCGACTATGCCCAAGGCGTCAAAGGTCAGGTGCGCTTGCTATGCAACACCACAGCGATCACCGAATACCTGCCGGAAGTACTCGCGGACTTTCTGCGCGATCATCCCAATCTCGACATCGACTTGCAGGAGCTGCCCAGCGCGCGCATCACCCACGCCCTGCGCCAGGGCGCGGCGGACCTCGGGATCGTCTCCGATGCGGTCGACACCCATGGCCTGCAAACCCGGCCCTTTCGCGACGATCCATTGGTACTGATCCTGCCCCCTGACCATGCTCTGGCGAGTCGGCCGTCACTGACGTTTGGTGAAACCCTAGCGCACGACTATGTCGCGCTTGGCAGCCACAGCGCGCTGGCGATTCACCTGGAGGAACAAGCTCTCCACATCGGCCAGCGCATGTCGATCCGGATCCGCGCCGATGGCTTCGAGGGCGTCATGCGCATGGTGGCGCGAGGTGCGGGGCTGGCCATCGTGCCCAAGGTGGCCATCGAGCGCTGGGCGGCAGTGCACTCGGTAACGTGCCGACCGCTGGATGAAGTCTGGGCCCATCGCACCTTGCAACTGTGCGCACGCGACTTCGACCACCTGCCCGGTTACGCCCGGGCCTTGTTTGATGCGCTGGTGCCTTGACTCTACCGCTAGGGGCAGACTCTATCCTGTGCGCTTCATTTCAGGAGTACACACAATGAGCAAACGAATGCTCGTGATACTGGGTCACCCCTCCACCGACAGCTTTTGCGGGGCATTGAGTGACACCTATGTTCAGGCCGCCAAGGACGCCGGGCATGAGGTGCGGCTGTTGCGTCTGGATGCGCTGGAGTTCGACCCGGTCCTGCACGAAGGCTACAACAAGGTGCAGCCACTGGAGCCGGACCTGCTGCAAGCACAGGCCGATATCACCTGGGCCGAGCACCTGACATTCGTCTATCCGATCTGGTGGGGCGGGATTCCGGCACTGCTGAAGGGCTTCGTGGACCGGATTTTCCTGCCGGGTTTCGCCTTCAAATACCGCGAGGGCAAAGCCTTCCCCGACAAGCTGCTCAAGGGCCGCACCGCGCATTTGCTGGTGACCATGGACACGCCGTACTGGTACTACAAATGGATCTATGGCATGCCCGGGCTGAATCAGATGCGCAAGACCACGCTGGAATTCTGCGGCATCAAGCCACTGAAGACGCTGACCTTCGGGCCGATCCTCGGCTCCAAGCCAAACCAGCGCGATGCCTGGCTGGAACAGGCGCGCGTGACCGCCGCCGTCTAAGGCTTTCCAGCCGCCTCAGCTGACGGCGCACAAGCCGCCGTCAGTGCCTCTTCGGGCCCCCTTCACGCGCCCGTCCGTCGCCTGTGCACGTCATTTACGCGCAGTTGCAATTTTCCGATGGTATTGGACATATAATCGCCGCCGATCCGGCATGACGCCTGATCGCGCTAGCTATGTTTGACCATCGAGACGGACCTTTATGTATATCGGCAAAGCCGCCCAGCTGTCGGGCACCACAGTCAAAAGCATTCGCCATTACGAAGAAATCGGCCTGTTGCCCGAGCCCAAGCGGGAAGGCAAATACCGCATCTACAGCCAGCAAAGTGTCGAAGTGTTGACGTTCATCAAGTGCGCCCAGCAACTGGGCTTCAAGCTCAAAGAGCTGCAGGTGATCCTCAACAACTACCGCGGCGACGAATTCCCGTGGGACATGGCACAAAGAGCCATCGCCGAAAAAAAAGCCGAACTGGTAACCCAGATCGGCGATTTGCAGCAATTGCATGATGGCCTCGAGGCGTTTGAACACAACCTCAACGACGCCCGCCAGGAATGTCAGTTCGAACGCATCGCCCGTTATGGCGAAAAAAACCCGGTCAATACACTGAACTGAAAACCCTGCTGCGCCGCATGACCAGACTCGCCTGCCGTCTCAGGGCAGGCGCGCCCGCGCGTTGGCGAATCAACCCGGCACCGGCTCCCCCTCTGTGCGCACTGCTGGGGCCGGCGCATGCACCGGCGCAATCGCTGCAAAGAACCACGGCGATACCAGCGTCACCAGGACAATGGTCATAACCCCGCTGGAAAACAGCGCCATCGCCACCAGTGCGCCGAGATCGACAATCGGCTTGAAGTCGGAAAACAGCAGCGCCATGAAACCCACGGAGAAGATCACCACGTTGATCACCGTCGAACGACCAACGCTGTGCATCGCCTGCAAAATGGCCGCGTCGATCTCAATGCCCTGCTGCACCAGCAACTTGATGCGTGACAGCAGGTGCACCGCGTAATCCACCACCCCGACCACCAGGAACGTCACCAGCGTCGTGCCGATGTTCAGCTCGATACCGAACAGGAACATGAAGCCGTAGACCGTCACCGACGTGGTCAGCAAGGTCAGCATGCCGAGCACCCCGAGGCGCACCGATTTGAGCCAGTACATCATCATCAGCGTGACGACCAGCAAGGCCAGGGAAAAACTCAGCACCTGGCCCTGAGTGATTTCCTGCAGGACGCCGGTCCAGATCAACGGCGTGCCGGCGTGGGTCACCTCAAGGTTGGCCGGTTTGTTCACCAGCAGCCAGGCATCAAGGCGGTCGAGCATGCCCTGATAGTCGCTGGCGACCGACGAGGTCATGGTGTACAGGGTCAAGGCCTTGGAGAAATCGGCGTTGAGCACGTTGTTCAGGTCCGAACCGCCACCGTTTTCGAACAGCATCACGTGCTGCTCGATCAGCGAATTGCCCGGCACTTCAAACTGCTCGACCTGCCCGTCGTCATTGATCGACGTGACCTTCTCCACGGCATTCGGCACCCGCAGATAATCCGGGTTCATGTCGTTGAGCACCAGGTTCATGCGTTTGACGTAGGTGGCCAGCGAGTAGCCGTAACTGACGTTCGGTTGCTGCTTGATGAAGTGGTCGAGCTTGTCGATGAACTGCACCACTTCGGTGGTCAGCACGCCGCGTGGTTCGTTGCTGTCGATCGCGATCCAGCCCGGCGCCGTGCCCGCCACTTTGGCGTGGTTGATGAACTGATCGGACACGCGAATGTGGCTTTCCGGCTTGAAGTAGGCGATGCCGGAGTCTTCGATATCGACGCGGAAGGTGAACACGGTGGCCAGCGCCAGCAACGGCAGCATGACCAGCAGGATCGGTTTGCGAAAGCGGATCATCCAGGCACAGAACGCGACCAGATACCGCGAGATGATCGATTCCTTGTGCACCTCGGCCTTGGTCTGCTGCGGCTGATCCTTGCCCCAGATGGAGATCCACGCCGGAATCAGCAACAGCGAAATAATCAGCGCCGCCGTCAGGCCGATCGACATGAACACGCCGAAATTGCGGATGCTGACAATGTTGTTGGTGGTGGAAATCATGAACGTGGCGATGGTCGTCACGGTCGTCAACACCACCGGCACCACCATCAAGCGCTGGGTTTCACGGTTGGCCTCACGATTGCTCTTGCCGGCGTTTTTCTGCTCGTAATATTCGGCCATCACGTGGATAGCGTCCGAGCAGCAAATGGTGAACAGGAACACCGGCAGCACACTGGTCAGCAGGTCGAACGGCACGCGCAATAGCGCCATCAGGCCCAACGTCCAGATGGTGCAGAACAGAATATTGAACAGCGGCAGCAACACGCCCAGTGGTTTACGGAAGAAGAAAATCAGCAGCAAGGTAATCAGCAGAAACACGATCGGGAACAGCACGGCCAGGTCGTGATCGATGATCTCCTGCTGCGCGGCGATGAAGATCGGCATGCCGGCGATGAAGATTTCGTCCTTGTACTCCGGGTGCTCGGCCTGATATTGCGCGACGATGCCGCGCACGATCTGATAAGCCCGCAGTTGCGCCTGAGCGTCGTCCTGCTTGGTGCCGAGTTCGGCCACCAGCATCGCGACTTTCTTGTCTTTGGACACCACCCCGTCGACCATCAACTCGTTACCCATGATCTGCGACTCGACCAGCGCCGGGTCCATGTCATAGGCATTCAGGGTTTTGTGGATCAACAGTTCGCCGTCGTCGGTCAGGACGATGTTTTCCAGATCGCCCATCGAGGCCATTTCGCGAATCGGATTGATCCGTTCGGCGAGAAAGGTCAGGAACAGCTGATCGTGGGAATCCCAGTTCTGGCTCTGAGCATGATCACGCAATGCCTTGGCGTTGGCGTAATCGTTCTGCGAAAAACCACCCTCGAGAATGTCCCGGGTCAACAACTGCGCACGGCTGTCGTCTGGATGCCGGGCGACGATCTGCGCCAACTGCTCCTTGTCGGCATCGTTGGCCAGGATCATTTTGCGCACCGACTGCGACATCGAAAACAACGCGTTGAGTGTTGATTTGTTGAACACCGTTTGCGGGTTGTTCAGCGCCACCATCACCGAGTCGAACGTGCCGGTGAACTCACCCTGCAAATCGATGATGGTCTTGCGCGCCGGGTGGCTTTCCTTGAGCAGGTAAGGGTTGGTGTCGGACACCAGCGCGCCCAGCGTATAAGTGAAATACGCCGTAATTGCCACCAGCAGGAAAACAATCGCCCGCGCATAGCGCTCGACGAAATTCAGATATCTTTCCATGATCATGCGGTTCCAGGTCGTCGGGGTCGGCGCTTAGCGGGCAGACACGGCAAATTCCGGCAGGTCACCGGTTTTCAGCCCGCGCTTGATGGCGGTCTGGGTGAAGAGGCGGTCTTCCAGAGAGACGTTGTACTGCAACTGGTTAAAGCGCATTTCCGAACGCGTGCCGTCGATGAAGTGCTCGGTTTCGCTGAGCACAATGCTGTCGATCGAATCGATGGTCGCGACTTTCTGCGTGCGCATCTGCTTGATCAGCACACCTTTGACGTCGAAGAAGTCCTGACGCATGACCAGGAAATTCTGCTTGTCGATCCACACTTTCAGCTTGTTGTAACCGGTCTTGGCCAGCACCTCGGGGGACGCCGGTTCACGCTCGATCACGTAGCAGTCGCGGCCCTTGATCTGTTCTTCGCCGACGAGTTTCTGCGAGTAGTCCTTGACGCGAATCTTGTCCAGATCGGCGTACGAATACTCACTGCCCATGAACGAGCCACGCTTGTCGGTGGTGGAGATGCGGCGAGTCTGGCGGCTGACCGGCAGGTACATCCACTGGCTGTCTTCCAGGCCGAGGGTTTCGTGCGGGTTTTCGATGTGGAAGGCAACGTCACGCACGTCAGTCGGTGCGGAAAAGTACATGCTGAACTTGTCGCTGTCCGGGTAATCCTTTTGCAGGTAGGTGAACTCGCGAACGCGGGTATTGCCTTTTTTGTCATGCAGGATCAGTGAAACCTGGGACATGAAGCTGTTCCCGTCATTGCGATCGCGTACCTGACGGATGATCTCATCGGCATTGCCGGCCTCGGCGGCATTGACGCAGGCGCTACCGAGGATCAATGCGGCGGCGGTCAGACTTTTCAAAAACGGCAACATGACAACTTCCTTTTCGTTGGATGAATGCACCTGCGCGCAAGAGCGGCAGGCGTGATGGGTCAGAACAGATAACCGGCCGACAGCCGCACTTGGTCGCGCTTGCTGTACTCGCCGAAAGTCTTCTCGGGCTTGCCGAAGAACACGTCCACCTCCAGCCCGAACTTGATGTAGTCGACCGGCTTGTAGGTGAAGATGCCTTGCAACAAGGCGTCGTCCTGAAACGGCGGTGAGCCAGCGACCACCAGACGACTCTTGAGGCGGTCCTGCCAATGAGTGCCTTCGGCCGACAGGGTGAACAGCGGTTCGTGTTTGTCCTGCAACATGCCGTCCTGCCAGTCGAGCAACACCTGCTCCTGCCACTGCGTGGAAATCAGCCAGTCGCGCAACAGGTAGTCGACACCCAGCAGCGACTTGACCATCGGCGTGCTGTCGGCACCGTAGGCGCGGGTCGGATTGGTCACTCGCCAGTTGTCGAAATACGCGACCTCGCTGCGCACCACGATGCTGTGCCCGGCGTCGATCGCCAGCCCGGCACCGCCCATGGTGTAACGGGGAAACTGCCGTTCCAGTCGCGTACGACCGTCATCGGCGAGGCCTTCGACGGCGTACACCGGGTCTTGCTGACGGGCGCTCAAGGCAACAAAACTGGTGTCCACCGCGCCGATCCGACCGTTGGCGTTCAGGCCATAGGAATAGCCCTTGTCGCCGTCATAACCGGGTTTGGAATCGAGCAGAAAATACTGCGGGTCCGGCGCGGCAAACAATGGCGCGGAAAATTCACTGCCCTCAACCGGCGCCTGGTTTTTCACGAAGTCGGTGATCCACAGCGCCTCCAGTTCCCACTCGCCCACCGGTTGTGCAAAGCGCACCATGGGCACGGCGATGCGGCTGTCTTCGAGCAGCGGTGTCAGGCCATCGCGATAGTCCAGCGGGTTGATCTGATCGAGCACGCGCAATTCATCCGCGCGGCCCCAGACCACTTGCTGCCAGCCCACTGTCACTTCACCGTCACCCAGCGAATGGCCGACGTAGAGGTGCCGCCAATCGGCGTCGAAACGGTACTTGTCCCGCGCCCGTCCGCTGTACGGATTGTTGCCGTCATAGCGCGCGTCGTAACGCACGCGGCCCTTGGCCTTGTAGTAACCGCCCTCCCAGTTGTCTTCCAGGTTGGCCTTGAAATACACGGCTTTCTGCGTGACCTGATCGTCACCGTGCAGGCGCACAGCCGTGGCCACGCCGACTTCACCGTCGGCGTAATCGGGCTTGAGATCATCGACGGTAAATTCGGCCATCGCGATAGGCGCAGCCATGCACGCCCACACCGCACCCACGATGTGACTGTTGTGAAATCGAGGCATCGTTACATTCCCAACCCGACACCGCCATCGATCACCAGACTCTGCGCGGTCACCCCGCCAGCCTCGGGGCTGGCCAGGTAACGCACCATCGCCGCCACTTCTTCGCTCTGGATAAAACGGCGCATCGGCAGTTTCTTCTTCGCGTTGCGTACGATCTGTTCCTGGGTCAACCCTGCAATCGCCGCTTGCGTCGCCAGTTCACCCTGCAACATCGGCGTATCGATCCACGCCGGCAGAATCGCGTTGACGGTGATCTGCCGCGAAGCGAGATCCAGCGCCAGCGCCTTGGTCATGCCGACGATGCCGTGCTTGGAGGCGCAATACGCGGTGTTGCGCACCTTGCCGGCACGGCCGAGGATCGACGACATGTTGATGATTCGCCCACGGTCCGGCATCAGCGCCAGACACAGCGAGGTCACGTAGAACGTGCCGTTGAGGTTGACCGAAATCACCTTGTGCCAGTTGTGCAGGTCTTCCGGCTCGTTCTCGTTGCAGATGCCGGCGCTGTTGACCAGCACGTCGACGTACTCGACTTGCGAACCGAGGGTTTTGAAGAATGCTTGCATGGCCGGCAGGTCGGCAATGTTCGCCGCATGGGTTTCGACCCGCGCCTGGATCTGCTCCTGTTGCTCATCGACCCAGCGCTGCAGTTCGGCCAGATCGAGATCCAGCAGAATCAGGCGATTGCCAGCCTCGGCGGCAAAGTTCTCGGCGACCGCGCGGCCGATGCCTTTCGCCGCTCCGGTGATCAGAATGGTCCGGCTCATGGCATCTTCAACCCGCCGTTGACCGACAGGACCTCCCCGGTCAGGTACAAACCGCGATCGGCGAGGTACAGCACCGCTTCGGCAATTTCCTCCGGTTCGGCGTAGCGTTTGATCAGTAGACGCGACTGGATTTCTTCTTCCTGACTGCCGATCAGCGCCGTACTCATCTCGGTCTTGACGATGCCCGGGGCAACCGCGTTGACACGAATGTTGCGTGGCGCCAGCTCCACCGCCAAGGCACGGGTCAACGATTCGACCCCGCCCTTGGCAGCGGCATAGTTGCTTTGGCCTTTGCCGGGCTTCTGCGCCGCCACCGAACTGATGTTGACGATGCAACCGCTACGCTGGCGCAACATGCCCGGCACCACCTGCTGACAGCAGAGCATCGTGCCGATCAGGTTGGTCTGGATCACCTCGACCAGGTCGCGCGCTGACATCGTCGCCAGCAAGCCGTCACGGGTAATACCGGCGTTATTGACCAACAGATCGATACGCTGAAAATGCTGATCGACCCGCTCGAAAAACGCCTTGATGCTGTCGCCGCTGCTGACATCGCACTGCAACGCCAGGCAATCGATCCCCGACGCCTGAACCTCATCGCGCAAGGCCATCGCCGCGACTTCATCGCGTACGTAACTGAACGCGATCTGATAACCCGCCCCGGCCAGGGTCTGGACAATCGCCCGACCGATGCCACGACTGCCACCGGTCACCACTGCTACTTTATTCGGCATGACCGTTCCTTAAAGCGAGTTATCGGTTTTGAATTGCGCGAGGCTGAAGCCGTGGGTCGCGGCCAGTGCTCGAATCTGCTGCACTTGCTCGCGGCTGATGTCGCCGTAGGAGTAGTGCTGTTTCATACCGGACAGGCCCATCAGCACCGATTCGGCCATGCACGCGTACAACTGGCCTTGCTTGAGATAGGCCCGAACGTTTTTCACCAGGCCATCGCCCAGCGGCGTCTGCACGATGCCGCCGTGCATGTAGAGCACGTCGGAGCGTTGGCTGGCGAGGTCCTGGTCAACGTTCAGCGGTACGGCGATGTCGCAGATCACGCTGTTTTCGGCGAAGTGCTCGGCGAAAAGAAACGGCTGCGGTGCGTTGGCCGCGCAGAGCACGATGCGCGCCTGTTTCAGCACATCAAGATCGTTGCTGACGGTGATGAAAGCGTTCGCGCCCAGGCGTTCCTCGACCAGTTTTGCCACGCGCTGCCCCAGATCGGTACTGCTGCCGTGGGACTGCAAGATCCCATCGATTCCATCAATTTGCTGCAGGCGACGGGCGAGGCGATCGTGTTCGGCGACACCCTTGAGGATCGCGCGAGCGGCTTCGGCATAAATCTGGTGAGCGGTTTTTTCCAGACGACGCAGGGAACCGTCGCGGCCGCTGCCGATGAGGATCAGGTGCTCGACGCTGGTCGACAGCAGTGAGGCGTAGGTCGAGGCAATATTGCCCGCCGCACCGACCACCGCAGCGGTCTGCTCGCTCAGTTCCAAGCCTTGCTGCTTGCAGCCCTGCTCGATGGCTTCCAGGCCCATGCCGATGGTCAGCGCGTTGCCGGAAGTCAGCGCCATGTCAGGAATCTGCAAGGCCTGGCAGTTGTTGGTGACGATCGAGGTGTACATGCCCAGCCCGGCGACGCTGTAGCCGTCGGCGCGGGCATCCTTGATACGGTTGCCGACTTCTTCGCGGATGGTTTGCAGATCGCCGCTGGCGATGTACGCCGCCATGGCATCGGAATCCATGCACAGCGGGTACAGGGTGAACTCCACGGCAGTGCCGAGTTTCGAGCGAATCAGCACCGGGCCGATTGGCGCGGCACGGCGCTCGGGCGCCATGCGTTTGATGAATTCGCGCTTCTGCTCGGCGCTCAGGGTCGACAGTGACGGATCGACGTCGCTGAGCATGTCCGAATCAATCAAATGGTTGATGAACGCCACGCGAGCCACCACACGCACGTTCTCGTCAGACTTTGGGCGGGTTTCGCTCTCCTTGAAGCTGACCTCGCGCGCGGGCACGTCAGCGATGCTGTCGGCGCACACACCGGCGGCCAGCGGGAAGGCGTCGCGGCGGCGCAGCATGTCGCAGACTTTCTGCAAGGAAGCGATCAGTCCATCGATCTCTTCGAAGGTGATGCACACCGGCGGTTCCAGTCGAATCACATTGGCGTTGCTGCCCGACGGCGCCACGCGCAGGGATTCGAATTGCAGCAGGTAGCCGGCGATGATGTAGCCCAGCGCATCGTTGTACTGCGCCGAGGCCTGAACCAACGAACTGGTGCCGGTCAGGTCGTGCAGTTCGAAACCGAGCAGCAAGCCGCGACCACGCACGTCGGCGATCACGTCCGGGTAGGCCGCCTTGAGTTCCAGCAGCGAAGCCTTGAGGTATCCGCCCTTCTTGTTCACGTCCTTGAGCATCGCGCTGTCGTTCTCGAACAGACGGCGCAGGGCCGACAGGGCGATATGGCAGGACGCATCATCTTCGGCAAAGGTCGAACTGTGGATGTAGCTGAAATCGTTTTCGTAGTGGCTGGCGCGAATCACCGTCGCGGCAATCTTCATCAGGCCACCGCCCAGCGCTTTCGACAGGCAGTAGTAGTCACCCTGCAAGTTGAAATGGCTGGCACCCAGCAAAGTGCCGGTGCGGCCGAAACCCGATTGCACTTCGTCGATGATCAGCGGGCATTGCTGCTCGTTGCACAGGCGCCGCAGGCCGAGATAGAACTCATTGGCGAACTCGTTGATGCCGCCCTCGCCCTGAATCGGCTCCAGCAATACCGCGGTGATCGCGCTGAATGCTTCGCGGCGCACTTGCAGGGTTTCGCCGCTCCATTCCAGGCTCAGCCAGTGACGTACGTGACGGGCCGGCAGTTCTTGCAATTGCTGGGGTTGCTGCGGGTCGATGAACTCGACGTTGAGGCCGAAACGGGCGAACGGCTTGCGGTACTGCTTGCCATAGGTCAACTGAACGGTGTTCACCAGTTTGCCGTGGAAGCTGCCGCGCACAGCCAGGAACACCGGCTCGACATGCAACTGCGCCAGGTTGTGCTGACGCACCGCTTCGACCACTTGGCGCACGGTGACGCAGGACAGATTCTGCGGCAACAGACCGGCGGGCAAATCGAGATCGTCAATGTCCAGTTCGACGTAAGCCTTGTCGCTGGCGACCAGATTGGCGAGAGCGAAATCGCGCTCGTCGAATTGCTTCTGCAGGTTTTTCTGACGGCGGTATTCGGCGTGCTTGACGGCGATTTCCACCGACTCGGCGCCACTGTTGGAGAAGGTCGAAATGTAGCGTTCGCTGTTGTTCAACTCACGGTTGAACGCTTCACTGAGTTCACGCCCCAACTGCCCCGCCGCACCGCGCACCGACATCTGCGCGTTGAACGGTACATCGGCACGCAACAGGTCGACGAGTTGATCGACAAATTGCGGATCGTTGTGACCATACAGCGCGGCGCCGTAACCGCCGAGGAAGTCAGTGACAGTCACCTCTTCGCCCTGCCGGTCGCGGTAAAACAGTTTGCTGCCCAGCGCTCTGTGGAACTGGCATTCGAGGCCCAGGGCCTGCATCAATTCAACGAATTTCGGCCGTACGTAATCGCGGTAATCCATGACAGTTCTATCCCTTGAGTAAAAAATCAGCTGCGTTTCGTTGCGTGCCGACGGTCAGTCGGCCGCGTGAAATTCGAGGTGGTAACCGGCACTGAAGCCGTTGTCGTCACGGTTGATCACCAGGCAATCGTGCAGCACGGCATCGCGCGGCTCAGCCATGACAAATGGCAGATGCGCATCCAGCGGTTGCTGCAGGCCACTGACCGGCGGGATGCTTTGCGCCTGCAAGGCCTGCCGGGCGAAGATCAGATCAACCAGACTCGGTGCACCACTCAGAATGCCGGTCAGCGATGTGCTGCTGGTGATGTGCGCGGCACCGGTTCGTGCCAGCGTGCGGGCCAGATCGGCATCTTTTTGCGGCTCGCCAGTGGCGCTGCTGATCAGCAGATCCACCTGTTTGTCCGGCAGGCTCAGCGAGTCCAGACGCGGGTGTGCGAACAGAGCGGTCAGGCAGGTTTGCGGCCCCGCCGGCAGATCATCGGCGCGGCGCAGTACCAACGCTGCCGCGCCTTCGCCGGCAATGCCGCCACGACCCTGGCGATCAAAGGCACGCAGGCTTTGCGAACCGTCGGTGCTGATCACCCCCGCTTCGGCCAGTGCGGCGAGCGCCAGCGGATCAAGCTCACTGCCGGCGCCGACGACAATGGCCGCATCCACTCGACCGCTTTGCAGCGCGGCGCAGGCTTCGCGCAGTGCCGCCAGATTGCCGGCCACGCCTTGCATGTAGGCGTTGCATTCGCACTCAAGCTTCAAGGCCAGACTGACGACGCCGAGCAAACCGTTGCTGAGGCTTTTGAGGACCAGAAACGGATCGAGCGCGCGCTCCTGCAACACGCGTTTGGCCAGACGCTGCATGTCGGCACCGGTCTCGGTCTGACACTCGTGCAACAGTTCGCCGTAAGACGCGAGCGACGGATGGGTGTAGCCGCCCTGGCAGCAATAGAGACCAAAACGCACGTTGTCGCGGCCCGGTTCAAGCCCGGCCTCGGCCAGCGCCTGGCGCACCGCACTGACGCCCCAGATCACCGCCGGCGGGCAGTAACGCTGGAGGTTTTGCGCAATGTCCTGACGGCTACGTTGATGGTCTCGATCAGCGATGTGCCCGAACGCAATGACCCGCTCGCTGTGGAACAACGACGAGTTCAGGGGCGAGATCGCGCTGCGCCCCTCGCGGGCCGCCGACCAGAAACCTTCTACGCCCCAGCCGGTGGGCAAGACACAACCGCTGCCGGCGATCGCGACACGTACAGTGGCATTAGTCATAGTCCGTGCTCCCGATATTTACCAAGGGCCAGCGAGGTATTGAGGCCACCGAAACCGAAGGAGTTGCTCAACGCGTAATCCACTCGGCGGCTGACGGCTTGACCGGCGCAGTAATCCAGATCGCACTGTTCGTCGGCGTCATGCAGGTTCACCGTTGGCGTCACCAGATCGTTGAGGCAGGCCAACGCGGTGACGATGCATTCAGGGGCGCCAGCGGCTGCGATCAGGTGACCGAACTGTGATTTGTTGGCGCTGACAGCCAAGGCTTGATAGTGCTTGTGTTCGGCGAACACGCTTTTGATCGCGAGGGTTTCGGCAACGTCGTTGAGCGGTGTCGAAGTGCCGTGGGCGTTGATCAAATCGATCTGCTGCGGGCGTAGCGCGGCGTCGTCGAGCGCGGCCTGCATCGCCAGTGCCGCACCGCGTCCCTCCGGTTGCGGTGCAGTGACTTTGTAGGCGTCCAGACTGCTGCCGAAACCCAACACCTCGGCATACGGCGTGGCGCCACGGGCCAAGGCATGTTCGAGGCTTTCCAGCACGACGAAACCACCGCCCTCGCCAGCAATCAGACCGCTGCGATTACGATCGAACGGGCGGCACAGATCCGCGCCCCAGCGTTGCTCGCCCGAAGCGGCACCCAACAGATACAACGCGGCCATGGTGTCGAGGTTGAGCACCGAGTCGGCGCCCCCCGCCAGCGCTACGCTGACTTCTCCGCGACGAATCATCTGAAAGGCATTGCCAATGGCCTGCGAAGCGCCGGCGCAGGCACTGCTGATGTTGATCACCGGCCCTTCACAACCCAGGTCGTCGGCGATTACCCGCGCCAACCGGTCGTTGCTCTGACGCAGCGAGCCATCGGCATTCACTTGCCCGGCCCGCGACATCAGGTACGACCAGCTCGGGGTGCCGCCATTCGGAGCTTCGGTCAGCAGCATGTCGGCGAGCATGTGCTGCGGTGCTCCCGAGGCACACAGCACCGCCGCGCCACGCAACTGTTCTGGCTGCAAGCCGCTGTCACCGACTGCCTGCGTGGCAGCCACCCAGCCAAACCGACTGCGCTTTTCCAGCGGCATCGTCCAGGCCGGATGGCTTTGCAGTTTTTCCGGCAACAGGCGCATGTCGACCGGTGCTGCATAACGCACCGCGAACGACGCCTCTTGCACGTCGTCCGGCTGCCATGGCCGCACGCAATGTTCGGCGCCGAGCATTTTTTCCCAGAGGGTCTGCCATTCGAAACCGAAACCGGTGACGGCGCCCATGCCGGTGATCACAATCCGTGTCGCACTCATGCGTGCTTCTCCATGGTTTCACTGGCCAACAACAATGCGCCCCAGTGACCGGCGCGAGTGTGGCTGACAAGCAACGTGTAGCCCGGCGTCGCCGCTACTTCACGGCTGAGGTGCAAGGTCAGTGCGACCTCGGTCAGCAAGCCGCTGGCACCCAGTTCACCGGTCATGGCGCGGGTGCTGCGAATCTCGCGCGGGAAAGCTTCGAGCAACTTCATCACTTGCCCGTCAGCGCAATTGCCGACGATATGCTCGACGTCGCCGACTCGCAGTTTCTCGACACTCAGGACCTGGTCGATCACGCGGCGCCCCACCGCCACAGAGCGTTGCGGATCGGTGCTGTAACCACGGGCAAACCCGGCAATGCGCACGGCGTGTGCCGCACCCGGCGCAGGTGTCGACGCCAGCAACAGCGCCGCGGCGCCCTCACCGAAAATCGGTTCGCTCGCCTGATCGGGCTCGCGCAGGTACAGGGCCGGCGTCAGGTTCGGACTGCTGCTGACCACCAACGCGGCGTCGGCATGCCGCTCGCCAATCTGCTGGCAGGCTTCGATCAGCGCATCCAGTCCGGCGTTGTCCTGAGAACAAAATCCGCCCATTGGCCCGTGGCAACTCAATGCTTCGGCGACATAAGCCATGACGCTGCTGTTGAGCAGGGTCAACGCATGCAGGGGCGGTGTGTTGGCCAACAATTGGCTGAGTTGTTTGTGTGGCTGTTCGATGATCGCCTGCACCGCATCCCAGCAAGGGCTCGGCGCATCGACTTCAGGAATGGCCGCTGTCAGGGCAATGCGTGAGGCAGGCAATTGCAGCGCCGCCAGTGCTGGCGCCAGCCGTGCGGCGCAATGCAACAGGCGCAAGCCCTGCGGTTCGACGCTGCGCTGGATCTTGCGATCAAACAGGTCACTGGCCAGTCGCGGCGTCGGCAAGGCAAACGCCTGACGCTGTGCATCAAATGCCAGCGGTTGCGCCGCGCAGGGCGTGCCGAGCAAGTCAGCACATTCACCGCCCGCCACGTTCAGCACCGCAGCGGCATTGAGATAGATGGCCCGGTTCATGTCATGCCCTCCCCAGAATCAGCGAGCTATTGATGCCGCCGAAGCCGAACGAGTTGGACATCACCACGCTGATCGGCTGTCGTACCGGCTCGCTCAAGAACTTCAGCGAAGGGTATTCGGCACGCTCGGGGTCGTAATTCAGAGTGGGCAACAGCACACCGTCACGCAGGCTCATCAGTGACAGCACTGCTTCGATCGCACCACTGCCTGCCAGTGAATGGCCGATGGCGGACTTGTTGGCGGTGAAAGTCATGAAGTCCTGGCATCCGCCGAACAGACGCTGTAGCGCCAAAGCTTCACAACTGTCATTGGCCTGCGTGGAGGTGCCGTGGGTGTTGACGTGTTGCACGGCGCTGCGCAGCAGCCCGGCGTCCTCGATTGCTGCTTCCATGCATTCCTCGTATTTACTGCCATCGCGGCTGCTGGAGGTCATTTTCTGCGCCTCGCAGACATTCGCATAACCCAACACCCGGCCCAGTGGCGCAGCCTTGCGGCGCTGCGCGTGTTCAGCGGATTCGAGAATGAGCATCGCCGAGCCTTCGCTGAGGACAAAACCGCTACGGTCAGGCATGAACGGGCGGCTCTGTTCGCTCGCCGGCAAGTCGGCCTGACAGAGCGCGCCGAGGCTGTTGAACATGTAATAAGGCAATTCATTGGCCATCAGTTCGACGGCGCCGCAGATAGCCAGATCGATCTCGCCGCGCTCAATGGCCCGGTAAGCACTGCCGATGGCCATGGTGCCGGCGGCACAGGCATCGGAATGGGTCGAGATGTGATCGCGGATGCCGAGCCGATCGGCCAGGTGTTGCGTCTGTTGATCGACGCGCCGGATGAAGGGCACGCTGGACGTTGCCGGACTGTCCAGCAGACGGTCGAGGTCGACGCGGCCGGCCTCGTCCATGCAACGGCTGAGCCGCTGCAGGTCGTGGCTGTCGGCACAGTATTTGTTGGCGCCCAGGAACAGACCGCTGCGACTGTGGGCAAAGTCTGCCGGCGTCAGGCCGGCATGCTCCAGCGCCTGCCGGGCAACGTATTCGGCCAGCACACTTTGCCGTGGGTGCAGCGCCGCGTTGCCGCCGAAACCGGCGCCGATCCGCTGCCACTGCGTATCGTCGATAAACCCGGCTGCGCTGTTGTTGAATCCCAGCGCCTTGAACCGGGGATGTTCGCGGACACAGGATTGCTTCCGGCAAATCCGCTCGAACAACGTGGCAGCGTCCAGCGCCATGGGCGCCACCAGACCGAACCCGCTCACATAGACTTCTCGTGCCCGCATGAGAACTCCTACACCGCTTCTTTGGTGTGAGTGGTAACAAACTGCTCAACCAATTGACGCGACACTTCATCGCCATCCGCCGGCACCAGACGCGCACTGCACGCGCCGCAGACCACTTGTTGGCGCTCGTTCAGAATCGCTTGGTGGGCGTTGCAATCCGGGCAGGTCGCCGGCAGGTAGTTGAAGAGATTGCGGCACTGGTTGGCCCAGTTGCGCACGGTAGTCGCGGCGAACACTTGAGCCGGTTGCATGCCCGCCTTCAGTTGATCCGGGGTGTAGGCGCTGAGGCTTTGCTCAAGCAGGTGCTTGCCGTTTTCGGTAATGCGACCGTTGGCGAGAAACTCACTGGCATCACCGCAAACCGCCACTGCATGGTCGAGCACGCTGGTTTTCGGCAGTGTGCAGCCATATTGGCGGCCCAACTGGAAGCTCAGGTCGACGATGTCCAGCGAGTCGGCACCGAGGTCTTCGACGATGCTGCTGTTTTCTTCGATGTCATTCGCATCCATCACCAACAGCTGTGCGAGGATTTCGCGAGTGCTGGCAACGACATGTTCCAAGTCCAATGGATTGTTCATTTCTATCTCCCTATATGTCGTGACTACTTCATGAATTCGACTTATGAAAAGTAACTTTTCCCACAGCAACTTCTCACGCGGCGGGAATCTAAACTCTGCCCTTAAGGGGAGAGTCAACGAACTATTCAAGGTTTTTTTACAACTCGAAAAAAGTCTGCAAAACCCCACAGACACCGCACCTCCTTGGTGCGGCGAACGACTTATTTACTTAACAAAGACGGGGTATGGTGGGGCGCCCGCGCTATCGGGCAGGCTGACTATCGAAAGCAACTAAGGACACAACGGAACCGACGTACTAAAAGCAAAAACCAGACAAGTAAAATAGTTATAACTTCATAACCTTTGTTTTAGATCAGTACTGCCGTTAATTGATTTTGCTGGAAGGTTTACGCTTCCATCCGTAAAACGCTGGCAGCGTTTATGGATATCTGAATGTCGAGCACAGACATCTGGGCAGAGGCACGGCGCTATAGGGTGCAGCTTCCGTTTGATCGCCTTGTCTGGAGCCGACACATGACTGCCCCTATCACCGTTCTGCGCGACACCCACCCGCTGCCGGTACTCGATGCCTGCAAATGGGAAAAACTCGAAGGTGACCCGCACACCGTCAACCTCAACGCCTACACCAGCGAAGACGGCAGCAAGATCATGGGCACGTGGATCTGCACACCAGGCAAGTGGCGCGTTGATTATGTGAAGTGGGAGTACTGCCATTTCCAGGAAGGCTACTGCGTGATCACCCCGGACGGCATGGCGCCGATCCACCTGCGTGCTGGCGATATCTTCGTGGTTGAGCCGGGGATGAAAGGCACGTGGGAAGTGGTCGAGACCGTGCGTAAATATTTCGTTTTTGCCTGATGCAAAAAAGCCGGGAGATCACCCGACGTGATTTCCCGGCAAATGTCCCAGATTCACTCAAATCCCTGTGGGAGCTAGCCTGCTAGCGATTGCGGTGGATCTGGCAAAGAAAGGCTGCCTGACACTCAGCCATCGCTACCAGACTCGCTCCCACGGTTCGTTCAGCGCTGTCCTTCTATTGCAGGCTTGCGGTAGCTGTTGATGATCGCCGAGAAATCTTTCCCGCCATCCCCACGCTGACTCATCGCCTGATACAACTGCTGCGCCACCGCGCCGAGCACCACCGGTTGGTGCGCCTGACGCGCCGCTTCTGTCGCCAGGCCCAGATCCTTGAGCATCAACTCGGCGCCGAAACCACCGGTATAACCACGGGACGCTGGTGCGGTTTCGACGATGCCCGGCCACGGGTTGTACATCTCCGAACTCCAGCAGCGTCCGGTCGAGCTGTTGATGATCCCGGCCAGCACAGTCGTGTCGATGCCCAGTGCATCGCCCAGCGCCATCGCCTCGCTGACGCCGACCATCGAAATCGCCAGCAGCAGGTTGTTGCAGATTTTGGCGATCTGCCCGGTACCGACTTCTCCGCAATGCACAATGTTGCGGCCCATTTGCGCCAGCACCGGTTGCAGGGTGGCAAACAGTTCCGGGGTGGCGCCAACCATAAAGGTCAACGTGCCGGCAGTGGCGCCACCGGTGCCACCGGACACCGGCGCATCGGCCATGGCCACGCCTTGTTTCGCCGCAGCGGCAGCCACATCGCGCGCCGTCTGCGGATCGATAGTGCTGCAATCCACTGCCGGCACACCTTGGCGAATACCAGCCAGCACACCGTCATCACCGAGCCAGACACTGCGCACATGCACCGCCGCTGGCAGCATGGTGATTACCAGTTCGGCATCTTCAGCAGCTTCGCGAGCCGAAGCGCGAATGGTGCCGCCCAGTTGCTCCAGTTCCGCCAGCACGGTTTTGTTCAGGTCGACCAGGTTCAGCGAGTGCCCCGCCTTGATCAGGTTGCGCGCCATCGGCGCGCCCATGTTGCCCAGACCGATAAATGCGATTTTCATGGCCATTCCTCAGCGCAGGTTGATGGTGGTGTTCACGCCGTCGTTGACGCTGTCGTCATCGAACCAGCGTGCCGTGACTGTTTTGGTCTGCGTGTAGAACTGCACCACTTGCTTGCCGTACGGACCAAGGTCGCCGAGTTTCGAGCCGCGCGAACCGGTGAAGCTGAAGAACGGTACCGGCACGGGGATCGGGATGTTGATGCCGACCTGGCCGACGTCGATTTCCGTCTGGAATTTACGCGCCGCCGCACCGCTCTGGGTGAACAGGCCGGTGCCGTTGCCGAACGGGTTGGCGTTGACCAGCGCAATCGCCTGATCGAGGGTATCGACTTCCAGCACCACCAGCACCGGGCCGAAGATTTCCTGGGTGTAGATCTGCATGTCGGTGGTCACGCCCGAGAACAGGGTCGGGCCGACAAAGTTGCCCTGCTCGTAACCCGGCACCTTGATGTCGCGACCGTCCAGTTCCAGCTTGGCGCCTTCCTTGATGCCACTTTCGATCAGATCGAGAATCCGCGCTTTGGCTTTTTTCGAGATCACCGGACCGACATCAGTGCCCGGCTCGCTGCCGGCGTTGACGGTGAGTTTTTGCGCCAGCGCTTTCAGATCCGGCAGCCATTGTTTCGCCGCGCCGACCAGCACCACCACCGAAGTGGCCATGCAACGTTGCCCGGCCGCACCGAAACCGGCGCCGACCAGCGCATTCAGCGCTTGCTCGCGATTGGCATCCGCCAGCACCACGGCGTGGTTTTTTGCGCCCATCATCGATTGCACGCGTTTGCCGTGCTTGCCGGCCAAGTCGTAAACGTGGGTACCGACAGCGGTCGAACCGACGAAGGACACGGCTTTGATGTCCTTGTGCGTGCACAGGCCATCGACCACGTCTTTACCGCCGTGAACCACGTTCAACACGCCGGCCGGAACACCGGCCTCGATCGCCAGTTCCACCAGCAGCATGGTCGACAGCGGATCCTGTTCGGACGGCTTCAAGACGAAGGTGTTGCCGCAAGCGATGGCCATCGGGAACATCCACAGCGGAATCATCGCCGGGAAGTTGAACGGCGTGATGCCGGCGCACACGCCGATCGGCTGACGCAGGGTGTAAGTATCAACGCCGCCGGCGACGTTCTCGGCAAACTCGCCCATCTGCAGGCTGCCGATCGAGCACGCATGCTCGACCACTTCCAGACCACGGAAAATATCGCCCTCGGCGTCAGCAATGGTTTTGCCCTGCTCGGCGCTGAGCACCACGGCAATACGTTTGGAGTGTTCGCGGATCAACGCTTGCAGCTTGAGCATGATGCGCATCCGCGCGCCGATCGGGGTCAGTTTCCAGGTCTGGAAAGCGCGCTGAGCGGCGCTGACGGCGGCATCGACTTCAGCGGCGGTGGCGAACGGGACTTTCGCCAGCACTTGCTGGGTCGCCGGGTTGACGATGTCGTGCCATTCGGTGGACTGCGACTCGACCCACTCGCCGTCGATCAGCAGTTTGACCTTCTGCAGCGTGGTGTCGTTGGGCGTAAGCGATGCGTTCATGCTGGTCTCCAGAACTTGTTTTTATCGTAGGAGCCAAGGCGAAAGGTTCGCCTTGAGATGAGGCGTATGTCACGAATTGGTTGTCGGACTGTTTTTGGAGTATAGATGTGCAAACTTCTAATAAGAACGCACATATAAGCCCGTCCATCATGCAAAAAAACATCACCTCGCTAGGTTCGCTGAACTGGGACGACCTCAAGTTTTTCCTCGAAGTCGCCCGCACCCGCAAGGCCAGCACTGCTGCCAAACGGCTGGCTGTCGACTACACAACCGTGTCGCGGCGGATCAGTTCGCTGGAAGCAGCATTGGGGACCTTGCTGTTCGAAAAATCGCGGACCAGCGGCTTCGTCCTGACCACCGAAGGCCAGCGTTTGCTCGGTTATGCCGAGTCGATCGAAAGCACATTGCACATGGCCTGCGAGCAGGTGTCAGGCTCCGGCGTGGCGTTGTCCGGGCATGTGCGCATGGGTTGCACCGAAGGCTTCGGCAGCTTTTTCATCACCCCGCAGCTAAGCCACTTCGTCGACGCCTACCCGGCCATCTCGGTGGACATCCTGCCGCTGCCGCACTTCATCAGCCTGTCCAAGCGCGAGGCCGACATCGTCATCGCACTTGAGCGCCCGGAGCACGGGCCGTACGTGTGCTGCAAACTCTGCGACTACCGCTTGCAGCTCTACGCGACCCAGGATTATCTGGACCAACACCCACCGATCCGCCGCCCGGCAGACTTGGGCAAGCATCAATTCATCAGTTATGTGGATGATCTGGCGTTCAGCTCGGAGCTGCTCTACCTGGCGAACGTGCTGCCCGGCGCCAGCGCCAACTTGCGCAGCACCAGCGTGATCGCGCAGTTTGTCGCGGCGCAGCAGGGGCGCTCGCTGGCGATTCTGCCGTGCTTCCTCGCCGCGCAGGATCCGCGCCTGTTGCCGGTATTGCCGGAGGAAATCGATATTACCCGGCAGTTCTGGATGTACTGCCGAGAGGATCTGAGGAAGTTGAAGCGGATCACCTTGTTGTGGGATTACATTCGTGAGGTGACGGAGCGCAATCAGAGTCTGCTGATGGGTGAGACCCGCGACATGCAGTTCGCCGACTAGTCGGCACTGACCACAATCGACACCCGGCGGTTTTCGGTGCGACCGGCCGCCGTGTTGTTGGACGCCACCGGCTCTTTGCTGCCGAGACCCTGCAACTGGATGTTCTCTTGCTTCATGCCGACCGTGCCCAGCACGTTGGCGACACTTTTCGCACGACGCAGCGACAGTTGCTGGTTGTAGGTTTCCTTGCCCGAGGCGTCAGTGTGGCCATCGACCCGCACGCGCTCTATGCCGACCCCCAGCAGGGCCTTGCCGATGCGTTCGACGATCTCGGTGCTTTGCGGGTTCAGGCTTTCGACGTCGCTGCCAAACAGCACCTTGCCGGACAAGCCAAACTCCCAGCCCTCGTCGGTCAGCTCAAAGCCCTGTTGTTTGAGGACGGCGACTTGCACCGGGGTCAGGCCTTTTTGTGGTGCAGTCTGGCAACCGGTCAGGGCCAGTACGGCCATCAACAGCACCGCGTAAAAAGATCGAATGGACAATGTGAACACGAGAGTCAGCTCCTGGTTTGAACGGAATCGACCGGGTGCTCCGCCCCGGCCGTGAATTGGGCGCCGCGCGACAGGCGCTTGGCTTGATACATCGCCGCATCGGCGGCATCGAGCAAGGCCCCCGGCGTGGCACCATGATCGGGATAAACCGCTATGCCGATACTGAGCGAGGTCACCACACTGGTGTCACCCGGCAGCGCGATGGGCATGTCCATGCTGGCGAGGATCTTGTCGGCAATACGCTCGGCGTCTTCGACCGTGTGCAGCGGCGTGAGCAGCACGGCGAACTCGTCACCACCCAACCGCGCCACCAGATCTTCTTCGCGCAACTGCGCACGAACGCGATTGGCCACCGCCACCAGCACCGCATCACCCGCCGCGTGGCCGAAGTTGTCGTTGATGCCTTTGAAGCGGTCACTGTCGAGAAACAACACGGCAACGCGCTCATCGTGTTTGCCGGCATTGCGCAATGCGCGGATCAAGCGCCCTTCGAAAAAGGCACGGTTCGGCAGCCCGGTCAGGCTGTCGTGACTGGCCTGGTGAGCGAGGGTTTCGTTTTCGTTTTGCAGATGGGTTTGCCACGACTCCAGTTCATCGAGCAAGGCATTGAAGTCATTGCCGAGGTTGTCGAGTTCGGCGATCTGCGCTTGCGGTACGCGACGGTCCAGTGCGCGTTCGCTACGTGCGGCGTGGGCCACATTGGCCAGACTGCGCAGGGGACCGGTGATCGCGCGTAACTGGCGGCGCGCCAGGTAGAGTGCAACCCAGGCGCTGATCGCGGTACAGAGGATGATCCCCGCCAGACCGCTGAGCAGAAAGCGCATCAGGCTGCCACCATGGCCGGTGAGCAGTACACGACCGATTTCACGGTCCTGATGCTCGATCGGCAGACTGACAGGCCTTTCCAGGATGGCGCGAGTGATCTGCATTTCCAGCTCAGAGAACAAACCGTTTTCCGGGCGTTGCCAATGCGCGAGCAGTTGTCCCTGACTGTCCAGCACCTGGGCGTCAGCGACCTCTTCGGAGGAAGCAATCAGCGCCAGCGATTCATTGGCGGCGGTCTTGTCGTTGAACACCACCGCAGCTTCCACGGTGTAGCTGATCGAACGGGCGATCAAATGCAGGTTGTGATCGGCATAAACCCGTAATGCCAGTACGCCGAGCAACGTCAGCGAAACGCTGGCCATCGCCACGCCCACCAGCGCGACCGTCAAATGCCCTCGGCCAATGACCGAACCCAGCGTTGGGCGGCTATTCGATCTGAACAGGTTCATGGCGCCGCCGGTTTGCGACGCGACAATTGCAGCACGCTGGGGTGAATGCGCACGCCGCTGCGGGCAACGGAGTCGAGATTGACCTCGAAGGACACTTGTTCATCGCCAACACGCAGACAGAACAGGCTACCGACCGTGCATTGATCGCCACCTTCGCTAATGCTCAGTACCGGATGACCGATCAGCGAAGCGAACAAGCGAGTGCGTTCATCCGCCGTAAGTTTGCCGATGTACACCGCATCGCATTCGCTAACGATCGCCGGATTGTCGGCGAGCAGGCGACGTACGGTGACCGGTCGCCCCGTGGCTTGCGTGGTGCCTTTGACCAGGTCATCGGTGTATTCGGTGGGGCCGACGATGCACAGACGCAATTGCGCCGGCTCCACCGGCCAGCGCGCGTAGCTGAGAATGCCAAGAACAACCTGAGTGACAGATTTGGCCCGTTGTTCGGCCATGCCCGTCGGCGCTTGCGGCTGCGCGACAGCCGCGCCCGTCAATATCCAGAGCAGAGCAACAAGCAACGCGTGCTTGCAGACAACTACGCGCTCTGTCGCCCAGACAGACACCTTCATGCAGGGATTCTCTTGGATCGTAGCGAAATGATGCCGCAACGATAGCACAGCAGTGAAACGCCAGCGAGACAGCGACCTCTGACCGGTTGGTCAGTAATCGCCGCCAATCACCGGGATTCTCACCTCTGAGGCAATGCGCCCCCCTCCAGTTCCAGCATCAGCCCACTCAGGCGTTTGACCTTGCGCTGCACCGCTTCTTCAAACACGCCGGATCGGGATTCGATCAAGGTGAACCAATGCTTGGCCCGGGTAATGCCGGTGTAGATCAATTCTTTGGTCAGCACCGGGTTCAAGGCATCGGGCAGAATCAGCGCCGTATGGGCAAACTCCGAGCCTTGGGATTTGTGCACCGTCATCGCGTAGACGGTTTCGACGTCGTTGAGCCGGCTCGGCAATACAAAGCGCACGCCGCCCTGACCATCGTTGCGCGGGAATGCCACGCGTAATACCGGCTTGCCTGCATCAGGTCCTTCGCGCTCGGGCAGTTTGAGGGCGATCCCGATATCGCCGTTCATCAGGCCCAGACCGTAATCATTACGTGTCATCAAGACCGGACGGCCTTCGTACCATTGCTGATCGTTTTCGATCAGTCGTGCTTTGAGCAGCGCTGCGGTGATGCGATCATTCAGCCCCTCGACACCCCACGGCCCTTTGCGCACGGCACACAACAACTGGAACGTGTCGAACGCCTGCAGGACTTCGCGGGCCCAAATGACCCAGTCCGGATGTTCCAGTGGCCTGTCCGACGGTGGGCGCTGATTGCGCAGCACACTCAGGTAATGGCGGTAGCCCTGTGGGCCGTCGCCATGTCCCTCAAGCAACAGACGCTCGAGCTTGTGATCGTGCTCGCCCTTGAGCGGCAACGAATACACATCGTCGTAGTGCCCGGTCGTGAGCAACTGCCGCGCTTCATCCGGCAACTGTTGGTTGACCCGACGCGCGAGCTGACCGATTCCACTACCCTCGCCGAAGCGCCGTGAGTGGCGCAGCATCACCACTTGCTGAGCCAGCGGGTGAGAACCATCGGTGTCCTCATGCAAGCCGCTGCCCTGCAACGACTCACCGCTGACTGACTCCAGCCACTGGCGCGTCTGCGGGCTGTACCAGCCACCTTCGGCGTCTCGGCACAAATCCCCGAGCACCGCGCCGGCCTCCACAGAAGCCAATTGATCCTTGTCGCCGAGCAATACCAGTCGAGCATGGGTGGGCAAGGCATCCAGCAGGTTGGCCATCATTTCCAGGTCGATCATCGAGGCCTCGTCGACTACCAGCACGTCCAGTGGCAGGCGGTTTCCGGCGTGGTGACGGAAGTGGCGGGTGCCGGGACGACTGCCCAACAGACGATGCACGGTGGTGACGTCGCAAGGGATTTTCGCCCGCACCGCTTCGCTGACTTCCAGCGACTGCACTTGCTGGCTGATGGACTCGGTCAACCGCGCCGCAGCCTTGCCTGTCGGTGCCGCCAGACGAATCCGCAGCGGATGACCGGTGGCGACTGCCGGTGCTTGAAGCAAGGCCAGCAAACGCACCACAGTGGTGGTTTTGCCAGTGCCCGGCCCGCCAGTGACAATGCTGAAGGCGCCGCGAGTGGCGAGGGCGCAGGCGAGCTTCTGCCAGTCGATCACTGCTCCCGCCTTGGCTGATCCGAACAGCTCACTCAGTCGCTGCGGCAGATCGTCCGGCGTCGGCTCAACCTGCTGCAGACGCTGACGCAACGCCGTATCAATCCGTCGTTCGTAGGCCCAGTAGCGTCGCAAGTACAGGCGCTTGCCCGACAACACCAGCGGGCGCTGCTGTGCCGAATCACTGCTATCCGCCGCCAGTGCGACCAGAGAACTGCCCGCCAGAACCTTGCACCAATGCGCACCATCAAGCGCCTCGAGCAATTGCGAAGGCAGCAGCAACACACCACCTTGCACGTCCCCTTCGGGCGGCAGCGACAGCGCGAAGTCGGGAGCTTTCAGGGTCTCGTACAGATCGAGACAGACATGACCGTGGCCAAGTTGATGGCTGGTCAGGGCGGCCGCGAGCAACACCAGCGGATCCGTGTCGCGCTCAAGTTCGTGCAGGAAGCCGACAAACGCTTTATCCAGCGCACGCAGCCAGCCGCGCTCTACCCAACGAGTCAGCAATATCAACAGGTCGTCGGCACTGGTCAGTGGCGACAGCCTCGACAGACTGTCGGCTGCCAGCGGTGTCGGGAGCAGGTCGGCAAAAGTGCGGCTCATAGCAGGACTCCCTGTTCCCAGGCGGGTTCGATCTTGGGTTCGGGTTTTCCTTGAAACATTCGGTCGAGACGTTCGATCAGTTCACGGGGCGGACGAACAAAATACACACCGCGACTGTCCGCGCGGGTGCCGCGCAGGAACAGATACAACGCGCCGCCGACATGCCGGTCGTAATCGTAATCAGGCAGCCGTGCCTTGAGCTGGCGATGCAACGCCAACAGGTACAGCACGTATTGCAGGTCATAGCGGTTGTCGAGGATCGACTGTTCCATGGCTTGCTCGGTGTAGGCCAGATCATCCACGCCAAGCCAGTTGGATTTGTAGTCCGCCACGTAGTAGCGACCTTGGTGTTCGAAGGTCAGGTCGATGAAACCTTTGAACATGCCGTTGAGCTGCACCGATTCTGCCGCCACGCGGGCCACGCCCCTGTGAGTGTGCTGACGCACCAGTTCGTCGAGTTTGAGCACATCGACTTTATGGCTGGCGAACCAGAACTCCATCTCGACCCGGTATTGCTTCAGTTGCTCAAGAACAACCGGCGGTTGCCCGCCAGCGATCGGCAATGGCGATGTGAGCAAATGCTGTAGCCAGTCACTCAGGGTGGTGATCCAGCCTTCCCAGCCACGCAGGTTGCAGCGCCGGGCAATTGCATCTTCCAGCGCCTCGCGGGTAACGGCAAAGCCGTCATCACCGGCCCATTCCAGCAAACCGTGGAGAAACGTTCCCGGATTGGGGCCTCGCGGGAAGCGATGAATATCGGCGCCGCCGGCAATGATTTCTCGGGGGGCGTCGGGGTCGAGGCGTTCATCATCAAACAGCTTTTGCGCCTGCGGGCTGTCCGGCGCTTCATCGCTGCCGACACTCAATACGTCGCTGATGCGCAATGCGCTGTAGGAAGCGATCCACCAGTTTTCACTGGCCTTGCGCCTGGGCACCAGCGTGGCGCGCAGCACGGCGTCATTGCGTGGCGGCTGGTAATGCTCGTCGGTGGGTTGTGGCATCTCATCGATGTCGATGGCCGGGCAGTCGTGTTGCAGGTCTTGCAGCCAGCGTTTCAGTTCGCTGGACTCGCCCAGAGAAACGCCACCGCCGAGCAGATAGCCCAGCGCCGATAGGTGCAGAACCGAGCTGTTGTTATTGCCCCGTTTGAGATCCGTCACGCCCAACCAGCAGGCATGCTGCGCGCGCGTCAGGGCAACGTAGAGCAAGCGCAGGTCTTCGGCCAGACGCTCATCGTCCGCTTGCGCTATCAGCTCGGCGGTCGGCTTGAGGCTTATCTGAGCCTTGCCCGCAGCATCGTGGTAATGCAGCGGCAAGCGGCTACCATCCACCGGTTTAGCCGAGCAAATGAACGGCAGGAACACCAGTGGATACTCAAGGCCTTTTGACTTGTGAATGGTCACGACTTTGACCAGTTGTTCGTCACTTTCCAGACGCAGAATCTGCTCTTCGCCAGCCTGGCCGGACACTGCCAGCAGTTCGGCCAGATGACGAATCAGCGCTTGTTCACCGTCCAGTTCCGCAGCCGCTTGCTGCATCAGTTCCGACAGATGCAAAAGGTTGGTCAGTACACGCTCGCCATCCGTGCGTGTCATCAAGGTTTGCGGCAGATGGAAGTCGTGCAGCAGACGCCGCAACATCGGCAGCACGCCTTGTTTGCGCCATAACTCGCGATAGCCACGGAACTGCATGACCCGGGTTTCCCATACCAGCTCGTCCTGGTTCAGACGTTCCAGCTCGGCCAATGGCAGGTTCAGGGTGATACAGGCCAACGCGGCTTTCAGGGAACGTTCGACATCCGGCTCGGCACAGGCCTTGAGCCAGGACAACAGGTCGTGGGCTTCTTGCGCCGCGAATACCGAATCCTTGTCCGACAGGTAAACACTGCGTACGCCGCGGGCGGCGAGTTCACCACGTACTGCCTGGGCTTCTTTGCCGTCGCGCACGAGAATAGCGATGTCGGACGGCCGCAGACCTCTGAAGTCTTTGCCGTCCTGAGTGAATCCTGCGCTAGCGTTTTGCCCACCATTGAGCAACGCGGTGATTTCGCTGGCGCATGCCGCTGCCAACTGCTGGCGATAGACAACGCCCGACAGTGGCTGGTCGCCAGGCAAGTGCCAGATATTCAACGCCGCGACATCTCGCCCGGCCACCTGCAGTCGTTCCTTGCGCCCTTGGGATTCCACGGGAAGGAACGGCACCGGATTGTCGCCGTTTTTCTCGCGGAACAAAAACGCGCCACGGCCCAGCTCTCGGGACTCGGCACGTGCGAATACATGATTGACCGCGTTGACCATGCCGTGGCTGGAGCGAAAGTTGGTGCCCAGCGTATGCAGCCGGCCAGTAGTGGCCTGACGCGCGCGCAGGTAAGTGTAGATGTCTGCACCGCGAAAAGCGTAGATCGCCTGCTTCGGATCACCGATCAGAAACAGCCCGGTGTCAGGACTGTTGTCTTCGATGCGATAGATACTTTCGAAGATCCGGTACTGCACCGGGTCGGTGTCCTGGAATTCGTCAATCAGCGCGACCGGAAACTGCTCGCGAATCAACGTCGCAAGACGTTCGCCACCGTCGGATTGCAGAGCGGCATCCAGGCGCAAGAGCATGTCGTCGAAACCCATCTCGGCGCGACGCCGCTTCTCTTCTTCAAAGCGTGTGCCTACCCATTTGGCGGCATGTTGCAGCACAGCGGCATCAGGGGTCGGCAATGCATCGAGGCTCGACTTGAGTTTTGGCATGGCGTCCAGACCCGGATGGCTCGGGGGCTGACCTTTCCACGCTTCGGCCATGCCGTCGGGGGTCAGTCGGGTGAAGCCGGTGCCGATATCGAGTTGCTCGAGGGACTCGTCCTCAGCCCACGCCTTGAGCTTCTCGAACCAGGGTTCAAAGTAACGCGCCTGCATCTTGCGGCCATCGACGGTCTTGCTGGCGACGCCCTGGTGACAGATGGCGAGTAACTCGTCTGCCCACTGGCGCCAGGGCATTTTCAGTTCGATCAGCGCCGCGCGGCGTTCTTGCAGACATTCATCGATCATCTGCGCAGGGGCCTTGCCCTCGTCGCTGTCGCGCTCACTGGCGAACAGGCCGCGTACGCGAGGCAACAAGGCCGCCGGCCCGCCCCAGTTGCTGCGCACCCAATTCAAGGCGTCGCCCTGCATCGGGTAACAGAACAGCCGCCAGTAATCTCGCAACACTTCGCCGAGCAAGTCGCTGTGATCGGTTTCCAGGGATTGGGTGAACAAGCTGCCGCTATCGAACGCGTGCTCACGCAGCATGCGCTGACACCAACTGTGGATGGTCGAAACGGCGGCCTCGTCCATCCATTGCGCAGCGACATCGAGGCGGCTGGCACAGCCGGGCCATTGTTGAGTGTCGAATTGATCACGCAATTCGGCGATCAGTGCATCGGGGGCGGGCGTTTCGTTACGGAAGAATCGAGCGGCCTCAGCCAGACGCGTGCGTATGCGCTCACGCAGCTCCTTGGTCGCGGCATCGGTGAAGGTCACGACGAGAATCTGTGGCGGTAGCAGCTCACGACCGAACCTGCTCGACTCGTCACCATGCCCCAGGATGAGCCGCAAATACAAAGCAGAGATGGTGAAGGTTTTACCAGTCCCGGCACTGGCTTCGATCAACTGGCTGCCACGCAGGGGGAATGCCAGAGCAAGCGGTGTTTTCGTGCTCATCAGCGCGCCCCTTCGCTGGAGAGTGATTGCCATGGTGCTTCAAAGAGTGGGCGATACAGGGCGTCACACCAACCGGAGAACGTTTCGTCCTCAAGCAATGCATCGAAGTTGGCGTATTGGCGGGACAGTGCAGGACTCTCGCGGCGCTCGCCTTCGCTGGTCTGCCCGTCCCCCTCATAGGCTTTGCGGGCGGCCGCTTCGGCCTTCAGCGGCTCGGTCTGAGAGAGCCACGCGAAAGCGGTTTTTACTGCGATCGGCAGTGGCTGTCGCATGCCGGCCTGCCAGGCGAGGAGCAAATCGCCGAGAAAACGTATAGCCCGATCTGGTTCCATGGGTTCAAGCAGCAATGTGTCGTCGCTGGCCACCAACGCGGTGGTCAGGGACAACCCGCTGGCGCAGGCCACCAGATGATCGACCCAAGGCTTGGTCAGGCGATGCCATTTGCGACTCTTGATCGAGCCAATGCTGTTGGGAATGGTCGTGACGGACAACAGGCCATCGTCGGCGCGTTGATGCAAACCGGCGAGCCAGCCTTCAAGGCGCACGCCCTGCAATTCAAGATTGACGGGGATCGCACTGCTCAATGGCTTTGGCCAGAGCGTGAGCAGTTGTTGATAACGTTGCAGCAAATCCGGCAGAGGCTCGATCAGCTCCCGTTGCAAACACTCGCCAAACCCGGCCATTGGCAACAGGCCGCTGTTTTGCAGACGCCGGGCCTGGGCAGTCAGAGCCTGATCGACATTGTCCGGTTGCCGGAGAGCGGCTTCGAGCAGGCTGTCGCTCAGCGTGTAACGCTGCAATGCGTCCAGCACGAAAGGTTCTTCATCGGCCAGCGGTGCTTCGGCGGCTTCGAAATACACCTTGAGGCGCTGGGTGAAAAAGTGCCGAACCGGGTTGCGCAAAAAGTCCTGCAACAACGCCAGGCTCAATGGTTCTTCTTGCACATAAGGGGTCAGTAACTGCCCTTCGTTTTGAGGCGCCTGCTGTTGATGCAGAACCTGCCATTCGCTGGCATAGCTGAAGAGTTGATCGCCTTCATGAAAGTAGCGCGCACTAAACGGTTGCAGTGGATGCTCTTGCGTCATGGCACCCAACAGATCGCCGCTTTCGTCGAGCAATCGCCAACCGCTGGCGAGGTGATCGCGCAACTGGCCAATCAACACGGAAGCCGGTCGCTCACTGTTGTCGCGAATGCTGCGACCGACCCAACTGATGTAGAGCTGATGACGTGCCGACAGAAGCGCCTCGAGCAAAAGATAACGGTCGTCTTCACGCCGCGAACGATCTCCCGGGCGGTAATCGCTGCCCATGAGGTCGAAGTCCAGAGGAGGCTGCGCACGGGGATAGTCGCCGTCGTTCATCCCCAGCAGACAGACCAGTTTGAATGGAATGGCGCGCATAGGCATCAGCGTACAAAAATTCACGGCACCGGCCAGAAAGCGCTGAGACAAACGCCCCTGATCCAGCCCCGCGAGCCAGGCTTCGCGAACGACTGTGAGTGGCAGCTCATCCGCCAGACCTACCGTCTCACACGTTTCCAGCCAGGTTTCGCGCAGCTCTTCGAGCTGCGCCAACAAGTAATCGTCATGCTCGTTGCTGGCTTTGAAGAACAGTTGCATCAGCGCTTGCAATCGATAGCCCCACTCGTTTGGCTGAGCGGGTTGGGTAAGCTGTTGATGGGCGAGTTCCAAGGCATCGAGCAGAGCCACCAACGGCCCGATCAGGGCGGCGTCGAGTCCGCCGATTTCATCGTAGGGTTCAATCCCTTCACACGCGTTGGCGCTGCCGACGGCATAGCCCAAGAGCATGCGGCGCAGACCGAAATGCCAGCTGTTTTGCTCAAGCTCGTCGGGTAACCCCAGGCCCGCTCGTTGCTCCGCATTCATTCCCCAACGCACACCCGCACCTTCGATCCAGCGGTGCAGTGTCGGCAGGTCGCGTTCCTCCACGCCAAAACGTGCTCGAAGTGCGGGAACGTCGAGCAAGTCGAGGATTTCACTGACCGGAAAACGACTGTCGGGAAGCTTGAGCAAGTGTTCGACCGCGATAAGCAATGGATCACGACCACGCTGCCCCTGATCCGCCAGGGTGAAAGGGATGAACCGCGGATCATGGCGATCGAGCTGACCAAACACCGCACGAATATGCGGTGCATAGCTATCGATGTCAGGCACCATCACGATCACATCGCGAGGACGCAGATCCGGGTTGGCGCTGAAGCGCGCCAAGAGCTGGTCATGCAGTATTTCGACTTCACGCTGAGCGCTATGGGCAATGTGAAAACGGATCGACTCATCACTTGTCAAATCGACAGCGGGCCAGTGTTCGCGAGTCTCGATGAGTGGGCGCAGTTCGAGGATGTCGTCCTGGAGCTGATTGAGCAGGTTGTGTGGCGGGGTGTCGCTGAACAGGTCTATACGACCGTCGCGAAAAGCCGCTCGATAGCTATTGGGATCGTCATAACTGTCGAGCAGGTTGATGTAGTCCCGCCCTTGTTTGCCCCATGCAGCCAACAGTGGATGGGCGTGTTGATGAAGTGCATCAGGGTCCAGCACTGCGGGCATTCCGGTCTTGCGCGATTGTCGTTTGTACTGGTGCCGCAACAGATCCTTGTCGGCGACAATATCGGCCCAGTGATGACGGCACGGGTTATGTACACACAGCAGGACCTGGCTGAAACGCGCAAGCCCGGCCAGCGCCTCAAGCACTTGGGCGGGCAGCGAAGAAATCCCGAAAACAATCACTCGTGAAGGCAATCCCGCAGGAGCCTTGGCGAGGTTGTTGATGCGCTCGATAAACCGCTGGTGAACGCCGGCACGACTCTGCGCCATACCTTGCTCGCCTACGTCATCCAGCAGCGCACGCCACAGTTCTGCCTGCCAGCAACTGGTCGGGGGCAGTGGTTTTACCTCACCTCTGACATTGCGCAATTGATGCCGGCCTTCTGCCCAGTCTTCAAGCCAGTCAGCCCGGTACACCTGATATTGGTCGAACAGATCCGCCAGGCGTTCGGACAATTGATAGCGCTTGCGCAGATCGGTGTCATGGGTGAAGAAGCGTTGTAGCGGCTCAAAATGCGCACGATCAATGACTTGTGGAAGCAGGCGCATGAGGCGCCAGGTCAACGGGGCTTTATCGAGAAGGGATTTGGGAGGAATTTCATCTCGGCCCAGCACCATGCGGTACAACTGCCACATGAAACTGCCCGGCAGTTGCACATCAATCGCTGCGGCAATACCGCAACCGCCAAGGTCGTCTTCCTCAGGGTCTTCGGCCAAGGCCAATTTGAGCCATTGGGCAATGCCGTTGCTCTGCACGAGCGCAATTTCGTTTTCCAGGGGAGCCAGCGGATAGCGCCGCATGATGCTGATCACAAGGCTGCGCAGTTCGTCCAGGCTGTTGCTCTGGACGACCATGAATGCAGCGTTGAGGGACTGAGCGTCCGGCATAAAGTATTCCTTGGAAAGTACGAAAGCCAGGGCAGAACCTTAGCATTGTCGGCAGGTTGTGACAGCCGGACGTAAGCGTATGGCGATCACGCCTTGCAACCAGTTACATTTCTACTGGTGGCGATTTTAATCTGGCCGTCAAAGCTTTTTGCTCATGAAAACACGACTCGCACCTTCTGGGTCACAGGCTATTTCCCCAAAACGTATCCACCCGTTTTTTTCGTAAAAACCAGGTGCCTGGAAGCTAATGGTGTAAAGCACGGCAGAGCGACATCCCCGGCTACGCGCCTCATCCTCGAACGCTCTCAGGACTTTCGTCCCTAAACCCGATCCACGGAGAGAGTCTGGAAGATGAAAGAGATCGAGAAACGCCAGCCCTAGAGACGATCTTCCGATGATTCCTCCCAAGGCCTCTTTCGTATTGGGGTCTCTGACAATCACCGTCAGTGGACTGCGATCATTTGAGCCAGTTATCTGATCATTGAATGCATCCAAACCAAGGCTAATTGCTTCCTCAAGCTCGGGATTTGGCTCATTACCAACCACGATGAGATTCGTTTTCATGATTTTTCTATCCGTCCTTGTTTTAAGTCATGAGCCTCTGCCGAGCCCATCTTAAATGAGTTACGCACGCATCCAGTTATGAGGCAACACCTCGGTAATCTCACTCGCCCGCTGCGTCGGCAGGCGATTGAGGACGTCTTTTTTAGTACGCATATGGATCATGCCCATTGAGTCGTACTGATTGGAGCAGACTCATTATTGCAGCCGCGCGCTTGCCGCTGCGTAAAGAGCCTGCAAACAGCCAGTTTGAACGCCCAAGTGCCCACGGCCGGATTTGATTTTCGCACCAGTTGTTATCGATGGGCACAGCACCATCATCGAGATAGCGCGTCAGTGCTATCCAGCGTTTGATGCTGTAATCCAAGGCTTTGGCCATGGCCGATCCCTCCGGCACAAGCTGCCTTTGCGCGATCATCCAGGTATGAAGTACGACGATGATTGGCGCAGCTTTCTCTCGCCGTATTCGATGTCGGTCACCGGGTTCCAGTTCGTGAACCTCTCGCTCAACTTCGTACAAGGCCGCGATGTAGTGCAGTGCTTTTTCGGCGATTTGGCTCTTGTTGGTCGCGTGCAGGTCGAAGAACTTGCGCCGTGCATGGGCCATGCGGCCGATCTCCGTAACGCCCAGCTCAAATCCTGCCTTGTAGCCAGCGAAGTCATCGCAGACCAGCTTGCTGGCGCTCGACAGTGAAGACGCCAGGTTTGTAGTCGAGCTCTTCGCTGGCGCATGCGTTTGGACCTTGGGCTCTAACGTCAAAGGAATGAACGCTGGCAGATGTTTACCGCCCAGCTCACTGTAAAGCGGTATCTATTTGCGCACCAGATTGGCGTTGATGCCGTGGCCCAGCGCAGCGCTTGCGATAGATGCACCAGGCTGCAAACATTCCTGGACGACGTGGGCTTTGAAAGATTTGAGGTAAGAGTGTCGTTGTGGCATGACGATCCGCTTAATGGGCTAAAAATGGTGTCCACTTGAATAGGTGTCCACCATCGCCGTAAGCGTTGGAGTCAGGAAGGTGTATTGGCCGGACGCTTACAGCCGGACGGCGTCCGTGAATGCTGTACGAACTTTTCTACAGGCAAAACAAAACCCCAACTGCTTTCGCAATTGGGGTTTCGGAATTTAATCTTGACGATGACCTACTCTCACATGGGGAAACCCCACACTACCATCGGCGATGCATCGTTTCACTGCTGAGTTCGGGATGGGATCAGGTGGTTCCAACGCTCTATGGTCGTCAAGAAATTCGGGTACCGAGTCGTGGCCAGATGGCCTCGCTTCAGCAAATTGGGTATGTGACAGCTGGTGCTTTGTGAGTCTTTCGAACTTTCGGTTCATTTCGTCTTCACACACCGCAATCTGGTGCTCTCTCGCTTTTCAGCTTGAAGCATGCAAATTGCTTGGGTGTTATATGGTCAAGCCTCACGGGCAATTAGTATTGGTTAGCTCAACGCCTCACAGCGCTTACACACCCAACCTATCAACGTCGTAGTCTTCGACGGCCCTTCAGGGAACTCAAGGTTCCAGTGAGATCTCATCTTGAGGCAAGTTTCCCGCTTAGATGCTTTCAGCGGTTATCTTTCCCGAACATAGCTACCCGGCAATGCCACTGGCGTGACAACCGGAACACCAGAGGTTCGTCCACTCCGGTCCTCTCGTACTAGGAGCAGCCCCTCTCAAATCTCAAACGTCCACGGCAGATAGGGACCGAACTGTCTCACGACGTTCTAAACCCAGCTCGCGTACCACTTTAAATGGCGAACAGCCATACCCTTGGGACCGGCTTCAGCCCCAGGATGTGATGAGCCGACATCGAGGTGCCAAACACCGCCGTCGATATGAACTCTTGGGCGGTATCAGCCTGTTATCCCCGGAGTACCTTTTATCCGTTGAGCGATGGCCCTTCCATACAGAACCACCGGATCACTAAGACCTACTTTCGTACCTGCTCGACGTGTCTGTCTCGCAGTCAAGCGCGCTTTTGCCTTTATACTCTACGACCGATTTCCGACCGGTCTGAGCGCACCTTCGTACTCCTCCGTTACTCTTTAGGAGGAGACCGCCCCAGTCAAACTACCCACCATACACTGTCCTCGATCCGGATAACGGACCTGAGTTAGAACCTCAAAGTTGCCAGGGTGGTATTTCAAGGATGGCTCCACGCGAACTGGCGTCCACGCTTCAAAGCCTCCCACCTATCCTACACAAGCAAATTCAAAGTCCAGTGCAAAGCTATAGTAAAGGTTCACGGGGTCTTTCCGTCTAGCCGCGGATACACTGCATCTTCACAGCGATTTCAATTTCACTGAGTCTCGGGTGGAGACAGCGCCGCCATCGTTACGCCATTCGTGCAGGTCGGAACTTACCCGACAAGGAATTTCGCTACCTTAGGACCGTTATAGTTACGGCCGCCGTTTACCGGGGCTTCGATCAAGAGCTTCGCGTTAGCTAACCCCATCAATTAACCTTCCGGCACCGGGCAGGCGTCACACCCTATACGTCCACTTTCGTGTTTGCAGAGTGCTGTGTTTTTAATAAACAGTCGCAGCGGCCTGGTATCTTCGACCGGCATGAGCTTACGGAGCAAGTCCTTCACCCTCACCGGCGCACCTTCTCCCGAAGTTACGGTGCCATTTTGCCTAGTTCCTTCACCCGAGTTCTCTCAAGCGCCTTGGTATTCTCTACCCAACCACCTGTGTCGGTTTGGGGTACGGTTCCTGGTTACCTGAAGCTTAGAAGCTTTTCTTGGAAGCATGGCATCAACCACTTCGTGTTCTAAAAGAACACTCGTCATCAGCTCTCGGCCTTAAGATCCCGGATTTACCTAAGATCTCAGCCTACCACCTTAAACTTGGACAACCAACGCCAAGCTGGCCTAGCCTTCTCCGTCCCTCCATCGCAATAACCAGAAGTACAGGAATATTAACCTGTTTTCCATCGACTACGCTTTTCAGCCTCGCCTTAGGGACCGACTAACCCTGCGTCGATTAACGTTGCGCAGGAAACCTTGGTCTTTCGGCGTGGGTGTTTTTCACACCCATTGTCGTTACTCATGTCAGCATTCGCACTTCTGATACCTCCAGCAAGCTTCTCAACTCACCTTCACAGGCTTACAGAACGCTCCTCTACCGCATCATCCGAAGATGATACCCGTAGCTTCGGTGTATGGTTTGAGCCCCGTTACATCTTCCGCGCAGGCCGACTCGACTAGTGAGCTATTACGCTTTCTTTAAAGGGTGGCTGCTTCTAAGCCAACCTCCTAGCTGTCTAAGCCTTCCCACATCGTTTCCCACTTAACCATAACTTTGGGACCTTAGCTGACGGTCTGGGTTGTTTCCCTTTTCACGACGGACGTTAGCACCCGCCGTGTGTCTCCCATGCTCGGCACTTGTAGGTATTCGGAGTTTGCATCGGTTTGGTAAGTCGGGATGACCCCCTAGCCGAAACAGTGCTCTACCCCCTACAGTGATACATGAGGCGCTACCTAAATAGCTTTCGAGGAGAACCAGCTATCTCCGAGCTTGATTAGCCTTTCACTCCGATCCACAGGTCATCCGCTAACTTTTCAACGGTAGTCGGTTCGGTCCTCCAGTTAGTGTTACCCAACCTTCAACCTGCCCATGGATAGATCGCCCGGTTTCGGGTCTATTCCCAGCGACTAGACGCCCTATTAAGACTCGCTTTCGCTACGCCTCCCCTATTCGGTTAAGCTCGCCACTGAAAATAAGTCGCTGACCCATTATACAAAAGGTACGCAGTCACAGAACAAAGTCTGCTCCCACTGCTTGTACGCATACGGTTTCAGGATCTATTTCACTCCCCTCTCCGGGGTTCTTTTCGCCTTTCCCTCACGGTACTAGTTCACTATCGGTCAGTCAGTAGTATTTAGCCTTGGAGGATGGTCCCCCCATATTCAGACAAAGTTTCTCGTGCTCCGTCCTACTCGATTTCATGACCAAGAGATTTTCGCGTACAGGGCTATCACCCACTATGGCCGCACTTTCCAGAGCGTTCCGCTAATCTCAAAGCCACTTAAGGGCTAGTCCCCGTTCGCTCGCCACTACTAAGGGAATCTCGGTTGATTTCTTTTCCTCAGGGTACTTAGATGTTTCAGTTCCCCTGGTTCGCCTCTTGCACCTATGTATTCAGTACAAGATAACCATCTTATGATGGCTGGGTTCCCCCATTCAGACATCTCCGGATCAAAGTCTGTTTGCCGACTCCCCGAAGCTTTTCGCAGGCTACCACGTCTTTCATCGCCTCTGACTGCCAAGGCATCCACCGTATGCGCTTCTTCACTTGACCATATAACCCCAAGCAATCTGGTTATACTGTGAAGACGACATTCGCCGAAAATTCGAATTTCTCAACTAAGAGAACTCACAAATTTTACCTTAGCCTGATCCGTTACCAGTGAAAGTAACGTCCAGTCTATCTTTCTATCACATACCCAAATTTTTAAAGAACGAACTAGTCAAAGACTAGAAATCAACATTCATCATCATCTTGATGGAATGCTCATTTCTAAGCTTTCAAACTTTAGAAGCAGTAGTGGTGGAGCCAAGCGGGATCGAACCGCTGACCTCCTGCGTGCAAGGCA
>NZ_CP195111.1:3497500-4187500 GCF_051174785.1 Pseudomonas neuropathica | reverse complement strand
CCGGCAGCGGTACGTTGACGCCAACCATGCCGACTTCGATCTCGTCGCAGAACAGACGCGCCGCTTCACCGTCACGGGTGAAGATGCAGGTGCCGTTGCCGTATTCGTGATCGTTGATCAGTTGCATCGCCTCTTCCAGGCTGTTCACACGAACGATGCACAGGACCGGCCCGAAGATCTCTTCTTTATAGATGCGCATCTCTGGGGTGACGTTGTCGAACAGGCAGCCACCGAGGAAGAAGCCTTCTTCATGACCGGCCACGCTGAAACCACGACCGTCGACCACCAGGGTCGCGCCCGCTGCCACGCCGTCGTCAACGTAACCGCTGACTTTGTCGCGCGCCTGACCGGTCACCAGTGGCCCCATGTCCAGACCGCACGAAGTGCCGGCGCCGATTTTCAGCGCCTGAATCTGTGGAACCAGTTTCGCCACCAGCGCATCCGCGACCTGGTCACCCACACACACGGCAACCGAGATCGCCATGCAACGCTCGCCGCACGAACCGTAGGCCGCGCCCATCAGTGCACTGACCGCGTTATCCAGATCGGCATCCGGCATCAACACTGCGTGGTTCTTCGCGCCGCCCAGTGCCTGAACGCGTTTGCCGCGCTTGGTGCCTTCGGCATAGATGTACTCGGCAATCGGCGTCGAACCGACGAAACTCAGCGCTTTGACTTCCGGCGCTTCGATCAAGGCGTCCACCGCAGTCTTGTCACCGTGCACCACGCTCATCACGCCTTTCGGCAGACCGGCTTCCAGCAGCAGCTGAGCGATCAGCAGTGTCGAGCTTGGATCGCGCTCGGACGGCTTGAGGATAAAGCAGTTCCCGCAGACAATCGCCAGCGGGTACATCCACAGTGGCACCATGGCCGGGAAGTTGAACGGGGTGATCCCGGCAACGATGCCCAGCGGCTGGAAGTCCGACCATGCGTCGATGTTCGGGCCGACGTTGCGGCTGTACTCACCCTTGAGGATTTCCGGGGCAGCGCAAGCGAACTCGACGTTCTCGATGCCACGCTTCAGTTCACCGGCGGCGTCTTCCAGAGTTTTACCGTGTTCTTCGCTGATCAATTGCGAGATGCGTGCTTCGTTCTGCTCCAGCAGTTGCTTGAAGCGAAACATCACTTGCGCACGTTTGGCCGGTGGCGTGTTGCGCCATGCCGGGAACGCAGCCTTGGCGGCATCGATGGCTTTCTGGATAGTCGCCTGGCTGGCCAGTGGCAGCTTGTGGATAGCCTGACCGGTAGACGGGTTGAATACATCAACCGCGCGACCGTTCTCGGTCACCAGTTCGCCATTGATCAAATGCGGGATAACGCTCATCGAAAACTCCTGAATTCTTGGCCACGGGCCCCGTCAAGGAGTGCCCGTTTTTGTAGGTATATATAGAAGGAAAAATCAGTCGAGTTTGTTCAGCACTTCGCCGACCGCGTCGAACAGACGATCGAGGTCTTGCGGCTTGCTGTTGAAGGTTGGCCCGAACTGCAGGGTGTCGCCGCCGAAGCGCACGTAGAACCCGGCTTTCCACAGAGCCATGCCGGCTTCGAACGGACGCACGATGGCGTCGCCGTCGCGCGGGGCAATCTGGATCGCGCCGGCCAGACCGAAGTTACGGATGTCGATAACGTTCTTCGAGCCTTTCAGACCGTGCAGCGCGTTCTCAAAATGCGGAGCAACTTCCGCAACGCTCTGTACCAGATTCTCCTTTTGCAGCAGGTCGAGTGCTGCCAGGCCAGCGGCGCAGGCCACCGGGTGCGCCGAGTAGGTGTAGCCGTGCGGGAATTCCACAGCGTATTCCGGGGTCGGCTGATTCATGAACGTCTGATAGATCTCGGAGCTGGCAATCACCGCGCCCATCGGGATCGCGCCGTTGGTGACTTGCTTGGCGATGCACATCAGGTCCGGGGTCACGCCAAAGGTGTCGGCGCCGAACATATTGCCGGTACGGCCGAAACCGGTGATCACTTCGTCGAACACCAATAGGATGCTGTGCTGATCGCAAATTTCGCGCAGACGTTTCAGGTAACCCTGTGGTGGAACCAGCACGCCAGCGGAACCGGCCATAGGTTCTACGAATACTGCGGCGATGTTCGAAGCATCGTGCAACTCGATCAGCTTCAACAGCTCATCGGCCAGCGCAATACCACCCTGCTCCGGCATGCCACGGGAGAACGCATTGCTCGCCAGCAAGGTGTGCGGCAGGTGATCGACGTCCATCATCGCCTGACCGAACAGCTTGCGGTTGCCGTTGACGCCGCCGAGGCTGGTGCCGGCGATGTTCACACCGTGGTAGCCACGGGCACGGCCAATCATTTTGGTTTTGGTCGACTGCCCTTTCAGGCGCCAGTAGGCACGGACCATTTTCACCGCGGTGTCAGCGCACTCGGAACCGGAGTCAGTAAAGAAAACGTGGTTCAGATTGCCCGGGGTCAGTTCGGTGATTTTCTCAGCCAACTGGAACGACAGCGGGTGGCCGTACTGGAAGCCCGGCGAGTAATCGAGGGTGCCCAACTGTTTGGCGACCGCTTCCTGAATTTCCTTGCGGGTGTGGCCAGCGCCACAAGTCCACAGGCCAGACAGCGAGTCATATACCTTGCGGCCCTTGTCGTCGATCAGCCAGCTGCCTTCGGCGCCAACGATCAGACGCGGGTCGCGCTGGAAGTTGCGGTTGGCGGTGTACGGCATCCAGTGCGCGTCCAGCTTCAGTTGGCTGGCCAGTGGCGACGGCGCGTTTTCAGGCATGTTCATCGGGCAAAACCTCGCAGGGCATAAGCTTCAGGGAGATAAAAAGCGTTGTTGCAGCTAAATTGCCACGCGGATAAAGTCTGTGAAATTCAACTCTTCTAACCTTCAGTTAGAACTCTGCTAAACAATGAGAATAATGAGATGAGCAGCCGCCGCCCCGATCCGCTGGCCCAGGTCAGTGACTTTGATATTCGCCTGCTGAGGATTTTTCGCAGTGTGGTGGAATGCGGTGGCTTCTCGGCGGCGGAAACCGTGCTCGGCATCGGTCGCTCGGCGATCAGCCAACAGATGAGCGACTTGGAGCAGCGCCTCGGTTTGCGTTTATGCCAACGTGGGCGCGCGGGGTTTTCGCTGACCGAAGAAGGTCGCGAGGTGTATCAATCGGCGCTGCAACTGTTAAGTGCGCTGGAAAGTTTCCGCACCGAGGTCAATGGCCTGCACCAGCATTTGCGTGGTGAGCTGATCATCGGCCTGACCGACAACCTCGTCACCCTGCCCCATATGCGCATCACCCACGCCCTCGCTCAGTTGAAGGAGCGCGGGCCGGATGTGCAGATTCAAATCCGCATGATTGCGCCGAATGAAGTCGAGCAAGGCGTGCTCGATGGGCGTTTGCATGTCGGCGTAGTGCCGCAGGCCAGCGCGTTGTCGGGGCTGGAGTATCAGCCGCTGTACAGCGAGCGTTCGCTGCTTTATTGCGCGGTGGGTCATCCGCTGTTTTACGTCGATGACAAACAACTCGATGACGAACGCCTGAACAGTCAGGACGCGATTGCGCCGACGTTCCGTTTGCCGGCGGAGATTCAGGCGCATTACCAGGCGCTCAATTGCACGGCCAGTGCTTCTGACCGTGAAGGTATGGCGTTTCTGATTTTGACCGGACGTTACATCGGTTACCTGCCGGATCACTACGCCAGTCTCTGGGTGCAGCAAGGTCGTTTGCGTGCGCTGAAAGCGCAAACACGTTTCTACGACTTGAGCCTCGCATCGGTCACGCGCAAGGGGCGCCGCCCTCATTTGGTGCTGGAGAGCTTTCTGGAGAGTCTGGCGGCAACGCGTTGAAGGCAAGATCAAAAGATCGCAGCCTGCGGCAGCTCCTACGTTTGCGGGTGATTCGCTCATAAAGCTGAGCAAGTGGACAGGTTTTTGCAGAGGGGGAATTACTTCGTTCCTTTGATAAGAAGCCTTAAGCCATGCAGCCAGATTCCGCACCGTCCAGCGACCTGATCTACGGCCTCAACGACCGCCCCAAACCACTCGCCGCGATACTCGCGGCGCTGCAACACGTACTCGCCAGTTTCGTCGGCATCATCACCCCGCCGCTGGTGATCGGCTCGGCCCTCGGGCTGACCGCGCATTTGCCGTACCTGATCAGCATGGCGTTGATGGTTTCGGGCGTCGGCACCTTTATTCAGGCGCGGCGGCCATTCGGGATTGGCGCGGGAATGATCTGTCTGCAAGGCACCAGTTTTGCTTTTCTTGGTGCGGTGCTGTCGGCCGGTTTTCTGGTCAAGCAACGTGGCGGCAGCCCGGAAGACATTCTGGCGATGATCTTCGGTGTGTGCTTTTTCGGCGCAGTCGTGCAGATCGTCCTCAGCCGCTTCATCGGCCAGTTGCGCAGAGTCGTCACGCCGCTGGTGACCGGCATCGTTATCACCCTGATCGGCATCAGTCTGATCAAGGTCGGCATCACCGATCTGGGCGGTGGCTTCAATGCGCCGGACTTCGGTGCACCGGGCAATCTGGCGCTGGGCGTGTTTGTGTTGCTGACGATCATTCTGCTCAACCGCTCGAACACGCCATGGGTGCGCTTGTCAGCGATCATCATCGGCTTGGTGCTCGGCAGTCTGGCCGCGTGGTTCAGTGGGAAGCTGGTGCCGCAGCCGTTGCCTGACTTGCCACTGGTGAGTTTTCCTACGCCGTTCAAGTTTGGCTTCAGCTTCGACTGGACGGCTTTCCTGCCGGTCGCGCTGATTTATCTGATCAGCACCATCGAAACCGTCGGCGACCTCACCGCCAACTGCATGCTTGCCCGCCAGCCGATCAGCGGCCCTTCCTATATAAGCCGCCTGCGCGGTGGCGTACTCGGCGACGGCGTGAGTTGCATGATCGCCGCGACGTTCAGCGCTTTCCCCAACACCACGTTCGCGCAGAACAACGGCGTGATCCAATTGACTGGCGTCGCCAGCCGCTACGTCGGTTTGTACATCGGCGCGATCCTGTTTTGTCTCGGTATGTTCCCGATGATCGGCGCCGTGCTGCAACAGATCCCGAAACCGGTGCTCGGCGGCGCGACTCTGGTGATGTTCGGCGCGGTGGCCGCTGCCGGCGTGCGCATCCTCGCGCAGTCGCCGCTGGACCGACGCAGCATGTTGATCATCGCCACGTCGTTCGGCGTCGGCCTGGGCATCGCCGCACAACCGAACCTGCTGCACCTGCTGCCGAAACTGGTGCAGAACCTGTTTGATTCGGCGATCACCAGCGGTGGCCTGACCGCGATCATCCTGTGTCTGCTGCTGCCGGAGTCGAAACCAGAGGTCGCTGAAGCACCTGCTTCGCTGAACAAGATCGAACAGGCGTAACGGTTTTATTGCGCAAGGACTTGTCGGATGCCTGTGGGTGCGCTATCAACGCAACTGGTTGCACCCACAGACAAACCCGGAAGTGCCTATGACCTTTGAAGTCCCAGCCCATGGCGGCAAACCCGCCAGCCGCATTCGTCAGAAAAACGAAGAGACCATCCTCAAAGCCGCCGAAGACGAATTCGCCCGTCACGGTTACAAAGGCACCAGCATGAACACCATCGCGCAGAATGCCGGATTGCCCAAGGCCAACCTGCATTACTACTTCACCAACAAGCTTGGGTTGTACGTGGCGGTGCTGAGTAACATCATCGAGCTGTGGGACAGCACCTTCAACACCCTCACCGCCGAAGACGATCCCGCCGAAGCGCTGACCCGCTACATCCGCGCCAAGATGGAATTCTCCCGGCGTCAGCCGCAAGCCTCGCGAATCTTTGCGATGGAAGTGATCAGCGGCGGCGAATGCCTGAGCGAATATTTCAATCAGGATTACCGCGCCTGGTTCACTGGCCGCGCGGCGGTGTTTCAGGCGTGGATCGACGCAGGCAAAATGGACCCGGTCGATCCGGTGCACCTGATCTTCCTGCTGTGGGGCAGCACCCAGCATTACGCTGACTTCGCCACGCAGATCTGTCGCGTCAGCGGGCGCAGCAAGCTGACCAAACAGGACATGGAAGACGCCGGCAACAACCTGATCCGCATCATTCTCAAAGGCTGCGGCCTCACTCCTCCTCTATAAGACGCTTATGCCTTTCACCCTCAGCGGTTTTTGCGAGTACCGCGAAGAGATTCGCAAAAGCCGCTTTATCACCTTCGCCACGCCGATCGGCAGCCCCGCCGAGGCCCAGGCATTTTTCGAACAACACAGCGATTTCAACGCCTCGCACAATTGCTGGGCGTGGAAACTCGGCGATCAATACCGCAGCAATGACGACGGCGAACCGGGCGGTACGGCCGGGCGACCGATTCTGGCGGCGATTGAGGCGCAGGATTGCGATCAGGTCGCGGTGTTGGTGATCCGTTGGTACGGCGGGATTCAACTCGGCACTGGGGGTTTGGCCCGGGCATATGGCGGTGGCGCGAACAAGTGCATGCAAACCGCAGCGAAGATCGAATTGATCAGTCGGGTGCCGTTGAGCTGCGCTTGCGGATTTGCCGAGTTGGCGTTGGTGAAGTTACGAGTGGCGGATCTGGGTGGGTTGGTGGTGGAGGAGAACTTCACCGCGAACGGGGTTGAGTTGAAGTTGGCGATAGGTGAGGCGCAGATTGCGCTGCTGCAGGGGCAGTTGGCGGATCTGAGTCGGGGGCGGATTTTGTTGCAGCGCTGAAGCAAGATCAAAAAATCGCAGCCTTCGGTAGCCCCTACGGTAGTTGCGATGTTTTGGGGCGAACGCGATTTTACGTATTCCACACACTTGCCCACATCTGCTGTGTACCCGACTGTGGATAACCTGAGTACATTCCGCTGTAACCCTTCTGTCACGTGGCTTTGCGCGGTTTGCTCACTTTTCGTTCAATTCATCCGACGAAATGAAATTTTCAAGCCGAAACAATCAGTTAGCACTGTTTATCACCATTAGAAGAAAGCACCGCAGTGCTTATGCCCGGGTGCACAGCTTGCGCACAATAACTGTGGAACAAGCTGTGGATAACCCGTTCATGGCTGGCGCAGTCGCTGGATCCATCTAGCCCCCGAGGGTTTGCTCGTTTTTTGATCAGATCATCACGGGCAAAACTGGCGCCCGATCAACGGCTTTGCTCTGAATTGGTGCCGTCGTCGCGCAAAATTCAGCCCTGAATGCTCTACGCCAAGTGCAGCCAGAGGCCCCCCGCTCGCGTTCCTGACTCAATGGCCAGGAAATTGCTTTATCCACAGGCACAACTCCAAGCAAGTCGAGCCTGTCATGTCTATTACTGCTCCCATCCCGCGTCTGCAATTGCGCCATATCAGCAAACGCTATCCCGGTTGTCTGGCCAATGACGCCATCGACCTGAATATCGCGCCGGGCGAAATCCATGCACTGCTCGGTGAAAACGGTGCCGGCAAAAGTACCTTGATGAAGATCATCTACGGCGTCACCCAGGCCGACGCCGGCGAGATGCTCTGGCAGGGTCAGCCAGTGAATATCCGCAACCCGGCGCAGGCACGGCAGTTGGGGATCGGCATGGTGTTCCAGCATTTTTCGTTGTTCGAGACGCTTAATGTGGCGCAGAACATTGCGCTGGCCATGGGTGCTGCAGCCGGCACGCCGAAACAACTGGAACCAAAGATTCGCGAAGTGTCGCGCCGTTACGGCATGGCGCTGGAGCCGGAGCGACTTGTCCACAGCCTGTCGATCGGCGAGCGGCAACGGGTGGAGATCGTTCGCTGCCTGATGCAGGACATTCGTCTGCTGATTCTCGACGAGCCAACCTCGGTGCTGACGCCGCAAGAGGCCGACGAGTTGTTCATCACCCTGCGCCGCCTCGCCGCCGAAGGCTGCAGCATTCTGTTTATCAGCCACAAGCTTGGTGAAGTGCGCGCGTTGTGTCACAGCGCCACGGTTCTGCGCGGCGGGCGTGTCGCCGGACATTGCCGGCCGGCCGAGTGCTCGGATCAGCAGTTGGCGCAGTTGATGGTCGGCGAAGCCGCGGCGTTGATTGGCGACTATCCGAAGGTCAGCGGCGGCGCGGCGTTTTTGCGGGTGAGCGGATTGAGTTGGCACAACCCGGATCCGTTTGGCTGCTCGTTGGCGGACATCAATCTGCAAGTACGCAGCGGTGAAATCGTCGGCATCGCCGGGGTTGCGGGCAATGGTCAGGATGAGTTGCTTGCCCTGCTCAGCGGCGAACAAACCTTGCCTCGGGCGGAGGCCGCGACCATTCGCTTCGCTGAGCAACACGTCGCGGACTTGCGCCCGGATGCGCGGCGCAAACTGGGTTTGGCGTTCGTGCCTGCCGAACGCCTCGGCCACGGCGCGGTACCGGAATTGAGTCTGGCCGATAACGCTCTGCTTACCGCGTTCCAGCAAGGCTTGGTCAGCCACGGTTTGATCGAACGCGGCAAAGTCGAAGCCCTCGCCCAACAGATCATTCAGCGTTTCGGTGTGAAAACCCCGGACACGCACACCGCCGCGCGCAGTTTGTCCGGCGGCAATCTGCAGAAATTCATCCTTGGCCGGGAAATCCTGCAGCAACCGAAACTGCTGATCGCCGCGCACCCGACCTGGGGCGTCGACGTCGGCGCGGCTGCGACCATCCACCGCGCGCTCATCGCGTTGCGCGATGCCGGCGCAGCGATTCTGGTGATTTCCGAAGACCTCGACGAACTGTTCCAGATCAGCGATCGCCTCGGCGCGTTGTGCGGCGGGCGCCTGTCGACGTTGCACAACACCACCGATACACAACTCATCGACGTCGGCGGCTGGATGGCCGGTCAGTTCGATCATTCGCTTTCAGCCGCCACGTTTTAACGGAGTTTTCCACATGCTGCTTTCCCTCGAACCCCGTGGCCAGCAATCGCGCTTGATGCTGTGGTGCTCGCCGTTGTTGGCAGCGGCGCTGACGCTTGGTTGCGGCTCGCTGCTGTTTATCGCCCTTGGCCACGACCCGCTGCAAACCTTGCACACGCTGCTGATCGCGCCGGTCAGCGATTTGTATGGCGTCTCTGAATTATTGGTCAAAGCGCTGCCGATTCTGCTCTGCGCACTGGGGTTGGCCGTGGCGTATCAGGCGCGAATCTGGAACATCGGCGCCGAAGGTCAATTACTCCTCGGCGCGCTCGCCGGCAGTGCCTTGGCGGTGAATATCATCGGCATGCAAAGTCGTTGGGCGCTGGTATTTATTCTGCTCACCGGCACCCTCGCCGGTGCGGCGTGGGCCGGGCTGACCGCGTGGTTGCGCACGCGCTTCAACGCCAACGAAATCCTCACCAGCATCATGCTCAATTACATCGCCCTGAACCTGCTGCTGTTCTGTGTGCACGGACCGTTGAAAGATCCCGCCGGCTTCAACTTTCCCGAGTCGGCGATGTTCGGCGACGCCAGTCGTTTGCCGCTGCTGATGGACGATGGCCGCGTGCATGCCGGGGTGTATTTCGCCTTGCTCGCACTGGTCGCCGTGTGGGTGTTGTTGCAGAAAAGCTTTGTCGGTTTCCAGATCAAAGTGCTTGGCATGGACAAGCGTGCCGCAAGGTTTGTCGGCTTTCGCGAGAAGCGCTTGATCTGGCTGGCGCTGTTGATCAGCGGCGGCTTGGCAGGGCTCGCAGGTGTCTGCGAAGTCACCGGGCCGATTGGCCAATTGGTGCCGCAGGTTTCGCCGGGGTATGGCTATGCGGCGATTACCGTGGCGTTTCTCGGGCGCCTGAATCCGATCGGGATTCTGTTCTCCAGCCTGTTGATGGCGCTGCTGTACATCGGTGGCGAGAGCGCGCAAATGACTCTGAATCTGCCGCAGGCGATCACCCAGTTGTTCCAGGGAATGATGCTGTTTTTCCTGCTCGCCAGTGACGTGCTGATCCTCTATCGGCCACGTCTGAATCTGCGCTGGGTGAAGCGCACTTCGACCACCGCCGTAACTGCCGGAGCGCTGTGATGGATATCGATCTGTTGAGCAATATTTTCTACGCCATGGTGCGTTGCGGCACACCGCTGTTGCTGGTGGCGCTGGGGGAACTGATCTGCGAGAAGAGCGGCGTGCTTAATCTTGGGCAGGAAGGGATGATGCTGTTTGGCGCGGTGATCGGTTTTATCGTCGCGCTGAACAGCGGCAACCTGTGGCTCGGCGTGTTGCTGGCGATGTTGGCCGGGATGCTGTTGTCGTCGCTGTTTGCCTTGGTGGCGTTGGTGTTCAATGCCAATCAGGTGGCGACCGGTTTGGCCCTGACTATTTTTGGTGTCGGGCTGTCGACCTTTGTCGGCGCGGCTTGGGTCGGTAAACCGCTGGCTGGGTTTGAGCCGTTGGCGATTCCTTATCTGAGTGACATTCCGCTGATCGGGCGGATGCTGTTTGCTCAGGATCTGCTGGTGTATCTGTCGTTCGCGCTGTTTGCGCTGGTGGCGTGGGTCATCGTCAAAAGTCGTGTCGGGTTGATCATTCAAGCCGTGGGCGAGAACCCGGATGCGGCCAGTGCGATGGGCTTGCCGGTGTTGACGGTGCGCACGCTGGCGGTGCTGTTTGGCGGGGCGATGGCCGGGTTGGCCGGGGCGTATCTGTCGCTGGCGTACACGCCGATGTGGGCGGAAAACATGACCGCCGGGCGTGGCTGGATCGCGCTGGCGCTGGTGGTGTTTGCCAGTTGGCGAGTGTGGCGGTTGTTGCTCGGCGCATATCTGTTTGGCCTCGCCAGCATCCTGCACTTGGTGGCGCAGGGGTTGGGGCTGGCGATTCCGTCGAGTCTGCTGGCGATGCTGCCGTACGTGGCGACGATTGTGGTGCTGGTGTTGTTGTCGCGGGATGCGCTGCGTACGCGGTTGTATGCGCCGGTATCGCTTGGGCAGCCTTGGCAGGCGGGGCATTAAGAGGTGAATTTACTGGCCTCTTCGCGAGCAAGCTCGCTCCCACAGGGGATCTGAGTGAACTCGGTCAACTGTGGGAGCGAGCTTGCTCGCGAAGGCGTCAGCACAGGCAACACTTGAGCAATGCCCCACGCCAGTTCGAATACCAGGAAAACAATCAGAATCGAACTGGCACCGTGTAACAAGGCATACGCCTGCCAAGCCGCAAACAAAAACCTGGCCACCGCGTCATACCGTCCATAAAGCGCCTGCGGATCACGAATCCGCAGCACCGCCCAAACACACACCACCGAACCCAACAGATTCGCCATCAACAGATGCACAGGCTGAAACGCCGGCAGTTCGCCGGGCAAGTCCAGTGCGGTCAATAAACCGTGCACAAGCGCAAAACTCCACGGCGTGGCAAACGCCGCCGTGACGATCAGGTCATACCAGGCGCTGCCACGCACCACGTTGCGATACTGCGTTGAAGTCCACATTGTCCTTGCTCCAGAAATCCAGGGAGCAAGTACGGTAAAGCCTGGAGTATGCTCCAGGGTCAATAGCCCTTTGAGAGCCAGCATGCGCATCGGTGAATTAGCCCAGGCCAGCGCCGTCAGCCGTGACACCCTGCGTTTCTATGAGCAGCGCGGGTTGATTGCGGCGCAGCGTAGTGCCAACGGTTACCGCGACTATCCGCCGGAGATGGTGCAACTGGTGCTCTATATCAAGACTGCGCAGCGTCTGGGATTTACCCTCGGCGAGATCGGCGACAGCGTTGCCGCGTTGTGGAACGCGCCCGATCCTGACAACGCCGTGGCGCAGTTGCTGCGCGACAAGCTGCAACTGATCGAAACCCGCATGCGCGAACTCGACGCGCTGCGGCAGGAGTTGCAACTTCGCCTCGGTCAGGCCTGTCCATTGAATCCATGATCCTCATTCATCAAGGAAGCCCTTCATGTCTGCAAAAAACGCACTGATCATCGGCGCCTCCCGGGGCCTTGGCCTCGGTCTGGTGAAAACCCTGCTGGCCGACGGCTGGCAAGTCACTGCTACCGTGCGCAATCCTGCCAATGCCGATGCGCTTCAAGCATTAGGCAAGGTGCGGATCGAGAAGCTCGACATGGACGATCAGCAAGCGGTGATCGCCCTGAGTCAGCAACTCAAGGGCGAAACTTTTGACCTGCTGTTCGTCAACGCCGGGGTCAAAGGCCCGGCCGATCAGACCCCGGGCGGCGCAACACTGGCCGAAGTCGGTCAGTTGTTCTTCACCAACGCGGTGGCACCGATCAATCTGGCCCAGCGTTTTGTCGGGCAAATTCGTGACGGTAGCGGTGTGCTGGCGTTCATGAGTTCAGTGCTCGGCAGCGTGACCATGCCGGACGCGCCGGAACTGGCGCTGTACAAGGCGAGCAAGGCTGCGCTGAATTCGATGACCAACAGTTTTGTCACGCAGTTGGGCGAGCAGAAAATGACCGTGTTGTCGTTACATCCGGGTTGGGTGAAGACCGACATGGGTGGTGAAGGTGCTGATCTGGATGTAGAGACCAGCACCCGTGGGCTGGTTGATCAGGTGAATGCTTATACCGGTAAGGGCGGACATCACTTCATCAATTACAAGGGCGAAACGATCCCCTGGTAATTGATGATCCCCTGTAGGAGCTGCCGAAGGCTGCGATCTTTTGATCTTAAAAACAAAATCAAAAGATCGCAGCCTTCGGCAGCTCCTACAGTGGTTGTGTATTTTGGTGATGTTGTCCGGTCGGGTTGGGCTTGCCCGATGCGGCAATTTGTTTGAAACTGCGCCCCTCGTCCCTCGCGGCGACCCTGGATCAGCAGACAGGGCATCACTGAGCTGGCAACCCTGAACCCCATTTTCAGAGGAGCCGGCAACATGCCCGCGACCCGTACCTGGTTAAAAAATCCCCTCGCCATTTTCACTTCCAACGAACTCGATGCCCGTGGCGGTCTTGTCGTGCAAGACGGTGTCATCGTCGAAGTCCTTGCTGCCGGCCAACAGCCGTCGGCGCCGTGCAATGAAGTGTTCGATGCCCGCGAGCATGTGATCCTGCCGGGCCTGATCAACACTCACCATCACTTCTATCAAACCCTGACTCGCGCTTGGGCGCCGGTGGTCAATCAGCCGTTGTTCCCGTGGCTGAAAACCCTGTACCCGGTGTGGGCGCGCCTGACGCCAGAAAAACTCGCCCTCGCCACCAAAGTCGCTTTGGCTGAATTGCTGCTGTCGGGTTGCACCACCGCTGCGGACCACCACTACCTGTTCCCGGACGGCCTGGAAAACGCCATCGACGTGCAAGTCGAAAGCGTCCGCGAACTGGGCATGCGCGCCATGCTCACGCGCGGTTCGATGAGCCTCGGTGAGAAGGACGGCGGCCTGCCACCGCAGCAGACAGTGCAGGAAGGTCAGGTGATTCTCGACGACAGTCAGCGCCTGATTCACGAGTACCACGAACGTGGCGACGGCGCGCAGATCCAGATCGCCCTGGCGCCGTGCTCACCGTTTTCGGTGACCCCTGAAATCATGTCCGCCAGTGCTGAACTGGCCAACAAGCTCGACGTGCGCCTGCACACGCACCTCGCCGAAACCCTCGACGAAGAAGATTTCTGCCTGCAGCGATTCGGCCTGCGCACCGTCGATTATCTCGACAGCGTCGGCTGGCTCGGCCCGCGCACCTGGCTGGCCCACGGCATCCATTTCAATCCGGACGAAATCGCTCGCCTCGGTCAGGCGGGCACCGGTATCTGCCATTGCCCTAGCTCGAACATGCGTCTGGCTTCCGGCATTTGCCCGAGTATCGATCTGACTGACGCGGGTGCGCTGTTTGGTCTGGGCGTGGATGGTTCGGCGTCCAACGATGCCTCGAACATGATTCTCGAAGCGCGTCAGGCGCTGTACATCCAGCGTCTGCGTTATGGCGCCGAGAAGATCACCCCGGAACGCGTGCTGGGCTGGGCGACCAAGGGTTCGGCGAGCTTGTTGGGCCGTACCGATATTGGTGAGATTGCCGTAGGCAAGCAGGCAGATCTGGCGTTGTTCAAGCTTGATGAGCTGCGTTTCTCGGGCAGTCATGATCCGATTTCGGCGCTGCTGCTGTGCGGTGCTGATCGTGCGAATCGGGTGATGATTGGTGGCCAGTGGCGTGTGGTGGATGGCCAGGTTGAAGGGCTCGACTTGAAAGGCCTGATCGCCGATCACAGCCAAGCGGCGCGCCAGCTGATCGCCGGTACCTGATCCACCACCGTTCAAAACTGTGGGAGCGAGCCTGCTCGCGAAGAGGGAGTGTCAGACAACATGTTTGTTGGATGACACACCGCTTTCGCGAGCAGGCTCGCTCCCACATTGGTTTCTGCCAGCCTCAGAGACCGAGCAAGGACAGCATGATGAACGTCGCAAACAGCACAAAGTGGGTCATGCCTTCGATGGCATTTGTTTCACCGTCATTCAGGTTGATCGCACTGACGATCAGCGTGATGAAGATCATCACCGTCTGCACCGGAGTCATCGCCATCTGAAACGGCTGGCCGGTATACAGCGCCATCGCCTCCATCACCGGCACAGTCAGAATCACCGTCGACAATGACGCCCCCATCGCAATGTTCACCACCGACTGCATGCGGTTGGCCAACGCTGCGCGCAACGCGGTCAAAATCTCCGGCGCGGCGGAAATCGCCGCGACCAGAATCGCCGTGATCACCGGCGGCGCGCCCGTGCCTTCCAGGCCCAGATCGAGGGTCTTCGACATCACTTCGGCCAATGCGCCGATCACCACAATGCCAAACACCAGAATGCCGATCGACAGGCCAATGCTCGGTGCTTTCGCGTGTGAGTCCTGCGGTTCTTTCTTGCGGCGTTTGTCCGGGTAGCTGTAGCTGAAAAAGTAACTGTGCGGCCCGACCTGCATGCGCAGAAACAGCGCATACAGCACCACCATCGCACCGATGGTGAACGCCGAATAAATCTTCCAGTTGGCCTCAGGAATAAACTCCGGCACCACCATCGACACGCCCATGGCGGTGAGGATCATCACGCTGTAGCTGCGCGCGGAATCATCGTTGTACGACTGTTCGCCGTGTTTGATCCCGCCCATCAGCGCGGCGAGGCCGAGGATGCCATTGATGTCGAGCATCACGGCCGAGTAGATCGTGTCGCGCACCAACGTGGGCGACGCTTCGTTGCTCATCATGATTGCCAGGATCACCACTTCGACCAGCACGGCCGCCAGCGTGAGGATCATCGTACCGTAAGGGTCGCCGACCTTTTCGGCGAGCAATTCGGCGTGATGGGCGACGCGCATCGAGGCGGCGACGATGAAGGCGATCAACACCAGGCCGGCAGTCAGCGCGACGATCTGGCCGCTGTGCAACATCCAGTGTTCTAGCGGATAGGCGACGCACGCGGCGATGACGGCCAGTAGCAGAAAACTTTCTTGCTTGAGGATTGTGAACATGGCGGGCCTTTTGCCGAAAGAGTGCGAATGAGCTACTGACTGCGGAGCGGCGCTAACGTTTCGTTACACCTTAGCGCACCAAGCGATGGCAGTTGGTTTCAGGCGTGCACTTTTATCTGCCCTGCCGGCCCCTTCGCGAGCAAGCTCGCTCCCACATTGAAATGCGATCCCCTGTGGGAGCGAGCTTGCTCGCGAAGGCCACACCGTGGTTTCGGATTGTTTGTTGTCCTTTTGGTCAGCAATTTGCATTGACCCTGACCACACACAACAAAATGGAGCTCCCATTCATGCAAATACGTCCGCTGCACAAACTGCTGTGCGCCGCCCTCGGTCTGGGGATCAGCCTGAGCGCCAGCGCTGCCGATCCGCTGAAGGTCGGTTTCGTTTACATCGGCCCGATCGGTGACCACGGCTGGACGTATCAGCATGAGCAGGGGCGCAAGGCACTCGCAGAAAAACTCGGTACGCAGATCACCACCAACTACGTCGAGAACGTCGCCGAAGGTGCCGACGCCGAGCGAGTGATCCGCAACATGGCCAAGGACAAGTACGACCTGATCTTCACCACCTCTTTCGGCTACATGAACCCGACGGTGAAAGTCGCCAAACAATTTCCCAAAGTGACCTTCGAACACGCCACCGGCTACAAACAGAACAAAAACCTCGGCACCTATCTGGCGCGCACTTACGAGGGTCGCTACGTCGGCGGTTTCCTCGCGGCGAAGATGACCAAGACCAGGAAAATCGGCTACGTCGCTTCTTTCCCGATCCCCGAGGTGATCCGCGATATCAACTCGATTCAACTGGCCTTGAACAAATACAACCCCGGCACCGAGATCAAAGTGGTGTGGGTCAACTCCTGGTTCGATCCGGGCAAGGAAGCGGATGCGGCCAACGCGTTGATCGATCAGGGCGTCGACGTAGTGTTCCAGCACACCGACAGCCCGGCGCCGATTCAGGCCGCCGAACGTCGTGGCGTATACGCGGTAGGTTACGCCTCGGACATGGCGCACTTCGGGCCGAAAGCGGTGTTGACCTCGATCGTCAACGACTGGGCGCCACACTACATTCAGGCGACGCAGAGCGTGATCGACCACACCTGGAAACCTCAAGACTACTGGGGCGGATTGAAGGAAGGCACGGTTGAACTGCCGATCAGCGATCTGGTGCCGGCGCCGGTGAAAGCCGAGGCCGAGCAGATCATTGCCGACATCAAGAGCGGTGCCTTCCAACCGTTCACCGGGCCGATCAAGGATCAGGCCGGCGTCGAAAAAATCCCGGCGGGCGTAAGCGCGACCAATGCGGAACTGGCGTCGATGAACTACTACGTAGAAGGCATGAAGGCCGAGATGCCGAAGTAAATATCCAATTCACCACACAAAACCCTGTGGGAGCGAGCCTGCTCGCGAAAGCGGTGTGTCATTAAACAAAAATGTTGTCTGACACTCCCTCTCGCGAGCAGGCTCGCTCCCACATTGGAAACTCAGCGTATTCAAGGATTGTGTATGGATCAGCTTCCGATCATCGACATTAGCCCGCTCTATAGCGACGACGAAAACGCCTGGCCTGCCGTGGCAAAACAGATCGACCTGGCCTGCCGCGAATGGGGCTTTTTCTACATCAACGGTCACCCGATTTCAGCGCAGCGCATCGACGCCGTGCTCGATCAGACTCAACGTTTTTTTGCGCTGCCCGCAGCGGAAAAACTCAAGATCGACATCACCCAGACCCGCCATCATCGCGGCTACGGCGCCATCGCCACCGAGCAACTCGACCCGAGCAAACCCAGCGACCTGAAAGAAACCTTCGACATGGGCCTGCACCTGCCGGCCAACCATCCGGACGTGCTCGCCGAAAAACCGTTGCGCGGGCCGAACCGTCATCCAGCGCAAACCGGATGGGCTGAGTTGATGGAGCAGCACTACCTCGATATGCAGGCCCTGGCGCAAACCTTGTTGCGGGCGATGACTATCGCGCTGAACATCGAACGCGACTTTTTCGACAGCCGCTTCGTTGATCCGGTCAGCGTCCTGCGCATGATCCATTACCCACCGCGCCACACCGCCAGCTCCACCGAACAGCAAGGCGCCGGCGCGCACACTGATTACGGCTGCATCACCCTGCTCTATCAGGACAGCGCCGGCGGCCTGCAGGTGAGAAACGTCAAAGGCGAATGGATTGACGCGCCACCAATCGATGGCACCTTCGTGGTCAATCTCGGCGACATGATGGCGCGCTGGAGCAACGACCATTATCGCTCGACCCCGCACCGGGTGATCAGCCCGCTCGGCGTAGATCGCTACTCGATGCCGTTCTTTGCCGAGCCACACCCGGACACGCGCATCGAATGCCTGCCCGGTTGTCAGGATGCACAGCATCCGGCGAAATATCCGACCACCACGTGCGCCGATTTCCTGCTGTCGCGCTTCGCCGATACCTACGCCTATCGTCGCGAGCAGGAAGCCGTTTGATGGATCGCTTGGTCAGGTTTTGCCAATTGTTTCGACGAGCATCTGTAGAATGCCGTCATTGCACCTGATGAGAAAAGAATATGTACGATTGGCTCAACGCCTTGCCCAAGGCCGAACTGCACCTGCACCTGGAAGGCTCGCTGGAGCCTGAGCTGCTGTTCGCCCTGGCCGAGCGCAACAAGATCGCCCTGCCGTGGAACGATGTGGAAACCCTGCGCAAGGCTTACGCCTTCAACAACCTGCAGGAATTCCTCGACCTGTATTACCAGGGCGCGGACGTATTGCGCACCTCACAGGATTTCTACGACCTGACCTGGGCCTACCTGCTGCGCTGCAAGGCGCAGAACGTCATTCACACTGAACCGTTCTTCGATCCGCAGACCCACACCGACCGGGGCATCCCGTTTGAAGTGGTGCTCAACGGCATCGCCGCGGCATTGAAGGATGGCGAGCAGCAACTGGGCATCACCAGCGGTTTGATTCTCAGTTTCCTGCGCCACTTGAGTGAGGAAGAAGCCGAGAAAACCCTCGACCTGGCGCTGCCGTTCCGTGATGCGTTTGTCGCGGTCGGTCTGGACAGCTCCGAGATGGGCCACCCGCCGAGCAAGTTCCAGCGTGTGTTCGATCGTGCCCGCCACGAAGGCTTCCTGACCGTTGCCCACGCTGGCGAAGAAGGCCCGCCGGAGTACATCTGGGAAGCCATCGACCTGCTGAAAATCCAGCGTATCGACCATGGCGTACGCGCCATCGAAGACGAACGCCTGATGCAGCGGATCATCGACGAGCAGATCCCGCTGACCGTGTGCCCGCTGTCGAACACCAAGCTTTGCGTGTTCGATCACATGTCGCAGCACAACATCCTCGACATGCTTGAGCGTGGCGTGAAGGTTACGGTGAACTCCGATGACCCGGCCTACTTTGGTGGTTATGTGACCGAGAACTTCTACGCGCTGCATGAGCATTTGGGCATGACCCAGGATCAGGCCAAGCGCCTGGCGCAGAACAGCCTGGATGCGCGACTGGTAAAACCATAAGCAGCAGCGCATGACCAATGTGGGAGCGAGCTTGCTCGCGAATGCGGTGTGTCATTCAACGAAGATGTTGTTTGATGTAACGCTTTCGCGAGCAAGCTCGCTCCCACAGTTGGTTTAGGGTTCAGCCAATAACTTCTGCTTCAGTCAGCTCTTCCAGGGTTTTCCCCCGCGTCTCCATCCCGAACAGCCAGACCACCCCCGCCGCGATCGCAAAGCACGCCGCGCCCAGCGCAAACACCCCGCCCTGCCCGGTTATCGGGAACACCAGCCCGGTCACCAACGGCCCGAGCAACGAACCCACGCGGCCAATGGCCGAGGCAAAGCCCGATCCGGTTGCCCGCGCCGACGTCGGATACAACTCCGGCGTGTAGGTGTAGAGCACCGCCCACATGCCGAACAGGAAAAACTGCATCAACAGCCCGGTGCCGATCAGCAGCGCCACGTTGCCGCCAAACACCGCACTCTGCCCATACAGAAACGCCATCACCCCGCCGCCGAGCAGCGTGACGATGCACACCGGCTTACGCCCCCAGCGCTCGACCAGCCACGCCGCCATGAGAAATCCGGGAATCCCGCCCAGGGATATCAGTACCGTGTAATACACCGACTGCGTCACGGCAAAACCCGACTGTTGCAGCAACGCGCTGAGCCACGACGTCAGCCCATAAAACCCGAGTAGCGCAAAGAACCACAGACTCCAGATCATCGTCGTGCGCTGACGATACTGTGGCGACCAGATCTGCTTGAGCGCGGCAAAGAAATCGCCGGGCGGCGTCACGGTGCGCGGCAAGCGCAGCGGTTCCGGCAACGCTGCACCGCCGAGCGACGAACGCACCCGCGCCTCGATGCCGTTCAACACCTTGTCTGCCGCCTCATGTCTTCCAGCCTGTTCCAGCCAGCGCGGTGACTCGGGAATGAAAAAACGGATCGCCAACACAAACACCGCCGGCACCGCCAACACCAGAAAAATGTCGCGCCAGCCAATCAGTGGCAGCAGAAAGTAGGACAGCACCCCGGCAGCAACGAAACCCAGCGGCCAGAAGCCGTCCATCAATGCGATGTAGCGCCCGCGGCGTTGCGCTGGAATCAGTTCGGACAGCATCGATTGGGCGATCGGGAATTCCATGCCCATGCCAATCCCCAACAGAATGCGAAACAGCGTCAGCGTCTCGACCGTTTGTGCCGTCGAGCACAGATAACTGGCCACACCCCACAAGACGATGCTCCACTGAAACACCGGTTTGCGCCCGAAACGATCGGCGAGCATGCCGGACAGCGACGCCCCCAGCACCATACCGAAAAAGCTCGAACTGGCGAGCAGTCCTGCTTGCGCACTGCTCAGGCCGAACTCGGCTTTGATCGAGCCAAGCAGGAACGTCATCATCGCCAGATCCATGGAGTCGAAGAAAAACGCCAGTGCGATGATGATGAAAATGATCCGGTGATAACCGCTGAGTGGCAGTCGTTCCAAGCGTTCTGCCGCACTGTAACCGTGAGTGTCCATGCCGCCTCCCCCATCCGAAATGTCCCCGGATCGAGTGTGCGTGATAGCGCCTCGGCGTTCGTGCTGGATGCGACCTGTTCGCAGTCGTGGACGACGCCAGAAGCGCTGAGGCAGTTGCGGGCGTCGATTGCGAGTGCTCTACAAGGCCATTTCCAGCTCGGTTTCCCTCGCGAATCGATGCAGTTCCCGTTGGCCGGTGGCCGTCAATTGCAAGGCCCGAGAGTCGTTCGGTAGCGTCAGCCAACCGGACTGCATGAACAACTGCAACAGTGCGGCGCCGAGTGAGCCCCCCATGTGCGGACGACGTTCGCTCCAGTCCGGGCATGCACACGCCACCTGCACGTTGCGGTGAGCCAGCGCCTGAATGAACACGCCACGGCCAGCCAAGCGGTTCGCGCCTTTGTGGGTCACCACGACGCGTTGTTCAAGCTGCTCGATCCAGCCGGCATCGAGCAACCGCTGATACAGATCCGCCGCCAGCGTACCGCCGAGGTGGTCATCGCAAAAACGCGCGCGCAACAGCGAAGACGGTGCGGTCTGCGGCTTGGCCATGGGGGTGGTGCGCTTGAACACCTCGGGAATTTCCCGCGGCGCACTGGCGATAGTGGCGCTGGCCAATGCTTCAATCGCCGCACCGACCTCCGGTGCCGAGAGACGGAAAAAACGTTTACGACCACGGACTTCGACCTTCAACAGACCACCCGTCGATAGCCGCGCCAGGTGCGCACTGGCCGACGACGGCGACAGCCCTGCCAATAGCGCAAGCTCCTCGGTTTGCCGGGCCGAGCCATCCATCAACGCCCACATCATCGCGCTGCGCTTGGGGTCGGCCAGCAACGTGGCGATCTGGCTGATGCAAGGTGCATGTTCCATGTGTTCACTCCCTGTTGAATCGTATCTTCTACTGCTCGGAGACATCTTGGCCGGTAATGAGTCATCGGCCAAGACGCGAAAATCGCCATGAACCGGGGCGAGGCAAGCCACTGACGCAGCTTGCTCCGGCACAGAACCCGCAGCAGTTGCGCGACCGTCACTCGAAGACTGGCGACGCGCTGCGAGGGTCTCCGGGCCGGGGTGTCGGTGCTGGCATGAGGCGGGCGCTAGTATAAGCGGGTTAGCCCCCGCGTCCCGCGCCGGGGCCTGCGCAGGTGGTGATTGTTCCTGAGAGAAATTTCTCTATTTACCTGCGACTAATGATCAACTTTCGGAAAAACGGGAAATTGACTACTTAAATCAGCGCATCGGCTGGCGAGCATTTCCCTCAGAAGGTTCACCGGCTTACTCAATTGTGCGCGATGGGCGCACAACAAATTCAGCGGTGCGCGCTCACAGAGCAGCTCTGGCAGCAGCACTTTGAGGCGCCCGGCGAGCACATCGGCGCCCACATCCAGCCACGACTTGTAGGCAATTCCGGCACCGGCGAGCGCCCACAGGCGCACAACGTCGGCGTCATCGCTGAAACGGTCGCCACTGACGGTGAGGCCGACTTCACGTTTACCGTCATGAAAACTCCAATGGTCATGAACCCGGCTGCCGAGCATGTACAGCAGGCAGTTGTGCTGAGTCAGTTGTTCGAGCTGGTGCGGCTCGCCGTGTCGGGCCAGGTACGCCGGGGAGGCACACAGCACACGGCGGTTTTGCGGGGCGATGGGCAAAGCGACCAGGCTCGAGTCTTCTGGCTCGCCATAGCGCAAGGCGATGTCCACCGGTTGACGGAACAAATCGGCGATGCGGTCGCCAAGCAGCAAGCGCACGGTCAGCTTCGGGTGCTCGCGCTGGAACTCGTCGAGCCATGGCAGCAGCAGATTGCGCCCGAAGTCCGAGGGCGCCGACAACTGCAGAACGCCGCTGACCTGTTCCTGCCCGCTGGCGAGCAAACGCCGGCCTTCATCAAGATTGCTCAGCGCCGCCCGCGCGTATTCGAGAAAGCCTTCGCCTTCGGCTGTCAGCCGCAGGCTGCGGGTCGAACGGGCCAGCAAGCGCGCACCGAGTTGCTGTTCGATCCGTTTCAACGCCGCACTGGCCACGGCCGCGGACATGTCCATCACCCGCGCCGCTGCTGACAAACTGCCCAGGTCCGCCGCCCGGACAAACAACTGCAAGTCGTCGAAACGCAGCATGCTCAGCCTCGATTATCAAAAAAATATTGAAAGAGACTGCCCTTTTAGCCGGTTTTATCTCGCAGAGAAATAGCCAATCATCTCTCCATCGTATTCATCCCGCTTCTCTGGAGCCGAGCATGTCCCAGCCATTCACCGCTATTGCCACCCTGATCGCCAAACCGGGCCAACAGGACCTTCTCGAACAGGGCCTGCACGCACTGGTTGAGCCGAGCCGTGCCGAAGCCGGGTGCAGCCAGTACGACTTGCATCGCGACCTCGCCGACCCGCAGGTGTTTTATGTGATTGAACACTGGGCCAGCGAAGCGATTCTTGAGGCGCACAACGCCAGCGCGCACTTCCAGCATTTCCAGGCAACGGCTGGCCACGCCATCGAACACTTTCAGCTCAAGCGCCTCGGCACGATTGCCTGACCCCTTCTTCTATTACCTGTACGGAGCCACTCATGAAAGCCATCGCCTATTACGCTTCACTGCCGATCAGCGACGCAAAATCCCTGCAAGACATCGAACTGCCAGAGCCGGTCGCCGGCCCGCGCGATGTGCTGGTGGAAGTCAAAGCCATTTCGGTTAATCCGGTCGACACCAAAGTGCGGCAGAACGTGGCTCCCGAAGAAGGTGCAGCGAAGGTGCTGGGCTGGGACGTCGCCGGTGTGGTCAAGGCTGTCGGCAGCGAAGTGACGTTGTTCAAGGCCGGCGACAAAGTCTTCTACGCCGGCTCCATCGCCCGTGCCGGCGGCAACAGTGAACTGCACGTGGTCGATGAACGTATCGTCGGCCATATGCCGAAATCCCTTGGTTTTGCCGAAGCCGCCGCGCTGCCGCTGACCGCGATCACCGCCTGGGAGCTGTTGTTCGAACGCCTGCAAATCCGCGAAGGCAATACCGATGAAGGCCAGAGCCTGCTGATCGTCGGTGCCGCTGGCGGGGTTGGCTCGATCCTGACGCAATTGGCCAGGCAACTGACCGGTTTGAAGGTGATCGGCACTGCGTCCCGCGAGCAGACCCGCGACTGGGTCAAAGAACTGGGCGCCGATCTGGTCATCGATCACAGCCAGCCGCTGAGCGAAGAACTCAAGCGCGCCGGGATCGACAGCGTCAGCCACGTCGCCAGCCTGACTCAGACGGATCAACATCTGGATCAATTGGTCGAGGCGCTGGCGCCGCAAGGCAAACTGGCACTGATCGACGATCCGAAGTCGCTGGACGTGAGCAAACTCAAACGCAAGAGCCTGTCGCTGCACTGGGAGTTCATGTACACCCGCTCGCTGTTCGAAACGCCGGACATGATCGAGCAGCACAAACTGCTCAATCGCGTAGCGGATCTGATTGATGCCGGGACGTTGAAGACCACGGTGGGCGAGCATTTCGGTACGATCAATGCGGCGAACCTGCGTCGCGCCCATGAGCTGCTGGAAAGTGGCAAAGCCAAGGGGAAAATTGTTTTAGAAGGTTTCTAAAAAACCGCACAGAGCAGCCTTCGCCGGACCTAGAGCGGTCGGCGGGGCTGCGCTGTTCTTTGCCGTCAGTCCGATGCTTGACCGTTGTCACAATTGCGATCGTATTCAGGTCTACAATCGAAGCCTCTGCGATACATCTTTTACGCAAGGGAGGTCAGCAATGAAGATCCTGATAAAAGAAGTGGCAAAGTCTCAATGGCAGGTTCGTCTGGACCAACACGCCGTGACATTCCGCAGTGAAGCCGAAGCACTGGCCTTCACTCGCACCCTCGAAGCGCGACTTTGCGCGCCCCATCAGATTCCCGACCGCAGCCAGCAGCGCGCCGCCGGCTGAAGTTGTTTTATGCCTCGGCCTGAGCTTGAGCCAGTGCCCGGGCATTCTGCAGACGGCGGGTGAGCAGCGCCACGCACACCACCAGCAAACCGCAAATGCTGATGACGATCGCCATCGGCACAGCCGTGCCGTCGTGTAACACCCCCACCAGCGCCGAAGCGCCAGCGGCGACGCTGAATTGCATGCAGCCCAGCAGTGCCGAGGCACTGCCGGCGCGCGCGCCCTGTCCGTTCATCGCGCAGGCGGCGGCGTTGGGGCTGATGCAGCCCAGGCTCGACACGCAGATAAACAGTGGAATCAGCAGCGGCCACAAGGATTCGGTGTGCATCGCGCTGACCGCGAGCAGCGTCAGCCCGGCGCCGAAATAAACCCACACCGCCCGCGACAGCAGGAACGCCGGGCCACGTTTGGCCAACAAGCGCGCGTTGACCTGCGCCACCAGAATGAACCCCGCCGCGTTGGTGCCGAATAGCCAGCCGAAGTGCTCGGCCGGCACGCCATACAACTTGATGAAGATAAACGGCGAACCGGCGATGTAGGCAAACATACCGGCAATGGCGATACCACCGGTCAGGGCATGGCCGAGATAAACCCGATCCTTGAGCAAACGCCCGTACTGGCGCAGCGCACCGGACAACGGCTGGCGCGGCATGTGCGCCGGCATACTTTCCGGCAGACCCAGGGCCACGGCCAATCCGGCCAGCGCACTGAACCCGGTCAGCACCAGGAAAATCGACTGCCAGCCTGTGGTGTTGACCAGCAGGCCACCGAGCATCGGCGCCAGAATCGGTGCCAGGCCCATCACCAGCATCAATTGCGAGAAGACTTTCGCCGAACCCACCGCGTCGCATTTGTCACTGACCACGGCCCGGGAAATCACCATCCCCGCACAGCCGCCGAGTGCCTGGACGAAACGTGCGCCGATCAGCCATTCCAGGTTGGGCGCATAGGCGCAGGCCAGTGATGCCAGAGTGAACAGCGTCAGACCGACGAGCAACGGGATGCGTCGGCCAAAGCGATCCGCCACCGGGCCGTAAGCCAGTTGGCCAATCGACAACCCGGCGAAATACGCCGCCAGCGTCATCTGCACGTGTTTCTCGTCGGTGCCGAACGCCAGCGCCATGGAAGGGAATGCGGGTAAATAGAAGTCGATGGCCAAGGGCCCGAAGGCGGTCAAGGCACCGAGAATCAGAATGGTACGGAAGTTCATCAGGCATCCAGGTTGGCAAGTCGGCAGCCCGACAGTCTAGCCGTGCCCGGAGGCCTTGAACATTCCGATAGCTCGCTAACTATAAAACTTCAGACGAGTTTCACTGCGTAGCCTTCTTCGCTGATGACCTCAATCACCTGCTCGGCGCTCAGCGCACTTTCGACGCCGACCTCTTTCGCGGCCAGGTCGACACGCACGCTGGCCGCCGGATCCTTGGCCTGTACCGCGTTGGTGATGGCTTTGACGCAGTGACCGCAGGACATGCCTTGAACGTTGAACACTTGCATGGAATGACTCCTTTGAGTGAGGTTGCCGGCAGTTTCGAGCTTGCCACGATGACAAGGTCAAGTTCTTCAATAAACTGCCGGGCTGGCAATCGGCGCCGCGCTCGGCCAAGCTGCGTGCATCAATGACTTAAATTCAGGAGATTCAGCCATGCGCTGGTCAGCTTTCAGCCTGTTTGGCTTGCTCAGCCTCTTTGCCGCCGTTCCTCAAGTGCAAGCCGCCGGTGAGGATTACGGCGTTCTGATCATCTCCCGTGAGCGTCTGGAAGTGGCAACCTCCTGCGAGATCGGTGTGTATATCCAGGATCAGCTGTCGGCACGCCTGTTTCAGGAACAGAGCACATCTTTCAACTTGCCACCTGGCACTGTTTCGCTACGTCTGAAACTACTGCCGGGGCAAGTACCGGGTTGTAATCCGGGCTTGCTCGCACCGGGTTCACAGGAAATAAAACTGCAGGCGGGCGATGTGCAGAAGTACCGGATCGCGATGACACAGGAAGGCATGTACCTGAAGCGCGCCGATCTCGGCTATTAAGCAAATCCAGACCTGTGGGAGCGAGCCTGCTCGCGAATACGGTGTGTCATTCAACGATGATGTTGACTGATCCGCCGCTTTCGCGAGCAGGCTCGCTCCCACAGTTTGTTTTGCAGCGCATCAAAGAATGGCGCTTGACCTTGCCCGCATGGCAAGGTTGATCCTTGTAGGTATCTACTACAGGGAGTACGACCGATGTCCGATTCCATCACTTTCGACCTGCCGATTGCCGGCATGACCTGCGCCAGCTGCGCCGGCCGTGTCGAGCGGGCCTTGAGCAAAGTCAGCGGTGCCAGTGCCGTCAGCGTCAACCTCGCCACCGAGCAGGCCCGCGTGCAGGCACCCGGCAACAGCCTGCCGGCGTTGATGGCGGCGGTCGAACGTGCCGGTTACAACGTCCCACAGCAAACCATCGAATTGACTATCGAAGGCATGACTTGCGCCTCGTGCGTCGGTCGCGTCGAGCGTGCCCTGAATAAAGTCGCCGGGGTGAAAAGCGTCAGCGTCAATCTCGCCAACGAACGCGCCCACCTCGAATTACTCGGCCAAGTCGATGCGCAAACCCTGCTCGACGCCGTGAGCAAGGCCGGCTATTCAGCCAGCGTCTGGCACGCCGAACACCCACAAACCGATAACCAGCAGCACAAGCTCAAACGTGAACGTTGGGCACTGATCTGCGCGATCGCCCTCGCCCTGCCGCTGGTGGCGCCGATGTTGCTGCAACCGTTCGGCATCCACTGGATGCTCCCGGCCTGGGCGCAATTTGCCCTCGCCACGCCGGTGCAATTCATTTTCGGTGCACGTTTCTATGTCGCCGCGTGGAAAGCGGTGCGCGCCGGCGCCGGCAATATGGACTTGCTGGTCGCTCTCGGCACCAGCGCCGGTTACGGCTTGAGCCTCTATGAATGGGCCACCGCTGCCGGGCGCATGCCGCACCTGTATTTCGAAGCGTCGGCAGTGGTTATCGCCTTGGTGCTACTCGGCAAATATCTGGAGAGCCGCGCCAAGCGCCAGACCGCCAGCGCCATCCGTGCCCTCGAAGCGTTGCGTCCGGAGCGGGCGATTCAAGTGATCGACGGCCGCGAGCAGGATATCGCCATCAGCGCGTTGCGCCTGAACGATCTGGTGTTGGTCAAACCCGGCGAACGTTTCCCGATCGACGGCGAAGTCATCGAAGGCCAGAGCCACGCCGATGAAGCGCTGATCAGCGGCGAGAGCCTGCCGGTGCCGAAACAACCGGGCGACAAAGTCACCGGCGGCGCAATCAATGGCGAAGGCCGCTTGCTGGTGCGCACTCAGGCGCTCGGTGCGGAAACCGTACTCGCGCGGATCATTCGTCTGGTCGAGGACGCTCAGGCCGCCAAAGCGCCGATCCAGAAACTGGTGGATAAAGTCAGCCAGATCTTCGTGCCGGCGGTGTTGCTGATTGCCTTGGCGACACTGATCGGCTGGTGGCTCTACGGCGCCCCGATCGAAACTGCGCTGATCAATGCGGTTGCTGTTCTGGTCATCGCTTGCCCGTGTGCATTGGGTCTTGCCACGCCAACGGCGATCATGGCTGGCACCGGTGTAGCGGCGCGCCACGGCATTTTGATCAAGGACGCCGAAGCCCTGGAACGTGCCCATGAAGTCAGCAGCGTGGTGTTCGACAAGACCGGCACGCTGACCTCCGGCATGCCGCGCATCGCCCATTTCAGTGCCGTCGATGGTGATGAAAATATGCTGCTGACGCTGGCCGGCGCCCTGCAACGCGGCAGCGAACACCCGTTGGCCAAAGCGGTGCTGGATGCGGCAGCGGAGCGAGGCCTGAACGTGCCTGATATCAGCGACAGCCAGTCGCTGACCGGTCGTGGCATCGCCGGCAGTCTCGATGGTCGACGTCTGGCGCTGGGCAATCGGCGGATGCTCGAAGAAAATGCCTTGAGCGCGGGTAACCTGAGCGAATCTGCCCAGGCATGGGAGGCCGAGGGCCGTACGCTGTCGTGGTTAATCGAACAAAGTCCTGAACCGAAAGTGCTCGGTTTGTTTGCCTTCGGTGACACCGTGAAACCCGGCGCACTGGCAGCCGTGCAGCAACTTGCCGCCCGGGATATCCACAGCCATCTGCTGACCGGCGACAACCGTGGCAGCGCTCGCGTCGTCGCCGAGGCCCTGGGCATCAGCAATGTCCACGCTGAAGTGCTGCCAGCGGACAAAGCCGCCACCGTCACCGAGCTGAAAAAAACCGGCGTGGTCGCCATGGTCGGTGACGGCATCAACGACGCCCCGGCGCTGGCCGCTGCCGACATCGGCATCGCCATGGGCGGTGGCACCGACGTGGCCATGCACGCGGCGGGCATCACCCTGATGCGTGGCGACCCACGGCTGGTGCCGGCGGCGCTGGAGATCAGCCGCAAGACCTACGCGAAGATCCGCCAGAACCTGTTCTGGGCCTTCGTCTACAACCTGATCGGCATTCCGCTGGCAGCGCTTGGCCTCCTCAATCCGGTGTTGGCCGGTGCAGCCATGGCGCTGTCGAGCGTCAGCGTGGTGAGCAATGCGCTACTGTTGAAAACCTGGAAACCCAAGGACCTGGAGGAACACCGATGAACATCGGTCAAGCGGCCAGACACAGTGGCCTCAGCGCGAAAATGATCCGTTACTACGAGTCGATCGGCCTGCTCAAAGCGGCCCATCGCACCGACAGCGGTTACCGGGTCTACGGTGACGATGACCTGCACACACTGGCATTCATCAAGCGCTCGCGGGACTTGGGCTTTTCCCTGGAAGAGGTCGGCAAACTCCTGACCCTGTGGCAGGACCGCCAGCGCGCCAGCGCTGATGTGAAGGCATTGGCGCGCCAGCACATCGACGAGCTGAATCAGAAGATCCGTGAACTTGGCGAGTTGCGCGACACCCTGCAAGACCTCGTCGAGCACTGTAACGGCGACCACCGTCCCGACTGCCCGATTCTCAAGGAGCTGGCGTCGGGCTGCTGCGCGCAACCCGCCCGCGCTTGAGCGCCAAAAACTTTATCGTGAGCAATGTGCCGAGGGGAATGCCGTGGAACAGCATGACCACGGCACCCGGCGTCCACCACGCGTAGAACGGCGCGGCGATGAGCATGCCGATACCGAACCCGGTCATTTGCAACAAGGTCAGCACGCTGAAAATCGGCAGGCGCAATTGCTCGGGTTCGCGTTGCAGACGCGACATCAGCCCGACTTCGGAAAAGCCGTCACCCAGCCCTGCCGGCAAGGAAAACAGCAGCAGACCGTAGAGGCTGTGCTGCTGGAACATCAGGATAAAGCCGCAGGACATCAGTGCAACGCCGAAGAAAAAGCGTCGTTCGAGGTTGATGTTGTCCGAGCCTTTGAGACGACTGGCGATTCGCGCCCCCAGCAGTTTGCCGCTGGCCCACACCGCGAGCATCAGGCCCAGCGTGGTGCTCGCCGACTCCGGCGTGAGCAGTTTGGAGATAATCGGAAAACCGACGTTATGTGCGGCGCTGCCCAAGGTGTCGGCCATGGTCACCGCCAGCATCGCGGCAATCACCGGTGCAGCGCGCAGGCCTTGCTTGAGTGCTGTCCATTCACCGCGTTCATGTTCTTCGTTTACGGTCGCGGGGGCGAACCGCAGCGGCACGATCAACAACGCCGCGAGCAGGTAGGTCAGCGCATTCAGGGCGAACACCGCTTCAAAGCCAAAAGCCGCGACCAGCAAACCCGACACCAGACTGCCCCCGACCATCGCGGCGGATGAAGCCGAGGTGATCCACGCGTTGGCCTTGAGCAATTGATCCGCAGGGATCAAACGCGGCAATTGACTGTTGAGGCCGATGGCGAACATCGAATTGCCCAGACCCAGACCAAACGCTATCACCGGCAACAGCATGGCCTGCTGGCTGACGGGCACAATCAATAACAGACCCAGCACGCTGGCGCGCAGCAGGTCGAACGCGATCAACGGTGCGCGGCCGCTGCAACGGCGGTAGAACGCAGTGCCGATCAGACTGGCAAACACCCCGCCGCCCACACGACTGGCGAGGAAAATCCCGACGCTCATGGCGCTGTTGCTCAGCAGGTAGACGTAGGTGGCCAGCGCGACCATGTTGAGGAAGGCGCCGAAATCGGAGATCAGGCGTGCAGTGACGATCAGGTGGGTGTTGCGCGGGGTGGTCACATTCAGTCCTTGAGTGTGGCTGGAGCGGTGGACAGTAGACGTGAATTTGCGTTGATCCGAAAGAGGCCCTCACCCTAACCCTCTCCCAGAGGGAGAGGGGACTGATTGGGGGATGCTGCGGAGATACGCCGACCTGAAATTTCTTTACCGAATCAGACAAGTCCAAATGCTGACCCCATCCAATCCATAATCGACCCAGTGTTACAGGTCGATGTATGACTCAACACACCTCGGTCGGCCCCCTCTCCCTCCGGGAGAGGGCTGGGGTGAGGGAGCTTCTGATTCAAACAAAAAACCCGGCCGAAGCCGGGTTTCTCGTCAAGCAATCACTGCATCCACGGTGGTGGCGGTGGCTCGTCGGACTTGCCTTTCGGCTCGTCGTCCGCCGCGCGGATGGCCTGCTTGCGTTCCTCGTCGAGGCGCGCCGCTTCGATCTCGCGCAACACCCCGCCGACATCGGCCAGGTCTTCCGGATCATCGAACTCACCGGTCAGCACACTGTTCGGGTGCAAGGTGCCGGCTTCGTACAACGCCCACATTTCCTTGGCGTACTTGGTCGTCTTCAACTCCGGGGCAAAGCGGCCGAAGTACGAAGCCATGTTGCCGACATCGCGCTCCAGCATGCTGAACGCGTGGTTGTTGCCGGCAGCGTCGACGGCCTGCGGCAGGTCGATGATGACCGGGCCGGTCGGCGTCAGCAGCACGTTGAACTCCGAGAGGTCACCGTGCACCAGACCGGTACACAACATCAGCACGATCTGCGAGATCAGGAACGCGTGATACTCGCGCGCCTGATCCGGCTCCAGCACCACGTCGTTCAGACGCGGTGCAGCGTCGCCGAACTCGTCGGCGACCAGTTCCATCAGCAGCACGCCATCGAGGAAGTCGTACGGCTTGGGCACTCGCACGCCGGCACCGGCCAGACGGAACAGCGCCGCCACTTCGGCGTTCTGCCAGGCATCTTCGGTCTCTTTGCGACCGAACTTGGAGCCCTTCGCCATCGCTCGAGCCTGTCGGCTGTTGCGGACCTTGCGGCCTTCCTGATACTCGGCCGCCTGGCGGAAACTGCGTTTGTTCGCCTCCTTGTAGACCTTTGCGCAACGTAACTGATTACCGCAGCGCACCACATAAACAGCTGCTTCTTTACCACTCATCAGTGGGCGCAGCACTTCGTCGACCAGACCGTCCTCGATCAGGGGTTCAATGCGTTTTGGAGTCTTCATCAGCTTTTATTGTGGGTCCTTTATTACCAAACACGCGAATGTCACTCGTTATACGGCAATCCTCGCATTACGGGGAGGGGTTGCCGACCTGTGAACCTGTGAATGCACACACTGTGCCGAAAAATCGACCGCTGCGAATCATAGCCGAGCCTTGCCTGTTTGTTGTTATCGGCCGTTGAGGGCATTTGCGACAGAATCTGACATCTGCGGTTTCAGCCCTTTTACCCTCACCCCAGCCCTCTCCCGGAGGGAGAGGGGGCGGACCGAGGCGTCTGGCGTTATACATCGACCTGAAATACCGCGTCGATTATGGATTGGAATAAACATCTGACTGAAACACGTCGATTATGGATAGGGCTAACGATCTGACTGAAACAACGTCGATTATGGATTCGGTGAAGCACGTTCAGGTCGGCGTATCTCTCAAACATCCCCCAATCAGTCCCCTCTCCCTCCGGGAGAGGGTTAGGGTGAGGGGTTTTTCTAGCGTTCGATAATCGCGGTGACACCCTGCCCACCCGCCGCGCAAATGGAGATCAGGCCCCGCCCCTTGCCTGCGGCGTCCAGCAACTTCGCCAGGTTCGCCAAGATACGCCCACCGGTCGCGGCAAACGGATGCCCAGCCGCCAGCGAACTGCCCTTCACATTGAGTCGGCTGCGATCGATCGAGCCTAGCGGTGCGTCGAGGCCCAGGCGGGTTTTACAGTATTCCGGATCCTCCCAAGCCTTCAACGTGCACAGCACCTGCGCAGCAAAAGCCTCGTGAATTTCGTAGTAGTCGAAATCCTGCAAGGTCAGCCCGTTGCGCGCCAGCAAACGCGGCACAGCGTAGACCGGCGCCATCAGTAGCCCTTCGGCGCCGTTGACGAAATCCACCGCCGCCGCCTCGCCATCGCGCAGGTAAGCGAGGATCGGCAAGCCACGTTCCTTTGCCCATTCTTCGCTGCCAAGCAGCACCACCGAGGCACCATCAGTCAGCGGTGTGGAGTTGCCCGCGGTCAGCGTGCCTTTGGCGCTTTTTTCGAAGGCAGGTTTCAACGTCGTGAGTTTTTCCAGGGTCAAGTCCGGGCGCAAATTGTTGTCGCGGGTCAGGCCAAGGAACGGCGTCATCAGGTCGTTGTGCCAGCCTTCGCTGTAGGACGCGGCGAGTTTGTGATGGCTTTCGAAGGTCAGCTGATCCTGCTCTTCACGCGGGATCTGCCAGGTCTGCGCCATCAGTTCACAGTGCTCGCCCATCGACAGCCCGGTGCGTGGTTCGCCGATGCGTGGGAAATCCGGAATCAAATGTTTGGGCCGCAGTTGCAGAAAGGTTTTCAGCTTGTCGCTGGTGGTCCTGGCGCGGTTGGCTTGCAGGAGGATTCTGCGCAGGCCTTCGCTGACGCTGATCGGGGCGTCGGAGGTGGTATCGACGCCACCGGCAATGCCGCACTCGATCTGGCCGAGGGCGATCTTGTTCGCCACCAGGATCGCCGCTTCCAGGCCGGTGCCGCAGGCTTGCTGAATGTCGTAGGCGGGCGTGGCCGGAGACAGGCGCGAGCCGAGCACGCATTCACGGGTCAGGCTCATATCTCGTGACAATTTCAGCACCGCGCCCGCCACCACTTCACCGATCCGCTGGCCGTGCAGGTTGTAGCGTTCGATCAGGCCTTCAAGGGCGGCGGTGAGCATCGCCTGATTGCTGGCCGTGGCGTAAGGCCCGTTGGAACGGGCGAAAGGGATACGGTTACCGCCAATGATCGCGACACGGCGCAGCTGACTCATGAATAACTCCTTGGATAAATTCGGGTTGAAACAATCCCTGTGGGAGCGAGCTTGCTCGCGAAGAGGGCGGCACATTCACCACTTTTACCGACTGATACGACGCCTTCGCGAGCAAGCTCGCTCCCACAAGGTCCGCGCATGTCTGCAAGACCTGCTAAACCTCAGTGTCTAGCGTAGGCCTTATTGCGTGAATCGAACGATTGATTGCTATCGGTAGTCCACACTTTGAACCCCAACTTCTGGAGAGCGTTCCATGTCTGACCGCTATATCGACTTCGCCAACTCGTCCATCGGCCATCGTCTGGTCGGGGCGCTGGGTCTGCCGTCGCCGGTGCGACTGGAACGCTGGCAGGCCGGACGGCTGCGGCCGGTGGAAGGTGCACTGCTGATCGGCGGCGGGCCATTGGCCGAGCGCATCAGTGCCTTTGCCAACCGTTTGACCGACGGCATTTACCGTTACGGCGAACAACCGGCGGCGGCCACTGAATGGATTCCCGGCCACGGCCCGAAGCTCAAAGCCGTGGTGTTCGACGCCAGCGAACTGTTGCAGACCGACCAGCTCAAGCAACTGCGCGAATTCTTCCAGCCACTAATGAAGAACCTTGAGCACAGCGCGCACTTGGTGATTCTTGGCCGCGCGCCGGAAACCCTAAGTGATCCGTTTGCCGCCAGTGCGCAACGCGCGCTGGAAGGGTTTTCCCGTTCGCTGGCGAAGGAGCTGCGCAGCGGCGGCACACTGCAACTGATCTACGTTGGCGAAGGTGCTGAAGATCAGCTGGAAGGTCCGTTGCGGTTTTTCCTCTCGCCAAAAAGTGCGTTTGTCTCCGGACAGGTGATTCGCCTGACAGCGTGTGCAACGCCAGTAACTGACTGGACACGCCCCTTGGCCGGACGCAAGGCGTTGGTCACCGGGGCTGCGCGCGGGATCGGCGCGTCTATTGCCGAAACGCTGGCCCGCGATGGTGCCGAGGTGATTCTGCTGGACGTGCCACCGGCGAAAACCGACCTCGAAGCCCTCGCCGCTCGCCTCGGTGGCCGCGCCATTACTCTGGATATCTGCGCCGCCGATGCCGCCACGCAACTGATCGAACAACTGCCTGACGGCCTCGACATTCTGGTGCACAACGCCGGTATCACCCGCGACAAGACCCTGGCCAACATGACCCCGGAATTCTGGGACGCGGTGCTAGCGGTCAACCTCAATGCGCCGCAAGTGCTGACTCAAGCGCTGCTCGACAGCGGCACGCTGCACGATGATGCGCGGGTCGTTCTGCTGGCTTCGATCAGCGGCATTGCCGGCAACCGTGGGCAAACCAACTACGCTGCGAGCAAGGCCGGGCTGATCGGTCTGGCACAAGCTTGGGCGCCCACACTGCTGGAACGCGGTATCAGCATCAACGCCGTCGCGCCCGGTTTTATCGAGACGCAGATGACCGCGCACATTCCGTTCGGCCTGCGTGAGGCCGGACGGCGCATGAGTTCGCTCGGTCAGGGCGGCTTGCCGCAAGACGTCGCCGAAGCCGTCGCATGGCTGGCACAACCGGGCACCGGCGCGTTCACCGGTCAGGCGCTGCGGGTCTGTGGACAAAGTGTTCTGGGGGCTTAGGCATGAGCATCGAATGGCACACGCTGGATCGCGAACCGAGTCTGCCCGGGCTATACGCACGAGCGGCGACGCGCCGCAAAATCACTGGCAGGCAATTGCCCGACAGCGGTCTGCGCTGTTGGGTCGACATCGATGGCAAGCGCCTGACGGCCTATCGCAAGGTCTGCGGATTCGTCGATGACGGTCTGCTGCCGCCGACCTATCCGCACATCCTCGCCTTCGCCTTGCAGATGCAACTGCTCACCGCCAGGGAGTTTCCGTTTCCCCTGCTGGGGCTGATTCATCTGAGCAACCGCATTCGCGTGTTGCGCCCGATGGGCGGGATCGGTCGGGCGCAAGTGAGCGTGCGGGTGCATAACCTGCAGCCGCATCCGAAGGGCGCGACGTTCGATTTACTGACCTCTCTGGATGATCAACTCGGGCCGTTGTGGGAAGCCGAAAGCCAGATGCTCTGTCGCGGCGTGAAACTTGAGGGCGAGCCTGTCGAGCAGACTTGGGAGCCGTCGCAAGCGCTGGTGGAAGTGGCCCGCTGGAAAGCCCCCGCGGATATCGGTCGGCAGTACGCCAAAGTGTCCGGAGACTACAACCCGATTCACTTGAGTGCAGCGAGTGCCAAGCTGTTTGGGTTTCCAACGGCCATCGCCCATGGTTTGTGGAACAAGGCGCGAACGCTCGCAGCCCTGAACGATCATTTGCCCAAGGCCAACCTCGAGATCGCTGTGCACTTTCGCAAACCGGTGCGTCTGCCCAGTGAGGTGACGTTACTGGCGAGTGCCGCGGGGTCCAGTGGTGAGTTGCGCCTGATCGGTGCACAGAACCTGGAGCATATGGTCGGGCAGTGGCAACCGATTGCCTGAGCTCTCGGGACACCGTTAATTGTGTGTATATAACTTAAGTTTTCGCCGTCCTTCTCCCTTCCATTGAAAAAACCAGGGCCTTGATTATCAAGGCCTTTTTTTGTCCGCCTATATCCTGGGTATTAGTCCTTAGGCGCTGAACTTCACCTTATATATAAAGGCGTTAATACCAACTTGAGAATGGTCGCAAACCGGCTCCTGGACTGAGATTGAGCACAACGGACGAAGGCATCACCGGCGTCAGATCGGCGAGCCATCGAAGTCAACGAACGTTGTCACAGGTGCAAGGAATTACGATCATGAAAACTCAAGGCGTGTGGTGCAAATCGGCAATCGCTCTGGCATTGATTCTCTCCCTTGGCCTCACCGGGTGCAGCAGCGGTGGTGGCGGTCATAAAAGCAGTTCCGGCAGTTCTTCGGCGGATGGTACGGCGGGGACTGGCGGCACATCGGATACGGGTGGCACGGGCAGCACGGGCGGCAGCGGTGATACCGCAGGCACTGGCGGGACCGGTGGCACGGGCGGTACAGGCGGCACTGGTGGCACTGGTGGCACCGATCCGACTAATCCGACCAATCCAACCAACCCGACGGACCCGACCGATCCCACCAACCCGACCAATCCAACTCCCACACCGTTGGTGACCACCACGCTGGTGCAGGATGTCGGTAATACCGTAGCGGGTGTCGGCGATGGCGTCGGCCAGATCGGCGACTCCCTGAGCACTGTTCCGGTGGTCGGTGGCGTCGTACAAAGTGCGGCCAACACCGCAGGCAATGTTGTCAGCACCTTGGGTGATGGCGTCGCCAATGGCGTTGGCAAACTGGCCACCGACCCTAATGGCCTGACCACCACCGTTGCTTCGGTTGGCGGTGTAGTGACGGATGTCGGCGACGGCGTTTCCGACCTCAGCGCCAAGCTGTCCACTGCCACCAGCAGCGTGCCAGTGGTTGGCGGTGTGGTCACCAAAGTCGCGCCGCTGCTTGATGGGGTCGGCGAGAAAGTCACCATGCTCGGTAATACCCTCGACACCACGCTGAGCAGCGGCCCGACCAGCCAACTGACCAACAAACTCGGCGGTAGTCTGGTGCCGGTGATTGCGATGGTTGAAAGCACCACTGACAAAGTGGGCGATGCGACCGGTCTGGGCGACCCGCTCAAAGGCGTGGTGGCGAAAGTCGGTGGCGCGGTGAACACACTGGGCGGCAAGGTCACCGATGCAGGTAACGGCAATGCCTTGACCAACACACTTGGCGGCGCGTTGAGCGATACCGGCACCGCGGTCGGCAAGGCAGGTGGTCTGGTGTCCAACGGTACCGGTTCAGGCACCGGCGGTGGCATCGGTGGCGGCCTCGGTGGGACTGGCCTGCTGCAAACCGTCGGTGGTGCTGTGGTCAATGTCGGCTCAGGTCTGGCGGCGGGCAACGGCACGCTTGCCGCGCCTGGCAACGTCCTCGCCGCGGCCGGCAACACGGTGGCTTCGCTCAACACTGTGCTTGGCGGTTCGGGTTCACCGATCACCGCGCCGACCTCGACACTGGCCACGGCTGGCGGTGCCTTGGGCAACGCTCTGAATCCAGTCACCAGCGCGGTCACCAACCTGACCCAGCAAGTCGGTGGCGCCACCGGTCTCGGCTCGCCAGTCGCCAGTCTCACTGGCCAGGTCGGCGGTGCCGTCAGCAATATTGGTGGCGCGATTGCCGCGACCAACAACCCGGTGACCACGGCAGTCGGTGGCCTGGTCACAAACGTCGGCGGTACCGTCGCAGCAGTCGGCGGTCTGGTCAACGGCGGTACCAGCGGGGGTACCAGCGGGGGTACCAGCGGGGGTACTACCGGTGGCGGTCTGGGCGGTGTACTTGGCGGTCTGACCGGCGCTTTGGGAGGTAACAAACGCTAAATTGCACCTGGCCGATTCGACGGCCTCACCTACAGCGCCTACGCTTGGTTGAGGGCGGAAGATTCCCACGAGTCTTCCGCCTTTTTTCTTAGGAAAATTCAGCCCAGTGCTGTGATCTGACCATGGAGTGTCCTATGCGCGTAATGGCATCCCTGCTGTTCCTCAGTCTCAGTTCCGCCGCCCTCGCCGACACCCTGCCCAGCTTTCTCAACAGCAACGAAACCATCCGCAATCTGCCCGTGCCCAACCTGCCGGCCGACGCCTATCGCCCGAGCGCCACGCCGGTGCAAGTGCCAGACGCCGGTGCAGCCGCCGCGCAGCCACTGTTGATGGACACCAAAATCAATCTGCAAACCGTGCAGATCGAAGGCGGCACTCTCTATCCGCTCAACGAAATCGCCGAAATCTATAAACCACTGATCGGCCGGCAGGCGACCCTCGCCGAACTGATCGAAGCCACGCGCAACATTACCCGTCGCTATCAACAGGACGGCTATCTGCTGTCCTACGCGTTCCTGCCGCAGCAAAATTTCAATGACGGCGTCGCGCGCGTGGTGCTGGTGGAAGGCTACGTGCGCGATATCCAGATCCAGGGCGATGTCGGTCGGGTCAAAGCCCTGCTCGACAAACTGGCGGCGAAAATCCAGACCGAACGACCGCTGACCCGCAAGACCTTCGAGCGCTACACCACGTTGATGACGCGCATCCCCGGCGTGACGATCCAGGCCCAAGTGCCACCGCCCGGCACCACCGATGGCGCCACGACGCTGGTCGCCCAAGCCAGTCGCAAACCCTTCACCAGCACGCTGAGCACCACCGAAGATAACCGCAACGGCACCCAGGCCCTGCTCGGTGTCAGCAGCAATTCGCAGACTGCGATGGGTGAGCAATTGACCCTCAGCGGCCTGTTTCCACCGGGTGACGATCACGAACATTACTACCGGCTCGACTACAACCAGTTCATCAATGACGAGGGTGCACAACTGGCGCTGTCCGCTTCCCGCTACCGCGCCGACCCCGGCACCAATGTCGTGCTCGACAATGGCCTGCAACTCAAACCGCACCGCGAAAACGATCGCTACTCGATCGGTTTCACCTTGCCGCTGATTGCCGCCTCCAACGAACTGCTGACGGCCGGTTCAAGGCTTTACGCGGTCAACGACAAAACCCGCTACAAGGTTATCGGCTTTCCGCTGAGCGTCGAAGAACGCACCGACGTCCGCGCCCTCGCCTTCGAGAGCGACTGGCGCAAGGCCGATGCCCGGCAACTGCGGATCCTCAGCGGCGGTGTGTACCAAGGCGTGGACAGCATGGGGGCGAAAACCAACAACAACGCCATCGACCTCGACTTCTTTCGCCTGCGCCTGTCCGGCGTGCAGAGCGACAAGTTCTTCGACAATTGGCAAGGGGTGCTGTCCGCCGCGCTGTACTGGAGCGACGACAGCCTGCCCGACAGCGAGCGCGCGGTGTTCGGCGGGCAGAATTTCGGGCGCGGCTATCCCGACGATCAAGCGTCCGGCGACAAGGGCTGGGGCGTGGCGTACGAGGTCAACTACAGCTTCAACCGCGAGAGTAACTGGGTGCGCATCCTGCAACCGTATGTCGTGCTCGACCGCTCGCGCAGCTGGTTCAATGAACTGCCGGTGCGGGCGAATAACCTGTCATCGGCAGCGATCGGCCTGCGCTTTGGCGATGCCAAGTACTACAACATTGCGCTGGAGGCGGCGAAGGCGATGTCGGATGAAGCCCTGGACACGTTCAATCGCAAGCCGCGGTACAGCATCAGTTTCAGTTACCAGTTGTAGCGCCGGGATTGCACGCCAGCCCTGAGTCAAAACGACTGTGGGAGCGAGCCTGCTCGCGAAAGCGCTGGGTCAGCCAACCGTTCTGTTGACTGACCCATCGTCTTCGCGAGCAGGCTCGCTCCCACAGGTTTTGCGTGGTGCGGATCAGAACGCGTAACGCACCTTCGCGGTAAAGCCGTCGGCATTGAAACCGTTGGCCGTTACGTAGTTGTACGAGCCGCCGACGCTCCACGCGCCCATCCGATAGTTGGCGCCCAGGCCCAGTTCATAGCTGTCGCGCACCGGCGTGGTGCCGCGGCTGGTGAATGAGTCGCCGCCGAGTACGAACGAGGATGAGGTCGCCACCTTGTCGCCAATCACGTCATGCCAGGCCATGACTTTCGCTTCAGGTTCAAGACTGCCGGTGCCGAGCGCAAAATCGGCGGCCAGGCGCGCACCGAAACCCAGCTCACCGACTTCATAACGCTGGCTGCCGACATTCAATGCCGCCGCACTGCCCTTCTCGCGATACGCATCCATGCCCACGTTGGCGTAACGCGCACCGACCTGCGGCTCCAGGACAACTTCGGGCCTCAACTGCACGGTGTAACCGGCCAGCGCCGAGACGCCGAATACATCGCTGTCGTAATCGCCCTTGGCACGTGTGCCGGCGATGTAGCGCTTGGACTCGTTGTCATTCCAGCCGTACATCAGCGAGGCGTCGACGAACCAGTTGTCATGCGTCCAGTTGCTGTAGACCGTCAGCGCATGGCCGGTGACTTTGGTTTTGCTGCCGAGGTCGGATTTCACGTCGGTATCTAGGTAGCTGTAGGCCAGGCCCAGCGTGGTGTCAGCGTTCAATTGACCATCGGCGCCCACGGCAATCCCGTGGCTGTCGGCGTCATAACCGGCAACGCCGTGGCGCTGGTCCTGATTGGCATCGCTGCTCAAGGCTTGCAGCCAGACGCCTTTGTCGGTCGAACCGCTGGCGTGGCGCGCACGGCTGGAACGCTCGTTGATCACACCCGACACCAGCGTCTGACTGTTGGTGGCGGCGCGCAGCACGCCGCGGCTGACGTCCGGGCTGAGGGATTCGGACAGGCGCGCCAGTGCGACATCGGTGCCGGCATTGGCGAAGGCCTGGAACACCGGATCCTGTTCGTCGATTCGCGACATCACCGCCGACAGGCGCCCCACCGACGTCGCCGCATTGCGACTGCCGCCGACCGCAAGGGTGTTGTCGGCAAGCGTCTGATCGGACTTGGCCGTCACCACGGTGGTGATGTCGTTGCCTTGTACGCCGAAGCTCTTCACATCCAGCAATGCAGAAGAGGAGGTTACGGTCAGGTTACTGCCACCGAGCAGAGTGCCCGAGCTGATCAAGGTGTAGCGCGTGCCGCCGGGCGTGACGCGGAAATCACTGGAGCGCGCCAGCAGTCGCAGTTGCGCACCCGGGGCAATATCGGTGGTGCCCGTAACCTTCAACACCGGTAGCGCTGGATTGGTGTCGTTGCCCAGGTACATCTCCAGCACCGAGTTGGCTTCCTCCATGTCGAAGTCGCCGATGATCGTGGTGTGCGGGCGCACCAGGGTCAACGTGCCCTCCTGGATCGTGACGTAACCGGACTTGATAACCGAACCGTCAAAGATCGCATCGCCGTCGATTTTCACACCGGACAGCCCCAGCAGGTCGCCCCTCACGGTGCCGCCAAAGAAGTCAAAATAACTTTCGCCATCATCTACCTGAATGGCCGCTTTGCCACCTTCGATCAGACCGTTCAATTGGTAGATGCCGAACGGTTTGCCGCCCGCCACCTGGCCACTCACGTGCACACCGATGGACTCACCGGAAATCGTGCCGCTGTTGTCCAACATGGAAAGACTCTGGTTCGTCGAACGATTGAAGGTGACCCCCTCCAGCACGAGCGCCTCAGCATCGCTACCGGTGGCGCGAATAGTGCCGTCGTTGCTGATCGCGCTCTGGACAGTGGCACCGTCGAGAAACAATCCCACGGCATCCGTACCGCTGGCGCTGATGGTGCCGCGGTTGCTGAATCCGCTGCTTTTGGTGTGGACCAGCATCACGCCACTGGCATTGGCGCCACTGACTTCGATACTGCCATCGTTCATGACGAAGTTACCGAGTGTGCTCCCAACATCGGAAATACCCGTGGAACTACCAGTCCCCGTCAACCCGTGAACCGCAATCGAGCCGCTGTTGATCAAGCCGAACGCAATATTGGTCGCCACTGCACCGGAGGCGCCGATGTTGATCCCCACGCCATGGGTGGCGCCGTCAATACGGATGCTGTCGTTGTTGCGCAACTGCCGCGCCCTCAGTCCCATGAACTGTGCACCGAAGGTCAGCCCGGGCGCCGCTAGCGGCGTGGCGTTCAAATTGCCATGCAATTCGACCAGATTGGTCGTGTTCAGCAGGGTGCTATCGAGCGGTGCACTGCTGATGTCGAAATTGGAATCGGCAGTGGCGGAACCGGCATGCAGGATGGCGGCAGCAATAGACAGCGCCAGTAACGAATGGCGCACGCGAGAGGTCATCAAAGGAAAATCCCTTCCAAAACATGAAAAACAGTTTCAGCAGGGTTCACATAATCGTTCAGGCATCCCTACCGGCCCGCCAGATGGTCTGGCCTGAGCGCGGGGGAATTTACACGAGCCATCATTTCGACACCATCAAAAAGTCAACGAGATGGCGTCAATTTTCAGATACCCCGACGGAAGGGCTCAGCCCCCCGACCCACTGTCGACCTTGCCGCCCTGCTCCTGATCGAAAAACTGCGGGATTTCATGCTGGTAGCTTTTCAGCCAGCGCTGCATGGCCTCCTCGCGTTCCGCGGGCGTAACGGTCTGGATCTTCGGCGAGGCCACTTTGTTGCGCGCCTGCAGTTGCAGCCAGCCTTCGGTTTCCTGTTGCTGGGCCGAAGCCGGGCCGGCGTCGATGGCGTGGCTGGCGAGCGGCAAGGCCAGCAGGCCGAGGCAAAGCAGCGTGGCTTTCATCGCAGTTCTCCTTATTTGAGCATCGCCGTGACGGCAGCGGTGGAGCGGCCCGGCACTTTGAGTTTTTCCGCGCGGCTCTGCGCCTCGCTGAATTGCGCCGGACTCAAGCCGAGACGGCTGACCAGTTCGGCTGCGCGGTTCCAGTCATCCTGATACAGCAACAGCGTCACCAGATTGAGCGCCGCCAGTCGATCACTCTGCTTGAGCTCCATGGCGGTGAGGAATTCGAAACGGGCGTCGTCGATGCGCAACTGGTTGAGGTACACCACGCCCAGATCGTTGCGGATTTTTTCGTCGGTCGGCGCCAGCCGCGCCGCGCGTTGCAGGTGCGCCTGAGCCTGACCGTAGTCGGATCTGGCGGCGGCGAGCTGGCCCAGTCCATGCTCGGCCTCGGCCGCCAGGCAGGTGCCGAGCAAGCTGCGATACAACGGTTCAGCCTCGCTGCGCCCGAGCAGTCGATAGACCTTGGCCTTGCGCAAACGCACATCAGCGAGGTTATCCGGCAGGCTTTGCAGGTTGGCCAGGCTGGCGTGCAGTTTGCCGTCATTGGCCATGTCATCGGCGAGGTTCAGCGACAACTGCTGATCGGAACTCAGCTTGCCGCAACTGGCGCTGCTGGTCAGCGCCTCCCAAGGGTTCTGCCCGGTGTTGGCACAGCCACCGAGCAACAGAAGACATGCACCCGCAATCATTGCTTTCATTACTACTCCTTCAGGCACCCAACGCTTTCGCCAGGGCGGTGAAGCCCGGGCCGGCGAGGACAATCAATAACGCCGGGAAGAGAAACAGCATCATCACGACGGACATTTTTGCCGACATCTTCGATATGTATTCCTGCAGGCGCGTCAGGCGCCGGTCATCGAGCAGTTGCTTGAGCGACAGCAGCGACTTCATCGCGCCGCCACCCTGATACAGCAATTGCTGGAGGATCACGCAGGTGTCGGTGAACTCATCGACCGCCAGCAATTGCGCGGCCTTGTTCAGTTCTTCACCCAGTTCAAGGCCGGAGTCGACCCGCGCCAGCACCAGCCGCAGTTCCTGGGTCAGCACCGGCAGCAAGGCTTGGCCTTCGTGGCTGAGCACACGCAGTGCCTGCTCCACGGCCATGCCGGATTCGAAGAGGATGCGCAGCAGCGGAATGAAGGTGCCGATCTCGCTCGCCAGTTGTTTCTGCCGCCGACCGACCGCAATCACCAACAGCCGTTTGGGCAACAGGTAACCGACGCCGAGGGCGAACAGCGGCGCGATCCACTGCCTTTCCACCGCGGGAAAAAACACCGACTGCACCAGCACCGTCAGCGCCAGCAGCAATAGCGGCGCGCCGATCTGACAGGCCGCGAACAACGAACGCTGGCGGGCGCTGCGCCATCCGAGGCGGTTGAGCAGGGCTTGGGTTTCGTTATCGAGCTTGACGCTGTGCTGGCCGACTTTGCTGTCACCCAACACTTGCAGGAGGTTGCCGAACCGGTTTTGCCGCAGCAGGTCACCTTCCAGCCGACGACTGATCAGGCGGGCACGGCGGCGCTGCTCCAACAGGCTGCTGAGCAGTAACAGTGCCGCGCCAAGCAACAGCAAGGCGCTGATCATCAGAGGCGTCGTCATAGGCTGCGCAACATCCGCCAGAGCAAAAGACTGCCCACCACCTGCATGCCGAACGCCGTGGCCAGCATGCGCTGTCCGGACGGGTCGTGCCACATGGCGACCAGATAAACCGGATTGGCCATCAGGAAGTACCCGGCCATGATGATCGGCAGCAGGCCCAGCACCCACGCAGTCAGGCGTGTTTCACCGGTCATGGCACGTAACTGCCGGGAGGCCTGGTCGCGCTCGCGAATCACCTTGATCAGGTTTTCCAGCAGCTCGCTGGCGTTACCGCCGTAGCGATGATTGACCTTGAGGCCGAGGGCGAACAGGCGAAACTCATCGCGCTCATACAGCTCAGCCAGATCCGACGCCGCGTCCGGCAGGCTCACGCCCAGCTGGACGTTGCGCTGGATCCGCCCCATCGCGTCTTGCAACGGATTGTCACTGGCCTCAATGGCGCCGAGCACCGCATCGGCGAGGGTGCGCCCGGACTTGAGGCTGCGCACGGTGTGGTCGAGCAACGGCGGCAATTGCTCGATCATGCGCCGCAAACGGCGCTGGTAACGCCAACTGACATAGCCGCGCACGGCCAGCGGCGGCACGATGAGCAACACGAGCAAACCGACCCATCCGAGCAGGGCGAAACCCAGCAACATGACCAGCGCCCACAGCAGCAGCCAGAGGCCGAGACGGTCTGTCGGCCGGCCCAGTCCTGCGCGCAAAAATGCCCGCTCCAGCCCCGCCCAACGTGACGCCGGCGCGGTCATTTGCGGTTGTCCCTGATTGAGCCGGTCGAGCACCCGCTCGGCGCCGCTCTGACGCAAGCCGTTGTAGAACAGGCGCAGTGACAGCCCGAGCAAGGTCAGGCAAATCACGATCAGCAGCAGCGGTTTGAGCATGCCATGGCCCTCAGTGCGCGAGCGTCGGTTCGCGGCGCAACTTGTCGCCCGCCGGGTTGACCGCCTCGCGCAGAAAACCGAAGCCCGTGCGCCGGTCGAGACGGAACAGGGTATTGGTGACGTAGACGTCATCGCGCACGCCGACCACTTCAACCACTTCACTGACGCAGCGCCGGCCATCGGGCATGCGCGTCAGTTGAATGACCACATCCAGCGCTGCGCAGATCATCTGCCGCAGGGTGCGTTCGGCAATGGTGCGGCCAGTCAGGCCGACCAGGGTTTCCAGGCGCAACAAGGCGTCCTGGGCATTGTTGGCGTGTACGGTGCTCATCGAGCCATCGTGACCGGTGTTCATCGCCGTCAGCACATCGACCACTTCGACGCCGCGAATTTCCCCGAGGATGATCCGGTCGGGACGCATGCGCAGGGCGTTGCGGATCAAGTCGCTGGCCTTTACTTCACCATGGCCCTCGGCGTTCGGCGGGCGGGTTTCCAGGCGCACAACGTGCGGGTGGCCGAGTTGCAACTCGGCAACGTCTTCGATGGTGACGAGGCGCTCGTGAGGATTGATCAACTGACTGAGGATGTTCAGCAAGGTGGTTTTACCGGTGCCGGTGCCGCCACTGATGAGAATGTTGCAGCGTTTGCCCACCGCTTCCTGGATGAAGTCATAAATCGCCTGATCGATGGTTTGCATCGCCATCAGGTCCGTGCTCTTGAGCATGTCCTTGCGGAATTTGCGGATCGACAGACACGGCCCGTCGAGGGCGATCGGCGGGATGATCGCGTTGACCCGGCTGCCATCCGGCAGGCGCGCATCGACCATCGGCGACGACTCGTCGAGACGCCGCCCGAGCGGTGCAAGAATGCGCTGCATGACCCGTTCGACGTGATGCGCATCGATAAAACGCAAGTCGCTCAGATGCAGCACGCCGTCGCGTTCGATGAATACCCGGTGCGGGCCGTTGACCAGAATCTCGGTGACCGCGTTGTCGCGCAGCAACACTTCCAGCGGACCGAAACCGGTCAGCTCATCGACGATTTCTTCCGCCAGACGCTCCATCTCGTAACGGGAAATCGCCAGGTGCAGGCGCGCGATGTACTCGGCGACCTTGTCGATGACGAACTGCGAAAGCACCTGCCGCGAACCCTCCAGCAGATTTTTCCCGGACTCTTCGATGGCGTCGATGATGTAGCGGTGCAACACCAGTTTCAAACCGTCGTGGTCGCTATTGCCGGCGGCATGACGCTGCGGCCCGCCGAACAGTTGCTCGCTGTTCATGATGTGCCTCGCAAGCGATCGAACCAGCTGGCTTTGGTCTTGGCCAGGCCTTCGGAGCGTTTCGCCAGGCGTTCGCCGAGGGTGCGCAGGCTTTGGCTGATGGCTTCACGCGGGGCCAGTTCGAACAGGGTGACGCCCTGGTTCTTGGCGTTGAGGCGGATCTCCGGACTGTAGGCGAGCACGGCGATCACCTCCAGGCCGAAGGTCTTGCCGAGGGTGTCGGAGTCCGGTGTGACGTTGCGCAGATAGCGATCCACCAGCAGCCGGCCGTGATCGAGTTTCATGCCTTTTTCGCGCCACAGATTGAGCACGGCGAGGTTGCGCCGGCAGTCGAGCACGTTCTGATCGGTGTACCACAACAGCTTGTCGCAATGACTGACGAAGGTGCGCAGCGCTTCACTGTCGGGCTGGCCGGTGAGGTTGACGACAATGTGCTGGAAGTGTTGGCGCAACGCGCTAAGCAACATGTACAACTCGGCGGCACTGGTGCGCTCCAGCGGCTCGTCGCCAGCGGCGTAAGCAAGAATGCGCAGGCCCGCTTCGGCGCTGGTGAAGGCGCTGTCGATCAGGGTCGCGTCGAGACGTCGCAAGTGGCGCAACGCATCGCCGAAGTGGAACGAGCTCTCAAGCCCGAGCAGGGCCAGGCTGTCCCCGCGCGGCAAGCCCAGATCCAGCAGCAACGTTTGCTGGCCGCTCTTCTGCACCACCAGCGCCATGTGGTTGGCCAGCAGCGCGCCGTCGGCGTTGCTTTGCACCCCGTAGAGCACGGTCAAACCGCCGAGCTGGGCATTCGGCGTCACTGGCGGCAGGCGTTTGCTCAAGCGCCGCACCAGCCCGGCGACCTCACTGGAGCGCGAGCCGTAGGCGACGAAATCCCGAGCGCCAGCGCGCATCGCGTTCAGCACAAGCTGATTGTCCATGCCGTCGCCGAGGGCGACGATAGCGAGCATCGGCTTGGCTTCCAGTACACCTTCGATCAAGGCGCTTTGCGCGACCAGATGATCGCGATCGAGCCCCACGAACACCAGGCTGGCGAAGGTCACATCGACCAGCGCCAGCAACTCGTCAAGGCTGCCGCCACCGGCGCTGACCACTTGACCGAGGGGCGCCAGCGCGCCTTGCAGCCACTCAAGATCGGTGTCGTTGCGGGTGATGGCGAGGAAGGTCTGGCTGAGGCTCTGGCTCATTGCGATAACCCACTGCGTTTATCGAAGTTGCCGTTTTCGAGGAAGTACAGGCGATACCAGTTCGGGTCGTAGTTGCGCAGTTTTTCCCCCGGCAGCGACGGCAATGGCGCATTGACTGCCAATGGCTGAACCAGGTGCGGCGTGACGATCATCAGCAACTCGCGTTCTTCGCGATTGATCGAGGAGTTGCGAAAAAAGGCGCCGAGTATCGGGATGTCACCCAGGCCGGGAAACTTGTTCACCTGAGAGGCGTTTTGCGTGCTGATCAGGCCGCTGATCACGAAGCTCTCGCCATCGGCCAGAGAGATGCTGGTGTCGGTGCGCCGGATGGTGAACGCCGGCACCTTGGTGCCGCCGATGGTCACACCGTTGTTGTAATCCAGCTCGCTGACTTCCGGTGCCACTTTCAGAGCAATGCGATCATTGCTGACCACTGTCGGGGTCAGGGTCAGGCGGATGCCGAATTCCTTGTACTCGATGGAATAACTGTTGCTGTTGGAGCTTGGCACCGGGATCGGGATTTCACCGCCGGCAAGGAAGCTCGCGCTTTGCCCGCTCAGCGCCACCAGACTTGGCCGCGCCAGGGTGTAGGCGAAACCGCTGCCTTCCAGAGCGTTGACGATACCGAGGAATTTGCTGCTGCCGCCGCCCCAGACGATGTTGAACATATCATTGGCCAGCGGGATGCTCGGCACCGCGATGCGCGGGTCAATGTTGGCCAATGGCACGACACCGGGTGTGACTCCGGTGTTGGGCACCGTACCCGGTGCGCCGAAAAGGAAATTGTTCGAGCCTTTGCCGTAGATCGAGGTGCCCGCTTCCTTGAGTTTGGTCCGGCTGACTTCGACGAAGCGGATATCGGTCTGCACTTGCGAAGGCAAATTCGGGTCGCCCGTCGCCGGCAGCGCAACGGCCGTCATCGCCGCACTCGCCTTGCCTTGCACGAACACCATGCTCTGGCGCGGGGTGCTTGCGCAGGCACTCCAGATCATCAGCGTAGTGGCGCCGGGCGCGACGCCGGTGAGCAGAATGCCCTGATCGCCCGTTACGCGCACGTCGGCAATTTTCGGGTCGCCCACCGCCACCCGGGTGATCGCCACGGGGGATTGCAGCGCCTGTTGCAAGCCTTCACCAACTTCCAGCGTTGCGGGCAGTGGGCCGAGCGCGGCGCAGTTACCTGCGGCAGCGGCGGCGCTGCCGATCGAGGCGACGCTCAGCAGTGAGGCCCGCAGCAAGCCGTTGAACAGGGGCGTAAAGCGTGTGCGCATGTAAAGGCGTCCTTGCTCGAATCAGGGAGTGGGTTGAGCGTTTTCGGCACCGCGGATGACTTCCACGGTCGGTTTGCGCGCAGCCGGTTGCCCGGCCATAGCCATCGGTCTGGGTGACGCCGTCAGGGACAATTGGCTGAAGTCCAGCAGCTCCCGCCGAGGCGTGTCGAGACGTGTGGCGGCATCGTTTTCACCGGCCCAGTATTTCGTCAGTTGCTGCTCATCGGCGCTGCGCACCGCGAGGCGCAACACTCCAGCACCCGAGGCCAGCATCAAACGACTGAGCAACGTTTCAGGCACAGCCAGCACCACGCTGCGTGCGGCCATGCGTTGTTGTTCCTGCTTCAGGCGTTCGTCGTCACTGCGCGCCGGGCCGGCAGGTTGACCATCGTTGGTCAGGCCCATCTGACTGCCGACACCCAGCACGCGCACGGCCGGCACCACCAGTTGTGCCGAGGCCTGCGGATTGCTTTCGTCCCTGCGCAAAAACAGCAGCACATCGACATAATCACCGGGTGCCAACTGCCCGCCGGCAGTGATCACTTCATCCACGGCCACGGCCAGTGCGCGCTCACCGGGGCGGATCATCCGCGCCAGTTGGCTGCCCGGCTCGAAGCTTTCGTCATTCAGCCAACTGCCGGCGCTCAACGGCCGCCACGGCGTACGGCCAACCACCTGTTCGATTTTGCTCAGACTGCCGGCGGGCGCCGTGCGCAGTTTTTCCACGGCAACGTCAGTCGCGGTGATCTTCACGAAGGGGGCGATATCGCGCAGCAGCACGACGACGGGTTGGCGCGTGGGGTCTTCCACAGGTTCAGGCTGGACGGCGGGCGCAACGGCAGGCGCCGCCACGGGTGCCGCGACCGGTTCGGTCACTGGCGGCCGGCTCAATGTGAGTCCCCAATATCCGGCGATGATGGCGCCCACCAGGAACAACCCGGCCAGACCCAGAGTGACGCGACTGTTCATGACGGCTCTCCCTTTCCCGCTGCGCTTGTCTCTTATGCAATGACCCGTGACTTCCAACGAGATGACTTCGCAATCAGGCAGCTATGAACAAGTAACTATTTCGCTATTTGACGGTAGCGCAGCCCGAACAAAACGCCATTACGAAGGTGGAAATATCCAACGAAAGTAGAGGCCTGAAGCGCCAAACGTGGTTTTTTTGCGTTAAACGGCTGACTACTACTTAGGTGTTAATCCGTTCTTACAGTTGTAGGGTCGAGAAATGCCGACAATGCTGATGCTGGCACAGGGAAATCATGTTGCGAACGCGCAACGCCTGGCGTGCCGAAGGAGAATCCCCATGTCGTATTCCCGCGTTGTTGCAAAAATCAGATCCGAGATTGCGTTCTTTAAAGACCTGGCCAAAGAAACCGAAGGCGCTTCAGCCATCGAATATGCCCTGGTGGTGGGCCTGGTGGCGCTGGTGGTTGCCACCTTCGGTAATGGCATCGGCACTCAGGTCAACTCGATCCTGACCTCGATCCAGACCGCGCTGACCCCGGCCCCCTGATTGGACCGATGACTTGTCAATGCGGCCATTGGGTTCTACCGTCAGCACTCAGTCCATTGCAGGTGTTGCCCATGACCTCTTCATCGCTTCCGCGCCAGCAGTTGCTCCTCGTCGACGATGAGGAGGACGCACTGCTGGAGCTGGCGGAGTTACTGGAGGGCGAAGGCTTCACCTGTCACACCGCCACGTCGGTAAAACTGGCTTTGCATCACCTGACCCGGCATCCCGATATCGCCCTGGTGATCACCGATCTGCGCATGCCGGAAGAAAGCGGCATGTCGCTGATCAAGCGTCTACGTGAACACACGTCGCGTCAGCACTTGCCAGTGATCGTCACGTCCGGGCATGCCGACATGGAGGATGTCAGCGATATGCTGCGCCTGCAGGTGCTGGACCTGTTCCGCAAACCGATCTATCACGTGCGTTTGCTGGAAACCCTGGACAACCTGTTTCCCAAGCCCAAGCTCAATCTTGTTCAAGGTCAATGACCCCGGTCAGTGCCGGGGTGATGCAGTCGCCGTTAGTGCGCGGTGACCCGTTGCCGTCCCGAGTTGCCGGGTGACAACGCCAGCGCCAGTTGGGTGCGGTTATGCATGTGCGTCAGACGCAGCACTTGCGAGACATAAAGCTTCACCGTGTTCTCGGTAATGCCCAACTCACACGCGATCTGATAGTTGGTCTGGCCCTTCCCCACCAATCGGGCGACATCGAGCTGACGTGGTGACAGCTGATTGAAAATCGCCGGTATCTCTACGCCTTCGACATCCCCCGGCGCTTCGTCACTCACGGGCGCGGGAGCACGGCGTACTTTGTCGAGATCGTGGTAGAGGTCGTCGATCGACTCGGAGAGGTATTGCAGCTTCTGATTCAGATGGCCCAGATGCAGGGTCTTCTGCCGCTCCTGCAAGACTGCTTCCTGGCGCTGCAGACCTTCGAGCAGTTCACCCAGGTCGATCGGTTTCTGGTAGTAGTCGGCGATACCGGCGCGCAAGGCCTTGATCACGTCCTGCTTGTCGGCACGTCCGGTCAGCATGATGGCTTCGAATACCCGATGTTTGCCGGACAGCCGCTGCAGTTCCTGCACCAGTTGAATGCCGTCCATGTCCGGCATATGCAGGTCACACAGCACCAGGCCGATGGCGGGATCTCGGACGAATTGCTCGATCGCCTGATTGCTCGATTCGCACGGCACGCAGTGGTAGCCGCTGCTTTCGATGAATTCGCAGAGTTCCTCGACGATCAGCGGCTGATCGTCGACCACCAGAACCTTTATCGCAGACGTAAGCTTGTTCACTTGCCACTCCATGCCCAGGCCAAAGGCTGACCGTTCCTGTACTGACAGCGCGAGGCTGTACAACGTTGATTTGAAAGTAGACCCACTTTCCTACTATGTACATAGCAGTAGTGGCGCTGCGCGACTAATGGATCCAATACAGAGTCAGGATTGTCCCGATCAGCACGAACGGTGCAAATGGCAGCTTTTTTGACAGGGGTGGGCCCAGATATCGAAGATGTTCTCTAAGCCATTGACCCATATGCGGCCAGAGTTTTGGCACCAGCAGGATCCAGATGAGGCTGGACAGCGCCGCGCCGATAAACGCGCCGAGCAGCACAGTGCCGTTCGTCGCGAGGGCCAAGGCTGTCATTAATTTCACATCGCCCGCGCCAAAACGTTTCAAAATATAACCGGGAAGAGTGAGGGCCAGCGCCAGTAACAGTGCCCAACCCGCCTGCGCCATATCGGCACCGAGCCAGGTGTTGCCGGTACTCAGCAAATACACCAGCGCCAACCCGCCCACACCCAGGGTCAGGCTGTTGCCGATATGCCGCTGCCGGGCATCCTGCGCCGCGCAGAGTGTCAGCCAGAGGAGTAAGACAACGCTATGCATGCGGTAAAAAACGTCCGTTTTGGCTGAATGATTCTATGCTGATATTACGTAGTGAAAGTCAGGGTAGACGCACTCATGAAATCCGGCCTCCCCCGCAAGCAAAAAGGCGCCGTCGCCATCGAATTCGCCTTGGTTTTCGTCATCTTTTTTGCCGTGTTTTATGGTCTGGTCAGCTACAGCCTGCCGCTGTTGCTGATGCAGTCGTTCAACGAATCGACGGCCGAGGCGGTACGCCGCAGCGTTGCACTTGATCCGGCCACCGCCAATTACCCCGCCGCCGTCACCGCCACTGCCAGAGCCGAGCTGAACCGGCAACTGGCCTGGCTGCCTGGTGCCCTGAACTTCAACGCGGCCGCAGACAGCAACATCACCTATGTCGGCGGCGTGCTGACGGTGACCATCAACTACCCCACCAGTAAATTGAATCAGGCGCTGCCGTTTCTGGTGTTGCCGGGCATCGGCACGGTTCCGCGCTTGCCCGCCACACTGCGCGCCTCGTCGAGCCTGCAGTTTTGAGTTCCGGAGAAAAGCTGTTCGCTCGCCTGCTCAATCGCCACCCGGAAACCGTCCCGCCGCTCGACATCCCTCTGGTGTCCAGTGTCGGCCTGCAGCTGTATCTGGATGGCGCCGGCCTGGTCAATCATTTGAGCGGGCCGCTGCGCCATCTCCTTGCGCAGCGGCTGGCCGCCAGTCACCCCGCGCACCTGCTCGAATACGTCTTGCCGCACAGCAGCCTAGCGCTTGAGGGCAGCCCCGCCGACTGGCAGGGACAAGTGCTCGACCTGGATTTTTTCAGTCTGGCCGGTCCACCGCTGCATTTGCGCGGTTGGCTGCAGGCACAGGGCGATGGCTGGCTCCTGCAACTGCTGGACATCGGCGATCTGCTCGGCGAACGACGACAGACGCGCAGTCGCGAGCAATGTCAGTTGCTGGCCACGCAAATACGCGACCACTTGCGCCTGGGCAGTCTCGCCCGTCTGCCTGATGTTTTGGGCGAGCAGTTGCAACGGCTGAGTCAGCATTTGCACGTGCCCTGCCTGGCGGTGGCATTGCTCGACGAACAAGGTCAGGGCTGGCAGATCCATCAGCACTACGCGGCGCTGAATGCACCGCAGATCTGGCGTGAGCAGCAAGCACTCGGCACAAGTCTGGACAGTCTCAACGGCGCGTTGCCGCAACGTTTGTTGCCTGGCGAACAACCGCGTCTGAGCGCCTTGCTCGGCCCGAACGAAGGCTTCGCCGTGCCCTATCGCGATGCCCAAGGCGTGGCCGCATGGCTGCTGTGCGCCGCTTACGACCCACAGCAACAGGCTCCGGACCTGAACGATCACGATTGGCTGTTGCTGGCCGCGGCTGTTGCCGCGCCGTTGCTGGAACGCCTGCGCGAGCATCGCCACCATCAGCAACTGGAACGCCTGGATGTGCTGCAAGCGCTGCTCGGCACCGGTTGGTGGGAAATCAGCAACGACCGTGCCGACGTGCAACTGGCGCCGGCACTGGCTGAGAGTCTGGGGCTGGCGGCGCAACGATTGCCGATTGAGGACTGGTTCAACCGGGTGCATCCCGCCGACCGCGATGAACTGCGCAGTCGCCTGCAATCGCTGCTGGATGAGGGCAGCCCATTGGAGTTGTGCGTGCGCCTGCAAGGCAACGATCAGGCATTGCCGCTGTGGTATCGCCTGCAAGGCCGCTCGCTGGGCATCGGCGCCGAACGCCGGTTAGTCGGTTTCATGCTCGACATCAGCGACATCAAGAATCAGCAGCAACAGGCCGCAGCCGCCCATGCGCGGCTGGATAACCTGATCGCCAGCTCACCCGCCGTGATCTACGTGCAGCGTTATGTCGAAGGTGCGCTGCAACCGACATTCTTCAGCGCCAGTCTGCAGCCGTTGCTCGGCTGGAATCTCGCCGACTGCGACAATGGCCGCCTGGTGGAACACGTGCACCCCGAAGACCGCCCGCGCTACTTCGAACGCACCCGCCAGTTGCTGCGCGAAGGCTCGGTGAGCACGCGTTATCGAATGCTCGACCGCCAGGGCCACGCCCACTGGCTGCTCGACGAAGCCCGGCTGCTGCGCGACGATCTCGGTCTGCCAGTGGAAGCGGTGGGCTTGTGGCTGGACGTCACCGAGGCCACGCTCGCCGCCGAACAGGTCAAGGCGAGCGAAGAGCGCTACCGGATTCTGGTCGAAGATTCACCGGCGATGATCTGCCGCTATCGCCCGGACCTGACGCTGACCTTCGGTAACCGGCCTTTGGCGACGTATCTGGAATGCCCGCCGGAGCAATTGCCCGGGGTCAATCTGGGCAGCTGGATGTCCGACGATCAGCGCGAAGCCTTCCTCCTGCGTATCAGCCAATTGACCCCGGAACTGCCGGTGAGCACCGCCGAAATCAATCTGCGTCTGCCCGGTCGCGAACATGCCTGGTGGGTCTGGTCGGATCGCGGCGTGTTCGATGCACAGGGGCAACTGGTCGAGGTGCAAGCGGTGGGCCGTGACAACACCGAGGTGCGGCGCTCCCAGCAACAATTGACGCAGAGCGCAAAAATGGCCACCCTCGGCGAAATGGCGACGGGCCTGGCCCATGAAATCAATCAACCGCTGAACGTGATGCGCATGGCCATCGTCAATGTGCTCAAGCGCCTGAGCAACGGCGATGTGCAGATCGATTATCTGACCGACAAGCTCAATCGCATCGACGCGCAAGTGCAACGGGCCGCGCGGGTGGTGGATCACATGCGCGTATTCGGTCGCCGCTCGGAAATCGAACAACATCCGTTCAACCCGCTCGAGGCGATTGAAGGCACGTTGTCGCTGTTGTCCGAAGGGCTGCGCGGCAAAGGTGTCGAGGTGCGAATCAAAGAGGCTGGTTTCCAGGTCGAGGTGCGCGGTTACGTCGATCAACTCGAGCAGGTGCTGATCAACCTGATGGTCAACGCTCGCGACGCCTTGCTCGGCAAGCGCGAAGCCGATCGCGACTTCCAGCCGTGGATCGCCGTGCATGCCGAGTGCGATGAGCACGTCGTGCGCCTGTGGGTCGAGGACAACGGCGGCGGCATCGATCCGCGCCTGCTGGAACGCATTTTCGAGCCGTTTTTTACCACCAAACCGGTCGGCGTCGGCACCGGTCTGGGCTTGTCGGTAAGCTACGGCATCATCGAAAACATGGGCGGCCGTCTGAGCGTGCGCAATGGCGCTGAAGGTGCGCGGTTCTGCATCGAGCTGCCGATTGCGCTGAGCGATTAGATCACCAGTGTCGGTTGGCCGGGCGGTCGACAACTGAGGTTGGCACCGACATCGACCCGGTTCAGGGTGATGCCGAGGTTGACGAGCAAACTGTCGAGTAGCGGATCGAGCACCGGGCTCAACAGATTATCAATCACCACACCGAGCGTGTTGTTGACGCCGGCCAGCACATCGGCGGTGGTGGTGAGCAAGCCGCCCAGCAGGCTTGAACCGGTGGGTTTGTAGGCTTGAACCTGAACCCCGCTCAACGTGCCTTTGAGGCTGTTGACCACTCCTTGCGTACCGAAGCTCCAGGTCTGCGGCGTTTGTTTGATTTCCGGCGGCTGGTTGTAGGTATGGATGTTCTGAGTGCTGGCCACCGTGGTGTCGACCCTCACGCCGAGACCGCCGCCGTAGAACGGTTTGCGCGAGTTCGGGTCGCAGGTGGCCGAACCCAGGCCCAGCAGGGGAATGGTGCAGGTGATCACGCCGACATCAATCAATGCCAACGGCTCCACGGTGACATCCGCCGCGGATGAAAACGCGTTGATCGCGTCGATCTTGCCGACCTTGAGTTTGACCAGCGAGGAGTTGGTCTGGGTGGTCAGGCTTTTGCTCGCATCGCTGACGCAGTTGAAATCGATGACATGGCTGTCGGCGGCAGCGGCCTCCAGCAAAATGTCGATGGAGGACGTGGGCAGAATTTGCAGGTTGGTGCGCTCACAAGTGCCACCCAACGTGCAGAACAACGAGTTCAGCGTGCCGGCAATGTTCAGGTGCAAAAGGTTGTTGAGGGTGTCCGTCAGCCCGCCCACCAAGGGCGTACTGGTAATCGCGCTGGCCAGCCCGGCCACGCCGGACAGCACGGGCAGATTCAGCGAGATCAACGTGCGCACCTGCGCGGTTTTCACGTAGATCCGATTGGCCCCCATGGGGTCGGCCTTGGCCAGCACCGGGTTGCCCACGGCCGACAACTGCGGTGGCTGGATGACTTTGACTTTGACCGCGCCGTTGACCAGCCCGGGAATACTGATCGGCACCGATGCTGTAAGCGCGTTCTGACTGTTGGCCACTTGCACGACGGCTTCGAGCAGCTGGAACAATTGCAGATTGGCATTGAGCGCAGCCGACGTGGCACCGGCCTGCAGTTGCAGCAATTTGCCGAGTGCCACTTCGGTGCTGCCGGCCACCGCTTTCAGCCCGACCAGGCCGTCGACCGCGATGCTGGTCGTGGTACCGCCCTTGGTCAGCACGGTGATGGCGCTGTCGATAAGTTGGCCAACCCTGATGTTCTTGGCCAGCAACTGGGTGTAGTTGCCGGCGTCGACGTTAACGTCGAGGGCCAATTGATTGAGATAGCTAAGCAGGTTGATCTGGCTTTGCACCAGCCCCTGCCATCCGGCGACGCTGAGGTTGAGGCTGCCACCGAGCATTCCCCCCCATATCGAGTTGAGGAGCGCAGACTTGCTGGCATCCACGGTGGCCAGCGTGGTGCCGATGGTCAATTGCGCCTGGGGCGGCAGAATCGCCGCGGCGCCAACGGCTGTGGCGCCGAGGCGAGTGGTCGGCGTGACGCCGCCAGGCGCAACCAGCGCGTACAGCGCGGCGGCCACACTGGTGGGCACGACGCGGGTAGCGACCACGCTGATGGCTTCTTTCTTGGTGGCGTCGGCGGAGAAGCCACGCAGGTTGTTCGCACCGGTTTGCACGCTGCCGCAGGTCACGACCAGGGTGGTGACACCCTGCGCCACGGTGAAATGGTTGCGTGCCGCACTGGCTGCCGCGTATTGCGCTGCGCTGGCACCAGACAAGCAATCGCCTCCGCGGGAAACGGCCTCCAGCGCGGCGACATCGACCACCCGCTGCAGGCGACGTTGCTCCATGTACAAACGACCGCTGTCGACCACCAGCACCATGCACACCAGCGCCAGCCCGAGAGTCAGCACCGCCATCAGACCGATCGCTCCACGCTGACGGGCCGGGCCATTGAATCGGGAACGAGGCGACATGGCGCACTCCTTTGCCGTTACCTCCATTGATGCAAGTGAGTGTAGACGCGCCTAATGGCAACGCGCCATTTCGAACAGACAGACATCCCTGTGGGAGCGAGCCTGCTCGCGAAGGCGTCGTGTCAGATAAATAACAGTTGAATGACATCCTGCTTTCGCGAGCAGGCTCGCTCCCACATTGGAATTTATGGGTGGAACAAAAAAATGGGAGTTCAACAGCTCCCACTTTTTAACGGATTCAGCGCGGTGGATAGTTGGTAAGGATGCGGGCGACGGTCTCACGAATAGCGTTGCTGCGATCTTCCGGATTCGGCTTGCCGGAGAGCATCTGCTCATCGCTGCCGCGCCACACCAGTTTACCGTCCTTGCCGTCGAGCAGGTCGATCTGGATGGTTGCGACCTTGTAGGTGATGTTGCGCGTTTCGTTGTACATCGGTGCGCCCCAGTAGCCGTTCCACGGACCACCCCAACCGCCGCCGTAATTGGTCGTCACTTGCTGCTGGCGATTCTCGACGATCAGGTACGTCTGCACATTCAAGTCGCCCTTGGCGCCTGCGGTGGCCGGGCGCAAACCGCGCTGGTCGAGCTGATCGGCCACGGCCTGGCGGATGCGTTGTTCGGTCAGGTCGCTCTTGATCCGTGGATCATCGGGACGATATTGCAGGGCGGGGTCTTTCCAGCTCCAGCTGCGATAGGCGGCAAAATCACGGCTGGCATCGAAGTCATGATTGACCTGGTTGGCGGCGCAGGCGCTGAGCAGCGCGGCCATGGCCAGTAGAGCGAGACGGCGGAACATGGTTTTTCTCCGGTTGAAGACATGAACCTGCGGTAGTTTCGAATGGGCACGAAGCTAACTGGGAGGATACGCCGACATGGCCTTTTCCACAGCCTCGCGGATCGAATCGGTGCGATCGATTTCGCTGCCCTTGTTCGCGGTTTCGGCACTGGCACTCCACACCGGTTGACCGCTGCCGGCGTCGAACAGATTGACCTGCACCACCACGACCTGCTCCGAATACGTGCGCACGATCGGCACCGTGTTGTACATACCGTAACCGCGACCATATCGATCATAGCCGCCGTATCCGCCGCCGTAGTAACCGTAGTCGTCCTGGACCTGACGCAAACGGGTTTCCAGACGCAGATCGGCACTGACCAACAGGTCGGCCGGGCGATTGTCATGTAACGGGCGCAAACCGCGCTGATCCAGCGCATTGCTCACCGCTTCCGCCACTTGCGCCGAATCCGCCCACGCCGTGCCCGGCGGCAGTTGCCCGTTGAGCCAGGCCCAACTGCGATAGCGCCCATAATCACGCGGCGGCGCCGGGTACGCGCTGCGGTCGAAGGTGGTGGCGGCTTGCGCTGGCGCCGGCGGCAAGAGCCGCGATTGCGCCACGTAAGGGTTGCTGCTTTGGCAAGCAGCCAACCCCAGACACATCAGCAGTAACCCGGATTGAGCTTTCATGTCGCGCTCCGATCAGATCGGCCGGCAGATCCAGTGCAAGTAACGCCCAAGCCCGGCGAAGCTTGGGTGACGGCGGTGAGCGAGCTCCATCTCAAGCAAATCCACGAGTTCGGCGCGGGCCTGGAACTCCACCGGCATGTAGTCGTGAAAAACCCGGATCCCGCTCTGGGTTTCGACCTGCCACAGGCCGTCGAGTTGCGTTGCCAGTTCCCGTGGGTCGAGAGGCTGCTGCGGGGTCAGGCTCTGCTTTTCGCCGGCCATGACGTTCTTGCGCATTTTCTTGAAATGGCCTTTGAGCAGATTGCGATAAATCAGCGCATCGCGGTTGTAGAACGCCAGCGACAACCAGCCACCGGGCTTGGTCAGTTGATGCAGCACCGGCAGGATAGCGTGAGGTTCGGCCAACCATTCCAGCACGGCGTGGCAGATCACCAGATCGTACGGTTCGGTGAGTTGGCCGAGCAGTTCCTGCCACGATGCCTGAATGAACGTCGCGGTTTGCCCGGCGTCGGCAAAACGCTGGCGCGCACCTTCGAGCATCGGCGCGGCCGGCTCGGTGAAGATCACATCGTGGCCGCGCTCGGCCAGCCACAGCGACATGTGGCCAAGGCCGCCACCGACGTCCAGGACGCGCAACGGACGATCCGGCAGCGCTTCGGCCAGGTCAGCCTGCAACACCGCGAGACGGATCGCACCTTTGGCGCCACCGTAGATTTTTTCAGCGAAGCGCGTCGCCAACTGATCGAAATGCCGGTCGCTCATCAGCTGAACCGCCGTTCGCTGTCGGCGAGCTTGGCACGCACCACTTCATTCATGTCCAACCCCAACTCGCTGCACAGCAGCAACAGATACAGGACGATATCGCCGACTTCCTGCCCGGCGTGGGCGAGCTTGTCCGCCGGCAACTGGCGCGATTGGTCTTCCGTCAGCCACTGGAAGATTTCCACCAGTTCGGACATCTCGACGCTGGCCGCCATGGCGAGGTTTTTCGGGCTATGAAATTGCCGCCAGTCATTGCGGTCGCGAATGGCGTGCAGGCGTTCGGTCAGTTCAACAAGGTTCATCGGGCTCTCCTGAAGGCGTATAGCTTCGGGGGGATACCCACCAAAGGCAAGCGGCGCAGGTGATCTGATGTGGGAGCGAGCCTGCTCGCGAAAGCGCTGTGTCATTCAACCCATCAGTTATCTGATCCCCCCGATTCGCGAGCAGGCTCGCTCCCACACAGAATGGGTGCAAACCTTCTATCATGCAGGGAACTCGGCCACCTGCGTTGTGGCCCAAGGCTCAGCTCTTTGATCAGGATGAACACATGCAGGTAGAAAGCTTTTTCGAATGGCTCGGGCAAGCGCTCGGTTCGGTCATCCGGTTTATCGTCGATGGCCTCAGCGGCTTGTTCAACATTCTGAGCAATGCCGGTGGCAATTTTGTCGACGGGCTGGCCAAGACACTGGGGATGGACACCTCGATCATCAGCATCATCGCGCTGATCGTCGGGCTGATGCTGTTGTGGTCAGCGATTCGCGCATTCATGAATGCCTCGATCATTGCCGGGATCATCTGGTTGTTGCTGGGGTTGTGGCTGCTTAGCTGGATTATTCATTGACTCTGTAAAAGCCCCCTCACATCAGGGGGCTGAATCAAAGGCAGGACCAATCAAATGAATGCTGGCAGCACTTGGCTCGCGGATTCTCGCTTAACGAAATACCCGCTAGTTTTTGGTCGTTGAAAAACACTCAACCGCTAACCGCCGCGCTCTTTTTTTCAATCGCGTACGAAATTTCAATACTCGCGTGTGCATGAATAACAATGGGCTGTCTGCTCGAATAATCGAACGTGTTGCCCGTGAGCACTAATGGCACCGTTTCTTCATGGGTGACCGGGCATCCCTTTCTTGTCGACAGGGTGATCGGCAAATCAAGTCGGAAATATCCCAGCGGCTCTTTGTGAAGTTTGCCGGGCAGCGTAGTCGTGACGTTGCAGTCAATGCTTCTTGTTATCTCGGCCTTGATGACGACCTCAAGGGACGCTTCATCGCTGCGTTTTTTTCAGCCAGATAATATGCTTGCGATAGGGAGCGTTGACCATCGCGTTCTCCGCGCTTTCGAAATAGCCGGTGGAGCGAAGCGCCGTCACAAAGGCGTTGATGACGCCAGAGATGATGCTTTCAGAGTGATCCATATTTGCGCCTTCCAGTAACGTGTTTGAATGCTTGAAAGCAATTGAACCCCGTGTGCAAATCTGGCGTGCGGTACATATTTATGTACCTATGCGCGGCGTTTTTTTGAGCAGCGCGCATAACTGAATCTGTCGCCGGTGAGCGCCATCGCAGCCCGGCCCAGACCCGAGTGCGGTAAATCCTTGGTGAATCGCTACAATGCCCGCGTCCTCAAGGAGCCCGCATGTCCACTCTGATCGCCGACTGGCGCGACCGCCCAACCCACCGCAAGGTCTGGGCACTCGCCGCGCCCATGATTCTTTCCAATATATCCGTACCGCTGGTGGCACTGGTCGACAGCACCGTCATCGGCCATTTGCCCCACGCTCATCAGTTGGGCGCGGTGGCGGTCGGCGCCAGCCTTTACACCTTTCTCGCCTGGGCCATGGGTTTTCTGCGCATGGGCACCACCGGATTTGCCGCACAGGCCGCCGGGCGCAGCGACGGTGCGGCGTTGCGGCAGATTCTGTTGCAGGGCTTGCTGTTGGCGATGGGGCTGGCGCTGGTGCTTGGCACTTTGGGTGTGCCGCTGAGCGGAGTTGCACTGCACTTCATGCAACCGTCAGCGGAGCTGGATCAACTCACCCGGGATTTCTTCCACACGCGGCTGTTCGGCCTGCCGGCGGCGCTGGCCAGTTATGCGCTGGTCGGCTGGTTTCTCGGCACGCAAAATGCCCGGGCGCCGCTGGCGATTCTTCTGACTACCAACCTGATCAACATCTTCCTCAATCTGTGGTTCGTGATCGGTCTGGACTGGGGCGTTGTCGGTTCGGCGCGGGCCTCGGTCATCGCCGAATGGAGCGGTGCCCTGCTCGGCCTGCTACTGACTCGCAAGGCGTTGCGGGCGTATCCGGGGCACATCGTCTGGGCAGCGTTGAAGGTCTGGCAGAGCTGGCGCCCGCTGCTGGCGGTCAACCGCGATATCTTCATTCGCAGCCTGGCGTTGCAATCGGTGTTTTTCCTGATCACCGTGCAAGGCGCGCGGCTGGGCGATTCGACGGTGGCGGCCAACGCGCTGCTGCTCAATGGCTTGCTGCTGACCGCACATGCGCTGGACGGTCTGGCCCATGCCGTCGAAGCCTTGTGCGGACACGCCATCGGCGCCCGTGATCGTCTGGCCCTGCGTCGTTCGCTGGTAGTGGCCGGCGGCTGGTCCCTGATCGCCAGTCTGGGCTTTGCCACGTTGTTTCTGCTGGCCGGGCACCTGTTCATCGAGATGCAGACCGACATCCAGAGCGTGCGCGACACGGCCTTTGTCTACCTGCCCTACCTCGCCGTGCTGCCGCTGATTGCGGTCTGGAGCTACTTGCTCGACGGTTTGTTCATCGGCGCCACCCGCGCGCGGGAAATGCGCAACGGCATGCTGATCACCGTGGTTCTGCTATTGCCGTTCGCCTTGGCGCTGCAAGGTTTCGGCAATCACGGACTGTGGATAACTTTTCTGCTGTTCATGGTGTTGCGCAGCCTGACCCTTGGCGCGCAAGCCTGGTGGCTCAAGCGTAACGATGGCTGGTTCAGTGGCGGCGTTCACTGAGCCGGCGTGTGTGCAATAAACCCGACGACCTGATCGAGCACTGGCGCAAGTTGCCGCAACGGTCGTGACAAGGTTGCCAGCAACGTAATGTGATTGGGCCGCGAATAATACAAGTCCTGCACCGGCACCCCGGCCTCGCGCAGCTTGCTCGCAAGTCCGCCGGTATTACGCTTCGGATTGACCAGATCATCCTCGGTCGCGGCGATCAGCAGCGCTGGCGGTGCGCCGCGACTGACATGGTTGACCGGCTGCGATTGCGGCGGCGAGTCCGGCCAGAAGAACACCGGACGCACCTCGGGATTTTCGATCGGCAGAAAGTCATACGGCCCGGCCAGACCGATCCAGCCCTGCAAATCCCCGGGCGACATGCCCACTGCGGCGAGCCATTCATCATCCAGCGCGAGCATCGCCGCGTTGTAACCGCCGGAGCTGTGGCCCATCAAATACAAGCGCTGCGGGTTGCCGGAAAACTCGCTGATATGCGCTTTGGTCCACGCCACCGCCCGCGCGCCGTCCCGCAGAAACAGTGGATAGCGCACCTGCGGATACAAGCGGTAATCCGCCACCACCGTGACTATCCCCCGCGACGCCAGCGCTTCGCCGACAAAGCGGTAGTCAACGCGCGAACCGCTGTTCCAGCTGCCGCCATAGAAAAACACCACCACCGGCGCGCCGGGCATCGGTCGATGCGGTACATACACGTCGAGCTTCTGCCGCGGGTCGTCGCCATACGCGATGCCCACGGTTTTGTCGTACGTGCTGTCCGGGGTCAGCGCATTGAGCAACTGCACCGGCGAACAACCGCTCAGCACCAGCAGCAACACAATGCCCAACCCCTGCCGGAATAAACCTGCCATACGCGCCGAACCTCACCTCAGGACTGATCGCCGTGCCACTGGCGTCGTACATGGTCAAGCCGCTGTTGCTGGGTCAAACCCACCGGAGGTGGCACCAGCACGGCACGCGGATGCAGCAAGCGTAGCCATAACCAGCCATCGAGCACGGTGCGATCGCTGAATCCCAGCGCCAGGCCTTGTTGAACATGGGAGGACATCGTCGCGTAATCGGTTCCCAGCGATTGGCACCAGCGCCAGATGTGCTGCTCCAGAAGACAGGTTTGCAGGCGTTCGCGCTGGCGACGGGTCAGGCTTTGTTCGATGCTCAGCGGCTCGACGGCGAGCCCCGGATTGCGCAACTGCTGCCAGCCCTGACTGCCAATCGCACGGTCGGCCCAGGTGCCGCCGAACCAGCGCAACTGGCGGATCGGGCCGAGCCAGCGGCTCAACTCCGTGGCGTCACAGGCATCGAAAAAATAGCTCGCGGTCTGCCGGTTGTAATAACTGAGCAAGGCCCGATGACTTAATCCGAACGACACCGTGAGCATGCGTTGCAAGTGGCTCAGCAACCGTTGCGCGCAGACCTCACTGCCCAGCAACAGCCCGCGCCAGGTATTCGGGTCGCTGTGACACAACGCGGCCAATGCCGGGCAATTGCGCAAATCGATCAATACCGGGCCGTGCTCGCTGACCGGTTCGAACTCGGTGCCAGAGAACAGACTGAAGCACTGCACGTCGGCAAACGCCCGGCGCAAGATCAGCCGGGCCTGCGGTGCATCCAGGCCATCGAGCAACAACCACTGCGCCATGGACTCCAGTGCCGCGCCACTCATGTTGCGCCGCTCTGTTCAAGCGCGGTGACCAGTCGACAGCTGCACACCGACTGTGAGCAATGGTTGAAACTGCCACCGCCGGGGATCAGGCACAACAGCAGCAAAGGGTCACCAGACATCAACAGTCGCTGCAGGCCGTCACTGACCAGCCTGTCGGGCAGTGGCAACTGCGGCACCTCGTCGCAATCGCTGTCGGCGGCGATGGGCGGCTGCAGCACACCGCTGATCATCGGCTGATCCGGATCGCCCTCGAAAAAGCTCACCACCACCTCGACGCCATCGCTCAGCGCGGCCATCGGTGCCTGTGCCAGAGACGGCGCGAGCGGCAGCCAACAGTGACTCGGCGCCGCCCCTTCGCCTTGATACAGCCAGTCGAATTGCACCGCCACCGGGCGCAAACGGTCGGGTTGTGGTTCATCGACCGCCACCACCCAGGCGCGTTGCAGGCTGTGCATGCGCAGGCGCGATGGTGCTGTGGCCGAGGCACACGGCACCTGCACCGTGCCGAACAGTCGGTTGGCGTAGGGCGGTTCGTGAGATGGATCGGCGCGATGCTCAATGCGTGTCAGCAACCATGGGCGATTGCATTCGGCGAAGGGATGCCCGGCCAACCGCAGCCAATGACCGCTGCGCAACGCCGCCAGATCACTCTGACCTTCAGCGCGTTGCACGCCTGATGCATTGGCCGCAATTGCACTTTGCAACTGCCATTGGTGCAAGGCCGGAGAACCGTCACCGTCGTCTTCACACCGATAACGCGCGGTACCTGCCAATGGCAACTGCGCCGGATCATCGGCAAAAACCAGGCAATGCCGGTCGCGGTCATGCTCAAAGTAATAGTGAATCCGCGCCTGCGCGCACAAGCGCTGGAGCAGTTGCAGATCGGACTCGCGGTATTGCGTGCAGAACGTCCGGGCCGGGTAGTTGCCATGCAATTCGAAACGGCGCTGAGCACCGACTATCCCGTGCTCCCTGAGCACTTGCTCGATGATCTGCGGCACGGAACGACCACTGAAGATGCGCTGACTGAAACGCAGCGCGAGGCAACCCAGCTTCGGCCCCAGACGAATCCGGCTCAACTGCAAGCCTTGTCCGTGTTCATGCTGGACAAGGCTCTGCAGTTGCCCGTGCACGCCCTCCCCCGACGGCCCGAAACAGAGGAATGCCGAACGGTAAAGCAGGCCGGCGAGGTCCAGGTGCGGATCGTCGATCAATACATCGATCTCGAACGCAAAGGATTCGCTGAGGGCTTCGCTACCGGTAAAGGCCAGGACTTCGAAGGGGTCGGACAGGCCCGCTACATCGAGACGAAACGACGACTCGTTGACTGGATCGAACATGGGCGGATCTCTACAGGAGGGGCGGCCGGGGATTCTCGCCGAGAGCCATGGCCGAGTAGAGAGCTGAAGTACAACTTAGGAAATGACCTACGCGAAAAGCAGACCGGATGACTTTTCTGGCCGCGAAGGCCAAGACTTTCGCGAAGATTTTGGGAGATATCCCACCGGATCATCCGAATTTTCCGCCACCTTCAGGAAAAATTCAGACAACCCGGCGAGATCGCCACCTGACCTCAGGAAGACAGGTAGGAAGAACGGGTCAGGCCCAGACGCAAGGCATCGAGGAATTGCGTGCGCTCGCTGGCACTGATGCGGGCACTGGCGCACTTGTCGCGGTAGTGCGTCATCAGTTCTTCCGGCGACAAGTGCACGTAACGCAGCATGTCTTCGATGGTGTCGTGGGTCTCGATGCCGGCGTGGTACACGCTGCCATCGGCGTTCTGGTAGATGTTCACCGAGTCGGTGTCACCGAACAGGTTGTGCATGTCGCCGAGGATTTCCTGATAGGCGCCAACGAGGAACACGCCCAGCAGGTAGTCTTCGCCTTCATTCAAACCGTGCACAGGCAGGCTGGTTTCGATGCTCTGCTCGTCGACGTACTGGTTGATCTTGCCGTCGGAGTCGCAGGTCAGATCCTGCAGCACCGCGCGGCGCAGCGGCTCTTCGTCGAGACGGTGCAGCGGGATGATCGGCAGCACCTGATCGATCGCCCAGGTGTCCGGCAGGCTCTGGAACACCGAGAAGTTGCAGATGTACTTGTCGGCCAGCTTGTCGTTGAGCTCATCGAGCACCTGGCGGTGCGAACGCTGACGAGCCTTCAGCGAGTTGTGCAGGCGACGGCACACAGCGAAGTAGCACTGCTCGGCCAAGGCTTTTTCGGCCAGGGTCAGTTTGCCGTCGGCATACTGCGCGGCCACGTCGCTCATGTAGTGGGTGGCGCGCCAGTAGGTTTCGGTGACCATTTCAATGTCGGTCGGGCCGAGCAGATCAACCAGCCACTGCACGGTTTCCGGCAGCGACTCCTTGTTTTCGATCTGCGGGATTTCGTCGTTGTGCTTCTCGACGTCGGTCACCTGCACCACCAGCATCGCGTGGTGCGCGGTCAGCGAACGGCCGCTTTCGGAGAAAATGTGCGGATGCGGCAGGCTCTGCGCATCGCAGAATTCCTTGAGCATGCCGACCACGACACCGGCGTAATCGTCCATGTCGTAGTTGATCGAACTGGCGTTGCGCGAGTGCGTGCCGTCGTAGTCGACACCCAGGCCGCCACCGACGTCGATGTGATCGACCGGCAGACCGAGGTTGCGCAGCTCGCCGTAGTAACGGATCGCTTCTTTGAAGCCGTGTTGATAGTCAGCCAGGTTGGCAATCTGCGAACCCATGTGGAAGTGCAGCAAGCGAATGCCTTGATCGAGACCGGCAGCGCGGAAGCGCTCGACCACCGACAGCAGTTGCGCGGCCGACAGACCGAATTTGGATTTCTCGCCACCGGTGTCCGCCCACTTCGACGAAGCCAGCGACGACAGACGCACGCGCAGACCGACCTGTGGCTTGACCTTCAGCGAGGCGGCTTCTTCGATCACCAGACCGACTTCGGATTCTTTCTCGATCACAATGAAAACATTGTGGCCGAGCTTCTGGCCCATCAGCGCCAGACGAATGAACTCGCGGTCCTTGTAACCGTTGCAAACGATGGTGCCACCCTTCGGCGCCAGCGCCAGGACGGCCAGCAGCTCAGGCTTGGAGCCGGCTTCCAGACCGATGGAAACGTCCTGGGTAGCGATGATGTTCTCGATCACCGCTTCTTGCTGGTTAACCTTGATCGGGTACAGCGCGGTGTATTTGCTTTGGTATTCCAGGCGCTCGATGTTCGAATCGAAGGCGCCGGTCAACTGGCGTACACGGTCTTGCAAAATGTCGGGGAAACGAACCAGCAACGGCAAGGACAAACCGCTTTTGCGCAGTTGGTCGACTTGCTCGAACAGGTCGATAGGCGAGCTGCTCGGGCCGTTCGGACGAACTTCGACGCGACCGGCGTCATTGATCGCGAAATACCCGGCCCCCCAATGGCGAATCCCGTAAACACTGCGGCTGTCCGCAACTGTCCATTGGCTGCCATCGTCTTTGCGTGTGCGTCGTACGGACATCGAAGTCCCCTATAAAGAAGTCATAGTGCGTCGCCTAATCTCAGGCCGGCGCAGTCTAAAGAATGAAAATGACGGTTCGTCAGCGCGGCGGTAGACCGCACTGACTGCGTGGAGTTTAGAAACCGGTCATGAACAGGCTCTGTGAAAACCATGGAGACGACGCCGGATCTGAAGTGTTTCAGCGCCGGATCAAGCCGCAGATGGATTTCACAGAGGCTGCTAGCCGCCGGACTTCTTCGCTTTGAAACCGTGCTTGATCAGCTCAGCCAAGAGTAGCTCGACATGATCGCCCTGGATTTCGATGATGCCGTCTTTCAACGCCCCGCCAGTGCCGCAACGTTTCTTCAACGTTGTCGCCAACTCTTTGAGCGCGTCTTCGGCCAGGGGCACGCCGGTGATGGTGGTCACCGTCTTGCCGCCACGGCCCTTGCTCTCGCGTCGCACGCGGGCAATGCCGTCGCCGGCCGGGATCACGGTTTGTTTGCAGATACAGGCGTCTACCGGCTTGCTGCATTCCGGGCAATGACGACCTGCGTCGGTGGAAAATACCAGGCCACCAAGGGCGGCGAAGGATGCGGCTTTTTTGGCCACCGGCAATCCTCTTGGGAGGACAAAGACTGATCGCGACCTTGGGCAAGGTCATCGACCGCGAAGCCCCACTCAGGCAGGGGCAGCGCTACTGCGCCGGAATTTGGCGACGAGACTGCTGACCTGTAGGAGCTGCCTAAGACTGCGATCTTTTGATCCTGCTCTTGAAAAACAAGATCAAAAGATCGCAGCCTTCGGCAGCTCCTACAGTGGGTCAGCAGGCCAACCTCAAACTATTCGGTGCAGCTTGAAAAGGTCGCGCAGTGTAACGGCAAAAATGCGACTTGCTAAGTGCCAATCGGCGCCAATTTATGTGTTCTTTGCGACGTCGCTTTGCTGCGCCTTCAGATAGCGCTTCAAGGCGGCCAGAGAGTCCGGGCAATAAGGCTTTTGCTGGATTTCCTGCATGACCTGCCCGATCGGAATAAAGCGTGCTTCGAGCACCTCCTCCGGTTGAAGTTTCAACGGCCCGTCCCACACGGCGGAAAACGCCGAACACCACAGGCGATTGCCAGTGTCTTCGAAGTAGAAATGGTCATGGGCAGTCAGCTCGACACCGCTGACGCCCAACTCCTCTTCCAGCTCGCGGGCTGCCGACTCGGCGTAGGTTTCGTCGGCCTGCACCATGCCGCCCGCCGCGACGTCCCAGTAACCGGGGTAAATCGCCTTGCTCAATGTCCGCCGGTGCACGCAAAGGTCGCCGGCGGAATTGAACAACATGATATAGGTGCCGCGACCGATCAGCCCACGCTCGCGCAGATCGGCACGCACCAGAGCGCCGAGCAGGTTGTCCTGCTCGTCGACCCAGGCGATCTGTTCGGCATCCGAGGCGGCGCGATGGGCCGCCTCTCTGGCGTTCTGACTCATGAATCAGCCCTGATTGAGCAGTTGACGCAAATCGATCACTGCAGCATTGGCCCGGGAAATATAGTTGGCCATGACCAGCGAGTGGTTGGCCAGCACGCCGAAGCCGCTTCCGTTAAGAATCATAGGACTCCAGACCGGTTCCTGCGAGGCTTCCAGCTCACGAATGATCTGACGCACGCTGACGGTGGCGTTCTTCTTCGCCAATACATCGGCGAAGTCGACTTCGATGGCGCGCAACAGATGCGACAGCGCCCAGGCCTGACCGCGTGCTTCGTAGAACACGTTGTCGATCTGCATCCACGGAGTCTCGACGACTTCTTCGTCAACCTGCGGCACTTCGCCGATCGCCGGCACTTCGGTTTTCAGCGCGGTATTGAGCTTGACCCGGCCGACGCTGGCCGACAGGCGTTGCGACAGCGAACCGAGACGGGTGCCGACATCGCCGAGCCAGTTGTTCAGGTTGTCGGCGCGGGCATAGAACAGCGCGTTTTTCTGAGTAGGATCGGACAGACGCGCCTGATAACGGCTCAGAGAATTGATGCCCTCCTGATACTCCGACTCACTGGACGGCAGGATCCAGCTCTTGTTGTCGAAGTTGAAGCGCGGCTCGGCCTTGGCCAGATCGGCATCTTCCGCCGACTGCGATTGCGAGCGGGCGAAGTCTTTGCGCAGGGCGCGGGTCAGGTCACGCACCTGAACCAGCACGCCGTATTCCCAGCTTGGCGTGTTGTCCATCCACAGGCCTGGCGGAAAACGGTCATTGGAAATATAGCCGCCGGGCTTGTTGAGCAAGGTGCCGGCAACGGTCTTCAGGGTTTCGACGGTGGTGTAGCCGATCACCATCTGCTTGCCTTCTTTCTCGGCCGCCACTTGCGCATTTTGTGCGACCGGAAACAGCGCCGGCTCCTGGCTCCAGTACCAGCCCAGGCCAATGGTCACCAGCAGATAGAGGCCGATCAGCGTGGCCAAAGCTCGGCTGAACAGCACCCCACCGACATAGCTGCGGGTGGCCGACTTGGGTTCAGCGGCACGTTCAGGCGCGCTGCCCGCGCGGTTTTTCCAGTCCAGCATGGCGATATCCTTTCAATCACTTGGGTTCAACGGTTCGACCACAACCATACAACAACGTGCCAAGGCCGGGCACCCGCGCGTAACGATAAGCCGCAAATCATGTGGACGAATGACGCTTCGACGCTTACTAAGGGAATCCCTGATGCCCGCCCCTCAGCCAATCGAATTGCAGGGTATTGAAAACCATCGCAAAGCTTGTTCACGCTGCGGGTAAGATCGTGACCGATAACTCATCCCGATCACCCCACCGACTCAGGGAGTGCCCGGTTCGCGGGGGTTCTGCCGACGTCAGGGTCAAAAACAAAACCACCCGGTCAGAAACTGAATGGTGACGCATTGCAGATTATTGACGTACGACACTCGTGTAAGGGAAAAGAGGTGCTAGCATAGAGCCACCAGTCGATCTCAGCATGCAGCCTAACTAGTAGTCAGGATATGACCGAGCCAGAAGACCCCAGCCGTGAGCGTCTCAAGCACCACTTTGCCCAGCGGGTAATTCATCAGGCACGTCAGATTCTTGAGATATGGCAGCGCCTGCAACGCAGTGAGTGGTCCACTGTCGACCTCGCCGAACTGAGCGAGGCCAACTTGCGCCTGCTGCGTTTCGCCGAGCGTTTCGAGCAGCCGGAACACACTCAACTCGCGCGCCACATCAGCCAGTCGCTGGAGGCGGTGGACGCCAATCGCGGCCGCCTCAGCAGTGGCCTGATCACTGACCTCAATCGTTTGATGCAGCGCTTGTCGCGCACCGGCCTGCGCCATGGTGATCAACTCGACCAGACCTTTCTGCCGCCACTGCGCAAACCGATCTACGTGATGCTGCAGGACCACGACCGCGCCGAACGACTGGCCAAACAACTGGAATTTTTTGGTCTCAGCGCGCAGGCGCTGGACAGTGTCTCGGCGTTTCGCTCATCGATGGTCGAACGCCTGCCGGCGGCGATCGTCATGGACGTCGATTTCAGCGGCGCCGGCATCGGCCTGAAACTCGCCGCCGAGGCCCAGGTTGGCCTTGAAGAACCGCTGCCGCTGCTGTTCTTCAGTCTGCACGAAACCGACACGCCGACACGCCTCGCCGCCGTGCGCGCCGGTGGCCAGGAATTCCTCACCGGCACCCTCGAAGCGTCGAGCCTGCTGGAGAAGATCGAAGTCCTCACCTGCGTCGCCCAGTACGAACCTTATAAAGTGTTGATCATCGACGATTCACGCGCGCAGGCCTTGCACACCGAGCGCCTGCTCAACAGCGCGGGGATCGTCACCCGCACCCTGATCGAACCGATTCAGGCGATGGCCGAACTGGCGGATTTCCAGCCGGATCTGATCATCCTCGACATGTACATGCCGGCCTGCACCGGCACCGAACTGGCCAAGGTGATTCGCCACAACGACCGTTATGTCAGCGTGCCGATCATCTATCTGTCGGCCGAGGACGATCTGGACAAGCAGCTCGACGCCATGAGCGAGGGCGGCGATGACTTCCTGACCAAACCGATCAAGCCGCGCCATCTGATCACCACCGTGCGCAACCGCGCCGCCCGCGCGCGCAATCTGAAAGCGCGAATGGTCCGCGACAGCCTCACCGGCCTGTACAACCACACGCACATTTTGCAATTGCTCGAAGACTGCTCGTTCCGCGCCCGTCGCGAAAACAAACCGCTGAGTTTTGCCATGCTCGACATCGACCACTTCAAACGGGTCAACGACAGCCACGGCCACCCGATGGGCGACCGGGTGATCAAGAGTCTGGCGCTGTTTCTCAAGCAGCGTTTGCGCAAGACTGACTTCATCGGCCGTTACGGCGGCGAAGAGTTCGCCATCGTCATGCCCGACACTGATATAGAAGCCGCGCACAAAGTCCTCGACGAGATCCGCCAGCGCTTCGCCGAAATCCACTACCCGGCGCAACCGCAGGATTTGTGGTGCACCTTCAGCGCCGGCGTGGTGGAAATGCACGACGACTGCGACAGCTTGATGATGGCCAGTCAGGCCGACGAAGCGCTGTACCGGGCCAAGGGTGCCGGACGCAATCGCGTGCAGACCGCGCGAGAATCAAAGCAAAGTGCCACTTTTTCATCGGATTCCACTGATTCGGTCATAACCCTGTAACAGAACCGCAATAAATTCAGGCGCTTACCATTTCTGCCGTTGGTAGCCGTCATGCGCCTGAAGTTGCTCACCAATCTCAATACGCTGCTGCTGGTCGCCGTGTGCCTCGCACTCGGCGTCACGCTGTGGTGGTCGCAAAAAGCCCTCGAACGTCCGTATCTGTTGATGGAGCGGTATCTGGGACTGTCGCAGCAGTTTCAGAACGAGGTGGCGCGCAACGTCGAGGACTACCTCGGCAGCGGTGATGCCCTGCGCTTGAGCAGCGCAAGCCAGGCCATCACCGGCCTGCAGACGGAACTGAATGAGTTACCGCCAGCGCTGGCCGACACCCTGCGTCCGAGCCTGACTGGCCTGGAAGAGTTCAGCAAAACCGACCTGCTCGCTGCCGGCAAACTGGCCGGTGACCCGCAAGCCTTGTTGTTGCAGGCCGAGCGCGAATTGAGCGCCAGCCTTGATCAGCTCAGCACTTACGCCAACGGAAACTCGGCTTATCTGGCGCCGTTGCTCATCGCCTCTCAGCACTTGGGCAAACTGTCGCTGGCGCGGGACAAACTGGTCAGCAGCGGGCGCAGTGAACTGGCCGTCGATGTTGAGCGCGAGGTCACCAACATCCGCTCGCAGGCTCAGGTGATTGATGCCCTGCCCTTGCTCGGCGTTGTGGCCAAAAGCGAATCAGGCAGCGACGATTTCGCGGCGATAATGGGCATCGAGAACACCGAAAAAGCCGTCGCTGAAGATGCCGGCGTCGGTCTCAAGCGAGAGCTCGGCAGCTTGCTCGGCCGTTATCCGGCAGAGCTTGAGCGCACCCGCGATCAGATTCAGAAACGCGCGGATCTGAGCACTGCGACACATGAGAAAATCGCCGCTGTGCAACAAGCCATCGCCGGCCTGGAACCCGCAGTACGCGCCCAACACGGGCAAATTCAGGGCGAGGTGCGCCTGATGCAAGGCGTGATGATCGGCCTGATTCTGCTGATCGCTTTACTGATCGACACTCTGCAACGACGCCTGGCACGCACGTTGACCAGTCTCGCGCCGGCGCTTTCAACCTGGGCTGAGGGCGACTTCAGTCGTGACATTCATCTGGGTAAAACCAACCGTGAACTGCGTGACATCGAAGCCTCGCTCAATCGCTTGCGTGCGTATCTGGTGGATCTGGTCGGGACCATTCGCGGCAATGCCGAACAAGTCGCGGGCAGCAGTCGCACACTCGCTGAACTGAGTAACGACTTGCACAGTGGTGCCGAACATCAGGCCGGCGATACCGCGCTGATCCGCGATTCTCTCGGAGAACTGGAAGCAACCATTCAACAGGTGGCCGGCGATGCGCAGCAGGCAGCGGATGCCAGCCGTCATGCCGGGCTGGCCGTCGAGCATGGTCAAACCGTTATCGGCCAGAGCCTGACCGGGCTGCACGCGCTGGTTGGTGAGGTTCAGGGCAACGCGCAAATGATCGAGCATCTGGCCGAAGAGTCGGCGACCATCGGCGGCGTGTTGACGGTGATCCGCTCGATTGCCGACCAGACCAACCTGCTGGCGCTGAACGCGGCGATTGAAGCGGCGCGCGCCGGGGAAATGGGGCGTGGTTTTGCCGTGGTGGCCGAAGAAGTTCGCTCGCTGGCACAACGCACCGCAGGCGCGACAGCCGAGATTCAGACGCTGATCGCTGGCCTGCAAACGGCGGCGCGGCAATCGGTCGAAGGCATGCGCGCGCAAGTCGAACATGCCGAAGCCACCGCCAATCAGGCGCAAGCAGCGGATGGTGCGCTGGATAAAATCGTTGGCGCGATTCAGACCATTTCCGCCACGGCAATCCGCATTGCCGATGTCACCGCGCAGCAAAGCGGTGCGGTCAGCGAGATCCGCGATCACAGCGAGCGGATTCATCAGTTGGGTGGGGATAATCTGGTGCGCATCGGCCGGGGTCGTGAGCAGGGTGAAAATTTGTTGGTGCTGGGTGGGCAATTGCATACGGCCGTACAGGCCTTTCGCGTCTGAGAGATCGCCTTCGCGAGCAGGCTCGCTCCCACAGGGGCATGCATTCCAATGTGGGAGCGAGCCTGCTCGCGAAGAGGCCCGCATCATCACCGCAAGTGACCGGATCAAATCACTTGGTCACATATTTCGCGCAAACATCGGCCATCGTGCTGGCTATTGCATAGAACTGGACAGTCACAAAGTCTTTGCGGCATAGTCGCCGGGTTCTGACGATTGCTCACCCATAACAAGGACTACGCAGATGGCAACCCTCCTGGTGCTGCACGGCCCCAACCTGAACCTGCTCGGCACCCGCGAACCCGGCACCTACGGTTCAACGACCCTGGCGCAGATCAATCAGGATCTGGAGCGTCGCGCCCGTGAAGCCGGTCATCATCTGCTGTATTTGCAAAGCAATGCCGAGTACGAATTGATCGACCGCATCCACGCCGCACGCGGCGAAGGCGTCGATTTCATTCTGATCAATCCAGCAGCTTTTACGCACACAAGTGTCGCATTACGTGACGCGTTGCTGGGAGTGAGCATCCCATTCATCGAAGTGCATTTGTCCAACGTGCACAAACGCGAACCTTTCCGCCATCACTCTTACTTCTCCGACGTAGCGGTGGGAGTGATCTGCGGCCTTGGCGCCAGCGGTTACCGACTGGCCCTGGAGGCTGCACTAGAACAGCTTGAAACACAGGCAACGACTTGAACTACAAGCGTTAAGCGCCCCTGACCGACCCTTGGGAGTTGATGATTCATGGATATCCGTAAAGTTAAGAAACTGATCGAATTGCTGGAAGAGTCCGGCATCGACGAGCTCGAGATCAAGGAAGGCGAAGAGTCCGTACGCATCAGCCGTCACAGCAAGACCCCGGCTCAGCAGTACTACGCACCGGCGCCAATGCAAGCGCCGGCCGCCGCACCTGTTGCAGCTGCTCCAGTTGCTGCAGCCCCGGCTGCCGCTGCTGCTCCAGCGCTGAACGGCACTGTTGCCCGTTCGCCGATGGTCGGCACCTTCTACCGTAAATCTTCGCCAACCTCGCCGTCCTTCGTTGAAGTCGGCCAGACCGTGAAGAAAGGCGACACTCTGTGCATCGTCGAAGCCATGAAGATGATGAACCACATCGAAGCTGAAACCAGCGGTGTGATCGAGTCCATCCTCGTCGAAGACGGCCAGCCGGTTGAGTACGACCAACCGCTGTTCACCATCGTTTGAACTGCGGAGAGCCTTTGATGACTGCGAAGTTGGAAAAAGTTCTGATCGCGAACCGCGGTGAGATCGCCCTGCGGATTCTGCGTGCCTGCAAAGAGATGGGCATCAAGACCGTCGCCGTTTACTCCAAGGCCGACAAAGAGCTGATGCATCTGGGTCTGGCAGACGAGTCCGTCTGCATCGGCCCGGCTTCTGCCGCTCAGTCCTACCTGCACATCCCGGCCATCATCGCTGCCGCTGAAGTGACCGGCGCTACCGCCATTCACCCAGGCTACGGTTTCCTCGCGGAAAACGCCGATTTTGCCGAGCAGGTCGAGAACTCCGGCTTCGCTTTCATCGGCCCGAAAGCCGAAACCATCCGCCTGATGGGCGACAAGGTTTCGGCCAAGCACGCGATGATCGAAGCAGGCGTGCCAACCGTTCCAGGTTCCGACGGCCCACTGCCGGAAGACGAAGAAACGGCGCTGCGCATTGGTCGTGAAGTCGGCTACCCGGTGATCATCAAAGCCGCTGGCGGCGGCGGTGGTCGCGGCATGCGCGTAGTGCACAAGGAAGAAGACCTGATCGCCTTCGCCAAACTGACCCGCACCGAAGCAGGTGCGGCGTTCGGCAACCCGATGGTGTATCTGGAAAAATTCCTGACCAACCCGCGTCACGTCGAAGTCCAGGTGCTGTCCGACGGCCAGGGTCACGCCATCCACTTGGGCGACCGCGATTGCTCGCTGCAACGTCGTCACCAGAAAGTTCTCGAAGAAGCGCCGGCACCGGGCATCGACGAGAAGGCGCGCGAAGAAGTACTGGCTCGCTGCGTCAAGGCGTGCATCGACATCGGTTACCGCGGTGCGGGTACTTTCGAGTTCCTGTACGAGAACGGTCGTTTCTACTTCATCGAAATGAACACCCGTGTTCAGGTGGAGCACCCGGTTTCGGAAATGGTCACCGGTATCGACATCGTCAAGGAGATGCTCAGCATCGCCGCTGGCAACAAGCTGTCGTTCACTCAGGATGACGTGGTTATCCGCGGTCACTCGCTGGAATGCCGGATCAACGCTGAAGACCCGAAAACCTTCATGCCGAGCCCGGGCACGGTCAAGCATTTCCACGCCCCAGGCGGCAACGGCGTTCGCGTCGATTCGCACCTGTACAGCGGTTATGCGGTTCCGCCGAACTACGACTCGCTGATCGGCAAGCTGATCACTTACGGCGCTACCCGCGACGAAGCCATGGCCCGCATGCGCAATGCCCTGGACGAAATCGTGGTTGACGGGATCAAGACCAACATCCCGCTGCACCGTGATCTGGTTCGTGACGAAGGCTTCTGCAAGGGCGGTGTGAACATTCACTACCTCGAGCACAAGCTGGCTAAACAGCCGTAACGCTTCAAGCGGCGCAATCAAAAACCCCGGTCCATCTGAACCGGGGTTTTTTTATGAGTCCTGTATAACGACAAGCAGCGGCTCAGCTCAACAACACCACTGTAAAAGCCTGCTCTTCGACCATTCGCGGGGTTGCCACAAGGTTTTGCTCATCCACGACAGTACCCGCGGCGTTCTCTTTCAGCGGCTTTGCGCGGAATCGCTCCCTGAAGACATTGAAACGTCTTGATACGCTGTCGGTTCCATCACGAGCACGCTTCCAGATGGGCAAATACATCCGCTCAAACTGAGCCCTGGATATTTTGTATACCGTGGTGACGCCATTGCTCAGGTTCAACGTCACGCCATAGTTATTGCCCAGACAAGAAGAGTAAGACCAATAGTCCCAGTCAGGTCGCAACCCTTGCTCTTTCATCACTTGCCTGACCGAGCCGCCGATGTCTGCCCCTGTCAGCCAGTCGCCTCCCACGAGGGTGCTGCGAATGTCCTGCGCAGTCCCTCCCAGACGCCCAATCACATCCTTCACAGTGCGATCGATCAGCGAACGAATATTATGATCAAAATGAATGACGGCCCCGGCCTTTGTAGCCGGATTGTAAAGGGAGGCGATCACACAGGTCTGCGCATTCAGTGAAAAGAGATAATTGTCCCTCGAGCTGTTGCTGAACCTCGCCACCACGACCTCGCCCTGCATGGCTCCTCTGTTTACTATCGGCTCGGCCCGCCCCGGAAACGAACTGCGCAGATTGTCGACGCGGCCAAGATAGCGGACGCCTTCACCCCCTCTCGCTCCGACCCTCGTATGCACCCACTTTCCACCCGCCGAAAGGAATATGGGCCGGGCAGATCTCGTCGAGGAAAGACGGGGGTCGATCAGAATCAATCCATAGAACGTCGGGTGCTCCTTTACCTGGTAATACTTGCCCTTGCGGCGAATGTAGTAACTGGATTCAGACCCGACGCTGGAGGGGCTGTGATAAGTACCGAAAAAGGTGCCCTCTGTGGAAACCAGCTGCAAATTCTCTGGCGTTTTTCTGACGGCCTGCCCGGGTTTGAAATGTACAGCTTCATCCATCGACAACGTTTGCTTCACCCTGACCGCTGGAGGATTTCTCAGGCGATCAGCCACCAATGATATCGACCTTGTCGCCTGCTTCAGGCTCCTGGCCGCTTGCCCAAGCAGCTTGATCGCACTGGCGGCGCCCACCATGGCGAACAGCGCTCCCCAGGACGCTTCCAGCCAATGAATGAGCGCACCATCCGTATCGCCTTCCAGGTGCGCTTCGATAGCCTGTTTGGCGCTGACTGCGACGAACACGATATCCAGTAGCAGGGCAAACGGTGGAAACAACAGACAAAAGGGAGCAGAGGCGAACATCAGCCCTTTGACTACCTGTTTTTCGATCATCTCTGCGCGACTTGTGGTGACGTCTTCCACGTCAGTGACCGAGCGCTCGATATAAGCATTGAACTCGCTTCTGGCATCGCTCACCCGCTGCGATTCGTACAACATATCCACATTCATGTTTTTCGCCGCCATGGCACGCAGTAAGCGCGAGACGGTTTTACGTGCGGAGACGGCCACACGTGCCATGACATAGTCACTCAGCTTGCCAGCGGTTTCCCCGAAGAGACTCTGATAGGGGCGAAAGGTCATGCCGTCGGGTGCATCCGGCATGTAGAGCCAATAGGACGCGTCGGGGTCGAAACAGGCAAAAACATAGACCCCGAGCACCACGTTGCCACGGACGGTAAACCTGAACATCCCTTCGCGCTCTGCAATGCTTGTCACAGAAACACGGGGCCCTGCAGATCGTGCCTGGCTCAAGAGCGAAACTTGCCGGACGAGCGTCAGATACACTTTATCGTCCAGCTGACCGGTACTTCTGGCGACGCGCAAGTCACGATCCATTTTGGACAACAGCACGTTCCGATAGGCGCTTCGGCGCATTGCGAATACGGGATCGCTCGCATCAAGAAACTTTCCCCGAATCTCGCGGGCATACTTGTCGCCCAGATAGGCCGTGCGCAGGTACAGCGCCAGATCAGCACTGCGAAGCTGACTCAAATCCTGGCCGACCGACGAACGCACGCCTTGTCGGGGATGATCGATGCCCGAATTGTCATCGTACCCATAGATGGCCAGCTCCAGCAGACTGGCCACGTGCAGCCTGTCATTGGTGAGGTTGGGTCGGTAGTCAATCAGAACCGTCGAGGGGTCGACCGGCTCCAGCACATTCTTGCTGCGCATGTAAGGCGCAAGCTCTTGGGCGACCGTGCGCTTGGCGAAATCGACAAAGACTTCATATCGGCCAAGTAAATCTTTGAAAACCTTTTGATGAACCACAAGCTCCTGATTCAGGCTGCTGATACGTCGACGGGCTTCTAGCGCAAGGGCCGTGTACCAGCGCGGTGAGTTCTCCTGCTCGACCTGATCCAGGGTCCTCGCGAGCCCCAGCCTGGAGGCGTCCTCTACACAATCCATGAACCCCATTGCTGTTCGCCTGATGTCACTGCGCATTCCCCATAAGCTCGGCCTGGCCGATACGTCGAACAAGTATTCCCGCGCCGTGCGCGCCGCGACAGTCGATACCTGTTGCAACAGGTACTCTCGGCCCGTTTCGGTCTGGGTCCATTCCCAAACCTCTTCGCTCAAAGCTGCAAGTGAAGTCAGCCGGATCCATTCCTGTCCGTCGGGCTTGTTGGGCGCATACAACAACAGGTCACGAACATCCCCTGCGGTCTCTTCGCGGTAAAACACCAGCAACTCGGTACATTTCATGCCATTGGGAAGTGTCAGACCGGCAACACGCAGGCTTGTCGCTGAGACATTGCTGCTGTCCCACGCCTGCTCAAGACGCTCATGGTCATCCACCGTGATATGACCCGCACAACGTGCAACAAATGCGCTTTGCTGCAATCGCAGCGTGAACCAGTCGATCAAGGCCTTTTTCACGTCGGCACGTTCGTATTGCTGACTGAGGGCTTGCAGGTATTGAGCCGGAAAATCCTGCTGTGACAGCATGTGGCCGATGAATGCAGGTTCCAGAGGCTGGTTACGCAGTGAAGAACCACTGCTCACCTCAAGCACCGAGGCGAAATCCTCGCTGATCGGCCCGGCCGCCAGCAGTTCGCTAAGACTTCGGTCTTGTACCGGCTGACCGACGGCCGAACGCCACATCAACCGCACCTGAATAATGTCCGGCTCGACCTCCATGTCCAGCTTGAGCTGGATATGGTCGATGGCCTGCTGCCGGGCGTAGGCGCGCAACGTGCCGTATCCCTCAAGCAAACCATCGAGCAATGTCTGGGCTTGTGAGGTCTGGTCTTGATACTCATGCAACAACACTCGGTCCGATTCATTCAAGACCCGCAACCAATGCGGCAACTGTGCGAATGAAAGCGCCTCGAGGATCTGGCGTTCCCGGGCATTCGCCAGCCTGGTCAATTGATATCTTGCGAAACTGCGCTTCTGGATCCTTTCAATTTTTTGTCGCAGCCGATCAGGTACCAGCCCTGCGAGGCTATCGCGATGGAATGCTTTATCGATGTCATCGATAAAGCGCTGCAGCTTGCGCTTGACCATAAGATCAAACGAAGCCTCTTGTTCTGTTGGAGCCCAGTGTTCTCGCAGGTATGTCTTGTACTGATCGAGAAAATACGAAGCGACTGCTTCCACTGTCTGGATGACAACCTCGCGACGCCCCGAAGGCAATCCCGGATCCTTGCCGCCCGGCCAGCGATACGGTGAATCCTGTACCGCTCGAAAAACCACAGGCTGGCTGTCAATGAGCCTTTGAAGTACCGCGTCGAGCAGAGAAATGACAAAGCCAGGCACGATATTGCCTTGCGGGTAATGAACGCGCAGTTCGATCAATGCGAAATGTTCCATCGCTTCGAGTAATGTCATTTGACTGCCCAAGCGCTCGTCGACCATTACCTTCCAGCGTCTTAATCGCAAAAGAAGCGCCTGAGCCGTACTCGCGGGAGCAGCTATACGCCGTTGACCCTCTACACTCCCTTGTTTATCTGTCATGTCGCCCAATCCATTCTTGTTGTGGAATGAGCTTCACTGTATTTGCCGGAAAACAGGTTCAGACCATACATATGTATATCTAGTGTCTGGTTTTGTAACAGTGAACCGGTTTATCCACTTTGCTGACGACCTAGCGTAAACTGCGCCCCTTTGCAGCTTCGGGCTGTCCCACAGATATATTTAAAGGTGCCCGCCATGCCTTGGCTGCAAGTACGTCTCGCCATCAGCCCGGAACAAGCCGAAACCTACGAAGACGCCTTCCTTGAAGTGGGCGCCGTTTCGGTGACCTTCATGGACGCCGAGGATCAGCCGATCTTCGAGCCGGAACTCAACACCACCCCGCTGTGGGCGCACACCCACCTGCTCGCGCTGTTCGAGGGTGGCACCGAACCGGGGCCGGTACTGGCTCATCTGGAACTGCTGACCGGTAGCCCGCTGCCCGAACATCACAGCGAAGTCATTGAAGATCAGGACTGGGAACGCAGCTGGATGGATGGCTTCCAGCCGATGCGCTTCGGCCAGCGCCTGTGGATCGTGCCGAGCTGGCACGCCGCGCCTGAGCCTGACGCCGTCAATCTGCTGCTGGACCCGGGCCTGGCGTTCGGCACCGGCACTCACCCGACCACCGCGCTGTGCCTGGAATGGCTCGACGGTCAGGACCTGAAAGACTGCAACGTGCTCGACTTCGGTTGTGGCTCGGGGATCCTGGCGATTGCGGCCCTGCTGCTCGGCGCCAAGGAAGCCGTTGGCACCGACATTGACGTGCAGGCGCTGGAAGCCTCGCGCGACAACGCCGGGCGTAACAACATTGCCGACGAACTGTTCCCGCTGTACCTGCCGGAAGATCTGCCGCAGGTCAAAGCCGACGTACTGGTCGCCAATATTCTCGCCGGCCCGCTGGTTTCGCTGGCGCCGCAGCTGTCCGGGCTGGTCAAGTCCGGTGGGCGTCTGGCGCTGTCGGGCATCCTCGCCGAACAAGGTGATGAAGTCGCTGCCGCTTATGCGCAGGACTTTGATCTGGACCCGATCGCCAATCGCGATGGCTGGGTGCGCATCACCGGCCGTCGGCGCTAATATGACCGCCTGCATAATCCGGATCGCCGCATGACCGACAGTTTCGTCACCCAGTGCCCGCATTGCCAAACCAGTTTCCGTGTCAGCCATGCTCAATTGAGCGTGGCCCGCGGGGTGGTTCGCTGCGGCTCCTGCCTGCAAGTGTTCAACGCTGCCAAACAGCTGCTGGAACAACACGCTGGCAAGGACGCGGTGACGCCGGTGGCGCCGTCAATTGTCGAGCAGACGCCGATTGTCGAGATCGCGCCTGTTATCGAACCACCGCCCATCGTCGAGCAGCCAGCACCGCGCGCCATCAGCCAAAAGCAGTGGAGCGCCTCGGAGCTTGATCTCGACAGCCTAGATCTGGACGAAGAACTCGCCCGTCTCGAACAACGGGAAATCCAGCCGACCACCGAATTCGGTCGTCAGCGCGAAGATTCACTGAGCGCTCGCCGCGACGCACCTGAGCCGGATGAAGCGCTCTGGCGCGACAGCCTGTTCAGCGAACGCGCCGACGAGCACACTGCTGAACCCGAAGAAGACGAGCCAGAACCCATCGACATCGAGCCGGTAAAAGCCGCGCGCACCGAGCCTTCGCTGTCACTGGAACCGGTAGATCTGGATGACGAACCGGCGATCCCGCAGTTGCGCCTGCACGATCCGATCGATCCGAACGCTCGTCGTGAACGTTTCTCGGCCAGCGACGATGACGGCGACGACGATTTGCCATCGATCGAACCTTTGCGCAAAAAACGTGAACGCGCAGAACCGGGCGTGCGCGCAGAAGTCTTGCAGGACCTGACCGACGATCCATTGCAACTGGACTGGCAAAAGCGCCGCTCCCCTTGGGGCCGCCGCTTGCTTTGGCTGGTACTGGTCCTGCTGGCGGCAGGCGGACTGGCTGCGCAGTACATCTCCTATCATTTCGATGAACTGGCCCGCCAGGATCAATACCGCCCCTGGTTCCAGCAAATCTGCCCGCAGATCGGCTGCACGGTGCCATCCAAGGTCGACATCGCGCGGATCAAGAGCAGCAATCTGGTGGTGCGCAGCCACCCGGAGTTCAACGGTGCACTGGTGGTCGACGCGATCATTTATAACCGCGCGACGTTTTCTCAGCCCTTTCCATTACTGGAACTGCGCTTCGCCGACCTCAACGGTCACCTGATCGCCAGTCGTCGCTTCAAACCCGGCGAATATCTTAAAGGCGATCTCGAAGGTCTGGCGGAAATGCCGCCGCAGACGCCGATCCACATTGCGCTGGATATTCTCGATCCAGGCCCCAAAGCGGTGAATTACAGCCTGAGTTTCCACTCGCCCGAGTGAAGTGCTTCATCGCTTTCGAATTGACGGCGGATTTCTGACTTTGTCACGCACAACCAAACCTGTGGCGATAACAGAATAACTGTTCAGATTTTGTTCAATTCAGCCTTTATCCAGTCATCGAGAGCGGGTATCATGCCAACCCTTTTTCGAACTCTCATGATCCGGCCCCACTTCAGGGAAGTCCTATGTCGGCGGTACGCATCGGCCCATACACATTGCAGAACGGCTTGATTCTCGCCCCGATGGCGGGGGTCACCGATCAGCCCTTTCGTCAGCTGTGCAAGCGTTTGGGCGCAGGGCTTGTTGTCTCGGAAATGGTCACCAGCGACATGAGCTTGTGGAACACCCGCAAGTCGCGCATGCGCATGATCCACGAAGGCGATCCCGAGCCACGCTCGGTACAGATTGCCGGTGGCGATGCGCAGATGCTGGCGGACGCGGCCCGGGCCAATGTCGAGTTGGGCGCACAGATTATTGATATCAACATGGGTTGCCCGGCAAAAAAGGTCTGCAACAAGGCGGCCGGTTCCGCGTTATTGAAGGACGAAGCACTGGTGACCGAGATCCTGCAGGCTGTAGTGGCTGCGGTTGATGTGCCGGTCACCCTGAAGATCCGCACCGGTTGGGATCGCGACAACAAGAACGGCCTGACGGTGGCGAAAATCGCCGAGCAGGCCGGGATCACCGCGCTGGCAGTGCATGGCCGCACTCGCGCCGATCTGTACAAAGGCGAAGCCGAGTACGACACGATTGCCGCGATCAAGCAGGCCGTGTCGATCCCGGTGTTCGCCAATGGCGATATCGATTCGCCGGAAAAGGCCCGTTACGTGCTCGACGCGACCGGTGCCGATGGCCTGTTGGTAGGCCGCGCCGCCCAAGGGCGGCCATGGATTTTTCGCGAGATCGAACACTTCCTGCGTACCGGCGAGAAATTGCCGGCACCGGAGCTGATCGAGGTGGAACACATACTGCTAGAGCATCTGGCCGCACTTCACGCTTTCTATGGGGATGTGATGGGCGTGCGCATTGCGCGCAAGCATGTGGGCTGGTATCTCGCAACCTTGCCGGGCGCCAGGGAGTTTCGCGCCCACTTCAATCGTTTGGATGGTACGGAAACACAATGCGCCAACGTTCGGGAGTTCTTCGCCGAGCGTTACAAGAGCCTGACAGGGGACGAAGAAGGGGTGGCCGCATGACGATGATGACCGAGACTTTAGTGAGTGGAACAGCACCCGTGAGCGACAACGTGAATTTGAAACAGCACCTCAATACCCCGAGCGAAGAAGGTCAGACCCTTCGCGGGAGTGTCGAGAAGGCGCTGCACAATTATTTCGCCCACCTTGAGGGCGCGTCCGTCACGGATGTGTACAACCTGGTGCTCTCCGAAGTCGAGGCTCCCCTGCTCGAAAGCGTGATGAACTACGTCAAGGGCAACCAGACCAAGGCCAGTGAGCTGCTGGGACTTAACCGCGGCACGCTGCGCAAGAAACTCAAGCAGTACGATCTGCTGTAAGCATTCAATCAAACCAGAAAGGCGCCCGCGTAAAAAACGGTCGCCTTTTTTGCTGACTTCCTTTGCTTTTGATGGAAATTGAGATGACCGACCAGACTACCCGCCTGCCGATCCGCCGCGCCTTGATCAGCGTTTCCGACAAGACCGGGATCCTCGAATTCGCCAAGGAGCTCGAAGCTCTGGGCGTCGAGATCCTCTCCACCGGCGGGACGTTCAAGCTGCTGCGCGACAACGGTGTTGCCGCAGTGGAAGTCGCGGATTACACCGGTTTCGCCGAGATGATGGACGGTCGGGTGAAAACCCTGCACCCGAAAATCCACGGCGGCATCCTCGGTCGTCGCGGTATCGACGACGCGATCATGAGCGAGCACGGCATCAAGCCGATCGATCTGGTTGCCGTTAACCTCTATCCGTTCGAAGCCACCATCAACAAGCCAGGCTGCGACCTGCCGACCGCCATCGAGAACATCGACATCGGCGGCCCGACCATGGTCCGTTCGGCAGCGAAAAACCATAAAGACGTAGCAATCGTGGTGAATGCCAGCGATTACGCCAGTGTGCTCGAAGGCCTGAAAGCCGGCGGCCTGACCTACGCTCAGCGTTTCGACCTGATGCTCAAGGCGTTCGAACACACCGCAGCCTACGACGGCATGATCGCCAACTACATGGGCACCGTGAATCAGACCGCTGAAACCCTCAGCACTGAAGGCCGCAGCGAATTCCCGCGCACCTTCAACAGCCAGTTCATCAAGGCCCAGGAAATGCGCTACGGCGAGAACCCGCACCAGAGCGCGGCGTTCTACGTGGAAGCCAAACCTGCCGAAGTCGGCATCGCCACCGCGACCCAACTGCAAGGCAAGGAACTGTCGTACAACAACGTGGCCGACACCGACGCCGCGCTGGAATGCGTGAAGAGCTTCGTCAAGCCAGCCTGCGTCATCGTCAAACATGCCAATCCATGCGGCGTTGCAGTCAGCCCGGACGCTGAAGGCGGCATCCGTCAGGCCTACGAACTGGCTTACGCCACCGACACCGAGTCAGCGTTCGGCGGCATCATTGCCTTCAACCGTGAACTGGACGCCGAGACCGCCAAAGCGATCGTCGAGCGTCAGTTCGTTGAAGTGATCATCGCCCCGAGCGTCAGCGAAGAAGCCCGCGCGATTGTTGCGGCGAAAGCCAACGTGCGCCTGCTGGCCTGCGGCGAGTGGTCGGCTGACCGCGCTGCTGCGTGGGATTACAAGCGCGTCAACGGCGGCCTGCTGGTACAGAGCCGTGACATCGGCATGATCAGCGCCGATGACCTGAAAGTCGTGACCAAGCGCGCCCCGACCGAACAGGAAATCCACGACCTGATCTTCGCCTGGAAAGTCGCCAAGTACGTTAAGTCCAACGCCATTGTCTACGCCAAGAACCGTCAGACCATCGGTGTCGGCGCTGGCCAGATGAGCCGCGTAAACTCGGCGCGTATCGCTGCGATCAAGGCTGAGCACGCCGGCCTGCAAGTCGCCGGTTCGGTGATGGCATCGGACGCGTTCTTCCCGTTCCGCGACGGTCTGGATAACGCAGCCAAGGTGGGTATCACTGCGGTGATCCAGCCAGGCGGCTCGATGCGCGACGCTGAAGTGATTGCGGCCGCTGACGAGGCCGGTATCGCGATGGTCTTCACCGGCATGCGCCACTTCCGTCACTAACCAGTCGACGGCCGCACTGAAGCCGGCATCTGCTGCGTTGGAGCCGACCTCGATGATGCTCATTGCCAAAAGGCAACTCCGCTCATCGAGGTCGACTCCGCCTTGCATCTACCGACTTCATTGCGACCTCCTACAGCGTGAAGCGCTTTAGGTTCTAAAAACAGAATTAGCGTCATCCGAGGTTTTTGAAATGAATGTTTTGATCATTGGCAGCGGTGGCCGCGAACACGCTCTGGCCTGGAAAGTGGCTCAGGATCCGCGCGTGCAGAAGGTTTTTGTCGCGCCGGGCAACGCTGGCACCGCCATTGAAGCCAAGTGCGAAAACGTCGCCATCGACGTGCTGGCCCTTGAGCAACTGGCCGACTTCGCCGAGAAAAACGTTTCCCTGACCATCGTCGGCCCGGAAGTACCACTGGTGGCTGGCGTTGTTGACCTGTTCCGCTCGCGTGGTCTGGACTGCTTCGGTCCGACCGCCGGCGCTGCGCAACTGGAAGGCTCGAAAGCCTTCACCAAGGATTTCCTCGCGCGCCACAAGATTCCGACCGCCGACTACCAGAACTTCACCGAGATCGAGCCGGCTCTGGCTTATCTGCGTGAGAAAGGCGCTCCAATCGTGATCAAGGCCGATGGCCTGGCCGCCGGCAAAGGCGTGATCGTCGCCATGACTTTGGCTGAAGCCGAAGACGCCGTACGCGACATGCTCGCTGGCAACGCTTTCGGTGACGCTGGCTCGCGCGTAGTGATCGAGGAATTCCTCGACGGCGAAGAAGCCTCCTTCATCGTCATGGTCGACGGCAAGAATGTGCTGCCGATGGCCACCAGCCAGGACCACAAACGTGTTGGCGACGGCGACAGCGGCCCGAACACTGGCGGCATGGGTGCTTACTCCCCTGCCCCGGTGGTCACCGCCGACGTGCACAAGCGCGTGATGGATCTGGTGATCTGGCCGACCGTGCGCGGCATGGCTGAAGAAGGCAACGTCTACACCGGTTTCCTCTATGCCGGTCTGATGATCGACAAGGCCGGCAACCCGAAAGTCATCGAGTTCAACTGCCGCTTCGGCGATCCGGAAACCCAACCGGTGATGCTGCGTCTGCAGTCGAGCCTGGTGCTGCTGGTCGAAGCCGCTCTGGCGCAAGCGCTGGACAAGGTTGAAGCGCAGTGGGATCCACGTCCGAGCGTCGGCATCGTGCTGGCCGCTGGCGGTTACCCGGGCGACTACGCCAAAGGCGCCGCGATCAACGGTCTGGATGCCGCTGCCAGCCTGGAAGGCAAAGTCTTCCACGCCGGTACTGCGTTGAAGGACGGTCAGGTCGTTACCGCTGGTGGTCGCGTACTCTGTGCCACTGCAATGGGCGCCAGCGTCGGTGAAGCTCAGCAGCAAGCCTACAAGCTGGCAGCAGCCATCGCCTGGGAAGGCTGCTTCTACCGCAAGGACATTGGCTACCGCGCCATTGCCCGTGAACGTGGCGAAACCCAGGAATAAGCTGTCGATCAAGCCCGGCGAAGGATACCGTTCCTCGCCGGGCTGTTCCGCCGCCGCGCATCGTTATATTCTGGCATCAACCTACGAAGGGATTTCGCCGTGCGCTGGCTCAGGATTGCCATAAGCTTCACCGTCACGATGCTGACCTTGCTCTGCATGCTCCCGGCCCAGGCCGCGCAAGGCAGTGGCTGGTCGGTATTGCTCGACGATCAGGGCAATCTGCAACTGAGCGATATCCGCTCCGCTCGCTACACCAATCAATTCAGCCCCATCGAGCTTGACCGCCTCACCGCGTCCGAGCCCGATGGCGCGTTGTGGCTGCGCTTCAAACTGGCACCGGGCAAACACGAGCAACTGCTGCGCATCTTTGCCCCTGACCTGTCACAGCTCAGTCTTTACGTGCTCGACGGTGACAAGCTGATCGAGCAACGCAATACCGGCACCGATCAGCCACAGGCCGAACGACCGTTGCCGAGCAGCGACTTCATGCTGCCACTGCCACAGAGCGACAAACCCCTCGAGGTCTACCTGCGACTGGTCTCCGACCATCAGTTGCGCCCGCACGTCACCCTGCAATCGGCAGTGATGAGCGCGGCCAACCACAATCAGACGCTGGTCTTCGGTTTGCTGTTCGGCTGTCTCGCCATGCTGCTGTTGCACAATCTTGTGCGCTACGCCTACTCGCGCTCGCGCAGTAGCCTGTGGCTGGCGGTCTGCGAAGGGCTGTTGGGCCTAAGTCTGTTGCTGCTGCTCAACCTCGCCGGCCCCTGGCTGCCGAACTGGCACGCGGTGCAGACGCCGGGCGCCTATCTGGCACTGTTGCTGACCGCCCCAGCCGGGTTGATGTTCGCCTATCGCTTTTTCGCCCCGCTCGGCCCGCACCCGCTGAACAAACTGTTGCTGGGTGACATTCTGTTTATCGTGACCTGCAGCCTGTTGTTGCTGTTCGTCAACACCCTGCCGCTGAACATCATCACTTATGCACTGGTGGCACTGGCCGGCCTGAGCATGCTGTTTGTCGCGTTCTTTCACTGGCAGAAGGGTTATCGTCCGGCGCGTCTGTTCGTCGCGGCGATGGTGGTGTTCAACATCGGCACGTTGATCATTCTTCCTGCCTTGCTGGGGCTGACACTGGTCTCGCCGCAAGGCTTGATCATGACCCTGATGGCGTTTATCTGCATCAGCGGCCTGCTGATGAGCATCGCCCTCGGCGAGCGTCAGCGCAGCATCACCGAAAGCCGTTTCAGCGTCAGCCGCGATCTCGCCGCAAGCAATGCCGAGATCAACGCCAAAGCCGAGTTCCTCGCCAAGATCAGCCACGAAATCCGCACGCCGATGAACGGCGTACTGGGCATGACCGAATTGCTGCTGGGCACGCCGTTGTCGGTCAAGCAACGCGACTATGTGCAAACCATCCACAGCGCCGGCAACGAACTGCTGACGCTGATCAACGAGATCCTCGACATCTCCAAGCTCGAATCCGGGCAGATCGAACTGGACGACGTGCAGTTCGACCTCAATGCCTTGATCGATGACTGCCTGAGCATCTACCGCGCCAAGGCCGAACAACAGAACGTCGAGCTGATCAGCTTTATCCAGCCGCAAGTGCCGCGAGTAATCAGTGGCGACCCGACCCGCCTGCGCCAGACCCTGCTGAGCCTGCTGGAAAATGCCCTGAAGAAAACCGCTGAAGGTGAAGTGCTGATCGTCGTCGCGCTCGACGAACGCAGCAGCAAACCACGCCTGCGCATCGCCGTGCAGGACAGTGGTGCGCCAATGGAGCAGGAGGAACGCGACGCGCTGATGCATGCCGAACTGCACAGCAAACACTTTCTCTCGGCGAATCGCCTGGGCGGCAATCTCGGGCTGGTCATCGCGCGACAACTGATTCGTTTGATGCAGGGCGAATTCGGCATCAAGAGCGGCGCCAATCAGGGCAGCACGCTGTGGCTGACCCTGCCGCTGGACCCGGATCGCCTCGAACATCCGACCTCCGATCTCGACAGCCCGCTACAAGGCGCACGGGTGCTGGTGGTCGACGACAACGACACCTGCCGCAAAGTCCTGGTGCAGCAATGCAGCGCCTGGGGCCTGAATGTCAGCGCCGTGCCTTCAGGCAAGGAAGCCTTGGCCCTGCTGCGGACCAAGGCGCACCTGCGCGATTACTTTGATGTGGTGTTGCTCGATCAGAACATGCCGGGCATGACCGGCATGCAACTCGCGGCCAAGATCAAGGAAGACCCGAGCCTGAACCACGACATCCTGCTGATCATGCTCACTGGCATCAGCAATGCGCCGAGCAAGATCATCGCGCGCAACTCGGGGATCAAACGCATTCTCGCCAAACCGGTGGCCGGCTACACCCTCAAGACCACCCTCGCCGACGAACTCAATCAGCGCAACAAAGGCCAAGTGGTGTTCCAGCCGCAAGTGGTCACCCCGGCCACGGCTGCCAAAGTGCCGAGTGACTTCCGCATCCTCGTCGCCGAAGACAACACGATTTCGACCAAAGTGATTCGCGGCATGCTCGGCAAGCTCAACCTGCAACCGGACACCGCGGCCAATGGCGAAGAAGCCCTGCAAGCGATGAAAGCGCAGCGTTACGACCTGGTGTTGATGGACTGCGAAATGCCGATCCTCGATGGCTTCTCAGCGACCCAGCAATTGCGTGCCTGGGAAGTCAGCAATCAACGCATTCGCACGCCAATCGTGGCGTTGACGGCGCACATTCTCGCCGAGCACAAGGAGCGCGCGCGTCAGGCCGGGATGGATGGGCACATGTCCAAGCCCGTCGAGTTGTCGCAATTGCGCGAGCTGATCGAGCACTGGGTTGCCCAGCGTGATCAGCAGAATCGCACGGCTTCGACCTTCTAAGCGGGTTCGCCGCAGACTGCTCAGATGTCCAGGTCTTCCAGGTATTTCAAGGACTGCGACAGCACGGACTGTTTCACCTTTTCTCGAAAATCAGCGTAATGCAGTGTGTTGAACGTAATGCACGCCATTTGCTCGATGCTTTCATACTCAAGCGATTCATTTTCGATAAACAGGAACCGCGACACATTTCGCTGGATTTTGAACTGCCGGTGATAGATCCCCATGTCGACCTTGTGCGCGCCGTTCATCACACAGGGAATCATCTGAAAGTAACCGACATTGGCGCTAAGGCTTGCGGACTCGAATAACTCGAGCGCCCGTACGTTACGCTCCAGTTCTGCCAAAGCACGATTCATGGGCAAGGTGAATGCATCGCCAAGCGACGCCGAGATACGCTGCACAGCCTTTTGACCCATGGGAGCAGTGCCTGCGGGCGAGAACGTTTGCGGCTTTGGCACATCCCATCCGAGATACTTCAATTGCTTGCAGTAATAGTCAAACCAGTCTGCCGACAACCCGTCTGCGAGGGCCAAGCGGGTAGCTCTTTGCGCAAAAGCGCTACTCATGTAGATGTCTTCTCGGTGTGACGCCGGCAGACCCGAGGCGAAAGAAACAACACTGCCGCCCACCACGGCTGCCGGAGGTGCAAATAGATCTTTCATGGCTGAATCTCCCGGGAAGGATCAACAGCGCAAAGCTCATCGCCCACCGTCAACAGAGCGACATTCGCCGCGATCCGGTCTTTGACCTTCAGGGCGACGCCTTCACGCGCGAGGCGATAAAGATCTTCCGAGAGGTTCGCCTGGGCACAACGCAGAGTAATGACACCCCGCAGATCCGCCCCCCGACCGAGTGTCGCCAATGAATGGCGATCCAGTGCCTGTCGGGTTTGAATGCGGATATACACGCTGCTGAGCAAATCAGGCGTTCGCGCGACGATTACGAGCACGTGCGCACCTTCCGCCGCTTCGGTCGTGCGTTCTACGGATGCATCGCCTGCCTTATACATATGCCGGCGCAACACATCGATTGCGGGATGCGATTCGGGGGCTTTAGCCAATCGAGATATGGCCTCGGCAGTCAGGCGTCCGAGGTCGTCTTCCATTTTGGCCATCGCGGCAACAATCAATGTCGCTGCCGACACCGCACTCTCTGGCCCCAGGTGATTGTCTTCGCGTGTTTTTACAAACCTTAACCAGAAGTTATCGAGAACTTGTGAATAAGCATCATACCAATCGACGCTTGAGTCTTTTGCCACCTGTTTATCTGCCACCAACTGCGCAAATAAAATGCTGTTTATTACATCATCATAATCACCAGGCTTTACTGAACCAGGCACTAACAGGATCGCCCCACCGACGATCAGAACTGAACAATCAGACTCCATATCAATCCCTCCAGAAAAGAGCAGTCGAAACACGACTGCCCTCCCCGACATCGATTAGATGTCGTAGTCGATTTTCTTGGCAATGTGATTCACCAACTTCTGCGAAATAAAATCGCGAGTAGCAGCCGCGAGAGTTTCATTTTTCTCAAATACAGTTTCGCCGCGATACAGATCGACATTACGAATATCGACATCGACGAACAGAACCTTGGTAGATGTATTCCTGCGGGTAAACCGTACTGCACCAATGGCAAATACTGTCGCACCGTTTACTTCAGTACATGCACCAGCCGTTACACCGCCAACACCATTTTGCAGCACGTTGCGTTCGTATACAGTCAGCGCGGTATCGCGTTTTTGCAGGGCGGCAATGGCGTCACCGGCCACTTTCAGCATCAGCGCGGTGGCAGGCCCCGGCACAGCGATGCCGGCAATCACCGAACCGAGAATTTCCAGCACCAGCTTGTCCATGCGAACACTGGTGCCGCTGACTTGCAGGTCGCTGTAGAACTTGCTGATTGGCGCCCAGCCAGAATTGGTCATGACTTCACGAAAGAGCATGTACCATTCTTTGCCCTGGTGCTCCAGTGGATAACTTTTGTTTGCTACCAGCGAAGCGTAAAGAAACGCGTTCTGTGCATCTGTTCGATTAACACCGGAAAGACCGCCACTGAAAGAAATAATGCCTTCACCGACCACGGAACCTTTGGTAGGCGCCTCGATTTCATCGCCAGGCATCACCAGATTACGCGGACGAATAACCAGTTCATCGCCCAGATCATACTCTTGAATACTTTTAACACAGGCGTCAATGTAACGCTGACTAACAACTTGATTATTCATTATTGATTCCTTGATAAGCATAAAACAAGTTCCTCATGAACTTGCTGAAAGAACAATACTCAAGCCACTCAACACTGACAAACTTAAACATGTAACACCATATCCAATACACAAAAAAGAATACCAAGCAAAACAACTCAACCAACCATAAACTTCACAAACACCAAACATTGCATCACGACGCACACAGGCAATAGAGCAACTGATAGACTCCGCCCCATCTACTCTGGATGCGAGCCGAAACCATGCTCCACGTGTTGTTCAGCGTTTACCTGAAGATGCTGGTGCTCTACAGCCCGTTCTTCGTGCTGTCCTGTTTTATCAGTCTGACCCGCGGTTACTCGCGCAAAGAGCAACGGCGTCTGGCCTGGAAAGTAGCGGTGGCCACGCTGGTCTCCAGCGTCTTGCTGTATCTGTTCGGGCGAGTGATTTTCGATGTGTTCGGCATCACCGTAGATGCATTTCGCATCGGCGCCGGCAGTGTGCTGTTCATTTCGGCGCTGGGCATGGCACAGGGCAAACCGGCGGTGCAGGCCGACAACGTGCAGCAGGACGTCACCATTGTGCCGCTGACCATTCCGCTGACCGTTGGCCCGGGCACTATCGGCGCCTTGCTGGTGATGGGCGTCAGCCAGCCGCACTGGGACGACAAGCTCACCGCAATCATGAGTATTGCACTGGCCAGTTTTACCGTGGGTGTGGTGCTGTATCTGTCGAATCGTATCGAGCGGATTCTGGGGGATCAGGGGTTGCAGATCGTCAGTCGTTTGATGGGATTGTTTGTCTGCGCACTGGCCGCGCAGATCATTTTTACCGGGGTTAAAGGCTATCTGGTGCCCTGACGCCAGCCCGGACGCGCCCACCGAAATAAAACGCCGCGAACGACAATGTTCGCGGCGTTTTATTTTTCAGACCAATTTACCGGTCAGGGCAAATGTTCAGCCACCACCGCCAGACTGGCAATTACCTCATTGCCCTGCACGCTCGCGAAGGCCTTCAACCATTGTTCGAGTGCGCACACGTACTCACGGCCAGCGATTTTGACAGCCAGTTCGCATGCCCCCTGCTCCTCGATCCCGCGAACGATCAGACTGTGACCATTGTCCGGATCGGCGAGTACCAGATGGCTATCGACCCGTGACATCAGCCAGTGCCCACACTCGGGCATATCCAGCACCAACAAGCCCGGTTCCGTCACCTGGTCCCCGGACGGGCGCCGCCCATCGACTACGATGCAATCCAGTCGCTGCCAGGTTGCGGTCGATATTCGATAACCCTCTGTGCGCGAACCGAAGCTCAGAATCAGCCTTTCGACATTGTCAGGAAGCAATGGCTGCACCTCGGCGAGGTCATCACTCACCTCCAGCACCATGACCTCCTCGTCACGGAAGGCGTAGCTGTCCGGCAACCAGACGCCATCGGTCGGTCCGGCGCTGAAGATCAATGGGTCGATAGGGTCGAACAGCAGCGGATTGGCCCCGTCGCGCGTACCGAGGAACGTCGCCCATTTTCCGTCGTCCCGTGCGGACACATCGAATAGTCGATCAAGCTTCGGAACATAGTATTGGTAACGATTGCCGGTGTTTTCGACGGGGATAAACGCGGCATGGGCTTGCCCCTTCAGCCGCTGCTTCAAACGCTCCCGCAACTGCGCAGGTGTCTGGCCAGGGACGTATGACCAACGGTTTTCCATGCCGACAATTCGCGCCGGTTGGTGATCTTGCAGGTGCAGCGTCACACCTTCGCGGGTACGCGCCAGCAGCCCGTCACCATGCGGCAGCACTTCACAAAACGCCCACGATGACCAGACTCGCTCGGCCTGCGGCAACGCTTGGCGATGCAGTAAGACGCTGCCGTTGCCGAACGCCGTGCGCATCTGCTCGAGGGAGACCAGTGTCTGCCGCCACAGCTGCCCGGAAGAACCATCAAGCAGCCAAACCGCCTGCCGGTCGGGCGTCAGCCCCAGCAACACAAGCTCGTGATTACCCATTGCGTCCATCAGCACAAGTTTTTCGTCAATACACCATACGGGCAGAAGCGTCTGACCCACTTGCGCACGCAGGCCGATGATCGCAAACGCGGCGCGGCTGTACTCCTTGGCAAGCGCCGGTAATGCCGTCAGCCAATCGGGGTTTTGTTGCAGCCAACGCTGACCGAGGCCGACAAACTTCAGAACATCTCTATCAAGCTCGGACAGCCAGTTGTCATCCTTGGCGCCGAGGTCGAGTTCGAACAGTCGCCCGTCACTCTGAGTGGCCAGGAAGCTTTCGCCAACCCGCGTAACGTCAATCACATTTTTCGCAAGCGCCTTGTGCCATGGCACGTCGTCACGCAGCTCGATGCCATGGCTGAGCATTTGACTTTGCCGGCTGTAAAACAGCAGCGCAGCGGCGGGATCAGAGGATCGAGGCATCAGCATCACCGTGTCCGCATCACTGTCGGCGCCAGCCCGGAAATACCTGTCGTGATGCGCGGCAATCCATGCCCGCTCAAGCAATTGATCGAAGGACCAGGCACGGGCGTGAATGTACGGCGCGTAGGTCCAGGTGCTGATGGACGAAGCCATGCCGGGTGTCTCGTCTGCGTAGGGACGAGGCTGTTTCTGGCGATGGCGGAAAAACGCGACTCTCGTGCCCTCCTCGGGCTTGAGGAAAGAGTTTTCCAGACCGGGCGACCACATATGGATGTCTGTCAGCGTCACTTCGCGGTCGGTCAGATGAAACTCCAACGTCGTGCGCACATTCATGGACTTTTGTTCTACCAACTGCTGCGAAACTCGCAGAGTGCCATCCGCCAGTTGCGCGAAAGCGCTGATTTTCGTACCGGGTTCCACACTCAGTAACCGATAACGATGCACGACCAGGCCGGTGATCACATCGACGCGCCAGACCGTGGCATGGTTGGGATGATAAAACCACGCATGGGCAGCGTTGGCGGCACCCAGCATCAGGCCGTCGTTGACCTCGCGCGGCAGATTGCGCGCGTACAACAAGCGTTTTTGAGCGACATCGTAAAAGGCTGTTGTGCGCACAGCGTCACTGGCCGGGGTGAACGGAACCTTGAACCGGTGAACCGTGACGTAACCAGTGCCCAGGCGCCCCTCATGGTCTCGCTGGCGCAGGTGGGCGAGGACATCACGCGGACTGCTTTTAACTTCGTCGAGGGTGATGGACACCAGGTGCAGCGCATTGCGTTGCCAGTCCAGTTGAAACAACTCTCCCCCGACCAGTTCGACCAACCCCTCGAACGCCGACAGCACGATACCGTCGACCGTTAGTTGACGCCCCGCCAGATGCACCCGTTCGGCATCGTCATCCCTCGTTGCTACGTCGTCGAAGCTGACCTGCTCGATGCCGGCCCAAGGGGCATGCACCAGCCATTGGGTCGCGCCATTGAATTGCACGATTTTCAGTCCCGGCGTCAGACGAAGCTGGCAGCGTTCTGACGTGGCGCTGATTTCGTAGGACAGCTTTTGCTGGCACTCCACCGGCAAGGTTGGTACCACTAATTGGCGTACATGTTCGTCCAGTTGCACGCTGATCGTTGTGGGTTGGTAGACCGGATGCAGCTTGTAGAGGATGTGTTTCAAAGACGGTGTGCTGTGCAGATAAAAACGCCGGTTACCCTGCTGATCGTATTCCAGCTTGTCCGCTGCACTGTTGCGCAATTGCGGATAGCGCGTGTGGATGCGCTTATCCAGATGGGTCGTCAGCGTATCGCCCAATGCCGAGAGCGGATTGAAAAACGAGTACCAGTGTGGCTCAGGCATTTCACTGGCGTTGCGCGGCTCGACCTGCTCTTCCGGCAGTGGCTCGTACACATAACCCGCGCCTCCCAGTTGATATTCGTAGCCGTAATAGCAGAGCGGTGTGCAGGGCAACACCACGGTATGCAGTGCCGCAACCCCTTGGTTGTTCAGCGTTGTGCTCTCGGGGAGACCAAAGGCCTGCCGGATATTGAGGGAATGGTGGATCTGCTTCGGGTCATCATTGTATTGCGGCAACTCAAGTGCGCCGCCGCCCCATGGATAAAAGCGCTGGCTGTCAAAGCGAACCCGTCTGTCCTGCAGATCCAGGTGGGTGATCACCGCTTCTGGCGGGAACTGCAATACACCCTCTGCGACAGAGAACGCACCCGGTTTGTAAGCGTTGTGGATGGCACGCAAATGATTGCCCACCGCGGTTGCCTTGTCGGCAATCTGCCCAAGGTTGCTGGCGATGGCAGTGGCTCCGATGCCGATACCGAGCAACGGCACAGACAGAAAAGCCGCCGCTGCTCCCACCGTTCCGCCTGCCGCCAATGCCACGACATCCAGCCCCAACGCCACTGTGTTGAACGCCAGAGACGTGGAGAACCGCGAGCGCTGCTCGTGATTTTGCGCCAGGGAAAGGTTGTGAATATCGAAGCCGATGTTGACCAGCGAAAACGCAAACCCAACGCCGCTTGCCCCGCGACCGAGCACACGGCCGGACAACGACGACTGGCGCAAGACCAGCGCCTGTTCACTGGCCACCACTTGCCGTACCAGGTTGATCATCTGTGCGGTATCGCTGAGCACACCAAAACCCAACTGCGCATAGCTGACGTAAACCTGAATCTGCAACGCAATCGACAAGGCTGGCAACTGATCACCGGCCTGGTATTCACGATGGCGCATCTCGCTGACCAGCGTCTGAATCGCAAAGGCGAAACTCAAGCGACTGCCTCCATCCGCCTCGGCCGGACCACTCGGTTTGCCTGCCTTCACGCTCTGATGCAGATGTTGCTTGAGCTGAGTGAAACGTGGGTCGGCCGTGCTCACTGTTCGTACTTGATGCGGATGCTGCGCATCGACCAACGTCAGCGAAAAGCCGCCGTCCGCCTGAGGTTTGACTGTTTCCAGCAAGGGCAGATATTCACGCCCCAACGAGTACTCACTGCGCAATTGCTGCATGGCCTGAGCAAACGCCTGCGCCCAGTAGCGCGCATCCACTTGCGCCAGGCTGGCACCCATCCGCGCGTTTGCGCTGAACGAACGCTGGCGCGCCACGGCCTGTTTTGCCCAGACAGGAACACTGCGTGAATCACTGGAAGGAATGCGTAAAAAACTGTCCAGGGGCAAACCCGTCGATAGCTTGCGGGTCGCCATCGCTTCGGTCTTCAACTCGATCACGTTGAATCGCGCCCCGGCCATCTCGCCCAGGCCGTAGAGCCTGGCCAGTGCACTGTCTCCGGCGCTCAGATAACGCTCAACGCCAAGTTTCACCTGCGCGCCTTCGGCGAACGCATAAATGGCAAAGTTCGGGTCGTAGAATCGATAGACGAATTGGCCTCCTGTCTGCACTTTGGCCATCAGCAAGGCGTGATCACCGGTGTCGAGCAACAGGACGGTGGCCGTAGTTTTCGCCTCCAGCGTCTGAATGACCGAGTCCAGACTCTGCAAGCCGCGGGGCTCACCAATAGCACTGGTGGGCAAGGCCCGCAGTTCACTCAACGCACTGAGCAATGCCTGTGAACTCGGTTCCTGATGGTTGACGTTGGCCGTGGCAACATGCCCCACGAGTGTCCGTTCGGCCGACTCGCCGGCAGCCACCGCTGCGCCCATCAGCAACGCCAGCGGATAACACCGACGCCCCGGATCACTGGGCGTGTGCATCAGCAAATCCTGCGACAGCTGCCGCGCCGAGGTCGCGCCGGCCTCGAAGAATATCTCGCGCACCTGCGCGCTGCGCTGGAGATTCCGCGAGCGGAACTCGCCTTGCGCCGTGCGAGTGATCTGCCCGATACGTTCGCCCCATTGGCGCAAGGTCAGGGGTTCAAACAGTGCCTGAACCTTGAGTTCGCGGGCTGTCAGGACGTCATGCACTTGTCCACGCGCCAGCCCGGCCTCGAAGTCGCGCGACTGCCGCTGGCGCAGGGCTCTTTCAAGCGCATCATAACGAGCGAAAGTACCGTCGCCGTCAGTGTCGACAGCGAGGTCGCGCACGGTATGCCAGACACTGGCAAAACTGGCGTCGTCCAGACTTGTCGCGCCGAAAATCCCCCCGAGCATGACGCGCACTAACGGGCTGAGTTGTTCCAGCGGCAGGGAATCATGGGCAATGCGGCTGAGCAGTTCATTGAGGTTGCTTGAGGATTCGGCACCATGGGAAACGGGCAGTTCGCGCACCGGTTGCGCAAGGATCAACTGACGACTATCGAAGCCGATGGAAAAGGCTTTGGTGAAGCTGATGTCACCGCTGAGCTTGTCCCTCATGGCTCGCACAAAGGGTTCGCCCAGATCATCCATCCATTGTTGCAGGACCGACGTCAGCAGCACCGGTTTACCGCCCACCACAGGCCAGCCTTGTTTGAACGTCAGCGTCTGTTGCGGCTGAAGCAGATCCGCCAGTTGCCCGGTGTAACGTGATTTGAGTTTGCCGGCTCTCCACTTTTCCTGCTCTTTGGCCAGCCATTGCTCGGCGTCGTCATTGACCGTCCAACCGGAGATCGCCTCTTCCTCGGTCTGTACGTTGTAACCCTCGGCCAGGCGCAAGCGCTCCTGAACCGTAACCTCGTTGTGCGGCAGGAGGTGAGTCTCGATATAATTTTTCATCCCGGTCACCGCTGCACCGGGTCCGGTAAGCGCAATGGTGCCGCGCGCTCCGACGCGAATACCATCACGGTAGTAACTTAAAATCGCCTCGCTCAACTTACCCAGAAAATCCTGCAGCGTGCGCGTCAGTTGCCCCTGCTCGATTTTCTCGTTCATGACGTTTTCTATTACGTCGAGCAATCGTTCAGTCTGTGACCAGTCTACCGACGAAGCGATGGCCACCTGTTCAACCGCCTGGAGGCAGTCATAGTTGAATCGGATCAACTGCATGACCGCGAGCGTCATTTCGCTTTGCGGCTGTGCCAACAGATAAGCGTTCATCTCTCTGCTGAATTGCGCGCCCATACGCAGACCATGTCGCGGGCTGTGGACTTCACGCGGTGCGACAAATATATGCTCGATACCGGGTTTGCTGCGGGCGAAGACCAGCAGAGCCTCCCGTTGTGCGGCAGGCAAAGTCTCCGTGTGATCGGCGTAGCGCAGACGATCGCGACCGGGCATCAACGTTTGATCATGATTGAGCAGAAGCTGCAACACCCCCAGCCGTTGCTCGTCACTGAACCCGCTGATGTCGACACCGCCCAGTCTGTCAGCCAGCGGCGGCAAGTAATCCATGTCACTGTAACGCCCGCCTTCGGCATATTCGGCCTGCAAGCGAACAACATCGCTTGCCGCCGCAAAATTACCGCGCATTGACACTTCGCGCTGATAGACATCTTGTAAAAAGTGCCCGGCGAACTCCCGGCGAACATCACGCAACTGCAAGTCACTGCCAGCCATTTGCTGATGGGTTTGCAAACAGTTCTGACGAAAGGCTTCCAAGGTCGCGCGGTCCTTGCCATAGGCGCGCACCATCAGGTCGATCCGGGCCTGATCAGCCTTCCCTTGCCATTGCGGTTGTTGCAGATATTCAAACATCTCGCGCTTCAATACACGCGCGCGATCTTCGATCATCTTTGAAAGTTCACCGGCGTTGGTCACTGTGTCCCCGCCAGACTCCATCGCGTCAATTCTGGCACTGTCGGATATGACCCGATTCATCTCGAAAGCCAGCAACGCATCGCTGTCGTACCAGAGATTGAACTGGTAATTCTCGGCAGCCAGCACCTGACGCCAGATATTCATGTAATCGCGCTGGATACTGCCGACTTCACTGCCACCCACCCAGACAAAATGCATGATTGCGGGTACCGGGTTGGACATGTCGCTGAGCATGTTCAGCGTGCCCGTCAAGCGGGCGGCGTGATCGCGCAATTTGTCTGCGACGTTATCGATCAACGTCATCGCGGGCGCTGAGTTACGCTTTGACAAGCGCTCAAAGTTTTCAAGAAAGAGTGTTACAACTTGCAGCTTTTCAGAGAGGTTGGTGGCCTGCCCAGCCTTCTCGTAAAGCGCCACCAACATTGCATATTCGGCAGAATCGGAGAACGCCTTGAATGCTCGCTTTAGTGCGGAGTATTCATCGACCGAAATAAAATCAAACTCGTCAACATATTGCTCCATGACACCCATCAGACTTCATCCTGTATTCATTGAGAGAATCCTGGACGAAGCTAGTCTGCCAGCGAGGCAACTTCAAAAAGCACCAAACTCAAATAATTTCCCGAGAAACATCGAACAACAGACAAGTTGATTACGCGCATGATCCGGTAACAAACAGATGCATGACCAGTCGTTCAATAAACAAACGAAGCGGTGCTCCCAACGGATATACCGCCCAGCTTTAAACTTTATCGTCTGATAATGAATTTCGACTGGATGTCACACCGAGGCAACTTATTTACAACTTGCCTCGGCACGGCGCTCAGGAAAGCGGTTTTTCGCCATACCAGCGCGGCGTATAAACCCAATCACCACCGCTGGCACGGGGAAAGGTGCATGTGGTGGACGAACCAATCAGCACCATGGTGCGCATATCCACCTGCTCAGGGGTCAACGCGCCCAGTGTCGTGGTGCGCAGAGTCTGGCCGGGACGGCCGATGTCGCGGCCCAACACCACGGGTGTTTGCGGCGTGCGATGCTGCGCGACAATCTCCAGCGCCCGACCCAGTTGCCACGGACGTGCACGGGAGATCGGGTTGTAAAACGCCAACGCGAGATCCGCTTCGGCGGCCAGATCCAGACGCTTTTCGATGATCGACCACGGTTTGAGGTTGTCCGACAGCGACATCACGCAGAAGTCATGGCCCAGCGGTGCTCCGGCCTGCGCGGCGGTGGCCAGCGAAGCGGAAACGCCCGGAAGGATTTCCAGGTCGACACTGTGCCACGCCGGGTCAGCCGACTCGTGCAACGCTTCGAGTACTGCTGCGGCCATGGCGAACACGCCCGGATCGCCCGAGGACACGACAATCACCGAGCGCCCCTCGGCCGCCAGCCTGAAGGCGTGACGCGCGCGCTGCATCTCCTCGCGGTTGTCGGTGCAGTGCTGCACTTGATCGTCGCGAAACGGCCCGGCCATGCGTACGTAGGTTTCGTAGCCGAGCACATCGGTGGCGCGAGCCAGTTCGGCTTTGACTGCCGGCACCATCAGTTCGGCGGCGCCGGGGCCGAGGCCGATCACGGCGAGACGGCCGCGTGGCCGGCCAATGCTGGAAACATCCAACGGCTGCTCGGCAACCGCTATTGCCATGCCGTGGCTGACCACGACTGTAGCCTCAGGCACTGCGGCACGTGCCAGAGTTTCGATATCGCTTTGCGCCGTAACGAAGCGCAGCGGCACTCCCAGCTCAAGCGCAGCTTCACGCAAAAGTGGCGAAGCCATTTGCGTTTCGCTGGCCAACAGACAGGCCAACGATTGCACGGCGATTTTTGCTTGCTGCAACGCGCTGCGAACGGCATTCGCCAGATCTGCTGCTTCAGCACTCACTGCCACCGCCACGCTGCGTGGATAGATCATTAACTCACTGGCACTCGCTTCACGCCTGGCACTGCCGACATGAATAGAACGCTGCGCCTGCGGATCTTCCGGCAATTGCGCTTGATCCAGCCACGGCGCAGCGCCTTCGATGCGCACGCTGTGGCCGGCCAACAAATCGGAGACAAAACGCTTGCCCAGTTCCAGATCGCCCAGTGCGTAACCACTCGGCGGATTGAGCAGGCAGGTGCCAAAACGCAACTCGCCGCTGGTGGTGATCGCGGCGGCGACTTGCAGCCCGGCAGCGATGTCCCGCGCCATGACATTCACCCCGCCGAGGCCACCCAACAGCGGCACCACGGCGCTGCCGTCTTCGGCTACGGCGAGCACTGCCGGTTCGGCGCCCTTTTCCAGCAACAGCGGCGCCAGCGTGCGGATGACGATGCCGGCCGCGCACAGAGCAATGATCGGCGTGTCCTGCTGATACAGCGCGCGCAGGGTCGCGCCGAACTCCTGATAGGTGCAATCGGCACCTTCGACGCGCCCGGCGAGGCCGTGGATCTGCGCCGCCGGGTACACCTGCTGAATGCGCCGTGCGGTGGCCAGGCTGCCCTGACCGAGAATAACGATGGCTGGCGTGGATTGAGTCATCAGCCTTGCCACCGTTCGCCCGGCACGATGATCAGCGAGAAGTACGGCGACGACATCGGCTCGACCTGATCCATTGGCACGATCTTCTGATTGGCCATGGTTGCGCGCTCGACGTACAGCGCACGTTCGGCCAGACCGAGTTCTTCCAGCACCTGCCGCACTTTCGGGAAATTGCGCCCCAGCTTCATGATCACCGCCGCGTCGGCGTCGGCCAGTCGGCGTTTCAATTCTTCATGAGGCAACACGCCGGAGAGCACCGACAGGCTCTGATTGCGATACACCAGCGGCGCGCCGAGCACCGAAGCGCCGCCCAGCATCGAACAAACGCCGGGCACCACTTGGGCTTCATAACGGGTGGCGAGGCGATCGTGCAGATACATGTAGGAACCGTAGAAGAACGGATCACCTTCACAGATCACCGCGACATCGCGACCGGCATCCAGATGGGCCGCGACGGTTTCGGCAGCCTCATCGTAGAAATCGCTGATCACTTGTTCGTAAGACAATGGCGCCGGCAGCACTTCGGTGGTCACCGGGTACACCAGCGGCAGCAGATTCTGTGCGTCTTGCAGGTGCGCTTCGATGATGCCGAACGCGTTGCCCTTTTTGCCCTTGGCGACGAAGTACGCCACCACCGGCGACTCGCGCAGCAGGCGCAGGGCTTTGACAGTAATCAGTTCCGGATCACCCGGACCGACGCCCAGGCCAATCAAACGTCCTTTGGCCTGCATCATTCGATCTCCGTGGCGAGGGCGTTAACGGCGGCGGCGGCCATGGCGCTGCCACCGAGGCGACCTTGCATGATCACGAACGGCACGCCACGGCTGTCGGCAGCCAGCGCGGCTTTCGATTCGGCGGCGCCGACGAAACCGACCGGGAAGCCCAGAATCAACGCCGGTTTCGGTGCACCGGCATCCAGCATTTCCAGCAGATAGAACAGTGCGGTCGGCGCGTTGCCGATCACCACGACACTGCCTTCCAGGTGCGGACGCCACAGTTCCAGCGCGGCGGCGGAACGGGTGTTGCCCAGTTCACGGGCCAGATCCGGCACGCTCTCGTCACGCAAGGTGCAGATCACTTCATTGTTGGCCGGCAGGCGTGCACGGGTCACACCTTCGGAGACCATCCGCGCATCGCAGAGGATCGGCGCACCGGCGGCCAGCGCATCGCGCCCGGCCCTGCCCGCGCCTTCGGAGAATTGCAGACCGTCGACGGCCTCGACCATGCCGCAGGCGTGGATCACCCGCACCGCGAGTTTTTCCAGATCGGCCGGGATGCGCGCCAGATTGGCCTCGCTGCGAATGATCGCGAAGGAGTTGCGATAAATCTCCTGACCATCGCGGATGTAATCAAGCATCAAGGGGGCTCCGAGCGCGGGCGGCGAGCAGTGTCGCGACCGCTTCAATAGTAAGGTTGCGTGCGTGCAGCGCGCCGAAACCCGGCAGCGTCGCATCGCGAAAATAGAGGTCGTAATGACCGGGATTGACGGCCAGCAACGTCACCGGGGCACAGTGCGCGGCAGCGCAGGAGCGCGGGCAGCCGCTGAGGTGGACGTTGAGGGCCGAGGGCAGCAAGGTCGCCAGATGGCGGGCGTCCTGCTTGGTGTCGGCCAGGCCTTTGCCACAGCCATTGGAGCCGGTGCAGGCGATCAGATGAGCCAGCGGTTCGCTGGCCCGGGTCAATAGCTTCGCCTGTTCGAGTGCCTCAAGCACCACCGCGGCATCGGCCGCTTTGACATTCGGCAGCAACAGGCTTTGCCATGGCGTGAAACGCAGGCTGCCGTCACCGTACTGGCGAGCCAGTTGCGTAGCCGCGCGCAACATCGCCGGATCAAGACGCCCGAGTGGCGGCACGGCGCCGATGAACACCCGTCCCGAGATATGTTGCGAATGAACGCCGATGTGCAAATCCTGCGCAACGGCGGTGCGCTGCCACTGGCTGACCGACTTGATCGGCACGCGCATTCGCAGGGCGTCGAGAAAGGCCAGCATCGGCAGTTCATCGAGCAAATGGCGCATCCGCGTTTGTTCAGGGCGGGCCAGTTGCAGGAACAACTCCAGCACCGCAACCACCAGCGCATGGCCGTTTTCCGTCGTCACGGCACCGACGGCACGACCCGTCGGGCATCCGGCCAGACCGAACGCCCACAATTTTTCCCCGTCGCACTCAAACGCCGACAACCACAGATCATGTGGATGTTCGAGCATCGCCAGCGCTTCGCCGCCATCGAGCTGCACGGCGAACTTGGCGCTCAACTCATGAAAGCGTGGATGGCTTTGCAAGGTGTCGAGGATCTGCTCGGCCAGTGCGCGGGTGTCGACGCACATCTGCCGGTCGATGCCGGCGGTGGGGCTGAGCATCAGGTTGCGCACATCGTCACCGGCGGCGGTGCGCGGGCCGAGACCGGCGGCGAGCAAGCGCTCGATCAGTGCCGCAGATTGCTGGCCGATCCCACGGATTTGCAGATTGGCGCGGTTGGTCGCCTCGATAGCCCCGCCGAACTGTTCGGCAACTTCGGCCACCGTGTCGGCCTGATCGGCGCTGATCGAACCGCCATTGAGCTTGATCCGGCAGATGCCGCCGTCCAGTGCCTGGACGATACGCAGCAACCCCGGACAGGCCGAGGGGCGTAAGGCGGTGAACATCGGGCGTTCGTTCAAGGGTCTGACCGGCTGCGTGGCAAAGGCGCTTCGCGAGCGAAGGCGCGGTATTATGCCTGCTTTGTCCGTCGGCATGAAAAGTCTGCCCGTCGGAACGGCGTGTTTAGAGGAATATAGATGTCACCCTGGCTGACGGTAGTGGGAATCGGTGAAGACGGCTTCAAGGGCCTGGGCAAAAACGCCCGGCGTGCCCTGCTGGGCGCCTCGCGGATCGTCGGTGGCCAGCGCCAACTGGATTTGCTGCCGGTGTGTATTCGCGGTGAACGGCAATTGTGGCCGAGCCCGTTTTCCCTCGCGCCCGTGCTCGAACAGCGGGGCGAAGCGGTCTGCGTATTGGCCAGTGGTGATCCGATGTTTTACGGCGTCGGTGCCAGCCTCGCCCGCCAGGTGCCGAGCGAAGAGATGCTGATTCTGCCGGCGCCGTCGTCCTGTTCGCTGGCCGCTGCCCGCCTTGGCTGGCCGCTGCAGGAGGTGGTGACGCTGTCGCTGGTGGCCCGACCGCTGACGGCGCTCAATGCGCAACTATTCAGTGGCGTGCGTCTGTTGTTGCTGGGCAACGACGGGCAGAGCCCTGCGGCTGTTGCGCAATTGCTCCGCGAGCGCGGATTTGGTTCGAGTCGCCTGAGCGTTCTCGAGCATCTTGGCGGTGACGCCGAGCGGCGCATCGACAGTATCGCCGACGCCTGGGACGACGCGCCGATAGCCGACCTCAATGTGATCGCTATCGAATGCCTGGCCGATTCACAGGCCCCGCGCCTTTCACGTTTAGCCGGGTTGCCGGATTCAGCATTCCAGCACGACGGCCAACTGACCAAACGCGACGTGCGCGCCATCACCCTCGCCCGCCTCGCCCCGATACCCGGCGAACTGCTCTGGGACGTCGGCGCCGGCAGCGGTTCGATCGGCATCGAGTGGATGCGCGCGCACCCGAGCTGCCGCGCCTTGGCCATCGAAGCCGACGAAGGTCGCCAGCAATTGATCGAGCACAACCGCGATGCACTGGGTGTACCCGGCCTGCAATTGATTCGCGGCAAGGCACCGCAGGCTCTCGCCGGACTGGAGCGCCCGGATGCGATTTTCATCGGCGGCGGCGTCACCCGTGAGGGCGTGTTCGAAACCTGCTGGGAACACCTCAAGCCCGGTGGTCGTCTGGTCGCCAACGCGGTGACCCTGCAAAGCGAAGTGGCCCTGATGAACTGGCGCGAACGTTACGGCGGCGAGCTGACGCGCATCCATGTCGCCCAGGCGCAGCCACTTGGCGAGTTCGATACCTGGCGCCAAGCGTTGCCAATCACTCTGCTCGATCTGGTCAAACCCCTCGATGCGTGACGAAACCGCTGAACAACCTGCGCCCCTGCGCAGCGGCCTGACCACCGGCAGCTGCGCCACCGCCACCAGCCTTGCCGCCGCGCGCCTGTTGCTCGGCGGGATTTCAGCCGATGCGGTGCAGATCGTGTTACCCAAAGGCAAGCAGGTGCAGATGCGCCTGGAATTCTGTCGTTTAACCGATGACGGCGCCGAGGCCGGGACGATCAAGGATGCCGGTGACGATCCGGACGTGACCCACGGCGCCTTGCTCTATTCGCGGGTGCGACTGCTGAGTGAGCCGGGGATTCGTTTCAATGCCGGTGCCGGAGTTGGCACCGTGACCCGGCCAGGACTGGTGCTCGGCGTCGGTGAGCCGGCGATTAACCCGGTGCCGCGCAAAATGATCAGCGATCACCTGACGCTACTCGCCGCCGAGACCGGTTACGGCGGCGGCTTCGACGTCACGGTCAACGTCGAGGGCGGCGAAGCACTGGCGCTGAAAACCATGAACCCACGGCTGGGCATTCTCGGTGGATTATCTATCCTCGGCACCAGCGGCATCGTCCGGCCGTTTTCCTGTGCGGCTTACATCGCTTCGATTCATCAAGGCATCGACGTGGCGAAAACCAACGGTTATCTGCACATCGCCGCGTGCACCGGCAACGCCAGCGAGGACACCATGCGCCGGGTCTACGATCTGCCGGAAATCGCTCTGATCGAAATGGGCGATTTTGTCGGTGCAGTGCTCAAGCATCTGCGCAAAGTGCCTGTGGATAAACTCAGCCTGTGCGGCGGCTTCGGCAAGATCAGCAAACTGGCGGCCGGACACATGGATCTGCACTCGCGGCATTCGAGTATCGACTTGCTGCAACTGGCGGAGTGGGCGGCGGCGATTGGCGCCGATGAGGCGGTGCAGCAAGGCATTCGCGAGGCCAATACCAGTCAGCAGGCGTTGGCGATGGCCAGTGCGGCGGGGATTGCCCTCGGTGATGAAGTCTGCCGCCACGCCTTGAATTTTGCGCGCAGCGTGGTGCCGGCGCAGGTCCAGGTCGAGGTGTTTGCGATTGATCGTCAGGGCGGCATTGTCGGGCATGCCGGAGGTTTTGCATGAAGCGGGTTTTGTTGCTCGGCGGCGTCACGGAAGCGCTGGCGATTGCTCGCACGCTCGGGCCGCAACATATCTACAGCCTCGCCGGTGTTGGCCGGGTGCCGACGGATCTGACTTGTCAGGTACGCGTCGGTGGTTACGGTGGCGCCGAAGGACTGGCGCAATTCATTCGCGACGAAGGCATCGATCTGTTGCTCGACGCCACGCATCCCTATGCCGCACAGATCAGCCAGAACGCCGCAACCGCCGCGCGACTGACCGGCATCCCCTGCTGGGCATTACGTCGCCCGGCGTGGCAGCCGCAGCCCAGTGATGACTGGCGCGAAGTCAGCGATTGGGCCGAGTTGATCACAGCACTCAAACCGTTTCGTCGGCCACTGTTCACCCTCGGCCGCGAACCGCTGCAACATCTCGATGAAATCCCTCAGAACCAGTTCTGGACCTTGCGCGCCCTCGACGTCTACCCCGGCAACGAACGCTGCGAAGTGATCGGCGCCCGTGGGCCGTTTCTGCTTGAGGATGAGCGCGCACTGTTCGAGCGGCGGCAGATCGATGTGTTGATCAGCAAGAACAGCGGCAGCACCGCGACCGAGCCGAAGCTGGAAGTCGCGCGCGAGCGTGGGGTGCCGGTGCTGGTGTTGAAGCGACCGGGGTTGCCGGGGGTTGATCGGGAGTTTGCCTCGGTCGACAAAATCCTCGCTGCCCTCGCGACCTTTAACCGTATCTGAAAATAAGCACAGATCTCACGGCCGCCTGCGCCGGCAAGTCGAATCGTCGCACCGCCGCTCCCTCTGGGTTCGCGGGGTGAACAGGCTATGTGGTCGCCACTGACCAGTGTGGGAGCGAGCCTGCTCGCGAAGACGTCGGCAAAGTCTGCACATCATTGCCTGACCCACCGCTTTCGCGAGCAGGCTCGCTCCCACAATGTCACGGGCTCGACTGGATATCTGACTTGAATCCTACAAACGCGCCGGACACTGCCCACAACAACTTAACGAATCACTGACTATCGGCAGTCAGCGTCCACCTCTACGCTCAACGTCTTTGATTCCAAGGGCGTACACATCCAATGTCAGAAGAATTCGCCCGTTTTGACGCCGCCGAGTACCTCAAGACTCCCGAGGACATGGCGGCATATCTGGATGCCTGTTTTGACGATGATGAAGGCGACGGCGTCCTTATCCGTGCAGCGCTCAATGACATTGCCCGTGCTCAAGGCATGACACAAGTGGCGCGGGATGCAGGTTTGGGCCGCGAAAGTCTTTATAAAGCGCTGAGTAGCACTGGCAATCCCGAATTCGCAACTATCATGAAAGTCATGAAGGCTCTGGGTTTGCGATTGCATGCCGTAACACTGTGAAAGCGCTGCGACACCAAACCGCACGACGCTTTTTTACTTATCGGCCCTGATCAGGCTAAATAGCCGCGCCTGATCGACCACCCAATGGATCTGTCCCATGAACCGACACCGGCTAGCAATTGCCTGGATCGCCTGCTTTGCAGTGCTGTTCAACATGCTCGCCATGCCGATGACCGGGGCGATGGCGCAGGCGGCCAATTCACCGGCCGAGCAATTGCTCTGGAGCAGTTTCTGCACCGGCAGCGGGACGAAAATGGTGGCGATCAACATCGGCACCACCGATCAGAAAGCCCCGGCCAACGACACGCATTCGAACATGCAGCATTGCTGGTGCTGCTCAGGCTCGGCGCCACTGGTGGCGTTGCCGGGGCATTCGCCGCAGCTGTATTTCGCCCGCTACGAAAGCACTCGCAGCGTGGCGCCCGCCTCACTGCAAACACCGACTCCGCGCCAGCAATGGCCGAGTCTCAGTCCCCGCGCTTCCCCTCTGGTTTGATTTGTTCGCGCAATTGACCTGCGTTTCAAATCGTTCTGGAGAACTGCCATGTTGAACAAACTCATCGTCGTCGCTGCGCTACTGTTGCCGGCGTGCTTTGCCCATGCTCACGAATACAAGGCTGGCGAACTTGAGATCGCCCACCCGTGGTCGCAAGAATTGCCGCCGAATGCGCCAACCGTCGCCGCCTATTTCGTCATTCACAACGCCGGCAAAACTGCCGACCGACTGCTCAGTGTCGACTCGCCGATTGCTCCAGAGGCGCAACTGCACGAACATGTCATGCGGGGCGATCTGATGAAGATGCAGCAAGTGCCGAGCGTGGAAATCCCGGCCGGCGGCAACGTGACGTTTGCGCCGATGGCCTGGCACGTGATGCTGCTCAACCCAAAAGACCGCAGCCTGCTCAGCGACGGCAAACGCTTCCCCCTGACGATGCATTTCGAGAAGGCCGGTGACATCACCGTCGAAGTCTCGGTGCAGAAGAAACCACCGGAAACCACGCAGGCTCACGCGCACGCTCAGTAAGGCTTCCGGCAGACTCCGCCCATGCGCCCGCTGAACGCCAGGCCCTCCCGGCAACGCCGTCAGACTGAACACCTGACTCGCGCCAGCTGGATCGCCCTGTTCGCCATGTTGATGATCTTCATCGGCCCACTGATTTCTCAGTCGATGCCGATGGATCAACACGCCTCGACATCAAAGCCGATGAGCATGGACATGTCGATGGACATGCCGGGCATGGATCACAGCGGCCATGATGCACAACCGGCGGCAGAACACTGCCCGCCACAATCCTCGCACCACGTGCTGTGGGAAAAGTGCGGTTATTGCAGCCTGCTGTTCAATTGCCCGGCACTGACCGGCGGCGGCGATTTCGTCGCCTTCAATATTGCGCCGCTGAACACCTTCACCCCACCCTCCCCGCGCCTGGGCCACGCCCGTCAGACCTTCTTCCCCGGCGCCCGCAGCCGCGCCCCTCCCGTCACAGCGTAAACACCGCACCTCTGATTGCACACGGTTGAGAAGACAGCTTCAGGCTGCCGGCCGTGTCGTTTACGACTGTTTGATGGAAATTGTCATGTCCAGGTTTTCTGCTGTTCCACGCTCGGGCGTTGCCCCGGCGTCCTTCGCTCTGAACGAATCGCGGGTTCGTTTCAGGCACGCTACCGCCGTCCTTTGCGGCGTCCTGCTGTCACCGCTGGTACTGGCCGATGATCACGCCGGTCACCAGGAAGAACTGAGCCCGACGGTGATTACCGCAATTGCGCCGAGCTCGCCGCTGACCATCGTCACCAATCCAAAAGACCCGCGCCAACCGGTGCCGGCCAGTGACGGCGGCGATTATCTGAAGACCATTCCGGGCTTCTCGCTGGTACGCAATGGCGGCACCAACGGTGATCCGGTGCTGCGCGGCATGTTCGGCTCACGCCTGAACATCCTCACCAACGGCAGCATGATGCTCGGTGCCTGCCCCGGCCGGATGGACGCGCCGACTTCGTACATCTCGCCGGAAACCTACGACAAACTCACGGTGATCAAAGGCCCGCAAACCGTGCTTTACGGCCCGGGCGCATCGGCGGGTACGGTGCTGTTTGATCGTGAGCCGGAAAGCTTCAGCGAACTCGGCACCCGCGTGAATGCGAGCATTCTGGCCGGTTCTCACGGCCGCTTCGACAAGGTCGTCGATGCCGCTGCCGGTGGCCCGTTGGGTTATGTGCGCGTGATCGGCAACACCGCGCATTCCGACGATTACCGCGACGGCAACAACGACATCGTCGCCTCGCGCTACGACAAGTGGAACGGTGACATCGCGGTGGGCTGGACCCCGGACGCCGACACCCTGATCGAACTCACCGCCGGTAAGGGCGACGGTGAAGCACGCTACGCCGGGCGCGGCATGGATGGCTCGCAGTTTCTGCGTGAAAGCCTCGGCCTGCGTTTCGAAAAATCCAACATCACTGATGTGTTGGAGAAGCTCGAAGCGCAGGTCTACTACAACTACGCCGACCACGTGATGGACAACTACACCCTGCGCACGCCGTCCGCCACCGGGATGATGGCCGGGCCCATGGCGTCCAATGTCGACCGCCGCACCCTCGGCGCACGGATCAAGGCCACCTGGCGCTGGGCTGATATTCAGTTGATCACCGGCCTCGACGCGCAGACCAACGAACACCGTCAGCGCAGCGGCATGGGCATCGATACCTACAAGGATCAGCCGTTCACCAAGGACGCCGATTTCCATAACTACGGCATGTTCAGCGAAATGACCTGGTACGCCGCCGACCGTGATCGCCTGATCACTGGCGCCCGCGTCGACCGCGCCTCGGCCAAGGATTATCGGCAGACCACCGGTTCGGGAATGATGAGCCGCCCCAACCCGACCGCCGATGACACCCGTGCCGACACCCTGCCGAGCGGTTTCCTCCGTTACGAGCACGACCTCGCCGACAGCCCGACCACGCTCTATGCAGGCCTCGGCCACGCACAACGCTTCCCGGATTACTGGGAGCTGTTTTCGCCCAAGTCCGGCCCGGCGGGATCGGTCAATGCATTCGATTCGATCAAACCGGAAAAGACTACGCAGTTCGACTTTGGCGTGAACTACAAATCTGCCGAACTTGAAGCTTGGGCCTCGGGTTATATCGGCGTGGTCCGCGATTACATCCTCTTCGACTACACGCCTGGAATGATGGGCATGAGCACCTCGCGCGCCGAGAACATCGATGCGCGGATCATGGGCGGTGAAGTCGGTGCCGCGTACAGACTCACCGACCACTGGAAAGCCGATGCGACCGTGGCCTACGCCTGGGGCAAGAACAGCAGCGACGGCACGGCCCTGCCGCAAATGCCGCCACTGGATGCACGTTTCGGTCTGACCTATACCGAAGTCAACTGGAGCGCTGGCGCACTGTGGCGGGTGGTTGCCGCGCAAAACCGTATCGACCAGAACAAGGGCAACGTGGTCGGCAAGGATTACGACAAGAGTTCGGGCTTCGGCGTGTTCTCACTCAACGGTGCCTACCGGATCAACAAGAACTGGAAAGTCAGCAGCGGCGTCGACAACCTGTTCGGCAAGGCTTACGCCGAACACCTGAACCTGGCGGGCAACGCCGGGTTCGGCTACCCGGCCAATGACCCGCAAGCGATCAATGAACCGGGGCGCACGCTCTGGACCAAGGTCGACATGAGTTTCTAACACCTACCCACCCATGTGGGAGCGAGCCTGCTCGCGAAGGGGACGGCACATTCAACATTGATGTCGTCTGGCACGACGCCTTCGCGAGCAGGCTCGCTCCCACAAGGTTGCAGAACAACCAGAAGATCCAAGCCAAGCGGAGCACACGTGATGAAACAGCCCAAACCGAATTTCTACAACCTGGCCTGGCGTTGGCATTTTTACGCCGGTCTCTTCGTCGCCCCTTTCATGGTGATGCTGGCCCTGACCGGCATCATTTACCTGTTCAAACCGCAGCTCGATTCGCTGATGTACAGCAGCCTGCTCAACGTCCCGGCCGGCCATCACACGGTGCCCGCCGATGACTTGCTGCAACGGGTGAAAAGCGCTTATCCACAAGCTCAGATCACCCAGTACCTGCCGCCGGTCAACGCCGAACGCAGCGCACAGTTTGTGGTGACCAACGCCGGCCACGAACTTAATGTTTTCGTCGACCCGTATCACGGCGACATCCTCGGTGAGCAGGATGCCAAACAAAATCTGCAAGCCATCGCCCGCGCAATCCACGGCGAATTGATGATCGGCACCGTTGGTGACCGCCTTATCGAAATGGCCGCCGGCTGGGGCGTGGTGCTGGTGGTGTCCGGCCTGTTCCTGTGGTGGCCGCGCGGTCAGGCAGCGGGGATTCTGTGGCCGCGCCTGAATAGTCGCGGTCGCGTATTGTGGCGTGATCTGCACGCCGTCACCGGGTTCTGGGGCGCGACATTGCTGCTGGTGATGTTGCTCAGCGGCATGACCTGGACCGGTTTCTGGGGCAAGCAATACGCCCAGGTGTGGAACGTGTTCCCGGCGGCGATGTGGGACAACGTGCCAACCTCCGACGTCGAGGCGCGTAGCCTGAACACCGCCACGCGGCAGACCGTGCCATGGGCGATGGAAAACACGCCGATGCCAATGTCCGGCGACCACGCCGAACACATGGCGCACGGTGCAGCCAACGCCGGTCCCGCAGCACCCACCATCAGCCTGCAAGACGTGCAGAACATTGCCACCCAGCGCAAAGTCGAGCCGGGCTACAGCATCACCCTGCCGACCACCGCCACCGGTGTGTTCACCATCGCCGTGTTCGCCGATGACCCGCGCAACGATGCGACCCTGCATGTCGATCAGTACACCGGCAAAGTCCTCGCCGATGTGCGTTTCGAACAATATGGCACCGTCGCCCGCGCCACTGAGATCGGTGTGATGCTCCACGAGGGCAAGATGTTCGGCACCTTCAACCAGATCCTCGTGCTGCTGATCTGCCTGATGATTCTGCTCAGCGCTATCAGCGGTGTGGTGATCTGGTGGAAGCGTCGGCCACAGGGCAAATTCGGCGTGCCACCGCTGCGTCATGACTTGCCGAAGTGGAAAACCGGCGTGGTGATCATGCTCGCACTGGCGGTGGTGTTCCCATTGGTAGGCGCTTCGCTGGTGGTGGTGTGGTTGCTGGATCGAGTGCTGCTGTCGCGCTTTGGCCGGCAGCCTGAATCTGCCTCGACGTAAGTGAGACTCAGTGTGGAGTGGCCGCCGACGGCGGCACACTCCTGTTATGTCGCCGCTAAATCGAGCGTTACAACTCGTCCCTGACTCGTGCCCCACCCTCGGTTGCAGGCTGCTGGCGGCGCACTCTCCAGCCGGCGCCCATGCGACCGGTCTGACGCCAGTAATGCCCCGCGACCAGCACTCTGAATTCGCCCAGTTCCATCAGTTGTGAAACAAACTCGCCCGGACTTAGCCGGCTGACCCAACGCCCGGCTTCGAAAGCCACAGGTCGGGTCAGCAGCAAATCCCTCTCGGCCTGCGAGTAAACAGGCGTGTACTTGATCAACACGTGGTTCGGCGTTGAGTAGTAATAATCCTGAATGTCGAAACCCTGGGCCTTGAGTTCATGTGTGTGCGCATGCACTCGCGCAGGCGAAGCGAAATTTGCTCTGACATCATCCGTGTCCGGTGCGAGCGTGGTATTGCCCGACAGATGGAACTGGTGGCTGGCCACGAGTGTGTAGCCATTGGGGTAACGCGCCGCCGGATTTCGCCAACTGATCGTCGGATCCCTGGACGAGCGGAATATCCGCAGGACAGGGTCCTCCGCATAAGCGGACCACGCTATGGGCTCGAGCGGGACGAATCGACTGCTCGTCGACCGCGCCAGAATGGCGCCTTCGTAACCGGTTCTGCTATCAGCGTTTTCGTCCGTGCGTTGTTGCGCATAGCGGGCGGCATCGTCGGGGTGATGAAAAACCGGCCCCAGCGCCGGCACCGGATTATCTCGCCATCGTTGTTCGCTCGAACTATCGGCCATACGCGGTTGCCAACGCTCATCCACTTGACCATGCCGCGACCAGTAATCACTGGTTTCAATAACCTCGAGCCGGCCGGCCTTGGCCATCCGGTGCACGTAGTCTGTAAATCTGAATCGGCCCCTGGCAATGTCACGTTCATCAATCGCTGCTTGCTCGCGCGATACAAACGCATTGGGGCGCAACTCCACCTGCCCGTAAGCGTCGTAGAACACGCCGGGTTCAAACGCATGCAATTGCAGTTTCAGCAACGCGTCACCGGCACAGGAGATGTAGATCGGTCTGTACCCCTGCGGCGTACTGGCGCGTCGGCATGCTTGCTGGACATCGCTGGGGGTTACAAAGACATTCCTCACATCGTCAGGCCGTGCGCCGAGCGGAGGCAGCGCTGCGCGCAGATAAATCGAATCCTGTGCAAACCCCGACAACAGGCGTGCCCGTTCGAAAACTCGATCCACAGCCAATTCAGAGCGTTGCACTTCAACGGGCAGGCTGGCGAGGAACAAGCCATCCCGAGAGCGCAGAATGAATCCGAACGTCTGGGTGTCCCTGCTCACCGAGATTTCATGAACATACCGACCAGCAGCATCTGCCTGAATGAATACCGGACTGCAAAGCGGAGCGCTCGCGGCTCTGGTGTAATCCATTACGGGCAGCAGATCCGCAGAGTAAGGAACCCAGCGACTCACCTGTCGGGGCAAACCCCAGGTTTCACTGCCGATGACAACTTGCAGATAGCCAGTCTTTGCCAAGGCGTCGACCCATTCACTCGGTTTCAGTTTCGCGCTGCGTATGCGCTGTTTTATCGCGTCGCCATCCAGGGTGGCAGGAACCGATTTGTAGTCCGTCAGAACGGCCACCAGATCTGCTCGCAGACGATCCCATATTCCCGGCTGATAGCGGATCAACGAACCGTCGGGGCCAAACAGATATTCCTCCCATGCCACTCTTGGCAACCGTGTGAAGGCTGAGTACACGGTGTCGACGGACAGCATGTTCAGATAGAGCTGCTTCTCGACACGAGAAAAAATCACCGACAGCTCCCGTGCGACTCTGGATCGATAACGCGCCGTGATCCTGCAGCCAGCAGGAAATACGCCCGCGCCCTCGCTTTCATCCGGAAAAATCTCGGTAATGTCGAAATCCTCCCGCGACACCTCGAGAGGCGCAGAGGCCAAATACAAACCGTCGGGCCGTTTCAGAATGACGCCGCCAAAAGGTTTGTCCGTACCCAGGGGCAAGCTCGATTTGGCAAACGCCGCAGCATCGTCAGCACTTTGGAAAACCGGGCCGAGCCAGCGTCGCTGCAGATGCGCGTAGGGCTGCCACGTTGGCCCGACCCATCCTGACCGATCCCAGCACTCGCTGGTTCGCACCACCGAAAGTTCACCGCTTTCGGCGACCTCATGGACAAAATCCGTCGGCAGCCACTCGCCAGAAGCGAGGCCTCGCTTGATCGAGTCAAGTGTTGTCTGAGACGTGTCGTCATGGAACAACTTGCTTGCCGTATTCCTCGCGTACCTCAGCAGACCACCGTCCCGAGTGGCAAGGTAAAACGCGGCGGGGCCTGAATCTATTACAGGCCGTCGGCGACCAAAGTACATCGCCGTTGTCAGGTTATCCGGTGAGACAAAATACTGCGCCAGCCAGTCCTCAGGGCTGCTAGACGGTGCTTTTACTCTCTGGTGCACATAAAAGCTCCCATATATGTCGAAGCCATCCGGGTACTGATACCAGGGCGCTGACCGTCGAGGGGCAAATACCGATTCCAGTCGAAACAGATTGCTGTCCTGGCCACTGACAGGAAACAGCTCAGTACCAATGTATTCCTCCCGGGCCTCGTGCTTGAGAATGAATGCGAACCAGGCTCTGTTCTCATCGTGCAAACGCCTGTCGCCAGCAAACAGATGCTGCGCCGCCTCGTCCGCCGAAGCACAGACTGGACCGTACATAACGAACTCAGGCCGCTTCCATGGCAATGGCCAAGGAGAAGATGACCGGGACGATGACGACGAGGGATACGGTGGCAGGGACGGCTGGGGCAGGGACGGCGTAGGCAGTGTCGGTATGGGCGGCGGCGGTTCGGTGGATGTTGACCCGGCGGATTCTGGCATGCTCCAGCCCGGCAGTACTTGGCCGCGATGCCCCCACAACTCGTTGTCCGTCAGGTTGAACAGCCAGCCGGCGGCGGCCTGCTCCCGGATGAAGTCTTGCGGTCGTTTGCTGCCCTTGTCCAGCTCCAGCGCCAACGGACCGGGATGCAAACGTGTTCCCAGGCGTCGCGCCAGATCCTTCGAAGCCAGGGTTGCGTGAGGTGCGAATCTGACCAGGCTGTCCATCGCAGCAGAGCAATACAGAACGGTCTCATCAAGCAATACCTGCCGGATCTCCTCGACACTTAACATCTGCAGGCTGAGCAACGCCTCCTGGAACGTCCACTGGCGGAAATCGATATTGACCTGCTCAAGCCGTGTGAGTGCGACGTGGGAGACATAACGGGCATGCACCACGTGGTTGTCGGGGAAAACCGGATGCCCTCGATTATCCCGAGGATAAAGGCGCCCCTGTTCAAGCACATCGATATCCCCCTCCAGCGGCTCGGTGACCACAAAGCGTTTGTCGTTGCGTTGAAATACATAGCCTGCGTACTGTCGGTCACGGCGAATGCCGACTTGTTCGTGGGCATACCGAACAGCGTCATCGGCGGATAAAAACGCCCGACTCAATGACGGCCAGGGAAAATCCGCGAAAGGCGCCCACGCCAGGTCCAGCCTCCCCAAATGCGCCCATAGCGCGCTGCCCCGCACAACCTCGATCCGGCCAGCCAATATCAGCATCGAGACAAATTCCCGTGGCTGCAATGCCCCGTTCAACAGTCTGGATTGCACCCCGGCATCGTTGATCGCCCCGTCGGAATGCTCGATGCTCAGTGCGCTTTCAATCTCACTGCCGCTGAAGCTGTACTTCAACATGGAGGCATCTTGCGCCAGCATGTACAGCGACAAAGGCCGGCGGACCGCAGACAGCTTTCTGCTCCGGCCCTGACAGGCAATGGCCAAAGCTATCTCCTGCGGCGTGAAGAAATTCTCGTAGAGCCACGATTGAGCAGGAGGAAACTGCGAAGGATCCGGGCGTGATGCGTAGTAGAAGCCTTCCAGCTCATAGCCGTTGGGCAACTGCAGTTGACCATCAACATCCGCCGCAAAGATCTTCGCAGGATCCCATGACGCCAGCCCGGCCGGCCGCGCATGGGTCGCTACATACTCCTCGCCGGCAGTCTTTTTCAGCAGCAGCCCCCACGTTTGCGCGCCTCTGGACTTCAGTGCAGCAAGAACGGCACGTTCAGCACTGGCACAGACGCGGGTCATCAGCGGTAACCCGGCCACCCGGCCTTTGTTAAACGGCTGGCCGGCTTTCCAGTCCGGCGGCACTTGACCAACGGAATGCCCCCAGTCTGCGTGCGAAACAATGACTTTCAGTTCACCCACGGACGCAAGTCTGTTGATGATGCTCATGACGTCATAAGTCCCCCCCGGATTACCCGACGGCGAACCGGCCTTGCGCCAGAGGTAGTAACTGAACTCCTCTTTCGAGCCACTCGGCGAATATTTGAGCAAGGTTCCATCGGGTCCGGACAGATACGCACTGCGAAAAAAGTCCTTCGCTGCCACATCTGCGACGAAATCCAGATCGGAGAAAAAATTGATGAAAAGCCTGATCAGCCTTTCATCCTGACGTGGGTTGGCTTTGCGAACTTCCTCGTACAGAGGCGCATGGCAATGCAGGTTCGCCACGCATCTATAGCCACGAGGGTGCACGTAGCGGCCTGCGGCATCGACTTCGATGATGCTACCGAAATCGAAGCGTGTGACTTCTCCCGGGACGGGTGAGGTGGCGACGAATCGCCCATCCGGGCGAAGCAGGATCACGCTGCCATATTCCCTGTCCGTTTTCTGGGGAATACGGGTATGGACCCAATAGGCAGCATCCTCCTCAGTCAGAAACGCCGGACTCAGGGGCGGCAGCCTGAGTTTGCGGGAAGGTTTGGCGGCACGGTCGGTCCGGCCTGAAACATCACTCATGATAAGCATCCTGCGAAATAGAATCGGGATAACGATCGAATGAGTCTGTTCCTGCCGGCCTGGCGAGCCGTGGTACATGTTTATCGTTTATGTGTCCGCATCTGCCAGCACACGCCGCGCCCCAAACTGGCGCACCTCTGCGCACCAACACCCGCAACCTGTCCATTCCTGGTGCGCCCCCTCTGTCACGCAACCGCTCTGAAACGACATTTCCTTGCCCGATCCCGACCGGGCACAGCCCTTGCAAAACACACCTTCAGTCGTCCGCATCTGCCAACCAGAAAAATTAAATGTTCATGGAGATCGCACAATGAAGCGTCGCAGTTTGATCAAGGCTTTCACACTCACGGCATCCATTGCCGCGATGGGCATGACCTGGACTGTCCAGGCCGCCGAGACCATCAAGGTCGGGATTCTGCATTCGCTGTCCGGCACCATGGCGATCTCCGAAACGTCGCTCAAAGACATGGCGCTGATGACCATCGACGAGATCAACGCCAAGGGCGGCGTCAACGGCAAGATGCTTGAGCCGGTCGTGGTTGACCCGGCGTCGAACTGGCCGCTGTTCGCCGAAAAGGGCCGGCAGTTGCTGACTCAGGATAAGGTTGCCGTGGTTTTCGGCTGCTGGACTTCGGTGTCGCGTAAATCGGTTTTGCCGGTGTTCGAAGAGCTTAACGGCCTGCTGTTCTACCCGGTGCAGTACGAAGGCGAAGAGATGTCGCCGAACGTGTTTTACACCGGCGCCGCGCCGAACCAGCAAGCGATCCCGGCGGTTGAATACCTGATGAGCGAAGAAGGCGGCAGCGCCAAACGCTACTTCCTGCTCGGCACCGACTACGTCTACCCGCGCACCACCAACAAGATCCTGCGCTCGTTCCTGCACTCCAAAGGCGTGGCCGACAAGGACATCGAAGAGGTCTACACGCCGTTCGGGCACAGCGACTATCAAACCATCGTTGCCAACATCAAAAAATTCTCGGCCGGTGGTAAGACTGCCGTCATCTCGACGGTCAACGGCGACTCCAACGTGCCGTTCTACAAAGAGCTGGCCAACCAAGGCCTGAAGGCGACCGACGTACCGGTTGTGGCGTTCTCGGTCGGCGAAGAAGAACTGCGCGGTATCGACACCAAACCGCTGGTGGGCAACCTCGCGGCGTGGAACTACTTCGAGTCGGTAGAGAACCCGCAGAACCAGAAATTCGTCGCTGACTGGAAGGCCTACGCGAAGAAACACAACCTGCCGGGCGCCGACAAAGCCGTGACCAACGACCCGATGGAAGCCACTTACGTCGGCATCCACATGTGGGCGCAAGCGGTTGAGAAAGCCAAGTCCACCGACGTCGACAAAGTCCGTGGAGCCCTCGCCGGCCAGACCTTTGCCGCGCCGTCCGGGTACACGCTGACCATGGACAAGACCAATCACCACCTGCACAAACCGGTGATGATCGGCGAGATTCAGGCCGACGGTCAGTTCAACGTGGTGTGGCAGACCGAAGGGCCGATCCGCGCGCAACCGTGGAGCCCGTTCATTCAGGGCAACGACAAGAAGCCGGATTATGCGGTGAAGAGCAACTGAGTCTGACTTGGGTTTTGGGCTGGGGCGGAGATCTTTTCCCCCTCACCCCAGCCCTCTCCCCCAAGGGGTAGAGGGGAAAGGGAGCTGATCTATGGCTTTCAGAACCTGAGTTGGACGCAGGAATGTCAGGTCGGTATTGGATGATCTGACAATTCGGTCAGCCCCCTCTCCCTTTGGGAGAGGGGGAAAAGGTAGAAGATCTCTATGGCTTTCAGAACTTGAATTCGACGCAGGAATGTCAGGTCGGTGCTGGATGACCTGACACCTCGGTCAGTCCCCTCTCCCTTTGGGAGAGGGTTAGGGTGAGGGGCGGATTCACAGCCGGACACCGCTCCATCGGCCACCGCAAGAAAGGACACACCACTAATGCCCACTGCCATACACCGCGTTCTCATAGCCATCGCACTGTTGCTGCCGATGCTGGCCCACGCCGGCGACGCCGAAGACTTCGTCGCGGCCAATCCCGTGCAGCAAGCCAAACTGCTGGAAACCTGGGCCGCGCAGCCCGACCCGGCCCGTATCGAATTGATCAACGCCCTGCAACAAGGCGAGCTGACCATCGACGGCCAACCGAAAACCCTGCGCCTGAACAATCGCCTGCGGGGTCTGATCGACACCGCCATGGCCAGCCATCAATTGCTCGCCGCCGACGCCAAAATCCGTCTGACCGCCGCGCAGCAATTGCAGAAAAGCGCGAAACCCGCGCAGCTGAAATTCCTCGACCAGCAACTCGCTGGCGAAAAAGATGAAAGCGTCCACGCCGCCCTGAGTCTGGCGCTGGCCAATCTGCAACTGGTCGATACTGATCCGGCCGTGCGCCTCGCCGCAGTACGCCTGCTTGGCGAAACCGGCGATCCACTGGCGCGCACGCGCCTCGAAGGCTTGCTCGAACCCGGCGTCGAGGCCGATGCCGGCGTGCGCACCGCCGCCGAAACCAGCCTCTCCCAAGTCAAACGCAAACTGCTGATCGGCGAGATCCTCGGCCAGGCATTCAGCGGCATGTCGCTCGGTTCGATTCTGCTGCTCGCCGCACTCGGTCTGGCGATCACGTTCGGCCTGCTCGGCGTGATCAACATGGCCCACGGCGAGATGCTGATGCTTGGTGCCTACTCGACGTACGTGGTGCAGTTGATGTTCCAGCGCTACGCCCCCCAAGCGATTGAGTTTTATCCCTTGATCGCACTGCCGGTGGCGTTCTTTGTCACGGCGGCCATCGGCATGGCGCTGGAGCGCACGGTGATTCGTCATCTCTATGGTCGCCCGCTGGAAACCCTGCTCGCCACCTGGGGCATCAGCCTGATGCTGATTCAACTGGTGCGCCTGCTGTTCGGCGCGCAGAACGTTGAAGTGGCTAACCCGGCATGGCTGTCCGGTGGCATTCAAGTGCTGCCGAATCTGGTGCTGCCGTACAACCGCATTGTGATCATCGCTTTCGCCCTGTTTGTGGTGGTACTGACCTGGCTGCTGCTGAACAAAACCCGTCTGGGCCTCAACGTCCGCGCCGTTACCCAGAACCGCAACATGGCGGCTTGCTGCGGCGTGCCGACCGGGCGCGTCGACATGCTCGCCTTCGGCCTCGGTTCCGGTATCGCCGGCCTCGGCGGTGTGGCGCTGAGCCAGATCGGCAACGTCGGCCCGGACCTCGGCCAGAGCTACATCATCGACTCGTTCCTGGTGGTGGTGCTCGGCGGCGTCGGCCAGTTGGCCGGTAGCGTGCTCGCGGCCTTCGGCCTGGGCATCGCCAACAAGATTCTCGAACCGCAGATCGGTGCGGTGCTCGGCAAGATCCTGATCCTCGCGCTGATCATTCTGTTTATCCAGAAACGTCCGCAAGGCCTCTTCGCGCTGAAAGGACGGGTGATCGACTGATGAACCAGCCTCTGTTAGTCACGGCCACGCAAAAGGCCGGGCCGAAAGTCACCATCGCGGTCGGCGCGGTGATCCTCGCCCTGCTGATCGCCCTGCCGCTGCTGTCGTTGTTGTCGCCCGACAATGCGCTGCACATTTCGGCGTACACGCTGACGCTGGTCGGCAAAATCCTCTGCTACGCCATCGTCGCCCTGGCGCTGGATCTGGTCTGGGGTTACGCCGGTCTGCTGTCGCTGGGCCATGGTCTGTTCTTCGCCCTCGGCGGTTATGCGATGGGCATGTACCTGATGCGTCAGGCCGCTGGCGATGGCTTGCCGGCATTCATGACCTTCCTGTCGTGGAGCGAATTGCCGTGGTACTGGAGCGGCACCAGCAGCTTTGTCTGGGCGATGTGTCTGGTGGTGTTGGCGCCGGGTTTGCTGGCGCTGGTGTTCGGTTTCTTCGCCTTCCGCTCGCGGATCAAAGGCGTGTATTTCTCGATCATGACCCAGGCCCTGACCTTCGCCGGCATGCTCCTGTTTTTCCGCAACGAGACCGGGTTTGGCGGTAATAACGGCTTTACCAATTTCCGCACGATCCTCGGTTTCGGCATCACTGAGCCGGGCACGCGCGCGGTGTTGTTTCTGGCCACGGTGTTGTTGCTGGTAACCAGTCTGTTCATCGGCTGGCGCCTGGCGCAGAGCAAGTTCGGTCGCGTGCTGACGGCGTTGCGTGATGCGGAAAACCGCTTGATGTTCTGCGGCTATGACCCGCGCGGTTTCAAGCTGTTCGTGTGGGTGTTGAGCGCGGTGTTGTGTGGTCTGGCCGGGGCGTTGTATGTGCCACAAGTGGGCATCATCAACCCGAGCGAGATGTCGCCAACCAACTCCATCGAAGCGGCCGTGTGGGTTGCCCTCGGCGGTCGCGGCACGCTGATCGGCCCGCTGCTCGGTGCCGGTGTGGTCAATGGCATGAAGAGCTGGTTCACCGTGGCCTTCCCGGAATACTGGCTGTTCTTCCTCGGCGCGCTGTTCATCGTGGTGACGCTGTACTTGCCCAAAGGCGTGATCGGTCTGCTGAAGAAACGAGGTGAACAATGAGAGTCACAGCGAGCGCTGAATTCATGCTGGAACCGGCCTTCTTTCCCGTCGAACCGAACAAGGACGCCGGCACCAGCCGCGACTCGATCGGCCTCGGCCAGCGCGTCGGCCCGGGCCTCGACACCCGTCACGGCACGATCCTCACCCTGGAAGACATCAGCGTCAGCTTCGACGGCTTCCGTGCACTGAACAATCTCAACCTGTACATCGGCGTCGGCGAATTGCGCTGCATCATCGGCCCCAACGGCGCGGGCAAAACCACGCTGATGGACGTGATCACCGGCAAGACCCGGCCCAGTCACGGCAAGGCCTGGTTCGGTGAAACCCTGGACCTGACGCAGATGAGCGAAGTGCAAATCGCCCAGGCCGGCATCGGTCGCAAGTTTCAGAAGCCGACAGTGTTCGAAGCGCTGAGCGTGTTTGAAAACCTGGAGCTGGCGCAGAAAACCGACAAGTCGGTGTGGGCCAGTTTGCGTGCACGGCTGAGCGGTGAGCAGAAAGACCGGATCAGCGAAGTGCTGGAGACGATTCGCCTGACCACCTCGGTCAATCGTCAGGCGGGGTTGCTCTCCCACGGTCAGAAGCAGTTTCTCGAGATCGGCATGTTGCTGATGCAGGACCCGCAATTGTTGCTGCTCGATGAGCCGGTGGCGGGGATGACTGATGCGGAAACCGAGTTCACTGCAGAACTGTTCAAGAGCCTGGCGGGCAAGCACTCGTTGATGGTGGTGGAGCATGACATGGGCTTTGTCGGCTCGATTGCCGACCACGTCACCGTATTGCATCAGGGCAGCGTTTTGGCCGAAGGCTCGCTTGAGCAAGTGCAGGAAAACGAGCGCGTGATCGAGGTCTATCTCGGCCGCTGAACTGCAAATGAAGTCACTGTGGGAGCGAGCTTGCTCGCGAAGACGGCAGCACATCCGACATCTCAGTGACAGGTCAATAGCATTCGCGAGCAAGCTCGCTCCCACAGGGATTTGGGTGAACTTTAAGGAATTCGAACATGCTGCAAGTCGACAAGCTGCACCAGTACTACGGCGGTAGCCACATCCTCCGTGGCCTGTCTTTCGACGTGAAGGTCGGCGAAGTCACCTGCCTGCTCGGCCGCAACGGCGTCGGCAAAACCACCCTGCTCAAATGCCTGATGGGCCTGCTGCCGGCCAAAGAAGGCGCAGTGAGCTGGGAAGGTAAACCGATCACCACCTTCAAACCACACCAGCGCGTTCACGCCGGGATCGCTTATGTGCCACAGGGCCGGGAAATCTTCGGTCGCCTGACGGTAGAAGAGAACCTGTTGATGGGCCTGTCGCGCTTCCCCGGCAGTGAAGCCAAAGAAGTGCCAGGTTTCATTTATGAATTGTTCCCGGTGCTGCTACAAATGAAGCAGCGTCGCGGCGGTGACCTCTCCGGCGGTCAGCAACAGCAGTTGGCGATCGGCCGCGCGTTGGCCAGTCGCCCGCGCTTGTTGATCCTCGACGAGCCCACCGAAGGCATTCAACCTTCGGTGATCAAGGAGATCGGCGCGGTGATCAAGAAGCTTGCAGTCCGTGGTGACATGGCGATTCTGCTGGTCGAGCAGTTCTACGATTTCGCTGCAGAACTGGCCGATCAATATCTGGTGATGTCCCGGGGCGAGATCGTCCAGCAGGGGCGCGGTGAAAATATGGAGGCCGAAGGTGTGCGCGGGCTGGTAACGATCTAGTACAACGAACTAATCTGTAGCTTCCTAACGATAATTACAAACCATGAATTCGACTGTTGCACCTGCCCTGTTTACCCCGAGCTGGCACGCCGAGCTGGAACTCGCTTACGCGCGTTTCGGCGACTGCACGCGCCCGGTCATGCGCCGCCACCTCGGCCCGCTGCGGGTGCAAAAACACCTGTACGCCGAAGGTCCTGAAGTCTGTCAGCACATCATCGTCCACCCACCGGGCGGGATTGCCGGCGGTGATCGGCTGGACATCAGCGCGCGCGTCGAAGCCGACGCCTGGGCGCAGATCACCAGCCCCGGCGCCGCCAAGTGGTATCGCGCCGGTGGGCCGGCTTATCAGAAGCTCGACTTGAAAGTAGCTGCCGGAGCGACCCTGGAATGGTTGCCGCAGGAAACCATCGTCTACAGCGCCGCGCAGGCTGAGCTGACCACTTCGATTGAACTTGAGGGTGATGCACGGCTGTTCTACTGGGATGTGGTGGCGCTCGGTCGCCCGGCCAGTGGCGAACGTTTTGACCGCGGGCATTTTCAGGCGCATCTGGATATACGTCGCGATGGTCGATTGCTCTGGCATGAACGCCAGCGCATTGTCGGGAACGATGGTTTGCTTGATTCGCCGATCGGGCTGGATGGCAATCCGGTGTTTGCGACGTTGTTGGTCACCGGTGAGATTGATGCTGAGTTGCTGGAGCGTTGTCGTTCGCTGGAACACGACGTACGCGGGGATCTGACCCAGTTGCCGGGGCTTCTAGTGGCTCGGTGTCTTGCCAGTGAAGCGTTGCTCGCTCGCGCCTGGCTTATTGATCTTTGGCGTTTGCTACGGCCGGTGCTACTGGGCCGTGAGGCGGTATCTCCCAGAATATGGAGTACCTGAAAAAGCCCCTCACCCCCCGCCCTCTCCCGGAGGGAGAGGGAGCCTGACCGGGTCGTTTGAAATGAATTTAACTGACTGAACGAATACTGCTGACTGAACCGGCCATTGAAAACAACCGAGATCAGTCCCCTCTCCCTCGAAAGAGGGAGCCTGACCGGGTCGTTTGAAATGAATTTAACTGACTGAACGAATACTGCTGACTGAACCGGCCATTGAAAACAACCGAGATCAGTCCCCTCTCCCTCGGGAGAGGGCTAGGGTGAGGGGCGGCTCCAACTGACACCCCACAACCGCAAGAACCTCACAAAATCTGCCCTGACGGAACCCCACAATGGACCTGACCCCACGCGAAAAAGACAAGCTGCTGATCTTCACCGCCGGCCTCGTCGCCGAGCGGCGTTTGGCGCGCGGCGTGAAACTCAACTACCCGGAGGCCATGGCCTACATCTCCGCCGCGCTGCTCGAAGGCGCGCGTGATGGCCAGACCGTGGCTGAGCTGATGCACTTCGGCACCACCCTGCTCAGCCGCGAACAAGTAATGGAAGGCATCCCGGAAATGATTCCGGAGATTCAGGTCGAAGCGACGTTCCCCGACGGCACCAAACTGGTCACCGTCCACCAACCGATCGTCTGAGGCTACGCCATGACTTACACCATTCGCGATGCCGTCCACGCCGATCTGCCGGCGATCCGCGACATCTACAACGATGCCGTACTCAACACCACGGCGATCTGGAATGAACAAGCCGTCGATCTCGGCAACCGTCAGGCGTGGTTCAGCGCCCGTCAGGCCCAGGCCTATCCGATTCTGGTGATCGTCGACGGCGACAACAGCGTGCTCGGCTACGCTTCGTTCGGTGACTGGCGGCCGTTCGACGGTTTCCGTCACACCGTCGAGCACTCGGTCTACGTGCGCAGCGACCAGCGCGGCAACGGCCTCGGCCCGCAACTGATGACTGTGCTGATCGAACGGGCGAAGACTTGCGGCAAACACATCATGGTTGCCGCCATCGAAAGCGGTAATGCCGCCTCGATTCGTCTGCACGAGCGCGCTGGTTTCAGCGTTACCGGGCAGATGCCGCAAGTCGGTACCAAGTTCGGTCGCTGGCTCGACCTGACCTTCATGCAACTGACCCTCAACCCTGGCGCGGAGCCGCCTGACGCCAACAAGGAGTGACACCGATGAACGCCGCCCAACTGCGCCGCGTCAACGCTGAAAGTTTTGCCCACTACCGTCAGGGCCTGATTGACCTGTTGCTCGATGCCGTGGGTTACGGCGCCAGCGTCGGCTTCATGGCCAACCTCGATGCGGCGCAGGCGCGCGCCTATTTCGATGAGGTGCAGGACAACGTCAACAAGGGCAGTGTGCTGCTCTGGGTGGTGGTCAAGGACGAGCAGGTGCTGGCCAGTGTGCAGTTGGGCCTGTGCCAAAAGTCCAACGGACTCAATCGTGCCGAAGTGCAAAAACTGCTGGTGCGCGAAGACGCGCGACGTCGCGGTCTCGGCCAGCAATTGATGCATGCGCTGGAACTCGAAGCACCCAAACACAAGCGCGGCATGCTTTACCTCGACACCGAGGCCGGCTCCCCGGCCGAAGATTTCTACAAGGCGCTGGGTTACACCCGCGCGGGTCAGATTCCTGATTACGCCTGCGACCCGCACGGTACCTATCGGCCAACCGCCCTCTATTACAAGATTCTGCAAGGAGCCCAGTGATGATTCCTGGCGAATACCAGATCCAGCCCGGCGACATCGAACTCAACGCCGGCCGCCGCACCGTCAGCCTGAAAGTCGCCAACAGCGGCGACCGGCCGATTCAGGTCGGTTCGCACTATCACTTTTTTGAAACCAACGACGCACTGACCTTTGATCGTGCGGCCAGCCGTGGAATGCGCCTGAACATCCCGGCCGGCACCGCGGTGCGCTTCGAACCGGGGCAGAGCCGTGAGGTTGAGCTTGTGGATTATGCCGGGAAGCGGCGGGTGTTCGGGTTTGCCGGACGAGTGATGGGGGATCTCTGACATCTGCGTGCACCGCTGCCCCTCACCCCAGCCCTCTCCCGAGGGAGAGGGAGCCGATCACCGATAGCCGCTCCACCGTGAACAGTCCCCTCTCCGGAGCTGATCACCGATAGCCGCTCCACCGTGAACAGCCCTCTCTGCGGAGCCGATCACCGATAGCCGGCCCACCGCGTACAGTCCCCTCTCCCTCTGGGAGAGGGCTAGGGTGAGGGTCGATGGCTCACCACTATTTTCCTGAAGGACGCTGCATGAAAATTTCCAGACAAGCCTACGCCGACATGTTCGGCCCCACCGTCGGCGACAAGGTGCGCCTGGCCGACACCGAGCTGTGGATCGAAGTCGAACAAGACTTCACCACTTACGGCGAAGAAGTGAAATTCGGTGGCGGCAAGGTCATCCGCGACGGCCAGGGCCAGAGCCAACTGCTCGCCGCCGAAGTGGTCGACACACTGATCACCAACGCGCTGATCATCGACCACTGGGGCATCGTCAAAGCCGACGTCGGTCTCAAGGACGGGCGCATCTTCGCGATCGGCAAGGCCGGCAACCCGGACGTGCAGCCGAACGTGACCATCGCCATCGGCGCCGGCACCGAAGTGATCGCCGGCGAGGGCATGATCCTCACCGCCGGCGGCATCGACACACACATCCATTTCATCTGCCCGCAGCAGATCGAAGAAGCGCTGATGAGCGGCGTCACCACCATGATCGGCGGCGGCACCGGCCCCGCCACCGGCACCAACGCCACCACTTGCACCTCCGGGCCGTGGCACCTGGCACGCATGCTCCAGGCCGCCGACGCCTTCCCGATGAACATCGGCCTCACCGGCAAAGGCAACGCCAGCCTGCCGGAGCCATTGATCGAGCAGGTCAAGGCCGGCGCCATCGGTCTCAAGTTGCACGAGGACTGGGGCACCACGCCGGCTAGCATCGATAACTGCCTGAGCGTTGCCGACCAGTTCGACGTGCAGGTGGCGATCCACACCGACACCCTCAACGAATCCGGTTTCGTCGAAACCACGCTAGGCGCGTTCAAGGGCCGCACCATCCACACCTATCACACCGAAGGTGCCGGTGGCGGTCACGCGCCGGACATCATCAAGGCTTGCGGTTTCCCTAACGTATTGCCGAGTTCGACCAACCCGACCCGGCCGTTCACCCGCAATACCATCGACGAACACCTCGACATGCTGATGGTCTGCCACCATCTTGACCCGAGCATTGCCGAAGACGTCGCCTTCGCCGAAAGCCGCATCCGCCGCGAAACGATTGCCGCCGAAGACATCCTCCACGACCTCGGCGCGTTCTCGATGATCAGCTCCGACAGCCAGGCCATGGGCCGTGTCGGCGAAGTCATCACGCGCACCTGGCAAACCGCCGACAAGATGAAAAAACAGCGCGGCCCACTGCCGCAGGATGGCGAAGGCAACGATAACTTCCGCGCCAAACGTTACATCGCCAAGTACACGATCAACCCGGCGATCACCCATGGCATCAGCCATGAAGTCGGTTCGATCGAAGTCGGCAAGTGGGCGGATCTGGTGCTGTGGCGTCCGGCATTCTTTGGCGTTAAACCGACGCTGATCCTCAAGGGTGGAGCGATCGCCGCCAGTCTGATGGGCGATGCCAACGCCTCGATTCCGACCCCGCAACCGGTGCACTACCGTCCGATGTTCGCCAGCTACGGTGGCTCGCTGCATGCCACCAGCCTGACCTTTATCAGTCAGGCGGCGCAGGAAGCGGGACTGCCTGAAGCGCTGGGCCTGAAGAAGAAAATCGCCGTGGTCAAAGGTTGTCGTGATGTGCAGAAAACCGACCTGATCCACAACGACTATCTGCCGAACATCGATGTCGATCCGCAGACTTACCAGGTCAAGGCTGATGGCGTGCTGTTGTGGTGTGAACCGGCAGAAACACTGCCGATGGCGCAGCGGTATTTCCTGTTCTGACAACCGTCATGGTCTGAATACGGATGTCGAGGTCCGTATTCAGAAGCCGTTAACGATTTACGGAAATGCCCACGACATTTGTTGCTCGCTGTAGTTGTAATCCAGGCGTAACTCAGTCCCTGCCGGTATGTCCTGCGTGGCAAAGATGGCGTTAAGGATAAAGTCTTTGGTCACCAGCTGTTTGCCAAGCCATTGTTGCGCTTCGACGTCGAACGGCACGGTTTCGACATTGTAGCCATCCGGTGCCTGACGAATCGGCTTGCCCGCATCGTCGTATTCAAAATTGGAATTGATGCGAGAAATGATGGTGTCCCCAAGGATCGCCAACGGATCAGGCAGCAGTACGCCCGGACCTGGTTTCAAACGCATTCCCGCCAGCATGGTGAAGGTTTGTTCGTTGGGCTGAACAAACCTTGCCGGCGTTATCGCACCACCGTAGACACCGATTGCCTCGCCTTTGGCGATGCGCCTGTTAGCCACCACCATGGACTGTCCGATCAGCGATTTCTCCCCGGGAACTTTGGCATCGGCCTCGGTGAACGTGCGCAATTGCAGCTTTTCCTCATACAGCAACGCGACCTGTTCATGCCCTTCAAACCTGATATAGGGTTTGATCTGCTCAGAGGTATATTGGTCGCCGTTTTCAAAGCGCACTTTGCTCTGCAACTTTCGAATGCGGATCGGCCGCCCGGCGGTATCCCTGAGCGGATACTTGCCGTTGTTTGCGCGGTTGTAGGTGCCCAATTGATTGGCAAGGAACGAGTAGCGCGTTTCCTCGCGCATCATGCTCAACTCTTCTGCCGTGTAAGGTTTGACCGGCATCGATTCAGAGGCCAGATAGAAGCGTTCCTCCGCCTCTCTGGGCAGTTCTTCCAGCGCCCACTCGAACTCGTCATCACTGTGCCGGTCAACCTTGCGACTCTCGCGCGGCATAAGCGCGTCGTCTGCCCTGGATACGGTGAAATCCACCAGCGGATACCAGTGGTTGCTCGACGGATCGTGAGCCAGTTCAGGCCCGGAAGGTTGCAACTCGCTCGACAGCCGGGCCTTGTGCAGGCCGGTTTCGGCATCCACGCCGATCAGTACGGTGCCGCCACCCTGCACATCGGCGTAATGACGCCCCTTGAACGTGCGCAATCCTTGCGCGTCTGCGTCAGGTAATGCGCTTGCCGATGGAATCAGGTAATGCTGCAGCAGCGCAACGTCAGCAGCCGAGACAGTCGAGGAGGTGGATGTCGGTTCATGGACTTGCACTTTCGGGATCGACGTCGCCACCTCGACTTCAAGTGCACGGCTACCGTCTTCAGCCATGTCGCTTGAGGTTCGGCGGGCAAACGGGTCTGACGTGAGATGCAGCGATTCAAATTCTGACCGGGTTGATTCAGAGGGTGTACGCGGGCGTGTGGGTACATCGACAGCGCCAGCACCGGGTGCTGGCGGTTTGGGTTTGACAGGCATGAATACTTTTCCTTGTAAGCGTTGCGCAGTGCCCGCCGGCATGGCGGGTGCTACGAAGACCGGCGTCCATTGCCGATCCTTGCCCGGAAAACTATCAGACAGTCTTGCCGGTTAAAACACGAGGAAACACCTGCAAACACTACTCGACCACCAGCCGTCCCAAGCGCTGGCGCAACATGCGGTTTTCAGCACGCAACTCACGCACCTCTTCCAGCAGGTCCAGCGCCAGGGCGACGCCTTCCCACTCAAGCTCCAGATCGCGCCGCAGCTTGGCGGCGCGTTTGGCCAAAGCCAACTCGTAATCGGTAAAGCGCCATTCCCGGGGCTGCGCGCCCTGAGGTTCGAGGATGCCGTGTTCGACTATTTCGATCACGTAGACATCCGATAAATCGGCTGCCTCGCAGAATTCTGCCAGGTCCAGTTGAACGATCAGGGGGCTGCTCATGATGGGCTACTCCGTCGTCGAATTCAGAAGTTCTCTCGCGGATTGAAGGCGGCTTTCTTCGCCAGTTCCTGCCACAGCGTCTTGACCTCGTCGTCAGCGGCTTTCGGCATCACGGCTTTGAGCTGGACGAACAGATACCCGCGCTCGCCGGCCTTGTTTTTCAGGCCATGACCTTTGGCGCGCATGCGCTGGCCATTCTGGCTACCGGCGGGCACCTTGAGGTTGATCTTGCCGGTCAGGGTCGGCACCGCCACCTCGGCACCCAACGCCAGTTCCCACGGCGCCAGCGGCAAGGTGATGATGAGGTTTTCGCCTTCGACATCGAATTTCGGGTGCGGCGCAAAACGAATGGTCAGGTACAGATCACCATTCGCTCCGCCACCGACGCCCGGTGCGCCTTGGCCTTTGAGGCGGATGCGCTCGCCGTCGGTCACGCCCGCCGGGATCTTCACGTTCAGGCTTTTGCTGGTGTTGCTGACGTGCTGGCCGTTGGCGTTGTATTGCGGCACCTGGAAGGTGACTTTTTTCGACTCGTTCGCCAGCGTCTCCTCGAGGAAGATCGGCAGTTCCATTTCCACGTCTTGCCCTCGGCGCCCTGCACTGCGTTGATGCCGACCTTCGCCGCCACCGAAACCGGGGCCGCGATTGCCGAAGATCGAACTGAAGAAGTCCGAGAAGTCACCGGTGTCGCCACCACCGCCGCCAAAGCCGCCACGGCTCTGCCAGCCCGGTGGCCCCTGAAACGGCTGACCGTGCTGGCCATAACGGCGCAGCTCGTCGTATTCGGCACGCTTGTCGGCACTTTTCAGCGCTTCATAGGCTTCCGAGGCGTCTTTGAACTTGGCCTCGGCGTCTTTTTCCTTGCTGACATCGGGGTGGTATTTGCGCGCCAGCTTGCGATAGGCCGCCTTGATTGCCTTGTCGTCTGCTGTCGGCTCCACGCCGAGTATCTTGTAATAGTCTTTGAAGTCCATTGAAGGAATCACCATCCGTTATCGATTTCGCGCCGATGCCAGCATGCGCCGATTCGCGCGTGCCGGGTTGACCGATCTCAAGGTTGTGACCGGGTGGCGCAGCAGAAGTTTATCGGCAGTGGACGACGGTTCTTGCGACCGCCGGTGGTTCTGCCGGCCCATGCCAGCAAGTTTGGGGCGAAGCTTGAGGTTTCAAGGCAGTTTAGTCGTGAAATAGCAGATGACCGGCCTTCGATTCTGACGCGCACTGACATACACTGCGCGGCCGTTTTTTTGACCGGAACCGAAAGACATGAAAGACGCCTCTCCAGCACGTGCCTGCGGTATCGACTTCGGCACGTCCAACTCCACCGTCGGCTGGCTGCGCCCCGGCATGGAAACGATGATCGCGCTGGAAGACGACAAGATCACCCTGCCGTCGGTGGTGTTCTTCAACATCGAGGAACGCCGCCCGGTTTACGGTCGTCTGGCCCTGCACGAGTACCTCGAAGGCTACGAAGGCCGACTGATGCGCTCGCTGAAAAGCCTGCTCGGTTCCAAGCTGATCAAGCACGACACCAGCGTGCTCGGCACAGCGATGCCATTCAAGGACTTGCTCGGCCTGTTCATCGGTCAGTTGAAGAGCCGCGCCGAAACTGCCGCCGGTCGGGAATTCGAGCAAGTGGTGCTTGGTCGTCCGGTGTTCTTCGTCGATGACGATCCGCTGGCGGACCAGGAAGCCGAAGACACCCTGGTCGATGTGGCGAAGAAGATCGGTTTCAAGGACGTGTCGTTCCAGTACGAACCGATCGCCGCCGCCTTCGACTACGAGTCGACCATCGAGAAAGAAGAGCTGGTACTGATCGTCGACATCGGCGGCGGTACCTCCGACTTCTCGCTGGTGCGCCTGTCGCCGGAGCGTCGTGGTCTGGATAACCGTCACGATGACATCCTCGCCACCGGCGGTGTGCACATTGGCGGGACCGACTTTGACAAACAGTTGAGCCTGCAAGGCCTGATGCCGTTGTTCGGCTACGGCAGCCGCATGAAGAGCGGCGCCTATATGCCGACCAGCCACCACATGAACCTGGCGACCTGGCACACCATCAACTCGGTGTACTCGCAGAAATCCAGCCTGGCGCTGGGCAGCATGCGCTACGACATCGAAGACACCGGCGGCATCGATCGCCTGTTCAAGTTGATCGAGCAGCGCGCCGGCCACTGGCTGGCGATGGAAGTCGAAGAAACCAAGATCCAGCTGACCCACACCGACAGCCGCCATGTGCCGCTGGACCGGATCGAAGCAGGCTTGAGTGTTGAGCTGACCCGTGCGCTGTTTGAATCGGCGATTGATGCGTTGCTGGAGCGGGTACGCGGCAGTGTCACACAGTTGCTGAACGATGCCGGTGTGGCGGTGGATCAGGTTGATACCGTGTTCTTCACCGGTGGTTCGAGCGGGATTCCGGCGCTGCGCAACAGCGTCTCGGCGATGCTGCCAAATGCGCGACATGTCGAAGGGAATATCTTCGGCAGCATTGGCAGCGGTTTGGCGATTGATGCGATGAAGCGCTACGGCGCCATGAACTGACCTGAAATCGGCGTCGCGCCATTCGCGAGCAAGCTCGCTCCCACATTTGACCGCACTCCTTCAGTTGAAATGCGATCCAGTGTGGGAGCGAGCTTGCTCGCGAAGGCGCCAGATCAGGCGGTACAGATCCATCGGTTACACCATCCCGCCCAGCTTCAACTCACTCTTCAGGTACGCATAATAAATCGGCCCCGCCACCACCCCCGGCAGGCCGAACGCGGCCTCGAACACCAGCATCGCCAGCAGCAACTCCCACGACTTGGCACTGATCTGCCCGCCGACAATGCGCGCGTTGAGAAAGTATTCGAGCTTGTGGATAAAAATCAGATAACCCAGCGCCGCCACGGCCACCCAAATCGACAGTGACAGGCCGACGATGGTGATCAGCGTGTTCGACATCAGATTGCCGATCACCGGCAGCAGGCCGAGCAGGAAGGTCAGCACGATCAGGGTTTTGGTCAGCGGCAATTTGATGCCGAACATCGGCAGGATCACCGCGAGGAAAATCCCGGTGAAGAAGGTATTGAGCAGGGAAATCTTGATCTGCGCGAAAACGATGTTACGAAACGCCTGCACCAGCAGGTGCAAACGGTCGAACAGCGCGGCGGCCAATGGTTTGCGTTTGGTAACGTCGGGGATGCGCTGCAAGGCGATGATTGCGCCGAGCACCATGCCGATCAGCAACGTCACGAACATGTGCGCGGCGTCCTTGCCGACCAGTTGCAGGTCGGACAGGTGTTTGCTCATCCACTCGCCAATCGCCACGCGAAATTCCGCAGCACTGGCCGGCAGATAGGCGTCGATGAACGGCGGCAATTGCCCGCGCGCGCGGTCGACCACGCCCATGAACTTGTCGAGGGAAGCGCCGGGATTTTCCGCTTCGTGCAGAAGAAAACTGATCGCGCCGGCGAAGATCAATGCCAGCACACTCACCACCAGCGTGCCCAGTAACGCTACCGCCAACCAGCGCGCGCGGCGGCCTTCGATCAGCCGTTGCAGCTGCGGGGTGAGCATGTTGACCAGCTCATAGACCAACAAACCGGCCAACAGACTGGGCAGCAAGCGCAGCGGCAGCACCAGCAGCAAACCGCCGAAAATGATGATGCAACTGACCCAGAACACTACATGACGCTCAGAAAACGTTGGCATACAGCCTCAAAACGAACGGCGTAAAAGGATTGGCAGTCTGCCAGCGTTCTGGGGGGAGCACTAGAAATATGCGGTGCTTCAGGTCCCCTCACCCTAGTCCTCTCCCAAAGGGAGAGGGAACCGATCAAGGAATGGCGAAGAAATCCGGTGACCTGCCAGTGCTGTATTGAATCCAGAATCGGCCGGATAGTTCAGGTCGATGGAGATCTGAAATCAGCGCGGTCAGCCCCCTCTTCCCTCCGGGAGAGGGAACCGATTGGGGGATGCTCTGGATACCCGGTGACCTGAAATAGCGCCATGGAATCCATAATCGACCGGTTTTTTCAGGTCGACGAGTTTGTTGAGACACCGCGGTCAGTCCCCTCTCCCTCCGGGAGAGGGTTAGGGTGAGGGCAAATCTGGAGCGGACGCGTCGACCCTGACACTCCACAGAACCGGGTTATTTTTTCTTCAGGCAATCACTCATGAACGCCTTGCGCGCATCGCCGGTCAGCGCCTTGGTTTTCGCGTCGGCGTTGCAGGTGGTCATTTTCTGCTGCTGGGGGGTCAGGGCCTTGGCATCGTTGGCCGCCGGCGCTGCCTTGAGGCAGGTGCTCATGAAGGTTTTACGCTCATCGCCTTTCAGACTCTTGGCGGTCGCATCGGCATTGCAGGTGGTCATTTTGTTCTGTTGCGCCGTGGCGGCGAAACCTTGGGAACACAGGAGCAAACCAATCATCAACAACGGCACACGCAACATCTTCATGGAGTTTTCTCCTTGTCGCCGCACCGATGGGAGCGGCCTCTGCTGGAGTGTAGCCAAATCTTGTTACACCTTCCTGCCTTCCAGATGGCTACGGCGATACTGCTCCGGTGTACACCCGGCCTGCCGGGCGAACATGGCGATAAATGCCGAACCGCTGCTGTAACCGAGGTCGAAGGCAATTTCCTGCACGCTGCGGGTAGTTTCCAGCGCCTCGATCGCGGCGAGATAACGCAGACGTTGGCGCCACTCGCCAAAGCTCATCCCCAGCTCCCGAACGAATTGCCGCGCCAAGGTGCGTTCACTAACGTGCACTTGCAGCGCCCAATGCGCCAGCGGCTGATTGTTGCCCGGCTCGGCCTGCAAGGTTTCGAGGATTGCGAGCAACCCCGGGCTGCTGGCGTAGGGCAGATAACACTCATGCACCGGCGCCTGTTGCAGTTGATCGACCAGAACCTGCGCCAGTCGTTGATCGGCATCGAGCGCAGGAATCTTCACGTCGCGGGCGGCGAAGTCCTTGAGAATCGCTTTGAGGATGTCGCTGATCGCAAGTGTGCAGGCACGCCGGGGCAAATCGGTGCAGACCCTGGGATCAAGACACACCGCGCGATAGTTGACCGGTTGATGGCTGTAGAAACTGTGCTCGACCTGCGGCGGCACCCACACCGCGTACTGCGGCGGCGACATGAAGCGGCTGCCGTCGACATCCATGTGCAGCACGCCGTGAGCGGCGTACTCCAGCGTGCCCCACGGATGACGATGCGGCGCAGCAAATTCATGGGCGTTGAAATCGGCATAACGGAAGTAAACCGCTGACGGCAGTTCGCTGAAATCCAGCAGATCGATATGTTTACTGTTCATGCTGTCCGGTTTCAGGGGCAGGTTGTCCGGTTCGCAGTATAGGCTTGCATCCAGACAGGGGATAATTGCGCTTCATCAATGTAATGGTTTCAACTCATGCAATACGCGTTTCCACTGCTGGCGATTTTTATCTGGGCCGGCAATACCGTGATCAACAAACTGGCGGTCGGGGCGATTTTCCCCGCCGAGATCGGTTTCTACCGCTGGCTCCTCGCCGGTTTGTTGTTCACCCCATTCATGCTCAAAGCGGTGATCGCGCACTGGCCGCAGATTCGCCCGAACCTGGGCAAGATTTTCATCCTCGGCGTACTCGGCATGGCGGTTTATCAAAGCCTCGCCTACTTCGCCGCGACCCTGACTACCGCGACCAACATGGGCATCATCCTGTCGCTGATGCCGTTGATGTCGCTGGCCATGGCGATCATCAGTCTCGGTCAGCGTCTCACCGCTGGTGCGCTGGTCGGTGCGGTGCTGTCATTCGCTGGCGTGCTGGTGGTGGTGTCGTCCGGTAGCCTCGGCGCGTTGCTGCAACACGGGGTGAACATGGGTGATGCGATGATGCTGATCGCCACCCTCGCCTATGCGATCTACAGCACCCTGTTGAAGAAATGGCAGCTGCGCCTGCCGCCATTGGTATTGTTGTATTTGCAGGTGCTGGTGGCGATTGTCGTGCTGTTTCCGCTGTATGCCGCTTCGCCGAAGACCGGTTTGACTCTGCAGAACATTCCGCTGGTGCTGTATGCATGCCTGCTGGCGTCGATGCTCGCGCCGCTGGCGTGGATGCAGGCGGTGCAGCGTCTGGGGCCGAGCCGCACGACGTTGTTCTTTAACCTGCTGCCATTGATTACCGCGCTGATTGCGGCGGTGGTGTTGAAGGAGCAGTTGGCGATGTATCACTTGGTGGGTGGATTACTGACCTTGGGTGGGGTGATTCTTTCCGAGCGTTGGACCACCGTGTTGGGCCGCCCGATCAGCGTTGCCTGACCCGGCCTCTTCGCGAGCAAGCTCGCTCCCACAGGTGTCCGCATTCCTTCTGTTGGAATGCATTCCAATGTGGGAGCGAGCTTGCTCGCGAAGAACGATGACTAGGTCTTGCGATTAAACGCCGGCAGCCTTTAGCCGCGCCGCATGCTCGACAAACAGCCGCACCGGATCCGCGCCCTTGCCGACCAGCCCCAGCGACTGATTGACGATATCGAAGTGGTCCAGCGGATAGTCATCGCCAATCACTGTCCCCAGATGCGAGCTGTAGCGCCCGACCATGCCGTCGCACTGCCCCGGCTCACGCACGAAGGTTTTCGCAAACAAGCGACAGCTGCGATTGGTTCCATCAAACAAATTGCCGCCGCGATCAGTCTTGCCCGGCTGCAACGTCCCCGACCACGAGTAATAGCGCACGCCGTTAACCTCTTCCGGCCCGTGCCCGCCCCACGTCTCGGGCAAGCCCTGTGGATAACGCTGATTGAACAGAGCCACGCCCGCAGTGGTCAGCGATTGGTGCGAGGCATGAATATCCACCGGCAGTTTCGGCCCGTGGTAACCGGTTTCCAGTAACGCCATCAGCCACCCGACAAAACGCAGCAATGCCTCAAGCAGGCGGCCCTTGGCGCTATCCGCCGGATAGTGTTTTTGCAGATAGTCGGCCAGCTCCGAGCCATGATTCGGCCCGGCCACCGATGTCACCGACGCCACCAGGTCTGGCCGTTTCGCCGCCGCATAGCGCGCCGTCAATGAGCCCTGACTGTGGCCGAACAGGTTGACCTTTTGCGCCCCGGTCTCGCGCAGAATCTCATCGATTTGCGCCAGCAATTGCTCGCCACGCACCTCTGTGGAGTTGAGCGGCGACACCTGCACCGCAATCACCGTCGCACCACCACGGCGCAGTGCCTTGATGATGCCGTACCAGTACGGATAGAGCACCAGCCGGATAAACCCGAGCATTCCGGGCACCAGCACCAATGGATAACGCGTCGACATGGGCAAACATCCTTGTGGTCGGTGAGTGGATGCCAGACGTGCAAAACGCCCGCCAAGCATCCTCCCTGATCATGACAACTCAACGACCAGCCTACTTCAGGCCCACCACCCCCGCCACAATCAGCCCTACCGAAACCAGTTTGACCAGCGTCAGGCTCTCACCCAACAGGGCAAAGCCGAGGAACACCGTGCCCAACGAACCAATCGCGGTCCAGATCGGGTAGGCGATGCTCACCGGCAACTCACGCATCGCCAGGGTCAGGAAGTAGATCCCGCCGACCGCCGCAATCACCGTGATCAACGACGGCCACAGTCGGGTGAAGCCCTCGGCGTACTTCATGCCCATGGCGAACGTCACTTCAAACCCGGCGGCGATCAGCAGGAACAGCCAGGCCACCTAGAACTCCCTTGCCAGGTCGAGCAAACGCTGCTCGGCCTCGGCCACCGATACCGCGAAAGTGCGTTCGGCGGATTCTTCGCCCTCGGCCGCGACCACGCTGACGTCATTGATGCCGATGAAACCCAGCGCCGTGCGCAACCATGGATCGGCGTGGTTCAAGGCTTCCAGTTCACCACCCGGACCGAAGCCGAAGCCGCCGCGACTGGTGACGATCAAGGCTTTCTTGCCCTGTAACAAAGGCGTGTACTGGGCGACGCCATTGTCCAGCGTGTGATCGAAGGTCAGACCCAGGCGCACGATCTGATCGACCCAGGCCTTGAGGCCGCTGGGCACGCTGAAGTTGTACATCGGCGTGGAAATCAGCAGCAGGTCGTGCTCGAACAGCTCGCCGACCAGTTGATCGCTCAAGGCCAGATCGGCCTGCATCGACAGTGGGCGTGCTTCAGGCTGTGGATAAAACGCGGCGGCGACAAAGGCTTCATTGACGGCCGGCATCAGCGCTCGCCCGACCTCGCGGCGAGTCACTTGCGCCTGCGGATGACGCACCTGCCAGGCACTGAGAAAATGTTCCGCCAGACGCCGCGAGTGGGAACGGTCGCCACGTGGGCTGGCATGAATCGCAAGAATCTTGCTCATCTGAAACTCCTTGAGACTAGACTTGAGTTGCTGTGTCGCTGCAGATTGCAGGCATCACGCCCAGGCCTCAAATGAGCAAAAATCAGTCGGGATGAATTTGTTTCATCCATGGAGATTTTCAATGTTTGCCTCGCTGCCCCTGACCGCCCTGCGCGCCTTCGAATCCGCTTCACGCTTGCTCAGTTTCAAGGCCGCCGCCGAAGAGCTGTCAGTCACGCCCACAGCGATTTCGCACCAGATCCGTTCGCTGGAAGACTGGCTCGGCCTCGCGCTGTTCGAACGTCTGCCGCGCCAGGTACGCCTGACCGAGGGCGGCGAACGCCTGTTTCGCAGCCTGCACGGCGCACTGCTGGAGGTGGCGCAAAGCGTCGACACCCTGCGCCCGCAGCGCAACGCCAGCACGCTGACGCTATCGACCACCGCCGCATTCGCAGCGCTGTGGCTGGTGCCGCGCCTCGGGCGCTTTTATGCGCAGCATCCGAACATCAACGTGCGCCTCGACACCCACTGCGAAGTCATCGATCTGCACCAGGACGCCAGCGTCGATCTGGTCTTGCGCTACAGCCTCGACGACTACCCGAATCTGTACGGTCTGTGCCTGTTCGATGAGTCGTTCGGCGTTTACGGCTCGCCCGAGCAAGTGGCGCTGGCCGCGCGGCGCACACCAACGTTGATCAGCGTGCGCTGGCACAACTCGAAACTGTATGCCCATGGCTGGGAAGCGTGGTGCGCCAAGGCCGAGGAAAACTGGCTGAAGCAGCAACCGGCGATCCGTGAATACGATGAAGAACATTACGCCCTGCAAGCGGCAATCGCCGGGCAAGGGCTGGTGCTGGCGAGCAATATTCTGGTGTCGGAGAGTGTCGCCAGCGGTTTGCTGCTGCCGTACAAAGGCGAGGTTCAGGTCGAGGGTGCAGGCTACAGCGCGTTGTGTGTGCCGGGGCGCGAGCGGCACCCGCCGGTGCGGGCTTTTTTTGCCTGGCTGCGCGAGGAAGCAGTTTTGTCCGGGCTGGCGCCAAGATCGCAGCCTTCGGCAGCTCCTGCAGGGGTTGCGTAAACCGATAAAACTTTTTGCAACGCTCATGACTCACAGCTTAGGTAGCGACCGCGTCCGCAGAACGTGGCGACAATCGGATTAGCCTCCAGGAGATCGAAATGAGCGACGACCTGCATCTGTCAGATGTTCAAACCTTGCGCGACCGTGCGCGCCAACACGTCGAGAACGGCGCCGTCACCGAAGGCTACAGCGCCGACCGTGAAGAGGTGCTGCGCTTGCTCAATGAATCGCTGGCCACCGAGCTGGTCTGCGTGCTGCGCTACAAGCGCCACTACTTCATGGCCAATGGCGTGAAAGCCCATGTGGCCGCCGAAGAGTTTCTCGAACACGCCACCCAGGAAGCCCAGCACGCCGACCGTCTGGCCGAGCGCATCGTGCAATTGGGCGGCGAACCCGAGTTCAACCCCGACATGCTGTCGAAGATGTCCCACGCGCAATACGTGGCCGGCAACACCCTCAAAGAGATGGTCTACGAAGACCTCGTTGCCGAGCGGATCGCCATCGACAGCTATCGCGAAATCATCCAGTACATCGGTGAGAAAGACCCCACTACGCGGCGTATCTTCGAAGATATCCTGGCGCAGGAAGAAGAGCACGCCGATGACATGGCTGACATCCTGAACGACCTGTAACCTTTCAAAACCGCCTTCGCGAGCAGGCTCGCTCCCACATTGGAATGCATTTCAAATGTGGGAGCGAGCCTGCTCGCGAAGGAGCCCTTACGGGCACCGACTATTTGGTAGGTTTAACGGTAACAGGCGCCTTGCCCGCCTTCATCTGCTCAAGCAACGGCGCACACTGATTCGGCTCACCACCACTCGGCGCCACCAGCGCCAACAGCCCCGCCGCCGGCGCCGCGATCACGCCCAACGCCACCATTCCCGCGCCACGCAACATCAGCGGCACTGCCTTCACGCCCGCATCCGGCTTGATGAACTTGCCACGCACATACAGCGGTGAACGCAGGGAAATCAAACGCCAGCCCTTGGATTCCGGTGTCACGGTCAGATCCAGCTGCTCGGTGGCCATGTTCGCCGTGCCGTCGATATAGATGATCGCGTTCTCGGTATCGAAGACAAACAACTGCGTGGTGGCCAGACCGCTCTTGATGTCAAAGTCGGCCGCTGCGCAGTTGATCTTCACTTCCTTGTCGCCAAAGATCTTGCCGACCACATAGTTGCCGACGTTGAGCCCGGCCAGTTCCATCAGCTCACGGCTGATCGCGCCGTCGTTGATCAGCATCTTCAATTTGCCGTTGGCCCCGCCCAGCAGCTTGGCCACCGAGTTGCCGCGCCCAGTGATATCGGCGTCGCCATTGAGCTCACCGAAACTGGTCTTCATCGGTTCAAAGGTCGGGAACAACTCCTTGAGCTTGAAGCGGCGTGCGGTCAGTTTCGCCCGGCCTTCCAGCGGCTCGGTGCGACCGTTGAGGCGAATCTGTGCATCGAGATTGCCGCCGGCCACACCGAAGCGCAGTGGCTCCAGGCTCAGTTCGCCGTCGTTGAGTTTCAAGTGGGTATAGAGGTCGTTGAACGGCAGTTTCTCGCTGTGGACGATGCGCTTGCCGGTGAACTCGACGTCGGCGTCCATTGCGCGCCAGCGATCAGTCTTGAACTCTTCCACCGGCAGCACTTTATCGGCCGGCTGTTTGCTCTCGCCGCCGCGCGCCTTTTGCTTGTCATTGGAATCGGCGCCGATCAGCGGTGCGAGGTCAGCGAACAACAGTTGATTGGAGAGCAACGCGCCGCTGAGTTTCGGCCGTGGCTGGCTGGCGACGTAGGTCAGGTCGCCATGAATATCACTGCTGCCGATCTTGCCGTTGAACTGTTCATAAGTGAATTTCGCCCCGGCGTCGTCATGCAGCTTGGCGATCAAATGTCCGTCGGTGGCGTATGGCGGCGTGTCCGGCAGGGTCACGCCAGTCAGCGGGTAAAGGTTGCCGAGGCTGGCGCCGGCCAGTTTCAGGCGCAGATCCAGCGCGCCGAGATTGAGCGGGTCGGTCAGCGTGCCGGCCAGTTCGATGCTGGTGTCGCCGATCTTCGCCTGCGCCTGCAACGGAAAGGGTTTGCTCGCGTCCTGCAAGGCAAGCAGACCGCCGATCTTGCCTTGGCCGGTGAGGTTCTGGCCGTGGTATTGGCCTTTGACCTTCAAGGCAAATGCATAATCCTGCGGCGCACCGCCCTTGTCCTGGGCGGTTTTCGCCGCTTTCGCACCAACGATATCGCTGTAGGAAATCGGCTTGCCCAACGGATCGATCAGCACATCAAGACTGGTTTTGAGCGTCTGGTCGTCGAGGGTGACGTGGCCCTTGTCGAAACCAATGGCGCCGATGTCAACCACCCAGTTCGACGGTTCAGCGTTCGGATCTTTCGGGTCGAACTTGAACGTCCAGTTGGCGCGGCCGTCGGCCAGGCGCTGCAACTCGGCGTTCGGTTCGGTCAGGTCGATACGCGGAATCACCACCCGTTGCGCCAACAACGCCAGCGGCGAGATGCGCAGTTCGACGCGCTTGAGCGTGACCATCTGCGGTTGCTTCGACCAGTCCGGGTTGCCCAGGCTCAAATCCTCAGCGACCACATGCGGCCACGGCACCCACGCGCGCCAGCCGCCCTCGTCCGGCTCGCGCTGCCAGATCACCGCGAGGTTGCCGTTAATGGCAAACGGTCGGTGCAGTTCTTCCGAGACTTTGGCGTTGAGCGGCGGTTTGATCCGGTTCCAGTCGAAGAACACGATGATCAACACCAGCACGGCCAGTAGCAGCACGAGGATGGCGAAGGTCCAGCTGAAGATTTTTCCAGTGCGCGTCATGCACAAAGCTCCTGATCACGACCGCACGCAAAGACTGCGGCGTACGGCTGAAACGGCGGGCCAAAGCGGCCCTCATGAAATCTACGACTGGCAAACCAGCCGCAGGTTTAATCGAAAGGTCGATTAGGGCGCAAAAAGTCTCGCGAAATCTGACCGATCAGTCGAACAGTGTTACCGCGACCCGCACTTTTGCGAGGCGCGAGTGAGTCGGAAATACCCACCCCGGTGCAAAACCGTCGCCCGGAAAGCCCCGGTCTAGAGCCTCTCGGCAGAACAATCAATTCTGTTGATTATTACCATTGCGTTTATGAACTTTTATATCGACTTATCGAGAGTAGCATTGCCTTCGTACCCACTTTATCGCCCTCCCAAGGAGCAACCCATCATGAAACGCCAATTACTGCTCAGCCTTACCCTGTCGATGCTAGCCAGCACTGCTTTCGCCCTGCCCGCTGCCGACCAAGCTACTCCGCAAGTGAAATCCAGCCACTCGGTGTTCAGCCAGACCGTAGCCGCTGATGGTTCCGACCGTACACCACAAGGCCAGACCCTGGCTGAAGGCGGCCGTGATCGCCTGGAAGAGAAAGGTCTGGTTCAGGACGGCTACGACAAGACTCCACAAGGTCAGACTCTGGCTTCCGACGGTAGCGAGCGCACTCCACAAGGCCAGACCCTGGCATCTGACGGCACCGAACGCACTCCACAAGGCCAGACCCTGGCATCTGACGGTACCGAGCGCACCCCACAAGGCCAGACTCTGGCTGACGACGGCTTCGACAAGACTCCACTGGGTCAAGCACTCGCCGAAGGTGGTGGTGACCGTGTGATCGAACGCAACAGCAAATTGAGCTAAGCGCATGGCGGCCTCGAAAAAAAGCCCAATCCCCGGATTGGGCTTTTGACTTTTCTGGCCCGATAAAATCTTCGCTGCATGCCCTCCCGTTCGACGCCGACAAAGCCGATTTGCTAGAGTGCGGCGCTTGTCCTGCCAAAGAACACCTCCTGCGATGCTGCCCCGCGCCGAACAGAAACAACAGACCCGCAACGCCTTGATGGACGCTGCCCGCCACCTCATGGAAAGCGGCCGAGGATTCGGCAGCCTGAGCCTGCGCGAAGTGACGAAAACTGCCGGGATAGTGCCCACCGGTTTCTACCGGCATTTTGCCGATATGGACGAGCTGGGCCTGGTGCTGGTCAGTGAAGTCGGCCAGACCTTCCGCGAAACCATCCGCTTGGTACGGCACAACGAATTCGTCATGGGCGGCATCATCGATGCTTCGGTGCGGATCTTCCTCGACGTGGTCAGCGCCAATCGCTCGCAATTCCTGTTTCTCGCCCGTGAGCAGTACGGCGGTTCGCTACCGGTGCGTCAGGCAATCGGTCGGTTGCGCGAGAACATCAGCTCGGACCTCGCTGCTGACCTGACGATGATGCCCAAACTGCAGCATCTGGATGCCGATGGCCTGAGCGTAATGGCCGACCTGATCGTCAAATCGGTGTTTGCCACCCTTCCCGACATCATCGACCCGCCCGCCGAAGCGCTGCCGGAGCATCTGACGCCACAGGCGAAGATCACCCAGCAACTGCGCTTTATCTTTATCGGGCTCAAGCATTGGCAAGGCTTGGGCAGTACCGAATAACCTTCCTTTATTTCAGCCCAGACCAAATCCCCTGTGGGAGCGACGGTGCGACGATTCGACTTGCTCGCGAAGGCGTCGTGTCAGCCAACTTCTAATCACTGACCCACCTCTTTCGCGAGCAAGTCGAATCGTCGCACCGTCGCTCCCACATTTGGTTCGGCGCATCAGCCTCCATTTGGTGCATTAAAAAATCTTCACGCACCAAAACCTTCCATATTCCCGCAACATCTTGAAACATCCACTACGCTCCGACAGGGATTTCCTACATCTCGTCCGATTGGCAAGGCCCTTGCTCTAGCCAGAGTATTGTCCATAGCTGGAAGCTTTCCGATGCTGGTGATTCACCGCAGAATCGACCCTCAACCCGTCTGGGCCGCCGAGTTGCACCTGACCTTCGAAGCACGGAGCAAAAGCCGTTTGCGCTGTTTCAGTGCCGAGGGCGAAGACGTCGGGTTGTTTTTGGAGCGCGGTCAGCCGCCGCTGTATGACGGCGAATGCCTGCAAGCAGAAGACGGGCGTCTCGTCCGCGTCTGCGCCCGCCCCGAGCAACTGTTGCACGTCACCTGCGCCAATGCATTCGAATTGACCCGCGCGGCTTATCACCTGGGTAACCGCCACGTCGCCTTGCAGGTTGGCGATGGCTGGCTGCGCCTGCTCGATGATTACGTGCTCAAAGCCATGCTGGAGCAGCTTGGCGCGCAGGTCGAAGCGATCGAAGCGCCATTCCAGCCCGAGCACGGCGCTTATGGCGGCGGCCATCACCATTCACGCCACGGCGACGAAGACTTCAATTACGCGCCGAAACTCCATCAGTTCGGCGTACGCCTGTGAATCCGGCCTGGGCGCTGCTGCGCCTGGCCAGTCCGCAATTGCCGATTGGCGGCTACAGCTATTCGCAAGGTCTGGAAATGGCTGTGGATAACGGTCGCGTGAACAACCCGGACAGTGCCCGGCGCTGGATCAGCGATCAGTTGCTGCTCAACCTCGCTCGCTTCGAAGCGCCGCTATTGCTCGCGCATTGCCAGGCAGCGGCGGATGAACAGTGGGCTGAATTGCAGATCCTTTGCGAAAGCCATCGCGCCAGTCGCGAGACTCGCGAGTTACATCTGGAGAGCCGGCAGATGGGCTATTCGTTGCAGCAACTGCTCAATGGCTTGCCAGAACTCGACGCATCCGCCCGCAGCGTTCTCGATCAATGCACTGAACCACATCTGGCCCTGTGCTGGGCGCTGGCCGCGCGCGCTTGGGGTATCAACCCGCAGGACGCGCTCGCCGCGTGGTTGTGGAGCTGGCTGGAAAACCAGCTCGCCGTGTTGATGAAAACTCTGCCGCTGGGTCAGCAAGCCGCGCAACGCCTGACCAGCGAACTGCTGCCGCTGCTGCAACAAGCGCAGCAGGACGCCAGCCGCATCAATCCCGAACACATGGGCAGCGCCGCGTTTGGTCTGTCCCTGGCGTGCATGGCCCACGAGCGCCAGTACAGCCGACTCTTCCGTTCTTAGGAGAAACACTCGATGAACACACAACCTCTGCGCGTCGGCATCGGCGGCCCGGTCGGTTCCGGCAAAACCGCGTTGACCCTGGCCCTGTGCCTGGCCCTGCGCGAGCGCTACAACCTTGCCGTGGTCACCAACGACATCTACACCCGTGAAGACGCCGATTTCCTCGTGCGCAACGAAGCCCTCGCACCGGAGCGGATCATCGGCGTGGAAACCGGCGGCTGCCCGCATACGGCGATCCGCGAAGACGCCTCGATCAACCTGGAAGCGGTCGATCAACTGAACCGCCGTTTTCCGGGGCTGGATCTGATTCTGGTGGAATCCGGCGGCGACAACCTGTCGGCGACTTTCAGCCCGGAGCTGTCCGACCTGACCATCTACGTGATCGACGTTTCGGCCGGCGACAAGCTGCCGCGCAAGGGCGGGCCGGGTATCTGCAAATCCGATCTGCTGGTGATCAACAAGATCGACCTGGCGCCGCTGGTGGGTGCCTCGCTGGAAATGATGGACAGCGACACCAAACGCATGCGCAACGGCAAGCCGTTCGTCTTCAGCAACCAGAAGACCGGTCAAGGCCTTGAGCAAATCATCGCCTTCATCGAACGCCAGGGCCTGCTGACCGCAGCCTGATTCAATTATCAACAAGGAAGCTTGTTCATGACACTCAAACGTATTCTTGGCGCTGTGGCGCTGCTGCTGACTCCGGCATTGGCCTTCGCACACCCGGGGCATGGCGACAGTGGCTTGATCGCCGGTATCAGCCACCCGATTGGCGGTCTCGACCATTTGCTGGCGATGGTGGCTGTTGGCTTATGGGCCGCGCAGCAGCAAGGCGCGGCGCGTTGGGCACTGCCGTGCACGTTTGTCGGCACCATGCTGATTGGCGGCATGCTCGGGTTTGAAGGGCTGGAATTGCCGGCGCTGGAAAGCGGGATTGCCGCGTCGGTGTTGGCGCTGGGGCTCGCGGTGGCATTGGCGGTGCGTCCACCGTTGGTGATGGCGGTGGTGGCGACGGCGGTGTTTGCGCTGTTCCACGGTGTGGCGCATGGCTTGGAGCTGCCGGACATGAGTAGCCCTTGGGCGTATGCGGCTGGTTTTGTCGCCGCGACAGCTGCATTGCATGCGGCGGGTTATGGCGTGGTGCGTTTTCTGCCTCAGGCAGCGGCGCCGCTGGTACGCCTGGCGGGCGCGGCTTCGGCGGCGACTGGAGTTTGGTTGCTCGCAGGCTAGTTTTTAGTGTCTGAACTGGCCCCTTCGCGAGCAAGCTCGCTCCCACATTGGATTTGTGGCATACACAAAACCTGTGGGAGCGAGCTTGCTCGCGAAGGCGGCCGATCAGACGCCGCATCTCTGATGCCGGTCTCTCTGCTACCATGTCGCGCAATCGCCCCAGCCCGTGACGACGTCCGCCCATGCCCCACGCTTCCCGCTCCACCGCCCTGCCCGAATTGACCGCCCTGTTCGATGATGTGCAACAGCACTTCGTCAACGTGATCGTGCCGCTCTGGCAAGGCCCGGGCTGGAACGCCGACATGGCGTTGCCCTATGAGGCGCTGGACGCCACGCACCAACCTCTGCCACCGCAGCGCTACCGGGCGATGGCCTGCGCGCGGCAGCTGTATCTGTTTTCCAGTCTGATCGGAGTTGTGGATAACGCTGACGTACGCGCGGCAGCGCTGTTTCGCTCCTTGCAACGGCACTTTCACGATGCCGAGCATGGCGGCTGGTTCTACAGCATCGATGCACAGGGCAAACCGCTGGATCAACGCAAGGACCTCTACACCCACGCCTTTATTCTGTTTGCCTGTGCGCATTACTGGGGAAAGTCTCGCGATCCGTTGGTTGAGTCGACGTTGAATGCAGCGCTGGAAATCATTGGCCGGCGCTTCGCGACCGGCGATGGTTTGTACGAAGCCTGCCTGGAACGCGACTGGATCACTCTGCAAACCGGTCCGCTGCAGAATCCGTTGATGCATCTGGCCGAAGCGTTTCTCGCCACCCTGGCGGTTCGCGAAGATGCCCAGACGCAGCAAGCATTGCTGGAGTTATGCACAGCCATGCACAAGCAGTTCGTCGATCCGCAATATGGCGTGTTGATGGAGAAGCCGCTCGGCGCTGTGGATAACTGGTATGAGCCGGGGCATCAGTTCGAATGGTATTTCCTGCTCGAATCGTCAGCGTTGCTGCGGGGTTCGAAACTGCATGCGGCGCTGGATCGGGCATTTGCCTTCACCGAGCAATACGGTGTGGTGCAGTCATCCGGCGCGGTGCGGGCGATGCTCGATCTGGAAATGGACGGTCGCCCGCGAGACTCGACTCAGCGGATCTGGGCTCAGGCGGAATATCTGCGCGCGCTGACGTTGCGTCAGGGCAGCGAAGCAGTGGTGCTGCGCCAGTTGCAGGCGTTGCAGCAGCGGTTTCTGCATGCCGGTGGCTGGCATGAGTGCCGGGATGAGTTGGGCGAGGTTAGCCGTAAGGACATGCCTTCGACTACGCCTTATCACTTGGCGACTTGTTACCACGGTCTGGCTGAATATTTGCGCTGACTTATAGATCCCTTTCGCGAGCAAGCTCGCTCCCACAGTTGATTTGTGCAGTTCACAAATGGTGTGTTCAGCGCAATTCCAATGTGGGAGCGAGCTTGCTCGCGATTAGCCGTTATGCGGTCGCTAGGCGATCCACTTCTTGTCCCCGGTAAAGCTGATCGTCAACCAGCGCGCCGCATCCGGCTTGCCCAGCTTCGCCGAAATCTCTTCGCGTAACGCATCCAGCTGTCCGACATTGTTCAGCGCATAATCCGTCGGCAACACCACATGAATCTCGATAAACCGTGCCCGCCCGTGCTTCTGCACGTACGACACGTAATCGTCGAAACCATGCTCGGTTTTCGCCGCCTCCATCACCTGACGCACCTGATCATCCAGTGTGTCCGGCGCGATCCCCAGCACATCGCGTAAGGCCGGCCCAAGGATCTTGAACGCCGGCGGCAACATGGTCAGCGCCAGTACGATCAGGATCAACGGGTCGACATACACCGCCCACTGGCCATAGCCCTGAGACTTGAGCAGCAGCGCCGCAAGGAAACTGATCAACAGGCCCACGGACAGCATCGCATCCACCAGCCAACTGATGTTGTCGAACTGGATCAGGCTGGATTTGAGCTTACGATTGCGCTGGCGTACGTAGAAGAAGTAGGCGAATTCGACCACGGTAAACACCGCGGCATAAATGATCACCAGCCCCAACTCGATGTCGCGGCCACCGTTGATGATGCCGAACACGCCGTTGAGAAACGCGTAGATCGCGATCAGCATCAGGAAACTGCCTTCGATCAGCAGCACCATCGGCTCCAGGTGCCAGAAACCGAACTGGAAGCGGTGATTGCTTTGCTTGGCGATCAGCTTGGCAGTGATCAGCATCAGGACTTTGATGAAGGTTGCGATCAGCGAGAAAAAACCATCGAACAGGATGGATTGCGAACCTGAAACAAAACCGGTGACGATCCCGGCAATCGCCACGGCAAACATCAGAATGGTCGATTGTTTGAGCAGTGCCTGCTCACCTCGGTTACTCACTTTGACTCCTCGAAAAACCTTGAAAACCGCGGGGTGCGGTTGGGTTGTTGCGAGGGGAGTTTACCTTATCGGGATTTATTGCCTGTGACGGCCCCTTCGCGAGCAAGCTCGCTCCCACATTTGATCGCGGTCTCATGTGGGAGCGAGCTTGCTCGCGAAGAACGATGACGCGGTGTCAGGCCTTATTACGCTCAATCGCAAAACCCGCCCAGGTCTGGCTCACCGGCATCAACTCGAGGCTATTGATGTTGATGTGCGCCGGCGCATTCATCACCCAGAAAATCGTCTCGGCGATGTCCTGCGGCTGGATCGGCTCGGCACCGGCGTAAGTCGCGTTGTAACGTTCCTGATCGCCAGCAAAACGCACCAGCGAAAACTCGCTCTCACACAGCCCAGGCTCAATGTTGCTGACCCGCACGCCGGTGCCCTGCAAGTCGCAGCGCAGGTTCAGCGAGAACTGTTTAACGAACGCCTTGGTCGCGCCATACACATGGCTGCCCGGATACGGATAGTTGCCGGCGATAGAGCCGAGGTTGACGATGCCGGCGCCACGACCATGGGCGATCAGGCGTGGCAGCAGCAAGCGGGTGGCGTACATCAGGCCTTTGACGTTGGTGTCGACCATGGTGTCCCAATCATCCAGATCGCACTTCGGCGCCGGGTCCACGCCCAGTGCCAGACCTGCGTTGTTGATCAGGCCTCGCAGCTTGGCGAAGGACGGCGGCAAGTTGGCAATCGCCTCTTCCATCGCCTTGCGATCACGCACATCGAGCACCAGGCCATGCACTTCGGTCTGCTTCGACAACTCCGCACACAAAGCGCTCAGGCGTTCTTCACGACGGCCGGTCAGCACCAGTTTCCAGCCAGCCTCGGCAAAACGGCGGGCGCAGGCTTCACCAAATCCGGACGTCGCGCCGGTGATAAACAGGGTGTTGGACATCGTGTTCTCCTTGCTTCGGCCGCCGGGGCAGCCCTTGGAATAGAAAATCAGCAGGCAGCATGCCCGGCCCTGCACGCACGGGCAACACCCACAAGCGGTACAAAAAACAACCAACTCTGTCGACGCCATAGCCACCGTGGCCTGTAGCCATGTGCACGCATGTTATCCACAGTCCCTTCCACAGTTTTCGGGGGCAACTGCAAACGCGCAAAGCCGCGCCACACAAGGCTTTGCGGGCGAAATAGAAAGTTTTTTGCTTGACCCTGAAGCGGCAGATGTGCGGGACATGGCATTTTGCACGACCGGGCGATCAGCACAGTGATTGCGCGAGGCCAGTAATTACGGCCCTCAGCGCGGTCTTTCCAGAGTTTAATCACAGACTTATCCACAGGCCCGTACAAATCGAATTGCCGAAGAGCCGATCCCTAGAAAAAGGTTGACAACGACGCCTTCAGCTTCAGAAAAAGCACCTGATCAAAAAACAACCACACACTTGCACGCCACGGATTACAAGGCCTGCAGCCAGATACACCCACGTTATTCACAGCCGGCTCCACAGTAACCGGGGACAAGTCAAAACTGTGGAAAAACAGCCATTTGCAGCGTCTATATGTCGCGCTTTGGCAGCTTGGGGAATTTGTTTTCCACAATTCTGGAATCTGGCGCATATCAACTGTGGGAGCGAGCCTGCTCGCGAAAGCGATGGCATATCCAGACAATCAAGTGACTGACACACCGCATTCGCGAGCAGGCTCGCTCCCACAGGGGGTTGTGGTGGGTTGTAGATGTAAAAAAGCCCCGGGACTTTCGTCGCCGGGGCTGTGCATAACGTCGAGGAAAATCAGTGCCCGCCCAGATAGGCGTTACGCACCTCCTCGTTAACCAGCAGTTCTTTGCCGGTGCCGGTCAGGCGAATCTCACCGTTGACCATCACATACGCGCGGTCCGACAGTTTCAGCGCATGGTTGGCGTTTTGCTCGACCAGAAAAATGGTCATCCCGGTTTTCGCAAGTTCGCGCAGGGTCGCAAAGATCTGCTTCACCACAATCGGCGCCAACCCGAGGCTCGGCTCATCGAGCAGCAGCAACTTCGGCCGGCTCATCAAGGCCCGGGCAATGGCGAGCATTTGCTGTTCGCCGCCAGACATGGTCATCGCCCGCTGGTTACGTCGCTCTTCAAGCCGAGGGAACAGCGTAAACATGCGCTGCATGTCCTCTTTGGCGTACTTGTCGCCAATCGGGATGGTGCCCATCAGCAGGTTTTCCTCGACGGTCATGTCGGGGAACACCCGCCGCCCTTCCGGCGACTGCGCAATGCCGTTGGAGGCAATGTAGTGTGAGGACTTGTGGGTAATGTCGACACCTTGATAAAGAATCTGCCCGCCCGCCGCCCGTGGCTGGCCGAAGATCGACATCAGCAACGTCGATTTGCCGGCGCCGTTGGAGCCGATCAGACTGACGGTTTCCCCTTCGTTGATCTGCAGCGAAACACCTTTTAGGGCCTGGATCGGACCGTAGAAGACGTCGAGGTCCTTGAGTTCGAGGATCGGTTGGGTCATGCCACTTCCTCTTCATCGGCGCCCAGGTAGGCCGCGATCACTTTCGGATCGTTGCGGATCGCTTCAGGCCCGCCTTCAGCGATGACAATGCCGTGGTCCAGCACCACGATGTGGTCGGAAATACTCATCACCATGCCCATGTCGTGTTCGATCAGCACCACGGTCAGATCGTGCTCGTCGCGCAGCAGCCGGATCATCGCGCTCAGCGCTTCGGTTTCCTGAGGGTTGAGGCCGGCGGCCGGTTCGTCGAGGCAGATGATCTGCGGCCGCGTGCACATCGCTCGGGCGATCTCCAGACGGCGCTGCTGGCCGTAGGAGAGCTCACCTGCGAGACGGTTGGCACAGTCCACCAGATCGACCACTTCCAACCAGTAGAACGCCACGTCCAGCGCGTCACTTTCGGCCTTGCGATAGCCCTTGGTGTTGAGAATACCGGCAAGCATGTTGCGGTTGACCCACATGTGCTGCGCCACCAGCAGGTTTTCCAGCACCGACATTTCCTTGAACAGGCGAATGTTCTGGAAGGTACGGGCCAGACCTGCACGGTTTACCAGGTGCGTACCGCCGAACATCTTGTAGTACATGCGGCTAAGGAAAGATTTCGGCGAGACGAAATCCGTCGGTTTGAACGACTCCCCCAGCAACTGGATGACGTTGGTCTGCTGGCCACGCACGTTGAGTTCGATCTTGCCGCCCGAGGCCTTGTAGAACCCGGTCAGGCAGTTGAACACCGTGGTCTTGCCGGCGCCGTTGGGGCCGATCAGGGCGAAGATCGAGTTGCGTTTGACCTGCAGGCTGACATCGCTCAAGGCCTTGATGCCACCGAAATGCATCATCAGTTTTTCAACAGAGAGTACGACTTCACTCATGGCGCAGTCCTCTCATAGTGAATGGCACCTTTGCGTGGAGTGACCCCGGTACGGCTGATGCGAATCAGCCCGCGTGGTCGCCAGATCATCATCAACACCATCAGGATGCCGAACAGCAGCACGCGATACTCGGCGAAGCCGCGCAGCAGTTCCGGGGCGACGGTGAGTACGAATGCAGCGATCACCACGCCAATGGTCGAGCCCATGCCGCCGAGCACGACGATGGCGAGGATCAGTGCCGATTCGAAGAAGGTGAACGAGGTCGGGTTGACGAAGCCCTGGTAGGTCGCGAAGAACACACCGGCGAGACCTGCGGTCGACGCACCGATGGTGAACGCCGAGAGTTTGACCAGCACGTGGTTGAGGCCCATCGAGCGGCAAGCGATTTCGTCTTCCCGCAAGGCTTCCCAGGCGCGACCGACCGGCATTTTCACCAGACGATGTTTGATGTACAGCACGGCCAACACCACGAGGAACAACACTGCGTAGATGAAGTAGTACTTCACGTCCGGGTTGTAGGCGATGCCGAAGAACTCGTGAAACGGCACCCCGCCATCCTTCGCCCGTTTGCCGAATTCCAGACCGAAGAACGTCGGCAGCGGCGCCGGCATGCCGTTCGGGCCACCCGTCAGTGACAACCAGTTGTTGAGGACCAGGCGAATGATTTCACCAAACCCCAAGGTCACGATCGCCAGATAGTCGCCATGCAGGCGCAGCACCGGAAAGCCGAGGATGCAACCAGCCAGCCCGGCAGTGATCGCCGCCAGCGGCAGCACCGTCCAGAAACCCAGACCGAGGTATTGATAACCGAGCGCCAGACCGTAGGCACCGATGGCGTAGAACGCCACGTAACCCAGATCGAGCAGACCGGCCAGACCGACCACAATGTTCAGCCCCAGCCCCAGCAGCACGTAGATCAACCCGAGGATGACCACGCCGAGCAGATAGGAGTTGGAGACAAACGGCACGATGACGGCCAGCACAATCAGCAGCGGGATGATCCAGCGCAGCGAGGATTTGTGATCGGCAGGCAGCACATGCACACCGGAACCGGTGCTCTCGAATCCGTCGAGAATTTTCAGGCCCTTGGGCGTTTGCAGGAACAGGCTGAGGGCAAAGCGGCCAATCATGACAATGCCGATGATCCAGGCCACGCGGGTCGGTTCGAGGTTGAAGCTGTAGCCCTCGAGCACAACGCCGACAATCGGGCCGAAAACGATCAGGGCAATCAGGCCGGCAAGAATCGCCTCAACCAGGCTTTTTTTGATATCGATGGATTTTTGAGTGGTTGAAGACATCGCTTACACCTTCGACACAAGAGGACGGCCCAACAGGCCCTGCGGCCGGAAGACCAGAACAAGTACGAGCAGCGAGAAGCTGAACACGTCTTTGTAGTCGGAGTTGACCAGACCGGAGAACAGCGACTCGGAAATGCCGAGGATGATCCCGCCGAGCATGGCCCCGGGCAGTGAACCGATCCCGCCAAGCACCGCCGCGGTGAACGCCTTGATGCCGATAATGAAGCCGGCATAGAAGTCGAAAGTGCCGTAGTTCATCGTGATCAGTACGCCGGCCAGCGCCGCCATGGCTGCACCGATGATGAACACATAGGAAATGACCCGGTCGGTGTTGATGCCGAGGATCGAAGCCATCTTGCGGTCTTGCTGGGTCGCACGGCACATGCGCCCGAGCTTGGTGTACTTGATGACGTAGGTCAGCAGGCCCATGCCGACGAAGGCAGCCACCAGAATGAAGACTTTGGTGTAGGTCAGTTGCACGAAGCCGGTACCGACTTCAACACGCCATGCACCGCTCAGCAGGGTAGGCACACCCTGTTGTTTGGCGCCTTGGGCAATCTGTGCGTAGTTCTGCAGGATCAGGGAGATGCCGATGGCGCTGATCAACGGAGCCAGTCGGGTGGAGTTGCGCAGGGGTTTGTAAGCGACTCGCTCGATGACCCAGCCATACACCGCCGTGATCACGATGGTGAAAATCAGCGTGCCGAGCATCAGCAGCGGGAAGGATTCAATACCGAAGTACGCCAGCAGAGCCAGACTGATTGCCGCCAGGTAAGCAGAAATCATGTAAACCTCGCCGTGGGCGAAGTTGATCATGCCGATGATGCCGTAGACCATTGTGTAGCCGATGGCGATCAGGCCATAGACCGACCCGAGGGTCAGGCCGTTGACCAGTTGCTGCAGGAAAATACCATCCATAACGCAATCTCACGCAGTGAGAACCTGCACACCTGTGATGTGCGGCTCTTCTAGGAAAAATACAGATTTACGTCGGAGCAATGTCAGCCACGATCAGCCCGTCCCACACCGTCCCTGTGGGAGCGAGCCTGCTCGCGAAAGCGGTCGATCATTCAACACATGTGTTGGCAGTCATTCCGTCTTCGCGAGCAGGCTCGCTCCCACATTGAATCGGTGGGATCAGCTGATCGCGTCAGCCCTTACTTCTGTTTTTCCAGCTGGTGATACTTGCCGTCCTTGTCCCACTGGTAAACCACGTAGTCGGAGACTTTCAGGTCGCCCTTGGAGTCCCAGGTTTTTTCGCCCATCACGGTTTTCACCGGATTTTTCTTCAACCAGGCTGCAGCCTCTTCGCCCTTGTTGGACTTGGCGCCGTTGAACGCGGCAGCCAGGGTCTGCACCGAAGCGTAGGCGTACAGGGTGTAGCCCTCAGGCTCGGTACCGGCCTTGCGGAATGCGTCCACAACGGTCTTGCTCTCAGGCAACAGACGCGGGTCGGCGCCGAAGGTCATCAGCACGCCATCGGTGAATTGCGGGCCACCGGCGGTGGTCACCAGTTCGTCAGTCACGATGCCGTCATCGGACATGAACTTGACGTCTTTCAGACCTTGTTCACGCAGTTGGCGAACCAGCGGGCCGGCCTCCGGGTGCAGACCGCCGAAGTAGACGACGTCGGCGCCAGCGCCACGGATCTTGGTGACGATGGTGCTGAAGTCCTTTTCGCCACGGGTCAGGCCTTCGTACAGCACAGGCGTCACGCCGCGCTTGACCAGTTGGGCCTTGGTGGCATCCGCCAGGCCTTGGCCGTAGGTGTCCTTGTCGTGCAGCACGACGACTTTCTTGCCCTTGAGCACGTCGACGATGTAGTCACCGGCCACGATGCCTTGCTGGTCGTCACGCCCGCACATACGGAACATGGCGCTGAGGCCGCGCTCGGTGACTTGCGGGTTGGTCGAACCCGGGGTGATCGCGATGATCCCGGCTTCGTCGTAGATTTCCGACGCTGGAATGGTCGAAGAGGAGCAGAAGTGACCGACCACGCCGGCGACTTTCTGGTTGGTGAGGTCCTTGGCGACCGTCACGGCCTGCTTCGGCTCGCAGGCGTCATCGCCTTTGACCAGAACGATTTTCTCCCCGTTGACGCCACCCGCCGCGTTGACTGCGTCAGCTGCTGCCTGTGCACCCTTCATGTACTGCTCGCCAAATGCCGCGTTGGCGCCCGTCATTGGACCCGCTACACCGATTTTGATATCAGCCTGAGCAAACGCAGAAACACCCAACGCAGTAGCCACTGCGAGGGCCAGAAAGCCTTTCTTGTAAAACGTCTGGGACATGAGGTGGTGCTCCAAGGTTTTTTTTAGTTGGCACTGCGACTTCACTTCACTGAATGCTAAGAGCAAGGGCCGTGCCATCGGTTTTTTATTCTTCAAAAAGTCGCTGCTTTCTTGTTATTTCGACTGTTTCGTTCCCATTTTCATTGGGCGTGCAACCGTCTAAACCGCGGAAGGTGAAACCATTTATTTTTTCAGGCGCAACCCGCACGCGCCATCATTGCAACCGCGGCGCCAAACGACGTGCAACCAGCCTGTAACAGCCCGCGTCACCGAACTGCACACTGCTGGTGCGGGACTGCTACAACCCGCACCATTACAGGCTAGTCGCTGCGTCGAAAAGCGCCGCTTCCGGCAACATATTTCAACACTCAAATGACGATGCGCAGGCACTGGCCCGCGTGATACAGCGAGAACCCGGCCTCATACAAACAACTGCGCAAGCCCACGCCAGCCAGGGGCTGCATCGGTGCGAAGGGAATCGGCAGGGCTTGTGGATCACCGTTGCACAAATAGTCGGCGAAGGCTTTGCCGACCACGGTGCCAGTCGTCACGCCACGACCGTTGTAACCGGTGACGGCCACCAGTCCCGGCGCCGGTTCGAACAGGCGCATGAGGTGATCGGGCGTGAATGCAATGCGCCCGGTCCAGGTGCATTCCCACTCGACAGGTTTCAGATTGGGGAAGTAATGCTGCTGCACGCGGTCGGCCCAGGCCTTGAGAAACCAGGTCGGTTTCTGATTGCCGTTGCCCAGGCTGCCGAGCAACAAGCGCCCTTCTTTGTCGCGACGAATGCTGCTCAGCACCTGCCGCGTATCCCACGAGCCCTGCCCGCCCGGGAGAATTTCCTGCGCGGCGTCTTCGGTCAGCGGCACCGAGGCGACCTGATAGTAGTAACCGGGGAAGAAGTTGCGCTTGAGTTCGGTCCAGTCGCCTTCGGTGTAAGCGTTGGAGGCGATGACCACTTGCCCGGCCAGCGCCGAACCGTGTTCGGTCTGCACCGACCAGTTCGAGCCCTGACGTTCGAGCCGGGTGACCGGTGAATGGTCGAACATCTGCCCGCCGAGACCAATCACGGCATTCGCCAGCCCGGTGACATACGCCATCGGATTGAGCGTGCCGGCGCGGCGATCGAGTAACGCGGCAGCGATCTTTTGCGTACCGGTGGCCTGTTCGCAGGCCTTGCCGGTGAGCAATTCGACCGGCGCACCTCGGCGTTTCCATTGCTGTTCACGACTGCGCAGATCCGCTTCACCTTTGGCGTTGTGCGCCATGTGCAGCGTGCCTTCGCGGCGTAACTGGCAATCGATGTTGTATTTATCCACAAGGCTGAACACCAGCGCCGGCGCGGCCCCGAGCATACGATTGAGCTGACTGCCCACCGCTTCGCCGAAACCGGCTTCGATCTCGTCCGGCGGGATCCACATGCCGGCGTTGACCAGCCCGACATTGCGTCCGGAACCACCGTGACCGGCGCGATGGGCCTCCAGCACGCAGACGCTTTTGCCTTTTTCCAACAGATGCAGCGCCGCCGACAACCCGGTGAACCCGGCGCCGATCACGCAGACATCGACGTTGACTTCGCCCCTGAGCGCGGTGTTATCCGGCCTTTGCGGCGTGAGTTTTTCCCACAGACATTCTTCGCGTAACGGCATTGCCAGACTCCAACAGAAACCCAACAAACACGGCATACCCTGTGGGAGCGAGCCTGCTCCGGGCGGCATTCCGACGAAAGCGGTATATCAGCCAACATCTATGTCGACTGACCCACTGCATTCGCGAGCAGGCTCGCTCCCACAAGGGGATCTCCACCTGTCAGTCGAAAGTAATGCCCTGCGCCAGCGGCAACTCCAGCGAGTAGTTCACAGTGTTGGTCTGGCGGCGCATATAGGCGCGCCATGCATCGGAACCCGACTCACGACCACCACCGGTTTCTTTCTCGCCACCAAACGCGCCGCCAATTTCGGCACCGCTCGGGCCGATGTTGACGTTGGCGATGCCGCAGTCGCTGCCGACCGCCGACATGAACTGCTCGGCTTCGCGCACATCGGTGGTGAAGATGCACGACGACAGACCTTGTGGCACGGCGTTATTCAGGCGCAGCGCTTCCTGAAAATCGCTGTAACCGACCACATAGAGAATCGGCGCGAAGGTTTCGCTGCAGACCACATCGCTCTGCTCCGGCATTTCAACAATCGCTGGCGAAACGTAATAAGCATTGGGGAACTGGTCTTCGAGCTGACGCTTGCCGCCGAATACCCGCCCACCCTCGCTCAACGCCTGCTCCAGCGCGTCCTGCATGTTTTCGAAGCTGTGCTTGTCGATCAGCGGGCCGACCAGATTGCCTTCCAGCGGGTTGCCGATGCGCACTTTCGAGTAGGCAGCCTTGAGGCGAGTGACGATTTCTTCTTTCACCGATTCATGGGCAATCAGTCGACGCAGAGTGGTGCAGCGCTGCCCGGCAGTGCCGACCGCACTGAACAGAATCGCGCGCACGGCCATGTCGAGATCGGCGCTAGGGCCGAGGATCATCGCGTTGTTACCCCCCAGTTCCAGAATGCTGCGGGCAAAACGTGCGGCGACTTTCGGCGCCACTTCACGGCCCATACGTGTGCTGCCAGTGGCGCTGATCAGGGCGACACGCGGGTCATCTACCAGCGCTTCACCCGCGTCGCGGCCACCAATAATCACCTGGCAAAGATTCGCCGGGGCATCGGTAAAATTCTTCACCACACGATCAAACAGCGCCTGACAGGCCAACGCGGTCAGCGGGGTTTTCTCTGACGGTTTCCACACCACCGGGTTGCCGCAGACCAGCGCCAGCGTGGTGTTCCACGCCCACACCGCGACCGGGAAGTTGAACGCGCTGATCACCCCGACCACGCCCAGCGGATGCCAGGTTTCACGCATGTGGTGGCCCGGACGCTCGGAAGCGATGGTCAAACCGTACAACTGACGGGACAGTCCCACGGCGAAATCGCAGATGTCGATCATCTCCTGTACTTCACCGAGACCTTCCTGAGTGATTTTGCCCGCCTCCCAGGAAACCAGTTCGCCGAGGTCGGCTTTGTATTCACGCAACACTTCACCAAACTGACGCACCAGCTCGCCACGACGTGGCGCCGGCACCTTGCGCCATTGCTCGAACGCATGATCTGCGCGACTGATGTGCTGCTCGACTTCGGCCGGGCCTTCCCAGTTCACGGCGGCAATTCGGCTGCCGTCGATCGGCGAATGCACCGGCACTTTGCCGTTCTGATAAAGGGCCGGGTTCACACCAAGACGATCAAGCAATGCGGCAACCATGGGTCACTCCTCAAGCATAAAACTGAATGTGTGCGGCCACTGTTTCGCGACCGGGCAGGCCTTTAGTTGTAGCGTCACAATGGCAAGGCAACAAACGACCTTTACGCGAGATATCATTCCGTTTATTCATGCAGCGCTAGAAAGACAAGAAAAGGATCGGCCATGCTGAACAAACGCCACTTGCCCTCGATCACCGCGTTGCAGTGCTTCGAGGCCGTGACCCGGCACTTGAGCTTCACCCGCGCCGCCGAGGAGCTGAACCTGACCCAGAGCGCAGTGAGCAAACAGGTCGCACAGCTTGAAGAGCTGCTGCAGCACTTGTTGTTCCGTCGCGTACGCCGGCGTTTGCAGATGACCCCGGCCGGGGATTTGTACTTGGTTGAAGTACGAAAAATTCTCACCCAAGTGGAAATGTCGACGCATTACCTGCGTTCCTACGGCGGCGAGACCGAAGTCCTGCGCGTCTCGACGCCCTCGACCTTCGGCGCCCGTTGGCTGGTGCCGCGCCTGAAAGGCTGGCGTCTGCGCCATCCATCGATTCATCTGGACTTGTGCAACGAGCACGAAGCGGATGATCTGCTGCAAGGGCGCAGCGATCTGGCGTTCTATTTCGGTCAGGGCTCGCGGCCCGGCACTGAATGCCTGAAGTTGTTCGGTGAAGAGTTGGTGCCGGTGTGCGCGCCGGGCAGCCTGCCGGACAAGCCGTTCACTGATCCGACGCAACTTACCGACCTGGTCCTGCTGCAAAATGCCTCGCGCCCGCAAGCGTGGCACGACTGGTTCGACAGTCAGGGCTACCAGACCGAACACAGCTACCACGGGCCGCGCTTCGAAACCTTTTATATGTGCATTCGTGCCGCGCAGGTTGGCTGTGGTGTGGCGCTGTTGCCGCGGTTTCTGGTTGAAGAAGAATTGGCCGACGGCAAACTGGTCATTCCCTGGCAGCATGCAATGCCCAGTTCCGACGCCTATTACCTGGCGTACCCGGAGCACGCGGCGGAAGTACCGAAGGTGCGTGATTTTGTGAAGTGGATGCTGGAGCAGATCGATAGCCCAGCGTGAAGCTGCCTTCACTCCCTGTGGGAGCGAGCTTGCTCGCGAAGAGGCCGACACATTCAATATCAATGTCGGCTGAAATGACGCCTTCGCGAGCAAGCTCGCTCCCACATTGGATCTGATGCGTTGTCAAAAAATGCTGGCAATCCCCACCGCTGATATGCGCCACTAGCGCCATTGATTGAGACCGCGCACAGGCGCGGCGCACCTGGAGACCCCGTTATGAGCGAGAGCGTGTTTGCCGATCGCATCGTGCAGAACCTGCTCGACACCGACTTCTACAAACTGACGATGATGCAGGCGGTGCTGCACAACTACCCCAACGTCGAAGTCGAATGGGAGTTTCGTTGCCGTAACAGCGAGGATCTGCGCCCGTATCTGGCCGAGATCCGTTTTCAGATCGAGCGGCTGGCCGAGCTGAGCCTGAGCGCCGATCAACTGAGTTTTCTGGAGCGCATCAGCTTCCTCAAACCGGATTTCCTGCGTTTTCTCGGGCTGTTCCGCTTCAACCTGCGCTATCTGCACACCGGTATCGAGAACGGCGAACTGTTCATCCGTCTGCGCGGGCCGTGGTTGCATGTGATTCTCTACGAAGTGCCGTTGCTGGCGATCGTCAGCGAAGTGCGCAACCGCTATCGCTACCGCGAAACAGTACTGGAACAAGCGCGTGAGCAGCTCTATCGCAAGTTCGACTGGCTGACCGCCAACGCCTCACCTGATGAGCTGTCGCAACTGCAGGTCGCCGATTTCGGCACCCGCCGACGCTTTTCCTACGGCGTGCAGGCAGAAGTGGTGAATGTGCTCAAGCACGATTTCCCCGGGCGTTTCGTCGGCACCAGTAACGTGCACCTGTCCCGCGAACTCGATATGAAACCGCTGGGCACCATGGCCCACGAGTGGATCATGGCCCATCAGCAACTCGGCCCACGGCTGATCGACAGCCAGATCGCCGCGCTCGATTGCTGGGTCCGCGAGTATCGTGGCTTGCTCGGGATCGCGCTCACCGATTGCATCACCACCGATGCCTTCCTCGGCGATTTCGATCTGTTCTTCGCCAAGCTGTTCGACGGCCTGCGCCACGACTCTGGCGACCCTGTGGTGTGGGGCGAAAAATGCATCGCGCACTATCACAGGCTGGGCATCGACCCGATGAGCAAAACCCTGGTGTTCTCCGACAGCCTGACCCTGCCCAAGTCGCTGGAAATCTTCCGCGCGCTGCACGGTCGGATCAATGTCAGCTTCGGCATCGGTACCAACCTCACCTGTGACATTCCGGGTGTCGAACCGATGAGCATCGTGCTTAAAATGACCGCCTGCAACGGCCAACCGGTGGCGAAGATCTCCGACGAGCCAGGCAAGTCCCACTGCAAAGACCCGAATTTCGTCGCCTACTTGCGACACGTGTTCCAGGTTCCTGCCGATTCCCGTCTATCTAGCAAGGAGTGAATTCATGCAAGCCGTACAGCGTGAGATTGCTGAACAGCTCAAGGTGCAACCGCCGTTCGCCGACTACCAGGCCCTGCAGGCCGAAGTCGCCCGGCGCATTACCTTTATTCAGGATTGTCTGGTCAATTCCGGGCTCAAGACGCTGGTGCTGGGCATCAGCGGCGGCGTCGATTCTCTGACCGCCGGCCTGTTGGCCCAGCGTGCGATGCGTGAGCTGCGCGACCAGACCGGCGACAACAGCTACAAATTCATCGCCGTGCGCCTGCCGTACGAAACCCAGTTCGACGAGCACGACGCCCAGGCCTCGGTGGATTTCATCGCGCCGGACGAGCGCCATACCGTAAATATCGGCCCGGCGGTGAAGTCGCTGGCCAGTGAAGTCGCGGCGTTTGAAGGCAAGCACGCGGTGTCGGTGGATTTCGTCCTTGGCAACACCAAGGCGCGGATGCGCATGGTTGCGCAGTACACCATCGCCGGCGCGGCCCACGGTCTGGTGATCGGTACCGATCATGCGGCGGAAGCGGTAATGGGCTTCTTCACCAAGTTCGGTGACGGCGCCTGCGACCTGGCACCGCTCAGTGGTCTGGTAAAAAATCAGGTGCGGGCGATTGCGCGCAGCTTCGGTGCGCCGGAGTCGCTGGTCGAGAAAGTGCCGACGGCGGACCTTGAGGATTTGTCGCCGGGCAAACCGGACGAAGCGTCCCATGGCGTGACCTATGCCGAAATCGACGCGTTCCTGCACGGTGAGCCGGTGCGTCAGGAAGCGTTTGACATCATCGTCGCGACCTACAACAAGACTCATCACAAACGCGTGATGCCGTTTGCGCCGTAAGCGCGGATGGAATGAAAAAGCCCGCTGAGGAGAGATCCCCAGCGGGCTTTTCTTTGGCCCAGACATCAGTTGATGCTGATGGCCCCTTCGCGAGCAAGCTCGCTCCCACATGGTTCGCTGTCGGACACAGCATTTGTGAACAACTGAAACCTGTGGGAGCGAGCTTGCTCGCGAAGAACGATGACGCGATTGGCCTGCTTATTTAACGGTAATCGTGCCTTTCATCATCGAGATGTGCCCAGGGAACGAGCAGAAGAAGCCGTAGCCGCCGTCTGCAATCTTCGCCACGTCAAAGGTCAGCGAATCGGTTTCCTTGGCGCCGATGATCTTGGTGTGCGCGATGATGCGCGCGTCACCTTCCGGCAGGTAGTTCTTGTCGATACCGGCAGCCAGGCCAGCGGTAGCGATTGGCTGCATGTCCGCTTCTTTGCTTATCACCAGGTTATGGCCCATCACATTCTTCGGCAGGTTGCCGGAGTGGGTCAATTCAACGGTGAAGGTCTTGCAGCTCTTGTCGATCACGATTTCCTTGGTGTTGAAGGACATCTGATCGGTGGAATCAACGGTGGTTTTGCACTCGGCAGCCATCAATTGGCTGCTGGCCAGCGCCAGCAGGGATACCGCAACAACTTTGGAAAACATGGTGAATCTCCAAGGCAGGGTTAACAAAAACACGAATGGTGGAAAGACTGCCTGAAATCTTCGCAAGTTCCTATGACTTGAGTCAAAAATTGTATACAACTTTCAGGCTATGACACTCATCGAGACAATCTAACGGCCAGATTCCCCGGCCCGACCTATGATCGGCGCATCTACTGAGACGGAGTGCCTGTCATGTTCTTTAACGGTCTGTTGTGCAGTTTGCTCGCCGCCTACGCCTGTGGCGCCAGCGGTACCTTTGAATCACCGGAACGCGAAGTTTAGCCCTTGGATCAAGGCGTGCCAGCCATTACCCTGTGACGGATTGACCCAGGAGGAAGGCATGTCTCTGAAATCCGTTTGTGTATTTTGCGGTGCCAACGCCGGCACTGACCCGGCTTACACCGAAGCCGCCATCGCCCTTGGCCGGGCCTTGGCCGAACGCAATCTGACCCTGGTCTACGGCGGCGGTGCTGTGGGCTTGATGGGGATTGTTGCCGACGCTGCGCTGGCCGCTGGCGGCGAAGTGATCGGCATCATCCCGCAAAGCCTGATGGACAAGGAAATCGGCCACAAGAGCCTGACGCGCCTGGAAGTGGTCGACGGCATGCACGCGCGCAAGGCACGCATGGCTGAACTCAGCGATGCGTTCATCGCTCTGCCCGGCGGCCTCGGCACGCTGGAAGAGCTGTTCGAAGTCTGGACCTGGGGCCAGCTCGGCTATCACGGCAAACCACTGGGCCTGCTGGAAGTGAACGGTTTCTACAGCAAACTCACCGCATTTCTCGATCATATCGTCGGCGAAGGCTTCGTTCGCACGCCACACCGTGACATGCTGCAAGTGAGCGAATCGCCGCAAACACTGCTCGATGCCCTGGATAACTGGCAGCCGACCGTCACGCCAAAGTGGGTCGACCAAAAACCCGGTTAACCACGAGGCACCGATACAGGGCAGAATATGCGCCGCTCAACCTCACCTTCGACCCAAGAGGATCGCCCATGGCCAAACCCAATTACTCCTTCGCCAAACGTCAACGAGACCTGGCAAAGGAACAGAAGAAAGAGGAAAAGCTTCAGCGCAAGAAACAAACCGCTGAAGAAGCGGCACTGAACCCTGAGGGTGAAGTGGCACCGGAAGATGATGTTGATGCAACCGAAGCACCGAAAGATCAGGCGCCCGACGCCTGAACCCCACCGGGTTTGATCATCGAATCAGACCCTGCGGATTTGTGACGGGGCTGGCGGTTTCACCGCCGGCCCTCACAGCCCTCCACTCCCCAATACACCCAAATTCCCTGTGGGAGCGAGCCTGCTCGCGAAAGCGGTGTATCAGCCACAAATGAGTTGACTGACCTGACGCCTTCGCGAGCAGGCTCGCTCCCACATTTTTTGATCGTCGTTAATCCAGAGGCATTACCGTGACGCGCACTTCCGGGTCGTGATTGCCGCCACCCAGAATAACCCCACGCAACGGCGATACATCGGAAAAATCCCTCCCCCACGCCAACGTGATGTGTTCCAGAGCCGGTTGCACATTGTTGGTCGGATCAAAATCCACCCAGCCCAGCACCGGACAAAACACCGACACCCAGGCATGCGATGCGTCGGCACCAATCAAGCGTGGCTGCCCCGGCGGTGGCTGAGTCAGCAGATAACCACTGACATACCGCGCTGCCAATCCCCGTGAACGCACGCAAGCCAGCATCAGATGGGCAAAGTCCTGACACACCCCGCGTCGCCGCTCCAGCACTTCCACCAATGGGGTCGCCACTTGGGTAGCCTCGGCATCGAAGGTGAACTCGTTGAAGATCTTCTGCATCAAGTCCTGCACGCCCAGCAGCAATGGACGCCCTGGGGGGAAACAACTCTGAGAGAACTCGACGAAGCTACGCTTCAAATGCACGTACGGTGACTGAAACCGGTAGCGACAGGCTTCGAGCAACTCAGCGGACAACGGCTGGCTGCTGTAAGTCAGCGCATCGCGGGTCAACTCCCAGGCAGGCGACTGATTGAAATCCAGCGCCGGCCGCGCCAGCACTTCCACCGTGAGTTGTGCATTGACCTGCAACTCGTCATGCGGGCGTTCGAACGCCAGTCGGGTCAACGGATTACCAAACACATCCAGCTCATCGCGCCGTGCTGTCGGGTCCGGACTGATCAGCAATTGCTGTGCGGTACAACGCTGCCAGTCACATTTTCGCGGCCACAAGTGCGCCAGTTGCTGCGCCAAAGATACCGGGCTGTCGTAGTGATAGCAGGTGTCGTGGAAGATCTGGTATCGAGCATTCATCAGACGGACACCGTGCGTTGGCTGACATCATCGACATGGGCGAAATGGCGCAAGGCCAGACGATCCGACACTTGCCCACTGGCCTCGGCAATTTCTTGCAGCAGATCCGCCAGACCATTCAGAGCCGCTCGTACGCTGGACTCACCGAACAATGGATTCTCCAGACAACCCAGATCGAACCGTGCCAGCCGCTCGACCAGTCGCGGCAATCCCGTTTCCCGTGGCGCGCCAAAATCATCGTTCAAACGTTTCAACGTGCGCGTGACCAGTTTCAACTGGAACAACACCGCGTGCGGGTTCTGCTCGTCCAGCAGCAACAGGTCGAGCACCGGAATCAATTGCGCCACTGCCAGGTAACGCGAGCGGTAGGTGATGCTGCTATTGCCCAGCTCCAGCAACCACTCCAGGCCCGCCTGATCGACAGCACCGGCGCCACGCAGAAACGCCGCGAGGCTGCTGCTGAGAAACTGCAGTCGCTCGATACGCCGGCCAATCATCAGAAAGCGCCAGCCTTCGTCGCGGGTCATGTCGTCCAGGGCAAACCCGGACAACGCCGCCAGCGACATCACCAGTCGGTTGAGGAAATCCAGCAGTTCACCGAAATCGGGTTCGTCGGTATCCAGTTCCATCGCTTCGCGCTGCAACTCGACCAGCGCCTGCCAGTTCTCCCGCGAAAGCTTGCCGCGCACTTGTGAGGCCGCCCACTGCAAGCGTTGCAGGTTGGAACGCAGACTGAACGACCAGTCGTCACCGAGCAGTGCCGCGAGCAAGCGCTCGGGCAGTTCTCCTTCGTCCGGCAACAACGTCAGCCGCTCACCGAGATCGACCGCCGCCTGCAACGCTTGCGGGTCATCACCATCGACATACCGCGCAAGCATGATGCGCAGCAGCCGCGCACTGTCGTCACAGCGTTCGCAGTAACGGCCGAACCAGAACAGGTTTTCCACCACTCGCGAGGGTAGATAGGGATCGCGCCGCACCAGATCATGCACGCCGACATTACGCTGGCTCTTCCATTGCTCGCCGCTGGGCGGACGATCGCCAATTACCCAAGTGTCCTTGCTCGCTCCGCCGCGCTGCATCGATACCACTTCGGCATCTGCCTCGGCGGCCACCCGGGTCAAACCACCGGGCAGTACGCGATAACCGTCGCGACTGGCCACCGCATACATGCGCATGCCAATGGCCCGCGGTTGCAGTTGACCGTTTTCGGCCTGCCAGATCGGCGCTTGCGACAGCTGAGCCAATTCTTGCGCAACGTAGGCATAAGGGCGCGCCTGCATGCGCTCGGCAAGCGCCTGACGCTGTTTTTCACTCAGATCACGGCCGAACACAGGCGCGAAGCTTTGTGAGGGAAACGCCGGTTTGATCAACAGCTCAGGTAGTTTTTCCAAGGCCTGCGCCAGCACCGGCGGCTCGCCGCACCACCACGTCGCGATTGACGGCAAGATCAGCTCTTCGCCAAACAGGTATTGGTTGATCTTCGGCAGAAAACCCAGCAAACCCGGCGATTCCAGCACGCCGCTGCCCAACGCGTTGGCAACCAGTACTCGCCCCTGACGCACGGCTTCGAGCAGCCCGGGCACGCCAAGCGCCGAGTCCGTACGCAGCTCCAGCGGATCGCAGAAATCATCGTCGAGCCGGCGCATGATTGCGTGCACCCGACGCAAGCCACTGAGGGTTTTCAGGTAGACCGTGGCATCGCGCACCGTCAGGTCACCGCCCTCGACCAGCGGGTAACCCAGCTGGCGAGCCAGATACAAATGTTCAAAATAACTTTCGTTGAAGCGCCCCGGTGTGAGCAAGACCACCAGCGGCGCGTCATCGCCGCTCGGCGCTTGGCGTACGAGGGTTTCCTGCAAGGTGCGGAAGAAACCGGCCAGATGCTGCACCTTCAGATCCCGGTACAACTCGGGAAAGGCACGGGACACGATAGTGCGGTTTTCCAGAGCATAGCCGGCGCCCGATGGCGCTTGTGTGCGATCCGCCGTGACCCACCAACGCCCGTCCGGCGTGCGTGCCAGATCCACGGCGTACAGATGCAGAAATATCTCTTCCGGCGGCGCGATCCGCTGACACGGCCAGAGAAAATTGTTGTGGCCAAACACCAGCTCTGCCGGCAACAAGCCTTCGCTGATCAGCCGTTGCGGGCCGTACAAGTCCGCCAGCACAGCGTTGAGCAGTCGGGCACGCTGAGCGATGCCTGCCGACAACTGTTGCCATTCATCTGCTGCAATCACATGGGGCAGCAGATCCAGCTCCCACGGTCGATCAGCGCCCTTGGGATCCGCGTAAACGTTATAGGTGACACCGTTTTCCTGGATTTGCCGCGCCAGCAATGCCTGCCGCTGCACCAGTTGCGCTGGAGTACTGCGCTGCAACTGATCGAACAGCCGCCGCCAGTGCGGGCGCACCGCGCCACTGCCGTCGAGCAGTTCGTGATAAGTGCCCGCCGTGAGCGGGTAGCGGTCTAGCAGGTCAGGCATGGAAAGCTCGGCAGACAGCAAGGAACGGTCAGACTAACGCAGGCACATGACACGCGGATATACGAAAAATCCGCGTGTCGCGCAGGACTTAGAAACGTCGCAAATCGATTGTCATCGGTAGCTCGTCACTGATTTCCACGTTGGGTATAGGAAGTTTCCCCGGCGTGTGTCCGACGCGGAAGAATCGCGCCATGCGCCGGCTCTCCGCTTCGTTGGCATTGACCGGCAACGTCTCGTAATTACGCCCGCCCGGATGGGCGACGTGGTACTGACATCCACCCAGCGAACGGCCCATCCAGGTGTCGAGCAAATCGAATACCAGCGGTGCGTGCACGGGAATCGTCGGTTGCAGGCAGTTGGCCGGTTGCCACGCACGGTAACGCACACCCGCGACGAACTCGCCCACGCGCCCGGTCGGGTGCAACGGCACCGCGATGCCATTACAGGTCAGCAAATAACGCTGCGGCGGCAGCCCTTTGAGCTTGACCTGCAGACGCTCCAGAGATGAGTCGACGTAACGCACCGTGCCGCCTGCCGCGCCCTCCTCGCCCAGCACGTGCCAAGGCTCCAGCGCCTGACGCAGTTCCAGTTCGATGCCATTGACGGCGTAATCGCCGACTTTTGGAAAACGAAATTCCAGATGCGCGGCAAACCATTCCGCGCGCAGCGGATAACCGGCGTTGTTGAGTTCGACGATGACGTCAGCGAAATCCTGCTCGATAAAGTGCGGCAACAGGAAGCGATCGTGCAGTTCAGTGCCCCAGCGCGCCAGTTTCGGCGGCGCATAAGGTTCGCGCCAGAAACGTGCGACCAGCGCCCGCAGCAATAACTGCTGGGCCAGACTCATCCGCGCATGGGGCGGCATTTCAAAGGCGCGCAATTCCAGCAAGCCGAGACGCCCGGTGGCGCCGTCCGGCGAGTACAGTTTGTCGATGCAGAACTCGGCACGGTGCGTATTGCCAGTGACGTCGATCAGCAGGTTGCGCAGCAGTCGATCAACCAGCCATGGCGCGCATTCCTCGCCCGGTTCGGGCATCTGTGCGAAAGCGATTTCCAGTTCGTACAGCGCGTCATTGCGCGCCTCGTCGACACGCGGCGCCTGCGACGTCGGGCCGATGAACAGTCCGGAGAACAGATACGACAACGATGGATGGTTATGCCAGTAGCTGATCAGGCTGCGCAGCAGATCGGGGCGACGCAGAAACGGTGAATCCGCCGGCGTCGCACCACCGAGCACGAAATGGTTGCCGCCGCCGGTGCCGGTGTGACGGCCATCGATCATGAATTTCTCGGTGGTCAGCCGAGTCTGCCGCGCCTCTTCGTAAAGAAACTCAGTGCGCTCGACCAACTCGTCCCACGTCGCCGACGGCTGCACGTTGACCTCGATCACGCCCGGGTCCGGGGTGATGCGGAAGTTGCTCAGGCGCGGATCGCTCGGCGGCTCGTAGCCTTCCAGCAACACCGGGCAATGCAGCTCTTCGGCGGTGGCTTCGATGGCGGCCACCAGCTCCAGATAATCCTCGACCCGCTCCAGCGGCGGCATGAACAAGTACAAACGCCCCTCGCGAGCCTCCGCGCAGAATGCCGTGCGGGTCAGCCAGTCAGCGGATTCGTCGATTTTCGGCACACGTTCGTCAGCTGTCGACGGTTCGCCGTGACGGTTTAGCTGCGCGGCATCCGGCAGCTCAGGGAAGTCCTGATTCGGGTCCTGGGGATGGATAAACGGATACTCGGCGGCTTTTACCCAAGGCTGCGAACCCAGTGGCAAGCGATAACCCAGCGGCGAATCCCCCGGGACCAATCGGCAATGTTCGTCACGCAGATACCAGCGCCCGCTCTGCCACTGATCGCCCTTGGCGGTGCGCGCCAGCGGCAGCACCTGACCAATGACTTTGTTCAGGCCCTGACTGAACACCTTGCGCAGGCGTGCGCGCTCGAGCGGCTCCTCCAGACGCGAATCTTCGGCGCTGACGTTGCCAGGCAACGTGCCCTCACGCCAGAGGTAGTAGAAATTGTCTTCGTAGGCCGGAAACACAAAACGCGTAGGCAACTTCAATCGCTCGGCGACACTGGCGAGGAAGCGCCCGGCCAATTCGCCATTGGCGCCGTAATCCTGCTGCTCGTCAGCGATCAAGGCATCGTTGTGCCAGATCGGCACGCCGTCGCGACGCCAATAGCAGTTGAGCGACCAGCGCGGCAGTTGCTCGCCGGGATACCACTTGCCCTGACCAAAATGCACCAGGCCTTTCGGCGCGTAATGTTTACGCATGCGCTGGAACAGTTCGGCAGAGAGCCGGCGCTTGTCCGCACCCAACGCGGCGGTGTTCCACTCGGCACCATCCGGGTCATCGATGGAAACGAAGGTCGGTTCGCCGCCCATGGTCAGGCGTACGTCATCCGCCAGCAGGTCGGCATCGATCTGTCGGCCCAGCGCCTGAATCGCCAGCCATTGCTCATCGGTGTAAGGCTTGGTGACGCGCGGCGCCTCCCAGATCCGTTCCACTGACATTTCATGGCTGAACTCACACTCACACGGCTCGACCAAGCCACTGATCGGTGCCGCCGAGGACGGATCGGGACTGCAGGCCAACGGGATATGCCCTTCACCGGCAAACAGCCCGGAGGTCGCATCCAGGCCGATCCAGCCAGCGCCCGGCAAATACACCTCGCACCAGGCGTGCAGGTCGGTGAAATCGACGTCAGTGCCGGACGGGCCGTCGAGGCTTTTCACGTCGGCGGTCAGTTGAATCAGATACCCGGAGACAAATCGCGCGGCCAATCCAAGGTTGCGCAGCAGTTGCACCAGCAGCCACGCCGAATCCCGGCAGGAACCCGAGGCGTGTTCGAGGGTGTGTTCCGGCGTCTGCACGCCCGGTTCCATGCGGATCAGGTAACCGATGTCTTCGCTCAAGCGCTGGTTGAGCGCCACCAGAAAATCCACCGCCGGCAGCGGCGTGCGGTCGATGGCGTCCAGATAGGCTTTGAATTTGGGGGTCAGCGGCAGGGTTTCGAGGTATGGCGCCAGCTCCTTGCGCTCATCGGCGGCGTAGGCGAAGGGGATTTTCTCGGCGTAGGGCTCGAGGAAGAAGTCGAACGGGTTGAACACCGCCATCTCGGCGAGCAGATCGACTTCGATACGTAATTCGTCGGTTTTCTCGGGAAACACCAATCGGGCGAGGTAGTTGCCCTGCGGATCCTGCTGCCAGTTGATGAAGTGCTGCTCGGGCGATACTTTCAGCGCATACGACAGAATCCGCGTGCGGCTGTGGGCGGCCGGGCGCAGGCGAACGATCTGCGGGCCGAGTTCGACAGCGCGGTCGTAGCGGTAATGCGTGACGTGATGCAATGCGACATGAATCGACACGGCGTGCCTCCTGCGAGCCTAAGCGTATTCGAAAGCGCGCAAGACTTATGCCATGCACAGGCTTGGGCGCTTTTCCGGAATGCTTAGGGCAGTACAGCACCAAAATCGGGCGATGCGGGGAAATGGTTTGGGCTGATTGCACGTAAATGTTGCGAAGAGCCCCTCACCCTAGCCCTCTCCCAGAGGGAGAGGGGACTGACCGCGTTGGATGTTGGAGATACGCCGACTTGAAAATCTTGAGTCGAACTCAGATTTTGAAAAGCATGAAGATCTGCTCCCTTCCCCCTCGCCCCCCATGGGGGAGAGGGCTGGGGTGAGGGGGATGGATTTTGCGGACAACCCAATATCCAGCCCCAGAAATGCAGAACGCCAACCCGAAGGTTGGCGTTCTGTTCAGCTCAAGCGATGTTTAGCGCGGTACCACCGGCTTACGGGTCGGCTTCGGCCCTTTGCCTTTCGCAGCGTCTTTACGTTCCTTGGCCGCCTGCTGGTTGCGGGCAAACGCCGCGGCCTTGGCCTGTTCACGCTTGTCCCAAGGATTACCACCATCACTGGCACGCGGCGGCAGACCGGTGTGCTGAGTGAGGATCCTGGTGGTCTTCTCTTTGCCTTCCTTCGCCACTTTATGGCTGCCAGCCGGCGTCGAGTTCTTGCGGCGGGCGCTCTGGTAGCTGTCGGTAGCCGGCTGGTGCGTCGGGATCAACTGATCCTTGCCCGAACCGATCAAGTCGCCACGGCCCATGCGGATCAGCGCTTCACGCAGCATCGGCCAGCCTTTCGGGTCGTGATAACGCAAGAACGCCTTGTGCAGACGACGCTGCTCTTCGCTCTTGACGATGGTCACGCCGTCGCTCTTGTAGGTGACTTTACGCAGCGGGTTCTTGCCCGAGTGGTACATCGCCGTGGCGGTGGCCATTGGCGACGGGTAGAACGCCTGCACCTGGTCGGCGCGGAAGCCATTGCCCTTGAGCCACAAGGCCAGGTTCATCATGTCTTCGTCGGTAGTGCCCGGGTGGGCGGCGATGAAGTACGGAATCAGGTACTGCTCTTTGCCGGCTTCCTTGGTGTACTTCTCGAACATGCGCTTGAACTTGTCATAGCTGCCAATGCCCGGTTTCATCATCTGGTTGAGCGGACCTTCCTCGGTGTGTTCCGGGGCGATCTTCAGGTAACCACCAACGTGGTGGGTCACCAGCTCTTTGACGTACTCCGGCGACTCGACCGCGAGGTCGTAACGCAGGCCGGAGGCGATCAGGATCTTTTTCACACCCGGCAACGCACGGGCGCTGCGGTACAACTGAATCAGCGACGAGTGGTCGGTGTTCAGGTTCGGGCAGATACCCGGGAACACGCAGGATGGCTTGCGGCACGCCGATTCGATTTCCGGCGTTTTGCAGGCGATGCGGTACATGTTCGCGGTCGGGCCGCCGAGGTCGGAGATGACACCGGTGAAACCCGGCACCTTGTCGCGGATCTCTTCGATTTCGCGAATGATCGACTCTTCGGAACGGTTCTGGATGATCCGGCCTTCATGCTCGGTGATCGAGCAGAAGGTGCAGCCACCGAAGCAGCCACGCATGATGTTTACCGAGAAACGGATCATGTCGTAGGCCGGGATCTTCTCCTTGCCGTACGCCGGGTGCGGAACACGGGCGTAAGGCATGCCGAACACGTAGTCCATTTCTTCAGTAGTCATCGGAATCGGCGGCGGGTTGAACCAGACGTCGACTTCGCCATGCTTCTGCACCAGCGCGCGGGCGTTGCCCGGGTTGGTTTCCAGGTGCAGCACGCGGTTGGCGTGAGCGTACAGAACGGCGTCGCCACGGACCTTTTCAACCGATGGCAGACGAATCACGGTCTTGTCACGGGTCATGCGCGGGCTGGCCAGAATCTGTACGACCTTGGCTTCCTGCGGATCCTCGACCGGGCCTTTTTCCTGCTCGATGGCGCAGGCCTGAGTGTCCTGGGTATTCACGTACGGGTTGATGATCTTGTCGACCTTGCCCGGACGATCGATACGCGTCGAATCGACTTCGTACCAGTCTTTCGGCGTATCGCGACGAATGAACGCGGTGCCGCGCACGTCGGTGATGTCTTCGATCTTGTGGCCATAGGACAGACGCTGGGCGACTTCGACAATTGCGCGTTCGGCGTTGCCGTACAGCAGAATGTCGGCGCTGGCGTCGATCAGGATCGAGTTACGCACGCGATCCTGCCAGTAATCGTAGTGGGCGATGCGGCGCAGGGACGCTTCGATGCCGCCAAGGACGATCGGCACGTGCTTGTAGGCTTCTTTACAGCGCTGACTGTAAACCAGGCTCGCGCGGTCCGGACGCTTGCCGGCCATGCCGCCAGGCGTGTAAGCGTCGTCGGAACGGATTTTCTTGTCCGCGGTGTAGCGGTTGATCATCGAGTCCATGTTGCCCGCCGCAACCCCGAAGAACAGGTTCGGCTCGCCGAGCTTCATGAAGTCGTCTTTGGACTGCCAGTTCGGCTGGGCAATGATCCCGACGCGGAAGCCCTGAGACTCCAGCAGCCGGCCGATGATCGCCATGCCGAACGATGGGTGATCGACGTAGGCATCACCAGTAACAATGATGATGTCGCACGAATCCCAGCCAAGCTGATCCATCTCCTCCCTGCTCATCGGCAGGAATGGCGCTGGCCCGAAACATTCGGCCCAATATTTTGGATAGTCAAATAACGGCTTGGCTGCTTGCATGTCGACGACCGGTGTTGAAGTGAAAAATCGCGGGCGCGGAATATAGCACAAATTTTGACCAATTCCGACGGCAATGGTCGGTTTCTCTCACAGTCTGCGTCCTGCGCGTCCGACAACCCGTAACAGGCAAAAAATCAAACTCGAACCTAATATTCATCAGCCCAGCGCCAGCGCCGGCTGATGTGACACCCCTTCAAGGATGAAGAAATGTCACCTAAATCGCCCATCAGAGGCATCGCTACTGTCGATGTCCATCCACGGCCGGGCGCTCCGCTTATCGGGCGTGTGCCGCATCAGACTGATCCATCAGGCGCATTGCCCGCACGCGCAGTGCAGACGCCCGGCAGAACCGCGACGAGCGCTGACCTGGACGCAATCACTGCGGCACCACCGATTATAATCAGACAGTCAACATCCACCGCGCCCACGCACCCGGTGGCTCAGGAACAATCACTTGAGCACTACCGGGTCGGTGCGCATGCCTCACTGCCAGATCCCGATGTGGAAGGTTTCAGAATCTTCAAGGGACGCCGCTACGTCGATGTGTCGGACGGTGGAATCGTCCAGGTCGTGCAGGCTGCGCAAACCGGGTTTTACCAGGCAAGACTGCCGAGCGAGCGGCACGCTTCCGGGCCAATGCTCGTGCGCGATCCCGACAGCCGTCTCTGGCATGCGGTGAAAATATTCGAACCCATCACCTTCCCCTTGTCCGCAACTCGCCTGCAAGCCTTCGCAACCCATCTGGATTTCCGCGGTGCAGATCCTGGCCATGACGGGCTGCACCGGCACAACGGCAAACTGTATGTGGTGATGGGGGAGCACGCCTATCAGGTACTGCATGATCTTGACGCCTCCGTGCCGTCGAGGGCAGTGATGCGCATCATCCGCGCCGAAGATCCGGTGGCCACTGATCCCGCCAACCTTTACATCGGCACCCGCCCGGGACGCTCGGAGCCGATTGTCTTTGATCGGCATCACGGCTGGCTGGGAACGCTGGTGGGCGGTGCGGGGGGCATGCGTCGAAGTGCAAAGCCAACAGAAGCTGCACGCGTGGCCGACCTGGTATTCGAGCTGCAGGCACTGGATCTGGAGTTCGACCAGGCGATGACCAAGGGCGAACAGTTACAAAACCGTTGGCGGGCGCTGAAAGGCACCGATCGCGAGCGCAACGTACTGGAGCAACTCGAAGAGCACCATCAACGGGAGCTGTCGATACTCGAAAAAACCCTCAACGTGCATACCGAACAAAGGGAGCGGATCGTCGTGATCAGAGGCGGCACGGCCTACCGCAACAAAGTCATCATGCTACAAAAAGGCCGATTGCTGACGCTCAACCAACTGATGATCGCCAATGATTCGCGCCAACTCCTCGACGGGCCGCTCTTCGGTGGTCCGGTTTCAGACCACCCCAAGATCGCAGCCCACCTGTCGAGCAAGCTGGTGATGCTCAGACAGCGTCAGGCGATTGCCGATGAACTACTGAACACGTGGCGCTTGTCGCAAAGCGAGTTGTCTGGTGCCGCGTTCGAGCCGATGGATCTGCACGATACGGTGGCCTTCTGGATTTACGCCAAAAGCCGGATGTTCGTCGACACCGCGGCTGTAGTCGACGTCAACAACGCCCACGCCCGCTACCTCGGGTTCTGTTTTGGCGAGGTCACGTTTGCCTTCCGCGCGTTCGACAGCATCCCTGAGCAAGCGCGCATTGCATTGCTCAGCGATCTACTGGATCAGACGTCGGCAATCAGGGTCTCGTACGAAAACCTGCAACTGCCGAGCGGCGCGCACCATAACCGCTCACGAGAAGAAATCGTCGAGGCCATCCGCACCTTCGAGGGTACGCTGGAAGAGCACTTGAACCGCTTCCACCATGAGCAGGAAAAGACATCGACGTTGCCGCCCCATGAGCAACCGATTGATTTCGACTTTATCCCTGCGCAAAGCAGGAATCAGCCAAGCGCCACACCGCGCAAGATGTTTCGCAGCAAACACCACGGTGTCTACAAGATTCGCGTCGGTCGGCCACGCCGTACCGACGCTGGCGAAGAGCTGATTGATGTGATCAACCCGCATGATCCGGCAGAGGTATTGCAAACCTACGAGCGCCGGGAAGGTGAATGGCGCCGCCAGATTGCCCGGCAAGAAAGAAATCTGACGACATTGACCACCCAGGCCGAGCAACTTCTGGAAAAAACCGATCTTCACTTGAACACGGCCTGGCGCGATGAGCGCGCGAAACGCAACGCCACCAGCATCGTCGAGTTCCTCACCGACCGGGCCGACGACCTCACCGAAGTCACTCGACAAATCGAACAGGCCCCGAATCCCGGCGCCGTGGATACGGCCACATTGCGCCAGCGTCTGGAACACGACAGCCAGCGCCTGCTCAATGAAAGCGAAGAGATTCGCGTGCGCCTCTATAAGGATCCGGCCTATCTGAGCATTGATCGAGTGGCCTACCTGATCAGCCACGGACATCTCAGCGCTACCAGAACTCACAACCGGATACAGCTGGGTAAAGGCAACAAAAAGGACTACCTCGACGTTTACACCCTGAACGACAGGCAAACCGGCACGACGCTGTGGCACGCCCATTTTCACTACGCAGAGAAAGACAGCCCTGCGCTGAACTTCAATCCCAAGGGCGGCCACCTGAAGACCTTGCAGCAGAGCAGGCTCGGCACGTCATCCCAACGCCGCGATGAACAGGCCGGTCGAGCACATGTGCGGATCTGGCGTGAAGACATCGACCTGTCGACAGCGCAGCAAATATTCCAGTTGGCTTCATAAAACGGTCTCTTCCTGAACCAGGGCTGAGGGACTTATTTCAAGGATGAAAAACATGGCTCCAAAAAAAACCGTCAAGAGCACGGCTAATGTCGATAGCTCTTCTCGACCGAATGCATCACTGCACGGTGATACGGTGCAAACGCCACATGCGACACTGCAATCATCGTTTTCTCTCGGCGCCCCGACGCGACCGCTCTCCCCCCACGGCATTGCCGACCTCGACGCGATCAGACCGTCAGCCGTCGTCATTGCGCACTCGACATCAGTCGAAACCGCCACACCAGGGCCTCAACCGCTGGAGCATTACTGGCGCGCGGTACCTGACCGTATGCCGCAGGCCAATCTTCAAGGTTTGAGGATGTACAAGGAGCGCGAATATGTCGATGTGATGTACGACGGCATCGTTATGGTCGGTGTGGATCCGCAAACCGGCCTCTATCGCGCCCAACTCGCCGCCGAACGGGTTGCATCAGGGCCGCTATTGCTGCGCGACGCCAACAGCGGTCTCTGGCATTCGCTCAATGACGGTGACGCCGTTTCCTTGTTCGATACTCACCTGCAGACGCTTCGCACGAATCTGGACTTCACAGGCGTCAGCGCCGACGGCGAAGGATTATTTCGCCACGAAGGCCGGCTATACCTGACCATCGACAATCATGTTTATCAGGTCATGCACGACGTGAGTGCCTCCACCGCGACGCAAAAAGCGTGGCGCATCGTCAACCCGAAAGACCCCGTGGCAATCGATATCGCAAATATCTACCGGGCCAGCCGCAGCGGAAAAACCCGGGCGGTCAGGCGCGATGAGGTCAATAGCTGGGTCTATCATTTGCCAAACCCGAAGAAAGGCACCACTGACGCAGAGATGGCTCGGCTAAGCACGGACACTTTGATGCTGATGTACAAGCCTTTTCAGAAGGCCCACACGGAGTTGCAAAATTCGTCTGACCGTCATAACGACCTGTGGGCCGAGGCCAAAGAGTTGCCTGAGGGCAGTGCGCAGAGAAACGCAAAACTGCTCAACGTCGAAGTGAATCTGCTCAAACACGTTCACAAGCAAGCGGACTTCGTGGAGTCGCTTCTTCTCAACAAGAACTGGCTGATCCACACGAAAGCAAGCGGGCTGTTCAAGCAGGAACTGCACACCTTCCGGATCGAACGTGCGGAGTTTCTGAACCGACTCATGGCGGCCATGGACTTGCGGGTCAAGCCTACCGTCTCAAGACTCGACGCCGACAGTTGCAAGAAGATCATCCCCCACCTGAACAAGAAACTGCGGTTTATCGAGGAGCGGGAAGTGGTCATGGCTGAAATCAAAAAAGCTGATCCCGGAGCAGCCCCGACACTCGAAGAAATCAGGCAGCAAGTGCCATCGGCCGAGCGCATCAACTTCAACAAGCTGACGCTCTTCGTTCACTTGTTTGCCGGCACGCCCGACCATGCACCCAACACAACCATGCCTTCTCTTGCGTCCATCGACTTGATCACTGGCGATTTGAAAAACGTTCCGCAGCGCGATCACCCGATGGCGTTGTTGTTAACCCTTGATCAGATAAGGACAGACAAGTCCCGCTTTGAGATGCAACTGGCTGCCTCCGATGCTTCCAGGAGTGAGTACATAAGGGAAATCCTCAGCCTGATCGGTCCATTCGAGAAGCGCATCGAAAACAGGCTGAGCGAAATTCTTGATTCGTTTGATCGCAACACTGCGCTGCCAAGCGTCAACCACGATATCGATTTCGATTTTCTTCCACCGCAGCCCGACCCTTCCGAAAATGCTCGCCCCGTACCGCCGAGGAAAGTTTTCCGTGTCCGTCACCATGGCACTTACAGAGTACTGGTCGGGGACATGGAAACGACTCAGGACGGCAACGTCATCGTCAAGGTACCCGATCCACTGCGGCCTGACTCTCCCTCCGCGCGCTACGAAAAAAGACAAGGAGAATGGTTGCCCGTTCGCTCGCCCATTACCCGAACACCCAAGCCAAAACTTATCGCAGAGGCAAGACAGTTGCTGGCTGAAGTCGAACAACACGTTGCCAAGGCCAAGGTGGATGAGGCAAAAAAAACCAGTCCGAGCGAGATCCTCGACGACCTGGATAACGCGACAGACAGCCTGAACGAGCAGGCAAGACGCCTGGAAAGTCTCGAAGACGCCACCGACGACGCCGAAATCCTCGACCTGTCCACACGCCTGCGAACCGCAGTGGACTCACTTGCCGCGCAAGGCCAAAGCGTTCTGGTGCGTATGTACAAGAACAGGGATGTGCTCGACATCATGCGCCTCAACTTTCTGATGGATGCCGACGAACTCAACGTGAGCAAGACTGTTGATCGCAAGCAGCTGGGCAAAGGCCAGAGCAAGTCGTTTCTGGACGTTTACTCGATCAGCGATCGTGCCGATGACACGCCGTTGTGGGAAGCCCACTTCCACTACGACAGGCAGGACGCCTTGCCGCTGAATTTCACGACAAGAGGTGGTCATCTCAAAACGATTGAGCAGAGCAGGCGCGGCATCGAATCTCAACGCCGCGATGAACAGGCGGGCTTACCGCACGTGGCCATCTGGCGCCAGACCTTCGATGGCAAGACAGCGACAAAAATATTTGCACTGGCCAGCACGGCTGCCGTGCTCCCCAGGCCCGAATGAAGGGCATTGGGACTAAACGCTAAATCAGGCAATGACGCCGACCCTGCCATCAGCTCCTGTGTATGCGAGCTGATGCGCAAACTCTACAAGGATAGAAAGAAATGCCCGTTAAATCATCTGCCAAAGGCGGCAGTTCCGGTACCAGCCATGTTCGTCAGAACTCTGTGCCAGACGTGGATACCCCGCGCCTCGACCTGCCTCTGCGCACGGATTCAGAGATCTCAATACCAGGCGGGCACTCGCCGCGCCCGGGCAGATTGCCGGCGCAAGCCGACATCGATGCGATCGCGCCGGCACCGACCATCACGGTTCATCGACCCGTGTTGTCGATTGACACACCGCGTTCCGTGAGTCATTCGCTGGAGCATTACTGGGTACCATCCGCCACCGGTTTGTCGGATCGCAACGCTGACGGTTTAAGAACATACAAGAGCCGCCAATACGCCGAAGTGCCCGGCGGCATCGTGCTGATCGGCAAGGATCCGGAAACAGGACTGTATCGAGCAAAACTGCCCAGCGAGTCCTTGCCCTCGGGACCTGTGCTGCTGCGCGACTCCAGCTCAGGGGTCTGGCATGAGCTGGACCAGTTCGAACCGATCGGTGTGCCACTGTCGGCTACCCGACTGGAGGCGTTCCGTACGCAGCTGGATTTCAGCGGCATGCAAAGCGGCAACGATGGACTTCACCGTTTCAACGGCAAGCTCTATGCGGTGATCGACAACCACAGTTATCAGGTACTGCACGACATCGATGCCTCGACCCCATCCACAGCGGTGATGCGGATCGTCCGCGCGCAGGATCCGGTTGCCGGCGATAGCACCAATACCTACATCGCAACGCGTCCGGGAAGATCGGAACCGATTATTTTCGATACCCACGAAGGCTGGCTGGGGACTGAGGTCGGTGGTGCCGGGGGGATGTTCCGTAGTGAGTCAGGCAGCCCCGCTCACCCAAACCTGCTGCAACGTTTGACGACGGCGATCAATCGTCTGCGCACACCAGAATCCCGCGCGGGGAGACTGTTTCCGGACCTCAGGAAAGAGGAAATCACTCAGCTTTTGCGCTCACAGGGGGATGACGTCCGCAACTATCTGGACCAACGAGAAGCCAAGTACAAGTCGCTCAAGGCTGACCTTGCTGCCTGGATCAAGAAGACGTCCTCAGAATCGCCCACCGAACCTGTACATCCCTCTGTGGAGCGTGCCGTCGAAGAAATAAAACGCTGCTGGAAACGGCAGACCGGAACATCGCTAAAACTGGATCTGGGGGATGCGATCCTTGCGCCCCTGACGGCTGATTTCAGCCATGTACGCACGCTGGAGCTGACCGCGGTCGCCTGGTCGGACACTGCCGACACCTTCCTTGGCAGTTTCCCCAACCTCGAAAAACTGGCGGTGACCCACTCCAACCTGGCCAAGCTGCCGCCGGGTATCGCACAAATGCCCGCTCTCAAGGCTCTGGATCTGAACACCAATCGCATTGAGCTAAGCGAGCGAACGGCGTTAACAACGGGCACGCTCAACCAGCTCGAACACCTCGACCTGGCGGGTAATCCCCTTGGAAGAACGCCGGATTTCAGCGGCATGTCGCAACTGCGCTCATTGAACCTGAACAACACCCGGCTGGAGCAATGGCCCAACGGTTTACGCGAGCAGGTGTCGCTGGAAGTGGTCGACTTGCGTAACAACCAACTGCGCGAAATTCCGCAGACGATCCTCAACCCGCCAAGCGATCAACTCCTGGCCGTCGCACGCATCAACGCGGTTACGCTGATAGAAGGCAACCCCTTCCCTAACGGCTATTGGCGCTCGCTCGAAGTCTATTGGCGGCGTGTAGTGGCCGACTATCCGGCGATGCGCACTGGCTCGCACGCGGACGCGTTCAGACTCGATGGCGACATCCCTGAAGTCGCAATGGTGCGCCGCATGTACCCGGACAAGGACCCGCAAGCCGCCAGGGAGTATCTGATTGGCCTGGGTGATGATGCCGAGAATCAGATAGCCCGACGCATTGCCGGTTTCGATTTACTCGAAACGCAACTGCAAGCCTACATAGCCGACAGTCAACTCGGGCCGGCCAACATAATCGGACCGGAAAGAATCAACGCCACCCGCTTGGCAAGAATCATCAAAGGCTGCTGGCTCGGCGAGTCGGAAGGCGCACTGAAACTGCCACCATTGTATGGACCACTGCCCTTGCTGACCGTGGATTTCAGTCACGTCAAATCACTCACTCTCGACTCGGTTATCTGGTCCGACACCGCCAATACGCTCCTGTCCAACTGCCCAAACCTGGAAAGCCTGACCATCGTCCAGTCCGGCCTTGAAAAATTGCCGAACAAAATCGCCGAGATGGACAAACTCAGCCATCTGAACCTGAGTTCGAATCTGATAAAACTGGATGAGCAAAGCGCTTTGGCGCTGAGCGGATTACACCAGTTGAAACAGATCGATCTATCCAACAATCAGTTGCGTACAGTGCCCGACTTCAGCGCCATGTCCGGGTTACAGGTCCTGAACCTGAAAAACACGGGTATCGGCCAGTGGCCTGCCGGGCTGCTGGACAAAGCCGGCCTGACCAGCCTGGATCTGCGCGACAATCGCATGAGCGAGGTCCCCCAGGCGAACCTCAACCCGACACCCGAGACACTTTCAGTCGTCGCGCGGATCAACAATGTCACGCGCCTTGAGGGTAACGACTTTCCCTCCGCTTACTGGAGAAAATTCGACATCTACTGGCGACGCCTGAAAGAGTCTCACCCGGCATTGATGGAACCAGCCAATCCCGCCGTATTCGATAGCGAGAATTCGAGGGCGCAGCGCTATCGAAACCTGTACCCGGCCAAGAGCATCAAAGAGTGCAGGGAGTTCATCTGGAATCACGACAGCGGCACCGTCGCCCCGCGCTTGCTCGCGCTGGAGCAAGAGTTCGAACTGCTGAAAACCCAGCTCGACGATTGGGTCTTTTCCGGAGGCGGCAATCGGCTCCGTTATGTGCGTGCCAATCAGCTGCAAATCAACGCCACCACCCGCAATGACCGCACCTCAGCGCGGGATCGGATCATCAGTTGCTGGCGGCGCGAAACGGCGCAGAAGCACGCCTTCGATGGCACGCCAATCGGTCTGGAACTGGACTTGAGCGGCCTGACGCTGCCGACCCTGCCGGACCTGAGCATCGACTTCAGCCATGTCGGCTCACTCCGGTTGAGCGGCATGAACCTGACGGCTTCTCCGGAAGGTTTCCTCACTCGTTTTCGTCATGTGCGCTGGCTGGACATGTCGAACAACCGGCTCAGAGACTTGCCTCCGGCCGTGGGCGAAATGCACGGGATGACACGCTTGTTCTTGCAGCACAACCAACTTGAACTCAACGCAGAAACGGCACGGATACTGGCTGGGCGCACAACGCTCAGAGCGCTCTGGATTGACAACAACCCGCAACTCGGCGTGATACCGGACTTCAGCCAGATCACCGACATGCGCGAGGTCAATCTGGCGAACACCGGTATCAGCCAATGGCCGACCGGCCTGTTTGATCAACCTCTGCTGACCGGGATCGATCTGAGCAACAACCGGATCACGACGATTCCTGACTTTGTTGCTGCACCGACGCCGGAGCGTCTGGCGCATTCGGTCCAGGTCAACAGTGGCACTCTGGTGAGCAACAATCCTTTGTCGGACGCCACGCCACAGCAGTTGCTCGCCTACCGTGAACGACTGACCGCAGCCGGGACACCTCTGAACCGAACACTCAATCTGCTCACAACCTCTGTCGCCGTCGCACGTCGCCCCATAGCCAGAAACATCATGGAACCTGGCCTGCAATGGACCGCGGGATTGACCGTCGATGAAGTCTCCATCAGAAAAGCTCAATGGCGCACATTGCGTGAACAGGAAGGCTCGGACGGTTTCTTCAACATCCTCGCTAGCCGCGTCCACCATGCCGATTTCCGGCGCCAGGCCTGGGACGTGATTGATGTCATCACCGAAGACAATCCGCAGTCGCGCACCTTGCGCAGGGAACTGTTCGATCGTGCGTGCGAAGCCGGCTGCACTGACCTCGCAGCAGCGACCTTCACCGACCTGCAAGTGCTGGCCATGACTCACAAGGCTCGCGTGCAGGCCAGACAAGATAAGAATGGCGAGCCATTGGTTGAGTTGTCCAAAGGCTTGTTCCGGCTGAAGCAGGTTGACGAGTTTGCTGCGGCAGAGATCGCATCGAGCCGGGCAATCATCGACGATCCGGCCACATCCCGGGAGCTGCGAAACAGCCAAAGTCTGCGCATACGCGATCCCCATGAAATGACCATGGCTTACCGCTTTGGCCTCAAGGATCGGCTGCAATTGCCGTTTCAACCGCAGTCACTCACCTTCATCGGTATGGCCGGGGTTACTCCGGCCATGCTGGAGGTGGCTTATCGAAAAGTCGTTGCGTTGAATGGTTCGCCCGAAGAGTTTCAGGCGTTGGTATCGATGGATTTCTGGCAGGACTTCATCATCCACAAATACCAGGCGCAATTCGATGCGGGCCGACAGCCGTTTCAGGATCGGCAAGAGATTCTGGACAGCCAGTCAGCGCAGCGCCTGCTGAGCGAGGCTCAATACAATTCACAAACCGATGATGTGACCGCGCAACTGGCGATTGTCGAAGCAACATTGATCCAGACGCTGACGCGGCAGGAACTGCAGCCTCGAACAACCATCGAGGCGCCTTCTGCCAACGTCATGCTTGCCGATGAAACTCCGGGACCGAGCGACGCAACGGTGTAATAGAAGCATGACAGCAGGCCGAATGACTTCGGCCTGCTGTCACTCGTCGTCGTCGAAGTTGTAACTGCCCGGGGCGAGGTTTTCGAAACGGGTGTATTTGCCGATGAACGCCAGGCGGATAAAACCGATCGGGCCGTTACGCTGCTTGCCGATGATGATTTCGGCGATGCCCTTGTGTTCGGTTTCCGGGTGATACACCTCGTCGCGGTAGACGAACATGATCACGTCGGCGTCCTGCTCGATCGCTCCGGATTCGCGCAAGTCGGAGTTCACCGGACGCTTGTTCGGACGTTGTTCGAGGGAGCGGTTGAGCTGCGACAGCGCCACCACCGGACAGTTGAATTCCTTGGCCAGCGCTTTCAGGGATCGCGAGATCTCGGAAATCTCGTTGGTGCGGTTATCACCGCTGGAACCGGGAATCTGCATCAGCTGCAGGTAGTCGATCATGATCAGGCCGACATCGCCGTGCTCGCGCACCAGACGCCGGGTTCGCGCACGCATTTCCGACGGGCTGATGCCGGCGGTGTCATCGATGAACAGCTTGCGATCGTTGAGCAGGTTGACCGCCGAGGTCAGGCGCGGCCAGTCATCGTCTTCCAGTTGGCCGGAACGCACCTTGGTCTGATCGATGCGCCCCAACGAGGAGAGCATACGCATGATCAGCGATTCACCTGGCATCTCGAGGGAGTACACCAGAACCGCCTTCTCGCTGCGCAACACGGCGTTTTCCACCAGGTTCATCGCGAAGGTGGTTTTACCCATCGACGGACGGCCGGCGACGATGATCAAGTCAGACGGCTGCAGGCCGCTGGTCTTCTCGTCGAGGTCGGTGTAGCCGGTGGACAGACCGGTGATGGCGTTGTCGGTGTTGAACAAGGTGTCGATGCGATCGATAGCCTTGGTCAGCAAATCGTTGACACCGACCGGGCCGCCGGTTTTAGGTCGGGCCTCGGCAATCTGGAAGATCTGCCGTTCGGCTTCGTCGAGAATCTCGGCGGCGGTGCGGCCTTCCGGATTGAACGCGCTGTCGGCGATTTCGGTGCTGATGCCGATCAACTGGCGCAACGTCGCTCGTTCACGGACGATCTGCGCATAGGCCTTGATGTTGGCGACGGACGGCGTATTTTTCGCCAGTTCGCCAAGGTAACCGAGGCCACCGACCTGCGAGGTCTGACCTTCCTTGTCCAGTTGTTCGGACAGGGTCACGACGTCGATCGGCATGTTCTGATCGGCCAGTTTGGCGATCGCACGGAAGATCAGACGGTGGTCATGTCGATAGAAATCGCCGTCGGAGACTTGATCGAGCACGCGTTCCCAGGCGTTGTTGTCCAGCATCAGACCACCGAGTACAGCCTGTTCGGCTTCGATGGAATGCGGCGGCACCTTCAGGGCAGCGGTTTGCAGATCGTATTGCTCGGGAGCGGAGATATCGTTCATGGCCACTTGTGTTGTTTGGAAAAACAGGGAATTCAGAAAGACAAAGGGCACGACCTGTAAACAGGATCGTGCCCGATGTTAACCGTCTGACGGACAAGCCGCCAGCCGATCAGTGTTGCTTAAGCTGCTACCACGACAACGCGTACGGTGGCTTCAACTTCGGCGTGCAGGTGCACAGCCACGTCGAATTCACCCACGTTGCGGATGGTGCCGTTCGGCAGACGAACTTCGCTCTTCTGCACTTCAACGCCGGAGGCGGTCAGTGCGTCAGCGATGTCGTGAGTACCGATCGAACCGAACAGCTTGCCTTCGTCGCCAGCGGTGGCAGTGATGGTCACTTCCAGCTCGGCCAGTTGGGCAGCACGGCTTTCAGCCGATGCTTTACGGTCTGCGGCAGCTTTTTCCAGCTCAGCACGACGCTCTTCGAACGCAGCCAGGTTGGCAGCGGTCGCAGCGGTAGCTTTGCCGAAAGGCAGCAGGTAGTTACGGCCGTAACCGGCCTTAACGTTTACTTTGTCGCCCAGGTTGCCCAGGTTGGCGATTTTTTCCAGAAGGATCAGTTGCATGTGGAAATCCTCTTAACTTTTAACCTTCACCGTTCGCGTTATCGGCGTCTTTCGACACGTGACGACCGCGAAAATCAATCAGGCTGTCGACAATGGCCAGGACCACGAGCAACGGATAGATCAGCTGCATGAACAACAGCAGCGTGACGTACAACCCCACCAGCCAGAAACCGGCCAGTCGCTTCTGCCCGACCAGCCCGTGAATCAGGGCAAGTCCGGCGAACACCAGCGGTACACTGCACAACGGCGTCAACATGGCCATCTGTGCACCGAGATTCGGGCCCAGAAGCATCAACGCCAGCAGTAACATCGCCGGCCCCAGCGGGATCCGGATGGCGCGAAACTCGCGACCAAAACCACCCGGGTTGTACAACAACGCCTGCCAATGCCGCCCGACAATCAGGCTCAGCACGCTGACGATTTGCAACAAAGCCGCAATCAGTCCGGTCAGGACTGGTGCGATCAGGGACGCGAAACGCGCTTGCTCATCAACCGACAATTGCTTGTAAGTCTCACCGAGAAGCGCCGGCATGACCTTTATCAAGGCCTGCGCGAGCATCTCGATCTGGGCCGCAAACGCTGCCCCGAGCACCACTGAAAACACCACTCCAACCACTACGCTGACCAGCAGCGTGCGAACCCAGGACTCACTTGCGCGCAAAACCAACGCAAGTCCCGAAGACCCCAGCAGCACCAGAAGTGCGCGTGGGTCATCGGCATACCACCACCAGATCAATGCCGGCAGCAGCCCCAGAGACAGAACACCCAGGGCGTCCGTCAGTCCGCGCCGCAGCAGCACAAGGCTCCCGGCGGCAGCGCCCAACCAATACAACAACGGCAATGTTGCACATCCGGCCACCACGAGAGTGGCCTGCATACGGCCTCGCATGATGAACTCAGCTAAGGCACGCATGCATTCAATCCTTTGCTACTTGTCGACTGCCCGGTCTCAGCGGCCGTGGCTGTCGGTGTAGGCCAGCAGGGCCAGGAAGCGGGCGCGCTTGATAGCGGTGGCCAGCTGACGCTGATAACGAGCTTTGGTACCGGTGATGCGGCTTGGAACGATTTTGCCGGTCTCGGATACGTAGGCTTTCAGAGTGTTGAGATCTTTGTAATCGATCTCTTTCACGTCTTCAGCGGTGAAGCGGCAGAATTTACGACGACGGAAGAAACGTGCCATTTGATAGGCTCCTTAAAAGGTCCGTGGATTACTCGTCAGCGTTATCGCTGTTGTCGCTGTCATCACTATCAGCGCTATCAGCGCCTTCGTGCTCAGGACGGTCGCGACGCTCACGGCGCTCACTGCGGTTTTCTTCAGCCTTGAGCATCTCGGACTGGCCAGTAACGGCTTCGTCGCGACGGATGACCAGGTTACGGATCACTGCATCGTTGTAGCGGAAGTTGTCTTCCAGCTCGGCCAGGGCCTTGCCAGTGCACTCAACGTTCAGCATCACGTAGTGAGCCTTGTGAACATTGTTGATTGCGTAGGCCAGTTGACGACGGCCCCAATCTTCCAGACGGTGGATTTTGCCGCCGTCTTCTTCGATCAGCTTGGTGTAACGCTCAACCATGCCGCCGACTTGCTCGCTTTGATCCGGGTGGACCAAAAAGATGATTTCGTAATGACGCATGAATGCTCCTTACGGGTTGTAGCCTGCCGCTCAAAAACGGTCAGACAAGGAGTGAATGACACTTATGGACTTGCTGGCGCGGGGCACATGCGTGCCTGCCGTCACAGCAAGGGGCGCAATTGTAGAGAAGGGGCAGAAGAGGCGCAAGGTAATTGGTGATTATTTGAACAACCACCCATTTATGCCACACCACAAACACTGTGGGAGCGAGCCTGCTCGCGAATGCGTTGTATCAGGCAACATTTATGTCGACTGACACTCCGCTTTCGCGAGCAGGCTCGCTCCCACATTTGAATCGTGTACGACTCAGGACTTCTTCGCGGCAGCCTTGGCTTTTGCACCGCGCTGACGCTGGGCTTCGAACAGGCAGACGCCGGTCGCTACCGAGACGTTGAGACTGCTGACGCTACCGGCCATCGGCAGCTTCACCAGATAATCACAGTGCTCGCGAGTCAGGCGACGCATGCCTTTGCCTTCGGCGCCCATGATCAGGATGGTTGGGCCAGTCAGGTCCTGGTCATAAATGCTGACCTCGGCCTCACCCGCCGTACCGACAATCCACAGACCGCGCTGCTGAAGCTTTTCCAGCGTACGCGCAAGGTTGGTTACCGCCACCAGCGGAATCACTTCCGCCGCGCCGCAAGCGACTTTACGCACGACCGGCGTCAAAGTTGCCGATTTGTCTTTCGGCACTATCACCGCCAGCGCACCGGCCGCATCAGCCGAACGCAAGCAGGCGCCGAGGTTGTGCGGATCTGTCACGCCATCCAGCACCAGCAACAGTGGCGCGCCCTCAGTGCGATCGAGCAGCTCGTCGAGCATGGCTTCGCCCCAGACCTGGCTCGGGCTGACTTCCGCCACCACGCCCTGATGCACGCCTTCAACCCAAGCGTCCATTTCACGGCGCTCGGCCTGGCCGACCTGGACACGATTTTCGTTGGCCAGCTCAACCAGGGTCTGTACGCGCGGATCGTTGCGGCTTTCCGCCAGCCAGATCTGCTTGACGCGTTTCGGGTGATGACGCAGCAACGCTTCTACCGCGTGAACGCCGTAGATTTTTTCCAACTGACTCATGACTTCGCCTTCGGTTTACGTGCCCCGCCACTTTTGGCTGGAGCAGAACCCGCTTTTGGCGGGCCTTTACGATGTTTGCTCGGTTTGGCTGGCTTGCCGCCGGAGGCCTTTTCAGGCGCCGACCGTCCGGTCTTTCCCCCGGACGCCGCTTTACCACCGTTTTTGGCATCAGAAAGCAGCGCTTTCTTCATTTCACGGCTTTTGCGCAACTCGGCGTTTTTCGCCACGGCGTCGCTTGGACGATAGGCTTCTGCGACTTTTTCCTTGGCAGGACGACGGCTGGCAGTTTTAGCCGGGGCCTTTTCTTCCGAAGCCTTGGCAGCAGGAGCCGTGGTTTCAGCACCACGCTTCTTGCGGCCGATTGGCGCGCTGATGGTTTTTTCAGCCATCTCGAAGTCGATCTTGCGCTCGTCGAGGTCGACGCGCATGACCCGCACTTCAACGGTATCGCCAAGGCGGAAGCTACGACCGGTGCGCTCGCCCGCCAGGCGGTGATGCACAGGATCGAAGTGGTAGTAATCGCCCGGCAGCGCGGTGACATGCACCAGGCCTTCGACGTAGATATCGGTCAGCTCGACGAACAGGCCAAAACCGGTTACCGCGGTGATCACGCCCGGGAACGACTCGCCCACGCGGTCTTTCATGAACTCGCACTTGAGCCAGTTCACCACGTCGCGGGTCGCTTCGTCAGCACGGCGCTCACTCATCGAGCACTGCTCGCCGAGCTGCTCCAGTGCTGCCTCGTCGTACGGATAGATGCGCGCCTTCGGAATGGTCATCGCACCGGCACGACGAACGTGCGGGGTATCCTGTTTCGAATGGATCACGCTGCGGATCGCGCGGTGCGTCAGCAGGTCCGGATAACGACGGATCGGCGAAGTGAAGTGGGTATACGCTTCGTAATTCAGGCCGAAGTGGCCCTGATTGTCAGCGCTGTACACCGCTTGACTCAGCGAGCGCAGCATCACGGTCTGGATCAGATGGAAATCCGGACGGTCCTTGATGCTCGCCAGCAAGGCCTGATAGTCCTTCGGCGAAGGGCCATCCTTGCCTTTGTGCAGGGACAGACCAAGCTCGCCAAGGAACGCGCGCAGTTTTTCCAGACGCTCTGGTGGCGGGCCGTCATGCACGCGGTACAGCGCAGGAATTTCATGCTTCTTTAAGAACTCGGCGGTGGCCACGTTGGCCGCCAGCATGCATTCCTCGATCAGCTTGTGCGCGTCATTGCGGGTGGTCGGACGGATTTCGGCAATCTTGCGCTCGGTACCGAAGATGATTCGGGTTTCCTGCGTTTCGAAATCGATCGCGCCACGTACGTGACGGGCAGCCAGCAGAACCTTGTACAGCGCATAAAGCTGCTTGAGGTGCGGCAGAACATCGTTGTACTCACCGCGAAGCTGACGCGCCTCGGTGATTTTCGGCGTTTCCAGCATCGCGCTGACTTTGTTGTAAGTCAGACGGGCGTGGGAATGGATCACCGCTTCATAGAAGCAGTAGTCGGTCATTTCGCCGGACTTGGAGATGGTCATCTCGCAAACCATGGCCAGACGATCGACGTGCGGATTCAGCGAGCACAGGCCGTTGGACAGTTGCTCAGGCAGCATCGGCACGACGCGCTCGGGGAAATACACCGAGTTGCCACGCACTTGCGCTTCGTTGTCCAGCGCCGAACCGATCTTCACATAGCTGGAAACGTCGGCAATCGCCACGTACAACTTCCAGCCGCCAGAGAACAGGCGCAGCTTGCCCGGTTTGGCTTCGCAATAAACGGCATCGTCGAAGTCGCGGGCATCTTCGCCGTCGATGGTGACGAACGGCAGATGACGCAGGTCGACGCGCTTCTCTTTATCTTTCTCTTCGACTTCCGGCTTGAGCTTGGCCGCTTCTTTCAGAACAGCCTCAGGCCAGACGTGCGGAATGTCGTAGGTGCGCAGGGCCACGTCGATTTCCATGCCCGGCGCCATGTAGTTGCCGACCACTTCAACCACGTCGCCTTGCGGCTGGAAGCGCGGCGTCGGCCAGTGGGTGATTTTCACCTCAACGAATTGACCGATCTGCGCGTTGGCATTGCGGCCCGGGGTGACCAGCACTTCTTGCTGAATCTTCGGGTTGTCGGCAACGACGAAGCCGATGCCGCCTTCTTCAAAGTAACGACCGACGATGGTTTCGTGAGCACGGGAGACCACTTCGACGATCACGCCTTCGCGGCGACCGCGACGGTCGAGACCGGAAACACGCGCCAGCGCACGGTCGCCATCGAACACCAGACGCATCTGCGCCGGACTCATGAACAGATCATCGCTGCCGTCGTCCGGCACCAGGAAGCCGAAACCGTCGCGGTGACCGCTGATGCGGCCGAGGATCAGGTCGAGTTTATCGACCGGTGCATAAGTGCCGCGGCGGGTGTAGATCAGTTGTGCGTCGCGCTCCATGGCGCGCAGGCGGCGGCGCAGGGCTTCGATCTGGTCTTCCGTGGTCAGACCAAACTCTTCGACCAGTTGCTCGCGGGCAGCAGGCGAACCCCGATCGGCGAGGTGCGCCAGGATCAGTTCGCGGCTAGGAATAGGGTTTTCGTATTTTTCCGCTTCACGAGCGGCCTCGGGATCGAGGGACTGCCAATCGGCCATTAGAGAGTTTTCACCTTGTCTATATGCGGGTTAGTTTGGCATAGGCGCCATGAAACGGGAAATTTCCGACTCTATAAGGCCTGACTGAGGCCCTGCAACGACGCTTGAAAGCCGTTTTGTACACCGCTGGTAAAAAAAATCATATTTTTTGCTGACAGGGGTTTACAGTTAAAAAGACGCTCCGTATAGTGCGCGCCATCGACGACGCACAGCGTTGCCGATACTGCCCAGATGGTGAAATTGGTAGACACGCCAGCTTCAGGTGCTGGTGACCTTACGGTCGTGGAAGTTCGAGTCTTCTTCTGGGCACCAATTTCGAGCTTGAGACTAGATCAGTTTCAAGGCTCACACAAAACCCGCGAAAGCGGGTTTTTTGCATTCTAAGCCCGGCGTTTCTTAAAACTGATTTATTAAAATTAAATCAGGGGTTTACAGATCAAAAGACGCTCCGTATAGTGCGCCACATCAACAGCGGCAACGCTCGCGATGATTGCCCAGATGGTGAAATTGGTAGACACGCCAGCTTCAGGTGCTGGTGACCTTACGGTCGTGGAAGTTCGAGTCTTCTTCTGGGCACCAATTCAAATTCAAGGTTACGGCCTTGGATTTCACAGAAACCCGCGAAAGCGGGTTTTTGCGTTTCTGGCTTCCAGAAATTTATCACCCCTCACCTTGATCTGGAAAAACAAGATCAGAAGATCGTCCGAACGCGGCGCAAGCCTTCGGCAGCTATTACAGGATCGCGCATCCTCCCGCAAGGCGCACTTGAGAAACAATATCGTTTATCATTGTTGCAAGTTTTTGCAATGCGACAGTGAGGAACCCTGCGAATGACGTTTCGAAATACCCTGCGCCGAGGCTTGACCTTCACCCTTCTCGGCCTGGCGCTCGCCACTCCCCTCACCCAGGCTGCCGATGCGGTTTCCCTGACTCTCTACAACGGACAGCACAAGGAAGTCGGCGACGCGATCGCCAAAGCCTTCGAAGCCAAGACCGGCATTCACGTCAATGTCCGTAAAGGCAGCAGCAATCAGCTCGCCAGCCAGATCATCGAAGAGGGTGACCGCTCCCCTGCAGACGTGATCTACACCGAAGAATCACCACCGCTGAACAATCTCGGCGAACTAGGCCTGCTGGCCAAGACCGATGACGCGACACTGGCCGTGCTGCCGGCAAAATACGTCGCCGGTAACGGCACCTGGATCGGTGTCACCGCCCGGGTTCGCGTAGTCGCGTTCAATCCAAAACTGATCGACGAAAAAGACCTGCCGAAATCGGTAATGGAATTCTCCGACCCGCAATGGCAAGGCAAAGTCGGCTTCGTACCGACCAGCGGTGCGTTTCAGGAACAAGCCGTGGCGATCATCAAGATGCACGGTCGCGACGCCGCCGAAGAATGGCTGACCGGTCTGCGCGCATTCGGCAAGACCTACAGCAACAACATGGTTGCACTCAAAGCGGTGGAAAACGGCGAAGTCGCTACAGTGCTGGTGAACAATTACTACTGGTTCGCCCTGCAACGCGAGAAAGGCCAACTCGACTCGAAACTGCATTACTTCACCGGTGGCGACGCCGGCGGCTTGATCACTGTATCCAGCGCAGCCGTGCTGAAATCCAGCAAACATCCGAAAGAAGCCCAACAATTCCTCGCCTACATGGCCAGCGAAGAAGGCCAGCGCGTGATCACTCAGACCACCGCCGAGTATCCGCTGCATAAAGGTATGGAATCGGATCGCGGGCTCAAGCCCTTCAGCGAACTGGAAGCGCCAAACGTGACACCAGCCGATCTGGGCAATGCTGAAGAAGCGCTGGATCTGGAACGCGAAGTTGGCTTGAACTGATGACCGCATCGTTATCCGCCCCCGCCATGCGCGGGGGTTACGTACCAAAGCGCAAGCGGCCATCGATCTGGCTGGTGCTGCCGGTTTTGTTGCTGGTCGTACTCAGCCTGTTACCACTGGCCTATGTCGGACTCAAAGCCTGGCAGGCCGGTTGGGCCGAGGCGCTGCACTTGTTGTGGCGACCGTATGTCTTCGGCTTGCTGCGCAACACCTTGGCATTGATGGTGGGCGTGACCATTACCTGCGGCGTGATCGGCCTGTCGCTGGCCTGGCTGCTGGAACGCAGCAATTTGCCAGGGCGGCGCCTGTGGGGTGTGCTTCTGTGCCTGCCGTTCGCGGTGCCGGCGTTTGTCAGCAGCTTCACATGGGTGTCGTTGAGCGCGCAGTTCGAAGGGCTTGGCGGGGCGATTCTGGTGATGAGCCTGTCGAAGTACCCGCTGATCTTTCTGCCAGTCGCAGCAACCCTGCGCAATCTCGATCCCTCCCTTGAAGAATCTGCCCGCACCCTTGGGCAGAATCGCTGGGGCGTGTTTTTTCGCGTCACCCTGCCGCTGCTCTGGCCTTCGCTACTGGCGGGTTCTTTGCTGATCGCCCTGCACATGCTGGTGGAGTTCGGCGCACTGTCGATCATCGGTCTGCAGACCTTCACCACGGCAATCTATCAGCAATTCGAACTGGAATTCAGCAACGCCAACGCAGCGATGCTGTCGGCCGTGCTGCTGGCGCTGTGTCTGGTGTTGTTGTGGCTGGAATTGCGCGTGCGCGGCAAAGGCCGACATGTGCGCACAGGACAAGGTGCAGCGCGCCAGCCTGAACAGGTTCGGCTTGGGCCGTGGGCAGCGGTCGGTCAGCTGTATTGCCTGATGCTGGCGGTGGTTGGCAGCGGGATTCCGCTGGGGATGCTGGCGTATTGGCTGGCGGTCGGTTCGTCGGCGGCTTTCCCGGTGGCCGCGATTACTGAGGCCCTGCTCTCGTCTTTGGCGCTATCTCTTGGCGGTGCGGCATTGTGCCTGGTGCTGGCCGTGCCAGTCGGATTGCTGGTAGTGCGCTACAAAGGCCAACTGGCAATCTGGGCCGAGCGCTTGCCGTATCTGCTGCATGCGCTACCGGGCCTGGTCATTGCGTTGACGCTGGTGTACTTCGCGCTGCATTACGTGCCGGCGCTGTACCAGACTTCGGGGTTACTACTGATCGCTTATGCGTTGCTGTTTTTGCCATTGGCGCAGGCACCGATTCGCACGGCACTGAACAAGGCAGCGCCGCAACTGGAAGAGGCTGCGCGCACACTGGGCGCTTCGTCGTTCACGGCGTTTTGTCGGGTGACGCTGCCGATCATCTTCCCGGCATTGGGCGCAGCGTTTGCACTGGTTTTTCTGGATGCGATGAAGGAATTGACCGCGACGTTGTTGTTGAGTCCGACCGGGCTTAATACGCTGGCGACCGAGGTCTGGGCGCATACCGCAAATGTCGAGTTTGCGGCGGCGGCGCCTTATGCGGCGCTGTTGATTTTAGTGTCGGGGCTGCCGGTTTATCTGCTAACGACGCGGATGTATCTGAGTCGCTGATGCCGCTTTCGCGCGCAAGCTCGCTCCCACATTTTGACCGAGTCCCATCAGAGGAACGCGATCTAATGTGGGAGCGAGCCTGCTCGCGAAGGGACCAGCTAAAACAACCTCAAGCCCTGAACTGCCCCAGGCTCGCCTTGAGTTGCGCCGCCAAACCATCCAGCACCTTGCCACTCGCCGTGGTCTCCACCACCGCCTGCGCCGCTTTCTCGGCTTGCGCATGAATCGTCTCGACGCGCCCGCGCACCGCCTGCGCACCTTGCGCCTGATGCGCCGCGGCCTGGGTGGCCAGACCTATCGCCGCATGGACTTGCTCGACCGATGCCTGCACTGACTGCTGCAAGCGCGCACTGTCGCGCAACACCAACAAACCTTCGCTGGCCTGACGCCCGGCCTGACCAATCGCCTCGACCGCCTCACGCGCGCCCTGCTGCAACGCGACAATGTGCGCCTGAATATCGCCGGTGGAGCTTTGCGTCTTGCTCGCCAACGCACGCACCTCGTCGGCAACAACGGCAAATCCACGCCCGGTCTCGCCAGCACGTGCAGCTTCAATTGCTGCGTTGAGCGCCAGCAGATTGGTCTGCTCGGCAATCCCGTGAATCACCGTCAGCACCACCTCGATCTGCTCACTCTGCTGCGCCAGTCGCTCGATGACTTTCGCCCCGGTATCGACCTGCCCCGCCAGCGCCTCGATCAGGCTGCCGACTTTGGCGGAGGTGCGGGTGTTTTCATCCGTGGCCTGGCGAATGTCCACCACCTGCTTCAACGCCGCTTGCATTGCATGACTTTCCGATTGCGCCTCATCGGCCATTTGCGACAGTGCACGCAGGCTTTCCGCTACCTCATCACGCTGCATGCCGGCAGCCGCATCGGCACCGGCATTGCGCAGTGTCATCGCGCCAATCTCGACGCCGGTGCGCTGTGCGACATCGCCCGCCTCGCGCACGATCGGCTGCAACTTATCTACAAAGCGATTGACCGCCGAGGCCATGTCGCCGATTTCGTCTTTGCTGTTGATCTGTACGCGCTTGGTCAGGTCACCCTCGCCCGCCGCCAGATCATCCATCGCCGCGTTGAGCATCTTCAAACGATTGACTACGCGATGGCCTAGCACTACCGCCAGCAACAACAGCACACCACAGCCGACCAGCGCCAGGCCCATGCCGATCCGCCAGCGCAAGGTCGCCGCCGCTTCCTGGACGGTATTGGCGGTATTGGCTTTCATCTCGGTCGCGGTGGACTGCGCTGACTGCAGGCGTGCTTGCATCGCCTTGGCGCTGTCCGCTGCGGCGCCTTTGAGGCTGTCGCCGACCAGTTGATCACTGCTGGCAATCAACGCCGAGAAGCGCTTGTCGAGCGCGGCCAGATCGGTCTCGACCGAGGCCGTGGAAACACCCATCAACACTTTGCCGATTTCCACGCCATTGGGATTGATCGACGCTTCGAGGTAATAGACCGACGGATCGTTCTTCGCCGCATCCAGCACTTTATCCAGCGCACGCTCGCCCTGACCTTTTTCCAGCAAGGCTTTGTTGATCGGGTTTTCGCGATTGAGATAACGGGTCAGGTGCTGGCCGGTGGCGTCGTCGTACACCACAAACAGCACATTGGGGTTACGCTGGGCACGCCGGGCGAACTCGGACAGGGTCGGTACGTCGCTGTCCCACATGGCACGCGGGGCGACGGAGGCCAGTAACTGCGCCATGTCATTGGCCGAATCTTTCAGATCCTTTTCCAGCGTCGCACGCAATTGCGCCTGCTCGTCTTTCAGTCGCAAAGACAGGCCGGCGGTAAGCCGCTGACGAGTACTGGCGGACAACGCATCGAGGCTTGAGGTGACTTCACGCCCGGCCTGCTCCAGCTCGCCGGAGAGTTTCTGGCTGTCGGCGCCGAGGCGCACCGCCAGATCAGCCTCCAGCGCGGTGACGGTGCTCCGCGTCAGGGCAACGGCCACCAACACCTGCACCAAAAGGGCGATACCAAGGGTAACGAATACGGGGCGCAACAAACGGCTTTGTAACAGTGAGAGAACGGCCGACACTGTGAATACCTCTACTTCTGACGCCATTAATTTGATGGCACTCTTGTAGACAGATTCACAGCAAAGGTCATGCCGTCCAACAGGCATAAACGACAAAGGCCCCGATGAAGGGGCCTTTGTGTTTTTACATCAACGACTTATCAAGCAAACGGATGACGCAGAACGATGGTTTCGTTGCGGTCCGGGCCCGTCGAAATAATGTCGATCGGCGCGCCGATCAACTCTTCAACGCGTTTGATGTAGGCACGAGCATTAGCCGGCAGCTCTTCCAGGGTTTTCGCACCCACGGTCGATTCGGTCCAGCCCGGCACTTCTTCGTACACAGGCTGCAGGCCTACGTAGCTGTCAGCGTCGGTCGGCGCAACAGCATTGCCTTCGGCATCTTTGTAGCCAACGCAGATGTTGATGGTTTCCAGACCGTCGAGTACGTCCAGCTTGGTCAGGCAGATGCCCGAGATGCTGTTCACATCGATAGCGCGACGCAGGATAACAGCGTCGAACCAGCCGCAACGACGGGCACGGCCTGTGGTAGCGCCGAACTCGTGACCTTGCTTGGCCAGGTGTGCACCGACGTCGTCAAACAGCTCAGTCGGGAACGGGCCCGAACCGACGCGAGTGGTGTAAGCCTTGGTGATGCCCAGGATGTAATCCAGGAACATCGGGCCAACGCCGGAACCGGTCGCCACGCCACCAGCGGTGGTATTTGAGCTGGTCACGTACGGGTAAGTACCGTGGTCGATGTCGAGCAACGAACCCTGAGCACCTTCGAACATGATGTCTTTGCCAGCGCGACGCAGGTCGTGCAGCTCGGCAGTCACGTCCAGCATCAGCGGCTTCAGCAGCTCAGCGTATTCCTTGCACTCGGCCAGGGTCTTTTCGAACTCGATGGCCGGCTCTTTGTAGTAACCGACCAGCATGAAGTTGTGGTAGTCCACCAGTTCACGCAGCTTGTCTTCGAAGCGCGGCATGTTCAGCAGGTCGCCAACACGCAGGCCACGACGAGCAACCTTGTCTTCGTACGCCGGGCCGATGCCGCGACCGGTGGTACCGATCTTCAGCTCGCCACGGGCCTTTTCACGGGCCTGGTCCAGCGCCACGTGGAAGGACAGGATCAGCGGGCAGGACGGGCTGATACGCAGACGCTCACGCACTGGTACGCCTTTCTCTTCCAGCTTGGTGATCTCGCGCAGCAGGGCGTCTGGTGCAACCACCACGCCGTTGCCGATCAGGCACTGCACGCCTTCGCGCAGCACGCCCGACGGAATCAGGTGCAGGACGGTTTTTTCGCCGTCGATCACCAGTGTGTGGCCAGCGTTGTGGCCACCTTGGTAGCGCACTACGGCGGCAGCATGTTCGGTCAGCAGATCAACGATCTTGCCTTTGCCCTCATCACCCCATTGGGTGCCCAGGACTACGACATTCTTACCCATAACACTTGTCCTCATTCGCGCAAACTTGGTGCCGGCGATGGCCGGCAGGAAAACTCAAGAAGCCAGTGGCGATACTTGCCAAAGCCCGTTCTGCTGAATCAATTGCCGGTCGCAGTCCGCATCACGGGCGGCGGCCAAAGGTTGTCCAGGCAACGCCTGAACGACACGCTGACCCTCACTGCGCAACTGGCAAACCTGCTGCCAGAGTGCCGCATCCGTACTGTCAGGCATCCAGATACCGCCAGACGGTAGCTCGATCTCAGCACGCCCCAGGGTCACCAGGGTTTTCAAATCGGTAGAGAAGCCTGTCGCCGGACGGGCGCGGCCAAAATCAGCGCCGATGTCGTCGTAACGACCGCCCTGAGCGATGGACTGGCCAACGCCCGGCACGAACACCGCAAACACCACACCGGTGTGGTAGTGGTAGCCACGCAGCTCGCCCAGATCGAAGTACAAAGGTAGCTCCGGGAAGCGCGCCGACAAACGCTCGGCGATCGCCAGCAAATCTTCCAGTGCCGCCAGCACTGGCGCCGGTGCATTGGCCAGACGTTCGCGAGCAGCGCTCAACACTTCACGGCCGCCGCACAGATCGACCAGTGCGCGCAACATGCCGGACAGATCGGCCGGCAGGCCTTCGGTCAAGGTAATGACCTCGTCGATGGCCTTGCGTTGCAACGCATCGAACAACTGCTGCTCGACTTCACCGGACAGACCGGCGGCACGCGCCAGACCACGGTAGATGCCGACATGGCCAAGGTCCATGTGTACATCCGCCACATCGGCCAGTTGCAGCATCGCCAGCATCAGACTGATCACTTCAACGTCGCTGCTCGGGCTGGCGTCGCCGTACAACTCGGCACCCAACTGGATCGGGCTGCGCGAAGAAGACAGTGCACGCGGCTGGGCATGCAGCACGCTGCCGGCGTAGCACAGACGGCTCGGGCCTTCGCGACGCAGGGTATGCGCATCAATGCGCGCCACTTGCGGCGTGATGTCGGCACGGAAACCCATCTGCCGGCCCGATTGCGGGTCGATGACCTTGAAGGTACGCAGATCCAGGTCCTGGCCCGCGCCGGTCAGCAGGGATTCCAGGTACTCGATATGGGGAGTCACGACAAACTCGTAACCCCAGCTCTGGAACAGATCCAACACCTGACGACGCGCGACTTCAATGCGCGCCGCTTCCGGTGGCAGTACTTCTTCGATGCCATCTGGCAGCAGCCAGCGGTCTACCGTTGCCATTACGCCATTCCCCTTTGATCCGGGCGGCCAGCCTGCGGGCGAGCCTTGAGTGAAGCAGAAAATGACCAATCCGTTCAAAACGCGCGCGCATGAACGACGCGGCGAAAGGCCTGTTACCGGCTTCGCCCATCACTTTCCTCGAAATACTCTCGGGCCATTCAACCCGATGCCTGCAACAAAAAACAGCAATCAAACGTGCAGACGCAAAAAAGCCGGGAATTTCCCGGCTGCCGCATCATACACACGTTTTCCCAAAGGATCACCCCGCCCGAGGTTTTAGCCGCCGGGCGGAATGATTCAGGTCAACGGCGTATCAAGGCTTGGCCTTTTCCAGGTAGTGGAAAAAGTCGCTGCTTGGGTCGAGGACCAATACGTCGGATTTGTTCGCGAAGCTTTCACGGTAGGCGCGCAGGCTACGGTAGAAACTGTAGAACTCCTGATCCTGACCGTAGGCCTTGGAGTAGATCGCAGCGGCCTGGGCATCACCGTCACCGCGAACCTCTTCGGATTCACGATAGGCTTCAGCCAGCAGCACGCGGCGTTGACGATCGGCATCGGCACGGATGCCTTCCGCCAGCTCGTTACCCTTGGCGCGGTGCTCGCGAGCTTCACGCTCTCGCTCGGTGCTCATACGTTCGAACACGCTGCGGTTCACTTCTTTCGGCAGGTCGATGGTCTTGACCCGGACATCGACCACTTCGATACCCAGCTCTTTTTCCGCCATTTTGTTCAGCGATGCGGTGATGTCAGCCATCAGTGCATCACGCTCACCCGACACCACTTCGTGCAGGGTGCGCTTACCGAACTGGTCACGCAGACCGGATTCCAGACGACGGGACAGACGCTCGTCGGCGATTTGCTTGAGGCCGGAAGTCGCGGTGTAGAAGCGCTCGGCATCTTTCACGCGCCACTTGGCGTAGGCATCAACCATTACGGCTTTCTTTTCCAGGGTAAGGAAACGCTGTGTCGGTGCATCCAGCGTCATCAGACGTGCGTCGAATTTACGCACCTGGTTAACGTAAGGCACTTTCACATGCAGACCCGGCTGAACATCGGCCTGAACCACACGACCGAATTGCAGCAGCACCGCACGCTCGGTCTGAGCGACGATGTAGAAGCAGTTCCAGCCCACCAGTACCACAACGACGCCAACGATCAGGGCGATCAGCGATTTATTGCTCATCAGCGGGTCTCCCTTGTGCGCGACTGCGGCAGATCAGTGACATGCGGCGTGACGTCCGTGTTGTTGCTGGCGGCAGCCGAACCGGTGACCGGTGCATTGCTACCCGAACTGTTCTGAATCATTTTGTCCAACGGCAGGTAAAGCAGGTTGCTCTGGCCGTTCTTGTTACCGGTCACAAGTACCTTGCTGGTGTTGCTGAAGACTTCCTGCATGGTGTCCAGGTACAGACGCTGGCGGGTAACTTCAGGTGCCTTGCGATACTCGGCGACCAGCTTGGTAAAGCGATCGGCTTCACCCTTGGCGCGCGAGACCGTTTCGTCACGATAACCGTTGGCATCCTCGAGGATACGCTGGGCCTGGCCACGGGCTTCCGGCACGACGCCGTTGGCGTAGGTTTCAGCCTGGTTGCGCGAGCGCTGCTCGTCTTCACGGGCGCGGATCACGTCATCGAAGGCTTCCTGCACTTCACGCGGTGCCGCTGCGCTCTGTACGTTGACCTGAGTGACGGTGATACCGGTGCGATAGGTATCGAGGAAGCGTTGCAGACGCTCCTTGATTTCGCTGGCCATCAATTCACGACCTTCGGTCAGCACCTGGTCCATGGCGGTCGAACCCACCACGTGGCGCAGGGCACTGTCGGTCGCATGCTGCAGGCTGATTTCCGGCTGATCGACGTTCAGCACGAAGTCCTGCAGGTTGCTGATCTTGTACTGCACGGTCAGTGGGACTTCGACGATGTTCTCATCTTCGGTCAGCATCTGGCCCTGCTTGGTGTAGGCACGCTCACGCGTGACGTTTTCCATGTACTTTTTATCGATCGGCGGGAAGTAGATGTTCAGGCCCGGGCCGACAGTCTCATAGTACTTGCCGAAGCGCAGCACCACGGCTTGCTCCTGCTCATCGACCACGTAGACCGCGCTGTACAGCCAGACAGCCGCCAGCACAACGAGGCCGATGCCGAGCAGACCGCCGAAGCCGCCACTGCTCTTGCCCGAACCACCGCCGTCATCACCACGTTTCTTACCACCACCGAACAACCCGTTCAGGCTTTCCTGCAGCTTTCGGAAGGCCTCGTCGAGATCCGGTGGCCCCTTGCGGTCGCCATTATTGCGGCGTTTGCCACCCCAAGGATCCTGATTATTCGAGTTGCCACCCGGCTCATTCCAAGCCATAGCGCTCTCCATCTGATAAAGCAAAGACGCACCCACGGCGCGCCGACCAATGCTACAGAATGCCTGCCGTTACGGCACAACCGCTTCTTCAGGCTTTTATTGCAAAGTGTGTTGCTCGATGAATTCCATCGGCTGCAATCCTTCGCGGCTTACCAGTCGATTCAGCTCGACCCGGGGCAAACGAACGGCCAGCAGACTGATGCCTTCTTCGTCGTGCTCTTCTTTCTGCACCGCACCGAGTTCGAAAAACTGCGCACGCAGTCGGGCGAATCGTTGCGGCAAGCGCAAGGTGCCGATGAACAAATCACTGCCGAGTAATTCGGCGATGGCTTGTTCAAGCAATTCCAGACCACTGCCATCACGTGCCGAAAGCCAGACCCGCTGGGGCTTGCCGTTTTCGTCGCGCTGGATTTGTGGCTCAACGCCTTCAAGCAAATCGAGTTTGTTATAGACCTCGAGGATCGGCAAGTCCTGGGCACCAATCTCGCCCAGCACCACCATCACCTGCTCGATCTGCAACATGCGATCCGGTTCGGCCGCATCGATCACGTGCAACAACAGATCGGAATTGCTCGACTCTTCGAGGGTAGACCGAAATGCCTCGACCAGCTTGTGCGGCAAGTGACGAATGAAACCCACCGTGTCAGCCAGAACGATCGGCCCCAGGTCGTCAAGTTCCAGACGGCGCAAGGTCGGGTCCAGCGTGGCGAACAATTGGTCGGCCGCGTAGACGTCGGATTTCGTCACGTTGTTGAAGAGTGTGGATTTGCCGGCGTTGGTATATCCCACCAGAGACACGGTCGGGATGTCAGCGCGGGAACGGCCACGTCGCGATTGCTCGCGCTGGCTGCGCACTTTCTCCAACCGGCCCTTGATCTGACGCAGGCGGACCCGCAGCAAACGGCGGTCGGTTTCGAGTTGTGTTTCACCCGGACCACGCATGCCGATGCCGCCACCTTGGCGTTCAAGGTGAGTCCAGCCGCGAACCAGCCGTGTGCTCATGTGGTCAAGCTGGGCCAGTTCAACCTGGAGCTTGCCTTCATGGGTACGGGCGCGCTGGGCGAAAATATCGAGAATCAGACCGGTACGGTCGATCACGCGACACTCGAAAACACGTTCGAGGTTACGTTCCTGACTGGGCGTGAGGATGTGATTGAAAATCACCAGATCGGCTTCTTCAGCCTTGACCAGGTCGCGCAGTTCCTCGACCTTGCCGCTGCCGATCAGAAATTTGGCGGTTGGCCGATGACGCGGCACGTTAAAAAACGCAACGGTCTCGGCGCCGGCCGAATTAGCCAATTCCTGAAACTCCTGCGGATCTTCGCGCGCCTCAGGGTCCTGTCCATCCAAGTGAACGAGGATGACTCGCTCACCACCACCGTGGCGCTCAAAGAACAAAGGAGACTCCTATCAGGCGTTACCTGGCTCAGCGTCACCTGCTTCGGATTCGGTTGCGCTAGGCAGACGAATTGGACGAACCGGCACTACTGTCGAGATAGCGTGTTTGTAAACCATCTGGCTTACGGTGTTTTTCAGCAGGATCACGAACTGGTCGAACGACTCGATCGTGCCTTGCAGTTTGATACCGTTGACCAGGTAGATGGAAACCCCAACTTTCTCTTTACGTAAAGTATTCAAGTAAGGGTCTTGTAGCGAATGCCCTTTTGACATGTGCCGCACTCCTTTAAGGATTCAATAATAAAAATAGGTAATTCAGATGGCTTTGGCCGCCACACCCCCAAGGATAGACGGCAATTGCAAGGACTCAGCTCAATATGGAGATGGTCCCAAGGTATTTCAAGGCGCGTGGCAGATTGTCGCAATCCAGACTGTCCAGCCAGTGTATATCTTCCCAGCTGCGCAGCCAGGTGAACTGGCGTTTGGCCAATTGGCGCGTGGCGATGATGCCGCGCTCCTGCATTTCAGCCAACGTCAGCTTGCCATCCAGGTAGTCCCAGACCTGGCGGTAGCCTACTGCACGTATAGACGGCAACCCCGAATGCAGGTCACTTCTTTTACGCAGGGCTACGACCTCGTCGAGGAACCCCTGTTCCAACATATTTGTGAATCTTTGTTTAATGCGCTCGTGCAGTACCTGGCGATTCGCCGGGGCAATGGCCAAGTTCGCGACAGTATAGGGCAATTGTTGCAGTCCCGAAGCGGCTGCTTCAGTACTTTGCGCAGATTGTTGCTGGCGCAGCTCGGTCATGCTCTGACCGCTGACTCGATAAACTTCCAGCGCGCGACTCAGTCGCTGCGGATCGTTCGGGTGAATCCGCGCGGCGGACACCGGATCGATAACCGCCAACTGGTCGTGCAGGGCTTGCCAGCCAAGGCGTGCAGCCTCTTCTTCGATCTGCGCACGGACGTTGGCATCGGCCGCTGGCATATCCGCCAGACCTTCGACCAAAGCCTTGTAATAGAGCATCGTACCGCCGACCAGCAGCGGAATTTTTCCGCGCGCGGTGATCTCGGCCATGGCTTGCAGGGCATCACGACGGAAATCCGCAGCGGAATAGGCTTCGGCCGGATCGAGAATATCGATCAAACGGTGCGGATATTCGGCCAGCAGTTCTTTCGAAGGCTTGGCGGTGCCAATGTCCATGCCGCGATAGACCAGCGCTGAATCGACACTGATCAACTCGCACGGCAGCACCTTGGTCAGCTCGATGGCCAGATCGGTCTTGCCCGCAGCGGTCGGGCCCATCAGGAAAATCGCTGGAGGAAGCTGGCTCATCAACGACCGCGCAGGAACAGTTTGTCCAGATCGTCCAGGCCCAATTGGGTCCAGGTCGGTCGGCCATGGTTGCATTGACCGCTGCGCTCGGTGTTTTCCATGTCACGCAGCAGGCCGTTCATTTCCGGCAGGGCCAAACGCCGGTTGGCGCGAATCGCGCCGTGACAGGCCATGGTGCCGAGCAATTCGTTGAGGTGCGCCTGAATCCGGTCGCTGGTGCCGTATTCCATCAGATCCGAGAGCACGTCGCCGACCAGGCGGTTGGCTTCGGCCTGTTTCAGCAAGGCTGGAATCTGACGGATCGCCAGGGTTTCCGGGCCCAGACGCTGTAATTCAAAGCCCAGCCGCTGGAACCACGCCGCGTGTTCTTCGGCGCAATCGGCCTCGCGCTGGCTAACGGCGAGGGATTCCGGCACCAACAACGGCTGACCGCTGAGGCCTTCGCTGGCCATGGCGATCTTCAGGCGTTCGTACATGATCCGCTCATGAGCGGCGTGCATGTCCACCAGCACCAGCCCTTGAGCGTTTTCGGAAAGAATATAGATACCTTTCAACTGCGCCAGGGCATAACCGAGCGGCGGAATGTCTTCCTGACCAGCCGGCAGTGCGTTGGCGTTTGCCTCAGGCAGCGGCGCGAAAAACTCGCGATACGCAGCCTGAGCCTCGGCAGCCGGCGGCACCGCCGATTGTGGCCGCGGTGAGTATTGATACTGATAAGCGCCGCCAGCACTGGCACCGGAGGAGGTATTGAACGCCGGTTGCGCCTGCGGTTGCTCCAGCAGCGCGTTGGCCGCCAGACGCATTTCGCCCTGCGGGCCGAACTCACCGGCATCGAGGCCCGTCGGCCGCACGACGGCTGTGGTCACGGAACCGGCAAGCTGATCTTCCGGCCGCACATCGCCCAAAGCGCGGTGCAAGGTGCCGTAAAGGAAGTCATGCACCATGCGTCCGTCACGGAAGCGCACTTCGTGCTTGGTCGGGTGCACGTTGACGTCGACCGCCGCCGGATCGACTTCGAAAAACAGCGCAAAGGTCGGGTGACGGCCGTTGAACAGCACATCACGATAGGCCTGACGCACCGCGTGTGCCACAAGCTTGTCGCGAACCGCACGGCCATTGACAAAGAAATACTGCAAATCCGCCTGACTACGGTTGAAGGTCGGCAAACCGACCCAGCCCCACAGATGCAAGCCGTTACGCTCGATCTCGATCGGCAGCGCCTGTTCGAGGAAACCCGAGCCGCAGATTGCCGCCACACGCCGGGCGCGGGCCGCATCATCGTGGGCCTCGTGCAGGCTGAGGATGGTCTTGCCGTTGTGGCGCAGATGAAACGCCACATCGAAACGCGCCAGTGCAAGACGCTTGATCACTTCTTGCAGATGATCGAATTCGGTCTTTTCGGTCTTGAGGAATTTACGCCGCGCCGGGGTGTTGAAGAACAGGTCGCGAACTTCCACCGAGGTACCAACCGGATGCGCTGCCGGTTGAACACGGGGCGCCATGTCGCGGCCTTCGGTTTCGACTTGCCAGGCTTGATCGGCATCGCGAGTACGCGATGTCAGGGTCAGGCGCGCCACGGAGCTGATCGACGCCAACGCTTCACCACGGAAACCGAGGCTCATCACCTGCTCAAGGTCTTCCAGATTGCGAATCTTGCTGGTGGCGTGACGGGCCAGCGCCAGCGGCAGGTCATCGGCGGAGATACCGCTGCCATCGTCGCGTACGCGCAGCAGCTTGACGCCGCCTTGCTCGACGTCGACATCAATGCGTTTGGCGCCGGAGTCAAGGCTGTTTTCCAACAGCTCCTTGATCACCGAGGCCGGGCGTTCAACCACCTCACCGGCGGCAATCTGGTTCGCCAGCCGTGGGCTGAGCAGTTCGATGCGGGCAGCGTTCAGCACTTCGTTCATTCTTTGGACGCCAGTTCGGTGCCAGGAATGGTCAAGTGCTGACCGACTTTCAGCTCATCGCTTTTCAGGTTGTTGGCGGCGCGCAGCGTGGCCGGCGACACCTGATAGCGCACGCCGATCATCGCCAGCGTTTCCCCCGGGCCAACACGGTGATCACGCGGGCCCTGGGCGATCTTGCCGGAATCACGCAGCCAGGCGATGTAGGTGCCCGGTGGCGGATTCTGCTGGAAGAACTGACGCACGCCGCTGCTGATCGATCGCGCCAGCGCTTGCTGGTGGCTCGATGCCGAAAGCTTGTTGGCTTCGTTAGCGTTGGAGATGAAGCCGGTTTCGACCAGGATCGACGGGATGTCCGGCGACTTCAGCACCATGAACCCGGCCTGTTCCACACGCTGTTTGTGCAGTGGCGTGACGCGACCGATGTTGGTCAGGACTTTTTGGCCGACGTTTAGGCTGGAGGTCAGCGAGGCCGTCATCGACAGGTCGAGCAACACGCCCGCGAGCATGCGGTCCTTGTCATCGAGGCTGACGTTGCCGGCACCACCGATCAAGTCGGAACGGTTTTCGCTGTCGGCCAGCCAACGCGCGGTCTCCGACGTCGCGCCGCGATCAGACAGGGCAAACACCGAGGCACCGAAGGCTGCGGCGGATGGGGCGGCGTCGGCGTGGATCGAGACGAACAGGTCGGCGCCCTTCTTGCGGGCGATTTCGGTACGGCCGCGCAGCGGGATGAAATAGTCGCCGGTGCGAGTCAGTTCGGCGCGGAAGCCTTTCATGCCGTTGACCTGACGCTGCAATTCACGGGCGATCTGCAATACCACGTCTTTCTCACGCTGGCCGCGCGAACCGGACGCACCCGGGTCTTCGCCACCGTGGCCGGCGTCGATCACCACAATGATATCGCGCTTGCCGGCCGGAGCTGGCGGTAACTTGATTGCAGGTTCAGTCGGGGTTACCGGCACCGCTGGCACGGTCGCCACCTGCGGCGTTGGCGCCGGCGGCGGTGCGGCGTCGGCCGGGTTGTCGAACAGGTCGACCACCAGACGGTTGCCGTACTGCGCGTTCGGCGCCAGCGAGAAGCTTTTCGGGGTGACGGCTTTCTTCAGGTCGATGACCACGCGCAGGTCGGTCGGTGTACGCTGGGCCGAGCGCATCGCGGTGATCGGCGTGTTCGCGGTCTGTACATTCAGCGGCGCACCGAGGGTGGCGCCGTTGATATCGATCACCAGCCGGTCCGGTGAGGTCAGGGTGAAGACGCTGTGCTGCACCGGGCCGCTCAGGTCGAAGACCAGTCGCGTGTTGTCCGGCGCCCGCCACAGGCGCACGCTGTTGACCTTTGAATCGGCCACAGCGTTGACGGTTACTGCCATCAACAACAGTCCAGCGGCAGCCACCAACGCGCGAAAGCGCATACCTAACCCCATCATTTAATTGGATTCCAATGCCAAAGCGGCACACCAGGCCTCGCCACGCGAGCCCTGGGATAAAATTTTCAGCGAACGCCCGCTGTCTTGCGGGCTAATGGTAATGGTCAGGTCAGGCTTTGGCAAAAAGCCTGCACCTTTATCGGGCCATTCGATCAGGCACATCGCGTCGTCTTCGAAGTAGTCGCGGATGCCGAGAAACTCCAGCTCTTCCGGATCGACCAGGCGATACAGGTCGAAGTGGAAGGCACGGACGTCACCGATCTCGTAGGGTTCGACCAAGGTGAAGGTCGGACTTTTTACCGCGCCGACATGGCCCAAGCCGCGAATGATGCCCCGCGACAGGGTGGTTTTACCCATGCCCAGGTTACCTTCGAGAAAAATCAGGCCATGGCCCTGGGTCACGCGGGCGATCCGTGCGCCAAAGTCGCTCATGGCCTGTTCATCGGCCAGGTACAGGGTTACTTCAGACACGGTGCTTGCTCCTCCAACAACTGACGAATGGCTGGAATCAGATCACTGGCCGCCAGCCCACGGCCCAATTTTCCTTGTTGCTGACCGGCATTGGCGTGCAGCCAGACCGCCAGACAGGCGGCATCAAAACCGGCCATACCTTGCGCCAGCAGCGCGCCGGTCAAACCGGCCAGCACATCGCCCAGCCCGGCGGTGGCCATGGCTGGATGACCTTGATGACACAGCGCCAGACGTCCATCGGGATGCGCGATCAGACTGCCAGCGCCTTTCAACACCACAACCGCTGTATATTTTTTGCTCAATGCCAGCGCCGCCGCCGGACGATCCGCCTGCACCTGCGCTGTGGTGATTCCGAGCAACCGCGCCGCTTCGCCCGGATGCGGGGTGATCACGCAATCCTTGGGCAACTCAACGAAGCCGCTCGCCAGCAGGTTTAGCGCATCGGCGTCCCACACTTGCGGCAATGCTGCGTTGGCAGCCGCCGACAACAGGGCGCGTCCCCAACTGGTCTGCCCAAGTCCCGGGCCGACAACCAGCGTCGAGACTTTTTCCAACAACCCCATCAACTGATTGGCCGAGGAAGTGCCGAGCACCATGGCCTCCGGCACTCGCATCAGCGCTGCCGGGATATGTTCAGGACGGGTCGCCAGCGACACCATCCCCGCGCCGCTGCGCAATGCCGTTTCGGTGCTGAGCAGAATCGCTCCGCCAAAACCGTGATCGCCACCGATCAGCAGCACATGGCCGAAACGGCCCTTGTGCGAAGTCGGTGCACGCGCCGTCAACCCCGGAAGATTAGCCGTGTTGAGCCGTTGGGCGATGATCGGAATGTCACGATAGATGTCGGCGCTGGCCTGCAAATCGTTGAACACCAATTCGCCCGTGTAATCCGCCGCGTCCCCAGTGAACAAGCCGAGTTTCAGCCCGATGAAGGTCACCGTCAGATCGGCCTGCACGGCGGTACCCAGCACGTGCCCAGTGTCAGCGCTCAGTCCAGAAGGAATATCGACAGCTGTCACCGGCAATCTGCTGGCGTTGATGGCTTTGATCGCCGAGACGTAAGGCTCGCGCACATCCCCGTTCAGCCCCGTGCCGAGCAATGCATCGAGAATGACCCCGCGCAATTCGCTTTCAGCCTGCCAGCCCTGCACCGCAACACCTTCAGCCAACGCCTCGGCATGGGCCAGCGCGGCATCGCCCTGCAAACGCTGCGGATCGCCGACCGCCAACACCCGCACCTGCCAGCCGGCTCGTTGCGCCATGGCCGCAACCAGATAACCATCACCGGCATTGTTGCCATGCCCGGCCAGCACTGACAGTTCAGTAGCCGACGGCCATTGCCGCACCAACGCTCGCCACGTCGCATGCGCCGCGCGCCGCATCAATTCGAAGCCCGGCGTGCCGGCGGCAATCAGCCGTGCATCGAGTTCACGCACCTGTGCGGCGCCATACAGCGCGTCGGGTAATTGATCTTTCGTGTGCGGCATGCGTCTTCGGGCTCCGATGTCTGGCAGAATTATACGCACCTCAGCTCCGGTTTCTCTCGTCTCATGTCCGCCATCACCACAGACCTGCCCGCCCTCGCCCAATCGATCAAGGATTGGGGCCGCGAGCTGGGCTTTCAGCAAGTCGGCATCAGCGGCCTGGATCTGGCCGAGCATGAGCAGCACCTCGCGCGCTGGCTCGAGGCCGGCTACCACGGCGAAATGGATTACATGGGCGCCCATGGCAGCAAACGCTCGCACCCCGAGGAGCTGGTGCCGGGCACGTTGCGCGTGGTTTCGCTGCGCATGGACTACCTGCCCGGCGACACACAAATGGCGCAAATGCTCGCACAACCGGAGAAAGCCTACGTGTCGCGTTATGCCTTGGGCCGCGATTACCACAAATTGATCCGTAAACGTGTGCAGCAATTGGCCGACAAGATTCAGGCGCAGATCGGCCCGTTCGGTTTCCGCGCGTTTGTCGACAGCGCCCCGGTGCTGGAAAAAGCCATCGCCGAAAAGGCTGGCCTGGGCTGGATCGGCAAAAACACCTTGGTACTCAATCGCAAGGCCGGCAGCTATTTCTTCTTGAGCGAACTGTTCGTCGATCTGCCGCTGCCGGTAGATGAACCGCACAGCAGCGAACATTGCGGCCGTTGCACTGCGTGTCTCGATATCTGCCCGACCAACGCCTTCGTCGGCCCGTATGTGCTGGATGCGCGGCGCTGCATTTCCTATCTGACCATCGAACTGAAAAGCGCCATCCCTGAAGACCTGCGTCCGTTGATCGGCAATCGCGTGTTCGGCTGTGATGACTGCCAGATCGTCTGCCCGTGGAACCGCTTCGCCAAACCTTCCGGGGAAAGCGATTTCAAGCCACGGCACAACCTCGACAATGCTGAACTGGCTGAGCTGTTTTTGTGGGACGAAGAGAAATTTTTAAGTAACACTGAAGGTTCGCCGTTGCGGCGAGCCGGGTATGAGCGTTGGTTGAGGAATCTGGCAGTGGGACTGGGCAATGCGCCTTCAACGATTCCGGTGCTGGAGGCGTTGAAGGCGCGACGGGATTATCCGTCAGAGTTGGTTAAAGAGCATGTGGAGTGGGCACTGGAACAACACTCCAGACCTTCACACCCATAAAGGGCAAGCAAAGTACTCAGGTTGCTCATATGCGCGTTGTATCCATACTTTTGGCTGACCTCATTATTGCGTTGGTCTGCCCGTCAGACCAATGGCCGCCCGCCTGGAGGACTTTGCAAACTCTCGTATTACTGTCCTCTAGAAGGTAAATACGCTCCCCACGTCCTTTCGATCTCGCAAAAAAAACATGCGTTACTTTTCGTCCATTGCCGGCTGCGCCGAACTCCTCGTAATACATCTCGGTCAAGCCCGCTGCTTGTCTGGGGGACATGTTGCTTTCCACGCGCTTGTAGAATTCCAAGGCCATTGGTTGATGATTTTTATGCACATTTTCTACCTCGGCCCCGATCAATTGCCAAGGTTCATCCGGCACTGTCTCCCCGGGTGCCTTGGCTTTTTTGGCCGCAGCCCTGGCACCTTTTCCAGGCTTCTTGAAATGTTTTGCCGCTTTGGCTGTGTCCTTGCCGTCGGGACTAAGGCCTTTGCTAAAGGCTGAAGCCATCTTCCTGCCTGCATTCACAGCCGCTTTTGCACCCGCCGCCAAACCTGCACCGAGCGAAGCCAGCCCAAGACCGAAGCTGATCCAGCCCAATATCTCGCCAGCTTGAGATCCCGGTGCCAGCTCATTGACCGCCTCGCTGGCAATACCCGCCAGACCTGAAGTCACCGCCAGCCCCAATGCCGCCGCGGCCCATGGCGTCGCCGCGCCCATCGTCAACACGCTGGCAACAACCCCGAGAATACCGAGCCCGATGCCCAGGACCGATTGCCAGGATATATGCCCGGTAGGGTCGACACGATTGACAGGATCGCCCAGGCAATAACTGTAGGCATTCAATCCGCCCGCACCGAACGGGCTCATGCTGTCGGGGGCGAGGAATCGCATCAATGTCGGGCTATAGGCCCTGTAACCGTTCCCCAGCAAATACAGCCCGGTCACCGGATCCAGTTGCTCGCCGTTAAACCCCGCCAGACTGAACAAACCACCTTCGGCAGGACGATGTCCGTAAGGGCTGTAGGCGCAATCGGTGAACTGTTCCTTGCCCAGCGTTGCCAGCACGCTTTGCTGCTGATCGGTACCAAACAGCTGCGCGCCGGCGTTCAAACCGAGTTGCTGCTGCCCCACCAGCGCTCCACCGTGACGTACAACGCTGGATGAATTTTCACCACTCACTTCATTGGCGACCCGGCCTGCGTAGTAGTAACGCTGCGCAGTTACCTTGTCGGGTTGCGACAGCTCAACCAGATCGTCGAAACCGTCGTAATGGTAGCCACGAATGACTGAACCGCCTGTGCCGGACAGTTGTTCGAGACGTCCGAACGCGTCATAAGCCAGGGTTCGCGCCTGGTCGTCCTTGATCATTCTGCCGTTGGCGTCGTATTCCAGCGTCACTGCTGGTGGATAGTCGACATGGGAATGTTTGACTGCGCTGAGCTGTGCAGGATCAGGATTGTCATAACTGAAGGTAGTCAGATTCACGCCCAGCGGGAACCTGGTCTGCACGGTAAGCATGTTGTCCAGCGCATCGAAGGTGAATGTCTGCTGGACAATTTCCTTGCCATACGGATCGCGGGGCTTTTGGGTGCCGGCACAGTCGTACTGGATCAGACGCCCGCGCACATCGTAGGTGAATTGCTCATCGCGCAATAGTTGCGTGCCACGCCTGGATACTCTCTGCGCCAGTTTGCCAGCAAGCGTGTAAGCAGACTCCAGCGTCTGGTCAGGCTGACCCTGAATCTCGAATGTGCGGCGGGTTTCACGACCGATATCGTCATAGGCAAACCGGGTGATCATCTGCCGCTTGATCGACGTTTCTTCGGTTTTCGTCCAGTCCGGCAAACCCGTCTGGGCGTTGTAGTGGCATTCGGTTTTCAGCGAGCCCTGCGAGGTGGACAGGAGGCGGCCGTACTCATCGTATTCGGATCTGCTTTCAGCTCCGAGTACATCGACATGGGTGATCGGTCGCCCCTGCAGGGACCAGGTACTGGACGTTGCTTTCGTGATAGCGCCGAAGGTCGTCGTTTCGGATTTGACGCGTCCAGAAGGGTAATAGGTAAAGCGGCGTTCCCGGCCGTTTTCGGTACAGGTCAAGGGCTTGCCACTGAGGGGCTCATAAGTCATGGTCGTGACCAGTTCCCCTGACTTGCGCTCAATCAGCAAACCACCCATATCGCGCAAGTAAGTGAATTCGGTTTTTTTGCCATCAGCACTCGTGTACCACTGTGGTTGAGTGAAGCCCGCTTCATAACCGGCCTCGGACTTGCGCCCGCCCACGGTACTTTGGATCAAACGCCCCAAACCATCATAAGCTTGCTGCCCCAACACTTTGTCACCGACCTTGATGCCGATCGATAGCCCTTCCTCACTATGCTCGGCGTAGTCGGTCACGACCACACTGGCGTCGGGCAGGATAGTGCGGATCATCCGGTCAAAAACGTCGTACTCATATCGAGTGGTATTGCCGACAGGATCTGTCGCGCTGGTTGTACGCCCGAACCCGTCATAGGTGTAAACGGTTTTGCCCAGACTCTTGTTCTTCAGATTGAAGCTCTCGACACTGAGCGGTTTACCGAACTCATTGATGAGGGTGAGTGTCTTGCCCATCCCTTGTAGCCAATTGGTTTGCTGGCGAAGAACCGGATCCGCCTCGCTGTGCTCGATACGCCCATCGACATGCAGCGTTTTGCTGACCTGGCCCCAGGAATCGAATTCGTAGCGAGTACTGAGCGGATAAGGTTTGCCGTCACGCCAATCGGTCAGCGTCACTTCCACCTTGTGACCGACCGAATCATGCAGGACAGAATAAAGCGTGCGAGTCGGGATGAGCCCCTCCTTGTCTGGATGGTCGCAGTCGTTTTCCTGAACGGTGATCACCCGCTCCAGACCGTCATAGCTCACTTTTTGCTCGCCGCCAACGGGATCGATGGTCACCATTGTGGCCGGCTGCTGTTTGCTGGCGGCCAGATAGGCCCACCGGGTCGCGGCAGCATAGGGAGTGCCTGAAGCAACCGTTTTGCACACTGACCGGCCGATAGCGTCGTATTCATGCTCGATGCGCATGCCATCGACACCAACTTCCGATACCTGCAATCCGGTCAACGTCGAAAGCACTTTTTCACTGGTCTGTAGCGCGCCGTCAAATCCGCGTGTGCTGGACTTGACCCGCAACTTGTCACCCTCAAGTTCATAGGCAAATTCGGTAGAGGTTTTTTTATCATTCAGGATGATACTTTGCGCTTGAGTGGCCCCGTGCTTGAGTGGGTCTTTGGGTGTATCTACATAACTGCGTTCGGTTTTCGAACGTATGACCTCAACACCTTCCACAACTTCGAAAAAACGCTCCCCAACCGGTAACACGGATGCCAGTTCCGCACCTTCCAACGCAGCATGCAGGGCATAGTCGTAGTACGTGCCAGTCGAAGCACCAGCCGACGCGGCAGCGGTAACCGTTGTCTTTTTCGGGAACCTGGAGAAACCCAGCGGATCCTCCGGACAATTGTCGCCGCCACTTGCCGGATAAAATTCCGTCAAAGTCGTCACCCCGCTCGGCTCGACGTGCTTGAGCAAGTTGCCTTCGGGATCAAACTCGGTGACGGTGGTTTCCACACGCTGCTGTTGAGTGCGCCGATCAAGGTGAGTCACCGTCTGGACTTTCGGCATGCGGAACTGAGCCACCTGCTCATTGAAAGGCTTGGCGACGGAACAGTAATACTCGGTGGCGGTTGCGATCTGGGCATCGCCACAGGTTGTAACCTCAGCCACTAGCAGATGGAACTTGTTGTAGGTGCGTTTAATGCGAGTATGGATTTTGCCGCTTACCAACAACTGCTCGTCCGAGGTGTAGACATAGTTGCCGGGCGCCAGATAGAGAGGGTCCAGGTCATTGTCCTTGGCTGGGAGGAGGCCCTGCCCAAGAAAGTTATGATCTGAGTACGTGTATGTCTTGCAGATTCTGGGTTGGCCGCGCCCAGGGTAGGTATCGTGAGCGATCACAAATGGTAGTGTCCGCTCCACGCCATTTTCGAAACTATGGCCTTGTCGCTTGTAGCGAATGATTTCTACGCCGCGCAATGGATTAACGACGCGGTGCAAATAGCTGGCGTCGTCGATGACTTCATATTCCAGATCCCAACCTTTACCGAGCGGAAGCCCGATTGCCGTTACCCGAGCATTTTTCAAGATCAACTTGTAGTCGGAACTGGACGAGGTATCGGGATACCGGGTCAATGTGACCTGACCTGCATTGCGGGTGATTTTCAGCAGGCATCGTTTGGCGTCACGAACTTCGGCCAACCTGGGAAACTGGTTGAAGAGCTCGTGCTTCAACGCGATGCTCACACCATTCGCCGCGACTATTTTTTCCGCTACGGCGACCTGAGTGCCAGCCAGGACTTTGAGCAGTTCACGCCGACCATCCTTGTATCGAACTTCATAGCGTCCTGCTCCGGTCACCAATACCTTTGCCGTTTGCAGTTTCATTTCCTTGAACTTCAAACCGGTGGATGTTTCTACGGCCTTGTAGCGCTCGCCGTTGCACAGCGTCATGACTTTGCTGCGCAAATCGTAGTTGGTCATAGTCAGAGACCAGCCAGCGCCGAAGCCGACATCTGCCTGATTGAGCGGATTGAAACCCAGTGAAAGTGCAAATTCAGGGCCATTGAGATCCGCCGAGTGCAACTTACCCAACGAAAAAGCGCACGTGTACATACCCGTGCGGGGATCAACACCTCCGGAAACAAACTCACCAAAGTTGAAAGCATTTGAATGAACAGCGGAAGATAAATTACTTTCCATTGAAAAACGTCCTTTTATTTCAAGATCCAGATATTAACGAGTCAAGTTGGCCAGCAAACACCCGCTGACCCCATGATTAAATCAGACAAGCTGTTTCATTGACCGCCTGGACTCACCCAGAATAAAAGTGCGCCGTTCTTTATTACCTTCGATACAAAGCCTGTGTTCTGAACCAAACTCATCGATCACTGCAAACTCGAATGAACCTTCGCTTTCCCGCCCCGCTTGCAGGTCTGCGGAAATATATTGAACAAGGGTCAGCTGTCCGTGCACGCTGTTGATCGGCACGATCATGATACCGAGGGGACTGCGAAAGGATGCTTTCAGCCCGTAGATGGGTGCCATGTAGCCGTAAAAGTTTCGACGCCCGTCCTGGGTATCAGGAATGTTTCCGGAGGCATAGACCTGCACTGCATCTTCGGAATCATAAGGATCAAGTTTCACCTCACTACTGTACCAGTCAAGCAGATGAATCTGCCTGCCCTCCGCGTGAAGCCCAATGTGATGACTTTGAACCCAGTCATATTGCGCCTTCTGCTGCTTCTGACCATATTCGCTGAACGTAAAGTTATTTAGCGAATACTCTTTCGGCGGAATGGCCTCCAGCGTAACACTGCTGTCAAAGCCAATTCCGTTACTTCGCAATAACACACCATCCATAAGAATTTCGGCGGCCACTTCCATGATCCCGGGCCTGGTGGCTGAAACCCAAAACTGAAAAATCTGCACTGGATCAGAGTCGTCACTTATCCGGTTGTGCGTGGTACGTGGAACTTCGGTAACCCGCGGTGCGCCACCCGACAATTCGTGAGCATAACGATTTTCCTGCAGCGAAACATTCCAGTCACCCTCCAGAGGCCGCGCGCCGTTATAGGCGATCAACTGCAGTGATTGCAATGCGGGATGCCCATACAGTGATGCGCCGTCGCCATTGTTATCGATGCCGTGGAGAAGTACCAACACTCGCACCTGCATGCGTCCGTTGGCGTAAAGCACTTTATGCTGGCCAGTCCTCGTGGAGTCGAGTTTTACCTCAATACGGGAAATACCAATTTGCTCTAACATTTAACAATACCTTGCTGATTAATCGATTCGCCCTTTAAGGGCACAGCAAAGTATTGAGGCTCGACTCAAATAAAAACAGCCGTGACATTCGACAAATTGTGAGGAAGTAATATTTCAACATCACCCTCAATAACTCATACAAATGCTAATACATTCAAAAATCGAAGATTTCATTACGCCAACTTTAACAACACTCTTTCCGCCCCTTTGATTCCAGCGCTCAATGACATTTCCCCTCCTGACCTCAACTGCGCACAATCAGGAGGGGAGTTACCGAGCAGTTTATTCTTTTCAGGTTATGTTAGAAAAAAAAGCAGCCGTTACTTCCACAAATATTCAGACACTGTCTGAACCTGTCGAGAACCCGCTTTCTGAGGAATCACTATCGGAGTCAGATTCTGAAACCACATCCTCCGTCTGGATTTCCAACTTTCGATCGATGCTGGAGCTTTCAAGATACTGACTAATCCGTTGCCTTGACGCGTCACTCAGAGGATTATTCAATAACCCAATGAACAAATCCTGTGTATCCGGGATCTCGAACAATTCGTATCCGACGTCGGAAATATTATTATCATGCAATGCCACGACACCCAGTTTCCTGAGTTTATCTATGCCTGAAGGAACGCCAAAAAGATTTGCGTTGTTGAGCAACAATCCGGTTAAACCTGCCATATAACCTACATGCGGAGCAACTGTCAGAGGGTTGTTCGCCAGATTCAACCGGATAAGCGTTTCGATTCTCGACAATCCTTCAACTGTGACCTCGGATAGTTTCAGCGAGCACCCGTCCAGCGTAAGCTCGCTTAACTGGCGCATTTGAAATATTCCTGACGGGAATTCCTCTATTTTTATGCCAAAGATACCCAAATATTGAATATTGGGAAAACTGTCAAGAAACGCCCCTATCCGTGCGCCCGGTTCATTTGCGGTCAATACCAACTCCGTTACATATTCAAATCGGCTGGACAGCCTAGGTAACTCACCCGAAAAATCGACGTAGTGAGAAAAATGATCGTCCCCCTCGCCCCACTTCGAAACCGACTTGCGCTGCCAGATATCTTGTAACTTTGTGCTGAACTGCTCGCGAGCCTGGTGTTGTTCGGCCGGAGTCGGCGCGCCTTCTGGTTCCGCCGTCTGCGCATGGCGTGACGCCCCCTCGGCAGTCCATATCGCCAATTCCGCACGCAGCGTGGCAAACTCTTTTTCAAGACGAATCAAAACGCCGGAGGGATCACTCTTCAATCGCTCCTTTATAAATTCCGTCACATCCTCATCTGGAAGATGCGGATAAAGATCACGTACACGCTCTGCGACGGACTTTTTCGATACCGGCTGGTTGTCGCCACCACCCCGCAAGTGCCCGTTTTGCCTATATTGCGCGATGGCAGGATCGACGGTAACCGGAAGCGGCGCCAGCCCCAGCAACTCACTCACGATTTGCCGTGGCGGCAACGGCTGTGCACGAATCAACTGTTGCAACGTCGCACCACCACCGTCTGTCACACCCAGCATTTGCCGATGCCCAGGCAACATCAGAAACCAGATGGTTGAATACAGATCCTTCGAGCCCTGAGGCAATTGGGCGTCGCTACTTTGGATGACATAACCGTCATCCTCACGAATCAGTATGTGACGAAACGGCGATCGGGCGTCGCCGATCGCGCTAAGGACATCCCCGTCCATCGTCCCTTGGCGAATCTCGATACGAGTCTGCCGCGGCCAATTCGCCAGATTTGCGAGCATATGCAGCACTAAACGATCACTGTCCGGGCTGGATATCGCCTCTAAATAAATGCCTTCCGCGGCCCTTGCCAGGCGAATGTCTCGCAGCGCCACCAGTGCCTCTTTTGCCACTCGCTGAGGCATGCCGGGCTGGTTGTGCATATGCAAACGCTCGGCAGCGCTGGTATTGCGCCATATTGCCAGCGCAGCCGTTTTCGCTAGATCTGGAAATACCCGACGCATCCGCAAAGTGTTTTCATCGCAATCGGATTCAAAGGCATCTTCCAGATCCTTGAACCGCTTGAACCGCTCACGTGCGGCTACGAGTCCCTGCGCCTGAATCTTCTGATCAAGTTCGAATCGCCTGATGGTGTCCTCCAGTAAAAAAGGCGCAGGGCGATCATTAATGAGCACATCGCGCAGCACTGATTCATTGACCCCGCTCACTGCCAGCATACGGTCAACCATGGCGTCGGAAAACTGCGCCGCGGAACGGCCCATCCGGCGAAAAAGTTGGGCGGTTTGTCCTGACATTGAATCAGTGAAGGTGGCGACATCGCTGTCCAGCGGGATCCAGAATCGGCCCTCGCTGCCTGGTTTCAGTAGCGGACCGGAGGGCTTGAGCTCACTGGCCAGCGCGGCGCGAAACAGGCCACTCTCAGCGTCGAGGATCACTTGCACGATATGATCATCGGCTACGGCGACGTACTGACGTTGCTTCACAATCCGGATGCCCTGCGCATCGGACTCGCCGAGGCTTTCAGGTGTGGGTATCCAGTAATCTGCCAAAGAGGACTTTACGGCATGTGTCGCGAATTCACCGATCGCGGAAGACCTCGGGCTCACGCTCATTCTGATTGCTGGCGTCACTGCGACCGAGTCAGGCCCGAAGTTAGGATGCGGGGGTTCCAGACGACGCGGGTTGGGTAGAGGTGGCATTGCTGAAGAGGTCGACGGTGACCGATGAGTACCCTCTACGCTGAAATCGGGGTTTTTTGTTGTCGCAGGCACAGGTTTGACCTTTGGCGGTTTGCCAGTCATGACTACTCATCCTTGAGAAGTGATTGTGTTGGCCCCTGCATAACTGAAGGGCCAACACTCGATACAAGTAAAAGCACTTTGGGTGCGATCACCTGATAATTGAACACCACAGTTTATCGATAGTCGCCATACCAAAAAGCATATATATCTACTACACCCACCGACATTGCATCAGTGAAGGTGAGACTTAGCCTCGCTCCAGATATAAATTTCGCTCATACAAGTTCAGGCGAATCGCCAGCTTATGTTCCGTGCCATGTTGATCAATGGCGCGCAAGTGAAGTACATCGTCGTATTTTGATTTTGGCGAAATTTCCGAGTACTCGGACAGGGCTTGCACGACAGTCAACTCACCATCGCGATCATTGACCCTTACAGAATAACGCTTGGTTTCCCTCGTTACGGCATCAGGAAAAACGAACGCGATGGGATCTCCGTTAAACGGCAGGTACACGTCCAGCTCTCTTCGTTCGGGGCGAACAAGGGTGGCCAGCATATAATTGGTTTTTGTTTCGTGAAGTTTGTTACCGCCCACGAAGGGCTGGTCAATGCTTGCATCTACTCCATCGACAAGCCAATCGACCAGTTTGATCTGCTGCCCCTGCGGATACAGCCCCAGATAATAGTTCCAGATACGATTGCCAGGCTGTTCATTACCGCGCCGGGTCTGATACCAGCGAAATTGTTCAACCGCATAGGTCGCCGGTGTTTGCGCTTCAAGCGTTACACTGCTGTCATGAACGCTGGAAAGCGTGGTTCCGTTACTGAGAATCCTCTCACCGTTCAGAGACAGGCGTGCACCGATCTGTGTCGTCCCGGCGCTCGATGAGGATACCCAGAATGTGCGAACCTGAGGATGGACGCTGTCACTTTCCACATCGTCTTCATCAACTTCTGCGACGGTGAAAGGAGTTCGCGCCTCAAGCGTAAACCGCCCTTGCTCGTTGCTCGCGACCCAGCCGTCGCGCAATGTCTTGCCAGTGCTGTAATGAATCAGCTCAATACTGTCCATCACCTGCGCCGGTACGTGCACAGCGTTACCGTCGGCATCCACCCCGGAAACCAGAACTTGAACTTTTACCTGCATCCGGCCATTACCGAACAGCGACTTGTTGCGAGAAACATCGTTGGCATCAAACTTCACGTTCATTCTGGCAAGGCCTGCAAGAATCGGCGCAATGGTTTGCTGACTGTATGTAGCGTCCATGCTTTCGCTCATGATGTATTCCTTTGAAGAGTTATATTTGAATATTGACATCGAAAATATGCCAACAAAAAAATTACAGATCTTTCAAATAAACAGCAAAGCGAAAAATGTAAGAAACATACACTTGCAATATCTTTAGCGGTTTACAGGTTATATCCGGCAAACCACTATTCTCCCGCAACAAGTATCAATGCTCGTCGTTATAAACGAACTTGGGCATTTCCCAATGAAAACGGATGGCCAGCAGACGTAACAAAAACCCGCCGAAAAGAGTGATCAGAATGGCTTGTTCACTTGGTACATTCAGATAAAGACACAGCATGTAGCACCACGCCGCAGCGAACGAGACACTCGCATAAAGTTCGCGGCGAAAGATCAGCGGAATGTCGTTGCAGAAAATATCGCGCAGGATGCCGCCGAATACCCCGGTGATCACGCCGCTGACCGAAGCCACCAACATGCCGTGGCCCATTTCCAGGGCGGTCATGCAGCCAATCAGGGTGAACGCCACCAGACCGACGGCGTCCAGCACCAGGAACAGCGAGCGCAGATGACGCATCCAGCGCGCGGTAAACACTGTGAACATTGCTGCGACCGAGGTCAGCACCAGATATTCCGGGTGTTTGACCCAAGTCAGCGGGTAATGTCCAAGCAGCACATCGCGCACCGAACCGCCGCCCAAAGCCGTGACGCAGGCAATCAACACCACACCAAACCAGTCCATGCCGCGACGGCCGGCAGACAATGCGCCAGTCATGGCTTCAGCGGTGATGGCGATCAGATAGAGCATCAGCAACATGGTGGCGGTCCTGGCAGGAAGGCGCGCAGTCTAGCCATTTCGGTGCGGCACCAAAAGGGGGCAGTTGCAGGGTTTGCCCCCACCGCCAGGAATCAGAACTTGATGAAGTGCTTGCGGTAATGCTGCAGCTCAGCGATCGATTCGCGGATGTCGTCCAGCGCCAGGTGCGTGCTGCCTTTCTTGAAGCTGTCGCGCACGTCCGGCGCCCAGCGCGCGGCCAGCTCCTTGAGCGTGGAGACGTCGAGGTTGCGATAGTGGAAATAGCTTTCCAGCGCCTTCATGTGCGTATAAAGGAAACGTCGGTCCTGGCAGATGCTGTTGCCACAGATCGGTGACTTGCCCTTCGGCACCCACTTCTCAAGGAACGCGATGGTTTCCGCTTCGGCTTCGGCCATGCTGATGCGACTATCGCGCACGCGCTGGGTCAGGCCAGAGTTACCGTGGGTGCGGGTGTTCCACTCGTCCATGCGCGCCAGCACTTCGTCGCTGTGGTGGATGGCAATCACCGGACCTTCGGCCAAGGTGTTGAGGTCACTGTCGGTGACGATGGTGGCCATTTCGATGATGACGTCGTTTTCCGGATCCAGACCGGTCATTTCCAGGTCGATCCAGATCAGGTTCTGCGGGTTTGGCATATTTCGGCTCCTAGGCAATGCTGCGCAGTTTAGCCTAGGCCGGTGGCCGGGCGTGCTAAACTCGCGGCCGTTTTACCTAATCGCTGCATTCTTCAGACGGAACACCCATGGCCAAACGCCAACTCAATCGTCGTCAAAACTGGCGCATCGAAAAGATTCAGGGCGAACGCGCTGCCCGCGCCGCCAAACGCGAGTCCTCGGCTGTCGAAGCCCTTGAGGGTGGCGACCTGGGCCCGGAACAAACCGGCCTGGTGATTGCCCACTTCGGTGTGCAGGTCGAGGTCGAGGCTGTTGACGGTGATCAGGCCGGCCAGGTCTTTCGCTGCCACTTGCGCGCCAACCTGCCTGCGCTGGTAACCGGCGACACAGTTGTCTGGCGTGCCGGCAATCAGGGCATCGGGGTGATCGTCGCGCAATTGCCGCGTACCACCGAACTGTGCCGCCCGGACAGCCGTGGCCAGCTCAAACCGGTAGCGGCCAACGTCGACATGATCGTCATTGTCTTCGCGCCGCTGCCTGAGCCGCACGCCAACCTGATCGACCGTTACCTGGTAGCCGCCGAACACGCCGGCATCCGCCCGCTATTGCTGCTGAACAAATTCGACCTGATTGACGAGCACAACGCCCCGGCGCTCAATGCGTTGCTGGCGGTATACCGCACGCTGGGTTATCCCGTGCTGGAAGTGTCGGCGCACCACGGCAACGGCATGGAACAACTGCAACAGCAACTCGATGGCCGCATCAGCGTGTTCGTCGGCCAGTCCGGCGTCGGCAAGTCGTCGCTGGTCAACAGCTTGCTGCCTGAGGTGGAAACCCGCGTCGGGCCGTTGTCCGAGCTGTCCGGTCAGGGCACGCACACCACGACCACCGCGCGGCTGTTTCACTTCCCCGGCGGCGGCGAGCTGATCGACTCCCCGGGTATTCGTGAATTCGGCCTGGGCCACGTCAGCCGCGCCGACGTCGAAGCGGGTTTCATCGAATTCGACGACCTGCTCGGCACCTGCCGTTTCCGCGACTGCAAGCATGATCGCGAACCGGGCTGTGCACTGCTCAAGGCGCTGGAAGATGGCCGCGTGCAGCAGCAGCGCATGAACAGCTACCGCTCGATCATCGCCAGCCTGCCGGAAAACGGCTATTAAGGCAGCAGAAACAAAAAAGCCACGGTGATCGTGGCTTTTTGTGACTCACTGCTTGGGCGCGGGAGCCGGGGCAGTGGCTGGCGGAGCAGCGGGAGCAGGCGCTGGCGCCGTACTGCCCGGTTCAGCCGGTTTCCGCGCAGCGTCGTCGAACAGGTTCAAGCGTTCGCGCAACTCGTGCGCCGGCACCGGTTGCTGATCCGCCGGCAGTGCATTCGGGTCAACCGGCGCTACCGGAGCGGCACCGTTCTGGCCTTGATCCGCCGGTTTCGCCGGATCGGCACCTTGCGCACCTTCGATGGCCGCCTGGGCTTTCTTGGTCAGCACAACAATGTCGATGCGCCGGTTGACCGGGTTGAACGGGTTTTCCTTGTCGAACAGCGCCGACGAGGCATAACCGACGACCCGTGCCACTTGCGCATCCGGATAGCTACCGGCGATCAAGGCACGACGCGCAGCGTTGGCACGGTTGGCCGACAATTCCCAGTTACCGAAATCACCCGTGCCGGTGTACGGCTTGGCGTCGGTGTGGCCGCTGATGCTGATCTTGTTCGGCACCGCTTTGATGGTGTCGGCCATGGCCAGCAGGATGTCTTCGAAGTATGGCTTCAGGCGTGCAGAACCGGAGTCGAACATTGGCCGGTTCTCGGCGTCCATGATCTGGATGCGCAAGCCGTTCGGGGTGATCTCGAAGAGGATCTGATCCTTGAATTTCTGCAGTTGCGGGTTCTCGTCGACCTTGTTCTGCAGTTCTTGCAGGAGCAGTTCCAGACGTTCCTTCTCGACCTGCTCGGCCATGCCTTCAACCTGCTCGGTGTCGACCGTGACCTTGTCCGGTTGCGGTTGCGATTTCACTTCCGGGTTAAGGGTGTTTTCCGGCGCCAGGGTCGGCGTGCCGCCCAGGTCGATGATGTACGGCGTGCCGCTTTCGGAGAAGCCGACCGGATCTTTGAAGTAACCGGCGATGGCGATCTTCTGCTCCGGCGTGGCGGTGGACAGCAGCCACAACACCAGGAAGAACGCCATCATCGCCGTGGCGAAGTCAGCGAAGGCGATTTTCCACGCCCCGCCGTGATGCCCGCCGGCTATGCGCTTGACGCGCTTGATGATAATCGGCTGATTATTTTCCATGACTTAGCGACCGCGAACGGCTTGTTCCAGCTCGGCAAAGCTTGGACGGTGGGCCGGGTACAGCACCTTGCGACCGAACTCGACCGCCAGCGATGGCGGCATGCCGGAAGCCGAAGCCACCAGCGAGGCCTTGATGGCTTCGTAGACGTTCAGCTCTTCCTTGGCATCGTGGGCCAGGGAATGCGCCAGCGGACCGAAGAAACCGTAAGCGGCGAGAATACCGAAGAAGGTACCCACCAGTGCCGCACCAACGTGCAGGCCGATGGACTTCTGGTCGCCTTCACCCAGCGAGGCCATGGTCACCACGATACCGAGTACCGCCGCAACAATACCGAAACCGGGCATGGCGTCAGCGATGCCGTTCACCGCGTGGGACGGGTGTTCGAGGTCTTCTTTGAGGCTGTACAGTTCCATGTCGAACAAGCCTTCCAGCTCGTGCGGCGCCATGTTGCCGGACGACATGATGCGCAGGTAATCGCAGATGAACGCGGTCATGCGCTCGTCTTTGAGCACTGCCGGGTACTTGGCGAAAATCGGGCTCGCAGCGGCATCTTCGATGTCGCCTTCAATGGCCATCATGCCTTCGCGGCGGCTCTTGTTGAGGATCTCGTAGATCAGGCCGAGCACTTCCAGATAGAACGTGTGGCTGAAGCGCGAACTGAACATGCTCAGGGATTTCTTGAGCACGTGCATCGTCATGTAACCGGGGTTGGCCTGCAGGAATGCACCGAGTGCAGCACCACCGATGATCATCACCTCGAAAGGCTGAATCAGGGCGGCAATCTTGCCGTGGGAGAGCACGTATCCGCCGAGCACGCTCGCGAATACGACGATGATGCCGATAATTTTAGCCATAGGTAGAAGGTACTTGTTTAAGTCGGGTTCAAGGTCATATTCGGAAGTTAAAAAATCTCTTCTTCTACTTATCGGCAAAACTGCGCCAGACTATAGCCAGTTCAGGCGAAAAGCCAATTTAGCCCATGCCGGGCGCGTCTACAGTCAGTGAAGATCTCGTCCAGACATGGCTAATGAAACGAACGTCCCACACGCAAAACCGACCACCCTCGACGGCTGGGTAAAGTTGCTCGATGGCGTGCGACTGCCCGTGCCGCAAGAGTCTCACGACAAGGTTTGTCGGGCGATCCGCGATAATCGCAGCTCGCTACGCGACATCGCCGACCTGATGCAGGACAGCCCGGCACTGGCCTTGAGCATCATCCGTGAGGCGAATCGTCACACCCACGGCACCATGGCCGCTGCAGCGGAAAATCTCGAGGTGGCGATCAACCGTCTCGGCCTGGCGCGGACCGAAGAATTGCTCGCGCGCATGCCCGCCGAGCCGCAGATGCAAATTCCCAAAGCACTGCGCCAGTTGCAGATGATCAGCCAGCACGCCACGCAACAGGCCAACGGTTTTTTCGCCAGTCGCCTGGCGCGGCTGTGGCAGGACATTCATTGGGGCAGCCTGCTGTTTCTGTCGCCGCTGTGGCCACTGGCGCTGACGTATCCGCAATTGCTCGAAGAATGGGAGCTGCGGGTTATCCACAAGGGTGAGTCGGCGCGGGTGGTCGAGAAGCAATTGTTCGGCGTACGCCTGCTGAAAATCGCAGAAGCACTGGTGCAAGCCTGGCATCTGCCGATCTGGGTGCAGCAGGGTTATAAATTGCTGCTCAGTGAACAGCGCGAACTGGTGAAAGTGCTGCGTATCGCCCGCGACAGCGAGCATCCGCTGCGCCAGCAGAATCGCCTCGACGATGACCCGACGCTGCGCCGCTGGCTCAATCAGCCGGCCAACACCGTACTGCTGGCCAACGGTCTGGCGCTGTCGGCGCAACAGGCCTGGGACAGTCCGCACAGCGAACGCTGGCAGTACCTGACCAGCCTTTATCTGCAAATCTCGATGGACGAAGTGCAGCAACAGTTGCACCAACAAGCCGCCAACAGCGCCCGTCAACACGCGATGCCGGATCTGTGGCACCCGGCCGTTTCGCTGCTGTGGCCGTGGGGCACCCGTCGTTTACCCGCCGGAATGTTGCCAGCCGCCGCGCCCTCCGCTGAAGACCTGGGCCAATGGCGCAAGCAATGCGCCGAATTGCTGGCAGAACCGAGTCGCTTCACCAATGCCATGAGCCTGACCGTCGCCGCTCGCGACGCATTGGTCGCCAGCGGCATGCGCCGTGTCATGATCCTGATGGCCGACCGCACGCAGTCCAATCTGCGCGTGAATCAAACTGCCGGCCTGCCGAAAGAAGCGGCGGCGCTGAATTTTGTCGTCGGTCAGAGCAAGGTCCTGCAACGGCTGCTTGCGCAACAGGCGCAGGTACGCATCACTCCAGAGAACGATGCGCAATTCTCCGCCCTGCTGCCAGCGAGCCTGCGCACGCTGTTTCGCGGCGAACATCTGTTCCTGCGTTCCCTGATCAATAACGGTCGGGTCATCATGATTGTGGTGGCCGATCAGGGCGGCGGACCGTTCGCCGACATCACCGTACAAGCCTTTGGCAAAACCGCGCAGTGCATCGAAAAAGCCCTGCACAGCTTTAGCAGCCGTGGCCGATGAGGCTGCGCTACAATCCTCCCCTTTGTGCTCTGGAGACCTCACATGTCTGACTTCTCTGGCTTGCCGCTCGTCATCGAACCGAGCGACTTGCTCCCGCGTATCGAGTCGGGCGAACTGATTCTGGTGGACCTGACCAGCCCTGCCCGTTACAACGAGGGCCATATCCCCGGCGCACGCTTTGTCGACCCGAAACGCACCCAGCTCGGCCAGCCGCCGGCGCCAGGCCTGCTGCCGGCCAAAGCCGATCTGGAAGCCCTGTTCGGTGAACTGGGCCACCGCAAAGACGCGGTCTACGTGGTGTATGACGACGAAGGCGGCGGCTGGGCCGGGCGCTTCATCTGGCTGCTCGACGTGATCGGTCACGACAAATACCACTATATAGACGGTGGTCTGCCGGCTTGGCTGGCAGATGGCATGCCGATGTCGATCCAGGTGCCAGCAGCCGTCGGTGGCCCGCTGCCGTTGACCTTGCACGACGAGCCGACTGCCACGCGCGAATATCTGCAAAGCCGTCTCGGTGCTGCCGATCTTGCGATCTGGGATGCACGCGGGCCGCTGGAGTATTCCGGCGAGAAAGTCCTGGCCGCCAAGGGCGGACATATTCCCGGCGCCGTCAATTTCGAATGGACGGCGGGCATGGACAAGGCCCGTCAGCTGCGTATTCGCACCGACATGCCGCAGATCCTCGAAGACCTCGGGATCACCAAGGACAAAGAAATCATTACCCACTGCCAGACCCATCACCGGTCGGGCTTCACTTATCTGGTGGCCAAGTCCCTCGGTTATCCGCGGGTCAAGGGCTACGCCGGTTCCTGGGGCGAATGGGGCAACCACCCTGACACGCCCGTCGAGATTTAAGGTTTTTAAGGACAACTAATGAAAGAGCGTCTGTTTATCCTCAGTCAGTACCTGCTGCCTCATCACCTGCTGTCGCGCCTGGCCGGCTGCGTTGCCGAGTGCCGCGTGCGCTGGTTCAAGAATGCTTTCACCCAGTGGTTCGCCAAGCGCTATCAGGTGGACATGTCGCAAGCGCTGGTCGAAGACCTGACCGCTTATGAGCACTTCAACGCCTTCTTCACCCGCGCCCTGAAAGACGGCGCGCGTCCGCTGGACGAAACCCCGGGCGCGATCCTCAGCCCGGCCGACGGTGCGGTCAGCCAGCTCGGCCCGATCGAGCACGGTCGCGTGTTCCAGGCCAAGGGCCACAGCTTCAGCGTGCTGGAACTGCTCGGCGGTGATGCGGCCAATGCGGCGCCGTTCATGGGCGGCGACTTCGCCACCATTTACCTGTCGCCGAAAGACTACCACCGCGTGCACATGCCGCTGGCCGGCACCCTGCGCGAAATGGTCTACATTCCGGGCCGCATCTTCTCGGTCAACCAGACCACGGCCGAAAACGTGCCGGAGCTGTTCGCCCGTAACGAGCGTGTGGCGTGTATCTTCGACACCGAACGCGGGCCGATGGCCGTGGTGCTGGTTGGCGCGATGATCGTCGCTTCGATCGAAACCGTCTGGGCCGGCCTGGTCACCCCACCGAAGCGTGAACTGAAAACCTTCCGCTACGACGAAGCTGCGCGTGCGCCGATCCATCTGGAAAAAGGCGCGGAACTTGGTCGCTTCAAGCTGGGTTCGACCGCGATCGTGCTGTTCGGGCCGGATCAGGTGAAATGGGCTGAAGAGCTGGCGGCAGGTTCGCCAGTGCAGATGGGCCAAGGCCTGGCACTGCCAAAAGCCTGATTCTCGAAACACACGATCTTTGTAGGAGCTGCCGAAGGCTGCGATCTTTTGATCCAGGTTTTAAATCAAAATCAAAAGATCGCAGCCTGCGGCAGCTCCTACAGATTTCGTCATACCGACGAATCGCGAATTTTGCTGCTATGGTTTTTGGCATGAGCCAGACCATCTCCCCCCCACAACTGCGCGCGCCGACTCCGACTCAGTCGCGCCTGTCGCTCTGCGAAGCCACCCCGCGCGACCTCAAGCGCTGGATTGCCGACCTGCCCAAGGCCAACATCGGCGAAACCGCCCGCCAGTTGTATCAAGGGCTGGGCGAACTCAACCAATTGCTCACTCCCAGCGACAATCGCCTGCAATTGCTCGAATTGCTGCGACCCGAGGTGTATTTCGTCTGCCAGCATCTGGAGCGAAACTTCCTGCATCAGGCGATCATGCTCGACGATCGCTCGCGCAAGATCAGCAATCTTTGTCAGGCGCTGCAAAGTCACTTGGCGATCGGTTACAAACAGATCGTGCTGCGGATTGCGCCGAAGTACAGCAAGGATCGCGCAGCGCTGGTCAGCACGGCCCTGCAACGGGCGGCGCATGCGTTGAAGGGGCAACTGGTTCGCGCCACCCAGCTGTACAGTTCGCCGCCGGAGCATCTGTGGTTTGAATTGCATCAGCTCTATCGCACAGCGTGTGAGTTGCAGCTGCAACAGCGCCGCGTGCATGACGATCTGGCCAGCCTGACCACGGAGCTGAGCCTCGAACAGATCTACATCGCCGCCCTGCTCCTCGGCAGCGCCCGCTGCAATCAACTGCGCCAGAACCAGATCGCCCGGCTCGCCGAAGTGCTTGAACCGTGGAGCGCCCTGCTCAAATTGCACCCCGGCAGTCTCGACAACGGCTTGTTTGCGATCAGCGCCGAACTTGATGTCGGGCCGCGCTACCGCAGCATGTTTCGCAGCGAGCAGCGCGCCGGTTTGCTTGGCTTCGATCCGCAACCACTGGTAAACACCCTCGAAGCGCACTTGCTGCATCAGGACACCTCCAAGCCTCTGCCCGTCCCGACCGGCCTGAGTTTCGACACGCTGCAACATTTACACGCGACGTGGGGCGAAGCGGCCGAACGCAGTTTTCAGCGCACCGTCGGCCAGGGCAATCTGACCGTGTGCGTGGGCATGAGCGCCCTGCACTTCTACCTCGGCGGCGAACGCAGCTTCAGCGACATGCTCAAACATCCCGGCGCCCGCGCAGCGAATTTCAGCACCGCCGTGGCCAAAGGTGAAAAGGACAGCTGGAGTCAGGCCTTCGACGCGGCACCGCAAAACAATGAGCAGTTTCTGCCCTACGAAGAAATCCAGTACGACCACCTCGTCGAAGACGAAAGCAGCGCCGACGCTGCGCCGCACTATCCGACTTACGTGTTGCCAGTGGTCAACCACAGCCCTGGCGGTTACTGCCTGGGCTGGCCAAAGGAAGTGCCCGCCGAATTGCAGGCCGGAGAAATGCTCGGGATTCAAGACAGCGCCAGTCTGGGCTGGAGCATCGCAGTGATTCGCTGGATTCGTCAGCTAGGCGGTGGTGGCACACAAATGGGCATTGAACTGGTGGCGCCGCACGCCCAGCCTTGCGGCCTGCAACTGGTGCGCTCGCGGGACGATCACAGTCAGTATTTGCGCGGATTACTGTTGCCGGAGATCAGCGCGATCGATGTGCCCGCGACGCTACTGGCGCCACGTCTGCCGTTTCAGGAGGGCAGCAAGGTACTGATCAATACCCAGGGCGAAGAACACCGCGCCGGGCTGGATCGGCGGGTGGCGAGTACGCACAGCTTCAATCAGTTTGCCTATCGCTCGCTGGAGGCCGAGCAAAATGGCGGGAGCGAGGAGGACTTTGATTCGTTGTGGAAATCGCTTTAAGTGCCCGCCGATGGATCGGCGGCGCTACCTTCGCGAGCAGGCTCGCTCCCACATTGGAATGCATTTCAACTGTGGGAGCGAGCCTGCTCGCGAAGAGGCCAAGTCAGGCGATAGAGATCTCAGAGCTGCCCGTCGCGATCGCGGAAGCCCAGCAGATACAGAACGCCATCCAGACCCAACGTCGAAATCGCCTGCTTCGCCGACTGCTTGACCAGCGGCTTGGCGCGGAACGCCACGCCCAGTCCGGCAATCGCCAGCATCGGCAGGTCATTGGCGCCATCGCCAACCGCGATGGTCTGCTCCAGACGCAAACCTTCCTTGTGCGCCAGCTCTTTCAACAGATCGGCCTTGCGCTGCGCATCGACAATCGGCTCGATCGCCACGCCGGTGCATTTGCCATCGACCACTTCCAGTTCGTTGGCAAACACATAGTCGATGCCAAGCTTGGCCTGCAATTGCTTGGCGAAATAGGTGAAACCGCCGGACAGGATTGCGGTCTTGTAGCCCAGACGCTTGAGTTCGGCGAACAGCGTCTCGGCGCCCTCGGTCAGACGCAGCGAAGCGCCGATCGAGTCCAGCACGCTGACATCCAGGCCTTTGAGCAAGGCCAGACGCTCTTTGAAGCTGGCGCGGAAATCAAGTTCGCCGGCCATCGCCCGCTCAGTGATTTCCGACACTTGCTCACCAACGCCGGCAGCCTTGGCCAATTCGTCGATGACCTCGGCTTCGATCAGTGTCGAGTCCATGTCGAACACCGCCAGACGACGGTTGCGACGGAACAGCGAATCTTCCTGGAAGGCGATGTCGACGTTCAGCTCCTGAGCCACGCTGAGAAATTCGGCACGCAGCGCCTGCGGATCGGCCGCTTCGCCACGCACGGAAAACTCGATGCAGCCCTTGCCTTTGTCGGCCGGCGTGTCCAGCGGCATACGACCCGACAGACGGTCGATGTGATCGATGTTCAAGCCATATTTGGCGGTGATCGAGCTGACCGCCTGCAATTGGCCGGCGGTCACTTTGCGGGTCAGCAGGGTGACGATGTGGCGCTTTTTGCCCTGATTGCCCACCCATTGCTGGTAATCCTCTTCGGACACCGGGGTGAAGCGCACCTGCTGATCGAGCTCGTAGCCCTTGAACAGGATGTCCTTGAGCACGGATTTACCCTGCTCGGAATCGGGGATCTCAACCAGGATGCCGAACGACAGAGTGTCGTGGATCACCGCCTGACCAATGTCGAGAATGTTCACACCACCTTGTGCCAGAACGCCGGTAATGGCCGCAGTCAGACCCGGACGGTCGACTCCTGTGATGTTAATCAGGACGATTTCGCGCAACGCGCACCCCCGCAACTGGAAAAAAACCGCATTCTACCCACTTTCAGTGACCATCGGGCACCGCGAGCGCTTTGCCGGTCTAGGGCCTGTCGCTATACTGCGCGTCAACTTCACGGACAAAAGAGCCGAGCTCAGTGAACCGGCCCACGCCAGTTAAAACCGATAACTTCTTCCTGCTGATCTTCCGTGCACTGCGCCACCGCCGTGTACCGATTGCATTGCGCATTGCCAGCCATAACGTGATCCTGGTCGCTCTGGCCCTGGTGATCTATGCCGGCGTGATGGGTTTGCAATTCAAGCAGGCCATGCACCAGCAGGCCGATGCGCTGGGCGAAAGCCTGACCACGCAGACCGCGACCTCTGCTACGGAGCTGTTGGTGTCCAACGACATCCTCAGCCTCAACGTGCTGCTCAACAACCTGACCAAGAACAAACTGGTGGCCCATGCGGCGATCTACAGCGTGGATAACCGCATCCTCGCCGAGTCCGGTCAGCGGCCCAAGCACAGCCTGCTGGGCGAAGCCGAAGGCATGTACGAGAGCAAGATCACTTTCCAGGACGTGACTGCCGGGCAACTGCGCATCAGCCTGGACATGGATCAGTTCCAGCAGCCGATGACCATCAGCCTGCAAAGCATGGGCATTCTCAGCGGGATCCTGTTGGCGCTGTCGCTGGCCCTGAGCCTGCGTATGGGCCGCTACCTGTCGACGCCGCTGCTGCAATTGCGCGTCTGGCTGCGCCGCATCGACGAACACACGCCAGGCATTGATCGTCAGGATGAAATCGGCGACCTGGCGCGTCAGCTGCACGCCAATTACGCGCCGGAGCCTGCACCTGAGCCGGAACCTGAGTTCGAGGACGAAGAAGACGAGCCGGAATTCGAGGTGCGCAACTTGCGTGATCCGAGTTTCGACGAAACCCGTCCGATGGCCGCGCAGAAGCCGGCGCCGCGACATCTGGTCAGCACCGTCGAAGACGATGATGACGATGACGCATTCGCCGACCTGCGCGACGAATCGCTCAATGGCGCGCCACAACCCGTCGTCCGCCAACCGTCGCCAAGCGTGCCGCAGCACACTGCCGTGCTGGCCGTGCAACTGGGCTCGCAGGAACAACTGCGTCGCTTGCCCCGGGCACGTCTGGAAGAATTGCAGGAACGTTATCGCGACTGTCTCGATCAGGCCGCTTCGCTGTATCAGGGCGAAATCGAAACCCTGAACGATGGCAGCACGCTGATGCTGTTCCACACCGAAGACAGCGGTGATGATTACCTGACCAACGCCATTTGCTGTGGCGAGTTGCTGCGGGCGCTGGGCCACCAGTTGCAGATTGAGGTCGCGGACAGCGGCATCACCCTGCAATTGCAGCTGGGCCTGACCCTGGGGGATGAGCTGTTCGGGTTGAGCCAGATTGATTTGCTGCTGACTGATTCGGCGCAGGATGCCTTGGCCTTGTCGCAGCACAGCCGTAATCTGCTGCTGGTTGAGCGCAAGATCAGTGACGATGCACTGATCCGTCAGCGTGCGCGGATCCGCCCGATTGCCAGCCCTGAGGGGGCTTGCTGCGTGGAGCGGTTGATGGAGCCTTATCCGTCGATGCTGGAACGGCAACTGGCGCGGATGCATGAGCGTCGGGCGTAAGCTCCAGGCCTGAAACACAGAAGCCCGCAGACAAGCGATTGTCTGCGGGCTTCTTTGTGGTCGGCGTTATCGAGATTGCAAGCACACTGAAAAGCCCCTCACCCTAGCCCTCTCCCACAGGGAGAGGGAACCGATCCGGGAATATTGAAGACCTACAGCGACTTGAACGCCCAGCTGTGAATCCATAACCGCCACGCGCTTGCAGGTCGATGTATAGCGCCAGACACCTCGGTCAGTCCCCTTTCCTTCCGGGAGAGGGGACTGACCCGGGGATATTCCAGAGCCACACCGACCTGCCCCTGCCCTACGGAACCCATAATCGCCAAGCTCTTTCAGGTCGATGTATAGCGCCAGACACCTCGGTCGGCTCCCTCTCCCTCGGGGAGAGGGCTGGGGAGAGGGGCTTTTGATCTTTCACGCAGAACCCCAGACACAACAAAGCCCGCACAAGGCGGGCTCTGTTCTGACTCGATCCAGGTTAGAAGCGGAACACTTCCATGTCCGTCCGAATCGGCGAAGCCATCGGAATCTTCGGCTGCTTTTCAGCTTCCGCCGCTGGCGCGGCCGGTTTCGGTGCCGATTTACGCGGCGCCTCGGCCACCGGAGGCTGATTGGCCAGCGGTTTCAACGCCACCGACAACTGCTCGGCCAGACGCTGCAGCAAAATCCCCTGTGCCTGCACCTGGGAAGCCGTGCTGCCGGCATGCAGCTCTTGCAGATGCACGATGCGGTTATCGCGCACCTGACCACGACGGTCGATCAAACGCCATTGCGCATCGAGGATCGCCGGTTGTTTCTGGCCAGAGTCCAGACGCGTGATGGTCAACAACACCTGCACATCCGGAGTGAACCCGGTTGTGGCCGGTGCCAGCACCACACGCTGGCTGTCCAGATGGCCAGCGACCTGACGCATCAGCAACTGATCGATATCCGACGAAAGGCTGCCAGCCCAACGACCGTCGGTCGCCGCTTGCAGACTGCCGTCCGGTTGACGTTGCAGCAATGTCTCACGTTGCAGGTAATCAGCTACGACTACCGGACCCAACAAAACCGCCATGCCTGCGCTTTGCGCAGGCTGAACCGGACTTCCGCTGTCCAGTTGATACAGCGACACCGGCTGGTGAACGCTGCAACCCGCCAGGCCCAAAACGCCGGCGAGCAGGAAAATAAGGGGGCGCAGAGCTGTCATCATCCCGTCCAGGTGGCCGCCACAAGGCTGACCACAGTGAAAATACTCAATAAATATGAAGAACGCTCGGCCACGCCGGCGCTTGGAAAGGCCATATCATCCGTGAATATGCGTTCCGACTCCAGCGCCAAAGCGTCGATCTACGCGTTAAATCGTGGATCGACGCCTCTAGGACGCCTAATTGAGGTTTTCGACGAGCAGCGCATCCACTCTCTGGAAGCCCCTTGGAAGCTTGTTGCCACGACGTCCACGCTCACCTTTATAGTGTTCGAGGTCGTCGGCCTTCAGCGACAGGGTGCGTTTTCCGGCCTGCAGCACCAGAGTGGCGCCTTCCGGAAGTACGGCGATGTCCGTGACATATTCTTCGCGACTGGCCACACGCTCACCGGAAATACCGATGATCTTGTTGCCTTTGCCCTTACCTAATTGTGGCAGATCGCTGATTTTGAAGATCAGCAGGCGACCTTCGGTCGTGACCGAGGCCAGCCAGTTGTGATCACGATCGGCCACCGGACGCGGCGCGATGACTTTGGCGTTGTTCGGCAGGCTCAACAGGGCTTTACCGGCCTTGTTCTTGGCTTGCAGGTCTTCGCCTTTGACCACGAAACCGTAACCGGCGTCGGAGGCGATCACGTACAACGCATCGTCTTCCGGCATCAGCACACACTCGAACGAGGCGCCCGGCGGCGGCGTCAGGCGACCGGTCAACGGTTCGCCCTGACCACGGGCCGACGGCAAGGTGTGCGCGGCGACCGAATAGCTGCGGCCGGTGGAGTCAATAACCACCGCTGACTGGTTGGAACGCCCCGCCGCCGAGGTCTTGAAGCCGTCGCCAGCCTTGTACGACAGGCCGGTGGCGTCGATGTCATGACCTTTGGCCGAACGGATCCAGCCTTTTTCCGAGAGGACGACGGTGACTTTCTCGTTCGGCAGCAGATCGTGCTCGGTCAACGCTTTGGCTTCGGTACGCTCAACGATTGGCGAACGACGATCGTCGCCATAGGTTTCGGCATCCTTGATCAGCTCGGTACGCACCAGTTTTTTCAGCTTGGCTTCGCTGCCCAGCAGCGCTTGCAGCTTGGCTTGTTCCTTGAGCAGTTCATCCTGTTCGTCGCGCAGCTTCATCTCCTCCAGTCGCGCCAACTGACGCAGACGGGTGTCGAGGATGTAGTCGGCCTGAATTTCGCTGAGGGCGAAACGCTCGATCAGCTTGGCTTTCGGGTGTTCCTCGGTGCGGATGATGTGGATCACTTCATCGAGGTTGAGGTAGGCAATCAACAAACCGTCCAACAGGTGCAGGCGACGCTCGACCTTGTCGAGGCGGAATTGCAGGCGGCGACGCACGGTCAGCACGCGGAATTCCAGCCATTCGACCAGCAACGCACGCAGGTTTTTCAGCTGTGGTTTGCCGTCCAGACCGATGATGTTGACGTTGACCCGGTAGGTCGACTCCAGCTCGGTGCTGGCGAACAAGTGTTGCATCAGCGCGTCGTGATCGACACGGCTGTTGACCGGAATGATCACGATGCGGCACGGGTTTTCGTGGTCGGACTCGTCGCGCAGGTCAGCGATCTGCGGGGCTTTTGATGGTTTCGCCTGCATCAGCGCGGCGATCTGCTCCAACACTTTGGCACCTGACACCTGGTGCGGCAGCGCGGTGACGATGATGTCGCCGTCCTCGACGTGGTACACGGCGCGCATGCGCACCGAGCCCTTGCCGGTTTCGTACATCTTCAGCAGGTCGGCGCGCGGCGTGATGATTTCCGCTTCGGTCGGATAGTCCGGGCCCTGAATGTGTTCGCAGAGCTGCTCGACCGTGGCTTTCGGCTCATCCAGCAGACGCACACACGCGGTGGCGACTTCGCGCAGGTTGTGTGGCGGCACGTCGGTGGCCATGCCCACGGCGATGCCGGTGGTGCCGTTGAGCAGAATGTTCGGCAGGCGCGCCGGCAGCACCAGCGGCTCCTGCAGAGTGCCGTCGAAGTTCGGGCCCCAGTCGGCAGTGCCTTGGCCCAGTTCGCTGAGCAGAACTTCGGAATAACGCGACAAGCGCGCTTCGGTGTAACGCATGGCGGCAAAGGACTTCGGATCGTCCGGCGCACCCCAGTTACCCTGGCCGTCGACCAGCGTGTAGCGATAGCTGAACGGCTGGGCCATCAGCACCATCGCTTCGTAGCACGCCGAGTCGCCGTGCGGATGGAACTTGCCGAGCACGTCACCGACGGTACGCGCCGATTTCTTGTGCTTGGAGTCGGCGTCCAGGCCCAACTCGCTCATGGCGTAGACGATACGCCGCTGTACCGGTTTCAGGCCGTCGCCGATATGCGGCAAGGCACGGTCCATGATCACGTACATGGAGTAGTTGAGGTAGGCACTTTCGGTGAAGTCAGCCAGCGAGCGGCGTTCTACACCGTCCAGGCTGAGATCAAGGGGATTGCTCATGCAGGCCTCATCGGTTCGTTGTCTGGCGCAGCAGCATGGTGCCACCGCGCTGAGTAAATTCAAGTTTGTTCAGGGCGCTCATGCCGAGCAACACCTGATCGCCATGCAGCCCCGGCGCCACCAGTGCGCGGACGTCGCGCAGCATGATGTCGCCCAGTTGCAGGCGGTCGATTTTGGTCCGGTAGCCCTGGCTCAGGCCATTAGCCGTGCTCAGGGTCACTCCGAAACCTTCTTCCAGCTTCAAACGTTTGGCCAGATCCGCCGGGATCGCCACATCGGTCGCACCGGTGTCGAGCATGAACTCCACCGGCTCACCGTTGATCTGACCACTGGCGACAAAATGCCCTTGGGCATTGCCGGCCAGTTTCACCTCGATAAACCCTTCACCCTGCTCCGAGCTGACTACCACGTTCGGATTCTGCTGGCGTTGCTCCCACTGGCCAAAGAACCGCGTCGCGAGGAACAGCGCCGCGCACCACGCCAGAATCATCAGCACCCGACCGGCGCGCTTGCCCGGCGGTTGCTGGCTCATGGCTTGGCGTTCCAGCCACCGTCAGGCGCGGCGAAGCGCCAGACGATCGGGCGAACCTCACCATCGGCCCGCGGGCCAAAATTATTGTCGACGCCTACCCATGCACCATCAGCGTCAACGATCAGCGCCTCTTCCAACCCGAAGTTCTGCGAGTAACGGCGGTTGGCCTGCAACAGTTCAGCGGCGTACGACCAGCAGCGCTCGACCTTGGCGGTCTGCGCATCGCGCCGGCAAATCTGGAAGGCGTTGCGCTCAAGGGTAAACAGTTTGCCGTTGAACAACGAAAGGTCAGAAAAGTCCCGATGAACAGCTTTGGCCCTGGGGAACTGCGACGGCTGCATCTCCTTGCCACCCTCACTGAGCAGCACGCAACGACCGTCGCAATCCCACACCGTCTGCTGGCGCTTGATCAGCAGCAAGCCACGGCTTTGTCGCTCGGCGGCCAGCCACATCTGATCGCCCGCCGGGCTGATCGCCAGGCCTTCGAAGATCGCATTGAAATGCAGGAGCATGCCGCTGGCCCGCGCTTCGCGAACCATCATCGGCGAGATCTTCAGCCAGTTGACCGGGCCGCTGACGGGCACCTGCAAGACTGCCGCATGTCCCTCGCTGACAATGTAGCGATTGCCGGCGCTGTCGCAGCTGATGCCCTCGAAATCCAGATCGCCACCGCGCACGAACGACGCGGCCCAATTGCGCGAGCGCAACCCCCACGGCAAACCGGTCTCAGGCACCAGGGGTACGTCTATGTGCAAGGCTTCGGCCTGCCAGACCTGATCGGCGGTATTGAGCCGATAGATCTGATCGTCATCGCGGTCCGACACCGTCCACAACTCGCTGCCACACATGGCCAGCCCCGACAGGTTACCGCCGCGCATGCCCTCGACCGGGTGCCCGGAGAGCACGCGCAACTCCTGCAACGGCTCGGCCGACACATTCATTGCACTCAGCAGCAACGCACCCGCCAAGGCCCAGCCAAACCGCATCAGGCCAGCACCTCGGCGAGGTTGCCTTTGGATTCGAGCCAGGTCTTGCGGTCACCGGCGCGTTTCTTCGCCAGCAGCATGTCCATCATTTCCGAGGTTTCGGCAAAATCTTCGCCCAGCGTCAGTTGCACCAGGCGCCGCGTGTTCGGGTCCATGGTAGTTTCACGCAGCTGCGGCGGGTTCATTTCACCCAGACCTTTGAATCGGGTGACCTGTGGTTTGCCGCGTTTCTTCTCGGCGACCAGACGGTCGAGAATGCCGTCACGTTCGGCTTCGTCGAGGGCGTAGTAGATCTCTTTGCCCAAGTCGATGCGGTACAGCGGCGGCATCGCCACGTAAACGTGACCGGCATCCACCAGCGGGCGGAAATGCTGGACGAACAATGCGCAGAGCAAGGTCGCGATGTGCAGACCGTCGGAGTCGGCGTCGGCGAGGATGCAGATCTTGCCGTAGCGCAGCTGGCTCATGTCCGCCGCGCCCGGATCGACACCGATGGCCACGGCAATGTTGTGCACTTCCTGACTGGCCAGCACTTCGCTGCCATCGACCTCCCAAGTGTTGAGGATCTTGCCGCGCAACGGCAGGATCGCCTGGAATTCCTTGTCCCGCGCTTGCTTGGCGGAACCGCCGGCGGAATCACCTTCGACCAGGAACAGTTCGGAACGCATCGGGTCCTGACCGGCGCAATCCGCCAGTTTGCCCGGCAATGCCGGGCCTTGGGTCACGCGTTTGCGCTCGACCTTTTTGCTCGCCTTGAGACGACGGCCGGCGTTGTTGATCGCCAGTTCCGCCAGCGCCAGACCGGTTTCCGGGTTGGCGTTGAGCCACAGGCTGAACGCATCCTTGACCACACCGGAAACGAACGCCGCCGCTTCACGGGACGACAGACGCTCTTTGGTCTGGCCAGAGAATTGCGGCTCCTGCATTTTCATCGACAGGACGAACGCGATGCGCTCCCAGACGTCTTCCGGCGCCAGCTTGACGCCGCGCGGCAACAGGCTGCGGAATTCGCAGAATTCACGCATGGCATCGAGCAGGCCCTGACGCAAACCGTTGACGTGGGTACCGCCCTGCGCGGTCGGGATCAGGTTGACGTAGCTTTCCTGTACTGCGTCGCCACCTTCTGGCAGCCACAGCAGCGCCCAGTCAACCGCTTCTTTATTACCAGCGAAAGCGCCGCAGAACGGCTCGTCCGGCAGGCGTTCGAACTCGCTGACGGCGTCGACCAGATAGGAGCGCAGGCCGTCTTCGTAATGCCACTCGACTTTCTCGCCGGTGCCTTTGTCTTCAAAGCTGACCAGCAGCCCCGGGCACAAAACGGCCTTGGCCTTGAGCACGTGCTTGAGGCGGCTGATGGAGAATTTTGGTGAGTCGAAGTATTTCGGATCCGGCGCGAAGTACACGCTGGTACCAGTGTTGCGCTTGCCGACGGAGCCAACGATTTCCAGTTCCGAGGCTTTGAAGCCGTCGTTGAAAGTCATCTGGTATTCGTTGCCGTCACGCTTGACGCGCACGCGCACTTCCGTCGACAAGGCGTTGACCACGGAAATACCCACGCCGTGCAGACCGCCGGAGAACTGGTAGTTCTTGTTGGAAAACTTGCCGCCTGCGTGGAGCTTGGTGAGGATCAGCTCAACGCCCGAAACGCCCTCTTCCGGGTGAATGTCGACCGGCATGCCACGGCCGTCGTCGCTGACTTCCAGCGAATGGTCGGCGTGGAGGATGACCTGCACCGATCTGGCGTGGCCGGCCAGGGCTTCGTCGACGCTGTTGTCGATGACTTCCTGGGCGAGGTGGTTCGGCCGACTGGTGTCGGTGTACATGCCGGGGCGTTTGCGCACCGGGTCGAGGCCCGAGAGGACTTCGATGGCGTCGGCGTTATAAGAGCTAGCGCTGGGAGTGGCCATAGGGTCTCGTCGTCAGTCATTCATGAAATAGGGGCAAGACTTCACAGTGCGGTGAAATCGATTGCCTGATACACATCGGCGCCAATGCCGGCAAAACTCAGCAACGCCGGCAATTGCCCGGCAAAACCCTGAAAACTGTGATCGCCGCCGGCCTGAATGCGCAAGGCACAGGCGCGGTAATACTGCTGGGCGAGGCGATAATCCAGTGTTTCATCGCCGGTCTGCAACCACACCTGATAGCGCTGCGCATCCTGAGGCGCCGACACTTCCAGTTCGGCCAGAGCGGTGACGTGGTCGTGGGTCAATTCCCAGGTTTCATCGGTATACAGGTTTTTCTGTGTGCCCAGATAGCCGTCGAACATCCGGTGCGGGCTGACCGCCGGGTTCACCAGCAGGGCTTTCAGGCCATGGCGCTCGGCCAAGTGAGTCGCATAGTAGCCGCCGAGTGAGCTTCCCACCAGCAGCGGGCTGCCCAGCTCGGCGATTGCTTGCTCCAACTGACCGATGGCTTCGCGCGGATGGTGATGCAGCGCCGGAACACGCAGTTTGTCGCTCAAGCCCAGCCGCTCCATCACCGCGACCAGCTGACAGGCCTTTTTCGAGGCCGGGGCGCTGTTGAAACCGTGGATATAGAGGATCGAACCGGACATTTGAGCTCCCTGGGTGTCGGTTTGGGTTTGCGGAGTTTACAGGGAGAGAAGAGCGGATTGGGGGTGGTTTCGAGAAATTGGTCATTCAACAGGGGCGGCCCTCACCCTAGCCCTCTCCCAAAGGGAGAGGGGACTGAATGGGGAATATTCAAGAACTACACCGACCTGAAAGTGATTGGGCGAATCCATAATCGACTCGGTATTTCAGGTCGGCGCATGACGCAATACACCTCGGTCGGCTCCCTCTCCCTCCGGGAGAGGGCTGGGCGGGCGGCGTTCCGATGAGGGGCTTTTTGATTGGCAATCAGTAACCGTCAGAGCCGTAATCGACTGTGAACTCGAATCCAGTCACGCGCTCAACCCCCGTTTCCAACCGCCCATCCGGCAACAACCGCAACCAGCGATACCCCGGCGCCTGCTCCCCCACCTTGAAGTCCTCACTCCCCGGCTCAAACTGAATGCACGTCGAGGGCGAAGCCATCAAGCGCACGCCGTTACGCTCGCGATCAATCTCTTGATGCACATGCCCCCACAACACCGCGCGTGCCTGTGGAAAGCGATCCAGCACCTCGAAAAACGCCTCGGGATTGCGCAAGCCAATCGGTTCCATCCACGCGCAACCGATCGACACCGGATGATGGTGAAAGCACACCAGATGATGACGCTCCGGCGCTTCGCTCAGCGAGCGGGCCAGCAGTTGCAGTTGATCGTCCTGCAAATACCCCGGCACCGAACCCGGCACCGCCGAATCCAGCAGCGTCACGCGCCAGTTACCGATATCGACTACCGACTCCAGCAACGCGCTCTGCACGGCGGCCTGGGCCATGATCATCGGTTCGTCGTGATTGCCGGGAATCCACCGCGCCGGGGCAGCGATCTGCGCGCTCATCTGGCGGAACTGCTGATACGACTCCAGCGTGCCATCCTGGGAGATATCACCGGTGGCCAGAATCAGGTCGATCTGCGGCTGCTGCCCCAGCACCAACTCGATGACCTTTTGCAGGCTATCGCGGGTGTTCATGCCCAACAGCGTGCCATCCGCTTCAGCGAATAAATGGCTGTCGGACAACTGCACCAGCAACGCCGGATCGGCGGGGGTCAACGTGGATACGCTCGGCAAGGCGTTCTCCCAAGGCAAAAGCACGGAATCGATCAAGTGCCGCAATTATGCTGGGGGATCAGTGAAAGAGGAAACCGCCGAACCGGACGCAGTTCACAACTAGCGTACGACTTCGTACTCGTGCCCCAACGCCAGGCAATGACTCAGCCATTCCCCCAGGAACAGATTGAGCTGAGCCTTTTCATCCGGCTGATGCATCGCGGCGTTCGGGTAAGGATAGATGCCGCGAAAGCGTCGTGCATGTTCGGCGCTGACTACCTCAGCCATGCGTGCATCGTGATAGACCTGCACTTCCAGTTGCGGCACCGGCAGCCATGGCAGGCTGTGTTCCTGGCGCACCTGCAAAGTAGTGGTGTACGGACAGGTTTGCAGTACTTCGAGGGCAAGCACGCCGAGCATCTGCTCGCCCTGGGTCACGGCGATGCGCCGCGCCTCGGGCTCGTTGCGCATGTCCGGGACCAGTCGCATCAGGCGCGCGTAGTTGGCCTCGCAGGCGGCTTGCAGCCCTACGAGGTCGACTCGATAGCGATCGCGCAACTTGTTTACGACCATAACCCCCTCACTTCGGCGCGGTTCAGCGCCAGCCACTGCAAAGCGATGATGCTCGCCGCGTTGGCAATGCGTCCGTCACGGACGGCCTGCAAGGCATCTTCAAAAGCCCAGACCGTGACGCGGATATCTTCTGCCTCTTCTTCCAGGCCATGCAGGCCGCCAACGCCGTCAGTGCTGCAACGCCCCAGATACAAATGCACGAACTCGTTGCTGCCGCCCGGCGACGGGAAATATTTGGTCATCGGCCACAAGGCCTTGATGTCCAGCCCAGCTTCCTCCTGCGCCTCGCGGTGAGCAACTTCTTCCGGTTGCTCATCCTTGTCGATCAGACCAGCGACCAGTTCGACCAGCCAAGGATTGTCGGTCTTGCCCATGGCACCGACGCGGAATTGCTCGATCAGCACCACTTCATCGCGCTGCGGATCGTACGGCAGCACACACACGGCATCATGGCGGACAAACACTTCACGGTTGATCTCGCGACTCATGCCACCGGCGAACAGTTCATGGCGCAGGTGCACACGATCGAGCTTGTAAAAGCCCTCGTAGCATTTTTCGCGCCGCACGATATCGACAGCGGTCGGAATGGCGTTGGCAAAATCAGTCATGAGCATCCTCTTTACTGCAGATCCATTACGAGTTGCCGCTTGTTACTGGCAACCTCGACTTCGCGCCATCCTAACGCGCCCGTACCGTTTGATGCAGCCCCTTTACCGTCAGCGGGATGGACGGTGGAGGCGAAACCCACTCTAATTAGCTTAGTGGCGAACTGACTGCTTCTGCGAGAGTCGAAGCGGATATCTTTTTGCCTTCCCCTGCTTTCGAAAGGACGCCCATGTCGCTTTTCAAAATTGCCTCCGTGGCCGCCATCGCCCTGACTCTGGGCGCGTGCGCCAGCCTGTTCCAGCCCAACTACCGCACGCCGCTGGAAACCACCCGCGATGCATCGGAACAACTGAAACCGGGCTGTTCCAACCCGGATTGCCCGCTGGTGAACATCGACACCCTGCGCTTCCCGGCCGAACCTGCGCTGGACGGCATCATCGAAAAACGCCTGCTGCAAATGACCCGCACCGAGAAAAACGCCCCGGTGGCGCCGACTCTGGCGGCCTATCGCGATCAGTTCCTCGCCAGTGCCGGCCCGCGCAACAGCAGCTACCTGCAAGCGAAAGTACGCGAGCAGCATGACGGCTTGGTGATCATCGAGGTGTCGAGCTACCTCGACACTGGCGGCGCGCATGGCACACCGGGTCGCGGTTTCATCAACTATTCGCGCCAGCAGCACAAGGTGCTGAACCTGTCCGACATGTTGCTGCCGGGTCAGGAAGAGGCGTTCTGGAAGGCGGCGCAGGTTGCGCACAACAGCTGGTTGATCAGCACCAAACTCGATCAGGAGCCGGAGTTCGTGGCGAACTGGCCGTTCGTGAAAACCCCGAACGTGGCGCTGACCTATGGTGGCGTGATCCTCAAGTACGACGTGACCACCATCGCGCCTTACGCGCTGGGCCACGTCGAACTGAAGATTCCTTATCCGCGCCTGAATGGCATTCTCAAGCCTGAGCTGTTTCCCGGCCGTAACTGAAAGCCCGGCCCAGCACTAATTGCAGCAGCCCTGCCAGTACCAGCGCCGGCAGGGTTGCGCCGACATCCGGATACAGATTTGCCAGCAAGTGGTAGGTGCTCACGCCACCCAGCCACGCCAACAACGCCGGCCAGCGCAACGCGGCTGACGCGACCTGAGCACTGCGCTTGCGCAGGATGAAGTGATCGACCAGCACCACGCCGAACAGCGGCGCAAACACCGAACCGATCAGCAGCAGGAAATTCTGGTACTGCGCCAACGGCGCCAGCAATGCGATCAGCGTGCAGATCACGCCGATGGACAAGGCCAGATGCTCGACTTTCAGGCGCAACAGAATCCCGCTGGAAACCGCCGCCGAGTGAATATCGGCGAAGGCGTTTTCCGACTCATCCAGCAGAATCAGCAACAGCGGAATGCCCAGACCTGCACCGGCCAGTGCCAGCAGCAACGCGTTGACTTCACCGCTCGGCGCGAACGCAAGCGTGTAAGCGACGCCAAGGCTCATCAGCCAGAAGTTGCCGATAAAGAAACCGACCGCAGTGCCACCAAAAACATTCTTTGCACGCTTGCCGAATCGCGAGTAATCAGCGATCAGCGGCAGCCACGACAGCGGCATTGCAATAGCGATGTCGAAGCCCACGGCGAACGGCATCGAACCGTCACCGGCACGCGACCAGAGATCGGCCAGATCAGCTTTGGCGAACAGGTTCCAGGTCAGCCAGAGGCACGCAGCGAGCAGCAGCCAGATACCCCACTTGCGCAGGATCTGCCGCACGAAAGTCAGCGGCCCGCTGACCGCGAGCAAGGTCGCCAGAGCACCGAAAAACAGCGTCCACAACAGCGGGTTCGACCACAGCGAACCTTCGCTGAACGCGCGGGTGCCGAGCAGGCTGGCCGCATCACGCATGACGATGATTTCGAAAGAGCCCCAACCAATCAGTTGCAGCAGGTTGAGCAGCGCCGGCAGGCTCGCGCCTTTGCTGCCGAGGCTGAGTTTCAGCGCGGCCATCGACGAAAGGCCCGTGTCGCTGCCGATCACGCCGACGGCGGCCAGCAACAGTACGCCGACCAGCGTGCCGAGGAAAATCGCCAGCAGTGAACCGGACAGGCCCAGACCAGGTGCGAGCAATGCGCCGGTCTGCAAAACCATCAGGCCGATGCCGAGGGAGAACCACAGGGAGAATAGATCACGACCGCCGAACACACGCTTGTCGGCGGGTACGGCTAGGTCGGGAGAATAGGTGCTGGGTTGAATGCTCAAGGGTGTTATCTCAGAGGGACATTTGTTGTTGTGTTGATCGCATTCGCGAGCAGGCTCGCTCCCACACTTGAATGCATTCCAAAGTGGGAGCGAGCCTGCTCGCGAAGGGGCCCTTGCAGGCCCACCCTTTCAGGTCAGATCAAACCTTTTTGTACAGCTGACTGCCTTCCTTCTTGAACCGCTCGGCCTGTTCCGCCAGGCCCTGGGCGACGTCCACGTCGACCGCGTCGATGCGCTGATTGGCCGCGTATTCGCGGACTTCCTGCGTGATCTTCATCGAGCAGAACTTCGGCCCGCACATCGAACAGAAGTGCGCGACCTTCGCCGAATCCTTCGGCAGGGTTTCATCGTGATAGGAACGCGCGGTGTCCGGGTCCAGGCCGAGGTTGAACTGGTCTTCCCAACGGAATTCGAAACGCGCCTTGCTCAAGGCGTTGTCGCGAATCTGTGCACCTGGATGCCCTTTGGCCAAGTCCGCAGCGTGGGCGGCGATCTTGTAAGTGATGATCCCGGTTTTCACGTCATCCTTGTTCGGCAGGCCCAGGTGTTCCTTCGGCGTCACGTAGCAAAGCATCGCGCAACCGAACCAGCCGATCATCGCCGCACCGATACCCGAGGTGATGTGGTCGTAACCCGGCGCGATGTCGGTGGTCAGCGGGCCGAGGGTGTAGAACGGCGCCTCGTCGCAGCACTCGAGCTGCTTGTCCATGTTCTCTTTGATCAACTGCATCGGCACGTGGCCCGGGCCTTCGATCATGCACTGCACGTCGTGCTTCCAGGCGATCTTGGTCAGCTCGCCGAGGGTTTCCAGTTCACCGAATTGCGCTTCGTCGTTGGCGTCGGCAATCGAGCCCGGACGCAGACCATCGCCCAGCGAGAAGCTGACGTCGTAGGCCTTCATGATTTCGCAGATTTCGTCGAAGTGGGTGTAGAGGAAGTTCTCTTTGTGGTGCGCCAGGCACCACTTGGCCATGATCGAACCGCCACGGGACACGATGCCGGTCACGCGTTTGGCGGTCAGCGGCACGTAGCGCAGCAATACGCCGGCGTGGATAGTGAAGTAATCGACGCCCTGCTCGGCCTGCTCGATCAGCGTGTCGCGAAACAGCTCCCAGGTCAGGTCTTCAGCGACGCCATTCACTTTTTCCAGCGCCTGATAAATCGGCACTGTGCCGATCGGCACGGGCGAGTTGCGGATGATCCACTCGCGGGTTTCGTGAATGTGTTTGCCGGTGGACAAGTCCATCACGGTGTCCGAACCCCAGCGAATGCCCCAGGTGAGTTTCGCCACTTCTTCTTCGATCGAAGAACCCAGCGCGCTGTTGCCGATATTGCCGTTGATCTTCACCAGGAAGTTACGGCCGATGATCATCGGTTCCAGTTCGACGTGGTTGATGTTGGCCGGGATGATCGCGCGGCCACGGGCAATTTCTTCGCGGACGAACTCAGCGGTGATCTCTTTCGGAATGCTCGCGCCGAAACTGTGGCCGGCGTGTTGTTGCTGCAACAGGCCAGCCGCGCGGGCCTCTTGCAGTTTCATGTTTTCCCGGATGGCAACGTATTCCATCTCGGCGGTGATGATGCCTTTACGTGCGTAATGCATCTGGCTGACGTTGGCCCCGGCCTTGGCGCGGCGCGGATTGTTGACGTGAGCGAAACGCAGTTTGGTCAGCTCGGCATCGGCCAGGCGCTGCTGACCGAAGTTCGAACTCAGACCCGACAGACGCTCGGTGTCGCCACGATCGTCGATCCATGCCGAGCGCACATCGGCCAAGCCTTTGCGCACGTCGATCACGACGTTCGGATCGGTGTACGGACCCGAAGTGTCGTAGACGGTCACCGGCGCGTTGATTTCGCCGCCGAAGTCGGTCGGCGTCACGTCAAGGGTAATTTCGCGCATCGGCACGCGGATGTCCGGGCGCGAGCCCTGAACGTAGACTTTTTGCGAACGGGTGAACGGCTTGACCGATTGCTCGTCGACCTTGGCCGAGTCACTCAGGTTGATCGCGTTTTTTGATTTTGTAGTCATCACGGGCTCTCCAGACAGCATCCAGGCAGTGGATTGTCGGAGCAGAACCTGAAAGGCACGGACGCACCAGGACCGGTGCTGTGCATCGTCGTCGAGCGTTCGATTGTCGAACAATTTCCCGGACGAAGCACAAGAGGACTCGCCGGGTGACGAGAAATCTTGTTCCCTACGCAGGCGCTAACCTGATCAGGTTCAACGGGATCCGAAATTATTCGATCTCAGCCTCATAGCAAGGCACCCCGACAAGAACCCGGCCAGTCTAGACACAACCGGCAAAGAACGCCAATACCGCAGCAAACACCATGATGAATGGCGCAAATACACCGGTTGGGCCGATTGTTGTGAGGCAAATGCGCAACTACACTCGCTTTGCCCCGCCACGCCTTGACGCTGCGGGGCCTGCGCCTTACCTTTGGCGCCCGGATTACTTCCATAATATTAATGCTAGGGATCGCCTCATGCTGCGCAAACTCTCACTGGCTGTTGCCGTGTCTTGTGCGTCCAACGCAATGGCCTGGGCAGCAGAAGCGCCCTTGTCGACCAAAACCGATCTGGTCAGCGTCTATCAGGAGGCGGTCGACAACAACGCCGATCTGGCCGCCGCCCGCGCTCAGTACGGTGCGCAGAAAGAAGTGGTGCCGCAGGCCCGCGCCGGGTTGTTGCCGAACCTGTCGGGCGGCGCCGAAGTGGCCAATGTGCGGACGTCGATCGATCAACCCTCGGCCACTGCCAATCGCAGCGCACACTCGTATCAGGCGACCCTGGCCCAGCCATTGTTCCGCGCCGATCGCTGGTTCCAGTACCAGGCCGCGAAGGACGTCAACGAGCAAGCCGCGCTGCAACTGTCGGCGACTGAGCAGAACCTGATCCTGCAATCGGCGGAAAGCTATTTCAACGTGCTGCGCAGCCAGGACAACCTGGCCTCGACCAAGGCTGAAGAAGCCGCATTCAAGCGCCAGCTCGACCAGTCCAACGAGCGCTTCGATGTCGGCCTGTCGGACAAGACCGACGTGCTGCAATCGCAAGCCAGCTACGATACAGCACGGGCCAACCGCATCGTTGCCCAGCGTCAGGTCGATGATGCGTTCGAAGCGCTGATCACTCTGACCAACCGCCAGTACAACTCGATTCAGGGCATCGTCCATACGCTGCCGATCCTGCCGCCAGCACCAAACGATGCGAAGTCCTGGGTCGACACGGCGGCGCGGCAGAACCTCAATCTGCTCGCCAGCAACTACGCGGTCAGCTCCGCCGAGCAGACCCTCAAGCAGCGCAAGGCCGGCCACTTGCCGACCCTCGATGCCGTGGCCAAATACGAAAAGGGTGACAACGACGCCCTCGGTTTTTCCAACCCGAACGCTTTCGGTGTGCCATACCGCGACAACGTCGAGCAGAGCACAGTCGGCTTGCAACTGAACATCCCGATCTACAGCGGCGGGCTGACCAGCTCGCAAGTGCGCCAGTCGTATGAGCAACTGAATCAGAGCGAACAACAGCGCGAATCCCTGCGCCGGCAGATCGTCGAGAACACCCGCAACTTGCACCGCGCGGTGAACACCGACGTCGAGCAGGTGCAGGCGCGTCGCCAGTCGATCATCTCCAACCAGAGCGCAGTGGAAGCCACAGAAATCGGTTATCAGGTCGGTACGCGCAACATCGTTGACGTGCTCGATGCGCAGCGTCAGCTGTACACCTCGGTGCGCAACTACAACAACACGCGCTACGACTACATTCTCGACAACCTGCGCTTGAAGCAGGCGGCGGGGACACTGAACCCGGGTGACCTGGAAGATCTGCGGCGGTATCTGAAGGCTGATTACAACCCGGACAAGGATTTCCTGCCGCCGGATCTGGCCAAGGCTGCCGAGGCGCAACTCAAGGCCCGGCCTTAAGCCTTAAAAACAAAAGATCGCAGCGTTCCGCAGCTCCTACATTGGAATACGTTTCCCTGTAGGAGCTGCGGCACGCTGCGATCTTTTTGCTTTACTTGATCAGTCGGCCCAAACCATCCAGCAAACGCTGCAACGCGCCCTGGTTGCGGCGCATCACCGCCAGCCCGGCCTCGGCCATACGCTGCGCATCACGCGGCAACTCGAACAAGCGTTGCACCGCCACCGCCAGCCCTTCGGCATCATCCACTTCCGCCAACGCCCCGGCTTCACGCAATTGCGCGGCGATGTCGAGGAAGTTGAACAGGTGCGGGCCGCTGATCACCGGTTTGGCCAAGGCTGCCGGCTCCAGCAGATTGTGCCCACCATTGGCCACCAGACTGCCGCCGACAAACGCGCTGTCCGCCAGTGCATAGAGAAACAGCAACTCACCCATGGTGTCGCCGAGCAGTACGCTCGTCTGCGCATCGACATTGACGCCGGTCGAACGCCGCACCGTGGTAAAGCCTTCGCGCTGGCACAGTTCGAACACCGAATTGAAGCGTTCCGGGTGACGCGGCACCAGAATCAGCAACGCATCCGGGTGATTGGTCAGCAAGCGACGATGGGCATCGAGCACCACTTCGTCTTCGCCTTCGTGGGTGCTGGCGGCGATCCACACCGGACGCTCCAGCGCCTGCCATTGGCCGCGCAGTTCGGCGGCGCGTTGCAGCAGTTGCGGGTCAATGGTCAGGTCGAATTTGATCGATCCGGTGACCTCGACCGTCTCCGGACGGGCGCCGAGATTACGGAAGCGCTGGGCTTCAGCTTCGGTCTGTACGGCGAAAAAGCTCATTTCGGCAAGCATCGGCGCGGTCAGTTTGCTGAATCGGCCATAACCACGGGCCGAACGCTCGGATAAGCGTCCATTGGCCAGCGCCACCGGTATCCCGCGCTTGGCGCACTGATGAATATGGTTGGGCCACAGCTCGGTTTCCATGATCACCGCAAGCTTGGGCTGAGCGCGATCAAGAAACCGCGCCGCCGCACACGGTAAGTCGTAGGGCAGATAGCAATGCTGGATGCGCGGTTCATTGGCGAACAGCGCCTGAATCCGCTCCGAACCGGTCGGGGTCATGCAGGTCACGGTGATTGGCAGCTGTGGATAACGTTGCAGCAAGGCGCGGATCATCGGCGCCGCAGCAATGCTTTCGCCGACCGACACCGCGTGTACCCAGATGCCGCCGGGTTGCAGCGTCGGCATGCCGTAGGAGAAACGTTCGCCAATCCGCTTGGCGTACGCTGGCGCCTTGCGTGCGCGAAGCCACAGCCGAATCGCCACCAATGGCAGCCCCAGGTAAAACAGCGCGGTGTAGAGAGTTCTATTCATGGCGGCGGAGTTTATCGGCTTTTGCCGCTGATCGCCCGCAAGTGCACGGCAAAACGTTCGGCCAGCCAGCGCGCGGCCGGGCCGAGTGGCTCGTCGCGGCGCCAGACCAGCTCCACCACCAATGCCGGCGGGGTCCATTCGCTGTCGAGTTCGACCATCAAGCCCTGATACGCCGAGTACTGCACCACATGACGCGGCAACCAGGCCCAGCCGAGATCGCGCACCAGCCATTCGGACATGACGTAGAAACTGTCGGCACGCCATACCTGCGGGCTGGCCGGCTCGTTGCCGGGATAGACACTGGTTTGCGTCGACATCAACAATTGCCGGTGTTGGGCCAGTTGCTGGCAGGTCACGTATGACTGCTTCGCCAACGGATGATTGATCCCGCAAACGGTGACCATTTCGACGCTGCCGAGCACGCGGCGCTCCAGCGCTTCAGGGATTTCGTCGTGATAGAACAGCAGACCGAGATCGGCACGGCGTTCCACCAGTTTGTGCGCGACCTCGCCTTGCGCGGCGCTGGTCAGTTGCACTTCAAGGCTGGGGAATTGCTCAGCCAGTTCACCGAAACTTTCCACCAGCGCCTGGTACGGCATCGCCTCATCCTGGGCCACGCGCAGTTGCGCTTCCTGACCGCGCATCATCGCCATCGCCCGACCATTCAGACGCTCACATTGGCGCAAGACTTCACGCGCCTCTTCCAGCAACGCCTCGCCCGCTTCCGTGAGGGTTGGCTGGCGGCCGCTGCTTCGCTCGAACAGGCTGACGCCCAAATCATCTTCGAGCATGGCAATCGCGCTACTGATCGCCGACTGCGCTTTGCGCTGCTGGCGTGCCACGGCGGAAAACGAGCGATATTCGGCGACGTCGACAAACACCCGAAGTTGATCAAGATTCCACTGCATGCTGATTCGCCAACCCATCTCCAGAACAGATAGGTAATGACTTTACCCCATCTAGTGAATCACTAGAATGCCGCCTCAGCAAGCAACGTTTTACATTGAGGATTTGCACCATGAACGCCTACGTCTACCTGGCCATTGCCATCTGCGCCGAAGTAATTGCCACCGTGTCGATGAAAGCCGTCAAAGGCATCAGCACGCCGCTGCCGTTGGTGCTGGTTATCGTCGGCTATGCGATTGCGTTCTGGATGCTGACGCTGGTGGTACGCACCGTACCGGTCGGCGTGGCCTATGCGGTCTGGGCGGGCATGGGCATTGTGATGGTCAGCGTGGCGGCGCTGTTTATCTACGGGCAGAAACTGGATATTCCGGCGATGCTGGGGATGGCGTTGATCGTGCTCGGAGTGGTGGTGATTCAACTGTTCTCGAAAACCGCCGGCCATTAACCGCCAGACACAATCCCCTGTGGGAGCGAGCCTGCTCGCGAATGCGGTATACCAGTCAACACATATGTCGACTGGCATTCCCTCTTCGCGAGCAGGCTCGCTCCCACATTGGCCCACATGTTCGGCATGTTGATCATCGACAAATCCCGCGCTTTCCCGAGTCTGTATACTGCGCCCTCGTCTTGAACACTGAGGTCGCTGCATGCCATCCGTTATTTCCACCGACGTTCTGATTGTCGGCGCTGGTGTCGCCGGCCTCTGGCTGAATGCGCGCCTGCGTCGTCAGGGTTTTTCGACCGTGCTGGTGGAAAGTGCCAGCCTCGGCGGCGGGCAGAGTGTGAAGTCCCAGGGCATCATCCACGGCGGCGCCAAATACGCGCTGCACGGCGCGCTGACCGGTGCCTCGGAAGCCATCGCCGACATGCCACGTCGCTGGCGTGAAGCACTGGCCGGTACCGGCGAGCTGGATCTGTCCGGCGTACGTCTGCTGTCCGAGGCCCATTATCTGTGGTCGCCGGGCACCCTCGCCGGCAACCTCACCAGTTTCTTCGCCAGCAAAGCCGTGCGTGGTCGGGTCGATCAGGTCAAGGGCGAGCAATTACCGCCAGCCCTGCAAGACAAACGCTTCAAGGGCAAGGTCTACCGCCTCGCCGAACTAGTTGTTGATGTGCCGAGCCTGGTACAGCGTCTGGCCGATCTGGCCGGCGATGGCCTGCTCGCCGGGCAAACCATCGAGCCACTGCTGGAAGCGGGCGTGCTGGTCGGCCTGAAAGTCGACGGCCGCGAGATCCGCGCGCAGCGCATCGTCCTCAGCGCCGGCGCCGGCACGGCTCAACTACTTGAAGACCTCGGCTTGAGCCAACCGGCCATGCAACGCCGACCGCTGCACATGATCATCGCCAAAGGCCCGGGCCTGAAACCGCTGTACGCTCACTGCCTCGGTGGTGGCACCAAACCGCGCATCACCGTGACCACGCATCCGGCCGCTGACGGCCAGTGGGTCTGGTACATGGGCGGTGACATCGCCGAAAGTGAAGGCGTTAACCGCGAGCCGGCCGAGCAGATAGCCACCGCGCAAAAGGAAATCGCCCAGTTGTTGCCGTGGATCGACCTCAGCACTACGCAGTGGGCGACCCTGCGGGTTGACCGTGCCGAGCCGCTGCAAACCGGGCTGACACGCCCGGACAATGCTTTCCTCGCCGAACAGGGCCGCTTGCTGGTCGGCTGGCCGACCAAACTGGCGCTGGCGCCGGACTTTGCTGACCGGGTCATCGCCTCTCTGGAGCGCGACGGCATTCAGCCGCAAGCCAGCGAACAGTTGCCCGCACTGCCCAAACCACCGATGGGCGTCCCCGCCTGGGAGCAACTGCTGCCATGACTATCGCCACCCTGCACGACCTTCATCGCCCATTGGGCAGCACCGGCCTGACGGTTTCGCCACTGGGCCTGGGTACGGTCAAACTCGGCCGCGACCAAGGGGTGAAATATCCCAACGGTTTTCAGATTCCCGGCGACGATGAAGCGCGGATGCTGCTGCGGCAGGCACGCGATCTGGGCATCAACCTGATCGACACCGCCCCGGCCTATGGTCGCAGCGAAGAACGCCTCGGCCCGCTGCTACGGGGTCAGCGTCAAGACTGGGTAATCGTCAGCAAGGTCGGCGAAGAGTTCGCCGAAGGTCTCTCGCATCACGACTTCAGCGCAGCGCACACGCGGATGTCGGTGGAACGCAGCCTGCAACGTCTTGAAACCGATTTTATTGACCTGGTGCTGGTGCATTCCGACGGCAACGACATGGCGATCCTTGAGCACGAAGAGGTGTACGCCACCCTCGCGGCGCTCAAGGCTGAAGGCAAGATTCGCGGCTTCGGTTTTTCCGGCAAAACCGTCGAAGGTGGCTTGAAAGCACTGGAGCAAGGCGACTGCGCGATGGTCACCTACAATCTGAACGATCAAAACGAGAAAGCTGTCATTGACTATGCTGCTGCCCACGGCAAAGCCATTCTGGTGAAAAAAGCCTTGGCCAGCGGTCATGTTTGCCTGAGTCCGGGCGTGGATCCGGTGCGCGCCAGCTTCCAATTGCTGTTCGCGCAACCTGGCGTGGCCAGTGCTATTGTCGGAACGATCAATCCGCTGCACCTCGCCCACAACGTTGCGACCGTTGCCCAGGTCCTACGTGGTCACTGACGCCGCCTCGCGGCCTTAAGCAGGAGCCGATATGCCGCGCACGCTCATCAGAAAGAACCCGAGCAACTTCAAGACCCTGCCGCTGTTCGTCGAAGCCACCCCCGAAGGCCTGACCTATCAGAGCGTCGGCATGCCGCTGAACTTCGCGCAGACCCTGCAGCGGCGCAAACCGGTGAACGTGGCCGATGCCGAGCGTTTCTCGCTGGAATTGGCCAATCTCGGCGTTTCGGTACGCCTCACCCTGCATTGGCAGAATCGCGATTATTGGGTACTGGTGCGGCAGCGCCGACAGGATCGCGGCGACGTGGTGCTTAAATTGATTTCCGGTTACGTGCCGGCGCATGAACTGAATATTCCGCTGCACACGGCCATTCAGGAAATTGCCGAAGAATGTTTGCTGGAGACGCCCGAAGGCTGGCTCGGCGGACGCTTCAACGACACCTGGCTGCCGGCGCCCTACTCGGCGGCGCTGCATTATCGCGAGGCCCTGCCGTTTCGCCTGACCCCGTTATCCGGCTCGGCGCGGCCAATCCGATGCGCCAATCTGCAATTGCTCGAACGGCCTCGGGCTTACGTGCACCTGCCGACCGCATCATTGCAATTGATCTACGATTTGCGCCTGGATGTGCCCAAGGAAGCCAAGTCCTTGAGCCTGTTCCACGTTGACGAGCGTCTTGAAGGTGATCAACTGGTGGCCCGACTCGACCGCAAGCGCCCCGACTTGTACTTGATGCCACTCAAGGACGGCGCGCCACTGGCCGAGTTGTACACGCTCAAGCGCGACAAACTTTTGCCGGCCAGTACTCGCGGACTTTATCTGGCCGAGAGTTTCGCGACCCAGAAGGGCTGGGTCGTGCGCGACGAGCGGATTCGCTGGAAGGACTGGGTCGTACAACAAGGCCTGCAACCGGCAAAGCCTCCTCGCGCAGGCCTCAAGCAATTGAGTCTGAAGGCATTGCGCCTGGTGGGGATCGGCAAGAAACGCGCGAGCAAATAGCCCGCTGACATCTTTTATTTCGGGCGAAACAGCTTTTGCCACCAACGACGAGGTTGCAGGGGCACCACGCTAACGTCTGAAGCCTGAAGCCAGTTGCGCTCATAATCCCAGGCATGACCACCCCACAGTTTTCCTGCTTCGTTGGAAAACCCCAGGGTCATGAGCTGATAGGTAAAACCGGCATAGCCGCGCAACCAGTCGAACAGCACCAGTGTGCTGAACCCCGTTGAAGGTCCAGCGTAGAGCTTGCCTGAGGGTCGAGTGACCGGATAGTTCAACAGCGGCGGCAAGGGAATACGATCCATGTACATGGCCACCCCCGGCATCGCAGACATCGGCGTTATAGACCCCAACAAGAGCGTGAAACAACGCTCGCTCGCTTGATCCAACAGCCGCTGCACATCAGGTCCGCAGGGCAACCCGAAAAAGTACGCATCCGGCGCATTGCATCCGTGCACGAAAATATTCACGCTTTGCGAATTGAGCAGTGGTGCCTTGATGCAGGTATTGAAACTGACGACGACGTCATTGGCGCCAATGTTCAGCGCCTGAAAATCCGCCGCCGTGATCGCTGGATTGTTCGCGATCAGTACGACCCGGTCCGCACGACTCAGACACTCACGCAATGCCTCAGGCAACGCGTCCACAATAGACTGGTCACCGCCGGTTAATGCACCCGGCGCCCTGTGCTCGTTTTTCATTCAGTCCAGTACCTTCATGCCGTAACGCAACTTGACCCAGAACCGCGTGAACGCCGAGGGCGGTTGCCATGGACGCATTTCGCGCTGGATTTCAGTAGCGAGGGCCTTGCCGACACGGGCGAAAGAATAGCGACTTTCTGCGAATGCCTGACCATTGCTGGCGATACGCTGCGCCAGTTGCGGGTCATCCTGCAGCAGTTTGATCTTTTCCACCGCCTCTTCTTCGCTACGATAAAACACGGTGTTGTGCATGTCTTCGAAACCGAGCAACCGGTCTTCTTCGCCCTGACTCCAGGCCAGCAGTACACAACCGCAGGCCATGGCTTCGAAGTTCTTGATCATGAACTCGTTCATGCCGATGTCGGCACTGACGAAAATCTTGATGCGATTGAGCGTTTGCAGGTATTCCGCGCCGGACTTGGTGCGAGTCACCAGCATCCCGGTACGCTGCGAAAGCGACTCAAGCATGGCTTTGCGCTCGGCATATTCGGTACTTTTCAGGCTGCCAAGAAAGCCGATCGGTATGTCCCGCTCAACACCGGTGTTGTGCAGCATCTGCTCGTCATAGCCTTTGGAGACGAACACTGTGTCGATGCCTTCAGCCAGCATCTTGCGCGCGACCACAGCCCCGGACACCAGCGCCCGACAACTCGGCAGGCGGCGGTAAAGCCGTGAATACACGCCACGGTACTTACTCGCCGGCATATAGTTCTGGTAGGCGTCGTGCTCGAGGAAGACCAGCCCGGGAATGCATTTAAGCACCTGCAGTTGCGTGGCCAAACGCTTGACCCGGGAAAAAATCACCACGCGATCGAAGGTCTGGTAATCGACCGAGGCGAGAAACGACCCCAGATTCAACTGCTGCTGTTTGCTCAAACGAAAGATGAAACATTCATCACAGTTCTGCTGCACGATGTCGTAGAGCCGGTCGAGAATGACCCGCTGCTCGTCCATCACCAGGAGCATGACTTTCATAAGTTAATTGACCACGCGACGTAGGCAGGCAAGCGCATCGGATTCAAAGCTGCCTACATCAACGGAAACGGTAAAATCCCCAAGGCAAAATCCGTTCACACGCAGTACACAACGGTAAAAATTCATCTGATCAACGACTGCGGATCTTCTCGACAATCGCAGTTGTCGAGCTGTTTTCCACAAGCCCCAAGACCTTCACGGTGCCGCCATAAGCGCTGACGATATCGGCGCCAACCACCTGATCGATGCCGTAATCGCCGCCCTTGACCAGCACGTCCGGTTTGACCTCGCGCAGCAGGTTTTCCGGGGTGCCTTCAGGGAAACTGATCACCCAGTCCACCGCGCCTAGGCCGGCGAGAACCGCCATGCGTCGATCAACGCTGTTGATCGGACGGCCCGGGCCTTTGAGGCGGCTGACCGAAGCATCATCGTTGACCGCAACAATCAGGCGGTCGCCCTGTGCCCGCGCCTGTTCCAGGTAGGTGACATGCCCGGCATGCAGGATGTCGAAGCAGCCGTTGGTGAAGACGATCCTTTCGTTGTGCGCGCGGGCATCGGCCACGGCGAGCAGCAACTGCTCCAGACCCAGCACTCCACGCTCGGAGCCTTCTTCACGCTGAATGGCGCGACGCAGTTCCGGAGCACTGATGGCCGCCGTACCGAGTTTGCCAACCACAATGCCTGCGGCCAGATTGGCCAGCGCAACGGCGTGGGGCAGGTCTTCACCGGCAGCAATCGCTGCGGCCAGGGTAGAAATCACCGTGTCACCGGCACCGGTGACGTCGAACACTTCACGGGCACGCGCCGGCAGGTGCAGCGCCGGCTGATCCGGGCGCAGCAGGGTCATGCCATGCTCGCCGCGCGTTACCAGCAGCGCGCCGAGTTCGAGGTCGTGCATCAACGCTGCGCCCTTGCTCACCAGCTCATGCTCATCGACGCAACCGCCGACGATGGCTTCGAATTCGCTGAGGTTCGGGGTGATCAGGCTGGCGCCACGGTAGATCGAGAAATCCTTGCCTTTGGGATCGGCCAGCACCGGGATGTTTTTCGCCCGCGCCGCCTGAATCAGCGCCTGATGATTTTTCAGCGCGCCTTTGCCGTAGTCGGACAACACCAGCACCTTGATGCCTTCGAGCAAGTCGTCGACCTGCGAACCGAGGGCCAGCGCATCGGTGGCGAACGGTTCTTCAAAGTCGATACGCAGCAGTTGCTGGTGCCGGCTCATGACCCGCAGCTTGACGATGGTTGGCTGATGCGCGATGCGCTGGAACAGGGCTCGTACGCCCGCGCCTTTGAGACTGTTGCTCAGGCTGTCGGCGGCTTCGTCGTCGCCGGTCACACCGACCAGCGACGCCGGCGCACCCAGCGCGGCAATGTTCAAGGCAACGTTCGCGGCGCCACCCGGACGGTCTTCGATCTGCTCGACCTTAACCACCGGCACCGGCGCCTCAGGGGAAATCCGTGAGGTTCCGCCATGCCAGTAACGGTCGAGCATGACATCGCCGACTACCAAGACCGGGGCTTGATCGAAACGCGGCATGGACAACTTCATGGAGCAACCCACATACAAAATGAACAGGGGCGCGATATTAACACAGGGTAAAGCGCCGTCCGCCTCAATCTGAAAGGTCGCGCACCCAGAACAATTCGTGGCGCCGGACAGCCTTGCGGAAAAACTCGTTACTGCCTGTAACAGGCCAGCGACGACCGGCCAGACCCTGCTGGATCCAGCGGCGCAATTGCCGTTTGAACGCCTGCCCGCCCTGCAGATCGTGCTCCATGGCCAGCGCCATGGCTTTGTCCAGTTGCACGTCCGCTGACAACAGCGGACTCCACAAGCGATCCGCCGGCAATGCTTCGATGGCTGGCGGCAGCGCGATCCCCGCACCGGCAGGCCCCATCGGCCAGCGGTCGTTGTCATGCAGGTGATTGGCGTACAGCAGCAGAGTTGTCGGCTTCCAACTGCTCAGGCCAACGGCCTCAAGCAGCGCTTGGGTGGACGCGACATGATCACTGTGTGGATCCAGCTCGGGATGCGGTGTCACCACGACCTCTGGACGGTAATGCTCCAGAAGCGCCGTCAGGTCACCGACCAGATTCTGCCAGGTCGGCTGCCCGTCGACGTCGGCGGGCAAGGTCAGCGGATTGTGTCGACGCACACTGCGCACATCGCTTTCCTGCGACTCGCGGGAGCCAAATGGGGTGGCTGGCTCTGCAGCCATCGAAGGCAACTGCAGGCAGTAATAACCCAGTTGCACACAACGCTCGGCGGGCACGCCGCCCCACAGCGGAATCGTCAGACTGTCCCAACTGCGCAAACGCCCCTTCAACCGCGCGGCGGCCGCCTGATCCAGGCCCAGGCGCTGGAAATCTTCAGCTTCGATCTCGCCTTGGGTCAGGGTGACGATGCTGACGTCTTCGCTACGGCTGTAAAGGCCGAATGCCGCAAGCTCGGCATCATCGGCATGGGGGGCGATGACCATGACGCGCTGGCGGCTGTAGTCAGGGTTCGCCATGATCCACAACGTGCCCATGGCACCCACCGCGCAATATCGGCCGCGCAGGGTCAGCGTGCCCTGCTCAAGTGCCTCGGCCTGCCCGGAAAGATTGATGAAACGCCGCCCCTTCACCCCGCGCTCGAAGTCTTGGCGATCATCCCCCACCGCAATGTAGGGATCGAGCCAGCGCCCCAGCCAGCCGGCCTTCAATTCAAGCTCGAGAATGAGCGTTTCGCCCGCTGCCAACGGCCCGTTCAGGCGCACCACGCCGCCGTCCAGGTTGACTGCTTGGCGTGCCGTACCTACAGGAAAATCGTATTGGTAGTCGTCGGATGGCCGGTAAAACAAGTGATCGGCAAACCACGCTTCGTGGGCAACCCAGGCCAGCACCAGCAACAGTGGCACCAGCCACCAGCCGACCAGAAACCCGATCAGCAACAACGCCACCAGAAAGCCGATGAGGAACAGACGCTTGCTGCGCCGGTGGGCCTTGAGAAGCTGTTGCTTGCGAGCACTCATCAGTTCAGACCCTGTAGACCGGCACCGTGTGGCACCAGCGATCCTTGTACTCACGGTCGGCACGACCGAATGAATAACGCAACGGCTTGCCCAGCGCCTGCGCGTCGGCCCAGGCCTGCTGGGTATTGACGAAACTCAACACGCTACCGGGGCTGAACTCGCGGCTCTGCGGGTCGACGCCGCCATTGATGTATTCCAGCGAAACCCACTGCGGCGCCTCGACGCGGTACAAAACCTGAATGGCCACAGGCGCCGATTCGAGCATGGCCACGGAACCGGTCATGAATTCACGCAACAGCGTGAAGACTTCGGCGAGGCCAGCCTTGCCTGGCACCTCGAAGCCCCAGCGGCGCTCAAACAGATCACCGTAAGCCTGCGCCTGCTCGGCCGGAGAAAACTCGGACATCGGCACCAGCGAACCACCCGCCTCTTCGAGCAGGCGCTGTTCGCGGCGCTGGTTGTAGCGAAACTTCTTCGAATACTCTTCCGGCAACCGCGCCAGAGCCAAGCCCTCGGGCTGCACTTTCAAGGTGCTGATCTGCTCGGCATTGAGTTGGGAGACATAAGCCATACGCTGGCGCACCGGTACGACGACACCGGGGGCAATCGGCAGGATGATCTCCGCGTTACCCATGTCCAGCAATCCGCGCTTGCCCTCACGCTTGAGTACTTCCTTGGACAAGGCAACATGACGGCCCCAGCAAGGAATGGCGGCCACTACTTCACCGCCAACGACCCAGCCCAGATAACGCAGTTCGATACCCACGAACGCCGACAGTCGCTCAACCACCTTGGGGTGCGTGGCGAAGCTGCCGCCAAAACGCTGCCAGGCCCGGGCGTAGGCATCGCGGTCGATTTCAGTCCAGCCACGCTCACGAAAGCTGCGAAACATCGTCAGCATACGTTGGTCGCGTGGGCCGGCAGAGGTTCGTCGCCCTCTTCAAACTCTTTGGCGTGCAGGCGGGAATAGTAGCCGTTCTGCTGCAGCAGTTGCGCGTGGGTACCGCGCTCGACGATCCGGCCTTCGTCCATGACCAGAATCAGGTCAGCCTTCTCAATGGTGCTCAAGCGGTGAGCGATCACCAGGGTCGTGCGGTTTTGCACCACATGATCCAGCGCCGCCTGAATATGGCGCTCCGACTCGGTATCGAGGGCGGAAGTAGCCTCGTCGAGAATCAGCAGCGGCGCATCCTTGAGCAATGCCCGAGCGATGGCGATGCGCTGGCGTTGGCCGCCAGACAGCAACACGCCGTTTTCACCGACCAGGGTTTCGTAACCTTCCGGCATCTTCACGATGAACTCATCGGCATAGGCCTCGGAAGCGGCCCGCTTGACCTCCTCGAACGGCGCACCCGCCAGATCGCCATAAGCGATGTTGTTGGTCACCGTATCGTTGAACAGCGTGACCTGCTGGGTCACCAGCGCAATCTGGCGACGCAGACTGTGCAAGGTGAAGTCCTGCACGCGCACGCCGTCGAGCAGAATCTCGCCCTGTTCATGCTGATAGAAACGCGGAATAAGCCCGGCAAGGGTCGACTTGCCGCTGCCCGAACGCCCCACCAGCGCGACCATTTGCCCCGGTTCAACGACAAAACTGATGTCATTGAGCACCTGTTTGTCAGTATCCGGGTACTGGAAACTGAGATTGCGCACTTCCAGACGGCCCTCAAGGCGATCGCGCTCGACCGTGCCCTGATCCACTTCAGCCGGCTCATCCAGTTGCTCGAAAATACTTTCGGCACCGGCGACGCCCTTCTGAATGGTCGAGCTGACTTCCGAGAGCTGGCGAATCGGTTTTGGCAACAAACCGGCCATGGTGATGTAAGCCACCAGATCGCCCGGCGATGCGTCACCGCGAAGGTACAGCACGAGGAACATGACCACGGCCATGGCGCTGTAAGTCACCAGTTGCAACATCGGCGTGTAAACGGCGCCGGTCTTGGTCATCGTCAACTGCTTGTCGGTGTTGCTCTGGCTGGCATCGCGAAAGCGATCCTTTTCGTACTGCTCGCCGCCAAAACTGCGCACAACGCGGTAGCCATGAATGGTCTCGGACGCGACGTGGGTGACGTTACCCATCGAGACCTGGATCTTCTTGCTTTGCTTGCGAAATTTTTTGCTGGTGCTGCTCACCATCAAGCCGATCAACGGCAGTATGGCGACCATCACCAGCGTAAGCTTCCAGTTCATCCACAACAGCGTGCAGAACAGGAAAATCACGGTCATGCCTTCACGAATGACCACCTTGATCGCGTCGGTTGCCGCGCCGGTGACCATCGTCACGTTGAAGGTGATGCGGGAAATCAGGTGGCCGGAATTGTTCTTGTCGAAGAAGCGATTGGGCAACTCCAGCAATTTGTTGAACAGCACCACCCGCAGGTCATGCACCAACCCAAGGGAAACCCGGGCCAGGAAGAAGTTGCCAAGGTACGAACCCACGCCCTGCAACAGCGCGATGAGCACGATCATCAGCGGCACGGTTTCGAGCAACTGCAATTTGCCCAGATAAGGGTTGCCCGGAAACAGGCTGGCTTCAGGATTGGCCAGGCCATCGACGAAATACTTGAGGATGTAAGCGAGCATCGGTTGAGTCGATGCGAAGATCAGAAACCCGACGATACTGAGAAGGAAGAGACCGGCATAAGGCCGCACGTAAGCCAAAAGGCGGAAATAGATCGCCAGCGTTGACTGGGCTTTCGGTTCAGGACTGCTCATGGTGATCCGCGCAATTCAGTGAGGCGCCGATGATATCACACGCGTTTTTGCCCCGATAAACATGACTTCAAGCCAGCCTTCGACCAAGTCGGTTAAGATACCCCGCTAATGATGGGGAGCCCGATATGCAATCGATTGATCAAAGCACTTACGAGGCACTGCGCAAGGGTGCACACGTACTGGAGGCCGACGGCTCCGGCGACAAAGTGCTCAGATTGGCCGATGGACGCATGCTCAAGCTGTTCCGCCGCAAGCGGCTGCTCAGTTCGGCGCTGTTCTACCCTTATGCACAACGCTTTGCCGACAATACCCGCGCACTCGAACAGCGCGGCATCCTCTGCCCGAAAGTCATCGCGGTCTATCGCATCCCGAGCATCGAGCGTGACTGCGTGTATTACAGCCCACTGGCGGGCAACACCGTGCGCCAGTTGCAGGGCACCAGCGAAGGGACTGACTCACTGAGACTTCAACTGGGCGCGTATTTCGCTCAATTGCACGAGAAAGGTGTGTACTTCCGGTCGCTACACTTCGGCAACGTCGTCCTGACACCCGACAACCATCTGGGCCTGATCGATATCGCCGACCTGCGCTGCCAGAAACGCGCACTCAGTGACGGCAAGCGCCTGCGCAACTTCGCCCACTTGCTGCGCTACAAGGAAGACCGGCAGTGGTTGCTGGGCGAGGACGCTGGCGATACGTTTATCGAAGGTTACCGCCAAGGGTTGCCGAGCAACCGGCAGGCGCCACTGATCTCGCGCCTGCGTCCGCTGCTGGGTTGAGCCTCAGCGGCCGATGACCACCACCGTGGCGCCTTTGCGATTGGCGAAGTGTTCGATGATGCGCAGCTTGTGCGCGACCAGCCACTCGTTCAGCCACGGCTCGCTACCCTTCGCCTCGATGACGAAATAGCGGTAGTCGTCGGCATGGGCTGCCGACATCGCTTCTGCCTGAGTCAAACCTGGCATGACGTAGCCGCGACCGGCGTAATAGCTGATCCGCCCGTCCTCGAAATAAGTCGGCGCGTCCCGTTCGACATGACTGGAGACCCAGCGCCCCGCCTCGACATAGTGGGTTTTGCCGGCCCCGGTGGAAATGACGTTCGACAGCATCACCAGCAGACTCAGCACCACCAGCCATTTGCCGCAACGCGGGAATTCGCGCACAAACGCCGCAAGCCCCATCGCCAGCACAGGCACAAACAACAGATTCAGGAAACTCAGATAGCGCGTATTCATGAACTGCAGCTTGATGAAAAACAGCACCAGCACCACCAGGTAAAGCAACGCCGCCCAGGCGAAAGGACGATAGTCACGCCAGTAGATGCCTAATACACCCCAGTTGCGGCGCAGGATGAACGGTACGGCGAAAGGCCCCATCAGCTTCACGAAACTGATCGCCATGCTCGCCAGAATGCCGAAGAAAATGATCCGCCCGGCTTCGTCCTGGGAGTACTTGTTGATCAGTGAGTTAGCAAACTGGTCGCACAACATCTGGAAGGAGGCGAACACACTGTGTGGCGCAATCATGTCCAGAAACAGCATCACGCGCGCCGACATGAACACACCGGACACCGAAACGGCCAGCACCCCCAAAACCGGTAGCAGCGAGAACTGCGCGAATTGCATCCGTCGGCCCGACGACCACAGATTGGGCAACTGCCACAGCCCCAACGCAGCAACCAGCAGCAAGGCTTCCAGCCGAAACAGGACTGCCCCGACGATAGCCAGATGAATGAAAGCCGCTCGCAGCCAGCCGCCACGGGCCTGCCAGCGCATCGCGAGCCATAGCGTCAGCGTGCAGAAAAACCAGAAACCGCACTCACGGATGATGTCATTGCGAAACGCATTGACCGCCGGCATTGCCAGCACCACGAGGCAAGCCCAGCGGGCGACCTCGGGAGAACGCTGGCGGACGCAATCGACCATCAACGCGCTGGTGCCGGCAAAGAACAGACCGCACCAGAGATAGGCACTCAGTTCCAACGGCAAACGCAGGACGGTATGCGTACCGGCCAGCAGGAAGGAAAACCACGGCCAATCGAACGATGCCCAGGCCACGTTGGGGCCTTGCTCGGTGACTTGCTGCGCGATATCGATGTACAGCGCCGCATCTCGCCCGACGGTTGCAGTGCCCATGACCGCAATCAGCGAGAGCAGAACACTGCCCAAAAATGCCAGCCATACCGGGTGTTCGTCGATGATTCTGGAGACTCGAGTTACCACTTCACTGCCCGTACCTTTCACCCAACCACCTCATCGACACTCGTTACAAGGTACGCGCCTGTTCACCGCGAACCATTTACCGAAATAGCAACCGCAAAGCCTTGCGAGTGTATGACCAGCGCGAGAACGTGCGCCAGTCTGCACGTAATGCCTGAAGGTAGAAGCCCTTGGCCAAGGCATATTCACCGTGGGAGTAACAGTCGCGAAACAGCGACAGGCAGCGCTGCGCCAGAAAGGCCTGACGCAGGTCATGCATCTCTTCAGGCATGCGTTGACTGGAAAATACCTCGTTCACGACCTGATCCGTGCCGGCAGCAAGGCTCTGGCGCAAATCATGGCGCATGCTGTCGGCGTGCTTGTATATAAGGGCCAGGGGTTTGTCCAGAACAGTGCAGGGGTAACGCGCCAATACTTGCGCAAACACCGGCAGATCCTCGACGTTGCGCAACTGTTCAGGATAAGTACCGGGAACGAACGCCTCACGATGCATCGCGCAGGCGCCGTTGGAGATCGATACGGTTTTATCCAGCAGATAGCCCTGCAAACGGTGACGAGCCGTCAACGGCAAGGGCTTGACTGACTGCAAGCTGCGTTTGCCGTCGGCAAAGACCGACCAGTGGGCACCGATGATCATTCGGCTTTGAGGGTTGCTGGCAATGTGTTGCGTGAGCGCAGCCAGTGCACCGGGCGCCATTTCGTCATCGGAATCGAGAAAAATCAGGTATTGCCCGGTCGTTTCTTCAATCCCGCGGTTGCGCACGCTAGACAATCCGCCATTGCTTTTGCGCAGCGCGCGAAAACGCCTGCCATGCTTGAGCAGGAGTTTTTCCACCACCTCTGGCGTATCGTCCGTCGACCCATCGTCGATGACCAACAGATCCGCCGTCGCCTCATCCAGCTGCGCCAACACCGACTCCACTGCTCGTGGCAGGGTTCGTGCGTAGTTGTAAACCGGAATGACGACGCTGATCAGTGTTTCAGTCAAGTTCGTATCCTTTTACACCCTCTTTTACGACCAGAATATCTTCCATGATCAGGTATTCCAGGTCAGAGCCGAAAAACATGTTCAACGCGTCGGTCGGCGAGCAGATCATCGGTTCGCCACGACGGTTGAGCGAGGTGTTCAGCGATACGCCATTACCGGTCAGATTTTCCAGAGCCTTCATCATGTCATAGTAGCGCGGGTTGTATTCGCGCTTGAGCACCTGGGCGCGAGAGGTGCCATCCTCGTGGACAACTTCCGGCACGCGGGTCTTCCACTCTTCAGCCACTTCAAAGGTGAAGGTCATGAACGGTGCCGGGTGATCGATCTTGATCATCTGTGGCGCGACGGTGTCGAGCATAGACGGGCAGAAAGGCCTCCAGCGCTCGCGGAACTTGATCTGGTGGTTGATCCGGTCAGCCACGCCGGCAACGCTCGGGCAACCGATGATCGAACGACCACCCAATGCACGCGGACCGAACTCCATACGCCCCTGGAACCAGGCCACCGGATTACCATCGACCATGATTTTGGCAATCTGTTCCGGCATGTTGTCGAGCTTGCGCCAGGTCGGCTTGCTCGCGTGACGCGCGCAGGCGGCGATCACATCTTCGTTACTGTACGAGGGGCCGAGGTAGACGTGCTCCATCTTCTCGACCGGTACGCCACGGGCATGCGAAACGTAGGCGGCGGCGCCCACCGCAGTGCCGGCATCGCCGGACGCCGGCTGGACGAACAGCTCTTTGATGTCGTCGCGGGCGATGATTTTCTGGTTCAGCTTGACGTTCAATGCACAGCCGCCGGCGAAGGCCAGCTTGCCGGTTTCCTTGAGCACGTCGCCCAGGTAGTAGTCGATCATCTGCAACGCCAGTTTCTCGAACAGCGCTTGCATGCTCGCGGCGTAGTGAATGTACGGTTCGTCAGCGATGTCACCTTCGCGCTTCGGACCCAGCCATTCGATCAGCTTTGGCGAGAAGTAGAAGCCTTTGCCCTTCTCTTTGTAGCGACGCAGACCGATCACGTTGGCGTAGTCGGTGTTGATCACCAGCTCACCGTTCTCGAACGAGGCCAGACGCGAGAAATCGTATTTGCTGGCGTCGCCGTACGGCGCCATGCCCATGACCTTGAACTCACCGTCGAGCATCTCGAAACCGAGGAACTCAGTGATCGCGCCGTACAGGCCGCCGAGAGAGTCAGGATCGAAGAATTCCTTGATCTTGTGGATCTTGCCGTTTTCGCCGTAGCCGAAGAAGGTCGTGGCGTACTCGCCCTTGCCGTCGATACCAAGGATCGCGGTTTTTTCTTTGAAACCGGAGCAGTGGTAAGCGCTGGAAGCGTGAGCCAGGTGGTGTTCGACCGGCTCGATCTTGATCTTTTTCGGATCGAAACCCAGTTGTTCCAGGCACCAGACAATCTTGTTGCGATAACGCTTGTAGCGGCGGTTGCCCATCAGGATTGCATCGAGGGCGCGATCCGGCGCGTACCAGTAACGCTTGGCGTAGTGCCAGCGCGCCTTGCCGAACAGGCTGATCGGAGCAAATGGAATCGCTACCACGTCAACGTCGGACGGCTTGATGCCGGCCTGTTCAAGACAGAACTTCGCCGATTCGTAGGGCATGCGGTTCTTTGCATGCTTATCGCGTACGAAGCGCTCTTCTTCAGCCGCCGCCACCAGCTTGCCGTCGATGTACAAGGCTGCTGAAGGGTCATGGCTAAGGGCGCCGGACAGGCCAAGAATCGTCAATGCCACAGGGGTCTAGCCTCTTTAGTCTGCGTGCAGGCGCGATGCGCCTTGAAAATTGATGTGCCCTCGCACAGGGCGAGTGACAGCTAAAGGGCGGGATTATAGCGTAAACGAGAGGGGAATTACCCTGTGCGATTGCCCCAGGGCAAATGGTTTGGAGAAACCCTGCCCTGCAGCTCAATAACCACCCTTGCGCCAGTAAATACCAAGATTGCCGTCGGTGACCTGACGATAAACCGTATAGGGCAGCGCTACCGTGTCGAATACACCGGATAATGGCAGATCCAGCAGCACGAACGGCACCAGAAATCCGCTGGGATCGGGGGGCGCGTTCAATACGCAGAAGTCGAAGGCCAGACCGCTGTAAATCCGCGGAATGGATTGGCAATAGGTGTTTTGTCGGCGCATGTCCCGAGCGACGTCGGCATCGTCCTGCAGTACGCTCAGGACGCTGCCGCAACCCGCTAAAAGCCATGAAAAAATACCCAGCGTTACAGCCAGTTTGATGGTCAAGATTTGCCCTCCAAGATCGTCGGGCAAATTAGCATCGGCGCCGTGCAGGGCACAGTTCATGGTTTCTGTAGAAGCCGTAGGACAAGTCGTTAAATCTTGTCCTCCGGAGTTTGATTCAGGCCGCGCCGGAAATGTCTTTCGGCAAACGCTGATCAATAACTCGATACAGCGCGCTGCTTTCCGGCCAGTTACGCATGAATCGCGCACGGTCACGGGCGTAGGCCGGCGCAAAACTGCCGGCGGATCCATGCTGACACATCGAGTCCAGATCAATTACCGCCCAGCGGTCCTGGTGCCAGAACAGGTTATGCCCCTTGAAGTCGCCATGGCTGATGCGCTCGTCAATCAAGCGCGCGAACAGTCGGTCCAGCGCCTGCAGCTCCACTTCTGGTGCGTCACCATTTTCAACGTACGGCGCAAAACGCTCGATGATGTCCGGCCCGGGGAGGAACTCGGTCACCAGATACGCCCGACTGCGCAGCCAGAAAAAGCGCTTCTCCAGCACCGCCAGCGGTTTCGGTGTGGCGATCCCGAGGAACGCCAGGCGATTACCTTCGCGCCACGAGTGCCAGGCCCGACTCGGACGCCAGAAACGCTTGAGCCAATGGGCAAAGCCCTTGATGTTGTAGCGCTTGATCACCAGCGTACGCGCACCGGCCTGAACCTTGCCAACGCTCGCCGCCCCACCGGTCTTGTACAGATGGCCCTGATCGAGCAAGGCATCGGCCTGCTCCAGAACCGGCAACATGGCCGGTTCTTCTTCGCGACGGATCGCACGCAAACCGAACGCGCCACGCTGCACACTGAACAGCGTGCATTCACGACCGACCTTGAGCAGAAAGTCCTTCAGACGCCAGCGGCGCACTTTGTCGATCTGCTTCTGCAGGGCTTCCAGTGGCAACGCGTGCTCGCTGTTGCTCAACAAGTAATACACCAGCAGCTCTTCGGTGAATGGCTCCAGCGCTTTGGGCAACTGGGCGAAAAACACCCCGAGGTTTTCCAGGACTTTTTGTCGCGATAGCGGCTGGCCGGCGGTCTCGGCACAAATACCGGCACCATCAATCAAGTACAACTGGCCGCCGTGACGTAGCAGATTGTCCAGATGCAGGTCTTCCTGCCAGAGCCCCTTGCCGTGCAACTGGCCAATGGCACCCAGCGCCTCGGCCAACACCGCCGATTGTTCATCGGCCAGCACCGGCAGCGACTCGACTTTCGCCCAGGCATCGCCAAGACTTTCGGCACCTTCAAGGAAGTCGAACAGCAGCCAGCCACCTTCGCCATTTTTCAAACCATCGGCCAGCAGCAACGGTGTCGTCATACCTTGCGCAGCCAGCAAGCGCACGCCTTCCAGCTCACGCTGGAAATGCCGGGCGGCCTTGCCGCCGACCAGCAATTTGGCCAACACCGGACGCCCGCGCCAAACGCCCGCACCGACGTAACGCTGCCCCGGCAATACCCGCAACAGACTCAGCAATTGCAGATCCGCACTACCGGCGGCATCAGCCAGGGTCACCGTCAGCGGCAGTTGCGGGGTTCGCCCGACACCGGCCAGCTCGGACAATTGCATCAGCGCGTCTCCTTGTGACTGCGGCGCGCGGTCAGCCGGACGAGCCAGCTGTCGAGCAGCGAACTATCGGTGGGCTGATCGAGATAAGCCGCGAGCAATTCACGCAGCTGCGCCTCGCTCCATTCCGGCGCGCGGCGCTGCAGCGGCTCCAGATCCTTGATCCGGTCGCGCATGCCGAACAACAAGGGACGGGTCTTTTCCAGGTCGATCAATTGCGCCTGATACCCATCACCTGTGGCTCGCAGAAAAATATGTTTGGGATAGAAGCAGCCGTGCACCTGACGCACACCGTGCAGATGTCGAGCCAGCAAGCCACAAGCCTTGAGGATGGCTGAATGCTGTGCAGCACTGAGTTGCGCCCAACGCTGCAACAGCGATTCCAGATCGCTCCAGCCATCGAGTGCTCGGGTCAGCAGAATCGCGCGGACTTCGCCGTCAACCTTGCGCTCACCGAAAAACGCCGCTTGCAGCGCCGGAATACCGAGCTTGCGATAGCGACTGATATTGCGAAACTCGCGGGCAAAACTGGGCTCACCGAAAGGCGCATGCAAGGTACGCGTCAGGTAGTTGCTCTGGCGCTTGAGGTAATAACCCTGCCCCTCCAGGTCCAGACGAAAGACACTGCTCCAACCGCCACGGGCGGTATTGGGTTCGTCCACAGCCTCAAGCTGCTTCGCCCAAAGCGCGTCGAAAGTGCCGAGACCATGGCGCTCGAGCAGTGCGCGGTCTTCAGCGGCGAGAAAATCAGTCATTCGCGTCCCTCGAAAAATCTCACCACGTGCCGAATCCGTTTCTTGTCGGCGCTATCAAGCCGATCGCACTGGCGGTATTGCTTATAGAAGCGCAGGCGTTGGGTATTGGACAGGTGGTATTTGGCGAGTTTATCGAGACAGGCCAGATCCTTGGTGATCCGATACTTGAGCCAGAAGCCGCGCCAGAACTCGCCGTTAGGGCAATCGATCAGAAATATGCGGGCCTGATCATCGATCAACAGGTTGCGCCATTTCAAATCGTTATGGGTAAATCGGTGATCATGCATCGTCCGGGTATAACCGGCCAATTGCCGGCTGACGCCGTCGACCCAGGCGCGATCCTTGAGTTTCGGATCCTTGCGCTCGGCGAGCGCCGACAGGTCTTCGGTGCTGGGCAATTCCCGCGTGATCATTGCGCCGCGATCATAGGCTGCACCACGTCGTTCCAGACCCCAGGCGACCACCTCTGCGGTGGGAATGCCCCACTTGGCGAAGCGCTTGAGGTTCTGCCATTCCATCTTTACTCGTGGCTTGCCGAGGTAGCGGCGCAAGCCTTTACCTGCGCCGACATAGCGTTTGACGTAATAGTTGACGCCATTGCGCTGTACACGAATCACTTCCGACAGCGGATCACGGGTCAAGCGTTCACCTTGCAACGCAAACACCGCTGCGAGGCTGCCAAAATCCGCCGCGAGCTCGCTGTATTGCGGCTCAAGAGTCCAACCCGCCATCAGAGCGCATCCCCGTAACGCTGTTTGCGCGCGTAGAGCTTGCTGGCCTTGCCTTCCAGCCAGTTCAGCAGCGGCGCTTCTTGCGCCAGAATCAGGCGCAGCGGCTGCTGGAAATAGCCCTTGAGGAAACGCAGTTTGTCGCGGCGGGTCAGGCCAATGTCCAGCGCGGAGAAATACAGCGCGGCCAGATCCTTGTTGCGCCAGCGCTGAGTGATCTTCGCACGGGTCTGGGCACGGTGCAGGTCAATCACCGAGAGCTTGAAATCTTCCGGCGTCACCGGTTTATCGGTGTGCAGCAGAAAATGGCAGATATAACAGTCGCGGTGATTGACGCCGGCGCGGTGCATCATCCCGGTCATGCGGGCGACTTCGGCGATCAGTGCGCGCTTGAGCTTTGGCTCGGGCGGCTGCTTGATCCAGTCGATGCTGAAGTCTTCAAGGCTGATGGTCGGCGCCAGCTCTTCGGTGACGATGAACGAGTGCTGATCCGCCGGATTGCTACCCTTCTCGCCGTACGCAACGGCAGTCATGGTCGGCACGCCGACTTCCTGCAAACGCCGGATAGCCTTCCATTCTTGCCCCGCGCCGAGTACCGGCAGCTTGGCGGTCAGCAGGTTTTTGAAGATTTCGCCCCAGCCGATGCCACGGTGGATCTTGACGAAAAATCCGTTGCCGTCGACTTCCGTGCGCAGTGTCCGGCGTGCTTCCAGCTCGCGGTATACCTCGCCCTGCAAGCCTTCGACTTCGGCGAACGGGTCGCGTCCGGCCCAAAGGCTCTTGAACGGTTCAGCCAGCATCAACTTCATTAAGCGTGCTCCGCCAGAATCACATCAGCCGCGCGCTGCGGCATGCTGTAGAGGTCGGCCGTCTCGGCGAAGGCCAGACCATTGCGGCTCCAGGCCGCGCGTGCGGCGTCGTCTTTCAACATTTCAGTCAGGTATTGCGCCAACTGCGCTTGATCGAACGGCTCGTCCAGCACTCGCCCGGCGTCGGCCTCGGCGATGTAATGGGCGTAACCGCAGACCGCGCTGACCAGCACCGGTAAACCGGCGACCAGCGCTTCCAGCAACACGGTACCGGTGTTTTCGTTGTACGCCGGGTGAATCAACAGGTCGGCACCGAGCAGGAAACGCGGGATATCGCTGCGCCCCTTGAGGAACGTGACGTTATCGCCCAAACCCAATGTCGCGCTCTGCATCTGGAATAATTTGGGGTCATCCTGACCGATTACAAACAATCGAGCGCGTTTCTTCAGCTCAGCGGGCAATGCCGCCAGCGCTTTCAGGCTGCGATCAACGCCTTTGGTCTTGAAGCCGGAGCCGATCTGCACCAGCAGCAGTTCGTCATCCTTGAGATTGAATTCAGCGCGAAAACCGGCGCGGATTTCATCAGCATCCGCCGGACGTCGACGATCCTGAGCGATGCCCGGTGGCAGCAGGTGAAAGCGCTCCAGCGGTGTGTCGTAGTGCTTGATGAACAGCGGCTGCTGCACTTCGGAAATCATCAGCACTTCGGTCTTTGCATCTTTGGCGAACACCGCGCGCTCGTATTCGGCGAAGTGGCGATAACGGCCCCAGCGGCGGTACAGCGAGTTGCGCAGGTTTTGCGCCTTGTCTTCGAAGCAGCCGTCGGCGGCGTAGTAGACGTCCAGACCCGGCATCTTGTTGAAACCGATCAAGCGATCGACCGGGCGCTTGGCCAGATCCGCTTCCATCCACGCGCTGAGTTTTTCGTTGCGACGGTGGTTGAAGAACGCCTTGACCGGCGCCACCAGCACTTCGAAGCCGGGCGGCACGTCGCCTTCCCAGATCAGCGTGTAGACGCGAATCTGGTGACCGCGCTTCTGGCATTCGAGAGCGATGCGCATGAAGTCACGCTGCAAGCCGCCGAACGGGAAATATTTGTACAGGACGAATGCCAATTGCATCAGCGCAGCTCCTCAGCCATTAACAACGTGCTCAGTCGGCTGGCGACACGCTCTGGGTTCAGTCGCGTGAAGCACAATGGCTGTTCACGCTTCAGGTCAAACTGACGGGCATCCTGCGCGGTCGGTTGGTAGGTACATTTCTTTTGCAGGCAAGGTGCGCACGGGAAGTCGCTGGCCAGGTGAATCTGCAGTTTGCCGTAAGCGCCGGTCAGGCCCGGGTTGGTCGGGCCGAACAGCGAGATGGTCGGCACGTCCAGTGCGGCGGCCAAGTGGCCAAGACCGGTGTCCACCGCCACGCACGCTTGCGCGCCGGCGAGGACTTTGCCGACGCCGGCCAGATTGAGTTTCGGCAGTACTTCGGCGTGCTTGAAACCGGCAGCGATGCGTTCGGCGCGAGCCTTTTCCTGCGGGTTGCCCCACGGCAGTTTGACGCCGACGCCAAGATAGCCGACGCGCTCGGTCAGCTCACGCCAGTAGGCTTCCGGCCAGTGCTTGGTGTCCCAAGTGGTGCCATGCAGGAACACTACAAATGCATTTTTGCGCGGCAGCTCGACCAGACGCTCGACGTTGAGGCCGTAATCGCCAAGGCCTTTGGGCAGATCGTAACCGAGGGCGATGGCGAACAACTGCCGTACACGCTCGACAGCGTGCTGACCACGGGCGACGGCCAGTTTGCGATCGTAGAACCGCGCCGCCATCGGTTCACGGGCCGAACCTTTGTCGAGACCAGCTACCGGCGCTTTGACGTAGCGGGTCAGCCAGGCGCTTTTCAGCAGGCCTTGAGCATCTATCACCAAATCGTATTTGTTGGCGCGCACGCTTTGCTTGAAGCGCTTCCACTCGCCGCTGGTGATGGTCTTCCAGATATTTTTGCGCCAGCGGCGGATCGCCACCGGAATCACTTTGCCAACGGCCGGGTGCCAGGTGGGGATCTCGGCAAAGCCCTCTTCCACGACCCAGTCGAACTTGATCCCGGGAATGGCCCGGGCGGCGTCGGTCAGCGCCGGCAACGCATGAATCACGTCGCCCAGCGATGAAGTCTTGATCAGCAGTACCCGCAACTTAATGAACCTCGACCACAGAGCCCTGCAATTTCTGCAAGGCATCGTTGACCGCGTCGGGCATCAGCTGGCGCAGACAGTTGTAATGGCCGAAGCGGCAGGTACGGTCGAAGCACGGGCTGCAATCGAGACCAAGGCGAACGATTTCGACGTGCTCGGCCAGCGGCGGGGTGAAACCCGGCGAAGTCGAGCCGTAGACGGCGACCAGTGGGCGGTTCAGCGCAGCGGCAACGTGCATCAGGCCGGAATCGTTGGAGACCACCGCGTCGGCGCAGGACAGCAGATCGATGGCTTCAGCCAGCGAGGTGCCACCGCTGAGGTTGACCGATTCTTCACGCAGGCCAGGAATCAAACGTGCGCGGATGTCTTCGCCGACCGAGTGATCGTTTTTCGAACCGAACAACCAGACCTGCCAGCCTTCGCGGATACGCACTTCGGCGACTTTGGCGTAATGCTCGGACGGCCAGCGCTTGGACTCGCCGAACTCGGCGCCGGGGCACAGGGCCAACACCGGGCGATCGAGGCTCAGGCCGAATTTGGCCAGCGCCGCTTCGCGGGTGACCGGATCGATTTGCAGGCTCGGGCGCGGATACGGCTTCGGCAGCTCGGCATTGGCTTCATAGGCCAAGGCCATGAAGCGCTCGATCATCAGCGGATAGCGTTCTTTATCGAGGGTGCGCACATCATTGAGCAGACCGTAGCGGAACTCGCCGCGCCAGCCGGTGCGTTTCGGGATGCCGGCAAAAAACGGCACCAGCGCCGATTTCAGCGAGTTGGGCAGCAGGATCGCCTGATCGTACTGGCCACGCAGGGACTTGCCGATGCGCCGACGCGTCGCCAGTTCCAGCGCGCCGTGGCCGAGCGGAAAGCTCAAGGCTTTGCGTACTTCGGGCATGCGCTCAAGGATCGGCCGGCTCCACTCCGGGGCCAGCACGTCGATTTCGCATTGCGGGTGGCGCTGTTTGAGGCACTGAAACAGTGTCTGCGCCATCACCATGTCACCGACCCAACTGGGCCCAACGATCAAAATATTCATGTGGTTTCCAAAAACGAACCGGGGAGGCATTTACGCCTCCCCGCCTCGAGAATCACTGAGGGAGCGGCACTGCTTGCGATGGGTCATTACCTTCAACATGACTGTCGACTGTTACTCCGCTATCGCGAGCAGGCTCGCTCCCACATGGTTTGCATCTGTTCACCCATCTGCGACTCACCGCAGATCACTGTGGGAGCGAGCCTGCTCGCGAAGGGGTCGGCACATTCAACATCAATGTTGACTGACACTACGCATTCGCGAGCAGGCTCGCTCCCACCTCTTGAATCTCATTGCCTTCATTGGCTTGTTTCAGCTTAGCCCCATCTCTTTCCATATCCGCAAAACCTGTCGCCGCTCTTCGGCAAACTGGTCGCCCGGTATTACTCCGGCATCCTTCTGCAAGGCCTGCCGGTGGGCGGCGGAGCGGTAGGCTTTGTAGGCCTCGCGCAACAGGCTGGCGTCTTCGGCAGGCATCAGCCCTTCGTGTTCCAGCTCTTCCAGAATGCGAATGTTATCGGTCCAGCGCAGCAGTGGCGGGTGGCTGTGCGACCACGCCAGAGCCGCGTATTGCACCATAAATTCAATATCGACGATACCTCCGGCGTCCTGCTTGAGGTCGAACGGCGCGGTGGCGTCGAAGGCATTTGCCGCCGTACCGGCTGCGGTGCTCTTGGTGCCAAGGTTATCGCGCATCTTCGCGCGCATCTCGCTGACCTCCTGTTGCAGCCTGGCCAGATCACGTGCTTTGCCCAAAACCTGTGCGCGGACTTTCTCGAACGCTTGGCCGACATCCTGACTGCCGACCAGCACCCGCGCGCGCACCAATGCCTGATGTTCCCACGTCCAGGCTTCATTTTCCTGATAGCGGGCAAACGCACCGAGCGAACTGACCAACAGCCCCGAGGCGCCCGATGGCCGCAGACGCATGTCCACTTCATAGAGCTGACCGGAATTGGTCTGCGCCGTCAGCAAGTGAATGATGCGCTGCCCCAGTCGCGTGAAGAACTGCGCGCCATCAATCGACTTCGGCCCGTCGGTTTCCGCCTGCGGATCGCCGTCGTGGATAAACACCAGGTCCAGATCCGAACCATGCCCCAGTTCCAGACCGCCGACTTTGCCATAACCGACAATGATGAAGCCGGGATCGCACAAGGTGCCGTCGGTGCGCAGTGGCGTGCCGTACTTGGCCACGGTCTGGCGCCAGGCCAGGGCCAGCACTTGCTCGAGAATCGCCTCGGCTAGCCAGGTCAGGTAATCGCTGACTTTCATCAGCGGCAGGCTGCCGGCAATTTCCGAAGCGGCGACGCGCAAGCGGTGCGCCAGTTTGAAATGGCGCAGGGCTTCCATCTGCTGTTCGAGATCATCTTCGGGAATCCGCGTCAGGCGCTCACGCAATTCAGCCGCCAGTTCCGGGGCCAATGGCGGCTTGAACAGACGACCTTCGTTCAGCAATTCGTCGAGCAACAGCGGGAAGCGGGTGATCTGCTCAGCGATCCATGGGCTCGCCGCGCACAACGTCAACAAACGTCGCAAGGCGCTGGGGTTCTCCGTCAGCAAGACCAGATAAGCCGAACGCCGGGCCACCGCTTCAACCAGCGGCAGCACGCGTTCAAGCACCAGATCCGGATTGGCGTGCTCCACCGCCTGCGCAAGCAGACGCGGAATAAAGGCATCGAGACGCTCACGCCCCAATCGCTGCATCGCCCGCAATTGCGGACTGCTGCGCAATCCGGCCAACGCTTTCAGGGCTTTGCTGGCATCGGCAAAACCGCCCTCCTCCAACTGCCGGCACGCCGCCTCTTCGTCCTGCGCCTCTTCCCACAGCGGCAGCCATTCACCGCCGACCACTACTTCGCTTTCGGCGCCTTCATCTTCATCGGGATCGGCAATCACCTGGGCGAAGTGCCAAGCCACGCGACCGCGCCAGAACATCAGTTTTTCGTGGAACGCGTTCCAATCGGCAAAACCGAGCATAAAGGCAATCCGCGCTTGATCCTGCGGGCCATCCGGCAGCATCTGGGTCTGGCGGTCGGCGATCGCTTGAATCGCGTGTTCGGTGTAACGGAGAAATTCGTAACCCTCGCGCAACTCACTGATCACCGCCGGCGGTAGATAACCCTGCCCTTCCAGCGTACTCAGCACCTTTAATAGAGGACGCTGTTGCAGGCTCAAGTCGCGACCGCCGTGGATCAGTTGAAAGGCCTGAGCGATGAACTCGACCTCGCGGATGCCACCCGAGCCAAGTTTGATGTTGTCGGCCATGCCCTTGCGCCGCACTTCCTGCTGGATCAACTGCTTCATGGTGCGCAGCGCTTCGATCGCAGAAAAGTCGAGGTAACGTCGATAAACGAACGGTCGCAACATGTCGAGCAACTGCGCGCCTGCGACCTGATCGCCGGCCACCACCCGCGCCTTGATCATCGCGTAGCGTTCCCAGTCACGGCCCTGATCCTGGTAATACTGCTCCAGCGCATTGAAACTCAGCACCAGCGCGCCGGACGAGCCGTAAGGGCGCAGGCGCATGTCGACGCGGAACACAAAGCCGTCGACGGTCATCGGGTCCAGTGCCTTGATCAGGCGCTGGCCGAGGCGAATGAAGAATTCCTGATTATCCAGCGAGCGCTTCACGCCGACCGTTTCGCCGCCCTCGGGGTAGGCGAAGATCAGATCGATATCCGAAGACAGGTTCAACTCGACAGCGCCGAGCTTGCCCATGCCGAGGATGACCATCTGCTGCGGCTCACCGCTGCGGCGGCCGGTCGGCGTGCCGAACTGTTCGCAATGGCGGCTGTACAACCATTGATAAGCCTGATCGATGGTAGCGTCGGCCATGTCCGAGAGATCGCGGCAGGTCTGCACCAGATCGGCCTGACGAGTGAGATCACGCCAGATGATCCGCACTTGATGGCGGGCGCGCTGGCGACGCAGAGCGCGACCGAGTTCCTCTTCGGTTTGCGCGGCATTCACCGCGGCAGCAATCTGCGCACACAATTCGCCCGGCGCGAAGGCCCGGTCGAGTTCGCCGGACTGCACCAGCGTGAGCAACATCAAAGGGTCACGAACGCTCTGTTCAATGACGAATTCGCTGGCGGCGGTGACGCGGGCAAACTGCGCCCAGCGCTCTGGCGTCCAGTTCGCGAAGCCGTGATCGTCTTCCAGCGCGGCGACGGCCGTACGGAACGACTGCTCGGATCGAGTGACCAACGGCAGGAGAATGGCGGGCAGTTCGGCAAGCACGGGCAGGGTCATGGTCTATCCTTGATCGGCGTGTAAATGGCCGCTTGTAGTGATTGGTGAAAACCCGCTACCCGGAGGACTGTCGAACAAAAGTTAGAAATAGCTGAAATTTCTTTCTCTTTGGCAGCGAACATCAAAGTTTCACCTTTTTCGGATGGCAAAAGACCAACCTTAACGATTATTCTCACAACGCAGCCGGAGGCCACAAGCCATTCTTCTGTAGTTTTACTACTCGTCTATACATTCGAAAGGCTGAAATGCCGGAAGATTTGTAGTAAAACTACACGCCGCCGGAACAACCTATCGGCAATCCAAGAATTTTAAATCGTCTGCCCACAAGGCCAGTCGCAAACTCAGGCAACCGATTCTGGAAGCCTTTCCGCCCTGGAGCAAGCCATGCAAGACCTCGATCCCGTCGAAACCCAGGAATGGCTGGACGCCCTGGAATCGGTTCTCGACAAAGAAGGCGAAGACCGTGCTCACTATCTGATGACCCGTATGGGCGAACTCGCGACCCGCAGCGGCTCGCAGCTCCCTTACGCCATCACCACGCCTTACCGCAACACCATCCCGGTAACCCACGAAGCACGCATGCCTGGCGACCTGTTCATGGAACGCCGCATTCGCTCGCTGGTACGCTGGAACGCGATGGCCATGGTAATGCGTACGAACCTGAAAGATTCTGACCTGGGTGGTCACATCTCCAGCTTCGCTTCCAGTGCGACCCTGTATGACATCGGCTTCAACTACTTCTTCCAGGCCCCGACCGACGAACACGGCGGCGACCTGATCTACTTCCAGGGCCACACCTCGCCAGGCGTTTACGCCCGCGCATTCATGGAAGGCCGCATCACCGAAGACCAGATGAACAACTTCCGCCAGGAAGTCGACGGTCAGGGCCTGTCGTCCTACCCGCACCCTTGGCTGATGCCTGACTTCTGGCAGTTCCCGACCGTATCCATGGGTCTGGGTCCGATCCAGGCGATCTACCAGGCACGCTTCATGAAGTACCTGGAGCACCGCGGTTTCATCCAGCCGGGCAAACAGAAAGTCTGGTGCTTCCTGGGCGACGGCGAGTGCGACGAGCCGGAATCCCTGGGCGCCATCTCCCTGGCCGGCCGCGAGAAGCTGGACAACCTGATCTTCGTCATCAACTGCAACCTGCAGCGCCTCGACGGCCCGGTTCGCGGCAACGGCAAGATCATCCAGGAACTCGAAGGCGTGTTCCGCGGTGCTCAGTGGAACGTGACCAAAGTCATCTGGGGCCGTTTCTGGGACCCTCTGCTGGCCAAAGACGTCGACGGCATCCTGCAACGTCGCATGGACGAAGTCATCGACGGCGAGTACCAGAACTACAAAGCCAAAGACGGCGCGTTCGTCCGTGAACACTTCTTCAACACGCCAGAACTCAAGGCGATGGTTGCTGATCTGTCCGACGACGAGATCTGGAAACTCAACCGTGGCGGCCACGACCCGTACAAGGTCTATGCGGCGTACCACGAAGCGGTCAACCACAAAGAACAGCCAACCGTCATCCTCGCCAAGACCATCAAGGGTTATGGCACCGGTGCCGGCGAAGCGAAAAACACTGCGCACAACACCAAGAAAGTCGACGTCGACAGCCTGAAGTTGTTCCGCGATCGTTTCGACATCCCGGTCAAGGACGAAGAGCTGGAGCACCTGCCGTTCTTCAAGCCAGAGCCAAACAGCGCCGAAGCCCGCTACCTCAGCGAGCGTCGCACTGCACTGGGCGGTTTCGTGCCTCAGCGCCGCGCGCAAAGCTTCAGCGTGCCGACGCCAGATCTGGACACCCTCAAGGCGATCCTTGACGGCTCCGGCGACCGTGAAATTTCCACCACCATGGCGTTCGTGCGGATCCTCGCGCAACTGGTCAAGGACAAGGAAATCGGCCCGCGCATCGTTCCGATCATCCCGGACGAAGCCCGTACCTTCGGTATGGAAGGCATGTTCCGTCAGCTCGGCATCTACTCGTCCGTCGGCCAGCTCTACGAGCCAGTCGATAAAGACCAGGTGATGTTCTACAAGGAAGACCAGAAAGGTCAGATCCTTGAAGAAGGCATCAACGAAGCAGGCGCCATGAGTTCCTTCATCGCGGCCGGTACTTCGTACTCCAGCCACAACCAGCCGATGCTGCCGTTCTACATCTTCTACTCGATGTTCGGCTTCCAGCGTATTGGCGACCTGGCCTGGGCCGCTGGCGACAGCCGTACCCGTGGCTTCCTGATCGGCGGCACCGCCGGCCGGACCACCCTGAACGGTGAGGGTCTGCAACACGAAGACGGTCACAGCCACCTGTTGGCCGCGACCATCCCGAACTGCCGCACCTACGATCCAACCTACGGCTACGAGCTGGCGGTGATCATTCAGGACGGCATGAAGAAGATGACCGAAGAGCAACAGGACATCTTCTACTACATCACCGTGATGAACGAGTCGTACCAGCAGCCAGCCATGCCGGCCGGTGCCGAAGAAGGCATCAAGAAAGGCATGTACCTGCTCGAAGAAGACACCCGCGATGCGGCGCACCACGTACAGCTGATGGGCTCCGGCACCATCCTGCGTGAAGTCCGTGAAGCGGCGAAGATTCTGCGTGAAGAGTTCAACGTTGGCGCCGACGTCTGGAGCGTTACCAGCTTCAACGAACTGCGTCGCGACGGCCTCGCTGTCGAGCGCAGCAACCGTCTGAAGCCGGGCCAGAAGCCTAAGCTGAGCTACGTCGAAGAGTGCCTGAACGGCCGTAAAGGTCCGGTCATCGCCTCTACCGACTACATGAAGCTGTTCGCAGAGCAGATCCGTCAGTGGGTACCGTCCAAGGAATTCAAAGTCCTCGGCACCGACGGTTTCGGCCGCAGCGACAGCCGCAAGAAACTGCGTCATTTCTTCGAAGTCGACCGTCATTTCGTGGTGTTGGCAGCCCTGGAAGCACTGGCTGACCGTGGTGATATCGAACCTAAAGTCGTGGCTGAGGCCATCGTCAAGTTCGGCATCGACCCGGAAAAACGCAACCCACTGGACTGCTGAGGAGACATTTTGTGAGCGAACTCATTCGCGTACCTGACATCGGCAGCGGTGAAGGTGAAGTAATTGAACTGTTTGTGAAGGTCGGCGACCGTATCGAAGCCGACCAGAGCATCCTGACCCTGGAATCGGACAAGGCCAGCATGGAAGTGCCGGCCCCGAAAGCCGGCGTCATCAAGAGCCTGAAAGTGAAGCTGGGCGACCGTCTGAAAGAAGGCGACGAACTGCTTGAGCTGGAAGTCGAGGGCGCCGCTGAAGCGGCCCCTGCTCCTGCTGCTGCACCGGCTAAAAAGGCTGAAGAAAAACCGGCCGCCGCCGCTCCTGCTGCCGCCGCGCCTGCCGCTGCCCCTGCTGCCGCTTCGGTTCAGCAAGTGCACGTGCCGGACATCGGTTCGTCGGGCAAAGCGCAGATCATCGAGATTCAGGTCAAGGTCGGCGACACCGTCGAGGCTGATCAATCGCTGATCACCCTGGAATCCGACAAGGCGAGCATGGAAATCCCGTCGCCTGCCGCTGGCGTGGTCAAGGCCATCAGTGTCAAGCTCAACGACGAAGTCGGCACTGGCGACCTGATTCTGGATCTGGAAGTAGCAGGCGCTGCGGCCCCTGCGGCTGCCGCTCCGGCCCAGGCTGCTGCCCCGGCCGCTGCCGCTGCGCCTGCTCCGGCAGCCGCGCCAGCAGCACCGGTTGCCGACAGCGTTCAGGACATCCACGTTCCCGACATCGGTTCGGCCGGCAAAGCCAAGATCATCGAAGTGCTGGTCAAGGCTGGCGACAGCGTTGAAGCCGACCAGTCGCTGATCACTCTGGAATCCGACAAGGCGAGCATGGAAATCCCGTCGCCTGCCGCCGGCGTGGTGGAAAGCGTTTCCATCAAGCTGGATGACGAAGTCGGTACCGGCGACCTGATTCTGAAGCTGAAAGTCAAAGGCGCGGCGCCTGCTGCTGCCCCGGCTCCAGCTGCCGCTGCTGCACCAAGTGCTCCAGCCGCTGCTGCTCCGGCTGCCGCTGCACCTGCACCTGCTGCCGCTCCAGCCGCCGCACCGGCCAAGCCGGGCGCGAAAGTTCACGCCGGCCCTGCCGTGCGTCAACTGGCCCGCGAGTTCGGCGTCGAGCTGAACGCTGTCGGTGCCAGCGGCCCGCACGGTCGTATCTTGAAAGAAGACGTGCAGGTTTACGTCAAAGCGATGATGCAGAAGGCCAAGGAAGCACCGGCCGCTGCTGCTGGCGCAACCGGTGGCGCGGGCATCCCGCCGATTCCGGTCGTTGATTTCAGCCGTTTCGGCGAAATCGAAGAAGTGCCGATGACTCGCCTGATGCAGATCGGTGCGTCGAGCCTGCACCGCAGCTGGCTGAACATCCCGCACGTGACTCAGTTCGATTCGGCTGATATCACCGAGCTGGAAGCGTTCCGCGTCGCGCAGAAAGCCGTTGCAGAGAAGGCTGGCGTCAAGCTGACCATCCTGCCGCTGCTGCTCAAATCCTGCGCGCACATGCTCAAGGAGCTGCCGGACTTCAACAGTTCGCTGGCACCAAGCGGCAAAGCGATCATCCGCAAGAAATACGTGAACATCGGCTTCGCCGTCGACACCCCGGATGGCCTGCTGGTACCGGTCATCAAGAACGTCGACCAGAAGAGCCTGCTGCAACTGGCAGCCGAAGCCGCTGCGCTGGCCGCCAAAGCCCGCGACAAGAAGCTCACCGCTGACGACATGCAAGGCGCCTGCTTCACCATTTCCAGCCTCGGCCACATTGGCGGCACCGGCTTCACGCCGATCGTCAACGCGCCGGAAGTGGCGATCCTCGGTGTTTCCAAGGCAACCATCCAGCCAGTCTGGGACGGCAAAGCCTTCCAGCCGAAACTGATGCTGCCGCTGTCGCTGTCCTACGATCACCGTGTGATCAACGGCGCCGCTGCCGCACGCTTCACCCAGCGTCTGGGCAGCCTGCTGGCGGACATCCGCACGATCCTGCTGTAACTCGATCGGCCCTCCGGCAACGGAGGGCCGATTGCTGCACCCTTTCGAGCGCCACACGCTCGTACCTCAACCCCGTCAGTTTGGCGGGGCTTTTTTTTGCCTGAAAAAACCTTCTGGTCTTTTTTCCCACATGTTGCGCTGATATCGGCCACAAGTCTGGTCGACTTGGCGCCGATCTTTTTTATTCGACAGACAACTAATCTAGGCGCAGCCAATTTAACTAAGCAAACTTCGTAAAACTCATATTTATTCAAATTCATTCGAATGGATTCGACATGTTAAAACCAACTATTGGCCCGATCGTCGGCCACGTTACAACTAATCACGCACGCATATTCATGCGTGGCGACCGGCACAACAATGCATTGGTATTTTCCGGGATACGTTATCGTGCATCCGGCACACAACAATGGTCGAAAGGTAACTTCGCGCGCCTGAGCGAATTACGCGACATGTCGCAAGTATTCGCCCTCAACAACTTGAGTAGCGACACCGAATATGAATATCAGGCCGGCTGGTTCAGCCCGATGAGTCCTGTACACACGCCTGACAGCGTCGCCGAACTGCCACTGCAATGGCCGCGAGAGATCTATCGCCTGCGCACCCGCTCCAGCAAAGCCATGCAGCCTAGAGCTTATATCGTCGGCTCCTGCCGTTATCTGCGCATGACCGCCGGCATCGCCTCCCTGCCGCAATTGGGCGACCGCATCTTTGCATCCATCAATCAGGTGATCGAAGGCATACAACCACCGATCAGCGCGGTATTGATGACTGGCGATCAAATCTACGTCGACGACTTGAATCTGCTTGCACCGGATCGCGAATACAAAGACATTCTGAACAAGTACCGCGCGGCATTTTCCCAACCCAATATAAAACGACTGATGTCTGGCACTTCGACTTACATGATTCTCGACGACCACGAAATCGAAGACAACTGGCCTGTCAATGCCAGCAAGTCCGACGGTGACTTATACCGTAATGCCATGACCGCCTATGAGTTATATCAGGCCAGTCACAGCCCGGTTCATCCGCTGACAACTAATGGAGAAGTAGATCACGCAACACTCGAGCATTACTGGTATCAATTCAGCGATGGCGATATCGAATGGTTTGTCACCGATAGTCGCACCCGTCGCAACTTGTCCGCCGATGACCGACGCATCCTCGACGAGGCACAGGAACAGGCCCTGCTCAAATGGCTGAACAACAGCACGGCGCGGGTCAAGTTCGTGGTCACCAGCGTGATGTTCTATCCGGATCGCAAGGTCCACGGCGATGACGCCTGGAAAGCCTTTCCCGAGCAGCGCCTGCGCCTGCTGGAGACCATCCGCACCCGACGCATCAAGAATGTCGTGTTCATCTCCGGAGACGTACATGGCTCGCTAACCGCTCGCTTGACCCACAGCGAAGACCCGGACTTCGAAGTCCACACCGTGGTCTCCTCGCCGCTGTGCAACAGCAAACTGCTGCCTTACGCCAAGGCGTCGACGTTCATTCTGGATCAGCCGCTGGTGCGCACGGCGGCGGGCGATTACCAGCATGAGCTGACCAGTACGGTGGTCAGTGAAGACAATTTCGCCCATATGGTGGTCGATGCCGGGCAAATTCAGGTCAATTACCACGACCGCGATGGCAAACGCATCCAATCGATCACCATTCCTCTGCGTTGAGTTTCCAGCCAAAGAACGCCGTTGGGGGGCACGAACCGCTCTGGAACGGCGTTCTTTCAATTCAACAGGATTACTTTTCAGCGCACACTGGAGAAATGTTCAGTGCAGCCGACATATTCTTATAGCACTTGGCCTTCATCTCTCTTGTCAGTCGGTGCCGCAATGATGCAACCTTGCCGCAGGCAACAGTAAAGAGGGCGAGAGCCCGGCGCGTTCAGCATATTTCCAAGCGAGTTCCCTTCATGAAGAGCCAGCCCGATGCCGCCAGCCGTATGGCGGCCGAGGTAGTGACGCAGTTGCCTGTGCCCTCGCGGCTCGGCATGCTGCGTTTCGAGCGCTTGAATGAAGCCAGTTGGGCCATGCTGTTTCTCGATCCCAACTGTGAACGCCAGTTCGGCCAGCCGGCCGTCGAGCTTTGCGCGCTGGTCGGCTCGCCCTACGCCAGCCTGATGGAACCCGAAGCGCGCTATCAACTGCACGATGCGATCCAGCAACAGCTGACCGTCAGCCCGCATTATCTGGTGCGTTACACCCTGCACACGGCAGCCGGTGCGCTGAGCATCCTGGAACTGGGCGAAGCCTACAAACAACACAATCGTCATCTGCTGCGCGGCTATTTGCTGGCGGTCGATCACGTCTTCGACGAAGCGCCGCCACTGCCCTCCGTTGACCTCGAAACCCAGAACTCCCGCCTGCAGATTGCCCTTGAACTCAACCAACGGGCGCAGCAGGAACAACTGCAGCATCTGGAACGCGTACGCGCCCAGCAGGATTTGATTCTGCTGCTCGCACGTCAGCGTTACAGCACGCACAACTCGCTGCAGGAAGCCGCCGAACTGATCACCCGCTGCGCCTGCGATATCTATGAAATCGACTGCGCCAGCCTGTGGAACCTCGAAGGCCAACAACTGGTGCCGATCTCCGCGTACCACCGCGCGACCCAGGAATACATCCTCCCGGACGTGATCGACATCAGCAGTTTCCCCGACTACATGGAAGCGCTGCACAGCAGCCGCGCCATCGACGCACACAATGCAATGCGCGATCCGCGCACTCGCGAGATGGCCGAAGCCCTGCGCCCGCGCGACGTCAACGCGATGCTCGACGCCAGTATTCGCGTCGATGGCCAAGTGGTCGGTGTGCTGTGCCTGGAACAGACCGGCGTTACCCGCGCCTGGCAGTCCGATGAAATCGCTTTTGCCGGCGAGCTGGCCGATCAGTTCGCGCAAGTGATCAACAACCACAACCGCCGCACCGCCACCAGCGCCCTGCACCTGTTCCAGCGTGCGGTCGAGCAAAGCGCCAACGCCTTTTTGCTGGTCAATTGCGACGGCGTGGTCGAGTACGTCAACCCGAGCTTCACCGCGATCACCCAGTACACCACCGAAGAAGTCCACGGCCAGCGCCTGTCAGAGCTGCCGGCACTGGAGAATCTCAGTGAACTGTTGTTCGACGCGCCGTCGGCGCTGGCCAAGAGCAACAGCTGGCAGGGCGAATTCAAGAGTCGCCGGAAAAACCTCGAACCGTACTGGGGCCAATTGTCGATCTCCAAGGTTTACGGCGACAACCGTGAGCTGACGCACTACATCGGCATTTACGAAGACATCACCCAGACCAAACTGGCGCAGCAACGCATCGAGCGTCTGGCCTACACCGACAACCTGACCAACCTCGGCAACCGCCCGGCGTTTATCCGCAATCTGGACGAACGCTTTGCCCGCGACAGCGATACGCCGATCAGCCTGTTGCTGGTGGACATCGACAACTTCAAGCGGATCAACGACAGCCTCGGTCACCAGACCGGCGATAAACTGTTGATCAGCCTGGCCCGGCGTCTGCGCAATAGCCTGAGCCCGAGCGGCAGCCTCGCGCGGTTCGCCAGTAACGAATTTGCCGTGTTGCTCGACGACACCGACCTTGCCACCGGCCAGCAGATCGCCAACCAGTTGTTGGCGACGCTGGATAAACCGATGTTCGTCGACAACCAGTTGATCAGTGTCACCGGCTCGGTCGGCCTGGCGTGCGCGCCGCTGCACGGTCGCGACCCGCAAACCCTGATGCGTAACGCCGGCCTGGCGCTGCACAAGGCCAAGGCCAACGGCAAACATCAGGTACAAGTCTTCACCGAAGCGCTGAATGCCGAGGCCAGTTACAAACTGTTCGTCGAGAACAACCTGCGCCGCGCTCTGACCCAGAATGAGCTGGACGTGTTCTACCAGCCCAAGCTGTGCCTGCGCAGCGGGCGTCTGCTGGGCATGGAAGCGCTGCTGCGCTGGAACCACCCGGAACGCGGCATGATTCGCCCGGACCAGTTCATCAGCGTCGCCGAAGAGACTGGCCTGATCATTCCGATCGGCAAGTGGATTGCGCGCCAGGCCTGCCGCATGAGCAAAGCGCTGACCGCCGCCGGCATGGGTAATCTGCAAGTGGCGATCAACCTGTCGCCCAAGCAGTTCTCCGATCCGGATCTGGTCGCCTCCATCGCCAACATCCTCAAGGAAGAAGCGCTGCCGGCCTATCTGCTCGAACTGGAACTGACCGAAGGCCTGCTGCTGGAAGCCACCGAAGACACGCACTTGCAGCTCGACCAGCTCAAGCGCCTCGGGTTGACGCTGGCCATGGACGACTTTGGCACTGGTTATTCGTCGCTGAGCTATTTGAAGAAATTCCCGATCGACATCATCAAGATCGATCGCAGTTTCATCCACGAAATCCCCGACAACCAGGACGACATGGAAATCACCTCGGCGGTGATCGCCATGGCGCACAACCTGAAACTCAAGGTTGTGGCCGAGGGTATTGAGACCGCCGAGCAATTGGCGTTCCTCCGTCGGCATCGTTGCGATGTTGGCCAGGGCTACCTGTTCGACCGGCCGATCCCCGGTGGCGAACTGATCCAGGCCCTCAAGCGCTACCCGCGCGGGCCGCTCTGCCTCTAAAAACACCGCAAACTCCCCCTATGGATGAATTCCCCCTGTGGGAGCGAGCTTGCTCGCGAAAGCGGTGGGTCAGTCACTGCAAATATTGAATGCTACAGCGCTTTCGCGAGCAGGCTCGCTCCCACATTTGGATAGTGCGAAGTCGGGCATCATTGGGCACACTGGCGGTCTGACTTTTCACATCCAACTGACTGAGAGGAACGATCATGGTTCTGCGCTCGGAAATTCTGGTGAACAAAAACGTGCTCCCGACTAAAGAACAAGCTCTGCCCGGCCGCGAAACCGCGATGACCCTGCCTGAAAAGCACTTCGTCTTCAAAGAAACCCCGCTGCTTGGCCCGTTTTTCCAGGACGTCGACTTTGCGATTTTCGGTCTGGGCTGCTTCTGGGGCGCCGAGCGCCGCTTCTGGCAGCGTGAAGGCGTGGTCAGCACCGTCGTCGGTTATGCCGGCGGTTTCACGCCGAACCCGACCTACGAAGAAGTCTGCTCGGGCCTGACCGGCCACGCTGAAGTGGTGCTGGTGGTGTATGACAAGGCTGAAGTCAGCTACGAAGAGCTGCTGGCGATGTTCTGGGAGCTGCACAACCCGACGCAGGGCATGCGTCAGGGCAACGACATCGGCACGCAGTACCGCTCGGTGATCTATGCGACCTCACCTGAGCATTTGGACGCAGCGCTGAAGAGTAAGGCGACCTATCAGGCTGAACTGTCGAAGGCGGGTCTGGGCGAGATCAGCACCGAGATCGAACAGGCACCGACCGTGTACTTCGCCGAGACGTATCACCAGCAGTATCTGGCGAAGAATCCTGAAGGCTATTGCGGGATTGGCGGCACCGGCGTGTGCATGCCAGCGAGCCTGGCGGGTAACTAAATCCTGAAAGCAAAAGATCGCAGCCTTCGGCAGCTCCTACACGAGATCAGTGATCGCCCGCACATTTGTGGACGACACTAACCTCTGTAGGAGCTGCCGCAGGCTGCGATCTTTTGATCTTGCCGTTGATCAGCTCTCGGCAATCAGCCAATCCATCTGCCACCCGCCCTGTGTCTGCCCAAGTTTCTTCGACAACCACGGCAGCAGCTCACGCAACTCCTCTTCCAGCCCCCACGGCGGATTGGCAATCGCCATGCCCGAACCGTTCAGGCTATTCGGCGTATCCAGCGGATGCACCAGCAGCTCCACACGCAGCAACTTCGGCGCACCGGTGCCGGCCAGATCCTGATAGAAACGCCGCAACGCACGCTGATCCTTCACCGGATACCAGATCGCCGCCACGGTTTGGCGCATCCGGCCAATCGCCTCTTTCAATGACGCCGCGCAACGCTGCATCTCGTCGAGCTGCTCGAACGGCGGATCAATCAGCATTACCGCACGCTTCTCCTGCACCGGCAACATCGCTCGTGCAACGTGCCAGCCCTCGCCGAGATGAACTTTGACCCGACGATCACCGGCCATGTTGTCCTTGAGCAGCACGCCGTCTTCCGGGTGTTTCTCGTTGAGCATCACCCGATCCTGCGGGCGGGTCAGACGCCGCGCCAGCTCCGGCGAACCCGGGTAGTAGCGCAGCTGGCCGTCCGGGTTCATCTCGTGCAGCACCTTCATATAGTCGGCGGTCAGCGCCGGCAGGTCCGGCTGATCCCACAAGCGCGCGATGCCTTCCAGGTACTCACCGGTACGATTGGCCTGATCGCCCTGCAAGTCATACAGACCGATGCCGGCGTGCGTGTCGAGATAGGCAAACGGCTGCTCCTTGCGCGACATCAGGGCGATGAGGCGGGTCAAGGTCAGGTGTTTGAACACATCGGCGTGATTGCCGGCATGGAAGGCGTGACGATAATTCATGGCTGCTCCTGCGAAGGGCGCAAAGTTTACCTTTTACCGGGCGGCAAGTCAGGGGTTGGCGGCTGAGCGGACAAAAGCCTTTCCCTCACCCTAGCCCTCTCCCGGAGGGAGAGGGGACTGACGGTGGTGATCTTGCGAGTTACATCGACCTGAAAGATCAGCGTGATCTCAGGCTTGGCCAAGCGAAGATCAGCGCGGAAGTCGCAAGTCGGCGTACATTCCCCATACACCTCGGACAGTCCCCCCGAAACAACAACGCATATCCAAGCTTGGCCAAGCCAAGTCCACCACTGAAGTCGCAAGTCGGCGCACATCACCCATACAACTCGGTCAGTCCCCCGAAAGAACACCACCATCCAAGCTTGACCAAGCCAAGTTCACCGCTGAAGTCGCAGGTCGGCGTACATCCCCCAGACAACTCGGTCAGTCCCCCGAAACAACAACTCATATCCAAGCTTGACCAAGCCAAGTTCACCGCTGAAGTCGCAGGTCGGCATACATCCCCCAGACAACTCGGTCAGTCCCCTCTCCCTCTGGGAGAGGGTTAGGGTGAGGGGCTTTGCTTTTATGGCGTTAAACTGGCTAACCATGAACGACAGGAAGTCAAAAACTCATGCGATATCTGATCATCTGCTTACTCAGCCTGCTTGGCCCATACCTCGCCCGTGCCGCCGAAACCCACATTGAACAGGCACGCCAGACACTCAAGAACTACGGCCTGAGCCACTGCATCCTAAAGCCATTCAACGAACGCTCCGCGCTGGAAAAAGACATCGCACTGTCCGCCAATGCCTATTCCTTCATGGGCAAAGGCATGCATACCATTCTGCAAAATGAAGACACGCTGCAGGTGCTGCACGATCCCTACAAAGAAACCCGAAACTACGTGTTGGCGGCTTACGAGCAGACACCTTCAAACAGCAAATACTCGAATGAAAAAGTAGTGTTTTTCGGGTGTATGAAGATCTACAACTCCGAGGCCTTCAACAGCTTTATCAAAACCCAGGATGCGTACATTTCCGACTGGCGCTCCGATCGCCATCAACATCAAAAGATCGCAGCCTTCGGCAGCTCCTACAGAGTGAACGTTATTGCGGTGTAGGAGCTGCCGCAGGCTGCGATCTTTTGATCTTTTTCAGGCAGGCATGCTGCGCAGGCGCCTGCCGATGACATCAAGCACATCACAGCCGTCGCGTAAGGGGATCACGCAGAGCTGGGCGAAGTCGCTGAGGATGACGGAGTCGCATTCGACCGAGCCGCGCATGCACATGTTTTCCAGCACCTGGATCACGGCGCGCAAACGGTGGTTGGCGGCGTCCATGAGGATGTCGAGGGGCACGTGGGTGTCGATGAACAGAGTCGGCATGTCGCTGCAATTGCCGGTCAGGGCCATGAAGCGGTTGTCGGGATGGGGGATGATTTTTTCGTAGGGTGGATCGGGGTGCAAAGTCGTCATTTGTTTTCTCCATGATTGATAAACGTGAGCCGCCAACGAACCTTCCTACAGGTTTGGGTGGCAGCTGTGCGCAAGAGTAGGAACCGAGCAATCATGGACCTCGGTCACGCCGAAGCGTGTCCCGCGCACAGCCGCCGCGAACGACTTTACGGACTTGAATCAAGTGCCGCAAAAAGCCAACGAACTGTAACGCCATGAAAGCGAGGGCTCCTACACCCTGTCACCGCTCTCGCAGTGACAACGAAAAGACTATCCCTGCAATCCACCGCCCACCAGTTCATGAAAACCGCCGCAACTCGAAGGAATCGTCCGAGACCTTCGCCCCGAAAGCTCACTCTGACTCTGCCAGCAAAAACGCCAGCAACGCCGATTGCGACGAATCTTCCGACATTGAAACCTGAAAAAACCGCCTCACCTTGCAACGCAAAACCGCCTCCGGAAAGGCCTCGAAAAGTGTCGGATGTTCTTCGCTCAACCACTGCAACGCATTGGCTGTTCGAACGTCATTGCCCTGCTGCGCCAGCACCGATTCCGGCACCTGCCACCAAGGAAATATCCGCCCCGAAACCTGCGCCCTGCCACCAATTTCCAGCGCCTGACCATTGATCAAGCAACGCCCGATCAGCGGAAACAGTTGTGCCGCATCCACCTCATCGGCCTGAAGAATCGGCAACAGAAACCGCCCGTCCCAGAAACGGAAAAACACCGTTTTGCCGCCCGGCATCAGTACTTGGGTGAGGCTGCGAAAGTGCGCCACTACCTCTTCAAGACTCGCCGAAGACACCGCCAGCCAACCCCAATCCCGCGACTCGGTGGTGGCGACCCAATGCAGAAACTCACTTTCGGCGGCGACAATTCCCACGCAAGGCATCACCGCCTCCCACTCGGCATAAATCGTCTCGGCCCAGATCGGGTTCGCCGTGTCTCGCCAAGCGGCAGGCGGTTTTGCCTCACTGGCATTACTGAAAACCGCAAACAACTGCTCGGAAGTTTTCAACGGTTCACGCGCCAACCATTCGGCAGGCAAAAGAAAATCAGGCTGCACAGAGACCATCCTTGCAACGTTCACACTCTTCGCAGAATGGCGCGTCACCCTTGAAGCTCATGATTTGTGCGGCGGTGAGTATGGCTGCCGGCGCGGCGGCGAGTTTCTCCGGCAATCCCGGTACAACCGGTGTGGCACTCATCGCCGCCATCGGCGCACCACCCACAACAATCGGCACACTGCTGAAAATCCCGCCCGGGCCGATGTTGATCCACTGCCCGCCGGCCTGAATCGTCGCACTCGCCCCGCCATCAATGACCACTTGCTGGCCGGCGCTGACGTGGAATTGTCCACTGGCGCTGATCGCCTGATTGCTCACGCGAATATGCCGGTCGCCGATCACGCTCAGATGATCGTCCTGTTTCACTTCAGTCTGGCGCTGGCCGTGCGTGATGCGTTGCTCATCAGCCTTCAACTCATGCCGAGCAGTCCCGGTGACGACGATGCTGCGCTGGTTATCCACCTGCACCTGTTGATCATTCAACACATGCTGCGTCCAGTTGCGCTGGGCGCGCAGGTAGATTTCTTCGGCGCCCTTGCGATCCTCGATGCGCAGTTCGTTGTAGCCGCCACCGCCGGGGCTGCTCTGACTGCGGAAAATGCTGCGGGTCTTGTCTGCTGGCAGATCCAGGGGGATCGGCGTCGCGGCGTTGGGCAGGCAGCCGACGACCAGGGGTTTGTCGGCGTCGGCATCAATGAAGCCGACCAGTACTTCCATGCCGACTCGCGGGATCAACACGCTGCCGTAACGGTCGTGCGCCCAGTTAGTGGCAACGCGTAGCCAGCAGCTCGAGTGTTCGTTCAATTCACCGTCGCGATCCCAAGCCAGTTGCACCTTGACCCGGCCGTACTCGTCACAGTGGATTTCGGTGTCTTTCGGCCCGGTCACAACCGCCGATTGATAGCCAAGCATGCGCGGTTTTTCCGGCCCCAGCGTCGGGCGGAAAAACACGTCCCACGGCGTGGCGAGAAAAGTATTACGGTAGCCTTGGAATCCTTCCCCATCACTGGTCACCGATTCCTCCAGCACTTGCGGCTGTCGGCCATGATGTTCGACGGCAGTCAGCAGCCACAGGTCGTTCCAGTCGTTACGCGGATGGTCGATCAGTTGCAGAAAGTGTCCGCAAACCAATGCGGACTCGTCGCTGATGCCCTCGGCCTGACGGTAATCGGCGACATGTCGCTCAAGTGCACGCTGGGCGAGGTGCTTACCGGTTTCACGATCGTTGAATTGGCCAGGGAAGTGATAGTCCTCCAGCACCGGGTGCTGCTCAGCGTCGATACGACTTTCCAACTGCAGTCGCGGCTTGATGAAATTGTAATCACGCCGGGTGACCACGCTGGTGCGGGTTTCCACGCGCACGTTGAAACGCTGAATTGCCGGCGCTCCGCCTGCCATGCCGCTGCCCGGCAGATACACCGTCGACTCAGCCAGACGTGGAAACACCGTCTGGTCGTCGCCAAACACCAATACATGGCCTTCAGGACTGTGCTGGAAGTGGTAGTGAATGCCGACCTCAGCACACAACCGCTGAACGAATGCCAGATCACTTTCGGCGTACTGCACGCAGTATTCACGCAACGGGTATTCGCTGCCGAGGCGAAATTCGAAAGCGTCACGCAAGATCGAATGATCCTTGAGCACTCCCGCGATAATTTGTGGAACCGTCAGATGCTGGAAGATCCGCTGATTGATCCGCTGCGCGAGGTAGGTCAGACGCGGGACGAGGCTTATGTGATAGCGCGTCAGACGTTTCCCGGAGTCACCCTGCCCGACCTGATAAATCTGACCGTGAATGCCAGAGCCCTGAGCATCAAAGCTCAGAAACGCCTGACAGTGCAGCAGGCTTTCGAGGTCCAGATCCGGTCGCTCACTGACCAGTTCCAGCTCGAAACGAAAGGGTTGGCTGATGGCTTCCTTGCCCGTGAACTCAAGGACTTTGAGGTCATTTTGGGCGCCTTCGAGGGTCAACGTGAAACGCGGTTGATTGGCAGGCGCGAACATCCGATGTCTCTCTGCAGAATGAAGGGCGGGCGATTCTGCATGAGGGGCAAGTGGTGATGAATGGGTGACGAGAAAATCAGATTTGCCCTACCTTCATTGACGAAAAACCCTGCAAAAATCGGCGCCTTCAACTACAGACAAATCCTCCGATAGAGCCTACATCCCATGTGGGAGCGAGCTTGCTCTCGAAAGCGGCCTATCAGTCAACATCCCATCGACTGAAGCGACGCCTTCGCGAGCAAGCTCGCTCCCACATGGGATCTTCAGCGTTGGTAAGAAATCACAGGCACAAAAAAACGGCCCGTCTCCTGTAGGAAACGGGCCGTTTTCGGATGAGCCTAAGCTCAGAACAATTACTTGTTCAGGTGGAAATCTTTTTCCGCCGCTTCGAAGCGCTGCACCATGCCAGCGGTCGGCGCGCCGAGCTTGCTGACGATGAAGATGGCGATGCTTGCGAAGATAAAGCCCGGAATGATTTCGTACAGACCCAACAGCTCGAAATGCTTCCAGACCACCACGGTGATCGCGCCGACCAGAATACCGGCCAGTGCGCCGTCGCGAGTCATGCCTTTCCAGATCACCGAGATCAGTACAACCGGACCGAACGCAGCACCGAAACCGGCCCAGGCGTAGGACACCAGACCCAGTACGCGGTTTTCCGGGTTGGCAGCCATCGCGATCGCGATCAGTGCAACCAACAGCACCATGGCGCGGCCGACCCAGACCAGTTCAACCTGAGAAGCGGATTTACGCAGGAAGGTTTTGTAGAAGTCTTCGGTCAGGGCGCTCGAGCACACCAGCAATTGGCAGCTCAGGGTGCTCATCACCGCAGCCAGAATGGCCGACAGCAGCACACCGGCAATCCATGGGTTGAAGAGGATTTTGGCCAGTTCGATGAATACACGCTCGTGGTTTTCGGTCACGGGACCAGCCACTTCCGGGTGCGCCGAGAAGTACGCGATACCGAAGAAGCCTACGGCCACGGTGCCGCCCAGGCACAGGATCATCCAGGTCATGGAGATGCGACGGGCGTTGGCAATCGATTTCACCGAATCCGCGGCCATGAAACGCGCGAGGATGTGCGGCTGACCGAAGTAGCCCAGGCCCCAGCCCATCAGCGAGATGATGCCGATGAAAGTGGTGCCTTTGAGCATGTCGAAGTTGCTTGGATCATTGGCTTCGATGGCCAGGAACGTGGTGTCGACGCCGCCAGTGGCCAGCAGGACGATGATCGGCGTAAGGATCAGCGCGAAAATCATCAGCGTGGCTTGTACGGTGTCGGTCCAGCTCACGGCGAGGAAACCGCCAACGAAGGTGTAGGCAATCGTCGCCGCAGCACCGGCCCACAGCGCTGTCTCGTAGGACATGCCGAAGGTGCTTTCAAACAGACGGGCGCCAGCCACGATGCCGGAAGCGCAATAAATGGTGAAGAACACCAGGATCACGATCGCCGAAATAATGCGCAGCAGGCCGCTTTTGTCTTCGAAACGGCTGGAGAAGTAGTCCGGCAGGGTCAGGGCATCGCCGTTGTGCTCGGTCTGCACACGCAGACGGCCGGCTACGAACAGCCAGTTAAGGTAGGCACCGACGATCAGGCCGATGGCGATCCAGCTTTCGGACAGACCGGACATGTAGATGGCGCCCGGCAGGCCCATCAACAACCAGCCGCTCATGTCGGAAGCACCGGCAGACAGAGCCGTCACGACGCTGCCCAGGCTACGGCCGCCAAGAATATAGTCAGAAAGGTTGTTGGTGGAGCGATAGGCCATGAAGCCGATCAGCACCATTGCTGCGATGTAGATCACGAACGTGATCAGTGTTGGATTGCTTACGCTCATTAAGTTACGCCCTGGCTTTGTTTTTATGTAGCAGCGGTGATGAACCCCGCGCAAACGACGACGTTTGGCAGACGATTCGGGATCCCGCGCATTTAGGACTGATGTTTCCCCAGGAAAGCCACCAGCCGATGCACCGGGTTATCCCGGTTGCACCTAGGGCGCGAATGCTATGCAACAAAGTAAAAAAGGTGCAACCAGTTTCGCGAGAATTAGTTGCACCTAGTCGGATATTCCGAGAAACAGGCGGTTTTTGCTCCCTTTTAGCGCAGTCAGAGCGCGTTGCTAGAAGCAAAAGCACCAAGCAAGTGCGGCACTTGCGTACCAGAAAATAATTCCTGACGAAGCGTTTATTTTTCCGACAAAAAAAGGGTTGCACCCGGTTGCACCTCATTCGGCGCACGGCTAATCTTGCCGCCAGCTGATGCCACGCAACTGTGGCAACCATGAGGATAAAAATATGGCTACCACCACCCTTGGGGTCAAACTCGATGACCCGACCCGCGAGCGCCTGAAGGCGGCCGCGACCTCGATTGATCGCACACCGCACTGGCTGATCAAGCAGGCAATTTTCAATTACCTGGAAAAACTCGAGGGTGGTGCAACCCTGACCGAGCTGAACGGTTTGACCGCCAAGGACGTCGACGACGCGGGCGAAGTCCATACCGATCACGCCCACCAATGCTTCCTCGAATTCGCCGAAAGCATCCTGCCGCAGTCGGTACTGCGTGCTTCGATCACCGCCGCTTACCGCCGCCCTGAGCCGGAAGTGGTGCCGATGCTGATCGAGCAGGCGCGTCTGCCGGCACCGATGGCCGAAGCCACCAACAAGCTCGCTGCGACCATCGCGGAAAAACTGCGTAACCAGAAAAGTGCCGGCGGTCGTGCAGGCATTGTTCAGGGCCTGCTGCAGGAATTTTCCCTGTCGTCACAGGAAGGCGTGGCGCTGATGTGCCTCGCCGAAGCGCTGCTGCGTATCCCGGACAAGGGCACTCGCGATGCGCTGATCCGCGACAAGATCAGCACCGGTAACTGGCATCCGCACTTGGGCAACAGCCCATCGCTGTTCGTCAACGCCGCCACTTGGGGCCTGCTGCTGACCGGCAAACTGGTCTCGACCCACAACGAAGCCGGCCTGACATCGTCGCTGAGCCGCATCATCGGCAAGAGCGGCGAGCCGATGATCCGTAAGGGCGTCGACATGGCCATGCGCCTGATGGGCGAGCAGTTCGTCACCGGCGAAACCATCGCCGAAGCCTTGGCCAACGCGAGCAAGTTCGAAGCCAAGGGCTTCCGCTATTCCTACGACATGCTCGGTGAAGCGGCACTGACCGAGCACGACGCGCAGAAGTACCTGGCGTCGTACGAACAAGCCATCCACTCGATCGGCAAAGCCTCCCACGGTCGTGGGATTTATGAAGGCCCGGGCATCTCGATCAAGCTGTCGGCCCTGCACCCGCGTTACAGCCGTGCGCAGTACGAACGTGTGATGGACGAGCTGTATCCGCGCCTGCTGTCGCTGACTCTGCTGGCCAAGCAATACGACATCGGCCTGAACATCGACGCCGAAGAAGCCGACCGTCTCGAACTGTCGCTGGATCTGCTCGAGCGCCTGTGCTTCGAGCCGCAACTGACTGGCTGGAACGGCATCGGTTTCGTCATCCAGGCTTACCAGAAGCGTTGCCCGTACGTGATCGACTACGTGATCGATCTGGCCCGTCGCAGCCGTCATCGCCTGATGATCCGTCTGGTGAAAGGCGCGTACTGGGACAGCGAAATCAAGCGCGCCCAGGTCGAAGGCCTGGAAGGCTATCCGGTCTACACCCGCAAGGTGTACACCGACGTTTCCTACATCGCTTGCGCACGAAAACTGCTGTCGGTGCCGGAAGTCATCTACCCGCAGTTCGCCACGCACAACGCCCACACCCTGTCGGCGATTTACCACATCGCCGGTCAGAACTATTACCCGGGCCAGTACGAATTCCAGTGCCTGCACGGCATGGGCGAACCGCTCTACGAGCAGGTTGTAGGCAAAGTTTCCGAAGGCAAGCTGAACCGTCCGTGCCGCGTGTATGCACCGGTCGGCACTCACGAAACCCTGTTGGCGTATCTGGTACGTCGGCTGCTGGAAAACGGCGCGAACACTTCGTTCGTCAACCGCATCGCCGACCAGTCGATTTCGATTCAGGAGCTGGTGGCCGATCCGGTGGCGCAGATTGAGCAGATGGCTACCGTGGAAGGTGGTTTCGGCCTGCCGCACCCGCGCATTCCGCTGCCGCGTGATCTGTATGGTTCCGAACGCGCCAACTCCAGCGGCATCGACATGGCCAACGAACATCGTCTGGCCTCGTTGTCCTGCGCATTGCTGGCCACTGCGCACAACGACTGGAAAGCTGCACCGATGCTTGGTTGCGTTTCCAGCACCGAAACTCCGGCAGCCGTGCTGAACCCGGCGGATCACCGCGATGTGGTCGGTCACGTGCAGGAAGCCACCGTCGAAGACGTCGACAACGCCATTCAATGCGCGCTGAACGCTGCACCGATCTGGCAAGCCACCCCGCCGGCCGAACGCGCGGCGATTCTGGAACGTGCCGCTGACTTGATGGAAGGCGAGATCCAGCCGCTGATGGGCCTGTTGGCTCGCGAAGCCGGCAAGACCTTCGCCAACGCCATCGCAGAAGTCCGCGAAGCGGTCGACTTCCTGCGTTACTACGCAGTGCAGGCGCGCAACGATTTCAGCAATGACGCCCATCGCCCACTGGGTCCGGTGGTGTGCATCAGCCCGTGGAACTTCCCATTGGCGATTTTCAGCGGCCAAGTCGCTGCCGCATTGGCTGCCGGTAACCCGGTATTGGCCAAACCTGCAGAGCAAACTCCACTGGTGGCGGCTCAAGCCGTGCGCTTGCTGCTCGAAGCCGGCATCCCGGAAGGCGTGCTGCAACTGCTGCCGGGTCGCGGTGAAACCGTCGGCGCCGGTCTGGTCGGTGATGAGCGCGTCAAAGGCGTGATGTTCACCGGTTCCACCGAAGTCGCGCGCCTGCTGCAACGCAACATCGCTGGCCGTCTCGACAGCCAGGGCCGTCCGATTCCGCTGATCGCCGAAACCGGTGGCCAGAACGCAATGATCGTCGACTCCTCGGCACTGACCGAACAAGTCGTCATCGACGTAGTGTCGTCGGCGTTCGACAGCGCCGGTCAGCGTTGCTCGGCGCTGCGCGTACTGTGCCTGCAGGAAGATTCCGCTGATCGTGTCATCGAAATGCTCAAAGGGGCCATGGCGGAAAGCCGTCTCGGCAATCCTGAGCGCCTGTCCGTGGACATCGGCCCGGTGATCGACGCCGAAGCCAAGGCTGGCATCGACAAGCACATCCAGGGCATGCGCGACAAAGGTCGCAACGTCTACCAAGTGGCGATCGCCGACACCGAAGAAGTCAAACGCGGCACCTTCGTCATGCCAACCCTGATCGAACTGGAAAGCTTCGACGAGCTGCAACGTGAAATCTTCGGTCCGGTGCTGCACGTGGTGCGCTACAAGCGTAAAGAGATCGATCAACTGATCGGCCAGATCAACGCTTCCGGTTATGGCCTGACGCTGGGCGTGCACACGCGCATCGATGAGACCATCGCCAAGGTGATCGACAACGTCAACGCCGGTAACGTCTACGTCAACCGCAACATCGTCGGCGCTGTGGTCGGCGTGCAGCCATTCGGCGGCGAAGGCCTGTCGGGTACTGGCCCGAAAGCCGGTGGCCCGCTGTACCTGTACCGTTTGCTGGCGACACGCCCTACCGACGCCATCGAACAATCCTTCGCTCGCGGTGATGCCGTTATCGCCCCGGACGTTCGTTTGCGCGACGCCATGAGCAAACCGCTGAACGCTCTAAAAGCCTGGGCTGAGAGCAACAAATACGCTGACCTGAGCACCCTGTGCGTGCAGTACGCTGCGCAATCGCAGAGCGGCATCACCCGCGTACTGGCCGGCCCGACCGGTGAGAAGAACAGCTACGCGATCCTGCCGCGTGAGCACGTGCTGTGCCTGGCGGAGGTTGAAGGTGATCTGCTGACGCAACTGGCGGCGGTGCTGGCGGTAGGCGGTTCGGCGGTATGGCCAGAGTCCGACATCAGCAAGGCCTTGTTCGCACGCCTGCCGAAGGAGATTCAGGCGCGGATCAAACTGGTTTCTGACTGGAATAAAGACGACGTGGTGTTCGATGCGGTTCTGCATCACGGCCATTCCGACCAGTTGCGCGGCGTTTGCCAGCAAATTGCCAAGCGTGCCGGCGCGATCGTTGGGGTTCAGGGCTTGTCCCAGGGCGAGACCAACATTGCCCTGGAGCGTCTGGTGATTGAGCGGGCGTTGAGTGTTAACACCGCTGCGGCGGGTGGTAATGCCAGCTTGATGACTATCGGCTAATACTGATAAACCGGGCACCTGCACAGGTGCCCGGCATAGCAACAATCCCTGTGGGAGCGAGCTTGCTCGCGAAAGCGGTTTGCCAGTCAACTCATCTGTTGAATGTGCCGACCTCTTCGCGAGCAAGCTCGCTCCCACAGTGGTTTGTGGTGTTTGCAAAGTTGCTGCGCGGCTCCAACATCACGCTTATCAATCATCCTGTTCAGCCTTTATCAGCACGCCTAGACTCGGCCCAACCCCAATTTCAGGTAGGCCGCCATGTCCGAGACGCTGCTCAGTTCCCGCAATCTGGCTTTCGAGCTGTATGAAGTCCTCGATGCCGAGGGCCTGACCCGGCGTGAGCGCTTTGCCGAGCACAACCGCGAGACCTTCGACGCCGCCATCGGCACCGCGCGCAACATCGCCGAAAAGTACTTCGCGCCGCACAACCGCAAGGGCGACGAGAACGAACCGCGCTACGAAGACGGTAAGGCGATTCTGATTCCTGAGGTGAAACCGGCGGTGGATGCCTTCCTTGAAGCCGGATTCCTCAACGCCGCGAGAAGTTTCGACGCCGGCGGTATGCAACTACCGACATTGCTCTCGCAAGCCTGTTTCGCACATTTCCAGTCAGCCAACGCGGCGTCGACGTCCTACCCGTTCCTGACCATGGGCGCGGCGAACCTGATCGAGAGCTTTGGCACGGACGAGCAGAAACAACGCTTCCTGCAACCGATGATCGATGGCCGCTTCTTCGGCACTATGGCCCTGACCGAACCCCATGCCGGTTCGTCCCTGTCGGATATTCGTACGCGCGCCGAGCCTGCGTCCGACGGCACCTATCGCCTGAAGGGCAACAAGATTTTCATTTCCGGCGGCGATCACCCGTTGTCGGAAAATATCGTGCACATGGTTTTGGCCAAGCTGCCGGATGCCCCACCGGGGGTAAAAGGCATTTCGCTGTTTATCGTGCCGAAGTTTCTGGTCAACGATGACGGCAGCCTCGGCCCTCGCAATGACGTGCTGCTGGCCGGGCTGTTTCACAAGATGGGCTGGCGCGGCACCACCTCCACAGCGCTGAATTTCGGCGATAACGGCGAGTGCATCGGCTATCTGGTGGGCAAGCCGCATCACGGTTTGAGCTATATGTTCCAAATGATGAACGAGGCACGGATCGGCGTCGGCATGGGCGCGGTGATGCTCGGTTACGCCGGTTATCTGTACTCGCTGGAGTACGCCCGCGAGCGGCCACAGGGTCGTGTGCCGGACAGCAAGGATCCGACGACGGCGCCGGTGGCGATCATTCAGCACGCCGATGTCAGACGTATGCTGCTGACGCAAAAGTCGTACGTCGAAGGTGCATTTGACCTCGGCCTGTACGCCGCTCGCCTGTTCGATGACACCACGACGCTTGAGTCTGAAGCCGAGCGCAAACAGGCGCATGAATTGCTGGATCTGCTGACGCCGATCGTCAAATCCTGGCCGTCGGAGTTTTGCCTGAAGGCAAATGAACTGGCGATCCAGATCCTTGGTGGCCACGGTTATACCCGCGAGTATCCGGTAGAGCAGTATTACCGCGACAACCGCTTGAATCCGATTCACGAAGGCACCCACGGCATTCAGTCGCTGGATTTGCTCGGGCGCAAACTGGCGCAGAACGGCGGCGCGGGACTGAAGCAACTGATTCGACTGATAGCCAATACCGCTGAGCGTGCGACGGCGTATGAATCGCTGACCGCACTGCGTGAACCACTGGAAAAACTGGTGGCACGCCTGCAAACGGTGACCATTGGTTTGTTGACCGATCTGGCGCAGGGCAAGGTCAATAGCAGTCTGGCGAACTCGGCGTTGTACCTTAAGGTGTTCGGCCACACGGTAATTGGCTGGCGCTGGCTGGAACAGGCGATTCGTGCCGAGGAAGGATTGGCCAAGGATAATGCGGCGGATGCTGGCTTCTATAAAGGCAAGTTACAGGCCGCGCGGTACTTTCTGACGTGGGAAGTGCCGGGTTGCCACCATGAGCTGGCGTTGCTGGAGGCGCGGGATGATACGTGTCTGTCGATGGAGGATGCGTGGTTCTGAAACGCTACCCTCACCCCAGCCCTCTCCCGGAGGGAGAGGGGGCCGACCGAGGTGTCTGGCGCTATACATCGACCTGAAAAACCGCGTCGATTATGGATTCGGTACTGCACTTCCAAGTCGGCGAATTACTCAAGCATCCCACATTCAGTCCCCTCTCCCTCTGGGAGAGGGTTAGGGTGAGGGGCTTTTCAGGTTTAACACTCAGCTCAACTTGAACCCACCCATCTGCCGCGCCAGATCATCCGCCAGTTTCTGCAACATCTGGCAGTCTTCACGACAGGCCCGAACCTCCCCCGCCGTCGCCCGCGCCAGATCAGAAATCCCCTGCACGTTACGGTTGATCTCCTCCGTCACCGCCGACTGCTCTTCCGTCGCCGTCGCGACCTGATGGTTCATATCGCTGATGCGCTCGACCTGACCGGTAATCGCCGTCAACGATGCCCCGGTGCGCTGGCTCGACTCAACCCCAGTGCCGGTTGCCGCTTGCCCGGTACGCATCGACGACACTGCGTTTTCCGCACCTTGCTTGAGGCTGCCAATCATCTGCTGGATTTCGTCGGTGGACGCCTGCGTCCTGCGCGCCAAAGTACGCACTTCATCAGCAACAACCGCAAAGCCGCGTCCCATATCACCGGCGCGCGCCGCCTCGATAGCGGCATTAAGTGCCAGCAGGTTGGTCTGCTCGGATACCCCGCGAATCACCGCCAGCACCGAGTCGATCGACGCCACCTGATGTGCCAGCTCACCGACCGCACCCGCCGCGACGCCAATCTCATCGGACATGCTTTCAATATGCCGGATCGAGCCACCGACCACTTCCCGCGCCTGCATCGCCTCATCCCGCGCGGTTTGCGAGGCCAGCGCCGCATTACCGGCGTTCTGCGCAATTTCCTGCACCGTCAGTCCCATCTCGTGAACGGCGGTCGCGACCATGTCGGTCATTTCCTGCTGGCGGCCCGAGCGTTCGGCGGTATTTTCCACCACTTTCGCCACCTGCCCCACGGCCGTGCGCAGGCGCTCGCTGGTGGTCAGCACTTCACCGATCATCCCGCGCTGGCTATCGAGGAAACGGTTAAAGCCGCGAGCGAGGTCACCCAGCTCATCAGCGCGGCTGGAATCTAACCGATGGGTCAAATCTCCACCACCGCTACCGATTGCTACCAGCGCGGCTGTTACTTGGCGAATCGGCCGCACCAAACCTTGCGCCAGCCACACCACCAGAGCGAGGCACACCAATGCCACCGCCAGACCAATGCCGCCACTCATCCACATCGCTTTACGGGCTTCGGCGTAGATCTGCGACTGCGGCACTTCGGCCACCAAGGTCCAACCTAAATCACGCAAAGGCAGGCTGAAGGCGAGGAAGTCTTCGCCATCCCTCTGGAAGCTGCTGCTGATCGCCGTTTTCTGGCCCATGACGGCCTGCGCCGCATTGGCGCCAATCTGCTCGCTCAAGGTGCGTTTGCCGCTGAACTGCGCCTCGGGATGCACTTGGATCAAACCGTCGGAACGCACGAGATAGACCTTGCCACGCTCACCAAAGCTGAAGTTGTGGATCAGCTCCGACAGTTCTTTCATGCTCAAACCAAGCCCGGCCACACCGACCACTTTACCGGCCTGCTCGACCTTCAAATCGATGAACAACGCCAATTCTCCGGTCGCCCCGTCATTATCGATATTCAGAGTGCGCGGTTGATTGCTGTCGAGGAAAGAATAGAACCAGGCGTCGGCCGGTTTGGCGCGACTGAGGGTGCGATCCAAGCCTTTTTCGGTGATGTAATGATTGGATTCGGTGCCGATGATCAAAGCGGTGAAAGCTTTATGTTCGGCGCGGATGCCTTCCAGATACTGCGCGAAGCCAGCGGTTTTGCTGCTGTCTTCGCCTGAGGCGAGCCAGTCACGGACCATCGTATTGCTGGCGATGTCTTTGGCCGCCGTCAGCGGTTGCACGAGGATGCGTTCGATATCGTTGCGCGTCGCTTCAATGCTCGACGGCAGCGCTTGCTCGACCAGATAGCTCTGGGCGAGGCGGTTGACCACCAGGGTATAAATGCCAACCACGATCAGGATACTGACCAGCAGGGCGGTGCCCATGCTGAGAATCAGCTGCCATTGAATACTGCGTCGCCACAACTGCATGGAGCACCCCCAAAGAATAAGAGGCTGAAACACTGCAACTGTCGCGCCAGATGTATACAAAAATCACGCAAAAAAGAGACAAACCTTAAAGCAGTGATCTTCGAACAGCAAGAAGCGGGCCGATTTCATGGGGAGAGCACTGTCAACTCTGACAGGTTACAGGTCGCATCGCGTGGCATAGATTGCAGTTTCCCTGTCTGTGCCCAAGCATTCGCTTCACAGACTCACGCTGTACTAGCAGGAGAAAGATCATGGCTGATACAAGTCCAGCTGAAAGCTTTGTACAGACAATGTCTGACAACGATACGTTTGTGAAATCAGCGCAGGTCGGCGACTTTGTCGACGGATCCAGCATGCTATCGATGATCACCCGAAAACACTTCACCGAAGTCATGGTTTTCCCCGTAATCCATTACAAAGCTACGATCACTACATTCTCAGGCGCGACGTTCAGTACAACTCAGCCGATCGCAGGATCAGAATATATAAACCTGCTTTCGCGCGGAGATGAAGTGACGATCGACGAGACGACCTACAGGGTCTCCCACGGAGAGTTCAAGAAGCAAACCAACGGAGAGTGGTTGAGGAAGATCTACTGGCAACCAGTGACTAAAACTCAATAAACATAGAGCCGTTCATATATGAGCGCCTCGAAGTACCGAGGCGCTGCAAAAACGCGCTTCAACCCTGATTGATGGTCTTGGCAATAGTGTCGACCGTGGCGCTGACTTGCTCTTGATACCGGTCGAGTTCTTCTTTGTGCTGCTTCTTCATTTCAATCTGCTGCGAGCACAGATTCATCGCCGCCAGCACCAGCAAGCGGTCACCGATCAGTGTCGGGTATTTGCGCTTGGTATCGTCCAGCGCTGCCTTGAGCATCATGGCCGCGTCCAGCAGGGTCTGTTCTTCCCCGGCCGGTGCCTTGATCGAATAGTCCTCCCCGAGAATGGAGACGACTTTTACCCCTGCTGTGTGGTGGTTCATGCGCTGACCGGACCTGCGTTGACGCGATCAACCAGGGCTTGAATGCGGGCGGCGGTGGCGCCGTGCTTTTCTTCCTGCTCCATCAGGTTCAGTTGCAGGCTTTCGTTTTCATCCTTGGCCTGGGCCAGTTCCATGGACAGGGTCTGGTTGGTTTGCGCGAGGGTCTGGTTCTGTTGCACCAGGTCGCTGACGAGCTGTTCCAATTGGCTGAGGGATGCTTCCAACATTTTGATCTTCCAAGCGTTTTTCAAAGGGCGCGTACGATAAAGAAAAGTCATCACGGATGCCAGGGTTAAACCGGCGCAAAGCCTTGATTTTCCTGGCGGCCGACCGTTCTCGCGAGCTTTAAAGACTGTGATCTGCCGATCTGGTTCCTGCACTTCGTCGCTCAAGCGCTTCTGCGACAAATACGCACACCACCTCAAGACTTTAGTCGCATGACCGATAAGTCATCCATACAGCAGTCTCAGCCCGCATGGATGCGGCCCTCTCTTGGTATCCGCCCATGTCCCTCCGCAATATGAATATCGCCCCACGGGCGTTTACCGGCTTCGCCCTGATCGGCGGCCTGATGCTGATTCTCGGCGTGTTCGCGCTGAATCAGATGAGCAAAATCCGCGCAGCAGGCGAAGACATCGCTACTGCCAGCGTGCCTTCGATCAAGGCCCTCGACGAATTCACCCAACTGACCCTGCGTTTGCGCGTTTTGTCGTATCGGTTGCTGATCAACCGTGAACCGGACGTTCAACAAAAAACTATCGAACTGTTCGAGCTGCGCAACAAGCAGATCGCCGACGCCCAGCGCGCCTACGAACCGTTGATCGACGGCCCGCAAGAACGTGCGGCTTATGATCAATACGTGCAGTTGCTCGCGCAGTACCGCCAACTTGAAGAGCGGATGAAAACCCTGTCGCGCAACAATCAGATCGATGAACTGCGGCAGATGCTCAACTCGGACTTGCTGAGCAACTCGGAAGCGGTGAACACCGCCCTGGCGCGCCTGCTGGAGATCAACACCCAGCAAATCGCCGACACGGATAAGGGCGCGAGCGATCAGTTTTCGATGTCTTTCAACCTTGTGGTCACGTTGTTGGTGATCGCCACTGGCCTGACGTTCCTCTTCGCCTGGCTGCTGACCGTGAGCATCACCAAGCCGATCTCCAAAGCATTGGAAGCTGCGGAAACCATCGCCGAAGGCAACCTGACCCAGCCGATCCACGTTGACGGTGAAGACGAGGCAGGACGTCTACTCGCAGCCATGGCCAAGATGCAATCGAAGCTGCGTGACACCTTGCAACGGATTTCCGGTTCGGCCACACAGCTGGCTTCGGCCGCCGAAGAACTGAACAGCGTCACCGACGAAAGCGCGCGCGGCCTGACTCAGCAGAACAATGAAATCGAACAGGCGGCCACTGCGGTCAACGAGATGACCAGCGCTGTGGAAGAAGTTGCGCGCAACGCCGTGAGCACTTCGGAAGCGTCGAAAAACGCCACCACGTCCGCTGGTGACGGTCGTGATCTGGTGCAGGAAACCGTCAGCGCGATCGAACGCATGAGCGCTGATGTGCAAAGCACTGCGTCGCTGATCGGCGATCTGGCCAATGAATCCCGCGACATCGGCAAGGTGCTCGACGTGATTCGTGGCTTGGCCGATCAGACCAACCTGCTGGCACTGAACGCAGCGATTGAAGCGGCGCGTGCCGGTGAAGCCGGTCGCGGTTTTGCTGTGGTGGCGGATGAAGTCCGTGCCTTGGCGCACCGTACCCAGCAGTCGACCAGTGAAATCGAGCGGATGATCGGCAGCATTCAGAGCGGCACCGAACACGCCGTGGATTCGATGCGCAACAGCACCGAGCGTGCCGAGTCGACCCTGAACATCGCTCGTGGTGCCGGCATGTCGCTGGACACCATCAACACCGCCATCGTCGAGATCAACGAGCGCAACCTGGTGATCGCCAGCGCCGCCGAAGAGCAGGCGCAAGTGGCGCGGGAAGTCGATCGTAATCTGGTGAATATTCGTGATTTGTCGGTGCAATCGGCGACTGGTGCGAATCAGACCAGTGCGGCGAGTAATGAACTGTCGCGGTTGGCGCTGGATTTGAACAACATGGTTGGGCGGTTTAGCCTGTAATTCAGTAAATCAAGATCAAGATCAAAAGCACCCTCACCCCAGCCCTCTCCCAGAGGGAGAGGGGGAAAGGGGGCAGATCGGGGGCTTTTCAAAACCTGAGTTCGGCGCGATATTTCAGGTCGCTGTAACTTGAACCAATACCGCGATCAGCCGGAAAGGGAGCAGATCTTCGTGTTTTTCAAAACCTGAGTTCGACTCAGAATTTTCAGGTCGATGTACCTCGCACAAACACCTCGATCAGTTCCCTCTCCCTCCGGGAGAGGGCTAGGGTGAGGGCTGCAATCTTCAGCCGAACCAAAATCCCGAACACGCCAGCGTAAAAACCTTTTTGACAGCATCACATTTCAACAGGTTAGAATCGCTGGCACGCAGACTGCATGGTCAGTTTGTGCCCGTATTTACGCTTCTGGAGTACTGCCTTTGAATGCGACGACCATCAACAGCCTGTTCTTGATCGGCGCGTTGCTGGTAGGCGCAAGCATTCTCGTCAGCTCCCTCTCCTCCCGTCTCGGCATCCCGATTCTGGTCATCATCCTCGCTGTCGGCATGGCCGCCGGGGTCGATGGCGGCGGGATCATTTTCGATAACTACCCCACGGCCTATCTGGTCGGCAACCTCGCACTGGCCGTGATCCTCCTCGACGGTGGCTTGCGCACGCGAGTGTCGAGTTTCCGCGTGGCGTTATGGCCGGCGCTATCGCTGGCCACGGTCGGGGTGTTGATCACCACCGGGCTGACCGGCATGGCCGCTGCCTGGTTGTTCGACCTCAATCTGATTCAAGGCCTGCTGATCGGCGCCATCGTCGGCTCAACCGACGCCGCGGCGGTGTTCTCGCTGCTGGGCGGCAAAGGCCTGAATGAACGGGTGACGGCCAGCCTGGAAATTGAATCCGGCAGCAACGACCCGATGGCGGTGTTTCTCACCGTGACCCTGATCGACATGCTCGCCAGCGGCCAGACCGGCCTGCACTGGAGCCTGTTGACCCATCTGATTCGCGAGTTCGGCATCGGCGGCGTGATCGGTCTCGGTGGTGGCTGGCTGATGTTGCAACTGGTCAACCGCATTAACCTCGCAGCGGGGCTCTATCCGATTCTGGTGATTGCCGGCGGTCTGGTGGTATTCGCCCTTACCAACGCCCTGCATGGCAGCGGCTTCCTCGCCGTTTATCTGTGCGGTCTGGTGATCGGCAACCGCCCGGTGCGCAGCCGTCACGGCATTCTGCACATGCTCGACGGCATGGCGTGGCTGGCGCAGATCGGCATGTTCCTTGTGCTGGGTTTGCTGGTAACGCCGCACGATTTGCTGCCGATCGCCCTGCCCGCTCTGGGTCTGGCGCTGTGGATGATTCTGTTTGCGCGACCGCTGTCGGTGATGGTCGGCCTGCTGCCGTTCAAAGCGTTTCATGGCCGCGAGAAAGCCTTTATCTCCTGGGTTGGCCTGCGCGGTGCGGTACCGATCATTCTCGCGGTGTTCCCGCTGATGGCCGGGCTGCCGAATGCGCAGCTGTACTTCAACCTCGCGTTCTTCATCGTGCTGGTGTCGCTGCTGGTGCAGGGCACGAGCCTGCCGTGGGTCGCCAAGCTGCTGAAAGTGACGGTACCGCCGGAGCCTGCGCCGATTTCCCGGGCAGCGCTGGAAGTCCACGTCACCAGCGAGTGGGAGCTGTTCGTTTACAAGCTTGGCGCGGAGAAATGGTGCATCGGTTCGCCCCTGCGCGAGCTGAAAATGCCCGAAGGTACGCGTATCGCGGCACTGTTTCGTGGCCAGCAACTGCTCCATCCGTCGGGTAGTACGGTGCTGGAAGTCGATGATTTACTGTGTGTTATCGGCCATGAACACAACCTCGGCGCCCTCGGAAAACTGTTCAGCCAGGCACCGCAACGCGGCCTCGATCTGCGTTTCTTCGGCGATTTCGTACTCGAAGGAGACGCCCAGCTTAAAGCGGTTGCCGCGCTCTACGGGTTGCCGGCCGAGGGCATCGATCCAGACATGACCTTGGGCGCCTTCATCGCGCAGAAAGTCGGTGGTGCGCCCATCGTCGGTGACCAGGTGGAGTGGAACAACACCCACTGGACGGTTGCGGTCATGGACGGGAACAAGATCGGCAAAGTCGGCGTCAGATTCCCCGAAGGAAGTCGCCCGGGCCCCGGACTCTTCCTCTAAACTGCGTCCACTCTCACTTGCTTGACCGGTCTCTATGCCTACCCTGCGCTCCTTTTTCGCCGCGGCCCTGCTGGGCCTGAGTCTTACTGTCGGCCCGCTGTACGCCGCCGAACCACCTTCCAGCGATGCCGTGCAGGCCAGTCTCGACAAACTGGCCGACAGCAAACTGCCGGATGCCGACAAGAAGGCCCTGCAGACCGTCCTGCAGAACACGCTCAATCAGCTGAACAATCAGCGTGATTACGAGCAGAAGCTGATCGATCTCAAGCAACAACTGGCAACTGCACCCAAGCAGACCATTGAAAACACCCGCGAATTGACGCGCCTCAAGGCCACGCCCGTGGTCCCGGTGGCGCAGCGTTTTCCCAAAGAGTCGATTCAGCAACTGGAGCAGATCCTCACCGATCGCTCGACCCAGCAAAGCGATCTGCAAAAAGCCCTCGCCGACGCCAACAGCCTGATCATCACCGCACAGACTCGTCCCGAGCGCGCGCAAGCGGAGATTTCCGCCAGCCAGACGCGCATCCAGCAGATCAACAACATTCTCAAGTCCGGCAAGGACGCGGGTAAAACCGTCACCGCCGAGCAGCGTGACCAGTTGAACGCCGAACTGGCGGCGCTGAATGCGCTGATCCCGCTGCGTCGTCAGGAGCTGGCCGGCAACAGCCAGTTGCAGGATCTGGGCAATGCTCAGCATGACTTGCTCTCGGAAAAGTCCGAGCGTCTCGACCGCGAGATCCAGGAACTGCAAACCCTGATCAACCAGAAACGTCTGGCGCAGTCGCAAGAGACCGTGACGCAGCAATCGATCGAAGCGCAAAAGGCCGGCAGCAGCAGTCTGCTGGCCATCGAAAGCACGGCCAACCTCAAGCTATCCGACTATCTGCTCAAAAGCACTGACCGCCTCAACGAAGTCACCCAACAGAATCTGCAGACCAAACAACAGCTCGACAGCCTGACCCAAAGCGATTCAGCGCTGGACGAGCAGATCAGCGTACTCAAGGGCAGCCTGTTGCTGTCGAAGATTCTCTATAAGCAGAAACAAGCCCTGCCGCGGCTCAAGGTCGACCGCGATCTGGCGGATCAGATCGCCGACATTCGCCTGTGGCAATTCGACGTCAGCCAGCAGCGTGAGCAACTGAGTAATCCAGCCGCCTATGTCGACAACCTGCTGGCCACTCAGCCGCCGGAGCAGGTTACCCCGCAATTGCGCAAAAACCTGCTGGAACTGGCCAACACCCGCGCCGACCTGCTGGAACGGCTGAATCGCGAACTGAGCGCCATGCTCAATGAGTCGATCACCCTGCAGCTCAACCAGAAACAACTGCTGAGCACCGCGCAGGGTCTGCGTGCGACGCTCGATGAGCAGATGTTCTGGATTCCCAGCAACAAGCCGCTGGATCTGGAATGGATGCGCGCTGTGCCGGAGCGCCTGAAACGCCAGGTCGACACCCTGCCGTGGGCCTCCAGCCTCAGCGAGCTGACCGACGGCCTGACCCAGCGTCCGCTGCTGTTCCTGCCGCTGGCGCTGCTGATCGGTGCACTGCTGTGGCGGCGCAAGAATCTGTACGCGCGGTTAAACAAGGTTCACCAGGACATCGGCCACTTCAAACGTGACAGCCAGTGGCACACGCCGCAGGCGATCCTGATCAATATCCTGCTGGCGATGCCGGTCGCGTTGGGCCTGGCGCTGTGCGGTCTGGCGTTGCAGATCGACGCTCGCGGGCAGAACACCAATATGGGCGCAGCGCTGCTGCAAATGGGTCAGGCCTGGCTGGTGTTCTACACCGCTTACCGGATTCTCGCCCCGGGTGGCGTAGCGGAATTGCACTTCCGTTGGGAAAAACCGCAGGTCGAATTCCTCCAGGGCTGGATCCGCCGCCTCGGTCTGGTGGTCATGGCGCTGGTGACTATTGTCGCCGTCGCCGAACTGCAACCGGCCGCACTGGCCGACGACGTGCTCGGCATGCCGGTGGTACTGACCTGCTACGCCTTGATGGCATGGCTGCTCAGCCGTTTGCTGATCGCCAGCCCGACTCACGAAAACACTTCGCTGTTCCGCAAAGCCGTCGGTGTGCTGTTCACCTTGCTGCCGATCGCCTTGTTCGTTGCAGTGTGCTTCGGCTACTACTACACCGCGCTGAAGCTCAGCGACCGCCTGATCAACACCCTGTACCTGCTGATGTTCTGGCTGGTGATCGAAGCCACCTTTGTTCGTGGTCTGAGCGTTGCCGCACGGCGTCTGGCTTACCAGCGCGCCCTGGCCAAACGTCAGGCGGCGAAAGAAGCCGGCGACGGCGAAGCGGTGATTGAAGAACCGACCCTGGACATCGAAAAGGTTAACGAACAGTCCCTGCGCCTGATCCGTCTGGCCCTGCTCGGCGGTTTCATCGCCGCGCTGTACTGGGTCTGGTCAGACCTGATTTCGGTGTTCTCGTACCTCGACAACATCACCCTCTACGAATACACCAGCGGCACCGGCGCCAACATGAGCATGGTGCCGATCAGCATCGGCGACATGCTCGGCGCACTGATCATCATTGGCATCACCTTCGCCCTCGCGCGCAACTTGCCCGGCCTGCTGGAAGTGTTTGTGCTGTCCAAGCTCAATCTGGCGCAGGGCAGTGCCTACGCGACCACGACGTTGCTGTCGTACGTGATCGCCGGCGTCGGTTTCGTCTCCACCCTGTCGACCCTCGGCGTCAGCTGGGACAAGTTGCAATGGCTGGTGGCGGCGCTGTCGGTCGGCCTCGGTTTCGGTATGCAGGAGATCTTTGCGAACTTCATCTCCGGCATCATGATCCTCTTCGAACGTCCGGTACGGATCGGTGACACCATCACCATCGGTAACCTGTCGGGCACGGTGAGCAAGATCCGCATCCGCGCCACGACCATTACCGACTTCGACCGCAAGGACATCATTGTCCCGAACAAGACGTTCATCACTGGGCAACTGATCAACTGGTCACTCACCGACACCATCACCCGCGTGACGCTGAAGCTCGGCGTCGACTACGGTTCGGATCTGGATCTGGTCAAGGAACTGCTGCTCAAGGCTGCCCGGGAAAACCCGCGAGTGCTCAAGGAGCCTGAGCCGCACGTGTACTTCCTCAACTTCGGCGAAAGCACCCTCGACCACGAATTGCGCATGCACGTGCGCGACCTCGGTGACCGTAACCCGGTGCTCGATGAGGTCAACCGCTTCATCAACCGCGAGTTCAAGAAGCAGCACATCAACATCTCGTTCCGCCAGATGGAGGTTTACCTGAAGAACCTTCACGGTCAGGAATACAAGATGGTGCCGATCGAACCGGAAACGAAAACCATCGTGCCGATCGCCGACGATCAGAAACCGCTGCAAGAGCCGCCGCCGGCCAAACTCGACTAACCGGTCTAATCCCAGCAGAATGCTCGGACATTCTGCTGGAGCCGGCCCTTGAAAGCCCTCGACGAACTGACCTTCGACAATCGCTTCGCCCGCTTGGGCGATGCGTTCTCCGCCCACGTGCTGCCCGAGCCGATCGACAATCCGCGTCTGGTCGTAGCGAGTCCGGCGGCGCTGGCCTTGCTGGATCTCGACCCGGCCACCGCTGAAACCCAGGAATTTGCCGAACTGTTCGGCGGCCACAAGCTGTGGGCCGATGCCGAACCGCGGGCGATGGTCTATTCCGGGCATCAGTTCGGCGGCTACACGCCGCAACTTGGTGACGGTCGGGGCTTGCTGCTCGGCGAGGTCTACAACACTGCCGGCGAGCATTGGGACTTGCACCTCAAGGGCGCCGGGCAGACGCCGTTTTCGCGTATGGGTGATGGCCGTGCGGTGCTGCGTTCGTCGATCCGCGAATTCCTTGCTTCCGAAGCGTTGTACGCGTTGAACATTCCTTCGTCACGCGCGGCTTGTGTGATCGGCTCCGACACCCCGGTCTGGCGTGAAAAGCAGGAACGCGCAGCGATGGTGCTGCGTCTGGCGCCGAGCCACATCCGCTTCGGCCACTTCGAATACTTCTATTACACCAAGCGCCCCGAGCAGCAAAAACAGCTCGGCGAGCACGTGCTGGCGATGCATTTCCCCGAATGCCTGGAGCAACCGGAACCGTATCTGGCGATGTTCCGCGAGATCGTCGAGCGCAACGCCGAGTTGATCGCCAAGTGGCAGGCCTATGGCTTCTGTCACGGCGTGATGAACACCGACAACATGTCGATCCTCGGCATCACCTTCGACTTCGGCCCGTTCGCTTTTCTCGATGATTTCGACGCCAACTTCATCTGTAACCATTCCGATGATCAGGGGCGCTACTCGTTCAGCAATCAGGTGCCGGTTGGCCAGTGGAACCTCAGCGCGCTGGCCCAGGCTTTGACGCCGTTCATCAGCGTCGAAGCCCTGCGCGAAACCCTCGGCTTGTATTTGCCACTGTTCCAGGCGCACTACCTCGACCTGATGCGCCGGCGCTTGGGTTTCACCACGGCCGAGGACGACGACCAGAAGCTGCTGGAAGACCTGCTGCAACTGATGCAGAACAGCGGCGTTGATTACACGCTGTTCTTCCGCCGTCTCGGTGAAGAATCCGCCGAACAGGCCGTGGCCCGGTTGCGTGATGACTTCGTCGACATCAAGGGTTTCGACGCTTGGGGCGAACGCTACGTCGCCCGGGTTGCCCGCGATGGTGCTGCTGATCAGGAACAGCGCCGCACCCGCATGCATGCAGTCAATCCGCTGTACATCCTGCGCAATTACCTGGCGCAAAAGGCTATCGATGCGGCAGAGCAAGGGGATTACTCGGAGGTACGCCGACTGCATGCGGTATTGAGCAAACCGTTTGAGCAGCAGTCGGGAATGGAGGCTTATGCCGAGCGGCCGCCGGAGTGGGGCAAGCATTTGGAGATCAGTTGTTCTTCCTGAGGCGTTTCAGCTTAGCGGATCGATTGCACTGATTACACGGTCGACAATGTCAGACATTGTCACGTCATCCAGTCGCTCGATGAATTTGGCCGTGCCGTCTCGTACCCGTTGTTCGATGTCAAAACTGCGAACCTGATTACACACCGCTACACCATTGGTTTCGTGGCCAGTAATGGCCACCGCCAAACCCAAATTCCGGCTGAAATTCCCACCGCTAGTAACAGGCACCGTCATGCTCACGCCCAATGCGTTGATCTCTCTGGGCGTAATCACCACAAAGCGATGTCTGTTCATCATCTCCCGCCCCGCAACCGGGTTTGGATCAATCCAGTAAACGTCACCCCGCTGAGGGGGCTGTCGGCGCACCATCAACCCAGCTCCCGGCCGACAGAATCACCTTCAAGAGTCTCGCTAGTCTGGGCGTTAAGTTTCTGCAGTTCTTCTGCGCCTTCGAGTAGCTCTGACAAGCTATAACGCTTACGCGTAGCGGCTACGGCTGGACGAGCAATCAGTTCGCCATCGACCACATTCAGCTCTAGCTGTGCGCCAACCTCCAGATGCAACAATTTTAAAAGCGTGGGCGGAATCGTAATGACGGCAGCGCCGCCTTGGCGGCGTATCTTGGAAGTTACGGACATTATGTCGCTCCGATTTGATGCATAGGAATCATCGATTCCTGGATTAGTGCAACAAAAGTAGCACGCAGATAAAGACAAAGCGATCTCCTCACGACAAGCGTAAAACGCCGAATTGGTCTTCAGACTAGCCATCGATCCCGGAACGGTTTTGAGAAAAATGTGAGCAGTTGCGACATTGATAAGTTGGCAGATCGACTCCAAATCAGTTCTATAGACTGCCTACCAGAGAACCAATCATGACCACCCCACTCCTCATCCCCTGCCCCTCCTGCAACGGCCTCAACCGCATCCCCGCCGAGCGCCTCGCGGACCAGCCCAAGTGCGGGCGCTGCAAATCCGCCGTGTTGCTGAGCAAACCGTTCGAACTCAAGCAAGGCGATTACGCCAGCCAGATCAAGGGTGATTTGCCGTTGCTGGTGGATGTCTGGGCGGAGTGGTGTGGGCCGTGCAAGTCGTTTGCGCCGGTGTTCGAGCAAGCGGCGGCGCAGTTGGCGGGCAAATGCCGCTTGGCCAAGCTTGATAGCGAGGCCAATCAGCAGTTGTCGGCGCAGTTGGGAATTCGCTCGATTCCGAGTCTGATTCTGTTCAAGAACGGCAAGGAAGTGGCACGGCAGAGTGGTGCGTTGCCGTTGCCGCAGTTGATGGCGTGGCTGCGTAGCCAGGGGATCTGACACACCCCAATCCCCCCTGTGGGAGCGAGCTTGCTCGCGAAAGCGGTGGATCAGCTAACGAAGATGTCGACTGAACTGACGCATTCGCGAGCAAGCTCGCTCCCACAGGTGTTCATGGATAGCTCAAGAGATCAGTGATCTTCAAGCAAGTTGTGCAGCTCGACGAACTGCTGGGTCAGCTTGTGCCGGGGATCGAGGTGGATCAGCGGCATGCTGGCTTGGTGCGATTCGCGCATGCGAACTGAACTGGTCAGGTACACCGGCAGTACCGGCAAACCTTCGGCAATCAGCTCATCGAGGATCTGCTGTGGCAGGCTCGCCCGGGCCTGGAACTGGTTGACCACAATGCCTTCTACTTCCAGGCCTTCGTTGTGGTCGTCCTTCAACTCTTCGATTTCGGCAATCAGGCCGTACAGGGCCTGACGGGAGAAGCTGTCGCAATCAAAAGGAATCAGCACGCGATCAGCGGCAATCAGCGCCGAGACCGCATAGAAATTCAGCGCTGGCGGCGTATCCAGATAGATCCGGTCGTAGTCCTCGGACAACTCATCAAGCAACTTACGCAGCTTGTTGATCTTGTGCTTGGCCTCAAGCTTGGGCTGCAAGTCGGCCAGCTCGGCGGTGGCGGTGATGATGTGGAGGTTGTCGAACGGGGTTTCGTAAATGTCTGCCTGGTTCTTTTTCGAGAAAGGCCCCGAGGACAGCGTCTGCTTGAAGAAGTCGGCAATACCCATCGGGATGTCGTCGCCGGTGAGCCCGGTCAGATACTGAGTGGAATTGGCCTGGGCATCGAGGTCCACCAACAGCGTGCGATAACCCTCACTGGCGCTGACCGCCGCCAGATTGCAGGCAATGCTGGACTTGCCTACGCCACCTTTCTGATTGAACACCACGCGCCGCATGACCAAACCTCCGTGTATCAAAGAATGACCGAGTGTAGATGCGCTCGACCTCGCTTCGCTACCTTCACGGACACGGACTACAAAGTCAGGTGCAAATATCTGCGGACAGATAGCGCAATCGCCGCCATTGATCGCCGAGATTCCCGACAGACAAGCCGCTCACGATCTGGATAATGGCCAAGTGACAGTTTCCTTGCGAACCACTCGGTACATTTCATTGCACAAAATGTAACCAGCATTTGCTACACACTCGTCGCACCGGGATAATGCGCGCCACCCGGCGCCAAGCGCCACGTCAAGTCTGCTGCGGCTTTGGCCACTCAACGCGTCAACGAAAGCCCGCAGGGGCGGGATGAATGTCCGTGATCAACTTCAACATCGCCCAATGGCGCGCGTGGGCCCCTGGCCTCGACAGCGTGGACGCCTGGCAGGCCTGGAGCCGACAACCGGTCGTGCTCCAGAGCAGTGATGCCGCGCCCGATGTGTCGTTTTTGCCGGCCATGCAGCGCCGCCGCCTCAGCCGACTGGCGCGCATGGCGTTCAGCGTGGGCTGGCCCCTGGCCGACGGACGGGACAATCTGCCGCTGGTGTTTGTTTCGCGTCACGGCGAAACCCCACGCACTTACGAGATCCTCAGCGATCTGGCCAACGAATCGCCGCTGTCACCGACGCAGTTCAGCCTGTCGGTGCACAACGCGATCATCGGCCTGTGGTCGATCATGCGTGGCGAAACCAGCGAAATGACCGCCCTCGCCGCTGCCGGCGACGGCCTTGAGCATGGCATGCTCGAAGCCGCGGCCCTGCTCGATGAAGGCGCTCCGGCGGTGCTGTTGATCATTACCGAAGAACAACCACCCGAAGCGTATTCAGCGTGGATCGACGATGTGCCGTTTCCCTACGCACTCGGTCTTTTGCTGACCCCCGGTACCGACTGGCGGCTGACCCTGAACAGCACCACGGAAACACGGTCAAAAGCGCACTGGCCTCACGCGCTCGATCTGCTGCGAACCCTGCTCGGCCAGCAACCCCATTGCCAACATGCCTGGAAAAATCGTGTATGGACCTGGCAACGCAACCCGTGACCGAAAAAAAACGCGATGCCTATTACTGGCGACTGCTGGCCACCGCCGCAAGCTTCGTCCTGTTCGGGTTGGGTGGGCTATGCCTGCGGGTGCTGGTATTTCCTCTGCTGGGTTGCCTGCCCGGTGACGCCGTTGCGCATCGCCAACGCGCGCGGCAGACCGTCAGTCGGCTGTTCTGGTTCTTCGTGCGGTTCATGGCTCGCAGCGGCGTGCTGACCTATGACATTCAGGGCGCCGAACGTCTGGGTCGGCCGGGGCAGATGATCATCGCCAACCACCCTTCATTGATCGATGTGGTGTTCCTCATCGGTCTGGTGCGCCAGGCCAATTGCGTGGTGAAGAAAAGCCTGTGGGAAAACCCCTTCACCCGTGGCCCGTTGCGCCGCACCGAATACATCAGCAATGACGGCAGCATGGACATGCTCGATGCCGCCGCGCAATCTCTGCAAAACGGCCAGACCCTGATCATCTTTCCCGAAGGCACGCGCACCCAACCGGGTCAGGCGCCGGCCTTTCATCGGGGCGCCGCGGCGATTGCCCTGCGCGGTGCGAAAATTCTCACGCCGGTGATCATCAAGGTCAGCCCGACTACTCTGACCAAAGCCGAACCCTGGTATCGGATACCCAGCCGCCGCGTGCACTTCAGTTTTTGCGTCGGGGCCGATATAGACCCACAAGCCTTCGCCGCGCAGGGCCCCGCACCGCAGGCTTCGCGCAAGCTCAACGATTATTTGCACACCTACTTCATTAAGGAGCTCGCCGAAGATGAGCGAACTGAACACCGCTAGCCTGGTGCGTGACATCAAACTGCTGATCATCGACGCCCTCGGCCTCGAAGACATCGATGTCGACGACATCGGTGACGAGCAGACACTGTTTGGCGAAGGCCTGGGCCTGGATTCCGTCGACGCGCTGGAACTGGGTCTGGCCATCCAGAAGAAATACGGCATCAAGATCGACGCCGACGCCAAAGACACCCGTAACCATTTCACCAACGTGGCGAGCCTTGCGGCGTTCGTCACGGCAAAACAGGCAGCTTGAGACCGGACCATGCAAACTCGTGACGATATTTTCAACACCCTGCGCGCTGCCTTGGTCGAGCTGTTCGAACTGGATCCGGCCCGTGTGAGCCTGGAATCCAACCTCTATCAGGATCTGGAAATCGACAGCATCGATGCGGTCGATCTGATCGATCACATCAAACGCCAGACCGGCAAGAAAATCGCCGCCGAAGAATTCAAATCGGTGCGCACGGTCGGTGACGTGGTCGAGGCGGTCTACCGCCTGGTTCAACCGGCCGCATGAGCCGAATGATCGGCCTCGGCCTGCTGCTGGCCGGTCTGCTGTATCCCTTCGCGGTGTATTTCGGCATGGAGCATTTTGCCCCGTGGCAGTTCGGTCTGCTGCTGGGCAGCCTGTGGCTGGCGCGAGCGCTGACCGGTGAACGTAAACCCGGCAGCCTGTGGATGGCTGGCGTGGCCATTGTGTTCTGCCTGCTGCTGGCGCTGTTCGACAGCCCGTTGTTGCTGCGCTGGTACCCGGTGCTGATCAGCGGCTTCATGCTGGTGCTGTTCAGCCTGAGCCTGAAATTCGGGCCGCCGATGGTCGAGCGACTGGCGCGCTTGCGTGAGCCAGAACTGCCGGACATCGCGATTCGCTATACGCGCAAGGTCACGGTGGCCTGGAGCGTGTTTTTCTTCTGCAACGGTTTGTGCGCCGCCCTCCTGACCCTGTGGGCGCCGCTGAATTGGTGGATGTTGTACACCGGCCTGATTTCCTACGGATTGATCGGCCTGATGTTTGCCATTGAATGGCTGATACGACAACGGGTAAGAGGCCGTACATGAACTGGATAAAACTTGAGCAGCTGTTGCTCAAGCCTGTGTCGGCGCGGGCAATCAGCCACGCACCGGCCCTCGAACACACGCAACTGTGCGAACAGGCCCTGAGCGTTGCCGCCGGGCTGCAAGCGCAAGGCGTGAAACGCCTGGCTGTGCATCTGGAAGATGCCGCCGAACTGGCCGTCGCTCTATTGGGTGCATGGCGTGCCGGCGTGAGTGTTCTGCTGCCCTCGGATCTGCAAGCACAAACCCGCCAGCGCTGGTCGGGCGAAGTCGACCTCTGGCTGACGGATCAGGCCGATGACGCGCAACTGAGCGACTTTAAACATCCGCCGTTACCCGGCGCCGAACTGAATCTCGACCAATGCCGTCTGAGCCTGTGCACATCCGGCTCCAGCGGCGAACCCAAGCGCATCGACAAGACCCTGCGCCAGCTGGCCAATGAAGTCCAAGCGCTGGAGCAACTGTGGGGCGCGGATCTCGGTGAGGCCTGCATCATCGGCAGCGTCGCCACGCAACATATCTACGGTTTGCTGTTTCGCGTGCTGTGGCCGCTGTGCGCCGGACGCTCGTTCGTGCGCAGGCAACTGGCCTTTCCAGAAGACTTGCAGCGTGCCAGCCGCGAACATCCCGCCTTCGCCTGGATAGCCAGCCCGGCACTGCTCAAACGCATGGGCGACAACCTTGACTGGCCTGCCCTGAGCGCCGTGCGCCGGGTGTTTTCCTCCGGCGGCGCGTTACCGCTCGAAGCGGCGCAGAGTCTGCAACAACGCTTGCAGCAATGGCCGACGGAAATCCTCGGCAGCTCGGAAACCGGTGGTATCGCCTGGCGTCAGGGCGAACAACTGTGGCAACCGTTTGCCGGCGTTGAATTGAGCCAGGACAGCGAAGGCGCCCTGCTGATCGTTTCACCTTACCTGCCTGCCGGGCATGTTGAGCACACCGCTGATGCCGCGCGCATCGCCGCCGATGGACGCTTCGAACTGCTCGGACGGCTGGACCGGATCGTCAAACTGGAAGAAAAACGCATCTCTCTGCCCATGCTCGAACAAGCGCTGGTGACCCATGATTGGGTCGCCGAAGCACGTCTGGGCGTGGTCCAGGAAAACCGCGCCTCCCTCGGTGCACTGCTGGTGCTCAGCGAGGCAGGCTTGTTTGCCTTGCGTGAACACGGCCGTCGCAACCTGACCGAAACCCTGCGCCAGCATTTGCGCCAACACTGCGAAGCGCTGGCCCTGCCCCGACGCTGGCGGCTGGTGCGGCAATTGCCGTTGAACAGCCAAGGCAAGCTGCCGCAGACAGATATCGAAGCGCTGCTGATCGCCCCGCGACCGAAAGCGCCGGAAGTGCTCGAGCAGCTTGAAACTGAAGGTGAATGGAGTCTGCAGTTGAGCGTGCCGCCGGATCTGGCTTATTTCAGTGGTCACTTCCCGAAAGCCCCGGTATTGCCCGGCGTGGTGCAGGTTGAATGGGCGCTGAGCCTCAGTCGCCAATTGCTTAACCTGACTGGCGCATTTGCCGGCATGGAAGTCCTGAAATTCCAGCAACTGGTGCGCCCCGGCGATGAAATCCAGTTGCACCTGCGGTTTGATCCTGAGCGCCGCAAATTGTATTTCGCTTATCGCAATGACACGGCGACGTGCTCCAGTGGGCGGATTCTTCTGGGTGTAGAGCATGATTGACCTTGGTGAGTGCTGCGCACTCAATCGCGAGCAGGCTCACTCCTACAGGGATCGCCGGTATGCATAATCCCTGTGCCGTGATCCCCGTTTACAACCACGAAACTGCCATCGGCACCGTGGTCGATGCTCTGCTCGCGCAAAATCTGCCGTGCATTCTGGTGGATGACGCCAGCACCCAGTCCTGCGCCAAGGTGCTCGACGGTTTGGCGGAACGCGACAACGTGCACCTGGTGCGCCTGACCGCCAATCAGGGCAAGGGTGGGGCCGTGATGACCGGCCTGCGAGAGGCCTCGTTACTGGGTTTCAGCCATGCGCTGCAGGTCGATGCCGACGGTCAGCACGACTTGCACGACGTGGCGCGTTTCGTCGAGGAATCCCGCGCCCATCCCGAAGCGATGATCTGCGGTTATCCGCTGTTCGACGAGAGCGTGCCGAAAGGCCGTTTGTACGCACGCTACCTGACCCACGTGATGGTCTGGATCAACACGCTGTCGTTGCAGATCCGCGATTCGATGTGCGGCTTTCGTGTCTATCCGCTGGCGCCGACGCTGGCGGTGATCGATACGGCGAAAGTCGGCAAGCGCATGGATTTCGACTCGGACATTCTTGTGCGCCTGTCGTGGCGCAATCAGCCGATGCGCTGGCTGCAGACCAGCGTGCACTACCCGCTGGACGGTGTCTCGCACTTCCGTCTGTTCCACGACAACGCGCTGATTTCCAGCATGCATACACGGCTGTTTCTCGGCATGTTGCTGCGCTTCCCGGTGATCCTCTGGCGGCGGTTTCGAGCATGACCAGCGAGACCGACAAAAAGCACTGGGCTGACCGCGAAGAGCGCGGCAGCTTTCTGTTGATGAAATTCACCGCATTCGCCGCCAAGGTCCTCGGCCGACGCCTGCTCAGCCCGTTGTTGTACGGCATCGTCCTGTACTTTTTCCTGTTCGGCCGCACCGCTCGGCGCAGTGCCTGGCAATACCAGCAGCGCCTGGCCGCGTGGAGTCAGCGCGAGGAATTGCGTCCCACCCATTGGCGCGTGTTCGGCCAGTTCATGGCGTTTGCCGATTCGATGCTCGACAAGCTCGACGTGTGGAACGGCAAGCTGCGCATCGAACAGATCGAAATCATCGACCCGGCACTGTTGCGCAATCAATTGCGCGGCAGTCGCGGGCAACTGCTGGTCGGTGCACATCTGGGCAATCTCGAAGTCTGCCGCGCACTGGCGGAGATCGGCGAAAAGGTCACCATGAACGTGCTGGTGCACACCAAGCACGCCGAACAATTCAACCGTTTGCTGGGTGAAGCAGGGGCGACCAATCTGCGCCTGATTCAGGTCAGCGAACTGGACCCGGTGATCATGCTGCAACTGCACGAACGCCTGGAACGCGGCGAGTGGCTGGCGATTGCCGGCGACCGCGTGCCGCTGCATGGCGGGCGTAGCGTCACCGTCGATTTTCTCGGCCATCCGGCGCCATTCCCGCAAGGCCCGTGGCTGCTCGCCGGCCTGCTGAAATGCCCGGTCAATCTGCTGATGTGCCTCAAGCAGCCGGACGGTCACTATCGCCTGACCCTCGAGCCCTTCGCCGACGCCGTGGTATGGAAGCGCAGTGAGCGCGAGCAGGTCATTCATCAGTGGGCCACCCGCTATGCGCAGCGCCTGAGTCACTATTGCCTCGAAGCGCCGCAACAATGGTTCAACTTTTACCCTTTCTGGAAGACCGATGACGACGCCAACCCATGAGCCGGTAACCTTCGGCGAACGCCCATTGCGCATCGAAGACGTGCTGGCCCTGGCCAATCGTCAGGCGCCCGTGCAGTTGCAGAGCGACGCCGACTACCGCGAGCGCATCGCCAAAGGCGCGCGGTTCCTTGATTCGCTGCTGGACAAGGAAGGCGTGATCTACGGCGTCACCACCGGTTACGGCGATTCCTGCGTGGTCGCGGTGCCGTTGCATCACGTTGAAGCGTTGCCGCGTCACCTCTATACCTTCCACGGTTGCGGGCTGGGCAAACTGCTCGACGCGCAAGCCACCCGTGCAGTGCTGTCGGCGCGCTTGCAGTCGCTGTGCCACGGCGTCTCCGGCGTGCGCGTCGAGTTGCTGGAGCGTCTGCACGCCTTCCTCGAATACGACATTCTGCCGCTGATTCCCGAAGAAGGCTCGGTCGGCGCCAGCGGCGATCTGACACCGCTGTCCTACGTCGCCGCGACACTCTCCGGCGAGCGCGAAGTAATGTTCCGAGGTGAACGTCGCCAGTCCGCCGATGTGCATCGCGAACTCGGCTGGACGCCGCTGGTGCTGCGCCCGAAAGAAGCGCTGGCGCTGATGAACGGCACCGCGGTGATGACCGGCCTCGCCTGCCTCGCCTTCGCCCGTGCCGACTATCTGCTGCAACTGGCCACGCGCATCACCGCGCTCAACGTGGTCGCGCTGCAAGGCAATCCGGAGCACTTCGACGAGCGCCTGTTCGCCGCCAAACCGCATCCCGGGCAAATGCAGGTCGCCGCGTGGCTGCGCAAGGATCTGGCGATCGACGCACCGACCGCGCCGCTACATCGCCTGCAGGATCGCTATTCGCTGCGTTGCGCCCCGCACGTGCTCGGGGTGTTGGCCGACAGCCTGAACTGGCTGCGCTCGTTCATCGAAACCGAACTGAACAGCGCCAACGACAACCCGATCATCGACGCCGAAGCCGAGCGCGTTTTGCACGGCGGGCACTTCTATGGTGGCCACATCGCGTTCGCCATGGACAGCCTGAAAAACCTCGTGGCCAACGTCGCTGACCTGCTGGATCGGCAGCTCGCCTTGTTGGTCGACGAACGTTACAACCACGGTTTGCCGAGCAACCTCTCCGGTGCTCCGGCGGATCGCGCCATGATCAACCACGGTTTCAAAGCCGTGCAGATCGGCACCAGCGCCTGGACCGCAGAAGCGCTGAAAAACACCATGCCGGCCAGCGTGTTCTCGCGCTCCACCGAGTGCCACAACCAAGACAAAGTGAGCATGGGCACCATCGCCGCCCGCGATGCAATCCGTGTGCTGGAACTAACCGAACAGGTCGCCGCCGCGACATTGCTCGCCGCCAACCAGGGCGTGTGGCTGCGTGCTCAAGCCGAAGATGCGCGACCGCTGCCGCCGTCGCTGGCGGCGATGCACGAAGAATTGGCCAAGGATTTCCCGCCGGTCATCGAGGATCGCGCACTGGAAGGCGAATTGCGCCTGTGCCTGCAACGCATCGCCACGCGACACTGGAGGCTGCATGCGTAGCGCCGGAGTGCTTCACGCTGACACGGAAATCCTCGTGCCGTTTTTCGACGTCGATACCATGCACGTCGTCTGGCATGGCCATTACGTCAAATACCTCGAAGTGGCGCGTTGCGCGCTGCTGGACAAGATCGGCCACAACTACACGCAGATGGTCGAGTCCGGCTACGCCTGGCCGATCATCGATCTGCAACTGCGCTATGTGCGTGGCGCGGTATTCGGTCAGCGTCTGAATGTGCGCGCCAGCCTGGTCGAGTGGGAAAACCGTCTGAAGATCAATTACCTGATCACCGACCTGCACAGCGGCGAACGCCTGACCCGTGCCAGCTCGGTGCAAGTCGCCGTCGAAGTCAGCAGTCGCGAGATGCAGCTGGCTTCGCCGAAAGTCTTCACCGATGCCGTGGAAAGGATGCTGCGATGAATGTTTTGGTTAAAAGCCTGAGCGTATTGGCGCTGCTGACGCTGTCAGCGCTGGCCAACGCCTTCGATCTGCAACAGCTCAGCGAGCAACTGGCGAAACCGGACGTGATCCACGGCCAGTTCATTCAGGAAAAACACCTGCGCGACCTGCCGCAGCCGCTGATCAGCAAGGGCAACTTCGTCCTGGCGAAAAATCACGGCCTGCTCTGGCTGCTGAAAACCCCGCTGCAACAGGACTACCGCATCACAGCCAAAGGCATCGCCCGGCGTGACGGCAATGGCTGGCAGTTGCTGCCGAACAAGAGTGCCGGTGCCGAGCAGAACCGCTTGTTCCTCGCCGTATTGCAAGGCGACAGCAGCGGCCTGCAACGTGACTTCGAACTGGCGCTGAGCGGTGATGCGCAGCAGTGGAAGCTGACCCTGACCCCACGCTCGCTGCTGCTCAAGCAAGTGTTCAACCAGATCAACATCGACGGCGGCGCGCTGGTGCAGACCATCGAGCTGCTGGAAACCCAAGGCGACAGCACCGTGTTGCGCATGCAGGACAGCACCGCCGGGCAACCGTTGAGTGACACGGAGCAACATGACTTTGCCGAGTGAACGCAGGCTGCCCTGGCTGTTTCTGATCCTGCTGCTGGCGGTCGTCGCACTGGCCGGTTGGCAATGGCGCGACGGTGCGCCGCTGTCGGCAAACTTGATGGAGCTGGTGCCGGGCACCAATCCTGACGCCCTTGAACTGCGCGCCGAGCAGCGTATGCAGGAGCCGCTCAACCGCGAAATGCTGGTGCTGGTCGGCCATGCCGATCGTCAGCAAGCAGTGGCGATGGCGCAGACGCTGGGCGAGCAATGGCAGGCCAGCGGTCTGTTCGAAAAAGTGCAGTGGAACCTGCAAGCGGATCTCCCCGCCCTGCGCACGCAATTGCTGCAAGGACGATTGGCGATGCTCTCGGCGGATGATCGGCAACTGCTGATCGAACACCCCGACGCATTCATTCAGCAACGCGTACAAGCCCTGTTCGACCCGTTCAGCGGTTTCAGTCTGGTGCCGAGTCAGGATGACTGGCTGGGCTTGACCGGGCGCATTCAGAACAGCCAGCCGCAGCACGGTTCGGTGCAACTGGACATCGGCAGCGGCGCATTAATTGCCGACGCCGACGGCAAGAGCTGGGTGCTGGTGCGCGCACGCACCACCGGCAACGCTTTCGATATGAACCTGCCGCTGCAAGTCGCCGCACTGCTGGAAGCCAGTCGTGAGCAGGCGGCTAAATCCGACGTGCAATTGCTGGCCGCCAGCGGTTTGCTGTACGCGGCCAACGGCCAGCAGCAAGCCACACGCGAAATGACCTGGGTCGGCGGCGGTGCCACGATCGGTATTCTGTTGCTGCTGTTGCTCGCTTTCCGTCGCTGGCGCGTGCTACTGGCGTTCGTGCCAGTGCTGGTCGGCATGTTGTTCGGGGCGGTGGCTTGTGTCGCGCTGTTCGGCCATATGCATGTGATGACATTGGTGCTCGGTTCCAGCCTGATCGGCGTGGCCGTGGATTACCCGCTGCACTATTTGTCGAAGAGCTGGAGCCTGAAGCCGTGGCGCAGTTGGCCGGCGTTGCGTTTGACGCTTTCCGGGCTGACCCTGAGCCTGATCACCAGTGCCATCGGTTACCTGGCGCTGGCGTGGACGCCGTTCCCGGCGCTGACGCAAATCGCGGTGTTCTCCGCCGCCGGCCTGCTCGGCGCGTATCTGTCGGCCGTTTGTCTGTTGCCGGCATTGCTGAAAAATGTCGAGTTGCGGCCCGCGCAATGGCCGCTGCATCTGGCCGAGCGCATGGTCAATCTGCGCGAAAAGCTCCTCGAACGCGTGCGCACACCGGTGCTGTTAGCGCTGCTGATCGCGTTTTGTGTGGGCGGTCTGGTGCAGCTGCAAAGCAAGAATGACATCCGCCAATGGGTCGGCGCACCGCAACAGCTGACCGACGAAGCGCAGACCATCGCGCGCATCACCGGCTATCAGCCGACCAGCCAGTTTTTCCTCGTGCGCGCCGACAATCAGCAGCAATTACTTGAGCGTCAGGCCGCGCTGAGCGAGCGTCTGGAGCAACTGGTCAACCTCGACAAACTGCAAGGTTATCTGGCCCTCGACCAATTGGTCAGCCCGCCGAACCAGCAGGAGCAGGTACGCCAGGCACTGAACAAACTGCCGCAATACTGGCAGCCACTGCTCGACCTCGGCGTGCCGCTCGCGGCGCTGCAAAGCGAACTGCAGCAGCTGCAAACCGTGCCCGCTGAAGACATCGACGCGGCACTGGCCGGCCCGCTCGGCGAGCCGTATCGCACGCTGTGGCTCGGCCCGAGCGAAGACGGCGTGGCGGCGATGACCAGCCTGCAAGGTTTGAACAACCCAGCGCTGTTGCGGGTGCAGGCGCGGGATTTGCCGGGGGTGACACTGGTCGATCGTCTCGGTGAATTGAATGAAGTGTTTGCGGCGACGCAAATCAGCGCTGCTGAACTGAAACTCGCCTCCTGCGTGTTGATCGTGCTGGTGCTGATGCTGCCGTTCGGTCTCGGCGGCGCGCTGCGCATTGTCGCCCTGCCGCTGCTCGCTGCGCTGTGCAGTCTGGCCAGCCTTGGCTGGCTCGGCCAGCCGTTGACCCTGTTCAGCCTGTTCGGCCTGCTGCTGGTGACGGCGATCAGCGTCGACTACGCGATTCTTATGCGTGAGCAAGTCGGTGGTGCGGCGGTGAGCCTGCTCGGCACCTTGCTGGCCGCTGTGACGACGTGGTTGTCGTTTGGTTTGCTGGCGGTTTCCAGCACACCGGCGGTGAGCAATTTCGGTCTGTCGGTGAGCCTCGGTCTGGCCTTTAGCTTCATGCTCGCACCGTGGGCCGGACGTCACGAACATACCGCCGCCGTTGCGGAGCCGGCAGCGTGATGGTCGTCGGCTTCTGGCTACTGGCGCTGGCGTTGTTCGCCGTGGCTACTCGCATTGGGCGCCACTTCGGCCTGATCCCGATCGTCAGCCAGTTGTTGCTGGCGAGCTTCGGTTTGCCGCTGCTGATGTACTTCTGGATCGAGCCGGGCTGGCAGCTCAGCGGCGCCGAACTGATCGCGCCGGACTGGCTGAAAAACCTCTACAGCCTGAGCTTTGCCCTGCTGCTCGGGCATATCCTCAGTGATGTGATCGATCTGAAACTCGATCGCCAGAGCGTGAAAATCGCCGTGCCGAGTTTCCTCGTGCCGTTCGCCTGTGGTCTTGCCGCTGCGTATTGGCTACTGCCGACGCAACCGTGGCTCAACTCGCTGGCCATCGGTCTGGTGTTCGCGATTACCGCAATCCCGGTGCTGTACCTGTACCTGCGCCATATCGATTACCCGCCCGCCGCCACGCGCCGACTAGTGCAGACCGCGATCCTCATTGACCTGACCTGCTGGACATTGTTCGGGCTCGCCCAAGGCAGTCTGCACCTGAGCAGTCTGTTGCTGCCGCTGGGCCTCGCCTGTGTGCCGCTGTTGTTGCGCGTCATCGGCGTACGCCGACCACTGACCTACAGCCTCGGTTTTTTCGCGTTGCTGGTGATGGCCGAGCATTACAAACTCAACGCGCTGATCTTCGGCATCGGTTATCTGCAGTGCATGGCCGCGCTGAAAGTGCCACTGGTGCTACCGTTGCCGGCGCGCTGGATGAGCCGCTTGCAAACGTGGCTGGCGATTCCGCTGATCCTCACGTTCGGCATCGTGCAAATCGACGTGCACAGCGCCCTCTCCAGCCTTGGACCGCTGCAATGGGCGGCGCTGCTGCTGTTGCCGATTGCCAGTAAACTGCTCGGCAACTGGCTCGGTCTCGGCTGGGCCGGCGCTTCGTTCGAAGGCGCCAGCCGCTGGCGCGAAAGTGTGCTGCTGAATATTCGTGGCCTCAGCGAAATCGTCTTTCTCAATCTGCTCTTGCAACAACAACTCATCACCCCGGCGCTGTACTTCGCGCTGATGCTGATGGGACTGATCGCGACGCTGCTACCGGCCCTGATCGGCCTGCATCGCGCACCTTTGAATCTGCAACATCCTCTGCCCCGGAGCTCACGTGCCAATCGTTGAAATGGAATCCCGTCAGGTCGTGATCATCGGCGCCGGCCCGTCCGGCGCTATCGCTGCGGCCTTGCTCAAGCGTAAGGGCCACGATGTGCTGGTGATCGAGCGCCAGCACTTTCCGCGCTTTTCGATCGGTGAAAGCCTGCTCAGCCATTGCCTGGACTTCGTCGAAGAGGCCGGCATGCTCGACGCCGTCAATGCCGCTGGCTTCCAGCGCAAGACCGGCGCCGCATTCGCCTGGGGCGAGCGTTACAGTGCCTTTGATTTCGGCGATACCTTTACCGGTGGCAAGCCGACCACGTTTCAGGTGCAACGCGCCGACTTCGACAAACTGCTGGCCGATCAAGCAGCGCTGCAAGGCGCGGAAATCCGCTATGGCGATGCCATCGTCAGCGTCGATTTCGAGCGGACGAAACCGCAGCTGGATGTGCGTCGCGAGGACGGCAGCGAGTATCGCGTCGAAGCGGATTTCGTCCTCGATGCCAGCGGTTACGGTCGCGTGTTGTCGCGGCTGCTGGACCTGGAAGCACCGTCGAATTTCCCGGTGCGTCAGGCAGTGTTCACCCACGTCGAAGATCACATCGACAACCCGGCGTTCGACCGCGAAAAAATTCTCGTCACCACGCATCCGGAACATCGCGATGTCTGGTTCTGGACGATCCCGTTCAGCAATGGTCGTTGCTCGGTCGGCGTGGTCGCCGCTGAAGAACATTTCAAGGATCGCGACAGCGATCTGGATGCCTGCCTGCGCAGCTTTATCGCCGAATCGCCGAGCCTTGCCGGCGTGCTGAACAACGCTGTGTGGGACACCCCGGCACGCACCCTCGGCGGCTACGCGGCCAATGTGAAAACGTTGCACGGGCCGGGCTTCGCACTGCTCGGCAACGCGGCGGAATTTCTCGACCCGGTGTTCTCCTCCGGCGTGACCATCGCCATGCGCTCGGCGAGCATGGCCGCGGCCGTGCTGCATCGTCAGTTGCAGGGTGAAACGGTCGACTGGCAAAGCGAGTTCGCCGAGCCACTCAAGCGCGGCGTCGACACTTTCCGCTGCTACGTCGAGGGCTGGTACGCCGGCACCTTTCAGGACGTGATTTTCTATGAAGACAGCCAGGCGGAAATCCGTCGGATGATCTGCTCGATCCTCGCCGGTTATGCATGGGACGAACGCAACCCGTTTGTCAGCGAAGCGCGTCGCCGCTTGAAGATGATTTCCGAACTCTGTGCAAAGGACGCCACATGAATTACTTGAGCGACAGCTACGTCGAGGAAACCCGCTTCGGTTTCTGGTTCCTGCGCAGCCACACCTGGCAGCACCATGTATTGCGGGTGGCGATCAATGATTTGCGCGGTTTGTTCAGTGAAGCGCTGCCGCCAAACCCGGTGTTGCTGGACGCCGGTTGCGGACAGGGCAAGTCGTTCGGTCATCTGCGCCAGACCTTCGCGCCACAGCGTTTGATCGGTGTTGACGCCGATCCGCACAGCCTGGGGTTGAGCGCTGAAGAAGCAGCGCGCCTAGGCCTCGATGTAGAGCTGATCGGCAGCGACTGCGCAACGCTCAAGGTGCCGGACGCCAGCGTTGATCTGTTGTTCTGCCATCAGACTTTTCATCATCTGGTCGAACAGGAAAAAGCCCTGGCCGAGTTCTATCGCGTGTTGAAACCGGGCGGCTATCTGCTGTTCGCCGAATCCACCGAGGCTTACATTGATACGTGGGTGATCCGCTGGCTGTTCCGTCATCCGATGCAGGTGCAGAAGAGTGCGGCGCAGTATCTGCAGATGATTCGCGAGCAGGGTTTCGAGTTTGGCGAACGCAATGTTTCCTACCCGTATCTGTGGTGGAGCCGGTCGAAGGATTTCGGTTTGCTGGAGCGGTTTGGCTTGCGTAAGCCGAAGCCATTTGGTGAGCGCGAAGAGACGTTGGTGAACGTTGTCGCGCGTAAACCGCTTGAAGGTGATCGTTGATGCGACACATAACCTGTGGGAGCGAGCCTGCTCGCGAAAGCGGTGGGTCAGCCAGCCTCTTTGTTGAATGTGCCGGCATCTTCGCGAGCAGGCTCGCTCCCACAGTGTCCGCGGTGTGGCGACTTTTTGTGGTCGGTTTGATGCTTTTGTTAAGTGCCTGTGCCAGCCAGGCGCCGCTACCGGCGAGCAACCCGACATTGCCGCTGCCGCTGCAATTGCACATCGAACGCCAGCAAGCCGGGCAACGCCAGGACTGGCTGCTGGTGATCCAGCGCGAAGGCCCGGGCATCCGCTGGTCGATGATGGACCCGCTGGGCATTCCCCAGGCGCGGCAGCAACTGATTGACGGACATTGGCAGGCCGATGGGCTGCTGCCGCCGAACCCGGAAGCCCGGGAATTGTTTGCCGCGCTGTTGTTCGCTCTGACCCCGTCCGGCGAACTGCTGCGCAATTACCCCGCCGCGCAACAACAGGGACAGCAACGTTCTCTGCCGGCGCGTTGGGATATCCACTATTCACAACCGTTGAGCTTCGAATTGAACCTGCCTCAAGGCCCGCACTACCGCGTTTCTCCGCTGGGTAAACCGACGCCATGACCGCTTATCTGAATGCCCTCGGCGTGATCTGCGCCCTTGGCCGCGACAAGCAAACCGTCGCGCGCAAACTGTTCGCCGGCGACTGCTCGGGCATGCGCCGCGAGTCCGGTTGGGTGCCGGAGCGTGAGCTGCCGGTGGCCGCCGTCCACGGCGAACTGGCGCCGATCCCGGCAGAACTCGCCGATCAGCGCAGCCGCAATAATCAGCTGTTGCTGGAAGCGGCGTTGCAGATTCGCGATGACATTGATCAAGCCATCCAGCGGTTCGGTCGCGAGCGCATCGGCGTGGTGCTCGGCACCAGCACCTCGGGTATCGACGAGGCCAGCCGTAGTCTGGCGCATTATATTCGCGAGCAGCGGTTCCCCGCCGAGTACGACTATCGGCAACAGGAACTCGGCGCCCCGGCCAATTTCCTCGCCGATTGGCTGCAACTGAGCGGCCCGGCGTATGTGATTTCCACGGCATGCACCTCCAGCGCCCGTGCACTGATGAGCGCTCAGCGTTTGCTCGACCTGGGCGTGTGCGATGCGGTGCTGTGCGGCGGCGTCGACAGTTTGTGCAAACTGACCCTCAACGGTTTCTCGTCACTCGAAGCGATGTCCGACGAGCGCTGCAATCCATTCTCGGCCAACCGCAGCGGTATCAATATCGGCGAAGCGGCGGTGCTGTTCGTGATGAGCAAACAACAGGGCGACGGCCCGGCCATTGCCTTGCTCGGCGCCGGCGCCAGTTCCGACGCCCATCATATTTCCGCCCCTGAGCCGACCGGGCGCGGCGCCCTGCAAGCCATGCAGAAAGCCTTGAACCGCGCGCACCTGCAAGCGGCGCAGATCAACTACCTGAACCTGCACGGCACTGCTACTCAGCATAACGACGCCATGGAAAGCTTCGCGGTTGCCACGCTGTTTCCCGCAGGCGTGGCTTGCTCGTCGAGCAAACCGATGACCGGCCACACCCTCGGCGCGGCCGGCGCGCTGGAAGCGGCGTTCTGCTGGTTGAGCCTGAGCGCCGACAACCCCGCTCACGCCTTGCCGCCGCACGTCTGGGACGCTCAAGCCGATCCCGCGTTGCCGCCGTTGCGCTGGGTGACCGCGAACGAGCGCCTGACGTCCATTGCACCCCGCTACCTGATGAGCAACTCGTTTGCCTTCGGCGGCAACAACGTCAGCCTGATTATCGGAGACGCCCCATGACTGATTGGCCGCTCGCCGAACTGCTGCCCCATGCGGGCGACATGATTCTGATCGACAGCATCACAAGCTTTGACGACGAGCAGATTTACACCCGGCTCACGGTCAAGCCTGATGGCCTGTTCAACCTGCCCGACGGCAGCCTCCCAGCCTGGGTCGGCATTGAGCTGATGGCGCAAAGCGTTGCCGCGTTTGCCGGTTGCCACGCGCGCCAGAAAGGCAACCCGGTGGAGCTGGGCTTTCTGCTCGGCACACGCAAGTTCGAGTGCAACGTCGAAGCCTTTCCCGCCGGCAGCGAACTGACCATCCATGGTCTGCGCTCGCTGGAAGACGACAACGGCATGGGCGTCTTCGAATGCCATATCAACGGCGCTGGCATCCACGCCAGCGCGCGGCTGAACGTGTTCCGTCCGCCCCAGGTTACTCAATATCTGCAACAGACACAGGAGTCGAACCATGACTGAATCCGTACTGGTCACCGGCTCCAGCCGTGGCATCGGCCGCGCCATTGCTTTGCGCCTGGCCCAAGCCGGGCATGACATCGTCCTGCATTGCCGCAGCGGCGTGGCCGACGCACAAGCCGTTCAGGCTGAAATCGAAGCACTGGAGCGCAAGGCGCGCATCCTGCAATTCGACGTCGCCGACCGCGAAACCTGCAAAACCATTCTGGAAGCCGACGTCGAAAGCCATGGCGCCTATTACGGCGTGGTGCTCAATGCCGGGCTGACCCGCGACGGCGCGTTTCCGGCGCTGAGCGATGACGATTGGGATGTGGTGCTGCGTACCAACCTCGACGGGTTCTACAACGTGCTGCACCCGGTGATGATGCCGATGATCCGCCGTCGCGCCGCGGGTCGCATTGTCTGCATCACCTCGGTGTCGGGGCTGATCGGCAACCGTGGCCAGGTCAACTACAGCGCTTCCAAGGCTGGCGTGATCGGCGCGGCAAAAGCGTTGGCGATCGAGCTGGGCAAGCGCAAAATCACGGTTAACTGCGTCGCACCGGGCCTGATCGACACGGCGATGCTGGATGAAAACGTGCCGGTGGAAGAATTGATGAAAATGATCCCCGCGCAACGCATGGGTACCCCGGAAGAGGTCGCCAGTGCGGTGAATTTCCTGATGTCGGCGGAAGCCTCGTACATCACCCGTCAGGTTCTGGCGGTCAACGGAGGCTTGTGCTGATGAAGCGCGTCGTCGTCACCGGCATGGCCGGCATTACCTCGCTGGGCAGCGACTGGCAGACCATCGCCGGCAACTTCGCGGCTAACCGCAGCGGCATTCGCCGGATGGACGAGTGGGATCGTTTCAGCGAACTCAACACGCGCCTGGCCGGGCCGATCGATGATTTTGCAGTGCCCGCGCACTGGACGCGCAAGCAATTGCGCAGCATGGGCCGAGTGTCGCGGCTGGCGGTCGGTGCGGCGGAAAAAGCCCTGGCGGACGCCGGTTTGCTCGGTGACGAGTCGATCAAGGACGGCCGCATGGGCGTCGCGTGCGGCTCGTCCACTGGCAGCACCGATGAGATCAAAGCGTTCGGCAACATGCTGCTCAACTCGGTCGCCGAAGGCCTAAACGCCAACTCCTACGTGCGGATGATGCCGCACACCACCGCCGCCAACATCAGCATCTTCTTTGGCCTCACCGGTCGTTTGATCCCGACGTCCAGCGCCTGCACCAGCGGCAGCCAAGGCATCGGTTACGCCTACGAGGCGATCAAGTTCGGCCGCCTGCCGTTGATGCTCGCCGGTGGCGCCGAAGAGCTGTGCCCGACCGAGGCCATGGTCTTCGACGCGCTCTACGCCACCAGCCTGAAAAACGATGCGCCGCAGACCAGCCCGCGCCCATACGACAAGGGCCGCGATGGCCTGGTGATCGGTGAAGGTGGCGGCATGCTCGTCCTTGAAGAGCTGGAACATGCTCTGGCGCGCGGTGCGCACATCCACGCCGAGATTGTCGGTTTCGGCAGTAACGCCGACGGCCAGCACACCACGCGTCCGGAGCAAGTGACCATGCGCCGCGCCATGGAACTGGCGCTGGAAGACGCCGGCCTGACGCCGGATGCCATCGGTTATGTAAATGGCCACGGCACCGCTACAGAACAGGGCGACATTGCCGAAACACTGGCGACCAGCAGTTTGTTTGGCGAACGCATGCCGATCAGCTCGCAGAAGAGTTTCCTCGGCCATACCCTCGGGGCCTGCGGCGCGCTGGAGTCGTGGTTCAGCATCGAGATGATGAACCGCGACCTGTACGTGCACACGTTCAACCTCGACGAGGTCGATCCGCACTGCGGCAAACTCGATTACCTGCGCGGCGAATTCCGCCAGATGCATCACGACTACGTGATGAACAACAATTTCGCTTTTGGTGGCGTCAACACCTCGTTGATTTTCCGCCGCTGGCACTGACCGCAACACCTTTGGAGTGAAGGGAATGACTCAGTTTCACCGCATCGCCGCTCTGTTGGCACTGGCTTTTGTGCTCGGCGGTTGCACCAGCAAACCGGTTTACAACGCCAAGGAAGAGTTCTCGCCCAACCTCGGTTTCACCCAGCAACAGATGAGCCGCGCCATCGTCACTGCGCTGAATGATCGCCAGTGGGTCGTGCAGTCGGTACGTCCGGGGATGATCAAAGCGGCGATCACCGTACGCGGTCGCCATCACGCCGAAGTCGATATTCCGTTCACCCCGACTTCGTTTGAAATCGACTACCGCAGCAGCTACGGCCTCGACGCCAAGGACGGCAAGATCCACGGCAACTACAACCGCTGGGTCAACCGCCTGCGCGATAACGTGCTCAAGGAGCTGTCGATCAACCCGGACATCGAAGCAGTCAACAACCTCGGCATCATCAAACAGGGCGCCGACGAGCCGACCTACCTGAGCTTCCGTGAAGGCGTCAAACGCGCCACCGACGCCGGCCTGCTCGACGGCAGCGTGAAGTTCTACCTGGCCGGCGAAACCCTGCCGAAACAGGTGCGCAAACTCGACACCGTGAGCAGCAGCCGCAAAACCAACGGCTCGAACAAATCCGACGAAGACGCGTGCTTCTGGGCCCTGCAATCGGCGCTGGCGACCCTGCAGAACGCCGCGAAGAACGCCGACGCCAACGCGGTGATCAACATCGCCAGCGTCGACCAGCGTGACCTGTACAAGGACACTGAGAAATTCCAGTGCCGTGCCGGGCTGGTGGTGTCGAGCGTGGCGCTGCGCGGTGATTTGGCGCATGTGGATTGATGGGATTGTAGAAACGACAAAGGGCGCCATTCGGCGCCCTTTCACAAGCAGGTTGGCTTGTCATCGCCGATCACCTGTCTGGCTCTGCGATGGCTGGTCGCCCAGGATCCTCAGAGTCTCACAAGCCCCTTGCGGGAATATTTTGGGGCGTTGCCCAACATCCTGAGGCGGGCACGGGCAATCGTCCCATGCACTTTGGCGATGAACCGAAGATCTCCCCCCTGCTTCATCCAGGCAAATCTCAAGATAGGTCACCAAGTCCTCTTCAGTTTTCAAATAATCGATTGAGTCCCAGTTCGTGAATTTTTCGATCATGTTTTTTCTTGATGATTTCTGGCGTTAAGAAAACTAACGTCCTTAGGTTATTCACACAAGGCACTCACTTCTGAAGTTTTCGTAGGGAATGCACTGACCTTGTGTAGTCCAGATCGCAATCACCTCAAATCCGCGATCAAGCGAAGATAAATTTTCTCGCCACAAGGGCACCATTCGGCGCCCTGCTCATTTCAGCTCTACACTCGTCCGGACAGGCCGTCGCACCGCGCCTGATGGAACGGCGAGCCTATCAGCCCTGCACTCGCGGTTCTCTTTCACCGTCAAGGAGATGACCATGCAAGTGAAAGCCCTGATCGCCGCTGCGCTTTTCGCGCTACTGCCCAGCGCCAGCCACGCAACCAACCTGATGTACATGCCCTTCGAAACCGTGCTGTCGGACGCGATTCGTGCCGGGCGGCTGGATGGCAGTGTGAAGTTCTATCTGCTCGGCAATGGGCCGCAGGGGACACAGCAGTTGTTGCGCCGAGGGGTGGTCAGCGATTTGAAGACCAATGGATTCAACAAGAGTGACCACAACTCCTGCGAGTGGGTGTTGCAGTCGAATCTGATCAAGTTGCAGGCCGATGCCAAACGGGTCGGGGCGAATGCGGTGGTGAATATCGTCAGTTACTACGACCAGCATGTGCGCAAGGATTTGAATACATACGAGTGCCGGGCGGGGATTTTTGTCACGCGGGTGGCGTTGAAGGGGGATTTGGTGCGGTTGCCCTGAATTGAATGGTGTTTGAGCGGACGTCTTCGCGAGCAGGCTCGCTCCCACAGGGGAACGCATTCCAAGGTGGGAGCGAGCCTGCTCGCGATTTGATTGCGCAGCAATCACGCCTTTGAAGGTTCGACCTTGCGCGTAAGCAAATCTACGAAAGCCTTGGCCATCGGTGACTTCTGATCCTTGCGCTGCACCAGCCACACCGCCGACACCGCCTCCGGATCGAGCAACGGGCGATAGACCACGCCGTCGATGCGCATCCGCTGATAGGACGCCGGCAGCACCGAAACTCCAAGCCCCGCTGCGACCAGACCGATGATGGTCATGGCCTCACCCGCCTCTTGGGCGAAGTGCGGGCTGAACCCGGCATCGCGCGCCAGACCCAGCAATTGCGCATATAGCCCGCTGCCGTAGCTGCGCGGAAAGAACACGAAAGGCTCCAGCGCCAGCGCCGAGAGGAACAGCCCTTCTTCACTGCCCTGTGCCAATGGGTGCTTGGAACCGAGCACGGCGACCAGCGGCTCACGCATCAACTCCACCACACTCAGCGAATCCGGCAAACCCAGCGGGCGCATGATGCCGACCTCGATCGACTCATCCACGAGACCTTCGGCAACTTGTGTGCTGCTCATCTCACGCAGGTTGAGGTGCACCGCCGGAAAGCGCTGACGAAAGGAAAAGATTGCCTGCGGAATCGTTGAGTTGAACGGCGCCGACGAGGTGAAACCAATCTTCAACTCGCCCAATTCACCGAGTTGCGCACGCCGGGCGACGTCCGCCGCCTTATCGACCTGCGCCAGGACCAGCCGCGCCTCCTCCAGAAACAACCGCCCGGCCTCACTCAGCTCGACCCGACGATTGGTGCGCTCGAACAACCGCGCGCCAACCTCTTGCTCCAGCGCCTGAATCTGTTGGCTCAGCGGTGGCTGCGAGATGCCCAGCACCTGTGCCGCGCGGCCGAAGTGCAGTTCCTCGGCGACGGCGATGAAGTAGCGCAGATGACGCAATTCCATGGAAACCCCATTAGGTCGTTAAAGCTATCAAACAGGTCGAACAATATATTGGATAGAAACATTAGCCAGCTATATGATTTTTTCATTGCCTGCCTGGCCGTGCCCTCCGAGGTCTGAAGTGAAAACTGCTGTCGCGCCCCTAGCCCATGAAGTCCCGCCTGCCGCAGCGGACGATGTCGTCGCCGAGCTGCAAGAGATCTACATCGAAAAAGGCACGCCGATGTTCATGCGCACGGTGCTGGCGCTGTTCAGCGGCGGTTTCGCGACGTTTGCCCTGCTGTATTGCGTGCAGCCGATGATGCCGCTGCTATCCCACGAGTACGGAATCAACGCGGCGCAGAGCAGCCTGATCCTCTCGGTGGCCACCGGCATGCTCGCCATCGGCCTGCTGATTACCGGGCCGATTTCCGATCGGGTCGGACGCAAACCGGTGATGGTGACCGCGCTGTTCGCGGCAGCGCTGTGCACCATGGCCAGTGCAATGATGCCGAGTTGGCAAGGCGTGCTGATCATGCGAGCACTGATCGGGTTATCGCTGAGCGGTTTGGCGGCGGTGGCAATGACTTATCTGAGCGAAGAGATCCATCCGCAACACATTGGCCTGGCAATGGGCTTGTACATCGGCGGCAACGCGATTGGCGGGATGAGCGGACGCTTGATCACCGGCGTGTTGATCGACTTCGTCAGCTGGCACACGGCGATGCTGGTGATCGGTGGTCTGGCGATGATTGCCGCGGCGGTGTTCTGGAAAATCCTTCCCGAATCGCGCAACTTCCGCTCGCGCTCACTGCACCCGCGCAGCTTGCTTGACGGCTTCACCATGCATTTTCGCGATGCCGGTCTGCCGTTGCTGTTTCTTGAAGCGTTTCTGTTGATGGGCGCGTTCGTCACGCTGTTCAACTACATCGGTTATCGCTTGCTGGCCGCGCCGTACAACCTCGATCAGGTGTTCGTGGGTTTGCTATCGGTGGTGTATCTGTCGGGGATCTACAGTTCGGCGAAGATTGGTTCGCTGGCGGACAAACTGGGGCGACGCAAAGTGCTGTGGGCGACCATTGCACTGATGTTTGCGGGTCTTGCATTGACGATATTTACGCCGCTGCCGCTGGTGATTGTCGGCATGTTGATCTTCACGTTCGGCTTCTTCGGCGCGCACTCGGTGGCGAGCAGCTGGATCGGTCGGCGCGCGACCAAGGCCAAGGGGCAGGCGTCGTCGTTGTATCTGTTCAGTTATTACGCCGGGTCGAGCATTGCCGGGACGGCGGGCGGGGTGTTCTGGCATTTGGGCGGGTGGAACGGGATTGGCTTGTTTATCGGAGCGTTGTTGCTGATCGCGCTGTTGGTGGCGTTGAAGCTGGCGAAGTTGCCGCCGTTGCAGGGTGTCAAAGCCTGACACAAAACCCCTGTAGGAGTGAGCCTGCTCGCGATAGCGGTAAGTCAGTCGCTGAATGTACTGGCTGACACACCGCTATCGCGAGCAGGCTCACTTCTACAATTGGTCCGCGGCCGACATTGAATCGTGGAAATAAAAACGCCCGGCATTTAGCCGGGCGTTTTTTATGGTATGGCGATCACTCGTGATACTGCGCCGACAATTCATGCACCGCACGCAAGAACGCACCGGCATGCTCCGGATCAACCTCAGGCGTGATGCCATGGCCAAGGTTGAACACATGTCCACTGCCCTTGCCGTAGCTGGCCAGAATACGCCCGACTTCGGTGCGGATCGCTTCCGGTTTGGCGTAGAGCACGGTCGGGTCCATGTTGCCTTGCAGCGCAACCTTGTCGCCAACGCGGGCGCGGGCGTTACCGATGTCGCAGGTCCAGTCCAGACCCAGTGCGTCGGCGCCAGCTTCAGCGATGCTTTCCAGCCACAGGCCACCGTTTTTGGTGAAGAGGATCACCGGCACTTTGCGACCGTCGTGTTCGCGGATCAGGCCGCTGACAATTTTCTTCATGTAAGCCAGCGAGAACTCCTGATACGCCGCCGCCGACAGGTTGCCGCCCCAGGTATCGAAGATCTGCACCGCTTGCGCGCCAGCCATGATCTGGCCGTTGAGGTACGAGGTCACCGACTGCGCGAGTTTATCCAGCAACAGGTGCATGGCTTGCGGGTTGTCGTAGAGCATCGCTTTGGTCTTGCGGAAGTCTTTCGACGAGCCGCCTTCGACCATGTAGGTCGCGAGGGTCCACGGGCTGCCGGAGAAACCGATCAACGGCACACGGCCGTTCAGCTCGCGACGGATGGTGCTGACCGCGTCCATCACGTAACCAAGATCCTTGTGCGGGTCCGGGATCGGCAGGGCTTCGATATCGGCCAGGGTGCTGACGACTTTCTTGAAGCGCGGACCTTCACCGGTCTCGAAGTACAGGCCTTGGCCCATGGCATCGGGGATGGTGAGGATGTCGGAAAACAGGATCGCCGCGTCCAGTTGTGGATAGCGGTCGAGCGGTTGCATCGTGACTTCGCAGGCGAATTCCGGATTCATGCACAGGCTCATGAAATCACCGGCGTGGGCACGGCTGGCGCGGTATTCCGGCAGGTAGCGGCCGGCCTGGCGCATCATCCACACCGGGGTGACGTCAACGGGTTGCTTGAGCAGGGCGCGGAGGAAACGGTCGTTCTTCAGGGCAGTCATGTCGGCATCCGGAAAAAAAGTGCGGGCATTTTCTCAGAGCGCGACGCAAAAGGCACGGATGCAGGTCAGCCTTTTGTCTATCGGGTCAATTTACTGCGTTGGAATGCATTATCAGCAACCCTGAAAAACAACTGTGGGAGCGAGCTTGCTCGCGAAGAGGTCGGCACATCCAACATTTAAGTTGGCTGACAGACCGCTATCGCGAGCAGGCTCGCTCCCACATTTTTGATCGCATTTCAGATTGAAATGTAATCAGACGCCCAGGTAGTCGAGGATCCCTTCGGCGGCATTGCGGCCTTCGAAGATCGCCGTCACCACCAGGTCGGAACCGCGTACCATGTCGCCACCGGCGAAGATTTTCGGGTTGCTGGTCTGGTGCTTGTACTGACCTTGCTCGGGCGCAACAACGCGGCCCTGGCTGTCGGTCTGGATTTCGAACTGTTCGAACCACGGCGCCGGGCTCGGGCGGAAGCCGAAGGCGATGACCACGGCGTCGGCCGGGATGATCTCTTCGGAACCCGGGATTGGCTCAGGGCTGCGACGGCCACGGGCGTCCGGCTCGCCGAGACGGGTCTCGACCACTTTCACGCCTTCGACCTTGTCTTCACCGACGATAGCGATCGGCTGGCGGTTGTAGAGGAATTTCACGCCTTCTTCCTTGGCGTTCTTCACCTCTTTGCGCGAGCCGGGCATGTTCGCTTCGTCACGACGATAAGCACAGGTCACCGACTTGGCGCCCTGACGGATCGACGTGCGGTTGCAGTCCATCGCCGTGTCGCCACCGCCGAGTACCACGACCTTTTTGCCTTTCATGTCGACGAAATCTTCCGGCGACTTTTCAAAGCCCAGGTTGCGATTGACGTTGGCGATGAGGAAGTCCAGCGCGTCATACACGCCCGGCAGATCCTCACCGGCAAAACCGCCCTTCATGTAGGTGTAAGTGCCCATGCCCATGAACACCGCATCGTATTCGGCGAGCAGTTGCTCCATGGTCACGTCTTTGCCGACTTCGGTATTCAGACGGAACTCGATACCCATGCCGGTGAAGACTTCGCGACGATTGCTCAGCACGGTCTTTTCCAGCTTGAACTCGGGGATGCCGAAGGTCAGCAGACCGCCGATTTCCGGGTTCTTGTCGAACACCACCGGAGTCACGCCGCCGCGTACCAGCACGTCGGCACAACCCAGACCCGCCGGGCCCGCGCCAATGATCGCGACACGTTTGCCGGTCGGTTTGACCTTGGACATGTCCGGGCGCCAGCCCATGGCGAACGCGGTGTCGGTGATGTACTTCTCGACCGAACCGATGGTCACCGCGCCGAAGCCATCGTTAAGGGTGCAGGCACCCTCGCACAGACGATCCTGCGGGCACACCCGGCCGCAGACTTCCGGCAGGGTGTTGGTCTGGTGCGACAGCTCGGCGGCCTGAAGGATGTTGCCCTCGGCCACCAGCTTCAACCAGTTGGGAATGAAGTTGTGCACCGGGCACTTCCATTCGCAATACGGGTTGCCGCAACCCAGGCAGCGGTGGGCCTGATCGGCCGACTGCTGGGGTTTGAACGGTTCGTAGATTTCGACGAACTCTTTCTTGCGTTGACGCAACAGTTTCTTCTTCGGATCTTTGCGCCCGACATCGATGAACTGGAAGTCGTTATTCAGACGTTCAGCCATTGTTAAAACCTCATCAAACTCTTCAGGCGCATATCACTGCGGGTTGGCACGAGTGCTGGAAAGCAACGATTTCAGGTTGGCAGCCTTAGGCTTGACCAGCCAGAAACGGCGCAGGTAGTCATCGAGGTTTTCGGCGAGTTCACGACCCCACTCGCTGTCGGTTTCCGCGACGTACTCGTTCAGCACGTTTTGCAGGTGGCTGCGATAGGCTTCCATCGCCTCGCCGCTGATCCGCTGGATTTCCACCAGTTCGTGGTTGACCCGGTCAACGAAGGTGTTGTCCTGATCGAGCACGTAGGCGAAACCACCGGTCATGCCAGAGCCGAAGTTGTAACCGGTCTTGCCCAGAACGCAGACAAAACCACCGGTCATGTACTCACAGCAGTGATCGCCAGTGCCTTCCACAACCGTGTGGGCACCGGAGTTACGCACGGCGAAACGCTCGCCTGCGGTGCCGGCGGCGAACAGCTTGCCGCCGGTCGCGCCGTACAGGCAGGTGTTGCCGATGATGGCGCTTTCCTGAGTTTTGTAAACGCTGCCCTTCGGCGGCACGATGGTCAGCTTGCCACCGGTCATGCCTTTGCCGACGTAGTCGTTGGCGTCGCCTTCAAGGTACATGTTCAGACCGCCGGCGTTCCACACGCCGAAGCTCTGACCGGCAGTGCCTTTGAAGCGGAAGGTGATCGGCGCTTTCGCCATCCCTTGGTTGCCGTGCTTGCGCGCGATTTCGCCGGAGATCCGCGCGCCGATCGAACGGTCGCAGTTGCAGATGTCCAGGTCGAACTCGGCGCCGCTCATGTCGTTGATCGCCGACGAAGCCATCTCGACCATTTTCTCGGCCAACAGGCCTTGGTCGAACGGCGGGTTGCGCTCAACACCGCAGAACTGTGGCTTGTCCGCCGGGATGTGATCACTGCCCAACAGCGGCGTCAGGTCCAGGTGGTTTTGCTTGGCGGTCTGGCCTTCGAGGATTTCCAGCAGATCGGTGCGACCGATCAGCTCTTCGAGGGAGCGCACACCGAGCTTGGCCAGCCACTCACGGGTTTCTTCGGCAACGTAGGTGAAGAAATTCACCACCATGTCGACGGTACCGATGTAGTGATCCTTGCGCAGCTTCTCGTTCTGCGTCGCAACGCCGGTGGCGCAGTTGTTCAGGTGGCAGATACGCAGGTATTTGCAGCCCAGCGCGATCATCGGCGCAGTACCGAAACCGAAGCTTTCAGCGCCGAGAATTGCAGCCTTGATCACGTCGAGGCCGGTTTTCAGGCCGCCGTCGGTCTGCACCCGGACTTTACCGCGCAGGTCGTTGCCGCGCAGGGTCTGGTGGGTTTCAGCGAGGCCGAGTTCCCACGGTGCGCCGGCGTATTTGATCGAAGTCAGCGGCGAAGCACCGGTGCCACCATCGTAGCCGGAGATGGTGATCAAGTCCGCATAGGCCTTGGCCACACCGGCGGCGATGGTGCCGACGCCCGCTTCAGCTACCAGCTTCACCGAAACCAATGCTTTCGGGTTGACTTGCTTCAGGTCGAAAATCAGTTGCGACAAATCTTCGATCGAATAGATGTCGTGGTGCGGCGGTGGCGAAATCAGCGTTACGCCCGGCACTGCGTAACGCAGCTTGGCGATCAAACCGTTGACCTTGCCGCCCGGCAGTTGCCCGCCCTCGCCCGGTTTGGCGCCTTGCGCGACCTTGATCTGCAAGACTTCGGCGTTGACCAGGTATTCCGGGGTCACGCCGAAACGGCCAGTGGCGACCTGCTTGATTTTCGAGCTCTTGATAGTGCCGTAACGCGCCGGGTCTTCACCACCTTCGCCGGAGTTCGAACGCGCACCGAGGCGGTTCATGGCTTCAGCCAGGGCTTCGTGCGCTTCCGGCGACAGTGCGCCCAGCGAGATACCGGCGGAGTCGAAGCGCTTGAGCACCGATTCCAGCGGTTCGATTTCACTGATGTCCAGCGGCGTGTCGAGGGTCTTGACCTTGAACAGGTCGCGGATCATCGACACCGGACGGTTGTCCACCAGCGAGGTGTATTCCTTGAACTTGGCGTAGTCGCCCTGCTGCACGGCGGCTTGCAAGGTGTTGACCACGTCCGGGTTGTAGGCGTGATATTCGCCACCGTGGACGAACTTCAGCAAACCGCCCTGCTGGATAGGCTTGCGCGGACTCCAGGCTTCGCTGGCGAGTGCTTTCTGCTCGGCTTCGATGTCGACGAAACGCGCACCCTTGATGCGGCTCGGCACGCCACGGAAGCTCAGGTCGCAGACTTCTTCGGACAGACCGATGGCTTCGAACAACTGAGCGCCACGGTACGAAGCGATGGTCGAGATGCCCATCTTCGAGAGGATCTTCAGCAGACCTTTGGTGATGCCTTTGCGGTAGTTCTTGAACACCTCGTAGAGGTCGCCCAGCACTTCACCGGTACGGATCAGGTCGCCCAGCACTTCGTAGGCCAGGAACGGATAGACCGCCGAGGCGCCGAAACCGATCAGCACCGCAAAGTGATGCGGGTCACGGGCGGTTGCAGTTTCAACGAGGATGTTGGAATCGCAACGCAGGCCTTTTTCGGTCAGGCGGTGGTGCACTGCACCGGTCGCCAGCGAGGCGTGGATCGGCAGCTTGCCCGGGGCGATATGACGGTCGCTCAGAACGATCTGGGTACGACCGGCGCGCACGGCTTCTTCAGCCTGATCGGCAACGTTGCGGATCGCCGCTTCGAGGCCGACGCTTTCGTCGTAGTTGAGGTCGATGATCTGCCGCTCGAAACCCGGGCGGTCGAGGTTCATCAGCGAGCGCCACTTGGCCGGCGAGATCACCGGCGAGCTGAGGATCACGCGCGAGGCGTGTTCCGGCGACTCCTGGAAAATATTGCGCTCGGCACCGAGGCAGATTTCCAGCGACATCACGATCGCTTCACGCAGCGGGTCGATCGGCGGGTTGGTGACCTGCGCGAACTGCTGGCGGAAATAGTCGTACGGCGTACGCACACGCTGGGACAGCACGGCCATCGGCGTGTCGTCGCCCATCGAACCGACGGCTTCGTAGCCTTGTTCGCCGAGCGGACGCAGGACCTGATCACGCTCTTCGAACGTGACCTGATACATCTTCATGTATTGCTTGAGCTGATCGACGTCGTAAAACGCCGAACCATGGTCGTTGTCTTCCATGGTCGCCTGGATGCGCAGGGCATTCTTGCGCAGCCATTGCTTGTACGGATGACGGGATTTCAGACGGTTGTCGATCGCATCGGTATCGAGGATCTGCCCGGTTTCGGTGTCCACCGCGAAGATCTGGCCAGGGCCGACACGGCCTTTGGCGAGCACGTCTTCCGGCTGGTAGTTCCACACGCCGATTTCCGAGGCGAGGGTGATGAAACCGTTTTTGGTGGTCACCCAGCGCGCCGGACGCAGACCGTTACGGTCGAGCAGGCACACCGCGTAGCGACCGTCGGTCATTACGACGCCGGCCGGGCCGTCCCACGGCTCCATGTGCATCGAGTTGTACTCGTAGAACGCACGCAGATCCGGGTCCATGGTTTCGACGTTCTGCCACGCCGGCGGAATGATCATCCGCACGCCACGGAACAGGTCGATGCCACCGGTGACCATCAGTTCGAGCATGTTGTCCATGCTCGATGAGTCAGAGCCGACACGGTTGACCAGCGGGCCGAGTTCTTCCAGATCCATCAGATCATTGCTGAACTTGGTCCGACGGGCCTGTGCCCAGTTGCGGTTACCGGTAATGGTGTTGATCTCGCCGTTGTGGGCGAGGAAGCGGAATGGCTGCGCCAGCGGCCATTTCGGCAGGGTGTTGGTGGAGAAGCGCTGGTGAAACACACAGATTGCGGTTTGCAGGCGCTCGTCGCTCAGGTCCGGATAAAACGCGGCCAGGTCGGCCGGCATCATCAGGCCTTTATAGATGATGGTCTTGTGCGAAAAGCTGCAGATGTAGTGGTCGGAGTCGACGGCGTTGGCCACCGACGAACGACGACGAGCACTGAACAGCTTCACGGCCATGTCCTGATCGCTCAGGCCTTCGCCGCCGATGTACACCTGCTCGATCTGTGGCAGGCGCTCAAGGGCCAGCCGACCGAGGACGCTGGTGTCGATTGGCACTTTGCGCCAGCCGATCAATTGCAGGCCTTCAGCAAGGATCTCGCGGTTCATGTTCTCGCGAGCGGCTTCGGCCTTGGCCGGATCCTGGTTGAAGAACACCATGCCCACGGCATATTGCTTGGGCAGTTCGACGCTGAAGGTTTCCTGGGCAATCGCGCGCAGAAATGCATCAGGCTTCTGAATCAGCAGACCGCAACCGTCACCGGTCTTGCCGTCGGCATTAATCCCACCGCGGTGGGTCATGCAGGTCAGGGCCTCAATGGCCGTTGTCAAAAGGGTATGACTGGGTTCGCCCTGCATATGAGCTATCAGGCCGAAACCGCAGTTATCCTTGAATTCATCTGGTTGGTACAGACCTGCTTTCATAGACACTTTCTCACCAGGCTGCCTCTTATCGAAGCAAATTTCTTTTCAATTCAACCACTTGCAACCCGCGCCGAACGTACGCCGGCTTAGCAGGGGCAAAAGGGTGGTCATTGTACACAGCGACACAGAGGCTCACAAATTTGACGACGAACTGTCGCAAATTCATGTCGCATTTGTGAAAGGTTTAAAACGATCTGCTGTGCTAGTCAAAACTTTTTTAAATTCTGACCGCAACGACTCAAAGACTACTGTGACGCAGACACCACAAGGCACGCGGCCGCAGGGACGGTTGGCGCTTGCTGGCGAACCGCGTTGCACGCCAACGTGTGCGAGGCAAGGCGCGGGATGCTGCCAATGGTTGTTCCCTTGGCAAATCCCGCAACGCAGCCTCGCACACGTTGGCGCGCAACCCGAAGGGACGCGCCCCATTTTTCGCTGGGCAGCGTTGCTCGGAACTTATTTGGAAAAACCAAACTGCGTTCCTCGCGCCTTGCCCAGCAAAAAAAGGGGCGGCGTCGCGGTCGTCAGCAAGCGCCAACCGTCCCTGGAGGCGGCGCGCACTCGTAGAAATTTTGAGGTGCTTGGAGAGGCGGCCTGGGTAAGGCCGCCGAATCTTCAGCGAGTTGTTGCCAGTTCCTGTTGGACGCTGGCGACAGTGCGAGGCCAAGGTTTACCAGCCTGAACCTTCGCTGGCAAGGCCTTGATGGCAGAAACGGCCGCATCACGATTGGCAAAGTTGCCGTAGGTGATCACGTAAAGCGGCTTGCCGTTGAGGACTTTCTTGAAATAACGGTACTCGCCGCCCTGCTCTTTGACGAAGTTTTGCGCGGCGGATTCCGAACTGGTGCCAAGGATCTGCACCACGTAGTTGCCTGTCGGCTGACCGGCATACCAGCTGCCACCGGCGGCCTTGGCGACGGTAACCGGCTTCTCGGCCGGTTTGGCGGCAACCACAGGTTTGGCCGGCGCTGGCGCCGGTTTGGCCACTGGCGCTGCCGGTGCAGGCTTGGCGGTAGCCACTTGCGTCGGCGCTGGAGTCGGCTTGGCCGCTGGCAACGGAACCGGTGTCGGCGCAGGGCCGGCCGGAACGCCCGCAGGCGGCGCAGAAGTGGTAACGGTTGGCGGGGTGTCGCTGGAACCTTCCAGCGGCACGCCATCGTCGCCTTCGGTAATGCCACCGGCCGCTTCGGCCAACGGACCGCGCATCACCGGTTGCGAGTTGCCGACCAGCGGCAACGGCATCGGCTGCGTATTACCGGCGAACTCGACGTTCGGCGCGCCGCCATTGGCTGCGCCCTGGCCCAATGGCAACTGTGCCTGTTCATTGGCCGGTGCACCGGTGGTCGGCGCCTTGCTGCGACCCGGCATCAGCCAGGCGGCGGCGACCGCGACCACAACGACGGCGGAAATCGCCAATACGTGTTTCTTCGGCATGTTGAACCCCATACTTGGACGCTTGACCGCAGAGCGGCTGGCAATCATGACTTCGATCAGAGCATCGCGAGCGACCTGGTTGATGTTGCCCGGCCAGCCCTCGGCACTTTCGTGAATATCAGAGATCTGATCCGCAGTGAAAAGTTCGACACCCCGGCCGGCACCTTCGAGCCGTTGGTCGAGATATTCGCGAGTCTCTTCTTCGGTGTAAGGCTGCAGTTCGATGACGTGGAAGCGCTCTTCCTCAAGGTGCAACGCCTCGAGCTGAGCGATCAGCGACGACTCACCGAACAGGAACACGTGCGGGCGACCTTCCGGTGCGCCGGCACCCAGCGCCATCAGCGCTTCGAGGGCGGATTCATCAAGCTGCTCGGCGTCGTCCACCAACAGATAGACTTCCTGGCCGGTCAGTGCGAGTTGCACCACTTGATCCAGAATCGCGCCAACTTCGGCCTGAGCGACGTTCAGCGCCTGCGCAACCTGGCGCAGCACGCCAGCGGCATCACCGGCACCACGGGCGGAAACCACCACGCTCTGCACCGACTGCTTGTTGGTGCTGGCGACCAGCGCCTGACGCAGCAAAGTCTTGCCACTGCCTTGCGGCCCGGTGACCACCAGCAACAACTGGCTGTAACGCGCCAGATGATGCAGTTGACCCAGCACCGGCTTGCGCTGAGCCGGGAAGAACTTGAAGCCCGGCACACGCGGCGCGAACGGGTCGTGGCTTAACTGAAAATGGCCGAGGAACGCCTCGTCGGCATGCAAACTAGTCATCGGAATCTTATTAACCTTTAAGCTGAGCCAGGGCGCGGTAATCCGCTCCCAGCGTGGCCTGTAGAACCTCTTTCGGATAATCGTCGGTCACTACCGCTTCGCCCATCCGGCGCAGCAGCACCAGGCGCAGACGACCGTCGATCACTTTTTTGTCGATTGCCATATGTTGAAGAAAATCGGCTTCGGTCATTTCAGTCGGTGGCACCACCGGCAGACCGGCGCGCTGGAACAGCCGAATGCCGCGATCACGCTCCGCGTCACTGATCCAGCCGAGACGCGCAGACATCTCCAGCGCCATTACGGTGCCAGCCGCGACCGCTTCCCCGTGTAACCAGACACCATAGCCCATGTGGGTCTCGATGGCGTGGCCAAAGGTGTGGCCGAGGTTGAGCGTGGCGCGCACACCGGTTTCCTTCTCATCGGCGCCGACCACCGCAGCCTTGGCTGCGCAGGAGCGCTCGATGGCATAAGTCAGGGCTTTCTGATCCAGCGCACGCAGGGCATCGACGTTGTCTTCAAGCCAGGTCAGGAATGGCTCGTCACAGATCAGACCGTACTTGATGACCTCGGCCAGACCGGCGGACAGCTCACGCTCTGGCAGGGTTTTCAGGGACGCCGTATCGATCAGCACCACGTTCGGCTGGTAGAACGCGCCGACCATGTTTTTGCCCAGCGGATGGTTGATACCGGTCTTGCCGCCCACCGACGAATCGACCTGGGACAGCAATGTCGTAGGGATCTGGATGAAGTCGACGCCGCGCTGGTAGCAGGCAGCGGCGAAACCGGCCATGTCGCCGATCACGCCGCCGCCGAGGGCGATCACGGTGGTGCGGCGGTCATGACGGGCGGTCAGCAGGCCGTCGAAGATCAGTTGCAGGGTTTCCCAGTTCTTGAAGGCTTCGCCGTCCGGCAAAACCACCGAGATAACCGAGAACTGCGCCAGGCTACGGGTCAGACGTTCAAGATAGAGCGGCGCAACGGTCTCGTTGGAGATGATTGCCACTTGCCGCCCATGGATATGCGGAGCCAGCAGTTCGGGCTGATCCAACAAACCTTCGCCAATATGAATCGGGTAGCTGCGCTCGCCTAGATCGACCTTGAGTGTCTGCATGTGTCCCCACAGTGAAGATGGAAGCAGGCGTCCTGCCCTGAATTATTGGTTGTCTGCGGCCTGTAACGGGTATGACGCCGCTCGCACGCCATCCGCCACAACCTCGGCGGGCTGTGACAGGACGCCGAGGATAGCGCATTTCGAGCGATGCTTTAACGGGGAGGAAGTTGCGCCAGACGATCGAGAATGTCGAGCACCACCATGCGTGGCGGCCGTTCGTCGGTTTCCACCACCAGATCGGCGATTTCCCGATAGAGCGGATCGCGGATCGCCAGCAGGTCGCGCAGGGTTTTCTCCGGATTGGCGGTGCGCAGCAGCGGCCGATTGCGATCGCGCGCCGTGCGGCCGACTTGCTGTTCGACGGAGGCGTGCAGATACACCACGCGCCCGCCCTCGAACAGGGCCTTGCGATTGGCATCGCGCATGACTGCGCCACCGCCGGTCGCCAACACCACGCCATCGAACGCGCACAGCTCGGCAATCATCGCCTGCTCACGGTCGCGAAAGCCGGGTTCGCCTTCCTTGTCGAAGATCCACGGGATATTGGCGCCCGTGCGCAGTTCAATTTCCTTGTCGGAATCTTTGAACGGCAGGCGCAGCTCTTTGGCCAGCAACCGGCCGATGGTGCTTTTGCCAGCGCCCATCGGTCCTACAAGAATCAAATTTCGCACAGAATCAACGACTCACAGCAATCGCCTGGTTATTCATGATACGCGGAGTGAGAAATACCAGCAGCTCGGATTTTTTCTCCGAAACCACATCACGCCGGAAAAGGCGGCCAAGATACGGCACATCGCCAAGAAATGGCACCTTATCTACGACCTTGCTTTGAGTATTTGAGAAAACACCACCAATCACGATGGTTTCGCCGTCGTTGACCAGCACCTTGGCGTTGACTTCGTTTTTCTTGATCGGCGGCACATCCTGCACTTTGTTCAGGTAATCCGGTTCGTCCTTGGTGACCTTGACCTCCATGATGATGCGATTGTCGGGGGTGATCTGCGGGGTGACCTCCAGTGACAACGAGGCTTCCTTGAACGACACCGAGGTTGCACCGCTGGAGCTGGCTTCCTGATAGGGAATCTCGGTGCCTTTGAGGATTTTTGCGGTTTCCTTGTCGGAGGTCACCACTTTCGGCTGCGAGACGATTTCACCGTTGCCGGTTTTCTCCATCGCTGTCAGCTCAAGATCGAGCAAGACATTGTCAGTGATGAAGGCAATGCCGATCCCCGAAGTATTGCCCACGGTCCCCATATCGACAAACGGAGAGTTGGTGCTGGTGCTGCCTGGCGTACCGATGGTGGTCGATGTGCCATTGCTGACGCCAGAGGTGTTCCAGTTGCCCTTGTTCTGGATCGAGCCGCCCCAGCGCACGCCCAGACTTTTGTCGTAATCGACGTTGGCCTCGACAATTCGCGCCTCGATCATCACCTGACGCACCGGAATATCCAGCTGCGCCACGATCCGCCGCAGTTCGTCGAGGCGATCCTGAGTCTGGTAGGCAATAATGTTGTTGGTTCGCTCATCGACGGTGATCGAACCACGCTCATCGATTTTTGCTTCGGCACTGGTCACCGACTGGAACAACTTGGCGATGTCTGCCGCCTTCGCGTAGTTCACTTGCAGCAGCTCACGACGCAACGGCGCCAGCTCGGCAATCTGCTTCTGCGATTCCAGTTCCTGACGCTCGCGGGCAGCGATTTCATCGGCGGGAGCCACCAGCAGCACGTTGCCGATCTTGCGTTTATCCAGCCCTTTGGTCTTAAGCACCAGATCCAGCGCTTGATCCCACGGCACGTTTTGCAGGCGCAAGGTGATGCCGCCCTGCACCGTATCGCTGGCGACCAGATTGAGATTGGTGAAGTCGGCGATCAGTTGCAGCACCGAGCGCACATCAATGTCCTGGAAATTCAGCGAGAGCTTTTCGCCGACGTACGCCTGACGGTCGGCATTACGTTTCTGCAGGTCATCGACGGTCATCGGGCGGATGCTGACGGTCAGTTTGTTGTCGGTCTGGAAGGTGGAGTACTCGTAGGTGCCACTGGGTTCGACAGTAATAACCGTGCGATCACCGCTCACCCCGGCATTGACGAACTGTACCGGAGTAGCAAAATCCTTGACGTCGAGGCGCACCCGCAACTTGTCTGGCAACTGCGTGCGGGCGAAGCTGAGGATAATCTTGCCGTCATGTTCCTGGATATCCGGAGCGATGGTCGGATCGGACAGGTCGATGACGACATTGCCTTCGCCTGCCGTACCGCGCTGAAAATCCACGCCGCGAATGGCGCGATTTTTCGGCACGAACGCCTTGGCAGGCACGGCTGCCGCCATGGTCGGGCGCGGCGCCACGGCTGCTGGTCGCGGCGCGGAAGCAGGTGAGCCCTGACCGACCACCACAAACAGATTATTGCCCTCGACCCGCGTGTTATAAGGCGCCAGTTGCGTAAGGCTGACAATCAACCGCGTCCGGTCCTTGGCTTCGACCACCGTGGCCGTACGGGCATTGCCGCTGCCCAGATCAAGGTTTTTGCTGGTCAACTGGCTGGCAACACCAGGCAGATCCAGGGCAATCCGCGCCGGAGATTCGGTGGTGTAGCCCTTGGGTTGCGGCGGCGGGCCGTCGAACGACAACTTCAGCTCGACGCGATCACCCGGCAACGCCGCCACGTCGAGCGTCTTCAGATTGGCCGCGAGTACCATCGGCGACATCAGCGCTATCCATAGCGAAAAACCGAGGGTGGAGAAAATCCTGTTCATTGTTCGACTTCCACTATGAGTGCTCTTTCAAAGGAATGGTGCGCGGACGCTCCAGCCAGGCGCCTTCGCCGTCGGGGACGATTTCGACGACATCGACCTGGGTGGCGCTGATGGCGACGATGCGACCGTCATTGCGCCCCAGGTAATCGCCGACTTTCAGCCGATGCACCCCGCCCGCCCCGCGCAACAGCGCAAAGGAGCCGGAAACATTGGAGATCGTGCCGACCATCTCGAACTGCTCGATATTGAAACCTTCGAGGTATTGCTTGACCCGGTTGGGGTCGGGTTTGACGTTGCGCGAGCCATGTTTCTGCCCGGCCAGATCGACGCGCACCTGACGCGAAAACGGACTGCGCAGGTTGGCAGCGCTATAGGTGAATGTTGGGTAAGACCGAAATGTCGGGGTTGGTTCAATCTTGCCTGGCGGGCGCAGGCGCACTTCATTCATGTAGGCGTCGAGGTCACTGAAGTCTTCGCTGCCACCACAACCGTTCAACGCGAGCAGCGTCATCGACAACGCGATACAACGAATCGGGCTCATTTCTGCAGCCCCTTGTCGTTATAGCGGTAGGTCTTGGCCAGGATGCTCATGCGCAATTTCGGCCCGCCCTCCGGGTTGGCCGGGGCGAGTTCGAAATCATGCAGGGTAACGATGCGCGGCAGCCCGGCTACTCCGCTGACGAAGGTCGCGAGATCGTGATAGGCGCCAGTGACAGTGATCTGAATCGGCAGTTCTATGTAGAACTGCTGGGTGACCTCCGGCAGCAGTTTGATCTCTTCGAACTCCAGACCACTGCCCAGACCGGTGCGGGTGATGTCCTCAAGCAGGCCCGGCACTTCGGTGTCACTGGGCAATTGGCGCAATAGCACACCAAAGGTGTTTTCCATCTCCTTCATTTGCTGGGTATACAGCTCAAGGTTGGCCGAAAGGCGCGCCTTGCTGGCGAACTGCTCCTTGAGCGTGGCCTCTTCTTCGCGCTTGGCCTCCAGCTGGTTTTCCATATCACTGATGAAAAAGTTATAGCCAAGCGCCAATACCAGCACCATCAACAGCGCCCCGGCGATGGCTTTCACCGCAGCCGGCCACGAGCCGATGTTGCTGGTGTCGAGGTCGTTGAAATCGATGTCGCGCAGGCTTTCCAGCCATTCGGACGGCTTCATTGATCGTCCTCCACAGCTTGCGGCCGGGTCTGCCGTACGGTCAGTTCAAATGTGTTGGCCTGCTCCACTTGGCCGGCGGTTGTTGCTTTGACTTCGTTGAGACTCGGCGCATCGAACCAGTCCGACGCCTCCAGATTGCGCATCAGGTCCGAGACGCGATTATTGGATTCTGCGGCGCCACTGATCGACAGGGTTTTGCCGGTCATTTTCACTTCAGTGAAATACACGCCGTCCGGCAGCGTACGCGCCAGTTGATCGAAGATTCGCCCGCTGATCTGCCGGTTGCCCTGCAGGTCCTGGATGATGCGCATGCGCTCGACCAATTGCTGGCGGTGGGCTTTGAGTTCGCTGATCTGCTTGATCCGCTCGTCGACCACCGCAATCTGTTTGCCGATGTAATCATTGCGCGCAACTTGCCGCGTAATGGCCGCACTGATGATCTGATCGGCAATGAACACCGCACCGACCGAACCTACCACTATGCCGGTCAACACCAGCAGAAAGCGTTTGCGCCGTTCTTCGCGGCGCTCCTCGCGCCAAGGTAAAAGGTTGATCCGCGCCATCAGTCGAAACTCCTGAGCGCGAGCCCGCAGGCAATCATCAGGGCCGGCGCGTCGCTGGCCAGTGCACCGGCATTGACCTTGCTGCTCAAGGCCATATTGGAAAACGGATTGGCCACTTGCGTCGGCGTGTTCAGGCGCTGCTCGATCAACCGGTCCAGCCCGGGCACCGACGCCGTACCACCGGCGAGCAGAATGTGGTCGACCGTGTTGTATTGCCCGGAGGCGAAGAAGAACTGCAACGAGCGTGAAACCTGCTGGACCAGTGCCTCACGAAACGGCTGCAGGACCTCGCTGATGTAATCGTCGGGCAGACCGCCCTGCTTTTTCGCCAGCCCTGCCTGCTCGAGGGTCAGGCCATAACGACGCTGGATTTCTTCGGTCAATTGCCGACCACCGAACAATTGCTCGCGGGTGTAGATGATCTTGCCGTTGTGCAGGACGCTGAGGGTGGTCATGGTCGCGCCGATGTCGACCACCGCCACGGTCAGGCGCTCCTGAGAGGCCGCCAGTTGCGTTGCCAGCAAGCCGAACGAACGCTCCAGCGCATAAGCCTCGACATCAACCACCCGCGCGGTCAGCCCGGCCAGAGCCAGCGCCGCCTCGCGGACTTCGACGTTTTCCTTGCGACAGGCGGCGAGCAGCACGTTGACCCGATCGGGGTTGCGCGGCGACACGCCCTGGACTTCGAAGTCGATGGCAACTTCGTCCAGCGGATAGGGAATGTATTGGTCGGCTTCGAGCTTGAGCTGGTTTTCCAGTTCATCGTCGGACAGCCCGGCGTCCATTTCGATGACTTTGGTGATCACAGCGGAACCGGCCACTGCCACCGCCACGCTCTTGAGCCCGGTGCGCGCCTTGACCAGCACGCGGCTCAGCGCCTGACCGACGCCTTCAAGCTCGGCGATGTTCTTTTCGACCACGGCGTTGACCGGCAATGGCTCTACCGCATACGCCTCGACCCGGTAGCGGTCACCCTGACGGCTCAGCTCCAGCAGCTTCACTGACGTGGAGCTGATGTCGATCCCCAGTAACGTTTTGGCCTTTTTATTGAAGAGTCCCAGCACTACCAATTCCCTATGACTTTCCGTGAGTTACGGACTCTGTAATACGCATTGCGTTCCTTCACCCCGTCTTGACAGAAGCGCAAATGACGCCCCCAACAGAAAAGTGCTTATAATGCCCAGCGTTTTTTTCTGCTTTTTACTGCAAGCGCGGGCTGTTCTGTGTGTAGCCGCAACCCCGTCGCCAAATTCATTCTTTGCCCTGGATGTCCAAACGCCTTGATTCGTCTGCTGAAATTTTTCGGTTGGTCCATCGTCGCCGTTTTCTGCGGACTGCTTTTAGGTCTCAGCGGCGCGTTTCTTTACCTTAGTCCGGGTTTGCCGTCTGTGGAGGCTCTGCGAAGCATTCAGTTGCAGATTCCATTGCGGGTCTACTCCAGCGACAACAAGTTGATCGCAGAATTTGGCGAAATGCGCCGCACACCGATCCGTTTCGCCGACATTCCCCCCAATTTCATTAATGCGTTACTAAGTGCTGAAGACGACAATTTCGCCAACCACTACGGCGTCGATCCGAGCAGCCTGATGCGCGCCGCGACCCAACTGGTCAAAAGCGGACACATTCAGTCCGGCGGCAGCACCATCACCATGCAGGTGGCGAAGAATTTCTTCCTGACCAGCGAACGCAGCTTCTCGCGCAAAACCACCGAAATTCTTCTGGCCCTGCAGATCGAGCGGCAGTTGACCAAGGATGAAATCCTTGAGCTGTACGTGAACAAGATCTATCTGGGCAACCGCGCCTACGGCATCGAGGCGGCGGCGCAGGTGTATTACGGCAAGTCGATCCGCGATGTCAGCCTGGCGCAGATGGCGATGATCGCCGGCCTGCCGAAAGCGCCGTCGCGCTTCAACCCGCTCGCCAACCCGGCGCGCAGTAAAGAACGCCGCGACTGGATCCTCGGGCGCATGTACAAGCTCGGCAAGATCAGCGAAGCGGATTACACCGCGGCGATCAACGAACCACTGAACGCCAGCTATCACGTGCCGACCCCGGAAGTGAACGCACCGTACATCGCCGAAATGGCGCGCGCCGAGATGGTCGGCCGCTATGGCAGCGACGCTTACACCGAAGGTTTCCGCGTCACCACCACAGTGCCGAGCAACCTGCAGGAAATGGCCAACACCGCGCTGCACGAAGGTTTGATGACCTACGACCAGCGTCACGGCTACCGTGGCCCCGAGTCGCGCCTGCCGGGCAAGACCCGCGAAGCGTGGGCCAGCGAACTGACCAAGCAGCGCACGATCAGCAGCCTCGAGCCGGCCATCGTCACTCAGGTCGATAAAAACGGCCTGCAAGTGCTGACCCGCACCGGCGAAGAGCACGTTGCCTGGGACACCATGAAATGGGCGCGGCCGTTCCTCAACACCAACAGCATGGGCGCCAATCCGCGTCAGCCATCGGATGTCGCGCAGATCGGTGATCTGGTTCGCGTGCAGCGTCAGAAAGACAATTCGCTGAAGTTCAGCCAGATCCCCCAGGCGCAAGGTGCGCTGGTGTCGCTGGATCCGCAGAACGGCGCAATTCGCTCGCTGGTCGGCGGCTTCGCCTTCGAACAGAGCAACTACAACCGCGCGATGCAGGCCAAGCGTCAGCCGGGCTCGAGCTTCAAACCGTTCGTCTACAGCGCCGCGCTGGATAGCGGCTATACCGCTGCCACGCTGGTCAACGACGCGCCAATCGTGTTCGTCGACGAGTACCTGGACAAGGTCTGGCGTCCAAAGAACGACACCAACACCTTCCTCGGCCCGATCCGCTTGCGTGAGGCGCTGTACAAGTCGCGTAACCTCGTGTCGATCCGTTTGCTGCAGGCGATGGGCGTGGGCAAGACGATCGACTACATCACTCGCTTCGGCTTCAACAAGCAGGATCTGCCGCCAAACCTGTCGCTGGCGCTGGGCACAGCAACGCTGACGCCGATGGAGATTGCCACCGGTTGGAGTACGTTCGCCAACGGCGGCTACAAGATCACCCCGTACATCATCGACAAGATCGAAAGCCGTAACGGCGACACGCTGTTCGTCGCCAACCCGCCGACCGTGCCTCAGGGTGGTTCGGCGACGGACGGTATCGCTGCGCCGCAGACCGATTCGTTTACGGTCAATGCAACACCGGTCGCAGGTGAAGTACCGGGCAACGCAGCCATGCCGCAAACGCCGGCAGTGGCTGAGCGGATTGTCGACGGTCGCACCACGTACATCCTCAACAGCATGTTGCAGGATGTGATCAAGCTTGGCACCGGTCGCCGCGCGTTGGCCATGGGTCGCAGCGATATCGCCGGTAAAACCGGTACCACCAACGAATCGAAAGATGCCTGGTTCTCCGGCTACAACGCCGATTACGTGACCACGGTGTGGACCGGTTTCGACCAGCCGGAAAGCCTCGGTCGTCGCGAGTTCGGTGGCACCGTGGCGTTGCCGATCTGGATGAACTACATGTCGGCTGCACTGAAGGACAAGCCGCCGCATGTGCAGCCTGAGCCGGAAGGTCTGTTGAGCCTGCGCGTGGATCCGGTCAGTGGCCGTGCAGCTACGCCAAGCACGCCGGGCGCATACTTCGAGCTGTTCAAGTCTGAGGATACGCCGCCGTCGGTGAACGAGCTGGGCAACGGTACTGCGCCGGGCAGTCCGCTGCCGGCGGATGAGCAGGCGCCGATCGATTTGTTCTGATCCGCTGACACTGAAAAGCCCCGCCTTCGATTGAAGTGCGGGGCTTTTTATTGCCTGAAGATCAAGGGCCCCTCACCCTAGCCCTCTCCCGGGGGGAGAGGGGACTGACCGTGGAAAATTCGCGAGATACACCGACCTGAAAGTGCATCAGCGCCTATGGATTCAACACGATACGTTCAGGTCGGTGTAACTCTCAAGCATCCCCCAATCAGTCCCCTCTCCCCTTGGGAGAGGGTTAGGGTGAGGGCCCTTGTTGATATGAAATGCGATCCTGAGAATTCCCGAAAACAAAAAAGCCCCGACTCTCACGAGCCGGGGCTTTCGGTTGAAGCGCTACAACGACTTAGCCGTTGAACACGTCATCCACGCTTTTCAGCGGGTAGTTCTTTGGATACGGCAGGGTCGCCACACCGGTCTCGATTGCGGCTTTGGCCACAGCGTCGGAGATCAGGGTGATCAGGCGCTTGTCCATTGGCTTCGGAATGATGTACTCACGACCAAATTCCAGCGGCGCGCCACCGTAGGCATCGCACACGTCCTGAGGTACAGGCAGCTTGGCCAGTTCACGCAGGGCGTTGGCCGCAGCCACTTTCATTTCTTCGTTGATGCGCTTGGCGCGAACGTCCAGGGCACCACGGAAAATGAACGGGAAGCCCAGTACGTTGTTGACCTGGTTCGGGTAGTCCGAACGGCCGGTGGCCATGATCACGTCGCTACGGGTGGCGTGCGCCAGTTCCGGGGAGATTTCCGGATCCGGGTTCGAGCAGGCGAACACGATCGGGTTGGCCGCCATCGACAGCAGGCCTTCAGCGCTCAGCAGGTTCGGGCCGGACAGACCAACGAACACGTCAGCGCCTGCCAGTGCGTCAGCCAGAGTGCGCTTGTCAGTGGCGTGAGCGAATACTGCTTTGTACTGGTTCAGGTCGTCACGGCCGGAGTGGATCACGCCGGTACGGTCAACCATGAAGATGTTTTCGATGCGTGCGCCCATGCTCACCAGCAATTTCATGCAGGAGATGGCGGCAGCACCGGCGCCCAGGCAGACAATCTTCGCTTCCGGCAGGGTTTTGCCAGCGATTTCCAGGGCGTTGATCATGCCCGCAGCGGTCACGATCGCAGTACCGTGCTGGTCATCGTGGAATACCGGAATGTCGCACTGCTCGATCAGAGCACGTTCGATCTCAAAGCATTCTGGCGCCTTGATGTCTTCCAGGTTGATACCACCAAAGGTGATGGAGATGCGTTTTACGGTGTCGATGAAGGCTTGCGGGCTTTCCGAGTCGACTTCGATGTCGAACACGTCGATGCCGGCGAAGCGCTTGAACAGTACGCCTTTACCTTCCATCACTGGCTTGGAAGCCAATGGGCCGAGGTTGCCCAGGCCGAGAATCGCGGTGCCATCGGAAATGACTGCAACCAGGTTGCCCTTGCCGGTGTATTTGTAGGCCAGTTCAGGATCGCGAGCGATCTCACGCACTGGTTCAGCTACGCCGGGGCTGTAGGCCAGCGACAAGTCGCGAGCGGTAGCAGTGGCCTTGGTGAGCTCGACACTCAGCTTCCCTGGACGAGGATTGGCATGATATTCGAGAGCGGCAGTTTTCAGATCAGACATTTTGGCATTCCGCTTTTTACTGTTGGACAGACTGGTCAGCGAGGATACGCGCCTCGCAAAGTCCCCACAAGACTGAGCGGTCACCCCTGTCAAGCGCCCTGCCCTACGACTTTGGGCCAAGAGCCACGGCGCACAAGGGCTGGACTGTTCACAATCGACAGAAAAAATGTCTACAATTTTCTTCAGCGCGGTACTTGCAACATCGAAGGATCGGTCAACGGCAGCAACCACCGTGACTGACCGGATTGCAGTCCTCCGCGTCGCGAACGATCGACGATCCAGCCGCGAGCCTCGACCTGCTTGCCTTTCAGGACCTGCAAACGGGCATTGTCGAATTGTCCGACCAGATTGGGTGCAACGCGCAACACAAGCTTGTCCTGCAACTCGATCCAGATTCCGCCACGATTGCGCTGAACCTTGCTCACACGCCCACTGACCACAGCAAAACCCGAGCGCTGGATCTGCTCCGCTTTCAGTACAGGCGACTGCCGCCAGAGGCCACGGCCTGCCTTGCGCGCACTGCGTTCGGCGGCTTGCTGGCAGGCAACAAGATCGACATTCGGCGCCACCGCGACCTGGAAACCGAGGCCATCGGCGAGCATTTGCGCTTCGAGACTGGCACCGCTGGCGCTGTAAACATGCGCGAGCGTACGCCCGTAATGGTCTTTGGCTTGCTTGCCGGCGCGCAAACCGACACGTCCGCCGCTGGCATCGACCAGCGCTTGCAGGCGCTTGCGTGCCGCCACCGCAAACGGTTCGTCGCTGCGGCCCTGCTTGCCCAGTTCAGGTGTGTTCAGGCCTATCATCCGGACGCTGCGACCATCGCTCAGGCGCAGCGTGTCGCCATCGACCACGCGCTGCACCGTGACGCTGGCCAGTCCCGAAGGCGCCGGGCAAAAGGCTTGCGCGCCGGACAGCCAAATCGCAGACACAAAAAAGGCGCCCGCGAGGGACGCCTTTTTCAGCAACGAGGAAAAGCCCACCGGGCCCTTCAACCTTACTCTGCAGCAGCAGGTTTCTTGCCGAAAGCACCGAAACGGTCTGCGAAGCGCTGAACGCGGCCGCCAGTGTCCAGAGTCTTCTGCTTACCGGTGTAGAACGGGTGGCATTCGTTGCAAACGTCGATTGGCAGAGCTTTGCCGAAAGTCGAACGAGTTTCGAACTTGTTGCCACAGCTGCAGGTAACAGCGATGACTGGGTAATTCGGGTGAATATCAGCTTTCATGGTGTCTTCCTCAGCTAGCGTGCCGCCACCCAACACTATTGTTGAATACCGCACGTAATTAGGCCGCGGATTCTACCAGACCTTTTCAAACACGCAAGCTGTCACCGAGACCGACCGTCTGCTAGGCTCCCGGCCCAATACGCGATCCCCTGTAGGAGCGAGCCTGCTCGCGATAGCGGTCTGCCATTCAACATTGATGTCGTCTGATACACCGCTATCGCGAGCAGGCTCACTCCTACATTAGGTATGTGCCATGCCCTTGTTCTGCTTATAGAGATCCCCCCGCGTGCCCGACGCCATTCTGCGCCTCGCCCTGCCTTCACCCTTGCGCCGCCTGTTCGACTACCGGGCGCCGGCCGGTGTGCTGCGTGAGCAATTGCAGCCGGGCATGCGCCTGCGGGTACCGTTCGGTCGGCGCGAGATGATCGGGATTCTGGTCGAGGTTACCGACACCAGCGAAGTGCCGGTGGAAAAACTCAAACCGGCGCTGGCTCTGCTGGATGCCACGCCGCCGCTGCCACCGGCGCTGTTCAAGTTGTGCCTGTGGACGTCGCAGTATTATCAGCACAGCCTCGGCGACACCTTGAGCTGGGCGTTGCCGGTGCTACTGCGTCAGGGCGAACTGGCCGAGGCTCGGCAAGAGCGCTTCTGGTCAGCCGTCCCCGGCGCCAGCCTTGATGACCCGCGCATTGCCCGCGCGCCGCGCCAGCGCGAAGCACTCGCGACGCTGGCCCAGCACCCGCACGGCGTCGCCCATCAGTTGCTGAGCAAACTGATGTTGAGCAAAGACAGTCTCGATCTGCTGCTGGCCAAAGGTCTGGTGCAAGTGGAAATCCGCCGCCACGCACCCGGCGCGCGTCATGAGCACTGGCTGGCGCAACCGGAATTACCGCTCAACACCGAACAGCGCGCCGCATACGAGGCGATCCGCGCCGGGTTCGACAATTATCACGCCTTTCTCCTCGCTGGGGTTACCGGCAGCGGCAAGACCGAAGTCTATTTGCAACTGATCCGCGAAACCCTCGAAGCCGGCAAGCAGGCCTTGGTACTGATCCCGGAGATCAACCTCGGCCCGCAGACCCTGGCGCGCTTCGAGCAGCGTTTCAATGCGCGGATCGCTCTGCTGCACTCGGCGGTCAATGATCGCGAGCGCCTCGATGCCTGGCTCGCGGCGCGCGATGGCGAGGCCGACATCATTATCGGTACCCGCTCGGCGCTGTTCACGCCGATGAAAAACCCCGGGCTGATCATCATCGACGAAGAGCACGACGGTTCTTATAAACAGCAGGAAGGCCTGCGTTACCACGCCCGTGATCTGGCGCTGGTGCGTGCGCGGCAGGAAAACATCCCGATCGTCCTCGGCTCCGCCACTCCGTCACTGGAAAGCCTGCACAACGCCTACACCGGACGTTACGGTCTCCTGCGCCTGAATGAACGTGCCGGCGGTGCCAAGCAACCACGCTTCCTACGCCTCGATGTAAAAAGTCGTCCACTCGACAGCGGTATTTCCGGGCCGATGCAGCAGGCCATCGGTCAGACGCTGGCGAATGGGCAACAGGTGTTGGTGTTCCTCAACCGCCGCGGCTTTGCCCCGACGCTGCTTTGTCATGATTGCGGCTGGATGTCCGAGTGCTCGCGCTGCGATGCGCGAATGACCGTGCACCAGCGATATGGAGAGTTGCGCTGCCACCACTGCGGCTACGTCGAGCGCACGCCGCGTCAATGCCCGAAGTGCAACAAGGTCGATCTGCGCCCGGTCGGCGCGGGCACTGAACGTGCTGAAGAACGGCTGGCGATTCTGTTCCCCGATTACCCGGTGCTGCGCGTCGACCGCGACAGCACCTCGCGCAAGGACGCGATGAATCAGCTGTTCGCGACGATTCAGAAGGGCCAGCCGTGCATTCTGGTCGGCACGCAAATGTTGGCCAAGGGTCACCATTTTCCAAGGGTGACGCTGGTATCGATCCTCGACGCTGACGGCGGTTTGTTTTCCGGCGACTTCCGCGCCAGCGAGCGCATGGCGCAGTTGATCGTGCAAGTCGCTGGTCGTGCCGGGCGAGCAGAAGAGCCGGGTAAGGTGATCATCCAGACTCACCTCGCCGACCATCCTTTATTGGTGCAACTCACCGAGCAGGGTTATTTCGCCTTCGCCGAACAGGCCTTGAGCGAGCGCCGCGCCGCCGGGTTGCCGCCGTTTGCGCATCTGGCGTTGTTGCGTGCCGAAGCGCACAAACCGGGGCAAGCGGAAGGCTTTCTCGATGAGGCGTGTAGCGAAGCCGAGCGTTTGCTGGCCGAACAGAATTTGAGCGGAATCGAATTGCTCGGACCGGTGCCGGCCCCGATGGAGCGCCGCGCGGGGCGTTATCGCGCGCAACTTCTGTTGCAGGCGACGGCACGTGCGCCGCTGCATCGGTTGCTGGCGAGTTGGTTGCTGGTGCTGGAGCAGATGCCGAGTGGGCGGGCGGTGCGCTGGTCGCTGGATGTCGATCCCGTCGATTTGTATTGAAGATCAAAAGATCGCAGCCTGCGGCAGCTCCTACAGGAAAATGCGTATCGCCGTGTAGGAGCTGCCGCAGGCTGCGATCTTTTGATCTGAATGTCACCACATATCCATAAGCTGCCTGCTAAGGTTGGCAAGCCCGTCTTCGCAACGGATAATGCCCAGTTTTTCCACCCGCGCATCGATGCGCCCGCCGCGCTTGCGGTCGAAAGAGAAGACCATGAAAGACACCATTCGCCAGCTGATCCAACAAGCCCTCACCCAACTCGTCAACGAAGGTGTGTTGCCTGAAGGCCTGTCGCCGGCGATCCAGGTGGAGAACGCCCGTGACAAGACCCACGGCGACTTCGCCAGCAACATCGCGATGATGCTGGCCAAGCCTGCGGGCATGAAGCCGCGCGATCTGGCGGAAAAAATCATCGCCGCACTGCCGGCTGACGAGAACGTCACCAAGGCCGAAATCGCCGGCCCGGGCTTCATCAATTTCTTCCAGAACACTCAGGCGCTGGCTTCGCGCCTCGACGCTGCATTGGCTGATGCCCATGTTGGCGTACGCAAGGCCGGCCCGGCGCAACGCACCGTGGTCGACCTGTCGGCGCCGAACCTGGCCAAAGAGATGCACGTCGGCCACTTGCGCTCGACCATCATCGGCGACGGTGTAGCCCGCGTACTCGAATTCCTCGGCGATGAAGTCATCCGTCAGAACCACGTCGGCGACTGGGGCACCCAGTTCGGCATGCTGATGGCCTATCTGCAGGAAAACCCGATCACCAGCGACGAGCTGTCTGACCTGGAAAACTTCTACCGCGCGGCCAAGCAGCGTTTCGACGAGTCCGCAGAGTTTGCCGACCGCGCCCGTGGCCTGGTGGTCAAGCTGCAGGCCGGCGATGCCGAGTGCCTGGCGCTGTGGACCAAGTTCAAGGACATCTCGCTGTCGCACTGCCAGAAGATCTACGAACTGCTCAACGTCAAACTGACCATGGCCGACGTGATGGGCGAAAGCGCCTACAACGACGACCTGATCAACGTGGTCAACGATCTGAAAGCCGCCGGCATGCTGGTCGAAAGCAACGGCGCGCAGTGCGTGTTCCTCGACGAGTTCAAGAACGCCGACGGCGACCCGCTGCCAGTGATCATCGTCAAGGCTGACGGCGGCTACCTCTATGCCACCACTGACCTGGCGGCCGTGCGCTACCGCAGCGGCAAGCTGAAAGCCGATCGCGCGCTGTACTTCGTCGACCAGCGTCAGGCCCTGCACTTCCAGCAAGTGTTTGCCGTGGCGCGCAAGGCCGGCTTCGTCACCCATCCGATGGAGATGGAACACATGGGCTTCGGCACTATGAACGGCGCCGATGGCCGTCCGTTCAAGACCCGTGATGGCGGCACTGTGAAGCTGATTGACCTGCTCACCGAAGCGCAGGAACGTGCCTACACCCTGGTGAAAGAGAAGAACCCGGAGCTGGCCGAAGACGAACTGCGCAACATCGCCAAAGTCGTCGGCATCGGCGCGGTGAAATACGCCGACCTGTCGAAGCACCGCACCAGCGACTACAGCTTCAACTTCGACCTGATGCTGAACTTCGAAGGCAATACCGCGCCATACCTGCTGTACGCCTACACCCGCGTCGCCGGTGTGTTCCGCAAACTGGGCAAGGATTTCAGCGAAGTCGATGGCCAGATCGTTCTCGAAGCGGCGCACGAACAAGAACTGGCGGCGAAACTGGCGCAGTTCGGCGAAGTGCTGAACAACGTGTCCGACAAAGGCACGCCGCACATTCTCTGCACTTACCTGTACGACGTTGCCGGCCTGTTCTCCAGCTTCTACGAGAACTGCCCGATCCTCGCCGCCGAGACCCCGGCCCAGATGCAGAGCCGTCTGCGCCTGGCCGCGCTGACCGGTCGCACCCTCAAGCAAGGCCTGGAGCTGTTGGGTCTGGAAACTCTGGAGCGTATGTAAGTTGGCTGCCAAGAAAAAACCTGCACCCAAGCGTGGCGCCAGCCGTTACCAAGCTCCTGCGAAGCAACCGATTCCGGGCTGGCTGTGGATGGCCATCGGCCTCACGGTCGGCGCGTTCATCGTGTTCCTGATGAAGCTGGAGCCGGGCAAGGGCAGCGACACAGTCAAGCGTGAGAAGGTCGAACAGGCGCAACAGCAGAAAGCGTCGAAGATCGCCGAGGCCAACAAGACCCCGCCGAGCCCGACGCAACCGGTGAAGCCGAAGTACGACTTCTACACCCTGCTGCCCGAATCGGAAGTGATCGTGCCGCCGGACGCGGTGCCGGAGAAGACCCTGCCGACGCCACAAGTGCCGGCCATCCCGACCACACCGGTGACCCCGGCAGAAGCGGCGAAGATCGACACCGCGCGCGCTCAGGCAGCTCTGGCCGGGATTACCCCGCCGCCAGCGCCACCGGTGAGCAAAGCGGCGCCAGTAACCAAGTTCTTCTTGCAGGCCGGTTCGTTCCGCAAGGAAACCGATGCCGACAAGGTCCGCGCGCAGATCATTCTGCTCGGTCAGGCGGTCGCGGTTGAGTCCGGCACGGTGAAGGATGAAACCTGGTATCGCGTGTTGGTCGGCCCGTTCAGCAACCGCGAACAACTGACCACGGCACAGAAACAACTGGCCGGCGCCGGCTTCAGCAACCTGTTGTTACAACAACGCCAGAGCCGCTGACCCACCAGAAATAACGCGTCATCGTTCTTCGCGAGCAAGCTCGCTCCCACAGGGTCTGCGCTAATCCTGTGGGAGCGAGCTTGCTCGCGAAAGCGTCATTTCCAACGCCACATAGCCCGAACCTATCACCCGCCGTTCGTCCCTCCGCACCCTCCCCGGTTGAAATCCTCTCCAGCACCCCCATATGAATGGGCATAAGGCACTTTCGCCCCGCTGTGTGGAGACTCTTCCCTTGACCACCATCGTTTCAGTCCGCCGTCACGGCAAAGTCGTCATGGGCGGCGACGGCCAGGTTTCTCTCGGCAATACCGTGATGAAAGGCAACGCGAAAAAAGTCCGTCGCCTGTACCACGGCCAGGTCATCGCCGGTTTTGCCGGTGCCACCGCCGACGCCTTTACCCTCTTCGAACGTTTCGAAGGCCAGCTCGAGAAACACCAGGGCCACCTGGTACGCGCCGCTGTCGAACTCGCCAAAGAATGGCGCACCGACCGTTCACTGAGCCGCCTCGAAGCCATGCTCGCGGTCGCCAACAAAGACGCTTCCTTGATCATCACTGGCAACGGTGACGTGGTCGAACCTGAAGATGGCCTGATCGCCATGGGTTCCGGCGGCGCCTATGCGCAAGCCGCGGCCAGCGCGCTGCTGAAAAAAACCGACCTGTCGGCCCGCGAAATCGTCGAAACCGCGCTCGGTATCGCCGGCGACATCTGTGTATTCACCAACCACACTCAGACCATTGAGGAGCAGGATCTCGCTGAATAAGCCTGACGCGGCCCTGTGCCACGGCTTGTTTCTGCTTGAGGACCGTCAATTACTATGTCCATGACTCCCCGCGAAATCGTCCACGAACTCAACCGCCACATCATCGGCCAGGACGATGCCAAGCGCGCCGTCGCGATTGCCCTGCGCAACCGCTGGCGCCGCATGCAGCTGCCTGAAGAGCTGCGTGTTGAAGTGACCCCGAAGAACATCCTGATGATCGGCCCGACCGGTGTCGGTAAAACCGAAATCGCCCGTCGTCTGGCGAAACTGGCCAACGCGCCGTTCATCAAGGTCGAAGCGACCAAGTTCACCGAAGTCGGCTACGTCGGCCGTGACGTCGAATCGATCATCCGTGATCTGGCCGACGCGGCGATCAAGATGCTCCGCGAGCAGGAAATGACCCGCGTACGCCACCGCGCCGAAGACGCTGCCGAGGATCGTATCCTCGACGCACTGCTGCCGCCGGCCCGCATGGGCTTCAGCAATGAAGAAGCGCCAAGCAGCGATTCCAACACCCGTCAGCTGTTCCGCAAGCGCCTGCGCGAAGGTCAGCTGGATGACAAGGAAATCGAAATCGAAGTCGCCGAGGTTGCCGGCATCGAAATCGCCACGCCGCCCGGCATGGAAGAGATGACCAACCAGTTGCAGTCGCTGTTCGCCAACATGGGCAAGGGCAAAAAGAAAGCGCGCAAACTCAAGGTCAAAGAAGCGCTGAAACTGGTGCGCGACGAAGAAGCCGGCCGCCTGGTCAATGAAGAAGAGCTGAAAGCCAAAGCGCTGGAAGCGGTTGAACAGCACGGCATCGTGTTCATCGACGAGATCGACAAAGTCGCCAAGCGCGGCAATGTCGGCGGCGCCGATGTGTCCCGTGAAGGCGTACAGCGCGACCTGCTGCCGCTGATCGAAGGCTGCACCGTCAACACCAAGCTGGGCATGGTCAAGACCGACCACATCCTGTTCATCGCGTCCGGTGCGTTCCACCTGAGCAAGCCGAGCGATCTGGTGCCTGAGTTGCAAGGTCGCCTGCCGATCCGCGTTGAGCTCAAAGCGCTGAGCCCGTCGGACTTCGAGCGCATCCTCAGCGAACCGCATGCCTCGCTTACCGAGCAATACTGCGCGTTGCTGAAAACCGAAGGCCTGAACATCCAGTTCCAGCCCGAAGGCATCAAGCGTCTGGCGGAGATCGCCTGGCAGGTCAACGAGAAGACCGAGAACATCGGTGCCCGTCGTCTGCACACGCTGCTTGAGCGTCTGCTGGAAGAGGTGTCGTTCAGCGCTGGCGATCTGGCCAGTACCCACGATGAGCAGCCGATCCTGATCGACGCGGAATACGTCAACAGCCACCTCGGCGAATTGGCGAAGAACGAAGACCTGTCCCGTTATATCCTGTAAGCCATACTTACAGCAGTAGCGGACCCTGTGGGAGCGAGCTTGCTCGCGAAGAGGCCACGTCAGTCGACATCATCGTTGTCTGACACACCGCTTTCGCGAGCAAGCTCGCTCCCACATTTGCTCAAGGGTCGCCCACACATCGGACGCCAGCCCATGACTCAAATCCCCACTGACATCAAACTGCACAAAGCCTCGAAAACCCTGACGCTCACCTACACGTCCGGCGAGGAATACACCCTGCCCGCCGAATTCCTGCGCGTGCATTCCCCTTCCGCCGAGGTCCAGGGCCACGGCAAACCGATCCTGCAATTCGGCAAGATCAACGTCGGCCTGAGCAAGCTGGAACCGGCCGGTCACTACGCACTGAAACTGACCTTCGACGATGGTCACGACAGCGGCTTGTTCACCTGGGACTATCTCTACGAACTCGGCAAACGCCAGAACGAACTCTGGGACGATTATCTGGCCGAGCTGCGCGCCGCCGGAAAATCCCGCGACCCGAACGAGTCGTTCGTCAAGCTGATGCTCTAGTCCGTGGCTCTTGCTCTTTAGAGGGCATTTTCTAGATTCATCTGTTTGAATGCTCTGCTGTGTGGCCGAGGATCGGCCTGCTTGCGAAAAAAATTAAACTCGGGTAACCAATGGAGCTGGCAAGTTCCCTGCAGTGCTCTACGACTGTAAAGCAGCTATGCAGAATTAACGGTCACCCGAGCAGTAGTACCTGGCATTGGCTGTGGAACTGCACAGCAGAAAACCGGGTACTCGTCTCAGGACAATGGAGCGTCGTAGATGAGTAACAAGAATAACGATGACCTGAAGTACCAAGCCTCGGAAAACACCCTGGGGCTTAATCCCGTCGTTGGGCTACGCGGAAAGGATCTGCTGGCCTCTGCTCGTATGGTGCTGAAACAGGCCATCAGACAACCGATCCATAGCGTCAAGCACGTCACCCATTTCGGCCTCGAACTGAAGAACGTGTTGTTTGGCAAATCCGAACTGCAACCGGCTGGCGATGACCGTCGCTTCGCCGATCCTGCGTGGAGCCAGAACCCGCTCTACAAACGTTATCTGCAAACTTATCTGGCGTGGCGCAAGGAACTCCATGCCTGGATCGACGACAGCAGCCTGTCACCCAAAGACATCGCGCGCGGCCACTTCGTCATCAACCTGATGACCGAAGCCATGGCCCCGACCAACACCGCCGCCAACCCGGCCGCGGTGAAACGCTTCTTCGAAACCGGCGGCAAGAGCCTGCTCGATGGCCTCTCGCATCTGGCCAAGGATCTGGTACACAACGGCGGCATGCCGAGCCAGGTCAACATGGGCGCGTTCGAGGTCGGCAAGAGTCTCGGCGTGACGGAAGGCGCGGTGGTGTTTCGCAACGACGTGCTGGAGCTGATCCAGTACAAGCCGATCACCGAGCAAGTCCATGAGCGCCCACTGCTGGTGGTGCCGCCGCAGATCAACAAGTTCTACGTATTCGATTTGAGCCCGGACAAGAGTCTGGCGCGCTTCTGCCTGCGCAATAACGTGCAGACGTTTATCGTCAGCTGGCGCAACCCGACCAAAGCGCAGCGCGAGTGGGGCCTTTCGACCTACATCGATGCGCTGAAAGAAGCCGTCGACGTGGTTACCGCAATCACCGGCAGCAAAGATGTGAACATGCTCGGCGCCTGCTCCGGCGGCATCACCTGCACCGCCCTGCTCGGCCACTACGCAGCGATCGGCGAGAAGAAGGTCAATGCCCTCACGCTGCTGGTCAGCGTGCTCGACACGACGCTGGACAGCGACGTCGCCCTGTTCGTCGACGAGCAGACCCTGGAGACCGCCAAGCGCCACTCGTACCAGGCCGGCGTGCTCGAAGGCAAAGACATGGCCAAGGTCTTCGCGTGGATGCGTCCCAACGATCTGATCTGGAACTACTGGGTCAACAACTACCTGCTCGGCAACGAGCCGCCGGTGTTCGACATCCTGTTCTGGAACAACGACACCACACGCTTGCCCGCCGCGTTCCACGGCGACCTGATCGAGATGTTCAAAAACAACCCACTGATCCGCCCGAATGCACTGGAAGTGTGCGGCACGCCGATCGACCTCAAGCAGGTCACGGCCGACATCTTCTCGCTGGCCGGCACCAACGACCACATCACCCCGTGGAAGTCCTGCTACAAGTCGGCGCAGTTGTTTGGCGGCAAGGTCGAATTTGTGCTGTCGAGCAGCGGGCATATCCAGAGCATTCTCAACCCGCCGGGCAACCCGAAATCGCGTTACATGACCGGCGAAGAGATGGCGGCCAATGCCGATGAGTGGCAAGAGAACTCGACCAAACACACTGATTCCTGGTGGCTGTACTGGCAGGCGTGGCAGGCCGAGCGCTCGGGCAACCTGAAAAAGGCCCCGCTGAAACTGGGCAACAAGGCGTATCCGGCGGGTGAAGCATCGCCGGGCACTTATGTTCACGAGCGGTAACTGACACCACCCCTTCCCTGTAGGAGCTGCCGAAGGCTGCGATCTTTTGACTTTTGATTTTTTAAAAACAAGATCAAAAGATCGCAGCCTTCGGCAGCTCCTACACGGGGCGTGGTGAATTTAAATCCACAGGGCCTGAAGCATGCCGCAACCGTTCATATTCCGTACCGTCGATCTGGATGGCCAGACCCTCCGCACGGCGGTACGCCCCGGCAAGCCTCACTTGACGCCCTTGCTGATTTTCAACGGCATCGGCGCCAACCTGGAGCTGGTGTTTCCGTTTGTCGCGGCGCTGGACCCGGATCTGGAAGTGATCGCCTTCGACGTGCCCGGTGTCGGCGGTTCTTCGACGCCGAACCGGCCGTATCGCTTTCCCGGGCTGGCCAAGCTGACGTCGAGGATGCTCGATTACCTCGACTACGGTCAGGTTAACGTCATCGGCGTGTCATGGGGCGGCGCCCTCGCGCAGCAGTTCGCTTACGATTACCCCGAGCGCTGCAAGAAACTGGTGCTGGCGGCGACTGCTGCCGGTGCGGTGATGGTGCCGGGCAAACCGAAAGTGCTGTGGATGATGGCCAGTCCGCGGCGCTACATCCAGCCTTCGCACGTGATTCGGATCGCGCCGCTGATCTACGGCGGCTCGTTCCGCCGCGACCCGACGCTGGCCGCCAGCCACGCGGCAAAAGTGCGTTCCGCCGGCAAGCTCGGTTACTACTGGCAACTGTTCGCCGGCCTCGGCTGGACCAGCATTCACTGGCTGCACAAGATCCATCAGCCAACGCTGGTGCTGGCCGGCGACGACGATCCGCTGATCCCGCTGATCAACATGCGCATGCTCGCCTGGCGCATTCCCAACGCCCAACTGCACATCATCGACGACGGTCATCTGTTCCTGATTACCCGTGCCGAAGCGGTGGCGCCGATCATCATGAAATTTCTCCAGGAGGAACGTCAGCGCGCGGTGATGCACCCGCATCCGACTCCGCTCGGCGGTTAATCCCGACGGCAGGCTTTATGCAGTGCTTTAACAAAGAGTGCGCGGCAGGACGCCGCGCAGGCAGCAACCCGCAACAGCGTCTATGGTGTTCTGGTTCGGTGAGTTTGTTTTTGGCCTGAAGACGAAGGAGTGTTGAGTCATGCGCGACAAACCAGCGACGGGCGTGGTGCCCAGCCCCGCCGTGTTTATCAATGCACAAAGTGCGATCACCGGTTTGCGTGGGCGGGATTTGATTTCCACCTTGCGCAGTGTCGCCGCCCACGGTCTGCGCAATCCGATCCACAGTGCGAAGCATGCCTTGAAACTTGGCGGCCAATTGGGCCGCGTGCTGCTTGGCGAAACCCTGCACCCGACCAATCCGAACGACAGCCGTTTCGCCGATCCGGCTTGGAGCCTGAACCCGTTTTACCGGCGCAGCCTGCAGGCCTATCTGGCCTGGCAAAAACAGGTCAAAAGCTGGATCGATGAAAGCAACATGAGCGATGACGATCGCGCCCGCGCGCACTTCGCTTTTACCTTGCTCAACGACGCGGTGGCGCCGTCGAACACCTTGCTCAACCCGCTGGCGGTCAAGGAACTGTTCAACTCTGGCGGGCACAGCCTGGTCCGCGGCCTCAGTCATCTGTTCGATGACTTGCTGCACAACGACGGCCTGCCACGTCAGGTGACCAAACAAGCCTTTGAGGTCGGCAAGACCGTTGCCACCACCACCGGCTCGGTGGTGTTTCGCAACGAGATGCTGGAGCTGATCCAGTACCGACCGATGAGCGAAAAGCAGTACGCCAAGCCGCTGCTGGTGGTGCCGCCGCAAATCAACAAGTACTACATTTTCGACCTGAGCCCGCACAACAGCTTCGTCCAGTACGCACTGAAGAATGGCCTGCAAACGTTCATGATCAGTTGGCGCAACCCCGATGTGCGCCATCGCGAATGGGGCCTGTCGACCTACGTCGAAGCCGTGGAAGAAGCGATGAACATCTGCCGGGCGATCACTGGCGCCCGCGAAGTCAATCTGATGGGCGCTTGCGCTGGCGGGCTGACCATCGCCGCCCTGCAAGGCCATTTGCAGGCCAAGCGGCAACTGCGCCGCGTCTCCAGCGCGACCTATCTGGTCAGCCTGCTCGACAGCCAGATCGAAACCCCGGCCACGCTGTTCGCCGATGAACAGACCCTCGAAGCCGCCAAGCGTCGTTCCTATCAGAAAGGCGTGCTCGACGGTCGCGACATGGCCAGGATCTTCGCCTGGATGCGCCCCAATGATCTGATCTGGAGCTATTTCGTCAATAACTACCTGTTGGGCAAAGAGCCGCCGGCCTTCGACATCCTCTACTGGAACAATGACAACACGCGCCTGCCCGCCGCGTTTCACGGGGACTTGCTGGACTTCTTCAAGCACAACCCGCTGACCCATCCGGGCGGGCTGGAAGTGTGCGGCACGCCGATCGATTTGCAGAAAGTCACCGTCGACAGCTTCAGCGTGGCTGGCATGAACGACCACATCACCCCATGGGATGCGGTGTATCGCTCGACCCTGCTGCTCGGCGGGGAGCGACGTTTCGTGCTGTCCAACAGCGGCCATGTGCAGAGCATCCTTAACCCGCCGAGCAACCCGAAAGCCGCCTACGTCGAGAACGCCAAGATGAGCAGCGACCCGCGCGCCTGGTATTACGACGGCAAGCACGTAGATGGCAGTTGGTGGCCGCAGTGGCTGGAGTGGATTCAACAGCGTTCCGGGGCGCAGCACGAAACCTCGTTCACCTTGGGCAACCCGAACTACCCACCGATGGAGGCAGCGCCCGGTACTTACGTGCGTGTGCGCTGACGCTTAACCGAACTTTTCTAAGAAGACTGGATGAAAACCCGCGACCGGATTCTCGAATGTGCTTTGCAACTGTTCAACGAAAAGGGCGAGCCGAACGTCTCCACCATGGAGGTGGCCAACGAAATGGGGATCAGCCCGGGCAACCTCTACTACCACTTCCACGGCAAGGAACCGCTGATTCTCGGGTTGTTCGAACGCTTCCAGAATGAGCTGGCGCCACTGCTCGATCCGCCGCCGGATGTGGAACTGGCGCCGGAAGATTACTGGCTGTTCTTGCATTTGATTGTGGAGCGGCTGGCGCAGTATCGGTTTCTGTTTCAGGACCTGTCGAACCTGGCCGGGCGGTTGCCGAAGCTGGCCAAGGGGATTCGACATCTGCTCAATGCGCTGAAGCGTACGCTGGCGTCGCTGTTGGCGCGGTTGAAGGCTTCGGGGCAGTTGGTCAGTGATACGCAGGCGTTGGGGCAGTTGGTTGAGCAGATCACCATGACGCTGCTGTTTTCGCTGGATTATCAGCGGATTCTGGATCGTGAGGGTGAGGTCAGGCTGGTTGTTTACCAGATCATGATGCTGGTAGCGCCGCACTTGCTGCCGCCGGTTAAGGTCGCCACCGAACGCATGGCCCTGCAGTACCTTGAAGATCACGACTGAAATCAAAAGCCCCTCACCCTAGCCCTCTCCCAGAGGGAGAGGGGACTGACCTTATCGTCTTGCGCTACACGGTGACCTTAAAAATCGAGTCGATTATGGATTCAATACGACACGTTCAGGTCGGTGTAAGGCTGAAGCATCCCCCAATCGGTCCCCTCTCCCTCTGGGAGAGGGCTAGGGTGAGGGGCTGTTGGAATTCAGATACAAAAACGCCCGACCTTCACAGGCCGGGCGTTTTGTTTTGCCCTGAAGAATCAGGACTGACTGGTTGGCGTCGACGGCGTCGATGCAACAGTCGGGGTAGCCACCGGAGTCGGTGCCGCGGCGGAGTTCGACGCGCTTACCGGAGCTGCCGGAGTGGCCGGCTTGGCGGCAGCAGGTGCTGCTGGCTTCGGCGCAGCGGCTTTCGGCGCGGCCGGTTTTTTCACCGCTGGTTTCTTCGCCGCAGCGGGTTTCGCCGCAGACTTTGCAGCCGGTTTGGCGGCCGCGGTTTTCGCGGCTGGCTTGGCGGCTGGTTTCGCTGCCGTTTTGGCCGCAGGTTTTGCTGCCGGTTTCGCAGCGGCTTTGGCAGCAACCGGTTTGGCTGCAGCTTTAGCAGCTGGCTTGGCCGCTGCGGTTTTGGCTGCAGGCTTGGCCGCGGCTTTTGCCGCAGGTTTAGCGGCAGCTTTGGCCAGTGGCTTGGCAGCGGATTTTGCCGCTGGTTTGGCCGCTGCGGTTTTCGCCGCCGGTTTGGCTGCTGCGGTTTTCGCCGCCACAGGTTGAGCCTTCAGACCGGTGAGCTTCTCGATCTGTTTGGTCAGTGTGTCGACCTTGCTATTGAGCGCTTTGACTTCATTGCGGCTCGGTACACCGAGGCGCGAGATCGCGCTGTTCAGGCGCTTGTCGAAAGCCCCTTCCAGCTCGTCCCACTTGCCCAGTGCGCGATCTTTCACGCCGCTGATGCGCGACTTGGCCGAGGAAGCGGAGTCCTTCGCCGCATCGACTTTTTTGCCGACTGCGGACTTGGTGAGCTTCTCGGCTTTCTCGCCGTCTTTGACCAATGTATCGAAGAGCTTGCTGCCGTCAGTGTCGATCTTCGAGTACACGCCTAAACCAGCCAGCCAGATTTTGCGGGAGTAGTCTTCGACTTTCCCGATCCACGAGCTGCCTTCTTTATCGGTGTTCTTTTTACCAGCCATCCCGTTCTCCTTAAGATTTACGCGCGACGCGTTCGAGCAATGCCGTCAGCTCATCGAGCTTAGCAGAGAGTGTCTCAACGTCATGTTTAGACGGAATGCCGATACGATTCAAGGCGCTTGCAACACGGGTGTCGAAAGCCTTCTCGACCTTGTCGAGCTGAACTTCGACACGACCTTTGAAAGAACTCACTTCGCTCTTGGCTTCATCGATCTCGGCGTTGGCCGCTTCGAGTTTTTCGGTAACGGCTTTTTTGCCTTTCTTTTCAACAGTTTGACCAGCCTTGATCAACTCTTGAAAGTAGTCGCTGCCCTCTTGGCCGACCTTGGCGTAGGCACCCAGGCCTGCCAGCCAGATCTTGCGGGCATAGGATTTGACGTCGCTCAGAGCGGTTGTCGAAGCGTCGATTTTTTTCTTCAAAATAACTTTGGCCATGGTGCACCTCACGCGCAGAAGGTTTGAGGAACTGCCCGGGAAAGTGTCGGGCTCAGGCACAAAGTAGGTAGAAAAATTAGAAACGGCACCCTAACAACTGACATAAAAGCTAGGGAACGCTACAAAATAAATGTAGGAGTGAGCCTGCTCGCGATAGCGGTGTATCAGTCAAAAAATGATGTCGACTGACGGACCGCTATCGCGAGCAGGCTCACTCCTACAGGGGATCGTGTTTCAGACCAGGGCTTTGTCGAGGGCTTTCTCGATCTCGGCTTTGATCATGCCGCTCATGGCCGACATCATGATGCCCAGTTCCACGTCGACCTTGATCGAATCGTCCGCCACATGCACCGCGCCTTTCACGCCCGAGCGCTTGAGGTTCAGCGTGTCGCCCGACCATTGCGGCTCCAGGCCATATTGCTCGGAGAGTTTTTGCGCCAGCTTGTCGGCCTTCTCGCGGGCGGCTTCCTTACCCAGGTTGTGGGCACGCTCAACACTGATTTTGGCCATTGAATGACTCCTGCTTTATGAATGGATCTCAGTAAATCTTGACCGCTGCTGCGGCAAATCGTCCCGAAGGTTGCCCATCTTACCTTTAGCCATTCCAAGACAAAGCATGGCTTGGGGATTAGAATGTCGCGCATTCTCTTTTGGTGACAGCGATATGACTGATCAGCGCAAAGGCAGCGATGCCGAACCCACCACTCACTTCGGCTTCAAAAACGTTCCGGAAAGCCAGAAAGCGGAAAAAGTCGCTGAGGTTTTCCACTCGGTGGCCGCCAAGTACGACCTGATGAATGACCTTCTGTCGGGCGGCATGCACCGTCTGTGGAAGCGTTTCGCGATCGAACTGTCGGGCGTGCGCAGCGGTAACCGCGTGCTGGACATCGCCGGCGGTACCGGTGACCTGACCAAAAAATTCTCGCACCTGGTCGGCCCGACCGGTCAGGTGGTCTTGGCCGACATCAACGAATCGATGCTCAAGGTCGGTCGTGACCGCCTGCTGGATCTGGGTGTCGCCGGCAACGTCGAATTCGTTCAGGCAGACGCGGAAAAACTGCCGTTCCCGGACAACCATTTCGATTGCGTGACCATCGCCTTCGGCCTGCGCAACGTGACGCATAAAGAAGACGCCCTGCGTTCGATGCTGCGCGTGCTCAAGCCCGGCGGACGCCTGCTGGTGCTGGAATTCTCCAAGCCGACCAACGCGCTGATGTCGAAAGCCTACGACGCTTACTCGTTCGCCTTCATGCCGCTGATGGGCAAGCTGATCACCAACGACTCGGAAAGTTATCGCTACCTGGCCGAATCGATCCGCATGCATCCGAATCAGGAAACCCTGAAGTCGATGATGGTCGACGCCGGTTTTGACCGCGTGACCTATCACAACATGACCGCAGGCATCGTCGCCCTGCACCGTGGCATCAAGCCCTGATGTTGCTCACCGGGCTGCTCGCCAGCGTTGAACTCGGCCTCAACCGGGTGCTGCGTCTCGACAGCACGGCGTTGCCGCGGTTGGCGCATTTGACCGGCAAGGTGATTGCCGTCGACTGCCGCAGCCCGGCGCTGCAACTGTTCATTCTGCCGAGCGACGAAGGTTTGATGCTGGCCTCGCACTGGGAAACCGCTGTCGACTGCACCCTGCGCGCGCCGGCCTCCAGCCTGATCAAACTGGCCGTGAGCAAAGACAAGACCGCGGTGCTGCACGCCCCGGAAGTCGAGCTCGATGGCGACAGTGGCGTGCTGCTGGAGCTGGCCGGTGTGCTGCAAGACCTAGAGCTGGACTGGGAGTACGAACTCTCGCGCTGGCTCGGCCCGGTCGCCACGCAGCTGATTGGCGGCCACCTGCGCAGCCGCGCGCGCTGGTATCAACAAGGATTTGCCAGCCTCAACCAGAACCTCGCCGAATACCTCGCCGAAGAATCGCGCACCCTCGTCGGGCAGCGCGAAGCCGAAGCGCGGTTCAGCGAACTGGACCGGATCAAACTTGATCTGGAACGTCTCGAGGCGCGTTTCGAGCGCCTTTCCCGATCCCTCGACCCAAGCGATAACGCATGAAGCTGCTCGCCGTCCGCCGTCTGCTGCGCATCCAGTCTGTCGTGATCCGCTACCGCCTCGATGACCTGCTGTTCGATCTGCCTCTGCCCTGGTTCCTCCTGGCGCTGCGCTATGTGCTGCCGTGGCGCTGGTTCCCGCGCAAGCCGCTGGAGCTGAACCGGGGCGCGCGTCTGCGTCTGGCGTTGCAGGATCTCGGGCCGATTTTCATCAAGTTCGGGCAGATCCTTTCGACCCGCCGCGACCTGCTGCCGGAAGACATCGCCGATGAGCTGATGCTGCTGCAGGACCGCGTGCCGCCGTTCGATTCGCAGCTGTCGATCAAACTGATCGAAGAACAGCTGGGCAAAAAAATCAGCGACGTGTTCAGCCGTTTCGACGTTGAGCCGCTGGCTTCGGCATCGGTGGCGCAGGTACATGCCGCGCAGCTGAAAACCGGCGAAGAAGTCGTGGTCAAGGTGATCCGTCCGGGTCTGAAGCCGATCATCGCGCAGGATCTGGCGTGGCTGTTCATCCTCGCCCGCGCCGCTGAAAAACTTTCGGCCGACGCGCGTCTGCTGCACCCGGTCGACGTGGTGCAGGACTACGAAAAAACCATCTACGACGAACTCGATTTGCTGCGCGAGGCGGCCAACGCCAGCCAGTTGAAGCGCAACTTCGAAGGTTCGCCGCTGCTGTATGTGCCGCAAGTCTATTGGGACTGGTGCCGGCCGAAAGTGCTGGTGATGGAGCGCATCTACGGGATTCAGGTCACCGATCTGGCGACCCTCGCCGACCAGCGCACCGACATGAAAATGCTCGCCGAACGCGGTGTCGAGATTTTCTTCACCCAAGTGTTCCGCGACAGTTTCTTCCACGCCGACATGCACCCGGGCAACATCTTCGTCAGCACCGTCAATCCGTGGAGCCCGCAGTACATCGCGATCGACTGCGGCATCGTCGGCAGCCTGACCCCGGAAGACCAGGACTATCTGGCGCGCAACCTGTTCGCCTTCTTCAAGCGTGACTACCGTCGTGTGGCGCAACTGCACATCGATTCGGGCTGGGTGCCGGCGGAAACCAAACTCAACGAATTCGAAGCGGCGATCCGCACCGTGTGCGAACCGATCTTCGAAAAACCGTTAAAAGATATTTCATTTGGCCAGGTGCTGATGCGCCTGTTCCAGACCGCACGACGCTTCAACATGGAAGTGCAGCCGCAACTGGTGCTGCTGCAAAAGACCCTGCTGAACATCGAAGGCCTTGGCCGTCAGTTGTATCCGGATCTGGATCTGTGGAACACCGCGCAGCCGTTCCTCGAACGCTGGATGCGCGAGCGCGTCAGCCCGAAAGCCTTGATCGGCAACGTGCAGAGCCAGTTCGAACAACTGCCGCACCTAGCGAATATGGCACGCGATCTGCTCGAGCGCATGTCGCAACCGCACGCCTATGACCCGCCGCCACCGTGGCACAAACGCAAGGACGACTGGTTCCTGCGCCTGCTCGGTTGCGCGCATCTGGCCGGCGGGGTGATCCTCGCCATCGGTGGCCCGCTGCACGAATTGGGGCATTGGCCGGCGGGAATCATGGTGGCAGTCGGCTTGTATCTGGTCGTTCGCCGATAGCCAGTTTCGTGATCGGCTGGCACACTGTTTCAATGCCTGAACCCGACTATTGAAGTGTGGGGTTCGCTGTCGGAGTCGAAAATGAACAACTGGCTGGACGAGATCAAGTGGGACGCTGATGGCCTGGTGCCGGCGATTGCCCAGGATCACAAGACCGGACGCGTGCTGATGATGGCCTGGATGAACCGCGAAGCGCTCGAACTGACCGCTGCGGAAAACCGTGCAATCTACTGGTCACGTTCCCGTGGCAAGCTGTGGCGCAAGGGCGAAGAGTCCGGCCATGTGCAGACCCTGCATGAGATGCGTCTGGACTGTGACGCCGACGTGATCATCCTGATGGTTGAACAGATCGGCGACATCGCTTGCCATACCGGCCGTCAAAGCTGCTTTTACCGTGTCTTCGAAAACGGCGACTGGAAAACCGTCGACCCGGTCCTGAAAGACCCGCACGCCATCTATTCCGCAGGACACAAACATGAGTGACACCCTGACCCGCCTCGCTCAGGTACTTGAAGAGCGCAAAGGCGCAGCCGCCGACAGCTCCTATGTGGCTAGTCTGTATCACAAGGGTTTGAACAAGATTCTGGAGAAAGTCGGCGAAGAGTCGGTCGAAACCATTATTGCCGCCAAGGACGCCGCCATCAGCGGTGACTGCAGCGACGTGATCTACGAAACCGCCGACCTGTGGTTCCATAGCATGGTCATGCTCGCCCAACTGGGGCAGCATCCGCAGGCCGTGCTGGATGAACTGGATCGTCGCTTCGGCCTGTCCGGACACGTCGAGAAAGCCTCGCGTCCGTCCGCTTGAACAATTTTTAGAGAGGAACAGCAACATGGGCATTTTTGACTGGAAACACTGGATCGTCATTCTGGTTGTCGTGGTGCTGGTGTTCGGCACCAAGAAACTGAAAAACCTCGGCACCGACGTCGGTGAGTCGATCAAGGGCTTCCGCAAAGCCATGAACGACGACGAGAAGCCGGCCGCTGATCCAACCGTAACGCCTGCGCAGCCAGTGCCACCGGTTCAGCCGCAAGCCACCGCTCAGGCCAACCCGCCGCACACCATTGACGTGCAGGCGCAGAAAGTCGAAGAGCCGATCCGCAAAGACGTGTGAGCACTGACTAATGTTTGGTATCAGCTTCTCTGAACTGCTGCTCGTCGGCCTCGTCGCCCTGCTGGTGCTGGGCCCCGAGCGTCTGCCGGGCGCTGCGCGCACCGCTGGCCTGTGGGTCGGACGGCTGAAGCGCAGCTTCAACGCGATCAAACAGGAAGTTGAACGTGAAATCGGTGCCGACGAGATTCGTCGGCAACTGCACAACGAGCACATTCTGTCGCTGGAGCAAGAGGCGCGGAAGATTTTCAATCCGGTTCAACAGGAACCGACGCCGGTTGAGCATGTGGGTCAGCAGACGATTCATGCGCCTGCTCCAACACCAGAACCTGCTGCCGTTGTAGCGCCGACAGAACCAGTGCCCGCTGCTGACACTTCAGTTGAACATGTAGCTCCAACTGCCGCGCCGATCACACCAGCGCCCCAAGACCCTACTCTGCCGCCGCGAGCCCCATGAGCGATCTCCCCGAAAACGACCAGCACATGCCGCTGGTTTCGCACCTCACTGAGTTGCGCACCCGCCTGCTGCGTTGTGTGGCGGCGATCTTCATCATCTTCGCCGGGCTGTTCGCCTTCACCCAGCAGATCTACACCTTCGTCTCGACGCCGCTGCGCCAGTACCTGCCGGTCGGCGCGACGATGATCGCCACCGACGTGTCGTCACCGTTCCTGACGCCGCTGAAGCTGACGATGATGGTCTCGCTGTTCCTCGCGATCCCGGTAATCCTGCATCAGATCTGGGGCTTTATCGCGCCGGGCCTGTACAAGCATGAAAAGCGCATCGCAGTGCCGCTGCTGGTTTCCAGCATCTTACTGTTCTATACCGGCATGGCGTTCGCCTATTACTTCGTGTTCCCGCTGATCTTCAAATTCTTCGCTGCGGCCACCCCGGCCGGAGTGGAAATGATGACCGACATCGCCAGCTACCTTGATTTCGTCATGACGCTGTTCTTTGCCTTCGGCGTGGCGTTCGAGATCCCGGTCGCCGTGGTGCTGCTGGTGTGGATCGGCGTGGTCGACGTGGCCTATCTGAAGAAGATCCGCCCGTACGTGATCATCGGCTGCTTCGTGGTCGGCATGATCCTGACGCCGCCGGACATCTTCTCGCAGACCCTGCTGGCCGTGCCGATGTGGATGCTGTTTGAAATCGGCATTCTGTTCGGTGGCCTGATCAGCAAGCGCGAACGCCCGGACGAGAACCCGGCCGACGACCACAACGACCAGCCGCCAGCGACCCAGGCATGAACCTGCTGTTGCTCGAAGAGGCCGACTTTATCGCGGCCGACCGCGTGGTGCTGCGCGATCGACGCCTGACGCATATGCAGGAAGTTCACCGTTCGGAAGTCGGTGACAGCCTGCGCGTTGGCCGGATCAATGGGCTGATGGGTTCGGCCGAGTTGCTGCGCCTCGAAGCGGGTGAAGCCGAGCTGCGCGTCAGCCTCGATCAGCCGCCACCGGCCAAATTGCCGTTGACCCTCGTGCTTGCGCTGCCGCGGCCGAAGATGCTCCGTCGTGTGTTCCAGACCGTGGCGACCATGGGCGTGCCAAAGTTGATTCTGGTCAACAGCTATCGGGTCGAGAAGAGTTTCTGGCAGACGCCGTTTCTTGAGCCTGAGGCGATTCGTGAGCAACTGATACTCGGCCTCGAACAGGCGCGCGACACCGTGCTGCCGGAAATCATCATCGAAAAGCGCTTCAAGCCTTTCGTTGAAGACCGGCTGCCGGCGATAACCGATGGCACCCTCGGCCTGGTCGGCCATCCCGGCGACTTCCCACCCTGCCCGCGCGCGCTCAGCGAACCGGTGACGCTGGCCATCGGCCCTGAAGGTGGCTGGATCCCCTACGAAATAGATTTGCTGGCCAAGTCCGGCCTGCAACCGGTGCAACTCGGCGAACGCATCCTGCGCGTCGAAACCGCCGTCACCGCCCTCCTCGCCCGGCTCTTCTAACCAAACACAGCTCCCCTGTAGGAGCTGCCGCAGGCTGCGATCTTTTGATGTTGTTTTTAGAAGCAAGATCAAAAGATCGCAGCCTGCGGCAGCTCCTACATTGATACCGTGCGGGTCCGGTGGATAAATGGCGTTACAGATTGCCATCATCCGGCCGATACCTTCTCCATAAGTCCAATTAGTGGTCCGAAGGGAGTGGTCGCATGTACCGTTGGTTAGCCGAGAGTCTTGGAAACGTCAGCGTTAAACGCAAGCTGGGCATCGGTTTCGGCCTGGTGCTGTTGCTGACACTGTTGATCACTTTCACCGGCTGGACCGGCATGAGCGGCATCATCAGCCGCGGTGACAAACTCGGCTTTATCTCCAGCCTCAATGAGCTGACCAAGGACCTGCGCCTGGCGCGCATGGACTACGACATGCGTCGCGGCGAGCAGGGACCGGGCACGGTCAACGAATTCCTGAGCAAACTCGAAAGTGGCCTGCAATCGGCACGCGGCATGATTGAGCAGCCGTCTGATGTGGCGATGGTCGATCAACAATTGGCTGCCGTGGCCGAATACAAGCGTGCCTTCGGCGAAATGACCCAGGCCACCGTGCAGCGTGAAGACGCACGCAGCAAGCTAGGCGCCAATGCCGACAATGCCGTAGCCAAGGTCGGCGAGGTCGAGAGCGCGCTGCTGCAAGGCGACAGCGTCGCGCAATACAACGCGGTGATCGAACTGAGCAAACTGCTGCAGCAAGCGCGATATCAGGTGCGCGGTTACACCTACAGCGGCAAGGCCGATGCCGAGCAACCCGCCCTGATCGCGATCGACAATGCCCTGAAAAACCTCGAAAGTCTGCCGTCCCGCGTCCCAGATCAGCATATCGCCAACCTGCAGCAAGCCACCGACTCGCTCAAGGCTTACCGTGCGGCCGTGGCTCAATTCCGTGATTCTCAAGTAAAAAACGCTGCAGCACTGGTCAACATGTCTGCTCAGGGCGACATTTTGATCGCCGTCAGCAAGAAACTGACTGAATCGCAGACTGTGGTTCGGGACACTGACGCCGCACGTGCCAAAAACCTGCTGCTGATCGCCACCGCTCTGGCCGTGGCCTTCGGCCTGCTGGCCGCCTGGGCAATCACCCGCCAGATCATCATCCCGCTGAACCAGACCCTGAAAGTCGCCGAGCGCGTGGCCGCTGGCGACTTGACCCACAACCTGGTGTCCCTGCGCCGTGACGAACTCGGCCAACTGCAACGCTCGATGCAGAGCATGACTCAGGGCCTGCGTGAACTGGTGGGCGGCATCAGCGATGGCGTCACTCAGATTGCCAGCGCGGCCGAAGAACTCTCGGCCGTGACCGAACAGACCAGCGCCGGGGTCAACAATCAGAAAATCGAGACCGATCAGGTCGCCACCGCCATGAACGAAATGGCCGCCACCGTGCAGGAAGTTGCGCGTAACGCCGAGGAGGCTTCCGAAGCCGCCGTCGCCGCTGACCAACAAGCCCGTGAAGGCGACAAAGTTGTCGGCGAAGCGATCGCGCAGATCGAGCGTCTGGCGGTTGAGGTTGGTCATTCCACCGAGGCCATGGGCGAGCTGAAGCGCGAAAGCGACAAGATCGGCAGCGTCCTCGACGTGATCAAATCCGTGGCCCAACAAACCAACCTGCTGGCCCTCAACGCCGCCATCGAGGCTGCGCGTGCCGGTGAAGCCGGGCGTGGTTTCGCCGTGGTGGCAGACGAAGTGCGCAGCCTCGCGCAGCGCACGCAGAAGTCCACCGAAGAGATCGAAGAGCTGATCGTCGGCCTGCAGAACGGCACCCAGCAAGTCGCAACGATCATGGACAACAGCCGCACCCTCACCGACAGCAGTGTTGAGTTGACCCGTCGCGCCGGTGGTTCGCTGGAAAGCATCACTCGTACCGTGTCGGCGATTCAGGCGATGAACCAGCAGATTGCCGCGGCGGCCGAGCAGCAAAGCGCGGTAGCTGAAGAGATCAACCGTAGCGTGCTGAATGTGCGGGATGTATCGGATCAGACCTCGGCGGCGAGTGAAGAGACCGCGGCTTCCAGCGTTGAGCTGGCGCGCCTTGGCAACCACCTGCAGATGCTGGTGGGCCGATTCAAGGTTTGAAGTGATTCATCCACCTCGGTTCGCCCTGAACCGAGGTGATGCTATTCGCGAGCAGGCTCGCTCCCACATTGGACAACTCGGTCAACTGTGGGAGCGAGCCTGCTCGCGAAGGCGTCCTGAGAGACGCTGAAATTACAGGACCTGGCGCAAGAAAGCCTGAGCGCGCGGATCCTTCGGCGCATCGAAGAACGCTGCCGGCGCGGCATCTTCCAGCAACTTGCCGTGATCAAAGAACAACACCCGATCCGCCACTTCCCGGGCAAAGCCCATCTCGTGGGTCACACAAACCATGGTCATGCCTTCCACGGCCAGGTTCTTCATCACGTCCAGCACCTCACCGACCATTTCCGGGTCGAGGGCCGAGGTCGGCTCATCGAACAACATCACCTTCGGCTCCATCGCCAGCGCCCGGGCGATTGCCACGCGCTGTTGCTGACCGCCGGACAGGCGTGACGGAAACTCGTTGGCCTTCTGTGCAATACCGACCTTTTTCAGCAACTCCATCGCCTTGGCTTCGCGCTCTTTCTTGCCGCGCTTGCGCACGACTTTCTGCGCCAGACAGAGGTTTTCCAGCACGGTCATGTGCGGGAACAGGTTGAAATGCTGAAAGACCATGCCGACTTCGCGACGGTAGGCGTTGACGTCGGTTTTCGGGTCGGCCAGTTGCAGGCCGTCGATGCTTACCGAGCCAGAATCGAATTCTTCCAGGCCATTGAGACAGCGCAGGAAGGTCGATTTTCCGGAACCGGACGGACCGATCACCACCAGCACTTCGCCCTTGGCCACCGTGGTGCTGACGTTATCCACCGCGCGCACTACTTGCCCGCGGGTGTCGAAGACTTTTACCAGATCGCGGACTTCAATCACTTTGCGCGAGCCTCCGCTCAAGCCGGCTGGCGATTTTCGACAGCGGCAGGTTGATCAACAGGTACAGTCCGGCGACGCAGAACAGAATCTCGAACGGCGAGAACGACGTGGTGATGACTTCACGGCCGCTTTTCAGCAGCTCGGTAATGGCGATCACCGACACCAGCGAGGTGTCCTTGACCAGACTGATGAACTGCCCGGCCAATGGCGGCAGCACGCGTTTGAACGCTTGCGGCAGCACCACGTGGCGCATCGACTGGCCCGCGCTCAAGCCGAGCGAGCGCGCTGCTTCGTTCTGGCCACGGGCGATCGATTGCACGCCGGAACGGATGATCTCAGCCACGTAGGCGCCAGTGAACAGCGACAGCGCGGCGATCCCGGCAAATTCGCGGGACAGGTTCATCACCGTGCCGATAAAGAAATAGAAAATGAAGATCTGCACCAGCAGTGGTGTGCCGCGTACCAGTTCGACGTAGATCGTCGAGAGGTCGCGCAAGGTCGGGTTGCTCGACAGACGGCACAGGCCGGTGACCAGACCAATCAACAGACCGAGTACACCAGAGACCACTGACAGCCAAAGCGTCGTCCACAGGCCCCACAACAGCGGTCCTGCCGCCCAATGCCGGGTCACGCCCACGACATCACCTTCGGCCACATCGTCGCCCTGAGCGAATTGCAGGCTGTTCTCGTCGACGGTCAGGTGCTGCTCGTCACCGGCGTCGTTGCGCAGGGTGACTTGCGCGCTGCTGCCCTTGCGCACGAGTTCGGTGACGGTGGAGATGTCAGTGGCGCGCTGGGTTTCTTCGGCCTGATAGGCGAAGTACTGCGGCACGCGGTTCCAGCGCCATTCGTAGGACATCAGCGACGTCGCGTAATACAACGCGCCCGCGAGGCCGACCAGCACCAGCACGGTGAGGACGTGCCAGGGCCATTGGGCTTTTTTCTGTTTCATTGCAGGTTCCGGAATTGGTGTTGCTTACAAGGCCCTCTTCGCGAGCAGGCTCGCTCCCACATTGGAATGCATTTCAAATGTGGGAGCGAGCCTGCTCGCGAAAGGGGCGACGCGGTCTGGCAGACCGGCGTTATTCCATGTCCTTGAGCCACTCGGTGCTCTTGAACCACTTGTCATGGATGCGATCGTAAGTGCCGTCTTCGTGGATCTGGTGCAGGAAGTTGTTGATGAAGTTGAGGCTGTCGTAGTCACCCTTCTTCAGACCGAAGGCCAAAGGCTCGTAGGTGAACGGCTTGTCGAGGAACACCAGTTTGCCGGCGCCGACCTTGGTCACCGCGACAACGTTGTACGGCGCGTCGTAGATAAAGGCGTCAGCCTTGCCGTTGACCACGTCGAGCACGGCTTCCTGCTCGTTGTCGTAGCCGTGGTACTTGGCTTTGGAGATCAGCTTCTTGGCGACCATCTCACCGGTGGTGCCGAGCTTGGAGGTGATGCGGTAGTCGGCGGTGTTCAGGTCTTTGTACGACTTGATGGTGCCTTCCAGCTCTTTGCGGATCAGCAGGGTCTGGCCGACCACGATGAACGGTTCGCTGAAGTTCAGGCGCAGGTTGCGTTCCTGAGTCAGGGTCATGCCGCTGCCGATCATGTCGAACTTGTCGGTCATCAGCGCCGGAATGATGCCGTCGTAACCGGTGGAAACCAGCTCCAGCTTGACGCCCATGGCCTTGGACATGGCTTTGAGGATGTCGACTTCGAAACCGATGATTTCGCCGCGCTTGTTGGTCATTTCGAACGGCATGTAGGTCGGATCCATACCGACTTTCAACGTGCCGCGCTTGACCGCGTCATCGATTGCGCCAGCCTGCGCCGCATTGACTGCAACCAGTGCCGTGACGCCGACCAGCAGCATCGACAGATACTTCTTCATCTTCAAGTCCCCAAAACCATTGCGTGTGCGGCGCGAAAACCAACAGAGACAGGCAAAAAAGCCCGGGTGCGCCAATTCGGGGACGGATGCTAACGCACTCGTTTTTTTGCACAAGGTTTAATGGACGATTTGTTTAACAATCAAGAGCTACCCCCTCACCCCAACCCTCTCCCCCAAGGGGGCGAGGGGGAAAGGGAGCAGATCGGGGAATATTCAAAACTTGAGTTCGACTCGATATCTCAGGTCGGTGTAACTCGAACATCCAACTCGGTCAGTCCCCTCTCCCTCCGGGAGAGGGCTAGGGTGAGGGCTTTTCAGCAGGTCAAAAAAAACCCCGCAACATCGCGGGGTTTCTTTATCAGGCCGGTTGCGCCTGCAGGCTCACCGGTCGCAGCGGCAGCAACGGTGCATGCGGATCGGCCTTCACCGACGCCCGCCACGCATCCAGCCACTCGGCGTGACCTTCGGCCCAAACCTGCTCATGCAGACGCGCCAGCGCCACAGGGTCGCTCAGCAGTTGCAAGCGATCATGATTATTCAGCCCGGCCGGGCCAACCTTGATCGCGTGACGCACACGTTCCTGACGCAGCCACTCGATCGGCTCGGCCTGACCGTGACGCGAGGTCGCCAGCGAGCACGCCAAAGCGTTCTGCTGTGGGTCGACCACCGCGCGGACAAAGCCGTCGTTGAGGGCGTGGTAACGATTTTCGTGGGTGTACTGGTCAGTCGCCAGCAGCGCCTGTGGCGGATTGTATTCCTCAGGAATGAGGAACAGGCTCTCGTCACGAGACTTCAGGCCCAGACCAACGCGGCTGGAAATCACCGACACCGGAATCGACAGCATCAGCGAACCGACGATCGGCACCAGCCACCAGAGGAAGCTCGGGTTCAGCCAGATCACCAGCAGCGCCCAGCAGAAACCCAGCAGGGTCTGCGGACCGTGGCGTTTGACCGCCTCGCTCCAAGGCGTCGAGTCGTCGTCACGCTGCGGCGAGTTCCAGGTCGCGGCCCAGCCAAGGAATGCAGCGAGGACGAAACGGGTGTGGAAAATCATCCGCACCGGCGCCAGCAGCATGGAGAACAGCATCTCCAGCAACATCGACAGGGTCACCTTGAACTTGCCACCGAACTCTTTCGCGCCCTTGGCCCAGATCAGGATGATGCTCAACAGCTTCGGCAGGAACAGCAGCACGATGGTCGTCGAGAACAGCGCGATTGCCTTGTCCGGGTGCCATTGCGGCCACAGCGGATAGAGCTGACGCGGTTCAAGGAAGTACTGCGGCTCCATCAGCGTGTTCACCGCCAGCAGCGCGGTCGACAACACCAGAAAGAAGAACCACAACGGCGCCGACAGGTACGACATCACGCCGGTGAGGAACACCGCACGGTGCACCGGGTGCATGCCTTTGACCAGGAACAGACGGAAGTTCATCAGGTTGCCGTGGCACCAGCGACGGTCACGCTTGAGTTCGTCGAGCAGGTTCGGCGGCAATTCTTCGTAGCTGCCCGGCAAGTCATAGGCAATCCACACGCCCCAACCGGCACGGCGCATCAGCGCGGCTTCAACGAAGTCGTGAGACAGAATCGCACCGGAGAAAGCACCTTTACCCGGCAACGGCGCCAAGGCGCAGTGGTCGATAAACGGCTTCATGCGGATGATCGCGTTGTGCCCCCAGTAGTGGGATTCACCCAACTGCCAGAAGTGCAGACCGGCGGTAAACAGCGGGCCGTAAACACGGGTCGCAAACTGCTGCATACGCGCATACAGCGTATCCATACCCGACGCACGCGGCGCGGTCTGGATAATCCCGGCGTCCGGCGTGGCTTCCATCAAGCGCACCAGACTGGTCAGGCACTCGCCGCTCATCACCGAGTCGGCGTCGAGCACGACCATGTACTTGTAGTCACCGCCCCAACGACGGCAGAAGTCGTCGAGGTTGCCGCTCTTGCGTTTCACCCGACGACGACGGCGGCGGTAGAAGATCTTGCCGAAGCCTTTGGCTTCGCGGCAGACGTCCAGCCAGGCCTGTTGCTCGGCCACACAGATGTCGGTGTCGTTACTGTCGCTGAGAACGAAGAAGTCGAAACGATCCAGATCACCGGTGGCAGCCACCGACTCGAACGTAGCGCGCAAACCGGCGAACACGCGCGGCACGTCTTCGTTGCAGATCGGCATGACCAGCGCGGTACGCGCGTCTTTGGCAATCGGCTCGTTGCCGGCGCTTTTGCCGGAGATACGGTATTTATCATGACCGGTGAGCAACTCGAGAAAGCCCATCAACGCGGTCCAGAAACCGGCCGATACCCAGCAGAACAAAATTCCGAACAGAATCAGGATGCTGGTTTGCAGCGCATACGGCAGCACTTGCGTGGCGGTTTGCAGCAGCGGCTGGTGCAGGACTTCTTCCAGATCAACGAACGACCAGCCCTGGTACGGCATGATGCCTTTCATGTACCAGCCGGCGACGATGGTCTGGCCGAGCATCAGCAGCAACAGAATGTAGCGACGAATCGAACCAACGGTGCGCCAGCGCGCGGCCGGCAAGACATTTTCGTCTTTCGGCGGTTGCGGCGGGTTGGTGCGGCCGGTCATACGGCGCCAGCCGCGCACCAGAATATTGGTGCGCCACGGCTCCGGCACGACCTTGGTCCGACGGATCGGCGGCGTCGCCTTCATGCTGACGCGACCACTGGCGTCGAGCACCAGCATCTCCGCGTCTTCAAGTTCTTCGGCGGTGCTCAGAGTCAGGCGCTTGCCCACCGAAGCCTGGGCGGCTTCGGCAGGGGCGTCGAACGTCGAGGACGACAGGCGTTCATGCAGCTCGCTGAACGACTGGCAGCCCGCGAGTTCCGCGCGCTGCTCGTCGGTCATCGGCAGATGCGCCAGATACTCGGACAAAGTCTCTGGCTGTACTTGAGAGTTACTCATCGGCAGGCAACTGATAGCTCCAGGTCTCGGTCAGGACTTCTTCAGTCGGCGCCGATTCCGGTGTGGCTGGGGCCGCGTCGGCAGCAACTGGCTGCTTGGCGTCTTTGTTGGCCTTGTCCTTGGCATCTGCAGCTGGCTTGGCGTCGGCCTGTTTGGCCTCGGCTGCCTTGGCTTCCTTGTCGATTTTCTCTTGTTGCTTGGCGGCAACCTTGTCGGCCTTGGCAACGGACGAGTTGGACGCCGGCACCGAAGACTTGGCCAGATCAGCCGTGACGACTGGCTGCACCAGAGCGGCACGCATCTCGGTCGACTTGCTCGCGTCCTTGATCTTCATCCGCAGGGTCAAGCGCCAGCCTTTGGTTTCCGGGTTGTAGCGCACGCTGTTCTCAACCAGTTCGGCGTTGTCGCCGACACTGACCTGACTGCGCACGTCGGCATCCGGTGCCAGGGCGGCCAGCGATGGACCTTCGAAGTCGACCAGATAAGCAACGCTGCCATCCGGCTGACGGATCAGGTTCGATTGCTTGACGTCACCGGTCGAACGCAGAGTCTGCGAAACCCAGGCGCTGTCCGGCGCGTGAATCGCCGCTTCGTCCATGGTCCAGTGCATGCGGTAAGCGAAGTCCAGCGGCTGACCCGGCTCCGGCATTTTTTCCGGGCTCCAGAACGCAACGATGTTGTCGTTGGTTTCATCGGCAGTCGGAATCTCTACCAGATCAACGGTGCCCTTGCCCCACTCGCCCTTCGGCTCGATCCAGGCGCTTGGGCGCTTGTCGTAGCGGTCGTCGAGGTCTTCGTAGTGGCTGAAGTCGCGGCCACGTTGCAGCAGACCGAAACCACGCGGGTTCTCGACGCTGAAGTTGCTCACGGCCAAGTGTTTCGGGTTGTTCAGTGGACGCCAGATCCACTCGCCGTTGCCGGCATGGATCGACAGCCCGCTGGAGTCATGCAGTTCACGACGGTAGTTGAGGACTTTCGACGGCTGGTTGGCGCCGAACAGGAACATGCTGGTCAGCGGCGCGATGCCCAGTTTGCCAACCTTGTCACGCAGGAACATCTGCGCTTTGACGTCGACAATGGTGTCGCTGCCCGGACGCAGGATCAGACGGTAGGCACCGGTAGCACGCGGCGAATCCAGCAGGGCGAAGATCACCAGGTGCTTGTCGCCCGGCTTCGGCTGTTGAATCCAGAACTCGCGGAAACGCGGGAATTCTTCACCCGACGGCAGCGCGGTATCAATCGCCAGACCACGGGCCGAGAGGCCGTAGGTGTGGCCCTTGCCGACAACGCGGAAGTAACTCGCGCCGAGCATGGTCATGATTTCGTCTTGCTTGTCGGCCTTGTTGATCGGGTAAAGCACACGGAAACCGGCATAACCCAGTTGTTCGGTGGCTTTCGGATCGAATTTCAGATCGCCGAAATCGAAGCGAGTCGGATCGTATTTGATCTCTTCGACGGTGTTCGCCGTGATTTCGTTGATTTTCACCGGCGTATCGAAGTGCATACCCTGGTGATAGAAAGACAATTTGAACGGGGTCTTCTGATCAGCCCACTCAGCCTTTTCGGTGAGGAAGCGGATTTTCTGATAATCCGCGAACTTCATGTCGCGGAATTCGTTCGGCAGGTTGCTGCGCGGGGCTTCGAATTTCTGCCCGGCCAGTTCTTTAGCCTTCGCCGATACATCGTCAAGATTGAACGCCCAAAGCTGGCCGGCGCTGAGCAGGCACAGGAGCGCCGAACCCGCTACCAGGGCACTTCGCATGCGTTTGGCAGACATTTTTGCTGCATTACAGGGACTAACAATCACGAGCAACCCTCGCCGAAAACAGATCAAAAAACCAACGGCCAGATGAAGTGCCTGTGAGGCTTTCGGCAGTGAAAAACCGACCTTCCAGAGCACCCTTGCCAAGTTGGCGAGCATTGTTCCGACTCCGCAAGGGCAAAATGATTCCCCAATCGGATCCGGACAAGTCTCTACCTAAGTGAAAATGGATCAGCGAACGCTGATCCCAGTGCGCGCGATTATCTAGTAGCCCGCATGACAACGCATCAGGGGTAACAAAGTATTTATCGCGAAAACACCCTAAAAACAGTCGAAATTTCCCAAAAAGGTGTTTCAAGCGCTTTCAGGTCTGTAACAAAAAGGTAACCGGGCCATCGTTGACCAAATGCACCTGCATATCGGCGCCGAATCTACCTGATGCCACAGTGCCATGCACCTGTTTCGCACTGCTTAATAGATAGTCGAACAATTCCTCGCCCAAGGCCGGAGGCGCCGCCGTCGAAAAGCTCGGGCGCAACCCGCTTTTGGTGTCGGCAGCGAGGGTAAACTGAGAGACCAGCAGCAACCCACCGCCCACATCGGCGAGGGACAAGTTCATCTTGCCCTCCGCATCACTGAATACCCGATAGTTAAGCAGCTTATGCAGAAGTTTGTCGGCGCTGGTACGCGTGTCGTCGGGTTCGACCGCCACCAGCACCAGCAAACCGTGATCTACCGCGCCAACTACTTCGCCAGCCACTTCAACCCGCGCACCGCGAACGCGCTGTAAAAGCCCCTTCATGCTTCTTCTGGCGGCAGGTCGAGCAGGCGCCGGGCCATGTTGCCCGCGGCGCGCACCAGTGCATCGGTGATGCCCGGTTCAGAGGCCGCGTGGCCGGCATCGCGGATCACCTGCAGTTCGCTGTTCGGCCAGGCCTGATGCAATTCCCAAGCGTTGTCGAGCGGGCAGATCACGTCATAACGGCCGTGAATGATCACCCCCGGCAGATGAGCGATCTTGCCCATGTCGCGAATCAGCTGGTTCGGCTCAAGGAAAGCATTGTTGGTGAAGTAGTGGCATTCGATCCGCGCAATCGACAGCGCGCGCTGCGGCTCGGAGAAGCGATCGACCACCAGAGGATTCGGCCGCAGGGTCGCGGTGCGCCCTTCCCAGGTCGACCAGGCTTTGGCCGCGTGCATCTGCGCAATCTGGTCGTTGCCGGTCAGGCGTTTGTGGAAAGCGCTGAGCAGGTCGTCGCGCTCGTCCAGCGGAATCGGCGCGATGTAGTCCTGCCAGTAATCAGGAAACAGACGGCTGGCGCCGGCCTGATAGAACCACTCGATTTCCTGCGGACGGCAGAGAAAGATCCCTCGCAAGATCAAGCCGTGAACACGCTCCGGGTGGGTTTGCGCGTAAGCCAGCGCCAGGGTCGAACCCCACGAGCCGCCAAACAGCACCCATTTGTCGATGCCCAAGTGTTTGCGGATGCGCTCAAGGTCGGCGACCAGATCCCAGGTGGTGTTGTTTTCCAGGCTGGCGTGCGGCGTGGAGCGCCCGCAACCGCGCTGGTCAAAGGTGACAATGCGATACAGGTTCGGATCGAAATAGCGACGGCTCTGTGCGTCGCAACCGGCGCCGGGGCCGCCATGAATGAACACAACCGGCAAACCCTCCGGTGAACCGCTTTCGTCGACGTACAGCGTATGGGTGTCATCGACAGCCAGATCGTGCCGGGCGTGAGGTTTGATCTGCGGAAACAAAGTCTGCATTGCGCGCTCCGTAAGGGGTCGAGGTCATCCCTGGGGGGACTTCTATTATTCTGCCGTTGGGCATCATAAACCCGATTTACGTCAATGAGCATGCCTGTGCGCTGTCGCAATTTTTCTGCTGCATACAAAACTTGTGGGAGCGAGCTTGCTCGCGAAAGCGGCGGATCAGTCGAATTTGATGTCGACTGACACGACGTCTTCGCGAGCAAGCTCGTTCCCACCGGGGACTGCGTAATTATTTGCGGTAGTGTTTTTGACCCCAGGCCAGATAGCCCTGCAGCAATTGCTTGAGCACCACGCGCGTTGGCTCGGCGAGGTCGGCGCGATAGCGGAACGGTTCGAACTCTTCCATGTAGGTGCACTGGCCCAGTTCCAGTTGCACGGCGTGGATGTTTTCGACCGGGTTGCCGTAATGACGGGTGATGTGGCCGCCCTTGAAGCGTCCATTGAGCACGTGGGTGTATTTGTCGTGGCGCGCGCAGATCGCCTCCAGTTGCGTGGCCAATTGCGGATCACAACTGGCGCCATTGAAGGTGCCGAGGTTGAAATCCGGCAGTTTGCCGTCGAACAGGTGCGGGATGATCGAGCGGATCGAATGCGCATCGAACAGCAGTGCGTAACCGAACTCGGCTTTCAGCCGCGCCAGCTCTTCCTGAAGCGTGCGGTGATACGGCGTCCAGATCTGCTCCAGATAAGTCGCGCGTTCTTCTTTCGACGGCTCCAACCCTTCCTTGAACAAAGGAATGCCATCGAACAACGTCGCCGGATACAGCCCGGTGGTTGCACCGGCGTACAACGGTTTGTCGTCGGACGGCCGGTTCAAATCGATGACAAACCGTGAGTACTCTGCGGCCAACGTGCTGGCGCCCAGTTCTTCGGCGAAATCGTACAGCTGGGGGATATGCCAGTCGGTGTCCGGCAGGCTTTTCGCGTCGGGGATCAACCCGGCTTCCACCGCCGGGGTCAGGCGCACACCGGCATGCGGCATGCTGATCAGCAGCGGCACGCGACCTCGTTTGAAGCTCAGAACCTTATCCACAACCGTTCTCCTACAGACTTGATTCGACGCCGTGACGCACGACGCGCTTGTCCAGATCACCGCCGAGCCAATAGGCCAGATCCGCCGGGCGATCGATGTGCCAGGCAACAAAATCCGCGACCTTGCCGACTTCCAGCGAACCGTGGGTATCCGCCATGCCCAGCGCTTGCGCAGCGTGAATCGTCGCGCCGGCCAAGGCTTCTTCCGGGGTCATGCGGAAGCAGGTGCAGGCCATGTTCAACATCAGGCGCAATGACAGAGCCGGCGAAGTGCCGGGGTTGAGGTCGCTGGCGATGGCGATTTTCACCTTGTGCTTGCGCAGGGCGTCCATTGGCGGCAATTGGGTCTCACGCAGGAAGTAGAACGCGCCCGGCAGCAGCACGGCGACAGTGTCGGACTCAGCCATGGCGATAGCGTCGGCCTCGTCCATGAATTCCAAGTGATCGGCGGACAACGCCTTATAGCGCGCGGCGAGGCTGGAGCCATGCAGCGACGACAGTTGTTCGGCATGCAGCTTCACTGGCAGACCGAGTTTTTGCGCGGCGATGAACACGCGCTCGACTTGCTCTGGCGAGAACGCCAGGTATTCGCAAAAGGCATCCACGGCATCGACCAGTCCTTCGGCAGCCAGCGCGGGAAGCATCTCGCTGCAGACCAAATCGATGTAGTCGTCGGCGCGATCTTTGTATTCCGGCGGTAATGCATGGGCGGCCAGGCAGGTGCTGCGCACGCTGATCGGCAGCTCTTTTTCCAAGCGACGGATGACGCGGAGGATTTTGCGTTCGTTGACCAGATCGAGGCCGTAACCGGACTTCATTTCAACCGTGGTCACGCCGTCGCGCATCAGGCTTTTCAAGCGTTTGGCGGCGCTGGCGAACAGCTCGTCTTCAGTGGCCTCGCGCGTCGCGCGCACGGTGCTGGCGATGCCGCCGCCGGATGATGCGATTTCCGCATAGCTGACGCCTTGCAGACGCTTTTCGAATTCGCCGCTGCGGTTGCCGCCGAACACGGTGTGGGTGTGGCAGTCGATCAGGCCGGGGGTGACCCATGCGCCTTGCAGGTCGTTGACCGCCGGGTATTCGCCAGAGGGCAATTGATTGCGCGGGCCGATCCACTCGATGAGCGCACCGGACGTCACGATGGCCGCATCCTCGATGATCGAGTAGACGCCCTGCGCCATGGTTGCGACGTGGCAGTGTTGCCAGAGGGTTTTCACTGTTGGCCTCCGTTGGGGTTGGTTTGGTGGGTGACCTCTGAAAAGCCCCTCACCCTAGCCCTCTCCCGGCGGGAGAGGGGACTGACCGGGTTGTTCTGTCGAGTTACACCGACCTGAAAGGTTTGAGCCGAACTCAGGTTCTGAAACCATAAAGAGCTGCTCCCTTCCCTCTATCACTCCTGAGAGAAGCAGACTGACCGGGTTGTTCTGTCCAGTACATCGACCTGAAAGTCTTGAGCCGAACTCAGGCTTCGAAAACGATGAAGATCGACTCCCTTCCCCCTCTCCCCCTTGGGGGAGAGGGCTGGGGTGAGGGGGATCGATGTCCTGAACAACAAATATCCCCCAGACAGTCCACTTACAAACTAGGCAAAAGCTTCGCCGAAACCAGCTCGGTCAGGCAGCGCGAAGCCAACAATTCAGTCGCCGCATTGATGTCCGGCGCAAAGAAGCGGTCCTTCTCATAGAACGGCACTTCCTTACGCAGAATCGCCCGCGCCTGTTCCAGCTTCGCCGAGGTCTTCAGACCGTTGCGAAGATCCAGGCCCTGCACCGCCGCCAGCCATTCCACCGCGAGAATCCCGCGGGTGTTTTCAGCCATTTCCCACAGACGCTTGCCGGCCGCCGGGGCCATCGACACGTGATCTTCCTGGTTGGCCGACGTCGGCAGGCTGTCGACCGAATGCGGATGCGACAGCGCCTTGTTTTCGCTGGCCAAAGCAGCAGCGGTCACTTGGGCGATCATGAAACCGGAGTTGACTCCGCCGTTGGCGACGAGGAACGGCGGCAGTTGCGACATGTGCTTGTCCATCATCAGCGAAATGCGGCGTTCGCTCAGCGAGCCGATCTCGGCGATGGCCAGCGCCATGTTGTCTGCGGCCATGGCCACGGGTTCGGCGTGGAAGTTACCGCCAGAAATCACGTCACCTTCAGCGGCGAAGACCAACGGGTTGTCGGACACGGCGTTGGCTTCAACGGCCAGCACTTCAGCGGCCTGACGGAACTGGGTCAGACAAGCGCCCATGACTTGCGGCTGGCAACGCAGCGAATACGGATCCTGGACCTTTTCGCAGTTCTGGTGCGAGTCGGAGACTTCGCTGCGCTCACCGAGCAGATCGCGGTAAGCGGCAGCAGCGTCGATCTGACCTTTCTGGCCGCGAGCCGCATGAATGCGTGCATCGAACGGCGAGCGCGAACCCAATACCGCTTCAACCGTCAGACCGCCCAGCGCGAGCGCGCCGGCAAACAGGTCCTCACCTTCGAACAAACCACGCAGAGCAAACGCGGTAGAAACCTGAGTCCCGTTGAGCAGCGCCAGACCTTCTTTAGCCGCTAAAGTCAGCGGCGTCAGGCCAGCAACTTTCAGCGCTTCAACGGCTTCCATCCACTCGCCCTTGTAACGCGCCTTGCCTTCGCCCAGCAGCACCAGCGACATGTGCGCTAAGGGTGCCAAATCGCCCGAAGCGCCGACCGAACCTTTCAATGGAATGTGCGGGTAGACCTCGGCATTGATCAGCGCAATCAGTGCATCAATCACCACGCGACGAATGCCGGAAAAACCACGGCTGAGGCTGTTGACCTTGAGCACCATGATCAGCCGCACCAGCTCATCGCTGATCGGCTGACCCACGCCCGCAGCGTGGGACAACACCAGCGAGCGCTGCAGGTTTTCCAGGTCTTCGCTGGCAATGCGGGTCGAGGCCAGCAGGCCGAAACCGGTATTGATGCCGTAGGCAGTGCGATTCTCGGCGAGGATCTGCTCGACGCAGGCGACGCTGGCTTCGATCTGCTCGGAGGCACTGTTGTCGAGGCTCAGCTTGACCGGGTTCTGGTAGACGTCACGCAGTTGGGCCAGGCTCAGTTGGCCGGGAATCAGGTTCAGCGCAGTCATTTAAATGCTCCTTTTGAGAGTTTGTTATTAACTTGCCATTCGCTCCGGAGCATTCCGTTATCCGTCGCTTTCAGCCTTGTGGGCATCCGGCGCCTTGGCACGCTGGCAGGGTAGTTTTTCAGTGCAAATTCGATAGAACGTTGTCCAGCAGATTCGGATTTTTCAAAACGTTTGCGGCGGCGGCGATATCCGGCGCCAGCCAGCGATCCTGATCGTAGGCCGGAACCGTTTCGCGCAGCAGTCGCCACGCACGGTCAGTGCCCACGCCAAAGCGCTGTTCCTTGAGGAATTCAAATGCCTGCGCCGCCAGCAGATACTCGATGGCGAGGATCTGCGTGCAGTTTTCCAACGCGCGATGCAGCTTCAGCGCAGCGTTGGTACCCATGCTCAAATGGTCTTCCTGCAGGCCCGAGGTGATGTAGTTGTCGAGCACCGCCGGTTGCGCCAATTGGCGGTTTTCCGCACACAGCGATGCGGCGACGTATTGCACGATCATCATCCCGGAGTTCACCCCCGGATTGGCCACCAGAAACGCCGGCAGACCGCTGACGTGCGGGTTCACCAAACGGTCAAGGCGACGCTCGGCAATCGAGCCGATTTCGGCCATGGCAATCGCCAGCAGATCGGCTGCCATTGCCACCGACTGACCGTGCGGGTTGGCTTGCGACATGACGCGGAAATTGTCCGGTGTGCCGAGCAACAGTGGGTTGTCGGTGCAGCCGTTGAGCTCGGCCTCGACCTGCTTGATCGCATGCTCCAGTTGATCGCGCGCGGCGCCATGCACCTGCGGAATCGAACGAATGCTCAGCGCATCCTGAGTACGAATGCCTTTGCTCGAGGCGATCACTTCGCTGCCATCGAGCAACGCACGCAAATTGATCCCGACTTGCTGCATTCCCGGGTGTGGTTTCAGCGCGATGATCTCGGCATCGAACGCGTCGATCTGGCCGCGCTGCGCTTCGAAACTCATGGCGCCGATGACGTCGGCCCACTGCACCAGCCGCGTCGCGTCGGCAATCGCCAGACAGCTGAGGCCGGTCATGCACGGCGTGCCGTTGACCAGACACAAACCGTCCTTCGCGCCGAGTTGCACTGGCTCAAGACCTTCCTCGGCCAACGCCTGTTGAGCCGAAATAACCTGCCCGCGATAACTGACATTGCCGACGCCGAGCAACGCGATGCCGATGTGCGCCATGTGCGTCAGGTAGCCGACCGAACCTTGCGACGGCACCTGCGGGGTGATGCCGCGATTGAGCAGCGCCAGCAGCGCTTCGACGACACGGCGATGAATGCCGGATTTGCCGTGGCTGTAGTTGTGGATCGCCGCGCAGATGATCGCGCGGGTCTGCTCGTCGGCGAGCACCGGGCCGACGCCGCAGGCATGGCTGAGCAAGGTGTTGCGCGAGAGCTGGCTGAGTTGTTCGTCTTGCAGCGAGACGTTGGACAAACCGCCCAGACCAGTGTTGACGCCATAGGCACGTTCGCCGCTTTCGACGATGCGCTGGACGATGCCTTGGGCGTTTTCGATGCGCGCCCAAGTGTCGCTGGACAACTCGAGAAGCGCACCGTGACGGGCGACGGCGACCACGTCCTGCCAACGCAGAGGGGCGTCGGTGATAACGATTTTTTCAGCCTGGGACATCTAAAACCTCAACCGTAATATTGATGCAGCTCTGCCGGCCCCTTCGCGAGCAAGCTCGCTCCCACAGGAGACCGCATTCCAATGTGGGAGCGAGCTTGCTCGCGAAGGGGCCGGCAGCCTCACCGCAAGTCTGTTAAACCACCGCCGCACGCCGCTGCACGAACCGGTCAACATACTCATCCGCCGGCGAATGCAGAATCTCGCGTGGCGTGCCGACCTGAATCAACTTCCCATCCTTGAGAATCGCAATGCGGTTACCAATACGCACCGCCTCATCAAGGTCGTGGGTGATAAACACGATGGTCTTGTGCAGGGTCTTTTGCAGCTCCAGCAACTGGTCCTGCATCTCCGCGCGGATCAGCGGATCCAGCGCACTGAACGCTTCGTCCATGAGGATGATGTCGGTGTCCGCCGCCAAGGCGCGGGCCAGGCCGACACGCTGGCGCATGCCGCCGGAGAGCTGGTGCGGGTATTTGTTTTCGTAGCCCTTCAGGCCCACGGTATTGATCCAGTGCAACGCGCGTTCCGAGCACATCTGCTTGCTCTCGCCACGGACTTTCAAGCCGTAGGCGACATTGTCGAGCACAGTCTTGTGCGGCAACAGGCCGAAGCTCTGGAACACCATGCTGATCTTGTGCCGGCGAAATTCGCGCAGGGCATCCATGTCGTATTGCAGGATGTCGACGCCATCGACGAGGATCGCGCCGCTGGTCGGGTCGATCAGCCGGTTGAAGTGGCGCACCAGCGTCGATTTGCCCGAGCCCGACAGGCCCATGATCACGAAGATCTCGCCAGTGCCGATGCTCAGAGACAGGTCGTTAACGCCGACCACACAACCGGTCTCACTCAGCACCTGATCCTTGGTCTTGCCCTGGCCGACCATGGCCAGGGCATCTTTGGCACGGTTGCCGAAAATCTTGAAGACGTTTTTGACTTCGATCTTGCTCACGGTTGCGTTGCTCATTTGCTCACCTCATGCCGTGGCCGACCGTACGCCTGAGTAATGCGGTCGATGACCACTGCGAGAATCACGATCGCCAGACCAGCCTCGAGGCCACGTCCGACGTTGAGGGTCTGAATCCCCACCAGCACATCTTCACCAAGCCCCCGGGCGCCGATCATCGAGGCGATCACCACCATCGACAGGGCCATCATGGTGGTCTGGTTGATCCCGGCCATGATGCTCGGCAGGGCCAGCGGCAGTTGCACGCCGAACAGCTGCTGCCAGCGATTGGCGCCGAACGCATTGATGGCTTCCATCACTTCGCCGTCGACCTGGCGGATACCCAGATCGGTCAGACGAATCAGCGGCGGCGCGGCATAGATAACGGTAGCGAAAATCGCCGGCACCTTGCCCAGACCGAACAGCATCAGCACCGGGATCAGGTACACGAAACTCGGCATGGTCTGCATGATGTCGAGCAGCGGCATCAGCACCGAACGCAGGCGATTGCTGCGCGCCGAGAGAATCCCCAGCGGAATGCCGATCAGCACCGAAATGATCGTCGCAACCATCATCAGCGCCAGCGTCTGCATAAGCTTGTCCCACAGGCCAACGGCGCCGACGAGGAACAGCAGACCGACGATGACTGCCGTGGTCACGACTTTACGCGTGGCGTGCCAGGCAACCACACCAACGATCGCCAGCATCAACCACCACGGCGCCGCACGCAGCAGGCCTTCTAGGTTGACGATGGCCCACAACAGGGTGTCGGAGATGTGGCGGAACACATCACCGTAGTTGGTAACCAGCGAATCGACCCAACCGTTGACCCAGTCGGCGATGGAAAAGGTAAAGCTTTCGGGAAACATAAGCGGCTCTCAATCAGCAATCTCAATCAAGCGTTTACGGCATATCTCCCGGCCAGCCTCACGGTTGACCGGGAGGTATCGACCTACAGCGCCGCGTCGATTTTCCTGGCTGCGTCTGCACTGACCCACGCATGCCAGACTTCAGGATGTTCCTTGAGGAAGATTTTCGCCAGTTTTGGCGACTCGATACGTTCCTTGGCCATGCGGCCCAGGTTTTGGTTCAGCAAGTCGATCGGCAGGTTGACCTTTTCCAGCACGGCGACCAGTTCCGGGGCTTCGTCGTGGAAGGTTTTCGACAGGCCGACCTTGATGCTCACCGACTTGTCGACGCCCGGCTTTTCTTCGAGTTTGACCAGATCCACCTGGCCCATCAGCGGGGTTGGCGACCAGTAGTAGAACAGGATCGGCTCACCACGCTTGTAGCTCGACAGCACTGCCGCATCCAGCGCAGGACCGGTGCCCGGGCGGAAGTTGGTGTAGCTGCTTTCCAGGCCGTAGCTTTTCAGCATTTCGCTGTTGTCGAGTTCGCAGGTCCAGCCGGCCGGGCAGTTGTAAAAACGGCCCTTGGACGGCTCTTCGGCGTCCTTGAACACGGCGGCGTATTTGCCTAGGTCAGCGATGTTTTTCAGGTCAGGCGCTTTCGGCTCAAGCTTGCGCTTGGCGTCGCCTTCGATCACGTAGCGCGGCACGTACCAGCCTTCCACCGCGCCGACGACCGGAGCGCCGACACCGACGACCTTGCCGGCCTTCTCGGCCTTGTTCCAGACCTCGCTGCGCCCCACCCACTCCTCGGCGAACACTTGAATATCGTTGCTGCTCAGGGCGTTTTCCATGGTGATGGAGTTGCCCGGCAGGCTGTCGGTTTTGCAGTCGTAACCTTTCTCGAGCACCACTTGCAGGACGTCGGTCAGCAGCATGCCGCTTTCCCAGTTCAGCCCGGCGAACTTCACCGGTTTGCCTGATTCACACCAGCCGGCGGCTTGGGTTGCACTGGCACTGGCCAACAGGCCCATGGACAGCAATGTGGTCAGCAGGGTCTTGTTCGATTTCATTGTTGTGACGCTCCTAATCATGAATTGGCTTACGGCAGTCAAGAGGCATCCAGCCCTGTCCACGTCCAAATCAGGCCTGCGCCGCAGCGCGACCGGCCCCGCTTGTTTTAGGTTGTACAACGCTGTTCTGCTCGACCGGCAGAATCAGTTGATCGGGCACCGCGCTGTGCCATTTTTTTGCGCACACGTAGTAGACGGCAGCTGGCAACACCAGGCCGATGATCCAGGAAATATCCACGTCACCGAGGGCAGCCACCAGCGGGCCGGTGTAGAACTTGGTGGAGATGAACGGCAGCTGCACCAGCACGCCGAACACATAAACGCTGATGCCAAGCAGGTTCCAGCGACCGTAGCGACCGTTCGGATTGGCCAGCGCCGGCACGTCATAACGCTCGCGGGTGATGCAGTAGTAATCCACTAGGTTGATCGCGCTCCACGGTGTGAAAAACGCGAGCAGGAACAGGATGAAAGACTTGAACGCGCCGAGGAACGAGTGCTGACCGAGCAACGCAATCAGAGTAGCGGCGCCGACGATCACCAGCACGAACACCAGACGCTGCATCCGGGTCACCGTCAGATGGCCTTTGAAACCACTGATGATGGTCGCGATGCACATGAAGCTGCCGTAGGAGTTCAGCGTCGAGATGGTCACCTTGCCAAACGCGATACTGAAGTACAGCAGCGCGGCGGTGGCACCGGTGCCGCCCAGGCCGACGATGTAGGCAACTTCGTGACCGGCGAATTGGCCGTTGGCAGAAGCCGCAGCAAAGACGCCGAGGATCATCGCCACTTGCGCGCCGACTACCGAACCGGCACCGGCGGCGAAGAAGGTTTTCACCGCCGAGGTGTTGCTCGGCAGGTAACGGGAGTAGTCAGCCACGTAGGGGCCGAAAGCGATCTGCCAGGAGGCCGCGAGCGACACCGCGAGGAGGAAGCTGCTCCAGCTGAAATGACGGATTTGCAGAAGTGCACCGACATCGGTCTGGCTCATCAGACGCCAGAACAGGAACACGAAAGCGATCACGCCAATGACACTGGCGACACGGCCAATCCAGTGGATCACCCGATAGCCGAGCACCGTGACCAGCACAATGACGCTAGCGAAAATCAGGATGCCGACGCTGTCGCTGACGTTAAACAACTGACCCAGCGCCTGACCGGAAAGTACCGTGCCCGTCGCGGTGAAACCGAGGTACATCAGGCACACCAGCACGATCGGGATCGCCGCACCATACACGCCAAACTGCACGCGGCTGGAAATCATCTGCGGCAAGCCAAGCTTCGGCCCTTGAGCCGCATGCAGCGCCATCACCCCGCCGCCGAGCAATTGACCGATCAACAGACCGATCAGCGACCAGAACACATCACCGCCGAGCACCACGGCCAAGGCCCCGGTGACAATCGCGGTGATTTGCAGGTTGGCGCCCATCCACAGGGTGAACTGGCTAAACAGACGACCGTGTCTTTCCGCTTCCGGGATGTAGTCGATCGAACGTCTTTCGATCAACGGTTTGTTGCCTGCACGATCGGTGTTAACAGCCATGATTCAACCTCTGTGGATTGTTTTAATAGTTCACTGAGCTTCGGTAGGGCTGCTTTTCTGTGGGAGCGAGCTTGCTCGCGAATTGGCCAGTACATTCAACATCTGTGCTGGCTGACAGATTGCTTTCGCGAGCAAGCTCGCTCCCACATAAAGCCAAAACGTGTTACTTGCCGCCGGTAATCATCGGCAGGTTCAGCCCCTGCTCCTTGGCGCAGTCGATGGCGATCTGGTAACCGGCATCGGCGTGACGCATGACACCGGTGGCCGGGTCGTTGTGCAGCACGCGCGCAATGCGCTCGGCCGCTTCGTCAGTACCGTCGCAAACAATCACCATGCCCGAGTGCTGGGAGAAGCCCATGCCGACGCCGCCGCCATGGTGCAGGGAAACCCAGGTCGCGCCGCTCGCGGTGTTGAGCAGTGCGTTGAGCAATGGCCAGTCGGATACGGCGTCGGAACCGTCCTGCATCGATTCGGTTTCACGGTTCGGGCTGGCGACCGAGCCGGAGTCGAGGTGGTCACGACCGATCACGATCGGCGCCGACAACTCGCCGCTACGAACCATTTCGTTGAAGGCCAGGCCGAGCTTGGCGCGCAGGCCCAGGCCGACCCAGCAGATACGTGCCGGCAGACCCTGGAAGCTGATGCGCTCGCGGGCCATGTCCAGCCAGTTGTGCAGATGGGCGTCGTCCGGAATCAGCTCTTTGACCTTGGCGTCGGTTTTGTAGATGTCTTGCGGATCGCCCGACAGCGCCGCCCAACGGAACGGGCCGATGCCACGGCAGAACAGTGGACGGATGTAGGCGGGTACGAAGCCCGGGAAATCGAACGCGTTTTCGACGCCTTCTTCCTGCGCCATCTGACGGATGTTGTTGCCGTAGTCGAAGGTCGGAATGCCTTGCTTCTGGAATTCCAGCATGGCTTTGACGTGCACGGCCATCGACTGCTTGGCGGCTTTGATCACAGCGGCCGGTTCGGTCTTGGCGCGAGCGCGGTATTCGTCCCAGGTCCAGCCGGCCGGCAGGTAGCCGTTGAGCGGGTCGTGGGCGCTGGTCTGGTCGGTGACCATGTCCGGACGCACGCCACGCTTGACCAGTTCCGGCAGAATTTCTGCGGCGTTACCCAGCAGGGCGATGGAGATCGCTTTGCCTTCCTTGGTGTATTTGTCGATGCGCGCCAGGGCGTCGTCGAGGTCTTTGGCTTGCTCGTCGACGTAACGGCTTTTCAGGCGGAAATCGATGCTCACTTGTTGGCATTCGATGTTCAGCGAGCAAGCGCCGGCCAGGGTTGCCGCCAGAGGTTGTGCGCCGCCCATGCCACCGAGGCCAGCGGTCAACACCCACTTGCCGGTGAGGTTGTCGTTGTAGTGCTGGCGACCGGCTTCGACGAAGGTTTCGTAAGTACCTTGGACGATGCCTTGACTGCCGATGTAAATCCAGCTGCCGGCGGTCATCTGGCCGTACATGGCCAGGCCTTTGGCGTCGAGTTCGTTGAAGTGTTCCCAGCTCGCCCAGTGCGGTACGAGGTTGGAGTTGGCGATCAGTACACGCGGGGCATTGCTGTGAGTCTTGAACACGCCGACCGGCTTGCCGGATTGCACCAGCAGGGTCTCGTCGTCGTTCAGATTGGTCAGGCTCTCGACGATCTTGTCGTAGCACTCCCAGTTACGCGCAGCGCGACCGATACCACCGTAAACCACCAGCTCTTTCGGGTTCTCGGCGACTTCCGGGTCGAGGTTGTTCATCAGCATGCGCAGTGGCGCTTCGGTCAGCCAGCTCTTGGCGGTCAGCTTGTTGCCGCGGGCGGCGCGGATCTCAACGTTGCGAAACTTTGTAGGCTTATTGTCAGTCACGAAAAAGACTCCTCAGCGATCAATTCAAACCAACCCTGGCAGTGGGCAAGCAGCCTGTGCGCTTCGATGCGCGACAAGCGAATCAGTGGACGCTGCGGAGAGTCTCGAGCGACTCATACGCATACGTCTTTACTTGTACATACAAGCATATGCAATCAAGCGGCCAACTTGCTGGAGAGGTGTTCAAGAAAAATTGCCTGCAGGGCTGGAGAGCACCTGAATCAAGGGTTCGGGCGTGGATGAAATTTTTCGTGGGTCTTTAGGAAGGGGGTTAGAGAATGTTACGAAGGCATGGTTTTGCGCCACGCTGGGGCGTTCGGTAACAAGTTGGTGCGTAAAGGGAAACAGGATGCCGATCGTTCCCACGCTCTGCGTGGTAACGCCGCCACGAACGCTCCGCGTTCGCTTGTGACGCAGAGCGTCACGAGTTGCATTCCCACGCAGAGCGTGGGAACGATCAGTGGGGAGGATTAACTAGCGCGCAGTCAGTTCGATCACGCAGCAACCCGCATTGACGGAGACTTCGACCAACCCGGCGTTACCGTCCAGTTGCAGGCAATCATGGCGACCGAGTTGCGATGCAGTGTCACCGACCCGAACGTCCAGCAGCTCACTGACACTGAACACCAACACCGTCCCCGCCGAACTGAAGAGCCGCTGCTCACCGTCCAGCCACTGCAACCGCGCGCTGTAACGCTGCGGGGCGTAAATCAGATTGAAATCGCGAATCGCGCCGCCGAGCAGCGTGCACGACACCTGGCTTTCCCCGCTGAAAGCAAACGGGTCGAGCGGTAACAGCGGCCGAGTATCGTCACCGTCGACGCACAAGGTCATGCCGTCACCCTGCAACACGGTGATCACCCGCTGGTAACCGGCGAAGGTAGAGAATCCGCCCGACTCGGCAATGTCGGCAATCGACAGGCGCCAGCCAAACCCTTCCAGACCGGCACCCGCATCACGGGTGATTTCTTCAGTGCTGCCACCGCCGTTTTTCCACGGCATGCGCGGGTAGCCTTCGGCGCGTAAAACCTTAAGTGCATTCATTTATGGAACCGCCCTTCCAGACGATGACGAGAACCCGGGTGAATCAATCGTGCCGCGGTCACCGGCTGACGCCCCGACCACGTGCGGCGACGAATCAGCAGGCACGGCTCGCCCTTTTCGATCTGCAGCAACTTGCATTCGGACGGCTCGGCAAGGATCGCTTCAACCACGTGCTCACCTTCGGTCAGCGGCGCGACCTGATTGAGATAGGCGTAAGGCGTTTGCAGGGTGAAATCTTGCTTAAGGTATTCCGGAGCAACCAGTGCGTTGACGAAACGGTCTTCGATTTGCACCGGAATGTCGTTTTCGTAATGCACGATCAGCGAGTGGAACACCTTCTGCCCTTCGCGCATGTCCAGTGCCAGCGCACGTTCGGAACCGGCGGCCTCTTCTTCGAGGGTTATCACCTGGCAGGTGTGGCGATGGCCACGGGAGGCGATTTCGTCAGCGATGTTGTGCACTTCGAACAGCGCGGACTGGCTCTTCGGTTCGGCGACAAACGTGCCGACGCCTTGCATGCGCACCAACAGACCGTCAGCGGTCATCTCGCGCAGGGCGCGGTTGATGGTCATGCGGCTGAAACCGAGTTGATTGACCAACTCGCTTTCAGACGGCACGCGGTAGTGCGGCGGCCAGTTTCCGCTGTCGATCTGCTGGGTGATCATCTGTTTGACGCGGGCGTACAAGGGCGCCGGACTGTCGCCCATGTTCGCGGCCAACGGGGAGACTGGAGGCGGAGTCGGCACGGTTGATCCCTGTTCATTGGATGAAGGTTGCTAGCTTGCCGGAGTTTACCGGGCAGGCAAACGTCTGTATATGTATATACAAATAACACACGATGGGGTGCTGAACCATGTCCGCCTTCTTTGCCGAACGCGCGCTGCTGCCTAACGGATGGGCCAACAATGTACGTCTTGAGGTCAGCGCCGATGGCCTGCTGACCCACATCCAGGCCGATTCCACTGCAGATGGCGCCGAACGACTAAGCGGGCCGTTGCTGCCGGGCATGCCGAATCTGCACTCCCACGCATTCCAGCGAGCGATGGCAGGTCTGGCCGAAGTAGCCGGCAACCCGAACGACAGTTTCTGGACCTGGCGCGATCTGATGTATCGGCTCGTCGGAAAAATCAGCCCCGATCAGCTCGGCGTTATCGCCCGTCAGCTGTACATCGAAATGCTCAAGGCTGGTTACACATCGGTCGCCGAATTTCACTATGTGCACCACGACAGCAATGGTCAGCCTTACGCCGATCCGGCGGAACTGGCGTTGCGCATCAGTCAGGCGGCGAGTGAAAGCGGCATTGGTTTGACCTTGTTGCCGGTGCTCTACAGCCACTCCGGTTTCGGTGGCCAGACACCCAACGATGGCCAGCGCCGTTTTATCAACAGCACCGAAAACTACCTGAATCTGCAATCGCGTTTGCAGCCAATGTTGGCGCAGCAAAAAGCGCAATCGCTGGGTCTGTGCTTTCACTCATTGCGTGCGGTAACGCCGCAGCAGATCAGCGAAGTGTTGGCGGCCAGCGACAAGCAATGCCCAATCCACATCCACATCGCCGAACAGCAGAAGGAAGTCGACGACTGCCTGAACTGGAGCGGACGGCGCCCCTTGCAATGGCTGTACGAAAACACTGAAGTCGATGAGCGCTGGTGCCTGGTGCACGCGACCCATGCCAATCCCGAAGAAGTCACGCTGATGGCCAAGAGTCGTGCCATTGCCGGCCTGTGTCTGACCACCGAGGCAAACCTGGGCGACGGGATTTTCCCGGCGGTGGATTTCCTCGCGCAGGGCGGACGCATGGGCATTGGCTCCGACAGCCATGTCTCGCTCAGTGTGGTGGAGGAATTGCGTTGGCTGGAATACGGTCAGCGGCTGCGCGATCAGCGGCGTAATCGCTTGTATGGTGCGGATCAGCCGATGGTCGGGCGCACGCTGTATGACGCGGCGCTGGATGGCGGTGCGCAGGCGCTGGGGCAGCCGATTGGTGCGCTGGAGGTTGGCAAGCGGGCGGACTGGATTGTGCTCGATGGCAACGATCCGTATCTGGCGACGGCCAGTGGCGACGGGATTTTGAATCGCTGGTTGTTTGCCGGTGGCGATCGTCAGGTGCGCGATGTATTGGTCAATGGCCAGTGGGTGGTGCGCGATGGGCGGCATGCTGGCGAAGAGGACAGTGCACGCGCCTTCACCCAGGTCCTGCGCGATCTTTTAGGCTGACACAAAACAAAAATGTGGGAGCGAGCCTGCTCGCGAAAGCGGTGTATCAGCAACATTTTCGTTAACTGAAACCCCTCTTCGCGAGCAGGCTCGCTCCCACATTTGATTTGTGGTGTTCTTTAGTTTGAAGTCTTGGCCATCTGCCGATCCGACGCGCGCCAGATCAAGCGCGTGGTGTCATAGCCTTGCTGACGCGCCTTGCTCAGCAGTTCTTCGCGCACCACACCGTTGACGGTTGGTGTGCGCGACAGCAGCCACATGTACTTGCGACTCGGGTCGCCGACGATGGCGGTCTTGTAGTCATCGCTGACGTACAGCACCCAATATTCGCCTTTCGCCACACCCGGAATCAGGCGTGAGAACCAGGTATCGAATTCGACCCAGAGCTTGTCGGTCTTGCCCGGCACCTGTGGATAAGCCGTGCCTTTGGCCTCTTCCCACTGCCAGTCCGGGGTCAGGCAGCGATTGAGCACCGCGACATTGCCGTCAGGCTTGAGGGTGTAATGGGCTTCGGATTGCGCGCAATGGCGCTGGAAATACATCGGCAAGCGTGCCAGCTCGTACCACGTGCCCTGATAGCGCTTGAGATTGACGCTGTTGACGGTTTTCGGCGCCAACGGGTCGACGCCGGAAGTGGCGCAGCCGGCCAGTACCAGGCCGGCAAAAAGGATCAGCAATAACCGCTTCATTTTTCTTCTCCGTGGGCGCGAAGCCCCGGTTTACTTCAGGCCTTGGCCGGAAAACATCAGCACTTTGTCACCGGCGTACTGCACGCTGATAAAGCTGTTCTTGTCGCCCCAGGTGCAACTGGACATGCCGAGCGCGCCCGAGCAATCGGTGGGCTTGCCGAGCAGAGTCTCGACTTCGGCCTTGGCCATCCCGGCCGAGAGCTTCGAATAATTTTCCTGATTGACCTTGCTGCATGCGGCCAGCAGCACGCAAAACGTCAGAAGGGCGATAGATCGCAGCGACATGGTGTAACTCCTGGAACGAGGGGGGGATGGCATGGTGCCAACCAGAAGCTTAGAAGAGAAAACCCTCATCTGGTTCCGTGAGGGAATGGCTATTTATTAGCCCGCCCGTCTGGCATTTGCCGATAAATCAGCCACTTTGTAACGCTATTGAGCATTTCGTCGCATTTCGCCAAAGACGCCTAATCTTTGGCGCGACGCAGTCGACATAAAAGCAGCGCAAAGCCCCCAAGTGTGGCAAATTGCCGCCCTTTCTTGACCAGCCCCTTCGCGGTAGCTCATTCGATGACCAGAAACATGAAATTCAGCCACAAGATCTTGTTGGCTGCCGCCCTCGTGGTGGCCGTTGCGTTCGCCTGTTTCATTTTCTTCAACGACTACCGGCAGCGCGAAGCCCTGAGCAGCAGCACCGAAGCCTCGATGCAGGAACTGGGCAGCCTGACCACCAGCAACATCCAGACCTGGCTGGAAAGCCGCATCCAATTGCTGCAATCGTTGTCGCAGCAAGTCGCCGTCGACGGTAACGCTCCCGCCAGCCTGAAACGCATCATCGACCTGCCCGCCTACACCGGCAATTTCCAGCTCAGCTACTTCGGTGGTGCTGACGGCGTGATGTTCTCGGTACCGGCCGGCAACCGCGCGCCGGACTACGACCCACGCGCACGCGGTTGGTACAAAGCCGCCAACAGCGCACAGCAGACCATCGTCACCGAACCGTACATCGCCGCGTCGTCGGGCAAACTGGTGATCACCGTTGCCACGCCGGTACAGCGCCAAGGGCAGATGCTCGGCGTCGCCGGTGCTGACATCGATCTGACCAGTGTCAGCGCGATCATCAACTCGCTGAACTTCGGCGGCCATGGCCACGCGTTCATCGTCAGCGCCGATGGCAAGATCCTGATTCACCCGGACAGCAAACTGGTGCTCAAGACCCTCGCCGAGGCCTACCCGAATGGCGCGCCGAAAGTCAGCGCCGGCCTGAAAGAAGTCGAGTTCGACGGCAAGACTCAGTTGATCTCCTTCACCCGCGTCAACGGCGTGCCATCAGCCGACTGGTACGTGGCGCTGGTGCTCGATAAAGACACCGCGTTCGCAATGCTCAGCGAATTCCGCACCTCGGCGCTGATCGCCATGGTCATTGCCGTGGTGATCATCATCGCCCTGCTCGGCATGCTCATCCGCGTGCTGATGCAACCGCTGCTGACCATGGGCCGTGCGATGCACGACATCGCCGAAGGTGAAGGCGACCTGACCAAACGTCTGGTCATCCACGGCAACGACGAATTCGGCGCACTGGGCACCTCGTTCAACCGCTTCGTCGAGCGTATCCACACCTCGATACGCGAAGTGTCCTCGGCCACCGGCCAAGTCAACGAAGTCGCCCTGCGCGTGGTCGCGGCCTCGAACTCGTCGATGTACAACTCCGACCAGCAAGCCTCGCGCACCAACAGCGTGGCCGCCGCGATTAACCAGCTCGGCGCCGCCGCCCAGGAAATTGCCCAGAACGCTGCGCTAGCCTCGCAGCACTCCAGCGATGCGCGCAGCCTCGCGGTCGACGGTCAGCAGGTTGTCGATAAAACCATCCAGGCCATGCAGCAGCTGTCGGCGAAGATCAGCGATTCGTGCGGCAACATCGAAACCCTGAACAGCAACACGGTGAACATCGGCCAGATTCTCGAAGTGATCACCAGCATTTCCCAGCAGACCAACCTGCTCGCGCTCAACGCTGCGATCGAAGCAGCGCGGGCCGGTGAAGCCGGGCGTGGTTTCGCTGTGGTCGCTGACGAAGTGCGCAACCTCGCCCACCGCACCCAGGATTCGGCGCAGCAAGTGCAGAAGATGATCGAAGAGCTGCAAATCGGCGCGCGCCAGGCGGTCAGCATCATGACCGAGAGCCAGCGCGAGAGCGAAAGCAGCGTCGGCATCGCTAACCAGGCCGGCGAGCGGTTGGGCAGCGTGACTCAGCGTATTGGCGAGATCGACGGGATGAACCAGTCGGTAGCGACGGCGACTGAAGAGCAGACGGCGGTGGTCGAGTCGATCAATGTCGATATCAACGAGATCAACACGCTGAATCAGGAAGGTGTGGAGAACCTGCAGGCGACGTTGCGGGCTTGCTCGGATCTGGAGCAGCAGGCGGCGCGGTTGAAGCAATTGGTTGGCAGCTTCCGCATCTGAAGATCAAGAGCCTTACCCCCTCACCCCAGCCCTCCCGAAACGTCGGACCGCCCCCAGGGGGGCGAGGGGAAAAGGGAGCCGATCTTCATGCTGTTCAAACCTGAGTTCGACTCGATATTTCAGGTCGGCGTACCTCGCCCAACCACCTCGGTCAGTCCCCTCTCCCTCAGGGAGAGGGCTAGGGTGAGGGAAAGCTCTTAAAATCTAGACCCCGGCTCAGAAAGAAACACCAACTCCTCAGCCGTAGACTCCCGCCCCAACACCGCATTGCGATGCGGAAACCGGCCAAACCGCGCAATCACTTTCTGATGCCGCTCGGCATAATCCAGATTATCGGCAAACACCGCCCGCTCCGACTCCGGCTGTTCAGCCACCAGTTCGATAAATCGGGAAACCGCCTCATTCTGCACCGCGAGGTTTTCGCAGTGTTCGAACACCAGATAAATGAACACTCGCTGAATGGGTTTTAACTGCCGATCGAAATCCGCAGCAATGCCTTGGGCCACGAGTTTCTGCGCGCGCAGATCACCGGAGAAGGCTTTAGGCGTGTCGCGAAAGATCATTCGCGGCAGTTGATCGAGCAATAGCACCACGGCCAGCCAACCTTCGGGACGTTGCGTCCACTCGGTCAGTTCGCCGGCCAGGGCCTGATCGACAAAGACCCCGAAACGCGTCTGCGCTTCGAGGTCTTGGCTGTCTCGCTTGCCGAACCACAACTTGCCCTTGTCAGCCGCTATCTCGTCGGGGGATTCGGCTTGTCCGAACCACCAATCAAGCAACGGCTGCCAAGGCGCGGTCATGGTTTATTCCTTGTGGTAGGCCGTAGCGCGGGCGACTTCTTCTTTCGAACCGAGGAACACCGCTACGCGCTGGTGCAGGCCTTCCGGCTGAATGTCGAGAATGCGCTGGTGGCCGTCGGTGGACGCGCCGCCCGCTTGTTCCACGAGGAACGACATCGGGTTGGCTTCGTACATCAGACGCAGTTTGCCTGGCTTGGAAGGCTCACGGCTGTCGCGCGGGTACATGAACAGACCGCCACGGGTCAGAATGCGGTGTACGTCGGCAACCATCGCGGCGACCCAACGCATGTTGTAGTTCTTTTTCAGCGGACCTTCTTCACCGGCCAGCAGTTCGCCCACGTAGCGTTGTACCGGGGCTTCCCAGTGACGCTGGTTGGACATGTTGATGGCGAATTCCTGGGTTGATTCAGGAATGGTGATGTCTTCGTGGGTCAGCACGAAGCTGCCCATTTCACGGTCGAGGGTGAAGCCTTTGACGCCGTCGCCCAGGGTCAGTACCAGCATGGTTTGCGGGCCGTAGATTGCATAACCGGCGGCAACTTGCTGAGTGCCCGGCTGCAGGAACGCTTTCTCGTTCAGCGGCTCGTTCTGGCTCAGGTATTCGTTCGGGCAACGCAGTACCGAGAAGATGGTGCCGACCGGGGCGTTGATGTCGATGTTCGACGAGCCGTCCAGTGGGTCGAATACCAGCAGGTACGCGCCTTTCGGGTATTTACCCGGGATCTGGTAGGCATTGTCCATTTCTTCGGACGCCATGCCGGCCAGGTGACCGCCCCATTCGTTGGCTTCGAGCAGGATCTCGTTGGAGATCACGTCGAGCTTCTTCTGCACTTCGCCTTGGACGTTTTCAGTGCCCATGCTGCCCAGAACACCACCCAGGGCGCCTTTCGACACGGCGTGGCTGATTTCTTTGCAAGCACGCGCGACCACTTCGATCAGGAAACGCAGATCGGCAGGAGTGTTATTGCTGCGGGTCTGCTCAATCAAATAGCGACTCAGGGTAACGCGGGACATGGACGGCTCCGGTGGAATGGGGGGCTAAAAACCCGCGCAGTTTACAGGGAGTCTGAAAACGTAGCGAGCGAAGACGCCCGGTAACGTGCGTTGGGGTGTAATTGCCTGCATGAGACGTGAATGTGGGTGGAGAGTTCAGGTAGCGGGTTTAGCGTAGTTGGAAATCGGACGGGTGTGGCTGGGGGTTAATTGATCAGTTCGGAATATGCATTGGCTGACAAGCCGCTTTCGCGAGCAGGCTCGCTCCCACAGGGAATCGGAGTGACCGCTGAATTGGCGTCCATTGAAGATCCACTGTGGGAGCGAGCTTGCTCGCGAATGGCGCGCAGCGCCAGCCATTCTCAGGAATTGGCAGGCGGTTTACGCAACAAGCTAAACGCCATCGCCCCGAGGAACACCACACTCAGCAACAACACCGCCCACAAGCCAATCTTCTTCCAATTGGTCTCAGCCACCGCCGCCGTAGTCGCCGTAGAAGTCTGCGTAACAACCGCCTCACTCAGAACCGCAGCCTTACCCAACGCCGCCAGTTTCTCCGGTTTGAAATCCGGGATCAGCGTCGCCAACGGCAGATTCGCCGTCCTCACGCTCGGGTTGCCCAACGCCAGGCTGTAAGGGCCCTCTCCCCGCGCGAGGAAAATCACCTGCGTCGCCCGCACCGCATATTTCAGACTCGGCGCCTGCTCACCCAGACCGCCGCCGCGCTCATCGACCGTCAGCTTCAACTGCTGCACGGTCTGCCCGTAGAGCTGCAATTCGTTCTGCTGCACGTCCTGATTATTCTGAGTCAGGCGATAGAGCAAACCGCTGCTCAGCGTCTGCCACGGCAAACTGCTTTCACGGCGCCCTGCCAGCGTCACTGGCGCCAGGCTGTTCGGCTGTTTCAGCTCGACCTGCACACGTTCGACATTCAGCCCCATCGGCAACTGCCAGGTGTATTCTCCGGCCTTTGTGCTGCTGCCGGCCAATGTCTGCGACCAGACCAACGGCAGCGGAACGTTGCGCGGATCACTGCTTTTCAATTGAACCGCCGTCAGGATCGGCGCCGAATTCGGCGACTCCCACAACAGCCGCACATAACGCGCCGATTGCCCCGGCAATGTCACTTCATGCTGCTCGATGCGCTCATCGGAAAAGGTCAGCCGTGCCACCTGCCCTTCGCCCCACGCTTGCCAGTGTTGCAGGTCGTCGCTGGCTTCGATGCTGAAGCGCTGGAAGCCATCGCGCTCGCTGGTCCAGTCGAGGATCAGTTGCTGCAATGGCGCCTTGATCGCGCTGGCATCCAGCAGCCAGCCGCGCAGCACTTCTTCACCCGCCTCCAACTGACTGGACGGCTGCACTTCGACCAGCGTGCCGCTGGTGGTCGACTGCACGCGCACGTTCGGCGCGCGTTCGCTGGCGTCGGCGGCGTTGTACAGCGGGAACCATTTCACTTCATGCAACTGGCCGTCGTCACGGGTCTGCGCCGACTCACGGGCCAAGGCGTAGGCCTGCGGTTCGCCGGCCGCGTTGAACACCCGCAGATCACTGAGATCGGTCTGGCGCGCCTGCAATTGCACGCTCAACGGCAATTCGAGGCGATACCACGGGCCGTTGCCGCTGACCGCCAGCGGCACCTGCGTGGCGAAGTCCGCCGGTTTTTCCTGAGCGCCAGCCACCATCACCACGCCCAACGCCAACCAACCCAGATTTCGCATGCGACTCAAGATGAAACTCCTTCGGTGTCCGGGACCGGTTTGTCCGCCGCTGGCTCAGCTTCAACGCGTTTGGGCGGCAGCGGTGCGAAATAACCGACCACCAGCAGCAACACGCCAACGCCGATAAACGAGACGATCCGGGCGAGGCCGCCACGGTTGCTCAATTCAACAAAAATCAGTTTGGCCACCACCAGCGCAATCAGCGCCGCGCCGATCAGCCACACTTCGCGGCGATGACGCAGATGTCCACCGATCATCAGCCCGAGCGCCATCAGCGTCCAGACGATCGACAATCCGGCCTGCACCAGCATCGAGGCGAGCAGCGTATCCAGTTCGAAGGGGATGCCGGCCCAATGGTGCGCGGCGCGGGTGACCAGCGCAGTGCATAAGGCAAACAGCGAGACTCCGGCGATCAGTTGCGTCGCGTAATCGGCGTAGTCCTGACGGATCGACAACTGCGAAACCGCGCTGCGCGACCAGACGTAAACGCCGAACAATGCGAACAACAAACCCAGCTCCAATGGATTGAGCAGCGGCACATAAGGCAGCGGCTCGGCATTGCCATCGCTGACGCCATTGGCCAGCCAGAACCATGCGAGCATCAACACCGCCAACGGCGCAGCGGCGTACAAACGGTATTCGCGAGGGAATGCCGCCACCGGCCACGGCCAACTGCGCGGTGCAGCCGCCAGCAGCAGATAAAGGCTCGGCAGAATCGCCCAACCCAGCCAACGCCAGGCGTTGTATTGCTCGGACAACAGCAACAGGCCATAACGCAATTCCAGCGCCAGCACGCCAATCAGCAGCCAGCAGCCGAGCACATGCGCAGTGCTCAAGGCCCGCGCCGGTAGCATTGGCGCCAAGCGTCGAAGGCTGAAGAAATGCACGGCGAATACCGCCGCCCACGCCAGCCAACCGAAATCGGCCGCCGGGTGATAACGCGAATGCCAAGCCGCGAGCAACACCAGACCTGCCGTCGGAATCAGCAAGGTGCAGAGCAAGCCAAGCGTCGGCCATTTCAAACGTAGCGACAACACAGTCCACAACGCCACGCTTACAGCTGCAACCAACAGCAGCAACGTGCCTTGCAGATTCGGGGCAGCAAACCGCAACACTTCACTCACCCACGCCAGCGCCCACCAGCCCGCGCCCCACACCAGCAATACTTCGGACAAGCGCTGCAAACTCAACGCATCGAATGCCGAGGCATGATTACCCAGTTGCAGACGCCAGGCACCGATCATCGCCGCCAGCCCCAGCACCAGCGGCGTCCAGAATCCGCCATGGGCCAGCGGTTTCAAACCTTCGCTGGACAGTGGCCCGAGCAAATCCGGAGCGGCCAGCAAAAACGCTGCACCACCGATCACCTGCAACAACAAACCGAAAACAAAACTCACGCGCTGCTGGAGGTACAGGCTCAGCCAGATGATCAGCAAACCACTGGCCGCCCACACCGCGCTCGCCGTTTGCCACGGCAGCACAAACAACACCGCCAGATTGATCAGCACCAGGCCGGCCAGCAATACCACCGACAAACCACGCAATAGGCGCACATCGCTGCGCACCATTTCATCGCGAGCCGCCAACAGCATGCCGGCGATCAACGCCAGACCGATCAGCGAAGCACTGAGCAAGCCACTCCAGCCGGCGCTGAACACCGCTGCCGAATCCTCGCCCGCGCCTTGCAGACGCAACAGGAATAACGCACCGCCGAGCAACTGCACGGCAAATGCGCTGAACAGGAAGGTGCGCGACTGAATCCGCAGACCGACAAACAACGTCGCCAACCCGGCGAGCGCCCAACTGATCGCCGTGGCCTGCACGAAGAAAAACAGCGGCGCCAGCAGATAGAGGAAGGTCAGGCCCAGAGACGCCAACACCGGCAAGCCTTGACGCTCCCAAAGTGATGCCTGTTCCGGCGAGGCCTTGCGCAATTGATAGAAGCTGAACAGCAAGGCAATCCCGAGCATCAACGCGCCCAGCGGCGCACCGTCGAGCAGACTGCTTTCGCCAACGCGCAATTGGCTGAGGAAGGCCAACGCCGACCCCAGTTGCAGGAGCAAGGCAAACGCCCGGGCGAACGGTCGATGCTGACGCAGACCGAGCCAGAAAATCCCCGCGCCTTCCACCGCCCATGCCGCCGAGGTCCAGCGCGCATCGAGTCCCAGCGGGATCGCCAGACTGGCAAAAATCACCCCGAGCGCCAGGCAGGTTTCGCCCAGCAGCAACGCGCGGCCGCCCATCAACACCTTCGCCAGAGCCATATAGATCATGCCCAGTGCCAGCGCACTGAACGCCGCCGCAAACTCCAGATGCTGGACCAAGGCAAACTGCAAACCGAAGCCGATGATTGGCGGGCCGAACAGCATGCTGCCATCGACATAATCGCCCTTGCGCGCCGACCAGTGCAGCAACGCTTCGCGGTCGCCATCCGCCGGGGCATCTGGCATGTCGAGCAACTTGCGGCGGGCGAACAACAGGCCGATGGCGAGGTACATCAGGAAGAACAGAATCAGGAACGGCTCGGTGCTCCACAACAGCTCTGGCGCATAAGAGCGCAGGCCCCAGGCGAAACCGATGCCGAAGGTGCCGACGAAGCCAATCAGGTTGAGCAAACGCCAGGCCTTGAACCAGGCGATGGCGAGAATGCCGGCGTTGAGCAGCGCGAAATAACTGAACAGCGCAACGTGATTACCAGCGCCGGTGGAGGTCAGGATTGGCGCGGCGAAACCGCCCAATGCGGCGACGGCGGCCAACGCCAGCGAGTCTTGGGTGATCGCCAGAATCGCCGAGAACACCGTCACAGCGACCAGCAAGCCCAACGCGGCAGACGGATCGAGCAACGGATGCAGGCGCATCGCAGCAAACACCGTCAAGTACAGCACCGCAATCCCGGTGCCTTGCAGCATCAACGCGTAACTGCTGTTGCGCCGCCGCAACCACCAGCCGAGTGCGAGCAAACCCAGAGCCGCTGCCGCAACTCCGGCGTAACGCACTTCAATCGGCACGACCATGCCTTCAGTGGCGTAGCGCAGCAGAAACGCCAGACCGAAGAACAACAAGACCACACCAACGCGCAGCACGGTGTTGCCGCCGAACAGCCAGTTACGCGCAGCACTGATGCCACGTTCGATGAGGTTCGGGCCACGGGGTTCGGCAGGTTTTGACGGTTCGGGCGTGACGGCATCGAGGCGCCACACATCAGCAGGCAGCGGTTGACTGGTTTCACTGGCGACGGCGGAAATCGGTTCGAGTTCGGGCGGCAGCTCCCAGATCAGTTCGGATGCCGGCACTTCTTCGGCTGCTTTGACGGGTTCTACGACTGGCTCGGTGACGGGCGGCGTACTCGCTGGCGACGCGGCGCGAACCGGTGCACCTTCGAGCAGAAACAGGCGCTGTTCAACCCCTTGCAAAGCGACCTTCGCCTGCTCAAGTTGACGCTGCTGCTCCATCGCCTGCGTGCCAAGCCGCGCGATGCGGATCGTCTGCCCGATCACCAGCCCCAGCAACGCGCCCAACAGCGCATCACTGAGCGACTCGTCGAGCAGCCAGCCGAGCACCAGCCCGATCAACATGAACATCCATTGCATGGTCGATATCCCTAAGCGCGAAGGCTAATCCGGGAAGATTAGCGCAGCCTGACCCAAAAAGATCGCAGCCTGCGGCAGCTCCAGGGTTATGCGAACACCTGTGTAGGAGCTGCCGAAGGCTGCGATCTTTTCCGGCGCGCGATTATATCGAGCCGAGTGGAAAGTTACTCCAGCGCTTTCCAGATATCCGTGGCGTACTCACGAATCGTCCGGTCTGAGGAGAACCAGCCCATCCGCGCCGTATTGAGCACCGCCGAGCGCCACCAGTTGTTGGAATCGTGCCAGTGCGCTTCAACGCGCTTCTGCGCCTCCCAGTAAGAGTCAAAGTCGGCGCAGACCAGGAAGCGGTCGTAATCCACCAGCGAATCGATCAGCCCGGTGTAGCGCGAAGTGTCATCCGGCGAGAACACTCCGCTGCGAATCGCTTGCAGCACATCGTTCAAACGATGCGACGCGGCAATGTCCGGCAACGCGCTGAACTCGTGGTTCTGTTTACGCGCTTCAACCTGCTGCGCGCTGAGGCCGAAAATGAACATGTGCTCGGCACCGATGCGTTCGCACATTTCCACGTTGGCGCCGTCCAGCGTGCCGATGGTCAGTGCGCCGTTGAGGCCGAACTTCATGTTACTGGTGCCCGATGCTTCGAACCCGGCAGTGGAAATCTGCTCGGACAAGTCCGCCGCCGGAATGATGCTCTCCGCCAGGCTGACGTTGTAGTTGGGCAGGAACACCACTTTAAGCAAGCCGCGCACCGTCGGGTCGTTGTTCACCACCCGGGCGATGTCGTTGGTCAGCTTGATGATCAGTTTGGCCTGGTGATAACTCGCCGCCGCCTTGCCGGCGAAGATTTTCACCCGTGGCACCCAGTCGACTTCCGGCTCGGCGCGAATCGCCTGATACAGCGCCACGGTGTGCATCAGGTTGAGCAACTGGCGTTTGTATTCGTGAATCCGTTTAACCTGCACGTCGAACATCGCCGCCGGATTGACCGCGATCCCCAGCCGTTCGTGAATCAGATAGGCCAAGGCTTTCTTGCTGTGCAGGCGTTGCTCGGCGAAGGCCTTGCGGAACGCGGTTTTTTCGGCGAACGGCTCGAGATCGAGCAAACGCTCTTCGGGGTTATCCAATAGATCCGGGCCGAGCGCGTCGACCAGCATCGAGGTCAATTCGGAGTTGGCCTGATACAGCCAGCGGCGGAAGGTAATGCCGTTGGTTTTGTTGTTGATCCGCTCCGGATAGAGCTTGTGCAGTTCGGCGAACACGGTTTTGCGCATCAACTGCGTGTGCAGCCCGGACACGCCGTTGACGCTGTGCGAACCGAGAAACGCAAGGTTGCCCATGCGCACCCGGCGACCGTTGTCTTCTTCGATCAGCGACACCGCGCGCAGCACGTCGAAATCGTGAATGCCTTTGGCCCGCAGCGAGTCGATGTGCTGGGCGTTGATCAGGTAAATGATCTGCATGTGTCGCGGCAGCATGCGTTCCATCAAACCCACTGGCCAGGTTTCCAGCGCTTCCGGCAGCAACGTGTGGTTGGTATACGACAGCGTGTCGACGGTCACTTGCCACGCGGCATCCCACGCCACGTCATAGACGTCGACGAGTTGCCGCATCAGTTCGGCAACAGCGATTGAAGGATGGGTGTCGTTGAGCTGGATCGCCGCGTGATCGCCCAAGGTCAGCACCGAGGTGTGCATGTTGCGGTGACGACGCAGCAGATCCTGCAAGGAGGCCGCGACGAAGAAGTACTCCTGACGCAGGCGCAGCTCTTGGCCTGCTTCAGTGCTGTCCGCCGGGTAAAGCACGCGGGAGATACTTTCCGCCCGGGCCACTTCGGCGACCGCGCCCAAGTGGTCGCCGGCGTTGAAGCGCTCCAGGTGCAAATCTTCCATGGCGCGGGCACGCCACAGCCGCAAGGTGTTGACGCTCGCCCCGCGCCAGCCGACCACGGGCGTGTCGTAAGCAATGGCGCGCACGGTTTCTGCCGGCGACCAGACTTGTTTGGATTTGCCGCTGACATCGGTGACGGTTTCAACGCTGCCGCCGAAGCCGATGGTGTAAACCACTTCCGGCCGTTCGAATTCCCACGGGTTGCCGAAATCCAGCCAGTGCTCGGTCTGCTCCTGCTGCCAGCCGTCGACGATGGCCTGACGGAACAAGCCGTGTTCATAACGAATACCGTAGCCGTGACCGGCGATGCCGAGAGTCGACATGCTTTCCATGAAGCACGCCGCCAGACGCCCGAGGCCGCCGTTGCCGAGCGCCGCATCAGGCTCCAGCAAACGGATGCGCTCCAGATCGACACCGAGTTCAGTCAGCGCTTCACGGGCGACGTCGAGCAGACCAAGGTTGCTCAGGCTGTCATAGAGCAAACGGCCGATAAGAAATTCCAGTGAGAGGTAGTACACCCGTTTCTGACCTTTGCGGTAGATCTGCCGGGTGTGGTCCATCCAGTGCTCGACCATGTGATCACGCGCCGCGAGGGCGATGGCTTCGAACCAGTCATGGTCGAACGCGTGATCGGGGTCTTTACCCACCGCGTAGGTGAGCTTGGTCAGGACGGCGTCGCGGAATGCGGCCACCTCTGCTTCGCGAACTAGTGGTTCTTGAGTCATCAATAGGACCTCGAGCGAGCGGGAATTGTCTGAGCCTAGACGGTCTGACCGACGGTGAGGGCTCTGGTTCGGCAGTATTTCCTGAGACTGTGAGATAGCCCGGCATTACCTTGGCGAGTGAGCTAATGAATGCAGGGGCCGTGCCGAATTGTCCGGCAATGTGCCTGTATGCAGAAAAAATCTGGCGAAAGGTTGTTCAAAAATCCACCAGTCCCGGTATGATCGCGCGCCCTGATGCACACACGCCTGGTAACTCCCGATGATGAAGCCCAACCTGATTGCCGCCGCCGAGATCGATCGTCTCGATACGTGGGCAAAATACTCAGCCCCGATGTGCGGTTCCTGCGTGTCCAGCTGCTGCACGCTGCCGGTTGAGGTGAAGATCAAGGATCTGGTGCGCATCGGTGTGGTCGACGAATTCGAACTCGGTGATCCGCCGAAGAACATCGCCAAGCGTTTGCAAAAGGAAGGTCTGGTCGAGCGCTTCAACCAGAAGTCCGGCATCTTCACCTTGCAGCGCATGAGCAACAACGATTGCTACTACCTGGATCGTAAGAGCCGCCTGTGCACCATTTATGACAAGCGCCCGGATACCTGCCGCAATCACCCGAAGATCGGGCCGCGCCCGGGATATTGCGCTTATAAGCCGAAGGAAGTGGTGCGCGAGCAGAATTTTCGCGCGATCGAGAAGTTCTAAAAGCTTACCCTCACCCCAGCCCTCTCCCGGAGGGAGAGGGAGCCGACCGAGGTGTCTGGCGCCATACATCGACCTGAAACACCCAGGCGATTATGGATTCGGTTGAGCCCCACCAGGTCGACGCATTTCTAAAACATCCCCCAATCAGTCCCCTCTCCCTTCGGGAGAGGGCTAGGGTGAGGGGCTTTTGATCTTCAAGGCCCAACCTGCATTTCCCCCAGACAAACAAAAACGCCCCCGGTCTCGCGACCGGGGGCGTTTTTTCAAGCTCGGGCTAAATTACGCCTTGGCTTTCTTGGCAGCGCGGGTACGCTCGCTTTCGTCCAGGATCTTCTTGCGAAGACGGATGGACTTAGGAGTGACTTCGCACAGCTCGTCTTCCTGGATGTATTCCAGAGCCTGTTCCAGGGTGAAGCGAACAGGTGGAACCAGAGCGATGGTTTCGTCTTTACCCGAAGCACGCATGTTGTCGAGCTTCTTGCCTTTGGTTGGGTTCACACCCAGGTCGTTGTCACGGCTGTTCTGACCAACGATTTGACCGTTGTAGATCTCCTGGCCGTGTTCTACGAACAGCTTGCCACGAGCCTGCAGGGTTTCCAGCGAGTAGGTCAGCGCCTTACCGGTTTCAACCGAAACCAGAACGCCGTTCTGACGGCCGGACATGTGGCCCGACTTCACTGGAGCGTAACGGTCGAAGATCGAAGTCAGGATGCCAGCACCGTTGGTCAGGGTCAGGAACTGGTTACGGAAACCGATCAGACCGCGAGCAGGGATGTTGTATTCCAGACGAACACGGCCCTTGCCATCCGGCACCATGTTGCTCAGGTCGCCCTTACGCAGACCCATCTCTTCCATGACCTTGCCCTGCGATTCTTCAGGGATGTCGATGGTTACGTTTTCGAACGGTTCCTGCTTCACGCCGTCAACTTCACGGATGATCACTTCAGGGCGGCCCAGGGCCAGCTCGAAGCCTTCGCGACGCATGGTTTCGATCAGTACCGAGAGGTGCAGCTCACCACGGCCGGAAACCTTGAACTTGTCAGCCGAGTCGCCTTCTTCAACGCGCAGTGCAACGTTGTACAGCAGCTCTTTGTCCAGACGATCCTTGATGTTACGGGAGGTCACGAACTTGCCTTCTTTACCGCAGAATGGCGAGTCGTTTACCTGGAAGGTCATGGAAACGGTTGGCTCGTCAACGGTCAGCGGCTTCATCGCCTCGACGGTGTTGATATCGCACAGAGTGTCGGAGATGAACAGCTCGTCGAAGCCGCTGATGCAGACGATGTCGCCGGCTGCTGCTTCTTCAACGTCAATGCGGTGCAGACCGTGGTGACCCATCAGCTTCAGGATACGACCGTTGCGGCGCTTGCCGTCGGCGCTGATAGCGACAACCGGGGTGTTCGGCTTGACGCGACCACGAGCGATACGGCCAACACCGATAACACCCAGGAAGCTGTTGTAGTCCAGAGCGGAGATCTGCATCTGGAACGGACCGTCACGGTCAACGGCCGGAGGCGGAACGTGGTCGACGACCGCTTGGTACAGCGGGGTCATGTCTTCCGCCATGGCGGTGTGGTCCAGACCGGCAATACCGTTCAGGGCCGAAGCGTAAACAACCTGGAAGTCCAGTTGTTCTTCGGTAGCGCCGAGGTTGTCGAACAGGTCGAAGATCTGGTCCAGAACCCAGTCCGGACGCGCGCCTGGACGGTCAACCTTGTTGATCACCACGATTGGACGCAGGCCGGCTTCGAAAGCCTTCTTGGTCACGAAACGGGTTTGCGGCATAGGGCCGTCTTGAGCGTCAACCAGCAGCAGAACGGAGTCAACCATCGACATTACACGTTCAACTTCGCCGCCGAAGTCGGCGTGGCCCGGGGTATCCACGATGTTGATGTGGTAGCCGTTCCAGTTGATGGCGGTGTTTTTCGCCAGAATGGTAATACCGCGCTCTTTTTCCTGGTCGTTGGAGTCCATCACGCGCTCGTCGTTGAGCTCGTTGCGCTCCAGAGTGCCGGATTGACGCAGGAGTTTGTCTACCAGGGTGGTTTTACCATGGTCAACGTGGGCGATGATGGCGATGTTGCGTAGATTTTCGATCACTTGTGTATCTCGATCAGAGGATTCGGTTTGCTGACAAGTCTTGGCAGCGATTAGCAGTAGTGTCCGGCATGGCCGTTACAGCTTGACGGCGGTGTCGGGGGGCCGGTGACGCAGGCCACAGGCAAACAGCCCCGGGCACTTAGCTCGGTCGATAAACGCGCACATTGGCATGCCCCTCACTGAGCAAATGGTGAGCATGCAGGCGACTCATCACGCCTTTGTCGCAATACAGCAGGTACTGGCGAGTCGGATCCAGCTCCTTGAAACGAGCGTTCACTGCGTAGAACGGCATCGTCTGTACTTCTACGCCAGCGAGTTCCAGCGGCTCATCCTCGGCGGCATCCGGGTGACGGATGTCGATCACGATCTGGCCGGCCAGTGCTTCGCTGACTTCTTCAATCTGTACGTCCTGGCCCAACTCGTCGATCACCCGATCGATCGGCACCAGTTTGGCGTTTTCGAGCGCACGCTCGAGGACCGCCATGTCGAATTCTTTCTCTTCGTGTTCAACACGACCGCGTTTGGCGGCGGTCTTCGGATTGACCGAAATGACCCCGCAGTATTCCGGCATGTGCCGGGCGAAATCGGCGGTGCCGATCTCGTTGGCCGTGTCGATGATGTCCTGCTTGTGCGCCACGATCAGCGGACGCAGGACCAGTTTGTCGGTCACACAGTCGATCACCGACAGGTTCGGCAGTGTCTGGCTCGAAACCTGGGAGATCGCCTCGCCGGTAACCAATGCCTCGATGTGCAGGCGGTCGGCGATATTGGAAGCCGCGCGCAACATCATACGCTTCAATACGACGCCCATATGACTGTTATCGACTTTGCCGAGAATTTCGCCCAAGACTTCTTCGAACGGAACACTGACAAATAGCACGCGTTGCGAGCTGCCGTACTTCTTCCAGATGAAATGCGCGACTTCCATCACGCCCAATTCATGGGCACGACCGCCCAGATTGAAGAAGCAGAAGTGCGTCATCAGGCCGCGACGAATGATCTGGTAGGCCGCAACGGTCGAGTCAAAACCGCCGGACATCAATACCAGCGTCTGCTCCAACGCACCGAGCGGGTAGCCGCCGATGCCGTTGTGCTGGCTGTGGATCACAAACAACCGTTTGTCGCGAACTTCGATACGGACTTCGATTTCCGGCGCTTTCAGGTCGATACCGGCGGCACCGCACTCACGGCGCAGCTTGCTGCCGACGTATTTTTCGACGTCCATCGAGCTGAAGGTGTGCTTGCCGGCACGCTTGCAGCGCACCGAGAAAATCTTCCCGGCCAGCGCATCGCCGTAGTGCTGTTTGCACTTCTCGGTGATGTCGTCGAAGTCGCCCAGCGGGTACTCGTCGATCTGCAGGAAGTGCGCGATGCCCGGCATGCAGGTCAGGCGCTCGCCCATCTCTTTCAAGGCTTTGGGGTCGGTAACGCGGGTTTCCAGCTCGAGATTGTCCCACACACCGTTCACCACCACGGCCGGGTCCAGGTCGCGGAGCACGGTGCGGATGTTCTTGGCCAACTGGCGGATGAATTTCGTCCGGACAGGTCGGCTTTTGATGGTGATCTCGGGGAAGACTTTTACGATTAGTTTCATGAAAACAGCGCGCGAACGGCCAGCCGAAAAAGGGGGGCGCGGATTATAGCGGAAATTGCTCAAGGTTTAACCAGTTAATGTGTAGAAGGTTTTGCATGCACCAAAACGGGTCATTCTTGATTCGAGACGCTACATTAGAGGGCGAGATTTTCCGTATTCAGGCGCTTTGCACCTTTATAAGCGTGAATTTGGGGCAAAAAACCCATGCTGGGGCACTGGCATGCAATTTGCTCCCTTGTGAGGCAGGTTGCCTTGGCAGAGTATTCGCGCCGGCATCACCCAACTTTAAGGGCATCCACTACTAGCCCGAAGCCACCCGGAGGACATATGTCGAAGACGGTTCAACTCATCAAAGATCATGACGTCAAGTGGATTGATCTGCGCTTCACGGACACCAAAGGCACTCAGCACCACGTGACCATGCCGGCTCGCGATGCGCTGGATGAAGACTTCTTCGAAGTCGGCAAAATGTTCGACGGTTCCTCCATCGCTGGCTGGAAAGGCATCGAAGCCTCCGACATGATCCTGATGCCGGTTGACGAAACGGCCGTTCTCGACCCGTTCACCGAAGACGCCACCCTGATCCTGGTGTGCGACATCATCGAACCTTCGAGCATGCAAGGCTACGACCGCGACCCACGTGCGATCGCCAAGCGCGCCGAAGAACACCTGAAAGCCACCGGTATCGGTGACACCGTGTTCGCTGGTCCAGAGCCTGAGTTCTTCATCTTTGACTCGGTGAAATTCAAGTCGGACATCTCCGGCTCGATGTTCAAGATCTACTCCGAGCAAGGTTCGTGGATGTCCGACCAGGACATCGAAGGCGGCAACAAGGGTCACCGTCCAGGCGTCAAAGGTGGCTACTTCCCGGTTCCGCCGTTCGACCACGACCACGAAATCCGTACCTCCATGTGCAACGCACTGGAAGAAATGGGCCTGACCGTCGAAGTTCACCACCACGAAGTGGCAACTGCCGGCCAGAACGAAATCGGCGTCAAGTTCAACACCCTGGTGAAGAAAGCCGACGAAACCCAAACCCTGAAGTACGTTGTGCACAACGTTGCTGACGCATATGGCCGCACCGCGACCTTCATGCCGAAACCACTGTACGGCGACAACGGTTCGGGCATGCACGTGCACATGTCGATCTGGAAAGACGGCAAGAACACCTTCGCAGGTGAAGGCTATGCCGGCCTGTCCGATACCGCTCTGTACTTCATCGGCGGCATCATCAAGCACGGTAAGGCCCTGAACGGCTTTACCAACCCGGCGACCAACTCCTACAAGCGTCTGGTGCCAGGCTTCGAAGCGCCGGTGATGCTGGCCTACTCGGCTCGCAACCGTTCCGCTTCGATCCGTATTCCTTACGTGTCGAGCCCGAAAGCCCGCCGTATCGAAGCCCGCTTCCCGGATCCGGCTGCCAACCCGTACCTGGCCTTCGCAGCATTGCTGATGGCCGGTCTGGACGGTATCCAGAACAAGATCCACCCAGGCGACGCTGCCGACAAAAACCTGTACGACCTGCCGCCTGAAGAGGCGAAAGAGATCCCACAAGTTTGCGGCAGCCTGAAAGAAGCCCTGGAAGAGCTGGACAAGGGCCGCGCGTTCCTGACCAAGGGCGGCGTGTTCTCCGACGACTTCATCGACGCTTATATCGCGCTGAAATCGGAAGAAGAAATCAAGGTTCGCACCTTCGTACACCCACTGGAATATGAGCTGTACTACAGCTGCTGATCCGGTAGCGCCGCGTTACGTGGCGTGAGTGAAAGAGGCCTCCTTCGGGAGGCCTTTTTTATTGATAAAAAAACCCTCACCCTCCCGAAACGTCGGACCGCCCAGAGGGAGAGGGGACTGATCTCCATGCTTTTCAGAACCTGAGTTCACATGGCAATTTCAGGTCGGTGAAATTTGTGAGAGCAACCCGGTCAATCCCCTCTCCCTCTGGGAGAGGGTTAGGGTGAGGGCGTTACCAGATGTTTACCGAGTTGGGCCAACCGCCGCGTCTGGCCTATGCTGCACCCCATCGCTTTCAATCCCGGTCGATTTCATGGGTCGCATCTTTCTCTACATACTGCTGCTGATCGCCCTGCCCGCTGCCGCACAGATCTACAAGTACACTGACGCCAACGGCAACACGGTCTACAGCGATCATTCGCCCGATGGCGTGCAGGCGCAGCCAGTGGAGTTGCCGCCGCTTAACAGGGTCGAGCCGCAAACACCGAGCACACCGCCCGCATCCAGCACCGAAAACCGTGAACCTGCGCGCAATGCCTACGACATTCTTGAACTCGCCGGCGTGCCCAGCGAAGAAGCCCTGCGCGCCAACAACGGCACGTTCACTGTCAATGTGCTGATCAAACCGCGCCTGCAACCGCCACATCAATTACGGCTGGTCCTGGATGACGAGCCCTACGGCCAACCAAGCAACGTGCCGAGCCTGCAACTGGTGAACGTCGATCGCGGCGAACATCGCCTCGCTGTGCAGGTGATCGACGGACAGACGATCATCCAGCAGAGCCCGCCAGTTCCTCTCAGCGTACAGCGGGTGCACAAGCCATGATCCGCGCATGTTTGTTCGTCGTGCTGGCGCTGCTGACCCTGCCGGCCTCAGCAGAGGTCTTCACCTACACCGACGCACAAGGCAACCGCGTCTACACCGACCAACCGCGCGGCGACGCCAAGCGTGTGCCCATCGCGACCAGCAATCGCATGTCCACAAACCCAACGACCACCACGCCAATCACCACGACAAAAAAATCCCCGGAACAACCGCCGTTCCACTACGACATGCTACGCATTCTGGTGCCCGAACCCGATGCAACGATTCGCAGCAGTGCCGGCGAGATCATCGTCAGCGTCACCAGCGAACCTGGCCTGCAAACAGGCCACCGCTATCGCCTGCTGCTGGATGGCCAAGCCACCGGTGAACCCGGACTGAGTCCGGTGTTCCCGCTGAACAACATCGACCGTGGCAGTCACAACCTGTCCGTGGAAATCCTCGATGCCGAAGGCCGCACCGTCGAACGCACCGCCAACCAGCCTTTCCACATGCTGCGCATATCCCTCGCGCAGAAACGCCAGGTCAAACCCTGCGCCAAGGACGATTACGGCATCCGTCCGGAATGCCCACTGAAAGACAAACCGCCTGAGCCGAAAAACCCCTTCCTGCGTTTCTTCTAACCCCGCTCAGCTTTGCGCACTATATTGGTGCAATAGGTTGCACCGTACTCACAATCCAACCCATTTTGGTTCGAAACTTCCCGTTCGAGCTGGCACCCTGCCACTCAAACGAGCGTCAAACGCCTGTTTCAGGCGTTGAACGCTTCTTTTCAGAGCCTTGGTTTGGTTTTTGCATTTTCCGTTCACCGACGCTTGTTATTTGCGCACGCTCCGCCCCCAAAAGAGGCTCCGATGACTATTAGCGACGCAATCCACCGTTTGCTGCTCGACAACCTGACCACCGCCACCATCCTGCTCGACGCCGAATTGCGCCTCGAGTACATGAATCCGGCGGCGGAGATGCTGCTCGCCATCAGCGGGCAGCGTAGCCATGGGCAATTCATCAGTGAGCTGTTCACCGAATCCACCGAAGCGTTGAATTCCCTGCGCCAAGCCGTGGAACAGGCGCATCCGTTCACCAAACGCGAAGCGATGCTTACCGCCCTCACCGGCCAGACCTTGACCGTGGATTACGCGGTGACGCCGATCCTCAGCAACGGCGCGACCATGCTCCTGCTGGAGGTTCATCCGCGTGACCGTTTGCTGCGGATCACCAAGGAAGAAGCTCAGCTGTCCAAACAGGAAACCAGCAAGATGCTGGTGCGCGGTCTCGCCCACGAAATCAAGAATCCGCTCGGTGGCATCCGTGGCGCCGCGCAATTGCTGGCCCGCGAACTGCCGGAAGACAGCCTGCGCGATTACACCAACGTGATCATTGAAGAGGCCGACCGCCTGCGCAATCTGGTCGACCGCATGCTCGGCTCGAACAAACTGCCGTCGCTGGCGATGTGCAACGTCCACGAAGTGCTCGAACGCGTCTGCCAACTGGTCGAAGCGGAAAGCCAGGGCTGCATCACCTTGGTGCGCGATTACGACCCAAGCATTCCCGATGTATTGATCGACCGCGAGCAAATGATTCAGGCCGTGCTGAATATTGTGCGCAATGCGATGCAAGCGATCAGCAGCCAGAATGAGCTGCGCCTGGGCCGCATCAGCCTGCGCACCCGGACCATGCGCCAGTTCACCATCGGCCACGTCCGCCATCGCCTGGTAACCAAGATCGAGATCATCGACAACGGCCCGGGGATCCCGGCGGAACTTCAGGAAACCATCTTCTTTCCCATGGTCAGCGGACGTCCGGACGGTACCGGACTCGGTCTGGCCATTACCCAGAACATCATCAGCCAGCACCAGGGTCTGATCGAGTGTGACAGCCATCCAGGCCACACCACGTTCTCGATCTTTCTGCCACTGGAACAAGGAGCCACATCGACATGAGCCGTAGTGAAACCGTATGGATCGTCGATGACGACCGTTCTATCCGTTGGGTTCTGGAAAAGGCCTTGCAGCAGGAAGGCATGACCACCCAGAGCTTCGACAGCGCCGATGGCGTGATGAGTCGCCTGGCCCGTCAGCAGCCTGACGTGATCATTTCCGACATACGCATGCCGGGTGCCAGCGGTCTGGATCTTCTGGCGCGGATTCGCGAGCAGCATCCACGCTTGCCGGTCATCATCATGACCGCTCATTCCGATCTGGATAGCGCTGTTGCCTCGTATCAGGGTGGCGCTTTCGAATACTTGCCGAAGCCGTTCGACGTTGATGAAGCGGTATCGCTGGTCAAACGTGCGAACCAACACGCACAGGAACAACAAGGCCTGGAAGTCGTACCGGCACTGACCCGCACTCCGGAAATCATCGGTGAAGCGCCGGCGATGCAGGAAGTGTTTCGCGCCATCGGGCGCTTGAGCCACTCCAACATCACCGTGCTGATCAACGGCGAATCCGGCACCGGCAAAGAACTGGTCGCCCACGCCCTGCACCGCCACAGCCCACGCGCCACCTCGCCGTTCATCGCGCTGAACATGGCGGCGATCCCCAAGGATCTGATGGAGTCCGAGCTGTTCGGCCATGAGAAAGGCGCGTTCACCGGCGCGGCGAATCTGCGTCGCGGTCGCTTTGAACAGGCTGACGGCGGCACATTGTTTCTCGACGAAATCGGCGATATGCCGGCGGACACGCAAACACGCTTGCTCCGGGTTTTGGCCGATGGCGAGTTCTACCGCGTCGGTGGTCACGTGCCGGTCAAAGTCGATGTGCGCATCATTGCGGCGACACACCAGAATCTGGAAACCCTGGTCCACGCTGGAAAATTCCGTGAGGACTTGTTCCATCGCCTCAACGTGATCCGCATCCACATCCCGCGCCTGTCGGACCGTCGCGAAGACATCCCGACCCTGGCCAAGCATTTCCTCAGCCGCGCCGCGCAGGAGCTGGCGGTCGAGCCGAAGCTGCTGAAAAGCGAGACCGAGGAATACCTGAAGAATCTGCCGTGGGGCGGCAACGTGCGGCAGTTGGAGAACACTTGCCGCTGGATCACCGTGATGGCGTCCGGGCGCGAAGTGCACATCAGCGACCTGCCACCGGAACTGCTGAACCTGCCGCAGGACTCGGCGCCTGTGACCAACTGGGAGCAAGCGTTGCGTCAGTGGGCCGATCAGGCCTTGGCGCGTGGCCAGTCGAGTCTGCTCGACAGCGCGGTGCCGGCGTTTGAGCGGATCATGATCGAAACGGCTCTTAAGCACACCGCCGGGCGTCGGCGTGATGCCGCGGTTTTGCTCGGTTGGGGGCGTAATACCCTGACGCGCAAGATCAAGGAATTGGGCATGAAGGTTGATGGTGGGGATGATGACGAGGGGGATGAGGGTTAACGGTTTGTTCGCTTGAGGGTTGTTGTGAATTCAAAATCCAGCCCCTCATCGGAACGCCGCCCGCCCAGCCCTCTCCCAATGGGAGAGGGGAAAGGGAGCAGATCTCGGGTGTTTTCGAATCCCGAGTTCGGCGGGGTATTTCAGGTCGGCGTAACTTGACCGGGCGACCAGGTCAGTCCCCTCTCCCTCCGGGAGAGGGTTAGGGTGAGGGCCACTGTGCACCGCATCAATGCACGATGACCCGCGATTGAGCACAGTCGGATCCCCGCATCCGCTTGTGAAAACACTGAAAAATAAACTTTTCAAATGCACGAAAGCCCCGAATTCCGGGGCTTTCGTGTTTCCGGGCAGCTTTTTTTGTTTCAACAAATGAAAACCTGGCACGCCCCCTGCAATACCTCTCACAGGTGATTCGTTTCACCACCCGTTTCGGGGACCTTGGTACAGGCAGGCCGGGGATTCCCCTCTTTACACCGGGCTCATACCGCAACGCGACGAGCCCACCCTTTTGGGATCCTTGGTACAGGCAGGCCGGGGGTTCCCTCTTTACACCGGACCGACGCCAACAGCGACGTCCATCCTTTTGGGAACCCTGATACAGGCAGGTCAGGGATTCCCGCTTTTACACCATTCGCCGAGGCGTTCAGCCCGGTGTCAATCGAGCTTAGGCCGCTTGGGTAAATGATGCAGGGGCTGATTTTGCTGCCCCGAGTCATATTCCCGGATCTCGGCTTCCAGCCTGTCCAGCATTTTTCCGGGACTCCACTCTGTGAGAGCGATGTGGTTGAGCCGCGCCTGCTCGTCAAGGCCGCGCTCACTGTAGATCTTGAGGAACCACCAGACCCGCCGCTGCAAAAGCGGATGCTCGACATGAAATTCGGGTGTACGACTCAGTTTCCGGATCGCGTCCAGCAGGCTGGGCCGAGAACCGAAACTGTTCCAGAGCTGCAATTTTTCAGATAACTCTTTCCCCGGCGGCACATTTCGCAGCCAAAGATTTGCCGAGCGATCATTACTTTCAACTCCCAGCCAGATATCGGTACCTGTTTTGATACGTGCATGTATCAGCCGCCGGAGGGAAGCCGGATCTGTTATTGGATTGCCGATGAGATTGAAGCCGGCTCTGAGTTCAACGGATTCGGGAATCGACGTAATGCGGTTGTTCGCCAGGTTCAACACTTTCCCGGGAATCTCGCTGGTGATGCCTTCCGGAAAGCGGTCTAACCTTGCATTGGAAAGATCCAGCTCCTGCAGTGCGGTCATTCCTTTGAGTGACGGTGCGACGGAAAGCTCATTGTCACCAAGTCTCAAGACTTCCAGTTTTGACCGCCCGTTGTCGGCATCAAGCCCGCCAGGGAGGCGGTTTATTCCGATTCCTGTCAGATCCAACACACGCAATTCGGTCATCCTGGTAATGTCAGGTGCCACCAGCAAAAAATCATTCTGATGCAGATCAAGCACCTGTAAGCGCGAAGGACTAGGCAACTCAGCCATCACGCCAGCAAGATCTGTCATGCCATATGTGTTACCAAGCCTCAACACTTGCAATTCGGTCATACCGCTCACTGAAAACCGTGCAGGAAAGTTGCAATCCTGCAGGCTCAGCACGCGTAAACGGGATAGACCGTTCAACAATGTGGCAAAGCGCGGATTTATATCGAGTCTTGATTGAAGTATCTGAAACTGAGAATGCCCGGCGGCGTTATCCCAGACATGTAGCCCGGTGGCGAATCGCTCGCTTGTTACCGTCAGGCTTTCAATGTTGGGAAATTGCGCAAAAAACACCTCAGGATTCAGCCGCGCATTTCCTCTTAAAGAAAGCTCAACGACTGATTTGAATTTCAATGAATGCAGTCTGTCGACTGGCCATAGCATGAGATTCATATCCAGCTTGTAACCCGCTAGCTGCCCATCCTGCCCATCACGATAGACCCGCAGATCAGGCTGAGCTTGCCACTTGTACAACTGGCGTAACGTGTTCCACATTTCAGTCGCCGCCAGTTTTTCATTACCCCAGGTCTCGCGAGATGGAAAGTACGGGAAGCTGACGTGTTCGCTGCCCAGTTGCGCCAGCCCCAGCTGAATCCGCTTGAGCTCGAGCTCCGCTACGTCCTTGTCACCGAACCGGGCGATAAAATCATCCGCGTGTTGATCTGTCATATCCGGAAGATAACTTCGGACCTGAGCTCGGGTGGCTGGCTCAACGACCGTACGCGGGTACCAAAAACCGCTATCGGCATCACGCAGCATTACCGGACCGTGAAGCAAATCGCTTGGCCGCCGGGCTCGATGCAGCCCCGTCTCGGGATCCACGGCGACAAGCACAAATTCGCCATTGGCAACTTCAGCATAGGTGCGCTTCTTGAAAACCGTTAAACCTTCATTGTTGACTTCTGGAAGAATTGCCCGGGCGTTGATTACGTAGTGGTCCAGCGCCGACTGAGGTGTCGGCAAACGAGCTTCAACGGGGGCTGTCTGAACGACGACGGCAGGAGCCGGATGGATGACATCAATGTCTGTAGCACTGGCTAGCGACTGCGGGTTATCGGGGGTAAGACCTGATTCAACTCCTCTGCGCCCTGAGGGGCCGGGGAGCGAAGGGGCCGCCTCCACCGGCCGATTCGAACCGCCGGGAACATCTACGTGGGTACCGCCACCGCGCGGTGGTTTTACTGGCATGTTTTTTCATCCTTGAAAAAGTCGCCCCTGGCATTCAAGCAAAGGGACGATGGTTTTGGCATCCTGCCGGTTTAAAGGAGCAGCACACGATAGCGTGCACGGGTATTGAAGGAGATAGGAAAGGCAGACTGGCGAAGCGGGAAACAACGCCAAGAAACGTAGGAGAATCGGAGAGAGGCGACAGCTTTGCGATCAGTTTGCTTGCAAGCGGATCTCCAGCCGCCAACGGTCGTCGACCTTGCTGCCAGCCCAGTCGCCCTGCAATGGCCGCGCCGCCAGTACCGTCAACAGCAATCCGCCGTCACTTTTGCGCGTACGCCAGTTGACGTCTTTACCATCAAGCTTGAGCTGTCCCTTCTGCGCCCGGCCTTCAGCCTGAAACAACAGCGCCACCGTGCCGTCGATGATTTCGCCGTGCAGTTTGGGTTCGTTGTTGAACCACACCACCAGCCCTTGATCCGTCACCTCGACCTGTTGCAGCACGGTAGGATCCGGCGTGGTCAGGCGGCCGATCATCAAACCGATCATCACGCCGACAATCGCCAGCGAACCGATGACTCGCGGGAATAGTTTCGAACGGTTGTCCACAGGCGGCGTAGAATGCCGCTCATCTTTACCTTCGGAGCCGTGCATGTTTCACGTCATCCTTTTTCAACCAGAAATTCCGCCGAATACCGGCAACGTTATCAGGCTGTGCGCCAACAGCGGCTGCCACCTGCATTTGATCGAACCGCTGGGCTTCGAGATGGACGACAAACGCTTGCGTCGTGCCGGTCTCGATTACCACGAATATGCCACGCTGCAACGTCACGCGGACTTGGCCAGTTGCCTGGAAAGCCTGGGTAATCCACGGCTGTTCGCGTTCACCACCAAGGGTTCGCGACCGTTTCATGATGCCGCGTTTGTTCCTGGCGATGCGTTCATCTTCGGCCCGGAAAGCCGTGGCCTGCCGCCGGAAGTGCTCGACGCGCTGCCGCCGGAACAGCGCCTGCGCCTGCCGATGCGCGAAGGCTGCCGCAGCCTGAACCTGTCCAACACCGTGGCCGTCGCTGTATACGAAGCCTGGCGCCAGAACGACTTCAAGTAACACCACAAAACAAATGTGGGAGCTAGCCTGCTCGCGATTACGGCGTGTCAGTCAACTTTGATGTGTCTGACAGACCGCTATCGCGAGCAGGCTCGCTCCCACATGGGGTGTTGCTAAACCGTCTTATTGAACGGTTGGCGTCTCGCCGCTTTCCTGCATGCGCTGCAATTCTTGCGCGTACAGAGCGTCGAAGTTCACCGGGGCCAGCATCAGCGCCGGGAACGAACCACGGGTCACCAGGCTGTCCAGGGTTTCGCGCGCGTACGGGAACAGAATGTTCGGGCAGAACGCACCCAGGGTGTGGCTCATCGAAGCCGCATCCAGGTTCTTGATCAGGAAGATACCGGCCTGTTGCACTTCAGCGATGAAGGCGACTTCTTCACCGTTTTTCACGGTAACCGACAGGGTCAGCACGACTTCGTAGAAATCACCTTCCAGTGCTTTCTGGCGAGTGTTCAGATCCAGTGCGACCGCCGGATCCCACTGCTGGCGGAAGATCGCCGGGCTTTTCGGGGCTTCGAAGGACAGGTCGCGTACGTAGATGCGCTGCAAGGAGAATTGCGGTGCGGTTTCTTCTTCGCTGGCTGCAGTGTTCTGTTGGTCAGTCATCTCAGATCCTTATCGATCTTGGGTCTTTTAGGGAGTGCTGTACGTGGGTGCAGCCGTTCAGGCCTTGAGCAGCGCGTCGAGCTTGCCGGCGCGCTCCAGGGCATACAAATCATCACAACCGCCGATGTGCTTGCTGCCGATCCAGATCTGCGGCACGGACGTGCGTCCGGCTTTCTGGGTCATTTCGGCGCGCACCTGCGGCTTGCCATCGACCTTGATCTCTTCGAAGGCCACGCCTTTGTTCGCGAGCAACTGCTTGGCTCGCACGCAATAAGGGCAGTAATCGCTGGAGTAGACGATGACTTCACTCATATCACTTCACCAGCGGCAGGTTGTCGCCTTTCCAGCTGGAAATCCCGCCGGACAGCTTGGCGGCGGTGAAGCCGGATTTCATCAGTTCGCGGGCGTGGGTGCCAGCGGTCTGGCCCAGGGCGTCGACCAGAATGATGGTCTTGGCCTTGTGCTTTTCCAGCTCGGCGACGCGCGCAGCCAGCTTGTCCTGGGGAATGTTCACCGCGCCAACGATATGGCCGGCAGCGAAATCCTTGGCCGGACGGATGTCCACCACCACGCCTGCATCTTTGTTGACCAGTGCGGTCAGCTCGCCGGTGCTCAGGCTTTTACCGCCGCCCTGCATCGTGTGTGCCAGCAGCAGAGCCAGCAGTACGACGAAGATACCGACAAGAATGTAGTGGTTAGTGGCAAATTCAATCAGGTGAGCAACCATCGAAGGAGGTTCCAGGGCGTTAAAATGTCGGCCAGTATACACAGCCACTATGGTCGGCCAAACCCCGTCCGGCGGTGACGCGGTCGGAACTTAGCTTTAAACTCCAACTCCCTTTTCCATCGCCCTCTTCTTTATTAGCCACGAGTGGATTCCATGACGACTACGCCTAAACCTTTGGTCCTGATGATTCTCGACGGCTTCGGTCACAGCGACAGCCCCGAATCCAATGCCGTTTTTGCGGCGAAGAAGCCGGTTCTCGATCGCCTCTGGGCCAGCGTGCCGAACGGCTTGATCTCGGGCAGCGGCATGGACGTCGGCCTGCCGGACGGCCAGATGGGCAACTCCGAAGTCGGCCACATGAACCTTGGCGCCGGTCGCGTGGTGTATCAGGACTTCACCCGCGTGACCAAGTCGATCCGCGACGGCGAGTTCTTCGAGAACCCGACCATCTGCGCCGCTGTGGATAAAGCCGTGGCCGCCGGCAAAGCCGTGCATTTCATGGGTCTGCTCTCCGATGGCGGCGTGCACAGCCACCAGGATCACCTGATCGCCATGGCCGAACTGGCCTTCAAGCGCGGCGCCGAAAAAATCTACCTGCACGCCTTCCTCGATGGCCGCGACACGCCGCCGAAAAGCGCGGCATCGTCGATCGAGCTGCTCGATGCGACCTTCCAGGCACTGGGCAAGGGCCGTATCGCCAGCATTATCGGTCGCTACTTCGCCATGGACCGTGATAACCGCTGGGATCGCGTCGCTCAGGCGTACAACCTGATCGTCGACGGCAACAGCGAATTCAACGCTGCCACGGCGCAGGAAGGCCTTGAAGCCGCTTATGCCCGTGGCGAGAGCGACGAATTCGTCAAAGCCACGTCCATCGGTGAGCCGGTAAAAGTCGAAGACGGCGACGCCGTGGTGTTCATGAACTTCCGCGCCGACCGCGCCCGCGAGCTGACCCGCGTGTTCGTCGAAGACGATTTCAAGGATTTCGAACGTGCGCGCCAGCCGAAACTGGCCGGTTTCGTCATGCTGACCCAATACGCGGCCAGCATTCCTGCACCGTCGGCATTCGCCGCTGGCAGCCTGGAAAACGTGCTGGGCGACTATCTGGCGAAGAACGGCAAAACCCAGCTGCGCATCGCTGAAACCGAGAAATACGCCCACGTGACTTTCTTCTTCTCCGGCGGTCGTGAAGAACCGTTCCCGGGCGAAGAACGCATTCTGATCCCTTCGCCGAAAGTCGCCACCTACGACTTGCAGCCGGAAATGAGCGCACCCGAGGTCACCGACCGCATCGTCGACGCCATCGAAAACCAGCGTTACGACGTGATCGTAGTCAACTACGCCAACGGTGACATGGTTGGTCACAGCGGCGTGTTTGACGCGGCCGTGAAGGCGGTTGAATGCCTCGATACCTGCGTGGGTCGCATTGTCGATGCGCTGGAAAAAGTCGGTGGCGAAGCGCTGATCACTGCTGACCACGGCAACGTCGAGCAAATGGCGGACGAGTCCACTGGTCAAGCGCACACTGCGCACACCACCGAGCCGGTGCCGTTCATTTATGTCGGCAAGCGCGACCTGAAAGTGCGTGAAGGTGGCGTGCTGGCTGACGTGGCACCGACCATGCTGAAACTGCTGGGCCTGGAAAAACCGGCGGAAATGACCGGCACCTCGATTCTGATCTGACCCGAATCGCCAAAACACCGCAAAACCCTGTAGGAGTGAGCCTGCTCGCGATAGCCATCTGACAGTCGACTACTCTGTTGAATGTAAGTACGCCATCGCGAGCAGGCTTACTCCTACATTGGTTTGTGGTGTTTTTCCGGCCAGTTATCACACAGCCCCAATTGGGCGTTTTTTTTGCAGCCTCGGGCGGGCATACTAGGCCGTCCCTTACCCTGGTGCCGCCCGCCTCTATGCTCCGCGTCCTGATCGCCCTCGCTCTGACCTGCCTGCTCCAACCGGCCTTCGCTGATGAGCGCGCGCAAACCCAACAGCAGTTGGACGCCACGCGTCAGGACATTGCCGAGCTGAAAAAACTGCTGAGCAAAGTCCAGGAAGAAAAGTCCGGCGTACAGAAAGAGCTCAAGGGCACTGAAACCGAGCTGGGCAAGTTGCAGAAGCAGGTCGACGCGCTGCAGAAAGAACTGCAGAAAAGCGAATCCGAGCTGCAGCGACTCGATGCAGAGAAAAAAAAACTCCAGAGCGCGCGCACTGAACAGCAGCGACTGATCGCCATTCAGGCCCGTGCGGCCTATCAGAACGGTCGCCAGGAATACCTCAAGTTGCTGCTCAACCAGCAGAATCCCGAGAAATTCGCCCGCACCCTCACCTATTACGATTACCTGAGCCAGGCCCGCCTGGAACAGCTGAAAAACTTCAACGAAACCCTGCGTCAGCTGGCCAATGTCGAAAAAGACATTGCCGCCCAGCAGGCGCAATTGCTGGTGCAGAAAAGCACGCTCGATAGTCAGCGCGACGAACTGGAAAATGTTCGCAAGGAACGCCAGCAAGTCCTCGCCAAGCTCAACGATGACGTGAAGGCCCGCGATCAGAAACTCGCGGCCCGCGAGCAAGATCAGGCAGACCTGTCTAAAGTCCTTAAAACCATTGAAGAAACCCTGGCCCGCCAGGCTCGTGAGGCAGAAGAAGCGCGGCAGAAAGCGCTGATCGCCCAGCAGGAAGCGGAAAAAAAGCGTTTGCGTGAGGCGCAGGCTGAAACCAGCGACGCCCCACGAAAACCCGCCAGATCCACTCCCGGCGCGCTGGTTTCCAGCAGCGGTGAGACCTTCGGTGGCCCTTTTGCTGCAACCCGGGGAAAACTTCCTTGGCCGGTTGATGGTCGACTGCTGGCACGCTTCGGCGAAAGCCGTGGCGACGACGCCCGGACCAAGTGGGACGGCGTGATGATCAGCGCCTCCGCCGGCAGCCAGGTGCATGCCGTGCATGGCGGTCGCGTGGTCTTCGCCGACTGGTTGCGTGGCGCCGGACTGCTGGTGATCCTTGATCACGGCAATGGTTTTCTGAGTCTTTACGGTCATAACCAGACGCTGCTCAAGTCGGCTGGGGACGTGGTTAAAGCCGGTGAGTCGATCTCCACTGTCGGTAACAGTGGCGGTCAGGACACACCAGCGCTGTATTTCGCAATTCGTCAGCAGGGTCACCCGAGTGATCCGGCGCAATGGTGCCGTGCGCAAGGATAAGCGCACCGCCTAATTCAGGAGTTCGTTCGACATGCTGCATTTGTCCCGCCTTACCTCGCTGGCCCTGACGATCGCTCTGGTGATCGGCGCGCCTCTGGCGTTTGCCGCGCAACCAGCCCCGGCCGTCGCTCCGGCAGGTACAGCCGCGACCTCCAAGGCGCCGCTGCCGCTGGAAGAGTTGCGCACCTTTGCCGAGGTCATGGACCGGATCAAAGCCGCGTACGTCGAGCCAGTGGACGACAAGACCCTGCTGGAAAACGCAATCAAGGGCATGCTCAGCAACCTTGATCCGCACTCGGCCTACCTCGGCCCGGAAGATTTCACCGAGTTGCAGGAAAGCACCAGCGGTGAGTTCGGCGGCCTGGGCATTGAAGTCGGCGCCGAAGACGGTTTCATCAAAGTGGTCTCGCCAATCGATGACACCCCGGCGTCGAAGGCCGGTATTCAGGCCGGCGACTTCATCGTCAAGATCAACGGTGCGCCAACGCGCGGCCAGACCATGACCGAAGCCGTCGACAAGATGCGCGGCAAGATCGGCCAGAAAATCACCCTGACCCTGGTACGCGACGGCGGCACGCCATTCGACGTGACCCTCGCCCGCGCGGTGATTCAGGTGAAGAGCGTCAAGGCGCAACTGCTGGAATCGGGCTACGGCTACATTCGTATCACCCAGTTCCAGGTCAAGACCGGCGAAGAAGTTTCCAAAGCCCTGGCCAAGCTGCGCAAGGACAACGGCAAGAAGCTCAATGGCGTGATCCTCGACCTGCGCAACAACCCGGGCGGCGTATTGCAGGCGGCGGTGGAAGTGGTCGACCACTTCATCACCAAAGGCCTGATCGTCTACACCAAGGGCCGGATCGCCAACTCCGAACTGCGCTTCTCGGCCACCGGCAAAGACGAAAGCGAAGCGGTGCCGATGGTCGTGCTGATCAACGGTGGCAGCGCCTCGGCGTCGGAAATCGTCGCAGGGGCCCTGCAGGATCAAAAACGCGCCGTAGTCATGGGCACTACCAGCTTCGGCAAGGGCTCGGTACAAACCGTGTTGCCGCTGAACAACGACCGCGCATTGAAGATCACCACGGCGCTGTACTTCACGCCGAATGGCCGCTCGATTCAGGCTCAGGGCATTGTCCCGGACATCGAAGTACGCAAGGCCAAGATCACCAGCGAGGCCGATGGCGAGTACTTCAAGGAAGCCGACCTGCAAGGCCACTTGGGCAACGGCAACGGCGGCGCCGACAAACCGACCGGGTCTGGCAGCAAGGCCAAGGCCATGCCGCAGGATGACGATTATCAACTGGCCCAGGCCCTGAGCCTGCTCAAAGGCCTGAGCATCACGTCCGGCCGTTGAGGATGTCTTTGCGTTTCGTCTTCGTTCTGCTGTGCTGTCTGGCGGGTGCTGCTCACGCAGAACCCGTCAGCCCAAAGCCACACAAAGCCTACCTGACACTGATCATCGACGACCTGGGGCAGAACCTGCCCCGGGATCGCCGCGTGCTGGCCCTGCCCGGCCCGGTAACCACCGCGATCATGCCGGATACCCCCCACGCCACCGAGTTTGCCCGCGAAGCCCATCGCGCCGGCAAGATCGTCATCCTGCACATGCCGATGGACCCGGCCACCGGGCCGTACGCCTGGCACCCCGAATTGCCGATCGAAGAGCTGGAAAAACGCCTTAACGCCGCGTTCAAAATGGTCCCGTACACCGCTGGCATCAATAACCACATGGGCAGCCGCATGACTGCGCAACCGGTGGCGATGGCGTGGTTGATGGCTGAGTTGCAGCGCCGGCACAAGTTCTTCGTCGACAGCCGCACCAGTGCGCAGACCGTCGCCGCGCAACAGGCGCAGAAGATCGATCTGGCCAGCGTTTCGCGCGATGTGTTTCTCGATGACGAGCGTACGGAGGCGGCGATCTCCACGCAGTTGCAGACCGCGATCAGCCTGGCGCGCAAGCAAGGTTCGGCAGTGATGATCGGCCATCCATATCCGCAGACACTGGCGGTATTGGAGCGCGAATTGCCCAAGCTGAAGGCTCAGGGAATCGAGTGGATCGATATCAGGCAGATGATCAGCGTGCGCAGCAATCGCGCCATGCTCGGCCACGGTAAAGACGGGGTATATCGGTAATACCCTGTCACGCTGTTCAATACATAGTTACCGCCAGACACCTGAAACCTTTCCGGATAGTGAGACCTGCAACAGGTCGCGACTCCCTCGAGTCGCCTTTGAACTATCAGGAGTAACCATGACCACCAATACCCCGATCACCCCGCCTGCCGGGCGAATCGAACCCATCCGGATCGACAACCTGCTAATCAGCTTCACGACAGAGTTTCTCCGAGTCTGGGACACCGACGGTTTGCAGGCAAAAACGGCTTCCTTTTGGCACCCCACCCCTGCTCCCGATGTGTTGCCAGGCTATTTCCCCCTGGGCGACGTCGTCGCAAGAGGCCCCGGCAATATCAATGGCAAAAGAGTGGTGGCTGTCGTCTGCGAAGCTGCCAGCCCAAGCTCCGACCCCGCTAAAGGCAAGGCGCTGCGCCGCCCCGACGATTACGAGTTGATCTGGAAAGATTCTGGCTCAGGATCGAAAAGAGATCTGTCGATCTGGCGACCGATCCCCCCTGAAGGCTACGTAGCCTTGGGATCGGTGTGTTCGCACGACCACGAAAAACCCTCGTTCAACACTATCAGGTGCGTCCGGGAGGACCTGGTCATCGCATCGAATACCAGCGACCTGGTCTGGGACGACAAGGGCAGCGGCGCTCGCCAGCGTGTCAGCACCTGGAGTGCCGTTCCGCCAGTCGCCGCATCGGGTGAAATACATCTGGCATGCGGCAGCTTTGTCGGATTGAGCAACTACACCAAACCGGTGAATTTCCCGGTCTACTGCTTGCGCCTGAAGATCGCGCTTCAGATCAATCCGCGCCCAACGGCACCCGTGCTTTGCGCAGAAACACCGACGCCGCTGGTTGCTCCAGAGAACTCTTCTTATGTCGCCTCCCTGCCCTGGTTCGCGGTCAGAGATCCGCACTACTCTCGTATCGAGCAATTCAACCACTCGCCCTTCTACCTTCTGGAACGCACAGATCAGTATTTGCTCGTCGGCCATGCTAACAACACCGATAACCACAGCCAGATATTCAGGTGGAGCGCGCCCCGTGCACAGCGCGCAGGGAGCCTGCAGGCATTCACCCATACCACTTCTGTCGAGTTCGGAGCGCAATGGCAGACCAACCTGCACGACCCGCTGTTGTTTTCGGCGCGGCTGGGCCATGACTTCACCCAATGCGAAATACACTCGAACGAATGGCTCAACGCGGCAGCGATTGATGTGGTTGCTGTCGTAGACAAAAACAGGTCCGTGGCGGCTTACCTGATGCAGAGCGACTACCGCCTGCTGCGCGCCGATGGCACCTCCGTGACAGATGCTTTCAGCTACACCGATGGCAACAGCTTGCACATCAGCCAGTACGCGCCAATGGAGCCGGAGACCGTTGTCGTTGCTGCGCCGGAGCCCGCCGTGGAACCGATTGCGCAGGCGCCTGTGGCAATCGACGAAATCAGCGCAGCGCTTGCGGAGACGGAGTTGCCAGTGGCTACAGATACCGCCCCATGATCTCGTCGACCACACCTTCTTTGCGCAACTGATCCAGCGCGGCCTGAAGCTTGGCGACGACTTCGTCGGAGACGTCCTTGTTCAGCGCCAGATACAACTCTGCGCTGTTGAAGCGCAGCACGGTCTTGAGACCAGTGACACCATCCTGCCGTGCGAGATAGCGCCCGGCAGGATCACCGGTTGCCCAAAGGTCGATCTGACCATTGACCAGCTTCTTTGCGTTGTCCTGATCGCGCAGCACCACGATCGGCTTCAGGCCTTGTTTGGCCAATGTTTCGGCAATCGCATCGCCCTTATAGGCGCCGATCCTGTATTTGCGCGCTTCACTGAGGGTTTCGAGGGTGATCTTGCTGTCAGCCCTGGCCAGCATGATCCAGTCATCCGGACCGATCGGTCCGACCCATTTGAAGAGTTTTTCGCGGTCCGGCAGACGCGCCATTACAAAGGCGCCATAACCGGGATTTTCCAAAGCCAGTTTGTAGACTCGCTCCCAAGGAAAGCGCAGGGTCAAGCTGTAGGTGATGCCGGCACGCTGGAACATTTCACGGACGATGTCGGTGGCGATGCCGTTGATGTTCTCGCCCTGGGCGAAATTCTTGCCGTTCTTCGCCATGTTGTACGGCGGGAAGTTTTCGGTGAGGAGCACCAGATCGGTGTCGGGACTGGTTTCGGCGCGGGCAGTGTTGATGAGCAACATCGAGGCGCTGGCGAGAACAAGAAGCAGGCGTTTGATCATGTCGGGCTACCGGAATCCATGGCGTGCCCAAGAGTGCCTTGGGTGCGCCATGGTGTCCACTGGCCTGTACGGAATCAATGCATCACGGTCGAATAGCGAGCGTCGCCAGGACGACTTGTGCAGCTGGCTTTTTCAGTGACTGCAGCCAGTTTTAAATAGTGGACAACTTACATTTCGCTACAGCGCAACAGCCCCCACAAAGAAGAATTAAATTAAAGTCATCACGACCAACCAATATAACTTTCAACCTGGACCAAGGATCGGTCATGAACTACAGATCAAAGCTGACCAAAATTTTCGCCCTCCTGACGACCACCTTTACTTTGACGTCTTGCGCACACGCTTTTCCCGAAGCCGCAGAGCCAGTAGTTTTAAGTAACGCTAACGGGCAAAACAATCATTTAAATGGCGTCGGGCAGATCATCAAAGAAGACCGACGCTATTGCACCGCTTTTCTCATCGACACCCGCGATAATGACAATAAAGCAAACGGCGCAGCCTATATCCTGAGCGCCGGACATTGCGCTTCAATATGGATTGGGACAACTACCGACAAGGCTTATCAGGGCCAAATACAGTTCAACTATTTTCAAGACACACTGCTGGACGCCAAGCGTTACGATATTCAGACGGTCAAGTGGGCCAGCCTGGCCGGTACCGATGTTGCGGTCATGCAATTGAACACTTCGCTGCAAGCGGTGATCGACGATGGCATCAACCCACTCAAGATCGCTCACACGGCGCCTGACAAACCCGCCCAGGTCAACGTCATCGGCGCGCCATTGAGCGCTGCGGGCCTAAGGCTCTCGTCCTGTACGCAGGAGTCCGCCGATGCCACGCTAATCAAATCCCTGACCGTCCATACCGACTACCAAAAGCAGGATTGCAAAGGCATCGAACCGGGCTCATCCGGCTCTCCGGTCGTGGACAGCGCTACAGGGAAAGTCACCGGTGTCATGTCGGGAACCACCTACGGCATCGCCGCAGACGATCTGTGCTTCTGGCATGGACTTTGTGCAAACCCGCCCCGCCAATCCATATTGCCTGACCAGGCCAGTCAAAGTTTCTCTATCGATTACCTGATGTCCTGTTTCTCTGATGGCCACTTCAACATGGACGCACCTGCCTGTTCGCTGAAGCCCGACTTCAACTTCAGAGCCAGAAACAACGCAGACGTCACTCTTTATAAAACACCGGACAAAGGCCATGAAAATGGGCCAGTCTGGGACATCAGATTTTCAATGAGCACCGAGTTCTTTCGATTTAAAACTGTGCGCGATGCACATGCCTGTTACTTACCAGAACACTACAGCCAGCCAATTAATATCAGTACCGGCCTTATCAATAAAACGATCGGCAGTGAAGCTGGCTTATATTATCTGTGCCTGATGGGTGTCGACTCAGTCGATCAAGAACTTATCGAGGGAAGATTGCGCAATGCACAAATTCTGCCGGCACGACTGGTCAATCCGGGCGGAATTCGATTACCTGAACCCACCCCGCAGATCAAACCTGGTATTGAAGATCTGTTGATCGAATACCGTGAAACCACGGATCGCAATATCTGGACTCAGATATACGTTGGGGCCGCGGATTCAACGGACTGTGCCGCGATTGAATCCACAAGCTACAGCAAGATCGACGATAGCTTTCTGGTACCCAACGATGCCCTGCCACTGACGCTGTGCAGTTACACCATGGACCGCGATTTCAATACTTCGGCTGTGCGTACAGAGAGACTGCAAAAACCTTGAGCCTGTCATGCGTCAGCAAGCCGGGCGGTGAACCCTCATGGGGTTTCGCCCGGTAGCGCGCTGGTTCAACCCGATCAGCGCATCACGATACCGCGTTTGGCCATGTAGGCCTTGGCTTCCTGCACGGTGTATTCACCGAAGTGGAAAATACTCGCCGCCAGTACCGCACTGGCGTGGCCTTCGAGAATGCCGTCAGCCAAGTGCTGCAGGTTGCCAACGCCACCGGAAGCGATCACCGGAATGCCCAGCGCATCGCTGATCGCGCGGGTTACGCCAAGGTCGAAACCGTTTTTCATGCCGTCCTGATCCATGCTGGTCAGCAGGATCTCGCCAGCGCCGAGGCCTTCCATTTTCTTCGCCCACTCGACCGCGTCGAGGCCGGTCGGCTTGCGCCCGCCGTGGGTGAAGATTTCCCAGCGCGGGGTTTCGCCCGGGCCGGAAACTTTCTTGGCGTCGATGGCGACAACGATGCACTGCGAGCCGAAATGCTGCGCGGCTTCACCGACGAACTCCGGGTTGAACACGGCCGCGGTGTTGATCGACACCTTGTCCGCGCCGGCATTCAACAAGTTGCGAATGTCCTGCACGGTACGCACGCCACCGCCGACGGTCAGCGGGATAAACACCTGGCTGGCCATGCGCTCGACGGTATGCAACGTGGTGTCGCGGCCATCGACGCTGGCGGTGATGTCGAGAAAGGTAATCTCGTCGGCACCCTGCTCGTCATAACGACGGGCAATTTCCACCGGGTCACCGGCGTCACGAATGTTTTCGAACTTCACACCTTTGACGACCCGGCCGTTATCCACGTCCAGGCAAGGGATGATGCGTTTGGCCAGCGCCATGGTCAGTCCTCAGCCTTGGTACGAATCGCAGAAAGCTTGCGCTTCGGCGACGTCGAGGGTGCCTTCGTAGATCGCCCGGCCGGTGATGGCGCCGATGATGCCCGGCGCCTTGGCGTCGAGCAGCGACTTGATGTCACCCAGATTGTGGATGCCGCCGGAAGCGATCACCGGAATCTTGGTGGCAGCGGCCAGCGCAGCGGTGAACGGTACGTTGCAGCCCTGCATCATGCCGTCTTTGGCGATGTCGGTATAAACGATCGAGGAGACGCCGTCGGCTTCAAACTGTTTGGCCAGATCAATGACCTGCACGGTGCTGATTTCAGCCCAGCCATCGGTGGCGACAAAACCGTCTTTGGCATCCAGACCGACGATGATCTTGCCCGGGAACGCGCGGCAGGCCTCAGCGACGAAGGCCGGATCTTTAACGGCTTTGGTACCGATGATCACGTAGCTGACGCCAGCCTTGACGTAGTGCTCGATGGTTTCCAGCGAACGGATGCCGCCACCGATCTGGATCGGCAGGGTCGGATAGCGCTTGGCGATCGCGGTGACCACTTCGCCATTGACTGGCTGGCCTTCGAACGCGCCATTCAGATCGACCAGATGCAGACGGCGGCAACCGCCCTCCACCCACTTGGCAGCCATGCTCACCGGATCATCGGAGAACACTGTGGAATCTTCCATGCGGCCCTGGCGCAGACGTACGCAGGCACCGTCTTTAAGATCGATAGCGGGAATAATCAGCATCTGGCAAACCTTCAAATTTGAATGTTCAGCTTGGCTCGGAAATCAGTTTTTCTCGAGCGCCCACAGGTCGCTTTCGATGCTTTCAAACCGCTCTTTGAGGTGGGTCTGCACATCGAAAATCGCCCTGTTGTAATAGTGCGGAGCAATTTCGCGGGTAAACAGCTCAAGAATTTCCGTCGCTTCGAACGAACCCAGGTCCAGTTCGAAACGGTCTTCCATGAACCGCTGAATCTTGCGATTGGCCTCGTTCTCCTGTTCGGGAGTGAGGGTCAGGATCGGCGGTCTGGATTTCTTGGCAGCCATTTACCAGCGACCGTCCCACGCGGCGAAGTTCTGCAGCAATTGCAGGCCATGGGTATGGCTCTTCTCCGGGTGGAACTGCACAGCGAAACGCGAGCCGTCGGCCAGTGCCGCAGCGAAATCGACACCGTAATGACCGCCACCGACCACTTGCCGCGCGTTAGCGGCAGCGATGTAGTAGCTGTGCACGAAGTAGAAACGCGCCATGTCCGGAATGTCATGCCACAGCGGGTGGCTGACCTTCTGCTGCACTTCGTTCCAGCCCATGTGCGGGACTTTCAGGTGTTCGCCGTCTTCATGCAGGTCTTTGCCGAAGAACTTCACCGCGCCCGGAAACAGGCCGATGCAGTCGACGCCGTCGTTCTCTTCGCTGGTGTCGAGCAACGCTTGCATGCCGACACAGATGCCGAGGAACGGACGATCCTGACTGACTTCGCGCACCAACGAATCGAAACCGAGGCGACGGATCTCCGCCATGCAATCGCGAATCGCACCAACGCCCGGGAACACCACGCGGTCAGCTTCGCGAATCACGTTGGCATCGCTGGTGATCAACACCTTGCCGGCGCCGACGTGCTCGAGGGCCTTGGCCACCGAGTGCAGGTTACCCATGCCGTAATCGATAACTGCAACCGTCTGCATTACAGAACGCCTTTGGTCGATGGCATTTGCCCGGCCATGCGCTCATCCAGCTCGACGGCCATGCGCAGCGCGCGGCCGAAAGCCTTGAACACGGTTTCGATCTGGTGGTGGGTGTTGGTGCCACGCAGGTTGTCGATGTGCAGGCTGACCAGTGCGTGGTTGACGAAGCCCTGGAAGAATTCCTGGAACAGGTCAACGTCGAAGCCACCGACGGTGGCGCGGGTGTACGGCACGTGCATCTGCAGGCCTGGACGACCAGAGAAATCGATCACCACGCGCGACAGCGCTTCATCGAGCGGCACGTAGGCATGACCGTAACGACGGATGCCTTTTTTATCGCCGATGGCTTTGGCAAATGCCTGGCCGAGGGTGATACCGACGTCTTCCACCGTGTGGTGGTCGTCGATATGCAGATCGCCCTTGCATTCGATATCCAGGTCGATCAACCCGTGACGGGCAATCTGATCCAGCATGTGCTCAAGAAAAGGAACACCGATATCGAATCGGGCCTTTCCGGTGCCATCAAGGTTGATCGAGGCTTTGATCTGGGTTTCCAGAGTGTCGCGCTCGACAGACGCCTTACGTTCGGCCATCACCAGCTCCGCAAAATCATTGGGCGAAAAAGGCAGCCATTATAGGCACGCGGGGCCGAAACAGAAACACGAGAGGTGAGATGGCTGACGGATAGAACCCCCGGCTGTCGCGGGTAGACATGTCCATACAAGCCATTACAGGCAGCGCAAAAACGAATGTGGGAGCGAGCCTGCTCGCGAATGCGGGGGGGTCAGCCAACACTGATGTCGACTGAATCTCCGTCTTCGCGAGCAGGCTCGCTCCCACAGGTTCGGTGTTTATTCAGCTAACACCTTAGTGAAACAGTACCGCCGTCTTCTGCAGGGTCACCCACACCCCCCACGCCAACGGAATACCGACCACCAGCCACGCAGCGATTGCCAGCGGCTTGCTGCCCGGCGCGGCTTTCCACTCCAGAACGGTGCTGGCGTCAGCACCCTTGTCGTGGCCCAGCGCCTGTTCAGCAGCCAGTTCAGCGTCAGTCATGAAGTACTTGTCGGCCACCGGACGGACCATCAGGTTGCACAGGAAGCCCAGCACCAGCAGACCGGCAAGGATGTACAAGGTGATGTCGTAAGCGGCAGCGCGTTCAACGCCAATGCTCAGCTGATACTCACGCAGGTAGTTCACCAATACCGGGCCCAGCACGCCAGCGGCAGCCCAGGCCGTCAGCAAACGACCGTGGATCGCACCAACCATCTGCGTACCAAACAGGTCAGCCAGATACGCCGGAACCGTGGCAAAACCACCGCCGTACATCGACAGAATGATGCAGAACGCCGCCACGAACAGCGCAACGTTGCCCAGATGGCCCATGTTCGGAATCAGCGCGTACAGGGCAAAACCCAGGGCAAAGAACACGAAGTAGGTGTTTTTGCGGCCCAGGTAGTCCGAGAACGAAGCCCAGAAGAAACGACCACCGATGTTGAACAAGCTCAGCAGACCGGTGAAACCGGCAGCAATCGCCGCGATCGACGCCAGTTGCCCTGCATCGAGTTGGCCAAACGGCACATCGACACCCAGCAATTTGCCGCCGAACACTTCCTGCAGCAGTGGCGAAGCCATGCCGAGGATGCCGATACCGGCGGACACGTTCAGGCACAGCACCAGCCAGACCAGGCGGAATTGCGGAGTTTTCCACGCTACATTCACGTGCACGTGACGATTGGTGATCATCGCGTTTGCGGCTTTCTTCGCCGGCGCGGTCCAGCCTTCAGGTTTCCAGCCGGTAGGCGGCACGCGGTAAGCCAGAGCACCGCCGATCATGAACACGAAGTAGATCGCGGCCATGGCGACGAAACTCTGCCAGACGCCAACACCTTCAGCCGAGCCAAAGTGGCTCATCAGTGCAGTTGCCAGTGGTGCGCCGACCATCGCGCCGCCACCGAAGCCCATGATTGCCATGCCGGTGGCCATGCCGCGCTTGTCCGGGAACCACTTGATCAGGGTCGAAACCGGCGAGATATAGCCCAGACCCAGACCGATACCGCCGATCACGCCGGAGCCGATCCACATCAGCCAGATCTGATGGGTATAAATACCCAGCGCCGAGATCAGCAGACCACCGCACCAGCACAGTGCCGATACCACGCCAGCCTTGCGAGGGCCTGCGTGTTCGAGCCAGCCACCCCAGATTGCTGCCGAGCAGCCGAGGAAGATGAAGAACAGCGTGTAGATCCAGCCGAGCATGGAGATCGGCCAGTCGCATTGCGACGAGAACACTTGTGCGATGAAACTCATGTCCGGTGCGCAAGCCACCGGAGCAGTAACGCCCAGCGCCTTGGACAGCGGCAACCAGAACACCGAGAAGCCGTAGGCCATGCCGATGCACAGGTGGATGGCCAGAGCGGCCGGTGGAACCAGCCAGCGGTTGAAACCGGGCTTGGCGATGATGCGTTCCTTGGACAGGAACGCAGGCTGGTCGGCGCGAAGGCCGTCCGCCGTGATGCTCGTGCTCATTGTGTATCCCCCAATTATTAGTATGGTTCGCCAGCCACTGTTCACCCCCGGCCTTTATGCACGCAGGCATGACCGTTTTTTTGGGTGAAGCTCCTTGAAGGCGCGACGTTAAGTCGCAGAAGGACGGACGAACCGGCGAAGGTTACCATTTGCACGTGACAGAAAAACCAAACTGATATCACCTTTTTTCTGTCATCTGTTCTCGTACCACCAGGAAAACGCCATGCCGATCATTGTCCAAGCCTTGAAAGACGCCAGTTATCAGGATCAACAGGATCTGCAGAAGATCTATCGCGACGCCCCTGAATGGCTGTTCGCTCCGTTTTCCGGGGAGGCAGGGCTGATCGAAAGCGCCCTCGCGGACGGGAGTTTTATTGCCGGACGTTTCAACGACCGCCTGCTCGGTGCCGGCATTCTGCAAAGGCACCACGATGTCTGGTACTTGTCCCATTTATGCGTACGAAAAGTTACCCGTCGCCGTGGGGTTGCTGAACGGCTGGTGAACCAAGCGCAGAAAATGGCGTCGCAAGCGGAGGCCGAACTGCGTCTGCTGGCACCTGCCGGGCATCTGGAGGCTCAGGCACTCGCCGCTAGCTTGCAGGTACCGCTCGATGTCCTGCCAACATGACGTCACAGCGAACCGGGCGGTTGCGGCGCTATACTCCCCGGCTAAATTACGAATTCGACTAACTACAAGGACTCGCCCATGAAAGCGTTCGGCAAAATCCTGGGTCTGGTACTTCTCGGGTTGTTGCTGATCATTGTGGCGGCAGGTTTTGCCCTGACCCACCTCTTCGATCCCAACGACTACAAAGACGAGATCCGCCAGATAGCCCGTGACAAGGCCCACATCGAGCTGACGCTCAATGGCGATATCGGCTGGAGTCTGTTCCCGTGGCTCGGCCTGGAATTGCACGAAGCCAGCGTCGCCACCCTGATCAATCCGACCGAACCGTATGCCGATCTGCAGATGCTCGGCCTGTCCGTGCGCGTGCTACCGCTGTTGCGCCGTGAAGTGCAAATGAGCGATGTGCGCGTTGAAGGCCTGAACCTGCGCCTGAAACGCGACAAGAACGGCCACGGCAACTGGGAAGACATCGGCAAGGTGCCTGTCCCGGCGGGTGCAACGCCGCCAGCCGCTACGCCGGGCCAACCGGCCAGCGAACCCCCTGTTGCGGTGGAAAAACCGCCGCAGCCGATTCGCCTCGACATCGACAGCTTGACCGTTAACAACGCTCGCGTTGAATACAACGATGAGCTGACCGGCAAGCAATTCAGCGCCGAAAGCATTCAACTGAGCACCGGCCCGGTACACGACTCCACCAACATCCCGGTGAAAGCCACGGCATTCCTCGGCACCAACCAGCCCGTCCTGCGCGTGCGTACCGAGCTAACCGGCGAGCTGCGCATCGAGCGCGCACTGCAACGCTACAGGTTCGAAGACCTGAAACTGTCCGGCGAACTGGCCGGCGATCCGTTGCAAGGCAAAACCATGACATTCGCGGCTCAGGGCCAGCTATCCCTGGACAAAGCCGCGAACGTCGCTGAATGGACCGGCATCAAGATCTCCGCCAACCAGTTGCGCGCCTTGGGCGAACTGAAAGCCAACGACCTCGACAAAACTCCGCAGATCACCGGCGGCATCTCTATCGCCCAGTTCGATCTGGCGAAATTCGTCGACAGCATCGGTCAGAAACTGCCGGCCATGGCCGAAGGCAGCCTGAGCAAAGTCGAACTGGTAAGCCGCGTTGCCGCCACGCCAAGCAGCATCGCTTTCGACAATATCAATCTGAAACTGGACGACAGCAGCTTCAGTGGCCGCATCGCCGTCGAGGATTTCGCCAAGCAATCGCTGCGGGCGATCCTCAAGGCCGACACCTTCAATGTCGACCGCTACCTACCGCCGAAGTCGGCGCAAGCCAACAGCGCCACGCAAGTGCGTCAGGCCGAAGTCGCCAGCACCGAAGCCGATGCCATGGCCGGTGCCGGTTCCACGCCACTGCCGGACAAACCAAGCAAAACCGCCTGGAGTACCGAGCGCCTGTTGCCGGTTGAACGCCTGGCCAAACTCGACGTCGATGCCGACCTGACCTTTGGCCAGTTGACCCTCGACAAACTGCCAATTCAGAACGCCGCACTGAAAGCCACCGGCCAGGGCGGTCTGTTGACCCTGACCAACCTGAGCGGCGAGTTGTACAACGGCGGTTTCGCCGCCAATGGCACCCTCGATGTGCGCCCGAGCGCGCCTGTACTCAACCTGCAGACCAAACTCAATCGCGTGCCTGTAGAAAAAATCCTCGAGAGCCAAAGCAAGAACCCGCCAGTCAAAGGTCTGGTGACCCTCACCAGCAACGTGACCGGCAGTGGCAACAGCCAGCAGGCGCTGATCGACACGCTCAACGGCAACGCCAGTTTCGTGATCAACAACGGCGTGCTGCTCAACGCCAACCTTGAGCAGCAACTGTGCAAAGGCATCGCCACCCTCAACCGCAAAACCCTCAGCGGTGAGCCGCGGGGCAAGGACACGCCGTTCCAGGAACTCAAGGGCAACCTGACCTTCCGCAACGGCATCGCCAGCAACCCGGATCTGAAAGTGCGCATCCCTGGCATGACCGTCAATGGCGACGGTGATATCGACCTGCGCGTGCTCGGCATGGATTACCGCGTCGGCATCGTCGTCGAAGGCGACACCAGCTCCATGCCGGACCCGGCCTGTCAGGTCGGCGAGAAATTCGTCGGCATCGAATGGCCGCTGCGCTGCCGTGGCCCACTGGAATTGGGCGCCAAGGCCTGCCGCGTCGATAACGATCGCCTCGGTCAGGTCGCGAGTAAACTGGCTGGCGACAAGCTCAGTGAGAAGATCGACGAGAAGCTCGGTGACAAGGTCAGCCCGGAACTGAAGAACGCATTGAAGGGGCTGTTCAAGCGATGAGAGCGGAGCAATTTTCCACGGCGGTGCTGGATTGGTTCGACCGCCACGGCCGCCACGACCTGCCTTGGCAGCAGGACATCAACCCGTATCGGGTCTGGGTGTCGGAGATCATGCTGCAGCAAACCCAGGTCAGTACCGTGCTCAATTACTTCGACCGTTTCATGGCCGCGTTGCCAACGGTTGAAGCGCTGGCCCAAGCGCCGGAAGACGAAGTGCTGCACCTGTGGACCGGGCTCGGCTACTACACCCGTGCACGCAATCTGCAGAAGACCGCGAAGATCGTCGTCAGCCAGTACGGCGGCGAGTTTCCCCGTGACGTTGAAAAGCTTACGGATCTGCCGGGCATTGGCCTGTCCACCGCTGGCGCCATCGCCAGTATCAGTATGGGGCTGCGCGCGCCGATCCTCGACGGCAACGTCAAACGTGTGCTGGCGCGTTTTACCGCGCAGGAGGGCTACCCCGGCGAGCCGAAGGTCGCCAAACAGCTGTGGGCCAACGCTGAGCGCTTTACGCCGCACGATCGGGTCAACGCCTACACCCAGGCGATGATGGATCTCGGCGCCACGCTGTGTACGCGCAGCAAGCCGAGTTGCCTGCTGTGTCCGCTGGAGCGTGGCTGCGAGGCGCACATGCTCGGCCTTGAAACCCGCTACCCGATCCCCAAGCCGCGCAAAGCCATCCCGCAGAAGCGCACGCTGATGCCAATGCTCGCCAACGACGACGGCGCGATCTTGCTTTACCGTCGTCCCTCGAGCGGTTTGTGGGGGGGGCTGTGGAGCCTGCCGGAACTCGATGACCTCGACGACCTGCAACATCTTGCCGATCAGCACTCGCTGACCATGGGCGAGCAGCAGGCGCTGCCGAGCCTCGTCCACACGTTCAGCCATTTCCAGCTGTCCATCGAACCCTGGCTGGTTCAGGTGCAGGAGGCCGCCCATCACGTGGCCGAGGCCGACTGGCTCTGGTATAACCTCGCCACCCCGCCGCGCCTGGGCCTCGCCGCCCCGGTCAAAACCTTGCTCGAACGCGCGGCCGCCGTATTGAACGCAGGAGAGTCATCATGACCCGCACCATCATGTGCCGTAAGTACAAAGAAGAACTGCCCGCGCTGGAGCGCGCTCCTTTCCCGGGCGCCAAAGGTCAGGATATTTTTGACCACGTCTCGGCCAAGGCCTGGGCTGACTGGCAGAAACACCAGACCCTGCTGATCAACGAAAAGCGTCTGAACATGATGAACGCCGAAGACCGCAAATATCTTCAGGGCGAAATGGACAAGTACTTCTCCGGCGAGGAATACGCCAAGGCTGAAGGCTACGTTCCGCCTGCAGAGTAAACCCTGCAAAATCGGGGGTCGGATCGTAAGCGACGGAATTAATTTAAGAAATTTTAAAAAAGTCGTTGACGTAAATCCGAAAAACCCTTTTAATGCGCCCCGTTGCCCAGATAGCTCAGTCGGTAGAGCAGGGGATTGAAAATCCCCGTGTCGGCGGTTCGATTCCGTCTCTGGGCACCAAATACCGAAAACCCTGAATCGCAAGATTCAGGGTTTTTTTATGCCTGCGATTTGGTAAGCCGTACTTCATCCCCTCTTCCAATGCTTTTGCTGGCCATTATTTTGATGTTAGGCTCAGCCAGCTTTTTCCGGCAGGTCATTGCTGACTGTCGAAAATAATCGCCGGGCACTTCAGCCCGGATGACCAGCGTTTAACGCATTACCCGAATAACGCACTCCGCGCCCTGGAACCCTCGGAACCTACCGAGGCGATTGCTGGCAGCAGGAGAGTTGCGTCTGCGAGCAGGATCGCTCGCAGAACTAAGCCCCCTCATAAAGTTGTCATGGAGGACAAGACCTCAGCGCAGGTCATCTGCTGTTGTTTCAGCTGTCAGGCAAGCGACAGCAAACACCGACGAGGCATTCAACACTTGGTTTGAACTGTCGCGTCGCAGCGCCCTGTGCCCTCCCGAAAAAACCAGACCTGTATCAACTCGCCCACGTCCGGATCTGTGCGTGCGCTCGGCACGCATTGCATCATCGAAACAGCCAACAGCTCCCACAAAAAATATAACGGGAGCGGATACGACAGGGATGTAAACAATGACCGAAGCCCTACAACAAACCAATAAAACCGTTGAGTCTTTAGTTGAACAGGAAGTCAGAACTTTCAGTTTTGATACGCAACAAGCCAAGCTGCTGCACAAGTTCTCCGAAGAACTGGCAGGCATGGGCGGGCCACAAGCCGCAGGCGCAAAGTCCAAAGCCTCGCTAGCTGCGACTGAGTTGAAGTTTTCGTTTTCCAGGGATCAATCGGAACTGCTTGGCGCTTACTCCGACGGCCTGGTTTCCCTGATGATCTTTGAGGGGATGCAAGCATTCACCGACACTAGCCCTCCGGATGAACTGCCCGACCTGGTCGCTCTGGAGAATCGGCACGACGTACTGTGTCTGGCGGCACGCAATCAGATTCTGTTGAAACTGGTGGATAACAGCTCCTTTGCCTACGACATGGACAACGAAGGCAAACTGGTCCGACTCGTCGCCAACTTCAAGGGCGGCGGACTGACCAAAATCAATGACGAACCGGAAATCAAAGAGCTCAGCTCCCATTCCGGCCTCGCGCTCGGCCCGCACACCGAGGCGCCGTACTGGTGCGCCGTCAACGCGAAAGACGGGCACTCGCCCTCGCCTTCGTCGTTGATTCTATCGGCGCTGTGGAATCCAGGCCTGGAGCCAACCTCGGTGATTCCGTTGCCACCTCTGCTGGACGAAATCGGCGTCACCGGATGCCTCGCACTGACGACAGGCAGCTTTCAGTTCACCCGCAGCGACTCTTTCGTCAACGGCAAGGGCGAAGATGGCCGCAATGTTTCGATTCTGGAGTTCGATGACAACGTCGGATTCGCCGCGCGATTCAACTCGTACCGTTTTTCGGTCAACGACAACGCCTCGGACTTTGTAAAAGAGGCGTATTCCGCGCTTTGCCAAAGCGTGAGTAAGGCAACACCGGTGCAATACACGCTGACCCAAGAATCGGCCATGGTGATCAATAACGTCCGCGCCCTGCATTGTCGCGATGTCATCAAAGACAATCGACGTGTATTGGTGCGCATCTTCGGCCTGTCGAAGTTCTCGTCCCCGATTGTCATCTCAGACGATCCGCTGCTGATACAGGGTTGATATTCGCTGCACGCAAAGCTGTTGAATGGCCAGTCATGTGAATGGCTGGCCAATAACTACAAAAAGGGAAAATGTAATGGCTTGGGATGTAATTGGCATGTTGGCGCTCGTGGCTTTTTGCGCCGGTTTTTTTGATGCGATTGCCGGGGGGGGCGGATTGATTACTTTGCCTGCCTTGTTTCTGGCCGGTGTCGACCCGATCAGTGCGATTGCCACAAACAAGTTTCAGGCCGCGTCGGCCACTATTTCGGCCACGGTCACTTTTGCCCGCAAGGGCATGATTGAATGGCGCGAAGGACGCTTCCTGGTTATCTGCGCATTCCTGGGTGGTGCCAGCGGGGCACTGTTGGTCAGTTCGATTGATAAGCGCTATCTGGAAGTGTGCGTGCCCGTCATGCTTATTCTGGTGGCGATCTACTTTGCGCTCTCGCCGAAGCTGGCCAATGAGGATCGACGCAAACGAATCGGCATTCTGCTGTTCTCGTTCACTGTGGCGCCGATCCTGGGCTTCTACGACGGTATCTTCGGTCCGGGTGTAGGTTCGTTCTTTATCGTCGGCTTCGTGCTGCTTTGCGGGCTTGGCATGATGCGGGCCATGAGCTTCACCAAACTGGCCAACGCCTCCTGCAATCTGGGTTCGCTATCAGTCTTCATCACCAAAGGCGTGATCATCTGGCCGATTGCGATTGCCATGGCGCTGGCGGCCTTCCTCGGCGCACAACTGGGCGCAAGGGCCGCCGTCCGGGTCGGCCCGCGCTTGATCAAGCCCATGTTGATCGTGGTTTGCTGCGCCTTGGCGATCAAGCTTCTGAGCGTGGAGACCAATCCATTGCGCGTGGCAGTCCTGCACACCCTGGCAGCCTTGTGATCAATCGGTTGGCGCTGACCGGCGCGTCTCGACTTCGGTCTCGATTGCAGTTCGACGAGGCGCCAACCGGCCCTGAGTTTTTCTTTGCGCAGACCTTCACGGGCTACCAATTGGAAGGTCGCGTATTGGCCGGCTCCGCCGCGCAAGCGTCAATGCCGAAGGTGCTGGCCATTCACGGCGCTCGCTCTGACTATTCGCGACTCAACGCCATCCTGTACCCCTTGCAGGCGCAGGGAATTGCCAGCCTGAGCTTCAACCTTTCCGGCCACGGCCCCAGCGCCGATGTTGCCCTTGAAGACACTTCACTGGCGCAGAACCTTCAGGAGGCCTTGCAGTTTGCCGATCATCTTGGCGCCGAACTCAGCACAGTGATCGGTCACAGTCTGGGGGGCGCACTGGCGCTAAAGGTGGCGCAGGCGCATCGCGCTTCAGTCAGACGCATCGTGCTGTTCTGTCCGGCCCTGTACGCGGAGGCGGCCTGGCAGCAACCGTTTGGTCCACCGTTCAAACGTGCCATTTCTGTGCCTTACGGTTTTCTTGACTCGCCATCGCTGGATTTCCTGCGCACGTTCGACGGCGAGGTCTTGCTGGTGATCGGCGAATACGATGGCCTTCAGGCCACTGCTTTTGGCGGGATCGCCGGGACGTCTGCCGGAACGCAGCAAATGGGCGCGCGCGCGATCAACAGCGCGATTCCGTACGAAGTCATCGAGGCTGTTGAAAAGAGTCTGGCCCCTCATCAGTTCAGAAAAATCATGCTGCCGGGCTGCGACCATGCTGTATCGACATGGCTCAGGGAAAACCCGCTGCCCGCCGCAGAGTTGGCGAACGAGATAGCGCGGTTCATTAATGCCTGATCGCCACTTTACCGCCACAATGGAAAACAGGTCACAAGCGTCATGAACCAAAGGAAAACCCGCGTCCCCCTGCCCCACCCGCCGCCCTATCGCCCAAGTCGCGTGACTTACTGGCTGACTGTTCTCGCTGCTCTGCTGATTACTTTCGCCATTGGGTTGTCGATCTGGATGCTGGTCGACAGCTGGATCACCGGCTCTATCACCACCAATAATCGCGGCCCGCGCAGCACTTACACCCTGGCCCTGCAACCACGGCAGTTCTGGTTCGAGTTTGTCTGGCAGAGCGTTGGCACAGCTTTTCTACTGGCAGTGGGTGTGTTCGGCGTGTGGATCTATCGCATAGTGCAAGAGCCCGTGCACACGCCGAAGAGCAAGCGCCGCGCAAAAAAACCTAGAGCGTATTGATGTAATCGATCGGCAGCAGAACCGTATCCAGCGCGGCATCCACTGGCAGAGATACAACGGTGATGACCGGACAGACAATCATCATGTAACAGACGATCGCCGCCGGCATGCCATCGCTGCCGCCGCCACGCACGCCCAGCAGGTGAAGGTTGCCATCAACCCCTCGGTAATACTGGGCATCGGACAAACCGTCATTCAAACGCCCGATAAACGTTCCGCAGCCGGCCAACTGCAACACGAGGCCAGCAACACAAACAGCACGCAAAATCCCTTTCAAACCAGCGCTTCCCTACGTCACAAAGATGAGGCGCGGGATTGTACCCGCGCCTCGGCTTCGCAATCACATCCATCGCTATCCAGCGTCATTCCAGTGGAACACCAGATTTCGCGGAACGCCTGCACCAACGTCTGTCACGTCGTGCCGCGTTTCGCCTTTACGCGTCGCCACCACCGTGTACTTGCCGGGCGGCAACTGCACGTACACCAGCGGTCCTGTCTGGTTGAGCGTCAGTACGGTTTGCCCCGGCGACTTTTGAATCATCACATCGACATCAGCGGTGTACTCGTCTTGCGCGCCTACTGCGAACGTCATGTGCAGGTTGTAACCGCTGGTTTGTCGAATGGCCTTCGCTTCATCCTCGCCGATCCCGCCGGCCACATAAGTGACGCCGTTCTGTTGTTGCTGCTGAACTTGCACGCCCGCACTGTCGATGGGCTCAAGACTGGCTGCCTGCAACATCACCGGAAACAACAGTGCAGCGACAGCAGCGATGGGCAGCATGAATGAAAGAGCGCGTTTCATGATCACGACTCCCGGGTTCTTGTAGAACCCAACCGTTACTCCTTTTAGATTTTGCGTATCGGGGCGGGTTTTAGATTGTTTGGAACTTGGCACGTGTACGAAATGGACTACAGACCATTACTCTCTGAAGCATCTTTCAGCGGCAACGTCCTGCAACATCAATCCCTTCTTCCCTCCCATATCACCGGCTCGCCCGACATACCCGCACGGCGACCCTTGGCATGCTTTGAGGCCTGTTTCCAACGATGTGGAAGAGCCGATGAGCCCGTTAAAACCTGCTGATACGCAAGACCCGAAAATCGATTCGTTGCTAGGGGAGTTGGGCGAACTGATTCGCCAGGCGCGGCAAAAAGTGCTGCGTGCGGTAGATACGATTCAAGTGCAAACCTGCTGGCAGATCGGCAGGCATATTGTCGAGTTTGAACAGCAAGGCGCACAGCGCGCAGGCTATGGCAAACAGTTGCTGGCGTTTTTGGCGAAGGATCTGACGGCGCAGTTCGGGAAGGGGTTTGACGCTTCCAACCTGCGTTATATGCGCCTCTTTTATCAGGCGTTTCCAATTCGTGACGCACTGCGTCACGAATTGAGCTGGACCCACTATCGTCGACTTCTGGGCGTGACCAATGAAAAAGCCCGCCATTGGTACATGAACGAATGTGCCAGCCTGAACTGGTCAAGCCGCGCCCTCGACCGCCAGATCCTCACGCTCTACTACGAGCGGCTTCTCATGAGTCGCGACAAAGCCGATGTGATCGAAGAAGCCACCGCCAATATCGAAGCGCTGAAATGCAACCCGCGCGAGTTCATTCGCGACCCCGTCATGCTCGAATTTCTGGGTCTGCCCTCGGCAGGCAAGGTCAGGGAAAGCGGTCTCGAACAAGCTCTGATCGACCATCTGCAGGGCTTTCTGCTAGAGCTGGGCAAAGGCTTTTCCTTTGTCGCCCGCCAACAACGCATAAGTACCGACGGCGTCGATCTATACATCGATCTGGTGTTCTACAACTACCTGCTCAAATGCTTTGTGATCATCGATCTCAAACGCGGCAAGCTCAGCGCCCGCGATGTCGGGCAGATGGACATGTATGTGCGCATGTACGACGAACTCATGCGCAGCGAGGGTGACAAGCCGACAGTCGGGATTATTCTGTCTGCCGAGAGCAACGATTCGGTGGCGCGCTACTCAATGCTCAAGGGCAATGAGCAACTGTTTGCCAGCAGTTACAAGACGATCCTGCCGAGTGAAGACGAGTTACGCGCAGAACTCAATCGCGAACAGGCCTTGATCGAAGAGCGCATGCTCACTCAATCCACTGAGTAAAATTTGCGGATTGTTGCCGGGCGGCGGGGAGACTATCGTTGTCAGCTTATTCTTCTAGGTCGAGCGTCACGAGCTGTCAGGACACGCCCGCAAGGCAAGACATGCAGTCAAGGTCGCCGACCTTGACTGCCGAGCAAAGTGAGCCTTTCAAAGAAGCTGCCGCCGACGGCTTTGCAATTGGCGGTTTCATCTGGCGTCATTCCCTGCCCGATAGCCAGCGCCCAGTGGTCATCATCAACGCCGCCACTTCAGTGCGCTGCCGCCACTACTCGCGCTTCGCGGCTTACCTGTTCGCCAATGGTTTTGACGTGATGACCTACGACTACCGAGGCATCGGCGAATCGCGCTCCGTGTCGATCAAAGGCTTGAATGCTTCGTGGACAGATTGGGGCGCCGTGGATTTCGAAGCGATGCTCAAACGCGCGCAACGGGAGTTTCCCGGTCAACCCATTGACGTGGTCGGTCACAGTTTTGGCGGTTGCGCGGCAGGTCTGGGCGAGTCCGGGCGGGTTATCCGACGGTTGGTAACGGTCGGCGCGCAGTTCGCTTACTGGCGCGACTACGCGCCGGAACATCGCTGGCGGATGTTCGGCAAATGGCACGTCGTGATGCCGTTGCTGACGCTGTTCTGCGGCTTCTTCCCCGGCAAACGACTCGGCTGGCTGGAAGACACGCCGACGGGCGTAGTGCGCGACTGGAGCACGCCTGCCGCGCGTTACGAACGGCGCCCAAGTGGTCGCGCGCTGATGAAAAAGACCGGCGCCCTGCCCTTCGCCAATGTCCGCGCACAGACTCTGGCCATCAGCATCAGCGACGATCCCTACGGCACCATTCCAGCCATCGAACGCCTGCTCGGCTACTTCAGCAACGCGGAAAAAACCCACCTGCGCATCGAGCCGAAGGACATAGACGAACAACAAGTCGGACATTTCGCCTTTTTTCGCAGCGCATACCAAGCCACACTATGGCCCATCGCTCTGACCTGGCTGCAAACCGGCGCACTGGCCCCCGACACACCCGGGCGGCACGTCCCACGCAGCTGAGCCCCTCTCAACGCACGATGGAACACATCATGGCCTCCGCCAACAAGCAGCAAAAACGCGCCACCCGGGCTAAAGCCAAGGCCAAGCAGAACCGCACCAAGCGCGCCGAGGCGCCGGTCGAGCTGGACCCGAACGACGACCGCATTGATTTTGAATCGGTGGACCTGACCGAGCTGTTCAAGAAAATGATCGACGCCGAAAAGATCAGCCAGCAAGCGCTGTGCATCGCGTTCCTCGAAGACCCGCTACTGGAACTGGTCTACGAGCAGGAAGGCGAAGAAGGCGCAATGGATTTCATCCTTGCCGCGCTGATCGAGTATCGCCAGTGGTCGCAGGAAACCGACGAGGCTGGCGCGCTGGCGTGGATCGAATCCCCGGCCTTCCAGGCCGACTATGTGGCGGCGTCCGACGCGATCGCCGCGCAAACCCAACAGAAGAACTGAGTTCCCATGGCATCCCTGAACAAGCAACAGAAACGCGCCAAACGCGCCAAGGCCAAAGCCAAGCAAATCCGTATGGTCGGCCGCAAGCCGCTGGAACAGGACGAAGACCTCGACCACCTCGCCGAGCCGATTCCGGAATACACCCTGGCGATGTTCAGCAAAATGCGCGACGCCGAAGCCATCAGCCGCAACGAGATGCTGCTGACCCTGCTGCGCGAACTGGCGTTCGTCATCGTTGACCATCCAGAGCTGCTGGACATGGAAAACGCCGACAACGAAGGCATGGCCGCCACCCACCTGGCCGCCGACATGCTGATCGACTATCGCATGTGGGCCGAAGGCGTAACGATCGAAGAGGCCCAGGCCTGGCTGAGCGAGCCACAGTTCATCACCGATTTCGGGGTGGCGCTGGATGCTTATGGCAAGTCGGTAGAGGCACAGGAAGACAAGAGCGAATAAACCCCGCTCACAAACAAAAACGGCCGCTCGTCATCACTGACAGCGGCCGTTTTGCATTACGCGTTACGAATCAGTTCAACACCACCGCGCCACGTTTTTCCAGCTTGCGACGGCGTGCCACCAGCAAACCGGCAGCCACCACCATCAGGCTCAGCAGGCCAGTCGCGAGGATCTCCACACGATGCGCTTCCTGGAACAACATGATGGTCAGGGCCGCGACGATGAAGATGATCACCGCGTAGGTCAGGCCCGGGAACAACCACATGCTGAAAACGATTTTCTCGCCGCGCGCCATGCGTTGTTTACGCATACGCAGTTGCGAGAAGGCGATTACCAGGTACACCAGCAGCGCGATAGCACCGGAGCTGGCCAGCAGGAACTCGAACACTGCGGCCGGGGCCACGTAGTTGGCGAAGGTGCACAGGAACGCGGCGCCGGTGGACAGCATCACCGCCCAGTAAGGCGTACCGCTTTTGTTCACCCGCGTCGCCATGGCCGGTGCATCGCCACGCTTGCCGAGGGAGAAGAGCATGCGCGACGAGGTGTACAGCGCCGAGTTCAGGCAACTGGTCACCGCGACCAGCACCACTATGTCGACGATCATCTTGGCGTTCGGGATGCCCATGCGCTCAAGCACGGTCTGGTAGGAACCAAGATTGGCCAGCGTAGGATCGTTCCATGGCACCAGGGCCACAACGATGAAAATCGATACGAGGTAGAACAAACCAATCCGCCAGATCACCGAATTGGTAGCCTTGGAGATTTGCTTGCCCGGGTTCTTCGATTCCGCAGCCGCGATGGTTACGATCTCGGTACCCATGAAGGAGAACATGGTAGTCAGGATTGCGCCCAGCACCGCGCCCATACCGTTTGGCAAGAAGCCGCCACTGTCGAACAGGTGCGAAACGCCGCTGACCTGGCTGTTCGGCAGGAAGCCGAAGATCGCCGCCAGACCGAGCATGATGAAGCCGATGATCGCCAGCACTTTGATCAGCGCGAACCAGAATTCGAACTCGCCGTAATTCTTCACGCTGAACAGGTTGGTGATGGTCAGCAGCAGGGTGATGACCAGCGCGAAGGCCCAGATGCCGACGTCTGGGAACCATGCGTGCAGGATGGTCGCAGCGGCGTTGGCTTCCAGCGGAATCACCAACACCCAGAACCACCAGTACAACCAGCCAATGGTGAAACCAGCCCAATGCCCGATGGCACGGTCGGCGTAAGTCGAAAACGAACCGGTGTCCGGCGAGGCAACAGCCATTTCGCCGAGCATGCGCATCACCAACACTACCAGGGTACCAGCGGCAGCATAAGCCAGCAGCACGGCAGGGCCGGCAGCAGCGATGGCGTGGCCGGAGCCAACGAACAGACCGGCGCCGATCACACCGGCGATCGACAACATGGTCACATGACGCGGTTTGAGCCCCTGTTCGAGGCCATTGGAGCTTGGGGTACTGCTCATCGAAACTACCTTTGCGAGGAAAGCGATTCAGTCCGTCCTGTCTGGCGTGTTCTTTCTCGTAAAAAGAAACCAACAGGGCGTTCCGGATTCTGCACGCAATAAATGCGCCAAAATGTTTCAAAGTCTTCTGGCTCGGGGCTTTGCGCGCGACCGGACAGTCATCGCAAGTCCTTGAGATTAATGGCTATTCGCCAGAGCGTTACCCTGCGACTCACTTTCAGGACGATTTCGCGCACCAGAAACACACTGAAAAAGTGTGGGATGCACAATAAAAGGGCGAATCAGGAACGTTCGGCCGGATAGCGCTTCCAACACCCCGCCAAAGCTGGCAACATCGCGCCTTTTTTTACGCGACACCCACGGGTTTGCACGATCAAACACCCGTTCGGTTGTTGATGGGGCGACAGTCTGCTGTGCCGATGCGACAACCTGCCACATGCCACCCGTTAACCGCTCGTAGCGCTGTTGGCTGCCATTGAATCGCTATGCTAGCTTGGCCGCCTCGCCAGGAAGGCCATCCAACAGCAGGAGCGCAACATATATGAGGAACGCACATGGCTGAGGCCACGCCCGCGCTTGAAATCCGCAACTTGCATAAACGCTACGGACAGCTTGAGGTGCTCAAAGGTATCTCGCTGACCGCCCGCGACGGCGATGTGATCTCGATCCTCGGTTCCTCCGGTTCCGGCAAGTCCACGTTCCTGCGTTGCATCAACCTGCTGGAAAACCCGCACCAGGGCCAGATTCTGGTGGCCGGTGAAGAACTCAAGCTCAAAGCCGCCAAAAATGGCGAACTGGTTGCCGCCGACGGTAAGCAGATCAATCGCATGCGCTCCGAGATTGGTTTTGTATTTCAAAACTTTAATCTGTGGCCGCACATGAGCATCCTCGACAACATCATCGAAGCACCGCGTCGCGTGCTCGGCCAGAGCAAAGCCGAGGCGATCGAAGTCGCCGAAGCGCTGCTGGCCAAGGTCGGCATCGCCGACAAGCGCCACGCCTACCCGGCGCAATTGTCCGGCGGCCAGCAACAACGCGCGGCGATTGCCCGTACGCTGGCGATGCAACCGAAGGTGATCCTGTTCGACGAACCCACCTCGGCGCTTGACCCGGAAATGGTTCAGGAAGTACTTAGTGTCATCCGCGCATTGGCTGAAGAAGGCCGCACCATGCTGCTCGTGACCCACGAAATGGGCTTTGCCCGTCAGGTCTCCAGCGAAGTGGTGTTCCTTCACCAAGGCCTTATAGAAGAGCAAGGATCGCCTCAGCAGGTGTTCGAAAACCCGCTTTCGGCGCGCTGCAAACAATTCATGTCCAGCAACCGCTAACGGAGCAACATGCATGCAGAATTTCAAGAAGGTCTTCCTGGCCGCCGCCGTCACCCTCGCGTTCAGCGCCGGTGCCATGGCTGAAACCCTGAAGATGGGCATCGAAGCGGCCTACCCGCCGTTCAACAACAAAGACGCCAGCGGCAACGTGGTCGGCTTCGACAAAGACATCGGCGACGCCCTTTGCGCGAAGATGAAAGTCGAGTGCACCGTGGTCACTTCCGACTGGGACGGCATCATCCCGGCCCTGAACGCGAAGAAGTTCGACTTCCTGATCTCCTCGCTGTCGATCACCGAAGAGCGCAAAGGCGCGGTCGACTTCACCGACCCGTACTACTCGAACAAGCTGCAGTTCATCGCACCGAAAAACGTCGACTTCAAAACCGACAAGGACTCGCTCAAGGGCAAGACCATCGGGACCCAGCGTGCCACCCTGGCCGGCACCTGGCTGGAAGACAACTACGGCGATGACATCAAAGTCAGCCTCTACGACACCCAGGAAAACGCCTACCTCGACCTGACTTCCGGTCGCGTCGACGCGATCCTCGCCGACAAATACGCCAACTATGACTGGCTGAAAAGCGACGCCGGCAAGAACTACGAGTTCAAAGGCGACCCGGTCGAGGACAGCGACAAGATCGGCATTGCCGTGCGCAAGGGTGACAACGAACTGCGCAACAAGTTGAACGCCGCTCTGAAGGAAATCGTCGCCGACGGTACCTACAAGAAGATCAACGACAAGTACTTCCCGTTCAGCATCTACTGATCCTGACCTGTGGGACTGGCGCCGTGATGCAACGGCGCCGGCTCCCGACTTTGCCTGCCGCAATTTGAACAGAAACCCATGATTATCGACCTCTACGGATTCGGCCCGGCCCTCGCTGCCGGCGCGCTGATGACCGTCCAACTGGCCCTCACGGCCCTGTGCCTGGGCCTGGTGCTCGGCCTGCTCGGCGCCTTGGCCAAGACTTCCCCGTACAAGCCGCTGCAATGGCTTGGCGGCACTTATTCGACTCTGGTGCGTGGCGTCCCGGAATTGCTCTGGGTGCTGTTGATCTACTTCGGTACGGTCAACCTGATGCGCGCCCTCGGTGAGTTCTTCGGCAACCCCGACCTGCAGCTCAACGCCTTCGCCGCCGGCGTGATCGCCCTCGGCCTGTGCTTCGGCGCCTACGCCACGGAAGTGTTCCGTGGTGCGATCCTCGCCATTCCCAAAGGCCACCGTGAGGCCGGCCAGGCCCTGGGCCTGTCGAAATGGCGGATTTTCACCCGGCTGATCATGCCGCAAATGTGGCGCATCGCCCTGCCCGGCCTGGGCAATCTGTTCATGATCCTGATGAAAGACACCGCGCTGGTCTCGGTCATCGGTCTGGAAGAAATCATGCGTCACGCACAAATCGGCGTGACCGTGTCGAAACAACCGTTCACCTTCTATATGGTCGCCGCGATCATGTACCTGGGCCTTACCGTGCTTGCGATGACCGGCATGCACTTCCTGGAAAAACGCGCCGCTCGCGGCTTTGCGAGGAGCGCTTAATGAACTGGGAAGTCATCATCAAGTGGCTACCGAAACTGGCGCAGGGCGCGACCCTGACCCTAGAACTGGTGGCCATCGCCGTGATTGCCGGTCTGTTGCTGGCGATTCCACTGGGCATCGCCCGCTCTTCGAAGCTGTGGTACGTGCGCTCGCTGCCTTACGCCTATATCTTCTTTTTCCGTGGCACGCCGCTGCTGGTTCAGCTGTTCCTGGTTTATTACGGCCTGGCGCAGTTCGACGCAGTGCGTGAAAGCGCGTTGTGGCCGTACCTGCGCGATCCGTTCTGGTGTGCGACCGTGACCATGACGCTGCACACCGCTGCGTATATCGCTGAGATTCTGCGCGGTGCGATCCAGGCGATTCCGCCGGGTGAGATCGAAGCGGCGCGAGCGTTGGGTATGTCCAAGCCAAAAGCGATGTTCTACATCATCCTGCCGCGTGCCGCACGCATCGGCCTGCCGGCCTACAGCAACGAAGTGATCCTGATGCTCAAGGCCAGTGCGCTGGCCAGCACCGTGACTCTGTTGGAACTGACCGGGATGGCGCGTACGATCATTGCCCGCACTTATTTGCCGGTGGAGATTTTCTTCGCGGCGGGCGTGTTCTATCTACTGATGGCTTACGTGCTGGTACGCGGCTTCAAGCTGCTGGAGCGCTGGCTGCGCGTCGATGCCTGCCAAGGGCGCTGACATTTCCCACGTGCTGACGGGCGAGGACTTACTCGCCCGCTTCACGGCGCTGGATGCTTTTTTGATTGAGCATCAGGCGCTGTGGAAACCTCGACCGTTCACTCATCTTTCGCTTGATTGGGAAGCGTCCTACCCGGAGTTGGCTTTATGGCTACGGGGAAGGTCACTGGAAGACGCGGAAAACGCTCATAACTCCCCTGCTGATCTTGTCGATGCGCCGGAGCCGTTCGCTTCATTGGCGGCGTTGTCGGCTGAGTTGAGCGCGGTCGGCGAGTTGCCGGGACATGCGCTGGAAGCTGCGGGCCATCGACTGAATGTCGATGTGCCGGGGCGTAAGTGGCAGCAGATCGAGGCGTTTGCCAGTCGCTTGTCTTTTTCCTCGCAGCCGATCCACTGGCTGGACTGGTGTTCGGGCAAGGGGCACTTGGGTCGACGTTTGTTGAGTGAAGGGCAACAGCTAACTTGCGTTGAGTATGATCCGGCATTGGTCGCCAGCGGTCAGGCTTTAAGCCAGCGCCATCACCTGCACGCGCTGCATATCGAACAGGATGTGCTGGCAGCAGACGCCTCGACCGTTTTGAGCGCTCAACACACCCCGGTCGCCCTGCACGCCTGCGGTGATCTGCATGTGCGATTGATGCAACTGGCAAGCGCTGCCGGATGCAAGTTGATGGCCATCGCCCCGTGCTGCTACAACCGGATCAATAGCAACGAGTACCAGGCGTTGTCCTCCGTCGGTTTGCGATCCGTCCTTCAGCTCTCGCTCGAAGATCTGGCTCTACCCATGAGCGAAACCGTCACCGCCGGTGCACGGGTCCGACGTCAGCGTGACACCTCCATGGCCCGGCGCCTGGCTTTCGATTTGCTGCAACGGCAAGTACGTGGGATAGACGAATACCTGCCCACCCCGTCCCTGCCGAGCGCCTGGTTGGAGAAAACCTTCGCCGATTACTGCCGCGATCTGGCAGCGCTGAAAGAGTTATCCACAGTCGGCTCGCCAGATTGGTCGAAACTCGAAGCCACCGGCTGGCAGCGGTTGGCCGAAGTTCGTAACCTCGAATTGCTTCGCGGATTGTTCCGACGACCACTGGAGCTTTGGCTGAATCTGGATCGGGCACTTTTCCTCGTCGAACAGGGATACGTCGTACGTCTCGGCACCTTTTGCGACACCTCACTCACACCTCGTAATTTACTGCTGCTCGCCGAACGCGCTTAAAACCTTACAGCCTGTGGATAACTCTGTTGATGGATTTGTCGTGGATCCAATATCTGCGCCTGTTTCGTCACCTTAACGACGCTGGTCATTTTTTGTTCACATAACTAAAGAAACCGTAAAACAGGGATTTACGAACAAAATGAGAATGGGTTCACAAAACCTCGCCTAAGCCAGTCCTCGCGGCTCTCAGTTGTGCATAAGCTGCCATTCAAAAGGACATAACCGCCGAATAATGGGCTTACCGAGCGAATAATTGCGGCGCTCGAGAAAAGCCGAAATTCAACTGTGCACCCTGCAAAACAGCCCTATATTGCATAAGGCGCAAATCCTACGTTGCGCACTGCGCAGGGCTTAATTTGCCGCGATGCAAAAATAGTCTGAATTCAGGGGTTTACAGGATCTTCCCAATCGCTATAATCGTCGCCCACAACGCCGGTATAGCTCAGTTGGTAGAGCAACTGACTTGTAATCAGTAGGTCCCGGGTTCGACTCCTGGTGCCGGCACCATACAAGGTTCCAGAGAAGGCTTTCAAAATCTCTGGACCCCCCGAAAAACCCGCCTTCTGGCGGGTTTTTTCGTTTTGGCGTTCCATAGGTTTCCGTCAGAAATTGGTGGATTCCAACCGTTTTAGGGGTAGTGTTAGGGGTAAGGTAATTCGATAAAGGGGGAGTACCCTTATGTCGCGCACCACTGCTCCACTCTCCGATTCGGCTTGCCGCTCAGCCAAGCCCACCGACCGCGCTTACAAGCTTTTCGACGGCGACGGCCTCTACCTTCTAGTCCAACCCAATGGCCGTAAAGGCTGGCGTCTCAGGTATGTAAAACCTGATGGCCGCGAAGGACTGACCTCGTTCGGCAACTACCCCGTGGTCGGCCTCGCCGATGCTCGCAACAAGCGCCTGGAGGTCAAGCGGATGCTGGCGGAAGGTATCGACCCCATCGAGTCCAAACATCAAGCCAAGACGCAAGCCACAATCCGAGGCCGAACCTTTGAGGACGCAGCCTTGGACTGGCACAAAGCGATGTCTGCCAAATGGGCTCCGGGCCATGCCAAGACGGTCCTGAGCCGCCTTAAAACCCATGTCTTCCCGCTGATCGGCGCTCGCTCTATTGTCGATCTGGACACCCATGACCTGATGCAACCTCTGGAAGCGATCCAGAAGCGCGGCACGATTGACGTCGCTTTGAGGGTACAAAACTACCTGCAAAGCATCATGCGCGAGGCGAAACGTGCTCGACAGATCGCGGCAAACCCTGCCTCCGACCTTGAAGGTTTGATCAAAGCCCCGAGGGTGATTCACCGCCCTGCTTTACCCTTATCGCGTCTGCCTGAATTGCAGGAGCGTATCGACACCTACAGAGGCCGCGCACTTACCCGCCTGACGGTCATGCTCTCGCTGCATGTGTTCGTCCGCTCCAGCGAACTGCGCTTCGCCCGCTGGAGCGAGTTCGACCTCAAGCGCGGCACCTGGGAAATACCTGACACTCGTCCAGCGTTGGACGGAGTACCCTTTTCAACAAGGGGTACGAAGATAGCCGGGGACATCCACCTTGTACCCTTATCGCCGCAAGCCGTGGCCCTGCTTGAACAGATCCACGCCCTCACCGGCAAATTCGACCTGGTGTTTGCAGGCGATGCCAAGCCCTGGAAACCCATGTCCGAAAATACCGTGAACAACGCGCTACGGACGATGGGATACGACACCAAAACCGATATCTGCGGACATGGGTTTCGTTCGATGGCCTGCAGCGCACTGATCGAGTCAGGGCTGTGGTCGGAGACCGCCATTGAAAGGCAAATGAGCCACAAGGAGCGCAACAACGTCCGCGCCGCTTACATCCACAAGGCCGAGTTCATCGAGGAGCGCAGGCTGATCATGAACTGATGGAGCCGGTACCTGGAGGCCAACCGGCAGGAGCATGTTACTCCACACGAATTCGCCAACCAGATTGGAGATAACGTTACTCGGATAAAGGCGAAGCCTGGCATTGGCGCAGAGAGGAGGAATTGATATGGATATCTCAACCGCACAAAGCATCAAGCTCGCCATTGTGTCGGCAACCGGACTGTCAAAAGACGCGCTGCATATTTATTTGGGCATGGCGATCTATTTAACGTTGATCGTCGGCACCCGACGATTCAGGCCATACCTTGGCTGGCTGGTTGTTTTCATCATTGCGTGCGCTGGCGAGTGGGTAGATCGGCGAGACGATATTGGAAGCTTCGGATACTGGCGCTGGCAGGCAAGCGCTCACGACGTTCTCAACACGTTATTTTGGCCGACGGTGCTAACACTGCTTTGGCTTTTAAAGTGCCGCAGTAAAGTAAGCGTACATCCGTAAGACTCACAAAACGAAGCCCCTGCAGAAATGCAGGGGCTTTGTTGTTTCTGGGGTTTTTCCATCCCAAATGAAAAACCCCCGACAGCAATCGCTGTCGGGGGCTTTCTACAATCCTACGCAGCCTCAACCGAAAGCAAAATCCGACGCCCAAGCTGCAGCAAAGCACGCTCGACATTCTCGATCTTGGAGTGATGCAGGAAATCGACTAACCGATCTACCTGAGGCCGTTGTACACCCAAGCGTCGTGCCAGTTCAGCTTTGCTGACCCCAGACTCCAGAAGCGTATTCCACAACGCAACCTTTGCCGCAGTCAGTGCAGGCAGCCGCAACACCGCGTCACTTTCCTGCTCCCCCGCATCACCTGTTGGAATCAATCGACGATCATCAACGTAGATCGACAGAGCGGTCTCGATGGCATCGATAGCACTGTCGAGCGCCTGTTCAAGGGTGTCGCCAACGGCGTGCATCTCTGGAATTTCTGCGCAGGACAACCAGACACTGTCCGGCTCTTCATGAACTTCCAACGCATATTCGAACATCACGATTCCTCTCATGGGGTACAGCTGAGGAGAATTGGAGACAGACCACGTTCTTCAATTAATAGAGAGTTGCAACCTGAATTCTTTTTTACGATTTTGGTGCCGACGCCATACAAAACGAAGCCTCTGCAGAAATGCAGGGGCTTCGTTGTTTTCTGTAGCAGAAGTCTGCTCAAAGGTTTTAAGTGGTATCAAGCAGGATGCAGATCCCGCAAAGCTTCCGGATGCTGGCTGGCGACCCTAAGGAGAGTTTGAGCCGCACCCGTCGGCTGCCGGCGACCCTGCTCCCAATCCTGCAAAGTCCGCAGACTCACACCGATCAGTTTGGCAAACGCACTTTGAGAAACGCCCACTTTGGCACGCGCTTCTGCTGCCGCAGAGAGCGGCACTTGAGTCACGCGCGCAGCCTTTCCAGCCTTCATCTGACGTACAGATTCCAGCAAGTCCTGCTGGAATTGCTCCAGTTCATCGACCATCGCTGATTTCCTCCTTCAGTTGCTTAAGGAAGGCTAAGGGCAAATCGTCAAACTTTGCCTTGGTGTAGGCAATGAGCAACCAGATCGAGCCTTCAGAAAGCGTATTGTAATAATATGACCCGTGTGCCGCCTCGTTTACCCATGCCGCTACGAGTCCAGCGCACCTTGCGCATACCACCACTGCCAGGCACGACATCACCATCCAACGGATTTGCAGCAAGCCAATTTATGAACTCATCGCGCTCACCCTCATCCCATATGGCTTCGGCATAGCGCTTGAAAATATCCGTTTCGATAATTGTATACATAAATCGCACTATACGGCCATGCCGTATAAACAAACGATAAACGTTTTCCTGGAAAATGCGACGAAATATGTAGCGGGAAATGCGGAGAAATCTGCTGTAACGAGAAGCCCAGCAAAGCCACTACTGGCCACGATTGTGCATCGGCTCTTCCTCAAGCTACCGTCAAACCCGTCGCTGCCAATTCAGCGACCGGGCCTGATAACCCGGGTAAGATACAGGCGCACCAGCGCCCCAACTCACGTTTGCCGGCGCATTTTTTGCGTCTGCATTACCGTGCAATGGCGGCTGTGCGTGGGAGACCTTCGGGTCTGCCGGGTTCCTGTATCTCCGGTTTATCAGCCCGCGCATAGCTGCCACCCATTCGTCTGATAACGAAATGGCAGCTCTCATTTGATACAGGGAGTTCACAAATGAAAGCCATTGATCCGTCAGCACACCGGTCACTTCACGCCCGTCCATCTCGAAGGGAAGGTGAAGCGAAATGACCCATTCTCAAGATCTGAAAACCCTCGGCCTCACCCACTTTTCCTTCCACTCCAATCAAGCGATGTTCCGCACCAACCGTGGTGTGCCGGTAATCGCCGCCCTTTCCCACGCCTCACACTTGCTTCACATTTCACGACTGCTCACTGCGGACACTTCAGTCTCTCGCGACCCCGACCTTCACGCCTATGCCTCGCAGTATTTGCAGGAATTGAGCAAGGCGCTGATCGATGATGTGGTGAAAGTGATGGATGCGCCGCCGGACAAGCCGTTGATGTAAACGCCGGTTTAAGGCCCTCGTTGATGCGAGGGCTTTTGCGTTTCAGACCTGACTGATCTCAAACACAAACGAAATCTTCTGCTGACTCGCACTCCACACATAACGCAGATGCTTGCCCTGCTTCGGAATCGATACCGCTGGCGGCCGAAACGCGGCGACGCATTCATGGCCAGGCTGGCGAACGCTGTTGTAGAGCAGTCCCCACGACTCGGTTTCGCGCAGTTGTCGGGCGAAAACCTGAGACGGCCAATAAGCCTCAGGATCCGGATTGTGCAGCTCGGGGTGATCGTGGCGAACATCGTGCAACGGTTTAACCACCCGATTGACGTAAGTGCGCATGGTCAACTCAAGATCCGCTTCCTGGGTCGCCGCAAGAAATCGCTCCTGGTGATAACAAGTCTCAGCGATGGCCGCAGCCTGACTGCTCGCAGCGTAGTAAACGCCGAAGGTACCGTCGCAGAAGCGACTGCGTTTGCCGATGTGGGTAAACGCAGCCATTACCGGGGTCGAACCGGGCCCGGAGAGTCGATCTTCGGGGCGCACGCGGGCGAGAACCCCGGCCTGCTCTATCAGCCGATCATTGGTCAGCGCTTCAATCGCGTAGGCAACTTCCAGATCTTCGGGATCGAGCACGTCTTCGAACAGCTCAATCGGCGGGAAGCTGCTGTTGACGATCCGGTAGGCTCGCGGCCACGGCACATCAACCAAATCGGGCGCCTTCAACCGCGCACCCCATCGAGATAGCGACGCACATCGGCGATGTCGATCACTCTCCCCGCCAGCATGTAATCCAATGCAGTTTGCCCGTTGAACGGCGCCGCTGTGTTTGGACTGCTGACCCACGTATAGGCGCGCTCACGGTTATTGCTGAAGATGATGCTCAACGCCTTGTGAATGCCCATCAGGTAGGAGATGCGCTCAAGGGTGTCGTTAGGCAGACGTATGTTCGGCAGGTGTTTGTATTTGTAGAAAGTGGTGTTGCCGACGCCGCCCAGCAGCGTGCGTTGCTGCTCGGCGCTGCAACCCCAACGTTCCATGAGGTTGAAGAAGAACTTCAGCGCGACGCGGCCCGCTTCGGGGGCATCAAGTTGTTCACGTGGGATGAGGGCTGGGGATGAGGTAGTCATTGCGCCTCTCCTGATTTGATTTGCTTTCATACTAGTACAGATATGAACCAATTTATAAATCTGATTCGCAAGCGTAGAGACAATAATCCAAACCCAGATAGACAGCTTTACTCGCGATGCCGAGAATCGGCCCAAGAGCGCGAAACCGACTGCTATCAGGTGGCGATAGTCGGCGTTAGGAACCCCACTGATGACCTGAGGATCGGTGTCCGGGTGAGACCTCTTTCCCTATTTGGGAGTAAAAAAAGACCGACAGCGATGTCGGTTTTTTATTGCCTCAATTATTTGAGCATTTCGTCGACCGACTCAAACCGCTGCAGAATATTCAGTGCTTCCAACATCGCTTGAGCTGTCTTATCCGTAGGGATTCGTGCAACGGAAGGCCGCTCTCGAATCTCAATAACCTGGTGCTGCCGGGTGCCATTTGGGCAGTCCAGATCAACCGCTTCTTGTGATGCACTCAATTCGCTCACCTCATTCAGATCCGCAGCCATATAGGCTTGATGCCTTCCCACTGCTACTTCATCTGCTTTGACGAGTCGCCGCTATCAGCTCGGTCGCAAGTTAGCCTAAGACGCATCCACGTATTTCGCAGGCCAAAACCACTAACGTTGTCAGCCTTTTCCCCGTGAAAAATCGCCCCCACGCACCAAAACCACGCACTTTTTTTGACCCCCATCACCCCCACGTCACCAAAAACCCCGATCCTGTGTCAGCCTCGAGCCATCGGCGAGGACATCAATTCGCTACTAAACCCGCGACAACTATGCTCAGGTACAGGAATATAGCCAGCATATGGCGCCTGACCGGCAGTCTCGTAAACAACAATACCCAGCCCACTTCAGAGGGCATTACCCATGGATAGCAGAACCTTACGCAACCTCATGCGCATCGTGCAGACCGGCTCATTGTCGGCCGCAGCCGAGCATTCGTGCCTGACTGTGCAGGCGTTGGCCGCGCAGTTGAACAAGGTCGAAGAACAGTTCGGTTTCCGCTTGTTTCGACGTTCCAACAAAGGCCTGACGCTGACGCCGCAAGGCACTGAGCTGACGCCTTATATGGACAAAGTGCTGATTGCCACGCGACAGATGGAAGAGAAAGTCGAGGCATTAAAAGTGCCGGGCCAGCGCACGTTGAAGGTTGCGTTGAACAACACCTTGTCGCCTGACTTCAACCGGCGAATGATCGGACGCCTGATCGAGGTGTTTCCCGATTATCAGATGGAATTCAGCTACGCCGAGTCGATGGAAAACCTCAGCAAGCTGAAGAACGAAGACTTTGACCTGGCCGTGCTGATCGGCCCGCAACGGCCGGGTTTGCCGAGCATCGTCCTGCCCGATGTGCAGGTGCAAGTGGTCGGCGCGCACTGTGGTCAGGAAAACGATCCGCTGACATTACTGGGCAACAAGTTTCAGGTGCGTCCTGCGGAAGATTGTCCGTATTCCCACAGCTTTTTGCGTTTTCTCGACGCCGGGCTGGGCAATCACGAGAACGGCCAGCGCATGGTCTATTCGTGCAGCGAGACCCTGACTCTGTCGCTGATCACGCAGATGGACGCGGTCGGCATGGTGTCGCGTGAGGCCGCGCAGAAGAACGGCCTGACGATTTTCCCCGGTTTCGAGGATTTCCTCGAGGTGCGCCTGGCGGTGAACAATCCGGAGTTGTCGAGCCAGGCGCTCAGCGACGTCGTCGATTTGCCGTTACATGAACGAGCCGAGCGCAATGTACGCAGCCGTCCCAACCGCCACACTGAGAAAGAGGTTTTTGCTGAAATACGCACATAACAACGTCGGAATCGCGGCATAGAATTCCGGGCGATCGAGCTGTATGTGCTGATCCTTGATCAACAAGGGTGTCAGGCTGATCGCAGCGACGATCGCCACCGGCAAGTATTCCAGCGCCCGCGCAATAAACGGCGGCCAGTGCTCGGTGTTGACTTGCAGTGGCAAGGCGCGCGGCAGGAAGGTCACGGCCATCATCAGCGCCACTACCAGAATCAGGAACGTTTGGTCAGGCATACACCCACTCCGCAGCCCACGAACGTGGCGATAAACACATTGAACGGCGAGCTGCCGACCAGGCTCAGCGCGCCCATGCACACCACGGCAGCGGCGGCGGCGATCAGTTTGTTGCGCGTGTTGCACAGCGACACCAGGACGTAAAGCATCATCGCGGTCAGGGCGTAGTCGAGCTGATACTTGATCAGGTGCGCCGCGTACTGCGCGCAGACCGCGCCGAGCAAACCGCCAAGCACCCACGAGGTGTGGCAGAACAGGTTGAAACCGATCAGATAGCGCACGTTGACCGGCGCGCCAGTGCCGAGTTTGACGCTGTGGAACGCAAAGGATTCGTCAGTCAGGCCGCCGGCATAAGCCCAGCGTTCCATGCGGCTCAAACCGAGGGCGCGCAGGGCCTTGGCCATGTACACCGACATCAGCATGTGTCGCGCGTTGATCAGGAAAGTGGTCAGTACGATAGTAGTCAGCGAGGCGCCGCTGGAGATCAGCGCCAGCGCGGCGAATTGCGAAGCGCCGGCGTAGACGAATAAACACATCGCCACCGGCAGCCACATCGGCAGGCCGGCGTTGACGGCCATCAGTCCGAACACGAATGACACCGTGAAATAACCGGCGACCACCGGGCTGGCTTCGGCAAACGTGCGCGACTGCTGATGGTTGACCATCAACGGCGCACTGCCGGACGTTTCATTCATAGATCCCTCTCAAATGTTCGTTCGCCATGAGGCTCGCAAAAACCCTGGGCAGTCCAAAAACGCTTGCCCGCGAGGTTAGCATCGTCGACGAACAGAAACATCCGTAACACACCGACCCGTTTCATGTCGGACGACGCCGCTTCAACCAGTCGTTGACCGACGCCCTGGCTGCGATAGCGCGGGCTGACCGCCAGATGATTGATCGTGCCGCGACTGCCGAGCATGCCGCCGAGCACCGCGCCGACGATTTCGCCGGCGACGTCGAAGGCGAGATAGGCCGTGGTGGTTTTCTGGATCAACACGCCGCGCAGGCACTTGGCGTCCTGCCATTCGCAGAAGGACACTTCGTCGAACTGGCGGAAGAAGCGCTCCATGCGCTGCGCATCCTTGGCCGTGGCGCGTCGCAGCACCACCGGCGTCGAGCACTCGACGCCGTCGATTGGGGTGATCTGATTAGCGAACAATGTCGAAAGCGGTCCCGGGCCGCGAGAAGGAAATCGCCAGAATCTGCCGATACGCCATCGCATGAGTGTGCGGGTTGCGGGCCGGGGTCACGTAGTGGCGCATGTCGCGATCAAGGAAGTACGTGGTGTCGAGAATTTCCTGGTAAGTGGTCGACGCCAGTTGATGCTCGTGGATGTCGTACAGACGACTCTCCGCACCCTCGACGTTGTTGCGGCCCCAGAAATGCACACCGCTGAACGGATAACCGTCGCAGTGAATGCCTTCCGGAGTGATTTCCAGTTGTTTGCCGGGTTTGATTTCGATGCGGATCTGATGGATCTGGCACTGCCAGATTTCATCGTGCAGCTCTTCCGGGAGCACGCTTTTGTAAACTTCGAAATCGGTGTCGATCAGGCTGCGCATCACCGGTGAAGTAATCACTTCATCGGAGAAGTCCTGAAAGTGTCGCACCAGGCCGCCAACATAGGCGTTGTTTTCCTTGGATTGCACGTAAGCGCGATGCTCGAGTTGCTTCAGCTCACGCGTCTTCGGGTTGTACTCAAAGTCGCTGTAACGACGGTAACGCATGCCGGCTTCGGCCTGACCGTAGTAACTGTCAGGCTCCATGTTTTCCCAACTTTTGGTCAGTCTGACGAAGTCGGCAAAATGACCGTAGAGATTGAAGTCACCACCCTGGACGTTGACATATTTGTCGCGCCGTAGCGATTCGCCCACTTCTCTGTTCAAAACGATCATTACCAAATTCTCCGCTGCGTTGAGCGGCCTAATCTATTAGGTGGAGAATTTGCGTCCATGAGAAAGAATTTCAGGCATTTAAAGCGCTGTTTGAAACGGCGTTTGCAGCGACCTGAAAACAACTTTTTCATGACAAAAACACCGGTCTTTTCCGGTTTTCGTCGAAAAACCGTCGAAAAAAAACCCCGAACCAGTCGGGGTTTTTCTCACGTTTCTTACACTTGATCAGGCATCAGAAGATGTTGATCGGGTAGTCCACGAACACACGCAGTTCGTTGCCGCTGACGTTGTACTCACTGGATTTCTGCGACACGCGCAGGATCGAGCTGCGCAACTTCACGCTCAGGTCTTTGGCCGGGCCGCTTTGCACGACGTACTTGAACTGGTTGAAGATTTCCCGCTCGGTGCCGCCTTCGCTGGTGGACGTGGTGATGTTGTCGCCACGCACGTAGGCGAAGTTGTAGCTCAGGCCCGGCACGCCGAATGCGCCGAAGTCGAGGCCGTAGCCCAACTGCCAGCTGCGTTCGTCTTCAGCGTTAAAGTCGGACCAGTAGGAGTTGGCCAGGTAGATGGAGTTACCGCCGTCGCCGACACGACCCTGTTCTTTCTGGTAGCCGCCGTAGGCGTAGCCCAGGTTGCTGTCGCCAGTGGAGCGCTGGTGCGCCACGGTGAACGAGTGCGGGCCAGTGGCGAATGTCGCGGCCAGGCTCCAGATCTTGTTGTCGCGACCGGTCACGATGCTTTCGCCCGGAACGGTGTTTTCGCGCACGTACGAGCTGTCCAGCTTGGTGCGGTAACCGTTGAAGTCCAGGGTCAGCGACTGATCCTTGTTGAACGGCAACACGTAGTTGGCGTTCACGTATTGTTTCTTCAATACGTCTTCGACGTCGGAAGCGTACAACGCGCCTTTGAAGTTCTCGGTGAACTGGTAGCTACCGCCCAATACGTTGATCGACTTCAGACCACCGCTGTCACGGCCTTCAGCGCTCTTGCGCGATTCGGCGGTGAAACGACCAGCGTTCAGCTCCAGGCCTTTGATCTCTTTGGAAGTGATCATCGTACCGGTGTAGCTTTCCGGCAGCAGACGCACGTTGTCGTAGCTCAACACTGGCAGCGCCGGCATCTGGTCGCCGTAGGTCAGCACCGTATTGGAAATACGGAATTTGACGGCTGCACCGCCCTTGGACAGGTCATTGGCCGCTTTATCACTGCCGCCAGGCGCGTGATCAGCTTGCTTGAAAAAGTCGATACCTTGCGCGCCGGTGCGACCTTCACCACCGTCCAGACGCAGTGCGTACAGACCGAAAGCGTCGACACCGACACCCACGGTGCCTTGGGTGAAACCGGACGAGAACGTACCGATGGCCGCTTGGCCCCACTCGGCTTTGTCCGGACGACCATCTTTGTAATCACGATTGATGTAAGCATTGCGCAGCAGCACTTTGAGGCTGCTGTCTTCTACAAAACCCTTGGACTCGGCTTGGTCGTTAGCCATGGCCTGAGTGGCGCTCAACATCCCCAGTGCGATCAGACTGATTCGCTTGTTCAACATTTTGTTTTCCTTATTACGGGTTGAAACGCGCTGTGTCGAACGGCGGAAACGGCGCTTTTGCACTCTTTTATTCACCCCGAAACAAAAAGGCCCGCCCACGAGAACGTGATGGCGGGCCTGCTCCTTATTTTGAGTCATGGCGGTTGGCCACAGGCGTTGGGCCGAATCGTAGCCGCGCCCTGAACAATGTGTCAATTTCAAGAATCGTCTTTAAATAGGTAAAAATCGTCTAAGAAACGTAAATTTTGCGCTGACTCCTTGCTGGGAAACGCAAACAGCCAGTGAATCCAGTGTGTATCAAGCGCAGCCATCGATAGCACAAAGTGCAGAAGCTTTGCCTGGCTGGTCGAGGACGATGGCCGGTTTCAACCAGTCGACAAATGCCTGCGGCTTGCCCAACCAGGGGCTGATGTCGATCAATTGGAATGTGCCGTTCTGCTCCAGAGCAATCGTTGGAAAACCCTGGCCGCCCAATCGAGCCAAAAACTGGCGACTGGCTTTTATATGCCCCTCGCTATCAACGGACTCAAACGCAACGTGGAAATCTTCCTGCGCATAGCCCATCTGTGTCGCCAACTCCAACAGCACGACTGAATCGGCAATACGTCGCCCTTCCACGTAATGCGCAGTTTGCAACCGCCCCAGCAGGCGCAAACCGCCTCCGTCGATGGCTTCGGCCGCCATGACCGCTGCAATCGGTGGTGTCGAATCGAACACCGCTGAGTGATCACGCAGCAAACCCTCGAAATACGCCTCGCCAAAAGGCTGGCCGGTGTATTCGGCAATGCGTCGGTCGTGGGGCAAGACGTAATCGCGCAGTTGCGAGGAAACCGGCTGGCGGTTGGCGCCACTCATCATGCCTCCAGCATGGACAATCACCGGCAGCACCTGTTGCGCGGCTTCAACCAGCGGCTTGGCGCCATAACACCAGCCACACAACGGGTCGTAGATGTAATGAAGAATCATGGGAAAGCTCCGGCAGCAAGTCAGGAAAATCGATGGCGGCAGATTAGTCCTCGCAACCGTGCAGAAAAACGCCGGAATGGCTTTCAGTCTGTTTCGCGAATCGGTCGAATTGTCTGGTCGGGTCAGATTGTGTCGAACTGGACACAAATTGAAACAATCAGACTAGGGAACTTATAAGGAATAATTAACGAAAGCAAATGCAAAGCATTACCATTCGCGCGATCGAATTCCTCCACCCTTTCGGATGCGCTTTTCAATGCCTGCCCCGTTCCGTCTCACGCCCGTCACGCTTGGGCTTTCTGCTTTTCTGTCCAGTGGTTTTGCCTATTCGGCGACCGAACTTCCCGCCACCGCGATCAGCGCCGAAGCGCAAGCCGATGACCCTCGGGTGAAGCTCAGCAGCACCGCGACGCGCACCTCAACGCCGGTGCGTTATGTGCCGCAGGCGATTGATTCGGTCAAGACATCGAACGTTGCCAACTACGGCACCAACGATATTGCTGACGCGTTGAGCGGCATGCCCAACGTCAGCAGCAGCGCCGACACTCGCTTCGACAGCCTGCGCATTCGCGGCTTCGATGCCAGCAATGACTTCTATCTCGACGGCATCCGCGACGACAGCCAATACAAGCGCGACTTGCACAACATCGAACGCGTCGAAGTACTCAAAGGCCCAGCCGCTGTGCTGTACGGCCGTGGCAGTCAGGGCGGGATCATCAACCGCGTGAGCAAAATGCCCGAGTCCGGCCGCCGCTCGACCATCGAAGCCCAGGGTGGCAGCGAAGATTTGCGTAGTCTTTACGCCGACCTCAGCACCGATCCGAGCGAAAACATCAGCCTGCGCCTGAACATGGGCAACATGGATGAAAACAGCTTCCGCGACGGCGTCAGCGGTAATCGCCAACTGTTCGCGCCGTCGATGAGCTGGCAACTGACGCCGGATCTGAACTGGCTGGTGCAATACGAATACAGCCGCTACAACCGCACGCCGGATCGCGGCATTCCCGGCGTCAACGGGCGCCCGGCCGATGTCGGTCGCGACACGACCTACGGCAACGATCACGACTTCATCGATGACAAGTCTCAGTCCTTGCGCTCGAAACTCACCTACGAAATCAATGACAACTGGCAACTGCGCCAGACCCTCGGCGTGTTCAAGCTCGACAGTGATTTCGACAACACCTACCTCACCGGTTACACCCCTGCGACCAACAAGGTCACGCGCCAGCACTGGCAGCAGGATCTGACCACCCGCAACGTCTACAACAACCTCGAACTTGAAGGCGGCTTCGATACCTTTGGTCTTGAGCATCGCCTGCTCACTGGCGTCGAGATCGGCAGCCAGCGCCGCGATCCAAAGCTGTACAACGCCGCCACTGGCAGAACGCCCGGAGCGCAACCGGTACCGTCGCTTGACCTGTACAACCCCAACCGCGATCTGCGCCACACAGGAGCCATGCAGGTTTCCAGCAGCAGCCACACCGAGGTCGAAAGTCGCGCGGTGTACGTGCAGGACCAACTGCGCCTGAACGATCAATGGCAACTGCTGGGTGGTTTGCGTTACGACACCTTCGATATCGAATCGACCAACAAGCTGCGGAACATTTCTGAAGATCGCGACAGCCACAGCACCAGTCCGCGTGTCGGCCTGGTCTGGACGCCGTTGCAGAATCACTCGTTCTACGCCTCTTGGTCGAAGACGTTTTCGCCAGTGGGCGGTGGCTTGATCGGCATCACCCCGGGAGCGGCCGGCAACACCAATGACCTCAGCCCCGAGCTGACCAAGCAGAAAGAGATCGGCGTGAAGAGTGACTGGCTCGATGACCGTTTGAGCACCACGCTGGCGATCTATGACCTGGAACTCTACAACCGCCGCACCACCGACCCAAACGACCCGACCCTGACCGTAATGTCCGGTCTGCAGCGCTCGCGCGGGATCGAGTTGACGGCCACCGGCAACATCGTCGGCAACTGGTACATGCGCGGTGGCGTTGGTATGCAGGACGCGAAGATCGAGAAGGACAACAACGGCCTGGAAGGCAAACGCATCAACAACGTCGCCAAGCACAACGGCAGCCTGTTCCTGACCTGGAAACCGGAGATGGGCTGGTACGGGGAAACCGGTCTGGCCCTGGTTGGCCAACGTTATGCCGATAACGCCAACACCACTGTGTTGCCGGGTTATGGCCGCTGGGATGCGTTGGTCGGTTATCGCTTGAAAGATTGGGACTTACGCGCGGCACTGAACAACATCACCGATCGTGAGTACTACGCGTCGGCGACCAGCCAGTATCAAATCCAGCCAGGCGCACCACGCAGCGTCGTGATGACCGGTACCTACAGTTTCTGATTTCACACAAATGCCTGTGGGAGCGAGCCTGCTCGCGAAAGCGTCGGGTCAGTCGACATCGTCGTAACCTGATCCACCGCATTCGCGAGCAGGCTCGCTCCCACATTGAATGGGTGTTCCCAAAACAGTTGTGCATAAAAAAGCGCCGCCATCCCGGCAGCGCTTTGACCAATCCCTGTTGTTCTTCTTATCCTTTCATTACAGCCCACAATGCATCCAGTTCGGCCTCGCTGAACAGGTCAGCGGGGTAACGCTCGATCATCATCCGGCGCGGATCAGGTTCTCTGATCTGACGCGTTCCATTGGACTTCAACCAGTGCGCGACAATCTGGAGCGATTCGCCGTTAACGGCCATGGGATGCAACGTCCGCTCGCTGACTACGTTCACTTCGGCGTTCATTTCAGCGCTCTCTCCCCGTTCATGAGCGGCTACGTTATCCAAGGTTTATGACAGAACTGTTGAAGTTCTCCCCCCTCCCTAGTGCATGGGTGATGAATACAAGAGCTATGCCAAGGTTTCGCATTTGTCGACAAGCGGATACAAAGAAGCCCGCAATCCAACCGGGCTGCGGGCTTCTTTACATGCATAGCGAGCTATTCATTGCCCGGCTGATTTAGTAATCAACTCAAGCTGTTACGACTCAACTCACTCTTTGTGCGGCGCGGGTTGCTGTTGGGTAAGGCAGTGGATATTGCCGCCACCCAGTAACAGTTCGCGGCCCGGCACCATCACCACTTCGTGCTGCGGGAACAGCTTCTGCAGAATTTCCCTGGCCGGGGCATCCATCGGATCGTCGAAGCTCGGCGCGATGATGCCGCCGTTGACGATCAGGAAGTTCACGTAGGAACCGGCCAGGCGCACGGATGGATTGCGCTCCTGCGTGCCATCCACCGGATCAACACCGGCGCACTCTTCTTCGGTCGCATAGAGCGGCCCCGGAATCGGCATTTTGTGCACCGTGAACGGGCGACCTTTGGCGTCAGTGCTGCTTTGCAGCACGTTCATAGCGGCCTGGCAGCGCGGGTAGTTCGGATCCTGTGGATCGTCAGTCCACGCCAACAATACTTCGCCCGGACGCACGTAGCAGCAGAAGTTATCCACATGGCCGTCGGTTTCGTCATTGAACAAACCGTCCGGCAGCCAGATGATTTTATCCACAGACAGATTGGCGCTGAGCACCGCTTCGATTTCTTCGCGGCCCAGGTGCGGGTTGCGATTGCGGTTGAGCAGGCATTCTTCGGTGGTGATCAGCGTGCCTTCGCCGTCGACGTGAATCGAACCGCCTTCAAGCACGAAACCTTCTGTGCGGTAACGCGGGCTGCGCTCGATCTCGAGGATCTTGCCGCCAACCTGCGAATCGCGATTCCACGGCGAATACAGACCGCCGTCGAAACCGCCCCAGGCGTTGAAGTCCCAGTTCACACCGCGTACTTCGCCGTTGTTGTTGATGACGAAAGTCGGGCCGCTGTCGCGTACCCAGGCGTCATCGCTGGACATCTCGACCACACGGATATTCGGCACGTCGAGGCGCGCGCGGGCGTTTTCGTATTGCCCGGCGGACACGGCCACGGTCACCGGTTCAAAGCGCGCGATGGCCTTGGCCACCGCTGCGTGTGCGGCTTGCGCCGGTTTGCCGTCCAGACGCCAGTTGTCCGGGCGCTCGGGCCAGATCATCCAGGTCTGCGTTTGCGGCGCCCACTCGGCCGGCATGTGAAAGCCGTCGGCGCGCGGGGTACTTTTCAAGGTGGTCATCGGGATCAGGACTCCAGGGAACCGTCGAGGGTTTTCAACGCACCGTACAGGTTCGGACGGCGGTCACGGAATGAACCCCACGCGCTGCGAATGTGTTCGAGCTCGTCGAGGTTGAAAGTGTGCACAAGAATACCTTCTTCGGTTTTATTCAGCTCCTGCACTTTTTCGCCGAACTGGTTGGCGATGAACGAAGAGCCGTAGAACGTGATGTCGTAGCCGTCCTGTTCTTCATTGCCGATGCGGTTGCTGGCGATTAGCGGCATCAGGTTGGCGCCGGCATGGCCCTGCTGCACACGCTGCCAGTGGTCGCGCGACGAGATAGTCTTGTCGTGCGGCTCGCTGCCGATTGCGGTCGGGTAAAACAGAATTTCCGCACCTTGCAGCGCCATGCTGCGCGCGGCTTCCGGGAACCACTGATCCCAGCAGATGCCCACGCCGATTTTTGCGTAACGGGTGTTCCACACTTTGAAACCGGTGTCGCCCGGGTTGAAGTAATACTTCTCGTGGTAGCCCGGGCCGTCCGGGATATGGCTTTTACGATAAATCCCGAGGTTGCTGCCGTCGGCGTCGATGATCGCGATGCTGTTGAAACGCGCGCGGCCGGCCAGTTCGTAGAAGCTGATCGGCAGCACCACTTGCAGCTCTTTGGCGATTCTCTGGAAATGCTTGATCGCGACGTTCTCTTCAACCGTTGTCGCCAGTTGCAGGTAGTCCGGGTTTGGCTTCTGGCAGAAGTACGGCGCCTCGAACAGCTCCTGAATCAGGATGATCTGCGCGCCCTTGGCGGCGGCTTCGCGAACCAGTCTTTCAGCAATTTCGAGGTTGGCTTCCAGATCCCAGGAACAGGCCATCTGAGTGGCGGCAACGGTAACGATACGGCTCATGAATCATCTCCGGGCAAGTGCTTTGACGGTCGACAATTCGACCGAAAAGAAAAACGCGCGCACCGGACATGAGATCGCCATGCCGGAGCAATGGCGACTTTATAGCCGATAAATATCGGCTTTAGAAGCTAGTAAATTGCCTTTCGTCTAAATACACCGATAAAAAGCCGATACAAATCGAGTTAAAGACTGAAACCAACTGTGGGAGCGAGCATGCTCGCGAAAGCGGTTTCTCATTCAACAACAATGTTGATTGATCGATAGCTTTCGCGAGCAGGCTCGCTCCCACAGGGGTTCGGGTGAGGGCTTACAGGCCTTCTGCGAGGACTCGATCAAGCATATCGACAAAGAAATCCACACTCTGGCGCGATGTCACCATCGGCGGTTTGATCTTGAGAATGTTCAGATCATCACCCGTCGGCTGCATGAAAATCCCCAATTCACGCAAGCGATCGCACAGCAACGCGGTTTCCTCGCTCGCAGGCTCCAGCGTCTCGCGATTGCGGATCAGCTCCAGCCCCAGATAGAACCCGGAACCGTGCACCGCGCCTACCAGCGGATGTTTATCGATCAACGCTTCGAGCCGCGCCTTGAAGTGGCCACCGACTACTTGCGCGTTCTCCCAGAGCTTTTCTTCTTCCATGACATCGAGCACCGCCATGCCGATCTGGCAACTCACCGGACTGCCACCCGCCGAGGAGAAAAAGTAACCCTCGGCCTCCAGCGCCTCGGCAATTTCCCGCCGAGTGATGACCGCGCCCAGCGGCTGGCCGTTGCCCATGCCCTTGGCCATGCAGATGATATCCGGCACCACGCCCTGCTCTTCAAAACCCCAGAAGAAGTGGCCCATGCGCCCGTAACCGACCTGCACTTCGTCGGCGATGCACACGCCGCCCTGCGCGCGCACCAGCGCGTACACCTGTTTCAAATATCCCGGCGGCAGCGAGATACCACCAGCATTGCCATACACCGGTTCGCAGATAAATCCGGCCAATTGGCGCTTCTGTGCGGCAAGTTTTTCCAGGTGATGCTCAACGCTGCGCACGTAATCCGGCGCCGAATCGAGGCCACGGAACTCACCGCGATAAGTGTTTGGCGCAGGTACCGGATGCACCCAGTCCGGGCGGCTTTCCAGCGCTTTCGGGTTATCGGCGATCGAGGTCGATACCGCATCGGCGCCGACCGTCCAGCCGTGATAGGCCTCGAGCACACTGATCATGTCGCGCCCACCGCTGTAGGCCCACGCCAGACGAATCGCCAGGTCATTGGCCTCGCTGCCGCTGTTGACCAGAAACACTCGATCCATGCCTTCCGGTGCCAGTTTCAGCAAGCGCTCGGAAAACTCCGCCACCGCCGCATAGTTGAAGCGCGAGTTGGTGTTCAGTAACGACCACTGGCGAGCGGCGACCGCTGCCATACGCGGGTGACCGTGACCAAGCACCGCCACGTTGTTGAGCATGTCCAGATAGGAGCGGCCCTGCATGTCGATCAGATGATTGCGCCAGCCGCGCTCAATGCGCGGCGGGTCGACGTAGTAGTGTTTTTGCGTGCGGGCGAAACTGGCATCGCGGCGTGCGAGCAGGGTTTTCGCGTCAAGCTCCGGCTCGGCATCACAGGCCAGGCCCAGCAACGCTGCCGGCGAGGGACATAGCGCCTGCCACGCCGCTGCCTGCCCCGGGGTGCAAAACAACGGCGCATCGAGCTGCGCACCGCGGCACAACTGCACCCGCAACGGGCCGCTGACCGCGCCCAGCACCTGACCTTTGACCAGCGCCGCGCCGCTGTGCAGCGAAGGTGTCACGCCCCACAGGCGAACGCTGAGTTGCGGGCCATCCAGTTGCAGCACACCGTCAGCTGCCTGATGCACGACGCCAGCGAACGGCGCCTCCACGGCGGTACCATCGGGCACACGCAATTCCACGTGCAACGGGAAGGTGTCCGGTTCAACGGCACTGTCGGGACAAGTGCGCGACAAACGGTACTGACCATAACGGCTTGCCGCCAAACCATGGGCCGCCGCCGCTTCGTTCAACAGGTGCTGATCGATACCCTCCTGCTCCCAGTTGCCGGCCTCGAAATGCGGACTCAGGACACCGAGATCGATCAGCGCAAACTCGCGCCCGACCAGACCGGGCAGCAATGGCGCAAAACCTGCGCTGTCGATCGCCGGCAAGGCGTGGCCGACCGCCGTGAGGATCGCTGCTTCCATCAACGCCAAGGGCACCGAAGTCGCCACCCGAAAGATTTCCCACTCGTGGCTGAGGTTGTCGCGGCTGTAGGTATTCGCGGGGTCAATGCTGATCTGCTGCTCACCACTGAGCACCAGAACTGCAGCACGCGCCACAATCAAAGGCCACAGCGCTTGCAGCTCTTCATGTTGCAGCGGGTTGACCGCGTGGTAGGCCTGAACCGCCGGCAGGATGACAAACGGATCACCACCAGCGTGATGCAGCAACGCCGCACAGGTCACCGACAGATCGGTGATGCGCCACGTGCGCACCAGATCGCCAAAGTCGATCACGCCCTGCAATTGCCAGTGCCGCTGGGCATCGCGCGCCCAGACAGCGTTGTCATCGGTGATGTCCATATGGATCGCCTGCACCGGCAGCTTGTCCTGCAACGGCTGCAAACGGCGCTCGGCCTGTTCGGCGGCATCGGCGATCAATGCGCGTTGCTGCTCATCCTTGATCACCGGCAGCAAATGGCTGATCAGTGCACTGGCGTGGCGGGCATCCCACTGCAACGTGCGCTCAAGGCCCGGATGGTCGAACCCGGCCAGCGCCAGATCCATCTCACCGCAGAGCCGGCCAAACCCGGCCACCACGTCACGCCCCAGGTGATCGAGGTGCGTGAGCGGCTGGCCTTCGATGTAATCCAGCAGCCGCACATGAACCGCTTCGCCGCCGACCTCCAGTGACAGCAGATCCTCGCCATTATTGGCCGCGATCACCCTCGGCACCGTCACCGCAGAATGCTCGGCCAGGTACTTGAGACCGGCGTGCTGGGCTTGCAGCTCCACCAAAGCGTAATCGCCACGGCAGATTTTCAGCACAAACCGCCCGCGCGGGCTGTCGACGCGAAAATTCAGATCCTGCTGACTGCCAAGGGCCTGCAACGTGCCGCTGAGCCCGTAATGGTCCGCCAGCCATTGCCGGGCCTGCTCTGCAGAAACCTGCGGGCTGGGCAAACTGGCGCGATGAATCAACGTGGCGAGCGGCATGAAACGACCCCTGAAATTTTATTAGGCGCCTATATCGCCATTGCTGCGCGGTATCCGCAACCCCCAACCGCGTAAAGGCATCCGGGCTATTTGTCTTCCAGCACTCGCACCCTTCGGTACTTTGCGCAAGAATGTCGACCATTCACACCTGCCTAGGAAGCCCCCATGAATGTAATCACCACCGACCTGCCCGGTGTCCTGATCATCGAACCGAAGGTGTTTGGTGACGAGCGCGGTTTTTTCTACGAGAGCTTCAATGCCAAAGCGTTTCAGGACGCCACCGGTCTGGACACGCAGTTCGTCCAGGACAACCACTCGCGCTCGCAAAAAGGCGTGTTGCGCGGCCTGCACTACCAGTTGCAAAACACCCAAGGCAAACTGGTCCGCGTGACCGTCGGTGAAGTGCTGGATGTGGCCGTGGACATTCGCCGCAGCTCGCCGCATTTCGGCAAATCCGTAGCAGTACGTCTTTCTGCCGACAATCATCGTCAACTGTGGGTACCGGAAGGTTTCGCCCATGGTTTCGTGGTGCTGAGCGAGTTCGCCGAATTCCTCTACAAGACCACCAACTACTACGACCCATCGTCCGAGCGCAGCATTCGCTGGGATGACCCCGCTCTGGGCATCGACTGGCAGCTGGACGAAGCACCGCAGCTGTCCGCCAAGGATCAGGCCGCAGCACTGCTCAAGGACGCTGACGTCTTCGCCTGAGCCTAGGCATAATGCGCCTGTCACCTCAGGCGCATCAGCTCATGAAACCAACCCTTCCCCCCAGACCTCGCTGGCGCAGCCTCGCCCTGCTGGCCCTGTGTCTGGCGCCGCTGCTGTGGCCGCTGGAACATCTCGCCGAGCGCTATTACCGCAGCGAACTGGCCGGGCAGAACCGCCAGACCCTCGATCTGTACGTCGCCAACCTGCTGGGCACCCTGCACCGCTACGAAGTGTTGCCACAGATTCTCGGCGACCTGCCGGCCCTGCGCTCGGTACTCGGCGCGCCGGACGACGGCGTCACCCAAGGCAATGCCAACCGCCTGCTGAAGAACATCGCCGCGCAGACTGGCGCCGAAGTGATGTACCTGATGGACACCAGCGGCCAGACACTGGCGGCGTCGAACTGGGACAAGCACGACAGTTTTGTCGGCCGCAATTTTTCGTTCCGCCCCTACTTCAGCGAAGCCATGGCCGGACGTCTCGGGCGCTTCTTCGGCCTCGGCACCACCTCGGCCAAACGCGGATACTTCTTCGCCGCCGCCGTGCGCAACGGCGAAAAAATCATCGGCGTGCTGGTGATCAAGGTTGACCTCGACCACACCGAAAGCCTCTGGGGCAAAACCCCGGAACAACTGTTGGTCACTGACCACAACGGCGTGGTCATCCTCACCTCGCGCCCGGAATGGCGCTTCCGCTCGACCCGTGACTTGAGCGACAGCGAACGCTCAGCGATCGCCGCCATTCAGCCCTACCCGACCCGCGAACCGCGACCGCTGCACCTCAGCCCCAGCGCGTGGCTGATCCAGACCCACGACATCGCCGAAACCGGCTGGAGCGTGAGCATCCTCGCCCCGCGCACGCTGATCGACCGCCCGGTGCGCACGGTAGTGGCCATCGGCGGCGCCACACTGTTGGTGCTGATGTTGTTGCTCGGCCTGATGATGCAGCGCCGCCGCCATTATCTGGAACGTATTGCGTTCGAGGCCAAGGCACGCCGTGAACTGGAAGGTCGCGTGGCGGAACGCACCAGCGATCTCGAGGGCCTCAACCGGCGTTTGAAGGAAGAAGTTCTGGAGCGTGAGCAAGCCCAGCAAGAACTCGTGCGCGCCCAGGATGATCTGGTCCAGGCCGGCAAGCTGTCGGCGCTGGGGACGATGTCAGCGAGCATCAGCCACGAACTCAATCAGCCGCTGGCGGCGATCCGCAGCTACGCGGAAAACGCTGAAGTGCTGCTCGATCATCAGCGCACTGACGATGCGCGCGGTAACCTCAAACTGATCAGCGAACTGACCGGGCGCATGGCCTCGATCATCGCCCACTTGCGCGCCTTTGCCCGCCGCGATCGCCACGCCCCGGAAAGCGTTGCCCTGCAACCGGCACTCGACGATGCCTTGGCGCTGCTGGCCAAACGTCGCCGCAGCATGGAAGTCGAACTGATCCGCGACCTGCCCGCCGCTACCCTGTGGGTCGAGGCCGGCGAAACGCGCCTGCGTCAGGTGCTCGGCAATCTGCTGGCCAACGCGCTCGATGCCCTCACCGAAAAAGGCCCGCCACGCAAACTGTGGTTGAGTGCCGAATCCACCGCCGAAGGCGTCAATCTGTACATTCGCGACAACGGCCCGGGCTTTTGCATGGAAGCCCTCGGCCGCGCCAGCGAGCCCTTCTACACCACCAAGACCCGCACTCAGGGCTTGGGTCTGGGGCTGGCAATCTGTGAAACGCTGATGCGCGCCTTCGGCGGTGAACTGTCGTTCGCCAACCACAAGCAAGGTGGCGCCTTGATTACCCTGCGACTGCGCGCCGGTGCGCCCGGGGTCAGCCTGCAACCGTCCGAGGATCGAAGTGCATGACCATCGACAATCGCATTCAGGTGGTGTTGATCGACGACGATCCGCACCTGCGTCAGGCCCTCGGCCAGACCCTGGATCTGGCTGGTCTGAAAATTTTGCCGCTGTCCGAAGCCAAGGGCCTGGCCGCACAGCTTGAGCGTGACTGGCCGGGGGTGGTGGTCAGCGACATCCGCATGCCGGGCATGGACGGTCTGGAGTTGCTCAGCGAATTGCACGCGCAGGATCCAGAACTGCCGGTGTTGCTGATCACCGGCCACGGCGACGTGCCGCTAGCAGTGCAGGCCATGCGCGCCGGCGCCTATGACTTTCTCGAAAAACCTTTCGCCAGCGATGCGCTGCTCGACAGCGTGCGTCGCGCGCTGGCCCTGCGCCGACTGGTGCTGGACAACCGCAGCCTGCGCCTGGCCCTCAGCGACCGCAATGAACTGAGCGCGCGACTGGTTGGCCATTCGACGCCGATGCTGCGTCTGCGTGAACAGATCGGCGCGCTGGCCGCGACCAAGGCTGACGTGCTGATTCTCGGCGAAACCGGCGCTGGCAAAGAAGTCGTAGCCCGAGCGCTGCACGACCTATCGAGCCGCCGTAACGGCCCGTTCGTGGCGATCAACGCCGGTGCACTGGCCGAGTCGGTGGTGGAAAGCGAACTGTTCGGCCACGAACCCGGCGCGTTCACCGGTGCGCAAAAACGCCGGATCGGCAAATTCGAATTCGCCAATGGCGGCACGCTGTTTCTCGATGAAATCGAGAGCATGAGCATGGACGTGCAGGTGAAACTGCTGCGCATGCTGCAGGAGCGCGTGGTCGAACGGCTGGGCGGCAATCAACTGATCCCGCTGGACATCCGCGTGATCGCTGCGACCAAGGAAGACCTGCGCCAGGCCGCCGATCAGGGTCGCTTCCGCGCCGACTTGTATTACCGCCTCAACGTTGCGCCACTGCGCATTCCGCCACTGCGCGAACGCGGCGAAGATGCGCTGGTACTGTTCCAGCATTACGCCGATGAAGCCAGCGCCCGCCACGGCCTGCCGCCACACGAACTGCAACCGGCACAACGTGCCTTGCTGCTGCGCCACACCTGGCCGGGCAACGTGCGCGAACTGCAGAATGCCGCCGAACGTTTCGCCCTTGGCCTGGAACTGGCGCTGGATAACAGCGGCACTGAAGGCACTGGCAGCAGCACTGTCGAAGTCATCAACGGTGGCCTCAGCGAGCAAGTGGAAAATTTCGAGAAGTCGTTGATTGCCGCTGAACTGGCGCGCTCCCACAGTTCGGTGCGCAGCCTCGCCGAAGCCTTGGGCATTCCGCGCAAGACCCTGCATGACAAGTTGCGCAAGCATGGCCTCAACTTTGGCGACAGCAGCCATGGGGACGAGAACGAATGAGTACAGACAGTCGCTATCTGGAGTCGGTCCTGCATCACGACATTCCCTTGACTCGGGACATGGGGTTGAAGGTGCTCGACTGGCATGAACAGCAGTTGAGTCTGCATCTGCCACTCGAGCCGAACGTCAATCACAAGAGCACCATGTTCGGCGGCAGCCTTTACTGCGGCGCGGTGCTGGCCGGTTGGGGCTGGTTGCATTTGCGTCTGAAAGAAGAAGGCATTACCGATGGGCACATCGTGATTCAGGAGGGGCAGATCAGTTATCCGCTTCCTGTAACCGGCGATGCCGTGGCGATGTGTCCGGCGCCGGATGCGGCGGTGTGGAAGAAGTTTCTGGCGATGTATCGGCGTTATGGGCGGGCGCGGTTGACGCTCAATACACGGATCGTCAATGCGGGTAGCGATGAGGATGCCGTGAGGTTTACCGGGCAGTACGTTTTGCACCGCTGAAAAATCAAAAGCCCCTCACCCTAACCCTCTCCCAGAGGGAGAGGGGACTGACCGAGGTGTCTGGCGTTGTACATCGACCTGAAAGACCGCAGCGATTATGGTTACAGCAAACCTCGACCAGGTTGGCGCTAGTCTCCAATATCCCTCGTTCGGCTCCCTCTCCTGGGGGAGAGGGCTGGGGTGAGGGGATGCCGGATCAGTCGACTTAACCCCGAGCCAACTCCAACAATCTGGAACGCCACGCCGCCTTCGCCGGCAGCGCCAAAAAGAACTCATTGCGTAGCGATTCCCGCGCCGGATAACAGAACGCTTCCCCGCGCAGATCCAACACCTCACCGCCCGCACCTTCCAGCACGCCCTGCGCCGCCGCCGTGTCCCACTGCGAAGTCGGCGCCAGTCGCGGATAGCAATCCGCCACGCCTTCCGCCACCAGGCAAAATTTCAGCGAGCTGCCAATATTCGCCAATTGCAACTCGCCCAGGCTCGCATTCAGCCCGGCCAGCAGACGCTCCTGCTCGGGACTCGAATGACGACGGCTGGCGACCACGGTAAACGCCTCGCCCGGCCCCGGCACATCACGCACCTGAATCGCAACCGGCGTGCCGTCCTTGTCGCAGCGCCACGCACCAAGCCCGGCACCTCCGACGTAATAACGACCATTGGTCGGCATCGACACCACGCCAAACACCACGCGACCGTTTTCGATCAGCGCAATATTCACAGTGAACTCTTCGCTACCGCTGATGAACTCCTTGGTGCCATCCAGCGGATCCACCAACCACCAGCGCTGCCAGCCGGCGCGTACGCTCTGGGGGATGTTGGCGTCTTCTTCCGACAACACCGGAATGCTCGGATCCAGCGCCGTCAGCCCGGCGAGAATCAGGTGATGCGCGGCCAGATCCGCCGCCGTCACGGGCGAGTCATCGGATTTGGCAGTGACTTCAACGCCGGAACGCCAGAACGGCAAAATCGCCTCGCCGGCCTGCAATGCCAGCTCAACGACCGGCGCCATTAACGGGTGGGGAAATGTCATCGAAATCTCACTCATGCTGGAAAGAACCCGCGCTCGGTCAGCAGATCGCGGGTCAGATACAGTGCAGCCAATGCACGGCCTTCGGAAAACTGGGGATTGAGCGCCAGCGACGACAATTCGCGCAGGTTCACCTTATCGACGCGCATCGGCTCGGGCTCGTCGCCTTCCAGCCGCTCTTCGTACAAATCGGTAGCCAGAACGACCTGGATCTTCTGGCTCATGTAACCGGGCGACAGCGACAGCTCGGTCAGGTGCTCCAGTTGTCGCGCGCCAAATCCGGCCTCTTCCTTGAGTTCCCGCTCGGCAGCCGCCAACACATCTTCACCAGGCTCGATCAGGCCTTTGGGCAGGGACAACTCATATTCGTCGGTGCCGCCGCAATACTCTTCGACCAACACCGCGTGTTCGGCATCCAACATCGCCACGATCATCACCGCGCCGTAGCCCGCACCTTTGCCGACCAGACGCTCGTAAGTGCGTTCCACGCCATTGGAAAAGCGCAGCTTGAGTTCTTCGACGCAAAACAGACGGCTGGTGGCGACGATCTCGCGGGCAAGTACGGTGGGTTTCTGGCGCATGCAAAGCTCCTTGGCGTGAACGCGCTACTATAACGCGGCTTTCCCGATTGTTTATGTCGGATATCTTTCTACCGTTCGAGACGTTGCCATGCCTTCATTACCGTGGTCCGACATCGATACCGTTCTGCTGGACATGGACGGCACGCTGCTGGATCTGCACTTCGACAATCATTTCTGGCTGGAACATCTGCCGCAGCGCTACGCCGAACTGCACGGGGTCAGCCGGGCCATGGCCGAGATGGAATTGCAGCCGTTGTTCGAACGCCACGCTGGCCAGTTGCAGTGGTACTGCCTGGATTTCTGGAGTGCCGAACTGAAGTTATCGGTACGCGAACTGAAACTGGAAACCGCGCACCTGATCGCCTTGCGGCCGGATGCCGACACCTTTCTGGAAGCGATCAAACGCGCCGGTAAGCGGGTAATCATGATCACCAACGCGCACCGCGATTCACTGTCGCTGAAGCTTGAGCGGATTGAGCTGGCGCCGTACTTCGAGCGGCTGATCAGCTCTCACGATTACGGTTATCCCAAGGAGAACCCGCAGTTCTGGGATGCCTTGCAGGCGGACATCGGCTTTGATCCAGCGCGCAGTCTGTTTATCGACGATACCTTGCCGATTCTGCGCAGTGCGCGGGATTTTGGTGTGGCGCATTTGTTGGCGGTGAAAGAGCCGGACAGCCGCAAGGGGCCGAAGGACACGGCTGAGTTTGCGGCGGTTGAGGATTATCGGGATTTGATTGGCGGACTTTGATACCGAGTTGCCCCATTCGCGAGCAGGCTCGCTCCCACATTGGAATGCGATCCAATGTGGGAGCGAGCCTGCTCCGGGCGGCGTTCCGACGAAGGCGTTTTATCGGGTTACTCAGGAATACGCAGCGTCTGCCCCGGATAGATTTTGTTCACATCCTTGAGCATCGGTTTGTTGGCTTCGAAAATTTTCTGATACTTGTTGGCATCCCCATACACACGCAGAGAAATCGCGCTAAGGGTGTCACCAGACTTGACCACCACAAACTGCGCAGCCGTCACAACCGGGCCGGTCACGGTGATCTGATCATCCACGCTGCCAACACCGGCAATATTGCCCACAGCCAACAGAATTTTCTCTTTCTCCTCCTGACTCGCGACTTCACCGGTGACAGTCACTTTGTCGCCATCCACCGTCGCCTGCACATTCGGATTGCCCAGACCGACCTTGCTGATGTGTTCCTTCAACTGCTCACTGGCATTGGCGTTACCCGGGGTCAGAAGATCGAGCAGCTTTTCACCGGCTTCTTTCACAAAACTTAAAAGACTCATCGTGGTTCTCTCCATGGAATAAAGGATCAGTCGTCCAAGCCTAGACCACCTCAGACAAACCCGGTTCCAAGCCGACCAATGACCCTGCCACCGCGCAAGCGGTAGAATCCCCCACCCCTGCCAGCGCCCGGAGCGAAGATGGACATCAAGCAGCTGAAATTCCTCATCGCCCTCGACGAAACCCGCCACTTCGGCCAGGCCGCCGCGCGTTGCCATATCACCCAGCCAACGCTGTCGATGCGCCTGCGCAGTCTTGAAGAAGAACTCGACCTGCCACTGGTCAACCGTGGCCAGCGTTTCGAAGGTTTCACCGCGCCGGGCGAGCGCGTGCTGGCGTGGGCACGTTCGGTGATGGCGGCGTATGACGGTTTGCACGCGGAAGCGGCGGCGTGTCGCGGCAATCTGATCGGCACGCTGAGGCTGGGCGTGGTGCCGCTGTCGAGTTTCGATCCGCTGCCGTTGATGCAACGCCTGCACAGCGCCCACCCGAATTTGCGCTTTGAAATGTCGGCGCTGAGTTCCGAGCAGATCCTTGAACATTTGGCGAACAACCGCATCGATCTCGGCGTGTCCTATCTCGATCGTCTCGATAACGAGCGCTTCGAATCCCTGGCCTTCAGTGAAACGCGCATGGGCCTGCTCTACGATCAGCGCTCATTCACTTTTGGCGACGACCCGTTGAGTTGGCAGTCGCTGATTGAACTGCCGCTGGGCATGCTCACCAGCGGCATGCATTTTCGTCAGTCCATCGACCACAACTTCCACAGCCGCGGCCTGACTCCACAACCGTTGCTACAAACCGATGCCGTGCATCAATTGTTACAAGCCGTGCACGGCGGTTTTTGCTGCGCGATCATGCCGCTAGAGGGTGGCCTGGAAAAACTCACCGATCACCTGCGCCTGCAACCGATCGAAGACGCCCAGACCCTCGCTCCGCTGGGCTTGATCATGCGTCGCGGCGCCCCACGTTCCGCGCTGGCGGAAGCCTGTTTCGCGCTGTATCGGGAATCACCAACAGTCTCTTGATCGACGGCATCTATCGATAGATCGACACTAGCGATTAGACGCGACAACTTGCCGCGCCTAGTCTTAACGTTGATCAAACCGTCGGTGATGCCATGAACGCCAAGCGCCCAGCCTGCGCGGCGCCAGCACTCGAAACGCCCGCGCCAGCCGCCAGCCAGACCTACAGTTACAGCGATATACCCCGTGAGGAATCGGCCAGCACCGCGCTGGCCGAGGAAGTCGCGTTGGCGATCGCCTACAACGGCATCAGTCAGGCAGTGATGCTGGTGACGCCGACCGACCTTGAAGATTTCATCGTCGGCTTCAGCCTCGGCAGCGGCATCATCATCGATGCCACCGACATCTATGACCTGCAATTGACCGGCGCCGGCTCCGCGCAATATGCGCAAGTGACCATCGCCAATCGCGCCTTCTGGAATCTCAAGCAACAACGTCGACAAATGGCCGGCACCAGCGGTTGCGGATTGTGCGGTGTTGAAGCGGTGGAACAGGCGCTGCCTGATCTCAAAGTTCTGCCCGGGGCTCCGCTACCACCGATCGAATGGCTCGACGGTCTGCGTCAGCGCATCGGGGCTTTTCAGCCGCTCGGTCAACATTGCGGCGCGGTGCACGCGGCGGTGTTCATGAACGCCAGCGGCGAATTGCTGCTCGGCCGCGAAGACATCGGCCGGCATAACGCCCTCGACAAGCTGATCGGCGGACTGATCCGCCAGAATATAGCCACAGACGGCGGACTGGCGATTGTCACCAGCCGTTGCAGTCTCGAATTGATCCAGAAAGTCTTGCGTGCCGGCATCCAGACGCTGGTCAGCCTGTCCGCGCCCACGGGCCTTGCCGTGCAATGGGCCCGTCGACACAACCTCAATCTCATCCACCTGCCGCAGAAAAGTGCGCCGCGGGTGTACAGCCCCGCGATGGAGAATCAAGCGTGAGCCAACATCATCAAGCCGACCAGAAACCTGTCCCGCGCTATAAGCCTTACAAAGGTGCCGCCGGCGGCTGGGGTGCCCTGATCAGTGTGGCTCAGGCCTGGTTGACCAGCGACAACGCGCTGAAGAACCTGCGCATGATGCTCAAGACCAATCAGAACGGCGGCTTCGACTGCCCGGGTTGCGCGTGGGGCGACTCGCCGGAAAGCGGCATGGTCAAGTTCTGCGAGAACGGCGCAAAAGCGGTGAACTGGGAAGCGACCAAGCGCCGCGTGGACGCCAAGTTCTTCGCCAAACACAGCGTCACTTCGCTGCTGGAGCAGAGCGACTACTGGCTCGAGTATCAGGGTCGTCTGACCGAGCCGATGGTCTACGACGCCGAAACCGATCGCTACAAACCGATCAGTTGGGACGACGCTTACACGCTGATTGCCAAGCACCTGCAAAGCCTGCCGAGCCCGGATCTGGCCGAGTTCTATACCTCCGGTCGCGCCAGCAACGAGGCGGCGTACCTGTATCAGCTGTTCGTGCGCGCTTACGGCACCAACAATTTCCCTGACTGCTCGAACATGTGCCACGAGGCCAGCGGTGTGGCGTTGGCGCAAAGTGTCGGCGTCGGCAAAGGCACAGTGACCTTTGACGATTTCGAACACGCCGATGCGATTTTCGTCTGGGGCCAGAACCCGGGCACCAACCACCCGCGCATGCTCGAACCGTTGCGTGAAGCGGTGAAGCGCGGCGCCCAAGTGGTGTGCATTAACCCGTTGAAAGAGCGGGGCCTGGAACGCTTCCAGCACCCGCAACACCCGATCGAAATGCTCACCAACGGCGACAAACCGACCAACACTGCGTATTTCCGCCCGGCACTTGGCGGTGACATGGCGCTGCTGCGCGGCATGGCCAAGTTCCTCCTGCAGTGGGAGCGCGATGCGCAGAAGGCTGGCGAACCTGCTGTGTTCGATCACGACTTCCTCAACGCCCACAGCGCCAATGTGCTGGAGTACCTCGGTGTCGTCGACGACACGCCGTGGGAACAGATCGTCGAGCAATCCGGCCTGACCCTCGTAGAAATCGAGCAAGCGGCGCGCATGTACGCCAAAGGCAAGAACGTGATCATGTGCTGGGCGATGGGCATCACCCAGCATCGCCATTCAGTACCGACCATCCAGGAAATCGCCAACCTGATGCTGCTGCGCGGCAACATCGGTAAACCCGGTGCGGGTCTGTGTCCGGTGCGCGGCCACAGTAACGTGCAGGGCGACCGCACGATGGGCATCAACGAGCGTCCGCCGGTGGCGTTCCTTGATTCGCTGGAACGACGCTTCCAGTTCAAGGTGCCGCGTCATAACGGCCACAACGTGGTCGAGGCGATCCATGCGATGGCCGAGGGACGCGCCAAAGTCTTTATCGGTCTGGGCGGCAACTTCGCGCAAGCGACGCCAGACAGCCCGCGCACGTTCGCAGCACTGAGCAATTGCGACCTGACCGTGCAGATCAGCACCAAACTCAACCGCAGCCACCTCGCTCACGGTAAAGACGCGCTGATCCTGCCGTGCCTCGGTCGGACCGACATCGACATCCAGACCGAAGGCCCGCAAGCGGTCACCGTGGAAGACTCGTTCAGCATGGTTCACGCCTCCAACGGTCAGTTGCAGCCACTGTCGAACCAGATGCGCTCGGAGCCGTCGATCATCGCCGGCATCGCCGCCGCCACACTGGGCAGCAAACCTGTGGACTGGAACTGGCTGGTGGCCGACTACGGGCGCATCCGCGAACTGATCGCCGACACCATTCCCAACTTCAAAGAGTTCAACGAGAAGATCAAAAACCCGGGCGGTTTTTACCTCGGCAACAGCGCGGGCGCACGCAAGTGGAACACGCCGTCGGGCCGAGCCAACTTCCGCGCGAACATGTTGCCGAAAGATCTGGTGCACGAACGCACGCGCGCGACCGGACAGCTGCCGGATCTGATTCTGCAATCGATGCGCTCCCACGATCAGTACAACACCACGATTTATGGTCTCGACGATCGTTATCGCGGGGTCAAAGGCCAGCGTGATGTGCTGTTCGCCAACGAGGCGGACATCATTCGTCTGGGCTTCCGGCCGGGGCAGAAGGCTGACATTGTTTCGATATGGGACGATGGTCGTGAGCGTCGAGTGAAAGGCTTCACGCTGCTCGCGTTTGATATTCCGGCGGGGCAGGCAGCGGCTTATTACCCGGAAGTGAATCCGCTGGTGCCGCTGGAAAGCACTGGGGATGGTAGTCATACGCCGACGTCGAAGTTCATTGCGATTCGGCTGGAAGCGGCGAGTGAGACTGGGTTGATCATGGCCAAGTCTGCTTAACGCGGCGCTTGAATCGACCCCTTCGCGAGCAGGCTCGCTCCCACATTGGACGGCATTTCAAATGTGGGAGCGAGCCTGCTCGCGAAGACATTGGTTCAGACATTGCCTTTCTAAGATCAAACACTTTTCAAACGCCCACAAAAAAGGCCGCTTTTTCACAAAAGCGGCCTGTCCGAAGTAGCTAAAGACCGGCGAAAATCGGTTAAGTTCCGGTGAAAAAACAGCAACTTGCAAAATTGTATACAAGTCGTGTTATTCGTCGGATTTCGATTGTCACGCGTGTTACACAGCCTCAGGATCGGCGCCGTCATCCCTTTGAGGCTCCTCTATGAAGTTCTCCTCGATTCTCTTGTTGTCCCTTGGCCTGGTCAGTGGTTTCGCATCTGCAGGCGGCACTACCGAAGCAGGTGTGGGCGGCGCATTGGGCGGGGTTCTTGGCTCGGTCGTCGGTCAGTCCTTAGGCGGCAATACAGGTTCCACCATCGGCGCAGCCCTGGGCGGCGCGGGTGGTAGTGCGGTCGGCGCCGACAAACGCAGCCGTGGCGAAGCCGCCATCGGTGGTGCATTGGGCGCGGCAGGCGGTAACGTGGTTGGCCGCAGCATGGGCGGCACCACCGGCAGCCTGATCGGCTCCGCCGCAGGTGGCGGCGCCGGCGGCGCGCTGGGCAACTACATGGGCAACAAGAGCGATGACGACGATCGTCATTACGATCGCGGTCGTGATCGTGACCGTGGTTATTACCGCGACCGTCACCCGGGCCGCGGCCACGCTTACGGCCACCGCAAGCATCACAAGTACCATCGCGACTGAGGCCTCAAACACCTCGCTGGCCGGTAAAGCAAAATCGCAGCCCAAGGGCTGCGATTTTTTTTTGCCGTTACACCACCAGGTATTCCAGTGCCTGCCGCAGTTCGGCAGGAATCGGCACCGGCTGATTACTCGCCCGATCGACGAATACGTGAACGAAGCGCCCTGCCGCACAAGCCTCACTTTCCCCCACCTTGAACACCGCCAATTCGTACTGCACCGAACTGTTGCCCAACTTGCCGACCCGCAGACCGATCTCGATCAGGTCCGGAAAGGCGATTGAAGCGAAGTAATCACACGCCGAACTGACCACAAACCCCACCACCTCGCCGTCATGGATGTCCAGACCGCCCACCTGTATCAGGTAAGTGTTCACCGCCGTATCGAAGAAGCTGTAATAGGTGACGTTGTTGACGTGACCGTAGGCGTCGTTGTCGTGCCAGCGCGTGGTGATGGGCTGAAAGTGTGGGTAGTCGGTGCGTTGAGGGGTGGACATGGTTGTGCTGGTTCTCTTGTTTTTTCAGTGAGGGCGCTTGCCCTCACCCTAACCCTCTCACAGAGGTAGAGGGGACTGACCGAGGTGTTCTCTCGAAATACACCGACCTGAACTGCCGAGCCGTTTCGGGAGGGCTGGGGTGAGGGGGTAAGATTTTGACTTCAACACTAATCCTGAGCAAACCGCCGACCCTGCGCCGCCAACTCACCAATCAACCGCGCCGGTTTCCACTGATCGCCCTGCCGCGTCTCCAGCGCCAGCAAGCGCTGATGAATAGCCGCCAGCCCTTGCTGATCCGCCCAGGCCATCGGCCCACCCTTGTCCGCCGGGAAGCCATAGCCGTTCAGATACACCAGATCGATATCGTGCGCCGACTCGGCAATGCCCTCCTGCAAAATCTTCGCGCCTTCGTTAACCAGTGCCAGCAGACAACGCTCCAGAATCTCCTCCGGGCCGATCTCCCAGCGCTGGAAGCCCAGCCCTTCGCTGACCTGCAATACCAGCGCATCGACCTCAGGATCATGCTCAGCCTGACGACTGCCCGGCTCGTAATGGTAATAGCCATTGCCGGACTTCTGCCCAAACCGACCCAACTCGCATAACCGGTTATCCACCTGTACCTCCGGCGCCTCCTGACCCTTGCCGGCCAATTCGCGCGCACGCCACTCCAGATCGATGCCGACCACGTCGTACATGCGAAACGGCCCCATGGCAAAACCAAAACCTTGCAGCGCCGCGTCGACCTGCTGTGGATAAGCGCCTTCAAGCAACATCTTGCGCGCCTCCAGCACATACGGGTGCAACATGCGATTGCCGATAAACCCGTGGCAATTGCCCGACACCACGCTGACCTTGCCCATGCGTATGCCCAGCGCCAGCGCTGCTTCCAGAGCGGCCGGCGAAGTCTGCGCGCCGCGCACGATTTCCAGCAGTTTCATGATGTGCGCCGGGCTGAAGAAATGCAGACCCAGCACTTGCTCCGGGCGCCGGGTCGCCGCGGCAATGGCATCAATATCCAGCGCCGAGGTATTGCTCGCCAACAGCGCCTCAGGCTTGAGCAAACCATCTAGCTCACGAAAGATCTTCTGCTTCAGCTCAAGATTCTCGTACACCGCCTCGATCACCAGATCGACATTGCGAATCGCTGCATAATCCGCCGCCGCACTGACCCGAGCAATACGTGCATCCGCCTCGGCCTGATCAATTCGGCCTTGGCGCACGTTATGTGCATAAGTCTCGGCCACGGTGGCGAGCGCCTGCTCAAGCATCTGTGGATTGTTATCCACCCACTGCACGCTCACGCCGGCATTGGCCAGGCACATGACAATGCCACGGCCCATGGTGCCCGCACCGATCACGGCGGCCTGCTGAATATCGAAGGATGTCTGGCTCATGTTGTTCTCTTGTTGGCGATCCAAAGACAGACCTCAACCATAGTCAGCCAGCGACGGTTTTTGAAGTTTATTACCGTGATGATCGACATTCAGCGAATGGATACAGCCCTGCTTTTGTGGGAGCGAGCCTGCTCGCTCCCACAAGGGCTCTTGCTCAACCGAGCAAATGATCATCAGCCCAGCTGCGGACTTCGGCATAGGGATACTCTTCCAATGCCGCAAACCCCGGAACCGCTCGCGCCTTTAGCTTGGTGAACAACGGCACGCTGATCCCGCACAAAAACCGCGTCACCCGCTCCGCCGTCGGAATCACCCCGGTGTGCTGCTCATGCCTGTGGATAAAATCACCACACAGCGCCGCGAAGTTTTTATCCACAAGCGCTGGCAACTCCGGTGGTGCCGGCAACCGCGCAACCTGTCCGTGGCACACCGAACAATGCCCACACTGCTGAGGCGCATTGTGATCACCGAAATACTCGGCCAAGCGATAGCCCAGGCAGCGCTCGCTGGCGAACACCTCAAGCATCGCGTGGATACGCGCCACTTCGGCCTGCTCATGCCGGGTGAAATATTCGTGCAGTTCAGCGCTCAGAGCATCGCTGTCAAAGTCGCTTCTCAGCAGGCTGTAGACCTCGGTCATCTGCTTGCTCTCAAGCTCGACCCAACCCTTTTCCTGGAAGTAATCCAGCGCCTTCACTACCCGATTGCGCTCGGCGGAATACTGCGCGTACATCGCCTCGAAATTCACCGTGGCCCAGGTGCGCGCGCGAGCCGAGGTTTGAATGATCGCCGCGACGAAATCCCTGCGTTCACCTTCGAAACGCTCAAGCAGCGCTTCCGGTTCCAGCAGGTATTTGAAGCGGTATTCGGCGTAGTAAGCGTAGCGCGGCGCGATCAAACCGCGCAGTTCCAGCTGCACCAGCAACGTCTTCAGCGGCAGTGCGCGAATGTTGCTCTGATCCGCCAGTGGGCCAATCAGAAACTCCCACTGCCCTTCCGGCACCGAAGCTTTCAACTCGTCGAGCACATAGCGAATGCCGTCGCGCTCCGGCGTATCGCCGTAGACGAAGTTTTCCAGCACGTTGAGGCTGTCGCGATTGGCCAATACCAGACAGTCCGACGGCTGCCCGTCACGCCCGGCGCGGCCGATTTCCTGACTGTAGTTTTCGATGGATTTGGGCAGATCGAAGTGCACGACGTTGCGGATATCACTCTTGTCGATGCCCATGCCGAACGCGATGGTTGCGACGATGCAATTGGATTGACCGGCCATAAAGCGTTTCTGGATCGCTTCGCGTTTGTCGTGGGCTAAACCGGCGTGATACGCCTCGGCCTGAATGCCGTTGCGCTCAAGGTGTTCGGCGATGTGCTCAGCGGTTTTCTGCAAGGTCACGTAGACGATGCTCGGCTGCCCCGGACGCTCACTCATCCATTCCACCAGACGCCGCCGTTTGTCCTGACCGCGCACCGGTTCGACCAGCAGATTGAGGTTGGGCCGGTAGAAGCCGGTCGTCACCACATCGTCAGCGGCGATAGCGAATTTGGCCTGCATGTCGGCGATGACTTTCGGCGTCGCGGTAGCCGTCAGCAGTAGGGTTTGCGGGATGTTGAACTGGCGTTGGTAATCCGGCAGCTTGAGGTAATCAGGGCGGAAGTTGTGGCCCCATTCCGAGATGCAATGCGCCTCGTCCACCACCAGCAGCGAGATCGGCACCTGCTGCAAAAAATTGCGGAAACGCTCGTTCTTCAAGCGCTCCACCGAGATCATCAGAATCTTCAACTCGCCCGAACGGGCGCGGGCCATCACGTCATTGGCGTCATCGCGGCTCTGCGCCGAATCGATGCTGCCAGCCGAGATACCGTGTCGCTGCAAGAAGGCCAACTGATCCTGCATCAGCGCCAGCAACGGCGAGACTACCAGCGTCAGGTGCGGCAGCATTAGCGCCGGCAATTGATAACAAATTGACTTGCCGGAGCCTGTGGGAAAAATCGCCGCCGCCGAGCGCCCGGCCAGTACCGCGCTGATCGCGGTTTCTTGACCGGGTCGAAACTGTGGAAAACCAAAAACCTGTTCCAGGGTGTTGTGCATTCGCTGTCACTCCATTGACTGCTGCCATGCCAACAGCCTAGCGGGCGATCGCAGCGAGTCGAGAAAAGGTCGGGGCCAAATCGATTCGGAATGATACAGCGATTACTTGAACACCACGGTCCCTGTGGGAGCGAGCTTGCTCGCGAAGAGGCCGCTCAGAACAACGCAAAATCCTCAAATTCAGGGACGCAACACCGCCACCCGCAACTGCTCGTTCAGCATCTGCTCATGCACGCCTTGGCTCTTGCTCGCCCACAGCGCATGGGCCGGGCTGATGTCGCCAGTGAATGCCGCCGCCAACTGACGCAAATCAGTGACGCTGCGCACGCGCGGACAAAAAGGCTGTTCATCACAGTTCTGACTGGCATTGCGATAGGTGCTCAGCAACCCCTCCCAGAGGCCGTCGCGCACGTGGCGAATCGACTTCAGTTGCACGTGTGGCACACCGAGTCGCTGCTCAAGCCCCTCTTCATCCAGCGCTTCACTGGCCAAAAGTGCTTTGGCGAACATCAACACTTCACCGCGCGACGCCGTGTCCATGCTCGCCTGGCTGATCAGTGCCTCCGGCCAATATGTGCGATCGAGGCGATCCAGCACCCACGCATTGCCAACGTCCGAGGCCATGGCCAAACGGCAAGTGCCCAGCCCGAGCAATAAAATCGCGGCCATTCGTAGCCAGTGCATACCTAATTCCCTTTAAGCGCGTGTCAGACGTTTGGAAACGCCCTACAGATTCTGGCGCGCACGATACAGCGGTTTACCGCGAATCGCCTGACAATCACGTAGGAATTATTACGCCTAAGGGTTTTGGCCTGAAAAAGCTGCGAAAACACGTAGGGCATTTCCTCAAAACACGGAAAAACCCCTACGAATACTGTCCATTGCGGCTGTCTTGTCCCACAGAGAAACGCCCTTCTATAGTGACCGGCGCGGCTGCAAACACTCTGCCGGCCCGCCCCAGCGCCTTCGAACAGGACACGCCTCACCATGATCAACCGCTATCGCCCCCTCAAGACTTGCTACAGCGAAAAACCGGTACTGCTTATCGACAGCCACTCCAGCCAGACTGACCTGATCAATGCCGCCGATCAGCGTTTACGCGCGGCCGGTGATTTGCTGGAAACGCTCTATTGCCTATGTTTCAAACAAGCTGATGTGAAAGATATTCCCAACATCGTCAATGCGCTTTATCTGCTGGTGCAGGATGGTTGCGACTTGCTTGAAGTGGCCAAGCAGAGGCCAGCGCAGTCGGCGTACAACTAGATCACTCCAGGTCAGCGCTATATCTCCTTGGGCAGGAATCCAACAATGAATGTTACGAACGATCAGTTCGATCCACCGAGTGAAGAGGATGCCTACACGGCTTGGTTCATCCGACAGGTTCAAGCCAGCCTGGATGATCCTCGTCCCAGCATTCCCGATGAGATATCCAGAGCATTGATGGCTGATAAACGCGCTCGTTTAAAACAGAAGGTCGATCAGCGGCGATGACCTATCAAATCTACGTCCCGTTCCTACAAAGACAGACTCCTTGTCTTCTATCGGCTTCGTGTAGCTGATCTCTATAGTCGTGGCTGTCGCTGCCAATTCAGCGGCTCGGGCTTGGTCACCCGTATTAGATGTGCATTCACAGTCGTTGTATGCTGCTGGCGCTTTTTTGTGTCAGCACGCTTTATGGCGGCTGTGTTCGGGACGCCCTCGGGCGTGCCGGTTGTGAATGCCTCATCGGTTGACCAACCCGAACGCAGTCCGCCACCTATCGCTTGGTCACGGTTGGTGCGGATTCTCATGACGCAAAAAACGAGGCAAAAACAATGAAAACATGGAATCAATTCACCACCGATCGCTACCGCCCACTCGAATCCAATCTCACCGACACCAAGCCTCTGCTCATCGACACCGAGGTCAACCCGCAAGACATCCTCGAATGCGCCGTCCAGCGCCTGCGCGCTTCAAGCGACCTGCTACGCACCCTCTATTGCCTCAACTTCAAACAAGCCGACGTCGAAGACATCCCCCACATCACCCACGCCCTCTATCTGCTGACGCAGGATGGCTGTGACCTGCTGCAGGTTGCGCAGCAGCGAATGCCCAATTGGAAGGCACCAGCCTGAAAACAATCTCAGGCAGGTGCGCGCCCAAATAACTAGCGCCTGCCTGACCAAAGAACATGGATGCTGCACACCCGGCGTCCAGCACAGGAGTTGAATTTTGCAAACTATTATTGATTGCGTACGATGGGAGCCATTGTTCAACCAAGAGCTCGCCTTCATGACCACTGAAACCATTGATCACAGTACTCTCGCGCGATTGTTTGAGAATGGTTCGATCAGTAGCGCACATATCGTCGCCAAACCCGGTGGCTGGTCAATTCAGATTCAGCAAGGAAACAAAGAATATTCACTGGCAGCACAACGCAGTGGTCAGGTGCGACTGTTCAAGCGGTTCGAAACACTGGTGACCTACCTGCAAGGAGTAGGTCTCAATCACTTCGATGTGGACGCCTCCAGCTATGACCCCCTGCAGATAAAAACCTATGCCCGTCCTGATCGCGCCGAAGCGATGAAACAAGCTCATGAAGCTGCGGCATATGAAGAATGGGTCAAGCAACAGGTACAAATCAGCATTGATGACCCAAGACCCAGCGTCAGCGATGAAGACGCTCGCAGGATATTTGCCGCCAAGCGGGATGCCCTGCGTCAGCGAGTACGTTGATGAGGTTGGTCTGGCGCCAAGAGGCGCTGGATGACCGAGAAAACATCATGGAGCGTATCGGCCAGGAAAATCCCGCTGCAGCGATTAAGCTCGATGAGCTTTTCGAATCGAAGGGAGAAAGCGTCCGCCAGCAGCCTGCTTTATACAAAAGAGGTATCGCGCAAGGCACCCGCGAAATGGTTGTCACCCCAAACTACTACATCATCTACACAATCAAAGTTGATGCTGTGGAGATGCTGCGAGTACTGCATACCAGCGGCAATGGCTATGAAGGCTGAAGAGAAGAAGAACGGCGTTTTGAGTTCACGGCTACTTAAGTAGCATTATTCTGGCTGTTTAACGCGAACGCTGCGGGAATAATGGCAGTTGATCTGATAATGACACCCAACCCATCACCCACAAAAAAGCCGCCCTCAAAAGGCGGCTTTTTCATTCGCTACAAACCAATCTTACAACTTCGGCCCTGCAGCCTTGATCGCGTCGCTCACTTCGAACTTCTTGAAGTTCTCGATGAACAGACCCGCCAGTGCTTTCGCGGCCTCGTCGTACGCAGCCTTGTCAGCCCAAGTGTTGCGTGGGTTGAGCAGGTTGGTTTCAACGCCCGGTACGGCCAGTGGCACGTCGAGGTTGATGGTGTCAAGGTGCTCGGTGGCTGCACCGATCAGCGCGCCGCTCTGGATCGCTGCGATCACTGCGCGGGTGGTCGGGATGTTGAAGCGTTTGCCGACGCCGTAGCCGCCGCCGGTCCAGCCGGTGTTGACCAGGTAGACCTTGGAGCCGAAGCCGCGGATGCGCTTGATCAGCAGCTCGGCGTATTCGCCAGCCGGACGCGGGAAGAACGGTGCGCCGAAGCAGGTGGAGAAGGTCGACTTGATGCCGCTGCCCGAACCCATTTCAGTCGAGCCCACCAAAGCGGTGTAGCCGGACAGGAAGTGGTAGGCCGCTTGTTCTTCGTTGAGGATCGACACTGGCGGCAGTACGCCGGTCAGGTCGCAGGTCAGGAAGATTACAGCGTTTGGCTCGCCACCGAGGTTGTGCTCGGAACGCTTGGCAACGTGCTCCAGCGGGTATGCGGCGCGGCTGTTCTGGGTCAGGCTGACATCGGCGTAGTCGGCGTGTTTGGCGTCGTCGATCACGACGTTTTCCAGCACGGCGCCGTGCTTGATGGCTTTCCAGATCACCGGCTCGTTCTTCTCGGAGAGGTCGATGCACTTGGCATAGCAACCACCTTCGATGTTGAACACCACGCCTTCGCCCCAGCCGTGTTCGTCGTCACCGATCAGGTAACGGCTTTCGTCGGCCGACAGGGTGGTTTTACCGGTGCCCGACAGACCGAAGAACAGGGTCACGTCGCCTTCTTCGCCGATGTTGGCAGCGCAGTGCATTGGCAACACGTCAGCGGCCGGCAGCAGGAAGTTCTGCACGGAGAACATGGCTTTCTTCATCTCACCGGCGTAACGCATGCCAGCGATCAGCACTTTTTTCTGTGCGAAGTTGAGGATCACGCAACCGTCGGAGTTGGTGCCGTCACGCTCAGGCACGCACTCGAAGTTGGCCACGTTGAGCACTTGCCACTCTTCACGACCGGCCGGGTTGTACTGGGCCGGGTTGATGAACAGGCAACGACCGAACAGATTCTGCCAGGCAGTCTGGGTGGTCATTTTCACGGCCAGGTAGTGATCTTCCGCCGCGCCTACATGCACGTGGGACACAAAGTGCTCTTGCGCGTTGTTGAATGCTTCTACGCGAGCCCACAGCGCGTCGAACTTGTCGGCCGGGAACTTGCGGTTGATCGGGCCCCAGGCGATAGCGGCCTGGGTGGAAGGCTCTTCAACGATGAAACGGTCAACCGGCGAACGACCGGTGCGGTGACCAGTGCGAACAACCAGAGCGCCGGTATCGGCAAGCTCGCCCTCACCGCGGTTCAGGGCTTCTTTTACCAGATCATCAACACTCAGATCGGTGTACACGGCGTTATTGGCTTGCGTCATGAGGTTCCCCGTCGGCCAGTGGCCGAGTGTGCTCCAAACGTTTTGTAGTAGAAAGTCGTGCACTACTACCGCGAAAAAAGTGGGCCGGATTATGCCAGAAAAGCCCAAAAAGAGTAGGGTCCTCCCGTCGTAACGGCGATATTCCGTCGTTACGCAGTGAATTTACCTGCGCTGAACCGTTTTAGTGCCGGGTATCTGACGGCGTGTCGACGCCTGCGCCAGCGAACAATTGAGCAATATCGGCCGCATCGAACAGGTAACGCTCGTTGCAGAACTGGCAATCGATCTCGACGGTGCCACCCTGTTCGGCGACCAAGGCCTGCGCATCTTCCAGACCCAGACTGACCAGCGCATTGCCCGAGCGTTCCCGCGAGCAGCTGCAACGGAAGCGCAGGTTCTGCACATCGAACAAGCGAACCTGCTCTTCATGGTAGAGGCGATGCAACACGGTTTCGTTGTCCAGGCTCAACAACTCATCGGCGCTCAGGGTGCTGGCCAGCGCAGTGATGTGCTGCCAGCTGGCGGCGCGATCTTCTTCGTCTTTCAGGCGATCGGCCGGCAGTTGCTGCAACAGCAGACCACGGGCGCGACGGCCGTCGGCGAACAGCTTGAAACGCGTGCCGACCTGTTGCGACATGACGAAATAGTTGGTGAAGCAGTCGGACAGGGTTTCGCCGTCGAGATCGACGATGCCCTGATAACGCTGGCCGACAGTCGGGTCGACAGTCAGGGCCAGAACGCCATTCGGCATCAGGTCGGCGAGGGTCGCGTCCGCCGCGATCTGCTCGGCGTCGTAACGCGCCAGGCCACGGATTTCACGCTCGCTGGAGCACTCGATCATCAGCATCGGAATCGGCCCTTCGGAGCGCGCCTGCAGAATCAGCAAGCCGTCGAACTTCAGTGTGCCGACCAGCAACGAGGCCGCCGCCATCAGTTCGCCGAGCAATTGCGCGACCGGCTCCGGGTACGGGTGCTTGGCGAGGACTTCGGCGTAGCTGCGCTCAAGCGCCACCAATTCGCCGCGGGTGTCACTGTCATCGAAGATGAAACGTTGGGTGAAATCGGTATCCGCTAGGTCGGTCATAATTTTGGGTATCTGAATGTGGTGACAAAATGGTTACAAGACGTGAAAATTTGCGCTTCTTGGCACCCTTTTTGGTGCCGACAGCTCTGCCATGGGAGGCATTTTATGAACAATCCGGGTTTGTTCCAATCAAGGTGGAACCTCGGCCGGCTGGTTCTGTGCAACGTAGTGCCGTTGGCGCTACTGGCTTTCTGGTTATGGCCTACGGGCAACTCGCTGTGTGTGATTTTCGACGAGTGGCTGTTCCGCGCGCTCAATGCACCGCTGGCCAGCAACCCGATATGGCTCCACATCTGGGCAATTGCAAGTCTGCGACCCTTCGACATCGTCGTCGGCCTGATTCTGTTGACGCTGCTGATCAAGGGCGACTGGGTATTCAAGGCCATTGACGTGCGTCGCGCATTCTTCGGTTTTTTCTCGATCCTGCTGTTGATGGTGGTGATCCGCGCGCTGTTTTCCAAGTTCGCCGACCATATGGACTGGCAGCACAGCAGCCCGTCGATGGTGCTGGAAGGCGCGGTGCATATCAGCGATTACTTCCCGCACCTGGAGAAAACCTGGGAGCTGAAGGATCGCTCGAGCCAGAGTTTCCCCGGTGACCATGCTTCGGTGTTGCTGATCTGGGCATTGTTCATGGGTGTGTTCAGCCGCACGGTCGGCCAGTTTGTGACGATCTGGGGCCTGGCGCTGTTGTTCATGCTGCCGCGACTGGTAGCCGGTGCGCATTGGGGTCAGGACGATTACATCGGCGGCGTGTTGCTGGCGGTGTGGGCGTTGGGTTGGGGTTACTACACGCCGTTTGCGTATCACGCCTCGAACTTCTGGCTGAAGGTGACGACGCCGATCTTTGCGTTACTGGGCAAGTTGCCGCTGGTTTCACGGATGAGTGTGGTGCGTAGCGCCTGATTCCGAGCTGTCTTCGGCGAGGACTGCACCCTCGATTCGCAAGCAGGCTCGCTCCCACATTGGAATGCAATCTCCTGTGGGAGCGAGCCTGCTCGCGAAGAGGTCAGCACCAACAACGCGATTATTCGTCGTTACTGCCTCCACGAAACTTGAACAAATCCCGCCGCTGTTTTTTGCTCGGTTTGCCATCCGTGGTTACGCCCAGCGCGCCCGCCTTGCGCATCGCCGCAGCCGCTTCACGCTTGGCAATACTTGCCTCGGTCTCCGCGTACAACGTCTGCGCCTCCGGTGCGCCGCGTCGCACAATCGACAACGCCTCAACCTTCACCGTGCGCACTTCAAACCCGGTACGAATCTCGAACTCATCGCCGATGCGTGGCTCTTTGCCGGGCTTGCAGCGCTCACCGCGACAATGCACCTTGCCACTTTCGATGGCCGCTTTGGCGAGGGCACGGGTTTTGTAAAAACGCGCAGCCCACAGCCATTTGTCGAGACGAACCTTGTCGTCCTCTTCCTGTTTTTGCGCCATGTGAATTCCTCGTTCAGCCAGTAGTCGGAACTGTACTACCGTTTCTGTCGGGCGCAAGAACTCAGCCCTCCAGATAGACTGTGATCTTGGCCGGTGCATCGGCATGGAGTGATCGAGTGACTAAATTTCCATCTTCATTAACCTCGCCCAAGGCCGGTTGCCAAGGCTGCCAGCAAAGCGAACCACTGAGCTTCGATTTTTCCTTCGCCTACCAGCCCATCGTCGATCTGCGCGATCAGTCGGTTTTTGCCCATGAAGCGTTGGTCCGTGGTGTGGCCGGTGAAGGCGCATTCACGGTGTTGGATCAGGTTACAGAAGACAACCGCTACCGTTTCGACCAGCTCTGCCGGACGCGCGCCATCGAAGGCGCGGCCAATCTAAATATGCAGACACACTTGTCGATCAACTTCATGCCCAACGCGGTCTATCGTCCAGAGCTGTGCATTCGCAGTACGCTCGAGGCAGCAAAAAAACACCGTTTCCCTATCGACCGGCTGATTTTCGAAACCCTGGAAAGCGAGCACATAGATAACTATCGCCATTTGACCAATATTCTGCGTGAATACCGCGAATTCGGCTTCAAGACCGCCATCGACGATTTCGGTGCCGGTTATTCGGGGCTCAATCTGCTGGCTGATTTCCAACCGGACCTGATCAAACTCGACATGGCGCTGATCCGCGATGTCGATCAAGACCGTGTTCGTCAGGCGATCGTTCGGGGGATTGTCACAATCTGTGCGGAGTTGGACGTTACAGTCATTGCCGAAGGCATCGAGAGCGCCGGTGAACGGGACTTCCTGGCGGACTGTGGAATATTTCTGATGCAGGGCTTCTGGTTCGCCAAACCTGCATTCAAAGCGTTGGCCCAGGTTTCACCTGAGGCCTTTACGCGTTAATCGTTGGTTTTTTCTATTGAAGACATTTGACCATTTGACCGTTGTCGGTCTGCGCGAGTGGGTGGCGCTTCCGGATTTGGGAGTCGCCGGCCTGCGGGCGAAGATCGACACCGGCGCCAGCACCTCCAGCCTGCACGCCACCGACATCGAGCCGTTCGAACGCGATGGCGAGAAGTGGGTGCGCTTTACCGCGCACCTCGGCACGGTTGTGCAGTTGCGTCATCGGCGTTGTGAAGCACCGCTGGTGACGCGCAAAACCATTAAAAGCTCCAACGGCCATGCGCAGGTGCGCTACGTGATCAGCACCACCCTGGCCCTGGGCGATCGAGTGTGGCCGGTCGAGTTCACCCTCGCCTGCCGCAAGTCGATGCGCTACCGCCTGCTGCTCGGCTCCAAAGCCCTGATCGATGGCCAGTTGGTGGTCAATCCGGGCATCAAATATGTACAAGACAAGCCGGTGTTCCCGGTATCTACCTCCTCCACAGGTGTTGCATGAAGATCGCTGTGCTGTCGCGGAATCCGCGTCTGTATTCCACCCGCCGTCTGGTCGAAGCCGGAACCGAGCGCGGGCATGAAATGGTAGTGATCGACACCTTGCGCGCCTACATGAACATCGCCAGCCACAAGCCGCAGATCCACTATCGCGGCAAACCGCTGGAAGGCTTTGATGCGGTGATCCCGCGGATCGGTGCGTCGGTGACGTTCTACGGCTGCGCGGTGTTGCGCCAGTTCGAAATGATGGGGGTGTTCCCGCTCAATGAATCGGTGGCGATCGCCCGTTCGCGGGACAAGTTGCGCTCACTGCAACTGCTGTCGCGGCGCGGCATCGGTCTGCCGGTCACCGGGTTTGCGCACTCGCCGGATGACATTCCCGATCTGATCGACATGGTCAACGGCGCGCCGCTGGTGATCAAAGTGCTGGAAGGCACCCAAGGCATCGGCGTGGTGCTGTGCGAAACCGCCACGGCGGCAGAGTCGGTGATTGAGGCGTTCATGGGCCTGAAGCAGAACATCATGGTTCAGGAATACATCAAGGAAGCGGGCGGCGCGGATATTCGTTGCTTCGTGGTCGGTGACAAAGTCATCGCGGCAATGAAGCGCCAGGCCAAACCGGGTGAGTTCCGTTCCAACCTGCATCGTGGCGGCAGCGCCAGTCTGATCAAGATCACCCCGGAGGAACGCATGACCGCGTTGCGCGCGGCCAAGGTCATGGGCCTGGCGGTGGCGGGTGTGGATATCCTGCGCTCCAATCACGGGCCGCTGGTGATGGAAGTGAACTCGTCACCGGGCCTGGAGGGGATCGAAACCACCACCGGCAAGAATGTGGCGGGGATCATCATTGAGCATCTTGAGAAGAATGGCGGACCGAATATGACTCGCACCAAAGGCAAAGGCTAGAGCCAAGAGCAAAAGCCCCTCACCCTAACCCTCTCCCATAGGGAGAGGGGACAGATTGGGGGATATTGGAAAACTCCGCCGACATGATCGATCTTTACCGAATCCATAATCGACTCGGACTTTCAGGTCGATGTATAACGCCAGACACCTCGGTCAGCTCCCTCTCCCTCCGGGAGAGGGCTGGGGTGAGGGGCTTTTGACCTACACAGCATCTCGCGGCAGCATCAATCCCAAAGGCAACCTGACTCGCGCTTCCAATCCACCCCCGGACCGATTGCGCAGTTCAACATTGCCGCCATGCATCGAAGCAATCCGCTTCACAATCGCCAACCCCAAGCCAGTGCCCTTCCCGCCCCGTGCACGATCACCTCGGGTAAACGGGTTGAAAATCGCCTCAAGCTCCGACGGATCAATTCCCGCGCCACGGTCCATCACGCTCAGCACCACATACGGCGCACTGACGTCACCGGATACATAAGCCGCGACTTCCACACTGCCGCCGGCATGGTTCAAGGCGTTGCCGATCAGGTTGTTCAGCAAGCGTTTCATCGATACCCGACGCAGCGGAAACGGCTGGATCGGCTCCAGACGCAAACGCACCTTCTCTTCATTCTGGTTGTACGGCGCCGCGACCTCGCGCACCAGATCAGTAAGATCCACCTCCTCCACCGACTCGTCACGGCCATCACGAATAAACGCGAGGAACTGATCGAGAATCGCATCCATGTCTTCGATGTCGCGCACCATGTCGTCGGTCAGGTCATTGCGGTCGCCCATCAACTCCAGCGACAGCCGCAAGCGGGTCAGTGGTGTGCGCAAATCGTGGGACACGCCGGCCAACATCAACTCGCGCTCGCGTCCGGCCTGCTCGACGTCTTCGGCCATCTGGTTAAAAGCGCGATACACCTCGGTCATCTCGCTCGGCGTGTCGCTGATCGGCAACCGCACGCTGCGGCCCTGACCAAGCTGCCGGGCGGCATAGACCAAGCGTTTCAACGGCTGATTGAGCTGACTGACGAAAATCCATGCCGACGCCGTCGACAGCAAGCCGATGGCGAGGAACCAGCCGAGCACGTTCCAGATTTTCTGGCCGCGCAACGGGTGCGGATACAACGGCACCTTTAGCCAACCATCACCAAGGCTCGGCGCGCGCACCCACAGCGCCGGCGGCGAGTGCATGCGCAAGCGCACTTCGGTGTCAGCGCCCAGCTCCGCCTGCATCTGTCGCTGGTAGATTTCGCTGTACGGCCAGTGCTGTTCGCCTTCCGGCACACCGGCGCCGACCACCCGGATCAGAGTCGCGGCATCAGCGATCTTGGCGCGGTTTTCTTCATCGGCGGCCCAATAGGCACGCAGCGTCAGGGCGACGCCGTGGCTGTATTGGCGGTCCACCAGCACGTCCTCGTTCATCAACAGATAAACCAGGGTCAGCGCCTTGGAAAACAGCACGACGATCAGCACCAGCCAGAGGGTGCGGGAGAAAAAACTTTGGGGGAACCAGACGGGGGTCTTCATCTATAACCGCTACACACTTGCAGGAGCGAGCAATGCTCGCATATTGCGGATTGCGAGTCTGCGGGCATGGCCGTTCGACCAAAACCTGCAGACTCGCTCCTACAAATCACCGATCACTTGGTGGCGGCACCATCGGGTACAAACACGTAGCCTACGCCCCAGACGGTCTGGATATAGCGCGGCTTCGATGGATCCGGCTCGATCATGCGGCGCAGACGGGAAATCTGCACGTCGATGGAACGCTCGAGGGCATCCCACTCGCGGCCACGGGCCAGGTTCATCAGTTTGTCGCGGGTCAGCGGCTGACGCGCGTTCATCACCAAGGCCTTGAGTACCGCAAACTCACCGGTGGTAAGCATGTGCACTTCTTCGCCGCGTTTCAGTTCGCGGGTGGCCAGCGACAACACGTAATCACCGAAGGTGACGTTTTCGTCTTCACTGCCCGGCGCGCCCGGTACCGGTGCGGCCTGACGACGCAGGACCGCTTTGACCCGGGCCATCAATTCATCCGGGTTGAACGGCTTGGCCAGATAATCGTCGGCGCCCAGTTCCAGGCCCTTGATGCGGCTCAGCTCGTCGCCCTTGGCGGTGAGCATGATGATCGGAATCTGGTTGTTCGCGCCACGCAGGCGGCGGCAAGCGGTCAGACCGTCTTCGCCGGGCAGCATCAGGTCGAGGACGACCAGATTGAAAACTTCACGCGACAGCAGACGATCCATCTGCTCGGTGTTCGGTACGGTACGGGCACGGTAGCCCTTGCTGACGAAAAAACGTTCCAGCAGGCTGCTTAGGCCCGGATCGTCGTCAACGATGAGAATTTTTTCGCCTTCAGCAGTTTGTGCAGTGCTGCTCATTGGATGCTCCTTTTAGCTCGGCGCGCATTATGGCGTAGCTGCCGTTATACGCACCGTGTGCATTGTTAGCAGATTTTTCCTTCACTGCCAGAAAACCGGGGTTTATGCCTACAGACTGCGACGCCCCCGAATGACAGAACGCTGGTTATAATGCGCGGCGTTTTGTGCCAGGCAACGTCTGAATCGTTACCGCAGGTGGCAGGCTTTTTTCCTGCCGCGCGCAGTAATTGTTCGATTTCACGGGTCAATGGCCTGCCTTTTGACCCAGGCAGCGGCAATTTTCTAGCCGCTCAACCAGACTCCGGGCCTTTGTTTCCGTGCCTGCGAGCCTGCTTTCACAATATGTCAGGTGGTTTTATGGACAGCATCAACAGCCGCATTGCCGAGGAACTCGGTGTACGCCCACAACAGGTCGAAGCGGCCGTCGCGCTACTCGATGAAGGCTCTACCGTTCCCTTCATCGCCCGTTACCGGAAAGAAGTCACCGGCAGCCTCGATGACACCCAGTTGCGTCATCTGGAAGAGCGTCTGCGCTACCTGCGAGAACTCGACGAACGGCGCATCAGTATCCTCGCCAGCATCGAGGAGCAAGGCAAACTCACCCCTGCCCTCGAGCGCGACATCAAACTCGCCGACACCAAGACCCGCCTCGAAGACTTGTACCTGCCGTACAAGCAGAAGCGCCGCACCAAGGGCCAGATTGCCCTGGAAGCCGGCCTCGGCGACCTGGCCGACGGCCTGTTCAACGACCCGAATCTGACACCGGAAACCGAAGCTGCACGCTTCGTCGATGCCGAAAAAGGCGTGGCAGACGTGAAGGCTGCGCTGGAAGGCGCCAAGTACATCCTCATGGAGCGCTTCGCCGAAGACGCCAGCCTGCTGGAGAAACTGCGCAACTACCTCAAGCAGGAAGCGACCATCAGTGCCCGCGTTATCGCTGGCAAGGAAGAAGAAGGCGCCAAGTTCCGCGATTACTTCGAACACGACGAACCGCTGAAAAGCATGCCGTCGCACCGCGCACTGGCGATTTTCCGTGGCCGCAACGAAGGCATCCTCAGTTCCGCACTGAAAGTCGGCGACGAACTGCCGGGGACCATGCACCCGTGCGAAGGCATGATCGCTCAGCAATTCAACATCCAGAACCAGAACCGCCCGGCTGACAAATGGCTCGGCGAAGTGGTGCGCTGGACGTGGAAGGTCAAGCTCTACACGCACCTGGAAACCGACCTGCTCGGCGAGCTGCGTGACGGCGCCGAAACCGAAGCGATCAACGTGTTCGCGCACAACCTGCACGACCTGCTGCTGGCCGCACCGGCCGGTCCGCGTGCGACTCTGGGTCTCGACCCGGGCCTGCGTACCGGTTGCAAAGTGGCCGTGGTCGACTCGACTGGCAAACTGCTCGATCACGCCACGGTTTACCCGCACGTGCCGCACAACAAGTGGGATCAGACCATCGCCATTCTGGCCGCCCTGTGCGCCAAGCACTCGGTTGATCTGATCGCCATTGGCAACGGTACCGCCAGCCGCGAGACCGACAAACTGGCGATCGAACTGATCAAAAAATATCCAGCGATGAAGATGACCAAAGTCATGGTCTCCGAAGCCGGTGCATCGGTGTACTCGGCGTCGGAGCTGGCGGCCAAGGAATTCCCGGATCTCGACGTGTCGATTCGTGGCGCGGTGTCCATCGCCCGTCGTCTGCAGGATCCTCTCGCCGAACTGGTGAAAATCGATCCGAAATCCATCGGTGTCGGCCAGTACCAGCACGACGTGTCGCAGTTGAAACTGGCGCGTGGTCTGGACGCTGTAGTTGAGGACTGCGTGAACGCCGTCGGCGTAGATGTGAACACCGCTTCGGTGGCGCTGCTGGCGCGGATCTCCGGCCTCAACGCAACGCTGGCGCAAAACATCGTCGCGCACCGCGACGAGCACGGTGCGTTCAAAACCCGTGCAGCGCTGAAGAAAGTCGCACGTCTGGGCGAAAAAACCTTCGAACAGGCAGCCGGTTTCTTGCGCGTGATGAACGGCGACAACCCGCTGGATTCGTCGGCTGTTCACCCGGAAGCCTATCCGCTGGTGCAGCGCATTGCCGCTGAAACCGACCGTGATATCCGTTCGCTGATCGGCGACGCCAGTTTCCTCAAGCGTCTGGATCCGAAGAAATTCACCGACGAAACCTTCGGCCTGCCGACCGTGACCGACATCATCCAGGAACTGGAAAAACCGGGCCGCGACCCGCGTCCGGAGTTCAAGACTGCGGAATTCCAGGAAGGCGTCGAAGACCTGAAAGACCTGCAACTGGGGATGATCCTCGAAGGCGTGGTCACCAACGTGACTGCGTTCGGTGCATTCGTCGATATCGGCGTGCATCAGGATGGTCTGGTGCACATCTCGGCGCTGTCGGAGAAGTTCATCAAGGATCCGCGTGAGGCGGTGAAGGCTGGTGATGTGGTCAAGGTGAAGGTCATGGAAGTCGATATCCCGCGCAAACGCGTTGGCCTGTCGATGCGCATGGGCGACACCCCGGGCGAGAAGATCGACGGTGCCCGTGGCTCGCGTCCGGGTTCGGCCCAGCGCCAGCCTTCAAACAACGCGCCACGCAAGGAAACCGCGACCGCAGCGCCGGTGAACAATGCGATGGCCTCGCTGTTCGCCAATGCCAAGCAGTTGAAGAAACGCTGATGGAAATTCCAGCCGGGCTCGTCGAGAGCGCGTTTTTCAAGCTGTTGGGCTGCCGCCTGCACAGCCTGGAAACCGGGGTGGCGCAAGTCGCCCTGGTGCTGGAACCGGAACTGCGCAATCGCGGCGGCAAATTGCACGGTGGCGCGCTGTTCAGTCTGGTCGACATCGCCATGGGGCTGGCCTGTTCCAGCACCCACGGCTTCGATCAGCAGAGCGCCACCATCGAGTGCAAGATCAACTATATCCGCGCCGTTTCACACGGCGAGGTCATGTGCACGGCACGGGTCATCCACCCGGGCCGCCGCACTTTAGTGGTCGAAGCCGACGTGATGCAGGGCGACAAACTGGTCGCAAAAGCGCAAGGCACGTTCGCTGTCCTGTAGCTAGACGCCATCAATTTGAGTTAATTTCGGCGCAACGAACCTTGTGGGAGCGAGCTTGCTCGCGAAGGCGGTGTGTCACGCAACCGAAATGTTGGCTGATAAACCCTCTTCGCGAGCAAGCTCGCTCCCACAGGGATTGTGCAGTTCCTGACTGACCGGCAAATGGCCTGCCGCTACAAAACCAGGCGAAAACGCCAGTTTCAACTTCACCCTTGTAGACCGTCCTGCCCACCCCCATATTGGGGCGACTGACGCGTGAAGGAATCCAAATTGAGCGAACTTCTCAACCGCCGCCTGGCTCTGCTCGGCGAGCGCGCTAACCTCTCTCTGCTCGAGCAGTGCCTGCACGGTATCGAACGTGAATGCCTGCGCGTGACCAGCGAAGGTCGCCTGGCGCAAACGCCGCACCCCGAAGCCTTGGGTTCCGCGCTGACCAACGAACAGATCACCACCGACTACTCCGAGTCGCTGCTGGAATTCATCACGCCCGCCCTGCCGGATCCGGCCGACACACTGGCGAGCCTGGACAAGATTCACCGCTTTGCCTATAGCAAGCTCGGCAACGAGTACCTGTGGAGTCCATCGATGCCGTGCCCGTTGCCGGCCGAGGAAGACATCCCGATCGCTTATTACGGCACCTCCAACATCGGTCAGCTCAAGTACGTTTATCGCAAGGGCCTGGCCCTGCGGTATGGCAAGACCATGCAGTGCATCGCCGGGATTCACTACAACTTCTCCCTGCCGGAAAAACTCTGGCCGCTGCTGCGCGAAACCGAAGGTTTTGTCGGCACTGACCGCGATTACCAGTCGTTTTCCTACATCGCACTGATCCGTAATTTCCGTCGTTACAGCTGGCTGCTGATGTACCTGTTCGGTGCGTCGCCTGCGCTGGACGCCGGGTTCCTGCGCGGTCGTTCGCATCAGCTGGAACAGCTCGATCCGGACACCTTGTATCTGCCGTACGCCACCAGCCTGCGCATGAGCGACCTCGGTTACCAGAGCAACGCTCAGGCCGGTCTGACGCCGTGCTACAACGATCTGGCGAGCTACACCGACAGCCTGCGCAAAGCCGTGGCCACGCCGTACGCGCCGTACGTTGAAGTCGGCACGCACAAGGATGGCGAGTGGGTGCAGCTCAACACCAACATCCTGCAAATCGAAAACGAGTACTACTCCAACATTCGGCCGAAACGCGTGACGTACACCGGCGAGCGGCCGATTCAAGCGCTGGTCGCCCGTGGCATTCAGTACGTTGAAGTGCGTTGCCTGGACATCAACCCGTTCCTGCCGATGGGCATCGACCTGACCGAGTCGCGCTTCCTCGACGCGTTCCTGCTGTATTGCGCGCTAAACGACAGTCCGCTGCTGACCAACACTTCGTGCGGCAACGCCACGTCGAACTTCCTCAGCGTGGTCAAGGAAGGTCGTCGTCCGGGTCTGCAATTGCAGCGTGACGGTCAACCGGTCGAAATGAAGACCTGGGCGGCCGAACTGCTGGAGCAAATCGCTCCGCTGGCGGCGTTGCTGGATCAGAGCCATGGCGGCGATTCCCACAGCAAGGCACTGGATGCGCAACTGGCCAAGGTCAGCGATCCGTCTCTGACGCCTTCTGCGCAAGTGCTGGCGGCGATGGCTGAGCACAAGGAAAGCTTTGCGCAGTTCTCCCTGCGTCAGAGTCAGGCGCATGCCGAGTTTTTCCGTAGCGAGCCTTTGGCGGCGGATGAGCAGGCGAAGTTTGAGGAGTTGGCGCGTTCGTCGCTGGCAGCGCAGGCTGAGCTGGAGCAGAACGAAGTGGGGGATTTTGATGTGTTTGTCGGGTCGTATCAGGCGAGCATTCTCGCGATCAGCAACTGAGGAGCCCCTCACCCTAACCCTCTCCCGGAGGGAGAGGGGACTGATTCAGGTGCTCATCAAAGTTACGCCGACCTGAAATATCCAGCCGAACTCAGGCTTGAAATGCATAAAGATCGGCCCCCTTTCCCCCTCGCCCCCCTGGGGGAGAGGGCTGGGGTGAGGGGGCAAAGATCTAACGCCGAACGCAAGATCCGAAATATCCACAATCCCCCGAGCCTTAGATTTTTCCGCTCATAAGCTCATTCTAAAAAGTTATTTATTTACCGATTCTTAGATCATTTAGTCTCCTTTCACGCCGACGCTCGGTCGCCTGATATGGAGCTGTTCAATGAAACTGAATTTCCCGCTTCGCCTGCTCGCCGTAGCCTCTCTGGCTGCCGCGAGTTTCCTGGCCCAGGCCGCCGACCTCACCGTCGCCTACCAAACCACCGTTGACCCAGCGAAAGTCGCCCAGGCCGACGGCGCTTACGAAAAAGCCACCAAAGCCGATATCGCCTGGCGCAAGTTCGATAACGGCGCCGACATCATCGCCGCCATCGCTTCCGGTGACGTGCAGATCGGCTACCTTGGTTCGAGCCCGCTGACCGCTGCGATCACCCGCAAAGTCCCGGTCGAAACCTTCCTCATCGCCACCCAGATCGGCGCCGCCGAAGCACTCGTCGCGCGCGACGGTTCCGGCATCAAGACTCCGCAGGATCTGATCGGCAAGAAAATCGCCGTGCCGTTTGTATCGACCGGTCACTACAGCCTGCTCGCGGCGCTGAAGCACTGGAACATCGACCCTTCGAAAGTCACCGTGCTCAACCTCGCCCCGCCAGCGATCATCGCTGCGTGGAAACGCGGTGATATCGACGCCACCTACGTTTGGGATCCGGCACTCGGTGTGGCCAAGGAAAACGGCAAAGTGCTGATCACCTCCGGCGAACTGGCCAAGTTCGGCGCGCCGACTTTCGACGCGTGGATCGTGCGCAAAGACTTCGCCGAGAAGCACCCGGAAATCGTCACCGCGTTCGCCAAGGTCACCCTCGACGCTTACGCCGATTACCGCAAAGACCCGACAGCCTGGCTCGCCAATCAAGCCAACGTCGACAAACTGGTGAAACTCTCCGGCGCCAAGGCCAGCGATATTCCGCTGCTGCTGCAAGGCAACGTCTACCCGCTGGCGGCGGATCAGGTCGTCACCCTCGGCGCGCCGACCACCAAAGCCATCACCGACACCGCCGCGTTCCTCAAGGAGCAAGGCAAGGTCGAAGCGGTGCTGCCGGACTACGCGCCATACGTCAGCGCCAAATTCATCACCAACTGATCGGGAGTTAACTGCGATGGCCTTGCTACAGCTGGAGCGCATCAGCGCACAGTACCCGGGCAGCCCGGAACCGGTGCTGGCGGATATTTCTCTGACCCTGGGGCCTCAGCAATTGCTGGTCGCCCTCGGCCCGTCCGGCAGTGGCAAGACTTCGCTGTTGAACCTGATTGCCGGTTTCGTCGAACCGAGCGCCGGGCGCATCACCCTCGACGGCGTGCCGGTCAAAGGCCCGAGCGCTGAACGGGGCGTGGTGTTTCAGGACGACGCTTTGCTGCCTTGGCAGGATGTGTTGGCCAACGTCGCGTTCGGTCTGGAACTGGCCGGTGTCGCCAAAGACAAGCGCGAAAAAATCGCCCGTGAAATGCTCGTGCTGGTTGACCTTTCCGGTTTCGAAAGCCGTCGTATCTGGCAACTCTCCGGTGGCCAGAAACAGCGTGTCGGCCTCGCCCGCGCCCTCGCCGCCGACCCGCGCGTATTGCTGATGGACGAACCCTTCGGCGCCCTCGACGCATTCACCCGCGAACAGATGCAGGAGTTGTTGCTGCAAGTCTGGCAACGTACCGCCAAGCCGGTTTTTCTGATTACCCATGACATTGAAGAAGCGGTGTTCCTCGCCACTGACCTGATTCTGCTCGCGCCGAATCCGGGGCAAATCGTTGAGCGCCTGCACCTGGATTTCGGTCAGCGTTACGCCGCTGGTGAATCCGCCCGCGCGATCAAATCCGATCCGCGTTTTATCGAAACCCGCGAACACGTGCTGAGCAAAGTGTTCTCGCAACGCAGCGCCGGGCAACGGCAGGAGCGCGCATGAGCAGTTACGACGTTTCCTCGGCTGCGGTAAAACCGGTCAGCGCATCGGCTGCGATACCCGTACGCCGCAGCCTCAGCACGCGCTGGATCAGTCTGCTGACCTTATTTGCATTGTTGGCGATCTGGTGGGCCGTAACAGCCACCGGATTGATCGAACCGCTGTTCCTGCCGCCGCCGTCCGCCGTGCTGCAAAAAGGCTGGTTGCTGGCGACTACCGGTTACATGGATTCGACGTTGTGGCAGCACCTCGGCGCCAGCCTGAGCCGTATCGGTCTGGGTCTGGGTTTTGCGATTCTGACCGCTGTGCCGGTGGGCATCGCCATTGGCGCCAACCGCATCGCCCGTGGTGTGCTCGATCCGCTGATCGAGTTCTACCGCCCGATTCCACCTCTGGCCTATTTGCCGCTGATCGTGATCTGGTGCGGCATCGGCGAATTGTCGAAAGTGCTGCTGATTTATCTGGCGATTTTTGCGCCGATTGCCATCGCTACTGCCACCGGCGTGCGCACGGTTGATCCAGCGAAATTGCGCGCGGCGCAGTCGTTGGGCGCGACTCGCGTGCAACTGATTCGTCATGTGATTTTGCCGAGCGCGCTGCCGGACATTCTCACGGGCGTGCGGATTGGTCTGGGCGTTGGCTGGTCGACGCTGGTCGCGGCTGAACTGATCGCCGCCACCAGCGGTTTAGGCTTCATGGTGCAGTCGGCCGCGCAGTTTCTGGTCACAGATGTGGTGGTGCTGGGGATTCTGGTCATCGCCCTGATCGCCTTCGCCATGGAAATGGGCCTGCGCGCCCTGCAGCGAAAGCTGGTGCCATGGCACGGCCAGGCCCACTAAATCGCCTTGTGAAAATTCCCCTGTGGGAGCGAGCCTGCTCGCGAAAGCGTCAGATCAGTCACTGCACTGTCGCCTGACACTCCGCATTCGCGAGCAGGCTCGCTCCCACAAAAGCATGACACTCCGAATTCGAAGAGAAAGACCATGAGCAGCCTCAACATCACCCCCTTAAGCTCGGCCCTCGGCGCGCTGATCAGCGGCGTCGACATCAGCCAGTCGCTGAGCCTGGAACACCGCGACGCCATCGAACAAGCGCTGCTCAAATATCAAGTGTTGTTCTTCCGCAACCAGCCGATCGAACCGTCGCAACAGGCGCGCTTCGCCGCCTATTTCGGTGACCTGCACATTCACCCGATCTACCCGAACGTGCCGGAACAACCGGAAGTGCTGATCCTCGACACCGCCGTCACCGACGTGCGTGACAACGCGATCTGGCACACCGACGTGACCTTCCTGCCAACCCCGGCGATGGGCGCGGTGCTCAGCGCCAAGTTGCTGCCGGAGTTTGGCGGCGACACATTGTGGGCCAGCGGCATTGCCGCGTATGAAGCGCTGTCAGCGCCGATGAAGAGTTTGCTCGAAGGGCTGACCGCGACTCACGATTTCACTCGCTCGTTTCCGCTGGAGCGCTATGGCAACACGCCTGAAGCGCTGGCGCAGTGGGAAGAAGCTCGACGCAAGAATCCACCGCTGTCGCACCCGGTGATTCGTACACATCCGGTCAGCGGGCGGCGCTCGTTGTTCGTCAATGAAGGCTTCACCTCGAAGATCAATGAGCTGTCGGAAACCGAGAGCGAGGCGATTCTGAAGTTTCTGTTCGCCCACGCAACGCGGCCGGAATTCACCATTCGCTGGCGCTGGCAGCAGGACGATATTGCGTTCTGGGATAACCGCGTGACACAGCATTACGCGGTGGATGACTACCGGCCGGCGCGACGGGTAATGCAGCGGGCGACGGTGTTGGGGGATGTGCCGTTTTTTCGCTGAGACGTTTTAAAGCCAAAAGCCCCTCACCCTAACCCTCTCCCCGAGGGAGAGGGGACTGAATGGGGGATGCTTCAGAGGTTCGCCGACCTGATATTGCTATGCTGAATCCATAATCGACTCGGTATTTCAGGTCGATGTATGACGCAAGACAACTCGGTCGGCTCCCTCTCCCTCTGGGCGGTCCGACGTTTCGGGAGGGCTGGGGTGAGGGTCGCTTATTCTGCCGTCGAAGGCTTCTCCCACAGATTGATCCCGCCCTCCTGGGCAAACCGGTCAATCTCCGCCAGCTCTTCAGCACTGAAGCTCAAATTCTTCAACGCCCCGACGTTCTCGATAATCTGCTCCGGCCGACTCGCACCGATCAACGCCGAAGTCACCCGCGGATCGCGCAGCGTCCACGCCAGTGCCAGTTGCGCCAGGCTCTGACCACGACGCTTGGCAATTTCATTCAGCGCGCGCACGTGGGCAATGTTGGCCTCGGACAAGTGTGAAGCCTGCAACGAACCACCGCCCGGACGATTGACCCGCGCATCCGCCGGCACGCCATTGAGGTATTTGTCGGTGAGCAGACCTTGCGCCAACGGGGTGAAGGCGATCACGCCGGTACCGAGTTCATCGGTGGTATCCAGCAGGTCTTTTTCCACCCAGCGATTGAGCAGGTTGTACGCCGGTTGATGGATCAACAGCGGCACTTTCCACTCTTCGAGCAGCGCCGCCATCTCACGGGTTTTCACGCCCGAATACGACGAGATACCGATGTACAACGCCTTGCCCTGTTGCACGGCAGTAGCGAGGGCGCTGGCGGTTTCTTCCAGTGGAGTGTCCGGGTCGAAGCGGTGCGAATAGAAAATATCCACATAGTCGAGCCCCAGGCGTTGCAGGCTCTGGTCGAGGCTGGCCAAGACGTATTTGCGCGAACCACCGCCCTGACCGTAAGGGCCGGGCCACATGTCCCAACCGGCCTTGCTGGAGATGATCAGCTCGTCGCGGTACTGCTTGAAGTCTTCGCGCAGCAGGCGGCCGAAATTGATCTCGGCGCTGCCGTACGGCGGGCCGTAGTTGTTGGCCAGGTCGAAGTGGTTGATGCCTAGGTCGAACGCGGTGCGCAGCAAGGCGCGTTGGGTGTCGATCGGCGTGCTGTCGCCGAAGTTGTGCCACAGGCCCAACGACAGCGCCGGCAGCACCAGACCGCTGCGCCCGACGCGGCGGTAAGGGATGGAGTCGTAGCGGTTTTCGGCAGCGGTATAAGTCATCGAATCCTCTCTTGTCTGTCTTGAAATGGGTGTCGACTTCTTCGCGAGCAAGCTCGCTCCCACATTGGAATGCAGCCTCCTGTGGGAGCGAGCTTGCTCGCGAAGGGTGTTACACAAATCGATTGCCGGGTCGAGCGAGACCAAGGTTCTCGCGCAAGGTTCGACCCTCATACTCCGTTCTGAACAACCCGCGCCGTTGCAGTTCCGGCACCACGCCATTGGCGAAGTCCTCGAGACCGCCCGGCAGGTGCGGCACCAGCACGTTGAAACCATCCGCTGCGCCTTGTTCGAACCATTCCTGCAAGCGATCAGCGATCTGCTCAGCCGTACCGACCAGGCTGTAATGCCCTCGCCCGCCAGCAATCTTGCGACCGAGTTCGGCGAGGGTCAGCTTCTCCCGCCCGGCTAGTTCCGTAAGCAATTTCTGCCGGCTCTGCTGGCCGCTGTCAGTCAGCGGCAACTCGGGCAACGGCCCGTCCAGCGGGTACTTCGACAAATCGAAGTTGCCCAGCATACGCCCAAGCAAGGCGACGCCAACCTCGGGTTCGACTAATTGCTGAAACGTTTCACATTTTTCCTGCGCCTCGGCTTCGGTACGGCCGACCACGACAAAAACCCCGGGCATGATTTTCAGCGAATCAGCGCTGCGACCGTACTTGGGCAGACGTCCCTTGAGGTCGGCGTAGAACGCCTGGGCACCGGCCAACGAAGTCTGCGCGGTGAACACCACTTCAGCAGTCTGCGCCGCCAATTCGCGCCCGTTTTCCGAAGAGCCAGCCTGAACAATCACCGGTTGCCCTTGCGGCGAACGCGCAACGTTCAGCGGACCTTTGACCCTGAAGTGTTCACCGACGTGATCCAGCACATGCAGTTTCGAAGGGTCGTAATACGCCCCACTGGCCTTGTCGCGCGCAAACGCATCATCCTCCCAACTGTCCCAAAGCCCGGTCACTACCTGATGAAATTCGCGGGCTCGGCTGTAGCGTTCGGCGTGGCCGATATGCTCATCGCGGCCAAAATTCAGCGCCTCGGCGGCGTTGTCCGAGGTCACCAGATTCCACCCCGCGCGCCCACCGGAAAGGTGGTCGAGCGAAGCGAATTTGCGCGCCACGTGATACGGCTCGTTGTAGCTGGTGGTCGCTGTAGCGATCAGGCCAATGTGCTCGGTCACCGCACTGAGGGCCGAGAGCAAGGTCAGCGGCTCAAAGTGATCGGAACGCGCCATGCGACTGGCGATGTCCTGAGTTGGCGCGGCGACGCTGTCGGCGACAAACAACGCATCGAACTTCGCCGCCTCGGCAATTTGCGCCAGCCGCTTGTAATGGGCGAAATCCAGTCCCGCATTCGCCGGCACATCAGGATGACGCCAAGCCGCCACGTGGTGCCCGGTGGCCATGAGGAATGCACCGAGTTTCAACTGTCTGCTCATCGTCAGAAATCCTTGCGCAGTTGCACACCGAAGTAGCGCTCGTCATCCCGTGGCACAGCGCGATAGATGTAGTTGCCGCCGCTGGCGAGCAATGGCGAATAGGACTTGTCGGTGAGATTTTTGCCCAGCAGCGCCACGCGCCAGCCATTGCTGTAATCGGCCAGGGCGACACTGGCGTTCCACAGACCGTAGGCGCCCTGCTTGGTGTCGGCGTTCTGGCTGATGTCGTACTGCACTTCACTCTGCCAGCTATAGTCGGTGCCCAGTTCGATATCCAGACCGTTATCCAGCGGGATGCTGTAGTCGGCGCGCACGTAGCTTTTCCAGTCCGGACTGAACGGCAACGGTTTGCCATTGACGTTGCACGACGCCGCCGCGCCCGCCGGGCAGGCGAACTCGTCGATGCGTGCACGGGTGTAGGCGAGTGCGCCGGACAGTTTCAATTGCTGGGTCGCCTGCAAGGCGTAGTCGAGTTCGACACCTTCGGTGCTGACGCTGCCAGCGTTGATCAGTCGCGTCACCACTTGCCCGGCGACGGTATCGAAGAAGTTCGCCTGGTAGTTGTCGTAATCGCTGTGGAACACAGCGAGGTTGGTGGTCAGGCGATTGTTCCAGCTCGTCGCTTTGATCCCCGCTTCCCAGGTGTTGGAAGTTTCCGGTTTCAGCGCCTCGGTGTCGCGCGGCTGCATGTTGAAGAACACGTTGTAGGCCGGGCCCTTGTAGCCGCGCGAGTAGGTCAGGTAAGTAGTGACCGTATCGCTCAGGTCGTACTGCACGCCGAGGCGGCCGGACCAGCCATCTTCGTCCACTGAACCGGAACTGCTGGTGGCCGGTTGAATGCCGCTGACCGTAGTCGCCGAAGTCGAAACGCGGCGGTGATCGTATTCGAGATCATCGTGGGTGTAGCGCAGGCCGGCGATACCGCGAAAGTCCGAGGTGAAGTTCAGCGTAGCCTCGCCGAACACCGCGTAGCTGTCGCTGGTGGTGCTGTAATCAGCGACGCCGCGATCGGTGCGTGTGGTCGTTGTCAGCGTGCGCTGATACGTCTCGTCGTCCTTACCGTGCATGTAGAACAGACCGCCGACGTACTCGAGAAATTCACCCTTCGGCGAAGCCAGGCGTAGCTCTTGCGAGTATTGATCGAAGGCCAGGTCGCCCTTGTCCGCCGTTCCGGGAAACGCTGCGGTCACCGTGCCGAGACGGTCGCCATCCTGATACTGAGTATTGTCCCAACCGCGCCATGCGGTAATCGACGTCAGGGTGTAATCGCCCAGTTGCCAGTCGAGCTGACCGGACAGACCTTTGTTGGTGTCCTCAACGTGTGAGCGGGTGTCGGTGTTGATGTCGCGGTTGTGGCTGCTCGCATTGACCGGGCTCAGCGCATTGGCGAAGGCCGGGGTCAGCGACTTGCTGACAACGCCATTGGGACCGTCGTCGTGGGACTGCATGTAATCGGCGATCAAGGTAAAGGTGACGTCGTCATTCGGGGTGAATTCGAGTTTGCCGCGCACGCCGCGATGGTTGTAGCCGTTGACCTCCTGACCGTTGTGTTGGTTGTCGACGTTACCGTCGTAGGTGCCGAACAGCGTGCTGATCGAGCCTTTCAACGTGTCCGGTATCAGGCTGCCGCCGATGCCGAAACGGGTGCGGCTTTCGTTGCCGCTGTAGTACGACTGATCGATGTAACCGTGGGTTTCGGCGGTGGGTGCTTTGCTGGTGATGTTGAGCACACCGGCCGAGGCGTTTTTGCCAAACAGCGTGCCTTGCGGCCCGCGCAATACTTCGACGCGCTCCAGATCCAGCAAATCCAGCGTGGATTGACCCGGGCGCGCATACACCACGCCATCGATCACCGTCGCCACGGTCGGTTCGACACCCGGCGAGGTGGAAATCGTGCCGACGCCGCGCACGAACAACGAGGTGTCCTTGTTCGACGCGCCGGTACGGAAATTCAGCGACGGCACTTGCTGGACGATACTGGCCACGCCGTTGCGGTTTTCGCGCTCAAGCTGTTCGCCATCGATGACTGACACTGCGACCGGCACTTTTTGCAGCGACTCTTCGCGGCGCGTGGCAGTGACGGTCACGGATTTGAGGGTCGGCTCCTGATCACTGCTCTCGGCAGCGAATGCGTTGGGCAGCGGCAGTGCCGCCAACCCCGTGAATAACCAGCCGGCGGCGCGAATCGACTGCGCCAGTGTGAGTGTCGCCCCAGGAATGTTGTGCATGTTTGCCCGCTCGAAATTGGCCCTTAACCGCTGCCGTTCTGCGACGACAGCGCCTGAATCGGTGTCTTGGGCATTCGCTCGAGCGAGTAGCAGACAGCGCGCTTTGTTAGCGCTACCATCGACAGTATTGGCAAGCCGGACATAGAGCGTCCAATACTGAAAAATTACTTTTATATGCGATTTGGTTTTTAAGAAGGATCGAGCCTTGAGCGAAGAAAAACCCCGCAAACGTCGTGGTGCCGGCCGTGTGACCCTCAATGCCGTGGCGCGCCAAGCCGGGGTTTCAGCGATCACCGTGTCACGCTATTTCAACCAGCCTGAGCAGGTTTCGCCCGAGCGTCGCGAGCGGATTGCGGCAGTGGTGGCTGAGTTGGGTTACGTACCGAATCTGGTGGCCGGCGGATTGGCTTCGGCGCGGGGCAAAATCGTCGGCATGGTCATCCCGAACATCTCCGGGCCAATCTTCGCCAATACCATTCAAGGCTTCAGCGACACGCTCAGTCGCCATGGCTATCAGCTGTTGCTGGCGTCAAGTTACTTCAGCACCGAGCAGGAAGAAAATGCGGTGCGTGCGTTTCTCGGCTGGTCGCCGGCGGCGCTGGTGTTGACCAGTCACTTTCACAGTGCGGGTACGGAAAAGATGATCGCCGAGGCGGATGTTCCGGTGATCGAGACGTGGGATTACCAGCCGGAGCGTGAGCCGATGCAGATCGGTTTTTCGCACTTTGAAGTGGGCGTGGTGGCAGCGAAGTACCTGCTGGGCAAAGGCTATCGACGCATCGCCTTCGTGCAGAACAGTGCACCGGGCGACTTCAGCGCACTTGAACGCCGCGACGGTTACGCGGCGACCTTACAAGAGTCCGGCCTGGAACCGTGGGTCTTTGCTCCTGACGTTGATCGTGCGCCATTCGAGGCCGGCAAACAGGCGATGGATGCGCTGATGAATGCCTCATCACGCCCCGACGCGATCATCTTCGCCAACGACAACCTCGCCGCCGGCGGCTTGCTTGCCGGGCAACGCGCGGGTTTGAAAATCCCCGAAGACTGCGCCGTTCTCGGCTTCGGTGATTACCCTTTCGCCGAGATGCTCCTGCCCAGCCTGAGCACGATCAAACCACCGGCACTGGAGATTGGTGTACTCGCCGCAACACGCGTGCTGGAAAGCCTTGGCGTGTTGCCGAGCGACGAGGTGCAGCGGCTGAACCTGCTGCAGTGCCAAGTCATCGAACGGGAAAGTACCTGACTTCGCTATACCGACAGTTCGCGCAAGGCGGCCGCCGCGAGAAATCCGGAACGGGATCGATAGCGCTGGTCACGGCGGACTGTCTGGTCAATACGCTCAAGCAATTGCTCCGGCAGTGTGGCGTTAAAACGCACTGACTTGCCAAAATACGGGGTGATATCAAAATCGACCACGCCCCAGATCCCTCCCGCGTAATCCGGGTTATCAAGATGAGCATCAATGTCCCGCACTTGCGGTAACTGCGCGCTGTCGGCGACCAACCCCTCATAGTGAAGCGCCAATGCCTCCTGAGTATTTTCAAACGCCTCAGCGACCGTAGTGCCTGCGGAGAAACAACCCGGGACATCCGGGATGATCACTCCGTAGTCTGAGTCGGCATCCTTGTGCAGAACGACCGGGAATTTCATATGAGTGAGTCCTTCCTCTGACAGGCCCATAAAACGGCCTTCGTTTCCAATGACGGGCCTCATTTCAAGCCCGCCTGTTTCAAAATGCTGTTGATCGTGCCCTTGGGCAGATCCGAATCAGGGTGCTTGATCGTCACCCTTCCTGGCTTGTGCGGATGCTTGTATTGGTGGTGGCTGCCTTTCACCGCCACGAGATACCAACCATCGTCTTCGATCATCCTGATCATTTCCCGACTGCGCATTTCCTTTGCCCTGTTCGACAGCTAGAGCCATTTACTCTAGAGGGCGCAGGAGCCTTTGATACACACGATACACACTCAGATAAATATTAGCTCACTGAACAATCGCTCGGTTATGGGGCAGATCAACGGCAGGCTTGGGCCAGCAAAAAAAACACGTCGCCGGCCAAACTCTCTGTAAGGGTCGCAAAATATGTCCAATAGAGATGTGGCGGGACTGGCTATGCTCTAAAGAACACCGAGGTGACCCCTTCGCGAGCAGGCTCGCTCCCACAAGGATTTCCTGTGTACATGAAATTTATGTCCAGCCGGGATCCATGGCGGGAGCGAGCCTGCTCGCGAAAGCGATTATTCAGGCAATGCACCTTCACCAGGCAGAATTAACCATGCACACCGCCATCATCATTTTCTTCGGCCTGATCCTGCTCGCCCTGATGCTCTACATCGGCGAGCGCATCGGCTTCAGCCGCCAGACCATGGCCTACGGCTTCGCCGCCCTGTGGTTGGCGTTGACGGTGATCAATGGTGCGGTGGGGGTGGTGCATGCCGGCCAGTCCGTGGGATCGGAAATAGTGATTGGCAGTGCGGTATTCGGCGTGCCGATGGCGGCGATGGTGTTGTTCATGGTGCTGAGCGCCGAGTCCTGAGCAGACCCGGCGCCCAACCGCCGATCAACGCACCAGATGCAGGAACTGCATGTGCCGTTCGTACTGATCAAGGATGTCGTTAATGATCTGCTCTTTGGTGTAGCCGACCAGATCGTAGTCCTGACTGCCCTCGCTCAAGTGCACTTCGGCGCGGTAGTAGCGACGATTGTTGAGCTGCTTTGAACCCATGCCGCCACGCGCGAAGGACGGCGTGAAGTAGCCGCGCATCTGCACCTGATAGATGAACGGATGCGCATCACCATGGCCGATTTCGAGGCTGACGCTGTCATTCGCCGGATCCGGCTGGGTAACCACGTTCAGGCCTTTCTCGACGAACACTGCCGTCACCTCTTCAATCGCCGGGCGCACCGTGGTGTCCATGAAGCGATACACCTCGTCACGCGACGGGAAGTGCACAGCCTGGCTCAGACGCTGACGCCAGCCACCAGTGCCGCGCCGTGAACCGGATACCGGCGCCAGCGAATGCAGCTGCGCGATCTGCTTCTGCGACTCCAGATAGAACGCCTTGTGCAGGCCCCACATCATCAGCAACAGAATCAGCGAGAACGGCAGCGAGGTCAGCACCACCGCTGACTTCAGCGCATCGATGCTGCCGGAGAACAGCAACGCACTGGTGATCAGCGCGGTCATCGCGCCCCAGAACACCCGCAGCCATTTCGGCCCGTCTTCGTCCGGGTTGCCGCCCTTGGCCGACAGCGTCGAGAGCACCACGGTGCCCGAGTCGGCAGATGTTACGAAGAACACGAAGCTGATAAACACCGTCACGGCGATGACGGTTTTGCTCCACGGATAAGTTTCCAGCAGCAGATAAATGCTCATCGACGGGTTGTCGATGGCCGACATGCCCAGCGCGCTCATGCCGTGGTTGAGCACCTGATCGAGGGCGCTGTTACCGAAGATAGACATCCACGCCAAAGTGAAACCGAGCGGAATCAACAGCACGCCAAACACGAATTCGCGGATGGTGCGGCCACGGGAAATTCGTGCAATGAACAGGCCCACGAACGGCGACCATGCAATCCACCAGGCCCAGTAGAACACCGTCCAACCGCCGAGCCAGTCGCTCGGTTTGTCGTAGGCGTAGAGGTCGAAACTCTTCATCGGCAAGGCGCCGAGGTAGTCGCCAAGGTTCTGGATCAAGGTGTTGAGCAGGTGCTGAGTAGGCCCGGCGAACAACACGAACAGCAGCAGTGCACAGGCCAGCAGCATGTTGATGTCGGACATCACCCGCACGCCTTTATCGACGCCGGAAACCGCAACAATGATCGCCGCGCCCATCATCAGCGTGATCAGGCCGACCTGAATCCACTGGGTGTGAGCGATGCCGAACAGGTAGTCGAGACCGGAGTTGAGGTGCAGCACACCAAAACCCATGTCGGCACCCAGACCAAACACTGTGGCGATAATGCCGAAGCCGTCCACCGCGTAACCGATCGGACCGTTGATGCGTTTGCCAATCAGCGGATACAGCGCCGAACGCAGGGCCAGCGGCAGGTTGTGACGGTAAGCGAAATAGGCCAGCGCCATGCCGACAAAGGCGAACACGCCCCAGCCATGCAGGCCCCAGTGCAGAAACAGAATCTGCATGGCCTGGCGCGCCGCGTCCGCCGTGCCGGCCTCGCCTTGCGGCGGCTGGAGCATATGAGTCAGCGGTTCAGAGACGCAGAAGAAGAACAGCGTGATGCTGATCCCGGCGGCGAACAGCATGCCGGCCCAGGACAGGTAACTGAATTCGGGTTCGTCGTGGTCGGCACCGAGTTTTATCTTGCCGTAGCCGGATAAGGCGGTGACCACCACGAAGACCAGATACAGGGTCATCGCGAGCATGTAGTACCAGCCGACCGTATTGGCCGCCCAGTTTTGCGCTTCCAGCAGCCAGGCGCCGGCCTGTTCAGGAATGGCAATGACAACGAGACCAAACAGCAGAATGACCGTCGCGGCGAAGTAGAACACCGGCGGATTCATGCGTACCAGACCGCTGGCGGGGGTGGACGATGCACTCATGAAACGTGCACCTCGAGGGGTTGAAACATGGCTGAAATGATCGGACTCAGCAAAGGCAAGCCTCCTGTTGTGAGCGGGCAGCGAACCACCGGTTTAACTTGAATGAACGTTCAAGTTAAACATGGATGGGGTGGTAAGGACTAATCGTACGGCTAGGCGGTAGTTTTCCTACGCTAGCTCAAGGATGGGTATGACGCGGGTTTGAGGGTATTCGTTCACTGGAGAATTGGCTGATTGCCATTATCTAGATTTGGTCTGAAAACCATTCGCGAGCAGGCTCGCTCCCACATTTGAAACGCATTCCAGTGTGGGAGCGAGCCTGCTCGCGAAGAGGCCAGATGCCGCAGCGCAATTTCAGAGCCTACTTCTGCGTCCCGTCATCATGCTGCAGATTCGCCTGGGTCAAATTGCATCCCGCTGGCACGCTGCGTGTCAGCCACACATTGCCGCCAATGGTCGAACCCTTGCCAATGGTGATCCGTCCGAGAATCGTCGCCCCGGCATAAATCACCACGTCATCTTCAACGATCGGATGACGCGGATGGCCCTTCTGCAACTGCCCGTCCTCATCCGCCGGGAAGCGTTTGGCGCCCAACGTCACCGCCTGATAAATCCGCACGCGCTCACCAATGATCGCCGTCTCGCCGATCACCACACCCGTGCCGTGATCGATAAAGAAGCTCCGGCCAATCTGCGCACCCGGATGGATATCGATACCCGTCGCCGAATGAGCGATTTCCGCGCTGATCCGCGCCAGCAGCGGCAACCCGGCACGATACAAATGGTGCGCCAGACGATGGTGAATCACCGCCAGAATCCCCGGGTAGCACAGCAGGACTTCATCAACACTGCGCGCCGCCGGGTCACCGTGATAAGCGGCCAGCACATCGGTATCGAGCAGCGTGCGCAAGCCCGGTAATGCGAGGGCAAAATCCTGCACGATCCGGATTGCACGGGCTTCGACTTCGGTGTCGGCCTGCGCACTGTGGCGGGCGACGTAACGCAGCTCCAGGCGGGTCTGCGCCAACAAGGCATTCAGGGCGACATCAAGGGTGTGGCCGACGTAGAAGTCTTCACTCTCTTCGCGCAAATCCACCGGTCCCAGACGCATCGGGAACAACGCGCCGCACAACGCTTCAAGAATCTCCGCCATAGCTGCCCGCGACGGTAGCTCGCGACCACCCTGCTCGCCGGACGCCCGGCCGTTCTGTGCCCGCCACTGATCCCGCGCGCTGCGCAGTTGACTGACGATGGTCTGCAATTGCCAATGGCTGGAACGCTCGCTCACGGTAAAGACTCCTCACGGGCGGCCGGACTGTCTGGCCGCGTCAACGGCGACTACTTTACGGCATGGCTGCGAGGGCGAATTAAGAACCGATAGTGCTGGCCTAAGGTCATTTGGCTATAAGCGATTGGCGGTTGCCCCTGCAAAAGCACGTGCCTATAGTCCTTTCATCTTCCAAGCCAGTACGGACTCATGATCAAACAACAGCTGGACCGCTTTCATCGCCTCGACCTGCTCAGCCACCCGACACCACTGGAAAAACTCGAACGCTTGTCTACGTGGCTCGGTCGCGAGGTGTACATCAAACGCGATGACCTGACGCCGCTGGCCATGGGCGGCAACAAACTGCGCAAACTCGAATACCTCGCCGCCGATGCGCTGGCACAAGGCGCCGATACGCTGATCACCGCCGGCGCTTTGCAATCGAACCACGTCCGCCAGACCGCTGCACTGGCCGCCAAACTGGGCCTGGGTTGCGTTGCGCTGCTGGAAAATCCACTGGGCACCGACGACAGCAATTACACCGGCAACGGCAATCGCCTGCTGCTGGATCTGTTCGATACCAAGGTCGAACTGGTCGACAACCTCGACAACGCCGACGAACAACTGGCCGCCCTCGCCCTGCGTTTGCGCAGCAACGGCAAGAAGCCATATCTGGTGCCGGTCGGCGGCTCGAATGCTCTTGGTGCTTTGGGTTACGTGCGCGCCGGGTTTGAACTGGCCGAGCAGATCAAGGACACCGGGCTGGAATTCGCTGCGGTTGTTCTGGCCTCTGGCAGCGCTGGTACTCATAGCGGTCTGGCGCTGGCAATGAGCGAAGGACTGCCACAATTGCCGGTGATTGGCGTGACGGTTTCACGCAGCGAAGAGGATCAGCGACCGAAGGTTCAAGGGCTGGCTGAGAGTACGGCGGAACTGCTCGGCGTTGAGTTGCCGGAAACCTTCAAAGTCCAATTGTGGGATGAATATTTCGGCCCGCGTTATGGCGAGCCGAATGCCGGGACGTTGGCGGCAGTGAAGTTGCTGGCGAGTCAGGAAGCGGTGTTGCTTGATCCGGTGTACACCGGCAAGGCAATGGCGGGCTTGCTCGATGGCATCGGACGTCAGCGTTTTGATGAAGGCCCGATCATCTTCCTGCACACCGGCGGCGCGCCGGCATTGTTTGCCTACAAGGATTTCTTGTAACAGAAGATCAAAAGATCGCAGCCTTCGCCAGCTCCTACAAGTGATCTCATGTAGGAACTGCCGGAGGCTGAGATCTTTTTCCACAGACAATGCATATTCCAGCAAAGAATAACACTTCGAATATTAAGTATTTTCAAGTCTAACAAAGACATCTTATAGTCTCGCCGCAGGCGAATTTCGCGCAAGACGCATAAGCTGCTTTAAGGCAGGATAGCGCTGTCGTCGAAATCATAAATTCGCCAACTTTCCTTAAGCGTCTTCCATAAGAAAACACAGGGGCTCGTCATGAATTTTTCCGCACTACGTCGCAATCTGCTGGTGGGTTCGCTGGGCCTGGCGCTGAGCGCCGGTCTGATCGGCCAGGCAGTGGCCGGTGAGCAGCTGCAACAGATCAAGGACAAAGGCGTTATCAACGTCGGCCTGGAAGGCACTTATCCACCGTTCAGCTTCGTCGATGCCGACGGCAAACTTTCCGGTTTCGAAGTTGAACTCTCCGAAGCGCTGGCGCAAAAGCTTGGTGTAAAAGCCAAGGTTCAGCCGACCAAGTGGGACGGTATCCTCGCTGCGCTGGAGTCCAAGCGTCTGGACGTTGTCGTCAACCAGGTGACCATCTCCGACGAGCGCAAGAAGAAGTATGACTTCTCCGAGCCGTACACCGTTTCCGGGATTCAGGCGCTGGTGCTCAAGAGCAAAGAAGCGGCGCTGAACATCAAGACCGCCGCTGACCTGTCCGGCAAGAAAGTCGGTGTAGGCCTGGGCACCAACTACGAACAATGGGTCCGCGCCAACGTGCCGGGCGCCGACGTACGTACTTACGACGATGATCCAACCAAGTTCGCCGACCTGAACAATGGCCGTACCGACGCCATCCTAATCGACCGTCTGGCCGCACTTGAGTACGCCAAGAAAGCGCCGAAAACCGTCGCTGCCGGCGAAGCCTTCTCCCGCCAGGAAGCCGGAGTTGCCCTGCGTAAAGGCGAGCCTGAACTGCTGGCCGCCGTGAACAAGGCCCTCGACGAACTGCGTGCCGACGGCACCCTTGCGAAGCTGTCCACGAAGTACTTCAACGCTGACGTCACGAAATAATGGAAGCTGGATTTCAATTCGGATTCGGACTGGACTTCCCGCAATTGAGCCAGCAAATCGCCGAAACCACACAGCTGTTGGTGGACTCCGCGCCCTTCCTGCTTAAGGGCGCGTACTTCACGGTAGTCCTCAGCCTCGGTGGGATGTTCTTCGGCTTGCTGCTCGGCTTCGGCCTGGCGTTAATGCGACTTTCGCGATTCAAATCGGTGAGCTGGCTGGCGCGCGTCTACGTGTCGTTCTTTCGCGGTACGCCGTTACTGGTGCAGCTGTTCGTGATCTATTACGGCTTCCCGCAACTGGGAATCGAACTGGATCCGCTGCCAGCGGCGCTGATCGGCTTCTCGCTGAACATGGCCGCTTATGCCTGTGAAATTCTGCGCGCCGCGATCGGTTCGATCGAACGCGGCCAGTGGGAAGCCGCTGCGAGCATTGGCATGACCCGCGCGCAAACCCTGCGCCGGGCCATCCTGCCGCAAGCGATGCGCACGGCGTTGCCGCCGCTGGGTAACAGCTTCATTTCGCTGGTCAAGGACACAGCACTGGCCGCCACCATTCAGGTGCCGGAGCTGTTCCGTCAGGCACAGTTGATTACCGCCCGGACTTTCGAAGTCTTCACCATGTATCTTGCCGCCGCGCTGATCTACTGGATTCTGGCCACGGTGCTTTCGCACTTTCAGAACAAGTTGGAAGAGCGGGTCAATCGGCACGACCAGGAGTCCTGACGATGATTGTCGTGGAAAAACTGACCAAGCAATTCAAGGGTCAGGTCGTGCTCAACGGCATCGACCTCGAGGTCAAGGAAGGCGAAGTCGTCGCGATCATCGGCCCCAGCGGCTCGGGGAAAACGACGTTCCTGCGTTGCCTGAATTTCCTTGAACAACCCACCAGCGGCCGGATCAAGGTCGGCGATATCGAGATCGATACCAGCCGCCCGCTGAACCAGCAGCAAAGCCTGGTGCGCAACCTGCGCCAGCACGTGGGTTTCGTGTTCCAGAACTTCAATCTGTTCCCCCATCGCACCGCACTGGAAAACGTCATTGAAGGCCCGATCGTGGTCAAGAAGATGCCGCGCAACGAGGCGGTTGCCCTGGGCAAGAAACTGCTGGCCAAGGTCGGACTCGCCGGTAAAGAAGACGCTTATCCGCGTCGTCTCTCCGGTGGTCAGCAACAGCGCGTGGCGATAGCCCGGGCGCTGGCGATGGAGCCGGAAGTGATTCTGTTCGATGAACCGACTTCGGCCCTCGACCCGGAACTGGTCGGCGAAGTGCTGGCGACCATTCGTGGTCTCGCCGAGGAAAAGCGCACCATGGTCATCGTTACTCACGAAATGGGTTTTGCTCGTGACGTGGCCAACCGCGTGGTGTTTTTCGACAAAGGCGTGATCGTCGAGCAAGGTGAAGCGAAAGCGTTGTTTGCCAACCCGCAAGAAGAACGCACTAAACAGTTTCTCAGCAAGTTCCTGAATCACGCCTGAGAACTTTCATTGCGATTCCGGCAACTTCCATGGATGGAAGTTACCTTTATTAAAATTCCGGACCTTCCACCCCCCAGACAAAACATATCCGAAGCGGTACATATATATGTTCTGCAACAGATAGCGCCCGCCTCAACCCCGCTTTACCCGATATGAAAGCGTTCGAATAAATTTGCGCAAAAATCGCCAAAAAGCCCTGAGTTCCGTGGCTCATTTCGCCTGACCACCTAGGCACATGACCACAGCGGCGTAGGAAAATTCTGATTAATTCGTAATTCGAGGATTAACTAATATCGTCTATTGACACCCCATCCCGCACACTCTTATCTAGTCGGCAACTGGCCCCACTTAGTTTAATCAACCCGTATTCAACTTGAATAAAAGTTCAAAGTTTTATTGCCAGTTTATTCACGCCTTTTGTTCTTTCAGAAACGGACTTCGCTGCAAGGCTTCAAGGAGAGAAATCGATGACCCGCACTTCGCATACCCCCGAACTGGCAGCGCCGATCCTGGCGCCTGCGCAAAAAACCGGCATCAATCTGAGCGCCGCCGCACATTTTCTGGTCGAGGTCTCGCCCTACCCCGATATGGACAGCGGAGACCTGATCGAGCTGTTCTGGAACAAATGCTATGTCGCCTCCAGGGTCCTGACAGCCGATGACGTCGGCACGGCAGTGCGCCTGCGAGTGCCCGAGAGTTTCATCGCCAGCGGCACCGCGCGCATTCACTACCGTGTGATGCAGGTCGGCCAGGGTCCGGCGCTGTCGGCTGCGACGCGCGTGCAGGTCAAACTCGACTGCCCCGGAGGGCAACCCTCGACGCTGAGCGCAGATGAAAACCAGCAACTGGCCCCCGTAACCATCCCTGACACCATTCGCCGCCAGGGCGTGAATCCGAACCAGATCAAACGCGGCGTGCCGCTGACCATCGAGCCGTATCTGAACATGGCCGAGGACGACGCCATCACCTTGCGCTGGGGTGATGTACGCATGGATCTGGTGCCAATCACCGCTGCGGATATCGGGTTACCGATTCAGGTCTGGGTGCCTCCGTCGGTGATTGTCGAAGCGGGCGAGGATCTGCGGCTGGACGTGACTTACTGCGTCATCGACCGGGTTGGCAATAACTCCCGCTGGGCGCCGCCTCGTACCTTGAAGATCGGCTGTGTGAATCCTTATCTGAAAGTCCCTCTGAGACAGGAACTCAAGGCGGCCGAATCGCGCAAAGCCTGATGTGCTTTGGTGGTGATGGGGGTTGAAGCCCCCTCACCTGAAATTCTTAACCAGCCCGACCATCACCCCTTCTATACATATTCCTAAAAGTTAGTTTATTTAATATTTATACACGCTTAGGGTATATGAACCGGACCACCGGACATTCATTCGTTCGCCGCACTTTTGCGGCGTTTTTCATGAGATGTGAGGTAGGCAGTATGGTCCGGAACACAATCACCCCAGTGCAGATCGCCAGGGCATTGCGTGCAGCCAAGGAGCGGCACTGATGTCCAGTCTGGCAGATGCAAGCGTCCAGTCGGATCTGGACATCGCCCCATTGTTGTTGCCCGCGCAGGTCTTGCGCAACGACGCCCAAGCCATCAAGGCCGCCCATGAACTGGCGCAAGTCGCCCGTGTGCAGGCTGCCAAACGCGACCGTCAGCGTAAGCTGCCGTGGTCGGAAATCGAACAGTTCACCCGCAGCGGATTAGGCAGCATCGCCATCCCGCGCGAATACGGTGGTCCGCAGGTTTCATTCATCACTTTGGCCGAGGTGTTCGCGATCATTTCCGCCGCCGACCCGGCGCTGGGACAGATCCCGCAGAACCAGTTCGGCATCATCAATCTAGTGCTCGGCAGCGCCACCGAGGAGCAAAAGAAACAGCTGTTCCAGAGCGTTCTGGAAGGCTGGCGCATCGGCAATGCCGGCCCGGAACGCGGCACCAAAAACACCCTGGAACTGAAAGCGCGGATCACCGCCGACGGCGACGATTACGTGATCAACGGCCAGAAGTTCTATTCCACCGGTGCGCTGTTTGCGCACTGGGTTGCGGTCAAGGCACTCAACGATGACGGCAAGCAAGTGCTGGCCTTCGTTCGTCGCGGCACGCCGGGCCTGCGCATCGTTGATGACTGGTCGGGCTTCGGTCAGCGCACCACCGCCAGCGGCACGATTGTGCTGAACAACGTGCGCGTCGAGTCGAGCCTGGTGGTCGATAACTGGAAGATCAACGAGGTCCCGAATACTCAGGGCGCGGTGTCGCAGTTGATTCAAGCCGCCATCGACGCCGGAATTGCCCGTGGCGCTATCGACGACGCCATCGAGTTCGTCAAAACCCGTGCACGGCCATGGATTGATGCCAAGGTCGAACGCGCCAGCGATGACCTCTACGTGATCGCCGACATCGGCAAACTGAAAATCGAACTGCACGCCGCCGAAGCGCTGCTGCGCAAGGCCGGCAGAGTGCTCGATCAGGTGCACGCCGCGCCGCTCACGGCCGAATCCGCCGCACGCGCCTCGATTGCCGTGGCCGAGGCGAAAGTGCTGACCACCGAGATTTCTCTACTCGCCAGCGAAAAGCTGTTCGAACTGGCCGGCAGCCGCGCGACCCTCGCCGAATTCAATCTCGACCGCCACTGGCGCAACGCCCGCGTGCACACGCTGCACGACCCGGTGCGCTGGAAATATCACGCGGTCGGCGCCTATCGCCTCAACGGCACTCTGCCGGCTCGCCATTCCTGGATCTGACGACCAGACATCTGGAGAAACCTATGACTTTTTCCCATCACGTCGCGGTCATCACCAGCGATGAGCAAGCCCTGATCGTCGCCAGCGACCTGGCCGAAGATTTCAAACGCGACAGCGCCGTCCGTGACCGCGAACGCCGCCTGCCATTGCCGGAACTCGATGTATTTTCCCGCTCCGGTCTATGGGGCATCAGCGTGCCCAAGGAATACGGCGGCGCTGGCGTGTCCAACGTAACTTTGGCCAAAGTCATTGCGCTGATCGCTCAGGCTGACGGCTCGCTCGGGCAGATTCCGCAAAACCATTTTTATGCACTGGAAGTGCTGCGCGTAAACGGCAGCCACGCGCAGAAGCAACGGCTGTACGCCGAGGTTCTCGCCGGCCAACGCTTCGGCAATGCCTTGGCAGAACTGGGCACAAAAACCGCCCACGACCGCGTCACCAGCCTCAAGCGCGACGGTGATGGCTATCGCATCAATGGCCGCAAGTTCTATTCAACCGGTGCGATTTATGCCCAGCGCATTCCAACTTCCGTTGTCGATGAAAACGGTGTGCAGCAACTGGCCTTCGTCCCGCGTGACAGCAAAGGCATGACGGTGATCGACGACTGGAGCGGCTTTGGCCAACGCACCACCGGCAGCGGCTCTGTTGTGTTCGAAGACGTGTACGTTGCCGCTGAAGACGTGCTGCCGTTTCAAAGTGCCTTCGAACGTCCGACCACAGTTGGCCCGTTGGCGCAGATCCTTCACGCCGCCATCGACACCGGCATCGCCCGCGCCGCTTACGAAGATGCCTTGCACTTTGTGCGCAGCAAAACCCGGCCGTGGATCGATTCCGGCAATGACAAAGCCACGGAAGATCCGCTGACGCTGAAAAGCTTCGGGCACTTGAGCATTCGCCTGCACGCCACCGAAGCCTTGCTTGAACGGGCCGGCGAATTCCTTGATGCCGCGCAGGCTGAAACCAGCGCTGACACGGTTGCTGCGGCCTCGATTGCCGTCGCCGAAGCACGCGCGATCAGCACTGAAATCTCTTTGGCCGCCGGCAGCACGCTGTTCGAACTGGCGGGCAGCCAGGCGACCCTGATCGAACACGGCCTCGACCGTCACTGGCGCAACGCTCGCGTGCACACCCTGCACGACCCGGTGCGCTGGAAATATCACGCGGTGGGCAATTACTACCTCAACGATGAAAACCCTCCGTTGCGAGGGACGATCTGATGAGCGCGGCGAAAAAGAAGATCCTGCTCAACGCGTTCAACATGAACTGCATCGGCCACATCAACCATGGCCTGTGGACGCATCCGCGTGACACCTCGACGCGCTACAACACAATCGAATACTGGACCGAACTTGCACAGTTACTCGAACGCGGACTGTTCGACGGTTTGTTCATCGCCGACATCGTCGGCGTTTATGACGTCTACCAGAACTCGGTCGACGTAACGCTGAAAGAGTCGATCCAGCTACCGGTCAACGACCCGCTCCTGCTGGTTTCAGCCATGGCCGCCGTAACCAAAAACCTCGGCTTCGGCCTGACGGCAAACCTCACTTACGAGCCGCCATATCTGTTCGCCCGCCGCATGTCGACGCTCGATCATTTGAGTCGTGGTCGCGTCGGCTGGAACATCGTCACCGGTTACCTCGACAGCGCCGCCAAAGCCATGGGCCTGCGCGAGCAGGTCGAACATGACCGCCGCTATGACCAGGCCGACGAATACCTGGAAGTGCTCTACAAACTATGGGAAGGCAGCTGGGAAAACGGCGCGGTGCTCAATGACCGCGAGCAGCGGATCTACGCCAACCCGGAAAAAGTGCACAAGGTCGAGCACAAGGGCGAGTTCTATCAGGTCGAGGGTTATCACCTCTGCGAGCCGTCGCCGCAGCGCACGCCAGTGTTGTTTCAGGCCGGCAGCTCCGATCGCGGCTTGCTCTTCGCCGGGCGTCACGCCGAGTGTGTGTTCATCAGCGGTCAGAACAAACCGTCGACCAAGGTTCAAGTCGACAAGGTCCGCGCCAGTGCCGTCGAAGCCGGACGTAATCCTGAGGACATCAAGGTGTTCATGGGCCTTAACGTGATTGTCGGCACGACGGAAGAAGCCGCGTGGGCCAAGCACGCCGAGTACCTCAGCTACGCCAGCGCCGAAGCCGGCGTGGCGCATTTTTCCGCCTCCACCGGCATCGACTTTTCCCAGTACGAGATCGACGAACCGATCCAGTACGTGAAGAGCAACGCCATTCAGTCGGCCACCAAGAACCTGCAGAACAACGACTGGACCCGGCGCAAATTGCTCGACCAGCACGCCCTCGGTGGTCGCTACATCACTGTGGTCGGCTCCCCCGAGCAAGTGGCGGATGAGCTGGAATCGTGGATCGCCGAGACCGGCCTCGATGGTTTCAACCTGACGCGGATCGTTACGCCGGAGAGCTATGTCGATTTTATCGAGCTGGTGGTTCCGGAGCTGCAGCGGCGTGGGTCGTACAAGACCGCATATGACAGCGGCAGCTTGCGCGAGAAGCTGTTTCACGCTGAGGCGCAATTGCCCGTGCAACACACCGGCTCTTCGTACCGGCATTAAAAGCTTCGCGAGCAGGCTCGCTCCCACATTTGGAAGGCATTTCCCTGTTGGAGCGAGCCTGCTCGCGAAGAAGCCCGACCAGACACCACAAATCTATGCACTGACTGGAAAACTCATCATGACCAAAAAACGCCTGTCCCACCCAGTCAAAGCACTGGCCCTGGCCCTCGGCCTGTTCAGCTCGGCCGTGTTCGCCGCTGACGCACCGTTGAAAATCGGCACCACCGCCGCCTTCGCCATCCCGCTGGAAGCCGCTGTCGAAGAAGCCTCCAAGCAAGGTCTGAAAGTCGAACTGGTGGAGTTCACCGACTGGATCGCACCGAACGTCAGCCTCGCCGCCGGCGACATCGACGTGAACTACTTCCAGCACATCCCGTTCCTCGAAAACGCCAAAGCTGCGTCGGGTTTTGATCTGGTGCCGTTCGCGCCGGGGATCATCAACAACGTCGGCCTCTACTCGAAAAAATACAAAAGCTTCGATGAGCTTCCAGAAGGCGCCAGCGTCGCCATCGCCAACGACCCGATCAACAGCGGTCGCGGTTTGCAGTTGCTGGCCAAGGCTGGCTTGATCACCCTGAAACCGGGCGTTGGTTACAAGGCCACCGAAGACGACATCGTCGCTAATCCAAAAAAGATCAAGATTCTGCAAGTCGAAGCCGTGCAACTGGTGCGCGCCTATGACGATGCAGACCTGGTCCAGGGCTACCCGGCCTACATTCGTCTGGCGAAGACCTTCGATGCAGGTTCCGCGTTGCTGTTCGACGGCCTCGATCACAAGGAATACGTGATTCAGTTCGTCATCCAGCCGAAGAGTAAAACCGACCCGCGCCTGATCAAATTCGTCGATATCTACCAGCACTCGCCGGTCGTTCGCGCGGCACTGGATAAGGCCCACGGCAAGCTGTATCAAGCCGGTTGGGAAAGCTGAGCATGACGGCCGCGATCCAACGGCGACTGGAAATTCCAGAGCCACACAATGCTGAAAAAGCCGAGCTGCACCCCGAGCTGAATCGTGCCCACGTACGTTTTATCGGCCTGGGCAAAACCTACAACGGTCGACAAGGCCCGGTCGCTGCGTTGCAGGGCATCGATCTGGCGATTCAGCGCGGTGAAGTGTTCGGCATCATCGGCCGTAGCGGCGCCGGCAAGTCGTCGCTGATTCGCACGATCAATCGTCTGGAACAGCCAACGTCAGGGCGAGTGTTGATCGATCAGGTCGACATCGGCGAGTTCGATGAAGACCGCCTCGTCGCGCTGCGCCGGCGCATCGGCATGATCTTCCAGCACTTCAATCTGATGTCGGCCAAGACCGTTTGGCAGAACGTCGAACTGCCGCTGAAAGTGGCGGGCGTACCGAAGGAACAACGTGAGAAAAAGGTCCGCGAACTGCTTGAACTGGTTGGCCTGCAAGCCAAGCACAAGGCCTACCCGGCGCAGCTTTCCGGCGGGCAGAAGCAGCGTGTCGGCATCGCCCGCGCGTTGGTGCATGACCCGGATATTCTGCTCTGCGACGAAGCCACTTCGGCGCTCGATCCGGAGACCACCCAATCGATCCTCGGCCTGCTGCGTGAAATCAATAAACGCCTGGGTCTGACCATCGTTCTGATTACTCATGAGATGGCGGTGATCCGCGAAATCTGCGACCGCGTTGTCGTGCTTGAGCACGGTCGGGTTGTCGAACAAGGCCCGGTCTGGGAAGTGTTCGGCAATCCGCAGCATGAGGTCAGCCAGACCTTGCTCGCACCGCTGCAACACGCGTTGCCGGAAGAGCTGCAGAGTCGTTTGCAAGCCCAAGCGCCGTCCTCCAACGCCGCTGTGGTGCTGCGCTTGCAGTTCACCGGCAGCGCCAGTGATGAACCGGATCTGGCCGCGTTTTTCACAGCACTCGGCGGTCGGGTGAAGCTGCTTCAGGGCGGTGTCGAACGGATTCAGGGGCATGCGCTGGGGCAACTGTTGTTAGCCGTAAGCGGCTCATCGTTCAGCGCCGAGCAATTGCGCGAGCGCGCCATACCGTGGGCGCAACGAGTGGAGGTATTGGGTTATGTGGTTTGATCGCTTGTGGCAGGGGTTTATCGACACCTTCCTGATGGTTGGTGTGTCGTCGCTGATTGCGCTGCTGGTGGGGATTCCCATGGCGGTGATTCTGGTCACCAGCGACAAGGGCGGGATCTACGAAGCGCCGGTACTCAACCGTGCCTTGGGCGCCTTCGTGAACCTGTTCCGCTCGATCCCGTTTCTGATTCTGATGGTCGCGCTGATTCCGTTTACCCGATTGATTGTTGGCACCACTTACGGTGTGTGGGCAGCCGTGGTGCCACTGACGATTGCGGCTACGCCGTTCTTTGCGCGAATTGCTGAAGTGAGTCTGCGTGAGGTTGATCATGGTCTGATCGAGGCCGCGCAAGCAATGGGTTGCCGACGCTGGCACATCGTCTGGCATGTGCTGTTGCCGGAGGCGCTGCCGGGGATTGTCGGCGGTTTCACCATTACATTAGTGACGATGATCAACTCGTCGGCCATGGCCGGGGCGATTGGTGCGGGCGGGTTGGGGGATATCGCTTATCGCTACGGCTATCAGCGGTTCGATAGCCAGATCATGTTGACGGTGATCGTGTTGCTGGTGGCGTTGGTGGCGGTGATTCAGTTGGGTGGGGACCGGTTGGCGCGGGGTCTCAACAAGCGCTGAAAAAAAGAAGGGTTGGTTTTCGCGAATCGGGACACATCTGACCGACACTGCGGCGGCGCTATTTCTTCAATCAGAGCATCGACATCACTGCGGATCATCAGCGAACGTGGCTCAATGATCCGACAGTGGCGACGTCGTGGTGAACATTCATGGCCACAAGCGTCCTTTCTCACCTTGGGTGAAGAATGGGCGCTTTTGCAGTGCTCCGACTGTAAGAACTAACAGGTACACACTCAAAACAGCTGAATTGAAGCGGCGCCGGCCTTAATCTTCGACCAGGCTGTCCAGCCACGAATATTCGCTTTTGTTTTGATGCAGCACTTGCAGAGCTTTTGCCGCACAAATCAGGCTGTCAGCGTTGTTCACCGCCAACTGCGCACGCAACGGCGGACTGGCATTGAACGCGTCAACCGCCGCCTGAAGTTGCAGATCGTCGCCGATACCCAAGTAATCACTGACGGCAAACAGGAACGCATCGTGGTCGTCTGAAAACGCGTTCAGATAGTCGACCGTCAAACCGCCACGCATGATTATCTCGGAGACGCCGCGCTCGGGAACGTCGTACACGGCTAGCGAATCCCGGGCCAGCAAGCGGCCCAGTCGACCGTCCAGATAGAAATAGTCTGCGGCGTTGGGCCCGATGGCCTGGAATCGGTCGATTCTGTTGGTGTGCAACATTTCATGGCCCAACGACAGGCTCAATGTACCGCGCTGCATGTACTTGCGATTGATGAACAGCCGGCCGTGGAAATCGCTTTTGTACATCCACGCCGCGCTATTGCTGTGCGCATCGACGCCGAGGATTTTCTCGGCGCCCCAACCCCCCTGGTATTCCCTGGAAACCGCCAGACCGCGCTCGACAGAATCGGAGAATCGCTGCACAACATTGAGGTGCCCGGTGCCGAAGAAACTGTCGTAAACGGCATCCGCCTCCCGGTATTTCAGACCAATGGCGTGGCTGGCATCAGCGAAGATGTTTTCAACCGCTTTCAGTTCTGAGCGAATGATCGCCACCTGTTCCGGCGAGAACTGCTTCAAGCCGCGGGCGACCAGCGCGCCCTCCTGTGCCGCTGTGTACTCAAACGAGTCATCGCTACCGGTATGAACCCGGTTTTTTTGCGCATGCTCCCTTCTGACCTCGCCAATGAGCTCATCAATGTCGATGTCAATCACTTTGCCTGGATCGGTTAACGGTTGAGGCCGTTCGAGTGTCCAGATCTTGCTGCGCGGATCAAGAAACAAGGCCGGGCCCAACGCCGCCGATTCGGAGACCAGCGATGCCCGATATTCACCGAATGTGCCGGTTTCCCGAACCAGGACGATCTCGCCGGGGGCAATATCGACATATTTTCGGTTCTTGTACACGCGCAGGCCTTGAGCATTGGCGGCAGGCAAGTTGGCTGGCGCGCGCAAGCTGTAGCGTTCAAGGGTTTTGACTTGCGCAGACACCGGCCGGATCTGGGCAGAGTGCAACGGCGCAATCGTAACGGCGGGGAAATGCGCCCCCGCCTCCTGGTTTGCTGGATCCGTATCAGAACGGTAAATCTTCACGGGAGTCCCGTCGCCGGATGGCGAACTGCCGGATCTTTTCCGCAGTGGTGTGGCGTTCACCGGGTTACGGTTGGTTGGCGAGGTAGTGCCAGGTTTGCGAACAATGCTCATGAACATCCTTTTCCTGAGTGATTCCCCCCCGATAAAAAAACAGGGCAGACATCGCGACAGTGGTCTATCGCGCAGGCGTCATTACATCCCGCAGCGCGCTACTGCGTGCGGTACATATGTATTGCACAGGCGCCGGGGTTTTGTGCTTTCTGGAGAATGAAGATCCAAGGCCCGCAGGCTGCGATCTTTTAAAGCGCGAAAGCGCTTATAGTCTGCCCATCGTCCTTGCCACCACGAACCGACCATGAAGCAGACTCCGACCGACCTGGAACAGATCACCGCCACCACCCTTGCCCACTACAACTCAGTGGCCGAAGACTTCCGTGAGGGCACCCGCGATCACGATGTCAGCCAGAACATCGAGGCGCTGTTGCGGCACATCCAGGGCGTAGCGCCGTTAGCGATTCTTGATTTTGGCTGTGGGCCGGGACGGGATCTGCAGACGTTTACACGCATGGGGCACGTCGCGGTCGGTCTCGACGGCTCACCCGAGTTTGCGCGGATGGCCCGTGAGGACAGTGGCTGTGAAGTGTGGTGCCAGGATTTCCTCAAGCTTGATCTACCCGCCGAACGCTTCGACGGAATCTTCGCCAACGCGGTGCTGTTTCATGTGCCATTGCAGGAATTGCCACGGGTTTTGCAACAGCTGCGCGATACCTTGAAACCGGGCGGTGTGCTGTTCAGCTCTAACCCGCGCGGGGATAACCGCGAGGGCTGGAACGGGCCGCGCTATGGCTCGTATCACGATCTGGAGGCATGGCGCGGGCTGCTTGCCCGCGCCGGATTCGTCGAACTGGAGCACTACTTCCGCCCCGCAGGCCTGCCGCGCGAGCAGCAGCCGTGGTTGGCCAGCGTCTGGCGCAAAGGCTGAGTCAGGGGATTGCCTGTACCCGGTAGTGACTGACGGTACCTTCCGGCAGCAGCACCGTGATGCTCTCGCCGGGCAGGGTCCGGCCATCCACTTCACGCGGGGCTGAATCGAAGTTGGCCAGCAGCCGAGTGTCGTCTTCAAATGAAGTCTGCTGCACCTGCCGATCCTCGCTCAGCCATTGGAAACCGGTCAGCGCCTGCGTCGCCAGGCGTTCATGCAGCGGACGGAAGAATGCATCCTGGCGGGCCATCAGCGGCAATCGCTGCGCCAGCGTTGCCGCACTCAGGTGGTACAGCGGCGGCACGTTGTAGAGCAATTGCGTCAGCTCGTTTTCCACCCTTGCGTTGCTCGGTTTAAGGCTGTCGAACAACCAGTGATGGCTGGTGATGAGCGAGCCGTGGAACACCGCTTGATACAGCGGCAAACGGCTGGCCGGGTCAAAGTGGATGCGCCGCAACGATTCCTTTATTGGCACGGGTTTGAAGAACCGGGCCGGCTGCTCCGGCGGAAACCACTTGCCGACAAAGTATTCGGAATCCGGGTTTTTACTCATGTCGGTATCGCCCCAACCGATCACCGGTGTCTGCATGCCATGAGCGAACAGCACGCCTTGAGCTGTCGTCGCATTGCCATCCTCTGAGCCGCTGGGCAATTGCAGCGTTTCGTTGATCCAGCGCGACGCCGCGACGTTGCCTTCGGCGTTCTGCGCCTGCGTCATGGGGGCGTCCGCGCGGTAGCTGTCGAACAACATACCTGTGGCGTAGGCATCGAGAAACCAGCTGTTGAATCCAGCGGCGACGCTGATCGCTTTGACTCGTTTTTCCAGCAAAGGGCGCACGCAACGCGGGTCGGTGTAGTGACCTGATTGTTGAAAGCCGCTTTTCATCGCGCGGTTTTCCAGCACGATGGCGCACTCACGGTAAGCCATGTCACCCAGATGCGCGGTGGTCCAGTCAGGGTTCTCATCGCGACTCAGCGCCGTCTCGTAAGAATCATAAGGCGCAAGCAGATACCCGGCCTGCACGCCTGCTCGAACCGCCTCGGGATGCCAGAGTCCGCCCTCCCACCCCTCGCCAAGACCCAGCCACAAGCGCGACAGCCCGGCGTTTTGCAATTGCTCAATGGTAGCCAGCGACAGGGTGTCGCCCCAGTGCTCGGGCCTGGCTGTCACGGCACCGGCGAATTCGCGGGCCAGTTGCTCACGCAGGGCGGCGTAACCGTTGACCAGTGCCTGCATGTCCGGCACCGCGCGGGCTTGCCAGGTTTTGCGCGCCTGAGTGTTCAGCGCCCGATTGAGGCTGCGCAGCAACATGCCTTGCTGATAACGATTGAGCACGGTCTGCGTGGCGAGCAGTTGCAAGGCTTCACTGTCCATCCCGCCGCGCAACGCACCGGCAAGGTAAGTCTGGCCGCGTAACTTGCCAAGCAAAGCCGGCCAGTTACGCACATCCTTTTGCCCCAGCAGATCGTTACCCCACAGGTAGACATGACTGGCGCCCAACAGCTTTCGCGATGCCGGTGTTTTCTCAAGCTTGCTGCTCAAGCTTTCGTAACGGCCGGTGTCGATCAGCCATTGTCGGTAGCGCTTAGCGCCGGCCAGCGGCTCGGCGTCACCCAGAAACAGGTTGAATGTCAGCGGTGTCGACGGCTTGAGTGATGTGAATTGATGCCGCACCGACAAAGCGAGCGTATCGCCCTCAGCGCTGAACTGCAGTTGATTGTTGTAGGGGTTGGTCAGCAACCAGCTGAGGCTGAATCCCTCATGCTCGACGCCCCAGACCGGCAGACTCATATCCTGAGTAGCATTGAGCGCTCCTTGACTCACCAGAAACGCCTGCCACACCGGATCGCCGCGCGGCACATAATGCCCCTCGGCCAAGGGCCAGATCAGGCCCTTGCCCATGGCATCGCCGGGCTGACGCAAGAACTCAAGTTCAGACGGGCCGCGTGCGGTGATCGAGAAGCTCAGGTCGCGTTGAGCGAGATCAACGCTGACTGACCAGGCGCCATCGTCCCACTGCCAGTCGACGCGATTGTCGCGCTGCACCAGGTTGCTGACCTTATGCGCGGCGACACCCGTCGATGCCTGCACAGTCGCGCCGTTGGCCGGGATGACTCGCACGGCGAGGGTCGCGGGGTCGAGCTGTACGCGCCACAACGGGTTCGCCAAAAGGATGTCGGCCAGCGATGAGGGCGACAGGCACAGACCAGCCACTAATAGCAGTTGGCGCAGCCAGCAAGTGACCGTCGACATCAGGCGTCCCTCCTCTAAATGGAGGAAGGACGGTAACGCAAGGCATCACCGTTGTAAGTCAGACCGTTCCCAAAGGTGTAACAAACGCACTCAGTGGGTCGATGACGAAGCGTCTTTCTTCGGCTCGCGGATCTTGTACCAGGCCACATACAGCGCCGGCAGGAACAGTAGCGTCAGCAACGTCGCCACCACAATCCCGCCAATCATCGCGTACGCCATCGGCCCCCAGAACACTTCCCGGGCAATCGGGATCATGCCCATGCTCGCCGCCGCCGCGGTCAAAAGGATCGGTCGGCGCCGGTGCTCGGTGGCCTCGACTACCGCATCCCACGGCGCATAGCCTTTCTGCTCGAACTCATCGATCTGCGTCACCAGAATCACCGAGTTACGAATGATGATGCCGATCAACGCCAGGATCCCCAGAATCGCCACGAACCCCATCGGCGTGCCGGTCGGCACCAGCGCCAGCACTACACCGATCAGCCCCAGCGGCGCGACACTCGCGACGAGGAACATCTTCTGCACGCTGTGCAACTGGATCATCAGGAACGTCGCCATCAAGAACAGCATCAATGGCAGAACCTTGGCGATCGGCCCCTGCGCCTTGCCGCTTTCCTCGACCGTACCGCCGGTGGCGACTTTGTAGCCGACCGGCAGTTTGGCGGCGAAGGCATCGATCGACGGCTTGAGAATTTTCACCAGGTCAGTCGGCTGGATCTCGTCGCGCACCGAAGCCTTGATGGTGATGGTCGGCAAGCGATCACGACGCCACACCAGTGGCTGCTCCAACTCATAACGAACGGTGGCGAACGCCAGCAGCGGAATCGACGTACCGCTCGGCGTAACGATCTGCAGGTTCTGCAGGGTTTCCGGCGTGCCACGTTCGGAATCCACCGCGCGCCCGACCACATTGACCAGGTAGATATCGTCATCGACCTGAGTCAACGGCGAGCCACTGACAATGCTGTTCATCAGGTTCGCCACGTCTTCGGACGACAGCCCGAGCTGGCGCGCCTTGTCTTGAGCAATGTCGATGCGCAGCACTTTGCCCGGCTCGTTCCAGTCGTAAATGATCTCGCCGATGTGCGAGTTCTTGTCCAGTTCGGTGGCCAGGTCGATGGCGTGCTTGCGCACCTGATCGATGTCCTTGCCGCTGACCCGGTACTGAATCGGACGCCCCACCGGCGGGCCCATTTCCAGCGCCTGCACGTAACTGCCGATGCCGACGAAGTCTTTGTGCAAGCGCTCGCGCAGGCGTTGGCTCAACGCCTCACGGGCCTCGAAATCCTTACTGACGATCACCAGTTGCGCGTAATAAGGGTTCTGTAATTGCTGATCGAGGGGCAGGTAGAAACGGATCGCGCCCTGCCCGATGTAAGTGCTCCAGCGCACGATGTCCGGATCGCCCTTGAGCGTCGCTTCAAGCTTGTCGACAGCTTTACGGGTTTCGTCGATCGAAGCGTTTTGCGGCAGGTTGAGGTCGACGAGAATTTCCGGACGGTCCGAGGACGGAAAGAACTGGTTTTGCACAAAACGCATGCAAAACACCGCCAGCACGAACAACAGCACGGTGATACCGATCGCCCACCAGCGGTTGCGCATGGCCCACAGCAGACCACCATTGAACGCGCGCCCGATGCGGCCCGGTTCGGCCTCATGGGGTTTCACGTTGGCACTGAGGATATGGACACCGATCACCGGCGCGAAGAACACCGCCACCACCCACGACACCAGCATCGCCACGGCGATCACCGCGAACAGGGTGAAGGTGTACTCACCGGCGGAGCTGGCATTGAGGCCAATGGGCACGAAACCGGCCACGGTTACCAGCGTACCGGTGAGCATTGGGAACGCCGTCGAGGTGTAAGCGAATGTCGCTGCCTGCTCGCGGGTTTCACCCATTTCAAGGCGCGTGACCATCATCTCTACCGTGATCATCGCGTCGTCGACCAACAGGCCGAGGGCAATGATCAGGGCGCCGAGGGAAATCCGCTGCATGGTGATGCCGCTGTATTCCATGAACACAAAGACCATCGCCAGCACCAGCGGAATCGAGCACGCCACCACCAGACCGGCGCGCACGCCGAGGCTGATAAAACTCACCACCAGCACGATGATCACCGCTTCGAACAGCGCGCTGGTGAAGCCGCCAACGGCCTCTTCCACCACCACAGCCTGATCGGAAACGGTGTGCACGCCAACGCCAACCGGCAAGTCCGCCGTCAATTCATCGATGCGTTTGTGCAGGGCCTTGCCGAACTCCTGAACGTTGCCGCCCTTTTGCATGGCAATGGCCAGACCGATCGCCGGTTTGCCGTCGAAGCGGAATTCCGGGGTAGCCGGGTCGACGTAACCACGGCTGATCTCGGCGATGTCGGCCAGACGATAGAAGCGGTCATTGAGCTTGAGATTGACCTCGGCCAGATCCTTCTCCGAGGCGAACTGCCCCGAGGTGCGCACGGAAATCCGCTCGGGACCCGCCTCGATCACACCCGCCGGGGTCACGGCGTTCTGCGATTGCAGACTGTCCACCACCTGGCGCTGGTCGATGCCCAGCGCAGCCAGTTTGCGTGTGGAAAAGTTCAGGTAAATCACTTCGTCCTGCTGGCCGACCATTTCGATCTTGCCCAGCCCCGGCACATTACGGATCTCGGCGCGGGCCTGTTCGACGTAGTCGCGCAGCTGGCGCATCGTCAGGCCGTCAGCAGTGAAGGCGTAGACCGAACCGTACACATCGCCGAACTCGTCGTTAAATCCCGGGCCTTGAATGCCTTGGGGAAACTGCCCGCGAATGTCATCGATCTTTTTGCGCACCTGATACCAGATTTCCGGGATGTCCTTGGCACTGGTGGTGTCGCGCAGGTACACGTACACCGTCGATTCGCCGGGGCGGGTGTAGCTTTTCACGTAGTCGAGGGAGTCGAGTTCTTCGAGTTTTTTCTCGATGCGGTCGGTGACCTGCTTGAGGGTTTCCTCTTGGGTCGCGCCCGGCCATTTGGTCTGGATCACCATGGTCTTGATGGTGAACGACGGGTCTTCTTCGCGCCCCAGATTGAAGTACGAGAACACGCCCATCAGCAATGCGACGAACATCAGGTACCAGACGAAAGACTGATGCTTGAGGGCCCATTCGGAGAGGTTGAAAGAGCCTTTCATTGACTGTCCTCATCAAGTTTCACGGGTTGCCCGGGTTTGAGACTGTTGACGCCGGCGCTGACCACACGCTCGCCGTTCTTCACGCCGCCGGCGAGTACCACGCTGCTGTCAGTGCGGCTGATCACACTGACGTCACGGGGGCTGACGGTTTTGTTTTGCGTGTCGATCACCCAGATGCGCGATTTGCCATCGACCTCCTGGAGTGCGGTGACAGGCAATTCGATGCGCGGTTTGATTGCCGAACTGAGGGTCACGCTGATCGCCGTGCCGAGGCGGAAACCGTCCGGCGTATCGGCCAGGGTCAGGCGGGCCCGTCGGGTGCGCGTAGCGCTTTGCGCCTGTGGTTCGATCTCGCGGATGATCGCTGTTGTGTTGATGCTCGGGTCAAGTTGCGCGGCCACCGAAAACACCACGTCGCTGGGAATCTGATCGACCAATGTATCCGGCAGATCAATCACCGCTTCCTTGATATCCGGCTGCGCTAGCGTCACCACTTGCTGGCCAGCGGTGACGACCTGCCCGGCTTCGGCGTTCCACGCCGTGACGACGGCTTTATGGTCGGAACGCAACTCTGTGTAGCCGAGTTGGTCCTTGCTTTGGTTGACTGCCGCGCGAGCCTGATCCAGCGAGGCTTGCGTGGTTTTCAGGTCGGTGGTGGCAACGTCCAGTTGTGCCTGCGCACCGACGCCACGATCAAACAGCGCCTGCTGACGGCGCGCGTTGGCTTGCGCGTTGATCAGTTGTGCCTGGACTTTTGCCAGGTCGCCCTGGGCCGAGCGCAACTGGTTCTGCTGGTCGGACGGGTCGAGAGTGGCGAGCAGCGTGCCCTTCTCCACTTCGGTACCGACATCGACGTTGCGGCTGGCGATGCGTCCACCGACGCGAAAACCGGTGTTGCTCTCGTAGCGCGCCTGAATACTGCCGGCGAAACGCCCGAGGTTTTCCTCGCTCAACGCTTCGACCTTGACCGACAGCACCGGACGTACCGGCTCGGGCGGCGGCTCTTTCTTCGAGCACGCGGCCAACAACACAGCCATGGGTAACAGCCACAGACGCTTCATGGCTGTGCTCCCGGTTGCAGATCCTTGTAGGTGTTTTCGGCAATCTCGACTTTCATCCCCGGGTGCAACAACTGTCCACCGGCGACGATGACTTTCTCGCCAGCCTTGAGGCCTTCGCTGATGATGACTTTGCCGGTCAGGTAACGGCCTACCGTGACGGTGTGCAATTGCGCTTCGCCATTGTCGTCGACCATCCACACCGCGGTATCGCTGATGTTTTTCGTCAATGCTGACCACGGCAGCTCGACTGCCGATTTGCCCGAACCTTTCGCCGTAGCGCTGACCACCGAGCCGAGCTGCATGCCCGGCGGCAGTTTGTCGAGGGTGACTTTGACCTGCACGGTACCGGATTGCGCCGACACCGCCGGGGTGACTTCGCGCACGGTGCCGGTGGTTTTGATCTCGGGGTTGTCGAGCAGGCTGACAGTGATCTTGTTGTCCGTGGGACGCTCGGCGAGCAGTGATTCGTACACGTTGAACACCGCATCGCGATCACCATCGCGGGCCAGGCTGAAAATCGGCGCGGTGGCCTGGACCACTTGGCCGACTTCGGCCTGGCGCTCAGTGATCACGCCCGGCGCATCGGCGATCAGCGCGGTGTAACTGAGTTGATCCTTGGCGTTGGCCAATTGCGCCTGCGCCGCGCTCAAGGCGCTCTGGCTGCTGCGCAACGCGGCTTGGGCGGAATCGTATTCGCTCTGGCTGGTATAACCCTTGGGCAGGAGTTTTTGCTGGCGCACGAACGCCGCGGCGCTCTGTTTGACCCGGGCTTGTTCGGCGACTACCTGGGCCTGGGCGGAGTCGACGTTGGTCTGCAAATCCTTGGGATCGAGTTTGGCCAGCACCTGTTTGGCGGTGACCCGGTCGCCGACGTCGACCATGCGCTGAATGATCTTGCCGCCGACGCGGAACGACAATTCGGTCTGCACGCGCGCCTGCACGTCACCTGTGAGCGTCACCGACGCCGCATAATCCGTGGGCTTCACTTCCTGAACAAAGACCCTTGGCAGGTATTCCTCAGGGGCTTTTTTCTCGCCGCATGCGGTCAACAAGGTGAACAGACTCAGCATGACCGCTGTTTTCAAACCGGGACTCGCCATGCAGACTCCTTCCTGTGTACGAACGTGCAAGTGACGATACGACTGTGAGCTTAGAACAGGGTTCAACGTTCGCCCGTTCGTCCCTCATATTTCCTGCAGGAGCTACCGTAGGCTGCGATCTTTTGATCTTTTAAAAACAGCGGCCCGAGCCTTCGGCAGCTCCTGCAATGGGCGTCTAAAGAGAAGGAATTCCATGCTCAATACTCTCGCGGTGGCCAATTACCGTTCGATCAACAAATTGGTGATCCCGCTGGGCCGGCTTAACCTGATCACTGGCCCCAACGGCAGCGGCAAGTCCAACCTCTACCGCGCCTTGCGCCTGTTGGCGGAAACCGCGCAGGGCGGTGTGGTCAATGCGCTGGCGCGGGAGGGTGGACTGGATTCGACCTTCTGGGCCGGACCGGAAACCATCAGCCGGCGCATGCGTAACGGTGAAGTACCGATCCAGTCGACCGTACGCCAAGGCGTGAAGCGCCTGCGCCTGGGGTTCGCCGGGGAAGATTTCAGTTACTCGATCAGCCTCGGCCTGCCCGACTCCAACGGGCATTTCATGCTGCCCGAGCACTCTCGGCCGATTCCCTCGCGCTTCAGCCTCGACCCGCAGATCAAGCGCGAATGCATCTGGGCCGGCCCGCATTACCGTCCTGCCAGCCTGCTGGTTGATCGCGATGGTCCGATGATCCGCGCTCGCGCCGAGCGCAAATGGGATGTGCTGGCGCAACACACGCCAAACTTCGACAGTCTGTTCGATCAGGTCGGCAGCCTGCGTAGCTCGCCGGAGGTGTTTCAGATGCGCGAGTTCATCCGTCGCTGGCGTTTTTATGATCACTTTCGCAGCGATGCCGATGCGCCGGTGCGCCAACCGCAATTGGGCACGCGCACTCCGGTGCTGCATCACGATGGGCGGGATTTGGCGGCGGCTTTGCAGACCATCATCGAGATTGGTGACGGCGACGCCATGCGTGCGGCGATTACTGATGCGTTTCCGGGCGCACGGGTGCATATCGAAGCGCAGGCCGGTGGCAGGTTTGCCATCGAGTTTTATCAGGAAGGCTTGTTGCGGCCGTTATCGGCGGCGGAGCTGTCGGACGGGACGTTGCGCTATCTGCTACTGGTCGCAGCGCTGCTGACGCCGCGACCGCCGTCGCTGATGGTGCTGAACGAACCGGAAACCAGTTTGCACCCGGATCTGTTGCCAGCGTTGGCGCGATTGATTATTCACGCTTCGGAGCAGTGTCAGGTGTGGGTGGTGTCCCATGCGCGGCGGCTGATTTCGGCGTTGCAGGAAGATCCCGAGTGCAATTGCATCGTGCTGGAGAAGACACTGGGGCAGACCGGGATTGTCGGGCAGCGGATGCTGGATGAGCCGGCGTGGCATTGGCCGGATTGAGCGTTCCAGCCAAAAGCCCCTCACCCTAACCCTCTCCCAGAGGGAGAGGGGACTGATTGGGGGATGCTCAAGAGTGACGCCGACCTGAAAATGACTCTGTGAATCCATAATCGACTCGGTTTGTCAGGTCGATGTCCGATGCAAGACAACTCGGTCGGCTCCCTCTCCCTCGGGAGAGGGCTGGAGTGGGGGACTGATTGATGGATGCTCAAGAGTGGCGCCGACCTGAAAATGACTCTGTGAATCCATAATCGATTCGGTTTGTCAGGTCGATGTCCGATGCAGGACAACTCGGTCGGCTCCCTCTCCCTCGGGAGAGGGCTGGAGTGAGGGACTGATTGAAGGATGCTCAAGAGTGACGCCGACCTGAAAATGACTCTGTGAATCCATAATCGATTCGGTTTGTCAGGTCGATGTCCGATGCAGGACAACTCGGTCGGCTCCCTCTCCCTCGGGAGAGGGCTGGAGTGGGGGACTGATTGATGGATGCTCAAGAGTGGCGCCGACCTGAAAATGACTCTGTGAATCCATAATCGATTCGGTTTGTCAGGTCGATGTCCGATGCAGGACAACTCGGTCGGCTCCCTCTCCCTCGGGAGAGGGCTGGAGTGAGGGACTGATTGAAGGATGCTCAAGAGTGACGCCGACCTGAAAATGACTCTGTGAATCCATAATCGACTCGGTTTGTCAGGTCGATGTCCGATGCAGGACAACTCGGTCGGCTCCCTCTCCCTCGGGAGAGGGCTGGAGTGAGGGACTGATTGAAGGATGCTCAAGAGTGACGCCGACCTGAAAATGACTCTGTGAATCCATAATCGACTCGGTTTGTCAGGTCGATGTCCGATGCAAGACAACTCGGTCGGCTCCCTCTCCCTCGGGAGAGGGCTGGAGTGGGGGACTGATTGATGGATGCTCAAGAGTGGCGCCGACCTGAAAATGACTCTGTGAATCCATAATCGATTCGGTTTGTCAGGTCGATGTCCGATGCAGGACAACTCGGTCGGCTCCCTCTCCCTCGGGAGAGGGCTGGGGTGAGGGGCAGGCCTCACCACCGACCTGACAGGCAATCACCCCTGCCACTTGCCGCCCTCGACAATCACACTCTCAGGCTTGGTGTCATCGCTCAGCTCTTTACGCACATATTGGTCATACAGCTTGAGCAAATACTTCTCCTCACCCAGCTTGGCCAGCTCTGTATTCACCCAGTCACGCAGCTCGATATTGCCCTTCTTCACCGCCGGCGCAATCGGCGCTTCTGCTCCCAATTTGTCATCCAGGACGCGATAACCCGGGTTCTGCTTGGCCCAGCTGAACAGCACCAGATTGTCCTGCGCATAGGCATCACCACGACCGTTGGCCAAGGCTTGCAGCGACTCGGAGTTTTTCTCGAACTTCAGCAGTTTCCAGTCCGGGTGATTCTTGGTCAGCCAGATATCGGCAGTGGTGCCGGTGGTGACGATGGTGGTGCGGGTCGCCAGATCATCAAGGTTTTTCACCGAGCTGCTTTGCGGCACCAGCGCCTGCACCGCAACCTTGAGGTTCGGGTTGGTGAATTCCACCGCTTCCTTGCGCTCCGGGGTCACGGTCATGTTGGCGAGAATCAGGTCGACCTTGTCGCTTTGCAGGAACGGGATACGGCTTGCCGGCTCGACGGCGACGAACTCGACCTTGTTTTCATCACCGAGCAGATCCTTGGCGAAACGGCGGCCAATGTCGGTATCGAAGCCGACGTAGCGCCCAGCCTCATCGACAAACCCAAATGGCGGCTTGTCGGTAAAGACGCCGACGATCAGTTTGTCGCGAGCCTTGATCTTGTCCAGGTAACCGGCCGGCGCGGAGCGTTCGCTGGCGACTTTCGGCTTTGGCGGTTCTTCGGTTTTGCTGCAACCGGCGAGCAAGGCGAGGCTGAGCAGGGGCAGTAAAAAAGCGGCAGTTTTCATAACAGTTCCAGTTCCTTTGTCGGACTCGTTTTTGGCAGTGTTGCCACGAAGGAGAACTTCTCCAGAAACTGCTGCGCGCGTGCGGTTTGCGGGTTCGTAAAGAAAATCTCGGGCGGGTTCTGTTCAAGGATGCGCCCGGCATCCATGAACACAATGCGGTCGGCCACCGCGCGGGCGAAGGCCATTTCATGGGTGACGATCAACAGGGTCATGCCTTCGCGGGCCAGGCCCTGAATGACCTGCAAAACCTCCTTGACCATCTCCGGGTCGAGGGCGGCAGTGACTTCGTCGAAGAGCATCACCCGTGGGTTCATGCACAGAGAACGAACGATGGCGATGCGTTGCTGCTGCCCGCCGGAGAGCTGACGCGGGAAGGCATCGCGCTTGTCCAGAAGTCCCACGCGTTCGAGCAGCGCTTCGGCTTGCTGCTGCGCTTCGCGGCGCTGACGCTTCTGCACCTTGAGCGGGCCGAGCAGCAGATTGTCGAGCACGCTCATGTGCGGGAACAGGTGATAACTCTGGAACACCATGCCGATTTGCTGACGGATTTCACGCCAGTCGATGGCCTTGTCCAGCAGCTCACGGCCGACAAATTTCAGGCTGCCGCTGTGCGCCTCTTCCAGGCCATTGAGGCAACGCAATAAGGTACTTTTGCCGCAGCCGCTGGGGCCGAGGATGACGATCACTTCGCCGCTCTGCACTTGCAGGTCGATGCCGTTGAGCACTTGCTGCTCGCCATAGAATTTGTTGAAGCCGTGAAACTCGATCAGTGCGCTCATGCTTGCGTCCAGCGTCGCTCCAGCACGCGCGAGGCGGCCGAAAGCGGGTAGCAGATGAAAAAGAAAAACAGGAACAACGCGCCGTAGATCAGCACCGATTCGTAGGTGCGTTCGATGATCTGCTGGCCGACCTTGATCACATCGACAACACCGATCAGCACCGCCAGCGAACTGGTCTTGATGATCCGCGTGTAGACGTTGATGGTCGGTGGCGTCATGCGCTTCAGCGCTTGTGGCAGCAGCACGTAGCCGTAGAGTTGCGCGGCGTTCAGGCCAATCGACAGGCCTGCTTCACGCTGTCCGCGCGGCAACGAATGCAAAGCACCACGCGCCACTTCGCCCACCTCGCTGGCGCCCCACAACGACAGCACCAGCACAGCGCACCAGAAGCTCGGAATGCTCAGACCGAAGAAAATCGGCAAGCCGAAGAACAACAGGTACAACCAGACCAGCACCGGAATCGCCCGGAACAGCTCCAGATACACCCGCAGGATCGCGTTCAGCCACGTCACGTTGAGCGTGCGCAACACGCCGTAAAGCACGCCGCCGACAGTGCTGATGGCAATGCTCAGAAACGAGATCGACAGGGTTTGCCCAGCGCCTTTCGCCAGTTGCGGCAAGGACACCCAGAGTAGTTCAAGACCCGAACTGGCCATGCTGGAGCCTCCTTTCCAGACGGCTGAGCAACAGCGACAGCGGCAGGAATAGCAGCACGCAGATCAATGTCAGCACGGCGAGCATTTCGTAGGTTTTGTAATAGAGCGCGATGTAGCTCTTGGTGGTGTAGAGAATTTCCGGCACCGCCACCGCCGAGACCACGGTGGTTTCCTTGAGCAGGAAAATGAAATTGGCGAACAGCGACGGCAGGCTGAGGATCCCCGCTTGCGGCAGGATCACGTAGCGCAGCAATTGGCCGTGGGACAGGCCAATCGACCGCCCCGATTCCAGTTGCGCCTGCGGCACTGCATCGACGCCGGCGCGCAGCACTTCAGTGAGGTAGGCGCCGCCGAGGAAGGTCATGGTGATGATCGCGGCGGTGAAACCGGAAACCTGGATCCCCACGGCCGGCAAGGCGAAGTAGACGAAAAACAACTGAATCAGCAGTGGTGTGTTGCGCGCCAGTTCCACATACAGGCCGACCAGTTTTTGCAGGTATGGCGTGCGGAACACCAGAATCGTCGCGTTGATCAGCGCCACCAGCAACGAGGTGCCAATGGCGATAAAACCCACCTGCAGCGTCACGCCCACGGCTTTGAGAAACGCCGGCAGGGTGCTGAGGATAAATGCGTAATCGAAAGTCATGAAACGTCCTGGACGCCGCTCGGTAAGCGACGGTGGTGCAGTCCGTGGACAGCGGATGGCTGTCCGGCAAGTACCGACTTTATAGGTATAAAAACAAGAATTTAAATACCGTTAAAGCATATTGATATCACCCAAAAAACTATCCTGTGGGTTTGCCGGGAAGGAATAAGAAGGCTATTTTCCTTTGCGCTGTAGGACGGATCTTTTTTTCACGAAAGCCCTCCAAGGATGAACAGCTTTTGGCCAGACTCCCCCGGCCAAACCCATAACAAGGAAGAGAACATGGACGTAAAAGTGCCGCAGCGACTGGATCCGCAGGAGATTGTGAAATTGTTGGTGGCGTTGCGAAGGGCGTTGAAGGCCCAAGTGGCCTGAGATCAGGATCAACAGCACCCTCACCCCAGCCCTCTCCCGGAGGGAGAGGGGGCCGACCGAGGTGTATGGCGATTTACATCGACCTGAAAGATCGAGTCGATTATGGATTCGGCAGAGATCTTTCACGTCGGCATACCTCTACAGCATCCCCCGATCAGTCCCCTTTCCCTCTGGGAGAGGGGGCGACCGAGGTGTCTTTCGTCATACATCGACCTGACAGACCGTGTCGATTATGGATTCGGCAGAGATCTTTCACGACGGCGTACTTCTACAGCATCCCCCGATCAGTCCCCTCTCCCTTTGGGCGGTCCGACGTTTGATCTGGTCAAACGATACTGGACAAAGTTATAGGGTTTAGGTCATTTCTCATGCTGCCAAGGCTTCCATTGCTACCGGAGTCCGATATCCGTTGTAACTGTGCAGCCTGATCCGATTGTAATAATGGGTCAGGTAGCGCAACACATCGGTACTGGCCTCATCTTCGTTTCGGTAGCCAGCCTTGGGTATCCATTCAGATTTCAAACTGCCAAAGAAACGCTCCATCGGGGCGTTATCCCAGCAGTTTCCTCGTCGACTCATGCTTTGTTTTATGCGCATGTCCGCCAGCGTTTCACGAAACATTTTACTGCTGTAATGACAGCCCTGATCCGAATGGAACATTAGGTTTTCAGGGCGTCCTCGCGACTCGAAAGCCATCTTTAACGCTCGACAGGTCAGAGCTGAATCCGGACTTCTGGACATCGCCCAGCCGACGATGCGGCGGGCATGCAGATCAAGTACAGCAGCCAGATAAACCCAGTAAGTACCGGCCCAAATGTAAGTCACGTCGCCACACCACACTCGATTGGGGGCCTCGACATTGAATTTACGCTCCAGATGATTGGGGGCGTATTGAGCCTCCGCGCCGCTAGGTTTGTAACGATGCCTGCGCCGTTGCTGGCTCTTCAAACCGAGCTCGCGCATCAGGCTACGAGCCATGTAACGACCTACCGACTCTTTTTCGTTACACAGCGCTTTTGACAGGCTGCGCGCGCCCATTGAGCCGCGACTTTGCTCATGTAATTCAGCAGCCTTGATCTTTAGGCGATCGCGCTCGACATCCACTTTCGCCCGCTGTTTCAGACGCTCGTAATAACTGCTGCGGCTGATTCCAAATACGACGCACAACTCGGATCTTGGATATTGCTCGCTTAACTCCTCGACCAGCCTTACCGATCGAGGGAATCCGACATCAAGAGAGCTGTAGCCTTTTTTAAAATTTCCTTTTCGCGCTCAATCCGTCGGATTGTTGTTTCCAGCTCCTGAATGCGTTGTTGGTCAACGGTCATGGCCTTGGACTTCTCAGGCGTCTTGCCGCTGCGCTCCGCACGCAGTTGCTCAACCCAGCGGCGCAGAGCTGTAGGGCCCACGCCCATTGCTTCACAGGCTTCGCTCACCGAATAGTCTTTATCCAAAACCAGGCAAGCCGCGTCCCGTTTGAAATCTGTCGAAAAATAGCGTCTGGTCAAATCACACCTCGTCGTTGGGCGTAGATTACCGCCCTTTAGGGGTGTCCAGAATCATTAAGCCAGATCAGTTTCGGGAGGGTTAGGGTGAGGGGCTTTTCCAACGCACACACAAAAACGCCGATGCCCATCACTGGCCATCGGCGTTTTCACACCTTGAAGGGGTTCATTCAAGCGTCAGATCAGAACGCCGGCAGTACCGCGCCGTTGTACTTCTTCTCGATGAACGCTTTGACTTCCGGGCTGGTCAGGGCTTTGGCCAGTTTCTGGATCGCGTCGCTGTTCTTGTTGTCCTCACGGGCCACCAGGAAGTTCACGTACGGCGAGTCAGCGCCTTCAATCACCAGCGCATCTTTCTGCGGGTTCAGTTTGGCTTCCAGCGCGTAGTTGGTGTTGATCATGTCCAGATCAACTTCTTTCAGAACGCGTGGCAGCAAGGCCGATTCCAGTTCCTTGAACTTGAAGTTGTGCGGGTTCTTAGCGATGTCTTTCGGCGTTGCCAGAGCGTTTTTCGGATCTTTGAGCTCGATCAGGCCAGCCTTCTGCAGCAGGATCAGCGCACGGCCGCTGTTGCTGCCTTCGTTCGGGATCGCGATGGTCGCGCCGTCCGGCAGTTCAGCCAGGGTCTTGTACTTGCTCGAGTAACCACCGAACGGTTCAACGTGCACGCCCTGCACGGTCACCAGGTACTTGGACTTGTCGTCCTTGTATTTGCCCTGGTTGAAGCTGTTCAGGTACGGCAGGGTCTGGAAGTAGTTGGCGTCCAGACGCTTCTCGCCGACCTGTACGTTCGGCTGAACGTAGTCGGTGAAGACTTTGATTTCCAGATCCACGCCTTCTTTGGCGAGGGTCGGTTTGATCAGCTCAAGGATTTCAGCGTGCGGCACCGGAGTCGCAGCAACCACCAGTTTCTCGCCGGCATTGGCCAGAGAAGCAGTCAGAGCAGCCGCCAATGCGGTAAACAACAGAACCTTTTTCATGCAGTGTCCTTATCGAAAATCACGGTCGTCATCGACGACGGCATTAATACGTGTGCCAGTGAAGTGATATCGCTGGCGTGGGTCGGACAATACCGGGATTTTTTATTCCCGGACAATAACGTTTATTCAGCTTCATATTCCATTTTGTTCATGTTGAACGAATCGGTTACAAAGCCTCGCTCAGATTAATCAGTAAATCTTTCAACGCCTTACGCTCATTGACGCTGCCGCCAATGTTGATTTGCGCTACAAGCCGTTCGATCTGAAGTTGCGGCCCAGACACCTCGGGCAGGTTCAGGTGCTCTGGCAGAATCTCGTCACCGGTACTCACCAACAAGGCAAAGTGAATGACGTTTTCCAGCTCGCGAGTGTTGCCCGGCCAGCTGTGTTGTTCGAGCACGTGTTGTGCCGCCTCGCTGATCAGCGGCACAGGCAGGTCGAGGCGTTGGCTATAGATGCCAAGGAAGTACTCGGCCAGCGAGAGGATATCGCCAATGCGCGCGCGCAAGGCGGGCAGTTCCAGTTGCCCTTCGCTGAGGTAGTGATAGAGCCGCTCGTGGAATTTCCCCGCGTCCACCGCTTGCGCCAGATCGATGCTGGTTGCTGCCACCAGGCGCACATCCACCGGACTCGGCTGATGCGCACCGACACGGGTGACTTCGTGGTTCTCCAGCGCCGCCAGCAATTTGATCTGGATCGGCAGCGGCAAGTCGCCGATTTCATCCAGATACAAGGTGCCGCCATTGGCTGAACCGAACCAGCCTGCACGGCTGCTGGCCGAACCGCTGTAACTGCCGGCGGCGTAGCCGAACAGCTCGGCGTCGGCGTAAGTCGGGCTGATTGCACCGCAATTGACCGAAACGAACAAACCGCTGCGATCACTGGCGCGATGGATGTGCCGGGCGAGCAACTCTTTACCCGTGCCGGTCTCGCCACGGATCAATACCGAGGTCGAGCGCGGCGCCAATTGCTCCAGCTCCTCGCGCAACTGGCGCGAACGCGGATCGACGAACACCAGCGCCTTGGCGCGAATGCTCAGGGGGCTTTTTTCCGCATCGGGAAAGGTCAGCAACGGCTGACCGAATGTTTCGAAACTCATGGCAGACTCCCGCCCAAAACCGCCGGGAGACGGGGGCGTTGAAAGATAAAAAATCAGGCGCGACGGCGAGCGTGGTGTTCCATGCGGTTTTGCAGGCGATAGAGATAAGCAAAACCCTGCTCCCAACGCTGATGCCCGGATTTGACGTTGATGTGTCCGGCACCGGCGAGAATCCCCGCCTCGGCGCCCCAGTTGCGCGCCAGCTCCAGAGCGCGTGGTGCGCTGACGGCGGCATCGTTGTCGGAGCTGACGACCTGGCTCGGGAACGGCAGCAGATCAGTCGGAATCGGTGCAAAGTTGCGCAGGGCTGGCGCGCAGGCCGGGCGCTCGACATCCGCTGGCGCGACCAGCAAGGCGCCGCGTACCTGACGCAGATATTGCAGCGGTGCAGTGGCCGCCCAATGGGCTACGGTGATGCAGCCGAGGCTGTGGGCGATAAGGATGACCGGCGTGCTGTCGGCAGCAATCGCCTCGGCCAGTGCCGCCACCCAGTCTTCACGACGCGGCGTCAGCCAATCGGCCTGCTCGACCCGCGCGCTATTCGGCAAGCTGTTTTGCCAGTGGCTTTGCCAATGATCTTCCGGCGATCCTTGCCAGCCCGGCACAATCAGGTAGCGGATTGATTCGTTGCGCATGGGGAGCTCTCCTGCGTCGTGTCTGTTCCTGAACGAGTATAGGGAGGGGATTTATATTCGTTAAGGAATAAGAAGCTATTTATTAAGATCTGAAATGAATATGCGATGTGTGCATGGCTTGAAATCTTTTCCCCCTCACCCCAACCCTCTCCCCCAAGGGGGCGAGGGGGAAGGGAGCCGATCACCTGGCCTTTCAAATCCGGAGTTCGACTGGGTATTTCAGGTCGGCGTATAGCGGCCAAACAACGCGGTCAGTCCCCTCTCCCTCTGGGCGGTCCGACGTTTCGGGAGGGCTAGGGTGAGGGGCTTTTCTCCCTGCCAGAAATAAAAAAAGGGCCGCACCCTGCCAAGGAGACGGCCCCGGAAAAACGTAAATCCTGTCACCGCGCGGTAATCACCGACAACTTGGTAATTCCTGCCCGTTCAATCGAAGCCATCGCCCGCGCCACTTCGCCGTAGTTCACCCCGTCATCGGCCTGCAATTGCACGCGCACTTCCGGGTCCTTGGCCTTGGCCGACTTGAGGTTAAATTCCAGCAAGTCAGGCTGAATCTCGTCCTTGTTGATAAACAGCTTGCCGGCGCCATCGATGCTCACCACCAGCGGATCCTTCTGCTCGACCGGCGCCACCGCCTCAGTCTTCGGCAGGTTGATCGGTATCGCATTGGTCAGCAGTGGTGCGGTGACGATAAACACCACCAGTAGCACCAGCATCACGTCCACCAGCGGGGTCACGTTGATCTCGCTGAGTACCTCGTCACTGTCTTGCGTGGAGAAGGCCATATCAGGACGCCTCCTTCACTTTTGCCGCGTTGCCCGGGGCTGCAACCTTGTGCGCGGTCGGGTGGATCAATACGCGGAACGAGCTCTTTTGCGCCAGGCTGTAGAAGTCGTGGGCGAAGTCATCCAGGTCCGCCGCCGTCAGTTTCAGACGACGCAAAAAGTAGTTGTAAACCAGCACCGCCGGCACCGCGACGGCGATCCCCACACCCGTTGCAACGAGGGCCGCACCGATCGGCCCGGCCACCGTTTCCAGGCTCGCCGAACCGGCCGCGCTGATGCCTTTCAACGCTTCCATGATTCCCCACACCGTGCCGAACAAACCAATGAACGGCGACGTACTGCCAATACTGGCGACCACTGCCAGGCCTGTTTCCAGCGAACGGCGTTCGCGGACAATTTGCTGACGCAGGGCCCGTTCGAGGCGATCCTGATGGTTGATCGCCTGGCTCAAATCATTCGCCTGTGGCGCCTCGCCTACCTGAATCGCCGCGTAACCGGCTTGTGCCACCCGCGCTGCCGCGCCGGGTTGGGTCTCGCTCAATTCAGCGGCTGAATCCAGACTCGACGCCGCCCAGAAGCGTTTATGAAAACGCCGGTCCTGTGCCTTCAGACGCCCGAACTGCACAGCCTTGAGCAATGCCAGGCCCCAGGTGGCGACGGAAAAAACCACCAGCAGCCAGATCACCGCGCTTTCGATGGATTCCAGTGGAGATGCCAGTAACGTCATGATGTATTCCCTCGTGTAAACGTTTCGCGCGAATTTGGTTTCGGTTTAATGAATCTTGAAATCGATGGGCACGCTGACCCAGCCGTCCTGGGCGACATCACCCTGCTTGGCCGGAACAAAACTCCAACGCTTCACGGCATTCAGCGCCGCGTCGTCGAGCTGTTGCCGACCACTGCTTTTTGCTATCTGGATCTCACCCGGTTTGCCACTGGCCAACACATGCACGCGCAGCAACACCGTGCCTTCCCAACCGCGACGCTGAGCCAGCGACGGGTATTCCGGTGCCGGGTTTTTCAGGTACGCGGCGTTGGCTGAGGCCGGGGTTACCGGTGCCGGCGCGGGTGGCGCAGGTGGCGCTGGCGCCGCAACCGGGGCTGCCGGTTGTGGCGGCGCGGGTGGTTGTTCGACGGCTTTTGGTGCTGGTTTGGGTGCCTGTTTAACCACCGGTTTGGGTTTCGGAACCGGTTTTGGCGGCGGTGGTTTTACCGCCAGTTCGTCTTCTACCGGCGGCGGTGGCTCAACCACAGGCGCAGGTGGTGGCGGCTCGACAACCGGTGGCGCTGGCGGCGCCGGGCGCGAGAATTCGATAGTCATCGGTGGAATTTCCGGCGGCACAATCGGCAGCACCGGTGTCGGTTTTTGGCTGATCCAGTAGATCACCGCGCCATGCACCACCAGCGCCAGCACGCCAAGCAGAAGGGTTTCGCGTCGGCTCAGAATGCCTTTGGGTGCACGCTGCAAACGCAACTGCTCCAAGGGCACACGATGCGGCCGGCCGAGATCGACCAATTCGCCACCTGGCGTCTGACGCCACAGCAATTCCTCTGCGCTGGCGGCGGTCTGGACATTGCCCATTGATTCACTCCCTGCGGTCTTTTTGCGTTCTTTACAAAAACTGCCGATCGACCGTTTGTTGAATCCCCCACGGCAGATCGATGGGTGAATCATTGGGCTTGATGCTTATCTCCGAAAGTAATCTTTAACGTTATACATAGGTCTTTATGGAATATAAGAATTGATCAATTCCACCAAACCCACGTGCCACGCGGGCTGCAGCGATGCATGAAAAAACGCATGCTTTTCAGGCATTGAAAGTATTCATGCAACGCATCAAATTCGCCTGACCCGGTTTTGCCGGACAACTAATACCAAGTAGATAGTTGATTATTATTTTCCAAAAATAAAAAAGGCCGGGCACTTTCGTGCGCCGGCCTTTTTGTTTAATCAGCTTTTATTGCTTGACGAACTCCCCTGCCACGCCAACAACATCACCGTCAAAGTTTGTGCGCGAACCAACCGCACGAACTTTTGAATAATTGTGATCCGGCGAGAACAATGTCCAGGACTGATAACCAGTGCCGTCATTCAGAGCCGTGAACGTGATGATCGTAGGCTGCCCGGTGCTGTTCTGGAAATGGTAGTGCCCGTAAGCAATGTCGTAATTCACGCCGTTCTGACTGAATTTACCGCTGAAGGTGCCGTTGGAATCGTTGCCATCGGTAATCGTCAGTTTGGCGCCAGCGTTAGCGTTTACATAATTGCCATTAATGCTCGACATAACGAGATTTCCTTTTTCGTTGGATAAGTGTCTTCCGATGAGAGCAAGTTTCCTCCTGGAAACTCACGACAGTCAGGATGGTCGGACATTCAACTATTGTCCACGCGAGTTACCAACCAAATTGCAATAAGCACTATTCATCCCGTTCATAACTTATCGCCGTTCGCTCGAGCATTAATTCCAATTCAACTAACGACTGGCATTGGTTTGCTGCACGCTGACAACCGGTGCATTAACCGCCGTCTCGGAGCGTGGCGTACCCGTTGGCACCCAGTCATAACTCACAGGCAGCGCCCGATACACCCAGTTGCTGATCGCGTCGCTGCCCGGCGCTTTGCCGAGGTAGGGGCTGACGTATTCCCAGACGTTTTCACCGTTGGCCGTCACCTGGAAAAACCGACCGTTCATGCCTTCGTCGATCAACGTGTTGCCATTGGGCAAGCGTCGCGCACTGCTGATGAACGAGCTGTAGAACGCCCACCCCGGTTGCTTGGAATTGGCTGCGCTGTACTGCCAGACGATCTGGTTTTTCACCGGGTCGATTTCCAACACCCGCGAACCGGAAATCAGCCCAAGGGTGACGTTCGGATAACCCGCCGAACCCTGGTTATCGAACACCAGCACGTTACCGGCACCGGGTAATCCGGCCGGAATGATGTGCGCATCATGCTGGCCGACAAACTGATCCACCGGGCGCGGCAATTTCTGCGCGGCTTTCGGGTTGATCAGCGGCAGGTTCGGGCCGAGACGCCAGACCACTTTGCCGCTGCTCTTGTCGATGATCGCGATGAAGTTGGCGTTGCGTGAATCGATCAGCAGGTTGTCCGGATTGAAGCGCTTGTCACCGGCATCGAACCACTTGTTCGGCCCCACCAGACTAAGATTGTTGATGTGCAAGTAGTCCGGATTTTCGCTGGCGCGCACTAGCTTCAACTGCTCGGCGGTGAAGCCGAATTCATTGAGATGCTCCGAGGCCAACCACTGCCATTTCACCGCGCCTTCGGGGCTGACTTCATAGATAGCATCGTCGATCACCTCGGGCACTTTGAAGCCTTTGACCTTGTGCACCTTGTTCGCCAGAACGACAGTGTTGCCGTTGCTTAAACGTCGCTGATCGTGATGTTGTTGCGCCGCGCCACCGGGTGCCTTATCGCCCCACTGCCAGACGACTTTGCCATTCCAGTCCAGCTCGCCGACGCTCTGATTGCCCAGACCATTGCCGGCCGAACCGAGTTTGCCGGGATCCTTTTCACTCAGTTGCAGCAGCACATGGCCGCGTTCGCCGCCAACCAGTTTCGGGTCGATGATCGCTGACGGAAAGCCTGCTTGTGGCCAGGTTTTCACCTCGTTGCCGTTCATGTCGATCAGGTGCGTCTGTTTGTCCGCGCCGCTGAAAATCACGTACTGATTGAAGGCCTTGTTCGGGTCATAACGGGTCACGCCGGTCGGGTAAACACTCGGTGCGGCGAAGGCGCCGGCACTGAGCACTGCGCCAGACAGCAACACCGGCAAAGCCGTTTTGATACGTAACATGATGCAGCTCCTTGAGTGACGAATCAGAAGTCGTAGCGACCGGTGACGCCGAGGGTGCGCGGTGTACCGAGCAGGCCTTCATAGCCGCCGTTGCCGCCCGTCCACAGGGTCGTGTAATAGGTTTTGTCGAAGGCGTTTTTCAGCCACAGCGACACGTCCCACTGGCCCTGATTGAAATCGCCGCGCAGGCCGGTGGAGAAGTTGACCACGGCGTAACTCGGGATCTGCCCGTAGTCGGAGTCCTCGACCGTACCGACGGCTTTTGAGCGGAACGCATAGCTCGCGGTGACGTAAGGTTCAAAACCGTTATCCAGATTCCATTTGTATTCGCCGTTGGCGTTACCGATCCACTTCGAAGCGCCGACCACTTGATGGCCGCTGAGGTCGCAAGACGCTGGAGCGCCCGGCGCTTGGCTGACTTCCGGTGGGCACGGGGCATCTTTGTACGAGAGATAGCTGACGTCGTTGTAGGAGCCGTTGATGTTCAGGGTCAGGCCGCGCAGCGGGATCACCGTGCTTTCGAACTCAACCCCGCGCGAGCGCACGGAACCGGCGTTGGTCAGGTACTGCACGCGATTTTCCGCGTCGTAGGCGTTGGTCTGGTAAGCGTTGACTTGGGTCCAGAAGACGTTGGCGTTGAGTTGCAGACGGTGATCCCACAGCGTGCTTTTGAAGCCGAGTTCGGCGTTGTTGGCGCGCTCGGTGCCGATCAGCAGTGAATCGGCGCCGGCCACCGGAGCTGACCCGACAGCCAGGTTAACCCCGCCGGATTTCTCGCCGTGGGACAGCGTGGCGTAACCAAGCACGTCATCGGTGACGCGATAGCTGAGGTTGAGCAGCCCGGAAGGACTCGAGCTGTACTGGTTCAAATCACCGGAATCATAAGCGCCGGCCCGACCGCGTCGCGCCGTGGCCGCAGCGCCAGTCACGACGGCGCCACCGACCGGCGCATTACGCGTGACCCAAGCGGATTTTTCTTCATAAGTGCCACGCACCCCGGCGGTGAAATCCAGCCGCTCGGTGAGGTGCCAGGTGCCTTGGGCGAACAGCGCAAAGCTGTCGGTCTTGATATGGCCGTTGCCAACACTGGTGACGTTGGCCAGCGCACCGGCCGGCGTGCCATTCCAGATATCGGCTTGCGGGCCGTAATAGGCAAAGGATTTATTGTCCAGATCCGAGCCGAAGTAGTAGGCGCCGACGACGTAATCGAAGAACTCACCCTTGGGCGAGGCCAGGCGAAATTCCTGCGAATACTGTTTGTCCTCCACCGACACCCCGGCGTTGTAACTCGCCGGCACGTTGAGGCCGTCGTCGTTGCGCGGGGTGAAATTCCAGAAGCGATAGGAGCTGATCGAGGTCAGCGTGAAGTCGCTCGGCAGCGTCCAGTTGGCCTCCACCGAGGTGCCACCCTGATGCACAGTGACGTGCTGGTCGTTGTCGAGATTGACCTTGCGGTGCGAACCGTTGACCAGTGTTGCGCCAGCCGCATTGGCCCGCGACTGGTACAGATTGACGCCATTGATGGTCGGCCCGGTGTTGTAGAGCACGCGGGTGCCGGCGCTGGAATCCTCCTCGTTGTAGTCACCGATCCAGCGCAGATTGAAATCTTCATTGGGCTTGAACAGCAGTTGCGCGCGGAAGCCCTCGCGCGAGCCGCCATTCAAATCATGGCCGTCGTATTCGTTTTTGATGTCGCCGTCGCTACGGGTGCGATAGGCCGAGAAGCGTCCAGCGAGTTGATCATTGAGCGGGCCGGAAATGGTGCCCTTGGTCTGGAAATAACCGTCCTCGCCGACCGAGGTTTCGATGCTGCGCTCAGGGGTGAAGGTTGGCGCGCGGGTGCTGATGTTGATCACCCCGGCGGTGGTGTTTTTGCCGAACAGCGTGCCCTGCGGCCCACGCAAGACTTCGAGCTGTTCGATGTCCATCAAGTCAAACACCGCCATCCCCGGACGCCCGAGATACACGTTATCGATGTACAAGCCGACGCTGCCTTCCAGGCCATCGCTGGCCGGGTTATTACCCAGACCACGGATCGACACGCTGGACTGCCGCGCATGCATATAGGCGACGTTGACGCTGGGCACCAGTTGCTGCAAATCCTGAATCCGGTAGACCCGCTGCGTCTCCAGATTCTGCCCGCTGACCACGCTCATGGGCGTCGGTACATCTTGCGAACTTTCTTCGCGGCGGCGGGTGGTGACGGTCACGGTTTCCAGTTGCGAACTGTTGGCGGCAGGCTTGCCGGTCGGCACCGGCGCCGGGGTTTCAGCATCGGCGGCGTAGCCGTGAGTCCAGCTCGCGCTCCCTGCCAGCAACAGGGCCAGAGGCAGGCGTTTGAGCCGTCGTGGCGTTAAGTGTGACGCAAGGTTCAACGGACTCATGGCGCGGCTCCTGGTCAAAAAACACACAGACATCTTCAGTGCTGCATATTCTTTTCAGTTATTTATTTATGGATTTACAAATATTTACTGCATAAGAGATTGCCTTTATAAGGAGTCGACCTAATGCATATCCAATGCATTTCCCGGATATTTTTTATGTGAAAAATGCATATCGACTTGCGCCAACTTCGTCACTTCATCGCCTTGGCTGAACAACGCAGCTTCGTCGCCGGCGCGCAGGCGGTGAACCTGTCGCAGTCGGCGTTCAGCCGCAGCATTCAGGCGCTCGAGCACAGCGTCGGTTGTCAGTTGGTCGACCGGGGGCGCAAGGAATTGCCGCCGACCAAACAGGGTCAGGTGCTGCTCGAACACGCGCGGCGGCTGGTCAGTGGTGCGCAGCAGATGGCCAACGAGATCAGCCAGTTCAATGGGCTGGAGGCGGGGGAATTGCGCTTCGGATGTGGGCCGGCGCCGGCGGCAGGTTTGATTCCTCGGGCGATTGGCAGCTTTATCGGGCGCTACCCGAAAGCGCGGGTGCAGTTTCAGGTCGATGACTGGCAGAGTTTGAGCAAGCGACTGATGAGCGAGGAGTTCGAATTCTTTGTCGCTGACACACGCTACTTCGAGGCGGATCCGGATTATCTGACGCACCGGTTACGGCCGCGTAAATGGCATTTCTGTTGCCGTGCGGGGCATCCGCTGGCGGGTTTCGATCGGGTCAGTGCCGAGCAATTGATGAGCTATCCGCTGGCGGTAAGCATTCGTCCGCCGAACTTGCGAAAAGTCATTGTCGATCTCAGTGGGCGGCCGGATTTCACGCCGAATGTGGAGTGTGAAAACAGCTCGAGTCTGCTCAGTGTGGTGCTACGTTCGGATGCGATCGGGATTGTCGGGGCGTATTCCGATGCGCTGCATCAGGCGAAGGGTGAACTGGTGTGTTTGCGCATTGAAGGGTTGGCCGATGATCTTGAGGAGCTGTATACGCGTTATGGGATTGTCAGTCGTGCGGGGTATCGGTTGTCGCCGTTGGCCGAGGCGATGATTGAGCAGATCAAGGCGATTGATCAGCAGGATGAGGAGGTGTGTTCGCTGCAGAATCTCGCCGTCTGATCGGACCTCTTCGCGAGCAAGCTCGCTCCCACAGGGGAACGCTGGCTAAATGTGGGAGCGAGCTTGCTCGCGAAGGGGCCAGTACAGTCTCCGATGCACTGCCTGCATAAAACCCATTCCCCAAATGCACTTGCCGAACACCCTCACGCCTAGCGAAATACCTCGCCTGTCCCATTGACCGGTGAACCCCATGCCCACCCCGCCAAACCCCGTGCGCAACGTGCTGTACATCATGTGCGATCAACTGCGCCGCGATTACCTGTCCTGCTATGGCCACCCGCACCTGCACACACCGAACATCGATCGCCTGGCCGCTGCCGGCGTGCGTTTCAGCCGCGCCTACACCCAAGGCACGATCTGCGGGCCGTCGCGGATGTCGGCCTACACCGGACGTTATGTCAGCAGTCATCAAGTGGCGTGGAACGCCGTGCCGTTGCCGCTGGAAGAACTGACCATCGGCGATTACCTGCGCCCCCACGGCATTCGTACCGCACTCGTCGGCAAGACCCACGCCACCGCGAATGTCGACGCGCTGCAACGCTTGGCAATCAATCCGCAAAGCGAGCAAGCCGAAATCCTCAACGAAGTCGGCTTCGAACCCTACATGCGCCATGACGGCATCTATCCCGACGACCCGCTGTTCGATGACAAGCGCGAATCTGCACCCTACACGCACTACCTGCGCGAGCAGGGTTTCGACGGCAAAAACCCCTGGCACGACTGGGCCAACGCCGCCGAAGGCGCGAACGGTGAAATCCTCAGTGGCTGGCAAATGCGTCATTCGAATTTGCCAGCACGAATTCCCGAGCAACACTCAGAGACTGTCTACACTACAAATCGAGCCATCGACTTCATTACCGAGCAGGGCGAGAAATCGTGGTGTTTACACCTTTCGTACATCAAACCGCACTGGCCCTATATCGTACCAGCACCGTACCACGCATTGTACAGTACGAAATCGATTCTCGAAGCGGTCCGCGCGACGCCCTTTGAAGCCAGCAAACACCCCGTATACGCTGCCTTTCGCCAGCATGAGGAAAGCCTCAACTTTTCCCGTGATTCAGTACGATTGACCGTAATCCCGACCTACATGGGCTTGGTCAAGCAAGTGGATGATCAACTCGGGCGGCTGTTCGACTTTCTGCAGAGCAGTGGTCGTTGGGAGGACACGTTGATCGTGTTCACCAGCGATCACGGCGACTTTCTCGGTGATCACTGGCTCGGCGAGAAGGAGTTTTTGCTGGAGCAGGCGGTGGGCGTGCCGTTGATCGTGCGCGACCCTCGGGCGGCGGCGGATATCACGCGCGGAACGGTTGATGATCGACTGGCGGAAACCATCGATGCGTTGCCGACGTTTCTGCAGGCATTGGGATTGCCGGGGGCAGAGCATCGGCTTGAAGGGCGTTCGTTGATCCCGCTACTGCACGGTGAAAATCCTTACTGGCGCCGCTATGCAATCAGCGAATACGACTACGCCTTTCAGGCGCCGGCGCGGGAGCGTCTGGGTCAGCCGATCGACCGTTGCCGCATGACCATGGTGCGCAGCGAGCGCTGGAAATTCCTGGCGTACGACGGCTTTCGGCCGCAGTTGTTTGATCTGCTGGATGATCCGCAGGAGTTGCGTGACCTGGGGGATGACCCGGCGTATGCGGCGGTGCGCGAGGAGCATGCGGGGTATTTGTTTGAGTGGGTGCGCGGGTTGAAGCGGCGGACCACGATAAGTCATCAGGAGATAGATTTGCGCGGGCAGCGGTTTCGTTATGGTGAGCCGGAAGCCGAGAAGGTTGTTCAGATTGGTGTTTGGTAGCTCGAAGAGCCCCTCACCCTAACCCTCTCCCGGAGGGAGAGGGGACTGATTGGGAGATATTTCAGAGGTACACCGACCTGATCCAGTTTCACCGAATCCATAATCGATAAAGACCTTTCAGGTCGATGCGTAACGCGAGACAGCTCGGTCGGCTCCCTCTCCCTCTGGGAGAGGGGACTGAATGCGGGATATTGCAGAGATACACCGTCCTGATCGTGCTTCATCGAATCCATAATCGATAATGACCTTCACGTCGATGCATAACGCGAGACAACTCAGTCGGCTCCCTCTCCCTTTGGGAGAGGGCTGGGGTGAGGGCTGTTGATCTTCAGTCACGACCCTTGATGGTCTGGCTACGCTGCCCGCTCACCCCCACCGGCACTTCCCCCTTGAGCGTCACCCGACGCACCACGCGATCCTGCGTGCCGTAATCATCAATCGCGTAATGCTGCGTCGAGCGGTTATCCCAGATCGCCACATCACCAGCCTGCCAGCGCCAGCGCACGGTGTTTTCCTGGCGGATCACATGGCTCTGCAACAGCCCGAACAGATGCGCCGAATCCGCCTGCGAATAACCCTTGATACGTTTGACGAAATGCCCCAGCAACAAGCTCTTCTCGCCGCTGATCGGGTGCACCCGCACCACCGGGTGCTCGGTCTCGTAAACGGTCGAGGTGAAGACCTTGCGATAGCGCTCAAGCTTCTCGGCCGAGACGTCCGGCTTGGCGCTGGCGTAGTCGTATTCGTTGCTGTGCACGGCGACCAGTTTGTCGGCCAATTCACGCAGCTCGGTTGGCAAGCCGTTGTACGCCGTCGCGGTGTTGGCCCACAGCGTGTCGCCACCGAATGCCGGTGCCACCACGGAGCGCAGGATCGAGGCTTTCGGGTAGGCGTCGACGAAGGTCACGTCGGTGTGCCAGGAGTTGGCGCGCTGGCCTTCAGCGCCGTCCAGCTCGAGCAGATAACGCGTACCTTCGCGGGACGGCACGGTCGGGTGCGCGACAGGCTCGCCGAGCAGATGGGCGAAGGCTTCCTGACGCTGATCATCAAGCTGGGTCTGCTCACGGAAGAACACGACTTTGTATTGAACCAGCGCCTGTTGAATCGCTTCGACGGTGGCGGCGTCCAGCTCACCGGACAAATGCACGCCACGAATCTCGGCGCCGAGACGACCGGCCACCGGATGAATCTCCAGTGCGTGGACAGCGGGTTTTACTGCGAGTGCGGCATTGCTCATGGGTAGACCCTCATCGACTGCTAACGGTTGGACGGCAGCGAAACAACGCTCTATCTATATTCCATTTACATCTAATAGATATTCACATGCTTCGTTGACGGAATAAGAGCTTGCATTTAAAACCTCTAGCAACCCTCGTCGCAAATGCCTTCGAGCTATTTTTAGGATGCCGGAAAAGCATATGGATCTTCGCCAGTTGCGTTACTTCATCGCCCTCAACGAACACCGCAGTTTTGTCCGTGCGGCGGACGCGATGGGCATCACTCAACCAGCGTTCAGCCGCAGTATTCAAGGGCTCGAGCAGGAGTTCGGCTGCGTGTTGGTGGATCGCGGCAACAAGGATCTGCGCCCCACGCCCGAAGGCCAGGTGGTGCTGCAACACGCCCTGAGCCTGGTACAGGGCGCCGCACTGCTCAGCGCCGAAGTGACGCAGATGACCAAGCTCGATGCCGGCGAGGTGCACTTCGGTTGCGGCCCGGCGCCGGCGGTGAAACTGGTTCCGGACGCCGTGGCGCAATTCATCAATGCGCACCCGAAAGTGCGCACCTGTTTTCAGGTGGATAACTGGGAAAAACTCAGTCGCGCGCTGAGCCGTGAAGAGATCGAGTTCTTTATCGCCGACATCCGTCACTTCGAGTCCGACCCGAACTTCCAGACCCAGGCACTGACGCCCAAACGCGGGGTGTTTTTCTGCCGGCCGGGGCATCCGTTGCTCGCCAAGGAAAGCCTGTCGACCAACGACATGTTCGACTACCCGCTGGCGACCACACTGATCCCGCCGGGCATTCGCAAACTGCTGGCGAATCTCAGCGGACGCATCGATTTTTCCCCGACCATCGAGACCGAGCACTTTCCGGCGCTGGTCAAAGTGGTGCTGCAGTCCAATGCAATTGGTGTGGGCACGGAAGAGGCATTTGTCGAGGACATTGCCAAGGGTTCGCTGGTGTTGCTGCACTGGCGCAATCTGCCGCAGAACCTCGAGAGCATGAATGCACGGTGCGGAATTGTCAGTCGTACCGGGTTTCGGCTGTCGCCGGCGGCACGGGCGATGATTGAGACGTTGGTGGCGGTGGATCGGCAGGAGATCAGCGTCGCCGTTTAGGACGCTATCGCGAGCAGGCTCGCTCCCACAGTGGTTCGGTGGTGAATGCAGAATTTGTGTTCACCCAAGAACCCTGTGGGAGCGAGCCTGCTCGCGAAGAGGCCAGAGCAGGCGCTAAAGATTCAGAGCTTGGCCGCTGCCAACTCAGGCGCCACCCAATCACTCACCTTGAACGGCTTGCGAATCAGCCTCTGCTGCGCTGCCAGATCCACCTTGTCCTGCAAGCTGCCGAGGAATACCGGATCCAGCGTCGACGGGAACACTTCGCTCAATTTCTGATCCTGCAGATCCTGGGTCAGGATCACCGGCGGATAACTGGCCAGACCCGAGACCAGTTGCACGTAAGCGGCTTTGTTACTGTCCTGGGTCAGCCATTCCACCGCCTGCTGTTGCGCCTTGAGCAATTTCGCCACCGCCTCCGGATGCGCATCGACGAACTTGCCGGTGCCGACCAGCACCGACTGCACACTACCCGCGCCGCCGAGATCCTTGGTATTGAGCGGTAATTCGGCCAGACCTTTGGCCTGCAATGCCGTCAACCCGGAACTACCCCACGACGCATCGATCTGCCTGGCCGCCAGCGCTGCAACCGCTGCGTTGAAATCCAGATTGATCACTTTCAGATCCTTCTCGCTCAAGCCCTGACTGGCCAGCGCCGCGTCAAACGACAACTGGGTTGCTGTGCCGCGGAAGATCGCCACGCGCTTGCCTTTCAAATCCTGCAGGGTCTTGATTCCGGAGCCCGGTACCACGCCCAGATACTGCTTCACCCCACGGGCACTGGCGCTGAGCAAACGCGTATCCAACCCGTTGGACTTGCCGATGATCGCCGCCAGATCGCCGAGATACGCCAGATCAACCTGACCGTTGGCAAACGCCTCATTGATCACCGGTCCCGCACCTTTGAAGAAACTCCACTGAATCTTGATGCCCTGATCGGCGAAGGCCTTCTCGAAGATCTGCTGATCGCGCAGCACATCAACCACGCCACCACCGCTGTGCTGAGTGCCGGCGCTAAGGTCTGGGACGGCGATTCTGATTTCCTTGAGTTCATCGGCTTGCGCGGTGAACGCCAGCAGGCCCGCCAGAGCTGGAACGGCAAACAGACTGAAAACGCGTTTGAAGGGAAAGTTCATGGGTGCAGCTCCTTGATCACGACGGGCGTTGAGGAGCCGAAAGTAGGCCGAATGCATACCTTCGCTTAAATACTATAAATGCACATTTTTATAGCTTTTAACGCTAAGCAAGCAATAACGGGCCTTGCAGCGGCGTATGCATTAACAGCATGGAAAATATTCTTCGAATGCATTGGATGCGTGTGGGCTGGAAGCCTTAAATGGCGCTGCTTATCTCTAAAAACAACTTATTAAAGATTATTTATAACTATTAGCTCTTAGTTAATACCGCTAAAGATCGCAGCCTTCCGCAGCTCCTACGGGGTAATTCAAGGATGCATTCCCCCGCAGGAGCTGCCGAAGGCTGCGATCTTTTGATCTTGAGCCAACCCGACAACGGAGGTCACCCATGGCCCGCCAATCCTTGCTCAGTCTCCCCCTGCCCGCGCCGCCGCTGAAAAGCCGCCGTACCTGGCCCAGCCTGAACCAACGCCTGTTGCCGTGGCTGCTGCCCCTCGGCCTCTTAGCGCTGTGGTGGCTGGCAGCACGCAATGAATGGATGAGCGAACAGATCCTCCCCGCGCCGTCGCTGGTGTGGAACAGCGCCGTCGAGTTGTCACAGGGCGAGTTGTGGAGCCATTTGTGGATCAGCCTGCAACGCTTGTTCTGGGGTTTGCTCGCCGGGATTTCGGCGGGTGCGGTTCTCGGCGCTACGCTGGGTTTCAGCCGACGTCTGGAACGCCTGATCTTCCCGACCTTCGCCGGCCTGTCGCAAGTGCCGACACTGGCGTGGATTCCACTGTTCATGGTGTTTTTCGGCATCGGCGAGTTGCTGAAACTGGTTGTGCTGATCAAAGCGGTCGTGGTGCCGGTGACCCTGCACACACTGGTCGGCGTAAGAGATGCACAACCAAAACTGCGCGAAGCTGCCGCTGTTTTACGCTTGCCGCCACACCTTTTGATTCGTCGACTGGTATTACCCGCCGCCCTCCCCGCGTTCATGGCTGGCGTGCGTCTGGCGCTGGCCGCTGGCTGGACTTCGTTGCTGGCCGTCGAATTGCTGGCCTCCAGTGAAGGCATCGGCTACCTGATGGTCTGGGCGCGACAACTGTTCATGCTCGACATCGTTTTCGTGTGCATCGTGGTGATCGGTTTGATCGGTGTGGCAATGGATCGTGGCATCGGCCTGCTGGACAAGAAACTGGTGCACTGGCCGCATCCGGCCACCGCCGAAATTCGTCGCGGCCCGCGCTATGCAGGCTGGCAGCGTCTGCAACCGTGGCTGCTGCCGCTCGGCGTGTTGGCACTGTGGCAATTGGCAAGTGATCAGCAGTGGGTCGACGCCAATATTCTGGTCAGCCCGTTAGCCGTTTTGAGCACTGCATGGGACGGTCTTGTCGACGGCACGTTGATCGGCGGCATGGCTCTCAGTCTTGGCCGCACGCTGGGTGGCCTAATGCTCGGCGGTGGCCTCGGATTTGCCTTGGGCCTGCTGCTGGGTCTGTCGAACATCAGCGAACGCCTGCTTGGCCCGACCCTTGCGGCCATCCGCCAGATCGCCATTTTTGCCTGGGTGCCGCTGCTCACCGCATGGTTCGGTCTCGGCGAATTGGCCAAGTGGGTGTTCGTCGCCCTTGCTGCGTTCTTCCCGCTGTTCATCGCCACGCAACGCAGCGTCGCCAACCTCTCGCCGCAACTCAACGAAGCCGCGCAAGTGCTGCGCCTGAACCTCGGCCAGCGCCTGCGCCGACTGGTACTGCCGGGCGCCGCGCCGGGGATTTTTGCAGGCCTCAGGCTGAGCCTGATCTACGCCTGGCTCGGCACCATCGGTGCGGAATATTTCATGCCGTCCAATGGCGGCATCGGCAGCCAGATGATCGGCGCACAGCAACTGCTGCGCATGGACCTGATCATGGCCGGCATGCTTTTCGTCGGTCTCACCGGCGCCCTGCTCAACCTCATTGGCCAACGCCTGGAAATTCGCGCGACCCGCTGGAGACACGCATGAACGCACCGATTGTCAGCTTTAATCACGTAGGCAAATCCTTCGACGTCGACGGTTTCGAACTGGAGGCGATTCGCGAATTCAACCTCGACATCGCCGAGGGCGAATTCGTCGCCATTGTCGGTTCCAGCGGCTGCGGCAAATCGACGTTGCTGCGTTTGCTGGTGGGCCTCGATACGCAGTTCCGCGGGCAGATTACCGTGGACGGCAAAGCCGTCAGCGGCATCGGCGGCGAACGCGGCATTGTCTTTCAGGAACACCGCTTGTTTCCGTGGCTGACCGTCGCCGACAACATCGGTCTGGGTCTGGTCAACGAGCCCCTGAGCGCGGCGCAAAAGCAACAGCGGATCAACGATTTCATCGATCTGGTCGGCCTGCGCGACTTCACCCGCGCCTATCCGCACCAGCTCTCCGGCGGCATGGCCCAGCGTGTGGCGATTGCCCGCGGCCTCGTCGCCAGCCCGCGCATTCTGCTACTCGACGAACCCTTCGGCGCCCTCGATGCGCTGACCCGCCAGCAGATGCAGGAGGAGCTGTTGGCCATTCGCGAGCGCGCAAAAATCACCACGATCCTCGTCACCCATGACGTCGAGGAAGCGATCTTCCTCGCCGACCGCGTGGTGGTGATGGAGCCGCGCCCGGGCCGCATCAAGCAAGTGGTCGACATCGCCCTGCCGCATCCACGCCAGCGCAGCAGTTTCGACTTCCATCAGTTGCGTGAAGAGCTGCTGCACGAACTGACCAGTGACGACCATTACCAACCGAGCGTGCCGGTGCAGATCCGTGATCTGCCGCTGACGTTCATTGCCTGCTGAACAGGAGTTTTGCGATGCCGCAACGTCCCAACTTTCTGGTGATTCTGGCCGACGATCTAGGCTTCTCCGACATCGGCGCGTTCGGCGGCGAAATCGCCACGCCGCACCTCGACGCTTTGGCCAACAACGGCCTGCGCCTCACCGATTTTCATACTGCACCGACATGCTCGCCAACCCGCTCGATGTTGCTGACCGGCACTGACCACCACATCGCCGGCATCGGCACCATGGCCGAAGCGCTGACCCCAGAGCTGATCGGCAAACCGGGTTACGAGGGCTACCTCAACGACCGCGTTGTCGCCCTGCCGGAGCTGCTGCGCGAGGCCGGTTATCAAACGTTGATGAGTGGCAAATGGCACCTCGGTTTGAAGGCTGAATTGGCACCCCATGCACGGGGTTTCGAGCGCTCGTTCTCGCTGCTGCCGGGCGCGGCCAACCATTACGGTTTCGAGCCAACCTACGATGAGCAAACACCCGGCCTGCTGAAATCCACGCCGGCGCTGTACATCGAGGACGACACGTTTCTCGACGAATTGCCGAAGGACTTTTATTCCTCCGATGCCTTCGGCGACAAGTTGCTGCAGTACCTCAAGGAGCGTGACCAGACCCGGCCGTTCTTCGCCTATTTGCCGTTCTCCGCACCGCACTGGCCGTTGCAGGCACCGGCCGAGATCGTCGAGAAATACCGTGGGCGCTATGACGCCGGCCCTGAAGTGCTGCGCCTGGAACGCCTGGAAAAACTCAAAGCCCTCGGCCTGATTGAACCGGACGTCGAGCCGCATCCGCTGATTCAACTGACCAAACAGTGGGACGCGTTAAGCGACGAGCAAAAACAGATTTCCGCGCGGGCGATGGAGGTCTACGCGGCGATGGTCGAGCGCATGGACTGGAACATCGGCCGGGTCGTCGATTACCTGCGCCTGCAGGGGCAGCTCGACAACACCTTCATCCTGTTCATGTCCGACAACGGTGCCGAAGGTGCGCTACTGGAAGCGTTCCCCAAGTTCGGCCCGGAACTGGTGACTTACCTCAGCCAGCACTACGACAACAGCCTCGACAACATTGGCCGGGCCAACTCTTACGTCTGGTACGGGCCGAACTGGGCGCAGGTGGCGACTGCGCCGTCGCGGCTGTTCAAGGCGTTCACCACCGAGGGCGGGATTCGCGTGCCGGCGCTGTTGCACTATCCGCAATTGGCGATCAAAGGACAGATCAGCCACGGTTTCGGCACGGTGATGGACATCACCCCGACGATTCTCGATCTGGCCGGCGTGCGTCATCCGGGCAAGCTCTGGCACGGCAAACCGGTGGCGCCGTTGCGTGGTAAATCGTGGTTGGGATTCTTGTCCGGCGAGACTGCGCAGGTGCATGACGAGCACACGGTGACGGGGTGGGAATTGTTCGGGCGGCGGGCGATTCGCCAAGGCTCGTGGAAAGCGGTATGGATTCCCGGTCCGGTCGGGCCGGCAACCTGGCAGCTGTATGATTTGAGCAGTGATCCGGGGGAGATTCATGATCTGGCGTTGAGTCGGCCGGAGAAGCTCAGCGCGTTGATCGGGCATTGGCAGCAATATGTCGAGGAGACTGGGGTGATTCTCAGCGAGTCGCCGTTTCAGCCGGATTGAGGGGAAGATCAAGAACACCCTCACCCCAGCTCTCTCCCGGAGGGAGAGGGAGCTGACCGAGGTGTCTTCTGTTAAATATCGACCTGTGAAAACGAGTCGATTATGGATTCAACGAAGCACTTTCACGTCGGTGTAACTCTTCAATATCCCCCGATCGGTCCCCTCTCCCTCTGGGAGAGGGTTAGGGTGAGGGCCGCTTGTCAGGCCTCCACCGCCTCCCCAGACACCGCAACTTCATCCCGACGAACAAACCGGTTCGCCCGCCCAAACGTGCCGAAATCATTAAACCGCACGCCCATCTCACGCATCACCTTATGCGCCACCGGCACGGTCATCTGGCGAATGTAAAACGGCTCCTTCACGACAAAATGATGGATCCCGTGACTGCTGCCAAAATTGAAGCAGAACGCCTGCAACGGCCACAGCCACCAAGGGTTCAACACCTGACACTGTTGCAGAACATTGCCCAGCTCGACATCACCGTAGTAATGCATGTTCGAGCTAATGAAGTGCAGGCAAAATGTGCGCAACACATTCGGGCCGATAATCACCACAGCGGCGATATCGATCACCTGCATCACCGCCAGCGTGGCCGCTGACCATTCAATCGGCGAGCCCAGCAGATAGGCGATGCCATTGGCCGCATGAAAACCGAGAAACACATACCACGCGCCCCAATGCACCAGCGCCAGCGGCGCATACACCTTCAGTGTGCGTTTGATGATGCTGAATTTATGCGCCCAGGTCTTGGCCCGCAGCATGCGGATAAACGCCGACATCACGTTGTCGCCGACCATCAGCAAGCGCGCAAAACCCCACGGCTCGCCGTTGGTGATCGCGCGTTCTTCCATGTCGGTTTCAGTGCCGGAAACCTTGTGGTGATTAAGGTGCAGATGCCGACGAATCCACGGATTGATCGTGCTCGGCCGCGCCAGCCACACCAAACCCATCATCAAGTTGTGCGGCACGCGTTGCTTGCGGAAATACATGCTGTGAATCAGGTCGTGCTCAAGCTCATGGGTCAGCGAAGCAAAAAACGCGTTGAGCAACAGGCACATCCACCACGCCATGTGGCCGGTGATGTACAGCGTCGCCGAGCCAATCATCCCGATCAGGGCAAACGCCAGAATCCCCGCGCCCAGGGCATCCTGATGCTTGAGAATCGGGTAGCGCTCGCGCAGTTCGACGCCTTTGGCCAGCACCACTTGGCGAATATGCGCTGATCGCTGGGCCGCATTGTGGCGCTGGGGACTTGCAGAAGTACCGTCCATGCTTCCATCCTCTGTTTATGGATGTTCGCATCGTGCCTCGCGAAGGCCTGGATTGCGGTAGCCGAGAACGCCAACCTGTTGACCGGAAGCGCCAATCAGCATGAAGGAACCGACCTCCCTCGCCAGCTGGACCCGTGCCTTGCGCAAGCAACTCGATGCGCTGGGGCTGGACAGCATTGCCCTGTGCCAACAGGCCGGGCTCGACCCGAATTTGATGGACGACCCCAACGCGCGCTATCCGCTGTCCGGCACCACGCGACTGTGGGAAATCGCCGTGCAGGTCAGCGGCGACCCGGCGATTGGCTTGCGTGTGTCACGCTTTGTCAGCCCGACCACGTTCCATGCCTTGGGTTATGCGCTGGTCGCCAGCGGCAGTTTGCGCGAGGTGTTCGAACGCATCGTGCGCTATCACCCGGTGGTCAGCGATGCGCTGGAACTGGAACTGAGCCGCAGCGATGATCGCTACCAATTTCGTCTGAAAATTCCGTCAGGCAATCCCGCACCGGCCTTCGAAGCCATCGACGCGTTCACCGCGATCTACGTGCGCACCTGCCGCAATCGCCTCGGCCGCGATTACGCGCCGCTGGCCGTGTACCTGCGCCGCCCGGAACCGAGCGATGCGCAGCAATGGCACAAAGTTTTCCGCGCCCCGGTGCATTTTGGCTGTGCCGAGGATCGCCTGGAATTCGCCCTCGCCGACTTCGACAGCCACCTCGACGACGCCAACCCGGAACTCGCCGAACACAACGAAACGGTGCTCAAACGCACCATGGCCCAGCTCAAGCCGTTGACCTGGGAGCGCAAGGTGCGCGATGCCATTGAAGAGCAACTACCGGAAGGTGAGCCAAGTGCCGAACGCATTGCCCAGGCGTTGCATTTGAGTTTGCGCAGTTTGCAAAGGCATCTGGCGGATGAAGGTTGTCGCTTTGATACGTTGCTCAACGAAAGCCGTGAGAATCTGGCGTTGCTGCATCTGCGCGATCCGCAGTGTTCGTTGAGTGAGGTGAGTTATTTGCTCGGGTTCGCTGATACCAGCAGCTTCAGTCGCGCGTTCAAGCGCTGGACGGGGATGACACCGGGGCAGTTTCGCGATGGTTTGCGCTGACTGATCCCAGGGTTGGGTCTTCAGCTCCCACGCCTTCGCGAGCAGGCTCGCTCCCACATGTGAAACGCATTCCAAATGTGGGAGCGAGCCTGCTCGCGAAGACGTCCTTCAATTCACCACAAAACCCAGCTCAAACACCGTACCCGCCGCATCACTGTTCACCCGCACCTGCCCTCCATGCAACTGCATGATCGATTGCACGATCGCCAATCCCAACCCACCGGAATCCCCAGGCTCTGCCCGTGAAGGGTCGACACGGTAGAACCGGTCAAACAGTTTGCCCAGATGCTCCGGCGCAATGGCCGGGCCGTGGTTGTGCACCTGCAACCAGCACCAACCCGCCTCATCGCGACGATGCAAGCTGATCAAGGTTCCGGAGTCAGCGTGGCGCACGGCATTGGCCAGCAAGTTGCCCAGCGCCCGCTGCAGCAGTTGCTGATCGGCAAGCAGTTCGCCATGCAATTGATTCTCCAGCCGTAGATTGCGGTCATCGGCCAAGGCTTCAAAGTAATCACACAACTCACTGCCGACACCCTGCAAATCCAGCGTTTGCAGATTGAGCGCGCGCTCGGCCTGTTCGGCACGGGCGAGGAACATCAGGTTTTCCGCCATGCGCTTGAGCCGTTCGAACTCTTCCATGTTCGAAGCCAGCACTTCCTGATACTCCTCGGTGCTGCGCGGATGATTCAGCGCCTGCCCGTTGCTCGCCAACAAGGTGTGCAGCGGCGTGCGAATCTCGTGGGCGAGGTCAGCGGAGAACTGCGACAGGCGCTGCACGCTGTCGTCCAGCCGCGTCAGCATGCCGTTGAGCGCCTGCACCGGCTCGAGCAGTTCGGTGGGTGTGCCAGCGGCGGGTAGGCGCTGATCGAGGCTGCGCAGATCGATGCCGCGCACTGCTTCGCTCAACTGACGCAACGGTTGCAGGCCTCGGCGCAGCAACAGCAAGCCCAGGGCGAAGGCGAGCAACGCACCCAGTCCAACGGACAGGTAGAGGCGTAAGCGGTAACTGGCGAGCATCTGTTCGCGCTCGCTCAGCACCTTGCCGGCAATGACCGTCAGCGGCTCGCCGTTCGGCCCTTGCGCTTCGCCGGACAGCAGGGCCAACTCAGCACCGTCCGATGCTTGCCAGGTCAACACATCACGGCGCTGCGGCGTTTGCTCGCGGGGGATTGCGTTGAGCGTCGGGAGATCGCGTTGACGTGGGTTGATGGCAATCACACTGGCGCCATCGGCGCGGCGCACCAATAACAGGCTGTCGAGATTACCGAGCATGTTCTGATACAGCCGCGGCCGTGCCTGCAAGGCGTCGAGGCTGTCGCTGTCGGCAAGCAAGGCGCGTACTTGCTCAAGTCGTCCGAGCAGCGCGAGATCGTCGCGCCAAGCGATTTCCGAGGCCAGCGAGCGGTAGAGAAATACGCCGATAGCACTCAACACCAAGGCGCAGACCAATGCGAACGCCAGCGCCAGGCGCCAGGCGATCGACCTAGAGCGCATCGTCAGGCGCTTCCAGTTGATAACCGACACCGCGCACGGTGTGGATCAGTTTCGGCATGTACGGATCATCGACTTTGGAGCGCAAACGGCGCACGGCAACCTCGACCATGTTGGTGTCGCTGTCGAAATTCAGGTTCCACACCTGCGAGGCGATCAGCGTGCGCGACAGCACTTCGCCCTGGCGGCTGGCGAGCAATTGCAACAAGGCGAACTCCTTGTTGGTCAGGGCGATGCGCTGACCACCACGGCTGACACGACGGCGCAGCACATCGATTTCCAGGTCGGCGATGGTGTACGACTCGTCTTCGCGCATCGGCCCGCGCCGTAGCAACGTGCGTACCCGCGCGAGCAGTTCGGCGAAGGCGAAGGGTTTGAGCAAGTAATCGTCGGCGCCCAGTTCGAGACCGCGCACACGGTCTTCAATGGCGTCCTTGGCGGTCAGGAACAATACCGGCGTGGCGCCGCGCTGACGGATCAGTTGCAACAATTGCCAGCCATTGAGGCCGGGGAGCATCACGTCGAGGATGATCAGGTCATATTCCTGCTGCTCGATAAAGTAGCGACCATCGAGGCCATTGAGCGCCACGTCCACGGCAAAACCCGACTCGCCCAAGCCTTTGGCGAGGAAATTCGCGGTTTTGGCTTCATCTTCTACGACCAGCAAACGCATGGCACACCTCGATTGATCAGGCACACAGGCTAGGCGCCTTTGGCGGCGTTGCCCATTACAAACTTGTAATCAGACTGACGAGGTTCTGACGAAGACCGGCGATTAAGGTGGCGACCTTCGCTTTTGGAGCCTGTCCATGACCGTCAAATACTTTGTAGCCAGCCTGGCCCTCGGCCTCAGCGCCAGCGTGTTCGCAGGCCCGGAGCTGCCGCGTCACGCTGACCTCGACCTGAAAACCGCACGTCTGCTCGCCGACACGGCGCTGAGCAACTGCACCGGCACGGTGTCGGTGCTCGACCGTGGCGGCAACCTGCTGGTGACCCTGCGCGGCGACGGCGTTGGTCCGCACAACACTGCTGCCAGCCAACGCAAAGCCTACACCGCACTGTCGACCAAGACCGCGACACGATTATTCGCCGAGCGCGCCCGTAGTAATCCGGAAACTGCCAACCTCAACACCCTCGACGAGTTGCTGTTGCTCGGCGGCGGCATTCCGTTGTTCGCCGCTGATGAGCTGGTTGGCGCCATGGGCGTGGCTGGTTCCGGCGGCGGTGAGCAAGACGAAACCTGTGCGATCAAGGCCGCCGGGAAAACCGGTCTGGCCACTACCCGTTCCCAATAAGGAGATGCATCCATGAGCACTTTGCGCATGACCTTCGCCGCGCTCGGCCTGAGCGCTTTTTCCAGCCTGGCCCTGGCTGCCGGCAACCCGCTGAGCGTGCATGTACTTAACCTGGAAAACGGCTTGCCGTCGCCGGGCATTAACGTGACCCTGGAAAAACACGTCGGCGAGAACTGGCAGCCACTGGCCCAGGGTACGACCAATGAACAGGGGCGAATTGCCGAACTGTTCCCGGCCAAGCAGCCTTTCGAAGCAGGTGAATACCGGGTGGTGTTCAAGACCGGCGAGTACTTCAAGAAGGTCAAGCACGACACGTTCTTCCCGGAAATCCCGGTGATTTTCGAAGTGAAGCAGACCGATCAGCATTACCACATCCCGCTGCTGCTCAGCCCGTACGGTTTCTCGACCTATCGCGGTTCCTGAGTCAACACTGCCCCCTGTGGGAGCGAGCTTGCTCGCGAAGGCGGTGTGTCAGTCAGCAATCATGTTGAATGTTAAATCGCATTCGCGAGCAAGCTCGCTCCCACAAGGGCCTGGGTGCATTGTCAGATCGTGGCCAGGGCACGCAATCGTGCGGCGTCGAGGATTTCGATCTCGCCGTACCCGAGCCCGATAATCCCCTGCCCCTGCAAGTCCTTGAGGATCTGATTGGTGGTCTGCCGCGACAGCGACAGCATTGATGCCAACTGCTCCTGCGGCAGTTGCAACACCCGGCGTGGCGCGTCGAGTTCGCCGTAGCCTTCGGCGATCATCAGCAAGCGATGGGCCAAGCGCGCCGGGGCTGGCAGCAGGCTCAGTTGTTCGAGGTTGATGAAGGCCAGGCGCAGTTTGTGGCTCATCAGCAGCGCCAGGTGTCGCCAATACAGCGGCTGTTCTTCGAGCAGTTTCAGCATCGTTGCCTGCGGGATATTCAGCAGCGTGCACGGCCCGACTGCGTAGGCGTCATGAGTACGCGGCTGGCCATCGAACAGGCAGATTTCACCGAACCAGTGCGGTGCCTCGACCAGACTCAACAACGCCTCCTTGCCCTGCTCGCTCACCGCACCGATGCGCACCGCGCCATTGAGCACCGCGTACAAACCGCACGGCGCATCGCCGCGCTGGAACAAGCGTTGCCCTGCCGTCAGCCGCCGCTCCCGGGCTGCCGCCAACAGGCTATCCTGAAAGGACGCAGGCAGATGACTGAACCACTGGCCGCTCATCAGCCGTGAACGTATTTGCATAAACACTCCTGGATTGTCGCCTGCCTGACAGAGCGAACCCTGATCCCGAGGGATGATGCGATCAACCCTACCGGAGGAACAACAATGAAAAGCCTCGTCGACCATCTCAGTCAATACGCCGCCTACCACCGTGATCCGCGCAATATCGCCAGCCACTTTATCGGCATTCCGCTGATTGTGGTGGCCGTCGCGGTGTTGTTGTCGCGTCCGGAATGGTCGCTGGGCGGCTTGTGGATATCTCCAGCCGTTATCGTGGCGCTGGCCTCGGCGTGGTTTTATCTGCGCCTGGAAGTGAAGCTTGGGGTGTTGATGACGGTGCTGATGGGCTTGTCGGTATGGGCCGGGCATGTGTTGGCGCAGCAGAGCACCATGGTCTGGCTTAGCAGTGGTCTGGCGATGTTTGTGATCGGTTGGGTGATCCAGTTTGTCGGCCATCACTATGAAGGGCGCAAACCAGCGTTTGTCGATGACGTGTCGGGGCTGATTGTCGGGCCGTTGTTTGTCGTGGCCGAGTTGGCGTTCATGCTGGGGATGCGGCATGAATTGAAAGAGCAGATCGAGGCGCGGGCGGGGGTAGTGCGGGTCAATCCAAATCGCAAAGCGGCGGCTTAGGCCGCTTTCGCGAGCAAGCTCGCTCCCACAGTGGCCTGGTGCTGAACACAAACTTCATGTCTGACCGAATTCCCTGTGGGAGCGAGCTTGCTCGCGAAGCTTTTGACTTTAAAGATTGGCGACTTTCTGCCAGACCTTCGGTTTGAAGAACAGGGTTTCACCCTTGGCCAAGCCGATCAGGCTGTCATGGTCTTTCACCACTTCGGCCTCGATCAAATCCGCCTGCCCTTCGACTTTCAGCGTCACCCGCGTGGTCGCGCCCAACGGGCGGATATCACGCACCTCAGCCGCATGGTGATCCTCCAGCTCATGCCTGGACAACGACACTTCATGCGGGCGGAACAGCACGTGGTTGTCGTCGCTCAACAGCAAACGGTTCGAATCGCCGAGGAAGTGATAAACGAAATCGCTGGCCGGATTTTCGTAAACGTCGCCCGGTGAGCCGATCTGCTCGATCACACCCTTGTTCATCACCACGATACGGTCGGCGACTTCCATCGCTTCTTCCTGGTCGTGGGTCACGAACACCGAGGTCAGGTTGATATCTTCGTGCAGACGCGCCAACCAGCGACGCAGCTCTTTCCGCACCTTGGCATCGAGCGCGCCGAACGGCTCATCCAGCAGCAACACTTTCGGCTCGACCGCCAAAGCGCGTGCCAGAGCAATACGCTGACGCTGACCACCGGACAACTGCTCCGGATAACGATCCGACAGCCAGTCCAGCTGCACCATGTTCAGCAATTCGTGAACCTTGGTTGCGATCTGGCTTTCGCTCGGACGCTGGTTTTTCGGTTTCATGCGCAGACCGAACGCGACGTTATCGAACACGGTCATATGGCGGAACAAAGCGTAGTGCTGGAACACGAAACCGACGTTGCGATCACGCACGTCGTGGCCGGAGACGTCTTCGCCGTGGAAGACGATGTTGCCGTTATCCGGAGTTTCCAGACCGGCAATAATGCGCAGCAAAGTGGTCTTGCCGCAGCCCGACGGGCCGAGCAACGCCACCAGCTCACCGCTGTGGATATCCAGACTGATGTTGTCCAGCGCCTTGAACGCATTGAAATTCTTGCTGACGTTACGCACTTCGATCGACATGAATTATTCCTCCGCGGCGCTGGCGCGCAGGCGGTTGATACGGTTTTCGCTCCACTGCTTGAGCAGCAGGATGAAGAGCGCCAGGATCAGCAACAGGCTCGCCACAGCGAACGCGGCGACGTGGTTGTATTCGTTGTAGAGGATCTCGACGTGCAGCGGCAAGGTGTTGGTCACCCCGCGAATGTGCCCGGAGACCACCGACACCGCACCGAATTCACCCATGGCCCGCGCGGTACACAGCACCACGCCGTAGATCAGGCCCCACTTGATGTTGGGCACGGTGACATGCCAGAACATCTGCCAGCCATTGGCGCCGAGCAGGCGCGCGGCCTCCTCTTCCTGCGTGCCTTGTTCCTGCATCAGCGGGATCAGCTCACGGGCCACAAACGGCACGGTGACGAAGATCGTCGCCAACACGATGCCCGGCAGGGCGAAGACGATCTGGATGTCGTGATCCTGCAGCCACGGCCCGAACAGGCCCTGCGCGCCGAACATCAGCACATAGACCAGACCGGCGATCACCGGCGACACCGAGAACGGCAGGTCGATCAGCGTCACCAGCATGCTCTTGCCACGGAACGAGTATTTGCTCACGCACCACGCGGCGCTGACGCCGAACACCAGGTTCAACGGCACCGAAATCAGCACGGCGAACACGGTGAGTTTCAGTGCCGAAAGCGCGTCCGGCTCAAAGATCGCGGTGAAAAATGCGCCGAGGCCATTCTTCAAGCCCTGCGATACGACGATGAACAACGGCAGCAGCAGAAACAGGAAAAAGATCAGCCAGCCAAGACCGATCAGGATTCTGCGCGAAGTGGCGCTGCCACGGCGCGCAGCATTGGCCGAAGAGGCGGCCGCAATAGACGATTGGGACATTGTTCGCGCCTCCTTATGGGGTTTCGATGCGCCGCTGCAGCAAGTTGATCAGCAGCAACAGGACGAAGGAAACCACCAGCATCAGCACGCCGATGGCGGTAGCGCCGGTGTAATCGTATTGGTCGAGTTTGACCATGATCAGCAACGGCAGAATCTCGGTTTTCATCGGCATGTTGCCGGCGATAAAAATCACTGAACCGTACTCACCGACGCCACGGGCGAAGGCCAGGGCAAAACCGGTCAGCCAGGCGGGCAACAATGCGGGGACGAGGATGTGGCGGAACACCTGCAAGGGTTTCGCCCCGAGGCACGCGGCGGCTTCTTCGACTTCACGGGGAATGTCGGCCAGCACCGGCTGCACGGTACGCACCACAAACGGCAGAGTGACGAAGGTCAGCGCCAACGTGATACCGAGTGGGGTGTAAGCGATTTTGAAACCGAGGTCAGCGGCGAACTGCCCGACCAGACCGGTCGGGGTGTACAGCGCGGTCAGGGCAATACCGGCCACGGCTGTCGGCAGGGCGAACGGCAGATCGATCATCGCGTCGATCACCTTGCGCCCGGGGAAGGTGTAGCGCACCAGCACCCACGCCAGCAGCGTGCCGATGATGCCGTTGATGATCGCCGCACACAGCGCGGTGCCGAAGCTCAGCTTCAACGCGGCCAGCACCCGTGGTGCGGAAATGATCGTCCAGAACTGATCCCAGGTGAGTTGGGCGGCGTGGACGAACATCGCCGCCAGCGGGATAAGCACAATCAGGCTGAGGTACACCAAGGTGTAGCCCAGCGTCAGCCCGAAGCCGGGTATGACGGGGGAGATACGACGCGACATAAAAGTCCTTGGTTAAAAAGCGATCCGCTGAACGCACCAATGTGGGAGCGAGCTTGCTCGCGAAGAGGGAGTATCAGTCAACTCTACGTCGTCTGACACCCCGCTTTCGCGAGCAAGCTCGCTCCCACATTTTCCGCGCCTGGCTTCAGGCTTGATGTGTGGCTGAAGTCAGATTACTGCGCCTGATAAATCTGGTCGAACACGCCACCGTCGTTGAAGAATTTCGGCTGCGCGGTTTTCCAGCCGCCGAAGTCCTTGTCGATGGTCACCAGATCCAGTTTCGGGAACTGCTGGGCGTACTTGGCGGCAACGTCCTTGTCACGCGGACGGTAGAAGTTCTTCGCAGCGATTTCCTGACCGGCCGGGCTGTACAGGTGCTTCAGATAGGCCTCGGCGATCTGCTCATTACCCTTCTTCTCGGCGTTCTTGTCGACCACCGCCACTGGCGGCTCGGCGAGGATCGACAGCGAAGGCACGACGATGTCGAACTTGTCGGCGCCGCCATCTTCTTTCAGCGCCAGGAACGCTTCGTTTTCCCAGGCCAGCAACACGTCACCCTGACCGTTGTTGACGAAAGTAATGGTCGAACCGCGTGCACCGGTGTCCAGCACTGGCACGTGCTTGAACAGAGTCTGTACGTATTCTTTGGCTTTGGCTTCGTCACCGCCGTTGGCTTTCAGGCCGTAAGCCCACGCGGCGAGGAAGTTCCAGCGTGCGCCGCCGGAAGTTTTCGGGTTCGGAGTGATCACCGAGACGTCGTTCTTGACCAGATCGCCCCAGTCCTTGATGCCTTTCGGGTTGCCCTTGCGCACCAGGAAGACGATGGTCGAGGTGTACGGCGTGCTGGCTTCAGGCAGACGCTTCTGCCAGTCGGCCGGCAGGGTCTTGCCGAGTTTGGCGATTTCGTCGATGTCGCCAGCCAGCGCCAGAGTCACGACGTCAGCGCGCAGACCATCGATCACCGCACGGCCCTGCTTGCCCGAACCACCATGGGATTGCTGGATTTTCACGGTGTCGCCAGCATGATCTTTCTGCCAGAACTTGATGAATTCAGCGTTGTAGTCCTGATACAGCTCGCGCGTCGGGTCATATGACACGTTGAGCAGTTCGTAATCCTTGGCAACCGCGGAACCGGCAAACACAGCGCTGGCCAGGGCGGCCAAAGCGTAACGGCGAATCGACGACATGGTGAAAGCTCCTGGAATTCTTGGTGGTGGCTTTTTCTTATGTATTTCGGAAATCGTGTTGCCGGTTCAAAGATCGCAGCCTGCGGCAGCTCCTACACACAGCCCCCCGTACGAGCTGCCGCAGGCTGCGATCTTTCAGCCCGGTTGCTTGCCCGGTTGCTGCAAACGGAATTTCTCTTTGCGTTCGATCTGCACGACCTGCGCGTTGTGCACAGTGATCTCCACCGCGCCGAAACGCAGATCGCGCAGGGCGCTCTGGATTTCACGCAAGATGGTGCTTTCGTCCTGACCGTCAACGCTGCGAAGGGATGCGCTCATGGTGCTGCTCCTTTGAATGGGATTTGCCTGGCAGTGGGCGGCACTGCGTTCGGCGTAGGAGCAATATAAGAGAGACGCGGATATTCTTAAAAAGACTATTTAAGAATGTTTATATAACTGAAAAACATTATGTGGCGGGGCAAGGGTTTGCGCGTTGGTGGAGCAAAAGATCGCAGCCTTCGGCAGCTCCTACAGGGATCGGTGTAGGAGCTGCCGAAGGCTGCGATCTTTTGATTTTTTAACCAATCACCGGTGTTCTTGCCCAATCAATCTCCTGCGCTTGAACCGGCCGCCCAAACCAATATCCCTGCCCCAGATCACATTCCTGTCCCAACAGAAACGCCGCCTGCTCAACCTGTTCAATACCCTCGGCATGCACCTGCATGCCCATGCTCCGGGCCAGCGCGATGATCACCCGGACAATCGCCGCGTCATCCTCATCCCACGGCAAGCCGGCAACGAAACCCTGATCGATCTTCAGTTTCTGCACCGGCAAGCGCTTGAGCCGCAACAGCGACGAGTAACCGGTGCCGAAATCATCGATGGCCAGGCGAATGCCAAGCTCACGCAGACGATGCATCTGCTCCAGCGCCACTTCCGGATCGTCCATCACCGCGCTTTCGGTGACTTCCAGTTCGAGATACGCCGGATCCAGCCCGGTGTCGTGCAGCACCTGCGCCACCTGCTGGTACAACTCGCGCCGGGCGAACAACCGCGACGAAACATTGACCGCGACAAACGACAGCACCACCCCGGCCTGATGCCACTCACACATCTGCCGACACGCCTGCTGCATCACCCACGCGTCGATGTCGGCGATCAGCCCAGTGCGCTCGGCTATCGGAATGAATTCCGCTGGCGACACCAGGCCACGCTGCGGATGCTGCCAGCGCACCAGCGCTTCAACGCCAATCAAGCGACTGGTTTTCAAATCATGCACGGGTTGGTAGTAAACCCGCAGTTCCTGCTGCTCCAGCGCCCGGCGCAGTTCGAAAGCGATTTCCACCCGTTGCTGGGCGTGGGCGGTGAGTTCTTCGGTGTACAAGGCGTACCCGTTGCGGCCGCTGCTCTTGGCCTTGAACAGCGCCGCGTCGGCATTGCGCAACAGTTGCTCGGCGCTCAACGCATCGCTGGGAAACAGGCTGATGCCGAGGCTGGCGTTGATGAACAGTTCATTGCCATCGATGCAGAACGGCTGCTTGAACGCGTCGAGAATGCGTTGCGCCAGCGCAGCTGCCTGCACCGGCTGTGGACAACTTTCCGCCAGCACCGCGAACTCGTCGCCGCCCAGGCGCGCCAGGGTAATACCGGGGCCAAACAGTGCTTGCAAACGCGCCGCTACTGCCTTGAGCAAGCGATCGCCGATGTTATGTCCGAGGCTGTCGTTGATCATTTTGAAGTGATCGAGATCCAGCATCAGCAATGCACAGCCGCGCTTGTGATTTTGCGCGGAGGCCAACGCCTGTTCGGCGCGGTCGCTGAACAGCAAACGATTGGGCAGATCAGTCAGCGGGTCGTGGTGCGCGAGGTGTTTGAGTTCATGCTCGGAATCCTTGATCGCGCTGATGTCGGAAAACACCGCGACGTAATGGCTGATCCGGCCCTGATCATCGTGAATGACCCGAATGGTCTGCCACTGTGGATAAATCTCGCCGCTTTTTCGGCGGTTCCAGATTTCACCGCTCCATTCGCCCTGCGACTCAAGGGTGGCAAACATTGCCTGATAGAAACCTGGCGGATGATGGCCGGATTTGAACAGGCTCGGCTGCTGCCCAATGACTTCTTCACGCTGATAACCGGTGATCTCCATGAACGCGCGATTGACGTGCACGATCAGCCCATGATGGTTGGTCACCAACACGCCTTCGCGGGTGCAATCGAATACCGCCGCGGCCTGACGCAGGCGTTCGCGATCGACGTGGCGCTCGCGCAACCGTGCACCGATCCCGAGAAACGTGCACAAACGCGCTCGCGCCAGGAAAATCAGCCCCGCGCTGACGGCTGCAAACAGGTAACCGTTGATCAGTTGCCATCGGGCAAGATCGACGGAGTTATCGAAGAAATTGTTTAATAAATGATCAGTGCCCTGCAGCCAGACAGCGGCAAGCACGAGATAGAGCAGCGCTGCACGCAAAGCATCGCGGTAAGTGGCAGGCATTCGACTGTCCATGTCCCTACAAAAAGGTTGGAATTATAGGTCAAGAAACATCCAGCGACTCTTATCTGAAAGGGCGACTGGTTTTATCTGTGTGCTTGGTGATAATGCAACGGCTGTTTTTATCTTTATCGAGGGCCCTATAGCCTATGTGGTACGAAGGTTTTCTTGGCTTGTCGGCCTGGTCTCTGGTCGCAGTCACCCTGCTGATGACCCACGTGACAATTGTCGCCGTCACGGTCTATCTGCACCGCTACTCGGCCCATCGCTCGCTTGAGCTGAATGCCGGTCTGAAGCACTTTTTCCGTTTCTGGCTGTGGCTGACCACGGCGCAGAACACCCGCGAGTGGACCGCCATCCACCGTAAGCATCACGCCAAGTGCGAAACCGAAGATGACCCGCACAGCCCGGTCATCAAAGGCCTTTCCACCGTATTGCGCACCGGTGCCGAGCTGTACCGCGCCGAAGCGCAGAACCCGGAAACCCTGCGCATCTACGGCAAAAACTGCCCCGAAGACTGGATCGAACGCAACGTCTACAGCCGCTACCCGCTGTTGGGCGTGGCGATCATGGGCGTTATCGACCTGCTGCTGTTCGGCACCATCGGCATCACTATCTGGGCGATCCAGATGATGTGGATCCCGGTGTGGGCCGCTGGCGTGATCAATGGCCTGGGCCATGCCGTCGGCTATCGCAACTTCGAATGCCGCGACGCGGCGACCAATCTGGTGCCTTGGGGCATCCTGATCGGCGGCGAAGAACTGCACAACAACCATCACACCTACCCTAATTCGGCCAAGCTGTCGGTGAAAAAGTGGGAGTTCGACCTCGGCTGGGCATGGATCAAAGTCTTCTGCTTCCTGCGTCTGGCCAAGGTTCAGCGTGTCGCGCCGATCGCCCACCGGGTCGAAGGCAAGGGCAATCTGGACATGGACACCGCGATGGCCATCCTCAACAACCGCTTCCAGATCATGGCCCAGTACCGCAAATTGGTGATCGGCCCGCTGGTCAAGCAAGAGCTGGCCAAGGTCGATCATTCGGTGCGTCACCAGTTCCACCGCGCCAAACGTCTACTGTCGCGGGAAACCAGCCTGCTGGAAGATCGTCACCACTTGCGCATCCAGACCATGCTCGAGCACAGCCAGGCGCTGAAGGTAATTTACGAAAAACGCCTGGCCCTGCAGCAGATCTGGGTCAAGACCAGCGCAAATGGCCACGACATGCTCGCGGCCATCAAAGAGTGGATTCACGAGGCCGAAGCCAGCGGCATCCAGTCCCTGCGCGAGTTTGCTGATCAGTTGAAAACCTACTCGCTGCGTCCTGCGGCGGTCTGAGACCGTTGATCGGTGCACCCGGCTCCCGGGTGCACCCTTCGGAACTTCGCTAAAAATCGCCTATCTCAAAGACACTTCGCCATCCCGGCGGGCTGTATTGTGGCCGTTGTCGAAATGCGGCACGCCTTTGAGATCTGTGCCGATGGTCAACAACAATCAAAAAGACTCATCTTTCCCGCAGTGGCCCGAGGCCGCGCAAACCCTGATGGCGTTGATGCACGCCCAAGGCGAGGTCGCCCGCTTGAGCGAACGCGAACAGCTGTTCAGCTCCTTGCTGGTCAGCGTCAACGCCGTGCTTTGGGCCTTCAACTGGGAAACCCGCCAGGTGCTCTATGTCAGCCCCGCCTACGAACGGATTTTCGGCCGCTCTGCCGGCCTGCTGCTGGCCGACTACAACCAGTGGCGCGACAGCATCTACCCCGACGACCTCGACTATGCCGAACGCAGCCTCGCCGAAGTCCTGCACAAAGGCGCGGTGGAAGATCGCGAATACCGGATCATTGCCTCCGACGGACAGGTGCGCTGGCTCAGCGACAAGTGCTTCATCAACCGTCAGGACGAACCCGGTCAGCCGGTGATCATCGTCGGCATTGCCGAAGACATCACTGACAAGAAGCAGATGGAAACCGAACTGCACCGCTTGGCGACCACCGACGTACTGACGCAAAGCAGCAACCGCCGGCACTTCTTCGAATGTGCCAATCGCGAGTTCGAAGAAGCGCGGGTGCAGGGAGCGCCAATGGCCTTTCTGCTGCTGGATATCGATGACTTCAAAATGATCAACGACACCTACGGCCATCCGGAGGGCGACAACGTGCTGCAGCGGATTGCCGAATGTGGACGCGGGTCGTTACGTCGAGGGGATCTGTTCGGACGCATTGGCGGGGAAGAATTTGCAGCGGTGTTTCCCGGCTGCGCGCCGGACATGGCCATGCAGGTCGCCGAGCGGCTGCAGCAGGAGATTCAGCGTTTGAGCTTCAGCCATGAAGGCCAGTCGTTCGGTATCACAGTCAGCCAGGGGCTGACCAGCCTCACCGGGGAAGACGAAAACCTCGACAGCCTGTTCGCCCGGGCGGATGCGGCGATGTATGAAGCCAAACGGCAAGGCAAGAATCGCATCATTTCTGCCTGATCACCGCGCTCCGCCCAACTCAAAACACTGTGGGAGCGAGCTTGCTCGCGAAGGCGTCTGATCATTCAACTTATCGCTGAATGGCACACCGCTTTCGCGAGCAAGCTCGCTCCCACAAGATCAGAGTTGAATCGGGTTATTTGCGCATCCGCATCAATTCCGGCAAGCCGATCTTCAGCAACCGCGCCGTGCGACTCTTCGCCAGTTCCTCAACGCCCTCATGCTCAGTCAGATGCGCCATCTGCGCCGCCATGTTCATCACCAGCGCCTCGCGGGAATACACGCCGCCACCGAGCTGGTAGACCGACGCAATCAGCTCACGCAGCTCCAATGGCAAGCGCCAGCGGGTGCGCAGGGCCGAACCATAAGCCGCACCAAATTCCGCCAACGCCTCGCCGACTTCCTCCAGCTCATCCAGCGCACCGCCGGCCTGCTGCCATTCCTGCAAGCAGCGCAGCAGCGCCAGATCACCCAACCGATGGAGCATACCCGCGCAGTAACAGCGCTCCTGATCGAGATCGAGCAAGCGCGCCAGGGTGCGCGCGTATTCAGCGGTGTGCAGCGACAGCCCCCAGTAACGTTCGGCATAGTCCGCCAGACACGGATCACTGAGTCTGGCGCTGCGCTTGAGCGCCAGCCCCAGAATCAGGTTCATGCTCTGTCCGGTGCCCAAGCGATGCAGGGCTTGAGCCAGTGTTTGAACCGGTGCGCCGTGGTGCTGCGCCGCACTGTTGGCCGCAGCGATCAACACCGCCGTGATCTGCGGATCGGTTTTGATCTCATCTTCCAGCAGCTTCAGATCGAGGCCATTGGGATTGAGGCTGCGCTTCACCGCCACCTGCACATCGGTCATTAATGGCGCGCCGTCAGCCTGCTCGCGGCGCCGCTCGAGAAACACTGACAAGGTCATGCCCGGCGCCAATGCCGGCACCTCACAGAACACTTCTTCACCGGCATTGAGCAGTAAACCCTGCAAACGCTCGGTCAGGCTTTCCATATTCAGCGGCTTGGTCAGATAGGCCGTTGGTGCCAGCGGAATCGCCTCGCGCACACTGGCGCTGTCGTTGCGGCTGCTCATCAGAATGAACGGCAGCGGTGGGTTACGTTTGCGCTGGCGCACGCTGCGCAGCACATTCAATCCATCGACACCCGGCAGCTCCCAATCAACGATAGCGAGGTCATACGGCACCTCACTGAGCATCGACATCGCTTCCTGACCATCGGCACACAGATCCAGCCGTGCGTCGCAACGTACGTTCAGCAAGACTTGTTTGAGCAGGTCGCGAGACCACGGATCGGCCTCGGCAATCAACACTCGCGGTACAGCGGGTAATTCAACGGCAGTCATGCGCGCGCTCCCTTGCAATGCCTGAACCTTAGCCAATGCCGGCCATTCGATACAGCGCTAAAGCGCTCGATGTGTTTCAAGGGGCGTAAAAAAACCCGCCGAAGCGGGTTTTTTTGTCGATCAGGTCACACGGGGCGATCAGAGCTCCGAGAAGCACTCTTCGATGATCGCCAGACCTTTGTCCAGTTGCTCGTCCGGTGAGGTCAGCGGTACGAGGACGCGCAGAACGTTGCCGTAGGTGCCGCAGGACAGCAGGATCAGACCCTTGTCGCGGGCCTTGGCCACAACCGACGCTACAGCGGCAGCGTTCGGCTTGTGGCTGTCGCCGTCTTCGAACAGCTCAACCGCGATCATCGCGCCCAGGGCACGGACTTCGCCGATCACCGGGTACTTGGCCTGGATAGCTTTCAGGCCAGTGACCAGACGCTCGCCAACAGCCTTGCAGCGATCCAGCAGTTGTTCTTCTTCGAACACTTCCATCACTGCCAGCGCAGCGGCGCAAGCGATCGGGCTACCCGCGTAGGTGCCGCCCAGGCCGCCTGGAGCAATGGCGTCCATGTATTCGGCCTTGCCGCACACGCCGGCCAGCGGGAAGCCGCCAGCGATGGATTTGGCGAACGTGGTCAGGTCGGCAGCAACGCCCATCTGCTCCATGGCGAAGAAAGTGCCGGTACGGCCAGCGCCGGTTTGTACTTCGTCAGCGATCAGCAGGATGCCGTGTTGGTCGCACAGCGCACGCAGACGTTTCATGAACTCCTTCGGCGCGACGTAGAAACCACCTTCACCCTGTACAGGCTCGATGATGATCGCGGCGATGTCTTTCGGCTCGGCGTCATTCTTGAAGATGCGCTCGATGGAGGCGATCGAGTCGTCAATGCTCACGCCGTGCAGTTCGTTCGGGTACAGCGCGCGGAAGATGCCGCCAGGCATCAGGCCCATGCCGGCCGAGTACGGCACGACTTTACCGGTCAGGCCCAGGGTCATCATGGTGCGACCGTGGTAAGCGCCGGTGAACGCGATCACGCCAGCACGGCCAGTGGCGGCACGGGCGATTTTCACGGCGTTTTCCACGGCTTCGGAACCGGTGGTGACCAGCAGGGTTTTCTTGGCGAAATCACCTGGCACCTTGGCGTTGATTTTTTCGCACAGCTCAACGTACGGCTCGTAAGCCAGCACTTGGAAGCAAGTGTGGGTCAGCTTGTTCAGCTGTTCGGTCACGGCGGCGATGATTTTCGGGTGCACGTGGCCGGTGTTCAGTACCGCGATACCGCCGGCGAAGTCGATGAACTCACGACCTTCAACGTCAGTCACGGTGGCGTTCTTCGCCGATTCGGCGAAGATCGGGTGAATCTGGCCAACACCACGTGGAACAGCAGCGGTACGACGGGCCATCAGTTCAGCGTTAGTCTTGCTCATTACAGTCCTCATTCACCGCTCATCGGGCGGCGTGGTTCAAGGATTAAGCGGGAGAAATCGACGGTGGCAGCATGCGATGATCGACTGCCACGGCGTTCCTGGCCGCAGAGAAAATTCCGGTTTGAAACGACGCAAAGGGACAGCGCTCTCGTGCCCTTTGCGTTTGCAGCGATCCTTGTCCGAGCTTAGATGCCCAGGCAGAGGTATTTGATTTCCAGGTAATCTTCGATGCCGTACTTGGAGCCTTCACGGCCCAGGCCCGAGGCCTTGATGCCGCCAAACGGCGCGACTTCGTTGGAGATCAGCCCGGTATTGACGCCGACCATGCCGTATTCCAGCGCTTCCGCGACACGGAACACTCGGCCCAGATCACGAGCGTAGAAGTACGAAGCCAGACCGAACTCGGTGTCGTTGGACATCGCGATGACTTCGGCTTCGTCTTTGAAACGGAACAGCGGCGCCAGTGGACCGAAGGTTTCTTCCTTGGCCACGGCGGCGTTTTTCGGCACGTTGGTGAGGATGGTCGGCTCGAAGAAGTTGCCTTCCATCGCCTTGCCGCCAGCCAGCACAGTAGCGCCTTTGGCTACAGCGTCAGCGATGTGTTCTTGCACCTTGGCCACGGCTTTTTCGTCGATCAGCGGGCCCGTGGTGGTGCCATCTTCCAGACCGTTGCCGATCTTCAGTTTGGCCACAGCCACTTTCAGCTTCTCGGCGAACGCATCGTAGACCGAATCCTGAATGTACAGACGGTTGGCGCAGACGCAGGTCTGGCCGTTGTTGCGGTACTTGGAAATGATCGCGCCTTCGACGGCCTTATCCAGGTCCGCGTCGTCGAACACGATGAACGGCGCATTGCCGCCCAGTTCCAGCGAGACTTTCTTGATGTCCTTGGCACATTCCGACATCAGTTGACGACCAATTTCGGTCGAACCGGTGAAGGACAGCTTGCGCACGATCGGGTTGCTGGTCAGCTCGCTGCCGATGTCGCCGGCGCTGCCCGACACCACGCTGAACACGCCCGCAGGAATGCCCGCGCGCTGAGCCAGTTCGGCCAAGGCGAAAGCGGAGAATGGAGTTTGCGAAGCAGGCTTGAGCACCATGGTGCAACCGGCAGCGAGCGCTGGACCGGCCTTGCGGGTGATCATCGCCGCCGGGAAGTTCCACGGGGTGATCGCGGCAGTCACGCCGATTGGCTGCTTGATCACGATCAGGCGCTTGTCTGGCTGGTGGCCCGGAATCACGTCGCCGTAAATACGCTTGGCTTCTTCGGCGAACCACTCGATGAACGACGCGGCGTAAACGATTTCGCCCTTGGCTTCGGCCAGCGGCTTGCCCTGTTCGAGGGTCATCAGTCGCGCGAGGTCGTCCTGGTTCTCGATCATCAATTCGAACCAGCGACGCAGCTTGCCGGCACGCTCTTTGGCGGTCAGTGCACGCCAGGCCGGCAGCGCCTTGTCAGCGGCTTCGATGGCACGGCGGGTTTCGGCAGCGCCCATTTTTGGCACGGTACCGAGGATTTCACCGGTGGCCGGGTTGTTGACCTTGATCGTCTGACCGTTGTCCGCATCGACCCAAGCGCCATCAATGAAGGCTTGCTGGCGGAACAACAGGGTGTCTTTAAGCTGCATGTCGGCTTTCCTTAACAGCACCGCGGCCTGCGCGGAGCAAATTATGATTGTAGAAAGGCGCCTCGCAAGGCTGCCGTCAGGGAAATCAGTGACCGGGCGTGGCGCATCGACAGTGCACGATTCGAAACACCGGCGCTTCAACGCCCGGTCAACGAGCGTTTGAAATCTCAAACGGATCGTAGGATCAAAGGGGTTAAAGGACAATAGGTCGTTCGAAAAAAAGAACAAAAACGGCGTGTTTGTGGAATTTTTCAGATCAACGAGCCAAAAGCCCCCGCCGCAGGAAAACCTTAGATCAACCACGCCAAAGCGCCAAGCGAGGGTTTTGCAGGACGTTACAGCTTTATGGAATGCAGCGATTTGCGCCGACACGCGCACTGACAATCCGCGCCAAAACCCAGCATGGACGCCCCGAGTCGACCTAGGTATGATGTCGCCCGCTGCACCAGTAGCTCAGCTGGATAGAGTACTGCCCTCCGAAGGCAGGGGTCGTGGGTTCGAATCCCGCCTGGTGCACCATTGATTTAAACGAGAAAGCCCCGGACTGTGATGGTCCGGGGCTTTTTTGTAGGCAATGCAAAGAGACTGAAACGACGTTACTCCGTCGTCCAATCGAATTCGTCGTAATCATCGTCGCCCTCTTCCTCCCCAACCTCCTCCTCAAAAACATCGTCTTCATCAACGACATCTTCTTCCGGCTGGTTCAGCAGAAATTCCTTACGCGCTTCAGTAATCGCTCGCCGCATCTCTTCGCCCTTCTCCGGGCAGTTGAGCAGTTGGGCGATGCGGTCAATTTTTGCTGCCACGTTGTCCTCCAGCGTATTGGCAATGCCCCGATAGTGCGCGTTTTTGCAGGGCAATGCCAAATGGCTGGGGGATCAGGCGGTCATTTTTTCTGCATCTGTTGGAGTCGAGCGTCGAGATCGGCGTTCGGGTAGCGTTTGCGCAGGTTGTTGAACAGGCTGTCAGCGGCTTGCGACTGGCCAGATTCGCGCAGGCGCAAGAGTTCGCGCAGTTGTGCGTCGAGGCCGTTGGCCGGGGTGGCGGCACGCTTGCTGAGTTTGGCTTCACCGGCGCTGATAGTTTGATCTTGCATCGGCGCGGCCATTTCCATCATCGGCACTGGTGCAGGCATGGCGCCAGCCGGGGCGGATAGTCGGTGCAGTTGCGCTGAGTCCGTTTCGGTCATGGGTACGGCAAGTTCGGGGGCTGGGGCGTAGTCGTACTGGCGCAGCGGTTCAGGGGCGCGCTGTACCAGCGACAGCATCAAAGCCACGCCGACGAGACTGGCGAACGCAACTTGCCAGCGTGGTTTGCGACATAAATCCGCCCAGCGTTGCCACAGGCTTGGTTTCGGCGCAGGGATTTGACGCTGCGCAGCGTTGAGGATGAACGCATCGAGATGCGCTGGCGGCTCAGCGTTGTGCTGTTCGCGCACATGCTTGATCAGCGGATCTTCAGGTGTCTGGCGGGCGTCAGTCATGTCAGTACCTCCTCGGCCAGCAGCCGACGCAGTTTTTGCTGGGCGTAGCGCAAGCGGCTTTTGACGGTTTCCAGCGGCGTTTCGGTAAGGCTGGCGATTTGTGCCAGGTCGAGGTCGCCGTGGGCCCGCAGCAGGAACACTTCGCGCTGGTCCGCGGGCAGGGTTTGCAGGGCACTTTCCAGACGCTGGCTGTCACGGCTGAGAGTGAGCAGTTGTTCAGGATCATTCGCCTCATCGCTGACCGCGTGATTGTGCTCGTCGTAGCTGTCGTGCAGCGGTTGCCGGGCGCCGTGTTTGCGCCAGTGGTCGATCAGGCGATTGCGGGCAATCTGGAACAGCCACGTGCGAAAAGTCGCCCGCCCTTGTGGCTGACTGGTGCTGCGGATCAGGCTCAGCCAAGTCTCCTGAAACACTTCGTCGGCCAGTTCCGGTTTGCCGCTCAATCCCAGTAAAAATCGGTACAAGCCTTGGCGATGGCGGGCGTACAAGACCTCGAACGCCGCGCCGTCGCCCTCGCGATAACGCGCCAGCAGCGATTCGTCGCTGCTGGCGGTTGAGCTGTCTGCCGAGGCAAACAGCTGGCTGATAAAGCCTTTCAGACGACTCACTTATTCAATCCGTTGTTCAGTGGGCTGTGCATTCGCTGCCGTTGAAGTGCGCAAGCTCTGCGTCAGCTCAACCAGTTGCACGAACTCGTTGCGCAAGCCGAAGCGATCATCGCCACGAGCGCCACGGGCCAGTGCTTCTGTGTCTTTCAGGCTGAAGTCGCCGGTATAACGACCGTCCTTGAGCTGCTGGGAGAACGCTGCAACGGCAGCGGCAAAGCGCAAGTCTTCGCTGGCCGGTGCAACCTGATTGGTAATCGGCCGTTCGATCAGCAGACTTTTCCCACCTTCGGGACGTTGATAACGCACACGCAGCATTGCCAATTCTCCGCTCTTTGTCGAAACAGCGACGTCAGATTTGCCGTAGCGCAGCGGTTCCAGCCAGCCCTTCTCGCCCGCCGGAACAATTTCATACAACGCGGTCACCGTGTGTCCTGCGCCGATTTCACCGGCATCGACTTTGTCATTGCTGAAATCCTCACGCTGCAAAGCACGGTTTTCGTAACCAAGCAGGCGATATTCACTGACTTGTGCCGGGTTGAATTCCACCTGCAGTTTGACGTTTTGCGCCACCACGGCGAGGGTCGAACTCAACTGATCCACCAACACTTTGCGCGCCTCACGCAGAGTGTCGATGTAGGCGTAGTTACCGTCGCCAGCGTCGGCCAGTTGTTCCATCAAGTGTTCATTGTAGTTATCCACACCGAAACCCAGGGTGGTCAGCGAGATGCCGCTTTTGCGTTTATCCACAGCCATTTGCTTGAGGCTGTCGAAGTCGCTGACGCCGACGTTGAAGTCACCATCGGTCGCCAAGAGGATGCGGTTGATGCCTTTGGAAATGAAGGCCTGTTGCGCCATTTGGTAAGCCAGCTCGATACCGGAGGCACCAGCGGTCGAACCGCCGGCAGTCAATTGCTCAATGGCTGTACGAATTTTCGCTTTTTCGCGTCCGGAAGTTGGCTCAAGCACCACTCTGGATTCGCCGGCATACACCACCAGTGACACGCGATCCTGATCGCGCAATTGATCGACCAGCAGTTTCAGCGTGCTTTTGACCATCGGCAGGCCTTCGCGGCGATCCATCGAGCCGGACACGTCGACCAGAAATACCAGATTGGCCGGCGCCAACTCCGCAACGGCACGGTCGGAGGCCTTGATGCCGATGCGCAGCAGGCGGGTGTGCGGGTTCCACGGTGACGCAGCCAATTCTGTGGTCACGCCGAACGGCGAGCCATCGCTGGGCAGCGCGTAGTCGTAGGGGAAATAATTGACCATTTCCTCCAGCCGCACCGCGCCTTCCGGTGGCAGTCGGCCTTGATTGAGCAAGCGGCGGACGTTGGCATAAGCGCCCGTGTCGACGTCGGCACTGAAAGTAGAAACCGGCGTCTCGGCGACGCTGTGGATCGGGTTATCGGCCAACGTCTGATAGTGTTCGCGCTGCTCGTCGCGATAGCCCTGTGGATAACTTTCCCTCAACGGCATCGGCGCGCTGCCCGCGTTGGGCATCTTGTACAGCGCGCGTTTGGCCATTGAGGTGTCAGCCATCACGGCTTCCTGCTGAACCAGCACCTCAGGCTGCGTCGGCGCTGGCACAGCAGCGGAATCGGGCGTGGACGAAGCACCGCAACCGGCGAGCGCCAGCAGCACAGCAACCGCAACAGGACGCAAAAGAGCAAGAGACATGGGGGCTGACCTCGGGATGAAATTGATCATTCATCCACTGAGACGGGCAGCCCTTTCAGTTCGGGTTAAACGTCGCTAAAAAATTTCAGCGGTGATAACGCCGCACCGCACTGCTGTTACGCAGGACATGGCCTTTGATTTTTTCCATCAGTTCGGCGCGGGTCAAACCGGCCGGCAAGGCATCCGGCGCCAGATCCAGTGCGTAGATCTGAATGATGTAGTGGTGCGCACTGTCGCCCACTGGCGGGCACGGCCCCATGTAATGGGTGTTGCCCTTGCTATTGGTGCCGCCGACACCTTCGAACGCGGATTTGGCGCCGACGCCCGCCGCGATCTGCCGCGTAGTGGATTTGATGCCGTAGTGAATCCAGTGATCGACGCCCAGGCCTTTCTGGCCGTCCGGATCGTGCATGACAATCGCGTAGCTCTGGGTGCCGGCAGGCCCCGCGTTCCAGCTCAGCGCCGGCGACTGGTTCTTGCCACCGCAACCGGGTGCATCACTGGCCGCGGCGGAGGTGAACAGACGGTTATCGGAGACACCCGGGATGCTCAGGGTGAAACGCTCCTGGGCCTGCGCCGGAAACTGCACGCAAAGGGTGACGGCGAGGGCCGCCAGCCAGGGGTTGAGAGAGGTCAATCGGGTCATTCCGGGAGCACCTTGTGCAGTGGGGCCGTCGTCGGCCTGCAAACTATAGCTGTACCGTTCGTGCCGTGGCAGTAGCAAATGGCTGAACCTCGCACTACGACGCAAACTCACAAGAGAAATGCTTGCGAGGAAGTCGATCATGTCCCTGCACCGCGTCGCCCGTTTCGCCGATGTCCCTGAAGACCGTGGCCTGCAGGTTGAAATCGGTGACTGCAAGATTGTGCTGTTGCGCATCGGTGAGCAGCTACGTGCCTTTCAGGGCGAATGCCCACATGCCGGCGCGCCGTTGGCTGACGGTGCGTTGTGTCACGGTCGCCTGATCTGCCCGTGGCACAAGGCTGCGTATCGCGCTGAGGATGGTGCGTTGTGCGAGCCTCCGGCGCTCGACAGTCTCAAGCGCTACCCGCTGGAGCTGCGCGGCGACGAGGTTTGGGTTGATGATCAACCACTGACAGATGCGCATACGCCTCCGGCCGATGATTCGCGCACATTCGTGATCGTCGGTGCCGGAGCGGCAGGTACGGCATGCGCGGCGGCGTTGCGGGAAAAGGGCTTCGGTGGCCGGATTGTGATGATCGATCGTGAGCCGGAAGCGGGTTACGACCGCACTGTGCTGAGCAAATTTGTTCTCGTCGGGGAAATGCCCCCACAAGAAATACCGTCGCTGCGTGAAGATGACTTCTATAAAGAACAGCGCATTGAACGCCAACGAGGCGAAATCAGCTCAATCGACGCACCGAACAAAATCCTTCACCTTAGCGATGGCCAGACACTGCGCTATGACGCGGCGGTGCTCGCCACCGGCGGCGAGCCCAACCCGCTAGAACTGCCCGGCGCCGACTTGCCGCAGGTATTCGTGCTGCGCGCAAAAGCCCAGGCAGAACAAATAATGAATGCGGCCAGACCGGAGCAACGTGCCGTCATCATCGGCGACAGCTTCATCGCCCTCGAGTGCGCCTCGGCCCTGCGCCAGCACGGCCTCGACGTCACAGTACTCGCGCGCCACGCCATACCTTTCGCCGCACAATTCGGCGAGGCCGTGGGCAAGGCGATCCGCACGCTGCACGAACAGCACGGAGTGAAATTCATCACCGAGCACGAAGCGACAGAGATCATCGGCGACGGCAAAGTCGAAGCCGTGCTGCTGGACAATGGCCTGCGGCTTTCTGCCGATCTGGTGCTGGCAGGGATCGGCGTACATCCGGCCACCGAGGCGTTCGCGTCACTGCCGAAAGAAAAAGATCAGTCATTTCGCGTCGATGACGGCATGCGCGTTACCGAAGGACTGTGGGCGATCGGCGACATCGCTACTTTCCCGCTGCACGGCCAGCCGCAACGCATCGAACACTGGCGCCTGGCTCAGCAACACGCACGCATCGCCGCTGCCAACATGCTCGGTGGCGACGAACATTACCTCGACGTGCCGTTCTTCTGGACCTGGCATTTTGGCAAGAATTACGACTACCTCGGCCACGCCGAGCACTGGGATGAGGTGGAGTTTCTTGGCGAACCGGAAAATCCGCCCTTCATCGGTCTGTTCGGCAGAAACGGTGTACTGGTGGCTGCCGTTGCCTGCGAAAAAGAACGCGCCATGGCGCTGTTGGCCGAACGAATGAAGCAACCGCTGGCAATGGAAGAGGCCTGGACACTGATCCGTGATTACGCTTGATCGTTCCCACGCTCCTGTGTGGGAATGCAGCCCGTGACGCTCCGCGTCACTGGACGCGGAGCGTCCCAAGAGGCATTCCCACGCAGAGCGTGGGAACGATCAATTAACGGGGAAGGGGTTCGCGATTATCGTCATCCTCGGCATGCAGAAAGATCACCCGCGGGTGCTCCAGCGGTGCCAGCGGCGGTGGCAGCTCCTGCGGCTGGACCGGCCAGAAATGCGTCACCACATGGCTGATATCGCCTTCCTGATCGTTGTGAATGGTCATCACCCCGGGCGTGCGCAGCTTCTGAAAGCGGTCATCGCAAAGCTTGAAACTCTTGCTCAGCCCCGCATCGTCGATCACCGGCGATGGCAGGCGACGCTGGGCGAAGCTGCGGCTTTTGCGCTGCTGATAACGCGCCCAACCGATCAGAATCACCGCGTTGACCAACGCCACCCACAAATAAATCTGCAAAGTACCCAGAGCCTCGAACGCAGAGTTGTCGATGCGTGGCCCTCCGGCGTGAGTTTCAATCAACGGCCAGAGTCCGCGTATCAGCAAGAACAGCAGCCCCACCCACGCGACCACGGTAAGAATCACATCGACCACGACCAGGAACGGCCGCTGGCGAGTCCGGATGATTTTCATTTGATGACCTCCTCTTCGTCGTCGCCGATCGGTTTGATGCCGCGGTCAGGGCTGACCCACCGCGCACGTTTTTGATGTTGGCCGAACAAGACTTTCGGGAAGCTGACCAGTGTGGTCAGCAAACTGACAAACCAGAACGCGATCGGGTACCAGACCACCCAGAACATGGTTTTGCCCAACCCCGGCTCGTAGCGGCGGTCGATGATGATGCTGACCGCGAACTGCACCAGGCAGACAAATGCCAGCAGCAACCCGGTGAACGCCGGCGGCATCAGGTGATCCACCGCGACGGCCTCGGGCATGACCACGAACTTGCCCACACCCCAGAAAATCACCGATAGCAGGAAGGTGAACGCCCAACCGGTCGACAGGCAGTATTCGAACAGCAGCGGCCACAGATAACGGTGGCGGTACTGCCAGATGCCACGGATGTTTTTGAACAGCACTTCGGCGCCGCCCTGAGCCCAGCGCAAACGCTGCTTCCACAAACCACCGAGGGTTTCCGGCATGAGGATCCAGCACAACGCACGCGGCTCGTAGAAGATGCTCCAGTGATCGAGTTGCAGCTTCCAGCTGATATCGATGTCTTCGGTGATCATGTCCGGGCTCCAGTAACCAACCCGGTTCAGCGCGCTACGGCGGAACGCAACAATCACACCGGAGACGGTGAAAATCCGCCCGAACACCCGTTGCGTACGCTTAATGAGCCCGATGATCGAGGAGAACTCGCCGACCTGCACCCGCCCGACCAGCGTCGAGCGTGTGCGAATCCGTGGGTTGCCGGTCACCGCGCCGAGGCGTGCGTTATCCAGCATCGGTGCGACCAGATACGCTGCCGTGTTCGGCGCCAGCAGCGCGTCACCGTCGATGCACACCAGATACTCACTGCGCGCAGCGATCGCCCCCATACGCAGGGCCACAGCTTTGCCCTGGTTTTCCGCCAGATGCAGCACGCGCAGACGCGGGTCTTCCTTGGCCAGCGCATCGAGCACTTCGGCGGTGTTGTCCTTGGAGCCGTCGTTGATCGCGATGACTTCGATGTTCGGGTAATGCTGGGCCAGCGCCGCGTGGATGGTGTCGGCGGCGTTGTCACCTTCGTTGTAGCAAGGGATCAGAATCGAGATCAGCGGTTCGCCTTCCAATGGCGGCGGTAGCGTGTCGTCTTTCCACGGCCAGTGGCGCTCCCAGTGCAGCCAGAAATACAGCCCGCCGGCAATCCACAACCCGGACATGAACAGCGGGTAGAAGAACACGAAGTCCATCAGGAACTGCCCGGTGACCAGGAAGATCAGGCCCAGCGGCACGCCGAGGACGAGCGCCAGAACAAGCAGGGCTAACAGTCTATCCAGCATGTTATGGATTCCATTTGTTGGAGAGTGCAGGCCTTACGGTTTTCAGGTCTGGCAGGTTGTCGAGGAAGTTGTCCGGGTAGTAGCCGAAACTGGTCGCGCCCTGGCGCTTGAGGCGGCTCATCCAGTCCGCCAGATGCGCGCCATCGATGTCGGCCTGATCCTTCTTGGTCCAGTCCCGCGCCTGCAATTCGAACACCGTACGATCCAGCGCGCCGGGGCGTTTCTTGACCGTGGCCACCAACGCTTCCAGCCAAGGGCCAGACTCTGCCTGGGTCTGTTTTTCCATCAGCGGCATGGCCATCGGCGCCGTCCAGTCGTAGGTCGCGAGGAAGTCATCGAGGTTCTGTGCGTACCACTCTTCGCTGTGTGGATTGAGCATCGGCTCGGCGAAAATATTGCGTGCGGTCTGCACCTGCGGGCCACGGATGGCGCGGACTTTAGCGGTCAGCTCGTTGGTGAAACCGATGAGGTATTTGCTCTTGAAGCGCGTCCAGCGCTGCATCGCTGCCGGATCATCGCGCAGCGCGGCAATCGAACCCGGCAAACCTTGCGCGACGTAGGCTTTCAAGGCTTCAGGGCTGGCGTCTTCGAAATCCGAAAGCAGCGCATCGTCGTGATAGAGGATGCCGTCGACCGAGGTCAGGCGCGCCACGTCCTCGTAGATTTCACCGATGATCCGCCGCACCTCGGGATCGAACGGCGACAGGCGCTGATACTGATTCGGGTCCACTGCGGTGATACCGGTATTCGGGTCCCAGCGAGTCACCCGTGGCAGTTTCGAATCGAGGCCGAAACTCAGCACCGGCATCCACGCAAACACCTTCACATGGGCACGGGTGCGCAGTTGCCAGGCAACCCGGTCGAAGATATCGGCGCGCACCGGCAGGTGACGGTTGGGAAAGTACAGCGAGTGCACCAGACCATCACCTTTCGGATCAGCGAAGGCCTGCAGGAATACCGTGTTGGCGCCCATGTCCGCCATGCGCTGCACCAGTTTGCCGAGGTTGATGTCCTGTTGCGCCGGGTCCGGGTCGTAGACGTTGTCCAGATCGACATGCACCACGCGCATGGCGAAATCCGACTGCACGCCGACGATGCTGTTGGCGAAATGCTGACCATCAGGGTCAGAGGCGACGAGGAAACGTGGGCTGCTCATCAGGTTGTCGAGGGCGTCGAGACCGTCGTCCAGGGTCAGGGCCATTTCATAGCCCTGCTCACCGACCACGGTCAGCGAATTGCCGTCCGCGGCGCCGTATGGCCAGACCCAGACGCGTGGTTTCTTGCCGGTGACCTTGCCGATTTTCTCCGAGATATTGTTTACATCGACACGAATCCGCGCCTGGAAATCGGCCTCGGACTCGTAGCGTTTAGTCACCGGATCGTAACGCCGGGTCGCGGCAGCAGGCTGCAGGTTGCCCTGCGGGTTGGCCAGAATACCTTTGTGGTTGGCGTCGGTGTGCGCGGCGATTTCCACCAGACCGGATTGCGAGATCTCGCGCACCTGATCCCAGGTCAGGAAATCGGAACGTGCGCGCGGGGCACCGGCGAAGTCCACCGGTTGATTGAGCGGCGTATCGATCCAGCTGCCGACCGGCGCCAGCAACGCGTGCCAGTTATAGGCGCGCAGTACCGGCAGCACACGGGTGTAGAAGCTCGAATAACCGTCGTCGAAGCTGAGCAGAATCGCTTTCGCCGGCAGCTCCGGGCCACCCTTGCGCGCAGCCATGACCTGGTCGACTGTCACCGGTTTGTAGCCGTTCTCGCGCAACCAGGCGAGCTGCTCGATCATGCGTTCAGTACGCACCGCTACCACGGCCTGATCGGGGTCACGGTCTTCGACGTCGTGATAGGCAATGCCGAGCACGTGATTTTTCGGCCAGGGTTTTTCGCTGGCCGCCAGCGGACGCTCGGACGGCGGCGCAAAGGCCGGTGCTTGCTGGGCGCAGGCGCTGACCAGCAGCGCTCCCAGCAGAAGGATGAAACGCGAAATCAAAGGCATCTTCAAACTCTTCTAGAAGCGGAAAGTGAGGTCGACGAGCAGACGCAGATCGGTCTCCCGATCACCGTCGTAAGGCCGGTTGATCACACTGAACAGACCGCCCACCTCGAACACGTCGTTCCAGGCATAACGCTGGCCGTAACCAAGCAACGCCATGCCGCCAGTGCCGTGATCACGCTGGCTGTACGTCCCCGCGCCGGCCTGGAATTGTTGGCTCCATGCGGTTTCGTAGCGGTGATAGAGCACGTGATTGACGTTGACCAGCGGCATCACGCTGAAGTCGGATTTGGGGTTGAAGTACGGCACATCATCGGACTTGGAGTTGTGGCTGGTGCCGACTTCCAGACCGGCATCGACCTGCAGGTTCGGCGCGCTGTAAACGCCCTCGCGGCCGGTAAGCAAGGCTTCGACGCGGTTGTTGCCGTCGCTGAAGTGCGACGGGCTGACCGAGAGACGCCACTCACGGCTTTCGTTGCCGCGCCAGCGGATGAAACCGCTGCCACCATTGGCTTTGATGTCGCTGTTAAGTGCACGCAACGGCGTCTCGGCCGACAGGTATTCGAGGCTGCCGCCGTACTGCCAGTGATCGTTGATGTCGCGAGCGATCGCCAGACGCGCGCCCTGCTTGTCGCCAAAACCGTAATCGTGATTGGACACTTCCGCTTCGAGGGTCATGTCGCGGGTGCGCCGCTCCAGGCCAACGCGCTGGAAGCGGTGGTGACCGGTGCCTTCGGCGAAGTCGCCGGTGGCATAACCGGCCCCGGCGAAGACGCGCCAGTCTTCATCGATCGGCGGGCTGTACAGAGTGGTCTGGATGCCGAAATCGCGGCTGCCGCTGACGGCTCCGGCATCGCCGCTGCCGCCACCGTTGGCCTTGCCGCCGTAGGCTTCGACGCGCAGCTCGGACATGTCATGCACTTCGCGTTCACGGGCCAGACGCTGAACCTGGCGGTTATCCGGATAACGGGCGACGACGTCGTCGGTCAGCGCATCCATTTGCCGCCATTCCTGCAGTTCCATGGCGGTGTGGGCCTGGCCAATTTCCAGGCCCATGTCGCGCGGCACCATGCTCTCGGTTTCCTTGAGCTGCATTTCCGCGCGGCGCGGCCATTGTCGGGCCAGATACAGATCAGCCTGAGCCAGACGCAGACCAATGTTGCCGGGGGCCTGATCGACCAGAGTCTGCAAGCGCTCCTCGCCGTGCGGCAGGTCGGAACCGTAGGTGCCGGCCTGCGCCGCGAGTTGCTGGGCGTCCATCCACTCATCGTTGGGGTTGCCGATGGGCAGCCCTTTGAGTTCGACACGCGGACGCTGAGACTTGGCGGCGTCCTCGGCGACTTTGCGTGCCTCATCAGCGCGGTCGCTTTCCAGCAACGCGTAGTACAGCGCAGTGGTGTCTTCGAGGCGATCACCGACATCGGCGTCCGGCGCCGCCAGCACCTGGCGATAAAGGTCGGTGGCGATTTCCGGTTTACGCTGATCCAGATAGGACGCCGCCACCCAGCGCAGGGCGTAGGTCGGAATCTTCACGCCTTCGGTTTGCAGCTTCTGATACTCAGCGATGACGTCAGCGGTGCGCGCCCGGGCCTTGAGCGCGCCCATGCGGTCGATGCGCCAGCGGGTCACGTCATCCTGAGCGCTGGCGTCCGGCGTCCAGGTGGCGAGCAGTTTGTCGTAATCAGCCAGCGCGCGATCGGCGATGACGTAGCGTTCTTTTTCACTGCGGGTGGCGAGTTCGGCGAGGCGCACGCGCTCGGCGGCCAGATCGCCTTCGAGGCGGCGCGACGTGACCGGATCGATCAGGCCCGGACGCTGGTTGGCCAGGCGCAACGCCGGTTCCGGCAGACGCGCCTTTTGCAGAGCGACCACGTACTCACGGGCGACTTCCGCTTTGTTGCCGGCGCGTTTGAAGGCCTGATCGTATTCGAACAGGGCGTCGTACTGTTTGCCGGCGCGGGTCAACGCGTAGCCCAGCGCCAGACGGCGGGAAGGATCATCAGGTTTGGCCGCCACCAGTGCTTTGGCGCGGGTCACCGCTTCGTCGGGTTTGCCAGCATCCGCCTGAGTCAGGGCCAGGCCCAGTTGCAGATCGGCGTTATCCGGCTCCAGCGCCAAAGCCTTGTTATAAACCTGAGTGGCTTGATCCCATCGTTTGAGGTTGCGGTAGGCGCGCGCAGTGGCGGTCAGCGCCTGAACCGGCAGCACGCGGTCGCGGCCCTGGGTTTCATAGACCTGCACTACTTCAGCGTCGAGCCCGGCCCAACTGGCGATTTGCAGGTGATCGCTGATCTGCCCGGTGGTCGACTGGCCGGGTGGCACCTGACGCAAAACCGTCAGCGCGGGCGTGTACTGCCCGGCACGGGCATCACGCACCATCTGATCGTAGGGTGTATCGGCAAACGCCAGTGCCGGCCAGAGCAACTGGCTGCACAGCGCGACTCGAAACAAAGGGCGTAAACCACGATGTAATACGGGAACATCAATCCGCGGCATTCGTCAGCATCCTTACATGGCCAGCCGGGTCGCAATGCCCTCCTTGCCCTTTCGTAACGGTGGCCGCCAACGCACATCCAACGGCCAAGCTTAGTCAGGCAGTCTTGCATGCAAGCGTAGACCAATCTTCAGAACACAATAATTGTTCAGAATCGTGCTGACGGTTCAGTCAAAAACCCGAACGCCAGACAGCAAAACGCCCGGCGTCTGTGCGATACAGAGGCCGGGCGCTGCTATTAAGAACGCAGAATTACTGCACTTGCGTGACGCCTGCGAACTTGTTCATCAGGAAGCCGACGAACTGCTCAACGGTCATCTTCTGGCCGTTGAATTCGACCTGATTGGCGGCGTAATGCAGCTTGGTCACCACGTTGGTGCCCTCCACGGTTGCCAATTGCGAACCGACCGCCATGCCGGAGAACATGTCCGCCGTACCGCTGGCCTGATCGACGATGGCTTTGGCGTCAGTCTGACCGTCGAGCTGCGCCTGTACGCTGAGCAGATCGACCAGCATCGGCTTGGATACAATCACATTGAGGTCCAGCAGCGCGATCAGTTGCTTGCCCAGTTGGTCCGGTGGCAGATCCATCGATTGCGGTTTGGTCAGGTCGATCACCAGATTGGCCCGGCTTTCACCGTTGGCGGTCTTCAGCGACAGATTTTCCAGTGCCACTTGCGGGCCAGCGGCCAGCAGTTTCTGCAGGTCAGCCTTGACCTGGGCCGATTCGGCTTCGGTCAGGTTCAGCTCCGGTGCCGGCAGGCCAGCGGCGGCAGCTTCAGCAGCGGCTTTCTCGTAAGGCTGCAATTTGGTCTGGTAGATCTGCATCAGCGACAGGGTCGACGGAATGTCGAGGTTCTTCAGGCTCATGGCCATGTTCGCCGAGCCGATTTTCTTGTCGTTGAGACTGACTTCGCCAATCTTGTAGTCCGCACGACCGGACGCATTGCTGCCATTCTCTTCCGTGAAGTGCTTCATTTCGAAGTTCTTCACGCCGAGCACCGACTGTTTGGTGCCGAAGGTACTTTTGCTGCTGGTCAGCTCCAGGGTGTTTTCGCCGGTGTAGTAGCCGTAGCTGCTTTTGGCGAGGTTGCTGGCCAGGGTCAGGCCGTTGAGTTCGAGCTGCAACGGCGCCTGGTTTTCAGCCACGGTGACCAGTTTGAGGCTGTCCATGTAGCCGTCAATCTTTACCTTCTGAGCCTGGGCGCTGCCAGAGATGTTCAGGGTCAGGCCGGAGAATTTCAAACTCGACTGCTCATCCAGCGCAGTTTCCAGCGGCAACAGGTCGATGGTGTTGGTGGTGGATTCGTCGTAGCCAATGTTGGTCACGCCTTTGAGCGGTGCCACGCCCTTGGCGGCGGCGAACCATTTTTCCGTGGCCGGACTCTTTTCCAGCTCGTAGTTGCTGGTAGCCATGACCGGCAGCCACTTCAGCGACACCAGACGCGAGAATGGCAGCGGACCGTGCTCGATATGGTCGACGAACAGCAGCTCGACCGGCGCATCACCGAACATCTCGCCTTCGCCCTTGAAGCGATAGTGCGCGGTACTGGTAAACGTGTGGCGATCGAGCGACACCAGTTCCACCGACGCAGTGCCTTTAGCGCCGTTCATCGCGGTTTGCAGCTCTTTATTGGCGTTGGCGATGGCGTTGTTCAGTACGCCCTCGATCTTGGTCCCGGTGTACCAGGCCCCGCCTGCGCTGATCGCGCCGATGGCAACAACAATTCCGAGGAGCACGCCTGCTGATTTATTCATGAATGACCTGATCGATTTCCGTGGCTGTGAGTGTGGTCGTCTTCCCTGAACCCGTGACCGGGTCGCGGCTCGACTGCGCTAAAGTGCTGAAAGGGTAGCATTCGTTACCCGGGCAGGTTCGCTTTTTAACCTGCCGTAATTGCTTGATGTTGTCATACCGAAACCTGAGTCGGCTTTCCCCCCAAAAGGAGCCGCAAGTCCTTCATGCTGTCCTGAATCATCACTGATGCCGCCTCTCCGTCATAACGGATGCTCGATTCGTAATAGCTGTAACCGCTCGAAGGCTGGCGCACCGAAGACAGCCAGTTGAACGATCCCACGGCCAGCCAGGCATCGTCCACCAAGAGCATTTTCGCATGTACGCTGCGCACCTGAGTATTTCTGAATTTTGCTCCGGCCTCTTCGAGCAGCCGCACACATTCATTAAATATCGCCACCTTTTTAGGGTCGACGCGGCATAGTTCAAGGCTACTGATGACCACGACGCTGACTCCACGAGTGCAAGCCTCTCGGATCAGTGTCTGGATGCCATCTTGTTCAATCGCGTCTTTCGTCAGATAGGGCGACACAACGATCAGGCGCTTCTGCGCATTCTCGAATGCTGATCGCAGTGTTTTCCTGTGACCTTCGAGATCGCTGATTTGCTCCGTGAAATAGGGGTTATACGCCGGCACCAACCATTCCAGGGGAATGCCCTTGAGCTCGTTGCGCTCATCCCTGAACAAGTGTTTGCCTAATATCGCGGAAGGGTTGGTTCCAACGGGATTGAACAGGTTCATGTTGCCGAACACCAGAAAAGCATCCTGCGCCCGGGAGATCGCCACGTTCAAAAGAGAACCTGCGTCCTTGTCGAAAAATGGCGAACCTGGCTCGGTGTCCAGGCCATACGTCGGTGAAAAGATAACCACCCTGCGTTCGGCGCCCTGCAGACTGTGGACAGTGCCTACCGTAATGCCGTGATCCGCACCGAGACTACGATCCAGCGCCTGACGAATTGCCGAGGTTTGTGCCGCGAAAGGCGTTACCACCGCGACCAGATCCTTGAACGGCTTTTTGTCTTCGGCGAACGAAGATTCGATTTCAGCACGATGCTCTTGCAACCAATGGGCGATCACTTGCGCCTCGGTCTGATTGCACCGGCTTTTGCCGACACGTTGATCAAGACCCGTCAGGTGTACATAACCCAGACTCGGACTCAAGCGGCGTGGGCCTTCCTCACGGCAGGGCTTCAACAATTGCTTGTAGACCAGTTCGTTACAGACCTGGATGATTTCGCGCCAGCAACGACGATGCTCACTGAGAAACATACCCCGGCCGCGCTTGGCATGTTTGGTGTAAGGCGTAGCCTGCTGGGCGACCTGCATCAGATTGCCGCTCGATGCAGACTTGCCTGATTCGCAAAACGCATCCCAGCCCTTGTCCATCAAGCCAAAATGCTGCGCGTTCGACTGATCGATCGAGCGCGGCAAACCATGCACCGGCGCAATCTGATCAACATCACCGACCACCATCGCCCGTTTGGCCAGCGCGAAGGCCGGAATTCCAATCTGCGAGGCGACCTGACCAGCCTCATCGACAATCAGTAGATCAATGCAATTGAGCAGCGGTTGGTACTGGCCACTCCAGCCGCTGAACCGGTTGGGCAATGAGTAAAGCGTGACGACCGAACAAGGGAACAGTTTGGCCAGACGACGATACTGGCGTTCGATTCGCTCTGGTGACAGGGTGTCTTCCACCTTGGAAAAACGTACGAGGGTTTCCTCGACTTCCAGTAGATAACGCGCCTCCCAGTAGTGCGTGGCCCATTTGAATGCATCGAAACGCGGCCCCATATCCAGCGCATTTTGAATGGCCGCGGTTTCAAGCGGCCCATTGGCACCACTGAATTTTTCCAGACGAGAAACGATTTCGTTCAGCGTTGCGAGGGATTTACGCGTCGTGCTCAATTGCTTTTGAAGCAGTTCCTCGCTTTTCGATAGCGCCGTCTCGTGCTCTGTTATCAGTGCCTCAAATGCTTCGCGGCTATTGACCTGATTGACCTTGCGACTCAGTGACTCGCCATGATCAATGGCAACCTGAGCAAAGAATATTTCGTCGCGCCGGGTCCTTGGAGAGGTCAGTCCGCACCAGACCAAAAACGTCAGGAACATGTTTTCCTGGCCAACATGAAGCTTCCAGGCGAGTTTCAGTTTCTGAATCTCGAGCAGCTTGTCGGCGGTATTTTCAAGGTCGCTCTTGCACGCGTCGATCGAGACCTGAAGGGCCAATCTCGCCTCGCCAACCATTTCCTGAGAAACGGTTGCAGCCCCAAACAGGGTGTTGAGCACGATCAGGTCGTTTGTCACGCTTTCGATAAAACCACAGCAGGTTTCGAGTCGAGCATGCAGCTGCGCCATCGCGGCCTCGAGCGTCTGCTCGCGCAATCGTCCCAACGCGTTCTGCGCACATCCAAGAAAATAGTCGCGAGCCAGCTCAAAACCCTCTGGTTTTTCTGTGAGCTGGAAGTCGTGCACGGATTTTTTACCCATGCCTTTCAAGGCATGAACCCTGAATCCCTGCTTGTCGTTTTCCCGAGTTTTGGCAGGCAAATAGAGGCCGTAACTTTCAAGATCCTTGATCCAGCGGCCAGCCAGAGGCCCCTCTCGTTCCTTCACCTTGGCAAATGCTTCGAGAATGTTGAGAACGGCTTGATTGTTGGTCGATGAAGCCACAATCAGCGGTGGCTCCTGTTGCGCCCGAGCATGCTTGATCCACAGAGAAGCAATAACACTCAACAACAATGTCGTTTTACCGGTACCCGGCGGGCCGTCTACGGCTGTCACGGCATCCGGCAATGAAAAAAAGTGCACCAGTGATTCACGCTGCGACGGGGAAAGTCCGTAGCGGCACTCCATTTGCCCTGAATGCTCGATCGACCCGGCCAGTTGCTGCTCAGCGGTGAGCAGGGGTTTCTCTTCGGCGGGGGTGATAAGTGTTTCGAGCAAGCCCAGCGCGGTATCGCTGTCGTGGCGCAAATGATCCAACAAGGTTTGAATGTTCTGCGTCGCGCCCTTGGTGGACGTAGCGAGCATGATCAGTGGGTGACTGAGCCTTTCGTACTGATCCGCTTCGAGGGTTTCCCAATCGTGCCCGCAGACGTCGAGACAAAAGCTTCTGGCGTTCTGAATGAGGCCGTTCCAGTCCGTGGGGCGAGGCAGCCGGGCATACACTAAATCGACTTCTTGCACCGTACCGACCGTGACCTGGGAGGCGCTTGGCTCAAGAAAATCCCGTGGCGTGACGGGCAGCAGATTATCCGGATCAATGCTGAGCTTGCCCGTACGCTCCAACAGCCCGAAAAAGAACAGCGGAGTGATGAATTCAGGCAAGAGCTTGCTCGGACGCCCGTGCTCCGGTCGCAGGCCAAAAAGAAGTGGACACACGATGACGCGCAGCGGCCAGCCCTCGTCGGCGTCCACCTTGCGCCCAGTCTCGGCAGTTTTCGGCTTGGGACGTTGCGCATACAGCGCTTTGCAACAGTGGCTGGATAGCTGACCGTTGGTGATTTCGTCCAGAGTCAGGGCGCGCGACGCGTTATCCAGCTCCGGCATCAGATTGCAGGCATCTGCCAACGCGGCGCTCAAATATCCGAGATGAACCTTTACATTCCCTTGCATCAGTTTGTGCAGCCGTCATAAAAAGTCTGACGCCATTATGCCAGCATGGCGGCAAAACCCCATCCCGGGTTCCTCAGGAATACTGAACCTCGATCTCATCGAGTTGATGATCAAAGCTTTTCAGCCGCGCCGTCCACGTGTACACCAGCACTTCAAAATCCCGATCAATCACCGCCCCGCCCGGCCCGTCGGCACGCGGATCGCAGAAATCCAGCTGATAACGCTCACGGGCCATGGCCGTGGCGACATCCGACAATTCGCGGGCGTTGTTCAACCAATGCCAGCCCTCGCCATCAATCTGCTTGTCGAGTTCCAGGCACTGCTTTTTCAGCGCTTCGAGACTTTTTTCCAGCGGCGTGCCGGTGAGTTCGCCCATGACTTCAGCGAAGGTCCGTCCCGGTTGCCAGTAACTGCCCCAGAAGTACCGGTCGAACACGGTTTCAACCCGGCGCAGAGCGACTTTGGTGTCCCAGATCAGAACGAGGGTCTTGCCCTGTTCAAGCTGACGTTTTTTGACGCGCTGCACCTGAACCGACGCCCAAGCCACGACGACGATTGCCATGACCGCAATCAGCGCGACGGCGCTGTCGAGGAAAACCATGGCCTTGTCGATCTGGTGAGCCAGCATGATGCCGTAGAAATAGGTGGCCGAGAGCAGCACCAGCGCTACGAGGGCGCACCAGAAGCCGAGAGCGTAAGGGTTTTTCATTATTGGTTTCCCCTAGACCAGCGCTAGCAATGTGCGCTGAAGGAGCGCTTTGCACGGGGCGCCCCTTCAACACTTCAAAGCATAGCAACGGCCTCAGGGTTTGCTGGCGGTTGTCGCGTGCGTTCGTCCGCTTTCCCAGCCGCCACCCAAGGCGAGGAACAAATCGATCTGGCTCATCGCAACCTGGGTGTTGGCGGCGGCCAGTTGCGCGGTGACATCGGTGTAGGTGCGCGTTGCTTGCAGGTCGGCGAGGAACGACTCGCGGCCGGCCTGGAAGAAGCGGTGGGTCTGGTCTGCAGCGAGTTTCGCCGACTGCTCGGCATCGGCCAGCGCATCACGGCGTTGCAACAGCGCGCTGTACTGAGCCAGGCCGGTCTGGGTTTCGCGAATGGCGTTGAGCACCACACCGTCGAAGTGCGCCAGCGCGCCTTGAGTCGTCGCTTCAGCTTCACGAATGCGCGCACGGGCGCCGTTGGTCGGCACCTTCCAGCTCAACGACGGGCCGAAGCCCCAGCGGTTGGTCGAGGGATCACCCAAGTCGTCTATCAGACCGACAGTACCGATCGTCGCGCCAATGCTTATGTCCGGATACAACTCGCCGGTGGCGACACCGATCCCGGCAGTCGCGGCAGCCAGCCGCCGTTCGGCCTGACGGATATCGGGGCGACGCTTGAGCAGTGCGGCACCATCACCGACGGGTACCAATTGGGCGATTTTCGGCAGCTCGGCGCAAGTTGCGGTGCCCGTCGGCAATTGATCGACCGGTTTCGCCAAGAGCATCGACAGACGGAACAGCCCGGCCTGACGCGCGGCTTCATAACGCGGCAAATCTGCGCGCAGGGATTTGAACTGGGTTTGCGAGCGGGTTACCTGAGTTTCATCGCCACGTCCGGCGTCGCGCAAACGCTGGATCAGCGTGGTGCTTTGCGATTGCAGGTCCAGGGAATGCTCGGCGATTTCCCGTTCTTCGTTGGCCGCGCAGACTTGGGTGTAGGCACGGACGACGTCCGCCACCAAAGTGATCCGCGCCGTGTCTGCCGCGGCTTGGGTCGCGTCGGCATTGGCCTTGGCGCCTTCGATACCACGCTGCAAGGTGCCCCACAGATCGAACTGATAAGAAGCGCTGATGCCGATGTCGCCGACGTTATCGACCGGGACTTTTTCCGGCAGCAAGAACGCCTGACCAGACTCTTGCAAACGCTGCGCGCCCATCTTCACACCTGCGCTCCAGCCGCCCGCTGCTTCGGCCTCATCGACCTGAGCTCGAGCCCGTTGCAGGTTCGCCGCCGCGACGCGCAAATCGGTGTTGGAGGCCATGGCCTGCTGCACCAGTTGATCCAGCCGCGCATCCTTATAAAGACGCCACCAATCCGCCGGCACCGGTGCCGAGACTACCGGTTTTCCGGCGACGGCCAGTTCACCCTGAAAATCCTTGCGCTGCACCGCTGCATCCTCAGGCACCTGATAGTCCGGCCCGACCATCTGACAGGCCGAGAGCATCACGCCCAACCCGGCGATCATCAGCGCCCGGTTCATTGCCCGGGCTCCTGCTTTTTATCGTCGACCTTTGAGTCTTCGATGATCGAGACCGTAGCAGTGCGACCGGCAATCATGCGGAAATCTGCCGGCACATCATCAAAGGCAATCCGCACCGGAATCCGCTGCGCCAGCCGCACCCAGCTGAATGCCGGGTTGACGTTCGGCAACAGGTTGCTGCCACTGGTCCGGTCGCGGTCTTCGATACCGGCGACGATGCTTTCGACATGCCCGCGCAGCTTGGCGCGATCACCGATCACACGGATATCCACAGACTGGCCAACATGAATGCCGTCGAGTTTGGTCTCTTCGAAATAGCCGTCGATGTGGAACGAGTTGCTGTCGACCACCGACAACACCGGACGCCCGGCGGTGACGAACTCTTGCGGACGCGGCGCACGGTCGTTGACGTAGCCGTCCACCGGGCTGCGGATTACCGAACGGTCGAGGTTGAGCTGAGCGCTGTCCACGGTGACCATGGCTTCGGCCAGCGCTGATTGTGCACGGGCGACCTTCGATTGGCTTTCTTCAAGCTGCTCGGCGGGCACCAGGTTGCCGAGGCCACGGTTACGTTTCGCTTCACGCTGAGCCTGGGCAAGGGTTTCTTCGCGATCAGCGACGGCGGCTTTGGCCTGACGCAGAGCCAGTCTGAAACGGTCCTGGTCGATGCTGAACAGCACCTGACCGCGCTTGATCAACTGGTTGTCTTTCACTTCAACCTGCTGGATCAGCCCGGAAACGTCCGGGGCGATCTGGATGATGTCGGCGCGAATGTGGCCGTCGCGGGTCCATGGCGCAAACATGTAATACATCACCATGCGCCAGACGAGGACAACGGCAAAAGTCACGATCAGCAGGGTCAGTACCACGCGACCGATGGTCAAAAACGGTTTTTTCATGTCATCAGGTATCGACTGAGTGAGTCCACGCCGTACAGCAGTACCGCGTAGAGGGCCACGTTGAACAATGCCCGGTGCCAGACCAGACGGTAAAAGTGCACGCGTGTGAGCACGGCATGCACCAGCAAAAACAGCACATAAGTGATGCCCATCAACACCAGCAGGGTCGGCAGGAAAATGCCGCTGATGTCCAGATCACCGATCATAGGGGCGCTCCATCGGGCAGCGGTTCTTCGGCGTCGGCACTGGAGACGAATTCGACGCCGGGCAACAGCGCCAGACGCAAACCGCTCAAGGCGTGCAACAGGTTCAGACGGGTTTCATCGTCGCCGTGGCCATTAAGCGCGCGGCGAGTGCGATCGAGGGTCATCAGCAACGGCGCTGGCGCCGGCAAGCGTTCGCCAGCCTTGAGGCAAGCGCGGAAATACTCGCCGACCTCGCTGACCACTTGCTGCAACAGCGCGTTCGGCGCGCCGGTCACCCGTGGGGTGTAGGCGAGCAAATCGAGCAGGTTCAGGCCCACCCGCACTTCGCGCATGGCAATGCCGGTGTCCTGGCCGGTGAGGGCCAGACGCGGCAAGTGCTGCATCAGTCGATCAAGCAACTGCACGCCCAATTTGCGGTGTTCGGCAAGGTTGGCCGGCTCGGTCATGTGAACGATGTCTTTCCAGCTGAAGCGGGTCAGGCGTTTGGCCGCCAGTTCGGCGCCGAACGGGCGTGCAACCAGCGTCCAGATAAACGCGAACAACAGCCCTAACGGACCCGCCAGGTTGGAGTTCACGAAGGCAAAAAAGTCCGCGTCATAAGCCCCTTGGATACTGATGAACGAGGAGGTGTTGACCAGCGTCAGCAGCATGCCGAGGAAGAACCGCGGCTGTACCGTCAACGTGCCGACGCAGATGAACGGAATGGAAAACGCCAGCACCAGCATCGGGAAGTCATGCAGGTTGGGCAGAATCAAAAACAGATAAAGGCTGGCGAACAGCACCGACATGCCGGTCCAGAAAAAGAACCGGTAAATCTGCGGTGCCGGATCGTCCATCGAGGCGAAAAAGCTACAGGCCACTGCGGCGAGAATCACCGCGCTGCCGCCGTCCGGCCAGCCGAGCAGAATCCACAGCACCGAGGCGGTGATGATCGCCAGAACGGTCGAGGCCGCCGAGTAGAGCATCAGCCCACGATCAATGAACGGCGTCAGACGACCGAGGCGCCAGTGACGGTAGACCGCGCGCCAGCCGTCCTGGCGCTCGCAGAGAATCGCGTCCTGCAGACTGCGGCAGTCCTGCCATAAATCGATGAATTCGCCGAGGCGATAAATCGAGTTGGAGAACAGCAGTTGTTTGCGGTCCTGCAGTGCTTCGGCACTCGGTTGCAGGGCTTCGAGCTGATCTTTCAGCGCTTGCCAACGGTCGAGATCGGCGTCCGGGTGACCGAGCCATTCGCGGGTTGCGGCCAGCAGCGGTGCGAATTTTTCCACCAGTTCCGGCGTGCGTCGTTCGAGGGCGTAGAGCGAATCTTCCAGCGCATCGATCACAGGCAACAGATGAATCATCCGCCCGCGCAATTCTTTGGTGTTGCGCACGGTTTGCGGTAGTGCGCCTTCGTGGGGTAACTGGCCGATCATCAATTCGAGGCTGTTGAAGTTGGCAACCATGGCCATGCGCAGCGCAGTGACTTCTTCGGGCTGCACGTCGCGGCTGAGGAATTTCAGGCTATAGGTCGTTGCGTCGGCGAACCACTTGCTCACGGCGTCGTTGAACACCGGAGCCAGCCGGCGCGGCCAGAACATCGCACCGACCACCGCAGCCACGGCGATGCCGAGGAAAATCTCTTCGGTGCGCGCCTCTGCTACGTCCCACACCGCCAGCGGGTTATCCACCACCGGCAAGGCAATCAGCGGCAGGGTGTAACCGGCGAGCATCAATGCGTAGTTGTTGGCCGTGCGCAGTTGCAGGGACAGGAACAACAAAATGCCCGTCCACAACGCGATGACCACCACCAGCACAAACGGACTCTGCACGAACATCGGCACGAAAAAAACCGCCGCCGCGGCACCGAGAAAAGTCCCGATGGCGCGGTACAAGGCCTTGGAGCTGGTCGGACCAAGAAATGGGCTGGAGACGATATACACCGTGGCCATCGCCCAATACGGACGTGGCATTTGCATGAGCAAGGCGATGTACAGCGCGATCATCGACGCTGCAAACGTACGGACTCCGTAGAACCAGTCGCGGGCCGGCGGAATGCCGGAGAAAAAACCGTTCAAGAATTGACCACCACAGGCGGATTGGCCGCCTCAAAAGCTCTGAGTACCCGAAGCGTAGCTTCCAGATCGCTTTGCTCGATGCCTTCGAGCACCTCGTGACGCAAGCGCACCAGTTCGATCTCCACCGCTTGCACCAGTTCACGACCGGTGTCGGTCAGGCTCAGGCATTTGGCCCGGCGATCCTGGGCATCTTCGGTGCGGCAGACGTAGCCGGAATGGCACAACTGATCGAGCAGACGCACCAGCGACGGACTCTCCATCCCAGCCGCCTGCGCCACTTGCACCTGGCGCACGCCCTCGCCCAGACGCCCGATCATTAGCAGCGGGACGGCGCAGGCTTCAGAGATTCCATAGTTGACCAGCGTGGTCTGGCAGATCTTCCGCCAATGCCTGGCGGCCACCACCATGGCACTGCTGATGTTCATCTGGAGAGCGTCGAGTTCGTTCGGCAAGGGAAAATGCACACTGTTAGTTTGCTAACTATCAATATCGCATTGGAGGGGAATTTCAGTCAAGTTTTGAAACAAATTGCCTGCTGGGGCGAAGAGAGCCGCCGCGGAGAGATGAATCAGCGCTTTTTTGCATTCTCATAAACGCTACTGCGCTCACGTTTACCGACCGCTACGACTGAAACGACGACCCTCTCGTCAATGACCTGATAAACCAGACGATAGCCTGAAGCCTTCAATTTGATTTTGTAGCAATCAGGCATTCCATGAAGTGCGTCAGCGGAGACTCTGGGCAGCTTCAATCTCTCACCCAGCTTTTTTTGAATTGTTCTCGTAGTGTATGACCCAACTTGTTCCACTCTTTGTGAGCGGATGGCAAAAATTCGAGCTTATAGGTCATCCAGGCTTACCGAAATTGGCGTCTCATGGCTGCGGGCGCGAACGATTTCAGCAAGCTCCAAATCATCAAGTCGCTCCATCATTGCTTCGTACACATCCGCTGGCACCATATAGCCCATAACGCGATTGTGGTTAAGAACAGCCACGGCACCGCCGTGTGCACCGCTCAGCACAGCGGAAGGGTTTTTCTTTAATTCTGAGACACTGACAGCCATATCGGCCAGAACGCTTTGCATAATAAAAGACCTCAATTGAGGTCGTGATTTTGGTCTATTTTTTGATCCTCAACAACCGTTCCACTCAATTGAATGACAAGAGGGTGGCTTTCAGTCAGCCCTCACGCCCCTTTCGCAACAACACATTCAACTGATCCACCACCTCCGCCCAATCGGCATCATCCAGAATATCGTCACGCAAAAACTGCGACTGGCTCTCCGTCCAGAAAAACGCATCAGCCAAATGCAGGTCGGGTTTGAGCGGGGAATGGGTGGCGATGAATTGGTCAATGCTGGTCGGGTCGTCGTCCAGGCCGAGTTGTTTGAACAGGGATGGGAGAGTGTGGGTTGGTTGCTCCATTGCTGAGTTCCTTCAAAAACGGGGTGTTTGGAAGATTATTCGCGAGCAGGCTCGCTCCCACAGGGGAATGCGATCAACCTGCTCGCGAAGGCGTCGGTGCCGGTACCACAAAACCTAATCACTCAACTCCCGCACCTCGGCATGCGGCACCATTTTCAAAAACTCCGGCATGCTCATGTGCAGCAGGTAATTGTGGTTGCCCGCCTCCAGATAAATATCCTTCTGCCGCGTCAGCAACGGGTCGATGACCATGTCCAGGCCGTAGGAGCCACCCAGCGGCGGCACCGCGCCGCGTTCGCAGTCGTCGAAGATATGCGCCAGATTGCTTTCGCGGGTCAGTTGCCATTCGCCGCTGGTGCGCACCTTGCTCAGATCCAGGTGACGGCTGGCCGGCAGCACGGCCATCAGGTAGTGCCCGTGGTGGTCGTCGAGGATGATCGATTTGGCCACACGCTCGGCGGGGACTCCGGCGACCCGTGCGGTTTCCAGGCTGCTCGATGAATGCCGGTGAGCGACGATGTCGTATTCGCAGTGCGCCCGGTTCAGGCTGCTCTGCACCTTTCTTGCCATACGCATGATGCACCTCGGTGTTGCGCTGAACGGTGGTTGCCGTGTCTTTGAGTCTAGTTCGGCGAAAGGGTGGCGCAGGGAATTCCGCCCACTGGACACATCCGCATATTGATCAAAATTCAACCAGCGCAACCCTCAACTAGACTGTAAGAACCAGACATGACGCTCGGGAGGGTCACGTGAACAGCCGATGTTGTGCGCTTGCCTTGATCCTGCTGATCAGCGGCTCAGCCCTCGCCGCTGATACCCCGTTGCCGCCGATGAATCCGGCCGGTTTATGGCTGATCACCTTGGGAATCGTGTTCCTGATCGCCGAAGCGGCGCTGCCCAATTACGGCGTTATCGGTCTGGGCGGCATCATCATGTTCATCATCGGTGCGCTGATTCTGAGCAACGCCGAGTTGCCAGTGCCAATGATGATCGGCCTCGGTCTGATCAGTGCCCTGCTGTTGCTCGCGCTGCTGATTCGCGCCCTTAAAACCCGCCCCCGCCACGCCGTGAGTGGCGACGCCGGCCTGCTCGGCAGCGTGACCGCGATCACCACCGTACAACCGGGCGATGCGCGTAACGGCTGGGTGCAACTGCAAGGTGAACGCTGGCAAGTGCTCAGCGCCACGCCGCTGCACACCGGGCAATCGGTGCGCGTGATGGGTCGCAAGGGATTGTTGCTGCAAGTGGCCGCGACTGACGCGGCACCGCTCGGAGAGTGATCATGGGTCTGCAAATCGGTTTTGTTGCGCTGCTGCTGTTGGTGATTGTTCTCGCCGGCTCGACGTTCCGCATCCTGCGCGAATACGAACGCGGCGTGGTGTTCCAGCTCGGACGTTTCTGGCAAGTCAAAGGCCCGGGGCTGATTCTGCTGATTCCGGTGGTGCAGCAAATGGTTCGGGTCGACCTGCGCACCGTGGTGCTCGACGTGCCGCCGCAGGACGTGATCACCCGCGACAACGTCTCGGTCAAGGTCAATGCCGTGCTGTACTTCCGCGTACTGGATCCGCAGAAGGCGATTATTCAGGTCGAGGATTTTCTCTCGGCCACCAGTCAACTGGCGCAGACCACGTTGCGTGCCGTGCTCGGCAAGCACGAACTCGATGAGTTATTGGCCGAGCGCGAGCAATTGAACATCGATATCCAGCAAGTGCTCGATGCGCAGACCGATGCCTGGGGCATCAAGGTCGCCAACGTCGAGATCAAACATGTCGACCTCAACGAATCGATGGTGCGCGCCATCGCCAAACAGGCCGAAGCCGAGCGCGAGCGGCGAGCCAAGGTGATCCACGCCGAAGGCGAATTGCAGGCCTCGGAAAAACTCATGCAAGCGGCGGAAATGCTCGGTCGTCAGCCTGGCGCAATGCAATTGCGCTATATGCAGACGTTGAGTTCGATTGCCGGGGACAAGAGTTCGACGATTGTCTTTCCGTTGCCGATTGAATTGCTCAAGGGCATGGCGGATTTGTCCGGCAAGTCCTGACCCGCTTATCCACCCGCTGACTTGACCACAAACAAGCGTGCCTGCATCCCGCCCGCGTGGACTTCAACGCTGGCCTGCCAGGCTGCGGGCAGCGGTGAAAACTCTTGCGACTCGTCAACGGTTCCGACCAGCCAGACCCGGCCTCCGGCGGGCAACTCCGTCAGGCTGTCCAGATAGACATCGGGCGTCACCAGCGTGCCGAACCCGTATTCATTTGGCCGCGTTGATTGGCCATCGGCTTTCGGCGGGGTAAAGAGCCGCACCAGCGCACCGGTGCGATCGTAGTAGACGTAGCTCAGATACCAGAGCATGTCGCTGGTGACGATGCGATCACCCGGCAGGAAATGCTGGTTGACGTACTTCACGACCGTGTCGAGCTGACCATGAGTGTCGACCGTGGCGTTGTTGTTCACGCCGACCAGTTCCACAGCGATCAGCGACAGCAGCACCGCCAATGCCAACATCCGCACGCGGCTGTACAACCGGTCGATGGCCAACGCCGTCAGCATCGGCAGGCCGAGGGCGTAAGCCGTCAGATAACGTTCGATGAACACTGGCGTAATGAACGACACCAGATACACCAGCAGCAGCGGCAGCCCGGTGTACAGCGCCAGCAGAATGCTGCCGCGCGACACGCTGCGATCGCGCATCACAGCAATGACTGCCAGCCCCAGCATCGCCAGCGGCAACGCCGCGAAAATCAGCCACGGCAAACTTTCACCGTCATCCTGAATCAGCCATGACCAGATCATCGACGGCAGCGAACTCAACGTAACGGCAGGCTCCCAACCGACATCGCCACCTGCCTCGAGCTGCTGCATGTGCTGCATCAAATCAAGCAGGTTGGGCAGCCAAGGCAGATACAAAGCAACGATGGCCAGATTCGCCAGCCACCAGTTCCAGCGCTGGATGTGCCGGAACCGGTAACCACGCTGTACGCGGATCGCGATCAGATAAAGCCAGTGACACAGCGCCGCGAGCACGGCGAAATAGTGGGTGTAGAGCGCCGCGCTCATCAGCAGCAGGTAATACACCAGATAACGCTGGCGTTGCGGGCGGCGGATCCAGTAGACCAGCGCCAGGCTCGCGGCGAGCAGCAGCGCCCCGAGCAGCGCGTACATGCGCACTTCCTGGCTGTAGCGCACCGCCGTCGGCAACAGCGCCAGCAACACACCGGCGATGAACGCTGCGCGACGGGTGGCCAGGCGATCCACCAGCCACACGCCCAGCCCGACCACCGCAATGCCGGCCAGCGCACTGAGAGAGCGGACCGCCAGAATGCCGTCCCCGAACAGTTCGACCCAGCCATGCAGCAGCATGAAGTACAGCGGTGGATGCACATCGAATGCCGCGTGCTGCCAGATTTCACTCAGCGAATAGCGCGCCAGCAGCAGACTGGAACCTTCATCGCCCCAGATCGCTGCCGCAGTCAGATCATAAAAACGCACGAACGCCGCCAGCGCCAGGATCGGCCATAGCCAGTGATTTTTTATCCAGCGCACCCAGCGCAGGCTGCCGAACCAGGAGCCGGGCGCGGCAAACGGATCTTGCGTGTCGCCCATTGGCGTGACTCTGTTGACCGCCATCGCTTCCTCTTGCCGCGCCGCAGCGCCACGAGAATATGACGCGCCAACCTGCCCATCACTTTAGGTCAGCCACGGCAGAACCGTCGATGTCGGTTTGTGCTTTCACGACGCCCGGCGCCATTGCCGCCATTTGCCCTTCCGGGTAAACCGACTGCCATCCCCCGCCCAATGCCTTGTACAACCCGACCATCGCCAGCGAAACGCCGGTGGAACTCTCCACCCACTGTTCCTGCGTTGCCAGCAGCGCACTTTGCACGGTGAGGACGTTGACGAAATCGACCACGCCTTCGACGTATTGCTGTTGCGCCGTACGCAGGGCGATCTGGTTCTGGCGGACGGCTTCGGCGAGGCTATCGCGACGACGCTGGCTGGCGTTGTAGGCGGTCAACTGATCGTCGATTTCGTGCCAGGCGCGCAGTACGGTTTGCTGATAAGCAACGGCGGCTTCCTGTTGTTGCGCTTCACGCAGTTGCAGCATGCCGCGCAAGCGTCCGCCGTCGAACAGCGGCAGGCTGAATTGCGGGCCGATGCCGAAGGCGCGTGAGCCCCACGAGCCAAAGTCGCTGAGTTGCATGGCTTGCGAGCCGAGGTTGCCGGACAAGGTGATGCGCGGATAGAAATCGCCCTTGGCCACGCCGATGTTGGCGGTGGCCGCATGCAGGCGCGCTTCGGCCTGGCGGATGTCCGGTCGGCGTTCGGCCAGTTGTGACGGTAGGCCGATGGCGACTTGCAACGGCGACTGCGGCACGGCGGCGTCTGTGGATAACTCTTTGGCCAATGCCTGTGGCGGTTCGCCCATCAGCAGGCTTATCGCGTTGATCAACTGCGATTGACGTTGTTCCAGCGCCGGCAGGCGCGATTCGATGGCCGCGACTTGCGCGGCGGCTTCGGCGACGTCGAGGTCAGTCGCCACGCCATCGGCCAGGCGCAGTTGCGAGAGCTTCAGGCTGTGCCGCGCAACGTCGAGGTTCTGCTCGGTGACGGCACGGGTGTTCTGCACACCGCGTAGCTGGATGTAGTTTTGTGCGGTGTCGGCGAGCACGGCCAGCAGCACCCCGCGACGGTCGTTTTCGGCGACTTCGAGGTTGGCGTCGGCGGCTTCGGTTTCGCGGCGCACGCGGCCCCAGAAATCCAGTTCCCATGAAGCGGAGAAACCGGCGTCCCACAGGTTGAAGGCGGAATCGCCGTTGTGGCCGGACGGATCGTTCAGGCCCTCGCCGCTGTTGCGTTTGCGCGCGTAACTGCCCGTGGCGGCGGTGTTCGGATAACGGTCAGCGGTGATCACCTGGCGAGCGGCGCGGCTTTGTTGCAGGCGGCTGCTGGCCAGTTGCAGGTCGAGGTTGCTCTTCACCGCACGTTGGGTGAGCGCGGAGAGTTGTGGGTCGTGAAAGACCTCCCACCAGCGTTCGTTCAGGGGTTCGCTGACGGCTTGGCTGGGGGCGGACTTGACGGGTTTGGACCAGTCGGCGATTTGTGTGGCTGCGGGCTTCTGGAAGTCTGGGCCTACGGTGCAGGCGGTGAGGCTTACTGTGAGCAAGGCACTCAAGATGACGCGCTGCCATTGGCCTCTTCGCGAGCAAGCTCGCTCCCACAGGAGGTTTGTGGTGTTGCCGAAATCCAATGTGGGAGCGAGCTTGCTCGCGAAGGCGTCAGCCGATTCAACACGGCTCATCGCTGAGTCACCTCACGCACCGACGTCGCCGAACTGGCGGTATCAATACTCGCCTCCACCGACATGCCCACGCGCAAGCGCTCGGCCAACGGCTGACCCGGTTCGAGCATGATCTTCACCGGAATCCGCTGCACCACCTTGGTGAAGTTGCCGGTGGCGTTATCCGGTTTGACTGCTGCGAAGGTCACTCCCGTGGCCGGCGCAATGCTCTCGACACGACCGGTCAGCGCTTCACCACCCAGGCTGTCGACGCGTACTTGCACCTCTTGCCCTGGCTGCACGTCGGTCAGTTGTGTTTCCTGAAAATTCGCCACGACATACGCCTGCTGCAACGGCACCACCGCCAGCAGTTTGCTGCCCGGCGTTACATAGGCGCCGACGCGCACCGCACGCTCGCCAATCATTCCATCCTGCGGTGCGGTGATGCGCGTGTAGGAGAGTTCGAAGCTGGCGATTTCCAGTGCCGCTTGTGCGTGCTTCAGACTGCCTTCGGCGGCGTCACGTTGAGCGGTGAGGATGTCGATTTGCTTGCGCTCTGCCGCCAGTTTCGCGGTGGCGGTGTCGAGATGCGCAGTGGCCTGATCGATGCGCGTGCGCGCCTGTTGCGCGTTTTGCACGGTGCCGGCGCCAACGCCCGCCAAATGGTTGTAGCGATTCAATTCCTGCTGAGCGAAAGCCATTTCCGCCTTGGCCGACACCACCGAGGCCTGCGCCTGGGCGATCACCGAAGTCTGGCGCTCCAGCGTCGCCTTGGCGTTCTGCAACTGCGCCCGCGCCACCAGGGTTTGCGCGTCCGCCGCTTCAGCCGACGCACGCAAGTCGCGATCATCGATCAGCGCCAGCAATTGCCCGGCCTTGACTTGCTGGTTGTCCTCCACCAGCACTTCCTTGATAAACCCAGCCACGCGTGGCACGACGAGCGTGTAGTCAGCGGAAACAAACGCGTCGTTGGTGTTTTGCTGGGTGCGTTTGCCAAATACACCGGGCATCGCCAGGTACACCAGCACGCCGACAGCCAGCGCGGCCGCCACGGCCACGGCGAGTTTTTGCTTTGCTTGAGTCGTCATAAAAACCTTCATTGTTCAGTGCAGCAATCAGGTCGGCGCGCGCGGCGGAAAGATCCGCGTCGGCAGCCAGAAAATCAGCAGGATCAACGCCACTGCGACGCCAGCCATGCACACGTAGAGATCGGAAGAAGTCAGCACCACGGCTTGTTCGTGGAGGCGATGGGCGAGGCCCGGATCGCTGCGATCGGCCAGCGGCGAATTGCCGAGGCTGTCGACCAACATGGTCGAGTGGAAATGCAGACGCGAAGTCGTCAGCGCCTCGATCACACCGGTGGCGACCACCGCCGACAGGCCCTTTACCGTGTTGAACCACGCCGAGGCGAACGGGCCATCCATAGGCGTGATGCTGCCCGTCGAGAGCATTAGCAGCGGCAGCACCGCCATCGGTTGGCCGAAAATCTGCAGCCATTGCAGGACGTAGAAGTCGTCGCGAATCCACTGCGAGGTCAGCTGTGATCCGCCCAGACACGACAGCGCCAACATGCTCAGACCGATGCCGAGCACCCAGCGGCAATCGACCCAGCGCAGATTGCACAGCGCCGCCACCAGCGGCAGCGCGATCAATTGCGGCAACGCAGCAATCAGCATGATCGGCGCGGTTTGCACCGGGCGATAACCTTGCACCTGAGCCAGATAACTCGACGGAATCAACACCACCGCCAACAACACCACCAAAACGCCGGCCAGCGTCATCAGTGCGAACGAAAGGTTGCGGATACCAAGCATCTGCAATTTGAAAAACGGAATCGGCTGCGACCACTCGTTGATCAAAAACGCCACCAGCAACAACGAGCCGGCGCCGAGTAATCCGCAGATCAGGCTCGACTCGAACCAGTCCAGCCGATTGCCCTGCAGCAAACCGATCACCAACATGCAGATCGCCGGAAAGCCCAGCAGCAGGCCTTTCCAGTTGAACGACCTGAGGCGTTCCAAACGGAGCGGGTCCTGCGGAATACCCCACGCGACCATCGCCATGGCGATCAGACAAGGCACGATGATTTGCCAGAACGTCCACTGCCAACCGACGTATTCCGTCCACAAACCGGCCAGCGGCGTGCCGAGACCCGGGCCGAATGTCGCCGTCAGTGCATAGCCGGCCAAACCGTAGAGCTTGATGTTGGCCGGCAGAAATCGCAGCGCGACGGTCATCAGCATTGGCGGCAACGCGCCACCGGCCAGACCTTGCAGGACGCGCATCAGCAGCAGACTTTCGTAATTGGGCGCGAACGGGCAGAGCACGCCCAGCAAGGTGAACAGGCCAATGGCGCAGAGGGTAAAGCGGCGCAGCGAGAAGGTCACCGAACACCACGGCGCGAAGGCCATGGCAGCGACCGAGGTAGCGGTGTAACTGGCCACCAGCCAGGTGCCTTCGTCGTAACCGATGTGCAGCGCACCGCGAATATCGGCGAGGGCGACCTTGGTCACCATCTCGTTGAGACCCGACACCAGCACTGCCAGCAGCACGCCGACCAGGCCGATAATGATCCGCGCCCCGAACACCGGTGGCGCGGCCGCCGTCGCCGGGTTGGCCGCAGCGATGGGCGCTGCCGCCGTCAGGGATGTCATGAATGCAAACTCCGGAGGGAAAAATACCGGAGCATCTTAGTCGGGCTTGGCAATGACGAAAATTGACTTATTGGCAGGTTATAAGTGCGCCAGACACAACAATGAACATCCCTTGTGGGAGCGAGCCTGCTCGCGAAGGCGTCGGGCCAGTCAATATCATTGGTGACTGATCCAGCGCTTTCGCGAGCAGGCTCGCTCCCGCAGGGTTTTGTGTTTTCTCGGGGATTAAGGCTGGGCCGCCAGCCACGTTTCGTCGCAACAGGCCTTAAGCGTTTCGCGCAGCCAGCGGTGTGCCGGATCCTTGTCGAAGCGCGGATGCCAGGCCTGGGTCAGCATCAACGTCGGCAAAGGGATTGGCAGGTCGAACGAACGCAGTTTCAAACCCAGCCGGCGCACACTCAGCAGCGCTTCCTTGGGCACCGGCAGGATCAGGTCGGAATCAGGCAAGGCAAACATCGCCGCATGGAAACTCGGTGCGATTACCGCGACGCGCCGCTCCAGCCCCAAGGCATTCAGCGCGGTATCAATAGGGCCGCGAGCGATGCCGCGGCGCGACATGCTGATGTGGGAAAACCCGGCGTAGCGCTCGGCAGTGATTTCGCCGTCGAGCAAGGGGTGGTCTTCACGCACCAAGCCAACGAAGTGCGTGGAAAACAGGTTCTGTACTTTGACTTCAGGGGTGACGGGGCGAGTGTTGCTGACACTGAGGTCGATGCGCCCCTCACGCAGGGCTTCATCATCGCCGTCGCCCTCGGGAACGAAGCGTATCTCGCAATGGGGGGCCTGCTGGTCAAGGGTGTCGAACAGCTTGCCGCCATAAACACCGACGAAAAAATCGTTGGCGCGGATGCTGAAACGCCGACGCAGTGTGCCCAGCTCCACGCTGTCCGCGGAGCGGAACAGCAGCGCGGCCTGCTCGACCACATCGCGTACCTGCTCGCGCAACTCCAGCGCTTTGGGGGTTGGCACCAAGCCACGTCCCGCACGCACGAGGATCGGATCACCGATAGCTTCGCGGATTCGCGTCAGGGTGCGGCTCATGGCCGCCGGACTGAGGTTCATCCGCCGCGCGGCGCCGACCACACTGCCCTCGTCGAGCAAGGCGTCGAGGGCGACCAGAAGGTTCATGTCCGGAAGTTGCATGCTGAGCACTCTTGGCCGATCAGGATTGATCTGGGCGCAATGCTAGCAAACATCTTTCAGAGTAGGCGTTGATCTTACTGACGCTTTCGCGAGCAAGCTCGCTCCCACATTTGGAATGCATTCTCCTGTGGGAGCGAGCCTGCTCGCGAAGGGGCCAGCCGCAACGCCGCAGAGTTACCGCTGCATGACCCACCGCTTAACGGTCACCCGCTCCAGCGTATCGAACACCAGATTCTCCACCAGCAAGCCAATCAAGATCACCACCGCCAACCCGGCAAACACCTTGTCGGTATACAGCTCATTGCGGTTCTGAAAGATGTACCAGCCCAACCCACCCTTGCCACTGGTCGCGCCAAACACCAGCTCAGCGGCGATCAACGTACGCCAGGCAAACGCCCAGCCGATCTTCAACCCGGCGAGAATCGACGGCAGCGCCGCCGGGATCAGGATGAACAGCACCAGTCGCAAGCCTTTCAAACCATAATTGCGCCCAGCCATGCGCAGGGTTTCCGAAACCCCGAGAAACCCGGCATAGGTATTCAACGCCAGCGCCCACAACACCGAATGCACCAACACAAAAATCAGGCTGTTCTGCCCCAGGCCAAACCACAGCAGCGCCAACGGCAACAGAGCAATCGCCGGCAGCGGGTTGAACATCGAGGTCATCGTGCTCAGCAGATCACGGCCCAACTGCGTCGATACCGCCAACGTGGTCAGGGCAAACGCCAGCACAATACCGATCAGGTAACCCTTGATCAGCACCACCAGCGAGATCCATACCTTGGCCAGCAACTCACCACTGAGCAGACCCTCGAACAGCGCGTGGCTGGTCTGCAGGAAACTCGGCAGCATCAAATCATTGTTCTGAATCCGCGCGACCACTTCCCACAGCACCGCCAGCACAATCAGGATCAGGCCTTTACGCAACCAGCCCTGTTGCCACAGCCGCGTGCCGAGCGACAACTCCCGCTCGACCGGCACTTCAGTCAGCGGCTCCAGGACAATTTCGAACTCTTCACGCACAGATGATGAATGGCTCATCGGGTAGTCCTCCTGGCCGCTCAATAGGCGATGCGAATGTCGTTGAAGTCGTGGTCACGCTCGGTTTCCGGCGACTGGCCTTCGTCGAACAGCAGACGATGAATGCGCCGCGCCGACTCCTGAAACGCCACGCCACCCAAGCTGTGCAAGTCGTATTGATGGCTGTGCACTTCGGCGCGCACTCGGCCGGGATGCGGCGACAGCAGCAGGATGCGATTACCGACCACCAACGCCTCTTCAATCGAGTGGGTAACGAACAACAGGGTGAAGCGCACCTCTTCCCAAAGCAGCAGCAACTCTTCCTGCATCTTGCGCCGGGTCAGCGCATCGAGCGCGGCGAACGGTTCGTCCATCAACAGGATTTTCGGCTGCATCGCCAACGCCCGGGCAATCGCCACCCGCGCTTTCATGCCGCCGGACAAAGTGTGCGGATAAGCATCGGCGAACGCTGCCAGCCCGACCTTTTCCAGATAATGCAGCGCGCGCTCTTCAGCCTCTTTTTTCTTTAGGGTGCGCGAGGCCAGCAGCGGAAACATCACGTTCTGTTTGACGGTTTTCCACGGTGGCAGCTGATCGAATTCCTGAAACACCACGATCCGGTCTGGTCCTGGCGCATCGACGCGCTGGCCTTGCAGGCGGATCTCGCCTTCGCACGGCTGAATGAACCCGGCGACCGCTTTGAGCAGGGTGGATTTGCCGCAACCGGACGGGCCAAGCAGCACGTAACGATCGGCCGGGTCGATTTCGAAACTGACCTGGTGGGTGGCGCGCACCACACGTTGCGGCGTGCGGTATTCGAGGCTGACATGATCGACCGCCAGCAGCGCTTCGCTGCGAGCGATCGGGTTGCTGGCCGCGTGGCCTTGCAAGGGAGCGTTCATTATTTGATCAATCTCCGGCGAATCAGAAAGGCGCATCGCCCTGAATGGTCGTGCGATACAGCTTGCGGCGCAGGTGCGCCGGGCAGCCGGCGGCGAGATGGATCAGCGAACGGTTGTCCCAGAACACCAGATCGTGGGGCTGCCACTGATGGCGGTAGATGTTCTGCGGCAGCACGCTGTGGGCGTAGAGCTCGCTCAGCAGTTGCTGGCTCTCATCGTCGGGCAGGCCGACGATGCGTGTGGTGAAGCCTTCGCTGACGAACAGCGCCTTGCGGCCGTTTTCCGGGTGCGTACGCACCACCGGGTGCACCACTTCCGCGACCTGAGCCAGTTGCTCCGGGGTCAGGGTCGGGCGCCAGTTGCCTTCGAATTTGGTTTCGCTGTAGCGCGCCGTGTAGGAATGCGCAGCGCTGCGACCTTCGACCGCTTTGCGCAACGCTTCTGGCAGGTTGTCCCAGGCCTTGTGCATGTCGGCGAACAGGGTGTCGCCGCCCTCCTCTGGCAATTCTTGTGCGTGGAGCATCGACCCGAGGCTCGGCAGCTCTTTATAGGAGAGGTCGGAGTGCCAGAACTTGCCGGCATCGCCGAGACCGATGTTCTGGCCGTTTTCGATGATGTTGGAAACGATGAGGATTTCCGGGTGGTTGGGCAGCAAGAACTGTTTGAGCACATGAATCTGCAACACGCCGAAACGGCGGCTGAAATCGATCTGTTGCTGCGCAGTGATTTGCTGGTCGCGGAACACCACAACGTGGTGATCCAGGTGCGCGCGATGGATGCGCGTGAAATCTTGATCATTGATCGGTCGAGTGAGGTCGAGGCCGATGATTTCGGCGCCGACGGCACCGCTGAACGGGCGGATCTCAAAGGATTGCGGCGCGGCTATCGCGGCGCTTGGGGAAGCAGTAGCTGCGGACATCTTTTCATCTCCCACGCACGGCACGCTCACGGGCGCGCTCGTCGATCAGACACTCACGCTGGATTGCGTGTTGGTTCAGGTCGTGCGGCGCGCCGATTGGTCGGCAGGTACGCAGGGGGATGACTTTATAGCTATAAGAATTGGAAATTAAATACCGTTAATGAATAACGATATGGCGATTGGTGAGGAATGGACTGGATGGTGAGTGACGGTTTTTGTCACTTACTGACAGATGCAGCGTCCGACTGACGCCTTCGCGAGCAAGCTCGCTCCCACAGAGATCTGGGCTGGAACACGATTACGCGTTCAACACAAAACACTGTGGGAGCGAGCTTGCTCCGGGCGGCGATCCGACGAAGAGGCCGGTGGCAGCGCTGAAGATCTAGCGCTCGTGCAACGCCTCGGCCCGCGCACGAATGATCGGTTTGAGCAGATAGCTCAACACCGATTTCTTGCCGGTAATAATGTCCACCGAAGCAACCATCCCCGGGATGATCAGCAACGGCTTTTCATCGGTGCCCAAGTGGCTACGCTCAGTGCGCACCTTGATGATGTAGTACGTGGTTTTCTTGTCTTCGTCGGTGATGGTGTCGGCACCGATCTGCTCAAGCTTGGCCTTCAACCCACCGTAAATGGTGTAGTCGTAGGCAGTGAATTTGACGATCGCCTCCTGACCCGGATGCAGGAACGCAATGTCCTGCGGACGGATCTTCGCTTCGACCAGCAAGGTGTCATCCAGCGGGACGATTTCGACCATGTCGCTGCCCGGCTGGATCACCCCGCCGATGGTGTTGACCAGCAACTTGTTGACGATGCCGCGTACCGGCGATGTCACCAGCGTGCGGCTGACGCGGTCTTCCAGCGCCTTGCCGGTCGCGCTGGCCTTGTTCAGGTCGGTGCGTGCTTCATTGAGTTGGGTCAGCGCTTCGCTGCGGAATTTGCCGCGGGTTTCGTCGATCTTGCGCTGCACTTCCTTGATCGCCGATTCGGCACGGGGAATCGCCAGCGTCGTTGCATCCAGCTGACCACGGGTTTCCACCTCGGCACGCTTCAGACGCAAGACCTCCACCGGGGACACCGCGCCCTGCGCCACCAGCGGCTCGGACATGTTGATTTCCTGGCGCTGCAAGCCGAGCTGCTGACGATACTGCGCTTGCTTGGAGGCGAATTCGCGCAGCTCTTGCTGACGCTGGATCAACTGCTCCTGCAAACCACCAATTTCGTCGTGCAGCTGCTGACGGCGGCTGATGTACAGCGACTCTTCACTCTTGGCCTGACCGGGCACGGCTTTGAGCACGTCCTCGGGGAAATTCAGCGGACGGTCATCGACCTCGGCGCTCAGGCGCTCGACACGCAGCAACATCGACAGGCGATCAGCTTCGGTTTCGCCGACGTTGGAAGCAAATCGCGTGTCGTCGAGGCGAATCAGCGGTGCACCGGCTTCGACAATCTGGCCTTCCTTGACGAACAGTTCGGAGATGATCCCGCCCTCAAGGTTCTGGATTTTCTGGATCTTCGACGACGGAATCGCCTTGCCGTCGCCCTTGGTCACCTCGTCGATGACGGCGAAGTTGGCCCACAGCAGCAGAAACACGAAGAAGCCGATGATCGCCCAGATGGTCAGGCGCACGACGCGCGGGGCATCTTCGATCAGCGCTTTGTTGACCTCCGGCAGCGGCTGGCCCTGCAGCGATGCCGAGCCTTTGAAGTAGCGACGGATCGAATCCTTGAAACCCGACTTAAGCAACACTGATCTGCCCCTTCTTCAACGCTTCCATCACGGCGGCTTTCGGGCCATCGGCGAGAATCTGCCCACGGTCGACCACCAGCAGGCGATCCACCAGCGAAAGCAGCGACGCCCGGTGCGTCACCAGCACCACGGTCTTGTTTTCAATCACTGCGGCGAGGCGTTGCTTGAGGCGTTCTTCACCGGTGTTGTCCATCGCACTGGTTGGCTCGTCCATCAACAGGATCGGCGGATTGAGCAACAGCGCCCGGGCCAGTGCGACGTTCTGCCGTTGGCCACCGGAGAGGTTCTGCCCGCGCTCGCCGACTTGCAGCTCGTAACCTTGCGGGTGCAGACGCGCAAATTCGTGGACGCCGGCCAGTTCGGCCGCCTGCAGGACCAGTTCGTCTTCGACATAACGCGCGCCGGAGACGAGGTTGTCACGCAGGGTGCCGGCCAGCAGTTGAATGTCTTGCGGCACGTAGCCGATGTTGTAGCGCAGTTCGCTGACGTCGATCTGGCGGATATCCACACCGTCGACCAGCAACGCACCGTCGTCCGGCTGATACAGGCCGACCAGCAGTTTCGCCAGCGAACTCTTGCCCGAGCCGCTGCGGCCGATGATGCCGATCTTCTCGCCGGGACGGATCACCAGGTTGATGTTCTTCAGCGCCGGGTTCTGTTGTTCCGGGTAGGTAAAGCTGAGCTGGCGGCACTCGATCGCACCTTGCAGAACCTTGCGGCTCAGCGGGCGTTCTTCAAAGTTGCGCTCTTGCGGCAACTCCATCATCTGGTCGACCGAGGTCATGGTCACCCGCGCCTGCTGATAACGGGTCAACAGACCCGACAGCGAGGCCAATGGGCTGAGGGCGCGGCCGCTGAGCATGTAGCAGGCAATCAGACCGCCCATGCTCAGGTTGCCGGCGATGATCTGGTAGACGCCGAAGACGATCATGATCACCCCGGCCAGTTGCTGGATCAGCAGGGTGATGTTCATCGCCAGGCCGGAGAGCATTTTCACCCGCAGCTCAAGGCGGCTGAGGGTGCCGATGGTCTGTTCCCACTGGTATTGGCGTTCGCTTTCGGCGTTGTTGACCTTCACCGCGTCGAGGCCGGCGAGGGTTTCGATCAGGCTCGACTGGCGTTCGGCACCGAGGGCCATGGTGCGCTCCATTGTCGCCACCAGCGGCTTCTGCAAGGCATAGCCGATCAACAGGGCAATCGGGAACGCCAACACAGGAATCCACACCAGATGCCCGCCGAGAATGGCGATGACAATAAAGATCAGGATGGTAAATGGCAGATCGATCAGGCTGGTCAGGGTCAGCGAGGCGAGGAAGTCGCGTAGGCTCTGAAACTCATGGATGTTCTGCGCAAAGCTGCCAACCCGAGCCGGGCGGTATTTCATCGCCATGCCGACGATGCGTTCGAACAGCGTCGCGGAGATGATCAGGTCGGTTTTCTTCCCGGCCAGATCCAGGCACAAACTACGCAGGCTCTTGAGGATCAGGTCGAAAATGTAGGCGCCGGTGATACCCAGCGCCAGCACCCACAGGGTGGCTTCGGCCTGGTTCGGCACCACGCGATCGTAGACGTTCATCACGAACAGCGGCGCGGCCATGGCGATGATGTTGATCAGGAAACTCGCGGCGATCGCATCGGCATACAGCCAGCGCGAACGCTTGAGGGTGTCGCGGAACCACGAGCGCGCACGCGGAATCAGCGTGCCGTGGTTGACGTCGAATTTGTGTTGCGGCTGGGCGAAGAAGACTTTGCCGGTGTAATCGTCAGCGAGCAATTCGCGGCTGACAATGGACTCGCCGCCATCGCTCTCGCTGAGCAGCACCCGCGCTTCGTTATCTCCTTGCCAGCCGAGCAGGACGGCGCTGCGACCATCCTTGAGCAGCAACAACGCCGGCATGGCGATCGCCGGAATTTCTTCCAGTTTGCGCTGTAGCACCCGACCTTGCAGGCCGGCGCGAGCCGCCGCGCGGGGCAGCAACTCAACACTCAGGCGTTGTTTGGGCAGCGGCAGGCCGGTGGTCAGCATTGCCGCGCTGGCGGGCTTCTGGTGCAGCATGCAAAGGGCGAGCAGACCGTCCAGTAAAGGATCGTCGTGCAACGCGCGTGGATCATGACTGAGTTGAACTCGACTGACTTCTGATTCCACGCTCGACACTCTTTGACAGTTGAAAAGGGATAACTCAATTCATCCCAGGCAGCTGGACCTTGGGCTTCACGTCGTTTTGCACAACGGATGCCAACGGTGCGACCACTCCTTGGCTTCTGAGCAACTCGCCCATGGTCGCCTTGATTCGGTACTGAGTAAATAACTGAATGTTTTTGATTTCAGCCAGACGCCGCGAAGCGGTGAACAACTCGTTTTCGCTGTCGAGCAAATCGAGCAGGGTGCGCTCGCCGAGACTGAACTGACGCTGGTAGGCAGTGCGCACCGAGGTGCTGTGATCGACGTATTGCTGCGCGATCGGCACCTGCGCGTTAGCGTTGTTTAGAGCGTTCCAGGCCAGACCGAGCTCTTCGTTCAACTGACGCAAAGCGTTGTTGCGGATGTCCAGCGCCTGGTTCGACAGGTACGACTTGGATTCCAGATCGGCCTTGTTGCTGCCACCGGAATAGAGGTTGAAGCGCATGCGCAACATCGCCTGCCATTCGTTGTTGTGGCCGTTCTGGCCGTCGAGATCGTTGTCGGCAGTGCGGCCCAGTTCGGCGTCGAAACGTGGGTAGAAGGTCGACTTGGCGGTTTCGTATTGCTTCTCGGCGGCGGCGATGTCGGACTCGGCCGAACGCAGGATCGGGCTGTTTTCCAGCATCTGCTGGCGCGCTTCATTGAGGTTGGCCGGCATCATCGCCATGAACGGCGCCGGACGCTCGAGTTGATCGGGCATCTGGCCGACGGCGCTGAGGAAATTGGTTTCCGAGTCAGCGAGGTTGGTCTGCTCGGTGATCAGGTTGTTGCGGGCCTGGGCCATTCGCGCTTCAGCCTGATCGAGGTCGGCACCGCTGCCGACGCCGCGTTGGGTGCGCAACTGAATCTGGTCGTAGATGCGCTGGTGGCTCTTGAGATTTTCTTCGGCCAGACGCACGAATTCGCGGCGGGTCAGCACGTCCAGATAGACTTGGGCGACGGTCAGCGCGGTGCGCTCGGAAGTGCCCAGCAAGGAGTAAGCGCGAGAGTTAACGGTGGCTTGTTGACGCCCGACTTCGCTGGACGTCGCAAAACCGTCAAAAACCATTTGCGAGAGACGTAAACTTGACTCGCTGCGGTTCAGGGTTTCGTAGTGGTTACCGGAATTGGCACGGGTGGTGACGCTGTCGGTGCCCTCACGACCATAACCGCCGAGCAGATCGACCTTCGGCAGGTATCCACCTTTCGCCGCTCTTAATTGATAATCCGCCGCCAAACGACTGTTGACCCCTGCCTGAATCTCCGGATGGACATCCAGTGCCTGCTGCATGGCTTCTGGTAAGGATTGTGCTTGTACAAAAGAGGCGGCGAGAGCGAAGGGTACGGCGAAAAGCAGGGGCGAACGCATGGTAGGAATTTCCCAGAACTTCTTGTCTTGAATCACAGCAAAACGTGGCGCTGCGTCGGATGATGGCAACCAGATTGACCGTATGTCGGAAAGTTCAAAACAGGAACTGGATCACACGCTGAAGGACAGGTCGCCGCGGAAATATCAATGTGACATTAGTGGGGCGATTGTTTAGGATGGCACCCAGAAGGTCAATAGTTTGGCATAAAGTTAATAGCGAAAGAATCTAGCCAAATTATTGACGATTAGCTGCGTCAAACTTGATTCGCAAATTTTAAAAGTACGTCCAGACTGAGTCGGCGCCAAAAGCCATCAGGTCTATGGAAGTCAACTGAACGTGACACCCCGGAGAGTCTTCAATGAGCAGTGTTGTTGCCATCGTCAAAAGCATTGTCGGTCAGGTATTTGTAGTCTCCCCCGAGGGTGTACGTCGCGTACTCGTTGAAGGCGATCGCCTGTTCGTGGGTGACCAGATCGACACCGGCCTCTCCGGCGCCGTGTCGCTGGAATTGGCTGATGGCCGCACGCTGGATCTGGGCCGAGAAACCCAGTGGAGCGCCAACGCGCCCGACTCCAGCACTGACCTGGCCGAGGCCACCGCGCAGGCTGCGCCGTCGGTAGCCGAACTGCAGCAAGCCATCGCCGCCGGCGTCGACCCGACCACCGCCCTTGATGCCACCGCTGCCGGCCCGAGCGCCGCAGGCACGGGCGGTGCTGCTGGTGGCGGTCACAGCTTCGTCATGCTCGACGCCACCGCTGGCCGCGTTGACCCGACCATTGGCTTCCCGACCGCCGGCATCAACGCTGCCGGTCAAGCTGCGCAGAACATCACCGGCGGCCAGACCACCGATACCACCACCAACGCCCTGCGTGATTCGACCCTGAGCCTCAGCGCCACGCCGTCCATCACCGAAGCCGGCGGCGTGCTGGTGTACACCGCGACCCTGACCCAAGCGCCATTGACCGACCTGACCATCACTCTGTCCAACGGCGCGGTGATTGTGATTCCGGCAGGTGCAACCAGCGGTACGGTCAACGTGCCGCTGGCGCCGAACGACACCGTCTATAACGACCCGACCCAGATCGACGTGACCGTCACCGGCACCACCGGCGGCAACGGCATCACCGTGACGACGCCGACCAACCCGGCCACGACCCAGGTCACCGACACGATCGACACCACCACCGTCACCCTGACGGCGGGGCCGAGTGTCACCGAAGGCGGCCAGATCACCTACACCGCGACGCTGACCAACCCGGCGCAAACCCCGGTGACCGTCACCCTGTCGAATGGCTCGACGATCACCATCGGCGCCGGCCAGACCACCGGCACTGTAAACGTGCCGACCCCGGCCAACGACGTCTATAACAACGGCAGCACTGTCACCACCACCATCACCGGTGCCAGCGGCGGCAACTTCGAAAACCTGGTGCCGAACCCGACGCCAGCGGTGACCACCATCACCGATTCGATCGACACCACCAATCTGACCCTGACCGCCACCGGCACAGTGGTCGAGGGTGGCCAGATCACCTACACCGCGACCCTGACCAACCCGGCGCAAACCCCGGTGACCGTCACCCTGTCGAACGGTTCGACCATTACCATTGAAGCCGGCCAGACCACCGGCACCGTCAACGTGCCGACCGCGGCCAATGACGTCTACAACAATGGCGGCACCGTCAGCACCACCATTACCGGCGCTTCCGGCGGCAACTTTGAAAGCCTGGTGCCAAACACCACACCAGCCACCACCACGATTACCGATTCGATCGACACTACCAGCGTCAGCCTCACCGCCACCGGTACGATCGTCGAGGGCGGCCAGATCACCTACACCGCGACGCTGACCAACGCCGCGCAAACCCCGGTGACAATCACCCTGTCGAACGGCTCGACCATCACCATTGACGCTGGCAAGACCACGGGCTCGGTCAACGTGCCGACTGCGGCCAACGACGTTTACAACAATGGCAGCACCGTCAGCACCACGATTACCGGTGCTAGCGGCGGCAACTTCGAAAATCTGGTGCCGAACACGACGCCAGCGACCACCACCATTACCGACTCGATCGACGACACCAACCTGTCGCTGACAGCCACCGGCACCGTGGCTGAAGGGGGTTCGATCGTTTACACCGCGACCCTGACCAACCCGGCTGGCACACCGGTGACCGTGACCCTGAGCAACGGCTCGGTGATCACCATCGAGGCGGGCAAAACCACTGGCACCGTGACCGTTCCGGCGCCGGCCGATGATGTCTATAAAGACTCAGGCAAAGTCGAAGTCACCATCAAGGATGCGACTGGCGGCAACTTCGAGAATCTGGTGCCGAGCACTGTCCCGGCCGTGACCGAAGTGACCGACACCATCGACACCTCGACCGTGAAACTGACGGCTGATACCTCGGTTGCTGAAGGTGGCACCGTCACTTACACCGCCACCGTCGGTGCGCCGGTCACCGGTTCGCCGGTTGTCGTGACTTTGGCTAACGGCCAAAACATCACCATCGCCGTCGGCCAAACCACTGGCACCGTCACCACCACCGCGCCGAACGACGCGCTGGCCGGCAACGCGCCGCTGAGCAACTCGATTACCAATGTCAGCGGTGGCAATTACGAAAATCTGGTCGCCGACAAAACCCCGGTTTCTACCAACGTCACAGACGTCGCCGACACCACCAACCTGTCGCTCAGCGCCACCGGTTCCGTGGCTGAGGGCGGTTCGATTGTTTACACCGCCACCCTGACCAACGCAGCAGGTTCGCCCGTCACTGTGACCCTGAGCAACGGCTCGGTGATCACCATTGAAGCGGGTAAAACTACAGGCACCGTGACCGTGCCAGCGCCAACCGATGACGTCTATAAGGACGCCGGCAAAGTCGAAGTGACCATCAAGGATGCGTCCGGCGGCAATTTCGAGAATCTGGTGCCGAGCACCACGCCAGCCGTGACCGAAGTCACGGACACCATCGACACCTCGACCGTGAAACTGACGGCTGACACCTCGGTCGCTGAAGGCGGCACCGTTACTTACACCGCCACTGTCGGCGAACCGGTGACAGGTTCGCCTGTGGTCGTGACCCTGGCCAATGGTCAGAACATCACCATCGAAGTCGGCAAAACCACCGGCACCGTGACCACTACGGCACCGAATGACGTGCTGAACGGACACGCGCCGATCACCAACGCGATCACGGGCGTGAGCGGCGGCAATTACGAAGACCTCGTCGCCGACAAAACCCCGGTCAGCACCACCGTGACTGACACCACTGACACCACCGACCTGACGCTGAGCGCGACAGGGACCGTGGCCGAAGGCGGCCAGATCACGTACACCGCGACCCTGACCAACGCCGCTGGCTCGCCAGTCACCGTGACCCTGTCGAACGGTTCGGTGATCACCATCGAAGCGGGTAAAACCACTGGCACCGTGACCGTTGCGGCGCCTGCCGATGACGTTTACAAAGACGCCGGCAAAGTCGAAGTCACCATCAAGGACGCCACTGGCGGCAACTTCGAGAACCTGGTACCAAGCACCGTTCCAGCCGTCACCGACGTCACTGACACCATCGATACCTCGACGGTCAAATTGACCGCCACCGAGACTGCTGCTGAAGGTGGCACCGTCACCTACACCGCTACCGTGGGTGCGCCGGTCACCGGTTCGCCTGTTGTCGTGACTTTGGCCAATGGCCAGAACATCACCATCGAAGTCGGCAAAACCACCGGCACCGTAACCACCACCGCACCGAACGATGCGCTGAACGGCCACGCGCCGCTGACCAACTCAATCACCAACATCAGCGGCGGCAACTACGAAAACCTCGTAGCCGACAAGACGCCAGTCAGCACCACCTTGACTGACACCACCGACACCACCAACCTGACGCTCAGCGCCACCGGCACTGTGGCGGAAGGCGGCTCGATCGTTTACACCGCGACCCTGACCAACCCGGCTGGCACCCCGGTAACCGTGACCCTGTCGAACGGTTCGGTGATCACCATCGAAGCGGGCAAGACCACCGGCACCGTGACCGTTGCCGCTCCTGCCGATGACGTCTACAAAGACGCCGGCAAAGTAGAAGTGACCATCAAGGACGCCACCGGCGGCAACTTCGAGAACTTGGTGACGAGCACCGTCCCGGCCGTAACCGATGTGACCGACACCATCGATACTTCGACGGTGAAACTGACGGCCACCGAGACTGCAGCTGAAGGCGGCACCGTCACCTACACCGCCACTGTTGGCGCGCCAGTGACCGGTTCGCCTGTGATCGTGACATTGGCCAACGGCCAGAACATCACCATCGAAGTCGGCAAAACCACCGGCACCGTGACCACCACCGCACCGAACGATGTATTGGCCGGCCATGCCCCGCTGACCAATGCAATCACCAACGTCAGCGGCGGTAACTACGAAAACCTGGTCGCCGACAAAACCCCGGTCAGCACCACCGTGACCGACACCGTCGACACCACCACCGTTTCGCTGACCGCCACCGGCAACGTCAACGAAGGCGGTTCGATCGTCTACACCGCGACGCTGACCAACCCGGCCGGCACGCCAGTGACCGTGACCCTGAGCAACGGTTCGACCATCACCATCGACGCCGGCAAGACCACCGGCACCGTGACCGTCCCAGCACCGGCCGATGACGTCTACAAAGACGCCGGCAAAGTCGACGCGAGCATCACCAAAACCACCGGCGGCAACTTCGAGAACCTGGTGGTCGACAAGACCCCGGCGGTCACCGACGTGACCGACACCATCGATAACAGCACTGTTTCGCTGACCGCCACCGCCAGCACCGTTGAAGGCGGCGTGGTGGTTTACACCGCGTCCGTGACCGCGCCTGTGACTGGTTCGCCAGTTGTGGTGACCCTGTCCAACGGCCAGACCATCACCATCCCGGTGGGCGCCAGCAGCGGCAGCGTCAACTTCACCGCACCGAACGATGCACTGGCCGGCGGCAACACACTGAGCGTGAAAATCGACGGCGCCAACGGCGGCAATTACGAAAACCTTGTGGCCGACAAAACTCCGGCCGTGACCTCGGTAACCGACACCGTCGACACCACCAACCTGTCGCTGAGCGCGACCGGCACGGTGGCTGAAGGTGGTTCGATTGTTTACACCGCAACCCTGACCAACCCGGCTGGCACGCCAGTCACCGTGACATTGAGCAACGGCTCGGTGATCACCATCGATGCCGGTAAAACTACCGGTACCGTGACCGTCGCAGCGCCTGCCGATGACGTCTACAAGGACGCCGGCAAAGTCGAAGTCACCATCAAGGATGCAACAGGCGGCAACTTCGAGAACCTGGTGCCAAGCACCACGCCAGCCGTTACCGATGTGACTGACACCATCGACACCTCGACCGTGAAACTGACGGCCGACACCACTGTGGCTGAGGGCGGCACTGTTACTTACACCGCCACAGTCGGCGCGCCGGTCACCGGTTCGCCTGTCGTCGTGACCTTGGCCAACGGCCAAAGCATCACCATTGAAGTTGGCAAGACCACAGGCACCGTGACCACCACCGCGCCGAATGACGCATTGAACGGTCAGGCGTCGCTGGGCAACTCGATCACCAACGTGTCCGGCGGCAACTACGAAAACCTTGTGGCCGACAAGACTCCGGTTTCGACCACGGTCACTGACACCGTCGACACCACTGACCTGTCGCTCAGCGCCACCAACTCGGTCGCCGAGGGCGGTTCGATCATCTACACCGCGACGCTGACCAACCCGGCTGGCTCGCCGGTGACTGTGACCCTGTCGAACGGCTCGGTGATCACCATCGATGCCGGTAAAACTACCGGTACCGTGACCGTCGCAGCGCCTGCCGATGACGTCTACAAGGACGCCGGCAAAGTCGAAGTCACCATCAAGGATGCAACAGGCGGCAACTTCGAGAACCTGGTGCCAAGCACTGTTCCGGCCGTGACCGAAGTCACTGATACCATCGATACCTCGACCGTCAAACTGACTGCGACCGAGACTGCGGCTGAAGGTGGCACCGTCACCTACACCGCCACTGTCGGCGCGCCAGTGACCGGTTCGCCGGTCGTCGTGACCCTGGCGAACGGCCAGAACATCACCATCGAAGTCGGCAAAACCATCGGCACCGTGACCACCACCGCGCCGAACGATGCGTTGAACGGCCACACCCCGCTGACCAATGCGATCACTGATGTGAGCGGCGGTAACTACGAGAATCTGGTGGCCGACAAGACCCCGGTTTCAACCACCGTTACTGACACTGTCGACACCACCAACCTGTCGCTCAGCGCGACCGACACCGTGGCGGAAGGCGGCTCGATCGTTTACACCGCAACCCTGACCAACCCGGCTGGCACGCCAGTGACCGTGACGTTGAGCAACGGTTCGGTGATCACCATCGAAGCCGGCAAAACCACGGGTACCGTGACCGTCGCTGCTCCAGCCGATGACGTCTATAAAGACGCCGGCAAAGTCGAAGTGACCATCAAGGATGCTACCGGCGGCAACTTCGAGAACATGGTTCCGAGCACCACGCCTGCAGTTACCGAAGTGACCGACACCATCGACACCTCGACCGTGAAACTAACGGCCGACGCCTCCGTGGCTGAAGGCGGCACCGTCACTTACACCGCAACCGTCGGCGCGCCAGTCACCGGCTCGCCTGTCGTGGTGACCCTGGCCAACGGTCAGAACATCACCATCGAAGTGGGTCAAACCACCGGCACCGTCACTACCACCGCGCCGAACGATGCGCTGACCGGCCATGCGCCGCTGACCAACTCGATCACTGGAGTTTCCGGCGGCAATTACGAAAACCTCGTGGCCGACAAAACCCCGGTCAGCACCACCGTCACCGACACTGTCGACACCACCAACCTGTCGCTGACCGCCACCGGTTCGGTCAATGAAGGCGCTCAGATCACCTACACCGCGACCCTGACCAACGCCGCTGGTTCGCCGGTCACCGTGACTCTGTCGAACGGTGCCGTGATCACCATCGACGCCGGCAAAACCACCGGCACCGTCACGGTCGACGCGCCGAAAGATGACGTCTACAAAGACGCCGGCACCGTTGAAGCGACCATCAAAGGCGCAACCGGTGGCGACTTCGAAAACCTGGTCACCAGCACTGCCCCGGCCGTCACCACCGTCAATGACACCATCGACACCTCCACCGTGTCGCTGACTGCCACGGCGAACGTCGCCGAAGGCGAAACCGTGGTGTACACCGCGACCGTGACCGCGCCAGTGACCGGCTCGCCGGTGGTCGTGAACCTGTCGAACGGCCAGACCATCACCATCGCCGTCGGTGAAACCAGCGGCAGCGTTAACTTCGTTGCACCAAACAGCCCACTGGCTGGCGGCAGTTCGCTGAGCGTGACCATCGATGGCGCCACCGGCGGCAATTACGAAAAACTCGCGGTCGACGGCAAATCCGCCGACACCGCGGTTTCGGACACCACCGACACCACCAACCTGAACCTGACCGCAACCGATTCGGTGGCTGAAGGCGGTTCGATCGTCTACACCGCGACGCTGACCAACCCGGCCGGTACCCCGGTGACCGTGACCCTGTCGAACGGTTCGGTGATCACTATCGAAGCCGGCAAAACCACCGGCACCGTAACCGTTCCAGCGCCTGCCGATGACGTCTACAAAGACGCCGGCAAGGTCGAAGTGACGATCAAGGATGCAACGGGCGGTAACTTCGAGAACCTGGTGCCAAGCACCGTGCCAGCCGTGACCAACGTCACCGACACCATCGACACCACCACCGTCAAACTCACCGCGACCGAGTCGGCGGCTGAGGGCGGCAGCGTGACTTACACCGCGACCGTTGGCGCGCCAGTCACTGGTTCGCCTGTGGTCGTGACCCTGGCTAACGGTCAGACCATCACCATTGGTGTTGGCCAGACCACCGGCACCGCGACCACCACCACGCCGAATGACGCACTGACCGGCCACGCGCCGATCACCAATGCGATCACCGAGGTGAGCGGCGGCAACTTCGAAAATCTGGTGGCGGACAAGACCCCGGTTTCGACCAGTGTCACCGACACTGTCGACACCACTAACCTGTCGCTGACTGCAACCGGCACCGTTGCGGAAGGTGGTTCGATCATCTACACCGCAACGCTGACCAACGCGGCTGGCTCGCCAGTCACCGTGACCCTGTCGAACGGCGCCGTGATCACCATCGAAGCGGGCAAGACTTCCGGCACAGTCACCGTTCCAGCTCCGGCCGATGACGTCTACAAAGACGCTGGCAAAGTCGAAGCGACGATCTCCACCGCTACCGGTGGCAACTTCGAAAACCTGGTGCCGAGCACTGTTCCAGCCGTCACCGAAGTGACTGACACCATCGACACCTCGACCGTGAAACTGACGGCGACCGAGACCGCCGCTGAAGGTGGCACCGTCACCTACACCGCTACAGTCGGTGCGCCAGTGACCGGCTCGCCTGTCGTCGTGACGCTGGCCAACGGTCAGAACATCACCATCGAAGTCGGCAAAACCACTGGCACCGTAACCTTCACCGCACCGAATGATGCGCTGACCGGCCACGCGCCGATCACCAACTCGATCACCGGTGTCACTGGCGGCAACTACGAAAACCTCGTGGCCGACAAGACACCGGTCAGCACCACCGTGACCGACACCGTCGACACCACCAACCTGTCGCTCAGCGCGACCGGTTCTGTGGCTGAGGGCGGCTCGATCATCTACACCGCGACATTGACCAATGCAGCTGGCTCGCCAGTCACCGTGACCCTGTCGAACGGTGCGGTGATTACCATCGAAGCCGGCAAAACCACTGGCACCGTGTCCGTTCCAGCGCCAACCGATGATGTCTACAAAGACGCGGGCAAAGTCGAAGCGACGATCTCGACGGCGACGGGCGGCAACTTCGAAAATCTGGTGCCGAGCACTGTTCCGGCTGTGACCGAAGTCACCGACACCATCGACACCTCGACCGTCAAACTGACGGCCGATACCTCCGTGGCTGAAGGTGGCACCGTTACTTACACCGCCACTGTGGGCGCTACAGTAACCGGTTCGCCGGTCACCGTGACCTTGGCCAACGGCCAGAACATCACCATCGAAGTCGGTAAAACCACCGGCACCGTGACCTTCACCGCGCCGAACGATGCGCTGACCGGTCAGGCGCCACTGACCAACTCGATCACTGGCGTTACCGGCGGCAATTACGAAAACCTGGTGGCCGACAAGACCCCGGTTTCGACCACGGTCACCGATACCGTTGACACCACCAACCTGTCGCTGAGCGCGACGGGTTCGGTTGCTGAAGGTGGCTCGATCATCTACACCGCAACCTTGACCAACGCCGCTGGCTCGCCAGTCACCGTGACTCTGTCGAACGGCGCAGTGATCACCATCGATGCCGGTAAAACCACTGGCACCGTCACCGTCGCTGCGCCGGCGGATGACGTTTACAAAGATGCAGGCAAAGTCGAAGCAACCATTTCGACCGCGACCGGTGGCAACTTCGAGAATCTGGTGCCAAGCACAGTGCCCGCCGTGACTAACGTCACCGACACCATCGACACCACCACCGTCAAACTGACAGCGACAGAGTCGACAGCTGAGGGGGGCAACGTCACCTACACCGCGACTGTCGGCGCGCCAGTCACCGGCTCGCCGGTTGTCGTAACCCTGGCAAACGGTCAGACGATCACCATCGGCGTCGGCCAGACCACCGGTACCGCAACCACCACGGCACCAAACGACTCATTGACTGGCCACGCTCCGCTGACCAACGCGATCACTGACGTAACAGGTGGCAACTTCGAGAACCTGGTGGCCGACAAGACCCCGGTATCGACCAATGTCACCGACACCGTCGACACCACCAATCTGTCGCTCAGCGCTACCAATTCGGTCGCTGAAGGTGGCTCGATCGTTTACACCGCGACCCTGACCAACGCCGCTGGCTCGCCAGTGACCGTAACCCTGTCGAACGGCGCCGTGATCACCATCGACGCCGGCAAAACCAGCGGCACCGTGACCGTTCCAGCGCCAGCCGATGACGTCTACAAAGACGCCGGTACCGTGCAGGCGACGATCAGCACCGCCACCGGTGGCAACTTCGAAAACCTCGTGCCGAGCACGACTCCGGCCGTGACCAGCGTCACCGACACGATCGACACCACCACCGTAAAACTCACTGCAACCACAACTGCAGCCGAGGGCGGCAACGTTGTCTACACCGCAACTGTCGGCGCGCCAGTCACCGGTTCGCCGGTTGTCGTGACCCTGGCCAACGGTCAGACCATCACCATTGGCGTCGGCCAGACCACCGGCACCGCGACCACCACCGCACCGAACGATGCGTTGACCGGTCATGCGCAGCTGACCAACTCGATCACCAACGTCACTGGCGGCAACTACGAAAATCTCGTAGCCGACAAGACACCGGTTTCGACCAACGTCACTGACACCGTCGACACCACCAATCTGTCGCTGTCCGCGACCGGCTCCGTAACCGAGGGCGGTTCGATCGTTTACACCGCAACCTTGACCAACGCCGCTGGCTCGCCAGTGACCGTCACCCTGTCGAACGGCGCCGTGATCACCATCGACGCCGGCAAAACCACTGGCACCGTAACCGTTCCAGCACCGGCCGACGATGTCTACAAAGACGCCGGCACCGTGCAGGCGACGATCAGCACCGCTACCGGTGGCAACTTCGAAAACCTGGTACCGAGCACGACGCCGGCCATCACCAGCGTCACCGATACCATCGACACCACCACCGTGAAGCTGACGGCAACGGCCACTGCGGCAGAGGGCGGCAACGTCGTCTACACCGCGACCGTCGGCGCGCCGGTGACGGGCTCGCCAGTCGTGGTCACCCTGTCGAACGGTCAGACCATCACCATCGGCGTTGGCCAGACCACCGGCACCGTAACCACCACGGCGCCAAACGACGCAGTGACTGGTCATGCACCGCTGACCAACTCGATCACCAACGTCACGGGCGGCAACTACGAGAACCTGGTCGCCGACAAGACTCCGGTCAGCACCACTGTGACCGACACCGTCGACACCACCAACCTGTCGCTGTCCGCGACCGGCACCGTGGCCGAAGGTGGCCAGATCACTTACACCGCGACCCTGACCAACGCCGCTGGCTCGCCAGTCACCGTAACCCTGAGCAACGGCTCGGTGATCACCATCGACGCCGGCAAGACCACCGGCACCGTGACCGTCCCAGCGCCAGCCGATGACGTCTACAAAGACGCCGGTAACGTCCAGGCCACGATCAAAACCGCCACCGGTGGCAGCTTCGAAAACCTGGTCACCAGCACGACGCCAGCCGTGACCAGCGTTACCGACACCATCGACACCACCACCGTGAAACTGACCGCCACCGGTACAACGGCTGAAGGCGGCAACGTCGTCTACACCGCCACGGTTGGCGCACCGGTAACCGGTTCGCCAGTCGTCGTGACCCTGGCCAACGGTCAGACCATCACCATCGGTGTCGGCCAGACCACCGGCACCGCGACCACTACCGCGCCTAACGACGCATTGACCGGTCACGCGCCGCTGACCAACTCGATTACCAACGTCACGGGCGGCAACTACGAAAACCTCGTGGCCGACAAAACCCCGGTCAGCACCACCGTGACCGACACCGTCGACACCACCAACTTGTCGCTGACTGCGACCGGCACCGTGGCTGAAGGTGGCCAGATCACTTACACCGCGACCCTGACCAACGCCGCTGGCTCGCCAGTGACCGTGACCCTCAGCAACGGCTCGGTAATCACCATCGACGCTGGCAAAACCACCGGCACCGTGACCGTCCCGGCTCCGGCTGACGACGTCTACAAAGACGCCGGCACCGTGCAGGCCACCATCACTGGCACCAGCGGCGGCGGCTTCGAAAATCTGGTGACCAGCACAGCTCCGGCCGTGACCAGCGTCACCGACACCATCGACACCACCACCGTCAGCATCACCGGCAGCAGCTCAGTGACCGAAGGCCAGACCGCCAGCTACACGGTCAGCCTGAACCACCCGGCGCAAACCGAAGTGACCCTGAAAATCGTCTACAGCGGCACCGCCGCCGACGGTTCCGACTTCACCGGTGTTTATACCGTGAAGATTCCGGCAGGTGCGAGCAGCGCGCAGTTCAACGTCGCCACCCTCGATGACAAGATCACCGAAGGCACCGAGAACTTCGTGGTCAAGATCGATTCGGCCACCGGCGGCAACTTCGAAAACCTCGCGGTCAGCAGCACCAACGGCAGCGTCAGCACCTCGATCATCGACAACGATGCGCCGCCGGTGCTCGACCTGGATGCCAACAACTCCAGCGGCGCCACCGGTGCCGACTACAAGGTGACCTTCACCGAAAACACCCCGGGCGCGGGTGTGTCGATTGCCGATACCGATATCAAGATTACCGACCCGGACAGCACCATGCTGACCGGCGCCACCGTGGTTCTGACCAACCGTCAGGACGGCGATGCGCTGAACCTGGGCAACAGCGTCAACGGCATCACCATCAATGCCAACAGCACCAACGGCACCGTGACCCTGACGCTGTCGGGCAACGCGACACTGGCCGACTACATGCAGGCCATCAAGAACATCAGCTTCACCAACGGCAGCGAAAACCCGAGCACCGTACCGCGGATCATCACCGTGACCGTGACCGATGGCGGCAACTACTCCAACACCGCGACCACAACGGTCAACGTGGTGGCGGTCAACGACGCACCGGTCGCTGCACCGAGCAATGTCACCGGCACCGAAGACACCCCGCTAGTGCTCGGCTGGTCGACTTTCGGTGTGACCGACGTCGACAGCCCGGCCAGCAGCCTCGGCATCAAAATCACCCAGTTGCCGGGCGAAGGCAAACTGCAGTATCTGGACGGTTCGACCTGGAAAGACGTCGCCAACAACCAGACCTTCAGCAAGGCTGACATCGACGCGGGCAAGCTGCGCTTCCTGCCGGATGCCAACGAGTCGGGCGTCAACGGTTACGGCGGCACAGGTCTGGGCAACAACCAGGCTGACTACGCGCAGATCAAGTTCCAGCCAACCGACGGCCAACTGCTGGGCAATACCGGCACCGTGAAGATCGACATCACGCCAGTGGCGGATGCGCCGACCGTGAGCGTCGCCGACAACAGCGTGAAGTCCACCGGGCTGATCAAGGAAGTCTGGACCGGCCTGGCGGGCCTGGGCACCAACGGCAATGGCGCGGATTCGACCACGTTGAAAAACGTTATCGACGGCGCCGGTACCCCGAACTCCAGCACTAACGTGAACAACGTACAGTCCGACGGCAGCGTGACCGCCGGTACGGCGTCGAAAACCTCCGGTCTGATCTATCTGGAAGCCGGCAAGACCTACACCTTCAGCGGTATCGGCGATGACAGCCTGCTGGTCACCATCGGTGGCAAGAACGTGGCCTCGACCACGTGGGGCGTGGGCGGCAACCTCAACGGTTCGTTCACCCCGACTACCAGCGGCTACTACACCCTGGACATCTACCACCACAACCAGAGCGGCCCGGGCAGCTACGACGTCAACCTGTCGGTCAACGGCAGCACGCCGATCGACCTGAGCAGCGCCGGTGTGCCGATCTACACCGGCGTACAGGATCTGGTGAACTCGGGCGTGACCGTCTCCGATCTGCACGGCACTAACGGCGAAGGCTATTACGACGGCTACAAACTCAACACCGGCGCCGAAGGCACCACCGTGAAGCTGTCGGCGATCACCACCGCACTGACTGACACCGACGGCTCGGAAACCCTGAGCGTGAAGATCAGCGGCGCACCGGTCGGCTCGGTGCTCAGCGATGGCGCGGGTCACACCTTCACCGTCACCGCCAGCAGCGGCGACGCCAACGTCACTGGCTGGAACCTCGGCAGCATCACCGTAACGCCACCGCCGTACTACAACGGCCAGTTCAACCTGACCGTGACCTCGACCTCCACCGAGATGGTCGGCGGCTCGGCCAGCAGCACCGCGACCATTCCGGTCACCGTGGTGCCGGCCGTCTACAACGCGGTCGTGGCGACCTCGGGCGACGACACCTTCAGCGGCACCGATGGCAACGACATCATGGTCGCCGACATCGGTGGCCTGACCGTGGTGCCGGGCACCAACTACAACATCGCGTTCATGGTCGACAGCTCCGGTAGCATGAGCAGTTCGTCGCTCAACGCGGCCAAAGACTCCCTGACCTCGGTGTTCAACAGCCTCAAGCAGAGCTTGGGCGGCAGCAATTCCGGCACGGTGAATATTTTCCTCGTCGACTTCGATACCCAGGTCAACAAGTCGGTGTCGGTGAACCTCAATGACCCGAACGCGCTGACGCAACTCAAAGCGGTACTGGACTCGATGGCGTCCGGCGGCGGCACCAACTACGAGGACGTGTTCAAGACCACGGCCAACTGGTTCCAGAGCGCTGACGCTGTGGCCAACACCGGCGCGAAGAACCTTACGTACTTCATCACCGACGGCCAGCCGACCTATTACCAGAGCGGCGAGCAGACCAACCCGACGCTGTACGGCAACGTGAAGCTCGACGATGTGGTGAAAACCAGCAACTACAAGCCGGGCGACACCTTCAGCACCTACATCGACAATACCCACGCGTTGACGATCAACAGCGCCGGCACCGTCACCCTGCAAACCTACAATTCGTGGTGGGGCTGGAGCAGCTCTAATCTGGGCACCATCCACGCACAGGGCGACGGCACCTATGAGCTGTCGAACCTGGCGGGTACTGGTAACAGCACCAACTCGTCAACGACCAGCAACTCGACCAGTGGTTTTGCCTTGCTCAACGGTCTGTCGAACGTCGAGGCTATCGGACTGAACAACGATGTCAGCCTCAACGATCTGAAGCCTTACGACTCGGACAAAACGCCGCAGACCAACATCGATCCGAAGGACCTGGCCAACTCGATCATCGGCCACACCGAAGCGACGATGCCGGGCAACGACACCGTCAGCGGTGGCGACGGCAACGACATCCTGTTCGGCGACCTGGTGAGCTTCAACGGCATTGCCGGTGAGGGTTATCAGGCGATGCAGGCGTTCGTTGCCAAGGAAACCGGGGTCGACGTCAGCAAAGTCACCACCAGCAACGTGCACCAGTACATCACCGAGCACTATCAGGCGTTCGATGTGTCCGGCGCGCATGACGGTAACGACACGCTGTTGGGTGGCGCGGGCAATGACATCCTCTTCGGCTCGGGCGGCAACGACTGGCTCGACGGCGGCAAAGGCAATGACATCCTGCTCGGCGGCACTGGCAACGACACGCTGATCGGCGGTCAGGGCAACGACATCCTCATTGGTGGTTCGGGTGCCGACACCTTCGTCTGGAAGGCGGGCGACACCGGCAACGACGTGATCAAGGACTTCAAGGCCAGCGAAGGTGACCGCATCGACCTGCGTGATTTGTTGCAGGGCGAGACCGGCAGCACCATCGATAACTTCCTGAAGATCACCACGGTCGACGGCACGTCGTCGCTGCAAGTCAGCTCGGCGGGCAAGTTCAATTCGGGCGACGCCGCTGCGGCAACCCCGGACGTGACGATCAAACTGGAAGGCAACAACTGGTCGAGTGCCAACATTCATAACCTGATTGCCGGCAGCGATCCGACCATCAAGGTCGACCACAACAACAGCTGATGCGTGAGCAAAACGGCCGCCCTGATGGGGCGGCCGTCACGTTTGTGCGGTCCGGACCGGTGACGATTACGTCGCCGCACCGCATACTCGCGCGCAGTTGGCTATGCTGCTGACAGCATGACGCTGGTTCATTTCCGAGGGATGCTCAATGTTTTACGTGCAACGCGATGCGCAAGGTCTGTTGATTCGCGTGGAAGCCGCGGCCTACGCCGAGGCCACGGAAACGCTGCCGGCCGACAGCCATGAAATCCAGGCCTGGTTCGCCAACGAAGTGGTGGAAACCAGCCTGAAACAGCTCAAGCAGAGCGACTTTGAAATGATTCGGGTACTCGACGACTTGATTCAGGTGCTGACCCAGAAAGGTGTGATTCGCGTCACCGACCTGCCACCGGCGGCCCAGGCCAAACTGATGGACCGGACACAGGCGCGTGAGGCGTTGGGTGGGTTGAGCCAGTTGATCGATGAGGATGAGGGCGGGTTGATCTGATCCACCGTAATCAAAAGCCTGCCCTCACCCCAGCCCTCTCCCGGAGGGAGAGGGAGCCGACCGAGGTATCTGGCGTTATACATCGACCTGAAAAACCGGGTCGATTATGGATTCAGCGGAGCTCTTTCACTTAGGCGTATCTCTCGGAGGGAGGGGGCCGACCGAGGTGTCTGGCGTATTACATCGACCTGAAAAGCCGGGTCGATTATGGATTCATCGGAGCTCTTTCACTTAGGCGTATCTCTCGGAGGGAGGGGGCCGACCGAGGTATCTGGCGTTATACATCGACCTGAAAAACCGGGTCGATTATGGATTCAGCGGAGCTCTTTCACGTCGGCGTATTACATAAATATCGCACGGTCAGTCCCCTCTCCCTCTGGGAGAGGGCTAGGGTGAGGGAATTTCAATGACTCACCGCCAAGGCTTCGGCTCACCAAACAGCTGCCCCTGAACCCCATACAAACCCATCTCGCGAATCACCGCCAACTCCCCTTGCGTCTCGACCCGCTCGGCAATCAGCGGCAGATCAATGCTATGCGCCGCGCGCTGGATCGCCTCGATGAACAGACGCTTGTCGCTCTCCTGATCAATCGCACGAATGTAACTGCCATCGATCTTCAAGTACGCCAGCCCCAGCCGCGCCAGATTACCGATCATGCTGAAACGACCACCAAAGCGCTGCAGACTCAGGGAGAACCCGAGTTCACGCAGGCGCCGGGTCAACTGCTCCAGCACCGCCTGCTCCGGCAACTGCTCCTCGCCGATCTCAAGGGTCAGACGCGCGCCAAGGTTGGAATGCGCGCGCAAAATCTCGAAGACTTTGTTCAGCGCCTGCGGATCAGCCAGAGTCGCCGAAGACAGGTTCAGCGCCAGCGAATCTTCATGTTCTTTCATCTGCTCCAGCACGCGCTCAAGCATCAGCCGATCCAGCCGCGCGGTCCAGCCGAAGCGCTCCAGCCATGGCAGAAAACGCCCGGCCGGGATGGTCTGGCCCTGATCATCGAGCAAGCGTGAGAGCACTTTGTAATGCAACACCAGTTGCGTGTCGGCGGCGGCGACCACCGGTTGGAAATACAGCTCGAAACGCTGCTGACTCAAGGCCTGATCAAGCAAGCAATGCCAAGCGTGGTGATCGTCGCCGACATCCGCCGTCAGACTCTGATCGATGCATGCCCAGTTCTGCTCGCCTTGCCCTTCGGCCTGCGCCAGCGCCTGATCGCCGAGGGTCAGCACCTGTTGCGGCGAATCGCCGTGAGTGAACGGCGCCAGGCCGATCGACGCCACGGCAGCGACGTCGGTCGCGCCGGTGGCGTGCAGACTGCTCAAGGCATTGTCGAGGTTCTGCGCCAGTTGCAGCGCCTCTTCTCGGACCAGCCCCGGTGCCAGCACGGCAAATTCACCGCCACGAATACGCGTGACGAGGTTCTGGGTTTCCGGGTACTTGGCGCATTCGCGGGACAATTGCTCGCCCACCGCTTTCAACAATTCATCGGTGCGCTGACCGCCCAGACGCTGGTTGAGCCCGGCCAGATCCTTGACCCGCAACAGCAGCAAGTAACCCGAACTGGCCTGCTCCGGGTTGCTCACGCGATTGTTCAACTGCATCTCGAAATAGCGGCGGTTGGCCAACCCCGTCAGGTTGTCCTGATAAGACTCGGCCCGCAGTTTTTCACTGCGCTCGGCCTGCTCCTGAAACAGCGCCTTGAGCTTCTCGACCATCTGGTTCATCGCCTGCACCACCCGGCGCAACTCAGGTGTACGCGGCAATTCCGGCAGGCTGAGGAATTCGCGACGGGCGATGGCGTGGGACTGCTTGACCATGTAATCCAGCGGCTTCAATTGCCGGCGCAGCAGCAGCGCACCGAGCACGGCACTGATCGCACCGCAGATCAGCAGCCAGCCAAGGCTGCCCAATGCGCTCTGCCACAGCTTGGCCACGGCAAACATCGGATGGCTGACCACCTCGACCCGCGCCGCCTGTTCCCAGCCACGGCTGACCAGTGCATCGCCACCGGCCGGTTCCAGGCCGATCAGTTTGACGAACCAGTCCGGCACATTGCTGACCGCCGGAATGCCATTGCGCTCGACGATGGTCTGATCGGTCTTCAGATCGACTACGCGGATACTCGCATAGTAGCCACTGTCGAAAATCGAGCTGACCAGCAACTCGACCATCGCCGGGTCGTCGATATTCGGCGTCAGCGACAAGGCCAGAGCCGTCGCGGCGTCCTGCGCGTGGGAGCGCAACTGGTTGACGTACTGGGTGCGCGAGCTCTCCAGACTGACCATGAAGCTGCCGGTGAAGGCGACAACCAGGAACAGACAGATAGCGATCAACAGCTGTTTGAACAAAGACATCTGAGCGCGTGCTCCTAGTTAGTCGTCTCGACCGGGAAACCTTCGGCCTGCATTTTCTTCAAGACATCCTGCCAGCGTGACAGGCGTTTGGTATCGCCGACCTTTTTGTTGCCCTTGGCGCCCGGCAAATACAGACCTTCAGCATTGAAAGAGTAGACCGGCAGCAAATCGGTTCGCTGCGATGCCGGCTGGATCGGATCGATGAGGCTGTCGAGCACCAGTGGCATGGCATCGGGCGTGGCATAGTAAGTCAGGACCATGTGCGCGCGGTTCTGGCGCAACGCTTTGACATAGGTGATGCGCAGCTTGTCACTGGAAACCCCGAGGTGGCGCAGGCTGAAATACTTGGCAATCGCATAGTCTTCGCAGTCGCCAGCGCCCTTCCACAGCGCCTCGATCGGCGTTTCCCAATAGTCGACCTCGTGCCACAGATCGATGTCTTCGACGTAGCGCACCTGTTTGTTGAAAAACAGGTTCACCACTTTGAGCTTTTCCATCTCGCTGACTTGCTTCTGCGTGGCCAGCAGATTCTGCCAGGCATCGATGCGCTGCTGCCCGGCACCCAGCGGCCCGTAGAGCGCCGTGGCTTTGCGGCTGATCGTGGAAAAATCCCAATCTGCATGCAGGCCGCCCAGCATGACGCCGGCCAGCAGCAGTGCGCAGCCTAGCCAGCGCAGCGTCCGGGGGATCGCGAAACGTACCGCCACAGCAGGATTCCGGGGGCAGGAAGGAAAGCGTTTGATGGTGAAGCTTAGCCGGCAAAAAAACAATGGCACCATGAGATCATCGCCGCCGCGCTAAACTTCAGTTAACAGCGCAGTGTTTTACAAGGTTTGACAACCTGTAGAGCAATCACTAGTGTCATTTGGATCCAAATCAGGCCGACATACAGGGTGCGTAGTCGTGACACAGAAGCCCAAACCGCTGCACAGCATTAAAGTCGATGGACCGATTCCTGCGCATCTGGCCCGGTCGGTGATCGAAGAAACCCTGCGCTCGGCGATCCTCGATGGTCGTCTGCCCTGCGGCACGGCGCTGCGCCAGCAGGATCTGGCCGACCTGTTCGGCGTCAGTCGCATGCCGGTGCGCGAAGCCTTGCGCCAGCTCGAAGCCCAAGAACTGCTCAGCGTTACTGCGCATAAAGGTGCAGTGGTTGCGCCGTTGATTCAAGGCGATGCCACTGAAACCTACGAGCTGCGCATCCTCCTCGAATCCGAAGCCATGCGCCAGTCGATTCCTCTGTTGACCGCTGCCGATCACGCACATGCAGCCGCTTACATCGAAGAGCTTGAAGCACAACACGACTACACGGAAATCGGCCGGCTCAACCGTTTGTTCCACATGGCCCTGTACAGCAAGGCGCCCAATAAACGCCTGCTGCGCCTGGTCGAAGACGGCCTCAACGAAGAAGAGCGCTTTCTGCGTTTCAACCTTGAGGCCATGGGCCTGGGCAAATTGTCCCAGGACGATCACCGGGCGATGCTGCAAGCCGTCCGTGAGCGTGATATTGAACTGTCGATCAACCTCCTCGAGCAGCACCTCAATCGGGGCGTTGAGGTGATTACCCGCTATCTCGCTACCCCCGCCGCGCAAAGCCGCCAAGCCGCGCGCTGAGCGCGCGCCGCCCACGAATCACCCGCTTACAAATCCCCAAGCGATCTGCCCGCCATCGGGTGGGCGGATCCGCCTGCCCGCTCTAACCTCCCTGCGCTGTTCAGCCCGAAATTTGCACCTCGCGGTGGATGAATCGGTAATAGCCGTGGCGCTCATTTACCCGCACTCTTGAACGGCCAACCCCATAAAGAACGGGCGACGCGCCGCACCGACGGCGCAGTCCCCGCACCAGGAACCTACGGAAGGAGCCTTGCCACGGGAAAAAGGAAGTCATGGCGCGGGGTCACGGCCAACTTCCGCCCCTTTTAAATCATTCAACTCTTATTACTGGAAAGTTGCTTCGAGTGAGGCATTCACTCTTGTCGATCAATTTTGGCCATTATTCGCCGAAAGGAGTAACTACGCCCAAATAAAACTTTACCCAAAAGTTTTATCGAGCCTCCTCAACTTCAAAAAACAGCAAACTTAAAATAATTAAAAATGTACTTGTTAAATACTTTGTCGGTGTATTAGTTTTTCTTCGCCAAGTTTGAACTTCGCCTTTCACTTCGGCACCCGCCCAATGCCTGCGGCACATCAGCAGCGCCTTATGGGCAGACATGAAGCCATGTCACAGATATATCCGGTCCGCACTTACCTATCAGGAAGGAAGGCTGTCGTCCGCCGACAGAAAACAAGTAAGTCGTAGTTTCACAGATTGCGCAGTTACCCGAGCAGTTCCATTACATATCAACGATAAAGGACATCATGATGCCCACCAAGAACCAACTCGCCCTGAAGAAAGCCGAACTTAGCATTCACCCGATCTTTTCCGAGATTACTTCGCTATCGGTATTGCAACGCTTCATGGAAACCCATGTGTTTGCCGTGTGGGATTTCATGTCGCTGACCAAACGCCTGCAGCAGGAACTGACCTGCACCCGCTTGCCGTGGTTACCGCCGCGTGATCCTCACGCCGCCCGGTTGATCAACGAGATCGTTCTGGGTGAAGAATCGGATGATCGCCTGACGGATGGTCATTACAGCCATTTCGAGTTGTACCTGGATGCGATGCGCGAAATCGGCGCGAGTACCACGGCGGTGGAGCGCTTTGTCGCCCTGCAACAGGAAGGCGTGAGCTATGACGTTGCGCTGCAAAGCGTCGAGGTTGATCCGGCCGCCGCGCAGTTTGTCCGTGACACCTTGCGCACCGCACTGCACGCGCCGGGACACAGTGTGGCGGCGGCATTTCTGCATGGTCGCGAGAGCGTGATCCCGACCATGTTCCAGCGCATTCTTGACGACTGGGGCATCGGCATCGAACAGGCGCCGACCTTCCGCTATTACCTGAAACGGCACATCGAGGTCGACTCCGAAGACCACGGCCCGGCAGCAGAACACCTGCTTGAGCGTCTGGTCGACGGTGATCCGCAGCGCGAGGCCGAGGTCTACGCCAGCGCCATCGCCGCCGTGGAGAGTCGCATCGCCCTGTGGGACGGCCTGCGCCTGAGCATGCGCGAACCGTTGGCGGAGGTGGCCCAATGAACGCCGCCGACTATCAATCCTTTGCCGACGCCTGGGAGAACCGCGCCACCATCCGCACTCGCCCGCGGCGCGTGCTCGAAGACGATGAGCGCTTGATCTATCCGCTCAGCCGCCAGCCGCTGGTGCTCAGTGAAACCTTCTTGCGCGAGTGCCCGCAACAACGTGATTTCGCCTTGGTGCAGACGCTGTACAAATTCATCAACGACGTGGTGATTTTCGAGACCGAGATCGTCGACAAGACCGCGCGCAGCATCGCCAAGAATCGCTTCGCCGTGGCCTTCCCGTTTGCCTGTCGTTACGACGCGATGACCGTGGTGGTCGATGAGGATTACCACGCGCTGGTGGCGATGGATTTCATGCAACAAACGGTGGCGATGACCGGCATCGAGCCGATTCAGTTGCCCGATGAAATCGAGTTGAGCCGGGCGATTCCTGCGGCTGTAGCGCTGGCACCGGAACATCTGCGCAGCGCAGTGGAATTGATCTGCGTGGCCATCGCTGAAAACACCGTGACCGGCGATGTCGCGGCGTTCGCCCGGGACGACACGGTCAAGCCGTCGATCAAAGGTCTGATGGCCGATCACTTGCTCGATGAGGGTCGCCATTCGAGTTTCTGGGCGCGGATGGTGCGCATCTATTGGCACACCGCTAACGCGGCGGATCGCGAAACCATCGCGCAGATTCTGCCGGTGTTCATCGGCCATTACCTGACCAACGACATCCAGAAAGCCTTCGACCTGCGCCTGATCGACGCACTGCCGGTCAGCGAGGCCACGCGCCGTTCGCTCAGGGATGAAATGGCCGGGCTGGCCTTTCCAATCAATCGCCACCATCCGCTGGTGGGCAACATCGTCAAGTTCTTCCACAACAGCTCGCTGCTCGACACACCCTGCGTGCAGCTCGCCCTGCGCGATTACCTGGTTTGACAAGGAGGCCGACATGAAACGTCTCGACATTTTGCTGATTGGCGCCAGCCAGGCCATGACCGACCTGGCGCAGGAACTGGAACAACACGGTCACTCCTTGCAGCGCAGCGGTGCTGCGGCATCGACGGTGGATTTGATCATCGACGATGGCTTCATTGGCGCTGGCGACTTCTGCGCGATCCCGCATCTGCATCTGCGTTTGGGTGTTGGCGTGCAGAGCCTTGGCGGTTTGCCGTCACTCGATTTGCTGTGCTTCCTTGGTTCGTCACTGATCAGCCGCGTGCCGATTGCCGATGAGCCATCGGGAAACGGTCAGGCATTGCGACAGCGGGTGCTGACCCAGGTGGTGGACGAAGTGGCGTTGCTGGTCAGCCGCTTCTCCCGTGACGCTGAGTATCTTCAGCAGGCCGAATCTGTGCCGGCGCCGGATTTCGAGCGGATGGAAAACCTGCTGTTTCTCGACAATCTGGCTTACGTCCATCAGCGCAACGACACCGCGAATGTGGCGCTGCTGAAACAGGCGCAGGTGCCAGTGATCGAGCGTCTGCAACAGAGCCTGATTCGCCACGCCGAACGCCCGGCGCTGCACCTTGGCGAACAGTCGCTCAGCTACAGCCAGTTGCACGACCACAGTCGCGCGATTCAACAGCAATTGCTGCCTTTGCTCGAGCAACATCCGCAACCTTGGGTGGTCGGCATCTGCCTGCCGAAAAGCCCGGCGTTGTTCGCCTCTATTCTAGCGGTCCTCGGCAGCGGCGCGGTGTACCTGCCGCTGGAACCGAGCCATCCGGTGCAGCGTCAGCAATACATTCTGCAAAACGCTGGTGCGTTGCTGTTGCTGCATGACGGCGAGCATCCACTCAGCCAAACCATGGCTGGACTAAACGTCAGCGACATCGACAGCGCTGATGCCGATTTCAGCCAACCGCTGATGCGTCGACGTCCCGAGCTGGAAGCGCCGTGTATGGCGCTCTACACCTCGGGCACTACCGGGCATCCGAAGGGTGTGCTGCTCAGTCAGGCCAACCTTGCACACTTCACCGCGTGGTACGCCGATTACGTGCAGTTGCAGGCAGAAAGTCGAGTCTTGCAGTTCTCGTCGCTGAGCTTCGATTCGTCGCTGATTGACATCTTTCCGACCCTGCTCGAAGGCGCCGAACTGGTAGTGCCCGACGACACCCAACGGCGCGATCCGCTGCAACTGATCGCGCTGATCCGCCGATGGCAACTGACCCACGCATTCCTGCCGCCAGCGCTGTTGAGCATCCTGCCGCTGGAGCAGTTGGAGGGTGTGCAAGTGATGACCGGCGGCGATGTCTGCGAGCCATTCGTCATCGAGCAACTGACCCGTCAGGGCACGCTGCACAACCTTTACGGACCGACCGAAGCCACCGTGCTGATCACCGCACGCCAGCTCACACCGGGTGACAGCAACCGCAGCCTCGGTGCGCCGATCGCCAACAGTCAGGTGCTGATTCTCGATGATGATTTGCAACCGGTGCCGGAGAACACCGTCGGCGAATTGTTCATCATTGGTCCCGGTGTCTGCCTCGGTTATCTCAACAATCCTCAGCAGACTGCCGAACGTTATCTAACCTTGGATCTGCCGGACGGCCAAACGCTGCGCGCCTACCGCAGCGGCGACATGGCCAGGTGGGGCGAGCACGGTATCGAGCTGTGTGGGCGGCGCGATAACCAGGTGAAGATTCGTGGCTTCCGGGTCGAGCCGGAAGAAATAGAACGCTGCCTGCGCGAGAGCCAGCTGTACCGACAAGTGGCGGTGGTGATCGACCCTCAGCGGCGCATTCTGGCCTTCCTCGCCCAGCCGCAATCGGACACCGCGCGCGCAGCATTGAAGGCCCACGCCCGGCAGTTTTTGCCGGACTACATGCAACCCGTGGCGTGGACTGAACTGCCAAGCATGCCGTTCGCCAGCAACGGCAAGGTCGACCGCAAAGCGCTGCTGGAACTGCCGGTGAATGTGCAGGATAGCGGGCCAAAATGTCTGCCGGCGAATGCCGATGAAGCACTGTTGCTGGAAATCTGGGCGGAATTGCTGGAGTTGCCGACCAGCGACATTTCCACCGACGAAAGCTTCTTCAATCTCGGTGGCCATTCGATCCTGCTGTCGCGCATGTTGCTGCGTTTGCGTGAGGAGTTCGGCCGCAGCATCTCGATCAATCGCTTCATCGAACTGCCGACCATCATCAAACTGGCAACGCTGGTGCGCGGCACTGATGACAGCGCCGTACTCAGCGCTCAGGCCATGGCCGACGCCGAGCGTGCGCTGCAAATCGATCCACTGCCGATCAGCCGCATGGGCGATGTGCACAAGGTCATCGTCACCGGCGCCAATAGCTTTGTCGGCGTGCACATCGTCGAGGCGCTACTCGGTTGGGGCGCCAGCGAAGTGGCGTGCCTGGTGCGCGATGGCGGCGGGCAAACGGCGGCGCAACGCTTTGCCGAGTCACTGCGGGAAAACCGTCTTGAGCACCTGGATCTGAGTCGCGTGCGGGTTTACGCGGCGGATATAACGCGTCCGCAGTTGGGCCTGGATGACGACGATTATCAGCGCCTCGATCGTGAGTTCGGCGCACTGGTGCACAACGCTGCCAACGTTAACCACGTACTCGATTACGAGTCGCTGGCGGCGGACAACGTCGAGCCGATTTTCGCGCTGCTGCGCTTGTGCGAAGGGCAGAGCAAAAAGGTTTTCAATTTCGTCTCGACACTGTCGGCCTCAAGCACGGTCGACGACGCGGGACGGGTGCTGGAACTGCCCGCCGCGCCGACGCCACCGATCTACATCCGCAACGGTTACAACCTGTCGAAATGGGTCGGCGAGCGCATCCTCGAACGGGCGCGGGAGCGCGGTGTGCGGGTCAATCTGTACCGCCCCGGCAACATCAGTTTCAACAGTTTGAGCGGCGTTTGTCAGCCACACAAAAATCGTTTGATGCTGATGCTCAAAGGCTCGATTCAGCTCGGCCAGGTACCGGCGTTCGCGCTGAATTTCGACCTGATGCCAGTGGACTTTCTCGCCCGCTTCATCGCCTTCCACACCAGCCGTTATTCACCCGACCGCGCGGTGTTCAACCTGCACAACCCCGAGCCTTTGAGCTGGGACGCCTACGTCGCTTCGTTCCGCGAAACCGGCAGCGAGTTCGCGTTGGTCAGCGTCACCGACTGGCAGCAGCAACTGGGCCGCGTCGATGCCGACAACGCGCTGTTCGGCGTGCTCGGTTTCTACCTCAACGGCTTTGAAGAAGACATCGGCGACATCTCCCTGATCGGCCACGCCAACGCTGAAGCCGGCGTGCAGCAGATGGGCGCGCACTACCCGCAGAAATCCCCGGCGCTGCTGCGTCGCGGCTGCGACTACCTGAAAGAAATCAACTTCATCTGATCCAACAAAAGGAGCAACACCATGAGCACTCTGCAACCCGATACCCTGATCAAAAACCCGCATGGCTGCCACGTAGTGTCGTCGGTTGAACTGCCAGCGGACGCGACGCAGGTCTGGGCGGTGGTCGGCGATTTCGGCGGATTCGACCGTTTCATACCGGCGCTGTCGCACATCGAAACAATCGGCGAGGGCGTGTCTTCGCTGCGCAAAAAATGCTTCAAGGATGGCAATGTGGTGGTCGAGCAACTCAACTCCCGCGATGAACACGCGCGGAGCATGACCTGGACAACGATTTACAACACGTTGGGAGTGGCGAATCTGTGGGCGGCGATGAATGTCGAATCGCAGGGTGAAGGCAAGTCTCGGGCGACGTGGACGATCATTGCCGAGCCGGCTTCGGGCGGTGAGGAGGCGTTGCCGGGCTTCAAGGAGTTTGTGCAGGGGTTTGCGGATGATGCGATGGGGAATGTGCTGAAGCTGTTTGTTTAAGGCTTCGGCTTTGCGGTGAATGCACCACCGCTTTCGCGAGCAGACTCGCTCCCACAGGGTATTGGGTGTTCACACATGTCGTGTTCAACCAAAAATCCTGTGGGAGCGAGCCTGCTCGCGAAGAACGATAACGCGGTCTGCAATCTGAAAAATCAGATCTTGAAGCTGTCGACCAATTGCTTCAGGCGATTGGCTTGCTGCGACAACGCATCACAATCCTTCAACGTTTCATTGAGGTTCGCGACGCTCTGCTGGTTCAGCAGGTTGATCTGGTTAACGTCGACATTGAGGGTTTCCACCACGGCGGTCTGCTCTTCGGTCGCCGCGGCCACCGACTGGTTCATGCCGTCGATTTCACCGATGCGCTGGGTCACGCTGACCAGACGCAAACCGGCCTGGTTGGCCACTTCAACGCTCTGCTCGCTGGACGCCTGACTGGCGTTCATGGTGGTCACCGCTTCGCGCGAACCGATCTGCAGCGAGGTGATCATTTTGTGGATCTCTTCGGCCGATTCCTGGGTGCGGTGCGCGAGGTTTCGCACTTCGTCCGCCACCACCGCAAAACCACGTCCGGCTTCACCGGCACGGGCGGCTTCGATCGCGGCGTTGAGCGCCAACAGGTTGGTCTGCTGCGAGATGCCTTTGATCACATCAAGGATGTGGCCGATGTTGTCGGTGCTGGCGTTCAGGGTTTCGATCTGCGTGCACGACAGGCTGATCTTCTGCGACAGCTCGGTCATCGCCAGAATGGTTTGCTCGACCACCTGACGACCGTCATCAGCCTGCTCGCTCGCGCCGCTGGCATGTTGCGAAGCATCGGCGGCGTTGCGGGCGATTTCCTGAGTGGCGGCGCCCAACTCGTTGATCGCGGCAGCCACGCTGTTGGTGCGCGCGCTTTGTTCATCGGAGCCGACGATCGAGGCGTTGGACGAAGCCATCACGCGTTGCGACAAATCATGTACGTGGCGGGTTGCCGACGACACTTCGGAAATCGACGCGTGAATCCGTTCAACGAACTGGTTGAATGCGCTGCCCAATTCACCGAATTCGTCTTTGCTCTCAACCACCAGACGACGGGTCAGATCGCCTTCACCCTGAGCGATGTCCTGCATCGCGCGGCCCATGGTGGTCAGCGGACGCATCAACACGTTGATCAACAGGCTCAGCAGCAAGGCAATCGCAGCCACGGCAACGAACATCGCGATCAGCGCCGAGGTGCGGAATTGGCTGAGTGCGGCGTAGGCCTTGTCGCGATCGATCGACAGACCGATATACCACTGCGCATTCGGCAGGTCGCTGACCGGGGTGAATGACAGGATTCGTTCCTGGCCATTGAGCACGACGTTCTGGTTGCCCTTCTCGATGCGTACGCTGGTGTTCGGGTAGATGTCTTTCAGGTTTTTCATCACCTGATCTTTGTCCGGGCTGACGATCACCTGACCGTCGGCACTGACCAGAAACGCATGGCCGAGGCCACCAAAGTCCACCGAGTTGATGATCTTCACCAGGGTTTCCAGGCTCAGGTCACCACCGACCACACCGAGCAGCTCGCCGTTCTTTTTCACCGGCATGGCGATGGTCACCACCAGCCCGCCAACGGCAGCCATGTACGGCGGCGTCAGCATGGTTTTGTCAGCAACCACGGCTTGTTTGTACCAAGGACGCTGACGCGGGTCGTAGCCGTCCGGCATCTTCGCGTCAGGGCGCTGGGTGAACACACCGTTGGCCTGACCGACATAGGTGAACTGGAAGTTCGAGGTGAAGGCCGGCTGATCGACCAGGCCCGGAAAATCGGCATCCTTACCCTGATGGGCGACGTTTTGCGCGAGGTTTTCCAGCACCAGAATCCGCCCGCTCATCCAGTTCTGCACGCTGCTGGCGGTCAGATCACCGGCCTGCTGCACGGAGGACTGAAGGTTCTGGCGAATGGTGTTTCGCTGCAGGTAGTCGTTGTAGAGGGTGAACAGCGCGAACGCCAGGACCACGACGCCCGAGGCGGCCAACAGGATTTTATGGCTGAACTTGAGATTCATTTCATGGGACTTCTTATGCCAAAAGTGGGGATGCGTTCCGGATGCAACATTCCATGTACAGCGCAGGCAGCGTTCTTCTGGCCGCTCTACTTTGGTGCACGCATGTCTCACCAGTCTGTCGGCACGTGTCGGAGGAATCTTAGGGTTGTGCGGGAAATGGATGGCATTTCTGGTGGATTCCCGCCGAACGGCGTGCCAGAGCGCTCGCTGTGAGGTTTTTCAGGAGCAATGTTCGAGCGGCAGTTGCAAATTCTGCAACCCTTACCGACAATGCGACTAATTATCATTTGTGACGTTCGCGTTCATGTCCTCACCTGAGTTCGCTGTACAGGCGCTTTACAGTAGTCATCACGGCTGGCTCAACGCTTGGCTGCGCGCGCGGCTGGGTAATGCGGCGGATGCAGCGGATCTGGCTCAGGACACCTTCGTCCGCCTGCTGCAACGCACCGAACGCCTCGAACTCAAAGCACCTCGCGCCTTTCTGCGCACCATCGCGCGTGGTCTGGTGATTGATCATTGGCGTCGCGAGGAAATCGAACGCGCCTATCTGGAAACCATCGCCCATTTGCCCGAAGCCGAAACACCGAGTGCCGAAGCCCGGGCGCTGGTGATCGAACTGCTGGAGAGCATTGCGCGGATGCTTGAAGGACTGAAGCCGAAAGTGCGTCAGGCATTTCTGCTGGCGCAGTGCGAAGGGTTGACCCACAAGCAGATCGCCGAGCAGATGGGCCTGTCATTGCGCTCGGTTGAGCGTTACGTCGCCGATGCGCTGTATCACTGCTATCTGTTGCGGTACGAAAGCTGATGCCTGTGGATAACGCCGCACTCGGGCGCCGTTCAGAGCCACAGCAACAAGTGGTCAAACAAGCCATCCATTGGCTGCTGCGCTTGCGTAACAACCATGGCAATTCACGTTTGAATCACCAGTGCGAACAGTGGCGCGCCGAACACCATGAGCACGAACTGGCCTGGCAGCGGGTGCAGTCGCTGCAAGCCGAGTTGAGCAATAACCTGCGTGCGGTGCCCGGTGCGCAAGTGGCGTTCAACACCCTGGAAAACAGTGCGCAGGGTTTAGGTCGGCGACAGGCTTTGAAGCTATTGTCTGGCGCCTTGCTGATGGGCTCCGCCGCCTGGCTGGCCAAGGACACTGCCGCATGGCAGCAATGGAGTGCCGATTACGCCACCGAGACGGGCGAGCGGCGCGGCTTCCAGTTGCCGGACGGTACCCGGATCGAGTTGAACACTGCCAGTGCAGTGGATCTCGATTACACGGCGCAACAGCGCCTGATCAAGCTGACTCGCGGTGAAATCATCGTCACGTGTGGTGGCTCCGACGAGGGCGCGCCGTCTGATCGGCCGCTGCGGGTACAAAACCGTCACGGCACTTATGAGCCGGTCCATGCCCGATTCATCCTGCGTCAGGACAATGATTGCACACGGCTCAGCGTCACCCATGGCCAGGTTGCCATCCACGCCGGCGGCACTTTGGTAGAGGCACTCGCCGGGCAGAGTTATCTGATCGACCACCACCAGGTACGCCCGGCCCCGACGCTGGATATGGATGCCGGCGCCTGGGTCGATGGCTTGATCGTCACGCGCAACATGCGTCTGGGGGACTTTATCGCCGAAGTCGCGCGTTATCGTCAGGGCTTTCTGAACTGTGCGCCGGAAGTGGCGGAGTTACGACTGTCCGGCGTATTCCGTCTGGAAGACACCGACAAACTGTTGGCGATTCTGCCGCAGACGTTGCCGGTGCAATTGCGCTATCGCACCCGCTGGTGGGTGACCCTGGAGCGTGCGGTCTGAAATTTTTTTTGGCGGGTTTTTGCAGCCAGTCCGGCTTGGTCAGTAAGCACTTCAACTCAGCCTTCGCGACTGCCTACGGAAACCTACAATGACTGTCCGCGCCACCTGTAAGAACTCTCTGAATTTCACTGCCGAATCGGGACTGCTGCGCCACGCCATTCGCGCTGCGCTGTTTTCGACTGCATTGGGCGTTGGTGTGATGCCTTCCTGGAGCATGGCGGCTACTCCCGCTGGCGGTGAAGTCAGCCATCGCTACACTGTTGCTGCGGGCCCTCTCGGTGAGGCGCTGAATCAATTTGCTCGTCAGGCTGGCATCACGTTGTCGATGACCCCGCAGCAAACTCAGGGTCGGCAATCGCCGGGCGTTCAAGGTGAGTACTCAACTGATCAGGCGCTAAGCCATTTGCTCGGTGGTTCCGGCCTGGAAGCGGTCAGCCAGGATGGCAGCAGCTACGTCCTGCGTCCGCTCGCTGAAACCGAAGCGCTGGCCCTGCCGACCACCGACATCAAAGGCTTCGCCCTCGGCAATGCTTTGGGCAGCATGGACGGCTACAACGCCACCCACAGCCAGATCGCCACCAAGACCAGTACCGCGTTGCTGGAAACTTCGCAGAGCGTGTCCGTGGTCACTCGCGAGCAAATGGACGACCAGGGTTCGCAGACTGTCTCACAAACAATGCGCTACACCCCCGGCGTGCTGACCAATCCCTACGGCGCCACTCACCGTTACGACTATGTGGCCATGCGCGGTTTCAACGACGGCTCGGTGGACAATATTTACCTCGACGGCCTCAAGTCGATGGGCGACAGCGGCACTTACAGCACCATGCAGGTCGATCCGTATTTCCTTGAGCGCGTGGACATTCTCAAGGGCCCGTCGTCGGTGCTGTACGGCCGCAGTTCGCCAGGCGGCCTGGTGGCACTGACGAGCAAAAAACCGCTGTACGAGGCTTACCATCAGGTGCAAGCCACAGTCGGTACGCAGGGTCAGCGCGGGGTCGGGTTTGACTTCAGCGGTCCGGTCGATGACGACAAGCGTATTGCCTATCGTCTGATCGGGTTGACGGATCAGTCCGACACGCAATTCGACCACAACAAGGAAAAGCGCTTCGCCCTCGCACCCACCTTGAGCATCGATTTCAGTGAAGACACTTCGCTGACACTGCAGGCTTACCTGCAACACGATCCGGATGGCGGCTACCACGGCGGTGTGCCGGCCGACGGCACGATTCATCAGCGTAACGGCAACCGTATCTCGCCACACTTCTTCGAAGGGGAGCCGGGCGTCGATGGTTATTCGCGTGATCAGCAATCGTTCGGTTATCAATTTGAACATCGCTTCAACGATGTCTTCACCGCACGCCAGAACTTCCGTTACCTCGACTCCAAAGTGAACATGGATCAGGTCTACGCCTATGGCTGGACCTCGCCGACCAGCAACGAACTGAACCGCTACTACACCGGTGGTGACGAGCGTCTGCATGCGTTCATCGTCGACAACATGCTCCAGGCCGAATTTTTTACCGGTGCGACCAAACACACCGTGCTGATGGGCGCTGACTATCAGCGGCGCAAAACTGTGGTCGACTGGACCAGTGGCGGTCTCGCACCGATCGATGCGTTCAACCCGGTGTACGGCAACTCGGCCATCGATATGTACGGCGAGACCAGTTACCTGCGACGTCTGGAGCAGACCGGGATTTATCTGCAAGACCTGATCGAGATGGACAAGTGGCGCTTCTCGCTGGGCCTGCGTCAGGACTGGGTCGAGACTTCGGACGAAAACCGTATCGCTGAAGCCGGACGTCCGGTTGGCACAGAGATCAATGATCGCCGCACCAAACTCACTGGCCGTGCGGGTGCGCTGTACCTGTTCGATAACGGACTCGCGCCGTATATCAGCTACTCCGAATCGTTTAATCCGAACTCTTATGCCGACAGCGCCGGCAATCCTTTGGCGCCTACCGACGGCACACAGTGGGAAGCCGGTTTGAAGTATCAACCGCCAGGGACCGACAACTTGTTCACCGCGTCGCTGTTCCGCATTGATCAGAAGAACCTGGCAACCAAACTGCCGCAGGAAAACTTCTATCGCGCGGTAGGCGCCGTGCGCTCTCAGGGCCTGGAACTGGAAGCGCACATGCAATTGACCGACAACCTCAAAGTCCTCGGCAGCTACACCTTCACCGACATCGAATACTCGAAGTCGATGGTCAGTACGTTGAGCACGCCGACCGATGTGATCGAGAACAAAGGCAACTCACCAACGCAGGCGCCGCGGCATATGGCGTCATTGTGGGCGGACTACAAGTTCGACAGTGCGGCGCTCGATGGCCTGCGTCTGGGCGGCGGCGTGCGGTATGTCGGCTATAGCTGGGCAGATGCTGAAAACACGATGAAGGTGCCTTCCTACACGTTGTTTGATGCCTCGATTGGCTACGACTTGGGCAAGGTCGGTTTAAAGGGCGTTGATGTGCGTCTGAATGCGAACAACCTGACCAATGAGTCCTACGTCGCCTCCTGCGCCAGCCTGAACTTCTGCTACATGGGCGAAGAGCGCAACGTCGCGGCAACGGTCAGCTACCAGTTCTAAGCCTTTGTCCGGTGCATAAAAAAGCCAGCCCCTGATGTTTCAGGGGCTGGCTTTGTCGTTTCTGTGGAGAAATTCCAATGCGTGCGTTTTTGGTGTTGTTGCATCGTTATATCGGCTTGGCCACCGCGGTTTTTCTGCTGCTTGCCGGGGTCACGGGAAGCATTCTGGCGTTCAATCATGAGCTGGATGAATGGTTGAATCCGCAGTTTTATGCGGCGTCTGCAGTGGGTGAGCGACTGCCGCCCGGTGATTTGGTTGATGCCGTGCAGAGTGCCCATCCAAAGTTGCAGGTCTGGTACATGGAGTACCCGAATGAGGCGGGCCACACCGCGTTGCTTGCGATGGTCCCGCGTAACGATCCGGGGACCGGCCAGCCATTCGCTGAACGTAATCAGGCGTTCTATCTGGATCCGGTGAGTGCTGAACAAAAGGGCCAGAGGTATTGGGGGGAGTGCTGTTTTCAGCGGGAGAATTTTGTCCCGTTCATTCTTGAATTCCACTACAACCTGACGTTGCCGGGTAATTGGGGATTGTTGTTGATGGGCTTGGTTGCGATTGCCTGGGTGATCGATTGCTTCGTTGCGCTGTGGCTGACATTGCCGCGAGGAAAGCCATTCTGGAAGAAGTGGTCGACCGCCTGGAAGGTGAAGGGTGGGCATGCCTATCGGCTCAACTTCGATCTACATCGCGCCGGGGGGTTGTGGCTGTGGTTGTTGCTCCTGCCGATCGCTGTCAGCAGCGTCGCCATGAACTTGCCGAGCCAGGTATTCAAGCCTGCGGTTTCGTTGTTTTCACCGATTGAGCCGAGCGTCTATGAGGCTCGAGGGCGAATGCCTCCTTCAGAGCTGGGGATGACGCAATTGAGTTATCAACAGGCGTACGAGAGGGCATTACAGGAGGGGAAAAGGTTAGGACTGACAGCGGCGATCGGGGAGTTGTATTACAGCTTTGAGTACAACTTCTACGGCGCAGGGTTTGGACAGCATGACACCGAAGCACATGGCAAATCCTGGTTGTTCTTTCATGGTACGGATGGGCGATTGTTAGGGCAGGAAATTGCAGGGCAGGGAACGTTGGGAGAACGGTTTTATCGGTTGCAGTTGCCGATACATGGCGGACGGATCATTGGTGTTACCGGGCAAGTGATGATCGCGGCGTTAGGTATTCTGATAGCGGGCTTATCGGGGACTGGCGTCTACATCTGGTGGCGCAAATGGCAGGCTCGACGTATCAGCAAGGCACGTAAAGCCGTTTGATCAAAGATTTGGTGAACCCTGAAATGACAAAACCCCTGTCTGCGTTAGCAGACAGGGGCTTCGGAATTTAATCTTGACGATGACCTACTCTCACATGGGGAAACCCCACACTACCATCGGCGATGCATCGTTTCACTTCTGAGTTCGGGATGGGATCAGGTGGTTCCAACGCTCTATGGTCGTCAAGAAATTCTGTATCTGGCTCGTCAACACGGTAACAAGCCAGCAAAAACGGTTGCTTCTACTAAAACAAAACCCCAACTGCTTTCGCAATTGGGGTTTCGGAATTTAATCTTGACGATGACCTACTCTCACATGGGGAAACCCCACACTACCATCGGCGATGCATCGTTTCACTGCTGAGTTCGGGATGGGATCAGGTGGTTCCAACGCTCTATGGTCGTCAAGAAATTCGGGTACCGAGTCGTGGCCAGATGGCCTCGCTTCAGCAAATTGGGTATGTGACAGCTGGTGCTTTGTGAGTCTTTCGAACTTTCGGTTCATTTCGTCTTCACACACCGCAATCTGGTGCTCTCTCGCTTTTCAGCTTGAAGCATGCAAATTGCTTGGGTGTTATATGGTCAAGCCTCACGGGCAATTAGTATTGGTTAGCTCAACGCCTCACAGCGCTTACACACCCAACCTATCAACGTCGTAGTCTTCGACGGCCCTTCAGGGAACTCAAGGTTCCAGTGAGATCTCATCTTGAGGCAAGTTTCCCGCTTAGATGCTTTCAGCGGTTATCTTTCCCGAACATAGCTACCCGGCAATGCCACTGGCGTGACAACCGGAACACCAGAGGTTCGTCCACTCCGGTCCTCTCGTACTAGGAGCAGCCCCTCTCAAATCTCAAACGTCCACGGCAGATAGGGACCGAACTGTCTCACGACGTTCTAAACCCAGCTCGCGTACCACTTTAAATGGCGAACAGCCATACCCTTGGGACCGGCTTCAGCCCCAGGATGTGATGAGCCGACATCGAGGTGCCAAACACCGCCGTCGATATGAACTCTTGGGCGGTATCAGCCTGTTATCCCCGGAGTACCTTTTAT
>NZ_CP195111.1:2707500-3492500 GCF_051174785.1 Pseudomonas neuropathica | reverse complement strand
CAAAAACATCCATATATAGCTAGAAAACACGATCCCTTCTATATAGAAGGGATCGTCAGAGCACCCCAGCCGCCTTCAACTCAGCCACCGCACCCGCCCCCAGGCCCAGCACACTCTGCAGAACCTCCAGCGTATGCTCACCCAATAAAGGAGGCGCTCGGCGATATTCAACCGGTGTCTGCGACAGACGAATCGGGCTAGCCACTTGGGGCACCATCCCCGCCAATGCATGCGGTAGCTTTATCGCCAGGCCACGCGCTTTTACCTGCGGATCCTCAAACACCTGCGACAGATCGTTGATCGGCCCACATGGAACCCCTGCCTGCTCCAACTCGGCAACCCACTCAGCAGTCGTCTTGAACACTGTCGCCTGGCGAATCAGCGGAATCAAAACCGCGCGGTTAGCCACCCGCAGCTTATTTGTCGCGAAGCGCGGATCATCCGCCCACTGCGGCTGCCCCGCCACTTCGGCAAACTTGCGGAATTGCCCATCATTACCCACGGTAAGAATGAAATCACCATCGGCCGTAGGAAAGTCCTGATAAGGCACGATGTTTGGATGCGCATTGCCTAGGCGCTTCGGGGCATTGCCCGTCGTCAGGTAGTTCATTGCCTGGTTAGCCAAACACGCAACCTGCACATCCAGCAAAGCCATATCGATGTGTTGACCACCACCGTCGTGATCGCGATGAGCCAGCGCCGCCAGAATCGCCACCGTCGAATACAAACCGGTGAGGATATCCGTCAACGCCACACCCACCTTCACCGGCCCGGCACCTTCATCACCTTCGGGACGACCGGTCAGGCTCATCAGCCCTCCCAGCCCCTGAATCATGAAGTCATAGCCGGCACGCCTGGCATAGGGCCCGGTCTGGCCGAAACCGGTAATCGAGCAGTAGATCAGATTCGGATTGATTGCCTTCAGCGACTCATAATCCAGACCATAAGCCGCAAGCCCACCCACCTTGAAGTTCTCGATAAGGATGTCCGACTTCGCCGCCAGCTCGCGCACCAGCTTTTGCCCTTCAGGGCGGGTGAAATCGATGGTCACCGATTGCTTGTTTCGGTTCGCCGACAGGTAATAAGCCGCCTCCGACGTATTCTCGCCATAAGCGTCCTTAAGGAAAGGAGGTCCCCAGGCGCGAGTGTCGTCACCATTACCCGGGCGCTCGACCTTGATCACTTCGGCGCCAAGGTCGGCGAGGATCTGCCCGGCCCACGGCCCGGCCAACACTCGCGATAGATCCAGTACCCGCAGATGCGACAGCGCGCCCATGGTCACTCTCCTATTAATAGAACGCCTGCAGACCGGTTTGCGCACGTCCGAGAATCAGCGCGTGGACGTCGTGAGTACCTTCATAGGTATTCACCACTTCCAGGTTGACCAGATGACGGGCCACGCCGAACTCGTCGGAGATGCCGTTACCGCCGAGCATGTCACGCGCCATACGAGCAATATCCAACGATTTGCCGCAGGAGTTGCGCTTCATGATCGAAGTGATTTCGACCGCAGCGGTTCCTTCGTCCTTCATGCGCCCCAGACGCAGGCAGCCTTGCAGGGCCAGGGTAATCTCGGTCTGCATGTCAGCCAGCTTCTTCTGAATGAGTTGAGTAGCGGCCAATGGACGACCGAACTGCTGACGATCCAGCGTGTACTGGCGAGCGGTGTGCCAGCAGAATTCGGCAGCGCCCAGTGCGCCCCAGGAGATACCGTAACGGGCGGAGTTGAGGCAGGTGAACGGCCCCTTCAGACCACGCACGTCGGGGAAGATGTTCTCTTCCGGCACGAACACGTTGTCCATGACGATTTCACCAGTGATTGATGCGCGCAGACCAACCTTGCCGTGAATCGCCGGAGCACTCAGACCTTTCCAGCCTTTTTCCAGAACGAAGCCGCGGATGTCGCCAGCATCGTCTTTGGCCCAGACCACGAACACATCGGCGATCGGGCTGTTGGTGATCCACATTTTTGCGCCGGTCAGGCTGTAGCCGCCGTCGACTTTACGCGCCCGGGTGATCATCGCGCCCGGGTCGGAGCCATGATTCGGCTCGGTCAGACCGAAGCAACCGATCCATTCACCGGAAGCCAGTTTCGGCAGGTATTTCTGTTTCTGTGCTTCGGTACCGAATTCGTTGATCGGCACCATTACCAGCGACGACTGCACACTCATCATCGAGCGATAGCCGGAATCGACACGCTCCACTTCGCGAGCAATCAGGCCATAGCTGACATAGTTGAGGCCGCTGCCGCCGTACTGTTCAGGTATGGTCGCGCCCAACAGGCCGACTTCACCCATTTCGCGGAAGATCGCCGGATCAGTTTTCTCATGACGAAAGGCTTCGAGGACACGCGGCGCGAGGCTCTGTTGAGCGAACTGCTCGGCGGTGTCGCGGATCATGCGCTCTTCTTCAGTGAGCTGTTGATCCAGCAGCAGGGGATCGATCCAGTTGAAGCTAGCTTTAGCGCCCATGAGTGTCCTCGCAAATCGGCTGAATTAACGTGGCATTGATCCTAGGCGCGGTTCGCCGTCGCGGCAAACGAGGATTTCGCATTCTGTTGTGATAATTTCTCACTCCGAAACGTCGCGACATGCCTTTTATGCGGCGCATTAGTGAGATTGACGTACATGCGCAGAAAGATCCCCAGCACCACCGCCCTGATCAGTTTCGAAGCCGCCGCGCGACATGAGAGCTTTACCCGCGCTGCCGAAGAACTTTCCCTCACTCAAGGCGCCATTTGCCGACAGATCGCCAGCCTTGAGGAGTTCCTCAGTGTGGAACTGTTCCGACGCTCGCGACGCGGGGTAAAACTAACCGAGGCAGGACTTTCCTACAGTCGCCGTGTCGCCACGCAACTGGATGCGGTTGAGCGCGACACCCTCTCAGTAATGGGCCAGCAAGGTACCAACGTGATCGAACTGGCGGTGGTGCCAACCTTCGGCACGCAATGGCTGCTGCCACGGCTCAAGGATTTTCAGCTCAAACACCCGGAAGTCACGGTCAACCTGACCAACCGCACCCGCCCCTTCCTGTTTGCCGATACCGAATTCGATGCGGCGATCTACTTCGGCGATGCTGATTGGTCCGGTACCGAATCCCACAGACTGATGGGCGAAAATCCGATGCCGGTGTGCAGCCCGGCCCTACTCGGTGACAAGACACATCTGACAGCCGAGGCAATCGCCGAGCTACCGTTGTTGCAGCAGACCACCCGCCCTTATGCCTGGCGGCAGTGGTTCAACTCGCAACAGCTGAATATCCCCCGCGACATGACAGGCCCGCGCTACGAGCTATTCTCCATGCTTGCCCAGGCCGCCATGCACGACATGGGCATTGCGCTGATTCCACCATTCCTGATTCAGCGTGAGCTGGCCGAGAAACGCCTGATGGTTGCCAACCCCCAGGCACTCTCCAGCATCAAGGCCTATTACCTGATGATTCCCGAACGAAAGGTCGAATCAGCGTCATTGAAGGCATTTCGTGACTGGTTGGTAACTCAGGCGCAAAGCTACAGCCTAGAAGGATAAAGACTCGCAGCGATACCTGACCTCGTAGTCAGAAAAACAAAAGCCCTACAGATATAAGTATTTGTCGCAATTGAACAGACTGTATCCGAAAGTCGTACAGACGTCCCACAAGCGCCTGAAAACGTGGCTTTGAGCCTCCATTGGCGACTCATTACTGCCTATTCACGCCACCGATGAGAAATTTTTCGATATTCGGCCAGAATCCTTACAAGGCACGGCCTGCAAGGGATTCAGCCGGCCATCTGCGACATTCGGTCACGGGATGACTTGTAGTTAATTTTCCGTCACCCGTCATAATCCCTTGAAGGGCATAAAGTTCGCCTGCAAAATGCCGCGCCCCGCCCTGATTTGGCGGGATCGTGCTGATCGGCCGCCCCAGTCGCACCATCCGTAGTGCATGGGTTTACTCAATAAGATCACGTAGGAGATTTGACGTGCACATTGGTGTTCCTCTCGAAACCCAGACCGGTGAAACACGGGTTGCTGCAACCCCGGAAACCATTAAAAAGCTGATCAGCCAAGGTCATAAGGTCACTGTGCAAACCGGCGCCGGCGTAAAAGCCAGTGTGGTCGACAGTGCCTATGAAGCGGCAGGCGCAACCATTGGCAGTGCCAATGACGCGTTTGGCGCCGAGCTGATTCTCAAAGTGGTCGCCCCAAGCGATGCCGAGCTGACGCTGATCAAGCGCGGCACGGTGCTGGTGGGCATGCTCAACCCGTTCAACAACGAAACCATCGCGAAGATGGCCGAGTGCGGCATTACCGCGTTCGCCCTCGAAGCGGCGCCGCGCACCTCGCGCGCGCAGAGTCTCGATGTGTTGTCGTCGCAGGCGAACATTGCCGGCTATAAGGCTGTGTTGCTGGCCGCTCACCATTACCCTCGCTTCATGCCAATGCTGATGACCGCTGCGGGCACCGTGAAAGCGGCGCGCGTGCTGATTCTCGGCGCCGGCGTGGCCGGGTTGCAGGCAATTGCCACGGCGAAACGTCTGGGTGCGGTGATCGAAGCGTCCGACGTGCGTCCGGCGGTAAAAGAGCAGATCGAATCCCTCGGGGCGAAGTTCGTCGACGTGCCATACGAGACCGATGAAGAGCGTGAATGCGCCGTCGGTGTCGGCGGATATGCGCGGCCAATGCCGGCGAGCTGGATGCAGCGTCAGGCCCAGGCCGTGCACGAGCGCGCCAAGCAGGCTGACATTGTCATCACCACCGCGCTGATTCCTGGCCGCAAGGCACCGACGCTGTTGAGCGCGGAAACCGTGGCGCAGATGAAACCGGGCTCGGTGGTCATCGACCTCGCCGCTGCTCAGGGTGGCAACTGTCCGCTTACCGTGGCTGATCAAGTCGTGGTCGAGAATGGCGTGACCATTTGCGGCCCGACCAATCTGGCTGGTGAAGTCGCTGCAGACGCCTCGGCGCTGTACGCGCGCAACCTGCTGGACTTCCTCAAGCTGGTTTTCACCAAAGAAGGCCAGTTCGACGTCAACCTCGAAGACGACATCGTCGCCGCGTGCCTGATGTGCCGCGACGGCCAAGTCATCCGCAAAAACGCCTAAGCAGGGATTCAGACGATGGAAGAGCTTATCTCCCCCGGTATCTACAACCTGATCATCTTCGTGCTGGCGATTTATGTCGGTTACCACGTGGTCTGGAACGTTACGCCAGCGCTGCACACGCCGTTGATGGCGGTGACCAACGCTATCTCGGCGATCGTGATCGTCGGCGCCATGCTCGCGGCCGCACTGACCGTTACGCCGCTGGGTAAAACCATGGGCACCCTCGCCGTGGCACTGGCGGCGGTCAACGTGTTCGGTGGTTTCCTGGTCACCCGCCGCATGCTTGAGATGTTCAAGAAGAAAGCCCCGAAAGTAAAAGAAGAGGCGCCGAAGTAATGAGCATGAATCTCGTCACGACGCTCTACCTGATCGCGTCGATCTGCTTTATCCAGGCCCTCAAAGGCCTGTCGCACCCGACCACCTCGCGGCGCGGCAACCTGTTCGGCATGCTCGGCATGGCGTTGGCCATTCTCACCACCGTTGGCCTCATCTATAAGTTGGGTGCTGAACTGGCTACAGCCGGTATTGGTTACGTCATCGTCGGCCTGCTGATCGGCGGCACCGCCGGTTCGATCATGGCCAAACGCGTTGAAATGACCAAGATGCCGGAACTGGTCGCCTTCATGCACAGCATGATCGGCCTTGCGGCAGTGTTCATTGCCATCGCCGCCGTGGTGGAGCCGCAATCGCTGGGCATCGTTAAACAGCTGGGCGACTCGATCCCGGCGGGCAACCGTCTGGAGCTGTTCCTCGGTGCCGCGATCGGTGCAATCACCTTCTCCGGTTCGGTGATCGCGTTCGGCAAGCTCTCGGGCAAGTACAAGTTCCGCCTGTTCCAGGGCGCACCGGTACAGTTCGCCGGTCAGCACAAGCTGAATGCGGTGCTGGGCCTGGCGACGCTGGCACTCGGCCTGACCTTCATGTTCACCGGCAACCTCACCGCGTTCGCGCTGATGCTGGCACTGGCGTTCGTGATGGGCGTGCTGATCATCATCCCGATCGGCGGCGCCGACATGCCGGTGGTGGTGTCGATGCTCAACAGCTATTCGGGCTGGGCGGCGGCAGGTATCGGCTTCTCGCTGAACAACTCGATGCTGATCATTGCCGGTTCGCTGGTGGGCTCGAGCGGTGCGATCCTCTCGTACATCATGTGCAAGGCGATGAACCGTTCCTTCTTTAATGTACTGCTCGGCGGTTTCGGCAACACGGCTGATGCTGGCCCGGCCGGAGCAAAAGAAGCACGTCCGGTGAAATCCGGTTCGGCTGATGATGCGACCTTCCTGCTGACCAACGCCGACACCGTGATCATCGTGCCGGGCTACGGTCTGGCGGTAGCGCGTGCACAACATGCGCTGAAAGAGCTGACCGAGAAGCTGACCCATCGTGGTGTGACCGTGAAGTACGCGATTCACCCGGTGGCGGGTCGGATGCCGGGGCACATGAACGTTCTGCTCGCCGAGGCCGAAGTGCCTTACGACCAGGTGTTCGAGATGGAAGACATCAACTCCGAGTTCGGCCAGGCCGACGTGGTGCTGGTGCTCGGCGCGAACGACGTGGTCAACCCGGCGGCGAAGAACGATCCGAAGTCGCCGATTGCCGGTATGCCAATTCTCGAAGCGTTCAAGGCCAAAACCATCATCGTCAACAAGCGCTCGATGGCCAGCGGCTATGCCGGTCTGGACAACGAGCTGTTCTATCTGGACAAGACCATGATGGTCTTCGGCGACGCGAAGAAAGTCATCGAAGACATGGTCAAAGCGGTCGAGTAATCTATCGCTGCTGCACCGAACGCCCCGACTCGTCGGGGCGTTTTTGTTTGCGCAAAACGTCGGACAATTTGCCGCGTTGTTGCAGATCCAGTAACGGTGTTTTACTTCAAACCCGCTAAATAGACGCCTCGTTTGCGACCTTGGTAGCGGGACAGGCGCCCGTCAAATTCACTAGACTGCGCATCCTGCTACTCGTTGCCCGAGATAATAATCCATGTACCGTGACCGTATTCGCCTGCCTTTGTTGTTGGATAAAGTGATGAGCGCCGCCGACGCAGCTGCTCTGATTGAAGACGGCATGACCGTCGGCATGAGCGGTTTCACCCGCGCCGGCGAAGCCAAAGCCGTTCCCCACGCATTGGCCGAGCGGGCCAAGGTCACGCCGCTGAAGATCAGCCTGATGACCGGCGCCAGCCTGGGCAACGACCTCGACAAGCAACTGACCGAAGCCGGCGTACTGTCGCGGCGCATGCCGTTCCAGGTCGACAGCACCTTGCGCAAGGCAATCAACGCCGGCGAAGTCATGTTCATCGACCAGCACTTGTCGGAAACCGTCGAGCAACTGCGCAACCAGCAACTGAAGCTGCCGGACATCGCGGTCATCGAAGCCGTCGCCATCACCGAGCAAGGCCACATCGTGCCGACTACGTCGGTGGGCAACTCGGCGAGCTTCGCGATTTTCGCCAAACAGGTAATCGTCGAAATCAATCTGGCGCACAACGCCAACCTCGAAGGCCTGCACGACATCTATATCCCGACTTACCGTCCGACGCGCACGCCGATCCCGCTGGTAAAAGTCGATGATCGCATCGGCAGCACCGCGATTCCGATTCCGCCGGAGAAGATTGTCGCCATCGTCATCACTCAGCAGGCCGATTCGCCGTCCACCGTGTCGTCGCCGGATGTCGACACCAATGCCATCGCCGATCACCTGATCACCTTCTTCAAGCAGGAAGTCGACGCAGGGCGCATGACCAACAAGCTCGGCCCGCTGCAGGCCGGAATCGGCAATATTGCCAACGCGGTGATGTGTGGCCTGATCGATTCGCCGTTCGAAGAACTGACCATGTACTCCGAGGTGCTGCAGGATTCGACGTTCGACCTGATCGATGCCGGCAAGCTGAGCTTTGCGTCGGGCAGCTCGATTACGTTGTCGGAGCGGCGCAACAGCAACGTGTTCGGCAATCTGGAGAAGTACAAGGACAAACTGGTGCTGCGTCCGCAGGAGATCTCCAACCACCCGGAAGTGGTGCGCCGCCTGGGCATCATCGGCATCAACACGGCCCTGGAGTTCGACATCTATGGCAACGTCAATTCCACCCACGTCTGCGGCACGCGGATGATGAACGGCATCGGCGGTTCCGGTGACTTCGCGCGTAACGCGCATCTGGCGGTGTTTGTAACCAAATCGATCGCCAAGGGCGGCGCGATTTCCAGCGTAGTACCGATGGTCAGCCACGTTGACCACACCGAGCATGACGTCGACATTCTAGTGACCGAGGTGGGCCTGGCTGACCTTCGCGGCCTGGCGCCACGGGAGCGTGCGCGGGTGATCATTGATAACTGCGTACACCCGGACTTTCGTCAGGCGCTGAACGATTACTTCACGGCGGCCTGTGCAATCGGTGGTCACACCCCGCACATCCTGCGTGAAGCGTTGAGCTGGCACATGAATCTGGAAGAAACCGGGCGCATGCTCGCGGTCTGATCACACAGATAAACCGCCGACGCAAACACAGTTTGCGTCGGCGGACTTCCTCAAGCCTCCACCTCTGACAAAAACTGTACTGCTGTACCGGTCATTTCCTACAGGCGCCGCCTACCTTTTTGAGTGAATCGAGCAAAAATGCACCACTTTAGTGCGGATAGGTACAGTTTGTTCAATTTTGACCCGTACACCCCCATTAAACAGTTAACTGGTCACTCACAATACAGTTGAACTGTATCTAGAGAGACTTGGCAAACGAGAGGATCATGGGCACCAGTCAAACCACTACCTGATCCCGCCACAAGCGGAAGGATGTCAACCATGGAACGTACACTCAGTTCCGAACTGTTCTTCGAAGACAAAGCTGTAAACACCCAGGCTTCCCTGCCTCTGCGCGTTATCGCCAACCTGATGTTGTGGCAGCGCCGCATCTCCAGCCGCCATCAACTGGCTCGCCTGGATTCGCGTCTGCTGGCTGACGCCGGTATCAGCGAAGCGCAACGCTACGAAGAGCTGAGCAAGCCGTTCTGGCGCTAAGTAGCGTCGCTGGCTCTGGTCGTTAGACCCACCGCCAGCAACCCGAATTGAACAAGCAAAACCCGTCGTGGGAAACCACGACGGGTTTTGTCGTTTCCGGGAGTAGAAAATCCCGGTACACCTGCTGATACCGCCGACAGGTACAGTTTTATTTGATTTCAATCTGAACCAATACAATTTTGCTCGAGTGTATCTGCATCTCTTTCTATAACAGGCTCAACATGACCTTCCGCCTTCTCCGGTGAAAGGAATACGCCCATGAAAGACTTACAGGATGTTTCAGAAACTTCGAGCCTTCCGGTTGCTCGCCGGAACGCTCTGCGGCGCTTGTTTGGCGGTCTTTGGGAGTACCTGGAGCGCGCCAGAACGCGGCGAATGCTGGCTCAACTGGATGGCCGTGACCTCGCCGATCTTGGCCTCAGCCACGCCGATCTCCTCCATGAACTGGATAAACCCTTCTGGCGCTAGCATTCTGCCCACTGTGCGAATCTCGCTAAGCAGGCCTAATATCCACGCAGAACGTGGCGAATGCTGTGTCACTGGCGTCTGACTCCTCAGATACCGAGCCACCTCTCTCTACGGTTTATCCACAGGAGTTACATCATGTCCCGTCTTCGCCTGCTCAGTGCTGCCGCCCTGCTGGCCGTGGCTGCCAACGCCAGCGCCACCAGCTTCATCGTGACCACCGACGCCGTTGTCGGCGCTCTGAAATCCTCGTCCGACGCTACATCCGACGTCACCTCCTCGTTCCGTGACGACAAGATCGTTCTTGCCGCCCGTGACGACGCTGCCAGCTTCGTGGCCAGCGAAGGCGAAATCCGTGGGGTGAAACTGGAAAGCGCACTGGATCACATCCGTCACCAGGCGCCACAGCTGCAAGCTACCGACGCACAACTGGCTCAGGCCATCCTGACGATCTAAGCGCCAGGTACCACTCGGGACACGCCGGTCGTGTCCCGATGTTTCGGCGCTGGCTCTGGCCCGGGCATTGCGCTAGCCTTTCGGCTCACCAACAATTACCGAGTCCGATGCGCTTTCTTCCAAATCTACTGATTCCTTCCCTATTGTTCACCGCCTGCTGGACGGCGCCGGTCAATGCCTTTGATGCTTTCAACGCATCGACGCAAGGCACCGTCGTCAGTGGTTACGCCACCAGCATGGTGTCTTCCGCGCCTTTCGACCGTAAACTGCTGCTCGCCGCTCACGATGACGCGGCCGCGTTTGTTGCCAGTGATGGTGAATGGCGAGGTGCTCGTCTGGAATCCGCGCTGCATTACCTGCGCAAAACCCGGCCGAAACTTCATGTCAGCGACCTTGAACTGGCAGAAGCAATTCTCGTCCAATAGTTATCCTGTACCCCAGTTATCCTTGCCCTTCCGGAGTCGTTCCATGCGTAGCCCGCTGATTGCTGCCGCCCTTGGCCTGTTTTTATTGGCCGACGTGGCCCAGGCGCACACCCTGGTAGCCACCAGTAACATCATCGTTCGTGCCTCCCAGCGCACTATCGATTTCACCTCCGACACCACTACGTCGATTCGCGATTCGAAAATCATCCGTGAAGCCCACGACGACGCTGCCAGTTTCGTAGCGTCCAATGGCGATATCCGTGGCGCACACCTGGAAGCCGCGCTCAATACCTTGCGCACCCGCGTGCCGGAAGCGCGTGACGCCAGCGATCAGGTTCTCGCCGAAGCCATCCTCGCACTGTGAAGTCACTCGGCACCTGGCTGCTGGCCGGGGCGTTGTTGCTGCTTGGCAACAACGCCCACGCTGGCCTGCAATTGCGGCTCAAGACCGACGGTCTGAGCCCCGCCCAACAACAGGCCAGCCAGGCGCTGATCGATGAGGCGATGCAAAAGCTGCCGCCGAGCTTTATCGAGCGGCTGGATCGGCGCATCGATGTCGGCTGGACTGACGACATGCCTGCCAATGCCTACGGTCAGGCCACGCTGGTCTCTGAGCTTGATCTGAATCGAAAACTGCTCGCCGGTCTCACGGATGGCAGCGCCGCCAAAGAAAAAACCAATCGCCCCCACGGTACTGTGCGTCAGGAACTACTCGCCACGGTGCTGCATGAAATCACCCACATTTATGATCGCGCGCGCCTATGGCCGACTGCCGAGCGCACGCTGATCCAGCGTTGCACTCGACGCTTCAACAGCGCCGGGCTGATCGGCATTCCCGACGAGTGTCGCGGCCAGAACGGCCGTCGCTTCACCCTCAGTGACGACCCGCGCCTGCTCGACCTCGCCGGTTGGCAGCAATACGTCGGTCGCCGTGGCGAACGTGAACAACACAACAGGCAGATCGCCCGCAGCCCGGACCTGTACGAAATCTCCAGCCCCAAGGAGTTCGTCGCGGTCAACATGGAGTATTTCCTCCTCGACCCGAGTTACGCCTGCCGCCGTCCTGCGCTGTACCGCTATTACCAGCAACACTTCGGCTGGGCACCGCCGGCCAAGGACACCTGCAGCAAGACCTTCTCCTTCCTCAATGCCGGCAACGACTTCGCCAAACAACCTTTGGGGCAGGTCGATCCCGAGCGGGTCTATGCCGTCGATTACCTGCTGGCCGAAGCCAATCAGAACTGGGTCAGCCGCTGGGGTCACAGCATGTTGCGTCTGGTGATCTGTGCACCGGGCCGCCCGCGTGGGCCAGATTGCCGGCTCGATCTGGATCAGCATCTGGTGTTGTCCTACCGTGCCTTTGTCGGCGATGTACAGTTGTCGAGCTGGGATGGTCTGGTGGGCAAATACCCGTCACGGCTGTTCGTACTGCCGCTTGCGCAGGTCATCGACGAATACACCAAGACCGAGCTGCGCAGCCTCGCCTCAGTGCCTTTGAACCTGTCACGCGACGAGATCGAAGGCGTGGTTGAGCATGCCGCCGAAATGCACTGGAGCTACGACGGCAACTACTTCTTCCTGTCCAACAATTGCGCCGTGGAAGGCCTGAAACTGTTGCGCAGCGGCAGCAACAACGCGCAGCTCACCGGTCTCGATAGCATCATGCCCAACGGTTTGCTGGAAGTGCTCAAGGGCCGCGGTCTCGCCGATACCAGCGTATTGGATGACCCGAAAGAAGCGTTGCGTCTGGGCTATCGCTTCGACTCGTTCCGCGATCGCTATCAGGCGATGTTCGACGTGCTGAAGAAACAACTGCCGATCAAACAGACCACCGTTGAGGAATGGCTTTCACTCACTGCCGAAGAACGCCGTGAGTGGTTCGAGCGCGCCGACTTGCGCACCAGCGCCGCCCTGCTGCTGTTGGAGCAGGCCAGTTATCGACGTCAGTTGCTGCTGGCTCAGGATGAGGTCAAGCAGCGTTATCTCGGCGCGCGCGAGCTGGAAAACGGCGGTATGGACAAGGCAAACGCGACCTTGCAGGAAATTCTCGCCAACAGCGGCTTCCTCAGCCGTCCGGCGGAATTGCTCGACTCCAAGGGTTACGGATTGCCACATCCGACTGAGTTCAGTCGACTCGAAGCAGAGAGCAGTCAGCGGCAGAAGAAGCTGCTGGCACTGTCGGGTGATCTGGACGCCGAAGTGCGCAAGTTGCTGGAGCCGAAGCGGGCTGCGGAGATTGCCGCCAGCGAAGAGAATGTGAAGCAGATTGGCGCGCATCTGCGCAAACTGCACAAGGCCTCCGGCGGACTGGAGCTACCCTGAAAAAAAAGATCGCAGCCATTGGCTGCGGTCTTTTTTATTGCCTGCGGATCAATACAAAACGCCATCGAGAATTTCGTAGACGATGCCGGTGCCCACCGCGATCAGCACGATATCGCCTCCCGCCCGGCGCCATTCGTAACCCGGATACACCGGCAAACGACCTAACGCGCGATTATCCAGACGCTCGCCGTAATAGCCGCGCGGCAAAGGCCGGCCACGCTCCAGATGAATTCCCGGCGGCGGCGGTGCACCGCGTACAAAGTAGCCATGATTGTCACGTATGGTCTGGCGCACCGGCCCGAAGTCACGCGGCGGCGGGCCGCCACGGTGATCGTTCTGCGGGCCACGGTGGTCGTCACCGTGATTGTCGCCACGGTTATCGTAATGGCCCTGTTGCGGGCCGCCGTGGTCGTGATCATCGCGCGGGTCGGCACTGGCCAGCAGCGGCGTCGCGCTGATCATCAGCACGCCCAGTCCGGCAATCAGACGTTTCGGCATTTTCATCGGGTCTTTCCTCACGGCACAAACAGCAAAAAGGGCTGCAGAACGATGTTCTGAAGCCCTCGATCTTGCTCATTTAGTCTGTGCTTTGAGGTGCTAATTCCTCTGTATCAGGAACTTTACCTTCAGCTGACGCGGGCCTTACGCACGCCTTCGGAGAGTGCCGAACACAGGCTCAGTACACCGTCGACGGCTTGAGCTGGCGTGGTCGCGTTGGCAATGTGATCGATCAATGCCGAACCCACCACCACACCATCGGCCAGACGTGCGATGGACGCCGCTTGCTCCGGCGTACGGATGCCGAAACCGATGCTGATCGGCAGATCGGTATGACGACGCAGACGAGTCACCGCCTCTTCGACATGCTCCAGCGTCGCCGCGCCAGCACCGGTCACACCGGCGACCGACACGTAGTAAACAAAACCGGAGCTGCCATTGAGCACTTTCGGCAGACGCGCATCGTCTGTGGTTGGCGTGGTCAGGCGGATAAAGTCCAGACCGGCAGCCTGTGCCGGGTCGCACAGCTCGGCATTGTGCTCAGGTGGCATGTCGACGACGATCAGACCATCGACGCCGGCCTCTTTCGCCTCAGCAATGAAGCGCGGCACGCCGAACATGTGAATAGGGTTGAAGTAGCCCATCAGCACCAGCGGCGTGTCGCTGTTGCCTTCACGGAACTCGCGAACCATTTGCAGGGTTTTCACCAGGTTCTGCTTGGCGCCCAAGGCACGGATGTTCGCCAGTTGAATCGCCGGGCCGTCGGCCATCGGGTCGGTGAAAGGCATGCCCAGCTCGATCACGTCGGCGCCAGCACCCGGCAAACCTTTGAGGATCGCCAGCGAGGTGTCGTAGTCCGGATCACCGGCGGTGACGAAGGTCACCAGCGCGGCGCGGTTCTGTTCTTTGAGGTCGGCAAAACGGGTTTGCAGGCGGCTCATCAGTGTTTCTCCTGCTTCGACTGTTCCATATGGTGCATGACGGTCTGCATGTCTTTGTCGCCACGGCCGGAGAGGTTGACCACCATCAGGTGATCCTTAGGCAGCTTCGGCGCGCGCTTGAATACTTCGGCCAGGGCGTGGGCACTTTCCAGGGCAGGAATGATCCCTTCCAAGCGGCAGCATTTGTGGAACGCATCCAGCGCTTCGTCGTCAGTCACCGAGGTGTATTGAACGCGGCCGATGTCATGCAACCACGCGTGTTCAGGGCCGATGCCCGGATAGTCGAGGCCGGCGGAAATCGAGTGGGCGTCGATGATCTGGCCATCGTCGTCCTGCAGCAGGAAAGTACGGTTGCCGTGCAGCACACCCGGAACGCCGCCATTCAGGCTGGCCGCGTGCTTGCCGGTTTCGATGCCGTAACCGGCTGCTTCGACGCCGATGATCTCAACGCTCTTGTCATCGAGGAACGGGTGAAACAGGCCCATCGCATTGGAACCACCACCGATGCACGCCACAAGGCTGTCCGGCAGACGACCTTCCTGAGCCTGCAACTGATCGCGGGTTTCCTTGCCGATAACGGCCTGGAAGTCGCGAACCATCGCTGGATAAGGATGCGGGCCGGCCACGGTGCCGATCAGGTAGAAGGTGCTGTCGACGTTGGTCACCCAGTCACGCAGGGCTTCGTTCATTGCATCTTTCAGAGTACCGGTGCCGGCCACCACTGGAATCACTTCAGCGCCCAACAGCTTCATGCGGAAGACGTTGGCCTGCTGACGTTCGATGTCAGTGGTGCCCATGTAGATCACGCAATCCAGACCGAAACGTGCGGCCACGGTGGCAGTGGCCACGCCATGCATGCCGGCGCCGGTCTCGGCGATGATGCGTTTCTTGCCCATGCGCCGTGCCAGCAGGATCTGGCCGATGCAGTTGTTGATCTTGTGCGCGCCGGTGTGGTTGAGCTCTTCGCGCTTGAGATAAATCTTCGCGCCGCCGCAGAACTCGGTCAGGCGCTCAGCGAAGTACAGCGGGCTCGGACGTCCGACGTAGTCACGCTGGAAGTAGGCCAGTTCTTCTATGAACGCCGGATCTTCCTTGGCCGCTTCGTATTCGCGGGCCAGATCGAGGATTAAAGGCATCAGGGTTTCTGCCACATAACGGCCACCGAACGAGCCAAACAGGCCGTTATCGTCCGGGCCGTTACGCAGATCAGAGGTGTTCGAAGTCTGGGTCATGAGTCGCTCCAGGTGAATTCGGGTCAAAAGACAATGACGACCACTCTACCCCTGACGATCCAGACTGAAAACCGATAAGATCGCCACAACCCGTCAGGAAAACTCACAGATATCATGAGCCACGACCTTCCCCCGCTGAACGCCTTGCGCGCGTTCGAAGCAACCGCCCGTCTGAACAGTGTCAGCCAGGCTGCCGAGCAGCTTCACGTCACCCATGGCGCGGTCAGTCGTCAGCTCAAAGTGCTCGAAGAGCACTTGGGTGTCAGTCTTTTCGTCAAGGACGGGCGCGGCTTGAAACTCACAGATGCCGGCATGCGTTTACGCGATGCCAGTGGAGAGGCGTTTGACCGGTTGCGCAGTGTTTGCGCGGAGTTGACGCAAAGCACGGCGGATGCACCGTTTGTGCTGGGTTGCTCCGGAAGTCTGCTCGCGCGCTGGTTTATCCCGCGCTTGGGGCGATTGAATGCCGATCTGCCGGATTTGCGTCTGCATTTGTCGGCAGGTGAAGGCGATCTCGATCCTCGGCGTCCGGGACTGGATGCTTTGCTGCTGTTCGCCGAGCCGCCATGGCCGGCCGACATGCAGGTTTACGAATTGGCCGCAGAACGCATCGGTCCGGTCATGAGTCCGCTGTTTAGCGGTTATCAACGCCTGGAAACCGCGCCAGCCTCAGCACTGCTCAGTGAACCACTGCTGCACACCACCTCGCGGCCACAAGCCTGGCCGAGTTGGGCACAGCAAAGCGACCTCGACGCAAAAGCGTTGAAGCTCGGGCAAGGTTTCGAGCATTTGTATTATTTGCTGGAGGCCGCAGTGGCCGGTCTCGGCGTGGCCATCGCGCCGGAGCCGCTGGTAACAGAAGATTTAAAGGCTGGTCGCCTGGTTGCGCCGTGGGGCTTCTGTGAAACCCCGGCGCAACTGGCGTTGTGGCTACCCAAACGCGCCGCAGACGGGCGCGCTCGGCAACTGGCGCAATGGCTCAAGAACGAGCTGCGCCAGAACGATCACTCGCCGCGCTTGAACAGCAAGTAAGCCGCGAGCAGACCGATTGCACCGACCGCGACACCGGCGGTTGTCCACGGATGTTCCTGTGCGTAATCACGAGTGGCGATCCCGGTTTCGCGGGTTTTCACTTTGACTTCTTCATAGGCATCGCTGAGCAGGTGGCGCGAATGTTTCAGCGCACTTTCGGCATTGCTTTTCAGCGCCTTGAGGGTCTTGCGCGACTCGTCCGAAGCGTCGTCCTTCAGGCTTTCCAACGACTTGAGCAGACTCTCGATCTCGGCTTCCATGCTTTGCAACGAGGCTTTACGTAAAGAGGTGTTGGCCATGGTGGCTCTCCTGCATTGGTGATGAGTGGCGTGTGTTGGTTGGGACTTCAGCGGTTTGAGAAAGTGCAGAAAATCTGAACTTCGCCTGCGCGCAGCCGCCGAAATCAACAGTGCAGATTCACTGCTAGTCTCAATTCCACACGCCAAGGAGATCGCCATGAGTGACCATCACACGTACAAGAAAGTCGAGCTGGTCGGTTCGTCCACCAGCAGCATCGAAGACGCCATCAACAACGCGCTGGCCGAAGCCAACAAGAGCATCAAGCATCTTGAGTGGTTTGAAGTGGTCGACACCCGTGGCCACATCAAGGACGGCAAGGCTGCGCACTTTCAAGTGACGCTGAAAGTCGGCTTCAGGATTGCCAGCAGCTGAGTTTGGTCTAGTCTTCTGAACTTGCGCGCTGGCCGAGTGCCATAGGAATGGCAAAGCGCTACAGGGTGAGCGCATCGGGTGGATGACCTGATGCCCGCCTCTTTCAATCCGACCAGGGAGTGCGACCGATGAAGAAGTTCATGTTGGCAGTAGGTTTGTTGAGCCTTGCGGGTGGTGCGTTTGCTGCCGGCAAGCCATGTGAAGAGCTGAAAAGCGAGATTGCGGCGAAGCTGGATGCCAAGGGCGTTTCCGGGTATTCGCTGGAGATTGTCGACAAGGGTGCGGCCGCTGACGGCAAGGTCGTTGGCAAATGTGAAGGTGGCGCCAAGGAAATTGTCTACAAGCGCGGCTGATCGTGACTGAAATGCAAAAGCCGACGTGAAGGCGTCGGCTTTTTTGTGCCTGCGATTTGGGGCTTTTGGTGTGTTTGAAATCGAACCCCCTCACCCCAGCCCTCTCCCCCTAGGGGCGAGGGGGAAAGGGAGCCGATCGGGGGCTGTTCAAAACCTGAGTTCGACTCGATTTTTCAGGTCGATGTCGAGCGCGAGAACACCTCAATCAGTCCCCTCTCCCTCCGGGAGAGGGTTAGGGTGAGGGGCTTTTCAGCCCTTCATCACTTGCGCGAGCAACTCGTACGAATGCACACGATCAGCGTGTTCATACAAATCGCTGGTAAAAATCAGCTCATCGGCCTGAGTCTGCTCAACCAGCACCTCAAGCTTCGCGCGGATCTTCTGCGGGCTGCCCACCATCGCCAGCCCAAGAAAATCACCCACAGCCTCACGTTCATGCGGCAACCACAGGCCATCCATGGTTTTCACCGGCGGACGCTGCACCAGGCTCTGCCCGCGCATCAACGCGAGAATGCGCTGGTACACCGAAGTCGCCAGGTAATCGGCCTGCTCATCGGTATCCGCCGCCACCAACGGCACGCCGAGCATTACGTACGGTTTGTCGAGCACCGACGACGGCTTGAAGTGATTGCGATAAACGCGGATCGCCTCGTGCATGAAACGCGGGGCAAAATGCGAGGCGAAGGCGTAAGGCAAACCGCGCTCACCGGCCAGTTGCGCACTGAACAGGCTGGAACCGAGCAGCCAGATCGGCACGTTGGTACCGGTGCCCGGCATGGCGATCACACGCTGATCCGGGGTACGCGGGCCGAGGTAGCGCACCAGTTCGGCGACGTCTTCGGGGAAATCATCGGCGCTGCCGGAGCGTTCACGGCGCAGCGCCCGAGCAGTCATCTGATCGGAACCGGGCGCGCGGCCCAGACCGAGGTCGATCCGCCCTGGATACAGGCTTTCCAGTGTGCCGAACTGCTCGGCGATCACCAGCGGCGCATGGTTGGGCAGCATCACGCCGCCGGAGCCGACGCGAATGGTCGACGTCCCGCCCGCCAGATAGCCCAGCAAAACCGAGGTCGCGGAACTGGCGATGCCGTCCATGTTGTGGTGTTCCGCCACCCAGAACCGCGTGTAGCCGAACTTTTCGGCATGCTGAGCCAGGTCCAGCGAGTTGCGCAGCGATTGCGCCGGGCTGCCGTTCTCGCGCACCGGCACAAGATCGAGGGTAGAAAATTTTACGTCGGACAGTTGCTTCATAAACCTGCGTCTCCGAGTCAGGAGGCAGGTTGATGATACGAACGAAACCTGCCGAATTCATAAGCGTGTTTTATGCAATGAGGGCATATACCCGAGTTTCAATAGCCGAGTCGAAATTTCCTACTAAAAAAGTCAACGATTCAACCGGGCTGAACTTTGTTCCGGCGTCTATCCTCAGAAGCCTTGCAAGCAAAAACCACAACGACGCGGCGTTTCCGCGCCAGAGACGAGGAGGAAGACATGGCTATCGTGAAGAAAGCATCGGCACATTGGGCGGGTGATCTGAAAACCGGTATCGGCTCGATTTCCACTGAAACCGGCGTACTCAGAGAAGCCCCATACGGTTTCAAGGCGCGCTTCGAAGGCGGCAAGGGCACCAACCCGGAAGAACTGATCGGCGCGGCGCATGCCGGTTGTTTTTCCATGGCGTTTTCGATGATTCTGGGCGATGCGGGGCTGAAGGCCGACAGCATCGACACTCAGGCTGAAGTGACCCTTGATCAGGTAGATGGCGGCTTCGCGATCACAGCGGTGAAGCTGATCCTGAAGGCGAAAATCCCTGGGGCGACTCAGGCGCAGTTTGAAGAGCTGAGCAACAAGGCCAAGGAAGGGTGCCCGGTGTCCAAGGTACTTAATGCGAAGATTACTCTAGACGCCTCGCTGGTCAGCTAATTTGTCGCTGGCTGATCTGACGCCTTCGCGAGCAGGCTCGCTCCCACAGGGATTCGTGTGGCACACAGGCCCAATGTGGGAGCGAGCCTGCTCGCGAAGGCGATTTCGAAATCGCCACAGGTCTGAACCAAAAATACAAGTTGTGAGCGAAGTCAGAACCCTCGCTGTAAAAGTATGGTCGAATCGATGACAGCAGCTTCAGCGCACGCCCGTGCGCGCTGCCTCAGGGAGCTTCACTCATGAAACGTATTGGCTTGGCGATCCTCTGCAGTGCACTGGCCACCTCGGTAATTGCGGCACCCAAAGACTGCGAAGAACTCAAGAAAGAGATCGAAGTCAAGATTCAGGCCAAAGCAGTGCCGTCCTACACACTGGAAATCGTAACCAAGGAAGAAGCCGCAAAACATGACATCGCCATGGTGGTCGGTTCATGTGAGAGCGGCACCAAAGCGATCATCTATCAGAAGAACGACAGCTGAGTCGCCTCAGATAATGCAGTTGTACTCGCGATCCTCGGCGACGATTTCGCGTTTGGTGTTGTACAGCCGGGCGCTCGGTGTGAACCCCAGCGACCGCCCCTCCAGCACATAACGCTGCCCGGCCTCGAAATGGTCATAGCGGATGTACAGGTAGCACAGCCGCTCCACCGGCCCGTTCATCAAGCTGCCGCCACCACCAAACACTTCGAAATCGAAGCGCACGCGCAATTCATGGCTGCCCGGGGTGACCTGAAAGTAGCGCCCGTCATTCAGTCGCTGTTTGTCGAGGCGCTCGGCCATCAGCACTTTACCGCCGGGTGTCGGCGTTGAAAAATCGACCCAGGCCATCTGCGGATCGACCGGGGGCAATGGCGTCTGACAACCGGCCACGAGGCTGGCAGCAAGCAACAACAGCAACTGGCGCATGATGAATACCCACAGATCTGAATACTCAGCATAGCGCCGATCAGGTGCGCTGGCAGCCTGCCGGCGTGCCCTGGCCTACCACTTTGCGCTGCTCGTCATAGAGCTTGGCCCATGGCCGGAAGCCGATACTGCCGGCCTGTAACTGATAACGCTGGCCGGCGTTGAAATCCTTGAATTTCACGCTCAACTGGCAATCACGCCACAGCGGCTCGGCGTCGGGACCGATGTTGGTCGCTTCTACCGGGAATTGATAACGCACCTTCAACTCGTGGCTGCCTGGCTGCACTTCGAAGTAACGTTTGTCGTCGGTCACGCTGCTATCGACCTTCAGCGCTTGCAACGACGTGTCCTGCTGCCGGGCATCAAGGTCGATCCAGGCTTGCGAAGGGTCGGGGTCGGGCATTCCAAAACTGGCACAACCGGCCAGTGTCAGCAGGCCCCCTGTCAGCATCAACATGCGCATAGCGGTGCTCCTTTAGGCGGGATAGTCTTGCGGGCAGACTCTCCGGGGGATTTCTTATTTTGATCAGGCCGTTTCCAAGCCTTGGGTTACTTGATCGCGTTTTTCGGGTTTTGTTTCCGGGTGTGTTGTTTTTGTTGCTCAACGGTTGCGCCAGCGTCAGCTATTACGCTCAGTTGGCCAGCGGTCAGTTGCAATTGCTGCGGGCGCGGGAGCCGGTGGAAAAAGTCGTTGCCGACCCCAGCCGCGACGCGAAACTGCGCACACACCTGGCCCAGTCACAAAAAGCCCGGACGTTCGCCAGTGAGCAACTGCACCTGCCGGATAACCAGAGCTATCGCCTTTACGCCGACATCCATCGCCCGTATGTGGTGTGGAATGTGTTTGCCACGCAGGAGTTCTCCCTGACGCCACAGAACCATTGCTTTCCGATTGCCGGGTGTGTGGCCTATCGCGGTTACTACAGCCAGAGCGCGGCGCGCGGCGAAGCGGCGATCCAGCGATTGCAGGGCATGGACGTATCGATTGGCGGTGTCGAGGCCTACTCGACATTGGGCTGGTTCAACGACCCGATCCTTAATTCGATGATGGGCTGGGGTGATGAACGCCTGGCCACGCTGATCTTTCATGAGCTGGCGCATCAACGCTTCTATGTAAAGGACGACACCGAGTTCAACGAGTCCTTTGCCACGTTTGTCGAGCAGGAAGGTACGCGGCAGTGGCGGGCGTTTCGCGGGTTGCCGGTGGACACCGACTCACGGTTGAAGCAGCGCGATCAGTTTATTGAATTGGTACTCGATACCCGCTCACGGCTGGAGAAGCTTTATACACAGCCATTAGCGGCCGAGCAGATGCGCGAACGCAAAGCAACCGAGTTCGAACAGTTTCGCCGGGACTATCGGGTGAAGCGAGACACCCAGTGGGCTGGGGACAAGCGTTATGACGCTTGGGTGAATGCGCCGTTGAACAATGCGCGATTGCTACCGTTTGGGCTCTATGACCAGTGGGTGCCGGCGTTTGCAGCGTTGTTCAAAAAGGTAGGGGGGGATTGGCTGAGGTTTTATGCGGAGGTGGAGAGGTTGGGTCGGTTACCGGTGACTGAGCGAAAGGCGGCACTGAAAGCAATGGCACAATCCTAATGATCTCGGGGGCACAACAGGCCCCTTCGCGAGCAGGCTCGCTCCCACATTGGATCTGTGTGCCACAAGAATCCCTGTGGGAGTGAGCCTGCTCGCGAAAGCAATTTGATCAGCGCTGCAAAAAGGCCTGATGCAAATCGTCCAGCGTTTCAAAGTGATAAGCCGGCGCCTCGGCATTCAACTCTTCAAAACTGCCAAACCCATAACCGACCGCCGCTGCATCCAAGCCATTGCTGCGCGCGCCGATCAGGTCGTGCTTGCGATCGCCGATCATCAGCGTATTCGCCGGATCCAGCCCTTCTTCCTTCACTAGATGCGCAATCAGCTCAACCTTGTTGGTCCGCGTGCCGTCCAGCTCGCTGCCGTATATCACCTTGAAGTGCCGGGCGAAGTCGAAGTGCCGGGCAATCTCGCGGGCGAATTCCCATGGCTTCGAGGTGGCGATATACAGCTGCCGGCCCTGCCCGCTCAGGGTTTCCAACAACGGGGTAACGCCCTCGAAGACACGGTTTTCATAAAGGCCAGTGACCTTGAAGCGCTCGCGGTAGAAATTCACTGCCTGCCACGCCTTGGCCTCATCAAAGCCGTAGAACTGCATAAACGCCTGCAACAACGGCGGGCCGATGAAGTGCTCCAGTCTGGTCAGGTCCGGCTCATCAATCCCGAGCTTGGCGAGAGCAAACTGAATGGAACGGGTGATGCCCTCACGCGGGTCGGTCAGGGTGCCATCGAGGTCGAACAGTACGGTCTGGTAATGCATGAGAAATCCTGATCAGGTGTAAGGCGATTCAGAGTTGGTCGTAGCCTTCGGCCAGATGCAGTTCCTTGAGTTTCACGTAGTTCGCCGCGCTGTAGGTGAAGAAGGCTTTTTCCTTGTCGGTGAGTTCTCGCACCTGTTTCACCGGACTTCCCACATAAAGGAAGCCACTTTCAAGACACTTGCCCGGCGGCACCAGACTACCGGCGCCGATGATCACATCGTCTTCGACCACCGCGCCGTCCATGACAATGCTGCCCATGCCGATCAATACGCGGCTGCCGACAGTGCAGCCATGCAGCATGACTTTATGGGCGATGGTCACGTCGTCGCCGATCAGCAGCGGGAAGCCGTCCGGATTGAACGGGCCGGCGTGGGTGATGTGCAACACGCAGCCGTCCTGGACGCTGGTGCGCGCACCGATACGGATGCGGTGCATGTCGCCACGGATCACGGTTAGCGGCCAGACCGAGCTGTCTTCGCCGATTTCGACGTCGCCGATAACCACCGCCGAGCCGTCGACAAATGCGCCTTTGCCAAGGCTTGGGGTGTGATTCTGGTACTTGCGAACGGACACGATAATTTCTCTCTCTGTCGCCGATAGCTGCGGTGAATGCCGATTGTAATTAAGATGGTTGCATGTTTCCCCAGCCAAGGTGCCAACCGTGAGCGTGAACAACCCTCTGCTGCAGTCCTACGACCTGCCACCGTTCTCCACGATCCGTGCCGAACACGTCCTGCCCGCCATCGAAACGATCCTGGCCGACAACCGCGCCGCCATTGCCGAAATCCTCAAGACCCAAGTCCAGAATCCAACCTGGGCCGGTCTGGTGTTGGCGATGGACGAACTCAATGATCGACTCGGCGCCGCCTGGAGCCCGGTCAGCCACCTCAATGCCGTGTGCAACAGCGCCGAATTGCGCGAAGCCTACGAGTCGTGCCTGCCAGCCCTGAGCGCCTATTCCACCGAGATGGGCCAGAACCGCGAACTGTTCCAGGCCTATGAAGCGCTGGCCAACAGCCCGGAAGCCGCCGGCTTCGACGTGGCGCAAAAGACTATTCTGGAACACGCCCTGCGTGACTTCCGTCTGTCGGGTATCGACCTGCCGGAAGCCGAGCAGAAGCGCTATGCCGAAGTGCAGAGCAAACTGTCCGAGCTGGGCAGCCGCTTCTCCAATCAATTGCTCGACGCCACGCAGGCGTGGACCAAGCACGTCACCGATGAAGCCGCCCTCGCCGGCCTGACCGATTCGGCCAAGGCGCAGATGGCGGCCGCCGCACAGGCCAAAGGCCTCGATGGCTGGCTGATCACCCTGGAATTCCCCAGCTACTACGCGGTAATGACCTACGCGCAAGACCGTGCGCTGCGTGAAGAAGTCTACGCCGCCTACTGCACCCGCGCCTCGGACCAAGGCCCGAATGCCGGCCAGAACGACAACGGCCCGGTGATGGAAGAGATCCTCGACCTGCGTCAGGAGCTGGCCAGACTCTTGGGTTTCGCCAGTTTCTCCGAACTGAGCCTGGCGACAAAAATGGCTGAATCCAGCGATCAGGTGCTGAGCTTCCTGCGTGATCTGGCCAAGCGCAGCAAACCGTTCGCCGCACAGGATCTGCAACAGCTACGTGCCTATGCCGCCGAACAGGGCTGCGCCGACCTGCAAAGCTGGGACAGCGGTTTCTACGGCGAAAAGTTGCGTGAACAACGCTACAGCGTCGCCCAGGAAACCCTGCGTGCATACTTCCCGATCGATAAAGTGCTGGGCGGTCTGTTCGCCATCGTCCAGCGTCTGTACGGCATCGAAATCGCCGAACAGAAAGGCTTCGACACCTGGCACCCGGACGTGCGCCTGTTCGAGATCAAGGAAAACGGTCAGCACGTCGGCCGCTTCTTCTTCGATCTCTATGCCCGCGCCAACAAGCGTGGCGGTGCGTGGATGGACGGCGCACGCGACCGTCGCCGTACCGTCGACGGCGTGCTGCAAAGCCCGGTGGCCAATCTGGTGTGCAACTTCACCCCGGCCGACAGTGGCAAACCTGCGCTGCTGACCCACGATGAAGTGACCACGCTGTTCCACGAATTCGGTCATGGCCTGCATCACCTGCTGACCCGCGTTGATCACGCCGGTGTTTCCGGCATCAACGGCGTGGCGTGGGACGCGGTCGAGCTACCGAGCCAGTTCATGGAAAACTGGTGCTGGGAGCCGGAAGGCCTCGCGCTGATTTCCGGTCACTACGAAAGCGGCGAGCCACTGCCCCAGGACCTGCTGGAAAAAATGCTCGCAGCGAAGAATTTCCAGTCCGGCCTGATGATGGTCCGTCAGCTGGAGTTCTCGCTGTTCGACTTCGAACTGCACGCCACCCATGGTGACGGCCGCAGCGTGCTGCAAGTGCTCGAAGGCGTGCGTGACGAGGTGTCGGTGATGCGTCCACCCGCCTACAACCGCTTCCCCAACAGTTTTGCGCACATCTTCGCCGGCGGTTATGCGGCGGGTTACTACAGCTACAAGTGGGCTGAGGTGCTGTCGGCGGATGCCTTCTCGAAATTCGAAGAGGACGGCGTGCTCAACGCAGAAACCGGTCGCGCCTTCCGCGAAGCGATTCTGGCGCGCGGTGGTTCGCAGGCGCCGATGGTGCTGTTCGTCGACTTCCGTGGCCGTGAGCCATCGATTGACGCACTGTTGCGCCACAGCGGCCTGAGTGAGGACGCGGCAGCATGAGTGAGGCACCTGTGATTACCAAGAAACGCTTTATCGCCGGGGCGGTGTGCCCGGCGTGCAGCGAGCCGGACAAGTTGATGATGTGGAACGAGGACAGCGTGCCGCACCGTGAATGTGTGGCTTGCGGTTACTCCGACACGCTCAATGAACAAGGACTTTCGGTGCCGAAAGAGTTGGGCACGCGGGTCAACACCAGCGCGCTGAACAAACCCGCGCCGGACAAGACCGTGCAGGCCGTGCAGTTTTTCCCCAACCCGAAACTGAAAAAGAAGCCTGACCAGCCCAATTGAGCCGTGACGACCTCGCACCGAATCAGCGGTGCGAGGTGGTATCTATCTAATGCCTTGCCCTTGCGCTTTCTCCGTAGGCTGAATTTTTTCAACCTGCGGTCAAGGAAGACGCGATGCCTACCAATCCCCTGCTACAACGCTGGCAACTGCCGGCCTGGTCCGACGTGAAGGCCGAGCACCTGGCACCCGCCATCAATGCCATCGTGGCCGATAATCAGCGGATCATCGCCGAAGTGATCGCCACCCAGACCGACCATCCCAATTGGGATGATCTGGTGGTGGCCATCGCCGAAGCCGACGCACGGCTCGCTGAAACCATGGGCATCATCGACGTGCTCTCGACGGTCAAAAGTGCTGATGTCGACTGGATAGAGCAAAGCGCTCTGTGCAGCATTACTGCGGCACGCTATCGGGTGCAGAAGTCTGCCAACCTGGAGCTCTATCACACCTATCAACGTCTGCAGCAGAGTTCGATTGCCGACAGCTTCGATGACTTTCGCAAAGCGTCTTTGGCCAAGACTCTGCGCACTTTTCGTCTGTCGGGCATCGAATTGCCCGCCGAACAGCAACAGCGGTTAACCGCGATAAACCTCGACATCGAACTTCAGGAGCAATTGTTCCTGATCAATCTGGAGCGCAGCAATGCCGCCTGGAGCAAACAGATTGACCAGGCAGCGACGCTCGATGGCTTGTCAGCCGCATTCAAGGATCGGCTGGCGCTCAATGCGCGTCGAACGGGAAAAAGCGGCTGGTTGCTGACGCTGGATCGCAACACTTACGAATACATCATGAAAAATGCGCGAGACCGGGGTTTGCGCGAAGAGTACTTCCGCGCTTATTGCACCCGGGCCTCGGATCAAGGACCGCATGCTCTTCAGTTCGACAACGGTCCGGTCTTGCAAAAGTTACTCGGGTTACGCCATGAAAAAGCCAGGTTGCTGGGTTTCGAGAGCTTCGCCCACCTGCGGCTTGCAAATCACATGGCCAGCTCGCCCGCTCAGGTCGAACATTTTTTAAAGCAACAGATCGAGCACAATCGCGCCGCACTGGATCAGGACATGCAGGCGCTCCAAGCATTCGCCACAACGCAGGGCGTCGCAGAACTGCAGGCCTGGGATTTCGAGTTTTTTGCTGAGCAATTACGCCAGCTACGCTCGGCGAACACACTGAAAGGACTTCGCGAGTATTTTCCGCTGGATGAAACGCTGCGCCGGTTCTGCCAGTTCAATGAATACGTGTTCGGTATCAAATTGGCCGAGCAGCAAAACCTCAGCCATTGGCACGAGGATGTGCGCCTGTTGGAAGTCAGCGAATACGATCAGGTGATGGGGTACATCTACTTTGATCCGTTTCATCGTGAGGACGCCCCTGACTTTGCCTTGACCAATACCGTGCGCAACCGACGCATCAATGCCGAGGGCCGGCCGGCGCTGCCGATCGCCATCCTTCACTGCAACTTCCCGTCCGCGACCAGCGAGCATCCCTGCCTGCTTTCACACAAAGACCTGCGCGTGCTTTTCCATGAGTTCGGGCATTGCCTGCAACAGGTGCTGACCCGCTCGCCCCATCACAACCTGTCGGGAATCTCGCAACTGGGGCGTGATACGGGCGAGTTCGCCGGGCAACTGTTCGAACAATTAAGTCTTTCAGAGGAGCTGCTTCAGTGGCTGTCAGTACATTACAAAACCCGTGCCCCACTAAGCCGCACACGGCTAACGTCAGCGCTGGCCGCCATCGCGACGCACACCAGCCGCGATACCGCCACGCTGCTGCTTGAGGCCTTACTCGATCTGGAATTGCACCGCAGCGAGGAAAATGGCCGAAACGCGCAACAGTGCTTCGCAGCGGTGCAGCAACAAATACCGCAGCTGCAACTACCCGCCTATTGCCGCTTTGCCAACAGTTTCGATTATCTGGTGACCGGTTACGAAGCCTCGGTCTACGCCTACAAATGGTCAGGCGTACTGGCCAGCGAAGCGTTCACGCGCTTTGAGCGCGATGGAGTATTCAATGCGCAAACCGGCCGGAAATTGCGTGAAGCGTTCTTCTCCGGTGATTCGACTTCGCTGCTCGGCGCGCTGGAGACCTTTATGGGTCAGCCGGTAGCTGCTGATCTGGCAGCGCAACCGGACTGACGCGCCGATCACTCGACGTGGGCGGACTTGAACCAGCTTTTCATCGAACAGGTGGCGAAAGCACTGGTACTGCAATCGCCATTGGCCAGCGCCGTGCGCAATTTGTCGACATCCACCTGCATCATGTAACGAATACCATCCTTGAAGTGAGTACTGTCACCGAAACCGCCTTGGGTCATTTCGCTCAAGGCATCCTCTTTGCTCCAGCCCTGAATCACCACTCGATACATCGCCGACATCAGGCCGGTGCGGTCAGAACCGTGCTTGCAATGCATCAGCACCGGGCCATTGGCTTCGGCAGCCTGAATCGCACGCAGGGTTTTGAGCACGTCAGCGTCGTCGACATGATTGGTGCGGTAGGGCAACTGGACCTGGTTGATGCCAGGTTCGGACAGCCAACTGCTATCGGCTTCTGGAAGAAAGTTGATTACCGTGGCGACTTTGAGATTTTTCAGCAGTGGCACCGCACCGCCGTCAGGCAAAGCGCTGCGGTACAGGGTCGGCGACATCTGGAACAGGTTGTATTGCACTTCGACCGTCTGCGCCCAATCAGCCGGGCGGCCAGTGGCGGCGCCGGCAGCGGCCTGGACTGGCATCAGCGGCAACAGAGCGAAAAGCGACAGGCAGAAAACACAAAGAAAACGCACTCGGGACATGCTGGAGTAACCGTGTCGGAATTCATCGATGAGAGGAAACGCAGCATCGGCGTTGAGCGGTCAAAGCCCTGTGAGGCGCCTGTCAAAGAAACGTGAATCCGCACGCTTTCCAGCACTGTCTAAAGAAAACCGGTGTTTTTTCCGCTGAATCGGTTTATCCGGAAGCTTAGCCTGCTACCATTTGTCACAGCATGTTGCAGACGCGCCCCCTTTTTCCGGGGCAAACCGATATCGTCGCGACGAAAGATCCTCAAGCCGTTCGCAGAAACGGCTGTCCCCTAATGCCTGATGAGGTGCACCCCCATGTCTGATGCAGATCGAGACAACCCGCGGCGTGAGTTTTTGCGCAAATCCCTGACCCTGATCCCGGTGGTCACCCTGGCCGGCACCGGTCTGGGTAGCAGCGTCCTGCAAGCAGCGCCTGAAGCGGCACCGGCCGCACCCGCGCCGCAACCACTTCGCACGGATGCCGGCGTATATCAGCCAAGCTATTTCACCGCCGAAGAATGGGCATTCATCAATGCCGCCGTCGCGCAATTGATCCCCAACGACGCCCAAGGCCCGGGCGCGCTCGAAGCCGGCGTGCCGGAATACATCGACCGGCAGATGAACACGCCATACGCCGCCGGTGCCCTTTGGTACATGCAAGGCCCGTTCAATGCCGACGCCGCTCCGGAGATGGGCTGGCAGAGCAAACTGGTGCCCAAAGAGATCTATCGCCTCGGCATCGCCGCCACGGACCAGTGGGCAAAATCCCTCAACGGTAAAGTATTTGCTGAGCAAGACAGCGCTACCCGAGACGATTTGCTCAAGCAACTCGAAGCCGGCAAACCTCAGTTTGACGCCGTTCCAGCGAAGATTTTCTTCAATCTGCTGCTGCAAAACACCAAGGAAGGGTTCTTCTGCGACCCGATCCACGGTGGCAATAAAGGCATGGTCGGCTGGACCATGATCGGCTTCCCCGGCGCCCGCGCCGATTTCATGGATTGGGTGGAACGCAACGAGCAATACCCCTTCCCGGCAGTTTCGATACGCGGCGAGAGGGCATAAGCATGGCAACGGTAATGAAGAAGGTAGACGCGGTTATCGTCGGTTTCGGCTGGACCGGCGCGATCATGGCCAAAGAGCTGACCGAAGCGGGCCTCAACGTGCTGGCGCTGGAGCGCGGGCCGATGCAGGACACTTACCCCGACGGCAACTATCCACAGGTGATCGACGAACTCACCTACAGCGTGCGCAAAAAACTCTTTCAGGACATCTCGAAAGAAACCGTCACCATCCGTCACAGCGTCAACGACATCGCCCTGCCGAACCGCCAGTTGGGCGCGTTCCTGCCGGGCAACGGCGTCGGCGGTGCCGGCCTGCACTGGTCGGGCGTGCATTTCCGGGTCGACCCGATCGAGTTGCGCATGCGCAGCCACTACGAAGAGCGCTACGGCAAAAGCTTTATCCCCAAGGACATGACCATTCAGGACTTCGGCGTCAGCTACGAAGAGCTGGAGCCGTTCTTCGATTTCGCCGAAAAAGTCTTTGGCACCTCGGGCCAGGCCTGGACGGTGAAGGGTCAACTGGTCGGTCAGGGCAAGGGCGGCAACCCATACGCGCCGGATCGTTCCAACCCGTTCCCGCTGGAAGCACAGAAGAATACGGTGTCCGCACAACTGTTCGGCAAAGCGGCTACGGAAGTCGGTTACAAACCCTACAACCTGCCGTCCGCGAATACGTCAGGGCCGTACACCAACCCTTACGGCGCGCAAATGGGCCCGTGCAACTTCTGCGGTTTCTGCAGCGGCTATGTCTGCTACATGTATTCCAAGGCTTCGCCGAACGTGAACATTCTGCCCGCGCTGAAACCGTTGCCGAATTTCGAGCTGCGGCCTAACTCGCACGTGCTGCGGGTCAACCTCGACAGCACGAAATCCAAAGCTACCGGCGTGACCTACATCGACGGTCAGGGTCGCGAGATCGAGCAACCGGCGGATCTGGTGATTCTCGGCGCGTTCCAGTTGCACAACGTGCGTCTGATGCTGCTTTCCGGCATCGGCAAGCCGTACGACCCGATCAGCGGCGAAGGCGTGGTCGGGCGTAACTTCGCCTACCAGAACATGGCGACCATCAAGGCGTTCTTCGACAAGGACACCCACACCAACAACTTCATCGGTGCCGGCGGCAACGGCGTGGCGCTGGACGATTTCAACGCCGACAACTTCGACCACGGTCCGCACGGCTTCGTCGGTGGCTCGCCGATGTGGGTCAATCAGGCCGGCAGCCGACCGATTGCCGGCACGTCAAACCCGCCGGGCACCCCGGCCTGGGGCAGTGCGTGGAAGCGTGCGACCGCCGATTACTACACCCACCAAGTGTCGATGGACGCCCACGGCGCGCATCAGTCCTACCGTGGCAACTACCTCGATCTCGATCCGGTGTACCGCGATGCCTACGGTTTGCCGTTGCTGCGAATGACCTTTGACTGGCAGGAAAACGACATCAAGATGAACCGCTTCATGGTCGAGAAAATGGGCAAGGTCGCTGAAGCGATGGGGCCGAAAGCCATCGCGGTGATCGGCAAGAAAGTCGGTGACCATTTCAACACGGCGTCGTACCAGACCACCCACCTTAACGGTGGCGCGATCATGGGTACCGATCCGAAGAAGAGCGCGCTGAACCGCTACCTGCAGAGCTGGGACGTGCACAACGTCTTCGTTCCGGGTGCTTCGGCATTTCCGCAGGGCCTGGGTTATAACCCGACCGGTCTGGTCGCCGCGTTGACCTATTGGTCGGCGAAGGCGATCCGCGAGCAATACCTGAAAAATCCCGGCCCGCTGGTTCAGGTTTAAGGAGCGATGACCATGAAAAACCTCGTTATCGCGACCCTGGCGCTGCTCGGCAGTGCCGCAATCCATGCGACTGAAGTTGATCAAAGTTTGATCAAACAAGGCGAATACCTCGCCCGCGCCGGTGACTGCGTGGCCTGCCACACCGCCAAGGGCGGCAAGCCGTTCGCCGGCGGTCTGCCGATGGAAACGCCGATCGGCACGATCTACTCGACCAACATCACCCCGGATAAAACCGGCGTCGGTGAATACAGCTTCGAAGACTTCGATCAGGCCGTACGTCATGGCGTCGCCAAAAACGGTAGTACGTTGTACCCGGCGATGCCGTATCCATCCTACGCCCGCGTCAGCGAAGGCGATATGAAAGCGCTGTACGCGTACTTCATGCACGGCGTCGAACCGGTGGCGCAAGAGAACAAGGCCAGTGATATTCCATGGCCGTTGAGCATGCGCTGGCCGCTGATGGGCTGGCGCTGGATGTTTGCGCCGAAGGTCGAGGACTATAAAGCGAGCGGTGACGATGCCGTCATCAGCCGGGGCGCCTACTTGGTCGAAGGCCTCGGCCATTGCGGTGCCTGCCATACGCCACGTGCGCTGACCATGCAGGAAAAATCCCTGAGCGCTGCCGACGGCAGCAACTTCCTCGCCGGCAGTGCGCCGCTGGAAGGCTGGATCGCCAAGAGCCTGCGCGGTGATCACAAGGACGGTCTGGGCAGTTGGAGCGAAGAGCAACTGGTGCAATTCCTCAAGACCGGTCGCAGTGATCGCAGCGCGGTGTTCGGCGGCATGAGCGATGTGGTCACCCACAGCATGCAGTACATGACCGACGCCGACCTGACGGCGATTGCCCGCTACCTCAAGTCACTGCCGGCCATTGATCCGAACGATCAGCCGCATCAGTACGATGAGAAAGCCGCCAAGGCGCTGTGGAACGGTGATGACAGTCAGCGTGGTGCTGCGGTGTACATCGACAACTGCGCCGCGTGCCATCGCACCGATGGCCACGGTTACACCCGGGTGTTCCCGGCGCTGGCGGGCAATCCGGTGCTGCAATCGGAAGACCCGACGTCGCTTATCCACATCGTGCTCAAGGGCGGTACGTTGCCGGCGACGCACACGGCGCCCTCGACCTTCACCATGCCGGGCTTCGCCTGGCGCCTGTCGGATCAGGAAGTGGCGGACGTCGTCAGTTTCATCCGTGGCAGTTGGGGTAACAAAGGTGCGCCGGTTAGCGCCAAAGAAGTTGCCGGCTTACGCAGCGACGATATGAAAACAACGTCCACTGATGATCTTGGCCAAGTAACCGAACATCATTAACAACAGAAACCCTGCATGAATCATTCATGCAGGGTTTTTAATATGCGTATTGCAACAGGTTTTTATCTTAAGGATTGACGATACTTACATAGGCCTTGGCCAGTGCAATCAACTTCGCCTTGTCATCGTTATCAATATCACCATCGCCGTCGACATCTTTCTTGTTGGTGCGAATCGTGAAAGTCTTGCCACGGTCGCTGGACACCGCTTCCATGTAGATCGAATCCACCAGGGTCTCGGTGGACAGCTCTTGCTCGGCGTTCCAGCCCAGTTCCTTACGCGCCAGTTGCATCGAAACAATGGTGTTGGGTTCAGAAGCACTTGGCAGCATCATTTGTACAAATACGCCGCGCTGATTGAGATAAGACATGACTTAAATCCTTTTAACCTGATTACCGGACAACAGTCCGGGGGAAGTGCGAAAGACTATATTCGATAACTTGGCGCGACAATGGAACATATGTATCTCGGGTTGTACTTGACCTTTGCACATATATTAACTTTGCCACTCAGCAGTTATCCCAACGCTGAACGGTACTGGATTGCATCGGCTGTGCTCAGGTACTGTATGCATATACAGATCAGGAGCCTGCCCAATGATCAATTCTCTCCCGCCCCGTGGTCGCGGCACCGCCAGCAACCCACACAACCGCTTCGCGCCGAACCGTTCGGTGGCCGAGGATGACGGCTGGTATCAGGAAGTGCCAATGACCCAAGGCACCGAGGTGATGATCGAAACCGCAAAAACCATCATCACTCGCAACACATCTCCGGATCTGCCCTTTGACCGCTCGATCAATCCTTATCGCGGCTGCGAACACGGCTGCATCTATTGCTACGCACGGCCCAGCCACGCCTATTGGGACATGTCGCCCGGGCTGGATTTCGAAACTAGGCTGATCGCAAAAACCAATGCCGCCCAGGTGCTGGAAGAACAGCTCGGAAAAAAAGGCTATCAATGTGCGCCGATCAATCTGGGCTCCAATACCGATCCGTATCAGCCAATCGAGCGCGAACACAGAATCACCCGCCAGACCCTCGAAGTGCTGCTGCGCTACAAGCACCCGGTAACCATCGTCACCAAAGGCTCGCTGATTCTGCGCGACCTCGATCTGCTGACCGAGCTGGCGCAGCAACGTCTGGTCGCGGTGATGATCAGCCTGACCACGCTGGACGACGAACTCAAACGCATCCTCGAACCGCGCGCCGCTGCACCCAAAGCGCGGTTGCGCGCCATTCGGGTCATGCGCGAAGCCGGCATTCCGGTCGGCGTGCTGTGTTCGCCGATGATCCCGATGATCAATGACAGCGAAATCGAAAACCTGCTCAACGAGGCCCACGCAGCGGGCGCGCAAAGCGCGGCCTACATGATGTTGCGCCTGCCGCTGGAAGTGGCGCCGTTATTCGAGGAGTGGCTCGCCGCGCACTATCCGCAGCGAGCCACGCATGTGCTGAGCCTGATCCGCCAGAGCCGTGGTGGCGAGCTCTACGACAGCCGTTTTGGCGCACGCATGCGCGGTGAAGGGGTGTTCGCCGACCTGCTCGCGCAGCGCTTCGCCAAAGCCATCAAGCGTCTGGGCATGAATCATCGCGAAGGCTACAACCTCGATTGCACTGCCTTCTGTCCGCCGGGTCGCCAGATGTCGTTGATTTAGCGACAATTGGCCTATGGTTGAGGGGTTGGAATCCTTCCGCCGAAATCACCCAGTCACGTTTTTTGTGACCTGGAACACACGTTCTAGAGCGTTTGATTCAGTTTGAGTTAAGTTTCGGCGGCTACCTTGTTCATCGAGTGACTGACGGGTCGGGATGACCCGGATAGTTTTAAACAGCCACTGGCTTCATACCGGAATACCGGGGAAGACTCCCTGAATCCGCCTAAGAGGATGAATCATGAGTGACAAGGATAAACAGCCGTTGGCTGCGTCGGCGCAAACCCCTGAAGCGGAATCCGCCGATGCAGCGCTGCGACAGATCGTTGACGGCTTTTTGCATTTTCATCATGAAGTTTTTCCCCAACAGGAAGAACTCTTCAAGAAACTCGCCACGGCCCAGGCGCCAAAGGCGATGTTCATCACTTGCGCCGACTCGCGCATCGTCCCCGAACTGATCACCCAGAGTTCGCCGGGCGATCTGTTCGTGACCCGTAACGTCGGCAACGTCGTGCCGCCCTACGGCCAGATGAACGGCGGCGTGTCCACCGCGATCGAATACGCGGTGCTGGCGCTGGGCGTGCAGCACATCATCATTTGCGGCCACTCCGATTGCGGCGCCATGCGTGCGGTACTCAACCCGGACAGCCTGGAAAAAATGCCGACAGTCAAAGCCTGGCTGCGCCACGCTGAAGTCGCGAAAACCATGGTGCACGACAACTGTCACTGCGCCGACGAAAAAGAAAGCATGCCGATCCTCACCGAGGAAAACGTCATCGCCCAATTGCAGCACTTGCGTACCCATCCTTCGGTAGCCTCGCGCATGGCGAACGGTCATCTGTTCATCCATGGCTGGGTCTACAACATCGAAACCAGCGAAATCAAAGCTTACGATGCGGATCAGGGCCGTTTCCTGCCGCTCGACGGTAGCCATCCGATCCCGGTGGCGACGCCCAAAGCGCGCTTCTAAATCTTCCTAACAATCTGTGTGGTTTGACGCCGGCCGCTGTTTCAGCGGTTCGGCGAAGCCATGCCTGAAGAAAACTTCGGGAGAATCGCCATGCGTGCGGCTCAATTGAAAGCGGTGTTGCCACGGGAGCTGCTCGCTTCAGTGGTTGTGTTTCTGGTCGCCTTGCCGCTGTGCATGGGTATCGCGATTGCGTCTGGGTTGCCGCCAGCCAAGGGTTTGATCACCGGGATCATCGGTGGTCTGGTAGTCGGTTGGCTGGCGGGTTCGCCGCTACAGGTCAGTGGGCCGGCGGCGGGCTTGGCGGTGTTGGTGTTCGAGCTGGTGCGCCAGCACGGCATCGAGATGCTCGGGCCAATTCTATTGCTCGCCGGTTTTCTGCAACTGGTGGCCGGGCGCTTGAAGCTCGGCTGCTGGTTTCGGGTTACGGCGCCAGCGGTGGTCTACGGGATGCTGGCGGGGATTGGTGTGCTGATCGTGCTGTCGCAGGTGCATGTGATGCTCGATGCGTCACCGAAGCCCTCGGGCCTGGATAACCTTACGGCGTTCCCGGCGGCGGTAGCGCAGGCCTTGCCGTCGTTTGGCTGGCAGGCCGGGTTGCTCGGGTTGTCGACGATTGCGGTGATGTGGCTGTGGGAAAAATTCCGCCCACATTCGTTGCGCTTCGTTCCGGGTGCCTTGCTCGGTGTGGGTCTGGCGACCGGGGCAAGTCTGTTGCTCGCTTTGCAGGTCAAGCGCGTTGAAGTACCGGCGAATCTAGCGGAAGCCATTGATTGGCTCAAGCCTGCAGACTTGCTTAGCCTGGCCGATCCGACATTGCTGATCGCGGCGTTCGCGGTGGCGTTTATCGCCAGCGCGGAAACCCTGTTGTCCGCTGCAGCGGTGGATCGCATGCACAGCGGCGTGCGATCGGACTTCGACCGTGAACTGTCGGCGCAAGGTGTCGGCAACATGCTCTGCGGTCTGCTCGGCGCGCTGCCGATGACCGGGGTGATCGTGCGCAGCTCGGCCAATGTCCAGGCCGGTGCGACCACGCGTTACTCGACGATCTTCCATGGCCTGTGGCTGCTGGCGTTCGTGTTGTTGCTGTCGAGCGTGCTGCAAAGCATTCCGGTGGCGAGCCTGGCGGGCGTATTGGTGTACACCGGTTTCAAACTGGTCGATCTCAAAGCGTTTCGAGGTTTGGGTCGTTATGGGCGCATGCCGATGTTCACCTACGCGGCGACAGCGCTGGCGATCATCTTCACTGACCTGCTGACGGGCGTGTTGATCGGTTTCGGTCTGACGATGTTGAAACTGGCGTTCAAGGCTTCGCGATTGAAGATCAGCCTGATTGATCTGCCACAGGATGGAGAGATGGAGTTGCGTCTGGTCGGTGCGGCAACGTTCCTCAAAGTGCCGGCGCTGACACAGGTGCTAGGCAGCATTCCTCACGGCACGACGGTGCATGTACCGCTGAATAATCTGAGCTACATCGACCATTCGTGTCTGGAGTTGCTGGAGGAGTGGGGCCGGGCGAATGCGGCGAAGGGGTCGAAGCTGTTGATCGAGTCGCGCGGGTTGAAGCGCAGGCTTGAGGGACGGATTCGAACTAACACTGGCATCGGTGCGGCCGGCTAGATAATCCATTGTCAACACAAACCCTGTGGGAGCGAGCCTGCTCGCGAAAGCGGTGTATCAGCCAACAGAGATGTTGAATGATCGAGCGCATTCGCGAGCAGGCTCGCTCCCACATTGGATCTATGGCGTATGAGGCTTACGCAGCAGGCTGATCGAGTTCCAGGCCCACACCCAGTCGGCGACCCATGCACGGCCAGCGTTTCCACGCGGCGCCGGTGTCCGGGCTGCTGAGTTTTTCGCGGTAGACCTCTACCGACTCCAGGGCAAAACTCTCATCGTTGAGCATCTCGTCAATGGCGTGATGCACCGCTTCATCCAGTTGGTTGGCAAATTCCTCACCGATCAATTGGTGAGCAATCAAGTTGGCGACCGTCATGTCCAGGGGGATCAGTGGCTGGCCGAAATGCTTGATGTACAGGTCGTTGACCTCTTCGACAAAACGGTGTGCCAGATAGGCTTCGTCGAGCAGGCTGTCCAGGCCAACGTGCCCGGCCATGATGGCTGGCGGCTGGAGGAAATACTGCTCGGCGATTTTCAGCACCGGTTTGATCTGAGATTCGATTCCCGCTTCCCTGGCGACTTCATTGGCTGCATCCAGCAGGTCTGGGACTTCATCGATGTAGGCGGCGACAAAACGCGTCAGCACGCCCTGGGCGTCGGCTTCCGGCAATTGGATCGCCGGGTGTAAATGAGGCAGCTTGCTTTCCAGCTGACGGGTCAGCAGGCCGGTGTCTTTTTCGTGTTGTTGGGCTTTTTGGATCTGCTCGCGCAATGCGGCGGTGTTCATGAAAACTCCAGGGAACAAGGCAATGAAATAGGGAAGACATAACTTAGCTGGCTTACGAAAAATGCTAAGACGCATTTGTCATAATTATTTCATCCTTGATGCGCCTGCGTTATATCGGTTTGCCACCATTCGTCTGCATCCTTCTCCATTCGTGCCCTTGAACGCAAGTCCCCGCTGTTTCAGTTGATTTACGTCCCCACATTGCAATTTCCCGTCGCTGTCTATACTCGCCAGTGAATGGAGTTAGCTGATGACGCCCGACTGCACCCGCAGCAAGGCCCGGCGATTCAAGTTCGTAGTCTGATGCAGCCGCTCCCTTGCCGCAGGCGAAAGCCGGCGGGATAACAAGAACGATAAGGGGAACCCGCAATGATGCGACATCCACACGTCTGGATGGGCCTCCTGTTGTGGTCGATTTTCAGCCAGGCCAACGCCGCCTGGACTGTGAATATGGCGCCTGGAGCGACTGAAATCAGTCACGCAGTATTCGACCTGCACATGACCATTTTCTGGATCTGTGTGGTGATCGGGATCATCGTCTTCGGCGCCATGTTCTGGTCGATGATGGTGCACCGCCGTTCTACCGGGCAGGTCGCCGCAAAATTCCACGAAAGCACCGGCGTCGAAATCATGTGGACCGTCGTGCCGCTGCTGATTCTGGTGGCCATGGCCGTACCGGCGACCGCCACCCTGATCAAGATGTACGACACCAGTGAGCCGGACATCGATATCCAGGTCACCGGTTATCAGTGGAAGTGGCACTACAAATACCTGGGCCAGGACGTCGAGTTCTTCAGCAACCTGGCCACCCCCGGCGAGCAGATCCACAACAAGGAAGCCAAGGGCGAACACTATTTGCTTGAGGTCGACAAGCCATTGGTGCTGCCGACCGGGGCCAAGGTGCGCTTCCTCGTAACCTCCGCCGACGTGATCCACTCCTGGTGGGTGCCGGCGTTTGCGGTCAAGCGCGATGCGATCCCGGGGTTCGTCAATGAAGCCTGGACGCGTATCGACAAACCCGGGCTTTACCGTGGTCAGTGCGCCGAACTGTGCGGCAAGGATCACGGCTTCATGCCGATCGTGGTCGAGGTCAAAGACAAGGCCGACTACGAGAAATGGCTCGCCGAGCGCAAAGCCGAGGCCGCGCAGCTTAAGGAGCTGACCAGCAAGGAATGGACCCTCGACGAACTCAAGGAACGTGGCGACAAGGTCTACCACACCACCTGCGTTGCCTGTCACCAGGCCGAAGGCCAAGGCCTGCCACCGATGTTCCCGGCACTCAAGGGCTCGAAAATCGCCACCGGTCCGATCAAGGACCACCTGAGCATTGTTTTCCACGGCAAGCCCGGCACCGCCATGGCGGCGTTCGGCAAACAGCTGTCGGAAGTCGATATCGCAGCAGTCGTGACCTACGAACGTAACGCCTGGGGCAACAACAAGGGCGACATGGTCACGCCAAAAGAAGTGCTGGAGCTGAAACAGGCGGAAAGCAAATGAGCCGGTCTATCGCGTACCTCGTGAACCGGCCGGGGCACCACGCCCCGGCCCGCCCCGCCCACTCACGTAAAGGAGACCGGCCATGAGCGCTGTCATCGATGACCACGGTCATGCCGACCACGCCCACGGCCCCGCCAAAGGCCTGATGCGCTGGGTGCTGACCACCAACCACAAAGACATCGGCACGCTGTACCTGTGGTTTGCGTTCCTGATGTTCCTGCTCGGCGGCTCGTTCGCCATGGTGATCCGCGCCGAGTTGTTCCAGCCCGGTCTGCAGATCGTCGAACCGGCGTTCTTCAACCAGATGACCACCATGCATGGTCTGGTGATGGTTTTCGGTGCGGTGATGCCGGCGTTCGTCGGCCTCGCCAACTGGATGATCCCGCTGATGGTCGGCGCGCCGGACATGGCCCTGCCACGGATGAACAACTTCAGCTTCTGGCTGTTGCCGGCGGCGTTTCTGCTGCTGGTCTCGACCCTGTTCACCCCCGGTGGCGGGCCGAATTTCGGCTGGACCTTTTACGCACCGCTGTCGACGACCTACGCGCCGGAAAGCGTGACCTTCTTCATCTTCGCCATCCACCTGATGGGGATCAGTTCGATCATGGGCGCGATCAACGTGATCGCGACCATTCTCAACCTGCGCGCCCCCGGCATGACCCTGATGAAAATGCCGCTGTTCGTCTGGACCTGGCTGATCACCGCGTTCCTGCTGATCGCGGTGATGCCGGTGCTGGCCGGGTGCGTGACGATGATGCTGATGGACATCCACTTCGGCACCAGTTTCTTCAGTGCTGCCGGCGGCGGTGACCCGGTGCTGTTCCAGCATGTGTTCTGGTTTTTCGGGCACCCTGAGGTGTACATCATGATCCTGCCGGCGTTCGGCGCGGTCAGCCAGATCATCCCGACCTTCGCGCGCAAACCGCTGTTCGGCTACACCTCGATGGTCTACGCCACGGCGAGCATCGCCTTCCTGTCGTTCATCGTCTGGGCGCACCACATGTTCGTGGTCGGCATTCCGTTGGTGGGCGAGCTGTTCTTCATGTACGCGACCATGCTCATCGCGGTGCCGACCGGAGTGAAGGTGTTCAACTGGGCCAGCACCATGTGGCAAGGCTCGATGACCTTCGAGACGCCGATGCTGTTCGCGGTGGCGTTCGTGATCCTGTTTTCCATTGGTGGCTTCTCCGGGCTGATGCTGGCCATCGCCCCGGCAGACTTCCAGTATCAGGACACCTACTTTGTGGTCGCGCACTTCCACTATGTGCTGGTGCCGGGGGCGATCTTCGGGATCTTCGCCTCAGCCTATTACTGGCTGCCGAAATGGACCGGGCACATGTACGACGAAACCCTCGGCAAGCTGCATTTCTGGCTGTCGTTCGTCGGCATGAACCTGACCTTCTTCCCGATGCACTTCGTGGGACTGGCGGGGATGCCTCGACGGATTCCGGACTACAACCTGCAGTTCGCCGACTTCAACATGGTCTCGTCGATTGGCGCGTTCATGTTCGGCGCCACGCAGATCTTCTTCCTGTTCATCGTGATCAAGACCATTCGCGGTGGCGAGCCTGCGCCGGCCAAGCCGTGGGACGGTGCGGAAGGTCTGGAGTGGAGCGTGCCGTCACCGGCGCCGTATCACACCTTCACCACACCGCCGGAAGTGAAATGAACAGAGATCTCCCACAAGGGATCTGGTGCGAGGCATGAACCATGGCTGACTCGATCTCGATGAAAAAACTCGTCACCCGTCTGCTCGGTGTAGTGGTGGCGATGTTTGTCTTCGGCTTTGCCTTGGTGCCGATCTACGACGTGATGTGCAAAGCCTTCGGCATCAATGGCAAGACCGCCGGACAGTACGAAGGCGAGCAAGTGGTCGACACTTCGCGCCAGGTGCGCGTGCAGTTTCTCTCGACCAACACCGCCGATATGCCATGGGACTTCTACCCCAAGCACGACGAACTCACCGCCAACCCCGGCGCGGTCAACGAGATGATTTTTATCGCGCGTAATCCCACCGACAAACCGATGAGTGCGCAAGCCGTGCCGAGTATCGCGCCGAGCAACGCCGCGGCGTATTTCCACAAGACCGAATGCTTTTGTTTTACCCAGCAGGTGCTGCAGCCCGGTCAGCAGATCGAGATGCCGGTGCGCTTCATTGTTGACCGCGACATGCCCAAGGATGTGAAGCACCTGACGCTGTCCTACACGCTGTTCGATATCACCGCCCGACATCCGCCGGTGGCTGTAAACACTGGCGGTTGAGCGTGCCCGATAAGGAGAACAATAAATGGCAACTCATGAGCATTATTTCGTTCCGGCCCAAAGCAAGTGGCCGATCATTGCCACGGTCGGGATGCTCGTCACCGTGTACGGCCTGGCCACCTGGTTCAACGATCTGAAGGCCGCGCGCCCGGAATCCCACGGCCCGCTGATCTTTTTCGTCGGTGGCCTGCTGGTGGCGTACATGCTGTTCGGCTGGTTCGGCACGGTGATCAAGGAAAGCCGCGCGGGACTTTACAGCGCACAGCTGGATCGCTCGTTCCGCTGGGGCATGAGTTGGTTCATCTTCTCCGAGGTGATGTTCTTCGTCGCCTTCTTCGGTGCGCTGTTTTACGTACGGCACATCTCCGGTCCGGCGCTCGGCGGTGAAGGGCCGAAAGGCATCGCCCATATGCTCTGGCCGAACTTCCAGTTCACCTGGCCGCTGCTGCACACGCCGGATCCGAAACTGTTCCCGCCGCCGAAAGAAGTCATCAGCCCGTGGGGCCTGCCGCTGATCAACACGATCTTGCTGGTCAGTTCCAGCGTGACCATCACCATTGCCCACCATGCCTTGAAGAAGGGCCATCGCGGCGCGCTGAAAATCTGGCTGGCGATCACCGTGTTGCTGGGCTGCGCGTTTCTCGGTTTCCAGGCTGAGGAATACATTCACGCTTACCACGAACTGGGGCTGACCCTCGGTTCGGGCATTTATGGCGCGACGTTCTTCATGCTCACCGGATTCCACGGCGCCCACGTGACCATCGGCACGATCATTCTGTTCGTGATGCTGATGCGCATCATGAAGGGCCACTTCGATAACGAGCACCAGTTCGGCTTCGAAGCGGCAAGCTGGTATTGGCACTTCGTCGACGTGGTGTGGATCGGCCTGTTTATCTTCGTTTACGTACTCTGAGGATCAGCATTACCAAGGCGCATGCGACACCAGTTGGCCGCTGTAAAAACCCCAGGCGATCAAGCCGACGGTGACGGCGGCCAATGCCACCCGAACACTCAAGGCGATGACCAGGCGATTCGAGCTGCTGTCGTCCTTGACCAGGAAAAACAGGCCGCTGAACAGGCTGATCACCGTGGCAATCAGCATCAGGACGATCGCTGTTTTGAGCATGGGAAGAACTCCGGGGGACAGGCGATGCAGTTGAGTATAGCGAGCGCAAAGACTGACTTTGTGGCGCAGCCATGAAGCGCTTTCGTCCGGGCGTTATACCGACCGTAGCGGTGGCGTTGTTGCTGCCGCTGCTGGTGTCTTTAGGCTTCTGGCAATTGAGCCGTGGCGCCGAGAAAACCGCCCTGCTCGCCAGCTACGCCGAACGCCGCGCGGCCGAACCGATGGCTAGCACTGAGTTGCTGAGCAGCGCCGATCCGGCTTATCGCCGTGTGCATCTGCACGGCCTGTTCGATGCCGCACACAGCTTGCTGCTGGATAACCGCCAGCGAAACGGCAAGGTCGGCGTCGAGTTGCTGCAACCGTTTCAGGATCAACGCAGCGGTTTGTGGCTGCTGGTCAATCGCGGCTGGTTGCCGTGGCCGGATCGCCGCGTGCCGCCGCAATTCACCACGCCCACTGATGCGTTGAATGTCGATGCCTGGGTCTACGTCGCACCCGGCGCGACTTTCCAGTTGCACGCCGATCCGGTCAGCAACAGCTGGCCGCAAACCGTCACCACCGTCGAGCCGGCCAAGCTGTGGCAAACCCTTGAGCGCGACGGCTTCGCCTACGAATTACGCGCCGAACCCGGCCCGGCCAGCTACGAGGTCGATTGGCCGGTGGTCGCCATGGGCCCGGAAAAACACCTCGGTTACGCCGTGCAGTGGTTCGCCATGGCCACCGCCCTGCTCGGCCTCTACATCTACTTGGGCCTGCACAACGCAAAGGAGAAACACCATGGGAACGGCCATGAATCCACCCAGCATGTCTGAGGCGAAACCCGCCGCCAGCCGCCGTCGCGGGCGCATTCAGTTGTTGCTGATCGTGCTTGGCGTGGTCGGCCCGATGCTGCTCGCCACCGGTATGTACAAATTGCAGTTCTGGGTGCCGGAAGGTCGCAGCTATCACGGCGAACTGATCGGCAACGGCCAGACCCGCGCCGATCTCGGCGTGCAGGCCGATGAAGAACGCTGGCAGATGCTGGTCACCGCGCCGAAAGATTGCGCGGTGGATTGCCAGCAACTGGTGTATCTGGCGCGGCAGATCCAGATCGGCCTCGGCCGCGAAGCCGGGCGCGCTAGCCATGCCCTCGCCGTGGCGCAACCGGTGAGCGCCGATTACGAGGCCAAGCTGACCCGTGAATATCCACAGCTGCAACGCTATCCGCTGGACGCCACCACGTTCAGCAAAACCACGGGCGACAAAGCCACGCCGCAACTGTGGATCATCGACCCGCACGGCAACCTCGTGCTGCGCTACGAGCCGAATGTGAAAGGCAAGGATCTGCTCAACGACCTGCGTCATCTGCTGAAACTGTCGAACATCGGATAAGGGCATCGTCATGGCCAAACCTGGATTTCGCCTCGCGCTGTTTGCCACCCTGCTGGCACTGATTGTGGTGCTGCTCGGCGCCTATACGCGCCTGACCCACGCCGGCCTCGGCTGTCCGGACTGGCCAGGCTGCTATGGGTTTATCAGCGTGCCGAAAAGCGAAGCGCAACTGGCCCATGCCGAACTGCATTACCCCGACTCGCCGGTGGAGGCGCACAAGGGCTGGAACGAAATGATCCACCGCTACTCCGCCGGCACCCTCGGCCTGCTCATTTCGGTTCTGGCCGGGCGCGCGTGGGTCAATCGGCGTCATCCGGGGCAGCCGTTGAAGCTGCCGCTGTTTTTGCTGGCGGTGGTGTTTGCGCAAGCGGCGTTCGGCATGTGGACAGTGACGCTCAAGCTCTGGCCGCAGGTGGTCACCGGGCATTTGCTCGGCGGCTTTGCGACGCTGAGCCTGTTGTTTTTGCTGACGTTGCGATTGTCCGGCGTGCTGCCGGCGCTGACCGTGCCCAAGCGTTTGCAATATTGGGCGACGGCGGGATTGTTGTTGGTGATCGGCCAGATCGCTCTGGGCGGCTGGGTCAGTTCCAACTACGCGGCGGTGGCCTGCATCGACTTCCCCACTTGCCACGGGCAATGGCTGCCACCAGCGGATTTCGCCAACGGTTTTCACCTGACCCAACACATCGGCCCGAATTATCTGGGCGGCCAACTCGACAGCGATGCGCGCACAGCGATTCACCTGACCCACCGTATCGGCGCTCTGCTGGTGACGCTGGTTCTGCTCGGTCTGGCCTGGCAATTGAAAGTGGTCGGCATGACACGGCTGGCCGGTCTGGTGCTGATCGCCCTCGCCGCACAGATCAGCCTCGGCATCAGCAACGTGCTGTTCCATCTGCCGTTGCCGGTGGCGGTTGCGCATAACGCCGGCGGTGCGGCGCTGTTGCTGACCATGGTGCTGGTCAATTACCACGCGCGCACCAGTCTGGTCCGGGTCAAACAACCGGTGCTCGCACGCTGGCGTCTGATCCCGCGTAAACACGCGGCCGCGCCCATCACCATAAAAGGAGAAACGCCGTGGCGATTCTGATTGGCGAACGCCCGCATCAGGCGATCTGGCGAGATTATCTGGAACTGACCAAACCGAAAGTCGTGGTGCTGATGCTGATCACTTCGCTGGTCGGCATGTTCCTCGCAACTCGCGCCGGGGTGCCGTGGACGGTGCTGGTGTTCGGCAATCTGGGGATTGCGTTGTGTGCCGGCGGCGCAGCGGCGGTCAACCATGTGGTGGATCGGCGCATCGATGCGGTGATGGCGCGCACGCACAAACGGCCATTGGCCGAGGGCCGGGTTTCACCGGCGGCAGCGCTGACGTTTGCACTGGTGCTGGCGCTGCTTGGTCAGGCCTTGTTGCTGACCTTCACCAATCCGCTGACCGCTTGGCTGACCCTGGCCTCGCTGCTCGGTTATGCGGTGATCTACACCGGTTTCCTCAAACGTGCGACGCCACAGAACATTGTCATCGGTGGCCTCGCTGGCGCCGCCCCGCCACTGCTCGGCTGGACAGCTGCCACCGGCCACGTCAGCGCCGAACCGTTGCTGCTGGTGCTGATCATCTTCGCCTGGACCCCGCCGCACTTCTGGGCACTGGCGATCCATCGCAAAGAGGAATACGCCAAGGCTGACATCCCGATGCTGCCGGTCACCCACGGCGAGCACTACACCAAAGTGCATATTCTGCTCTACACCTTCGCGCTGCTGGCGGTGAGTCTGCTGCCGTACGTGATCCACATGAGCGGCATGCTCTACCTGATTTGCGCGCTCGCTCTCGGCGCAAGGTTTCTGCAATGGGCCGTGGTGCTGTACCGTGGCACTCGGCCGCACGCGGCGATCAACACCTTCAAGTACTCTATTTGGTACTTGTTCCTGTTGTTCATCGCCCTGCTCGTAGACCACTACTTACTGTTGAACCTATGACTCGAACCCAGAAAACCGTCTTCATCCTCGTCGCCGTGATCGCGCTGATCCTCGGCCTGACCGTCAACAAAGTGCTGAGCGGCAAGGGCCAGGGCGACCCGACTGCGCTGATCGACGCCGGCATTATTCTGCTGCCGCAGAGCCGCAACCTGCCGGACGTGACGATGACCGATCAGGACGGCAAACCGGTGGCGATCAACGAGCTCAAAGGTAAGTGGAGTCTACTGTTCTTCGGCTACACCTTCTGCCCGGACATCTGCCCGACCACCCTCGCCCAGTTGCGGCAAATCAAGAGTGAACTGCCGAAAGACGCTGTGGACAAGTTGCAGATCGTGCTGGTCAGCGTTGACCCGAACCGCGATAACCCGAAGCAGTTGAAGCAGTACCTGGGCTACTTTGATCCGCAGTTTGTCGGCCTGACGCCGACTTCGATTGAAGAGCTGCAGAAGGTCGCGAACGCGGTGAGTATTCCGTTTATTCCGGCGGATACCAGCAAGCCGAATTACACGGTGGATCACAGCGGGAATCTGGCGGTGATCGGGCCGGACGGGACGCAGCGGGGGTTTATTCGGGCGCCGTTGAATAACGCCAAACTGGTCGCGCAGCTGCCGGTGATGCTCAATCGCAAGTGACGGGTCAAAAGCCAAGAGCCCCTCACCCTAACCCTCTCCCGGAGGGAGAGGGGACTGAATGGGGGATGGTGAAGAAATACGCCGACTTGTAAGCGCTGTATTGAATCCATAATCGCCAGGATCGCTCAGGTCGTTGTGCTGTGCCGAACCCATAATCGACTCGATCTTTCAGGTCGATGCATAGCGCCAGACACCTCGGTCGGCCCCCTCTCCCTCTGGGAGAGGGCTGGGGTGAGGGGAAGCTTCACAGCAGGTCCAAAGCCAGACACCAGACACAAAAAAGGGGACGCACATGGCGTCCCCTTTTTCATTGCAGCAATCTAAATCAGAACGCCGGCAGCACCGCACCTTTGTACTTCTCGGTAATGAATTTCTTCACTTCCGGGCTGTGCAGCGCAGCAGCGAGTTTCTTCATCGCATCGCTGTCCTTGTTGTCCGCGCGGGACACGAGGATGTTCACGTACGGCGAATCATTGCCTTCGATCACCAGCGCATCCTTGGACGGATCGAGCTTGGCTTCCAGCGCGTAGTTGGTGTTGATCAGCGCCAGATCGACCTGGGTCAGCACGCGCGGGATGGTCGCGGCTTCCAGTTCGCGGATTTTCAGGTCTTTCGGGTTGGTCGCGATGTCTTTGACGGTCGACAGGATGTTGGTCGGGTCCTTCAGGGTGATCACGCCAGCCTTGGCCAGCAGCAACAGCGCACGGCCGCCGTTGGTGGCGTCGTTCGGAATTACCACGTTGGCACCGCTTGGCAGATCCTTCAGATCCTTGAGCTTGCTCGAGTAAGCGCCCAGCGGCTCCAGGTGCACGCCGGTAACGGCGACCAGGTTAGTACCCTTGGCCTTGTTGAACTCATCGAGGTACGGCTGGTGCTGGAAGAAGTTGGCGTCCAGGCGCTTTTCCGCGACCTGTACGTTCGGCTGAATGTAGTCGGTGAAGACCTTGACCTTCAGATCCACACCTTCTTTGGCCAGGGCCGGCTTCACGAACTCGAGGATTTCCGCGTGCGGCACCGGGGTGGCGGCAACGGTCAGGGTTTCGGCGTGGGCCGAGAATGCTGCAACGGCAGCAAAAGCAGCGATCAGTTTTTTCATTCAGCTAACTCCTTATGAGGCGCCCGTCTGGCGCCTGCCAGCGAATGGCCGGCTCATCTGTTCAATACAAAACCGCTTATTTGCGCGAGAAATGCACGACCAAACGGTCGCCCACCATTTGCAACACTTGCACCAGAATCAGCAGCAACACCACGGTGACGATCATCACGTCAGTCTGGAAACGCTGGTAACCGAAACGGATCGCCAGGTCGCCCAGACCACCGGCGCCAACCACACCGGCCATTGCCGTGTAGGACACCAGTGTAATCGCCGTCACCGTAATCGCCGCGAAGATGCCCGGACGGGCTTCCGGCAACAAGGCGTTCATGATGATCTGCCGCGTGGTCGCGCCCATCGACTGGGTCGCTTCGATGATGCCGCGATCGACTTCACGCAGCGCGGTTTCCACCAGACGCGCGAAGAACGGTGTCGCACCGACCACCAACGGCGGAATCGCACCGGCCACGCCCAGCGACGTGCCGGTGATCAGCACGGTGAACGGGATCATCACGATCAACAGAATGATGAAAGGCAACGAACGCAGGATGTTCACCGCCAGCGACATGAACGCGTAGAGGCCACGGTTTTCCAGCAACTGACGCGGGCTGCAAAGGAACAGCAACACGCCCAGCGGCAGGCCGAGCAACACGGTGAACAGCAGCGAACCGCCGAGCATCAGCATCGTGTCGCCGGTGGCCAGCCAGATTTCGTACCAGTCGATATTGGTGAAGAAACTGATCAGGTCTTCCATTAGCGCAATACCTCCATGTGAACGTCAGCGGCGGTGAAGCGGGCGAACGCCGCTTCCATGTCGCCACCGGTGACGGCGAGGGTCAATTGCCCGTAAGGAATGTCTTTGATGCGGTCGATGCGACCCGCAAGGATGCTGTAGTCGACGCCGGTTTCCCGGGCGACGGTACCGAGCAGCGGCGCGTAGGTCGCTTCGCCCTGGAAGGTCAGACGCACGATGCGCCCCGGCACGTGAGCGAAGTCATCGCGCTGCTCGCTCTCGTCGATCTGCTCGCTTTCCTGCACAAAACGCTTGGTGGTCGGGTGCTGCGGATGCAGGAACACATCGGCTACCGAACCTTGCTCGACGATTACGCCCGCGTCCATCACTGCCACCTGGTCGCAGACGCGACGGATCACATCCATCTCGTGGGTGATCAGGACGATGGTCAGTTTCAGTTCGCGGTTGATTTCGGCCAGCAATTGCAGGACCGACGCGGTGGTCTGTGGGTCGAGGGCACTGGTGGCCTCGTCGCACAGCAGAATCTTCGGCTTGGTTGCCAAGGCGCGGGCGATGCCGACGCGCTGTTTCTGACCGCCGGACAATTGCGCCGGGTACTTTTTCGCGTGGTCGGACAGCCCGACCCGCGCCAGCAACTCGGCGACACGCTGGTCGATCTCGCTGCCCGACAGTTCGCCGGCCAGGGTCAGCGGCAACGCAACGTTGTCGGCTACGGTCTTGGAGGCGAGCAGGTTGAAGTGCTGGAAGATCATCCCGACTTGCTGGCGGAAACGGCGCAGGCCGTTGGCGTCCAGCGCGGTGACTTCTTCGCCGTCGACGATGATCTTGCCGCCACTGGAGTTCTCCAGGCGATTGATCAGACGCAGCAGGGTACTTTTGCCCGCGCCGGAATGACCGATCAGGCCGAACACCTGCCCGTTCTCGATGGCGAGACTGGTCGGGTGCAGCGCGGGAATATCCTTACCGGCGACGCGGTAAGTCTTATGGACGTTTTGAAACTCGATCACGTAGCGAACCTTGTGGGGCGCGTTAGAAAAGGATCAGCGGTTAGCCGGGCGCGCATTTTAGCCTGTCCGTATAGAGGTTCTTAGCATTTATTTCGCAATTAACCTTCGATTTGGCAATAACAAGATCAAAGGTCATAAAAAAGGAACGTCCAAAGCAGCCCATCAGTCATTAAGTAAGCGACTTGAAAACCCTGGGTGCCGTGCCCGGGAACCACTCAAGAGTCCCCGGCCAGCATCGGGGTCAACCGAGGAGTTTACGACTGATGAGCAAGAAGCCTACGTCCGACAAAAGCCAGATGGCCGGAACCGATGCCCCGGATCGCGCCAACACCAATACCAAACTCGACAGCCTGGAGAAGTTTCGCTCCGACGCCACCGGCCAGGCCCTGCGCACCAATCAGGGCGTGAAGATCGCCGACAACCAGAACACCTTAAAGGCTGGCCCGCGTGGGCCGTCACTGCTTGAAGACTTCATCATGCGGGAAAAGATCACGCATTTTGACCATGAACGCATTCCCGAGCGCATCGTTCACGCGCGCGGCACTGGCGCGCATGGCTTCTTTCAAGCCTACGAGAACCATTCGACGCTGACCAAGGCCGGTTTCCTACAGGATCCGGGGAAAAAGACGCCGGTGTTCGTGCGCTTTTCCACGGTGCAGGGCCCACGCGGCTCCGGCGACACCGTGCGTGACGTACGCGGCTTCGCGGTGAAGTTCTTCACCGATGAAGGCAACTTCGATCTGGTCGGCAACAACATGCCGGTGTTTTTCATTCAGGACGCGATCAAGTTTCCCGACTTCGTCCACGCGGTGAAACCCGAGCCGCATAACGAAATCCCTACCGGTGGCTCGGCGCACGATACGTTCTGGGACTTTGTGTCCTTGGTGCCGGAATCAGCGCACATGGTCATCTGGGCGATGTCCGACCGGGCGATCCCGAAAAGCCTGCGCAGCATGCAGGGCTTCGGCGTGCACACCTTCCGGCTGATCAACGCCGAAGGTAAATCGCGCTTCGTCAAATTCCATTGGCGCCCTACCGCAGGCACTTGTTCGCTGGTGTGGGACGAGGCGCAGAAGCTGGCCGGTAAAGACACCGACTACCACCGTCGCGACCTCTGGGAAGCGATCGAGATGGGCGACTACCCGGAATGGGAACTCGGCGTACAGATCATCGAGGAGGAAAACGAGCACGACTTCGATTTCGATATCCTCGACCCGACCAAGCTGATCCCCGAAGAAATCGTGCCGATCACGCCGCTGGGCAAGATGACGCTGAACCGCAACCCGGACAACTTTTTTGCCGAGACCGAGCAGGTCGCGTTCTGCCCTGGCCACATCGTGCCGGGCATCGACTTCTCCAACGACCCGTTGCTGCAAGGTCGGCTGTTTTCCTACACCGATACGCAAATCAGCCGACTCGGTGGACCGAACTTTCATGAGTTGCCGATCAACCGCCCGGTGGCGCCGTTCCACAACGGCCAGCGCGATGCGCAACACCGTACGGTGATCGACAAGGGCCGCGCCTCCTATGAGCCGAACTCGATTGATAGCGGCTGGCCGAAAGAAACCCCGCCGGCCGCGCAGGACGGTGGTTTCGAGAGTTATCCAGAACGAATCGATGCCAACAAGATCCGCCAGCGCAGTGAGTCGTTCAGCGACCACTTCTCCCAGGCGACGCTATTCTTCAACAGCATGAGCGATCACGAGAAGGAGCACATCATTGCCGCTTACAGCTTCGAGCTGGGCAAGGTGGAGCGTGAGTTCATCCGTGCGCGGGAAGTGAACGAGATTCTGGCTAATATCGATCTGGAACTGGCCAAGCGTGTGGCGGCTAATCTGGGTCTGCCGGCACCAAGCAAAGGCACGGTCGAGGTTCGTAAAACCTCCTTCGATCATTCGCCGTCATTGAGCCAGGCAAACCTGTTGCCGGAAAACATCAAGACGCGAAAAGTGGCGATTCTTGCGGCAAACGGCGTCGATGGTGCAGCGATTGATGCGATCAAGAAGGCATTGGCGGCTGAGGGTGCGCATGCCAAGTTGCTCGGCCCGACTTCGGCACCAGTGAAGACCGCTGACGGCAAAAGCCTGCCGGTGGATGCGTCCATGGAAGGCATGCCGTCGGTGATTTTCGATGCGGTGTTTGTGCCGGGTGGCGCGGCGTCTGTCAAGGCGTTGAGCGGCGACGGTGTGGCATTGCATTACCTGCTGGAGGCGTATAAGCATTTGAAGGCGATTGCGCTGCACGGTGAGGCCAAGCAGTTGCAGGATTTGCTGAAGCTGGAAGCGGATGCCGGATTGCTGCAGGGCAAGGATGTGCCGTCGTTGACCAAACCGTTCTTTGCGGCGATCGGGCAGCATCGGGTTTGGGAGCGGGAGCCTAAGGCGAAAGCCATTCCAGCTTAAAATCTTCGGTAATAGAAAGACCGCTTTCGCGAGCAGGCTCGTTCCCACATTGGCTCTGTGCAGTTCACAAATCCAGTGTGGGAGCGAGCTTGCTCGCGAAGCTTTTAAGGTTTACGCGGACTCAAGACCATCTGTGCCGGTACGGTGCGTACGGTCTGCTTCACAATCTTCAGATCAAAATCCGGATTCAATTTCTTGACCCGTTTGGTCAGCAACGTCGCCAGCCAAGGATAGTCATTGGTGCGCGGCGCCTGAATGGTCACCCCACACTCATAATTCACCACATCGGCGGCGATCGCATCCAGTTGGCGGCGAAGTTTGCGGCTATCGGTGATGTTCAGGGCCACCGTAGTGCTCTCGGCGGTCGGATCGATCACCTTGGCTTTCGGCTTGGCTTCGGCTGCCAACAGCGCCGCTTCAGCCTTTTCCAGTTCAGCCTTGCGCGCCTCGGTAATGGCGCCATTGACACCACCGGTCAGAGCCGGGGCTTTCGGCATCAACACGCGGGCACGGCTTAACGCCGTAGCGGCGGCATTCACATCACCCTTCTGCAGCACGATCTGGCTGCGACGCAGATACGCTTCGGCCAGTTGCCGCTGGTATTGCTCAAGGGATTGGTCGCTTGGCGTTTCTTTCTGCAAAGCGGCCAACTGATCTTCGGCAGTGGCCAATTCGCTGCTGGCCAGGCTTTGTTCCAGCTGTGCGATGGCCGTAGCCCGCGCATCGGGGACTTCAGCCACCGGCGGCGTACTTTGGCAGGCGCCCAGCAGCACGGAAAATGCGACAAGGAGCAGATAACGGGAGGCGAACGGCTTCATTCCTGCGACTCTCTATTTGCGCAAAAAGCGGCCAAGTCTACACCCCGCGACGGGGCAGAACAAAACTCAGCAGAAACAGTGCGGCCGCCGTCACAACGATTGACGGCCCGGCCGGGGTGTCTTTGAACCACGACAAGGCTAGCCCGCCACACACGGCGAGCATGCCCAGCAGGCTCGCGCCCAGCGCCATCTGCTCCGGCGAGCGGGCGTGACGCTGTGCCGCAGCCGCCGGGATGATCAACAGCGAGGTAATCAGCAACACACCGACGATTTTCATCGCCACCGCGATTACCACTGCAATCAACAACATCAGCGCCATACGCAGACCTGCGACCGGCAGACCTTCGACCTTGGCCAGCTCTTCGTGCACGGTAATCGCCAGCAATGGCCGCCACAGCGTTACCAGCAATACCAGTACCGCCGCGCTGCCGCCGAGGATCCACGCCAGATCAGTCGGGCTGATCGCCAGCAGGTCGCCGAACAGATAGGCCATCAGGTCGATCCGCACTTCATGCATGAAGCTTAGTACCACCAGACCGAGAGAGAGCGTGCTCGGTGCGAGAATTCCCAAAAGCGTGTCAGACGCCAGCGGTTGACGCTGTTGCAGCGTGACTAGCAGCACCGCCAGCAGCAGGCATCCGACCGTCACTGCGACTGTCGGGCTGACATCCAGCAGAAAGCCCAACGCCACGCCGAGCAGCGCTGCGTGGGACAAGGTGTCGCCGAAATAAGCCATGCGCCGCCAGACCACAAACGATCCCAGCGGACCTGCAACAATCGCCAACGCCAGACCTGCAAGCAGGGCATACAACAGAAAATCAGCCATGCTTGCAGTTGTCTCCATGAACATGAGGTTGGCCAATAACCGGCCCTTTGACCACCGAACCGTGCAGGTCGTGAGCGTGGTCGTGATGGTGGTGATAGACCGCCAGGCTCTGCGCGTTCTTGCCGAACAGCTCGACAAATGCCGGATCGCCGCTGACCTGCTCGGGATGCCCGGAGCAGCAGACGTGACGGTTGAGGCAGACCACCTGGTCGGTGGTGCTCATCACCAGATGCAAATCGTGGGACACCATCAACACGCCGCAGCCATGGCGGTCGCGCAAGCGGGTGATCAGGCTGTACAACTCGGCCTGGCCGGCGACGTCGACGCCTTGCACCGGCTCATCGAGCACCAGCAGTTCCGGTTCGCGCAGCAACGCCCGAGCGAGCAGCACGCGCTGCATTTCACCACCGGAAACGCTTTGCACCGGGCTGTCGATAACGTGCTCGGCACCGACTTCTTTCAACGCGGCCAACGCACGCGGACGGTCAACGCCCGGCACCAGCCGCAAAAAGCGCAGCACCGAAAGTGGCAGTGTCGGATCGACGTGAAGTTTTTGCGGCATATAACCGACGCGCAGCTTCGGCTTGCGCCAGACGCTGCCGCTGTCAGGTTTCAACAGGCCAAGCACAGCACGCACCAGCGTGGTCTTGCCGGCGCCGTTAGGGCCGATCAGGGTGACGATCTGTCCCGGCTCGACGCTCAGCTCAATGTTGTCCAGCACAGCCTGCCCGGCAAACGTGACGGCGACCTGTTCCAGACGGATCAGCGCATTGCTCATCAAGCCCCCTGGCAACCGGAGCACAGGCCGACGACTTCGACGGTCTGCGCTTCGACGATGAAACCGACGTCTTTGGCGCTGTTGATGATTGCGTCGCTGATCACTTTTTGCTCAAGCTCGATGGCGGCGTGGCAATCACGGCAGATCAGGAACTGGCCCTGATGCGCGTGTTCCGGGTGCACGCAGCCGACGAAGGCGTTGAGCGAGGAGATGCGGTGCACCAGGCCGTTTTCCAGTAGAAAATCCAGCGCACGGTACACAGTTGGCGGCGCAGCGCGGCGGCCGTCCTGCTCGCTGAGCACCGCGAGAATGTCATAGGCGCCCAGTGGCTTGTGGCTCTGCCACACCAGTTCCAGCACCCGGCGGCGCAACGCGGTCAGGCGCAAGCCTTTCTGGGCGCACAAGGTATCGGCCTCGGACAGAGCGCTGTGCACGCAATGTGAGTGGTCGTGGGGACGGCTGGCAATCGGTGTAATAGGCATGGGCGGCGACGAGTTTTGATAGAGACGTTATTATGTTACCCGTTCTCGCCTCCTTGAGTGGTCATCGTGTCCCGACTTTTTTCTGTTTTTGTGGCTTTTGTCGCCAGTTTTCTGCTGATCGGTTCGGCTCAGGCCGAGGTCAAAGTCCTCACCAGCATCAAGCCGTTGCAGTTGATTGCAGCGGCCGTGCAGGACGGCGTGGCGATTCCCGAAGTGCTGCTGCCGCCGGGTGCCTCGCCACACAATTACGCCCTGCGGCCATCCGACGTACGGAAGGTGCAGTCGGTCGATCTGCTCTACTGGATCGGCCCGGACATGGAGGGTTTCCTGCCGCGCGTGTTGAATGGCCGTACGCTGCCGAGCGTCGCGGTGCAGGACTTGCCGGGGATGCATCTGCGCCGTTTCGCTGAAGACAGCCATTCCCACGCCGAAGAGGCTGACGAGCATGATCACGATCATCGTCCCGGCACGCTGGATGCGCATTTGTGGCTGTCGCCGGTGAACGCGCGGGTGATTGCCGACAAGATGGCCGCAGACCTCAGCGCCGTCGACCCGGCTAACGCCGAGCGTTATCAGAGCAATGCCAAGGCGTTTGATGAGCGTCTGGACGCGCTGGATCAGCGTTTGAAGAAGCGTCTGGCCAGTGTTGAAGGCAAGCCTTACTTCGTCTTCCACGAGGCGTTTGATTACTTTGAAGAGGCTTACGGGCTGAAGCACGCCGGCGTGTTCAGTGTGGCCGCCGAAGTGCAGCCCGGTGCGCAGCATGTTGCGGCGATGCGCAAGCGATTGCAGGAAGTGGGCAAGACTTGTGTGTTCAGTGAGCCGCCATTGCGTCCGCGTCTGGCCGAAACCCTGGTGGCGGGTTTGCCGGTGAAACTGGCTGAACTGGATGCGTTGGGCGGGTACACCCCGGCGACGGCTCAGGGCTATGAGCAGGTATTGGAGAAGCTAGGTAACGATTTGGCCGGGTGCCTGGAATCTCTGTAACCCCCGGCATCGGTGTTGCCCCCATTCGCGAGCAGGCTCGCTCCCACAGGATCACCGAAATCCTGTGGGAGCGAGCCTGCTCGCGAAGCTTTTAAAGGGCGAAAGGCAACGGTGTACTGACCTGCTGCCGCTGCGCCAAGCGCTGCTCAAACTCCCGCGGATCGTGAATCAACACGTCCTGCCCGGCAAACTGCTCCGCCGCGATCAACCGCGACAGCCAGAACCGCACACAGGCCACGCGCAACATCGTCGGCCACAACTCAGCCTCCGCCGCCGTGAATGGTCGCAGTGCCGCATAAGCGCCAAGGAATGCGCGAGCACGCGGGCCATCAATCAGACCGTCCTCGTCCGAACACCAGTCGTTCAAGGCAATCGCCACGTCATAGAGCATCGGCCCCGAGCAGGCGTTGTAGAAGTCGATCAGCCCGGTCAGGTGCGTGCCTTCGAACATCGCGTTGTCGCGAAACAGGTCGGCATGAATGTTCGCCCGGGGCAGCGCAAGAATCTTGTCTCTGCGCTCGGTGATTTCATCCAGCGCCTTTTGCAGCAGCGCGCGCGGTTCATCACTCAGGTGCGAAAGAAACTCCGTGCCCTCTTCCAGCATCCAGTCGAGGCCACGATCGGTCTTGCGCTTGATCATGCGCTCGCCTTGGGTGGCCAAGTGCAGATGCGCCTGCAACTCGCCGACCTGCGCGCAATGCTGCGCGTTGGCGACTTTTATGTGCTTGCCGGACAGGCGCGGTTGCAGCAGCGCCGGTTTGCCTTTCAGCTCACGCAGCGCCACGCCGTCGGTAGTGCGCAGTGCGTACGGCACCGGCAGATCGGCTTCGTGGAGCACGTCGAGCAAGTCGATGAAGAACGGCATCTCCTGCACCGGGCCGCGCTCAACCAGGGTCAGAACGAACTCGCCCTGCTCCAGGCTGATAAAGAAATTGGTGTTTTCGCTGCCGGCGGCGATCCCCTGGAAATCAAGCAGACGGCCAAGCCCGTAAGGGGCAAGAAAGGTTTCCAGCTCGGGCCGAGCCAGGGGAGTGAACACAGACATGTTTTAACTGCCAGTACGGGCGCCGCCAATTGCGGCGCCGGGTGAATTAAAAATCTACTTCCATTCGAAAATCTTCCACGACGGAATCAGCATATCCGGCTGATCCGAGCGGATAAAATTTGCATCCGTCCCGTCTGCACGCACCAGAAAGTACGGTGGCGCGCCCTTCGGCGTGACTTTGATCGCGTACAGGAACCCGTTTTGACGGTACTCCTGAATGGTCTTGTCGCCTTCCGTGCGAATGGTGACTTCAGGATCTCCCGACGGAGCATCATCCGCCGCCATCGCGGCCAACGGTGAGGCAGCAATCAGACCGACCAGCAGCAAGCGATTTAACGTACGCATGATAACCTTGTCCCTTTGTCGTCAACGGTCCCGCTATTCTAGCGCCGGACCCGCCGAAAAGGTTGATCCTGCTCATGAGCCAAGCCCCCCTCGTCCTGGTGGACGGTTCGTCTTACCTGTACCGCGCGTTTCACGCACTGCCACCACTGACCACCTCCAAAGGCCTGCCGACCGGTGCGGTCAAAGGCGTGTTGAACATGCTCAAGAGTCTGCGCAAGCAGTACCCGGACAGCCCGTTCGCCGTGGTGTTCGACGCCAAGGGCGGGACATTTCGCGATGAGATGTACGCCGAATACAAAGCCAATCGCCCGAGCATGCCCGACGACATGCGCGTGCAGATCGAGCCGCTGCATCAGAGCGTGATAGCTCTCGGTTTTCCGCTGCTGTGCGTGGAAGGCGTCGAGGCCGACGACGTGATCGGCACCCTGGCGCGCAGCAGCGCCGCGGCAGATCGCCCGGTGGTGATCTCCACCGGGGACAAGGACATGGCGCAACTGGTCGACGGTCACATTACCTTGGTCAACACCATGTCCGGTAGTTCGATGGACGTTGAGGGCGTTAAGGAGAAATTCGGCGTCGCTCCAGAGCAGATCATCGATTATCTGGCGCTGATGGGCGATTCGTCCGACAACATTCCGGGCGTTCCGGGCATCGGTCCGAAAACCGCTTCCGGCCTGCTGGTCGGGGTCAACGGTGGCCTCACCGAGTTGTACGCCAACCTCGACATCGTTCCGACCCTGCCGATTCGCGGCGCGAAAACCCTGCCGGCCAAGCTCGAAGAGCACAAGGAGATGGCGTTCCTCTCCTATCAACTGGCGACCATCAAGGTCGACGTGCCGCTGGACGTCGAACTCGACGATCTGCAAATGGGCGCGGAAGACCCGGCCAAGCTCTACGAGCTGTACTCGCTGCTGGAATTCAAAAGCTGGATCAATGATCTGGATCGCGACGCCAAACGTCTGGAACTGAGCGCAGCCAGCGAGCCTGCGCCGGCCGGTGACCTGTTCAGCGCGCCAGATATCGAAACTCCGGCTGCTCCGACCGAAGCCGCGTATGAGACGATCCTCGATCAGGCGCGTTTTGATGTCTGGCTGGAAAAGTTGAACAACGCCAAGCTATTCGCCTTCGACACCGAAACCACCGGCATCGACGCGCAGCAGGCGCAACTGGTCGGCCTGTCGTTCGCCGTGCAGGCCAACGAAGCCGCGTATATCCCGCTGACCCACTCCTACATCGGCGTGCCGGAACAGCTGGATCGCGACACCGTGCTGCGCGCACTCAAGCCGATTCTGGAAGACCCGAGCAAGCTCAAGGTCGGCCAGCACGCCAAGTTCGACATGAACATCCTGGCCAACTGCGCCATCGGTGGCGATCAGAGCCAAGGCATCAACGTACGTGGTGTCGCCTTCGACACGATGCTTGAGTCCTACGTGCTCAACTCCACCGCCACCCGCCATGACATGGACAGCCTCGCGCAGAAGTATCTGGATCACACCACCGTGAGCTTCCAGGACATCGCCGGCAAAGGCGCCAAGCAACTGACCTTCGACCAGATCGCGCTGGAACAGGCCGGGCCGTATGCCGCTGAAGACGCTGACATCACCCTGCGTCTGCACCAGACTTTGTTCGAAAAACTCAGCGCCATCCCGAGCCTGGCCAGCGTGCTGACCGACATCGAGATTCCGCTGGTGCCGGTTCTCGCGCGCATCGAACGCCAGGGCGCGTTCGTTGACGCTGAACTGCTGGGCATCCAGAGCATTGAGCTGGGCAACAAAATGGTTGCGCTGGAGCGCGAAGCGTTCGAAATCGCCGGGGAAGAATTCAACCTTGGCTCGCCGAAGCAATTGGGCGTGATTCTCTACGAGAAACTCGGTCTGCCGGTGCTGAAGAAAACCGCCAAGGGCCAGCCGTCCACTGCTGAAGAAGTGTTGGCGAAACTCGCCGAAGACGATCACCGTTTGCCGAAGGTGCTGATGGAGCACCGTTCGATGAGCAAGCTGAAAAGCACCTACACCGATCGCTTGCCGGAGCAGATCAATCCGCGCACCGGGCGTATCCACACCTCGTATCATCAGGCTGTGGCGTCGACCGGGCGTTTGTCCTCCAGCGATCCGAACCTGCAGAACATTCCGGTGCGTACCGCTGAAGGTCGACGCATTCGTCAGGCGTTCGTCGCGCCGAAAGGCTACAAACTGCTGGCGGCGGACTATTCGCAGATCGAGCTGCGAATCATGGCGCATCTGTCCAAGGACGAAGGCCTGATGAACGCCTTCCGCAACAATCTCGACGTGCACACCGCGACTGCTGCCGAAGTGTTCAAGGTCGAGCTCAACGAAGTGACTTCCGACCAGCGCCGTGGCGCCAAGGCGATCAACTTTGGCCTGATCTACGGCATGGGTGCGCAGAAGCTCGGCAAGGACATTGGCGTCGACACCAAGACCGCCAAGGCTTACATCGACACCTACTTCGCCCGTTATCCAGGCGTTCGCGAATACATGGATCGCACCCGCGCGCAGGCAGCGGATCAAGGTTATGTCGAGACCTTCTTCGGTCGCCGTCTGTACTTGCCGGAGATCAACTCGAACAAGCCGCAGGAACGCGCCGCCGCCGAGCGCACGGCGATCAACGCGCCGATGCAGGGCACGGCGGCCGACATCATCAAGAAAGCCATGGTGGCGGTGGATAACTGGCTGGCGACGTCCGGGCTGGACGCCAAAGTCATCCTGCAGGTACACGATGAACTGGTGCTGGAAGTTCGTGAGGATCTGGTGGAACAGATCAGTACCGAGATTCGAGTACACATGAGCGAAGCGGCGAAGCTGGATGTACCGCTGCTGGTCGAAGTGGGTGTGGGCAACAATTGGGATGAGGCTCATTGAGCCATTTGAAGACGATTTTGCCGCGACATGACGTCGCGGCAGCTGCGGAAAATCTGCTTATTTCGAAAGGCGCTTGAGATTATTCCAAAGCTTTTTGAAAAAAATCTGAACTAATCTGGAAGGACACCACTCAGAGATACTGAATGGCTGGTGAAGCCCTTCGATGCTCCTATGTTGTGTTAAGTGTTGGCAGATATCTGAACCCCGCCCTAGCGGTTCGGAACTTAAACCCCGGAATTTCTCCCTCCCCAATGAAATCCGGGGCTTTTTTTGCCCGAAAATTGGCTGTGGCACGCTCAGACTGCGTTGAAAGCACAGCTAAAAATGCTCATTTAGGTACCCTAAACTCCGCTTTTTAGCTGTGCTTTCGCCTTGCCTGAGCGCACCACAGCCAATTTTCTAATCCCTGTTTACTCGGCCGCTTCGGCGCCTTTGTCTGCCAGTTCCATCCAGCCGGCCAGTACAGTGTAGGCCTCTTCCAGGCCCATGCGTTTTGGCGCGGAGAACAGCTGAATGGTGACGAGGTCGCCCCAGCCCTTGCGAATTTCCGACTGCACTTTGAGCAGGGTGTTCTTGGCGGCGCCGTAGGTGAGCTTGTCGGCCTTGGTCAGCAGGATGTGCATCGGCATGCCAGCGGCAACGGCCCAGTCGAGCATCAGCAGGTCGAAGTCGGTCATTGGATGACGGATGTCCATCATCAGAATCAAACCCTTCAAACTCTCGCGGCCACCGAGGTACGCCTCAAGGTGACGCTGCCAGTGCATCTTCAGCGGGATCGGTACTTTTGCGTAACCGTAGCCCGGCAGGTCGACCAGACGCCGATCTTCGTCTAGCTTGAAGAAGTTCAACAGCTGTGTGCGACCCGGGGTTTTCGAGGTGCGCGCCAAGCTGGCGTGAGTCAGGGTGTTCAGTGCGCTGGATTTGCCGGCGTTGGAACGACCGGCGAACGCCACTTCGAAGCCTTCGTCGTCAGGGCATTGATCGACTTTGGCGGCACTGAGCATGAACGTGGACTGTTGGCACAGGCCGAGGATGGGATTCTTGAGTTGCATGGGATTTCCGATGTGGGCGGCGCCGGGATTGGGCGCGGAACGCGGTGTCGCTTCCGTTTCAGTGACGCCAGTATATAATGCCGCAGATTTTGTGTGTGCTTTGTCCCAGCGTAGGATGAAGTTCACGAGAGCGACAGACCTTGATTGCGCATTAGAACGCAGAACGCTCTCAACCCTGAAAAGGTCGTTTTATGACGAAATGGCTGCTGGCTGCCGGAGTCTTAATGCCGCTTTACAGCGCACAGGCTACACAGGATCCGGAAGCTGTGTACAACCGTGTTTGTGGTGCCTGTCATTCCGGCCAACTACCCATGGCGCCCAAAAGAGGCGATCAGGAAGCTTGGACGCCGAGGTTGGCGAAAGGTATGGGGACGCTGGTGCAACACGTGACCCAGGGTTTCAAGGCGATGCCGCCGCGTGGTTTGTGCATGGACTGCAGTGCCGAGGATTACCAAGCCATCATCCTTTGGATGAGCGAGTAAACCCGGTCCATAACTTAACCCTTAGCCGTAGTTGGATTAGCTGATGAACAAATTGATCGTGAGTCTGCTGTTGACCGTGGGAATCTCAGGCTTCGCCCATGCTGCCGGTGATGCCGCAGCAGGCCAGGCAAAAGCCGCCGTATGTGGAGCCTGCCATGGCCCGGACGGCAACAGCATGGCGCCAAACTTTCCGAAACTGGCCGGTCAAGGTGAACGCTACCTGACCAAGCAATTGCACGACATCAAGTCGGGCAAGCGCACCGTTCTGGAAATGACCGGCCTGCTGACCAATCTGAGTGATCAGGACCTGGCCGACATCGCCGCCTACTTCGCCAGCCAGAAAGGCAGCGTCGGCGCCGCCGATCCGAAGATCGTCGCGCGCGGTGAAGCGCTGTTCCGCGGCGGCAACCTGGCCAAGGGCCTGCCCGCCTGCACCGGTTGCCACTCACCGAACGGCGCCGGCAACGCCGCTGCCGGCTTCCCGCATCTGGGGGGCCAACACGCTCAATACATCGCCAAGCAGCTGACTGATTTCCGCAAGGAAGAAGGCGGTCGTACCAACGACGGCGACACCATGACCATGCAGACCATCGCCAAGCGCCTGAGCGACGAAGACATCGCTGCGGTCTCCAGCTACATTCAAGGCCTGCACTAAGCGCACTTGGCAGCGATAGATCTCGCGCAACGTTAACGCTCGATTAATCCGTCGCAGCAAGTATAAAAAGGGTGGCTTTGGCCGCCCTTTTTTGTGGCCGCTACCGTTACACTACAGAACTCATGCCCGCCAGGATCTGTCTGAAAACAGGTCGCGCGAGGCGACCAAAATTGTCCAGGAGTAAAGCATGCGTAATCTGATCATCAGCGCCGCTCTCGTCGCTGCCAGCCTGTTCGGCGTGACCGCTCAAGCCGCCGAAGCACCTGCCGCCCCTTACGTCGAGCTGGCCAACCCGGTTCCGGTTGCAGAGCCTGGCAAGATCGAAGTGGTCGAGCTGTTCTGGTACGGCTGCCCGCATTGCTATGCCTTTGAGCCAGTGATCAACCCTTGGGTTGAGAAACTGCCGTCCGACGTCAACTTCGTACGTATCCCGGCCATGTTCGGCGGCCCATGGGACGCTCACGGCCAGATGTTCCTGACCCTGGAAGCCATGGGTGTCGAGCACAAGGTTCACAACGCAGTTTTCGAAGCAATCCAGAAACAACACAAGAAGCTGACCGACAAGAACGACATGGCTGACTTCCTCGCCACCCAAGGCGTGGACAAGGATAAATTCCTCGCCACGTTCGACTCGTTCGCCATCAAAGGTCAGATCGTAAAAGCTCGCGAACTGGCCAAGAAGTATGAAATCACTGGCGTGCCAACCATGATCGTCAACGGCAAGTACCGCTTCGACATCGGCTCTGCCGGTGGTGCCGAGCAAGCGCTGCAACTGGCTGACCAACTGGTCGCCAAAGAGCGAGCGGCAACCAAGGCTGCTGCCAACTAAGCGCGGCCACCGCCATGCGCCGCTGGAAGTCTGAACGCATCGTTGGCCTGCATGATCCGCAGGTCAACGAGCATCACCTGGAGTCCACGGGCCTGCCCGCAGACCAGCGTCTGCGCTTGCTCAGTTTCAATATCCAGGTCGGCATCAGCACCGAGCGCTATCGACATTACCTGACCCGCAGCTGGCAGCATCTGCTGCCGCACACCGGGCGTTCAGGCAACCTGCAAAAGATCGGCGACCTGCTTGGCGACTTCGATCTGGTCGCCCTGCAGGAAGCTGATGGCGGCAGCCTGCGTTCAGGCTACGTCAATCAGGTCGAACATCTGGCCCAGCTCGGCGCCTTCCCCTACTGGTATCAACAACTCAATCGAAACCTCGGCCGACTGGCCCAGCACAGCAATGGCGTGCTCAGTCGTCTGAAACCGTCGGCGATTGAAGATCACCCGCTGCCCGGCCCGAAAGGTCGCGGCGCGATCCTGCTGCGTTTCGGCGAAGGCCCGGAAGCGCTGGTGGTGGTGATGATGCACCTGGCCCTTGGCGCGCGAACCCGCAGCCTGCAACTGGCCTACATTCGTGAGCTGATCGGTGGCTATAAACACCAAGTGTTGATGGGCGACATGAACACCCATGCCAGCGATCTGCTACAACATTCTCCGTTACGCGATCTCGGTCTGCTGGCCCCGCAGGTGGAAGCGACATTCCCCAGCTGGCGCCCGCAGCGTTGCCTCGATCATATTTTGCTCAGCCCGACCCTGACCCTGGAAAAGGTCGAAGTGCTGGCACAACCGATTTCCGATCACCTGCCGGTCGCGGTAGAGATTCGTCTGCCGGGTTCGCTCACGGCCGATGCATTGCCCGCGTTGAGTCCTGCCCCTCGCGGAACCCCTGAATGAGCGACGACGCCCAGCGCTGGAAAGAGAAATACCTCAAAAGCATCGAACAACAGGACAAACTCGAACGTCGTTGGGCCGCCAGGCTCGACTTGCTGCGCCGAGGTCTGGTGCGCAGCACACTGGCGGCTGAAGGCACCGACAAGGTCGTTGATCAATGCATGAAAGAGATGCGCGATGTAGTGCGCACCGACGACATGGATGCCGGCCTCGCCGCCCTGCTGCCGCGCCTGGAAAAAGCCGTGCTCGACTCCGAGCAGCGCCGCGAAACCCGCATCGATCAGGTCAGCACCGCGCTGACATCGCTGGTCACCCAGTTGCAGGCTTTGCCGCTGCCGCGTGAAGTCGCTCAGCCACTGAAGAAATTCGCCAAACAACTGGATGGTCGCGTCGGGTCGGCGCGGGAAATGCCATTGCTGTTAAGTGAACTCAGCGGCTTGCAGGGCAAGGCATTGAGTCAGCTGGAAACGCCCGCAGAGCCGGGTCGTCCGGGCCTGTTGCAGCGCTTGTTTGGTAGCCGTGACAGCGAAGAGGCGCCCGCCACAGAATCACCCGCACCGACCCAGGTCGCGCAGCCGCTTGCAGCCCCACTCCCTGAACCGGAATCCGCAGAGCCGGCCCCTGTCGCAGCGATTGAACCGGTGACGGCGGCTCCCGCCCTTGAAGTCGCCATGCCTGTCGAAAAAACGACGCCAGCCCCGCAAACCCGGCTGGAAGTGGAAGAAGTGGTGGCCTTCGAGCCGCCCACGGTCATTAGCGAAGTTATCATTGATCCGACCGAGCCTAAGGCCGAGCGCCTCGAACCCGAGCCCGTTTTCTCCCCGGCTCCAGTTCAGACGCGGATCACGCCCGCCGCCATCAATCCCGATGAATTGATCCACCCCGGTGATCCAGCGCCGCTGATCCTCGACAGCCTGCCCTTGCCCGAACCCATCGCACGGGCGCTGGCCGCCATCGACCCGGAGCAATCCGAACACGACATTCTGTTCGCGCTGCCGGACACCCCGGAGCCGTCCTACAGCTCAGTGGCCAAGCATATCGAGGACACCTTGATCGGTCTGCTCGATGACCTGACCCTGCCAGAACGTCACCGTCCGCAAGCCGAAGCCATGCGCGAAAGGCTTAAACATGGGCTGAACTGGTACGAACTGATCCCGATTCTCGACGATCTCGCGACATTGATGCTGGCGATCACCGACAGCGGTCAACACGAGTTCGAAGCGTATCTGCAGCAACTCAACGAACGCCTCGAAGCATTCCAGAGCAACCTGCAAGCCGCCAGCGAAGGCCATGCCGACAACAGTTCGGCGGCGCGGGCCATGGATACGCAGATCCGCGAGCAGGTCGATGGTTTGCAGACCAGTGTCCAGGAAGCCGCCGACCTCGATGACCTCAAGCAAGTGCTTGAGAGCCATCTCGAAGGCCTGCTCGGCACCATGGACCAGCACCAAAAGCAGCGCGATGCCCGCGAGCAAGAAGTCGCCACGCGACTGAAAAGCCTGTCCGAGCGCGTGGCGCATATGGAGCAGGAAGCCCAGGGTTTCCGCGAACATCTTGAAGTGCAACGGCAGAAAGCCTTGATTGATCCGCTCACCGGTCTGCCCAATCGCGCCGCGTGGAGCGAACGCCTAGAGCATGAAATCAAGCAGTGGCAGCAACACGGCAACACCCTGAGCCTGGCGATGCTCGATCTGGATCATTTCAAACGCATCAACGACAACTATGGCCATCTTGCCGGCGACAAAGTGCTGAAGATCATTGCCACGGTGCTGCGCAAACGCCTGCGCGGCTCGGACTTCATAGCCCGTTTCGGTGGTGAGGAGTTCGTTTTGTTACTGCCGGCGACGCCGCCAGCGGTCGGCGCCAAACTGCTGGAAAGCCTGCGCGCAGCGATCGAAGCCTGCCCGTTCCACTTCAAAGGTGAGCGAGTGACGATCACCATCTCCATGGGACTGGCATCATTCCGCGCTGGAGAACACAGCGATCTGGTATTGAAAAGAGCCGATCAGGCGCTATACCGGGCGAAAAACGCCGGACGCAACCGGGTCGAGCTGGGCTAAGCAATTTGTTCCATTTTGTTTAAATCCGCCCGCTGACCGTCGAGACGCAAGTCAGTACGTTACACTGTTGCATTACTGTCTTGCGTGTACTGCCTTCTGCCATGAAATTCTTTGCCCTCCTCGCTTCGCTGCTCGTTCTGGCTGGTTGTGCCAGCGGCCCGCGCTACAACACCAGCCATCCTTCGGCCAATTACGACAGCCGCATTCAGTTTGTGGTCGTGCATTACACGTCGGCCTCACTGGAGCGCTCGCTGCAATTGCTGACCCACGGCGAAGTCAGCAGCCATTACCTGATCGGCGACGACAAGAGCGGCACTGTCTACAAGCTGATGGATGAAAACCAGCGCGCCTGGCACGCCGGCGAAAGCCAATGGCAGGGCCGCACCTGGCTCAACTCCAGTTCGATCGGCATCGAAATCGTCAACCCGGGCTTCAAGGACACGCCGACCGGGCGGCTGTGGTATCCGTACAGCGAAGCGCAGATTCAATCGTTGATCGTCCTGCTCAAGGACATCAGCAAGCGCAACGGCATCAGCCCGCGGCACATCATTGGCCATAGCGACATCGCGCCGCTGCGCAAGCTTGATCCAGGACCGTTGTTCCCGTGGAAACGCCTCGCCGCCGAAGGCTTGGGCCTGTGGCCAAACGAGCAAGCCGTGGCGCGTCAGCAGGCGCTGTTCAACAGTAGTGAACTGCCGAGCATCAGCTGGTTCCAGGCGCAATTGGCGCACTTGGGCTACGACACGCCGCAGACCGGCGAACTGGACGTTGCGACGCGTCACGTCCTCGCCGCATTCCAGATGCACTTCCGGCCTTCGCGCTTCGATGGCACGCCGGATGCGCAAACGGCAGCGTTGTTGCTGGTGCTCAATCAGACAAAATAATGACGCCCGCCCGACGGTCAGGGCGAAATCGCAATCAGCAGCTATAACTCATTGGTAATTCTTCGGATATTCCATGATGGTTGCTACCCGAGAGACGCTGCGTAGCTGGTTTTATCGCCCCTGGTTTTTGGCGATGATCGCGGCTGTCCTCAGTGCCAGCCTGCTGATCGCCGGCGGTATGTTCGTGGCAATGCGTCAGGTCGAGCAAAGCGAAAGTCAGGAAATGAACGCGCAAGGCGAACGTTTCCTCGCCCGCCTCGAACAATTGTTCGGCCAGTTGCGCGAAAGTCTCGACGACCTCGAAGCGCAGCCGCTACGCAGTTGTGACGATGAAATGATCGCCACCCTGCAGCAAGTCACCTTCAACTATCGCTTCGTCTATGAAGCAGCCTATATGGACGCCTCACGGATCTGCTCCAACCGTCCGCGTCAGGAAGGCGTGTCGGTGGTCCGCGCGCCAGATATCAAAGGCCCGACCTACAGCTATTGGCTGAATACCACCACCGAACCCGATGAAAACCGCGCCGCGCTGATGCTGGGCCGCGGCAATTTTCGTGTGGCCACTTCACGCGGGCATCTGACCGACATGGTCGATCTGTCGCCCGGCAGCAGCCTGCTGGTGGTACTCGACCATGGTGCCCGTGCGATACCGGTGCTCGGCACAGCACAGGCCTGGCCACCGACCGAACATTGGCCACCGAAAAGTCGCGAGTCATTACAGGTCACTCAGACTCGGCTGATCTACCGCATGCCCACCAACAACCCGGAGTATCAACTGGTCCTGATTACACCCAGAACCGGCATGCACATTCCGGCTATCTGGTGGTGGATGATCCCGGCGTGTGTGCTGCTAGGCGCATTTTCGGGATTCTTCGTTTTCCTGCTGGTGCGCCAGCGTCAGTCGATGGACGCCGAACTGCACGGCGCGATTCGTCGCGGTGAGTTGCAGGTGCTCTATCAGCCGATCTTCGATCTCGACAGCCGCAACTGCGTCGGCGCCGAAGCCCTGCTGCGCTGGCGCCGCCCGGACGGCACGCTGACCAGTCCTGACCTGTTTATCCCCATGGCGGAAAACACCGGGCAGATCCGCCAGATGACCGACTTCGTCCTGCAGCGCCTGCTGGAGCAACTGGGCCAGTTGCTGCGTGCCAATCCGCAGCTGTATATCTCGGTCAACCTTGCCGCGTGCGACGTGATGGTGCCGCGCATCGGTCTGGTCATGGCGCGCTTGCTCACATTGCATCGAGTGGCCGCGCGGCAGATTGCCTTCGAAGTCACCGAACGCGGTTTGATTGATGTGGTAGTGGCGCGGGAAAACCTGCAAGCCTTACGCGATGTTGGCCATCAAGTATTGATCGATGACTTCGGCACCGGCTATTGCAGCCTCGCCTACCTGCAAACCTTGCCGGTCGATTGTCTGAAAATCGACAAGGCGTTCATTGATGCGCTGGGCCATGACGCGGCGAGCAGCGGCGTCGCCCCGCACATCATTCACATGGCGCAGGCGCTGGATCTGAAGGTGATTGCCGAAGGCATCGAGCTGGAATCACAGGCGCAATTGCTCAGCAGCGAAGGTGTGAAGTTCGGTCAGGGCTGGTTGTTCGCCCATGCGCTGAGCGCGGTGCAATTCATTGAGTTGATCACCCGGGGCCGACGCCTCGCGGGAAGGCGAATGGACGACGAAGCCTAAACGGCGAGCGCCATATAGAACTGCGTGCCCTGCCCCGGCCGCGAATAAACCCCCATACGTCCGCCATGCAACTGGACGATTTCCTTGCACAGCGCCAGACCAAGCCCGGCGCCGCCCTTTTTGCGGCCGACCTGCACGAACGGCTCGAAGATTCGCCCTTGCTGGCCGTAGGCAATGCCTTCGCCATTGTCCTCGACGCTGATAATCACCCGCTCACCATGCCTACGTGCCTGCAAGCGGATCAGACCGTCGCGGGCGGTATGACGCAAGGCATTGTCGATCAGGTTATCCAGCACGCGATCGAGCTGCGCCTGATCCGCCTGCAAACGTGGCAGCGGCCCCTGCACTTCGACATTCAGGGCGATGCCCTTGGCCGCTGCCGAGTCGGCAAAGCGCAATTGCGCCTGCTCCAGCAAATCTTCGATGGAGCACGGTGCCAACGTGAGCTTTTGCAGGCCGTTCTGATAACGCGAGAAGTTGAGCAGGTCATTGATCAACTGCATCAGGCGCTGCATTTCCTCGTTCACGGTGTCGAGCAGATCAGCCTCGCGCGACTCCGCTGGAAACTTCGCCCGCTCACGGAACAAACCGAACGCCATGTGCATGCCGGTGACCGGCGTGCGCAGCTCATGGGAGGCGCGCAAGACGAATTCGCTGCGCACCCGTTCAAAGGCGCGCTGCTCGGTGACATCGTGCAGCACCATCACCGCGCCGAGAATATGACCTTGGGTATGACTGACCGGCGTCAGGCTGTAGGTCAGCAGGCGGGATTCGCCGTCGACTTCGATACTCAGATCTTCCGGCGCCCGCTCCAGCGTGCCGCCGCGCAGCACCAGTTGCAGTTGCGCATCCAGCTCCGGCCGTTGCAGCGCCGTACCCAGCCCCTGGCCGAGGCGATCATCGTCCCAACCCAGTTGCCGTTGGGCGACCGGATTGAGGTGCTCCAGATGCCCTTCCCGGTCGATCATCAGCAAGCCGTCGTCAATGCTGTCGAGCACTGCCTGCAAGCGTTGCTGACCGGCGAGCAATTCGTCGACGTTAGTCGCCTGATGCTCGCGCAGTGCCTCAGCCATGAGGCCGAAGCGTTTGGTCAGCTGATTCATTTCCATCGCTGAAGAAATCGGCAGGGTCACTTCAAAATTGCCTTGGCCGATATTGTCTGCCGCTTGGGCCAATGCCTCGATCGGCGCGCCGAACCGCCTGGCAATGCCGTGGGCCGTGATGAAACCGATGATCAGCACCGCCAACCCGACAAATCCAAGCAGACCCGCAATCAACAAGGCACGGTCACGCGCCTCATTCTGTACCGCGTTGATGTTGTCCAGTGCATGCTTGTGCTCGGTGATCAGCCCGTTGCGCAGCGTGTTGAAGCGCTCCCGGAAGTCGGCGCTGCTGCTCATCGAGCTGGCCGGGTCACGGGACAAATCGAAAGCTTCCAGGAAGCTCAGATAATCCGCTTTTGCCCGACTGAAGCCGTAGAGCCGGCCATCGCCCTCTTGCTCTTGGGCGATGCCTTGGTCCAGTAACTCGAAGTAATGCTGTTTCGATGCTTCGAACGCCACGGGATCCGGCTTTTCCGCGAGCATGATGATCAGTTGATCACCCAGCGTCTGCCGCAACTTGAGCCCCAGATCCAGAGTGACGAAGTTGCTGCGCACCAAAGCTTCTTGAGTGCCGGCCATCTGCATCACGCTCACCAGCCCCAGCAGCAGCCCGAGCAAGGCCACGGTGATCAGCGCGGAAATGCTCAGGAACAAACGGGTCCGCAACTTCATCGCCAGTTTCATCGCCCGGCACTCACAGGTTGTACTGCTTGCGCTTGCGGTACAGGGTCGAAGCGTCGATACCGAGGGTTTTCGCCGCTTGATCCAGCGTGCCGGCGGTGGCGAGAACGGCGCCGATGTGGGCTTTTTCCAACTCATCGAGACTCAACGCCGCGCCGACACGAGGGGCGTTGTTGGCCGGTTGCTCGGCCATGCCGAGGTGGCTGATTTCCACGCGCTCCTGCGGGCAGATGATGCTTGCCCGCTCGACCACGTTACGCAGCTCACGAATATTGCCCGGCCAGCGATAGCCGAGCAGCGCCTCACGCGCTTCATCGCTGAAGCCCCTTGCCGGACGTGCGTACTCTTTGACGAAGCGGGCAAGGAAGCGATCGGCCAGGGTCAGGATGTCCTCGGCACGCTCGCGCAATGGCGGCAGGTGCAGGGTGATGACGTTCAGGCGATAGAGCAGATCCTCACGGAATCGTCCGTCGCGAACCATGTCTTCAAGGTTGAGGTTGGTTGCTGCCAAAATACGTACATCTGCGCGCCGGGTCACCGGATCCCCTACCCGCTCGTATTCCTTGTCTTGAATGAAACGCAGCAACTTGGGTTGCAGGGTCAGTGGAAAATCGCCGATCTCGTCGAGAAATAGCGTACCGCCGTCGGCCTGATTGACTCGACCCAAGGTGCTCTCGCTGGCGCCGGTAAACGCACCGCGGCTATGGCCGAACAACTCGCTTTCCATCAATTCCGCCGTCAACGACGGGCAGTTGATGGTCACGCAGGATTTCTTCTCGCGTTTGCTCCAGCCATGGATCGCTCGGGCCAGCTCACCTTTACCGGTGCCGGATTCGCCGAGGATCAGAATGTTGGCGTCGGTGCCGGCGACCTGGCGGGCGGTTTCCAGTACGACCTTCATCGCCGGGCTGTGGGAATCGAGGCCATCCTTCGGTTTGCGGATCTCGCCTTCGAGCGCTTCGAGGCGCGCCGACAATTGGCGCACTTCCAGTTGCTTGGCGGTGGCCAGACGCAATTGATCCGGGCTGCACGGTTTCACCAGATAGTCGGCGGCGCCGGCCTGGATCGCATCTACCGCAGTATCGACAGCCGAATGCGCGGTGACGATCACTACGCGCATCCACGGCGCCTGAATGCGCATCTGCGCCAGCACGTCGAGGCCGTTGTCTTCGCCCAGACGCAGATCGAGGAAGCACAGGTCAAAGACCTGACGTTGCAGCAAGGCGTCGGCCTGAGCCGCGCTGTTGGCTGTGGCAACCGTATAGCCTTCATCTTCGAGGCAATAACGGAAGGTACGCAGGATGGCAGATTCGTCGTCCACCAGCAGAATGCGGCCTTGATGCTCAGTGGCAGATTCCATTTTTCCTACGCTCCATAGTGATTGGTATTGGGTTAGTCCCGGAAAAATCGGGCAAGTTGCATGGTTGATTCTGAACGATGCCAGCCATAGGAGGGTAGCTCTCTCCTGCCTTTACGGCCAATACGTTGATTTTGTTGGTTTTTTAAACAATCACCGATTTGCAGGGCAATGCCTGCTTACTTTTCTGACATCTGCGCCCTGCTCTCAATTCCATAAGAATGAATTCTCCTACGAAAAAATCGTGCATTGCGCACGATCCCAGATGACCCATCGTGCAGGATGCGTCGCAAACGATTTTTTGAATACACATAACTAATTGATTTTATTGGATATTTTTCAAATAAAAAACTGGCATGCAGGCTGCAATACCTCATTCAGCCCGGGCAGATACGAACTGCCCCAACCGAATAAGAGTGAGGAACCCAGGATGACTCGCCAACGTGCCGCCCAAGTGCGTATCTCGCCACTGCACATCCAGCAAGGTCTGTTTGGCGTACTGGCGCTGTTGATCACCCTGATCGCCTGTCAGCAATACCTGCGCTGGGAAAACAGCCAGAAAGTTGAGCCGTTGATCTCGATCCAGCACAGCACGCAAACGCACTTCAGCGCCGTCAGCAGCAGCCAGGCCGAGAGCGCTTCGATGCGCATGATGGACGTCGATCAGGCGCAGCCGCTGGATCAACTGCCACGTGAAGAGCGTTGGGTTTTCTAAAGAACGAAAGAATTCGGGCGCGCAGCGCCGGAACACGCAACACCCCTAAATAGAGAAGTAAGGAGAATCACCATGTTGAGCTGGGCAATTACATTCTTGATCATTGCCATCATCGCTGCAGTACTGGGCTTCGGTGGTATCGCGGGCACCGCCACGGGTATCGCCAAGATTCTCTTTGTCGTGTTCCTGGTGATGTTCATCGCTTCTTTCTTCTTTGGCCGTCGCGGCCGAGGTTAACGATGAGTGCTTTAAAGACACTGGCAGCCGCCCTGCTTCTGGGCGGTAGTGCCATGGCGATGGCGGCCAATGACGGCCAGACGCGGGTCAACGAACTGTTGAGTTCCGACGCGCAATACCGGGAAACATGGGAAGGCGTGGTGAAGAAGGAAGAACGCCTGCCGGAATGGGTGATGAACCTGTCCGGCACTTCCGAACAGCAGATGAACGCGGTGGAAGAAGATGGCGACAAGTATCTGGTTGGCCCGCTCTGCGAAAATGCAGACAAGTGCCTCAACCATCGCTTGATCGTCGCGTTCAGCTTCGACAAGGACGATGCCTACGGCATGCTGGTTGATGTGCCCGAAGGCCTGCCGTCCGACAAGTCTCCGACGCGACATGCGACCTATCGCTTCCTCGGCAAACCCGACCAGGGCATGCAGGATCTGCTGATGGAAACCCTGAAGAAAGATCCGAAGTGGTACTGATTCGAACATGAAGGCAGCAGCCCTGCTGCCTTCCATTGCGCCCGCCTGAGGAAGGCAGGCGCATGACCAAGGGGCCGGGACGTTCTGACTGTTGCAGGGTCGGAGTGACCTACGGGTACAGGGAGTGCCTGCGCAAGGGCCGGGTCAGGGTAAAAGCTGCGCCGCAGGTTCGCCGATCCACAGTGGTTCGACGGACTTGCGCTGGGCTTTCAATCAGACAAAACATTGATCCAGAGCGTCCGGCTCGTGGATTTTATCGCTGACACTGCGCGCGAAAACATTACGCGGTGTTTCCTGGCGACCGTATATCGACAAAAAAACCGTTTAAACAGTAGGACTTCTAGTCTTCCAGCGTAGGCTTTTTCCTAAGTTTTTAGTCGATTTTTCTTGTTCAAAAAACAACCAACCTCCGCTGTGATGGCCGGTTCACGGCACTTATGCCGGCCGAAATGTCACAATCGAACCGGTTGGGACGCCAGTTTCACTAAAAAAAGCTCATGCCGATTCGGCATAGGGTAGGCGTTTACGGCATTAGACGGCGCCACCTTGCATCGGAATAGTTGCGCCTTTTTTCGCCTGCCGAAGAGCCGTAAATACGCACTTCGGGGCACCTTATACGGAGGCAGATGCACAGACTTTTCCGCTGATGAGCGTTCCAGTTCCTGCATGTGCCTGAGTCAAACGCAAGTAAGGGTAAAGATAATGAAGAAGGCAAAAATCAGCCTCGCCTGGCAGATCCTGATAGGTCTGGTTCTGGGGATTGCACTGGGTGCGCTGCTCAACCACTTCAGCGCCGAGAAGGCCTGGTGGATCAGCAACGTCCTGCAACCGGCAGGCGATATCTTTATCCGTCTGATCAAGATGATCGTGATCCCGATCGTCATTTCTTCCCTGATCGTCGGCATTGCCGGCGTGGGCGACGCCAAGAAGCTCGGGCGTATCGGCCTGAAGACCATCATCTATTTCGAGATCGTCACCACCATCGCCATCGTGGTCGGCCTGCTGCTGGCCAACCTGTTCCATCCGGGCACCGGCATCGACATGAGCACCCTGGGCACGGTGGATATCTCCAAGTACCAGGCGACCGCCGCCGAAGTGCAGCATGAACACGCGTTCATCGAGACCATCCTCAACCTGATCCCGTCGAACATCTTCGCGGCCATGGCCCGCGGCGAAATGCTGCCGATCATCTTCTTCTCCGTGCTGTTCGGTCTCGGTCTGTCGAGCCTGCAGTCGGACCTGCGCGAGCCGCTGGTGAAGATGTTCCAGGGCGTCTCGGAAAGCATGTTCAAAGTCACCCACATGATCATGAATTACGCGCCGATCGGCGTGTTCGCCCTGATCGCGGTGACCGTGGCCAACTTCGGCTTTGCTTCCCTGTTGCCGCTGGCGAAACTGGTGATCCTGGTTTACGTCGCCATCGCCTTCTTCGCCTTCGTCGTGCTGGGCCTGATCGCCAAGCTGTTCGGCTTCTCGGTGCTCAAGCTGATGCGCATCTTCAAGGATGAGCTGGTGCTGGCCTACTCCACCGCTTCTTCGGAAACCGTGCTGCCACGCGTGATCGAGAAGATGGAAGCCTACGGCGCACCGAAAGCCATCTGCAGCTTCGTGGTACCGACCGGCTACTCGTTCAACCTCGACGGTTCGACCCTGTACCAGTCCATTGCAGCAATCTTCATCGCTCAGCTGTACGGCATCGACCTGTCGATCAGCCAGCAGCTGCTGCTGGTGCTGACCCTGATGGTCACCTCCAAAGGCATCGCCGGTGTACCGGGCGTGTCCTTCGTGGTGCTGCTGGCGACTCTGGGCAGCGTGGGTATTCCGCTGGAAGGTCTGGCATTCATCGCTGGTGTCGACCGCATCATGGACATGGCGCGTACTGCACTGAACGTGATTGGTAACGCCCTGGCGGTACTGGTTATCGCGCGCTGGGAAGGCATGTACGACGATGCCAAGGGCCAGCGCTACTGGAACTCCCTGCCGCACTGGCGCAGCAAGGAAAAACTTCCAGCGGGCGAAATCTCCAAGAACTGATTGCTGAACCCTGTGGAGATTGGCTCGCTCCCACAGGGGATGTGAGCCAAGCCACAAATGAGGCACACACAAACCCCGGTGAAATCCGGGGTTTGTCGTTTCTGGCGACCCCGCTATCATTCGCCGCATTCTTCGGGGGATTTGACTGATGCTTAATGGCCTGTGGCTTGGCTTCTTCATCGTGGCAGCCGTGTCGGCGCTGGCGCAGTGGCTGATCGGCGGTAACGCCGGGATCTTTGCGGCGATGGTGGAAAGCATTTTCGCCATGGCCAAGCTCTCGGTCGAAGTCATGGTGTTGCTGTTCGGCACCCTCACCCTGTGGCTGGGCTTCCTGCGCATTGCCGAGAAGGCCGGGATCGTCGAATGGCTGGCCAAGGTGCTCGGCCCGCTGTTTCTGCGGCTGATGCCGGAAGTCCCGCCCGGTCACCCTGCCTTGGGCCTGATCACTTTGAACTTCGCTGCCAACGGTCTGGGCCTCGACAATGCCGCGACGCCCATCGGCCTGAAAGCCATGAAGGCGCTGCAAGAGCTCAATCCCAGTGCCACGGTCGCGAGTAACGCGCAAATCCTCTTCCTGGTGCTCAACGCCTCCTCCCTGACGCTGCTGCCGGTGACAATCTTCATGTACCGCGCCCAGCAAGGCGCGCCGGATCCGACGCTGGTGTTCCTGCCGATCCTGCTGGCGACCAGTTGCTCGACCATTGTCGGCTTCCTCTCGGTGGCGTTCATGCAGCGGCTGCGGATCTGGGATCCGGTGGTGTTGGCTTATCTGATTCCAGGTGCGCTGATTCTCGGTGGCTTCATGGCGCTGCTGGGCACCCTGTCAGCAACCGCTTTGGCGGGATTGTCGTCGATCCTCGGCAATCTCACGCTGTTCGGGTTGATCATGCTGTTTTTGCTGATCGGCGCGCTAAAGAAGGTCAAGGTTTACGAGGCGTTCGTCGAAGGCGCAAAAGAGGGCTTCGATGTCGCGAAAAATCTGCTGCCGTATCTGGTGGCGATGCTCTGTGCGGTGGGCGTTCTACGCGCGTCCGGGGCACTGGACTTTGGTCTGGACGGCATTCGTCATCTGGTCGAGTGGGCCGGTTGGGACACGCGGTTTGTCGATGCGCTGCCAACGGCGATGGTCAAACCGTTCTCCGGCAGCGCGGCGCGGGCGATGTTGATCGAGACGATGAAGACCTCGGGCGTCGACAGCTTCCCGGCGCTGGTCGCGGCGACGATTCAGGGCAGTACCGAGACCACGTTCTATGTGCTGGCGGTGTATTTCGGCGCGGTGGGTATTCAGCGGGCGCGACATGCGGTGGGGTGTGCGTTGTTGGCGGAGCTTGCCGGGGTCGTGGGCGCCATTTTCGTCTGCTACTGGTTCTTCGGCTAACCACTAATCCCATTGTGGGAGCGAACTTGCTCGCGAAGGCGTCCGGTCAGTCAACATCATCGCTGAATGACCCGACGCATTCGCGAGCAAGCTCGCTCCCACAGGGATTGTGTCGGGCTCAAGGTTTTGGGGGGGCGAGTTTCTGGCCTTGGTCGACGGCCCAGGCGACGACTTTGGCGGTCAGGCGATCACTGGCCTGACCAAACCCGGCGACCACTGCTGGCACCTGCACATCGTTCAGAGGCTGACGCTCTTCAAAGCGGCGACTGGCCAGAATCCGCTGGTCATAACCGCGCACGAGCAACGCATCAACCCGCACCACAACGCTGGCCTGCGTGCCCTGATACTCGGTCTGAAACGCCTGCAAACTCCCACCCAATTCCAGATCCGCAGCAAAGTTGCTGTCATCGGTACTGAGCAGCGTCACCCGGCCATCGCGCTGAAAGCCGTCGAGCAAACGATTACGCACCAGCACCGGTGCCGGATCGCTCCAGCGCGAGCCCTTGTAGCTGCTGATCACATCACCTTGTGGAATCACCGCAATCGTCGGCCGGTTCAACGCTTCACTGGCCTGCAGCTTGTTCAGCCGCAGTGACCAGGACTGAGTTGCCGGTGAAATGGTCGAGGCGGGCGCTTGGGCAGTCGGCAGGCGATAGACATCCGACGGCTCGGACTCGGGCAGAATCGAGCAGGCGCTGATCAAGGCAAAACCGGCAGCGAAGAGGGCGAGTCGAGTCAGCTTCATGGCGTGAATTCCTTGTTCTTGTCACGGCCCAGCAGATAACCGCTGGGATTAGCCTCAAGGCGTTGCGAGATGGCGCGCAACGAGGTCAGCGTCTCACGCAGTTCGCGGATCGCCGGAGCCAGGCCATTAAGGCCCTGCATGCCGTTGTCGAGGGAGTTTTCGTTTTTGCTGAGCAAGGTGCTGATGGTGGTGGTGCTTTGTTCCAGCGACTTCATCGCTTGCTCGGCGCTGCCCAATGCCTGTTTGCCCTGGTCGTTGATCAAACCGTTGGCGTTGCGCATCAGCAGCGAGGTCTGTTCGAGCATGCTGCCGGCCTGTTTGCCGACGGTCGCCAGTTGCTGCATCGCCTGTTTGATGTCGCCGCGCTGATCGTTGATCGTCCCGGTGGTTTGCTCCAGATGGGCGAGGGTTTTGCTCACGCGCTCGACGTTCTCGGCAGAGAACATCTGATTGGCGTTCTGCAGCAACGCGGTGATGCCGGTCATCAAATCGTTGGAGTCATTGAGCAATCGCGAAATAGGCGAGGGCGAGGCGACGATGGTTGGAAGATTACCGTCATGCCCACGCAGTTTCGGACTCTCGGGCGTACCACCGCTGAGCTGGATGATCGACGTCCCCGTGATCCCGGCCAGCGCCAGTTTGGCCTGGGTGTCTTCCTTGACCGGCGTATCACCGGCCAGACGAATCCGCGCCAGCACCCGTCGTGGGTCTTTCGGATCGAGGCGCAGGTTGATCACATCGCCGACCTTGATCCCGCTGTACTGCACCGGGCTGCCCTTGGACAGCCCGCTGACCGCCTCGCTGAAGACAATTTCATAATCCTTGAACTCGGTGTCGACGCTGGACTTGGCCAGGAACAAACCGAAGAGCAGGGCGCCTGCCACCACTATCACCGTGAACAGGCCGATCAACACATGATGCGCTCGGGTTTCCATGTCAGACCTCGTTGAGCAATTTGGCGGCGTCCAGCGCCGAGCGGCCGCGCGGGCCGTGGAAGTATTCGTGGATCCACGCGTCGTCGGTTTCCGAGACGACGTCGATGGGACCGGCGACCAGCACTTTCTTCTGCGCCAGCACCGCCACGCGGTCAGTGATGGTGTAGAGCGTGTCGAGGTCGTGGGTCACCAGAAACACGCTGAGGCCGAGCGCATCGCGCAGGGTCAGGATCAATTGGTCGAATTGGGCCGCGCCAATCGGATCGAGGCCGGCGGTGGGCTCATCGAGAAACAGAATGTCTGGATCCAGCGCCAGCGCCCGGGCCAGCGCGGCGCGCTTGATCATGCCGCCGGACAGTGACGCCGGGTATTTGTCCGCTGCCGACAGCGGCAGCCCGGCCAGCGCCAGCTTCACTGCCGCGAGGTGCTCGGCGTCGCTGCGGCTGAGGCCGGCGTGTTCGATAAGGGGCAGGGCGACGTTCTCGGTGACGGTCAGCGAGGAGAACAGCGCGCCTTTCTGGAACAGCACACCGAAGCGCCGCTCGACCAGCGAGCGCTCATGCTCGGACAGGCTCGGCAGGTTCTTGCCAAATACTTTGACCATGCCTTCGCTGGGCCGGCGCAGGCCGACGATGCTGCGCAGCAACACCGATTTGCCACTGCCGGAGCCACCGACCACGGCGAGAATCTCGCCTTTGTGCAAATCCAGATCGAGGTTCTCGTGCACGCTCTGGCTGCCGAAGCGATTGCACAGGCCACGGACTTCGATCACCGCCTCCGAGGGCGCGCGGGGTAGTCGACTCACCAGCCCATCTCCATGAAGAACAGCGCAGCCACCGCGTCGAGCACGATCACCACGAAAATCGATTGGACCACGGCAGAGGTGGTGTGGGCGCCGACCGACTCGGCGCTGCCGCTGACCTTGAAGCCTTCCAGGCAACCAATCGCGGCGATGATGAAGGCGAAAATCGGCGCCTTCACCAAGCCGACCAGAAAGTGCTGAACGCCGATGTCCGACTGCAGCAGGGTCAGGAACATCGCCGGCGAGATATCCAGCGACACGGCGCAGACCACGCCGCCGCCAATGATCCCGCAGAGCATCGCCAGAAACGTCAGCATCGGCAGCGCCACCAGCATCGCCAGCACGCGCGGCACCACCAGCAGCTCCATCGGGTCGAGGCCGAGGGTGCGGATCGCGTCGATTTCCTCGTTGGCCTTCATCGAGCCGATCTGTGCGGTGAAGGCACTGGCGGTGCGCCCGGCCATCAGGATCGCTGTAAGCAGTACGCCGAACTCACGCAGAAACGAGAACCCGACCAGGTCCACGGTAAAAATCGTCGCGCCGAAACTGGCCAGCACCGTGGCGCCGAGAAACGCCACCACCGCGCCGACCAGAAAGGTCAGCAGCGCCACGATCGGCGCGGCGTCGAGGCCGGTCTGTTCGATGTGCGCGATCATCGGCGTGATGCGCCAACGCTTGGGCCGGAACAGGCTGCGTGCGATGGTTTCCATGATCAGGCCGACGAAGCCGAGCAGTTGCAGGGTGTCTTGCCAGACCGTGTCGACGGCGCGGCCGATGCGCGTCAGCAACTGCACGCTGACGCTGATTTCCGGTTCCTTGATCGGCACGCAGAAGTCGGTCATCGAGGAGTACACGGTTTGCAGCAGCGCGCGGTCGGCGGAGGTCAGGGTGCAATCGGGATGTTCGGCGGATTGGCCGAGGCGTTCGGAGCCAAGCAGTTCAACCAGCAGCGACGCGCCAGCGGTGTCGAGGGCGCCGAGGCTGTTGAGGTCGATCGGGGTGTTGGCGTCGTACTGGCCGTGGAGTTTTTCGCTAAGCGTCTTGAGCTCGGCGTAATGGGCAAGCGTCCAGTCCCCCGTAACCCGCAGGCGGGCAGGGGTTATCGACGTGTCCAGTTGGGCATTACCGCTGATCGAGCTGCTGGTCATAAGCTCCGTGCTTGTTCGGCCTTTATGCGAACTAACGTAATAGCACGAACCGGGTTACTTTTCTTTGATCGCTGTGCTGTCCGTGACTTCGAAGCGCAGCACGCCGATCACCTGGCCATCCTCGGTCAGCACGCGCACCTGCCATTTACCCGCCGGGTTAGCGGGGAAGTTCTGCTTGTGCGTCCACGCGCGATAGCCTTCCTTGCGCCCGCCGTGGATGTCGAGGGCGATGCGGTCGACCTCTTTGCCGTTGAATTGCCAGACGTGATAAATCCGCTCATCCAGCCCGCGCGGCGCGTTGATCGCGGTGTAGGCGTACAGGCCATCGCCACGAATCTGCTCGGCGCTGACCGTGTCGAGGCTGGCACCGGGAGTGCGGTCCTGCATTTGCGTGCTGATCGCCACGTCGGTCATCCATAGCGTCGCCGGCGGCACCCACGAACGCAGCGCCCAACCTACGCCGCCGATACCGACGGTGATGCACAGGATCGCCAGGGCATTGCGCAGCGTGCGGATCGGGAAAATCGACGCCAGACTCGGGAACGACAACAGCACGGCAATGCCCAGCGCCCACTTGAAGCTCTGCGCGGTGGTCAGGTGCATGATCACCGGCAACGCAGTGAGCAGGGCGGCGAACAGGGTCAGCGTGTGCAGCGCGAGAAACGCCCAGCGCCGTGGCGCCAGCCATTTGTAATAGAGCGGATCGACGATGGAAATCAGGGCAGCAACGCTGAGCAGCCCGGTGAAGAACAACTGGCCACTGTTCCATGTCGTGGTGATGAAGAAGAATGGCAGGACGAAAAACAGGCTTTCCTGATGGATCATCTGCGTCGCGTAACGCAGCAGCGGCTGGGGGATCTCGCGTTTGAACACGCGGGTGAAGAGACCCGTGAGGGTGTTTTCCAGCATCAGCCAGATCCAGCTGAGCAGCATGATCACGGTGATCCAGCTCGCCAGGCCCTGCTGACGATCGACCATGATGAAACTGCCGACCCCGGAGATGAAACCGCCGAGCGCAATGACCCCGGGATAGCGCTTCATCAGTTCGAGAATGCGCTGGATCAGGAGCTGTATTTTTGGCATTTGGGCGGTTCACGACTGGATAGGAAAAAACCTCGACAGAGTAGCGCCCGCCGGGCGCTGTGGCGAGGCTGCCGGTCACTTAAAACCAACGCATTCCCCCTGTGGGAGCGAGCCTGCTCGCGAATGCGCTGGGTCACAACATTGCATTGACTGACACGACGCCTTCGCGAGCAGGCTCGCTCCCACTGGGTCAGTGTTCGGCGGGTTTGCGGCGGTGATGCAAACGCCAGCCGATCAGGATCAGCAACACCAGACCCAAGCCACCCGCACTCAACCACAACACCTGATCATCACTGAGCAACGGCTTTTCAATCCGCAGATACCCCGGTTGCAGCAACAACTCACGCATCGCCTTGTTCGCCGCCGCCAACGTCACGCCTTGCAGCTCCCGCGCCGGGTTGGCGAAGCGGCCATCCTGGTAATCACTCAGTGCACTCCAGTAGTAATCCGCCATCGCGCTATTACCCTGCACCGCCCACGCCTGATGGGCGATCGAGGCCTGTTTGATCCGCGCAAAGGTGTCCGGGTCGAGGCCGTTTTTCAGCAGATCAGCCTTGAGGTCTTCCAGCACCTGGATGGCCTCGTCGACGTCATCGCGATCGAGGTCGGCATTCAGGCTCATGAAACCGACGCCGCCAAACACCTCACGCTCAGCCCACGGCCCGTAGGACAAACCATGGTTGAGGCGGATCTGTCGGTACAGCGCCCAGTCGAGGTAATCCTTGAGAATGTCGAAGGTCTGGTCGTACTGATCATCGATCACCGGCTCCGGCACCAGCCAGTGCAGCTTGGCGCTGTCGCCGATAAAGCCTCGGGTGAGGGTGCGTTCATGGGCGGCGCTGGTACGGATGTCCGGCAGCGGGCGGTGCTCGCTCGGATCGACCGCTTCGAGGGTGCCCCAAGTGCGTTCCAGATAGGCCGGTAGCAGTTTGTCGAGTTCGCCGACGACGATCAGGGTCATGTTGTTCGGCGCGTACCAGGCCTTGCGCACCTTCTCCAGCTGTTCCTGAGTCAGATGGCCGACCTCGGCCCGTTGCGGGCATTTCAGGCCCAGTTCGACGGCGAGTTGATTGCTCGCGGTGTGGCCGAGATCCTGACGATCGAGAAAACGTTGCAGCCGTGTGTAATGGCCGCCGTCCTCACGCTCGACCACGCGTTTGGCGGCGTTGATTGCGTTGTCGTCGATGCGCGTTTGCGTGAGCAGAGCAAGCAGCAGGTCGAGCACTTTGCGCTGGTTTTTCGCCGGTGCTTCGATGACAAACGTGGTGTCGGCGTTACTGGTGAAGGCGTTCCAGTCACCGCCCAGTGCCTGCATGCGCTCCTCTAAACCGCCTTCGCCGGTGGCGTCGATGCCGCTGAACAACAAGTGCTCAAGCAGGTGCGGCAGCTCCTTTTCATCGCAATCGAAATCATCAAGGCCGACGCCGACCACCAGCCGGATCGCCACGTGCCCACGTTCGGTGCCGGGCTTGAGCATCAGTTGCAAACCGTTGGGCAGCGCATAGCCTTCGACCTGAAAACGATCCAGGGCGAAGGAGGGCAGGGAACCGAGTAACAGACAGGCGAACAACAGGCAACGCATAACAGGCTTCCATACGGCTGATTTGGAGATCCGTGTCGTCAGTCAGGGCCCCATCGCGAGCAGGCTCACTCCTGCATTTGGAATGCGTCCCCCTGTAGGAGTGAGCCTGCTCGCGATAGCGGCCTGAAGGCTGAATCAATGTAACTGACTAAACCCAGCCCCAGACGTTCAAGGCGAATGCGTTATATCGGCAATATCATCCGCCGCCAGCGCCCCGGTATCCGCCGTTTCCAGCACCACATACGCACTGCCGCAAAACAGCGAATTCAAGCGTTTCATGTCGGCAATCAACTCCAGGTGCAGCGAACTGGTCTCGATACTCTGCACGATCTTGCGTTGCAAACGGCTGACATGCGCGTGGGCCAGCCGCCGTTCCTGTGCGCGAAAGCGGCGTTTCTCGCGCAACAACTGCCGGGCACTTTCGCGGTCACCGCTGAGGAATACCGAGAGCCCCAGACGCAGGTTGGAAATCAGTTGCTGCTGCAATCCGGCCAGATCCTCCAGACCTTCTTCAGAAAACGAACGGCGCTGCGAAGTCTTCTGTTGCTGGATCTTGCGCAGCATGCGTTCGATCAGGTCGCTGGCCAGTTTCAGGTTGATCGACAGCTCGATGATCTCGGCCCAGCGTCGACTGTCCTGCTCGCCGAGGTCTTCGCGGGGCATCTGCGCCAGGTAGAGTTTGATCGCGCTGTACAAGGATTCGATGTCATCGGTCAGCCGGCGTATTTCCTGGGTGACAGCGGTCTGCTTGCCGCGCAGTACATCAAGGGTGGCGTCGAGCATGTTCTCCAGCAGATCACCCATGCGCAGGGTTTCCCGCGCGGCGTTGGCCAGTGCCAGACTCGGCGTGACCAGCGCCGTGGCGTCGAGGTGACGCGGCTTGGCGGTGCCGTTGACCTCGGGGCGCTCCGGCAGCAGCCACGCGCAGAGTCGCGCCATCGGCCCTACCGAAGGCAGGAGAATCAGGCAGCGCGCAGTGTTGTAGAGCAGATGAAAGCCGATGACCATTTCCTGCGGGCTGAAGTCGAGGCTGTCGATCCAGTGCACCAGTGGGTCGAGCACCGGGATGATCAGCAACAGGCCGATCAGCTTGTACAACAGGCTGCCCAGTGCCACTTGCCGGCCGGCGGCGTTCTGCATGCTGGTGCTCATAAAGGCGAGTATGCCGCTGCCGATGTTGGCGCCGATCACCAGGCCGATCGCCACCGGCAGGCTGATCACACTGGCCCCGGCCAAGGTCGCGGTGAGCAGCACGGCGGCGAGACTGGAGTAGGAAATCATCGCGAACAAGGCGCCGACCAAGGCGTCGAGGAGAATGTCACCGGTCAACGAGGCGAAAATCACCTTCACCCCTTGTGCGTGGGTGATTGGCGCAGCAGCCTCAACGATCAATTGCAGCGCGAGAATGATCAGCCCGAGGCCGATGGACACTCGGCCCATCTGCCCAAGGCGCGTCTGTTTGCGCGACAGAAAGAAAATCACCCCGAGGAAAATCAGCAGCGGCGACAGCCACGACAGATCGAACGTCAGCACCCGCGCCATCAACGCGGTACCGACGTCGGCGCCGAGCATGGTCGCCAGCGCCGGGGTCAGCGCCATCAGGCCCTGGCCGACGAATGAGGTCACGAGCATGGCGGTGGCGTTGCTGCTCTGCACCATCGCGGTGACGACGATGCCGGCGACGAACGCGAGCCAGCGCCTGGACATGTTCTGGCCGATCACATGGCGCAGGTTGGTGCCGTAAACCCGCAGGATGCCGGTTCGGACGATGTGCGTGCCCCAGATCAGCAGGGCCACGGCGGAAAGCAGATTGAGCAGGGTGAGCATGCAGACCCCCTCTAGTAGCAGCGCCCCAGAGGGGCAAGTGGACGGCACCGCGCGGTTTCTACGTTTTTGATACTTAAGCTGTAGTTGGCTAACGGTCTGCGCGCCAGCATTGCACAGCTAAAGTGCTGATTGAAACAAAAGTGTCATGAAACTGGGTTCATTCACCCATCCGAATCCGACACGTTCCCCCTGTGTTACCCAAAACAAATGTGGGAGCGAGCTTGCTCGCGAAAGCGGTGGGCCAGCCAACATTTCTATCGACTGACACGAAGCCTTCGCGAGCAAGCTCGCTCCCACAGGGGGCATTGCGTACGTCTGGACTACCGGGTTACTGGCCCGGAATGTCCTTGCGCAGTTTCACCGGATCTTGCTGCTGCCGCTTCTTGGCCATCGCGCCACGCAGTTTGATGTTGATCGCTTCCACCGCCAGCGAGAACGCCATGGCGAAGTAGACGTAGCCTTTGGGCACATGCACGTCGAACGATTCGGCAATCAGCACGGTACCGACCACCAGCAGGAACGACAGCGCGAGCATTTTCAGCGACGGGTGCTTGTCGATGAACTCGCTGATCTTGCCCGAGGCCAGCATCATCACCAGCACCGCCACAACAATCGCCGCGACCATCACCGGCACGTGGGAAACCATGCCCACTGCCGTGATCACCGAATCCAGCGAGAAGACGATGTCGATGATCGCAATCTGGATGATGGTGTAGAGGAAGTTGCCGCCCTTGCCACCGGGGGTGTCGTCGCTTTCGTCTTCGCCTTCCAGTGCGTGGTACATCTCTTGCGAGCTCTTCCACAGCAGGAACAGACCACCGAAGAACAGGATCAGGTCGCGGCCGGAAATGCCTTGGCCGAACACTTCGAACAGGTCAGCGGTGAGGCGCATGACCCAAGTGATCGACAGCAGCAACAGGATGCGGGTGATCATGGCCAGGCCAAGACCGAAGATCCGGGTGCGCTGCTGCATGTGTTTGGGCATGCGGCTGACCAGGATCGAAATCATGATGATGTTATCGATGCCGAGGACGATTTCCAGGGCGGTCAGGGTGAAGAAGGCAACCCAGATTTCGGGGTTGGTCAGCCATTCCATGTGTATTCCTTTGAGCAATTGTTAAACCGAAAAAGGTCCGGGCTTCAAACCGCGAAGCCAGGACCCGAAACGGTGAGTCTTGGGCTTATAGAGTGCTGAACACCGGGAAAGTCCCCAACAGCAGTGCAGCAATCAGGATGCAGATACAAACTAGGATCGCCCATTTCAGGGTGAAACGCTGGTGGTCACCGAAATCGATGCCGGCCAGGGCCACCAACAGATAGGTCGATGGCACCAACGGGCTCAGCAAGTGGACGGGCTGACCGACGATCGAGGCACGGGCCATTTCCACTGCGGTGATCCCATAGTGGCTGGCGGCTTCGGCCAACACCGGCAACACGCCATAGTAGAACGCATCGTTGGACATGAAGAAGGTGAACGGCATGCTCACCAGCGCCGTGATCACGGCCAGGTACGGGCCGAGAAAATCCGGGATCACTGCCAACAGGCTCTTCGACATCGCATCGACCATGCCGGTGCCCGACAGGATACCGGTGAAGATACCCGCCGCAAAGATCAGCCCGACCACTGCCAGCACGCTACCGGCGTGAGCCGCAACGCGATCCTTCTGCATCTGCAGGCAAGGGTAGTTGACGATCATGGCAATACTGAACGCGACCATGAATAGAACCGGCAATGGCAGCAGGCCGGCGATCAGCGTGCACATCAGGCCGAAGGTCAGGGCGCCGTTGAACCAGATCAGTTTTGGACGGCGAGCGTCGGGGAATTGCGAGACGCTGATTTCGCTGTGATCGACATCATCGCCAACCAGATGCAGCTCACCCAGACGCGCACGCTCACGCTTACCGTAAAAGTAGGCGATGACCAGGATCGCCAGAACACCAGCCGCCATCGCCGGAATCATCGGCACGAAGATGTCCGACGGGTCGACATGCAGCGCACTGGCGGCACGGGCAGTCGGGCCACCCCACGGCGTCATGTTCATCACGCCACCGGCGAGGATGATCAGGCCGGCCATGATCCGCGGGCTCATGCCGATGCGGCTGTACAGCGGCAGCATGGCGGCCACGCAGATCATGTAAGTGGTCGCGCCGTCACCATCGAGGGAAACGACGAGCGCCAGTACGGCGGTGCCGACCGAAACCTTCAGCGGGTCGCCCTTGACCAGTTTGAGGATCTTGCGCACGGCCGGGTCGAACAGGCCGGAGTCGATCATCAGGGCGAAATAGAGAATGGCGAACATCAGCATCACGCCGGTCGGCGCCAGCTTGGTGATGCCTTCGAGCATCATCGGGCCGATCTTCGGTGCAAAACCGCCGAACAGGGCGAAGACGATCGGGATGATGATCAGAGCGATCAGCGCGGACAGGCGCTTGGTCATGATCAGGAACATGAACGTGATGACCATGGCGAAGCCAAGGAAAGTCAGCATGGGAATACTCCAGGCGTAGCGCGGCTAGTTAAATGAGCGGATCGGGCCGATCAGCGCAGAACGGGAAGCACGAGACGTACGGGCGGAGTTGAAGCGAGGAGGCGGGTTACAGAGGACATCAGAATCACCATTGTTGTTGTTAATTGGGCCGTTCGTGCGAGGTATCACACGCATTGGCCAACCGGTCTGTTGCCGGAAGTGGAGGCGATGCTAATCGGGGAAGCTTTCAGCTACCTTTCGCTGCAGAAAGCTTTGGGTGAACGGTCAACCGGCCGTCGGATGCGAACCTGAGTCAATAAACACGGGAAGGAGGGCTTTGATCATGAGCCAATTGCACAGCGGCGGCTGCCATTGCGGACACATTCGTTATCAGTTCAGCGGGGCGTTGCAGGATATCGCCCATTGCCATTGTTCGATTTGCCGCAAGGTCAGCGGTGGAATCGTCACGACGTGGATCACGGTGCCAGCGGCGAATTTTCAATGGCTGGCCGCTACGCCGTCGCGTTATGACTCCTCAGGCAGTTGCGCGCGGTTCTTCTGCCCGCACTGCGGCGCGCAACTGGCACTGGTGACATTGCTCAGTCCCGAGAGCATCGACGTGACCATCGCCACCCTTGATCACCCCGAGCAGGCACCCGCCGAACGCCACATCTGGACCGACAGCCAATTGCCTTGGCTGCATCTGGACGAGCATCTGCCGGGCGAAGCCGAAGAAACGATCTGATCAGAAAACAGACAGATTCAGCGGTCGGATCGCGCCCATCCAGATCGCGTGCTCGGTGTGATCAAGCAAATCATCCCCGGTGTCCGGGTGCAAAAACACCACCAAGCCCTGGCGATTGAGCGCCAGCCACGGCAGCACATCACCGATCAGCTCTGGGCCGAAGGCCAATTGGCAACTCCAGTCGGGATGCGGGCCGACCGGGCGCTCGTGAACCCGACCCATCTTCAACGCAAACAACTGCGCAGCCCGCTCGCACAAGGCCCGTGCCTGCTCGATGGTGCCGGCGTCGAAATAGACGTGGGCGTGGTAACCCTTGATCGCTTGCATCTGAAAGCCTCTGAATCGGTTCGAACCCTCGGCGTTGCCCGTATGTCACACGCCATACAAGGGATAACAAAAGGGATCAGCCATGAAAAATGCCGAAACCCCGGCGGTAAAAGTGGTGCTCTATGGTGCCATGAGTAGCCTGGGCAGCGCGTTGATGGCTGAATTGCTGCGCCGTCAGCATGAAGTCATCGCCATTCTCGACGATTTGACTGCACTGGCACCGCGTCCTGGCTTGCGCACCAAAACGGGCGATCTGTTCGATCTGGAGCGGGTCAATCAGAGTGTCGCGGGCAGTTCGGCGGTCATCTGCTTACTGGATGCACCGGGCTTGCCGTTTAGCAGCGATCATGTGGAACGCTCGGTCGTGCTAGGCCCGGTCGAACAGGTGTTGGCAGTCGACGCACTGGTCGACGGACTGCAAGCGGCCAATGTTTCGCGGCTGTTTCTGGTGGGGGATTTTGCCGTGCTCGATGAGCCGGATGTCGATGATCGCCTGCAACGCCATGCCGCCGAAGAAATTCTCGAAGCCGTGCAAAGCAGCCCGCTGCACTGGACGCTGGTGAATGCGCCGCACGGTGTGGCCGGGCTGACGATTGAGCATTTCAGTCAGGTTGGCGGCAATCTCGAACCGGGTCTGGCCGAACCGATGGAGCGCTTGAATCGCGTGGCGGTGGGGATTGCTGATGAGCTGCGACTGAATTTGCATGTGGGTCAGCACGTGAATTTTGTGGCGGCTTCAGATTCGTAAAAGATCGCAGCCTTCGGCAGCTCCTACAGGGGACCGCGTTCCAGATGTAGGAGCTGCCGCAGGCTGCGATCTTTTAACTTTCAAACCGCGATCGAAGGCAGTGCGAGTCCATTAAGCGACTCAGCGCTGCTCGCCTGCTCCGCCATCAACCAATCGACAAACTGTTGAATCAACGCGCCCCGGCGTTTGCGTTGCGGCAGCACCACGTAATAACCCAACCGCGACAGCGTGGTTTCAGCAATCGGCCGGCACAACAAACCTTGGCTCAGCAAGTTATCCACAAGGTGCCGCCAACCAATGGCCACGCCTTGGCCGCCGATCGCGGCCTGAATCAACAGCGTGTAATTATCGAAGCGCAGTTGCCCCGGCGCTGGTGGCGTGGTGATGCCCAACTCGCGAAACAATCCACTCCAGTCAAACCAGTTGCTGCTGTTTTCACCGCGCAAATGCAGCAGCGGCAAGTCCAGTAACGCGGGAGCGGGCAGGGGCGTCGGACGATCCTTGAGCAACTGCGGACTGCACACCGGGAACACTTCTTCGCTGAACAGCCAATGGCTCTCGCCCTGCTTGAAACGCCCGTCGCCAAACAGGATCGCCACGTCGATATCGGTGCGCAGCATGTTGTGGTTGCGCTCGCTGGTGACCAGGCTGACGTCGACGTGGGGATTGGCCTCGTGAAAGCGATGCAGGCGTGGCATCAGCCAATAGGCGGCGAAGGCGAAGTCGGTAGCGACCTGCAGCACCTCATGTTGCTGCTGTGCGCTGATCGCGCTCAATCCTGCGTCGATATTCTGCAAACCGAGGCTAACTTGCTCAAACAGGATCGCGCCAACCTCGGTCAGTTCAATGCCGCGATAGATGCGATCAAACAGGCGCGTGCCGAGTTGTTCTTCCAACCGTTTGATCTGCTGACTGATCGCCGGCTGGGTGGTGCCGAGTTCAACCGACGCGGCGGTGAAACTGCGATGTCGGGCCGCCGCTTCAAAGGCACGCAACAGGTCGAGGGACAGATCACCCAAAGCTTCATACATAAGCAGTGCTTATCCTAGTCATTGTCCGGCACGGGCTTTACCGGATACAGCATGGACTCCATGCTCGATCGCAGCAATGTCGCATAAATATTCACTATGGAATGCCGCGATCACATGAAGCGCAAGAATATTCTTTTCATCATGGCCGATCAGATGGCCGCGCCAATGTTGCCGTTCTACGGCCCTTCGCCGATCAAACTGCCGAATCTCTCCCGCCTCGCCGCCCAAGGCGTGGTGTTCGACGCCGCTTACTGCAACAGCCCGTTGTGCGCGCCCTCGCGCTTCACCTTGGTCAGTGGCCAGTTGCCGAGCAAGATCGGCGCCTACGACAACGCCGCCGATTTCCCTGCCGATGTGCCGACTTACGCCCATTACCTGCGCCGCCTCGGTTACCGCACCGCGCTGTCAGGCAAGATGCATTTCTGTGGCCCCGATCAGTTGCACGGCTACGAAGAACGCCTGACCAGCGATATCTACCCGGCCGATTACGGTTGGGCGGTGAACTGGGACGAGCCGGACGTGCGCCCGAGCTGGTATCACAACATGTCTTCAGTGTTGCAGGCCGGTCCGTGTGTGCGTACCAACCAACTCGATTTTGATGAAGAGGTGGTGTTCAAGGCGCAGCAATACCTGTTCGATCACATTCGCGAGGACGGCGATCAGCCGTTCTGCCTGACCGTATCAATGACTCACCCACACGACCCGTACACCATTCCCAAGGCGTTCTGGGATTTGTATGACGATGCTGATATCCCGTTGCCTACAACGCCGGATCAACACGAACTCGATCCGCACTCGCAACGTTTGCTCAAGGTTTACGACCTGTGGGACAAGCCATTGCCTGTGGATAAGATCCGCGACGCGCGCCGGGCTTACTTCGGGGCGTGCAGTTATATCGATGCCAACGTCGGCAAACTCCTGCAAACCCTCGAAGAAACCGGACTGATCGATGACACCATCATCGTCTTCTCCGGTGACCACGGCGACATGCTTGGCGAAAAAGGCCTCTGGTACAAAATGCACTGGTACGAAATGGCGGCCCGTGTGCCCCTGTTGATAAGTGCCCCAGGCCAATTCGATTCCACCCGCGTTAGCGCTGCCGTATCGACCGCCGACCTGTTGCCGACCTTCGTTGAACTGGCCGGCGGCACGCTGGAACCAGGCTTGCCGCTGGACGGCCGCTCACTGGTTTCACACCTGCAAGGGCAGGGCGGTCATGACGAAGTATTCGGCGAATACATGGCCGAGGGCACCATCAGCCCGTTGATGATGATCCGTCGCGGCGCCTACAAATTTATCTACAGTGAAAGCGACCCCTGCCTGCTCTTCGACGTAGACAACGATCCGCGTGAGCTGGAAGAACTCAGCCAATCGCCGCAACATCGCCAGCTTTTCGACGATTTTCTTGCCGAAGCGCGGGCCAAGTGGGACATTCCGGCGATTCACCGGGAAGTCCTCGCCAGCCAGCGCCGTCGGCGTTTTGTTGCCGACGCCTTAACCATCGGCAAGCTGAAGAGCTGGGATCACCAGCCGCTGGTGGACGCCAGTCAGCAGTACATGCGCAACCACATCGATCTCGATGATCTGGAGCGCAAAGCACGTTATCCACAACCCTGCCAAAATCAATAATGTTAAGGGGAAGTCCATGCGCAAGTTATCCACAGCAGTGACGGTTGGCCTGATCGCGTTGAGCAGCGCTTCGGCCTTCGCCGAGCAGAGCTGCGACACGGTGAAGATGGCCGATCCGGGCTGGAGCGACATCGCCGCGACCAATGCGATCACCGGGTTTCTGCTGGACGGCATGGGCTATAAGGCCAAGGTCGACACCCTCGCGGTGCCGATTACCTTTGGCGGGTTGAAGGATGGCCAGGTGGATGTCTTTCTCGGCAACTGGATGCCGGCGCAGCAGGGCTTCTACGACAAGTTCGTTGCCACCGGTGACGTCACACAATTGGCGAAGAACCTTGACGGCACCGAATTCACCCTCGCCGTGCCGGACTATGTGTGGGACGCGGGTGTGCATAACTTTGCCGACCTGAACAAATACGCGGACAAATTCGACAAGAAGATCTACGGCATCGGTTCGGGCGCGCCGGCGAATATCTCGCTGCAGGAAATCATCAAGAAGAACGACTTCGACATGGGTCAGTGGAAGCTGATCGAGTCCAGCGAACAGGCGATGTTGGCGGAAGTTTCGCGGGCGGTGAAAAAACAGAAATTCGTCACCTTCCTCGGTTGGACCCCGCACCCGATGAATGTGCAATTGAAAATGCATTATCTGAAGGGTGGCGAGAAATACTTTGGCGATACCGGCAGCGTGTTTACGCTGACGCGCAAGGGCTATGCCGAAGCCTGTCCGAATGTGGGTAAATTGCTGACCAATCTGTCGTTCACTCAGGAGATGGAGAACAGCATCATGGCCGAGGTGGTGAACAAGAAGGTCAGCAATGCCGAGGCGGCCAAGGCGTGGATCAAGGCGAACCCGGCGGTGCTGGACAAGTGGCTGGATGGGGTGAAGACCGTAGATGGCAAGGATGCGTTGGTGGCGGTCAAAGCCAAGCTCTGATCGTGGGATTGCTGGAATTGTGCACTGCTTGAGATTTTTGCCCCCTCACCCCAGCCCTCTCCCCCAGAGGGGGCGAGGGGGAAAGGGAGCCGATATTTGTTGCATTCAAAACTTGCGTTCAACTTTGAAATCGCAGGTTGATGAATCTCTGACAGACACCTCGGTCAGTCCCCTCTCCCTCCGGGAGAGGGTTAGGGTGAGGGGCTTTTCCCCCTGACACCCTGATAACCTTGAACAAAACGCCAACCGCGAGGACCCATGGCCTTCCCCAGCCGCCACTCTCTCTTGCCCTTCCTCACCTGGCTACCGCGGCAAACCCGCGCCAGCGTAGGACGGGACCTGATCGTCGGCCTCAGTGGTGCGATTCTCGCCTTACCCCAGTCGATTGCCTACGCACTGATCGCCGGTCTGCCACCTGAATACGGCCTCTATGCCGCGATCATCCCGGTGCTGATCGCCTGCCTGTGGGGTTCGTCGTGGCATTTGATCTGCGGCCCGACGGCAGCCATTTCAATCGTACTGTTTGCCAGTGTCAGTCCCTTAGCGGTCCCGGCGTCGCAGGACTACATCACCCTGATCTTGTTGCTGACCTTGCTTGCCGGGATTTTCCAATGGCTGCTCGGCCTGCTGCGCTTCGGTGCGCTGGTGAATTTCATTTCGCATTCAGTGGTGCTGGGGTTCACCCTTGGCGCGGCGGTGGTGATTGCCATCGGGCAGTTGCCGAACCTGATGGGGCTGGAGTTACCGTCCAAAGCTACCGCGCTGGCGAGTCTGATGGACCTGCTGCAACACCTCCGGGCTGTGGATAAACCTTCGTTGGTGCTCGGTGTGACGACGGTGGTTGTCGGGGTGGTGTTGAAACAATTGCTGCCGCGTTGGCCGACGCTGTTGATAACCCTCGCATTGGCCAGTCTGCTGGTATGGCTGTGGCCGGCGATGTTCGGTCATGTGCATCTGGTCAGCGCGTTTGTCGGGCGGTTACCGCCGTTCAGTGCGTTGCCGCTGGATCTGGACCTGATTCTGCGATTGCTGCCGAGTGCCGTTGCGGTGGGCATGCTTGGGCTGGTCACGAGCCTGTCGATTGCCCGGTCGATTTCGGCGCGATCTCAGCAGTTGCTTGATGCCAATCAGGAGGTCCGAGCACAAGGACTTTCCAACATTGTCGGGGCGTTCTTTTCCGGGTCGTTGTCGGCAGGCTCGTTTACGCGCTCGGGATTGAGTTATGAGGCGGGCGCCTGCTCGCCGCTGGCCGGGATTTTTTCGGCGATATGGGTGGCGTTGTTTGCGATTTTCGGCGCGGGGCTGATTTCGCACATTCCGATTCCGGCGATGGCGGGCAGCATTCTTTTGATTGCCTGGGGTCTGGTCGATCATCGTGGGATTCGCGCCTTGCTGCGTGTCAGCCGCGCCGAGTTCGTGGTCATGGCCCTGACCTGTCTGGCGACCTTGTTGCTGGAATTGCAGACGGCGATTTATTCCGGTGTGCTGGCCTCGCTGTTCTTCTACCTCAAGCGCACCTCGCAACCGCGCGTGCAGCATTGGCGCGACGGTGAAGATGATGTGCTGCGGGTCGGCGGCTCGATCTTTTTCGGCGCCAGCCATTATCTGCAAGTGCGCCTGCAACGGATGCATGGCGCGCGGGTGGTGATCGAGGCGCAGCAGATCAACTTCATCGACTATTCAGGGGTGGAGATGCTGCATCAGGAGGCGCGACGCCTGCTGGGCCAGAATCGCAGCCTGACCTTGCGCCGGGCGCGGCCGCAGGTGGTGGAGGAGTTGCGCAAGCTTGAAGGGCCGGAGAAATGCCCGATCCGGTTTGAGGATTGATTGGCGATCGAGGTAATCCTTGTGGGAGCGAGCCTGCTCGCGAAGACTGCGGCACATCCAACATTGATGTGTCAGACAGACCGCTTTCGCGAGCAGGCTCGCTCCCACATGGGTACTTATTGGGCCAGTTGCCGGCGCAGTTCGGCGAGTACTGGCGCGGTGTCCGGGCGTACACCGCGCCACAGGAAGAACGCCTCAGCCGCCTGTTCAGCAAGCATCCCCAACCCATCCATCACCACCGCCGCACCCTGCTCGCTGGCCCAGCGGCAGAACGCGGTCGGTTCCTTGCCATACATCATGTCGTAACACAGGGTTTTACCCGGCTCGATCAGGCTCGGCGCAATCGGCGGCACATCGCCGGTCAGGCTGGCGGACGTCGCGTTGATAATCACGTCGACCGGTTCACGCAACCAGTCGAAACCACTGGCCGACACCGGCCCGAGGTCGCAAAACAGCTCCGCCAGCAATTCAGCCTTGTCCACCGTGCGATTGGCGATGATCACCGACGCCGGTTGTTCCGCCAGCAACGGCTCCAGCGCCCCACGTACTGCACCGCCAGCACCCAGCAGCAAGATGCGTTTGCCGGTCAGGCTGAACCCGGCATTCACCGTCAGATCACGCACTAGTCCGGCGCCGTCGGTGTTGTCACCGAGCAGAGAGCCGTCGGCCTGTTTGCTCAAGGTGTTCACCGCGCCGGCCCGTTGCGCACGAGCCGTCAGGCTGTTGGCCAGACGGTAAGCGTCTTCCTTGAACGGCACGGTGACGTTGGCGCCGCGACCTTCCTGGAAAAACGCCGTGGCGCAACCCGCAAAATCGTCGAGCGGCGCCAGCAGCGTGCTGTAGTCGAGGTGCTGACCCGTCTGTTCGGCGAACAGCTTGTGAATCATCGGCGATTTGCTGTGGCCGATCGGGTTACCGAAAACGACGTAACGATCCATCAGAAATCCTCAGGCTTCGGCTAACCAGTCGCGGTCTTGCAGGAAGTATTCGGTCAAACGCGCTTCTTCGCTGCCAGGCTCGGCCTTCCAGTCGTAGCCCCAGCGCACTTGCGGCGGCAGCGACATCAGGATCGACTCGGTACGCCCGCCCGATTGCAGACCGAACAAGGTGCCACGGTCGTACACCAGGTTGAATTCGACGTAGCGGCCACGGCGGAATTCCTGGAATTCACGCTGCTGCGCGGTGAAGGCATCGTTTTTACGGCGCTGCACGATCGGCAGGTAGGCGTCGATGTACGCGTCGCCGATGGCACGCATGAAGGCGAAGCTGGTGTCGAAGTCCCACTCGTTCAGGTCATCGAAGAACAGACCGCCGATGCCGCGCGGTTCGTGGCGATGCTTGATGTGGAAGTAGGTGTCGCACCAGGCTTTGTAGCGCGGATAAACGTCTGCCCCGAACGGCGCGCAGGCCTGTTCGGCAACACGGTGCCAGTGGATGCAATCTTCTTCATTGCCGTAATACGGAGTCAGGTCGAAGCCGCCGCCGAACCACCAGACGGGCTCTTCACCTTCCTTCTCGGCGATGAAAAAGCGCACGTTGGCGTGGGACGTCGGCACATGCGGGTTGTGCGGGTGGATCACCAGCGACACGCCGAGGGCTTCAAAACCGCGACCGGCCAGTTCCGGGCGATGGGCGCTGGCCGATGGCGGCAGGCCGCTGCCGAAGACGTGGGAAAAGTTGACGCCACCCTTTTCGATCAATGTGCCGTTCTCGATCACGCGGGTGCGTCCGCCACCGCCGGCGGGCCGGGTCCAGGCGTCTTCGACGAAGCGCGTGCCGCCGTCCTCGGTTTCGAGAGCCGCACAGATGCGGTCTTGCAGATCGAGCAGATAGGCCTTTACGGCGTCGGTGCGGGTCGTCATGGCTTCACCTTGAATCGAGCGGCGCCCCGCAGGCGGGCGACGCAAATGGGCGCGTAGCATACCACCGCACAACGACGCGCCGCAGTTGACGAAGATCAAGCATGGGAGTTGGATAGGGGGCTCACAAAAGACCCAAGGAGAGCAGGCAGATGGCAAAGCGTATCCAGTTCCGCGCCCACGGCGGCCCCGAAGTGCTCGAATATGTTGACTACCAACCCGCCGCACCCGGCCCGACTCAGGTGCGCGTGGCCAACAAGGCGATCGGCCTGAACTTCATCGATACCTATTACCGCAGCGGCCTTTACGCGCCGCCAGCCTTGCCGTCTGGCCTGGGGGCTGAAGGTGCGGGCATCGTCGACGCCGTGGGCAGCGACGTCACCCGGTTCAAGGTCGGTGATCGCGTCGCATACGGCAGCGGCCCATTGGGTGCTTACAGCGAATTTCACGTGTTGCCCCAGGACAATCTGGTGCATCTGCCCGACGAAATCAGTTTCGAAACCGCTGCCGGGGTGATGCTCAAAGGCCTGACCGTGCAATATCTGCTGCGCCAGACCTATGAGCTCAAGGGTGGCGAAACCATTCTGTTTCATGCCGCTGCCGGGGGTGTCGGTTCGCTGGCCTGCCAATGGGCCAAGGCACTGGGCGTGAAGCTGATCGGTACCGTCAGTTCCAAAGAGAAAGCTGAACTGGCCAAGGCCAACGGCGCCTGGGCGACGATCGATTACAGCCACGAAAACGTTGCGCAGCGCGTGCTCGAATTGACCGATGGCAAAAAAGTCCCGGTGGTTTATGACGGTGTCGGCAAGGACACTTGGCTGACGTCCCTCGACAGCGTTTCGCCGCGCGGCCTGGTCGTGAGCTTCGGCAATGCCTCCGGTGCGGTAGACGGCGTGAATCTGGGCATTCTGGCCGCCAAGGGTTCGCTCTACGTGACCCGACCGACCCTGGCGACTTATGCCAACAATGCCGAGAACCTGCAGCGGATGGCCGATGAATTGTTCGAGATGATCATCAGCGGCAAGTTGAAGGTGGACATCAGCCAGCGTTACCCACTGGCTGATGCGGCGAAGGCGCAAACTGAACTGTCGGCGCGGCGCACCACCGGTTCCACCGTCCTGCTGCCCTGATAGCTCCCGGCATCCGGCCAGTCAGGGTTTCACAACCATGACTGGCAGGAAGCTTCGGGTGTGTTCAGAACCTCTGTGGATGACACAACAACGGTTTTTGCGCCCCATGACCGACAGTCGTGTGGTCAGGCTGTTGAACCGCTGCAAGGATTTGCCGCCACTCGGCTGACAACACCCAGTAATCACCGCGTGCGCGCTGTTCAATCTGCAAGGGATTGGAGGCAACCGGCATCAGACCGAATCGCTGGTACAGTCGCAGTTGCGATGACCGGCACAACGCAGTAACACCTTGATAGCCCTGTTTTATCGCCCACTCGGCAGCGGCCGCCAGCAAACTGTTGACTGCAATGGGCTGTTGGCTGGGCACCTGCGAGATCAAGCGACTGAGTTCGACATGGCGTGACAACGCCACCGTGGGCGATACATGTTGCCGCGCCAGCGATGCCCACTCGAATGGCGCCGGAGTGGCCCTCAATACCGCCAGCAACTGCTCGTGCCGATACAACAGAAAGTGGGTACTGCGCGACCTTGTCGCCAGTTGCGTTTCGAGCATCCGCGCCCTGGACGTCAGCATGTAGTGCTGCAGCCGAAGCCGAAATTGCCGATCGATAAACCGATCGAACAGCTGAGTATCCGACCCCGCTTCAAGCATCACGATACGACAGCCCTCATGATGACTGTTTAACGTCACCTGAAGCGTCTGCAGGTAATCCGTGAGTTGCAAATCCGTAGTGTCCATTCTTTCTCCGCAGACCTTAACTTATCGAAGTGTTCCGAGTGCAGGGAAAGGATGGTCGCTTTTGGCGATACCGCCACGAAACGCGGTCTGAGAATCAGGTGGGAAAATTCATTTAATTCAGATAGTTGACGATTTTTCCGACACAACAGGAATCATCATTGCAGGATAAATCGCATGCACATGTAGGACTCCTCGCCGTCAAGGCGAGGAGTCTTCACATTACAAATGTTCGAGGCTGGATCAGTCGGGACGAATGACTTTGCCGGTCGCCAGATCACGGATCACACTGGGGTTCTTGCGCCCACCCAGTTGCCCGCCCAGTATCAGATCGATCTGCCCACGGAAATACTGCTCGACACGCAATCGCGTACGCGCCGCCGGGCGGCCCTGCGGGTTGGCAGAGGTCGAAATCAATGGCCCGACCATCGAGCACAGATCGCGCACCTGTGGGTGATCGCTGACCCGCAGCGCCACAGTGTCGTGCACGCCTGTCACCCATTCCGGCAACAAGCCTTGGTGCGGTACCAACCAGGTGTTCGGTCCCGGCCAGGTGCTGGCCATGCGGTCGATCCATTCTTGCGGGAAGTCTTCGAACAGAAAGTCGAACTGGCGAATGTTGTCGGCAACCAGAATCAGACCTTTGACCACCGAACGATTCTTGATCGCCAACAACCGATCCACGGCCTCTTCGTTCCACGGGTCGCAACCCAGCCCCCAGACGGCTTCGGTTGGATAGGCAATCACCGCCCCGGCGCGAATCTCTCGTGCGGCTTGTTGCACACGCCAACTGTTGACCATGAAAAAACTCTCCGCAAACAGGTTTCGCGCAGTTTACCGATCTTCCTTGTAAAACCTAGCGCACGCGCGCAAACCAGCGGCCATTTTCACTCACGGCGCGGCCATCCATTTCCAGTTCGGTGAGGGCCGCCAACACCTTGGGCAACGCCCAGCCGCTGCTGTCGGCCAAACCCTCGCTGGTGTGCGGGGCGGCATGGAGCAGGGTAAGCAACGGGTGATCGACTTTCGCCGTGTCAGTGGATAACGGTAGATGCTGCCAGCCGCGCAGGGCTTCGAGGATGTGTTCAATGGTTTCCACCAGTACCGCGCCATCGCGGATCAATTGGTGGCAGCCGCGCGCGCCGGGGTGATGGATCGAACCGGGAATCGCGTAAACCTCGCGTCCCTGTTCCGCCGCCAGCCGTGCGGTGATCAGCGAACCGCTGGCGACGCTGGCCTCGACCACCAACACGCCAAGGGACAAACCGCTGATGATGCGGTTGCGTCGCGGGAAGTTACTCGCGCTCGGCCCGGCATCCAGCGGGAATTCCGAAAGCACCGCGCTGCCGGACGCAATCATCGCGTCAGCCAAGCGCCGGTTGCGCTGTGGATAAAAGTTTTCCAGCCCCGTGCCGAGCACACCCACAGTCAACCCGCCGACATCCAGCGCAGCCTGATGCGCAGCAGCATCAATACCCAGCGCCAAGCCGCTGGTGATGACAAAACCGGCCCCGGCGAGGCTGCGGGAAAATGCCGCTGCGGTGTCCATTCCCGGACGCGAAGCGCGGCGGCTGCCAACCATCGCCAGCTGCGGTTTTTCCAGAATCTGCGGATCACCGGCCACGAACAACATTGGCGGCGGGTCGGGAATCTGCGCCAACAATGCGGGGTAATCCGGTTGGTCCCACATCAGCAAATGCTGATCGGACCGCTCTAGCCAGCGCATTGCATGGCTGGCGCCATCGCGAACTTCGGGGCAGCGCCGCGCTTCGGCGCACGCCGCCGGTAAACCCAGCGAACGCCAGGCGCTGGCCGGCGCGCTGATGGCTTTGGAGGCCGAGCCAAAGGCTTCCAGCAATTTGGCAAAGCGCTTCGGGCCGACATCCGGCAAGCGGTGCAGGCGCAGGCGCGCTTCCAGTTCCGCCGGGGAAACCGGCGCGGAGGCAGACATCATCATGGATCATCCTTGATCGTTATAAGCCCCGAACCATTCGGAACAAGCTGTGGATAACTCTGTTGGTAACTTGTGAAGCTTGCTTACGGATTTCGCACCTTGTCGAGCACCGCCAGCGAGCGCGATGCGTTGAGAACGAGGCCGTAGCTGAGTTTGTCGTAGGTGCGGAACACCATCAGCAAGCCGGCGCGTTCGTCGGGAATTTTCAGTGGCTGGCCGGTAATGCGGTCACGCACGGTTTCGCCGGTTTTCATCACAACCAGCACATTGCCTTCGGCCAGACCGTCGCGCTTGCCCTTGTTCAGGGTGACCACGTCCATCACGCCGATCTGGGTCACGCCGCGCGGCACATCGATGATCACGCCGTTGATATTGGTGGTGGGTGCGCTGGGCATGAAGGTCGAATTGATCGAGCGCTCTTCGCCGCTGAACAAACGGTCGCCGAGGCGCACTTCCTGGGTGGTGCGTTGCAGGGCAAGGGTGGCAACGTCGCCTTCGGTGGCGACGATTTCACCGCCGCCAATGTCGTCAGCGTTGATTCCGAGGAACTCCTTGGACTGTGGATCGGTGTAAACCTTGCCCTGTCGGAAGATGCCGTAGACCGGTTGATCCGGATCGAAATGGCCGCGAGCGAAAATTCGGTCACCGGTACCGCTGAGCACGCGTTCGGCATCGCCGGCGACGATGTATGGCGCCTCGTCGAAGTCCTCGACCTTGTCGACGATGCGGTTGCTCAGCAGAAAACTGTTGATGGATTTCAGCGGAATGCTCGGAATCGCCTCGGCCACCGGGCTGGTGCGGATCCGTGGCGAGAGTTTGATGGTACCGCGCGACTCGCCGCGACTGACGGTTAGACGTGGCTGGCCATCGACATAACTGAGGGTGAGCGTGTCGCCGGGATAGATCAGGTTGGGGTTTTCGATTTGCGGATTGACCCGCCACAGTTGTGGCCACTGCCAAGGCTCGCGCAGGTATTTGCCGGAAATGTCCCAGAGCGTGTCCCCCGAAACCACCGTGTATTGCTGTGGAAAACCATCCCTGAGTTGCACTTGCCCTTGCGCCACGCCGGCCGAAGCCAACAGCAGCAGGGCGAGTAGTGTTTTCCTCATGCAGTGAATCCCTTTATCATGTGCATTCGCGTGAACCGTCAGAGCCCCCGTGGCTCGCTTGTGCAAAATGCACAAGCTACGCTTCACAACGGTAGCCTGCATCTTCGGACCTGCCAGGCCATCGCCCGACTTTACTCAACGTGTGCAGCAATCAAAGCCTATGGCCATTTTAAACATCCTCGAATTCCCGGACCCGCGTCTGCGCACTATCGCCAAGCCTGTGGCTGTAGTGGACGACGAAGTGCGTCAGTTGGTCGATGACATGTTTGAAACAATGTATGAAGCGCCGGGCATCGGCCTTGCCGCGACCCAGGTCAACGTGCACAAACGTATCGTCGTGATGGACCTTTCCGAAGACCGCACCGAACCGCGGGTGTTCATCAACCCCGAGTTCGAATCGCTGACCGACGAAATGGACCAATACCAGGAAGGCTGCCTGTCGGTACCGGGTTTCTACGAAAACGTCGACCGCCCGCAAAAGGTCAGGATCAAGGCGCTGGACCGCGACGGCAAGCCTTATGAGCTGATCGCCGAAGGCCTGCTCGCCGTGTGCATCCAGCACGAATGCGACCACCTCAACGGCAAATTGTTCGTCGATTACCTGTCCACGCTCAAACGCGACCGGATCAAGAAGAAACTGGAAAAGCAGCACCGCCAGAACGCTTGATGCCCCTCCTTCAAAGGCTTGCTGCGGCAAGCCTTTTTCTTTTTATGAGACGCCCTTCATGACTGAGCCACTGCGCATCGTTTTTGCCGGCACCCCGGAATTCGCCGCCGAACACCTCAAGGCCCTGCTGAACAGCCCTTACGAGATCGTTGCGGTCTACACCCAACCGGATCGTCCGGCCGGGCGCGGGCAAAAATTGATGCCGAGCCCGGTCAAACAGCTCGCCCTGGAAAATAATATCCAGGTGTTGCAGCCGCCGACTTTGCGCAACGCCGATGCCCAGGCTGAACTGGCCGCGCTGAAACCGGACTTGCTGGTGGTGGTCGCCTACGGCCTGATCCTGCCGCAAGTGGTGCTGGATATTCCGCGCCTGGGCTGCATCAACAGCCATGCCTCGTTGCTGCCACGCTGGCGCGGTGCGGCGCCGATTCAACGCGCCGTGGAACACGGTGATGCGGAAAGCGGCGTGACCGTGATGCGCATGGAGGCCGGCCTCGACACCGGGCCGATGCTGCTCAAGGTCGTCACCCCGATCACTGGCGAAGACACTGGCGGCTCCTTGCATGATCGTCTCGCCGAGATGGGTCCGCCGGCCGTGGTGCAGGCGATTGCCGGTCTGGCTGCTGGCACGCTGGAAGGCGAAGTGCAGAACGACGAACTCGCCACCTACGCGCACAAGCTGAACAAAGACGAAGCACGCATCGACTGGAGCCGTCCCGCGGTTGAGCTGGAACGCTTGGTTCGCGCCTTCAACCCATGGCCGATCACCCACAGCACCCTCAACGGTGAAGCGCTGAAAGTCCTGGCGGCAACACTTGCTGAGGGCAAAGGCGCACCCGGTGAAATCCTCGGCGCCAGCAAGGACGGCCTGATCGTCGCCTGCGGCGAACAAGCGCTGTGCCTGACCCGTCTGCAATTGCCCGGCGGCAAAGCGTTGAACTTCAGCGACCTGTTCAACAGCCGCCGTGAGAAATTTGCCGTCGGCACCGTGCTCGGCGCAGCGGTGGACGCACAATGAATCCGCGTCTGGCCGCCGCCAAGGCACTCGCCGCCGTGCTCAGCGGCAAAGCCTCACTGAACAGCTCCCTGCCGACGCAACTGGACAAGGTTGAAGATCGCGATCGCGGTTTCACTCAGGACCTGGCCTTCGGTACCGCGCGCTGGCAGCCACGCCTGTCGGCGCTGGCCGAGAAGCTGCTGCAGAAACCGTTCAAGGCTGCCGACGCCGATGTCGAAGCGCTGCTGCTGGTCGGTCTCTACCAACTGCTCTACACCCGCGTCCCGGCCCACGCCGCCATCGGCGAAACCGTCGGTTGCGCCGACAAGCTGAAAAAGCCGTGGGCCAAAGGCCTGCTCAACGCCGTTTTGCGCAACGCCCAGCGCGAGAGCGAAACGATTTTCGCCGAGCTGGAACGTGATCCGGTGGTGCGCACTGCTCACCCGCGCTGGCTGCAAAAATCCCTGAAGGCGTTCTGGCCGGAACAGTGGGAAGCCATCTGCGAGGCGAACAACGCGCATCCGCCGATGATCCTGCGGGTCAACCGCCGTCATCACAGCCGCGATGCTTACCTCGGTTTGTTGACTGAGGCCGGGATTGCGGCGACGCCATGCGTTTACAGTCGCGACGGCATCATTCTCGAAGCGGCTGCCGACGTGCGCAGCCTGCCGGGTTTTGCCGAAGGCTGGATCAGCGTGCAGGACGAAGCCGCGCAACTGGCCGCCGACCTGCTCGATCTGGCACCGGGCCAACGTGTGCTCGACGCTTGCTGCGCGCCCGGCGGCAAGACTTGCCACATCCTCGAAGCCGAACCGGCATTGGCCGGCGTGGTCGCGGTGGATCTGGAAGCCAAGCGTCTGGTGCGAGTGAAAGAAAACCTCGAACGCCTTGGTCTGAATGCCGAACTGATCGCCGCCGACGGTCGCGACACCGAGAAATGGTGGGAGGGCAAACCGTTCCAGCGCATCCTGCTCGACGCCCCGTGCTCGGCCACTGGGGTGATTCGCCGCCATCCGGACATCAAGCTGACCCGTCAGCCGGACGACATCGTCGCCCTCGCGCAATTGCAAGGCGAGCTGCTCGACGCCATGTGGAAAACCCTCGAAGTCGGCGGCATCCTGCTCTACGCCACCTGCTCAACGCTGCCGACTGAAAACACCGAAGTCATCGCTGCGTTCCTCGAGCGCACCCCCGGTGCCCGCGAACTGGATCTGGCCACCACGGCCGGAATCAAACAGCCCCATGGTCGCCAATTGCTGGCCCAGCAGGGCGGGCATGACGGGTTCTACTACGCCAAGCTGATCAAGATCGCTGCCGCGCGCGGCTAAACGGATTCAACGGAGTGACTGGATGAAAATCATCATCCTCGGTGCGGGACAGGTCGGCGGTTCGCTGGCCGAGCATTTGGCCAGCGAGGCCAACGACATTACGGTGGTCGATACCGACGGCGAGCGCCTGCGCGACCTCGGCGACCGCCTCGACATCCGCACCGTGCAGGGCCGTGGCTCGCTGCCATCGGTGCTGCGTCAGGCCGGCGCCGACGACGCCGATATGCTGGTGGCAGTGACCAACAGCGACGAGACCAACATGGTCGCCTGCCAGGTCGCCCACACCCTGTTCCACACCCCGACCAAAATCGCCCGGGTGCGCGAAGCGTCCTACCTCAATCGTGAGGAGCAACTGTTCCAGAACGAAGCGATTCCGGTCGACGTGTTGATCAGCCCTGAGCAAGTGGTGACCAACTACATCAAGCGCCTGATTCAGCATCCGGGCGCCTTGCAGGTGATCGACTTCGCCGAAGGCGCGGCGCAACTGGTGGCGGTGCGCGCCTATTACGGCGGGCCGCTGGTGGGCCAGCAACTGCGCCAGTTGCGTGAACACATGCCGAACGTCGAGACCCGCGTGGCAGCGATTTTCCGCCGTGATCGGCCGATCCTGCCCCAAGGCGACACGGTGATCGAGGCCGATGACGAAGTCTTCTTCATCGCTGCCCGTGAGAATATTCGCGCAGTGATGAGCGAAATGCGCCGCCTCGACGAAACCTACAAGCGCATCGTCATTGCCGGCGGCGGGCAGATCGGCGAGCGTCTGGCCGAGGCCATCGAAAGCCGTTATCAGGTGAAGATCATCGAGATGAGCCCGGCGCGCTGCCGTTACCTCTCCGATACGCTCGACAGCACCGTGGTGTTGCAGGGCAGCGCTTCGGACCGTGATTTGCTGCTGGAAGAGAACATCGCCGACGCCGACATTTTCCTCGCGCTGACTAACGATGACGAAGCCAACATCATGTCTTCGCTGCTGGCCAAACGGCTGGGGGCGAAAAAGGTCATGACGATCATCAACAACCCGGCCTACGTTGATCTGATTCAGGGCGGCGATATCGACATCGCCATCAGCCCGCAACTGGCGACCATCGGCACGCTGCTGGCGCACGTGCGGCGTGGCGATATCGTCAGCGTGCACTCATTGCGTCGCGGTGCGGCAGAAGCGATCGAGGCGATTGCCCACGGTGATGCGAAGTCGAGCAAGGTCATCGGCAAACCGATCGAGAAGATCGGCCTGCCGCCGGGTACCACGATTGGTGCGGTGATCCGCAATGAACAAGTGATCATTGCCCACGACGACACGGTGATCGAAGCGGGCGACCATGTGATTCTCTTCCTTGTGGATAAAAAGCATATTCGCGATGTGGAGAAGCTGTTTCATGTGGGGTTGAGCTTCTTCTGAGGTTTGCGCTGACGGGACTGGCCCCTTCGCGAGCAGGCTCGCTCCCACTTTTGGAATGCGTTTCCCCTGTGGGAGCGAGCCTGCTCGCGAAGGCGGCCTCAATAAACCCATCAACACCTGATACTCCCAAGAAAGGAACCCACCGATGCTCGAATCCCTGGAAAAAATGCTCGCCAAGGGTGTGGATAACTCCTTGCTGCGCTTCGGCCTGGGCAAGGGCTATCTGGATCTGGGTGAAAACGCCAAGGCTGCCGAGCATTTCCAGCGCTGCGTCGACTTCGATCCGAAGTATTCGGCAGCCTGGAAACTGCTGGGTAAGGCACATCTGGCACTGGGCGATCGCGCCGCCGCACGTCAGGCGTGGGAAAAAGGCCTGGAAGCAGCCCGCGCCCATGGCGACAAGCAGGCCGAAAAGGAAATGACGGTGTTTCTGAAGAAGCTCGATCGTCAGGCGCAATAAGTCAAAGGTAGCGAAGACCGATACCGTCGGCATCCACTGTCACCACTTCCATGCGCACCCGTGGCGCACCTGTGGGTAGCCCCTGCACCTGGCCGTAAACCACTGCACCTTTGGGTAAAGAAGCCAAAACCGGATGTTGCACAAACACCCCGGTGGGCGACAGGTTTCGCGTCTGCCCCAGGCATTCGCCAAAGCTGTCGTGGGTGATCTTGATGCGGAAGGATTTACGTTGTTCGGACATCTTGTTGCGCCCTTTGATGAACGGTTGTGGATAACCTCGCCAGTGAGGTTATCCACAGATCATGCCAATCAGCTCAATACCAGCGCTCTTCGCCCGGCGGACGCTTTTTGAAGCGCTTCATGCTCCACATGTACTGGCTTGGGTAAGCGGCTACGTAGCGCTCGACCACTTTGCTCATGGCGGCGCAGGACTCGGCGGTATCGGTGCTGTACATGGCTTCGGGCGCGGCTTCGAGGATGACTTTGTAGCCCGAACCGTCAGGCAGGCGCAGCGCGTGCAGGAACACGCCTACGGCTTTGCCACCGGCCAACATGTTCGGTACGAATTTGCTGGTCAGCGCTTGAGTGGCGAAGAACGGCACGAAGATCCCGGCGGATTCGGCCGGTTCCGGGTCAGCAGGAATGCCCACTGCACCACCCTTGCGCACTTCCTTGATCACGCTGAGGATGCCTTCCTTGGTGGAAGCAGCGACCTTGTTGCCCAGTTGCACGCGTTGTTTGCGCAGCAATTCGTCCACAGCCTTGAGCTTCGGCGGACGGTAGAAAATGATCGGTTTGCACTGGCTGCAATAGAAGTGGTTGAGCACTTCCCAGTTGCCGAGGTGACTGGTGATGCCGACCACACCTTTGCCCGAGGCCAGCGCATCCTTGAGAACATCGAGACCTTCGACTTCGCGCACCAGATCGATCGAACGCTGCGCCGGCCAGATCCACGCGCAGGCACTTTCGGTCAGCGACTTGCCGATGTCCTTCAGACTTTGCCCGACCAGACGCTCACGTTCGGCCGCATCCATCTGTGGAAAACATTTGGCGAGGTTGATCCGCACCACGTCGCGGGAGCGGTTGGGGGTTTTCCACATGATCCAGCCGATCGCCGAACCCACGGCCTGCACGGCCCGCCATGGCAGCAGGGCAAACAGCCGCAGAGCGCCTACCAGCAAGGCGCCTTTAAACTTTTCCACAGGTCACTCCTGATCTTGTGCGGTGCGCGAGGCGGCCATTCTAACCGCCGTTGGCGAGCTGCGCGTAGCGGTCGCAGTCCTGGGTGTGATCCATGACCATGCCCGAGGCCTGCATCAGCGCGTAGCAAATGGTCGGTCCGACAAACGTGAACCCGGCCTTTTTCAGGCCTTTGCTCATCGCCAGCGCTTCGGGGGTGATCGCCGGGACTTCGCTGCGATCCTTGAAATGATTGATGATCGGTTGGTCACCAACGAACGACCAGAGGAACGCCACCGGATCCTCCAGCGCCAGCCAGGCCTGGGCATTACGCCGGGCGGCGTTGAGTTTGAGGCGGTTGCGGATGATCCCCGGGTCGAGCATCAACTCGTCGATTTCGGCGTCGCTCATCTGCGCCACCCGCTGCACATCGAAGCCGAACAACACCTCGCGATAACGCTCGCGTTTGCGCAGCACGGTGATCCACGACAGCCCGGCCTGGAACCCTTCGAGCAAAAGCAACTCGAACAAACCCTGCGCATCGCGTAGCGGCGTGCCCCACTCCTGGTCGTGATAAGCCATGTACAGCGGATCTTCGGTACACCAAAAGCAGCGTGGCATAAGGCTCCAGGGGGCGTGCGCAGCAATGAATCGGGTATACTCCCGCTCTTTAAATCGCAGCCCAAGAAACAGGTGAATTTCGTGAGCCAGCCTACGCCAGCCGTGCGTACCTTCCAAGACTTGATCCTCGCGCTCCAGCAATACTGGGCCGAGCAAGGTTGCGTGGTACTTCAGCCCTACGATATGGAAGTAGGCGCCGGCACTTTCCACACCGCGACCTTCCTCCGCGCCATCGGCCCGGAAACCTGGAACGCCGCCTACGTGCAGCCAAGCCGCCGTCCGACTGACGGCCGTTACGGCGAAAACCCGAACCGTCTGCAGCACTACTATCAGTTCCAGGTCGTCCTGAAACCGAACCCGGACAACTTCCAGGAACTGTACCTGGGCTCGCTCAAGCATGTCGGCCTCGACCCACTGGTCCACGACATTCGCTTCGTCGAAGACAACTGGGAATCGCCGACCCTCGGCGCCTGGGGTCTGGGCTGGGAAGTCTGGCTGAACGGTATGGAAGTGACTCAGTTCACTTACTTCCAGCAGGCGGGCGGCATCGAGTGCTACCCGGTGACCGGCGAGATCACTTACGGTCTCGAGCGTCTGGCCATGTATCTGCAAGGCGTGGACTCGGTCTACGATCTGGTCTGGGCTGACGGCCCGATGGGCAAAGTCACCTACGGCGACGTGTTCCACCAGAACGAAGTGGAGCAGTCCACCTATAACTTCGAACACGCCAACGTCGACAAACTGTTCGAACTGTTCGACTTCTATGAAGGCGAAGCCAAGCGTCTGATCGAGCTCGACCAGCCGCTGCCGTTGCCAAGCTACGAAATGGTGTTGAAGGCGTCGCACACCTTCAACCTGCTGGATGCACGCCGGGCGATCTCGGTGACCGCGCGTCAGCAATACATTCTGCGCGTACGCACCCTGGCGCGTTCCGTTGCGCAAGCCTACCTGCTGGCACGCGCCAAGCTGGGCTTCCCGATGGCGACCCCGGACCTGCGTGACGAAGTACTGGCCAAGCTGGAGGCAGCACAATGAGTGCGCAAGATTTTCTGGTTGAACTGGGCACCGAAGAACTGCCACCGAAAGCCCTGAACACCTTGGCTGAGGCATTCCTCGCCGGTATCGACAAGGGCCTGCAAGCTGCCGGCCTGAGCTACGAGACCAAAACCGTCTACGCCGCGCCGCGTCGTCTGGCTGTGCTGATCACCGCGCTGGCCACTCAACAGCCGGATCGCAGCATCAACCTCGACGGCCCGCCACGTCAGGCGGCGTTCGACGCTGACGGCAACCCGACTCAGGCAGCACTGGGCTTTGCCAAGAAGTGCGGCGTCGATCTGAGCGAAATCGATCAGAGCGGCCCGAAACTGCGTTACAGCCAGAGCATCGCCGGCAAGCCGACCGCAAGCCTGCTGCCGACCATCGTCGAAGATTCGCTGAACGACCTGCCAATCCCGAAACGCATGCGTTGGGGTGCGCGCAAGGAAGAGTTCGTGCGTCCGACCCAATGGCTGGTGATGCTGCTCGGTGACCAGGTCATCGACTGCACCATCCTCGCGCAGAAGGCTGGCCGTGATTCCCGTGGTCACCGTTTCCACCACCCGCAAAGCGTGCGCATCGGTTCGCCGTCGAGCTACCTCGCTGACCTGCGTGCCGCCTATGTATTGGCCGACGCCAACGAGCGTCGCGAGATCATCAGCAAGCGCACCGAAGAGCTGGCCACCCGTCAGGAAGGCACGGCAATCGTTCCGCCGGCACTGCTCGACGAAGTGACCGCGCTGGTTGAATGGCCGGTGCCGCTGGTGTGCTCGTTCGAGGAACGCTTCCTCGACGTGCCGCAAGAAGCGCTGATCACCACCATGCAGGACAACCAGAAGTACTTCTGCCTGCTGGATGCCGACGGCAAGTTGCTGCCACGTTTCATCACCGTGGCCAACATCGAAAGCAAAGATCCACAGCAGATCATCGCCGGTAACGAGAAAGTGGTTCGCCCACGTCTGACCGACGCCGAGTTCTTCTTCAAGCAAGACAAGAAGCAGAAGCTCGAAGCTTTCAATGATCGCCTGAAGAACGTGGTGTTCCAGGAAAAACTTGGCAGCGTCTACGACAAGGCCGAGCGCGTTTCCAAGCTGGCTGCGTACATCGCCGCACGCATTGGCGGCAACGCTTCGTGGGCTGCTCGCGCTGGCCTGCTGTCGAAGTGCGACCTGGCCACCGAAATGGTCGGCGAGTTCCCGGAGATGCAAGGTGTCGCCGGTTACTACTACGCCCTCAATGATGGCGAGCCGGAAGACGTCGCGCTGGCGCTCAACGAGCAGTACATGCCACGCGGTGCCGGTGCTGAACTGCCGGCGACCCTGACCGGCGCGGCCGTTGCAATCGCTGACAAGCTCGACACCCTGGTCGGTATCTTCGGTATCGGCATGCTGCCAACCGGCAGCAAAGACCCGTATGCCCTGCGCCGTGCGGCACTCGGCGTGCTGCGTATCCTCATCGAGAAAAAACTCGACCTCGACCTGAATGACGCCGTGGCTTTCGCCGTGACCGCGTTCGGTGCCAAGGTCAAGGCTGCCGGCCTCAACGAGTCCGTGCTGGAATTCATCTTCGACCGTTTGCGTGCGCGCTACGAAGACGAAGGCGTTGAAGTGGCCACTTACCTCTCGGTACGTGCGCTGAAGCCGGGTTCGGCGTTGGACTTCGACCAGCGAGTGCAAGCGGTGCAAGCCTTCCGCAAACTGCCGGAAGCGGCAGCGCTGGCGGCGGTGAACAAGCGTGTATCGAACCTGTTGAGCAAACTCGAAGGCGCGGTACCAACCGAGGTGCAAGCCAAGTACTTCGACAACGCCAACGAGTTCTCGCTGTACTCGGCGATCCAGCAAGCGGATCAAGCGGTACAGCCGATGGCCGCGGCGCGTCAGTACAACGAGTCGCTGGCACGCCTGGCGGCATTGCGTGAGCCGGTGGATGCGTTCTTCGACGCAGTGATGGTCAATGCCGACGACGCCAATGTGCGGGCCAACCGTTACGCGCTGCTGGCGCGTCTGCGCGGTCTGTTCCTCGGCGTTGCCGACATTTCGCTGCTGGGTTGAGGGATTGCTGTTGAAACTGCTGATTCTCGATCGGGACGGAGTGATCAATTACGACTCCGACGCTTACATCAAGTCGGTGGCGGAGTGGATTCCGTTGCCCGGCTCGATCGAAGCGATTGCGCAGTTGAGCAAGGCCGGCTGGACGGTGGCGGTGGCCACCAACCAGTCGGGCATTGCTCGCGGCTATTACGACCTCGCCACCCTCGATGCCATGCACGCGCGCCTGCGCGAGCTGGTCGCGGAACAGGGCGGTGAAGTCGGGCTGATCGTGTATTGCCCGCATGGCCCGGACGAAGGCTGCGATTGCCGCAAGCCGAAACCGGGGATGTTGAAAACCATCGCGGCGCATTACGACGTGAAGTTGGCGAATGTCTGGTTCGTTGGCGATAGCCTTGGTGACCTGGAGGCCGCCAAAGCCGTCGATTCACAGCCAGTTTTGGTAAAGACCGGAAAAGGCGCAAAGACTCAGGGCAAAACCCTGCCGGTTGGCACTCTGATTTTTGACGATCTGGCGGCGATTGCCGCAGAACTTATCCACAACTAGAGTACTTCTGAAGTTCCTGACCAGGGATTGATCGGGAGTGCGCTTGAACACTCGGGCATTGCCCCGTAACGGTAAACGTCACTATGTCGATACTGCGGGCCATCAGGATTTTTCTCTTTTACCTGCTGCTGGGCACCACTTCCCTGCTGTGGTGCAGCTTGAGTTTTTTTATCGCGCCGTTTCTGCCGTTCAAGGCGCGTTATCGTTTTATCAACGTGTACTGGTGCCGTTGCGCCTTGTGGTTGACCAAGGTGTTCCTCGGTATCCGTTACGAAATCAAAGGCGCGCAAAACGTGCCTGACCGGCCCTGCGTGATTCAGTCGAACCACCAGAGCACTTGGGAAACGTTCTTTCTCTCCGCTTATTTTTCGCCGTTGAGCCAAGTGCTCAAGCGCGAATTGCTTTATGTGCCGTTCTTCGGCTGGGCGATGGCCATGTTGCGGCCGATCGCGATTGACCGCGACAACCCGAAAGCGGCGTTGAAGCAAGTCGCGGCCAAAGGTGATGAACTGCTCAAGGACAACGTTTGGGTGCTGATCTTCCCCGAAGGTACACGCGTTCCTTACGGCACTGTCGGCAAGTTCTCCCGCAGTGGCAGCGCTTTGGCGGTGAATGCGGCGCTTCCGGTGCTGCCGATTGCACACAATGCCGGCAAGTTCTGGCCGAAAATCGGTTGGGGCAAGAAGTCTGGCGTGATCACCGTGGTCATTGGTGAACCGATGTACGCCGAAGGCACTGGCCCTCGCGCCATCGCCGATCTGAACGACCGGGTGCAAGCCTGGAACGAGAAGACCCAGCGCGAAATGGGCTCGCTGCCACCGGCCCCGCAGGCACCGGCCGCTAGTGATCAGATCGCTGTCTGAGATTTTGTGGATAACCTGTGTACGGTTTTGTTGAAAACGCTTGAATATTGAAACTAAGTTATTGATTTAAATATATATTTCTCAAACTCATAAAACATCGTAAAAGGTGCATAAGTTTTTTTCGGAAGTAAAAAAACCGGCTGATATAGCCGGTTTTTTTGTGCCTGATCATTCGGGGATCAGCGGTAACTCAAGCAGGAACGTGGTGCCTTGATCGACCACGCTGCGGCATTCGATTCTGCCGCCATGATGATCGACCACCGCTTTGACCATCGACAGGCCGAGCCCCACACCGTCGATTCCTTGTGCCGAAGAAAAACGTCGGTACTGGCTGAACAGGTCAGGCAAGTCTTGTTCGGCGATGCCTTTGCCCTGATCGGTCAGTTCGCAACATAGCCACTCTCCGTGGCAACTGACCCGCAGTTGAATCGTGGTGTCTGCCGGGCTGTACTTGATCGCATTCTCCAGCAGATTGAACAGCGCACGCGTCAGTAATCCCTGGTCAGCCATGATCAGGCGCTCCTGGGATTGCTCATCCATGTTCTGCAGCAATTCGATGCGTTTCTGCTGGGCGATGGGCAACGCCTGATCCAGCACGTCCAGCACCAACATCGCGAACAGGCTCGGCTGGAACTGATAGGCCTCGGACTCGGCCCGCGCCAGCAAGACGAAACCATCGGTGAGATCCAGCGCGCGACGCACCTGCCGCTCAATCTGTTCGAACAACGGCGAATCCGCCCCGGCCTGATGGCGGTGAACATCGAGCAGGGCGAGGATAGCCGAATGCGGGGCACGCAGGTCGTGGGAGAGAAAGCGCAGCAACACACCGCGTTGTTCCTCGGCGGCACGTTCGGCGCTGAGATCGGTGAGGCTGAGCAGCCAACCGATCGGCGTATCTCCGTCCACCGGCAGCAGGGCGGCACGCTCCAGACGCAGGCTGCGTTCCTTGAGATCGCGAAACTCCAACAGCGGTATGGCCGACAGTGACGGGCGCAACTCTGTGGACAACTCCGGGTAACCGAGGCTGGCCAGTTGATCGAGGACGTCGTCCCCCACCAGGTTGTGATCGAATAGCTGGCGAGCCTTGCGATTGCCCAGCAGGATCTGACCTTTGGGATCGCTGATCAGCGTAGCGACGGGCAAGTACTCCAGACCGTCGGCAATAAAGCGCCGGGTATCTCGGGTGCGACTCATGGCCTGTTCAAGCGCCATGATCTGGCCCTGCAAGCGATCAGCCCCGGTGAATTGCGTACGACGACGTTCGGGGAACACTTTCGGCTCGCTGTCCAGGCGGGCCAGTTCCCAGCCGAAATACGTCAGCACCACACTCAGACGCCGCCAGTTCCAGATCAGATAACCGAACAACATGCCCAGCACCGCCGGTGTCGGCGACCACCAGCGGCGCATTTCCGCCAGTCCGGTACTGGCCAGCAGCACGCACGCCATGCCGATCAACGTTAGCCAGAGTGCCCATCGCGGTCGCCAAAGCAGCAAGCCAAGCACGCAGGCCACCAACCCTACCGATAACAACGCTCCAGCAACGGGAGACACATCGTGCAAGTTAATCTGCGCGCGATACGACAACAGCGCAGTCAGCGGCAACAGCACTAGACTTATCCACACCCATTCGCGCACCAACTGTCGAAACAGTCGCTGCACCTGGCTCGGCTCTCGGCTTTCGCGCCGGCGCTGATTGTTCATACGGAAAAAGGGCAGGGCAGGGTGAATGCTTTCATAGGTCACAGGTCTGAGACGTAGACTCGAAGAATCATAGCGGACGTCGTCCAACGGCGGGCCGCTTACTTTCAAGGCGATGACCAAGCGACTATGGTTGACGCCCAACTGTTCAAGCAACAAGGAACCATCGCGTATGCGCGTTGCGATACTGGACGACGAACCCGCCGAACTGCGCCGGGTCGAGCAAACCTTGCAGCAAATGGCCGATGCCGGTGAGCAGCCGTGGTCGCTACACAGCTTCGAGCGTGGTGAAGACCTTCTCCGGCAACTGCGCCGGGAAACCTTTGACCTGCTGATCCTCGACTGGCAACTGCCCGACCTCACCGGCCTGGCCCTGCTACGCTGGACCCGCGAACACATGGAAGCGCCACCGGCAGCGATCATGCTGACCAGTCGCGATGGCGAGAGCGATATCGTTCAGGCGTTGAATGCCGGGGCTGATGATTATGTGAGCAAGCCGTTTCGGCCGAATGAGTTGAAGGCGCGGGTGGCTGCGGTGCTGCGTCGGCATAGCCAGCAACGTGCGGCGGCGACGGAAGTGCTGAGCTTTAATGATCTGACTTTCGATGACGCGGAACTGACCGTCACACGCGAAGGAAAGCCGATTGTCATGACCGAACGTGAGTATCGACTGGCGCGTTGTTTGTTCAGCAATCTAGGCCGGCCGTTGTCGCGGGATTATCTGTATGAGCGATTCTGGCCGCATGAAGAGATGGCGTCGTCGCGACCGCTGGATACACATATCTATCGGCTGAGGAACAAGCTGGGGCTGACGGCGGATCGGGGTTGGCAGTTGTTGACGATTTATGGGTATGGGTACCGGTTGGAAAGTGTGTCTTCAGCATCCGAGTAAAAGATCAAAGATCGCAGCCTTCGGCAACTCCTACAAGTAATCAATGGGGGAGCTGCCGAAGGCTGCGATCTTTTGATCTGCCAATAAAAAAGGCCAACGCAATGCGTTGGCCTTTTTTGTTGACGACAACCGGGATCAGAAATCCAGGTTCGACACCGCCAGCGCATTGCTCTCGATGAAGTCACGGCGAGGTTCGACCGCATCACCCATCAGGGTGTTGAAGATCTGGTCCGCGCCAATGGCGTCTTCGATGGTGACTTTCAGCATGCGGCGCACGCTTGGGTCCATGGTGGTTTCCCACAGCTGATCCGGGTTCATTTCGCCCAGACCTTTGTATCGCTGAATGGTGTGGCGCTTGGTGCTTTCCGCCATCAACCAGTCCAGGGCTTCCTTGAACTCGGTGACCGCTTTCTTGCGCTCGCCGCGCTGGATGTACGCGCCTTCGTCGAGCAGGGTGCTCAGTTGAGCGCCGAGGGTGACGACGGTTTTGTAGTCGTTGCTGCCGAAGAAGTCGCGGTTGAAGGTGACGTAGTTCGACAGGCCGTGGGAGATCAGTTCGACCTCTGGCAGCCAGACGCCACGTTCACGATCTTCACGCAGGCTGGCCTTGTAGACCAGACCGGATTTTTCAACGGTGCGCAGACGTGCTTCGTACTGGGCCAGCCACTCTTGCATCGCGGCGTGGTCGCCAAGCTTTTCCAGGCTCACGGCCGGCAGGTAGATGAAGTGCTCGGTCAGCTCCTGCGGATACAGGCGCGACAGACGCTTGAGGGTCTTCATCACCATGCGGAAGTCGTTCACCAGACGCTCGAGCGCTTCACCGGAAATGCCCGGGGCTTCTTCGTTCAGGTGCAGGCTCGCGTCTTCAAGGGCCGACTGCGTCATGTACTCTTCCATGGCGTCGTCGTCTTTGATGTATTGCTCTTGCTTGCCTTTCTTGACCTTGTACAGCGGTGGCTGGGCGATGTAGATGTAGCCGCGCTCGATCAGCTCCGGCAACTGACGGAAGAAGAAGGTCAACAACAGGGTACGGATGTGCGAACCGTCGACGTCAGCATCGGTCATGATGATGATGTTGTGATAACGCAGCTTGTCGATGTTGTACTCGTCGCGACCGATGCCGCAGCCCAGTGCGGTGATCAAGGTACCCACTTCCTGGGAAGAGATCATCTTGTCGAAACGCGCTTTCTCGACGTTGAGGATCTTGCCCTTCAACGGCAGGATCGCCTGGGTCTTGCGGTTACGTCCCTGCTTGGCAGAGCCGCCCGCGGAGTCACCTTCCACCAGGTACAGTTCGGAGAGTGCCGGGTCTTTTTCCTGGCAGTCAGCGAGCTTGCCCGGCAGGCCGGCGATGTCCAGCGCGCCTTTGCGGCGGGTCATCTCACGGGCTTTACGCGCCGCTTCACGGGCACGCGCAGCGTCGATCATCTTGCCGACGACCAGCTTGGCTTCGTTCGGGTTTTCCAGGAGGAAGTCGGAGAAATACTTGCCCATCTCCTGCTCGACCGCCGTCTTCACTTCGGAAGACACCAGCTTGTCTTTGGTCTGCGAGCTGAACTTCGGATCCGGCACTTTCACCGAAATAATCGCAGTCAGGCCTTCACGGGCATCGTCACCGGTGGTGGCGACTTTGTGCTTCTTCGCCAGACCTTCCTGCTCGATGTAGTTATTCAGGTTACGCGTCAGTGCCGAACGGAAACCCACCAGGTGAGTACCGCCGTCGCGCTGCGGAATGTTGTTGGTGAAGCACAACAGGTTCTCGTTGAAGCTGTCGTTCCACTGCAGGGCGATTTCTACGCCGATGCCGTCTTCACGCTGGATGTTGAAGTGGAACACTTGGTTGACCGCAGTCTTGTTGGTGTTCAGGTATTCAACGAACGCACGCAGGCCACCTTCGTATTTGAACAGCTCTTCCTTGCCGCTGCGCTCATCCTTGAGGACGATGCCGACACCGGAGTTGAGGAAGGACAGTTCACGAATGCGCTTGGCGAGGATGTCCCAGCTGAAGTGAATGTTCTTGAAGGTTTCGCTGGAAGCTTTGAAGTGGATCTGGGTGCCGGTGGTTTCGCTGTCGCCAACGATGGCCATCGGTGCCTGAGGTACGCCGTGGACGTAAGTCTGCTCCCAGATCTTGCCGCTGCGGCGAACGGTCAGTACCAGTTCTTCGGACAGTGCGTTCACTACCGACACACCTACACCGTGCAGACCGCCGGATACTTTGTAGGAGTTGTCGTCGAACTTACCGCCAGCGTGGAGGACGGTCATGATGACCTCGGCGGCGGAAACGCCTTCCTCTTTGTGCACGTCTACCGGGATGCCACGACCGTTGTCTTTAACGGTGATGGACTCATCCGGGTGGATGATGATGCTGATGTCGTCGCAGTGGCCGGCGAGGGCTTCGTCGATCGAGTTGTCGACCACCTCGAACACCATGTGGTGCAGACCGCTGCCATCATCGGTGTCGCCAATGTACATACCGGGACGTTTGCGTACGGCATCCAGGCCTTTCAGCACTTTAATGCTCGTTGAGTCGTACGTATTTTCTTCGCTCAATGCCTTCACTCCCGATGGTCGTGGGTCTGGGTGATACGGCCCTGTTCCACGTGGAACAGAGCGACTGGCGTTTCCGTCTGCCAGCCTTCCCTCAATAATTCGTGATCTACACAGGTGATGAACACCTGGCAGCGTAAGTCTTCCAGCAAGCGGCACAGCGCGCGACGGTGGCTCTCGTCCAGCTCGGACGGCAAGTCATCCACCAGATAAATACACTGACCGCGTCGGGCCTGGCTGACCAGGTGCCCTTGGGCAATCCGCAATGCACAGACCACCAACTTCTGCTGACCCCGGGACAAAATGTCCGCGGCGTTGTGTGCGCCCAATCTAAGACGCAAATCAGCCCGTTGCGGTCCGGCCTGGGTATGACCCATTTGCTGATCCCGTTGCACGGAACCGGCCAGTACGGCGCTCAATTCCCGTTCTTTGTCCCAGCCTCGGTAATAGCTGAGCGTCAAACCTTCGAGCTCAACCAGTTCGCTCAAGGTTTGTTCAAAGACTGGTTTCAAGGCTTTGATGTAAGCGCGGCGGTATTCATCGATTTCAGCGCTGGCCTGGCACAGTTCCCTGTCCCAAACCGCTTGCGAAACGGCGTCAAGTGTACCATGCCGCAGCCAGGAGTTTCTCTGGCGCAAGGCCTTCTGCAAACGCTGCCAGGTCGCCATAAAGCGCGGTTCGACGTGGAACACGCCCCAGTCGAGAAACTGCCGGCGGATCTTCGGCGCGCCTTCAAGCAAACGGAAGCTGTCAGGGTTGATCAACTGCAACGGCAGGATCTCCGCCAGTTGCGCAGCGCTACGGGCGTTCTGGCCGTCGATGCGGATCTGGAACTCGCCCTGACGATCGCGCGAGATGCCTAACGCGCTGTGGCCACCCTCGGCCAATTCAACCTGACCGAACACGGTGCAGGCGAGTTGCTCGTATTGGATGACCGGCAACAGCCGCGTGCTACGAAACGAACGGGCAAGCCCCAGCAGATGAATGGCTTCCAGAACACTGGTTTTGCCGCTGCCGTTGGCGCCGTAAAGAATGTTGATGCGGGGGGAGGGGGAGAAGGTCACCGGGTGCAGATTGCGCACCGCGGTGACCGAAACACGACTTAAGGACATCCAGGGTCAGCTGATTACAGACGCATCGGCATGACAACGTAAGCCGAATCGTCGTTATCGGACTCCTGCACCAGCGCACTGCTGTTGGAGTCGGACAGGATCAGGCGAACCTGCTCGGTGGTCATCACGCCCAATACGTCGAGCAAATAGCTGACGTTGAAGCCGATTTCCAGGGAGCCGCCGTTGTATTCAACGCCCACTTCCTCTTCCGCTTCTTCCTGCTCCGGGTTGTTGGCCTGGATTTTCAACTGACCGCTGGCCAGTTGCAGACGGATACCACGGTACTTCTCGTTGGACAGAATCGCGGTACGGCTGAACGCTTCACGCAGTGCCTGGCGATCGCCGAGTACCAGCTTGTCGCCGCCCTTAGGCAAAACGCGCTCGTAGTCCGGGAACTTGCCGTCGACCAGTTTCGAGGTGAAGGTGAACTCGCCGGTAGTGGCGCGGATGTGATGCTGACCCAGTACGATGCTGACATTGCCGTCCGGCTCGGTAAGCAGACGTGCCAGCTCAAGGATACCTTTGCGCGGCACGATCACCTGATGACGATCCGGCTGGCCGATATCGGCTTTCATCGAGCACATGGCCAGACGGTGACCGTCAGTGGCCACCGCGCGGATGATGCCTTCGGACACTTCCAGCAGCATGCCGTTGAGGTAATAACGCACGTCCTGCTGAGCCATGGCGAAGCTGGTGCGTTCGATCAGACGACGCAGTTTGCTCTGCTCAAGGCTGCAGGTCAGCGAGCCTGGACCTTCTTCAACGGTCGGGAAATCGTTGGCCGGCAGGGTCGACAGGGTGAAACGGCTACGGCCTGCCTTCACCACCAGCTTCTGCTCGTCGACCTTGATGTCGATCAGCGCGTCGTTGGGCAGGCTTTTGCAGATATCCATCAGCTTGCGCGCAGGCACGGTGATGGAACCTGTTTCCGCCGGCTCCTCAAGTTGCACACGACCGACCAGCTCGACTTCCAGGTCGGTACCGGTCAGCGACAGTTGCTGGCCTTCGACTACCAGCAGCACGTTGGACAGTACCGGCAAGGTCTGTCGACGCTCGACGACGCCTGCGACCAGTTGCAGGGGTTTCAACAGGGCTTCGCGTTGAATGGTGAAATGCATGGTCTAGTCCCTTGCCTTAATAAGCTGCGCTGGTGTTCATCAAGTGGTCAGTGTACGCAGCAGGTTCTTGTAGTCCTCGCGGATGTCCGCGTCGGATTCCTTAAGTTCGTTGATCTTGCGGCAGGCGTGCAACACGGTGGTGTGGTCGCGGCCGCCAAACACATCGCCGATTTCCGGCAGACTGTGGTTGGTCAGTTCCTTGGACAAGGCCATGGCCACCTGACGCGGACGCGCTACCGAGCGCGAACGACGCTTGGATAGCAAGTCCGAGATCTTGATCTTGTAGTACTCGGCGACGGTGCGCTGAATGTTGTCCACAGAGACCAGTTTGTCTTGCAGCGCCAACAAGTCTTTCAGGGATTCGCGAATCAGCTCGATGGTGATGTCGCGGCCCATGAAGTGCGAGTGGGCGATCACGCGTTTCAGCGCACCTTCCAGCTCACGGACGTTGGAACGAATGCGCTGGGCAATGAAGAACGCAGCGTCGTGCGGCAACTCGACTTTGGCCTGGTCGGCCTTCTTCATCAAGATCGCCACACGGGTTTCCAGTTCCGGCGGCTCGACGGCAACCGTCAGGCCCCAGCCGAAACGGGATTTGAGGCGTTCTTCAAGGCCTTCGATTTCTTTCGGGTAGCGGTCACTGGTGAGAATGACCTGCTGACCACCTTCAAGGAGGGCGTTGAAGGTGTGGAAAAACTCTTCCTGCGAACGCTCTTTACGGGCGAAAAACTGAATGTCGTCGATCAGCAGGGCATCCACCGAACGGTAGAAGCGCTTGAACTCGTTGATCGCGTTCAGTTGCAGCGCCTTGACCATGTCAGCGACGAAACGCTCGGAATGCAGGTACACGACCTTGGCATTCGGATTCTTCTTTAATAGATGGTTACCCACCGCGTGCATCAAGTGGGTTTTACCCAGGCCGACGCCACCATACAGGAACAGTGGGTTGTAGCCGTGCTTGGGGTTGTCCGCCACTTGCCAGGCCGCCGCACGGGCGAGCTGGTTGGATTTACCTTCGACGAAGTTTTCAAAGGTGAAGGTGCGGTTCAGGTAGCTGGTGTGCTTGAGCGCACCTTCGACCTGCACGGTGCGCTGTTCGGCGCGGACCGGCGCCTGTTGCGAAGCAGCACCGGACATCGGATCGAAACTGTCGCGAGACGGTTCATCGCTGACTTCAGGGCTTTTCTGCGTTGAACGCTTGGCTGCCGGCGCTGACGTCTGGGTAGGTGCCGGCGTACTCACAGGCGTGGCATTTGCCTGGGCCTGCTGGGAAACCTGCGCGGCTGCAAGCGGCGCGTTCGGTGCGGCACGCGGAGCGGAACTGCGTTTGCTGCCTATTAACAAGGAAAGCGCAGGCGCCATGCCGTTGCCGTGCTCATCCAGCAGTTCAAGGACGCGGCCCAGGTACTTTTCGTTGACCCAGTCCAGCACAAAACGGTTCGGTGCGTAGACGCGCAACTCGTCGCCTTCGGCTTCGACCTGTAGTGGACGGATCCAGGTGTTGAATTGTTGGGCAGGCAGCTCCTCGCGCAAAAGCTCCACGCACTGCTGCCAAAGTTCCACTGACACGGATATCCCCTAAGTTGAAAGCCGGTGAGGCAAAAACAAGCGGCCATTGTAGCGGCGAGCCGTCCACTTATCCACATGCAGGTTGTCCGGCGAACATGATTTATCAATGTGTTAACCGATGAGAAAGCGACCAACGGTGTGTTAATAAGCTCTGTGGATAACCGCCACTAAGGGCACTGGACAACTGGGGGTTGAACTCGGTGGATAACCTGCCTGTGGATAACGAACCCTTCCACACACAGGTTATCCGACAGTGCAGCACAGGCTGAACACGGTTTTCCACCGTAGTTGTCATTCTCTGTACATCACGTGAAATATGGGCTCATGCCACTTATCCACAGAAGATGGCTGCCCTAGCTTTTATAAGCTTTACAAAAAAGCTTTAAATAAGTCCCTTCTTTATTTTTATGTTTGGCAGACAGGCTTTCAGCCACAGAGGCCCCCGAGATCTATTTATAAGGAAACGCTGGTTGGAAATTGACCTGAAGGCTTGCTTTCTCTAGAATCCCCGGTCTCTTAAAACGGGGGCCATTCCGGCCCGTTGTGGACGAACCAGGTAACACGACAATGAAACGTACTTTCCAACCAAGCACTATCAAACGCGCTCGTACCCACGGTTTCCGTGCTCGCATGGCTACCAAGAACGGCCGCGCAGTCCTGTCGCGTCGTCGCGCCAAAGGTCGTGCGCGTCTGGCAGTTTGATAATCCGGTACTGGAGGTGAGTCAGGACTTCAGTCGGGAAAAGCGTCTGCTTACTCCCCGGCATTTCAAGGCAGTCTTTGACTCCCCTACCGGCAAGGTTCCGGGGAAAAATCTCCTGCTCCTTGCACGCAACAACGATCTTGATCACCCCCGTCTCGGGCTGGTTATCGGGAAAAAGAGCGTAAAGCTCTCCGTTGAGCGCAATCGCCTCAAACGTTTGATGCGCGAATCATTCCGTCTGCACCAGGATTCACTGGTCGGCTGGGATATCGTTATCGTCGCGCGCAAAGGTCTGGGCGATGTAGAAAACCCCGAATTGATTCAGCATTTCGGCAAGCTCTGGAAGCGTCTGGCACGCAGCAAGCCAGTTCCAGAAGTCAAAACCGAAACTGTAGGGGTAGACAGTACCGATGCGTAAACTGGCCCTCGTTCCGATCCAGTTTTATCGCTATGCCATTAGTCCTTTGATGGCCAGCCACTGTCGTTTCTACCCCAGTTGTTCCTGCTACGCGTATGAAGCCATCGAAAATCATGGCCTTCTGCGCGGTGGCTGGCTGACCTTTCGTCGTTTAGGTCGCTGTCATCCGTGGAATCCCGGTGGTTATGACCCGGTTCCACCTATCCCTACCTCCCGTTCTTCTTCGATGGCCGAGTAATCATGGATATCAAACGCACGATCCTGATCGTCGCCCTGGCAATCGTGTCCTACGTTATGGTTCTTAAATGGAACCAGGACTATGGCCAGGCTGCCCTGCCGACTCAGAATGTTGCTTCCAGTACGACTACATCCGGTTTGCCGGACACCACTACTGGCAATAATGCTGCCGCCAGTGACGATATTCCGCGCGCCGCTAGCGATACCAGTGCACCTGCCGAAACTCCGGTAGCCGCCAGCAAGGATCTGATCCAGATCAAAACCGATGTGCTCGATCTCGCGATCGATCCACAAGGTGGTGATGTTGCTCAACTGAACTTGCCTTTGTATCCACGTCGTCAGGATCGTCCTGATGTTCCGTTCCAGCTGTTCGATAACGGCGGCGAACGTGTTTATCTGGCCCAAAGCGGTCTGATCGGCACCAATGGCCCGGATGCAAATCCGGCCGGTCGTCCGGTCTACTCTTCGGAGAAGAAGACTTATCAACTGGTTGACGGTCAGGACCAACTGGTCGTCGACCTGAAGTTCAGCAAGGATGGCGTCAACTACATCAAGCGTTTCACTCTGAAACGCGGCCTGTATGACGTAGCCGTTTCCTACATTGTGGATAACCAGAGCGCTCAGCCCTGGAACGGCGCAATGTTTGCTCAGTTGAAACGCGACAACAGCGCTGATCCTTCGTCCACTACTGCTACTGGCACCGCGACTTACCTGGGCGCCGCCCTGTGGACAAGTTCGGAGCCGTACAAGAAAGTGTCCATGAAGGACATGGACAAGGCACAGCTGAAAGAAACCGTCACCGGTGGCTGGGTAGCCTGGCTGCAACACTACTTCGTGACTGCGTGGATTCCGGCCAAGGGCGAAAACAACATCGTCCAGACCCGTAAAGACAGCAAAGGCAACTACATTATCGGTTATACCGGTCCTACACTGACCGCTGCTCCGGGTGCCAAAGTTGAAACCAGCGCAGTTTTGTACGCCGGTCCGAAAAGCCAGGCTGTATTGAAAGAGTTGTCCCCAGGTCTGGAACTGACCGTCGACTACGGCATTCTGTGGTTCATTGCCCAGCCAATCTTCTGGCTGCTGCAACACATCCACGCCATTGTCGGTAACTGGGGCTGGTCGATTATCTTCCTGACCATGCTGATCAAGGGTATTTTCTTCCCTCTGTCGGCTGCCAGCTACAAATCGATGGCACGCATGCGTGCTGTCGCGCCGAAACTGGCTGCTCTGAAAGAGCAACATGGCGATGACCGGCAGAAAATGTCGCAAGCCATGATGGAGCTGTACAAGAAAGAGAAGATCAACCCGCTGGGCGGCTGCTTGCCGATCCTCGTGCAGATGCCGGTTTTCCTTTCGCTGTACTGGGTTCTGCTGGAAAGCGTGGAGATGCGCCAGGCGCCGTTCATGCTGTGGATCACTGACCTGTCGATCAAGGATCCGTTCTTCATTCTGCCGATCATCATGGGCGCAACCATGTTCATCCAGCAGCAGCTGAACCCGACTCCTCCGGATCCGATGCAGGCGAAGGTCATGAAAATGATGCCAATCATCTTCACCTTCTTCTTCCTGTGGTTCCCTGCAGGTCTGGTGCTGTACTGGGTTGTGAACAACTGCCTGTCGATTGCACAACAGTGGTACATCACGCGTAAGATCGAAGCGGCGACGAAAAAAGCCGAGGCGTAACTTGCACTGTGGATAACACCACTCAAAACGCCCCCTAGTGGGGCGTTTTGCTATCTGCCACTTTTGTCTGGATTCCGGTTTATGAGCACACCTCGTGAAACCATCGCCGCCGTCGCCACTGCTCAGGGTCGCGGCGGTGTGGGCATCGTCCGTATTTCCGGGCCGCTGGCCAGTGTTGCAGCCAAAGCCATCAGCGGCCGCGAACTGAAACCGCGTTACGCCCATTACGGGCCGTTTTTCAGTGACGACCAGCAAGTACTGGACGAGGGCCTGGCCCTGTATTTCCCGGGGCCGAACTCGTTCACCGGCGAAGACGTGCTGGAACTGCAGGGCCACGGCGGCCCGATCGTTCTTGATATGTTGCTCAAGCGTTGCCTGGAGGTGGGTTGCCGTTTGGCCCGTCCGGGTGAATTCAGTGAACGTGCCTTCCTCAATGACAAACTCGACCTGGCCCAGGCCGAGGCGATTGCCGATTTGATCGAAGCCAGTTCGGCACAGGCTGCGCGTAATGCCCTGCGTTCATTGCAGGGGGCATTTTCCCAACGTGTGCATAACTTGACCGAACAACTGATCGGTCTGCGCATCTACGTCGAAGCCGCCATCGACTTCCCGGAAGAAGAAATCGACTTCCTCGCCGATGGCCATGTGTTGAGCATGCTCGACAAAGTGCGCGATGAGTTATCCACAGTACTGCGTGAAGCCGGGCAAGGCGCTTTGCTGCGCGATGGCATGACTGTGGTAATTGCCGGTCGTCCGAATGCCGGCAAGTCCAGCCTGTTGAATGCTTTGGCCGGTCGCGAAGCTGCCATCGTGACGGAGATTGCCGGCACCACGCGGGATATCCTGCGTGAACATATCCACATCGACGGTATGCCGCTGCATGTTGTCGATACTGCAGGGCTGCGTGATACCGATGATCATGTGGAAAAGATCGGTGTTGAACGGGCATTGAAGGCTATTGGTGAAGCTGATCGGGTGTTGCTGGTGGTCGATGCAACCGCTCCGGAGGCACTGGATCCGTTTGCGTTGTGGCCAGAATTCCTCGAAACCCGCCCGGATCCGGCGAAAGTTACCCTGATTCGCAACAAGGCGGATCTGACCGGCGAAGCAATTACCCTTGAAACCAGTGAAGACGGGCATGTGACGATCAGTCTGAGCGCCAAGTCGGCCGGTGAAGGACTGGACTTGCTGCGTGACCATCTCAAAGCCTGCATGGGTTACGAGCAAACTTCGGAAAGCAGCTTCAGTGCACGTCGCCGCCATTTGGAGGCATTACGTCACGCCAGCGCCGCATTGGAACATGGCCGCGCGCAGCTTACATTGGCCGGCGCCGGCGAATTGCTCGCCGAAGATTTGCGTCAGGCCCAGCATTCTTTGGGTGAAATCACCGGGGCGTTCAGCTCCGATGACCTGCTGGGAAGGATCTTTTCCAGCTTCTGCATCGGCAAATAAAAAAAGGGGCTGTGGAATATTTATCCACAGCCCCTTTTTTGCTTTACCAGTTGTAAGACACCGTACCGAGTAAGGTGCGGTCTTCACCCCAGTAGCAGCGACCGGCATCGTTGCATCCCGACACATATTCCTTGTCGAACAGGTTTTTCGCGTTCAGGTCGACGCTCCAGTACGTATCGATCTGATAACCGATCGCCGCATCCACCAACGTGACATCGCCGGCATCGAGCTTGCCGTACAGAGAAGGGGAGGTGTAGGCGAAGGCACTGTCGAAGTAACGCACACCACCGCCGACGTACAGGCCTTTCAAGTCACCATCGAGGAATCGGTATTTCGTCCAGACCGAAGCCTGATTACGTGGCACGCCGGTCATTTGATGGCCTTTGACCAATGAAGTCGCGGCATCCTTGGTGATGCGCGCATCGGTGTAGGTGTATGCAGCCGTGACATTGAGGTTTTGTGTCAGGTTGCTGTTCAGTTCCAGTTCCACGCCTTTGGAACGGCTTTCGCCGACCTGACGATAAGTCGCTGTCGTTGAGTCGAAGTAGGTATCGTCCTTTTTGCGCAGGTCGTACACGGACGCGGTAAACGCGGTATCCCAGCCGATTGGTTCGTATTTCAGGCCTACTTCGTATTGGCTGCTGGTGATCGGGTCGAGCGGTGCGCCGGCATTGGAGATCTGCTGCACCGGTACGAACGAGGTGGAATAGCTGAGATACGGCGTCATGCCGTTGTCGAACTGGTACATCACCCCGCCTTGATAAGTGAATTTCTTGTCCTCGGAGCTGATGTTGCTCGACTGGGCGACCTTGTCGCGGAAATCACTGTCGACCCAGTCCTGGCGCCCACCGAGCAAGAACAACCAATGGTCATATTTGCTTTGGATCTGTGCATAAACACCTTTCATCTGTTGCTCGAGCAGCGTGTTTTGCACCGCGATCGGGGTAGTGGGATCGCGTAGGTAAACCGGGTTGTAGATATCAATCGGCCCGACGATGCCGGCATTCCAGTCCTGATTGAACGAAGTGCGATCGTAACTGGCGCCGAACAGCACGGTGTTTTCCAGCTCACCGAGCTGGAATTTGCCTTCCAGCTGGTTATCCAGCGAGTACACCATCGACTTGTTGAAGCGATCGTACGCAGTCATGTTCAGGCGCGTGCCAAAACCGGCGTTGTTGAGGTTGCCCGGCCAGGTTTCGTGGCGGGTGATGCGCGACTGCATGTAGCGCGAGTTCTGCCGGAACTGCCAGTCGTCGTTGAAGGAGTGGCTGAACTCATAACCACTGCTCCAGGTTTCCCGTTCGAAGGTGTTCCAGTCCGGGTCGCCGAGCATGGTGCCTTTGGATAACTTGCCATTGGGGTTGGTCAGCAATGTCCCGGCGGCCGGCAGGCCAAGTTCCATGTTGGTGTGATCCTTCTGGTAGTTGGCCAGCAGGGTCAGGGTATTGAAGTCATCGAAATTCAGAGTTAGCGAAGGCGCGATGTAAATGCGGTCATCCGGGACGTGATCGGTCTGGGTGTCCGACTTGCGCCCGAGCATGACAACGCGCCCGAGAATGTTGCCGCTGTCGTTGAGTGGCCCCGACACATCAACGCCGATCTGCCGACGATTGTTCGAGCCATAACCCAGTTGCACTTCGCCTTGCGGTGCAGCGGTTGGCCGTTTGCTGACCAGGTTGACCAGGCCCCCCGGCGCGTTTTCCCCATACAGCAGCGAGGACGGGCCACGGAAAATTTCCACCCGCTCAAGTCCATAAGGTTCGGTACTGGTGTCATAGCGGTTGCCTTGTACACGCAGTCCATCGCGCAGCAGACCGTAGCCATAATCGGTCGCGTTGAAACCGCGAATGAAAAACAGATCCCCGGCCAGACTGTCACCGGCGGCAAACGGTGGGGCAAAGATCCCCGGGACGTAGCCAAGTACTTCGGTGAGCGTCTGAGATTTCTGATCTTTCATGCGTTGCGCGGTTACGACTGACACCGAGCGCGGCGTTTCCGACAACGGCGTGCTGGTTTTCGTACCAATCCGGCTGCTTTGCGCCTTGTAGCCAACGTCGGCGGCGTAATCCAGGTTCATTGGGTTAGCCAATTGCCCGTTGATGTTGGTCGGGGCCAGTTCCAGCGAGTCACCATTGGGCAGCGCCTGCAGAATGTAGCTGCCAGGCGCCTGTGGTATCGCTTGTAAACCCGAGCCTTGCAGCAGTTGGGCGAATCCCTGGTCAACGGTGAAGTTGCCGTTCAGTCCGGCACTGCTTAAGCGGCTGGTCTGCTGCGGCGAGAACGACAGAATCACGTTCGAAGCAGAGGCGAACTGGCTCAACGCATTATCCAGTGGGCCGGCAGCAATGGTGTAACGCTGGGCGGCCATCGCCGCGAAGGCGTTGTTGGTCATTACCAGGCAGGACGCGACACTAGTCATCAGTAGGCTGTAGGCAATGCAGTGGTGGGAAAAACGCTTACGGAACGTGGGAAGACGCATGTGTGGATAAGCCCTGAAGGTGGCGAAGAGCCGCGTTTATCGCGATTACCTGTAGGGCCGGGTCAGGGCAAAAAAAGATAACCCTGTTTTCGATTTATTTTTCCCCAGGTGATTTTCGATCAGAGGTTGTGGCTGATCGAGACCCAGTAACGGGTGAAGTAGCGGACGTTGATCGGTAACGAGGCCTGGAGATTGGCCAGCACGGCATCGGTGGAATCGAGCCGAAAGGTGCCGGATACCCGCAGCTCCCGGGCGCGGCTATCGCAGTGCAGAACACCGCTGCGATAACGCCCCAGCTCTTCGATCACCTCGCCCAACCGTGCATCGAGGACAATCAGCTGGCCGTTGGTCCACGCCACTGCCGAGGATTTATAGGGATGAAGGCGTCCGATATGCCGACTATCAAAGTCAGCACCTTCGCCTGCTTTCAAAATCATCGCGGCCGTTGATGGATCAGCGGGTTGCACGCTGACCCGATCTTCCAGCACGCCGACCCGCGTTGAGCCTGACAGCTGATGCACAGAAAAACGCGTACCCAACGCTTGAATCCGGCCATCGCGGGTTTCGACAAAAAAGGGTCGCTGATCGCCAAGCTTGCCGGTTTGAATGAGGATCTCACCTGAGCGCAGGCGAATCAGGCGCTGCGCCGCATCGAAGGACAGATCAATGGCGGTATCGGTGTTGAGCTGGATCTGGCTGCCATCAGCCAATAAAAGGCTACGACGCTGGCCAACGCCGGTTTTGTAGTCGGCCCAGACATTGCCAAGGGATGTATGTTGCTGAGCATTCCAGCCCAGGAACCCCGTCCCGGTCACGAGCAGCAACAGCTTCAGCACCTGACGCCGTTGCTGGCCTGGATTCAGCGCGCGACGTTTCAAATCCTTCGGCAAAGTGCCGAGGTGACGCTGCAATTGTTCCATCTGGTTCCACGCCGCCAAGTGCGCTGGATCGCTATCTATCCACAGTTGCCAGGCTTTTTGTTCGGCGAGCGTCGGCGGATCGGCCTGAAACTGCACATACCAACCGGCAGCGGCTTCGAACACTTTGCGATTGGGGGCGATGGCCATCAGCGCTGCGCCATGATCAGGGCACATTCCGTCAAAGCGCGGATCATGTGCTTCTTTACTGTGGTCAGGGAAACCTTCAATTGCACGGCGATCTGTTGATAAGTCAGGCCGTCAATCTGCGAGAGCATGAAGATCTGCCGGGTTCGCGCGCCCAGGCCGGCCAGGGCTTTATCCACAGCGACCAGGGTTTCGATGATCAGCGCCTTGTCTTCTTCGCTGATGGCGGTCGCTTCTGGTCGAGCAGCCAAGGTCTGCAAGTAGGCGACTTCGATGGCCTGTCTTCTATAACGATCAATGACGAGGCCGCGTGCAATGGTAGCCAGATAATCCCGCGGCTCGCGAATATGCACGGCATTCCGCGCCGCGAGGATCCGCACGAAGGTGTCATGTGCGACATCGGCAGCATCGCAGGCGTCATGCAATTTGCCCTTGAGCCATCCATATAGCCACGAATGGTGTTGCTCGTAGATTTGCTCGATCGCAGCGTGATGGGCGGGTAGGGACATGGGGAAAGATTGGCGAGTTAATGATAATGGCTATTATTAGCCTCTGTTACGTTCTCTCACAATAGCCCTTTCACATCCCACTATCGGCCTTCTGACCGTCACCGATCTTTCGATGGCGGTGTTTTTTGCGTCCTGAAAAAGCCGTTTGGTTAATTTTCCGTGGATTAAGCCCTGTGAATAACTGCCATTGAGGTCGGTTGATAACAGGGCTTCAAAACTGGACATAACCCCATCTGTGGATAACCATCCCTTTCATCCACAGGCTTAAAGCGGTTATCCAAGGGCCTCATTGGCACATGAGCACAGGGTTTTAAATCTCTGTACATATCGGATATAAAGGCCTGCAGCAATCTATCCACAGAAAGGTGGCTCAGTAAGAATAAACATAAAAACAAAGGTTTTATAAATTTCTCTCTTTTTTATTCTTTTAACCTCGAGTTCTCCACAGCTGGTTAAATTTTGTGCAAAGGGTTCTTTAGGAAGGGCGAAGTCCCTATACTTGTCGACCAGGTCCAGAAACCTGATCTCAAACTAATCCTGAATTACCTACTTAAGCAGGCACGAGGTGCGTGGTGGATTTCCCTTCCCGTTTTGAAGTGATCGTCATCGGCGGCGGTCATGCCGGTACCGAGGCAGCACTGGCCTCAGCACGTATGGGGGCAAAAACCCTGTTGCTGACGCATAACGTGGAAACCCTCGGTGCCATGAGTTGCAACCCGGCCATCGGTGGCATTGGCAAAAGCCATCTGGTCAAGGAAATCGATGCCCTCGGCGGCGCGATGGCCACCGCTACCGATTTGGGTGGCATCCAGTTTCGTGTGTTGAACAGCCGTAAAGGCCCGGCGGTGCGTGCAACTCGCGCCCAGGCCGACCGTATTCTTTACAAAGCCGCTGTCCGCGAAATTCTGGAAAACCAACCGAACCTGTGGATATTTCAACAAGCCGCTGATGACCTGATCGTCGAGCAGGAACAAGTCCGCGGTGTTGTCACGCAAATGGGTCTGCGCTTCTTCGCCGATTCCGTGGTGCTGACCACTGGTACGTTCCTCGGCGGACTTATCCACATCGGTTTGCAGAATTTTTCCGGCGGTCGTGCCGGTGATCCGCCGTCAATTGCCCTGGCTCATCGTCTGCGTGAACTGCCACTGCGTGTCGGTCGCCTGAAAACCGGCACACCGCCACGTATCGACGGCAAGTCTGTGGATTTCTCGGTAATGACCGAGCAACCCGGCGATACGCCGATCCCGGTGATGTCGTTCATGGGCAACAAAGAACAGCATCCACGTCAGGTCAGCTGCTGGATTACTCACACGAACGCCCGCACCCACGAAATCATCGCGGCGAACCTCGATCGTTCGCCGATGTATTCCGCTGCCGGTGAAATTGAGGGCATCGGCCCGCGCTATTGCCCGTCGATCGAAGACAAGATCCATCGCTTTGCCGACAAGGAAAGCCATCAGGTGTTTATCGAACCGGAAGGTTTGACCACCCATGAGCTGTATCCGAACGGGATATCCACAAGCTTGCCGTTCGACGTGCAATTGCAGATCGTGCAATCGATTCGCGGCATGGAAAACGCGCACATCGTGCGTCCAGGCTATGCGATCGAGTACGACTACTTCGATCCCCGTGATTTGAAATACAGCCTCGAGACCAAAGTCATCGGCGGTCTGTTCTTTGCCGGACAAATCAACGGCACCACCGGTTACGAAGAAGCTGGCGCCCAAGGTTTGCTCGCTGGCGCCAACGCGGCACTGCGCGCCAAGGGCAAAGAAGCCTGGTGTCCACGTCGCGATGAAGCGTACATCGGTGTGTTGGTCGACGACCTGATCACCCTCGGTACCCAAGAGCCGTACCGCATGTTCACTTCCCGTGCCGAATACCGCCTGATCCTTCGCGAGGACAACGCCGACCTGCGGTTGACCGAAAAAGGTCGCGAGCTCGGTCTGGTCGATGACGCGCGTTGGGCAGCCTTCTGCAAGAAGCGCGAAAGCATCGAGCTGGAAGAACAGCGCTTGAAGAGCACTTGGGTTCGCCCGAATACGCAGCAGGGTGATGCGATCGCGGAAAAATTCGGCACGCCGCTGACCCACGAGTACAACTTGCTCAACCTCTTGAGTCGTCCGGAAATCGACTACGCTGGTCTGGTCGAAGTGACCGGCAACGGCGCCGAAGATCCACAGGTCGCCGAGCAGGTTGAAATCAAGACCAAATACGCCGGTTACATCGACCGTCAACAGGACGAAATCGCCCGTCTGCGCGCCAGTGAAGACACGAAATTGCCTGTGGATATCGATTACACCAACATTTCCGGTCTCTCCAAGGAAATCCAGAGCAAGCTCGGTGCCACGCGTCCAGAGACGCTCGGTCAGGCTTCGCGGATCCCGGGTGTGACCCCGGCAGCGATTTCGCTGTTGATGATTCATTTGAAAAAACGCGGCGCGGGCCGTCAGTTGGAGCAAAGCGCTTGAGTTCTAAGGTCACTTCGCAACACGCCGAAGAGTTATCCACAGGAGCCCGCGAGCTCGGTGTCAATCTCACTGAAGCCCAGCACGAATTGCTGCTGGGTTATCTGGCCCTGTTGATCAAATGGAACCAGGCCTACAACCTGACCGCCGTGCGTGATCCGGACGAAATGGTCTCGCGGCACTTGCTCGATAGTCTCAGCGTCATGTCGTGCATCGAAAACGGTCGCTGGCTCGACGTTGGCAGCGGCGGCGGCATGCCGGGAATCCCGTTGGCGATTCTGTATCCAGACTCGCAAGTGACCTGTCTGGACAGCAACGGCAAGAAAACCCGCTTCCTGACCCAGGTAAAACTCGAACTCAAACTGGATAACCTGCAAGTTATCCACAGTCGTGTCGAAGCCTTCCAGCCTGCTCAACCGTTCAACGGGATCATTTCCCGGGCGTTCAGCAGCATGGAAAACTTCACCAACTGGACTCGTCACTTAGGCGACGCCGATACACGCTGGCTGGCAATGAAGGGCGTTCATCCGGCCGATGAGCTGGTAGCATTGCCGGCAGACTTCAAACTCGATAGCGAACACGCCCTGGCCGTACCCGGTTGCCAAGGCCAACGCCATCTGCTGATACTGCGCCGCACGGCATGATTGGGAACACAAGCAAGAATGGCTAAGGTATTCGCGATAGCGAACCAGAAGGGTGGTGTGGGCAAGACCACCACCTGCATCAACCTCGCAGCATCCCTGGTCGCGACCAAACGCCGGGTGCTGTTGATCGATCTCGATCCACAGGGCAACGCCACCATGGGTAGCGGTGTGGATAAACACGGCCTGGAAAATTCGGTCTATGACCTGCTGATCGGCGAATGCGATCTGGCCCAGGCCATGCACTATTCCGAGCACGGCGGTTATCAACTGCTGCCGGCCAACCGCGATTTGACGGCGGCCGAAGTGGTTCTGCTGGAAATGCAGATGAAGGAAAGCCGTCTGCGCAGCGCGCTGGCGCCGATCCGCGAAAACTACGATTACATTCTGATCGACTGCCCGCCGTCGCTGTCGATGCTCACGCTGAACGCACTGGTTGCTGCTGACGGGGTCATCATCCCCATGCAGTGCGAGTACTTTGCGCTCGAAGGTCTCAGCGACCTTGTGGATAACATCAAGCGCATCGCCGAACTCCTCAATCCGAACCTGAAAGTCGAAGGCCTGCTGCGGACCATGTATGACCCGCGCTTGAGCCTGATGAATGACGTTTCGGCGCAGCTCAAGGAACACTTCGGCGAGCAGCTCTACGACACGGTGATCCCGCGCAACATCCGTCTGGCCGAAGCGCCGAGCTACGGCATGCCGGCGCTGGCCTACGACAAGCAATCGCGCGGCGCCCTGGCTTATCTGGCCCTGGCCGGCGAGATGGTTCGTCGTCAGCGCAAAAACTCACGCATCGCCGCCGCTCAGGCAACTTAAGGAATCCCCATGGCCGTCAAGAAACGAGGTCTCGGACGTGGACTGGATGCACTGCTGAGTGGTCCGACCGTCAGCGCGCTGGAAGAACAAGCGGCGCAAGCTGACACCCGCGAACTGCAGCACTTGCCACTGGATCTGCTGCAGCGCGGCAAATACCAGCCGCGCCGCGACATGGATCCGCAGGCGCTGGAAGAACTGGCAGCGTCGATCAAAGCGCAAGGCGTGATGCAGCCGATCGTGGTGCGCCCGATTGGCGGTGGCCGCTTCGAGATCATCGCCGGTGAACGTCGCTGGCGCGCAAGTCAGCAAGCCGGGCAGGAAACCATCCCGGCGATGGTCCGCGATGTGCCGGATGAAACCGCAATCGCCATTGCGCTGATCGAGAACATCCAGCGCGAAGATCTCAACCCGATCGAAGAAGCGGTGGCCCTGCAGCGTTTGCAGCAGGAATTCCAGCTCACTCAGCAACAAGTTGCCGAGGCTGTGGGTAAGTCCCGCGTCACTGTGGCTAACCTGTTGCGGCTTATTGCGCTGCCAGAAGTCATCAAGACCATGCTGTCCCACGGCGACCTGGAAATGGGTCATGCCCGTGCATTGCTCGGTCTGCCGGACAATCAACAGGTTGAGGGGGCGCGACATGTTGTCGCACGCGGTCTCACCGTGCGCCAAACCGAGGCACTGGTTCGTCAGTGGTTGAGTGGCAAACCTGAGCCTGTGGAAGCGACCAAACCCGACCCGGATATCGCTCGCCTCGAACAGCGTCTGGCCGAGCGCCTAGGCTCTGCGGTGCAGATTCGCCACGGCAAGAAGGGAAAGGGTCAGTTGGTGATCGGTTACAACTCCCTCGATGAGCTTCAAGGTGTGCTCGCACACATCCGCTGAAACATTTCCTCATGTAGCGCGCAGTCGGAAATCACTACCTGACAGTTGAATAGGGGCAGAACCGCCCCTATACTCTGCGCGCATTTTGTCGGCACAAATTATGCCAAGTTATTGAATTCTGGCAGCCGACCATTGGAGAGCAATAGTGATGGAAACCCGCAAGCCAAACCGCCTGCCGTTCCATCGCCTGGCGGTTTTTCCGGTGTTAATGGCTCAATTTGTCATTTTGCTCATTGCCGCTTTGGCGCTCTGGCAATGGCATGGAGTCGTTGCCGGATACTCGGGACTTTGCGGAGGCCTGATAGCCTTGCTGCCCAATGTTTATTTCGCTCACAAGGCATTTCGGTTTTCCGGCGCCCGAGCAGCCCAGTCCATCGTCCGGTCTTTTTATGCCGGCGAGGCAGGCAAACTGATTTTGACGGCAGTGCTCTTTGCACTGGTGTTTGCAGGTGTGAAGCCACTGGCGCCGATAGCTGTATTCGGCGCGTTCGTGCTGACTCAGTCGGTCAGCTGGTTCGCTCCCCTGCTGATGAGAACAAGACTTTCGAGACCTTAGGGCGTTTGAGGCAACCATGGCAGAAACAACCGCTTCGGGCTATATCCAGCACCACTTGCAGAACCTGACCTTCGGTCAGCTACCTAACGGCGGCTGGGGCTTTGCCCATACCGCAGCAGAAGCCAAGGAAATGGGCTTCTGGGCTTTCCACGTCGATACTCTCGGCTGGTCGGTCGCGTTGGGTCTGATCTTCGTACTTCTTTTCCGCATGGCGGCGAAGAAAGCGACTTCGGGTCAGCCGGGTGCTTTGCAGAACTTCGTTGAAGTATTGGTCGAATTCGTCGATGGCAGCGTGAAAGACAGCTTCCATGGCCGTAGCCCGGTGATCGCACCGCTGGCACTGACCATCTTCGTCTGGGTGTTCCTGATGAACGCCGTCGACCTGGTACCGGTCGACTGGATTCCTCAGTTGGCCATCCTGATCTCCGGTGACCATCACATCCCGTTCCGCGCCGTGTCGACTACCGACCCGAACGCGACCCTGGGCATGGCGTTCTCGGTTTTCGCACTGATCATTTTCTACAGCATCAAGGTCAAGGGCTTCGGCGGCTTCATCGGCGAACTGACCCTGCACCCGTTCGGCAGCAAGAACATCTTCGTTCAAGCCCTGCTGATCCCGGTGAACTTCCTGCTGGAATTCGTGACCCTGATCGCCAAACCGATCTCTCTGGCTCTGCGTCTGTTCGGTAACATGTATGCCGGCGAGCTGGTGTTCATTCTGATCGCTGTGATGTTCGGCAGCGGCCTGCTCTGGCTGAGCGGCCTGGGCGTTGTTCTGCAGTGGGCGTGGGCTGTGTTCCACATCCTGATCATCACGCTGCAGGCGTTCATCTTCATGATGCTGACCATCGTCTACCTGTCGATGGCGCACGAAGAAAACCATTAAGACCAGTCTCGACTAGTCTGATGTCCTTCCCGGTCAAACGGGAAGGGGCTCTTCACAGGGCACCTGAAACGATTTGTTTTACCGCTTTAATCTAAAAAACCTAAACCATACGACGTAAAAGTCGGGAGGAAAGATGGAAACTGTAGTTGGTCTAACCGCTATCGCTGTTGCACTGTTGATCGGCCTGGGCGCACTGGGTACCGCAATTGGTTTCGGCCTGCTGGGCGGCAAGTTCCTGGAAGGCGCAGCGCGTCAGCCAGAAATGGTTCCAATGCTGCAAGTTAAAATGTTCATCGTTGCCGGTCTGCTCGACGCCGTAACCATGATCGGTGTTGGTATCGCTCTGTTCTTCACCTTTGCGAACCCGTTCGTTGGTCAGATCGCTGGCTAATTACCCGGATTCTTCCGAGTAATTTGATGTGATGGACAACGTAACTGCGAGGTGTTGGCGTGAACATTAATGCGACCCTGATTGGCCAGTCCGTTGCGTTCCTGATTTTTGTACTGTTCTGCATGAAGTATGTATGGCCTCCGGTCATCGCTGCTCTGCACGAACGTCAAAAGAAGATCGCTGATGGTCTGGACGCTGCCAGCCGTGCAGCTCGCGACCTGGAGTTGGCCCAAGAAAAAGCGGGTCAGCAACTGCGCGAAGCGAAAGCTCAGGCAGCTGAAATCATCGAGCAAGCCAAGAAACGCGGTAACCAGATTGTCGAAGAGGCCGTTGAAAAGGCCCGTGTCGACGCTGACCGTGTGAAGGTTCAGGCTCAAGCCGAGATCGAACAGGAACTGAACAGTGTCAAAGACAAGCTGCGTGCCCAAGTGGGCTTGCTGGCTGTCGGCGGCGCCGAGAAGATCCTGGGTGCCACAATCGATCAAAACGCGCACGCAGAGCTGGTTAACCAACTGGCTGCTGAAATCTAAGCGAGGGCGATCATGGCAGAACTGACCACGTTGGCCCGACCTTACGCTAAGGCGGCCTTCGAGCACGCTCAGGCCCACCAGCAACTGGCCAATTGGTCAGCCATGCTCGGCCTGGCTGCAGCGGTGTCGCAAGACGACACCATGCAGCGCGTGCTCAAGGCCCCGCGACTGACGAGCGCAGAAAAGGCCGCCACGTTTATTGACGTGTGCGGCGACAAGTTTGATGCCAAGGCACAGAACTTCATCAATGTCGTTGCCGAAAACGACCGTCTCCCGCTTCTGCCGGAGATTGCCGCTCTTTTCGACCTGTACAAGGCCGAACAAGAGAAGTCGGTAGACGTTGAAGTGACCAGTGCTTTTGCATTGAACCAAGAACAGCAAGACAAACTCGCCAAGGTTCTCAGTGCACGACTCAACCGGGAAGTGCGCCTGCAAGTTGCGGAGGATGCTGCCCTTATAGGTGGTGTCGTTATCCGCGCCGGCGACCTGGTTATCGATGGCTCGATTCGCGGCAAAATCGCGAAACTTGCCGAAGCATTGAAATCTTGAGTTTGAAGGGGCAGCAGAGCAATGCAGCAACTCAATCCTTCCGAAATAAGTGAAATTATCAAGGGCCGCATCGACAAGCTCGATGTGACCTCCCAAGCCCGTAACGAAGGCACTGTCGTCAGCGTATCTGACGGCATCGTGCGGATTCACGGTCTGGCCGACGTTATGTACGGCGAGATGATCGAGTTTCCGGGCGGCGTCTACGGTATGGCCCTCAACCTGGAGCAAGACTCCGTAGGTGCCGTTGTACTGGGCGCTTACCAGTCTCTGGCTGAAGGCATGAGCGCCAAGTGCACCGGCCGCATCCTCGAAGTTCCTGTTGGTAAGGAACTGCTGGGTCGCGTAGTCGACGCACTGGGTAACCCTGTTGACGGCAAAGGTCCACTGGGCAACACCGAGACCGACGCGGTCGAGAAAGTTGCACCGGGCGTGATCTGGCGTAAGTCGGTAGACCAGCCTGTACAGACTGGCTACAAGGCTGTCGATGCCATGATCCCTGTCGGCCGTGGCCAGCGTGAGCTGATCATCGGTGACCGTCAGATCGGTAAAACCGCTCTGGCGATCGACGCGATCATCAACCAGAAAGACAGCGGCATTTTCTGCGTCTACGTAGCTATTGGTCAGAAGCAATCGACCATCGCCAACGTGGTTCGCAAGCTGGAAGAAAACGGCGCCCTGGCCAACACGATCATCGTGGCTGCCAGTGCTTCGGAATCTCCTGCGCTGCAATTCCTGGCACCGTACTCCGGTTGCACCATGGGTGAATTCTTCCGCGACCGCGGTGAAGACGCGCTGATCGTTTATGACGATCTGTCCAAGCAAGCAGTGGCTTACCGCCAGATTTCCCTGCTGCTGCGCCGTCCACCAGGCCGTGAAGCTTACCCAGGCGACGTGTTCTATCTCCACTCCCGTCTGCTGGAGCGCGCATCCCGCGTTTCGGAAGAGTACGTAGAGAAGTTCACCAACGGCGCAGTGACCGGCAAAACCGGTTCCCTGACCGCACTGCCGATCATCGAAACCCAGGCTGGCGACGTTTCCGCGTTCGTTCCGACCAACGTGATTTCCATCACCGACGGTCAGATCTTCCTGGAATCGGCCATGTTCAACTCGGGCATCCGTCCTGCAGTGAACGCCGGTGTTTCGGTATCCCGTGTGGGTGGTGCCGCTCAGACCAAGATCATCAAGAAGCTCTCCGGTGGTATCCGTACCGCTCTGGCTCAGTACCGTGAACTGGCGGCATTCGCCCAGTTCGCTTCTGACCTGGACGAAGCGACCCGTAAGCAACTTGAGCATGGTCAGCGCGTTACCGAGCTGATGAAGCAGAAGCAATACGCACCAATGTCGATCGCTGACATGGCGCTGTCGCTGTATGCCGCTGAGCGTGGGTTCCTGACTGACATTGAAATCGCCAAGATCGGCAGCTTCGAACAAGCGCTGATTGCTTTCTTCAACCGCGATCACGCCGATTTGATGGCCAAGATCAACGTTAAAGGTGACTTCAATGACGAAATCGACGCTGGCATGAAAGCCGGTATCGAGAAGTTCAAGGCCACCCAAACCTGGTAAGCCGCAGCGGGAGCCGCGAGGCTCCCGCTTGCTAACCTGATAGGTGTTACATGGCAGGCGCAAAAGAGATTCGCAGTAAGATTGCGAGCATCAAAAGCACGCAAAAGATTACCAGCGCCATGGAAAAAGTGGCGGTCAGCAAAATGCGCAAGGCACAAATGCGCATGGCTGCTAGCCGTCCTTATGCGGAGCGTATCCGCCAGGTTATTGGGCATCTGGCCAACGCCAACCCGGAATACCGCCACCCGTTCATGATCGAGCGCGAAATCAAGCGCGTTGGTTATGTTGTGGTGAGCAGTGACCGTGGTCTGTGCGGCGGCTTGAATACCAACCTGTTCAAGGCCCTGGTCAAGGACATGGCGGTAAACCGCGAAAACGGCGTCGAGATTGATCTGTGTGTCGTTGGTAGCAAGGGTGCGGCCTTTTTCCGCAACTTCGGCGGTAACGTCGTTGCAGCTATCAGCCACCTGGGTGAAGAGCCGTCGATCAATGATCTGATCGGCAGCGTCAAGGTGATGCTGGATGCCTACCTGGACGGCCGTATTGACCGCCTGTCCGTGGTGTCCAACAAGTTCATCAACACCATGACGCAACAGCCTACCGTGGAGCAGTTGATTCCACTGGTGGCAACCCCGGATCAGGATCTCAAGCACCACTGGGACTATCTCTACGAACCGGATGCCAAAGAGCTGCTTGACGGCTTGATGGTCCGCTACGTTGAGTCGCAGGTCTACCAGGCGGTGGTCGAGAACAACGCGGCTGAACAAGCTGCGCGGATGATCGCGATGAAGAACGCTACCGACAACGCCGGTGATTTGATCAGCGATTTGCAGCTGATCTACAACAAGGCGCGTCAGGCTGCGATCACCCAAGAGATCTCGGAAATCGTCGGCGGCGCTGCCGCGGTTTAACGGTTCAAATATTCAGAGGATCCAGCTATGAGTAGCGGACGTATCGTTCAAATCATCGGCGCCGTTATCGACGTGGAATTTCCACGCGACAGCGTACCGAGCATCTACAACGCGCTGAAAGTAGTGAGCGCGGCTGAAACCACCCTGGAAGTTCAGCAACAGCTGGGCGACGGCGTGGTTCGCACCATTGCGATGGGTTCCACCGAAGGCTTGAAGCGCGGTCTGGAAGTTACCGACTCTGGCGCAGCCATCTCCGTACCGGTCGGTAAAGCGACCCTGGGCCGGATCATGGACGTCCTCGGTAACCCGATCGACGAAGCTGGCCCGATCGACACCGAAGAGCGTTGGGGCATTCACCGTCCAGCGCCTTCGTTCGCTGAACAGGCAGGCGGCAACGACCTGCTGGAAACCGGCATCAAGGTTATCGACCTGGTTTGCCCGTTTGCCAAAGGCGGTAAAGTCGGTCTGTTCGGTGGTGCCGGTGTAGGCAAAACCGTAAACATGATGGAACTGATCCGTAACATCGCCATCGAGCACAGCGGTTATTCCGTGTTCGCCGGTGTGGGTGAGCGTACTCGTGAGGGTAACGACTTCTACCACGAGATGAAGGACTCCAACGTTCTGGACAAAGTGGCACTGGTTTACGGTCAGATGAACGAGCCGCCGGGTAACCGTCTGCGCGTAGCACTGACCGGCCTGACCATGGCCGAGAAGTTCCGTGACGAAGGTAACGACGTTCTGCTGTTCGTCGACAACATCTATCGTTACACCCTGGCCGGTACTGAAGTATCCGCACTGCTGGGCCGTATGCCTTCGGCAGTAGGTTACCAGCCGACCCTGGCTGAAGAGATGGGCGTTCTGCAAGAACGTATCACTTCGACCAAGGAAGGTTCGATCACCTCGATCCAAGCGGTATACGTACCTGCGGACGACTTGACCGACCCGTCGCCAGCGACCACCTTCGCCCACTTGGACGCCACCGTCGTTCTGTCCCGTGACATCGCTTCCCTGGGTATCTACCCAGCGGTAGATCCACTGGATTCGACTTCGCGCCAGTTGGACCCGAACGTAATCGGCCAGGACCACTACGACACCGCTCGCGGCGTTCAGTACGTTCTGCAACGTTACAAAGAGCTGAAGGACATCATCGCGATCCTGGGTATGGACGAGCTGTCGGAAGCCGACAAGCAGTTGGTAAACCGTGCTCGTAAGATCCAGCGCTTCTTGTCGCAGCCGTTCTTCGTGGCTGAAGTCTTCACCGGTGCTTCGGGTAAATACGTTTCCCTGAAAGACACCATTGCTGGCTTCAAAGGCATCCTCAACGGTGACTACGACCACCTGCCAGAACAAGCGTTCTACATGGTTGGCGGCATCGAAGAAGCGATCGAGAAAGCCAAGAAACTGTAATCCCGGCGCCCGGCAACGGGCGCTAATTTAGGTTGAGGCAATCAGATGGCTATGACAGTCCATTGCGATATCGTCAGCGCGGAAGGGGAAATCTTTTCCGGCCTGGTCGAGATGGTGATTGCGCACGGTGCACTGGGTGATCTTGGTATCGCTCTGGGTCACGCGCCGCTGATCACTAATCTGAAGCCAGGTCCGATCCGCCTGATCAAGCAAGGCGGGGAAGCCGAGGTGTTCTACATCTCCGGTGGTTTCCTCGAGGTTCAGCCGAACATGGTCAAGGTGCTTGCCGATACCGTGCAACGCGCCGCCGACCTGGATGAAGCTCAAGCTCAAGCAGCTCTCAAGGCTGCCGAAGCTGCTCTGCACGAGAAGAGCGCAGATTTCGATTACGGAGCTGCGTCCGCACGTCTGGCCGAGGCTGCAGCACAGCTGCGCACCGTCCAGCAGATCCGCAAGAAGTTTGGCGGTTAATCCGTCAGCCGCTTGTTGTGCGATTGATTAAAAAGGGTAGCCTCGGCTACCCTTTTTTCTTTTCCGAATTCCCGAAACCCGGTCGCAGTTGCTGACCACCCAGGATTGGTAGCCAGTCATGTCTCTTGAAATCGTTATCCTCGCGGCCGGTCAAGGCACCCGTATGCGTTCGGCGCTGCCGAAAGTGCTGCATCCGATTGCCGGTAATTCCATGCTGGGTCATGTTATCCACAGCGCCCGGCAACTTGATCCACAACGCATTCATGTGGTGATTGGTCATGGCGCCGATGTGGTGCGTGAACGTCTGGCCGCTGATGATCTGAATTTCGTCCTGCAAGACAAGCAACTGGGCACCGGTCACGCCACTGCTCAAGCGGTGCCGTTCATTACTGCCGACACCGTGCTGATCCTCTACGGTGACGTGCCGCTGATCGAAGTCGAAACCCTGCAACGTCTGCTCAAACATGTCGTGCCCGGGCAGATGGGTTTGCTCACTGTCGAACTGGAAGACCCGACCGGCTATGGCCGCATCGTGCGCGATGCCGAAGGTAAGGTGGCCGCCATTGTTGAGCACAAGGATGCCAGCGAAGCCCAGCGCGCCATTACTGAAGGCAACACCGGCATTCTCGCGGTACCGGCCAATCGTCTGGCGGACTGGATGAGTCGTCTGTCGAACAACAACGCCCAGGGCGAGTACTACCTGACCGACGTGATTGAAATGGCGGTCAGCGATGGTCTGGTGGTCGCCACCGAACAACCGCACGACCCGATGGAAGTGCAGGGCGCCAACGATCGCAAGCAGCTGTCCGAGCTGGAGCGTCATTACCAGGTGCGCGCTGGCCGTCGTTTGATGGTGCAAGGCGTGACCCTGCGGGACCCGGCACGTTTCGACGTGCGTGGCGAAGTCACCGTTGGTCGCGACGTGCTGATCGACATCAACGTGATTCTTGAAGGCAACGTGGTTATTGAAGACGACGTGGTCATCGGCCCGAACTGCGTGATCAAGGACAGCACCCTGCGCAAAGGCGTGGTGATCAAGGCCAACAGTCATATTGAAGGGGCCGTTCTGGGCGAGGGCAGCGATGCTGGCCCGTTCGCGCGGCTGCGTCCGGGAACCGTGCTCGATGCACGCGCGCATGTGGGTAACTTTGTTGAACTGAAAAATGCTCACATGGGTGAAGGCGCCAAGGCCGGTCACCTCACGTATTTGGGCGATGCCGAAATCGGTGCGCGGACCAACATCGGCGCCGGCACTATCACCTGCAACTACGATGGCGCCAACAAGTGGAAAACCGTGTTGGGTGCGGACGTTTTCATCGGCTCGAACAACTCGTTGGTCGCTCCTGTGGATATCTCCAACGGTGCAACCACGGCAGCGGGTTCAACCATTACGCAGAATGTGGATAACGCCCAACTCGCGGTTGGTCGCGCGCGGCAGAAGAATATCGATGGCTGGAAGCGGCCGGATAAGATCAAGAAGAGCTGAGTTATCCACAGTTTCTTTTAGCGACGAAATTCAATGTGGGAGCGAGCTTGCTCGCGAATGCGGTAGATCATTCAACATTGATGTTGGCTGACACGATGCCTTCGCGAGCAAGCTCGCTCCCACATTTTTGTTTGCGTCGTGTTTAAAAAAGTCTGACTTCCGCTTGACGATTTTGGGCCGATAGGTTTTGATTGCTTACGTTATCTTTCGAATCGAAACTTAAGCCGCCATGTCGAAACGCAATACGCCGCAACGCCGCCACAACATCCTCGCCTTGCTCAACGAGCAGGGCGAAGTCAGTGTGGATGAGCTGGCCAAGCGCTTCGAAACCTCCGAAGTTACGATTCGCAAGGATCTGGCTGCACTTGAAAGCCATGGTCTGTTGCTGCGCCGTTATGGTGGAGCGATCACCATGCCGCAGGAACTGGTCGCGGAAACTGCGCAGAGCGTTTCCAAATACAAACAGGCGATTGCCCGCGCGGCGGTGAAACGCATCCGCGAACACGCGCGCATCATCATCGACAGCGGCAGCACCACCGCCGCGATGATCCCGGAGCTCGGCCAACAGCCAGGCCTGGTGGTGATGACCAACTCCCTGCACGTCGCCAACGCCTTGAGCGAACTCGAACACGAACCGGTGCTGCTGATGACCGGTGGCACCTGGGATCCGCATTCGGAATCCTTTCAGGGCCAGGTCGCCGAGCAAGTACTACGCTCTTACGACTTCGACCAGTTGTTCATTGGCGCCGACGGTATCGATCTGGTGCGCGGCACGACGACTTTCAATGAATTGCTGGGACTGAGCCGGGTCATGGCTGAAGTGGCGCGGGAAGTCATCGTCATGGTCGAGGCCGACAAGATCGGTCGCAAGATTCCCAATCTGGAACTGCCGTGGAGCAGCGTCCATACCCTAATTACCGATGATCGCCTGCCTATCGAAGCGCGCGATCAGATACAGGCCCGCGGTATCACCGTGATTTGCGCGGCTGTCAGTCAGGAGAAATAAGCATGTGTGGAATTGTCGGCGCAGTTGCTGAACGTAATATCACCGCCATCCTGCTCGAAGGCCTCAAGCGCCTTGAATACCGCGGCTACGACAGCGCCGGTGTCGCGGTCTTCACCAACGACGAAACCCTCGAGCGCATGCGTCGCCCGGGCAAGGTCAGCGAACTTGAAGCGGCGCTGGTCGAACATCCGCTGGTTGGCCGTCTCGGCATTGCTCACACCCGTTGGGCCACGCACGGCGCGCCTTGCGAACGTAACGCCCACCCACATTTCTCCGGCGACATCGCCGTGGTGCACAACGGCATCATCGAAAACCACGAAGCCCTGCGCGAACAACTGAAAGCGCTGGGTTACGTGTTTACTTCGGACACCGACACCGAAGTCATTGCCCACCTGCTCAGCCACAAACTCAAAGACCAGCCAGACCTGAGCGTTGCACTTAAAGCGACGGTCAAGGAACTGCACGGTGCTTACGGTCTGGCCGTGATCAATGCCAAACAGCCGGATCGTCTGGTCGCCGCGCGCAGTGGCAGCCCGTTGGTGATCGGTCTGGGTCTGGGCGAGAACTTCCTCGCCTCTGACCAGTTGGCCCTGCGTCAGGTCACGGACCGCTTCATGTACCTGGAAGAAGGCGATATCGCCGAAATTCGCCGCGATAACGTGCAGATCTGGGACATCAACGGCAATGCCGTCGAGCGCCAGACTGTGCAGTACAGCGACGGTGCCGAAGCCGCCGACAAAGGTGAATACCGCCACTACATGCTCAAGGAAATCCACGAGCAACCGGCCGTTGTGCAGCGCACTCTCGAAGGCCGTCTGAGCAACGATCAGGTTTTGGTGCAAGCGTTCGGGCCGCAAGCCGCCGAATTGTTCGCCAAAGTGCGCAACGTACAGATCGTCGCCTGTGGCACCAGTTATCACGCGGGCATGGTCGCCCGTTACTGGCTTGAAGAACTGGCCGGTATTCCGTGCCAGGTCGAAGTTGCCAGTGAATTCCGCTACCGCAAAGTGGTGGTGCAGCCGGACACCCTGTTCGTGACCATCTCGCAGTCCGGCGAAACCGCCGACACCCTGGCGGCCCTGCGCAACGCCAAAGAGCTGGGCTTCTTGGCCAGCCTGGCGATCTGCAACGTCGGCATCAGCTCGCTGGTGCGCGAATCCGACCTGACCCTGCTGACCCAGGCCGGCCGCGAAATTGGTGTGGCCTCCACCAAAGCCTTCACTACGCAATTGGTCGGCCTATTGTTGCTGACCCTGTCGCTGGGCCAAGTGCGCGGCACCCTGGCGGACGGCGTCGAAGCACGTCTGGTCGAAGAACTGCGTCGTCTGCCAACCCGTCTCGGCGAAGCACTGGCCATGGACAGCACCGTGGAAAAGATCGCCGAACTGTTCGCCGAGAAAAACCACACGCTGTTCCTCGGTCGTGGCGCGCAATTCCCGGTGGCGATGGAAGGCGCTCTGAAACTCAAGGAAATCTCCTACATCCACGCCGAAGCCTATCCGGCCGGCGAGCTGAAACACGGCCCGCTGGCGCTTGTGGATAACGACATGCCGGTGGTCACCGTGGCGCCGAACAACGAACTGCTGGAAAAGCTCAAATCCAACCTGCAGGAAGTCCGCGCCCGTGGCGGTGAACTGATCGTGTTCGCCGACGAAAAAGCCGGGATGACCAACGGCGAAGGCACCCACGTGGTGCAGATGCCGCACATCCACGACATCCTCTCGCCGATCCTCTACACGGTTCCGCTGCAGTTGCTGTCGTACTACGTGGCGGTGCTTAAAGGTACGGACGTCGATCAGCCACGTAACCTGGCGAAGTCGGTGACGGTGGAGTAACGATTTTTGCACGAGAGCGCGAGATTTCGCGCTCTCGTGTAGGACATTGGAACCAGACTCTCACTATTGGTTTTTTCTATCAAAAAACCCGCAAAATAATCCGCGTATTACCTCAGTATGAGAAACCTCCTACAGAACTCAAGGCTAGGTAAATAGCGGCCTTGAGCGTATTCTTGAATCCGCAGATAAATCCGCGATTCAGGAGGTTGAATGTGTGCTGAAACAGTCTTGGGAACCCATTGGCTTGAGCCGCTTATGCCGGTATTTCCGAATGAAATACTGCATTTGGCTGAGCAGGTGCCGTTTCAGGCTGGGAAGCTCAGCGCGATGGTTTCTCCCCCTATGTTGCAGCGGGTCGGCGGGTTACTTCGGGTTACCAGCAGCTTTTACAGTAACTTGATTGAAGGCCAGTTCGCCGAGCCGGTGACCCTCGCCCCGACGTCTCCCAAACGGCAACGCAAAGAGCTGACCGAACTGGCGATGACGCATATCGGTACGCAGCAGGCTTTCGAGCGCGCGTTGTCCATGCATAAGAGCCTTCCTTGGGAAGTTCTCTTCAGCCCGGCTTTCGTTGCGCGTTTGCACAAAAGACTCTTCTACGGAGCCCGCGAAGATCAATTGATGTTGAGCGACGGTAGCCCCTTGGTACCCGGCGAATTGCGCGATGTGAGGGGACGAGAAGTTCTGGTCGGCAACCATTCTGCACCACCCTGTCAATCCGTGAGTCCGATGCTCGCTCGAATGCAGAATGTGTATGGGCGTTTGCCGGATGCGCGGAGTCGATTGCTTTCGGTGATGGCGTATCACCATAGACTGGCTTGGGTACATCCATTTATCGATGGCAACGGGCGAACCATCAGGTTACTTACTCATCTTCAACTGCAAAAACTTGGGCTGGTCTCACCTCTCTGGTCGTTATCTCGCGGTCTCGCTCGACAGCAGGGAACCTATTACGCCCGATTAGCCAATGCTGACAAACCCCGCCGCGGAGATCTGGACGGTCGTGGTCAGCTGACTCAAGCAGGCTTGTTCGAGTTTGTCGGCTTCATGTTGGAAACCTGTCTCGACCAAATGCGTTATACCGAGCGGGCGCTGAACATATCGAATATGCGCGAAAGATTGCACAGCATTTTTGTGTGGCACGAGCGTGTAAAAATGGCGGGAATTAAACCTGAGGCTGCACGGGCATTGCATGTTCTGCTGACTCAGGGAACGTTGAGTCGTGCCGACTTCAAGATTTTCACCGGACTGTCGGATCGCGTAGCCACGGATCAGTTGAAAGGTTTGGTGCAGTTGGGGTTGGTGGAAAGTGCGACACCGAAAGCGCGTGATCTTTATCCGGGTCTACCGATTTGGTTTGCTCAGTTGTTGTTCCCGGATTTGCACCAGCGGATGAACGCTGCGACGTAGGAGTCAAGGAATGGATCGCTTCCAGGAAATGCACATCTTCACCACCGTCGCCCAGGAGCAAGGCTTCTCTGCGGCCGCGCGGCGTCTGGGTCTCTCTGCGGCGAGCGTGACGCGGGCGGTCGCGGCGCTGGAGTTGCGCATCGGCACGCAGTTGTTGATCCGCACCACGCGCAGTGTGCATTTGAGCGAAGCGGGGCAACGGTATCTTGAAGATTGCCGGAGGATTCTCGCCGAGGTGCAGGAAGCCGAGGATTCGGCGGCGGGCAGTCATGCTCAGCCGCGTGGGCAATTGACGGTGACGGCGCCGGTGTTGTTCGGTGATTTGTTTGTGACGCCGGTGATGGCGCGTTATCTCGCGCAGTATCCGGATGTCACGATCAATGCCGTACTGGTTGATCGGATCGTCAACATGGTCGAGGAAGGCATCGATGTGGCGGTACGCATCGGCGATCTGCCGGACAGCAATCAGCATGCGATTCGGGTCGGGGAGGTGCGTCGGGTCATTTGCGGCTCGCCGAAATACTTTGCCGAGTATGGACGACCGCTTCACCCTCACGCATTGGCGGGCGCGCCCGTGGTGGCGACTTCAGCGATTGGTCAGCAACGCAGTTGGCCTTTTCTCGACGCAGGCGAGCCGCTCAGTGTGCGTCCTGAACCGCGTTTGATCGTCACTGCCAATCAGGCTGCAATTACGGCCACTTGTCTGGGCTTGGGCTTGACCCGAGTGTTGTCCTATCAAGTCGCGAGACAAGTTGCTGTCGGTGAGCTGGAAATCGTCCTCGCTGAATTCGAACTGCCGCCGCTGCCTATTCATGTCGTGTATCAGGGCGGGCGCAAGGCTCCTGCGCGGATCCGCAGTTTTGTCGATTTCACGGCAGAGGCTTTGCGCGAGCATCCTGCGTTGAAAAATGCAGCGTTATTGCAGCCAATGAAATAATTGATTGCGTTTGCTGGTGATTCTGTTCTTTTCGCAAGGAGGGGATGATGGCCTTCATCGGCGCTCTCATCCCCGCAGCGGCGCCCCTGTTCAGCGGAGTCGACCATGCAAGCGATCAAACTCTACAACTTTCCACGCTCCGGCCACGCCCACCGTGTCGAGCTGATGTTGTCCCTGCTGCAATTGCCGACCGAGCTGATTTTTGTCGATCTGGCCAAAGGTGAGCACAAGCAGCCGGCGTACCTTGCTATCAATAGTTTCGGCCAAGTGCCGGCCATCGACGACGACGGCGTGGTGCTCGCCGACTCCAACGCAATTCTGGTTTATCTCGCGCAGAAATACGGCGACGGTCGTTGGCTGCCAACCGATCCTGTCGGCGCCGCACGGGTACAGCGCTGGTTGTCGGCCGCCGCTGGGCCGATTGCCTTCGGGCCCGCTGCAGCGCGATTGGTCACAGTGTTCGGCGCACAACTGAATGCCGAAGAGGCGATCACCCGTGCACACAACCTGCTCAAGGTGATGGACATCGAGTTGGGCAAAACCGCGTATCTGGCTGGCGACGAACCGAGCATTGCCGACGTTTCGGCCTACAGTTACATCGCCCATGCGCCGGAAGGCAACGTGTCGCTGGATGACTACGGCAACGTTCGCGCCTGGTTGGCCCGGGTCGAAGCATTGCCCGGCTTCGTCGGCATGCCGCGCACTGTCGCCGGTCTGCAAACCACCGCCTGATATTCGCAATCCACACTGTGCCGACGGTGCAGGGGAGAGGTCGTGATGGGACGTTCACCGTGGCACGCTGGCGAGCAACAGTTACAGGCCCATGTCGGCGTTGCCGAACGCATGGAAGCCTTCGGGCGCAAGGTGATTCGCACCTGGATGCCGGATCAGCACCGTGATTTCTATCAGCAACTGCCCTTCATGCTGTACGGCGCAGTCGATGCAGACGGGCGCCCGTGGGCCAGTGTGCTCGAAGGTGCGCCGGGGTTTGCCCATTCGCCTGATCCCGCGCACCTGCATTTCGTCAGCCAGGTTGCTGCCGATGATCCGGCGCAGTTGCGCAATGGCGAGCCGATCGGTTTGCTCGGTATCGAGTTGCACACCCGCCGGCGCAATCGCCTTAATGGTCATGTTGGTAATCTGACGGCCGACGGGTTCGATGTGAGCGTGGATCAGGCTTTCGGCAATTGCCCGCAGTACATTCAGTTGCGCCAGTTTCAACGTGTGCCGCTGACGGATCCGAATACTCGTCCGGCTCAGCATCTGAACGGCCTCGATGACGCCGCCATCTCGTTGATCAATGGCGCCGACACGTTCTTCGTCGCCAGTTATGTGGATGTCGAGGGTCAGCGTGCGGTGGATGTTTCTCACCGTGGTGGCCAGGCCGGTTTCGTACGGGTGGAAGGCAATCGTCTGACCATCCCCGACTTCGCCGGCAATCTGCATTTCAACACCCTCGGCAATTTGTTGCTGAACCCCAAGGCTGGCTTGCTGTTCATCGACTTTTCCACAGGCGATCTGCTGCAACTGAGCGGGCGCACCGAGATCCTTCTCGATGACCCGCAGATCGAGGCCTTTCAAGGTGCGGAACGGTTGTGGACATTTGAAGTGGAGAAATTGGTGCGACGTCCGGCAGCCTTGGCGTTGCGCTGGCGCTTCGACGGCATGTCGCCGACCAGTCTGTTGACCGGCAATTGGGCCGAGGCGGACGCGCGGTTGCAGGCGCAGGCGCTGGGCAACCAGTGGCGGCCGCTGCGCGTAGCGAAGATCGAAGCAGAAAGTCGCAGCATCCGTTCAATCTATCTGGAGCCAACTGATGGCGCCGGTTTGCCGGTGTTTCTCGCGGGTCAGCATTTGCCGCTGCGTTTCACGATTGATGGCGAGGTACATATTCGTACTTACAGCCTTTCGAGTGCGCCGTCGGATGGTTTCTACCGCATTAGCGTCAAACGCGAAGGTCTGATTTCATCGCATCTGCATGAACAGATTCGCGTTGGCGACGTACTTGAAGCGCGGGCGCCGCAGGGGCATTTCACCGTGGCGCCGCTGGAACGGCGACCGTTGGTGCTGCTGGCTGCCGGTGTGGGCATCACGCCGTTGCTGTCGATGCTGCGCGAGGTGATCTACCAAGGCCTGCGGACGCGGGGAATTCGTCAGACATTGTTGTTGCAGAGTTCGCGCAGTCTGGCGGATCAGCCGTTTCGCAAGGAGCTGGATCGTCTGCTCGAAACGGCAGGCGACTCTGTAAGAATCTTGCGTTTGCTCAGCCAGCCGGAAACCCATCTGCAAGAGGGCGAGGATTTCGATGTGCATGGGCGCATCGACGGCACCGTGCTGAGGAACCTGCTGGATGCCGAAGATTTCGACCAGCTCGACTTTGTGCTTTGCGGCCCCGGTGGTTTTACCCAAGGGTTGTACGACACCCTGCGCGAGCTGGATGTGCGCGATGCACAGATCTACGCGGAAACCTTTGGCCCGTCGACCCTGAAACGTCAGGCCGATGCGGATGCGATCGTGATCGAACAACCGCCCGCAGCGACCACTTCGGTGCCGGTGGTGTTCGAGCGCTCGGCAAAAGAGGCGCGCTGGCAGCCCGATGGCGGCAGTTTGCTGGAGCTGGCGGAAAGTCGGGGGTTACGTCCGGAGTTCAGTTGCCGCGGTGGCTCGTGCGGTACGTGCAAGACCCGGCTGGTCAGTGGTGCAGTGAATTATCCACAGGTACCGGCGGATATTCCGGAAGCGGGGCATGTGCTGATTTGTTGCGCGGTTCCGGCGCAAAGCAATCAGCCACTGGTCTTGGACCTGTAACCGAACCCGTGTAGGAGCTGCCGAAGGCTGGATCTTTTGATTTTGATTTTTAAAAACAAGATCAAAAGATCGCAGCCTTCGGCAGCTCCTACAGGGGATCGGTGTTCAACCCACGTTCAGGCGTAGGACAGCGATTTTTCTTCCAGCAATTCCTGATACAGCTCTGTCCACTTGCGGCCCATGTCATCGGCGGTGAATAACTGCCGGTAACGCGCTTCGGCTTTCACCCCCATGGCAGCGGCACGCACCGGGTCTTCCCACAGCGTGCGCATCGCCTCGCGAAATGCCTGTGGATGACTGGGCGGGACCACCAGCCCGGTTTCGTTGTGAATATTGATGTAACTGGTGCCAGTGCCGATCTCGCTGGAGATCATCGGTTTGCCGTACATCGCGCCTTCCAGCAAAGAAATGCCGAACGCTTCCGAGCGCAGGTGCGACGGGAACACAATGGCGTAGCTCAGTTGCAGCAGTGCGACTTTGTCCTCGTCTCCCAGGCGTCCGAGGAAATGAATGTTGCGCAGGCCCAGCGTCTGCGCTTGAGCGTGCAGCTCCAGTTCCAGCGGCCCGGCGCCGACAATGACCACGGGATAATCCACATCTTTCAGGGCCTCGAGCAAAATGTGCAGGCCTTTGTAGTAACGCATCACGCCGACAAACAGAAAAAACTTATCCCCAAGCTGCTGGCGCCAGCGATTCATTCGTTCGGTATCCGGCTGTGGATAACCGGACTTGTTCAAACCGTAAGGAATCACCCGGGTCTTGTCCTGAAACTGCTGCAACACATCGCTGGTGTGCAGGTAGTTTGGCGACGCCGCGACAATGCGGTCAGCGCTGGCGAGGAAGCGGTTCATCAGTGGCCGGTACAGTTTGAGCAGGTGCTTCTGGCGAATAATGTCCGAGTGGTAGGTCACCACGGTGGGTTTGTTCCTGGCGCTGGCGAAATGCACCAGGTCCATGAATGGCCACGGGAAGTGGTAATTGACCACGTCGGCTTCCGCCGCCATCTCGCGAAACTGTTTGAACACGCTCCAGGAAAATCCGGTGGAGGCAAATTGAATATCGAGTTTGGCCCGATGCACTTCGTGCTGACCCAATTTCACCACGGCCGGTGTCGGGTCAGCACTGAGCGTCAGCACCTGGCCATCAATGTCGTGCTGGGCGCCGCTTTCGCACAGTTGGAAAATCACTTGCTCAATGCCGCCGACCGAATCAGGCAGGTACGTCTTGAAAAAATGAAGAACTCGCATTCAACCTCCCATAGCCTGACGGTAGGCACCGGCCGTAGCCTGTGCGCAACGCTCCCAGGAAAAAAGCCGTGACTGCTGCAACCCGGCTTCTTGGCATGCCTGCCAATGCGCTTGATCGTCGATCAGTCGACTCAGCGCATCACGCAGGCCTTCTGCATCGTCAGCTTCAATATAGTTGCCCGCTGCGCCCGCGACTTCCGGCATCGCCGAAGAACGCGTAAGCACCACCGGCGTGCCGCTGGCCATGGCCTCCAGTACCGGCAGACCAAAACCTTCATACAGCGACGGAAAAATCAGCGCCCGCGCGCCGGCCAACAGTTGCGCCACTTGTTCGTCGGGCAGATAACCGAGCAGGCACACATGCCCGCTGGCCAGTGCCTGACGCAACGCTTCACTGAACTGCTCGCGCTCCCAGCCGGCCATGCCGACGATCAGCAGCGGGAAGCGCTGACGCATCGTTTCTGGCAACAAGGCATGGGCGCACAGGGCCAGCCCAAGGTTCTTGCGCGGCTCCAGCGTGCCCACACACAGGAAATATTCCCGCGCCGCAACCGCGTGCGCCTTGAGCACCGCGTCAATGGCGCTCGCCTCACGCGGATGAAAGCGCGCGGCGACGCCCAGTGGTGCCACCACAAAGCGTTCAGCAGGCAGGCCGAAATACGCTTGAGCTTCGTCGGCAATGGCTTGCGAGTCAGTGAGAATCACCTGCGCCTGTTGCACCCCGACAGCCAGTCGACGCTCGATTTCCTTAAGCCGTGCCACGGGCTGGGTCTCGGGGAAATGCAGGTGCGTCAGGTCGTGCAGGGTGATCACGGTCGGGCCGTCGAAGGCCAGCGGCCACAGGCTCGGTTCGTGATAGAGGTCGATACCTTGCGCGCGACCCTGGTCGAAGCGTTTCTGCTCCAGCCAGCGACGCGCCTGATAGGCCCCGGGAATCTGCCGCAATAGCGGCGTCAGGCGCGAGTAACCGGGCATGGCCGCTTCCGGCAGTGCCGAGCTCCAGCCCCAGCCGTGGAACAACGTCACGTCAATATCTGGCTCGCTGCGCAAGGCGTTGACCAGCTCGGCAACGTAATGGCCGATGCCGGTGCGCGGTGCCTGAAGAATGCGAGCGTTAAGCGCTATGCGCATGCTGCCTCGCTGGCGCCGCCGGCGCTTGCAGAACATTACGCACACTGCGCTCGGCCAGTTGCTGACTGGCTTCACGCCAGCCGATCCATTGCCAGTGCGCGACATCGCGGGCCGCAGGGAACTGGCCTTTGCGCTGAAATTGGTTGATCAGGTCGGCAAGGCTTTGCGGGTCCTGCAAATCAAAGTACGCCATGAACTCGCCTCCGATTTCGCGGAAAACCGCGATATCGCTGCCCATCGCCGGCAAGCCACGCTGCATGGCTTCCACGAGGGGCAAGCCAAAGCCTTCGACGAACGAAGGGAACACCAGCGCACTGGCGTGGGCGTAGGCGTGTTCAAGGCTGGTGTCAGTGAGGTCGTTGAACATGAACAGGCGCTGGTTCAGTTGCGGATGATTGCGTACCCGCTCGAGCAGGGCCTCGCACTTCCAGCCGATTCGCCCGGCGATGCACAACCGTGCCGTTGAGCCAGTGGCCCAGGCGCGTTCGAAGGCATCGAGCAGATACGCGTGATTCTTGCGCGGCTCGATGGTGCTGACCATCAGGTAAATCGGGTCTGTGGTCGTGAACAATTGCTTCAGGCGCGTATCGACCGTGGCCTGGTCGTTGTGCAGATCCAGTTCGGAACCCAAGTGAAAGAAATCGAACCAGCGCTTGTTGGTTTGCTCGGCACCGATTCTGCGTTGCAACTCTTCGCGTACCTGATCGCGCACCGTGGCGGAAATCGCCATGTAGCCATCGGCTGTGCGGGTGATCCAGTCGAACCATTCGTTGAAGACCTCGACCAGACGCGTGTCGTAAAACTGTGGGTGAGTCAGCGGGATCAGGTCGTAGATCACCGCGATCATGCCGACGCCGTCACGTTTGAGCCGTTCGACGTGGGCGAAAAAATCCGAGTGCCAGGAAGAATCCAGCAGCACCAGTTGATCGCCCGGCTGGTGTTGCAGTGGCGAACAACGTTTAAGCAACTGCGTGCGATTGATCCGTCGAATCAGGCGGATTGGCAGGCCGAACGCAGCGAAAATGCTCAGCCGATAACCGACATACAAAACCCGTCGCGCCAGTTTTGAGGTGCATTGTGCGTCGCGCTTCTGATGCCATTGCCAGAAGCGATGGGCTAGGCGCTCGAGGCGTCCACCGAATGTTTCCAGCGTGTTGAAAAACGGCGTATCGCACGCTGCCAGCTGCAGTACGCGATAGAGTTCGCCATTGAGCACCACTACTGGCACGCATTCGACGCCTGCGGCGCTGGCCGGCAGTTGCTTGATGACGTTGCGCACCACGCGCTGAATCCCCGAGTTGATAGTCGGGTGCTTGAACACATGGGTGCACTCCACCAGCAAGCGGGTCATGGTGTGCGCTCGACATGGCTGACTTCGCTATCACGACTGATCGTGGTCTGCGCGTTGAGCCATGCGCAACCGACGAAATCTTCGCGTCGATTGTTGATGACATGAAACACCAGACCGAGATCACGCCATTCGTAATTACGGTCCAGGTGCGAATCCAGCCGCGACAGGCTCAGGGCCACCGAATAGTTGCCTTTACCCAGACCCATGACAAACGCAAAGCGATAAGTGATGCGCTCGCCGGCTCGCAGGTTTTCCAGTGCCTGGTTCTGGCGATGGGTGTTGATGCCGTACATGGGCTGGCCGAGGCGATCCTTGATCATGAACCCCAGCACCAGTCGCTCGATGTCCTGACGAACCTCGACATCTACGGCCAGAACCACCGACTGGCCGACTTCGGCGGCTTCGATGGAGCGCTCGGACTGGTCCAGCAGGCGGACGCGCAGAATGCCCGCCTCACCGGTGCCCGACACGGTTTGCACCTGGCCGTCGCTGAGTATTTCCTGGCGTACGATCTGGCCCTCACGTTCAGCAAGCAAGGCGTTGTAGTAATCCATCACCGCTTCGGGTTTGTCGTGCATGGCCATGCGGCCGCCATCGAGCAGGATCGCCGAATCACAGATCGATTGAATCGCCGAGCGGTCGTGGGACACGATCAGCAGGGTGGTCCCGGCTGCGCGGAAGCCGCGGATGCGCTCGAAGCTTTTATGCTGGAAATAGGCATCGCCCACGGACAACGCTTCGTCGACGATCAGAATATCGGGGCGGCGTGCGGTGGCGACGCTGAATGCCAGGCGCATCTGCATGCCACTGGAGTAGGTGCGCACCGGATGATCAATCGCTTCGCCGATTTCAGCGAAGTCCTCGATCTGTGGCATCAAGGCGTTGATTTCTTCGAGTTGCATACCGAGCAGTTGCCCGGCCATCACGGCGTTCTGCCGGCCGGTGAAATCCGGATGAAAACCCATGCCCAGTTCCAGCAACGCGGCGACCCGACCCGACAACTCAATGGTGCCGCAGGTCTGTCGGCTGGTGCCGGTAATCATCTTCAGCAGCGTACTCTTGCCAGCGCCATTGACCCCGACGATGCCCACGGCCTCGCCGGCCGGGATCTCGAAGGTCAGGTCCTTGAGTACCCAATGCTGGCGGTGACGCAGCGGTGAAAAAGGAATCAGCCATTCGGCCAGACGACTCCAGCGGCTGGGGTATTGTTTATAGGCTTTGCCCAGCCCGGTAACACGGATATGTCCCATCAGAGCTCATCCACCATTTCGCCGACCCGTTGACGGAACAGGCGCAGACCGATTGCGCAGAACACCACACCGATGACGAACGCCGGCAGCAGCGAACTCCAGATTGGCCATTGTCCATAGAGGAATACATTCTGGTAGCTGGCGATCAGGCTGGTCAGCGGGTTGAATTGCAGCAGACTCTGTAACCACTCCGGCAATATGCTGATGGGGTACACGATCGGTGTCAGCCAGAACCAGAATTGCAGACAGATACCGAAGAGCTGGCCGACATCACGGAAGAATACGTTGAGCACGCCCAGGACCATGCCGAGTCCGGCGCAGAGCATCATCTGCAGGGCAATCAATGGCACCAGCGCCAGCAAGGCCATGCCCGGCCAGCGTCCGGTGACGAGCAGAAAGCCGAGGAACAAGCCGATGATGATGGCGAAATTGATCCCGGCATTGATCAGCACGATCACCGGCAGACAGACCCTGGGGAAACTTATTTTTTTCAGCAGGTTGGCGTTGTCCAGAAACATGGTCTGGCTGCGCAGGGTGATTTCCGAAAACAGCCCCCACGCCAGCAGACCGGCGCACAGGTAAATGCTGTAGGCCATGCCGTCATCCACACCAGGCAGGCGGGCGCGCATGATGTGGGAAAAGATCACGGTGTAAACGATGATCATCGACAGCGGATTGAAGATCGGCCACAGAGCACCGAGCAGCGAATTACGGTAACGCGCTTGGAACTCTCGCTGCACGCTGCCGAGAATGAAACCTCGGTAGTCATGCAACGAGCGGTACAGGGAAAGCAGCATTTAATCCGTCCTGCCGTATTGGTCTTCGAAGCGGACAATGTCGTCCTCTCCCAGGTATTCGCCGCTTTGCACTTCGATGATCACCAGATCGATCACGCCGGGGTTTTCCAGGCGATGCTTGTGACCGGCGGCGATGAAGGTCGACTCGTTCTTGGCCACCAGCGTTGTGCCGCTGCCGTTGTTGGTGACTTTGGCCATGCCTTCGACCACCACCCAATGTTCGTTGCGGTGATGGTGCATTTGCAACGAGAGCTTACCGCCAGGCTTGACCACGATGCGTTTGATCTTGAAGCGCGGGCCTTCTTCGAGCACGGTGTAAGTGCCCCACGGGCGGCTGACGGTACGATGCAGCCGATAGGCTTCGTGGGATTTGTCCTTGAGTTGCTTGGCCACGCGGCGTACGTCCTGCGCACGGTCGGCGTGGGCCACCAGTACGGCGTCGGCGGTGTCGACCACGATCAGGTTATCCACACCCACCGTAGCCACCAGGCGACCTTCGCTCTGGACGAAGTTGTTGTGGCTGTCGATGAAAATCGCTTCGCCGTTGGCGCGGTTGTTGTCGGCGTCGGCCGGCACCAGTGCCGCGACGGCGCCCCACGAACCAATGTCGCTCCAGTCGAAACCGGCCGGCACGACGACGACTTTTTCCGAACGCTCCATCAGTGCGTAGTCGATGGAGATGTCGGTAATTTCAGCGAACAGCGCCGGCGAAAGTTCCTGTTGCAGGCAACCGACGGTTTCGATCGGCGCGCTGGCGGCCATGCAGGTGCGGGTCTGCTCCAGCAGCTCAGGCGCATGCAATTGCAGTTCGGCAATGACGGTGGCGGTGGTGAAGCAGAACATTCCCGAATTCCACAGGAAGTTGCCGCTCTCCAGATAATGCGTAGCGGTTTGCAGGTCGGGTTTCTCGACGAAGCGCTGTACTTTCGCCGCGCCCTTGGCGTCCAGCGGGGCGCCGGTCTCGATGTAGCCGAAGCCGGTTTCCGGCGCCGTCGGGATCACGCCGAAGGTCACCAGATAACCGTCTTTGGCCAGATTGACCGCGTGCTCGACCGCCGTTCTCAGCGCGTCCTGGTTGACGATCAAATGGTCGGCAGGCATCACCACCATGATCGCGTCATCACCATGCAGTGCTTGCAACGACAACGCCGCCGCAGCGATGGCCGGCGCCGTGTTACGCCCGGTCGGCTCCAGCAGGAAGTGCCCGCGATGACGCGACACGTGGGCGGCGCAATAGTGATCCTTGCTCTGGAAGTAGTACTCGCGGTTGGTCACCGTGACAATGTCGCCCCAACCGTCGAGCAACGCTGCCGCACGCTGGTAGGTCTTGCCCAGCAGCGACTGGCCGTCGGGCAGATTCATGAACGGTTTCGGATGGCCCTCGCGGGACACCGGCCACAAACGGGTACCGGCACCGCCGGACAGAATCACGGGAATCAGCATGGCCTACTCCTTGGCGACGCGTTTCATGTCCGCATCCATCATCATGCGGATCAAGGTATCCAGGTCGGTTTTCGGCTTCCAGCCCAGCACACGCTGAGCCTTGGCCGGGTTGCCGAGCAGCACTTCGACTTCGGCCGGGCGGAAGAAAGCCGGGTCGATTTTCACGTAGTCGCGGTAGTTGAGGCCGACGTGATCGAAGGCAATGCGGCACATTTCCCGCACGGTGGTGGTGACGCCGGTGGCGACTACAAAATCGTCAGGCTTGTCCTGTTGCAGCATCAGCCACATGGCTTGGACGTAGTCGCCGGCAAAACCCCAGTCGCGTTTCGCATCGATGTTGCCCAAGGCCAGCTCCAGCTGTTTGCCTTGCTTGATGCGTGCGGCGGCATCGGTGACCTTGCGGGTCACGAACTCGATGCCGCGCAGCGGTGATTCGTGGTTGAAGAGGATGCCGCTGCTGGCGTGCAGGTTGAAGCTTTCGCGGTAATTGACAGTGATCCAGTGACCGTAAAGTTTGGCCACGCCGTACGGGCTGCGCGGGTAGAACGGGGTGTTCTCGTCCTGCTGCTCGGCCTGTATCAGACCGAACATTTCGCTGGTCGAGGCCTGATAAAAGCGTGTGTGCGGACTGAACTGACGGATCGCTTCGAGCAAGTGGGTTACGCCCAGACCATCGACGATGCCGGTGGTCACCGGTTGATCCCACGAGGCGGCGACGAAGCTTTGCGCGGCGAGGTTATAGACCTCGTCCGGCGCCGACTTGATGACGGCACGTTGCACCGAGCAGGCATCGGCCATGTCACCGTCCAGATAGACGATGTCGGCTTCGACGCCCATCTCGCGCAGGCGCCAGCGCGAATCACTGCTGCGCCGTGCGACGAGGCCGTGAACCTTGTAGCCCTTGTCGAGCAACAGCTTGGCCAGATAGGCGCCGTCCTGGCCGGTGATCCCTGTGATCAGTGCACTTTTAGTCATTCTTGTTTTACTCGCGTCTCCCAGTCGGACAGGATCGCCCGCAGGGATTGTTGTGTAGTGATTTCAGGCGTCCATCCTGTGGTGCGGGTCAGCCTGGCGTGGCTGCCGCAAACGCGACGCTGATCGGCGCGCCGCATGCGCGCGGGGTCCTGAACCAGTTGCAGCTCGACTTCGGCCAGATCGCCGAGCTGCTCGATCAGGCTGCGGATACTTTGCTCTCGGCCCGAGCAGATGTTGTAGACCTGTCCCGGCGCACCTTTTTCCAGCAGCGCGAAGTAGGCCGAGATCACATCGCCGACATCGAGGAAATCCCGCGTCACGTCGATATCGCCGACTTCCAGTTGCGGTGCTTGCAGGCCTTGTTTGATGCGATTGATCTGGCGTGCGGCACTGGCAATGACAAAGCCCGGGTTTTGTCCGCTGCCAATGTGATTGAACGGCCGCGCGATCAACACTGGCCAACCTTCGCTCAGGCCCCATTGCAGGCTGAGAAATTCCGCCGAGAGCTTGCTCACCGCGTACGGGTTACGTGGGCAGGGCGGTTGTTGTTCAGTGATCGGCAGGTCGCTTTCGCTGACCTGGCCGTAAACGTCACCGGAACTGACATACAGGAAGGTGCCGCAAAAGCCGCGCGTCTTGAGGGCTTGCAACAGGTTCAGCGTACCGAGCAGATTGATCTCGAGCGTGCGGGCAGGGTCGCGGAACGCTTCGGGGACGAAAGTCTGCCCGGCCAGATGGATGACCGCATCAGGCAGTTGCGGCCACAGGTCGATGAGGCTTTGCGGATCGGTGAGGTCATAGGATGCTGCGGCAGGCAGTAGCTCCCACGACGAATCCGGCAACGCCAGACGCGACTGAATATGTTGTCCCACGAAGCCACTGAGACCCGTGACGAACAGACGCTTTTTCAAACAGCGACCCCTTGATCTTTGAACTTGCGCCACTTTCCCACAGGCTTTAAGGAAGGGTCTGACAGACCGAAAGAAAAACCGGCTAAAAGACAGGCGAAGTCAGTTGTTGTAGTTGTTTGTTGTCAATCTGTGCCAATTGCTCGGCAATTTCAACAGGCCAAACCGTGACTGGTCAGTTCTCGTTAGCGTAGTCGGATTTATTCTCGCCGGGCGGTTCACGAACCCTTTGCGGATGTGTTTAGAATGCGCCTTGTCACGATTGGCCGGGTTTGTCGGGATCGTCGTGCGCAAAGGTGAAACTGACCACTAAAACAAGAACAAGACGGGACCAGAGACGAAGAACGGATATCAATCCGATTCAACGCTTGGCCGTCACAGTGTGAGGCTGCCGGGATGGCAGTGTCATCGTGGAATGCCATGAATTTCATTCTTTATTCGGACATCAACGACAGTTCCATCAGCCAGAATCTGGGACATCCCGATTCCAGTTACTACTTCGTGCTGAAGGCCTATCTCCCCCTGCTCGAAACGCTCGGGCGAGTCCATGTGGCAGGTGCCGTCGCCGAGGTCGATCCGCTCTACCGACAATTGCTCGCCGCTGGCCAGGAGAGTGTCTTTCTCTCGTTCACCCGACCACAGAAAACCCGGACCGATCTCGAATGCCCCACCGTCTGCGTTGTTGCATGGGAGTACGATTCGATCCCCAATGAACAGTGGGGCAACAATCCTCGCCAGGACTGGACGCGGATGCTGGCTGAACATGGCCGCGTGATCACACTGTCCAGCCACACCGCGCGAGCGATCCGGCGCGTCATGGGCGAAGACTTTCCCGTGCTGGTTTTACCAGCGCCGCTGTGGGAACGCTTTGCAGCTATTCGCGAGCGGCACGTCAGCGCGCCGGTCAATGCGGGTACGACGTTGACGGTCAAAGGTTGCATCTTTGATTCCCGTCAGATGAACCTGCACCCGGATAACCTGCTGCCCAAGCCGCTGACAGCCGAAGAACTGGCCGAAATCGAAGCACAGCTGGAGGCTTCGCGCCCGCCACCGCTGACCCTGAAGCGGCGCTTTGTCATTGCCCGGCATTACTTGCGATTGTGGCTGTTGAATCTGGGTCACGAGCAAGAGCCGCCGGTGCCGCGCGTGAGGTTTCTGCAGAACTGGTACTGGGAAGGGATTCGCGACCTGGTTCCGGAGGCGTTGCACGATTGGCTGGGCAAACGTCTGCCAAACATCGCAGGCCCACAGCCTTTACCGCTAGCGGTGCAACCGCCACCGCGAGATATGCCGGACAGTTCATTAACGGTGCAAACCCATGTGGACGGTGTGGTCTACGTGACGGTGTTCCGCCCCGATGACGGGCGCAAGAACTGGCTACAGATTCTGACGGCTTTTTGCGCGGCGTTTCGTGATACCCCCGACGCCACACTGGTGATGAAATTTACCCAGAGTGATCTGGCGGCCGTCTACGCACACTTGATGACACCGCTGGCGCAGCTGGCACCCTTTTCCTGCCGGGTCGTGATGATTCAGGGCTATCTGGATGATGCTGAATATGCGCGGCTTTACCAGTGTGCAAGTTTTTACGTCAACGCTTCGCATTGCGAAGGCCTGTGCCTGCCGCTGATGGAATTCATGGCATGCGGCAAACCGGTGATCGCTCCCGATCACACGGCGATGCAGGATTACATCGATGAGTCCGTGGCGTTCGTGGTCGGCTCCAGTGTAGAGGTGTGCACCTGGCCCCATGACCCGCGAATGCTGTTTCGCGCGCAGCGCCATCGACCGGACTGGGGATCGTTGAAAAAGGCCTACGAAGACAGTTACCGGATGGCCAAGACACAGCCACAGGATTATCAGCGCATGTCGCTTGCGGCAGCCGAGCGCATGCACGACTACTGCGCGCAACCGGCGCTGCAAAAGCGTGTCAGCGATTTTTTCGGGCTGGCTTCACAGGCCGGCAACGTTGCCCCGGTTACGGATAACGCCTCATGCTGATCATCATCCATTCGGAAACCAACCAGCACACCATCAGCCGCAACCTTGGGCGTTCGGAGTACAGCTATTTCTTCGTTCTCAAGGAGTATCGCCCGGTGCTGGAGCGCCTTGGACGGGTGATCGAGGTCATGGACCCGAACACTGAAGTCGATGCGTTGTACGCCGACTGCCAGTCCCGTGGCGAGCCTTGTGTATTCCTCTCGTTCTCGCCACCGCACCGCACCCCGGTGCATCTGGCCTGCCCGACATTGCCCGTCTTCGCCTGGGAGTTCAGCACCATCCCCAACGAACCGTTTGCCGGCGATCCGTTGAACGACTGGCGTACGGTACTCAACGCCTGCGGTGCGGCGATCACCCATTCCACTTACACGGTCGATGCGGTGCGCGAAGCAATGAGCGCCGATTACCCGATTGTCGCCGTCCCTGCCCCGGTATGGGATCGATTCGCCGCGCGCGGCGTGCAGTTGCAGGGGCAACCTGTGGTCGATTCGGTACGATTGACGATCAAAGGGCTGGTGGTCGACAGTCGCGAGATCGATCTGGATGCCTTCGGCCCGGTGCATCTGCGCAGTGGCCTGGGCATCGACTTCCTCGCACCGGTCACCGAGCAGACCCTGTTGCTTGAAGGCGTGGTGTACACCTCGGTGTTCAACCCGCGCGACGGCCGCAAGAACTGGGAGGACATGATCAGTGCCTTCTGCGCGACTTTCCGTGACCACGATGACGCGACACTGGTGCTCAAGCTCACGCACCACGATGCGGAAGAAGCGCTTACTGACATCCTGCATCATCTGTACAAAAATCAGCCTTATCGCTGCCGCGTCGTGCTGGTCTATGGCTATCTGGCGGACGCGGATTACGAACGGCTGGTGCAGGCGACCCGCTACGTCGTCAACACGTCCTACGGCGAAGGCCAGTGCCTGCCGCTGATGGAGTTCATGTCTTGCGGCAAACCGGCCGTGGCGCCCTGCACGACGGCGATGATCGACTATCTGAATGCCGATAATGCGTTCCTGATCGAGTCGACCGAGGAGTTCACGGCCTGGCCGCACGATCCACGCTCGGCTTACCGGACCCTGCGCTACGCGGCCAATTGGGCCTCGATTTGCACGGCCTATCGAGCCAGCTACGAGGTGGCCAAAGGCGATCCGCAGCGTTATGCGCAAATGTCGGCGAAGGCTGTGCAGAGTCTGCAAGGGTTTTGCAGTCAAGCCGTGGCCGAGCAGCGCTTGCAGGTATTTTTTGCGCAACTGTTCGAGCGGCGTACTGAATTGGCCAGGGAGGTGAGCGGAGCATGATTCGTCGATTGCTCCAGCGCTTTTTTGCCGAACCGCAACCGCCGATTGCTGTTGAACCGGTCACCGAAACGGTGGTTGAGCAGACAGCTGAATCAGAACCTGAACCCTTGTTCACCTGGTCACCGCGCGATGTCGGCTTGCGTGATGCAGTCCTGGACGGCTGGTTTCTCAATGACAGCGGCGAATTGCTCAAAGGCTTTGCGATAACGCCGGACGACACCTTGCTCGATGTCGGTTGCGGCGAGGGTGCCGCGACCTTGTTTGCGGTACGCCAAGGCGCATCGGTGATCTTCACCGACAGCGAGCACGACAAAGTGAGCGAGCTGGCCCGTCAGGTCGAGGCCCGCAGCGCCAGACCGAGCCTTGGGCTGGTCAGCAACAGCCTGCCATTGCCTCTGGCGGACGGTTGCGCAAGCAGGGTGGTGTGCATGGAGGTGTTGGAGCACGTCGACGAACCCGAGCCGTTCATGGCCGAACTGGCACGTATGGGGCGTCCCGGTGCGTTGTATCTGCTCAGTGTGCCGGCACCGGTTGGCGAGCATTTGCAGAAAGGCATCGCCCCGGCGAGTTATTACCAGTCACCCAACCACGTACAGATTTTCACCCCAGAACGCTTCGAGGCGATGGTCGAGGATGCCGGGCTGGTCATCGAGCATCGGCAAGCCACCGGGTTCTTCTGGGTGATGGGGATGATTTTCTTCTGGGCCAGCGAAAAAGCGGCCGGCAAGGATCCGGGCGGTGCGGTGCGCGATCGCATTCACCCACCGTTCCCGCATTTGATGGGGGGGTGGGCTCGAACCTGGGAAGAGATGCTTGACCGGCCCGACGGACTGGCGATCAAGCAGATACTCGACCAGTTCATGCCCAAGAGTCAGGTGATCATTGCCCGTAAACCGCTGGATGCGGGGAGGCCGGATGAGCAATAAACGCATCATGGATATCGAGGTGCTGCGCGCCATAGCTGTGCTTGGGGTGTTGTTTCATCACCTGTCCGGCAATCTGTTCCGTGATCCCGTGCCACTGCTCGAATCCATTCATGGCTGGGCGCAGCCGTGGTGGGGCGTGGACCTCTTTTTTGCCATTTCCGGATTCGTCATCGCCCGCAGTCTGATTCCCGCACTACGAGGTTGCAGCAACCGTCAGGAATACTGGGAGCAAACGCGTAACTTCTGGTTGCGTCGAGTCTTTCGCCTGTTGCCATCGGCCTGGTTGTGGCTGGCACTGGTGTTGTTGCTCTGCATGTTTTTCAACCGCTCCGGGGCATTCGGGACGCTACAGGCCAATCTGCAGGCCACGCTCGCAGGGGTACTGCAGTACGCCAATTTCCGTTTTGCCGACGCCTTCTTTCGCTACGAGTACGGCAGCAGCTTCGTCTACTGGAGTCTGGCGCTGGAGGAGCAGTTCTACCTGCTGTTTCCGCTGCTCATTCTGCTGTGCCGCAAACACCTGGTGTGGGTGTTGCTGGCGCTGGTGGCCGTGCAACTGTTGCTGGTGCGTACGCCGCTGCTGATGGTCGTGCGAACCGACGCGCTGGCCCTTGGCGTGTTGTTGGCCATGTGGAGTGTTCAACCGAGCTATCAACGCTTTCAACCGACGTTTCTACGACGTCCCTGGGTCGGGATTTCAGCACTGATCGTCGTCGGGTTACTGATGAGTTACCTGGCCACCGACCCTTTTTCTGCCAGTCACTATCGCATCGGCGCTATCGCCATACTCAGTGCCGTACTGGTGTGGATCGCCTCTTACAACCGCGATTATCTGTTGCCGACCGGCCGCTTGCAGCGGCTGATGGCGTGGGTGGGCAGTCGTTCCTACGGCATCTACCTGATCCACATTCCGGTGTATTTCCTGGTGCGCGAAGTGATTTTCCGATTGCAGGGGGCAGGCCTGCCAAGCCCGGCGGGGCACCCGATCATTACCTTGCTGTTGGCATGCGGCCTGATCGTATTGCTCAGCGAACTGAATTATCGCTTCATCGAAATGCCAATGCGCGACCGTGGCACCGCACTGGTGAAACGCCTTGGAACGTCCCGAGCGAACGTCGTACCTTCTGAAGTGACCTCCTGATCGACGTGTGGGAGCGAGCTTGCTCGCGAAGAGGCTGTGTCAGTCGCAGAGCTTTCGGCTGATACACCGCCTTCGCGAGCAAGCTCGCTCCCACATGGATTTGTGTAACCTTGCAGCCTGGTGGTGTCTGGGATCTGGAAGGTATGCGGTTTATTGTCGGTCTGTTTGCTTTGATGGTGTTGTCTGCTTGCAAGCCGCAGGACGCGCCAACCCTCGAGCAACAACTCTACGTCTGGCAACGCCAATGGACGCCGGCCCATGCGCCGGCGCTACGTGACAGCCGCGCTGACTTCTCGACGCTGCGCGTGCTGGCGCTGCAGGCCTTTCCCAATGCGGGATGGAACCGGGCGCGGATCGATGCGCAATTATTGAAAGCTGATGGTCGTCCGTTGATTGCGGTGATTCGTCTCGACGGCCAGCTCAAGTCGCTGGATCAGGATCAGGTCACCACGCAGATTCTGCAGGTGCTTGCCGATTGGCAAGGGCAAGGCCTGACGCTGAGCGGTGTTGAAATCGACCACGACGCGGGTAATGCGCGGTTGCCGGCGTACGCTGAATTTCTCAGACATCTGCGCTCGGCCTTACCGGCATCCCTGCCTTTGAGCATCACGGCACTGCCGGCCTGGCTCGGCAGTGCGCAATTGCCCGAACTCCTGCAAACCGTCGACAGCAGCGTGCTGCAAGTGCATGCCGTCAGCGATCCGCGCCGCGGTTTGTTCGATCCAGATCAGGCGTTGAAATGGGCCGAAGCCTGGGCGCGTATCACCGACAAACCGTTCTATCTGGCGCTGCCCGCTTACGGCGTGGCGCTGTTGCCCGATGACGGCGGGGCGCCAGTGGTGGAAAGCGAAGTGCAACTGGAGCGGGGCGGGCAGCGCCGGGAGCTGCTGGCTGATCCGCTGCAACTGAGCCTGCTCGGTCTGGCATTGCGCGCAGACCCGCCCGCGCATCTGGCCGGTCTGATCTGGTTTCGTCTGCCGCTGGCCAATGATCGCCGCGCCTGGAGTCTGACCACCCTGCGAGCAGTGGCTCGGGGTGATCAACTCACCCGTCAGCTCGGCGTGACGTTCAGCGAACACGACGGCCTCTACGACATCAAACTCGACAATCCCGGCAACCTCGACAGTGCCTGGCCCGCGCGGATCACCCTCAAGGTGCAAAGTTGTGAAGGCGCCGATGCGCTCGCCGGTTACTCGTTGCAACAAAGCCCGGATCTGCTTACCTTCACCCGCCTGCGCGACGGCCGTTTGCCGGCGGGCGGACAACGCGCTATCGGTTGGGCGCGTTGCGCAAATATTGATCAAGGAGGTTCGCATGTTGACCCGTAACTGGCCCCGCCATCTGCTCTGCCTGAGCCTCTGCCTGCCGCTGGGTTCGGCGTTGGCCTGCGGGCCGGATTTCCCCATGCGCCTGCTCGACAATCGCGGGCAGACCCTCGCGGATCTGCCGGAGGGCAACTTCAACTTCGAACTCAGCCGCCTCGGCAAAACCATCGCCGGGCTGAAAAACGTCACCGCGGCAACGCACAATCCCAATGATATGTACGGCGAGGAAAACGCGGCGGCCGAGGCTCGGGAAAAGGCTGAACAGGCCGGACTAAGCGCTGAGCAGCAAGCGTTGGTCAAACAACTGCGCGGCCTGAGCGATGCGCGTCAGGTCGAGGCGCAGGGCGCCAGCCTGCCGGCGGAAATTCGCTTGTACGTGGCTGGTGCGGTGGCATTTGCCACTGGCGAACATCAACTTGCCGTCGAGTACTTCAACAAGCTGCTGGCGCTGCCGGCGGATCAGCGTCCGTTGCGCAGCACGTGGGCGGCGTATTCGCTGGGTCGCACCTGGTTTGCCATGAGCAGCGCAGGCGGGGATTCGGTCGAGGCGCTGGAGCGATCGCGTGATGCGTTCCACCAGGCCCGGCAACTGAGCATCGACGGTTTCAGCGATCCGCTGGAGTTGGGCGTCGCCAGTCTCGGCGAGGAGGCGCGGGTGTTGCGCACGGCGGGCGACTGGAGCGGCGCCATCGAATTGTATGAAGCACAGAACCTGCACGGCTCGGCCGTGGGTTATACCTCGCTCAAGCAATTGATGAATGAACTGGCGGAGTTGCCCGAGGCCGAACTCGCCGAGTTGCTGCAGCACAAAGCCGTGCAGCAACTGGTCACGGCATCGCTGGTCAGCCGCCAGGGCTGGTCGTTTGGCGATGAGCCGCCGAACGAGAAGAAACTGGTCAAACTGCTGCAAAACAGCACCCGTGGCAGCCTCGACAACGCTGATCGTCTGGCGGCGATGAGTTATCAACAGGGCGATTACGCTGGCGCCAAAGCGTTCCTTGAAAATGCCGGCGACGGCGGCCTGGCGTGGTGGCTACGGGCGAAACTGGCGGTGCGTGACGGCGATAAAAATGCCGCTGCGGCAGCTTATGCCAAAGCCGCGCAGGCCTTCCCGCAGAACGAGGACTGGGGTTACCGGCGCACGCCGGACTGGGCGTTTGAAAGTGTTCAGCCGAAGTGCCGGGTCGAGGGCGAAAGTGCGATTCTCGCGTTGCAGCGCGGCGAATACCTGCAAGCCTTCGTGCAGTTGTATCGCAGCAACAGCACCTATTGGTTCGACGCCGCCACCGTGGCCGAGCGTGTGCTGACGGTTGAGGAATTAAAACGCTACGTCGATGAAAACGTGCCGGCGCCGCCAGCGTTGACCCAGCAGCAGCGCGACAACTATGTACCGCTGCCGGTCGCCGCCAGCCTGCGCAATCTGCTTGGTCGGCGCTTGCTGCGTGAAGGGCATTACGCCGACGCGGTCGCTTACTTCGACAATCCCGATCTGCAAAACAAGGCTCGCCTCTACGGCGAACAACGGCTGAAGGCCGATGCTGCGTGGTGGCCGACCAAACGCGCCAGTGCGCTGTACAACGCCGCGTGGACGGCGCGTGAATGGGGCATGGATATTCTCGGTTACGAGATGGCGCCGGACTACGCCACGTTCGGTGGCAACTACAGCCTGGAAAGCGCAGAGCTGAAAGTCGGCCCGCTGGTCAGCGAAGCCGAAGTGCAGCGTCAGGCCGCCAGCGAAGCGAGACCGGATCAGCGCTATCACTACCGTTTTGTCGCCACCGAACTGGCCGGGCGCGCCGCTGACAACCTGCCGCATACCAGTCAGGCGTTTGCCGCCGTGCTGTGCAACGCCGCTGGCTGGAACAGCAGTCTTGAAGATCAGAGCGCGCTGTATCAGCGCTACATCAAGGAAGGCCCGTTCGTACCGTGGGCGGTGGACTTCGGCAATCAGTGCCCGTACCCGGATTTCGAAAACGCCGACAAGCGTTATGTCACTCAGGTAACGGATGCTGTGCGCTCGTCGCTGCGGCCGTACAAATGGCCGGTGCAGATCGGCGCGATTGTGCTGGTCGCGGGTGCTGCGTTGCTGTTGATCAGCCGTCGCCAGCGCAAGGTCCGCAAAGGCTAAGCCTGCTGGACGAAGGTCAGGCGCACGGCGAAACCGATCAACAGGCTGCCGAACAGCCATTGTTGTACGCGTTGGGCCGTTGGACTGTGTTGCAGCCAACGGCCCAACGCGGCGCCGGTCAAGGCGTAAGCACTGTCGAATAGCAGGCCGACGCCGACCAGCAGCATCCCGAGCACGGCGAACTGGCTTAGCACCGGCGCACCATCATTGACGACGAATTGCGGCAGCAACACCGAACAGAACAACAACGCTTTGGGATTGAGCAGATTAGTCAGCAAACCGCGTCGGACGGCTTCGCGCCATTGCCCGTGGGAATCGCCAGGCTCGACAGCATTCAGGTTCGGCAGCAGGGTGCTGCGCAGGCATTGAATGCCGATCCACAGCAGATACGCCGCCCCCGCCAATCGCACTACCTCGAATGTCCACGGCGCGGCTTTGAACAGCGCCGCCAGCCCCAACGCCGCCAAGGCCACGTGACAACCACGGGCAACGCCCAGGCCGATGGCAGTGGCCAGCGCCGCGCCGCGACCCTGGCGGGCACCGGTTTGCAAAAGCAGGATCATGTCCGGACCGGGCAGCAGATAGACCACGGCCAATGCCAGGAAAAACAGCCAGAGACTCGCCACGCTACACCCCTTTCGTTGTCGATTCGGTGAGCCAAGTCTAGGGCCGAAAGGTGGGGCAGGTGCTTGCGTAGTCCGCTTCAAAAGCCTGCTGCTTTGGCATAACCTGCTGGTTTTCACCGTAACGACTATCAGGATCTGCCAAACATGAAACTCGACGCCTTTGATCGCAAGATTCTCGCGGCCCTGCAACGTAATGGACGCCTGAGCAATGTCGAGCTGGCGGACGAAATCGGCTTGTCGGCCTCACCGTGTCTGCGCCGGGTGCGGATGCTTGAAGAGGCCGGGGTGATTCGCGGTTATCAGGCCAATCTCGATCGCGATGAAGTCGGCTTGGGGCTGACGGTGTTTGTCGGGGTCAAGGTCGAGCGCCACAACGATGAACAGGCCGAGGCGTTTTATGCTGCGGTAACGGCGCTGCCGGAGGTGATTTCAGCGTTTCTGGTATCGGGCGAGTCGGATTTTCTGTTGCAAGTGGTGGTGCCGGATCTGCGCGCGTATGACCGCTTTCTCAGTGGTTGCCTGCTGAAGCTGCCGGGTGTGAGCGATATTCGCAGCAACTTTGCGATCCACACGGTGAAGACGCCGGGCGCTTTGCCGTTGGGGCATCTTCCGTTATAGACCGAGTCGCATCCTTCGCGAGCAAGCTCGCTCCCACAGTGACCGCGCTCTTTCAGGCGTATTACGGTCGAATGTGGGAGCGAGCCTGCTCGCGAAAGTGGCAGTCCGGTCAATAAAGATTTCAGAACCCTACATCTGCGTCGCCATCCCCTCGACATTCATCGCCGCCTGGCGCAAAGCCTCGGAGCGCGTCGGGTGTGGATGGCACGTCAACGCAATGTCCTCAGCCGAAGCGCTGAACTCCATCGCCACACAGAACTCGCCAATCATTTCACTCACACTCGGCCCCACGAGATGCACGCCGAGTACTTCATCGGTGCGCTCATCAGCGAGGACTTTGGCGAACCCCTCGGTCTCGTGGTTGATCTTCGCTCGGCTGTTGGCGGTGAACGGAAACTTGCCGACCTTGTAGGCGCGGCCCTCGGCCTTGAGTTGTTCTTCGGTCTTGCCGACGCTGGCCAGTTCCGGTTGGGTGTAGATCACGTTAGGGATCAGGTCGTAATTGACCTCGCCAGCCTTGCCATGGATCTGCTCGACACACGCCATCGCTTCGTCTTCAGCCTTGTGCGCGAGCATCGGCCCGGAGGTTACGTCGCCGATCACCCAAACCCCGGCGGCTTCGGTGCGATGCTGTTGGTTGGCGAGCATGCCGCGTTTGTCGGTACTCAGGCCGACGTTCTCCAGACCGAGGCCCTGGGTGTACGGGCGGCGACCGATAGCGACCAGCACGTAATCGGCTTCGAGCAGTTCAGCTGTGCCACCCGCAGCAGGCTCGACGCTGAGCTGCACACTGTTTGCAGAAGAAGTGGCGCTGGTGACTTTCGAACCCAGTTTGAACGCGATGCCCTGTTTGCTCAGCGAGCGTTGCAGGGTTTTACCGGCTTCGCCATCAACGCCCGGACAGATGCGGTCGAGGTATTCGACCACGGTGACCTGTGCGCCCAGACGCCGCCATACCGAACCCAGTTCCAGGCCAATCACCCCGGCACCGATCACCACCAGATGCTTGGGTACTTCGCTCAGCGACAACGCGCCGGTTGAATCAAGAATGCGCTGGTTGTCGATCTCGACGCCGGGCAGGGGAGTGGGCTCGGAACCGGTGGCGATAATGATGTCCTTGGCGGTCAGTTCGATTTTGCTGCCCTGATCGTCGGTCACTGTGACCTTGCCGGGGCCATCGATGTGGCCCCAACCCTTGATCCACTCGACTTTGTTTTTGCGAAACAGAAACTCGATGCCTTTGGTCAGGCCGGAAACGCTCTCGTCTTTCTGTTTCATCATTTGCGCGAGGTTCAACGTCGGTTTGACCTCGATGCCGAGGTTGGCAAATTCCGCGCCCATCGCCGCGTCGTACAGCTCCGAGGCATGCAGCAAAGCTTTTGACGGCATGCAACCGACGTTCAGGCAGGTGCCGCCGAGCGTTGCCCGGCCTTCCACGCAAGCGGCCTTGAGGCCCAACTGGCCGGCGCGGATTGCTGCGTTATAGCCACCGGGGCCGCCGCCCAGAATCACCACGTCATAGTTGCTCATGCGCTTGCTCCTGTTTGATGGATGCGGATCGCTAAAAGTAGTTCCGGATGAAAATTACGAACGTAATATGTGCGTTTCCACACATTTCGGTCAAGGCTTCAGGCAAGCGACAGGTTGGGCATCTTTGAATAAGCGTAATTGTGTACGAATATTTCACCTATTTCGTTATATCGTAACGATAGGTGTGAGCCAATGAATTTGGGGTGATATGCAAGTCGATCTGGACGTAGAAGGCACGCAAGTGACCGGACTGCCGCGCTTTCAGCAGGCAGCCGTGCAAAGCCGACGCCTGCGACGCTGGGCAATCGGTCTCGGCGGTTTGGCCGGGGCAGGGTGGGTGCTGGCATTTTTTGTCGGACTGTTCGCTCCGCAGTCTTTGTGGCTGCCGCTGCTGGTCAACCAGAGTGCGGGGTTGCTGGTGCTGGTCGCAGGGCTGCAATCGGCGTGGTGGGTGACGCAATGGCGCGCGCAGGTGATCAATCCTGTTGTACTGACGCCGCTTACTGAGGAGGAACAACCCGCGCCGGAAGGTTGGTACGAGCGGCTATTGGATCGCTTCAGTCAAGGCAGTCTGCATCTGCTCAATCAGCTCGGTGCGGCGACGCTGTGGCTGGCGGGCTGGTCGCTGCTGGTGATGCTGAGCATCGAGCCGGTGTGGAACCTCGCGTTGCCGGCCTCTGCCGTGGGGGTATCTGCCACTGTGGGTGCTGCGTTGGCGCTGTTGCTGGCGTTCGGTTTGCTGGTACTGGAGCGGCAACTCGCTCAGGAAAATCCGGCGCAATGGCCCGAAGCAGGTGCATTGGCGCAACTGACGCGCGTGGCGATCATCAGTCTGGTGCTGGGCGCGATGTGTTTGTTGTTTGCAGGCGAGAATGCCGTGTGGCCGGTTCGCGTCGCCGTGTTGATCGGCATCTTGCCGGGACTGGTCGCGATCGAGCTGCTATTGCGCGCTGTTCTCTCAATATTTAGCCCGCGCCGTGAGCAGCTTGAACCGACGTTGCTGGCACGCTGTTTTGTCGCCGACATGCTGCGTTGGCCACCACAGCCGTTACTCGCCTTGCAGCATGAATTGCACAATCGCTTCGGCATCGATCTGCGCCAGATCTGGGCGTTCAGTTACATGCGCCGGGCTTTTCTGCCGGTGCTGACCTTGGTCGCCGCAGTGGGCTGGTTACTCACCGGCGTCCATGAAATCCCGTTACAGGGCCGTGGTATTTATGAGCGATTCGGCAAACCGGTGCAGGTGTTCGGTCCGGGACTGCATACGGGTCTACCGTGGCCGTTGGGGCGGGTGTTGATCGTTGAAAACGGCGTTGTTCATGAATTGGCAACCAGCGTCGGCGAGAACTCTGCGCCGCTGCAAGCCGACCCAGCTGAAGGTCCGGCGCCCATTACCGCCAACCGTTTGTGGGACGCCACTCATGTCAACGACAAGTCGCAAGTCATCGCCAGCAGCCGTGGCGAGCAGCAGAGCTTTCAGATCGTCAACATGGACGTGCGCTTTGTCTATCGCATTGGCTTGAGCGATCAGGCCGCGTTGGCCGCCACCTACAACAGTGCCGATGTGCCGACGCTGATCCGCAGCACCGCCAGCCGGATTCTGGTGCACGACTTTGCCTCACGCACGCTCGACGGTTTACTCGGTGAAGACCGTGTCGGGCTGGGCGAGGAGATCGGTCGCGCGGTGCAAAGCGATCTGCAAAGACTCGACAGCGGCGTGGAAATTCTCGCCACGGTCGTCGAAGCCATTCATCCGCCGGCCGGTGCCGCCAATGCCTACCACAGCGTGCAAGCGGCGCAGATTGGTGCGCAGGCCTTGATCTCTCGTGAGCGTGGCGCAGCGGCTGAAGCGAGCAATCAGGCGCAGTTGCAGGCCAGCCTGGCTCGCGATCAGGCCAGCGCCAATGCGCGGGAAACCGGCGCTACGGCGCAGGCAGCGGACCTGAGGTTCAGTGCCGAGCACAAAGCCTTCGTGAGTGCTGGTCAGGCCTTTGTGCTCGAGCAATACCTCGGTCAGCTCAGCCAAGGCCTGAGCAAAGCCAAATTGCTGATACTCGATCATCGCCTGGGTGGCAGCAGTAATGCTCCGACCATCGACCTGCGTACGTTTTCGCTGCCGGCTGACCCGACGCCTGCGCGCACCACCGCTCAACCAGGAGTCGCCCATTGAGCCAGTCGCACACACACGATCATCATGACCACAGCGGACACGCTCACGGTCACGGCGGGCATCACCACCATCACCACCACGGTGCGCCGGAAGAGGCCGGGCCTTTTCCGTGGCGACGGATGGGCTGGGCAGCCTTGTTGGTGGTGTTTGCCATTGCGGCGGCGAGCCTGGTGCAAGTGCGTTCCGGCGAAGCCACGGTCATTACCCGTTTCGGTAATCCATCGCGGGTGCTGCTTGACCCAGGTTTGAGCTGGCGCTGGCCGGCGCCGTTCGAGGCGGCGATTCCGGTGGATTTGCGTTTGCGTACGACCTCCAGTGGCTTGCAGGATGTCGGTACGCGCGACGGTTTGCGCATCATTGTGCAAGCTTACGTGGCGTGGCAGGTACAGGGTGATCCGGACAATGTGCAGCGCTTTATGCGGGCGGTGCAGAACCAGCCGGATGAAGCGGCGCGGCAGATTCGCACCTTTGTTGGCTCGGCGCTGGAAACCACCGCCAGCAGCTTCGATCTGGCGAATCTGGTCAACACCGATGCCAGTCAGGTACGCATCGCCGATTTCGAAGCGCAACTGCGCGAGCAGATCGATCAGCAATTGCTCGCGACTTATGGCGTGCGGGTGGTGCAGGTCGGCATCGAGCGATTGACCCTGCCGTCGGTGACGCTGACTGCCACCGTCGATCGTATGCGCGCCGAGCGTGAAACCATCGCCACGGAGCGTACGGCCATCGGTAAACGTGAAGCTGCACAAATCCGCTCTGCTGCCGAGCGTGATGCCCGGATCGTTCAAGCCGATGCCACCGTGAAGGCAGCAGAAATCGAAGCGCAATCCCGGGTCGAAGCGGCGCAGATCTATGGCCGCGCCTACGCCAGTTCACCACAGCTCTACAATTTGCTGCGCTCGCTGGACACCCTCGGCACCATTGTCACCCCGGACACCAAATTGATTCTGCGCACCGACGCCGCGCCATTCCGCGTGCTGGTCGATGGCCCACCGACACTCGACAGCAAACCCGGATCACAGCCATGAGTGATGAAGTTCCACGTGGAACACATTCGCTGAACAGTCCGTGGATTCAGGCTGGGCGTTTGGCGTTTTTTGCCCTGTATGCGGTGACAGTATTGGCCGCGCTGGCGTGGGCATTTTCTAATGTGCGGCAGATCGACCCGCAGAGTCGTGCGGTGGTTTTGCATTTCGGCGCACTTGATCGCATCCAGAATGCCGGTCTGTTATTGGCTTGGCCACAGCCGTTCGAACAGGTGGTTTTGCTGCCGGCAGCGGATCGGGTCATTGAGCGTCGAGTGGAAAATCTGTTGCGCAGCGATGAAGCATTGAAGGCTGATCGAGTCGCTTCGTTCGCCGTACCGCTGAGCGATGCGCTGGCTGGATCTGGTTATTTATTGACCGGCGATGCCGGCGTAGTGCAGCTCGATGTGCGGGTGTTTTACAAAGTCAGCGACCCTTACGACTTCGTATTGCAGGCCGATCATGTGCTGCCAGCCCTGGATCGATTGGTCACCCGCAGCGCCGTGGCGCTGACTGCCGCACGGGATCTGGACACCATTCTGGTCGCTCGCCCGGAGTTGATCGGCACTGACAATCAAGCGGCCGAACGCCGTGAAAGGCTGCGCGGTGATCTAGTGCAAGGCATCAACAAACGCTTGGCCGAGTTGAAAGCGAGCGGGCAGGGCATCGGCATCGAAGTGGCGCGGGTCGATGTGCAATCGAGTCTGCCGGCTCCGGCGGTCAGTGCGTTCAACGCGGTTCTCACGGCCAGCCAGCAAGCTGACAAAGCAGTGGCCAATGCACGCACGGACGCTGAGAAACTCACTCAGACTGCCAACGAACAGGCCGATCGCACTCTGCAAGTCGCTCACGCGCAGGCCGGTGAGCGCTTGGCCAAAGCTGCTGCCGACACCGCCACAGTATCGAGTCTGGCCAGCGCCACCGACCCGCAAATGCTCCTGCGCCTTTACCGCGAACGCATGCCGAAAATTCTCGGTGCGGCCGGTTCGGTGACCACGGTCGACCCGAAAGACGATTCCCGCCTGATCATTCAGGGAGCCAGTAAATGACTGCGACGACTGCCGTACCCAGCTTGTTGTCCTCCGCCGAACAACGCCGCGCTGCACGGCAACTGACCTTGGCCATGCTCGCGCTGGGGCTGCTTGGCCTGGGTCTGATCTGGCGCTGGTGGGTTCCGGAGCAAACCGGGGTTAGCCAATTGCTGCTCGGTTTTGCTTCATTATTGGTTGCTGTGCCGGTGATGCGTTCGGCGTGGTTCAGCCTTCGCTATCCGAGCCTGCATGGCATCACCGATCAACTGATTGCCCTGGCCATGCTCGGCGCGTGGGCGACCGGCGATCTGCTGACGGCGGCACTGCTGCCGATCATCATGATCTTCGGCCATGTGTTGGAAGAGCGCAGTGTCATTGGTTCGCAGGAAGCGATTCACGCCCTCGGTCAACTGACCCGCAGCCTTGCGCGCAAAGTTCAGGCTGATGGCTCGATCATCGAAGTGGATAACGCCACGCTGAAGGCCGGCGATACCGTTGAGGTGCGTGCGGGTGATCGGGTGCCGGCGGACGGTCGGGTGCTGTCCGGCCAAGCGAGTCTCGATACGGCTTCGATTACCGGTGAATTGGTACCGGTCGAAGCGGGCGTCGGCATGACGGTGTTCGGTGGTGCGATCAACCTCGACGGTCTGCTGCGGATCGAAGTGACGCGCACCGGCGATGACTCGACGCTGGGCAAAGTCATCGCGTTGATGCAAAACGCCGAGCGTTCGAAACCGCCGATCACGCGCTTGCTCGAACGTTATGCCGGAAGCTACATGGTGCTGGTGTTGCTGCTGGCGGCGGTGACCTGGTTTATCACCCACGATGCCCAAGCGATGCTCGCCGTGTTGGTCGCAGCCTGTCCGTGCGCGTTGGTGCTGTCGGCACCGGCCACGGCGATTGCCGGTGTCGCGGTAGCGGCACGCCACGGCATTCTGATCCGCAGTTCGGCGTTCCTAGAAGAACTGGCCGACCTCACTTCTCTGGTCGTCGATAAGACCGGAACCCTGACTTACGGCACCCTCCGCTTGCAGTCGATCAATAGCCCGCGTGCCGATTCGTCCACGGTCATGGTGCTCGCCGCCAGCCTCGGCGCGGCAAGCAGTCACCCGGTCAGTCGTGCGCTTGCGGGGTTGGTCGGTCAGGCAGAGTGTTTACCGCTGAGCGATATCCACGAACGCCAAGGCCTCGGCGTGGTGGCCATGACGGAGCAGGGCGAAGCGGCACTCGGTCGACCGGAATTGTTCGCGCAGTTGGGGATCGTAACCACCGCGGTCCCTGAGCACGATGGACCGATCGCCGGACTGGCCCTGAACGGCGAATTCTTCGCCTGGTTGTTGCTGGCCGACACGGTCAAGCCGGAAGCCCGCTTTGCCCTCGGCGAATTGCGTGCACTGGGCCTCGGTCGGCAACTGTTGCTGACTGGGGATCGAGAGAGCGTGGCCCAGTCTTTGGCGCGGGACGTCGATTTGCATGAAGTCCAGGCCCAAGCCTTGCCCGAAGACAAACTCAATCGCGTGCTCAAGGAAATCGACAATGGCTTCCGGCCAATGGTGGTGGGTGACGGCATCAACGATTCGCTCGCACTCAAGGCGGGCGTGGTCGGTGTGGCGATGGGCGCAGGCGGGGCAGACATCGCTCTGGCCTCGGCGGACATCGTCTTGATTGGCAGCGATTTGCGTCGTCTCGGCACTTGTGTGCGGCTCAGCCGCCAGTGCCGCAGAACGTTGCAGGTCAACGTGATCATCGGACTGGGCTGGACTCTGGTGATTGTCGTGTTCGCCGCCTTCGGTTGGCTCGGCGCTGCCGGGGCCATGATCGCCGCACTGTTGCACAACCTCAGCACGTTGCTGGTACTGGGTAACGCCGGGCGTTTGTTGCGTTTCCAAGAGCCTCTGCTAAAGATGAAAGAGCAGAATTGATCGTTTTTTGAACTGCGCGCCGGGCTGTCTGTCCTTAGATCAGGCGCGTTGAATACGGATCACACAGCCTTGCAGGTTCATAGTCAGCGGCTATCAAATCGATAGCCTGCTATTTTTCAAGGATGGTCTACCCTCAGATCAGACGTCTGAAACAAGGGGGGATTTTCCATGCTCGCGCAACTTCCACCGGCCTTACAGAATCTGCAGCTACCGCTTCGACTGCGGCTCTGGGACGGCCATGAGTTCAATCTTGGGCCAGCGCCCAGCGTCACCATCGTGGTCAAGGACCCGCAGATGGTCACCCAGTTCACCCATCCAAGCCTCGATGCGCTTGGCGCGGCTTTCGTTGAAGGCAAACTCGAACTGGAGGGTTCGATCAGCGAAGTCATCCGGGTCTGTGACGAATTGAGCACGGCCTTGCTCGATGAGGACGAAGGCAGTCAGCCCGTGCGGGTTTTTCACGACAAGGAAACCGACGCCAAGGCCATTTCCTACCACTACGACCTGTCCAACGCGTTCTACCAGCTCTGGCTGGACAGCGACATGGCGTATTCCTGCGCGTATTTCGAAACCGGCAGCGAAACGCTTGAGCAAGCGCAGCAAGCCAAATTCCGCCATCTGTGCCGCAAGCTGCGTTTGCAGCCGGGTGACTATCTGCTGGATGTCGGTTGCGGCTGGGGTGGTCTGGCACGTTACGCGGCTCGAGAATTCGGTGCGAAGGTCTTCGGCATTACCCTGAGCAAGGAACAGCTTGAACTGGCACGCGAGCGGGTCAAAGCCGAAGGACTGGAAGACCAGATCGAACTGCAGCTGCTCGACTACCGCGATCTGCCCCAGGACGGGCGTTTCGACAAGGTCGTCAGCGTCGGCATGTTCGAGCACGTCGGTCACGCCAATCTCGCCGAGTACTGCAAAACCCTGTTCGGTGCGGTAAAGGAGGGCGGTCTGGTGATGAACCATGGCATCACCGCCAAACACACCGATGGTCGTCCGGTAGGACGCGGAGCGGGGGACTTCATCGAGAAATACGTATTTCCCAACGGTGAGTTACCGCACCTGGCGATGATCTCGGCCGAGATCAGCGAAGCTGGCCTGGAGGTTGTTGACGTCGAAAGTCTGCGCCTGCACTACGCGCGCACGCTGGATCACTGGAGCGAGCGGCTGGAGGACAATCTCGAAGCCGCTGGCAAACTGGTACCGGATCAAGCGCTGCGCATCTGGCGTTTGTACCTGGCTGGCTGCGCCTATGCGTTCGCGCGTGGCTGGATCAATCTGCACCAAATCCTCGCGGTGAAGGCACACCCGGATGGCAGCCATGAACTGCCGTGGACTCGCGACGACATCTATAACCCTTAACACTGAATAATCCGCTCTCCCACGGGAGAGGGTTTTTTATAGAATCGGCGAAATCAGCCGGGCGATCCGCATGCCTACTTGTTGCAGGCGGTGGAGCTCCCGGCTTTCTTCTTTGGCGATTTCGTAGGCTTGTTCGAAATCCGATTTGAGCATGTTTTCCACACTGGCGGCGAATGTACTGTCGACGGTCAGCAGCATCACTTCGAAATTCAGCCGGAATGAGCGGTTGTCCAGATTGGCGCTGCCGATGGCGCTGATCTCGCTGTCGATCAACACCACTTTCTGATGCAGGAAACCGGGTTCGTAGCGGAATACCCGCACGCCAGCGCGCACGGCTTCAAACGCGTAGAGGCTGGAAGCGGCGTAGACGATGCGGTGATCTGGCCGCGACGGCAGCAGCAATCGCACATCGACGCCACGCAGAACGGCCAATCTTAATGCAGCAAATACAGCCTCGTCGGGGATGAAATACGGGCTGGTGATCCACACCCGTTCGGTCGCCGCGTGGATCGCTTCGACAAAGAACAACGAGCAGGTTTCGTAGGCATCCGCCGGGCCGCTGGCGAGCAATTGGCAGAGCACGCCGTCATCCGGGTATTCATCTGGCAGGATCAGCGGCGGCAGGGTCCGTGCGGCCCAGAACCAGTCTTCGGCAAAGGATTCCTGCATACACGCGACGACCGGGCCACGTACCTTCACATGGGTATCGCGCCAAGGTGCCAGTGGTGGTTTTTCACCCATGTATTCATCGCCAACATTGTGCCCGCCGACAAAACCGACCACGCCATCGACCACGACGATCTTGCGGTGGTTACGGAAGTTGACCTGAAAGCGATTGAGCCAACCGCTGCGTGTGGCGAAGGCTTTGACCTCGACGCCGCCATCGCGCAATGCCTGCACATAGTTGTGGGGCAGGGCGTGGCTGCCGATGCGGTCATAGAGCAGATGAATAGAGACGCCTTCGGCGGCTTTCTTCAGTAACAGATCGCGCAGGCGTTGGCCGAGCCGATCATCGTGAATGATGAAAAACTGGATCAGCACCGCTTCTTTCGCTTGATCGATGGCCTGGAAGATCGCGTCGAAGGTGGCCGCACCGTTTATCAACAATTGCACTTCATTGTTCGCCAGGCACGGCATGCGGCCGAGCTTGGGCATTGCGCGTAACGAGGCGTAGGCATTCGAGGCGCGCGCAGTCAGTGCCTCTTCCACCCACGGGCGCCAGTTCAACTCGGAGATGGCCTGACGCATCTGTTCATTCGCCTGGCGCCGCGCCTTGATGTACCCATCAAAGGTGCTGCGGCCGAACACCAGATACGGAATAAGCGTGAGGTAGGGAATGAAGATCAGCGACAATGCCCAGGCGATCGAGCCTTGAGCCGTGCGCACGGTGAGCACCGCATGGATGGCGGCGATCAAGCCGAGGGTGTGTATCAGGGCGATCAGATAACCGAAAATGTGCGGTCCAAAATAATCCATGGGGCAGCCTTGCTCCGGAAGATTCAATGCTTAACAGACCATGTTCTGTCGCGAATGTCGCTATTTAATTGGTGCATGAACCGAAGCAATCGGCCGACGTCTAACGGCCACTACTGATCAGGAGTTTTTCGATGAACGTTCGTCTGCTGGGTTTGGCGCTGGGCCTGGGTTTGGCATTGCCGGTGGTTGCGCAGGCGCAGATGTTGCAGCCGGGGCTGTGGGAAATGACATCGAGCAACGTCAAGGTCGATGATCAGCCAATGGATGTGCAATCGATCCTCGGCCAGTTGCAAGGGCAGATGACCCCGCAACAGCGTGCAGCGCTGGAGAAGAACGGGATCAATATCGGCGGCAAGGGTATTCGCGCGTGTCTGACGCCGCAGCAAGTGGCGACCAACGATATTCCGCTGGCCGATCCGCAATCGGGTTGCAAACAGCAGATCACCGAGCGCAGCGGCAACCAATGGAAATTCCGTTTCAGTTGCCCGAAAGCGCAGGGCACCGGTGTGGCGACGTTCCTCAGTGATCGGGAATTCACCACCGTGGCCAACGGCACGTTCAATGCGATCGGGATCAATCAGAAGGGCAGTCTGGAGACCCGCGCGGTTTGGTTGGGCCAAGACTGCGGCAGCGTTAAACCAAGAGCTTAAAAGCTTCGCGAGCAGGCTCGCTCCCACCTTTGAAATGCAGTCTGATGTGGGAGCGAGCCTGCTCGCGATAGCGTCCTCGAATTCAGCGCATAAATCTCAGCGCTAACCCCCGACACCCCTCGTTCACCCGCCCATTCCGCCACGCAATCTGCCCTGAGACAATCGTCGTACTTACCTGATGACGAAAGCTGCGTCCGGCAAACGGCGTCCATGCACACTGCGACAGAATGGGTTGTCGATTCACTTCCAGCGTTTGTGGCTCCACCAATACCAAGTCCGCCCAGTACCCCTCACGTAGATACCCACGATCGGGAATCGCAAACAGATCCGCGACTCTGTGGCTGGTCTTCGAAACCAACGTTGTGATTGGCAGCACATCGTCCGCCACCAGCTCCATCAGTGCCGGCAACGCATGCTGCACCAGCGGCAATCCCGAAGGTGCCTGCGCATAAGGCCGCTGCTTTTCCTCCCAGGTATGCGGCGCGTGATCACTGCCGATCACGTCCAGGCGATGGCTGTTCAGCGCTTCGCGCAAAGCATCGCGATCGCCCTGCGTCTTGATCGCCGGGTTGCACTTGATCAGGTTGCCGAGGCTTGGGTAGTCGCGATCATCAAACAACAAATGATGCAGACAGACTTCGGCAGTGATGCGTTTTTGCGCCAGCGGTTTGTCCTCGAACAACGCCAATTCTCGCGCGGTAGTCAGGTGCAAAACGTGTAACCGCGTGCCGTGACGTTTCGCCAGTTCCACCGCCAGTGAAGAGGAGCGATAACATGCCTCGGCATTACGTATCAGCGGGTGAGCGGCGGGAGGGATTCGCTCGCCGAACAACTCACGCAGATTGGCTGCGTTGGCGTCGATGCTCGGCGTGTGTTCGCAGTGGGCCAACAGGATCGTCGGCACCTCGGCAAACAGTCGCTCAAGGATCTGCGGATCATCCACGAGCATGTTGCCGGTCGAAGCGCCCATGAACACTTTTACGCCGGCCACTTCACACGGATTGAGCGCGGCGACCGTGTCGAGGTTGTCGCGGCTCACGCCAAAGTGAAAGCCGTAATTGGCCACCGAGTTGATTGCCGCCCGGCGCTTTTTATCCGTCAGTGCTTCATGGGTGAGGGTGGCCGGATTGGTGTTGGGCATGTCCATGAAGCTGGTGATGCCACCCGCAACCGCTGCTCGCGACTCGGTATAAATACTGCCCTTGGCCGGCGCCCCCGGTTCACGAAAATGCACCTGGTCATCGATCATCCCCGGCACCAGCCATTGGCCGTTGGCGTCGATTTCCACCGTGGCATTTTCGCCTTCGATGCAGCGGGCAATCTTGACGATGCGGCCATTGCTGACCAACAGATCACTGTCGAACTCGCGCCCTTCGTTGACCAGTCTTGCATTGCGAATCAGCACGCTGCTCATGGTTCAGAACTCGTTCTGCAAAGCTTTATAGCCGCGCACCAGATCGACGTTGGTGCGCGCTACGTCTTCGGAAAACTCCGAGGCGCTGATACTCACCGGCGGAAATAACGAGAGGTCGGTATTCGGTCCGATGCGAGTCGTGGAGGGCACGTAGAACGCGTCCGGCAAATCGCGACCGTCGACCACCGAGTTGTGCCGCACCACGCAGCCGTTGCCAACGACACAGTTGAACAGCACGCTGTTGAAACCGATAAACACTCGGTCGCCAACCACGCAGGGGCCGTGCACGATAGAGCGGTGGGCGATGGAACTGAATTCACCGATGGTCACTGCCGCGCCGGATTTGGAGTGGATCACCACGCCATCCTGGATGTTCGAGTTGGCGCCGATGGTGATTGGCTCCATCTCTCCAGAGGCGTCCACTTCATCGGCGCGAATGACCGCATAAGGGCCGACGAAAACGTTTTCACCGATGACCACCTTGCCGCAGACGATCGCGGTTTTATCGACATAGGCCGACTCGGCAATCTGCGGCAAATCACCTGAAGGATTCTTGCGGATCATGGTCGGCTCAGTGCGTCGTAAAGGGTGTTGAGGTTGTATTCGAACAGACCCGTGAAGGTGCTTGCCGGGCCGCTGGTGGCGAGGGCATCGGAGTAGAGCGTGCCGCCGATATGCGCACCGCTTTCGTCGGCGATCTGTTTGAGCAGGCGTGCATCCTTGATGTTTTCCATGAACACCGCTTTGACTTTGGCCTGACGAATCTGAGTGATCAGCGCCGCAACTTCAGCAGCTGATGGCTCGCGTTCCGTGGACAAACCCTGTGGCGCCATGAAGTCGATGCCGTACGCCTGGCCGAGATAACCGAAAGCATCGTGACTGGTGACGATCTTGCGGTTGCCCGGTGGCAGCGACCCGAGCTTGACCTTGGCTTCAGCAAGCAGCGCGTAGATCTGCTTCAGGTAGGTTTTACTGTTGCGTTCGTAGTCGGCTTTGTTCGCCGGATCCGCAGCGATCAGTACCTTGGTGATATTGGCGACGTACAACTCGGCGTTTGCCAGGTTGTGCCAGGCATGTGGATCGGGAACGGTCTCGCCGTCTTCATCCAGTGAGCGTGGAATCACACCGTAACTGGCACTGATGACCGTGGCTTTGGTGTCGGTGCTGGTGACCAGACGATCCAGCCATGGCTCGAAACCCAGGCCATTCTTGATGATCAGTCTGGCCTTGAGCAGGGCTTTGGCATCGTCTGGGCTCGGCTCATAAGTGTGCGCGTCGGCGTCCGGGCCGACCATGTTGGTGACCTGGATATGTTCGCCGCCGACCTGATGAACCATGTCCGCGAGAATGCTGAAGCTGGTAACCACCGGCAATTTTTCCGCCGCCGACAAGGACATCGACAGCATCAGGCTGAACAACACGACTAGAGCACGCATCGGGAAACACCTCATTGGGATGTGAGCAAGGGCGGGCGGCGCAGCAGACCGTGTACCGGTCCGAACACCACGGACAGCAGATAACCGAGACCGGCGACCAACACGATGGCCGGGCCGCTGGGCAGCGAGTAGTAGAATGACAGCAGCAGGCCGAACCAGACCGAGAGGCAACCGATGACGGCCGCGATGGCGATCAGGATCGGCAGGCGTCGGCTCCAGAATCGCGACGCCGCGGCGGGGAGCATCATCAGTCCGACCACCATCAGTGCGCCGATGGCCTGGAAACCGATGACCAGATTGAGCACGACCAGCGTCAGGAACACGCCGTGGGCGAGGGGGCCAAGTCGGCTGACGGTTCTCAGGAACAATGGGTCGAGGGTGTCGAGCAACAGCGGTTTGTAGATCAGCGTCATGGCGATCAGGCTGAATGCCGAAACCCATAACATGCCGTTGAGGGTCGGCCCGTCGACGGCCAAAGCCGAGCCGAACAGCAGGTGCAACAGATCGAGGCGTTTGCCGGCGATGCCGAGGATCAGCACACCGCTGGCGAGGGAGATTGGGTAGATCGCAGCGAGGCTGGCGTCTTCGCGCAGACCGGTGCGGCGGGTAATCCAGGCGGCAAGACCGGCCATGCTCAGACCAGCACCGAGGCCGCCGAGTGTTAGGGCGGGTAGACTCAGGCCGGCGAACCAGAAACCCAATGCCGCGCCGGGAAGGATGCCGTGGGCGACTGCATCGCCGATCAGGCTCATTCGTCGCAGGATCAAAAACACGCCGAGTGGCGCCGTGCTGCACGCCAATACCAAACCGCCAACCAGGGCGCGGCGCATGAAGACGAACTCGTTGAACGGTTGCCAAAGGTGGGCGACGGCGAGCATCAGGCCACCCGCGTGTGAGGTGTTTGTTGAATGAGTTGCGCACTCGCGCCGAATACGCAGTCGCGGTTTTTGATCAGCAAAGTCTCGGGAATGTGCTGGCGCACGGCGGCGAGGTCGTGGCACACAACGAGCAGTGTTCGACCTTGGTCATGCCAGGCGTGGATGTGTTGCCATAGCAACTGTTGGCCGATTTCATCCAGTGCGGCGTGAGGTTCGTCGAGGAGCAACACCGCAGCGTCGGTCAGACTCAGTCGAGCGAGCAGGGCACGTTGCAGTTCACCGCCGGACAGAGCCATAAGCGGACGCTGTTCGAGCCCGCTCAGGTGCCAGTTTTCCAGTGCGTCTTTCAAGCGTTGTGCGCGCAGTTGAGTTGAGAGTCGACGTCCCCAGAAACCCGCCGCTATCAGCTTCTCGAGGCTGATGGGGAATTGGCGATCGAGATGTTGCTGTTGAGGGAGAAAGGACAATCCGCTTTGACGTGGAACACTCAGGGCGATGTTGCCAGCCAATGGCTTTTGTAGCCCGGCGATGACTTTCAGCAGGCTGCTTTTGCCGCAGCCGTTTGCGCCGATGATTGCCGTCAGGCTGCCGCTGTCGAGTTCAAGGTTCAGAGGTGCGGTCAGCGGTTGGCCGGGTGCACCCCAGCTCAGGGATTGGCAGCGGATCATACTTGCTCACGCTGCCAGCTACTTTCGGCGACGGCATCGTGGGCGTGCAGACTTTCAGCGTGGACCACTCGGAGGTGGAATTGACTGACGCCGGGGGTTCTACGAAGCGCGAGATTCAGTCGGCGCGCAGCGTCTTCACAGAACATCAGGTTTTGCCCGTTGGCGAGGGCGAAGGCTTGTTCGTCTGCGCGTTTTACGGCGGTCTGTACAGCTGTCCCGAGTGCAGCCTCGGCGTCGTTGATGATTGCGCTCAATGGCAACTCATCAATGAATTCGTCGAGGTGCAGATGCAGTTGCGCCGTGCTGCGTTGGCTGTGGGGAGTGGCGACAATGCCTTGGGTCGAGCCGAGCCAAGCGAGAATGTCAGCGTGTTGAAGCGGCTTGTTGGCGAAGTCGTTGATGAATTGCTGCTGAATCAACTGCCTCGCCAGCGCAGCTGAACATGGGCAAGTTGAGGAGTAGGGCACTTCGATTTTGAGTTCCACGTGGAACATCTGATTTTTCAGGCTCGCGGAAATAGACGCCGGGTAGGATTTCCAACCCGCTAGCGGACTGACCAGTGCCGGTCTCTTCAGCAACAAATCAGTGTGAATATTCAGAAAACCACAGTTGGATAAGCCCGCGTGACTGTGCAAAAACTCCTCGAGAATCTGCCGCAACAAGGCAGGAGAAAGGTTCTCCCGCTCAAGCACTTCTAGCGCCAGATACAGGCGCGACATGTGAATGCCACGTGCTTCGCCATCATCCAGGCTGACGCCAGCGTCGGCCTTTGCGCTCAGTCGTTTTCCTTCCAGCAAGACAGGCAATGCGATGCCGTGCATGCCCACCCATTCGAGTGGCAAAGCTTGGCGAGTGGCCTGCGCGGCGATATCCGGGAGTGTCAGCGAATTCATGTTCGGGACCATCGTGTTGAGTGAAATCGATGTTACATTATAACAATTCAAATCACGATGTCTTTTTCATGAACGGGTTTTCATATGCGTCGACGTCACGTGCTCAATCTGATTCTGGCCAGCGCAGCTTTTGCTATGCCCTTCAGTGTGTCGGCTACGCAAATTCGCAATGCGCGGCTTTGGCGTTCGGATGAAAAGCTGCGATTGGTCTTCGATTTGAGCGGGCCCGTACGCTACAAGACCTTCACGCTCAGCGCTCCGGAGCGGTTGATTGTCGATGTAGCCGATGCGAATCTGAGCAGTGATTTCAGTCAGTTGGCGCTCACTGGCACGGTGATTCGTTCGATTCGAACCGGGCCTTTTGGTCAGGGAAACACGCGGATTGTTCTCGATTTGAGCAGTCCAGTGCTGCTGAACAGCTTTCTTTTGGCGCCGCAGGATGGCCAGAGTCATCGGCTTGTTCTGGATTTAGTCAGCGCAAAAGCGGCGCCAACAACACCGATGGTTCCACGTGAAACACCCAAGATTGGCGTTCACCCGAAGCGCGACATTATCGTTGTCGTCGACCCAGGACACGGCGGGAAGGACCCCGGCGCAGTCGGCGCCAAGGGCGAAAAAGAAAAAGATGTAGTGCTTTCCATCGCACAATTACTCGCCAAACGTTTGAAAAAAGAGAAAGGCTTTGATGTAAAACTGGTGCGCAATGACGACTTCTTCGTTCCTTTGCGCAAGCGCGTAGAGATCGCCCGACGGCACAAGGCCGACATGTTCATCTCGGTGCATGCCGACGCCGCTCCGCGGCTGACGGCTTCAGGCGCGTCGGTTTATTGCCTGTCGGAAGGTGGTGCGACGTCGGCGACGGCCCGTTTCATGGCGCAGCGAGAGAACGGCGCGGATCTGCTCGGCGCCACCAATCTGCTCAATCTGAAGGATAAGGACCCGATGCTAGCCGGGGTAATTCTCGACATGTCGATGAACGCGACGATCGCCGCCAGCCTGCAACTGGGTAATACGGTGCTAGGCAGTCTGGCCGGCATCACCACCCTGCATCAGAAGCGCGTGGAACAGGCCGGATTCGCCGTGTTGAAGTCGCCCGATGTGCCGTCAATTCTGGTGGAAACCGGCTTTATTTCCAACGCGCGCGACAGTCAGCGTCTGGTCACGGCGCGGCATCAGCAAGCAGTGGCGGATGGTTTGTTTGAGGGATTGCAGCGTTACTTCGAGAAAAATCCACCGATCAACAGCTATCTCGCCTGGCAACAGGAGCAACGCAAAGCGCAGGCCTAGCAGCCAGCAATCCGGCTGCAAGTGAATTTCGCGCTACTACCGCCGGAGCTGGAGAAGCGATTGATGGTCGTCCAGCCGACGCGGCGGGTGTAGCCGACCCAGGCTTCCCCGTCGGAGGCGATGCCAGTGAAGAACGTCAGTTGCCCAAAACGGCTGTTGGTTTGGGCCCAATAACGCTGGCCAGTCTTTTCAAATCCGCGCAGATAAAGCGTATTGCCGACGGTGTTGACGCTATACGCGTTGCCCTCGGCATCGACGCACGCCAGCAAGTTAGCGCTGCGTGTACAGCTCGCGAGCGTCGGTAACTGTGCCCACGCGCTATCAGCAACCAGCAATCCAAGACTCAAAAACCAGCATTTCATTACAGTTTTCATTACGAATTCCGGATGTGAGGCTGGCTCAGCTTCCTGCTGTTTTTCGCTAAGAACAAGAGCAAAGCTGGTTTATTTGTGTTGTTATACTATAACATAAATATCAATTGAGCCTGAGCGGTCCGATTTCAAGCGTTTACCTCGTATGAGGTACCAAAACGCCAAGCGCTAGCAAAAGCGCCAGTCGGCTGCATTCCTATGAGGATTATCAAATGTCAGCCGATTTGCCCGTTACCGTACTTTCAGGATTTCTTGGAGCCGGAAAAAGTACACTTTTGAATTACGTACTACGTAATCGCAAGGGTCTACGTGTCGCTGTAATCGTTAACGATATGAGCGAAATCAACATTGATGGCAGCGAAGTCCAGCGTGATGTCAGCCTGAACCGTGCTGAAGAAAAAATAGTCGAAATGAGTAACGGCTGTATCTGCTGTACGTTACGCGAAGATTTATTGGAGGAAGTCAGCAAGCTCGCCCGGGAAGGACGCTTCGATTATTTGCTGATCGAATCCACCGGCATTTCCGAACCATTGCCCGTGGCAGAAACCTTTACCTTCCGTGATGAGCAGGGCCAAAGCCTTTCCGACATTGCGCGTCTCGACACCATGGTCACTGTAGTCGACGGTGTGAATTTCCTGCCGGACTACCAGGCGGCCGAAAGCCTCGCTTCCCGTGGTGAGATTCTCGGTGAGGAAGATGAGCGCTCCATCACCGATCTGTTGATCGAACAAATTGAATTCGCCGACGTGCTGTTGATCAGCAAGATCGACTTGATCAGTCAGCGCGAGCGTGAAGAATTGATCGCTATCCTCAAGCGTCTCAACGCCCATGCCGAAATCATCCCGATGGTGATGGGCGAGGTGCCGCTGGAGAAGGTGCTCAACACCGGTCGCTTCGATTTCGACAGAGCCGCCCAAGCACCCGGTTGGCTGCAAGAGTTGCGCGGTGAACACGTGCCGGAAACCGACGAGTACGGCATCGCCTCAACCGCCTACCGCGCGCGTCGGCCCTTTCACCCGCAACGCTTCTTCAGCTTCATCGACCGTCCATGGCTTAACGGCAAACTGCTGCGTTCGAAAGGCTTTTTCTGGCTGGCCAGCAAACCCACTGATGCCGGCAGCTGGTCGCAGGCCGGTGGGTTGATGCGCCACGGCTTTGCCGGACGCTGGTGGCGTTTTGTGCCGAAAAACCAGTGGCCGCAAGATCAGGAAAGCACCGCCGCCATCATGGAAAACTGGACGCCGAGCGTAGGAGACTGCCGCCAGGAACTGGTGTTCATCGGTCAGAACATCGATTTCCTGCAGCTCTCCGCCGAACTGGATGAGTGTCTGCTGACCGATGAGGAGATGGCAATCGGTGTAGAAGGCTGGCGTGCGCTACCGGATCCCTTTGGCCCTTGGCACGAAGAGGCTGCCTGATGCTTGCCCTCAAACAAATGCAAATCCGCACGCGTCATCAGCACCAAGGATCGACCCCAAAAACGCTGACGCGCATTCTGGACGACGACACCAATCTCGCCGTCTGGAAGCGCCAACTGCCGTTGCACATCAGTGAATTCGCCCACTTGCTGCTATCGCTCAATGAACCCTTTGCGGAATCGTTGTGCCTTGAGTTGCCGGATGAGGACGCGGAGCCTGACCTCACTGGCCTGGCCTCAGGGTTCCGCGATCTGGAGGGCTACGAAGGCTTTGTTGCCGACCTGAAATGGCTGGTCGGCGCCTTCGCCTGTTTGCTGGGAGCCAAGCGAATCGGACTGCGTCTGCGAGTGCTCGATAAAGCCATGTGCCCGCGTTTTCACGTCGATCACGTGCCGGTGCGGCTGATCACCTCCTACGCCGGCGTCGGCAGCGAATGGCTCAAGGAAGGCGCGATGGATCGCAGTCAGTTGGGGCAGGCCAACGCCGAACCCCAAGGGCAAATCCAGCAACTCGACAGCGGCGACGTCGCGTTATTGAAAGGCGAAAAATGGCACGGCAACGAGGGCTTCGGCCTGGTTCACCGCTCGCCGCAACTGACTGCGGGCCAGCGCCGCCTGATACTGACCCTCGACTGGCTCGGCTAACGGTTCAAGGCTTTAGCCACGAACCCTGGCTCTGGCGTTCGCAATACGGTTTCAGATATGCCGCATCCGTGGCTACGCCGTAATAGTGGATGTCCTGGCGATAAGGCATATTGGCGACTTGCGCGTTGCTGCACACGCCAAACGCACCGCTCGGGCACTGATCGACGTATTGCACTTCGACTTTCTGCCCGGCCAGCGTTGGCTGGCAGAAACCGTCGTTGAACAGTTTCTCCGGGATATTGCGGTTCTGCTGACAGACTTTGACGTCGAGCCGCTCACCCTGACTGTGCACCACACAGGCCTGGGCCCACGCTTCACTCGACAGCAGCGCCAGCAGCAACGACCATCCCATCCAACGCATCTTTGAATCTCCCAAGAAAGCTCCCGGCCATGTTGCAGAACATTCCTACCCATGTCATTGCTGGCCCTTTGGGCGCCGGCAAGACCAGCCTGATTCGCCAACTCATGGCCCAGCGGCCGGAAAGCGAGCGTTGGGCGGTGCTGATCAACGAGTTTGGTCAGATCGGTCTCGACGCCGCTCTGTTGACCAGTGACGCCGATGGTATCGCACTCGGCGAAGTGGCCGGGGGCTGCCTGTGTTGCGTCAATGGCACGCCGTTTCAGATTGGCCTGGGGCGTTTGCTGCGCAAGGCGAAGCCGGATCGGCTGTTCATCGAACCGTCCGGGCTGGGGCATCCGGCGCAGCTGATTCAACAGTTGAATGAGGCGCCGTGGCTGGGTGTGCTGGCGGTGCAGCCGTGTGTATTGGTGCTGGATGCTCAGTCGCTCCATGCCGGCAGAGCATTGCCGGCAACTCAGCAGGAAGCGTTGGCCAGCGCTGGACTGTTATTGATGAACAAGGCAGAAAACCTTGATGAAAAAGAACGACAGAAAATCGCGGGTCAGCTCCCTCCGGTCAGACAGATCTGGACGCGGCAGGCACAACTCGCCTTGAACGAGCTACCGGGGCTGGCGGCGCAAGCGGCTGTCGGTGTGGATAACCTGGTGGTGCCCAAAGGGTTGGCGCGTATGCCGGCTGTCTGGAGCGACCCGACGATGCCGATTTGCCTGAGTCTGGCGCAGGAGGAGGGCTGGAGCATCGGTTGGCGTTGGCATCCGGCTCAAAAGTTCGACAAGGCACGTATCGCCGATTGGCTAAACGGGCTTCATTGGAAAAGAGCGAAACTGGTTATCCACAGCGCAGATGGCTGGGTTTCGGCGAACGCGCTGGAGAATGCGCAGTTGGTTTGGCTGGCCAGTGAATGGCGGAAAGATTCGCGCATCGAGCTGATCTTCAGTGAGGCGCAGGATGTTGAGGTGCTGCAGAGAGGGTTGTCGGGGTGCCGGGAGGGTTAAGATCAAAAGATCGCGGCCTTCGGCAGCTCCTGCATGGCCGTCAGGGCTTCCATTTGGTGTGCTCCTGGCGCCACTGACTCAGCTCGATAACTTCCGCGCGAGGCTTCTGCACCTCAACCACCGGCGGCGTATCGTCGAACGGTGCCGGATAGGGCGCCAGTTCGATCTGCGCACTGTGCGCTCCAAACTGGGTGATGGTGCCGTTATGGCGGGTTTCGCCGGTCACGGTGAACTCGAAGTTGTACACCCGCGCCAGTCGTCGGCGACCGTTGGCATCCTTGATGAAACCGATCTTTTTTAGCGCAACGTTGCCGTCGAGCAACTCGACCCGCACGTTCAGACAATGCTGTTTGACCCGCTCCAGCGCCCGCTCGCGCAAGCCGTGGTTGTGCCATAACCAGGCGCCGGCAGCGGCGAACAGCATCAGCACAAAGATGTTTTCCAGGGTCAGCATCAACATCGAACTCCAAAAGATAGCGTCAGCTTAACTGCGTCGCCGGTCTGTCGTACAGGCTGCGTTTCGTCGCATACTGCGCGGCTTGAATTTCAATCGTTTTACGGAATGACCCGAATGAAACGTACGCCTCATCTGCTCGCCATTCAGTCCCACGTGGTGTTCGGCCACGCCGGAAACAGCGCCGCGGTTTTTCCGATGCAGCGGGTCGGGGTCAATGTCTGGCCGCTCAACACCGTGCAGTTCTCCAACCACACCCAATACGGTCAGTGGGCCGGCGAAGTGCTGGCGCCGCAGCAGATCCCGGAACTGGTCGAAGGCATTGCGGCGATTGGCGAGCTGGGCAACTGCGATGCGGTGCTGTCCGGTTACCTTGGCAGCGCGGCGCAGGGTCGGGCGATTCTCAGCGGTGTCGAGCGGATCAAATCGGTCAACCCGAAGGCGCTGTATCTGTGTGATCCGGTGATGGGCCATCCGGAAAAGGGTTGCAGCGTGCCGACCGAAGTCAGTGACTTCCTGCTGGAAGAGGCAGCGGCCGTGGCAGACATCATGTGTCCGAACCAGTTGGAGCTGGACAGCTTTTCCGGGCGCAAGCCGCAGTCGTTGTTCGACTGTCTGGCGATGGCCCGAGCCTTGCTGGCGCGGGGGCCGAAAGCCGTGCTGGTCAAGCATCTGGATTATCCGGGCAAACCGGCCGATGGCTTTGAGATGCTGTTGGTGACGGCCGAAGGTAGCTGGCACCTGCGTCGTCCGCTGTTGGCGTTTCCGCGTCAGCCGGTGGGTGTGGGCGATCTGACGTCCGGCCTGTTTCTGGCGCGGGTGTTGTTGGGTGACAGCTTGGTGGCGGCGTTTGAGTTCACAGCGGCGGCGGTGCATGAGGTGTTGCTGGAAACTCAGGCTTGCGCCAGTTATGAGCTGCAACTGGTGCGGGCGCAGGATCGGATAGCGCATCCTCGGGTGAAGTTCGAGGCAACCGCGATCAGTCTTTAAGACCGCGTTGCCCCCCATTCGCGAGCAGGCTCGCTCCCACAGATGAATGCATTCAAATGTGGGAGCGAGCCTGCTCGCGAAAGCGGTCGTCTGAGCGCTACAAATCTCAAGCGTCGCCCTTGATCTCCTGATACCGCTTTTCCAGCTCCTGGCGAATCTGCCGCCGCTGCTGCGCCTGCATATAACGACGCTTGTCTTCGCTGTTCTGCGGTTGCAGCGGCGGCACGGGTGCCGGTTTGCGCTGGTCATCCACCGCAACCATGGTGAAGAAGCAACTATTGGTGTGGCGCACCGAGCGTTCGCGGATGTTCTCGGTAACGACTTTGATGCCGACTTCCATCGAAGTGTTGCCGGTGTAGTTGACCGACGCAAGGAAGGTCACCAGTTCGCCGACATGGATCGGCTCGCGGAAAATCACCTGATCCACCGACAGCGTCACCACGTAGCGGCCGGCGTAACGGCTCGCGCAGGCGTAGGCCACTTCGTCGAGGTATTTGAGCAGGGTGCCGCCGTGGACATTGCCAGAGAAGTTGGCCATGTCGGGGGTCATCAGTACCGTCATCGACAGCTGGGCGTTTCCGGGTTCCATAACGTTCTCACGGATCAAGGCTGATTTCTGGAAGCACCTCTATGGGTGCCTGGTCGCTTTTCAAAAGCACCGTTATCGGGACGCCGGGCGACTGGCCGTCGTCACGCCGGGATCGATCTGTTTCCATATATTGCACCGCCTTCCAGGCGGAAGTCGCGGTGTTACCCTGCAAAAGCCCGCCTCAAGGGCAATTCCCACACGAAAAGCGGATTTTTACCTAGCTCGCTCAGACATTTCTGACGTCTGTGCGCGAGCCTCGTCATTCAAGGAGCCCACGCCATGCATGCCATCAGTTTTATTCAGGACTTGGCAGTGATCATGTTGGTCGCAGGTGTGGTGACCGTGTTGTTCCACCGGTTCAAGCAGCCGGTGGTGCTTGGTTACATCGTCGCTGGTTTCATCATTGGCCCGCACACGCCGCCGTTCGGTCTGATCCACGATGAAGAAACCATCAAGACCCTCGCCGAGCTCGGGGTGATTTTCCTGATGTTCTGCCTCGGCCTGGAGTTCAGCCTGCGCAAGCTGTTCAAGGTCGGCGCCACGGCGTTTATTGCGGCGTTCCTCGAAATCGTCCTGATGATCTGGATCGGTTATGAAATCGGCCGCTGGTTCGACTGGAACACCATGGATTCGCTGTTCCTCGGCGCGATTCTGGCTATCTCCTCGACCACCATCATCGTCAAAGCACTCAACGATCTGAAGATGAAAAACGAGCGCTTTGCGCAGTTGATCTTCGGCGTGTTGATTGTTGAAGACATCCTCGGCATCGGCATCATCGCGCTGCTATCGAGCATCGCCGTCAGCGGCACGGTCAGCTCCGGCGAAGTGTTTTCCACGGTCGGCAAGCTGTCGCTGTTCATGATCGTCGCGCTGGTTATCGGCATCCTGCTGGTGCCGCGTCTGCTGGCCTATGTGGCGAAATTCGAAAGCAACGAGATGCTGCTGATCACTGTGCTAGGCCTGTGTTTCGGCTTCTGCCTGCTGGTGGTCAAACTTGAGTACAGCATGGTGCTCGGTGCGTTCCTGATCGGCGCGATCATGGCCGAGTCGCGGCAATTATTGAAAATCGAGCGCCTGATCGAACCGGTTCGCGACCTGTTCAGCGCGATCTTCTTCGTTGCCATCGGCCTGATGCTCGACCCGATGATTCTTCTCGAATATGCGTGGCCGATTGCGGTGATCACCGTGGCCGTTGTGCTCGGCAAGATGTTGTCCTGCGGCCTCGGGGCGTTTATCGCCGGCAACGACGGACGCACCTCACTGCGGGTGGGGATGGGGCTGTCACAGATTGGCGAATTTTCCTTCATCATCGCCGCGCTGGGCATGACCTTGCAGGTCACCAGTAACTTCCTTTACCCGGTCGCTGTGGCCGTGTCGGTGATTACAACGCTGCTGACGCCGTATCTGATCCGTGCGGCTGATCCGCTGTCGATCAAGCTGTCTGCGGCGGTGCCCAAGCCTCTTGGTCGTGTGCTGGGCATGTACGGCGAATGGCTGCGCAGCATCCAGCCGCAAGGCGAGGGCGCGATGCTGGCTTCCATCATTCGCAAGATCTTGCTGCAGGTCGGGGTCAATCTGGCACTGGTCATCGCGATCTTCTTCGCCGGCGCGTATTTCGCCGAACGCATCTCGTTGTGGCTGCAAGACTGGATCAGTGATCCGAGCTGGCAGAAGGCGTTGATCTGGGGTGGGGCGTTGCTGGTGTCGTTGCCGTTCCTGATTGCCGCTTACCGCAAGCTCAAGGCGCTGTCGATGTTGCTGGCGGAGATGGGCGTGAAACCGGAGATGGCCGGGCGTCACACGCAGCGAGTGCGCCGGGTGATCTCCGAAGTGATCCCGATTCTCTCGCTGCTGGTGATTTTCCTGCTGTTGGCAGCCTTGTCGGCCAGTATTTTGCCGACCAACAAGTTGCTGGTGCTGATCGCCGTGGTTGCGGCAGCAGTAGCGGCGCTGCTTTGGCGCTGGTTCATCCGCGTGCACACGCGGATGCAGGTGGCGCTGCTGGAAACCCTCGACAACCACAAGGAGTCGTCGGGGCATTGACCACCCGGGGCGGCTGGCCGATCAGCTTTCCAGCCAGACGTCCCGCGCCCAGTGCCACACCGATTCCCAGGTTTCTTCGGCAATCAGCTCTTCTTCGGCCTGCCACAGCACCACCGTGCCATCTTCTTCGACGCAGTAGTAGTTATCACCGTCCTGACAGATCGGGATCAGGCTGCGATCAACACCGACATCCCAAGCGTTGGCGGCAACGTCCGGCAAGTAGGTGTGGGATTGTGGGTCGGTAACGGTCACCGGCTCGAGGCTGCCGTAAACCACATCGCTGACGGTCAGCAGAAACTCTTTGAAGACAAACGGAATGTCGATGAACAGTTGTTCTTCGATTTCGACCAGCAGGTCTTCGTCAGGCAACTCCAAAGGAACCGGCACGGGTTCGTTGGCTTCACGCAGTTGTTCGATGATTTCTTCCACGTCCGGGATCCTCTTGCTTGAATGGCGCGGTTTATATGGGCCGGTTTATACAGTAGCTCGCTATAGATGCAACCGCGAAATAGAAAACCCCGGCCGAGGCCGGGGTTTTTTGTTGCGGCAGGTGACGCCTGGAAGGGATCAGCCGTTCTGGCGGATACCGGCAACCAGCCAAGGCTGATTTTCGCCCTGCGGACGTTCCATGTTCCAGCTTTCGCTGAACACTTCGCCCTGGTCGAAGCGTGAGGTTTTCGACACACCGCTGAAGGTCAGGGTGGCGATGGTCTTGTCGGCACGGTCATCCACGCCGTCCAGTTGAACCTGGAGGTTGTCGATGTAGGTCGACTGGAAGGCGTCGCCCAGATCAGCACGCTCACGCTTGAGGAACTCGAGCATTTGCGGGGTCACGAACTCGGCGATCTTGTCCATTTCATTGGCGTCCCAGTGCTGCTGCAGCGACTGGAAGTGGCTGCGTGCAGCTTCAAGGAAGTTCTGCTCGTTGAACCAGGCCGGCGCGTTGATCACCGGACGGGCGGCAGCAGGTGCAGCCGAACCACCGAAGATCGAACCCATGGCGGCAGGCTTCTGCTCGAACACTTCACGCTGCATCGGCGCACCGGCCGGAGCGAACTGCTCCTGCTGCTTGCGGCGACGCGCGGCGATGAAGCGGAAGATCACGAACGCGATCACGGCCATGATCAGGATGTCGAAGATCTGCATGCCCTGGAAGCCGCCGCCCATGAACATGGAAGCGAGCAGGCCACCGGCGGCGATACCGGCCAGAGGACCGAGCCATTTCGAAGCACCACCGGCCTTGGCGGCAGCGCCAGCGGCACCGGCAGCACCAGCGGTCGCTGCTGCGCCGCCGACGCCTGGAGAAGAAGGAGCCATCTGGCTGGTCTGGTGCGTCGGCGCAGCGCCGGCGCTTTTGCCACCACCAAAGCGCTTGGCGTTGGCGTCGAGGCTCATCGTCAGGCCGATGCACAACGCCATGGCGATGCTAAGAAAACGTTTCATAAAGGGTATTCCCGTTTGTGGAGACACGCGCGCCATGTTGCACAGCTGAAGTGTTACTGGCTAGCGAGAGAGTGTTTCGGGCTTTTGCCTGACAGGTCGCGTTCAGCTTCGCGAGGCAATAAGAACGTGTACTTTTGGCTGTAGGAAAAGGAGATAGGTTCCGCGGGATTGTTGGTCAGAACACCAAACCCTGTGGGAGCGAGCCTGCTCGCGAAAGCTGCACCCGCGGTCTATCAGATCAACCGCGGTGATTCATTCGCGAGCAAGCTCGCTCCTGCAGAAAAGCGAAACCGGCGTCAGATCGCTTCCAGCTTGGCGTAGCCAAGCATCAGCCACTTGCTGCCTTCGCTGAAGTTCACCTGCACCCGCGCCTGCGCGCCGGCGCCCTCGAAGTTGAGGATCACGCCGTCGCCAAAGATCGAATGGCGCACCGTCTGACCCAGGCTGAAACCCGTTTCCGGAATCTCGCTGCCGCTGAACAGGTTGCTGCCGCTCATCGACTGATTGCCGCCGAACGGCCGGCTGACGCTGTTCGACAGGCGAACTTCCTGAATCAGGCCCTTCGGCACTTCGCGGACGAAACGCGAAACCTTGTTGTAGGTTTCACTGCCGTACAGGCGTCGGGTCTCGGCATAGGTCATGACCAGATTCTGCATCGCCCGGGTAATGCCGACGTAAGCCAGACGCCGTTCTTCCTCAAGACGCCCCGGTTCTTCCAGGCTCATCTTGTGCGGGAACAGGCCTTCTTCCATGCCCACAAGGAACACGTAAGGGAATTCCAGGCCTTTGGCGCTGTGCAGGGTCATCAGTTGAATGCTGTCTTCGTGCTCGTCGGCCTGAGTGTCACCAGCCTCCAGCGAAGCGTGGCCGAGGAACGCCGCCAGTGGCGTCAGCTCTTCGTCTTCTTCGGTGTTCTCGAAGTTGCGTGCGGCGCTGACCAGTTCCTCAAGGTTTTCTACCCGGGCCTGGCCTTTCTCGCCTTTTTCCGCTTCGTGATAAGCGATCAGGCCGGAATGCTCGATGACGGTTTGCGTCATCAGGTGCAACGGCATTTCCATGCACTTGGCGGCGAGGTTCTCGATCAGCTCGATAAACGCACCAAGGGCACCCGCCGCGCGACCGGTCAGGCCTTTGTTGGCGACCAGTTGACGCATCGCTTCCCACATCGATACATCGCTGTGACGCGCGTGATCGCGGATGGCTTCGACGGTTTTCTCGCCGATGCCACGGGCCGGCACGTTGATCACCCGTTCCAGCGCCGCATCGTTGCCGCGACCTTCGAGCAAGCGCAGGTACGCCATGGCGTTCTTGATTTCCGCGCGTTCGAAGAAGCGCTGACCACCATAGATGCGATACGGAATGCGTTCACGCAGTAAAGCTTCTTCCAAAACGCGTGATTGGGCGTTGGAGCGGTACAGAATCGCGATATCGCTACGGGCCAAGCCGGTTTTCAGCGCGCTTTCGATGGTTTCTACAACGTAGCGTGCTTCGTCGTGTTCGTTGAACGCGGCGTACAGATTGATCGCTTCGCCGTCGCCACCGTCGGTCCACAACTCTTTGCCCAGACGCCCGGTGTTGTTGGCGATCAGGGCGTTGGCAGCCTTGAGGATGCCGGCGGTGGAGCGGTAGTTCTGCTCCAGACGAATGGTCACCGAATCCGGGAAGTCGGAGGAGTACTGATGAATGTTTTCGATCTTCGCGCCACGCCAGCCGTAAATCGACTGGTCGTCGTCGCCCACCACCATCAGGCTGTCGCCGCCCTTGCCCAGCAGACGCAACCAGGCGTACTGCACGGCGTTGGTGTCCTGGAACTCGTCCACCAGAATATGCCGGAAGCGCTTTTGGTAATGCGCCAGCAAGCCCGGGTGATCGCGCCACAGATCGAGGGCACGCAGGAGCAATTCGGAGAAGTCGATGACGCCGGCACGCTGACACGCTGCCTCGTAGGCTTCGTAAATGCCGCGCATGGTCGCCAGATACAAGTCGCCGCTGGCCTGAATGTGTTGCGGACGCAGACCTTCGTCTTTCTGGCCGTTGATGAACCACTGCGCCTGACGGGCTGGCCAGCGTTGCTCGTCCAGACCCAGCTCGCGGATCACCCGCTTGACCAGGCGTTGCTGGTCGTCACTGTCGAGTATCTGGAAGGTCTGGCTCAGCCCGGCTTCCTGCCAGTGCGCCCGCAGCAAGCGGTGCGCCAGGCCGTGGAAGGTGCCGACCCACATGCCAGCCGGGTTGATACCCAGCAACTGTTCGATGCGATGACGCATCTCGGCAGCGGCCTTGTTGGTGAAGGTCACCGACAGAATGGAGTGGGGCGAGGCGTTTTCGACCTGGATCAACCAGGCGATACGGTGCACCAGCACTCGGGTTTTACCGGAACCGGCGCCGGCCAGGACCAACTGACGGCCAACGGGGGCTGCTACGGCCTGGCGTTGGGCATCGTTGAGGGAGTTCAGCAGAAGGGAGAGATCATCGCGCATCAGGGCATTCTAGGGTGCGCCGCAGGCCCGGGCAAACCGAGCTTTGCATTAGCCGATGAAACTCCTGCCGATGACGACCGGTCAGTCACTGGCTACAAGCATCGGCCCGCCGCGCTCCAAGGGTTTTGCCGGTAGCAAAGGGCGGAAAAGTTTCGCTGAAATTATGATCTGGAGCAGTTTGGCAACGGGATCGGCTTGTGTATGCTCCGTCCACGTTTCGGGCGCACGCCCTCCTTATAAGAACAAGAACGTTGCCCATGACCCTCAGCTCCGAACTGTCGGGCCCCTCTGTGGAACCCCGGGTTATCCGCAAGCACTATGCCGTCGAGATGGCGGTCGAGCGCACGCGTCTGCTGTATCAGGGCTCGTTGTTGCCCACGCTGTTCATGTTGATCAATGGTTTGGTCTGCGCCGCTTTGCTCTGGAGCCCGCAGCGCTATTTCGTGGTCAGCGTCTGGCTGGTGTGGTTGCTGTCGCTGGTCGCGTTGCGGGTGATTCAGGTCGCAGCGTTCGACTCGGCAATTCCTGATCGTCAGGCGCAACCGATCTGGCGGCGGATGTTTCTGCTCGGCTCGACCATGACCGGCCTGACCCTGGCAGGCGCCGGCATCGCCCTGGTGCCCGCCGACAACTTCATTCAGCAGGCGTGGGTGTTCGGCCTGATCGGCGCCGCGACCCTGTCGGCCAGCGTCGCCTACGCGGTGAGCCTGCCGGCGTTTCTGTCGTTTACCTTGCCCTGCCTGTTGCCGGCGATCGGTTATCTGTTCTGGGGCGGTGACGAGCAGGCGCGCGGCTGGGGCTGGCTCGGATTGATCTTGCTCGGCTCCTTGAGCGTGGTGGCGTGGCAGGTCAATCGGCTGATTGATCGCGGTTTGCTGCGGCGCTTCCAGAATCAGCACTTGATCGAACACTTGCAGCAAACCCAGTCGCGCAGCGAGCAGCTCAATCTAGAGCTGGCGAAGGAAATCGACCACCGGCGCTGCGCCGAGGGCAAATTACGCGAAGCCCAGGTCGAACTTGAAGACCGCGTTGCCCAGCGCAGCCGAGAGCTGGATGCCGCCAATCAGGCCTTGAGCAAAAGCGAAGCACGCCTGGCGCTGGCGTTGAAGGCCAGTGAGTTGGGTCTGTGGGACTGGAACCTGCAAACCGACGAAGTCCACCACACGCAGATTCAGGAACTGTTCGGCCTCGCTCCGGAATACGTCACGGCGCTCCTGCGCGACCTCAAACCACGCCTGCATCCAGACGATGTGCCGACGCTGAAATACGCGTTGATCGAGCATTTGAAGGGGCGCACCGAGGACTATCAGATCGAATACCGCGTGCGTCACAGCGATGGCCATTGGGTGTGGATCGAGGACCGTGGCCGCGCCGTAGAGCGCAGCGACAGCGGTCGGGTGATTCGCATGGTCGGCACCCGGCGCGACATCAGCGCCAGTAAAAGCCTTGAAGAGCAGCAACGGCTGGCGGCGACGGTGTTCGAAGCGGCCAGTGAAGGCATTGTGATTCTCGATCCGAACTACGCACTGATTGCAATCAATCAGGCGTTCAGCCGGGTTACCGGTTACGACATCGAGGACATGCTCGGGCGCAACGTCGTCGAGCTGCCGTGCAGTCGAGATGCCCGCCGTCATTACGTGGCGATCCGTCATGCACTGGAGCAGCACGGCAGTTGGCAGGGTGAACTGGTCGAAACCCGCAAGAACGGCGAGCTGTATCCGCAGTGGCTGCAACTCAATGCGGTGCGTGATGGTCGGGGAAACGTCAGCCATATCGTCGGCTTCTTCGCCGATCTGTCAGCACGCCGCGAATCTGAAGAGCGCATGCGTTACCTGACCCATTACGACGAACTGACAGGGTTGGCCAACCGCTCACTGTTCCGCGAACGCCTGCATGAAGCGCATCAGCGCTCCCGTCAGGGCCGGCGCAGTCTGGCGCTGCTGCACATCAATCTCGATCGATTCAAATTGCTTAACGACAGCCTTGGCCATGAGATTGCTGACCAGTTACTGCAGAAAATGGCGCGCCGCTTGGTCAACGCCTTGCCGGAAGCGGACACCATCGCGCGGTTGTCCGGCGACGAGTTCGCCGTGCTGTTCGATGCCTACGGTAACCTGTCGAGTCTGGCTCGGGTCGCCACGCGCCTGTCGAGCAAATTGCGCCTGCCTCTGACGGTTGAAGGGCATGAGCTGGTGGTCAGCGCCTCGATGGGCATCAGCATGCTGCCGGATAACGCCCGGGAGATTTCTGCGCTGGTCAGCCAGTCGAACATGGCTATGCAACACGCCAAGCATCTGGGCGGCAACAACTTCCAGTTCTACACCGACAGCCTGCAAGCCAGCACCCTTGAGCGCTTGCAGCTGGAAAATCAGTTGCGCAAAGCCATCGAAGAAAAGCAGCTCAAAGTGTTCTATCAACCGAAGTTGTGCCTTGAAACCGGGCGGTTGAATGCCGCGGAAGCGCTGGTGCGTTGGGATCATCCGAGCATGGGCCGGGTGCCGCCGGGGGATTTCATCGGGTTGGCCGAGGAAACCGGTCTGATCGGCCCGATCGGCGAATTCGTCCTGCGTCAGGCTTGCTGGCAGGCTTGTGAATGGCAGCGTCAGGGGCTGGAGCCGATCCGTGTTTCGGTGAACCTGTCGGTGCATCAATTGCGTCAGGGCAAGCTGGTCAGCCTGGTGCGGCAGGTGCTGGAGGAAACCGGTCTGGCGCCGCACTGCCTCGAACTGGAGCTGACCGAAAGCCAGTTGCTCGATAGCGTCGAACACATCATCGCGACCTTCCAGCAGTTGCGTGAACTGGGCGTGAAACTGGCCATTGACGATTTCGGCACCGGCTATTCGTCGTTGAGTTATCTCAAGCGCATTCCGGTGGATTACGTGAAGATCGATCAGGCCTTCATTCGCGGGTTGGGTGAGGGCAGCGAAGACGCGGCGATCACTCGGGCGATCATTGCCATGGCCCATGGGTTGTCATTGAAAGTGGTAGCCGAAGGGGTCGAGCGCCAGGAGCAGCTGGATTTTTTACGAGCTGAGCGTTGCGATGAGGTTCAGGGTTATCTGATCAGCCGGCCGGTCGAGGCTGCCAGTCTGGCCGGGCTTTTGCGCGATCAGAACAATCCGTTTTAAGGGCTACATGCGCTCCATCGCGCCTGATACGGGGACATGGAGTTACGCATTGAGCAGGCAAAAAGCCAATTCATGTAGTATAACTACAAGCGTGCTACATCCTTGCCCATAAGAAGAGTCCAGCCCCTTGAATCTGCTGCAACACATCGCCCAGTCACGTCACCTGTTACGCAAGTCGGAGCTCAAGGTCGCCGACCACGTGCTGCTTGACCCTGCGGCGGTGATGCACAGTTCCATGGCCGACCTGGCCCACAGCGTCGGCATCAGTGAGCCGACCATCGTGCGCTTCTGTCGCGCCATCGGTTGCTCCGGTTTCCAGGATCTCAAGCTCAAACTGGCGCAAAGCCTGGCCGCTGGCGCCAGCTTCGGTCAGTTCGCGATCCATGAAGACGACTCGGTTGCCGATTACAGCCTGAAGATTTTCGACACCACGTTGCACACCTTGATGGAGGTTCGCGAGAAGCTCGACCCTATCGAGTTGCAACGTGCGGTGACGTTGATGTCGCAGGCGCAGCGGGTTGAATTCTACGGTTTCGGCGCGTCGGGCGCGGTGGCGGCGGATGCACAGCACAAGTTCTTCCGTCTGTTGCTGACCGCAGCGGCGTATTCCGATCCGCACATGCAGGCGATGTCGGCGGTGACGTTGAAGCCGACCGATGTGGCGATCTGTATTTCCCAGTCCGGGCGCTCCAAGGACTTGCTGATCACCGCCAATCTGGTGCGTGAGAGCGGCGCTTCGCTGATTACCTTGTGCCCGAGCCAGACGCCGCTGGCCGAACTGTCGACCGTCAATCTGGCAATCGATGTGCATGAAGACACGGAAATCTATACGCCGCTGACTTCGCGTATTGCGCACCTGGTGGTGATTGATGTGCTGGCGATGGGCGTGGCCATGGCGCGCGGGCCGAGTCTGGTCAACCACCTCAAGAGCGTGAAGCGCAGTTTGCGCAGTTTGCGTTTGTCCCCAAAAGCCGCCAAAGCCCTGGATGATTAAGATCAAAAGATCGCAGCCTTCGGCAGCTCCTACATGTGGAATGCGATACCTGTAGGAGCTGCCGAAGGCTGCGATCTTTTGCTTTACGACGGTTACTTTCATCAAACCGTCATCCCCCACGCCTATCGTGAAACTCCCGTACTCGCCTTGGGAGAATCGAAATGGCTCAGCCCTACGAAGAACGCAACAGCGCCGCGAAAACCCGTCGTCAGCAGGAAGACCAGCGCCGCATGGAGTTTCGCCGCGCTATCGAAGATCGCTTCGAACTCCGCCAGCTTCAGGCCGAAATCGGCGATTTTCCTGAGATCACTCACTGGCAGGCCGCTCCCGTAGCTTCCCGTCGAAGCGCTCAACCAGCGCGCTGATCTGCACCCGTTCGCTGCGGATAAACGCCAGGAAGGCGTGTGCCACCGGGGACAAGCGTTTGGCTTTGGCTTGCACCAGGCACCAGCTACGCAAGAGCGGCAGTTCCTCGACCGGCAACTCGACGAGGCCGCCGGTCGCCAGTTCCAGGTTCAGGGCGTGGCGCGTCAACAGCGCCAGGCCCAGACCCGCTTGCACACATTCACGTTGTGCTTCGGCCGAGGCCACTTCCTGGGTCTGGGTGAAGTGCACGCGTTTCTCTTTGAAATATTCCTCGCACGCCAACCGCGTCCCTGAACCGGGTTCGCGAATCAGCAGCGTGTAAGGCTCAAGATCTTGCAGGCGTAGCGGCCCCATGTGCGCCAAAGGATGATCCGGGCGCGCCACCGCTACAATCGGGTTATTGAGGAATGGCAAGAACTCCAGGCCCATGTCCTGTGGCACCATCGACATGATCACTAGATCGTCGCGGTTGTCCGACAGCCTGCGAATCACCTGGCCACGGTTGACCACGGTCAGTTGCAGATTCACTTCCGGGTGCTGGCGCTTGAACGCGGCGAAAAGGTGCGGGACGAAGTATTTGGCGCTGGATTCGACTGCCAGTTTCAGCTGACCTTGCAGCGAACCCTGCATGTCCGACAGTTGCATGTCGAGGTTTTCCAGGCGCCCGAAAATGTCCCGACTGGCGCGCTGCAAGGCTTCAGCGGCCTCGGTCATGTAGAGTTTTTTACCGACATAATCGAATAATGGCTGGCCGATCAGCTCTTCGAGCTGACGAATCTGTAGGCTGACGGCCGGTTGGGTGAGGGACATTTCCTCGGCTGCGCGGCTGTAGGAGCGTAAATCACACACTTCATTGAAGATCTGCAGTTGACGCAATGTCATACGCATCAAGGACTTACGCATTTTTTCAGGCTCTGACAGCTGGCGGATGTTTCAACTATAAGTCTTTGCTTATGCCTGACCCAATTTTTATTCATTTTTGTTAATCCCTCATGAGCGCTAGTGTGGACCTGCGACTAAATTGAAACATTTGGTCACGCGTCGACCTGGGTCTAGCAGGTCGTGGTGCCACCGGCTCAAGGGAACCTCCAAGTGATAACAAAGATCCTGATCGCCAACCGTGGTGAGATTGCCGTACGAATCGTGCGAGCCTGCGCCGAAATGGGCATTCGCTCGGTTGCGATTTTTTCCGACGCCGACCGTCATGCGTTGCATGTGAAGCGTGCGGACGAGGCCCACAGCATCGGTGCCGAGCCACTGGCCGGTTACCTGAACCCGCGCAAACTGGTGAACCTGGCGGTTGAAACCGGCTGCGATGCGTTGCACCCCGGCTACGGTTTCCTCTCGGAAAACGCCGAGCTGGCGGACATTTGCGTCGAGCGCGGAATCAAATTCATCGGTCCGTCGGCAGAAGTCATTCGCCGCATGGGCGACAAAACTGAAGCGCGCCGCAGCATGATCAAGGCCGGGGTGCCGGTCACGCCGGGCACTGAAGGCAACGTGGCCGACATCGAAGAGGCCTTGGCCGAAGGTGACCGCATCGGTTACCCGGTGATGCTCAAAGCCACTTCCGGTGGTGGCGGTCGCGGTATCCGTCGCTGCAACAGCCGCGAAGAACTCGAACAGAATTTCCCTCGGGTGATTTCCGAAGCGACCAAGGCTTTCGGTTCTGCCGAAGTGTTCCTGGAAAAATGCATCGTCAATCCCAAGCACATCGAAGCGCAGATTCTCGGCGACAGCTTCGGCAACGTCGTGCACCTGTTCGAGCGTGATTGCTCGATCCAGCGTCGCAACCAGAAACTCATCGAAATCGCCCCGAGCCCGCAACTGACCCCGGAACAGCGTGCCTACATCGGCGACCTGTCGGTGCGTGCGGCCAAGGCTGTAGGTTACGAGAACGCCGGTACCGTGGAGTTCCTGCTCGCCGAGGGTGAGGTGTACTTCATGGAGATGAACACCCGGGTGCAGGTGGAACACACCATCACCGAAGAGATCACCGGGATCGACATCGTCCGCGAGCAGATTCGCATCGCTTCCGGCCTGCCGTTGTCGGTGAAGCAGGAAGACATCCAGCACCGTGGTTTCGCGTTGCAGTTCCGCATCAATGCCGAAGACCCGAAGAACAACTTTCTGCCGAGCTTCGGCAAGATCACCCGTTACTACGCTCCCGGCGGTCCGGGCGTGCGCACCGACACAGCGATCTACACCGGCTACACCATTCCGCCGTTCTACGACTCGATGTGCCTGAAACTGGTTGTGTGGGCACTGACCTGGGAAGAGGCGATGGATCGTGGCCTGCGTGCGCTGGACGACATGCGTCTGCAAGGCGTGAAGACCACCGCCGCGTACTACCAGGAAATCCTGCGCAACCCGGAATTCCGTAGCGGCCAGTTCAATACCAGCTTCGTTGAAAGCCACCCTGAACTGACCAACTACTCGATCAAGCGCAAACCCGAAGAGCTGGCCCTGGCCATCGCCGCCGCCATCGCCGCCCACGCAGGCCTGTGAGGAATACAACAATGTCCAAAAAGATTTTTGTCACCGATACCATCCTGCGCGACGCTCACCAATCGCTGCTCGCCACCCGCATGCGCACCGAAGACATGCTGCCGATCTGCGACAAGCTCGACAAAGTCGGCTACTGGTCGCTGGAATGCTGGGGCGGCGCGACGTTCGACGCCTGCGTACGCTTTCTGAAAGAGGACCCGTGGGAGCGTCTGCGCCAACTGCGTGCGGCACTGCCTAACACGCGTCTGCAAATGCTCCTGCGCGGGCAGAACCTGCTCGGCTATCGCCACTACAGCGACGACGTGGTCAAAGCCTTCGTCGCCAAGGCTGCGGTGAATGGCATCGACGTGTTCCGGATCTTCGACGCGATGAACGACGTGCGTAACCTGCGCGTGGCCATCGAAGCGGTGAAAGCGGCCGGCAAACATGCCCAAGGTACCATCGCTTACACCACCAGCCCCGTGCACACCATTGACGCGTTCGTGGCGCAAGCCAAGCAGATGGAAGCCATGGGTTGCGACTCGGTGGCGATCAAGGACATGGCGGGTCTGCTGACTCCATACGCCACCGGTGAACTGGTGCGTGCGTTGAAAGCCGAGCAATCGCTGCCGGTGTTCATCCACTCGCACGACACGGCCGGTCTGGCGACCATGTGCCAGCTCAAGGCCATTGAAAACGGCGCCGACCACATCGACACCGCAATCTCCAGTTTCGCTTCGGGCACCAGCCACCCGGGCACCGAGTCGATGGTCGCTGCACTCAAAGGTACCGAGTTCGACACCGGCCTGAACCTCGAACTGCTGCAAGAGATTGGCCTGTACTTCTACGCCGTGCGCAAGAAGTACCACCAGTTTGAAAGCGAGTTCACCGCCGTCGACACCCGCGTGCAAGTCAACCAAGTGCCGGGCGGGATGATCTCGAACCTAGCCAACCAATTGAAAGAGCAGGGCGCCCTGAACCGCATGGCTGAAGTCCTCGCGGAGATCCCGCGTGTGCGTGAAGACCTTGGCTTCCCGCCGCTGGTGACTCCGACCTCGCAGATCGTCGGCACCCAGGCGTTCTTCAACGTGCTGGCCGGCGAGCGCTACAAGACCATCACCAATGAAGTGAAGCTTTACCTGCAAGGCGGCTATGGCAAAGCACCGGGCGTAGTGAACGAAAAACTGCGTCGTCAGGCGATCGGCAGTGAAGAGGTCATCGATGTGCGTCCGGCCGATCTGCTCAAGCCGGAAATGACCAAGCTGCGTGCCGATATCGGCGCACTGGCCAAGTCCGAAGAAGACGTGCTGACCTTTGCGATGTTCCCGGACATCGGGCGCAAGTTCCTCGAAGAGCGTGCCGCCGGCACCCTCACGCCGGAAGTGCTGCTGCCGATTCCAGAGGCTGGCGGTGTGACGAAGGCTGGCGGTGAAGGCGTGCCGACCGAGTTCGTTATCGACGTCCACGGCGAAACCTACCGCGTCGACATCACCGGTGTTGGCGTCAAGGCTGAAGGCAAGCGTCACTTCTATCTGTCCATCGACGGCATGCCGGAAGAAGTGGTGTTCGAGCCGCTCAACGAGTTCGTCAGCGGTGGCAGCAGCAAGCGCAAGCAAGCCTCGGCGCCGGGCCACGTCAGCACCACCATGCCGGGCAACATCGTCGATGTGCTGGTCAAGGAAGGCGATACCGTCAAGGCCGGCCAAGCTGTGTTGATCACCGAAGCAATGAAGATGGAAACCGAAGTCCAGGCGGCGATTGCCGGCAAGGTCACCGCGATTCATGTGGCCAAGGGTGATCGGGTCAATCCGGGTGAAATCCTGATCGAGATCGAAGGCTGAGATAACGGCCGCGATCCAACGCTTTAAACCTCGGGGGGGCATGTGCTCCCCTTTTTTTTGCGTTTTTTAACCCTGTAGGAGCTGCCGAAGGCTGCGATCTTTTGATGTTGTTTTGGGTTAATAAAAACAAAGGTCAAAAGATCGCAGCCTTCGGCAGCTCCTACAGAAAGCGTTGTGTCAATCAGAACGCCATGCGCCATTGACCCATCACACCGTGGGTGCGGCTGTCAGTGGCCATTTCAGCGGTGAGACCCACACCGACCGTATGATTGGCAGACAGACCGAGGTCGAGGCCGGCATCCACCGACAGGCTGTTGCGATCCAGCGCTGCCCCGGCAACCTCAAACCGCTTGCCACCCTTGACCAGTTGCTGGCGGGTGTCGTTTTCGATCTCGCCGAAGGTGTGCTTCCAGCCGGCACTGAATCGCGGTGTCAACGTCATGCCGTTATCCAGCCGATTGATTTTTGCCGTGCGCAGGCCGAAGGTGCTGCTGAGATTGTCGCGGGTTTGCCCAAAGACCTTCAGCGCCGCATCCCCACCTTTTTCGCTGTAGCTGTCGCGCTGGTAGCGCTGATAGCCGAGGCTGGCGAACGGTTCGAGCGTCGCGTTGTGCCGGCCAATGTTGACCGCCAGTTCGGCAAAGGCTTGCTGAGTGTTGGCGTCGTAATTGCCCTTGAGGCGATCACTGAAGCCGTTGAAGGCCACGCGGCGTTTGCTGTCGCCGTCATGACTGGCATAGGTTGCCCCGAGACGCAGTGAGAACGGTCCATCCTGGCGCACGGCGTAGGCGCCGAGGTGCCAGCTGTCGAGGTCGCCATCGTACTGGCGGGCGTCGAGTCTGGTCTGCGATTTTCCGCCGACCAGGCCGACATGCCATTGCTCATCGAGCCGCCAGTCGGCGCCCATGACCAGACCTTGGGTCGCGTGTTTCAGGGTGCTGTCGAACTCGCGGTCAACCTTGCCGCCATGGCCGAGCGCTTGAATCCACACCCGGCCGGAATCGGCAGCGCCAGCGGCCTGACGCGGCGAGTTGCCGGAACCGTAGGCAGAGCCGTAACGGCTATTCAGTTGCTGCATGGCCGAGAGCATGCTCGCGCTCACGGGTGTGATGCTGCTCAGGGTGGCTTTGGCGAGATTGGCGTTGCTGCCGGCGGCGAGTTGTTCGATGGCGACGGGGGCGGTGGTTTTGTCGCTGGTCAGGAGCGCGGCGACTGCAGCGTTTGCAGGTTTTAGTGGCGCAGGGGCGGGCGGTTCGGCGGTCTCGTTAACTTGCGCAATAAGAGCTTCGTCCTGCATTGGCGCTGGGACGGATTCTGCAACGGGAGTCGACGCTGAAGGCGGAACTGGAACTGGAACTGGAACTGGTGCGGATGCCGTCAGTGGCGTTTCGGATGGCGCAGGCGTTTGTGGTTCGACAATGCTGTCGGCAACCGAACGACCGTTGCCTGTCGTGGCAACGCTTGCAAGTGGCTCACCGTTACGGGCGTAAGTCAGCCCTACGGATTTTTTGTTGTATTGAGGTGTGGCGGTCATGAAGGCGAGGTTGTTAAGGACCTTACCGAATTCACCTTCCACATTGCCGGCTTCGATGATTTTGTACTGTTTGCTTGGCGGATATTCTCCCGAAGCGGCAACGACATTCAGAGTGGCGCCTTCCAGCCTGGCGGTGCCATCGACTTTGATCGTTTGACTGCCATCGGGAGTGACCTCGTAAGCCAGTTCGGCGGTTGGAGACAGGCGCAAATTTCCTTTGACTCGCGGACTGCCTAGCGCTCCATTGACGGTAAGCAGGCCGTCGACCTCCAAGCCTCCCACCGCACCTTTACCTGCAAAGCTGCCACCCCTTGCGACATAGACGTCGCCCTTGATGCTTCCCAAGTTATTCAGAGCGGTCCCACTGTTCACCAGCACACCTTCCTTGAAGTCTCCCTTGGAACTCGACGTCCAGGCTCCTCGAGCGAGAAACAGACCGTTGAAGTTACGTGTGTCTTTCAACTCTCCGCCTTCAGCGGCATTCAAAAAGAGGACGTTATCCCCCTCGCCACCATCCAGCAGGCCCGTAAAGCTTGCGCCGTCCGTGAGCGTGATCAGATCGTTTACAGCGGTACCTTTAAAAGTTTTTTCAGGGGTTTCAAAAGCGATGGGCACCGTACTTGGGGCAGTGAGAAATGCCCTGAGTCGTTCAAGCGCCATTTCTTTATGGCTGGTTTCGGACGATTCTGCAGCATCCATTATTGCGGGTGAATCAGCGACTTCAGAGGGTTGCTGAGCGTTGGCGAACGCTACGCAACCCAGAGCCAGCGAAATGGCCAAAGCCAAGTGTTTTGGCTTGAAAGTGTGTTGAAGGGGCATCAGGTGGGGCCTTTTCTGAAAGGAGACCCAACTCTATTGATGCACCGAAAAAACCGATGTCGGCTGCTTCCCGCACGCTTGCAGGCGACATCGCATCGTTTTGTAGAAAATGACCGCGTGATCTGGAACCCGGAGTTTTGCTCGGCTGCAGCGGCTCTTTTTCCTACAGCCAATCAAGACCCCGTCGTCTGTTCAATCTCAAAAACTCATCTGCCACTGCCCGATCAACCCGTGATTGCGGCTGTTGCTGCCAATCTCACCGCTGTATCCCACACCCAACGTGTGCCGCGCAGAAATCCCCACGTCCAGTCCGGCCTCCAGCACCAGGCTGTCGCGATCCAGCGAACTGCCATCGACGCTGAATGCCGTGCCGCCAATCACAAACGCCTGACGCGTCGAGCTGCTGACATCGCCGTAAGTGTGTTTCCAGCCAGCAGCCATGCGCGGGGTCACGCTCATGCCGTTGTCCAGGCTGCTCAGTTGTGCCAGGCGCAGGCCGAAGGTACTGCTGAAGTTGTCCTGGGTCTGGCTGTCGACTTGCAGCGCGGCGGCGCCGCCTTTTTCCTTATAGCTGTCGCGGTGGTAGCGCTGATAACCGAGGCTGACGAACGGCTCGGCGCTGAGGCGGCCGCTGCCCATGGCGTAACCAAGTTCGGCGAAGGCTTGCTGGCTGTCGGCGTCGTAGTCGCCTTTCGGGCGATCGTTGAAACCATTGAAGGCGATGGTGCGTTTGCTTTCGCCCTGATGGCCGCTGTACGCCGCACCGAGGCGCAAAGCGATCGGGCCGTTCTGGTGCAGCGCGTAGACGCCGGCGTGCCAGCTCTCGACGTTGCCGTCGACACCGGTCGCGTCCAGATCGGTTTTCGAATAACCGCCCAGTACGCCCAGGCGCCACGCTGGATTCAGTGACCAGTCGGCGCCCAGCACGCTGCCCTTGGTGCGTTGTTCGAGACCGCTGCTGCCGTGTTCGCCATCGAGCTTGCCGTAGCCGCCGATGCCTTGCAGCCAGAGCCGGCCGCGAGCGTTCGGGTCATTCAGATTGCGTGCTTCGGACGGCACGCCATTGGCCGCCAGCACGGGGGTGTCACGCTGATCGAGACCGACCATCAGTCCCGTGCTGCCACCCATTTGCTGCATGGCCGAGAGCATGCTGCTGCCGACCTGACTGCTGGCGCCGAGGGTGGCGCTGGTCAGGTTGGCGTTGCTGGTGCCGGCCAGTTGCTCGATCGCCGCGCCGGCCGTGCTTTGGCTGGTGTTGAGCAAGGCGTTGTACAGCGCATTGTTTTTACCGATCGAGGCCAGGCTGTTGGCGGCGTTGCTGCCGTTGCCGGTCGTGGCGAACTCATTGAAAGCCACGTCATTGCGCGTGTAGGTCAGGTCGATGTGGGTTGGCGTGTAGGCGAGGGTCGGAGTCAGGAACGCATAGTCGCTGCTGACCTTGCCGAAGGTGCCGTTGATCTGCGCCGCTTGCAGCACGGTGTAGTGGCTTTGCCATGGATAGGTGCCGCTGCCGGGATTGACCGCGAGCGTTGCGCCATTGAGATTGGCGATGCCGCCGACCTGTACCGGCGCGCTGCTGCCATCGGCATTGACGCCGTAGGCGAGGGTGGCTGCGCTGCCCATGTTCAAATCACGAGCGATGGTTGCACGGCCGAGGTCAGTGTCGGTGCGCAACGTGCCGTTGACGTTGAGATTGCCTACCGAACCGCCACCGGCATACACGCCGCCGGCATCCACGGACAGGTTGCCGGCGATGCTGCCCTGATTGATCAGCGTTGCGCCGTTGCGCACTGCACCGCCGTCGCTGAAGTCGCCGCTGCCTGTGAGTGTCCACGCGCCTTGCTTGACCTCCAGCCATTCGAAGTTGCGACTGGCGCCGAAGCTGCCACCGGCCGCGTCCTCCATCACCACGCGGTCATAACCGCTGCCGCCATCCACCACGCCGACAAAGCGACTGCCGTGGCGCAAGGTCAGGCTGTCGTTACCGCCACCCAGATCCAGCGCCAGGCCATTGCTGCCACTGATCGTTCCGCCGTTGATAACGTCGTCGGCGAATTCACCGACGAGCTTCACGCCGAAACCGTTGAGGCCTTGAATGGTGCCGAAGTTTTCCAGCGTGGTCGCCGCCAGCCCCGAGCCGCCGCTGCCATCGTCCACCAGAATGGCGCTGTCGGCACCGCTGATCAGTGCACTACTGGCGTTGAGAATGTAACCGCCACCCAGCGCGATACCTTCACTGCCGTTGGCGAAACCACCCTTGTCCACACCGCCCGCACCGACGCCTTGAATGGTCCCGTAGTTTTCGATGTGGGCGATCTTGTCGATGTCCACACCGTCGCCGTCACCGTTCGCTTGCAAGCCTGAGTAGGCGCCGGTGATGGTGCCGTGGTTGATCACCGTGCCATCGCCGTCGGAACCAAATCCGGAACCATTGCGGCCGGTGATCTGCCCGTAGTTGATCAGCGTTGCGCCAAGATCGGTGGTGATGCCGTGCCGGCCACCGGAAATCACTCCGTAATTGGTCACACTGACTCCGCTCGCGGAGTCGATATCGATGCCATCGAACTTCTCGTCGGCATTGTGCGAATCGCCGGTGGAAATCTCGCCGTAGTTGGTAATGCTCGCGTTGGCGCCGGTCTTCATGCCGTCACTGGCGTCGCCGCGAATCAGCCCGCCGACGCGGTTGATAATGGTGGTCTTCACGCCGTCACTGCGCAGCGCATCGAGGTCCAGCCCCTGGCCGGTGGTGGAGCGAATCACGCCGCTGTTATCGATCACCAAACTGCCGCTGACGAAATTGCTGTCGATGCGCAAAGCATCGTTGGCGCCGAGAATCTGCCCGCCGCTGCGGTTATAGATTGTGTAGTTGCGCGTCTGGCTCAGATCACCGCTGCTGTCGATGGCCCGGCCGCCGCTGGAAATGACTTTGCCGGCGTTATCGATCACCACACCTGCACCACTGGTCTTGTCTTTCAGGCTCACGGCCTTGCCGCTGTTGGTGATGCTGCCCGGCGCGGAAATCGTCAACGTATCGTTGCCACCCAGCGTTTGCGCTGCCGTGGTGGCGGCGTCGATCTGCACGGTTTTGCCGTGGGCTGCCGTGGCAGCGATCAACAGGGCAATGGCAAGGGACAGACGCTGGGGCGGGAACGGCATGGTCGGACGGCCTTTTTGTTATAAGCGGGCCGTCCTGTATAGCGAAGGGTTTTTACAGAATGATGTCGGTTGCTGATCTGCATTGTTTTGCATTCAGATTTCGCTTGCCAGGAGTAAATCTGCATTTTGTTGCAGATTTTGGCGTTCTATCAGGCTTTGAATGCACTACATTGCATCCGGATCAATGAAGGCTCTGTTGAAATGTATTTAAAAGTAGAGGAAATGAAAGCGTGGGATCTGCAATGAGCCTGACGGTAGCTGAGCGCATGGCGCTCATCGAAAGCATCCAAGAAGCGCTGGCCGACGGGACATTGGACATCAGCGAAGCCGTCCGCCGTTTACGAGTGGAGGTGACAGGGCTGCATCAAATCCAATTCGCTAAGATGTGCAAAATTTCGGTCCGCACGTTGATACACATAGAGCACGCTGAGGGTAATCAGACGTTGAGGTCGTTGGACTCAATATTCCGATTGTTTGGCCTGAAAATGGGCGTTGTGCGGGTACGCCGAGAGCCCCATTAAAACCCGACGCAACCCGCAAGGTGCCGATCCCCCTAGCTCCGTCGCACGTAAGCCTTACCGTAATGCCGCTCCATCCGCGCCTGAATCAATTCCAATCCAATCGACATCAGCCAGTAAATGATCGCCGCCGTCGTCAGCATTTCGATGTAGCGGTAGCTTGAGCGCCCGTAAGACTGGGCGAGAAACATCACCTCCCAGACGCCCATCACCGAGATCAGTGACGAGTCCTTGAGCATCGAGATGAACTGGTTGGTGGTGGGCGGGATGATCGTGCGCATGGCTTGCGGCAGGGTGATGCGCCAGAAAATCACCGTCTCGCGCATACCCAGTGCCAGCGAAGCTTCGCGCTGGCCGTGGTCGACACCGAGGATGCCGGCGCGGAAGATTTCGCTGAGATAGGCGCCGTAGTTCAGCGACAGGGCAATGATGCCCGCGACGATGGCGCCGGGCACGATGCCCAGTTGCGGCAAGCCGAGATAGATCAGCAGGATCTGGATAAGCAGTGGCGTGCCGCGAAAGAACGAGGTGTAAAAACTGGCGATGCCGAATGCCACGGCGCTTTTCGACAGGCGTGCCAATGCCGTGATGAAGCCCAGCAGGGACGAGGCGACAATCGAGCACACACAGAGGAAAAGCGTCAGCGCCGCGCCTTGCAGAAAGCCGTTGGGCGCCAGGTGCAGGCCGACCAGATTGGGCAGTTTGTCGAGGATGATCGAGAACTTCAGGTCGAAGCTCAGGAAGAACCCGGCGAACAGGCAGAACAGCGCAGCCCAGGTCAGGTACAGCCGCGTACGAAAACCGAACATCCGTTGCAGACGAGTTTCAGCCACCGGTTGCGGTTGCGGTTGCGGTTGCGGTGGCGGTGTCGGGAAAGAAGTCATTGGCTGATATCGGCGCCGATCCATTTTTGCGACAGCTTGCTCAGGGTGCCGTCTTGCTTCAGTTGCGCGAAGACTTCGCGCACTTTGGCGTCCCATTGCGCGTCACCCTTCTCGATGGCCACCGAGTTTGGCTCCGAATACAGCGGCGCGCCGGCCAGTTTGAAGCGTTTGTCCTGGTTCAGACGTGGCTGCGCGGTGACGAGGTTGGTGAGGATTGCATCCAGGCGCACGCCGGCGCCCAGCCCCAAGTCCTGGAAGGCGACGTTGTCGGTGTCGTACGGCGCGATCTGCACATCGTCGAACGGGTACTGCAGCTGCGTGTCTTCGGCGCCTTCAATGACCAGGTTCTTGTTCAGATAACTTTCGTAACTGGACGCGCTGGTGAGGCCGACTTTTTTGCCACTCAGATCCTTGGCAGCGTGAATCCGCTCATCCTTGGCGTTGACCACGATCACTGCCGGCGAAGCGTAGTACTCGACCGGGAAATCGAACACTTCGGCGCGGGCCTTGCTCGGAGTCATCGAGCAGATGCAGATATCGTAGCGCCCGCTCCAGCGGCCGGCCGCAATGACGTCCCAGGACGGCGTTTCGAGTCGCAGCTTGACACCTAACTTGTCAGCCACGGCTTTGGCGACATCAACGTCGAAGCCATCAAGTTGATTCTGATCATTGAGAAACGAGAACGGTGGATAGCTTTCCATCAGTACGCCGACCAATTCTTTCTTTTGCTCGATACGGTCCAGCGTCGTGCCACCAAAGGCGTGAGTGGAGGCGGCCAGAATCGTCAGGCCCAGGGCCAGTAGCGGTTTAAATTTCACAGTCGATCCCTGGGTAAAAAAGAAGTTGTTTTTAACGGAATGGTGCGTATTAAATAGTTATAAGAACGACTCTGATAGTGAGTTATTTTCATAAGCATATGAGTGAAAAGCATATGGGCGCAGGCAGCACGATTATTCTCGATGGCGGCATGGGCCGTGAGTTGCAGCGCGCCGGTGCGCCATTTCGTCAGCCAGAGTGGTCGGCGCTGGCGTTGAGCGAAGCACCGCAGGCGGTGCAGGCGGTGCATACCGCTTATATCGCCAGTGGCGCCAATGTGATTACCACCAATAGTTATGCCGTGGTGCCGTTCCATATAGGCGAAGAGCGCTTCGCCGCTGAAGGGCAGGCTCTGGCGGCGTTGGCCGGTGAACTGGCGCGACGTGCGGTGCACGTCTCGGGAAAATCCGTGCGGGTGGCCGGCTCGTTGCCGCCGCTGTTCGGCTCCTATCGTCCGGATCTGTTCGAAGCCGCCCGAGTGAGCGAGTTGCTGGCGCCCTTGGTCAATGGCCTGGCACCGCACGTTGATCTGTGGCTGGCGGAAACCCAGAGTTCGATTATCGAGGCGCGAGCCATCCACGCCGGGTTGCCGAAGGATGGCAAACCGTTCTGGTTGTCGTTCACCTTGAAGGACGAAGACACCGATGAAGTGCCGCGCCTGCGCTCTGGCGAAGCGGTCGCCGAAGCGGCTGCGGTGGCGGCTGAATTGGGCGTCGAGACGTTGCTGTTCAATTGCAGTCAGCCAGAAGTGATCGGTGGCGCGATTGATGCCGCGCGTGAAACCTTCGAGCGTCTGGGGGTGAAGATAAACATTGGTGCTTACGCCAATGCGTTTCCGCCGCAGCCAAAAGAGGCTACGGCCAATGACGGACTCGATCCGTTGCGCGATGACCTGGATCCACCGGGTTACTTGCACTGGGCGATTGACTGGCAGCAGCGCGGTGCCAGCCATTTGGGCGGTTGCTGCGGGATCGGGCCGGAACACATCGCGGTGCTGGCGCAAAAGCTGGGCTGAAAACAGATCAAAAGATCGTCCGAACGCGGCCCGAGCCTGCGGCAGCTTCTGCAGGGTGAACGTCAATCCCGTGCAGGAGCTGCCGCAGGCTGCGATCTTTTGCTTTGACGATTTAACTACGGCACTCGACCAAGCCTTTCACCTGCCCGTCGGGCGTCTGATTTTCATCCGACAGCCACCTCTCGAACCCTGCCGCAATCGCCGGCCACTCGCCATCCAGAATCGAATACCACGCGGTGTCGCGGTTCTGCCCCTTGACCACCATGTGCTGACGGAACACCCCCTCAAAGCTGAAACCCAGTCGCTCGGCGGCGTACTTGGAGCGGGCGTTGCCGTTATTGCATTTCCATTCGAGGCGGCGGTAGCCGAGGTCGAAGGAATGTTTGGCCAACAGGTACACCGCTTCGGTGCTTCTCGGCGAGCGCTGCATTGGCGCGCCGAAAGTGACGTGGCCGATTTCGATGCGGCCCTGGGCCGGGACGATCGACATCAGGCTGAGGATGCCTTGTACCTGATCGGTCGCGCGATCAACGACGCTGAAGAAATACGGGTCGCTGGCGGCCGCGTGGTTGTTCAGCCAGGCGTTGAACGCATGGCGCTCCGGAAACGGCCCGTAAGGCAAGTAATCCCAGAGTTTCGGGTCGGCACCGGGGCCTTCGAGGGCGGCGAACAGCTGGTCGCCGTGGCGCGCCGGGTCGAGTCGTTCCAAGCGAATGAAACGGCCTTCGAGCAGCGTGGTGGTGGGGGCGGGGACGCCTTTCCAGTCTGCGAGTGATGCGGTCATGCGTGCGTCTCCTTAAAGGGCTTTGCGAAACTGGATGAAGCCCGGGCGTTCAGCGATGCGCTCATAGAGCTGGATCGCGGTGGCGTTGGTTTCGTGGGTCAGCCAGTGCACTTTGCAGCAGCCGTCAGCCTTGGCCGTGGCGTAAACGTGTTCGATCAACAGACGGCCGACGCCAGTGCCGCGAGTTTCTGGCGCAACCAGCAAATCTTGCAGGTAGCAGGAGTTTTCAATGCTCCAGTTCGAGCGATGGTAGATGTAATGCACCATGCCCACGGCTTTACCGTCGGCCCACGCCAATGCTGCGTGGGTGGGCTCGCTCGGGTCGAGAAAACGCTGCCAAGTGCTTTGCGTCACAGCTTCCGGCAGTTCGGTGTTGTAGAAACGCAGATAAGCCTGCCACAGCGGTAGCCACGCGGCGTGGTCGTTGGCGCTGACCTGGCGAATGTCGATCTGACTCATGTTGATTTCCTTAGCGCATCAATCGGGCGAGGGTTTGATCATTGATGTCCGGGCTGGCCGCTAGACCTTCGCGCACGCCGGCAATGTCTTCGGCGCTGCGGTTCTGGCTGAGCTTGCGCTTGCCTTCGAGGCGGTCGATGGGAATGGCGAAGCCGACAATCGCTTTGAGCATGCCGTCGATGTAATCGGCAGGCGCGTCGGCGACCGACCACGGTTGCGTGCGGCCGGCTTCATGACGGTCGGTGAGGGTGCTGACGATGTCGAGCAGGCGTCCGCCGTCGCTGAAGGTTTCGGCGTGGCCATAGGCGTGCACAGCGATGTAGTTCCAGGTCGGCACGACTTTGCCGTGCTCAGCCTTGCTCGGGTAAAAGCCCGGGCTGACGTAGGCATCGGCGCCAGCGAAGATCAACATGGCCTCGGCGCCGTCGCGCAGGTCTTTCCACTGTGGATTGGCGCGGGCCAGGTGTCCGTACAACGTGCCGTACTCACCTTGTTCGCAATGCAGCAGCACCGGCACATGGCTGGCTTGCAGGCCACTGTCGCCGTGAGTTACCAGAATGGCGAGGCGGGTGGTGAGGATCAGTTCGTGCAGTTGGGACAGGTCTTCGATGGCAAAGGCGCGTGGTGTGTACATGGACAGATTTTCCTTGGCGAATGCCTGCATCGTAGGCAGGCTATTGGTCTGTTGTAAGAGCCATTGATGACCAATTTCATAGGTCCATTGCCATGCCCGATTCGCCGACGTTATCCATGCCATTCAACCCTGCCGGTATCGAGCTTGATCGTCGCCAGGGCTTGAGTCGCCAGCTCTATCAGGCATTGCGCCTGCGTGTGCTGGATGGGCGGCTGGCGAGTGGTACGCGGTTGCCAGCCAGTCGCGATCTGTCGGCGGCGTTGGGGATCTCCCGTAACAGCGTGGTGCGCGCCTACGATCAACTCTATGCCGAAGGCTTTATTGAAGGGCGGGTAGGGGACGGCACCTACGTCGCCCAATTGATGCCCGTAACGACCCTAACGAAAAAACTATCCACAAAAGTATCCACAGGGTTTTCAACAGGCTTACCCACAGCTTTATCCACAAATTGGCTGGATTTACCTGTGATTCCATCCAGTAAAGTTATCCACAACGATAGTTTTTCGCGCATCGAAAAGAATCATTTGGCCCGGCCACCGAGTGGTCCGCCGCGAGCATTCAGGGTGGGTGTTCCGGCGTTTGATCTGTTCCCGTTCGAGGTGTGGGCCAAGCTGAATGCGGCTTTCTGGCGCAAACCGGATCTGGAGCAACTGTGCTACGGCGATCCGTCCGGCGATGCGCGTTTGCGCGCAATGATCGCTGCCTATCTGCGCAGTTCGCGCGGCATGCAGTGTTCGCCTGAGCAAATTGTGATCACCAGCGGCGCACAACAGGGCATTAGCCTTTGTGCACAGTTGCTGGTGGCGCCGGGCGATGGCGTGGCGATCGAGAATCCTGGCTACCGCGCGGCCGGTCATGCCTTCGCCGTGGCGGGCGCTCGATTGCACGGCATTGCCGTGGACGAAGAGGGCATGGATTGCTCGGCGCTGTCGGCTACCGGGGATTGTCGGGTGGCGTATGTGACACCCTCTCATCAGTACCCGACCGGTGTGGTAATGAGCCTTGCACGACGCCTGGAACTGCTCGCCTGGGCCGAGCGCAACCAAGGCTGGATCGTCGAGGACGACTACGATGGCGAATACCGCTACACCGGTGCGCCGCTGGCGCCTTTGGCGGCCCTCGATCGACAGGGGCGAGTGTTGTATGTCGGCACCTTCGGAAAGGTTGCGTTCCCGGCGTTGCGCCTCGGTTATCTGGTCCTGCCCCCGGCGTTGGTCGATGCATTCTCGCAACGCCGGGCCGTCGATGTCCGCCATTCCGAGGTCAGTACCCAGGCGGTGATGGCCGAGTTCATGGCGGCCGGGCATTTCCAGCGGCATATCCGGCGCATGCGCCGCGCCGCGCTAAGCCGGCGCAACACCTTGCTCGACGGTTGGCCAACCGCCATCGACGGGGTGGGTGATTTGCCTGCCGTCTCTGCCGGGCTGCACCTGACTGTGGCCGTGGACAGCATCGAGCGCGAGCAGCAGTTGATCGCGCAAGCGGCTCGCGTCGACGTCGAGATCAACGGCTTGAGCAGCTACTGGCTGCCCGATTCCACGACACCTTCGGACCAGCGGGCCGGGTTGGTGCTGGGTTTTGCTGCAGTCCCTGAACCGGCGATCAAAGCGGCGCTGAGTCGGTTGCGACAGGCGTGGCAGGTGTGAGAAACAGCGCTCGCGCAGACTTGTCGGAAATGCCGCTGCGATGGATTTCGATCAGCGCCTGATTGCTCAGAAAACGTGGTTCATAGGCCCCGCCCATACGTCGCTGAGCCACGGTTTTCATATGCCCGGCGGGAAATGGTGTGACGGGGGCTTGCACGCTGCTGTAGTGAAAATGGGCGTAGCACACGACCTTGTTGGTGTGAGCGTCGCGTATTTCGTACTCGTCGAGGAAATCCAGGTCTGGACCTTTGAGCCGGCGTCGAGTCACGGTTTGTGAGATCGTCACTTCACCCTGTTCTTTCAGCCACTGGATCCCGGCCGCAGTCGGTGGCTGTTGCTTGACCATCCTGACCCGGGTGCTGGTGCCTTTTTCATCAAGGGAGTTGGCGGCCTCGTCAAGTTTGTGGCCGAGTTCTTCGGTGGGCTTCTTGAGGTCGGCGGTCAGATTGCTGGCGGTCAATGCTTCATCGATTGCCGCGTTGGCTTTGCGCAAGGCAGCGGCATGTTTGTGATAGTACTCCTCGGCCTCGACAGGAAGACGCCGCCCCCGTTTGAGCTGGGCCTCGATACGGCGGTGGAATGCGGTCAACCCGTCGATCAGGGCCTGACCTGCACGAATGCTGGTATTGAGGGTGGCACTGGCCTTCGGCGGTTTGGGTTTGACCGTGCGTTGTTCAACCCAGACACCGGGTGACTCTTCCTCGAATGTTGCGATGATCCCTTTCAGGGGGTTCCGTACTTCCACCACGTCGGAGTTTTGACCTTTGATGCGCTTTTTCCGAACACCGACCACCGTGCCCTTGGATTTGGTCTTGATGATCTGGCGCGTCGATGATCTCGGCCTCGAAGGACCCGGCGTCGGTTCCAGCAGGTGCTTGTAACGCAGCAGTTCGGCCAGCTTTGTATCCGTTCGCGCTTTGAACCCGATCACTCGTTTGCGCACATTCTCCAGGCGCTCGGTGTAGATCTGCTCGGGATAGTCGATGAGCAGATCGCCCAAGCGTTGATCAATGGTGGAAAACTGTTCGGCGACATTGCTCAAGACGTCCGTGCGTTCGCGCAGGTTGTCCAGGCTTTCATCAGCGGTCAGATTCAACGTGCTCTGGATGCTCAGCGCCGCGTCTTCGATGAGACTGGCAAGCGCCTCATAGGCGTTGGCAGCAGTCGCCGTTTCACCGGCCTTGATGCAGATCTCCTGGCCAAGACTGATCTGCAAAAGCTTGAGGTCGTTCAAATCATACTCAGGCAGTGCCTTGCGATAGGTGCGAACAACTTCGACAGCTTTTTTCCCCAGCAACTTCAGTTCATCAAAACGAGTTTCGGCCAACTCTATTTTTTCAATGATGGCCTGAGTCTGATCGGTCATTTCTTCAAAAATCCGAACAAAGGACCGCTGTGCGAAATTGGCCTCGTCGGCAAGCATCGCCTGCATGATGTCCAGGTTGGCTTGGAACTCGGTGGCGTGCAGCTCAAGCCAACCCTGCCCTAGAAACAACAGCACCTCCAATCGCTGGGTCATGGCCTCCCGGTAGTTGGGAATGGGCTGCTCTTTATGTAACGCTTTGATCTGTTCGACGCTTGTACTGTAAGCCTTGTACTGTGATTCGAGCGTAGCCAGATACTGCTGGCGCGCCTGCGCTCGTGCGGACGGGGGCGCGTCTTTGAGTGCGGCGTGGTCAGCGTCACACTGAATCCGCTTGGCTTCCATCGTGGCGTCGAAAGCGCTGATTTCGGCGATCAGTTGTACCGCGTCCATTTTATTGATGTCCTGAACCACCTGAAGAGCGCTATCAAGTCCCCCGCCTCGCAGGCGCAATCTGAGATCGATCACCCATTGGCCGTTGACGGTGCGGGTCAACAGCGGTCCGTTACGCGGCGGCTGTTGGTGTGAGTCGATGATCTGCACCTTGGCGTGTTCATTGATGATGACTTCGAACCAGCGCTTGCCCACGGGGGCGAACCATTGTTTCTGGCGGGGATAGAGGTGATGGTGCGTGCCCTCGCTGGCGGCATCGCCAATGCCTCTGGGTTTGGCGATCTGGAAACTGTCGAGCAGCGCGGCCAGTGCGACGGGCGATCGCTTCAGTGCAGTGAAGGGGTTGACCGCCATCTCATGGGTAATGGGCAGTGCGGTACTGGAGATGTCTGGCAACTGCACCGGTTTGCTGGCGACGATGTCGGGTGCGACCGTCGGTGTGGGTTCTTCCTGTGGGATCGACTCGCTGATGGGCTGGTCGCCAACCGCTGCGCGATGGGCGAGGACCATGCCCAATGCCAGAAGAATGTCGGCCAGTGCAGTCCAGGCGATCTTGCCGGATTGCTCATTGGCGACGTCGCTGATCTCTTGCAGGTCGTCCATGATCTGCCAGATCCACGCCGCTGTACCGACGCTGCGCCCCAGGAACGGCAATGCCGCATTGAACATCATCCAGCCGCCGTGTTTGAGCGTCGCCCAACGTGCTTCTGCGTCGGAGACCGACTGGCGATCAGCCTGGGTAATGACCGCCTGCACGTTGCTGTCATGCAGGGTCGCCAGTACATGGTCTTCAATCGTCGCAGTCGCCAGGGTGACGGGGCCTGACATGTCGAGGGCGGTGAAGGGGTTCACCAGCAATTGCGGGATCGTCCAGACCGAAGGCAGTCGGGCGGTGAAGACGAACTGGCTGTAGCTGAAGCGCACATCGTCCGGCAACCAGGCCAGCACCGACTCGCGCAAATGTTGTGAATGCTGGATTTCGTACAGCAGATTGGTGTGGGAGGGGAACTGCATCAGCGCCATTTCGAACAGCGGCCGGTAAAGCACGCACGGCCCTTTATCCACTTCGCGCGGGCCGATGACGAACATGTTGTTGACGGTGTCCGCCTGTGAACGGCTGCGATGGGCCATGAACGCCAGTGGGCGAATGACGATTTCATCGCGATCGACATGACGTTCATCGCCGGTGTTGGCCAGCGCGGCAACGACATAGCGGTAACCCTGCTCGGTGATGCCGGCCTTGCCTTGTATCTTGTGTTGCAACGCCAGCAGCGGCAGCTCGATGGGTAACTGGCTGGTGTAGAGCGCCTGCAACGCCGCCGCCTGCTCGCTGTCGTCGACCAGCAGGTTTTGCAGGTGCGCCGGGTAGGTCTTGCCGATATCGACGCTGCTCACCAGTTGTTCCAGGTAGCTTGCGGTCATCCATTCAGGCAGCACGCTGCCATCCTTGTAACGTACGGTTTTATTGCCAATTGGCTGCCCCGCGAGGTTCTGCAGGGCCAGATCCATGAGCGACAGCGTCTGTGTCTGCGTGTTGCCCGGCAAGACGAACGTGCCCCAGACCACCAGGCTGGTGATGCTGATTTCGATGTCATCGATCTTTACCTCGGCGGCCAGTGGATGATCCTTGAGCAGCTGTTTTTTCAAGGCGTCACGGGTGAAGGCTTGCAGGCTGATGACTTCGTTCTGGAAGGATTTTCCCTTGTTCGTATGCTGCACCATGGTCAGGTCCAGCAGATGCCGGCTGTAACGGGTTTGATCGGCGGGGACGGCGCCGTCGAGCCAGGCTGGCAGCATCGGGCGCAGACGATCGATATGGGGTTTGAGGCGCGGTGTCGGTTCCCCGGGATTGCCAATCGTCCCGGTGTGCGGGTAAAGCTCGCTGGAGTTGGCGCCCTGGAAAAAATTGATCGCACCCAGCGCTTCGGCTTCCAGGGCGATCAGCGTGCAGGCCTGATAGTCGAAGAAATTGCCTTGCGGTTCGACCAGCCGCCATTTCAGTCCGGCACCGGAGGCGCCTTTCCAATAACGATTCGGCAGGGCTTCACCGAGTTTTTCCAGCGACTCGAAGTTCTCGAACCCCTGAATCACCGAGTGGGTCATGATCAGGCTGCGCTCGCCGTCGGTGCCGATCAGTACTGCGGTATCGAGCAGGGTCACGTGGTTCTGGTCATCACCTTCGCCCCGGTCCAGATCAATCAAGCAGGCGCGTGTCTGGTATTTGTCGGTCGGTAGCCGCTGGTTTTTGTCCGGATGCTTGTAGACCGCCTCGACCATGGCGCGCTGATCGGCATCCCAGCCAGTGTTCGCGTCGACCTTCCACAAGTTGTGCAAGGCTTGCGACATCTGTTGCCAGCGCGGTTGTCCCGGGTAGGTGAAATCGTCCCAGTAATTGACCTGATGTTCCTTGTAGGCGATGAACAGCAACGGTGCCAGCTCATTGAGCAGCTTGCCGATCGCGCTGATTTTCACCGGCAGCTGGATGGCTGAGGGCAAGTCGGGCTGCAAGGTCAGATAATGTTCGCCGTCGAGATACGCCACCGTGGTACCGGAAAGGCCCAGACGAACCAGCGTGTCGGTCAGCGATTCGATCAGGTGGCGACCGGGGACGACTTGATCATCTTCGATGACCCAGGTCGGTCTCACAACCATGGCCAACTGCGGGTCGAGATCGATCTCCGGGTACAGCGTCCTGAGTGCCGGGCGCAGTGTTTTTGAGGCAACTTCACGTAGCGAAGGGCCGGTCACCAGTTGGGTCACGACATCGACGGCGCTGGGCGAGGGGATTTCGGGCATGGGCAACTCCTGCTCTGATAGGCGCGCCGAAAGGGCGGCGGTTTCAGGCAAGGTAGAGGCGGGCCGCAGGGCGCGTGCGGTAGATACGTATTGCAGGCAAAAAAAGACCCGCCGGGGCGGGTCGGTTTTTTACAGGTGCGACTTGGGTCTGGTTATTGTTCAAAACCTTCCAGCACGTTCACCGCGTTGATGCCGATTTCTTCCACGGCGTAACCGCCCTCCATCACGAACAGCGTCGGTTTGCCAAGGGCGGCGATGCGCTTGCCCATCGCCAGATAATCCGGGCTGTCGAGTTTGAACTGCGAGATCGGGTCATCCTTGAAGGTGTCGACGCCGAGCGATACGACAATGATGTCGGCGCCGTAACGGTCGATTTCATCGCAGGCCTGATCCAGCGCCGCACTCCACACGTCCCAGCCGGAGCCTGCGGGCAGCGGATAGTTAAAGTTGAAGCCCTCACCGGCATCTTCGCCGCGCTCATCGTCGTAGCCAAGGAAGAACGGGAACTCCGCTTCCGGATGACCGTGGATCGAGGTGAACAGCACGTCGCTACGCTCATAGAAAATCGACTGCGTGCCGTTGCCGTGGTGGTAATCGACGTCGAGGATCGCGACTTTCCTGTGGCCCTGATCGAGGAAGGCTTGTGCGGCGATGGCGGCGTTGTTGAGGTAGCAATAACCGCCCATCAAATCGCTGGCGGCGTGGTGTCCCGGTGGCCGGCACAGGGCGAAGGCCGCGCGCGCGCCACGCTGGATTTCTGCTTGCGCGGTCAGGGCAACTTGCGCCGCGCTGTACGCCGCTTGCCAGGTGCCGGCGGTGATCGGTGCGCCGCCGTCGAAGCTGTAATAACCCAGCTGACCATGCAGGCTGGTCGGTTTGATTGCCCGCAGCGTGCGCGCCGGCCAGGTGTAGGGCAGCAGATCGCCGTCGGTGTTGAATTCAGTCCAGCGCGCCCATGCGCCTTTGAAAAAGTCGAGATAGTCGTGGCTGTGGATGCGGGCGATAGGTTCCAGGCCGAAGTCCTTCGGCGCTTCGACCGGGCCGAGGTTCTGGTTTTTAACGCGTTGCAGGACGTGGTCGGCGCGCGACGGCATTTCGAAGCACGGCTTGAGCTGGCCATCGATGAGTTCGCAGCGGCCATGGTGAAGGTGATGATCGTCCGAGTAGATCGTCAGCATTTGTTGTTCTCCGCAGGGCTGATTCGGTTGCTCTCAGTGTTGCGGGACAAGACGAATCGGAAAACGGCAGGAAAGGCCAAAAGGGGACTGATATGGCCAAAAACACTGACCGCAATTCGCCCCTTCAGGATCAAAAGATCGCAGCCTTCGGCAGCTCCTACGCCGATCCCTGTAGGAGTTGCCGAAGGCTGCGATCTTTTGATCTTCAGGCCCGGAATTGGCTCGGCGCCACGCCGCTCCAGCGCACAAAGGCATGGCGGAAGCTGGCGGTCTCACTGAAGCCGAGAGTTTCGGCGATGCGATAGATCGGCAATTGATCCTCACACAACATCTGCTTGGCTCGCTCGAAGCGCAGCTCATCGAGCAATTCCTGATAGCTGCTGCCCATGTCCTTGAGATGCCGGCGCAAGGTGCGCGGCGAGCACTTCATCTGTTGCGCCAGACCTTCCAGTCCTGGCGCGGCATTCAATTGTGCGCTGAGCAACTGTCGAATCCGCCCCAGCCACGCCTGACGCCCGGTGAACTCAAGATTCTGCTTTCGGCAACGTTCGGCCATGGCTTGATGGGTGATGAGATCGGCCAGCGGCAGCGGTTGATCGAGCCAGTGACGGTCGAAGGCAAAGGCGTTGTCCTTCGCAGCGAAGTGCAACGGTGCGTTGAAGTGTTCGGCATAGCTGTTGCGATAGTCCGGCGCGGCGTGCTCGAACCGCGTCGCGCGCAAGGGCAGCGGATGCCCGAGCAAGTCATCGCAAATGACTTTCAACGACACCAGGCAGAACTCGGCATTGAACACCGCCATCGACGGACTCTCGCGATAGTCGGCGGCGACGAACCAGACGCGCTCGCCATCGTCTTCCAGACTCAGCTCGAAAAGTGTTCCCAACAGCGCCGGATAACGGATCGCCAGGCGCAAAGCGTCACCGAAGGTGGCACAGGTCAGCAGCGCGTAACCGAGGATGCCGTAGCAGGAAACATGCATGCGCCGGCCCAGTTCCAGACCGATATCGTGCTTGAGCGCGACCGCGTTGGCGCAGACCTGCATCTCCTGATTGGTGGTGATGCGCGTGTCGGCACGGCTGAGATCCGCCGCACTGATGCCGCTGCCGGCCAGCAATGCTTCGCTCGACAGGCCTTCGGCTTTGAAGGTGTTGAGGATCAGAGAGACGGCGTTGAGGGTGGTGAGGTGGGAGTGGAGCATGGGTGCTTCCAGGTCAGGGGCCTGATTGAAGGTTAGCAAGGTGCATGCCGGGCAGCAGTCTGCTCAGGAAGCAGGAGGATCTTAGTGTTTCAGTGGGATCATTAAATATATTGAATTTGCCTCGCGAGATTAAGCAGATAGTCAGTTGTCGGCAACTGTCAATGTTGACAGTTGTTAGGTGTGCGCAGTGTAGGTATATCGTAGGGTTGTTTTTGTTTGTAAGTTACTTTCGTTTTAATGTTTGTCGGTCAATAGAGTTTTGCTTGTTAGTAAAATTGTCTGAATTCTGGAGTAAGGGAATAAAATTATGAGCTCTAAAAAAACGGAAATAAAGTTTAAGTCTGGTCGCTCGAAAAAAACCATTCACGGCACGATGAAAGCGGAGGTTGACGGGACCGCTAAAGAGTTTGCCGCTTTCTATTTTATCGAAGAGAGCAATGGTATTAGTGCAGCCTTTGGCAAGCGGGAGGAAGATTATGTATCAGTGAGTAACGTTGGTGGATATCTGCTTGTTTCCTATAATGTTGGAGGTGCTTCAATTCCTTGGGATACTGACGGCCGGATGTTAGACATTAAGAAAGATTCTGTCAGTGGCAGATATTTTGGGAATTTTACGGCGCAATTCAGTGCGAGTGTTCCTCCCGATATCCCTAAAGCAGTGAGCGGTATCTTTGAAGTATGGGAAGACTGATAGTTATTGCGAGCCGCTGTCTTTGAGGTTCAATGAGAGCGGCTCGTCATTTCAATCCACGACGATCCTGGTTTAATTCTCAGGGTTGATCAGCTCGCCGCAGAGGTCGAGTTCAATCAGTCGGCGGACTTCAGCTGTTTCAACGCCTGCACCGAGCAGACCGTGCAACTTGCCGAACGCCGCCTCGCGAGTCAGGCCACCGCCGGACAACACGCCAACACTGCGCAAACGGCTACCCGCCTCATACACATCCAGCTCAACGCCACCTTCATGGCACTGCGTGATCGCCACAACGACTACGCCGTTGTCCCGCGCCCGGCCAAGGCTTGCCAGAAACTCAGGGTTGTCGCTCGGCCCGGTGCCACTGCCATAGCACTCCAGCACCAGACCCTGGATGCCGCTGTCGAGCAGACCGTCGAGGACTTCCGCGCTGATGCCGGGGAACAGAGGCAACACGGCAACCTTGGCCAATTGTTTCGGCTGGTTGTAGCTCAACGACGCTGGAATCGAAGTGGCTTTGACACCGCCGCCCTGACGCTCCAGACGCTTGAACGGATGCCGGCCAAAGCTGCGCACCTTCGCGCAGCGGGTTGGTGCGAGCAGCTCACCGTGGAAGTAGAGATGCACGCCCGGCGCCAAGCCTTGGCCGAGAGCAACCAGTGCGCCGCCGAGGTTTTCCCAGGCATCGCTGTCGGTAACGCCGGCCGGCAGCATGGAGCCGGTGAAGCACACGCGGGCGTGCAGGCCGAGCAACTGGAAACTCATCGCCGCCGCGCTATAGGCCAGCGTGTCGGTGCCGTGCAGGATCAGCACGCTGTCGCAGCCTTGCACATCCACGGCATCGACCACTGCTTCACGCAGTTGCTGCCAATAGGCCGGGGTCATGTTGGCGCTGTCGATCAGCGGCGACATTTCACGGAAGCGCCATTGCGGCACGACGAGTTCAGGCTGGCTGTGCAGGTAATCGCGCATCCGCGCTTCGAAACCGGACGCCGGGGCCAGGCCGTTGGCGCTGGCCTGCATGCCGATGGTGCCACCGGTGTAAAGCACCATGACGTGTTGGGCGGCGGGGTAGGTCGACGAATTCATGGGGATTCTCCGAAAGGATGAGGTCCTTGTGGGAGAGAGCCTGCTCGCGATGGCGGTTCATCATTCAGCATTGATGTTGGCTGAAAGACAGCTATCGCGAGCAGGCTCACTCCTACAGGTATTGCATCACAATAACTGACGGGCGCAGGGGATGCGCCCGTCATTTACCTGTCAGCGTTGCGCTGCAGGCACGCCTTGCGGCTCGGCTTCGGTCTTGCCGGCAGCGGCAGACGGATTGGTCGGCCAAGCCTTCAGGTCGAGGTCCAGATCGGCAAATTTGCTCGAGTCGAACACCGGCTGTTTGACGCCGGCGCGGCGCTGCGCATCGTAGTCGCGCATCACACGCATGCCGACCTTGAACAACATGGCCAGGGCCACCAGGTTGACGAAGGCCAGGCAGGTCATGGTGATGTCGGCGAAGGCGAACACGGTCGACAGGTCCTGCATCGAACCCCATACCACCAGCGCCAGTACCAGACCGCGGAAAACCATCAGCGCGGCGCGGTTGCGGGTGAGGAACTGCAGGCTGTTTTCGCCCAGGTAGTAGTTGTAGAGGATGCAGGTGAAGACGAACAGCGACAGCGCGACGCTGACGAACATGCGACCCCAGTCACCAACCACAGCGGCCAGCGAATTCTGGGTCAGGACGATGCCGTCACCTTCGAAGCCCGGGGTGTAGAAGCCCGACAGCAGGATCAGCAGCGCGGTGCAGGTGCAGATCACGAAGGTGTCGAGGAACACGCTGAAAGCCTGAACCACGCCCTGAGCGCCCGGGTGCTTCACGGCGGCCACGGCAGCGACGTTCGGCGCACTGCCGAGGCCCGCTTCGTTGGCGAACACGCCACGCTTCACGCCCATGACGATGGCGCTGCCAAGCAGGCCGCCAAAGGCCGGGTCGAGGCCGAAGGCGCTCTTGAAGATGGTTTCCAGCATGGCTGGCACGTGTTCGATCTGGGTGCCGATCACGTACAGGGTCACGCCGATGTAGGCCAGGGTCTTGATCGGTACCAGCAGATCGGACACCGAGGCGATGCGCTTGATGCCGCCGATGAAGGTGATGGCCAGCAGCACCGCCAGGACGATACCAGTGTGTTGAGGGTTGAATTCAAAGGCGTTCTGCAGCGAGTGGGTCACGGTGTAGGACTGCAGGCCAATGAAGGCGAAGCCATAGGTGACCAGCAGCAGGACGGAAAACACCACCGCCATGCCTTTGAGCTTGAGACCGTGCTGGATGTAGTAGGCCGGGCCACCACGGTACAGACCGTCGCCATCGGCGCGCTTGTAGACCTGGGCCAGGGTGCACTCGAAGAAGCTGCTGGACATGCCGACCAGTGCGGTCACCCACATCCAGAACACTGCACCTGGACCACCCAAAGTTACGGCGATGCCGACACCGGCGATGTTGCCTGCACCGACACGGCCGGCGAGGCTGAGCATCAGGGCCTGGAACGAGCTGAGTTGCCCGGCGCTGCCTTTGAGGCTGTCGCGGAACACCGCGAACATGTGGAAGAAGTGGCGCAATTGAACGAAACGCGAGCGAATCGTGAAGTAGCTACCGAGCCCGACAATGAGCACGATCAGTACTTTCCCTGAGAGGAAGTCGTTAATGACTTCGAGCATGGATTTTTCCTCGCTGTTTATTGTGTAAGCAAATGCTGGATGGAAGAAATATCGTGTTACACCGGTGTGCGCACGGCACGACAGGTGAGGCGAAGGTTTCGTCCCGGATCCATTTCGCGGGTTTGTTATTAGTTCGGGTTTCGCATGGGTTATGGCCTCGTTACCGACGACCGCTCACGCGAAGAGGGGCGGCACTATACCGATCAGTGACGCGCCCGTCTGCACGGTAGTGGTGCAAGCGACGAAACGAGGCTTTGAAACACCCGGCGTTACCGGCGCCGGGCTTGTGCGGGAATTGCTCTGCGTGGGAGCGAGCCTGCTCGCGAAAGCGGTATTGCAGACACATCGTTTTTGAATGTGCCGTCGTCTTCGCGAGCAGGCGCGCTCCCACATGAAGCAATCCCCAGACATACGGGTCTCAGGGTCAGAAAGTTAAAAAAAAGGGCTTGGGGACTAAATCCCCAAGCCCTCAAAAGGTGAGAGGTGTCTAGTCCCTCGACCTGGTGAGCAGTGCTACAAGTTACGAGTCGGTTCAGGCCTTCAGCGGAACCAGACGTGGAGCAATCATGTTTTCCGGGCGCAGGATGTCGGCGAGCATGGCTTCGTCGAGCAGACCTTCTTCGCGCACCAGTTCCAGCACGCCGCGGCCGCTTTCAAGGGCGAGACCGGCGATACGGGTGGCGTTTTTGTAGCCGATGTACGGGTTCAGTGCGGTGACCAGACCGATCGAGTGTTCGACCAGTTCACGGCAGCGCGCTTCGTTGGCGGTGATGCCGACGATGCAGTGCTCGCGCAGCATGTCCATGGCGCGTTGCAGCAGGCGGATCGAGTCGAAGATCTTGAAAGCGATCAGCGGCTCCATCACGTTCAGTTGCAGTTGGCCGCCTTCGGCTGCCATGGTCAGCGCCAGGTCGTTACCGATGACCTGGAACGCAACCTGGTTCACCGCTTCCGGGATTACCGGGTTGACCTTGCCGGGCATGATCGAGCTGCCTGGCTGACGCGCTGGCAGGTTGATTTCGTTGATGCCGGTGCGTGGGCCGCTGGACAGCAGGCGCAGGTCGTTGCAGATCTTCGACAGCTTGACCGCAGTGCGCTTGAGCATGCCGGAGAACAGTACGAAGGCGCCCATGTCGGAAGTCGCTTCGATCAGGTCGGCGGCTGGAACCAGCGGTTGACCGCTGATCAGGGCCAGACGCTGTACCGCCAGCGCTTGATAACGCGGGTCAGCGTTGATGCCGGTACCGATCGCGGTGCCACCGAGGTTCACTTCAGTCAGCAGTTCCGGGGCCAGCGTCTTCAGGCGGGCCAGGTCTTCGCCCATGGTGGTGGCGAAGGCACGGAATTCTTGACCCAAGGTCATCGGCACGGCGTCTTGCAGCTGGGTACGGCCCATTTTCAGGACGTGATCGAATTCTTTGCCCTTGGCGGCGAACGCCTGAATCAGGCTGTCGAGGCTGGCCAGCAGGGTGTCGTGACCGAGCAGCAGGCCCAAGCGAATCGCCGTTGGGTAGGCGTCGTTGGTCGACTGCGCCATGTTCACGTCGTCGTTCGGGTGCAGGTACTGGTACTCGCCCTTCTGATGACCCATTGCTTCCAGAGCAACGTTGGCGATCACTTCGTTGGCGTTCATGTTGGTGGAGGTACCGGCGCCACCTTGAATCATGTCGACCACGAATTCTTCGTGGAAATCACCGCGGATCAATCGGGCACAGGCTTCGCTGATGGCAGCGTGCTTGGCTTCGCTCAGGTGACCCAACTCGCGGTTGGCGTCAGCAGCGGCCTGTTTGACCATTGCCAGGCCGACAACCAGTTTCGGGTAATGCGAAATCGGAACGCCGGAGAGACGGAAGTTGTTCACCGCTCGCAGGGTCTGGATGCCGTAATACGCTTGAGCCGGTACTTCGAGGGCGCCAAGCAGGTCGTTTTCTGTGCGGAAAGATGCAGCGGAGGACATGATAGAAATCATCTCGATATGGACCCGGTCTGTGCCGGAACGCTGCGAATGCTAGGCTTGTGGGAAATTTTGGGCCAATGCTGTTCAGCACTGCCCTATGCACATTCGGCATAATGCCCGTGTGACGCCGCGTGCGCGGCAGACGTGTGACCTGTTTTGGTGCGTGTCCGGGAGGACGTGATGAATCTGGAAAGCAAATGGCTCGAGGACTTCAGTGCTCTGGCCGCCACCCGCAGCTTCTCGCAAGCGGCCGAGCGACGCTTCGTGACTCAGCCGGCCTTCAGCCGGCGGATCCGCAGTCTGGAGGCTGCGCTGGGGCTGACCCTGGTCAATCGCTCGCGCACGCCGGTTGAACTGACGGCGGCGGGGCAGCTGTTTTTGGTCACTGCGCGCACCGTGGTCGAACAGCTCGGTGAAGTGCTGCGCCATCTGCATCATCTGGAAGGCGGGCAGGGCGAAGTGATGCAAGTCGCTGCCGCTCACTCGCTGGCCTTGGGTTTCTTCCCGCGCTGGATCGCGCAGTTGCGTAATGAAGGGCTGAACATCGCCACGCGGTTGGTCGCGACCAACGTCGGTGACGCGGTGCATGCGTTGCGTGAAGGTGGCTGCGATCTGATGCTGGCGTTCTATGACCCGGACGCGGCGATGCAGATGGATCCGGAGATTTTTCCGTCGCTGCATTTGGGCCAGACGGAAATGTTGCCAGTGTGTGCGGCGGATGCCGAGGGCAGGCCGTTGTTCGATCTGGAAGGTGATGCGAGCGTGCCGTTGCTGGCTTACAGCGCCGGAGCGTTTCTCGGGCGTTCGGTGAATGGTTTGCTGCGTCAGCGTCAGCTGCGTTTCACCACTATTTATGAAACCGCGATGGCTGACAGTCTGAAGAGCATGGCGCTGGAAGGTCTCGGGATTGCCTGGGTGCCACAGCTGAGCGTGCGCGCGGAATTGGCCCGTGGCGAACTGGTGGTCTGCGGCGGCCCGCAATGGCATGTGCCGCTGGAGATTCGCCTGTATCGCTGCGCGCTGGTGCGCAAAGCCAACGTCCGGCTGCTGTGGCGCAAGCTCGAAGGCGGCGCCGCGCAAAACTCTTGAGCCCACCCGCAGCCCCTGTGGGAGCGAGCCTGCTCGCGAAAGCGGTGCCAGACAACATCAATGTTGACTGACACGCCCTCTTCGCGAGCAGGCTCGCTCCCACAATGGAATTTGTGGTGTGTCTGCGCTGACCTTCAGGTCAATAAAACCGGGCCTTTCGCTCATTTGACAGATGGTCGTTTCGGGGGCTGTTTATTGCTTTCATTGCGGTATACTGCGCGGCCTTCGGCCGGCACGTCCGGCCATTTTTCGTACAATCAAGCCACGCAACCTGCGTGGCTTGTTGTTTTATGACGCGCCTGCGGGCGCTCCAGAGAGAAGAGGCGCGACGATGAGTGCACTGGTTGGCGTGATCATGGGCTCCAAGTCCGATTGGTCCACCCTTAGCCACACCGCCGATATGCTGGAAAAGCTCGGCATCCCGTACGAGGTCAAGGTGGTTTCTGCCCACCGCACCCCGGATCTGCTGTTCCAGTACGCCGAAGAGGCTGAAGGCCGCGGCATCGAGGTGATTATCGCCGGTGCCGGTGGCGCAGCCCACTTGCCAGGCATGTGTGCGGCCAAGACCCACCTGCCGGTGCTCGGTGTGCCGGTGCAGTCGGCCATGCTCTCGGGCGTCGATTCGCTGCTGTCGATCGTGCAGATGCCAGCCGGCATTCCGGTCGCCACCCTCGCTATCGGCAAGGCCGGCGCGATCAACGCAGCCCTGCTCTCGGCGAGCATCCTCGGCGCCAAGCATCCGCAGTTCCACGCGGTACTGAAAACCTTCCGTGCCGAGCAGACAGACAGCGTCCTGGACAATCCAGACCCACGTATTGCCTGAGGTTGTTGAGATGAAGATCGGTGTAATCGGTGGCGGCCAGTTGGGTCGCATGTTGGCCCTGGCGGGCACTCCGCTGGGCATGAACTTCGCTTTCCTCGACCCTGCGCCGGACGCTTGCGCCGCGGCGCTGGGCGAACACCTGCGGGCCGATTACGGCGATCAGGATCATCTGCGCCAATTGGCCGATGAAGTCGATCTGGTGACCTTCGAGTTCGAAAGCGTCCCAGCCGAAACCGTGGCATTCCTGTCGCAATTCGTCCCGGTCTACCCGAGCGCCGAAGCCCTGCGCATCGCGCGCGATCGCTGGTTCGAAAAGAGCATGTTCAAGGACCTGGGCATCCCGACGCCGGCCTTCGCTGACATTCAGTCGCAAGCCGATCTGGACGCTGCGGTGGCTTCGATCGGTCTGCCGGCCGTGCTGAAAACCCGCACCCTGGGTTACGACGGCAAGGGCCAGAAGGTCCTGCGCAAACCGGAAGACGTGGTTGGCACCTTTGCCGAGTTGGGCAGCGTGTCCTGCCTGCTGGAAGGCTTCGTGCCGTTCACCGGTGAAGTCTCGCTGATCGCCGTACGTGCTCGCGATGGTGAAACCAAGTTCTATCCGCTGGTGCACAACACCCACGACAGCGGCATCCTCAAGTTGTCCGTGGCCAGCACCGATCACCCGTTGCAGGCGCTGGCCGAAGATTACTCGAGCCGTGTGCTCAAGCAACTCGACTACGTCGGCGTGATGGCGTTCGAGTTCTTTGAAGTCGACGGTGGCCTGAAAGCAAACGAAATCGCCCCGCGCGTGCACAACTCCGGGCACTGGACCACCGAAGGCGCCGAGTGCAGCCAGTTCGAAAACCACCTGCGCGCCGTTGCCGGTCTGCCGCTGGGTTCGACGGCCAAGGTTGGCGAGAGCGCGATGCTTAACTTCATCGGTGTTGTACCGCCGGTTGAGAAAGTCATCGCTATCGAAGACTGCCATCTGCATCACTACGGCAAGGCCTTCAAGGCCGGGCGCAAGGTCGGCCACGCCAACCTGCGCTGCGCCGACATGGCCACGCTGCAAGCGCAGATCGTAAAAGTCGAAGCGCTGATCGCCGAGTAAAACAGTTTCATGTGGCAGCGGCGGAACCATTCAGGGGCCGCCGTTCTCTCATGGCAGGATGCCAAAGTCTGACTAGGCTTCGCATATCTACTATTCAGAGGGAAATGCCATGGGAATTATCGGAACCATCTTTATCGGCTTGATCGTCGGCCTGCTGGCGCGGTTCCTGAAACCGGGCGATGACAGCATGGGCTGGATCATGACCATCCTGCTCGGTATCGGCGGTTCGTTGGCAGCCACTTACGGCGGCCAGGCTCTGGGCATCTATCACGCGGGCGAGGGCGCAGGTTTCATCGGCGCACTGGTCGGCGCAATCGTGTTGCTGGTGATCTACGGCCTGATCAAAAAGAACTGATCCAAAGCGACAAAGCCCTCTCTGCCAAAGTGGCCGGGAGGGCTAGAATGCTCGGCGATTCACTGTTCCCTCCTTTCTATACCGAGCACCTTCATGCGCCGTCTTCTGTTGACTCTCCTTTTCCTGGGCAGCGGTTTGGCCCACGCCGGCGAACTGCCGGAAACCGACTGGCTCGAACTGATGCCCAAGTCGGATCAAAAGGCCCTTGAGGCCATGCCTGAAATCGACCACAACTCCCCGGAAGCCACCGGCACCTTCACCGAGAAGGGCGGGATGAAGCAGGCCAAAGGTCTGCCGGCGGTGATGTACTCGACCAAAACCGTGGCGTCGATGAACGACAAGCACATTCGCATCGGTGGTTATCCGGTGCCGCTGGAGTCCGACGCCAAGGGTCGCAGCACGCTGTTCTTCCTCGTGCCGTATCCGGGCGCCTGCATCCACGTGCCGCCGCCGCCACCGAATCAACTGGTGCTGGTGCGGTATCCGAAAGGTTTGAAACTGGACGATATCTACACGCCGCTGTGGGTGACCGGCACGCTGAAGGTCGAGAAGGTCAGCAATGATCTGGCTGATGCGGCGTATGCGCTGGAGGCGGACAAGGTGCGGGTGGTGCAGGAATCTGATCTGTAGGACCTATACAAAACAATTGTGGGAGCGAGCTTGCTCGCGAATGCTATCTCTCAGTCACATTGAAGTTGACTGATACGACGCTTTCGCGAGCAAGCTCGCTCCCACAGTTTTATCGGGTGTAGCTTAAAGCGGTTGGCTGCCGACACTGACGCCCATGGTGTGACTCGCGCCCGGCGCCAGGCTCACGATGTCATCCATCACGTTCGCCGTCTCGATGCACAACATGCGCTGCCAGCCATCGTTATCCATATCCGCCAACGCCGCAGCTCGGTCGATCCACGGGTTCCAGATCACCGCCGTGCGTGAACCTGTGGCCGTCAGCACAATGCGTCGTTCCCAGGCCGGATCGACAATGCTCAGCTGTGACGGCGCATCGAGGTAGATGCGGTCGGTCTCACCGGCAAAATGCAGGTCACCTTGTTGGTTGTTGGTTTTCCAGTCATCCAGCGTCTCGATGTACTTCAAGCCATCCACGCCATCGACGCGCACATTGCGCACATCACTGACCGCGAAATAGGTGTGCAGCGCCTGGCTCAGGCTGACGGTGTCACTGCCACGGTTATGGCTGGTCAGGCTGAAGCTCAATTGCTCGGACAAATGCAGGGTCAGGGTCAGATCGACTTGATGCGGCCAGCCCGGCAGGCCACCTTCGGGGTAGGGCAGCTTGAATTCGACCTTGACGCCGTCAGCCTCTGATTCGATGCCGCCCAGCTCCCAATCCATCGCCCGCACCAGACCGTGCGCAAGTGCCGGTTGCTCACCGGTGTACATGGCCTGCACGCTCTGCGGGTTGCGTTCGAACTTGCCGAACCACGGCCAGCACACCGGTACACCGGCGCGGATGCTCTTGCCAGTCTTGAAGTCGGCCTTGTCGTTGAGCCAGATGATCGGTGGCTGGCCATCGATCTGATAACTGAGGATGTGCGCGCCTTGCTGGGCCACCAGCACTTCGGCCTGACCGTGGCGGATGCGCCAGCAGTTCAGTTCATCCAGTTTCACCGCTTCAACGTTGGGCGTGTTCATGGGACAGCTCTCGATCAGTAACAAGGACCACTATCGACCGTCAAACGGCCACGAGGTTTAGCGAGCGCGTGGCGGAACCGAGCGGGTGCGACCGCTGCCGTCGATGGCGACGAAAACAAACACGGCTTCGGTCACTTTACGCCACTCGCTGGACAGCGGGTCGTCGCTCCACACTTCGACCATCATCTGGATCGAGCTGCGGCCGATTTCCAGGGTCTGGGTATAAAAGGACAATTGCGCGCCGACAGCCACCGGCACGAGGAACGCCATGCGATCAATGGCAACCGTGGCGACGCGACCGCCAGCGACACGGCTGGCCATTGCGGTGCCGGCCAAATCCATCTGCGCCACCAGCCAGCCGCCGAAAATATCGCCAAAGCCGTTGGTTTCGCGTGGAAGTGCGGTGATTTGCAGGGCCAGGTCGCCTTGCGGGATCGGATCTTCTTGTTCGAGCTCTATCATGCCGGGGGGCCTCTGACCCGTGACTCTTCGTGGGTATTGCGGGTGGTAGCCGTCTTCAAGAAAAACGATTCAACACCGAACACACTGCGTTCGTCACGTTTTCCATCAGGCGCCTAAAGGGAAACTCTGCGAAAAAGGCTAAATCCCGAGCAAAGGCCGGGCCAACAACGTTTTCGCACAGTAACCTCTTACAAATCCTGCGCAGGTGGCGAGTATATCGGTCGGTAGACTCCGCGACGACCATCCGGTTCTGATTTTGACCGTCAATTACGCGCCTCTATGTGCTTTTTCGAACAATTTGCTATGGTGCCGAACCTGCCCAAGCCACCGCCAGCGTTGTTGTGGCGGCAGATCCGACTATAAGAGAAGCCCTTGCCATGACCACAGCGCCTTCGAGCCTCGCGCAGCCCGAGCAACCCGCACGACCGTTGACCCGCAATGACTACAAGACTCTGTCGCTGTCCGCCCTTGGTGGCGCGCTGGAGTTTTACGATTTCATCATCTTCGTGTTCTTCGCCACCGTGGTCGGCAAGCTGTTCTTCCCGGCCGACATGCCCGAGTGGCTGCGCCTGATGCAGACCTTCGGCATCTTCGCCGCTGGCTACCTCGCGCGGCCGCTGGGCGGCATCGTCATGGCGCACTTCGGCGACCTGCTGGGGCGCAAGAAGATGTTCACCCTGAGCATTTTCATGATGGCCGTGCCGACCCTGATCATGGGTCTGCTGCCAACGTATGCGCAGATCGGCATGTGGGCGCCGATCCTTCTTCTATTGATGCGGGTCATTCAAGGTGCGGCGATTGGCGGTGAAGTGCCGGGGGCTTGGGTCTTCGTTTCCGAACACGTTCCGCAAAAGCACATGGGCTACGCCTGTGGCACCCTCACCAGCGGGCTGACCGCCGGCATTCTGCTCGGCTCGCTGGTCGCCACGGCGATCAACAGCATTTATACGCCAGCAGAGGTTTCCGATTACGCCTGGCGGATTCCATTCCTGCTGGGCGGCGTGTTCGGTCTGTTCTCGGTCTATCTGCGCCGCTGGCTGCACGAAACCCCGGTGTTCGCCGAGCTGCAATTGCGCAAAGCCTTGGCTGAAGAAGTGCCGCTGCGCGCGGTGCTGCGTGATCATCGCGGGGCGATTGCAATCTCCATGCTGCTGACCTGGCTGCTGTCGGCCGGGATCGTTGTGGTCATTCTGATGACGCCGACCGTGCTGCAAACGGTCTATCACTTCACGCCGACGGAATCGCTGCAGTCGAACAGTCTGGCGATCGTGTTCCTGAGCATCGGCTGCATCATTTCCGGCGCGTTGGCGGACCGCTTTGGTGCCGGGCGCGTGTTTGTGTTCGGTTGCCTGGGCCTGCTGGCCAGCTCGTGGACCTTCTATCACAGCCTCGCCGATCACCCGAACTGGCTGTTCCCGCTGTACGCGCTGACCGGTTTTCTGGTCGGCACCATTGGTGCCGTGCCGTATGTGATGGTTAAAGCTTTCCCGCCGGTGGTGCGTTTCAGTGGGTTGTCGTTCTCGTACAACGTGGCTTACGCGATCTTTGGCGGGTTGACGCCTATGGTGGTCAGTCTGCTGCTGAAGGAAAGCGCGATGGGGCCTGCCTACTATGTGGCGGTGCTTTGCGCGATGGGGATTCTGGTGGGGGCGTGGCTGTGGAAGAAGGGGCGCTGATCCGCAATTTCCTCCAGTAATACCGGCCCTTTCGCGAGCAGGCTCGCTCCCACATTTGGAATGCATTTCAACTGTGGGAGCGAGCCTGCTCGCGAATGGGGGTACCACGAATCATCTTGTAAAACCCGAATGCTGGCCTTTCATCCAATTGTCATATTTCAGCCATAGAGTGTTCACACGGCCTGCTGATACTTGGCCCCGACTTAACACACCCTATCTGCTAGGAGTAAGGCATGAAACTGAAGCGTTTGATGGCGGCAATGACTTTTGTCGCTGCTGGCGTTGCGACTGCCAACGCGTTCGCCGCTGTTGACCCTGCTATCCCGAGCTACACCAAGACCACTGGTGTGTCGGGCAACCTGTCCAGCGTCGGCTCCGATACCCTGGCCAACCTCATGACCCTGTGGGCTGAGAACTACAAAAAAGAATACCCGAACGTCAACATCCAGATTCAGGCCGCTGGCTCCGCCACTGCGCCACCTGCGCTGACTGAAGGCACCTCCAACCTGGGCCCGATGAGCCGCAAGATGAAGGACACCGAACTGGCGGCCTTCGAGCAGAAGTATGGCTACAAGCCAACCGCCATCCCGGTTGCTGTGGATGCCCTGGCCGTGTTCGTGCACAAGGACAACCCGATCCAGCACCTGACCATGGAACAGGTTGATGCGATCTTCTCGTCGACCCGTCTGTGCGGCGCCAAAGCCGACGTGAAAACCTGGGGCGACCTGGGCGTGACCGGCGACCTGGCCAACAAGCCAGTGCAACTGTTCGGTCGTAACTCGGTATCCGGCACCTACGGCTACTTCAAAGAAGAAGCCCTGTGCAAAGGCGACTACAAACCGAACGTCAACGAACAACCAGGTTCGGCTTCGGTCGTGCAGTCGATCAGCTCCTCGCTGAACGGCATCGGTTACTCGGGTATCGGTTACAAGACCGCTAGCGTGAAGACCGTTCCTCTGGCCAAGAAAGGCAGCTCGGAGTTCATCGAGGACACCGAAGAAAACGCCCTGAACGGCAAGTACCCGCTGTCGCGTTTCCTCTACGTGTACGTCAACAAAGCCCCGAACAAGCCTCTGGCCCCGCTGGAAGCCGAGTTCGTGAAACTGGTGCTGTCGAAGCAGGGCCAGGAAGTTGTGGTGAAAGACGGCTACATCCCGCTGCCAGCCAAGGTTGCTGCAAAAGCACTGGCTGACCTGGGTCTGCAGGAAGGCGGCGCTGTCGCAAAGAAGTAACAAATTGAGTCCAGGGTGAACCCCACCGGACTCAGGTAAAAGGCCGGATCTGCTCGCAGGCCGGCCTTTTCCACACCTCAAATTTTTGATCCTCTGCCAGTCCCGCTGGCGGTGGATTTGCTGCGTCACTGCATTGTCATCTTTCTGTCATACAGGATCGCTAGGGTGAGCGCATGAATGATCTGGCCAATTCCCAAATGACTACTAATCCTCCCAAGCGCATTGATTTCAATACGCCTGAGCTGCAACGCAAGCGCCGCATTCGTGCGCTCAAGGATCGCTTCACCCGCTGGTACGTCCTCGTTGGCGGTCTCGCGGTGCTGGCAGCCATCACCCTGATCTTCTTCTTCCTCGCCTACGTGGTTGCGCCGCTGTTCCAGGGTGCCGACCTGAGCGCGAAAGACTCGATCACCCCGGCCTGGATGCAGGACGCCGGCAAGCCGCTGATGATTTCGCTCGAAGAGCAGAATCAGGTGGCGATGCGCGTTTCCGACAAGGGCCAGGCATTGTTCTTCGATATCGACAGTGGCGCTGAACTGAAGCGCGTCGATCTGCCGGTGCCGGCCGGCGCCACCGTGACCTCGATTGGTGAAGATCAGCCGGGCCACCCGCTGGTAGCCGTGGGCTTGTCCAACGGCCAGGCGCTGGTATTCCGTCACACCTATAAAGTCAGCTACCCCGATGGCAAGAAAACCATCAGTCCGGCCATCGAGTATCCATATGGTGAGGCACCGATCGCGCTGAACGAAGCCGGCGGTGCGCTGGAGCATGTCAGCCTGAATGCCACCGACACGACCCTGATGCTGGTGGGCTCGACCGGTTCGCAGCTCAACGTGCTGTCGCTGACCAGCGAAGAAAACATGATGACTGGCGAAGTCACCAACGAGCAGAAGCGTATCGATCTGCCGCAGATGACCGAGCCGGTGAAAAACATCTTCGTCGACCCGCGCCAGCAGTGGCTGTACGTGGTTAACGGTCGCGCTCAGGCCGACGTATTCAGCCTGCGCGACAAGAGCCTCAACGGTCGCTACAAACTGTTGGAAAACGCTGATGCCGAAGTCACCGCGACCACACAACTGGTCGGCGGTATCTCGCTGATCGTCGGTGACTCCAAGGGTGGTCTGGCTCAGTGGTTCATGGCCCGTGACACCGATGGCGAGCTGCGTCTGAAGCAGATCCGTACCTTCCAGATGGGCACCACGCCGATCGTTGAAATCAGCGCTGAAGAGCGTCGCAAAGGCTTCCTCGCGTTGGATGCCAGCGGCAAGCTTGGCGTGTTCCACAGCACCGCGCACCGCACCTTGCTGGTCGATCAGGTGGTGGAAAGCCAAGGCCTGTTCGGTCTGTCGCCGCGCGCCAACCGTGTGATCGTCGAAGCCGGCGGCAAGCTGCAACCGTTGCTGCTCGATAACCCGCACCCGGAAGTCTCGTGGAGCGCGCTGTGGAGCAAGGTCTGGTACGAGAACTACGACGAGCCTAAATACGTCTGGCAATCGACCGCGGCCAACACCGATTTCGAACCGAAACTGAGCCTCTCGCCACTGACCTTCGGCACACTGAAAGCCGCGTTCTACGCCATGCTGCTGGCCGCGCCACTGGCCGTCGCCGCTGCAATTTACACCGCGTACTTCATGGCCCCGGGCATGCGCCGCAAGGTCAAACCGGTGATCGAACTGATGGAAGCGATGCCGACGGTGATCCTCGGTTTCTTCGCCGGTCTGTTCCTCGCGCCCTACGTCGAAGGGCATCTGCCGGGCATCTTCAGCCTGCTGATGTTGCTGCCGATCGGCATTCTGGTCGCCGGTTTCACCTTCAGCCGTCTGCCTGAATCGATCCGTCTGAAAGTCCCGGATGGCTGGGAAAGTGCGCTGCTGATTCCGGTGATCCTGTTCGTGGGCTGGCTGTCGCTGTACATGAGCCCGTTCATGGAGAACTGGTTCTTCGGCGGTGACATGCGCATGTGGATCTCCCACGACCTCGGCATCACCTACGACCAGCGCAATGCTCTGGTGGTCGGTCTGGCCATGGGTTTTGCGGTGATTCCGAACATCTACTCGATCGCTGAAGACGCCGTGTTCAGTGTGCCGCGTGGTCTGACCCTCGGCTCGCTGGCCCTTGGTGCCACGCCGTGGCAGACCATGACTCGCGTGGTGATCCTGACCGCCAGCCCGGGGATCTTCTCGGCGCTGATGATCGGCATGGGCCGTGCGGTCGGCGAAACCATGATCGTGCTGATGGCTACCGGTAACACCCCGGTCATGGAAATGAACCTGTTCGAAGGCCTGCGCACCCTCGCTGCCAACGTCGCGGTGGAGATGCCCGAGTCGGAAGTCGGCGGCAGCCACTACCGCGTGCTGTTCCTCTCGGCGCTGGTGCTGCTGTTGTTCACCTTCGTCATGAACACCCTGGCAGAACTGATTCGTCAGCGTCTGCGCAAGAAATACTCGTCGCTTTAAGCAAAGGTAGAAGTCTGTGAAACAGAACTCCCTGAAAGGATGGTTCAAGAGCGGCGCCCCGGGCGTCTGGATCAGCGGTGGCGCGGTGTCCATCGCGGTCATCATGACCATTGGCCTGCTGGCGGTAATTGCCGTGCGCGGTCTGGGTCACTTCTGGCCGGCGGACCTGGTCCACGCCAACTACGACGTACCGGGTCAGGCCAATCACCTGGTCATCGGTGAAGTGGTACAGAAAGAAGAAGTGCCCCGCGCCCGTCTGAAGAGTGCCGGTTTGCCGGTGCCTGATGAGGGCCCGGAATTCATGACCCGCGAGCTGATCAAGGTCGGCAACCGTGATCTGAATGGCAACGACTTCACCTGGATCGTCGGCGAGTGGCTGACCAACCAGACCACGCCGCCAGAACTGATGGCGATCGAACGTCGCGAGTGGGGCAACTTCTACGGCTACCTGGTCAACGTCAAACAGGATGGCAAAGTCATCGCCGAGGGCGAGGCTGCATGGCCTGAGCTGCAGGCGCGGATCAACCGTGTAAACGGTCTGGCGGCACAACTGAAGTCGCTGGAAAAGACTGACATCGGTGCAATCAACGCAGGGCTGGAGCGCATCCGTCTGCACGGTCGCAAACTGGAACTGGAAGGCAAGCTCGACGCCACCGCGCAAGCGGACATGGAATCCGAGCGCGCCGAGCTGAATGCGCGTTATCAGGACATCGAAGCGCGCCTGGCCGATCTGCATGCGCAGTTCAACCGCGATGCCCTGACTGCTCGCGATGCCAACGGCAAAGAGATCGAAATCGGTCTGGGCAAAGTGGTTCACGCCTACCAGCCGAACGCGATGAGCACCTTTACCAAGGTCGGCTTCTACTTCAGCAAGATCTGGGAATTCCTTTCGGACGACCCGCGTGAAGCGAACACTGAAGGCGGGATTTTCCCGGCGATCTTCGGCACCGTGATGATGACCCTGATCATGGCAATGATCGTCACCCCGTTCGGCGTACTGGCGGCGGTGTACCTGCGTGAATACGCCAAGCAGAACACCCTGACACGGATCATCCGTATCGCGGTGAACAACCTGGCGGGTGTTCCGGCGATCGTTTACGGCGTGTTCGGTCTGGGCTTCTTCGTTTATGTGTTGGGTGGTTCGGTTGACCGCTTGTTCTTCCCCGAAGCACTGCCGGCACCGACCTTCGGTACCCCGGGTCTGCTCTGGGCCTCGCTGACTTTGGCGCTGCTGGCGGTGCCGGTGGTTATCGTGGCAACAGAGGAAGGTCTGGCGCGTATTCCACGTACCGTGCGTGAAGGCTCGTTGGCCCTCGGCGCGACCAAGGCTGAAACCCTGTGGAAGATTGTCATTCCGATGGCCAGCCCGGCGATGATGACCGGCATGATTCTCGCTGTGGCCCGCGCCGCTGGTGAAGTGGCGCCGCTGATGCTGGTGGGTGTGGTGAAACTGGCGCCGTCGCTGCCGGTGGACGGCAACTACCCGTACCTGCACCTGGACCAAAAGATCATGCACCTGGGCTTCCACATCTATGACGTCGGCTTCCAGAGCCCGAACGTCGAAGCGGCCCGTCCGCTGGTGTACGCCACGGCGCTGCTGCTGGTGCTGGTGATCGCCACGTTGAACCTGTCGGCGGTGTATATCCGTAACCACCTGCGCGAAAAATACAAAGCACTGGATAGCTAAGGACGACGCGAACCCTGTGGGAGCGAGCTTGCTCGCGAAGCTTTTGGCGGCCGTAAGGGCCCCTTCGCGAGCAAGCTCGCTCCCACATTGAACCGCGTCCACTGGAATATTGATGGAAGCTGCAACAAGCAGTGTTCCGAACCGAATTTGTTAGCACAGGGAGCCTCCCATGCAGCACGAAACACATAGCCACGGCATCAACATGTCTGCCCTGGGTCGCGACAAGCAGAGCCTGAATCTGGCGCAGGAAACCGTGGCCATCGAAGTACCGGGCCTGAGCCTGTACTACGGCGAGAAACAAGCGCTGTTCGACGTCAGCATGAACATCCCGAAGCAGCGCGTGACCGCGTTCATCGGCCCGTCCGGCTGCGGTAAATCGACGCTGCTGCGCACTTTCAACCGCATGAACGATCTGGTTGACGGCTGCCGCGTCGAAGGCGCGATCAACTTGTACGGCAACAACATCTATCGCAAAGGCGAAGACGTTGCCGAGTTGCGTCGTCGCGTCGGCATGGTGTTCCAGAAGCCCAACCCGTTCCCGAAGACCATCTACGAAAACGTGGTCTACGGCTTGCGCATCCAGGGCATCAACAAGAAGCGCGTCCTCGACGAAGCGGTCGAGTGGGCGTTGAAAGGCGCGGCACTGTGGGACGAAGTCAAAGACCGTCTGCACGAATCGGCACTCGGCCTGTCTGGCGGTCAGCAACAACGTCTGGTGATCGCCCGCACTATCGCGGTTGAGCCAGAAGTGCTGCTGCTCGACGAACCGTGCTCGGCCCTCGACCCGATCTCGACCCTGAAGGTTGAAGAGCTGATCTACGAGCTGAAATCCAAGTTCACCATCGTCATCGTGACCCACAACATGCAGCAGGCCGCGCGGGTGTCCGACTACACGGCGTTCATGTACATGGGCAAACTGGTGGAATTCGGTGACACCGATACCCTGTTTACCAATCCGGCGAAGAAGCAGACCGAAGACTACATCACCGGTCGTTATGGCTGACAGTTGCGGGTTATTCACAGAATTGACGCTGCGGCCCACCGCACCTTACCGGACGCTCCAAGGACGCCAACATGATTAGTAAAGAAGGCCTTACCCACCACATCTCCGCGCAGTTCAACGCTGAGCTTGAGGAAGTGCGCAGCCACCTCCTGGCCATGGGCGGGCTGGTCGAGAAGCAGGTCAACGACGCGGTGACCGCGCTGATCGAGGCCGACTCCGGCCTGGCTCAGCAGGTGCGTGAGATCGATGACCAGATCAACCAGATGGAACGCAACATCGACGAAGAATGCCTGCGCATTCTTGCCCGCCGTCAACCGGCGGCGTCCGACCTGCGCTTGATCATCAGCATTTCCAAGTCGGTGATCGACCTTGAGCGCATCGGCGACGAAGCGACAAAAATCGCCCGTCGCGCCATTCAGCTGTGCGAAGAAGGCGAAGCGCCGCGCGGTTACGTCGAGGTTCGTCACATTGGTGACCAAGTGCGCAACATGGTCCGCGATGCGCTGGACGCGTTTGCCCGTTTCGACGCCGATCTGGCGTTGTCGGTGGCGCAGTACGACAAGATCATTGATCGCGAATACAAGACCGCGCTGCGTGAGTTGGCCACCTACATGATGGAAGACCCGCGCTCTATCTCGCGGGTCTTGAGCATTATCTGGGTGCTGCGTTCGCTGGAGCGCATCGGCGACCACGCGCGCAATATCTCCGAACTGGTCATCTACCTGGTGCGCGGCACAGACGTGCGCCACATGGGCCTCAAGCGCATGAAGGAAGAAGTTGAGGGTACAAGCGGCGAAACCGCTAATGTTCCGGGCGATGCTGACGATAAGTAAGATTGCCTGAGAAAAGCGCCCGGCCCTTTGGCCGGGCGTTTTTGTTTGTGCTTTTCACAAGACAGATCGAATTAAAAAGCAGCACCCGCGAACGAAAAGTCCCGGCGTGACTGAAGAGTTTTGGCAATGTGCCATCAGCCAGCGTTATGCTTGCCGGGATTTTAATAGGGGTGTTGGATGAGCAAGATCAGTGTGTTGGTCGTGGACGATGCTTCGTTCATTCGTGACCTGGTGAAAAAGTGCCTGCGTAATTACTTCCCGGGGATCCGCACCGAGGACGCCGTCAACGGTAAAAAGGCTCAGGCCATGCTGGCCAGAGAGGCGTTCGACCTGGTCCTGTGCGACTGGGAAATGCCGGAAATGTCCGGTCTTGAGCTGCTGACCTGGTGCCGCGAGCAAGACAACCTCAAGACCATGCCGTTCGTCATGGTCACCAGCCGTGGCGACAAGGAAAACGTCGTGCAGGCGATTCAGGCTGGTGTTTCCGGTTACGTCAGCAAGCCGTTCACCAACGAGCAACTGCTGACCAAGGTCAAACAGGCGCTGAACAAGGTCGGCAAGCTCGACACCCTGATGAATAGCGCGCCGACCAAGATGAACTCGGCGTTCGGCAACGATTCCCTGAGCGCCTTGACCGGCGGCAAGCCTGCCGTGGTCGGCGGCGCGCCGGCAGCTGCTGCGGTCAATCCGTTCGCCAAACCGGCTGCTGCCGCGCCAGCGCCCGCCGCCGCGCCATCCCGTGGCTTGCTCAACAGCCCTCCGGTCAAGGCACCCGCCGCCGCGTCGGCGCCGGCCAGCGGTCGCGGCCAAGGCCAATTGCGTCTGCCAAGCGGTACTCAGCAATGCGTGATCAAGGCTCTGAGCATCAAGGAAGCATTGTTGGTGGTGAAGCGCACCGACACCCTGCCGCAGATCCTCGACAGCGCCGTGCTCGATCTGGAGCAGGGCGACAACGCCGAAATCGCCCGCCTCAACGGCTATCTGCACGCCGTCGTCGCGTTTGAGCAGAAACCGGACAGCGAATGGCTGCAACTGACCTTCCGCTTTGTCGACCAGGATGCGCAGAAACTCGACTACATCTCTCGCCTGATCGCCCGCGGCACGGCGCAGAAGCACTTCGTTCCGGGCGCGTGATCTTCGTCGCCTGACAGTCCGCCTTCGCGTGCAGGCTCGCTCCCACCCTGGAATGCATTCCAAATGTGGGAGCGAGCCTGCTCGCGAAGGGGCCATCACGTGCACCACCAATCTCCCAGACTGGCCAATTTGAAACATCTGTCGACTAGCCTGGTCTGCTTCACCTGCTAGGCTCATTTCCAGGCCTTACTTCGACAGACTCTTGCCCATGCTCGCGCGCCTGCTGTTTTTCTGTGGTCTTTTCATGGCCTGCACCTCGGCTGTGGCCATGACCATTTACAAATCCACCGATGCCAACGGCGTGGTCTCGTACAGCGACCGGCCGAGCAAAGGCGCGCAGGTGTTCGTCTTCCAGGACCGCATGGTCGAGCGCCTGGAGCGGCAGGTTTATCTGGATATCAAAAAGCAGAAAGGCGCCGACGTGGTCTTCGTGCGCAACGATCTGTATGCGCCGGTTGAGGTCGCACTGGCTTTTACCGGGATGAGCAATGTGCGTGGCGCGCCGGCGCAAACCATCCGCCGGGTGCTGCCAGCGCGCAGCAATACGCGGCTGGCGTTGCTGACGGCGGTGTCCGGCAAGCAGCCGCTGGTGTATACGCCGCAATTTCACTATTCCCTCGGCGACCCTGGCGGAACCGCTCAGGGCTATCGCTATCCACTGCCATGGCGCGGCGGGCCGTTCCGCCTGAGTCAGGGCGCCAACGGCCAATACAGCCACTACGGGCCGAAGAACAAGTACGCGATGGACATCGCCATGCCGGTCGGCACGCCGATCATTGCTGCGCGGGCCGGGGTCGTGGTGAAAACCGAAAACGCACAGAGCGGACGCGGCAACGATGCTTCCGGCAACTTTGTGCGGGTGCTGCATGACGACGGCACGATGGGCGTTTACCTGCACCTCAAGCAAGGTTCGGTGAGCGTGCGCGAAGGGCAGCGCGTGACGGTAGGCAGCCCGCTGGCGCTGTCAGGCAACACTGGCAACAGCAGCGGCCCGCATTTGCACTTTGTGGTGCAGCGCAATACGGGGGAGGGGCTGGTGTCGATTCCGTATCAGTTCAACCAGCCGCTGGGGGCGTTGCCCAACTTTGCGTTGGGCAAGCAGTAAGCTTCTAAAAGCAAAAGATCGCAGCCTGCGGCAGCTCCTACATGGGAATGCAATCCCTGTAGGAGCTGCCGCAGGCTGCGATCTTTTAGCAGGCAACGCGGTTTCCCGCATTGCACTCAATCCAGCATCAACACCTTGGCCAGCACAATCTTCGGCCCTTTCATCTTCTTGATGATGATCCGCAGGCCTTCGACTTCCAGCACTTCTTCCTCTTCCGGCACCCGTTTCAGAGTTTCGTAGACCAGCCCGGCAAGAGTTTCCGCCTCGATGTGATCAAGGTCGATGCCCAACAGGCGTTCCACCTTGAACAGCGGCGTGTCGCCACGCACCAAGAGCTTGCCCGGCTGATAGGCGAGGATCCCGCGTTCAGCCTTGCGGTGTTCGTCCTGAATGTCACCGACCAGCACTTCCAGCACGTCTTCCATGGTCAGGTAGCCGATGATATTGCCGTCAGCCTCCTCGACCACGGCGAAGTGCGAGCCGCCCTTGCGGAATTGCTCCAGCAACTGCGACAGCGGCATGTGCCGTGACACGCGCTCCAGCGGGCGGGTCAGTTCAGCCAGGTTGAACGACTCGGGAATGTGGTCCAGCGCCGCCAGTTCCAGCAGCAGATCCTTGATGTGCAGCAGGCCGACGAACTCCTGGCGCTCGCTGTCGTACACCGGATAACGGCTGAACTTGTGGCGACGGAACATCGCCAGGATTTCTTTCAGCGGCGCGTTGAATTCGAGGGTGATCAGGTCTTCGCGGGAGTTGGCCCAGTCGACCACTTCCAGTTCACCCATTTCCACGGCCGAAGCCAATACACGCATGCCCTGATCGCTAGGATCCTGACCACGGCTGGAGTGCAGGATCAGTTTCAGTTCTTCGCGGCTGTAATGGTGTTCGTGGTGCGGGCCGGGCTCACCTTGACCGGCGATACGCAGAATCGCGTTGGCGCTGGCGTTGAGCAGGTAAATCGCCGGGTACATCGCCCAGTAGAACAGGTACAGCGGCACCGCCGTCCACAGCGACAGCAGCTCGGGTTTGCGGATCGCCCAGGATTTCGGGGCCAGCTCACCAACCACGATGTGCAGGTACGAAATGATGAAGAACGCGGTGAAGAATGACACACCTTTGACGATCTCCGGCGACTGCACGCCGACCGCACTCAGCAGCGGTTCGAGGATGTGTGCGAACGCCGGCTCACCGACCCAGCCGAGGCCAAGCGAGGCGAGGGTAATACCCAGCTGACAGGCCGAGAGGTACGCATCGAGCTGACTGTGTACGGTGCGCAGGATGTGCCCGCGCCAGCCGTTCTGATCGGCGATGGCCTCGACCCGGGTCGAGCGCAGTTTGACCATGGCGAATTCCGCCGCAACGAAAAAGCCGTTGAGCAAAACCAGGATCAGAGCGAAAAGGATCATGCCGAAGTCGGCGAAAATTGTAGCGAGGGACAAGCCAGGGGAAGGGTCCATGATGGAGTTTTGCGGGTTCCGTGTGATTCAAAAGAGAGAAAAGTCGCGCCTGAAGGGCAGGCACAAGTCAGCCAATGTAGCGGCTGACCTGGCGATTGCCTAGTGCGACATTACTCAGCGGCGCTGATCGCCCGTGCCTGGGCAACCTGAGCCGGGGCGAAATGGCAGGTGAACGTGCTGCCGTGACCGGGCACGCTGCTGATCTCCATGCGCGCGCGATGGCGCAGCAACACGTGCTTGACGATGGCCAGACCCAGGCCGGTGCCGCCAGTGTTGGAGTTGCGGCTGGAGTCGACGCGGTAGAAGCGTTCGGTCAGGCGCGGCAGGTGTTTGCTGTCGATGCCGATCCCGGAATCCTGCACGCTCAGGTGCGCGCCCTGATCGTCACCCCACCAGCGAATGCGGATGTTGCCCTCGGCCGGGGTGTACTTCACCGCGTTGAACACCAGATTGGAGAACGCACTGCGTAACTCCGCTTCGCTACCCTTGAGCAGGAGGCTGGCATCGGCCTCGAGGGTGATGCGCTGGTTCTTCGCGCCGGACAATTGCTGCGCATCGCTCTTGATCGATTGCAGCAGCGAGTCGACCTGCACCGGTTGGTTGTCCGACGGGTAATCGGTGGCCTCGAGTTTCGCCAGCAGCAACAAATCGTTGAGCAGCGTCTGCATGCGCCCGCCCTGTTGCTGCATCTGCTGCAGGGCGCGACTCCAGCGCGGGTTCACTTCTTCGACGTTGTCGAGCAGGGTTTCCAGGTAGCCGCAGATCACTGTCAGTGGTGTGCGCAACTCGTGAGAAACGTTGGCGATGAAGTCTTTGCGCATCTGTTCGAGCTGATGGATACGCGTGACGTCGCGCACCAGCATCAGGTGTTCATTGTTGCCGTAGCGGGTCAGGTACAGCTGAATGCGCACGCGATCGTTGGTTGGCGAGGGGATTTCCAGCGGCTCGGCGTAGCTGTCCTGCTCGAAGTACTCCTTGAAGCGCGGATGGCGTACCAGGTTGGTCACCGGTTGGCCGCTGTCCTGCGGGGTCTTGAGGCCGAGCAGGGTTTCGGCAGCGCGGTTCCACCATTCCAGGTTGCCGTCACTGTCGAGCATGATCACTGCGTCTTTCAGCGCGGCGGTGGATTCCTGCACCCGGTCGATCACCGCTTGCAGGCGCCCGCGCACACGTTGGTCGCGGCGTTGCAGGTGGTAGATGCTGTCGAACACCTCGCCCCACAGGCCATAGCCGTCGGGCGGTGCTTCGTCGGGTTGATGCTGGCGCAGCCATTCGTGCAGACGCAACAATTGCTTGAGCGTCCAGGCCAGGTAAATCCCCAGGCCTGCAGCAAGGCTCCAGCCGTAATAGCCGGTGATCAGGCCAATCACCAGGCAGGCGGTGACCAGCAGCAGCATGTGGCGAATCAGGGTGCCATGCCAGTTTTGATTCACGGGAAATACGGTCCTTGTCAGCGAGTCTGGCGGTCGGCTCAGGCCTTGGTGGAAAACCGGTAGCCGGTGCCGCGCACGGTTTGTACCAGATTTTCGTAGGCGTCGCCGAGGGCCTTGCGCAGGCGGCGGATGTGCACGTCGACGGTGCGCTCTTCAACATAGACGTTGCCGCCCCAGACCTGATCCAGCAACTGGCCACGGGTGTAGGCGCGTTCCTGGTGGGTCATGAAGAATTGCAACAGACGGTATTCGGTAGGGCCCATTTCGGCCGGTTTGCCGTCGATGGTTACGCGGTGGCTGATCGGGTCGAGCAGCAGGCCACCGACTTCAATCGGCGCTTCGCCGTCGGTCGGACCGGCGCGGCGCAGCACGGCTTTCAGGCGTGCGACCAGTTCGCGTGGGGAAAACGGTTTGGTGATGTAGTCGTCGGCGCCGACCTCCAGACCCTGGATCTTGTTGTCCTCCTCGCCCTTGGCGGTGAGCATGATGATCGGGATGTCCCCGGTCAGTTCATCACGCTTCAGACGACGGGCCAGCTCGATGCCGGAGGTGCCGGGCAGCATCCAGTCGAGCAGGATCAGGTCCGGCTTGCGGTCGACGATGATGGCGTGTGCCTGCTGCGAGTTCTCTGCCTCGAGGCAGTCATAGCCGGCCATTTCCAACGCAACGGCGATCATTTCGCGAATGGGCGCTTCGTCGTCGACGATCAGAATGCTCCTGCCAACCATGCCTTAATCCTCTTGTCATTTAACTGTCTTGCGCCGCATTAGATAACGGAATTATTGCAGTCGTGTGACAGTATTTCAGCCCGGCGGCGATTGTGCGAATGGTGAACTAAGCTCTCAGTCCGAATCCTGACAACCACAAAAGAAGGTTTCCATGACTCAAATGACTGTTTCTTTCAAAGCCCTGCTGATGGCTGCCGCCCTGACATTGCCGGGACTGGCCATGGCGGCCGATCCGGCGATGGAGAAGGACGGCATGTACACCGATCACAAGGGCATGACCCTGTATACCTACGCCAAGGACTCCGCCGGCAAATCCGCGTGTAACGACAAATGCGCTGCGAATTGGCCACCGTTGAAGGCTGAGGCAGGCGATAAGTCGATGGGCGACTGGACCGTGATCAAGCGTGACGACGGCTCGATGCAGTGGGCTTACCAGGGCATGCCGCTGTACACCTTCGTCATGGACAAGAAAGCCGGTGACATGACCGGTGAGGGCAAAATGGACGGCGCCTGGAAAGTCGCCAAAGCCAAGTAAACGCAAAACCCCCTGTGGGAGCGAGCCTGCTCGCGAAAGCGGTGTGTCAGTTAACGCAATGGCTGACTGACACGACGCATTCGCGAGCAGGCTCGCTCCCACAGTTCGTGTGGATCAGCGCAATGCGTAATCCAGCACGATCCCGACGAAAATCGCCAACCCGGCCCAGTGGTTGTGCAAAAACGCCTTGAAGCAACGCATGCGGTCGCGATCCCGCGTGTACCAGAACTCCCACGCATAGCAGCCGGCGGCCACCAGCAAGCCGAGATGGAACCAGACGCCCAGCTCGAACTTCGACCCCGCCAGCAACAGGCAACCCAGCGACAACGCCTGCAGGCTCAGGATGATCACCCGATCCGCCTCGCCAAACAGAATCGCCGTCGACTTAACGCCGATCTTCAAGTCGTCATCGCGGTCAGTCATCGCGTAATAGGTGTCATAACCCACTGTCCACAACAGGTTGGCGATCCACAGCAACCACGCCGCCGCCGGCAACTCACCGGTCTCGGCGGTGAACGCCATCGGCATCCCCCACGAGAACGCCGCGCCCAGCACCACTTGCGGGTAATAGGTGTAGCGCTTCATGAACGGATAAGTGAAGGCCAGCGCCAGACCACCCAGCGACAGCCAGATGGTCGGTGCATTGGTGCACAGCACCAGCAGGAAACTCACGCCCATCAACAGCGCGAAGAACACCAGCGCCTCTTTCGAGCTGATTCTGCCGGCAGCCAATGGCCGTTGCGCGGTGCGTTTGACGTGACCGTCGACCTTGCGATCGGCCCAGTCGTTGATCACGCAGCCGCCGGCGCGGGTCAGGATCACGCCGAGGACAAAAATCACCACGTTGGCCAGCGACGGCGAACCTTTGCCGGCAATCCACAGCGCCCATAGCGTCGGCCACAGCAGCAGGTAAATGCCGATCGGCTTGTCCATCCGCGTCAACTGAATGAAATCCCAGGCGCGCGGGTTCAAGCGGTTCAGGGACTTGAGCAGGCTCTGATACATCAGCAGTTCTCCGGATGGGCGCGGGCGGCGCTCCACAGGCTCGGCAGGAAGATTTCCGCGACCAGTACGCTCAACGCGCCACGGTCGAAACGCGAACGGCGACCCCACAGCTCAGGCGCTTTCGCGGCTGGTGGCAGCCATTGTTCAGGGTAGTGGCAAACTTCGAGGGCGCGGCGCTGAAACGCCTGATCGCAAAACAGCAATTCGCCCAGCGAGCGGCTGCCGAGTTCATCCATGTGCAGGCCATCACCCTGCAAGGCGGCACGCGAAGCGACGCTGCGGGCGAACACCCAGGCCTCGCCGTGGCCGCGCAAATACACCTCGCGCACCCAGCCTTCGCTGCCTTCGGCCAGATCCAGCGCCGCACATTCGTCAGCGCGCAAGGTGTCCCAGCCTTCAAACAGCGGCGTGACGCTGAAGCCGTCATTGGACAGCCGGGTCAGTCGGCGGGTGAGCGAGCCTTCGTCGAACAACCAGTCGAGGGTCAACGAATCAGGGAGGGGCGTCAGTCGGCTTTGGGTCAGCCAGAGCGGGGTCGGGCAGGCATTTGAATGTTGCACAATGAGTCATTATTGGCCGCAAATGAGGCGGCGAGCTTACCATGGCGAGCGGCGAGATTGATTGATCCGGGTCGCCGTTGCGCCGAACAGGCTTGCATCTGCCCGGCACCATCAGTACAAAACGCCCTGAGCCGGATGGCAGCGCAACTTCATCGACCGTCCGCGCCGGCACCAAGCCTGAACCCTGAGGAAGTACCTGAATGAAAAAGTGGCAATGCATCGTCTGTGGCCTGATCTACAACGAAGCCGACGGTTGGCCGGATGACGGCATTGCGCCGGGCACCCTGTGGCAAGACGTGCCGGAAGACTGGCTGTGCCCGGACTGCGGCGTCGGCAAAATGGACTTCGAAATGATCGAAATCAACTAAGCACAATCAAGGAGTAAGGCATGAGCGCACCTGTCGTCATCATTGGCACTGGCCTTGCGGGCTACAACCTGGCCCGGGAGTTTCGCAAACTCGACAGCGAAACCCCGCTGCTGCTGATCACCGCCGATGACGGGCGCTCTTACTCCAAGCCGATGCTCTCCACCGGTTTCGGCAAGAACAAAGACGCCGATGGCCTGAGCATGGCCGAACCGGGCGCCATGGCCGAGCAGTTGGAGGCCGAAGTACGCACTCATACGCGCATCAGCGGCATCGACGCCGGCCACAAGCGCCTGTGGATCGGTGAAGAGGCGGTGTACTACCGCGACCTGATCCTCGCCTGGGGCGCAGAAACAGTGCGCGTGCCCATTGAGGGCGATGGCGCGGATCTGGTGTTCCCGATCAACGATCTTGAAGACTACGCACGTTTCCGTGCGGCAGCGGCCGGTAAGCGCCGCGTCTTGCTGCTGGGCGCCGGTCTGATTGGCTGTGAATTCGCCAATGACCTGATCCTCGGCGGCTACGAAGTGCAACTGGTTGCACCCTGTGAACAAGTCATGCCGATGTTGCTGCATCCGGCCGCAGCGGCAGCAGTGCAGGCCGGACTGGAAAGCCTCGGTGCGAAATTTCATCTCGGCCCGGTACTGACCCGATTGCAGAAAGTCGCCGACGGCCTCGAAGCGCATCTGTCCGACGGCCAGGTCATCCCATGCGATGTGGTGGTCTCGGCCATTGGCCTGCGTCCGCGCATCGATCTGGCGGCGGCTGCTGGCGTACAGGTCAATCGCGGTGTCGTGGTCGACCGGCACCTGAAAACCTCCCACGCCAATATTTACGCCTTGGGCGACTGCGCTGAAGTCGACGGGCTGAATCTGCTGTACGTGATGCCCCTGATGAGTTGCGCGCGAGCACTGGCACAAACCCTCGCGGGAAACCCGACCGCCGTGAGCTACGGCCCGATGCCAATAACCGTGAAAACCCCGGTGTGTCCGCTGGTCGTATCGCCGCCACCACGGGGCAGCGAAGGCGTCTGGACTGTCGAAGGGCAGGGCGCCGACATCAAAGCCCTGTGTCACAGCGCCAACGGCCAATTGCTCGGTTACGCGCTGACCGGTGCAGCCGTGATGGAAAAACTCGCCCTGAACAAACAGCTTCCGGCACTGCTGGCGTAAATACCGGTCGTTCTGTCGGAATCACCCCGCTTTTGCCCCTACAAAGGTCGCGGGAAGACTGGCGCCGCCGGTATCCGCGTGCCATTCTCACTCCCGTCTGCCGCAGAGTAGAGCCTGCGGCGCCTTGGGCGCTGTTCCAACGAGAACAGCACGGACATAACAACAAAAAACCGTCAAAGGGGCTTCACTAATGCGTAAACCAGAACTCGCCGCTGCAATCGCTGAAAAAGCAGATCTGACCAAAGAGCAGGCCAACCGCGTACTCAACGCCGTTCTCGAAGAAATCACCGGCGCTCTGCACCGCAAGGACAGCGTGACGCTGGTCGGCTTCGGCACCTTCCTGCAACGCCACCGCGGCGCCCGCACCGGCAAAAACCCGCAGACCGGCGAGCCGGTCAAAATCAAGGCCAGCAACACCGTTGCGTTCAAGCCAGGCAAATCGTTGAAAGACAGCGTTAATCCTTAATTGCGGCGAACTCCTCGAATAGCGGGGGAGAACCGCAGAAAAAATGGGCACACCGATTGCGGTCGGGTGCCCATTTTTTATGCCAGCCGATTTATTCTGACGTGCAGCCTTAATAAAGCCCGAGTAACTGTTGCATTTGTTGGCTATCGATCAGCCTCACAGTTAAATCAATCCTCTATATATAAAAGCCATCATATTGATGGCACTTTCTGAGTTGTTGGTTGTCTCGCGGTGATTTGTTGAAACAACACCGAAGTCTTTCGGAATCATCCTACATCCGAATTTTTCAAAACCCGTCATGCTCCGCGCCATTCTTGCCAGCCCCGGTTTCCAGTGACCGACGGCAGCTGGAACGATCGCTCTAAATCAAGCTTTCCCGGTGTTTTGTAAGGGTATGCGAATATAAACAGGGCATCGGGGATTCCCTGACTGAATATAGGGAAACCTCCTACAACAAACAAAGAACACTTCGTCTTGTTGTTTAATCAGATGCTTGCTAGTGGCCATCATAGTGATTACGATGCGCCCACTTGAAAGAGCACATCTCAATTGGATGAGTCGCATCACCGCTCTTCGATACTGTCCCGCGCCGCGGTTACTCCAATAGGCGCCTGACTGTAATCCTTAATAAAGGCCATGGATGTCCTACTCAAGCAAACTTTCCGCCCATTACCTCGAACTCGCCAAAGTCTCTGTTTCCAAAGAGAATTTCGCGGGCGAAGACGTTCGTTTTTCGAGCGAATTCGAGGCGCTGGAAAGTGAGCTGGCCAAAGCCTCGTCGATGCATGAAAGCGGTCAGATCGACTGGCTGAAAATCCGCGAAAACAGCGAAAATCTGCTGCGTACCCAATCCAAGGATCTGCGTGTCGGCGCCTGGCTGACCTGGTCGCTGTACCAGCGCGAATCCTTCCCTGGGCTGCTGGCTGGCCTCGGTCTGCTGCACCATCTGTCGGAAAACAACTGGGCCGACGTTCACCCGCTCAAACCCCGTACCCGTGCCGCCGCCATCGGCTGGCTGGTTCCGCGTCTCGAGCAGGTCATCACCGAAAACATTGCGATCAAAGAGCAGTTGCCGATGTTCCGGCAGCTCTCCGAGCACCTGTCCGGCCTCGAAGCGGCTTGTGCTGAGCATCTGGGCGATGATTCGCCGCTGTTGCTGCCGATCTCCCGTCGCCTGAAAACCATGATCCAGCGCGCGGCCGACAATCAGCCGGCCCCCGGTGTGGTCGGTGCGGCGGTGGCGCAGGTCAAGCAGGCCGCGAGCCAGTTGCTCACCCCCGGCGCACCGATCGACAACGAACGAGATGCACACAAAGCCCTGCGCGCCCAACAGGAAAGCGCCCGGCCATTGTGTGCCTGGTGGCTCAAGCAGAAAGCCACCGACCTGCGCGCGCTACGCCTGAACCGCACATTGCTGTGGATGACCATCGACGCAGTGCCCGAGCGCAACGCCGAGCAGATCACCGTGTTGCGCGGTCTGCCGCTGGAAAAACTCAAGCTCTATCAGGACCGTTTCGATCAGGGCAAATACGCTGACCTGCTGGTGGAACTGGAGGCGAGCCTGGCGAAGGCGCCGTTCTGGTTCGATGGCCAGAGGATGGTCTGGGAATGTCTCCAGAACCTCAACGCCGAGTTGGCAATGCGCGAAGTGGAAATCCACTTCGCGCTTTTGGTTCAACGACTGCCCGGCATTGTCGAGTTGCGCTTCCATGACGGTGCGCCGTTTGCCGATCCGTCCACCCGGGCGTGGATCGCCGCCAACGTCATGCCGCACCTGCAAAGCGCCAGCGCGCCGCGCAAGGTCGAAAGCGAAAACGTCGAAACCCAGCCGGCCTGGGAAAAGGCCCTCGAAGAAGTCCTGCCGTTGCTGCGCAAGGAAGGCCTGAAGCCGGCCGTGCAAATCCTCAAGCAAGGTTTGCAATCCGCTCACGGTGGCCGCGAACGCTTCTTCTGGCAGTTCGCCCTCGCACGGCTGTGCTTCATGGCCAAGAAATACGAACTGGCCAAGAACCAGCTGGAAACCCTCGATCAGACATTACAGGACTCAGGCCTGCACGCCTGGGAGCCCGATCTTGCATTGGAAGTGCTGCATCTACTGCATAGCTGCTGCGAGTTGTTGCCGCAGAACCATGCCGTACGTGAACGCAAGGAAGAGATTTATCGCAGGCTGTGCCACCTCGACCTCGAAGTGGTACTCGAATAGGCCCCAGGGCCACAACCGCAAGGAGAAAAGCCATGGCCAAAGAAGGCTCGGTAGCCCCCAAGGAACGCATCAACGTCACCTTCAAACCCGCCACCGGCGGTGCTCAGGAAGAGATTGAACTGCCGCTGAAGCTGCTGGCAATCGGTGACTACACCCACCGCAAGGACGATCGCAAAATCGAAGATCGCAAGCCGATCAGCATCGACAAGATGACCTTCGACGAAGTGTTGTCCAAGCAAGAACTGGGTCTGACGCTGAGCGTGCCGAACCGTCTGCAGGAAGATGGCGAGGCCGACGAGCTGGCTGTGCAATTGCGCGTCAATTCGATGAAGGACTTCAACCCGGCCAGCCTGGTCGAGCAAGTGCCTGAGCTGAAAAAACTGATGGAACTGCGCGATGCGCTGGTGGCCCTCAAAGGCCCGCTGGGTAACGCACCTGCGTTCCGTAAAGCGATCGAAGGCGTGCTCGCCGACGACGAATCCCGCGGTCGCGTACTCGGTGAGCTGGGCCTGAACGCCGCAGCCCCGGACGCCTGAGACTCCAGCCAAGGAAGCCAACACAATGAGCACTAGCGCAGCACAAGAGAAGAGCGCCGCCAGCGGCGAATACAGCATTCTCGACAGCATCATCGCCGAAACCCGTCTGACTCCGGACGACGAAGCCTACGACATCGCCAAGCGCGGTGTGTCGGCGTTCATCGAAGAACTGCTCAAGCCGCAGAACAACGGTGAGCCGGTCAAGAAGGCCATGGTTGACCGCATGATCGCCGAGATCGATGCCAAGCTCAGCCGTCAGATGGACGAAATCCTGCACCACCCGGACTTCCAGGCTCTGGAATCGTCGTGGCGTGGTCTGCAGTTGCTGGTCGATCGCACCAACTTCCGCGAAAACATCAAAATCGAAATCCTCAACGTCTCGAAAGAAGACCTGCTGGACGATTTCGAAGACTCGCCGGAAGTCATGCAGTCGGGCCTGTACAAGCACATCTACACCGCTGAATACGGCCAGTTCGGTGGTCAGCCTGTGGGCGCGATCATCGCTAACTACTACATGTCGCCAAGCTCGCCAGACGTGAAGCTGATGCAGTACGTGGCCAGCGTTTCGTGCATGTCGCACGCGCCGTTCATCGCTGCGGCCGGCCCGAAATTCTTCGGTCTGGAAAGCTTCACCGGCCTGCCGGATCTGAAAGATCTGAAAGACCACTTCGAAGGCCCGCAATTCGCCAAATGGCAGAGCTTCCGTACCTCGGAAGACTCCCGCTACGTTGGCCTGACCGTGCCGCGTTTCCTGCTGCGTAACCCGTACGATCCGGAAGAAAACCCGGTCAAATCGTTCGTGTACAAGGAAACCGTTGCCAACAGCCACGAGCACTACCTGTGGGGCAACACTGCTTACGCGTTCGGCACCAAGCTGACCGACAGCTTCGCCAAATTCCGCTGGTGCCCGAACATCATCGGCCCACAGAGCGGTGGCGCGGTTGAAGATCTGCCTCTGCACCACTTCGAAAGCATGGGCGAAATCGAAACCAAGATTCCTACTGAAGTTCTGGTTTCCGACCGTCGTGAATACGAACTGGCCGAGGAAGGCTTCATCTCCCTGACCATGCGTAAAGGCTCCGACAACGCGGCGTTCTTCTCCGCCAGCTCGGTGCAGAAGCCGAAGTTCTTCGGCATCAGCGCAGAAGGCAAGGCCGCAGAGCTGAACTACAAGCTCGGCACCCAACTGCCGTACATGATGATCGTCAACCGCTTGGCTCACTACCTGAAAGTGCTGCAGCGCGAGCAACTCGGTTCGTGGAAAGAACGTACCGACCTCGAGCTGGAACTGAACAAGTGGATCCGTCAGTACGTCGCCGACCAGGAAAACCCGAGCGCCGAAGTCCGTGGCCGTCGTCCGCTGCGCGCTGCGCAAGTGATCGTCAGCGACGTTGAAGGCGAGCCGGGCTGGTACCGCGTGAGCTTGAACGTGCGTCCGCACTTCAAGTACATGGGTGCCGATTTCACCCTGTCGCTGGTTGGCAAGCTGGACAAAGAGTAAGAGCGACTCATGGACGGATACGGCAGCCTGTTCGAACGCCTCAACGGCGACGCGCAACTACGCAAGGGCAACAGCCTTGAGGCTTGTGCCATGGCGTCAGTGGCTGCCCATCTGGCCAAAATGCTCAGCACCCGGGCCGGCAGCGTGCAAACGCTGGCCGACTACGGGTTGCCCGATCTCAATGACATGCGTCTGAGCCTGCACGACTCCCTGAGTCAGGCCCGTCTGGCGATCGAAAACTTCATCGAAGCCTACGAGCCGCGCCTGAGCAACGTGCGTGTCATTTCCCTGCCGCGTGACCACGATCAACTGCGCCTGGCCTTCAGTATCGAAGGCTTGCTGGAAGTTGAAGGGTTCAAGCGCCAGGTCAGTTTTTCCGCGCGCCTGGATGGCAGCGGACAAGTGAAGGTCACCTAAGGAGATCCCCGATGTCTGGCAAACCCGCAGCACGCGTATCCGACCCCACCGCTTGCCCGCTCCCCGGCCACGGCACCAACCCGATCGCCGCCGGTTCCGGCGACGTGTTCTTCGATGGCCTCGCGGCCGCCCGTGAAGGCGATGCCTCTGCGTGTGGTGGTGCGATGGTTGGTGGTTTGGCCACGACGGTGAAAATCAACGGCAAGTCTGCTGTCACTGTTGATTCCGTGGGCTCCCACGGCAACAAGGTTACGGCTGGGTCTTCGACGGTGATTATCGGGAATTCGCATTCGCCCGCGCCGTTTGTGCCGCCGTTGCCGGTGGAGATTCAGTGGCCGTTCACCCAGCACTATGTTGTGCAAGACACTAAGACGGGGGCGCCCGTAGTGGGGCGCGCCTATACCCTTAGAACTCAATCAGGAAAAGAAATAAACGGCGTTACTGATGCATCGGGGAAAACCGCAGTGATCGGCTCGGCCATTGCCGAAAGTGTCGAGCTGTTGTTCGATGATGAAATCTCCGTGTCAATTTCCTGAGGTATTTATGACAAATCCTTCAGCAGAACTGTTGACTCAAGCGAAAGACAAAGAAGGCAAAAAGGCATCGGCCAAAACTTTCCCGATATCATCTATTCCTGATGTCATGAATAGAATGGGATGGAAAGTTGCGGCACGTGTGATGCGCCAGTGGTTTGACGGCGAGGCTTTCGAGCTGTCTCAGCAACACAAGCAAGGTAAACTACCTGCCAGCACACTCGATAAAAAAAATCTCATCACGGATATTCCGTTTGACTGGTTGTTCACGGCATCGGATCGCGTAAAACCAAAAGTTGATCAGTTTTTAAGTGAATTGGCGGCATCGACTGAGTTTAATAGCAGCATTGGGAAGTCCAAGGGCTTGCTTGACCAACTATCGAATGGCTTGGTCGTCATGATGACGCGGCTTAGACGCCTTGGGCTACTGGACGTTAAAGCTGGGAAACTAAAAGATGCATTTTGCGACTTCGGTGATAAGACAGCGATAGAACTAGAGGAATTCTCCCAATTCAATTTGATTCGTGTCGGTTCCACGACTCAAGAAAAAGCACTCGATGCATTGGATGACGTCTACGGTGCGTTTGGGAATTTTTTGGTAAAGGTGGCCGCCACCAGGTTCAGAACTATTGTCGATGACAATGGGTTTCAAGCGATCGAAATCATGGAGCTAGGTTTTTATGGAAGAGATACCTACGACTTTCTGAATGATGACGGTGATCAGCTGTTAGGTTATTGGGCTGATGAGGGTGTCCTGCGTCCAAACGTTTACGACTACTTTGTAGGAAAGCCTGCGGTGATCAAAAACGAAGGTGTCGATTATTGCCGGATCACCAACGACCACTTCAATGAGTTTCGCAAGAAGTATAAAAAAGGCGGGGACATGATCAGTTTTACAACGGTTAAGTTGTATGAGACGTCGTTTATTGTGCATTTGGGGCCTCTTGATTTTGAAGAATACAAATTTCGCTCGGGGTCAATGTGATCGTGAGTAAGAAATCATTGTCGTTATGGGTGCTGCTTGCATTGTTTGGGGGAGTGATAGCTGCTTGGCTCTATCTGAAAACTGAAGCTGCCGCTCTGGCGAAACTTTATTCCACGACATGGAATGAGCCAGAAACTTGTTATATCAACTCATATATTCCCCAATATTCGAAGTTGGGTACCCCGGGTGCAATCGCAAAGATCTTCACAAGCGAAGCCTTCTTCAGGGTTTACAGTAAGGATGGAAAACTTTTGAGGTCGTCGGAATGGCTACTTTGGAAGAATGAATTTACGACGGACGAGCAATCTCGATGGGTGGGTGGTCGCGCAATTTACCCGACTGTATCAGGTTATGACGGCTGGATTATTCCAGAGTGCCGATAGCGAGATCTCAGTTATGCAGGGGCACTTGGGTCGGGGATATGAAACCAGCATGAACACCTACGTCCGCGTTGCCATGTGCCTGGTTTTCCACGTCGCAGGATGTGTTGCATACACGTTCCTGAACGACGCTGTGGTCGATGCCTATAAAGCCTTCAATGGCGGCTTTACCACGCGTGGCGTGGGCATCGGTATCGCGCATTACACGTTCATTTATATTTTTTTCGGGGTGAATGTATTGGCCGCCGTTCTCCCCAGCCTGTGGGCCAAGCTCGGTTGGCTCGCGCTGATGGTTACCTGGATTTTGTTCATGATGGTGCCCCACAACCCGTTGCGTGCGCTGTTCTACACCGTGGCCCAAGGTGGCGTCACGTTGCTGGCGATTTTGCTCACGCAGGTCATTGAACTGCGTTGGCAAAACCGCTTGCTGACGCGGCGCACGTTGCCTGCCGGTCCTGTGCAGGAGGGGGGGGCATGACCCGATCCGGTCGCCTCGCACACCTTCAGCAAACGCAGATTCTGCGTGCCGATAAAGCCATGGCCGGGGTTGCGCATGAATAGCCGTCGAGTCATCGGTCTGGCCGTGCATGCGTTGGCCTGCGTGATTTATATCCTCATGAACGGCTATGCCGTGGCTGCCTACAAACAGCTGGTCGGCGGGCTGACTTCGCGTGGCGTCGCCATCGGCATGGCGATGTACCTGATTTTCTACTTTTTCGTTGCTGTGAATTTGATTCTGGTCTTCATCCGGCGCCAGGCCCTCCAGTTTGGCCTGGTGATTTTCATGATGCTGGCGATTTTGTTTTACATGCTGCCGCAGTATCCCGCCCGCGGCCTGGCGTATTGCGCACTCACGGGTGGCCTGACGATTGCCGCCATTTTGCTGACCGGTGCCATCGACAAGGCCTACGCGCGCTTGCGCGGGCAGGCGCAGGTGAAATCGCCAGCGATCCACAGCCGTCGGGCAACGCCGCTTCTGCTGCTGATCACGGCGTTGATCGGCATGTGCGTATGCACCGTTTTGCTGGCGCTGGGGATTTACGCGAATACCACAAAGGCCAATGATTCGGCCGTGTTGTATCGCGACACTCAAGGTCACGACGACGGCGGGGTACAGCAATGCGCCTGATGACCCGTTTGAACATGTTGCTCGCCTTCGCCAAGCGCCGACTTTTTCTCGGGCTGACGGCGCTGCTATTGGCGCTGGCGATGTTTGCCACTCCGTTGGTTTCCAACGCCGTGATGTTGCTGATGGAGCGGAGCAACTTCATCCCGGCGCAGTCGTCGATCTGGACCTTTGAACCTTACGAAATCAATCAAGGTTCCTCGTCTTACTGGCTCTACGGTGAGGATCGGGTAAATTACTACTCCTTCACCTACACCCCTGAAACCGCTTACCGCCTGATCGCCAAAAACAATCAGTGTGCGGGCTTCGACAAGCGCGACGTGCGCACATGGTGCACACCATGATCGCGTGGCTGCGGGTATGGAAATGGCTCAATCATCTGCTGAGCCTGATCGGTGCGTTGGCCGTCATCGCCGCCGTGATGTTCTGGGTCGGGTCGAGTCGTGATAATGCGAAGCCGGTGTTGCCCGCGTACCCCGATGCGGTATGGCGCGGTGCGGAGGACGGTGGCTACTTCATCGAGATCACCCGCTCGACACCGCCGGACTATTTCGTCCAGGTGCGTGCAGAGGGCGGCAATCTGGTCACCGAAGGCTGGACGCGCTTCGCTACCCCTGACGGCAAGCCGTTGACGATGAATCGTGTCGGCGGTGCGGACAGCGAATACCTCTTCATCGATTCGTACGTGCCGATTACCCCGAGCAAAGGAGGGCTCGTCCAATGAAGTTTCTTGCTTGCATGATGTCGCTGGCGGCCCTGGCCGGCCTGTTGTTGACGGGCTGCACGACGCAGCTGGTTTATATGAACGACATTTATCTGGTCAACAGCTGCGGCGTACCGCTGCAAGTGCAATCACAGAATTCGACCAACTGGCTGCCGCCGATCAAGCCGCAAATGGTTGCACCGGGCGAGCGCGTCAGCGTGGCCAGCTACCGGTCGTACGGTGAAGACGTCGATGGGCAAGTCAGCTGCCGCTATTCGCTCAGCATCAAAGGGCCTGAACGCACGCGTATGGTCACTGCCGATGAAATGCGCCAGGCCTTGCACTCCGTCAAACGTGAGAGCGATGGCTTGCAGCGCAGCTGGACCCTCAAGGACGGAGTGTTTTGCGCATGATTGCCGTGTCTGACGAGATGCGCATGTACCTGGCCTTCATCGCCGACAGCGATCTGTTCGGCGGCATCGCGATCTTGAGTTTTCTGCTGATTGTCACGGCGATCAGCAAGCGCCTGCGTCAGTCATGGCTGCATCGGGCGTTGATGTTCATGGTCCTGATTTCGCTGGTTGCCATCGAAATTAGCGGCGGTTACTACGCCTCGTTGCCTCCAGCATGACGGCGCCACAGAACGTGCTCAGTCGCGCTCTACAGGATATTTTTTTGATGAGTTCCACTACCAGGCAGGTAACCCGTGTCGTTTAACCACTACTACCAAAGCGAACTCACCGCACTGCGCCAACTCGGTCGCCGTTTCGCCGAGCGTAGTCCGGCGTTGGCGCCGTATCTGGGCCAGGCCGGGCGGGATCCGGACGTGGAGCGGTTGCTCGAAGGCTTTGCGTTTCTGACCGGGCGTCTGCGCCAGAAGCTCGATGACGAGCTACCGGAACTCAGCCATTCGCTGATGCAGCTGCTGTGGCCGAACTACATGCGGCCGTTGCCGGCGTTCAGCATTTTGCAGTTCGATCCGCTCAAGCGTTCCGGGCCGGCGTTGCGCGTCGAGCGCGATACGCCGATTGAAAGCAAGCCGATCGAAGACGTGCGTTGCCGCTTCCGTACTTGCTACCCGACAGACGTGCTGCCGCTGGATCTGGCCGCGCTGAACTACTCGGTGAAGGGCGACGGCTCGCTGCTCAGCCTGCGTCTGGAAATGAGCGCCGACGGCCACCTCGGTGAGCTGGAGCTGAGCAAACTGCGTCTGCACTTTGCCGGCGAGCGCTACATCAGCCAGATGCTCTACCTGAGCCTGCTGCGCAACCTCGAAGGGATCGAACTGATCCCGCTCGACGGTGCCGGCAAACCGATTGATGGCGTCAGCGGCAAGCCGATGGCGTTCAAGATTCCCGGTGATCGGGTCAAACCGGTGGGCTTTGCCGAAGAAGAGGCGTTGATCCCGTATCCGCTGAACACCTTCCGTGGCTATCGCTACCTGCAGGAATACTTCGCCTTTCAGGACAAGTTCCTGTTCGTCGACGTCAACGGTCTGGACATCATCAACGCGCTGCCGGAAGACACGCTCAAGCAGATGCGCGGGCTGGAGTTGCGCTTCGATATCCGCAAGAGCGGCATCATGCGTATGCGTCCGACCCTGGATAACGTGAAGCTGTTCTGCACGCCGATTGCCAACCTGTTCGCCCACGACGCGCTGCCGATTCGCCTCGACGGCAAGCAGGACGAATACCTGTTGCTGCCGGCGGAATACGACCTGGAAAACTGCGGTGTGTTTTCGGTGGAAACCGTGACCGGCTGGAAGCCCGGCGGCCTCGGTTATCAGGAGTACGTGCCGTTCGAATCCTTCGAGCACGACCCGAGTTTCGACGTGCCCAACAGCCGTCCGCACTACAGCATTCGCCAGCGTTCTTCGCTGTTGCACGATGGTCTCGACACCTACCTGAGCTTCGGCATCCGCCACACCGAAGCCCACGAGACCCTGTCGATCGAGCTGATCTGCACCAACCAGAACCTGCCGCGCAAGCTCAAGCTTGGCGACATCTGCATGGCCTGCGAAGAGACGCCGGAGTTCTTGAGTTTCCGCAACATCACCCCGGCCACGTCGAGCTTCGCGCCACCGCTGAACCGTGACTTCCTGTGGAAGCTGATCAGCAACATGTCGCTTAACTATCTGTCGCTGGCCGACGTCAATGCGTTGAAGGTGATTCTCGAAACCTACGACTTGCCGCGCTACTACGACCAGCACGCGGAGAAGGTCAGCAAACGCCTGCTCGGCGGCCTCAAGCACATCAAGCATCACCACGTTGACCGCTTGCACCGTGGGCTGCCGGTGCGCGGTTTGCGCACCGAACTGACCATCGACCCGGAAGGGTATATCGGCGAAGGCGACCTGTTCGTTTTCGCTTCGGTTCTTAACGAGTTTTTCGCGCTTTACGCCAGTCTCAATTCATTCCATGAGCTGCGCGTAAAAAGCACACAGGGAGAGGTGTACCAATGGACACCACGTATGGGCCTGCAGCCCCTGCTTTAAGCGGGCTGACCAAGGTAATACGCGAGTACTCGCTGTTTCAGGCCGTGCTGCTGGTGATCGACCGGCTGCGCGAAGCGCACCCGCACCTGAGCGAAGACGATCTGTACGACCACGTCGAATTCCAGGCCAACCCGAGCCTCGGTTTTCCGCGTAGCGACGTTGATCGCGTGGAGTTTTTCGAAGAGCACGGGCAGATGCGCGCGCGCATGCGTTTCAACCTGATCGGCCTGGTCGGCTCGGGCTCGCCGTTGCCGGCGTTCTATGGCGAACAAGCCCTGGGCGACAGCGAGGACGGCAACCCGACACGCAACTTCCTCGACCTGTTCCACCATCGCCTGCAACGGCTGATGCTGCCGATCTGGCGTAAATATCGCTATCGCGCAAGCTTCCAGAGTGGCGCGATTGACCCGTTCTCCTCGCAGCTGTTCGCGCTGATCGGTCTGGGCGGCGAAGAGATCCGCAAGGCCAAGGAACTCAACTGGAAACGCCTGCTGCCGTACCTCGGTCTGCTCAGCTTGCGGGCGCACTCGGCGGCGTTGATCGAAGCCGTGCTGCGTTATTACTTCAAGCACGAAGACCTGGTCATCGAGCAGTGCATCGAGCGCCGCGTCGAGATTCTCGAAGAGCAGCGCAATCGTTTGGGCCGCGCCAACAGCCTGCTCGGTGAAGACCTCGTGCTCGGCGAGCACGTGCGCGATCGCAGCGGCAAATTCCGCATTCACATCACCGAGCTCGACTGGCAGCGATTCCATGAATTCCTGCCGATCGGTTTCGGTTACCAGCCGCTCTGCGCGCTGGTGCGGTTCACCCTGCGTGACCCGCTCGATTACGACATCCGCCTGGTTTTGCGCCAGGAAGAAATCCGCGAACTGCGCATCGGTGAGCAGAACGCCTGTCGCCTCGGTTGGACCAGTTGGCTGGGCCGCGAGAAAGCGGACGGCGTGGTGACCCTGGGCAGCAAAATTCATTAAGGACGTGAGCCATGATCAACGTAGACCTGCAACAACTCATCCAGGCGCTGGACGCCGAAACCCGTCGTGATCTGGAACGTTCCGCCGAGCGTTGCGTGGCCCGTGGCGGCAGCAAGATCCTCGTCGAAGACTTGATGCTCGGCCTGCTCGAGCGTCCGAATGGCTTGTTGTCGCGCGCACTGCAGGATGCAGACGTCGACGCCGGTGAACTGAGCGCCGCGCTGCAATCGCGCGTCGAACACAGCGCTTCGCGTAATCCGGTGTTCGCCCCGGAACTGGTGCAGTGGCTGCAAGATGCGCTGCTGGTGGCCAACCTCGAACTGGGCCAGACCCAGGTTGAAGACGCCGCGCTGATCCTCGCGTTGCTGCGTAACCCTATGCGCTACGCCGGCAGTCGTTATCAGCCGCTGCTCGCCAAACTGAACATCGATCGCCTGAAGGAATTTGCCCTGTCGCAACAGGAGCAACCGGCGGGCAATGGCAAACCGGCGGCGCAGGGCGAATCGCTGCTGCAGCGCTTCACCCACAACCTGACCCAACAGGCCCGCGACGGCAAACTCGACCCGGTGCTGTGCCGTGACGGTGCGATCCGTCAAATGGTCGACATCCTCGCCCGTCGCCGCAAGAACAACCCGATCGTGGTCGGTGAGGCCGGTGTCGGCAAGACCGCCATCGTCGAAGGCCTGGCTTCGCGCATCGCCGCCGGTGAAGTGCCGCAAGTGCTCAAAGGCGTTGAGCTGCTGTCGCTGGACATGGGCCTGCTGCAGGCCGGCGCCAGCGTTAAAGGTGAATTCGAACGTCGCCTCAAAGGCGTGATCGACGAAGTCAAAGCCTCGCCAAAACCGATCATTCTGTTCATCGACGAAGCCCACACCCTGATCGGCGCGGGCGGCAACGCTGGCGGTTCCGACGCGGCCAACCTGCTGAAACCGGCACTCGCCCGTGGCGAACTGCGCACCATCGCCGCCACCACCTGGGCTGAGTACAAGAAATACTTCGAGAAAGACCCGGCGCTGGCCCGTCGTTTCCAACCGGTGCAACTGCACGAACCGACCGTCAGCGAAGCGGTGACCATCCTCCGTGGTCTGGCCCAGGTTTACGAGAAGAGCCACGGCATCTACCTGCGTGATGACGCGGTGGTCTCGGCTGCTGAGCTGTCTGCGCGTTATCTGGCCGGTCGGCAACTGCCGGACAAAGCCGTCGACGTTCTCGACACCGCTTGCGCCCGCGTACGCATCAGCCTCGCTGCTGCCCCGGAAAGCCTTGAGCGCCTGCGTGGCGAACTGGCTGAAGGTGGCCGTCAGCGTCAGGCCCTGCGCCGCGATGCCGAAGCCGGTCTGCTGATCGACCACGAAGCGCTGGAGGCACTGGAAGCGCGTCTGGACGAAGCCGAAACTGAAATGGTTGCTCTGGAAACCCTGTGGACTGAGCAGAAGCAACTGGCCGAGCGCCTGTTGGAATTGCGTCAGCAACTGGCCAAGGCCCGCGAAGCCGCAGCCGTCGAGCCTGTGGTGACTGTTGAGGAAGACGCCGAAGGCACCGTGATCGAAACCGTTGCCGCCGAAGTCGAAGAAGGCCAAAGCGTCGAAGCGCTGGAAGCCCAACTCAACGAAACCCACAGCGCCCTGACCGCCGCACAGGTCAAGGAGCGTCTGGTCAGCTTCGAAGTGTGCCCGCGTCTGGTTGCCGAAGTGATCAGCGCCTGGACCGGCGTACCATTGGCGCAACTGGCTCGAGAACACAACGCCAAAGTCGCCAGTTTCGCCACCGACCTGCGCACGCGCATCCGTGGTCAGGAACAAGCCGTGCACGCACTGGATCGCTCGATGCGTGCCACCGCTGCCGGCCTGAACAAACCTGACGCGCCGGTCGGCGTGTTCCTGCTGGTCGGCCCGAGCGGCGTCGGTAAAACCGAAACCGCACTGGCCCTGGCTGACTTGCTGTACGGCGGCGACCGCTTCATCACTACCATCAACATGTCCGAATTCCAGGAGAAGCACACCGTTTCCCGCCTGATCGGCGCGCCACCGGGTTACGTCGGTTACGGCGAGGGCGGCATGCTCACCGAAGCCGTGCGCCAAAAGCCGTATTCGGTGGTGCTGCTCGATGAAGTCGAAAAGGCTGACCCGGACGTGCTCAATCTGTTCTACCAAATCTTCGACAAAGGCGTGGCCAACGACGGCGAAGGTCGCGAGATCGACTTCCGTAACACGTTGATCCTGATGACCTCGAACCTCGGTAGCGACAAGATCAGCGACCTCTGCGAAAACGGCGCACGCCCGACCGCTGAAGTCCTCGAGGAAACCATTCGCCCGGTACTCAGCAAGCACTTCAAACCGGCGTTGCTGGCGCGGATGAAAGTGGTGCCGTACTACCCGGTCGGCGGCCCGGTATTGCGCGAGCTGATCGAGATCAAACTCGGTCGTCTCGGCGAGCGCCTCAACCGTCGTCAGCTGGATTTCAGCTGGTGCCAGAACCTCGTCGATCACCTGTCCGAGCGTTGCACGCAAAGCGACAGCGGCGCGCGCCTGATCGACCATCTGCTCGATCAGCACGTTCTGCCGCTGGTGGCGGATCGTCTCCTTGACGCCATGGCCACCGGCGAAAGCCTCAAGCGTGTGCATGCTACGCTCGACGGTGAAGCCAGCGTGACGTGCGAGTTCGCCTGAGGTGGGTGTGATGTTCACTCAGGTGCCGCAGCCACTGGTCTATGCCGAAGCGTTGCTGGCGCAGTTCGCCAGTCTGTCGCGTGCGGCGGACGGTGCTGCGTTGCTGGGTGACTTCGTGCGTGGTCTGGCCGAGCTGAGCGGCTGCGAATTGACGCAGCTGTATCTGCTCGACGCCACTCACACGTGCCTGGGAATGAACGCCGAATGCCTCGACGGCGCCCTGCAACCACGCGAAGCGGCGAGCCTGCCGGCGGATTACAACGGTGAACAACTGCTGCAATTTGCCCTGTGCCAGAACCGTGTGGTGTGCCTCGACGACTTGAGCGGCAGCCTGCACGAAACCAGTTTTCTGCCGGCGGCGACCTCGCCGTGGCAGTCGCTGTTGTGCGTGCCACTGGTCAATCAGCACAAAGCTGTTGAAGGTTTGCTGCTATGCGCCAGCCGTCGTCGTACCAACCTGCAAGGCTTCGCCGATTCCCTCGGTCAGCTCGGCTCGTTCGTCCTGGGCCAATTGCATTTGCTGCAACGCCTGCGTCAGCCGCTGGTGGAATCGGCAACGGTTGCGCGCAGCGTGCCGAGCATCAGCGGCTATGGCTTGATCGGTAAAAGCGCGGCGATGCGTCAGACCCATTCGCTGATTAGCAAAGTCCTGCACAGCCCGTACACCGTGTTGTTGCGCGGCGAAACCGGCACCGGCAAGGAAGTCGTCGCGCGGGCGATTCACGATTGCGGCCCGCGTCGGTCTCAGGCGTTCATCGTGCAGAACTGCGCGGCGGTCCCGGAAAACCTGCTGGAAAGCGAGCTGTTCGGCTATCGCAAAGGCGCCTTCACCGGCGCTGATCGCGACCGCGCCGGTCTGTTCGATGCAGCCAATGGCGGCACGCTGTTGCTCGACGAGATCGGCGACATGCCGCTGTCGTTGCAAGCGAAGATCTTGCGCGTGTTGCAGGAAGGCGAGATTCGTCCGCTGGGCTCCAACGACACTCATAAAATCGACGTACGCATCATCGCCGCGACCCACCGCGATCTGTCGACGCTGGTCAGCGAAGGCAAATTCCGCGAGGACTTGTACTACCGCCTCGCGCAATTCCCGATCGAACTGCCGGCCCTGCGTCAGCGCGAAGGCGACATCCTCGAACTGGCCCAGCACTTTGCCGAGAAGACCTGCACGTATTTGCAACGCGATCCGGTGCGTTGGTCGAGTGCGGCGCTGGAACACCTGTCCGGCTACAACTTCCCCGGCAACGTGCGTGAACTCAAGGCCTTGGTCGAGCGTGCGGTGTTGTTGTGTGAAGGCGGCGAGTTGCTCGCCGAGCATTTCTCCCTGCGCATGGAGGCAATGCCGGAAGACAACAGCCACTTGAATTTGCGCGAACGTCTGGAGCAGGTCGAACGCACTTTATTGCTCGATTGCCTGCGCAAGAACGACGGCAACCAGACCCTCGCCGCCCGCGAGCTGGGTCTGCCGCGACGCACGCTGCTGTACCGGCTCGGCCGCCTGAACATCAATCTGGGAGATTTCGATGGGTAGGCAAAAGATCATCGATTTTCCCGCAAAAACCAATTTCAGCGCCGCCCGCAAGGGTCGGCGCTTTGTGCTTTGTCTACACCTGGAGACCCTCTGATGTCTGTTCGTCACTGGCAAGCTGTCCTGCTGACCCTCGTCGTTCTATGCGGCCTGGGCGGCTGTAGCGGTAATTACAAATTCAACGACAACGACTATCGCCCGTTGGGTGATCCGCAAGCGGTCAATCGCGGCAAGTGACCGCAAGGAGCATCAAACATGGAATTGGTTTTCGAAATGCTGAACACCAAGCAGTTCGTGCCCACCGAGTTGTGCCAGAAGACCTTTAAACAGGCCGGCGGCGTGATCGGGCGGGGCGAGGACTGCGACTGGATCATCCCTGACCGCAAGCGTCACCTGTCCAATCACCACGCGATTGTCAGCTACCGCGAAGGCACGTTCTTCCTGACTGATACCAGCAGCAACGGTGTCCAGGACGGCGAGAGCGGCGCGCGTCTGCACAAGGGCGAACCGGTGCGTATCGAGCACGGCAGCACCTACGTGCTGGGTGACTTCGAAATTCGCGCGCGGCTGGTGCGCGACCCGGCAACCTTCGACGGTGAAGTCGGTCGTCCACGCGCCGCTGGCAGCATCATTCCCGACGACGCGTTCCTCGATCTCGATCCGCTCAACGCCCTCGAACAGCAAGAGCGCGTGTACTCGGAAATCGACGAGCTGCTGGCGCCGAACACCAAGCCTGAGGATTCCCGTCAGCGCGCCGATTACGCACGCATCGACATGGAAAGCCTGATGGTGCCGGAGCTGATTGCCGCGCCCGCCGAACCTGAGCCCGCTCCGGCGCCGAAAGCCGTTGAGCGTCAAAGCGAAGGTTTCTGGGAGCACTTCGGTGCGGCGCTGGGCGTCGATGTCAAAGGCCTCAGCCACGACGAACGCGAAGCCCTGGCGCTCAATGCTGCGCGTCTGTTGCGCCAAAGCATCGGCGGTTTGCAACAGAGCCTGCGCACCCGCTCGGAGCTGAAAAACGAACTGCGTCTGGCCCAGACCACCGTGCAAGGCACCAACAAGAATCCGCTGAAATTCGCCGTCGATCCGAGCGAAGCCCTGCAGATTCTGTTGCAGCCAAGCAAGCCCGGACATCTGCCGGCCGAGCAAGCCATCTCCCGCGCGTTCCGCGATTTGCAGGCGCATCAGGTGGCGTTGCTGACCGCCAGCCGCGCCGCCGTGCGCGGCACGCTGGAGCACTTCTCGCCGGAGCAACTGACCCTGCGTTTCGAGCGTGACAACAAGCCGTTGATCGCGACGTCGGGCGGGCGCTGGAGAGCGTTCGGCCGTTATCACCAGGCGCTGCGTCAGGACGATGACTGGAGCGAACGTCTGCTGGCCCGCGACTTCGCCCAGGCTTACGAAGAACAGATCCGCCTGATCTCCACCCTCCACACCGACCACCAAGGATGATGCGCATGTCTCGCCGCTCGACCGCTTTTTTCAAGACGCTGACTGCGCTCACCGTACTGGTGCTGCTCGCCGGTTGCTCGTCGCTGTCGCCGTACTCGAAAGTGACCAAGATCAACCTGAAGCTGACCGGCAGCGATCAGCTCAACCCGGATCTCAACGGTCGGCCGTCGCCGATCGTCGTGCGCCTGTTCGAACTCAAGCACCCGGTGACCTTCGAGAACGCTGATTTCTTCAGCCTCTACGAGCGCGCCAAGGAGTCCCTCAACCCGGATCTGGTGGCCAGCGAAGAACTCGAACTGCGCCCGGGTGAAACCGTGGAGATGAAGCTCAAGGTGGAAGAGGGCAGCCTTTATGTCGGCGTTCTCGCCGCTTACCGCGACTTGCCCGACACCCAATGGCGCCACACGGTTCAGATCACTCCGCTGGAAGTCACTGAAGTCGATCTGACTCTGGACCAGACCGGCATCCGCAACACCAATCAAGTGCTCGCCAAGGCGGATGACTGAACATGAATACCCACAAAGTCATTTGGCAGGAAGGCATGCTGCTGCGTCCGCAGCACTTCCAGCACAACGATCGTTATTACGATCACCAGATGAAAACCCGCACGCAATTGCTGGGTGGCTACACCTGGGGTTTCCTCAATCTGGAGATCGACCTGCAGTTCCTCAACATGGGCAAACTGGTGATCAGTGAAGCCTCGGGGATTCTGCCGGATGGCAGCCTGTTCGAACTCGGTGGCAACACCGAGCCGCTGGCGCTGGACGTACCGCCGAACACCGGCAACACGCCGATCTATCTGGCGCTGCCGCTGGTCACCGGTAACCACATCGAGTCGCGCCGTCCGGAGCAATCCGACGTGCTCGCGCGTTACACCGCGTACGACGCCGAAGTGGCCGACTCCAACGCCGGCGACGATTCCGCCAGCCAGGTCAGCTGCGGTCGCCCGGACTTCAAACTGTTGCTCGGTGAGCAGCAGAGCGATCAGGCCTACGTGAAGCTGAAGATCTGCGACGTGCTCGACACCACGCCCGATGGCGTGATCAGCCTCGATCCGGATTTCGTGCCGACCTACATTCAGGCCCACGCTTCCAGCTATCTGCTGTCGTGCCTGAAAGAAGTCATCAGCATGCTCAGTCACCGTGGCGACACGATCGCCGAGCGGATTCGCTCCAACGGCAAGGTCGGCGGTGCTGAGGTCGGCGACTTCATGATGCTGCAACTGATCAACCGCACCGAACTTTTGCTGCGCCACTACCTCGGCCTGGAGCAGGTGCACCCGGAAGAGTTGTATCGCACGCTGCTGACCATGCTCGGCGATCTGGCGACCTTCTCCGGCGAAAGCAAACGTCCGCGTCTGGACAGCCGCTACTCCCACGCCGACCAGGGTGGGAGCTTCCGCAAACTGATGGAAGCGATTCGTCAGGTGCTGTCGATGGTGCTCGAACAGCACGCCATCGAACTGATCCTGCAAGCGCGTCAGTACGGCATCATCGTCTCGCCGTTGCACGACCACAAACTGCTCGGCTCGGCGTCGTTCGTGCTGGCAGCCAGTGCCAACTGCGACTCCGAAGAACTGCGCCACCGCTTGCCGGCGCACCTCAAGGTCGGCCCGGTGGAGCGTATCCGCCAACTGGTCAACCTGCACTTGCCGGGGATCAAGGTCAAACCGTTGCCGGTGGCCCCGCGGCAGATCGCGTTCCATTCGAACAAAACCTATTTCATCCTCGAACTCAGTTCCGAAGACCTGGCACAACTCGAGCGCTCCGGCGGTTTCGCGTTCCATGTGTCCGGCGAATTCGCCGAGCTTGAACTGAAATTCTGGGCCATCAGGAACTGACCGACATGATCAAGGAAACGGATTACAACCAGGACGACAAAACCGTCCTGCTCGATCGTCAAGGCCACGGACCGGCATCGAGTCCGCTGACCGACTTCGCCGCGCCGCCGCGTTTCGAGCAACTGGAAGAACGCATGATCTACGCCGCGCGCCTGCGCCCGGCCGAAGCGTTCAACATCAGTCTCAATTCGCTGGTGGCGGCCTCGTCCGAGCTGCTTTCGGAAGTGGTGCGCCTCAAGCACAGCGAAACCCGCGAAGACTTGTACGCACTCAACGAGCGTCTGACTGCCGGGCTGAAATTGTTTGAAGTACGCGCCCTGCACAACGGCGCCGAAAGCAGCCAGGTGATGGCCGCGCGTTACGTTCTCTGCACCGTGGTCGACGAAGCTGTCGTGACCACACCGTGGGGCAACGAAAGCGAGTGGTCGCAGATGAGTCTGCTGAGCAGCTTCCACAACGAAACCTTCGGTGGCGAGAAGTTCTTCCAGTTGCTCGATCGGCTGTCGAAGAACCCGGTCAAGCATCTGCCGATGCTCGAGCTGATGTACCTGTGCCTGTCCCTCGGGTTCGAAGGCAAGTACCGCGTACAGGCACGCGGCATGCTCGAACTTGAAGGCATCCGCGATGCTCTGTATCGGCAGATCCGTCAGTTGCGTGGCGACGTGCCGCGCGAGTTGTCGCCGCACTGGGAAGGCTTGAACGATCAGCGCCGCAACCTGGTGCGCATCGTGCCGGCGTGGATGGTGGTGTTGTTCACTTTCGTCTGTCTGGTGGTGATGTATTCGGGCTTCGCCTGGGTCTTGGGCGAGCAGCGCGACACCGTTCTGCAACCTTATCAGCCGCTTGATCCGGCCGCGGTGCAACCGCAGTCGCAGCCGTAAACAGGGACGTGTGATGAAAAAGTTTTTCAAGAAAGTCGGCGCCTTCCTGCGCCAGACCTGGGTCTGGACCTTGCTGCTGGTGCTGTTCGTGGCGCTGCTGGTGTGGTTCGTCGGCCCGTTGTTGGCAGTCGATGATTACAAGTTCTGGGAGAGTCCGACCTCTCGCTTGCTGACCATCGCTGTGCTGATCCTGATCTGGGGCCTGACCATGGTCTTCGTCAGCTGGCGCTCGGGTATCCGCAAGAAAGCCGAGGAAGAAAGCGAAGACGGCCAGGACCGCATTCGCCGCGAAGAGCTGATCGACGAAGAGCAGAAAGAGTTGAAGGCGCGCTTCAAAGACGCGCTGAAAACCCTGAAGACGTCGAGCCTGTATCGCGGCCGCAGCGAGCGCTGGCGCAGTGACTTGCCGTGGTACCTGTTGATCGGCCCACAGGCCTCGGGCAAGACCAGCCTGCTGGACTTTTCCGGTCTGGAATTCCCGATCAACAAGATCGACCGCAAACTGACCCGCGACACCCTCGGCACCCGTCATTGCGACTGGTACTTCGCCGACCACGGTGTGCTGATCGACACCGCCGGGCGTTACACCACGCAGCCGGATGTCGAAGTCGATGGCGGTGCCTGGACGACGTTGCTGGAGTTGCTGCGCAAGCGTCGTCGCGGTCGTCCGTTGAACGGCGTGCTGGTGACCATTCCGGTGGAAACCCTGCTCGGTGGCAGTGAACAGGACATCGACACCCTCGCGCGCCAGGTTCGCGGCCGACTGCAAGACGTGCATCAGAAACTGCACGTCGACGTGCCGGTCTATCTGGTTCTGAGCAAGGCTGACAAGCTGCTCGGCTTCGACGAGTTCTTCGATCAACTGACCCGCGAAGAAAGCGATCAGGTGCTCGGTACCAGTTTCCGCAAGGATCAGGTCGGCACCGACGTCGCTGTGTTGCGCAATGAGTTCGAAGAGCTGCTGCGTCGCCTCAACAGCCAAGTGATCATGCGCATGCACTCCGAGCGCGACACTCAGCGCCGTGGCCGCATCCTCGACTTCCCGCATCAACTCGGGCTGATCGGCGAGCGCCTGTGCCTGTTCGTCGACATGGCGTTCACCGGCAACCGTTATCAGCGTGCCACGCAACTGCGTGGTTTCTACCTGACCAGCGCGCCGCACCTGACCCAAGAGATGGATGCGACTACCGCCGGCATCGGCGCCAGCCTCGGCATGAGCGCCGGCGTGCTGCCGACCCTGCGCAGCGGTCGTTCGCGGTTCATCCACCACTTGTTCAGCCAAGTGATTTTCCCTGAATCCGATTTGGCCGGTCTGGACAAGCGCGAACGCAGCCGTATTCATTGGGGCCAACGTGCCCTGTATGTTGGCGCACTGGCGGCGCTGGCACTGTTCGGCATGCTCTGGGCGGGCGGTTTCTCGGCCAACTACGAGCGTCTGGAAAACCTGCGCAATCTGGCGCAGAACTGGACGCAGCAACGCACGGCATTGTCGCCGCGTGATGACGCCATGGGCGTGCTGAAAACCCTCGACACCAGCTACGCCGCAACCCAGGTGTTCCCGAAGAAGGGCGACGTTTCGTATCACGAACGCGGTGGTCTGTATCAGGGCGAAGACGTCAATCCAGTGGTCAAAGAGGCTTACGAGCGCGAGCTTGAAAAGCAACTGCTACCACGGGTTGCAACCATGCTCGAAGGGCAGATCCGCGCCAACATGAAGGACCGCGACCGCCTGCTCAACAGCCTGCGCGCGTACCTGATGCTGAACATGAAGGATCGTCGCGACGCCGCGTGGCTCAAGGACTGGGTCGCCACTGACTGGTCGACGCGCTACACCGGCAACACCGCGGTGCAGAACGGTCTGAGCGCGCATCTGGAGCGTCTGCTGAAACAGCCGTTTATCTACCCACTGAACGATCAGTTGGTCACTCAGGCGCGTCAGGTCTTGCGCAGCGAATCGCTGGCCACCGTGGTTTACCGCATGCTCCGCGAGCAGGCGCGCAATCTGCCGGACTACCGTTTCAGCCAACACCTCGGTCCACAAGGCTCGCTGTTTATCGGCACCGAATACGTAATCCCGGGTTTCTACACGCAAACCGGTTATCAGCAGTACTTCTCGGTGCAGGGTTCGGCGCTGGTCACCGACATCCTGCGTGACAACTGGGTACTCGGCGAAGGTGCGGGCATCAGCGACATGGACTTGCGTCGCCTGATGGTCGAGCTGGAGCAACTGTACTTCCGCGACTACGCCAACTATTGGAGTGAAGCCGTTGGCCAGGTTGCCCTGCCGCCAATCAGCGACGCCGGTGAAGGCGCCGAGCAACTGGCGGGTCTGACCTCGGCGAATTCGCCGGTGCTGGCATTGCTCACTGAAGTGCGTGAGAACACCCGCTTCCAGGCGGCAGCAGATCCAGTCGAAGAAGCTGGCGACGCTGCTGATGCCCTGGCCGGGCAGAAAGGCAAACTGGGTAAAGTCGGCAAACTTGCCGCCGCCGCAGCGGACAAGGCTTCGGCCCTGAACGTGGCGAAGACTCTGCCGGACACCGCGAAGAAGTCGCTGCAACGCCGCTTCGAACCGCTGCATCGTTTGCTCGATGACAACAACGGCCCGGCGGCGGACCTGACGCCAGCGCTGAGCGCGCTCAACGACCTGCAACTGCAACTGGCCGGTCTGGCCCGTTCCAGCACACCGGAACAAGCCGCGTTCGAAATGGCGAAAACCCGCATGAGCGGCCAGCGTGATGCGCTGACCAACCTGCGCAATGCCTCCAGCCGTCTGCCGCGTCCGCTCAGCGTTTGGTTCAACGTGCTAGCCGAAGACTCGTGGCGTCTGGTGCTTAACGATGCTTACCAATACCTGAACGGCCGTTATCAGAACGAGCTGTACAGCGTGTATGGCAAGACCATCAGCAAGCGTTATCCATTCAGCGCGAGCAGCACCAGCGACGTAGCGATCAGCGATTTCCGTGAGTTCTTCCGCGCTCAAGGCACCGTCGACCGCTTCTTCGACAGCTACATGCGTCCATTCGTCAGCGGCGATCCGGGCAACTACCGCATGCGCAGCGTCGATGGTCACAGCCTGCCGGTATCGAAGATGTACCTGGACCAGATGGCGGCAGCGCTGACGATTCGTCAGAGCTTCTTCTCGATCAACCCGGCCGAGCCGACCGTGCAGTTCAAACTGGAACCGTACACCCTCGATCCGGCGGTCAGCCGTTCCGAGTTCAAGTTCGGCGACAAGACCATGGAATACCGCCACGGCCCGATCCTGCCAATGTCGTTCAAATGGCCGACCGATGCTGAAGACGGTCGCACCAGTCTGGTCATGGACAAAATGGCCGGGCGCCCGATCGGCATCGAGAAGAACTCCGGCCCATGGTCGCTGTTCCGCCTGTTCGACCTGATGCAGACCGAGTACCTGACCGGTCGCGATGTACTGGTGCTGAAAGCCGACGTAGGTGGCCTGCGCGCCAACTACCTGCTGACCAGCCAGCGCACGCCGAACCCGTTCGACATGGGCGTACTGCGCACCTTCCGTATGCCGGTGCAGCTCTGATGCTGGTGGCCAGTGCCTGGCGCAGCGCGGCGCGTACCGACCCGGGCAAGGTGCGGGCGCGCAACGAAGATGCCTTCCTCGACTCGCCACACCAGGGGCTGTGGGTGGTCGCGGACGGCATGGGCGGTCATCAGGGTGGCGACATCGCCAGCCAGTTGATCGTCGCCAGCCTGGCTGAACTGCCGCAACACGAGGACTTCGACGAACGCCTCAAAGCCATCCGCCAGTGCCTGCACTGGTTGAACCGACGTTTGGGGCAGGAGTTGACGGTCACCGCCGGACGCCACGACAGCATCATGGGCAGCACCGTCGTCGCGCTGCTGGTGGAAGGCAATCGCGCGGCCTGCATCTGGGCCGGCGACAGTCGTTGCTACATGTGGCGCGGGCAGCGGTTGTATCAGCTGTCCAAGGACCATTCGCTGCAGCAGCAACTGATCGACGAGCAACAAATGAGCGTCGAACAAGCGGCAGCGCACCCGGCGGCTCAGGCCTTGACCCGAGCCGTCGGCGCCGCCGAAACACTGACCCTGGATGTCCTCGAACTTGAGGTCTATCCGGGCGATGCGTTTTTGCTCTGCAGCGATGGTTTGTATCAGGGCCTAAGCAGCGATGCCCTCGGCAACGCCCTCAGCCTCAGCGCGCCGCACGTGGCGCTGGAACGTTTGTTCGACGGCGCCCTGCGAGGCGCTGCGCGGGACAACCTGACTGCCGTGGTGATCCGCCAATGACCAATATCGAATCACCAATCGATGATGTGCTGATGAGCGAAGAGCAGGCCAACAACCTGACCTACTTCGCCTTCGCCAAGGAAAACAAGGCAGAACCTTTGCTGGCGCCAACCAAGGCCAGCATCGGTGCACTGCCGGATGTACTCGCCGGTCGCTACCACCTCGAGCGTCTGCTCGGGGCTGGCGGCATGGGCGCCGTTTACCGGGCGCGGGATCTGCTGCACGAACAGTTCGGTGATCCCGATCCTTACATCGCGCTGAAAATCCTCAGCGAAGAATTTGCCGAATCGCCGGACGCCAGTGCCTTGCTCTACAGCGAGTTCGCCCTGACCCGACGCCTGCGCCACGACAACGTCGTGCGTGCACACACCTTTGAAGTCGACACCGATTGCCAGCGGGCCTTCATCACCATGGAGTACATGCGTGGCCTGACCCTGGACAAATTGCTCTGCGAGCGGCCACTCGGCCTGCCGTGGCAAGAACTGCGCGACATCGTCCTGCCGCTGCTCGACACGCTGGCCTACGCCCACGGTCGCGGCGTGCTGCACGGTGACATGAAACCGAGCAACGTCATGCTCAGCGAAGACGGTTTGCGCCTGTTTGACTTCGGCCTCGGTCAGGCAGAGGAGGGCGTATTGCCCGGCCTGCCGCACCTGAGCCGCGAGCGTTTCAACGCCTGGACTCCGGGCTACGCCGCCCCCGAACTGCTTGAGGGCCAACCATTGTCGGCCAGCGCGGACGTGTACGGCGTGGCCTGCGTGATCTTTGAGCTGGCGGGCGGCAAACACCCGTTCCGCCGCTTGCCCTCGACTCAGGCGCGCGACGAGCACTTGGAGCGCGAGCTGCAAGCGCCGGCGAACTTACCGAAACACGGCTGGCCAGCGCTGCGCACCGCGCTGAGCTTCGACCCGGCAGAACGCAGCATCACTGCCCAACAATTGCGTGACGCCTTGGGCGCCACTTCGTCCTGGCTGCAACGTCTGCGACTTCGGGCGTAACGGATGACATTCGAACAGGGAGCACTTTATGTTCAACCCAGCTAACGAAACCCACTTCAGCCTCAAGGTCGAAGACTACGTCGGCGACCTGCAAGTACTGTCGTTCACCGGCACCGAAGGCATCAGCCAGCCGTTTCGTTTCGACCTCGAACTGGTCAGCGAAAACCCTGATCTGGACCTCGAACAACTGCTGCACAAGCAGGCGTTTCTCGCATTCGATCCACAAGGCTCGGGTATCCACGGCCAGATCTACCGCGTCGCCCAAGGCGATGCCGGCAAGCGCCTGACCCGCTACAAAGTGTCGATGGTGCCGCAACTGCAATACCTGCATCACCGCACCAACCAGCGCATCTACCAGCAGATGTCAGCGCCGAAAATCATCGCGCTGATCCTTGAGGAGCACGGCATCAAAGGAAACGCCTACAGTTTCCAGCTGAGTCAGCCGTGCCCGGACCGCGACTACTGCGTGCAATACGACGAAACCGACCTGCACTTCGTCCAGCGCCTGTGCGAAGAAGAAGGTATTCACTACCACTTCCAGCACAGCGACAAAGCCCACCTGCTGGTGTTCGGCGACGACCAGACTGTGTTCCGCAAACTCGGCCAGCCAACCGCGTACGTGCAGGGCAGCGGCATGGTCGCCGAAGAACCGGTGATCAAAGGCTTCAAACTGCGCCTGGAAACCCGCACCAGCCGCACCACGCGCCGCGACTACGACTTCGAAAAACCGCGCCTGCAAATGGAAGCGGCGTACAAACCCGAAGGCGCTCTCGATAGCAAAGATGCCGAACCGGATCTGGAAGACTACGACTACCCTGGCCGCTTCATCGACCGCGCGCGCGGCAAGTTCCTCAGCCAACGCGCCCTCGAACGCCACCGCGCCGACTACCGCCAGGCCGAAGGTCGCGGCGACCAGACCAAACTGGTCAGCGGCCACTTCATGGAACTGTCCGACCACCCACGCACCGAGTGGAACGACCTGTGGCTGCTCACCGAACTCTTCCACGAAGGCAAGCAGCCGCAAGTCCTCGAAGAAGGCGTGACCAGCGACACCACCGACAACAAGGACGACTTCCACCAGGGCTACCGCAACACCTTCCTCGCCACCCCGTGGGACGTGTTCTACCGCCCGGCCCTCGAACACCCGAAACCGCGCGTCCTCGGCAGCCAGACCGCCATGGTCACCGGCCCCAAAGGCGAAGAAATCCACTGCGACCAATACGGCCGCATCAAGGTGCAATTCCACTGGGACCGCGAAGGCCAGGCCGACGACAAAACCAGCTGCTGGCTGCGCGTCTCCAGCTCCTGGGCCGGCGACCGCTACGGCGCCATCAGCATCCCGCGCATCGGCATGGAAGTCCTCGTCACCTTCCTCGAAGGCGACCCCGACCAACCGCTGGTGACCGGCTGCCTGTACCACAAGGAAAACCCGGTGCCGTACGCACTGCCGGCGAACAAGACGCGCAGCGTTTTCAAAACGCTTAGCTCTCCGGGGGGCGGTGGCTACAACGAGCTGCGCATCGAAGACAAGAAAGGTGCGGAGCAGATCTACATTCATGCGCAGCGTGATTGGGATGAAAACGTTGAGCATGACCAGAAGATTCGGGTCGGTAATGAGCGTCATGACACGGTGGTTAAGAACACCTACACCGAGCTGAAGGCTGAGGAACACCGCACGACGATTTCCGATCGCAAGGTTGAAGCGAAGCTGGATGATCACCTGACGATTGGGCAGAACCAGCATGTGAAGCTGGGGACTGCGCAACTGACCAGTGTGGGGAAAGAGATTCACCTCAAGGCTGGGGACAAGATTGTTATTGAGGCGGGGACGGAGCTGACCATTCTTGGGGGTGGGAGCTTTATCAAGCTCGATGGCGGTGGGGTTACGGTGGTTGGGCCGGTGATCAAGATCAATGCGGGTGGTTCTGCGGGGTCGGGGACTGGCATCGGGATTAAACCGCCGGTGCTGCCGGGGGCGGCGGATAAGGATCAGGCGGGGAGTTTGATGGATCAGGCGATTGCGAACGCGCCTAAAGAGCCGAAACCCGATGTGGATTATCCGTTCTCGTTGTAAAGCGTAGTTCTATGGATCTGAAATGAATATAAATGGATCATATCAATGTTAATTAGCCCTCCCTTTATTCCTGCAAGCGTTGCAAATGAGACTGATCAGGACTATCTCGATAGGGCTATGATCGCCGGAGAGCCAGGAAATGGCGCATTCCCAGTAAGTTACGATATGGGGTGGCATGGTGGTGTCCATCTTACGGCTCCTCAGGTAGCTGGTAGTTCCTTGCCGGTTCGCGCTATCGCGGATGGGAAGATCGCTTACTTTCGTCAGCCTTCCACAGAGCACAGTTCTGAGGCACTTAATTATGGCGGTGGCTGGACCGATAACGGGTGTTTAGTTATAAAGCACGAAACAGATATTGGTGAAGGTGCACAGGCGAGTATTGTTTTTTATTCTATTTATATGCACCTGTCTTCTATTTCTCTTGCGAACGTTAGCGTAGGTTTGCGCGTTTATCGTAAGGACAAGTTGGGCGTCGCTGGTAGTATTTACGGGAAACCTAACAAAATTCACTTTGAAGTGATTTGTGCTCAGGATCAGGTATCAAAGATTACAGGGCGGTCAACTAGTAAGATGGGTGGCAGTAGTGGGCGTACGGATAGCTGTTGGGGGGATATGTACTTTCAGTTGCCTCCCGAGGCCATATTGTACACAGATCGCCCTGCCGACCCCAAGAGTTCAGTGAATACATCCGCTGTTATATATCGGCCAGAAGAAACCTCGTTTCTTCGTATGAGTTACAGTCGTGGGCAGTGTAAATTGTCTATGTTTGATGAGCACGGTGTGTTGCAAGATGAGCGCGCTGATGAATCCGACTATGAATATAATCTCTACGCACATGCATCGAAATTATATCCGAATTGTACTAGTGCTGGCTATGAGTTACTAAGATTCGGAAGAGTGCTTAGCTCTGATAGTTTACAGCCAGCAGATTGTGCGCATTGGCGAAAAATAACATCGCCAAATGGTGCAGGTTGGATAAATCTTAATGGCCCGACTATTACGATGTGCAGCGATGCGGACTTTCCACATTGGCAAGGTTGGATATTGGTGGATGATGACACTAACGGTGATGGCCGCTGCCAGTCTAAGTCGGTTTTGAGTTTGCTCGGCATCGCAAGCGCCCCCGTAACTGCCGAAGAACGGGAGCAGTGTCGAGCTATATTAAGTCAGCCCGAGATGTACGCGAAAATAAGCCGTCTTATATGTAAGTTTCCGACTGAATGGAAAAAAGAAAATTTCACCGATAGATTTGGCTGGTTAAAAGATGGCGATACACCCATCGTCTCGAACGAAATCTACGAACGTCTCAAAAGTCATTATGAGGCTTTGGCATTCTGGGAGGAGGCTAATTTAGAGGGTATCGACGCTGAACACTGGCATTTTCCGCCAAAACAGTTTGTAACGCTATTTAGAAAGTGCGGATGGCTAAGTTTGGACGAGATGATGCAGGTAATACCCACGCTTAGAGCGGATGCTCCGGGTGAGGTTGATAATGCAACTGTCAAAACTAGACTAACACTCGAAGGTGCTAGCTCTCAGCAAGGCTATCGTCCTGCGGGAATGCATCTGAGCCTAAATAAAATGATGAGGAAGTACAATTTTTCTACCCCCGAAAGAATTTCGGCTTTGTTTTCCCAAGCATTGACAGAAACTGACCTGCTCAGAACTACACGTGAATACGGGAATACTGATTATTTTACTCGCGGATATGAAGGGCGTTGTAATGTTACCATTCAGCGAGCTGTTCCAGAGTGGGGGGCAGGGATACATAATTTATCTCCTATCGGTAATTGTAGTCCTGGCGATGGCCCTAAATATATTGGGAGAGGGGTTATTCAAATGACTGGGCGTGAACTCTACTCGAAATACGGTACCTATCGAGGTAAGAATTTCGTTTCTGGTATGGCCCATTTGGACGTTTCGGACGTAGCAGACAACGCCTGTGATAGTGCTGGATACTATTGGGTAAAAGAAGATTTAAGGGACAGGACCCTCGCTGGTTCTTGGGTTCTAAGAGGTGTAAAAAACATACATAGAGACGCTGACGCACTTAGCGGAACAGAGTTAAGTACCGCAGCGGGATTGGCAGCGGCAGACACGAAAGTTCTTTCTTTGACCCGGCAAATAAACAGGGCTTCTCTTCACCTTGCCAGACGTCGCCACTTTTTTAAACATGCCTACTATTTTATTTCCGAGTTAGTGTCTACACCGCCGAGTGCTTTTCATAAAAGGTCCTTGTAATGAAAAAATTATTGATTCGTCTCTTTGGGTTGTCTTTAGCCACAGTTTTGTCGGTGGCTCAGTCACATCCTCTGGTTATGTGTGGAGTTTCAATTCCAGACATCCCAGGCTTTAAATTGAACGTAAAACTTGAAGATGGTATTTGCTATGGAGAACTGGTCTCGAACGTAAGCTTAAGGCCAGATATTTTGACAGAGGAGAATGTCTTTTTAATTGAGCCTGTTGAATTTGAAAAAAGCTTAGCTGCATCTGGCCGCTTTGATAGCAATGGTAAATATAAATACAGCTATGCTGCGGATGAAGCTTTGCAACAAGGGTCAGAAACGGGAGAGGTGGATCTTGCTCATTCGTCAGCGTCGGGCTCCGCCGCAGTCAGAGTATTAATGTCCCCTTTTATGCTTTGGGACTCTGAAAAAGACAGAGCTGCAGCTGAGAGTAAGTACTCGGTGAGAAAAAAGGGGCTGTGGTTCGACTGTTTCTATGGGTTGAAAGGCGTGAAAGGTGCAACGGTCAAGTTTTCTGCATGTGTGCCTAGGTCAAACCTCAAAAGTGATCCTAAGTTATCTGATATTAGATCTTCATTTGAGGCTATGACACCGAGCAAAAACTAGTAGATATAGGGGGGGGGGTAGGGGACGGGCTGTCAACTTAATCCGTCCCCCTCGTTCCGTTTACGTTATCGCTTCCTGCCTCGCCGCTATCAACTCTTCCAGATGATCCAACGCACGTTCCACCATGAGCTGCGCACCATCGGCAATTCGACTCAGTGCCAATGCCACCGAGCGGTTTGAGCCTTCGACATCGTCGGCTAATTTGGCAGCGATGGCGCTGATGGACAGCATGTCTTCGGAGGCGTTGGCCAGGAGGGCTTCCGGGTCAATGCCGGTGGAGATGGTGAAGAGTCTGCCTTTGCGGCGTTTGGACGGTTTGTCATGGGTAGGTGGGAAGTAATGGGCGAAGGCGCGGTCGGCGGCTTCTCTGTCGAGCGTTGCAGTGTCGAGGGATTCTTCGGCGGGGACTGGTAAAGGGGACGGATTTATTTATCCGATGGTTTTATCGTTGAACCCAAATAAATCTGTCACCTTTGTTGATTTGTAAAAAGGCAGAAAAATGAATAAATTTATTTTTTTGTATCTGTTAAGTTCGTTTTTGTTTGTGCACGCTAGTGATAGCGTAGTTGTGCAAAGTAAAGGTTGTGTCATGGAGGTAAATGAATCTCCTGATGTTTTGTTTTTCAAGACTGATGATGATATTTCATTTGTTAAGTACAAATATAAAGATGGTAGAACAGAAAATGTACAGATGAACTGCGTAGCGATGAGTTTTCCAGACGCGGTAGCTAGCGGCTTTGTACAGGAGGCCGACGGATTGAAGATTGGTACGGGAATGCAGCCGCTGTCAAAGGCTAGTCGTGTTTCTGGGGTCAATTGGTCCGGCTGGGAAGGAATATATTATTCTAACTCATACTGCTTTACTGCCGTATTGGAGGCTGGCACTGATCATGTTTTTATGATAGAGGCCTGTGGCGACGAAGAAGATGTTAAAACTACCAGAAAGCGTATGCTGTCGTTACTTAAAGGCTCAAAAACTTATCATGTTGAATATGAAGGTGGATAGGTAATGAGTGATACAGGGGCAGACTACGTTTTAGTGTTGGACAGTGAATCGTGGTCTATCCCTATTTTTGCTTTTGGATTATTTTTCATGTCGGTTTTTTCGGTGGCTCAGTCACAGCCTTCAAATATATGTGGAGTTTCAATCCCAGATATCCCAGGTTTTAAATTGAACGTAAAACTTGAAGATGGTATTTGCTACGGAGAACTGGTTTCGAACGTAAGTTCAAAGCCAGATATTCTGACAGAAGAAAATATTTTTTAATTGAGCCTGTTGAGTTCAAAAAAAGCTTAGCTGCATCTGGCCTCTTTGATAGCAATGGTAAATATAAATACAGCTACGCTGCTGATGAAGCTTTGCAACAAGTGTCAACAACAGGAGTAGTGAGCTCCCAGACCCGTTTAAGGGGAGGAGGCAGTGATGAAGGTTTGGTTGATTGTTTTGGTTCTTTCAATTTCGTCGGTTTCGTTCGCTAATGAAGCGAATGTGAAGTCGTCGGTCATATTTGCAGATCTCAATGTGTGCAAATTTAAAATTAATAATTTGTATGGTGGTGATTATGAGGTGGATAAGGAAGAAGTGCCTGCGCTCTTATTTTATTCGAAAGTTATTAAGCCTGATTCTAGGCGGCCGATAGAAGTCGATTTGAAATTTCGATGTGTGGATCCCGCCGTTGCCCAAACTTTTGCTAACTTTTCGGGTGGGAAAATGACTGACAAAGGATGGGTCATGAGTTTGGATCCAGATGTTGCGGCTGACACGTCCATGCATAATACTTTTTATGTATTAAAAGGGAAGAACTGGGAAGGACCAGCGATATCTCAGGACGTTACAAATGGTGAAGAAGAGGACCGAACGCGTGGGTTTGGATTCTGCATCCCCCATGGATCTGCTGCACTTTGTGGAGGTGGAAATGTGGCCTACTTGAATGATCTAAATGGCTCTGCGTTGAAGGAGGTCATTAAGATGGTTGAAACTATTGAGTTTGTTGAGTGAGGCTCTAAGGTAGAGGAAGGATTTGTTTTCAGCTGAATTTTATAATAATCAAAGGGAACGGATTTATTTGTTACGCTCGACCGCTTTGAATTTAGTTGAGAACTTAAATAGATCTGGCCCGTTTGTCGGTTCTGACTCTATTTTCTGTCGTAGGCCCGTTCAGAATTGAACGGATCACTGATTTTTTACGGACGCCAAGGAATGCAGTTTTTCAGATTCAGCCTCATTTTTTTACTTTCAATACTGTCGCCTGTGGTCATGGCTGAGGGCACGATGATTGCCACCATCCTTCAGGCCGACTTTTCCAAGGACCCGGAAGTCCGGTTGCTTGTCAGAGTCGTTGATGTGGGTGGCGGTTCGGATACCCCTTCCATGGCGGTTCGTAATCAATGCCTGGAGAGGAAGGCGTCCGCAGAACGTCCTGGGCCGGATCCATGCTTTTCGATAGAGATCACTGAGAGCAATAAGCAACGGGCCATTGTTCGGCAAACGCTATTGAATGATCCTCAGCGCACAACCGACCCTATCTATTTGGAAGTTGTTTATCGCTCGGAGGTCAGCGAGAGCGATCCGACGAATCACCATCAGCGATCCGCCACACTGAAGATCGAAGAAAACGGCCTCTACAATTGGAACAATGAGAGCGAACAGGCATTGGCGGACGTTGAGTGGTTTCCCTCGGGAAATGGTGTTCTTGATCTGATGGTTCCTGATGCGGATGCATTGCTGAATTCTGTATATCGGGATCGTATGAGTCGGCTGGACGAAAGCGGTCAGAAAGCACTGAGGGAAACTCAAAGAGCCTGGATGAAATTTCGAGATGCGGAGTGCCAGGCCGACCCGAAATTGCATAAATCAGTTTTCGGTGAGTGGTCCGATGCCTGCCTGATTCGCGCGACGATAGAGCGCGCTCGCCAATTAGCTTTGGCACCGGACAAGAACAGACGTTGAAACGGACAAGCCAGAGCATTCGCGCGAAAGCGCCGACTTGGATGAGCATGAACAAACTTTTCTTTCTCTTTTTTGCGCTATTTCCTTTAGGCGCTCAAAGCGCAGTCACCACCGAATCACTTTGCTTCGAACTATCCCAATCGAGCCCGGTAAAGTTCGAACTCCGTACCTACTACGACGAAGCCAGCAAATGGTCCGGTGGCTTCGTCAAGTACGCCAAGTCCAGCGAACCCATTTCCATTGTGCTGACGGATTACGAGGACGAAATGCTCGGTCCCGATGCGCCTTGGCAGAGCACCACAACCTGGTCTGAAGTCATCAACGGCAACGTCACGGGAACCTATCAGTTCGTGTCTCAAGGGACGCACATCGTCTCGATGTCTTACACGAAGAGGTCTAACGGCAAGGTTTTTCATTTCGGAAATAACACCAGCATCGACTCCTCTCTGGAGTCCGGATGCAAGTGGGAGTAGGGCGAGCACATGCAATTCAAAACTCTAGCGGTATCGCTGCTCGGCCTGATGTGGACGATCCCGGCGTTGGCCGAAACCACCACGTTCAGCCCAACCAAAGGCGTCGACGCGACGCTGGTTCTCGAAGGCTCCAAGCTGAACATCGCAGTTAAAAGCGAAGCGCACAGCGAGTCGCGAACAATCGATTTTGAAGCCGAAAACGAACTCCACATGCAGTTCGACGATTTCAATTTCGACGGCGCCAAGGATTTCGCGATCTGGCAGCTTGATGACGGCATGGGCACTTACCACTACTACCGAGTGTTCGTTTACCAAGCCAAAACCGGCATGTTCGAAGAGTTGCAGCCGGACTGCGGCGATGGCTTCGTTAACCTGCGCGTCGACAAAAAACGTAAAGCGTTGCTCAGCACTTACTGGGAAATGAACATACCCAAGCAATGCATCACCCGATTCACCAAACGCAAAGCCTGAATGACTCAAGGAAGAACACTGTGAACCGTTTTGTTTTTACCCTGCTAGCCGCGCTACTACTGCCAGTTTCAGCGGCCTATGCGCAGGACGATTGCAGCCATGTCACCTCAAGCCTGGAAATGGTGCCCTGCTCGGAGGCGGCGAAGAAGGCTGCCGATGCGCAGTTGAATGTCAGCTACAAGCAGCTAATGACGCGACTTGAGTCTGAGTATCGAGCAGATCCGGCGTTGGGTGCGGAGTACGCGGCGAAGGTTAAAGAATCGCAACGTGCGTGGTTGAAATTGCGCGATGCGAACTGCCCTTTGGAGGCTTTCGAGATCGAGACGGGGATGCCAGCGCATGTGTTCGCGGTTAACTCGTGCATCGCCAGAATGAGTCGTGAGCGTTCGGTGTATCTGGACAAGATCGTCCCTGCTCTTGCATCCGACAAGAACGTTTCGACGGCATCCACCAGCGACGCTTGCCCCTCGGAGGAGTTCGCGCCTTTCCTGACAGCGTTTTCCGCCAACAGCGAATCACAGCGCCGTCTGACTGCAATGACGGTCAAGTCCCTGGTGTTGAAACCGGTGGCGGGAAAGGATCGAAGTACCTTTGAACCTTCGACTTCGGGTGTCAGTGGAACTACTTTCAACTATCCGCTGATGGCTGCAATCACGCCCGGCAAGACACCTGGAGTCGAAATCGAAGAGGTCGATGACAGTCACGTCAATGTGGTGGATAAGAGGGCAGGTAACAGCAATGTGAAAATCTTCAACTTCTCTCGTCAGGCGTGCTGGGTGCTTGAGGGGATTGAGGATTGGTCGATCAGTGAGAAGGATCTTGTCGCAACACGTAATCCAGGAATGAGCCGCGCCGAGAACTTCTGTGATCAGCGTGCTGAAGCTTTAGGTGGGCTTGGGTTGCTTGAGCAATACCCTCTAACGGTGGAACTGGTTGAAGCGTCCCTGGAAAATTATGTATGTGCTGCGGAGTCAGGTGATGCAGAGGCAAGTCTTTCGGCGGCAAGCCTGAGTCTTTCTCAAATGGCATCCCAGTTGGAAACCAGCAAAGTAGAGGCGCTGTTCAAAGCGGCCTCGAAAATACCGAGTGGCGCGCTGGCCTACGCCACGTTTTTTTGTGTCGGAAACTCCACCGACTATAACGGCCCTTGCCTCCATCCCGAGCAGGCGAAAGAGCAGGTCATTCGGGCGATCACCATGGGTTCCACAGACGCGATGAATTATCTGGCCTCGACCTTTGAAGGTGGCGAGCTTGGAACGAAGGATATGTCCCGAGCGTTAGCCTGTTATCAGATGGCGGCTGACAAAGGTAATCAGTTGGGCATCTTCAACGTGGGGCGATTGGGATCGACAGGCGCTGAGCAGATCAAGGCCAGTCACTGCATCTGAAATGCCGGGTCATGTCTGATGCGTTTTCGCAGTCGTTGAGTCTGAATTCGTCCGGTAAAACGTTTAGTTTTTGAGCATCTGACGACCGCGATTTTCCTTTAAACTCCCCACCCCCAAGGAATGCGCTCAGGACACGGAATGCCAGCCCCCTCGAACTCCCTTCGCCAAGCGTTGGTGCTCTGGCTATACGCCGCCGCAGTCGTGCACATTCTCGCCGGCCTTACCCTGACCTGGGCCGGTCATTCCGGATTACTCGACGGCTACCTGCACAATCTCGAACTCGCATTCTGGGGCGCCGATGCGGTACCTGCCGCCGGCCACGAACAACAGGTCTGGTGGCTCGCACTCTTCGGCGCGACGCTGCAAAGTTATTCGCTGTACATGCTCGCGCTGGTGCACTTGGGCAGTCGCTTGAAAACCCCGGCAGTCTGGGGCTGGTTGAGCGCCGGCATCCTGTTATGGGCGCCGCAGGACATGTGGCTCTCAGCGCAACAACAGGTTTGGTCGCATCTATGGCTAGATGGTTTTGCATTGCTGGTGTTGTTGCCGCCACTGTTCTGGCTGTATCGGCATGACCGCCGAAAGGCTTCTTCAGTAAAGGCACCGAGCCAATCCAACCCGTTTGCCGATGGCGCTTTCAAGCGAGTGCTAATCACCGGCGGCACCGGTTTTATCGGCGAAGCCTTGGTCAACCTAATGCTCGACGCCGGCCATTCGGTCAGCGTTCTAACGCGCGATCCGTTGAACGCGGCCAACCTGTTCAACGGCCGCATCCGCTGTGTGCATTCGCTCAGCGAACTCAGCCACGATGAAGCCTTCGACGTACTGATCAATCTCGCCGGCGCACCCGTCGCCGGCCCACGCTGGACTCCCAAACGTCAGGCTCAACTGCTCGCCAGCCGAGTCGGCACCACCGAGGCATTGATAACCTGGCTGAAGAACACCAAGCACAAACCAGCGCTATGGATTCAAGCCTCGGCCATCGGCTTCTACGGCGTGCGCGATGCCAGCGAAAGCCTCCACGAACACGCCAGCAAGGGTGACGGTTTCATGGCTGAACTCTGCGCGCGTTGGGAAGCCGCCGCGCAATCGGCCACTGAGTTTGGAGTGCGTCAGGTGGTGCTGCGTCTTGGCGTGGTCTTCGGCCCCGGCGGTGCGTTGACGCCGTTGCTGCTGCCTTTCCGCTTGGGTTTCGGCGGGCGCATGGGCGACGGTCGGCAGATCATGAGCTGGGTGCATCGCGACGATGTGCTTCAGGTGATCGCGCGGGCTTTCAACGACGACACTCTGCGTGGCACCTACAACATGGTCGCGCCCGAAACGGTCAGTCAGGCGGCGTTCGCCGAGCAGGCCGGCAAGGTCCTCAAGCGCCCGGTGTGGTTGCACATTCCCGCCGCGCCAGTGCGTGCAATGGCGGGGGAGATGGCGCAGTTGTTCTTCGATGGTCAGCGCGTGCTGCCGCAGCGTTTGACCGAGGCTGGCTACACGTTCCGCTATCCAACCCTCGACGCCGCTCTGCGCGATCTGACCTGAGGATCGCTCATGAGCAAGCCGTTGATGTACCTGCTGGCCGGCAACGGCAGCGCTGCCGATTGGTGGGATGACGCACTGCCGCACTTCCAGCGCTACGACGTGGTGCCGCTGGAGTTGCCGGGCTTCGGCGCCAATCCGCAGCCACCCTGCGAAGATCTGGCGGACTACGCGCAGACCTTGTTGGCGATGACGCAGAAGGGCAGCGCGATCATGGCAGTCGGGGTCAATGCGTTGCTGGTGCTGCACGCGTTGCAGCGTCGGCCCGGGCACTTTTCGCGCAGTGTTCTGTTGGCGCCGGTTGGGGCATTTTTGTGGCAGCGTCGATTGCCGGCGCTGATGTCACCGCTGCCGATCCGCAAGACCATCCACTGGCTGCTGTCGAACAAACCCACGCTGTTCGCGCGCAAGTTCTCCAACCAGACCTGGACGCCCGCGCAGTACCAGCGCATGGGCGCCGGCTATGCGCGCTGCCGTGCGTTTGTACCGCACTGGGATCTGATTCGCGCCGATACCGCGTTGCCGCTGCTGGAGTGGATCACCGATCCGGTCGAGTTGGTTTGGGGCGATCAGGACGCGGTGCTCGGCATCGAGCAAGCGGCGGCTTGGTCGGCGATTCTCGCCCGCGCTGATCTGACCATCAGCCTCAAATCTGGTTGGGGTCACTACCCGTGGATCGACTCGCCTGCGCAGTTCGCGCAGTGGCTGGAGTCGGGCGAGCGCGGGTTTGTTGCGCACACCAAGGGCGGGCGTTTGCGCCTGGCTGAACTGGCGCGGCAAGCGGTGCCGGCGGCGCTGACGCTCAACGATTACAGCGATCCGCGTCTGCCGGCATTTCTCGCGGCCCAGTCTGATGTGACCTGGGCGGTGCGCTCTTCCAGTTATGGCGAGGATCAGGCCGATTCGGCGAATGCCGGTTTGAGCACAACTTATCTGCGCGAGCCGACCGCCAATGTGCCGAAACGCATCGCCGAACTGACGGCCGAGGGCGTCGAGGAAGTGGTGGTGCAACGCTTCATCACGCCGGTCGTTTCCGGCATCGCGTTCGTGCGACATCTCTCGGTAGAGCTGGAATGGGTTGAAGGCCATCTCGAATCGCTGGCCGACGGTCACGTCAGCCCCTCGCGGGCAACGCTTTCGCGGCTCGGCGATGCGTGGCGCAGCGGCACTTTCACACCGGCCCATGGCTTGACCGAAGACCTACTCTGGCGCTTTCTGCAAGACGTGCTGCGCGTGTTTCACTACGTGCCCGGCGACGTCGAATGGGCCTGGGACGGCGCGCAATTGTGGTTGCTGCAATACCGGCCGATCAGCGACTACGGCTGGCGCCGGCACCTCACCGCCGCCAATATCGCCGAGATCCTGCCGCCGCAACCGAGCGTGCTGGTGGAATACGCCCAGCGCCGTGCTGCAGCGAGTATCCCGGCAATCATGGCGCGTTGGGATGCGCGAGTGCTGCAGGACAACGAACCGTTCACCGCCGTGTTCGGCGGCGCGTCCTATATCAACAATGATTTGTTCCTCGCAAGGCTGGCCGACTGGGGAATCAGCGCCGCTAACTACGCCGGTGAAGTCGGCGGCGCGACGCCGCATCTGCCGTGGCAACCGCTGAAGATGCTGCGTTCGTTGCCGCTGTTTTTGCGTATGCAACGCAAGGCTCGCGGCCATTTGCTGAGCCTTGAAAATGGCTTGCAGCGCTTCGATCAGGAACTGGCCGAACTCGTCGCTCAAGCTGCCGATGGCCAACAACTCGCGGACTGGTTCACCCGGTTTTACGTGTTCGTGGTGCAAGGCAATCTTTGCATCGCTACAGCGCTGGCCAGCAGCGGCGGTGACGCGTTGGGCCGCCCGCCGACCGCTTACGACAACCTTGAAAACAGTCCACATCGATTGCCGTGGGAAACCGATCCCGCTACGCCTCGACCTACGGCGACTGAGCTGCCATTACAACCATTCCCGCAATGGTCAGGGCTGATCCGCCTCGCGCATTCGACCGGCCTGCCGGGCCTGCGCGGCTACTACCTGCAAGTGCGCGAGTGGTACCGCGACAACCTGATGCGCATCTTCTTCCGCCTGCACCACGCCATGCCGCTGGCGGATCGCGAACACTGGTTCGTGCCGCATCCGGACATGCGCACCCGCGACGGCAGCTTTTGGCAGGACGGTCGTGAAGGTGCGGAGCAGGCCACCGGGTTCATGATTTATCCGGGGCAGGTGCAAGGCATCCTCGGCGCCGACATCCTGCTCGAAGACACCCTCGATCCGGGGCGGCACGCGCACTACCAAGCTGCGCGGGCGGTGATTGCACGGATGGGCGGACGCTTGTCGCATGGCTCGACGTTGTTGCGGGAGTTGCGCAAGCCGTCCGCAGTGATGCCGCAGGTGGATCCGGCGTGGGTGGGGTGTGAGGTGTTGTATCGCGATGGTGAGTTGGAATTGATCAATTCGAAGGATACGAAGTGAAACGATTGCTGGTGTTATGTGTGAGCTGGTTGCCGATAGCGGTTATGGCGGCAGATGTTTGCAATCAGGAAGCTGACTCAAAATATTTCTTATCGCAATGGTCGCAGAGCAGTGAACATCCGGAAGACATACTTTCCAGTCTCGATGGAAAAGAATTTTCTATCGATCCGGGCCACGTGGTTTTTCGCGGCGATCTAAATGGCGATGGCATCGAAGACTTTATCTTCAATTCCCGCGTCGGCATTGGCTCATCAATGGATAGCACATTTGCCTTCCTGATCCAGTGTCGTGGTTATTTGAGGTATTCGGGCGGCGATTACTTCGCCGGGGTCAAAGTTCTGGACGGCCCACCCAAGGGGGGAGGTGAGTTCAAGGACATCGAGATCTACTCCTACATCAGGGACCGGCGCGGGCGGATTCGATACAAGGGTGAAAAGGCCATGACCCGGCCACATCTGTGGCAATTCGACCCGCAGACACAGCGTTATGAAGGGCAGGCTGAGTAAGCCGAGGCTCCCCACTGCATTTACGGAGTTACTACGTGAAAGGATTTTCGGTTCTTCTCGGCAGCTTGATATTGGCTGTCGCGTCCATGGCATTCGCTGCCGATCCAGCCTTCAAGGATTATACCGTCACGCCAGTTTTCACCGGCCCCAACCATAAGCTGGTGCCGCAAGAAAACAGCAGCCCAATGATGGATCAGGCACGGGTGCAAGCCCTGAAAGGCAAGGTCAACTTCGCCGGCCATTACATCCTGCACAGGCTCGGCTGTGGCGGCAGCGCCATTTGTGGCGAAGTGTTGGACGCTCAGACTGGGGAAGTCGTTGGCGGTCTACCGAATGCTTACGACGGCAGCACGTTCGGCATGGTTTACCAGCCCGACAGCAGCTTGATTATCGTGTCCGGCATCACGCTCGACGGCGAAGAAGATGCGCAGGGGAATGCACTGGAAAGTGGTAATCGGGAGCGTTACTACGAGTTTGTGAACAATGAGTTTCGGCTGCTGAGCATGACCGATGTGGAATCGTCGCCGATGGATGAGGAGTGAGTGGATGAGCCGTTTTCTCGCGGGCAGCCTTTCGCTGCTGCTCTCTCTGCCAGCTCTCGCCGCGCCTTCGGACACCTTTACCCAGCGCGATGTCATGCAGTGTGGCGGTGTTGAAGTGGTGTTGGTGTCGTCTTGCCGATCGGTGACGGTGGATGGTGCGGAAACCCATGTCATCCCGGTCTGTTCCGACCAGACCATCAACATCGGTAGCAAGGTGCTTCGACGCGATATCAGCAAAATTTCACAGCTCACTTCCGACGGTGCGAAGACGAAGATGCTGAGCAATGTTGTTGTGGCAATGGATTGTGTGGAAGGCACCAAGGGCAGCCTTGTTTCGATAGGCGGCTATGGCGGTTGTGGTGCCTGCGGGGAGTGGCACGGCTATTACTCGACAACAGGGCGATTGGAGCAATACAGCTTCGATAATAACCAGCGCTCATTTGGCTCGAAGGGATCTCGGGAAGAACTGATCAAGGCTTATGGCGTTACGAAGAGACAGCTGATGTCAGAAAGCCCGGAAGTGAAGAGGATCGTCTATGGCCAGCCTTAAGTGGGTGTTGATGATTGGCAACCTCCTTGTTGCCACAAGTGCTTTTGCCGATGATCCGCCAATTGTCGGCATCGACGGACACACCGTGACGTTTCGAGCAACAAAATGGACGATGCCCGGTGTGGATTCGGCGACCGCATGGTTCACCGCCAACGGCAAAACCTTCCCGCTCTTCAGTGCCGATGTTGGCGCCGATGGACACCCGGACTGGCTCAGTCCTGACAAGAAAACCTTATTGCTCGATCCGGTGGTCTTCGGCATGTTGTCGGACGAGAATCAAGAAGAAAAACTCGTGTCGCAACAGCATTGCGATGTGATCTCCATGGAAACCGGTTGCGTGCTGGCCGAGCGTTCCCCTCGTTTTTGTCTTGGCAAATGGGTGGGTAATCAGTGGTTTTCGGAAGATGGCGAAGTCCTCACACCTAGCCTGGAAACGGAGTCCCCGAAGGAATGGTTGAAATATATCTCGACCATCAAAGCTGCGCAGTCCCGCGCAGAGTCCATCGAATCGAACCTGAACTTTCTAAGTCCAGAGTCCTACATGGCGTGCCATCCTCCGGCGCAAAATGTTCAGGCGTACAACGACCTGGGTTTTTATCTGGCCGAGGGCGGTAGAGATGAGCTGGCGCTGAAGTTTTATCGCGGCGTTGAGGCCGTTGGTAAACGCACGGTGCTGATGTTGAACATCGCCGATTCACTCTGGCGCCTTGATCGCAAAGATGAAGCGCAGCGCTATTACAGCCAGTACCGCGACGCGATGAGCGCCGATGGCAAGGCGCAGAAAATTCCGCACAGAGTGATTGAGCGAAGCCTAAACATTTGAAGATTGATCAACAGGGAAGTGAGTGGAATTGGCCAGGCTCTTAAGTTGTATGAGTGCGCTCGGATTCATGGTTGCCTTGTTGGCTCAGCCGGCATTAGCAAGTGACCCACAAACCATCGGTGAGCTGCATCCGCCGGTAGTTGCCTCGCTCGGTGATCAAAAAATCACGGTGTTCTTTTTGAAGAACAACCTCAAAGGTCAAGTGAGGGAAGGGCATGTTCCTTACGCCGAGATCTTCTACACCACCATGAATGCGGTGAAGCCTTCGCTGAATTATGTGTGGAAAGTCGAAGGTGAGCAGATCGCCTCGGTGTTCTTCTTCGAGCGCAAATTCCCGGAGCAAGCGGGGAAGTCCATGTTTGTTCTGACAAAACAAAAAGTCTCGCACAGTCAATTCGAAGGTGATTCCTATTCGGTGCTGGAATTGCCACTGGTGAAGGACGGTGATCAGTTGGCTTTGCGGTTTTTTAGCGGCGACCCGCCAGATCCCGAGCTTGAGAACTGCTTGGACGGTCTGAATCTGGAAGACGATGTTGCGGTCGAGTGTGCTTACAAGGATGCGGCGAGCATTAAGAAACGCCTGGCGGAACTGGATGCGAAGATGATTGCGGATTCAAAACGGGATCCGGGCAATCGCCAGCAGCCAATCAAAACCGATGGTGACACGGCCAATGCCACTTGCCCTTCGACCGACTTTTCCGAGTTTCTCACCGCTTTCTCCGAGCGCGCCGACGTGCAGAAAACTTTCGTCCAGCAGCCGCTGAAGATGGTCACGACTGTAGCCGGCGATCCCGAGCCCGAGATGGAAAAGCGCAGCCTTAGCGGCGATCAGCTCAAGTTTCCAATCATTCCGGATCAAGCAAAGCGCGAGGCCCAGGGCCTGACATTGACCGTCAAGGAACAGCGGGGTGACAAGGTGATCGCGATCCTGCAGAAGCCAGATACCGACTACGTCTTCGAGTATCGGTTTGTCCGTGGACAGTGTTGGCGGCTGGAAGAAGTGGCGGATTATTCGCTTTAGAAACGCCGGCGTTCATCGGCATAAGCGCATTCAACAGAACGGGTTCAGAGGGATTTGTGAAGAAGTTATTTTTAGTGCTGTTGTTGGTGTTGCCGTTGGCGGCCCACAGCGAAGTTTCTACACAGGTAAGGTGCTTCCACTCGCTGGAAGGCAAAAACATCAATTTTGAGTTCAGAACCTATTACGACGTGGTTGCCAAATGGAGCGGCGCAAGTGTCAGGTACAGCAAGTCGAAGAAAGCTATTGCTTTGGTTCATCACCGAACCGAAGAGTACGTCATGACGGAGAGCGGGCCCTACGAATTCACGACGACTTGGGTGGAAGTTTCAGGCGGTGCGGTGACGGGTCAATATGTCATTGCAACGCAAGGCGCTCGGGTGAACTCGATGCGCTACACGAATTATAAATCCGGCAAACAGTATTCGTTCGATGAAGACTTCAGCATCGAGGCCTCTCCGGAGACGGGTTGTCAGTGGGGATGAAATCTTCAAGAAAGGGGACTTAACGTCCCCTTTTTTCATCCACAAATCTCGTTACGACAAGGTTCAATCTCACCCCGTCCTGCCGTTGAGCGATGGCGTAAGTGGCTGAGGCTAGAGGGCCGCGGATTGCTCGGACCAGATAATCAATGTCAGGGTATTTCTGTTGATGTTCAAAAGCCTTCAAACGCCGCTACGCTCTCGACCTTGAAAATTGCCAGTGGTTGTCCATGTCCAAGAGTCGAGGGAACGGGTATCGCTACCAGATCTGGCGATCTGAAGCGCGCAAGGCAGCGGAAGATCTGGCGCGTGGGAACCAGAACCTCATAACCAGAGGTATTGATACAACTCGAATTCAGTACGAGCCCATTACTCCCGTTGCCATCGAAGCGGCCGATCTTTGGGGAGATGAGGCTACCTTGTACCCGTGGCACGATGTGCACCAATGGAAGCAAGCAGACACCCGTGGTTTTGACGTCTCGCTTTGGTTCGATCAAGAATTATGTGGGTTATGTTATGCGTCGCCTCGCAAGAGCAAGCTGTGCATCAAGATTGTGATTCTGGAGGGCAAGCCGGACAGATCTCATCCGTTGCGAGGCACCGTGGCTGCTTTGGCATTAACCGCGATTGAAAACTACGCGATCTTGATTGGCTGTACGGAAATTGAAGTTCAAGAACCAGCCGCCGCTGCTATACCGTTGTATGAGAGTTTAGGGTTTGGCTTTGATCCGACGGGCCGGCTTGTTATTGGGGTTGAGCGGTAATACTATCCAGTCAAATTACGAGACCCGAGAGGTTTCCATGAAAAAGTCCAAACATGAACCAAAGCCTGTGATGGCTGCTCGGTTCCAGGCCGAAGCTCGTGAAGTTTTGGCCAAACGCTCCGGTAAGCGCAGCCGTTTTCTGGATGTTGCATTGGCCAAAGGTTCTGATTTTGAGCCAGTCGGTCGACTCGCTGGCTGACGATTTCGGATTCTCAAAAAAGCTGCCGTGATTGGCAGCTTTTTTGTGCCTGGATTTTTACAGACAGTTGCAGAAAGGGGACTTAACGTCCCCTTTTTTCATCCGCAAATCTCGCTACGGCTTGGCCGCCACGCTTCGCACTTCAATCTGGTCGAGCGTCCCTTCCACCATCAATCTCACACCGTCCGCCATTCTGCTCAGGGCCAGGGCCACCGAGCGGCGGGAGCCGTGGAGGTCGTCGGCGAGGTCGCAGGCGATGACGCTGATGGACAGGAGGTCTTCGGAGGCGTTGGCCATGAGGGCTTCGGCGTCGGTGCCGGGGGAGAGTTTGAAGAGGCCGTTCTCGCGTTTGGGGTGTGGATCGACGGCTGGTTTGAAATGGTGGTCGAGGGCGCGCTCGGCGGCTTCGTGGAATTTCTTTGATTCCAGAGATTCGTAGGGCGAAATATCCGGGTTTTCTGGGGGATTGGGTGTTGGTTTGATCATAGGTATTTTCCGAGTTATGGAGCCAACACCGTTTCGCTTGCTTCGAAAGGGTGGCAGCTGTGTATAGGTGTGCAAGACCGGACTCGGAAACCGGCAGACCCGAAGGCCTCCCATACACAGCCGCCATAACAGTTCGCGAGCATAGGAAAACACTCGGCGAATAGCCATAACTGAATGCATGACGAGTCTGGACTTGCACGTCCGAGTCACCGATTTTGCGGCGACCCACAGAGCCTATCCCCACCGCACCAACTCGCCTAGTTCATGGACAGCACCGCACTTTGCAGGAAATTTCCCATAGATTCGCGGGCCGGAAGATCAAAAGATCGCAGGCTTCGCCAGCTCCTACAGGGATGTGTTTCAACAGGTGTAGGACGTTGCTTGCTGAATCGTGACTTGGCAGTCATCGTGCGGGAATTGGTCTGCATCCTCTTCCAACAGCGTCAGATACTGGCGTTATCTTCCCAATCCCTTACACTCCCCCGGCCGTTCATTTTCCTTTTGAGGCTGTGCGCATGAAATTTCGTTTTCTTCTGTGGATGATGGGTTTGTTGATGGGTAAGGCCAGCCGGACAAATCCTGCGTTCCAGCAGCAGTTGGGTGACAAGGATCTGGTGTTTCAACTGCAGACGCTGGATGGGAAAGTGGCGCGGCATTTCGTGGTCAAGGATCAGCGCATCACCAGCAAGTCTGGCGTGGTGGCGGAGCCGGCGTTTGCGATTGCGTTTAAGGATGCGGCGTATGGCTTTGCCACGATGCAGGCGAAGAACAAGCAGTTGGCGTTTATGCAGGGGATTCAGGACAAGTCGATCCAGCTCAAGGGCAACCCGGCGCTGGTGATGTGGTTTCAGGGGTTGATGAAGTATTTGGTGCCGAGGAAGGCTAAGCCTAAGGCTTGAGCCTTTGGTGACGCGGAGCGTCACGGGACGCATTCCCACGCGGAGCGTGGGAATGATCAGGGGTGGTCAGTTAGACCGAGTTGGATTCTTCGCGAGCAGGCTCGCTCCCACAGGGATTTTGGTGATCCTTGGGGAGCGGGCCTGTTTTGTTTAGGCTTGGCTGAACTGCGAAGCCAGTTCGCGCAGCAGGACTTCGGCTTCGAGGACTTTGCTGACGACGTCGTTGGCTTTGTCGCGGGTCAGGCCCACACGTTCAAGCAACGCATCCGGAATATCTTCATCCGGCCCGGAGCCAATCCCGCGGCTGCGCAGCAAGCGCACGGCCAGGCAGACGAGGTTCGGGTATTCGGCGTAGGCGCCGTCGTAGCTTGGGTCGTGCTGGAAGCGCAGCGCGGTGGCCAGTTCGTCGGGCATGTCCCAGTAGCGCATCAACCACGAGCCGATCTGTTCGCGGCTGATACCCAGCAGGTGTTGCTCGATGTAGCTGTGGCACAGGTGCGGGTTGACCTCCAGGTGGCGGCAGATCAGCGAGAAGTGCGGCGGGAACACGTGGGCCAGCAGCAGGTAACCGAAGTTGTGCAGCAGACCGGCCAGATACGTCAGGCCGGCTTCCGGGCGCTGGGCGCGCGGCATGGCGCGGGTCAGGCCTTCGATGACGGCGGCGGTGTAGATCGACTGCTGCCAGTACGGCGTGGTGTGTTGCGGGTGGTCTTTTGGCAGGCTCAGGGTCTTGCCGAGGGCCAGACCCAGCGCGAGGTTGATCACCAGATCGAAGCCGAGCACGCGAACGATCGCGTCTTCCACCGAACGAATCTTGCCCGGCGACGCGTAGTACGGCGACGCCGCCCAGCTCACTACTTGCGCAGCCAGCGCCGGGTCGGTTTCGACCACGCCGGTGATGTCGTCGATGGTGGCGTTGGGATCGACGCGCAGTTTGATGATTTTTTGCGCGGTTTCAGCCAGCGGCGGAATCTCGATGGTCGCTTCCAGACGCTGTTGAATGCGCCGCGCTGTGAACGCTTGCACGGCCTGGGTGATTTCCTCGCGGTCATCGTCCGGGCGGTCGAGGTTCGGGCGGATGCTGCTCAGGGCTTCGCCGAAATTGGCGGCGCTGGCCTTGGTCAGCATGGTCTTGAAGTCTTCGCTGGCGATTTCCAGCAGCAGACCCGGCTCACCGGAGTTGATCAGCAGCTTCGGTTCGCGCAGCAGACTTTCTTCGTAGAGGCACGGCGAACTGGTCAGCGCCGGCAGGCCCGGCAACAGGCTCAGGCTGTGTTTGCCGAGCATCTTTTCCAGGCGCTCGGTCGAGACGGCGGTGAGGCGACGGCCAGTCAGTTCGGCGAGGCGATTGAGGTCGAGCAATTGGCTCTGCGGAAACAGCACCATCAGCGCGCCGACGGCGTCGTCCAGCAACACGGCTTGTACCTTGCGCGAGGCATTGAGGCCGTGGTGGTCGAGCACTTCTTCGTAGGCGATCCCGAGTTTGCCTAGCAGCAGCCGAATGACAGACGGCGCGTGCGGGGGGGCGGGGGCGAGAGCGGCTTCGGTCATGGTCTGTATCCGTTTTTGAAACAATGGCAGGAGTATAACCAGCTTGGTCGGAACGATCTGTCAGAAACTGCGACGGTGCTCACACTTGGCCGTATTGCTGCCCGTGACGCAACCAGCGATCGAGTAATGGGCTGACGTGGGTCGGCCAGCGTTCCAGCAGGGCTTGCGCGGCGTCGCGTACGGCGGGCAATAAGTCGGCGTCGCGCATCAGGTCGGCGACTTTGAATTGCAGCAGGCCAGTCTGACGGGTGCCGAGCATCTCGCCGGGGCCGCGCAGCTCGAGGTCTTTTTCGGCGATGACGAAACCGTCGTTGGTCTCGCGCATGATGCCCAGGCGCTGGCGACCGATCTGCGACAGCGGCGGATGATAAAGCAGCACGCAATGGCTGGCGGCGCTGCCCCGGCCAACGCGGCCGCGCAATTGGTGCAGTTGCGCGAGACCGAGGCGCTCGGGGTTTTCGATGATCATCAGACTGGCGTTGGGCACGTCGACGCCGACTTCGATCACCGTGGTGGCGACTAGCAGTTGCAGATTGCCGGCCTTGAATTCGGCCATGACCGCCGCTTTTTCGGCAGGCTTCATGCGCCCGTGGATCAACCCGACTTTCAGCTCGCCGAGGGCGGCGGTGAGGTCTTCGAAGGTGGTTTCGGCGGCCTGACAGGTCAGCTCTTCGGATTCTTCAATCAGCGTGCACACCCAATAGGCCTGACGTCCTTCGGCGCAGGCGCTGCGTACCCGTTCGATGACTTCGACGCGGCGGGTGTCGGTGACCAGCACGGTGTTGACCGGGGTGCGCCCGGGCGGCAGTTCATCGAGGATCGAGGTGTCGAGGTCGGCGTAGGCGCTCATCGCCAGCGTCCGCGGAATCGGTGTGGCGGTCATGATCAGTTGATGCGGGCACATGCGCCCGCCGACGCCTTTCTGCCGCAACGCCAGACGCTGCTGCACGCCAAAGCGGTGTTGTTCGTCGATGATGACCAGCGCGAGGTTCTTGAACTGCACTTCGTCCTGGAACAGCGCGTGGGTTCCGACCACCATTGGTGTGCCGCTGGCGATTTGTTCCAGCGCGGCGACGCGGTTCTTGCCCTTGAGCTTGCCGGCCAGCCACGCGACTTCAATGCCCAGCGGTTCGAGCCAGCGCTTGAAGGTGATGAAATGTTGTTCGGCGAGGATCTCGGTCGGCGCCATCAGCGCGACCTGATAACCGGCTTCCAGCGCTTGCAGTGCGGCGAGGGCGGCGACTACGGTTTTGCCCGCGCCGACGTCGCCCTGAATCAGCCGCAACATCGGTTCGTGCTGGCTGAGGTCGTAAGCGATTTCGTTACCGACACGCTGTTGTGCGCCGGTTGGATTGAAGCCGAGGTTGGCCAGGTATTTCGGCGGCAGCTTCGTCGCTTTCGGCATGGCTGGCGCGCGCAACGAACGCATGCTTTCGCGCAGACGCTGTTGCGACAGTTGATGGGTCAGCAGTTCTTCGAAAGCGAGGCGATGCTGTGCCCAGTGATGACCGAGGGCGAGTTCATCGACGTCGGCATCGGCGGGCGGGTTGTGCAGGTAGCGGATCGCATCGGCCAGCGGCGCGAGTTGATAGTCGCGCGCCAATTCGGTCGGCAGCCAGTCGGGCAGGGTGTCTGGCTTGAGCATGGTCAGCGTTTGCATGCACAACTGGCGCAGACGCGCTTGGGTCAGGCCTTCGGTGAGCGGGTAGACCGGGGTCAGGGTTTCATCGACTGGCGGTGGTTCGTCACCGGTGATGGCGCGATACTCCGGGTGGTAGATTTCCAGTCCTGACGCGCCGGGCCGGGCTTCGCCGTAGCAGCGAACCCGCGTGCCGCGCTTGAGGCCTTCTTTCTGCGCGTTGCTGAAATGGTAGAAGCGCAGACTGAGACCGCCGGTGCCGTCCTGCAGGCGCACGACGAGGCTGCGCCGCCGGCCCATGACCACGTCGGCGCCGCTGACCGTGCCTTCGACCACGGCGTCCTGCCCCGGTCGCAACGCGCCGATCGGCACCACACGGGTGCGATCCTGATAGCGCAGCGGCAGGTGAAACAGCACGTCCTGCAGGTTCTCAAGACCAACCTTGGCCAGTTTCTCGGCCATGGCTTCGCCGACACCCTTGAGTGCCGTCACCGACACTTGCGACAGCTCAGTCATGACGCTCGCTTAACCGGCCGTAACCGGTGCCGCTGGCTTGGCCACCGAACACAGGCGAATGGAGTCGGCGAGGATCTCGATGGCTTTCGGCCGTGGGAAACTCGCGCGCCAGGCAATGGCCACGGTGCGGAACGGCACCGGCGGCGACAGTGGCCGCACTTCGATCACGCCGGGGGCGTAGTGATGGCTGTCGACCGCCGACAACGGCAGGATCGAGATGCCCAGACCGGACGCGACCATGTGGCGGATGGTTTCCAGCGAGCTGGATTCGACCGTGGTGTGCTTGGCGCCGTCGTTGCCCTTGGTCAGGGTCGGGCAGGCTTCAAGAACCTGATCGCGGAAGCAGTGGCCCTCGCCGAGCAGCAGCAGGCTCTTGTCGTTGAGCAGGCCGGCGTCGATGGTTTCTTTTTGCGTCCATGGGTGCTGGGCCGGCATCAAGACGTAGAACGGCTCGTCGTACAGCGGCAGGGTCAGCACGTCGGCTTCGTTGAACGGCAGGGCAATGATGATCGCGTCGAGTTCGCCGTTGCGCAGTTTGTCGCGCAGCACGTGGGTGAAGTTTTCTTCGATGTACAACGGCATCTGCGGGGCGACCCGGTGCAGTTGCGGAATCAGGTGCGGGAACAGGTATGGGCCGACGGTGTAGATTGCGCCGACTTTCAGCGGCGCAGTCAGCTGGTTCTTGCCGGCCTGGGCCAGTTCGCGGATGCCTTGGGCCTGCTCAAGGACTTTCTGCGCCTGGGCGACGATGCCTTCGCCGACCGGGGTCAGGCGCACGGCGCTTTTGCTGCGCTCGAAAATCAGCACACCGAGTTCGTCTTCAAGCTTTTTCACGCCCACCGACAGGGTCGGTTGGCTGACGTGGCAACGTTCGGCGGCGTGGCCGAAATGCTGCTCTTGGGCGAGGGTAACGATGTAGCGTAATTCTGTGAGGGTCATAGCAAGCGTCCATGAAGATGCGGGCCAAGCATACCGGCTGCAATCGATAGACGCACGTTATCAGACTGAAGGAGGAGTGCGACACCGGGCAATGTGGGTTTGCCGTTTCCAGATATGCAAAAGGCACCTTTCGGTGCCTTTTGGGCTGGATCTATGGCTATTACATCATCCTGTGGGAGCGAGCTTGCTCGCGAATGCGGTATGTCAGACGAAACTGCTCTGACTGACCTGGCCCCTTCGCGAGCAGGCTCGCTCCCACAGGGTATTGCGGTGTTGCTTAGCGGCGGCGTTCCAGCGAGTAAACAAACGGCGCAACAATTTCAATCGAACCGTTGTTGAGCATGTCGGCCGGTGGCTTGGGCAGCGGTTGGGCACGGCGGATCATTTCCAGGGTCGCCCGGTCAAGATCAGCGTTGCCCGAGCGGCCGACCAGTTCGAACGACAGCACGTTGCCTTCGGCATCCACCACAAAACGCAGGCGGTTCAGGCCTTCTTTACCGCGTGCCTGAGCACTGGCCGGGTACTTTTTGTACTTGGCTAAATGCGCGAGCAGGGTGCCTTGCCAACTGGCCTTGGCCGCCATCTGAGCAGGCGACGGACCCGGTGCAGGCTGGGCGGATTTCTCCGTTGGTGCCTGAGTCGGTTGCGTGTCGGCCGGTTTCTCCTCGGAAGGTTTTTCCTTCGGTGGATCAGGCAGCTTCTTCTCGACCGGCTTCGGCGGTTTAGGCTTTGGCTTCGGCTTGGGTTTCTGCACCGCGATTTCCGCTTTCGGTGCTTCGGCCAGTTTCGGAATCGGCAACTCTTCCACCGGAGCCGGTGGCTGCGGTGGTGTGACGACTTTCGGCGGAGCAGGCGGTGGCGGGGCCGGAACCGGGGCCAGCTCGACCATCATTGCCTGCGGCGGCAATTCGATGGGCGGGCGGGTGGTCCAGTTCAGCGCCAGCGCGATGGCCAGCGCATGCACGCCCAGCACCACGGCCAGGCTACCGCTGTAACGCGTCAGCTTATGGCGCGTCGTGATCATTTCTTGGCTGCCGTCTCAAGTCCGACCAGACCGACCTTCAGGTAACCGGCGCCGCGCAGCTTGTCCATCACGCTCATGAGGTCACCGTAATCCACGCCTTTATCGGCCTGGAAGAAGATGGTGGTGTCTTTCTTGCCCTGGGTCTTGGCGTCGAGAACGGCGCCAAGGGTTTCCGCTTTGACTTCGTCGTCGCCGATGTACAGGCGCTGGTCAGCCTTGACGCTGAGGAACACTGGTTTCTCTGGCCGCGGCGCCGGTTTGGCGGTCGAGGCAGGCAGGTCGACTTTGATGTCCACGGTGGCCAATGGAGCGGCCACCATGAAGATGATCAACAGCACCAGCATCACGTCGATGAACGGCGTGACGTTGATTTCGTGGTTCTCGGCCAGATCGTCGTCTGCGCCTTCTTTCAAATGCAGGCCCATGGCCGATTACCCCACTTTGACCATGTGCGGCTGCGAGCTGCGCTCAGGCTGGTGATCGAGGTCACGGCTGACCAGCAGCAGAACTTCTGCCGAGGCGTCGGAAACCTGCGCCTTGTAACCAGCGATGGAGCGGGCGAAGACGTTGTAGATCACTACCGCAGGAATCGCAGCCACCAGACCCAGTGCGGTGGCCAGCAGCGCTTCGGCGATACCTGGCGCCACGACGGCAAGGTTGGTGGTCTGGGTTTTGGCGATGCCGATGAAGGAGTTCATGATGCCCCAAACGGTACCGAACAGACCGACAAACGGTGCGGTGGAACCAATGGTGGCGAGCACGCCGGTGCCGCTGCTCATGTTGCGACCGCAGGCTGCTACGAGGCGCTCGAGACGGAAGCTGACGCGTTCCTTGATGCCTTCTTTCTCACGGCTGTTGACCGACAGGCGCATCTCTTCGAGGGCGTCATGCACAAGCAGGTTGGCGAGGGTGCCTTCTTTACCGGCGGTGGCGCTGGCTTCTTTAAGGGTGGTGGCTTTCTTCAGGGCGGCGATTTCGCCACGCAGACGACGCTTGGCGCCCATCAGCTCGAAGCCTTTGGCGATCCAGATGGTCCAGGTGATGATGGAGGCGATGGCCAGACCGATCATCACGATTTTCACGATGATGTCGGCGTTCTGGTACATGCCCCACGGCGACAGGTCGTGGGCCATGCCCAGACTGTTGTCGGCTTCAAGAACTTCAGGGACGTCGGCAGCGTCAACCGCTTGCACCGGATCGGTAGCGACCGGGGCAGCCGGAGCAGCGGCCGGTGCGCTTTGCTCGGTCGCAGCTGGGGTGGCGGGTGCTTGGGCGTCGGCGAAAGCAGCGGTCGGTGCCAGCATCAGGCTGAGCAGCAGAGCCGCCACCGCACTCCAGGCGCGAGGTCGATTGGTTGGCGAAGCGGAGGTTTGATTACGTGTCATGCTGGCCGGACCTGAGATAGAAAAACGTTGATGCTCTTCCAGGCCTCGTGAGGCCGAGAACAAAAGTGGCGTGCATTATTGCAAGTAATTCTTGTTAACAAAAGTAATAGAGTATCTTTTTTTCCTGCATTGCTAGCCGTTCGTCCTTTGCCAGAGCTAGTCTGTACCTTTCCGATGGGAGTTTTTTGATGTCCGCGCCTTCTGTTTTGATTGCCGGTTGTGGTGATGTCGGCAGTCGTCTGGCCAAGCAGTTGCTGGCGGCTGGCTGGGAAGTTCATGGCCTGCGCCGGGACGTTTCGAAGCTGCCTGATGGGGTGATTGGCGTTGCCGGTGACCTGTTCAATGAAGACTGCCCGGCGACCTGGCCGGTGGGTGCCGTGGACTATCTGGTGTATTGCGCCTCAGCCACTGATCACGATGAAGCCGGTTATCGCGCGGCTTATGTGCAGGGTTTGCAGAATGTCCTGAGCTGGCTCGACGATTACGGGCAAGTGCCTGAGCGGCTGATCTTCGTGTCCAGCAGCAGTGTGTATGGGCAGCAGGAGGGTGAGTGGGTCGATGAGAATTCAGAGACCATCGCTGCCGGTTATTCCGGGCGATTGATGCTGGAGGCTGAGCAGGTCGCGCTCAACAGCGGTATTCCGGCAAGCATTCTGCGTTTGACCGGCATCTATGGACCGGGCCGCGAGTGGCTGCTGACTCAAGTGCGTCGCGGCTATCGCGTGGCGGTTGAGCCACCGCTGTATGGCAATCGGATTCATGCCGATGACGCAGCTGGATTGCTGGCGTTTCTGCTGGAGAAAGATCGGCAGGGTGTGAAGCTGGATCCGTTCTACATCGGCGTCGATGACGCGCCGGCGCCGTTGGCCGAAGTGGTGGGCTGGTTGCGCGAGTATCTGGGCGTTACTGAATGGTCGGAAGACGCCAGCGTTCGGCGTACGGGCAGCAAGCGTTGCAGCAATGCCCGGGCTAAAGCGTTGGGCTGGACGCCAATGTACCCAAGCTACCGCGAAGGCTATGCCGCGATCCTCGAAGGTAAATGCTGACTTTTTAACAACACAAACAACTGTGGGAGCGAGCCTGCTCGCGAATGCGGTGCATCAGGCAATATTACTTTGACTGACACACTGCTTTCGCGAGCAGGCTCGCTCCCACATTTGATCTTCAGGGGTTTCAGAAGCGGGTTACTGCTTCTCCAGCAACCACTTGCGCTCGCCCGGCGTGTATTGCGGCATTTCATCTGCCAGCGCGGTGTTCACAGCCTGAAAAATCTCCAGTTCCTTGCCCTTGCGCGCAAAGATGTAGGCATTGCCCTGACCGTTGAGCTGCAACCACATGTTGTCGTTGGTGCTGCTCATCGACGCGCAATCACCTGCCAGGCACAACGCATAACGGTCGGCCCCCGGCAAACCGGAAACCTGGCCATCAGCCTGGAACTGCACGGTGCTGCCTTCGCCTTGACCACTGGCGATTGTCCAGCTGCCGCCCATGTACGCGGAATACAGTGCACGTTCGAAGCTGGCGCCAATCGGCGCGCCTTCCGGCACAGGAATCTGCGCACGGTCGAAGACCTGCTCGGGTTCGTTCTCGCTGGCGGTTTGCTGCAGTTGCCCGCCGTCGCGTTTCAGCTCGCTGGCAGAACTGCCATAGAAGTCGACTTTCCAGGCGCCGGATTTCTCACCCAGTAGCCGTCCTTCGACGTTCTCAAAACCGTTGGTGTAGCGGGCCTGACTGGCCTTGGTGTTGACGTCCCACTCAAGGTTCGGGCCATAAGCCTGAAGCGCTTCGCGCAGGGGGCCGCCCTTGGCTGCGGCATCGATCGCCACCTGGTTGATCCAGGTGCCGCTGATGTCACGATCGGCAGGGTTGCTGGCGCAGCCGCCGAGGAAAATGGCGAGCAGCGGGAGAGCTAGCGCTTTGCGCATGGTGGAATCCTTTCAAAACCTTTTCTTGCAGCAGTCAGCGCGGCGTTTGAAGGCCGCGCCTTGCGCATCACTCGATGACCAGAATGGCATCCATTTCAACCTGCGAACCCTTTGGCAGGGCAGCCACGCCAATGGCGGCGCGAGCCGGGTATGGCTGGTCGAAGTACTTGCCCATGATCTCGTTGACCTTGGCGAAGTGACTCAGGTCGGTGAGGAAGATGTTCAGTTTGACGATGTCCTTGAACGAGCCGCCGGCGGCTTCGGCCACTGCTTTGAGGTTCTCGAACACCTGGACAGTCTGGGCTTCGAAGCCTTCAACCAGTTCCATGGTTTTTGGGTCCAGAGGAATCTGGCCCGACATGTAAACGGTGTTGCCTGCCTTGATCGCCTGGGAGTAAGTACCGATGGCAGCCGGGGCCTTGTCGCTGGTGATAACTGTCTTGGTCATGTATGACTCCTTGTTAGGGTTGCGTTATGCACGCATGCGGGTGATGCGAATCACCCCGGTCAAGGCGCGCAGCTTCTTGATCACACGGGCCAGGTGCACACGGTCGTGGACGCTGACCACCAACTGGACCACGCTGATGCGACCATCGCGTTCGTCCATGCTGATTTTCTCGATATTGCCGTCGGCGGCGTTGACGCTGCTGGCCAGCAGCGCGATCAGGCCGCGCTGGTGCTCCAGCTCAACGCGCAGTTCAACGTTGAATTCGCCGGTGACATCCTTGGCCCACGAGAGCTGGATGCATTTTTCCGGGTTGTGCCTGATTTCGCTGATGTTGCGGCAGTTGTCCAGGTGCACGACCATGCCTTTGCCCGCCGACAGGTGACCGACAATCGGATCGCCCGGGATCGGTGTGCAGCATTTTGCGTAGCTGAGCACCAGACCTTCGGTACCGCGAATCGCCAGCGGGCCTTCCGGGCTTGGCAGTTGTTCGCCTTCGCCGAGCAGGCGGCGGGCGACCACATAGGCCATGCGATTGCCCAGGCCAATGTCTTCAAGCAAATCTTCGATCAGTTCGAGGCGGTACTCGGTGAGCATCGCCTTGACGCGTTCGGCCGGGATCTTCTCCAGCGCGCTGTCGAAGCCGTTGAGGACTTTATTGAGCAGGCGTTCGCCGAGGCTGATGGACTCGGAGCGACGTTGCAGTTTCAGTGCGTGGCGGATGTGCGTGCGCGCCTTGCCGGTGACCACAAAGTTGAGCCACGCCGGATTCGGCCTGGCGCCGGGGGCGCTGACGATCTCGACCGTGGAGCCGCTCTGCAACGGTTCGGACAGCGGCGCGAGACGGCGGTTGATCCGGCAGGCGATGCAGCTGTTGCCGACGTCGGTGTGAACTGCGTAAGCAAAGTCGACCGCCGTGGAGCCTTTTGGCAACTCCATGATCCGGCCTTTGGGCGTGAACACGTAGACCTCGTCCGGGAACAGGTCGATCTTCACGCTCTCGATGAATTCCAGCGAGTTGCCGGCACGCTGCTGCATTTCCAGCACGCCTTTGACCCACTGGCGGGCGCGGGCGTGAGTGCCTTTCGGCTGTTCGTCACCGCTGGATTTGTACAGCCAATGGGCGGCGATGCCGTTGTTGGCCATCTCTTCCATTTCGCGGGTACGGATCTGGATCTCGATCGGTACGCCGTGCATGCCGAACAGCGTGGTGTGCAGCGACTGATAGCCGTTGGCCTTGGGGATCGCGATGTAATCCTTGAAGCGCCCCGGCAACGGTTTGTACAAATTATGTACAGCGCCGAGTACGCGGTAGCAGGTATCGACCTTGTCGACGATGATCCGGAACGCGTAGACGTCCATGATCTCGTTGAAGGCCCGACGCTTGCCGCGCATTTTCTTGTAGATGCCGTAGAGGTGTTTCTGGCGACCGCTGACTTCGCCCTGGATGCCGTCGATAGCGAGGCAATGGCCAAGGGACTCTTCGATCTTGTTGACGATTTCCTTGCGGTTGCCCCGGGCGCGTTTGACCGCCTGGTAGATCCGCGCGGAACGCATCGGGTGCATGGCCTTGAAGCCGAGGTCTTCGAATTCGATGCGGATCGCATGCATGCCCAGCCGGTTGGCGATGGGCGCGTAGATTTCGAGGGTTTCCTTGGCAATCCGGCGGCGTTTTTCGCCGGACAGCACTTCCAGCGTGCGCATGTTGTGCAGGCGGTCGGCGAGCTTGACCAGGATCACGCGAATGTCGCGCGCCATGGCCATGGCCATTTTCTGGAAGTTTTCGGCTTGGGCTTCGGCCTTGGTCTCGAAATTCATCTGGGTCAGTTTGCTGACCCCGTCGACCAGTTCGGCCACGGTTTCACCGAACTGCGCTTGCAGCGCTTCTTTGGCGATACCGGTGTCTTCGATCACGTCATGCAGCATCGCGGCCATCAGGCTCTGATGGTCCATGTGCATGTCGGCAAGAATATTGGCCACGGCAAGAGGATGCGTGACGTACGCCTCACCGCTGCGACGGCGCTGACCGTCATGGGCTTGTTCGGCGTAGAAATACGCTCGGCGGACCAGGTTGACCTGGTCGTTGCCGAGGTAGGTCGATAAGCGATCGGCGAGGGCGTCTATGCTCGGCATGATAATTCCTGCCGTAAGCTGTGATCCCGCGCCGTGCTACGTCGACCAGGCATAGGCTTAGACGGCCTCGTTGGACTCGTCCTCGAACGCTGCGAACAGCGGCTCATCCTGGACGATTTCCTGCTCGGCGATGAACTCGTAGCTCATCAGGCCTTCAGCGATTTCACGCAGGGCGACAACAGTTGGCTTGTCGTTTTCCCACTGAACCAGAGGCTCTTTGCCGCCGGTGGCCAGTTGACGGGCACGCTTGGTAGAGAGCATGACCAGCTCAAAGCGGTTTTCCACGTGTTCTAGGCAGTCTTCAACGGTTACGCGGGCCATGGTATTCCTCGGAGCGAATGCAATATGCGCGCTGCCCGGTTGGGCGAGCGGACTCAACAGTTTAAAAAATCACCAGCGATTAGGGAAGCGCTGATTTTTTGACCAAGCCCTTCAACGCGCTGCAAGCACCAATGTAAAGCGCTTGCAGCTGTTTTGGGAAGTGCTGTTTTAACCGAGCAATTCGGCCAGCAACTTGCCGAAACGCTGTTGTTGGCGTTTCTGCTGCAGTTGATTGGCACGGAAAATCGCCTTCAGATCGTCCAGTGCGTGGGCGAAATCGTCATTGATGATCAGGTAGTCGTAGTCGACGTAGTGGCTCATTTCGCTGACGGCTTCACGCATCCGCCCGTCGATGATCTCGTCGCTGTCCTGGCCGCGGTTGGTCAGGCGCTGGTGCAAAGCCTGCAACGATGGCGGCAGGATAAAGATCGAGCGCGCCTGCGGCATCAGCTTGCGCACTTGCTCGGCGCCCTGCCAGTCGATTTCCAGAATCAGGTCGTGACCGGCGTCCAGAGTTTGCTGAAGGTGGCTTTGCGAGGTGCCATAGAGGTTGCCGAATACTTCGGCACGCTCGAGAAAATCACCATGTTCGCCCATCTTCACGAATGCTTCGCGGGAGACGAAGTGATAGTTCACGCCGTCCACTTCGCCCGGGCGCATGGCGCGGGTGGTGTGCGAGACCGAAACGCGGATTTCCGCGTCGGCGTCGGTCAAAGCCTTGACCAGACTGCTCTTGCCCGCGCCCGATGGCGCGGAAATGATGTACAGGGTGCCGGTGCTGTGGGTCATGTCGGGGGTAGCCTTACTCAATATTCTGCACTTGTTCGCGCATTTGCTCGATCAACACCTTGAGGTTGACGGCGGCTTGGGTGCTGCGCGGGTCGAAGGCCTTGGAGCCCAGTGTGTTGGCTTCGCGGTTGAGTTCCTGCATCAGGAAATCGAGGCGGCGTCCGGCCGCACCACCGGATTTGAGCACCCGGCGCACTTCGATGATGTGGGTGCTCAGGCGATCCAGTTCTTCGGCCACGTCGCTCTTTTGCGCGAGCATGACCATTTCCTGTTCGAGGCGCTGCGGATCCAGCTCGGCCTTCATGTCGGCGAAGCGGTCGAGGACTTTCTGGCGTTGGGTGGCGAGCATCTGCGGCACCAGTTCGCGCAGGGTCACGACGTCTTCCTCAATGGAAGTCAGGCGCTCGTTGATCAGGCGTGCCAGCTCCGCGCCTTCGCGCTCGCGGCCGGCCTTCAACTCTTTCAGGCCTTGATTGAATAGCGCCAGTGCGTCGGCATTCAGCGCCTGCGGGTCGGTCGCATCGCCTACCAGTACGCCGGGCCAGGCAAGCACTTCCAATGGGTTCAGTGCGGCAGGGTTTTTGATCAGGCCGGCAATGGTCTCGGCAGCGGCGACCAGTTGCGCGGCGCGCTCGCGATCGACTTGCAGTGTTTTGCCGGTGCTTTCTTCGGTGAAACGCAGGGTGCATTCGAGTTTGCCCCGCGACAGGCCCTGGCGCAGCGCCTCACGCACCGCGCCTTCGAGGTCGCGAAACGACTCCGGCAGGCGCAGGTGGGGTTCCAGATAGCGGCTGTTGACCGAGCGCAGTTCCCAGCTCAGGGTGCCCTGTGCGCCGGCTTTTTCGACGCGGGCGAAGGCGGTCATGCTGTGCACCATGGCGGTGACCTCGCAAATGCAGATCGGCGCGAAACCTGTGTTCCGCAGGCGCGATATGTATGAATTTAAGCCGACTGGCAGCAAAGGCGCAGGATTGTAGCGCAGTGCAGCGAATGCGCCCAAACACACGGTGTGACAAAGGGCTGCAGCCCGTCGGTAATGGGCGTTTCAGGGCCTTCGGTCGTCGCCCGGGTTTTTAACGAGTGCCCAGGTGCGGTGCAGCGCTCTATAATGCTCGGCAGTTTTCCGTCCCCAGTACAGGTATTCCCTATGAAACGTCCAAGTGGTCGCGCTGCCGATCAGCTCCGCTCGATCCGCATTACCCGCAACTACACCAAACACGCCGAGGGATCCGTACTGGTCGAATTCGGTGATACCAAAGTCATCTGCACCGTCAGCGTCGAAAACGGCGTGCCGCGCTTCCTCAAGGGCCAGGGCCAAGGTTGGTTGACCGCCGAGTACGGCATGCTGCCGCGCGCCACTGGCGAGCGTAACCAGCGTGAAGCGAGCCGCGGCAAGCAGGGCGGTCGCACCCTGGAAATCCAGCGTCTGATCGGCCGCTCCCTGCGCGCTGCGCTGGACATGTCCAAATTGGGCGACGTGACCCTGTACGTCGACTGCGACGTGATCCAGGCCGATGGTGGTACTCGCACCGCTTCGATCACCGGCGCCATGGTTGCCCTGGTTGATGCGCTGAAAGTGATCAAGAAGCGTGGCGGCCTGAAGGGCGGCGATCCGCTCAAGCAAATGATCGGTGCCGTATCGGTCGGCATGTATCAGGGCGAGGCCGTGCTGGATCTGGACTATCTTGAAGATTCCGCCGCCGAGACTGACCTTAACGTGGTGATGACCAGCACCGGTGGTTTCATCGAAGTGCAGGGCACTGCCGAAGGCGCGCCGTTCCAGCCTGAAGACTTGAACGCCATGCTGGAACTGGCCAAGCAAGGCATGAACGAAATCTTTGAACTGCAAAAGGCTGCCCTGGCCGACTGAGCAGGTTCATAACCGCAAGGAGGACGCGATGAGTGACGAGCAAGAGCTGCTGCCCAAACCGAGCCGGGAGGTTCGCCAATGGGCGATGTTTTGTCACTTGTCCGCCTTATTGGGGATCTGGATTCCGTTCGGCAATTTGATCGGGCCGTTGATCCTGTGGCAAATGAAACGCGAGACAGACCCGTTCATTGATGCTCAAGGTAAAGAGGCGCTGAATTTTCAGATCACCGTCGCCATTGCATCGCTGATCTGCTTCCTGCTGATGGTGCTGATCATCGGGTTCTTTCTGTTGGGAATACTGGCTATCGGCGCACTGGTTTTGACGATCATTGCGGGGGTGAAGGCTAATGAAGGCTTCCCGTACCGATATCCGTTTACCTGGCGGTTGATCAAATAAAAAGCTTATAAAGTTCTAAAAAAATGCCCTGACATGTCAGGGCATTTTTTATTTCTGAAACATAACTAATTCGTGCTGTATGTAGGAATAATCTTTCTGCGATGAGTGGTGTATAACATTTTATATAGATTCCGCCGTTACACGTTTGGTCACAACTGCATTGTCTTACTACTGATTTATATCCTTGGAATTGGCAGTGGCGATTGTTAAAGTTTCCCCGTTAATACTTCCCCCGAAATATTAAGATATATTCAAGCCATCGAAGGTTCTTGAATCCACAGCAATCAGTGTTGAGACAATCAGCCGATTCATGAGGCGGGTGCAGGTAAAAAATTCGCCTCTGAATATATATCCAAGAATAATCCCAATGATTCAGCTCGATTTTTACGGAACACTTGTGGCCGCTTCCTTAGTGCTTCTACTCGGGCGCGGGCTAGTCAGGCGTGTTGGTTTCATGCGCAGTTACAATATCCCCGAACCTGTAGCAGGTGGCCTGGTAGTTGCCCTGATTTTATTGCTGCTGCGAGCATTCGATATTGAAGTTCGCTTTGATACTTCCCTTCAGACACCTTTGATGCTGGCTTTTTTTGCCACTATTGGTTTGAGCGCAGACTTTGCCAGCCTGAAGAAAGGTGGCCGGATAGTAGGAATATTTCTGCTGGCGGTCACCGGGCTGTTGGTGGTGCAGAATGCGATGGGTATTGGTCTGGCAAAAATGCTCGGACTCGACCCTTTGATGGGGCTGCTCACCGGCTCGATCACCCTGGCGGGTGGTCACGGCACCGGGGCTGCGTGGGGTACGGTATTCAGCGAGAAGTACGGTCTGGCGTCGGCATCCGAATTGGCGATGGCTTCCGCGACCTTTGGTCTGGTGCTGGGTGGCTTGATTGGCGGCCCGGTTGCACGGTTGCTGATCAAGCGCGTGGAAGTGCCTGGGTCCCAGCAACAGGGGACGCCACGGTTGCCGAAAGGTTTTGAGCAGCCGAACAAGGAGCGCTCAATCACGCCATTTTCGTTTGTCGAAACCCTCGCGTTGATTGCAGTGAGCTTGCTTGCCGGCAATCTGTTGAATGGCCTGCTGCACGGGACAGCGTTCGAGCTGCCGACGTTCGTCTGCGTCCTGTTCGTCGGGGTGGTGCTGCGCAACAGCCTTTCAGCGCTGGGTTTGTATCAAGTATTTGAGCGCGAGGTCTCGGTCTTGGGGAACGTCAGCCTTTCGCTGTTTCTGGCGATCGCTCTGATGTCGCTCAAGCTGTGGGATCTGGCGGCGCTGGCGTTGCCGATCTTCATCATTCTGGCGGTACAGGCGCTGGTCATGGCGCTGTTCGCGATCTTCGTGACGTTTCGGGTGATGGGCCGCAACTACGATGCCGCCGTGCTGGCAGCAGGGCATTGCGGTTTCGGTCTGGGTGCCACGCCGACCGCCATTGCCAACATGCAGGCGGTGACGCAGCGCTATGGTCCTTCGCAGATCGCGTTTCTGGTGGTGCCGATGGTAGGAGCGTTCTTCATCGACATCATCAACGTCATCGTGATCAAGCTGTACCTGATGTTGCCTTTCTTCGTCGCCGTCTGAATTCGAGTCGGTTGGAGCGCAGGCACAAAAAATGCCCATATCTTGCGATATGGGCATTTTTTAACTTACGAATCGACGCTTAGATGGTCAGCGTCCAGTCGTAGTCGACGATCAGCGGCGCATGCTGCGAGAACCGTGGTTGACGCGGCAGGCGTGCACTGCGTACGAAGCGCCGCAGCCCTGGGGTCAGGATCTGATAGTCGAAGCGCCAGCCCAGATTGAGCATCTCGGCCTGTTCGTTATCCGGCCACCAGCTGTACTGGTCGCCTTCACGGCTGACTTCGCGCAGCGCATCAACGTAGCCCATGTTGCCGACAATCTCGTCCATCCAGGCGCGTTCTGGCGCCAGGAAGCCCGGGGATTGCTGGCTGTCGCGCCAGTTTTTGATGTCGAGCTTCTGCTGCGCTACGTACAGCGAGCCACAATAAATGTACTCGCGACGCTTGCGCCGCTGTTTGTCCAGATACTTGCCGAAGTCGTCCATGAGCTTGAACTTCTGGTTCAAGTCCTCATCGCCGTTCATCCCCGAAGGGAGCAGCAAGGTGGCAATACTGACTTTGTCGAAATCTGCTTGCAGGTAGCGCCCGTAGCGGTCGGCCGTCTCGAAACCGAGACCGCTGATGACAGCCTTCGGTTGCAACCGCGAGTACAAAGCCACGCCACCTTGGGCAGGGACTTCAGCATCGCAGGCATAAAGGAAGTAGCCATCCAGTTGGAAGGCTGGGTCATCCAGTTCAAAGGCGGAGGCACGGGTGTCCTGCAGGCAGATGACGTCGGCATTCTGTGCTTGCAGCCAACTGAGCAAACCACGCTCGACTGCCGCCTGAATACCATTGACGTTCACACTGATGATCCGCATAAATGGCCCCAAAAATCGCGTGCGTGTATGATACACGGCGTCAAGCTAATTAGCTAAATCCGTGGTATTTGGGGTTTTTTTCATGCAAGCGTATCAGCGCGATTTCATTCGTTTTGCCATCGATCGCGGCGTTTTGCGCTTCGGTGAGTTCACCCTGAAGTCCGGGCGCACCAGTCCTTACTTCTTCAACGCCGGCCTGTTCAACTCGGGTTCGGCCCTGGCGCAGCTGGGGCGTTTCTACGCGGCAGCCATTGCCGAAAGCGGCATTCCGTTCGACGTTCTGTTTGGTCCTGCCTACAAAGGCATTCCGTTGGCGGCGACTACTGCCGTCGCGCTGGCCGAGCACCACGACCGTGACCTGCCATGGTGCTTTAACCGCAAGGAAGCCAAGGCCCACGGCGAAGGCGGCAGCCTGGTAGGCGCCCCGCTGACCGGTGACGTGCTGATCATCGACGACGTGATCACTGCTGGCACCGCGATTCGTGAGGTGATGCAGATCATCGCTTCCCAGGACGGCGCCAAGGCCGCTGGCGTACTGATCGCGCTGAACCGTCAGGAACGTGGTAACGGCGAGTTGTCGGCGATTCAGGAAGTCGAGCGCGACTTCGGTATTCCGGTGATCAGCATTGTTTCGCTGAATCAGGTGCTGGAATTCCTCGCCGATGATCCGCAGCTCAAGCTACACCTACCCGCCGTGGAAGCCTATCGCGCGCAGTTCGGCGTTTAACCGCAGAGCACTGTGGGAGCGAGCCTGCTCGCGAAGAGGGCTTCACATTCAACATTGATGTGATGCAGAGACCGCTTTCGCGAGCAGGCTCGCTCCCACAGGAATTACCGGCAAAAAAAGACCCCGCTCAGTCAGGCTGAGCGGGGTCTTTTTATTTGCGCTTTCGCTTACGGACGCTTGCGATTGCTGATCAGCGTGCCCACACCGGTGTCGGTGAAGATTTCCAGCAGGATCGCGTTCGGCACGCGACCGTCGATGATCAGCGAGCTGCCCACGCCGCCCTGAACCGCTTCCAGCGCGCAACGGATCTTCGGCAGCATGCCGCCGTAGATGGTGCCGTCGGCGATCAGGTCGTCGACCTGCTGGGTGCTCAGGCCGGTCAGTACGGTGCCCGACTTGTCCATCAGGCCGGCGATGTTGGTCAGCAGCATCAGCTTCTCGGCTTTCAGCGCCTCGGCGACTTTACCGGCCACCAGATCGGCGTTGATGTTGTACGACTCGCCGTTCTCACCCACACCAATCGGCGCGATGACCGGGATGAAGTTGCCTTTGACCAGCAGGTTAAGCAGCTCGGTGTTGATCCCGACCACTTCGCCGACGTGACCGATGTCGATGATTTCCGGCTGGGTCATCTCCGGAGTCTGACGGGTGACAGTGAGCTTCTTCGCACGAATCAGCCCGGCGTCTTTACCGGTCAGGCCGATGGCGCTGCCGCCGTGACGGTTGATCAGGTTGACGATGCTCTTGTTGACCTGACCGCCCAAGACCATTTCGACGACGTCCATGGTCGCCGCGTCGGTGACGCGCATGCCATCGACGAAGTGGCTTTCGATCGACAGGCGCTTGAGCAGATCACCGATCTGCGGGCCGCCGCCGTGCACAACCACCGGGTTGATGCCCACGGCTTTCATCAGCACGATGTCGCGGGCGAAGCCGGTTTTCAGCTCCTCGCTTTCCATCGCGTTGCCGCCGTATTTGATCACCAGGGTCTTGCCGACATAGCGTCGGATGTAAGGCAGCGCTTCGGACAGGACCTTGGCAGTGTTGGCGGCGGCATCGCGTTCGAGGGTCATTCAGGGCTCCGGGTGGATCAGAACGGTAGTTGGAGATCAGGTGCAACGCGTTTCAATTGGGCGTGGAACACGTCCTTGATGCGCTGTAATTCAGCCTCGTCATCGGCCTCGAAGCGCAGCACCAGCACCGGTGTGGTGTTGGAGGCGCGCACCAGGCCCCAGCCTTTGGCGTAATCGACTCGCACGCCGTCGATGGTGGTCAGGTCAGCGCCTGCGCCCCACTGTGCGTCGTGCAGTGCATCAATGATGCTGAATTTGCTCTCTTCGGTCACATGGATATTGATTTCCGGCGTAGAAATATCGTTCGGGAAGGTCGCAAACAACTCTTCCGCGGTGGATTTTTCCTTGCTGAGGATCTCCAGCAGCCGTGCGGCGCTGTAGATGCCGTCATCGAAACCGAACCAGCGCTCTTTGAAGAAGATATGCCCGCTCATTTCACCGGCCAACAGCGCGCCGGATTGTTTCATTTTCTTTTTGATCAACGAATGACCAGTCTTCCACATTAGCGGCCGACCACCGTATTCCTTGATCAGTGGTACCAGACGACGGGTGCATTTGACGTCGAAGATGATTTCCGCGTCCGGGTTGCGCGCCACCACGTCACGGGCGAACAGCATCAGCAGGCGATCGGGGTAGACGATGCTACCGGTGTTGGTCACCACGCCGACACGATCGCCGTCGCCGTCGAACGCCAGGCCGATGTCAGCGTTGGTTTCCTTGACCTTGGCGATCAGGTCGACGAGGTTTTCAGGTTTGCCCGGATCCGGGTGGTGGTTGGGGAAGTTGCCGTCGACTTCGCAGAACAGCGGGATGACTTCGCAGTTCAGCGCTTCGATCAATTGCGGGGCAATCACGCCGGCCGCGCCGTTGCCGCAGTCGACCACGACCTTCATGCGTCGGGCCAGTTTGATGTCCTGGACGATTTCGGTGTTGTAGCGGTCGAGGATCTCGACCTGGGTGACGCTGCCCGTGCCGCTGCTCAGGTTGTTGGTCTTGAGGCGCTCGTGCAGGGCCTGGATCTGTTCGTTGGCGAGGGTGTCGCCGGCGATGACGATCTTGAAACCGTTGTAGTTCGACGGGTTATGGCTGCCGGTGAGCATCACCCCGGATTTGCCGGCCAGCACGTTGGCGGCGTAGTACAGCGCCGGCGTTGGCACCAGGCCGACATCGCTGACGTGGCAGCCACTCTCGGCGATACCGCGAATCAGTTCTGCAACCAGCTCCGGGCCGGACAAGCGACCGTCGCGACCGACGGATACATTCGGCTCGCCTTGGGCCAGGCTCTGCGAACCGATGGCGCGGCCGATCCAGTAAGCGGTTTCGGCATTGAGGAATTCCGGCACGGTGCCACGAATGTCATAGGCGCGGAAAATGCTGTCGGGCAGCTTCGGGGCGATCTTGGCTGGGGTGCTCATCTACGGAAATGCTCCATCTCGAAAGTGGTGGGACAGACCGACGAATCGTTCGACGGCAGGCTCAAACTGAAGGGTATGACGGCGTTTTCCACAGAGAGTTCGTGGTATGAAAGGGCCATGATGCCTCGGCGGGCGTGGCTTTCGTCCGGCAAAACCTTGATTTACGGTGTTAAAACCTGTCGCACAAATTGCACAATTTCTCTTCTGTAGGAGCTGCCGAAGGCTGCTCCTACAGGCATGTTTCAGTGCCGGTTATTTAGTGCCGGTATGGCCAAACCCGCCGGTGCCGCGCTCGGTTTCGACGAACTCTTCAACCATTTCGAAGTGCGCTTGCACCACAGGTACTAGTACCAGTTGCGCCAAGCGTTCGCCGACGGTCATGGTGAAATCGGACTGGCCACGGTTCCAGCAGGAAACCATTAGCGGGCCCTGGTAATCGGAGTCGATCAAACCCACGAGGTTGCCCAGCACGATGCCGTGCTTATGGCCCATGCCCGAGCGCGGCAGGATCAGCGCGGCGAGGTTCGGGTCGCCGATGTAAACCGACAGACCGGTCGGGATCAGCACGGTTTCACCCGGTTTGATCACAATGTCCTGATCCAGCATGGCGCGCAGGTCGAGGCCGGCGGAGCCCGGGGTGGCGTATTGCGGCAGCGGGAAATCGGTGCCGATGCGTGGGTCGAGGATCTTGGCTTGCAAAGCGTGCATGTAAATTAAACCTGGTTCAGACGTTCGGCGATAAAAGTGACCAGTTGGCGAGCGATCTTGCTCTTGCTGGTCTGGGCGAAAACCGTGGCGTGCAGCGCACGGTCAATCACGCTGCAGGCGTTTTCTTCGCTGTTGAAACCGATGCTCGGGTTGGCGACGTCGTTGGCGACGATCAAATCGAGATTCTTGTCCTTCAGCTTGCGTGCAGCGTAGTCGAGCAGGTGTTCGGTCTCGGCGGCAAAGCCGACACTGAACGGACGGTCGGGACGGGTCGCGATGGTGGCCAGGATGTCCGGGTTACGCACCATTTGCAGGACGAAGCCGTCGCCGCTCGTAGGATCTTTCTTGAGTTTTTGCGGGGCGACGACTTCCGGGCGGTAGTCCGCAACCGCTGCAGAGGCAATGAACACATCGCACGGGATCGCCGATTCACAGGCCGCGAGCATGTCGCGGGCACTGACCACGTCGATACGGGTGACGCGATCCGGCGTCGGCAGGTGCACCGGGCCGCTGATCAATGTGACGCGGGCGCCGGCTTCTACCGCTGCTTCGGCGAGGGCAAAGCCCATTTTCCCGGAGCTGTGGTTGGTGATATAGCGCACCGGGTCGATGTTTTCCTGGGTCGGGCCGGCGGTAATCACCACGTGTTTACCGGTCAGCGCCTGCCGCTGGAAGCAGTCGGCCGCGCATTGCGCCAGATCGGTGGCTTCCATCATGCGACCCATGCCGACGTCACCGCAGGCCTGACTGCCCGAGGCCGGGCCGAAGGTCTTCAGGCCACGGCTTTCGAGGAGTTGCAGGTTGGCCTGGGTCGCCGGATCACGCCACATCGCCTGGTTCATCGCTGGAGCAACGGCGACGACAGCGTCGGTGGCGAGTACCAGCGTGGTCAGCAAATCGTTGGCGATGCCTTGGGCCAGGCGGGCGAGCAGGTCGGCGGTGGCCGGGGCGATCAGCACCAGATCGGCCCACTTGGCCAGCTCGATGTGGCCCATTGCAGCTTCTGCGGCCGGGTCGAGCAAGTCGAGGTGCACAGGGTGGCCGGACAAGGCCTGCATGGTCAGCGGGGTGATGAACTCGGCGCCACCGTGGGTCATGACCACACGCACTTCGGCGCCCTGATCGATCAGGCGACGAACCAGATCGGCGCTCTTGTAGGCCGCGATGCCGCCGCCGACGCCCAGAACGATGCGTTTCCGATACAGCCGCTGCATAGGTCTGCCTTTCATTTCGTTGATGACTGCGATGCGATGCCCCTCCCCAGGGTTGAATCGACCGCAAAAAAGATGGGCTACGATATCACAGCGACCGCTACGGAACAGCGGCGCCCACAGACAGGGAATGTGTATGAGTATTCGCGATTGGCCTGCGGCGGAACGCCCGCGGGAAAGGTTATTGGAACACGGGGCAGCGAGTCTTTCGGACGCTGAGTTACTGGCGATTTTTCTGCGTACCGGATTGCCCGGAATAAGCGCTGTGGACCTGGCGCGCAATCTGTTGACTCAATTCGGCAGCCTGCGTTTGCTGCTTGAGGCCGATCAGGACGCATTCAGCAAACAATTGGGACTCGGGCCGGCGAAGTTTGCGCAACTGCAGGCGGCTCAGGAAATGAACAGGCGGCATCTGGCTGAGAAATCACGGCAGAAACCAGCCCTGGAAAACCCTCAGGTCGTTCGCGACTATCTGAAAGCGATGCTGCGTCACGAACCGCATGAGGTGTTTGGTTGCCTGTTTCTCGACTCCAAGCATCAAGTACTGAATTTCGAGATACTGTTTCGCGGCTCCATCGACAACACCAGCGTGCATCCGCGCGAGGTTGTGAAGCGATGTTTGGCCAATAACGCGGCGGCGTTGATCCTGTGCCACAACCATCCATCGGGGAACACTGACCCCAGTCAGGCTGACCGATTGCTGACCAAGCGTTTGCAGAAGGCGCTGGAGTTGATTGATGTGCGGGTGCTGGATCACTTCATCGTGGGTGATGGTGAGCCGTTATCGATGGCGGAGTGTGGCTGGATGTAACTCTCAGGAGCGATGCAAATCCCCTGTGGGAGCGAGCTTGCTCGCGAAGGCGCAGTGCCAGTCAGCATCATTTTTACTGACAGGCCGCTTTCGCGAGCAAGCTCGCTCCCACAGGTTTGATGGCATCCCCAGGTGATGTGCTGGGCAGGTTATTTGAGGTTGACCTTGGAATAATCCTGGCGGCCAAACGGGCTCACGGAGTAACCCTGAACGTCTTTGCGTGTCAGCGCGTAAGCAGTCGGGTGCGCCAGCGGCAACCACAGCGCCTGCTGTTGAATCTGCGTCTGCGCCTGCTCGTACAGCTTGGTGCGCACGCCTTGCTCGCTGGTGGTCTTGCCTGCGCTGATCAGCTTGTCCAGATCGGCGTTGCAGTACCGCGCGAAGTTGGTGCCCGACTTGACCGCCGCGCAGGAAAACTGCGGCGTGAGGAAGTTATCCGGGTCGCCGTTATCGCCCGCCCAGCCCATGAACAACAGATCATGCTCGCCGGCTTTGGCGCGGCGAATCAGTTCGCCCCACTCGATCACGCGGATTTCCGCCTGAATACCGATTTCCGCCAGATCCGACTGCAGCATCTGCGCACCCAGGCTTGGGTTCGGGTTGAGGAGGCTGCCCGACGGGCGCGTCCAGATCGTGGTCTGGAAGCCGTCCTTCAACCCGGCCTTGGCCAGCAATGCCTTGGCTTTGGCGACATCGTGCGGATAGCCCGGCAGGTTCTTCGCATAGCTCCAGGTGTTCGGCGGGTAAGGGCCGTTGGCCGCTTCGGCGGTGTCTTCGAACACAGCCTTGATGTAGTTGGCCTTGTCGAAGGCGAGGTTGATCGCCTGACGTACTTCCGGCTTGTCCAGCGGCGGATGCTGGCTGTTGATGCCAACGAAAGCGGTCATGAACGCGTCAGTTTTTTCGACTTTCAGCGTCGGTTCTTTCAGCGCGGCTTGTACGTCGAGTGGCTTCGGTGACAGGGCGATCTGGCATTCATTGCGTCGCAGCTTTTGCAGGCGCACGTTGGCGTCCGGGGTGATGGCGAAGATCAACGGGTCAACCGCAGGCTTGCCGCCGAAGTAATCCGGGTTGGCTTTGTAGCGAATCGCCGCGTCTTTCTGGAAACGGGTGAACACGAACGGGCCGGTGCCGATTGGCTGGCTGTTGAGCTTGTCCGTCGCGCCGGCTTTCATCAGTTTGTCGGCGTATTCGGCGGAGTAGATCGAGGCGAAACCCATGCTCAGGGTCGCCAGGAAGGTGGAGTCCGGGTGATCAAGCGTAAAACGCACGGTCAGCGGATCGAGTGCGTCGATCTTCTTGATCAGTGCTGGCAGCTGCATCGACTGTGCGTGCGGGAAGCCGCTTTGAGCGACCTTGTGCCACGGGTTGGCCGGGTCGAGCATGCGGTCGAAGCTGAACTTGACGTCTTCGGCGGTCAGCTCGCGGCTCGGCTTGAAGTAGTCGGTCGTGTGGAACTTCACCTGCGGGTGTAGCTTGAACACGTAAGTCAGGCCGTCGGTGCTGACTTCCCAACTGTCGGCCAGGCTCGGCACGACTTTGCCGCTGGCGGTGTCGAAATCCACCAGGCGATTCATCAGCACGTCGGCCGAGGCATTGGTGGTGGTCAGCGAGTTGTACTGCACCACGTCGAACCCTTCCGGGCTGGCCTCGGTGCAGACGCTCAGTGCGGCGGCCTGGGCCAGGGGGCTCAGCAGGAGCGGGGCGAGCAACAGGGGTAGGGCAGCGAGGCGCATGGTCGGTTTCCTTTTACAGATCGAAGGCCCATCTGCAAGTGCAGTCTGGAAAAGGCCTACCCTAGTGGTCTGGATTACAAATGACTATCCCCCTTTTGCATTTTCGGGGCACAGTGACGGCGGTTTTTCAGACTGCGGGGTGCGGCTAAAAGTCTGAAACGCCCGCAAGGGCGGTTTTCTGCGACGAGTGGTAAAAATCGATGCCAGCCTTTATCCAAGGCGCTCGCGGGCCAAAAAAACGCCTTTTTACCGATTGATTGCACACCGATTGTTGTTGCTCCGAAGTCTTTCTGGTATAAAGCAGCGCTCTTTTCTAGGGGCCCGGTTCCTTCACTGTAGGTGTAGCCGGTAAGACCTCTAAAGAAACGCGGCGCCTGGCGCCAAATGACTGAGAGATTAAGCGGCCAACCCATGCCGGGTTGGGCATGTGGTTTTAGAGGGCTGAGGCATGTCGAGAGTATGTCAAGTTACCGGTAAGGGTCCGGTGACTGGGAATAACATTTCCCACGCAAACAACAAAACCCGTCGTCGTTTCCTGCCGAACCTGCAGCATCACCGCTTCTGGGTTGAGGAAGAGAAACGTTTTGTGCGTCTGCGCGTATCTGCCAAAGGCATGCGTATCATCGACAAGCGTGGCATCACTGTCGTGCTCGCCGAACTTCGCCGCGATGGCAAGATTTAAGGGAGCTAATCATGCGTGAATTGATTCGTTTGATCTCGAGCGCCGGTACTGGTCACTTCTACACTACCGACAAGAACAAGCGTACTACCCCGGACAAAATCGAGATCAAGAAATATGATCCGGTTGTTCGCAAGCACGTGATCTACAAGGAAGGCAAAATCAAGTAATTGATTTTTCCCGACTTACGAAAAAGGCCCGTATCTCACGATACGGGCCTTTTTTGTTGCCTTCAGATTTGCATCGCCTGTCCGGGCCTCATCGCGAGCAGGCTCACTCCTACATTGGAATGCGGTCGAATGTGGGAGTGAGCTTGCTCGCGAAAGGGCCGGATCGGCCAGCGAAAGACTCAAGCCTTCTGTTCAAAGATCACATAAATCTTGCGGCAAGCCTCCAGCACTTCCCAAGTGCCACGAAACCCCGCCGGAATCACAAAGCGGTCGCCAACACGCAACGTTTTGGCATTGCCATCGCTGTCACGCAACACCGACACTCCTTGCAGAATCTCGCAGTACTCATGCTCGGTGTAATTCACCGTCCATTGGCCCGCCGCACCTTCCCACACGCCGACGCCCATCTGCCCACAAGGGCTGTCGTATTGATGGAACACCGCTTGTTCAGGATCACCCTTGAGCACCTTGGCCGGGTCCGGACGATAGCGTTCGGCTTCGCTGCTGGTGAGGCTGATGTCGACGACGTTCTGGATGTTCATTGTTGTTATCCCCCGTGGATACGGCGCGATTGGCTGGAAAGGCCCAAAGTCTATGTTGATTAAAATCAACACCGCAAGGCCGTATGACCACCTTATGTCAAATATATTGAAACAACCCCGGCCGCTGGTTTAGGGTGGCGGGTGCCTCTGGCCGAAAAACCGGCTGGCCGGGCAGAATTTTTGAGGACGCTGGCGACGATCGCACGGCGCTCGTATTCAACAAGAGGAGGACACTCAAATGACCACCCTGACTCGTGCCGACTGGGAACAACGCGCCCGCGACCTGAAAATCGAAGGCCGCGCCTACCTCAATGGCGAATACACCGACGCCGTTTCCGGCGAGACCTTCGAGTGCATCAGCCCGGTCGATGGCCGTCTGCTCGGCAAGATTGCCAGCTGCGACGCCGCCGACGCCCAGCGCGCCGTGGAAAATGCCCGCGCCACCTTCAATTCCGGCGTGTGGTCGCGTCTGGCGCCGACCAAACGCAAAGCCACCATGATCCGTTTTGCCGGCCTGCTGAAGCAGCACGCCGAAGAACTGGCCCTGCTCGAAACCCTCGACATGGGCAAGCCGATCAGCGACTCACTGTACATCGACGTTCCGGGCGCGGCGCAGGCGCTGAGCTGGAGCGGTGAAGCGATCGACAAGATCTACGACGAAGTCGCCGCTACGCCTCACGACCAGCTCGGTCTGGTAACCCGCGAGCCGGTAGGCGTGGTCGGCGCCATCGTGCCGTGGAACTTCCCGCTGATGATGGCCTGCTGGAAACTCGGCCCGGCGCTGTCGACCGGTAACTCGGTGATCCTCAAACCGTCGGAAAAATCGCCGCTGACCGCCATCCGCATCGCTGCGCTGGCCGTTGAAGCCGGTATTCCGAAAGGCGTACTCAATGTGCTGCCGGGCTATGGTCACACCGTCGGCAAGGCGCTGGCCCTGCACAACGATGTCGACACGCTGGTGTTCACCGGCTCGACCAAAATCGCCAAGCAACTGATGATCTACTCCGGCGAATCGAACATGAAGCGCGTCTGGCTGGAAGCCGGCGGCAAGAGCCCGAACATCGTCTTTGCCGATGCGCCGGACCTGCAAGCCGCCGCCGAATCCGCAGCCAGCGCCATCGCCTTCAACCAGGGCGAGGTGTGCACCGCCGGTTCGCGTCTGCTGGTCGAGCGTTCGATCAAGGACACATTCCTGCCGATGGTGATCGAGGCGCTGAAAACCTGGAAACCGGGCAATCCGCTGGATCCGGCAACCAATGTCGGTGCACTGGTAGATACGCAGCAGATGAATACCGTGCTGTCGTACATAGAATCCGGGCACAGCGATGGCGCCAAACTGGTCGCTGGCGGCAAGCGAATCCTGCAGGAAACCGGTGGCACCTACGTCGAGCCAACGATTTTCGACGGTGTGAGCAACGCGATGAAGATCGCTCAGGAAGAGATTTTCGGCCCGGTGCTGTCGGTCATTGCTTTCGATACGGCTGAAGAAGCGATCCAGATCGCCAACGACACGCCGTATGGCTTGGCCGCCGCCGTGTGGACCCAGGACATCTCCAAAGCGCACCTGACCGCCAAGGCACTGCGCGCCGGCAGCGTCTGGGTCAACCAGTACGACGGCGGCGACATGACTGCGCCGTTCGGCGGATTCAAGCAGTCGGGTAATGGCCGCGATAAATCGCTGCATGCGTTCGACAAGTACACCGAGCTGAAGGCGACGTGGATCAAGCTGTAAGCCGCTGAGGGGAGCCTGATTCAATCAGGCTCCCAAACCAGACAGAGATCCCCTGTGGGAGCGAGCTTGCTCGCGAAGGCGGTGTATCAGTCAGCAAATCTGCTGAATGTGAGACCGTATTCGCGAGCAAGCTCGCTCCCACAGTGGTTTTGTGGTGCACATAAAAATAATCCACAGGAGCGTGGAACATGCGGTGGGCGACGTATTTCGCCGTGTTGGCGTCTGTCCTGAGTGTCGGCCTGGCCCTGGGGGTCAGCATGCCGTTGGTGTCGTTGCGTCTGGAGAGTTGGGGCTACGGCTCCTTCGCCATCGGGGTGATGGCAGCGATGCCGGCGATTGGCGTGTTGTTGGGCGCGAAGATTTCCAGCCATCTGGCGGCTCGCTTCGGTACGGCAAATCTGATGCGCCTGTGCCTGTGGGCCGGGGCGTTGTCGATCGGTTTGCTGGCGCTGTTGCCGAGCTATCCGATCTGGCTGGTGCTGCGCCTGATGATCGGGGTGATCCTGACCATCGTGTTCATCCTCGGCGAGAGCTGGATCAATCAGCTGGTGGTTGAGCACTGGCGCGGACGATTGGTGGCGCTGTATGGCAGCAGCTATGCGTTGAGCCAACTGTCGGGCCCGTTGCTGTTGGGCGCGTTGGGCACCGAGCAGGATTACGGCTTCTGGGTCGGCGTTGCGTTGCTATTGCTGTCGCCATTGCTGTTGCTGGGCCGCAGCGGTGCGCCGAGCAGTGAGGCCAACAGCGTAACGTTCCGAGAATTGTGGGGCTTTGCCCGTGAGTTGCCGGCGATTGCCTGGGCGGTGTCATTATTCGCCGCATTCGAGGCGATGATCCTGACGCTGTTGCCGGTGTATTGCCTGCAACAGGGCTTCACTGCCGAAATCGCGCTGGCCATGGTCAGCACGGTGGTGGTGGGTGACGCATTGCTGCAGTTGCCGATTGGCGCGTTGGCCGATTATCTGTCGCGACGTACGTTGTTTGCTGGCTGCGCGGTGGTGTTGATGCTGTCGAGTCTGGCGATCCCGCTGTTGCTCGATACGCTGCTGATCTGGCCGCTATGGGTATTGTTCGGGGCGAGTGCCGGCGGGCTGTTCACCCTGTCGTTGATTTTGATTGGCGAGCGTTATCGCGACGATGCACTGGTGCGGGCGAATGCGCACATTGCGCAGCTGTGGGGCGTGGGATGTCTGGTCGGGCCGCTCGCGGCGGGGGCGGGCAGTCAGTGGATCAGTGGGCATGCGTTGCCGTTGTTGATGGCGATTGGGGCGTTCGGGTTGGTGATACTGCTGTTGCGCCAAGGTGCATTTGGCGCAGTTACTGAGCCTGCCTGACATCAAAAGATCGCAGCCTGCGGCAGCTCCTACAGGAGTAATGCATTTCAACTATAGGGGCTGTCGCAGGCTGCGATCTTTTGCTTTTTAAAGCATTCGCTCAAGGCCCACCGTGGTGCTGAACCATGCATTGAACTGCCGCCACCAACTCCCCGGCTCCTTGGTCAGGGTATGCATCTGGCCGTTGTCTTCGGTGACCCAGACAATCTGGCCATCCTGTAATTTCGCCTGATAACTCAGCGCTGGCGCCATGCCTTGCAAGGCCAGCTCGCGTACATGTTCGGCCAGCTCAGGGCTGTCGACCAAGACCCCGACTTCGGTGTTCCACAGTACCGAGCGCGGGTCGAAGTTGAACGAGCCGATAAACGACTTCTGCCGATCAAAGATCATCGCCTTGCTATGCAAGCTTGAATCGGAGCCGCGAAACGACTTGCTGTAGAAGACATGCGGGCCGCTACCGCCACCGTCTCCAGGCTGGCGTCGCAGTTCATAGAGTTTTACCCCATGCTCCAGCAGCGCCTTGCGATACGGCGCATAGCCACCGTGCACCGCTGGCACGTCCGTCGCTTCCAGTGAATTGGTCAGCAGACTGACAGACACCCCGGCATCGGCGCGACCGGTCAGGTAAACCAGACCTGGCTGGCCCGGCACGAAGTACGCCGAAATCATGATCAGCTCTTTGCTCACGCCTCTGAGCTCGGGCGCCAGTTGCGTGGTCAGCAGCAATTGCGGATCCGGCTCACCCTTGGCCAAGACCTTGCTCGGCGCGTCCCACAATGCCTGATTCCACGCCCAGATCAGCTCTTTGCGCCAGATATCCATGCGCGGCGCAGTCTTGAACGTCATCAGTTGCTGATACAACGCGTGATTCTGTTTGCGGGTGTCTTCCAGCGATTCTTCCAGCCGCGTGCGAGTGTTCTCCAGGTCCTTGGCGGTCGGTTGGCTGGAGAGGAATTCGTCGATCGGCTTGCTCAGGGCACTGTTCCAGTATTGGTCGAAACTGTGTCCGAGCTGTTCGGCCACCGGCCCGACGCTGAGCATGTCGATGTCGGTGAAATTAAGGTTTGGCTCGGCGTCGAAATACTCGTCCCCCAGATTGCGCCCGCCGACGATGGCCACGCTGTTATCCGCCAGCCACAGCTTGTTGTGCATGCGCCGGTGCTGCAGCGACAGATTGAACAAGCGGCCTGCCGCGCGGGTGACGCCGGTGCTACGGCCCAGATGCAGCGGGTTGAACAGGCGAATCTGGATCTGCGGATGCGCCGCCAGTGTGGCGATGATCTGGTCGAGGCCATCACTGGTGGTGTCATCGAGCAGGATGCGCACACGCACACCACGATCAGCGGCCTTGAGCAATTCCTCCACCAGCATCCGCGTGCTGATGCCGTCGTGGACGATGTAGTACTGCAAATCGAGACTGCTCTGGGCGTTGCGGATCAGCTCAGCACGAGCGGTGAACGCTTCGCTGCTGTTGGACAGCAGGCGAAAACCCGAGCGGCCTTGATAGGGCGCCGCTTGCGCCTGAATCGAACGGCCGAAGCTGGAATCGGCCGCTGGCAACGCCTGACTCGGCTCGCGCGGGACATCGAAACTGGCACAGCCGCTGAGGAACGAGGCGAGTAACAGCAAAGCGAGTAGGGGCTGTTTGAAGCTCACGTAGGATCATTCCAGTTGGCGGCAAGGGTCGGCATATGGACGCGGTTCTCTGGAAAAAAGTCAGTCGGCTTCTGCCAGCAATCTGACAGCGGTCTCGCCGACCTTGCGCACCGCTTCTTCGATCTGCGCTGTCGGTTTGGCAGCGTAGTTCATCCGCAGGCAGTTGCGGTATTTGCCCGAGGCGGAAAAGATGCTGCCGACGGCAATCTGCACGCCTTGGTCGTGCAACTCACGATTGAGTTTCAGGGTGTCGAAACCTTCCGGTAATTCAACCCACAACATAAAGCTGCCTTGCGGCCGACTGGCGCGGGTGCCCGCCGGGAAATAGCGAGTGACCCAGTCGATCATCAGGTCCCGACTGCGCTGGTATTGCGTGCGCATGCGCCGCAAGTGCGGTTCGAAATGACCGGCCTTGAGGAATTCGGCGATGGCGATCTGCGGCTGCGGTGCGGTCGATCCGGTGCTGATGTATTTCATGTGCAGCACGCGCTCGAGGTAGCGGCCCGGCGCTACCCAGCCAATACGCAGCCCTGGCGCCAAGGTCTTGGAAAACGAACTGCACAGCAATACGCGGCCGTCTTCGTCGAAGGATTTGATCGTGCGCGGACGCGGGTAGGTGTAGGCCAGTTCGCCATACACATCGTCCTCGATGATCGCCACATCGAAGCGCTGCGCGAGGGTGAGCAGGGCGCGTTTGCGCGACTCCGGCATGATGTAGCCGAGCGGGTTGTTACAGTTCGGGGTGAGCTGGATGACCTTGATCGGCCATTGTTCCAGCGCCAGTTCGAGAGCTTCGAGGCTGATCCCGGTGAGCGGGTCGGTGGGGATTTCCAGGGCTTTCATGCCCAGGCCTTTGAGCGTTTGCATGGCGCCGTGGAAGCTCGGCGAATCGACCGCGACGATGTCGCCCGGCTCGCAGATCGCGTGGATGCTGGTGGACAGCGCTTCGTGGCAACCGGTGGTGATCACCAGATCGCTGGCGCTTAACTGGCAGCCGGAATCGAGCATCAGTCGAGCGATCTGTTCGCGCAATTCGAGGGTGCCGTGGATGTTGTCGTAATACAGACCGGGCATGTCCTGGCGGCGGCTGATCCGCGCCAGACCGCGCAGCAACGGTTTCATGGTTGGCGAGCTGATGTCGGGCATGCCGCGACCCAGTTGCACGACATCCTTGCGCGGCACCGCGCGAATCAATTCCAGTACTTGATCCCATTGCGAAATTTCCACCGGCCGCTGGGCCGGGCGGCCAACGGCGGGCAGCTCGGGCAGTTCGCGTCCGACCGGCACGAAGTAGCCGGATTTGGGTTTCGGCGTGGCCAGGCCACCGTCTTCAAGCACGCGATAAGCCTGCTGCACCGTGCTCAGGCTGACACCGTGTTCGACGCTCAAGGCGCGCACCGAGGGCAACCGATCGCCGGGACGATAGAAACCTTGTTCGATGCGCGTGCCGAGCAATTCGGCGAGGTTTACGTAGAGGGTCATGGCACAGCCTCGATGCAGGGATTCGATAAACCAGTACAGATGCGGCAGAAATCGACAATTCAGTCTTCGAAGCGGTAAATCTGTATGGAATTAATACAGCTGCTTTGAATCTGTAACGATTTTGTCCGCCCGCGCATCATGGAATCTCTGGCTACCCAAGTAAACAGGAGCATTGAAAAATGAACGGCTTGAGCGATGTGCGGCTGACGTTACACAGTCAGGAACTGGAGGCAGGGCAGAAGGATCGTGCGCGCAATGAGACTTTGCGTAATGCACCGTCCGGCCTGAGTCACTGGGATCTGTTCTGGCATCGTCTGCACACGCGCAGGGCGTTGCTGGCGCTGACGGCGGATCAGCTCAAGGACATCGGACTGACCCGTGAGCAAGCGCAGGAGGAGGGGTTGAAGCCGTTCTGGCGGATCTGAGATCTGTATTGTTCTTTCGATCCATTCGCGAGCAAGCTCGCTCCCACATTGATCTCCAGTGGATACAAGCCTCCCATCCACCGCAGATCCCCTGTGGGAGCGAGCCTGTTCGCGAAAGCGGCCTCAGAATTGCTGCAAAACCATCAGACCAACTCTTTCAGCCGATGCCACAGCATCCCCAACGCCAACAACGGCGAACGCAAATGCTTGCCGCCCGGGAAAGTGATGTGCGGCACCTTGGCAAACAGATCAAAGCCACCGCTGTGCTGCCCGCTGATCGCCTCGGCCAATAACTTGCCCGCCAAGTGCGTGGCATTCACCCCGTGCCCGGAGTACGCCTGGGCGTAATACACATTCGGCTGATCCGCGAGTCGGCCGATCTGCGGCAAGCGGTTGGCACCGATGCCGATCATGCCGCCCCACTGATAATCGATCTTCACCCCGGCCAGTTGCGGAAACACTTCGAGCATCTTCGGCTGCATGTACGCGGCGATGTCTTTTGGATCACGCCCCGAATAATGGCAGGCACCGCCAAACAACAAGCGCCGATCCGCCGAGAGCCGGTAGTAATCCAGCGCCACACGTTGGTCGCAGACCGCCATGTTCTGCGGTAGCAGGTTGTGCGCCTGCTCTTCGCTCAACGGTTCGGTGGCGATGATGTAGCTGCCGGCGGGCAGAACCTTACCGCTGAGCTGTGAATTCAGATCATTGAGATAGGCGTTGCAACCGAGCACCAATGTTTTGGCGCGCACCGAACCCTGAGCTGTGTGGACTTTCACTTCAGGGCCATAATCGATACGGGTCACTGCCGAATGTTCGAACAGCTTCACGCCCGACTGCTGCGCCGCTGCCGCTTCACCCAGCGCGAGATTCAGCGGATGCAGATGCCCGGAACCCATGTCGATCAAACCACCGACATAGCGCTTGGAACCGACCACCGTGTGCATTTCGTGGGCTTGCAGTAAACGGGTTTCGTAGCGATAGCCGAGGCTGCGCAGTTCTTCGGCGTCTTCGGCAAAGCCTTCGAGGTCGGAAGGCTTGTTGGCGAGGTCGCAATAGCCCCAGGTCAAATCGCAGGCAATCTGAAAACGCTCGACCCGCTGGCGAACGATTTCCACCGCTTCCAGGCCCATCAGTTTCATCTCGCGCACGCCGTCGCTGCCGATGACGTTGGCGAACTGATCGAGACCGTGGCCGACCCCGCGAATCAATTGCCCGCCGTTGCGGCCGCTGGCGCCCCAGCCGATCTTGTGCGCTTCCAGCAACACCACGCTGAGACCGCGCTCGGCCAGTTCCAGCGCGGTGTTCAACCCGGAAAACCCGCCACCAACCACGCAGACATCGGCCAGCACTTCACCTTGCAATACCGAGTGGTCGGGTTGCGGCAGGCTGCTGGCGGCGTAATAAGAGGCAACGTGGGGTTGGCTCGCGGAAGTGTGGGCGCGGGCGGTCATGGGCGTCATCCAACGGCTAAGTGTCGAGAAAATTTGACGGAGCATAAGCCGCACGCCCGAACGTGGGCAACATTGGTCGGCCGGCGGTGTCTGGATCACGGCTTTTGCGGCACAATTGCCGTCTATTTCACCTCGGTCGCCGCTGCAATGAGCTGCAACAGCCAGAAAATCCGCAACTTGCGTCAGCAGATACCCTCGTTCGAGTGCGTGCCCGGCTGCCACGATTGCTGTGGGCCGGTGACCACCTCGCCGGAAGAAATGGCCCGCCTGCCGCGCAAGACCCGCGCCGAGCAGGATGCGGCGATGGAAGAACTGAACTGTGTGCATCTGGGGCCGGATGGCTGCACGGTGTATGAAGAGCGACCGCTGATTTGCCGGTTGTTCGGTACGACGAAAACCTTGCCTTGCCCGAATGAACGGCGGCCGGTGGAGCTGATTCATCCGCGCGTGGAGAAGCAGATTTTCGAGTACATGGCGGCGAATCGGCAGGTGTTGGTTTAACGCGTTCACTCGAGACCGAGTTGCGGCCTTCGCGAGCAGGCTCGCTCCCACATTTGAAATGCATTCCCCTGTGGGAGCGAGCCTGCTCGCGAATGGAGCGCCACCGATCTTCAATCCGGAATAGGTAAGCTCAGGCTCTCCTTCACTTCTTCCATCACGATATAGCTCTTCGACTCGCGCACATGCGGCAGCTTCAGCAGAATGTCGCCCAGCAGCTTGCGGTACGAAGCCATCTCGGAAATCCGCGCCTTCACCAGATAGTCGAAATCCCCTGACACCAGATGACATTCCAGCACGTGCGGCAATTTCAGCACCGCGCGGCGGAACTCCTCGAACGTGTCGCCGGATTTGTAGTCGAGGCTGATCTCGACAAACACCAGCAAGCTACCTTTCAAGTGCTGCGGATTCAGCCGGGCGTTGTAGCCCATGATGATGCCTTCGCGTTCCAGACGCCGCACCCGCTCGGTGCACGGCGTGGTCGAGAGACCGACCTTTTCGCCGAGCTCGGTAAACGAAATCCGCCCGTCCGCCTGCAGGATCCGCAAGATGTTGCGGTCGATCTTGTCCAGCTCACGTTTGGTCTGAGTGTTGGTACGCATAGGGGATGCGCCTCCGTGAAAAGGGTTTTTGCCGAGAATTGTCGCCAAATATAGGCGCTTATATAGTGAAAAGCACTGCCATTTCTTTTTTACACTGCGCGCATCATTGCTCTAACAACAGACGTACGCGGCCCTGCCGCGATGAGGGATACAAAAATGCGCGTAATGGTCTTGGGTAGCGGCGTTATCGGTACCGCCAGTGCTTACTATCTGGCCCGTGCCGGGTTTGAAGTAGTGGTGGTCGACCGGCAGCCTGCTGCGGCCATGGAGACCAGTTTCGCCAACGCCGGCCAGGTCTCGCCGGGCTACGCCTCGCCGTGGGCCGCGCCGGGCGTGCCGCTCAAAGCGATCAAGTGGCTGTTGCAGCGCCACGCCCCTCTCGCGATCAAGGCCACCGCCGACATCGACCAGTACTTGTGGATGGCGCAGATGCTGCGCAACTGCACCGCCAGCCGTTACGCGGTGAACAAGGAGCGCATGGTGCGTCTGTCCGAGTACAGCCGCGACTGCCTCGATGAACTGCGCGCCGAAACCGGCATTGCCTACGAAGGCCGCAGCCTCGGCACGACTCAGCTGTTCCGCACCCAGGCGCAACTGGATAACGCCGCCAAAGACATCGCCGTGCTGAAAGAATCCGGCGTGCCGTTTGAAGTCCTCGACCGCGCCGGCATTGCCCGGGTCGAGCCAGCGCTGGCAGGTGTCACTGACATCCTCGCCGGTGCCCTGCGCCTGCCAAATGACCAGACTGGCGACTGCCAGATCTTCACCACCCGTCTCGCCGAAATGGCCGTGAAGCTGGGTGTGGAATTCCGCTTCGGCCAGGACATTCAGAAACTCGACTACGCCGGTGATCGCATCAACGGTGTGTGGATCGACGGCAAGCTGGAAACCGCCGACCGCTACGTACTGGCCCTCGGCAGCTATTCGCCGCAATTACTCAAGCCGCTGGGCATCAAGGCCCCGGTGTATCCGCTCAAGGGTTACTCGCTGACCGTGCCGATCACCAACCCGGCAATGGCCCCGACATCGACTATTCTTGACGAGACCTACAAGGTCGCGATCACCCGTTTCGATAATCGCATCCGCGTTGGCGGCATGGCCGAGATCGCCGGTTTTGACCTGTCGCTGAACCCGCGTCGGCGTGAAACCCTGGAGATGATCGTCAACGACCTTTATCCTCAGGGCGGTAATCTGGCCGAGGCGAGTTTCTGGACCGGTCTGCGGCCGACCACGCCGGACGGCACGCCGATCGTTGGCGCCACACCGTTCAAGAACCTGTTCCTCAACACCGGTCACGGCACCCTGGGTTGGACCATGGCGTGCGGTTCCGGTCGTTTGCTGGCCGACCTGATGGCGAAGAAAAAGCCGCAGATCAGCGCCGAAGGCCTCGATATTTCCCGTTACGGCAACAAAATTCAGGAGTCCGCAAAACATGGCAATCCAGCGCCAGCTCACCAATGAGCGCATGAGTCAGATCGTCAGCCACAACGGCACCGTGTATCTGGCGGGGCAGGTCGGCGACGACTTCGACGCCGGGATTGAACAGCAGACCCGCGACGTACTGGCCAACATCGAGCGTTTGCTTGATCTGGCCGGCACTGACAAACAGCACCTGTTGTCGGCGACCATCTACCTGAACGACATCGAAGCGCATTTTGCCGGGATGAACTCGGTGTGGGACCAGTGGCTGCCAAAAGGCGCCGCCCCGGCCCGTGCCACCGTCGAAGCGAAAATGGCCAAGCCGAGCATCCTGGTAGAAATCTCTATCGTCGCCGCGCTGCCGTAAGCCGTTGTAAAGATCCCTCTCCCGGCGCTGTTGGTGGTTCACGTCGTCAGTCGGCGCCGGTTTTTCTTCCCATGACCGCCTAGAAGTCTGCCGCCATGCGTCCTGCCCGTGCCCTGATCGACCTAGAAGCCCTGCGCCACAACTACCGAATTGCCCGCGAAGTCACCGGCGCCAAGGCGCTTGCGGTAATCAAGGCCGATGCCTACGGCCATGGCGCGGTGCGTTGCGCCCAGGCGCTGGAAGCCGAGGCCGACGGTTTTGCCGTCGCCTGCATCGAAGAAGCGCTGGAGCTGCGCGCGGCCGGCATCAAGGCCCCGGTGTTGTTGCTCGAAGGCATCTTCGAAGCCGATGAGCTGGAACTGATCGTCGAGCATGATTTCTGGACCGTGGTGCATTCGTTGTGGCAGCTCGAAGCGATCGAGCAGGCAACCCTGAGCAAGCCGATTACCGTGTGGCTGAAGCTTGATTCCGGAATGCACCGTGTCGGTCTGCATCCGAAGGATTATCCAGCGGCCTATCAGCGGTTGCTGGCCAGCGGCAAAGTAGCCAAAATCGTCTTGATGAGCCATTTCGCCCGTGCTGATGAATTGCATGCGCAGAGCAGCACAGAGCAAGTCGCGGTGTTTGAAGCGGCGCGTCAGGGCCTGGCGGCGGAAGTCAGCTTGCGCAACTCGCCGGCTGTGCTCGGTTGGCCGCAGATTCACAGCGATTGGGTGCGCCCGGGCATCATGCTTTATGGCGCGACCCCGTTCGAAGAAGCCAACGCCGTGGCTGATCGGCTGCAACCGGTGATGACCCTGGAATCGAAAGTCATCAGCGTGCGTGAACTGCCGGCCGGCGAGCCTGTAGGCTACGGCGCCAAATTCATCACCGACAAGCCGATGCGCATCGGCGTGGTCGCCATGGGTTACGCCGACGGCTATCCGCGTCAGGCACCGACAGGCACGCCGGTGCTGGTGGCCGGCAAACGCAGCCGCATTCTCGGTCGCGTGTCGATGGACATGCTTTGCATTGACCTCACCGACGTGCCGGAAGCCGACCTCGGTTCGACTGTCGAGTTGTGGGGCAAAAACATCCTCGCCAGTGAAGTGGCGCAGTGGGCCGACACCATCCCGTACCAGATCTTCTGCAACCTGCGTCGGGTGCCAAGGCTCTATTCCGAGGGTTGACGCCGCTGCGGGGGCCAAGTGTTGTAAATACTGAACGCTGTCGCCATGATAACGCTCAATATTCTTACAACATCAGGAGGCTCCCGCCTTGGACGTCGGTGAACGACTGCAATCGATCCGCAAGCTCAAAGGGCTTTCCCAGCGTGAACTCGCCAAACGCGCGGGCGTCACCAACAGCACCATTTCGATGATCGAAAAGAACAGCGTCAGCCCCTCGATCAGTTCGCTGAGGAAGGTGCTCGGCGGCATCCCCATGTCCATGGTCGAGTTCTTTTCCGAAGAAATCCTGCAGGAAGTCCCGACCCAGATCGTCTACAAGGCCAACGAGCTGATCGACATCTCCGACGGCGCCGTGACCATGAAGCTGGTCGGCCGCGCGCACCCCAGCCGCGCCATCGCCTTCCTCAACGAAATCTACCCACCGGGCGCCGACACCGGCGAAGAAATGCTCACCCATGAAGGCGAGGAAACCGGGATTCTGGTGGAAGGTCGTCTGGAACTGGTGGTGGGTCTGGAAACTTTTATTCTCGAAGCCGGCGACAGCTACTACTTTGAAAGTACCAAGCCGCATCGTTTCCGTAATCCGTTCGACGCGCCTGCGCGACTAATCAGCGCAGCCACGCCGGCGAATTTTTAACAAAGAGGTGCCAAGCCATGATGGCAAAGGCATCCGGAGAGTTTTCTACCGTGCGGTATAACCCCTTCGACTATGGGGTTGTTTCAGTGTGACGGGCTACCCGCTATACTTCCGCCCGCCTGCGAACCGTGGCCGCAGGCGTGAATAGCCACCATTGAGGGTGAACGCGTGAACCTAATTATGAAAATGCTGGCTGCACCAGCAACCGTACTGGCCCTCTGGGCTGTCAGCGCTCAAGCTGCGACGAATGATGACATTGCCAAACGCCTCGAGCCGGTCGGCCAGGTGTGTGTGCAAGGGCAGGAATGCAAAGGGATGGAAGTTGCCGCTTCCGCAGGTGGTGGCGGGGCGAAGTCCCCTGATGACGTGATTGCCAAGCACTGCAATGCTTGCCACGGCACTGGCCTGCTGGGCGCACCAAAAATCGGTGACACGGCAGCCTGGAAAGAACGCGCTGACCATCAAGGTGGCCTCGACGGCATCCTCGCCAAGGCCATTACCGGCATCAACTCCATGCCGCCAAAAGGCACCTGCGCCGATTGCTCGGATGACGAGTTGAAGGGCGCAATCCAGAAGATGTCCGGCCTGAAATAAGGCGCGCTTCTGATGAAAAAAACCGTCTTCGGACGGTTTTTTTGTGCCTGGGATTCAAGAGCCCTCACCCCAGCCCTCTCCCAGAGGGATAGGGAGCCGACCGAGGTGTCTTTCGCTATCCATCGACCTGAAAGACCTTAGCGATTATGGATTCGGTACAGCTCGTTCAGGTCGATGTAGATGCCGAGCATCCCCGAATCAGTCCCCTCTCCCTCCGGGAAAGGGCTAGGGTGAGGGCAAGCAAGCTCCAGCCGTAAACAACTCCTGTGGCCGACAATCGTCCAGGACTTTGAGCTGTTCATTGCAGCAAACTCAAGGCAAGCTCGGTCTACCCCTATTCACGGAACGGGCAGGAGGCTTCAGATGGTGCAGTTGTGTTCGATCGAACAGGCAGTGGACGACGTGCTGGCACGCTTGCCGGCGCACATCCACATGGGCCTGCCGCTGGGCCTGGGCAAACCCAATCACTTCGTCAACGCGCTGTACCGGCGGATCAAAGACCTGCCCGAGCGGCAACTGACGATCTACACCGCCCTGTGCCTTGGCCGGCCGGCGTTGGGCGACGGCTTGCAAAAGCGCTTCATCGAACCCTTCGTCGAGCGCGTCTTCGGTGACTACCCGGAATTCGATTTCCTCGCCGACCTGCACCGCGACAGCCTGCCCGCCAACATCCGTATCGAACAGTTCTTCATGCAACCCGGCAGCCTGCTCAACAGCGCGCCGGCCCAGCAGGATTACGTCAGCAGCAACTACAGCCATGCCGCCCGCGACATCAACGCTGCCGGGCTGAACCTGGTGGCACAACTGCTCGCCAGCAGCAGCGAACACCCCGACCGTCTGAGCCTGAGCTGCAACCCGGATATCACTCTCGACCTGTTGCCGATGATCGCCAAGCGCCGCGAAGCCGGGGAGACGATTCTGCTGGTCGGCCAGGTACACACCGATCTGCCGTACATGCCCGGCGATGCTGAAGTCGACATCGATACCTTCGACCTGCTGATCGATGCGAAGGACAGCAGTACGCTGTTTTCTACGCCGAACATGCCAGTGGGGTTTCAGGACCATTTCATTGGATTGCACGCGAGTACGCTAGTGCGCGACGGCGGCACGTTGCAGATCGGCATCGGTTCGATGGGCGATGCCCTGACTGCCGCGCTGCTCGCACGACAAGCCGATAACACCGGTTATCAAGCGTTGCTCGACGACATCAACCTCAGCCAATGGGCGCAATTGATCAACCGCGAGGGCGGCACCGGGCCATTCGCCAAAGGCCTTTACGGCTGCAGCGAAATGTTCGTCAACGGCCTGTTGGTGCTGGCGGATGCCGGGATCATCCGGCGCAAGGTTTATCCCGATGTACCGACCCAAGAACAGGCCAACGCCGGCACCCTCGACGAGGCCGCGCAGACTGACGGCATCTCGGTGCATGGCGGTTTCTTCCTTGGCCCGCGCAGTTTCTATGAACGGCTGCGTGAGCTGCCGCAAAGCAAACTGCTTGAGTTCAACATGACCCGCATCAGCTATATCAACGAACTCTACGGGCAGGAAGAACTCAAGCGTTTGCAACGCCTTGATGCGCGCTTCATCAACACCGTGTTCACCATGACATTGCTGGGTGCGGGCGTGGCGGACCAACTCGAAGACGGCCGGGTGCTGAGCGGTGTCGGCGGGCAGTACAACTTCGTGGCGCAGGGGCATGCGTTGCACGATGCCCGCTCGATCCTGATTCTGAGAAGTTGGCGTGAGTCCGGTGGCGATGTCAGTTCCAACATCGTCTGGGAATACGGCCACTGCACGATCCCACGGCACCTGCGCGACATCGTGGTCACTGAATACGGCATCGCCGATCTGCGCGGTAAATCCGACGCAGTGGTGATCGAGTCGCTGCTGAACATCAGCGATTCCCGCTTCCAGCAGGGCCTTATCGAGCAAGCGCAAAAGGTCGGCAAACTGCCAAAGGATTTCCGCCTCGACCCACGCTTTGCCGACAACACGCCACAGCGTTTGCAAGCGATTGCCGCACGGCATCCGAACCTGTTTCCGGAGTATCCGCTGGGCTGTGATTTCACCGCGATCGAACGGGATCTGCTGCGTGCGCTGAACTGGCTGAAGAGCAAATTCAAACTCACCGAAATCCTCGAACTCGGCAAAGCAGCCCTCGACGCTCCCGAGGCATCGCTATACCCCGAACACCTCGAACGCATGCAACTCACAAACCCGGAAGGCCTGAAAGAAGACCTCTTCCAACGCCTGCTCCTCACCGGCCTGAAAGCCACCGCGCAGTAACTGCCCACCGCAAAACCCACTGTGGGAGCGAGCCTGCTCGCGAAAGCGGTGTATCAGTCAACCAAGATGTCGACTGACCCTAAGCATTCGCGAGCAGGCTCGCTCCCACAGGGGGATTGCGGTGTGGCTTTATTCGATGAAAGTGACGACGCCGTCCTTCAGCGATTTCACGCGGGCCAGCGATTCAACGCGGTAGCCCTGCGAGTCCAGCTCGGCGCGGCCGCCCTGGAACGATTTCTCGATAACGATGCCCAGACCGGCAACGGTCGCGCCGGCCTGTTTGATGATCGAGATCAGTGCTTGCGAGGCCTTACCGTTGGCCAGGAAGTCGTCGATGATCAGCACGCGGTCGCTGCTGGTCAGGTGACGCGGGGAGATGGCCACGGTGCTTTCGGTCTTTTTGGTGAACGAGTAAACGGTCGCCGACAGCAGGTTTTCCGTCAGGGTCAGGGACTGTTGCTTGCGGGCGAAGATCACCGGCACGCCGAGGTTCAGACCGGTCATGATTGCCGGGGCTATCCCTGAGGCTTCGATGGTGACGATCTTGGTGATGCCCGAATCCTTGAACAGCGCGGCGAATTCGTCGCCGATCAGCTTCATCAGGGCCGGGTCGATCTGGTGGTTCAGGAAGGCGTCGACCTTCAGGACCTGGTCGGAAAGCACAATGCCTTGTTCGCGGATTTTCTGCTGCAATGCTTCCATGAAGCTGTCCTCTTTTGGCGCTTTGTGCGCCGAAGGTCTAGTAAAAAAAGTGGTCAATTCTAGCGCTTTAACATCGCGCGTATATCAGCCAATGCGCTATTGCCGCGCACGACTTTGACTTCGGTCGGCGTGTCGTCGTTGCCTTCCCAGGCCAGATCGTCCGGCGGCAGCTCATCGAGGAAGCGGCTCGGCGCGCAGTCGATGATCTCGCCGTACTGCTTGCGCTTGGCGGCGAAGGTGAAGGCCAGGGTCTGGCGCGCGCGGGTGATGCCCACGTAGGCCAGGCGGCGTTCTTCTTCGATGGTGTCGGCTTCGATGCTGGAGCGGTGCGGGAGGATTTCCTCTTCCATGCCCATGATGAACACGTAGGGGAATTCCAGGCCCTTGGACGCATGCAGGGTCATCATCTGCACGCCTTCGGCGCCGTCCTCTTCTTCCTGCTGACGCTCGAGCATGTCGCGCAGGACCAGTTTTCCGATGGCGTCCTCGACGGTCATCTCACCTTCTTCGTCCTTCTCGAGGGTGTTTTTCAACGCCTCGATCAGGAACCAGACGTTGCTCATCCGGTAGTCGGCCGCCTTGTCGCTGGAGCTGTTGGTGCGCAGCCAGTTCTCGTAGTCGATGTCCATGACCATGCTGCGCAGCGCCGAGATCGGGTCTTCGCCGGCGCACTGCTCGCGGACCTTGTCCATGAAGCGCTTGAAGCGCGACAGGCGATCGGTGAAGCGGCTGTCCAGATGTTCGCCCAGACCGATTTCGTCGGTGGCGGCGTACATCGAGATCTTGCGCTCGGTGGCGTAGTTGCCGAGTTTTTCCAGGGTGGTCGAGCCGATTTCACGGCGCGGCACGTTGATCACCCGCAGGAAGGCGTTGTCGTCGTCCGGGTTGACGATCAGGCGGAAGTAGGCCATCAGGTCTTTCACTTCCTGGCGGCCGAAGAAGCTGTTGCCGCCGCTCAGGCGGTACGGCACCTGATGGTGTTGCAGCTTCAGCTCGATCAGCTTGGCCTGATAGTTACCGCGATAGAGAATCGCGAAATCGCTGTAAGGGCGGTCGGTGCGCAAGTGCAGGCTGAGGATTTCCATGGCCACGCGCTCGGCTTCGGCGTCCTCGTTGCGGCAGCGAATCACGCGGATCTCGTCGCCGTGGCCCATCTCACTCCACAGCTGTTTTTCGAATTCGTGCGGGTTGTTCGAGATCAGCACGTTGGCGCAACGCAGGATGCGGCTTGTCGAGCGGTAGTTCTGCTCAAGCATCACCACTTTCAGCGATGGATAGTCGTCCTTGAGCAGCATCAGGTTTTCCGGCCGCGCGCCGCGCCAGGCGTAGATCGACTGGTCGTCGTCGCCCACAACGGTGAACTGGTTGCGCTTGCCGATGAGCATTTTCACCAGCAGGTACTGGCTGGCGTTGGTGTCCTGGTATTCGTCGACCAGCAGGTAACGCACCTTGTTCTGCCATTTTTCGAGGATGTCGGCGTGCTCTTCAAAGAGCTTTACCGGCAGCAGGATCAGGTCGTCGAAGTCCACCGCGTTGAACGCTTTCAGCGTGCGCTGGTAGTGGGTGTAGACGATGGCAGCGGTCTGTTCCTTGGGATTACGCGCGTTCTCCAGCGCCTGAGGCGGCAGGATCAGGTCGTTTTTCCAGGCGCCGATCATGTTCTTGATCTCATCGACGCCGTCGTCGCCCGCGTATTCCTTCTGCATGATGTCGGTCATCAGGGCTTTTACATCGGTCTCGTCAAAGATCGAGAAACCGGGTTTGTAGCCCAGCCGCGCATGTTCCTTGCGGATGATGTTCAGACCGAGGTTGTGGAACGTGCAGACGGTCAGGCCGCGACCTTCGCCGGCGCGCAGCAGGGTGCCGACCCGCTCTTTCATCTCGCGCGCGGCCTTGTTGGTAAAGGTCATGGCGACGATGTACTGGGCGCGGATGCCGCAGTTCTGGATCAGGTGCGCGATCTTGCGCGTGATCACGCTGGTCTTGCCGGAGCCAGCACCGGCGAGCACCAATAGAGGGCCGCCGACGTAGTTCACGGCTTCTTGCTGCCGGGGATTGAGTCGGGACATACGAAAATTCGGGAGTCGTTGACGAAATGGGCCGGCATTTTAACAGGCTCAGAGAATTGTGCTGCTCTGTCCGACTTGTGACGTACTACGCGATTCAAATTTGCCGGTTTTGTTACTTTCGCGGAGGATGCGCGGTGATTTTCCGGCTAATGTTCTCCTTCGTGACACAAAATAACGTTTTGATAACCGTTGTCATTTGGTCATTGAACGGCGCAACGGCATAATGCCCCGCCCACATCATTGCAGAGTCTAGGGAGCTAGCTTGTCTACGCCTGTCGAACCCTTGCGTTTGCTGCTACTGGCCGAAGAGCCAGCGTGGACAGCGTTATTGCGCGAGTGTCTGGCTCCGATGGGGAGCGCGGCGGTGCTGATCAGCGCCCCGAGCTGGGACTCGGTCAGCAGCTTGTTCGAAGATAACCGCAATGCGGTGTTATTGACCCTTCCGGCATTACAACCGGCACCGGGCCGTTGCAGCCTGCCGACGGTATTGCTGCTGGAACATGAACCGGACACCGCGCCGATTGGCGTCAGTGACTGGCTGGTGTTCGACGCCGTCGACGCCGGCATGCTGCGCCGTTGCCTGCGCCATGTGCGCGAACGCGGCGTTCTCGAAAATACCCTGCAACGCCTCGCCGAACAGGATCCGTTGACCGGCATCGCCAATCGCCAGGGTTTTCAGACCTTGCTCGCCGCGCGCCTCGCGGAAAACGACGGTCGTGGCCTGGCCCTTGGGCATCTCGATCTCGACAACTTTCGTCACGCCAACGATGCGCTTGGCCATCAGGCTGGCGATCGCTTGATCCTGCAAGTCGTCGCGCGGCTGAAAAGTCAGCTGGAGGCCGGTGATCAACTGGCGCGGCTGGGCAGCGACGAATTCGCTCTGTTGATAGACACCCGCCGTGCGCCGCAGCGCGCCGAGTGGATAGCTGAACGTATCACCGAAGCGCTCGCCGAGCCGTATTGGGTAGATGGTGAAAGCCTGCTGATCGGCTCCAGCCTCGGCATCGCCCACGCCCGGGCGCAGGGCGGCGCCGACCCGCTGATGTGGCACGCGCACATCGCCATGCAGCAGGCCAAGAGCACCCAGGGTTGCACCTTTCATATCTTCAACGAACGCATCAACCGCAATGCGCGGAGCATGGCTGATCTGGAAAGCGAACTGCGCCGGGCCTTGCGTCGCGATGAGCTTGAGCTGCATTACCAGCCACGCCTGAATCTTGCGGACGGCCAGATCGTCGGCCTCGAAGCGCTGGTGCGCTGGCGTCATGGCGAACGCGGCTTGCTGCCACCGAGCGAATTCGTGCCGCTGGCTGAGCAGAGCGGGTTGATCGTGCCGCTGGGTTACTGGGTGATTTCCCGGGCCCTGCGCGATATGCAGGCGCTGCGCGAACGCGGATTGCCGGCGCTGCACATGGCGATCAACCTGTCGTTCCGCCAGTTTCAGGACAGTCAGTTGTTGCCGACGCTCAGCCGCTTGATCGCTGAGCGCGGTGTTGAAGCGCAGTGGCTGGAATTCGAACTGACGGAGACGGCGGTGATGCGCCGCAGCGATCTGGTCAAGCAGACCATGGACGCCCTTGGCCGCCTCGGTGTGCGCTTCTCGCTGGATGACTTCGGCACCGGGTTCTCATCGTTCGTGCACCTCAACAGCCTGCCGATCACCTTGCTGAAAATCGACAAGAGCTTTGTCGGTGGCATGGAGCAGCGCGAAGAGAACCGCAAACTGGTGCACGCGATGATCAATCTTGCGCACAACCTGCATCTGGAAGTGGTAGCCGAAGGGGTCGAGACGCCGGAGCAACTGGAGCTGCTGCGCGGGTTTGGCTGCGATCAGGTGCAGGGGTATCTGATCAGCCGGCCGTTGCCGCTGGCGGAGCTGGTTGAATATCTCACCTACGGTTCAAGCCAACAGCCAGCCCTCGAAATCGTAAGCTGAACACATGACCCTGTGGGAGCGAGCTTGCTCGCGAAGGCTGCGACACATTCAACTCATATGTGTCAGTTACACCGCTTTCGCGAGCAAGCTCGCTCCCACAGGGGGGCTCATTCAGGTTGCGGGATGTTGAAGCCCCGAGATTGCGGCTCCAGCCGAATCATCCGCTTCATCTTCCACTCAAACGCCAGCGTCAAACTCACCGCCGCGCACGCCAGGCCCAGCGCCAAGCCCCACCAGACGCCCGTCGGCCCCCAGTTCAAGTGGAACGCCATCCACCACGCCGCCGGCGCGCCGATCAGCCAATAGCAGCCGAGCCCGACCAGAAACGTGGTCTTGGCATCCTTGAGCCCACGGATGCAGCCCATAGCAATCGTCTGCGTGCCATCGAACAGTTCGAACCACGCCGCCACCGCCAGCAGGCTCACCGCCAGGCGAATCACTTCGGCAAACGCCGGATCATTGTGATCGAGGAACAGCCCCACCAACTGGTTCGGCAACAGCCAGAACACCATGGCGAAACCCAGCATCACCACCGCGCCAAAGACGATCCCGACCCGCCCGGACATCCGCGCATCGTTCAATTGCCCGGCACCGTAATGCTGGCCGACGCGCATGGTGATCGCGTACGACATACCCGCCGGCACCATGAACGCCACCGAAACGATTTGCAGGGCAATCTGGTGTGCGCCCAACTGCGTGCTGCCCATGGTGCCCATGCACAGCGCCGCGAAGGCGAACAAGCCGACCTCCACCGCGTAGGTGCCGCCGATTGGCAGGCCGAGGCGCCACAACTCTTTCAGGTACTGCCGATTCGGCCGTGACAGACCTGCACGCAGTGGATAAGCGTCATAGGCCGAATGCCGGCGGATGTGCCAGGCCAATGCCAACGCCATGCAATTGGCGACAATCGCCGTGACCAGGCCGATCCCTGTCAGGCCCATTTTCGGTAGACCGAACATGCCCGTGATCAGCGCATAGTTGAGCAGGAAGTTGGCCACCGTGCCGGCGAGGCTGATGACCATCACCGGTGTCGCTCGGCCAATGGCACTGGTGAAGCCGCGCAGTGCCATGAAGCTGAGGTAGCCGGGCAGGGCGAAGGGCAGGGCGATCAGAAATTGCCCGGCAGCGTTGACGTTGGTTTCGGTCTGGCCGAACAGCAGCAACACCGGTTTCAGATTCCACAGCAACAACCCGGCGCCCAATGCCATCAGCCACGCCAGCCACAGCCCGGCCTGAGTCAGCCGTGCGGCGCCAATGATGTCACCGGCGCCCTTGCGAATCGCCACCAGGGTGCCGACGGCCGCAATCACGCCGATGCAGAAAATCGATACGAACGAATAGGTCGCTGCACCCAGTCCGCCACCGGCCAGCGCTTCGGGACTCAGGCGCGCCATCATCAGGGTGTCAGTCAGCACCATCAACATGTGCGCCAACTGTGAAGCAATCAACGGCCCTGCCAGCCGCAGAATGGCCCAGAGTTCGGTTCGCACAGGATGCTGCATGGTCATCACCACTCAATTTCAGAGGGAACAGGAGAGCGTCGATTCTCGGCGCTTGGCAGGCTTTGCACAAAGGGATAAAAAGGATGGGTGGCATGATTAAAACTCATCTTGAGCAGTTTTCGTCAGACTGGCTGCATCCCGCTATAGGAGCTTTATGTATGTCTCGTCGTCTTCCTCCCTTGTATGCCCTGCGCGCATTTGAAGCGGCGGCACGGCACAGTTCGTTCACCCGTGCGGCGGAAGAGTTGTCGATCACCCAGAGCGCAGTCAGTCGGCATATTCGAACGCTGGAAGATCATTTCGCTTGCCGGCTATTCCATCGCAGCGGTCGCAACCTGCAACTGACCGAGGCCGCTCGCCTGCTGTTGCCTGGCATCCGCGAAGGCTTCACGGCGCTGGAGCGGGCCTGCAATACCTTGCGCGCCGAAGACGACATTCTGCGCATGAAGGCGCCGTCGACCCTGACCATGCGCTGGCTGCTGGCGCGGCTCAGTCGCTTCCGCCATTTACAGCCAGGCAACGAGGTGCAACTGACCAGCGCGTGGATGGACGTCGATTCGGTGGATTTCAACGATGAGCCGTTCGATTGTGCGGTGCTGTTGAGCGACGGGCATTTCCCGCCGGACTGGGAGGCGAGCTTGCTGTTTCCCGAGGAGTTGATTCCCGTCGGTGCGCCGAACCTGCTCAACGATCAACCGTGGGATCTGGCCCGGCTGGCCTCCACCGAATTACTCCATCCAACCCCGGATCGTCGTGACTGGCGCAGTTGGCTGGAACATATGGGTTTGTCCGATCAGGTGTCGCTCAAGGGCGGACAGGTGTTCGATACCCTCGAGTTAGGGATGATCGCAGCGGCGCGCGGTTATGGTGTGTCGATGGGCGATCTGTTGATGGTCGCCGAAGACGTGGCGCAAGGAAGACTGAGCCTGCCATGGCCAACCGCCGTCGCCAGCGGACTGAATTATTACCTGGTGTGGCCAAAAACCCGTCCGGGAGGTGAACGTTTGCGCCGCCTCAGCGACTTCCTCCAAGGCGAAGTCCGCGCGATGGAGTTGCCGGCGGTTGCGCGCTTGAGCTGAAACGTTCGAGCCGCCACAATGGCGGCCTTGCGCCATACCCACGTTGCGCGCTCAAGTATTCGGTTTTCCCGCCGACTATGAGCAAGTGGAACCGTCGTGCCGGTATCCACGATTCACCCCCACTATTAGAAAATTATCCGAGTCGAGATCAAGGAGGATCCCGTGGCTCGGCCAGGAGCTGTCCATGTCTCAACCTCGCGCTCGGATCGCCTCGCAGCTGGGCCTCGCGCTCGCTGTAATACTGGCGATAGTTATCAGTGGCAGTACGGTGTTCGCCTTGCGTTCGCTGGATTCCGCCAACCTCGCCACCCGTGAAGAGCATCTGGCCAGTGAGGCGCGGCTGCTGGCCGACCAACTGAGTACCTTTCACGGCACGCTGCGTGAAAGCACCCAACGCCTGAGCGGGTTGTTCGAAAAGCGCTTCAGCGCGGGTTTGAGCATTCACCCGAGTGAACCGGTGACCGTGGCAGGCACCCAGACCCCGGGCCTGCACCTGGGCAGCGAAGTGTTGAACAACAACTTCAAGGAAGTCGACGAGTTCAAGCAAATGACTGCCGGCGTCGCCACGTTGTTTGTGCGCAGCGGCGAAGACTTTGTGCGCGTCAGCACCTCGCTGACCAAACAGGACGGCACTCGCGCCATCGGCACCTTGCTCGACCACGCGCACCCGGCCTACGCGAAGCTGATGGCAGGACAAAGCTACGTCGGTCGCGCCTTGTTGTTCGAACGCTCCTACATGACCCAATACACCCCGGTGCGCGATGGCAGCGGCAAGGTGATTGCGGTGCTGTTCGTTGGTTTCGATTACACCGACGCGCAGAACGCCCAGTTCGACAACCTCAAGCGCTTCCGCATCGGCCAGACCGGTTCGCTGGCATTGCTTGATGAGCAGAACAAATGGCTGGTCGCGCCGGCAGGCGTGCAGGCCGCGGATCAGGCCATTGCCGTGATCAATGGTTTGGCCAAATCGCCGGGCAAGGGGCAGTTCTGGAACGATAAATCCGAGGATTTCTACAGTGTTGCCGTGCCATTTGACGGTGGGCCGTGGTCGGTGGTGGCGAGCATGCCGAAAGCCGAGATTCGCGCGGTGACCTGGAGCGTTGGCACGCAACTGGCCATTGGTAGCCTGTTGGCGATGTTGTTGGCGGTCGGTTCCGTGGTCTGGTTGTTGCGCAGCAAACTGGCGCCACTGAGCGATCTGGTACGTCAGGCCGAAGCCTTGGGCGCTGGCGATCTGAGCGTGCGCCTGAGCGTATCGAGCAACGACGAAATTGGTCAGCTGTCGCGCGCCTTCAATCAGATGAGCCAAGCGCTGTCGACGATGGTCGAGCACATCCGTCGCGCCTCGCAAGAAGTCAACAGCCGTGCGCAGGCGTTGTCCGGTTTGTCCGGCGGTGCTTATGAAGGTATGGAGCAACAGTCCGGCGAAATCACCAGCATGGCCGGTGCGGTGGAAGAATTCAGCGCGACTTCGTTGAACATTGCCGACAACATGGGCGCGACCCAGCGTCTGGCCCAGGAAAATGCCCAGCAAACGCAGATCGGCCGCAGCTCGATGGAAGAAGCCTCGTCCTCGCTTGAGCAAATCGCTGGCGCTCTGAACAGTACCGCGACCGTGATCAACACCCTCGGTCAGCGTTCCCAGGAAATTGGCGGCATCGTTGGCGTGATTACTTCGATTGCCGAGCAAACCAATTTGCTGGCGCTCAACGCCGCTATTGAAGCCGCCCGTGCCGGCGAACAAGGTCGCGGCTTTGCTGTGGTAGCGGATGAAGTGCGCAGCCTGGCCTCGCGCACTCGTCAGGCGACTGATGAAATTTCCAGCATGATCCACAGCATCCAGCAGGAAACCGGCAACGCGATCAGCACCATGGAGCAGGGCAATGTGCTGATGCAGGAAGGTCTGTCGCGTAACGCCAATGTCGCCTCGGCGCTGGCGCGCATCGATGAGCAGAGCCGTTCGGCGGGTCAGCAGTTTGCCGCGATTACCACGGCGACTCAGGAGCAGAGCAGCACAGCGACCTTGCTGAGCAGCAACCTGCAAAGCATTGCCATGGCCAACAGTGAGCAGCGTGAAGTGGTGTCGAATCTGGCCGTGACCGCCAAGGAACTGGAAAGCCTGGCGGCCGAACTGCGTCAGGAGGTTGACCGGTTCCGTTAAGGCGCCGGCGCCTTATTGATATACCGAGAGGTCTTCACTGGAGTCGACCTCTCCCCATTCGCCGGTGTAGGCGACGGCTTCAATCGGCACACGACCGGCATCGATAACGCGTTGCAGGGTGTTGGTCATGTGCATGCTGTCGCGTTGCTGCGGCGACAGTTCGGCGCGCAGCCGCACGACTTCCGCCCAGCCTTTGGGGGTGAAGCGCAAAAGTCCCATGTACTGCCCCTGAACATCGTCCACCGATTGCGGCTTGTTGCCGATTTCGGCCAGCGTATGCGCGGCGGTCAGGCGAAAGGTTTCGGCATCCAGCAACGGGTCGCCGAAGCGTTCGGTCCACAGCTGCAACCAATTGGGATCGTAGGTTACGGCCAGCGTTGCGTCGCTGTTGATCAACGACTGTACGGCCACAGGGCTGTAGAAAATATCCGAATAACTGACGATGCACGGCTCGCCCTGAAGCCAGGACTCGGCGCAGGCCAGTGATGAAACCATGTTGGTCTCGGCCCAGCGCGGGTTGTGAAACTCGATCAGACCACGTTCTGCCAGCAGCTCGCGCTTGTAGCCGGTCACCACCGCGATGTCGCTGATACCCGCTGCACGCAATGACTCCAGCTGCCATTCCAGCAGCGGTTTCCCGCGCAATTCGACCAGACATTTTGGACGTTCATCGGTGAGGCTTTTCATGCGACTGCCACGTCCGGCAGCCAGAATAATGGCTTTCACAACAGGTCTATCCCGTGAATTCTTCAGTGGATTCGGTTTCGCCAAACAGTTGCTGCAGACGCTGAAGGTCGTGTGTTGCGAAATCGCTCTCGCGCTCCGGGTGCCACATCCAGCCTTGCCACGGTAGTTGCAGGTGGCGGATCGCTTCGATTTCGCCGTCCTCGCTGCGCGCCAGCACTTCGAACCCGGGCGGGCAATCGGCGAGGGCGAGGGTGTGATAGCTGTTGACCTCGGCGGCGATCTGTCCGGACAACTGATGCCGCGTGCGTACATGACCGGTGACCGGTTTCAGCGAGACACCCGACCAGTGCGCAAGCATCTGCATGCCCCGGCAAATTCCCACCAGCGGCAGATGGCGCGCATGGGCGTGTTCCAGCAGTCTGCTTTCAGTCAGATCACGGGGCGGGCACTGACCTATGTCATTGCCACCCGACAGCATGATCGCTTGCGGGTTAACCGCTGCCAGCCAGCAATCGAGGTCATCCGGGGTTTGCCAACGGTTGGGGACCGGCACGGGGATAAAGCCTGCCGCCAGCACAAACGCGATCAGGCGCTGATCCAGCGCATCACGGCTTTCGCCGCGCTCAGGGAGGGTGTCGACACGCTGACTGATCACGACCACTTTCATGACATCAGCTCCACACGGCGACCCGGGCAATCGAGGTGCAGAAAGTCCGCCGTCGACCAGCGCCGGTAGAGCACTTCGCCCGCGCCAATGACCGCCGGCAGGCCAAGTTCACCGGCACGGATCGCCATGTGCGAATTGGCGCCGCCCCACGCGGTGATCAGCCCGGCAATCGGATAGGCGAACAGCCAGTCAAACCCCGGATCGGCATTGGGAATGCAGACGATCGCCCCAGCGAGCTTTTCCCGGTCATCACAAAGTACCACCGGCGCGGTCACGCGTTTTTGCGTGATGAAGTTGGGCGCCGTTTCCGGCCACTCGAAACACCAGACATCTTCCGGGCTTGTGATCACCGGCGGCAGCGACACCTTGAGCGTTTCGGCGTAACGCGCCTTGCCCTGTTCGATGCTGCGCATCAGCACTTCCTTCGGATCTGCTGCAGCTACATGCAGCTCCTGGAAGGCGCTGATGTCGCAATAGGCCAGATCCTCGCGATCAATGCCGTACTGCGCACCGACCTGCGCGATCAGGGCCAAGGCATCGGAGAGGTTACGCGTGAAGTGAAACTTGGCCAGCTCGCGCAGCTCGATGCCGTTCTGCAGGAAGTCCAGCAGCCCCACCGGATCAGGCTGCAGGCCATGGGCTTCGAGCTGTTTGACGATTTCGCGCATCTGCGGCAGCGTCAGGGAAAACGGTCGCAGCGGTTCCGGCGCGGCGGGGCTTTGCGTCCAGTCGAAATACAGCTCTGGCGCCTCGTCGTAACGCGGCGAGAGGATGTCGTAAGTGCCCGGTCGCAAATGCCCGTAGCGGGCGAGGAACGTGGTTTTGTCGAGGGTGGCGCGGTCACGGGCCAACTGCCCGCTGACCGTGGATACCCCGGCCATGAACGCATCGTAATCCGCCTGCGAAAATACGCCCACGCTGACCAGCGATCGAAGCATCTGCACGGCAACAAACCCGGCGCGGGCCAGGCCGGCGAAGGGCAGGGTGCCGTATCGCTTGGCATCCTCCAGCAGCCAGTAGATGCGCTCGAGCGGATCGGCATTGGAGGCCAGCAGCTCTTCGCGACGAGCGTTGAGCACCTCGAGCTTGCTGGCATCGCTGCGCCACAAACCGTCCTTGGGGTGCACGATGCGGTTGGTCAGCTTGCGCAGACTGGTGCTGATGGCGTCCAGTTCATGTTCAAGAAAACCGGCATTGCGCAAACGCTCCAGTTGCTGCGACAAGTCGAGGGTGTAGCAGGAGAAAACGATCTCGAACTCTACCTTGTCGTGCAGCGTCGGTTCCGCCAGCAAGCGATCGATGTAGTAATCGACCAAACGCCCCGCCAGTCCTTCATCAAGATCGGCCGGGATAAACGAGTTGAACGACAGACGCACATCGATATACGGCAGACCGAAAAAATGCGGCATCAACGGGAAGCTGCGCAAGTTACGGTAGCCATAGTTGTGACGCTGGTAGGCCCAGATCGAGTCAGTGACCAGATCCCGATACAGCGAAAGCGCCAGCGGTTTGGGCCGGATGCCGATGATCTCGGCCGGATTCCAGTCGGGCATCACGCCGTACACCGTGCGCTGACCGATCAGAAACGGGTGCGGACGCATGCCCCGTTCGACTTTGCTCTGAATGCTTTGCAGGCGAGCGAACTGAGTGGCCGCAGACTCAGGCGCCGTCGGCAGAATCAGTGGCCGGGCTTGCAGCAGCCAGAGTGTCTCGCCTTCAGCATCGCGGGTGACCGCGAACTCGCAGTCGACCGGCCGATCACCAAACAGGCTGAGCAATTCTTCGAGCAAGGCCACCACCGGTGCGAGCGACGCGGGCGCTGCCACTGCACTGTGCGCCGCCTGCTGCCAGAGCCGCCCGCCCATGCCGCCAGTGACTGCGGCGGTGTCATCGCCCTCCGACCAATTCACCACGCGATACGGTGCGCAGGTGTTGGGGTCGTGGGAGAAGGCTACGCCGGAGCGCGCCACATTGCCGAGCATTGGCTGAATCAGAATCTCGTCGGTCAGGTGCACATCGCCGTAACTGGCGATGACCTGTTCGATCGCCGAGACCAGTCCAGCCTCATCGACATTCAGCACCGACAGGAAGGCGCCGGCGAACGACGCCTGCGCACTGTCCTCGCGCCCGCAACTGGAGCGTACGATCCACGGAGCGGCTGGCAGCCGACGCTGGATATCCTCAACGCAAGCGCGCTGATCCAGTTGCCAGTCCGCCACAGTGAATGACAGCAACGGCGCAATGTGCGCCGAGGCGAGCCGCCCTTGCAGGCTGGTCAGGGTGCCGGCCTTGGTTGAGAAATGCAGGGCCATCAGCGGTTATCTCAGTTGAGCAACCCAGATGTTGGTCGAGTACGGAATCTGGATCGACGGCGTCTGCAGGCTTTTCAGGTAGTCGTCGATGGCCGCGATCACTTCATGGAAGCTGGCGCCAGCCTGACGTTCCAGCGTGGCGTGCGAACGCCAGGCTTCGAGGCATTCTTCGATCGACTGCTCGTGAATCACGCGGGCATCCAGATGCACGACCGGGCCGAACAATTCGCTGGCATCGATCACCGCGGTCTGGTCTTCGCGACGGGTGCCGTAGCCATAACCGGCCACGCGCTCTTTGATGATCGCTTCGATGCGTGCCTGGATCGGGTCTTCCAGATTGCGGTGGTTCCACATGCAGGCAAACCAGCCGCGCGGCTTGAGAATGCGCGCGGTTTCCTTGAGGGCCTGCTGACGGTCGCAGACGTTGAAGGAACTGCCGAACGTGACCATGTCGAACGCTTGCGCCGACTGGCCGGTGGCTTCACCGGTGCCTTCGTGCCATTTGACGTTCGGCAGTTCTGCAGTGCGCTTGATGCCATTGCCGCGCATCGCATCGTTGGGTTCTACTGCTGTGACATCCAGGCCACGGGCGGCCAGCATCAGCGTCAAGTGCGCAACACCCGCACCGACGTCGCAGAACTTGTCGCCTTGCTCGGCACCGGCAATCGACAGCATGGCGTCGATGGCCGCGTCGGCGTAGTCAGGGCGCTTCAAATAGGCATCGGCCAGAGTGGTGTAGTCCCATTCGGTTTTCATAGTCAGTTCCTTCGAAGAATTTTAGGGAGCAAATCATCGGCCAGGCGTTGGCTGGAGCGTTCGCGATCGAACTCAACCAGGCAGTCGGCGGCCAGCGGTTCATCAATGGCCAGGTCGAGCCCGGCAACGTTGTGCAGTTCGCCTGCATCGAAACGGCGATAGATGTCCTTGGGGTCGCGGCGACGCAACTCCTCGACGGGCACCTTCAGATAAATCTCGAAATATTTGGGCAGGTGGGCGCGGTTCCACTCGTGAACCTCGCGAAACAGCGAAATCGTGGCGATCACCACGGTTTGTCCCTGTGCTGCAACCATTTTGCACAGACGAGCGTATTGCAGAGCGAGGGCCAGGCGACCTTCGCGGCCATGGTTCTGAGAGTTGGCGGCGGCTGCGCCAAACACTTCGCGCAGTTCATCGCCATCGAGCATGACCACCGATCGTCCTTCCGCACGCAGTCTGGCAACCAATTCACCGGCCAGCGTTGATTTGCCCGCTCCTGAAAGGCCCGTAATCCAGATTACCTGTCCACCCGCATCACATTTCATAGTGTTCTGACTTGTGTTCGATTCGAGTGTATCGGCAGGCTGTTTCCTCGCATGAGGTCAGACCTGCGTAATTTTAATGTTTGTCCCGCTCGTAAATGTCCCCGAAAGAGTCAATCGAGAGTGAGCAGTACTTCGACTCGTGCCGGTATTCAATCAGGTCTTGGAACACTTCCTGTGGCAGGGGCAATTCGCTGTATTGTGCCTGGTAGAACTTGTTGTATATGTAATAGCTGTCTTCTGGTTTCAGCAGGCTGAACCCCAGTGCCATGTCTCTGAGCTCATTACTGCTTCTGGCAATTGGCAACAGGTTGTCCATTTGCTTTAGCCAGGCGTCGACCGTGAGATTGCTCTCTTCGGTAAAGGGCACATAATAAATTGGCAGCTTGCAGGTGTTGAGCATGAACGAAACGCCACCGGTGGATGCATCGGTGATGACCGTGTCGCATTGTGCGTAGAAAACCGTGCTGCTGGTCCCGGTCTTGTCGATGGTTATCCAGTCATGGGCAGACAGTTGTTCGCACAGATCCTTCACGGTCGGATGGGAAAGTTCGGCCATGTACGGGCGCAAGATGAAGGTTGCGTGGGGAATTTGCGACTTGACTGCATTGATGACGGTCTGCAGGTTTTCATACAGTGTCGCCCCGTTCGGGCAGATACCCACTTGGGTCGGCAGAAGTCCGACGACATAGTTGTCCGAGGTTTTTTTCGAAGGTGGCGATGATTCAAAGATGCCGGGAATCTTCACCGGCAGCGTAGCCACCGGGCTGGTCGTGCGCATGTCCGAACGCAAGGCCAGCCCATCGATCAACATTGTTTTCAGGGCCTTTCTGTCGCGACGGTAGGCCTGCAGCCCGGCCGTCATCAAATCAAAGCCCGACCGGGAAGAAGAGATGATCGCATCCCAGTAAGAGGTCAGCTCAGCGTAGTAATACTTGTCTTTGGTCGGCATCCCGACATTGCCGTGGCTGATGAAGATGCCAAAATTTGAATGGTCCAATATGCGTCCGGCGTAGGCATCATTTGAAATGACAACCTGCGATTTCAGGCTCGCAATGAAGTCATTGCCAATCTGCTGTACCGGGTAGTCGAGGACAGCTTCGACTTCCTCTCGGCTTGAGCCGGTGCGATCAGTATTGAGTACAACACAGTTATATTTTTCTCGAAGCGAGTTGAGCGCCGGGATCAGATACTCGAGATATGTTTTGCCACCATCCGCAACGTTGCTGAGCAAATAAACTGTTTTCATGATGAAGTTTGGCTTTTTGAGTTGTTTAAATAAGGCCAGTGTCAAACGGAGTAATAACGTTGGGCAAAGGCTTTTTTAGTTGTCTGGATATAAACTAATGACCAGATACACGCACCCAGGCCAGGTTTGGCTTATGAATACGCTGGTTGATTGAGCAGTTTTGCCCGGTGAACAGTAGAAATCTTGTCCATGATGTCCCGCCTCCATTTCACGCTGAAAAATGCTCGATGCCTTGACGATAGACGGCTAAGTCGTAAAAAAGAGCGCTGTCGTTATATCACATGTCGGTCAATGGCCATCAGCGCTCGATGGTTATTTTCGGAGCAGTCCGTTGCGGTAGAGTTGCCATTTTCATTGTGTTGCCGGCCGATACTGCAAAGCCTCCGCCAAGTGTTCGCGCGTGATGTCCTTTTCCTGGCTCAGATCGGCCAACGTCCTGGCGACCTTGAGCAACCTGTGCGCCGAGCGCAGTGACAGGGTCAGCCGTTCACAGGCTGACTCCAGCCAGGCCTCATCGGCTGTGGATAACTTGCAGTGGCGACGCAGGCCTGGCAGATCAAGAAACGCATTGGCACATCCCTGGCGTTTCTGTTGTCGCTCGCGGGCCTCCGCTACCAGCGCGGCCGCACTGGCGCTGTTTTCTCCTGGCTTTACCGCAGGGTTCAGCGCTGTCGCCTCCCGCGCTACCGTCAGGTGTAAGTCGATCCGGTCCAGCAGCGGCCCTGACAACTTGTTGCGATAGCGTTGGACCATGTCCGGCGTGCACGAACACTTGCCACTGGGTTCGCCAAGATATCCACAGGGGCACGGGTTCATCGCCGCCACCAACTGAAAGCGCGCGGGAAAACGTACGCGGTCCTTGGCCCGGGCGATGACGATGTGCCCGGACTCCAGAGGCTCGCGCAGGACCTCCAGGACCTTGCGGTCAAACTCCGGCAGTTCGTCGAGAAACAACACACCATGATGGGCGAGGGTGATTTCGCCGGGTTGCGGTTTTGAGCTGCCACCGACCAGTGCCGGCCCGGATGCCGAATGATGCGGTTGCCGGAAGGGACGCTGCGGCCAATGGGTCAGTGGCGCGCCACTGGCAACTGACTGAATCGCCGCGACCTCCAGTGCTTCACTTTCGGTCAGCGGCGGCAACAGTCCCGGTAATCGGCTGGCCAACAAGGTCTTCCCCGTTCCCGGTGGCCCGCTGAACAACAAGTTATGCGCCCCCGCAGCAGCAATCAGCAACGCCCGTTTCGCCGCCAGTTGCCCCTGCACTTCATTCAAGTCCGGATAGGGCTTGCTGGCATGCATCAACCCGTCAGACACATAGGGCTCAACCGGCGTATGCCCATTGAAATGCGCCACCGCCTCGAGCAAATGATCCACCGCAAACACCTTCAATCCCGAAGCCAGACACGCCTCCTCGGCGTTCGCGCGCGGCACCACCAGCGCACGACCCGCCTTGCGCGCTGCCAGTGCGGCCGGCAACACGCCGCGCACCGCTCGTACGGCGCCGGACAACGCCAACTCACCCAGACATTCCACATCATCCAGCGTCAGACACGGCACCTGCACACTCGCCGACAGAATCCCCAAGGCAATCGCCAGATCAAACCGCCCACCGTCCTTGGGCAGATCCGCTGGCGCCAGATTCAAGGTGATCCGCCGCGCCGGAAACTGCAGCCCGGAATTGATGATCGCGCTGCGCACCCGATCCTTGCTCTCCTTCACCGCCGCCTCGGGCAGACCGACCATGGTCAGCGACGGCAGACCGTTGGCCAGATGAACTTCGACGGTGACAGCGGGGGCTTCCACGCCAATCTGGGCGCGGCTGTGGACGATGGAGAGGGACATGGTCGTTCCTTGAGCTGAATCGGGGGCCGCTTCCTGCGGGTTTTTGAAGGGTAGTCGTGGGAGGGGATGTTGGTAGGTGGGTTCTATGAGCGAATTTTCACCGGATGTTGCAGGAGACAATAACCTGCAGGCATAAAAAAACCGCCTGTTAGGCGGTCATTTTTGCGGTACTCAGGTTCCACCACCGGCAAGCCAACCATCGGGCTCCATTTCCTTGCCATAGGTCGCGGCCACTTTCAGAAAATGCCGCTGACTGGCTGAAACTCTGTCCGGCAGACCGAGTGCCTCGGTACCCGGTTTGGAAACCCGTGCCGGTTGGGTTTGCTGCTTCTTCTGCTTCATAAACACCTCACGTGCCGGGATGCTTGATTCGATCTTATTGGTCGTCCAATGGAAAGACAAGGCGACCGGTTGTATCAAAATAAAATCCCAGCGTTTGATAGTAAGGGATGGCGCCTGAGTCTGGCTCTTGTACTTCGATTTGCGTGCACCCCAGCTTCCGGGCGTAGAACTCTGTTGTCAGCAATGCCATCGGAGCGATCCAGCCCCGCAAGGTATTCGTCTTGCAGGTGTGTCCCTGCAAAAGGACAATTTTCATGCAGATCGTGCTTCTTCGCGGCGTTGCGTAGCACAGTCCGCACAGTTCTTCTTCGTACCAGAACGCCAAGTCCAGCCCTTTTGCATCTTTGGTCTTCCAGTCCAAAACAGCGTCCCAGGGATACCCAACGGGGCCGGTCCACTGGTGGAATGCTTTGATTGCTACTGGAGTAATCGGATCGATCCTGAGTGACAGAGCATCAACTCCAGCCGCCAGGGCTTCTGGGTCCATGGACATTGTTTGATGTGCGAGTTTTCGGGAATCAGATTTGAGTGTCTGATTTCGAAGTTCGGTACCTTTGCCTTTTCTTCGCATCGTCTTGTTCTGTGGGATCAATCTGCAGACGATATCGAAGGCATTGATGCTTACGTAATCAGACGTAGGGGACGGTCCTCGTAGGACTGTGCTTGCGTTAGTGAAGGACGTTGGAGATGGCCAGTTCAGGGTGTGAGAGGGCGGAGAGGCAATACTTTATACCGGCATGGATGAGGGTTTTGCGCTGCTCTCGATCGTAAATGAGCTTTGACTCCTGAGCGGTACTGAAGGATCCTCACGCTCGAGGACTGCAACTGCGCATTCGTCGGGACTGGGCACCAGCAAAGCTCCCCCGCATTTTTGGCAGCAGAGAAAGCTGGTTTCTCTGAAGTAGTGACGACGGGCTAGCCTGTCGGATTCTGAACCCAAGGCCGTGAAGTCGGGAGCTAAAGAATCGCTGCGACTACTCCTCCGAACACAAAAAAGGCGTCCTATGGACGCCTTTTTTATTTTTCACTCAGGACCTTCTACCGGCCAGCGCGCCGCTTGGCTCAAGCGCTGGCCCACATGTAACAGCAACTTCAATAAATCGCCGTTGGTTGGCTGACATATCCCCAGCCAAACGGAGTGCTTCGAGGTGCAAATCAACAATCTGAAATAGCTTTTCCTTCCTCTTCTTATCCTTCACAGATACCTCCATCATGATGGGCGTATTTCGTTTGCCAATGTAATGACATGCGTAAGGGCTGCATAACTGGGCGCAGACGCTGATGTTTGTAGGGCCATGCCCTAATAGTTGTAGGACGCCGGCGAAAGGGGGGGGTGAAGGTCTTGTATCCGGGAGTCGGATGCTCCAGTTTGGCCACTCAACGCAGCCTCTGGAGGCGAAAAATGAACCGCAATGGTATGCGCCCGATTCATCCGGGCGAGGTTCTGAATAAGGAATTCATGGAGCCGTTGGGCATGACTGTCATGGATCTGGCCATGCCCACGAAATGGCCCGAAAGTGAGATCGAAAAGCTTGTGAAATGCCAGCTCAGAATCTGCGCCGATCTGGCAATCAGCCTTGCCACTCATCTCAGCACTACGCCTGAGTTCTGGATGAATCTCCAATCGACTTACGATTTGCGCAGGGCCCAGCTCCGGCATGCGGGTTTATAGCAATTGCAGTATCCGCGAAGCTCTTTTCCACCATGGCCCTGCCTCGGAGTGTTTCTGCTTTTCCCGCTCCACCACCATCAACGGTACATCCTCCAATCGAATCCACGGCTGATTATTCCAGTGCAACAAACTCAACGTCATGTCCGGCCAACTGAGCAGGCTCAGGTGTGGACGTTCGCTTGTGCAGGGATGTTGGGTGTCGCGCAGGGTGGGGATGACTTGGTGGGTGAGCCATTCGCGTAGCGCTCGGTATTCGGGGCAGTAGTGGTAGACGAGGAGGGCGTAGATGCCGGATTCGCTGATCAGCAGGGTGTTTTCGATTCGATTGTGGATGAGGGTTTTGCGGGTTTGATATTGGTCGGGGTCGAGTTTTCGCAGCATGCGTTCGTTGAGGTAGATGTGCAGCAGGCGGCTCAGGTCTCGGGCGCAGAACCAGGGTTGGTTCTGGATGAGGAGAGCGTGGAGGGGGAGTTTGTGGCGGGTGAAGATGTGCGGGGTCAGATAAGTCTCTTCTTGATTCATTGAGCAGTTCCTCTTGCTTAAGGGGCTGCCCTCAATCGTCGCCAAACGATTGGGTGGCAGTTGTACGCGGGTTGGCGAACCGGAGCAAAAGGAACCCGGCAGACCCGAAGGTCTCCCACGCACAACCGCCATGAAACGATGTGGCGGTAAATGTAGCCGCCATCATGGTTGTCGTGCGCCTTAAGCTGTCCAGGTCGCCAAACCCGCTGCTGAACATTCAGCATCGGGTGAGCTTAGAAACCTGGGCTTTTCGGCGCAATCGGACGGCGGTGGTGAAGGTTGTAGGACGTTGCCGCAATGATTGAAGGGCTGGAGATCAAAAGATCGCAGCCTTCGGCAGCTCCTACAGGGGGCGCAGATTATTCCGCTGGCGGAATCAGCTTCGCTTCCATCTCGGCAACCTTGGCTTCAAGGCTCTCGAGGCGTGCGCGAGTACGCGCCAACACAACCATCTGACTATCAAACTCTTCACGGCTTACCAGATCGAGTTTGCTGAAGGCACTTTGCAGCAGCATCTTGAACTGGCTTTCGATTTCGGCTTTCGGCAGCGGTGTGTCGCCGCTGAACAGGCGGGAGGCGGTGCCGCTCAGGGCGTCGAGGAAGTCTTTGGGCGCGAGCATGATGGATGTCCTGGAAACAATGGCCGGCAGTGTACCACGCAGTGTCTATAGTCAATCCCGTGGTCAGGGATGCACGCTTTTCGCGCAGGCGGACGGACGGTGACGCACCGTTGTTGTGCGTATCCGGATAGCGTTTTGCGCGGGATGGCTGGCAGCAGCGGCCAAGGGATTGAAATCAGGGGATTTTGGCGAGATGGCAAGGTTTCTGCTTAGTCACCTTCGACCCATGCACTGATGCAGTCGCTGTGACGAATGCAGTGCGGCAGACGGAGCGGGGAGTTTCGTCAGCAGCGGTTAGCTGGCGTCAGTCGGGCAGGTACGGCCGACGATGCGTTACAAAGCCAGGCACTGCGCTTAGACTTGAGTCGGGTTTGTTTTCCTGGGGCAAGTCCACCAATTCGGGAGAGAGTTTCATGAAGCTAGTCACTGCCATCATCAAGCCGTTCAAGTTGGACGACGTGCGCGAGTCGCTGTCCGAAATCGGCGTGCAGGGCATTACCGTTACTGAAGTCAAAGGCTTCGGCCGGCAGAAGGGTCACACCGAGCTGTATCGCGGCGCGGAATATGTGGTCGATTTTCTGCCCAAGGTGAAAATCGACGTGGCCATCGACGACAAGGATCTGGATCGGGTGATCGAGGCGATAACCAAGGCGGCCAACACCGGCAAGATCGGTGACGGCAAGATCTTCGTGGTCAATCTGGAACAGGCGATCCGCATCCGTACCGGCGAAACCGATACCGACGCGATTTAAACGCCGCCACAAACCCCAACGCCCCAGGAGAAAACAATATGACTCTGCGTAAATTCGCAGGGCTAGGAGCCCTGTTGTCCATCGTAATGCCAAGCCTTGCAATGGCGGCAGACGAAGTGGCGGCCCCAGTCCTCAATTCCGGCGACACTGCCTGGATGCTCACCTCGACAGCCCTTGTGCTGTTCATGACCATCCCCGGCCTGGCGCTGTTCTACGGCGGCATGGTTCGCTCGAAAAACATTCTTTCCGTGATGATGCAGTGCTTCGCCATTACCGGTCTGATCAGCATCCTGTGGGTCATTTATGGCTACAGCATTGCGTTCGACACCACCGGCATGGAGCAGGGCGTCGTCAACTTCAACTCGTTCTTCGGCGGCATGGGCAAGGCGTTCCTCGCCGGTGTCACGCCTTCGAGCCTGACCGGCCCAGCGGCTCTGTTCCCTGAGGCGGTGTTCATCACCTTCCAGATGACCTTCGCGATCATCACTCCGGCGCTGATCGTCGGTGCGTTCGCCGAGCGGATGAAGTTCTCCGCGATGCTGATCTTCATGGCTATCTGGTTCACCCTGGTCTATGCACCGATCGCGCACATGGTCTGGTCCGGCAACGGCGGCCTGATGTGGGACTGGGGCGTACTCGACTTCGCGGGCGGCACCGTGGTGCACATCAACGCCGGTGTCGCCGGTCTGATTGCCTGCCTGGTATTGGGCAAGCGCAAAGGCTTCCCGACCACCCCGATGGCTCCGCACAATCTCGGTTACACCCTGATGGGCGCGGCGATGCTGTGGGTTGGCTGGTTCGGCTTCAACGCCGGTTCCGCTGCGGCGGCCAACGGCACTGCCGGTATGGCAATGCTGGTCACTCAGATTGCTACCGCTGCTGCGGCACTGGGCTGGATGTTTGCCGAGTGGGTTACCCACGGCAAGCCAAGCGCACTGGGTATCGCATCGGGTGTGGTTGCCGGTCTGGTAGCGATTACTCCAGCTGCCGGCACCGTAGGCCCGATGGGCGCACTGGTGATCGGTCTGGCTGCAGGCGTGGTGTGCTTCTTCTGCGCCACCACCCTGAAACGCAAACTCGGTTATGACGATTCCCTGGACGCGTTCGGCGTACACGGTATCGGCGGTATCCTCGGCGCGATCCTCACTGGTGTGTTCGCTGCACCGGCGCTGGGTGGCTTCGGCACCGTCACCGACATCGGTGCGCAAGTCTGGATTCAGGTCAAAGGCGTAGGCTTCACAGTGATCTACACCGCGATCGTCACCTTCATCATCCTCAAGGTCCTGGACGCCGTCATGGGTCTGCGTGTGACCGAGGAAGAAGAGTCGGTTGGCCTCGATCTGGCACAACACAACGAACGTGGCTACAACCTGTAAGTACGCGCATTAAAAAACTTGCCCGGTTCGCCGGGCATTTTTTTGTCTGGAATTTGTCGCAGAGAGAACAGCTGAAAGGATTTTTCGTACGGCTTTGGTCGTGTTTACGACGAGCGTTTTTCTGCGGCCAATGGCTTACATCATTGCAGGAATATTAGGGCCTTTGTTTTTTCCCAGAGCGCGCTAGAATGCGCCCCGAACGTGCGGAGAACTGTATGTGGCAACAGACTCTGATAACCCTGCGGGCACGGCCCAGGGGCTTTCATCTGGTAACGGACGAGTTGATCAAAGGCCTGCCTGAACTCAGGGAGTGCCGGGTCGGTCTGTTGCATTTGTGGCTGCAGCATACCTCGGCGTCGTTGACCATCAACGAGAACGCCGATCCGGCGGTACGTCGCGACTTCGAACGATTTTTCAATCGTCTGATCCCACAAGGAACAGACGGCTATGAGCATAACGACGAAGGCCTGGACGACCTCCCGGCGCACTTCAAGGCCAGCGTGCTTGGTTGCCAGATCAGTCTGCCGGTTTCGGCAGGTCGTCTGGCACTGGGGACCTGGCAAGGTGTTTATCTGGGCGAGCACCGTGATCATGGCGGTGCCCGAAAAGTCCTCGCCACCTTGCACGGTGAAGGGGCATAAACCGTTGGTCACCAATGGTTACTGATTTTTTAACGGCGACTTTCGACAGTTGCCAAAGCTGGTCTATAACTAATCTGCTTTTCGCAAGTCATGAGGTAGAACATGAGCGACGATGATCTGGAAAACGACGACCTCGAAGTAGGCGACGAAGACGAGGCCGAGGAAGGTCTGGAAGCAGCAGCGGAAGACGTTGCTGACGACGATAGCGGTGACGATACGCCGGCTCCGGCTGCCAAAGGCAAAGCCAAGGCTGCGGTGTCGGTAGACGAATTGCCGAGCATTGAAGCCAAGAACAAGGAGCGCGACGCCCTGGCCAAGGCCATGGAAGAGTTCCTGTCGCGTGGCGGCAAGGTTCAGGAAGTGGAGGCCAATGTGGTCGCCGATCCGCCGAAGAAGCCAGACAACAAGTACGGCAGCCGCCCTATCTGAGGCGTGCCGCTTGCTTGCTTGCTGAAAAAGCCCGCCGTCGCTGCGGGCTTTTTCATGTCTGGAATAAAGGAGCTGAAGTGAATGCAGTTCCCTTGTGGGAGCGAGCTTGCTCGCGAATGCGGTAGGTCATTCAGCATTGCAGTGACTGACCTGACGCTTTCGCGAGCAAGCTCGCTCCCACAGGGTTTGTGGATTATTTCGAGGTGGTATTCCAGCGGGCGAGTAGCGCGGGCAGATCCGTGAGGCTACGGATTTCGGCGTCCGGCAGGCGATCCGCTTCCCAGGCTTTGCCCGCCGGGTTAAACCAGATCGCCCGCAACCCCGCCTGTTGCGCCCCGGCAATGTCATCACCCGGATGATCGCCGATGTGAACGGCGGTTTCGGCCGTGGCGCCACCGCGCTGCAAGGCTTCATGAAACAACCGGGCATCCGGTTTGGCGATGCCGATATCTTCCGCGCACAACGCAAACTTGAAGTAGTCCGCCAGCCCTAACCGGCGTACATCGGCATTGCCATTGGTGACCACGCCAAGCGAGTAATGATTGGCAAGAATCTCCAGCACCGGTTCGACTTCAGGGAATACTTCGATCTGATGCCGCGCATGCAGAAACACTTCAAAGCCCTTGTCGGCCAGATCGGATGCCTCATCATGGGCGTACCCGGCGTCTTCCATCGCATGAAACAACACCCGCCGCCGAAGCGCACTGATGCGATGTTTCAACCCCGGCTCACTGGTCAACACCCGCTCACGAATCGCCCACAAATGTTCGACCGGCACCGCGCCCAGATTCGGCGCATGTTCGCTCAGCCATTCGCGCAATACTGCTTCCGCGCTGACGATCACCGGGGCGGTGTCCCACAGGGTGTCGTCGAGGTCGAAGGTGATCAACTGGATGCTCATGAATCATCGCCTTTCATGCGTTTGGCCCGTGGATGGGCGCTGTCGTAGACCGCCGCCAGGTGCTGGAAGTCCAGATGGGTATAGATCTGCGTGGTCTTGATGTCGGAGTGACCGAGCAATTCCTGCACCGCGCGCAGGTCTTGCGAGGATTCCAGCAAGTGGCTGGCGAAGGAGTGCCGCAACATATGCGGGTGCAGGTTCTGCCCCAACTCGCGCTCGCCGGCCAGTTTGACTCGTACCTGAATCGCTCGCGGGCCGAGGCGCCGGCCTTGCTGGCTGACGAATACGGCGTCGTCCGCCGGGTTGGTCATGGCCCGCAGAGGCAGCCATTGTTCGAGGGCTTCGCGGGCCTTTTTGCCGACCGGCAGCAGCCGGGTTTTACTGCCCTTGCCGAGGACTTGAACCATGCCGTCGGCGAGGTCGAGTTGATCGAGATTGAGTCCGGTCAGTTCGGAAAGGCGCAGGCCGGAAGAATAGAACAACTCAAGAATCGCCTGATCGCGGCGCGCGAGAAAATCATCCTCGACCGCCCCTTCAAGCAATTGCAGTGCACGGTCGGTATCGAGGGTTTTCGGCAGGCGTCGCTCGCCTTTCGGCGGTGCCAGACCGGTCGCCGGATCATGGTCGCAGAGGCCTTCGCGATTCAGATAGTGATAAAGCCCGCGCACTGCCGAGAGCAGCCGTGCGAGGCTACGCGAGGATTGGCCTTGCGCATGCAGACGAGCGATCAGGCTGCGCAAGCGCTGAATATCCAGCGCTGCCCAGCTGGCGATGTTCTGCTTCACACACCAACCGAGGACTTTGTCGAGGTCGCGGCGGTAGGCCGACAGCGTGTGCGGCGACACCTGTCGCTCACTGCGCAGGTGTTCGCAGTAAGCGTCCAGTTGTCGTTCCATGTTCAGCGTACCGAGCGCAGGGAGCTGTTGACCCGTGGCAGCACGCGGCCCATGACTTCGGCGATGTAGCTCAAGAACAGCGTACCGACCGAGCTCTTGTAGTGCTGCGGATCACGGCTGGCGATCGCCAGAATCCCATGGATGCCTTGATGGCTGACCGCGACGACTGCGGTGGAGCCGATCTGCTTGCGCTGTTCTTCGCCGAAGAGGAAGTCCAGTTCGTGCTCGCGCAGGGTGCCGCTGACGCTTTTGCCTTCGGTGAGCAAGCCGCCGATGGCGACTTGGGCGTCAGCGTGGGTAACCCAACGGCCGACTGGCGCCGGATTGTCGCCAAGCAGGATCAGGCTGACAAAAGGCACCTGGAAGTCCTGACGCAGACTGTCTTCGACGCTGATCACCACGTCTTCCAGGCTGCTGGCGTCCATCAAAGACAAGATCAAACGACGAGTCTTGTCGAACAGGCGATCGTTGTCGCGGGCGACATCCATCAAATGCGAGAGGCGGTGACGCATCTCGATGTTGCGGTCGCGCAGGATAGTCATCTGCCGCTCGACCAGCGAAACGGTGTCACCGCGCTGGTGAGGAATGCGCAAGGCGGGCAGCAGCTCTTCGTGCTCGACGAAGAAGTCCGGATGCGCCTCGAGGTATGCGGCAACCGCTGCCGCCTCCAGGCTCTCGGACGCTGATTCGTCGGACTGTCGGGCGGGTACCTGAGGCTTATCGGTCATGGTTTCTGCTCACTCAAAGACGTACTTGTCCTTCGTATACACGCACTGCCGGCCCGGTCATCAGCACCGGTTGGCCAGGGCCTGCCCATTCAATGGACAGGCGCCCGCCGGGCAGGTCGATCAATAGCGGCGAATCCATCCACCCCTGGCTGATCGCAGCGACAGCCGCTGCACACGCGCCGGTGCCGCAGGCCTGGGTTTCCCCGGCGCCGCGTTCCCACACGCGCAATTGCGCGCGATTGCGGTCGATGACCTGGAGAAAGCCGACATTCACTCGCGCCGGGAAGCGCGGGTGGTGTTCGATTTTCGGCCCCAGTTCATGCACCGGTGCGCTGTTGATGTCCTGCACGCGCAATACCGCGTGCGGGTTGCCCATCGACACAGCGGCCAATTCGACTGTGGTGCCGTCGACTTCCAGCTGATAGCTGGTCGCCTGCGCCGGCGCTTCGAACGGAATGTCCGCTGGCACCAAGCGCGGGGCGCCCATGTTCACGCCGATCTGGCCGTCGTTACGCACGTCCAGTTCGATGATGCCGCCCTTGGTCTCGACGCGGATCTGCCGTTTGGCCGTCAGGCGCTTGTCGAGCACGAAACGGGCGAAGCAGCGTGCACCGTTGCCGCACTGCTCCACTTCCGAGCCGTCGGAGTTGAAGATCCGGTAACGGAAATCCACATCCGGATTGCTCGGCGCCTCGACGATCAGCAATTGGTCGAAACCAATGCCAGTGTGGCGGTCGCCCCATTGCTTGGCGTGCTTTGGCTGAATATGCGCGTGCTGGCTGACCAGGTCGAGAACCATGAAGTCATTGCCCAAGCCGTGCATTTTGGTAAAACGCAGCAGCATGGGTTACTCCGGCAGCAGGCTTTCGCCGGCAAACAGCTCGGCCACGGTTTCGCGGCGGCGCACTTCAAAAACCTGATCACCGTCTACCAACACTTCAGCGGCACGGCCACGCGTGTTGTAGTTGGAACTCATCACAAAACCGTAGGCCCCGGCCGAATGCACGGCCAGCAGATCGCCTTCGGCCAGGGCCAGTTCGCGATCCTTGGCAAGGAAGTCACCGGTTTCGCAGATCGGGCCGACGATGTCGTATTTGCGCGCAGCGGAGTCACGCGGTTTGACCGCCGTGACGTCCATCCATGCCTGATAGAGCGCCGGACGGATGAGGTCGTTCATCGCCGCGTCGACGATGGCGAAGTCTTTGTGTTCGGTGTGCTTGAGGTACTCGACCTGCGTCAGCAGCACGCCGGCGTTGGCAACGATGAAACGGCCCGGCTCGAACACCAGCGCCAGATCACGACCGTTCAGACGCTCGCGTACGGCTTTGATGTAGTCGGCAGCCAATGGCGGCTCTTCATCGCGATAACGCACGCCCAAACCACCACCGAGATCGATGTGGCGCAGGTGAATGCCGCAATCGCCGAGACGATCGACCAGATCCAGAAGGCGGTCGAGGGCATCAAGGAACGGTGGCAGCGTGGTCAGTTGCGAACCGATGTGGCAGTCAACGCCCACTACTTCCAGGTTCGGCAGATGCGCGGCGCGCACGTACACGTCTTCGGCGTCGGCGATGGCGATGCCGAACTTGTTCTCTTTGAGGCCGGTGGAAATGTACGGGTGGGTGCCTGCATCGACATCCGGGTTCACGCGCAGCGAAACCGGTGCGCGAACGCCCAGTTCGGCGGCGACCACTTGCAGGCGCTCCAGCTCGTCGGTGGATTCGACGTTGAAGCAGTGCACGCCGACTTCCAGTGCACGACGCATGTCGTCACGGGTCTTGCCGACACCGGAGAAGACGATCTTGTCAGGGCTGCCGCCAGCGGCGAGAACCCGCTCCAGTTCACCACGGGAAACGATGTCGAAACCGGCGCCGAGACGGGCCAGGACATTCAGTACGCCGAGGTTGGAGTTGGCTTTGACCGCAAAGCAGACCAGGTGCGGCATGCCGGCCAGCGCATCGGCGTAAGCCAGATACTGGGCTTCGATGTGCGCGCGCGAGTAGACGTAGGTGGGCGTGCCGAAACGGTCGGCGATGGCGGACAGCGCCACACCTTCCGCGAACAGCTCCCCGCCACGGTAGTTAAAAGCGTCCATGGCGATCCCTTATTGGTAAACGTCGTGCTTGTGTGCTTTGGACGGTTGCTTCTGCGAAGACTGGGCTTGCTCGGCCGGGTCCTGATCATCATCGGGCAGGTACAGCGGGCCTTTTTGACCGCAGGCCGAAACAAGGCAGGCAACCGCGACGAGCGCAGCAAGGGAAGAGATCAGGCGCTTCATGGCGAAATCCTTGAAAATGCGTTAATTGCGCCGGAGTATACCGGCCACCCGGCGGCTTGCCTATGTGATGGGGTTCCCGTCCGGCGGGGCTCTCTAAATGCACCAATATCTCTGTGGGAGCGAGCCTGCTCGCGATTGCGGCGGGTCAGCCAGCAATAATGTTGAATGTGCCGGCCATTCGCGAGCAGGCTCGCTCCCACAGGTCGTTAATCTTTGCAATCGGCCAGCAGCGTCCGTATCTTTCGGCGCTTGAGCCTGATCAGAACATTTTTTGAGGTTGCCGCAATGAGTTTGTCCGAAGCCCGTTTCCACGATCTGGTCGATGAAACCCAGGAAAAACTGGAAGACATCTTTGATGAAAGCGACCTGGATATCGACATGGAGAACTCGGCCGGTGTGCTTACCGTCAAGTTCGAAAACGGCTCGCAGCTGATCTTCAGCCGCCAGGAGCCGCTGCGTCAGCTGTGGCTGGCGGCGGTGTCCGGTGGTTTTCACTTCGACTATGACGAAGAAAGCGAGCGCTGGATGTGCGACAAGAGCGAAGAGCAACTGGGCGAAATGCTCGAGCGCATCGTCAAGCAGCAGGCCGGCGCTGAATTCGACTTCGAAGGTCTGTGATTCCGTGACTGACACCGCTCCTGTTCGTCCACCGAAGCCGCTTTACAGCAACATCAGTCCGGCCGTGCCCTCGCCGTGCAGCGGTGTGTGCCGACTTGACGAACAAAAGGTCTGCCTCGGCTGCTTCCGCCATGTCGAAGACATTCGCGAATGGCGCTCGGCGGACGACGAACGGCGACGGGTAATTTGCGCGCAGGCGTCGCAGCGCAAACAGTGCGGCGGGGCGTGACTTGTATATTTTTTGAGCTGTGATAGTGTCCGAACACGCCTCAACCCATCGAGGCCTGGTGAAAACCCCGTCTTTTTTGGCGGGGTTTTGCTTTTTTTGTGTGCAGAAGAAAGGAGTCTGCCCGGATCATGACCGCACCTTCCATCACCCTTACCCGTCTGGACGTGCAACGTCTGGAGCGCCTGATCGACAACCTGAATGAGAAAGACCAGGCTGCGCCGGGCGTGATTGCGCTGCAAACCGAGCTGGACCGCGCCGACACCGTGGTCGGCCACGATGAAGTGCCCGCCGATGTCGTGACGATGAATTCCCGTGTGCATTGCCGCGAAGAAGGCAGTGGCAAGGATTACCACCTGACGCTGGTCTATCCCAAGGATGCCAACGCCGATGAAGGCAAGATCTCGATCCTGGCTCCGGTCGGCAGTGCGCTGCTGGGCCTGAAAGTCGGTCAACACATCGACTGGCCGGCACCGGGTGGCAAGACCCTCAAACTGACTTTGCTCGAAGTCGAATCGCAACCAGCCAACGGTGGCGCGTTTCCCGAGTAACCCGCCTCAGACCTGTTCGAGCGCTTCGTTCAGGGCGCGCTCCAGGTCAGCCTTGTAGCGCAGATACAAATTGCTTGAACTCTGCCCGTCACCGAGCAGGCCTGAAAGGTCGAGGTCGGTGATGTAGCAGCGATAGCGTTCGCTATCGCGGCGCTGCTCGACGATCTCCCGGGCGACCACGCTGAACAGCTGGTCGCCATGTTCCAGTTCGCTGAATTCCCGTTGATTGCAATACAGGGTGACCTGCACTTCGCCCGGTGCGGCTTTGCCGACGATCGCCTGCACGTCATAGAACGGCTTGTTCACCGGCGTCTGCGGTGCCGGCCGCGATTCGACCCGGCGTGCGCGCCCCGGACCCGAAGGCAATAACTGGTAATACAACATTTCGAGACGGGCATCGGGGCCGGCGTCCATCGGCAGCACGGCTTCGCGGCGGAACAGGATCGATTGCAGGAAGCGTTGCAACGGCACCAACAGACTTTGCTCGTCGTGGTACGGCAAATGCTGCTGCCACAGTGCATTGAACTCATCCAGCACGTACAACTCTGCCTGTTGCTCGGTGATCCGGTAGAACACCTGAATACATTCCGGCTGGCCCATCGGCAGGATCAGCGCGAGGTCGTGATCCTCCAGCGCCATCGGGTCCAGGTGCAGCGGGCTGTAGCGCGGCTGTTCTTCACCAAGGTAATCCAGCAACGCTGGCAATGTCGCGAGCGCGACGTGGTTGACCTGGCCCGGCACCAATTCCAGCACGTGATAATGCTGCTGCACCTGAATCAGGTAGCGATGGTTCAACTCGCTGAGCAACAGGTTTTGCGCGGTGTCGATGATTTCCTCGACGCGACGGGCAATGAACTGCGCGCGGTTGTGGCAGAAGCAACGTACCTTCAACGACGGCTGCAATGGCCCGCGCGGCAGATTGTTGAGGTAATCACGCAGGCAATCAAGCAGGGCATGCGGGCCGTCGAAACGGTTGACCAGCACTTCGTTCCAGCTGTTGAGCGTGACCTGATCCAGGGTCAGCACAAGGTTTTCGCGCACCCCGGCGTAGCTCAGCGAGTCGGTGCGTTCGGTGGTCATCAGAATGTTGAGATCGCGGTGATGCTTGAGCGGATCAATCCCGACGTTGACCAGAATCAACACTTCGCTCGGCACGGCGGCGCGCAGCAGCGGCTCTTCGGCCACCGTGGGCAGGGGCAGGGCGATGCACTGTTGCAGGCTGCCGAGCAGGTTGAACAGTTCGAACTCGCTCAGGTCGCTGGTGCCGGGATGCAAAGCCAGGCGCGTGCTGCTGTCGATCACACCGTTGCGGTGGCACCAGGTCAACAGCTCCAGTAACTCGCGGCTGCGCTTGATCGGCGCGAAGTGTTCCCACTCCAATGCGGTGAGGCTGCCGTTATACAGGCCCCACTGGGTTTGCCCGGGTTCCTTTTTGTTGCGCGACTGCACCAGGGTCAGGGTGTCTTCGGCCAGATCCGGGGCGATGCCGGGGTTGATGAATTCGACCTTGTCGGCCTTGCGTTCGAAGGCAGCATAGAGCCGGCGGCCGAGCACATTGAGATCACGCTTGTTGATCAGGCTGACGGTCTGCTCGGTGCGGGCGAACTGGGTGAGGAAGCGATAGCTGTAGTTCAGCTCATTGACCAGCGCGCGGCGTTCGGCGCTGACCTGGCGGACTTTCCACTGACTGCGGCTGTCGAGCAGCGTCAGTTGTCGCTGATCCCAATGCCACTCGCTGGCCAGCCGTTCCAGCAGCGAGCGTTGCCAGCTCTGGGTGCGGCTGTTGCCGGTGAGCTTGCGGTTGACCTTCAGGTACAGCGCGCGGCGCACCAGCTCCAGCCGTTCCGTTTCGTTGCGTGCGGTGAGGTACTCCTCGATGCGCCGGTACACGACCATGTACGGGTCCAGCTCATCCAGATCCAGTTGGTTGGCGAACACGGCTTTTTTGAAGCGCAGGCTGAGACACTGCACCTGCGGGTGTTCGCTGGCGTAAACCTCGGTGAGCAACAGTTTGAGCACCGACTTGTAGGGCGACTCGATACCTTTGAACAACTGCCACAATCCGGCACCGATGAACTCGCCTGGCGGAATCGTTGCCAGATGGCCAAGGTCGAGGGTTTCGTCGGCGCGGATAAAACGCTTCGACAGCAGGGTATGGGTGTAAAGATCGTAGGCGGTTTCTTCGTAAACCGGCACCAGCCACCAGATCGGCGTGCGCCCGGCCAGCCAGATTGCGGTGCGGTAGAACTCGTCGAGCAGCAGATAGTGCTGAGTGCTGCCGCAGTTCTCCGAGCTGAGCTGGGAGTCGCGTTCGCCTTTGACGAAGCGCTCCGGGTCGATCAGGAAGAAGTGCGCCTCGGCGCCCTGACTGGCCGCCCAGGCTTCCAGCAACTGACATTTCTTGCCCAGTTCAGCGAGTTCGCTTTCGCTCAGATCCGGCGCGTGGCAGACCCAAACGTCCATGTCGCTCTGATCGGCCTGTGCCAGCGTGCCGAGGCTGCCCATCAGGAACAGGCCGTGGATCGGTCGTGGCGGGTTGCTGCCGTGGCGCGGCTTGTAGGAGAACGAACGGGTCAGGCGTTGCGCTTCGGCGAGGGTGTTGGCGTCCGGCTCGTAATTCGACAGTCCGGCCGGTGTACTGCCCGAGACATAACCCGGCAGCAGCGGATGATTGACGTGGAAGAAAAGCGGCAACAGCGTCAGTACGCTTTGCTGGCGTGTCGACAACCCTTCCAGGGCACGACCGAGGCGGCCTTCATTGAGTTTGAGAAAGCGCGCGCGCAGCTGGCTGAGGACCTTGCGGTCAATGCCTTCGTCCAGGTCGGGGCGGATTTCGTGGGTGCGCGTCATGTCAGCTCAAACCGGCTCGCGGGCTCGGACGTAGAGGGTCTCGGAATGTCCGGCAGTTTAGCCTTAGCGCGGCGGGACTTTTAGCTGATTTTGTTTTTTGGCGTCAGATTTCTATCGCGGGCGGCAGGGCAGGCCCGCGGAAATCCCGTGGCAGGAGTTCCCGTGGGCAAAGTCGGGGAGGATCAGGCGGTTTGTTCTTCTCTCAGAATGGTCAGCACGGTTTGCACGTTTTGCGCCGCATCGCGACCGAGGCTGGTCAGATAGCCGCCATCGGGCTGATCGGTCAGTTCTTTATCAAAGAGGCGTTGGGCAGCAGCGATGTGCTTCGGGGCAGCGGTCTGATGAATTTTCAGACCTTCCTGGGAACTGTCCAGGTTGAAGAGTGCGAGGACTTCCAGTTCGGCAACCAACTCAGGGGTAAGCGACATAAGGACTCCAGACTTTCTAGGAATTGGACGACAGCGTCCCTAAGGTGAACCCGCTTTTGCGGCATGTCCAGTGCTCAGATCAGGGATTTTGTCTTGAGGCGGATTTCAGTGTAGTCGGGGCCGGGGAGTTGACTGGATGGATGGGTGACAAATTGTGTGGGAGCTAGCCTGCTCGCGAATGCGGTGTGTCATTCAGCGTTGTTTTTGCTGATACAGGGCATTCGCGAGCAGGCTCGCTCCCACAGGGGGATGTGTTTGGTTTACTGCTTTTCTGGCGGTAATTCCGGCAATGCACGCAGCGCCGCTTCGTACCATTCGGTGTCGAACGGGCGGTCTTCATCGAGCATCGCGTCAATCTCGTAGGCCAGCACGTGCGCCATCAGACTGAGGATTTCTTCGCGCTCAACGCCCACCAGTGTCAGCTTGTTGAACGTCGCTTTGGCCGCTGGCGGGTTGTCGCTTTCGATCTGGTTCTCGATGGCTTCGATCAACGTAGCCTCGGTGAACTCTTCTTCGTCGTTGTCGATGTCTGTCGGCTCGCTCATGGCAGGCTCCTCATGGAAAGGCGCCAGTTTACCCCCATTCAGCGGGGTGATGCTGCTGGCGCGATTCGCCTGCACGATCTATAAACAGGCCCTGCCCACCCCGCACGGCCTGGAGGCTATGTGATGCTCAAGCTCTACGGATTCTCAGTCAGCAACTACTACAACATGGTCAAACTGGCACTGCTGGAAAAAGGCCTGCCGTTCGAGGAGGTCACGTTCTACCCGGCGCAGACCCCGGAATCACTGGCCATCAGCCCGCGCGGAAAAGTACCGGTGCTGGGCGTGGACGCCGGTTTCATTAACGAGACCGCGATCATCCTCGAATACCTCGAACAGACCCAGGAAGGCACACAGCTGCTTCCGAGCGATCCGTTCGAGCGCGCGCAGGTGTTGGCGATTGCCAAGGAAATCGAGCTGTACATCGAGTTGCCCGGCCGGGCCTGTTATGGCGAAGCATTTTTCGGCATGAGCCTACCGGAGGCGATCAAGGAAAAGACCAAAACCGAATTGCTGCTGGGTTTTGCCGCGCTGGGCCGACACGGCAAGTTCGCCCCGTACGTGGCGGGCGACACTCTGAGCATCGCGGATTTGTATTTCCTCTACAGCGTGCCGCTGGCGTGTGCGGTTGGGCAGAAGCTGTTCGGAATTGATTTGCTGGCTGAGATGCCGCAGGCCAAGGCGCTGCTGGAACGGCTTGAGCAGAATCCGCATGTGCAGAAGATTGCGGCGGACAAGGAGGCGGCGATGCCGGCTTTTTTGGCGATGATCGCGGCCAAGAAGTGATTTGTTGTTGTTCTGAAGATCGCATTCGCGAGCAGGCTCGCTCCCACAGGGTTATGTGCTGAAACACGATTATGTGTCCGACGCAAAACCTGTGGGAGCGAGCTTGCTCGCGAAGCTTTTGGCTTTTAGCGGCTGGCGATCAGGGCCTGACCGCGTACCACAGCAGCCTTGACCTGCGCCGGCGCAGTGCCGCCGATATGGTCACGGGCATTCACCGAGCCTTCCAGGGTCAGCACGGCAAATACATCTTGCTCGATCTGATCGCTGAACTGACGCAGTTCTTCCAGGCTCATCTCGGCCAGATCCTTGCCGGTGTCCACGCCGTACTTCACCGCGTGGCCAACGATTTCGTGGCAGTCACGGAACGGCAGACCACGGCGCACCAGATAATCCGCCAGGTCAGTCGCGGTGGAGAAACCACGCAGCGCCGCTTCACGCATGATCGCGTGCTTTGGCTTGATCGCCGGGATCATGTCGGCAAAGGCCCGCAGCGAGTCGCGCAGGGTATCGGCGGCGTCGAACAGCGGCTCTTTGTCTTCCTGGTTGTCCTTGTTGTAAGCCAGCGGTTGGCCTTTCATCAAAGTCAGCAGGCCCATCAGTGCGCCGAATACGCGGCCGGTCTTGCCACGCACCAGCTCTGGCACGTCAGGGTTTTTCTTTTGCGGCATGATCGAGCTGCCGGTGCAGAAGCGATCCGGCAGATCGATGAACTGGAACTGCGCGCTGGTCCACAGCACCAGCTCTTCGGAGAAGCGCGACAAGTGCATCATCGCGATGCTCGCGGCCGAGCAGAATTCGATGGCGAAGTCGCGATCGGAAACGTTGTCCAGCGAGTTGCCGCCGACAGCGTCGAAGCCCAGCAGTTGCGCGGTGTATTCGCGGTCGATCGGGTAGGTGGTGCCGGCCAGCGCGGCGCTGCCCAGTGGCATGCGGTTGGTGCGCTTGCGGCAGTCGACCAGGCGCTCGTAGTCGCGGCTGAGCATTTCAAACCAGGCCAGCATGTGGTGACCGAAGGTCACCGGTTGTGCCGTCTGCAGGTGAGTGAAGCCAGGCATGATGCTCGCGGCTTCGCGCTCGGCTTGCTCCAGCAGGCCTTTTTGCAGGCGGGTGATCTCGGCGAGAATCAGGTCGATTTCGTCACGCAGCCACAAGCGGATGTCGGTCGCGACCTGGTCGTTGCGGCTGCGCCCGGTGTGCAGCTTCTTGCCGGTGACGCCGATGCGATCGGTCAGGCGTGCTTCGATGTTCATGTGCACGTCTTCGAGGTCGATACGCCAGTCAAACTGGCCGGCCTCGATTTCGCCCTGAATGGTCTTCAGGCCGTCGATGATGCTGTCGCGCTCGGCATCGGTCAGCACGCCGACCTTGGCCAGCATGGTGGCGTGGGCGATCGAGCCCATGATGTCGTGGCGATAGAGGCGCTGGTCGAAAGTGACGGAGGCGGTGAAGCGGGCGACGAAGGCGTCGACGGGTTCACTGAAGCGGCCGCCCCAGGACTGATTGGTCTTGTCAGTGCTCATGAATTCGCTCGTATCGGCTTGAAGAAAAAAGGCGTGAAACGCTGGCGCGGATAATAACAGGGTTGCCAATCCTGTCGCTGACACTGGTCGATACGTTTTTTTCTCATTGTGTGCGCCATAGTCGGCGCCGGCTCAGGAGGTTTCGCGCAAGGATATTTTTCGATTGAGCAATATCGGCGCGGCAAGCGTCTACAGTTGGACATAAGGGTCGGTGTGACTTGGATCGGGCAAAGGTCTGGCCGCCGACTATAAGAAGAGGGGATGGGTGTAATTGTCCTTCGGCAATCCCCGTGAAACACGCAGGAAACAGCGGGCTTTGAGCAGTACGACCCGGACACTGGCAAATATTGCTGGCCGACGTACGGCACTTTTTGGCGCTCGGGCTAGTCTTAGCGTGGATCGCGGTGACGGACGTCACTTCACCTGTCTACGCTATCCTTGTGCGAGACTCACGCAGGAATCCAGCGCAATATGAATGTCCTGATCGTTGATGACGAACCACTTGCTCGCGAGCGCCTCAGCCGAATGGTGAGCGAGCTCGAGGGCTACACAGTTCTGGAGCCCAGCGCCACGAATGGCGAGGAGGCGTTGGCACTGATCGACAGCCACAAGCCGGATATCGTGCTGCTCGATATTCGTATGCCGGGCCTCGATGGCCTGCAGGTTGCTGCCCGTCTGTGCGAACGCGAAACGCCGCCGGCCGTGGTGTTTTGCACCAGCCCCGATGAATTTGCCGTGGAAGCCCTGCAGGCCAGCGCCGTGGGCTATGTGGTGAAACCCGTGCGAACCGAACATCTGCATGACGCCCTTAAACGGGCTGAACGTCCCAATCGGGCGCAACTCTCGGCCCTGACCCGCCCCGCTGCCGAAAGTGGCACCGGCCCGCGCAGCCATATCAGCGCCCGCACCCGTAAAGGCATCGAACTGATCCCGTTGGATCAGGTGGTCTACTTTATCGCCGACCACAAATACGTGACCTTGCGCCATGAGGCTGGTGAGGTGCTGCTGGACGAACCGCTCAAAGCCCTTGAAGACGAATTCGGCGAGCGCTTTGTGCGTATCCACCGCAACGCACTGGTCGCCCGCGACCGCATCGAGCGTTTACAGCGCACGCCGCTGGGGCATTTCCAGCTGTTCCTCAAGGGGCTCAATGGTGATGCGCTGATCGTCAGCCGTCGGCATGTGGCCGGTGTGCGCAAGATGATGCAGGGCCTGTAACCCGGTCACTCCGGGCGGCTCCAACTCCTTTTTACCGGGCATTGCAGGCCAGGGAGGCCGCGCCGACTCTGATTCAAGTCAAAGTGGATTTGGCTGAGCTGTTATTATCCGCCGTATCTATTCAGTACGGATTGATCCATGTCCTCTCGCGAAATCCGCATCGCCACCCGTAAAAGTGCGCTGGCCCTCTGGCAGGCCGAATACGTCAAAGCCCGTCTGGAGGCAGCCCATCCGGGCTTGCTGGTGACGCTGGTGCCCATGGTCAGTCGCGGCGACAAGCTGCTTGATTCGCCACTGTCGAAGATCGGCGGCAAGGGTCTGTTCGTCAAAGAACTGGAAACCGCGCTGCTGGAAAACCAAGCCGATATCGCCGTGCATTCGATGAAAGACGTGCCGATGGATTTCCCTGAGGGCCTTGGTCTGTTCTGCATCTGCGAGCGTGAAGATCCGCGTGATGCCTTCGTTTCCAACACCTATGCAAGCCTTGAGGCGTTGCCTGCCGGCAGCATTGTCGGCACGTCGAGCCTGCGTCGTCAGGCGCAATTGCTGACTCGTCGTCCGGATCTGCAGATCCGCTTCCTGCGCGGCAACGTCAACACCCGCCTGGCCAAGCTCGATGCTGGCGAGTACGACGCGATCATCCTCGCTGCGGCCGGTCTGATCCGTCTCGGTTTCGAAGACCGCATCACTTCGGCAATCAGTGTCGATGACAGCCTGCCGGCCGGTGGCCAGGGCGCAGTCGGCATCGAATGCCGCAGCGCCGACACTGAAATCCATGCCTTGCTCGCACCGCTGCATCACGCCGATACCACGTCGCGGGTGACTGCCGAACGTGCCCTCAACAAACATTTGAACGGCGGCTGCCAGGTGCCGATCGCCTGCTACGCCGTGCTTGAAGGTGAGCAGTTGTGGTTACGTGGTCTGGTCGGTGAACCGAGTGGCGGCAGGCTGCTCAGCGCCGAAGCTCGTGCGCCACGTGCCGATGCCGAAGCGTTGGGCGTGAAGGTGGCCGAAGATCTGCTCAGCCAGGGCGCGGACGATATTCTCAAAGCGGTGTACGGCGAGGCAGGTCACGAGTGACTGGCTGGCGCCTGCTGCTGACGCGCCCTGCAGAAGACTGTGCGGCGCTGGCGCAGACGTTGGCGGAGCAGGGGATTTTCAGTAGCTGTTTGCCGCTTCTGGACATTGTTCCGCTGCCGGTCTCTGCCAAAATCCGTCAGGCGATTGCGCAGTTGCCGCGTTGCAACGCGGTGATTGTGGTCAGCAAGCCGGCCGCTCGCATTGCGCTGGATCTGCTCGGTAATTCGTCTTCGCTGACGATGCCGTGGTTCAGCGTCGGAGCGGCAACCGCGCAGATTCTTAGCGATCATGGTCTGGACGTGAGCTTCCCGGCGGATGGCGATGACAGCGAAGCGTTGCTGCAGTTACCTCGACTGCGTGATGCGGTCAGCCAGCCCGGCGCGCAGGTATTGATCCTGCGCGGGGAGGGCGGTCGCGAGTTGCTCGCCGAGCGCTTGCGTACGCTTGGTGCTAGTGTCGAGTATCTGGAGTTGTATCGACGCGACCTGCCAGCCTATGCCCCGGATGAGCTGCCACGGCGGATCGAAGCGGAACGCTTGAACGGGCTGGTGGTCAGCAGTGGACAGGGTTTCGAGCACCTGCGAAAAATGGCCGGCGATATCTGGTCAACCATCGCGCGGTTGCCGTTGTTTGTACCAAGCCCAAGGGTCGCCGAGCTGGCACGTGCCGCCGGGGCTCAAACAGTTGTGGATTGCCGCGGCGCGAGTGCCGTGGCTTTGCTGACGGCGTTGCGGGAGCATCCCGAACCCGTTTTCTAATGCAAAGGATGGATACGTGAGCGAAACAGCCTTGCCTAAAGATGACGTCCAGCCTGTGATTGAAACTCAGGTTGAAACTCCACCGCCGGCCACAGAGCCGCGCCGAGGCAATGGACTGGCCATCGTCGCCCTGTTGCTCGGCGCTGCCGGCGTCGCGATCGGTGGCTGGGGTGTCTGGCAGGTCCGTCACCTGCAGACCAATACTCAGCAGCAGTCCGGTGAAGTGCAGGCATTGAACGATCAGGCGCAGAGCCTGAAGCTCAATGAACAGCGTCTGACCGAGCGCCTCGCGCAACTGCCCGGTGCCGACGAACTTGCCGAACGCCAGCGTCTGGTGACGCAGCTTCAGGGCGATCAACAGCGCCTCAATCAACGTCTGGAAACCGTCCTCGGCGCCAGTCGCAAGGACTGGCGTCTGGCTGAGGCCGAGCACTTGTTGCGTCTGGCCAGCCTGCGTCTGTCGGCGTTGCAGGACATCAGCAGCGCTCAGGCGCTGGTGCAGGGTGCTGACGAAATCCTTCGCGAGCAAAACGACCCCGGTTCCTTCGCCGCTCGCGAGCAAGTGGCGAAAACCCTGGTGGCGCTGCGCAGCACGGCACAACCGGATCGCACCGGTCTGTTCCTGCGTCTCGGCGCATTGCGCGATCAAGTCATCGACCTCACCGAGCTGGCTCCGGAATACAAGGATCGCGGCGAATCACTGCTGGGCCTGACCGCCGACGGTGATGGCGCCAGTCGTTGGGCGCAGTGGTGGGATCAGGTCTCGCGCTACATCCGTATCGATTTCAATGCCGACAAAAATGTGCGCCCGCTGCTGGCCGGGCAGAGTCTGAGTCAGGTACGTCTGGCCCTGAGCCTTGCGCTTGAGCAGGCGCAGTGGGCCGCGCTCAACGGGCAGGCGCCGGTCTATACCCAGGCACTGGCCGAAGCACGTGATGTGCTCAAGGGCAATTTCAACCCGGACAATCCGCAAAGCAAAGTGATGCTGGAACAGGTTGGCGAGCTGAGCAAGGAACCGGTTACGGTCGTGACTCCGGATCTGGCCGGCACGCTGAGTGCGGTGCAAGCCTATCTTGAGCGACGCAACGTCAATGCCGAAGAGTCGGTGAAACCCTTTGCCAAACCTGCCGCCAACACCGCGCAGGAGACCACGCCATGAAACGCCTGTATGTGATCGTGTTTCTGGTGATCGCGGCGACGGCGGCGCTGGGCTTTGCAGTGGCACAGCATTCTGGCTACGTGTTGATTGCCTACAAGAGCTTCCGTTACGAAGCGAGTTTGTGGGCGACACTGGCGGTGATCGCGGTGTTGTGGCTGCTGATCTGGGGCATCAAGGTGCTGGTTGAACTGGTCATGACCTCCAGTGGCGTGGTCAATCCATGGTCGCGCCGCAACCGCAGTCGTCGCGTGCAGGTCGCGATCGAGCACGGTCAACTGGATCTGGCCGAAGGTCGCTGGGCCAGCGCGCAGCGTCATCTGTATCGAGCGGCTGAAGCCGAGCGCCAGCCGCTGCTGTACTACCTCGGCGCAGCCCGCGCGGCCAATGAGCAAGGAAACTATGAGGAATGCGATCGATTGCTGGAGCGCGCGCTGGAGCGTCAGCCTCAAGCGGAATTGGCAATCGCTCTGAGTCATGCGCAGCTGCAGACCGACCGTGGCGACACCGACGGTGCCCTGGTGACCCTGCAAGCGATGCACGATCGCCATCCACACAATGCGCAGACACTGCGTCAGTTGCAGCGTTTGTATCAGCAGCGCGGCGAATGGTCGGCGGTGATTCGTTTGCTGCCGGAATTGCGCAAGGATAAAGTCCTGCCGCGCGCCGAACTGGCCGAACTCGAGCGCCGCGCCTGGGGTGAAAACCTCTCGCTGGCTGCGCAACGTGAAGAGGATGGCAGCGTTGGTTTGCAGTCGCTCACGCGCGCCTGGGAACAGCTCACCTCGGCGCAACGGCAGGAGCCGCCGCTGGTGTTGGCGTACGCCGAACAGTTGCGTCAGTTGGGCGCTCAGGTCGAAGCGGAAGAAGTCCTGCGCACCGCGCTCAAGCGCAAATACGACAGCCATCTGGCCCGTCTCTACGGTCTGGTGCGCGGTAGTGATCCAGCCCGTCAGTTGCAAAGTGCCGAAGGCTGGCTGAAGGATCACCCGAACGATCCGAGCTTGCTGCTGACCCTTGGCCGCCTGTGTCTGCAAACCAGCCTGTGGGGCAAGGCGCGGGATTATCTGGAAAGCAGCCTGCGTGCGCAGCGCAATCCGGAGGCCTGTGCGGAGCTGGCGCGCCTGCTCGCCCAGTTGGGCGATACCGAACGCAGCAATCAGTTGTTTCAGGAAGGCCTCGGTCTGCTCGACGAACGCCTGCTGGCCGCGCCGTTGCCGGTTCCTGCTCACGTCTGAAGTGGCGAGGGAGTGTGCTCCCTCGCGTGTCTTTTGTGACTGGAATTTCAACTTCAGTGAGTGCTTGGGGCAAATTCCTACAGCGGGTTACATCTATTCCTCTCGAACCTGTCGGGTTTTCCCTACACCTCTGGTGAACTGTCGGCAGGGCCTTGCCTTGAAAGGCTGACACGCTTTCCTCTACCGTAACCGTCTGTCTCTATTGGTACGGAAAAGCCATGTCGTTGGCCTGCTCACGCTCCTTGTTCTTCATGGCTTTCACTGCGGGGGCCTTTGCTCTGGGAGCTTCCTATTATCTTGAATATGCTGTTGGTCTGACCCCATGCAGCCTGTGCCTGGTGCAGCGCCTGTTCCTCACGCTGCTGTGTGTGTCCAGCGGCCTGGCGGCGGTGCACGGCCCCAAGCGTGTCGGTTTGTGGCTCTACTGGCTGTTGGCGCTGGGCGCGAGTCTGGGAGGTACCACGGCGGCCTGGCGACAGGTATTGATCCAGAGTGATCCGCTGCTGCAACTGCTCAATTGCACGCCTGCCCCGGAGATGTTGTTCAGTGGTCTGCCTTGGATCTGTGCGTTGCAGAGGATGTTTAGCGGCGGTGCCGATTGTGCGGAAATTTCCTGGACGTTGTTCGATCTGAGCATCCCGGAATGGAGCCTGCTGTTCTTTGTCGCAGTATCCATTCTGGCGGTTTATCAATTGTTGCGGCTGGTCTGGAGTGCTCTGCAACGACCGCTCAGCGGCGAAGCGTCGCACCCGGTGCTGCTGCGGGATTAAACACTTGTATGAACTTTATCTCCTGCGTACCTTGAAGCCATAGGCGTGCGGGCATAATCTGGCCCGCACGTGTCATTGGATTTATGTTGCTCGATGACGCTCTGCCCGGCCGACCCCCTAGCCAAAATCAAAAGAGGGGCGCGGGTGTAGAGCAGCATGACCCACAAGGGAAGAGAGATCGCCATGCTCGAAAGTTGTCAGAATGCTCAGGAACGCTGGGGTGGAGTTCATCTGCTGATCGACCGCTGGTTGCAAGAGCGTGAAGAGCTGATCGGCGCCTACGACAAACTCGGTGCGCAGCCGGAGTCGCTGTCCGAGAGCCGCAAGCCTTTGCAGGAATTCTGCGGCGTGCTGGTCGATTACGTGTCGGCCGGGCACTTCGAAATCTACGAACAGCTGACTGGCGAAGCCAAGGCGTTCAACGACAAACGCGGTCTGGAACTCGCCGAGACGATCTATCCGCGCATCGACGTCATTACCGAGAAGCTGCTCGCGTTCAATGACCTTTGCGATGAAGGCAAATGCGTAGCCGAGAAGTTCAAAGAGCTCGGAGGCCTGCTGCACGAGCGCTTCGAACTTGAAGACTGCCTGATTGAAGTGCTGCACACAGCACACAAGGCGGAAGATCCGGTTCAGGCCTGATCCCGAACCCTGAACAAAAAAACGGTGCGCCCGAAAGCGCACCGTTTTTTATTGCCTGCTCAACTCGTCGCGCCGCGCAATTCCACTTCAAACACCAGCGGTGTGAACGGTGCGATAAGGTCGCCGGCACCGTCGGCGCCATAGGCCTGATCCGATGGAATCACCAGACGCCATTTCGCGCCCACCGGCATGTTCTGCAACGCGGTGCGCCAACCGGCAATCACACTGTCGAGATTGAACCATTGCGGCTGAGTGTTCTGGTCGAACACTGTGCCGTCGGGTAGTCGTCCGACATACAGCACCTGCACTTTTCCATCGGGACCGGCCTTGGTCCCCGTGCCAGGTGTCAGCTCGGTGAGCAGGATGCCATCGGCCAATTCCTTAACTCCAGGTTTGGCTTTTTCAGCGGTAAGAAAACGCTGTTCGTTTTCCATCGCCGCGTCGCTCGAAGGCTGTGCCGAGTGTTCGGCATTCTGCGATTCGTGATCAGCCAGAATCTGCTCGATGCGTGCCTCGCTCAATGCCAGCGGCTTGCCTTGATAGGCTTGCTGCAAGCCATCGACCAACGCTTGAATCTGCAATTGCGGCACTTCCTGGCGCAGCCGTTCACCGAGGCTGGCACCGAGGCTGTAGGCCAGATCGTGAGCATCATTCGCGGTGGTTTTTTCGTCAGCGTGAGCGGCCGAAAAAACCATGCAGAGGGATAAAAAAAAGTAGCGCGACATGGGCACTCTCCGTCCTGAGATGCGGTGAATTATGCCAGCGCGAACGTCGGCAACGGTGAACTGCTTTTGACTTCGCGCAGAACATTTTCGCTTCGGTGCAACGCAACGCAATCGATACTGTCAAGATGCCCTAGCGGCGGTAACTGCAGAGGTCTAGTATGAGCCGCACTCACGTCAGCCAGGAGGTAAACCATGTCGGCCACCAAGAAGCCTGTAAATACTCCGTTGCACTTACTCCAACAACTCTCGGGCAGCCTGCTCGAGCATTTGGAAAACGCTTGCTCCCAAGCCTTGGCTGATGCTGAAAAACTGCTCGCCAAACTGGAAAAACAACGCGGCAAGGCGCAGGAAAAACTGCACAAGTCCCGCACCAAATTGCAGGACGCAGCTGCCGCCGGCAAAGCCAAGGCACAGACCAAAGCCAAGGGCGCAGTGAAAGAACTGGAAGACCTGCTCGATGCCTTGAAGGATCGTCAGTCCGACACCCGCAGCTACATTCTGCAACTCAAGCGCGATGCCCAGGAAAGCCTGAAACTGGCCCAGGGTGTTGGTCGCGTTCAAGAAGCCGTAGGCAAAGTGTTGTCCTCGCGCGCAGCCAAACCGGCAGCGGCCCCGGCGAAGAAAGCAGCTGCCAAACCTGCTGCTGCAAAAGCTCCAGCGAAAACCGCAGCGGCCAAGCCTGCTGCTAACACCGCTGCAAAAACACCGGTGAAAACCGCTGCAAAACCTGCTGCAAAACCAGCTGCCAAAGCGGCCGCAAAACCTGCAGCGAAGAAACCTGCTGCGGCGAGCGCGGCAAAACCAGCGGCTAAAACCACGGCGGCAAAACCTGCTGCGCGTACTGCCGCTGCCAAGCCGGCTACCCGTGCCGCCGCTGCTAAACCAGCCGCCAAACCAGCTGCTGCAAAAGCTGCTCCAGCGAAAACCGCCGCCGCCAAACCGGCCGCTAAACCTGCTGACAAAGCTGCCGCAAAACCTGCTGCTAAAACTGCTGCTGCAAAACCAGCTGCCAAGACTGCCGCTAAACCAGCTGCCGCCAAACCTGCTGCCAAACCTGCTGCCAAAGCACCAGCCAAAGCTGCTGCCAAACCAGCCGTGAAAGCCGCCGCCAAACCGGTAGCCAAGCCAGCCGCGAAACCGGCCGCTGCGGCCAAACCAGCGACTGCTGCTGCCAAGCCTGTCGCTGCAAAATCAGCCGCCAAGCCAGCTGCAAAACCTGCCACAAAACCAGCCGTTAAAAAGCCAGCTGCCGCCAAACCAGCTGCCGCTAAACCGGCTACCGCGCCTGCCGCTAAGCCTGCCGCACCGGCAGCGTCGGTTGCGCCATCGGCACCTGCGCCAGCCGCGACTACCTCGACGCCATCGACTGCGCCATCTCCAGCCGCTGTGTCGAGCACCAGCAACAACCCAACCAGCGCTTCCTAAACGCCGGTTGCCGCGACGCGCAGCACTTGCAGCGCGTCGCGGTTCGGGCTGGCCGCTGTGCCGGCCAATCCCTCCAGCCAGGTCGTCGAACCTGTGTCGTTTCGCGTCCACTCCTGCGCCACACCTTCAAGTCGTGACAGCAACGCTCGCTCAGCTTCCAGCTCAAGTGATTTGATCTGTTCGCGTATGCCTTTCAACACCGCGTCATCAACTGCCCGCGTTTTCCACTGCATGCGCAGTGTTCGCAGTGGCTGCACCACCTCGACGTCCCAAGGCTCGGTCAGCGCCTGAAGCAGTCGTATGCGTTGTTGATCGCAGATCACTGCGCGCTGCTCCAGCCATAAACCGCACAGCAGCAGGCAGACATTGGCGCCTGCCGTTTGCAGTTGCAGGCAGGCGTCTTCCACACCCGGTCGGGCGTAGGTGGCAAGGGAAAAGCTCCACAGGTCAGAGGACATCGTGCTACTCGCGCCAGTTGTGAGCGAAGCTGGTAGACTCCGCCGCCATTATGATCCGACTTCAGAACCTGACTTTACAGCGTGGCCCGCAACGTCTGCTAGAAGACGCCGAGCTGACCCTGCACGCCGGCCACAAAGCCGGCCTCATCGGTGCCAACGGCGCCGGCAAATCGAGCCTGTTCGCCTTGATCCGGGGTGAGCTGCACCCGGACTCGGGCGATTGCTTCCTGCCGGCTGACTGGCGCATCGCCCATATGCGCCAGGAAATCGAGACGCTCGAGCGCCTTGCCGTCGACTATGTGCTCGATGGCGACCTGCGTCTACGCGATGTGCAACGTGACCTCGCCGCCGCCGAAGCGGCGCACGACGGTGCCGCTCAGGCCCGTCTGCATGCCGAACTCGACAGCGCCGACGGTTACACCGCCGATGCGCGGGCGCGAAAGCTGCTGGCCGGTCTGGGTTTCACCAACGAGCAGATGGATCGTCAGGTCGGGGATTTCTCCGGTGGCTGGCGGATGCGCCTTAACCTGGCGCAAGCGCTGATGTGCCCGTCGGACCTGTTGTTGCTTGACGAACCGACCAACCACTTGGATCTCGACGCGATCATCTGGCTCGAAGAGTGGCTGAAAAGCTACCCGGGCACCTTGCTGCTGATTTCCCACGACCGCGATTTCCTCGATGAAGTCGTCGATCACGTGGCCCATGTCGATCAGCGCAAAATCACCTTGTATCGCGGCGGCTACAGCGCATTCGAACGCGCCCGTGCCGAGCGTCTGGCCCAGCAGCAACAGGCCTACGAGAAGCAGCAGGCGCAACGTGCGCACATGGAAAGCTACATCGCCCGCTTCAAGGCGCAAGCGACCAAGGCCCGTCAGGCGCAGAGCCGGATCAAGGCACTGGAGCGGATGGAAGAACTGTCGGCGGCCCACGTTGATTCGCCGTTCGATTTCGTCTTCCGCGAGTCGAGCAAGATCTCCAGCCCGTTGATCGACCTGTCGGATGCGCGTCTGGGTTATGGCGACAAAACCATCCTCGAGAAGGTCAAGTTGCAACTGACCCCGGGTGCGCGGATCGGCCTGCTCGGCCCGAACGGCGCGGGTAAATCGACCCTGATCAAGAACCTCGCCGGCGAGCTGTCACCGATCGCCGGGCGCCTGACCCGTGGCGAGAACACCGTGGTCGGCTATTTCGCTCAGCATCAACTCGACTCGCTGGATTCCAAGGCCAGCCCGTTGCTGCACATGCAGCGTCTGGCCCCGACCGAGCGTGAGCAGACCCTGCGTGACTTCCTCGGCGGCTTCGACTTCCGTGGCGCGCGCATCGATGAGCCGGTGCTGAATTTCTCTGGTGGCGAGAAGGCGCGTCTGGCCCTGGCGTTGATCGCCTGGGAACGCCCGAACCTGTTGCTGCTCGACGAACCGACCAACCACCTCGATCTGGAAATGCGCCTGGCGTTGACCATGGCGCTGCAGGAGTTCAGTGGCGCGGTGCTGGTGGTTTCTCACGATCGGCATTTGCTCAAGAGCACCACCGACAATTTCTACCTGGTCGCTGACGGCAAGGTCGAAGAGTTCGATGGCGACCTCGAAGACTACGCACGCTGGCTGGTGGAATACCGCCAGCGCAACGCGCCGGTCAGTAATACTCCGGTCAATCCGGACAAGACCGATAAGAAGGCTCAGCGTCAGGCGGCGGCTGCGTTGCGTCAGCAACTGGCCCCGCACAAGCGTGAAGCCGACAAGCTCGAAGCCGAACTGGGCAAGCTCCACGAGAAGCTGGCCAAGGTCGATGCCAGCCTCGGCGACAGCGACATCTACGAGCCGGCGCGCAAGAACGAATTGCGTGATCTGCTCGCCGAACAGGCCAAGCTGAAGGTTCGCGAAGGCGAGCTGGAAGAAGCGTGGATGGAAGCCCTCGAGGTGCTGGAAAGCATGCAGGCGGAGCTGGAGGCGCTGTCCTGATGGAAGCGTTCAAGCTGCCGCTGCCGGCGGTGTGGGTCGAGCCGATCTGGTTTACGGTGCAGATTCTGCTGATCCTGCTGGCCGGTTACCTCACTCAGCGCTTCGTCGCCAAAGGCCTGACCCGGTTGGGCGAGCGCTATCCGTTCCCGCCGCAGTTGCTGATGCCGCTGCGTGGCGTGTTGCGCTGGCTGATCATGGGCAGCGCGCTGATCTTCGTGTTGGAGCGCCTCGGCGTCTCGGCCACGGTGTTGTGGACGGCGCTATCGGGTTTCGTTGCGGTGGCAGCGGTCGCGTTCTTTGCGATGTGGAGTGTGCTGTCGAATTTGCTCTGCGCGATTCTGATCTTCACGGTCGGGCCGTTTCGGTTGGGGGATATTGTCGAACTGGTCGATACCACCGACAAGCCAGGCGTCAAAGGCCGGGTGGTGGCGATCAATCTGCTGTACACCACGTTGATCGAGGCTGAAGAGTTGGGGACTGGCAGCGCCATGGTGCAGGTACCGAACAGCTTGTTCTTCCAGCGTTCGGTGCGGCGTTGGCGTGGGACGGATGTGTTTCCTTCCAGCGGTTTCGAGAAGTAAATTCTGCGGCGTCTGTTCTGACGCCTTCGTCGGAACGCCGCCCGGAGCAGGCTCGCTCCCACATTTGATCGCGGTCTACTGTGGGAGCGAGCTTGCTCGCGAAGGGGCCCTCAGCAGCACCTGCAACATTCAGCAAAAATTGGTAGTCATCCATTCAAACCCGCATTAGCTTAGGCATTTGTCACGAGCATGAGTCGAGGTGTGCGATGGAGCTTCAAACATGGCTGGCGTTTTTTGCCGCCTGCTGGGTGATCAGTCTGTCCCCGGGTGCCGGCGCCATTGCGTCGATGTCCAGCGGTCTGCAATACGGTTTCTGGCGCGGTTACTGGAATGCCCTCGGGTTGCAAATCGGTCTGGCGGTGCAGATTGCGATTGTCGGCGCCGGTGTTGGCGCGATCCTGACCGCTTCAGCCACGGCTTTCCACGCGATCAAATGGTTCGGTGTCGCTTATCTGGTGTATCTGGCCATCAAGCAATGGCGCGCGCTGCCCATGGATATGAGCGATGACGCGGCGGTACGGCCGATCGGCAAGCCGCTGGCGCTAGTATTCCGTGGCTTTCTGGTGAACATCAGCAACCCCAAGGCCTTGGTCTTCATGCTCGCGGTGCTGCCGCAGTTCATCAATCCGCATGCGCCGTTGCTGATTCAGTACGTGGTGATTGGCGTGACCATGATCTGCGTCGACCTGATCGTGATGGCGGGCTACACCGGTCTGGCATCGAAGGTGCTGCGTCTGTTGCGCACACCGCAGCAGCAGAAGCGCATGAACCGCACGTTTGCCGGGCTGTTCATCGGTGCAGCGGCGTTTATGGCAACGTTGCGCAAAGCGGCTGCATAAACATCGCGGACACAAAAAAGGCGACCTTTGCGGGTCGCCTTTTTTGTGGCTGGAACGCGGAGCGTTCCGGAGCCAGTCATCAGCGCAAGATCACCGGCGCGGTATCGCGCGGCAGGTTACTGCGCTGTGGTGCTTCACGCGGCTGCTCGTAACCACCGCCACCGAGCTGCATGCTCAGTTGCCCGGCCACGTCCTCACCCAGCGCCTTCGACACGTCACGCACCACCCGAGGACGGTTCAGCGAGATCTTGATGTCGCGGTGGTTCACCAGTTTGGTGTCCTGCGCTTCGCCCATCGCCGTGAAGGCCGAGGTGATTTCGAAGGTCTTGGTGTTGATCAGGCTGAAGTCCGCCACCAGCGTCAGGCCCAGCACCGCCGAATAGCTGTCGGTGTTCGCCAGTTCGTTGACGTCCTGAGTGAAGTCGATGTCCGACACCGTACCAAACAGCACATAGTCGGCGCCTTTGAAGTTGCCGGCCTTGATGCGCTTGATCACGTCGTAGACGTCACCCTTGGACGACGCGGTGTACGGCGTGCCCTGCACCAGTTGGAACATGCCGGTACGCAGGATTTCACCTTTGATGTCGCCAGTGAATTTGCGCAGCTCGCCTTGCTCGATGTAGCTGGTGCTCGCTTCGATCTCGTTGTAGCTCGAAGAACCGCTGGAGCTGTAGTAACCCTCGCGATGATTGCTCTGGGCCGAAACGATGTGGATGTATTGCTCCACACGTTCCTGATAGGCCAGATCCGTCACCGCGACTTTCGGGGCCGCTTGCGCGCTGAACGCGCAAGCCAGGGCCATCATGCCAATCCATGCGCGCATCAATTAACGCTCCGTGGTTTTGCGGATCTCTTTTTCGTCCATCCACTCGGCCAGACCGCTTTCAACATCGATCAGTTGCAGGCTGAATTTGTAGAAGACGTCCTTGTAGTCGCTGCTGCGCTTGACGATCGAGCTGATCGAACCTTCGATGCGGTACTTGGCGGCAACCATGTTGCCCGTCTTGGCCACGGTGCTTTTCTTGTACAGACCGCTCTGGTTTTGCAGCTTGAGCTGATCAACCTGGCTTTGCATCGCGTTGTTGTCGCTGGCGAAGCGTGCCACACCGGTCTTCATCAGCTGGGTCTTGATGCTGGTGGTGATTTCGCGGGTATCGATGTACTCGCTGGTCTTGTTCTTCACGTCGTAGACCTGAACCACCGGACGGCCCTGCAGGATGCCGGACTGAGCCAGCGAGCGGGTCATCGATTCGGCGATCATTTGCAGGTCGGTCGAACCGAATTCGTTGGTCACGGTTTCAACCGCTTTGGTGTCGCCGTAGCTGATGTTCTTGCTGCCCAGGGTCGGCGAGGTGTTGGCGCAACCGGAGGCCAGCAGGGCGATGACGGCGATGCAGGAAAAGCGTGCAAACATGGGAGTGCTCTCTAAAACAGGAATAGGGTGGCAGGCTTACGGCGTCTTGATTTCCAGACGGAAGTCCACGGCTTTCGGGGTCGGGGCGATGCCTTGAATGAAGCTGGTCTGGGCGCCGTACATCATTTGGCTTTTCCAGACTTCTTCTTCGGCAATCGGGAAGCCTTCCGCGCCGAGCCAGGCGAAGCGGTAGTAGAACGTCTTGTTGCTGTTGAGGGTGTTGCTCAACTGCACATTGACGGTCATGAAACCGTTTTCGCGAGCGACGCGCATGGCGCCGACGACGATGTGTTTCTGCGGACCCATGGCCACGACTTTGCTCGCGGCGCTGCCCGGCTCCGGTGGTGGCGGGGTGGCGCAACCGCTCGCCAGCAAGGCGAGGGCGGCGACGGCGATGAGTTTGAAGCGCATGCAAAGACTCCGTTCTTAAGGTTGTTTGAGGCTGGCGACGTTGGTCGCGCTGGCGCTCGGGATGACGTGTGCGGCAAGACCACCGGCGAACACCTGGTTGCCCACGGCGCGCAAAGTGATCACTTGGTAACGCTGATCGACAGTCACCTTGACCACCGAGCCGCCCACGGCGCTTGGCAGGGTAACCTGATGCTCACCCTTTTTCAGACGCAGACGCACCACTTGGGTGTTGTCCGGCAGGGTGCGCCACGTACGGGTATCGGCACCTTCGAGCACAGCTGAAGAGATACCGACGGCGAGACCCGCCAGCGGGTTGGTTTCGTTGATCTGCTTCTGCGCAACACCCTTGGTGATTGCCCGCACGGTGGTGCGCAGGATGATCCCCGGCATGTCGTCACGCAGGGCCCGGCGGGACATCGCGGTGGTGCTGTTGAGCGCGGTCAGATCGACCTGCTGACCGTCGACGCCGATTTGCGCGAAAGTCGCCGTGGAGGTGTCAGGCTTGATGATCGGGAACGACAGCGGCGTGATCACCACATTGTTGGAGATCGGCAATGGCAGCGGCACGCGGATCGAGTCGCGGGCTGGCGCCAGACCACTCTGGACGACGATGAGAATGTCGCTGTCGTCGGATTTCCCCGGCTTGTCGAGGTTGACCAGCGCCTGTTCCAGCAGCGGCGTGTTCGGACGCAATTCGGCAGCCTTGCGGTAGCCCGGTGCAGCCAGGCCTTTTTCGCCCAGGGCTTCATAGACGAAACCGGACAGGTAATGGCTGAACGCACTCTGGTAGCTGTTTTTCAGACCGACCACTTCCGGCGCGTCGAGACTGGCGACCGGATAGCCCTGCAGGTCTTTGTACTGCGTCTTGATGCCTTCTTTCTCGGCCTCTTCTTCGCTCTTGAGGTATTCCTTGTCACGCAGCTCGGCGATCACCGCTTCGCGCTCGTGAGTCTTCTTGATTGCGGTACGCGCGCCGTCGAAGTCATTGATTGCCAGCAGGTTCAGGGCCATCTGCGTGGTCAGCATGACTTTTTCGTAGTCGTAGCCTTCGTAGCGACGCACTTTGTCGTTGACCAGGAAACTGCCGAATTGAGCCAGGTACTTGTCGGTGTCGAGCTTGACCGAGTCTTCCCACTTGCCAACCACCTGGTCGGCGCTGGTCCAGGCATTCTGGCTGCCGGACAGATCGCCCTTGGCGCGCAGCAATTCACCTTTCTCGAAGTAATAGAGCAGGTCTTTGTCAGGGCCGGTGTTGTTCTTTTCCAGCAGGGTCAGCGCGGCGTCGACGTTGCCGGTGGCCAGTTGCTGATTGGTCTGGGCCAGTTCGGAGTCGTAGTTGCGAAACGCCGAACAGCCGGAGAGCAGAGTGACGGCGCTGAGCGCGATCAAGGTGGGAGCGCGGAAAACCATGGGGTACTTCTTCCCTGAGTAGCTGATTTAACTGCAGCCGCGTGTGCTGGTCGGGCTGATGTGACCCATCGACAGGGCGTTGGCCTCCTGCCAATTCCTCGTTACCGGAGGAGCTTTTGTGCCGGCTCGCATGGCGAGGGCGCGGCATTATAGGCGTGACGTAGTGGCTATGTAATTGCTTTTTGATTGCATGTGTTTGGTGGTGTGCCATTACTTGTCAGGCGTCGGCGTTTTTTCCGGCAACGGAGTGTCCCGCGGGACGAAAGCCGAACCCACCGTATATGTCTGATCCCGGAACACTCGCAGATGCAGAATCTGGTGGTCTTGGTCGACGCGTAATTGAAACGGGTAATCAGTCGGTGGAATTGGCAATCGAAACGTATGCAAACCTTTTTTCAGGCGCAGGCGGGCGATCAGTGTTTTGTCCGGCAGCGCCCGCCAGGTTCGCGTGTCAGCTTCTTCAAACGGGTCATGCTGGGTGACTGTCAGCGAAGCCTTGGCCGGATTGCGCTCGTTCTCCTGAGCCTGACTGATGGCGGCCATGTTGGCGCGGAACATCGCCCGCGAGATGATTGCCGGCATATCATCGCGTAATGTGCGGATGGACATGTCGGTGACGCTGTTGATCACGGTCAGCGGCTGTTTTCGACCATCCACCGTGACATGACTGAAGCCGGGGGTCACGGTGTCCGGCACCATCACCGGAAAAGAAATCGGCGCGACGATGACCAGATTTTCGTTCAGGCGCACAGGAATAGGCACTTGCACCGAACTGCGGGCAGGTGCCAGGCCACTCTGAATAATGATCAACACATCGCTTTCATCGGTTTTCGCGATGGGCTTGTCGAGATTGCGCAAGGCTTTTTGCAGAAAGGGCAGGTCCGGGCGCAATTCGATCGCTTGGCGATAGCCGGGGGCCGCGAGGTTTCGCTCGCCCAAGGCCTCGTAAGTGAAGCCAGCCAGATAATGGCTGAAAGCACTCTGATAGCCGTTCTTCAGCTCTACCACATTCGGCGCGTCAAGAATGGCCACGGGGTAGCCTTGCAGATCCTTGTAACGCAAGACGATGCCGTGGGTCTTGGCTTGTTCTTCGGCTTCTTCGTATTGTTTTTCCCGCTGCCGGGCGATCAGTGCTTCGCGTTCGTGGGTTTTCTTGATGTCGGCGCGTGCCCCGTCGAAATCGTTGATGGACAACTGATTGAGGGCCATTTGCGTGGTCAGCATGACCTTTTCGTAATCGTAGCCTTCGTAGCGCCGCAACTTGTCGTTGACCAGCATGGTGCCCATTTCATCGCCGAACCGTGCCAGCAACTTCATGGCGCCTGACGGGTTGGCTTCTTCATGCTGGAAGATCATCCGGTCAGCACTGCGCCACGCTTGCTGACTTTCGGGCAGGGCGCTGCCAGCGCTGAGGATGGCGCCTGTTTCCAGGTAATACAGCAGATCCTTGTCTTCCCACGGGTTGTGCATCTCGACCAGCGCCAGTGCACCGGTAAGGTTGCCCTTGGTCATCTCGTCGGTGGTTTGCTGCATTTCCTGATCGTAATCGCGGTAAGCCGCGCAACCGTTCAATAAAGGAGCAGTGGCGAGCAGGACGAGCAACGGGATGATCCGCATAAACGGGTGTGTCTCCTTGAGCCGAAATGTTGAGGGCGCGCGCAGTATAGTGGCGGATGCTGGCCAATGGCTGTGATTCAGGTTGGGGGCCGATGTGCGCCGATCAAGGACCCTGTCACTGCGGCAATCCTCGGCGATAGTGCGGTTTTCGTCTGCCGGGCATATCCGCCCAATAAAAGCGAAAAACCGACAAAGCTTGAGAGAAAAGTCTGCGAAGTGAACAATATGTAACTTCGCATTTCCATTTGAGATCCGTTCATGACTGCCTCGTCCCGAATTCTGGCCTGGCTGGTGCTCCCATTGTTTGCCTTGAGCAGCTTCAATCTGCTGGCCGATACCGTGGAAGGCGCGCCGCAAGCGCTGCACCTGCTCGATTACATCAGTGCGGATTACCCGCCGACGGTAGCGGCGGGCAAGGTTGTCGATGATTCTGAATACCGCGAGCAACTGGAGTTTACGCAGGCGCTGCAAGGCTTGATCGCCGGCATGCCGGCCAAGCCTGAAAAAGCTGCGCTGGAGCAAGGTGTCAGCGCTTTGAAGGCGGCGATCATCGCGAAGCAGGATGGCGCCGAAGTGGCCCGTCAGGCGCGGCAACTGGGCGCACAACTGGCGGTGGCATATGAAGTCAGCCAGGCACCGATCATCACCCCCGATCCCACCCGAGGCGCTCCACTCTATGCGCAGAACTGCTCGGTGTGCCACGGCGACAGCGGCGCCGGTGACGGCCCGGCGGGACTCGGCATGACCCCGCCGCCGGCCAATCTGCGGGATGCGGCGCGGTTGGATCACTTGAGTCTGTATGCGATCTACAACACCCTCGGCCAAGGCGTCGAAGGCACTGATATGCCGGCGTTTGCCGATCAGCTCGATGATCGACAGCGTTGGGATCTTGCCACCTACATCGCCGGTTTCAGCGCCGATCCTACGGCGGCCAATGCCGAGAAGACCTACAACATCGCCGATCTGGCGCGCCAGACACCGGCCGAAGTGCAGGCCGTCGATGGCGCGCAGGCCGCAGCGACGTTCCGTGCGCAACGCGCGCAGCCGCCGCAGGTCAAGCGTGGCCCGGCGCAGTTGCTCGACTACACCGCTGCAACGCTGGACAAGAGTCTGGCCGCGTATCGCGCCGGAGAGCACGATCAGGCCTACGACCTGTCGGTCGCGGCCTATCTGGAAGGCTTCGAACTGGTCGAGAGCTCACTGGATAACGTCGACGCCAATGTGCGCAAGGACACTGAAAAGTCCTTGATGGCCTATCGACAATCGTTGCAGGACGGCTTGCCGGTCGAGCAGGCCGAGCAGCGTCTGGACGCGGCCAAGGCGAAGTTGAAGGAGTCCGCCGGGTTGCTCGGCAGTGATGGCCTGAGCTGGTCGCTGAGCTACATCTCCGGCCTGCTGATTCTGCTGCGCGAAGGCCTAGAAGCGATTCTGGTGCTGGCGGCGATCCTCGCTTTCCTGCGCAACACCGGCCAGCAGTCGGCGGTGCGTAGCGTCAACGTCGGTTGGGGCCTGGCACTGCTGGCCGGCCTCGGCACCTGGGCGCTGGCGGCGTATGTGATCGACGTCAGCGGCTCGCAGCGTGAACTGCTCGAAGGCGCGACGGCGCTGTTTGCCAGTGTCATGGTCTTGTGGCTGGGCGTGTGGATGCACGACCGCCGGCATGCTGCGGCCTGGCAGGATTACATCAAGAGCAGCCTGGTCGGTGGCGGCGGGCGTTTCGGTTTCGCGATTCTGGCGTTCTTCTCGGTATACCGCGAGTTGTTCGAAGTGATCCTGTTTTACGAAACCCTGTGGCTGCAGGCCGGTCCAGCCGGGCATGACGCGGTGCTCGCGGGTGGCGCAACGGCGCTGGTGTTGCTGGTTGGTCTGGCTTGGGTGATTCTGCGCGGTTCGGCGAAGCTGCCGCTGACGCTGTTCTTCAGCATCAACGCGGCGCTACTGTGCGCGCTGTCGGTGGTGTTTGCCGGGCATGGTGTGAAGGCGTTGCAGGAAGCCGGGATCTTCGGCACGCGGCCGGTGGCGTTCTTTGAATTCGACTGGCTGGGGATTCATGCCGATGCGTATTCGTTGACGGCGCAGGCGGTGGCGATTCTGGCGATTGTTGTGCTGTATGGGCGTAGCTGGGTGGCGGAAAAGCGGCGGGTAGTCGCCTAAAAAAGCATTCGCTGCGCTCATATTCGCGAGCAGGCTCGCTCCCACAGGGTTTACGCGTAACCTGTGGGAGTGACGGTGCGACGATTCGACCTGCTCGCGAATTGTTTTTGGAGGTTAGAAAAATGCGTGTATGGATCGATGCCGACGCCTGCCCGCGAGCGGCGAAGGATCTGGTGGTGAAGTTTGCCCTCAAGCGTCAGTTTGAAGTGGTGCTGGTGGCCGGGCAGCCGCAGATCAAGCCGGGGCTGGCCATCGTCAAACTGATCGTGGTGCCGAGCGGCCCGGATGCGGCGGACGATTATCTGGTCGAGCACGCGGTACCGGGTGAGCTGGTGATTTGCAGCGATATTCCATTGGCCGATCGTTTGGTGAAGAAGGGCGTCGCGGCGCTGGATCCACGCGGCAAGGAGTTCGATGCGCAGAACATGGGCGAGCGCTTGGCCGTGCGCAACCTGTTCACCGATCTGCGCGAACAGGGCCAGATGAGCGGCGGACCCGCGCCGTTTGGCGATCGCGAAAAACAGGCGTTTGCCAATGCGCTGGACCGGATTCTCACCCGACTGACGCGCAAAACTTAAGCCCTACACAAATCCTCTGTGGGAGCGAGCCTGCTCGCGAATGCGTTGTATCAGACAACATAGAGTTGAATGACACACCGCCTTCGCGAGCAGGCTCGCTCCCACCTTTGGTTTTGTACGCAGTTGGGGATCAGGCGTCGTTTTCGTGGGTCAGTTCGAGGACGCGATCCACGAGCTTGTTGATCCCCGAAGCCGCCTCACTGATGTTCTGCGCCAGCATGTAAGCCGGGGTCGTCACCAGTTTGCGCGCCTTGTCTTCGATAATCTCCGTCACCGCACAGTCTTCGTGAGTGGCGCCCATCTTGTTCATCGCTGTGGCCGTGTCGGCATCATTGCCGATGGTGCAGGTCACGCCCGGGCCATAGATCTTCGCCGCCAATGCCGGGGAAATGCACATCAGGCCCACCGGTTTGCCTGCTTCGGCAAACGCCTCGGCCAGCGCCAGCACTTCCGGCTGCACGCTGCAGCCCGCGCCTTCAACGGCAAAGTTCGAAAGGTTCTTCGCCGCACCAAACCCACCCGGCACGATCAGCGCATCGAAGTCATCGACGTCGGCTTCGCGGATGTCTTTGATGTTGCCGCGAGCAATGCGCGCCGATTCCACCAGAACGTTGCGCGACTCGGGCATTTCTTCGCCGGTCAGGTGGTTGATCACGTGCAATTGCGCGATGTTCGGGGCGAAGCATTGTACCTGCGCGCCGCGTTGGTCGAGGCGCAGCAGGGTGATCACGCTTTCATGGATTTCGGCGCCGTCGTACACACCACTGCCGGACAGGATCACTGCAACTTTTTTGCTCATGGGTTTCTCTCCAGATTCATGGCGCTAAATGTCCACTAAATTGTCGCGCGTTGCCATAGGCTCAAGGGGTGGCTGCACCTGCATGGAACACCTTCTACATGGATCGCAACGACGGCGAGGTGTTCATTATTTGCGGTTGCCTGCTGCGTAACGAGCGGGAGATTTTTGGCGTGAGAACGCCGCTGGCGAACTTGAATGCGCCAGAGCAGCGAGGATAAAAGTGACGTATCTGACTGAAAGGGTCAGCTGGCCCGCTCAGTGCCGGCGGGCTGTAGCCAGTCGCCAGCGAGTTACTCGGCGGGCGTCTTCGGTTCGGCAGGTTTGGCCACTTCGGCTTGATTCAGCAGTGCAGCTTTCGCGGCTTGCTCGTCGGCGTAGACCTGTTTGGCCAGCCGCGCATTCTTGAAGCGGCGGCGCAGCCACAGGCCAACGCCAAGAATCAGCAGCGCGCCGAGCACCCACAGTTCGTACTTCTTGATGCTGCCGAGCATGCCTTCCAGCACCGCGCCGAAGTGGTAAGCCGCAGCGGCCAGCGCCGTGGCCCAGATCGCTGCACCGATGCCGTTGAGCAGCAGATAACGTCCCGGCGGATAGCCCGATAGGCCGATCGCCACCGGCATCACCGTGCGCAGACCGTAAACGAAACGGAAGCTCAACACCCAGATGTCCGGATGCTTGCGAATGTGCTCCAGCGCGCGGTCACCCATCAACTGCCAGCGCGGTTTGCGCGCGAGCAATTTGCGCCCGTGCTTGCGTCCCAGGAAGTACCACAGCTGATCGCCGGCATAGCTGCCGAAAAACGCCACGACCACCACCAGGTTGATGTCCATGTATCCACGGAACGCGAGGAAGCCCGCGAGCACCAGAATGGTTTCGCCTTCGAAGAACGTGCCGAGAAACAAGGCAAAGTAGCCAAAGTCATGCAGAAATTGTTGGAGCATTGTCTGGGTGCTGGCGAAATGAACGCGCAGCCTAACCCTTCGGACACATTCATGAAAGTGTCCAAATGTGTCTCGACGTGAACAATTCCTACACTGACAATGGAATGCGGCTACATGTCACGGGGCACACATAACTGTCATCTGTTCGTCATAATGGCCGTCTATAACTGTCACGCTCGCCCGTTTGCGCGGGCTCAGGAGTCCGCCGTGAGCTTTACCCCTGCCAATCGTCTGTTCCCTGCCACTCGCCTGCGTCGCAACCGTCGTGATGATTTTTCGCGTCGGCTGGTGCGGGAAAATGTGCTGACGGTCGATGACCTGATCCTGCCGGTGTTCGTGCTTGACGGTGAAAACCGCCGCGAAGCCGTGGCCTCGATGCCCGGGGTAGAGCGGCTGACCATCGATTTGCTGCTCGAAGAAGCGGCCAAGTGGGTCGAGCTGGGGATTCCGGCGCTGGCGCTGTTCCCGGTCACTCCAGCCGAACTGAAATCCCTCGACGCCGCTGAAGCCTGGAATCCTCAAGGTATCGCCCAGCGCGCCACCCGTGCACTGCGTGAGCGCTTCCCGGAACTGGGGGTGATCACCGATGTTGCGCTGGATCCGTTCACCACTCACGGCCAGGACGGCATTCTCGACGACGAAGGCTACGTACAGAACGACATCACCGTTGACGCCCTGGTCCGTCAGGCGCTGTCCCATGCCGAAGCCGGCGCTCAGGTTGTCGCGCCGTCGGACATGATGGATGGTCGCATTCAGGCAATCCGCGAAGCACTGGAAATCGCCGGTCACGTCAATGTGCGGATCATGGCCTACTCGGCCAAGTACGCCAGTGCCTATTACGGCCCGTTCCGTGATGCGGTCGGTTCGGCGTCGAACCTCGGCAAGGCCAACAAGGCCTCCTATCAGATGGATCCGGCCAACAGTGACGAAGCGCTGCACGAAGTGGGTGCGGACTTGTCTGAAGGCGCGGACATGGTCATGGTCAAACCGGGCATGCCCTATCTGGACATTCTTTTCCGGGTAAAAGATGCCTTCAAAGTGCCGACCTTCGTCTATCAGGTCAGCGGCGAATACGCCATGCACATGGCGGCGATCCAGAATGGCTGGTTGAGCGAGGCGGTGATTCTTGAATCACTGACCGCCTTTAAACGTGCCGGCGCTGATGGCATCCTGACTTACTTTGCTGTCCGCGCCGCTCAATTGTTACGAGAGCAGAAATAGCCCTCCCAGGAACATTCAATGAATACCGAAGGACTCACGGAAGTTGCAGTAAAAGAAGCTCAACCGGTGGTCGAGCAAGTCACCGAGACCCCACCGGAGCTGGAGCCTGCGCCACCCGTGCCAGTCGCCGAACCTGTCGTGGCGGCACCAGTGATTGCGATCCCGGGCCTGGATGACAGCAGCCTGTACATCCACCGTGAGCTTTCGCAACTGCAATTCAATATCCGCGTGCTGGAACAGGCGCTGGACGAGTCCTATCCGCTGCTGGAACGCTTGAAGTTCCTGCTGATCTTCTCCAGCAACCTCGACGAATTTTTCGAGATCCGCGTCGCCGGTCTGAAGAAGCAGATCACCTTCGCCCGTGAACAGGCCGGTGCTGACGGCTTGCAGCCGCATCAAGCGCTGGCGCGGATCAGCGAGCTGGTGCACGGTCACGTTGATCGTCAGTACGCGATCCTCAACGACATCCTGTTGCCGGAGCTGGAGAAGCACCAAGTGCGCTTCATCCGTCGCCGCCACTGGACGACCAAGATCAAAACCTGGGTGCGCCGCTACTTCCGCGACGAGATCGCGCCGATCATCACGCCGATCGGCCTCGACCCGACGCACCCGTTCCCGTTGCTGGTGAACAAGAGCCTGAACTTTATCGTTGAACTGGAAGGTATCGACGCCTTCGGTCGCGACTCCGGTCTGGCGATCATCCCCGCGCCGCGCCTGCTGCCACGGATCATCAAGGTGCCGGAAGAAGTCGGCGGCCCCGGCGACAACTATGTATTCCTGTCGTCGATGATCCACGCCCACGCCGATGACCTGTTCCAGGGCATGAAGGTCAAGGGCTGCTACCAGTTCCGTCTGACCCGAAACGCCGACCTGGCGCTCGACTCCGAAGACGTCGAAGACCTGGCCCGCGCGCTGCGTGGCGAGTTGTTCTCGCGTCGCTACGGCGATGCGGTACGTCTGGAAGTCGCCGACACTTGCCCGAAACATCTTTCGGACTACCTGCTCAAGCAGTTCAACCTGAGCGAGAGCGAGCTGTATCAGGTCAACGGCCCGGTCAACCTGACGCGGCTGTTCAGCATCACCGGTCTGGACAGCCATCCGGAGCTGCAATACACGCCGTTCACCCCGCAGATCCCGAAACTGCTGCAGAACAGCGAAAACATTTTCAGCGTGGTCAGCAAGCAGGACATCCTCTTGCTGCACCCGTTCGAGTCGTTCACCCCGGTGGTTGACCTGCTGCGTCAGGCGGCGAAGGATCCGCACGTTCTGGCTGTGCGCCAGACCCTGTACCGCTCTGGTGCCAACTCCGAGATCGTCGATGCGCTGGTGGATGCCGCGCGTAACGGTAAGGAAGTGACGGCGGTCATCGAGCTGCGCGCCCGGTTTGACGAAGAATCCAACCTGCAACTGGCCAGCCGTCTGCAAGCGGCCGGTGCGGTGGTGATTTATGGTGTGGTCGGCTTCAAGACCCACGCCAAGATGATGCTGATCCTGCGTCGCGAGGCTGGCGAGATCGTGCGTTATGCGCACCTTGGCACCGGTAACTACCACGCCGGCAACGCCAAGCTGTACACCGACTATAGCCTGCTGACTTCCGACGACGCCTTGTGCGAAGACGTCGGCAAACTGTTCAGCCAGCTGATCGGCATGGGTAAAACCCTGCGCATGAAGAAGCTGCTGCATGCGCCGTTCACCCTGAAGAAGGGCATGCTCGACATGATCACCCGCGAGACGCAATTTGCGCTCGACGGCAAACCGGCGCACATCATTGCCAAGTTCAACTCGCTGACCGATCCGAAGATCATCCGCGCGCTGTACAAGGCCAGCCAGTCAGGCGTGCGCATCGATCTGGTGGTGCGTGGCATGTGCTGCCTGCGTCCGGGCATCGCCGGGGTTTCGCACAACATCCATGTGCGCTCGATCATCGGCCGCTTCCTTGAGCACACCCGAGTGTTCTACTTCCTCAATGGCGGCGACGAGCAGATGTTCCTCTCCAGCGCCGACTGGATGGAGCGCAACCTCGACAAGCGCGTCGAGACTTGCTTCCCGGTGGAGGGCAAGAAGCTGCTGACCCGCGTGAAAAAAGAGCTGGAGCTGTACCTGACCGACAACACCCACAGCTGGAGCCTGCAGTCGGATGGCCGTTACATCCGCAACACGCCGACCGGTAACCAGAACCCGCGCAGTGCGCAGGCAACGTTGCTGGAGCGGTTGGGCAGCCCGATTTTGCCAGTGAGCAGTTGAGGTCTTAAAGGTCAAAAGCCCCTCACCCTAACCCTCTCCCGGAGGGAGAGGGGACTGACCGAGGTGGATGTCAGGGTTACGCCGACTTGCAATACCGAGTCGAACTCAGGCTTCGAAGCCAACGGAGATCGGCTCCCTCTCCCTCGGGAGAGGGCTGGGGTGAGGGGCAGGCCCACCCCCAATCTCAAACCGAACCCAATAAAAAAGGCGATCCGAGCGGATCGCCTTTTTTGTACCCGAAACCCCTTTGCAGAAGCTGCCGAAGGGGAGGTTGGCGGTGTATCAGTGAACAGTAAGAACAATCCCCACTCGCGTCAGCCAATCCGCCTCAAGCCCGAAATCCGCCTGAGTCAGCTGATTCTCATCCAGCCAGTTCTGCGGAAACTCCACATCCAGGTTGTTGCCCTTAGCGTGCAACACCACCTGCGGCATCGCCTGGGTGCCGCGAATGTGGTGGAACAGGATCGCAAAGCGCAGCAGCACGCACAGGCGGATCAGCTTGTCGCCGTCGTCACCGAAATCGGCAAACTTGTCTTTGGGGATGTTGCGGCGATGGCCACGCACCAATAGGGCGAGCATCTGTTGGTCTTCGCGAGAGAACCCGGCAAGGTCCGAGTGCTCGATCAGGTAGGCGCCGTGCTTGTGGTAGTGATAGTGCGCGATATCGAGTCCGACTTCGTGAACTTTCGCCGCCCAGCCGAGGAGTTCGCGCCAGATGCCGTCATCCAGTTCCCAGTCCGCCGCCACTTGATCGAACGCGTGCAAGGCTTTGCGTTCCACCCGCGCCGCCTGTTCCAGGTCGACGTGATAGCGCTCCATCAGCGAAGTTAACGTACGTTCGCGCACGTCTTCATGATGATGACGACCGAGCAGGTCGTAGAGCACGCCTTCACGCAGTGCGCCGTCGCAGTGGTCCATGCGTTGCAATTCGAGGGCGTCGAAGATTGCTTCGAGAATCGCCAGGCCCGCCGGGAAGATTGTCCGGCGATCAGGCTTGATGCCTTCGAAGTCGATCTTGTCGACGTCACCGAGCTTGAACAGGCGACGCTTGAGCCAGGCCAGACCTTCGGCATTCACCTCGCCGGTGCCGTGACCGCCAGCCTTCAGGGCCAGGCCGATCGCACGGATGGTGCCCGAGGAGCCGATGGCTTCATCCCAGGTCAGCCGGTGCAGGGCGTGTTCGATGCTCATGATCTCCAGCCGCGCTGCGGTGTACGCCTGAGCGTAGCGGGCTGGGGTAATCTTACCGTCCTTGAAGTAGCGCTGAGTGAAGCTGACGCAGCCCATTTGCAGACTTTCGCGCAGCAGCGGTTCGAAGCGTTGGCCAATGATGAACTCGGTGCTGCCGCCGCCGATGTCGGCGACCAGACGTTTGCCCGGGGTGTCGGCAAGGGTGTGCGACACGCCCAGATAAATCAGTCGCGCTTCTTCACGGCCGGAGATGACTTCCACCGGGTGGCCGAGGATTTCTTCGGCGCGGTGGATGAATGCGAGGCGGTTGCGCGCTTCACGCAGGGCGTTGGTGCCGACGATGCGCACGGCGCCCAGCGGCATACCGTTGATCAGTTGGGCAAAACGCTTGAGGCAATCGAGGCCGCGTTGCATCGATTCTTCGTTGAGTTTGCGCTCATCGTCGATGCCGGCGGCCAACTGAACCTTTTCGCCGAGACGCTCGAGAATGCGGATTTCGCCATTCTGGGCCTTGGCCACGACCATGTGAAAGCTGTTGGAGCCCAGGTCGATTGCGGCGATCAGGGACAGATTCTTGGCTTGGGATTGCGGCATGGTCAGGGGGTCTCGTTCGATAACCCCGACATCGTGCCACGATCAAAGGCTGGCGCCAACGCGCATGGTTCAAACCGTTGATTCAGCGCAGAAAAGCTTGAGACCGCGGCGCGGCCATTCGCGAGCAGGCTCGCTCCCACAGGTTTTGCAGCGAACTCACCATAGTGGTCCAACAGAGATCCCTGTGGCAGCGAGCCTGCTCGCGAAGGCGTCCGCCCCATCACTACGGCTATTTCAGGCTGTCGCTTCGACGGTGCCAATAAAGTTCGCCAGCTCCGCCGTCTGCGGGTTGGCAAACAACACTTTCGGGTCCCCCACCTCATGCACCTTGCCATGGTGCATGAACACCAATTTGTCTCCCACCTCGCGGGCAAAGCGCATTTCGTGGGTGACCATGATCAATGTCATGCCTTCCTTGGCCAATTGCCGCACCACGCTGAGCACTTCATTGACCAGTTCCGGGTCGAGCGCCGAGGTGATTTCGTCGCACAACAACACTTTCGGCGACATCGCCAATGCCCGGGCAATCGCCACGCGCTGTTGCTGGCCGCCGGATAATCGATCAGGGAACGCATCGAACTTTTCCCCGAGACCCACGCGCTCAAGCATCTCGCGCGCCAACTCCGCCGCTTTGGCTTTCGGCACTTTCTGCACCACTTGCGGCGCGAGCATGACGTTTTCGCCCACGGTCAGGTGCGGGAACAGATTGAACTGCTGGAACACCATGCCGACCTTCTGCCGCAGGCTGCGCAGATCGGCGCGAGCAGCGTCGAGGTATTCGCCGTCGACTTCGATCACACCGTCGTTGATCGACTCCAGGCCGTTAAGCGTGCGCAGCAGGGTGGATTTGCCCGAGCCGCTGCGGCCGATGATTGCTACCACCTGGCCTTCCTCGACGCTGAGGTCGATGCCTTTGAGCACGTGGTGATCGCCGTAGTATTTATGCAGGGCGGAAATTCTAAGCAGAGGCATGCAGTCTCCTTTCCAGGTAGCGCGCACTGAGGGACAAGGGGTAGCAGAGCAGGAAGTAGCCGAGGGCGACGAGGCCGTAGACCATGAACGGTTCAAATGTGGCGTTGGCGAGCATGCCGCCGGTTTTGGTCAGCTCGGTGAAGCCGATGATCGAGGTCACTGCGGTGCCTTTGACCACTTGCACCGAGAAGCCCACGGTCGGCGCCACGGCAATGCGCAACGCTTGCGGCAGGATCACGTAGCGCAATTGCTCCAGAGGATTGAGCGCCAGACTCGCCGAGGCTTCCCACTGGCCATTGGAGATCGACTCGACGCAGCCGCGCCAGATCTCTGCCAGATAGGCGCTGGTGAACAAGGTCAGGGCAATCGCTGCGGCCATCCATGGCGAGATTTCGATCCCGGCCAACGCAACGCCGAAGAACACCAGAAACAGCTGCATCAACAATGGCGTGCCCTGGAACAACTCGATCCAGGTGCGGGCGATGCTGCTTGGCAGAGAGTTTTTCGAGATGCGCATGATCAGGATCAGCAACCCGACAATCCCGCCGCCGATAAACGCCGCCAGCGACAACGCCAGCGTCCATTGCAGGCCGGTGAGCAGGTTGCGCAGGATGTCCCAGAAGGTGAAATCGCTCATGCGCGGCTCCTGCTGATGTAGCGCCGGCCGATCCAGTTCAGTAACTGGCGGATCAGCAGCGCCATGCACAGATAGATCAGCGTGGTCAGCGCGTAGGTTTCAAAGGCGCGGAAGTTGCGCGACTGAATGAAGTTGGCGGCGAAGCTCAGCTCTTCCGTGGCGATCTGCGAACATACCGCCGAGCCGAGCATGACGATGATGATCTGGCTGCTCAGCGCCGGCCAGACCTTGCCCAGCGCCGGCAGCAAGACCACATGACGAAACGCTTCGAAGCGGGTCATCGCCAATGCCGCTGCGGCTTCCAATTGCCCGCGTGGGATTGCTTGAATGCCGGCGCGAATGATCTCCGTCGAATAGGCGCCGAGGTTGATCACCATCGCCAGCACCGCCGCCTGCCACTCGGAAATCTGCACGCCAAGCGACGGCAGGCCGAAGAAGATGAAGAACAACTGCACCAGAAACGGCGTGTTGCGGATCAACTCGACGTAGACGCCGAAGATCGCCGAGAACGGGCGGATGTGCCACGCCCGCACCAACGCCCCGACAATCCCGACGCCGACCCCGAGCAACGCGCCGATGGCCGTCAGCTCAAGGGTGAACAGCGCACCGCGCAGCAACAGGTCGGTGTTTTCCACCACCGGCATGAAATCGAACTGATAAGCCATGAAGGTCTCCCGCGCAGTCGATCAGAGATCGGCCGGCAGCGGCTCTTTCAGCCAGGTCTGCGAATTCTTTTCCAGTGCGCCGTCAGCCTTGGCGGTGGTCAGGATGTCGTTGACCTTGGCCAGCAGCGCCGCTTCGTTCTTGTTCACGCCGACGTAAACCGGCGAGTCCTTGAGCTTCACTTTCAACGCCGGCACACGCTTCGGGTTCTTTTCGCTGATCGCGACCATCACCACGTTGCCGCTGGCGATCAGGTCCACTTGCCCGGCGAGGTAGGCGGCGATGGTCGAGTTGTTGTCTTCGAAGCGCTTGATGGTCACGCCTTCGGGGGCGACTTTGCTCAGCTCGATGTCTTCGATGGCGCCACGGGTGACGCTGATGGTCTTGCCCTTGAGGTCGTCGAGGCTGGCGATCGCCGCGTCTGGCGGACCGAACACGGCGAGGTAGAACGGTGCATAGGCGCGGGAGAAATCGATGACTTTCTCGCGCTCAGGGTTTTTGCCGAGGCTGGAAATCACCAGATCGACCTTGCCGGTGGTCAGGAACGGGATGCGGTTGGTGCTGTTGACCGGGGTCAGTTCGAGTTTGACCTTGAGTTGATCGGCCAGCAGTTTCGCGGTGTCGATGTCCAGGCCGCGAGGTTTCATGTCCGGGCCGACCGAGCCGAACGGCGGGAAGTCCTGGGGCACGGCGACTTTTAGCGTGCCGCGTTTGACCACATCGTCCAGACCGTCGGCGTGAGCGGGAGCCTGGCTGAGCAACAGAGAGGAAAACAGGGCGGCGAGGAGGGCGCTGTAACGCTTGGTCATGAACAATCTCCGGATCGGCGGGAAGTGATTTCTGCGATCGGACAGAGCATGGGCCGTGCCAATACGCGGTTGTCATCCCGGCAGGCCATGGTTTTAGCGGGTTTGTTCGGTCTTACTGGTCTGAACAGTCAGGTTGTTTTTCGCACTGCCATGGCGCACCGGCCCTGTGCACCGAACCCCGCTGGGGCACGACTTGCCGGACTCGCCGAATAGCTTTACAACTAGCCGCACATTGGCCTGGCGCGTCTGAAAAACCATGAACTCGATTTCCCGTGCGGTACCCGAAGTGGCGCTGCAAGCGATCCGCAAACTGATCACCGAGCAAGGTTTCGGTGCGGGTGATGCTTTGCCTTCGCAGCGGGACCTGGCGCTGCAACTGGGCGTCAGCCGGGCGTCGTTGCGTGAGGCGTTGTCATCACTGAGCGCGCTGGGTGTGGTCAGCATTCAGCCGGGCAAAGGTGTGTTCGTGCAGTCGCCGGTGGAATTGTCGCGGGGCGACAGCGCGCCGGGGTGGTCGTTTGCGGCGCAGGCGTCACCGCTGGACATTTTTCAATTGCGCTATGCGCTGGAAGGCTTTGCCGCCGGACTGGCGGCGGTGACGTTGAGCACGTTCGATCTGGATGCGCTGGAAGACAATATCGCGGCCATGCGCGAGCAATTGAAGGTCGGCGACTTTGAAGCGGCGGCGAAACTCGACTTCGAGTTCCACCGCCGCATCCTGTTGGCCAGCGGCAATCAGGCGATGCTGAGCATCCTCACCGCCAGCGCCGAGATGTTCCTGGAGAGCCAGAAACTACCGTTCATCCGTGCTGAACGCGCCATGGAAACATGGCAGGAACACCGCAAGATCCTCCGGGCCCTCGCGCGCCGGGCGTCGGGTGCTGCGCAAAAAGCCATGCAGGAACACGTGCGCAACGCCGCCCTGCGTACCGGAATTTCCTTCATTGCCCCCGCCACGGCTTGACTTGAGCTATACCCAAACTCATCAAGTGCCATAGCAAGACTCAATCAACTGCGGCTTCCTGAACAGGGGAAGGGCGGCTATGATGGGCCACGTTTTTTTGCTTACAACCTGGAGAATTCCATGAGCAGCGATCTTATCAAACACGTTAGCGACGCTAGCTTCGAAGCCGACGTACTCAAGGCCGAAGGCGCTGTCCTGGTCGATTACTGGGCTGAATGGTGCGGTCCTTGCAAAATGATCGCTCCGGTTCTGGACGAGATTGCCGAGACTTACAAAGGCAAGCTGACCGTTGCCAAACTGAACATCGACGAGAATCAGGAAACCCCGGCCAAGCACGGCGTGCGTGGTATCCCGACCCTGATGCTGTTCAAGAACGGCAACGTTGAAGCGACCAAAGTCGGCGCCCTGTCGAAGTCGCAACTGGCGGCTTTCCTCGACGCCAACATCTAAGCGTCGCTGTAAAGTGCCTGAAAAAAAGCCCCGCAATCAGCGGGGCTTTTTGCGTATTCAGGGCTAGACGCTCCGAAACTCAGGTGGTACATTCGGCCCCGCACTGGTTTCTCCATTGCCCCCTGCTAGCCGTCGCCGACGCACTCCTTTTCGAATAAGTACGCGATCCTGTCGCCTTCTCTGCGGCGCGGCCTCATTAAGCCAAAAGCTTAATTTCCCCCCCTCCATAAATGATTACGTCATTCCTATATGAATCTGACTGAACTCAAGCAAAAGCCGATTACCGAACTGCTCGAATTGGCCGAACAGATGGGCATAGAAAATATGGCCCGTTCGCGCAAGCAGGACGTGATTTTCTCCCTGCTGAAAAAGCACGCGAAAAGCGGCGAGGAAATCTCCGGTGATGGCGTGCTGGAGATTCTCCAGGACGGCTTCGGCTTCCTGCGCTCCGCTGACGCTTCCTACCTGGCCGGCCCGGACGATATCTACGTCTCGCCAAGCCAGATCCGCCGCTTCAACTTGCGTACCGGTGACACCATCGTTGGCAAGATCCGTCCTCCGAAGGAAGGCGAGCGGTATTTCGCCCTGCTCAAGGTCGATACGATCAACTTCGATCGTCCTGAGAACGCGAAAAACAAGATTCTCTTCGAGAACCTGACCCCGCTGTTCCCGACCGTGCGCATGAAGATGGAAGCCGGTAACGGTTCCACCGAAGACTTGACCGGTCGCGTGATCGACCTGTGCGCCCCGATCGGCAAAGGCCAGCGTGGCCTGATCGTCGCACCGCCGAAAGCCGGTAAAACGATCATGCTGCAAAACATTGCAGCGAATATCGCCCGTAACAACCCTGAAGTTCACTTGATCGTGCTGCTGATCGACGAGCGTCCGGAAGAAGTAACCGAAATGCAGCGCACCGTGCGCGGCGAAGTGGTTGCCTCGACCTTCGACGAGCCGCCGACCCGTCACGTACAGGTAGCCGAAATGGTGATCGAGAAGGCCAAGCGCCTGGTCGAGCACAAGAAAGACGTGGTGATCCTGCTCGACTCCATCACCCGTCTGGCCCGTGCCTACAACACCGTGATCCCGAGCTCCGGCAAGGTATTGACCGGTGGTGTCGATGCCCACGCCCTGGAGAAACCAAAGCGTTTCTTCGGCGCTGCGCGGAACATCGAAGAAGGCGGCTCGCTGACCATTATCGCCACCGCGCTGGTTGAAACCGGCTCGAAGATGGACGAAGTGATCTACGAAGAGTTCAAGGGTACCGGCAACATGGAGCTGCCTCTGGATCGCAAGATCGCCGAGAAGCGTGTGTTCCCGGCCATCAACATCAACCGCTCCGGCACCCGCCGCGAAGAGTTGCTGACTGCCGATGACGAACTGCAGCGTATGTGGATCCTGCGCAAGCTGCTGCACCCGATGGACGAAGTGGCTGCCATCGAGTTCCTGGTCGACAAGCTGAAAACGACCAAGACCAACGACGAGTTCTTCTTGTCGATGAAGCGCAAGTAAACGCAGCTGTGTAAAAGAACGCTCCCGAAAGGGGGCGTTTTTTTTACTTTCGAGGGGCATGATCTTGCTGATGCTTCAGTCCTTTTGTTTGATCGGCAGGTATCCATAAGGGCAGGAAGTGTTTTGCGCCCGTTTGGCAATCGACGGATTAAGGGCACTGACGGGCTGCTGTTTGCCCTTCAGAGCAGGTAGGATGTACGCCTATTTTGAGGGTGCCATCGTCAATGAAATTCAAGGATCTTCGGGATTTCGTGCAGCAGCTTGAGCAGCGCGGAGAGTTGAAACGCATTCAGATTCCCGTCTCGCCGGTGCTGGAAATGACCGAGGTGTGCGACCGCACGCTGCGGGCCAAGGGCCCGGCGCTGTTGTTCGAAAAGCCCACCGGCTACGACATTCCGGTGCTCGGTAACCTGTTCGGTACCCCTGAGCGGGTGGCCATGGGCATGGGCGCCGAGTCGGTCAGCGAGCTGCGCGAAATCGGCAAGCTGTTGGCGTTCCTCAAGGAACCCGAGCCGCCGAAGGGCTTGAAAGACGCGTGGTCGAAACTGCCGATCTTCCGCAAGATCATCTCGATGGCGCCGAAAGTCGTCAAAGACGCGGTGTGCCAGGAAGTGGTCATCGAGGGCGACGATGTCGATCTGGCCATGCTGCCCGTGCAAACCTGCTGGCCTGGCGACGTTGGCCCGCTAATCACCTGGGGCCTGACCGTCACCAAAGGTCCGAACAAGGAACGCCAGAACCTCGGCATTTACCGTCAGCAAGTGATCGGCCGCAACAAGGTGATCATGCGCTGGCTCAGCCACCGTGGCGGCGCCCTCGACTTCCGCGAGTGGTGCGAGAAGCACCCGGGTCAGCCGTTCCCGGTGTCCGTGGCGCTGGGCGCGGATCCGGCGACCATCCTTGGCGCCGTGACGCCAGTGCCGGACAGTCTCTCCGAATACGCTTTCGCGGGCCTCTTGCGCGGTAACCGCACCGAACTGGTCAAATGCCGTGGCAACGACCTGCAGGTGCCGGCCACCGCCGAGATCATCCTCGAAGGCGTGATTCATCCGGGCGAGATGGCCGATGAAGGTCCGTACGGCGATCACACCGGTTATTACAACGAAGTCGACAGCTTCCCGGTGTTCACCGTCGAACGCATCACCCACCGGATCAAACCGATCTACCACAGCACCTACACCGGCCGTCCGCCGGATGAGCCGGCGATCCTCGGCGTGGCGCTGAACGAAGTGTTCGTGCCGATTCTGCAGAAGCAGTTTCCGGAAATCACCGACTTCTACCTGCCGCCGGAAGGCTGCTCGTACCGCATGGCTATCGTGACCATGAAGAAGTCGTATCCGGGGCATGCCAAGCGCGTGATGCTCGGTGTCTGGTCGTTTTTGCGACAGTTCATGTACACCAAGTTCGTTATCGTCACTGACGACGATATCAACGCCCGCGACTGGAACGACGTGATCTGGGCCATCACCACGCGCATGGACCCCAAGCGCGATACGGTGATGATCGACAACACGCCGATCGACTACCTCGACTTCGCCTCGCCGATCTCCGGTCTGGGGTCGAAAATGGGCCTCGATGCCACCCACAAGTGGCCGGGCGAAACCACTCGCGAGTGGGGCCGCGTGATCGTCAAGGACGACGCCGTCACCCAACGGATCGATGCCATCTGGAATCAGTTAGGAATAGATTGATGCGTGTAACCCTGCAGCCCTCCGGAGCAGTGCTCGAGATACAGCCCGGTGAGCGGATTCTCGACGGTGCGCGGCGCCTGGGCTACGAATGCCCGCAAAGCTGCCGCAACGGCAATTGTCATGTGTGCGCGGCGCTGCTGGTTGAAGGCCGTGTCGCCCAGGACGGCAAGGTGCACGACCACGGCGAGTTCTACACTTGCATAGCCGAGCCGCTGGAAGACTGTATCTTGCTGTGGGATGGCGTGCTTGCGCTGGGAGAACTGCCGGTGCGCAGCCTGTCGTGTCAGGTCATCGAGTGCCGCGATGTGGGTGGTGACACCTGGCGCGTGCGCCTGCGTGCGCCGGCGGGCAAGCCGCCGCGCTATCACGCCGGGCAGTATTTGATGATCGAGCGCGAGAACGGTGAGAAATCTGCATTCTCCATGGCTTCGGCACCGCACGGCGGACGTGATCTGGAGATCCACGTGCTGGCGCGCGAAGCCAGTGCACTGAGCCTGATCGAACAGCTGCAACGCAACGCGATGGTGCGCGTCGAGCTGCCATTCGGTGACACGCATCTGGCTGAATTGCCGGACGGGCCGCTGGTGCTGATTGCCGCCGGCACCGGCATGGGCCAGATTCACGCACTTATCGAGCACTGCCGCGCCAACGGCTTCAAACACCCGGTGCATCTGTACTGGGGCGTGCGTCGTCCGGAAGATTTCTATGAGATCGAACACTGGGACGAATGGCAGAAGTTGCCCAACCTGTTCCTGCACAAAGTCGTTAGCGATCAATGTGGCTGGGAAGGGCGCTGCGGCATGCTGCACGAGGCGGTCTGTGAAGATTTCCCCGACCTGAAACCTTTGCACGTCTACGCCAGTGGCTCGCCAGCCATGGTCTACGGCACGCTGGATGCGCTGGTCGAAGCCGGGATGGATGCCCATCAAATGCGCGCAGACGTCTTCGCTTACGCCCCTCGCTCCTGATTCTTTATAACTCGCTATATAGCCGATCGGTATTTATGTAATTGCATAAATACCGCTAGGTTATATATCAATCAGGCAATCAATTAAGAACTGTGCCATGGCACTCAAATTGCCTTGAAACATATGTGCCTTATTGTTACAGCGGTGCGTTCTATTAAGTAATTCTTCACCCGCGGGGAGCTGAACGCTATTCGCCATGAGTGCCATTGAAAACGCTTTTCTGAATTTGAATTACCCTCCGCGGCTCGATCTAGGGCCGCAGTTGACGCACGAACAACTTCTTGCCTCCATGCAATCGACCATGGCGCGCCACAAGGGCGGGCCGGTGTGGCTGTTCGCGTACGGTTCGCTGATCTGGCGGCCGGAGTGCTCGGCGGTAGAACGGGTGCGCGGACGCGTGCATGGCTACCATCGCGGCTTGTACCTGTGGTCGCACGAGCACCGTGGTACGCCGGAAATGCCCGGTCTGGTATTTGGTCTGGATCGTGGCGGTTCGTGCAGCGGCTTCGCCTATCGCTTGCCGGAAGACAATCTCGACGCGGCGCTGTACGCACTGTGGAAGCGCGAGATGCCGGTGCCGTCCTATCGGCCACACTGGCTCAACTGCCGTCTAGCCGATGGTAGTCAGGTACAGGCGTTGGGATTCGTTTTGGAGCGGCACCTGCCCAGCTATGCCGGCAACTTGCCGGATCACGTGCTGAGCCAGGTGTTCGAAAGCGCCAGCGGGCGTTACGGTACCACTCGCGATTATGTCGAGCAGACCGCCCACGCCCTGCGCAGCCACGCCATGCCAGATCGCAATCTGGAGGCGCGGCTCAAGCGCTGTAAATCACAGGTCGATCAAGCGACCGCTTCACGGCTCTGACTGGCGACTTGCTTGTGCCACAGTGTCGGGGCCAGGAAGGCCATCGACAGCAGGCAAGCGCCCACCAGCAGGACAAAACCACCGTCCCAGCCGAAATGGTCCACGGTGTAGCCCATCGCCGCACTGGCCGCGACCGAGCCACCCAGATAACCGAACAGACCGGTGAAGCCTGCTGCGGTGCCGGCGGCTTTCTTCGGTGCCAGCTCCAGTGCCTGCAAGCCGATCAACATCACCGGGCCGTAGATCAGGAAGCCGATCGAGAACAGCGCGATCATGTCGACGGTCGGGTTGCCGGCCGGATTCAGCCAGTAAACCAGCGTTGCAACGGTCACCAATGCCATGAACACCATGCCGGTCAGGCCACGGTTGCCACGGAAGATCTTGTCCGACATCCAGCCGCACAGCAGCGTGCCCGGGATACCCGCCCACTCGTAGAAGAAATAGGCCCACGAGGTTTTATCGACGGTGAAGCCCTTGGCTTCTTTCAGGTAGGTCGGCGCCCAGTCCAGCACGCCGTAGCGCAGCAGGTAGACGAAGACGTTGGCCAGGGCGATGTACCAGAGCATTTTGTTGCGCAGCACGTATTTGACGAAGATCTCTTTCGCGCTGAATTCGTCTTCGTGGCTGGCGTCGTACCCTTCCGGGTAATCGTTCTTGTACTTCTCGATTGGCGGCAGGCCCACCGATTGCGGGGTGTCGCGCATGGTGATGAACGCGAACACGGCCACGCCCAGCGCCACAGCTGCCGGTACGTAGAACGCTGCGTGCCAGTCGTTGAACAGGCCCATGCCGAGCAGGAACAGCGGGCCGATCAGGCCGCCGCCGACGTTATGCGCAACGTTCCACACGGACACCACGCCGCCGCGCTCTTTCTGCGACCACCAGTGCACCATGGTCCGGCCACTCGGCGGCCAACCCATGCCCTGGGCCCAGCCATTGATGAACAGCAGGATGAACATCATGGTCACGCTGGACGTTGCCCAAGGTGCGAAACCGAAAATGAACATCACCCCGGCCGAGACCAGCAGGCCGAACGGCAGAAAGTAGCGCGGGTTGGAACGGTCGGACACCAGGCCCATGAGGAATTTCGACAAGCCATAGGCAATGGCGATCGCCGACATCGCCAGACCCAGATCACCGCGGCTGTAGCCTTCGTCGATCAGGTACGGCATGGCCAGGGAAAAGTTTTTGCGCAGCAGGTAGTAACCCGCATAGCCAAAGAAAATACCGGCGAAGATCTGCCAGCGCAGGCGTCGGTACGTGCTGTCTATTTTTTCTTCAGGCAATGGAGCCTGATGTGCGGCAGGACGAAAGAAAGCAAACATTCAAGAGCTCCAGATTTCTTGTTTTGACTGCGGATGCGAATGTTACAGTTTCGTTACCGAAAATAGCACCGGTTCGCATCGACCAAACAGCGGAAAATGTTGGAAGTCGCATGTTCTTTTACGAACCTGTCGCTCAGCTGTAAGAACAGGGCGTTTTTGTGGCAGCCGGAATGTTGTGGCTTAGACTCGCGATCAATAAACCCGACTGATCGCAGAGAAAATGATGGCCGTGAAAGTTCGCATGTTGCTGCCCAGATTGCTGGTTGCGGTAGCGCTCACTGTTTCAGTGCTGGCGCTGAGTTATGCGCAGGACTCTGCGGCGCCAGGTTTACGCAATGTCACTGTGCTGATCATTCGCCATGCGGAAAAGCCTGAGGTGGGCCGTGAACTCAATGCCCGGGGCGAACAGCGCGCCGCGGCCTACGCGGACTATTTCACCTCGTTGCAGCTGGACGACCAGGCACTCACGCCCCACCGTCTGATCGCTACCGCCGACAGCCCGGAAAGCATCCGGCCGCGTCAGACACTGATTCCGCTGTCGCAGCGCCTGCAACTGCCGATTGAACAGCCGTTTGCCAATAACGACGTCGACAAACTGGTCAGCTCTCTGCGCAAGAGCAATCAGGCGAAAACCGTGCTGATTGCCTGGCACCACAGCCATATCAACAAACTGATTGCCGCCTTCGGCGGTGATGGCCCAATGCTGATCGGCCAGCCGAAATGGCCGGTGGATGTCTACGACTGGCTGATTGTTCTGCGCTTCGATGACAAGGGGCAACTGGTTGAGTCGCGAAGCGAAAAGGTTCAGGAGCATCTGATGCCGGGCGACATTGCGGCGTCGCCCGGTGGTTGAAGCGCTTTCATTGTTAATTAGCGCACCTGCACCACCACCTTGCCCACCGCCTTGCGCTGGCCAAGATCATTGATCGCCTGCGCCGCATTGCTCAGCGGATACACCTGCGACACCAGCGGTTTCAACTTGCCCTCGGCGAACCAGCCGAACAATTGCTGGAAGTTCGCCGCGTTATCCCGCGGCTGGCGCTGGGCGAAGGAGCCCCAGAACACGCCGAGCACTGCCGCGCCTTTGAGCAGGGCGAGGTTGACCGGCAGCTCCGGGATGCGTCCGCTGGCGAAGCCGACCACCAGCAGGCGGCCGTTCCAGGCGATGGCGCGAATGGCTTGATCGAACATGTCACCGCCGACCGGGTCGTAAATCACGTCGGCGCCCTGGCCGTCGGTGAGGCGTTTGATTTCATCCTTGAGGCTGGTTTCGCTGTAATTGATCAACTCATCGGCGCCGGCCGCCTTGGCCACTGCGAGTTTCTCGGCGCTGCTGGCGGCAGCAATCACGCGTGCGCCCATGGCTTTGCCGATTTCCACCGCCGCCAGGCCGACGCCGCCGGACGCACCGAGCACCAGCAGGGTTTCGCCCGGTTGCAGGTTGGCGCGTTGCTTGAGCGCGTGCATCGAAGTGCCGTAGGTCATGCTGAAAGCGGCGGCGATGTTGAAGTCCATCGACGGCGGAATCGGCAGCACGTTGTACCCCGGCACCGCGACTTGTTCGGCAAAGCTGCCCCAACCGGTCAGGGCCATGACGCGGTCGCCGACCTTGAGGTGGCTGACCTTTTCCCCGACTTCGCGAACCACGCCAGCCGCTTCGCCACCTGGCGAGAACGGGAAGGGCGGTTTGAATTGGTACTTGCCCTCGATGATCAGCGTGTCCGGGAAATTGACCCCGGCGGCGTGCACGTCCAGCAGGATTTCGTTCTTCTTCGGGGCGGGGCTGGCGACCTCTTCCAGCACCAGCGATTCGGCAGGGCCGAAGGCTTTGCACAGCACGGCTTTCATCAGGGCTATTCCTTTGGGAGTGATGGCCGATAAGTGTAGGTGTGTCAGTCAACGGGTCAACGAGCATGCCCGGCCCTGATAGTCAGCCATAAGCTTGTGCTTGCGCGGCGGGTCGTTATGCTAGGCCGCAAACCGGATAAGGAGCGAATTGTGAAAGCGTGGATCATGTTGTTGCTGGCCCTGTCTCTGCCTGTGGCAGCGCTGGCCGAAGAAGCCAAAGAAGGCGAGGCGCCGAAGGTAAGCTACATCACCCTGAGCCCACCGTTTGTGGGTAACTACGGGCTGGATGGCACACCGAAACTCAAGGTCTACAAGGCTGACGTGGCGCTGCGTGTGACGGGCGAAGAGTCGGCGAAACTGGTCAAGGCCAACGAACCGTTGATCCGCAATCAACTGGTGGCGCTGTTTACGCAGCAGACCACCGAGGCGATGGGCAGCATCGAAGGTAAAGAGAAGCTGCGTCAGGAAGCGTTGAAGCAGACTCAGCAAGTGATGAATGACGAGACCGGCAAGCCGGTCGTTGAGGATCTGTTGTTCAACAACCTGATCATTCAGTAAGACTTCTGCTGTCCGGGCGGGCCTCTTCGCGAGCAGGCTTGCTCCCACACTGGACTTGTGATGATGCGCATTTTTGCGTTCACCGAAGATCCCTGTGGGAGCGAGCCTGCTCGCGAAGGCATTTTGTCAGGCGACGGATAATTCAGGGTTTGAGAGCGATGACCGCCGCCCATTGCTCCGCCGTCACCGGCATCACCGACAATCGTGAGCCCTTCTGCACCAACGGCATCTCCGCCAGCGCCGTCTGCTGCTTCAGATAATCCAGCTTCAACACCCGCGCAAACGTCTCGACGTGTTCAACGTCAATCGCACTCCAGGCATTCTTCTCCGGCGTCGCCTTCGAGTCGAAGTAATGACTCTCCGGCTCCAGTGCGGTGGGATCCGGGTACGCCGCCTCGATTATCTTGCCGATCCCGGCAATCCCTGGCTCCGGGCAGCTGGAATGGTAGAAAAAGAACTCGTCGCCCACCGCCATCGCGCGCAGAAAGTTACGCGCCTGATAGTTGCGAACCCCGTCCCAGCGTGCCGTGCCGAGTTTTTCCAGACCTTTGATAGAAAGTTCGTCGGGCTCGGACTTCATCAGCCAATAGGCCATGGTTTTTTGCTCCTGAAACGGTCATTGGGCAGGTTGTCGGGCAATTTTATGACAAACCGACAGTCGGTTGACGTCAGCGTTTGCGCGCAGGTTCACGTTGTCGCAAAATGCCGGCCTTTAAAGCTTGACGCTGCTGCACGGCCTACAAACGGAAACCGCTGCTGTCATCGTGATGATGTGCCTTGAGGGGGGCAATCGATGAAACGCAAACCGGATTTACTATGGACTTTGGTAATTTTGTTCGGCCTGGGCGTGGTGACCACGGGTTACGCGCAGAGCCTGTGGGCGAACAAGGCCGACGCGCCGATCGAAGTTGCACAGCAAGTACAACAGTCGACAGCCTTCAAGCGCTGAAACTGCTTTCTCGACGCCGCTGATCTGCGCGGCGTCCTATCCCGCGAAATACCACGCCTTGTCGCTGACTGTGCCTTGTAACGGTACATCCCAGCTTGCCTGCGCTAAACGCTCGACCTTCTGACATTCATGGGCCAGTCCCAGCAGCGTCGGTTTGCGCCAGTTTTTGCGTCGGGCCAGATACGCCAGGCTGCGATCATAAAAACCGCCGCCCATCCCCAGGCGTCCGCCGACATCGTCAAACCCTACCAACGGCAATAACACCAGATCCAGCGCCCAGACCTTGCGTTGCTGAGCCAGATTGGCGCGCGGCTCGAGAATGCGGAAGCGATTGGGTTTGAGTTTCTCGCCGGGACGAATTCGCTGAAAGACCATTTTGGTTCGCGGCCAGGCGCTGAGCACCGGCAGATAGGTGGCCTTGCCCCGACGCTGCGCTTCACGCAGCAACAGACGCGGATCGATTTCACCGTCGGTGGGCAGGTACAGAGAGATATGTTTCGCCCGGCGAAAATGCGGATCTTGAGCCAATTGCCGGTACAGGCCTTTGGCGGCCTGGCGTTGCTCGCTTTTACTCAGCGAGCGGCGCGCCTTGCGCAGCAGGCGGCGGAGTTGCGGGCGGGGCAGCAGCGCGGGTTCGGTCATGGTTCGGCTTCGGCAGGATGGATGCAAAAACGTACGCATAAAAAATCCGATGGCGGTTTTCACCGACATCGGATTCGAATCAGGCTCCCCGGATGAACCGCTGTCAACTTAGCCCTTGAACCCGAAAGTTCAAGGTGGAAGATGCAGTAGACTTTAAGGCTTTCCGTCTAGCGGACATGCACACCAGCCCAACGTGCAACTTCCAGGGTAGTGCGAATCGGCTCAGGGACATCGTCAACTGGCAAGCACCCCAGGGAGTGCCGCGAGTATACCGCAAGCGGCCAGTCGAATCAGCCCTTGGTGGTGGTCTGATCGTCGGCGAGCACCAGATCGACACGATCGAGCAAGTCGCGCACCTGTTCACGGGTCGAACCACTGGCCTGGATATCCGGGCGCTCTTCTTTGTGCAAGAGGTCATGGGTGATGTTCAGCGCGGCCATCACGGCAATGCGGTCGGCGCCGATGACTTTGCCGCTGCTGCGGATTTCGCGCATCTTGCCATCCAGATAACGGGCGGCACTGACCAGATTGCTGCGTTCTTCCTGCGGGCAGATGATCGAATACTCTTTATCGAGGATCTGCACGGTGACGCTATTGCTTGAACTCATGAGTCTTGCTCCAGGGCCTTGAGGCGCGAAATCATCGATTCGACCTTACGCCGGGCGATTTCGTTTTTTTCAATGAGGTGAGCGCGTTCCTCGCGCCAGGTTTTTTCCTGAGCTAGTAAGAGTGCGTTTTGACTCTTTAGTTGCTCGACTCGGCCAATCAGCAGTTCGAGTCTAGCCATCAGCGCTTGCAGGTCGGTGTCTTCCATTGTGTCCACTGGGTCGGAGTCTGTCTGATGGGATAGCTGGCGGACAGCCTTTAATAGTCTTGGCGAGTCTGTCGATGTAGGATACAAGGCCTTCATTCTAGACATAGCGCCGTCTGGCGCCTAGCTGCCCATGACCATTGCGAATTCCCCGTACCAAGCCTTTGCCACCCTGCTGACCTCCAGCGGCCACAACGTCTCGCCTGCCGAACTGCATGGCGTGCTGCTCGGACGCAGCTGCGCCGGTGCCGGCTTCGATAACGAAGGCTGGTTGATCGACGCCGCCGAACTGCTCGAAGGCGACATCCAGGACAACGTCCGCAACGCCCTGATCGGCCTGCAAGAGATGGTCAAAGGCGAACTGACCGGCGACGACGTCACCGTCGTTCTGCTGCTGCCAACCGACGACGCGCCACTGGCCGACCGCGCCGCTGCACTGGGCGAGTGGTGCCAGGGCTTCCTCAGCGGTTTCGGCCTGAACTGCCGCGACAGCAGCATGCTCAGCACGGAAGCCACCGAAGTGCTGCAAGACTTGGCGGCCATTTCCCAGGTGCAAGACGCCCTCGAAGAATCCGAAGACGGCGAAACCGACTACATGGAAGTCATGGAGTACCTGCGCGTCGCGCCGTTGCTGCTGTTCTCGGAAACCAAGAAAACCGACGTGCCGCCAGCCGCCAAGCCGTCGCTGCATTAATCGCGTGCCAGGGAAAGCCATCTGCCCATGACCCATATCCCGAAAGCGGAATACAGCCGTCGCCGCAAGGCCCTGATGGCGCAGATGGAACCCAACAGCATCGCGATCCTGCCCGCCGCCGCGGTCGCCATTCGCAACCGCGACGTCGAGCACGTCTACCGTCAGGACAGCGACTTCCAGTACCTCAGCGGGTTTCCCGAGCCGCAAGCCGTCATCGTCCTGATGCCGGGGCGCGAGCACGGCGAGTACGTACTGTTCTGCCGTGAACGCAATGCCGAACGCGAGTTGTGGGACGGTTTGCGCGCCGGGCAAGAAGGCGCGATCCGCGACTTCGGTGCCGACGACGCCTTCCCGATTACCGACATCGACGACATCCTCCCGGGCCTGATCGAAGGCCGCGACCGGGTGTATTCGGCGATGGGCAGCAACCCCGAATTCGATCGTCACCTGATGGACTGGATCAACGTGATCCGCTCCAAGGCGCACCTCGGTGCCCAGCCGCCGAACGAATTCGTTGCCCTGGATCATCTGCTCCACGACATGCGTCTGTATAAATCGGCTGCAGAAGTGAAGGTGATGCGCGAAGCCGCACGGATCTCGGCGCAGGCGCATATCCGCGCGATGCAAGCCAGTCGTGCCGGACTTTACGAATACAGCCTCGAAGCCGAACTCGATTACGAATTCCGCAAGGGCGGGGCGAAAATGCCCGCGTACGGCTCGATCGTCGCCGCCGGGCGCAACAGCTGCATCCTGCATTACCAGCAGAATGACGCGCTGCTCAAGGACGGCGACCTGGTCTTGATCGACGCCGGTTGCGAAATCGACTGCTACGCCAGCGACATCACCCGCACCTGGCCGGTCAACGGCAAGTTTTCGCCCGAGCAGAAAGCGATTTACGAATTGGTGCTGGCTTCGCAAGAAGCCGCATTCGCCGAAATCGCCCCGAACAAGCATTGGAATCAGGCGCACGAAGCCACGGTTCGAGTGATTACCACAGGGCTGGTGAAACTCGGTTTGCTGCAAGGCGAGGTCGACGAGTTGATTGCGAGCGAAGCCTACAAAGCTTTCTACATGCACCGCGCCGGTCACTGGCTGGGCATGGATGTACACGACGTCGGCGAATACAAGGTCGGCGGCGAATGGCGCGTGCTGGAAGTCGGCATGGCGCTGACCGTGGAGCCGGGCATCTACATCGCCCCGGACAATCAGAACGTCGCGAAGAAATGGCGCGGCATTGGCGTGCGTATCGAGGATGACGTGGTGGTGACCAAAACCGGTTGTGAAATCCTCACCCACGGTGTGCCGAAGACCGTCGCCGACATCGAAGCGCTGATGGCGCAAGCAAGGACACACGCGGCATGAGTCGAATCAATCTGGCAATCATCGGTGGCGGTCTGGTCGGCGCCAGTCTGGCGTTGGCTTTGCAGGCCGGAGCCAAGGCGCGTGGCTGGAAGATCGTGCTGATCGAGCCGTTTGCCCCCGGCGACAGCTGGCAGCCGAGCTACGACGCACGTTCGTCGGCGTTGTCCTTCGGCTCGCGGCAGATTTATCAACGGCTGGGCGTGTGGCAGGAAATCTCCCGTCGCGCCGAGCCGATCAAACAGATTCACGTTTCCGACCGTGGCCGCTTCTCTACCGCGCGTTTGTCGGCGATGGAAGAGGGTGTGCCAGCGCTCGGTTATGTGGTGGAAAACGCCTGGCTCGGCCAGTGCCTGTGGCAGCACATCGATAAAGACGTGATCAGCTGGCGCTGCCCGGCGGAAGTCACGCGCATGGAACCGCTGCCCGACGGCTATCGCCTGACCCTCAACGACGAAACAACCCTGGAATGCGACCTCGCGGTGCTTGCCGATGGCGGTCGCTCCGGTCTGCGCGAGCAGTTGGGCATCAACGTGCGCAAGCGTCCGTACAACCAGAGTGCGCTCATCGCCAACATCACCCCGAGCGAAGCGCACAACGGCATGGCCTTCGAGCGTTTCACCGACGAAGGGCCGATGGCGCTGCTGCCACTGCCGGAAAACCGCTGCGCTCTGGTCTGGACCCGTTTGGGCATGGACGCGCAACGTCTGGCCGATTTGAGCGAACGCGATTTCCTCAGCGAATTGCAGGGCGTGTTCGGTTATCGCCTCGGCACGCTGAAACAGGTTGGCGCGCGGCATCTTTATCCGCTGACGCTGGTCGAGGCCGAAGAACAAGTGCGTTCGCATCTGGCCGTGCTCGGCAACGCGGCGCATAGCCTGCACCCGATTGCCGGGCAGGGTTTCAATCTGTCGCTGCGGGATGCTGATGCCTTGGCCGCTGCGTTGTTGTCCAGTGAAAAGCCGCTGGGCGACTTCGCCACGTTGCAGGCCTATCGCGAGCGTCAGCGTCTCGATCAGGACCTTACCGTCGGTTTCTCCGATCAGGTCACGCGGCTGTTTGGCAGCACGCAACCGCTGGTTTCGCTGGGGCGTAATATCGGCCTGCTCGGTCTCGATCTGTTGCCGCCGGCCAAGCGTTGGTTTGCTCGTCAGGCCATGGGTTTGGGAACGCGTCCGGATGCTTAAGTGGCTGACCGCAAAATTCGGCAAGGCGCGACTGATGCGCTGGGTGATGACGTTTTACCCGCCGTATCTGGGTGCCGGTGTGCGGGTACGGCATATCAGCGATGACTTCCGCGACGTTCAGGTGTCGATGGGGCTGGGCTGGTACAACCGCAACTACGTCGGCACCCAGTTTGGCGGCAGCCTGTATTCGATGGTCGATCCGTTTTTCATGCTGATGCTCATGGAGAACCTCGGTTCGCGCTACATCGTCTGGGACAAGGCCGCTGACATCGATTTCATTGCGCCGGGCAAAGGCCCGGTGTTCGCCCGCTTCAATATCGACGAGACTTTGCTCGCCGAGATTCGCCGGCAAACCGCCAATGGCGAGAAATACCTGCCGCAGTTGCAGGTCGACATTCATGACGGCGCCGGCAATCTGGTGGCGCGGGTCGGTAAAACTCTTTACGTGCGGCTCAAGCCGCAAGCGAGACAGGCTTAAAGCATGGAAATGCGCGCAGATCTGCTGATTGTCGGAGCCGGAATGGTCGGCAGCGCTTTGGCGTTGGCGTTGCAGGACAGCGGGCTTGAGGTCCTGCTGCTCGACGGCAGCCCGTTGAGCGTCAAACCGTTCGATGCCGACGCCGCGTTCGAACCGCGAGTGAGCGCCTTGTCGGCGGCGAGCCAACGCATTCTCGAACGCCTCGGCGTGTGGGACGGCATCGCCAAACGCCGCAGCAGCCCGTACACCGACATGCATGTCTGGGACGGCAGCGGCACCGGGCAGATCCATTTCTCGGCGAGCAGTGTGCACGCCGAGGTGCTTGGCCATATCGTCGAAAACCGTGTGGTGCAGGATGCCTTGCTCGACCGTTTGCACGATTGCGATCTGGGCATGCTGGCTAACGCTCGATTGGAACAGATGCGCCGCTCTGGTGATGACTGGCTGCTGACGTTGGCTGACGGTCGGCAGTTGCGCGCGCCGTTGGTGATTGCCGCTGACGGTGCCAACTCGGCAGTGCGACGTCTCACCGGTGTGGCGACGCGTGAGTGGGATTACCTGCATCACGCCATCGTTACCAGCGTGCGCAGCAGCAAATCGCATCAGATGACTGCGTGGCAGCGCTTTACCGATCACGGGCCGTTGGCGTTTTTGCCGCTGGAGCGTGACGGGCAGCATGATTGGTGTTCGATCGTCTGGTCGACCACGCCGAGCGAGGCCGAGCGTTTGATGGCGCTGGATGAAGCGGATTTCTGCCGTGAGCTGGAGCGCGCCTTTGAGGGGCGTCTTGGTGAGGTGATCAGTGCTGACCCGCGACTGTGTGTGCCGCTGCGTCAGCGCCATGCCAAACGCTATGTGGCTGAGGGCCTGGCGCTGATTGGCGATGCGGCGCACACCATTCACCCATTGGCGGGGCAGGGGGTGAACCTTGGCTTCCTCGATGCGGCGGTGCTCGCTGAAGTGCTGTTGCAGGCGGCGGAGCGCGGTGAGCGTCTGGCCGATGTGAAGGTGTTGAGCCGTTACGAGCGTCGGCGCATGCCGCACAACCTGGCGCTGATGGCGGCGATGGAAGGGTTTGAGCGGTTGTTTCAGGCCGATCCGTTGCCGGTGAGGTGGTTGCGTAATGCCGGGTTGAAGCTGGTGGAGCAGATGCCCGAAGCGAAAGCGCTTTTTGTGCGGGAGGCTCTCGGGTTGACCGGTGATCTTCCGGCCCTCGCCAAACCCTGACCTCTTCATTGAGGCTGATAGCCCCTTCGCGAGCAAGCTCGCTCCCACATTTGAAATGCATTCCCCTGTAGGAGCTGCCGCAGGGGTGGCGGTCAATCATGCAACATCTGGTAACTCCTTCAAAAAGAGTTCGATTGAGGTGGTAAATGTGAGTCCTTATCATTTAGCCCACATTTCCCGACCGAGAGACCACTCCCATGTTGGCACCCAAGCGTCTTCTGTCCGCACTGGCCCTGACCCTGATCGGCAGTACAACCGCTCAGGCCGCTGATGAGGTGGTGGTTTACTCGTCGCGCATCGATGAGCTGATCAAACCGGTGTTCGATGCCTACACCGCCAAGACCGGGGTGAAGATCAAGTTCATCACCGACAAGGAAGCGCCGCTGATGCAGCGCATCAAGGCCGAAGGTGAAAACGCCACCGCCGACCTGCTGCTCACCGTCGATGCCGGCAACCTCTGGCAAGCCGAGCAGATGGGCATTCTCCAGCCGTTCACCTCGAAAACCATCGACGCCAACATTCCTCTGCAATATCGCTCTTCCAGCCACGCCTGGACCGGCCTGAGCCTGCGTGCGCGGACCATCGCTTACTCCACCGAGCGGGTGAAACCGGGCGAACTGACTACCTACGAAGCACTGGCCGACAAGAACTGGGAAGGGCGCCTGTGCCTGCGCACGGCGAAGAAGGTCTACAACCAGTCGCTGACCGCGACCATGATCGAAGTCCATGGCGCCGAAAAGACCGAGAAGATCCTCAAGGGCTGGGTCAACAACCTGTCCACCGACGTGTTCTCCGATGACGTTGCGGTGCTCGAAGCGATCAATGCCGGGCAGTGCGACGTTGGCATCGTCAACACGTACTACTACGGTCGCCTGCACAAGCAGAAGCCGGAGTTGCCGGTAAAACTGTTCTGGCCGAATCAGGCCGATCGCGGTGTGCACGTGAACCTCTCGGGCATTGGCCTGACCCAGCATGCGCCGCACCCGGAAGCGGCCAAGGCTTTGGTCGAGTGGATGACCACGCCTGAGGCGCAGAAGATTTTCGCTGACGTGAACCAGGAATTCCCGGCCAACCCGGCGGTGGCGCCTTCGGAAGAAGTGGCGGCGTGGGGCAAGTTCATCGCAGATACCTTGCCGGTGGAAGTGGCGGGCAAGCGCCAGGCTGAGGCGATCCGGATGATGGATCGGGCGGGTTGGAATTGAGGCTTTTTCGATAAACTTGTCTGCTTCAAGATCCAGCCCCTCACCCCAGCCCTCTCCCCAAGGGAGAGGGGGAAGGGAGCCGACTTGTAGTGTTTCGAAACCTGAGTTCGACTCGATATCTCAGGTCGATGTAGCTTGCATGAGCACCTCGGTCAGTCCCCTGTTCCTCCGGGAGAGGGAGCCGATCTATGTTGGATTCAAATCCTGAGTTCGACTCGATGTTTCAGGTCGGCGTAATTTCCATAAACTACGCGGTCAGTCCCCTCTCCCTCCGGGAGAGGGTTAGGGTGAGGGCAACAATCCCAACCTGAAACACTCAACCCAAGAACACCCCAATCCCTCCAGAGACCCAAAAGTGGCCCACCCCGCCCAACGCCGCTGGTACCCCATCGTCTTCACCATCGCCGCGCTGGTGCTGTTGCCCCTGAGCGTTCTGCTGCTCTCCTGGCAGACCATCGACCAACAAATCTGGGCGCACCTGTGGGAAACCCAGATGCCACGCCTGCTCGGCAACACCCTGACGCTGGTCGTTGGCGTCGGTGTCGGTGTGACCCTGCTCGGCGTCAGCCTCGCCTGGCTCACCAGCCTCTGCGAATTCCCAGGGCGGCGCTGGCTCGACTGGGCGCTGATGCTGCCCTTCGCCATCCCCGCGTACGTGTTGGCGTTCGTCTTCGTCGGCCTGCTCGACTTCGCCGGTCCCGTACAATCCCTGCTGCGCGAATGGTTCGGCACAGGCCTGCGCCTGCCACGTGTGCGCTCCACCGGCGGGGTGATTATCGTCCTGGTGCTGGTCTTTTATCCCTACGTTTACCTGCTCGCGCGCACGGCGTTCCTCGCCCAAGGCAAGGGCCTGATGGAAGCGGCACGGGTGCTTGGCCAGTCACCGTGGCAAGCCTTCTGGCGCGTCGCGTTGCCGATGGCGCGTCCGGCCATTGGCGCCGGAGTAGCGCTGGCGCTGATGGAAACCCTGGCGGATTTCGGTGCGGTCTCGGTGTTCAACTTCGACACTTTCACCACCGCAATCTACAAAACCTGGTACGGCTTCTTCAGCCTGCCGAGCGCCGCGCAACTGGCCAGCCTGTTGCTGCTGGTGGTGATGCTGGTGCTCTACGGCGAACGTCGTGCACGTGGCGCCAATCGGGCGAGCAACGAGCGGCCACGGGTGAAAGCCCTGTATCACTTGCGCGGGTTCAAGGCCTTCGCGGCGATGAGCTGGTGCGGCCTGGTGTTCGCCTGTGCCTTCGTCATTCCGGTGCTGCAACTGATCGTCTGGTTCTGGCAGCGCGGTCGGTTCGATCTGGATGAACGCTACGCCGGGCTGATCCTGCATACCCTGTATCTGGGCGGCATGGCGGCGCTGATTACCGTAAGCGTTGCGCTGCTGCTGGCGTTTGCCCGGCGCTTGGCGCCGACTCGGGCGATCAACTCCGGCGTCGGTCTGGCCAATCTTGGCTACGCCTTGCCGGGTTCGGTGCTGGCGGTGTCGATAATGCTGGCGTTCAGTTATCTGGATCGTGAACTGGTGATTCCGCTTTCCATTTGGCTGGGTGGCGCCGGTAAGCCGTTGCTGCTCGGCAGTCTGGCGGCGTTGCTGATGGCCTATCTGGTGCGCTTTGTGGCCGTGGCTTATGGACCATTGGAAAGCAGTCTGGCGCGTATACGGCCATCTTTGCCTGAAGCGGCACGTAGCCTGGGTGTCAGTGGGCCGCGACTGTTTTTCAAAGTGTATCTGCCATTGTTGCTGCCTGGCACGCTTAGCGCGGCGTTGCTGGTGTTCGTCGATGTGCTCAAGGAAATGCCCGCGACCCTGCTGATGCGCCCGTTTGGCTGGGATACGCTGGCCGTACGCATCTTTGAAATGACCAGCGAAGGCGAATGGGCACGGGCATCATTGCCAGCGCTGACCCTGGTTCTGGTTGGATTGTTACCGGTCATCGGCCTGATTCGCCGCTCTGCCCATCGAAACACTTAGTAGTGAGTCCTGAATCATGCGGCTACAATGCGCGGCATTCGGTGCGGTTCGTCTGACAGATCTTTTCGCTGAAATTGGCTGAAAGCCTTCTATTCCGAGGCTTTCACGCTGCGCAGCGACTGTCCGCACCTTCGCCACGCCCGGAAGGAGAAACCCATGGGACAGCGTACGCCTCTGTATGACCTGCATCTCGCCCTCGGCGCGAAGATGGTCGATTTTGGCGGTTGGGACATGCCCTTGCATTACGGCTCGCAGGTCGAGGAGCACCACGAAGTGCGCCGCGATTGCGGGGTGTTCGATGTATCCCACATGACCGTGATCGATGTCACCGGCACCCAGGCCAAAGCCTGGCTTCAGCATCTGCTGGCCAATGATGTCGACCGCCTGCACCGCCCTGGCCGTGCGTTGTACAGCACCATGCTCAACGAGCGCGGCGGCATCGTCGATGACATGATCGTCTACCGCCTCGACGATGCGTATCGTCTGGTGTTCAACGCCTCCACCCGCGATCAGGATCTGGCCTGGATGAACACGCAGCGCGGCGATTACGACGTGCAACTGCACGAACGCGCCGAACTGGCGATGCTCGCCATTCAAGGCCCGCAAGCCCGGCACAAGATTGCCGAACTGGTGACCCAGTCCCGCGCAACGCTGATCCAGCACCTCAAACCCTTCGAAGGCTACACCGACGGTGACTGGTTCATCGCGCGTACCGGTTATACCGGTGAAGATGGCCTGGAAATCTGCCTGCCGGCCAGTCAGGCGCCGGGTTTCTTCAACGATCTGGTCGGTGCCGGCATTTCCCCGATCGGCCTCGGCGCCCGTGACACGCTACGCGTCGAAGCGGGGATGAACCTCTACGGTCAGGACATTCATCAAGACGTTTCGCCGCTGGCCTCGAACATGGCCTGGAGCATTGCCTGGGAACCGGCCACGCGTCAGTTCATCGGCCGTGCTGCGCTGGAAGCGGAAAAAGCCGCCGGCGTTGCGCACAAACTGGTCGGTCTGGTGCTGGAAGAGCGCGGTGTTTTGCGTGCTCATCAAGTGGTTCGCATCGCCGATGTTGGCGAAGGGGAGATCACCAGTGGTAGTTTCTCTCCTACGCTAAGCAAATCGATTGCCCTGGCGCGTGTGCCGATGGCCACCGCCGACCGCGCCGAAGTGGAAATCCGTGGCAAGTGGTACCCGGTACGGGTGGTCAAACCGACCTTCGTACGCCATGGCAAAACCTTGATCTAACCTTTTTCCGGCGGGCATGACCGCTGACCCAATTCCCGAGGACACCGAAGATGAGCAATATCCCCGCTGAACTGCGTTTTGCCGAAAGTCATGAATGGGCCCGTCTGGAAGCCGACGGCACCGTCACCGTGGGCATCAGCGATCACGCGCAGGAAGCGCTGGGCGATGTGGTGTTCGTCGAACTGACCGAAGTGGGCAAGGTCTTCGCTGCCGGTGATCAATCCGGAGTGGTCGAGTCGGTGAAAGCTGCTTCCGACATCTATTCGCCGATCAGCGGTGAAGTCATCGCCGTCAATGAAGAGCTGGGCGGTTCGCCAGAGCTGTTGAACTCCGACCCGTACGGCGCGTGGATCTTCAAGCTCAAGCCAAACGACAAGGCTGAGCTGGACAAGCTGCTGGATGCTGCCGCTTACAAGGCTGCCATCGGCGAGTAAGCGTTAAGCAAAGACCCAAAGCCCCGACTCGTCGGGGCTTTTTTTTTAGGATCAAAAGATCGCAGCCTTCGGCAGCTCCTACAGGAGGATGGTGTACATCTTGTAGGAGCTGCCGAAGGCTGCGATCTTTTGATCTTCAAGGGCACTGCTATGCTGGTTTGACCGTGTTGCATTGACGCCGAGCGCCAGCCAAGAGAGAGCCCGTCATGTCCCAGTTGCCGTCCCTGAGCCAGTTACGCGATCCCGACGCTTTTCTGCGCCGCCACCTCGGTCCCGACGCCGCCGAACAGCAGGCGATGCTCGACAGCCTCGGCCTCGGTAGTCGAATCGAACTGATCGAGAAAACGGTGCCGCCAGGCATTCGCTTCAATCGCGCGCTCGACCTGCCACCCGCGCTGGATGAACAAGCCGCGCTGGCCAGACTGCGCAGTTACGCCGAGCAGAATCAGGTCTGGACCAGCCTGATCGGCATGGGCTACCACGGCACCCTGACGCCAACCGTCATCCTGCGCAATGTGCTGGAAAATCCCGGCTGGTACACCGCGTACACGCCGTATCAACCCGAGATCGCGCAGGGCCGACTCGAAGCGCTGCTGAATTTTCAGCAACTGACCATCGACCTCACCGGTCTCGAGTTGGCCAACGCCTCGCTGCTCGATGAAGCGACGGCAGCGGCGGAAGCCATGGCGCTGGCCAAGCGCGTCGCGAAGTCGAAGAGCAATCTGTTTTTTGTCGATGAGAACTGTCATCCCCAGACCATTTCCGTGGTGCAGACCCGCGCGGAAGGTTTCGGCTTCGAGCTCATCATCGATGCTGTGGATAACTTGAAACAGCATCAGGTGTTCGGTGCGTTGTTGCAGTATCCCGACACCCACGGCGAGATTCACGATCTGCGGCCCTTGATCGATCATCTGCATGCGCAGCAGGCGCTGGCCTGCGTCGCGACGGATTTGTTGAGTCTGTTGTTGCTGACGCCGCCGGGCGAATTGGGCGCGGATGTGGTGTTCGGTTCGTCTCAACGATTCGGCGTGCCCATGGGTTACGGCGGCCCGCATGCGGCGTTCTTTGCCAGCCGTGAGGAATACAAACGGGCGATTCCGGGACGGATCATCGGCGTGTCGAAGGACGCTCGGGGTAACGTCGCATTGCGCATGGCTCTGCAAACCCGCGAACAACATATTCGTCGTGAGAAGGCCAATTCGAACATCTGCACCGCACAAGTCCTGCTGGCCAACATCGCCAGTTTCTACGCGGTCTATCACGGCCCGGAAGGCTTGAAGCGCATCGCCCAGCGCGTCCATCGGCTGACCTGCATTCTGGCAGCGGGACTTGAGCGAAAAGGCATCAACCGGGTCAATGCGCAGTTTTTCGACACGCTGACGCTGGACGTCGGCGGTACGCAAACGGCGATCATCGAAAGCGCTCAAGCCGCACAGATCAACCTGAGAATTCTCGGCCGTGGACGGGTAGGCCTAAGCCTCGATGAGACAAGCGATGAAAGTACCGTGGCCAAGCTGTTCGATGTACTGCTCGGTGCCGATCATGGATTGAACGTCGACGAACTTGATGCTGAAGCGCTCGTTTCCGGCATCCCCGACAGCCTCCAGCGCGAAACACCCTACCTGCGCCATCCGGTCTTCAACGCCCATCACAGCGAAACCGAGATGCTGCGCTATCTCAAACAACTGGAGAACAAGGATCTGGCGCTCAACCAGTCGATGATTCCGCTGGGCTCCTGCACCATGAAACTCAATGCCACCAGCGAAATGATTCCGATCACCTGGCCGCAGTTCGCCAACCTGCATCCGTTCGTGCCGCGTGAGCAGGCGGTCGGTTACACGCTGATGATCGAAGAGCTGGAGCGCTGGCTGTGCGCAATCACCGGGTTCGATGCGATCTGCATGCAGCCCAACTCCGGCGCTCAGGGCGAATACGCCGGTCTGCTGGCGATCCGCAAGTATCACGAGAGCCGTCAGCAGGGTGCGCGGGATATCTGCCTGATTCCGTCCTCGGCCCACGGCACCAACCCGGCCTCGGCGCAGATGGTCGGTTTACGGGTGGTGATCGTTGAGTGCGACGAGGCCGGTAACGTTGATCTCGATGACTTGAAAGCCAAGGCCGCCGAGGCCGGGACGAAACTGTCCTGCCTGATGGCGACCTATCCTTCGACCCACGGCGTGTACGAAGAGGGCATCAGTGAAATCTGCGAAGTTATCCACCAGCACGGCGGTCAGGTGTACATGGATGGCGCCAACCTCAATGCGCAGGTCGGTTTGGCACGCCCGGCAGACATCGGCGCCGATGTTTCGCACATGAATCTGCACAAGACCTTTTGCATTCCCCATGGCGGCGGCGGACCGGGTATGGGACCGATTGGCGTGCGCGCGCATTTGGCGCCGTTCGTGGCTAACCACCCGGTGGTGCCGATTGACGGGCCGCAACCGCAGAACACAGCGGTCAGCGCGGCACCGTGGGGCAGTGCGAGCATTCTGCCGATCAGCTGGATGTACATCGCCATGATGGGCCCGCAACTGGCGGACGCCAGCGAGGTGGCGATTCTTGCGGCGAATTACCTGTCGCAGCATTTATCCGGCGCGTTCCCGGTGCTCTATACCGGGCGCAACGGGCGTGTGGCTCACGAATGCATTCTCGATCTGCGGCCATTGAAGGCGCTGACCGGGATCAGTGAAGAGGACGTCGCCAAGCGTCTGATGGATTACGGCTTCCATGCGCCGACCATGTCCTTCCCGGTGCCGGGGACCTTGATGGTCGAGCCGACCGAGAGTGAATCCAAGGCCGAACTGGATCGGTTTATCGTCGCAATGTTGAGCATTCGTGCGGAAATCACTGAGGTGCAGAACGGCAACTGGCCGGCCGAGGACAACCCGCTGAAACGGGCACCGCATACCCTGGCGGATGTCACCGGAGTCTGGGAGCGGCCGTACAGCATCGAGCAGGGCATCACCCCGGATGCCCACACCAAGGCGCACAAATATTGGCCGGCGGTGAATCGGGTGGATAACGTTTACGGCGATCGCAATCTGTTCTGCGCCTGCGTCCCGGTCGATGATTACCGCTGATTTCCCGGCAAGCATACCTTCCCCTGTGGGAGCGAGCCTGCTCGCGAAAGCGGTGATACAGTCACCGAAAATGTTGAGTGAAAGATTGCCTTCGCGAGCAGGCTCGCTCCCACAGGGTTATGGGGGTGGTTCTGAAATCCGGGCAAAAAAATGCCGCTCATTTGAGCGGCATTTTTTGTTACTCGGACGCTACGGCGTTTTTCGCCAGAATCGCATTCGCCAATTCCATATCGGTCGCCTGGAGGCCCGGATTGTCGGCGCGGACTTTCTGCATCGCCGCTTCCAGATACGGCCCGCGAATGCCGCCGTCACTGGCAACGAAGCTGCCGGCATCGTCCTGTGCGGCGATGATCAGCTTGTGATCCTTGAAGGTCAGATAGGTCGAACCGGTGGTGGCACCGGACGAGATGACGTTACGCCAAAAGCTGTCCGCCATGGCCGAACCAACGGGAAGGGACAGCAAGGCCAGTGTGGCGACAGCAAGTTTGAGACGCATGATGAGATGACTCCTGGGGGTTAACTACGGCGTTGGATTGCCAATCCCCCGATCCAGTTCCGTGCTGGATTATTTCTGCTCGCTCTGCGGCGTCACCCGCAGTACTTCCTCTACCGTTGTCAGCCCTGCCGCGACTTTCTGCGCGCCGGACAGACGCAGGCTGCGCATTCCTTCCTTGAACGCCTGCCGCCGAATGGCGGTGAGGTCGGTATCCGGGGTGATGAAGGCTTTGAGGCTGTCGCTCAATTGCATGATTTCGTAGACCCCGGCGCGGCCGCGATAGCCGGTATCGCGACACTCCACGCAACCAATGGCACGTTGCGCGTTGTTCGGCAACGGTGCCTGCCAGGGCCGGGTCAGAGTCTGCCAGTCCTCCTCTTCCAGCGTCAGCGGTGCCTTGCAATGCGGGCACAAGGTGCGCACCAAACGCTGGGCCATGACCCCGAGCACGGTGGCTTTGATCAGGTAATGCGGCACGCCGAGTTCGAGCAGGCGGCTGATCGCGCTGGGGGCGTCGTTGGTGTGCAGCGTCGACAGCACCAAGTGCCCGGTGAGCGCGGCCTGAATCGCCATTTCAGCGGTTTCCAGGTCGCGGATCTCGCCGATCATGATGATGTCCGGGTCTTGCCGCATCAGTGCGCGCACCCCGGCGGCGAAGCTCAGGTCGATGTTGTGCTGCACCTGCATCTGGTTGAACGCCGGCTCGACCATTTCGATCGGGTCTTCGATGGTGCAGAGGTTGACCTCAGGCGTCGCCAGTTTTTTCAGCGTGGTGTACAGCGTGGTGGTCTTGCCCGAGCCGGTCGGCCCAGTGACCAGAATGATGCCGTTGGGCTGACGCGTCATGTCCTGCCAGCGGCGCAGGTCGTCGGCGGAAAAACCCAGTTGATCAAAATCCTTGAGCAGCACTTCCGGGTCGAAAATCCGCATGACCATTTTTTCGCCGAACGCGGTGGGCAGCGTTGAAAGCCTCAGCTCGACTTCGCCGCCATCCGGGGTCTTGGTCTTGACCCGGCCATCCTGGGGTTTGCGCTTCTCGGCGACGTTCATCCGCCCGAGGCTTTTCAGGCGACTGACAATCGCCATGGTCACCTGCGGCGGGAATTGATAGACGTTGTGCAATACGCCGTCGATGCGAAAACGCACGGTGCCTTGCTCGCGGCGCGGTTCGATATGGATATCGCTGGCGCGCTGCTGGAAGGCGTACTGGAACAGCCAGTCGACGATGTTGACGATGTGTGCGTCGTTGGCGTCCGGCTCCTGATCGCTGGCGCCGAGGTTGAGCAGCTGTTCGAAATTGCCGAGATTGCCGCCCTGAGCGTCGGCATTGCTGGCGCCGCTGACCGATTTGGCCAAGCGGAAGAACTCGACGCTGAAACGCTGGATATCCGCCGGATTGGCCACCACTCGCTTGATCGGCAGTTTCAATACGTGGGTGAGATCGGCCTCCCAGCCGGTGACATAAGGCTGGCCGCTGGCGACAGTCACCGCGTCACGGTCGACCGCCACGGCGAGAATCTTGTGCCGTTGCGCAAAGGCGTAAGACATTAACGGCGTGATCGCGGCGACGTTGATTTTCAACGGATCGATGCGCAGGTACGGCTGACCGGCCTGTTGCGCCAGCCACAGGGTCAGGCTTTCCAGGTCGAGGTGTTTGCCTGGCCGGCTGAGGTCGTCAAGTTGCTGGCTGGCGATGAACTCCAGCGGATGCATCTGACCGTGGGCGGCGTGGCGCCGGCGGGCATTCAGAGCCTGCTCGGCCGAGTCCTGGCAGATAAAGCCTTGGGCGACCAGCTCACGCAACACCTCGTTGAGTTCCAGCCAGCGGTCCTGAGTGGCAAGTTGAACGGACATGCGGGCTTCCTTTTGAGCGACAGTGCGCAAAAGGATAGTCGTGGCCCCGCAGACCGTTGGGCCACTACCCGACGAAGCCGTTGCCGGACTTGTCAGCCGGCCGCTTGCGCAGGCGCATCCCAAGCGCTGTCGGCGCTCTGCAGGTTCACCGAGCAGACGCTGATCAGGTTACGAAGTTTTTCTGCGATCACTTGTGCACGGTGCCAGCTCAACCCGCCCATAACCAGGTCGATCGACAGCAGATCGTCCATGCGCTGCACGTTGACCTGCTCGGGCGTGAGGAACTGCAGGGCGAACAGGTTAAGCACCCGCACCAGCAAGTCCGGCTCAGCCTCGGCAAGAATCTGATACTGCGCCAGGCAATGGGCGTTGCTGACGTTCCAGACATCGGCACGGGTGGGCGTTGTGGTGACGGCTTCAAGGTGCGGCATGACGAGTCTCCAAAATTTCTGGAGGAATTTTTACATTCGGCGTGGGGTATTTCTTGGCTATGATCGGCGTTAATGACGGCTGATCTAAAAGATCAATTCGCATAATCAAGTTATTGAGGTTTTTCTATGCACAGCGAGCTGGACAGCTACGACCGCAAGATTCTCGCCCTGCTGCAAGAGGACGCTTCGCTCTCGAGTGCGCAGATCGCCGAGCAGGTCGGCTTGTCGCAATCACCGTGCTGGCGGCGGATTCAGCGGATGAAGGAGGAGGGGATCATTCGCGGCCAGGTGACTTTGCTCGATCGCAAGAAGATCGGCCTGAATACGCAGATCTTTGCCGAGATCAAACTCAACGCACACGGGCGTTCGAACTTCACTGAGTTCACCGAAGCGATTCGCGGCTTTCCGGAAGTGCTGGAGTGTTATGTGCTGATGGGCGCGGTGGATTTTTTACTGCGGATTGTCGCGGCGGACATCGAGGCGTATGAGCGGTTCTTCTTCGAGAAACTGTCGCTGGTGCCGGGGATTCAGGAAGTGAATTCGATTGTGGCGTTGTCGGAGATCAAGTCCACCACCAGCCTGCCGGTTTGACGCAAGGCAGCTGGCCTCTTCGCGAGCAGGCTCGCTCCCACAGGGGATTGCATTCCAATGTGGGAGCGAGCCTGCTCGCGAAAGCGGTATTACATGCGCAGCAGCATTTTCCAGGCACGATTCTGGTAAACCGCAATCGCCTGCTGCTTGCGTGCGTCGAGCAGTTCGTCAGTGATCGTCGGTTCGTTGGCCAGTTGCGCCAGCTTGTTCAGCTCGCCGTACAGACGATCCATTTCCGGGATCTCCAGCACGTCGCGTGCGTGGTGCAGCCAGACCTGAATACGCTCGATACGCGGCAGTTGTTCAGCCAGATCTTCCGGCTGTTGCTGATAACGCTGCAATTGCAGAGCCGTGGCTTCTTCGCCCAATGTGCGCGGCAACCAGCTGTGCAGCTGCGCACCACCCTGACGGTTGCCACGCACGTTACGCTCGGCGGTCCAGGTGCGGGCCAGCAACCAGCGCGACGTGGTCAGCGAGAACAGGCCCCAGCGCGGATCTTCGAGTTCTTCGAGGAACTGCTCTGGCGCAGCTTTGCGCACGTCTTCGTCTTCGATCCCGGCCTGCACCAGCGGGCGCCAGTCTTCCAGCAACGCATCCAGGGCAACGCGCAAGTCGTGGGTCGACTGACGCGGCGCGGCCTGGCCGAGGCTGCTGAGCAGGGCGCGCATTTCGGCGAGGTTCTCGACCCAGTCGAGCAACAGGCGCCAGTGGCCGTTGAAGCGATATTGTTCAGCCAGACGCTGGCTGCTGCCGAGCAAGTGCCAGCTCAGCGCAGCAAAGGCGTCGTCGAGCTGGGTTTCCGGGGTCAGCTCTGGCGCCGGCAGGCTCAGCGAGTAACTGTTGGCGTCGTACAGACGATAGCCACGTTCAGCCTTGCTGATGTCGCACGGCATCAGCGCCAGGGTTTCCGCCAGTTCGGCAGCCAGTTCCAGCAGCGCGGCAGGCTCGCCTTCGCGTAGTTCCAGTTCCAGTTCGCAGATTTCTTCTTTCTGCTTGCCGACGACAACATGACCGAGATCCAGCGCGGCTTCGATAACCACTTTGGATTTGCCACGACCCCAGGCGATTTCGGCGCGTTCGCGGACGAAATCAGTGGTGAAGATCGGCTTGAGGGTTTTCTTGTCCAACTCGGCCAGCGACTCGGGCCAGCATTCGCCGTCGAGTTTCTTCACGTCGAGCTTGGCTTTGGGCAACTTCCAGTCGTATTCATTACGCTCGGACAGGCCGGCGACGCTCTGGCCACGGGTCTTGAGGGTCTGAATCACTTCGTCACCGTCCTTGCGCAGGCGCAGGGCAACTTTGGCCTGAGCCAGATCGCGTTCGGGGGTGTCGAAGTACTGGTTCATCAACTCACGGCGTTCCCAGCCACTTTTGTTGCGTTTTTTCAGTAACGGGTGCTCGCGCAGGGCCGCGAGGGTTTCGCGGCTGACGCGGAGTTTGATTTCGGTTTCTTTCTGCATGGCCGGAAAATCCAGGATCGGGAGCGCAGCCGGGGAATATGTGGCTGCCAAGGCCGTGCAGTGTACAGGACTGATTCGTCCTACGCCCTGCGACGGTTTATTCCTGACGCCGGATGGCTCTATGATGGACTTCAAATCGGGAGTTGGAGTCAGCGATGCCTTTGCCGTCCATGCAAGACCAGTTCGCTGCGCTGATCGCCGCGCCATCGGTCAGCTGTACCCAACCGAACCTCGACCAATCCAACCGCGCGGTGATCGATTTGCTCGCCGGCTGGCTGGGGGATCTGGGTTTCAGCTGCGATATCCAGCAGGTCAGCCCCGGCAAATTCAACCTGCTCGCCAGTTTCGGCAGCGGCCCCGGCGGGCTGGTGCTGGCCGGACACAGCGACACGGTGCCGTACGACGATGCGTTGTGGCAGACCGATCCGCTGAAACTCACCGAAGTCGATGGCCGCTGGGTTGGTCTGGGCAGTTGCGACATGAAAGGTTTCTTCGCGCTGATCATCGAAGCGGTGCTGCCGCTGCTCGATCAGCCGTTCAAGCAGCCGCTGTTGATCCTTGCCACCTGTGATGAAGAAAGCTCGATGTCCGGCGCCCGCGCACTGGCCGAGGCCGGGCAGCCGCTGGGGCGCGCGGCGGTGATCGGCGAGCCGACCGGGCTCAAACCGATCCGCATGCACAAAGGCATCATGATGGAGCGCATCGATATCCTCGGGCAGAGCGGCCATTCGTCGGATCCGCGTCTGGGCCACAGTGCCCTTGAAGCCATGCACGATGCGATTGGCGAACTGCGCGGTCTGCGCCTGTTGTGGCAGCGTGAATTCAACAATCCGCAGTTCAGCGTGCCGCAACCGACGATGAACTTCGGGTGCATCCATGGTGGCGACAACCCCAACCGTATTTGTGGCCAGTGTTCGCTGGAATTCGATTTGCGGCCGCTGCCAGGCATGGACCCGAAAGTCCTGCGCGCGGAGATTCTGCGCAAGCTCAATCCGGTCGCCGAACGCCACCAAGTGAAGATTGATTACAAACCGCTGTTCCCGGAAGTGCCGCCATTCGAGCAGGATGAAGACGCCGAACTGGTGCGCATCGCCGAAAAGCTCACCGGTCACAGTGCCGAAGCAGTGGCGTTCGGCACCGAAGCGCCTTATCTTCAGCGCCTTGGCTGCGAAACCATCGTGCTTGGCCCCGGCGACATTGCCTGTGCGCATCAACCCGGTGAGTACCTTGAAATGTCACGTTTGCAGCCTACCGTGCATCTACTACGGCAACTGATTGAACATTACTGCCTGACAGCTGACGAACGATGATCAACCCCTGTGGGAGCGAGCCTGCTCGCGAAAGCGCCAGTTCAGACATCTCGATGTCGCCTGATACACCGCTTTCGCGAGCAAGCTCGCTCCCACAGGGGTATGTGTTTTATCCGATCGAACGCTGTAAATTGCCAGCATCCCAACCCGTATTCATGAGGAGAGCGCGCGTGTCGCCAAGCCTGTTCCGACGATAACCATCAGCCCGCTGTGCGTTTTCCGTTTCGCCCCTTTTTAGGCTGCTATTTATTACAGGCCCAGGTTCATGCCCGAATACGTTAATTGGCTTCGTCACGCGTCCCCTTACATCAATGCCCACCGCGACTGCACCTTCGTCGTCATGCTGCCCGGCGACGGCGTTGAGCATCCGAATTTCGGCAACATCGTCCACGACCTCGTCCTGCTGCACAGCCTCGGCGTGCGCTTGGTGCTGGTGCACGGTTCGCGTCCACAGATCGAAACCCGCCTCGCCGCCCGTGGCCTGACCCCGCATTACCACCACGGCATGCGCATCACCGATGCGGCAACGCTGGAGTGTGTGATTGATGCCGTTGGCCAGTTACGCATTGCCATCGAAGCGCGGCTGTCGATGGACATGGCTTCGTCGCCGATGCAAGGCTCGCGTCTGCGCGTAGCCAGCGGCAACCTTGTTACCGCGCGGCCGATCGGCGTGCTGGAAGGCGTCGACTATCACCACACCGGCGAAGTACGCCGGGTCGACCGCAAAGGCATCAACCGTCTGCTCGATGAGCGTTCCATCGTGCTGCTGTCGCCGCTGGGTTATTCGCCGACCGGTGAAATCTTTAACCTCGCCTGCGAAGACGTCGCCACCCGCGCCGCCATCGATCTGGGTGCAGATAAACTGCTGCTGTTTGGCGCCGACCTTGGTCTGATCGACGAGAATGGCAAACTGGTGCGTGAGTTGCGTCCACAGCAAGTGCCGGCGCATTTGCAGCGTCTGGGCAGCAACTATCAGGCGGAACTGCTCGATGCCGCCGCCGAAGCTTGCCGTGGCGGCGTGGCGCGCAGCCATATCGTCAGTTACGCCGAAGACGGCGCACTGTTGACCGAGCTGTTCACCCGTGATGGTGGCGGTACGCTGGTGGCGCAGGAGCAGTTCGAACTGGTCCGCGAGGCAGCGATTGAAGACGTCGGCGGTTTGCTCGATTTGATCAGTCCGCTGGAAGAACAGGGGATTCTGGTGCGTCGTTCGCGCGAAGTGCTGGAGCGCGAGATCGAGCAGTTCAGCGTGGTCGAGCGTGAAGGCATGATCATCGCCTGTGCGGCGCTGTATCAGATTGCCGATTCCGATGCCGGTGAGCTGGCGTGTCTGGCGGTGAATCCGGAGTACCGCCATGGCGGTCGCGGTGATGAGTTGCTTGAACGCATTGAAACCCGTGCAAGGGCGCAGGGTTTGAAGACCTTGTTCGTCCTCACCACGCGCACCGCGCACTGGTTCCGCGAGCGTGGGTTCGAGCCGAGCAGCGTTGAACGCCTGCCGGCGGCGCGGGCGTCGCTGTACAATTATCAGCGCAATTCAAAGATCTTCGAAAAAACCCTTTAACCGCGTTGCTCCATTCGCGAGCAGGCTCGCTCCCACATTTGTTCAATGAACCCATGTGGGAGCGAGCCTGCTCGCGAAGCTTTATTGCGCCACGAATTTCGCGCTGACGTACGGCGAATAATCCGGCAGCACCGTCTCAACCTTGCCCTGTTCCTTCAAAAACTTCGCCGTCGCGCCAATCGCTTTCGCCGTGCCGCCGTCCAGCAGCGCCGTGGTTTGCTGCGCCTTGGCGTCCGGGAACGCTGAACCTGCGAGCAACTCCGGCACATCGGCGGCATTGGCACCGGTCAGTTTGGCGATTTTCTGTACCGGTACCGAGTCAGCCGTCCAGCTGTCTTTATGCGCCGCGTAATCGGCAAATGAATCCAGCGTGACCTTGGCGAATTTCGCTACGACGTCAGGATGCTTCTCGGCGAAATCCTTGCGCGCCACCCAGACTTCGAAGGTCGGCGCGCCCCACTGACCGACCTGTGCGGCATCGGTCAGGGTCTTGCCGGTCTTGCGGATTTCCCCCAGCGCCGGCGACCAGACAAATGCGCCATCGATATCGCCACGCTTCCACGCCGCTGCGATCTCTGCTGGTTGCAGGTTCACCACTTTGACTTTCGAGCTATCCAGCCCCCAATGCTTGAGTGCGCCGAGCAGGCTGTAGTGGGAGGTGGAAACGAAGGGTGTAGCGATGGTCTTGCCGACCAGATCCTGCGGCGTGTTGATACCGCTGCCATTGCGCACCACTAGCGCTTCGGCGGCATTGATCTGCGCCGAAACGATGAACGCCACAATCGGCAGATTGCGCGAAGCGGCAGCGGCCAATGGGCTGGAACCGAGGTTGCCGATCTGCACGTCACCGGAAGCAATGGCTGTCACAACTTCCGGGCCACTGTTGAAGCGGCGCCAGTCGATTTTCTCGCCGATGGTTTTCTCGTAAACGCCGTCGGCCTGCGGGACTTTGCTCGGGTCGATACCGGTTTGATAGCCGACGGTGAGGTTGGCGGCGTGAGCAGAAAAACTAATCATCGCTGACACACAAACTGTAACAAATTGACTAGATAGTGCGCGTTTGGCCATCATGGCGTCGCCTTTTCGATAGGGTTTGACGATTCGGGGTTGCGCCAAAGCTAATCGATATAAAAAAAGGCTAACAAATACCATTTAGGAATGAGCTTAGTCGCCGATACGCTGTTTCCCGGCGGAGGTGGCACGATACTGGCCATATTCCGAAATGATATGAAAAAGAATGAATAAATTCTTTTTGGGTTTATCAGGAAATCTTTACTCTGCACGGACCAAATCACTGCGATTAGACCTTGGTCGTAGACACACAAGGTTACGATTGACTTGTCAGTCACGGTCTGGCGCTAATCGCGCATCTTAGGACTCAGGGCATCAGACCCCGGGCCAGGAACACAAGAATTAGAAACGAGAGGAGCTTTACATGAACAAGTCCACCTTGGCCCTGGCTGTGGCCGTAGGGGTTATGGCGCAGCAGGCAGGCGCCGCCGGTTTCATCGAAGACAGCAAAGCTACTTTGGGGCTGCGTAACTTCTACATCAACACTGATAACCGTAGCGGAACAAACGAACCAAGCCGCAACGAAGAGTGGGGCCAAGGCTTCGATCTGCGTTTCATTTCCGGCTATACCCAAGGCACCGTTGGTTTTGGTATCGACGCGATCGGCCTGCTGGGCGTACGTCTGGATTCGGGCGGCGGCACCAACGGCAACGTTACCGCTGATGGCAAACCTGGCCCCGCTTACGGCGGCACTGTTTTCCCAAGCGAATCCAACGGTCAGGCAGTTGATAACTTCTCCAGCCTGGGCCTGACGGCCAAAGCCAAGATCTCCCAGACTGAACTGAAGCTGGGTACCCTGCAGCCGAAGAACCCGGTCATCGTGACCAACGACGGTCGTCTGCTGCCACAAACCTGGCAGGGTGGTCAGATCACTTCCGGCGATATCAAGGACCTGACCCTGGTCGGTGGTCAGATCGAGCACGCCAAAGGGCGTAACTCCAGCAACAATGAACAGCTGTCTATCAACGGCGCGGCACCGCGTACCGTTAACAGCAACAAGTTCATCTACGCCGGTGGTGACTACAAAATCACCAAAGACCTGACTGCCCAGTACTACTACGGCAACCTGGAAGATTTCTACAAGCAACACTTCCTGGGTCTGGTTCACAACTGGGCAATCGGCCCGGGCGTGCTGAAGTCTGACTTCCGTTACTTCAACAGCTCCGACGACGGCGCCAACGGCAACACCCCTGCTTACTTCAGCAGCGGTAACTATTCCGGTGTTGCCAGCGGTCGCGGTAAAGTCGACAACAACCTGTACAGCGGCCTGTTCCTGTACACCGTTGCAGGTCACACCTTCGGTGGTGGCTACCAGGTTTCCAACGGCAGCAGCGACTTCCCTTGGCTGAACCAGGGTGACGGCTCGTCGAACTACACCATCACCGACATGCAGATTCAGAAGTTCGGCCGTGCCGGCGAACGTACCTGGCAAGCTCGCTACTCGTATGACTTCGCCAAAGTCGGCGTACCAGGCCTGACCGCTGGTATGGTTTACCTGCGTGGCGACAACATCGACACCGTTACTTCCCGCGGTCTTGAAAACGGTAATGGCGACTCCGAGTGGGAACGTGACCTGACTATCGGTTACGTCGTACCGGAAGGCCCGCTGAAAAACGTTGGCTTCATGTGGAAAAACGCTACCTGGCGTACCAACATCGCTGGCGTTCGCGACCAGGACGAAAACCGCCTGATCCTCAGCTACTCGATCCCGCTGCTGTAATAGCGAGTTCCTGCACCTGATGTAAAAAAAGCCCCGTCCGGCATCGCGCCGGACGGGGCTTTTGCGTTTTCGAGTCAGGCCCACCCCCGTAAGCCCTCCCCGAATTTCCCTCTTTACAGCAACTCAAGGCCTTCTCGAACCTTGCTAGCGATGTTCGTCGGGATGCCTGCTAGCGTCCAGTGAACAGAAGTTTAATATTCACTAATGATCTAGATATCTAGTTATTTATTCTTTTTAACGATGGCAAATCCCGAGCTACAGTTGAGGTCTCGAACAACTCATCAGGAGCAGCACCATGAGCCTCAGACTCGGCGACATCGCCCCCGATTTCGAACAGGATTCCAGCGCCGGCAAGATTCGTTTTCACGAATGGCTGGGCGATAGCTGGGGCGTGCTGTTCTCCCACCCGGCGGACTTCACTCCGGTGTGCACCACTGAGCTGGGCTTCACCGCCAAGCTCAAGGATGAGTTCAGCAAGCGCGGCGTCAAAGCCATCGCACTGTCGGTCGATCCGGTGGACTCGCACCACAAGTGGATCGAAGACATCAACGAAACCCAGAACACTATCGTCAACTTTCCGATCCTGGCCGATGCCGATCGCAAGGTGTCCGATCTGTATGACCTGATCCACCCGAATGCCAACGACACGCTGACCGTGCGTTCGCTGTTCGTGATCGATCCGAACAAGAAGATTCGCCTGACCATCACCTACCCGGCAAGCACCGGGCGCAACTTCCACGAGATTTTGCGGGTGATCGATTCGCTGCAGCTCACCGACAACTACAAGGTGGCCACCCCGGCCAACTGGCAGGACGGTGAAGAGGTGGTGATTGTGCCGTCGCTCAAGGATGAAGACGAAATCAAAAAGCGCTTTCCGAAGGGCTATCGCGCGGTGAAACCGTACCTGCGCCTGACGCCACAGCCGAATAAGTGAGATTTGCGGTGTAGCCACCACCGCTTTCGCGAGCAGGCTCGCTCCCACAGGTGATCGCATTCCAAATGTGGGAGCGAGCCTGCTCGCGAAGGCGTTAGTCCAGTCACCACGGAACTACTAAGCAGGGGATTTCAGGCCGTTTCGACGGCCTTTTTTTTCGTCTTGAATAACATGAATCTTATATCTCCAAAACGAATAACCAAATGAATAAATATGATTTATGGATATATAAATCAGCTGGTAAGGTCACTCCATCGAAGCGAGATCGCAACCCGCGAATCGCCTGTAATGCTTAAGGAATTGTCTCAATGCTGGTCGTCTCACTCGGTGGCAGTCCCAGCCTGCGCTCCCGTTCCGGAGTGCTGCTGGAGCGCTCGCAACGCTGGTTGCAACAGCAAGGGGTGGAAGTGGTGAGTTATCAGGTGCGGGACTTCCCGGCCGAGGATTTGCTCCATGCCCGCTTCGACAGCCCGAAGGTGCTCGACCTGCTGCAACAAATCGAAAACGCCGACGGCCTGCTGATCGCCACACCGGTTTACAAAGCGTCGTTTTCCGGCGCCCTGAAGACTCTGCTGGATTTGCTGCCCGAGCGCGCCCTGAACCACAAGATCGTCTTGCCGATGGCCACTGGCGGCAGCATCGCCCACATGCTGGTGGTCGATTACGCGCTCAAGCCTGTGCTGTCAGCGTTGAAAGCCCAGGAAATGCTCCAGGGGATTTTCGCCGAGGACAGCCAGATCGCTTACGGCGAAGGCAGTGCCGTAGCGCAACTGGCACCAGCGTTGGAGCAGCGTCTGCATGAAGCGCTGGATCAGTTTGTCGGCGCCATGGCGCGCCGGCCGAAACCGCTGGAACCGGGCCTGTTGAACGAACGTTTGTTGAGTGCTCGCTGGAGCATTTAAGTCTCATCGGAACTTGAAGTACTGGCCTTACTCGCCCGCTAACGGGCAAGCAGGTGCAGCCAAAACCCAACAGCAAAAAAGGAGAGCGCTATGCGCACTGTATTTTTGCGTCGTGGTCTGGTCGCTCTGTTTGCTGCGGCTGTCACCTTCGGCGCCATCACTCAAGCTCAAGCCGAGACACTTCGGATCGGTTACCAGAAGTACGGCACGCTGGTGCTGCTCAAAGCCAAAGGGACTTTGGAAAAGCGTCTGGCCGCCCAAGGCGTCGACGTGCAATGGACTGAATTCCCCGGCGGCCCGCAGTTGCTGGAAGGCCTGAACGTCGGCTCGATCGACTTCGGCGTCACCGGCGAAACCCCGCCAGTCTTCGCTCAGGCTGCCGGCGCCGATCTGCTCTACGTTGCCTACGAACCGCCGGCGCCGAATAGCGAAGCGATCCTCGTGCCGAAAGACTCGCCGATCAAATCGGTGGCCGATCTCAAGGGCAAGAAAGTCGCCCTGAACAAAGGCTCCAACGTCCACTACCTGCTGGTGCGTGCACTGGAGGACGCCGGCCTCAAATACACCGATATTCAAACCGTATTCCTGCCGCCGGCCGATGCTCGCGTTGCGTTCGAACGTGGCAGCGTCGACGCTTGGGTCATCTGGGATCCGTACCAGGCCGCCGCCGAGAAGCAACTGCAAGCGCACACCCTGCGTGACGGCAAAGGCATCGTCGATAACCACCAGTTCTACCTCGCGACCAAGCCTTACGCACAGAAAAATCCCGAGGTGATCAAGACTCTCGTGGAAGAAGTGCGCGCCGTTGGCGAGTGGTCGAAAGCCAACCCTGAAGACGTGACCCAACAAGTTGCGCCACTGCTCGGCCTGCCGGCGGACATCACCCTGACCTCGGTGAAACGCCAGGGCTACGGCGCGCTGTTCCTGACCCCGGAAGTGGTCGCCGCGCAGCAGAAAATCGCTGACACGTTCTTCCAGCTCAAGCTGATTCCCAAGCCGCTGAGCATCAAGGACGTGATCTGGACACCACCGGCCGCTGTGGCTCAAAGCTCGGCCACCCAAGCCCAGTAACTCGAATCCCCAAGGAGACCACTCCATGAGCCTCAATATCTTCTGGTTCCTGCCTACCCACGGTGACGGCCATTACCTTGGCACCGCCGAAGGCGCTCGCGCCGTCGACCACGGTTATCTGCAACAGGTCGCGCAAGCGGCGGATCGTCTGGGTTTCGGCGGTGTGCTGATTCCGACTGGCCGCTCTTGCGAAGACTCGTGGCTGGTGGCGGCGTCGCTGATCCCGGTGACCCAGCGGCTGAAATTCCTCGTTGCCCTGCGCCCCGGGATCATTTCCCCGACGGTCGCAGCGCGGCAGGCGGCCACGCTCGATCGTCTGTCCGGCGGCCGTGCGCTGTTCAATCTGGTGACTGGCGGTGATCCGGAAGAATTGGCCGGCGACGGTCTGTTCCTCAGCCACGAAGAACGCTATCAAGCCTCGGTGGAATTCACCCGCATCTGGCGTCGTGTGCTGGAAGGCGAAACCGTTGATTACGACGGTCAGCACATCAGCGTGAAGGGCGCGAAGTTGCTCTATCCGCCGATCCAGCAACCGCGTCCGCCGCTGTACTTCGGTGGCTCGTCGGAAGCGGCGCAAGACTTGGCCGCTGAGCAAGTGGAAATGGTTTTGACTTGGGGCGAGCCGCCGGCAGCAGTGGCCGAGAAGATTGCACAGGTTCGCGCCAAAGCCGCCAAGCTCGGCCGCACCGTGCGCTTCGGTATTCGTCTGCACGTGATCGTCCGTGAAACCAACGCTGAAGCGTGGCAAGCGGCGGATCGGCTGATCTCACACCTGGACGACGACACCATCGCTCGCGCTCAGGCTTCGCTGGCGCGCTTCGATTCGGTTGGCCAGCAACGCATGGCCGCACTGCACGGTGGCAGCCGCGACAACCTCGAAGTCAGTCCGAATCTCTGGGCCGGTGTCGGTCTGGTGCGCGGCGGTGCCGGTACGGCGCTGGTTGGCGATGGCCCGACCGTGGCCGCTCGCGTGAAGGAATACGCCGATCTGGGCATCGACACTTTTATCTTCTCCGGTTATCCACACCTCGAAGAGTCGTATCGCGTCGCTGAACTGCTGTTCCCGCACCTCGACATCGAGCGTCCGGAACTGCCGAAAAGTGCCGGTTATGTCAGCCCGTTCGGCGAGATGGTCGCCAACGATATTCTTCCCAAAGCCGCGTCGCAGAGCTGAGGCGCGCCATGAAGAAAATCATCCACAGCCTCGCGCCTTGGGCGTTGCCGGTGTTGTTGCTGGCGGTGTGGCAGTTGTCGGTGTCGGCGGGTTGGTTGTCGACACGGATTCTGCCGGCACCGGTGGCGGTGATCGAAGCCGGCGTGAGCCTGGTGTGCAGCGGTGAAATCTGGACGCACCTGGCGATCAGCGGTTGGCGTGCGGCACTGGGTTTCACCATCGGTGGCAGCATCGGGCTGGTCTTGGGTTTCATCACCGGCCTGTCGAAGTGGGGCGAACGCCTGCTCGACAGCTCGGTGCAGATGATCCGCAACGTGCCGCATCTGGCGCTGATTCCGCTAGTGATCCTCTGGTTCGGCATCGACGAGTCGGCGAAGATTTTTCTGGTGGCGCTGGGTACGTTGTTCCCGATTTACCTGAATACCTATCACGGCATCCGCAACGTCGATCCGGCGCTGGTGGAGATGGCGCGTAGTTACGGATTGAGCGGTTTCAGCCTGTTCTGGCAGGTGATTCTGCCGGGCGCGCTGCCTTCGATTCTGGTCGGTGTGCGCTTCGCCCTGGGCTTTATGTGGCTGACGCTGATCGTCGCCGAAACCATCTCGGCCAGCTCCGGCATCGGCTATCTGGCGATGAACGCCCGCGAGTTTTTGCAGACCGATGTGGTGGTGCTGGCGATCCTGCTTTACGCGGTGCTGGGAAAACTGGCTGACCTCGCGGCCCGTGGACTTGAACGTGTGTGGTTGCGCTGGCATCCGGCTTATCAGGTTGCCAAAGGAGGTGCTGCATGACTGCTCAACAACCTCCACGCCTGCTGCGCGGGATTCCGCTGGCGGTGCGCAACCTGCAGAAAACCTTTGGCGCGCGACAGGTGCTGCGGGACATCGATCTGCACATTCCGGCGGGGCAGTTTGTCGCCGTGGTCGGGCGCAGTGGCTGTGGCAAAAGCACTTTTCTGCGCTTGCTCGCCGGCCTCGATCAACCGACTGGCGGCGACTTGCTGGCAGGTGCCGCGCCGCTCAGCGATGCGCGGGAAGACACCCGATTGATGTTCCAGGAAGCACGTCTGCTGCCGTGGAAAAAGATCATCGATAACGTCGGCCTCGGGCTTAAAGGCAACTGGCGTCCGAAGGCTCTTGAAGCACTGGACGCGGTTGGCCTGGCCGATCGCGCCAATGAGTGGCCGGCGGCATTGTCGGGTGGACAGAAGCAGCGCGTTGCACTGGCCCGCGCACTGATCCATCAACCACGTCTGCTGTTGCTCGACGAACCGCTCGGTGCACTGGATGCGCTGACCCGCATTGAAATGCAGCAATTGATCGAGCGTCTCTGGCAGCAACACGGCTTCACGGTGCTGCTGGTGACCCACGACGTCAGTGAAGCGGTGGCGATTGCCGACCGGGTGATTCTGATCGAGGACGGCGAAGTCGGCCTCGACCTGCATGTCGAACTGCCGCGGCCGCGAGTGCGTGGTTCGCACCGCTTGGCAGCGTTGGAAACCGAAGTGCTTAACCGTGTTCTCTCCCTGCCCGGCGAACCGCCGGCGCCGGAACCTGTTTCACCACTGCCTACGCAACTGCGTTGGGCGCAATAACTCAAGCAAACGACAGGAATCAATGCCATGACTATCAAAGCCATCAACGTCCGTAACCAGTTCAAAGGCTCGATCAAGGAAATCGTCCTCGGTGACGTGCTGTCGGAAATCGACGTGCAGACCGCTTCGGGCATCGTCACTTCGGTGATCACCACCCGCTCGGTCAAAGAGCTGGAACTGGTGGTCGGCAGCGAAGTGATCGCCTTTGTGAAATCCACCGAGGTGTCGATCGCCAAGTTGTAAGCCGGTGAGCAAAAAACAACCCCGGAGGGCGTGAGCCCTTCGGGGTTTTTCATGGGGTTGGATCGGTGGTGCTGCCTTCGCGAGCAGGCTCGCTCCCACTGGGATCGCATTTCAAATGTGGGAGCGAGCCTGCTCGCGAAGAGGCCAGTCAGATCGCCAATGATCTCTTGGGCAGATACGGCGGCAAATACAGGCCGATATAGGCATCAAACACCCGCATCCCTTCCTCGGCCATGCGCGGCGTAATCTGCCCATGCTGCTGCACCGAGCGCGCATACACGCGGTCGCCCAGCTCCATTGCCAGAGCAAACACATCGACATCCTCCGGCAGTCTCGGCAGCTCGAAGTGATGATCGAACAGCTTGTGCATCAGATCGCCCAGTTCGATGTCGTGCTGACGATCAGCCTGAGTGACTTCGGTCAAACCATGTTGCGCGAGGATCAACTGCCGTGCGGCGGCGTCTTCGTCGTAGATCTCCAGCATCCGTTGTTCGACCAACCGCGACAGGTCACGCCAGTCTCGCAGTGCCTCGTGATCGATGGGCGCCTGAAGGCAGGCACGAAATGCGGCGTGCACATCCGCCGTTAGTGCTTCGAGCAATGCCGGGACGCTGGCAAAGAAGTGGTACACGGAGGAGGGCGGAATCTGCGCGCGCTCGGCGACGCTGTAGATCGACAGACTGGCCACGCCCTCGGCGGCCAGCAGCGTGCGTGCGGCGTCGAGTATCGAATCGATGCGCGCCTGGCTGCGGGCACGGGGTTTGCGGACGGGGGCGGGTCGCGTCATGGAAGTCTCCTGCGGGGCAGCGGGCATTGTACGAGCCGGCTTGTGTGTTGTCTGCCAGGACGCCTTCGCGAGCAGGCTCGCTCCCACAGGATCCGCTGCGTACATAAAGTCATCGTTCACCGGAGATCAATTGTGGGAGCGAGCCTGCTCGCGAACCGCCGCAGGCGGCCATAAAAAAGCGCTGCGGGCTGAAATAGCCGGCAGCGCTTTTTATTTCTGCACCCGCTTAAACGGTATGCAGATACCAGTTGTACTCAAGGTCGGAGATGGAGTGTTCGAACTCCTCCAGCTCGCTTTCCTTGCAGGCGACGAAGATATCGATGTACTTCGGATCGATGTACTTGGCCATCACCTCGCTGTCGTCCAGCTCGCGCAGGGCATCGCGCAGGTTGTTCGGCAGGCTTTGTTCGTTCTGCTCGTAGCTGTTGCCTTCAACAGGCGCGCCCGGCTCGATCTTGTTGGTCAGACCGTGGTGCACGCCCGCCAGAACCGAAGCCATCAGCAGGTACGGGTTGGCATCGGCACCGGCCACGCGGTGTTCGATACGCACGGCATCGGACGAGCCGGTCGGTACGCGAATCGCCACGGTGCGGTTGTCCAGGCCCCAGCACGGCGAGTTCGGCACGTAGAACTGTGCGCCGAAACGGCGGTAGGAGTTGACGTTCGGGCAGAGGAAAGCCATCTGCGCGGGCAGGGTCTCGAGCACACCGCCGATCGCGTGACGCAGCGCGGCGTTCTGCTCGGGATCCTCGCTGGCAAAAATGTTTTTGCCTTCTTTATCCAGAATCGAAATGTGTACGTGCAGACCATTACCTGCCTGGCCCGGGTACGGCTTGGCCATGAAGGTGGTGTCCATTTCATGGTCGTAGGCGATGTTCTTGATCAGACGCTTGAGCAGTACCGCGTAGTCGCAGGCCTTGATCGGGTCGGCGACGTGGTGCAGGTTCACTTCGAACTGCGCCGGGGCACTTTCCTTGACGATGGCGTCAGCCGGGATGCCTTGCTCTTTGGCACCTTCCAGAATGTCCTGGAGGCAGTCGACGTATTCGTCGAGGTCGTCGATCAGGTAGACCTGCGTCGAGTGCGGACGTTTGCCGGAGATCGGCGAGCGTGGCGGCTGTGGACGGCCGTTCACGTTTTCCTGGTCGATCAGGTAGAACTCGAGTTCGAAGGCGGCGCAGATGGTCAGGCCCAGCTCGTCAAACTTTGCAACAACTTGACGGAGCACTTCGCGCGGATCGGCGAAGAATGGGTCGCCTTCGAGTTCGTGCATGGTCATCAACAGTTGCGCGGTCGGGCGCTTCTGCCATGGCTCGTTGCACAGGGTATCGGGGATCGGATAGCAGATACGATCGGCGTCGCCGATGTCCAGGCCCAGGCCGGTGCTTTCCACCGTAGAGCCGTTGATATCCAGAGCAAATAGAGAGGCCGGCAGGTTGATGCCTTTCTCGTAAACCTTGTGGAGGCTGGTGCGTTCAATGCGCTTGCCGCGCACCACACCATTCATATCCGCAATCAGAAGGTCAACGTACAGAACCTCAGGATGTTCCTTAAGGAACGCGTTCGCTTCGTTAAGCTGAACGGCACGCGGGGGTACCGACATGATGCAACACCTTTGTTGTTAAAAATATCAATCATTGATCTTTTCTGGTTTCAGTCAACCCGAACGGCCTGCCGAAGTCAAGCGAGGCCTTTTTTGCCCTAAAAAAGCGCTGCGAGGGCATTTATGGGGCACTTTCGAGCGTTTTTTTGTCCTTCGGAGACTGTGCACCCGCAGGCTTGAGCAGGCCGTGTTGTATTTTTTACGGGGGTGTTGTGTAAAAAAATGAACAAGGCTAAGCTCCGATCAAACCCATAACAGCAATAATACCGGGGTGCTTCATGTCTCGCCTGCCGTTAATCGGCATCACCGACTGCTCGCAACAGTCCGGTCTGCATGCTCATCACATCAGTGGCGACAAATCCGTCCGTAGCGCAGCCAACATGGCTCGCCAGTTGCCGACGATGTTCCCGTCCATGGCCATTCAAGCGCCAGCGTCCGATATTCTGGACGTACGGGAAAGCATCCTGTTTATGGCGTCCCCTTCCAATATAGATCGCTTTCAACCTCAAAGCCTGTGCCGCTTCCCAAGCGGTGCTCATGATTCTGCACGCCTTGAGTGTGCACAGGAAATGCAACGCCAGCGTAAAGGGCAGGTAAGCTCCTCTTTCATTGTCTATGCGCGGTGCCGGGCGTAAGCCGGCACTGCGCGAGCAAGCCCCCTTTAACGCGACGCTCCAAGCGTCAAACTTTGCCTGACATCATGTCAGGAGACTCAGCCCAGAGGCATTTATGAGTAACAACCTCGACCAGCTCACCGATTGGTTGAAAGACCACAAGATCACAGAAGTCGAATGCATGATCGCCGACTTGACCGGGATCACCCGGGGCAAGATTTCGCCGACCAACAAGTTCATCGCCGAAAAAGGCATGCGCCTGCCCGAAAGCGTGCTGTTGCAGACCGTGACCGGCGACTACGTCGAAGACGACATCTATTACGAACTGCTCGACCCGGCCGACATCGACATGATCTGCCGCCCCGACCAGAACGCTGTGTACATGGTGCCGTGGGCCATCGAGCCGACTGCCCAGGTAATCCACGACACCTACGACAAGCAAGGCAACCCTATCGAGCTGTCGCCGCGCAACGTCCTCAAGAAAGTCCTCAAACTCTATGCCGACAAAGGCTGGCAGCCGATCGTGGCGCCGGAGATGGAGTTCTACCTGACCAAGCGCAGCGACGACCCTGACTATCCGTTGCAGCCGCCGATTGGCCGCTCGGGCCGTCCGGAAATCGGTCGTCAGTCGTTCTCGATCGAAGCGGCGAACGAATTCGACCCGCTGTTCGAGGACGTCTACGACTGGTGCGAACTGCAGGAGCTGGACCTCGACACGCTGATCCACGAAGACGGCACGGCGCAGATGGAAATCAACTTCCGTCACGGCGACGCACTGTCGCTGGCCGACCAGATTCTGGTGTTCAAACGCACCATGCGCGAAGCCGCGCTCAAGCACGATGTGGCCGCCACCTTTATGGCCAAACCGATGACCGGCGAGCCGGGTAGTGCGATGCACTTGCACCAGAGCATCATCGACATCGAGACCGGCAAGAACGTTTTCTCCAATGATGATGGAACCATGAGCCAGTTGTTCCTGCACCACATCGGTGGCCTGCAGAAACTGATTCCTGAGCTGTTGCCGCTGTTCGCGCCGAACGTCAACTCGTTCCGCCGCTTCCTGCCGGACACCTCCGCACCGGTGAACGTCGAGTGGGGCGAAGAAAACCGCACCGTCGGCCTGCGCGTACCGGATGCCGGCCCGCAGAACCGTCGTGTCGAGAACCGCCTGCCGGGCGCCGACGCCAACCCGTATCTGGCGATCGCCGCGAGCCTGCTCTGCGGTTACATCGGCATGGTCGAAGGCCTCAACCCGAGCGCGCCGGTGGTGGGCCGTGGTTACGAGCGCCGCAACCTGCGCCTGCCGCTGACCATCGAGGACGCGCTGGAGCGTATGGAAAACAGCGCCACCATCGAGAAGTACCTGGGCAAAACCTTCATCACTGGCTACGTCGCGGTAAAACGGGCCGAGCATGAAAACTTTAAGCGCGTGATCAGTTCCTGGGAGCGTGAGTACCTGCTCTTCGCCGTCTGATACGCCGGGCGCGGTCCTCAGCGGCCGCGTCTTCACCGATAACAAGGAGAATTGGCATGACCAGCAACAACCCGCAAACCCGCGAGTGGCAAGCACTCAGCAATGATCACCACCTGGCCCCGTTCAGCGACTTCAAGCAATTGAAAGAGAAGGGCCCGCGGATCATCACCAACGCCAAGGGCGTTTACCTGTGGGACAGCGAAGGCAACAAGATTCTCGACGGCATGGCCGGTCTGTGGTGCGTGGCCATCGGTTACGGTCGCGATGAGCTGGCCGATGCGGCCGCCAAACAGATGCGCGAACTGCCGTACTACAACCTGTTCTTCCAGACCGCGCACCCGCCGGCACTGGAGCTGGCCAAGGCCATCGCCGACGTGGCGCCGGAAGGCATGAACCATGTGTTCTTCACCGGTTCCGGCTCCGAAGGCAACGACACCATGCTGCGCATGGTCCGCCACTACTGGGCGATCAAGGGCCAGCCAAACAAAAAAGTCATCATCAGCCGCAAGAACGGTTATCACGGTTCCACCGTCGCCGGCGCGAGCCTCGGTGGCATGACGTATATGCACGAACAAGGCGACTTGCCGATCCCGGGCATCGTCCACATTGCGCAGCCGTACTGGTTCGCTGAGGGTGGCGAGATGTCCCCGGAAGAGTTCGGCATCTGGGCGGCCAATCAGTTGGAAGAGAAGATTCTCGAAGTCGGCGTCGACAACGTCGGTGCCTTTATTGCCGAGCCGATTCAGGGTGCCGGCGGCGTGATCATTCCGCCCGATACCTACTGGCCGCGCATCAAGGAAATCCTCGCCAAGTACGACATCCTGTTCGTGGCGGACGAAGTGATCTGCGGTTTCGGCCGCACCGGTGAGTGGTTCGGCAGTGATTTCTACGATCTCAAGCCGGACATGATGACCATCGCCAAAGGCCTGACCTCCGGCTACATCCCGATGGGTGGCCTGATTGTTCGCGACACCGTGGTGGCGGTGCTCAACGAAGGTGGCGATTTCAACCACGGCTTCACCTACTCCGGTCACCCGGTGGCAGCCGCAGTGGGCTTGGAAAACATCCGCATCCTGCGCGATGAAAAAATTATCGAGAACGCGCACAACGAAACGGCACCGTATTTGCAGAAACGTCTGCGGGAACTGAACGATCACCCGTTGGTGGGTGAAGTTCGCGGAGTCGGTCTGTTGGGCGCGATCGAGCTGGTGCAAGACAAGGCCACGCGCAAGCGTTACGAAGGCAAGGGCGTTGGCATGATCTGCCGCCAGTTCTGCTTCGACAACGGCCTGATCATGCGCGCTGTGGGCGACACCATGATCATCGCGCCGCCGCTGGTGATCAGCAAAGCCGAGATCGATGAGCTGGTGACAAAGGCACGCAAGTGTCTGGACCTGACCCTCAGTGCGTTGCAGGGCTAAGTGCTAGGCTTTGAGCGGGGGAGCCGTGGCGCTCGCGCTCAAAGCTGTCAGAAAGGCTGGTCTTTTCTTGAAAGACCGCCTCGGATCTTGCCAGACTAGCCGCGGTTCCAGTTGTCCGGGTTCGGCCGCTGAACAAAGTGGTTCAAAAAAGAAAAATTTGGAGCATTAACGCATGAAGGCATTAGGCAAAAAGCTCGCTGGCAAGACTCTGCTCGCCATATCCCTGATGGGAGTCATGGCGGCTGCGGCACAGGCGGACGACAAGGTGTTGCACGTCTACAACTGGTCCGACTACATCGCCCCGGACACCGTGGCCAACTTTGAAAAAGCCACCGGGATCAAAGTCGTCTACGACGTCTTCGACAGCAACGAAACCCTGGAAGCCAAGCTGCTGGCCGGCAAGTCCGGTTACGACATCGTGGTGCCTTCCAATAACTTCCTCGCCAAGCAGATCAAGGCCGGTGTTTACCAGGAACTGGACAAGTCCAAGCTGCCGAACTGGAAGAACCTCGACGAAGACCTGCTCAAGGCTGTTGGCGATGCCAGCGACCAAGGCAACAAGCACGCGTTCCCGTACATGTGGGGCTCGATCGGCATCGGCTACAACCCGGCCAAGGTCAAGGCTGCGCTGGGCATCGACAAGATCGATTCCTGGGACGTGGTGTTCAAGCCTGAAAACATCGAGAAGCTCAAAAGCTGCGGCGTAAGTTTCCTCGACGCACCGACTGAAATGATTCCGGCGGCGCTGCACTATCTGGGCAAGCCGACCAACAGCAAGGACAAGGCTGACCTGAAAGCCGCCGAAGACCTGTTCCTGAAAATTCGTCCGTCGGTTGCCTACTTCCATTCCTCCAAGTACATCTCCGACCTGGCCAACGGCAACATCTGCGTCGCCGTCGGTTACTCGGGTGACCTGGAACAATCCAAGACCCGCGCTCAGGAAGCCGGTGACAAGGTCAAGCTGGCCTACACCATTCCAAAAGAAGGTGCTGGCACGTTCTACGACATGGTCGCCATTCCCAAGGATGCCGAAAACGTCGAAGCCGCCTACAAGTTCATGAACTACCTGCTTGAGCCGCAAGTGATGGCCGGCATCACCAACGCCGTGCGTTTCCCGAACGGCAACAAAGCTGCCACGCCACTGGTGGACAAGGACATCACCAGCGATCCGAGCATCTACCCGTCGGCTGAAGTGAAGAAACAGCTCTACGCGATCAGCGACCTGGACGCAGCGACCCTGCGCCTGATCACTCGCAGCTGGACCAAGATCAAATCCGGTAAATAACCCGGTTTGAAGCAGCAACCGCTGGCCGTCATGCCCCGCGCGGGCGGCCAGCGGATCAATTAAATGACAGGAAGTTTTGCAGGAACGGTTTTTCGAGGGTAAGTTGCGCGCCGGTTTTGTTGCCGGGCAGCCACGGCTGTCATGCAGCGCGGGGCAACTTGGGCCCAACTAATTTAGAGGACCTCCACTTGCCTATTTTTTCTTCTTTGCGCAAAGCCCTGCTGGCCACTGCCGGCCTGACGATTGCTGTCGGAGCCCAGGCCGCCGGTACGGTGCATATTTATAACTGGTCGGATTACATCGGTGAGTCGACGCTGGCCGACTTCCAAAAGGCAACCGGGATCAAACCGGTCTACGACGTGTTCGACTCCAACGAAACCCTGGAAGGCAAACTGCTGGCCGGGCGTACCGGTTACGACGTGGTCGTGCCGTCGAACCACTTCCTCGGCAAGCAGATCAAGGCGGGCGCGTTCCAGAAGCTCGACCGCTCGCAGCTGTCGAATTATTCCAATCTCGACCCGGCGCTGCTCAAGCGTCTGGAGCAGAACGATCCGGGCAACCTGTACGCCGTGCCGTACCTGTGGGGCACCAACGGCATCGGTTACAACGTCGATAAAGTGAAGGCTGTACTGGGTGTCGACAAGATCGATTCGTGGGGCGTTTTGTTCGAGCCTGAGAACATCAAGAAGCTGCAAAGCTGCGGCGTGGCATTCCTCGATTCGGCGGATGAAATGATGCCGACCGTGCTCAACTATCTGGGCCTGAATGCCAACAGCACCAATCCGAAGGACTACGAAAAAGCCACCGACAAATTGCTCGCGGTGCGTCCTTACGTGACTTACTTCCACTCCTCGAAATACATCGGTGATCTGGCCAACGGCGACATCTGTGTGGCCATCGGTTTCTCCGGCGATATCTTCCAGGCGAAGAACCGCGCCGCCGAAGCCAAGAAGGGCGTGAACATCGCCTACACGGTGCCGAAAGAGGGTGGCGCGTTGTGGTTCGACATGCTGGCAATCCCCAAGGATTCGTCGAACGTGAAGCAGGCCCACGCCTTCATCAACTATCTGCTGAAACCTGAGGTGATCGCTCAGGTCAGTGATTACGTCGGTTACGCCAACCCCAATCCGGGGTCGGACAAGTTGATGGAGCAATCCATCCGCACCGATGCGTCGGTGTATCCACCGCAGGCCGTTATCGACAAGGCCTACGTATCGACTGAGTTGCCACCGAACATTCAGCGCCTGATGACCCGCAGCTGGACCAAGGTCAAGTCGGGGATGTAAGGCACACACTATCCTGGGTTCGCCTTGCGGGGCGAACTGCACTGTTTTTTTCTGGGAGTTTCGTAAATGGCAGTTGCCTCCGGCGCCTATAAGAAAGCCCTCGAGGGCGACCAGACACCGAAGCAGGTGTTGGTCAAAATCGACCGGGTCACGAAGAAGTTCGACGAGACGATTGCCGTGGACGATGTGTCCCTGGAAATCAAAAAGGGCGAAATCTTCGCCCTGCTCGGCGGTTCGGGATCGGGCAAATCCACTCTGCTGCGGATGCTGGCAGGGTTCGAACGGCCCACGGAGGGGCGCATTTTCCTCGACGGCGTCGACATCACCGACATGCCGCCGTACGAACGTCCGATCAACATGATGTTCCAGTCGTACGCCTTGTTCCCGCACATGACCGTGGCGCAGAACATCGCCTTCGGCCTCAAGCAGGACAAGATCCCGGCCGCTGAAGTCGATGCCCGCGTGGCCGAGATGCTCAAGCTGGTGCAGATGAGCCAGTACGCCAAACGCAAGCCGCATCAACTGTCCGGCGGTCAGCGTCAGCGCGTGGCGCTGGCACGTTCGCTGGCCAAGCGGCCGAAACTGCTGCTGCTCGACGAACCGATGGGAGCACTGGACAAGAAACTGCGTTCACAGATGCAGCTGGAACTGGTGGAAATCATCGAGCGCGTCGGCGTGACCTGCGTAATGGTGACCCACGACCAGGAAGAGGCCATGACCATGGCCGAGCGCATCGCGATCATGCACCTGGGCTGGATCGCCCAGATCGGCAGCCCGATCGACATCTACGAAACCCCGACCAGCCGACTGGTCTGCGAATTCATCGGCAACGTCAACATCTTCGAAGGCGAAGTGATCGACGACGCCGAAGGCCACGCGACCATCACCTGCAAAGACCTCGATCGGCAGATCTACGTCGGCCACGGCATTAGTACTTCGGTGCAGGACAAATCGGTGACTTACGCGATCCGTCCGGAGAAGCTGCTGGTCACCGCCGATCAACCGACCTGCGAATACAACTGGTCGAGCGGCAAGGTCCACGACATCGCCTACCTCGGCGGGCACTCGGTGTTCTACGTTGAGTTGCCGAGCGGCAAACTGGTGCAGTCCTTCGTCGCCAACGCCGAGCGTCGTGGCGCGCGTCCGACCTGGGGCGATCAGGTTTATGTTTGGTGGGAAGACGACAGCGGCGTGGTACTTCGCTCATGAACATGCGCAAGTTCAAACGCCGCATCAACCGAATAATCCCCAATGGCCGGCAGTTGGTCATCGGGGTTCCGTTCATCTGGCTGTTCCTGTTCTTCATGCTGCCGTTCTTCATCGTCCTGAAGATCAGCTTCGCCGAAGCCGACGTAGCGATTCCGCCGTATACCGAGATCTACACGTACGCCGAGCAGAAGCTGCAACTGCTGCTGAACCTGGGCAACTACGCGATGCTGGCGGGCGACGAGTTATATATCGCCGCTTACCTCGGCTCGCTGAAGATGGCGCTGATCAGCACCATCCTCTGTCTGGTGATCGGCTACCCGATGGCCTACGCCATCGCCACAGCGCGTAAAGAACTGCAAACGGTGCTGGTGCTGCTGATCATGATGCCGACCTGGACCGCGATCCTGATCCGCGTTTACGCGTGGATGGGCATCCTCAGCAACAACGGTCTGCTCAACGGTTTCCTGATGAGCATGGGCTTCATCGACGAGCCTTTGCAGATCCTCAACACCAACCTGGCGGTGTACATCGGTGTCGTTTACTCGTACCTGCCGTTCATGATCCTGCCGCTGTACGCCAACCTGGTGAAGCACGACAACAGTCTGCTGGAAGCCGCATCGGACCTGGGTTCGAGCACCTTCAACAGCTTCTGGAAAATCACTATTCCGCTGTCGAAGAATGGGATCATTGCCGGCTGCATGCTGGTGTTTATCCCGGTGGTGGGTGAGTTCGTGATCCCGGAACTGCTTGGCGGTCCGGAAACCCTGATGATCGGTAAAGTGCTCTGGCAAGAGTTCTTCAACAACCGTGACTGGCCGGTGGCATCCGCGCTGGCAGTGGTGATGCTGGCGATCCTGATTGTGCCGATCATTCTGTTCAACCGCAGTCAGGCCAAGGAAATGGAGGGCAAAGAATGAAGCGCATCCGTTTCTCCAGCCTGATGCTGGTCATCGGTCTGTTGTTCATCTACCTGCCGATGCTGATCCTGGTGATCTACTCGTTCAACGCCTCGAAACTGGTGACGGTGTGGGGCGGCTGGTCGATCAAGTGGTACGTCGGCCTGCTCGACAACACGCAACTGATGGGCTCGGTGCTGCGCTCGCTGGAAATCGCCTGCTACACCGCCGTCGCTGCGGTGGCGCTGGGAACCCTTGCGGCGTTCGTGCTGACCCGTATCACCCGCTTCAAGGGTCGCACGCTGTTCGGTGGTCTGGTGACAGCGCCGTTGGTGATGCCGGAAGTGATCACCGGTCTGTCGCTGTTGCTGCTGTTCGTGGCCATGGCGCAGATGATCGGCTGGCCACAGGAACGTGGCATCGTCACCATCTGGATCGCCCACACGACGTTCTGTGCGGCTTACGTGGCGGTAGTGGTCTCGGCGCGTCTGCGTGAGCTGGACCTGTCGATCGAAGAAGCGGCAATGGACCTCGGTGCGCGGCCGTGGAAGGTGTTCTTCCTGATCACCATCCCGATGATCGCGCCATCGCTGGCGGCGGGCGGCATGATGTCGTTCGCGCTGTCACTGGACGACCTGGTGTTGGCGAGCTTCGTCTCCGGGCCGGGTTCGACCACCCTGCCGATGGAAGTGTTCTCAGCGGTACGTCTGGGCGTGAAGCCTGAGATCAACGCTGTGGCGAGTCTGATTCTGCTGGCCGTGTCGATCGTGACCTTCATGGTCTGGTTCTTCAGCCGCCGTGCCGAAGAAGCGCGCAAGAAAGCCATCCAGCAAGCCATTGAAGAAAGCGCAGCCGATTCCTGGAAGCAACCGGACGTGCGCCGCGCACCGGCGCCGGAAGCGGCGTAAGCAATATCGGGTTGGCCTCAATCTTGAGGCCAAGCCAAATCCCAATGTGGGAGCGAGCCTGCTCGCGAAGACGGAGTATCAGTCGACTCAATATTGGCTGATACACCGCTTTCGCGAGCAGGCTCGCTCCCACAGTTCGTTTTAGGCAGTCCAGGGTGAATGGCGGATGATCTCAACGAAGTTCATCGGCTTGAACCCCGGCTCCTGATCCTTCAGCACATCGGTCTTCACATTGCCGAACGTGGTCTGCGGACGATGACGCAAACCCTCGGCAAACGCGCAGATGATGCACTCCTTGAAACTTTCTCCGCGTGGATGCGCATGCACCACCGCCTCACGCTGCACGGTGCTGAACGCTGCGTAGTCCATGCCCAGCACGTCCATCTCCACGCCTGCGGTCACCAGCGCCACGGTCGGACGCAAATGCTTGGGCACGCCCGGCGTGGTGTGCAAGGCAATCGACAGCCAGACCTGTTCGATGTCGTCATCGCTCAACCCGTAGGGTTTGAGGAACGCTGCCGCCGCATTGGCGCCATCCACTTCGAAACGCTCGTCATCACTGCGATGACCTTCGACCAGACCCAAGTCGTGGAACATCGCGCCGACGTAGAGCAACTCCGGATTGTAGGCCAGTTGCTGGCGCTCGCCGCTCAGTGCGCCGAACAGAAATACCCGACGCGAATGGTGGTAGAGCAGGTCGGATTCGATGTCGCGGATGTATTCGGTGGTGGCCCGGGCGAGGGCGCTGTCGGGGATTTTGATGCCGGCGATGGTGGTGCTCATAACGGTTTCCTCATCGAAAACGCCGTCGTGGCGCTGATGGGGGAAGTCTGTGCCCGAGGCTGAAAGCGAACAATCGATGCATGGCTGCGATCCTTGCCAATCGACCTGCAAATCGTGCCAAGCTAAAAGATCGTCCGATCGCGGCCCGAGCCTGCGGCAGCTCCTGCAGAAGCCCGCATTCCCCTGTAGGAGCTGCCGCAGGCTCGGGCCGCGATCGGACGATCTTTTGCTCTTGAAGGGGGAATCCACAGCCATGAACAAAACCGTCGCCATCGTGGTGTTCGCCGGCGTGCAGTCACTGGATGTCAGCGGCCCCATGGATGTGTTCGCCGAGGCCAATCGCTTCCTGGCGCCCGAGGATCACTATCGGCTCGAAGTGATCGGCGTCGAACGCGGTCCGATGGCCTGCTCCAACGGTTTGAACCTGAATGCCCATTGGCATTTCAGCGAAGCCCTCGAGGCCTACGACCTGTTGCTGGTCGCTGGCGGCCCGCAACTGCCATTCATGGATTTTGGCGCGACGTTTGATGATTGGCTGCGCGAGGCGTGTTCACGTGCGCGGCGCTTCGGTTCGATCTGCAATGGCGCGTTCGTGCTCGCGCGGGCCGGATTGCTTGACGGGCGCACCGTGACCACGCACTGGAACGATGCCGAAGCGTTGGCGCAGTTGTGTCCGACAACGCAGGTCGAAGCGGACCGCTTGTATGTCGAGGACGGCACGCTCTACACCTCGGCCGGGGTCACGGCGGGGATCGATCTGTCGCTGTACCTGCTGGCGCGGGATCATGGCGCTGAAGTGGCGCTGAGCGTGGCCAAGCGGCTGGTGGTGTTCACCCAGCGCTCTGGTGGCCAGTCACAGTTCAGTCCGTTTCTCACGCCGCATGCGGAACCTACTTCGGCGGTGGCGATGGTGCAGTTGTATGTGCTGGCCAATCTCACGGGTGATCTGACGATTGCCGATCTGGCCAATGCGGCGAACATGAGTGCGCGCAATTTCTCCAGAGTGTTTGCCCGGGAAGCCAAAGTCACCCCGGCGGAGTTCGTCGAGCGGGCGCGGGTGGATGCAGCGCGGGTGATGCTGGAAAGCACCACGGCGCCGTTGAAGACGGTGGCGTATCAGTGCGGGTTTCGGGATGCGCAGCATATGCGCGGGGTGTTCAGCCGGCGGTTGGGGGTGACACCGCAGCAGTTTCGGCTGAATTTTGCGGTGGCGCTTTAACCCTCACCCTCACCCCAGCCCTCTCCCGGAGGGAGAGGGGGCAGACCGCAGTGTCTGGTGTTTTACATCGACCTGAAAGACCTTATCGATTATGGATTCGGTAAAGCAGGATCAGGTCGGTGTAAGCCATGAGCATCCCCCAATCAGTCCCCTCTCCCCCAGGGAGAGGGTTAGGGTGAGGGGCTTTTAAGGTGCCCGCGCCGGCAACAACTTCAACGTACTGCGCGTATTCGCCGTCACCTCTTCGGCATTGAAATGCGCCTGCACATAAATCCCGTCGACATACGCTTCAGCCTGATCGTCATAGTGACTGTCGAACGGCACACCGCTCTGCCCAACCGGGTTAATGGTCAACCCGTGTGCCGGATCAGCAAAATCCACCAGGCGCCGCGCCGACGGCCCGTAAGTCACCGGCCATGGCGCCGGGCCGATCTTCGCTGAAAGGTTGTTCGGCACTTCATGACTGCCCGGCGCCGCAAACGGCCCGACATTGAAAATCCGATCCAGCGGCTTCTGCTGCCCCAACGGATGGCCGTGAGTCAGCGTGTGCGCCGCGCCCCATTTCCACTCGGCGGAGTTATCGCCCAAGGTCAGCTTCAAGTGCTGCATGCTCGCCTGCCACGCCGCGCGGACGACTTCGGCGCGGGTCTCCTTGTTCGGTGTGCTGCGGTTGTCCCACCACGGTGAGTCGGCATTCGCCGCCAGCTTTGGCAGCGCTGCATCGATCACCCGTGTCGACAGTAAAGTCTCGAAGAAGTCACTGCCCAACTCATCACGCATCGCCGCATCGGCCAGGTCGTAGAGGAACTGGTTGAACACCGTCGCGCTGACTGAATCCAGTGGATAGTCGCCTGGCCACTGCGCCAGTTGCTCGACCAGTTTCAGTTGCGCCGGATCGCTGACGACTTCACGCAATACCGGCAGCAACGGCGCGAGCAAGCGCGGGCCGTAACCGGTGGTGGTGCCCAGTTGCAGCTTCTGATTAGCCTCGTTGGTCCATTTCACGCTTTTGTCGCTGAGCTGACGATTCAGTTGCTGGCCGCGATCGGCGAGGTTGTAGTAACCGGGAATCTCCATGCCCGTCGACGAGACGGGTTGGAAGTTGGCCGAGACGATGTAGCCGCGCGCCGGGTTTTCTTCCTGCGGGTTGGCGCTGAACGGGTAGAAACCGTCCTTGTCGGCCTGATTGCTGCTGCCGTCGAGGATGAACTCCGGCCGCACCCCGGCCGGGCGCTTGGGCAGCAATGCCGAGGCCCACCAGGCGATGTCACCCCTGGCGTTGGCATAAACCAGATTCAGCCCCGGCGCCTGCACTTTCGCCGCTGCGGTGCGGGCCTTGGCCAGCGTGTCGGCGCGGTTGAGTTGATAGAAGCCTTCAAGGATCGGGTTCGGCGTTTCGAGGAAAGCCCACCACATGGCGATCGGTGTCTTGCCGGCAGCGGTGCCGAGCGCATCGTTGACGATGGGGCCATGAGGGGATTGGCGCAGGGTGAGAGTCACTGGCGACTGCCCCTTCACGTTGATCTGCTGCTGCGTGACGACCATGTCGGTCCACTGGCCGCGATACCAGACCTGATTCGGGTTATCCGGATTGACCTTCTCGGCGATCAGGTCCAGATCGTCGTTCTGGAACATGGTCAGGCTCCAGCCGAAATCGAGGTTGTGGCCGAGGAAGGCGAAAGGCACCAGCGCCTGATGATGGCCGTACAACTCGAAGCCCGGCGCCGACAATTGCGCTTCGTACCACACCGACGGCACCGAGAAGCGAATATGCGGGTCACCAGCCAGCAGCGGCTTACCGCTCTGGCTGCGGCTACCTGCGATGACCCAGGCGTTGCTGCCTTCGAACTGCGGCAGGCTATTGTCGATCAACGCTTGTTCGCTGAGGCGGGCGAGAGCGTTGAGGTCTTGCCAGTCGCCGGCGGCGAGGGCCGGCGCAGGCTTGGCGTGACCGTTGACCAGCACGCCTTTGGGCTGCCAGTCGAGGTCGAAAACGTTGAGGTAATCAGCGCCGAGCTGATCGCGCACATAGGTCAGCAACGGCTCGGTGCGAAACGCCGCGGCAAAGCTATAGGCCATGTAACCCGCGACGCTGATACTGTCTTCTGCCGTGAACGGCCGTTTGGGGATGCCCAGCACGTCAAACTCGATCGGCGCGGTGTGGCTGTCCTGATACTGGTTGATGCCATCCAGATAGGCTTGCAGGCCCTTCCACGCCGGCGACTGCTTATCGAGACTGGCGACGTAACTGGCGGCTCGCTCACGGATGCGCAGGCTGCGAAACAGTTTGTCGGTGTCGAGCAGTTTCGGCCCTAGCACTTCCGCCAGTTCGCCCCGGGCTAGACGGCGCATGGCTTCCATCTGGAACAGGCGATCCTGGGCATGCACATAGCCGAGGGCGCGGTAGAGGTCGGTTTCGTTCTCGGCACGGATGTGCGGCACACCGCGTTCGTCATAACGCACGATCACCGAACCCTGCAGGTTACGCAGTTCAACCTGGCCTTGGCGCGTCGGTTGTTTGCTGTAGACATACCATCCCCCGGCGCAGAGCAGAACAACAATGAGCAAGGCAAGAACGGTGAACACGCGCTTCATGGTGACTCCTTGTGCAGGCGGGATTGCCACCCGTCGGGCTGCAAACAATTAGCACAGACCTTCTGTGCCGTGCAGCGCTGTCCTTGAAAAGTCCGGAATGCCTTACGGTGTTTCCACCGGCCACGGGCAGTAACAACCGACCGCCAGGGTGTGCGTGGCGTTGACCGGGCGATCTTCCGTCAGGGCATTCAAAATCGGTTCGATAAAGCTGTTGCTGGAGTTGCAGGTCAGGCCTTCGCTGTAGGGGCCGAAGTAGGCCAGTTTGCCGCTGCGGTCCCAGATCGCCACGGCCGGGCTGGCGGGCACCTGTTCGGAACCAGGCAAAATCGTGATGGTTTTCAGGCTGCTGAGGGTCGCGGGTAACTGGCCGTGGCTGCCGATTTTTTGCACGGCGAAGAACTCCACGCCCTTGGCGCTGAACTGCTCGACCATCTCGGTCAGGTGCTGTTGATTGCCGACGTTGCACGGGCAGGCCGGGTCCCAAAAATGCACCAGACGAATCTTGCCCGGGCCGGCGAGATTGTCGGGAAGGCGCAGCGGGTCACCGGAAAACACCGCCGTGTGCTCGCTGAACGCGCGCAGATAACGCCCCTGAAACCAGTCGTACGCCGCCCACAATACCCCGGCGCAAATCAGCGCGAGCAGGCTGGCAAACAGTGCGGTGCGGCAGGGCGAACGCATGGATTTGGTTCCTCAGAGGCGGGCTAGCTTGCCATGTCTGTCACTACAGATGAATATCGCAGGCCGATAAAGTCTGTTCACCGTTTTGGAATTCCCGCATGCCTGCCACTTTCGAGCCCGATCAAATCCGCGCCAGCCTCAAGCCTTTGGCCGAGTGGCAGCCGTTGTCGGACGAGGCGAAGGCCTATCAGCGTTTCTACCAAACCGACTTTCCCGAGCGAGATGTCTGGCGTGGCATGGGCCGTTTCGAAGTCGATGGCTATGAAGTGGTCAGCCATTGCTGGTGGCCGGAGAAGGTCAAGGCGACGTTGTTTCTGCTGCACGGTTACTACGATCACGTCGGGCTCTACCGGCATGTGATCGAGTGGGCGCTGGATCAGGATTTTGCGGTGATCGCCTGTGATTTGCCGGGGCATGGTCTGTCGAGCGGGCCGCGCGCGAGCATTCGCGATTTCTCTGAATATCAGGATGTCCTGCAAGCCTTGTTCGCCGAAGCGCAGTCGATTGCGCTGCCGCAGCCGTGGCACTTGTGCGGGCAGAGCACCGGCGGGGCGATTGTGGTCGATCACCTGCTCAACCATGGCGAAAACAGCCCGGCGCAAGGCCAGGTAATTCTGATGGCGCCACTGGTGCGTCCGCGGGCGTGGGGCTGGTCGCAGCTGAGTTATTACCTGCTCAGACCTTTTGTCAGAGGGGTCACGCGGCGCTTCAGCGAGAACTCCAACGATCCGGATTTTCTGCCGTTTCTGCAGGCCGATCCGTTGCAACCGCGACGCTTGCCGACGAAATGGGTCGGGGCGCTGTCACGCTGGATCATCCGCGTCGAGCACGCGAAAAAAAGTCCGCGGCGGCCACTGATCATTCAGGGGCAGGCGGACATGACGGTGGACTGGCAGCACAATTTGCAGGTATTGAAATGGAAGTTTGATCGACCGCAGATTCTGCTGCTGGCCGAGGCACGGCATCATCTGGCGAATGAGACGGTGGAGATGCGTGAGGAGTATTTCGAGTTTCTGAGCAAGCGGATCAGAGGCCGGAATCTTTAGCGCCTGTGAGGGCCCTTTCGCGAGCAAGCTCGCTCCCACAGGGGCTTGGGGATGTTCACAATTTTGTGTTCGCTGAAGATCCAAATGTGGGAGCGAGCTTGCTCGCGAAGGCGGTTTGCCAGGCAACAAGGATCACTGCCCGACCGCCAACCCTGCGCGAATCGCCGCCAACGCCGCCTGATAGTAGGCCTTGCCCTCAGCCGACTCGGCAAACATTGCAAACTCTTCCAGCTCTTCATCCGACAAATCGCGATAGACATAGAGCAGCGTGTTGTTCATGTCTGCGCCAATCTGTTCCATCAAGCGCTGGCGCTGACCGTTCAACATGCCCTGCGCCTGGCCACCACCGAGCAGCCCCGGAATCATCGAACTCAAGCTGTCCGCCGCCACACCAGCAATCGCCAGGCTGACTTCGGCGCCAGCTTCACGCGCTGGCAGTGCCTGAGCCAGGTGACCGATGATCAGCAGGCGGCTGTCGCTGGCCTGCATCTTCGGCAGGCCCTTGGCGTTTTTCGCCAGTTGATCACGGCGGGTCGCGAGCAATTCAGCGGCGACGATCTTCTTGCCCAGTGGCGATTGAAAGAAAGTCAGCGCCGGTTTCGGATCGGCGAGCTTCTGCCGCAGTTGCGCTTCGGCGCGTTGATCCACGGCCTGCGGGGCGAAGCGCTGATTGCTGTTGTTCACCAATGCTTGAAACACCGCCGGCGGCAGGCTGTTCTGATAGCGCTGCTGTGCGGCCGTCAGGGCATCGTTGAAATGCGCACGTTGATCTGGCCAGCCGGCGACCTTGTACAACTGATCGTGGCCGTCCGCCCAAGCGGGCAAAACGCAGAACATCAACAGTGAAAAAAGCAAACGGCGCATAGGGACTCCTGTCAGCAGCGGACTATTCTCCGTGCGGTGCCGGTACTTGTCGAGAATTCGTAGCAAGCCGCCGCGTGGCTCTGTCGGATTTCTTGCCGCCGACATACTATGCGCGCCATGCAAATATCCTCTGAACACCCACTGCTGTTACGCATTGTCGATGACCTGGCCGAACACGGCTGGTCGCAGCAGAACATTTTCCTGCCCGCCGGTTTGACCCGCGAGCTGGCGGCCGAGTGCCGCAAACGTGAGGCTGAGGGTGAGCTGGCGCCAGCGGCGGTGGGGCGTGGGCCGTTTTCGGAGATCCGCGAGGGGATTCGTGGCGACCACATTCAGTGGATCGATCCCGGTCAGGCCGAGGCCAGCGACCGCTATCTGAACTTGATGGAAAGCCTGCGCGAAGCGCTCAACCGTGGCTTGTTTCTGGGTCTTGAAGATTTCGAATGTCACTTCGCGCTGTATCCGCCGGGCGCGTTTTATCGCCGACATGTCGACCGCTTTCGCGACGACGACAAGCGCATGGTCTCGGTGGTGGTGTACCTCAATGACGCGTGGCTGCCGGAGGACGGTGGTCAGTTGCGCATGTACCTGAATGATGAGCGCGTGCATGACGTGCAGCCTACTGGCGGGTGTCTGGTGGTGTTTCTCTCTGGTGAAGTGCCTCATGAAGTGCTGCCGGCGAACCGCGAGCGCCTGTCGCTGACCGGCTGGTTCCGCCGTCGTGGCAACGAGCCGTTCTGAGATGGAAAAGATTCTGGTCAGCCGCTGCCTGTTGGGCCATCGCGTGCGTTACGACGGTGGCGCGAGCGGGCCGTTTGATCTGCTTGAACAGTGGATTGTCGAGGGGCGGGTGGTGCCGTTGTGTCCGGAGGTCGCGGGTGGCTTGCCGACGCCACGGGCGGCGGCGGAAATCCCGGGCGGGCAGGGTGGTGAAGTGCTTGATGGTGTCGCGGCGGTGATCACCACTGAGGGCGAAGATGTCAGTGCGCAGTTTCTCGATGGTGCGCGGCAGGCGCTGGAGTTGGTGCAGAAGCACGGGATTCGCGTGGCGGTATTGAAAGCCAACAGTCCCTCCTGTGGAAACCTGCTGACCTATGACGGCACGTTTAGTGGCGTCAAAGTCAGTGGCGAGGGCGTGACGGCTGCGCTGCTCAAGCGCCATGGTGTGCAGGTATTCAGTGAACTGGAATTGCCGCAGGCCGCGCTGGCACTGGCTGCTTTGGACTGATCCGGAATCGTTGCCCTCACCCCAGCCCTCTCCCGGAGGGAGAGGGGGCTGACCGAAGTGTCTGGCGCTATTCATCGACCTGAAAGACCTTGTCGATTATGGATTCGGCAAAGTAGGTTCAGGTCGGCGTACCTCTAAAGCATCCCCAGATCAGTCCCCTCTCCCTCCGGGAGAGGGCTAGGGTGAGGGGCTTCTAAGGCTTCAACCACTTCTCGGTCAGCGCCGCCAGGCGTCCGTCGTCCTTGATCCGCTGCATCGCACTCGCAAGGCTGGCCTGAAACGCCGGATTACCCTTCTGAAACGGAATCGCCAAATCCACTGGCTCCGCCGCTTTCGGCTTCTCTTCAGTCAATGCCTGCACCAGCACCATCGGCCGTGGCTGCTCGTCTTTTTTCGCCAGCAACTGCGAATCGACCTTGCCGTAAGACTCGCTGAAGTCGAAACGATCCTTGAGTTCGGGTGTCAGTGCTATGTGGTTGAGCGCAACGTCGTACTTGCCGCTTTCAACGCCCTGGAACAGGTCGGCCTCGTCGGTGACGATGAAATCGGCGCGTACATCCAGCTCCCGGGCCAGCAGTTGCCCAAGCTCGACCTCGAACCCCGTGAGTGTGTCGCCTTCCTTGAAATTGAAGGGCGGTGTATTAGCCTCAAGGGCTATGCGCAGCTCGCCACGGTCGTTGACGTCATCAATCAGTTCGGCGTGAGCCAAAGGGCTCAAAAGGGGTAGCAGGCAGATCAGGCCAGGCAGAAAACGCATGGTCACTCCTTTGAAATCATTAACGCGACGCTCTGATTCAGGCTCGCTTTGCTATGGTTGTCGAGTGCCTTCGACAACGAATGGTCATGAAGTTGTCATGACCGTGCGGATTTTACGGAAAAACTGGAGAAGAAAATGAAAAGCTTTATGTCACGTGCAGCGTTCGCGGGTGTGCTGATGGGCGTTTCGGTGCTGGCCAGTGCCGCCACACCGGCCCCCAAAGGCGCCGAAGTGTTCATCGTTTCTCCCGAGGACGGGGCCACGGTTTCGCAGACCTTTACCGTCAAGTTCGGTACCAAGAACGTCGCACTGGCACCGGCCGGTGACGTCACCAAGAACACCGGTCACCATCACCTGCTGATCGACGCCAAGGAAATTGTTCCTGCCGGTTCGGTCGTCCCTACCGATGCCAACCATATGCACTTCGGCAAGGCGCAGACCCAGGCTGACATCAAGCTCGCCCCGGGCAAACACACCTTGCAGCTGGAACTTGGCGACAGCGGTCACATGGCATTCGATCCGCCAATCGTTTCGAAGAAAATCACCGTCAACGTCGAATAACCTTTTCGCCGTGTATGAAAAAGGGAGCCCGAAGGCTCCCTTTTTTGTCGCTCAGCGTTTGATCAGAACAACACGCGGCTACGGATAGTGCCGTTGACGTGTTGCAGCTTCTCTTGCGCCAGCTCCGAGTACTCGGCGTCGACGTCGATCACCACGTAGCCCACCTTCTCGTTGGTCTGCAGGAACTGACCGGAGATGTTGATGCCGTTTTCGGCGAAGACCTTGTTGATCTCGCTCATCACACCCGGGATGTTCTCGTGAATGTGCAGCAGGCGGTGCTTGCCAGGGTGAGCCGGCAGGGCCACTTCCGGGAAGTTCACCGACGAAACGGAGGTGCCGTTGTCGCTGTACTTGACCAGTTTCTCTGCCACTTCCAGACCGATGTTGGCTTGCGCTTCGGCGGTCGAACCACCGATGTGCGGAGTCAGGATCACGTTGTCGAGGCCACGCAGCGGGCTTTCGAACTCTTCGTCGTTGGAGCGTGGCTCCACCGGGAATACGTCGATGGCCGCGCCGATCAGGTGCTTGTCCTTGATCGCGTCCGCCAGGGCGTCCAGTTCAACCACGGTGCCGCGCGCGGCGTTGATCAGGATGCCGCCCTTCTTGATGGCGCGGATTTCCTTCTCGCCGATCATCCACTGGGTCGCAGCGGTTTCCGGAACGTGCAGGGTGACGATGTCGGACATGCCCAGCAGTTCGGTCAGGCTGCCGATCTGCGTAGCGTTGCCCAGTGGCAGCTTGGTCACGGTGTCGTAGAAGTACACCTGCATGCCCAAGCCCTCAGCCAGAACCGACAGCTGCGTACCGATCGAGCCGTAGCCGACGATGCCGAGTTTCTTGCCACGGATCTCGAAGGAGTTGGCTGCGGACTTGATCCAGCCGCCACGGTGGCAGGAAGCGTTTTTCTCCGGGATGCCGCGCAGCAGCAGGATCGCTTCGGCCAGCACCAGCTCGGCAACGGAGCGGGTGTTGGAGTACGGCGCGTTGAACACGGCAATACCGCGCTCGCGGGCAGCACTCAGGTCAACCTGGTTGGTGCCGATGCAGAAACAGCCGACCGCAACCAGCTTCTTCGCGTGATCGAAGATCTCTTCGGTCAGTTGGGTGCGCGAACGAATGCCGATGAAGTGAGCGTCAGCGATCTTTTCCTTGAGCTGGGCTTCCGGCAAGGAACCTGTCAGGTATTCGATGCTGGTGTAGCCCGCCGCCTTGAGGACGTCGACAGCCGATTGGTGGACGCCTTCGAGAAGAAGGAACTTGATCTTGCTCTTATCGAGAGAAGTCTTGCTCATCTGCGTAAACCTGTATCCCGGAGAAAAATGGCAGGAAATGGTCAACAGACGCTGACCCGGACGACAAGAAAGTCGTCTCCGCGGATCTGGCCTTGGGCACTGTCCTGCGGGGTCGATATGCTAGCATAGCCTCCCCGCTAAACACTCATTCCTGCGACGTGAAGCGTTCTCAGGATGACCATGAATTGTTCGAGAGTTCTGTCGATGACCAATCCTGCCCTGATTGATGAACTGAAGACCCTGGTCGAGCCTGGCAAGGTCCTGACCGACGCCGACTCCCTGAATGCGTACGGCAAGGATTGGACCAAGCACTTCGCCCCGGCGCCAAGCGCCATTGTGTTTCCCAAGACCATCGAGCAGGTGCAGGCCGTGGTCCGCTGGGCCAACACGCACAAGGTCGCGCTGGTGCCATCGGGCGGGCGCACCGGGCTTTCTGCGGCTGCGGTAGCGGCCAACGGCGAAGTGGTCGTGTCGTTCGACTACATGAATCAGATTCTCGACGTGAACCTCACCGACCGCACCGCTGTTTGTCAGCCGGGCGTGGTAACCGAGCATTTGCAGAACGTTGCCGAAGAAAAGGGCCTGTACTACCCGGTTGACTTCGCTTCGGCAGGTTCCAGCCAGATTGGCGGCAATATCGGCACCAATGCCGGCGGGATCAAGGTGATTCGCTACGGCATGACCCGCAACTGGGTCGCCGGCATGAAAGTCGTCACCGGCAAGGGCGATGTGCTGGAGCTGAACAAAGACCTGATCAAGAACGCCACCGGTTACGACTTGCGTCAGCTATTCATCGGCGCTGAAGGCACTCTTGGCTTCGTCGTTGAAGCAACCATGCGCCTCGATCGTGCGCCGAAAAACCTCACAGCGATGGTCTTGGGCACTGCTGATTTCGACTCGATCATGCCGGTGCTGCACGCTTTCCAGGGCAAGCTCGACCTGACCGCGTTCGAATTCTTCTCCGATAAAGCCTTGGCTAAAGTCATGGGGCGTGGCGACGTACCGGCGCCGTTCGAGACCGATTGCCCGTTCTATGCGTTACTGGAATTCGAAGCGACCACCGAAGAGGTGGCCAACAGCGCACTGGAAACTTTCGAACACTGCGTCGAGCAGGGCTGGGTGCTGGACGGCGTGATGAGCCAGAGCGAAACCCAGTTGCAGAACCTGTGGAAGCTGCGCGAATACATCTCCGAAACCATCTCGCACTGGACGCCGTACAAGAACGACATCTCGGTCACGGTCTCGAAAGTACCGGCGTTTTTGAAGGAAATCGATGCGATCGTCGGTGAACACTATCCGGACTTCGAAATCGTCTGGTTCGGCCACATCGGCGACGGCAACCTGCACTTGAACATTCTCAAGCCGGATAACCTGAGCAAGGACGAGTTCTTCGCCAAGTGCGCGACGGTCAACAAGTGGGTGTTTGAAACCGTCGAGAAGTACAACGGTTCGATTTCCGCCGAGCATGGTGTGGGCATGACCAAACGCGATTACTTGACCTACAGCCGCTCGCCGGTTGAGATCGAGTACATGAAAGCGGTCAAAGCGGTGTTCGACCCGAACGGCATCATGAACCCGGGCAAGATTTTCGCGGTTTGATCGGCAATCTTTGATGAATCAATGAAGGCAGGAGTCGGTAAATGAGCTATCAGCACCAGTACGTCGACGGCACGCGCATCCACTTCCCGATCGGGAAAGTCGTGTGCATTGGCCGTAATTACGCCGAACACGCCAAGGAACTGGACAATCCGGTCCCTACCGAGCCGCTGCTGTTCATCAAACCGGGCAGTTGCGTGGTTGAACTGGAAGGCGGCTTCGCCATTCCGACCGAGCGCGGTTCGGTGCACTACGAAGCGGAAATCGCCGTGTTGATCGGCAAGCCGCTGTCGACCAAGCCGAGCCGTGAAGAAGTGCTCGATGCCATTTCCGGTTTCGCCCCGGCGCTGGATCTGACCCTGCGTGACAAGCAGGCCGAGCTGAAAGCCAAGGGCCTGCCGTGGGAAATCGCCAAGTCGTTCGACGGCGCGGCGGTGCTTGCACCGTTCGTGGTCGGCAGCACCTTCGCTGACCTGACCGACATCGGCATCCGCCTGACCATCAACGGCGAAGTCCGCCAGGATGGCAACAGCAGCGCGATGCTCAACCCGATCGTGCCGATGATCCAGCACATGGCCGGCTGCTTCTCGCTGCAGGCCGGTGATGTGATCCTCACCGGCACACCGGTGGGTGTTGGTCCGCTGAACGTGGGCGACGACATCGTCCTCGAGCTGGTCGGCGCCAGCAGCTTCACCAGCAGCGTGCGCTAACCGCCACACTGCAAATCCCCTGTGGGAGCGAGCTTGCTCGCGAAAGCATTTTGTCAGTCAACAAAGATGTCGACTGACACTGCGCCTTCGCGAGCAAGCTCGCTCCCACATTGTTTTGTGGTGCCCGGAGATCGCTGACAACACACGACAATCCCGCCATTTGCCGTTTTTTTCACATCCTGTACGGATAATTCCTCTCATTCTGGCGTCTGAGCCGGCCTCTTTGTGCTATTACCCATAGCCTGAATTTTCGGAACGCGTCCCTCGATGTCATCTCAAACTCAGCTCAAGCCCACCCGCCGTTCACGTTTCGCCCTGCGTTGGTATGTCTGGCTGTTGCTGGTAATTGCCGCCGCCTATGCCTTGGCGTTTGCCATGCACTGGGATGATCGCGGTGTGCTTTGGCTGCAGGAACGCTTCGAAAGCCAGGCCGAGCAGAAGGAAAGTATCTGGCTGCCGGACTATCGGGTGGTGATCGATGCCAAGCCGCTGCCGGGCATGGAGAAGGATGAGGCCTCAGACCTGTCGTATAACCCGCAGACCAAAACGCTGTTTTCGGTCATGGGTAAAAACCCGTTTCTGGTGGAGCTGACCCTGCAGGGCGAGGTGCTGCGCAAGATGCCGCTGGTGGGCTGGAGCAATCCGGAAGGCCTGACGGTCATGGAAAACGGCCTGTTGGCCATTGTCGATGAACGCCAGCACACGTTGTCGATCGTTAAAGTCGATGCCACCACCCGCGAGTTGAACATCGCCGATTTTCCGAAATATGATCTCGGCCCATCCAAAGATCAGAACAAGGCGTTCGAGGCGATCACCTGGGATGCGCACAATCAGCAATTGCTGCTGGGCGAGGAGCGGCCACCGGCGCTGTTCACCTGGAAAAGCGATGGCAGCCAGACCCTCAAGGGCGACAAGCAAAAACTCGCCAGTGAAGAACTGGATATTCGCAACCTCTCGGCACTGGAAATCGATCCGCGCACGGGTCATACGCTGGTGCTGTCTGCTGATTCGCACCTGTTGCTGGAGCTGGACGAGAAGGGCGAGCAGGTCAGCTTCATGACCCTGCTTGGTGGCTTCAACGGTCTGAAAAACACCATCCCCCGCGCCGAAGGCGTGACCATGGACGAGGCGGGCACGCTGTACATGGTCAGCGAGCCGAACCTGTTCTACCGCTTCGAAAAACAGAAATAGCAGCCTTTACCGATTCCAATGTAGGAGCTGCCGAAGGTTCGGGCCGCGTTCGGACGATCTTTTGACTGTGGGACGCAGAGCGTCCCCGGCTGCATTCCCACGCAGAGCGTGGGAACGATCAGATCGCAGCCTTCGGCAGCTCCTACACGGGTTGGCTTGTGGTTTGAGGCAAGTGGCCATTAAGCTTCATTTCAGACAGGCGTGATATTTCATCCGCCTGTCTTGATCCCGAGCCTGCCCGAATGCGTCGACTTGCCCGTCCAAAACCTCTGATTATCATCCTGGCGGTGATTGCCCTGATCGCGTTGATTGCGATCGGCCAATACATGCGCCTGTTCGAGCGTGCCTGGTTCAATCTGCACACGCTGTGGCAACCGCAGAGTAGCGAGTCGATCGGGCTGGATCAGTATCGCGTCGAGATTGAAGCGCGGGTGATTGACGGGCTGGACGACGATGTTTCGGCGCTGACCTTCGATCCGGTGCGTAAAAGCCTGTTCACCGTGACCAACAAGAATTCCGAACTGGTCGAGCTGTCGCTCGAAGGCAAGATCCTGCGGCGCATCGCGCTGATTGGTTTTGGCGATCCGGAAGCCGTCGAGTACATCAGCGCCGACACCTACGTGATCACCGACGAGCGCCAACAGCGGTTGATCAAGATTCACCTGGAGGCAGACACCACCTTCCTCGACGCTGCTGATGCCGAGCAGATGACCCTTGGCGTGCATATGGCCAGTAACAAGGGTTTCGAAGGGCTGGCTTACGATTCGGTGGGCAAACGTCTGTTCGTCGCGAAAGAGCGCAATCCGATGCTGATCTACGAAGTGCACGGCTTTCCGCACTTCAATCCGGAGAAGTCCTACGCGGTGCATGTGATCAACGACCCCAAGCGCGATGCCGGGATGTTTGTGCGCGATCTGTCGAGTTTGCAGTACGACGAGCGCAGCGGCCATTTACTGGCGCTGTCGGATGAGTCGCGGCTGATTCTGGAACTGGATGTCGGTGGACGACCGTTGAGCACGATGTCCATTAGTGGCGGCCGGCAGGGTTTGAAGAAGACCGTGCCGCAAGCGGAAGGCATTGCCATGGATGATGACGGGACGTTGTATCTGGTGAGTGAGCCGAATCTGTTTTACGTCTTCAAAAAGCCAACGCCGAACTAACCAACACCACAAAACACTGTGGGAGCGGCCTGCTCGCGAAAGCATCGTGTCAGCCAATGAAGATGTTGGCTGAACTGGCGCTTTCGCGAGCAGGCTCGCTCCCACAGGTTTATTCGTCTGCCAATAAAGGGTGGGCAGTCTGGGTTTACTCAGCCTTGAGGGTTTTCACGCCTTCGCTGGTGCCCAGCAGCAACAGATCCGCCGGCCGTGCCGCGAACAAACCGTTGGTGACCACGCCGACAATCGCATTGATCTGCGCTTCCAGCTCCACCGGGTTGGTGATCTGCAGGTTGAACACATCCAGAATGATGTTGCCGTTGTCGGTCAAAACGCCTTCGCGGTACACCGGGTCGCCGCCCAGTTTCACCAGCTGCCGGGCGACGTGGCTGCGCGCCATCGGGATCACTTCGACTGGCAGCGGGAACTCACCCAGCACTGGCACCAGTTTGCTGGCGTCGGCGATGCAGATGAAGGTCTTGGCCACGGCGGCAACGATCTTCTCGCGGGTCAGGGCGGCGCCGCCGCCCTTGATGAGGTTCAGGTGCGCGTCGCTTTCATCGGCGCCGTCGACGTAGAACTCCAGGTCGCTGACGGTGTTCAGCTCATACACCGGAATTCCGTGGCCCTTGAGGCGCGCGGCAGTGGCTTCGGAACTGGCAACCGCGCCATCGAACGCGCCCTTGTGCTGGGCCAGGGCGTCGATGAAGCAGTTGGCGGTGGAGCCGGTGCCGACCCCGACGATGCTCTTGTCGTCGAGTTTCGGAAGGATGAAGTCGACGGCGGCCTGAGCCACTGCCTGTTTGAGTTGATCCTGGGTCATGCGGGCTCCGGAAGCGGGCAAGGTGAGAACGGAAAGGCCGGCATTATAGCCGCAAGCGCGGCTAAAACCTCTGGATTCGTGTGGTCGTGCGGGCAAAAGCCGGGTTAGACTCCCCGGTCCCGCTCAACCGCTCAGTGATGCTTTCCGATGCTCGAACAGTACGTCAAAAAGATCCTCACCTCGCGCGTTTATGACGTTGCCGTAGAAACCCCGTTGCAGAACGCTCGCCAGCTCTCCGAGCGGCTGGGCAATGACATTTGGCTCAAGCGTGAAGACTTGCAGCCAGTGTTCTCGTTCAAGATTCGCGGCGCCTACAACAAGCTGACGCAACTGAGCGATGAAGAACGCGCCCGTGGCGTGGTCACCGCGTCGGCGGGCAACCATGCGCAGGGCCTGGCCCTGGCGGCCAAAGTACTGGGCGTCAAAGCGACCATCGTCATGCCCAAGACCACCCCCGAGATCAAGGTCGAAGGCGTGCGTTCGCGCGGCGGCAAAGTGGTCCTTCATGGTGATTCGTTCCCGGAAGCCCTGGCCTACTCGCTGAAACTGGTCGATGAAAAAGGCTACGTCTACATTCACCCGTACGACGATCCGCACACCATCGCCGGGCAGGGCACCGTGGCGATGGAAATTCTGCGCCAGCACCCGCAGCCGCTGGACGCGATTTTCGTTCCGGTTGGCGGCGGCGGTCTGATCGCCGGCATCGCCGCGTACGTGAAATACCTGCGCCCGGACATCAAAGTCATCGGTGTCGAGCCGGACGATTCCAACTGCCTGCAAGCGGCGATGGCCGCCGGTGAGCGCGTGGTGCTGCCGACCGTGGGCATCTTTGCCGACGGCGTAGCGGTGGCACAGATTGGCCAGCACACCTTTGACATCTGCAAAGACTATGTTGATGAAGTGATCACTGTCAGCACTGACGAGATCTGTGCGGCTATCAAGGATATCTACGACGATACCCGCTCGATCACCGAACCTGCCGGCGCCTTGGGTGTGGCCGGGATCAAGAAATACGTCGAGCAACGCGGCGTCAGTGGCCAGACTTTCGTGGCCATCGACTCCGGTGCCAACGTCAACTTCGACCGCCTGCGTCATGTTGCCGAGCGCGCCGAGCTGGGTGAGGGGCGTGAAGCGATCATCGCCGTGACCATCCCCGAGAAGGCCGGCAGCTTCAAGGCGTTCTGCGAGGCCGTCGGCAAGCGCCAGATCACCGAATTCAACTACCGCTACAACACCGGCAGCGAAGCGCACATCTTCGTTGGCGTGCAGACCCACCCTGAAAACGACCCGCGCAGCGCATTGCTGGCGAGCCTGACCGAGCAAGGTTTCCCGGTCGTCGACCTGACCGACAACGAACTGGCCAAACTGCACATCCGCCACATGGTCGGTGGCCACGCGGCGCACGTGATTGATGAAGTGGTGTTCCGCTTCGAGTTCCCGGAGCGTCCAGGCGCGCTGTTCAACTTCCTCAATAAGCTGGGCGGGCGCTGGAATATCTCGATGTTCCACTACCGCAACCACGGCGCCGCCGATGGCCGCGTGGTCGCGGGCCTGCAGGTGCCGCACGATGAGCGTCATCTGGTACCGGCGGCCCTTGAGGAAATCGGGTACCCATATTGGGATGAAAGCGAGAACCCGGCCTATCAGCTGTTTCTTGGCTGAGCGGCTACGCTGATGGGCATGGCCCAAGGAAGAGAAATACATGGAAACCCTGACCACCCTGAAAGTCCTTCACGTCGCGGCGACCGTGGTCATACTCGCGAGCGGGCTGGGGCTTGCCGCTCTGACCTGGCGTAATCGCAGCGAAGGGCCGGCCAGCACGATGCAACGTCCCTGGCTGTTTATCTGGTGTCTGATGCTGATCGGTATGCTGAGCATGCCTTTCACCGGCTGGTGGTTGGTACACCTGATCGGCTGGCCATTGGGGCAGTTCTGGATTTTGGGGTCCAGTGTGATTTATGCCGTGGCCACGTTCAGTGCGGTCTGGCTGCTCGTTCGGCTTAATCGGCTGTGGACTAGCGGGGTTGGTAACTGGAAATTCACGTTGGCGCTGGCGATTGTCAGCGGCATCGGATTTCTCGCCATTGCGGCGTTGATGGGTGCCAAGCCTGTTTAAGGCTTGAGACCGAGTCGACCCCATTCGCGAGCAGGCTCGCTCCCACATTGGATTTGTGTGGTTCACAAATACCTTGTGGGAGCGAGCTTGCTCGCGAAGGCGTAATCAGCCGCGCAGCGAAATCACCGGCCAGCCACGCTTCTCGGCCTCGGCACGCAGATTCGGATCCGGATCGACAGCAACGGGATTCGCCACCTGCTCCAGCAATGGCAAATCATTCATCGAATCGCTATAGAAATAGCTGCCTTCCAGCGAATACCCGGTCTCTTCCAGCCAACGGTTCAGGCGCGTTACCTTGCCTTCGCGGAAGCACGGAATATCAGTGCTGCGCCCGCTGTATCGGCCATCGACCATTTCGCATTCAGTGGCAATCAGGGTTTCAACGCCCAAACGCACAGCAATCGGCGCGGTCACGAAGCGGTTGGTCGCGGTGATGATCACCAGTTTGTCACCGGCATCACGGTGCTTTTTCAGCAGTTCCAGCGCCTTGGGCAAGACGATCGGTTCGATGCAGTCGCGCATGTAATCGTTGTGCCACTGATCGAGCACGGCCATTTCGGTGCGGCCGAGGATCTCCAGGCAGAAGTTCAGGTACGCGGCGTTATCCAGTTTGCCGGCCAGGTAATCCTGATAGAACTCGTCGTTGCGCGCTTTGTACGCAATCGGGTCGAGGAAGCCGCGTTCACACAGATAGTCGCCCCAGGCGTGATCGCTGTCGCCGCCCAGAAGGGTGTTGTCCAAATCGAAGAGTGCCAGGCGCATTGCAGTTACCCGCTGATAAGTCTGTAAAAAGGCGACAAGAATACGGTCTTTTCACAAGAGTGCACATAAGGTAGGAAGCTTCGTTGCCGCCTTATCAACCTTTGTGGAACAATGCGGCGACATGCGTTTGCGAGGTTGTTGCCGTGATCGACCCCGATGGTTTCCGCCCCAATGTCGGGATCATTCTGACGAATGACGCCGGCCAGGTGCTATGGGCTCGCCGTATCAATCAAGATGCCTGGCAGTTTCCGCAAGGGGGAATCAACCCTGAAGAGACGCCGGAAGACGCCTTGTACCGCGAGCTGAACGAAGAAGTTGGCCTGGAACGTGAAGATGTTGAAATACTGGCCTGTACTCGGGGCTGGTTGCGCTATCGTTTGCCGCAACGTCTGGTGCGTACCCACAGCCAACCGCTGTGCATCGGCCAGAAACAGAAATGGTTTCTCCTGCGCCTGATCTCCAACGAGCAGCGGGTGCGGATGGATTTGACCGGTAAACCGGAGTTCGATGGCTGGCGCTGGGTCAGCTATTGGTATCCGTTGGGCCAGGTGGTGACATTCAAGCGCGAGGTGTATCGCCGCGCCCTCAAAGAGCTTGCCCCGCGCCTTTTAGCGCGCGACTGACGACGGAGTTCGACCCCGAGCCATGCTCAATACGCTGCGCAAGATCGTCCAGGAAGTTAACTCCGCCAAGGATCTCAAGGCGGCGTTGGGGATTATTGTGTTGCGCGTCAAAGAGGCCATGGGCAGCCAGGTCTGCTCGGTCTACCTGCTTGATCCCGAGACCAACCGCTTCGTCCTGATGGCCACCGAGGGCTTGAACAAGCGCTCGATCGGCAAGGTCAGCATGGCACCCAACGAAGGTCTGGTCGGTCTGGTCGGCACGCGTGAAGAACCCCTGAACCTCGAAAACGCTTCGGTTCACCCGCGCTACCGCTACTTCGCCGAAACCGGTGAAGAGCGGTATGCCTCGTTCCTCGGTGCACCGATCATTCACCACCGCCGCGTCGTCGGCGTGTTGGTCATCCAGCAAAAAGAACGCCGCCAGTTCGATGAAGGTGAAGAAGCCTTCCTCGTGACCATGAGCGCGCAGCTCGCCGGCGTAATCGCCCACGCCGAGGCCACCGGTTCGATCCGCGGTCTGGGCCGTCAGGGCAAGGGTATTCAGGAAGCCAAGTTCGTCGGTGTGCCGGGTTCACCGGGTGCGGCGGTCGGTACGGCGGTGGTCATGCTGCCGCCGGCGGATCTCGACGTGGTGCCGGACAAGACCATCACCGACATCAATGCCGAGCTGGCGCTGTTCAAGACCGCCATCGAAGGCGTGCGCGCCGACATGCGCGCGTTGTCCGCCAAGCTTGCGACGCAGTTGCGCCCGGAAGAGCGTGCGTTGTTCGACGTCTACCTGATGATGCTCGACGATGCCTCGCTGGGCAGCGAAATCACCACCGTGATCAAGACCGGCCAGTGGGCCCAGGGCGCGCTGCGTCAGGTGGTCACGGAGCACGTCAACCGTTTCGAACTGATGGACGACGCCTATCTGCGGGAACGTGCCTCGGACGTCAAAGACCTCGGTCGCCGCCTGCTCGCCTACTTGCAGGAGGAGCGCCAGCAGAATCTGGTCTACCCGGAAAAAACCATTCTGGTCAGCGAAGAACTGACGCCGGCCATGCTCGGCGAGGTGCCGGAAGGCACGCTGGTCGGTCTGGTTTCGGTATTGGGTTCGGGTAACTCCCACGTCGCGATCCTCGCCCGGGCCATGGGTATTCCGACGGTGATGGGTCTGGTCGACCTGCCGTACGCCAAGGTCGACGGCATCGAAATGATCGTCGACGGCACCCGCGGCGAGGTCTACACCAACCCGAGCGAAGTGCTGCGCAAGCAGTTCGCCGAAGTCGTCGAAGAAGAGAAACAACTGGCGCTGGGCCTCGACACCCTGCGTGACTTGCCATGCGTGACCCTCGACGGCCACCGCATGCCGCTGTGGGTCAACACCGGTTTGCTGGCGGACGTGGCGCGGGCGCAGAAGCGCGGCGCCGAAGGTGTCGGTCTGTACCGCACCGAAGTGCCGTTCATGATCAACCAGCGCTTCCCGAGCGAGAAGGAACAACTGGCGATCTACCGTGAGCAGCTCGCCGCGTTCCACCCGCAACCGGTGACCATGCGCAGCCTCGACATCGGCGGTGACAAGTCGCTGTCGTACTTCCCGATCAAGGAAGACAACCCGTTCCTCGGCTGGCGCGGCATTCGCGTGACTCTCGACCACCCGGAAATCTTCCTGGTGCAGACCCGCGCGATGCTTAAGGCCAGCGAAGGCCTGAACAACCTGCGGATTCTGCTGCCGATGATCTCCGGCACCCACGAACTCGAAGAAGCCCTGCACCTGATTCACCGGGCCTGGGGCGAAGTGCGCGACGAAGGCACCGACGTGCCGATGCCGCCGATTGGCGTGATGATCGAAATTCCGGCTGCGGTGTACCAGACCAAGGAACTGGCGCGGATGGTCGACTTCCTGTCCGTCGGTTCCAACGATTTGACCCAGTATTTGCTGGCGGTCGACCGTAACAACCCGCGTGTGGCCGATCTTTACGATTACCTGCATCCAGCGGTGCTGCAAGCCCTGCAGACCGTGGTGCGCGATGCCCATGCCGAAGGCAAACCGGTGAGTATCTGCGGCGAGATGGCCGGTGATCCGGCGGCGGCGGTGTTGTTGATGGCGATGGGTTTCGACAGTTTGTCGATGAACGCCACCAACTTGCCGAAGGTCAAGTGGATGCTGCGTCAGGTCAATCTGAGCAAGGCCCAGGAGTTGTTGGCCGAGTTGATGACCATTGATAACCCGCAAGTGATCCACAGCTCGCTGCAATTGGCGCTGAAGAACCTTGGGTTGTCGAAGATGCATCCGCCGGCGGTGGTCAAGGCCCTCTGAAGATCAAGAGCCCCTCACCCTAACCCTCTCCCGGAGGGAGAGGGGACTGATTGGGGGATGCTGCAGAACTCCGCCGACCTGAAAGTGCTGTGCCGAATCCGTAATCGATTCACACCGACCTGATAGTGCTGTGCTGAATCCATAATCGATTCACACCGACCTGATAGTGCTGTGCCGAATCCATAATTGATCCACACCGACGAAGGTGCTGGGTTGAAGCCGTATTCGTCTCACAGCGACTGAAGGTGCTGCCGAATCCATAATCGACTCGGTCTTTCAGGTCGATGTATGGCTCAAGACACCTCGGTCGGCCCCCTCTCCCTTTGGGAGAGGGCTGGGGTGAGGGTCTGCTTTTAAGCTTTTATCTCCACCTCGCCCAAATGCCCGCCATACGGCCCAAAACTCCGCTCCACCATCCGCCGAGTCCCATCCGCCTGGACGATCAACGCCGTACTCGCCCGTGTCCCGTAACTCTGGCTGGCAATAAACACACTCGACAACAATGACTCCGTCGCCAAGCCCACCCCGGTATTCGGCAATTCCGATTCCGGCGCGGTCTGTGCGTCGCTCAGCAACTGCAGCAAACGCTCAGGCGTCGGATCATCCAGCACCGCACTCAGCGCAGCCTTGGCCTTGAGCAACTTCGGCCACGGCGTATCCAGCCCGGCATTGGATAACCCATAGACGCCCGATCCCAGCATCACCGGCTCCGACATCCGCGCATTGAAGTGCCAGAGCTCATGACTGTTGCCGAGCAACAGATTAAACCCGGCATATTCCGCCGAACGCTCGACCACATCGCTCAAATAATCATCAATCGACGCATCGCCCGTCAGAAACCGCGCCACCAGTTCCCCTCGCGACTTGCGCGCTGGCGCCTGCTGCGGATCACGGATATTGGTCAGCGCGGCAAAGCGCCCATTCGCTCCAATCCCCAGCCAGGTGCCGCCGGCCTCAAGATCACGCCCGGCATGTACGTGCGGCGCTTCCGGCCATTGCGCCAGCGGCAGGCTCGGCCGGGCGTAAAACTCGTCACGGTTGGCCGCGACGATCAGCGGCTGGGCATGGCCCGGGCGCCAGGCGAAAACAATCAGGCACATAAGGTGGTCCTTGTGTGTTTTTTGCTCACTCTACGCATCCGGCGTCCGTGCATCCATCGCAAGTGGAGCAGAAGGGTGTGCATCCGTTACCATGCCGCTCCGGTTTTGCGGATGCGGTCTGGGGAGACGGTCATGGAATTTCTGCTCTATCTGGCGCTGGGCGCCTGTGCGGGCGTGCTGGCCGGGCTGTTTGGCGTCGGTGGCGGGATCATTATCGTCCCGGTGCTGGTGTTCAGTTTCACCTTGCAGGGCTTTGATCAGTCGATCCTCACCCACCTGGCGGTCGGCACGTCGCTGGCGACGATCATCTTCACCTCGGTCAACGCCGTGCGTGAGCATCATCGACGAGGCGCGGTGCGCTGGCCGATCTTCATGTGGATGGCCGTCGGGATTCTGTTGGGCGCCGGTTTCGGCGCACTGACCGCTGAAGCGATCTCTGGCCCGCACCTGCAAAAGATCATCGGCGTGTTCGCCTTGATCATCTCGGTACAACTGGCGCTGGACATCAAACCCAAGGCCAGCCGAACGGTGCCGGGCAAACTCGGTCTGACCGTGGCCGGCAGTGTGATCGGCTGGGCCTCGGCGATTTTTGGTGTCGGTGGCGGTTCGTTGACCGTGCCGTTCCTGACCTGGCGCAGCGTGCCGATGCAGCAAGCCGTGGCGACGTCATCGGCCTGCGGGTTGCCGATTGCCTTGGTCAGTGCAGCAAGTTTCATGATTCTGGGGTGGCACGATCCGTTGTTGCCGCCGCATAGTCTCGGTTTTGTGTATTTGCCGGCGCTGTTGGGCATCGCTCTGACCAGTATGGTTTTCGCCCGCATCGGTGCGCGATTGGCGCATCGATTGTCGCCGCGCTTGCTGAAACGGCTGTTCGCCGCTTTGCTGTTCAGCGTGGGTGTGAGCTTCCTGCTTTAATCGCGTCGCAATCCTGGCTTAATCCTGAGGTGGCAGCGTCGCCCGGGAATTCTGCTTTCAACTCTAACGAGGAGTCGCAATGCTGCCTTACCCGCAGATCGACCCGGTGGCCCTGGCCATCGGTCCGCTGAAAATCCACTGGTACGGGCTGATGTACCTGATCGGCATCGGCGGTGCGTGGCTGCTGGCGTCGCGCCGGCTCAACCGTTTCGACCCGACCTGGACCAAGGAGAAACTCTCCGATCTGGTGTTCTGGCTATCGATGGGTGTGATCGTCGGCGGCCGTCTGGGTTACGTGCTGTTCTACGATCTGAGCGCTTATCTGGCCAATCCGACGCTGATTTTCGAAGTGTGGAAGGGTGGCATGTCGTTCCACGGCGGGTTCATCGGTGTGATGCTAGCGGCCCTGTGGTTCGGCAAGCGCAACGGCAAGTCGTTCTTCCAGCTGATGGACTTCGTCGCACCAATGGTGCCGATCGGTCTGGGCGCCGGGCGCATCGGTAACTTCATCAACGCCGAGCTGTGGGGCAAAGCCACCGACGTGCCGTGGGCCATGGTCTTCCCGCCGTTCAGCGATCCGGCGCAACTGCCGCGTCACCCGTCACAGCTGTATCAGTTCGCACTGGAAGGCGTGGCGCTGTTCCTGATCCTGTGGATCTTCTCGCGCAAACCGCGTCCGACCATGGCCGTATCGGGCATGTTCGCGCTGTTCTACGGCATCTTCCGTTTCATCGTCGAATTCGTTCGCGTACCGGATGCGCAACTGGGCTACTTGGCGTGGAACTGGCTGACCATGGGCCAGGTGCTCTGCGTGCCGATGATCGTCGGCGGGCTGTTCCTGATCTGGCTGGCCTATCGTCGCGCACCGGCAGCACCGCTCGCGCCGACGGCTTAAACTACGAACCCCGGCGCGCGACGCCGGGGCTCAAAGGACACAGGTAACTCATGAAGCAATATCTCGAACTGGTCTCGCACGTCATTCAGAACGGCAGCAAACAGGCCAACCGCACCGGCATCAACACCATCAGCTTCCCGGGTGCGATGCTGCGTTTCGATCTGCAGGAAGGTTTTCCGGCGATCACCACGCGCAAAATGGCCTTCAAATCGGCCATCGGCGAGATGTGCGGTTTTCTCCGTGGCGTCAACAACGCCGCTGAATTCCGTGCGCTGGGCTGCAAGGTCTGGGACCAGAACGCCAACGAAAATGCGCAGTGGCTGGCCAACCCGTTCCGTCAGGGCGACGACGACCTCGGCGAAATCTACGGCGTGCAATGGCGCAAATGGCCGGCGTACAAGCAGATCCCGCTGAGCAATACCGCCGCCATCGAACAAACCCTGGCCAACGGCTACAAGCAGATCGCTCAGGGCGAAGAAGACGGCCAGGCCTACGTGGTGTTGTACAAAGCCATCGATCAGGTGCGCCAGTGCGTCGACACGATCATCAAGGATCCGGGCAGCCGCCGCATTCTGTTCCACGGCTGGAACGTCGCGCAGCTGGATGAGATGGCCCTGCCGCCATGCCATCTGCTGTACCAGTTCCACCCGAATGTCGAGACCAGAGAAATTTCCCTGACCCTCTACATCCGCTCCAACGATCTGGGTCTGGGCACGCCGTTCAACCTCACCGAAGGCGCCGCGCTGCTGAGCCTGATCGGACGCCTGACCGGCTACACGCCGCGCTGGTTCACCTATTTCATCGGCGATGCGCACGTCTACGAGAACCACTTGGACATGCTCAATGAACAGCTCAAGCGCGAGCCGTTCGCCATGCCGAAACTGAAAATCTCCGACCGCGTGCCGGAGTTTGCCAAGACCGGTGTGTATCAGCCGGAGTGGCTGGAACTGGTCGAGCCTAGCGATTTCTCGCTGGAAGGTTATGAGCACCATGCACCAATGACCGCGCCGATGGCGGTCTGAAAGACTGGCTCTGAAGCTTTTATATTCGGTATAGGTCTACCGGACTGTCATGTCTGACAGTAGGCAAATGAAAGAGAGGGTGTTTGACTGACCACGGGCCTAATGGACGTGGGTCAGTCAAACATTCTCTTTTTTCATTTAAGGAGCTTCATCATGACAAGTACAGCATCTGGCGCAACGGCTGGGTTCTCGGAGGTCTCTTTCGGTTTTGCACCAACCGGATCGAAGCCGTTGAACAGTTGGCCGTTTATCGGCTGTGAAAGTCGTTCGGGACTCTTCCATTCCATTCCGAGTATTGATCCATGGGGGTGCGTGGTGCCCATGGAAATATTCAATGGCGCGCCGATCTTCATCGACTCGCTGCGTGTCGTTGTGTCGGTCAATGAGCAGGATTTCAGGATTGGCGATCCGGTTCGGGTGCAATGGAACGCACTCGGCGGCTCCGGGGGCAGCTATAGATCGGAACCCCAGACAGTGGTGAGTTACACCCCTTTGCATTTTGCGGTTACCGACGAAATCGCAAGAGCGTTCACAGGCGATCGGGTCGAAGTCTTTTTTGTCATTGAAAGAGAAGCAGGCTCCTTGCCCTCTTCTTCGTTGTATATGACGTTTGCGCCGGAACTGGCACAGACAGGTCCGGTTTTCATTGAGGCCGTCTCGCAAGGCGTCCTTGAAATTGATCGGCATCCCGAGGGTGTTTGCCTGACTATTCCACGGATTGAAAACCTGAGAACCAACAATGCCATTGAAATGTTCTGGAAAAGCAGCATCAACGGCGGACAGACCGGCGCTTGGCGGGATTACCAACGCAAACTGACGGTCAGCCCCGACTCATCACTCAGCTTTCGGATTGAGCCGACGGTCTACCAGGCGCATCGCGGTGAGACTGTTCATTTGTTCTGCAGTGTTTTCCTCGGGTCCGGTATGGTCCCCGGCCTGGCCTATGGCATGGGTTCCCGGGGCGTATTGGAGTTCAAACTGGTGTAAGCGCTGTCGGCGACGAAGGACTAATGCCCATGACTTCTGCCGACATGGGAGTGCTCGACCTCCGTCGCCACCACCCCGCCACTCACTTCCAGGCGCTGCAAAATCCCGCATTGATCGGCCATCGGCCCTTCGCCACAGCGTTGGCGCAGGTCGAGCAATTGTGTTTGCAACGCCAACAACCCATCAATCCGCGCCTTCACATGCTGGATGTGTTCGTCGATCAACGCATTGACGCTTTCGCACTGATCCTGCGGGCTGTCGCGCAAGGCGAGCAGGCTGCGGATTTCTTCGAGGGTCATGTCGAGGGTGCGGCAGTTGCGGATGAAGGTCAGGCGTTCGGCGTGGGCCTGGGTGTAGACGCGGTAGTTGCCGTCGCTGCGCGCCGGTTCCGGCAAAAGATTTTCGCGTTCGTAATAGCGGATGGTTTCCACGGCGCAATCGGTGAGTCTGGCCAGTTCTCCGATCTTCATGACGGCAATCTCCAAAAGGGTGCTTGACCCTATAGTGGCTACAGGGTCTTTACTTGGCAACAGGCACCTTCATGGACGCGACCAATGAGCGATTCCCAGCACACCCACAAGCCCGGCGACGGCCACGACCACAGTCATAAATTGCAGCCTGTACATAAACATGCCCATGGCGGCGATTCCTGCTGCGGATCGAAAGCCGCAGCGCCGGCACCGGTTCATGCGCACGAAGACTCCTGCTGCTCGTCGAAAACGGCTGCGCCTGCGTTGGTGCAACTGAGCGAGAAAACCAGCGCCGATGCGCGCCTGAGCAGTTTCCGCATCGAGGCAATGGACTGCCCGACCGAGCAGACGCTGATCCAGAACAAGCTCGGCAAACTCGCCGGCGTGCAGCAGCTGGAATTCAACCTGATCAACCGGGTACTTGGCGTAACCCACAATCTGCCGGGTACCGAGCCGATCACCGAGGCGATCAAATCCCTCGGCATGCACGCCGAGCCGCTGGAGGCGGGCGTCGATGCGCCGGCCCCGGCACCGGTGAAAAAACACTGGTGGCCGTTGGCGCTGTCCGGTGTTGGCGCACTTGCCGCCGAAGTCATCCACTTTACCAACGCAGCGCCAACCTGGGTGGTAGCGATCATCGCGCTGGTGTCGATCCTCAGCGGTGGTCTGACCACCTATAAAAAGGGCTGGATCGCCCTGAAGAACCGCAACCTCAACATCAACGCACTGATGAGCATCGCAGTGACCGGTGCCATTCTTATCGGGCAATGGCCGGAAGCGGCGATGGTGATGTTCCTGTTCACCGTCGCCGAGCTGATCGAAGCGCGCTCGCTGGACCGTGCGCGCAACGCGATCAGCGGTCTGATGCAGATGACGCCGGAGCAAGCCACGGTGTTGCAGGCTGACGGCACCTGGGTTGAACAAGACGTGAAAAGCGTCGAACTTGGCGCCCGGGTTCGGGTGAAACCCGGCGAGCGCATTGCGCTGGACGGGGAAGTGGTCAGCGGCAGTTCGACCATCGACCAGGCGCCGATCACCGGGGAAAGCCTGCCGGTGGAGAAAACTGTCGGCGACAAAGTCTTCGCCGGCACCATCAACCAGGCCGGATCGCTGGAGTACGCGGTCAGCGCAGCGGCGAACAACTCGACATTGGCGCGGATCATCCACGCTGTCGAACAAGCCCAAGGCGCGCGCGCACCGACCCAGCGCTTCGTCGATCAATTCTCGAAAATCTACACACCTGTGGTGTTCGTGTTTGCCCTGGCCGTGGCGATTATTCCACCACTGTTTATGGGCGCCGTGTGGTTCGACTGGATCTACCGCGCGCTGGTGTTGCTGGTGGTCGCGTGCCCATGCGCACTGGTGATTTCCACCCCGGTGACCATCGTCAGCGGCCTCGCGGCAGCGGCGCGCAAAGGCATTCTGGTCAAGGGCGGCGTGTACCTCGAGGGTGGTTTCAAGCTCGATTATCTGGCGCTGGATAAAACTGGCACGATCACTCACGGCAAACCGGTGCAGACCGATTACCTGTCGCTGGACCCAACCGCCGATGCCTCCGCGCCGGCTATCGCTGCTGCGTTGGCGGGGCGCTCGGATCACCCGGTGTCGCTGGCCATCGCCAACGCCGCTGTGGATAAAAATTTCGCAGCGCTGATTGTGGATAACTTCGAAGCGTTGGGCGGGCGTGGCGTCAAAGGCGAGATCAACGGCCAGACCTATCACTTGGGTAACCATCGCTTGGTCGAAGAACTCGGTCTGTGCTCGCCAGCGCTGGAAGAAAAACTCTTCGCACTGGAGAAGCAGGGCAAATCTGTGGTGTTGCTGCTCGACAGCTCCGGCCCGCTGGCGCTGTTCGCCGTGGCTGACACGGTCAAGGAAACCAGCCGCGAAGCGATTCGTCAGTTGCACGAACTTGGGGTGAAAACCCTGATGCTCACCGGCGACAACGTCCACACCGCCCAGGCGATTGCCGCGCAGGTCGGTATCGACGAGGCCCACGGCGACTTGCTGCCGACCGACAAACTGCAAGCCATCGAAGACCTGTACAAGCAGGGTCATCGCGTCGGCATGGTTGGCGACGGCATTAACGACGCGCCGGCACTGGCCCGCGCCGAGATCGGTTTCGCCATGGCCGCCGCCGGCACCGACACTGCGATCGAAACCGCCGATGTAGCCCTGATGGACGACGATCTGCGCAAGATTCCGGCGTTCATCAGCCTGTCGCGCAATACCGCGAGCATCCTGAAACAGAACATCGCTTTGGCCCTGGTGATCAAAGCTATCTTTCTTGCGGTAACCTTCGCCGGGCTCGCCACCATGTGGATGGCGGTGTTCGCCGACATGGGCGTGAGCCTGTTGGTGGTGTTCAACGGTTTGCGCCTGCTGCGCAAATAGATGAGGAAAGGTTGTGCTGAGTGCCGAGCTGAAAGCGTTTTACATGGTCGCCCGCCTGGGCAGCATCACGCTGGCGGCGAAAAAACTCGGCCTTAGCCAACCGACCGTGACCACGCAGATTCGCAATCTGGAAAGTCAGTATTCGGTGGAGCTTTTCTACCGTGGCGGTCGGCGGTTAAGCGTCAGTGATGAAGGCGCGCGGTTGCTGCCGATGGTCAAGACGCTGTTGCAGCAGGAAGCCGACATCGAGTTTTTCCTGCGCAACAGCGGTCAGGTGCAGGGCACATTGCGCATCGCCGCGACGGCGCCTTATTACATTCTCGATCTGGTCAAAACCTTCCGCGAGCGTTTGCCGCAGGTGGAAGTGTCGGTGGAAATCGGCAACTCGCAGCAGGTGCTGGAAGCATTGGAGGATTACCGGGTGGACATTGCCGCATCATCGCAATTGCTCGATGACGCGCGGCTGATTCGGCGGGTGCTGGGCACTGATCCGCTGGTACTGGCGGTGCATCGCAATCATCCGCTGGCGGCGCAGGAGCATGTGGCGTTGAGTGCGCTGGCCGGGCATACCTTGTTGATGCGCGAAACCGGGTCAACGACGCGGCGGCTGACTGAAGAGCTGCTCGCCAGCGCCGGAGTGAGCTTCGGGCCGTTGCTGGAGATTGGCAGCCGTGAGTCGATCCGAGAAGCGGTGCTGCGCAATATCGGTATCAGCATCATTGCCCGGCAGGAGGTGCCGCATGACCCGCAGTTGCGCGTGTTGACCATTGAGAATGCGCCGCAGATTCCCGAGTATCTGTATTGCCTGAAAGAGAGAAAGGGCGCGCGGTTGCCGGCGGCGTTTCTCGGCTTGGCCCAGGAAATGTCCCCGGCCTGAGATCTTCAGTGCCTGTGCCGGCCTATTCGCGAGCAAGCTCGCTCCCACATTGGAATGCGTTCCCCCTGTGGGAGCGAGCTTGCTCGCGAAGGCGTCAGCTCAGGCAACACAAAATCTGAACCAAAATCCCTGAATACCACTATCGGCCGTTTTTGCCTCGTTGCCACATGACGGACGCATTACAACTCTAGGATTGGCCCCATCTGCTTGATGAGGTCTGTCCATGAATCCTGCCATCGCAACTGCCCTGACCAACCCCGGTGCGCCGATGAAAGGGCGCGGCGTGCAGAAACGCTTCGGCGCGTTCACCGCGCTGGATAACGTCTCCCTCGACGTCGCCGCCGGTGAACTGGTGTGCCTGCTCGGCCCCTCGGGCTGCGGCAAGACCACCTTGCTGCGCTGCATCGCCGGTCTGGAAAAACAGGACAGCGGCGAGCTGTACCTCGGCGAGCGCGACGTCTCACACCTCGCCCCGCAAGCCCGCGACTACGGGATTCTGTTCCAGTCCTACGCGCTGTTTCCCAACCTGACCGTCGAAGCGAACATCGCCTACGGCCTCGCCGGCAGCGGTCGCGACGAAGTGCGCCAGCGCGTCGGGCAGATGCTCGAACTGGTCGGCCTCACCGGCAGCGAGAAAAAGTACCCCGGTCAGTTGTCCGGCGGCCAGCAACAGCGCGTCGCGCTGGCTCGTGCTCTGGCGCCGGCCCCTTCGTTGCTGTTGCTCGATGAGCCGATGTCGGCCCTCGACGCCCGCGTCCGCGAGCATTTGTGTACCGAGCTGCGTCAACTGCAACGCAACCTCGGCATCACCACACTGATGGTCACGCACAATCAGGACGAAGCCATGCTGATGGCCGACCGCATTGCGGTGATGAACAACGGCCGCGTCGAGCAATACGCCACCCCGCAGGAAATCTACAACCACCCGGCCACACCGTTTGTGGCCGAGTTCGTCGGCCAGGGCAACTGGTTGCCGTTCCAGCGCAGCAGCGACAGCCACGCCCGGGTTGGCGGAATGAATGTGCGTCTGGCCGACGGCAGCGTCAGCGGAGCCTCGGGTCGGCTGTTCTGTCGCCCCGAAGCGATCAACGTCAATCCGCTGGTGCATGAGGAAAACCTGTTCCCGGCCAAAGTCCGCGAGATCACCTTCCTCGGTAACCGCTGCCGCATGAGCTTCGAACTCGATCAACTGCCGGGCCACGCGCTGCTCGCCGAACTCGCCCCGGAAGCCATGCCGCGCCTTGGCGCCCAGCAAATCATGGTCGCCTTGCCGCCGCGCAGCCTGCAGGTGTTTGCCTGATGAACAGCAACCTCGCGCTGCCGCTACCGCACAAGCAGGTGCGTCAGACTTCGAAAGCCGAGATTGGCGATCGCATTTTTGTCGTCGGCGGCAAAGTGCTCTTGCTGCTGTTACTCGGCGTCGCGGTATTGCTGCCGTTGCTGGCGATCTTCTGGCGTGGCTTCAGCAGCGAGGCCGGGCAGGGCGGTGGCTGGGTGGCGGCGAAGGAGTTGGTGAGCAGCGAGAATTTCCACTGGCTGCTTGGCAACAGTCTGAAAGTTTCCCTCAGCGTTGCGGCCATCGTCGTACCGCTGGCCTACCTGTTTGCCTACGCGCTGCAACGCACAATGATTCCGGCGAAGGGCATCTGGCGCGGGATTTCCTTGCTGCCACTGATGGCGCCGTCGATGCTGCCGGGGATTGCGCTGGTCTATCTGTTCGGCAACCAGGGCATGTTACGCGGGCTGCTCTCGGACAATATCTACGGGTTCTGGGGGATTGTGCTGGGCGAGGTGATTTACACCTTTCCCCATGCGTTGATGATTCTGCTCTCGGCGTTGTCGCTGGCCGATGCGCGGCTGTTCGACGCCGCGTCGAGCATGGGCGCCAGTCCGGCCAAGGCGTTTCGCAGTATCACCTGGCCGGCCACTCGCCAAGCAGTGTTCGCCGCGTTCTGTCTGGTGTTCACCCTGACCATCACCGATTTCGGTGTGCCGGTGGTGGTCGGCGGCGACTACCAAGTGCTGGCGCTGGAGGCCTACAAAGCCGTGGTCGGCCAACAACAATTCGGTCGCGGCGCGTTGATCGGCATGGTGCTGTTGCTGCCGGCGCTGTTCAGCTTTGGCGTCGATGCCTGGCTGCGTCGGCGTCACGGCGACTCCATGAGCGGTCGGGCGCAGGTGTTCAAACCGGCGCCGTCGAAACTGCGCGATGGCTGCTATCTGGCGATTGTCTTGCTGATCAGCGCCGCGTTGATTCTGGTGTTCGGCATGGCGGTGTTTTCCTCGCTGGTGAAGTTCTGGCCGTACAACCTGTCGCTGTCGCTCAACCATTACCAGTTCAACGAAACCGCTGGCGGTGGCTGGCTGGCCTACAGCAACAGTTTGAAGATGGCCTTGGGCACGGCGTTGATCGGCAGCGTGTTGATCTTTACCGGCGCTTACCTGATGGAGAAAACCCGCACTCAGCGCGGCCTCAACCTCGCGTTGCGCATGCTCAGTTTCGTGCCCATGGCGGTGCCGGGGCTGGTACTCGGTCTGGGTTACGTCTTCTTCTTCAACCTCAGCGGCAACCCTCTGCACGTGCTTTACGGGACGATGACGCTGCTGATTGTCTGCACCATTGCGCACTATCTGACCACCGCACAAATGACCGCGACCACCGCGTTGCGCCAACTCGACGCCGAGTTCGAAGCGGCTGCGCTGTCGCTGAAGGCGCCGCTGTACCGGCATTACCTGCGCGTCACCGTGCCGATCTGCCTGCCGGCGCTGCTGGACATCGTGCGCTATCTGTTCGTCTCGGCGATGACCACCGTGTCGGCGGCGATCTTCCTCTATAGCCCCGACACCATTCTTGCGGCGGTCGCAGTGCTGAACATGGACGACGCCGGCAACGTCGGCGGCGCGGCGGCGATGTCGAGCCTGATTCTGTTCACTTCGGCGGGCGTGTCCTTGCTGCTGGCGTGGGCTTCGCGCGGCTTGCTGCGCCGTTCTCAAGCCTGGCGGCAAACCGCGCCCGGTCACTGACTCACACCCTCAACTCAAAGACAGGATACCGATCATGTTCAAGCCTATGGCTCTGGCCGCTGCTGTGTTCGCTACTTTCAGCCTGAATGCCTTCGCGGCAAAAACCGAGTTGACGGTGTACACCGCCCTCGAAGCCGAGCAACTGAAGTCCTACAAAGAAGCCTTTGAAAAGGCCAACCCGGACGTCGAGATCAAATGGGTGCGCGATTCCACCGGGATCATCACCGCCAAACTGCTCGCCGAAAAGGCCCGTCCACAGGCTGACGCGGTTTGGGGCCTGGCGGCTTCGAGCCTGGCGATTCTTGATCAGCAAGGCATGCTGCAAAGCTACGCGCCGAAGGACCTCGGCAAGATCGGCGCGAACTACCGCGACGCCGCCAACCCGCCAGCCTGGGTCGGTATGGACGTCTGGGCCGCGACGATTTGCTTCAACACCGTCGAGGCCGAGAAGCAGGGTTTGACCGAGCCAGTGAGCTGGCAGGATCTGACCAAGCCCGAGTACAAAGGCAAGATCGTCATGCCTAACCCGGCCTCGTCCGGCACCGGTTTCCTTGACGTCAGCGCCTGGCTGCAAACCTTCGGCGAGAAGCAGGGCTGGGCTTATATGGATGGTCTGCACCAGAACATCGGCCAGTACGTTCACTCCGGTTCCAAGCCTTGCAAGTTAGCGGCGGCGGGCGAGTTCCCGATCGGGATTTCCTTTGAATACCCGGCGGTACAGCTGAAGCGTCAGGGCGCGCCGCTGGATATCATTCTGCCGAAGGAAGGGCTGGGCTGGGAGATCGAGGCGACTGCGGTGATCAAAGGTACGCCGCATGAAGACGCAGCGAAGAAACTGGCTGACTTTTCTGCCAGTGCCGAGGCGATGGATCTGTACAAGGAGAACTTCGCTGTTCTTGCGCAACCGGGCATCGCCAAGCCGCAGACCGAACTGCCGGCGGATTATGAGCAGCGTTTGATCAAGAACGACTTTGCCTGGGCCTCGAAGAATCGCGACGAAATCCTCACCGAGTGGCGCAAGCGCTATGACGGCAAGTCCGAGAAAGTAGCTGCCAAGTAAGATTTTTATCGACTGACCGGGCCCCTTCGCGAGCAGGCTCGCTCCCACATTGGATCGTGTTAAGCACACAATTCTCTGTGGGGGCTGACACATTGGATCTTCTGTGAACACAAATGCTGTGGGCACAAAAAATCCCCTGTGGGAGCGAGCCTGCTCGCGAAAGCGGTCTCTCATGCAGGACATCATCCAGATGACACAACTCAAAGACCTGCTCATCGTCGGCGCCGGCATCCTCGGCCTGTCCCACGCCTACGCCGCCGCTAAACGCGGCCTCAAGGTCGCCGTTTTCGAACGCACTGCCACGCCCCTCGGCGCTTCAGTGCGCAACTTCGGCCAGGCCCTGGTCACTGGCCAGCCACCCGGAACGATGCTCGAACTGGCCAAGGCCAGCCGCGAAATCTGGGGCGACTGGGCGCAACTCGCCGGTTTGCAGATCAAGCGTAACGGCTCTTATCTTTTCGCAAGAACCGAAGCCGAAGAGCACCTGCTCGAAGCTTTCTGCACCGGCCGCGCCATTGAACACGACTACAAGGTCGACCTGCTTCGCGGCGCCGCCCTGCGCGATCTGTACAACGGCCAGTTCAGTCACCACCGCGCCGCCCTCCACGGCATCGACGATCAACAGTTGTACTCACGAGAAGCAATCCCGGCGCTGATCGATTACCTGCGCCGCGACCTCGGCGTCGAGTTCCACTTCTCCACGCTGGTACGCGACGTGGAGCCGGGACGCCTGCACAGCACCGCCGGCAGCTTTACCGCAAAGCAGATCATCGTCTGCTCCGGCCACGATTATCAGACCTTGCTCGCCGAGCCGATCGCTGCGCTCGACCCGCAAATATGTCGCCTGCAAATGCTCCGCGCCAAACCGCAGATTGATCTCAATCTGCAACACGCCTTGCTCACCGGCCTGAGCTGCGTGCACTACGGCGCCTTCGCCGATCTCCCGGAAGCGGCGGCGGTACAGGCGCAGATTCTTCGAGAGCAACCGCACCTGCACGACAACGGCATCCACCTGCTGATCAGCCCGACGCCGTACGGCGAACTGATCATCGGCGACTCGCACCATTACGGCAGCGACCCCTCGCCCTTCAATGCCGAGCAAGTCGATAACTGGATGCTCGAACTGGCCGAACAGACATTGGGCTGCAAGGTGCAAGTGGTCGAACGTTGGCAGGGTGTCTATGGTTCTCGAGGGTCGGGGCCATTTTCATTCTTGCGCCCGGCAGCGGGTTTGAGCGTGGCGTTGATGCACAGCGGCGTCGGCATGAGCGTCGGCCCGGCGTTGGCCGAGCGCAACATTGCGCAGTTGCTGGAGGAGATTGAATGACAGGTCGCGAGCAAGTCATTGCCCGGGTATTCGGGTTGTACGAACGCTTCGGCACCAGCGATTACATCGGCGAGCCGGTGTCACAGATTGAGCACATGTCCCAGGCTGCCGAACTGGCGATGGCCGAGGGCTTCGATGATGAAGTGGTGCTGGCGGCGTTCTTTCATGACATCGGCCATTTGTGCGCCGAAGGCGCGGAGAACATGGGCGGTTATGGCGTGGTCAGTCATGAGCGCTTGGGCGCGGATTATTTGCGTGAGGCCGGGTTCAGCGAGCGCATGGCGCGGCTGGTGGAATATCACGTACAGGCCAAGCGGTATCTGACGTTGCGTGAGCCGGGGTATTTCGCGCGCTTGAGTGAGGCGAGTCGGCAGACGCTGGCGTATCAGGGTGGGGTGATGACAGAGGCAGAGGCGAATGAGTTTGAGCGCGATCCGTTGTGTGCGGTCAGCCTGCGGATGCGGCAGTGGGATGAGTTGGCCAAGGAGAGCGCGGTGCCGGTGATGGATTTGGGTGTGCTGAAGCGTAAGGCTGAAGTTTTGTTGTCGGCCGGGTGATTGCAACCCTCACCCCAGCCCTCTCCCAGAGGGAGAGGGAGCCGATTTTCATGCCTTTCAAACCTGAGTTCGACTGGATATCTCAGGTCGACGTATGACGGAAGAACAACACGGTCAGCTCCCTCTCCCTCTGGGAGAGGGCTGGGGTGAGGGGCGGCGTCTACAGCTCAAGCACCTTCCCTACCAACGCCTCAATCTGCTCCTGCCGTTCCGCCTGATTCAACTTCGCCTGCGGATTGAGCGACGACCACTGCGGATGCGCCCGCGCCTTGTTCAGCGCTTCCGGCAACTTGCCCTCACGCCAGGTTTTATCCTGTGGCGTGGCCACCTGAACGGCGTCCATCGCCGCATGCCCGCGCTGATCCAGCGCCAACACCAGTTGTCGCTGACGCAACGCCAACAGCCGCAGCACTCCGTCATCCACCGTCAGCTCACGCTGCCCTTTGATCTTGCCGAGCAACCGGCTGCCATAACTACGCGCCGTCTGCAGCGCGCCGCCAGCAATCGCGCCTGCCAGCGCCGCCGCGCCGAGGGTAATCCCGCCGACCAGCAAATCCACGCCAGCCCCCGCCGCTGCACCGGCAGCAATACCGCCGCCCACGCGTACGCCGAGTTGCTTGAGGGTTTCCGGGTTAAACAGGTCATCGCCCCAGCGCCCATCCAGCAATGGCAAATCGCTCGCCGCGGCATCCTGTGGACGAAACGCAAAGAGCTTGAGCAGCGCCTCGACGCATTTCTGCTCGCGCTGGCGCACGGCTTTGCGCAATTCGCTGATGGCTTGCTGTTCCTGCGCCGCCTCGCTGACCACACTGCGCCGGCACGCGGCGCAGTCAATCAACAATTCAGCAATCAATCGCGCCGCACTTTGCTGCCGCGCCAGGCGCTGAGCCTGTTGATCGGCAATCAACCGTTCCAGTTGCGGACGAGCATTTTCCAGCAGCAGCGCAAGGCTTTCATACAGCCGCCGCTCACCATCCTCGGGTGGCGCAACGCTGTCGAAACGTACCAGTGCATGCAGCCCCAGCCGCGCCAACGCTTCACGCCAATCCGGCTCGCGATGATTGGCGGTGCTGACGAAATTCAGTACCGGCAGCAGCGGTTTGCCGCAACTGGCGAGCACCTCCAGTTCATCGCGGTACTTGGCCAACACCGGTTCGCGCGCATCGATCACATACAAACCGGCGTCGGAGGCGAGCAGTTGCCGCAGCACTTTGGCTTCCTGCTCAAAGCGCTGGCGCGCCTCGCTGCCATCGAGAAATCGCGCCAATCGCGCCGGGCCATCGAGGCGTTCGCCGGGGCGTTCCAGGCGTTCGAGAAAATCCAGCAGGGCGATGGCGTCTTCCAGCCCCGGTGTGTCGTAGAGGTCGAGCAACGGCTCACCGTCCACCGACAACCGCGCACCTTCGACATGCCGCGTGGTGCTCGGGCGATGCGAGACTTCACCGAAGCCGACATCGCGAGTCAGCGTGCGCAACAGCGAGGTCTTGCCGACGTTGGTGTGGCCGACCACCGCGAGTTTCAGCGGCGTTTTCCAGGCATCAGTCATGGCCAGTCTCCAGCCAGTTCAACGGCGCGCAATCGGCGAACTTCAGATCAAGCTGTTGCAGCGCCACGTGCCAGTCGCCGAGGCGCTCGGCATCCAGTGCTTCACCGGGCGGCGCTTGCAGCAGCCAGACGCGGGTGGCGCTGGCACTGCGCGCCAGTTCAGCGATCAAGGCGAGGCTGCCGCGATCCGGCGAGCGCCGTGGATCGCAGGCAATGGCCAGACGTGCCGGCGGGAAGCGGCTCAATTGTTCGAGGAGTTTGTGCCGCGATTCGCGGCTGTCGAGGATGCCGGCGTTGCTGACATTTTTCGGCAGCGCGGGCGGCCATGGGCGTTGTTCATCGAGTTCGATGGCCACCAGCAACGCGCCTTCGCTGGCGAGTTCGCCAACGCCGCTTTCGACACGGTGCAATTGCGCAGGCTCAGGGTCGTTGACGCCGAGGCGTTCGCTGGTCGGCATCAGACGTTCGCGCAACTGCGCGTAGCCGGGCAGATTCAAGTCCAGACGCAGCGCGGCTTTGCCGCTGTTCCAGCGCCAGAAACACAACAGTGCGAGCAGCAGTCGCGGCAGCACGCCGTACACCACCAACACCCCAAACAGCCAGGTCGCCCAGGCCTGACGAGCGCTTTCGATATCGAGCGCGCCGTCGCCGCTGGCACGGATCATCTCCACCGTTGGCACATTGAAACCAAGCAGCGACGGCAAGTAACCGAGCGCATGGGTGACGTGAATAAACGTGTCGGCGCTGAGAATCGTGGTTTCCCAGACGAAGCCGTAGCGCCGGGTCGCCATGAGCGTCAGCAACAGAATCAGCGCGCTGAGCATTGCCAGCAACCACAAACCGTTGACCAGCGTACCGAGTGACCAGCGATTGAGTTTCTTGCGTTGCAGCATCACCAGCAGGGCCGGTGCCAGTTGCGCGGCTTTGGCGTCGCGGGCCATTTTTTCGCTGAGCCATAACCACAATCGGCCGAGCGTGGCGCCGTGCTCTCCGGCAAAGACCAATCCCAGCAACCAACTCAGTAGCAGAATCAGGTTCAGCCCGAGCAGGCTGCCCAAGGCCCAGAACACATTGACCGGGGTTTGGCCCAGCGCAGCAAAGGCCAGACCAGCGCCGCTAAGCACAGCGAAAATCATCAACAGCAGCAGCGCCAGACGCGCGCCTTGCAGCCAGTGTTTCAGAGCATTGGTCAGCCCGTCACGTTCGGCCAGCCACAACGCCCGGCGTTGAATGCGGCTCGGCAGATCACCGCCGGCGGTGCGCGCCAGACGATTGGCTTCCAGGTCATCCAGTGGGCCTGCGTGTTCTTCGCGCAGGCGCACGGTCTCGGTGAGCCAGAGGTTTTGCAGTGGAGTCAGTTCAGTCACGCAGCGTCCCGTCGCTTAAATGAGCGCTGAGCATAACCGCTGTGGCGCTTATCGGGGTAAGCGCGGCTCTGGTATCCTCGCCGGCATGACTAAATCACTCCCCCTCAGCCTGATCGCAGCCCTCGGTGAAAACCGCGTGATCGGCGTCGACAACAGCATGCCCTGGCACCTGCCGGGGGATTTCAAATACTTCAAGGCGACGACCTTGGGCAAGCCGATCATCATGGGTCGCAAGACCTGGGATTCGCTCGGTCGGCCGTTACCGGGGCGCCTGAACATCGTGGTCAGCCGTCAGGCCGGTCTGGTGCTCGAAGGTGCCGAGGTTTATCCATCGCTGGAAGCTGCTGTGGTTCGCGCCGAGGAATGGGCGAAGGAGCAGGGCGTCGATGAGCTGATGCTGATTGGCGGCGCGCAGTTGTACGCGCAAGGGCTGGCGCAGGCGGATCGTCTGTATCTGACTCGCGTGGCGCTGAGCCCGGAAGGGGATGCGTGGTTTCCGGAGTTTGATTTGCACCAGTGGAAGCTGGTGTCGAACGTTGAAAACCCGGCGGTTGAAGATAAGCCCGCGTACAACTTCGAAGTCTGGGAAAAAGCTTAAGAGCTTCGCGAGCAGGCTCGCTCCCACAGGGGATTTGTGTCGATCACAGATCCAATGTGGGAGTGAGCCTGCTCGCGATAGCGGTCTGTCAGGCGCTAATCAAGCCTGAGCCAACTCCGCATGCTCATCAGCATCCAGCAACGCTTTATCGGTCTGCTGCATCACCTGACTGGTAATCGCACCGGCGGTGATCGAACCACTCACGTTCAACGCTGTACGACCCATGTCGATCAGCGGCTCAACCGAAATCAGCAACGCCACCAGTGAAACCGGCAACCCCATCGCCGGCAGCACGATCAGCGCCGCGAAGGTCGCGCCGCCACCAACACCCGCCACGCCCGCCGAACTCAACGTCACAATCGCCACCAGCGTCGCGATCCACAGCGGATCCAGCGGGTTGATGCCGACCGTTGGCGCAACCATCACCGCCAACATCGCCGGGTACAGACCGGCGCAACCGTTCTGGCCGATAGTCGCGCCGAACGACGCGGCGAAACTCGCCACCGACTGCGGAATCCCCAGACGACGGGTCTGCGCTTCAATGCTCAGCGGAATGCTCGCCGCGCTGGAACGGCTGGTGAATGCGAACGTCAGCACCGGCCAGATCTTGCGGAAGAAACGCAGCGGGTTGATCCCGGCCGCCGACACCAGCAAGCCGTGCACGACGAACATCAGGCCCAGACCGAGGTAGGACACCACGACGAAGCTGCCGAGTTTGATGATGTCTTGCAGGTTGGAGCCGGCGACCACTTTGGTCATCAGCGCCAGTACGCCGTACGGCGTCAGCTTCATCACCAGACGCACCAGACGCATCACCCAGGCTTGCAGGGTGTCGATGGCGTTGATCACTTTCTGACCTTTCTCGACGTCATCCTTGAGCAGTTGCAGCGCGGCAACCCCGAGGAATGCGGCGAAAATCACCACACTGATGATCGAGGTCGGCTTGGCCCGCGCCAGATCGGCGAACGGGTTCTGCGGGATGAACGACAGCAGCAGTTGCGGCACATTCAGGTCGGCGACCTTGCCGGCATAGTCGGTCTGAATGGTTTGCAGACGGGCCATTTCCTGGGTGCCGGCGACCAGACCTTCGGCGGTGAGGCCGAACAGATTGGTCAGGCCGATGCCGATCAGCGCCGCGATCGCGGTGGTGAACAGCAGGGTGCCGATGGTCAGGAAACTGATCTTGCCCAGCGACGAGGCGTTGTGCAGGCGTGCCACGGCGCTGAGGATTGAGGCGAACACCAGCGGGATGACGATCATTTGCAGCAACTGCACATAGCCGTTGCCGACCAGATCGAACCAGCCGATCGACGCTTTCAGCACCGGGTTGCCGGCACCGTAAATGGTGTGCAGGACGACGCCGAACGCTACGCCTAGCGCGAGTGCGAGCAGGACTTTTTTCGCCAGGCTCCACGTGGTGTGGCGGGTTTGCGCCAGACCGAACAGGAGGGCGAGGAACACCAGCAGATTGAGGATCAGCGGCAGATTCATGAAAACTCCGATAAGACTTGTGCCAGTCGCATTCTTGGGCAACTGCGAACCGGCAAGCCTAACAGTTTGATTTGCAATGATTTAATACCGAAATAGCAGGGTGTCCGTCGTTTTTGGAATAAGCCTGTGTCGCTCTCGGCAATGCATCTGGCGCAATAGGGACGTGAGCGGTCGCTGACAGACGAGGACTGTCACACTTATTTGTTAGCGTCGATCTCTTTGAATCAGGGAGAAGAGGCGTATGAAGTTCGCACCGAAATTTCTGGCTGTCGCACTGACTGTGGGCATGGGCCTGGCCACTCAGGCCTTCGCTACTGACCTGAAACACTGGCCCGTCGATCAGGCCAAAGCGCTGGATGCGATGATCGCCGCCAACGCCAATAAGGGTAACTACGCGGTGTTCGACATGGACAACACCAGTTACCGCTACGACCTCGAAGAGTCATTGTTGCCGTTCATGGAAAACAAGGGCCTGATCACCCGCGACAAACTCGACCCTTCCCTGAAACTGATGCCGTTCAAGGACACCGCCGACCACAAGGAAAGCCTGTTCAGTTACTACTATCGCCTCTGCGAAGTCGACGACATGGTCTGCTACCCATGGGTGGCGCAGGTGTTCTCCGGCTTCACTCTCAAGGAACTCAAAGGCTACGTCGATGAGCTGATGGCCTCGGGCAAACCGGTGCCGGCGACGTATTACGAAGGCGATGTGGTGAAGAAGCTCGACGTCAATCCGCCGAAGATCTTCACCGGCCAGCAAGAGCTGTACAACAAGCTGATGGAGAACGGCATCGAGGTCTACGTGATGACCGCCGCGTCTGAAGAGCTGGTGCGCATGGTCGCGGCGGATCCGAAGTATGGCTACAACGTCAAACCGCAGAATGTCATTGGCGTGACCACGCTGCTGAAGAACCGCGAAACCAACGAACTGACCACCGCACGCAAACAGATCACCGCCGGCAAATATGACGAGAAGGCCAACCTGGGCCTGGAGTTGACGCCGTACCTGTGGACGCCGGCAACGTGGATGGCTGGCAAGCACGCGGCGATTCTCACCTACATCGACGAATGGAAAAAACCGGTACTGGTGGGTGGCGATACGCCGACCAGCGACGGTTACATGCTGTTCCACGATGTTGATGTGGCCAAGGGCGGGATTCACTTGTGGGTTAACCGCAAGGACAAGTACATGACGCAGTTGAACGGCATGATGGCCAAGCACGCAGCGGCGCAGGCGAAAGAAGGGTTGCCGGTGACGGCGGACAAGAACTGGGTGATCGTAAAGCCTGAGGAAATTCAGTAAGCCACACCGATTCAATGTGGGAGCGAGCCTGCTCGCGAAAGCGTAGTGTCAGTCGCCATCTCTGTTTCTGACATACCGCATTCGCGAGCAGGCTCGCTCCCACAGTTTGATCTGCAGTGACTTTGGGATTTCGGTCAGACAAAAAAATGCCCCGCACTTGGCGGGGCATTTTTGTTTCGGCGATTTGACGCTTACAGCCCGTCGAGCATCGCTTTGTTACGCACAGCACCTTTGTCGGCACTGGTCGCCAGCAGGGCGTAGGCCTTGAGTGCGGTGGTCACTTTACGTGGACGCACTTCCACAGGTTTCCAGCCTTTCTTGTCCTGCTCGGCGCGGCGTGCAGCCAGTTCTTCGTCGCTGACCAACAGGTTGATCGAGCGGTTCGGAATGTCGATCAGCACTTTGTCGCCGTCCTGCACCAGACCGATCGCGCCGCCGGCGGCGGCTTCTGGCGAAGCGTGACCGATGGACAGACCGGAAGTACCGCCAGAGAAACGCCCGTCGGTGAGCAGCGCACAGGCTTTGCCCAGGCCTTTGGATTTCAGGTACGAAGTCGGGTAGAGCATCTCCTGCATGCCCGGGCCGCCTTTCGGGCCTTCGTAGCGAATGATGACGATGTCGCCAGCCTTCACTTCGTCAGCGAGGATGCCGCGTACGGCGCTGTCCTGGCTTTCAAAGATCTTCGCGTTGCCTTCGAAGACGTGGATCGATTCGTCGACACCGGCGGTTTTCACCACGCAGCCATCGAGGGCGATGTTGCCGTACAGCACGGCCAGGCCACCTTCTTGCGAGTAGGCGTGTTCGAAGCTGCGGATGCAGCCGTTTTCACGGTCGTCATCCAGGGTTTCCCAACGGGTCGACTGACTGAACGCCGTCTGCGTCGGGATACCGGCAGGGCCGGCCTTGAAGAAGTGGTGCACGGCTTCATCGTCGGTCTGGGTGATGTCCCATTTGGCGATGGCTTCTTCCATGCTGCGGCTGTGCACGGTCGGCAGGTCGGTGTGCAGCAGGCCGCCACGGGCCAGCGAGCCGAGGATGCTGAAGATGCCGCCGGCGCGGTGCACATCTTCCATGTGGTACTTCTGGATATTAGGCGCGACTTTGCACAGTTGCGGAACGCTGCGCGAGAGACGGTCGATGTCGCGCAGGTCGAAATCGATCTCGGCTTCCTGGGCGGCAGCGAGCAAGTGCAGGATGGTGTTGGTCGAACCGCCCATGGCGATGTCGAGCATCATCGCGTTCTCGAACGCCTTGAAGTTGGCGATGTTGCGCGGCAATACCGATTCATCGTTCTCGCCGTAGTAGCGCTTGCACAGCTCGACGATGGTGCGGCCAGCCTGCAGGAACAGTTGTTCGCGGTCGCTGTGGGTGGCCAGAGTGGAACCGTTGCCCGGCAAGGCCAGGCCCAGTGCTTCGGTCAGGCAGTTCATCGAGTTGGCGGTGAACATGCCGGAGCACGAACCGCAAGTCGGGCAGGCGCTGCGCTCGTACTCAGCAACCTTCTCGTCAGAAGCGCTGGCATCGGCGGCGATCACCATGGCATCGACGAGGTCGAGGCCGTGGGACGCTAGTTTGGTTTTGCCGGCTTCCATCGGGCCGCCGGAAACGAAGATCACCGGAATGTTCAGGCGCAACGCGGCCATCAACATGCCCGGGGTGATCTTGTCGCAGTTGGAGATGCAGACGATGGCGTCGGCGCAGTGGGCGTTGACCATGTACTCGACGGAATCAGCGATGATCTCGCGGCTCGGCAGCGAATACAGCATGCCGTCGTGACCCATGGCGATGCCGTCATCCACGGCGATGGTGTTGAATTCTTTCGCTACGCCGCCGGCGCGTTCGATTTCACGGGCGACCAGTTGGCCCAGATCCTTGAGGTGCACGTGGCCCGGTACGAACTGGGTGAACGAGTTGGCAATCGCGATGATCGGCTTTTTGAAGTCGTCATCTTTCATCCCCGTGGCGCGCCACAATGCGCGGGCACCGGCCATGTTGCGGCCGTGGGTGGATGTTTTCGAGCGGTAATCTGGCATGGAGCACTCCGGGCGGCTAATCACTTACTAATCAGGTGCAAAAGGGGAGTGAGCTTCTATTGACGTCTGGAACACTCAGAAATGGCCGTGTGTTCGTGAAGTTGCCGATGACGTTGCGGGATCGCCGCTGGTCTCAGCCTGAGCTCATAAACCCGCCGGGGGATGAATGGCGATGAATCAGCCGATTCTACACCGCTGGCGTCTGGAGGGAATGGCGCAAAGCGTTGTTCCAGTGCCGACGGTGTGTATGGGATGACGACCGGTGGGTTTAATCACCGCCGGTCTGTGCAACGACATTGGCTTCAACGTTTCTTGCGCGGCGGCTGAGCCGGTTGTTGAGCACCAGCGCTGTCGCGCTCAATAGCACAAAGCTGTAGCCCAGCGTTGATTGCAGATTGGCCGGACTGAGGCTGATCAATGCGCTGATAAGCCCGCCACAAATAAAAATGATCGTACTGCCCGCCGAAGCCGAAGTACCGGCGTTCTCAGGAAACAGGCCCATGGCCCGAGAGGTGGCGGCGGGGCGGGAAATGGTGGTGCCCGCCGTGCAGATCAGCATTGGAATCAACACCGTGGCCGGAGCCAGCGCATGATTCGCCGCCAGGTACAGCATCGCCAATCCCGACAGCAGTATCAGGCAGAGCCCGGTGAAGATTTGCTGAACCGGCGTGATCCGCCGATTCAGTACGGCGGCCAGAAGGCCACCAACCACATAGGCGGCACCGTAAACCAGCAGGATCAGTGAAAAGTCATAAGGCGCGAGTTGCAGTTGGTCCATGAAGATCAGCGGCGAAATCACGATGAACGAGAAGTGACAGGCGAAGGCAAATGCAGAGATCAGCCAGTAACCGATAAACTCGAAATCCCCCAGCACGCGTTGGTAGGATTGAATGAAACCGAGCCGCGCACCACTGTAGGTCGGACGGTCGTTCGATAGAAACAACCACGCTTTGATCAGCACCATGGCGGACAGCGCGGTAAACACCCAGAAGCTGCCGCGCCAGCCGAGTGTGGCCTGCAGAAACGTGCCGGCCAGCGGCGACACCGAGATGAAAATCCCGGTGGCCGTAACCATCAGGATACGCAAACGATCGCGCTCCTCACCGTCGAACAGATCCTGCACCAGCGCCTGGGACAGTACGAAACATCCACAGCCCAAGGCCTGCAGAACCCGAAAGACCAGGAATAGCGTGTAATCGGAAGTCATCACGCAACCGAACGCACCCAGCATCGATACGCTCATGCCGACGAGTAGCAAGCCCTTGCGCCCGATCACGTCCGAGAGAGGGCCGATCAAGAGCTGGGCAAACGCGATCCCCACGGCGAACAGGCTGATGGACAGTGCGATGTCTGCCGGTGAACGGAGAAAGTGCGTCGCCATTGCCGGAAAGGAAGGCAGCAGCACGTCCAGTGGAAACACGCCAAGCAGCACCATGGCCAGCAATAGGCTGACAGCCCCACGGCGCTGTCGGGTGGTTGCCACGGATTGTCCTTTATCCATCGATCAGTCCTGCCTTGGCGAAAAGTTTCTGGTTATGGGGGAGTGCGAAAAATCCGGCCTTGCGCAGTGCGTCCAGGGTTGCGATGGCGCCTGATCGTGCACGTGCACGATTGGCTTGCACCGTTGCCATGCCGCCGACAATTTCCATCACATCACTGTCAGCGATGCCGGCTCCTCGCAAGCTCTGTTGCAGCCAGCGTTCGTCGGCCTCGAAAAAGATCCCGATGATTTCCAGCAAGGTTCTGCTCACAAACGTGCGCTGGCGGCTGTTCATCGACAGCCAGAAGTAATGGAACGCTTCGGCGAAGTAGCGACTGTGGCGTGCTTCGTCCGCCAGATGGTCGCGCAGCATGTCGTTGACGCTGGACACCAGGCTGTCGCGGCAGACGTCCAGCAGCTCCCGGGCAATGATGGTTTCCGAAACGAAGCCCAGCAGAAACCATGCCAGCGCCCGGTTCTTTTCCGGCGTGCGAGCAATCAGCGAGTTCAGGCGGGTGATGCGCTGCGGAATCGCCGGACGTCCGGTGATTCCATAGAAACTGGCGATCTGCTCAGCGAGACGATTGGAAAATAGCGCGTGGTAACCCTCGTCGGTGTAGAGCTGTAGCGCCGCGTGTTTCATCGACAGAGGCACGTAGATGGGCAATTCCCTGTGCACGATGACTTCCACGGCACGATTGACGATGCGATGTTCGAGCAGGGTGGTGTAATCGAGAAAGTGCACCAGGTGGTTGGCTGACAGTCGGTGCAGCACGTCGCGCCCCGCCGCCTGAATGGCCGGATGTGCCAGATAAGGCAGAAACGCCGGTGGAAACCAGTGGCGGGTTTGCAGTTGCAGTGGCACATCGTCGGGCAACAGATAGTTATGGGTACTGCTGCGCACCGAGGCGCGGCTCTCCCAGTCTGCCAGAGTGAACTTGAGCGCCCAGGAGACCGGTGTTTCATCCGGTGCCGACATCGGGAGGGTCATGGCTGTCCCTCGCGCAACAGATCGCGCATTTCGTGGCACATCACTTGCCCGTCGCTTTCTCCACAGCCAACAAAGAACAACGGTTGTTCAGCACTGCCCTCGATGTTGAGGAGTGCTTCAACCTGCTGGTCGGCAAACGCACCGGTCAGCCAGGTATTGAGGCCCAATGCCGTGGCGACCAGTTGGAAGGTTTGCGACAGGTGACCGGCCTCGACGAAGGCCATGCGATAGGCTCGCGAATGTTCGTACTTCCACCAGAGCCGGTCGAACCGGGCGGTGATGAATAACCCCAGCGGCAGGTTGTTGATGAAATGCTGACCGCCAAGCAAGTGGCCCAGCGCGGGTTCAGGTAACGGATTGACCCGGCTCAAGGTATGTTCGGCTGGATGATAGGCATAGATGCCCGGTTCAAGACCATCGACGTTCTGCACCAGCAGGAAACCTTCACAAGCGTTCAGGCCTCCTGCGGAAGGACTGCTGCGCCGTGCGCTGAGCCCGTGGGCGATGCTGTCGTCGCGATCGTTGTCACGTTCATGGAGATAACCGAGGGACAGGTAGAGCAGGGTGCCGACGTCATTCAGCGTTATCGCTGCACCTGTATAGCTGCGACAGGTTTTGCGCTGGAGCAGCACCTTTTCAAGACTGTTGTCACTCAATGCGCACGGTGCGGGCAGGGCAATACGCTGCCCGGTTTCAAGCGTCGGGCGGTCTGTTGCAGGCGTTGGTGTGGCCAATACTTCATTGCAGTGCGCCAGATATTGTCTGGACCACTCGTGAATATTCTGAGGGGTATGTTCACAGGGAATGTTCTGCGTGCCGATGTGGTAAATCTTCGACAGCTCATCCCAGCCCCATTGCGGATTGTCTGTTTTTGAAACGGTTAGAATGCCCGCACTTAATAGTTGAGTGTCTATTATGTTGTGGCTGTCAAAAAGTTCGGGGTTGTTGATTAGTTGTGCAAGGCGAATTGAAAAGTTGAGGTCGAGTTCGTGTTGTGTATGGTTTTTATAGTTCCATACAACTTGTCCAGGCGAACGCGGCAATATAAATAGAAAGGGGTTAATGTGCATGTGGGGCTATTCACTCTGGATAAAGTCAAAAGGACGCCGGGTTGCCGGCACTCCCCGGCGTCCTGACTTACTTAGCGGGCTTTAGAGGCAACCAGAAAAGCCAGGTTTGCGATTTTTTTACTTTCCAGAGAAATACTTTTCATGATGTGAACTCCTTGTTCATCGATAGTTGAAGTCACCTCGTGGTGACAACTTCATAATAGTTTGTAATGGATTATTGGCAAGCGGATATTAAGTAGGAAAATTCCAGTAATTTTGTCGGAGCAGTCTTCGGCTGCAAATAAACTTGTAGGGCAAGTTTCAGCAATCAAAAGATATAAGGAAATATCCTGCAAGTCGGCAGGAAGAGAATTGTAGGAAGTGCGGGGCGATAGCGAACTGGCAGGGCGCCAGCAGCGCGGCGCGCAAAGCAGACGAGGAGCCTGCTGGCTCCCCGTCATCCGCAGGATCAGCTGTTGGGCAGCAGGCGGCAGGTGATGCTCTTGATGTAACGCGTTTCGGCGATGGCCGGGTGCACCGGGTGATCCGGACCCTGGCCGCCGCGTTCCAGCAACTGGATATTGCGATCCAGGTGACGGGCGCTGGTCAGCAGGATGTTCTGCAGATCGTCTTCCGGCAGGTGCATCGAGCACGACGCGCTGACCAGGATGCCGTCCTTGTTAAGCAGGCGCATGGCTTGCTCGTTCAGGCGTCGGTAGGCGCCTTCGCCGTTTTTCATGTCTTTCTTGCGCTTGATGAACGCTGGCGGGTCGGCAACGATCACGTCGAAGCGTTCTTCGCTGGCTTTCAGCTCTTTCAGGGCTTCGAAAACGTCGCCTTCGATGCAGGTCATCTTGTCGGCGAAGCCGTTCAGCGCAGCGTTGCGCTCAACACCGTCGAGAGCGAAAGCCGAAGCATCGACGCAGAACACTTCGCTGGCGCCGAACGCGGCAGCCTGCACGCCCCAGCCGCCGATGTAACTATATAGGTCGAGAACGCGTTTACCTTTGGCGTAAGGGGCCAGGCGGGCGCGGTTCATGCGGTGGTCGTAGAACCAGCCGGTTTTCTGGCCCTGAATCACCGGGGCTTCGAACTTCACGCCGTTCTCTTCCAGCGCCACCCACTCCGGCACCAGGCCGAACACGGTTTCGACGTAGCGGTTGAGGCCTTCGGCATCACGCGCAGCGGAGTCGTTCTTGAACAGAATGCCGCTTGGCTTGAGCACTTGGGTCAGCGCGGCGATCACGTCATCTTTATGCGCTTCCATGGTCGCCGAGGCGATCTGGACGACGAGGATGTCGCCGAAGCGGTCAACGACCAGGCCAGGCAACAGGTCGGAATCACCGTAGACCAGACGATAGAAAGACTTGTCGAACAGGCGCTCGCGCAGCGACAGAGCGACGTTCAGGCGGTGCACCAGCAGGGATTTGTCCAGCGACAGCTTGATGTCGCGCGACAGCAGGCGGGCGCAGATCAGGTTGTTCGGGCTCATCGCCACGATGCCCAGCGGCTTGCCGCCGGCGGCTTCGAGGAGGGCTTGATCGCCGGCCTGGAAGCCGTGCAAAGGGGTAGCGGCTACATCGATTTCGTTGCTGTAGACCCACAGGTGACCGGCGCGCAGGCGACGGTCGGCGTTGGCTTTGAGGCGCAAGCTAGGCAGGGACATGACGTCGCTCCGGAAAAAAGAGCGGGAGTATAGCGTGTTGCGACTTGTGCCGGGTTTGGCGTGCGATGAAACGCTGATGACCTCTTCGCGAGCAGGCTCGCTCCCACAGGGGATTTGTGACTGACACAAGACCAATGTGGGAGTGACGATTCGACGTGCTCGCGAAGGCGGTTTTGACTTCTACGCAGACAGTGCGTCGATCAGCTCTTTGTTGAACGCCGGAATGTCATCCGGCTGACGGCTGCTGATCAGGTGACCGTCCTTGACCACTTCTTTATCGACCCAGTTGGCCCCGGCATTGACCAGGTCATCCTTGAGCGTTTTGAAACTGGTCATGGTCTTGCCGTTGACCAGCCCCGCCGAGATCAGCAACCAGCCGCCATGGCAGATCACCGCAATCGGTTTTCCGGCCGAGGCGCCGGTCTTGACCAGATGCTGGGCATCCTGATCGATGCGGATGGTGTCGGAGTTCTGCACGCCGCCCGGCAGGACGATCGCGTCATACTGCTCGCTGCTGGCTTCTTGAAAGGTCTGGTCGACCTTGAAGTCGTCCGCCGGTTTGTCGTGGTTCCAGCCTTTGACCTTGCCGGCCTCGGCGGAAAGGATGTCGACTTGCGCGCCGGCTTGCTCCAGTGCCTGCTTGGGACCGGTCAGTTCGACCTGTTCGAAACCGTCTGTTACCAAAATGGCAACGCGTTTGCCGTTGAGGGAAGTGGCCATCGATAAGCTCCTGAGTCTGTGGGAGTTTGCCGCCGTAAGGGACCGGAGTGATCCGTTGGGCATTACAGATTCCGAAGCCGTGGGCTGAATGAAAGTTCCTGACAATTGCCCACTGGTGTGTCGTCGTGCGGTTTTTAGAGGTTAGAATCGCCGCCTGTCCCAGAGTGTGTACTTATGTCCCAAGAGCTGACCACCGAACAGATTCAACAATCGCTGCAAGGCATCAGTGTGCCGGCGCAACCGCAGATCATGGTGGATCTGCAAATGGAGCAGTACATGCCCGACCCGGACCTGGAGGTGATCGCCAGGCTGATCTCTCAGGATCCAGGCTTGTCCGGTTCGCTGCTGAAAATCGTCAACTCGCCGTATTACGGCCTGAGCAACAAGATCACCTCGATTCAGCGCGCGGTAAACCTGCTGGGCAGCCGTTCGATCATCAACCTGATCAACGCGCAGTCGATCAAGGGCGAGATGAACGACGACACCATCGTTACGCTCAACCGTTTCTGGGACACCGCCCAGGACGTGGCGATGACGTGCCTGACGCTGGCCAAGCGTATCGGCACTCAGGCGGGCGATGAGGCATATGCCTTGGGTCTGTTCCACGATTGCGGCGTGCCCTTGATGCTGCAACGGTTCCCTAATTACATGACAGTTCTGGAAAAGGCTTACGCTAATGCCAGTGCCGAGTGTCGAGTGGTGGACACCGAAAACAGCGAGTTCAACACCAACCATGCCGTGGTCGGTTACTACACCGCCAAGTCGTGGCGCCTGCCGGAGCATGTCAGCGCCGCCATCGCCAACCACCACAACGCGTTGGCGATATTCAGCGATGAATCGTCAAAGAACAGCCAACTGAAAAATCTTTTGGCGATCCTGAAAATGGCCGAACACATTTGCGCGTCTTATCGCGTGCTGGGCAACCAGACCGAAGATTTCGAATGGAACGCCGTCGGCCCGCTGGTACTCGACTATGTAGGGCTGTCGGATTACGACTTCGAAACCCTTAAACAAACGATCCGCGACCTCGGCGCGCATTGATTCGAGAACACCATGCCTGAATTGCCGGAAGTCGAAACCACCCGTAGGGGCATTGCCCCGCATCTGGAAGGCCAACGCGTCAGTCGGGTGATCGTGCGTGATCGGCGCTTGCGCTGGCCCATCCCGGAAGACCTCGATGTGCGCCTGTCGGGGCAGCGCATCGTGTTGGTCGAACGTCGGGCCAAGTACCTGTTGATCAACGCTGAGGTCGGTACGCTGATCAGCCATCTGGGCATGTCGGGCAATTTGCGTCTGGTTGAGGTCGGACTGCCGGCGCTCAAGCACGAACACGTCGATATCGAACTGGAGTCGGGGCTGGCGCTGCGCTACACCGATCCGCGACGGTTCGGCGCGATGTTGTGGAGCAACGATCCGCTCAATCATGAATTGCTGATCCGTCTTGGCCCGGAGCCACTGACCGATCTGTTCGATGGTGAGCGTTTGTTTCAGCTATCACGCGGGCGCTCGATGGCGGTCAAGCCGTTCATCATGGACAACGCGGTGGTGGTCGGGGTCGGCAATATCTATGCGACTGAAGCATTGTTTGCCGCCGGGATTGATCCGCGCCGTGAGGCTGGGGGAATTTCTCGGGGGCGCTACCTGAAGCTGGCGACCGAGATCAAACGCATTCTGGCTGCCGCGATCGAGCGTGGCGGCACTACATTGCGTGACTTCATTGGCGGTGACGGTCAGCCGGGCTATTTCCAGCAGGAGCTGTTTGTCTACGGCCGTGGCGGTGAACACTGCAAGGTTTGTGGCACAGGGCTGCGCGAAGTGAAGCTGGGTCAGCGTGCGAGTGTGTTCTGCCCGCGCTGCCAGACCTGAGGCAACAGGCTGAAAAAGTCCTACGGTCTATAGTGAGTTGTCTCACTGTTAAGCCCGAAGGATCGTGCCATGAAATCCTTGCAAGTCCTCTTTGTTACGCTGCTGCTGTGTTCCGGTCTGGCTGTTCAGGCCGCGGAAAATGGCAGCGGTGACCCGCGTTACACCATCCAGAATCCCCCGGCCTACGCCATGCTTGGCGATTTGCTGATTGCCCGGCCTCTATTGGTGGTGGCGACGGTGATCGGTGCGGGCGCGTTTGTCGTGTCGTTGCCGTTTACCGCTCTGGGTGGCGGGATCGGCGATGCCGGGCAGGCGCTGGTGGTGGATCCGGCGAAGGCGGCGTTTGTGCGGTGTCTGGGGTGTCTAGGGGAGGGGTTTGAGCAACGTGAGTGAGCTGATCAGGATTTTGCGCTGCCGCTGATGGCCCTTTCGCGAGCAAGCTCCGCTCCCACATTGCAGCGCATTTCAAATGTGGGAGCGAGCTTGCTCGCGAAGAGGCCCGAAAGAGCGCTACAAATCCGGCGGATCAGGCCTTGCCGGTGATGATGCGGTACTTCTCCATCAACTGTTCTTCAGTCTCCGGATGCGCTTCGTCCAACGGAATGCAATCCACCGGGCAAACTTGTTGGCATTGCGGTTCGTCGTAGTGGCCGACGCACTGGGTGCACAGGTTCGGGTCGATCACATAGATCTCTTCGCCTTGGGAAATGGCGGCGTTCGGGCACTCGGGTTCGCAGACGTCGCAGTTGATGCAATCGTCGGTGATGATCAGGGACATGCTAACTCCAGCCGGGGCGGCAGGCCCGGGCGCTATAAATCAATGCGCGCAATTGTGCCGCATTGGCGCGCGCAGTGCACGCTGCTGCGATCAAGGGCTGTAATCAACAGCCAGGATCGCAGCCCGAGCCTTCGGCAGCGCCTACTTTTTGAAGCGCAGGGTCAGCGCATCGGCCACAGCGGGGTGGACGAACTTGCTGATATCGCCACCCAACGCGGCAATTTCCCGCACCAGCGTCGACGAAATGAACGAATAACGCTCGGACGGGGTGAGAAACAGACTCTCGACATCCGGGGCCAACTGGCGGTTCATGTTGGCCAGTTGAAATTCGTATTCGAAGTCCGACACCGCACGCAAACCACGCAGAAACACATTGGCGTTCTGCTCTTTGGCGAAATGCGCCAGCAGCGTCGAGAAGCCGACCACTTCCACGTTAGGCAGGTGTTTGGTGACCTCGCGAGCCAGTTCGACCCGTTGTTCCAGCGGGAACAGCGGGTTTTTCTTCGGGCTGGCAGCGACCGCAATAATCACGTGGTCGAACAGGCGCGAGGCGCGTTCGACCAGATCGCCATGGCCCTTGGTAATAGGGTCGAAGGTACCTGGGTACAACACTCGGTTCATCGCGTCGTCCTGGCGGGAGTCCGTTGGGGAGTCGGATGGTATCGCAGCCGTCCCGGTCGGCCAAGTCGCCTGTTGGGTAAGAAAGCACTATAGACGATGGCAATAATCGGTTTTTTCACGGGTTTCTCAGCCGATCGACGAGGGATGTCGCCAGTTGCGCGGTCAGTCCATACACCGACAGCTGCGGGTTGGCGCCGATGCTGGTGGGGAACAGTGAGCCGTCATGGATCGACAGATTAGCCAATTGATGATGCCGGCCGAGACTGTTGGTGACCGCGCTTTTCGGGTCTTCGCCCATCGCGCAACCGCCCATGACGTGAGCGCTGCCCAGCCGAGTGCGGTACAGCTCAAGGCTCAAACCGTCGATCAGCGTGCGCGCTTCGGCCAAAGTTTTCACGTAACGGGCGTCGGCGTGCATCGGCATCACCGCTTTCGCACCGCCGGCAAACTGGATTTCGGCCATGACGTGAAAGGCCCGGCGCAGGCCTTCCCAGGCGTAGGGCGAAACCTGATAGTCGAGTACTGGCGAACCATCGCCCCGCAACTCGACTGCACCGCCCGTGCTGTCCGGGTGAAAGCCGTCGCGCAGCAAGGCCAGCATGGCGTGGGTATGGGGCAGGTCAGCCATGTGTTGCGCACTCTCCTCACCAAAGCCGCCGAGCAGGGTAGCCGCCAACGCCGGATGCAGCGGTGGCACTTCGAGTTTGAAGGCCATCGGTCCGGTGGTGCCGTCCTTCCACTGAAAATGGTCGGAGTAGATTGACTGCGGCGCCCCGTAGAACGGATTGATGATTTCGTCGAAGCGCGCGGCGGACATGTTCACCGGGTGCAGGAAGGTGCGTTTTCCGAGGCTTTTATGCGGATCCGGCGCGTCCGAACGCAGCAACAGCGCCGGGCTGTTGATGCCGCCGCCAGCCAGTACGTAATGCCGCGCCTTGACCGTGATACTACGCCCGGTCGGCTCGACGCAGCGTTCATCCATCGCTACGCATTGCAGGCCGGTAACCTTGTCGCCGTTGATCAGCAGTTTCTCCGCGCGGGCCAGATAAAGCAGCTCGCCACCCTTTTCCAGCGTCGCCGGAATGGTCGTGACCATCATCGATTGCTTGGCGTTGGTCGGGCAGCCCATGCCGCAATAGCCGAGATTCCAGCAGCCGCGCACGTTGCGCGGGATCACGTGCCAGCTGTAACCGAGTTGCTCACAGCCTTTGCGGATCACGTCGTTGTTGGCATTGGGCGGGACCATCCACGGTGCAACGCCGAGGCGCTGTTCCATTTTCTCGAACCATGGCGCCATCTCCTCGGGGCTATGGCCTTTGACGTTGTGTTCTCTGGCCCAGTGCTCGAGGGTCGGCTCCGGGGTGCGAAAACTCGAGGTCCAGTTGATCAGCGTTGTGCCGCCAACCGCGCGGCCCTGGAGGATGGTGATCGCGCCGTCCTTGCTCATGCGGCCGATGCCTTCCTGATAGAGGCTGCTGTAGGCCTGGTCTTCAAGCATTTTGAAATCTGAACTGGTTTTCAGCGGGCCTTCTTCGATCAGCAGGACTTTGTAGCCGGCAGCGCTAAGGATTTCCGCCGTGGTGCCGCCACCGGCGCCGCTGCCGATGATCGCCACGTCGGCCTCAAGGTTGAGGTCGTCGGTCAGCTGTGCGCCGTTGTAGGTTTTCCAGCCTCGGGCGAGGCCTTCGCGGAACGGGTCGGGTACGGGCATCGATCAGGTTCTCTTTATTATTTTTGGATGCGGCGGTGTGGCGGCCGACCTCTTCGCGAGCAGGCTCGCTCCCACATTTGAAATGCATTTTCCTGTGGGAGCGAGCCTGCTCGCGAATGCCGCGCCGCTGATCTCAAGCGGTAGGCGGGCCGGGATAACCGCAATGCGCCCACGATTCTGCGCGGGTATACCAGGTCATCATCACCATTTGCTGCAACGAGCTATGCCCCATGCGCAACAAACTCAATGAGCTGTTTTCCCAGCGATCAAGAAAATGCCGCATCGCCTCGGCACTGGCGTTTTCCCAACTGCCCCAGATCCCGGTGAGTGGCCCGCGCGTCACCGCCATGCCGAGTACGTCGAACAATTGTCGGGTGAGTTTGAGCATTTCTGGCGACAGGTGCTCGAGGCTGTAGTCCAGCGACTTGAGCGTGCCTTCAACGGCGCCCGGCATCCTCTCGGCCGCTACGGCGCCGTCGAGCATCACCGGAATCAGTGCGCGCAGAAACAGCAGATCGCCATCGCGCAACGAGACAAAACCGTTGGCCGCGACGCTCGATGAGCAGCCAGTGAGGCTGGCGCCGAGTCCGGCGGTGGCGAGGAACGCCGTGGCGCCGAGGCTGAATTTCAGCAGGCCACGGCGTGACAGGGCGGGTGTTTCGGTCAGGCTTGGGTGCATTGTTGTTATTACCCGGCGGTGACGAATGTTTAGCGAATGAACAGTTTCTGGATCAGTTTCTGAATCGATTTGCCGTAGGGCGGGTAAATCAGTCGGGCTGCGTTGAACCGCTGTTTGATCAGCACGCCTTTGGCTTTACTGAAGGTCAGGAAGCCTTCGTGGCCGTGGTAATGGCCCATGCCGGAAGCGCCGATGCCGCCAAACGGCATGTCGTCCTGCGCCACATGCAGCAGCGTGTCGTTCAGGCACACGCCGCCGGAATGGGTTTCGTGCAGCACGCGGTTCTGTTCGCGTTTGTCGTAGCCGAAGTAGTAAAGAGCCAGAGGACGTGGCCGCTGATTGATGTAAGCGAATGCCTGCTCCAGGTCCTGATACGGCACGATCGGCAGAAGTGGGCCGAAGATTTCGTCCTGCATCACCGTCATTTCATCGCTGACATTCAGCAGCATGCTGTGCGGCATGCGCCGGCCCTGAGCCTGTTCGAACAACGGAATCAACAGCGCACCCTTGCTGGTCGCGTCGCTGACGTAGCCGTTGAGTCGCGCCAATTGGCGTTCGTTGATAATCGCCGTGTAGTCCGGATTGTCGGTGAGTGTCGGATAAAAACCCTGCACAGCCTGGCGATAGGCTTCGACGAAAGCGCCGACCCGATCTTCCGGCACCAGCACGTAATCCGGGGCAACGCAGGTCTGACCGGCGTTGAGGGTTTTACCGAAGGCGATGCGCTCGGCAGCATCCTTGAGCGGTACGTCGCGGGAGACGATGGCCGGCGACTTGCCACCCAGTTCCAGTGTGACCGGGGTGAGGTTTTCGGCGGCGGCGCGCATCACGTGTTTGCCGATGCTGGTGGCGCCGGTGAACAGCAAGTGATCGAAGCGCAGGCGGGAAAACGCCACGCCGATGTCGGCTTCACCGAGCACCACGCAAACCAGGTCTTCGGGGAAGATTCGCGCCAGCAATTCTTTGAGCAACAAGCCGGTGGCCGGGGTCGATTCACTGAGTTTGAGCATCACTCGGTTACCCGCTGCCAAGGCGCCGACCAGCGGGCCGACGGCCAGATACAGCGGGTAATTCCACGGCACGATGACGCCAACTACGCCCAGAGGCTGATACACCACTTTTGCCGAAGCAGGCTGGAACGCGATGCCGACCTTGCGTCGCGAAGCTTTCATCCAGCCTTTGAGATGACGGCTGGCGTAATGAATGCCGTGCAGGCTTGGCATCAGCTCGGCGAGCAGGGTTTCATCGGCGCTGCGATGGCTGAAATCGGAGCTGATCGCCTCGATCAAGGCCTGACGCTCGTTGCTCAGCAAATCACTCAGTGCTTTGAGCCATTGCTGGCGTTGGGCGGCGGGCGGCATCGGATTCGCGGCATACGCAGCCCGCTGCGCCTCGAACAACCGGTCCAGCTCGGCCAGCGGTTGTTGCAGCGTTTGCAGGTAGGCAATGTCGGCAGTCATGGTCTGCTCCGGATTTATTGTAATGATGAACTTTTTAGAGTCTATGCTCTATAAAGTCAAATGACTTCCTTGCACAGCATTGTTTTATCCATTTCCGGTTAGGTCGTAAGATGCCCCCCAACGCACTCTGAATTAAAGCTCAAGCCATGGCCCCACGAATAAAAACCAGCGAGCGTATCGTGCTGAACAGCCTTGAGCTGTTCAATCAGCAGGGCGAGCGCAGCATCAGCACCAATCACATCGCCGCCCACATGGAGATTTCTCCGGGCAACCTGTACTACCACTTCCCCAACAAGCAGGCGATCATCGCCGTGTTGTTCAGTGAGTACGAAAGCCTCGTCGACAGCTTTCTGCGCCCGCCGCAGGGGCGTGCGGCGACGGTCGAGGACAAGCGTTTCTATCTCAAGGAATTGCTTTCGGCGATGTGGCGTTACCGTTTTCTGCACCGCGATCTGGAGCATCTGCTCGACAGCGATCCGGAGTTGGCCGCCCGCTATCGGCGCTTCTCGCAACGCTGCGTGATTCAGGGCGCGGCGATCTACGAAGGTTTTGTCGCCGCCGGGATTCTCGATATGGACCGTGTGCAAATCGAATCCCTGACCCTCAATGCCTGGATCATCCTGACGTCGTGGGTGCGCTTCCTGTGCACCACCCGCGAGAATTCCAACCACCTCAGTGAACAAGCCATTAAACGTGGCGTGTACCAGGTGCTGGTGCTGGAAGCCGGGTTTGTCACCGAGCAGGCGCGCGACGAGGTCAATGCGTTGTTCGAGGAGTTCTACGTGCCGCTGGCCCAGGCCCTCGAAGACGTGAAATAAACCGTTCTGTTGAAATCCCTCAGGAGCCTGTTATGCCGATTGCGCAACTGATCAGCCCCGAAGCATTGGACGCCCGCAAGGCGCAGCCGGGGCTGGTGATTCTCGATTGTCGTTTTGCCCTCGAAGACCCGGACTACGGTCAGCGCAGCTATGCCGAAGGGCACATTGTCGGAGCGAGCTTCGCCGACCTTGAGCGTGACCTCAGCGGCAGCGTGGTCAAAGGCGTGACCGGTCGGCATCCGTTGCCCGAGCCGGCAGAGCTGATCGAGCGGCTGCAAGCGTGGGGCATCAACCACGACAGCGATGTGGTTTTGTACGACGACGGCCCCGGTGCCTATGCGGCGCGGGCGTGGTGGTTGCTGGCGTGGCTGGGCAAGCGCGATGGCGTGTTCATTCTCGATGGCGGGCTCAAGGCGTGGCATGCGGCGGGGTTGCCGCTGAGTCTGGATGCACCGACGGTCAGTCGCGGCACTTTCAGTGGTCAGCCGGATAAGAGCCTGCTGATCAGCGCCGAAAAATTGCAAAAGCGTCTTGGCCAACCTGCGTTGACCTTGATTGATGCTCGGGCTTTGCCGCGATTCAAAGGTGAAGTTGAGCCGATTGATCCGATTGCCGGGCACATTCCCGGCGCGCAATGCGCGGCGTTTAACGACAACCTCGGCAGCGATGGGCGATTCCTGCCAGCGGAGCAACTCAAGCAACGTTTTGCCGCGAAGCTCGGTGAGCGTTCGCCAGCGGATCTGGTTGCCTATTGCGGTTCCGGCGTGACGGCGTGTCACAACCTGTTTGCATTGTGTCTGGCCGGTTATCCGTTGGCTGCGTTGTACGCTGGATCGTGGAGCGAGTGGATCAACGAGCCTTCGCGCGGCATCGCCACCGGCGAATAATTTGCACAAATCCACCCTGTGGGAGCGAGCCTGCTCGCGAATGCGTCCTGTCAGCCACTATTTCTTGGACTGACACACCGCTTTCGCGAGCAGGCTCGCTCCCACATTGGTTAGTCGTTGTCTGAAGGAAATTGTCGGGCACTGCGATACGCCGCAGGCCCGACGCCATAAGCCTGCTTGAACTGCCGGCTCAAGTGGCTCTGGTCGGCAAAGCCCAATTGTGTGGCGACCTCTACCGGCAAGCAGCCGTGTTGCAAGAGTGCGCGGGCCTGGGCGATGCGTTGCTGCATCAGCCAAGTGTGCGGCGGCATGCCGGTGGCGCGGCGGAACACCCGGGCGAAATGGAAGGGCGACAGATTGACCGCTGCCGCCAGCTCTTCCAGTGACGGTGGCGCTGCCAGTTGTGCGTGCAGCAGTTCTTTGCCCAACAGCACCGCGCGGTGTTCCTTGCCGACTCGACCGGGCACCGGCACTGCCGCATGGCGCTGCAACAGCCGCAACATCATCTCGCGCCACACCGTCTGCTGTTGCAGCGCGGTGGCCGGGCTTTCGAGCAAACGATGCAATTGTGCAAAGCCGTTGACCAGATCCGCATCGCGATACAGCGTGGCGCCGAATGCCGGCAGGTTTGTGGTGGACAGCTCCAGCTCATCCAGCAGCGAAACGATTTGCGCGGTATCGGGATAAAACGCCCGGTACAGCCAGCCGTCCTTGGTGCCCTTGTGCCCGGTGTGCAGTTCGTCCGGATTGATCAACACCAGCGTGCCGCTGCCGGCCAGATGTTCGGCGCCGCGATAGCGATACCGCTGGGCACCGGCCATGATCATGCCGATCACGAATCCGTCGTGCACATGCGGGGCGAAACGATGCTCGATGTAGCGCGCCGACAACAACTCGACCCCGGCCAGCGGCGCGGTTTGCCAGAAGCGGATCGACTCGCCCTGTTCGCTCATGCGGGCACGCGCGCCAGCCACTGCGGGATGCGTCGTTCCAGGTAATAACCGGGCTGACGCAGCGAGCCGTCGACAAAGCCGACATGCCCACCGCGTGCCTGCAATTCGAAGGCGGTCGACGGCGACAGCTCACTGGCCTGCGGCAAACTGTGCGGGAACACGAACGGATCGTCCGCCGCCTGAATGATCAGGGTCGGCGTGCGGATCTCACCGAGGAAGTAACGGCTCGAAGCGCGGCGATAGTAATCCTCGGCATCATTGAAACCGTGCAACGGTGCGGTTACCCGGCCATCGAAATCCCAGAACGTGCGCATGTTTTCCAGCGAACCGAGGGCTGCCAGCGCGGCAAGTCCGTCTTCGCGACCGTCATGCTGAAACTGCCGTTGCTTGTTCTTGATGTAGGCGACCATCTCGCGCATGAAGTGCGCCTGATAGACCTTGGAAAAGCCTTGGCCGATGCGGTCGGCGCATTGATCGAGGCGAAACGGTACCGACACCGCCACCGCGCCGAGCACACCGCTGGCGCTGCCGGTTTCTCCGAGATGTTTGAGCAGCACGTTGCCGCCCAAGGAGTAGCCGACGGCATACAACGGCGCCAATGGGCGTTTGGCACGCAGGTGTCTGATGGTTTCGGCGAGGTCTTCGCTGGCACCGGAGTGATAGCTGCGCGGCAGCAGATTCGGTTCGCCCGAGCAGCCGCGCCAGTTCAGCGCAACACTGGCCCAGCCTTGATCGGCCAAGGCCTTTTGGATACCTGCTACATAAGGCGAATTGGAAGAGCCGGTCAGCCCATGCAGAACCAGCACCAGTGGCGCATCGGCGGTGTGCGGGCCGTGCCAGTCGAGGTCGAGGAAGTCGCCATCCTCAAGCCACAGGCGCTCGCGCTCACGTTCGATATGCACGGTTTTGCGCCACAGCGGCCCCCACAAGGTTTGCAGGTGCGGATTGCCGAGGCCGAAGGCGGGGTTGAAGTGTTCTGAAGAGGCGGACACGATGGTTCTCGATGCAGAGCGGCGACCCTGTTGGAAGGGGCGCCGCTTATTCAGACCGGTCAGTTAACCGGCGATCTCTGCCGTACGTTGCCACAGCGCGTAATAGACCCGGCCGGATTTCTGTTCGCGATGCAGGCGCCAGTTGCCCGGCAGACCCAGAGTCGACGGCGCGGTTTCGCTTTCAGTGTAGATCCACGAGTCCGGCGCCAGCCACTGACGCTCCTCGAGCAAGGTGCAGACGGCAGGCAGCAGGTTCTGGTTGAACGGTGGATCGAGGAACACCAGGTCGAACGGTGTCGCGGTCTGGGTTTCCAGATAACGCAGGGCGTCGGCAGTCTGCACCTGACCGTTGGTGCAGCGCAGGGTGCCGAGGTGTTCCTTCAGGCTGGAGACGGCGATGTTGCTGGCATCCAGCGCCTGACCCATGGCCGCGCCACGGGACAGCGCTTCGAGAAACAGCGCGCCGCTGCCGGCAAACGGGTCGAGCACCTTGGCCCCTTCAACGTACGGCGCCAGCCAGTTGAACAGGGTTTCACGCACGCGGTCCGGCGTCGGGCGCAGGCCCGGCGCATCGGGGAAGCTCAGCTTGCGGCTGCGCCATTGGCCGCCAATGATGCGCAACTGGTTCACACCGTTGTGGACGTTTTGCGCAGGTTTTTTAGGGGAACGAGTTGCCATTAATGCTCCGGAACCCCGAGCGGTTGCTCGGCAGGTTTATCAGATGGGGCCGGTAACGGCTTTTGCGGCACGGTCGGGCCAGCGGTGACGATGACCATTTTGTCCGTGCTCAGGTGTTTGTTCAGGGCGTCGCGGACTTGCTCGACGGTCAGGCTTTGCGACTGACGCATGAAATCGTCCAGATAGCTCAGCGGCAGATTATAGAAGCCCATCGCGCCGAGTTGGCCGACGATATCGGCATTGCTCGCAGTGGACAGCGGGAAGCTGCCGGCCAGCTCGCGTTTGGCGTCGTCGAGTTCTTTCTGCGTCGGACCGGTTTTCAGGTAATCGGCGAGCACGTCCTGCACCAGTTTCAGCGTGCCTTCGCTCATTTCCGCACGGGTCTGCAGGTTGATCATGAACGGGCCGCGCGCCTGCATCGGGCTGAACGCAGAATACACGCCGTAGGTCAGGCCGCGCTTCTCGCGCACTTCACTCATCAGGCGCGTGCCGAAACCGCCGCCACCGAGGATCTGGTTACCCATCGACAGCGCCGCGTAATCCGGATCATCCCGATCGATACCCAGTTGCGCGAGCATCAGATTGGTCTGCTTCGACGGGAATTCGATGTGGTTGATGCTGGCCTTCGGTTCCTGTGGCTGAGCGATCTTCGCCAACGCCGGGCCTTTCGGCAGGGCCGAGGAGATCTGATTGGCGATGGCTTCGGCGTCGGCGCGAGACAGATCGCCGACCAGCGCAATCACCACGTTGCCAGCGGCGTAGGCCTTGGCGTGGAACTCACGCAATTGCGCGAGGGTGATCTTCGGTACGCTCTGCGCGTTGCCGTCGCTCGAATGCGCGTACGGGTGATCGCCATACAGACGCTTCATCAGCTCGAGGCTGGCGAGTTTGCCGGGGTTCTGTTTCTGGTATTCGAAACCGGCGAGCATCTGGTTCTTGATGCGTGCGAAAGAGTCGGCCGGGAAGGTCGGTTTGCCGATGACTTCCGAGAACAGCTTCAAGGCCGGTTCACGTTTGTCGGCAGCACTCAGGCTGCGCAGCGAGGCCAACGCCATGTCCTTGAACGCACCGTTGCCGAAATCCGCACCCAAACCTTCAAAGCCCTGAGCGATGGCGCCGACGTCTTTGCCGGCAACACCTTCGTTGAGCATCGCGTTGGTCAGTACCGCCAGACCCGATGCGCTGCCGTCCTGGCTGCTGCCAGCGGCGAAGATCAGGCGCATGTCGAACATCGGCAGCTCATGGGCTTCGACGAACAGCACTTTGGCGCCTTCGGCGGTGTTCCAGGTTTGTACATCGAGCTTGCGGCTGGCCGGGGCCTTGCCGTCGAGTTCAGCCAGCGATTGCAGCTTCTGGCTGGTTTTGGCGTTGTCCAGCGCTTCGCTGGCATTGCTGTCAGCGCCTGGCGACAGGTAGAGCGCGGCAGAGCCGATCACCGCCACGGCAATCAGGCCGAGCAGCAAGCGTGGGGATTTGCGCTTACTCATGAGTCGTCTCCAGTGGCAGGACGTGGGCGACGCTGAGACGTTCGCGGGTGAAATACAGCTTGGCGGCGTTCTGGATGTCTTGCGGAGTCACGCTTTCCAGATCGGCGAGTTCGGTGTCCATCAGTTTCCACGACAGGCCGACGGTTTCCAGTTGGCCGATGGCGGTGGCCTGGCTGGTGATCGAATCACGTTCGAAGACCAGACCGGCGATCACTTGCGCACGCACGCGTTCCAGTTCTTCGGCGGACGGCGCGGTGGTTTTCAGCTGCTCCAGCAGTTTCCACAGGCCGGCCTCGGCCTGCGCCATGGTTTTTTTCTTCTGGGTGTTCGGGGTTGCTGACAGCGTGAACAGGCTGTCGCCTCGCGTGTAGGCGTCGTAGCTCGACGAACCGCCGGAGACCAGCTCTTCGCCGCGCTCCAGTTGCGTCGGGATGCGCCCGCTGTAACCGCCGTCGAGCAGCGCCGAGATCAGGCGCAGGGCGTTGACCGAACGCTTGTCTTCAGCGGTGGCGATGCTGGGCACGTTGAAGCCGAGCATCAAGCTGGGCAATTGCGTCTGCACGTGCAGGGTGATCTGGCGTTCGCCGGGCTCGGCGAGTTCCAGCGGCTTTTTCGCCGGTGGCACGTCGCGCTTGGCGATCGGGCCGAAATAACGCTGGGCGAGGGTTTTAACTTCGTCCGGGGTGACGTCGCCGACCACCACCAGCGTGGCGTTGTTCGGCACATACCAGGATTGGTACCAGTGGCGCAGCTCTTCGACCTTCATGCGGTCGAGGTCAGCCATCCAGCCGATGGTTGGTGTGTGGTAGCCGCTGGCCGGGTAGGCCATGGCCTTGTAGCGCTCGTAAGCCTTGGACATCGGCTTGTCATCGGTGCGCAAGCGGCGCTCTTCCTTGATGACTTCGATTTCCTTGGCGAACTCGTCGGCCGGCAGGCGCAGATTGGCCATGCGGTCGGCTTCCAGTTCAAACGCCACGCCCAGACGGTCGCGCGCCAGCACCTGGTAATACGCGGTGAAGTCGTCACTGGTGAAGGCGTTCTCTTCAGCACCGAGATCGCGCAGGATCAGCGACGCTTCGCCGGGGCCGACTTTTTCACTGCCCTTGAACATCATGTGCTCAAGCGCGTGGGACAAACCGGTCTGGCCCGGGGTTTCGTAGCTGGAGCCGACCTTGTACCAGACCTGCGAGACCACCACGGGCGCGCGATGGTCTTCGCGCACGACGACCTTGAGGCCGTTGTCGAGGGTGAATTCGTGGGTCGGTTGCGGGTCGGCCGCCAGGGCCGAAAGGGGCAGGCAGACTGTGCTGAGCAGCAGGCCTGCAGCGCGGCGGGCTAGAGCATTCATTCGTTTTTTAACCTGTTGGGCTGCCCGCTTGGTCTTAGCCTAGGCGGGCGAGGAGGTGCTAGGATACTGATCCGTTTTACTGGCGGCCACGCCTATCAAGCCACTGATCGGTCGATAGGTTGTATGGGTTCCCGGAAGAAGCTTTGAGTTTGTCAGCTAAACTCTGCGTTTTCGCCGATGATGCCGTTCCAGTCCTTCGTATTAATCGACCTTTGAGGTGCCTGTGGCGCCTCGACAAAATGTTGCGCGTGAACAAGCTGGATGAAACACAGTCTGTTCTGCATCGAATATTTATTTGCCGGGGCGCCCTTATGGCGCGTCGCTACCGTGAGATAGCCGTCCTCCATGTTTGGTTCCAACGACGACAAGAAGACCCCAGCTGCGGCTGGCGAGAAGAAAAGCCTGTTCGGATGGCTGCGTAAGAAACCGCAGGAACCCGTCGTCGAACAGCCGCCCGCGATTCCTGAGCCTGCTCCGGTAATAGAAGAAGAGCCGGCACCGATCGTTCTGCCGATTGCCGAGCCGGTGTTGCAACCGGTCGAGCCAGAACCCGAGCCTGAAGCGCCTGTAGCGGCGCAATTGCCGCTGACCCCGGCGGCTGAGCCATGGCTGACTTTGCCAGTGGCGGAAGAGCCGGTGGCATTGGTTGAAGAGGCTGCGCCGCACATCACCCCAGAGATTCCTGCGCCTGCTGCGTTTGTTCCTGAGGTTGCTCCGGCGCCGGTGGTTGAGCCGGTTGTCGAGCCTGCGCCGGTTGTCGCTGAGCCTGTTATTCCGATGTTTGCTGCCCCGGTTGCCCCTGTCGTTCAACAGCCCGAGCCTGCACCTGCACCTGCACCTGCACCTGCACCTGCACCCGTTGTTGTTGCTCCGGTTGCGCCAGTCGAAGTGGTGGCTGAAGCCCCCGTCGAAGCCCCGCGCACCGAAGAAGCCAAAGCCGGCTTCTTCGCCCGCCTCAAGCAAGGTCTGTCGAAAACCAGCGCCAGCATCGGCGAGGGCATGGCCAGCCTGTTCCTCGGCCGCAAAACGATCGACGACGACCTGCTTGATGACCTCGAAACCCGTCTGCTGACCGCCGACGTGGGCGTCGAAGCCACCACGCAGATCATCCAGCGCCTGACCCAGAAGGTCGCCCGCAAAGAGCTGGCCGACGCCGACGCGCTGTACAAATCTCTGCAGGCCGAGCTGGCCGCGATGCTCAAACCGGTCGAACAACCGCTGAAAATCGCCTCGCAGAACAAGCCGTTCGTGATTCTGGTGGTCGGCGTCAACGGCGCCGGCAAAACCACCACCATCGGCAAACTGGCGAAGAAGCTGCAGCTGGAAGGCAAGAAAGTCATGCTCGCCGCCGGTGACACTTTCCGCGCCGCAGCTGTTGAACAGTTGCAGGTCTGGGGCGAGCGCAACAAGATTCCGGTGATCGCCCAGCACACCGGCGCCGACTCGGCTTCGGTGATCTTCGACGCCGTACAGGCCGCCAAGGCCCGTGGCATCGACGTATTGATCGCCGACACCGCCGGCCGTCTGCACACCAAAGACAACCTGATGGAAGAGCTGAAGAAGGTTCGCCGCGTGATCGGCAAACTCGATGCCGATGCGCCGCACGAAGTGCTGCTGGTGCTCGACGCCGGTACCGGCCAGAACGCCATCAATCAGGCCAAGCAATTCAACCAGACCGTCGAACTGACCGGTCTGGCGCTGACCAAGCTCGACGGCACCGCCAAGGGCGGAGTGATTTTCGCCCTGGCCAAGCAGTTTGGCCTGCCGATCCGCTACATCGGCGTTGGTGAAGGCATCGACGATTTGCGTACCTTTGAAGCCGAACCCTTTGTCCAGGCACTGTTTGCCGAGCGGGAGCGTTCATGATTCGTTTCGAACAGGTCGGTAAACGCTACCCGAACGGTCACGTCGGCTTGCATGAGCTGAGCTTTCGAGTCCGTCGTGGCGAGTTCTTGTTTGTCACCGGCCACTCCGGTGCCGGTAAATCCACCTTGTTGCGCCTGTTGCTGGCGATGGAGCGTCCGACCAGCGGCAAACTGCTGCTCGCCGGGCAAGATCTGAGCACCATCAGCAACGCGCAGATTCCGTTCCTGCGCCGGCAGATCGGCGTGGTTTTCCAGAATCACCAATTGCTGTTCGATCGCACGGTGTTCAACAACGTCGCCTTGCCGCTGCAGATTCTTGGCTTGTCCAAGGCCGAAATCGCCAAGCGTGTCGATTCGGCGCTGGAGCGCGTGGCGCTGTCGGATAAAACCGATCTGTACCCGGGTGACCTGTCCACCGGTCAGCAACAGCGCGTCGGCATTGCCCGCGCCATCGTGCACCGCCCGGCCTTGCTGCTGGCGGACGAACCGACCGGTAACCTCGACCCGCGTCTGGCGGCGGAAATCATGGGCGTGTTCGAAGACATCAACCGTCTGGGTACCAGCGTGTTGATCGCCAGTCACGACCTGGCACTGATCGCACGCATGCGTCACCGCATGCTGACCCTGCAACGCGGCCGATTGATTGGTGACGGGGAGGCCGGGGTATGAGTGCGACACGCAGTCCGAAGGTTTCCGAGCGCGTGGCCCCGAAAGCCGCCGATCCGCAGCCGCCGAAGAAGAAAAGACACGACGAAGACGACGGTCCGGATTTCGCCACGCTGTTCCGTGCCTGGGTCGAAAGCCATCGTGCCAGCCTGCTCGACAGTTTGCGTCGTCTCGGCAAGCAGCCGATCGGCAGTTTCTTCACCTGCATGGTAATGGCGGTCGCGTTGAGCCTGCCGATGGGGCTTTCGCTGTTGCTCAACAACGTCGAGCGTCTTGGCGGCTCGTGGCAGCGTGCGGCGCAGATATCGTTGTATCTGCAACTCGACGCCAGCCCGGAACAGGGCGAGTCGCTGCGCGAACAGATCAAAGGCATGCCCGGTGTCGCTGATGCTGAATATGTCGGCCGCGATCAGGCGCTGGAAGAGTTCCAGCAGCAGTCCGGCTTGGGGGAAGCCCTGCGCGAGCTGCCGGAGAACCCGTTGCCGGGCGTCGTGCTGGTGACGCCAAACGAAGTCGACAAGCCGACGCTGGAAGCATTAAGACAAAAACTTTCCGAGCTGCCCAAGGTACAGCAGGCGCAACTTGATCTAGTCTGGGTCGAGCGTCTGGCCGCCATCCTCAAGCTGGGCGATCGTTTTGTCTTCGGTCTGACGGTGCTTTTGGTTTCCGCATTACTTTTGGTGATAGGCAATACCATTCGTCTTCATATTGAAAACCGCCGCACCGAGATAGAAGTGATTAAACTCGTCGGCGGCACTGACAGTTATGTGCGGCGTCCCTTCCTTTATATGGGCGCGCTGTATGGCTTCGGTGCGGGGCTGTTGTCCTGGGGTGTATTGGCGTTCGGCCTGAACTGGCTGAACGATGCGGTGGTTGGACTGGCCGGCTTGTACGGCAGTGATTTCGCGCTGGCGGGAGTGCCAGTTGCCGATGGTCTGTCGCTCTTGCTTGGCGCGGTGCTGTTGGGTTATATCGGTGCATGGATTGCAGTCGCACGCCATCTCAGGGAGCTGGCGCCGAAGTAGAATCTTTTTTGCGCGTGATTGACCTCGCGGTTTTTTTGGGAACTTGCACTTGAATTCCCGGTCAATTTTTCGCAGTGCCGAGAGGCACGAGTATGTAAGTGGGAGGTTTTTTCGTATGACCAATTCTTTGCAGCCTGCGTATGCGTTGGTTCCGGGTGCGAACCTGGAAGCCTACGTGCACACCGTCAACAGCATTCCATTGCTGACGCCGGAGCAGGAGCGTGAACTGGCCGAGAGTCTCTACTATGAGCAGGATTTGGGGGCGGCTCGGCAGATGGTGCTCGCCCACCTGCGTTTTGTCGTACATATCGCCCGTAGCTATTCCGGCTACGGTCTGGCTCAGGCTGACCTGATCCAGGAAGGTAACGTCGGCCTGATGAAGGCCGTAAAGCGCTTCAACCCGGAAATGGGTGTGCGTCTGGTGTCGTTCGCCGTGCACTGGATCAAGGCGGAAATTCACGAGTTCATCCTGCGCAACTGGCGCATTGTGAAAGTCGCGACCACCAAGGCCCAGCGCAAGCTGTTCTTCAACCTGCGCAGCCAGAAGAAACGTCTGGCGTGGCTGAACAACGAGGAAGTCCACCGTGTGGCGGAAAGCCTCGGCGTTGAACCGCGGGAAGTGCGCGAGATGGAAAGTCGCCTGACCGGCCATGACATGGCCTTCGACCCGGCTGCTGAAGCCGACGACGACAGTGCTTTCCAGTCGCCGGCCAACTATCTGGAAGACCACCGGTATGACCCGGCCCGTCAACTGGAAGATGCCGACTGGAGTGACAACTCCAACCACAACCTGCACGAAGCACTGGAAGTGCTGGACGAACGTAGCCGTGACATCCTCTATCAGCGCTGGCTGGCAGAAGAGAAAGCCACGCTGCACGACCTGGCGCAGAAGTACAACGTGTCGGCCGAGCGGATCCGTCAGCTCGAGAAGAGCGCGATGAACAAGCTCAAGTTGTCGATCGCCGCATAACCGGCGCCTCGGCAATAAAAAACGCCCCGATCAGCGATGATCGGGGCGTTTTCATTCAGGCTTCATACAAAACCCATGTGGGAGCGAGCTTGCTCGCGAAGGCGGAGTGTCAGTCACCGCCACTGCTGAATGATCCACCGCATTCGCGAGCAAGCTCGCTCCCACAGGGGATCTTCAGCGTTATTCAGACCAAGGCGCCCGGCGCGAATCATTGAGCCCCAGCAAATAACTATCCCCACCCAACTGACTCATCTGCTGCCGAATCCACCCGGCCCGGCGCGACACGTACCCAGTAGGGTGGCTGGCACTCCAGACACGCGGATTGGGCAGAACAGCCGCCAGATAACTCGCCTGCTGCCGTGACAACGCCTTCGCGCTCACACCAAAGTGATGCCGGGCCGCTGCTTCGGCGCCAAACACCCCGTCATCCCACTCGACGCTGTTCAGATACACCTCAAGGATCCGCTGCTTGGGCCAGAACACCTCGATCAGCGCGGTAAACCAGGCTTCCAGACCTTTACGCAGATAGCTGCGACCGGCCCATAGAAACAGGTTCTTCGACACCTGCTGGCTCAAGGTACTGGCCCCGCGAATCGAGCCGCCGAGTTCGTTGTGCGCCAGTGCAGCCTGGATCGCGCTGAAATCAAAACCCCAGTGCTCCGGGAATTTCTGATCCTCGCCGGCCATGACCGCGACTTTAAGATCGTCGGAGATCTCGTCCCACGGCTTCCACGTACGCTGCAGGTCAATCGGCTCACCATCGATCCAGGATTCAACCTTGCGTTCGACCATCAACGCCGTGCCCGGCGGTGGCACAAAGCGAAACACCAGCACCAGCAAGATGCTGCCGCCCGCGAACCAGAGCAGGGCCTTCGTGAGACGACGGAAAATAGTACGCAGCATAGAGATGGCTTGGCCGAACCGGTGGAGCGGGCCATTATACAGACCCTGCCGATCGCGTCTGACTGGAGTTCCCAATGCTGCGTGGCTTTTTGATGCTGGCCGCTTTTTTTGGTTTTACCGGGGTCGCTTTGGGCGCATTCGCCGCCCATGGCCTGAAAAATCGCCTGACACCCGAGTATCTGGCGATCTTCCATACCGGCGTCACCTATCAATTGGTGCACACCCTGGCTCTGTTCGGTGTGGCGCTGTTGGCCACGCAGATTCAGGGCCGACTGATCGCGTGGGCCGGCTTTTCCTTCGCAGCGGGTATCCTGTTGTTCTCCGGCAGCCTGTATGTGTTGACCACCACCGGCATCAGCAAGCTCGGGATCATCACCCCATTCGGGGGCCTGGCATTTCTGGTCGGTTGGCTGTGCCTGGGGCTCGCCGCCTGGCGCCTGCAACCAACCGCTTGACGCTTGGTGCTGACCTTTAGGTCATGATCGGGCTAGAATGCCAGCCCCTAAAAATGATGGCGGCGTTACGCATGCGCATTCAGTTGAACGGCGAATCCCTTGAACTGCCCGACGGCGAGACCGTTGCGGCCCTGATCACGCGTCTGGAACTGACCGGACGTCGAGTGGCAGTCGAACTCAATCTGGATATCGTCCCGCGCAGCCAGCATGCCGACACCACGCTCAATGACGGCGACAACGTTGAAGTGGTGCACGCCATCGGCGGCGGCTGATCGCCTGGCCCGAAAGGGTGCCGAATTCTGCAAGACCCTCACCCCTAAAGAGGATTCCCCATGAGCATCGTTCGTAGCGACAAGCCTTTTGTGCTGGCCGGTCGTACTTACCAGTCGCGTTTGCTGGTCGGTACCGGCAAGTACCGTGACATGGAAGAAACCCGTCAGGCCATCGAAGCCTCGGGCGCCGAGATCGTCACCTTCGCCGTGCGCCGCACCAACCTGGGCCAGATCGAAGGTGAGCCGAACCTGCTCGACGTGCTGTCGCCGGAGCGCTACACCTTTCTGCCGAACACCGCCGGTTGCTACGACGCCATCGAAGCCGTGCGCACCTGCCGTCTGGCTCGTGAGCTGCTCGATGGTCACAACCTGGTGAAGCTGGAAGTACTGGCCGACCAGAAAACCCTGTTCCCAAACGTCATCGAAACCCTCAAGGCCGCCGAAACGCTGGTCAAGGAAGGTTTCGACGTGATGGTTTACACCAGCGATGACCCGATCATTGCCCGGCAACTGGCGGAAATCGGCTGCATCGCAGTGATGCCGCTGGCCGGTCTGATCGGTTCCGGTCTGGGGATCTGCAATCCGTACAACCTGCAGATCATCCTCGAAGAAGCCAAGATTCCTGTGTTGGTCGATGCCGGTGTCGGTACTGCGTCCGACGCAACCATCGCCATGGAACTGGGTTGCGATGCGGTGCTGATGAACTCGGCGATCGCCCACGCCCAGCAGCCGGTGATGATGGCTGAAGCCATGAAACACGCCATCGTTGCAGGCCGTCTGGCCTACCTCGCTGGCCGTATGCCGAAAAAACTCTATGCCAGCGCCTCTTCGCCGCTGGATGGTCTGATCAAGTAAGAGCCATTGATGACTGAATCGAACGACACGCCTGTCCAGACGGAAGAAGGCGACGAGCGCCAACACCGCCGCATCAAGAGTTTCGTGATGCGCGCCGGGCGCATGACCGAAGGCCAGCAACGCGGTCTGGATCAGGGCGCGCCGCTGTACGTGCTGCCCTTGGCTGACGCACCAGTGGATTACGATCAGGTGTTCGGCCGTTCGGCACCGCGCTCGCTGGAGATCGGGTTCGGCATGGGCCACTCGCTGCTGGAAATGGCTGCGGCGGCGCCGGATCAGGATTTCATCGGTGTTGAAGTGCACCGCCCGGGTGTCGGCGCGCTGCTCAATGGCGTGCTGACTCAGGGCCTGACCAACCTGCGGGTCTACGATTGCGACGCGATCGAAGTGCTCAACCGTTGCATCGCCGACAACAGCCTCGATCGCCTGATGCTGTTTTTCCCGGATCCGTGGCACAAGAGCCGTCACCACAAGCGCCGTATCGTTCAGGCCTCTTTCGCTGAGCTGGTGCGCAGCAAGTTGAAGGTTGGCGGCATTCTGCACATGGCCACCGACTGGGAACCGTACGCCGAATACATGCTGGAAGTGATGAACGTCGCCCCGGGCTACCGCAACCTCGCCGAAAACGGTAAATGCGTACCGCGCCCGGCCGAACGCCCGATCACCAAGTTCGAACGCCGCGGCGAACGACTGGGCCATGGCGTGTGGGATCTGAAGTTCGAAAAACTCGCTTAAGCATCACGCACCAAAACCTGTGGGAGCGAGCCTGCTCGCGAAAGCGGATGTTCATTCAACACTGATGTTGACTGACACACCGTATTCGCGAGCAGGCTCGCTCCCACAGTTGTTTTGGGGTGTTTGCGGAATCAGCGGCGGTCGGCGACTACGCCAATGAGCACGAGGACTACCAGCAGCACTGGCGCCAGGCTGTAGTTGTTGAACTGGCTCAGGCCCTTGATCACCCAAGGGGTTGCATAGATCAGCGCGGCGCCGCTGCCGATTACGCAAAGCAGTGCCATCAGCGGCACGCGCAGGGCGCCGGCGATGCTGCCCAGGCGTTGCTCGACCCAGCCTTTGAAGTCGGCGCCGAACAGCACCAACAGGCAGCCGACCAGCGCCAGGGCGATTTCCGAGAGGTTGCTGCGGCTCCAGCGGGAGACGGTGGCGAGCAGGTCGAGTATCAAATCCATGCGTTTTCCCTTAGCACTGAAATCAGTTCAGAAATTGTTGCAGCAAGTCGTTGAGAAACAGCTGTCCGCGCTCGGTAGCCGCCAGACGTGACGGTTCGACCTGCAACAGACCGCTTTGTTCTGCCGCTGCCCGGCCTTCGGCGAGGCTGTCCAGCGACAGCCCGGTGCGCTGCGGATACAGGTGCGATTCGACACCAGCGGTCAGGCGCAAAGCATTCATCAGAAACTCGAACGGCATCTCGTCATTGGTCAGCGCTTTTTCGCCAGCCTGGAAACTTTTCGCCGGGTTGAGATAGTCCTTCGGCAGACGTGTCTTCCAGGTACGCACGATGCGCCCGTCCGGATGACTCAACTTGCCATGCGCACCCGCGCCGATGCCGATGAAGTCGCCAAAACTCCAGTAATTGAGGTTATGCCGCGCCGGACGCCCGGCCTGGGCATAAGCCGACACTTCGTATTGCGCGTAACCGTGCTCGGCCAGCAGCGCCTGCCCGGCTTCTTGAATATCCCACAGCGTGTCGTCTTCCGGCAGCACCGGCGGCTGATTCCAGAACACTGTGTTCGGCTCCAGTGTCAGCTGATACCAGGAGATGTGCGTCGGATTCAGCGCGATGGCCTGACGCAGATCGCTCAAGGCATCGTCCAGCGACTGATCGGGCAAGCCATGCATCAAGTCGAGGTTGAAGTTATCGAACCCGGCCTGCCGCGCCATATCGGCCGCACGCACCGCCTCGTCACCGTTGTGAATCCGCCCCAGCGCCTTGAGCTTTTCCTGCTGAAAGCTCTGGATGCCGATCGACAGGCGATTGATCCCCAGCTTGCGGTACGCGACGAACTTCTCTTGCTCGAAGGTCCCGGGATTGGCTTCCAGAGTGATTTCAATGTCTTCAGCAAACGGAATGCGCTGCTCGACGCCCTCAAGCAAACGCCCAAGCGCTTCGGCGCTGAACAGGCTCGGCGTGCCGCCACCAAAAAAGATCGAGCTGATTTCACGCCCGTAAACCGCGTGCAGATCCTGATCGAGATCGGCCAGCAAGGCGTCGACGTATTCCTGCTCCGGCAACACCGGGCTGGCGGTGTGCGAGTTGAAGTCGCAATACGGGCATTTGCGCACACACCACGGGATGTGGATGTACAGTGCCAGGGGCGGCAGCGTCGGCAGCGGCGCCCGAGGCGAAGAAGCGGCGCCGCCGACTATCAGCGACGACGCGGAAGAGTCACGGGTCATTTCAAGCCCAGGCGCTGGCGCAGCAAATCCATTGCACGGGCGCGGTGGCTGATCTGGTTCTTGTCGGCCGGGCTCAGTTCGGCGCTGGACACATCGCGCTCCGGCACCCAGAACAGAGGGTCATAACCGAAACCGTGTTCGCCGCTGGCAGCGGTGAGGATGCGCCCGTGCCACAGGCCTTCGCAGAGAATCGGCAACGGATCATCGGCGTGACGCACCAGCGCCAGCACGCAAACGAACTGCGCACCGCGCTCGGCTTGCGGCACATCTTTCAGGGCGTCGAGCAGTTTGGCGTTGTTCGCCGCATCGCCCTTGCCATCGGCATAGCGCGCCGAATAGATGCCCGGCGCACCACCAAGGAAATCCACCGCCAGACCGGAATCGTCGGCCAGCGCCGGCAACCCGGAAATGCGTGCGGCGTTGCGCGCCTTGAGGATCGCGTTCTCGACGAACGACAGACCGGTTTCTTCCGGCTCGACCTTGCTCCACTCGCCAATCGAGCGCAGTTGCACCGATTCGCCGAGCATGGCCTGGAGTTCTTTGAGTTTGCCGGCGTTATGGCTGGCCAGTACGAGCTGCTTGATGTTCATCATTCGCCGGGAAAGAGTTCTTGGTTGAAATTGATGGTGTTGATCTTGTCGCCGTTCTGCACCTTGATCTCAAAGGTGCGGGTTTCCTGCTGTTCGACCGGGTATTGGGCGATGTAGTAGATCGCGCCCTGTTCGGTGACCTGGCGGAAATTCAGCGGCACGCTCTGGCTGGTCAGGTCTTTGACCGTGCCGGTGACGTTGGCGACCAGCGGTTTGCCGTCCTTGATCACTGAGACATTGATCACGCCCTGATTTTTGCTGCGCACCAGTTCCGCGGCCTTGGCGATGTCCGGTTGCAGGAACGTCGAGTTGAAAGTGTTGTAGTGCACCGTGACGTCGCCAAAGGTTTCCTTGCGCTCACCCTTGATGACGTCGGCTGCCAGCGCGCTAGCGCTCAGGCAGGCAGTCAATAACAACAACGCTAAACGACCCATGATCGTGCTCCTCGAAATGACGGGATTCAGACCGCGACTTTGTGGTCTGCAAGCTGCGGGCTGCTGACGCGGTAGATACCGATCTCACCTAACAGATTAGGCCATAGCTTACTGGCCCACCCGTGACGGTGCTGTTGATCCACGGCAAGCCGATCAATGACCTTCGCATCACGTTCGCGGCAAAGTTCTTCAAAGTCTTCGAAGGTGCAGAAGTGGATGTTCGGCGTGTTGTACCAGGTGTACGGCAGAAACTCGGACACCGGCATGCGACCCTTGCTCGCCAGGTACCAGCGGCAGCGCCAGTGACCGAAGTTCGGGAAAGTGATGATGCACTGGCGACCGACGCGAAGCATTTCGTCGAGGATCCTGTCCGGATAGTGCACCGCTTGCAGCGCCTGGGTCATGACTACGATGTCGAAACTGTTGCTGGCGAAGTTGCCCAGCCCTTTGTCCAGATCCTGCTCGATGACGTTGATGCCTTTGGCTACGCATTCGGCGATGTTGTCGGCGTCGTTTTCCAGGCCATAACCGGTGACATTCTTGTTGTCGCGCAGCCAGGTCAGCAGCTCGCCGTCACCGCAACCGAGGTCGAGGACGCGGCTGCCGGCGGGGATCCATTCCTGGATGATTTCCAGATCAGCTCTCATGGCTTTCTCACAACGTGATGCGGTTCATGTAATTGCCGAACGCCTGCAAGTAGCGCGGGATCGGAATCAGGAAGGCGTCGTGGCCCTGCGGTGCGTCGATTTCCAGATAGCTGACGTCTTTGCGCGCCGCCATCAGCGCATCCACCAGTTCGCGCGAACGCGCCGGGGAGAAGCGCCAGTCGGTGGTGAACGACATCACGCAGAACTTGGCCGTGGCGTTCTCGAAGGTTTTCGCCAGATTATCGTCGAAGTTCGCCGCCGGATCGAAGTAATCCAGCGCCTTGGTCATCAACAGATAGGTATTGGCGTCGAAGCGTCCGGAGAACTCTTCGCCCTGATAACGCAGGTAGCTTTCGACCTGAAACTCGACACTGTGGAAGTCGTAGTTGAGCTTCTCGCTCTTCAGGCCACGGCCGAATTTTTCGCCCATCGAATCGTCGGACAGGTAGGTGATGTGCCCGACCATCCGCGCCAGCATCAGGCCGCGCTTGGGGATCACGCCCGCTTCCTGGAACGAACCGCCGTGGAATTCCGGGTCGGTGAGAATTGCCTGACGCGCGACTTCGTTGAAGGCAATGTTCTGCGCCGACAGCTTCGGGGCCGAGGCGATGGCCAGACAGTGCCGCACGCGATCCGGGTAAGTGATGGTCCATTGCAGCGCCTGCATGCCGCCGAGGCTGCCGCCGATCACCGCCGCCCACTGGGCGATGCCGAGCAGGTCAGCGAGACGTGCCTGGCTGTGCACCCAGTCTTCCACGGTGAGCACCGGGAAGTCGGCACCGAACGGTTTGCCGGTTTCCGGGTTGATGCTGCTCGGGCCGGTGGAGCCATTGCAACCGCCGAGGTTGTTCAGGCTGACCACGAAGAACTTGTTGGTGTCGATCGGCTTGCCGGGGCCGATGCAGCTGTCCCACCAACCGGGTTTACGGTCGTCGACGCTGTGGTAGCCGGCGGCATGGTGATGGCCAGACAAGGCGTGGCAAATCAGCACGGCGTTGCTCGCTTGCGCGTTCAGCGTGCCGTAGGTTTCGTAGATCAGGTCATAGGCGGCCAGCGAACGGCCACAGGCCAGCGCCAGCGGCTCGCTGAAGTGCGCGGTTTGCGGCGTCACCAGACCAACAGAATCGGGGGGAAAGGCAGTTGGCATCGACCCTGCTCTCGTTGAAATGAGGCGTAAGTCTAAAGACCGGGGGGGTAAGCAGCAAGCGGCCCTCACCCTAGCCCACTCCCAGAGGTAGAGGGGACCGACCTAGGTGTTCTTTTGAGCTACGCCGACCTGATCTATCGAGTCGAACTCAGGCCTTGAAAACCACCAAAGTCGGCTCCCTCTCCCGGAGGAAGAGGGGACTGATCGGGGGGATGTTCGAGATACGCCGACGAGGGATATCGAGTTGAGCTCAGGTTTCGAAAACACCATAGATCAGCTCCCTCTCCAGGGGGAGAGGGCTGGGGTGAGGGGCACAGACGCCGCAAAACTCAAGACAAGCGCCGAACCAACCCAGGCAAATCCGGCAACTTCTTCGGCGAACAAATCTTCACTCGCTTCTGCCGGTTCAACTCGCCGCTGAGCAAACTGACCTGACTCTTGGGCACCCCAAACGCCTTGGCCAGAAAGCCCATCAGATAAGCATTGGCCTTGCCCTCGACCGGCGGTGCGGTCAGGCGGATTTTCAGACGATCACCGTGCAGCCCGGCGAAGTCATCGCTGCGGGCTGCCGGTTGCAGGTGACACTCGAGAATCAAGTTGTCACCGTCCCATCGAAACCAGCTCACATCAGCAGACGGAGGATTTCCGGCATCATCGTCATCGCCGCCAGATTGTTGATCACCAGCATGTCGATCAGCTTCAGCGCGAGGAAGGCGAAGATTGGCGACAGGTCCAGACCGCCAAGGTTTGGCAGGAAGCGGCGGAACGGCGCCAGCGCCGGCTCGCAGATCTGGTTGACCAGCTCAGCACCCGGATTGTGGCTGCCCGGCGCAACCCACGACAGGATCACGCTGATGATCAGGGCGAAGAAGAAGATCTTCAGGAACAGCGCGGTCACGCCGATCAGCGACCAGATAAACAGTTGCAGCGGGTTACCGGTGGTGCCGTAAGTCAGCAGCAGGGTCAGCGCCATCAGTGCCAGTTGCACCAGAATCGCCAGAACCAGCGACGACATGTCAAGGCCGAACAGGCTTGGGATGATCCGGCGCAGTGGCTTGAGCAGCGGCTGGGTCGCTTTGACGATGAACTGGCACAGCGGGTTATAGAAGTTCGCCCGTACCAGTTGCAGTACGAAACGCAACAGCACGATCAGCAGGTACAGGCTGCCGAGGGTTTGCAGCACGTAAACCGCTGCGGTATTCAATCCAATCATGTAAGGCTCCTTATTTGCCCAGTTGTTCGGCCATTTCGGCCGAGCGGTGCGCGGCGGCGCCGAGTGCGGTTTCGACCAGGGCTTCAAAGCCATTGGCCTGGAATGATTTGATCGCGGCTTCGGTTGTGCCGTTTGGCGAAGTCACGCGACGACGCAGTTCGGCGGCGTCGACATCGCTGGAAACCGCCATGTGCGCGGCGCCGAGTGCGGTCTGCAGGGTCAGTTGCTCTGCGACGTCTTTCGGCAGGCCGAGTTTGACGCCAGCAGCGGTCATGGCTTCGATCAGCAGGAAGAAGTACGCCGGGCCGGAACCGGAAACGGCAGTGACCGCGTCCAGTTGCTGCTCTTCGTTCAGCCACAGGGCAATGCCGACGGCGGACAGCAGCTCTTGCGCCTGCTGGCGCTGTTCGGCGGTCACTTCGCTGGTCGCGTACAAACCGCTGACGCCCTGACGCAGCAGCGCCGGGGTGTTCGGCATGCAGCGCACGATCGGCTGTTCGCCGAGCCACGCGGTCATGCTGGCGCAGGTGATGCCCGCCGCGATGGAGACCACCAGTTGATTCGGTTTCAGGCTCGGGCGAATCGCCTCGCACACGGTTTTCATGGCCTGCGGTTTGACCGCCAGCACGATCACATCGACGCCGTCGATGGCCTGAGCGTTGTCGGCGAAGGTTTCGATACCGTGTTCGGCGCTGACCTTGGCGCGGGTTTCTTCACCCGGGTCGCTGGCGCGGATCTGCGCTGCTTCCAGGCCCTTGGCGCGCAGGCCGCCAATCAGACTGGCCGCCATGTTGCCCGCACCGATAAACGCAATACGTGTGTTGCTCATGTGTGGTCCTTATCTGGAAACGTTCAAGACTGGGAATAATCTCTGGCGCCAAACAGGGCCGTACCGATACGAACCCAGGTGGCGCCTTGGGCGATGGCCGACTCAAGGTCGTGGCTCATGCCCATGGACAGTGTGTCAAGTGGCAGATCAAGGCTGGCCTGCAATTTCTGTACTGCGGCGAAGGCCGCGTCCTGCTCGGCGCGATCTTCTGTTGGCTCGGGAATTGCCATCAGCCCGCGCAGTTTCAGCCGGGGCAGGGCGCTGATGGCTTCCGCCAATGCCGGCAAGTCAGTCGGGGTGCAGCCGGATTTACTCGCCTCACCGCTGACATTGACCTGAATGCAGATGTTCAGCGGCGGCAGCTCGGCCGGGCGCTGTTCGGACAGACGTTGAGCGATTTTCAGGCGATCCACGGAATGCACCCAGTCGAAATGCTCGGCAATCGCACGAGTCTTGTTCGATTGAATGGGGCCGATGAAGTGCCAGATCAAGGGCAGGTCGGCCAGTTCGAGCTGTTTGCCCAGGGCTTCCTGCAGGTAGTTCTCGCCAAAGTCGCGCAGGCCGGCGGTATACGCTTCGCGCAGCGCCTGAGCGGGTTTGGTTTTGCTGACCGCTAGCAACTGGACGCTGTTTTCAGCGCGATTTGCAGCTGTTACCGCTGCCTGGATGCGCGAACTAACCAGTTGGATGTTGTCTGCTATCGTGGACATCAAGAGGCGCCAGCGGTCTGAAGGTTCGCGGCATTCTACTGGAATTGAGGAGCGCTATGGATATCACTGAATTGCTGGCCTTCAGCGCCAAACAGGGCGCTTCCGACCTGCACCTGTCGGCCGGTCTGCCGCCGATGATCCGCGTCGATGGCGATGTGCGGCGGATCAATCTGCCGGCGCTGGATCACAAGCAAGTGCACGAACTGATCTACGACATCATGAACGACACCCAGCGGGTCGACTTCGAGAAACATCTGGAAACCGACTTTTCCTTCGAGGTGCCGGGTGTGGCGCGGTTCCGGGTTAACGCCTTCAACCAGAACCGTGGCGCCGGAGCGGTATTTCGTACCATTCCGTCGAAAGTGCTGAGCATGGAAGATCTGGCCATGGGCGATGTCTTTCGCAAGATCACCGATGCCCCGCGTGGGCTGGTGCTGGTCACCGGGCCGACCGGTTCCGGCAAGTCAACCACGCTGGCGGCGATGATCGACTACCTCAACACCCATCGCCATCACCACATCCTAACCATCGAAGATCCGATCGAGTTTGTTCACGAATCGCGCAAATGCCTGATCAATCAGCGTGAAGTCCATCGTGATACCCGCAGTTTCGCCACCGCTTTGCGCTCGGCGCTACGTGAGGACCCGGATGTAATCCTGGTCGGCGAGATGCGTGATCTGGAAACCATTCGTCTGGCACTGACCGCTGCGGAAACCGGGCATCTGGTGTTCGGCACGCTGCACACCACCTCAGCGGCGAAAACCATCGACCGCGTGGTGGATGTGTTCCCCGGTGACGAGAAGTCGATGGTGCGTTCGATGCTGTCCGAATCACTGCTGGCGGTGGTCTCGCAGACGTTGATCAAGAAGATTGGCGGCGGGCGGGTGGCGGCGCACGAGATCATGCTGGGGACATCGGCGATCCGTAACCTGATCCGCGAGGACAAGGTCGCGCAGATGTATTCGGCGATTCAGACCGGTGGGTCGTTGGGCATGCAGACGCTGGACATGTGCCTGAAGGATCTGGTGACCAAGGGCTTGATCAGCCGCGAGCATGCGCGGGAGAAGGCACGGACGCCGGATAATTTCTGAGGGAGATTTTCGGTGTTCTCACCGGCCCTTTCGCGAGCAAGCTCGCTCCCACATTTGCTTGCATTCCTTCAATTGGAATGCTTTCACCTGTGGGAGCGAGCTTGCTCGCGAAGAGGGCGGTACTGCTTGAGCAGATTACGGATCAGTCAGCTCAGCGCTGAACCACGCGCATCTGGCTTTGTTCTTTCGGCAACACACGCTTGGCAACTACGTAATGCTGCTGCCAGTACGGCTTGTTCAACGTATCGATGCTCACCGCTTTGCCACGACGCGGGGCGTGGATGAAGCGGTCGTTGCCCAGGTAGATGGCAACGTGGTTGACTCGACGGCTTTTGATGTTGAAGAAAATCAGATCGCCCGGTTTCAGATCCTTGCGCTCGACTTTCTCGCCGTGGCCGCTGGCCATGGCGTTCGAGGTGCGTGGCAGGTCGAACGTAGCGTCGTTGAAAGCGTATTTCACCAGGCCGCTGCAATCGAAACCTTTACTTGGGCTGCTGCCGCCCCAACGATAAGGTGTACCGAGGACGTTCACAGCACGGCTCAGCACGTTGCTGCTTTCCTTGCTCGCCATCGGTGGCACCAGCTTGCTGTGGCTCTTGCTGCTCAGCGTGGTGGTTTTGCTTTTGCTGCTTTTGCTCGAAGGAGCCGAAGCATGGGATTTAGGGGTAAAGCCGTTAACGTTGGGAAGACGTTGCTCACGATTGGTGGCGTGGGCGGCCAGTGGCATTAATAGGCAGATGGTTAGCCATGTCTTGAAAAATGGTCGCATTAGGCGTGGCTCTTTAGTGATAGCGCGCAACTTTATAACAGAGTTTTTTTTCATTCCGAGTCCGTTGGTCGATTCAGTTGGAGGCCAACGGAACCAAATAAGCGGCAAATGGACGCAATTGTCCGACAGAAGTCAGGTGCTATAAGGCTTTGACGGTAGCAACGGTAACATTTGCCGTACGTCGGCTACCTGTAAAAAAGTCACAAAGAATTCAAGAATATTTATCTATCGTGTGAATCGAGGTCTTCATGAACCCCTATCAACAATTTGTTCAGCAGCAAGATACGCACAGCAAAATCATCGGTTACCTGCTGTGGATTTTCGGTTTTACCGGCGCTCACCGCTTCTATTACGGCAAGCCGGTGACCGGGACGATCTGGTTTTTTACCTTCGGTTTGCTGGGTATTGGCTGGCTGATCGACCTGTTTCTGATCCCGGCAATGGATCGCGAGGCGGATCTGCGTTTTACCGCAGGACCGATCGAATACAACGTGGCGTGGATTCTGCTGACGTTCCTTGGCGCACTGGGCGTGCACCGGATGTATCAGGGCAAGTGGATCAGCGGCCTGATCTATCTGCTGACGGGCGGGTTGTTCTTTCTGGGTGTGCTGTATGACTTCTGGACGCTGAATGATCAGGTCTCGGTGCGTAACGCCGAAGGCAGAGGCGCTTTCCAATAAAGCTTCGCGAGCAAGCTCGCTCCCACAGGGTTCGCGGTGATCCTTGTGGGAGCGAGCTTGCTCGCGAATGGGGGCAACCCGGTATCAAGCCTGGTGGCTGATCCGCCCATCCACCAAGGTATAGCGAACCACGCCCGGCAAAGTGTGCCCGATGAACGGGCAGTTCTCACCCTTCGACAACCAGCCTTCACCGGCCACCGTCGAAGCCTGCGGATCGAACAGCACGATATCCGCCGCACCACCCACCGCCAGTTTGCCTGCCGGCAGACGCAGCGCTTCAGCCGGGCCTGCGCTCAGACGCGCCAGCAAGGTCGGCAGATCCAGCAACCCATCCTCAACCAGCGTCATCGCCAGCGGCAGCAGCAGTTCAACACTGCTGATGCCCGGCTCGGTCGCGCCGAACGGTGCCAGTTTGGCGTCACGTTCGTGCGGTTGGTGATGGCTGGAAATCGCCGACACTACGCCGGACTTCACTGCTTCACGCAAACCGTCGCGATCCGCGCGAGTGCGCAGCGGTGGCTGCACGTGGTACAGGCTGCTGAAGTCGATCAGCGCTTCGTCGGTCAGGATCAACTGGTACAGCGCCACGTCCGCCGTCACCTTCAAGCCACGGGCCTGCGCCTGAGCAATCAGGGCCACGCCGCGAGCGCTGGTCAACTGGCTGAAGTGCGCACGCACGCCGGTCTGCTCGACCAGCAACAGATCCCGGGCCAATGCCACGGTTTCAGCGGTTTCCGGAATACCCGGCAGGCCAAGGAAACTGGCAACCGCGCCTTCATGGGCCAAGCCACCTTCGGCCAGATCATGATCCTGCGAGTTGAAAATCACCGTCAGATCGAAGGTCGCCGCGTATTCCAACGCCCGGCACAGCGTGCGGGTGTTGCGGAAACTCTCCAGACCATTGCCGAATGCCACGCAACCGGCGTCGCGCAGGGCAACCAGCTCAGCCAGTTGCTCGCCATCCAGACCTTTGCTCAGCGCGCCAATCGGAAACACCTTGGTGTTGCCGGCTTCGCGGGCGCGGTCGAGGATCAATTCGGCCACGGCGGAGGTGTCGAGCACCGGTTTGGTCTTCGGCGGGCAGCACAGGCTGGTCACGCCACCGGCGGCCGCTGCGCGGGTTTCGCTGATGATCGAGCCTTTGCGGCTGTAACCCGGCTCGCGCAGGGCTACGTTCAGATCGACGAGGCCCGGAGCGGCGACAAGGCCTTGGGCATCAATGGTTTCTACTGCGCTGAAACCCGCTGGGGCCGCGCCGATGGCGACGATCTTGCAGGCTTCAACGTGAATGTCGGTGACTTGATCCAGGCCGCTGCTTGGATCGATGACGCGTGCGCCGAGAATGCTGAGCTTCACTGGGCGTTCTCCTGCTCGAATTGGCGCTGGGCTGTTTGTCCGCTCATGGCCATGGACAGCACAGCCATACGAATCGCGATGCCGTAGGTGACCTGATTGAGGATCACCGAGTGCGGGCCGTCGGCTACTGCGGACTCGATCTCAACACCGCGGTTGATCGGCCCCGGGTGCATGACGATGCAATCCGGTTTGGCCCCGGCCAGACGCGCGGTGGTCAGGCCGAACAGGCGGTAGAACTCGCCTTCGCTCGGCAGCAGGCCGCCGGTCATGCGTTCACGCTGCAGGCGCAGCATGATCACCACGTCGACGTCTTTCAGGCCTTCGGTCATGTCGGTATAGACCTTCACGCCGTACTGCTCGATGCCGATCGGCAGCAGGGTTTTTGGCGCGATCACGCGGATGTCCGGGCAACCGAGGGTTTTCAGCGCGAGCATGTTCGAGCGCGCCACCCGCGAGTGCAGGATGTCGCCGACGATCGCCACCGAGAGGTTTTCGAAACCGCCCTTGTGCCGACGGATGGTGAGCATGTCGAGCATGCCCTGCGTCGGGTGGGCGTGACGGCCGTCGCCGCCGTTGATGATCGCCACTTGCGGGCAAACATGTTCGGCGATGAAGTGCGCGGCGCCGGAGTCACCGTGGCGCACGACGAACATGTCGGCGGCCATGGCTTCAAGGTTGCGCAGAGTGTCGAGCAGGGTTTCACCCTTGCTTGCCGACGAGGTCGACACGTTCAGGGTGATCACGTCCGCCGACAGCCGCTGGGCCGCCAGTTCGAAGGTGGTGCGGGTGCGCGTGGAGTTTTCGAAGAACACGTTGCACACGGTCTTGCCGCGCAGTAACGGGACCTTCTTCACCGCCCGGGCACCGACTTCGAGGAACGAGTCGGCAGTGTCGAGGATTTCCGTCAGCAACTCGCGGCGCAGGCCGTCGAGCGAGAGGAAGTGGCGCAGCTGGCCCTGATCATTGAGCTGCAGCGGGCGCTTGGTATCTAGAGGCGTCATCGCGAAGGGGACTCTCAATAGGGCGGATTAAAGGTTGAAGTCTTGCAGTTCGAGCGTCAGCGGCTCGGGGCCGGACAGCTTCACCCGTTCGTGAGCGGCCAGCGACAGCGTCGCGCCAACCACGTTCGGGCGGATCGGCAGCTCGCCGGCATCGAGGTCCAGCAGGCAGACCAGGGTCACGCTGGCCGGGCGGCCGTAGTCGAACAATTCGTTCATGGCGGCGCGGATAGTGCGGCCGCTCATCAATACGTCGTCGATCAGCACCAGATGCTGGCCTTCGATTTCGAAGGGCAGGGCGGACGGGCGCACTTGCGGGTGCAGGCCGTTCTGGCTGAAGTCGTCGCGGTAAAAGGACACATCCAGCGTGCCCAGTGGCGCGTCGCTGCCCAGTTCCTTGAGCAAGGCCTGCGCGACCCAGATGCCGCCGGTGCGAATGCCGATGTAACGCGGTTCAGTGATTTCACGCTGGGCAAGGTGCGCCTTGAGGCGGGTCGCCATCTGGCTGATCAGATCGGCGGGATTTGGCAGGCTCATGGTTGCTCCTTGTTGGGGGCGAGTCAGGTCCTTGGACGCAACTCGGTTTTTCACTCAAAAGAAAAGCGCCGAAGCGCTTGTCAGGATTCAAACAATGCAGTGTTTTCATCGAGCCAGCCCTGCAACAGCAGAGCGGCGGCGATGGCGTCCACCGGGTTGTCGCGGTAACTGCCCTTTTGGCCGCCACGGACCAGACGCTCGCCCTTGGCCTCGAAGGTGGTCAGGCGTTCGTCGTGGGTATAGAAGGGCACGTTGAAGCGGCCATTGAGGCGGCGGGCGAATTTTTCTGCGCGCAGGCACATTTCGCTCGGCGTGCCGTCCATGTTCAGCGGCAGGCCGACGACGACGGCGTCGGGCTTCCATTCTTTTATAAGGGCTTCGACCTGGTTCCAGTCCGGCACACCGTTTTGTGCCTTCAACGTGCACAGCTCACGGGCCTGGCCGGTAATCACCTGGCCGACGGCAACGCCGATCTGTTTGGTGCCGTAGTCGAAGCCGAGAATCAGGCGCAGGGCCATCAGGCGTGACCTGCCTGGCTGGTCAGCAGGCTGAGGTTGATCCCTAAATGCCTGGCCGCCGCTTCGAGGCGCAGTTCGCTGCTGGTGTTGAAGAGGATGTCGGCGTCGTACGGGCAGTTCAGCCAGGCGTTGTCGGCAAGTTCCGCTTCCAGCTGCCCGGCTTCCCAGCCGGCGTAACCGAGGGCGATCAGGCTTTTCGCCGGGCCGACGCCGTCAGCGATGGCGAACAGCACGTCCTGCGAGGTCGACAACGCCAGATCGCCGTCCAGCTGCGCGGTGGCCTGGAAGGTCTTGCCCGCCGGATGCAACACAAAACCGCGATCAGTCTGCACCGGCCCGCCGATGAAGATCGGCACATGCTGGCAGAGTGCTGGCGGGTCGATGTCCGGGCGCAATTGCTCGAGGATGTCGGCCAGATTCAGCTCTTGCGGTCGATTGACCACAATCCCCATAGCGCCATTGGCCGTGTGCTCGACGATGTAGGTCAAGGTGTGGGCAAAGTTCGGGTCGGCCATGTGGGGCATGGCGATCAGGAATTGATGCTTGAGGTAGCTGGGGCTGACGTTTTTCATGTGCGCTAGTGTGGCGTTCGGGGGGCAAACTGACAAGCTGGAGATGTAAGCAACACACCGATCCAATGTGGGAGCGAGCCTGCTCGCGAAAGCGGTGGATCAGTCACATCAATGTTGAATGACACACCGCATTCGCGAGCAAGCTCGCTCCCACAGGGTTTCTGCGGTGTGTCAGTTGCTGGAGAGTTTGTCGCCCCGCGCAAATTTCCAGGTACGAATGATTTCCAGACGATCGATATCCGACAAGTCCCCGGTAAACGGGGCAAACGGTGCCGCCAGTCGAACAATGCGCTGCGCGGCCTGATCCAGCAGCGGCTGCCCGGACGATTCCAGCACCAGCACTTCATACAGCGAACCATCGCGATTGATCGAAACCATCAGGCGCAAATTGCCGTAGATCTGCTTGCGCCGTGCTTCCTCGGGATAATTGAGGTTACCGATGCGTTCGACCTTCTTGCGCCAGTCGTCCTTGTACCAGGCACCCTTGTCGCGCATGGTCGACGCCGCGCTTAAACGGTGAATCCGTGGGCGCTTGGCGTAGAGCTGTTGTTCCTTGGCCAGTTCGGCTTCAAGGCTGGCGATGTCGCTGGACAGCTGCGAGCTGTCGAATTCCGGCGCGTCGACTGTCGGTTTGACTTCTGTCTTGCTTTCTTCTTTCTTGGTCGGCGCTTTTTTCGGTTTCGGCGCGACGGTGGTCACTGCAGCCTTCGGCGCGGCCTCCTGCACTTGCGGCTTGGCGGCCGGTGGCGGGGTGACTTTCTTGACCTGATTGTCCTGGAATGGCGCCACTTCAGTGGTCTTGGGGATCGCCTTCTTGTCCAGCGTGCCGCTGCCTTCCTGATGCTCTTGAGCAAGAAAGTCAGCCTTCTCCGGCTTCTTTTCGCTCTTGAAGGTGGCGAGGGTGATTTCCAGGGTTTTGCTGATTTGCTTGGGCTCGACCATCGTGAAACCGACGCCGAGCAGCAGCGCCAAATGGATCAGCGCCGCGAGGAACAGGGTAAAACCGAGGCGATCGGCCGGGCGCACGCCACGGTGGGCGAGTTCTGCGGGCAGATCGGACGGGAGGGTCATGACAAGAAAACCAACATCGCGTTTTTCAGAGGCTGCGCATGATAACGCAATGTTGGTTTCACGCCTTGGGCTTCACGCTTCAAGCGACAGACTGCATGTGACGTGCATCAAGCTTGTGGCATTTTGCCGGCGGCTTGCAGCTTCTTGGCGATGGCGTCCATCAGCAGGCCGCCAATGTCGGTGCCAAACGCATTGTCGATTTCACGGATGCAGGTCGGGCTGGTGACGTTGATTTCGGTGAGACTTTCGCCAATCACGTCGAGACCGACGAACAGCAGGCCTTTTTCACGCAGGGTCGGGCCGACCTGGGCGGCGATCCAGCGATCCTTGTCGGTCAACGGACGCGCTTCGCCACGACCACCGGCAGCCAGGTTGCCTCGGGTTTCGCCCTGCGCCGGAATCCGCGCCAGGCAGTAATCCACCGGCTCGCCGTCGATCATCAGGATGCGTTTGTCGCCGTCCTTGATCGCCGGCAGGTAGGCCTGGCCCATGATCTGCTGGCCACCGAGTGCGGTCAGGGTTTCCAGAATCACCGACAGGTTCGGATCACCGGCGCGGTGACGGAAGATCGAAGTGCCGCCCATGCCGTCCAGCGGCTTGAGGATCACGTCGCCGTGTTTCGCGGCGAATTCGCGCAGCACATCGGCACGGCGGCTGACGATGGTTGGCGGCGTGCACTGCGGGAACAGCGTGGCGAACAGCTTTTCATTGCAGTCGCGCAGGCTCTGCGGCTTGTTCACCACCAGCACGCCAGCGGTTTCGGCCTGTTCGAGCAGGTAGGTGGAATAGACGAACTCCATGTCGAACGGCGGATCCTTGCGCATCAGGATCACGTCGAGATCGCTCAGCAGGTTGTCCTGCTCGGCGTCCAGTTCGAACCATTTTTCCGGGTTGGCGAAGACTTTCAGCGGCTTCATGCGCGCCCGTGCCTGACCTTCGCCCTGATACAGGTCGCGCTGTTCCATATAGAACAGTTCCCAGCCACGCTTTTGCGCGGCCAGCAGCATGGCCAGCGAGCTATCCTTTTTATAGGAGATGCTGGCGATAGGGTCCATGACAATCCCGACGCGAACGCTCATTGGGTTTTCCTCGAAAATTGGCTACCGGATCGGTATTGAAAAAGTGCCGCCAGAGTGGCGCCGGGCGGGTTTTCGGTCAAGGAAAAACCCGTCGATAGATTGCATCTGGAGACTGTGCTAAAAAGGCTGCCATGCCGTGCTGGCCCTTGAGCATCAAGGGTTTCCAGCCATCAGTCATCGCAAAACGGACAATTTGATTCGCAAAGGCGACGGTAGAGCCCTCTTATGGAACAGCAGTCCAGCGCCTTGAAGGTCATGGTGATCGACGACTCGAAAACGATTCGTCGCACCGCCGAAACCTTGTTGAAGAATGTCGGGTGCGAAGTAATCACGGCGATCGACGGTTTCGATGCTTTGGCGAAGATCGCCGACAACCATCCCGGGATCATTTTTGTCGACATCATGATGCCGCGTCTGGATGGTTATCAGACCTGCGCTTTAATCAAGAACAACAGTGCGTTCAAGGCCACGCCGGTGATCATGCTGTCATCGCGTGACGGGCTGTTCGACAAGGCCAAGGGGCGGATTGTCGGTTCTGATCAATTTTTGACCAAGCCTTTCAGCAAGGAAGAACTGCTCAACGCGATCCAGGCCCATGTTCCGGGCTTCGCCGCCGTTTTGCCGCAGTAAGACACGTACAGTGACGCTCGGCCAGCGGGCCGGGGGTCGACAAGAAAAATGGGGAAAACCATGGCACGTATCCTGATCGTCGATGATTCGCCGACTGAAATGTACAAACTGACCGGCATGCTCGAAAAGCACGGCCATGAAGTGCTGAAGGCCGAAAACGGTGCCGACGGCGTGGCCCTGGCCCGTCAGGAAAAACCCGACGCGGTATTGATGGACATCGTCATGCCCGGCCTCAACGGTTTTCAGGCCACTCGCCAGTTGACCAAAGATTCCGACACCAGCCACATCCCGGTGATCATCATCACCACCAAGGATCAGGAAACCGACAAGGTCTGGGGCACCCGTCAGGGCGCCAAGGACTACCTGACCAAACCGGTCGACGAAGACACCCTGATCAAGACCCTGAACAACGTGCTGAACGGTTGATCGCACGACCATGAGCGAATCGCTGACCGCGTTCGAACTGCTCTGGCAAATCGACCAGCGCTGCCGCTTGCTGGCGGCGGACCTGCCGTCGCAACCGGCGCGTCAGGATCGCTGGAGCGGCATCGGCTTTCGCCTCGGCGAGCATTGGTATGTGGCGCCGATGGGTGAAGTCAGCGAAGTGCTGCACGAACCGCGCTTCACTCAATTGCCCGGGGTCAAACCGTGGGTCAAAGGTGTGGCTAACCTGCGTGGGCGGCTGCTGCCGATCATGGATTTGTGCGGATTTTTCGGCCATGAACTGTCGCCGTTGCGTAAACAGCGGCGGGTCCTGGTGGTCGAGCATGGCGATGTGTTCGCCGGGTTGATGGTCGATGAGGTTATTGGTCTGCAGCATTTCGAGCAGGACAGCTTCGAACCGATCTCGATCAGCAAGCGCCAGGGTTCGAAGGCCGAGTTCGTCAAAGGCTACTTCCGCCGTGAGCAGAACTGGCGGGTGTTCAGCCTGTTTGCGCTGGCCAAGTCCCCAGTGTTCATGAGCGTCGCGATATAACAGATTCAACACCGTCCCCTGTGGGAGCGAGCCTGCTCGCGAAGAGGGCGTGTCAGGCAAGATAAATATTGGCTGACCCAGCGCTTTCGCGAGCAGGCTCGCTCCCACAGGGATTGCAGCAGGCCTCAAAGGTGTGGGTTAAGGGCGAGGACCGATGACAAAAGCAAAAACAGGCAAGCCGGCGGAAGGCTCGCGCAGTCGCTCGCAGATCATCGTGCTGTTCATCGCACTGATCGTGTTCATCATGCTGCTGTTCGCCAACTTCGCTTACCTCAACACCCAGGCGAACTACGACAAACAGTACATCGGCCACGCCGGTGAGCTGCGTGTGCTCTCGCAACGCATCGCCAAGAACGCCACCGAAGCCGCCGCCGGCAAGGCTGCCGCGTTCAAGTTGCTCAGCGATGCGCGCAACGATTTTGCCCAGCGCTGGAGTTACCTGAAAAAAGGCGACCCAACCACCGGCCTGCCGCCAGCGCCGGCCGCCGTGCGCCCGGAAATGCGCGCCGTGCAACTGGACTGGGAACGCCTGCTGAAAAACACCGACGCGATTCTTTCCAGCGAACAGACCGTGCTGTCGCTGCATCAGGTCGCCGCTACCCTGGCCGAAACCGTGCCGCAGTTGCAGATCGAATACGAAAAAGTCGTCGAAATCCTCCTCCAGCGCGGCGCACCAGCGGCGCAAGTGGCGATGGCCCAGCGTCAATCGCTGCTGGCTGAGCGCATTCTCGGCGCGGTCAACACCGTGCTCGCCGGCGACGAAAACTCGCAGCAGGCCGCCGATGCCTTTGGCCGCGATGCCAGCCGTTTTGGCCAGGTGCTCAACGGCATGCTGCAAGGCAACGCAGCGCTGAAAATCAGCCAGGTCGAAGACCGCGACGCCCGTGCGCGTTTGAGTGAAATCTCCGAGCTGTTCCAGTTCGTCTCCGGCTCGGTGGATGAAATCCTCGAAACCTCGCCGGAGCTGTTCAAGGTCCGTGAATCGGCGAGCAATATCTTCAGCCTCTCGCAAACCCTGCTCGACGAAGCCTCGCACCTGGCCACTCGCTTCGAGAACCTTGCCGGCGGGCGCAATACCGACACCATCGGCGGTTACGTCCTCGGTTTGCTGGCGTTGGCTTCGATCATCCTTATCGGTCTGGTCATGGTCCGGGAAACCAATCGCCAGTTGCGCGAAACCGCCGAGAAGAACGAGCGCAATCAGAACGCGATCATGCGCCTGCTCGATGAAATCGAAGACCTCGCCGACGGCGACCTCACGGTGACCGCTTCGGTGACCGAAGACTTCACCGGCACCATCGCCGATTCGATCAACTATTCCGTCGACCAATTGCGTGATCTCGTCGCGACGATCAACCTCACCGCCGGCCAGGTCGCCGCAGCGGTGCAGGAAACCCAGGCCACCGCCATGCATCTGGCCCAGGCCTCGGAGCATCAGGCCCAGCAGATTTCCGAAGCCTCGACGGCGATCAGCGACATGGCTGAATCCATCGATCAGGTGTCAGCCAACGCCGCCGAGTCTTCAGCGGTAGCCGAGCGCTCCGTGGAGATCGCCAACAAGGGCAACGAGGTGGTGCACAACACCATCCACGGCATGGACAACATTCGCGAGCAGATTCAGGACACCGCCAAACGTATCAAGCGTCTGGGCGAGTCGTCGCAGGAAATCGGCGACATCGTTAGCCTGATCGATGATATTGCCGACCAGACCAACATCCTCGCCCTCAACGCGGCGATTCAGGCGTCGATGGCCGGTGATGCCGGGCGCGGTTTCGCCGTGGTTGCCGACGAAGTGCAGCGCTTGGCCGAACGCTCGTCTGCCGCCACCCGGCAGATCGAAACCCTGGTGCGGGCGATTCAGACCGACACCAACGAAGCCGTGATCTCGATGGAACAAACCACCACCGAAGTGGTGCGCGGCGCGAGACTGGCGCAGGATGCCGGTGTGGCCCTGGAAGAAATCGAAGGCGTATCGAAGACCCTCGCGGCGCTGATTCAAAGCATCTCCAACGCAGCGCAGCAACAGACGACTTCCGCCGGGCAGATCTCGCTGACGATGAACGTGATCCAGCAAATCACCTCGCAGACTTCGTCCGGCTCCACGGCCACCGCCGAGAGCATCGGCAACCTGACGAAAATGGCCAGTCAGCTGCGGCGTTCGGTGTCCGGGTTCACCTTGCCGGCGGCGACAGATAAAGCGTGAGTGGAGTGGTTATGGGTGATCGGCACGACTATGTGGCCCTCGAATGGGTCAAAGGCGAAATTGCCGAAACGCTGAGGCTGGCGCATCAGGCGATTGAAGCCGTGCTCGATGATCCGCAAGCCTTTCCCGGGCTGGACGAGTGCCTGGATTACATCCATCAGGTCCACGGCAGTTTGCAGATGGTCGAGTTCTACGGCGCAGCCTTGCTCGCCGAAGAAATGGAACATCTGGTCGAAGCCTTGCAGCATGAGCGCGTCAGCCACCGCGACGAAGCTCTGCACCTGTTGCTGCAAGCCCTCGGGCAATTGCCGATTTACCTCGACCGTGTGCAGAGCGCTCGCCGTGATTTGCCGCTTGTGGTGTTGCCGCTGATCAACGATCTGCGCAGTGCCCGTGGCGAAAGCCTGTTGTCTGAAACCAGCCTGTTCAGCCCGCAACTGCCTGAGTTACCGCCCTTGAACGCCGAAGCACTGGCGCTGCTTGAGCCGGCAGAGTTGCCGAACGTGCTGCGCAAATTACGCCAGATGCTGCAAATGGCTTTGGTCGGTTTGCTGCGCGAACAGGATGACCAGACCCACCTCGAATATCTGGCCAAGGTCTTCACCCGCCTCGAAGCGCTGAGCGGTGATTCGCCGCTGAGCCCGCTGTGGCAAGTCGCCTCGGCGCTGGTCGAAGGCATGCGCGCAGGCGTGATCGCCAACAGTCCGGCGCTGCGCAGCCTGTTCAAGGATGCTGACAAAGAGCTGAAACGCCTGCTCGAGCAAGGCATGGCCGGCCTCAACCAGACGCCACCGCCAGAACTGCTGAAAAGCCTGTTGTTCTATATTGCCAAAGCCGAACATCCCACCGGGCAGATGCTGACCATGAAAGATCGCTACTCCCTGGACGACGCGTTGCCTGACAGCGCGATGGTCGACGAAGAACGCGCGCGCCTTGCCGGCCCCGACCGCGATGCGATGCGCTCGGTGTTGGCCGCGCTGTGCGAAGAACTGGTGCGGGTCAAGGAACGCCTTGACCTGTTCGTGCGTAGCGACCGTCAGCACACCTCGGATCTGGAAAGCCTGCTCGCGCCGTTGCGGCAGATCGCCGACACCCTCGCCGTGCTCGGTTTCGGCCAGCCGCGCAAAGTCATCATCGATCAATTGGCCGTGGTACTCAGCCTCGCCCAGGGCCAGCGTGAACCGAATGACGCGATCCTGATGGACGTTGCCGGTGCGCTGCTTTACGTCGAAGCAACGTTGGCCGGAATGGTCGGCACCGTCGAGCCGGAAAGCCCGGAAGATTCGCGCCTGCCGACCACCGACCTGACGCAGATCCATCAGATCGTGATCAAGGAAGCGCGCATCTGCCTGCAACAGGCCAAGGACATGATCGTCGACTACATCGACGCCGATTGGGATCGCCAGCACCTGCAACCGCTGCCGGCGCTGCTGACTCAGGTGCGCGGTGCGCTGGCGATGATTCCGTTGAATCGCGCGGCGAGTCTGGTCGAAGCCTGCAACAGTTTTATCCGCGAACATTTGCTGCTTGATCCGCACGAGCCAGGTTGGGAGCAACTCGATCATCTGGCCGATGTCATCAGCAGTCTGGAGTATTACCTAGAACGCTTGAGCGACGACCCACAGGCACCGGGCGAACAATTGCTGGACGTCGCACAGAAATCCCTCGCCAGTCTGGGTTTCTTTCCAAATGAGCCGCATGTGCCCGTGCTCGACGACGTGCTCAGCCCCAGCGAAGCGCTGGTGATGCAGGACATGCAGGCGCTCGATGATCCGGAAACCGTACAGTCGCTGGCCGATGTTCTCGCCAGCCCGGTTTCGGCGCTCAACCCGCCGGCTCTGATTACTCCCGGCAGCCTGATGCCACCACCGGCCGATGAAGAACCGGTCGATGATGAACTGCGCGAAGTGTTCCTTGAAGAGACCGACGAGGTCCTCGAAGTTCTCCACGAATACCTGCCGCGCTGGTCGGCCAATCCGCAGGATCGCGCCGCGCTGACTGAACTGCGCCGCGCCTTTCACACCTTGAAGGGCAGCGGGCGCATGGTCCGCGCGCTGATCCTCGGCGAGCTGGCGTGGGCGGTGGAAAACCTGCTTAACCGCGTCCTGGAACAGAGCGTCGAACCCGGCTCGGTGGTGCCACAACTGCTCACCGATACGGTGCTGTTGTTGCCGGAGCTGATCAATGAATTCGCCACTAACAGCCAGCGACAGCGCAGCGATGTCGATCAACTCGCCGCACGCGCGCATGCCTTGGCCAAGGGTGACGAGCCGCTGGCCGCCGAAGATGTCGACGATGTCGCCGCGCTCGATCCGCTGTTGCTGGAGATTTTCCGTAACGAAGCCGAGACTCACCTCGCCAGTCTCAACCGTTTTCTTGATCAGGCCGCCGAACACGTGCCGTTGCAAGCCAGTGACCAGTTGCAGCGCGCCTTGCACACGCTCAAGGGCAGTGCCTCGATGGCCGGCGTGTTGCCGATTGCCGAACTCGCGGCACCGCTCGATCAACTGGCCCGCGAGTTCAAGGCGCACCAGTTGCCGCTGGACCTCGACGAAGTGGAGTTGCTCCTCGAAGCCGAGGGCTTGTTCCGCGTCGGCCTGCGTCAGCTCAAGCACGATCCGCTGGCGCCGATTGTCGGTGCACAGTCGCTGATCAAACGCTCGGAAACCCTGCTTGCCGAGCGTCTGGCGTCGATCCTCGATGCGCCCAATACCGGCGTGCGGATCAAGCGCGATCCGCAACTGATCAATAACTTCCTCGCTCAAGGCATGGATATCCTGCTGGATGCTGAGAGCCTGCTACAGCGCTGGCAGCAACACCCCGGCGAGCGTCAGGAACTCAGCGCCTTGCTGGATGAACTGACCACCCTCGGCGAAGGCGCGCATTTGGCGGATTTGCTGCCGGTGGATGTGTTGTGCGAAGCCTTGCTCGATCTCTACGGCGCCGTGGAAGAAAGCAGCCTGGCGGTCAGCGAGCAGTTTTTCCAGGAAGCGCAAAACGCCCACGAAGCGCTGATCAACATGCTCGACGAACTGGCCGCCGGTCAGGAAGTCACGCCGCAGCCAGAGCGGATTCGGGCGTTGCATGATCTGCTCGATCAGAGCCTCGATCCTTCTTCCATGGGCCTGATTCGCAGCGATGGCAGCCGCACCCTGAGCATCCGTGAACTGGGCAGCGCCACGGCGGAATTGCAGCAGGCGGCCACCCCGTTTGAAGCGGATGACGAGATCGTCGAGATCTTTATCGAAGAGGCCGTGGACATCCTCGACAGCGCCGGCCAGGCCTTGCAGCGCTGGCTCAACGACCCGGACAACGGCGCGCCGCTGTCCTCGTTGCAGCGCGATTTGCATACGCTCAAGGGCGGTGCGCGAATGGCTGAAGTCGAGGCCGTCGGCGATCTGGCTCAGGAACTGGAAAGCCTCTACGAAGGTTTGGTCGATCGTCGCTACAGCCACAGCGAAGTGTTGGCGCGCTTGCTGCTCAAAAGCCATGAGCGTCTGGCGCTGCTGGTGGAACAACTGCAACAGCATCAGCCACTGACCCCGGCAGAGGATTTGATCGAAACCCTGCGTCAGCTGCGCCAGGGCCAAAGCGTTGGCGAAACGCCGCAACCCGCCGCCGATCACGACAGCGCTGGGCACGATCCGGAGCTGCTGGAAATCTTCCTCGAAGAAGGTTTCGACATCATCGAAAACTCCGGCGCCGCGCTGCTGCGCTGGCAGGCGGAGCCTGGCAATCGTCAGGAAGTGGAAACCCTGCTGCGCGATCTGCACACCCTCAAGGGCGGCGCGCGGATGGTCGAGATCGGCCCGATCGGCGACCTCGCCCATGAGTTGGAATACCTTTACGAAAGTCTTTCCAGCGGCGCTTTGCAGCCGTCGGCGGAGCTGTTTGCGCTGGTGCAGCGCGGTCATGATCGCTTGGCGCAGATGCTCGATGGCGTACGCGCCGGGCAACCGTGCCCGCCGGCCGATCGGCTGATCAACGCGATCCAGAATTTCAGCCACCCGGTGATGCCCGACACGCCGCCGGTGTTGCCGGTGCCAGTCAAGCCTGAAGTAGCGCCGCCAGCCGCCGAGGCTGGCGCGGACATGGTCAAGGTCTCCGCCGAACTGCTCGATGAACTGGTCAATCTGGCCGGCGAAACGTCAATCTTCCGTGGCCGTATCGAACAACAGGTCAACGACGCCCAGATTGCCCTGAACGAGATGGAAACCACCATTGAGCGCATGCGCGATCAGTTGCGCCGCCTCGACACTGAAACTCAGGGGCGGATTCTCAGTCGTCAGCAAGTCGACGCCGAACGCCTCGGCTACGAAGAATTCGACCCGCTGGAAATGGATCGCCATTCGCAGTTGCAGCAACTGTCGCGGGCGCTGTTCGAATCGGCCTCCGACTTGCTCGATCTCAAGGAAACCCTCGACCGCCGCAATCACGACGCCGAGAACCTGTTGCAGCAACAGGGCCGCATCAACACCGAATTGCAGGAAGGCCTGATGCGCACGCGCATGGTGCCGTTCGAGCGCATGTTGCCGCGCTTGAAACGCATCGTCCGCCAGGTCGCCGAAGAGCTGAACAAAGACGTCGCGTTTGTCGTCGGCAACGCTGAAGGCGAGATGGATCGCAACGTCCTCGAACGCATGGCCGCGCCGCTGGAGCACATGCTGCGCAACGCCGTCGACCACGGTCTGGAGTCCGCCGAAGTGCGGCTGGCGGCGGGTAAGCCGGCGCAAGGGCAGATCAGCCTCGACCTGTCCCGCGAGGGCGGCGACATCGTTTTCGATATCCGCGACGACGGCGCCGGGGTGCCGCTGGAAGCGGTGCGGAACAAAGCGATCAAGCGTGGCATGCTCGCGCCGGAAGCCGAGATCAGCGACCGCGATGTGTTGCAGTTCATCCTGCAGCCGGGGTTTTCCACTGCAGAAAAAATCACCCAGATTTCCGGACGCGGCGTCGGCATGGACGTGGTGCACGAAGAAGTGCGGCAGCTCGGCGGCAGCATGAGCATCGATTCCGTGCCGGGGCAGGGCGTGCATTTCCGTATTCGTTTGCCGTTCACCGTGTCGGTCAACCGCGCGTTGATGGTGCAGTGTGGCGAGGATCAGTACGCGATCCCGCTGAACACCATCGAAGGCATCGTCCGCGTGTTGCCGAATGATCTGGAAGCTCACTTCCGCGTTGATCCACCGCGCTACCAATACGGCGGCCAGACCTATGAGCTGTGCTACCTCGGCGAACTGCTGAAAACCGCGCCACGACCGAAACTGCTGGGCCAGAACCTGCCATTGCCGGTGCTGCTGGTGCACTACAACGACCGGCGCATCGCGGTGCTGGTGGATACCATGGCCGGTACCCGTGAGATCGTGGTCAAGAGCCTTGGCGCGCAATTCGCGGCGGTGCAGGGCGTATCCGGCGCGACGATTCTCGGCGATGGTCGGGTGGTGCTGATTCTCGATTTGCTCGCGCCGATCCGCGCCATGCAGGCACGCATTGCGCCGACGCCAACGCTGCCGGAGCTCGACAGCGAACCGCACAAACCGCTGCTGGTGATGGTGGTCGACGACTCGGTCACTGTGCGCAAGGTCACCAGCCGTTTGCTCGAACGCCACGGCATGAACGTGCTCACGGCCAAGGACGGGGTGGACGCCATGCTGCTGCTGGAAGAGCACATGCCCGACCTGATGCTGCTCGACATCGAAATGCCGCGCATGGACGGCTTCGAAGTCGCCACCCAGGTGCGCAACGACGAACGCCTGCAGCACCTGCCAATCATCATGATCACCTCGCGCACCGGGCAGAAACACCGCGACCGCGCGATGGCGATTGGCGTCAACGACTACCTCGGCAAGCCGTATCAAGAGTCGGTGCTGCTCGAAAGCATTGCCCAGTGGAGCAAGAAACATGCATGAGCGCCGGCATAATCAGCGCAGCAGCCAACTGACCGGGTTGCTGCTGCCATTGGCGGATCGCAATTTGATCCTGCCTAACGTCGCTGTCGCTGAGTTGATCGATTACCAGGCCAGTGCCTTCGATCTGGACACGCCGCCGTGGTATCTCGGTAAAGTTACGTGGCGAGAGCGGCAGATTCCGCTGCTGAGTTTTGAATCGGCGTGCGGGCAGAAAATCGTCATTGGCGAGCGGGCGCGGATCGTGATTTTGAATGCGCTCGGTGGATTGCCGGAGTTGAAATTCATTGCGCTGCTGGTGCAGGGGATTCCGCGGTCGTACAAGCTTGATAGTCAGTTGAGTTATGTCGATGTGCCGTTGTGTGGGCTGGAGCAGGCGGCGGTGCAGGTCGGGGAACAGGTGGCGAAGGTGCCGGATTTGTTGGGGCTGGAGAAGTTGTTGGTGGATGCTGGGCTCGTTTACTGATCTGGAATCTTCGGTGTTCTGACTGGCCTCTTCGCGAGCAGGCTCGCTCCCACAGTTGATCTTCAGTGATCCCGGATTTTGCGTACGACACAGACCCCCTGTGGGAGCGAGCCTGCTCGCGAAAGCGCCAGTCGCCACACCCCAATCCGACAGACAAATCCTAAATCTCTGTGAGTAATAAACACCATTCAGCTCAGCTGTTTAAAGACATCCGGTGTTACGGCTCCCGAGCCTACAAATCCTTGCGCCGCTGCCTACGCATGCACCAGAATCCGCCGGCTTGTGCGCTCTCGGCATGCTGCGTAACTTGATTCGCATCACTGATTTCCAGTGATCGGGTTTAGCAGCCCGTGGTTAATCTAAGGGTGCACATGCATCATCGTCAGGCTCAGCGCCTGCATTCGATGGCGGCTGTGCGCAGGGCGCTTCGGCGCGCCGGCTTCCTTAGGTTCCCCGGTCTGCTAACCTGCGTTCAGCTGCCACCCCTTCTTTTAGCAGAGAAGCGGTTCCAGCTTAATTTCGGAACCTGAAGATGATTAAACCTACGCCTAACCCCCCGCTCACAGATCCCGCATCCCCCTACGAATCCCCCGATTCGAAGAAATTCCACGAAGCCGCCGAACGCGCCCTCGACCATTACCTCGGCCCGACCAACGCCGACCTGATGGCCACGCCTTACACCCCCAACACGCTGTACATGGCCAACCCCAATGCCGACACCGAATCCCTGCTGGCCGACGCCAGTGAAACCCTCGGCTCGGCCACGGTCATGCTCAACAACCATGCGGCAATGGTGGAAGGTACGCACCGCAAGACTGTGCAAGGTATTGCGCAGGTGGTGATGGTGGCGGAGATGGCCGTCAACCGTTTGTTGGATAGGTTGGTGCCGACGGAGTGACTTGAAAGCTGACCCTCACCCCAGCCCTCCCGAAACGTCGGACCGCCCGTAGGGAGAGGGGGCCTACCGTGGGATGCTCACAAGTTACGCCGACCTGAAAATACTGCTGTGAATCCATAATCGACTTGGTGGGGCAGGTCGATGTATGGCGCCAGACACCTCGGTCGGTCCCCTCTCCCTCCGGGAGAGGGCTAGGGTGAGGGCGGCTCTTGATCATTACCCTGAGCGTAACGATTCACCACCGCGCTTGATTGATGCTCCCACCCCACACGCCTACCTTAGCTCCACGACAGCGAACCCCGTGGAGTGAGCATGACAACAACAATTTCCCCCGACTCGCGCTGGACGCGGCGGCGCGATGAGAAGCAGCGCCGCCTCGACAAGGTGCGCGGGCTGGCCGACGGTGTGGTGTTGCCCACCGACAAGATCGTCGCCGCGCTCGAAGCGCTGATCCATCCCGGCGACCGTGTGGTGCTGGAGGGCAACAACCAGAAGCAGGCGGATTTCCTCTCCCGTTCGCTGGCCAAAGCCGACCCGGAAAAGCTCCACGACCTGCACATGATCATGCCCAGCGTCGGTCGCTCAGAGCACCTCGACCTGTTCGAACGCGGCATCGCCCGCAAGCTCGATTTCTCCTTCGCCGGCACCCAGAGCCTGCGCATCAGCCAGCTGCTCGAAGACGGCTTGCTCGAAGTCGGCGCGATCCACACCTACATCGAACTCTACGCCCGACTGGTGGTGGACCTGATCCCCAACGTCGTGCTCTCGGCCGGTTTCATGGCCGACCGCGCTGGCAACATCTACACCGGCCCGAGCACCGAAGACACCCCGGCATTGATCGAACCAGCGGCGTTCAGCGACGGCATCGTCATCGTCCAGGTCAACCAGTTGGTCGACGACGTCAGCGAACTGCCTCGCGTGGACATTCCGGCGTCATGGGTCGATTTCGTCGTGGTCGCCGACAAGCCGTTCTACATCGAACCGCTGTTCACCCGTGACCCGCGCCATATCAAGCCTGTGCATGTGCTGATGGCGATGATGGCGATCCGTGGCATCTACGAAAAACACAACGTGCAGTCGCTCAACCACGGCATCGGCTTCAACACCGCCGCCATCGAATTGATCCTGCCGACCTACGGCGAATCCCTCGGCCTGAAAGGCAAGATCTGCCGCAACTGGACGCTCAACCCGCACCCGACGCTGATCCCGGCGATCGAGAGCGGCTGGGTCGAAAGTGTGCATTGCTTCGGCACTGAACTAGGCATGGAAAACTACATCGCCGCGCGCCCCGACGTGTTCTTCACCGGTCGCGACGGCTCGCTGCGTTCCAACCGGATGTTCTGCCAGCTCGCCGGACAGTACGCGGTGGATCTGTTTATCGGCGCGACGTTGCAGGTCGATGGCGACGGCCATTCTTCGACCGTGACCCGTGGCCGCCTCGCCGGTTTCGGCGGTGCGCCGAACATGGGCCATGACCCGCGCGGTCGCCGTCATGGCACCCCGGCGTGGCTGGACATGCGCCACGACGACTCGCAGCAACCGATGCTCGAACGCGGCAAGAAACTCGTGGTGCAAATGGTCGAGACCTTCCAGGAGGGCGGCAAACCGACCTTCGTCGAAACCCTCGACGCGGTCGAAGTGGCGAAGAAAAGCGGCATGCCGCTGGCGCCGATCATGATCTACGGCGACGACGTCACCCACCTGCTCACCGAGGAAGGCATCGCCTACCTGTACAAGGCGCGCTCGCTGGAAGAGCGCCAGGCGATGATCGCCGCAGTTGCCGGCGTCACCGCCATCGGCCTGCGCCACAACCCGAAAGACACCGAACGCATGCGCCGCGAAGGCCTGATCGCCTTGCCCGAAGACCTCGGCATCCGCCGCACCGACGCCACTCGCGAATTGCTCGCGGCGAAAAGCGTGGGCGATCTGGTCGAGTGGTCCGGCGGCCTGTACAACCCGCCCGCCAAATTCAGGAGCTGGTAATGCACGCATTTAACCTGCAAGCGAAACCGCTGTCCTTGGCAGATCGATTGGCCGATCTGGCGGTGGACGCGCTGATTGACGAAGCCGATCTGTCGCCGAAACCGGCACTGGTTGACCGTCGCGGCAATGGCGCGCACACCGATCTGCACTTGGGCCTGATGCACGCTTCGGCGTTGGCATTATGGCCAGCGTTCAAGGAAATGGTCGAAGCAGCGCTGGACATTGGCGAAGTCGGTTTGCCGTTGCGCGAAGCGATTGGCCGCATCGGCCGTGAAGGCGAGCAAGCCATGCTCACCACCACCCAAGGCGTCAACACCCATCGCGGCGCAATCTGGGCCTTGGGTCTGTTGGTGACGGCCGCCGCGCTGCAACCGAAATCCATTGCCCTGTGTGCCGCACGCCTAGCACTGCTCGACGACTGCTACGCACCGAAACCGCTCAGCCACGGCGCACAAGTCGCCCAGCGCTACGGCGCACGCGGTGCCCGCGAGGAAGCGCAACTGGGCTTTCCATCCGTGTTGCAACGCGGCCTGCCGCAACTGCAGAAAAGCCGCGCCAACGGCCACGGCGAACAGAACGCCCGACTCGACGCCTTGCTCGCGATCATGACTGACCTCGCCGACACCTGCGTGCTCTACCGCGCCGGCGAACCCGGCCTGCGCGCCATGCAACTCGGCGCGCAAGCCGTGCTCGACGCCGGTGGCAGCGCCAGCCTCAGCGGTCGCCGTCGCCTGCACGAACTCGATCAACAACTCATCGCATTGAATGCCTCGCCCGGTGGCGCTGCCGACTTGCTCGCCGCCACGCTGCTGCTCGATCGCATCGAGCGCGACGGCATCCTTCAGGGAGCGTTTTGATGGAAACCCTATCGTTTGAATTCCCCGCCGGGCAGCCGCCACGCGGTCGCGCGCTGGTCGGTTGTGTCGGCTCGGGTGATCTGGAAGTGCTGATCGAGCCGGGTCTGGCCGGCAAGCTGACGATCAATGTGCAGACCTCGGTCAACGGCGCGCAGTTGCGCTGGCAGCATCTGTTTGCGCGTATGTTCGACGGCACCACGCCGCCGGCCATGGCCATCGATATCCACGACTTCGGCGCGACGCCGGGGGTGGTGCGCTTGCGCCTGGAACAAGGTTTCGAGGAGATCGGCCATGACTGACAGCGCAGCGTTGCTCAACAAACACAGCTTCGTCGAACTCGGCGCACGGCAACGGGCGAAAGCCTTGCTCGATGCTGGCAGTTTTCGCGAATTGCTCGATCCGTTTCAACGGGTCATGTCGCCGTGGCTCGAACGTCAGGGCGTGGTGCCGCAGGCCGATGACGGCGTGGTGATCGCCAAGGGCAACCTCGATGGTTTGCCGGTAGTCATCGCGGCGATTGAAGGCGCGTTTCAGGGTGGCAGCCTTGGCGAAGTCGGCGGGGCGAAGATTGCCGGCGCGCTCGAACTGGCGGCGGAAGACAACCGCAAAGGCATTCCGACACGCGCGGTGTTGCTGCTGGAAACCGGTGGTGTGCGCTTGCAGGAAGCCAATCTCGGGCTGGCGGCCATTGCCGATATTCATGCGGCGATTGTCGATTTGCAGCAGTACCAACCGGTGGTTGGTGTGGTGGCGGGCAGCGTCGGTTGCTTTGGCGGCATGTCGATTGCCGCCGCGCTTTGCAGTTATTTGCTGGTGACTCAGGAAGCACGTCTCGGTTTGAACGGGCCGCAGGTGATCGAGCAGGAAGCCGGGATCGAGGAATACGACTCCCGCGACCGGCCTTTCATTTGGAGTTTGACTGGCGGTGAGCAGCGGTTTGCCAGTGGTCTGGTCGATCGGTATGTCGCCGATGACGTGGCGAAGATTCGTCAGCAGGTCGGCGAATTGCTCCAGCAAGGTTTGCCGGCGCAACCGCGCAGCCAACGCGCAGAATGGTTTCTGCAGCGTCTCGACAGTCTGAACACTGACCCGCAAATCGAACCGTCAGTGGTTCGCGATCTGTATCAAGGAGAGCGCTCATGAGCGGTTATTCGCTGCGCGGTTTGAATTGGTTCTACGCCTTGAGCGCGGGCGCTAAAAGCGTTGAAGGGCTGCCGGCCTCGTTGAAGGTGGCTGACGGTGAGCTGGGGCGTTTTATCGCTGTGGTCGCTGATCCAGACAATCGTTTCCCGCGTGCGCGCAACGGCGAAGTCGGCTTGCTCGAAGGCTGGGGTCTGGCCAAGGCTGTGGATGATGCGATCACTGTTGATCGCGACAAAGCGCAGAAGCGCCCGATCATCGCCATCGTCGATGTGCCAAGCCAGGCTTATGGTCGGCGCGAAGAAGCGCTTGGCATTCATCAGGCGCTGGCCGGTGCGGCGGACAGTTATGCCCGCGCACGGTTGGCCGGGCATCCGGTGATCGCGTTGCTGGTGGGCAAGGCGATGTCCGGGGCGTTTCTGGCGCATGGTTATCAGGCCAACCGCTTGATTGCGCTGCGCGATCCGGGCGTGATGGTACATGCGATGGGCAAGGCGTCGGCGGCGCGGGTGACGTTGCGCAGTGTTGAAGAACTGGAAGCGCTGGCCGCCAGTGTGCCGCCGATGGCTTATGACATCGACAGTTATGCGAGTCTTGGTTTGCTCTGGGAAACCCTGTCGGTGGAGCAGATTGAGCAGCCGACGGCGGAAGATCTATCAAGAGTCAACGAGTGCCTCAAACAAGCCATCGGCGATATTTCCAGTTCTGATCTGAGCAATCGCCTCGGCGCGAAAAATCGTGCTGCCTCCAGCCGTGTGCGCGAATTGCTGAGGGCGCAGTGGTGAACACGCCTCTGGCCCACGATCTGCTCTGGGGCATGACCCCGGCGCAGTTGCCGGCGGATGCGCCGCTGTGGGCAGTCGAGTCGCTGGGCGCCGGGCAACCGGTGGTGGTGCGGCGGGCGTTGAGCGAGGAAGGTTACGTCGCGGTCGGCGTGCGCGGTGTGTTGCGCGAGCAGCGGCTGGCGGTGTTTATGGCGGTCGATTCGATTGCCTGTCGGGTCAGTCCGGAAGCGCTGTGTCACGTCGACAGCGGGCGCGATCTGCCGGTCATGCACGCGCTCAAACAACTGCGGCCGATGCTCGACGATTGCGGTTGGGTCTGGGGTGTCAGCGGCAGTGTCGGGTTTGAATTGGCCAGTGGTTTTACCGCGATGCACGCGGCCAGTGACCTCGATCTGATTCTGCGCACACCGCAACTGATTACCCGCAATCAGGCACGCAAACTGGTCGCGCTTTTTGATCAAGCCGCGTGCCGGGTCGACCTGCAATTGCAGACGCCGTTCGGTGCTGTGGCATTGCGTGAATGGGCCAGCGGTTCGGCGCGCGTGCTGTTGAAAAATGCCCATCAGGCGTGCCTGGTGATTGACCCGTGGAACCCGCAGGAGCAGGCAGCGTGAGCAGTCTGCTGGTGTTCCCCGGCCAGGGCGCGCAGCAAGCGGGCATGCTTCAGCGCTTGCCCCGCGAGACCTTGGTCGAAGCCAGTGATGTGCTTGGCGAAGATGTTTTGTTGCTGGATTCCAGCGCAGCGTTGCGCACGACAAGGGCGGTTCAGCTCTGCCTGCTGATCGCCGGAGTCGCTGCTTCTCGGCAATTATTGCAGGACGGACTCACGGCGGATTACGTCGCCGGCCTGTCCATCGGCGCATATCCGGCAGCGGTGGTCGCAGGGGCTTTGAGCTTCAGCGATGCGTTGCATCTGGTGAGCCTGCGCGGTGATTTGATGCAACAGGCTTATCCACAGGGCTACGGCATGACCGCGATCATCGGCCTGCAATTATCCACAGTCGAAACGCTGTTGGCGCAGGTGCATAGCGAAGATTCGCCGGTGTATCTGGCCAATATCAACGCCGACAATCAGGTGGTGATTGCCGGCAGTGACGAGGCGATGCAAACGGTCGCGGAACTGGCGCGCAGTCGTGGCGCCGGTCTGGCAAAACGTCTGGCGGTGAGTGTGCCGTCGCACTGTCCGCTGCTGGAAAAACCGGCGCAAACCCTCGCCGAAGCTTTCGCCAAGATTGAATTGAAGAGCCCGAAAATCGCTTACCTGAGCGGCAGTCGCGCACGCCCTGTGAGCAAAGTAGAAGCGCTGCGCGACGACCTCGCCTTCAACATGTGCCGCGTGGTGGATTGGCGCGGCACCGTGCAAAGCGCTTACGAGCGCGGTGTGCGTCTACAAATCGAACTGCCGCCTGGTGCGGTGCTGACCGGGCTGGCGCGCCGGGTGTTCGAGCAGGGCACGGTCACTGCCTTCGACAGTGCTCGCCTCGACACCTTGCAGGCGCTGTTGCGAGAGGAGGGTGGCCGCCAACTCTAAAACCGCCGACTCAAGCTTCGAACAACAAAAACAACATTCGACGATGCACTTTGAGGACTACAACAATGATTATTTACGGTGTGGCGCTGCTCGCGATCTGTACGCTGGCAGGGGTGATCATGGGTGACATGCTCGGCGTGTTGTTGGGTGTCAAATCCAACGTCGGCGGGGTCGGCATCGCCATGATCCTGCTGATCTGCGCGCGGTTGTGGATGCAGAAGCGTGGCGGCATGACCAAGGAATGCGAGATGGGCGTCGGCTTCTGGGGCGCGATGTACATTCCGGTGGTGGTGGCGATGGCGGCGCAACAGAACGTCGTCACCGCACTGCATGGTGGCCCCGTTGCGGTGCTGGCGGCGATTGGTTCGGTGGTGGTCTGCGGCTGCACGATTGCCCTGATCAGCCGTACGCATAAAGGCGAGCCATTGCCTGATGAACCGGCGGAAATCTCCCCGGTCGGCACCCCAGTAGGAGGTCGCTGATATGTGGGATCTCATCGAGAAAGGTCTGGAACATAACGGGCTGGTCACTGCATTCGCTTTTGTCGGCGTGATCATGTGGGTGTCGGTGGTGCTCTCAAAACGGCTGACGTTCGGGCGCATTCACGGCTCGGCGATTGCCATTGTTATTGGTCTGGTTTTGGCGTGGGTCGGCGGCACCATGACCGGCGGGCAGAAAGGCCTGGCGGACCTGACGTTGTTCTCCGGCATCGGCCTGATGGGCGGGGCGATGCTGCGTGACTTTGCGATTGTGGCCACGGCGTTTGAAGTGCAGGCGACCGAGGCGAAGAAGGCCGGGATGATCGGGGTGATTGCGCTGCTGCTGGGCACGATCCTGCCGTTTATTGTTGGCGCGTGCATGGCCTGGGCGTTTGGTTATCGTGATGCGGTGAGCATGACCACCATTGGCGCGGGCGCGGTGACTTACATCGTCGGACCGGTGACGGGCGCGGCGATTGGCGCGACGTCGGATGTGATGGCGCTGTCGATTGCCACCGGGTTGATCAAGGCGATTCTGGTGATGGTTGGCACGCCGGTGGCGGCGCGTTGGATGGGCCTGGATAATCCGCGCTCGGCGATGGTGTTTGGTGGGTTGGCCGGGACTGTCAGCGGCGTTACGGCTGGGTTAGCGGCTACGGATCGGCGGTTGGTGCCTTATGGGGCGTTGACGGCTACGTTTCATACCGGGCTTGGCTGCTTGCTGGGGCCATCGCTGTTGTTCTTCATCGTTCGCGGGATTGTGGGCTGAAAATCAAAAGCCCCTCACCCTAGCCCTCTCCCGGGGGGAGAGGGGATCGACCGAGTTGTTTTGGCGTTATACATCGACCTGAAATTTCTGAGTGGAACTCAGGTTCTGAAAAGCCCCCGATCTGCTCCCTTTCCCCCTCTACCATTTGGCGGAGAGGGGACTGACCGAGTTGTTTTGGCGTTATACATCGACCTGAAAGTCCTGAGTCGAACTCCGGCCTTGAAACCCATGGAGATCTGCTCCCTTTCCCCCTCGCCCCCTTGGGGGAGAGGGCTGGGGTGAGGGGGTAGCTCTTGATCTTGATCTAAACCCCAGCCTGCCGATTCGCATACATCCGACACTCCGCCAGCAACGCCAGCAAATTCGGATCCCTTTCCTTGGCCTTCAAAAACACCACCCCAATGTGCTGCTGCAACCGGTACTTCTCCTGCAACGGAATCAGCTTCACCCGGTTCTCGTACACCGCCGCAATCCGCCCCGGCAGCAACGCATAACCCACCCCCGAGCTGACCATGCTCAACAGCGTGAAGATGTCATTCACCTGCATCGCCACCTTCGGCTCGAACCCCGCCTGCTTGAACACCCGCACGCCGTCCTGATGCGTGGCAAAGCCTTGGGTCAGGGTAATGAAGGTTTCATCGCGCACCTCAGCCAGATCCACGTCACTGCGCTGGGCGAACTTTGAATCCGCCGGGGTGGCGAGGAAGATGTCGTCGGAAAACAGTGCAATCTGCTCGCAATCCGGGTCATTGATGCTGTCGTCCAGCGACACCAGGATCGCGTCGACTTCCATGTTTTTCAGCTTGTAGAGCAGGTCGATGTTCGAGCCGAGGATCAGGTCGATGTTGAGTTCGCTGCGGCGAATCTTAAGGCCCATGATCAATTGCGGCACGGTTTTCACCGTCAACGAATACAGCGAGCCAAGCTTGAAGCGTTCAGCGGAAAAACCGGCCGCTTCGCGGGTCAGGCGCACGCTTTCGACGACGTCGTTGATCAGCTTCTGCGCGCGCTCCTCCAGCACATAAGCACTTTCCAGCGGCGTCAGGTTGCGGCCTTCGTGTTTGAACAGCGGGCAGCGCAGGGCGCTTTCCAGCGAGTGAATCGCGCGGTGCACGCTGACGTTGCTGGTCTGCAGCTCGGCAGCGGCGCGGGCGAGGTTGCCGGTGCGCATGAAAGCGAGGAACACCTCGAGTTTTTTCAGGGTCAATTCTTCGTCGATCAGCATGGCGCGGACTCTTTTTGGTATCGGCCGATTGTGCACGGAAGATCAAAAGATCGCAGCCTTCGGCAGCTCCTACATTGGAATGCGTTGGAAGGTAGGAGCTGCCGAAGGCTGCGATCTTTTGATTGCGCTTTTACGCTCAAGGCCCGAGCCTTGCGCGCTGCGGTAACGAATGTGAGGTGAGCAATACATGTATCACGGAGAACGATTGAACGCCTGGACCCATCTGGTCGGGGCAGTGGCGGCATTTATTGGTGGCGTGTGGATGTTGGTGATTGCCTGCCTGGATGGCAGCCCGTGGAAGATTGTCAGTGTGGCGATCTACGCTTTCACCCTGCTGGTGCTCTACAGCGCATCAACCGTGTACCACAGCGTGCGCGGGCGCAAGAAAGCGATCATGAAGAAGGTTGATCACTTTTCGATCTACCTGTTGATCGCCGGCAGTTATACGCCGTTCTGCCTGGTGACCCTGCGCGGGCCGTGGGGCTGGACGTTGTTCGGGATTGTCTGGGGGCTGGCGCTGATCGGTATTCTGCAAGAGATCAAACCGCGTTCGGAAGCACGGATTCTGTCGATCGTGATTTACGCGGTGATGGGCTGGATTGTGTTGGTGGCGGTCAAGCCGCTGATTGCGGCGCTGGGTACGACAGGTTTTGCCTGGCTGGCGTCGGGCGGAGTTTTGTACACGGTGGGGATTATCTTTTTTGCCCTTGATCACCGGCTGCGGCATGCGCATGGGATCTGGCATTTGTTCGTGATTGCCGGGAGTTTGCTGCACTTTGTGGCGATCTTGTTTTACGTCCTGTAAATGCAATTCCTGTGGGAGCGAGCTTGCTCGCGAAGGTGTCAGGTCAACCAACATTTTTGCTAAATGACACACCGCATTCGCGAGCAAGCTCGCTCCCACAGTAGATCTTCAGTGAACACAGATTTTGTGAACACCCTAGATCCCATGTGGGAGCGAGCTTGCTCGCGAAGAGGCCTTAGAAGTCACCCCAAAGCTGCTGGGCGACCGCCAGTGCAACCACCGGCGCGGTCTCGGTACGCAACACCCGCGGGCCGAGGCGGGCGGCGTGGAAGCCGTTGCCTTTGGCCTGCTCGACTTCTGCGTCAGTCAAACCACCTTCAGGCCCGATCAGAAACGCCAGCGTCGCGGGTTTGGCATGACTCACCAACGGCTCCGCCACCGGGTGCAGCACCAGTTTCAACTCGGCTTCGGTCTGCTTGAGCCAGTCCGCCAACAACACCGGCGGATGAATCACCGGCACCCGCGAACGCCCGCACTGTTCACACGCGCTGATCGCCACCTGACGCCAGTGCAGCAGGCGTTTGTCGGCGCGTTCGTCCTTCAGGCGGACTTCACAGCGGTCACTGAAGATCGGCGTAATTTCATTCACGCCCAGTTCGGTGGCTTTCTGAATCGCCCAATCCATCCGCTCGCCACGGGACAGGCCCTGGCCGAGGTGGATGCGCAGCGGCGATTCGACCTGGCCGGCGAATTGCTCGTCGATCTGTGCGGTCACGCGCTTTTTGCCGACTTCTAAAAGCGAACCACGAAATTCATGGCCAGAGCCGTCGAACAACTGCACCGCATCGCCCTCGGCCATGCGCAGCACGCGGCTGATGTAATGCGCCTGGGCCTCCGGCAATTCGTGTTCGCCGGTGCTCAGGGGGGCGTCGATAAAGAAGCGGGACAGTCTCATTTCGGGTCTCTGGAATGATGTGAATCAGTTGGATCGGTGTCGCCTTCATTCGCGAGCAGGCTCGCTCCCACATTTGGCATGCATTCCCCTGTGGGAGCGAGCTTGCTCGCGAAAGCGGCAGTTCAGGCGCCACAAATTTTGAATCAGCCCGGATCGCGGAACCCCGGGTGGAAGTCTTTCGGCACGGCCACGCTGACACTGTCACGCGTGGCGATGTCGATGCCTTCGCTGGCGACTTCGGCGAGGAAGTCGATCTGCTCCGGGGTAATCACGTACGGCGGCAGGAAATACACCACGCTGCCCAGCGGACGCAGCAATGCGCCACGCTCCAGCGCATGCTGGAACACCTTCAAACCGCGACGCTCCTGCCAAGGGTAGGCCTCTTTGGTGGCTTTATCCTTGACCATCTCGATGGCCAGGACCATGCCGGTCTGGCGCACTTCGGACACGTTCGGATGATCGACCAGATGCGCCGTCGCCGAAGCCATGCGCTGGGCCAGCGCCTTGTTGTTCTCGATGACGTTGTCCTGCTCGAAGATATCCAGCGTTGCCAGTGCCGCCGCGCACGCGAGCGGGTTGCCGGTGTAGCTGTGCGAATGGAGGAAGGCGCGCAAGGTTGGATAGTCGTCGTAGAAAGCGCTGTAGACCTCGTCGGTGGTCAGGCACGCGGCCAGCGGCAGATAACCGCCGGTCAGGGCCTTCGACAGGCAGAGGAAGTCCGGGCGGATGCCGGCCTGTTCACAGGCAAACATGGTTCCGGTGCGACCGAAACCAACGGCGATTTCGTCGAGGATCAGATGCACGCCGTAGCGATCGCAGGATTCGCGCAGCAGCTTGAGGTACACCGGGTGATACATGCGCATGCCGCCAGCGCCCTGAATCAGCGGCTCGACGATCACTGCCGCGACGCTGTCATGATGCTCGGCCAAAGTCTGTTCCATGGCCGCGAACATGTTGCGCGAGTGGTCTTCCCAGCTCATGCCTTCGGGGCGCCCGTAGCAATCCGGGCTCGGCACTTTGATGGTGTCCATCAGCAGGGCTTTGTAGGTTTCGGTGAACAGCGGCACGTCGCCGACCGCCATCGCCGCCATGGTTTCGCCGTGGTAGCTGTTGGTCAGGGTGACGAAGCGCTTCTTGTTCGGTTGGCCGCGATTGAGCCAGTAGTGAAAGCTCATTTTCAGCGCGACTTCGATGCAGGACGAACCGTTATCGGCGTAGAACACCCGGTTCAGGCCTTCCGGCGTCATCTTCACCAGCCGCTCGGACAACTCGATCACCGGTTGATGGCTGAAACCGGCCAGAATCACGTGCTCCAGCTGATCGACCTGATCCTTGATGCGTTGGTTGATGCGCGGGTTGGCGTGGCCGAACACGTTGACCCACCATGAGCTGACGGCGTCGAGGTAGCGCTTGCCTTCGAAGTCTTCGAGCCAGACGCCTTCGCCGCGCTTGATCGGGATCAGCGGCAGCTGTTCGTGGTCTTTCATCTGGGTGCAGGGATGCCACAACACCGCGAGGTCGCGTTGCATCCACTGGTTATTCAGGCCCATTTACAGTCTCCTCGAGGCGGCTCGCGTCAGGCGCGGGCAAACAATCGCGCAAGCCTATGCAATGCATCGCGTGGGGACAACCCATTGTGTCGATTGAGCTACTTTGTATGAGCCGATAGACGTCGCTGGCGGCGTTTTGATGGCTAACGTATTCTTCGCGGTTCTTTGGGTCGTCTGACCCGCACAACTGCTTTTTTCTGTGTTATTTCCGGAGTTCGCTGAATGTCTGTCGGTTGGCTGCGCGCCTGTGCGCTGGTGATGTTGGGGCTGTTCAGCGTTACGGCGCTGGCCAAGGATAAAACCGCAATCGTGATCGGCGGCGGCCTCTCGGGCCTGACTGCCGCTTATGAACTGCAAAACAAGGGCTGGCAGGTCACACTGCTGGAAGCCAAACCGAGCCTGGGCGGGCGCTCGGGCATGGCCACCAGTGAGTGGATCGGCAACGACAAGACGCAGCCCGTGCTGAACAAGTATGTTTCGACGTTCAAGCTCGGCACCACGCCGGCCCCTGAATTCGTGCGCACCCCGGGCTACCTGATCGATGGCGAGTATTTCTCCGCCGCCGATCTGGCGACCAAGCAACCGGCCACCGCCGATGCCCTGAAGCGCTACCAGAAAACCCTCGACGATCTGGCGCGCTCGATCGACGACCCGCAGAACCCGGCGGCGACCAGCACCCTGCACGCGCTGGACCAGATCACGGTATCGAGCTGGCTCGACAAGCAGAACCTGCCGGCCACTGCGCGTCAGCTGATCAACCAGGACATCCGCACTCACTACGACGAGCCGTCGCGTTTGTCGCTGCTGTACTTCGCGCAGCAGAACCGCGTCTATCGCGGCATCTCCGACCGTGACCTGCGCGCTTCGCGTCTGGTCGGCGGCAGCCAGGTGCTGGCGCAGGCGTTCGTCAAACAGATCAAAACCATCAAGACCAACTCGCCAGTTTCCGCGATCGTTCAGGACAAGGACGGCGTGACCGTCAAGGTCGGCAGCGTTGGCTATCAGGCTGACTACGTTGTGCTGGCCGTGCCATTGCGTGCGCTGAACAAGATTGCCCTGACCCCGGCACTGGATGCCCAGCATCTGGCGGCGATCAAGGGCACCAACTACGGTTGGCGCGACCAGATCATGTTGAAGTTCAAGACGCCGGTGTGGGAAAGCAAGGCGCGCATGTCCGGCGAGATCTATAGCAACACCGGTCTCGGCATGCTCTGGATCGAGCCCGCGCTGAAGGGCGGCGCCAACGTGGTAATCAACCTGTCCGGCGACAACGCTCGCGTAATGCAGGCCTTCGGCGACAAGCAGATGGTCGATCAGGTGCTGATCCGTCTGCACGCGTTTTATCCACAGGCCCGTGGCTCGTTCACCGGTTATGAAATCCGTCGCTACAGCACCGACCCGTCGATGGGCGGCGCCTACCTGGCTTACGGCCCGGGGCAGATCAGCAAGTTCTGGCGCCTGTGGGAGCGTCCGCTGCAACGCGTGACCTTCGCCGGTGAACATACCGACACCTTGTACCCGGGCACGCTGGAAGGCGCACTGCGCACTGGTCAGCGTGCGGCCAGCCAGGTTGAAGATCTGGCAGCAGGTAAATCGTTTGAACCGGCGAAAGTGGTGCCGGCTGCAGCAGCGGCAGGCGCGGCGGGTGCCGTGGCGGCGAAGAAGGGCAACTTCTTCAGCAACCTGTTCGGCGGTTCGGATGACGAGAAGAAGCCTGAGCCAGTGAAGACTCCAGAGCCGACTCCAGCGCCGGTCGCTCCAGCACCTGCGCCGACCCCGGCACCTGCGCCAGCTCCGGTGGAAGCACCGAAACCAGCGGCCCCGGTGAAAGCTGAACCGGCGAAGAAAGCGGCGGCCAAGCCTGCGGCGAAGAAGCCGGCGGCTAAAACCGAAGCGAAAAAGCCGGTGGCGAAACCGGCAGCGAAGAAGGCTGAGCCGGCGAAGAAGCCAGCGGCCAAGCCGGCAGCCACCACTGAGACCAAGGCACAGTAAGCCTTTGCTTCAATAAAAAACGCGGCCATACGGGCCGCGTTTTTTTTGCCAGAAGCGCGCACTTCAATCCTTCCCGGTGCAGTCTCAAGGCTTACCTCTGCGCAGGACACTTCCCACAAAACAATCAGAACGAAACGATAGCGGGTGCCAGAACTTCAAATTTATGCTTGAAGAAATTGGAGGCGCTCGATGAAAAGACTTACGGCAATACTTCTGTTGATGACACTTTCCGGTTGTGCCAATGGGCGTTTCTTTCCTGGGGGTTATGGCGCTGAACTTGCCCATCAATGCAAGATAGATCCATATAGCGCGGATTGCTTGCAGCCGCCGGCGGTTTTCACCAACTAATCAATAAAACTAACTAACGCTTGTTAAAAGTCCCATTTGAAGAACTCCGTGCCGTTCGGTAAGTTTCGGAGCCATCGTTGCTTGGGTTTTCGAATGCGCCCGGGGACAAAACCGAAGCGGGCCCAGCGCAGATTCCCGGTGCGCTGATCGTAGATGACCAGGTTCCCGTCGTCCTGCATTGTCATGTACGTGTTGTGCCACAGCGATTTGTCGAGGCTGTGAGTGCTTTCAGCAATCCATAGGCGCCGTCGGAAAGGGTCGTAGAGAAAACCGTTATTGCTGATGACAAACTGCAGTGGCTCACGCATCTTTTTTGGATGCAAAGTTAAACTGTAAGGCTGATGGTTATCGGCAATCCACACTACCGCTTCACCTTCTTTGATCACCAGATTTCCATCGGCTTGCAATGCAAGACGGAATTGACCGTTCTCGGATTGCAGATATTGGCCTGGGGTCAAAGTTTGGTTTGGCGGTAACTCGGAAGTACCACTTGCTTGAAAGGGGCTGTAACGAAGAGCCATGTTGTTGACCTTTTCAAAGGATGATTGAGTCATCATTTGAGCAGGTGCAGACGTACAACCAGCGATACATAGTTATCGATTGAGAATTTCTCTAGCGACGACCTTCCTGTGATCGCCACCTGCTCCGGGGAGCGTCGGATTGCCAGCGAGAAACGAGCAGCATGGCCCGAGCGCTGTGCGGAAAAACCGCCTTTAATCTTTCCTTAACACGCCACTTACAGACTCTTGATCGTATTTCTCGATATTTCAAAGCAAAATTTTCCGCTTTAATTCGATAGATAACTCGCTAGTCTTGGTTCGCAGTTCTCACAGGATTTGGGCAATGCAGCTACGTAACTCTTCTTCGCGCTATGGTTGGGTCAGCATCTTCATGCATTGGGGCGTGGCGCTGGCGGTCTTCGGACTGTTCGCACTGGGCCTGTGGATGGTCGGGCTGGATTACTACAGCAGCTGGCGCAAAGAGGCGCCGGATCTGCACAAGAGCATCGGTCTGGTGCTGCTCGGTGTGATGGTGTTGCGGGTGCTGTGGCGCTTTATCAGCCCACCGCCGCCGACGCTGCAAAGCTACAGCCGCATGACCCGTATCGGCGCCAAATTCGGCCACGGGTTTCTGTATCTGGCGCTGTTCGCTGTGATGCTTGCCGGTTACCTGATTTCCACCGCAGACGGTGTCGGGATCCCGGTGTTTGGCCTGTTCGAAGTTCCTGCACTGGTTTCCGGGCTACCGGATCAGGCAGATACCGCTGGGGTGATTCATCTCTGGCTGGCGTGGGCGCTGGTAATTTTTTCCGGTCTCCATGCGTTGGCAGCATTGAAGCACCACTTTATCGATCGTGATGCGACCCTGACGCGAATGCTCGGTCGCAAAGCCTGAAGTTCAACCTCGACTCAAAGGAAAAGAAAGCATGTTGAAAAAGACTCTGGCCGCTCTGGCAATCGGTTCTGCACTGCTCTCGGCTGGTCAGGCCATGGCTGCGGACTACAAAATCGACAAGGAAGGCCAGCACGCCTTCGTTGACTGGAAAATCAGCCACCTGGGTTACAGCTTCATCCACGGTACTTTCAAAGATTTCGACGGTACGTTCTCGTGGGATTCGGCCAAGCCTGAAGCCAGCAAGATCTCGGTTGATGTGAAAACCGCCAGCCTGTGGTCGAACCACGCTGAACGTGACAAGCACATCGCCAGCAAAGACTTCCTGGACGTTGGCAAGTTTGCTGATGCCAAGTTTGTCTCTACCGCCGTTAAATCGACCGGTGAAAAGACTGCTGACGTGACTGGCGACCTGACCCTGCACGGCGTGACCAAGCCTGTGACCTTCAAGGCTACGTTCAACGGCGAAGGCAAGGATCCATGGGGCGGCGAGCGTGCTGGCTTCAACGCCAAGACCACCCTCAACCTGAACGATTTCGGGATCAAGGGCCCAGGTCCTACCTCGCAAACTGCGGATCTGGACATCTCGCTGGAAGGCGTGAAAGTTAAGTAACTTTCGTCCCGACAGACAAAAACGCCCCCGGTTGAAAGACCGGGGGCGTTTTTTATTGTCCGTCACATGAGTTGAGACCAGCGCATATCACCTGTGGGAGCGAGCTTGCTCGCGAAGGCGGTGTGTCATTCACCAGAGGTCTCGACTGATCCGACGCTTTCGCGAGCAAGCTCGCTCCCACAGGGGGATCGTGGTGATACAGAGATTCGCGCCATAAAAAATGCCCCGGCTCTTTCGAGGCGGGGCATTTTTCATTGCAGCGTCAAATCAGCGATTGCGGGTCAGCAAAGCTGGTTTTTCGCCACGCGGGCGGCTTGGCAGTTGATCGAGCTGCTCAGGCGTCGGGAAGCGGTCGGCTTTAGATTCCTTGTGCATGATCTTCGGGCCGGTGCTGCGCGGGTTCTGCACGGCTGGCTCGCTGCGTGGCTGATCGTCACGGGCTGGGCGGCGGTTGCGCGAGGACGAAGCGGAATCGTCGCGACGACCCGACTGACCATCACGCGGTGCACCATTGCGCGGGCCGCTGCGTTTGGCTGGCGGGGTGCCGGTGCTCGAACCGTTGCTGTTGCGCGGACCGTTCTGACGACCCTGCGACTGACCGCCGCGAGGTGCGCCAGAACCTGCGCCTTGAGCCGGTGCGCCTGGACGGCGACCACGGCCGCCAGCAGGGGCAGGCTTTGGCACGTAGTCAACGCGGTTACCGAAGTTATCGATATCGTCGTCGAGGAACTCGTCCGGTGCGCGATCGGCTGCTGCACGAGGCGGCTGGCTTGGACGCTGTTCGCGGCTCGGCGTGCCTTCGCGCGGTTTCTGCTGACGGGCAGCGCGCTCGCCACGTTCACCGGCCGGTTTTTCCTTGCCCTTGTCTTTGCCTTTGTCCTTACGACCGCCACCACCGCCACCACCATTCGGGCCGTCGCCGCGTGGGCCACGTGGATTGCGCGGGTTACGCACGTCCGGACGCTCACGCACTTCCGGCTTCTCGGCTTCAATGGTGCTTGAATCGAAGCCCATCAGGTCGCCGTCGGCGATTTTCTGCTTGGTCATGCGTTCGATGCTTTTAAGCAGTTTTTCTTCGTCCGGCGCGACCAGCGAGATCGCCTCGCCCGAACGACCGGCACGGCCAGTACGGCCGATACGGTGCACGTAGTCTTCATCGACGTTCGGCAGCTCGAAGTTGACCACGTGTGGCAACTGATCGATGTCCAGACCGCGAGCGGCGATGTCGGTCGCGACCAGGATACGCACCTGGTTGGCTTTGAAGTCGGCCAGCGCTTTGGTGCGCGCGTTCTGGCTCTTGTTACCGTGGATCGCCACAGCCGGCAGGCCGTGCTTGTCCAGGTACTCGGCCAGACGGTTGGCACCGTGCTTGGTGCGAGTGAACACCAATACCTGTTCCCATGCGCCGGCGGTGATCAGGTGCGCCAGCAGCGCACGCTTGTGGCTGGCCGGCAGACGGAATACGCGTTGTTCGATGCGCTCGACCGTGGTGTTCGGCGGTGTGACTTCGATGCGTTCCGGGTTGTGCAGCAGCTTGCCGGCGAGGTCGGTGATGTCCTTGGAGAACGTTGCCGAGAACAGCAGGTTCTGACGCTTGGACGGCAGACGCGCGAGGACTTTCTTCACATCGTGCACAAAACCCATGTCGAGCATGCGGTCGGCTTCGTCGAGGACGAGGATTTCAACGTGGGAAAGATCAACACTGCCCTGGCCGCAGAGGTCGAGCAAGCGACCCGGGCACGCAACGAGCACGTCGACACCACGGGACATGGCCTGAACCTGTGGGTTCATGCCGACGCCACCGAAGATGCAGGCGCTGACGAATTTCAGGTCACGGGCGTAGATCTTGAAGCTCTCGTGAACCTGGGCCGCGAGTTCGCGGGTCGGGGTCAGGACCAGTACGCGCGGTTGGCGCGGGCCATGACGCTGGGATTTGTCCGGGTGACCGTTGGGGAACAACCGCTCCAGGATCGGAAGGGCGAAACCGCCGGTTTTACCGGTACCTGTCTGTGCCGCAACCATCAGGTCGCGACCTTGCAACACGGCGGGAATGGCCCGCTGTTGCACCGGAGTAGGCTCGGTATAGCCCGCATCTTCGATGGCGCGGACTAAAGCCTCGGAGAGACCGAGGGAAGCAAAGGACATGAGTAATCCTGTTTTAGTTAGGGCTTGGCCCAATGGGAGTCTTGCCTGGCGCGAATGGCGTTTAAGAGGACGCAATCCCGTCCGGTCCTGCTGCGGTTCCGAAGGCACGTCTGGAGCGCTCGCGCGGGCTGCAAAGCTGCGCTGTAGCGGGTCGAGAGGCCTGTTACGGTTCCGGGCGTCCGGGCGTGAGCCTGGCGGGAACGCCGGAGTATAACAGAGCAATCACTGTGCGCTGCTTTCCTGCTGCTCAACGGTTTTGCTGTCGGCCGTGGCTGAATTCATTGATGGGCTGCTGGCGGGTGCGGCACCGTAGCGTGCGCTCAGCTCGGCGTAGGCCGGTTCGCGCTTGAATCGCTTGAGTTCGGCTCCAAAACGCTGCACCAGCAAATCCATGCCGGCATTGCGCCGAACTGCCAGAAACTGGCTTTGGCGGCTAATGACGGTGGGGTTCTCAGTGATCTGATCGCGGACATTCAGTTCATCGAGCAAATGCTGACCGACGCGGCGATCGGTGATCAGCAAATCGATTCGACCGCGCACCAGTTTGCCGAAGTTGGCCTCGTGGGTCGGGGCCGGTTCACGGGCAAACAGGGTCGATTCGCGGAAATCCGGGCTGTAGAGATAACCCGGCGAGGTGCCGATGGTCAGGCCTTTGAGTTCTTCGAGTTTGCTGAAAGGGTGCGGCCGGTCGTTGGCATAGAACATCACGAACTCGACGTCCGACAGCGGCTCGCTCGGGTAGAGCAGGGTGGCGTCGCGTTCATCACTGTGAAAAATGTCCAGCGCGCCATCAGCCTGACCGGTCTCAAGCATCGACAGGCAGCGCTTCCATGGCAGGAATTGCCATTCGACTTCTATGCCCAACCGTTTGAATACGATGGCCGTGGTTTCGTAGTCCAGCCCGAGGTTCTTACCATTCTCTTCATACACGTAAGGCGCCCACGGCTCGGTGACAATACGCAGCTTCTCGCCTCGAGCGGCGAAGCTCAGGCAAGCAAAAACCAGCACGGCGAATAACTGCGTGATCAAAGGCATGGCTTGAGATTACGACGAGAAACGCGAAAGAGCCAGAAAGTGCCTGCACAAGCTCTGTTTCGGGCCTTTAAAAGCAAAAGATCGCAGCTGCGACACCCCTGTAAGAGCTGCCGAAGGCTGCGATCTTTTGATCTTTCTTTGAAACTTAACGAGGCAACTTCAGGTTATTCCAGATCGCCAGACTAGGTTCAGCCTGGTTCATGGAATAAAAATGCAGCCCCGGCGCGCCGCCCTGCAACAGGCGTTCGCACATCTCGCTGACAACTTGCTCACCAAAGCGCTGAATGCTTTGCGTGTCATCGCCATAGGCTTCCAGTTGCTTGCGGATCCAGCGCGGGATTTCCGCACCGCAGGCATCGGAGAAGCGCGCGAGTTTGCTGTAGTTGGTGATCGGCATGATCCCCGGCACGATAGGCAGATCGATACCCTGCGCCTGCAAACGGTCGACGAAGTAGAAGTAACTGTCGGCGTTGAAGAAGTACTGAGTGATCGCGCTGTCGGCACCGGCACGGGCCTTGCGGATGAAGTTGGCCAGATCGTCTTCGTAGTTGCGTGCTTGCGGATGCATCTCCGGGTAAGCGGCAACTTCGATGTGGAAATGATCGCCGGTTTCTTCACGAATGAATTCAACCAGTTCATTGGCGTGACGCAGCTCACCGCTGGTCATGCCCATGCCGGACGGCAGGTCACCACGCAGTGCAACGATGCGTTTGATGCCGGCAGCCTTGTACTCGTTCAGCAGGCCGCGCAGGTCGTCCTTGCTGTCGCCGACGCACGACAGGTGCGGTGCGGCCGGGATTTTGACTTCGCTTTCCAGTTGCAGAACGGTGTTGAGGGTGCGATCACGGGTCGAACCACCCGCGCCATAGGTGCAGGAAAAGAAATCAGGGTTATAAGTGGCCAGCTGACGGGCAGTGGCGAGCAGTTTTTCATGCCCAGCATCGGTCTTGGTCGGGAAGAACTCGAAGCTGTAGCGACGGTCTTGGGACATGGTCATACCCTTGGAAACAAGAACCTTCGAGGCGCTGCAATCCCATGTGGGAGCGAGCCTGCTCGCGAAAGCGGCGGGTCAGACGACACGGATACTGAATGATAAACCGCCTTCGTCGGGTCGCCGCCCGGAGCAAGCTCGCTCCCACAGGGAGAGCGAGCAGTCAGCGCCTGTTAGTAGCGGTAAGCGTGCGGCTTGAACGGGCCTTCGACGGTCACGCCGATATAGTCAGCCTGTTGCTTGGTCAGTTGGGTGACCACGCCGCCGAAGCCGCGAACCATCTCCAGGGCCACTTCTTCGTCGAGTTTCTTCGGCAGTACTTCAACGGTCAGACGCTCGGCTTTCTGAGCTGGCGACAGGTCGGCGTACTTCTGGCCGAACAGGAAGATCTGCGCCAGTACCTGGTTGGCGAACGAACCGTCCATGATGCGGCTTGGGTGACCGGTGGCGTTGCCCAGGTTCACCAGACGGCCTTCGGCCAGCAGGATCAGGTAGTCGTCGTTCTGAGCGTCGAAAGCGCCCGGGCCGGTACGGTGGATCTTGTGTACCTGTGGCTTCACTTCTTCCCATGCCCAGTTCTTGCGCATGAAAGCGGTGTCGATTTCGTTGTCGAAGTGACCGATGTTGCAGACCACGGCGCGCTTCTTCAGGGCTTTGAGCATGTTCGCGTCGCAAACATTGACGTTACCGGTGGTGGTCACGATCAGGTCGATCTTGCCCAGCAGCGCTTTGTCGATGCTTGCTTCGGTGCCGTTGTTGATACCGTCGATGAACGGCGAAACCAGTTCGAAACCGTCCATGCACGCTTGCATGGCGCAGATCGGGTCAACTTCGGAGACCTTAACGATCATGCCTTCCTGACGCAGGGACTGAGCGGAGCCCTTGCCCACGTCACCGTAACCGATGACCAGCGCTTGCTTGCCGGACAGCAGGTGGTCGGTACCGCGCTTGATCGCGTCGTTCAGGCTGTGACGGCAGCCGTACTTGTTGTCGTTCTTGGACTTGGTCACCGAGTCGTTGACGTTGATGGCCGGGATTTTCAGCTCGCCCTTGGCCAGCATGTCCAGCAGACGGTGTACGCCGGTGGTGGTTTCTTCGGTCACGCCGTGTACGCGGTCCAGTACTTGTGGGTACTTGTCGTGCAGCAGCTGAGTCAGGTCGCCGCCGTCGTCGAGGATCATGTTGGCGTCCCATGGCTGGCCATCCTTCAGGATGGTCTGCTCCAGGCACCACTCGTACTCTTCTTCAGTCTCGCCTTTCCAGGCGAAAACCGGGATACCGGCAGCAGCGATAGCGGCAGCAGCCTGATCCTGAGTGGAGAAAATGTTGCACGACGACCAGCGTACTTCGGCACCCAGGGCAACCAGGGTTTCGATCAGCACGGCGGTCTGAATGGTCATGTGGATGCAGCCGAGGATCTTGGCGCCTTTCAACGGCTGTTCGCCGGAGTACTTGCGACGCAGACCCATCAGAGCCGGCATTTCCGATTCGGCGATGATGGTTTCGCGACGGCCCCAGGCCGCCAGGGACATGTCGGCAACTTTGTAATCGTTAAAATCTGCAGGCGTGATAACAGCGCTCATGAAGAGCCTCCATTCGTAATGTATGCGAATGGGCGCCGTTGTGCGTTTAGTGTCTGGCCTGAGCCAGTCAACGCCCCATCCGAGCCTGACAGGTTGAACCTGCTGCAGCGCCCCTCGGACAGGTGGCGGGAAAACGGTATCAATTGAAGATGACCGTTTTGAAACGGTGGCGATTATAGCCGTCTAGACTGATCTTCCAAAGGGTTTCTGTCGGCCAGATGAAGATCGTTAATGACGACCATAGTCGAAGCCGCATGGAGCCTGACCGCTCAGTCTGCCAAGATACCGTCCATCGTTCGGCAAGACACTCAGGAGTGAAGATGAATTTCCACACCCGCAAATGGGTAAAACCCGAAGACCTCAATCCCAACGGCACCCTGTTCGGTGGCAGCCTGTTGCGCTGGATCGACGAAGAAGCGGCGATTTACGCCATCGTCCAGTTAGGCAATCAGCGCGTGGTGACCAAGTACATTTCCGAAATCAACTTCGTCAGCGCCTCGCGCCAGGGCGACATCATCGAACTGGGCATCACCGCCACCGAGTTCGGCCGCACCTCGATCACCCTGACGTGCGAAGTGCGCAACAAGATCACTCGCAAGAGCATTCTTACTGTCGAGAAGATGGTGTTTGTGAACCTCGGCGAAGACGGCTTGCCGGCACCGCACGGGCGCACTGAAATCAAGTACGTCAAAGACCAGTTTCAGGAAGATGAGTTAGTCACCAAATAACATCGGCGGTGCTTTCTTCGCGAGCAAGCTCGCTCCCACAAGGATCACGCTGTACCTGTGGGAGCGAGCTTGCTCGCGAATGCGGTTGTTCAGTCAGCGAAGAATCATCTGCCCACTGAACAGCCATGAACCGCCGGGGTCGTAGGTAAACACCACCCCCACGGTTCCCACGCCATGACCACCCCCACCGACGGCAAGACCCCCGATCTCTCGGCCAAAGAGCAACACGAAGTCGAGAAAAACCAGCCGCCCCGCGCGGCCGTCCTGCATGAAATCATCCGCAGCCAAGGCGATCAGGAACTGGAGCGCAGCATCGCCGCACTCTGGTGGTCGGCGCTCGCGGCGGGGCTGACCATGGGCCTGTCACTGATGGGTATGGGCTTGCTCAATTCGCGTCTGCCCGACGGTGACGAATTCAAGGTGATCGCCAGTTTCGGCTACTGCGCAGGTTTTCTCGCGGTGATCCTCGCCCGTCAGCAACTGTTCACCGAAAACACCCTGACTGCAGTGCTGCCGGTCATGACCAAGCCGACCCTGCAAAACTTCGGGCGGCTGATTCGACTGTGGACGGTGGTGCTGGTCGGCAACCTCTGCGGCACGATTCTGGTGGCGTACGTGATGCTCGAACTGCCGATCTTCGACAGCAAGACCGACCATGCCTTTCTCGAAATCGGCCGCAAGGTCATGGAGAACCACGCCAGCCAGATGTTCGCCAAAGGTATCGTTTCCGGCTGGATGATCGCCACCATGGTCTGGATGATTCCGTCCATGGAGAGCGCGAAGATGTGGATCATCATCCTCATTACCTATCTGATGGCGCTCGGTGATTTCACTCACATCGTGGTGGGTTCGGCGGAGGTGTCGTATCTGGTGTTTGCCGGCGAGCTGCCTTGGAGCGATTTCTGGATGGTGTTCGCAGGTCCCACGTTGGCGGGGAACATCATTGGCGGCAGCTTTATCTTTGCGCTGATCAGCCATGCGCAGATTCGCAGCGAGAGCGGGGCGCCGAAGGAGTCTGCGGATCAGGCCGGAAAACCTGATCCGCAGGAGATCAAAAAATGATCAGTGGTGAGCGGGATCGCTGGTGGTTGCGGGCTCATTGCGAGTCGCGAACCTGACCAGTTTGCCGATGGTCAGGCCCTGCAACAGGATCGACGACAGCACCACGATGTAGGTGATGCTCAGCAGCAGATCGCGCTCCGGGCCCAGCGGCAGGGCCAGCGCCAGTGCCACCGAGACACCGCCGCGCAAACCGCCCCAGGTCAGAATCCGGATGGTGCCGGCGGGCACTGTCCGCCAGCGGCGTAGCAGGACAATTGCCGGAGCCACGGTGAGCAGGCGTGAGAGCAGAATCGCTACCGCCAGCAAACCTGCCGCTGCCATGTGCAGCCAGTTGAATGGCAGCAGCAACAGCTCCATACCGATCAGCGCGAACAGCAGTGCATTGAGCATGTCATCGAGCAATTCCCAGAAGCCGTCGAGGTAGCGGCGGGTCATCTCATTCATCGCCAGATTGCGCCCGACGTTACCGATGATCAGACCGGCCACCACCATCGCAATCGGCGCGGAAACGTGAATCTCGGTGGCCATTGCCGAACCACCGATGACCAGTGCCAGCGTCAGCATCACGGTGATCTGATGCTGCTCGACGCTTTTGATCATCCGATAGACCAGGTAACCGATCAGACCGCCAAACAGCACGCCGCCAATCGCTTCGTGAACGAACAACATCGCGGTGGCGCTGATGGTCGGGGTTTCGCCGAGTTGCGCGATGCCGAGCAGCACGGTGAACACCACTACCGCCGTGCCGTCGTTGAACAGCGATTCACCGACGATGGTGGTTTTCAGCGGCTTCGAAGCGTTAGCGGTACGCAGCACACCGAGCACGGCAATCGGGTCGGTCGGCGAAATCAACGCGCCGAACAGCAGGCAATACAAGAAGCTCACGTGCCAGCCGAACAAGGCAAAAATGTAATAGGCGAGGCTGCCGATGACCGTGGTGGCGATCAACACGCCGAAGGTCGCCAACAGGCCGATGGGCCAGCGGTAGCTGCGCAGGTCGTTGAGGTTGACGTGCAAGGCGCCGGCGAACAGCAGGAAAGAGAGCATCCAGTTCATCAGCAGATCGCCAAAGTCGATCTGGCCGATCAGTTGCTGCACGCGTTCTTCGAGGCCGGGGTAGCCGAGCACGCTCAGGCCTTGCAACAGCAGAGAGAACAGCAGTGCGGTGACCATTACGCCGATGGTCGGCGGCAGGCCGATGAAGCGGAAGTTGACGAAGGTCAGGAGGGTGGTGAGGCAGATGAAAGCGGCGACAAGTTCAAGCATCCGGGGTCCTTTGGATGAGGGGTGAAAGATAGGGCACCGAATCTTTGGTGCAGGGATTGGATGGGCTGAGTCAGGATCGGGACACAGTTGATGGTGTGATGAGATCAAGAACCCCCTCACCCCAGCCCTCTCCCTTAGGGAGAGGGGGAAAGGGAGCAGATCTTCAAGTCTTTCAGGGCCTGAGTTCGGCTCGACATTTCAGGTCGATGTAACTCGAACATTCAACACGGTCAGTCCCCTCTCCCTCTGGGAGAGGGCTAGGGTGAGGGCTCTTACGGGTTAAACCCGATCAGCCGGACACATTGACCGCAACCGCGTTGCGACGTTGCAGATAGATAAAGCAAAGCGCCGTCAGCACTGTCAGCACGCCAACCAGCGCACCGGTCCACGGCAAGTCCGCCAGATCCGCACCACTGGCCACCACCAGCCCTCCGATCCACGCACCCGCTGCATTACCGAGGTTGAAAGCGCTCTGGTTCAAGGTCGAGCCGAGATTGGGTGCTTCATGGGCCTGATCGATGATCAGCAATTGCAGAATCGGGCACAGCGCAAAAGCGAAAATTCCCCACAGCACCAGGGTGATTGCCGCAGGTACCACCGAGCGACTGGTCTGGCTGAACGCTGCCAGAATCACCACCACCGCCAGGGCCACGCCGACCAGCGACGGCAGCAAACGGCTATCGGCCAGGCGCCCGCCAAGCATGCTGCCGCCGGTTAAACCAACACCGAACAGCAGCAACATCACCGTGACGCCGTGGGGGCTGACGCCGGTGATGTCCTGCAGGATCGGCGCGATATAAGTGAACACGCTGAACAGGCTGGTCGAGGCCAGCACGCTCATGCCCAGTGCCAGCAAGACGTTGACCTTGCCCAGCACCTTGAACTCGCTGGCAAGGTTGGCCTTGTCCATCGGGATGTGTTTCGGCAGCCACAGCCACTGCGCCAGGGCGGCGATTACGCCAATCACCGAGACCGCCCAGAAGGTCGAACGCCACCCGGCGTATTGCCCGAGCGCCGTGCCCAATGGCACGCCGAGGACGTTGGCCAATGTCAGGCCGGTGAACATCATCGCAATCGCCTGCGCGCGTTTGTTCGGCGCCACCAGTCCGGCGGCGACCACCGAGCCAATGCCGAAGAACGCGCCGTGACACAGCGCGGTGACTACGCGGGCGGCCATCAGCGTCGCGTAGTTTGGCGCCAGTGCGCAGAGTATGTTGCCGAGGATGAACATCAGCGTCATGCCCAGCAATGTTGCTTTGCGCGGCATGTTCGCGGTGCCGATCGCCAGGATCGGTGCGCCGAAGACCACGCCCAACGCGTAACCGGTGATCAGCAGGCCCGCGTGAGGAATGCTCACAGCGAGGTCGCGGGCGACGTCGGGCAACAAGCCCATGATGACGAATTCAGTGGTGCCGATGCCGAATGCGGCAACAGCGAGTGCAAGCAAGGCGAGTGGCATGCGCAAGGTCTCTGTCGGTAGTCTTGACGCTTTGATCAGGCATACGCAGGCCGACGACCGTTTTCGAAAGGAGGCGGTGCAGGCAAGAGTTATTGGAATTTTTCTGTGCGCAACTGAGTGCGGCGTGGTCGCTTGCAGTATAAACAGCTGCTGACACATCGCGAATCAATAATCTGACTATTCGACGTTTCACTGTAGGAGCTGCCGCAGGCTCGGGCCGCGTTCGGACGATCTTTTGATCTTGCTGTTAAAAATCAGAATCAAAAGATCGCAGCCTGCGGCAGCTCCTACATGGGGACTCATAAAAATAAGGGGTAAGACGTGCTGGCGACGGGGTTGGTATTGATGGCGGCGCTGTTGCATGCGACGTGGAATACGTTAATCAAGTTCAGCGCCGAACGGCTGCTGGTGGTGGCGTGCATGGACACCGTGGCGCTGTTGGTGGTTGCCATCGCGCTGCCATTCGTGAATTTGCCGCCAGTTGAAATCTGGCCATGGATTCTCGCCTCGGCCGCTTTCGAACTGCTCTATCGCTACCTGCTGATTCAGGCGTATCGGGTGGGTGATCTCGGGTTGGTCTATCCGCTGATGCGTGGGTTGTCACCGCTGGTGGTGCTGGCGCTGACCCTGATCTTCGCAGGCGAAGTGCTCACCACCCAGCAGATCTTCGGCATCATGCTGATTCCGTTCGGTATGGCCTGTCTGCTTTGGCAGGGTGGTGGCGGCAAGCATTTGCCGTGGTCGATGCTGCCGGTGGTGGCGCTGATTGGCCTGTGCATCGGCTCCTACACCTACATCGATGGCCAGGCGTTGCGGCGCTGGTCGCATCCGCTCGATTACCTGGTCTGGGTCACGCTGCTCAGTGCCTGGCCATTTCCGTTGCTGGCGTGGGTCGCCAAGCGACCGGCGTTCATGCAGTTCTGGCGTGAGCAATGGAAGCTGGGGCTGGCCGTCGGGTTCTGTGTGTTGTTCAGCTACGCTCTGGTGCTGTGGGCGATGCAGTTGGGCTCGATTGCCGAAGCGGCCGCGTTGCGCGAGATCAGCGTGATTCTGGTGGTGCTGTTCGGCATGCGCTACTTGAAAGAACCTTTTGGCCGGCCGCGGCTCTTAGCCTGTGGGCTGGTGCTGATCGGCATGCTGGTGATGAAGTTCTGACTGCCCGCGAATTCTATAACTCGAAAAAAGGACGGTGTTATGACGGTGGCTCTGTGGTGCGTGTTGATTGCGATTTTTCTGCCGTATGTGTGCACGATTGTGGCCAAGGTCTCGGGCGGTTTCAGGCTGGGGGACAATCATGATCCCCGGGATTTTCTCGATAGCGTGGGTGGTGTGGCCCGGCGGGCGCATGCGGCACAACTGAACAGCTTTGAAGTGATGCCGGCATTTGCCGCGGCAGTGATCGTCGCACATCTGGTAGGGACGGCGCAGCTGGTGACGGTCAATGTGCTGGCGGTGCTGTTTATCACCAGTCGCCTGCTGTACATCATCTGCTATCTGGCCGACTGGGCGATCTTGCGGTCGCTGGTGTGGTTTGTGGGGATGGGGTTGATTGCTTCGTTCTTCTTTGTCTCGGTCTGATTATCGGGTGTTGCCGATGGCCTATTCGCGAGCAGGCTCGCTCCCACATGGATATGCGTTCCAACTGTGGGAGCGAGCCTGCTCGCGAAAGCCATTGTTCAGACGACAAAGATCCTAAGGGTTACTTCTTTTCTGTATCCGCCACCTGCGGCACTTGTGGCAACGCCGCACCTTTAGGCCAGAGCATCCAGATCTGCCCTTGCTGTTTCATGTCCCCGGCCAGTTGTCCGGCCGCATCACCCGTACCCCAAAACAGATCCGCGCGAACCTCGCCGGCAATCGCGCCGCCGGTATCCTGTGCTGCCACCGGGCGCACCAGTGCCGTGCCGTCCGGGCGCGTGGTCGATAGCCACAACAGGCTGCCCAACGGAATCACTTTGCGATCCACCGCCGCGCTGTAACCGGCAGTTAGCGGCACGTTCAGCGAGCCGCGTGGGCCTTCGTTGCTGTCCGGGTTGCGGGTGAAGAATACGTAGCTCGGGTTACTGCCGAGCAGTTCGGGGATGCGCGACGGATTGGCCTTGGCCCAATTGCTGATCGCGTTCATGGTCACGTCTTCTTTCTTCAGCTCGCCTTGCTCGACCAGCCAGCGGCCGATTGGGCGGTACGGGTGGCCGTTCTGATCGGCGTAGGCGATGCGCAGCTGTTTACCGTCCTCGGTCTGAATGCGCCCGGAACCCTGGATCTGTAGGAATTGCAGGTTCATCGGATCGGTCAGGTAGGCAACAACAGGCGCTTTGACGCCTTTTGATTCGATGGTCGCGGCATCGTCGTAAGGCTTGAGCACGCGCCCTTCGAGGCGACCGCGCAGGCGTTTGCCTTTGAGTTCGGGATAAATGCTGTCCAGCGAGACGATGATCATGTCTTCCGGCACGCCATACACCGGCACATTGGCCGCGTCGGTGGGCGTCAGGCTGCCAGGGTAGACCGGTTCGTAGTAGCCGGTGATCAAGCCGTTGGGGTTGTCGTTTTCAGCGCGCAGGCCAAACACGTCGAGGTTCTGCTTGAGGAAGGCGCGAATTTCGCTGGCGCTCTGCGGCACATTCGCTGCTGCTGCGCAGGTTGTGCCCCAGACCGGATCAGCCTTCAGGCGGGTGCAGGCGCTGCGCCACGAACCGAAGCCGGCGACCAGATCGCTGTCGGACACCGCCGGCAGTGCTTCCCAGGTAGCGCTGGAATAGGTGGCCAGCGCGTGGGTTTTTGGCTTGGCGCTGTCACCACCGGTGCAGCCAGCGAGGATCGCCAGTAGCGGCAGGGTTGCGATCAGCGGGTGACGCCAGGCCTTGAGACGGCTGTTCATGGAGTGATTCCTGTGCCGGTTGCCCGTGTGCTCCATGCGCTCTGGCAACCCGTATTTTTAATAGGGCTATTGGTGTTTGGTGGTGACGCGAGGATACTGGCCGCCGAATTCCGTGACCTGAAGCCACCATGACTCTTAAACGCATTGCTGTTGTATTGCTGGCCTGTCTGACCTTGTCCGCCTGTGGCGGTGTCGATCCGAATTCTCCGTTGGGCCAGCGCAAGGCCATTTTCAAACAGATGCTCAAGACCGGCGAAGATCTGGGTGGCATGCTGCGTGGGCGCATTCCGTTCGACGGGCCGAAGTTCGCCGAGGGCGCGGTCAAACTCGATGCGTTGTCCCATGAACCCTGGAAGCATTTTCCGCAGGTTCGCGAAGAAGATCACACCAGCGCCAAGGATGATGTTTGGCAGAAACAGGCACAGTTTCAGGAAATGGCCCGCACCCTTGAAGCCGCCACCGGTGAGTTGGTGATTGCCAGCCAGGTTCAGCCGTACAAGGCCAGCAATCTCGGGCCTGCGGTGCAGAAAGTTGAAGATGCCTGCAGCGCTTGCCATAAACAGTTTCGCGATCATTGATATTTAAAAGATCGCAGCAAGCGTCAGCTCCTGCATTGATCAGGGTAGGAGCTGCCGCAGGCTGCGATCTTTTGATTTTTACTTGTCGATTTCGTCCAGCGCGTCTTGCAGTTCTTTGCGCGATTCGGCGAGTTTGTCTTTGCGCTTGTTGATCTTCTCCGGGTCGCCTTTCTTCATCGCCTTGTCTAGGTCAGCCTGACGCTGGCTCACTTCGTGTTTGGCTTCGAGCACCTTGTTTTCGCGTTCTTTCTTCAGACCGGCGTCGGTGCAGTGCTCGGTCACTTCACGCAAGGCCGTTTCCAGGCCTGCCTGCTGATCGGCGTTGCCGCGCGACTTGGCCTGTTCGATCTGGTTCATGATGCCCTGCTTCTTGGCGGCGCAACCGGTCAGGCCCGGGGCGTCTTCGTCGGCCATGACGGGGTTGGCCATTACGCCGCAAAGGGTCAGCATGGCAAGCGGTGCAAGAAATTTCATAAAAGCTCCATGTGCAAAGGCAATCAGGTCGGGGCGGCACTGCGCTGTTGGAGCGCCTCGGTGGTGGTTGGGTTCCCGGGTTAACGGGATTGCTTGCTCAGAAACCGTCGATACCGGCGGTACGCAGGGTGTCGCTCAAGGCTAGCACCTGCGGGTCGCGGAAGAAGGCGCTCAATTGCGCTGCGCGACCGGGCCCGATACCGGGTTCTGCCTGCCATTGTTCGGTGTCACGTTGTGCCAGCGCCTGCCATGAATCGGGGAGTCGTGCCTCACCGGTTGGCGGTAAGCCCAGGGCCTTCAGCCACTGAGCGAAGGGCCGTTGGCGGGCGCTGTGAAAACTGTTCATCAGGCGTTCGCTGCTGCGCTCGCCGAAGCCGGCAATGTTAGCAAGCTCTGGCGCGTCGAGGGTCAACCAATCCAGCAGGTTATTCACACGGCCTGTTTCGAAAAGTTTCTCCCAGGTACCGCGACCGACATGTTGCATCGCCAGTCCTTGTTTGCCACTGAGCCAGGTCAAGCGGGCGAGAAACTGGCTTTCGCAGCCGGGCGTGGGTTGCCAGCAGCTCAAGTTGTGGAAATCGTCGGCGTTGGGGATATTGATATCTGCCCGTTCGGTAGCGCGCAGCACAACGCTGTCGAGCCGTGGAATGGTCAGACCGGCGAGGCTGACTGCGACCTGATCACCGGGGCGAATATCCAGCGCTTGCCAGCGCTTCAACGAACTGGCGCTGACGCGTTTGATCTCCCGATCATCGAGCATGACGGGGATCAGCTCGATCACCGGGGTGATGCGACCGGTGCGCCCGATTTTGAAGTTGACCTTGCGGACTTCAGCCAATGCCTGAGCAAACGGGTATTTCCAGGCAACTGCCCAGTAGGGTGAGCGCGCCTGCCAGCGTTCTGCAGGTGGGCGCAGACGCTGGCGCAAAACCACGCCGTCAGTGGCAAACGGCAGAGGTGAGCGATACCAGTGATCGCGCCATTTCTGCGCCTCCGCCAAGTCGGCAACGGGATGGCTATACGGCTCAATCGTGGCGAAACCCAGGGTCGTCAGTCCGGATACTCGCTCGGGCAAGTCCAAAGGTCCTTGTGGCCAGTCCCAAACGAACAGCCCGATGCCGGAGGCTTGTTCTGCGCTCAGGGATTTGCGGCTCATCAATCCGGCCACGGTGGCGCGGGCGTTAATGCTGCCGGATCGAGCTTGCACATGCTGGTTCAGCCGCCAGTAAAGTTCACCCTGCACCAGTAAATCCAGTGGTTGTGACAGGCGTTGAGGGATAGCGCCGATCTTCCGCGCTGATGGCGTCCAGTCTTTCCCGCGAACCCCGTCACCGCGACTGATGGCCTGATGCAAAACGCCTGCGCGGTAAATCAGCGTCACCGCGACGCCGTCGACTTTGGGTTGTACCCAGACATCCTGGCGGTCGCGCAGCCATGTCTCCACGGCGGCTGCTTCGTGCAACTTGTCCAGGCCGGTGTGGGCAATGGGGTGTGCGATTGAGCCTGAGGCAGTACGCAGTGGCGCGGGCGTGGATGGCAGATTAAAGCAGTGTTGCCATTCGCTTAAGCGCAGGCGTGACTGATCGTAGAGTTCGTCGGCAATCAGTGAGCGGCCTTCGCGGTGGTAGGCGTCGTCCCATTGGGTGATCTGGTTTTGCAGGGTAGTGATTTCGCGTTGGGCTTGGGGCGCAGGCCAGTTCGGGCAGGTGGCTTGGGCGCTGAACGTTGCAGACATCAGCAGGAAAATAAATATCAGGCGCAGCGTGGCAAGCATCGTGAGCGTCCTTGCTCAAGGGGAGTGTTTGAAGGTTAGGTGAAGATATTTACTCTGCCGGGTGGGTGTTTTACCGCTTGTTTCTTTGCAGGGAAAACAGCCCCTCACCCTAACCCTCTCCCGGGGGGAGAGGGGACTGACCGAGTGGTTTGTTGGATATGCATCGACCTGAACGTTATGAGTTGAACTCCGGATTTCAGACATGAAAAAGCCCCGCACGGCGCGAACCGTGCGGGGCTTTTTGTACCGCCGAGGAAGTCTTACAGGCCAGCAGCAGAACGCAGGGCGTCGGCGCGGTCGGTTTTTTCCCAGGTGAACGTGGTGAAGGTGTCTTCGCCAACGGTCTTGGTCTCTGGCGCGCGACCGAAGTGGCCGTACGCTGCAGTTTCCTGGTACATCGGGTGCAGCAGATCGAGCATGGTGGTGATCGCGTATGGACGCAGGTCGAACACTTCACGCACCAGTTTGATGATCTTGTCATCGCTGATCTTGCCGGTGCCGAAGGTGTTCAGCGAGATCGAGGTAGGCTGAGCCACACCAATCGCGTAGGAAACCTGAATCTCGCAACGCTCGGCCAGGCCGGCAGCGACGATGTTCTTGGCAACGTAACGGCCAGCGTACGCAGCCGAACGGTCAACCTTCGATGGATCTTTACCGGAGAACGCGCCGCCGCCGTGACGGGCCATGCCGCCGTAGCTGTCGACGATGATCTTGCGACCGGTCAGACCGCAGTCACCTACCGGGCCGCCAATGATGAACTGGCCGGTCGGGTTGATGTGGAACTGGGTGTCTTTGCTCAGCAGTTCGGCAGGCAGTACGTGCTTGACGATCAGCTCCATCACGCCTTCGCGCAGGTCTTTGTACGAGACTTCAGGGTTGTGCTGGGTCGACAGAACAACCGCGTCGATTCCGACAACCTTGCCGCCTTCGTAACGGCACGTCACTTGCGACTTGGCGTCTGGACGCAGCCAAGGCAGCAGACCCGATTTACGGGCTTCGGCCTGGCGCTGCACCAGCTGGTGCGAGAAGGTGATCGGGGCTGGCATCAAAACGTCGGTTTCGTTGCTGGCGTAACCGAACATCAGGCCCTGGTCGCCGGCGCCCTGATCTTCAGGCTTGGCACGGTCAACACCCTGGTTGATGTCTGGGGACTGCTTGCCGATGATGTTCATCACGCCGCAAGTCGCGCCGTCGAAGCCGACTTCGGAGCTGGTGTAGCCGATGTCGCAAATCACGTCACGAACGATCTGCTCCAGGTCGACCCAGGCGCTGGTGGTCACTTCACCGGCAACGATGGCCACACCGGTCTTGACCAGAGTTTCCACAGCAACGCGTGCGTGTTTGTCCTGGGCAATAATGGCGTCCAGCACCGCATCGGAAATCTGGTCGGCGATTTTGTCCGGATGTCCTTCGGACACGGACTCGGAGGTGAAGAGGGAGTATTCGCTCATCTCGATGTTTTCCTGAATTTACCGATGGTGAGTGTCGCCAGCCGGTCGCTGAAAATGGCGGACCTGGATCTGGAAACCATTACGTAAGCCTACATAGAGGCTTTCCCCGGGAACGAGTCCCGCAGCGGTGGCCCAACGGGCCAAATCGTCCTGTTCAAACCCCAACCACAGATCACCGCAGGCCTCCCTGGCCCAACTCTGGTTGTGGCTACATAACTCTGTCACGAGCAGGCTACCGCCCGGTTGCAGCAGGTCGGCCATGTGCCTGAGCGCATCGGCCGGCGCGGCGAAATGGTGCAACACCATGTTCAACACTACGCAATTGGCCGTAAGGCTGGTGCCGTTCAATGCATCGGCCAATTGCAGGCTGACGTTAGCCAGCTGTTCACGTTCACATACCTGACGCGCCAGTTCGAGCATCGCCGGGCTGTTGTCCAGCGCGGTTACGGTGCCGAAGCGGCGGGCCAGTTCCGGCAGAAAAGCACCATCGCCGGGGCCGACTTCAATGGCCGTGGCCGCACCATTGAAGTTCAGTTTGTCGAGCAGGGCCAGCACGCTTTCGCGGTACTGCGGCAGGCCTGCGATCAAGTCTTGCTGGGCACGGAATTTCTCCGCGACCCTTGCGAAAAAGTCCTGGCTGGCAGCAGCGCGTTGGCTGTGAACCTGTTCAATACGCGCTTGCACATCGTCAGGCAGCGTCAGGTTGTCGACTTCTTCTAACAATGCCGCGTGCAGCTTGCCGCCCAACAATTCGGTGTGGGGCAGGGCACGGCGATAGAAAATCGCATTGCCTTCGCGGCGCGTCGCCACCAGATCAGCCTGGGCCAGCACCTTGAGGTGATGACTCATGCCGGACTGGCCAATGCCGAAAATCTGCGCCAGCTCCAGTACGCCGAACGAATCGTTGGCCAGCGCGCGCAGTACATTCAGCCGCAGCGGATCACCGCCGGCCTTGCACAGGGCCGCCAGCTCGTCGCAATCGTCATGGCGAATGGAAGGCACGCGTAAGTTCATAGGGCTGGCAGTCTAGAGAGGGGGGCAAATCATCGCAAGGTCAATATCAAAAAGTTTTGATATTGCTCGATAAATGGCACTTCTCAGGAGACGGTTAACTCTACAAACGAGTAGCGGAAAGGTTTCACCAACAGAAAGCGCCGCTATCCATTGGAAAAACGCCCCCCGATGACTATCTGTCATTGCCCCGAGGCGCCCCGGTGAGGGAAAATGCCCTCCTTTTTTCCGTTTCGACTTACCAGAACCCAGGAGATCAGCGATGCCTAGCCGTCGTGAGCGTGCCAACGCCATTCGTGCCCTCAGCATGGATGCCGTGCAAAAAGCCAACAGCGGCCATCCCGGTGCCCCTATGGGTATGGCAGATATCGCCGAAGTGCTTTGGCGCGACTACCTCAAGCACAACCCGAGCAATCCATCGTTCGCCGACCGTGACCGCTTCGTGCTGTCCAACGGCCACGGCTCGATGTTGATCTACTCGCTGCTGCACCTGACCGGTTACGACCTGTCGATCGAAGACCTCAAGCAGTTCCGTCAACTGCACAGCCGCACCCCGGGCCACCCGGAATTCGGTTACACCCCAGGCGTTGAAACCACCACCGGCCCGCTGGGTCAGGGTCTGGCCAACGCCGTCGGTTTCGCTCTGGCAGAAAAAGTCCTGGCGGCGCAGTTCAACCGTCCAAACCACAACATCGTTGACCACCACACCTACGTGTTTCTGGGTGATGGCTGCATGATGGAAGGCATTTCCCACGAAGTCGCTTCGCTGGCCGGTACGCTGGGTCTGGGCAAGCTGATTGCTTTCTACGATGACAACGGCATCTCCATCGACGGCGAAGTCGAAGGCTGGTTCACCGATGACACCCCGAAGCGTTTTGAAGCCTACAACTGGCAAGTGATCCGCAACGTTGACGGTCACGATCCGGAAGAGATCAAGACTGCCATCGAAACCGCGCGCAAGAGCCCGCTGCCGACGCTGATCTGCTGCAAGACCACCATCGGTTTCGGTTCGCCGAACAAGCAGGGTAAAGAAGACTGCCACGGCGCTCCACTGGGTGACGCAGAAATCGCCCTGACCCGTCAGGCGCTGAACTGGAACCACGGTCCGTTCGAAATCCCGGCCGACATCTATGCCGAGTGGGATGCCAAGGAAAAAGGTCGCGCGGCCGAAGCCGAGTGGGATCAGCGTTTCGCTGCTTACTCCGCTGCGTTCCCGACCGAAGCCAACGAACTGGTGCGTCGCCTGAGCGGTGAGCTGCCGGCTGACTTCTCCGAAAAAGCCTCGGCCTACATCGCTGAAGTCGCGGCCAAAGGCGAAACCATCGCCAGCCGTAAAGCCAGCCAGAACACCCTGAACGCGTTCGGCCCGTTGCTGCCGGAACTGCTCGGCGGCTCCGCTGACCTGGCCGGTTCCAACCTGACCCTGTGGAAAGGTTGCAAAGGCGTCAGCGCTGAAGATGCCAGCGGCAACTACATGTACTACGGCGTGCGCGAATTCGGCATGACCGCAATCATGAACGGCGTGACCCTGCACGGCGGTCTGGTGCCTTACGGCGCGACCTTCCTGATGTTCATGGAATATGCGCGCAACGCCGTGCGCATGTCGGCGCTGATGAAGAAGCAAGTGATCCACGTCTACACCCACGACTCCATCGGTCTGGGCGAAGACGGCCCGACGCACCAGCCGATCGAGCAACTGACCAGCCTGCGTACCACGCCGAACCTCGACACCTGGCGTCCAGCCGATGCCGTTGAATCGGCGGTGGCCTGGAAAAACGCTCTGGAGCGTAAGGACGGCCCTTCGGCGCTGATCTTCTCGCGTCAGAACCTGCAGCACCAGGAACGCGATGCCGGCCAGATTGCCGACATCAGCCGTGGCGGTTACGTGCTGAAGGACTGCGCAGGCGAGCCTGAGCTGATCCTGATCGCCACGGGTTCGGAAGTCGGTCTGGCGGTTCAGGCCTTCGACAAACTGACCGAGCAAGGTCGCAAGGTGCGTGTGGTTTCCATGCCGTGCACCAGCGTGTTCGATGCTCAGGACGCCGGCTACAAGCAAGCCGTGCTGCCGTTGCAGGTCAGCGCACGTATCGCGATCGAAGCGGCTCACGCCGACTTCTGGTTCAAGTACGTGGGTCTGGAAGGTCGCGTGATCGGCATGACCACTTACGGCGAATCGGCTCCGGCTTCGGCACTGTTCGAAGAGTTCGGCTTCACCCTGGAAAACATCCTGGGTCAGGCTGAAGAGTTGCTGGAAGACTGATCCAGAAAAGATGTTGCCTGAGCTGACGCCTTCGCGAGCAGGCTCGCTCCCACATTGGAATGCGTTTCCCTGTGGGAGCGAGCCTGCTCGCGAAAGCGTTGGTTCGGGCAACATCGCACTGCCTGATTCACCACGGTAATCGAGAACCCCATGCCTCAACCGCGTCCTTACAAAGTTGCACTAAACGGCTACGGCCGGATTGGTCGTTGCGTCTTGCGTGCGTTGTTTGAGCGAGGCGAGAAAGCCGGGTTTGAAATTGTCGCGATCAACGATCTGGCGGACATGGCCAGCATCGAATACCTGACACGCTTCGACTCCACCCACGGCCGCTTCCCGGGCGAGGTGCGAGTAGAAGACGATTGTCTGCATATTAATGGCGACTGCGTGAAGGTCCTGCGCAGTGCCACCCCCGAAGGCATCGATTGGGCGTCACTCGGCGTCGATCTGGTGCTCGAATGCTCCGGTGCCTATAACACCCGTGCCGACGGCCAGCGCTTTCTCGACGCCGGCGCGCCACGCGTGTTGTTCTCGCAGCCGATGGCCAGCGAGGCGGATGTCGACGCCACTATCGTTTACGGCGTCAATCAGGACTGCCTGACCGGCGACGAACTGCTGGTCTCCAATGCTTCCTGCACCACCAACTGCGGCGTGCCGTTGTTGCGCCTGCTCGACAAGGCCATCGGCCTCGATTACGTGTCGATCACCACCATTCACTCGGCGATGAACGACCAGCCAGTGATCGACGCCTATCACCACGAAGATCTGCGCCGCACCCGTTCGGCGTTCCAGTCGGTGATCCCGGTGTCCACTGGTCTGGCGCGTGGTATCGAGCGCCTGCTGCCGGAACTTGCCGGGCGAATTCAGGCCAAAGCCGTACGCGTGCCGACGGTCAACGTGTCCTGCCTCGACATCACGATGCAGACCGCCACCGCGACTGACGCCAATGAGGTCAACCGGATCCTGCGCGAAGCCGCCACCAATGGCCCGCTCAAAGGCTTGCTCGCCTACACCGAGCTGCCGCACGCCAGTTGTGATTTCAACCATGACCCACATTCGGCCATCGTCGATGCCAGTCAGACCCGTGTTTCCGGCCCCAAACTGGTGAACATCCTGGCCTGGTTCGACAACGAGTGGGGTTTTGCCAACCGAATGCTGGACGTTGCAGAACACTATCTGCAAACAGCAACTTCAAAAAAACCGTAGGAAGTGCGACCCATGACCGTGTTGAAGATGTCCGACCTCGATCTGCAAGGTAAGCGCGTATTGATCCGCGAAGACCTCAACGTCCCAGTCAAGGACGGTGTTGTCACCAGCGATGCGCGTATCCTGGCTTCGCTGCCGACCATCAAGCTGGCCCTGGAAAAAGGCGCGGCCGTGATGGTCTGCTCGCACCTTGGCCGTCCGACCGAAGGCGAGTTCTCTGCCGAGAACAGCCTCAAGCCAGTCGCTGAATACCTGAGCAAGGCGCTGGGCCGCGAAGTGCCGCTGGTGGCTGATTACCTGGGCGGCGTTGACGTCAAGGCCGGCGACATCGTGCTGTTCGAAAACGTGCGCTTCAACAAAGGCGAGAAAAAGAACGCTGACGAACTGGCCCAGCAATACGCGGCCCTGTGCGACGTGTTCGTGATGGACGCCTTCGGCACCGCACACCGCGCTGAAGGTTCGACCCACGGCGTCGCCAAGTTCGCCAAAGTCGCTGCCGCAGGTCCGCTGCTGGCCGCTGAACTGGACGCACTGGGCAAAGCCCTCGGCGCACCGGCTCAGCCAATGGCGGCTATTGTTGCCGGCTCCAAGGTGTCGACCAAACTCGACGTGCTGAACAGCCTGAGCCAGGTCTGCGATCAACTGATCGTCGGTGGCGGCATCGCCAACACTTTCCTCGCTGCGGCCGGTCACCCGGTTGGCAAGTCGCTGTACGAACCGGATCTGCTCGACACCGCGCGCGCCATTGCTGCGAAAGTCAGCGTGCCATTGCCGGTTGACGTAGTGGTTGCCAAGGAATTCGCTGAAACTGCTGAAGCCACCGTCAAGCTGATCGCTGACGTTGCTGCCGACGACATGATTCTGGACATCGGCCCGCAAACCGCAGCCAATTTCGCCGAACTGCTGAAATCGTCGAAAACCATTCTGTGGAACGGTCCGGTCGGCGTGTTTGAATTCGACCAGTTCGGCAACGGCACCAAAGTGCTGGCCCAGGCCATCGCTGAAAGCTCGGCATTCTCGATTGCTGGCGGTGGCGACACTCTGGCTGCGATCGATAAATATGGCGTGGCTGAGCAAATCTCCTACATTTCCACCGGCGGTGGCGCGTTCCTCGAATTCGTCGAGGGCAAAGTGCTGCCAGCCGTTGAAGTCCTGGAAAGCCGGGCCAAGGCCTGAGGCCGCCCGTTTGGCCAGGCAAAGGAGTGTTTTCATGGTCAAGTCGTTAGCGCTGTTGTTGCTGACCGGTACGCTGGCGGCCTGCGGGAGTAATCCGAAGGCCGAGGCCACGCCGGCACCGAGCGAGTCGCAGAAGGGCTGTTATCAGGCCGACTGGCAGGCCGAAACCAACCCGGTGCTGAACAAGCGTTCCGGGCCGGACGGCCTGGACAAATACGAGACGCAAACCCCGGCCAAGGAACATGGTTGTCCTTGACGGGTCTGACTCTTTAACTCAGGGCTGGCGGCGTGCGCCGTCAGTCGAGGAACACGGATGAAAGGCTTGATCGCCATTGCGGCGTTGGCATTGTTGGGCGGTTGCGCGCAGTTGAACCTGTTTCAGTCGTCTGCCCCGGCGGATAACTGGACCACCTGGACCTGCGACAGCCAGGCCAAAGTGCTGTGGCGTTACGCCGACGCCGGCCAGAAGGAAGTCGATGTTCGACTGGGTGGCGGTGATCAGGTCTATCGCCTGAAAGAAGAGCCGGGCGCCTCGGGCACGCTGTACAGCGACGGCATGCTGGCGTTTCACGTCAAGGGTGACGAAGGCCTGGTGTACTGGGTCGCCACCAATGACCTGATCGGCCGCGGCTGCAAAGCGCAGTAATTGACACACCACAGTTCTAATGTGGGAGCGAGCCTGCTCGCGAAAGCGGTCTGACAGGCACTGCATCAGCGACTGCAAGATTGCTTTCGCGAGCAGGCTCGCTCCCACAGGGGTTCTGTGTAGCTCTCAGGATTTTGCTTTATCGAATCACCAGACCGGGCCTCAACCCCCGATCTGCAATCACTTGAATAGCCGCCGCCGCTCCGGCAGGCTGGCACGATTAACGACCCTCAACCGGGAGAGACACACACAATGGCACTTATCAGCATGCGCCAGATGTTGGACCACGCAGCCGAATTCGGCTACGGCGTTCCAGCTTTCAACGTCAACAACCTTGAGCAGATGCGCGCCATCATGGAAGCCGCTGACAAGACTGACTCCCCGGTGATCGTCCAGGCTTCGGCCGGCGCCCGTAAATACGCCGGCGCGCCATTCCTGCGTCACCTGATCCTGGCCGCGATCGAAGAATTCCCGCACATCCCGGTGTGCATGCACCAGGACCACGGCACCAGCCCTGATGTCTGCCAGCGCTCGATCCAACTGGGCTTCAGCTCGGTGATGATGGACGGCTCGCTGGGCGAAGACGGCAAGACCCCGACCGACTACGACTACAACGTCCGCGTTACCCAACAAACCGTGGCCATGGCTCACGCCTGCGGCGTTTCGGTAGAAGGCGAGCTGGGCTGCCTGGGTTCGCTGGAAACCGGCATGGCCGGTGAAGAAGACGGCATCGGCGCTGAAGGCGTTCTGGATCACAGCCAGATGCTGACCGACCCGGAAGAAGCCGCTGACTTCGTAAAACGCACCCAAGTCGATGCCCTGGCCATCGCCATCGGCACCAGCCACGGCGCCTACAAGTTCACCAAGCCACCAACCGGTGACGTGCTGGCGATCGACCGCATCAAGGAAATCCACAAGCGCATCCCGAACACCCACCTAGTGATGCACGGTTCGTCCTCGGTGCCACAAGAGTGGCTGGCGATCATCAACCAGTACGGCGGCGACATCAAAGAAACCTACGGCGTACCGGTTGAAGAAATCGTCGAAGGCATCAAGCACGGCGTGCGCAAGGTCAACATCGACACCGACCTGCGCCTGGCCTCCACCGGTGCGATGCGCCGCCTGATGGCCACCAACCCGAGCGAATTCGACCCGCGTAAATTCTTCGGCGCGACTGTGACTGCGATGCGTGATGTGTGTATCGCTCGCTATGAGGCGTTCGGTACTGCCGGTAATGCATCGAAGATCAAACCGATCTCGCTGGAAGCGATGTATCAGCGTTATCTGAAGGGTGAGTTGAACGCTAAGGTTAACTAAGCCTGAGCGTTAGACTGCTTTAAAAGAAACCCGCCGTGAGGCGGGTTTTTTGTGGGCGATTTTGTCGCCTGACGAAGTCATCTAAAAGTAAGAGCAACCCATAATGCTTCGAAGATTAAGCCGATCTCGCTGGAGGCTATATATCAGCGTTATCTGAAGGGGTCAGCTGAGTGTAAGGTTAACTGGTTCATCCTGTTTCATAGGTAATGAAGGATATCAGCCTTTTGTGAATTTGATTCCATAGGTCTGGCCTACATTCGGCCCGCCTGCTTTAACGGTAACTGTACCTTCCAAGTAACTATCGGTTCCATCAGATGATTTCATGGCAATAGTCAGAGAGCTTGGGCCATGGTTGAGCTCATCTCTATTTTTTGCATCTGATTTCGCTTGAAGAGTAAAAGACCTGGTGGGCTTTGTGTAGGTGCCGGTGACGACGAAATCAAGTCCGCAATAGTCCATGTAACCTTTGTTTATATTGCCATTTTGCTGGCCTAGATCGTCAAATCTGAGTGTGGCGGCATGTTCCTCGCTGGAGTTAAATACGAAGCCATTGTAAGTTTTCATGATGTTTACCTTCTGTGTGTTCAAGTATTAAATTCAAATAGGTTGTCTCGTATTACGTCGATGAGATTAGGCGAGAAGTTGTTGCAGGTAACCTGTAATAAATGACAGGTTTTAATATTTTTTCGCTATAAGGGTTCTCGTTTTTTAATAAAATAAGGGAGTGGCAAAAGGAGATAATGTCAAATTGGCCGGATTTTTTTGATTAAGATCTCGGTGAAATCGCAAAAAAAGGGGGCGGATTTATTTATCAAGATTCCGTCCCCTTTATTCGCTTGTATCGTGTCAGTCCTTCTAGATCGGCAAGCTGCGCCTGCGTCAGGCCCCGATTTATACGTTTTACACGTAATTAAATGCCGAGACGGGTGATTAAAAGAGAGTAATCCATGTTGCGCTACCGTCACATTTTGATGTCGATGTTGCCTATGCGGAACATTTAATCTATTTGGCTCAAGAAGCCCGCGGTGAGGCGGGCTTTTTTGTGGACGACTATTCCTTCAGTTCAACGTGATCCAGCGCCTGATTTACCGCCAATTCAACGAGCATGACGACCTGCGCGATGCCCAGCGCAGTCTTGCGGTGTGAGGTGTCGAGCATGGCGGCGAAGTTGTTGAGCATTTCGCTGGCTGAACCCAGGGTTTCGCTGGCGTTGGCCAGCAGGGATTCGGTGTTGTACTTCGGGTTGGCGAGGTACATGGGTTCGGGTTTATGCGTGCAGGCCATGATGAAGGCGGAAGGTTTGAGGTAATGGTCGAGGGCGCGCTCGGCGGCGTCGTTGAGTTTTTTTGAGTCGAGGGATTCGTAAGGGGATGCGGGATCTGTTTCTGGCGGGTGTGGCGTTGATTTTGTCATTTGCTCGAAACCTGATTGGAGTGCCCCCGCTTTGGCTACTAAATCAAAGTGGAGGCAACTGTACGCAGGTTAGTAGACCGGGGTTTCGAGCAAGCCGGCGCACCCGAAGGTGCCCTGCGCACAGCTACCATCAAGCGCAGGTATGGAAATACCTGACTGACAGATGCTTGTGCACAACGCTTGAAACCTCGGGCTACTAAACCCGATCACTGGAAATCAGTGACGCGAATCAAGTTACCGATGGCCCGCCAGGCGCACAAGCCGGCGGATTCTGGGGTAATGGTAGGCAACGACGCAAGCTGTTGTAGGCATCCGGAAGTAACCGCCGACAGATCTAAACAGCGCTGTTTAAAGGCTGGATGTAAAAGCGGCTCAACCGAGCATCCTGCGCTTCAACCGACCGAATAACCCACCGTAAAGCGGTGCCTCCGCACTTGAATGAGCCCAGCTAATTGACTGGGCAGAGGCTTCTCTTTCAAGTGATAACCGATCAAGGCATGTCGCCCGTCGCATGAGCGCGGATTGAACTGAGTGTCGGATCATTTCTCAAGCAGTCCATTTCTCCCTGCCAGCTGCCTTTTGCGTCGGTGTTGTCGGTCATCAACCAAACCTCTGTGTAGGTACTGCCTCGGGGGCAATAAGAGCGAATACTCAGCTCTTATAGATTTTTTGGTTGTTTCTACCTGTTATCTACTATTGAAATGGTTTTTGATTTCTAAAAGCTCTAACAACCTGTCAGAAGTTACAGTTGGAAAGGGGAGGGTGTTTTCTTACTGTGGCGCTTCAATTGATTTTTGGAGTGAATAAGGTATGAGCTCGATCAAAGCGGAAGACTTGGATAAAATTCCAGAGATGGGTGATTTTGGAGTGGTAAACGTTACGCTGGACGTTGGGAACGGCCCGATTACCTATGAAAGCCGACCAAACAGACAAGCTTATGATGACTATTTTTATTTTAAAGCGCAGGGACGGGTATCTGAACGTCACTACTTCGTGATGCTGCGATTTGATCGAACGATGCGTGAAGGTGAGTACGACATTATCTTCAATCTAGACAAAATCGTAGCTCGCACGGATTTCCCGGGTCAGGGAGAGGTCGATTATCGTGATGGAAAATTGATTTTGACAAAAAACGGCGATTATCCAGAAGGGAGCTTTCTTTTTACGAAGCCGGGAGTAAAGGTTGAAGGGGAATTCAAGTTCAAAGGAGAAAAGGGCTAGTTGTTTTTGCTCTATGTCGTCGATTGGTTATTTTTTATAGTCTGTTGTGGATAAATAATAAATCAGGTGGCGAAGAGTTTGTCTTTTTCGCCACCTGCATTTATTCGATGATTTAAAAAACTTAATATATTTTTTGCGTGGTTACTACTTGTCGTGATCTATATCCAGTTTGCTGAACGTCACCTGCCCACCCTCACTCGTATACCCGGTGTTGTCCTGCACATAAACCCCTGCCTTGAAGTACAACGGCTTGTTCCGCCACGTCGCACTGATCTGTGAATCCCACTGATATCCCGCCGCACTCACACCCAACGCGCCGCCGGGGCTGAGGTGGATAAGGTAGTTGAATTCGCGATCCAGTTTGATCCCGGTCGCCAGGGTGATGACGCGGCTTTCGTCGTCATCCGGATGCATGCGCACCTTGATCACCAGGTTGCCGGTTTCAGTTTTGGTCTTGTACTGGTATTCGAGTTTGACCATCGGCTTCTGGCTTTCATAAGCGTGAATCTGGCCAATGACGATCTTGCCGGAACTCGGCACTTTGTTAACCGTGAGGGTCGCGCGCAGCAGGTTATCGGCGTCCGGGTAGTACCAGTTGCGCAGGGTGCCGTTGCTGTAGGTTTCGCGCAGTTCGGTGCGCGGATAAATGGCGTTTTCGGTTTTTGACCCGGTAACCGGTGACCAGAAGAACAAGGTACCGGTATCGGAATGGAAGTATTGATCCTTGAAGCCGTTCACCAGTTTTTCGGTTTCGACGGTGTAGGGCGGACTGCCAACGGGAACGCTGAGGTTCCAGGTTGCGAGATCGATCATAACGGTGCTTCCACTCAGTTCATCCTGAACGCGGGTACCAGAAGCTCTAGCCCGCGCCTTTTGGGGCGGCCTTTATAAGCGTAGAGGGATTTTTTGTTAATGCCCGTTTGGCAGATGATTGACGTCAACATCCTGTCGAAATGCCATCTCTGCCGGTTTCCGGGGGCTTCAGCGTTGACCGTTAGTCGGCAAATTCACGCTTTGGTTAAATGATGGCCTGAGGACAGCTTCTGCTTTCTTGGATCCAGTACTAGAGTGAAGGCTCAGTATGAGTGCGGTTTTTACCGGCAACCGACCAAAAGTCCCGACAAGAGAAGCAGCATGGAATGCGCGCAACCCCCGCCAGGTGAAGGCAGCTCTGTCCTTTTGATCGTTGATGATTACCCTGAAAATCTGATCAGCATGCGCGCGTTGCTGCAGCGCCAGGATTGGCACGTCCTCACCGCAGCCTCCGGTTTCGAAGCGCTCAATATTCTGCTCTCCCATGACGTCGACCTGGTGCTGCTGGACGTGCAGATGCCGGGCATGGACGGCTTTGAAGTGGCGCGGCTGATGCGTGGCAGTCAACGCACGCGCCTGACGCCGATTATCTTTCTGACAGCCAACGAGCAATCCCAGGACGCCGTGATCAAGGGCTATGCCAGTGGTGCGGTGGATTACCTGTTCAAGCCGTTCGACCCGCAGATCCTCAAACCCAAGGTGCAGGCGTTGCTGGAACACCAGCGTAATCGCCGCGCCTTGCAGCGTCTGAGTCATGATCTGGAAGTGGCGCGCGCCTTCAATGCTTCAGTGCTGGATAACGCTGCCGAGGGAATATTGGTGGTGGGCGAGGACGGTTTGATCCGCTTTGCCAACCCGGCGATTTCACGCTTGTTGAATGCGCCGGTGAAAGAGCTGGAAGGTAAGGAATTTCTCGATTATCTACAGAAGCCGCACATTCCGGTGTGGGCCGATTCCGAGTTTTATGCCGGCTATCAGCGCGGCGAAACCCTGAGACTGCACGATGCCTTGCTGCGTACGGCACCCGGCCAGCAGGTGCCGGTGGCCCTGTCCTGTGCGGCGTTGCCCGCCGAGCAACACGCGATGGTGGTGACCGTGCTGGACATGTCGGTGGTGCGTCACTTGCACCAGCAGCTCGAATTCCAAGCGGTGACCGATCCACTGACCGGTTTGCTCAACCGTCGTGGGTTTTACCAGACCGTTGAAAATCTGCTGCTGCGCGGCGAGCGCAGTGATAGCAGTTGGGTCTTGCTGTATCTGGATCTCGATGGCTTCAAACGGGTCAACGATTCGCTAGGCCACGATGCTGGTGATCGCGTGCTGCGCTGGGTCTCCGAGCAACTGAAGGCGTGCCTGCGACCGTTCGACATTCTCGCGCGCATGGGCGGCGATGAATTCACCGCGCTGCTGGATCTGGAGTTTCCCGAGCAAGCGGCAAAGATTGCCGAAAAGCTCATCGAGCGGGTGTCGATCTGTCAGCAGATCGAAGGGTTGGACATCGCCCTCGGCGCCAGTATCGGCATCGCCACTTATCCGGATTGCGGCTCCAACCTCGACGGATTGCTGCGCGCCTCCGACATCGCCATGTACGAAGCCAAGCGCGCCGGGCGTCAACAATATCGTTTCTATGATCATGAAATGAATGGCCGGGCGCGCTCGCGGTTGATGCTCGAGGAGAGCGTGCGTGCCGCCATCGAAAATCGCGATTTTAATCTGGTCTATCAGCCGCAAGTGGCCATCGACAGCGGCCAGATCCGTGGCTTTGAAGCGTTGTTGCGCTGGCAGCACCCGAGCGTTGGCGATGTGCCGCCGGGGTTGTTCTTGCCGCTGCTGGAAGAGGCGCGGTTGATCAGTCGCCTCGGCAGCTGGATTTATCATCGCGGCGCCGGCCAGCGCAAAGCCTGGGAAACCCTGTTTGCCGAAGATCTGGTGCTGGGCGTGAGTTTGAGCAACACCCAGTTCAGTCTGCCGAATTTGGTCACCGAGTTGCGTCAGGTGATGGAGCGACATTCCTTGCAACCCCGGCAGCTGGAGGTCGAAGTCACTGAAGAAGCGTTGATGCAAAACCCCGATGAAACCCGCAAACAGTTGCGTTTGCTGCGCAATCTCGGTGTGCGCGTGGCGCTGGATGACTTCGGTTCCGGGCCGTGTTCGCTGGCGCATCTGCGTGATCTGGAACTCGATACCCTAAAACTTGATCGCCATCTCATCGCGCGATTGCCGGACTCCAAACGGGATGCCTCGCTGGTCAGCACAGTCATCAGTCTGTGCAAGCAATACGGTTTGCTGGTGATCGCCGAAGGGGTGGAAACCGTCGAGCAATACCAATGGCTGCAAGCTCACGGCTGCGAATATGTGCAGGGCTTCCTCGTCGCGCGGCCATTGATCGCCGAGGACGCCGCAAGCTTCGCCGAACCGTTTGACTGGAGCGCGCTGCCCAGTTGAATTCGCTACACTGGCGGACCTTTTTCGAACCGTGTCGCCCTTCCATGACTGTGTTGAAGTACCTCCAGGCCTATCCCGCGCAATTGCAGGACCAGGTGCGCCAACTGATCGCCGAAGGGCGACTTAGCGAATATCTGAATCAACGCTATTCGGGGCGCCACGATGTGCAGAGCGACAAGGCCTTGTACAGCTACGCGCTGGACCTGAAACAGGAATACCTGCGCAACGCGCCAGCCATCGATAAGGTGCTGTTCGACAATCGCCTCGATCTGACCCACCGCGCACTGGGTCTGCACACCACGGTGTCGCGGGTGCAGGGCGGCAAGCTCAAGGCCAAGAAAGAGATTCGTATCGCCTCGTTGTTCAAGGACGCCGCGCCGGACTTTCTGAAGATGATCGTCGTGCATGAACTGGCGCATTTCAAAGAGTCGGATCACAACAAGGCGTTCTACAAATTGTGTGAGCACATGCTGCCGGGGTATCACCAGGTCGAGTTCGATCTGCGCGTTTACCTGACGTGGCGGGATATGCAGGCTTAACAGTACGCAACCAGGAAGGTGTGGATGGACGTCAGCAAGACCAAAAGCAGTTTCTACCGCCGCTTGTATGTGGCGTACCTGATCGACAGCGGTCTGGCGCCGAGTGTGCCGACGCTGACCGAAGTGACCGGCATGCCCCGGCGCACGGCGCAGGACACGATTGCCGCGTTGGCGGATCTGGATATCGTTTGTGAGTTCGAGCAGGAAGAGGGCGCGCGCAACCATGCGGGGCGCTATCGGATTCGCGAGTGGGGGGCGATAGATCGCGGGTGGATCGAGCGTAATTTGCGGCAGATCAAGGCAGTGCTTGAGTATCCCTAAATGCCCTCACCCCAGCCCTCTCCCGGAGGGAGAGGGGGCCGATTGGGGGATATTGGAGAAGTACGCCGACCTGGAAGTGTTGGTGTGAATCCATAATCGACGCGGTTTTGCAGGTCGATGTCCGACGCACGACAACTCGGTCAGTCACCTCTCCCTCTGGGAGAGGGCTAGGGTGAGGGTTGTTCAGGAGCGACGCATGCCAATGTGTGGAATGTCATCCTCCAGATACTCCTCACCCGCCACCACAAACCCATACTTGCCGTAATACCCCTGCAAATGCGCCTGCGCTGACAGATAGATCGGCACCTGCGGCCAATGCTTCTCGGCCTGTTTCAACGCCTGTTCCATCATTTCGTGGCCCAGCCCTTTGCCGCGACCCTGCGGTGCGGTAATCACCCGGCCGATCACCACGTCGCCGCCCTGGGATTCCGGATCCAGCAGGCGCAAGTAAGCCATCAACTGGTCATCTTCCCAACCCATCAGGTGATAGGTATCACCTTCCAGATCCTGACCGTCGAGGTCCGGATAGGCGCATTTCTGTTCGACCACGAACACGTCCGAGCGCAGCTTCAACAGCGCGTACAGCTGTTCCTTGCCCAGATCACTGTGATGTTTGCAGACCCATTCGATTGTCATTTGCCGATTCCTTGAACGTGTCGCCCGATACTAAGCGCCTGCGGCAAAGATGTCTTTATGGCGTAAGAGTCTGTGACAAAGGTCAAAATGCCATCATTCCTTTCTCGCAGCCTTGCCGACTTTGTGTAATCTGCTGGAGAGCCCTGTGCACTGGCTGCAATGAGCTAATGTTAGGGCCTGGGTTTTGCCGGTAAGGGGCCTTGGGGTTTTGGCTGAAAACATGCCGGGCAACTTGCCCGCTAAGGATTTTCAAGCATGCCGCGTTTGCATCGAGCCTTTGCTTTGATCGGATTGCTCTTGCTGGCTCAGACCGCTGCAGCGGAGAAACTGCGGCTGGTGTTTGATATCTGGCCACCCTTTACCGACGACACGCTGGTCAACGGCGGACTGGCCACCGACATCGTCAGCACCGCGCTGGCCCGGGCCGGTTATGCCAGCGGTTATGAGCAGGTGCCGTGGGCGCGGGCGCTGCTTGGCGTCGGCGAAGGCCGTTACGACGTATTGGTCAACGCTTGGTATAACGACGAACGGACCAAGCTCGGTCAGTTTTCCGGGGAATACCTGCTCAATCGCATCCGCTTTCTCAAGCGCAAAGACACGCCACTCGAGTATTCAAATCTGCAGCAACTGCACACCTATCCGATCGCTGTGGTGCGCGGTTACGCCTATTCGGCGCCGTTCGATGCCGACACGGCGTTGCAGAAAGTCCCTGTGCATAACTTCGCCATGGCCGTGCGAATGCTGGCGGCAGATCGGGTCAAGCTGACGCTGGAGGATGAGTACGTGGCCAAGTATTACCTGGCGCGGGAATCCGCCAAGGTGCGCAATTCGGTGGAGTTTTTGCCCAAGCCGTTGAGTGAGAACAGCCTGCACATTCTGGTGAGCCTGAAGAATCCGCAGCATGAGCAGATTGTTGCCGGGTTTGACAAGGCGATTGCGGCGATGAAGGCGGATGGGAGTTATGACAAGTTGCTTAGGCAGCATGGGATGTGAGTTCTGATCCTGAATTTGCTGGGTGTCTGATGGCCTCTTCGCGAGCAGGCTCGCTCCCAAATGGGGTCTGTGTCGTGCATAAATCCAGTATGGGAGCGAGCCTGCTCGCGAAGACCTCCTGTCAGCCAGCGCCAACCTCGCTGGTGTCCTTGATCAGATGCGCCGCCAACGTCCGCAACGGCCCCAACTGTCGGCAGATCAATGCCAGTTGCGTCTGCACCAGCCGCTGCCCTTCATCAATCTCGTCAGGCATCTGTTCCAGCTCATTGGCCAGCGCTTCTTCCTCGTCACTCTGAATCGCCACCGGCTGCTTGTTCGCCAGCCCTTGGGCGATTTCATCAATACTCGTCGCCAGTTTCACCCCGGCGCCATCAATCAAATGCTCGCGAACATCTGCCGGCAACTGCGTCTCGCGATGTGCGCCCAGCCCTGACAGATAACTCAACAGCGTGTGCGACAGCACCAGAAAGCGGAAGCCGACATCCGCTTCCTTACGGAAATGCCCCGGCTCCATGAGCATGTTTGCCAGTGTCGTCGACAGCGCGGCATCGGCGTTGTGCGCGTTGCGTCGGGCCAGACGATAGGCGAGGTCGTCACTCTTGCCGGCGGCGTATTGCTGCATGATCTGGCGCAGGTAGATGCTGTTGCAGGTCAGGGTGTTGGCCAGCACTTTGTTCAGGCGTCGGCCCTGCCAGTCCGGCAGGAACAGGAACACCGTCAGGCCGGCAATCAGGCTGCCCAGCAAGGTATCGAACAACCGTGGCAGGAACAGCCCGTAACCGTCACCGACCTGGTTGAAGCAGAACAGCACCATGATGGTGATCGCCGCCGTCGCCAGGGTGTAGCGGGTGGTGCGGTTGGTAAAGAACACCACGCCGGCGGCGATCGCAAAACACGACTGCACCAACGGGCTCGGGAACAGATCGAACAGCGCCCAGGCCACCGTCAGGCCGATGGCGGTGCCGAAAATCCGCTGACCGAGCTTGCGCCGGGTCGCGCCGTAGTTCGGCTGGCAGACGAACAGCGTGGTAAGGATGATCCAGTAACCCTGCGACGGGTGAATCAAGTGCACCATGCCGTAGCCGATACTCAGCGCCAATGGCAGGCGCAGGGCATGGCGGAACAGTAGAGAGGTCGGCGTCAGTTGCGTGCGCAGACGAATCCAGACGTCCTTGAGATTGCGCGGCGAACGGTCGAGCAGGCTGCTGTCGGTCGCATCGGCCAAAGCATCGGGATTGCTCGCGTCACTGAGCAAACGGTCGAGGGTGCCGAGGTTGGCCGCCAGTGCGCGCAGCGAACGCAAGAGTCCGCGCCACGCCGGGTTGCTCTGGATGCGCAGGTGTTCAAGGGACGCGTCGAGGTCGCTCAGGGCTTCGGCGAAACTCGCGTCGTAGATGAACGGCTGGCGCATCTGGATCGACTCGGCCAGCGCACGGCAGGCCTTGCCTTGCTGGCGCAGCAGACGCTGGCAGCGGAACAGCACGTCACTGTGGAAGAACGCTTCGGCCAGCGCGTTATACGGATAGTGCGAGGAGCTGGCGCGTTCGTGGATGTCCTGAGCGAGGAAATACAGCTTCAGGTAGCGGCTGACTTTCGATCCGGGGCGGCCATTGCCGACGCGGTGCAGGATGATTTCCTTGGCACTGTTCAGCGCCGCCACCACACGACCGTTTTGCTGGGCCAGTTCCAAGCGTCGGGCCTCGACGTCCATCTGCCGGATCGGCTCGAACAGCGATGATTTCAGCTTCAGGTAAAAACCCAGTTCGCGGAATAACCGCGCCAGACTCTGCTGCACCGGCTGGTTGGAGAACAGCGCCTGCCACACCACCGAGAGCAAGCCGTACCACGCTGCACCGGCCACCAGCAGCATCGGTTCATGCCAGAAATCGGTGACCGCGCCACCGCGTTGATCGACGCCGATCATCGTGTACACCGACAAAATCAACGTCGCCGAGGCAATCGCGCCATAACGCTCGCCGAGCGCCCCGAGCATGGTCAGGCCAAAACTGGCCAGCGCCAATGCAATGGCAAAGACGATCGGGTAGGGGAAGAGCAATTCCACCGAAAGCGCGGCGATGCTGAAACACACCAGCGTCACGGCGAGGGCGTTGAGGCGGCCCTGCCAACTGTCGTCGGTTTCGGCCAGGGCGCTGGCGATAATCCCCAGGAACAACGGGATCAGCAGGCCCATTTCATCCTGATACCAACACAGCGCCATGCTGCCGGTCAGGGCGATGAACACCCGCACGCTGTAGCTGAATTTATCCAGCGCCCACAGGCGCCGCAAAGACTGACGAAACGAGGTCGAGGACATGAAGTGCGAAGGCCTTCCGAGGCGATGCCGCTAAATTGAGCCAGTAATGACGCCGACGCAATGGCGCCGATCACATCTGACAGCAAAAAGTGTTCCTTTTACTTACACCACAAACCACTGTGGGAGCGAGCTTGCTCGCGAATGCGATGTATCAGTCACCACAATGTTGACTGAAAGACCGCTTTCGCGAGCAAGCTCGCTCCCACAGGGTTTTGTGTATTGATCAGGCGTACTGGGCGGCGGCGTAGCCGGAGGCCCAGGCCCACTGGAAGTTGAAGCCGCCCAGGTGGCCAGTGACGTCGAGCACTTCGCCGATGAAGTACAGGCCCGGGCTTTTCAGCGATTCCATGGTTTTCGACGACACTTCGCGGGTATCAACGCCGCCGAGGGTCACTTCGGCGGTGCGATACCCCTCAGTCCCCGCCGGCACGACTTTCCAGCTGCCGAGCTTCTCGGCGATTTCCGCCAGTTCCGCGTGGGTGTATTGCTTCATCGGCTTGGACACAAACCAGTTGTCCGCCAGCAGATTGGCCATCTTCTTGGTGAAGATCTCACCGAGCAGGGTTTTCAGTTCACTGTTCGGACGCTCGGCCACTTGCTGCTGCAGCCAGCTCGCCGCGTCGTGATCCGGCAGCAGGTTGATCTCCACCGTGTCGCCGGATTCCCAGAACGAGGAAATCTGCAAAATCGCCGGGCCGCTGAGGCCGCGGTGAGTGAAGAGGATGTTCTCGCGAAAGCTCTGATCGTTGCAGCTGACCAGACAATCCACCGAAGTGCCGGACAGCTCGGTACACAAATCCTTGAGCTGATCGGTGATGGTGAATGGCACCAGACCGGCGCGGGTCGGCAGCAACTCATGGCCGAACTGTTTGGCCACTTGATAACCGAACCCGGTAGCGCCCAGCGTCGGGATCGACAGACCGCCGGTGGCGATTACCAGCGACTGGCACTGGATCTGGCCGAGGGTGGTGTCGAGCAAGTAACCGCTTTCGACCTTCTCGATGGTCTGGATCGAGGTGTCGAGATGCAGCTCGACGCCGACCTGATCGCACTCGTCGAGGAGCATGCCGAGGATGTCGCTGGACTTGTTATCGCAGAACAGCTGGCCGAGTTTCTTCTCGTGGTACGGCACGGCGTGTTTGCCGACCATGCCGATGAAATCCCACTGGGTGTAGCGCGCCAGTGCGGATTTGCAGAAGTGCGGATTCTGCGAAAGGAAATTGCTTGGCTCGGTGTACATGTTGGTGAAGTTGCAGCGGCCACCGCCCGACATCAGGATTTTCTTGCCGGCCTTGTTCGCGTGGTCAAGCAGCAAAACCTGACGCCCACGCCCGGCGGCGGTCAGTGCACACATCAACCCAGCGGCGCCAGCGCCAATGATCACGACTTCGGTAGAGCGCAAAACGGTGTCCTCACACAAATTTCAAAATCACCGGAACCTAATGTGGGAGCGAGCCTGCTCGCGAAAGCGGTATGCCATTCAACATTGATGTTGGCTGACAGATTGCCTTCGCGAGCAGGCTCGCTCCCACAGGGGGGGACGCAGTCCTTACAGAATGCGTACGCGCAGCGAACGGCCCTTGATCTTGCCGTCGTTCAGACGCTGCAAGGCCTGCATGGCCACGGTGCGGTCCACGGCCACGTAAGCCTGGAAGTCGAAGATCGCGATCTTGCCCACCTGCGCACCCGGAATACCGGCGTCGCCAGTCAGTGCACCGAGAATGTCACCCGGACGCACTTTGTCTTTACGGCCGGCACCGATGCACAGCGTGGTCATCGGCGGCTGCAGCGGCGCGAGGCCTTGGGATTTCAGGTTATCGACCTGATCCCAGTTCAACGGCGATTTCTGCAGTTGCTCGATGGCTTGCGCGCGATGCGCTTCACCCGGTGCGACCAGGCTGATCGCGATGCCTTTCTCGCCAGCGCGACCGGTACGGCCGACGCGGTGAATGTGGATTTCCGAATCGCGGGCCAGTTCGACGTTGATCACCATGTCCAGCGCATCGATGTCCAGACCACGGGCGGCGACGTCGGTGGCGACCAGTACAGAAGTACTGCGGTTGGCGAACATCGCCAGCACCTGATCGCGATCACGCTGTTCCAGATCGCCGTGCAGGCCGACGGCGGAAATGCCTTTGGCGGTCAGGTGATCAACGGTTTCCTGCACTTGCTGCTTGGTGAAGCAGAACGCCACGCAGGACGCCGGGCGGAAGTGGTGCAGTACTTTGGTCACTGCGCTCATGCGGTCTTCCGGGGAAATCTCGTAGAAACGCTGTTCGATCTGCGTGTCATCGTGGAACGCTTCGGCTTTCACCGTTTGCGGATCACGCATGAATTTCGAGGCCAGTTGTTTGATGCCCACCGGGTACGTCGCGGAGAACAACAGGGTCTGACGACGCTCCGGGGTCTTGACGATGATGTCTTCGATGGCGTCGTAGAAGCCCATGTCGAGCATGCGGTCGGCTTCGTCGAGGATCAGCGTATTCAGGCCATCGAGGACCAGCGAACCCTTGCGCAGGTGCTGCTGAATGCGCCCCGGGGTGCCGACGATGATGTGCGCGCCGTGCTCCAGCGAAGCGATTTGCGGGCCGAACGACACGCCGCCACACAGGGTCAGGACCTTGATGTTGTCTTCGGCACGGGCCAGACGACGGATTTCCTTGGCAACCTGGTCGGCCAGCTCGCGCGTCGGGCAGATCACCAGCGCCTGGCAACCGAAATAGCGCGGGTTGATCGGGTTGAGCAGGCCGATGCCGAACGCGGCGGTCTTGCCGCTGCCGGTCTTGGCCTGGGCGATCAGGTCCATCCCCTTGAGGATCACCGGCAAGCTCTGCGCCTGGATCGGCGTCATCTGGGCATAACCGAGGGATTCGAGGTTAGCCAGCATGGCGGCGGACAGCGGCAGAGTATTAAAAGCGGTGGCGATGGTGGTCACGGGACTGGCCTGCAAAACAAAATGTCGCGCAGTGTAGCAGCCCCGTGCCACTTTCTTCGAAAGTTCTGGACGAACAGCGGTTAATGTTCGATGTGTTCTTCCGGACGTTTGGCGCGCCGGCCGTCTTCTTTCGACAGTTGCGAGAAGATCGTCGCGGCGAGCATCGCCATGATGCCGACGGTGACGAAGGTCAGCTGGAAGGCGCCGAGCACGGTTTCCACGCCATCATTACCGATCTCTGCCGTAAATCCACCGAGCAACGCACCGGCGCACGCCACCCCAAGACTCAGCGACAACTGCGCCACCACCGAGAGCAAGCTGTTACCGCTGCTGGCGCTGGCGTCATCCAGATCGATCAGGGTCACGGTGTTCATCGCGGTAAATTGCAGCGAGTTGATCGCGCCGAGAATCGCCAGCAGGCACAACAACAGCCAGTACGGCGTTTGCTCGCTGACCAGACCCATGCTCGCCAGCATGATCCCCAGCGCCAAGGTGTTACCAGTCAGCACGATGCGATAGCCGAAGCGTTCGATCAGCGGTCGCGCCATCCATTTGGCAAACATCGCCGCCGCCGCCAGCGGCAGCATGCTCATCCCCGCTTGCGACGGTGAATAACCCAGCGCCACTTGCAGCAGCAATGGCACCAGAAACGGCAACGCACCGCTGCCCAGACGCGCGAACAGGTTGCCGAGAATGCCAACGGCAAAGGTGCGGGTCTTGAACAGCGACGGTGCGAACAGCGGGTTTTCGATGTGCCCGGCGCGCAACCAGTACGCCGCCAGACAGGCCATGCCGCCGAACAACAGCAACATCACGCGCAGGTGCGGCAGATGCAATTCGCCAAGGCCTTCCATGGCGATGGTGATCAGGATCATCGCCGCGCCGAACAGCAGGAAGCCAAGGCTATCGAAACGTGTGCGTTCGGTGCCGCGCAGGTCGGGAATGAACTTCCACACCGCGTAGCAACCGATGACGCCGACCGGCAGGTTGATCAGGAAGATCCAGTGCCACGTCAGGTATTCGACCATCCAGCCGCCCATGGTCGGGCCGATCAACGGGCCGAGGAGGCCGGGGATGGTGATGAAACCCATGATCCGCACCAGCTCGGATCGTGGATAAGCGCGCAGTACCACTAGCCTCCCGACCGGCAGCATCAGCGCACCGCCCAAGCCCTGAATCACCCGAGCGCCAATCAGCATGCTCAGGCTGCTCGACAGCGCGCAGAGCAGTGAGCCGAAACTGAACAGCAGAATCGCGCCGAAGAAGATTTTCTTGGTGCCGAAGCGGTCGGCGATCCAGCCCGAAGCCGGAATCAGCAAGGCCACGGTGAGCATGTAGGCGATGATCACGCCCTGCATGCGCAACGGATCTTCGGCCAGATCGCGAGCCATGGCCGGCAGGGCGGTGTTGAGGATGGTCCCGTCGAGGGACTGCATGAAGAAAGCGATGGCGACGACCCACGGCAACCAGCGGGCGGTGATGGCGTCGAGAGGCGGGCGGTTGGGCATGGAACCTCTTGTCGTTGGAGTTAATGCATATCTATTGTCGAGCGCGGTCAGTGTGGGAGCGAGCCTGCTCGCGAAGAGGCCATTTCATTCAACATTGATGTCGATTGATCTACCGCTTTCGCGAGCAGGCTCGCTCCCACAGGTTTTCCGTTTACAGGGTCAGAGTCAAACGGCTGACCAGCGCACCCGGCAGCAACGCCGACGAGGTATTGCGCTGGCTGTACGTACTCGCCGACAGCAGCAACTCGCGCTCGGCGGTCAGAGCTTCGAGCTGCGAACCGAGCAGGCTGTAAGCGCTATCGTCGAAGCGCATGGTGCTGACCGGCGCCTGGATCTCGCCGTTCTCGACCCAGAAGGTCGCAAAACGGGTCATGCCGGTCATGCGTGCGGCCGGTTGATCCGAGTAGTTCAGGTACCACAGGTTGCTGATGTACAGCCCGGTGCCCAACTGCTTGAGGATCTCTGCTTGCGCCAGATCACCCGCCGCCATGTTCAACGCACTTGGCATTTCACCGCCACCGGCGCCGTTGGCGGTCAAACCGTATTCGGCAGCGCTGCGCGAGCCGACCAGTTGATCCCCCGCCTTGCCTTCGACGATCAGGCGCAGATCGCTGCGTGGATAACCTTCACCGGAAAACGCCGGGCTCAACGATTCGCTGACTTTCTCGTCCAGCGATACCAGCGGGCTGAACGCCTGATCGCCGACATACAGCTTCTGCAGCGGGCTGCTCTTGCTGGCGATCGACTGCGCCGAGAAACCGCCCCAGCTCAGCATGCCCATGATTTCTTCCAGCGCTGCCGGTGCCAGGTACGCGCGGTATTGCCCGGGCGCCAAGGTGCGCAGCGGTCGGCCGAGAAATTCCAGTTGCTCGCGTGCCTGGCCGAAGCGCTTGGCGAAACCTTCGCTGCTCCAGTCATGCCCGGCGTAGCTGGCTTTCACCGCTTCGCCGTTGTCGTGGAACAGGCTGAAGTCGAAGTTGAAACTGTTGGCTTGATGCCAGCCAAATGCGCCTGAAGAACTGGCGAAGCCACGGCTGATCGGGCCGGCAGCATAGAAGCCAACCAAGTCCAGACCTTCAGCGGCAGCACAGATCTCATCGACAACCTGTTCAGTGTCCGGCAGCGGATGTTCCTGGACGTTCTGGCTCTGCCAGCCGTTATGATTGAGCAGCAGGTACGGATCCTGCGGCAGCAGCGGCAGGGTGTCGCGCAGTTGTTGCAGACCTTCGGCAAGGCGTTGCAGATCGCCTTCCTGATCACCGGACAAAGTGACTTGCAGGTCGGCGTGACGCCCATCGTTAATCAACTTCAGAACGATATTGGCCTGCTGCACTTGCCCGGCCTGCCGCACCTTGGCGTGATTGAAACGCACGAACGCCGAAGATTCGGCGGCGTAGCTGAGGGTGAACTGTTCCGGCTCGCGCACGCTGTCGCGCAGCCACTCGACCATGACCTTGAAGGCGTCGGACTGACTCTTCGAAATGCTCATCAGGCGTCTCCCCCAAACACATCAACGTTGCTGAATACGCAGGCCGGCGAAGCGTGGCCAACGCGGATCACCTGGTTCGGTTCGCCCTTGCCGCAGTTCGGTGTGCCCAGCACCTTGACGGTGTTGGCGTCGCCGACGGCGCGCAGGCTTTTCCAGAAGTGCGCGGAAATCGCCCGGTAGTTCGGATTTTTTACCACGCCTTTGAGTTCACCGTTTTCGATCAACTGGCCCCATTCACAGCCGAACTGGAATTTGTTGCGCGCATCGTCGATCGACCACGAACGGTTGGTGCTCATCAGGATGCCGTGCTCGATGCCTTCGATCAGCTTGTTCAGCGGCTGATCACCCGGCTCGATGTTGAGGTTGGCCATGCGGTCGATCGGCGGCCGGTTCCAGCCACAGGCGCGGCTGTTGGCAACGCCATCGAGACCGGCGCGGAACTGCGACAGCGCACCGCCCAGCGGACGCAGCAACAGACCATCGCGGATCAGGAATTGTTTGCTCGCTTTGCTGCCGTCATCGTCATGACCGTAGCTGGCGAGTTCTTCGGGAATACCCGGATCGAAGGTCACGTTGAGCAGCTTCGAGCCATATTGCAGGCTGCCGAAGTCGCTGGCTTTGACGAAACTGGTGCCGGCGTAATTGCGCTCGTCGCCGAGGATGCGGTCGAGTTCCAGCGGGTGGCCGATGGATTCGTGGATCTGCAGCATCATCTGGTCCGGCATCAACAGCAGATCGCGCGGGCCTTGCGGGGTGTTCGGCGCGAGCAGCAGTTGCAGCGCCTGGTCGGCAACTTGCGGGCCGGCGCCGATCAAACCGCAACGGCTGATCACGTCAGCGCCGCCCTGTTGGCCGAAGTTTTCGCGACCTAGGGTGCGAGTCTGGCTGTCGTTGCCGTCGTAAGCGGTGACGTCGAGGCCTGGATAGACGAAGCGCTGGGCCTGGCGCAATTCAGCCCCGGCGCTGCTCAGGTAAATTTGTTCGACGTGGGTAATGCCAATGCTCACCTGCCAATTCACCAGGCGCTCATCCTTTGGCACCGAGGCGGATTCCACACCGAGCAGCTCGAAGCATTCGCTCAGGGATGGGAAGGGTTGTTCGAGATTGGGTGAAAAGTAATCAGCGCGATCGCTGGACACCGGCTGATCACGCAGGTCGAGCAAGGCGTGCGGCTTGAGCCGGCGTGCTTGCTGTTCGGCGCGTTCGAGGGCGGCTTGCAGACCTTGTTGCGACAGGTCATTGGTCGCGGCATAGGCTTCAACGCCGTTGACGCGAACGGTGAGCATCGCGCCTTCGTCGCGGCTCAGGCTCGGCGGTTCGGCGACGTTCTTGCGTACCGACAGGTACTGGCCGGACTCGCGTACGTATCGCAGGGAAAAAAACTCAGCGCCCGTGCGCAAGGCAGCGAAGCGCTGCTTGAGCTGGGGGTGGAAATCGAACATTCGGGAACCTCCTTGTCAGGGGGAAGCGGTAGAGCAACGGCGGGGAGGGGGTGAAACGGTTGCGCGAGGTCTAGAGTAGGCCTGCGTGGGGGTAGGATCAAGTGAAGAGGGGGTGTAGGGGGATTTACCGTGCAGCGGGGGAAATTTGTGTTGAATGTGAGGGCCCCTTCGCGAGCAGGCTCGCTCCCACATTTGATTTGTGAACGACACAGATCCAGTGTGGGAGCGAGCTTGCTCGCGAAGGCCGCGCCTCGGTATTACGTCTTACTGAGCAGCCGGGGTGATATCACGCATCGGCTTGCCCTTCACCGGCGCATCGCCCGCGACGTAGTACGGCGCGGTGCTGCGCGGCAGTGGCTGGCGGCCACGGATCTTGTCGGCGATTTTCTCGGCGATCATGATCGTCGGCGCGTTCAGGTTGCCGGTGGTGATGATCGGCATGATCGAGGCATCGACCACACGCAGGCTCTGCATGCCGTGCACGCGACCTTCGCCATCCACTACAGCCATCTCGTCGGTGCCCATCTTGCACGAGCAGGACGGGTGGAACGCGGTTTCGGCGTGCTCGCGGATGAACTTGTCCAGCTGCTCATCGGTTTGCACTTCGATGCCCGGGCTGATTTCGCGGCCACGGAAGGCGTCGAGTGCCGGCTGCTGCATGATTTCACGGGTCAGGCGGATGCCGTCGCGGAACTCCTGCCAGTCTTGCTCGGTGGCCATGTAGTTGAACAGAATGCTCGGGTGCTGGCGCGGGTCTTTCGACTTGGCCTGGATGCGACCACGGCTTGGCGAACGCATGGAGCCCATGTGCGCCTGGAAGCCGTGCTCTTTCACACCGTTGCTGCCGTTGTAGTTAATCGCTACCGGCAGGAAGTGGTACTGGATGTTCGGCCATTCGAATTCCGGACGCGAACGGATGAAACCGCCGGCTTCGAACTGGTTGCTGGCGCCGATGCCGGTGCCGTTGAACAGCCACTCGGCACCGATGGCTGGTTGGTTGTACCAGAGCAGCGACGGGTACAGCGAAACTGGCTGAGTGCACGCGTATTGCAGGTATAGCTCAAGGTGATCCTGGAGGTTTTCACCGACGCCCGGCAGGTCGTGAACGACCGGGATGTCGAGCGACTTCAGCAGTTCGGCGGGGCCGACACCGGAGCGCTGCAGAATCTGCGGCGAAGCGATGGCGCCGGAGCACAGCAGCACTTCTTTACGGGCTTTGGCTTCAACGCGCTCTTCGGCGTCGCCGACCAGGTAACGCACGCCAACCGCACGCTTGCCTTCAAACAGAATCTTGTCGGTCAGGGCGTGGGTGACGATGGTAAGGGTCGAACGCTTCTTGGCGGTGTCGAGGTAGCCACGGGCGGTGGATGCACGACGGCCGTTCGGCGTGACGGTGCGGTCCATCGGGCCGAAGCCTTCCTGCTGGTAACCGTTCAAGTCTTCGGTGCGCGGGTAACCGGCTTGTACGCCAGCTTCAACCATGGCGTGGAACAGCGGGTTGTTGCCAGCCTTCGGTGTGGTCACGCTGACCGGGCCTTCGCCACCGTGATAGTCGTTCGGGCCGATGTCGCGGGTTTCTGCTTTGCGGAAGTACGGCAGGCAGTCGAGGTACGACCAGTTTTCCAGGCCTGGCAGTTTCGCCCAGCCGTCGTAGTCCATCGCGTTGCCACGGATGTAGCACATGCCGTTGATCAGCGAAGAGCCGCCGAGGCCTTTGCCGCGACCGCATTCCATCCGGCGACCGTCCATGTGTGGCTCTGGATCGGTTTCGTACGCCCAGTTGTAACGACGACCTTGCAGCGGGAACGCCAGCGCGGCCGGCATTTGCGTGCGGAAGTCGAAACGGTAGTCCGGGCCGCCTGCTTCAAGCAGCAGAACGGTGACGCCGGCGTCTTCAGTCAGACGGGTCGCCAGGGTGTTACCGGCCGAGCCGGCACCGATGATGATGTAATCGAATTCTTGGGACATTGAATGCACCCTCTTTGATAGTGGTCAGGTCGGGCCTGACGAGTGCTTTGCACTCGATTCGCAAGTAGGCTCGCTCCCACATTGGAGTGGGATCTCCTGTAGGAGCGAGCCTGCTCGCGAAGACGGCCTCACGAGCAATACAAGACTCGGGTCTTAGAACACCGAAACGTAATCGCCCAGCTCGACCTGTACCGATTTGATGCGGGTGAAGTTGTTCAGCGAGCTGATGCCGTTCTCACGGCCAACGCCCGACTGCTTGTAACCGCCGACCGGCATTTTTGCGTCGGACTCGCCCCAGGCGTTGATCCAGCAGATACCGGCTTCCAGTTGATGAATCACGCGGTGCGCGCGGTTCAGGTCTTTGGTGACGATACCGGCGGCCAGGCCGAAGTCGGTGTCGTTGGCGCGGCGGATCACTTCTTCTTCGGTTTCGTAGGAGAGGATCGCCATGACCGGGCCAAAGATTTCTTCACGGACGATGGTCATGTCGTCGGTGCAATCGGTGAACACGGTTGGAGCCACGAACGCGCCTTTGGCGAATTCGCCGTCGGTCAGACGGTCGCCGCCGCAAAGTACGCGGGCGCCTTGTTCTTTACCCTTGGCGATGTAGCCCAGCACGCTTTCCATGTGCGCGAAGCTGACCAGCGGGCCGAAGTTGGTGTTTTCGTCTTCCGGGTTGCCGACGCGGATGCGTGCAACGCGCTCAACGATCTTGGCTTCGAAAGCGGCTTTCAGGTGCGCCGGAACGAACACGCGAGTGCCGTTGGTGCAGACCTGACCGGAGCTGTAGAAGTTGGCCATCATCGCGGTATCGGCAGCGCGATCGAGATCGGCGTCGTCGCAGATGATCAGCGGAGACTTGCCGCCCAGTTCCATGGTCACGTCTTTCAGCGACGAAGCCGAAGCGCTGGCCATCACCTTCTTGCCGGTGTCGGTGCCGCCGGTGAAGGAGATTTTTTCGATGCGCGGGTGCTCGGTCAGCCAGGTGCCGACTTCACGGCCGCTGCCGGTCAGCACGTTGAACACACCATTCGGTACGCCGGCTTCGGTGTAGATCTCGGCCAGTTTCAGGGTGGTCAGCGAAGTGACTTCGCTTGGCTTGAAGATCATCGCGTTACCGGCCGCCAGGGCTGGCGCGGATTTCCACAGGGCGATCTGAATCGGGTAGTTCCACGCGCCGATACCGGCGACTACGCCCAGCGGCTCGCGACGGGTGTAGACGAACGAAGTGTCGCGCAGTGGAATCTGCTCGCCTTCGATCGCCGGCACCAGGCCTGCGTAGTATTCCAGCACGTCAGCGCCGGTAACGATGTCGACGTACTTGGTTTCGGAGAAGGATTTGCCGGTGTCCAGGGTTTCCAGCGCGGCCAGTTCATCGTTGCGCTCGCGCAGGATGTCGACGGCGCGACGCAGGATGCGCGAACGCTCCATGGCGGTCATCGCGGCCCAGATTTTCTGGCCCTTTTCAGCGCTGACCACGGCGCGCTCGACGTCTTCCTTGGTCGCACGTTGCACCAGTGCGAGGACTTCACCGTTAGCTGGGTTGATGGCTTCGAAGGTGGCATCGCTGCCGGCGTCGGAGTACGCGCCATCGATGTAAAGTTTTTGCAGTTCGAAACGGGCCATAGTGTCCTCGCAAGTGCATTGGTGGTTGGCGTTGACCACCGCGGTGGGGCTGCGGTGGCGTTCAGGGGCCGAGCGTTTTCTGTGTGCTCTAGCTCACCTTCTTGGCCAATTGGAAATCCATGTATTCGTAAGCGATCTGTTGCGCTTGCGCCGTGTCGAAAGCGTCTCCCGACAAAGCGCCGCGCAACCACAAGCCGTCAATCAACGCTGCCAGGCCACGCGCTGCGCTGCGCGCATCTTCGAGCGGCAACACACGGCGGAACTCGCAGCACAGGTTGGAATACAGACGGTGATCGTTGATCCGCTGCAACCTGTGCAATGACGGCTGGTGCATGCTGGTGGCCCAGAAGGCCAGCCAGGTTTTCATTGCCGGGCCATTGACCTGGCTGGCGTCGAAGTTGCCTTCGATGATCACCTGCAGATGCGCCCGTGGGCTGCTGTCTGCCAGCGCCTGTCGGCGCGCGGTGACGTTCTCGCTGAGGACGTTCATCAGATACCGCATCGTGGCGGCAATCAGGCCGTTCTTGTCCTGAAAGTAATGACTGATGATGCCATTCGAGACACCGGCCAAACGGGCGATCAGCGCAATGCTGGCGTCCCCCATTCCGACCTGATCGACCGCCTGCAAAGTGGCTTCGATCAGTTGTTGGCGGCGGATGGGTTGCATACCGACCTTGGGCATCTTGCACATCTCCTTAGGCCTTCCGAGCGGCGAATGACGCCTATCGGATTGACGGCCAGTCTATTTTGTTTTGATTGAACGTTCAATCAACAAAGAATAAGATCTGCGACAAATCGTCGCTGCCTACAGATTTTTCCTACGTGTTAGTGGCGATAAAACCGACATCCGAAACAGCTCGAAACCTGCGTGGGGCATGGCGCGGTTCGCGATTCGATGGACGTGTTGAAAGGGCAAGACGCTCACGGCCAGGTTTCGGATGAACGTCCGTCCACCTTTGGCCACGAAAGCGATTCGCAGCGCCATTTCGGCAGGTTCGGGCTTTTTTCGGGGTGTCTTTATATCACCCGCCGGTCGGCTGCCAACTAACCGATTGGTCGGGTTCCGTGTTGCCTTGTGTTCTTCTCTCGCACTGCCTGGAGCATTTGTGCCATGAGTTCTGCCTCGCTTATAAAGACCCCGCCCGAGAAGGTGACGGTCAACGGTTGGGTGTTTTACACCTCTACCGCGCTGATTCTGTTGTTGACCGCCATTCTGATTATCGCCCCGCAAGAGGCCGGCAGACTGTTGGGTATCGCTCAGGCCTGGTTGTCGCGCAGCTTCGGCTGGTACTACATGGTGGTGATTGCCGCCTACCTGGTATTCGTCGTCGGTCTGGCGTTTTCCTCGTACGGCAAACTCAAACTGGGCAGCAAGGACGACACCCCGGATTTCAGTTACGGCGCCTGGGCGGGGATGCTGTTCTCGTCGGGTATCGGTATTTCGCTGCTGTACTTCGGCGCGTCCGAGCCACTGGATCACTACTTCAATCCGCCGGAAGGCGCATCGGCCAGCAACCTGGCCGCGCGTCAGGCGGTGCAACTGACCTTCCTGCACTGGGGCCTGCACGGCTGGGCGATCTATGCACTGGTCGGTCTGGCTGTAGCGTACTTTGCCTATCGCCATAACCAGCCGCTGGCCCTGCGTTCGGCGCTGTACCCGCTGGTGGGCGAGCGTTGGGTCAAGGGTGCGGCCGGTCACGCGGTGGACGGCTTCGGCATGTTCGTGACTCTGCTGGGTCTGGTGACCAACCTGGGGATCGGTTCGCTGCAAGTGTCGTCGGGCCTGGAAAACCTGTTCGGCATGGAGCACAGCAACACTAACCTCTTGATCGTCATCATCGTGATGAGCACCGTGGCGACCATCGCTGCCGTGTCCGGCGTAGAGAACGGCATCCGTCGTCTGTCCAACCTGAACATCGTGTTGTTCAGCGGTCTGCTGATTTTCGTCCTGCTGTTCGGCCCGACTCTGCACCTGCTCAACGGCTTCGTGCAGAACATCGGTGACTACCTTAATGGCATCGTGCTGAAAACCTTCGACCTTTATGTGTACGAAGGCGACAACGCCAAGTCCGAGCGCTGGATGGGCCTGTGGACCCTGTTCTACTGGGCGTGGTGGATTTCCTGGGCCCCGTTCGTAGGCATGTTCATCGCGCGTATCTCCCGTGGTCGTACCGTGCGTGAACTGGTCGCTGGCGTGCTGCTGATTCCGCTGGGCTTCACTTTGGCCTGGCTGTCGATCTTCGGTAACTCGGCACTGGACCTGGTGATGAATCAGGGCGCGGTCGAGTTGGGCAAGACGGCGCTGGAACAGCCGTCGATGGCGATCTATCAGTTGCTCGAGCACTACCCAGCCTCGAAAGTCGTCATCGGTGTGTCGATCTTTGTTGGCTTCGTGCTGTTCCTGACCCCGGCCGACTCCGGCGCGGTGATGATGGCGAATCTGTCCTGCAAGGGCGGTAACGTCGACGAAGATGCGCCGCACTGGCTGCGGATCTTCTGGTCGGTGGTGATCACCCTGGTGACCATCGGTCTGCTGTTTGCCGGTAACTTCGAAGCCATGCAAACCATGGTGGTGTTGGCTGGCCTGCCGTTCTCGGTGGTGCTGGTGTTCTTCATGTTCGGCCTGCACAAGGCGATGCGCCAGGACGTGCAGATCGAACAGGAGCAGGCGCAACTGGCGGAGCGCGGTCGTCGTGGTTTCAGCGAGCGTCTGACGCAACTGGACCTGCAGCCGAGCCAATCGGTGGTGCAGCGTTTCATGGACAAACACGTCACCCCGGCGCTGGAAGATGCAGCGGCGCAATTGCGTAATCAGGGGATTGAAGTGCAGACACTGCTGGGCAAAGCCAAGCGTTGCATGGGCGTGCGGGTCGAAATGGAAGAGGGCAACCCTTTCGTTTATGAAGTGAGCCTGGACGGTTATCTGGCGACTCCGACCGAATCGGCGCAATCGGATGAAGCGCGCCAGCGTTACTACCGCGCCGAGGTGTATCTGCACAACGGCAGCCAGGATTACGACCTGATGGGCTTCACGCAGGATCAGATCACGCGCGATGTGCTGGATCAGTTTGAAAGCCATCGGCAGCTTCTTGGCCGGGTGTACAGCTAAAGTCAAAAGCCCCCTCACCCCAACCCTCTCCCCAAGGGAGAGGGAGCTGACCGAGGTGTCTGGCGTTGTACATCGACCTGAAAGATCGAGTCGATTATGGATTCGGTGAAGCAAGATCAGGTCGGTGTAGATCTGCAGCATCCCCCGGTCAGTCCCATCTCCCTCTGGGAGAGGGCTAGGGTGAGGGGCTTTTACCTGACCCAATAAAAAAGGGATCGCTCACCGCGATCCCTTTTTTATCCCTCCTTAACCGAGGTTCTTGCCCAACAGCGCGTGATACAACTCGCTGTCACCCAGAATCCCCACCACATGATTGTCATCATGCAGCACCAGCTTGTTGCCGGTCTGATAACGAATCTGCAGCGCATCACGCATGCCGATGTTCGAGTCCACCAGCGTCGGCTTGCGCTCCAGGCCCTCGACCGCTTGCCCCGGTGCCCAGTTCTGCAGGTTCAGCACCGAACCATTCTGCCGCGCGCCTTTGATGGTGTTGCCTTCGGCCAGGTCCAGCCACGAGTCTCCGCCCGGATCGAGGCACACCGAACCGTTGATGCGTTTGCACTTGTCCAGGGTGCGCATCAGGCTGCGACCGCAGAGCACGTTGAGCGGGTTGGTGTGCGCGACGAAGGTGCGAACGTAGTCGTCCGCCGGGTTCAGCACGATCTCTTCCGGCACGCTGTACTGGATGATCCGGCCGTCTTTCATGATCGCGATGCGGCTACCCAATTTCAGTGCTTCATCGAGGTCGTGACTCACGAACACGATGGTCTTGCTCAGTTTGCGTTGCAGTTCCAGCAGTTCATCCTGCAGACCCTGACGGATCAGCGGGTCGAGCGCCGAGAACGGTTCGTCCATCAACAGAATATCGGCGTCCATCGCCAGTGCCCGCGCCAGACCGACACGCTGCTGCATGCCGCCGGAGAGTTCGTCCGGCTTCTTGTTGCGCCATTGGGTCAAGCCAACCAGTTCGAGTTTTTCGTCGACGAGTTTTTTGCGTTCCTTCTCCGGACGACCCTGCATTTCCAGACCGAAACTGATGTTCTCGCGCACCGTCAGCCACGGCATCAGGGCGAACTTCTGGAATACCATGGCGATGCGTTTGGTGCGCATCATTTTCAGCTCGGCCGGGGTGCAGGAGGCGATGTCGATCTGGCGGTTTTCATGCTCGACGAACAGCTTGCCGCGGCTCACGGTGTTGAGGCCGTTGATGCAGCGTAGCAGGCTCGACTTGCCGGAACCCGACAGGCCCATCAGCACGCAGATCTCGCCTTTGTTGATGTCCAGCGTGGCTTTTTCCACGCCGACAATCTGTCCGGTCTTTTTCAGGATCTCGTTGCGAGTCATGCCCTGATCCAGCAGCTTGAGCGCCTCGCGTGGATCCTTGGAGAAGATTACGTCGACGTCTTCGAAGCGAATTATGCTCATGCGTCACCCCCTACTTTGGCGTCGGGTTGTTTGCAGATACGGTCGAGCATGATCGCCAGCAGTACGATCGCCAGGCCCGCTTCGAAGCCCAGGGCGATATCAGCAGTGTTCAGTGCGTTGACCACCGGTTTACCGAGTCCGTCGGCGCCTACCAGTGCAGCGATCACCACCATCGACAACGACAGCATGATGCACTGGGTGATGCCGGCTGCGATGCTCGGCATGGCGTGCGGCAGTTCGATCCGTGAGAGCAGTTGACGACGCGAGCAGCCGAAGGCCTTGCCGGCGTCCATCAGTTCTTGCGGGACATCGCGGATGCCCAGGTAGGTCAGGCGGATCGGCGCAGCGATGGCGAACACCACCGTGGAGATCAGGCCCGGTACCACACCCAGCCCGAAGAGGGTCAGGGTAGGAATGAGGTAAACGAAGGTCGGTACGGTCTGCATCAGATCGAGTACCGGCCGCATCATGGTGTAGAACATCGGTTTGTGCGCGGCGACGATGCCCAGCGGCACGCCGATGACCACGCAGACCAGGGTCGCGAACATGACCTGGGCGAGGGTTTCCATGGTCTCCTGCCAGTACCCCAGATTGAGGATCAGCAGGAAGGAGGCGACCACAAACGCGGTCAGGCCCCACTTGCGTTGAATCAGATGGGCGATGATGGCAATCAGGCCAATCAACACCAGTGGGTTGAACCAGGTCAGCGCAAACGTCACGCCGTGGATCATCGTTTCCAGGGTCACGGCGATTGCGTCGAAGGTGTTGGCGCCGTGTTGCGTCAACCATTCAACGAAGCCCGCGATGTACTGGCCTAAAGGTATTTTCTGATCAATCAGCATGGTAGTGAACGTCCGCATGCAAGGAAATAAACAGCCCGGACGGCCGCAGCCGTCCGGCATAAGCGATTACTGAAGCTTGGCTTTCACGGCCTCCAGGCCAGGTTTACCGTCAATGGTGGTCACGCCAGCGAGCCAGGTATCGAGCACTTGTGGATTCTTTTTCAGCCAGGCCTTGGCGGCCGCGTCAGGCTTCATCTTGTCGTCGAGGATGTTGCCCATCAGTTCGCTTTCCATGTCGACGGTGAACTCCAGGTTCTTCAGCAACTGACCGACGTTGCTGCATTCCGCGGCGTAACCCTTGCGGGTGTTGGTCGCCACGGTCGCCGCACCGAAATCGGGGCCGAAGAAATCGTCGCCACCGGTCAGGTATTGAATCTTGAAGCGCTTGTTCATCGGGTGCGGTGCCCAGCCGAGGAAGACCACGGCGGTGTCGCGTTTTTGCGCGCGATCCACTTGCGAGAGCATGCCCGCTTCCGACGATTCGACGACTTTGAAACCGGCGGTTTTCAGGCCGAAAGCGTCCTTGTCGATCATGCTCTGGATCAGACGGTTGCCGTCGTTGCCAGGCTCGATGCCGTAGATTTTGCCGTCGAGTTCTTTCTTGAATTTGGCGATGTCGGCGAAGTCATGCAGACCTTTGTCATACAGGGCTTGCGGCACGGCGAGGGTGTACTTGGCGCCCTTGAGGTTGGTGCGCACGGTTTCCACGGTGCCGGCATCGCGGTAGGCCTTGATGTCGTTTTCCATGGTCGGCATCCAGTTGCCGAGGAACACGTCCATGTTCTTGCCGTCGGCCAGCGACTTGTAGGTCACCGGCACGGAGATCATGGTGGTCTTGGTCTTGTAGCCGAGGGCGTTGAGGACAACGGAGGTGGTGGCGGTGGTCGCGGTGATGTCGGTCCAGCCGACATCGGAGAAGTTAACGGTACTGCACTGCGCCGGTTCTGCAGCTTGCGCCAGTAACGGCAGACTCAGCATGGCGGCCAACAACAACGACGGGGAACCTTTCATGGATGGACTCCTTGGTGTTTTTTTTGGCAGTGTTCCGACTGTGGACCACCGCACTTATAGGTTGCGGTTGGATGGCGTTCTGGAGACAGCTCTGTCACGGCGCCTTGCAATCGAGTCATAACGATCATGTACCAGTGAAAATCTGACGCCTACAGGGGGGGTCGTATCCAGTACAGGGATGGTCGCATCCAGTGTCAGTGACGTCGTTTACAGCTTTTTTCAGCCCCGAATGGCCATCTGAACTGCATGAAAACGGCGAAAAACCGGGGCGAAAACGGCGCGGCGCTGGTGGACATGAGTGCGTCGGTGTCAGACGTCGTGCGTCCCGACAAAAGCCTGATGATGCGGGCATTCCGGCGGATCGCAGCTTGAGCGTAGCAGCTCCGCCAGCGGGCGCTTTTGCGTCCCGGACCGGTACCCTCAGGAGCTCTGCAGCAATGGCTATCAGTGTTTTCGACCTGTTCAAAATCGGCATCGGCCCTTCCAGTTCCCACACCGTTGGACCCATGCGCGCCGCGGCATTGTTCGTCGAGTCGCTACGGGACAAGCACCAGTTGGAACAGGTGCGCCGTATAGAAGTGCAGTTGTTCGGTTCGCTGTCGGCCACGGGTATTGGTCACGGCAGCGACAACGCGGTGATCATGGGACTGATGGGCGAGTGGCCGGACGCAATCGACCCGTCGCAGATCGGCCCGCGCATCCAGGCCCTGCGCGAAACGCACACCCTGCTATTGGATGGTCGCTTGTCGGTGCCGTTTGTCTGGGCGCGGGACATGCGCCTGATCGATGAGAACCTGCCATTCCACCCCAATGCCATGACCATTATTGCCGAGGGCGATCACGGCGAACTGCATCGCGACACCTACTATTCGGTGGGCGGCGGTTTTGTCGTGGATCAGGCGCAGGCCTCCAGCGGAGTGGTCGATCTGGATCGCACTGAATTGCCTTATGACTTTTCCAGCGCGGTCGAGCTGCTGGAGCTGTGCAAGAACAACAACCTGCGCGTTGCCGAACTGATGATGGCCAACGAAAAGGTCTGGCGCAGTGAAGAAGAAATCCGCGCCGGGCTGATGAAGCTGTGGCGGGCGATGCAGGACTGCGTCGAACAGGGCTTGAAACACGAAGGCATCCTGCCCGGCGGATTGAATGTACGGCGGCGCGCGGCGAAGTTGCATCGCAGTCTTCAGGAGTTGGGCAAGCCCAATGTGATCGGCTCGACGCTCAGCGCGATGGAGTGGGTCAACCTGTTCGCCCTGGCGGTGAATGAAGAGAACGCGGCCGGCGGGCGCATGGTCACGGCGCCGACCAATGGCGCGGCGGGGATCATTCCGGCGGTGTTGCACTACTTTATGAAGTTCAGCGAGGCGGTGACGGACGCCAACGTGGTCGACTACTTCCTCGGTGCGGCGGCGGTGGGGATTCTGTGCAAGAAGAATGCTTCGATCTCTGGCGCTGAGGTTGGCTGTCAGGGCGAAGTCGGTTCGGCCTGCGCGATGGCGGCGGCGGGGCTGGCGGAAATTCTTGGCGCTACGCCGGAGCAACTGTGCAACGCGGCGGAGATTGGCCTGGAGCATAACCTAGGGCTGACCTGCGATCCGGTCGGTGGCCTGGTGCAGGTGCCGTGCATCGAGCGCAATGCGATTGCGGCGGTGAAGGCGATCAACGCGGCGCAGATGGCGTTGCGTGGGGATGGTCAGCACTTTATCTCGCTGGACAGGGTGATCCGCACCATGCGCGATACCGGCGCTGACATGCATGACAAATATAAAGAGACATCGCGTGGTGGCTTGGCGGTTAGCGCGGTTGAGTGCTGACTCAGTGACACCGAGGTGAATTCTTCGCGAGCAGGCTCGCTCCTACAGGGGGACGCATTTCAAATGTAGGAGTGAGCCTGCTCGCGATAGCGCCAGACCAGTCAAAACTGCTCACCAAGTGAACACAGACAATAAATCACGCCACCTTTTAGCGCGTCGCAAACAGATAAGAGTCTTTCCCACCTGTTACAGGCAACCAGCACCCCCTACCGTCCATCACCTGTGCTTGCGGTGACACTGTCCTACAATCGCGCGCAGGCCAGTTCCCACAAGTGCTACCGATCTGCTCACACCTGCCGGAGCAGGGCTTTTGCCGCCGCTGATGGCACTTCGAAACTCCACTGGCGGACCACTCGTATAGACACGTCGCGACGTCGTTTTCAGGAGTTATTGAACGGCCATCCAATTTTAGGCATGGCAATTGCTCTGTCATAACAAAGCCCGTCTCCCACGCGAGAACGATGGCAATAACAAGAGCCTCCGCCTGAGGCCATCACCCGCTTTGTGTGAGGAGATACCGCGATGACGTCGTTCAACTCCGGGGCCCAACCCCAGAACCGTGCGCCTCAATCCATCGGCTTTCTGCTGCTGGACAATTTCACGCTGATTTCTCTGGCCTCAGCAGTAGAACCTCTACGCATGGCCAACCAATTGTCCGGTCGCGAGCTGTATCGCTGGAGCACCCTCACCGTCGATGGCGGGCAGGTGTGGGCCAGTGACGGTCTGCAAATCACGCCAGACGCGTCCATGCACAAAGCGCCACCGCTGGACACCGTGATTGTCTGCGGCGGCATCGGTATTCAACGCACGGTTACTCGTGAGCACGTCTCGTGGCTGCAAAGCCAGGCGCGTCAGTCCAAGCGTCTCGGCGCCGTGTGCACCGGCAGTTGGGCTTTGGCGTGTGCAGGCCTGCTCGACGGTTTCGATTGCAGCGTGCACTGGGAATGTCTGGCGGCGATGCAGGAAGCCTTCCCGCGCGTGGCCATGAGCACGCGCTTGTTCACCCTCGACCGTAACCGTTTCACCAGCTCCGGTGGCACCGCGCCGCTGGACATGATGCTGCACCTGATCAGTCGCGATCACGGCCGTGAACTCTCCGCCGCGATCTCGGAAATGTTCGTCTACGAACGCATCCGCAACGAGCAGGATCACCAGCGTGTGCCGCTCAAACACATGCTCGGTACCAATCAGCCGAAACTGCAGGAAATCGTCGCGCTGATGGAAGCCAACCTCGAAGAGCCTATCGACCTCGACGAACTGGCTGTATACGTCGCCGTGTCGCGTCGACAGCTGGAGCGCCTGTTCCAGAAATATCTGCACTGCTCGCCATCGCGTTATTACTTGAAGCTGCGCCTGATCCGCGCCCGGCAACTGCTCAAGCAGACGCCGATGTCGATCATTGAGGTGGCGTCGGTGTGTGGTTTCGTCTCGACGCCGCACTTCTCCAAGTGCTACCGCGAGTACTTCGGCATTCCGCCGCGTGACGAGCGCGTGGGCTCCAACACCACCCAGCAAGTGGCGATGCTGCCGCTGCCGCAGGCAATCGTGATGTCGCCGCTGTCGGGGCCGATGTCGGCGTTGAGTCAGGCGCGCAATGAGTCGACGTTTGCCAGTGTAAGGCTGTAAGGCAAAAGATCGCAGCGTGCGGCAGCTCCTACAGGGATATGCGTTCCAATGTAGGAGCTGCCGAAGGCTGCGATCTTTTGATCTGCTGTCAGGCGCTATGGCTTTGCTGATATTCCGCCAGTGCCGGCAACAACTGTTTGTCGATCGCCTGACGCACCGCAGGCTGGATACTGGCGCCGCTGGTGTACATGTCCTTGACCATCTTGCGCAGTTCAAACGCGCGAACATTATCCAGACCGCGTACCGCGCACTCGCAAGCCTGATCGGCGGTAGTGCCACTCGGTACTTGAATACCCAACGCCTTGAGCTGGCCCAACAAATCTTCCTGATCGATCAAATCGGCATACATCATGACGCGCATCCTTCTTCGGTAACGGAGGTCGTGGCTCGATTCTGGTAGCCATGCGGGGGCACGGCAAGGGCGATTTGTCGCAGTGGCTGCGACGGCTATGAACAGGTCGTTTTCGGCTAACTTGCCGCTCAAGGGAGTGGGCACACTGAACTCAGCTTGCAACACGAAGGTTTGGTCACCCTCGCTTGGCAGCTCCTCAACAGTACCCTCCTCAGCTCCGATCCTGTCACGGCTTGATCGGAGTTTTTTTTGCCTGTGAATCGGTAGAGATTTGTTGTTCCCATTGACGCTTTCGCGAGCAGGCTCGCTCCCACAGGTGACCGCGTTGATTCAGGGGAATGCGGTTAAAAGTGGGAGCGAGCCTGTCTCCGGGCGGCGTTCCGACGAATAACGATGACGCGGTCTAACGCTGCAACACCAGAATCCGCGACAACAACTCATCCCGGTCGACATAACAACCCTGGAAATGTCGCGCCCCCGTGGCTGGGTCAAAGGCATTGCGCGCATGCAAGGTGCGGCGATTATCAAAACACCACAACTCGCCAGGATTGAGCCGCTGTATCAGCCGAAATCGCGGCTCGCGGGTCATTGCGATGAAGCGTCGATAAGCCCGATACAACACTGGCATCTGCTCCACCGACGTATCAAATGCCCCACGCAAAAAGTTCGCCATGCGGATTTCTGCGACACGTCCCAAAGCATCCAAAGCAATGATCGGCGCCAGGTAGCGATAGTCGCTATGCCGATCCTTGTTGCGAAACTCCACAGGTATTTCACACAGCGCCTGAAACGACGTGGGGTCTTCACTGCGCAACGCATCGGCAATCGCAAAACCGTCGACAAAAATACTCTCGCCACCCTCGGCGTCATTCTCCAGACAGTGCAGAAATTGCAGCCCCGGTTGCAGCTCGCGGGTGGGTAGATCCGTGTGCAACGGCAGGTTGAAAGCGGTGTAGGCATTGCTGTCGGCATCGGCCTTGGATTGCACGTTGAACAGCACGCCGAAGTTGCTCTCGCGGATGAAAGAAATGCGTTGGGCGATGAGCTTCAGCGAGCCCGGTTCGGTGGGCACGCCACGTACTTGCGTCAGACCAATGTCGCGCACGGCGATCAGCCATTGCAGCAGGGCGGCGTCGTCGTTCATCAGTGCGGCGTATTCGAAAACCGGCAACTGCATATCGCTGCGCCACAGATAAGGCTTGGGTTTGGCGGCCAAGCGTTCGGCGCGGGATTGCTCATCGTAGGCATGGGCGCGCAACCAGCCTGGATCGAATCGGCTAAGGTGGCCGTCCTGCCAGTCGATGCGCAGGCAGCCGTCGGTGTCGATGTTTGCGGCTGCGGGTTTCAGATCTTCAGCGGCGTCGACAATCTCGAAAACCTGCTCACGGGTGACGTTGTAGACGCATTGCTGACACGGGCAATTGTCCCGTAACCAGACATGGTGAAACGGGCTGACGCGACCGTCAGCCCACTCAATGGCAACACGATCCGCCAGTCTCTGCACGCCGCTTAGCGCGCTGATCAACGGATAAGTACGGAAATCGGCAACAGCGGCAGCGGTGTTCATGGCGGCTCCTTGCGATCTATGGAATTACCGGGCGGGTGGCAGCGCGATAACGCGGCTGATGTAAGCGGGCGCGGGCAGGTCTTTTTGCTCGGCGACGATGTCTTGCAGGCGGCTCAAGGTGTCCGGGCTGAACAGCGCCGAGCGCGGGCCGGCGAGGTCGACGTGCAAGAGCATTTGTTCGTTGCCGGCCAGTTCCTGCTCGTCACCGACCTTGTGCAGGCTGTGATAGAGGTGCAGGCGTTTGCTGTCGTGACCGATGATTTGCGTGTGCACTTCGACCTCGGTGTCGAGCTTCACTTCGTGCAGATAATTGAGGTGCAGTTCGAGGGTGAACAGCGAGTGGCCGCTGGCTTCGCGGTTGCTGCTGTCCATGCCGAGGCGGTCCATCAGAGCGTCGGTGGCGTAGCTGAAAATCAGCAGATAGAAGGCGTCGCGCAGGTGACCGTTGTAGTCGACCCAGTCGGGGATGATTCTGGTTTGGTAGGTGGTGAGGGTGGGCATGATTGGGTTCCGGCAGTTGGCAGGTCATTAAGATCAGGAGCTACCCCCTCACCCCAGCCCTCTCCCCCAGGGGGGAGAGGGGGAAAGGGAGCCGATCTTTATGCTATTCAAAACTTGAGTTCGGCTCGGTGGTGCAAGTCGGCGTAGCTCGCAAAAACACCGCGGTCGGTCCCCTCTCCCCCCGGGAGAGGGCTAGGGTGAGGGCAGCGATGTCATGCCATACACATCACTCGCTAAAACTCATCCCATGCTTCTCCTTGGTGGTCTTCACCGCCTCAAGCACCGCCAGCAGACAATCATCACGATAGCGCTCCAGCGCCGAAATGCTGTGACGACCGAGCTGATCACTGGTGCCATCGACCACGTCATCAATCAACTTGTCAGTCAGCTCCGGAGCCGGCAGATAGGTCCACGGCAACTGCAACGCCGGGCCGAACTGCGACATGAAGTGACGCATGCCGGCATCACCACCGGCCAAGGTGTAAGTCAGAAACGTACCCATGAACGACCAGCGCAAACCAGCGCCAAAACGAATCGCATCGTCGATCTCGCCAGTGGTCGCCACGCCATCGTTGACCAGGTGCAGCGCTTCACGCCACAGCGCTTCGAGCAAACGGTCAGCGATGAAACCGGGCACTTCCTTGCGCACGTGCAGCGGACGCATGCCGAGGGATTCGTAGACTTTCATCGCCGCTTGCACGGCCTCCGGGGCGGTATTCTTGCCACCGACCACTTCGACCAACGGAAGTAGATAAACCGGGTTGAACGGGTGGCCGACCACGCAGCGTTCGGGGTGCGTCGAACTCTCGTAGAACTCGCTTGGCAACAGGCCCGACGTACTCGAACCAATCAAGGCATCGGGCTTGGCCGCGGCGCTGATTTTGCTGTGCAGATCGAGTTTCAGCTCGAGACGCTCCGGGGCGCTTTCCTGAATGAAGTCAGCATCGCGCACGCATTCTTCGATGGTCGCGACAAAGCGCAGACGATCCTGCGAAGCGCCCGGCGCCAGGCCGTTTTTCTCCAGCGCGCCCCAGGCATTGGCCACGCGTTTGCGCAGTGCTGCTTCGGCACCGGGTGCCGGGTCCCACGCCACCACGTCGAGGCCGTGGGCGAGGGCGCGCGCGACCCAGCCGCTGCCGATGACACCGCTGCCCAGCGCAGCGAAGGTTTTGATTTCGGTGATAAAGCTCATGGTCATGTCCTGAAGGTTGTGGAGTTCCCTGTGGGAGCGAGCTTGCTCGCGAAGGGGGCGGTACATCCGCAGCATCTTCATCAGCAGAGCCATCGCATTCGCGAGCAAGCTCGCTCCCACAGGGTTTTGAGGTGAGTTCGTTAGCCGCGCTGGGTCAGGCCCATCTTTTTGCGACCTTCCGCCGGGGTCAGCACGCGGGCGCCGAGGCGGCTGAGGATCTCGGTGGCGCGTTCGACCAGTTGGCCGTTGGTGGCCAGCACGCCTTTGTCCAGCCACAGATTGTCTTCGAGCCCGACCCGCACGTTGCCGCCGAGCAACACCGCTTGCGCCGCCATCGGCATCTGCATCCTGCCAATGCCGAACCCGGCCCACACCGCGTCAGCGGGCAAGTTGTCGACCATGGCTTTCATGGTGGTGGTATCCGCCGGAGCGCCCCACGGGATGCCCAGACACAGCTGGAACAACGGGTTATCCAACAAACCTTCCTTGATCATCTGCTTGGCAAACCACAGGTGACCGGTGTCGAAAATCTCCAGCTCGGCCTTCACGCCCAGCTCGGTAATACGCTTGGCGCCGGCACGCAGTTGCGCCGGAGTGGAGACATAAATGGTGTCGCCATCGCCGAAGTTCAGCGTGCCGCAATCGAGGGTGCAAATTTCCGGCAGCAACTCTTCAACGTGGGCGAGACGGGTCAGCGGGCCGACCAGATCGGTGTTCGGGCCGAACTCCATCGGGTTCTCGCCCGCGCCGATCTCCAGGTCGCCGCCCATACCGGCGGTGAGGTTGACGATGATGTCGACGTCCGCCTCGCGGATGCGCTCCATCACTTCGCGGTACAGCGCTACGTCGCGGCTGAACTTGCCGGTCTGCGGATCGCGCACATGGCAGTGCACAACCGTGGCGCCGGCCTTGGCCGCTTCAACAGCCGCCGCAGCGATCTGTTTCGGGGTGATCGGCACGTGTGGGCTCTTGGCGGTCGTGTCGCCAGCACCGGTGAGTGCGCAGGTGATGATGACGTCGTGGTTCATGGTGCGGTTTCCTTCAGGCGTGATGGGTCTGTCCGCAGCCCTTTTCCGGGCTGCGAAGCTTCGTCCAGTTCCCTCTCCCTTTGGGAGAGGGTCAGGGTGAGGGGCTTTTCAAAAGGGAGTTATTTGCTGGTCAGCTGCAGGTTTTCAGCGGCCGGTTTGCCATCGAACGTGGTCACACCTTCAAGCCAGCGCTGCTTGTCTTCCGGGTGATCCTTGAGCCATTGCTTGGCCGATTCGAAAGCGTCCTTGTGGTCGAGCAGCGGCTGCATCATCCGGCTCTCGTCTTCGGCGGTGAACGTCAGGTTGGTCAGCAAACGACCAATGTTCGGGCACTGCTCAGCGTATTTCGGCGCGGTCACAGTCCAGACGGTGGCCATGCCTTCGTTCGGGCCGAGGGCGTCGTCGCTGCCGGTCAGGTAAGTCATCTGCACGTTGACGTTCATCGGGTGCGGCGCCCAGCCGAAGAACACCACGGCCTCTTTGCGGCGCACGGCACGGTCGACGGCGGCGAGCATGCCGGCCTCGCTGGACTCGACCAGCTGGAACTTGCCGAGGCCGAACTGGTTCTTGGCGATCATTGCCTTGATCTGCGTGTTGGCGCCCGAGCCCGGTTCGATGCCGTAAATCTTGCCGCCCAGTTCCTTCTCGAATTTGGCGATGTCGGCGAAAGTTTTCAGGCCCTTGTCGGCCAGATAAGTCGGCACCGCGAGGGTGGCGCGGGCGTCTTTCAGGCTCGGTGCTTCTAGGACTTTGACTTGGTTGGCGTCGACGAACGGGGTAATGGTCTGGGTCATCAGCGGGTTCCAGTAGCCGAGGAACAGGTCCAGCCGCTGATCACGGATCCCGGCGAAGATAATCTGCTGAGACGCGCTGGTCTGTTTGGTGTTGTAGCCGAGGCCGTCGAGCAGGACCTGGGTCATGGCACTGGTGGCAATCACGTCGGTCCAGTTGACCACGCCCATGCGCACGTTCTGGCATGAGGCGGGTTCGGCCGCCATGACGCTGGCGCTGAAGAAAGCGGTACCGCTGAGTGCAAGAACACAGCTGCTGATCAGTCGTTTCATGTCGGGTTCCTCGGCAGGTCGTTTATTGTGAGTTCCGGCATCTGTCGTGCCGGTAATGCAAAGTTACGCAGCAATGCGCCTGTGAAAACGCACTGCGGCGACTGGCATTTGCACTGTAGCGACCTGTGCGCTTGAACGCTGACGACAATCGGCGTATCAACGATCCACGCTACCCGCCGACCGAGTGCGCACATGTTCCAGGATTTCTATTTCTTGCTGATGCCGGGGTTCTCCGCCATCGGCTTTATTTCCGCGATCGAACCGCTACGCGTGGCCAACCGCTTCCGTGGCGAGCTGTATCGCTGGCATGTGTTGAGTGCCGATGGCGGGGCGGTGCTGGCGAGCAATGGCATGTCGGTCAACGCCGACGCGGCGCTGGAGCCGTTGAAGAAAGGCGCAACGTTGTTGGTGGTGGCTGGGTTTGAACCGTTGAAATTTGCCACGCCGACCCTGGAGCATTGGCTGCGGCGGCTGGATAACGAAGGCGTGACCCTCGGCGCCATCGACACCGGCAGCTTCGTCCTTGCCGAGGCTGGCCTGCTCGATGGCCATCGCCTGACCCTGCACTGGGAAGCCATTGATGCGTTCAAGGAATCTTATCCACAGCTCAGCGTTACGCAGGAGCTGTTCGAGATCGACCGTCGGCGCATCACCTCGGCCGGTGGCACTGCTTCCATCGATCTAATGCTCGATCTGATCGCCCAGGCCCACGGCCCGCAACTGGCGATTCAGGTCAGCGAGCAGTTCGTGCTGGGGCGCATCCGTCCGCGCAAAGACCACCAACGTATGGAAGTCGCCACGCGCTATGGGATCAGCAACAAAAAACTGGTTCAGGTGATTGGCGAAATGGAGCAGCACAGCGAACCGCCGCTGACCACGCTGCAATTGGCGGATTCGATCAAAGTGACACGACGGCAACTGGAGCGCCTGTTCCGGCTGCACCTGAACGACACGCCGAGCAATTTCTATCTGCGGCTAAGGCTGGAAAAAGCCCGGCAACTGCTGCGCCAGACCGACATGAGCGTGCTCGAAGTCAGCATCGCTTGCGGCTTTGAATCACCGTCGTATTTCACCCGCAGCTACCGTGCACGCTTCGCCCGCTGCCCCCGCGAAGACCGCCGTACCGCCCAGGCCTAATTGGATGCACACAAAACCCCTGTAGGAGTGAGCCTGCTCGCGATAGCGGTAAGTCAGACAACACTGGTGTCGACTGACACTTCGTCATCGCGAGCAGGCTCACTCCTACAGTTTGATCGCGTTACTTCTTCACCAACGCCGAACACGCAGCCTTATAAGCCTCATGCTGATACTTGTTCAGCGTCCCCGGCAGTTCAAAATTGTGCTTCTTCGCCTGCGCATTGATCGTCTGCGGCGACAACAACGTCACCTCACACCCATCGAGCAACTGCAAAATCCCCTCAATCTTGAATGTCGTCGGCCCACCGGCAAACTCACCCTTCTTGCTGCGCTTCTTGATCGCAATCCGATCAACCGAATTCTCCCGCACAAACGACGCCACCTGCGCCGCAAAGAGCTTCACGTTGGCCGCTTCGTCATCGTCTTCGAGGGCGATCTTCTTGGTGGCAAGGGGAACGTGGCTCAATGCTGAACCGTCGAGAGCGGCCACGGCGATGATCGCTTCGCTGCCTTTGATTTCGATGCCGCAGATGTTCATGGGCGGAGTGACCTTATGAGCGAATTGGATGGCAATCATGTTGACGCAGTCGGGCGGTCAAGTCACCTCGCGTCGGTGCCCCAACGGTGCAGTACCGCTGGTCGGAAATCGTTGCCGACCTGTAATTTCTGACAGTAGACGGCCTTCCGACTGGCGCCTAGCTTGGTTGTTGGAGGATTGGGACGATTGTCGCCCTTTCTACACCTAACCTCGCTCAAGGGATTGAAGACATGAAGCTCCGCAAGAACATTCGCTCGCTGACCCCAATCGAAAAAGACAACTTCGTCGATGCCTGTCTCCAGCTCAAACAGTCAGGTCAATACGATGAGTATGTGCACCTGCATCACCAAGTCATGAAGCCCACGGTTTTGCCTCATGAACCAAACGATCCAAATTACCGCAATGGCGCTCATCGGGGGCCTTCGTTCCTGCCATGGCACCGGGCATTTTTACTGAAGTTCGAAAATGACCTTCAGGCGATTAACCGCTCCATCACGATTCCGTACTGGAACTGGACCGAAGATGCTGCCGATCCGCTCAACTCTCCGGTGTGGGCTGAGGATTTTATGGGCGGCAATGGTGTTGAAAGCGATGAGTGGCGTGTAGCAACCGGTCCGTTTGCTGTTCAAAACGGTAAATGGCCGGTTCCTTCCTATCCGGATGACGATTTGCCAGGTCCTGGTTTGAAGCGCCAGTTCGGCCTGGTCGTGAATACATTGCCGACCCCGCAAGATCTGCAAATGGCCTTGCGCGAAAGTCTTTACGACACCCCGCCTTATGATTCCGGCCCGACTGTGCGCGGTTTCCGAAATCGTCTGGAAGGCTGGATCACCCAGCGCGGCGATCCGCAGGTAACCACCACGGGTTCACAACTGCATAATCGTGTGCACCTCTGGGTGGGCGGCAATATGTTGCCGATGACTTCGCCAGATGATCCGGTGTTCTTCCTGCATCACTGCTTTGTCGACAAAGTGTGGGCAGACTGGCAGGCGCTGATGCTGCAGAGCAACGAGCGTTGGGCGCCGCATTACGCGCCGTTGGTTAATGGTCCGAAAGGACATAACTACGATGATGTGCTCGAACCGTTTGCTCAGACTGCTCGGGACGTGAGCGATATCGCTGACCTGGGGTATGAATATGAGGCACCACGTCTGATCCTCGATCACGCGAAACCTCGATCTCCATTTCACGACTGATGCTGGCATCGGGTGGCGGTGTGAATGCCTGGCTATTGCAGCAGGCAAACACGCCGTAACCGGCTAGAGCTCAAGCTGCTCAGAGGTGATTCCAAAGGCCGCCGCAATCTTTTCGCGAGTTGCTTTTCGTGGCTTGGCGACTGTTTCCTGCTGGGCAAACGCCGGTTGCGAAATACCCATGCGTTTGGCGACTTCTTCCTGAGTCAGGTTGAGTTGTTCGCGCCAGGCACGGATCGGTGTCGCCCCGCCGACCATCCGACTGACGACCTCATGGGGAATCAGGTCGGGCTGCATTTTTTGCGCAACGTACTGCGCGTAGGGAATGACCACGAAGGCGGGGTTGCCCTCGGCGTCGTTGATGATTTGGATATCTGTGGATAACTTCATATTCGGAGAAATATAAGTCTTTTATAAGATTTCAGAATCTTTGCTTATATTTCTCCCAATACCAATCAACAAGTTTGACGGCATGTTGCGAGAAGTCAGGATCACTCCTGCCCAATCGACTCCAAAAACTCCGACCGTTCATCACTCATCCGCGCCACGCAATCATTCTGCGCAATCGTGAAGGCTTTGCTGCCAGCGGTGGCAGGGAACGCCTCCACTGCGCAATCGGCATCCCGCGTCTTCAGCCATTGTTGCTGGGCGGTCTTGAGTTTGGCGGTGATGTCCGCCAGTTGCGTGGCGTTTTTGCCGTACGCCGTCTGCATGCGTTCGGTCAGGCTGGCGTAGTTGTCCTTGAGCAGGTCTTCGGCGGTGCTGCGGCTATAGGTCGAGCATTCCAGGGTCTGGACGTCGTTTTCCACCGCGTCGCACGGGTTGTTGTCGGACTCTTCGGCGGCGTGTACGCCGGTCGCAAGCAAAGCCAAAGCCAGAAAGATCGATTTCATTGTTGTCGCCGCTCTAATCCAGTGGTGTTTCCAAGATGCGCAAGATTCTGGCTCAAGCTGGCGGGCTTGAACAGGTAGCTGATCGGGGCGTCTGGCGACCCTTTGTCGCGGATTGACGCTTTCGGCAATTCCCCTGTCGTTTTTGCACCCGGTCGCCCCGGCACCGAGGCATATGCTGGCCCCAAAGCGCCGGCAGAGGTTTCGGCGCATGAATCGCCAATAAGGGGACGCCTGATGAGCCCAGCCGAATTACACGCCGACAGCATCGTTATCGACGGTCTGATCATTGCCAAATGGAACCGCGAGCTGTTCGAAGACATGCGCAAGGGCGGTCTGACGGCAGCCAACTGCACTGTGTCGGTGTGGGAAGGCTTTCAGGCGACCGTGAACAATATTGCCGCCAGCCAGAAGCTGATTCGTGAAAACAGCGACCTGGTGATGCCGGTGCGCACCACCGCCGACATCCGCAAGGCCAAGGAGCAGGGCAAGACCGGCATCCTCTTCGGCTTCCAGAATGCTCACGCGTTTGAAGACCAGATCGGCTATGTCGAGGTGTTCAAGCAGCTCGGCGTCGGCATCGTGCAGATGTGCTACAACACCCAGAACCTGGTCGGCACCGGTTGCTACGAACGTGACGGCGGCATGTCGGGTTTCGGCCGCGAAATCGTTGCCGAGATGAACCGTGTCGGCGTCATGTGCGACCTGTCCCACGTCGGTTCCAAGACTTCCGAAGAGGTCATCCTCGAATCGAAAAAACCGGTCTGCTATTCCCACTGCCTGCCGTCGGGTCTCAAAGAGCACCCGCGCAACAAGTCCGATGCAGAACTGAAGTTCATCGCTGATCACGGCGGTTTTGTCGGTGTGACCATGTTCGCGCCGTTCCTCGCCAAAGGCATCGATTCGACCATCGACGATTACGCCGAAGCGATCGAATACACCATGAACATCGTCGGCGAAGACGCCATCGGCATCGGCACCGACTTCACCCAGGGTCACGGTCAGGACTTCTTCGAATACCTGACCCACGACAAGGGCTACGCCCGCCGTCTGACCAGCTTCGGCAAGATCATCAACCCGCTGGGCATCCGCACCGTCGGCGAGTTCCCGAACCTGACCGAAACCCTGCTCAAGCGCGGCCATCCCGAGCGCGTGGTGCGCAAGATCATGGGCGAGAACTGGGTCAACGTCCTGAAGGACGTCTGGGGCGAGTAACGCTGACGCAAGACCGCCGCCGAACTGCCCCCTCTCCTGTGGGAGAGGGCTGGGGTGAGGGCAGCGGTCACCACTGAATCCACTATTTTTCTGGAGTTAAGTTTCCATGGCCAAGATCGCCCCGCAATTGCCAATCGAAGTCGACAGCGAGACCGGTGTCTGGACCTCCGACGCCCTGCCAATGCTCTACGTACCGCGCCACTTCTTCGTCAATAACCACATGGGCATCGAAGAAGTTCTGGGTGCTGACGCCTACGCCGAAATCCTCTACAAGGCCGGCTACAAGTCCGCCTGGCACTGGTGTGAAAAAGAAGCTGAATGCCACGGCCTGGAAGGCGTCGCGGTGTTCGAGCACTACATGAAGCGCCTGTCGCAACGCGGCTGGGGCCTGTTCAAGATCCAGGACATCGACCTCGACAAAGGCACCGCCAGCGTCAAGCTCGAACACTCGGCGTTCGTCTACGTCTACGGCAAGGTCGGGCGCAAGGTCGACTACATGTTCACCGGTTGGTTTGCCGGGGCCATGGACCAGATTCTTGAGGCGCGCGGCAGCAAGATTCGCACGGTTGCCGAGCAAGTTTACGGTGGCTCCGAAGAAGGCCACGACGACGGGCTGTTCACCGTCAAGCCGTTGTAAGTCGAGGAACCCGCCATGGCTTTCGAAGCAATGTTCCAGCCGATCCAGATCGGCAAACTGACCATCCGCAACCGCGTGCTCAGCACCGCGCACGCCGAGGTCTACGCGACTGACGGTGGCATGACCACCGACCGCTACGTCAAATACTACGAAGAGAAAGCCAAGGGCGGCATCGGCCTGGCGATCTGTGGCGGTTCCTCCGTGGTCGCCATCGACAGCCCGCAGGAATGGTGGAGCTCGGTCAACCTGTCGACCGACCGGATCATTCCGCATTTCCAGAATCTGGCCGACGCCATGCACAAGCATGGCGCCAAGATCATGATCCAGATTACCCACATGGGCCGGCGCTCGCGCTGGGACGGCTTCAACTGGCCGACACTGATGTCACCGTCGGGCATCCGTGAACCGGTGCACCGCGCCACCTGCAAAACCATCGAGCCAGAAGAAATCTGGCGGGTGATCGGCAACTACGCCCAGGCCGCACGCCGGGCCAAGGCCGGGGGGCTCGACGGCGTTGAGCTGTCGGCGGTGCACCAGCACATGATCGACCAGTTCTGGAGCCCGCGCGTCAACAAGCGTACCGACGAATGGGGCGGCACCTTCGAAGGCCGGATGAAGTTCGGTCTGGAAGTGCTGAAAGCCGTACGCGCCGAGGTCGGTGATGACTTTTGCGTGGGCATGCGTCTGTGCGGTGACGAATTCCACCCGGACGGCTTGTCCCACGAGGACATGAAGCAGATCGCCAAGTATTACGACGACACCGGCATGCTCGATTTCATCGGCGTGGTCGGCTCGGGTTGTGACACCCACAACACCCTGGCCAACGTGATTCCGAACATGAGTTATCCGCCGGAGCCGTTCCTGCATCTGGCCGCCGGAATCAAGGAAGTGGTCAAGGTGCCGGTGCTGCACGCACAGAACATCAAGGACCCAAACCAGGCCACGCGGATTCTCGAAGGCGGTTACGTCGACATGGTCGGCATGACCCGCGCGCACATCGCTGACCCGCACCTGATCGCCAAGATCAAGATGGGCCAGATCGACCAGATCAAACAGTGCGTCGGCGCCAACTATTGCATCGACCGCCAGTATCAAGGCCTCGACGTGTTGTGCATCCAGAATGCCGCGACGTCCCGTGAATACATGGGCGTGCCGCACATCATCGAGAAATCCACTGGGCCGAAACGCAAAGTGGTGATCGTCGGTGCCGGCCCGGCCGGGATGGAAGCGGCCCGCGTTGCCGCCGAGCGTGGCCACGACGTGACCCTGTTCGAGAAAAAAGAATTCATCGGCGGGCAGATCACCACCGCCTCGAAAGCGCCGCAGCGCGATCAGATTGCCGGCATCACCCGCTGGTTCCAATTGGAGCTGGCACGGCTGAAAGTCGATCTGCGCTTGGGTACAGCGGCCGATGCCGAGACCATCATGGACTTGCGTCCGGACGTGGTGGTGCTGGCGGTCGGCGGGCATCCGTACCTGGAACAGAACGAGCACTGGGGCGCCGCCGAAGGGCTGGTGGTCAGCAGCTGGGACGTACTCGACGGCAAGGTCGCGCCGGGCAAGAACGTGCTGGTCTACGACACCATTTGCGAGTTCACCGGGATGTCGGTTGCCGACTTCCTCGCCGACAAGGGCAGCCAGGTCGAGATCGTCACCGACGACATCAAACCGGGCGTGGCCATCGGCGGTACGTCGTTCCCGACCTACTACCGCAGCATGTACCCGAAAGAAGTGATCATGACCGGCGACATGATGCTGGAGAAGGTCTACCGCGAAGGCGACAAACTGGTCGCGGTGCTGGAGAACGAATACACCGGCGCGAAAGAGGAGCGTGTGGTCGATCAGGTGGTGGTGGAAAACGGCGTGCGTCCGGATGAGGAAATCTACTACGCGCTCAAAGAAGGTTCGCGCAACAAGGGCCAGATCGACGTCGAAGCGTTGTTCGCGATCCAGCCACAACCTTCGCTGAGCGAGGCGGGCGACGGCTACTTGCTGTTCCGCATCGGCGACTGCGTGGCGCAGCGCAACACCCACGCCGCGATCTACGACGCCCTGCGGCTCTGCAAGGATTTCTAAGGCTTGCACCAAACCCTGTGGGAGCGAGCCTGCTCGCGAATGCAATCTGTCAGTGAAAGATGAGCTGACTGATTCACCGCTTTCGCGAGCAGGCTCGCTCCCACAGTAAAGCGGATCGTGTTTCTCCAGGTTGTACTGGTGGGAGCTTCACCATGTTGAACACCCTTCTTCCAATCCTGTTGTTCGCAACTATCGGCCTTGGTGTCCTCGGCGCGTTGCGGCGGGTAGCGATGTGGCGTCGGGGCCGGGCCTCGAAGGTCGATCTGATCGGCGGCCTGTTCGCCATGCCCAAGCGCTACATGGTCGACTTGCACCATGTCGTGGCGCGGGACAAATACATCGCCAACACCCACGTTGCTACAGCGGGCGGTGCGGTGGCGTCGATTGTGCTGGCGCTGCTGGTGCACGGTTTCGGCCTGCATAACCGCATACTCGGTTACGCCTTGCTGCTGATGACGGCAGTGATGTTCGTCGGCGCGATCTTCGTTTATCTGCGTCGGCGCAACCCGCCTGCGCGGCTGTCGAAAGGCCCGTGGATGCGCCTGCCGAAAAGCCTGCTGGCGTTCTCGGCGTCGTTCTTCCTGCTGACCTTGCCGGTGGCCGGGATTCTCCCGGAGAACTTCGGCGGCTGGATACTCGCGGTCATTCTCGGGATTGGCGTGTTGTGGGGCGTGTCGGAGCTGTTTTTCGGCATGACTTGGGGCGGGCCGATGAAACACGCCTTTGCCGGTGCCTTGCATCTGGCCTGGCACCGCCGCGCCGAACGTTTTGGCGGTGGTCGTTCCACCGGCCTGAAACCGCTGGATCTCAATGATCCGTCAGCGCCGTTGGGGGTTGAGAAACCCAAGGATTTCACCTGGAACCAGTTGCTCGGTTTTGACGCCTGCGTGCAGTGCGGCAAGTGCGAAGCGGCGTGCCCGGCCTTCGCCGCCGGCCAGCCGCTGAACCCGAAAAAACTGATTCAGGACATGGTCGTCGGCCTCGCTGGCGGCACCGATGCCAAGTTCGCTGGCAGCCCGTATCCGGGCAAACCCGTGGGCGAACACTCAGGCAATCCACATCAACCTATCGTCAATGGTTTGGTCGATGCCGAAACTCTGTGGTCGTGCACCACCTGCCGCGCCTGCGTCGAGGAATGCCCGATGATGATCGAGCACGTCGACGCCATCGTCGACATGCGCCGTCACCTGACCCTGGAAAAAGGCGCGACGCCAAACAAGGGCGCCGAAGTCCTCGAAAATCTGATTGCCACCGACAACCCTGGCGGTTTCGCCCCGGGCGGGCGGATGAACTGGGCGGCGGATCTGAACCTCAATCTGCTCAGCGAAAAGAAATCCACCGACGTGCTGTTCTGGGTTGGCGACGGTGCGTTCGACATGCGCAACCAACGCACTTTGCGCGCGTTCGTCAAAGTGCTGAAAGCGGCGAAAATCGACTTCGCCGTGCTCGGTCTCGAAGAGCGTGACAGCGGCGACGTGGCGCGGCGTCTTGGCGATGAAGCGACCTTCCAGTTGCTCGCCAAACGCAACATCCAGACTTTGGCCAAATACAGCTTCAACCGCATCGTCACCTGCGATCCGCACAGTTTCCATGTGCTGAAAAACGAGTACGGCGCGTTCGACGGCAACTACCTGGTGCAGCACCACAGCACCTACATGGCAGAAATCATCCAGGCCGGTGCACTCAATCTCGGACAGCACAAAGGCAACAGAGTGACCTATCACGATCCGTGCTACCTCGGCCGCTACAACGGCGAGTACGAAGCGCCGCGTGAAGTGCTGCGCGCCCTCGGTATTGAAGTCAAAGAGATGCAGCGTTCCGGCTTCCGTTCGCGCTGCTGCGGCGGTGGCGGTGGCGCGCCAATTACCGACATTCCGGGCAAGCAGCGGATTCCCGACATGCGCATGGACGACATCCGCGAAACCGGAGCCGAACTGGTGGCTGTGGGTTGTCCACAGTGCACGGCGATGCTCGAAGGCGTGGTCGAACCGCGTCCGCTGATCAAGGACATAGCTGAACTGGTCGCCGACGCGTTGCTCGAAGACGCCGCGCCGAGCAAGCCTGCCACCCCGGCCAAACGTGAACCTGCGGAGGCCCACTGATGAGCGACATTATCCGCCGCGACCCGCGCGCCGAATGGATTGCGCGTAACCGCCTGCACCCGCTGCACGCGGCGATGCAACCGGCGCAACACAGCTGGATGGGGCCCAACGGCGTCATTCGCAAGAACCTGCACGGCATCGGTTTTATCGGCCCCAACGGCATCAAGCGTATCGACCGCAGCGGCGCGCAACAGGGCGGGGCGGTCAAACGTACCGCCGCTGTGGAAGTGCAACTGCCGCTGCATCAGGTGCCGGCCCCGGCGTTCTATATCAGTGTGGTACCGGACATGGTCGGTGGCCGCTTGAGCAGTCACGACCGTGATTTGCTTGGCCTCGCCCATCAGCTCGCCGGTAATGACGGCGCAGTGTTGGCGGTGGTCTTTGGCGAACATAAGGAAAACGCCTTCGCCACCGCAGGCGTGGACCGCTTGCTGGTGCTAGAAGGCGAACAGTTCAGCGGTTATGCACCGGAGCAGCGGGTGCAAGGTTTGCGCGCTGTGGATAACCAGTTCAATCCACGTCACTGGCTGCTGCCGGACAGTCGCAGCGGTGGTGGTGAACTCGGCCGGCGCTTTGCCGCGGCACTGGGTGAACGCCCGGCGACAAGGGTCTGGCAGGTCAAGGATCAGGAATGCATAGGCCGCGCTGGCGCTGGGCTGCAAGACCTTGCCCGTCCCGTCGCACGGTTGATTCTGGCGGCGGCCGAATGCGCCGAGCCAGTCAGCGAAACCCGACATGAAGCGTTGCCGGTGGAGTTATCCACAAGTGCCGCGCGTAGCCTGTCGCGAATCGAGGATCTTGGCGCGGTGGCGGTGGACCCGGCAGCGATTCCAATGGCCGAAGCCGAGTTCATTTTCTCCGGCGGTAACGGCGTCAAGGACTGGCAGCTGTTTCACGAAACGGCGGCGGCACTCGGCGCTACCGAAGGTGCGTCGCGGGTGGCGGTGGACGATGGCTTCATGGCGCGCGATCGCCAGGTCGGCGCATCTGGCACCTGGGTCACTGCGCGGGTTTACGTGGCTGTGGGTATCTCCGGTGCGATCCAGCACCTGCAAGGCATTGGCGCTTGCGACAAGGTGGTGGCGATCAATCTCGATCCGGGTTGCGACATGATCAAGCGTGCCGATTTGTCGGTGATCGGCGAGAGCGCAGAGATTCTGCAAGCGTTGATCGAGGCGGTGGCGGCTTACCGCAACGAAGCCAAGCGCGATGCGGCTTAAGGAAACGCTATGAACACGAAAGTAATCAGTCTGGTTTCAATCGGTGCTCACCCGACTTCCGGGCGGCCACGCCGTGCTGATCAGGATGCACGCGCCGTGGAACTGGGTTTGCAACTGGCTGGGGATAACCTGCAAGTGCTGCATGCCGGGGATGTCGCGGAGCCGGCGTTGCGCGCCTATTTGGGCATGGGCCTTGAGCAGATGCATGTGCTGGAGCAACCGGCTGGCGCCGATGCGTTGCCGGCGTTGACCGCGTATCTGCGCGATGCCGGTGCGCAGGTGGTGCTGACCGGCAGCCAGGCGGAAACCGGTGAAGGTTCGGGGATGCTGCCGTTTTTGCTCGCTGAAGGACTGGGCTGGCCGTTGGTGGTCGGGCTGGCGCAGGTCGAGTCGATCAATGACGGTTCGGCGCTGGTGCTGCAAGCGTTGCCGCGTGGGCAGCGGCGGCGGTTGAAGGTGAAGCTGCCGTTTCTGGCGACTGTGGATAACGCTGCGCCGAAGCCTCGGCAGAGTGCTTATGGTCCGGCGCGTCGTGGGGTGCTGGAAGCGGACGACGTTGAAGTTATCGACGATGAACTCCTCGCTGCCGCCACCCTGCAACCGGCCAAACCAAGGCCCAAGCGCCTGAAAGTGATCAAAGCCAAAAGCGGTGCCGACCGGATGAAAGCCGCGACGGCCAAGGCCAGTGGTGGCGGGGGACAGGTGCTCAAAGGAGTTACCGCGCAGGCCGGTGCTGAAGCGATTCTCAAGTTGCTTATTGAAGAAGGTGTGGTTCGCTGAAAGGCCCCTCACCCTAGCCCTCTCCCGGAGGGAGAGGGGACCTACGGTGGCGCGATCAGGGGTTGCATCGACCTGAACTGTCAGCGCGAACTCAGGTTTGGCCAAGCTAAGATCACCGTACAAGTCGCAGGTCGCTGCACTTTTCCAATCACCTCGGTCGGCTCCCTCTCCCTTTGGGAGAGGGTTGGGCGGGCGGCGTTCCGATGAGGGGAATTGTTTTACCCACAATCCCTGTTGGCGGATCTGTGGATAACATGTTCGCCCCTCTCTATACCCCACGCCATTCAAGCCCTGCAGCTACCCGATCAAAAAACACCCAGCCTAAGTCACGGATTTTCAGGGCTTTTTCGCCAGGATAACTCAGCAAGTTGCCCCCAATCTCTGTTGGCGCTTCTGTGGATAAGATGTTTGCTATCCGCTGAGACCCTTATAAAACGTGGTCTGTGAAGAGTTGATCAAAAAACAATCAATTCATCTGTTTTAACGAAAAACTCCCGCGCAAACCCCGATTTCACACAGCCTCCAAGGCTTTTCCACAGACAAGGCAAAGTTACCCCCGAACTCTGTTGGCGCTTCTGTGGATAACGTGTTTGCCATCCTCTACAGGCCATGCGGAACGTGGCTTACAGGAATGTGATCAAAAATCAACCAATGCGCCTTGCAAACAGTGCTTCTGGATAAGTCACGATTTTTCTTCACAAAACAGTCAGTTATTTTTGCGTTCATCCACAGTTACCCCCATTTGCTGTGGGTGGGTGTGTGGATAACTTGTTTGCGGAAGGCTGGGGGGCTTGGTGGGTGTGGGGTGTGGGGGGGTTGATCAGAAATTGTGCAATCAAGATTCAGGGATGTGGTGAATGTGAAATAGCTATCGCGAGCAGGCTCACTCCTACAAGGGAACGCATTCCACCTGTAGGAGCTGCCGAAGGCTGCGATCTTTTGATTTTGATCAGCCCTGCACAGGCACGCCTTTGAGATACGGCGCCGGCTCGGCGCCGAGGTTGTTCAGCAAGCGCTCGCTGTACCAATCAACGAAGTTGACCACGCCAAACTCATAAGTCTTGGAATAAGGCCCAGGCTGATACGCCGTGGAGTTGATCCCGCGCTGGTTCTCTTCCGCCAGACGACGGTCCTGATCGTTGGTCGCATCCCACACCTGACGCATGCGCTCGACGTCGTAATCCACGCCTTCGACCGCATCCTTGTGCACGATCCATTTGGTGGTGACCATGGTTTCCTGGGCGCTGATCGGCCACACAGTGAAGACGATGATGTGATCGCCCATGCAGTGGTTCCACGAGTGCGGCAGGTGCAGGATGCGCATCGAACCCAGATCCGGGTTCTTGATCCGGCCCATCAGTTTCGCGCAGCCCTGTTTGCCGTCGAGGGTCATCGACACGGTGCCCTTGAGCAACGGCATGCGCACGATACGGTTGCGCAGGCCGAAACTGGCGTGGGCGTAAGGGATCTTCTCGGCTTCCCAGGCAGCGGCGGAGGCGGCGACGTGATCCTTGAATGCCTGATCGGCGCGCGGGTCGGTAACGTCGTCCCATTCCAGCAGGGTTTTCAGCAGTTCCGGGTGCGACGCGTTGCAGTGGTAGCACTCGCGGTTGTTTTCCAGCACCAGTTTCCAGTTGGCCTTTTCCATCAAGGTGGTGGTGATCGCCACCTTGGTGTTCTCCATGTCGTACGGTTCCATGTAATGGTTCAGCGTCGACAGGAAGTCATCAATGGCCGGCGGATTCTCCGCCAGGCTGATGAAGATATAGCCGCCGGCGGTTTTCACGTTCACCGGTTTGAGGCCGTACTGCTTCATGTCGAAGTCAGCGCCCATCTCGGTGCCGGCGAACAGCAGGCGACCGTCCAGCTCGTACGTCCACTGGTGGTAGTGGCAGACCAATTTGGCGACCTTGCCTTTTTCACTGGTGCACAGACGCGAGCCACGGTGACGGCAGACGTTGTGGAACGCATGCACCACGCCTTCGGCGCCACGAATGACGATGATCGGGTTCTTGCCGATCTGCAGGGTCAGGTAATTGCCCTTGGCCGGGATTTCGCAGGTCATGCCGGCGATCAACCACTCTTTCTGGAAGATCTCCTGCATGTCGATATCGAACAGCCGCTCATCGCTGTAGAACGGTTGCGGCAGCGAAAACGTCCGCTCGCGCTCCTGGAGCATTTGTGCGGTGGCCTTGCGTGCGGGTTCCAGCGGATCGCCCAGGCTGATTTTTGCGGTGACGTCCATCGATGTGATCCTCATGGCCATCTGCGTGGCCGGCGAAAAGTGGCTGATCAGGTGTGCTGCTAACGGTTGCTACGCAAGGTGTAAAGAATCTGTCTTGGTGTTGTGGCGAGTGTGGGGCCGGCGCTGCCCTGAACCTTATCCATGGGCGACATGGTGCAATCTGTTCCCGACGCGCAACCCCCGGTGGCTGGGGGCTGGTCGCGATAAGTATGTGAATGTCGCGGATAGGTAAACGGGCGGTTCGCGCTATACGCAGAATCGCCGACATGAGGCCGACAGTCGGCCGTGGAGAACAGCATGTCCAACAGCTTCCTGAATCCGGTCACCACCCAGACCTGGGCCAATGGCCGACACATCGTCCGTTGCGTCAAAGTCATCCAGGAAACCTGGGATGTGCGCACCTTCTGCTTTATGGCTGACCAGCCGATCCTGTTCTTCTTCAAGCCCGGGCAGTTCGTGACCCTGGAGCTGGAAATCGAAGGCCAGCCGATCATGCGCTCGTACACGATCTCCAGTTCGCCGTCGGTGCCGTACAGCTTTTCGGTGACGATCAAACGTGTGCCGGGCGGCAAGGTTTCCAACTGGTTGCACGACACGCTTCATGAGGGGCAAGAGTTGGCGGTACACGGGCCGGTCGGGCTGTTCAACGCCATCGACTTCCCGAGCCCGAAAGTCTTGTACCTCAGCGGCGGTGTAGGGATTACGCCGTGCATGTCGATGGCGCGCTGGTTCTACGACACCAACGCCAACGTCGACATGACCTTTATCCACAGTGCGCGCTCGCCGAAAGACATCATCTATCACCGCGAGCTGGAGCACATGGCGTCGCGGATCGACAACTTCAGCCTGCACCTGATCTGTGAGAAGCACGGCTTGGGCGAGCCGTGGGCCGGTTATCGCGGTTACCTGAACCACAAGATGCTCGAATTGATGGTGCCCGACTTCCTTGAGCGCGAAGTGTTCTGCTGCGGGCCGACGCCGTACATGAACGCGGTCAAGCGCCTGCTGGAAGTGGCCGGTTACGACATGTCGCGTTATCACGAGGAATCCTTCGGCGCCACGCCACCGGAAGCCCGTGCCGATGCGGTGGAACAGGCCGAGCAGGCTGCAGATGCACCGGAAATCGATGCGGCGGATCTGCACCAGGTCGAATTCACTTCGTCCGGCAAGAGCATCCGTGTGGCACCGGGCGAGACCGTGCATGCGGCGGCGGCCAAGCTTGGGCTGATGATTCCAAAGGCCTGCGGTATGGGCATTTGCGGGACGTGCAAGGTGCTCAAGCTGGGCGGCGAGGTGGATATGGAGCACAACGGCGGGATTACCGAGGACGACGAAGCTGAAGGGTTTATCTTGTCGTGCTGCAGTGTGCCGAAGGGGGATGTGCGCATCGATTTCTGAAGTCCGCGCCACATTCAAATTCCCCCTCACCCTAACCCTCTCCCAGAGGGAGAGGGGACTGATCGAGTTGTTCTCACGAGGTACACCGACTTGTGATATCGAGTCGATTAGGGATTCGGCAAAGTAGTTTCAGGTCGGCGTAATTCTCAAATATCCCCCAATCAGTCCCCTCTCCCTCCGGGAGAGGGCTAGGGTGAGGGGCTTTTCAGTCGATAAACAAATCCGGCATCAACGCCGCGTCGCTTTCTCGATCAAAGCGATATTGACCGAACTCCGTCACACCGCTCTCCCGCAAAATCTCCTCATCAATCAACAACCGCCCGGTAATCTGCCGCCCGCTGCTATCCAGAATCACATGCGCTGCATCCGCCATAATCTCTGGCGTTCGCGCCTGCTTGAACGACTCCCGATTCCCCAACTGAAACTCAATCGCCGCCGTGGCAATCATCGTCTGCGGCCACAACGAATTGACGCTGATCCCGTAACTGGCAAATTCCTCGCTCATCCCTAGCGTCAGCATGCTCATGCCATACTTGGTCACGGTGTAAGGGCTGAACTGTGCAAACCACTTGCTCGCCAGATTCAGCGGCGGCGACAGGTTGAGAATGTGTCCGGCGGATTTCTTCAGATAGGGCAGGGCGGCCTGGCTGCACAGCAACACCGCGCGGGTGTTGATCTGGTGCATCAGGTCGAAACGCTTGAGTTCTATGTGTTGCACGCCAGTGAGTTTGATCGCTCCGGCGTTGTTCACCAGCGCATCGATCGCGCCGAAATGTTCGTTGGCCTGGGCGAGTGCCTGGCGCACGGCATCCTCATTACGCACATCCACCTGCAACGCTAGCGCCTTGCCGCCCGCCGCCTCGACTTCCGCTGCGACACTGTGAATGGTGCCGGGCAATTTGGCGTGGGGTTCGGCACTTTTCGCCGCGATGACGATATTGGCCCCGTCCTTCGCGGCACGCAGCGCAATCTCACGCCCGATGCCACGGCTGGCGCCGGTGATGAACAGGGTTTTGCCTTGTAACGACATGCCGATGCTCCTGCTTATTGTTATGTGAGCGAAGGGCTCGACAGACAATGTAGACCAAGCAGAAGCAAAACCTGAGTAGGAGCTGCCGAAGGCTGCGATCCTTTGATTTTGTTTTTCAAAATCAAAGGATCGCAGCCTTCGGCAGCTCCTACAGGGGAGGGTGTGACGTCAGATCAGGCGGACATGACTTCGCGAATGTCGCGGGCCAGTTCGCGTACGCGTTCTTCTTCGGTGTCCCAGGAGCACATGAAGCGTGCGCCACCCTTGCCGATGAAGGTGTAGAAGCGCCAGTTCTTCGCGGTCAGCGCGGCGATGGCCGGTTCCGACAGTTGCAGGAACACGCCGTTGGCCTGGACCGGGAACATCAGTTCGACGCCGGGAATGTCGCTGACCAGTTCTGCCAGCAATTGCGCGCAGTGGTTGGCGTGACGGGCGTATTTGAGCCAGGCGTCGTTTTCGAGGATGCCGACCCACGGTGCCGAGAGGAAGCGCATTTTCGACGCCAGTTGCCCGGCCTGTTTGCAGCGATAGTCGAAGTCTTCGGCCAGTTTGTGGTTGAAGAACAGGATCGCTTCACCCACCGCCATGCCGTTTTTCGTGCCGCCAAAGCACAACACATCAACGCCGGCCTTCCAGGTCAGATCCGCTGGCGAGCAGCCGAGGAATGCGCAGGCGTTGGAGAAACGCGCGCCGTCCATGTGCAGATGCAGGCCCAGCTCTTTGCAAGTCGCGCTGATGGCGCGGACTTCTTCCGGGGTGTAGACGCTGCCGACTTCGGTGGCTTGGGTCAGGGTCACCACGCGCGGTTTCGGGTAGTGGATGTCCTGGCGCTTGAGCGCCACTTCGCGGATCGATTGCGGGGTGATCTTGCCGTTTTCAGTGCCGGCGATCAGCAGCTTCGAGCCGTTGGAGAAGAATTCCGGAGCGCCGCATTCGTCGGTTTCGACGTGGGCGGTTTCCGAGCAGATCACGCTGTGGTAACTCTGGCACAGCGACGACAGGGCCAGCGAGTTGGCGGCGGTGCCGTTGAAGGCGAAGAACACTTCGCAGTCGGTCTCGAACAGTTTGCGGAAATGATCGGCCGCGCGCGCGGTCCATTCATCGTCACCGTAAGCGCGCTGGTGGCCGTGGTTGGCCTGCTCCATCGCAGCCCAGGCTTCAGGGCAGATTCCGGAATAGTTGTCGCTGGCGAATTGTTGGCTCTTGTCGGTCATGGCCGGCTTCCGTGGTCGAGACTCTTGTGAAGGCTCGTGGTCAATGAGGGTGCGCACTTTACCGAAGATCTTCCGGGGAGCACACGGGATGTCACGTTCAGGAAATTACCAGTTTGTAGGACGATTATGCACCTGAGCAAACGTGACGGCGCGCTGGATCTGCTCAAGTGGCTGGCGCTGCTGAGCATGTTGTTCGATCACCTGCGATATGTCGGGTTCTCCGCCGACTGGTTGTATGTGCCAGGACGGTTGGCTTTTCCGTGGTTTTGTCTGGCGATGGCGGCGAATCTGGCTCGGGAGGGTTCGCGCAAGATGGAATGGCGCTATCTGGGCTGGCTGGTGCTGTTCAGCGCCATCAGCGAAATCCCTTATCGCTTTTATATCCCCGACCCTGACACGTTCAACGTGATGCCGACGCTGGCGCTGGGCCTGCTGGTGGCGCGTGGCTGGCAGGATTCAGCCTCGGTGTCGCGATTGCTCGCACTGGCCGCGTTGGTGGTTGCGGCGGTTTTTTCAGAACGACTGATGTTCGGGTTCTTCGGCGTATTGTTGCCGTTGGCGCTGCTGCTGGTGTTCCGCCGACCCTGGTATTTCAGCCTGTTGCCGGGGCTGGTGTGTCTGGCGGCGAACCAATGGCAGGTGCTGCTCGAATCGGCGCGGTTCGGCAACAGCGTGGCGATTCTTGGTCTGGCGACGTGTCTGTTTGCGCCGATGCTGGGAATGTTCTTGTTGCGACATGGGCGACATCTGCAGCCACCACCGATGCGGCGCTGGGCATATGCGCTGTATCCCGCGCATTTCCTCCTGCTGCTCGCCATCCGCCAAATCATCGCCTGACCCCTGTAGAAGCATCTTCAAAGTCAAAGTCAAAAGATCGCAGCCTTCGGCAGCTCCTACAGGGGGAGTGCATTCTTCGGGTCATTTCCAGCCATGTCGTAAACGCACCTTTGCGTGGCGCGCGCAGGCATTTGAGCTGTCTGCGCCGGTCATACCATCGGCATCAAAGGGCACTGCCGTGATTGCCAGTGCCTTACCGAGACGAATGGCGCACAGATGCCGCTGGGAGAGACGCGATGTTCAGCAAGCAAGACCAGATCCAGGGTTACGACGATGCACTGCTGGCGGCGATGAATGCCGAAGAGCAACGTCAGGAAGATCACATCGAGCTGATCGCGTCGGAGAACTACACCAGCAAACGCGTGATGGAAGCGCAAGGCAGCGGCCTGACCAACAAATACGCCGAAGGCTATCCGGGCAAGCGCTACTACGGTGGCTGCGAGCACGTCGATAAAGTCGAAGCACTGGCCATCGAGCGCGCCAAGCAACTGTTCGGCGCCGATTACGCCAACGTCCAGCCACACTCCGGTTCATCGGCCAACAGTGCTGTCTACCTGGCGCTGATCCAGCCGGGCGACACCATCCTCGGCATGAGCCTGGCCCACGGCGGTCACCTGACCCACGGCGCCAAAGTGTCGTCCTCGGGCAAGCTCTACAATGCTGTGCAGTACGGCATCAACACCGACACCGGGCTGATCGATTACGACGAAGTCGAGCGTCTGGCCGTCGAATCCAAGCCGAAAATGATTGTCGCCGGTTTCTCCGCTTACTCGAAGACTCTGGACTTCCCGCGCTTCCGCCAGATCGCTGACAAGGTCGGCGCGCTGCTGTTCGTCGACATGGCCCACGTCGCCGGTCTGGTCGCCGCCGGTCTGTACCCGAACCCGCTGCCGTACGCCGACGTGGTCACCACCACCACCCACAAAACCCTGCGCGGTCCACGGGGCGGGCTGATCCTGGCCAAGTCCAACGAAGAGATCGAGAAAAAGCTCAACGCCGCCGTGTTCCCCGGCGCTCAGGGCGGCCCGCTGATGCACGTCATCGCCGGTAAAGCCGTGTGCTTCAAGGAAGCGCTGGAGCCGGGCTTCAAGGCTTATCAGCAGCAAGTGATCGACAACGCTCAGGCGATGGCCAGCGTGTTTATCAAACGTGGCTACGATGTAGTGTCCGGCGGCACCGACAACCACTTGTTCCTGGTCAGCCTGATCCGTCAGGGCCTGACCGGCAAAGACGCCGACGCCGCCCTTGGTCGCGCGCACATTACCGTTAACAAGAACGCCGTGCCAAATGACCCGCAATCGCCGTTCGTGACCTCGGGCCTGCGCATCGGCACCCCGGCTGTCACCACTCGCGGCTTCAAAGTGACCCAGTGCGAAGTGTTGGCTGGCTGGATCTGCGACATCCTCGACAACCTCGGCGATGCCGATGTCGAGGCCAATGTTGCCCAGCAAGTGTCGGCCCTGTGCGCAGACTTCCCGGTTTATCGCTGAGTGTTCTGGAGTAACTGACTATGCAACGCTATTCGGGCTTCGGCCTCTTCAAACACTCCCTCAGCCACCACGAAAACTGGCAGCGCATGTGGCGCACGCCGACGCCGAAGAAAGTCTACGACGTGGTCATCGTCGGCGGCGGCGGGCACGGTCTGGCGACTGCTTACTATCTGGCGAAAGAACACGGCATCACCAACGTCGCCGTGGTCGAGAAGGGCTGGCTGGGCGGCGGTAACACCGCGCGCAACACCACCATCGTCCGCTCCAATTACCTGTGGGACGAGTCGGCGCACCTCTACGAACACGCGATGAAATTGTGGGAAGGCCTGTCCCAGGATCTCAACTACAACGTGATGTTCTCTCAGCGCGGCGTTTACAACCTGTGCCACACCCTGCAGGACATTCGTGATTCCGAGCGTCGGGTCAGCGCCAACCGCCTCAATGGCGTCGATGGTGAACTGCTCAACGCCAAGCAAGTCGCTGACGAGATTCCGTACCTCGACTGCTCGAAAAACACTCGCTACCCAGTAATGGGCGCAACCGTTCAGCGTCGCGGCGGCGTCGCCCGTCACGATGCCGTGGCCTGGGGCTTTGCCCGTGCCGCCGACGCCCTCGGCGTGGACTTGATCCAGCAGACCGAAGTGATCGGTTTCCGCAAGGAAAACGGCGTGTGCATCGGTGTTGAAACCAACAAGGGTTTCATCGGCGCCAAGCGCGTCGGCGTGGTCACGGCCGGTAACTCCGGGCACATGGCCAAACTCGCCGGTTTCCGTCTGCCGATCGAATCCCACCCGCTGCAAGCGCTGGTGTCCGAACCGATCAAGCCGATTATCGACAGCGTGATCATGTCCAACGCCGTACACGGTTACATCAGCCAGTCCGACAAGGGCGACCTGGTGATCGGCGCCGGTATCGACGGCTACAACGGCTACGGTCAGCGCGGTTCTTACCCGGTGATCGAGCACACCATTCAGGCCATCGTCGAGATGTTCCCGGTGTTGTCCCGCGTGCGCATGAACCGCCAGTGGGGCGGCATCGTCGACACCACCCCGGACGCTTGCCCGATCATTTCGAAAACCCCGGTACCGAACATGTTCTTCAATTGCGGTTGGGGCACCGGTGGCTTCAAGGCCACACCTGGCTCGGGCAACGTGTTTGCCGCGAGTCTGGCCAAGGGTGAAATGCACCCGCTGGCCGCACCGTTTTCCATCGACCGTTTCCATAACGGCGCACTCATCGACGAACACGGCGCTGCTGCCGTCGCCCACTAACAGGAGAAATCCCCATGTTGCATATCTTCTGTCCTCACTGCGGCGAACTGCGCTCCGAAGAGGAATTCCACGCATCCGGTCAGGCGCACATTCCGCGCCCGCTGGATCCGAACGCCTGCACTGATGAAGAGTGGGGCGACTACATGTTCTTCCGCGACAACCCGCGCGGTCTGCACCACGAACTGTGGGATCACGTTGCCGGTTGCCGCCAGTACTTCAACGTCACCCGCGACACTGTGACCTACGAGATTCTCGAGAGCTACAAGATCGGCGAGAAGCCACAATTCACCGACAAGGCTGGCACTGCAAAAACAGCCACGACGGCGCTGGGAGAGAAGGTATGAGCCAGACCAATCGCCTGTCCAACGGTGGACGGATCGACCGCAACAAAGTGCTGAGCTTCACCTTCAACGGTCAGAGCTACAAAGGCTTCGAGGGTGACTCGCTGGCCGCCGCGCTGATTGCCAACGGCGTCGACATCATCGGCCGCAGCTTCAAGTATTCGCGTCCTCGCGGGATCTTCGCCGCCGGTGCCGAAGAGCCGAACGCGGTGCTGCAGATCGGTGCCACCGAAGCCACGCAGATCCCGAACGTGCGCGCCACGCAGCAGGCGCTGTATCAAGGTCTGGTCGCGACCAGCACCAACGGCTGGCCGAGCGTCAACAACGACATGATGGGCATTCTCGGCAAGGTCGGCGGCAAGCTGATGCCGCCGGGTTTCTACTACAAAACCTTCATGTACCCGCAATCGTTCTGGATGACCTACGAGAAGTACATTCGCAAGGCTGCCGGTCTCGGCCGTTCGCCGACCGAGAACGATCCGGACACCTACGATTACATGAACCAGCACTGCGACGTGCTGATCGTCGGCGCTGGCCCGGCCGGTCTCGCCGCTGCCCTGGCCGCGGCGCGCAGCGGTGCCCGGGTGATTCTGGCGGACGAGCAGGAAGAGTTCGGCGGCAGCCTGCTCGATTCCCGTGAAAGCCTCGACGGCAAACCGGCGATGGACTGGGTGGCCAGTGTCATCACTGAGCTGAAGAACACCCCGGACGTGCTGCTGTTGCCGCGCGCCACGGTCAACGGTTACCACGACCACAACTTCCTGACCATTCACGAACGCCTCACCGATCATCTCGGTGACCGTGCGCCAATCGGTCAGGTGCGTCAGCGTATTCACCGTGTCCGCGCCAAGCGTGTCGTGCTGGCGACGGGTGCTTGCGAGCGTCCGCTGGTTTACGGCAACAACGACGTGCCCGGCAACATGCTGGCCGGTGCGGTGTCGACTTACGTGCGTCGCTACGGCGTAGCGCCGGGCAAGAAGCTCGTTCTGTCGACCAATAACGATCACGCCTATCGCGTCGCTCTGGATTGGCTCGACGCCAGTCTGCAAGTGGTGGCCATCGCCGATGCGCGCAGCAATCCGCGTGGTGCGTTGGTGGAAGAGGCGCGTGCCAAAGGCATCCGCATCCTCACTGGCAGTGCCGTGATCGAAGCCCGTGGCAGCAAGCGCGTGACCGCTGCCCGCGTTGCGGCAATCGATGTCAAAGCGCACGCCGTGACCAGTCCTGGCGAATGGCTCGACTGCGATGTGGTTGCCAGTTCGGGCGGTTACAGCCCAGTTGTTCACTTGGCTTCGCACCTCGGTGGCAAGCCGACCTGGCGTGAAGACATCCTCGGGTTCGTACCGGGCGAAGCACCGCAGAAACGCGTATGCGTCGGTGGCATCAACGGCGTTTACGGTCTCGGCGATTCGCTCGCTGACGGTTTTGAAGGTGGCGTGCGCGCTGCCGCTGAAGCCGGTTTCCAGACCATTGAAGGCGTGTTGCCAAAAGCCCTGAGCCGTCACGAAGAACCGACGCTGGCGCTGTTCCAGGTGCCGCACGAAAAGAACACCGCACGGGCGCCGAAGCAATTCGTCGACCTGCAAAATGACGTGACCGCTGCGGCGATCGAACTGGCGACCCGCGAAGGTTTCGAGTCGGTCGAACACGTCAAACGCTACACCGCGCTGGGCTTCGGCACCGATCAGGGCAAGCTCGGCAACGTCAACGGTCTGGCCATCGCCGCTCGCTCGCTGAACGTGACCATCCCGCAAATGGGCACCACGATGTTCCGCCCGAACTACACGCCGGTGACTTTCGGCGCCGTGGCCGGTCGCCACTGTGGGCACATCTTCGAACCGGTTCGCCACACCGCGCTGCATGCCTGGCACGTGAAGAACGGCGCCGAGTTTGAAGACGTCGGTCAGTGGAAGCGCCCATGGTACTTCCCGAAAAACGGTGAAGACCTGCATACCGCCGTTAAGCGCGAATGCAAAGCCGTGCGCGACAGCGTTGGCCTGCTCGACGCCTCGACCCTCGGCAAGATCGACATTCAAGGCCCGGATGCCCGCGAGTTCCTCAACCGCGTGTACACCAACGCCTGGACCAAGCTCGACGTGGGCAAGGCGCGCTACGGTTTGATGTGCAAAGAAGACGGCATGGTCTTCGACGACGGTGTGACGGCTTGCCTGGCCGACAACCATTTCGTCATGACCACCACCACCGGCGGCGCGGCTCGCGTGCTGCAATGGCTGGAGCTGTACCACCAGACTGAGTGGCCGGACATGAAGGTGTACTTCACTTCCGTCACCGACCACTGGGCGACCATGACTCTGTCCGGGCCGAACAGCCGCAAGCTGCTCAGCGCCGTGACCGACATTGATCTGAGCAACGAAGCTTTCCCGTTCATGACCTGGAAAGAAGGTCTGGTCGGCGGTGTGCCGGCGCGGGTGTTCCGCATCTCGTTTACCGGTGAGCTGTCTTACGAAGTCAACGTGCAGGCTGACTACGCGATGGGCGTGCTGGAGAAAATCGTCGAGGCCGGCAAGCAATACAACCTGACCCCGTACGGCACTGAAACCATGCACGTGCTGCGCGCCGAGAAGGGTTTCATCATCGTTGGCCAGGACACTGACGGCTCGATGACCCCGGACGACTTGAACATGGGCTGGTGCGTAGGTCGCACCAAACCGTTCTCGTGGATTGGCCAGCGAGGCATGAACCGTGAAGACTGCGTGAAGGATCAGCGCAAACAGCTGGTTGGTCTGAAGCCGATCGATCCGAACGTGTGGCTGCCGGAAGGCGCGCAGTTGGTGTTCAACACCAAGCAGACCATTCCGATGACCATGGTCGGCCACGTGACCTCCAGTTATGCGCACAACTCCCTCGGTTATTCGTTTGCCATGGGTGTGGTCAAGGGCGGTCTGAAGCGCCTCGGTGAGCGGGTGTTTGCACCGCTGGCCGATGGCAGCGTGATTGAGGCGGAGATTGTTTCTTCGGTGTTCTTTGATCCGAAAGGTGATCGCCAGAACATCTGACGGCCTCGAGAACTGTGGGCGGGCGGCTATTCGCGAGCAGGCTCGCTCCCACATTCGACCGCGTTCCCCTGTGGGAGCGAGCCTGCTCGCGAAAGCGGCAGATCAGCCACCGCAGGAACCAACAGAATTCAGGAAGGTGCTTTATGACCACAGCCAATGTTTACCAACAACGCCCGACCACCGGTGCCAAGGCCGAGTCGTCGCTGCACCATGCCGACCTCGCCAGCCTGGTCGGCAAGGGCCGCAAGAACGCCGGCGTGATCGTGCGTGAAAAGAAACTCCTCGGCCACCTGACCATTCGTGGTGATGGTCACGATGCCGCGTTCGCCGCCGGTGTGCACAAAGCCCTGGGCATTGAATTGCCCGGCGCTCTGAGCGTCATCGTCAAAGGCGAAACCAGCCTGCAATGGATGGGCCCGGACGAGTGGCTGCTGATCGTGCCAAGCGGTGAAGAATTCGCTGCCGAACAGAAACTGCGCGAAGCGCTGGGTGATCTGCACATCGCGATCGTCAACGTCAGCGGCGGCCAGCAGGTGCTCGAACTGAGCGGGCCGAACGTGCGTCAGGTGCTGATGAAGTCCACCAGCTATGACGTGCACCCGAATAACTTCCCGGTGGGTAAAGCGGTCGGCACGGTGTTCGCCAAATCGCAGTTGATGATTCGCCACACGGCCGAAGACACTTGGGAATTGCTGATTCGTCGCAGCTTTTCGGACTATTGGTGGTTGTGGTTGCAGGATGCTTCGGCTGAGTACGGGTTGAGCGTTCAGGCCTGAAGATCAAAAGCCCCCCTCACCCCAGCCCTCTCCCCCTGAGGGGGAGAGGGGGAAAGGGAGCAGATCTCGGGTGTTTTTGTGATCTATATTCACCCGCGATATTTCAGGTCGGCGTAGCTCGAAACAACACCTCGGTCAGTCCCCTCTACCTCCGGGAGAGGGCTAGGGTGAGGGGAAAAAATCCCCCTGACACCCCGCACAAAGAACAGGAGTCACCGCACCATGAGCCGCGCCCCAGACACATGGATTCTGACCGCCGACTGCCCCAGCGTCCTCGGCACGGTGGACGCGGTCACGCGTTTTCTGTTCGAGCAGGGCTGCTACGTTACCGAGCACCACTCGTTCGATGACCGCCTCTCCGGGCGTTTTTTCATTCGCGTGGAATTCCGTCAGCCCGATGGCTTCGACGAGCAATCCTTCCGCGCAGGCTTAGCCGAACGCGGCCAGGCTTTCGGCATGCTCTTCGAGCTGACCGCGCCGAACTACCGGCCAAAAGTGGTGATCATGGTCTCCAAGGCCGATCACTGCCTCAACGACTTGCTCTACCGCCAGCGCATCGGCCAGTTGTCGATGGACGTTGCTGCCGTCGTCTCCAACCATCCGGATCTGAAACCGCTGGCCGACTGGCACCAGATTCCCTACTACCATTTCCCCCTCGACCCCAACGACAAGCCGTCGCAGGAGCGTCAGGTGTGGCAGGTGATCGAAGAGTCTGGCGCCGAACTGGTGATCCTCGCCCGCTACATGCAGGTTCTGTCGCCGGAGCTGTGCCGCAAGCTCGATGGCAAGGCGATCAACATTCATCACTCGTTGCTGCCGGGCTTCAAGGGCGCCAAGCCGTATCACCAGGCTTATAACAAGGGCGTGAAGCTGGTTGGCGCAACGGCGCATTACATCAACAACGACCTCGATGAAGGGCCGATCATCGCCCAAGGCGTCGAGGCGGTGGATCACAGTCATTACCCTGAGGATCTGATTGCCAAGGGGCGCGATATCGAAGGCCTGACGTTGGCGCGGGCGGTTGGGTATCACATTGAGCGGAGGGTGTTTCTCAACGCCAATCGCACGGTCGTTCTTTAGATCGCTTTCGCGAGCAAGCTCGCTCCCACATTGGAACGCATACCCTTGTGAGAGCGAGCTTGCTCGCGAAGAGGCCATAACAGGCAACACATAAACAGCATCTGTACCCGAGCATTCAACGCGCTGCCTGCCTGGGCAACGCAGTTCCATAAAAACAACAGCGAGGTGAAAGCATGTCTGGCAATCGTGGTGTGGTGTATCTCGGCGCTGGCAAGGTCGAAGTACAGAAAATCGACTATCCGAAAATGCAGGACCCGCGCGGTCGCAAGATTGAGCACGGGGTCATTCTCAAAGTGGTTTCCACCAATATCTGCGGCTCCGACCAGCACATGGTGCGCGGCCGTACCACGGCGCAGACCGGTCTGGTGCTGGGCCACGAGATCACCGGCGAGGTGATCGAAAAAGGCTCCGACGTCGAAAACCTGAAAATCGGTGATCTGGTTTCCGTACCGTTCAACGTGGCGTGCGGGCGCTGCCGCTCCTGCAAAGAGCAACACACAGGCGTCTGCCTGACCGTTAACCCCGCCCGTGCCGGCGGTGCTTACGGTTATGTCGACATGGGCGACTGGACCGGTGGCCAGGCTGAGTACGTGCTGGTGCCGTACGCCGATTTCAACCTGCTGAAACTGCCGGATCGCGACAAGGCCATGGAGAAAATCCGCGACCTGACCTGCCTCTCCGACATTCTCCCGACCGGTTATCACGGCGCGGTGACGGCGGGCGTTGGCCCGGGCAGCTCGGTTTACATCGCCGGCGCCGGCCCGGTCGGTCTGGCGGCCGCTGCGTCCGCGCGTCTGCTCGGTGCGGCGGTGGTGATCGTCGGCGACGTCAACACCATCCGCCTGGCTCATGCCAAGGCGCAGGGTTTTGAAGTGGTCGACCTGTCCAAGGACACCCCTCTGCACGAACAGATCGCCGCACTGCTGGGCGAACCGGAAGTGGATTGCGCAGTGGACTGCGTCGGTTTCGAAGCACGCGGCCACGGCCACGACGGCGTCAAAGCCGAGGCTCCGGCTACGGTGCTCAACTCACTGATGGGCGTGGTTCGCGTTGCCGGCAAGATTGGTATCCCCGGCCTGTACGTCACCGAAGATCCAGGTGCCGTGGACGCCGCCGCGAAAATGGGCAGCCTGAGCATTCGCTTCGGTCTGGGCTGGGCCAAGTCGCACAGCTTCCACACCGGCCAGACCCCGGTGATGAAGTACAACCGCCAACTGATGCAGGCGATCATGTGGGATCGCATCAATATCGCCGAAGTGGTGGGCGTGCAGGTGATCAGCCTCGATCAGGCGCCGGAAGGTTACGGCGAGTTCGATGCGGGCGTGCCGAAGAAGTTTGTGATTGATCCGCATAAATTGTTCAGTGCGGCGTAAGGCTTAAGCGCAATACAAAACGGCGACCTCAGGGTCGCCGTTTTTTGTTGGAAGGCAAGGTCAAAAGCGACCCTCATCGGAACGCCGCCCGCCCAGCCCTCTCCCTGAGGGAGAGGGGGCCGACCGAGGTGTCTCGCGTCGTACATCGACCTGAAAGATCGAGTCGACTATGGATTCAACGCAAGTCTTTCACGTCGGCGTATTACGTCAATATCCCACGGTCAGTCCCCTCTACCTCTGGGAGAGGGCTAGGGTGAGGGGCTTTGCTTTACAGCGCCGCCAAGACCCCCTGATACAGAACCGGCCCCGTCGGCTGCCCGGTCGGTGAACCACCTTTAGGCTCAAGACTTACCGCCAGCGCAATCGGTTTACCGATCAAGGCTTTCTGCGCCTCGTTCAACTCCAGGCAAAGGCCGGGCGACGAGGGCTGGGCTCGGAATGTTCACAGGCTAGTTCAGCGACAGCGGTTGTGCCATTCATCGTGAGGGTGTCCAGGATTTCACGTTTTATACACGCAGGCCGGATGAAAATGGATGCGCCGCGCCGGAACATGCCGGCGGATACCCGGTCAAACCGGCAGTTTCACTGCCCACTCATTGGGTGGTTTTTACAGCGCAAGAGGATGTCTGAATGAAGATTTCACGCGGTTTTGCCTTGGCATCGCTCCTGACCCTGGCCGCCGGGCCGGTGTTTGCCGGTTTCAGTCTCAACGACGTCGCTGGTGCGGTTTCGGGGATGCAGGGCGGTGACAAGGCGGCCGCTGCGGCGCCGACCTCGGAAACCGCCGGTTTGCTCAGTGCTCTCAGTGCGCTGGATGTCACGCCGGAGCAAGCCGTTGGCGGCACCAGTGCGATGCTCGGGCTGGCCAAGAATCAATTGAGCAGTACCGATTATTCGCAGTTAGCCAAGGAAGTGCCGGGCATCGATAAGTTGTCCGGTGGCAGCGGCAATCTGGCGGCGCTGGGCGCCTTGCTCGGTTCGTCCGGCAAGTCCGCTGGGCTTGAGAATGCGCTGGGCAATGTGAAAGACACCAACGACCTGAACAACGCCTTCAGCGCACTGGGCATGGACAGCGGCATGATCGGCCAGTTTGCTCCGGTGCTGCTGCAGTATCTCGGTCAGCAGGGTGTAGGCGGTTCGCTGTTGAGCAGCCTGGGCAGCATCTGGGGCACCGGCACCGGTAGCTGATTCAGCCGCGCTCGCCGCGCAGTTCGGCGATGCGCTGATCCTTCTCTCTCCAGAGCTGGTTGACCCAGCTCTGGACTGTCTGGCGAAACGCCGGATCATTCTCGTAATCGCCCTGCCACAGCGCCGGGTCGAGTTCGCGGGTCTTGATGTCGATGATCACGCGCGGCACGTTGCCGCTGATCAGATCCCAGAAACCCGGAATGTTCGCCTGTGGATAAACCACGGTGACATCGAGAATCGCATCCAGCTGTTCACCCATTGCCGCCAACACAAACGCCACGCCACCGGCCTTGGGCTTGAGCAAGTGCTTGAACGGTGATTGCTGCTGTGCGCTTTTCGCGGCGGTGTAGCGCGTGCCTTCCAGATAATTCACCACGGTCACCGGCTGACGCTTGAACAGCTCGCAGGCCTGTTTGGTGATTTCCAGATCCTTGCCTGCCAGTTCCGGATTCTTCGCCAGAAAAGCCTTGGTGTAGCGCTTCATGAACGGGTAATCCAGCGCCCACCACGCCAGCCCCAGAAACGGTACCCAGATCAGTTCTTTCTTGAGGAAGAATTTGAAGAACGGCGTGCGCCGGTTGAGGGTCTGGATCAACGCCGGAATATCGACCCAAGACTGGTGGTTGCTGACCACCAGATACGAGGTGTCGCCGCGCAGATTCTCGCCGCCGCGAATGTCCCATTGGGTGGGGATGCACAGGCGGAAAATCAGCTTGTCGATCTCGGCCCAGGTCTCGGCGATCCACATCACCGCTCCCGATGCGTAGTCGCGCCAGCGGCCGGGAGCGACCAGTTTGAGCAGGGCAAACACCAGCAACGGCCCGATCAGGATCAGGGTGTTGAGCAACAGCAGCAGGGTGACGAAACAGCCGGTGAGCAGGCGGCGCATAAGCAACTCTTTGCAAACGGATGGGCGCGCCATGATAAGCAGCTTCGCGCGACAGGCCAAATCGGCGGTGACGAATGTTTCACTTCAGTCGCGTTAACCTGATCGTTCCCACGCTCTGCGTGGTAACGCCGCCCGGGACGCTCCGCGTCCCTGTGACGCAGAGCGTCACTGGATGCATGCCCACGCAGAGCGTGGGAACGATCAAGCGCGCAACGGTCTAAAATCCCGTTGCCCAACCTCTCAAGGAAGCCCCTTACGTGAAATCTCTCCTTGCACTGTTTGCCCTCGTCGCCCTGCCGGTCATGGCCGCCGAGCCGACCCTGTACGGGCGCTACGAATACATCGCGCTGCCGGAAATCGGCGGTGAAGTGCTCAAGGCCAAGATGGACACCGGCGCGCTGACCGCCTCGCTGTCGGCCAAGGACATCGAAACCTTCACCCGCGATGGCGATGAATGGGTACGGTTCCGCCTCGGCACCAAGGACGCCAGCAACAAGGTCTACGAACACAAGGTCGCGCGGATCAGCAAGATCAAAAGCCGCTCGGACGAAGAGGATGAGGGCGAAAGCACCGAAGTCGCCAAACGCCCGGTGGTCGATCTGGAGCTGTGCCTGGGCAACGTCAAGCGTACCGTCGAGGTCAACCTGACCGACCGCAGCAACTTCAACTATCCACTGTTGATCGGTGCCAAGGCCTTGCGCGAGTTCGGTGCGGCAGTGAATCCGGCGCGGCGGTTCACCGCCGACAAGCCGGACTGCTAAGTGGTCTCATTGACGTAACGTCAGGCTTGGGGCACCGTTCGCGCACTTAACCCACGGGCTCGGACGCCATGCCTCATATCCTGATTGTCGAAGACGAAGCGGCGATTGCCGACACGCTGATTTTCGCCCTGCAAGGCGAGGGCTTTAGCACGACGTGGCTGAGCCTCGGCGCGGCGGCGCTGGAGCATCAGCGGCAGACGCCGGCCGATCTGATCATCCTCGACATTGGCCTGCCGGACATCAGCGGTTTCGAAACCTGCAAACAGCTGCGACGTTTCAGCGAAGTGCCGGTGCTGTTTCTCAGCGCCCGCGATGCCGAGATTGATCGCGTGGTGGGGCTGGAAATTGGTGCCGACGATTATGTGGTCAAGCCGTTCAGCCCGCGTGAAGTCGCCGCGCGAGTGAAGGCCATCCTCAAACGCATGGCACCGCGCCCGATAATTGAAGCCACGTCGGCGCTGTTTCGTATTGATCCGGAACGCATTCAAATCATTTATCGCGGCCAGACCTTAAGCCTGACCCGCCACGAATTCCGCCTGTTGCAATGCCTGCTCGAACAACCCGAGCGGGTGTTCAGCCGCGAGCAATTGCTCGATGCGCTGGGCGTGGCGGCCGACGCCGGTTACGAGCGCAGCATCGACAGCCACATCAAAAGCGTGCGCGCCAAACTGCGTCTGGTGCGTGCCGACGCCGAGCCGATCCAGACCCATCGCGGCCTCGGTTACAGCTACAGCCCGGGGCACAGCTGATGTCGCTGGGGCTGCGGATCTTTCTGGTGTATGTGCTGTTTGTCGGCCTCACCGGCTATTTCGTGCTCAACACGGTGATGGAAGAAATCCGCCCCGGCGTGCGCCAGTCCACCGAAGAAACCCTGGTCGATACCGCCAACCTGATGGCAGAAATCCTGCGGGACGATTTCAAGGCTGGCACCCTCAGTGAGAACCGCTGGCCCCAGTTGCTGCGTGCTTATGGCGAGCGTCAGCCGCAAGCGAGCATTTGGGGCTTGCCGAAAAATCAGGTCAACCACCGCATCTACGTGACTGACGCCAAAGGCATCGTCGTGCTCGATTCCAGTGGTGTTGCGGTCGGTCAGGATTATTCGCGCTGGAACGACGTTTACCTGACCCTGCGCGGTGAATACGGCGCGCGTTCGAGCCGCAGCGATGCGAATGACGCGAGTTCGTCGGTGATGCACGTCGGCGCGCCGATCCGCGATAACGGCAAAATCATCGGCGTGGTCACCGTGGCCAAGCCCAACAGCTCCTTGCAGCCTTATATTGATCGCACCGAGCGGCGCTTGCTGTTTTACGGTGCGGGTTTGATCGGTCTCGGTCTGTTGTTCGGTGCCTTGCTGTCGTGGTGGCTGAGCCGCGCGCTGCACCGTCTGACCGGTTATGCCCAAGCAGTGAGTGAGGGCCGGCGGGTGGAAGTGCCACATTACCGTGGCGGTGAGCTGGAGCAACTGGCCACAGCGGTCGAGCAGATGCGCACACAGCTGGAGGGCAAGGCGTACGTTGAGCGCTACGTGCATACGTTGACCCATGAATTGAAAAGTCCGCTGGCGGCGATTCGTGGCGCGGCGGAGTTGCTGCAAGGGGAGATGCCATCGGTTCAGCGACTGCGCTTTGTCGGCAACATCGACAGCGAAAGTGCGCGGATGCAGCAGTTGATCGAGCGGTTGTTGAATCTGGCTCAGGTCGAGCAACGTCAGGGACTGGAAGAGCGGGTCGCTGTGCCGTTGGCGGCGCTGGTTGATCAATTGTTGCAGGGGCAGGCGGCGCGGATTGAAGGCAAGCAGTTGCGCATCGAACAGGCGATTGCGGCTGATCTTCTGTTGATCGGCGAGCCGTTTCTGCTGCGTCAGGCGCTGGGCAATCTGCTGGAGAATGCGCTGGATTTCACCCCGTCACAGGGGGTGTTGCGCTTCAGTGCCGAGCGTGTTGGCGAGCAGATTGAGTTGCGGTTGTTCAATGAAACCGCGCCGATTCCCGATTACGCTTTGCCGCGTCTGACCGAGCGTTTTTACTCATTGCCGCGTCCGGACAGTGGGCGCAAAAGTACGGGGTTGGGGCTTAACTTCGTTGAAGAGGTGGTCAAGTTGCATGGTGGGTCGATGCAGATTCGCAATGTCGAAAACGGTGTTGAAGTGATATTGCGCTTGCCTTGATACCGTCAAAAGATCGCAGCCTTCGGCAGCTCCTACATTGGATTGTGTACACCTGTAGGAGCTGCCGAAGGCTGCGATCTTTTGATCTTTCCACACAATCTCCATATTCCCCCCACATTCCCCTCATACAGCACCAGCAGACTCTGCCCATCCAAACAGGGAGAGTCCCATGAACAAGAATCTGACGATCAAGCTCGGCGCCATCGCTCTGCTGATCCTGCTGTTATTGATCCCGCTGCTGATGATCGACGGCGTCATCGACGAGCGCCAACAGTTGCGTGACGGCGTGCTCGAAGACATCGCCCGCAGTTCCAGCTACAGCCAGCAACTGAGCGGCCCAGTGATGGTGGTGCCGTATCGCAAAGTGATTCACAACTGGAAAACCAACGACAAGACCAACCAGCGCTACGACGAACCGAGCGAAGAGCGTGGTCGTTTGCACTTCCTGCCGGAGCGTTTCGAACTCGATGGTCAGGTGCAAACCGAGCTGCGTGCGCGGGGCATTTATGAAGCGCGGCTGTTCCACGCCGACAACCGCATCGATGGCCATTTCTCATTGCCTGCACAGTTGGGCATCAAGGAAGACTTCAGCGATTACCAGTTCGATGCACCGTTTCTCGCCGTCGGTATCAGCGACATTCGCGGCATCGAAAATGCCCTGAAACTGGAACTCGACGGCCAGCGTCTGGACTTCGTCCCTGGTACGCAAGTCGGTTGGCTCGGTGAAGGCGTGCGGGTCACGCTGCCGCTGCTCGACACCAGCAAAACCACGGAGCTGAGCTTCGGCTTCGACCTGCGTCTGCAGGGCACCGGTTCGTTGCAAGTGCTGCCAGTGGGCAAGAGCAGCAGCGTCAGCCTCACCGCCAACTGGCCACACCCGAGTTTTGTCGGCAACTTCCTGCCGGCCAAGCGTGAAATCAACGATCAGGGTTTCAGCGCCGATTGGCAGACCACGTTTTTCTCCACCAACCTGCAAGATGCCATGAGCCGTTGCGTGAGCAGCAATGATTGCGAGGTGTTCAACAGTCGCAGCTTCGGTGTGAGCTTCATCGACCCGGTGGATCAATATCTGAAGAGTGACCGGGCGATCAAATATGCGCTGCTGTTCATCGTCCTGACGTTCGCTGGTTTCTTCCTCTTCGAAGTGCTCAAGAGCCTGGCGGTGCACCCGGTGCAATACGCACTGGTCGGTGTGGCGCTGGCGTTCTTTTATCTGTTGCTGCTGTCGCTGTCGGAGCACATCGGTTTTGCCCCGGCGTATCTGTTGTCGGCCAGTGCTTGTGTGTTGTTGATCGGGTTTTATGTCTGCCATGTGCTGCGCAGTGTGCGTCATGGTTTGAGCTTTTCGGCGGGGCTGGCGGCGTTGTATGGCCTGCTCTATGGCTTGTTGAGTGCTGAGGATTACGCGTTGTTGATGGGTTCATTGCTGCTGTTCGGTCTGCTCGGTGTGTTCATGGTGCTGACGCGCAAACTGGATTGGTACGGGATTGGGCAGAAGCCGGGCAAGCCGTTGGAGTTTGATGTGGGGGCGATGCAATGAGCGGGTTGCGTGAAGACCAGCGGGAGGTAGAGGTTTTGCTGACACTGATTTTTGCAGCGCTGCCGCCGGAACCGAGGTGGTGCATTCGCGAGCAGGCTCGCTCCCACATTGAATTTATGTCGTTGCATCCATGGCATGAACAACACAATACAACTGTGGGAGCGAGCTTGCTCGCGAAGAGGCCGGAACAGGCGCCGCCGATTTAAGGCTTGGGCATCGTGGCGATCATGGACGGTCGCTGACTCACGTCAAAGAACCAGTTAGCCAATTGCGGATTGGCGTCACGCCAGCCCAGGTCAGGGAAGCGCAAATCGAGATAACCCAACGCACAGGCCACGCTGATGGCGGCCACATCGAAATGGCTGGTCAGCTCGGCAATGGCATCTTTTTCCAGCACAGCGAGGGCGCGGCGGATCTTGTCGCGCTGCGCTTCGAGCCATTCGTCCCAATGTTTTTCCGGAGCACGCAGGACCATTTCATAACGCACCATCACCGACGCATCCATGATCCCGTCAGCCATCGAGGCCAGGGTCAGACGCCGCCAGCGGGCCGCACCTTCACGCGGAATCAGCGGATTGCCGACGTGCTGCTGGTCGAGGTATTCGAGAATGACGCGGCTGTCATGGATGACATTGCCGTCGGCCAGACGCAGGGCGGGGATCTTGCCCAGCGGGTTGTCGGCATTGAGCTCGGCACTCGGGCTGACCGGGCTGAGCACGCAGTCTTGCAAGGCGACACGATCCTGCTGGCCGGTTTCGTGCAACAACACCATTACTTTGCGCACGAACGGGGAGAGCGTGTTGTGGTACAGGGTCATGCTGGGGGCGGACATTGGCAAACCTCGGTGATCGTCGAGAGCAGGAGGTTAGCCTAGCCAGATGCGGCGATGCTGGCGAGGAATTGATGGTGTATTTATTGCCGCCTTCGCGAGCAAGCTCGCTCCCACATTTGGAATGCGTTCCCCTGTGGGAGCGAGCTTGCTCGCGAAGGGGCCATGTCAGGCAGCGCAGACTTCACCCGCGCAGCAACAATCCCCTGATCGCCAGAAATGCCGGGACACCCAGCCCGATCCAGCTCAACGCATCCCAAATCCCATCTCCAAGCAACGCCGCAAACAACCCCGCTGCACTCAGCAGCGCAATCACGATCGGCGTGCTGAACACTTTCCAGAAATTCGACTGACGCGGCTTCATGCAGAGGCCTCCACCGTTTCCGCTACAGGCTTGGCCGCTTTGCGCCGCACCACCCACAGATACATGCCACTGCCGAGCACAATGATGGTCAGCACATCCAGCGTGGCCCAGAGGATTTTCATCGGCATGCCGCCGTAGTCACCGAAGTGCAGTGGTTGCGACATGCCCATGGCGTCCATGTACCACGGCCGTTCGGCCACAGCGGTGACCTTCAGGGTGGTGGCATCGATCAGCACCGGTGTCAGCAGGTGTGAAGTCAAATGCGTGCCGCCCTTCATGAACACCGAATAATGGTGTTCGCTGGAAAACCGCGTGCCGGGGAAGGCGATGAAATCCGGCTTCATGTCCGGTGCCACTTCGCCAGCGATATCGAGCAAACGCGTGGCTGGCGCCAGGTGGGTCAGCGGTGGCGCATCGCGGTAAGGTTCGATCAGCGCAGTCAATGCATCGTTGCGCCAGGCCGCAATCAACAAGTCGGCGCAGGCGCTGATCACGCCGGTCACGCCGACCACCAGCGCCCAGGTCAAGGTGACAACACCGATCAGGTTATGCAGGTCGAGCCAGCGCAACCTTGTGGATTTGTCCTGACGCACCGTGCCGAATTTCAGGCGACGCATGAACGGCAGGTACAACACCGTCCCGGACACGATCGCTACGACAAACAGTAGCCCCATGAACGCCAGCAGCAACTTGCCCGGCAGCCCGGCGAACATGTCGACGTGCAGGCGCAGGATAAACAGCATCACACCGCCGTTGGCCGACGGGGTTTCCAGCGCTTCACCGGTGCGTGCATCAAGCATGAAGGTGTGCGAGGAGTTCGGTTCGGTGCCGGCGGTTTTTGCCATGATCGCGAACGCCGCGTTCGGGTCTTCATCGTCATAGCCGAAATACTGCATGACTTCGCCCGGCCGATGTTTCTGCGCGGCATCCACCAGTTGCTGCAGATTGAGCTGCGGCGTGTCGGCCGGCATCTCACGCAGTTCCGGGGCGTTACCGAGGAGGTGGTCGATTTCATGGCTGAAAATCAACGGCAAACCGGTCAGTGCCAGCATCAGCAAAAACACGGTGCAGACCAGGCTGGTCCAGGTATGCACGAACGACCAGCGGCGGATTGTTTTACTTTTCATTTCATGACCTTCAAAAACACCAAAGCCGTCCACGGGGGACGGCCAGGTAACAGGGCCTGTTTCAGCTCAAGCGCTTACCACTTGTAGGTGGCGCTGGCGACGACGCTGCGCGTGTCGCCGTAGTAGCAGTAGAAGCTGTCGCAGGTGGAAATGTATTCCTTGTCGAACAGGTTGGTTGCGTTGACGGCCAGCGATGCGCCTTTGAGGCTGTTGTCCAGACGACCGAGGTCGTAATGCACCGAAGCGTCGAACACCGTGTAAGCGTCCGCTTTGCCCAGCCAGGTATTAGCCTTGTCGCCGTAAGTGTTGCCGGTGTAACGCACGCCACCGCCAATGCCGAAGCCGTCGAGGACGCCGGCGTGCCAGGTGTAATCGGTCCACAGCGACGCTTGCTGGTTCGGCATCAGTTGCAGGCGATTGCCCTTGTCGACGCCATTCTGCACTTCGGATTTGGCCAGGGTGTAGGCAGCGATGACTTTCAGGTTGTCGGTGACGTCGGAAACCGCTTCCAGCTCCAGGCCTTTGACTTTCACTTCGCCGGTCTGACTGGTGATCGAGACGTTGTTGACGAAGGTGTTGACCGAAACGTTCTTCTGGGTGAGGTCATACACGGCGGCGGTCAGCAGGGTTTTGCTGCCCGGCGGCTGGTACTTGATGCCCAGTTCCCACTGCTTGCCTTCGGTCGGCTTGAGCGAACCGGTCGAAGTAGCGTCGGCGCCCGTCGTTGGCTGGAAGGATTCGGCGTACGACAGGTACGGCACGAAACCGTTGTCGAAGACATAACTGAGCGCTGCGTTGCCGCTGAACGCTTTGTCGCGCTGAGTGTTGGTGGCATCGCCCTTGTTGATGAACTTTGTGCTGGTGTGCACCCAGTCTTCACGTCCGCCGAGGGTCAGGCGCCACTGGTCGAGGGCCATCTGGTCCTGGATGTACAGGCCGGTCTGGTAGGTCTTCTGGTCGTAATCGTAAAACGCGGTGGAACGCGCTGGACGAATGATCGGCTGGCCGTAGATCGGGGTGATCACGTTGGTGCCCGGAGTGGTATCCGAAAAGCCGAAGATCGAGGTGTAGTTGGTGTTGCTGCGCTGGTGATCAAGGCCCAGCAGCAGGGTGTGGCGGATGTCGCCGGTGGCGAAGTCGGCCTGGAAGTTGTTGTCCACGGCGAACTGGCTGATGTCTTCTTCGACGCTGGTGCTGGTGCGTCCGACATTGCCTTGATCATCCACCTCGGTGAATGGGTACGACCCCGGCGTCAGCGACTGGAACGACAGATCCGACTTGGTGTAGCGCAGGTTCTGCTTGAACTGCCAGACATCGTTCAGACGATGTTCGAAGGCATAGCCCAGCGCGTAGTAGGTGCGATCGTAATATTCCCAGTCCGGATCACCCAGATTCTTGTGGTGGGAAATATCACCGAACGGTGACTTGATCTTAGTGCCCTGCACCGGCAGGAACTGGCTGGTGATGCCGGTATCGTCGCGGGTGAACTGGCTCAGCAGGGTGAATTTGGTGTCGTCGTCGATGTTCCAGGTCAGGCTCGGTGCGATGTTGTAGCGCTTGTTGTCGACGTGATCGACCTGCGTGCCGCTGTCGCGCACCACACCGCTGAGGCCATAGAGAAACTGGCCGGCGTCATCGATCTTGCCGGTGCTGGCGAAGTTGATCTGGCGGTGGTTGTCGCTGCCGTATTGCAGCTGGATTTCGTTGCTGGCTTCAGCGCTTGGGCGACGGCTGACCATGTCGAGCAGGCCGCCCGGTGGGGTCTGGCCGTAAACCGAGGAGGCCGGGCCGCGCAGCAGGGCGAGGCGGTCGAGGTTCCAGGTTTCCTGTTTCGGGTTGGCGTACACGCCTTTTGGCAGTGGCAGGCCGTCGAGGAACTGGGTCGGTTCGAAGCCGCGCACACGCAGCCAGTCGGCGCGGGTGTCGCTGCCGTAGCTGCTGGCGGTGATGCCTGGCATGTAGCGCACAGCGTCGTCGAGACTGTGCACGCTGCGGTCGTCCATTTGCTGGCGAGTCGCGACGGAGATCGAGCGCGGTGCTTCGACCAGTGCGGTGTCGGTCTTGGTGCCGGCGGCGGTGCGAGTCGCGGTATAGCCTTCGGCCGGGCCCCAGGCGCTTTCGAAGTTTTCCACACCGATAACCGATGTTTCCGGCAGGGCCAGCGTTCCTTCAGGCACGGCCACCAGGGTGTAGGTGCCGGTGCTGCTTTGTTCCAGTTGCAGACCGGTGCCGCGCAGTGCCGCACGCAGGGCGCCCGCCGCGTCGTACTGGCCGTTGACCGGCGCTGAGGTTTTGCCAGCCGCCAGCGACGGATTCAACGACAGCGCAATGCCGCCCTGGCTGGCGATCTGATTCAGCGTGGTCGACAGTGGCGCCGCCGGCAGATTGTAGGCGCGCACGCTGGACGCTTGTTCAGCGGCGAGCAACGGACTGCTGATCAGCGGTGCGCTGAGCGCGATGGCGACGGCCAGCAGACTGGGGCGCAACAAGGTGTCTAGCGAACGGGACATACGGCGGCTCCTGAATGGAAATATTTCTCAATTGCCTGTGTGCCGGATGAAATTCGAAAAGTGATAGGGCTGGATGAAAATAATTTTTATTAGCCGGAAATAGTGTTGTGGCGGATGACGCTTTCGCGAGCAGGCTCGCTCCCACATTTGGAATGCATTCTCCTGTGGGAGCGAGCCTGCTCGCGAAAGGGGTGGTTCTGCCGGCCTGTTACTCAGGCTTTATATCGGCCTTCGCGACAGTGACCCAATACGGCGTATGCCGCTCGATCTGCACCGGCAGGGTCGGCAGCAATGCGCTCAAGGCCTTATCGGTGTCATGCAGCGGAAAGCTGCCGGTAATCCGCAGATCCGCCACGTCCGGCGCCACACCCAGATGCCCGCGACGATAACGCCCCAGTTCATGCACCAGATCGCTCAGGCGTGCGTTATCCACCACCAACATGCCGCGGGTCCAGGCATCGGCGCCGGGATTGAGCGCGACGATCGAGCCCAACCCGTCACTGCGCAGCAGCACTTGCTGGCCTTCATGGAGAATCTGCTCTTGAGGATTGGATTGCGGGTGCGCCGCGACCGCCGACTGCAACACGCTCAGGCGCGTGCCTGCTTCTTCACGCTTGACCAGAAACCGCGTACCCAGGGCGCGCATGCTGCCTTCGCGGGTCTCAACGATGAAGGGACGCGCATCGCCATGACCGGTTTCGACGAGAATTTCGCCTTCCTGCAGGACGATCAATCGGCGCTTTTCATCAAAACGCACGTCCACCGCACTGTGGGTATTGAGATTCAGCACAGTGCCGTCAGCCAGGCGCACGGTGCGCTGTTCGCCCGTCGCGGTGCGCTGATCGGCGAGCCAATAGTCCAGCGGCAGAAATCGTTCGCTGGCGAACAGACCTAAACCGATGACCAGCGCCACGCTGGCGAGCCCACTGCCAAGCTTGCGTACCCGTCGGCGAATACCCTCGCGCGACTGCAGCAAGGCACTGCGGGCCGGACCTTTGGCCACGCTGAAACGCTGATCGAGCATGCCCAGTTGCTGCCACGCGCGAGCATGTTCTTCATGGGCCGCATGCCATTTGGCGAACTCCTCGCGCTCCAGCGGGCTGCTCGAATCGAGGGTCAACTGCCAGGCAATCGCCGCGTCCAGCACATGGGCCGGCACCGGTCTGGAACTGGCCGGGCTCACGTCGGCTCACCGTACAGGGCGATGTAGCACTGACGAATGCCTTGCGCCAGATACTGGCGCACGCGCGGCACCGAAACGCCGAGCTTGTCGGCGATCTCGGCATGGCTGAGCCCGTCGAGACGGTTATAAAGGAAAGCGGCGCGGGCCTTGGTCGACAGTTTGCCGAGCAAGCGGTCGATGGCTTTGAGGTCTTCGAGGATCATTTGCTGTTCTTCCACCGACGGTTGCTCGCCTTCGGGGATCAGCATCAACTCGGTGAGGTAGGCCTGCTCCAGCGCCGCGCGGCGGAAGTAGTCGAACAGCAGACCCTTGGCGATCGCCACCAGAAAGGCGCGCGGCTCGCGCGGTGTCAGCATTTCGTTGCGACCGAGCAGGCGTACAAAGGTGTCCTGACTCAGGTCTTCGGCACGCTCTGGACACGCCACATTGCGCCGCAGCCATGCCAGCAGCCAACCACGATGGTCGCGATACATCGCACCGACGAGCTCACTGTTAGGGCTTTGGACTGACGACACCGGACATCACCGATTGGGAAATGTTAACTAACGCGAATTGTTCGCGATTGTGGCAGAGGTGGGAATGGTTAGCAATTGGCCACTGGTCAGGTGGGCGTTTAAAGGCAGACCCTCACCCTCTCCCGGGGGGAGAGGGGACCGATCGGGGGGATATTGACGCAATACGCCGACGTGAAAGATTTCTGCTGAATCCATAATCGACTCGGTTTCTCAGGTCGATGGAAAACCCGAGACACCTCGGTAGGCCCCCTCTCCCTCCGGGAGAGGGCTGGGGTGAGGGGGATGGATCTTGGACTTGATTCAACTTCAGAGCGACGGCGCCTGCTGCCGCCGCTTCCACTGACTCAACCGCTGCTGCAAATTCAACGGACTATGAATCTGCTGCCCCCGCGCCCGGCTGAACAGAATCAAACACAGTTCCGCCGTCGCCAACGCATCGGCACTCGCGTTGTGCCGCTCGAACACCTCAAGCTTGAACCACTCGATCCACTCATCCAGCCCGGCCTCACGAATATTCGCTTGCGGACACACCAGCGGTGCAATGTCGGCGACATCCAGAAACACCTGTTGCAACTTGTGCCCCAGATGCTCCTTCAACGCGCGCCCCAGCATGTGCTGATCGAACGGCGCATGAAACGCCAGCACCGGGCTGTCACCGACAAACTCCATGAACTCCAGCAACGCCTCGGCCGGCTCACTGCCCGCCGCAATCGCACTCGGCCCCAATCCGTGAATCAACACACTGGGGCTGAGCTTCAGTTCGCGACATTGCAGCGTGCGCTCGAACTGCTGGCTGAAATCGATCGCGCCATCCTCGATCACCACCGCGCCAATCGACAGCACCCGATCCTTGTTCAGGTTGAGTCCCGTGGTTTCCAGATCCAGCACCACCCAGCGCTGTTCACGCAACGTGCATTCGCGCAGTTCGGTGATCGCCGGCAGCTTCGCCAGACGCTGCTGGAAATCCACCGGCACCACCGCACTCGTCGGACGCAGCCACGAAAACAGGCTCATAGCTGATACCGCAACGTCAGGCTGCTTTGCAGGCGCTGGGCCTGACGCAACGATTCACGCAGGATGCGCCGGTCGAGGTGATTGAGGCTGTCCGGGTCGACACGGTTGGAGTACGGCAGGTTCTCGCGGGTCTGCAGTTGATGCTGTTGCATGCGCGTCTGCTGAATGAAGTGATAGGCCTCTTCATACGCCGCGCCATCCAGTCGCTCGATGACTTCTTTCTCGACCAACTGACGGAAGCGTTCGAGGGTGTTATTGGCGTCGATGCCGTTGGCCAGCGCGAGCAATCGCGCGCCATCCACGAACGGCGTCAGCCCCTGCACCTTGAGATCCAGCGTAGCTTTCTCGCCATTCTTGCGCGCCAGCACAAACTCGCGGAAACGCCCCACCGGCGGACGATTGCGCAAGGCGTTCTCGGCCATCATGCGCTGGAACAAACGGTTGTCGCCGACCTGATCGAGAATGCCCCGGCGCAGTTGTTCACAGCCTTGTTCATCACCCCAGACCACACGCAAGTCGAAATAAATGCTCGACCCGAGCAGATTCTCCGGCGTCGCCTCACGAATAAAAGCTGCAAAGCGCCGTGCCCATTCTGCCCGTGACAGACACAGCTCGGGGTTGCCGGCCATGATGTTGCCCTTGCACAGGGTGAAGCCGCACAGCGCCAGACTCTGGTTGATCTGCTGGGCAATCGGCAGCAGCTTGCCGCGAATCTCCGCCGCATGCGCGGCATCGCGGGCGTCGAACAGAATGCCGTTGTCCTGATCGGTGTGCAGCGTCTGCTCACGGCGGCCTTCGCTGCCGAAACACAACCAGCTGAAGGGCACGCCGGGATCGCCTTTTTCGGCGAGGGTCAGTTCGATCACTCGGCACACGGTGTGGTCGTTGAGCAAGGTGATGATGTGGGTGATCTGCGTCGAGGACGCGCCATGGGCGAGCATGCGTTCGACCAGTTGGCCGATCTCGCCACGCAGGCTCACCAGTTGTTCAATACGCTGAGCGCTGCGAATCGTTCGCGCCAGATGCACCAGGTCGACCCGTTGCAGCGAAAACAGATCGCGCTCGGAGACCACGCCGCACAGGCGCTGATCCTTGACCAGACAGACGTGGGCGATGTGCCGTTCGGTCATGGCAATCGCCGCATCGAAAGCACTGTGATCCGGCGAAAGATAAAAGGGCGAAGGCGTCATGTGACGCTCGATGGCTTCGCCGAACTCGCCGATGCCTTCAGCCACCACGTGGCGCAGATCGCGCAGGGTGAAAATTCCCAGGGGGGCCTTGTGTTCATCCACCGCGACGATGCTGCCGACCTGCTGCTCGTGCATCAGCTTCACCGCTTCACGCAATGGCGTGTCGCGGTTGCACGTCACCGGGTGCCGCATCGCCAGTTCGCCCAGTCGGGTGTTCAGCGAGTATTGGGTACCGAGGGTTTCCACGGCTTTCTGCTGCACCTGCTGATTGACCTGATCGAGCAGGCTGCTGACCCCGCGCAAGGCGAAGTCGCGAAAAGTGCTTGAGAGGGCGAACAGCTTGATGAACGCCAGTTTGTTCAGTTGCAGGCAGAAAGTGTCCTCGCCGGCCAGATGTTCAGTGCGGGTCGCGCGTTCACCGAGCAACGCGGCTAGCGGAAAACATTCGCCGGTGGTGATTTCAAACGTGGTTTCGGTGCCGGGTTTGGTGATGTGCTGACGTTCGCCGACCACCCGACCTTGTTTGACGATATAGAAATGTTCGACCGGGCCGTCGGCGGGTTTGATGATGCTCTCGCCCTGGCCGTAGAAACGCAGCTGACATTGCTCCACCAGATAAGCCAGGTGGGCGTGTTCCATCTGATTGAAGGGCGGGAAGCGCTGAAGGAATTGCAGGGTGCCCTGAATGTTCTGCAATACCGCGGTTTTCCCTGCCTGGGTGAAGGCGTCCGCTTTACTCATAACCATTACCGCAGTCTTTTTCGAATTGTTGTTGTCGGATCGTTGCAGCCATGGTCGACCCCTGCGGGCAGGGTGCCCATTGGACGTAAGTCTAGGTTTTGCCACCATTGGCGCAGTTTCGGAGATGCCCTACGCAAACAGTCGGAAATTCCCTGGTTTGCCCCCTTGGAAAAAAATCCGACGAAGTGCACATTGAAGCTCTGCCCAGCGATGTCTGACCACTTGCCAGGTGATTGATTTGCACACTTAGAGAACGCTATGTCCGACCACGATATTTTGAGCGATGCGGAGCGAGAAGCGCTCAGTGCAGTCATGCTCGAACCTGATCTGCCACCTCAGCGTGTATTGATCGTTGATGACGACAAGGACGCCCGGGAGCTGTTGTCGGAGATTCTCGCGTTGGACGGTATTCGCTGCATGACCGCAGCCAGCGGTGAGACTGCGCTGAAGATGCTGGAGGAGAAACCTTCGATCGGGCTGGTCATCACCGATCTGCGCATGGGCAATGTCGATGGCCTGGATCTGATCCGTCAGGTGCGTGAGTCGGTGCGAGCGGCGATGCCGATCATCATTGTTTCGGGTGATGCCGATGTGAAAGACGCAATTGCGGCGATGCATTTGAGCGTGGTGGATTTTCTGCTCAAGCCGATTGATACGGACAAGTTGCTCGGTCTGGTGAAACATGAATTGGGGATAGAACCTTAAGAGCCCCTCACCCTAACCCTCTCCCAAGGGGAGAGGGGACTGACCGAGGTGGATGTGCAAGGTACACCGACTTGAAATTCCTGAGCCGAACTCAGGTTTTGAAAAGCACCAATATCTGCTCCCTTTCCCCTCAACCCTTGGCAATTCCTGAGCCGAGCTCAGATTTTGAAAAGCGTATAGATCTGCTCCCTTGCCCCCTCTACCTTTGGCAATTCCTGAGCCGAGCTCAGATTTTGAAAAGCATATAGATCTGCTCCTTTTCCCCCTCTAGCCCTTGGGGGAGAGGGCTGGGGTGAGGGGGATGGATCTGAAGCTCACCACAAATACCAGCCCACACCGCACAAACAAAAAAGCCCTGATCTCTCGACCAGGGCTTTTTCATATCTACGCAAATTTACAGGCCGTTAGCCGCTTTGAACTCACGACGACGACGGTGCAGCACCGGCTCGGTGTAGCCGTTCGGCTGTTTGGTGCCCTCGATCACCAGTTCGACCGCCGCCTGGAAGGCGATGTTGCTGTCGAAGTTCGGTGCCAGCGGACGGTACAGCGGATCGTTGGCGTTCTGACGATCCACCACCGGCGCCATGCGCTTGAGGCTTTCCATCACTTGCGCTTCGGTGACGACGCCGTGGCGCAGCCAGTTGGCAATGTGCTGGCTGGAGATACGCAGCGTGGCACGGTCTTCCATCAGGCCGACGTCGTTGATGTCCGGCACTTTCGAGCAACCAACGCCCTGGTCGATCCAGCGCACCACGTAACCGAGAATGCCCTGGGCGTTGTTGTCCAGTTCGTTCTTGATTTGCTCTGGCGTCCAGTTCGGATTGACCGCCAGCGGGATGGTCAGGATATCGTCCACCGAAGCGCGGGCACGTTTGGCCAGTTCGGCCTGGCGGGCGAACACGTCGACCTTGTGGTAGTGCAGCGCGTGCAGCGCAGCAGCAGTCGGCGATGGTACCCAAGCGGTGTTGGCGCCGGCCAATGGGTGCGCGATTTTCTGCTCAAGCATCGCGGCCATCAGGTCGGGCATCGCCCACATGCCTTTACCGATTTGCGCGCGGCCTTGCAGGCCGGTGCTCAGACCGATATCGACGTTCCAGTTTTCGTAGGCGCCGATCCACTTCTCAGCCTTCATATCAGCCTTGCGCACAACCGGGCCGGCTTCCATCGAGGTGTGGATTTCGTCGCCGGTGCGGTCGAGGAAACCGGTGTTGATGAACACCACGCGCTCGCTGGCCGCCTTGATGCAGGCCTTGAGGTTAACCGTGGTACGGCGCTCCTCGTCCATGATGCCGACTTTCAGCGTGTTGCGTTTCAGGCCCAGCACGTCTTCGATGCGACCGAACAGCTCGTTGGTGAACGCCGCTTCTTCCGGGCCGTGCATCTTCGGTTTAACGATGTACACGGACCCGGTGCGAGTGTTGCGGCGCGAGGTGTTGCCATTGAGGTTGTGCATCGCCGCGAGGCAAGTGACCAGACCGTCGAGGATGCCTTCCGGCACTTCGTTACCTTGACTGTCGAGGATCGCGTCGATGGTCATCAGGTGACCGACGTTGCGCACGAACAACAGCGAACGGCCGTGCAATGTCACTTCACCGCCATTCGGCGCGGTGTAGGTGCGATCCGGGTTCATGGTGCGGGTGAAGGTCTGGCCACCCTTGGACACGGATTCCGCCAGGTCGCCCTTCATCAGGCCGAGCCAGTTGCGGTAGATCACCACTTTGTCGTCGGCATCGACGGCGGCCACGGAGTCTTCGCAGTCCATGATGGTGGTCAGAGCCGCTTCCATCAGGATGTCTTTGACGCCGGCCGCGTCGGTCTGCCCGACCGGGGTGCTGGCATCGACCTGGATTTCGAAGTGCAGACCGTTGTGTTTCAGCAGAATGGCGATTGGCGCGTTGGCGTCGCCCTGGAAACCGATCAGTTGCGCATCATCGCGCAGGCCAGTGTTGCTGCCGCCCTTGAGGGTGACCAGCAATTTGCCGTCAGCGATTTTGTAGCCAGTCGAATCGACGTGGGAGCCGGCGGCCAATGGTGCGGCTTCATCGAGGAACGCGCGGGCGAAGGCGATGACTTTGTCGCCACGCACCTTGTTGTAGCCTTTGCCCTTTTCCGCGCCACCGTCTTCGCTGATCGCGTCGCTGCCGTAGAGGGCGTCATACAGCGAACCCCAGCGGGCGTTCGAGGCATTGAGAGCGAAGCGGGCGTTCATCACCGGCACAACGAGTTGCGGGCCGGCGGTACGGGCGATTTCATCATCGACGTTTTGCGTCGTTGCCTGGAAATCAGCCGCTTCTGGCAGCAGATAACCGATTTCTTGCAGGAAGGCTTTATAGGCCACGGCGTCGTGCGCCTGACCGTTGCGTTCCTGGTGCCAGGCATCGATACGAGCCTGGAAGTCATCGCGTTTGGCGAGTAGGGCTTTGTTCTTCGGCGCCAGGTCATGAATGACCTTGTCGGCACCTTCCCAGAATTTGTCGGCGGTGAGGCCGGTACCGGGAATGGCTTCGTTGTTCACGAAGTCGAACAGGACTTTGGCGACCTGCAGGCCACCGACTTGAACGTGTTCAGTCATTGCTTGCCTCACTCTGCTCAGCTATTTCGCTTTTCAGCTCTTCAATTTGACAATGAAGCCTCTGGCCATTTAAACCACAAACCTGCCGACCAGTACATGCCATTGCGGGCGGCTGGGCTGGGACCAATCAACGGCTTGGGGCCTTGCTGACGGGGCTTTCAGGGTTGCGAACAGGCCTTGGGCAGACATCGATCCGGCGTTATGTAGTGCGCGCTGCGGCATACTACATGATGAGTTGCGCTTGTGAAAATCAGACTAATTACGTCGTTCTGCGGCCTCATGTCGCATTGCGGTCACATCGCGGAACGGGATGTTCTCAAAAAACAGATAGATTGTTCCAGCTAAATATAAAAAGTTGTACACGATTTGTCGTTTCGAGCGTCTGAGGCGGCTGACCGTCCCTTGCCTATACTTGCCCTTCTACAACACAAGAGGGCTGCGCCATGGACCATCTCGTACTCACCGTATTCGCCCCGGACAAGCCCGGGCAGGTCGAGCGCATCGCCCAATGCATTGCCGAACACGGCGGTAACTGGCTGGAAAGCCGCATGTCGCGCATGGCCGGGCAGTTCGCCGGGATTCTTCGGGTGGGAGTGCCGGCAGAGGCTTACGACGAATTAGTCGATGCCTTACAAGCACTGTCTGCTCATGGCATCCGCGTGCTGATTGCCGAAAGCGGTATCGAGCAGTCCTGCACCTGGAAACCGATTGCCATGGAATTGGTAGGCAATGATCGGCCCGGCATCGTTCGCGACATCACCCGGCTGTTAAGCGAACAGGGCGTCAACCTGGAAAGACTGGTAACCGAAGTGCGTCCGGCACCGATGAGCAGCGAGCCACTGTTCCACGCCGAAGCGATTCTTGCGGTACCGCTGACACTGTCGCTCGACGTTTTGCAGTCGCGCCTGGAAACACTGGCCGACGATCTGATGGTGGAGCTGGTGTTACGCACAGACATTTAAGTGTCGGTGGGGTTATCCAGTTTAAACGTGCACCTGCCTGTGGATAACCTGTAGAGACAGCCCGCCACGCCACAGCCGCCGTGGCTTTGCGGTAACTGATCAAAAAACCGCCGGCAATCAGTGACTTGCGCACAAACGGCGGGGATCACGCTGTGGATAACCTTGGGAAGGAACGATGCAGGCCACGAGAATCGTGGCCTGTGAGGGTTTGTGTGTTTTTTGATCAGTTGCGTCGACGCAGACTTATCCACGCATCGACGCTGTAAACCGCCAAACCGGCCCAGATAAAGATAAACGCAACCAGCGTGCTCGACGACAGATGTTCGCCGAACAGCAACACTGCTTGCAGCAGCACGAGGGTTGGCGCCACGTATTGCAGGAAACCGATGGTGGTGTAGGGCAAGTGGCGCGTGGCGGCGTTGAAACACACCAGCGGCACCAGCGTCACCGGCCCCGCCGCCACCAGCCACCAGGCCTGTGATGTGGTCCAGAACTCCGGCTGAGCGCTGGTCGCGGTCTGGTTGAACAGCAACCAGGCAATAGCGATTGGCACCAGCATCCAGGTTTCCACCACCAGCCCCGGCAACGCCTTGACCGGCGCCTGTTTGCGGATCAGACCGTAGAAGCCGAACGTCAGCGCCAGCGCCAGCGACACCCACGGCAGACTGCCAACCTGCCACACCTGCTGCGCGACGCCAATCGCCGCGAGGCCGACCGCCACCCACTGCATCCGGCGCAGCCGCTCCCCAAGAATCACCATGCCCAACAGCACGTTGACCAGCGGATTGATGTAGTAACCCAGACTCGCCTCGAGCATGCGCCCGTTGTTCACCGACCACACGTAGGTCAGCCAGTTGGCCGCGATCAGCGTCCCGCTCAACGCCAGAATCGCCAGACGTTTGGGGTTGTCCAGCAATTCGCGCAACCAGCCCGGGTGTTTCCACACCATCAGCAACAACCCACCAAACAGCGCCGACCACAGCACCCGATGGATGATGATTTCAACGGCTGGCACGTCGGCGATGGCTTTGAAGTAGATCGGGAACAGGCCCCAGATGATGTAGGCACTCAGGCCCAGAATGTACCCGCGACGCGGGTTGGCGGCTTGCATGCAGAATCCTTGCTTAGGCAGCTGACAAAAGAGGGATTGTAAGGAGATTTGTCTACGAATGCCGTAGCGCAATGGTCGGGAAATTGTGAACAACGGACAATTGTGGGAGTGAGTCTGCTCGCGATAGCGCTCTGACATTCAACATTTTCATTGACTGATAAAACCCTATCGCGAGCGGGCTCACTCCTACAGAGGATGGAGGCGGGTCAGAAGAGTTTCAGCGGTTCTTCGTTCAGGGCAGACAGTTGCTCACGCAACGCCAACACCTGATCGCCCCAATACCGCTCGGTACCGAACCACGGAAAACTGTGCGGGAACGCCGGGTCATCCCAGCGCCGCGCCAGCCAGGCGCTGTAGTGCATCAGGCGCAGCGCGCGCAACGGTTCGATCAGCGCCAGTTCGCGCGGGTCGAAGTCGTGGAATTCGTTGTAGCCATCCATCAGTTCCGACAACTGTCCCAGGCATTCCTGGCGATCGCCGGCGAGCATCATCCAGATGTCCTGGACCGCCGGACCCATGCGGCAGTCATCAAGGTCGACGATGTGGAACATCTCGTCACGGCACATCATGTTGCCGGGGTGGCAGTCGCCGTGCATGCGAATGTTCTGGTGCGGCGTGTTGGCGTAGGCATCTTCCACGCGCTTGAGCAGGTCGCGGGCGACGGACTCGTAGGCCGGCAGCAGGCTTTTCGGAATGAAGTTGCCTTCGAGCAAGGTGTTCAGCGAGGCGTGGCCGAAGTTCTGCACGGCGAGGGCTTCTCGGTGTTCGAACGGCTTGGTCGCGCCGACGGCGTGGATCCGTCCTAGTAACTGGCCGAGACGATACAACTGATCCAGATTGCCTGGCTCCGGCGCCCGACCGCCGCGACGCGGGAACAGAGTGAAGCGGAAGCCGGCGTGTTCGTGCAGGGTTTCGCCGTTGTGGATCAGCGGCGCCACCACCGGAATCTCGACGTCGGCCAGTTCGAAGGTGAACTTGTGTTCTTCGAGAATGGCTTCGTTGGTCCAGCGCTGCGGGCGATAGAACTTGGCGATCAGCGGCTCGGAGTCTTCGATGCCGACCTGATAGACGCGGTTTTCGTAGCTGTTGAGCGCCAGGATGCGCGCATCGCTGAGGAAGCCGATGCTTTCAACGGCATCGAGCACGAGGTCGGGGGTAAGGGTTTCAAACGGGTGGGCCATGCTGACTCCTGCGCGCAGCAGGCTGCCGCGTCCGGCCCAGCATGGTAGCGCAGATGGCAGCGGGGGAGTTGGTTGGTGTCTGTGTCTGACGCCATCGCGAGCAGGCTCACTCCCACAGGGGATCGCATTCCCAATGTGGGAGCGAGCTTGCTCGCGAAGGCGGTGTATCAGGCGCCGACGATCCCGCCATCCTCACGAGTAATCGCCATCACCGAAGACCGCGGCTTGCCATTCGGTAAATGCTCAGGGAACGTCGAACCACCGTTCTCACCCGGATGCTGAATCCCGACAAACAGGGTTTTCTGATCCGGCGAGAAACTGATCCCGGTGACCTCACAACCAATTGGCCCGACCATGAAACGGCGAATTTCACCGGTCTTCGGATCGGCACAGAGCATCTGGTTATTGCCCATCCCGGCAAAATCCCCGGCGTTGCTCGAATCACCATCGGTGAGAATCCACAAACGCCCGGCCTTGTCGAAGCCCAGACCATCCGGGCTGTTGAACATGTTCTGCGGGGTGATGTTCTTCGAGCCGCCCTTCGGCGTCCCGGCATGCACGCCCGGGTTGCCGGCGACCACAAACAGATCCCAGGCAAACGTCTTCGACGCGTGATCATCGCGGTCGGTGCGCCAGCGCAGAATCTGCCCGTAGACGTTCTTCTCGCGCGGATTCGGCCCACCGACTGGCTGGCCGTCTTCGCCGCGCTTGGCGTTGTTGGTCAGGGTGCAATAGACCTGGCCATCCTTCGGACTGACGACGATCCATTCCGGACGGTCCATGCGCGTCGCGCCAACCACGCTGGCGGCAAGGCGCGCGTGGATCAGCACTTCAGCCTGATCGGCGAAGCCGCTGCTGGCGTCGATGCCGTTTTTGCCGTGAGTCAGCTCGATCCACTGGCCCTGGCCTTTCGGGTGATCGGGGTTGCTGTCGCCGTTGTCGAATTTCGCCACGTACAAGGTGCCGTGATCGAGGATGTCGCGGTTGGCCTTGGCGTTGCGGTGGTTGATGCGGTCGCGGCTGACGAATTTGTAGATGAATTCGCCGCGCTCGTCGTCGCCCATGTACACCACGGCGCGACCGTCGTCGGTCTCGGCCAGTGCGGCGTTTTCATGTTTGAAGCGGCCCAGCGCCGTGCGTTTCACCGGGGTCGATTGCGGGTCGAACGGATCGATCTCGACCACCCAGCCGTGACGGTTGAGTTCGTTGGGGTTCTTCGCCATGTCGAAGCGCGGGTCGTACGGGTGCCAGTTGATTTCGCGGCTGGCGGCGGATACTCCGTAGCGCTTTTGCGCCGGGTCGAACTGCTGCTGGGCGTTGCTGCTGCCGAAGCAGTCGGTGAAGTTTTCTTCGCAGGTCAGATAGGTACCCCACGGGGTTTTCCCGTTGGCGCAGTTCTGGAAGGTGCCGAGAACTTTTTTGCCGTGTTTGTCGGCGGCGGTTTTCATCAGCTCGTGACCGGCCGCCGGGCCGCTGATGCGCAGCGGCGAGTTGCCGTGGATGCGGCGGTTGTAGCGTGAGCCCTGAACGAACTGCCATTGGCCGTTTTTGCGCTGTACCTCGATCACCGACACGCCCTCGCAGGCCAGTGCTTTACGCACGTCTTCGGCCGATTGCGGCATGCCGCCGTGCGGGTAGAGGTAGCGGTAGTTGGTGTATTCGTTGTTGATCGCCATTAACGCGCGGTTGCGGTCGTCGGGGAAAGCGAACAGGCTCATGCCGTCGTTGTTGTCGCCGAACTGCACTTCCTGTGCGGCGGCGGTGCCGTTGCCGCTCGGGTCGAAGGCCGGGCCATTCTTGTGCAGCGGCTGGCCCCAACTGATCAGCACCGAAGACTTGTAGCCTTTGGGCAGCGTGATGACGTCAGTGGTCGCCGCCGGAATACTCTCGAAACCGAGCAGGCGGCTGTTGCCGGCGCTGACGCCGGTGGCCAGTGCGCTGCGGCTCAACAGACTGCCGCCGAGGAACATTGCCGCGCCGCACAGTGCGCCGGCGCCGATGAAACCGCGACGGCTGAGGCCGACCATTTTTTCCAGGTCAGTGGATTGGTTTTCTTCTAATAGGCTCACATCAGGCTCCCTGCTTGGTTTTGGCAGCCACCTTAATGAGCGTCGATGACGCTTTCGTTGCAGCGCCCGATTACAGCGGCGTGCCGATCAGCACGTTGGACGGCGAAAACTGCACCTGCACCGGTTGTTCCACGCTCAATCCGCGCGTGCGCAAATCGAGCGGCTCGGCCAGGGCGCAGAGGGTATGGCCGTTGGGAAGGGTAATGCGCACTTCGCTCGGGCCGTCCTCGGCGTCTAGAATCGCTTCGATGGTGCCCTTCAAAAGATTGTGACCAGACGTTGCAGATTGCTCGTGTCCGAGCAATTCCAGCCAGCCGGCCTTGATCAGCGCCACGACGTCGGTACCGGCTTGCAGCTCCAGATGCACGGTGCTGTCGTGGGTGATCTGCGCGTCGAGGCACAGACCTTCGGCCAGTTCGAGGCGGATCAGGTCATTGCGGCCCTGCGCTTCGATCGCCACGACTTTGCCGTGTAATTGATTGCGTGCGCTTGTTCTGAGCATCAAGCGACCGAGCAGGTCCAGATCGCTGGCGTCTTCCGCTGCTTCCAGCACCTGGGCCTGCAGGGCCTGCAGTTTTTGGTACAGGCGCAAAACGCGCTCGCCTTCGCTGGAGAGTTTCGCGCCGCCGCCGCCCTTGCCACCGACGGCTCGTTCGACCAATGGTTTTTGCGCCAGGTTGTTCAGCTCATCAATGGCATCCCACGCGGCTTTGTAGCTCAGGCCTGCGCTTTTTGCGGCGCGGGTGATCGAGCCCTGTTCGGCGATATGTTGCAGCAGGGCGATACGCTGCGGACGGCGGACGATGTGCTGGGACAACAGGGAAGGCATGGACATGCGTGGATGCTTTTTTGTGGCGGTGAACGTGGAAGTTGGTCGCTTGCAACGCGAGAGTCAAGCCTGACACAGAACCCTGTGGGAGCGAGCCTGCTCGCGAAAGCGGCGTGTCAGTCAACATTGATTTTGAATGTGCTGGCCACTTCGCGAGCAGGCTCGCTCCCACATGAGGATCGCGCTGACCTCAGCTTCCGGGCTTCGGAGTGCGGGCCAGGCAATAGACATCGACCCGCGCGGCGCCAGCGTTCATCAGCAACCGGGCCAGTGCCTGTGCGGTCGCGCCAGTGGTCAGCACATCATCAACCAACGCCAAATGCCGGCCTCGTATCTGCGCATCCGGCATGATCTCGAAGGCATCGCGCAGATTATGTTTACGCGCCTTGGCATCAAGATTCTGCTGGGCACTGGTCTCCTTGATTCGGCGCAGAACCTGTTCCTCACAAGGCAGATCCAGCGATTGACTCAACCACCGCGCCAGCATCGCCGCCTGGTTGAACCCCCGCTGGCGCAGACGTTTACCGGCCAGCGGCACCGGCAATAACGCATCAGGCCTTGGCAAACCCTCATCGAAGCGATGTTGCAGGTATTGCCCGAGAACGTCGGCGAGCAGGTGGCCAAACGGCCATTTCGTGTTGTGTTTAAACCGCGTAATCAAGCTGTCCACCGGGAAGCCATAGAGCCACGGCACCACCACCTGTTCGAAGGCCGGCGGCTCTAGCAGGCACTCTCCGCAGGTCATGCCGGCGGCGAGAAGTGGCAGGGCGCAGCTCTGGCAGTGGTCGCCAAGCCACGGCAGATCGGTTTCGCAAGCCACGCAGATTGGCATTTGTGCTTCTGCCGGCTCATCGCAAAGCAGGCAGGTCTGTACATTATTTAAACAGATGTAAACCTGTCCTTCGTATCGTGGTTGACAGCGCATGACTCTTCCTTAAATATGCCGAACATCCGTGTCGCGCCTGTGGGTATTCCGTTCCCGCAGCCGCCAGCCAAGCATAACCAAGGAACTACCCATGAGCGCGAGCACTACCGCCACCCTGCGTCACGACTGGTCTCTGGCCGAAGTCAAAGCACTCTTCGTACAACCCTTCAACGACTTGCTGTTCCAGGCGCAGACGGTGCACCGCGCACATTTCAACGCCAACCGCGTTCAGGTTTCGACCCTGCTGTCGATCAAGACCGGCGCCTGCCCGGAAGACTGCAAGTACTGCCCGCAGTCCGGTCACTACAACACCGGCCTTGAAAAAGAAAAGCTGATGGAAGTGCAGAAGGTCCTCGAAGAGGCGGCACGCGCCAAGGCCATCGGCTCGACGCGGTTCTGCATGGGCGCGGCGTGGAAGCACCCGTCGGCCAAAGACATGCCATACGTGCTGAAAATGGTTGAAGGCGTGAAAGCCATGGGCCTGGAAACCTGCATGACCCTCGGTCGTCTCGACCAGGATCAAACCGAAGCGCTGGCCAAGGCCGGCCTCGATTACTACAACCACAATCTTGACACCTCGCCTGAGTTCTACGGCAGCATCATCACCACCCGCACTTACAGCGAGCGCCTGCAGACGCTGGCCTACGTGCGTGAATCGGGGATGAAGATCTGCTCCGGCGGCATCCTCGGCATGGGCGAGTCGCTGGATGATCGCGCCAATCTGCTGATCCAGTTGGCCAATCTGCCGGAGCATCCGGAATCGGTGCCGATCAACATGCTGGTGAAGGTCGCCGGTACGCCTTTGGAAAACGCCGAAGACATCGATCCGTTCGACTTCATCCGTATGCTCGCCGTTGCGCGGATCCTCATGCCGCAATCCCACGTGCGCCTGTCCGCTGGCCGCGAAGCGATGAACGAGCAGATGCAGGCTCTCGCATTCTTTGCCGGTGCCAACTCGATTTTCTACGGCGACAAGTTGCTGACCACCGCCAACCCGCAGGCGGACAAGGACATGCAACTGTTTGCGCGTCTGGGTATTCAGCCGGAAGCCCGTGAAGAGCATTCCGATGAGGTTCACCAGGCTGCAATTGAGCAGGCATTGGTTGAGCAGAAGAGCAGCGAGCAGTTCTACAACGCCGTCGTCTGATCGCCATACGGATTCCATGTAGGAGCTGCCGAAGGCTGCGATCTTTTGATCTTGTCTTTTAAAAAACAACATCAAAAGATCGCAGCCTTCGGCAGCTCCTACACAGTCATTTTTCAGATGTGAGGCCTGCATGTCTTTCGATCTCGCCGCACGCCTTGCTGCCCGTCGTGCCGAAAATCTCTATCGCCAGCGACCGCTGCTCGAGTCCCCGCAGGGGCCGCAAGTGGTGGTCGACGGCAAACCATTGCTCGCCTTCTGCAACAACGATTACCTCGGCCTGGCCAATCATCCGCAGGTCATCGAAGCCTGGCGCGCCGGCGCTGAACGTTGGGGGGTCGGTGGTGGCGCCTCGCATCTGGTGATCGGCCACAGCGGCCCGCACCACGCTCTGGAAGAAGCACTGGCTGACCTCACTTGCCGACCGCGTGCGCTGCTGTTCACCACTGGTTACATGGCCAACCTCGGCGCGGTCACGGCGTTGGTCGGGCAGGGCGATACGGTGCTGGAAGATCGCCTCAATCACGCTTCGTTATTGGATGCGGGTCTGTTGTCTGGCGCGCGTTTCAATCGTTATTTGCACAACGATGCGGTGAGCCTGGCCAAACGTCTGGAGAAAGCCACCGGCAATACGTTGGTGGTCACCGACGGTGTCTTCAGCATGGACGGCGACCTCGCGGATCTGCCGGCGCTGGCCCGTGAAGCCAAGGCCAAAGGCGCGTGGTTGATGGTCGATGACGCTCACGGTTTCGGGCCGCTGGGTGTGAATGGCGGCGGCATCGTCGAGCATTTCGGTTTGAGTCAGGAGGATGTGCCGGTACTGGTCGGCACCCTAGGCAAAGCCTTCGGTACAGCAGGGGCATTTGTTGCTGGCAGCGAAGAGCTGATTGAAAGCCTGATCCAGTTCGCCCGCCCGTACATCTACACCACCAGCCAGCCACCGGCACTGGCCTGCGCGACGCTGAAAAGTCTGGAGCTGCTGCGCACTGAACACTGGCGTCGTGAATATCTGCGAACGTTGATTCGCCAGTTCCGCCGGGGTGCCGAGCAGATCGGACTGGAGTTGATGGACAGCTTTACGCCGATCCAGCCGATCATGATTGGCGATGCCGGGCGCGCGGTGCGCCTGTCGCAGATGTTGCGCGAGCGTGGGTTGATGGTCACCGCGATCCGCCCGCCGACCGTGCCCGCCGGCAGCGCTCGGCTGCGCGTGACCCTGACCGCTGCTCACAGTGAGGCGCAGGTGCAGCTATTGTTAGAGGGACTGGCCGATTGCTTTGCCCAACTGTCGTCGGAGCCAAGCCATGCGTGATCGCCTGATTCTGCTGCCTGGCTGGGGCCTCGGTGTGTCGCCGATGGAGCCTTTGGCCGCCGCATTGCAAGGCCTCGATGAACATCTGAAAGTCGACATCGAGCCGTTGCCGGAACTGGATTCCAGTGACCTGCAGGACTGGCTCGACGAACTTGATGAAAGCATTCCCCAGGACGTCTGGCTGGGTGGCTGGTCGTTGGGCGGCATGCTCGCGTCCGAGCTGGCGGCACGGCGTGGCGAGCGTTGCTGCGGTTTGCTGACGCTGGCGAGCAATCCTTCTTTCGTTGCCCATGAGCAGTGGTCGAACGCGATGCCCGGCGAAACTTTCGACGCATTTCTTGCCGGTTGCCAGGCCGATCCGCGCACAACGCTCAAACGCTTCTCGCTGCTCTGTGCTCAAGGCGCGCAAGACCCGCGCGGCTTGTCGAGATTGCTGTTGGGCGGCGCGCCGAATACCGCGCCGGCGGCGCTGATGGCGGGACTGGAACTGCTCGCACAACTGGACACCCGCGAAGCATTGCAGGCGTTTCGTGGCCCGCAGTTTCATTTGTTCGCCGGGCAGGACGGTCTGGTCCCGGCGGAAGCGGCGGGGGCATTGTTCGCCCTGTTGCCGGATATCGAAATAGGTCTGATCGAACAGGCCTGTCATGCGTTTCTTCTGGAAGACCCCCACGGACTGGCGGGCGCTATCCAGGCTTTTCTACATGAGTGCGGTGATGACTGATTTGTCTCTTGTGCTGCCTGGCGGCTTGCCTGACAAGCGTCAGGTCGCGGCCTCTTTTTCTCGTGCGGCGGCCAGTTACGACAGCGTCGCCGAGTTGCAACGTGATGTCGGTACACAGTTGATTGAGCGTTTGCCGCAGGAATTCATGCCGGCGCGTTGGCTGGATCTGGGCTGTGGCACGGGTTACTTCACCCGCGCGTTGGCTTCGCGGTTTGCCGAGGGTCACGGTCTGGCGCTGGATATCGCTGAAGGCATGCTTGAGCACGCGCGGCCATTGGGTGGTGCCGAGCATTTCATTACCGGCGATGCGGAGCGTCTGCCGTTGCAGGACTCGACTTGCGACCTGATCTTCTCCAGTCTCGCGGTGCAGTGGTGCGCGGATTTCGAGGCGGTGCTCAGCGAAGCGTTTCGCGTGCTGAAACCGGGCGGGATTTTTGCGTTTGCTAGTCTTTGTGTAGGGACGCTGTTTGAGTTGCGCGACAGCTGGCGGCAGGTCGACGGGATGGTGCACGTCAACCGCTTCCGCGATTTCGCCCGCTATGAGCAATTGTGTGCGGCCAGTGGCTTGCGCACGTTGAGTCTGGAGAATCAGCCGCACGTGTTGCACTACCCGGATGTGCGCAGTCTGACCCATGAGTTGAAAGCCTTGGGGGCGCACAATCTGAACCCGGGGCGCCCGGGCGGTTTGACCGGACGCGCGCGGATTCTCGGGCTGGTCGACGCTTACGAGCAGTTCCGTGAGGCATCGGGATTGCCGGCGACTTATCAGGTGGTCTACGCCGTGTTGGAGAAACCCGTATGAGCGCAGCCTATTTCATCACCGGAACGGACACCGATGTCGGCAAGACCACCGTTGCCGCCGGGCTGCTGCATGCGGCGCGCTCTGCCGGGCTAAGTACCGCGGCGGGCAAACCGGTGGCTTCAGGGTGCGAAGTGACGCCCAAGGGGCTGCGCAACTCCGATGCGTTGGCGCTGTTGGCCGAATGTTCGTTGCCGCTGAGTTATCAACAGGTCAATCCGGTGGCGTTCGAGCCAGCGATTGCTCCGCATCTGGCGGCGCGTGAAGCGGGAGTGGCGTTGACCGTGCAATCGCTGCTGGCGCCGATGCGTGAGATTCTGGCGATGAATGCCGACTTCACTCTGATCGAAGGCGCGGGGGGCTGGCGGGTGCCTTTGGCCGATCAGGATAATCTGTCGGATCTGGCGATTGCGCTGAAGTTGCCAGTGATTCTGGTAGTGGGCGTGCGGCTGGGTTGCATCAGTCACGCCTTGCTGACGGCGGAGGCGATTGCCCGTGATGGGCTGCAGTTGGCCGGGTGGGTGGCGAATATCATCGATCCGAAGACTTCGCGGCTGGAAGAAAACCTCGCGACGTTGGCCGAGCGGATTCCGGCGCCGTGTCTGGGGCGCGTGCCTAAACTCAAGACCTTGAGCGCGGAAGCGGTGGCCGATCATTTGCAACTGGATCTGCTCGACTAAGCTTTTTTCTATGGGCAGGCACTGTGCCATTAGTGTTTTTGACGGGTGTTTTTCTGGCGCCTCTGCTTCAATGACAGCCATTGATCCTTCCCAAGGATGAGAACCGTTATGGAAATCTCCGGTAACACAGCTTTTTATGCAGGTCTGAGTTCTATTCAGAACGGGCAGAACCGCGTCGATCAGGCTGCCAGCCAGATTGCCAACAATACTATCGAACGCTCGGTGACCAGCCAGTCGTCCGAAGTGCAGGTTGACCGTCTACGTGGTGTGGATCGTGCCCAGCAATCGGATCTGGCCAGCAATATGGTCGAGATGTCTCAGGGCAAGATCCAGGCAGAGCTGGGCGTGAAGGTCGTCAAAGCATCGGATGAAGTGCTCGGTACGATCATCGACACGTTCGCCTGATTTGTTCCAGTCTGCATGCTGAACGCCGCGCTTTGTCGCGGCGTTTTTCGTTATAAGTCCTTCTCCCTCAACTAATCTTTTTTCAGCGCCCGTGGCTCGTTCGAGCTCATGGCGGTTTGCTGTGTCCGGCGTTGGAAAATTCTGATGACGAACGGCAAAAGATCGATGCTTGACAAGATTTCGGCGTAAACGTATGTTTCAAACAACTGTTTGACCGTCACAACAAATCAACACGGTCGTTCATTCCCGGTTACATCAGCAGAGGTTTATCGCTATGCCTGACTACAAGGCCCCCTTGCGTGATATTCGCTTCGTTCGTGACGAACTGCTCGGCTACGAAGCGCACTATCAGAGCCTTCCGGCTTGCGCAGACGCGACTCCGGACATGGTTGACGCCATTCTCGAAGAAGGCGCCAAGTTTTGTGAGCAGGTACTGGCACCGCTGAACCGCGTGGGCGACCTCGAAGGTTGCACCTGGAGCGAGTCCGGTGTGAAAACCCCGACTGGCTTCAAAGAGGCTTACAAGCAATTCGTTGAAGGCGGCTGGCCAAGCCTGGCGCACGACGTTGAGCATGGCGGTCAAGGCCTGCCGGAGTCGCTGGGTCTGGCCGTGAGCGAAATGGTTGGCGAAGCCAACTGGTCGTGGGGCATGTACCCAGGCCTGTCGCACGGCGCGATGAACACCATCTCCGAGCACGGCACGCCAGAGCAGCAAGAAGCCTATCTGACCAAACTGGTCTCCGGCGAATGGACCGGGACCATGTGCCTGACCGAACCGCACTGCGGCACCGACCTGGGCATGCTGCGCACCAAGGCCGAACCTCAGGCAGACGGCTCCTACAAAGTCTCCGGCACCAAGATCTTCATCTCGGCCGGTGAACACGACATGGCCGACAACATCGTCCACATCGTGCTGGCTCGCCTGCCGGACGCTCCTGCCGGCACCAAAGGCATCTCGCTGTTCATCGTTCCGAAATTCATGCCGAATGCCGATGGCACCATCGGTGAGCGCAACGCAGTGAGCTGCGGTTCGCTGGAACACAAGATGGGCATCCACGGCAACGCCACCTGCGTGATGAACTTCGACGGCGCCACCGGTTACCTGATCGGCCCGGCGAACAAAGGCCTGAACTGCATGTTCACCTTTATGAACACCGCACGTCTGGGCACCGCACTGCAAGGTCTGGCCCACGCCGAGATCGGTTTCCAGGGTGGTCTGAAATACGCTCGCGACCGTCTGCAAATGCGCTCCCTGACTGGCCCGAAAGCGCCGGACAAAGCCGCTGACCCGATCATCGTGCACCCTGACGTACGCCGCATGCTGTTGACCATGAAGGCATTCGCCGAAGGCAACCGTGCGATGGTGTACTTCACCGCCAAACAGGTCGACATCGTCAAATACGGCGTCGATGAAGAAGAGAAAAAGAAAGCCGACGCACTGCTGGCCTTCATGACTCCGATCGCCAAAGCCTTCATGACCGAAGTCGGTTTCGAATCCGCTAACCACGGCGTGCAGATCTACGGCGGCCACGGCTTCATCGCCGAGTGGGGCATGGAGCAGAACGTTCGCGACAGCCGCATTTCGATGCTGTACGAAGGCACCACCGGTATCCAGGCACTCGACTTGCTGGGCCGTAAAGTGCTGATGACTCAAGGCGAGGCCCTGAAAGGCTTCACCAAGATCGTTCACAAGTTCTGCCAGAGCAACGAAGGCAACGAAGCCGTTGCAGAATTCGTCGCACCGCTGGCTGCGATCAACAAGGAATGGGGCGAGCTGACCATGAAGGTTGGTATGGCGGCCATGAAAGATCGCGAAGAAGTCGGCGCGGCGTCGGTGGACTACCTGATGTACTCCGGTTATGCCTGCCTGGCTTACTTCTGGGCCGACATGGCTCGCGTGGCAGCCGAGAAGCTGGCAGAAGGCAATGGCGACGCGGCGTTCTACACCGCCAAGCTGCAAACCGCGCGCTTCTACTTCCAGCGCATCCTGCCGCGTACCCGTACCCACGTGGCCACCATGCTGTCGGGTGCCAACAACCTGATGGACATGAAAGAAGAAGACTTCGCGCTGGGCTACTAAGCTTTAGCGCCGTCTCATGAAAACCGCTGCTCCTGTTAGGGGGCGGCGGTTTTTTTGTTAGTGAATCGCTCAGATAGTCGGGCTTCCGGCCGTTAAAGAGACAGTGTGTGATCTGGATCACATCCTGTGGGCTTGGCTGCACTTTGCAGGCACAATGCTATCTCTTTGCCATGACGGGTCGGAGCTTTACCCTTGCCGCGTTCTTCCGCTGTACGTTTCAGCCATTTCCTACCTTCACTGCTGTTGTTACTCGCGGGGTTGGCGGCTGCGTACGTCAAAGACCTCAGCGTGTTCTTCACTTCGCTGTTCAACGTGTTACCGACGTTGGTGCTGTTGCTGGGCGGCGCGTATTGCGCGGTTTACCGACGCCAGCGCGAACTGTTTCTGATGCTCACGGTGTACATCGCCTACTTTTTGCTCGACACCCAGACCGACTATTACCGCGACAATGGCAAGGTCCGCGAAGACGCTGCGGTGGTCTTTCATCTTGTGTGTTTGCTGCTGCCGTTGCTGTTTGGCCTGTTCGCGGCGTGGCAGGAACGTACGCACCTGTTTCAGGACATGGTCGCGCGTTTTGCGGTGCTGCTGGCCTTTGGCAGTGTGGCATTGGGCCTTGAGCAGAGTTATCCCCAGGCATTGCTGATCTGGCTTTCGGAAATCCGCTGGCCAGCGCTGCATGGCGCGTGGATGAGTTTGATCCAGCTCTCGTATCCGGTGTTTATCTCGGCGTTCCTGCTGCTGGCCTGGCAGTACTGGCGCAACCCGCGCCCGCTGCATGCGGCGCAACTGGTGGGTTTGCTCGGCGTGTTCTGGATGCTGCCGAAAACCTTCATCCTGCCGTTTACCTTGAACATCATGTGCAGTCAGGTGATGTTGATGATTGCCGCCGCAGTTGCGCACGAGGCTTATCAAATGGCCTTCCGCGACGAACTGACCGGTCTGCCGGGACGCCGCGCGCTCAACGAACGCATGCAGCGCCTCGGGCGCAACTACGTGTTGGCGATGAGCGACGTCGACCACTTCAAGAAATTCAACGACACCCATGGCCACGATGTCGGTGACCAGGTGCTGCGCCTGGTCGCCAGCAAGCTGTCGAAAATCAGCGGTGGCGGTAGGGCATATCGTTATGGCGGTGAGGAATTCGCCCTGGTGTTCGCCGGCAAAACCCTTGAGGAATGCATGCCGCACCTAGAAGTGATCCGCGAGTCGATTGCGTCCTACAACATTCAACTGCGCAATCAGGAAAACCGTCCGCAGGATGATCAGCAAGGCCGTCAGCGCCGCGCCGGTTCCGGTGCTTCCAGCGTTTCGGTCACGGTGAGCATCGGCGTCGCCGAGCGAGTAGAGCAGCGCAATCCCGAACAAGTGCTGAAGTCCGCCGACGAGGCGCTCTACGCCGCTAAAGGCGCGGGGCGTAACTGCGTGGTTGCGTTCGGCCAGAACCGTCGCGGTGCGGTGCGCATGGACACGGCCGCAGGTTGAGTGATGACGGCGCATTCAGCGTCTGCACAGTGATTGTGGGGCGTGGTGACCGGCAGTAGGTTGGAGAAATCTGCTGACGGAGAAGCCACCATGCCTGAGTACAAATCCCCGCTGCGCGACATGCGCTTTCTGATCGACCACGTCTTCGACTTTCACAGCAACTACGCCGCCCTCGGCGCGCACGACGCCAGCCCGGACATGATCAACGCGATCCTCGAAGAGGGCGCGAAGTTCTGCGAGAACGTTCTGGCGCCGCTTAATCGCAGCGGTGATGAAGAGGGCTGCCATTTCGACAACGGTGTGGTGACAACGCCTACAGGCTTCAAGCAAGCCTTCGCACAATATGTCGAGGGCGGCTGGCACGGTCTGGCGGCAGATCCGGCTTATGGCGGGCAGGGCTTGCCGAGTTCGCTGGGGCTGGTGATCAGCGAAATGGTCGGTTCCAGCAACACCTCTTGGGGCATGTACCCGGGCTTGACCCATGGAGCGATGTCGGCGATCCATGCTCACGGCAGCGCCGAGCAAAAAGACACTTATCTGAGCAAGCTCACCGCCGGCCAGTGGACCGGCACCATGTGCCTGACCGAAGCCCATTGCGGCACCGACCTGGGCATCATCAAGACCCGCGCCGTGCCTCAGGCCGACGGCAGCTACGCGATCACTGGCAGCAAGATTTTCATCTCCGCCGGCGAGCACGACATGAGCGACAACATCATTCATCTGGTGTTGGCCAAGTTGCCGGATGCACCGGCCGGGACCAAAGGGATTTCGCTGTTTATCGTGCCGAAGTTCTTGCCGGACGCGGCGGGTGAGGCTGGCGAGCGCAACGGCGTTTCCTGCGGTTCGATCGAGCACAAAATGGGCATCAAGGCGTCGGCCACTTGCGTGCTGAACTTCGACGGCGCCAAGGGTTACCTGATCGGCGAGCCGAACAAGGGTCTTAACTGCATGTTCACCATGATGAACCACGCGCGGCTAGGTACCGGGATGCAGGGGTTGTGTCTGGGGGAAGCGAGTTTCCAGGGCGCGATCAAATACGCCAACGACCGCTTGCAGATGCGTTCGCTGACCGGTGCCAAAGCCCCGGACAAAGCCGCCGACCCGATCATCGTCCACCCGGACGTGCGGCGGATGTTGTTGACCATGAAAGCTTTCAACGAAGGTAACCGGGCGCTGACCTACTTCACTGCGCAGTTGCTCGATGTCGCGCACCTGAGCAGCGACGCCGAGGCACGGCAGGAGGCGGAAGACCTGTTGGCGTTCCTCACGCCGATCTGCAAGGCGTTCATGACCGACACCGGGCTGGAAGTGACCAACCACGGCATGCAGGTGTTCGGCGGCCACGGTTTCATTCGCGAATGGGGCATGGAGCAGCTAGTGCGCGATTGCCGGATTGCGCCGATCTACGAAGGCACCAACGGCATTCAGGCGCTGGATCTGCTGGGGCGCAAGGTGCTGGGCAGCCAGGGCAAGTTGTTGCGCGGCTTCACCAAGATCGTCCACAAATTCTGCGCAGCCAACGCCGAGCACCCGCAACTGGGCAGCTTCGTTGCGCAGCTCAATGAGCTGAACCAACAGTGGGGCGACCTGACCATGAAAGTCGGCATGGCGGCGATGAAAAACCCGGATGAAGTGGGCGCGGCGTCGGTGGATTATCTGATGTACAGCGGTTACATCATCCTGGGTTATCTGTGGCTGCGCATGGCGTTGGTGGCGCAGGCGCAACTGGAAGCGGGCGAGGGTGAGGCGGATTACCTGCGGGGCAAATTGGCGACGAGCGAGTTTTACTTCAAGCGTTTGTTACCGCGTACGGCGGCGCATCGGTCGGCGATCGAGGCGGGGAGTGAGTGTTTGATGAAGTTGCCGGCGGAAATGTTTGCGCTTTAAGCAAGATCAAAAGATCGTCCGATCGCGGCCCGAGCCTTCGGCAGCTCCTACATGGGACCGAGTTTTATCTGTAGGAGCTGCCGAAGGCTGCGATCTTTTTGTGGTGACTAAAAATAACAAATCAGTCACCGGTTGACCCTATGTGTCGCAAAAGTTGTTGAGGTACACTCCAGCTCAACGAAAACACCATTCCACGAATCACCGTTTAGATCTTGCGAGGTTTGCCATGGCTGACTACAAAGCGCCGCTGCGCGATATGCGCTTCGTCCTCAATGAAGTGTTCGAAGTCGCCAAACTCTGGGCCGAACTGCCAGCTCTGGCCGAGACCGTCGACGCCGAAACCGTTGAAGCCATTCTCGAAGAGGCCGGCAAGGTCACCAGCAAAAGCATCGCGCCGCTGAGCCGTGCCGCTGACGAAGAAGGTTGCCATTGGGCTGACGGCGCCGTCACCACTCCAGCCGGTTTCCCACAGGCTTATCAGACTTACGCCGAAGGCGGCTGGGTTGGCGTCGGTGGCGATCCGCAATACGGCGGCATGGGCATGCCCAAAGCCGTATCGGCGCAGGTTGAAGAAATGGTCAACTCCGCCAGCCTGTCATTCGGTCTGTATCCGATGCTGACCGCCGGCGCCTGCCTGTCGATCAACGCCCACGCCAGCGAAGAGCTGAAAGCGGCGTACCTGCCGAACATGTACGCCGGCGTCTGGGCCGGTTCGATGTGCCTGACCGAGCCGCACGCCGGCACCGACCTGGGGATTATCCGCACCAAGGCCGAGCCTCAGGCCGACGGTTCCTACAAGGTCAGCGGTACCAAAATCTTCATCACCGGTGGCGAACACGACCTCACCGAAAACATCATCCACCTGGTGCTGGCCAAACTGCCAGATGCCCCGGCGGGCCCGAAAGGCATTTCGCTGTTCCTCGTGCCGAAATTCATGGTCAATGCCGACGGCAGCCTGGGCGCGCGTAACCCGGCGAACTGCGGTTCGATCGAGCACAAAATGGGCATCCAGGCGTCCGCGACCTGCGTGATGAACTTCGACGAAGCCGTGGGATATCTGGTCGGCGAGCCGAACAAAGGCCTGGCCGCGATGTTCACCATGATGAACTACGAGCGCCTCGGTGTGGGTATTCAAGGCCTCGCTACCGGCGAGCGCTCGTACCAGAACGCCGTTGAATACGCCCGCGACCGTCTGCAAAGCCGTTCGCCGACCGGCGCGCAGAACAAAGACAAAGTCGCTGACCCGATCATCGTCCACCCGGACGTGCGGCGCATGCTGCTGACCATGAAAGCCTCGAACGAAGGCGGCCGTGCGTTCTCCACTTACGTAGCGATGCAACTCGACACTGCCAAGTTCAGCGAAGACGCCACCACCCGCAAGCGTGCGGAAGATCTGGTCGCGTTGCTGACGCCGGTGGCCAAGGCATTCCTCACCGACCTGGGGCTGGAAACCACCGTGCACGGTCAGCAGATTTTCGGCGGCCACGGCTACATCCGCGAATGGGGCCAGGAGCAACTGGTGCGTGATGTGCGCATCACCCAGATCTACGAAGGCACCAACGGCATTCAGGCGTTGGACCTTGTCGGTCGCAAGATCGTCGGCAGCGGCGGTGCGTTCTATAAACTGTTTGCTGACGAGATCCGCCACTTCACCGCCACCGCGAGTGCGGATCTGGGTGAATTCACCAAGCCGTTGAACGATGCGCTCAATACCCTTGATGAGCTGACGTCGTGGTTGCTGGATCGGGCGAAAAACAACCCGAACGAAATCGGCGCGGCCTCAGTCGAATATCTGCAAGCGTTTGGATACGTTTCCTACGCCTACATGTGGGCATTGATGGCCAAAGCCTCGTTGGGCAAAGAAGCGCAGGACGATTTCTACGCCAGCAAACTGGGCACCGCGCGCTTCTACTTCGCCCGCCTGCTGCCGCGCATTCACTCGTTGAGCGCGTCGGTGAAGGCCGGTAGCGAGTCGCTGTTCCTGCTGGATGCGGCGCAATTCTGATGTGATAGCGTCATGTAAGCATTCTCTTACATGACGTGCTGCTGTTCTCCCATATGCGTAGATTGGATCCACGGCTAATCTACATTTCATGGACGTCGCGCAGGAAGCGCAAAGCAACAACACGGACACGTAGGATTCTGCCAGGGTGGCGGAGTGAAATGGATGTCAGGGAAACAGTCTGCAAAGCCCCGCTTCGGCGGGGTTTTCTTTTGCCTGAAGAAAAGTATTCAGGCCAGTGGATCCAGTGCTGGTTTCACCTCACGCTCCATCACTTCCTCCAGCAAAGTCCGCAACAGCGCCAAAGACGCTTGCTGGCGTTGTACATCGCGACACACCAGACCCACCTTCAGCGGCACCCGTGGTTCGCTCAGCGGTTTCCACAACAGATCCTGATCGTCGTACTCTTTTTGCGAACGCCCCGGCAGCACCGTCGCCAGTCTGGTGTGCGGCAGGCTGTCGAGAATACCCACCATATTGTTCAGTTCGGCCTGCACTTGCGGGCGTCGTCCCAGGGCGGTCAGTTGCGCCTGCCAGATCTGGCGAATCTGAAACTCTTCGCCCAACAGCAACATGGGCAGCTCGGCCGCCTGGCGCATCGAGACTTTCTTGAATTCACGCAATGGGTGGTCCGCCGGGATCACCAGTGTCAGTTCATCTTCGTACAGCATGACGCCATGCAGGCCCGGTTGGCGCGGTGGTAGATAGCTGATGCCGATGTCCAATGAACCGTTGAGCAAACGCCGCTCGATCTCAAGCCCGGTCAATTCATAAATCTGCACCACCAGATGTGGCTGTGCCTTGCGCACCCGCTCAAGCATTTGCGGTACCAGGCTGGTGTGCACCGTTTGCAGCACGCCAATTGCCAGCGTGCGCAAGGCCTGGCCCTTGAAGTTGCCCAACGCCTCGCGCGCCCGTTGCAGTCCGTCGAGCAGCGGCACCGCGTGGTTGTACAGCGTGTGTGCGGCGAGGGTAGGCAGCAGGCGCTTGCTGCTGCGTTCGAACAGGGTGACGTCGAGGTTCTGTTCGAGCTGGCGGATCTGCTGCGACAGCGCCGGTTGCGAGATCGACAGGCGCTCGGCGGCGCGGCCGACATGGCCTTCTTCGTAGACCGCGACGAAATAACGCAGTTGTTTGTAATCCATAAGTAATGCTTATCGAAAATGCTGGTAAATCGAAATGGCCCGCAGGCCCCAGTAAGCCTAGTCTAACCGCATTCACAAGGCTTACAGGGCCAGAAAGCGCGATGAATAGCGTTCGCTTCGACAGTGTTTGCATAGGCAGTTCAAAACACCTCAAACGAGGTTTTTTTCAATGAATCTGTTCAGTTTGCGGCGCCAGACGCCGAGTCTTGATGACCTCGCTGTCGAGGGCTATTCCTCTGATAACAGCGAAGATCTCAGCGTCGAGCGGCTGATGCCCAGCGTCGAGCGGCCACAACAGGTGTTCGTCCGAGGTCAGGGTTCGTGGCTGTGGGACAGCAACGACCGTGCCTACCTCGACTTTTCCCAGGGCGGTGGTGCCAACAGCCTTGGCCACAGCCCTTCGGCGCTGGTCAAAGCCATTGCCAGTCAAGCCCAGGCGCTGATCAATCCCGGTTGCAACCTGCACAATCGCGGCATGCTCAGCCTCGCTGAGCGCCTGTGTGCCAGCACCTCCAGCGATCAGGCGTATTTGCTCAACAGCGGCAGCGAAGCGTGTGAAGCGGCGATCAAACTGGCGCGCAAATGGGGGCAGCTGCATCGTGGGGGCGCCTCGCGGATCATTGTTGCGAAGCAGGGTTGCCATGGCCGCAGTCTGGCTACGATTTCCGCCTCCGACAGCTGCAACCTGCACAACCGTTTTGAGCCACTGCTGCCGGGTTTCGATCTTGTGCCGTTCAACGACTTGCCGGCGCTGCACGCGGCGGTCGACGCGCAGACCGTGGCGATCATGCTTGAACCGATCCAGAGCGATGCCGGCGTCGTTCCGGCCTCCGAACATTACCTCAAAGGTGTCGAACGTCTCTGCCGCGAACTGGGCATTCTGCTGATCCTCGACGAAGTGCAAACCGGCATTGGTCGCTGCGGCACGTTGCTCGCCGAGCAATACTTTGGCGTGCGCGCCGATATCGTCGTGCTCGGTAAAGGGCTTGGCGGCGGTGTGCCGTTGGCAGCACTGCTGGCGCGTGGCAAAGCATGCTGTTTCGAGGCGGGCGAACTCGGCGGCACTCATCACGGCAATGCGCTGATGACAGCGGCCGGGCTGGTGGTGCTAGACAGTGTGTACGACCGCAGCTTCCTCCAGCAGGTCAACGACAACGGCCAGCACTTGCGCGAAGGTCTGGCCCGATTGGCACACCGCTACGACCACGGCGAATTACGCGGCCAGGGCCTGTTCTACGGGCTGTCCCTGTCGGACGATTCCGCCGACGCGGTGGTCCACGCCGCCCTGCACGAAGGCTTGCTGCTCAACGCCCCGCAAGCCAACTGTCTGCGCTTCACCCCGGCACTCACCGTGAGCAAAACCAATATCGACGAAATGCTCCTGCGCCTGGGCCGCGCCTTCTCGCGGGTGCGCACTGCGCAACTGCAATGCCGCAAGGGGATTGCCGTCTGAACTGAAGTTTCCTACCTGATTCCAAGAACCGTCTCGCGGTATAACGCACGCCCCACGCCTGATTCTTTTGGCGTGGGGCGTTTTTTTGAGCGGGTGATGGCGATCAAATGGCCGTTGCACTGAACCCTGACGAACGGCGCGGGTCGATTAGCTTGTATGGCTCAAGTGAGCCAACCCCCATACAGGAGCTGCCCCATGGATTTCATTCGCATCATCATCGCCATTCTCTTGCCGCCACTGGGTGTGTTTCTGCAGGTCGGGTTTGGCGGGGCGTTCTGGTTGAACATTCTGCTGACGTTGTGCGGGTATATTCCGGGAATCGTGCATGCGGTGTACATCATCGCCAAGCGCTGAGTACTGCGGCGCCTAATAGATAGCTTTCGCGAGCAGGCTCGCTCTCACAGGGGATTTGTGAACAACACGGATACTATGTGGGAGCGAGCCTGCTCGCGAATGGGGCCGCGCGATTTCAACGGGGCGCGCTGATCAGTCCGCCAATCCCATCACCCGCCGATAGAACTTCCACTCCTGCTCCAGCGCATGCGCCTGATTGGCCGCGCGACGGAAGCCGTGGCGTTCGTCAGGGTAGTAGTGGGCTTCGACCGCGATGCCGTTCCGCTTCAGTGCCGAGGCCATGTCGCGGGTCTGTTGTGGGACAACGACGGCGTCCAGTTCACCTTGAAAGAAGATCACCGGTACGCGGATGTTGTTTGCGTGCAACAACGGCGTGCGGGCGGCGTAGCGTTCGGCGTCTTGCTCGGGATCGCCGATCAGCCAGTCCAGATAATCACCCTCAAATTTGTGCGTCGCACGAGCCAGCGCCACCGGGTCGCTAACGCCATACAAACTCGCTCCGGCGCGGAAGACTTGCTTGAACGCCAGCGCACATAACGTGGTGTAGCCGCCTGCGCTGCCGCCTCGAATGAATGCGCGCTCACCGTCGATCAGGCCCTGTTCGGCGAGATAAGCGACCACGGCGCAAGCATCCTCGACATCCACCTCGCCCCAGCTCAGATGCAAGGCCTGCCGATATTCCCGGCCATAACCGCTGCTGCCGCGATAGTTGAGATCGGCGACGGCAAAGCCGCGTTGCGTCCAGTACTGGATGCGTGGGTCGAGCATCGGGTAGCAGGCTGATGTCGGGCCGCCGTGAATGAACACCACCAGCGGCGGGTTTGTCTCGCCGCTCATTGAAGGATAAAAGAACCCGTGCGCTTCGCCGGAACCACTTGGGTAGCGCAGGGTTTGCGGACGGCTGATGCGTTCTGCCGGTAAGGGCGCCACGCCGCCGGCCAGCACGTCCACTTCACGCGTAGCTCGATCGATGGCGATGACCGCAGAAGGACTGATCGGCGAGGCGGCAATGCAGTAGATAAACTGTGCGTCCAAAGCGAGATGCCGGAAGCGGCTGTAGTCGCCAGTGAAGTCTTCGTCGCCGAACCCCAGGCGGCCAAAACCACCCTCGCTCCAGCTGGCTAAAAGCGAATCCTCAACAGGCAGCCAGGTGCAGCCGCCCAGTTGCCACGGCGCCGGTGCATAATCGGCCGGCACAGCGGGCAATGCTTTCAAACCGTCGCCAGTCTCGACCCATGGCTGCCAGAAACCACCGCGATCGGTCAGGCAATACAGGCGACCTGCGGCGTCGAATCGCGGTTGCTGAATGGACTCTTCAATCTCTGCGCCGGCAACGCATCGCGGTGAACTGAATGCGCCGTCGATCCTGCGTTCAGCGACCATCAACCGAGTCGAGGTCCACGGCTGATGCGGGCGACTCCACTCGATCCAGGCCAAACGCTGGCCATCCGGGCTGAGGGTTGGCGCAGCATAAAAATCCACACCTTCAGCCAGCAAGTGTCGACTGCCGTCAGCCAGATCAATCGCTACCAGTCGATGCTGATCGTGCTGTTCTTCTACCGCCAGCACTTGGCCGAAAGCGCAATGCAGATCGCCGTAACGACAATCGCCCGACGTCAGCGTCTCTGGCGAACCATCCAGCGTCTGCCGATACAACTGCTGATCCGCCTCAGCAACGAATACCACCCCATCCGGCGTCAGACAAAACGCGCCACCGCCATATTCGTACACGCGACTGCGCACGCTGAAGCCGTTCGGTGTCAGACATTTCGCCACACCATCGCGCCAATGCCAGATCCGGCACGCAGCATCTTCCGGGCGGTATTCATTCCAGAACAGCCCATTGGCGCCGAGTTGCAGTTCGGCGAAATCCATGCCGGCAGCGACGGCTTGCGAGGCGCTGAAAGGTTCAGCCCTTGGCGATGAGGCGCGAGTTTCGTTCATTGCGGAAGGCCAGTTGTTCAATGGTTTGGGTGGCGGTCACGGCTTCTTCGCGGGCCTTGAGGATCACGCCGTGATGTTCGGACTTGCTGCACACCGGGTCGGCATTGCTCGCATCGCCGGTGAGCATGAACGCCTGGCAGCGGCAGCCGCCGAAGTCTTTTTCTTTCTCGTCGCAGGAGCGGCACGGCTCGGGCATCCAGTCGTAACCACGGAAGCGGTTGAAGCCGAACGAGTCGTACCAGATGTGTTGCATGCTGTGGTCGCGCACATTGGGAAACTGCACCGGCATCTGTCGGGCGCCGTGGCAGGGCAGCGCGGTGCCGTCCGGGGTGACCGTCAGAAAGATGCTGCCCCAGCCATTCATGCAGGCTTTCGGGCGTTCTTCGTAATAATCCGGGGTGACGAAAATCAGCTTGCACGGATGCCCTTCGGCTTCCAGTTTTGCGCGGTATTCATTGGTGATGCGTTCGGCACGGACCAGTTGTTCCTTGGTCGGCAACAGGCCGACACGATTGAGCTGCGCCCAACCGTAGAACTGGCAGGTGGCGAGTTCGACGAAGTCGGCTTCGAGCGCAATGCACAGCTCGATGATGCGGTCGATCTTGTCTATGTTGTGCCGATGGGTGACGAAGTTCAGCACCATCGGATAGCCGTGGGCCTTCACTGCGCGAGCCATTTCCAATTTCTGCGCGAAGGCTTTTTTCGAACCGGCGAGCAGGTTGTTCACTTGTTCGTCACTGGCCTGGAAACTGATCTGGATGTGATCGAGGCCAGCCTTCTTGAAGTCGCTGATTTTCTGCTCGGTCAGGCCGATGCCGGAGGTGATCAGGTTGGTGTAGAAACCCAACTGCCGTGCTTCATGAATCAGCTCGGCGAGATCCTGACGCACCAGCGGCTCGCCACCGGAAAAGCCCAGTTGCGCCGCGCCCATCTCCCGCGCTTCGCGGAACACCTTGATCCACTGCTCGGTGCTCAACTCTTTGCCCTGCTCGGCGAAATCCAGTGGATTGGAGCAGTACGGGCATTGCAGAGGGCAACGGTAGGTCAGCTCGGCGAGCAGCCACAGCGGCAGGCCGACTTCAGGCTTGGGCGGCAGATCAGGCAAGTTCGATCCAGTGCTGCGCACGGGCAACCTCCATGAATTGCTCGATGTCGTCACCGAGCTCGGGCACGCCGGGGAACTGCTCATCGAGTTTGGCAATGATTGCCGCGACATCGCGTTCGCCGTCGATCAAACCGCCGATCAACGCAGCGGTTTCGTTGAGCTTGATCATGCCTTCAGGGTAAAGCAGCACATGACCTTTCTGCGCCGGTTCGTACTGGAAGCGGTAGCCGGGACGCCAGGTCGGGACTTTGCTGCGGTCGAAACTCATAAGGTGATTCCTTTATGCCAGACCCGTTGATCGGTGACGCTGTGATACGGCGGGCGGTTCAGTTCGTAGGCCATGCTCATGGCATCGAGCATGCTCCAAAGAATGTCCAGTTTGAACTGGAGAATTTCCAGCATGCGCTCCTGGCCTTCGCGGGTCTTGTAGTGCTCCAGCGTGATCGCCAGACCATGCTCGACATCACGCCGCGCCTGACCGAGGCGGGTGCGGAAGTATTCGTAACCGGCCGGGTCGATCCACGGGTAATGCTGCGGCCAGCTGTCGAGGCGCGACTGGTGGATCTGCGGCGCGAACAGTTCGGTCAACGAGCTGCTGGCGGCTTCCTGCCAACTGGCGCGGCGGGCGAAGTTGACGTAAGCATCGACAGCGAAACGCACGCCGGGCAGGACCAGTTCCTGCGAGCGCAGTTGATCCGGATCGAGACCGACCGCTTGACCGAGACGCAGCCAGGCTTCGATACCGCCATCTTCACCGGGGGCGCCGTCGTGGTCGAGCAGGCGCTGAATCCACTCGCGACGGATTTCCCGGTCAGGGCAATTGGCGAGGATCGCCGCGTCCTTCAGGGGGATGTTCACTTGATAGTAGAAGCGATTGGCGACCCAGCCCTGAATCTGCTCGCGAGTGGCGCGGCCTTGGTACATCGCCACGTGGTACGGGTGGTGGATGTGATAGTAGGCGCCTTTGGCGCGCAGGGCCGCTTCGAATTCGGCGGGGGACATTGGCGTGTCAGTCATTGCGGTTCTCCGGGGAACAACCGTTGGAATCCTGGGTGTCTATTCGGACGCCTTCGCGAGCAAGCTCGCTCCCACAGGGTTTGTGAACGCCACAGATCCAGTGTGGGAGCGAGCTTGCTCGCGAAGAGGCCGGTCGCTACAGCACAATACTCATGCCATCGAACGCCACTTCAACATTACGCCGCGCCAGTTCGGCACGCTCCGGCGAATCCTCATCGAGAATCGGGTTGGTATTGTTGATGTGGATAAGCACTTTGCGCTGCTCAGGCAACTGCTCCAGCACTTCCAGCATGCCGCCAGGCCCGTGCTGCGCCAAATGCCCCATCTCACGACCGGTGCGAGTGCCAACGCCGCGGCGCTGCATTTCATCGTCGTCCCACATTGTGCCGTCGACCAGCAGACAATCGCTGCTCGCCATGATTTCCAGCAGCGGCGCATCGACCTTGCCCAGACCCGGCGCATAGAACAATTTGCCGCCGGTGTTCAGGTCTTCAACGATCAAGCCAATGTTGTCGCCCGGGTGCGGATCGAAGCGGTGCGGCGAGTACGGCGGCGCAGCACTGCGCAGTGGCAGCGGGGTGAAACGCAGGTTTGGGCACGCTGCCACGGTGAAGCTCTGGTCGAGTTCGATGCGGTTCCAGTCCAGCCCGCCGTTCCAGTGGGTGAGCATCTTGAACAGCGGAAAACCAGTGCTCAGATCTTCATGAACCATGTCCGTGCACCAGACCTGATGCGGGCAGCCTTCGCGGAGGCTGAGCAGGCCGGTGGTGTGGTCGATCTGGCTGTCCATCAGAATGATCGCGCTGATGCCGGTGTCACGCAGAGCGCGGCCCGGTTGCATCGGGGCGAAGCTTTGCAGCTGTGCGCGGATGTCCGGCGAGGCGTTGCACAACACCCAGTTCACGCCGTCATCGGAAATCGCGATGGACGATTGGGTGCGGGCCTTGGCATTCAGGCTGCCGTCGCGAAAGCCTGCGCAATTGACGCAGTTGCAGTTCCACTGCGGAAAACCGCCGCCAGCGGCCGAACCCAGAATCTGGACGAACATGAACACTCCATCATTTCAACGCGGAAAATAAAACGCCTCGGCGAGCCGAGGCGTTGCACTGCAATTCTACGTAAGCAGAACTCAGCGGCTGGCGAAGTACATGGTGACTTCGAAGCCGATACGCAGGTCGGTGTAAGCCGGTTTTGTCCAGGACATGGTGTTTCTCCTCAGGGTGGGTGGGATAGCGCTGTCCATAGTTATAGTCCACGGCAGCGCAGAGATGTTCCAAATAGTTAGGCTGCTATGTTACTCAAAATTTCACCGGGTTTGCCCGTGAATCTTTGAGAAAGCTCCTTGCAGCCTCGGTAATGATCAATTTGTCGCTTGCCATGGGGTTTCGGGCGCTGGATCGCTGGCGAGGCAGAGCCAGCCGCCTTCGGCGTTGATTAAACGCTTAGCAGCGCTGAGCAATGCCTGGCGATCCAGTTGGCCGAGGGCGGCAAGTAGTTGCTCAAGATAATCCGACGAGTGGCCAGCGAGCTTTGCCTGCCAGAACAGTTCGGCGGCATCTTTGCTGGACAGATTGGTGTCGTCGAATTGTTCGGCGAGGCTTTTAAGTTGTTGGCTGAGGCTGAGTTCATCAATCTGCTCAATCAGGTCGGGAATGCCGCTGAGGAACTGTTGAATGTGCTCCAGCACTTCCACAGGCCTGGCACTCGGCGATTGCACGCCGAACAGGATGACGGTTTGGCCCTGCATCTGGCGCAGCGCACTGAACACCGCGTAACCCAATTGCAACTCGACGCGCAAACGCTGATAGAACGGTGTCTGGCACAGTTGCGCGAGCATTCGCCACGCCGCCTCGTCGGCGATGTCACGGCTGGCGGTGGGACAGAACAGCAGCAAAGCATGTTCGCTGGATGCGGTATCGATGTGACTCCAGTGTTTTTGCGCGCTAATGGTTGCTGGCGATGACAGCTTATTGTCCGCAATCCCGGGAACACGGCTCAGGGCCAAGCCCATGGCAGCTTGCGTTTGCGGGTTGAGACCCAAAGCGAGGCCGTCCCAGCGCGAAGTTGTCCACAGGTGTTTGGCATCATCGCCGGTTTTGGCTGATTGCAGAACATGTTCTGGCAGCACTTTGAGCAATTGGCGGATGGCGATCAGCGGCGTTTCCGGTTCGCTTCGCGGCGAATCAGCGTCAATTTGCGTCAGACATTTCAGCGCGTGCTCGAGGACGCTGGGCATCGACTCTTGCAGGCCGGTGAGTTTCAGCAGCCATTGATTGCCTGCGCCGCTGAAAGACAAATCGACTCCGGCCTCACGCGCGTCTTGCTGAGTTTGCCGAAATCCGCGTTGCAACCGCGAGAGCAGGTCGGCGCTGGCGGCAGCTTCCACCTGCCAACGCAGGTAAATCGCGCCTTCATCGCCATTGTCCGGCAAAGCCTGGCTGAATTGCATTGGCGAGCGTTCCCGACGGCCACGGGAGCGATCCTGCGCGAACGTGCGCAACCCCCGGTGAGCGCTGGTCTGGCCGCGAATCAGCCCGGCGTTGGCCAGAGGCTCGCTGACTCGCAGAAAAGGATTGGCAGCGGGCAGGTGCCAGTGCTCGCTGAAGTTATCCACAGTGCCGATTTCACCGAGGATCTGCCTGAGGGCTGTAACGCCGGAATCGGCCAGGCCGTGTTTCAACTGCTCACTGTCGAGTCGCGCCAGTTGCAGCGCGCCACTGACTTGCTGTTGACGTTGAATCAGGGCGGCGTATTCCTCGCGCAGCGGTGCCCAGTCCTGGCGAGCAAAGAAGCTCAACCAATCGAGCAGATGTTCGCGAATGGCTTTCAACGATTCGCATGGCGCAGTGAATTGCAGATGCAGCAATGCTTGCCCGGCGAAGTGATAAATCGGCGTGGCTGTTAATCCATCTGCCAGTTTTTGCTGTTGCAAATGCGCGAGCAATCCGCCGGGCTTGGCGCTGTTCAACCAATGGCAAAGAAACGCCAACGCCTCGCTGGACGATTCAGGCAGAGCCTCAAACGCAAACAGCAGATTGCTGCGTCGTTCATCGGCCTGTTGATAACTTTTCACCGCTAGCGACAGGGGCATAGCCTGGGTAACTTTATCCCCAGCCGGTAAAGTCGCTGCAAACTTCTGCGCCAGTGCTTTCAACTCATCAAGACTCTGCGGTCCGACCAGGCTCAAGGTCATTTGCCCAGTCTGATAAAACTGCTGGTGGAAATATTTCAACGCTTGTTGAAATGCAGCTTGTTCGACTTGCAGGCTGTCGCGATTCCCCGCGTGAAAGCCGCGCAATGGATGCTCTGCCGGCAAACCTTCGTACAAGGCAAACTGCTGCTGCGCTGCAGGATCTTGCGACCAGGCGACAAATTCCGCCTGCAACACCTCCCGTTCCCGCAACTGATCGTCCAGATTCATACGCGGCTTGGCGAGCATGTCTGACAGGCGCTCCAGCCCGGCGCTGAACGAACGCGTCGGTAGCTCAAAGAAAAAGTCGGTGGTACGTTCCCGCGTACTGGCATTCACCTGGCCACCGTGACCTTGCACGTAAGCCATCAACCCTTCATTCGCCGGGAAACGCTCGGTGCCGAGAAACAGCAAATGTTCCAGAAAATGCGCCAGCCCCGGCCACGCCGACGGCACGTCATGGCTACCGGCAGCCACGCGCAATGCAGCGGCACTGCGCTTCAGACCGGGCGCATGACGCAGGGTCACGCGCAAGCCGTTGGCCAGGGTTTCAGTGTGAGGGCGGGGGTGAGTCGGCGCAGGCATGGGCACATCCAGAACAGTGAAGTGCCAATGCTAGCGGATTAGCGCTGGTTCAGCGCGCCGTAAAGCTCCGGACGGCGGTCGCTGAGGTAGCGATTGGCCGCGCGTGAGTCGAGCATCAGCTGCCGATCCAGTTCGCCGACGATCAGCGCTTCGTCGAGACCGGCCTGAGCGATGCGGTTGCCATCCGGTGCGGCGATGCTGCTTTGCCCGCAATAGTGGATCTCGCCTTCGTTGCCGCAATAATTGGCGTAGGCCACGTAGCACTGGTTTTCAAAAGCACGTGAACGCACGGTGACATCAGCGACGAAATCGAACGGAATCATGTTCGCCGTCGGCACCACAATCAGCTCGGCGCCGGCGAGTGCCAGACGTCGGGTGTTTTCTGGAAACTCCAGGTCGTAGCAGATCAGGAAACCGAGCTTCCAGCCGTTGAGTTCGACGATGGGGAAATCATCACCGCCCGGGCTGAACATCGAACGATCCAGATCGCCGAACAGATGCGTCTTGCGGTAATTGCACAGGCGCTCGCCGCTCGAGTCGATCAACTGCACGGCGTTGTAAATCTGCCCTTCGGCGGTGCGCTCCGGGTAGCCATAAACAATCGCCAGACCGGCAGCCTTGGCGATCCGACCGATCTGCTGCGCCCATTCACCGTTGTAGACCTCGGCCAAGGTGCTGACTGCTTCGGCGCCGATGTTGTAGCCGATCATGAACATCTCCGGCAGCACCAACAGGTCGGCGCCCTTGGCCTCCATCGCCAGTTGATGCAGACGTTGCAGATTGGCGGCGGGGTCCAGAGGCAGCGGTGGACATTGGTAAAGGGCTACACGCATCGGGGATTCCTCTTACTCGGGCAGGGCGATAGGGCCGATGTCTTTGAACACGTCACCCGGGCCCGGGTTCGCTTTATGTGTCGACCCGCCGAAATGCTTCATGATCCCCCACACCGCGTTGAGCGAGGTTTGCACTGCGCCTTCGACCCACGCCGGTGTCCACGATACGTCGTCGCCGGCGATGAAAATTCCGCGCTGCTCGGCTGGCATCTCGTCCTGCATGAAGTGCGCGTACATGCGCTGGTTGTAGCGATAGTGGCCGGGCAGTGCACCTTTGAAGGCGCCGAGGAAGTATGGGTCGGCTTCCCACGACACGGTGATCGGATCGCCGATGATGCGCGCGGCGATGTCGACTTTCGGGTAGATCTTTTTCAGCGCGTTCAACGCCAGCTCAACGCGTTTTTCCACCGGGTGCGGAAGCATCTTCAAGGCGTCGCTCATCCACGAGTACGACAGGCAGATCACCCCCGGTTTGTCGTCGCCGTTGTCGAACAGATAAGTGCCGCGGGTCAGGCGATCGGTGAGGGTCATGCTCATCAGGTCGCGACCGGTTTCCGGATCCTTGTCCTTCCAGAACGGTCGGTCGACCATCACGAAAGTCTTCGACGACTGCATGTAGCGGGTGCGGTCGAGGGCCATCCACATCTTCTGCGAGAACAGGGTTTCGTCGCATTCGATCTGCGTGGTCAGCAACCAGCTCTGGCAAGTGGTCAGTACGGCGGCGTATTCACGGGTGTCGCCGTTGTTGTCGGTGACCGCGAAACGACCATCCGCCGCGTGGGCGATTTTCTTCACGCCGGAACGCGGCGCGCCACGGTGCAGGGATTTCAGGCTGGTGCCTTCAGGCCAGTGCACGCAGCGCTCCGGCACATGGCGCCAGATGCCTTGCGGCACTTGCTCGACACCGCCGACCACCAGGTGCTGGTGATCGTCGCAATTGGTCATCACCACACGGAAGATTTCCAACATCGAGTTGGGGAAGTCCGAATCCCAGCCGCCGGTGCCGAAACCGACCTGACCGAACACTTCGCGATGATGGAACGACAGTTTGGCGAAGGCCTCGGAGGTGGCGACGAAGTCATAAAAAGTGCGGTCGTCCCACAGCGGCACCAAGGTATTCCACAGCTCTTTGAGGCGCGGTACATCGCGGTCGCGGATGGCTTGCTGGATATCGGCGAACTGCGAGCCGGCCTCCAGCGCATCCGCCCAGGCGTCAGCCACTTCCTGAAACAGTGCAGGAAGATCCGCCAGCTTCTGTGCGTAATGGGTTTTGCCTTCCAGATCGATCACGGTGCTGCCGGAGGCCGGAGTCAACGGGTTCGGGAAAGGTTTGGTCTCAAGCCCGAGCTTGTCGACGTAGTGATAGAACGCGGTGGAGGACACCGGAAAGCGCATGCCGCCGAGTTCCGCGACGATGCCGTCAGTGCCGTTAAAGGCCTGCGAACGCAGACGCCCACCGAGTTTCGATGCTTCGTAAACCACGGGTTTCAAGCCGAGTTTCATCAACTCGTATGCGGCTACCAGCCCGGCAATGCCAGCGCCAACGATCGCCACTTCAGCGCCGTGATTGTGCTCAGGAATGCTGCCGAGACCGGCCGGGTGTTCGATCCAGTCGTCGAACGCGAACGGAAAGTCCGGACCGAAAATGGTGACTGGTTTCTTACCGTCTGCAGGATGGCGATTGTTCTTGTTCATGGCTGACCTTGCTGGCGACCCGACGCGGGATGCGCGTCTGAGTATAGGAAAAGATGCCAGCCATTCTAGGGAGCGTAGAACACGTTAATAAGACGCAAAGTGTCGTCGTTTTGCCAGATTAGCGATCAATATGACGAGCAGAGACTGCACACCGACCAAAATGTGGGAGCGAGCCTGCTCGCGAAGAGGCTCTGAAATTCACCCGAGAAGCTCGATCAAAACCTTAAACCGGCTGCCCCCGATCAATCTTGCTGCTCAAAATGATTGAAGTCGTGGTCTTCTCCACCCCGTCCACGCTGCCAATCTGATCGAGCAACTGATCCAGCTGCTCCGGCGAATCCGTACGCAACCACGCCACATAATCAAACTCGCCGCTCACCGCACACAGCTGCTGCACCTGCGCCATCGCACTCAATCGGCGCACCACGTCCTTGCCGGAACGCGGCTGCACCTTGATCCCGACGTAGGCTTGCAAGCCACCATCGACCACGCGTTGTCCAAGGCGCACGCCATACCCGGTGATCACTTTGGCTTTTTCCAGGCGCGCCAGTCGCGACGTCACGGTGGTGCGGGCAATGCCCAATTGCCGGGCGAGCATGGCCACACTTTCGCGGGCGTTGATCTGCAGGGCGGCGATCAGCTGACGGTCGATTTCATCAAGCACGGGGGGGCGGGTGTCGGGCAAGGGGCGGCTCCATGGCTGGGGGAAGTTGTGCATGTTACAGGCGCTATCAGCGACACGCTTGCAGGCGATGTTTGAACGCTTCACCCAGGCTTCGAGTTATCGTTGCGCTGAAACAAAACATCGGATATTTGATTTGACTTGCCTGGCCTATTTATCAAGAATTCCAGCAAGAGCGCGAAATCTGCTGCCTTGCAGGGCATTAGCGGACGTAGGTACCTCAGCGATGCTGCAACATCGGTGTAAGGTGAGACCTCTTCATCCCATTTCCTGAGGATGCAAATATCAGGATTTAAACATCAAGGGCAGCCAAATGGCTGCCCTTTTCTTTGTCTTCAAGAATGTACCGCTTGTACAAAAGCTCGCCTTGGCGGTGTTTGTTCATCGCTCTCGCCGGTGCGTGCGTAAAGTTCCAGAGGACATGTCCGTTTCGCACATGACCACGACAAGCATGTCGTTTTTTGCCTCATAGGCATTGATGAATGCCATTCGGTAACCGCCATTATCGTAAAGGACTTTCCAGACTTCGAAAGGTCCTGTGAGCGTATCGATGGCATGTCGAACATAGCGTTCTCGGGAGTCTGGACGTTTCTCAATGATATGAGCCAGTTTGTCTTTCATGACTGCCACCCTCCCAATGGGTGTGAGAATAGTGACGGTCAGTATGGACTCGTCGACGAACCCAAATTGATCCAGAAGGATTTTGAGGGCGTCTTCTGCGTTGTCAGCCCTTTTCATCTCGTCAATTGCCGCTGACCGAAGTTCTCTCGATAACGTTCTCAGATCAGGTAAAGCAAGGTTGATCCAGGTTGGTTGGTCGGCTGCTTCCTTTATCACTGGCGCAGCATTCACGAGCATAAAAACAATCCTGGACAGGCGGTGGCGTCCGGAGATTACTCGTTCGGAGAAACAGTCAACAACGCGCGGGGAGGGGAGAAAACATAGTTTGGGAACATTCCTACAGATCTTGCGGTTGTATTCCTAACAATGTGCTTCCGAATATTGTGCGCGCCAAGACTTCGAACCCTAATCCATCACCCATGAAAAAGCCGCGCATTTGCGCGGCTTTCAGGTTTGGTGGGCCCACACGGACTTGAACCGTGGACCAAAGGATTATGAGTCCTCTGCTCTAACCAACTGAGCTATAGGCCCTCAGTAGGTCGCGGATTATAGCGACGGTTTCTCGGCTGTGCTATCCGAATAATCCGATACGGTTACACGAAGAAACGTCGCGGCGAATTCTTCTGGTGGTAATGGCAGGCTGACGATGTAGCCCTGGATCTGCTCGCAGCCTTCAGCGGCGAGGAATTGTTGTTGTGCCTGGGTTTCCACGCCCTCGGCGATGACGGTGAATTGCATGCTCCGGCCCAGCGCGATAATGGCCCGCACAATGGCCGCGTCGTGGGGGTCATCGGGCAGTCCGCGGACAAACGACTGGTCGATTTTGAGGATGTCCAGCGGCAGGCGTTTGAGGTAACTGAGCGAAGAATAACCCGTACCGAAGTCGTCGATCGCCAGTTGCACACCGAGATGTTTGAGTTGGTGCAGTACGGCCAGCGCCTCTTCGGCCTGACTCATGATGAAATTCTCGGTAATTTCCAGTTGCAGTAAGTCTGGCTGCAGGCGGTTGTCGTTGAGCAATTGTTCGATGCGTCCGAGCAGGTTTGGCTGGCGCAGTTGCGCGCCGGCGAGGTTTACCGAGAGTGGGCCGAGGCTGTCGTAGATCTGATTCCATTCGAACATTTGCCGGCACGCGGTCTCGAGCACCCAGTCACCGATCTGCAGGATCATGCCGTTTTCTTCGGCCAGCGGAATGAAGTGCTCTGGCGGTACGTCGCCGAAGGTAGGGTGACGCCAGCGGATCAGGGCTTCAGCACCGACCAGGCGATGGTCGTCAAGGCTGATTTTCGGTTGGTAGTAGAGACGCAGTTCATCGCGTTCAATGGCCCGGCGCAGTTCGTGCTCTAGCGCTATGCGCTCGCTGGCTTGGGCGGTGAGATCGCGGGTATAGCTCTCGACACGGTTGCGGCCCTTGGCCTTGGAGCGGTACATCGCTGCGTCGGCGTTTTTCACCAGTGTGGCGACGTCGCAACCGTCTCGTGGGTAGAGGCTGGTGCCGATGCTGGCGCTGATGAAGAACTCATGCTCGCCGGCCTGGAACGGCGCACCGAAACAATTGAGCAGTTTGGTGGCGATGTTATCCGCGTCGCTGGCCTGTTGCAGGCCGGGCAGCAGGATGATGAATTCGTCACCGCCCAGACGCGCCACGGTATCGATGTCGCGCAGTTGCTCTTTCAGGCGCACGGCAATGCCCTTGAGCAGCAGGTCGCCGACCGGATGGCCGAGGCTGTCGTTGATGTGTTTGAAACGGTCGAGATCGAGAAACAGCACGGCGCCCTGACCGCCGTTTTCCTGCTGACTGTTCAGTGCCATCAGCAAGCGGTTTTCGAACAGTGTGCGGTTTGGCAAACCAGTGAGCGGGTCGTGGTGCGCCTGATAGTCGAGTTTGGCTTGTGCATGCTTGAGGCTGGAGATGTCGGCAAACACTGCAACAAAGTGGGTAATGAACCTGTCGCGATTGCGCACTGCACTGATGGTCAGCCAGCTCGGGTACAACTCGCCGTTCTTGCGCCGGTTGGAGATCTCGCCTTGCCAGTGACCTTCGTCGGTCAACTGGTGCCACATTGCCGCGTAAAACGCGCTGTCGTGCAAGCCGGAGGCAAGCAGACGCGGCGTATGCCCGAGAGCCTCGCTTTCGCTGTAGCCAGTGATCTCGGTGAAGGCGCGGTTGACTGCGCTGATGTGCTGTTGGGTGTCGGTAATCAGCACGCCTTCGGCAGTGCTTTCGAACACGGTGGCGGCCTGCTGCAGTTTTTCCTGCATCAGATGGCGCTCGGTGATGTCGCGGGCGATGGTCAGCATGCAGTCTTCTTCGCCAATGGGCAGAGGACGGCTGGACACTTCGCAGAGGCGAATCTGCCCGTCGCTGCGGCGGATGTGGCAGGTGAAGTCGCGCACAAAACCGTCCCGATGCAACAGGTCGAGCATCTGTTTGCGTTCATTGAGATTGACCCATATCCCCAGATCCAGCGCCGAACGATCCACCGACATGGCGCTGTTGAAGCCGGTAATTCGGCTGAAGCCTTCGTTGACTTCCAGCAGCAGGCCATCGCTCTGGCGCGACAACAACAAACCGTCCGGCGAGGCATGGAAGGCCTTGGCGAACTTCTCTTCGGAGGTTTGCAGTTGCTGTTGGGTTTCCTTGAGCTGGGTGATGTCACGCACGACGACAACCAGCGCGGGAGTGGTGTCGAGGTCGAACGGCTCGGCGGAAATCAGGCCAGTGAACAACTGGCCATTGTTGCGGCGAAAGGGCATCTCCAGATTGCGAATGCTGCCCGCCTGCAAGCGCTGCAGCAATCCGGGACCGACGCCGGGTATCCCCCAGATATTCAGGTCGGTGGCCGTTTGCCCCAGCACTTCTTCGGCTTTCAGGCCGATCTGTTCTTCAAATGCTTCATTGACTTCCAGCAGGCAGCCATCGGACAGCCGTGCAATCACCAGAATGTCCGGGCACTGCTGGAACACCGAAGCGAACTTTTGTTCCGACAGCCGCAGCGCCTCTTCGGTACGCTTGATTTCGCTGATGTCGATCATCAAACCGCGCATCACCGGCTCGTGGCCATGTTCGATCAGGCTGACGATGTCGCGCACCCACAAACAGCGGCCATCGGCGGTGATTACGCGATAATCGACGATGTGATCGCGACCCTCGCGCAGCGCTTCTTTGCAGTAGCTCTGTGTACGGGTCAGATCGGCCGGGTGAATGATGTTGTGCCAGAAACCGGGGATCAGCCAGTGCGATTGTGGATAGCCGAGCAAGTCTTCGGCGTGGGGCGACACATAGCTGTAGGTGAAGTCGCTCATCCGCGCTTCCCAGGCGATGGCCGACAGGCTCTCGACCAGGCCGCGATAGTGATATTCGCTGCTGCGCAGTTCCTGTTCGAGGTCGATACGACGGGCGATTTCCGAACTCAGACGACGGTTGATGCGGATCACCACGGCGAGAATCGTCACCAACAACAATAGCCCCGGTAAACCGTAGATCAGCAGGTCCGACCAGAATGTCCGATGATCAAGGACGTTGCCGACCCAGTGCTCCTGAATGCTGCTGATTTCATCTGGGCTCATGTCCGCCAGCACTTTGTCGAGAATCCCCACCAGCATCTTGTTATTGCGGGGCACGGCCATCGCCAGTTGGTAGCGATACGGGGTTTCGCCGCTGACGTACAGACCGTCGAGCTTGAGCTGGCGCAGGCTCCAGACACTGGAGGCGAGGTCGCCGACCACGGCGTCCACTTCGTCGGTCGCCAACGCTTGTAATGCCGAACTGACATTGGGCATGGCCACCAGATTCAGATCGGGGTGGTGAGTACGCAGCAGTTCGTGGGGCGCGTAGTTTTCCACCACGGCGATTTTCAAACCGTACAGGTCGTTGAGCTTGCGTGGTTGCGCGCCGCCGATATGGGCGAGGATGACGATCGGGAAGTCAAGATAAGGGCGGGTGAACGATAGGTAGGTCTGGCGTTCGGGGGTGGACATGATGCCGGGCAGGAGGTCGATCTTGCCCGATTTGACCTGTTCGAGCACCACCGTCCAGCTCACCGGTTCGATGGGGGTCAATTTGATTGCCAGGCGTTGGCGAATCACGTCGATATAGTCCGCCGCCAGGCCCTGATAACGGTTCTGGTCATCGCGAAATTCAAAGGGCGGCCACGACGCATCGACACCCAGGCGCAAGTCCGGGTGAGCCGCCAGCCAGCTACGTTCTTCATCGGTCAGAGTCAGCGCGTCAGCCGTTGCGGTCCAGATCATCAGTGACAGCAAAAAAAGCACGGACGCCAATCTGGGCATAACGCTCTCGTTATGGCTCGGGGATGATTGTTTCGAGTGTAGACGGGGTATGGGGGGGAGGGGCGTTGCGAAGGATTTAATCTGCCATACAAACAAAACCCCCGGCCTGGGCCGGGGGTTCTGGTATCACTCGTCGAGGAAGGAGCGCAGATGCTCGCTTCGCGTCGGGTGGCGCAGCTTGCGCAGCGCCTTGGCTTCGATCTGACGGATCCGCTCACGCGTTACGTCAAACTGTTTGCCCACTTCTTCGAGTGTGTGGTCGGTGTTCATGTCGATACCGAAACGCATGCGCAGTACTTTGGCTTCACGGGCAGTGAGGCCGGACAGCACTTCGCGAGTCGCTTCTTTCAGGCTCTCAACAGTGGCAACATCGATTGGCGACTGCATGGTCGAGTCTTCGATGAAGTCACCCAGATGGGAGTCTTCGTCATCACCGATCGGCGTTTCCATGGAGATCGGCTCTTTAGCGATCTTCAATACCTTGCGGATCTTGTCCTCAGGCATTTCCATGCGTTCGCCCAACTCTTCCGGAGTCGGTTCGCGACCCATTTCCTGCAACATCTGCCGGGAAATACGGTTGAGCTTGTTGATCGTCTCGATCATGTGCACCGGAATACGGATGGTGCGGGCCTGGTCGGCGATCGAGCGAGTGATCGCCTGACGGATCCACCAGGTGGCATAAGTCGAGAACTTGTAACCACGACGGTATTCGAACTTGTCTACCGCTTTCATCAGACCAATGTTGCCTTCCTGGATCAGATCGAGGAATTGCAGGCCACGGTTGGTGTACTTCTTGGCGATCGAGATCACCAGACGCAGGTTGGCTTCAACCATCTCTTTCTTCGCGCGGCGGGCCTTGGCCTCACCGATCGACATGCGACGGTTGATGTCCTTGATTTCTGCGATGGTCAGACCGGTTTCGGTTTCCAGCGCGATCAGTTTCTGCTGGCAACGAATGATGTCCGGCTGCACGCGACCGATGGCTTCGGCGTATTTGCTCTTGCCTTTGGCCAGGGCGTCAGACCAGCTTTCGTCGACTTCGTTGCTCGGGAACTGACGCAGGAAATCGGCGCGTGGCATACGTGCATCACGTACACACAGTTGCATGATCGCGCGCTCTTGCTGACGCAGACGATCCAGGGCACCGCGAACACGCTCGACCAGGCCTTCGAATTGCTTCGGTACCAGTTTGATCGGCATGAACAGCTCGGCCAGTGCCAGCAACTCGGCAATCGCTGCCTTGTTGTTGCGACCGTGCTTTTTCAGGGCCTTGCGGGTGATTTCCATCTGGTCAGCCACGGCGCCGAAACGCTGGGCAGCAATGACCGGATCCGGACCGCTTTCGGCTTCTTCTTCGTCATCGGAAGATTCGGCTTCATCGTCGTCGGTGTCGTCGTCGGCTTTCGCCACTTTTGCTTCGACAGGCGGCGGCACTTCGGCAGGCGGCGCAATGCCGTCGTCCGGGTCGATATAACCGCTCAGAACGTCGGACAGGCGACCACCTTCGGTGGTGACGCGGGTGTACTCGGAGAGAATGTGGTCAACCGTGCCAGGGAAGTGCGCGATTGCGCTCATCACTTCACGGATGCCCTCTTCGATACGCTTGGCGATTTCGATTTCGCCTTCACGAGTCAGAAGCTCGACCGTACCCATTTCACGCATGTACATGCGCACCGGGTCAGTGGTGCGACCGATATCGGTCTCCACCGCTGCCAACGCAGCGGCTGCTTCTTCCGCAGCGGCCTCGTCGGTATCGGCGTCGGCCAACATAAGGGCGTCCGCATCCGGAGCACTCTCGTGTACGGGGATCCCCATGTCGTTAATCATGCGGATGATGTCTTCCACCTGCTCAGGATCTGAAATATCCTCGGGCAGGTGGTCGTTGACCTCGGCGTAAGTCAGATACTTCTGCTCACGACCCAGTTTGATCAACTCAATAATACGAGACTGCTGTTGCGCTTTTCCGGACATAACACCCTATCCACTGAAGGTCTTGGCGGGCAAAAAACAAGCCGAGGATTATACCTGAGCTATGACCTCACGCGCCAGTTGAGGTCGGGTTTGATGCGGAAACATTGCGACTTAATAGGTCGCGCAGTTGATTTTTCTCTTCGATACTCAGTTCGCTTTGACGCGCTTTCCTGAGCAACTGTTCCAGATTTCGCTCGCGTTGGCGGGCTGACAAGCTAGTAATGGTGTCGAAAAACTGTTGTTCAAGGTTATCTCCGTCAATCAGCCACTCCTTTTCTGCCAGTGCCTTGAGCAGGCGACCCTGTTCAGTGCCGTGCCATCGCGCGATCAACTGAAATGAGTTTAGCTTGGGATTCTTCTGTACGGCTTCGAGCAGCGCCACAAGTAGCTGGGCGTTGGTCTGATTCTCGTCCGCTATGTGCCCGGCGTCTTCGACACGCTCGGCCAATTGCGGGTGATGGAGCAGGGTGCGCAGGGCGGTCAGGGTCGGCGACTCGACACCAATCGGCGTGCGCGGGCGTTGCTGATCGCGATCACCGCCACGCTTGCCGTTCTTGTCCCAGGGCTTCTTGTCCCACTTTTTGCCGCCAGCGCCGGGTTTCTTTGGCGTCCACTCCTGCTGCGGCACATACATGTCCTGTGCCTGCGGCTGATGGTAGTCGCTGTAGTCCGGCATTGCGTCGTAATCGATGCCCGGGTCGTAGGCGGGCGGCGCTTCCTGCGGCGCGCTTTGTGCGAGCTGGCTGACGGTCTCGCTGCTCAGGCCGGTAATTTCGGTCAGGCGTTGACGCATCAGGATGCGCAGGTTGGCGCCCGGCACTTTGTCGATCAGCGGTGCTGCGAGGGTGGCCATGTGCGCCTTGCCTTCGAGCGAGCGCGGGTCGGCCTCTTCGGTCAGTTGCTGGAAGAAATAATCCGCCAGTGGTTGAGCGTGCTGATTGATTCGCGCTTTGAACGCGTCAGTGCCTTCGGCGCGCACCAGGGTATCCGGGTCTTCGCCTTCCGGCAGAAACAGGAATCGCGCCCGGCGCCCATCCTGCAGGCTCGACAGCGTTGCTTCCAAAGCTCGCCATGCGGCGTTACGGCCGGCCTGGTCGCCGTCGAAACAGAACAATACGTTCGGTACGACGCGGAACAGACGCTTCAAATGTTCTTCGCTGGTCGCGGTGCCCAGCGTCGCTACGGCGTTCTTCAGGCCTTGCTGGGCGAGGGCGATGACGTCCATATACCCTTCGACGACAATGATTTCGTCGAGGTTGCGGTTGTTCTTGCGCGCTTCATAAAGGCCGTAGAGCTCCTGGCCTTTATGGAATACCGGGGTTTCCGGTGAGTTCAGGTATTTCGGCTTGTCGTCGCCGAGAACGCGACCGCCGAATGCGATGATTCGGCCACGGGTATCGCGGATCGGGAACATCACGCGATCGCGGAAGCGGTCATAGCGTTTGCCGGTTTCGGCGTTCTCGATCAGCAGGCCAGCGTCGATCATGGCTTTTTGCTGAAGCGTGTCGCTGCTCAAGTGTTTGAACAGATTGTCCCAGCCCGGCGGTGCGAAGCCGAGACCGAAGTCGCGGGCGATCTCGCCGGTCAGGCCACGGCCTTTGAGGTAATCCACGGCTGCCTTGCGGGCTGGATGGCTCTTGAGCGCCTGCTTGTAAAAATCCGCAGCAGCGGTGAGCAATGGGTATAGCGGCGAATCAGTCGGTTGCCGTGGCTTGCGCTCGCGGCCGCTTTCTTCGCGGGGGATTTCCATGCCGGCAGCTTTCGCCAGATCCTCGACGGCCTGGGGGAAATCCAGATTGTCGTGATCCATGAGAAAGCCGAGGGCATTGCCGCCGGCGCCGCAGCCGAAGCAATAGTAGAACTGCTTGTCGGGGCTGACGCTGAAGGACGGGGTTTTCTCTTTGTGAAACGGGCAACAGGCAGTGTAGTTCTTGCCAGCCTTCTTCAATTGCACGCGCGAACTGACCACGTCGACGATGTCGGTGCGGTTCAGCAGGTCGTCAATGAAGCTCTGGGGAATCAGCCCGGCCATGGCGTACTCGTCGTCTGCGCTGTAATAAGTCCGATGCGAAATGCTGCCGAACGCGGGTCATTGTTTGAAGCGCGCAAAATATGCGGCTCGACCGGTGTCGTCTGCGTAATCGCTGTCGGGAAGTGTATCTGCCGAAAATCCACTGACGTTAGTACTCATCAGTCTTCGACTATTTGAAAGTGTTGCGCTGAATCCGCTGACGGCCGGTAAGGGCCTCGGATAGCTCAATAAAGCGGGCACGCATGCAGGTGCCTTGGGCTGATCGTCGTGAGAGGAATCAGTGGGTGTGCTCGTCAGTAGCCTTGAAAGGCTCGTCAGAAAAGACGTGCACCGCTGGCAAAAGAGCCAGGTCTGACGCGTGAAGCAGATTTGTCTCGGTCGCGTGTGCGGCTTCGACGGTGAAGCATCAAGCGTTTTACGCAAATGCCATTAGCCCGGCTGAGAGCCGGGCTTAGGCAAGAAGCTTGCTACGAACGTCTGTGTATTAGTACAGACGAACGGCGCGGCGCTGTTCGCGCTGAACTTTCTTGGCGTGACGCTTAACAGCGGCTGCTGCTTTGCGCTTACGCTCAGAAGTTGGCTTCTCGTAAAATTCGCGGCTACGAACTTCAGCCAGTACACCGGCTTTTTCGCAGGAGCGCTTGAAACGACGCAGAGCTACGTCGAAGGGTTCGTTCTCTTTAACTTTGACGGCTGGCATCCAGAGCTACCTTCATTCATTACCGGGGTCAACATCCTCGCGGCAAAAGAGCACTTGAAGACGTCGGTTTTTAAGGGTTGCGGATGTTAACCCCTCATCGCTCGGAATGCAAAGCCTCTGATCGAAAACCGCTGGTCGGGGCATCACGCGGCGACTATTATGCGCGCCTTCGAATTCAGCCTAAACAAGGCGCAAACCCATGCTAGTACTGGGATTAGAAACCTCCTGCGACGAAACCGGCGTCGCATTATATGACAGCGAACGCGGCCTGCTGGCCGACGCACTGTTCAGCCAGATCGACCTGCACCGTGCTTATGGCGGTGTGGTGCCGGAGCTGGCCTCGCGTGACCACGTCAAACGCATGCTGCCCTTGATCCGTCAGGTTTTGGCCGAAGCTGACTGCGTGCCGACCGAGATCGATGCGATCGCCTATACCGCGGGTCCTGGCCTGGTTGGCGCGTTGCTGGTCGGTGCCTCCTGTGCTCAAGCACTGGCGTTTGCCTGGGGTATTCCGGCGCTCGGTGTGCACCACATGGAAGGGCATTTGCTGGCGCCGATGCTGGAGCCGAAACCACCCGAATTCCCGTTCGTCGCTTTGTTGGTCTCGGGCGGTCATACGCAGCTGGTTCAGGTTGATGGTATCGGCCAATACACCTTGCTCGGCGAGACACTCGACGATGCCGCCGGCGAAGCATTCGACAAAACCGCGAAGATGATGGGCCTCAATTATCCGGGCGGGCCGGAAATTGCCAAGTTGGCGGAAAAGGGCGTTGCAGGACGTTTCACCTTTCCGCGTCCGATGTGTGATCGCCCGGGTCTGCAATTCAGCTTCAGTGGTCTGAAAACCTCTGCTCTCAACGCCTGGCAGCAGTGCGTCAGCGCCGGGGACGACAACGAGCAAGCCCGTTGCGACATCGCGCTGGCGTTCCAGCAAGCCGTGGTGGAGACTTTGACCATCAAGTGCAAGCGTGCCCTGAAGCAGGCCGGCATGAAGCGTCTGGTGATCGCGGGTGGCGTCAGTGCCAACAAAGCCTTGCGCGTGTCGCTGGAGAAGATGCTCGGCGACATGAAGGGTGATGTGTTCTACGCCCGTCCCGAGTTCTGCACCGACAATGGCGCGATGATCGCGTTTGCCGGTTGCCAGCGCTTGCAGGCCGGTCAGCAGGAAAGTCTGGCAATCAGCGTACAGGCCCGCTGGCCGATGGAGCAATTGTCGCCGTTGTGATGGGTTGCGTTCATGGCCGATATTTAAAAATGTCGTTCGCGCCCGGCAAACAGGTCGCGTAGATTGCCGCGGTGGCGCCAGACAATCAGCAGGGTCAGCGCGCTCATCGGCAGCAGCGCCTCCGGTTCCTGCCAGGCCAGCAATGGCAAGGTCAGGGGCGTGGCGATCAGTGCCGCCAGCGAGCTGGTGCGGGTCAGGTAGAACGTCAGTAGCCAGGCGCACACGGCCAGCAGCGCGGCGGGTGGGTACAGGCCCAGCAGCATGCCGGCAGCGGTGGCAACACCTTTGCCGCCGCGAAAACGGAAGTACAACGGGAACAGGTGACCGATCACGGCACACACGCCGATCCATGCCTGATCCTGCAGCGACAGGCCCACAGCCGAGGCGATCAGCACCGGCACCAGGCCTTTGCACAGATCACCGAGCAGGGTCAGGATCGCCAGTTTGCGACCGGCCAGGCGCAGCATGTTGGTGGCGCCGGCATTGCCCGAGCCACTCATTCGCGGATCCGGATTTCCGGTCAGGCGGCTGAGCAAAATGGCGAAGGACAGCGAGCCGAGCAGGTAGGCGAAAGTCGCCAGTAACCAAAACATGCTAACTATTCCGGGCGAGGACGCCCTGATTCTAACGGCGCATTGCGCCCTTGTCGTGCAGCGGAGAGAAGTGCTTGGACAGAGTGTTTATCGAGGGCCTGGAAGTCGACACCGTGATCGGTGCCTACGACTGGGAGCGCGGCATCCGACAGTGCTTGCGACTTGATCTGAGCTTCGCTTGGGACAATCGCCCGGCAGCCGCCGGTGACGACTTGACCCTGGCGCTCGACTACGCCAGCGTTTCCACGCGGATTCAGACTTTTGCCGAGCAGGCGCAGTTTCAGTTGGTCGAGACCTTTGCCGAGCGTTTGGTCGAAGTGCTGATGAGCGAATTCAAAATCACGTGGGTGCGTCTGAAGCTGACCAAGCCCGGCGCCGTTCCGGCTGCGAAGGGTGGCGTGGGTGTGGAGATCGAGCGCGGATGTCGCTGACTCAGGTCTACCTCGGGCTCGGTAGCAATATCGAGCGCGAAACCCATTTGCGCGCCGGGCTGGATGCTTTGGCGACGTTTCTGGTGGATATCCGTTGTTCGGCGGTGTTCGAGAGTCAGCCGGTGGGGATCAAGAGCGGGCCGTTCTTCAACTTTGTGGTGTCGGCATACACCGACCTGCCGTTGATGGAGCTGGATCGACGTTTGAAATTCATCGAAGCGGATAACGGCCGTTACGCGCCGGATCGCAAGGGCTTGCCGCTGGATATCGACGTGCTGCTGTATGGCGAGCTGGCGGGGAATTTCGACGGTCTGGTTTTGCCGCGGGCGGAAATTCTGAAAAATGCTTTTGTGTTGTGGCCGTTGTCGCTGATTGCGCCGGATCGCGTGCATCCGGGCGTGGGAAAAAGCTTCGCGACGTTGTGGGCTGAGGCGCAGATTGATCAGGTGCTGGCGCCGGTTGCGTTCGAATGGCGTGGCGCGCAATTGACCCCGCAGAATCTTTAAAAGCAAAAGATCGCAGCCTGCGGCAGCTCCTACAGGGAAACGCATATTCCCGTGTAGGAGTTGCCGCAGGCTGCGATCTTTTGATCTTGCTTTAGCTGTTTTCCTTGTAAGCCTTCAACGCTTTCAGGCGCTCACGCTTCAGCGCTTCGCCCAACTCAGGGCCCTTGAATCCCTTCTCCAGCAACGGCTGCACCGCGACCTCCCGGGCGGCCTTCGCCGCACCGCGCAAATAATCCGCTTGTGGATAACTTCGCTGCTCCAGGCCTTTGCGGCCACGGGCATCCATTTCGCATGCGGCGATAAACTCTTCAAACCGCTGCGGTCGGCGATACACATCAAAACTCTGCAGCAGATCCAGCAATGTTGAGGCTTTCAACTCCAGCGCCCGGTGGCCATGGGTGTGGTACTTGCCGACCAGCAAGGCCAACTCCTGACAATCCTTCGGAGCCTTGAAACGTTCGTTGACCGCTTTGATCAGCTTCAGCCCGGTGTGTTCATGGGCGATATGTCGTGGCCACTGTTCTTCCGGGGTCAGGCCTTTGCCGAGGTCATGCAGCAGACAAGCCCAGCGTACGGTCAGCGGTTGTTTGTACAGCGCTGATTGCTCCAGAACGCTGAGCGTGTGCAGGCCGGTGTCGATTTCCGGGTGATGGGCTTCCGGTTGCGGCACGCCAAAAAGCGCATCGATTTCCGGCATCAGTACTTTCAGTGCGCCGCAATCACGCAGCACCTGAATAAACACCTGCGGCTGATCCTCCATCAATGCGCGGGAGATTTCTTTCCAGCTACGTTCGGCGGTCAATGCTTCCAGTTCGCCGGAATCGCTTAGCTCTCGCATCAATTCCAGTGTCTCTGGCGCGACGGTGAAACCCAATCCGGCATAACGGGCGGCAAAGCGGGCAACGCGCAAAACCCGCAGGGGATCTTCGGCGAACGCCGGAGAAACGTGGCGCAGGATTCGAGCTTCCAGGTCGCGCTGACCATGGTACGGATCGGTCAGATTCTGCTGGTCGTCCTCGGCTATGGCGTTGATTGTCAGGTCACGGCGGATCAGGTCTTCTTCAAGCGTCACTTCGGGGCTGGCGTGAAAGGTGAATCCGCCATAACCGCGACCGCTCTTGCGCTCGGTGCGGGCGAGGGCATATTCCTCGCCGCTCTTAGGGTGAAGGAACACCGGGAAATCGGCGCCCACCGGGCGGTAGCCCTTGGCGAGCATTTCTTCCGTTGTGGCGCCGACCACGACCCAATCGATGTCGGTGACCGGTTTGCCCAGCAAGCGATCACGAACTGCACCGCCAACCTTGAAAATCTGCATAAAAAACCTCCGTTAGCCCGACAGGATAACCCTTGCGTCAGACTTTCGGAGGCTGCAAGCGGATCAAAGATGAATCACGGCCAGGTCCAGCCGACCGTAATCCCCTTCGCTGTGGTCACTGCGTGGCGGAACGTGATGGGTTTTCATGATCTGATCGCCCTGCAGGGTTTCCAGATGAATATCGAAGCCCCACAGGCGATGCAGATGTTTGAGCACCTCTTCGGTGGATTCGCCCAATGGTTTGCGGTCATGTTGTTGATGGCGCAGGGTCAGCGAACGATCACCACGCCGGTCAATGCTGTAGATCTGCACGTTCGGTTCACGATTGCCGAGGTTGTACTGCGCTGCCAGGGTTTCGCGAATGATCCGGTAGCCGGGTTCGTCATGAATCGCAGGCACCAGCAAGTCGTCCTTCTGATCGTCATCCATGATGCTGAACAGTTTCAGGTCACGGATTACTTTTGGTGACAGGTACTGCAGGATGAAGCTCTCATCCTTGAAGCTGCTCATGGCGAACTTGATGGTCGACAGCCAGTCGGTCCCGGCGATTTCCGGGAACCAGCGACGATCCTCCTCGGTAGGTTCTTCACACATGCGCCGGATGTCCCGATACATTGCAAAGCCCAGCGCGTAGGGGTTGATGCCGTTGTAGTAGGGGCTGTCGAAACCCGGTTGAAACACCACGCTGGTGTGCGAGGTGAGGAATTCCATCATGAAGCCGTCGGTGACCAGCCCTTCGTCGTACAGGTCGTTCATCAGCGTGTAGTGCCAGAACGTCGCCCAGCCTTCGTTCATCACCTGGGTCTGGCGTTGTGGATAGAAATACTGGGCGATCTTGCGCACGATCCGCACGATTTCGCGCTGCCACGGCTCGAGCAACGGCGCGTGTTTCTCGATGAAGTACAGGATGTTTTCCTGTGGCTCGGCCGGGAAGCGCGCGTTGTCCCTATCGCTGTACTTGTCTGCGCCTTTGGGGATGGTGCGCCACAGATCGTTGATCTGCTTTTGCAGGTGCTCTTCGCGATCTTTCTGCCGACGCCGCTCCTCTTCGGCTGATATCGGGTACGGCCGTTTGTAACGGTCGACGCCGTAGTTCATCAGGGCATGGCAGGAGTCGAGCAAGTCTTCCACGGCATCGATGCCGTGGCGCTCCTCGCACTGCATGATGTACTGCTTGGCAAACACCAGGTAATCGATGATCGAGCTGGCATCGGTCCAGGTGCGGAACAGGTAGTTGCCCTTGAAGAAACTGTTGTGGCCGTAGCACGCGTGCGCCACCACCAGCGCCTGCATGCAGATGGTGTTTTCTTCCATCAGATAGGCAATGCACGGATCGGAGTTGATCACGATTTCGTAGGCCAGGCCCATCTGCCCGCGGCTGTAGGACTTTTCGGTGCTGAGGAAGTGTTTGCCGTAGGACCAATGGTGGTAACCCAGCGGCATGCCGACCGAGGCGTAGGCGTCCATCATCTGCTCGGCGGTAATCACTTCAATCTGGTTGGGATAGGTATCCAGCGCATAACGAGCCGCGATGCGGGCGATTTCGCGGTCGTAGGTCTGAATCAGCTCGAACGTCCATTCCGAGCCGGTGGAAATGGGTTGGCGCTTCTGCTCTTTGGCGGTCATGTCACTAACCTGCGCTGGAAGAGTTCACGGAAGACCGGATAGATATCTCCGGCCGAGACCAGTTGCTGCTGGGCAAAAGTGTCAGAAAAGGCTTCGGCGATGCGTTCGTACTCGTACCACAAGGCCTGATGTTCGCGCGGGGTGATCTCCACGTAAGTGTAGTACTGCACAAACGGCATGATCTGGTTGATCAGGATGTCGCGGCAGATCGGCGAGTCGTCGTTCCAGTTATCACCGTCGGACGCCTGCGCCGCGTAGATGTTCCACTCGTTGCTCGGGTAACGCTCGGCCATGATCTCCTGCATCAGTTTCAATGCGCTTGAAACGATGGTGCCGCCGGTTTCCCGTGAATAGAAAAACTCCTCTTCGTCGACTTCCCGGGCACTGGTGTGATGGCGGATGAATACCACGTCGATCTTGTCGTAGTTCCGTTTCAGGAACAGGTACAACAAGATGAAAAAGCGTTTGGCGATGTCCTTGGTCGCCTGGGTCATGGATCCGGAAACATCCATCAGGCAAAACATCACCGCTTTCGAACTGGGGTTCGGCTGTTTGATCAGGAGGTTGTATTTCAAGTCGAAGGTGTCGAGGAACGGAACGCGATGAATGCGCGCACTTAGTTTTTCGATTTCGGCTTCAAGCTCCTGAATATCGCCGAAGTTGTCTGGCTCTTCGCGTTTCAGACGTTCGAGTTCTTCTTTGGCTTCACGCAGCTTCGCCCGGCTGCTGCCGGAAAGGGCGATGCGCCGGGCGTGCGCCGAGCGCAAGGTCCGGATGATGTTGATCCGTGACGGGTTGCCCTCGTTGCTGATGCCGGCACGTACGGTCTTGAAAGTGTCGGTACCGCTGAGATTGCGTTTGACCAGGTTCGGCAGTTCGAGGTCTTCGAACATGAACTCGAGAAATTCTTCCTGGGTGATCTGGAAGACGAATTCGTCCATGCCCTCGCCGGAATTACCGGCCTTGCCCGGGCCGCGTCCGCCGCCACCTCCCGGTGGTCGGGCAATGTGTTCTCCAGCGGTGAATTCCTTGTTCCCCGGATGCACCACGGTCTGCTTGCCGCCACGACCATGGTGAAGCACCGGTTCGTCGATGTCGCGACCGGGAATGCTGATCTGTTCGCCGTGTTCCATATCGGTGATGGAGCGCCGGCTGACCGCCTCTTCGACAGCCTTCTTGATGTGGTCACGGTAGCGCCGCAGGAAACGCTGGCGGTTTACCGTGCTCTTGTTCTTGCCATTGAGACGTCGGTCGATCACATAACTCATAGGAAGCCCTCCGGGCAGCTTCAAGTTGTGAGCCTCAAGCTGCAAGTAAAAGCAGGTTCCCGGGGATCACTGGGTTACGCGCTTTGTTCTTGCAGCTCGTAGCTGAAAGCTTGCTGCTGCTTCACTGCGACTTCCGGACCCGTAGGTACCATTCGGACAGCAGTCGTACCTGTTTGTCGGTATAGCCACGTTCGACCATGCGTGTAACGAAGTCGTTGTGCTTTTGCTGATCCTCTTTGCTGGCCTTGGCGTTGAAGCTGATGACTGGCAGCAGGTCCTCTGTGTTGGAGAACATTTTCTTCTCGATGACCACCCGCAGTTTTTCGTAACTGAGCCAGGTCGGGTTCTTGCCGTTGTTGTTGGCCCGCGCGCGCAATACGAAGTTGACGATCTCGTTGCGGAAATCCTTTGGATTGCTGATGCCGGCCGGCTTCTCGATTTTCTCCAGTTCTTCGTTCAGCGCGACGCGGTTGAGGATCTCGCCGGTTTCCGGATCGCGGTACTCCTGATCCTGAATCCAGAAGTCGGCGTACAACACGTAGCGGTCGAAGATGTTCTGGCCGTACTCGCTGTAAGACTCCAGGTAAGCGGTCTGGATCTCCTTGCCGATGAATTCGATATAACGCGGTGCCAGGTATTCCTTGAGGTAGCGCAGATAGCGCTCGCGGGTTTCGGCCTGGAATTGTTCCTGTTCGATCTGCTGTTCCAGCACATAGAGCAGGTGCACCGGGTTGGCGGCGATTTCGTGCGGATCGAAGTTGAAGACCTTGGAGAGGATCTTGAACGCGAAGCGGGTCGACAGACCGTTCATGCCTTCGTCGACACCGGCCGAGTCGCGGTATTCCTGAATCGACTTGGCCTTCGGATCAGTGTCTTTGAGGTTCTCGCCGTCGTAGACGCGCATCTTCGAATAGATGTTGGAGTTTTCCGGCTCCTTGAGGCGCGATAGCACAGTGAACTGCGCGAGCATCTTCAAGGTGTCAGGCGCGCAATGAGCTTTGGCCAGCGAGCTGTTGAACAGCAGTTTGTCGTAGATCTTCACTTCGTCGCTGACGCGCAGGCAGTACGGCACTTTGACGATATAGATCCGGTCGATGAACGCTTCGTTGTTCTTGTTGTTGCGGAAGGTGTGCCATTCCGATTCGTTGGAGTGGGCGAGCAGGATGCCGGTGAACGGAATCGCGCCGAGGCCTTCGGTACTGTTGTAGTTGCCTTCCTGAGTCGCGGTCAGCAATGGGTGCAGCACCTTGATCGGTGCCTTGAACATTTCGACGAATTCCATCAGGCCCTGGTTGGCCCGGCACAGCGCACCGGAGTAGCTATAAGCGTCGGCGTCGTTCTGAGGGTATTCCTCGAGTTTGCGGATGTCGACTTTACCAACCAGAGCGGAAATGTCCTGGTTGTTCTCGTCGCCCGGTTCGGTCTTGGCCACGGCGATCTGATTAAGGATCGACGGGTACAGTTTGACCACGCGGAACTGGCTGATGTCGCCACCAAATTCGGCCAGGCGTTTGGTCGCCCATGGCGACATGATCGTATTCAGGTAGCGCCGCGGGATACCGAAGTCTTCTTCGAGGATCGCGCCATCTTCGGTGGCGTTGAACAGGCCCAGTGGCGATTCGAATACCGGCGAGCCCTTGATCGCATAGAAGGGCACTTTTTCGATCAGTTGTTTCAGCTTCTCGGCCAGGGACGATTTACCGCCGCCGACAGGGCCGAGCAGATAAAGGATCTGTTTCTTCTCTTCCAGGCCTTGGGCGGCATGGCGGAAATACGAGACGATCTGGTCGATGCATTCTTCCATCCCGTGGAAGTCTTCAAAGGCCGGATAGCGACGGATCACCTTGTTGGAGAAGATGCGTGACAGCCTCGAGTTGGTCGAGGTGTCGAGCAGTTCCGGCTCGCCGATGGCCAGTAACAGACGCTCGGCAGCGGAAACGTAGGCGCTACGGTCTTTCTTGCACAGCTCCAGGTACTCTTGCAGCGAGAGTTCTTCCTGGCGTGTGGACTCGAAGCGTTGTTGGAAGTGGCTAAAGATACTCATGACGTCACCTCGCTCGATACGTGGAGCCGACGCCGGATCACTCAGTCGATGCTGGCAAACAGCCGTTATGGCAGCTGTTTGTTTACCCCCCAGAACACTTCCACGATCGACAATCGTGAAAGTCACTCCCGATGACCCGTGCGCCGGTGTACCGGCTCTCCCCTGATTTGGATGGCCTGGGCTTAAGGATAGTTGGGAATTCGGGAGGTAAAGGCGAGATACGTAATTAGTTGTGGCAAGACCGTTCGTCTGCCCGCGCAGGCCCACGGCAGCCGGGGCCTGCGCGTGACAAAAAAATTATTCGGCGGTGCCTTGCGCGGTTTCTGCAGGATACGTCGTACGCCACAGCTCGAAGCCGCCGTCCATGCTGTAAACGTCGGAGAAGCCTTGGCTGATCAGGTACGCCGCGGCACCCTGGCTGGAGTTGCCGTGGTAGCAGACGACCACGGTCGGTGCATCAAGGTCGGCGCCTTGAATGAAGGCATGCAAGGAATGATTGTCCAGATGCTTCGAGCCGCTGATATGCAGGGCGGCAAAAGTCGCCGGGTCGCGCACGTCGACGACAACGGCGCCTTGTTCACGCAGGGCCTGGGCCTGTTCCGGGGGGATTCGTTTGAATTCGCTCATGGCGGGTTCCTGTTGCTCGGCTGAAAGCGCAGTCTAACGCGGTGCGCTGACTGGCGAAGTTTGGGGGATAAGTGGTGCGACGGTCGGGGCGAGGCCGCCGTGTTCATCGCATTTGCATGACAGCCGTTCGCCGCTGTCGACATTCATCAGGGTCAGGCTGCCGCCCCAGACACAACCAGTGTCCAGTGCCGAGATGCCTGGCTCATGGATATTACCTTCGAGTGCCGCCCAGTGGCCGAAGATGATCCGCAAGCCTTTGGTCTTGCGATCCTTGTGCTGGAACCACGGTTTGTAGCCGGGCGGGGCGGTGTCGAGACCTTCCTTGCTCTTGAGGTCGAGTTTGCCTTCGGCGGTGCAGAAGCGCATGCGCGTGAAGTAGTTGGTGATGACGCGCAGGCGGGTTACGCCTTTGAGGTCGTTGTCCCATTTCGCCGGATCGTTGCCGTACATGCCGTCGAGGTAGGCGGGAAACAGGTTGTCGTCACGCAGGGCGGTTTCGACTTCGTCAGCGCATTTCAAGGCGCGACGCAGCGACCATTGCGGTGGAATGCCGGCGTGAACCATGGCGACATCACGCGTCTCGTCGTAGTGCATGAGCTTTTGTTGGCGTACCCACTCCAGCAGTTCGGCGCTGTCCGGCGCCTCGAGAATCTCGCGCAGGGTGTCGGACTTCTTCAAACGCTCGATATTCTTTGCGGCAGCAAGCAGGTGCAGGTCGTGGTTGCCGAGCACGCAGATCAGCGATTCACGCATGCCGTACAGAAAACGCAGGGTTTCCAGTGATTGCGGGCCACGGTTGACCAGGTCACCGACCAGCCACAGTCGATCAAGCTTTGGGTCGAACGCGACTTGCTTGAGCAGGCATTTGAGGGGTTCGAGGCAGCCCTGCAGGTCGCCAACGGCATACGTTGCCATCAGTGCAGGGCTCCGGGCACCGCCAAGCGGAATGGAGCGATGATGGCGTCGAAATGCTTACCGTCGTCGGCAATCATCTGATAGGTGCCCTGCATGGTGCCGACCTTGGTGGTCATGACCGTGCCGCTGCTGTAGGTGTGGTTTTCGCCGACCTGGATCAGGGGCTGCAAGCCTACAACGCCCGCACCCTTGACCTCCTCGACATGCCCGTCACCGTCGGTGATCACCCAGTGCCGCGACAGCAGTTTCGCCGGTAGCACGCCATTGTTGTGCACGGTAATGGTGTACGCGAAGGCAAAGCGGTTTTGCTCGGGTTGCGATTGTTCTGCCAGATAGCGGGTAACGACGCTGACATCAACCTGGTAACGGGAATCGGACATGCAAGAGGCCTTAAACGAAGCGGAACGCGGGGCGTAGCTGATGGGGAATCAGTCTAGGCAAGTATCGGGCAGTAAACCAGAGTGGCGTCCTGCCCGATAGCGTTCATCGCCGGTCAGTCGGCGGCGGGGGAGGCCGGGACTTGTACGGCGAGCTGGTCGGCCAGGCGTACGAACGCCGCCAGATCCAGTTGCTCCGGGCGCAGGCTGCCATCGACACCGGCGGCTTCAATTTCAGCGTTGCTGAGCAATTGCTTGAGGGTGTTGCGCAGCGTTTTGCGGCGTTGGTTGAACGCTTCGCGCACCACGCGCTCGAGCAACTTGTGATCCTTGGCCGGGTGCGGCAGTACGGCGTGCGGTACCAGACGGACGATGGCCGAGTCGACCTTCGGCGGCGGATTGAACGCGCCTGGGCCGACGTTGAACAGGTGCTCTACTCGGCAATGGTACTGAACCATGATCGACAGACGACCCCAGTCACCGCCACCAGGGCCCGCTGCCAGACGCTCAACCACTTCTTTCTGCAGCATGAAGTGCATGTCGCGAATGATGCCGGCGTTGTTCAGGAGATGAAAAATCAGCGGTGTCGAAATGTTGTACGGCAGGTTACCGACCACACGCAGGCTGTTCGGTGCGGCATTGAGCGTGTTGAAGTCGAACTTCAGCGCATCGCCCTGATGCAGGTTGAAGTTGCTCTTGCCGGCAAACTGCTGGTTGAGGATCGGGATCAGATCCTTGTCCAGTTCCACTACGTCGAGTTGTGCGCCGGAGGACAGCAGGCCGGCGGTCAGTGCGCCCTGGCCTGGGCCGATTTCCAGCAGGCGGTCTTCAGACTTGGCGCTGATGGAGCGCAGGATGCGGTCGATAACGCCGGCATCATGCAGGAAGTTCTGGCCAAAGCGTTTGCGCGCCTTGTGTTGGTATTGCTCGGTCATAAACGGGTCTCGGCCATCTGGTAGGCGGTTTCCAGGGCGACTTGCAGGCTGCCGGTGTCGATCTTGCCGCTGCCGGCCAGATCCAGGGCAGTGCCGTGATCGACCGACGTGCGGATGATCGGCAGACCAAGGGTCACGTTGACGGCAGCGCCGAAGCCTTTGTACTTGAGCACAGGCAAGCCCTGGTCGTGGTACATCGCCAGCACTGCATCGCAGTGCTCCAGATATTTGGGGGTAAACAGAGTGTCGGCAGGCAGCGGGCCACGAAGGTCCATGCCCTCGCCGCGCAGGCGCTCTAATGTCGGTTCAATGATGTCGATTTCTTCATGGCCCAAGTGGCCGCCTTCTCCAGCGTGCGGGTTGAGCCCGCAGACCAGGATGCGTGGCTGGGCGATGCCGAACTTGTTTTGCAGGTCGCTGTGCAGAATCCGCGTGACCCGCTCCAGCCGTTCCGGCGTGATCGCATCGGCGATGTCACGCAGGGGCAGGTGAGTGGTGACGAGTGCGACGCGCAAACCGCGGGTGGCGAGCATCATCACCACTTGGGCGGTGTGGGTCAGATCAGCAAGGAATTCCGTGTGTCCGGAAAAGGCGATGCCAGACTCGTTGATCACGCCCTTGTGCACAGGGGCGGTGATCATCCCGGCGAAGTCACCGTTGAGGCAGCCATTGCCGGCACGGGTCAGGGTTTCGAGGACGAAAGCTGCGTTGGCCTTGTCAAGGTGCCCAGCCACCACGGGGGCGCTGAGCGGTGTGTCCCAGACGTACAGGCTGTTGGCGGGCGCTGGAGCATCCGGCCAGTGATCGGGCGCGACATCCAGCAGATTGACAGCCAGCCCCAGCTGCGCGGCCCGCTCAAGGAGCAGGTCGCGGCTGGTGATGACAATCAGGGGATGTGGCTGGGCTTGCGAGGCGAGCAGCAGGCACAGGTCGGGACCGATGCCGGCTGGTTCGCCGGGTGTCAGCGCGAAACGCTGGGGTTTCACTGCGCTGCCTGGTCTGCACCAGGGAGTTTGATCTCTACGTACGCTTCGTCACGGATCTGACGCAGCCAGGTTTGCAGCTCTTCGTCGTATTTGCGGTTACGCAGTACGGTCATGGCTTGCTGCTCGCGGGCCTGTTCAGTGCTGTCAGTGGCGCGACGGCCAAGGACTTCCAGAACGTGCCAGCCGTATTGGGTCTGGAACGGCTTGGACAGCTGACCTTGTGGGGTCTTGGCCATCACTTCGCGGAATTCCGGTACCAGTGCATTCGGGTCGATCCAGTTCAGGTCGCCGCCGTTGAGCGCCGAGCCTGGGTCTTCGGAGTAGCTTTTCGCCAGAGTGGCGAAATCTTCACCGGCCAGGATGCGTTCATACAGCGATTGCACCAGGGCTTTGGTCTTGGCTTCGTCGCGAATCGGGCTCGGTTTGACCAGGATGTGACGGACATGCACTTCGTCACGCATCTGCGCTTCGCCGCCGCGCTTGGCCAGCAGCTTGAGGATGATGAAACCACCCGGGGTGCGTGCAGGCTGAGTGATGTCGCCAACGGCCATGCTGCTCAACTCGCGGTCAAACGGCGGTGGCAATTGTGCGGCTTTACGCCAGCCCATGTCGCCGCCTTCCAGAGCGTTGTCGCTACCGGATTTGGCAACGGCCATCTGGCCGAAGTCAGCACCTTGCTTGAGTTGCTGGTAAACCTCCATGGCCTGACGGGCAGCACTCTGAATCGCGTCAGAGTTGGCGCTTTCCGGCGTCGGGATCAGGATGTTGGCCAGGTGCAGTTCTTCGGACAGTTGCATTTTGCCGAGGTCAGAAGCGAGGAAGTTCTTCACTTCCTGCTCGGAAACCTGAATGCGTTCTGCCACGCGGCGCTGACGCACACGGCTGATGATCATCTCGCGCTTGATCTGATCACGGGCGTCGTCATAGTTCAGACCGTCGCGAGCCAGAGCCGCGCGGAACTGCTCAACCGACATGTTGTTGCGCTGGGCAATAGTGCCGACCGCTTGGTTCAGTTCTTCATCGGTGATGCGGATGCCGGAGCGGTCGCCGATCTGCAGTTGCAGGTTTTCGACGATCAGACGCTCGAGCACCTGTTGATCCAGCACGCCAGGAGGTGGCAAGCCGCCGCCACGCTTGGCGATGGTCTGCTGCACTTCGTGGACGCGCTGGTCCAGTTGGCTCTGCATGACCACGTCGTTGTCGACGATTGCTACCACTTTGTCGATGGACTGTACCGCGGCGTTAGCCGCAGTACCCAGGAACAGCGCGCCCAGCATCAGCGGGCGCAGACAATCAGAAAGCTTGGTCTTCACGTTCACGATAACCTTGAATGCCTTTGTCGAGGAAGCTCTCTACCTTGGCGCCAGTGAGGCCGCCGAGTCCCTTCAGAACAATTTGGAGGAAGACGCCATGGTCGCCTTTTTCGTTTTGCGGAGCTTCCTGGCTGAACTCGTCATAGGAAACCCAGTAACGGTTGATCAGGCGCAGTTTCCAGCAGCAGTTGTCGTACTCGAAACCGCCGAAGGCTTCCAGGGTACGGTTACGGTTGTAGTCGTACTGCCAGCGGCTGATCGCGTTCCACTGTGGAACGATCGGCCAGATGACCGAGAAATCGTGCTGCTGGATCTTGTAGTAGTCCTTCACGTAGCCAGGTGTGCCCGGGGTGCCATAGTCACCACCACCCACCGACCATTTACCGGTGTTCTGGTCGTAACGAACCTGGTCATTGCGATAGCGATAGCCGGCGTTGATAACCTTGTTCGGATTGTCTTCAGGCTGGTAGTGGAACATCGCGCTGCCGGAGCGCGGGCTGCGGCTGTCCGGGTCCCAGTTGTAGTCGGCCGTGGTGCGCCAATCGCGGTTCCAGCGGTATTCGTATTCCAGCGCGTATGGCGAGACGTTGGATTTCGCGTCGTCGCGGGTTTTGGCATCGATACCTGGCAGTTGAACTTCACGATCCTTGAAATACAAAGCCTGGCCGACACTGATGCGTTGACGTTCGAAACCGTCGTCTTCGATCCAGCGACTGGTCACGCCCAGCGACAGTTTGTTCTCGTCGCCGACACGGTCGGAGCCGGAGAAGCGGTTGTCGCGGAACAGCGACGCGTAGTTGAAGGTGTATTCACTGGTGTCGAATACTGGAATGTCTGTCTGGTCTTTCTCGGGTACATAGAGGTAGAACAGGCGAGGTTCCAGAGTTTGGCGGTAGTTCTTGCCAAAGAACGACGTATTGCGGTCGAAGTACAGACCGCTGTCGATGCTGGCAATCGGTACGCCACGATTTTGCGAGCTGCTGAACGACTCGCCAAGTGCGGAAGCATTGTTGCGGTTGGTCACGAGGTCATCTTTACCCTGACCATCGAGATCCAGTTGATACTGGGTGTACTGATACTTCAGCGATGGCTTCAGGAAGCCATAAGTCCAGTTCATCGGCAGGCTGACACCCGGCTTGAGATTCAAACGATCGCCATTGGCACGTGCCAGACCCGCAACGTTGTTGTCCAGCCGCGACTCGGTCGTGACGCCGTCTTCCTGTACAAAAGTGCCACTTCTCAGATCGCGGTCGAAACGGACCAGCTCAGTCTCGTAATCGAAATTCAGGCCTTCCGGGTGATACGGCAGTTGACCGTTGAAGGTGATCTGCGGCAGGCGGTCGTACGGCGTGATGTTCGAAACGGTTGCCAGCTGATAGGCCTGAGCATTCAGGCGCGCTGTGTAGCTGTCACCACGATAGGTAACCGAACCCTGCTGATTGACGAAGTCTTCGGATTTCACACCAATCTGATCGGTCTGCAGATCCTGGAAGTAATACGGATCGCTGATCTTGGTGTAGTCAACCTGGGTGAGCACACGGGAGTCGAGACCGCCCTTGTGCTGCCAGTTGTACATGTAGCGAGTCTCGCTGTAGTCGGACTGACGCTTGCGATCATCGTCTTCGTCATTGAGATACGCCGCACCGAACTGACCTTCACTCGACTTGGTCAGGTAACGGAACTCACCCTCCACCAACATGCCACGCTTGCTCATGTAGCGTGGGTACAACGTGGCGTCATAGTTCGGCGCCAGGTTGAAGTAGTACGGGGTCACCAGCATGAAGCCGGTATCGCTGCCGCTGCCGATGGTCGGCGGCAGGAAACCCGACTGACGACGGTCGTCGATCGGGAAGTAGATGTACGGCGTGTACAGAATCGGAATGTCTTTGACGCGCAGCGTCACGTTGGTCGCGGTACCGAAGCCGGTGGCCGGGTTCAAGGTGATGTTGTTGCCCTTGAGCTGCCAGGCGTTGCTGTTCGGTTCGCACGTGGTGTACGTGCCGTCCTTCAGACGGATGATCGCGTTCTCGGCACGCTTGGCGTACAGCGCGTTACCGCGGATACGCGATTTGTGCATCACGTATTCGGCGTTGTCGACCTTGGCTTCACCGGTGTCGAGCTGCACGTCGGCGTGGTCGCCAACGATCAGCGCGCCGTTGTCACGGATACGCACATCGCCATTGAGTTCGGCGCGGCTCTCGGCCTGATACAGGCTGGCCTCGTCGGATTCGACCTGCATGCTGCCCTGACGCAGGACGACATCACCGGCCAGCGTACCGACTTGATCATCGGTGTTATAGCGCGAGGCTTTTGCGCCGATAAAGGTCGGAGCATCGCTTTTATTCGTCTTGTCATTCATGCCAGGACGAATCGGTTCGATATAGGCACCAGAGCAGTAAGGCCCGGTCTCGGCCAATTGAGCGGCGGTAAGCTTCTCGCGCGGAACCCAGTCGAGGTGACTGAAGTCTTCGCTACGGGATTTCAAACCGCGGCCCTTGGCTTCGGTGACGAGTGCCGTTTTCGGGCCAGTGTCGGTAGTCGAACCGTTCTCGGTTGGCGCTTCGCCAGCGGCGCTGACGGCACTGCCGTCATGCACCGGACGCGGCGGCAACGCAGCAGCCGGTGATTTGGGCGCACAGTCCCAACCACCCGAAGCCGAGACGGAGCAGTCATACTGCTCGGCGGCAACAACGAATTGACTGGCCAGAGGTTGCATAGCCAGCAGACTGCCGGTTACCAACAACGGAAATTTTTTACGAAACGCGGGGGATTTCAATGCCATCTTATTAGTCCGGGCTTCCTGCGTGCCATCTGCCCGCGGTGTGGGCCGCACGCCTCTCGATGGTCTGAAAAAGATGCTGGATAATAAAGCATGACCCGCTTGACGGCTAGCGCCGTCGGAGACCCTTGCAATGCCTGACCAAGATGTACGCTTGCAACACCTGAAAGTTTGGCTCGATGAGCAGTTGGCAATCCTGTTTGCAGATCAGGGCTGGGGCTCTGTACCCCCGGCCACGTTGACCGCGGCCAGCAGCGACGCGAGTTTTCGCCGCTACTTCCGTTGGGAAGGCGAGGGCAAAAGCTTTGTCGTCATGGACGCACCGCCGCCCCAGGAAAACTGCAAACCGTTCGTGGATATCGCTTTTTTGCTGGCGAAATCCGGAATAAATGTGCCGAAAATTTACGCTGAAGACCTCGAAAACGGATTTCTTTTGCTCAATGACCTGGGCAACAAGACTTATCTCGACGTTATCGATGGCGAAAATGCCGACGCTTTGTTCGACGATGCCTTGCAAGCGCTGCTGGCTTTTCAGCAATTGCCGATGGTCGCGCCGTTGCCGAGCTACGACGTTGCCTTGCTGCGTCGTGAGCTGGAACTGTTCCCCGAGTGGTATGTGAAACGCGAGCTCGGCATCGAATTTGATTCGACTCAGCAACAACAATGGCAGCAGGTCAGTAATCTGCTGATCGACAGCGCACTCGCCCAGCCGAAAGTCCTGGTGCACCGTGACTACATGCCGCGCAACCTGATGCTCAGCGAGCCGAACCCCGGCGTGCTGGATTTCCAGGATGCAGTCTACGGCCCGGTGACCTACGACGTGACCTGTCTGTTCAAGGACGCCTTTCTCAGCTGGCCTGAAGAGCGCGTGCGCGGCTGGCTGGAAAATTACTGGCAGCAAGCCTTGGCGCTGAATATTCCGGTGCAGCCGGATTTCGAAGACTTCCTGCGCGCCAGCGACCTGATGGGCGTGCAGCGTCACCTGAAAGTCATCGGCATCTTCGCGCGTATCTGCCACCGCGACGGCAAGCCGCGTTACCTGGCCGACGTTCCGCGTTTCTCCTCTTATATAGAAGCGGTGATTGCGCGTCGTCCCGAATTGGCGGAGCTGCAAGCGCTGTTCACCAGCCTGCGGGGTGGAGCAACAGCATGAAGGCAATGATTCTGGCGGCAGGCAAAGGCGAGCGCATGCGCCCGCTGACCCTGACCACTCCGAAACCGCTGGTGCGCGCCGGCGGCGTGCCGTTGATCGAGTATCACCTGCGCGCCCTGGCGGCTGCGGGGTTCAACGAGATCGTGATCAATCACGCCTGGCTCGGTCAGCAGATCGAGGATTATCTGGGCGACGGTTCGCAGTTTGGCGTGAGCATTCAGTACTCGCCTGAAGGTGAGCCGCTGGAAACCGGCGGCGGGATTTTCCGTGCGCTGCCGTTGCTTGGCGATGAGGCGTTCCTGGTGGTCAACGGTGATATCTGGACCGATTACGACTTCAGCGTCCTGCACCAGCCGATCAACGGGCTGGCGCATCTGGTGCTGGCGGACAACCCGGCGCATCACCCGAGCGGTGATTTCACCTTGCTCGATGGTCAGGTGATCGACGGCCAAAAAGACGCCTCGACTTTGACCTACAGCGGTATCGCCGTATTGCATCCGCAGCTGTTCGACGGTTGCGCCGAGGGCGCTTTCAAACTTGCACCGCTGCTGCGCAAAGCCATGGCCGAAGGTGAAGTCACGGGCGAACGTTTGAAAGGTCACTGGGTGGATGTCGGCACGCACGAGCGTCTGGCTGAAGCCGAAACCTTGATAGAAGCGAGTCGCTGACATGTTGTGGCCAGGGACTCTGATTGGAGCCGGAGCGGGTTTTGCGATCGCCAGTATTCCGGGGGCCATGCTTGGGGCATTGTTGGGGCAGGCGCTGGATCGGCGCCTGCACTTGCAGAGCTGGGGACATCTGCGCGAGAAACTCGGCGGTCGGCCGATGTTGCGCAACGACGAACTGTTGTTTGTGTTGCTCGGCCGTCTGGCCAAAAGTGACGGTCGAGTCACCGATGGCCATATCCAGCAGGCACGCAACGAGATGCGCGCGCTGGAAATGAGTGAGCCGGCAACACGCCGGGCCATTGCTGCGTTCAACCGCGGCAAGTCGGAAAATGACAATCTGCGCGGCTATCTGCGGCGCCTGAGCGCACAACCCCATGCGGCCGAAGGTGTGTTGCGGGCGTGCTGGCGGATGGTCTGGGCCGATGGTCGCGCGGGCGTCAGCGAGCGTGAATTGCTGGCTCAATGGGGCAAGTGGCTAGGCTGGACGCCGTATCAGGTGCAGGCGCTGGCCAGTGATTACGAGCCAGGCAAACGACCGATTGTCAGCGCTGCGGTGAGCTATCAGGAGGCGATGCGGTTGCTCGGGGTATCGGCGTCCAGCGAGCCGGCGCAGATCAAACGGGCTTATCGACGCCTGCTCAGTCGTCATCATCCGGACAAGATTGCCGGTACGGGAGCGACGCCGGCGCAGGTGCGTGAGGCGACCGAAAAAACCCGCGAGTTGCACAGTGCCTACACGTTGATTCGTGAGCGGCGGGATTTTCGCTAGTCGTTAGAGATGCTTCGTCTGTAAAGGCTTCTTCGCGAGCAGGCTCGCTCCCACAGTGGATTGTGTACGCAGATCCAATGTGGGAGCGAGCCTGCTCGCGAAGGGGACCACTCGGCCTTGCGGTCAGTCCGAGTTCTGCGGATTCAACCAGCCACGCACCCGGCGGAACAACTGTTCCTGTTCGGCTTTGTTATCCGGCAAGGCCTTGAGCGCGACCTGGCTGAACGCCGACGTTTTCAAACGCTTGCTCGCCTGCATGCGCTCCAGCGCTGCGTTTCGATCCAGCGGCTTGTCCATATGGAAAATATCCACGGTCGGCAATTTCAGCGTCGGCGTCAGTTCTACCAATGCCGGTTTGGCCTTGGTCGGTGTCTGCACGTCAACCATGACGAATTTTTCGATCTGCGAGGTTTGTTTTTCGCTCAGGTAGCGCGCGGCCCAATAAGCACCGCTACCGTGGCCAAGCACGACAATGCTGCGCGCGCTCTGCTGTTCGGCGTAGGCAATCGCCGCGTCGATGCGTGTGAAGATTCTTTCAGCGTCAGCCCTGGATTGCTCTTCAGTGGTTTCGGCGACCACTTGGTCCGCCACTTCGGCCTCACCGCCAGCGGCTTGCTCGATCGGCTGCGCGGTGGTTGCATCCTTGCTGCCGCTTTCCGGTGCTTTCGGCGCTGCGGCTGGCTCAATTACACGCGGGGCAATCGCATCGCTTTGCAGATCAGGCAGCGTGATGCTCAGGCTGCTCCAGTCGGCGTTAGGCAGTTTTTGTCGCAATGGGCCGATCGCCTGTGGCCAGTCAGCGGTTTCGCCAGCGCCAGGGATGATGATCACCGCGCCTTTGGGTTCGGCGGTGTTGGCCGGTTTCCACAGGGCGAGAAAGGTGTCGCTGCCGGCCTGCAACTGTTGCTGTTCCTGCGCCGGGACTTTACGTTGCAGTGCGACGGCCTCTTCCTGACTACGCTCAAGCAATGGCTGGCGTTCGACCGGTTTTTCTTCTGCCGGTTTTTCCGCCGCAGGGGCGGGGTCGGCGGCTTCGACTGAAAACGCACAAGGCAGGATCAGCGACAGGCACAATGCTGGCATTGCCAGGCGGTAAACAGAGGGCATCGGTTATTCCAGGCCAGAAAGTATCCCGGCAGCCTAATGGGTTGGTCAGAATTTGTCAGTGTATGAGACTTCAATGAAGCGATTTTGCTGCCTGTGGGTTATCGGCTGTTTGTGGTTTCCCTTGATGGGCTGGGCGGCGCCTGCGCCGCCGTCTCATCTCGCACAGTTGTCGGCGAGCCAGCAGCAATGGCTGGCGCAGCACAATGAATTGCGCGTCGGCCTGGTGTTGCAAGCGCCCTACGCTCAATACGACCGGCGTCTGCAACGCCTGTCCGGGGCTAACGTTGAGCTGATGAAGTTGTTGGCCAAAGCGCTCAATGTCGAGCTGAGCTGGCGCAACTTTCAGGATCTCGCACAACTGGAAACCGCCGTGCGCGAGGGCGAGATCGATATCGCGCCGGGCCTGAGCCAGACGCCAAGCGCCCTGCGCCTGTGGCAGTTCTCCGATCCTTACATGCGTGTCCCGCAACTGGTGGTCAGCGATCAGAAAGCCAGTGGCGTGGTCGATCTGGAGAAACTCGACAGCCAGACCCGCGTCGCTGTGCGCATGCCCAGCAGCACCGCCGACTATCTGCGCGGTAACTATCCGCATCTGAATCTGCAAGGTGTGCCGCTGGAGCGTCAGGCCTTGCAGTTGCTGTTGAGTCAGCAGGCCACTTACGCCGTGGTTGATGAAGCGCAGCTCGGGCGCTTGTCGGTAGAGCCTGAGTTCGCCGAACTGGTGGTGGTCGGTGATATCGGCTTGCCGCAACTGCTGCGAGTCGGCTCGCGCCGCGATTGGCCAGAGTTGGCCGGGATCATTCAAAGTGCGCTGCGTGCAATCCCGGCCAAGGATCTGGAGCAGTTGCACAACCAATGGCTGCAACCGAAATATCCGCGACTCTCGGAGTCACCGGGCTTTTGGCAGAACCTCAGCCTGTTGTTCGCGGTAATGCTGTCGAGTTGTGTCGCCATCGTGTTCTGGCAGCGTCGCCAACAGCACAGCCTTGAGCAGCGACTGCTGGCCGCCCGGGAAGACATCGCCTTGCGCGCGGCCAATGAAGAAGCGCTGCGGTTGACGCAGTTCTCAATCGATCAAAGCACCGTTGGCATCCTCTGGGTCAACTGGGACAGCCATGTGCGCTACGCCAATCACGCGGCGGAAGTCATGCTCGGTTATCCCTCAGGCGGATTGATCGAGCGACCGCTGATCGACTTCGAGCCGGGTTTGCACATGGATCGCTGGCTCAATCTGTGGAAGCGCGCGCGGGCCAGCGAAGAAGGTCCGCTGAGTTTCGAAACCAGTTGCGTGCGCGCCGATGGCAGTGTTTTGCCTGCGGATGTTTCACTGAGTTTTCTGCGTTTTCGCGACAGCGAGTATCTGGTGGTTTATCTCACTGATGTGACCGAGCGCCGTCGCGCCCTGGCGGCGTTGCAGGAAAGCGAGGCGCGTCTGCAAGGCATTGCGGCGAATGTGCCGGGGCTGGTGTTCCGTCTGGAGCGGGCGCCGGTGACCGGGCAGATCGACTTTGCCTATATCAGTGAGGGCAGCGAAAGTCTGGTCGGTTACGCCCCGGCCACCCTGGCCCATCGCGACATGGGCCTGCGCAGCCTGGTGCATCCGGATGACAAGGCCAGTTACCACCAAACCCAGGATCAGGCGCTGGACACCGATAGCGACTGGTCGTGGCAGGGCCGAATCCTCACGCGTCAAGGCGAGCAGCGCTGGGCCGAGATCAAGGCGATCACCCGGCAACTGGAGGATGGCGCTTACGTGTGGGACGGCATCGTCTGGGACATTACCGAGAGCAAGCGTATCGAGCTGGAACTGGCGGCATCGCGCGAGCAACTGCGCGAACTGTCGGCGCACCTTGAGAGCGTGCGCGAAGAAGAAAAGGCGCGAATTGCCCGCGAAGTTCACGATGAGCTGGGGCAGATGTTGACGGTGCTGAAGCTGGAAACATCGATGTGCGAGTTGGCCTACGCACAACTCGATCCTGGGCTGAACGAACGGCTGAACAGCATGAAACGCCTGATCGCGCAGTTGTTTCAGTTGGTGCGCGATGTGGCGACGGCATTGCGTCCGCCGATTCTCGATGCCGGGATTGCGTCGGCAATCGAGTGGCAGGCGCGGCGGTTCGAGGCGCGGACGCAGATTCCGTGTCTGGTGCAGGTGCCGGACAATCTGCCGGCGCTGAGCGATGCCAAGGCGATTGGCCTGTTCCGGATTTTGCAGGAAGCGCTGACCAATGTGATGCGCCATGCCCAGGCGCATACTGTGGAACTGACGCTGGCGCTGGAGGGCGACGAATTGTGTCTGACGGTCAGTGATGATGGCGTAGGATTTGTCGCCGCTGCCGGTCGGCCGACTTCATTTGGTCTGGTGGGCATGCGTGAGCGGGTGCTGATCATGGGCGGGCGGCTGGTGCTGGAGAGTGAGCCGGGGGAGGGCACCAGTCTGGTGGTGTGGGTGCCGGTGAGTGAGGTCTGATGGTCGGGTGGTGTTGATGCTGGCCTCTTCGCGAACAGGCTCGCCCCACCTTGCAGTGCATTTCCTTGTGGGAGCGAGCCTGCTCGCGAATTTTGGCTTCTAAACAAGAACAATGGAGAAAAACGTGATCCGTGTACTGGTAGCCGAAGACCACACCATCGTTCGCGAGGGCATCAAGCAATTGATCGGCCTGGCCAAGGATCTGCAAGTGGTGGGCGAGGCGAGCAATGGCGAACAATTGCTTGAGACCCTGCGCCATATTCCGTGCGAAGTGGTGCTGCTCGACATTTCCATGCCAGGGGTCAATGGCCTCGAAGCAATTCCGCGCATCCGGGCACTGAACAATCCGCCGGCGATTCTGGTGTTGTCGATGCACGACGAGGCGCAGATGGCTGCTAGGGCGCTAAAGGTTGGCGCCGCCGGGTATGCGACCAAGGACAGCGATCCGGCACTGTTACTCACCGCCATTCGCAAGGTCGCGGCGGGTGGGCGTTACATTGATCCGGATCTGGCAGACCGCATGGTGTTTGAAGTCGGCCTGACTGACGCGCGGCCGTTGCACTCTCTGCTATCCGAACGCGAATTCTCGGTGTTCGAACGCCTGGCCCAGGGCGCGAACGTCAACGACATCGCCCAGCAATTGGCGCTGAGCAGCAAAACCATCAGCACCCACAAGGCGCGGTTGATGCAAAAGCTCAACATCACTTCTCTGGCCGAACTGGTCAAATACGCGATGGAACACAAACTTCTCTGATCAGCACTGTTCCCCTGTGGGAGCGAGCCTGCTCGCGAAAGCGGTGTAACAGTCACCGAATAAGCTGAATGACCCACCGCATTCGCGAGCAGGCTCGCTCCCACAAGGGATCTGCTTTGGATCCGGATTGTGCGCATATCCCTAAGCGACACGCGTTTTTGCCATTGCTTGTGGCTCGCAGCTTGTCGCTTGTCACTGCCTTATCCATTAGCGCCATCCTTGTAGGGCAATCCCTACCCCAAACCTTCCATCCGGCTGAGGCGATTCTCTCCTGCGCCCCGATTTGCGTGCCTGTCAGCAGCCACTAGGCTTAAGCCACAAGCAGTCATCAACAACAAAGGTGTGGGTATGAGCCAGGTCGATACAAACGCAGGGGCCAGTGATGTGCTGGTCAGCTTTCGTGGAGTGCAGAAGAGCTACGACGGCGAGAACCTGATCGTCAAAGACCTCAACCTGGACATTCGCAAAGGCGAATTTCTCACCCTGCTCGGGCCGTCCGGTTCCGGCAAGACCACCAGCCTGATGATGCTCGCCGGTTTCGAAACGCCGACTGCTGGTGAAATCCTGCTGGCCGGGCGCTCGATCAACAACGTGCCGCCGCACAAGCGCGACATCGGCATGGTGTTCCAGAATTACGCATTGTTCCCGCACATGACTGTGGCAGAAAACCTCGCGTTCCCGCTGACTGTGCGTGGCCTGAACAAAAGCGACGTCAGCGACCGCGTGAAGAAAGTCCTCAGCATGGTTCAGCTCGATGCGTTCGCCTCGCGCTACCCAGCGCAGTTGTCCGGTGGTCAGCAGCAACGTGTGGCGTTGGCCCGCGCGCTGGTGTTCGAGCCACAACTGGTGCTGATGGACGAACCACTCGGTGCCCTCGACAAACAACTGCGTGAACACATGCAGATGGAAATCAAACACCTGCACCAACGCCTCGGTGTGACCGTGGTCTATGTGACCCACGATCAGGGTGAAGCGCTGACCATGTCCGACCGAGTGGCGGTTTTCCATCAAGGCGAAATCCAGCAGATCGCCCCGCCGCGCAGCCTTTACGAAGAACCGAAAAACACCTTTGTCGCCAACTTTATCGGCGAGAACAATCGCCTCAATGGCCGCCTGCTCAGCCAGAGCGGCGAGCGCTGCGTGGTCGAGTTGGGCCGTGGCGAAAAGGTCGAGGCGCTAGCGGTCAATGTCGGCCAGACCGGCGAACCGGTGACCCTGTCGATCCGTCCGGAGCGCGTCAGCCTCAACGGTTCGAGCGATCAATGCGTTAACCGCTTCTCAGGGAGGGTGGCGGAATTCATCTATCTGGGCGACCACGTCCGGGTGCGCCTGGAAGTTTGCGGCAAGACCGACTTCTTCGTGAAACAACCGATTGCCGAGCTCGATCCCGCGCTCGCCGTCGGTGACGTGGTTCCGCTTGGCTGGCAGGTCGAGCACGTACGCGCACTCGATCCGCTTCTAGAGGCGAACTGATCGCCCCGGCAATACCAACACCAACCCTGCACGTGGAGAGAACAATAAATGTTGAGATCCCTGAAGTTCACCGCCCTGACCCTGGGCCTGATGGGTGCGGCAAGCGCGATGGCCGCCGGCCCGGATTTGACCGTGGTGTCGTTTGGCGGGGCGAACAAGGCCGCGCAAGTCAAAGCCTTCTATGCACCGTGGGAAGCGGCGGGCAACGGCAAGATCGTCGCTGGCGAGTACAACGGTGAAATGGCCAAGGTCAAAGCCATGGTCGACACCAAGAGCGTGTCGTGGGATCTGGTCGAAGTTGAATCGCCAGAGCTGTCCCGTGGCTGCGACGAAGAGATGTTCGAGCAACTCGACCCGGCGCTGTTCGGCAAGACTGAAGACTACGTCAAAGGCGCGATTCAGCCGTGCGGCGTGGGCTTCTTCGTTTGGTCGACCGTACTGGCTTACAACGCCGACAAGCTGAAAATCGCACCGACCAGCTGGGCGGATTTCTGGGACACCAAGAAATTCCCGGGCAAGCGAGGCCTGCGCAAAGGCGCCAAGTACACCCTCGAATTCGCTTTGATGGCCGATGGTGTGGCGCCGAAAGACGTCTACAAAGAGCTGGCGAGCAAGGGTGGCCAGGATCGCGCGTTCAAGAAACTTGATGAGCTGAAACCGAGCATCCAATGGTGGGAAGCCGGCGCGCAACCGCCGCAATACCTCGCTTCCGGTGACGTAGTGATGAGCTCGGCCTACAACGGTCGCATCGCTGCCGTGCAAAAAGAATCCAACCTGAAAGTGGTGTGGAACGGCGGCATCTACGACTTCGACGCCTGGGCCATCCCGAAAGGTCTCGACGCCAAGCGTGCGGAAGCGGCGAAGAAGTTCATCGCCTTCTCGGTACAGCCGCAGCAACAGAAGACCTACTCGGAAAACATCGCCTATGGCCCGGCCAACACCCAGGCTGTGCCGCTGTTGGCCAAGGATGTCCTCAAAGACATGCCGACCACCCCGGAAAACATCGCCAACCAAGTGCAGATCGACGTCAGCTTCTGGGCTGACAACGGCGAGCAACTGGAGCAGCGCTTCAACTCCTGGGCTGCGAAATAACCGAGGGCTCGCTCTCCTGTGGGAGCGAGCTTGCTCGCGAAAGCGCCAGTACATTCAACATTGATGTCGACTGATGCGCCGCCTTCGCGAGCAAGCTCGCTCCCACATTTGGATCTGTGTGCATCAATCGATCGAGGTGGTTCGCCACCTCTGTCACGATCAAAGATTTGCGGAGTACGTCATGGCCATCGCCGTTCCCCTGAACGAGGGCAACAGCCCCACCTTGAAGCAGAAGCTCAAGCGCGCCGAGCGGGTCAACCGCTGGAAGGCTCAAGCGCTGATTGCGCCGCTGGTGCTGTTTCTGCTGTTGGTGTTTCTGGTGCCAATCGTGGCGCTGCTCTACAAAAGCGTCGGCAACCCGGAAGTGGTCGGCGGCATGCCGCGCACCGTGGCGGCCATCGCCAGTTGGGACGGGCGTGGCCTGCCCGCAGAACCGGTCTATAAAGCTGCCGGCGAAGACCTCGCCGAAGCACGCAAAAACCAGACGCTGGGCGATCTGTCCAAGCGCTTGAACATGGAGTTGGCCGGCTATCGCAGCCTGCTGACCAAAACCGCCCGGGCGCTGCCGTTCGCCAGCGAACCGGCCTCTTATAAAGAAGCGCTGGAAGCACTCGACGAACGTTGGGGCGACCCGGCCTACTGGCAAGCGGTCAAACGCAACACCAGCAGCCTCACCCCGTATTACCTGCTGGCGGCCGTCGATCACCGTATCGACGACCTCGGCGAAATCGCCCCGGCTACACCGGATCAGGCGATCTATCTCGACATCTTCGCCCGCACGTTCTGGATGGGTCTGGTCATCACCGTGATCTGCCTGCTGCTCGCCTATCCACTGGCTTACCTGCTGGCGAACCTGCCATCGCGGCAAAGCAACCTGCTGATGATTCTGGTGCTGCTGCCGTTCTGGACCTCGATCCTGGTGCGAGTCGCCGCGTGGATCGTGCTCCTGCAATCGGGCGGTCTGATCAATAGTGGCTTGATGGCCATGGGCATCATCGATAAACCGCTGGAACTGGTGTTCAATCGCACCGGCGTGTACATCTCGATGGTGCACATTCTGCTGCCGTTCATGATCCTGCCGATCTACAGCGTGATGAAAGGCATCTCGCCGACCTACATGCGTGCGGCGATTTCCCTCGGCTGCCATCCGTTCGCCAGTTTCTGGCGGGTGTACTTCCCGCAGACCTACGCCGGCGTCGGTGCCGGCTGTCTGTTGGTGTTCATCCTCGCCATCGGCTACTACATCACCCCGGCGCTGCTCGGCAGCCCGAACGATCAAATGGTCAGCTACTTCGTCGCCTTCTACACCAACACCAGCATCAACTGGGGCATGGCTACTGCGCTGGGCGGGCTGTTGCTGCTGGCGACCGTGGTGCTTTATCTGATTTACAGCTGGCTGGTCGGCGCCAGTCGCCTGCGCCTGAGCTAAGGGGAATTCGAGATGCTGAGTCCTTACATGTCGCCCATCGAACGGGTGTGGTTCTACAGCCTGCGGATCCTCTGCGGCTTGATCCTGTTGTTCCTGATTCTGCCGGTGCTGGTGATCATTCCGTTGTCGTTCAACTCGGGGAGTTTTCTGGTCTATCCGCTGCAGGGCTTTTCGCTGCAGTGGTATCAAGACTTCTTCGCCTCGGCGGAATGGATGCGTGCACTGAAGAACAGCATCATCGTTGCCCCGGCGGCGACGGTGCTGGCGATGATCTTCGGTACGCTGGCGGCGATTGGTCTGACTCGGGGGGATTTTCCCGGTAAATCGCTGGTGATGGCGCTGGTGATCTCGCCGATGGTGGTGCCGGTGGTGATCATTGGTGTGGCGAGCTATCTGTTCTTTGCGCCGTTGGGGTTGGGTAACAGCTTCTTCTCGCTGATCGTGGTGCACGCGGTGTTGGGTGTGCCGTTTGTGATCATCACCGTGTCGGCGACGTTGCAGGGGTTTAACCATAATCTGGTGCGTGCGGCGGCGAGTCTCGGTGCATCGCCATTGACGGCGTTTCGTCGGGTGACCTTGCCGCTGATTGCGCCGGGGGTGATTTCCGGGGCGCTGTTTGCGTTTGCGACTTCGTTTGATGAGGTAGTGGTGACGCTGTTTCTTGCAGGGCCTGAGCAGGCGACGTTGCCTCGGCAGATGTTTAGCGGGATTCGCGAGAACCTGAGTCCGACGATTGCGGCGGCGGCTACTTTGCTGATCGCTTTCTCGGTGATTCTGCTGCTGACCCTGGAATGGTTGCGCGGCCGCAGCGAAAAACTGCGTACGGCTCAGGTTTAACGGCCAGATCAAAAGCCACCCCCTCACCCCAGCCCTCTCCCCCAGGGGGGCGAGGGGGAAAGGGAGCAGATATTCGTGCTGTTCAGAATCTGAGTTCGACTCGGCATCGCACGTCGGTGTATCTCCTCCATCCACCTCGGTCAGTCTTTTTACCTTCGGGGGGAAGGGAGCAGATCGTTGTGCTTTTCAAAACCTGAGTTCGACTCGGTATCGCACGTCGGTGTACCTCTCACATTCACCTCAGTCAGTCCCCTCTCCCTCCGGGAGAGGGCTAGGGTGAGGGGCTCTTGCTCTTACCCTCAATGCGTCATTCACCACCTGAATAGCAGACAACCCCAAATCCCCAGCTAATCTTGTGCCCAGCTCCCACATCTATAAGAGGCTGCGCACGATGAGTCTGTCCCAGTTCAAAATCGCTCATAAACTGATCACCGGCGCCGCCGCCATCGAACAACTGGCCGCCGAACTGACCCGCCTCGACATCGACAACCCCCTGATCGTCACCGACGCCGCACTGGTCAAATCCGGCACGGTAGAGCTGGCGCTGGTGCAACTCGGTGGTCGCGACTACGAGATTTTTGACCGCGTTTTGCCAGACCCGGAAATCGCCATCGTCGAGGACTGCATGCGCGTTTACCGCGAAGGCGGGCATGACGGCTTGATCGGCCTCGGTGGCGGCAGCGCCATCGACATCGCCAAGAGTGTCGCTGCATACGCGGGATATCACGGCGCGCTGGAGGATCTGTTCGGCGTTGATCAGGTGCCGCGCAAAGGCCCGCCGCTGATCGCGATTCCGACCACCGCCGGGACCGGTTCCGAAGTCACCAACGTCGCGATCCTCTCGGACAAAGTCGCACAGCTGAAGAAAGGTATCGTCAGCGACTTTCTATTACCGGACGTGGCGCTGGTCAGTCCGCAGATGACCCTGACCTGCCCACGCAGCGTCACCGCCGCCAGTGGCGTCGACGCACTGGTGCATGCCATCGAATCCTATCTGTCGGTGAATGCCTCGCCGATCACCGACTCTTTGGCCCTCGGCGCCATCAAGCTGATCGCCAGAGCCCTGCCCAAGGCTTATGCCAACGGCGCCAACCTGCAAGCGCGCGAAGACATGGCCACCGCCAGCCTGATGGCCGGCATGGCGTTCGGCAATGCCGGGGTCGGCGCGGTGCATGCGCTGGCGTATCCGCTGGGCGGGCGTTTCAACATTGCCCATGGCGTCAGCAATGCCTTGCTGCTGCCGTATGTCATGACCTGGAACAAGATGGCCTGCGTCGAACGCATGCAGGATATTGCCGAAGCCATGGGGGTTAAGACCGCTCATCTGAGTGCAGCCGAAGCGGCAGACAAAGCTGTGCAAGCGATGACCGATCTGTGCGCAGCAGTAGAAATTCCTGCCGGCCTGCGCAGTTTCGGTGTCCCGGAAGACGCGATCCCGGCCATGGCCGTCGAAGCAGCGGGCATTGAGCGGCTGATGCGCAACAACCCGCGCAAACTCAGCGCTGCTGACATCGAGAAGATCTACCGCGCGGCTTATTGAGTCCGCGCCGGTCACCGGTCATGGCACAACCCAATCATCGCGGTCACGGTGCGCGCTTGGAAACTTGAGGTATACAATGCGCGCCATCGTGATTTAGCTCAGAAAAGGTGCGTCATGCAGCCCTTCGTAATTGCTCCGTCGATTCTCTCCGCCGACTTCGCCCGCCTCGGCGAGGAAGTAGACAACGTTCTCGCCGCTGGCGCCGACTTCGTCCATTTCGACGTCATGGACAACCACTACGTGCCAAACCTGACCATCGGCCCGATGGTTTGTGCGGCATTGCGCAAGTACGGCATTACCGCGCCGATCGACGCACACCTGATGGTCAGCCCGGTGGATCGCATCGTCGGCGACTTCATCGAAGCCGGCGCCACCTACATCACCTTCCACCCGGAAGCCACGCTGCACGTTGATCGTTCGCTGCAACTGATCCGCGAAGGTGGCTGCAAATCCGGTCTGGTGTTCAACCCGGCGACCCCGCTGGACGTGCTCAAGTACGTGATCGACAAGGTCGATATGGTCTTGCTGATGAGCGTCAACCCAGGCTTCGGCGGGCAGAAGTTCATTCCCGGCACCCTCGACAAGCTGCGCGAAGCGCGGGCGATCATCGATGCTTCGGGCCGTGATATTCGTCTGGAAATCGACGGCGGCGTCAACGTCAACAACATCCGCGAAATCGCCGCTGCGGGGGCTGATACCTTTGTTGCCGGCTCGGCGATCTTCAACGCGCCGAACTATCAGGAAGTCATCGACAAGATGCGTTCCGAACTGGCGCTGGCTCGCCCATGAGCGGGTTTGAGCAGCTGTTCCCGGGGAAACTGCCACGGCTGGTGATGTTCGATCTGGATGGCACGCTGATCGACTCGGTTCCGGACCTGGCAGCCGCGGTGGACACCATGCTGCTCTCCCTCGGCCGTCAACCGGCGGGCATCGATTCGGTGCGCGAGTGGGTGGGGAACGGCGCACCGGTCCTGGTGCGCCGCGCCTTGGCCGGTGGCATTGATCATTCGGCAGTCGATGACGTCGAAGCCGAGCATGCGCTGGAAGTGTTCATGCAAGCCTACGGCGCCAGCCATGAGCTGACCGTGGTCTATCCCGGCGTGCGCGACACCCTCAAGTGGCTGCACAAGCAGGGGGTGGCCATGGCGCTGATCACCAACAAGCCGGAGCGCTTCGTCGCGCCGCTGCTGGATCAGATGAAGATCGGTCGCTACTTCAAGTGGATCATCGGTGGCGATACCTTGCCGCAGAAGAAGCCTGATCCGGCGGCGCTGTTCTTCGTGATGAAAATGGCCAACATCCCGGCCTCGCAATCGTTGTTCGTCGGCGACTCGCGCAGCGACGTGCTGGCGGCGAAAGCGGCGGGGGTCAAATGCGTGGCGCTGAGTTACGGCTACAACCACGGCCGGCCGATTGCCGAGGAGTCGCCGGCGCTGGTGATCAACGATCTGCGCAAGCTAATTCCCGGTTGCCTCGGTACGGCCGCTGAGATAACGTTGCCCGACGCTGCTCAATCCCATTCTGGAAACGCCATCGTGGTGGTCACTCGCAAACTCTGGATGAAAGTCATCAAGGCCCTGGCCCGCTGGCGTTGGCGCGCCTGACTTGTTCCTGGCCGGCTTGCCGGTGCGTTTGCATACCTGACTGATTTGCCCCTCACACCACGAGGCACCTTATGATCCGCGAAGAATTCCTGCGCTTGGCCGCTGACGGCTACAACCGCATCCCGTTGGCCTGCGAAACCCTGGCCGACTTCGACACGCCGCTGTCGATCTACCTGAAACTGGCCGACCAGCCCAACTCCTACCTGCTCGAATCGGTGCAGGGCGGCGAGAAATGGGGCCGTTACTCGATCATCGGCCTGCCGTGCCGCACCGTGCTGCGGGTTCACGACCATCACGTCAGCATCACCGTTGATGGCGTCGAGACCGAAAGCCACGACGTGGAAGATCCGCTGGCCTTCGTTGAAACCTTCAAGGCGCGTTACAACGTGCCGACCATCGCCGGTCTGCCGCGTTTCAACGGTGGTCTTGTCGGTTACTTCGGTTACGACTGCGTGCGTTATGTCGAGAAGCGCTTGGGCAAGTGCCCTAACCCGGATCCGCTGGGTGTACCGGACATTCTGTTGATGGTCTCCGACGCCGTCGTCGTTTTCGACAACCTCGCCGGCAAGATGCACGCGATCGTGCTGGCCGACCCTTCCGAGGCCGATGCCTTTGAACAAGGTCAGGCACGTTTGCAGGAGCTGCTCGAGCAACTGCGTCAGCCGATCACCCCGCGCCGGGGCCTGGACTTCAGCAAGCAGCAATCCGCTGATCCAGTGTTCCGCTCCAGTTTCACTCAGGGCGATTACGAAAAAGCCGTCGACACCATCAAGGAATACATCCTGGCCGGTGACTGCATGCAGGTTGTGCCGTCGCAACGCATGTCGATCGACTTCAAGGCTGCGCCGATTGATCTATACCGCGCGCTGCGTTGCTTCAACCCGACGCCGTACATGTACTTCTTCAACTTCGGCGACTTCCACGTTGTTGGCAGTTCGCCGGAAGTGCTGGTGCGGGTTGAAGACAACCTGATCACCGTGCGTCCGATTGCCGGCACTCGTCCACGTGGCGCGACCGAAGAAGCCGATCTGGCGCTGGAAGAAGACTTGCTGTCGGACGACAAGGAGATCGCCGAGCACTTGATGTTGATCGATCTGGGTCGTAACGATACCGGTCGCGTTTCGGAGATTGGTTCGGTGAAGCTCACCGAGAAAATGGTCATCGAGCGTTATTCCAACGTGATGCACATCGTCTCCAACGTCACCGGCCAGTTGAAGGCAGGGCTGACGGCGATGGACGCACTGCGGGCGATTCTGCCGGCGGGTACTTTGTCGGGCGCGCCGAAGATTCGCGCGATGGAAATCATCGACGAACTGGAGCCGGTCAAGCGTGGTGTGTATGGCGGGGCGGTCGGTTACTTCGCCTGGAACGGCAACATGGACACCGCGATTGCCATTCGCACGGCAGTGATCAAAAACGGCGAACTGCACGTGCAGGCCGGTGGCGGTATCGTAGCCGACTCGGTGCCGGCGCTGGAATGGGAAGAAACCCTGAACAAACGCCGTGCGATGTTCCGTGCAGTGGCTCTGGCCGAGCAAACCCCGGACTGATCACTGATCTTCCCTGTGGGAGCGAGCTTGCTCGCGAAGAGGCCCCGTCAGTCAATATTTATGCTGGCTGACCCACCGCTTTCGCGAGCAAGCTCGCTCCCACATTCGATTTGTGTGTAGCCATAAAAAAGCGGCGCCTGTGAGGGCGCCGCTTTTTTGTGCGTGGGATTAAAAGTCCAGCACAACCCCGACATTCACACCCTGCTGGGTAAAGTCATCATCCTTGCGCAACGAATAACCGCCACGCAGCGCCAGATCCGCCGTGAGCTTGTGGCTCACACCGAGACTCAATCGGTTCAAATGGCTTTGCGGCGTATAGCCCTCAAGTGTGAAGTCGTTGGCCGGCAAGGTATTGAGCGCGATGTTGACCTTCTGCACGTCATCTTCGTACTCACGCTCGTGAGCGTACTCGCCGAACACCTGAGTTTGCGGCGTGATGTTGTATTTCCCCTGCAAGCCCAGCCCCAGGCGTTTCGAGTCGCGGGTCTGATCATCGAAGGTCAGCGCCGTGGCGCGATTGCTCTTCTCTGAGTAGCCATCGACATCGACACTGGCGTAATCGGCGCTGACGAATGGCGACAGGTGCCACTCGCTGCCCGGCTGGGCAATGTCGTAACCGACACGCGCGCTGAAGGCCCAGAGGCTGCCGTCGGTGTCGCCTTTCTCCGCACCTTCGCTGGCGCCGAGATCGAATTTGCGCTTGAGGTTGTCGTAGTCGAGTTTGCCGCCGGTCAACGCTGCGTCAGCCCACCAGCGGTTTTGCTGGAACTGGGCGAATGCCGTGGCCATGTAGCTGTTGAGTTTGTAGTCAGAATCGTTATGACCGGCTTCCAGATTCTGCCGGTAGAAACCGCCCGCCACGCCGACGCGCCAGGCTTCATTCAAGCGGTAGCTGCCGCCAACGTTGAGGTTGTAACCGCTGCCATCGGCGCTGACGCCGCTGCTTTGGCTGTCGACATCCAGATGTTGGCCACCGGCGGAAACAATCGCCCGCCATTGACCGACCGCTTGCCAGTTTTCCCAGTCCGCTTGCCATTGGTTGCGCAGTTCATCCTGATGCGCGCGTACAGTGGCGTGAGCCATTTCCGGTAGCAGCGCCAGTTCCCACGGTGCGGCGAGCAGGGAGTAGGCGTAGTCGGAGATCAGTTTTTGCCCGGCTTCGGTCGGGTGCACGCCGTCGTTGTAGATCAGCTTGGTCGGATCCGGCGTTGCACTGTTGATCCCGTAACGGGCGTTTTCGGCGCAGCCGCTGCCACTGAAGCAGGTCGCGGTCAGATTCTGATCGGTCGCGAGGCCAAAACGTCCTGGATCGGCAAACACTTCCGACAACAGCACCGGAATATTCAGCGGAATGATTTCAGCGTTGATGCCTTGCAGGCGTGTGACCAACTGACTGTTGAACTGGGTGGCGAGTTGACTGCTGAAGGTTTGCAGCGGCGTACCGTTGATCGCTGGCGTCAGCCCCACATCAGGCAACAGCCAGACCATCACGTATTTGGCGCCGGCGGTTTGCAGGGTTTGCACGCTGTCGGCCAGTCGATCGGCGGCGGCGTTGGCTTGCGGCAGGCTGAGAATGCGTCCTTGCAGGAAGTCGTTACCGCCGCCGGAAATGTAGTACAGCGCATTCGGGTCGGCGCGGAAACCGTTGGAGGGCAAGTAACCTGCGCGGGTGCGTTCACCAGTAGCGGATTGCGTCGTGATCGAGTCGAGAATCTGGTCAGTACGATAACCGCCCACGGCCCAGTTGTTGCCGTCGGCCTGGCCGTTTTCGGCACGCACTGCCGAGCTGGAAGAGGCTGTCTGGTCTGGCGAAAAGCCAAGGCGTCCGCCGAGCAACTGCGTGGAATTCAATGAATACAGTTCACCGCTGCCATCCTGATAAACCGGCCCGGTCCGGTTGGTGTAACGCTCGGTGGAGCCGGCCGGTCCGCCAGTGTCGGCGAAGGTTCCGGCGTCATTCAGACTGTCGCCGAAAACTATGAAATTCGAATAGGGATTGGGTGCAGCATTGGCCTGAGCACAAGCCAGTGCAAGCAGGCAGCCCGCCAGCGGTACAAACAACGTCTGTTTGATCATGAGCAAGTCCGTTTATTTATTGTTGTAGGTGAACGAAACGACAGTACCAAAAACTCCCGGCGTTTTGCCATCGGTCGCGAATCCTCCCCCGGTTTTATCTCCCGCAGCCCCGGCCATATTGCACGCTCAGCCCAGCTAAGTTACTGTGCCGGAACGTATGAACGAGACCTTCCCCGTGTTGATCACCAGCAAACTTCTGGATCAAGTCATCAAGGCACACGCCCGCTGGCGTTGGCGCGCCTGAATCTTTTCTGCCGGCCCCGCCGGATCTGTATCGCTTTGCCTTCCTTGCCTGTTTGAAATGCCGCTGTGCCGACGCATCTTCCTGCGTCCGACATCGTGCAGCGCCCTGCGGGCAAGTGATCTGAAGGCTGTTTTCAAATCAGAATTCAAGAGGTTCGACACGCCATGTTGCTGATGATCGACAACTACGACTCCTTTACTTACAACGTTGTGCAATACCTCGGCGAGCTGGGTGCCGAAGTCAAAGTGGTGCGCAACGATGAACTGACCATCGCTGAAATCGAAGCCCTCAAGCCTGAGCGCATCGTGGTTTCCCCCGGTCCTTGCACGCCGACTGAAGCCGGCATCTCCATCGAAGCCATCAAACACTTCGCCGGCAAGCTGCCGATCCTCGGTGTCTGCCTTGGCCATCAGTCCATCGGCCAGGCGTTTGGCGGCGACGTGGTGCGCGCCCGCCAAGTGATGCACGGTAAGACTAGTCCGGTATTCCACGAGGACAAGGGCGTTTTCCAGGGTCTGAATCATCCGTTGACGGTTACCCGTTACCATTCGCTGATCGTCAAGCACGACACTTTGCCTGATTGCCTGGAGCTGACCGCGTGGACCCAGCACGATGACGGTTCGGTCGACGAAATCATGGGCCTTCGTCACAAGACCCTGAACATTGAGGGCGTACAGTTCCACCCCGAGTCGATCCTGACCGAGCAGGGCCATGAACTGTTTGCCAACTTCCTCAAACAAACCGGCGGCACGCGCTAAGGACTTCCCATGAATATCAAGACAGCCCTGAGCCGTATCGTCGAGCACCTCGACCTCAGCACCGATGAAATGCGCGATGTGATGCGCGAAATCATGACCGGTCAATGCACCGACGCGCAGATCGGCGCGTTCATGATGGCCATGCGTATGAAGAGCGAGAGCATCGACGAGATCGTCGGCGCTGTGTCGGTGATGCGTGAGCTGGCCGACCTGGTTGAGCTGAAGACTCTCGACGGCGTGGTCGATGTGGTCGGTACCGGTGGTGACGGCGCGAACATCTTCAACGTGTCGACCGCTTCTTCCTTTGTTGTCGCCGCTGCCGGGTGCACCGTCGCCAAACACGGCAACCGAGCGGTCTCGGGCAAGAGCGGCAGCGCCGACTTGCTCGAAGCCGCCGGCATTTATCTGAACCTGACGCCGGTGCAGGTTGCGCGTTGCATCGACAACGTTGGCATCGGTTTCATGTTCGCCCAGACCCATCACAAAGCCATGAAGTACGCCGCCGGCCCGCGCCGCGATCTCGGCCTGCGTACGCTATTCAACATGCTCGGCCCGCTTACGAATCCGGCCGGTGTAAAGCATCAGGTAGTGGGCGTATTCAACAAGGCGTTGTGCCGGCCATTGGCCGAAGTCTTGCAGCGTCTGGGCAGCAAGCATGTGCTGGTGGTGCATTCGAAGGACGGTCTGGATGAGTTCAGTCTCGCCGCGCCGACTTTTGTCGCCGAGCTGAAGAACAATGAGATCAGCGAATATTGGGTCGAGCCGGAAGACCTCGGCATGAAAAGCCAGAGCCTGCACGGCTTGTCGGTCGACGGCCCGGAAGCCTCGCTGGCGCTGATCCGCGATGCCCTCGGCAAGCGCAAAACCGAAAACGGCCAGAAAGCCGCCGAAATGATTGTGCTCAATGCCGGTGCAGCGCTGTATGCCGCTGACCTGGCCAGCAGTTTGAAACAGGGCGTCGAGCTTGCACACGACGCGCTGCACACCGGTCTCGCTCGGGAAAAACTCGAGGAGCTGGGTGCCTTTACCGCGGTATTCAGAGTGGAGAATGAGGGATGAGTGTACCGACGGTTCTGGAAAACATTCTGGCACGCAAAGTTCAGGAAGTCGCCGAGCGTAGTGCCCGCGTCAGCCTGAGCGAGCTGGAAAGTCTGGCCAAGGCGGCCGATGCACCCCGTGGTTTTGCCCAGGCATTGCTGGCGCAGGCGAAGAAAAAACAGCCTGCGGTGATTGCCGAAATCAAAAAGGCTTCGCCAAGCAAAGGCGTGATCCGCGAGAACTTCGTTCCCGCCGACATCGCCAAAAGCTACGAGAAGGGTGGGGCGACCTGTCTTTCCGTACTGACCGACATCGACTACTTCCAGGGCGCCGATGCGTACCTGCAACAGGCCCGTGCCGCGTGCAGTCTGCCGGTGATCCGCAAGGATTTCATGATCGATCCTTACCAGATCGTTGAAGCCCGTGCGCTGGGCGCCGACTGCGTGCTGTTGATCGTCTCCGCACTGGATGACGTGAAAATGGCCGAGCTGGCCGCCATCGCCAAAAGCGTCGGTCTTGATGTGCTGGTGGAAGTACACGATGGCGATGAGCTGGAGCGCGCCTTGAAAACCCTCGACACACCACTGGTCGGGGTCAACAACCGTAATCTGCACACCTTCGAAGTCAGCCTGGAAACCACCCTCGACCTGCTGCCGCGCATTCCGCGTGATCGTCTGGTAATTACCGAGAGCGGTATTCTCAATCGCGCCGATGTCGAATTGATGGAAATCAGCGACGTGTATTCGTTCCTGGTCGGCGAAGCATTCATGCGTGCGGAGAATCCGGGCACTGAACTGCAGCGACTGTTCTTCCCGGAGCGTGGCGTGTCGATCAGCGGTTCGACTCTCGACTGATTGCCGTTAGACCGAGTCGACTGCTTCGCGAGCAGGCTCGCTCCCACATGAACATGCATTCCAAATGTGGGAGCGAGCCTGCTCGCGAAGGGTTCATCGAAACCTCTGAAGTTTTCCATATTGCCGGAGCCCTCCATGTCCCTGCCAACCCCGCTGACCATCGAAGCCGGTCTGCAAGCCGAACAGGATTTGCTGGCCTCGGTCTGCGCCGGTGACTCGGAGTTCGGTCTGCTGTTCTGGCAGCCCAGCGATCGCGCCCTGGTCATGCCGCGCCGCCTCAATCGTCTTCCCGGTTTCGACCACGCCTGTGAAGTCTCCGCCGCCGCCGGCTGGCCCGTCCTGCTACGCGAAACCGGTGGCGAACCCGTCCCACAATCAGCCGCCACTATCAACATCGCCCTGGTCTACGCGCCACCGCGCAGCGAAGGCGACCTCAATCGCATCGAGACCGGCTACCGTCGCCTGTGCGATCCGATCTGTCAGCTGCTGGATGAATTGGGCGGCACATCATCGTTGGGCGAAATCGACGGCGCGTTCTGCGACGGTCGCTTCAACGTCAATCTCGACGGCCGCAAAATGGTCGGTACTGCCCAGCGCTGGCGTCAGAGTCAGGGCGGACAGCGTCCGGTTGGTCTGGTGCACGGGGCGATGCTGATGGATAACGAGCGTGAATCGATGGTCGCGGCGGTCAATCGCTTCAACGAAGCCTGTGGCCTGGAGCAGCGGGTGCGTGCGCAAAGCCACATCGGTCTGCATGAAAAATTCAACGCGCCACAGGCTTTGGCGCGTCTGGATGAGCTGTTTCGTTTGATGCTGGCGCAGATGTACGCTTAGCGGGTACCAAAGACCACCATGGTCTTGCCTTTCACATCGACCAGGTTGCGCTCTTCAAGATCCTTGAGGACGCGCCCGACCATCTCCCGCGAACAACCGACAATCCGCCCGATTTCCTGTCGGGTCACCTTGATCTGCATGCCATCCGGGTGCGTCATCGCATCTGGCTGCTTGCACAACTCCAGCAGGCAGCGGGCAACACGACCGGTTACGTCGAAGAACGCCAGGTCGCCGACCTTGCGCGTGGTGTTGCGCAGGCGTTGTGCGATTTGTCCGCTGAGTACGTAAAGAATGTCTGGATCCTGCTGCGACAATTCGCGGAACTTGGCGTAGCTGATTTCCGCCGTTTCACATTCGACCTTGGCCCGCACCCAAGCGCTGCGCTGCTGTTCCTGACCCGCCTGTTCGAACAGGCCCAGCTCACCAAAGAAATCCCCGGCGTTGAGGTAGGCGATGATCATTTCGCGACCGTCGTCGTCCTCGATCAGGATTGTCACCGAGCCCTTGATGATGAAGTACAGCGTATCCGAACGATCGCCCGCACAGATGATGTTGCTCTTGGCCGCATGGCGACGGCGCTGACAATGCATCAACAGCTTGTCGAGATTCTTGATTTTGGGTGTGGGGGTAATAGCAACCATGGTTGTATCCCGAAAAGACTGCACGGTGATGTTTGATTTTTTTATGAGGCGCTGAAGGCGGTCGCTACACAGCTGACATGGGCGCCAGCGAATTGGCGCCAGCTTAACAGACACTTCGTCGAAAATTCGAGAAATTACCTACAGCGCAGAAGCATCTGTCCTAGGAATGTCACCCGCTGTGCGGACAAAACCCTGTGCTAAGCTGGCGACCCTTTTTTTACAGTGGAGTCTGGGCGATGAAGGCACGCATCCAATGGGCTGGCGAAGCCATGTTCCTCGGCGAATCCGGCAGCGGTCATGTCGTGGTCATGGACGGTCCGCCGGACGCCGGTGGTCGTAATCTGGGTGTTCGCCCGATGGAAATGCTTCTGCTGGGCGTTGGCGGTTGCAGCAACTTCGACGTGGTCAGCATTCTGAAGAAGTCCCGCCAGGCCGTGGAAAGCTGCGAAGCCTTCCTGGAAGCCGAGCGCGCGACCCAAGATCCGAAGGTGTTCACCAAGATTCACATGCATTTCGTGGTCAAGGGCCGTGGCTTGAAAGAAGCCCAGGTCAAACGCGCGATCGAGCTGTCCGCCGAGAAGTATTGCTCGGCTTCGATCATGCTCGGCGCGGCTGGTGTGGCGATTACTCACGATTACGAAATCGTCGAACTCGGTTGAACCGACATTCAACTATCATAAAAGCAGTGCAGACTCTGGCGATCCCCCGCTGACGTCTGCATAATGCGCCACTTTTTTCAGGGCAGTGATCGGTCAGCCGATGGATCAGCCGCCTGAACAGATAACCAAAATCGCCATCGCGAAGAGGTGTTAACCGTCCTACGCAGGTGCGTTGTTCGCACTTGACGGGCATGCTTGATCACGCGGCCGGGCCGCATACATAGAGAGTTTTTAACGGTGAAAAGCAAACTCAAGCTCCACGGGTTCAATAACCTGACAAAGACCTTGAGCTTCAACATCTATGACATCTGCTACGCGGAAACCCCGCAAGACCAGCAGGCTTACGTCGAGTACATCAATCAAGAGTACAACGCGAAACGCCTGACGCAGATTCTCACAGAAGTTGTCGAGATCATTGGTGCCAACATCCTGAACATTGCCAGTCAGGACTATGAACCTCAGGGCGCCAGCGTCACGATTCTGATTTCTGAAGAGCCGGTAACCCCGACTGACAGCCAGATTGAAGAGTCGCCGGGCCCATTGCCCGAAATTATCCTGGCCCACCTCGACAAGAGTCATATCACGGTGCATACCTACCCGGAGATCCATCCGGACGACGGTATTGCGACCTTCCGTGTGGACATCGATGTGTCGACTTGTGGTGTCATTTCACCGCTTAAAGCGCTCAATTTCCTCATTCACCAGTTCGATTCGGACATCGTGACTGTGGATTATCGTGTGCGCGGCTTCACCCGTGACGTTGAAGGCAACAAGCACTTCATCGATCACGAGATCAACTCGATTCAGAACTACCTTTCCGAAGACACCCGCGACGCGTACCAGATGACCGACGTGAACGTGTACCAGGAAAACCTGTTCCACACCAAAATGCTGCTGAAGAACTTCGAACTGGATAACTACCTGTTCGGCGACGCCACCAGCAACCTGTCCCCCGAGCAGCGTGCTCAGGTGACCGACCGGGTGAAACACGAAATGCTCGAAATCTTCTACGCGCGCAACATGCCGACCTAAGATTCACGAGCACAAAAAAAGGCGACTACTTTGCGGTAGTCGCCTTTTTTATTGCTGGAATAAAGAACCCTGTAGGCCTTCGCCTGCTCGCGATAAGGCCCTCAGCACCAACACAGGCCTCAAATCCGATAAGTACTCTTGGTCATCACCTTGGCCAGAATACTCATCCCGAACTTCACCGGCGCCGGAAAACGGAACCCGCCAGCCTCCAGTGCACTTTCGGCATGGTGTTCTTCATCAATGCGCATCTGCTCCAGAATCGCCCGGGACTTCTCGTCCTCTGCTGGCAATTGCTCCAGGTGTTCATTCAGATGTTTGCACACCTGATGTTCGGTCGCCGCAACAAAACCGAGGCTGACTTTGTCGCTGATCAGCCCGGCCACCGCGCCAATCCCGAACGACATCCCGTAAAACAGAGGATTGAGCACACTGGTATGGCTGCCCAACTGGTGAATGCGCTGTTCGCACCACACAAGATGATCAATCTCCTCTTCGGCGGCGTGCTCCATGGCCTCGCGCACCTGAGGTAGCTTGGCGGTCAGCGCTTGCCCCTGATACAGCGCCTGGGCGCAGACTTCACCGGTATGGTTGATGCGCATCAGGCCGGCGACGTGGCGGGTGTCTTCGTCGCTCATTTGCATTTCCGGTTGCAGAATCGCGGGCGACGGACGGTACGGCTGGCCGCTGAAGGGCAGCAGGGTTCGCATCGCAGTATCGGCTTGCAGCAGAAGACGGTCAATTGGCGAGTAGTGACGTTGGGTAGTCATGCTGACCTCCGGGAAGAATCTCGGCGGCCAGTTTAACCGAATCGGCCGGGGAAGGTTTGCGCTGGGTCATTTGCTGCGCGTGATGCGCTTTATGTAGGAGCTGCCGAAGGCTGCGATCTTTTGATTCTGTTTTTGATACCTCGAAGATCAAAAGATCGTAGCCTGCGGCAGGTCCTACACACAGGTCGCGGCGAGCCCTTAACCCGGTGGCCAGTTCATCTGACGCTGACCGAGTACGTGCATATGAATGTGGTAGACGGTCTGCCCACCCTTTTCATTGCAGTTCATCACCACGCGGAAACCTTCCTCGCAGCCCAGTTCCAGCGCCAGACGCTGCGCAGTGAACAGGATATGCCCGGCCAGTGCCTTGTCGTCTTCGGTCAGGTCATTGAGGGTGCGTACCGGTTTTTTCGGGATGACCAGAAAATGCACCGGTGCCTGAGGGGCGATGTCGTGGAACGCCAGAACCTGGTCGTCCTCGTAAATGATCTGGGCCGGGATTTCCCGGTTGATGATCTTGGTGAACAGAGTATCCACTGCTGTTTTCTCCGTTGTTTGGGCTGGTCTGAGTGTACGCAGGGCGGCTTATCCCGCCCAGTGTTTTACCTGTAGGGCATTTCAGCGCGGGCAGTAAGCCTTGTTGACCATGCCGACAATGGTGCGATTAAGCCAGCGCGAACCGAGTCGCGGCAAAAAGGCGAACCAGCGGTTGCGGCGCCCCGGGATGATGATCGCTCGGTTCTTGTCGAGGGCGCGCACGGTGTACAGCGCAACTTCTTCCGGGCTCATCAGCAATTTGCTGTCTTTGAGTTTGTCGCTGTTCAGTTGCGCCGTTCGGAAAAATGCCGTGCGCGTCGGGCCGGGGCAAAGCACCGAAACCTTCACAGCACTCTGTTTGAGTTCTACTCGCAAGGCTTCGGAGAAGTGCAGAACATAGGCCTTGCTGGCGTAATAAGTGCTCATCCACGGGCCGGGATTGAACGCGGCCACCGAAGCAACGTTGAGGATCTGCCCGCCACCCTGCAGCGCCATGCTGTTGCCGATCGCGTGGCACAGGCGGGTGAGGGCGAGGATGTTCACTTCGATCAGGTCCTGCTCGGTCATCCAGTCCTGCGCGAGAAATGGGCCGCAGGTGCCAATGCCTGCGCAGTTCACCAGCAAGTCGATCTGCCGGTCGCCTTCTTCCAGCTCCAGCAAAAAACCGGACAGGCGCAACGGCTCGCCCAGATCGCAGGCGCGGAACAGCACTTCAACACCGAAGCGTTGGGTTAACTCTATTGCAATACTTTCCAGCTGATCACGTTGTCGTGCCACCAGAATCAGGCTACGGCCGCGCCGGGCCAGCGCTTCGGCCATGGCCAGGCCGATGCCGCTGGAGGCGCCGGTGATCAGTGCGTAACGGGTCATGCAATTCTCCATCGCAACAGCTCCGCGCCGTCGACGCGGGTGTCACGGCGGGGAGCGCTGTTCATTCTTTCGCAGAGTCTACAGGGGCCTGCGCCGCTTCGGCGGCTTCGTCGGCGGAATCCGCTGGCGCTTCGACCTCTACTTCGACTTCATCAGTGGTCACCGAGCCACTTTCGTAGCTGCTTTCCAGATTGCTTTCATATTCCTGCTGGATAGCCGAGATCCCGCCGAGCATTCCACCGGCAAAGATCAGCGCGAAGAACACGATCCATAGGGAGCAAAGCACTTTCACGGCGGTACTGTTTGGCGGCGGGGGAGGACCATAACGATTCGCACCGGTGTTGCCCGGTACGACCATGATCACCAGCGGGAAGAAGCTGCCCACGAACGGTACAAGGTTCAATAGCCAGAGCCAGCCCGACCAGCCGATATCGTGCAGACGCTGAACGCTGAACAGAATGCTGACAATCAGGAAAGCGATAAACAGGAAGAAGGCGAAGATCCCGCCGATGATCAGGCCGGTAGTGGAGTCGCCCGCGACCAGCCCCAGAGCCAGCAGGGCGAACACGCCAACAATCGGCAACGTCACCAGACTCAGCACCATTGTCCACGCCAGAAAGCGCAGGCGCCCGATCCTGCCTTCGACGCTGAACGGCTTGAGTGTGGCGAACGCCGGCAAGCTTTCGCCAACGCTCGCGCGAGGTGGTGCATAAGGGGAGTCAGGTTCCGCCGCTGCTGGAGCATGTTCATGAACATCGGCAAGATTCAGCTCGATGACTGTTTCCGTTTCAATGCGTGCATCGATTCCGGTCTTGCTCAGCGCTTGCAGATACGCCTGCGCATCGCTGCGGGACAAGTCACGCTTGAGTGCGACGCTGCGGCCATTGAACAGGCGCTCGATCGCGGCAACGTCACTTTTGAACAGATCCGCCAGGTTGAGTTTGGCAGTGGTGATATCGACACCGGGCTGTAGCGCGCCGTCGAACACGATCTTGTAAAGGGGTTCGCTCATGGCCGAGGCATCCTTGTCGCGAATAGATTGAAAGGTCAGCAGTGTAAGGCCAGTCCATCGGGGCTGGCCTGATTTTTCTTAGCGTGGCCAGCGTTGCGGTAGCTGGGCTGCGCGTTCCTGTGCCTGGCGATACTCGGCGTCCAGCCGTGCGATCAATTGATCCACGCTCGGCAGGTCATCGATCTGCCCTACGCCTTGACCGGCCGACCACACAGTCTTCCAGGCTTTGGCTTCATCGCTGATCGGCTTGAGCTTGTCACCGAAATTAACCTCGCCCTTGCCTTGCAGGGCGGCCATATCGAAACCGGCCGCCTCCAGGCTCTGACGCATAAAACTCGCCGGCACTCCCGACACCGCTGGAGTATGGATGATGTCCGCAGCCTTGGCTGTCAGCAGCATCTCCTTGTAGGCGTCAGGCGCATGACTTTCTGTGGTGCCGATAAATCGCGTACCGAAGTAGGCCAAATCCGCACCGAGCAGCTGTGCGGCGAGAATCTCATGGCCGTGGTTAAGACATCCTGCAAGCAGCAGGGTTTTATCGAAGAACTGGCGGATCTCGGCGATCAGTGCAAACGGACTCCAGGTCCCGGCATGTCCCCCGGCGCCGGCCGCCACGGCGATCAAACCGTCGACACCCGCCTCGGCCGCTTTCTCGGCATGTCGGCGAGTGGTGACGTCATGGAAGACCAGGCCGCCATAGCTGTGTACCGCATCGACCAGTTCCTTCACCGCGCCGAGGCTGGTGATGACTATTGGCACTTTGTGCTCGACGCAGATGTTCAGATCCGCCTGCAAGCGCGGGTTGCTGTTGTGCACGATCAGGTTCACCGCGTACGGTGCCGGGTTGTCCAGTGCCGCCAGGCCCGCTTCGATCTGCTCCAGCCAGGCTTTGAACCCGCTGCTTTCGCGCTGATTCAAGGCTGGAAAACTGCCGACCACACCGTTACGGCAGCAGGCGAGCACCAGCTCAGGGTTGGAAATCAGAAACATCGGCGCCGCGACTACAGGCAGACGCAGACGTTGTTCGAGCAAAGCGGGCAGCGACATTATGGATACCCCAAAGATCTGTAGTTGTTGAAGTTAGAACGGCTTGACCACGACCAGAATTACGATAGCCAGCAATATCAGAACCGGGACTTCATTGAACCAGCGATAAAAGACATGGCTGCGGGTGTTTTCGCCACGGGCAAAGCGTTTTACTTGCGCGCCGCACATGTGGTGGTAGCCGATCAGCAACACTACAAGGGTCAGCTTGGCGTGAATCCAGCCACCCATGCTGAAGATGCTCGGGTTGAGGTAGATCAGCCAGCCGCCGAAGATTAGCGTGGCAATCATCGCCGGGCCCATTATGCCGCGATACAGCTTGCGCTCCATGACACTGAAGCGCTCTTTGCTGATCGTGTCTTCGCTTTGCGCGTGATACACGAACAAACGCGGCAAGTAGAACAGCCCGGCAAACCAGCAAACGACGCTGACAATGTGAAAAGCTTTGATCCATAGATAGAGCATTTTTAGTTATTCCAGGTTCACGGTAAGCCGGATAGTAGAGGCTTGAGCGTCCGCACGTCACCTTGACGGTTGTCGCAGGGCCGCGCGGCCCCTATTATCGACGGCTTTCCAGTGGGTTCTTTGAGGGCAGGTTATGGTCAAGGTCGGTATCGTCGGCGGCACGGGTTACACCGGTGTCGAACTGCTGCGTCTGTTGGCGCAGCATCCGCAGGCAGAAGTGGTGGTAATCACTTCCCGATCCGAGGCCGGTCTGGCCGTGGCTGACATGTACCCGAACCTGCGCGGTCACTACGACGGCCTGGCCTTCAGCGTACCGGACATCAAAACCCTCGGCGCTTGCGACGTGGTGTTCTTCGCCACGCCGCACGGTGTGGCTCACGCATTGGCTGGTGAGTTGCTGGCTGCGGGCACCAAGGTGATCGACCTGTCGGCAGACTTCCGTCTGCAAGACGCTGAAGAGTGGGCCAAGTGGTACGGTCAGCCGCACGGCGCGCCGGAGTTGCTGGACGAGGCGGTTTACGGTCTGCCGGAAGTCAATCGCGAGCAGATCAGGAAAGCTCGCCTGATCGCCGTGCCGGGTTGCTATCCAACCGCGACGCAGCTGGGTTTCCTGCCCCTGCTTGAAGCTGGACTGGCCGATACTTCGCGTCTGATCGCCGACTGCAAATCCGGTGTCAGTGGTGCCGGTCGTGGTGCGGCTGTAGGCTCGTTGTACTCCGAGACGTCGGAAAGCATGAAGGCCTATGCGGTAAAAGGTCACCGTCACTTGCCGGAAATTCGCCAGGGTCTGCGTCGCGCAGCGGGTAAGGATGTTGGTCTGACCTTCGTTCCGCACCTGACCCCGATGATCCGTGGCATTCACTCCACGCTCTACGCGACTGTGGTTGATCGCTCAGTGGATCTGCAGGCGCTGTTCGAGAAGCGTTATGCCAACGAACCGTTCGTCGACGTGATGCCGGCCGGCAGCCATCCGGAAACCCGTAGCGTGCGTGGCGCCAACGTTTGCCGTATCGCCGTTCACCGTCCGCAGGATGGCGATCTGGTAGTGGTGCTGTCGGTGATTGATAACCTGGTCAAAGGCGCGTCGGGTCAAGCGGTGCAGAACATGAACATCCTGTTCGGGCTGGACGAGCGCTTCGGTCTGTCCCACGCCGGTATGCTGCCGTAACACTTTAAGCCGCATAGCAAAGAGGCCCGTCAAACGGGCCTTTTTGCATTGTGAACAGCTCGTCGGCTTTATTGATATACCGTAACAATAGTTGACCGATTTTCTCGGACAAGCGGATAATGCGCGTCATCACGCATTATGGCGGCGTAACGCCGGGAGAGAGTCAGCATGAGCGTCGAATCCTTCACCCCCACGGCTTTGCAATTCACCCACGGTGCGGCGCACAAGGTGAAGAGCCTGGTCGATGAAGAGGGGAATGATCGCTTGAAGCTGCGCGTATTCGTTACGGGCGGCGGTTGTTCAGGGTTTCAGTACGGCTTCACTTTCGATGAGGATGTGGCCGAGGACGACACCATCGTCGAGCGCGAAGGCGTGAGTCTGGTGGTAGATCCGATGAGCTTCCAGTACCTGGCCGGTGCTGAGGTGGACTACCAGGAAGGTCTGGAAGGTTCGCGTTTCGTGATCAAGAACCCGAACGCCACCACGACATGTGGTTGCGGGTCTTCGTTCTCGATCTGATCGCTCGCTTCAGATAACAAAACGCCGCAGAGCCTTACGGTTCTGCGGCGTTTTGCTGTGCGTGATGTTTAAGCGGGGTAGATCGCGCCCAGTACCCGCAAGCCGCGGGCGCCGGTGACGCTTGGGCGGTTGGCAGCGATGCCTTCGAGGCAGCAATGGGCCAGCCAGGCAAAGGCCATGGCCTCGACCCAGTCCGGGTCAACACCGTGAGTGGCGGTGCTGGCGACCGTTGCGTTTGGCAGCAGGTCGGCCAGACGCTTCATTAATGTGGCGTTGTGCGCGCCGCCGCCGCAGACCAGCAGTTCCTGGGTATCAGTCTGAGCGTTTTGCAGGGACTCGACGATGGTTAATGCCGTCAACTCGAGCAGCGTTGCCTGCACGTTTTCAGCAGGGAAGGTCGGTAGGCGGGAAAGATGCTGCTCCAGCCAAGGCAAGTTGAACACTTCCCGTCCGGTGCTTTTCGGGCCTTTGGTCAGGAAGAACGGGTCACTGAGTAGTGCTGCCAGCAAGGTCGGCTCAACCGTGCCGGTTTTGGCCCAGTCGCCATTGCGATCGTAATTGTTACCGAGCTGCTGGTGAATCCACGCATCCATCAGAACGTTCCCCGGTCCACAGTCGAAACCGGCTACAGGCTTTGTCGGCTCTATCAGACTGAGATTACTGAAACCGCCGACATTCAGGACTGCCTGGTTACCGGTACGCTCTTCAAACAAAGCTTCATGGAACGCAGGAACCAATGGAGCGCCTTGGCCGCCGGCGGCGACATCGCGGCTGCGGAAGTCGCTGACTACTGTGATATCGGTCAGCTCAGTCAACAGAGCGGGGTTGCCAATCTGCACAGTGAAACCTCGTGCCGGCTCATGGCGGATGGTCTGGCCGTGGCTGCCGATTGCCCGAATGTCCGGGGGGGCGAGTTTCTGCTGATCGAGGAGGGTATGAATGCCCTGCGCCGCGAGCTTTACCCAGTTCTGCTGGGCAATCGCCGAGCGGGCGATTTCGTCAGGGCCGCTGGCGCACAAGCCAAGCAGCTCTGTGCGCAGGGATTCAGGCATGGGAATGTAGTGCGTGGCGATCAGTTTGATCGCCGAGGTCTGTTCGATCAGGGCAATGTCCAGACCGTCGAGACTGGTTCCGGACATCACACCGATATAAAGAGCCATGGCTTAACGCTTGCTCGAAGCCAGCATGGTGGCCTTCTCTTGATCCATACGCGCCATCAGCGGTTGGCTCTGTGCAAGGAAGCGAGCGCGTTCGGCTTTGGCAATCGGGTCAGCCATTGGCAGCTTCTGCCCTAGCGGATCGACGTGAACGCCGTTTACCTGGAACTCATAGTGCAAGTGTGGGCCGGTCGAGAGGCCTGTGGTGCCGATGTAGCCGATGACCTGGCCTTGCTTCACGGAACCGCCAGTCTTCACGCCTTTGGCGAAGCCTTGCATGTGGCCGTAGAGCGTGCGGTAGGTGTTGCCATGCTGGATGATCACCGTGTTGCCGTAGCCACCACGACGTCCAGCCAGTAGTACTTTGCCGTCACCGGCCGCCTTGATTGGCGTACCGCGTGGCGCTGCGTAATCAACGCCTTTGTGGGCGCGGATCTTGTTGAGAATCGGGTGTTTGCGGCCCATGGAGAACTTCGAGCTGATGCGGGCGAAATCCACCGGTGTACGGATGAACGCCTTGCGCATGCTGTTGCCGTCAGCGGTGTAGTAGCTGCTGTTGCCTTGTTTATTGGTATAGCGCACGGCGGTGTAGGTCTTGCCGCGGTTGGTGAAACGGGCAGACAGGATCGGGCCATTGCCGACTGCTTTGCCGTTGACCACTTTCTGCTCGTAGATCACATCAAATTCATCGCCCTGACGGATGTCCTGAGCGAAGTCGACGTCATAGCCGAAGACGCTGGCCATATCCATGGTCAGGCTGTGGGAGAGGCCGGCACGGGCTGCGGATTGTGAAAGCGAACTGTTGATTACGCCATGGACGTAAGCTGTGCGAACGGTTGGTTTTGCGGTGATCCGGTTGAAGGCGTAACCCTTGTCATTCTTGGTCAGGGTGATGGTTTCGACGTCGCTGACCTTGCTGTGCAGGCTGGTCAGTTGGCCTTGCGGGTTCAATTCGAATTCGAGTTTCTGGCCGTGTTTGAGCTGGCTGAACTGTTTGGCTTGTTTGTCGCTGGCTAAAACCTCATGGACGGAA
>NZ_CP195111.1:2367500-2702500 GCF_051174785.1 Pseudomonas neuropathica | reverse complement strand
TGGGAATAGACCCGAAACCGGGCGATCTATCCATGGGCAGGTTGAAGGTTGGGTAACACTAACTGGAGGACCGAACCGACTACCGTTGAAAAGTTAGCGGATGACCTGTGGATCGGAGTGAAAGGCTAATCAAGCTCGGAGATAGCTGGTTCTCCTCGAAAGCTATTTAGGTAGCGCCTCATGTATCACTGTAGGGGGTAGAGCACTGTTTCGGCTAGGGGGTCATCCCGACTTACCAAACCGATGCAAACTCCGAATACCTACAAGTGCCGAGCATGGGAGACACACGGCGGGTGCTAACGTCCGTCGTGAAAAGGGAAACAACCCAGACCGTCAGCTAAGGTCCCAAAGTTATGGTTAAGTGGGAAACGATGTGGGAAGGCTTAGACAGCTAGGAGGTTGGCTTAGAAGCAGCCACCCTTTAAAGAAAGCGTAATAGCTCACTAGTCGAGTCGGCCTGCGCGGAAGATGTAACGGGGCTCAAACCATACACCGAAGCTACGGGTATCATCTTCGGATGATGCGGTAGAGGAGCGTTCTGTAAGCCTGTGAAGGTGAGTTGAGAAGCTTGCTGGAGGTATCAGAAGTGCGAATGCTGACATGAGTAACGACAATGGGTGTGAAAAACACCCACGCCGAAAGACCAAGGTTTCCTGCGCAACGTTAATCGACGCAGGGTTAGTCGGTCCCTAAGGCGAGGCTGAAAAGCGTAGTCGATGGAAAACAGGTTAATATTCCTGTACTTCTGGTTATTGCGATGGAGGGACGGAGAAGGCTAGGCCAGCTTGGCGTTGGTTGTCCAAGTTTAAGGTGGTAGGCTGAGATCTTAGGTAAATCCGGGATCTTAAGGCCGAGAGCTGATGACGAGTGTTCTTTTAGAACACGAAGTGGTTGATGCCATGCTTCCAAGAAAAGCTTCTAAGCTTCAGGTAACCAGGAACCGTACCCCAAACCGACACAGGTGGTTGGGTAGAGAATACCAAGGCGCTTGAGAGAACTCGGGTGAAGGAACTAGGCAAAATGGCACCGTAACTTCGGGAGAAGGTGCGCCGGTGAGGGTGAAGGACTTGCTCCGTAAGCTCATGCCGGTCGAAGATACCAGGCCGCTGCGACTGTTTATTAAAAACACAGCACTCTGCAAACACGAAAGTGGACGTATAGGGTGTGACGCCTGCCCGGTGCCGGAAGGTTAATTGATGGGGTTAGCTAACGCGAAGCTCTTGATCGAAGCCCCGGTAAACGGCGGCCGTAACTATAACGGTCCTAAGGTAGCGAAATTCCTTGTCGGGTAAGTTCCGACCTGCACGAATGGCGTAACGATGGCGGCGCTGTCTCCACCCGAGACTCAGTGAAATTGAAATCGCTGTGAAGATGCAGTGTATCCGCGGCTAGACGGAAAGACCCCGTGAACCTTTACTATAGCTTTGCACTGGACTTTGAATTTGCTTGTGTAGGATAGGTGGGAGGCTTTGAAGCGTGGACGCCAGTTCGCGTGGAGCCATCCTTGAAATACCACCCTGGCAACTTTGAGGTTCTAACTCAGGTCCGTTATCCGGATCGAGGACAGTGTATGGTGGGTAGTTTGACTGGGGCGGTCTCCTCCTAAAGAGTAACGGAGGAGTACGAAGGTGCGCTCAGACCGGTCGGAAATCGGTCGTAGAGTATAAAGGCAAAAGCGCGCTTGACTGCGAGACAGACACGTCGAGCAGGTACGAAAGTAGGTCTTAGTGATCCGGTGGTTCTGTATGGAAGGGCCATCGCTCAACGGATAAAAGGTACTCCGGGGATAACAGGCTGATACCGCCCAAGAGTTCATATCGACGGCGGTGTTTGGCACCTCGATGTCGGCTCATCACATCCTGGGGCTGAAGCCGGTCCCAAGGGTATGGCTGTTCGCCATTTAAAGTGGTACGCGAGCTGGGTTTAGAACGTCGTGAGACAGTTCGGTCCCTATCTGCCGTGGACGTTTGAGATTTGAGAGGGGCTGCTCCTAGTACGAGAGGACCGGAGTGGACGAACCTCTGGTGTTCCGGTTGTCACGCCAGTGGCATTGCCGGGTAGCTATGTTCGGGAAAGATAACCGCTGAAAGCATCTAAGCGGGAAACTTGCCTCAAGATGAGATCTCACTGGAACCTTGAGTTCCCTGAAGGGCCGTCGAAGACTACGACGTTGATAGGTTGGGTGTGTAAGCGCTGTGAGGCGTTGAGCTAACCAATACTAATTGCCCGTGAGGCTTGACCATATAACACCCAAGCAATTTGCATGCTTCAAGCTGAAAAGCGAGAGAGCACCAGATTGCGGTGTGTGAAGACGAAATGAACCGAAAGTTCGAAAGACTCACAAAACACCAGCTATCACATACCCAATTTGCTGAAGCGAGGCCATCTGGCCACGACTCGGTACCCGAATTTCTTGACGACCATAGAGCGTTGGAACCACCTGATCCCATCCCGAACTCAGCAGTGAAACGATGCATCGCCGATGGTAGTGTGGGGTTTCCCCATGTGAGAGTAGGTCATCGTCAAGATTAAATTCCGAAACCCCAATTGCGAAAGCAATTGGGGTTTTGTTTTGCCCGCAGGAAAAGCATCTGCTTGATTTCTATGCAACGGCCCGGAGCATGGCTATTATTCGGGCCTCATTGTGAGGCGAAACCTGCATGTTGACGTTGTTGAACCTTCTGAAAGATGGTCGATTCCATTCTGGTCAGGATCTCGGTGCCGCCCTGGGAATTAGTCGAAGTGCGGTGTGGAAGCAACTTCAGCATCTTGAGGCTGAACTTGGCTTGCGCATCCATAAAGTTCGGGGGCGGGGTTATCAATTGGCTGCGCCATTGACGCTGCTCGACTCTCGGGCAATATCGGAAATGGTGCCGGGTTGGCCTGTGACCGTTCTAGATTCAGTCGACTCGACGAACGCTGAGGCCTTGCGCGCGATTGGTCGCGGTAGTTTGGCGCCCTTCTTGGTGCTCGCGGAACGGCAAGCTTCTGGGCGAGGACGAAGAGGTCGCAAATGGGTGAGTCCGTTTGCTGAAAATCTCTATTACAGCCTTGTTCTACGTATCGACGGCGGAATGCGCCAGCTCGAGGGCTTGAGTCTTGTTGTGGGGTTGGCTGTCTTGCAAGCTCTGCGAAATTTCGGGGTGCTGGGCGCAGGGTTGAAATGGCCGAATGATGTCTTGGTAGGTCATAAGAAAATCGCTGGAATTCTCCTTGAGCTCGTCGGAGATCCGGCAGATGTTTGTCACGTAGTGTTGGGTATAGGTGTCAACGTGAACATGCAGGTGGCTGATGAGGTCGGTCAACAATGGACTTCGATTCGGCTTGAGACAGGTAAAAGCAGTGATCGTAATGTCTTTGTGGTTGAACTGAGTAAGCAATTAAACGCCTACATCCAGCGCCATCAGGTCGATGGTTTTTCAGTTCTCCAGGCGGAATGGGAAGCGAATCATTTGTGGCAAGATCGTTCGGTTTCATTGATTGCCGGTTCCAGCCAGATAGATGGTGTGGTGCTAGGAATAGACAGTCAGGGTGCACTGCGCCTGAAGGTAGATGGCGTGGAAAAAGTCTTTAGCGGTGGTGAGCTCAGTCTGAGGTTGCGTGATGATTCTTGAGCTCGACTGTGGGAACAGCTTTATTAAGTGGCGAGTGCTGAAGGCTGCGTCCGGAGGTCTTTTTTCTGAAGGGGTTGTGGACTCTGATCTTGCTTTGCTTGACGGTTTGAGATCCCTTGATGGACTTGTTCTGTGCAAGTGTCGCTTGGTCAGTGTCAGGACCGCAGAGGAAACTGATGCATTAACCGACGCTATCAAGCGGGAATTTGGTGTTTCGGTGGCGTGTGCGAAGTCCTCTCGTGAAATGTCTGGTGTCAAAAATGGTTATGAAGACTACGAGCGCCTAGGGCTTGATCGATGGTTGGCCATGCTCGGCGGGTTTCATCTCGCAGCAGGTGGTGCTTGCCTGGTGCTCGATTTTGGTACGGCGGTGACTGCTGATTTTATTGCTGCCGATGGTGTGCATCTGGGCGGTTTTATTTGCCCCGGGATGCCATTGATGCGGAATCAGTTACGCACTCATACCCGCAAGATTCGCTATGGGGATCAGGCGGCTGAGCGTGCGCTGTCCAGCATTGCGCCTGGGCGGACTACCGTTGAGGCGGTAGAACGCGGGTGTGCATTGATGTTGCGAGGTTTCGTCTTGTCGCAGTTGGAGTTGGCGCGTTCTTACTGGAGAGAAGACTTCACAGTCTTTATAACTGGCGGTGATGCTGAGTTGGTTGCGGATGTCGCGCCTGAGGCCCGAGTTGTTCCCGACCTGGTCTTTGTGGGGTTGGCTATGGCGTGTCCTTTTTCCTGAGGTTTGTATGCGTTGGTTGTTCCTCCTGCTTCTTGTTCTTAATGTTTTCTACTATGTCTGGCATCAGCAGGAGGCGCCCTTGCGGGCGAAAGATGTAACGCCCCTTAGTTTGTATCGGGGTTCCCAGCAGGACATACGCTTGCTCAGCGAAACGACGGGTGATGCTCGGGAAGGGCGGGGTGGGCGGCGGCAAGAGTGTCTGTTGCTTGGTGGCTTTTCCCGGCAGGAGTCGCTTTCAGCTCTTCAGCGGCGCCTGGTTGAAATGGGGGTCGATGTGCAATCTTCTTCGAAGGATGCTTCCGGGGCTGGTTATTGGTTGTCTGTCGCGCCTCAGAGTCAGCGTTTGTTGGGTGATTCCCAGCTTCAAAACCTTTCCAACGAATTCAATGAGTTAAAACATAAAATAATGCTGTGCGAGGGGGTTGCACCTGCTGAATAGTTTGCATAGAATGGCGCCCGCTCCACAGCGAAGACCTAAAAAGGAAATCAAAGTTGAGCGATGTCAACGCAGCTAACCTCAGGTTTTTAAATGAGAAAATGCTTGACAGAGGTTTGGCATAGTATAGAATGCCGGCCTGATTAGGAGGGGTTCCCGAGCGGCCAAAGGGATCAGACTGTAAATCTGACGTCTACGACTTCGAAGGTTCGAATCCTTCTCCCTCCACCAGATTTAAGCGTGAGCTGCAGGCTCCGCGGGTATAGTTTAGTGGTAGAACCTCAGCCTTCCAAGCTGATGATGCGGGTTCGATTCCCGCTACCCGCTCCAGGTTTGCAGGTTGTGCAAAGTGTTTCGCTCTTGTAGCTCAGTTGGTAGAGCACACCCTTGGTAAGGGTGAGGTCAGCGGTTCAAATCCGCTCAAGAGCTCCATATAACAAGGCAGATATGAAAATATCTGCCTTTGTTTTAATGGTTGATATTGTTTGTCTAATTTCTTCTGTTGAGGGTGATATCGATGGCTAAGGAAAAATTTGATCGTTCCCTGCCCCACGTCAACGTTGGGACCATTGGTCACGTTGACCACGGTAAAACCACTCTGACTGCTGCTCTGACTCGCGTTTGCTCCGAAGTTTTCGGTTCTGCAATCGTTGACTTCGACAAGATCGACAGTGCGCCAGAAGAAAAGGCTCGCGGCATCACCATCAACACCGCACACGTTGAGTACAACTCGAAGATCCGTCACTACGCTCACGTTGACTGCCCAGGTCACGCTGACTATGTGAAGAACATGATCACCGGTGCTGCTCAAATGGACGGCGCTATTCTGGTTTGCTCGGCCGCTGATGGTCCGATGCCGCAAACCCGCGAGCACATCCTGCTGTCCCGTCAGGTTGGCGTTCCGTACATCGTGGTTTTCCTGAACAAGGCTGACCTGGTAGACGACGCTGAGCTGCTGGAACTGGTTGAGATGGAAGTTCGCGACCTGCTGTCCACCTATGACTTCCCAGGTGACGACACTCCGATCATCATCGGTTCGGCTCGTATGGCGCTGGAAGGCAAGGACGACAACGAAATGGGCACTACCGCTGTCAAGAAGCTGGTAGAGACTCTGGATGCCTACATCCCAGAACCAGTTCGTATGATCGACAAGCCGTTCCTGATGCCAATCGAAGACGTATTTTCGATCTCGGGTCGCGGTACTGTTGTGACTGGTCGTATCGAGCGCGGTATCGTTCGCGTTCAGGATCCGCTGGAAATCGTTGGTCTGCGTGACACTACCGTTTCCACCTGCACTGGTGTTGAAATGTTCCGCAAACTGCTCGACGAAGGTCGTGCTGGCGAGAACTGCGGCGTTCTGCTGCGTGGCACCAAGCGTGACGACGTTGAGCGTGGTCAGGTACTGGTTAAGCCGGGTTCGGTTAAGCCGCACACCAAGTTCACTGCAGAGGTTTACGTTCTGAGCAAGGAAGAAGGCGGTCGTCACACTCCGTTCTTCAAAGGCTACCGTCCACAGTTCTACTTCCGTACTACTGACGTGACTGGTAACTGCGAGCTGCCAGAAGGCGTTGAAATGGTAATGCCGGGTGACAACATTCAGATGACTGTTACCCTGATCAAAACCATCGCGATGGAAGACGGTCTGCGTTTCGCTATCCGTGAAGGCGGTCGTACCGTCGGCGCTGGCGTCGTAGCCAAAATCATCGAGTAAGTAGTTGTAATGTATTTTTCGGGCCGGCATAATGGTCGGCCTGATTTTGTTTTAGGTCAGTAGCTCAATTGGCAGAGCGACGGTCTCCAAAACCGTAGGTTGGGGGTTCGATTCCCTCCTGACCTGCCAGATTCACTCGGTGTGTCTGGCTTTCTTTTCACAGGATCTTCATAGATGACTCCTAAAGCTGAAGCTCAAGGCTCTCGCTTCGATCTGCTCAAGTGGCTTGTAGTTGTCGCTTTGGTGGTTGTTGGCGTTGTTGGCAATCAGTATTACTCTGCTTCGCCGATCCTGTACCGTGTACTCGCATTGCTTGCCATTGCTGCTGTAGCTGCCTTTGTAGGCCTGCAGACTGCGAAGGGCAAGTCTTTCTTTGTACTGGTTAAGGAAGCTCGCACCGAGATTCGTAAAGTCGTGTGGCCAACTCGCCAAGAAACCACGCAGACCACCCTGATTGTGGTGGCTGTTGTTCTGGTTATGGCGTTGCTGTTGTGGGGTCTTGATTCCCTGCTCGGTTGGCTTGTTTCCTTGATTGTCGGCTAAGGGTGTCCCGTGGCTAAGCGTTGGTATGTTGTGCATGCTTACTCGGGTTACGAGAAGCATGTGATGCGCTCGCTGGTCGAGCGCGTAAAGCTGGCTGGCATGGAAGATGGCTTCGGCGAGATTCTGGTTCCCACTGAAGAAGTGGTTGAAATGCGTAATGGCCAGAAGCGCAAAAGCGAGCGCAAGTTCTTTCCAGGCTATGTGCTGGTTCAGATGGATATGAATGAGGGTACTTGGCACTTGGTCAAGGATACTCCTCGGGTGATGGGTTTTATCGGCGGTACTGCCGATAAGCCAGCGCCAATCACCGATAAAGAGGCAGAGGCAATTCTGCGTCGTGTTGCTGATGGTAGCGACAAGCCTAAGCCGAAGACTCTCTTCGAGCCAGGTGAAACGGTGCGAGTCAACGACGGCCCATTCGCAGATTTCAATGGTGTTGTTGAAGAAGTTAACTACGAAAAGAGCCGGATCCAAGTGGCAGTGCTCATTTTCGGTCGCTCTACCCCGGTAGAGTTGGAGTTCAGTCAGGTCGAAAAGGTCTAATTGAACAAGCATCCCAACCCCGCAGCCATAGGCTGTGGGGTTTTGTCGTCACTGGGATATACGCGCAAGTAACCGGGGAGCCTTTCGAGGCGTTCGAACCCGTAATTGGAGTGCCTCATGGCCAAGAAGATTACCGCTTACATCAAGCTGCAAGTGAAGGCCGCTCAGGCTAACCCAAGTCCACCGGTTGGTCCTGCTCTGGGTCAGCACGGCGTGAACATCATGGAATTCTGCAAGGCTTTCAACGCCCGTACTCAGGGTCTTGAAGCTGGTCTGCCGACTCCAGTGATCATCACTGTCTACAGCGACCGTAGCTTCACTTTCGAAACCAAATCCACCCCTGCTTCGGTTCTGCTGAAGAAGGCGGCCGGTCTGACCAGCGGTTCCGCTCGTCCGAACACCGTTAAGGTTGGCACTGTTACTCGTGCTCAGCTGGAAGAAATCGCGAAAACCAAAAACGCGGATCTGACTGCAGCTGATATGGATGCAGCCGTGCGTACTATCGCCGGTTCTGCTCGTAGCATGGGCCTTAACGTGGAGGGTGTGTAATGGCTAAGCTGACCAAGCGTCAAAAGGCTATCGCCGGCAAAATCGAAGCAGGCAAGGCCTACAACATTGTAGACGCTGCTGCTCTGCTGGCTGAGCTGTCGACTGTCAAGTTCAGCGAGTCTTTCGACGTTGCTGTAAACCTGGGTGTAGACCCGCGTAAATCTGACCAGGTTGTTCGTAGCGCTACTGTGCTGCCGCACGGCACTGGCAAGACTGTTCGCGTTGCTGTGTTCACCCAGGGTCCAGCTGCTGAGGCCGCTCTGGCTGCCGGCGCTGACCGTGTAGGTATGGACGACCTGGCTGCCGAAATGAAAGGCGGCGACCTGAACTATGACGTAGTGATCGCATCCCCGGATGCCATGCGCGTTGTAGGTCAGTTGGGTCAGATCCTCGGTCCACGTGGTCTGATGCCTAACCCTAAGGTTGGTACCGTAACTCCAGACGTAGCTACCGCGGTTAAGAACGCTAAAGCTGGTCAGGTTCGTTATCGCACCGACAAAAACGGCATCATTCACACTTCCGTTGGCAAGATGGGCTTCGACGCCGTCAAGCTGAAGGAAAACGTTGAAGCCCTGATCGCTGATCTGAAGCGTATCAAGCCAGCTTCTTCGAAAGGTATCTACGTCAAGCGCGTTACCCTGAGCACCACTATGGGCCCAGGTCTGGTTATCGACCAGAGCTCGCTGGACGCGTAAGACAAAGGTTGGCGCGATGGTTCGCGCCAATTGAAAGATTGGGGTCCCTGCCTGGCGGGGGCTATCCAAGACCGTAGGCGACGCAAGTCTTAAACCATAAGCCTACGCAGATGGTGCTCCCGGTTCCTTACCGAATCAGACACCAAAACGACATTCGGTTCCGATCGAATGAAACGGTAACAAGCAGGAGTTAAACCCGTGGCAATTAATCTCGAAGACAAGAAGGCCATCGTCGCTGAAGTCAACGAGGCTGCCAAAGTCGCTCTGTCCGCTGTCGTGGTTGATGCACGTGGCGTAACAGTAGGCGCAATGACCGGACTCCGTAAAGAGGCTCGTGAAGCTGGCGTTTACGTACGTGTTGTACGTAACACCCTGCTCAAGCGCGCTGTTGCTGACACTCAATACAGTGTCCTCAACGACGTGTTCACCGGCCCGACCCTGATTGCATTCTCGAACGAACATCCGGGCGCTGCTGCTCGTATTTTCAAAGAGTTTGCCAAGGGTCAGGACAAGTTCGAGATCAAGGCAGCTGCGTTCGAGGGCAAGTTCCTCGCAGCTAATCAGATCGACGTACTGGCAACTCTGCCGACCCGTGACGAAGCAATTTCTCAGCTGATGAGCGTGATTCAAGGCGCTACCAGCAAATTGGCTCGTACTCTGGCGGCAATTCGCGACCAGAAAGAAGCTGCTGCAGCCTAAGGCTCGTCAACTTCTCGCGTTTTTTGTTTATTTCGATGGTCGCGTAGGCCGTCCCCCAATTCAGGAATTGAGTCATGTCTCTGACTAACGAACAAATCATCGAAGCAATCGGCCAGAAATCCGTAGTGGAAATCGTTGAGCTGATCAAAGCGATGGAAGAAACCTTCGGTGTTACCGCTGCTGCTGCTTCGGCTGGTCCAGCTGCTGCTGCCGCTGTTGTTGAAGAGCAAACCGAGTTCAACGTTGTTCTGCTGGAAGCTGGCGAGAAGAAGGTTAACGTGATCAAGGCAGTTCGTGAACTGACCGGTCTGGGCCTGAAAGAAGCCAAAGAGAAAGTAGACGGCGCTCCTCAGGTTGTAGCTGAAGGCGTTTCGAAAGAAGCTGCTGAAGACGCCAAGAAGAAGCTGGAAGAAGCAGGCGCTAAAGTCGAGCTGAAATAAGCATCGACTTTGCTCCTCCAGCCCGAGCGTCAAGCGACAGGCTGATGGCTGGTGGCTCTTGCCACCGGCCTTTTTCCGTTATTGGCAGCCGACTGGGTCGGTGCTGATAAAGGCGCTGTAACCACCCGATGCGGTGGAGCAAACCATGGGGTTTGCACGATTTTCTGGCTGCTCCCGTCGGGAGGGGCCAAACAAGCAGGTGACCAAGCTGGGGAACGCTGATGGCTTACTCATATACTGAGAAAAAACGTATCCGCAAGGACTTTAGCAAGTTGCCGGACGTCATGGATGTGCCTTACCTCCTGGCCATCCAGCTGGATTCGTATCGTGAATTCTTGCAAGCGGGAGCGACTAAAGATCAGTTCCGCGACGTGGGCCTGCATGCGGCCTTCAAATCCGTTTTCCCGATCATCAGCTACTCCGGCAATGCTGCGCTGGAGTACGTCGGTTATCGCCTGGGCGAACCGGCATTTGATGTCAAAGAATGCGTATTGCGCGGTGTAACTTTCGCCGTACCTTTGCGGGTAAAAGTGCGCCTGATCATTTTCGACAAAGAATCGTCGAACAAAGCGATCAAGGACATCAAAGAGCAAGAAGTCTACATGGGTGAAATCCCCCTGATGACTGAGAACGGTACCTTCGTAATCAACGGTACCGAGCGTGTAATCGTTTCCCAGCTGCACCGTTCCCCGGGCGTGTTCTTCGACCACGACCGCGGCAAGACGCATAGCTCCGGCAAACTGCTGTACTCCGCGCGCATCATTCCTTACCGCGGTTCGTGGCTGGACTTCGAGTTCGACCCGAAAGACTGCGTGTTCGTGCGTATCGACCGTCGTCGCAAGCTGCCGGCATCGGTACTGCTGCGCGCGCTCGGCTATACCACTGAAGAAGTGCTGGACGCGTTCTACACCACCAACGTCTTCCACCTGAGCGGCGAAACCCTCAGCCTGGAACTGATTGCTTCGCGTCTGCGTGGTGAAATTGCGGTTCTGGACATTCAGGACGAGAAGGGCAAGGTCATTGTTGAAGCGGGCCGCCGTATTACCGCGCGCCACATCAACCAGATCGAAAAAGCCGGCATCAAGACTCTGGAAGTACCTCTGGACTACGTCCTGGGCCGTACTACTGCCAAGGTCATCGTGCATCCGGCTACCGGCGAAATCCTGGCAGAGTGCAACACCGAGCTGAACACCGAAGTTTTGGCCAAAATTGCCAAGGCCGGCGTTGTTCGCATCGAAACTCTGTACACCAACGATATCGACTGCGGCCCGTTCGTCTCCGACACGCTGAAGATCGACTCCACCAGCAACCAATTGGAAGCGCTGGTCGAGATCTATCGCATGATGCGTCCAGGCGAGCCACCAACCAAAGACGCTGCCGAAACCCTGTTCAACAACCTGTTCTTCAGTCCTGAGCGCTATGACCTGTCTGCGGTCGGCCGGATGAAGTTCAACCGTCGTATCGGTCGTACCGAGATCGAAGGTTCGGGTGTGCTGTGCAAGGAAGACATCGTTGCGGTACTGAAGACTCTGGTCGACATCCGTAACGGTAAAGGCATCGTCGATGACATCGACCACCTGGGTAACCGTCGTGTTCGCTGTGTAGGCGAAATGGCCGAGAACCAGTTCCGCGTTGGCCTGGTACGTGTTGAGCGTGCGGTCAAAGAGCGTCTGTCGATGGCTGAAAGCGAAGGCCTGATGCCGCAAGACCTGATCAACGCCAAGCCAGTGGCTGCAGCGGTGAAAGAGTTCTTCGGTTCCAGCCAGCTCTCGCAGTTCATGGACCAGAACAACCCGCTGTCCGAGATCACCCACAAGCGTCGTGTCTCTGCACTCGGCCCTGGCGGTCTGACTCGTGAGCGCGCAGGCTTTGAAGTCCGTGACGTACATCCGACTCACTACGGTCGTGTATGCCCGATTGAAACGCCGGAAGGTCCGAACATCGGTCTGATCAACTCCCTGGCTGCTTACGCTCGCACTAACCAGTACGGCTTCCTGGAAAGCCCGTACCGCGTGGTAAAAGAGGGTGTGGTCACCGACGAGATCGTGTTCCTGTCCGCTATTGAAGAAGCCGATCACGTGATCGCGCAGGCTTCGGCGACCATGAACGACCAGAAAGTCCTGATCGACGAACTGGTAGCCGTACGTCACCTGAACGAATTCACCGTTAAGGCGCCTGAAGAAGTCACCTTGATGGACGTTTCGCCGAAGCAGGTAGTTTCGGTTGCAGCGTCGCTGATTCCGTTCCTTGAGCACGACGACGCCAACCGTGCGTTGATGGGTTCGAACATGCAGCGTCAAGCTGTACCAACCCTGCGCGCTGACAAGCCGCTGGTAGGTACCGGCATGGAGCGTAACGTAGCCCGTGACTCCGGCGTTTGCGTCGTGGCTCGTCGTGGCGGCGTGATCGACTCCGTCGACGCCAGCCGTATCGTGGTTCGTGTTGCTGATGACGAAGTTGAAACCGGCGAAGCTGGTGTCGACATCTACAACCTGACCAAATACACCCGCTCGAACCAGAACACCTGCATCAACCAGCGCCCGCTGGTGAGCAAGGGTGATCGCGTTCAGCGTAGCGACATCATGGCCGACGGCCCGTCCACCGACATGGGTGAACTGGCACTGGGTCAGAACATGCGCATCGCGTTCATGGCATGGAACGGCTTCAACTTCGAAGACTCCATCTGCCTGTCCGAGCGTGTGGTTCAGGAAGACCGTTTCACCACGATCCACATTCAGGAACTGACCTGTGTGGCCCGTGACACCAAGCTTGGCCCAGAGGAAATCACTGCGGACATCCCGAACGTGGGTGAAGCTGCACTGAACAAGCTGGACGAAGCCGGTATCGTTTACGTAGGTGCTGAAGTTGGCGCAGGCGACATCCTGGTAGGTAAGGTCACTCCGAAAGGCGAGACCCAACTGACTCCGGAAGAGAAGCTGCTGCGTGCAATCTTCGGTGAAAAAGCCAGCGACGTTAAAGACACCTCCCTGCGCGTGCCTACTGGTACCAAAGGTACTGTCATCGACGTTCAGGTCTTCACCCGCGACGGCGTTGAGCGTGATGCTCGTGCACTGTCGATCGAGAAGTCCCAGCTGGACGAGATCCGCAAGGATCTGAACGAAGAGTTCCGTATCGTTGAAGGCGCTACTTTCGAACGTCTGCGTTCCGCTCTGGTAGGCCACAAGGCTGAAGGCGGCGCAGGTCTGAAGAAAGGTCAGGACATCACCGACGAAGTTCTCGACGGTCTTGAGCATGGTCAGTGGTTCAAACTGCGCATGGCTGAAGATGCTCTGAACGAGCAGCTCGAGAAGGCTCAGGCCTACATCGTTGATCGCCGCCGCCTGCTGGACGACAAGTTCGAAGACAAGAAGCGCAAACTGCAGCAGGGCGATGACCTGGCTCCAGGCGTGCTGAAAATCGTCAAGGTTTACCTGGCAATCCGTCGTCGCATCCAGCCGGGCGACAAGATGGCCGGTCGTCACGGTAACAAAGGTGTGGTCTCTGTGATCATGCCGGTTGAAGACATGCCGCACGATGCCAATGGCACCCCGGTCGACGTCGTCCTCAACCCACTGGGCGTACCTTCGCGTATGAACGTTGGTCAGATCCTCGAAACCCACCTGGGCCTCGCGGCCAAAGGTCTGGGCGAGAAGATCAACCGGATGGTCGAAGAGCAGCGTAAAGTCGCTGAACTGCGTACCTTCCTGGACGAGATCTACAACCAGATCGGCGGTCGTAACGAAGATCTGGACAGCTTCTCCGATCAGGAAATCCTGGATCTGGCGAAGAACCTGCGTGGCGGTGTTCCAATGGCCACTCCAGTGTTCGACGGCGCCAAGGAAAGCGAAATCAAGGCCATGCTGAAACTGGCAGACCTGCCGGAAAGCGGCCAGATGCAGCTGACTGACGGCCGTACCGGCAACAAGTTCGAGCGTCCAGTTACCGTTGGCTACATGTACATGCTGAAGCTGAACCACTTGGTAGACGACAAGATGCACGCGCGTTCTACCGGTTCGTACAGCCTGGTTACCCAGCAGCCGCTGGGTGGTAAGGCGCAGTTCGGTGGTCAGCGTTTCGGGGAGATGGAGGTCTGGGCACTGGAAGCATACGGTGCTGCTTACACTCTGCAAGAAATGCTCACAGTGAAGTCGGACGATGTGAACGGCCGTACCAAGATGTACAAAAACATCGTGGATGGCGATCACCGTATGGAGCCGGGCATGCCCGAGTCCTTCAACGTGTTGATCAAGGAAATTCGTTCCCTCGGCATCGATATCGATCTGGAAACCGAATAACACGTGACGCGAATCGAGAGCGGGGCAGGATTGCCCGCTCTCTGCTCCGCCAGGAGGAAAGGCCTTGAAAGACCTACTGAATTTGCTGAAAAACCAGGGTCAAGTCGAAGAGTTCGACGCCATCCGTATCGGATTGGCCTCGCCTGAGATGATCCGCTCATGGTCGTTCGGTGAAGTTAAAAAGCCGGAAACCATCAACTACCGTACGTTCAAACCTGAGCGTGACGGTCTGTTCTGCGCCAAGATCTTTGGCCCGGTAAAGGATTACGAGTGCCTGTGCGGTAAGTACAAGCGCTTGAAGCACCGTGGTGTGATTTGCGAGAAGTGCGGCGTTGAAGTTGCACTGGCCAAGGTTCGTCGTGAGCGCATGGCGCACATCGAACTGGCTTCGCCGGTTGCCCACATCTGGTTCCTGAAATCACTGCCGTCCCGTATCGGCCTGCTGATGGACATGACCCTGCGTGATATCGAACGCGTTCTCTATTTCGAGAGCTATGTTGTTATCGATCCAGGCATGACCACCCTTGAAAAAGGTCAGTTGCTGAACGACGAGCAGTACTTCGAAGCGCTGGAAGAGTTCGGTGACGACTTCGACGCCCGCATGGGTGCTGAAGCGGTCCGTGAACTGCTGCACGCTATCGACCTGGAACACGAGATTGGCCGTCTGCGCGAAGAAATTCCGCAAACCAACTCCGAAACCAAGATCAAGAAGCTGTCCAAGCGTCTGAAGTTGATGGAAGCCTTCCAGGGTTCCGGCAACCTGCCAGAGTGGATGGTGCTGACCGTTCTGCCGGTTCTGCCGCCAGATCTGCGTCCACTGGTCCCACTGGACGGCGGTCGTTTCGCGACTTCCGACCTCAACGATCTGTATCGTCGAGTGATCAACCGTAACAACCGTTTGAAGCGCCTGCTGGATCTGTCCGCTCCGGACATCATCGTGCGCAACGAAAAGCGTATGTTGCAGGAAGCTGTCGATGCTCTGCTCGACAACGGTCGTCGTGGCCGCGCTATCACCGGTTCGAACAAGCGTCCTCTGAAATCCCTGGCTGACATGATCAAGGGTAAGCAGGGTCGTTTCCGTCAGAACTTGCTCGGTAAGCGTGTTGACTACTCCGGTCGTTCGGTAATTACCGTAGGCCCGACCCTGCGTCTGCATCAGTGCGGTCTGCCGAAGAAGATGGCTCTCGAGCTGTTCAAACCGTTCATTTTCGGCAAGCTGGAAATGCGTGGTCTCGCGACCACCATCAAAGCGGCCAAGAAAATGGTCGAACGCGAACTGCCAGAGGTTTGGGACGTTCTCGCTGAAGTGATTCGCGAACACCCGGTTCTTCTCAACCGCGCACCGACCCTTCACCGTCTGGGTATCCAGGCGTTTGAACCGGTACTGATCGAAGGTAAGGCTATTCAGCTGCACCCTCTGGTCTGCGCCGCGTACAACGCCGACTTCGACGGCGACCAAATGGCTGTGCACGTACCGCTGACACTGGAAGCCCAGTTGGAAGCGCGTGCGTTGATGATGTCGACCAACAACATTCTGTCGCCAGCCAACGGTGAGCCAATCATCGTTCCGTCGCAGGACGTTGTATTGGGTCTGTACTACATGACTCGTGAGGCGATCAACGCCAAAGGCGAAGGTCGTGTGTTCGCGGATCTGCAGGAAGTTGACCGTGTGTTCCGTGCCGGCGAAGCCGCACTGCACGCCAAGGTTAAAGTACGTATCAACGAAACCGTCAACGACCGTGACGGCAACAGCGTGAGCGGTACCCGTATCGTCGACACCACTGTCGGCCGTGCGCTGCTGTTCCAGGTTGTGCCAAAAGGTCTGTCGTACGACGTCGTCAACCTGCCGATGAAGAAGAAGGCGATCTCCAAGCTGATCAACCAGTGCTACCGCGTGGTTGGTCTGAAAGAGACCGTGATCTTCGCTGACCAGTTGATGTACACCGGTTTCGCTTACTCGACCATCTCCGGCGTTTCCATCGGTGTTAACGACTTCGTTATCCCTGACGAGAAAGCCCGCATCATCGGTGCTGCCACCGACGAAGTGAAAGAGATCGAGAGCCAGTACGCCTCCGGCCTGGTAACCCAGGGCGAGAAGTACAACAAAGTGATCGACCTTTGGTCGAAAGCGAACGACGAAGTTTCCAAGGCGATGATGGCCAACCTCTCGAAAGAGAAGGTTATCGACCGTCACGGCGTTGAAGTCGATCAAGAGTCTTTCAACTCGATGTACATGATGGCCGACTCGGGTGCGCGGGGTTCCGCAGCACAGATTCGTCAGCTGGCCGGTATGCGTGGTCTGATGGCCAAGCCGGACGGTTCCATCATTGAAACGCCGATTACTGCGAACTTCCGTGAAGGTTTGAGCGTACTTCAGTACTTCATCTCGACTCACGGTGCTCGTAAAGGTCTGGCGGATACCGCGTTGAAAACTGCGAACTCCGGTTACCTTACTCGTCGTCTGGTAGACGTGGCGCAGGATCTGGTTGTAACCGAGATCGATTGCGGCACCGAACACGGTCTGCTGATGACTCCGCACATTGAAGGCGGTGACGTTGTAGAGCCGTTGGGTGAGCGCGTATTGGGTCGTGTTATTGCCCGTGACGTATTCAAGCCAGGCACCGAGGACGTTATCGTTCCGGCCGGTACTCTGGTAGACGAGAAGTGGGTTGAATTCATCGAGCTGAACAGCATCGACGAAGTGATCGTGCGTTCGCCGATCAGCTGCGAAACCCGCTATGGCATTTGCGCCAAGTGCTACGGCCGTGATCTGGCTCGTGGTCACCAGGTGAACATCGGTGAAGCGGTCGGCGTTATCGCTGCCCAGTCCATCGGTGAGCCGGGTACCCAGCTGACGATGCGTACGTTCCACATCGGTGGTGCGGCAAGCCGTACTTCCGCAGCCGACAGCGTTCAGGTGAAGAATGGCGGTACCGTCCGTCTGCACAACCTGAAGCACGTTGAGCGAGTGGATGGTCACCTGGTTGCTGTGTCCCGTTCCGGTGAGCTGGCCATCGCTGATGACTTCGGTCGTGAGCGTGAGCGTTACAAGCTGCCGTACGGTGCTGTGATTTCGGTTAAGGAAGGTGACAAGGTCGACGCTGGCGCAATCGTGGCCAAGTGGGATCCGCACACTCACCCAATCGTTACCGAAATGAAAGGTACCGTGACCTACGTGGGCATGGAAGAAGGCATCACGATCAAGCGTCAGACTGACGAATTGACCGGTATGACCAACATTGAAGTACTTGACGCGAAAGATCGTCCAGCTGCTGGCAAGGAAATCCGTCCAGCAGTGAAGATGGTCGACGACAACGGCAAGGATCTGTTGCTGCCAGGCACTGACGTTATCGCTCAGTACTTCCTGCCAGCCAACGCCCTGGTCGGTGTGGCGGACGGTGCGAAGATCGCGATCGGTGATGTTATCGCGCGTATCCCGCAAGAAACTTCGAAGACCCGTGACATCACCGGTGGTCTGCCGCGTGTTGCCGACTTGTTCGAAGCTCGTCGTCCGAAAGAAGCGTCGATTCTGGCTGAAGTCAGCGGCACCATCGCGTTCGGTAAAGAGACCAAAGGCAAACGCCGTCTGGTTATTACCCCGAACGACGGTAGCGATCCGTATGAAGAGCTGATTCCGAAGTGGCGTCACCTGAACGTGTTCGAAGGCGAACAGGTAAACCGCGGCGAAGTTATCTCCGACGGCCCAAGCGATCCGCACGACATCCTGCGTCTGCTGGGTGTGAGCGCGCTGGCCAAGTACATCGTTAACGAGATTCAGGACGTTTACCGTCTGCAAGGCGTGAAGATCAACGATAAGCACATCGAGACCATCCTGCGTCAGATGCTGCGTAAAGTTGAAATCGCTGAATCCGGCGATTCGAGTTTCATCAAGGGCGACCAGATGGAGCTGACTCACGTACTGGTAGAAAACGAGCGTTTGGGCGGCGAAGACAAGTTCGTCTCCAAGTACACTCGCGTTCTGTTGGGTATCACCAAGGCGTCGTTGTCCACCGAATCGTTCATCTCGGCGGCTTCCTTCCAGGAAACCACCCGCGTACTGACCGAAGCGGCAGTCACCGGCAAGCGCGATTACCTGCGCGGCCTGAAAGAAAACGTAGTCGTGGGTCGTCTGATCCCGGCCGGTACCGGTCTGGCATATCACAGCGAGCGCAAGCGTCGCCGTGATGCTGACAAGCCGTTGCGCGTAAGCGCCAGTGAAGTGGAAGCTGCACTGACCGAAGCGCTGAACTCGAGCGGTAACTGAGTTCTGCGGTAAATGAGCGTAAGGCCCTGATCGCTCCGTTCATCGAATCGAGACATTTTGTCGAGGTTCGAAGGGCGGGGAGGTCGGGGCCTTGCCTTGACTGGGGACAAGATCCTCTTTAGACTCTTGATCCCCTAAATTTGGCGGGAATTCGTTCCTGCCATTTTGCTTTTCTTGCAAGACAATAGCGTCGCAAGACAACAGTGGAGCTAGTAGATGGCAACTATCAACCAGCTGGTACGTCAGCCGCGTAAGCGTATCGTCGAGAAATCCGACGTACCTGCGCTGCAGAACTGCCCGCAACGTCGTGGCGTGTGCACCCGTGTGTACACCACCACGCCGAAAAAACCTAACTCGGCACTGCGTAAAGTATGCCGTGTGCGCCTGACCAACGGTTTCGAGGTTTCCTCGTACATCGGTGGTGAAGGTCACAACCTGCAAGAGCACAGCGTGGTACTGATCCGCGGCGGTCGTGTAAAAGACTTGCCAGGTGTTCGTTACCACACCGTTCGCGGCTCCTTGGATACTTCCGGCGTTAAAGGTCGTAACCAGGGTCGTTCGAAGTACGGTACCAAGCGTCCGAAGTAATCGGCCGTTTTGCAGATTTTCATTTTATTGAGTCGATAAGAGTAAGGTCGGGCACGCATCCATTGGATCTGTCCCGAGCTAACCTGAAGACCGCTTGAGGGCTTATCATGCCAAGACGTCGCGTAGCAGCAAAGCGTGAGATTCTGGACGATCCGAAATACGGAAGCCAGATCCTCGCCAAATTCATGAACCACGTTATGGAAAGCGGCAAGAAAGCCGTTGCCGAGCGTATCGTTTATGGTGCCCTGGAAACCGTTGCGACCCGTAAGGCTGGCACCGATCCCCTGGAACTCTTCGAAAAAGCACTCGACGCCATCGCTCCGCTGGTCGAAGTGAAGTCGCGCCGCGTTGGTGGTGCTACTTACCAGGTTCCGGTCGAGGTTCGTCCTTCCCGTCGTAACGCTCTGGCAATGCGCTGGTTGGTAGACTTCGCCCGTAAGCGTGGCGAGAAGTCTATGGCTCTGCGTTTGGCTGGCGAACTGCTGGATGCTGCTGAAGGTAAAGGTGCTGCTGTTAAGAAGCGTGAAGACGTGCACCGTATGGCTGAAGCCAACAAAGCTTTCTCGCACTACCGCTTCTAATTTTAGCTTCACTAATTTTGCGAGGGCTTTATGGCTCGTACTACTCCGATTAGCCGCTACCGTAACATCGGTATCGTCGCTCACGTGGATGCTGGTAAAACCACCACCACCGAGCGCGTCCTTTTTTACACCGGCAAAAGTCACAAAATGGGCGAGGTGCATGATGGCGCCGCGACCACAGACTGGATGGTGCAGGAGCAGGAGCGTGGTATTACCATTACTTCTGCTGCCATCACCGCTTTCTGGAAAGGTTCCGAGAAGCAGTACAAGGATGAGCACCGCTTCAACGTAATCGATACCCCGGGCCACGTTGACTTCACTATTGAAGTTGAGCGTTCCCTGCGCGTACTCGACGGCGCTGTCGTTGTGTTCTGCGGTACTTCGGGTGTTGAGCCGCAGTCGGAAACCGTATGGCGTCAAGCCAACAAATACGGCGTTCCACGTCTTGTTTACGTAAACAAGATGGACCGTGCTGGTGCCAACTTCCTGCGCGTGATCGGTCAGATCAAGCAGCGTCTGGGTCACACTCCGGTGCCGATCCAGTTGGCCATCGGTTCCGAAGACAACTTCCAGGGTCAGATCGATCTGATCAACATGCAAGCTGTCTACTGGAACGACTCTGACAAAGGTATGGTCCCTGTTCGCAAGGACATTCCTGCTGAGCTCCAAGAGCTGGCTGAAGAGTGGCGCAACAACATGGTTGAAGCTGCTGCTGAAGCCAATGAAGAGCTGATGAACAAGTATCTGGAAGGCGAAGAGCTGTCGATCGAAGAGATCAAAGCTGCTTTGCGTCAGCGTACTATCGCCGGCGAAATCGTTCTGGCTGTTTGCGGTTCTTCGTTCAAGAACAAGGGTGTTCCCCTGGTTCTCGACGCCGTTATCGACTTCCTGCCTGCACCGACCGACATTCCTGCGATCAAGGGTACCGACCCTGATAACGAGGAAATCGAGCTGGAGCGTCATGCAGACGATGCGGAGCCGTTCTCGGCTCTGGCGTTCAAGATCGCTACCGACCCATTCGTGGGTACTTTGACCTTCGTCCGTGTTTACTCGGGCGTGTTGAACTCCGGCGACGGCGTGATCAACTCGGTTAAGGGTAAAAAAGAGCGCGTGGGTCGTATGGTGCAAATGCACGCAAACGCCCGTGAAGAGATCAAGGAAGTGCGCGCTGGTGACATCGCGGCCCTGATCGGCATGAAGGACGTCACCACTGGTGAAACCCTCTGCAACGCTGACAAGCCAATCATTCTGGTTCGCATGGACTTCCCGGAGCCGGTTATTTCGGTTGCCGTAGAGCCTAAGACCAAGGATGACCAGGAAAAAATGGGTATCGCTCTGGGCAAACTTGCTCAGGAAGACCCGTCTTTCCGCGTTAAAACTGATGAAGAGACTGGTCAAACGATCATCTCCGGCATGGGCGAGCTGCACCTGGACATCCTGGTTGACCGGATGCGCCGTGAGTTCAACGTCGAAGCCAACATCGGCAAGCCTCAGGTTTCGTATCGTGAGCGCATCACGAAGAACTGTGAAATCGAAGGCAAGTTCGTTCGTCAGTCCGGCGGTCGTGGTCAGTTCGGTCACTGCTGGATCCGTTTTGCTCCTGCTGACGAAGGTCAGGAAGGTCTGCAATTCGTGAACGAAGTTGTAGGTGGTGTGGTTCCTAAGGAATACATCCCGGCTATCCAGAAGGGTATCGAAGAGCAGATGAAGAACGGCGTTGTTGCCGGCTATCCGCTGATCGGCCTGAAGGCTACCGTGTTCGATGGTTCTTACCACGACGTCGACTCCAACGAGATGGCGTTTAAAGTGGCTGCCTCCATGGCGACCAAGCAGCTGGCCCAGAAGGGCGGTGGTGAGTTGCTTGAGCCGATCATGGCTGTAGAGGTTGTTACGCCTGAAGACTATATGGGTGATGTGATGGGCGACCTTAACCGTCGTCGCGGCATGATCCAGGGTATGGAAGACACAGTGTCCGGCAAGGTTATCCGTGCCGAGGTTCCACTGGGTGAGATGTTCGGTTATGCGACCGACGTTCGTTCCATGTCCCAGGGTCGCGCAAGCTACTCTATGGAATTCAAAAAATACGATACGGCTCCGTCGCACATCGTCGAATCCGTAACCAAAAAACAAGGCTGATTCAGCCCCTTTAGGCTAGGAGTTAATTGTCGTGGCTAAAGAAAAATTTGATCGTTCCCTACCGCACGTCAACGTTGGCACCATCGGTCACGTTGACCACGGTAAAACCACTCTGACTGCTGCTCTGACTCGCGTTTGCTCGGAAGTTTTCGGTTCCGCAATCGTTGACTTCGACAAGATCGACAGCGCACCGGAAGAGAAAGCTCGCGGTATCACCATCAACACCGCACACGTTGAGTACAACTCGAAGATCCGTCACTACGCTCACGTTGACTGCCCAGGTCACGCTGACTATGTGAAGAACATGATCACCGGTGCTGCTCAAATGGACGGCGCTATTCTGGTTTGCTCGGCCGCTGATGGTCCGATGCCACAAACCCGCGAGCACATCCTGCTGTCCCGTCAGGTTGGCGTTCCGTACATCGTGGTTTTCCTGAACAAGGCTGACCTGGTAGACGACGCTGAACTGCTGGAACTGGTTGAGATGGAAGTTCGCGACCTGCTGTCCACCTATGACTTCCCAGGCGACGACACTCCGATCATCATCGGTTCGGCTCGTATGGCGCTGGAAGGCAAAGACGACAACGAAATGGGCACTACCGCTGTCAAGAAGCTGGTAGAGACTCTGGATGCCTACATCCCAGAACCAGTTCGTATGATCGACAAGCCGTTCCTGATGCCAATCGAAGACGTATTCTCGATCTCGGGTCGCGGTACTGTTGTGACTGGTCGTATCGAGCGCGGTATCGTTCGCGTTCAGGATCCGCTGGAAATCGTTGGTCTGCGTGACACTACCGTTTCCACCTGCACTGGTGTTGAAATGTTCCGCAAACTGCTCGACGAAGGTCGTGCTGGCGAGAACTGCGGCGTTCTGCTGCGTGGCACCAAGCGTGACGACGTTGAGCGTGGTCAGGTACTGGTTAAGCCGGGTTCGGTTAAGCCGCACACCAAGTTCACCGCAGAAGTTTACGTTCTGAGCAAGGAAGAAGGCGGTCGTCACACTCCGTTCTTCAAAGGCTACCGTCCACAGTTCTACTTCCGTACTACTGACGTGACTGGTAACTGCGAGCTGCCAGAAGGCGTTGAAATGGTAATGCCAGGTGACAACATTCAGATGACTGTTACCCTGATCAAAACCATCGCGATGGAAGACGGTCTGCGTTTCGCTATCCGTGAAGGCGGTCGTACCGTCGGCGCTGGCGTCGTAGCCAAAATCATCGAGTAATTCTCTTTTTAGAGTTTGCTTGATGCTTTGAAAAAGCCCCCGCTCAGCGGGGGCTTTTTTATTGGGTTGACACCTATCTGGGGCGTCTATAGAATTGCGCCTCCTTTTAACGGGCGTATTGCGCTCGGTGGGAATAGCAGCCGGAGTCTGAAATCCAATGCAAAATCAGCAAATCCGTATCAGGTTGAAGGCTTTCGACCATCGCCTGATCGACCAATCAACCCAGGAAATCGTGGAAACCGCGAAACGTACTGGTGCTCAAGTGCGTGGTCCAATTCCACTGCCTACCCGTAAAGAGCGGTTCACCGTTCTGGTTTCTCCGCACGTCAACAAAGACGCGCGCGACCAGTACGAAATCCGCACTCATAAGCGCGTTCTGGACATCGTCCAGCCAACGGATAAAACCGTTGATGCTCTTATGAAGCTTGATCTTGCGGCCGGTGTGGAAGTGCAGATCAGCCTCGGCTAAGACTCGGTCTTAGTCGTGTAACGCTCTGAAATGGGCGGCCATAGCGGGTGAAAGCCCCGTACACTCATGAGGTTTACAACATGACTATTGGTGTAGTCGGTCGTAAATGCGGTATGACCCGTATTTTCACCGAAGAAGGTGTCTCCATTCCGGTCACGGTCATTGAGATCGAGCCGAATCGCGTCACCCAGTTCAAAACTGAAGAGACCGATGGCTATCGTGCAGTGCAAGTCACTGTCGGCGAGCGTCGTGCTTCGCGTGTAACAGCAGCTCAGGCTGGCCACTTCGCTAAAGCGAACGTTGCCGCTGGTCGCACTACCATGGAATTCCGTCTTGAAGAAGGCGAGTACCAGGCTGGCGATCTGATCAACGCTGAAATCTTCGCCGCTGGTCAACTGGTTGATGTAACCGGTCAGTCCAAGGGTAAAGGCTTCCAGGGTACGATCAAGCGTTGGAATTTCCGCGGGCAAGATAACACCCACGGTAACTCCGTATCCCACCGCGTCCCAGGCTCTATCGGCCAGTGCCAGACTCCTGGTCGTGTATTCAAGGGCAAAAAAATGTCCGGTCATATGGGCGCTGAGCGCGTGACCGTGCAGTCCCTGGAAGTAGTGCGCGTGGACGCTGAACGCAATCTGTTGTTGGTCAAGGGTGCTGTTCCTGGCGCTACTGGCGGCAACCTGGTTGTACGTCCAGCAGCCAAGGCTCGCGGTTAAGGGGAAGCTGACATGCAATTAAATGTAAATGACGCTCAAGCGATCGAAGTTTCCGAACTGACATTTGGCGGCGAATTCAACGAGACGCTGGTTCACCAAGCAGTCGTGGCCTACATGGCTGGCGGCCGTCAAGGTACCAAGCAGCAGAAGACCCGTTCCGACGTTCGTGGTGGTGGTAAGCGCCCATGGCGTCAGAAAGGTACTGGCCGTGCTCGTGCCGGTACTATCCGTAGCCCAATTTGGCGTGGCGGCGGTACCACTTTTGCAGCACGTCCACAGGATCACTCCCAGAAGCTGAACAAGAAGATGTATCGCGCAGCAATGCGTTCCATCCTTGCTGAGCTGGTGCGTACTGATCGTCTGGTCGTGGTTCAGGATTTCGCTGTTGAAACTCCGAAAACCAAAGATCTGCTGGGCAAGCTGAACAACATGAGCCTGACCGACGTTTTGATCGTGTCGGACGCTGTTGATCAGAACCTGTACCTGGCTGCTCGTAACCTGCCGCACGTAGATGTACGTGACGTCCAAGGTTCCGATCCAGTTAGTCTGATCGCATACGACAAGGTGTTGATCACCGTGTCGGCCGTGAAGAAATTCGAGGAGCTGCTGGGATGAACCAGGAACGCGTATTTAAAGTTCTGCTTGGCCCGCACGTTTCCGAGAAGGCTACGGTTCTGGCAGACAAGAAAGGCCAGTTCGTTTTCAAGGTTGCTACTGACGCAACCAAGCTGGAAATCAAGAAGGCCGTCGAAAGCCTGTTCAGCGTGAAAGTAGAGCGCGTCACTACCCTGAATGTTCTGGGTAAGAGCAAGCGCACTGCTCGCGGTCTGGGCAAGCGTAATGACTGGAAGAAGGCAGTTATCTCCCTTCAGCCAGGCCAAGATCTCGATTTCAGCAGCAGTGCTGAGTAAGGAAGGGGTGCATCATGGCAATCGTTAAATGCAAACCGACTTCCCCTGGCCGCCGTTTTGTGGTCAAGGTGGTCAACCAGGAGCTGCATAAAGGCGCTCCTCACGCACCGCTGCTCGAGAAAAAATCGAAGACTGGTGGTCGTAACAACAATGGCCGTATTACCACGCGTCACATCGGTGGTGGTCATAAGCAGCATTATCGTATGGTCGATTTCCGTCGCAACGACAAAGATGGCATCGTCGCCACTGTCGAGCGTATCGAATACGATCCAAACCGTACTGCTCACATCGCACTGCTCTGCTACGCAGACGGCGAGCGCCGCTACATCATCGCCCCTAAAGGCGTGAGTGCTGGCGACCAGCTGATCGCAGGCGCTCTGGCTCCAATCAAGCCAGGTAACGCTCTGCAACTGCGCAACATTCCAGTCGGTTCTACCGTACACGGCATCGAACTGAAGCCAGGTAAAGGCGCACAGATCGCTCGTTCCGCTGGTGCTTCGGCTCAGCTGATCGCTCGTGAAGGCGTTTACGTTACCCTGCGTCTGCGTTCCGGTGAAATGCGTAAAGTCCTGGCTGAATGCCGTGCGACCCTGGGCGAAGTCTCGAACTCCGAGCACAGCCTGCGTTCGCTGGGTAAAGCTGGTGCCAAGCGCTGGCGTGGCGTTCGCCCAACCGTTCGTGGTGTTGCCATGAACCCGGTTGACCACCCACATGGTGGTGGTGAAGGTCGTACCTCTGGTGGTCGTCATCCGGTATCGCCATGGGGCTTCCCGACTAAGGGCGCGAAGACTCGTGGTAATAAGCGTACCGACAAAATGATCGTCCGTCGTCGCAAGTAAATAGAGGGATACGACAGTGCCACGTTCTCTGAAAAAAGGTCCTTTTATTGATCTTCACCTACTGAAGAAGATCGAAGTGGCGGCGGAAAAGAACGATCGCAAACCAATTAAGACTTGGTCGCGTCGTTCGATGATCCTGCCACAAATGGTCGGTCTGACCATCGCAGTACACAACGGTCGTCAGCACGTCCCAGTTCTCGTTAACGAAGACATGGTCGGCCACAAACTGGGCGAGTTCGCCGGTACCCGCAACTATCGCGGGCACGTGGCTGACAAGAAAGCCAAGCGTTAAGGGGTTAGGAAATGGAAGTAGCCGCTAAGTTGTCGGGCGCTCGAATCTCCGCCCAGAAAGCCCGCTTGGTCGCCGACCAGATCCGCGGGAAGAAGGTGGGCGAAGCGCTCAACTTGTTGGCTTTCAGCAGTAAGAAAGCCGCCGAGATCATGAAGAAAGTGCTGGAGTCGGCCGTAGCCAACGCCGAGCATAACGAAGGCGCAGACGTTGATGACCTGAAGGTCAGCACCGTTTTCGTCAACGAAGGGCGTTCGCTGAAGCGCATCATGCCACGTGCCAAAGGCCGTGCTGATCGCATCGTCAAGCGGTCTTGCCATATCACTGTCAAGGTTGCTGACAAGTAACGGAGTCGAAGAGATGGGTCAGAAAGTACATCCCATTGGCATTCGCCTGGGAATCGTCAAGGAGCACACCTCCGTCTGGTACGCAGACGGTCGGACTTATGCGGACTACTTGTTCGCAGATCTGAAAGTGCGTGAGTATCTCCAAGACAAACTAAAAAGCGCGTCCGTAAGCCGTATCGATATCCATCGTCCGGCCCAAACTGCACGTATCACCATCCACACCGCTCGTCCAGGTATCGTTATCGGGAAGAAAGGTGAAGATGTTGAGAAACTGCGTCAGGACCTGACCAAGCAAATGGGTGTGCCTGTGCACATCAATATCGAAGAGATCCGCAAGCCGGAGCTCGACGGTATGCTGGTTGCGCAGAGCGTAGCTCAGCAGCTGGAGCGTCGTGTAATGTTCCGTCGCGCTATGAAGCGCGCAGTACAGAACGCCATGCGCATTGGTGCCAAGGGCATCAAAATCCAAGTGAGCGGTCGTCTCGGCGGTGCTGAAATCGCACGTACTGAATGGTATCGCGAAGGTCGTGTGCCATTGCACACCCTGCGTGCCGACATCGACTATGCCAACTACGAAGCTCACACCACTTACGGTGTGATCGGTGTAAAGGTTTGGATCTTCAAAGGCGAAGTAATTGGTGGTCGCCAAGAAGAGCTGAAACCACAAGCACCAGCGCCTCGTAAAAAAGCTGCTAAGTAAGGGGTACGCCAAATGTTGCAACCTAAGCGTACGAAGTTCCGCAAGCAGATGACAGGCCACAACCGTGGTCTGGCTCAGCGCGGTAGCAAAGTCAGCTTCGGCGAGTTCGCGCTGAAGTCTGTAGCTCGTGGTCGTCTCACCGCTCGTCAGATCGAGTCAGCACGTCGTGCTCTGACCCGTCACGTTAAACGTGGCGGCAAGATCTGGATCCGTGTATTCCCGGACAAGCCTATTTCCAAAAAGCCCCTCGAAGTTCGTATGGGTAAAGGTAAGGGTAGTGTGGAGTACTGGGTTGCCCAGATTCAGCCAGGCAAAGTCCTGTATGAAATCGAGGGTGTTTCTGAAGAGCTGGCGCGTGAGGCTTTTGCCCTGGCTGCTGCAAAGCTGCCGCTCGCCACCGCCTTTGTTAAACGGACGGTGATGTGATGAAAGCGAATGAACTTCGTGAAAAATCCGCACAGCAGCTGAACGAGCAACTGCTCGGCTTGCTGCGCGACCAGTTCAATCTGCGTATGCAGAAAGCAACTGGCCAGTTGGGGCAGTCTCATCTGCTCTCGCAAGTTAAGCGTGACATCGCTCGCGTGAAGACTGTGCTCAACCAGCAGGCAGGTAAGTGATCATGGCTGAAGCCGAAAAAACTGTCCGTACGCTGACTGGCCGTGTTGTCAGCGACAAGATGGACAAAACCATCACCGTACTGATCGAGCGTCGCGTAAAGCACCCGATCTACGGTAAATACGTTAAGCGTTCGACTAAGCTGCACGCGCACGACGAAACCAACCAGTGCCACATCGGCGACAAAGTCACTATTCGTGAAACTCGTCCTATGGCCAAGACCAAGTCTTGGGCGCTGGTTGATGTTCTCGAACGCGCTGTGGAAGTCTAAGGACTAGGGGTCGGAGAAATTATATGATTCAGACTCAATCCATGCTCGATGTGGCCGATAACAGCGGCGCTCGCCGTGTTATGTGCATCAAGGTGCTGGGTGGCTCCCATCGTCGTTACGCTGGTATCGGTGACATCATCAAAGTTACCGTTAAGGAAGCAATTCCTCGCGGTAAAGTGAAAAAAGGCCAAGTGATGACTGCTGTTGTAGTCCGCACTCGTCACGGCGTACGTCGTGCTGATGGCTCCATTATCCGCTTTGATGGCAACGCTGCTGTTCTTCTGAACAACAAGCAAGAGCCGATCGGCACCCGTATCTTTGGGCCAGTGACCCGTGAACTTCGTACTGAGAAGTTCATGAAGATCGTCTCGCTCGCCCCAGAAGTGCTGTAAGGAGATCCGACATGCAAAAGATTCGTCGTGACGACGAGATCATCGTGATCGCCGGCAAAGACAAAGGTAAGCGCGGTAAGGTGCTTAAGGTTCTTGCTAATAACCGTCTGGTTATCAGTGGTCTGAACCTGGTAAAGCGTCATACCAAGCCTAACCCGATGTCGGGCGTGCAAGGCGGTATCGTCGAAAAAGAAGCTCCACTGGACGCTTCTAACGTCGCCATTTTCAACGGCGAAACCAACAAGGCTGACCGCGTTGGTTTCAAAGTAGAAGACGGCAAGAAAATTCGTGTCTTCAAGTCGACCCAAAAAGCGGTTGATGCTTGAACACTGCTAGGTAGAAGACCATGGCACGACTAAAAGAGATTTACTGGAAGGAAATCGCACCGAAGCTTAAGGAAGAACTTAAGCTTTCGAACGTGATGGAAGTTCCACGCGTTACAAAAATCACCCTGAACATGGGTCTGGGCGAAGCTGTTGGTGACAAAAAAGTCATCGAGCATGCTGTTGCTGACCTGGAAAAGATCACCGGCCAAAAAGTCGTTGTGACCTACGCTCGTAAATCCATCGCTGGCTTTAAAGTCCGCGAAGGATGGCCGATCGGCGTCAAAGTGACCCTGCGCCGTGAGCGTATGTACGAGTTCCTGGATCGTCTGCTGTCGATCTCCCTGCCTCGGGTTCGCGACTTCCGCGGCCTGAATGCCAAGTCCTTCGATGGTCGTGGCAACTACAGCATGGGCGTGAAAGAGCAGATCATTTTCCCGGAAATCGACTACGACAAGATCGATGCTCTCCGCGGTCTGGACATTACCCTGACCACCACTGCCAAGAACGATGATGAAGGCCGCGCTCTGCTGCGTGCTTTCAAATTCCCGTTCCGCAACTGATTGGAGTAGGAAAATGGCCAAGAAGAGCATGAAAAACCGTGAGCTGAAGCGTCAGCTCACCGTTGCCAAGTACGCCACCAAGCGTGCAGCGCTGAAAGCTATCATCGTTGATCTGAACGCAAGTCCAGAAGCGCGTTGGGAAGCTACCGTAGCTCTGCAGAAGCAACCACGTGACGCAAGCGCTTCGCGCATGCGTAACCGTTGCCGCCTGACTGGTCGTCCGCACGGCGTTTACCGCAAGTTCGGCCTTGGCCGTAACAAGCTGCGTGAAGCTGCAATGCGTGGCGACGTACCAGGTCTGGTTAAAGCCAGCTGGTAATTGCTGTCAAAGTCTCGATGTTCGGGTTCGCAAGAACCTGACCATCGGTGGCCTTGAATCTGAATCAAGCCCCTTTTGGGGCTTGATTCATTTCTGGGGTATGTCTAGAATGACCGGCTCGCCTGAGCCCGTGTTTTTCATGCCCGGAAGTTCTCGGCGACAAGTAGTAGCCGCAAGGCTAATTTTTCTGTATTAGGAGCGTCTAGCCCATGAGTATGCAGGACCCGTTAGCGGACATGCTAACTCGAATCCGTAATGCCCAGATGGCTGAAAAGTCTGTCGTAAGCATGCCGTCTTCCACGTTGAAGGCGGCTGTAGCAAAAGTCCTCAAGGACGAAGGTTACATCGCGGATTTTCAGATCACCACCGACGCTAAGCCGTCGTTGTCCATCGAGCTGAAGTACTTCGAAGGCCGTCCGGTTATCGAAGAAGTGAAGCGCGTTAGTCGTCCAGGCCTGCGTCAGTACAAGTCCGTTGAAGATCTGCCGAAAGTTCGTGGCGGTCTTGGCGTGTCTATCGTCTCCACCAACAAAGGTGTGATGACGGATCGTGCTGCGCGCGCTGCCGGTGTCGGCGGCGAAGTTCTTTGCACTGTGTTCTAAGGGGGGATAAGCATGTCTCGCGTCGCTAAGAACCCCGTTAAGCTGCCAGCCGGTGTCGAAGTAAAATTCGCAGGCCAACAGCTTTCGGTGAAGGGTGCCAAGGGTACTCTTGAACTGAACATCCATTCGTCCGTTGAGATCGTTGAAGAAGCTGGTGAGCTGCGTTTCGCTGCTCGCAATGGCGATCAACAAACTCGCGCAATGGCCGGTACCACGCGTGCGTTGGTAAACAACATGGTCCAAGGCGTAAGCCAAGGCTTCGAGCGCAAGCTCCAGCTGGTCGGTGTTGGTTACAAGGCGCAAGCAAAAGGCACGGTTCTGAACCTGGCCCTTGGCTTCTCGCACCCAGTGGATTACGAACTGCCGGAAGGCATCACCGCTGAGACTCCTAGCCAGACCGATATCCTGATCAAGGGCATCGACAAGCAGCTGGTAGGTCAAGTGGCCGCTGAGATCCGCGACTTCCGTCCACCAGAGCCGTACAAAGGCAAAGGTGTGCGCTACGCGGACGAAGTCGTCCGTCGTAAAGAAGCCAAGAAGAAGTAGGGCATAGCAAATGACCGACAAAAAAGTTACTCGACTGCGTCGCGCTCGCAAAGCACGCCTGAAAATGCACGAACTCGAAGTCGTGCGTCTCTGCGTGTTCCGCTCGTCGCAGCACATCTACGCCCAGGTCATCTCGGCCGACGGCAACAAGGTCCTGGCAAGCGCCTCGACTTTGGATAAAGAACTGCGTGATGGTGCCACTGGCAACATCGACGCGGCCACAAAGGTTGGCCAGCTGGTCGCTACGCGTGCTAAGGCCGCTGGCGTCTCGCAAGTGGCTTTCGACCGCTCTGGCTTCAAGTACCACGGCCGCGTTAAAGCGCTGGCTGATGCTGCTCGTGAAGCTGGGCTGGAGTTCTAAGTTATGTCAAATAACGACCAAAAGCGCGACGAAGGCTACATTGAGAAGCTGGTTCAAGTTAACCGCGTAGCCAAAACCGTTAAAGGCGGCCGTATCTTCACTTTCACCGCGTTGACCGTGGTTGGTGATGGTAAAGGGCGTGTTGGCTTCGGCCGTGGCAAGTCGCGTGAAGTGCCTGCTGCGATCCAGAAGGCAATGGAAGCTGCTCGCCGCAACATGATCCAGGTTGATCTGAACGGCACCACTCTGCAGTACGCAATGAAGTCCGCTCACGGCGCTTCGAAGGTGTACATGCAGCCTGCTTCTGAAGGTACCGGTATCATCGCTGGCGGCGCTATGCGTGCTGTCCTCGAAGTTGCTGGCGTTCAGAACGTTCTGGCCAAGTGCTACGGCTCGACTAACCCGGTAAACGTGGTTCACGCCACTTTCAAGGGTTTGAAAGCTATGCAATCTCCTGAATCCATTGCCGCCAAGCGTGGCAAAAGCGTCAAGGAGATCTTCTGATCATGGCTACCGTTAAAGTAACGCTGATCAAAAGCATGACCGGCCGCATCCCTAACCACAAACTGTGCGTTAAGGGTCTGGGTCTGCGTCGCATCGGTCACACTGTAGAAGTCCAGGATACTCCCGAGAATCGCGGGATGATCAACAAGGCTTACTACATGCTGCGTGTCGAGGGTTAATCGATGAAACTCAATGATCTGAGTCCAGCGCCGGGTTCCCGTCGCGAAAAGCATCGTCCGGGCCGTGGTATCGGTAGCGGTTTGGGTAAGACTGGTGGCCGTGGTCACAAAGGTCAGACCTCCCGCTCCGGTGGCACCATTGCTCCAGGCTTTGAAGGCGGTCAACAGCCGCTGCATCGTCGCCTGCCGAAGTTCGGTTTCGTTTCCCTGAAAGCCATGGATCGCGCAGAAGTGCGTCTGTCCGAGCTGGCTAAAGTGGAAGGCGACATCGTCACCGTGCAGTCCCTGAAAGATGCCAACGTGATCAACGTCAACGTACAGCGTGTGAAAATCATGCTGTCCGGTGAAGTGACTCGCGCTGTCACTATCGGCAAGGGAATCGGCGCCACCAAAGGTGCGCGTGCGGCTATCGAAGCAGCTGGCGGCAAGTTCGAGGAATAAATGGCTAAGCAAGGTGCTCTCTCTGCGCTCGGCAAAGGCGGTATGTCTGAACTCTGGGCTCGTCTGCGTTTTCTGTTCCTGGCGATTATCGTCTACCGAATAGGCGCACACATCCCGGTTCCAGGTATCAACCCGGACCGACTCGCAGACCTGTTTCGACAGAATGAGGGGACCATTCTTAGCTTGTTCAACATGTTCTCCGGCGGCGCGCTGGAACGGATGAGCATCTTTGCATTGGGGATCATGCCGTACATTTCGGCATCGATCATCATGCAACTGATGACCGCCGTCAGCCCGCAGCTGGAGCAGTTGAAGAAGGAAGGTGAAGCTGGCCGTCGCAAGATCAGCCAGTACACCCGCTACGGCACCGTCGTCCTCGCTCTCGTTCAGGCTATTGGCATGTCCATTGGTCTGGCGGGGCAGGGCGTTGCGTTCACTGGTGACTTTGGCTTCCATTTCGTCGCGGTATCCACGTTTGTGGCTGGTGCGATGTTCATGATGTGGCTGGGTGAGCAGATTACTGAGCGTGGTGTAGGTAACGGTATCTCGATGTTGATTTTTTCGGGTATCGTCGCCGGTCTTCCGAGAGCAATCGGGCAGTCTTTCGAGTCTGCGCGTCAGGGTGATATCAACATCTTCGCCTTGGTTGCCATCGGTTTGCTGGCAGTAGCGATTATCGGTTTCGTGGTGTTCATTGAGCGTGGTCAGCGTCGTATTGCTGTTCACTACGCCAAGCGTCAGCAGGGCCGCAAGGTTTTTGCTGCGCAGACAAGCCACTTGCCGCTTAAGGTGAACATGGCCGGTGTTATTCCGGCTATTTTCGCGAGCAGCATTTTGCTGTTCCCGGCTTCGCTGGGTGCCTGGTTCGGTCAGTCTGAAGGTATGGGCTGGTTGCAGGACATCTCGCAGTCGATCGCTCCTGGTCAGCCGTTGAATATTCTGCTGTTTAGTGCAGGGATTATTTTCTTCTGCTTCTTCTATACGGCGTTGATGTTCAATCCGAAAGACGTAGCGGAAAACCTGAAGAAGTCCGGTGCCTTTATTCCGGGCATCCGTCCAGGTGAGCAGTCTGCGCGCTACATTGATGGCGTTCTGACTCGCTTGACCATGTTCGGTGCTCTTTACATGACGGCCGTGTGCCTGTTGCCCCAGTTCCTGGTGGTTGCAGCAAACGTTCCGTTCTACCTTGGCGGGACCTCGTTGCTGATCGTGGTCGTGGTTGTGATGGACTTCATGTCCCAAGTACAATCGCACCTCGTTTCGCACCAGTACGAATCCCTGATGAAGAAAGCCAACCTGAAGGGTTACGGCAGCGGCATGTTGCGCTGAGTACCCATAAGGTTCGAGGAGTTGGTGATGAAAGTTCGTGCATCGGTGAAAAAGCTGTGCCGTAACTGCAAGATTATTCGCCGCGAAGGTGTTGTTCGAGTAATTTGCAGCGCGGAACCGCGTCACAAACAGCGCCAAGGCTGAGTGTGATTGTGCTTCAAGCCCGGTAGCTAGTGCGCTACCGGGTTGATTATTTGTTATTACAGCGATATTATCTCGCGCCCTATTTCTTGGCTTCCGGGGCGTAGGTAGCTGTCAATTGGAGTCCCACTGAATGGCCCGTATTGCAGGCGTTAACATTCCAGATAACAAGCATACTGTTATCTCGCTGACCTACATCTATGGTGTTGGTCGCACTACTGCGCAGAAGATCTGTGCAGTGACTGGGGTAAACCCAGCAGCAAAGATCAAAGATCTGAGCGACGAGCAAATTGAACAGCTGCGTGGCGAAGTGGCGAAGTTCACCACTGAAGGTGACCTGCGTCGCGAAATCAACATGAAAATCAAGCGCTTGATGGACCTCGGTTGCTATCGCGGTCTGCGTCATCGTCGTGGTCTGCCAGTACGCGGTCAGCGTACCAAGACCAACGCGCGTACCCGTAAAGGTCCGCGTAAGCCGATCCGCAAGTAATCGCCCCAGCGAATCGACAGGAATTTAATCATGGCAAAACCTGCTGCTCGTCCTCGTAAAAAAGTTAAAAAGACAGTGGTTGATGGCATCGCCCACATCCATGCATCTTTTAACAACACCATCGTGACCATTACCGACCGTCAAGGTAACGCTCTTTCCTGGGCTACCTCTGGTGGTTCGGGTTTCCGCGGTTCCCGCAAGTCCACCCCGTTTGCTGCTCAAGTAGCTGCTGAACGTGCTGGTCAAGCTGCGCTGGAATACGGCCTGAAAAACCTCGACGTTAACGTCAAGGGTCCAGGTCCAGGTCGTGAATCCGCAGTCCGCGCTTTGAACGGCTGTGGCTACAAGATCGCCAGCATCACCGACGTGACGCCAATCCCGCACAACGGGTGCCGTCCGCCGAAGAAGCGCCGCGTGTAATCCAGGAGATTGTAAAGAATGGCTCGTTACATTGGTCCAAAATGCAAACTCGCTCGTCGCGAAGGCACCGATCTCTTCCTGAAGAGCGGCGTGCGCGCGATCGAATCGAAGTGCAACATTGAAGCAGCACCTGGTATCCACGGCCAACGCCGCGGTCGCCAGTCCGACTACGGCACCCAACTGCGTGAAAAGCAGAAGGTCCGTCGTATCTACGGCGTTCTCGAGCGTCAATTCAGCGGCTACTACAAAGAAGCTGCTGGCAAGAAAGGTGCAACCGGTGAAAACCTGCTGCAACTGCTCGAATGCCGTCTGGACAACGTTGTATACCGTATGGGCTTTGGTTCGACTCGTGCCGAATCCCGTCAGCTGGTATCGCACAAGTCGATCAGCGTTAACGGTCAGACCGTAAACGTTCCGTCGTATCAGGTTCGTGCTGGTGACGTGGTTGCAGTTCGCGAGAAAGCAAAAAACCAGCTTCGCATTGTCCAAGCTCTCGATCTGTGTGCCCAACGTGGCCGCGTAGAATGGGTAGAAGTAGACACTGAGAAGAAGTCGGGCGTTTTCAAGAACGTTCCTGCTCGCAGTGATCTGTCCGCCGACATCAACGAAAGCCTGATTGTCGAGCTCTACTCCAAGTAAGGGCTAGAAAATAGGTGCATCCATGCAGATTTCGGTAAATGAGTTCCTGACACCCCGCCACATTGATGTGCAGGTTGTCAGTCCAACCCGCGCCAAGATCACTCTCGAGCCTCTCGAGCGTGGTTTTGGCCACACCCTGGGCAACGCGCTGCGACGCATCCTGTTGTCCTCAATGCCCGGCTGCGCAGTAGTCGAGGCCGAGATTGACGGTGTGCTCCACGAGTACAGCGCCATCGAAGGTGTACAGGAAGACGTAATTGAAATCCTGTTGAACCTTAAAGGTCTGGCCATCAAGCTGCACGGTCGTGACGAAGTTACGCTGACCTTGTCGAAGAAGGGTTCGGGGGTGGTTACCGCTGCCGATATTCAGCTGGATCATGATGTCGAGATCGTTAATCCCGATCACGTAATCGCTAACCTGGCGTCTAACGGCGCCCTGAACATGAAGCTCACCGTAGCTCGTGGTCGTGGTTATGAACCAGCCGACTCGCGTCAGAGCGATGAAGACGAAAGCCGCAGCATCGGTCGCTTGCAGCTTGACTCTTCGTTCAGCCCGGTTCGCCGTATCGCATACGTGGTGGAAAACGCCCGTGTCGAGCAGCGTACCAACCTGGACAAGCTGGTTATTGATCTGGAAACCAACGGTACTCTGGATCCTGAAGAGGCTATCCGCCGCGCTGCAACCATCCTGCAACAGCAGTTGGCTGCGTTCGTCGACCTCAAAGGTGACAGTGAGCCAGTGGTTGTCGAGCAGGAAGACGAGATCGATCCGATCCTGCTTCGCCCGGTTGACGATCTGGAACTGACTGTACGTTCGGCTAACTGCCTTAAGGCGGAAAACATCTACTACATCGGTGACCTGATTCAGCGTACCGAAGTAGAGCTGTTGAAGACTCCGAACCTGGGCAAGAAATCCTTGACTGAAATCAAGGACGTTCTGGCCTCCCGCGGTCTGTCCCTCGGCATGCGCCTCGACAACTGGCCGCCTGCAAGTCTTAAGAAGGACGACAAGGCGACTGCCTGATCGTCGTAATCACCGAACGTAGTGTTTGGTAAGGAATGAACCATGCGTCATCGTAAAAGTGGTCGTCACCTGAGCCGCACCAGCTCGCACCGCAAGGCCATGTTCCAAAACATGGCGGTGTCGCTGTTCGAGCACGAGCTGATCAAAACTACTCTGCCAAAAGCCAAAGAACTGCGTCGCGTTGCTGAGCCGCTGATCACTCTGGCCAAGACAGACAGCCTGGCTAACCGCCGTCTGGCTTTCGACCGTACTCGTTCGAAAGCTATCGTTGGTAAGCTCTTCAACGACCTGGGCAAGCGTTACGCTACCCGTGAGGGTGGCTACTTGCGCATCCTCAAGTGCGGCTTCCGCGCTGGCGACAACGCGCCAATGGCGTACGTCGAGTTGGTTGATCGTGCTACTGCCGGCGAAGCTGTATCCGCCGAGTAAGACGTCAGTCTGAAACAAAGAACCGGGCCTAGTGCCCGGTTTTTTGTGTCTGTAAGAAAATGCGCTGTTCGTACAAGCTTCTGACACCTTTCTGTTGGCACTATGTGCTGGGAAACATAATTAGTAATTATCTATCGATGTCTGCAAGTTAATGAATTTGTAGGTGTCCCATGGATGATCGATACTTCCCAGCAAGCCGATTAGCCGGTAGTTTCAAGACTGACAGAGGAAGAAGACCGTATGAGCCAGATCAAAACGCTTACGACCGCCAGTGGCGCACCTGTCGCTGATAACCAGAATTCTCGCTCCGCCGGCCCTCGTGGCCCGTTGCTGCTCGACGATTTCCATCTGCTCGAGAAGCTTGCGCACTTCAACCGTGAAAATATCCCTGAGCGCCGCGTGCATGCGAAAGGCTCGGGTGCTTACGGTACGTTCACCGTGACCCGTGACATCACCGAATACACCAGCGCCAAGCTATTCGAATCTGTCGGCAAACAAACTCCGACCTTTCTGCGCTTCTCCACTGTTGGTGGTGAGCGCGGTTCAGCCGACACCGAACGCGATCCGCGCGGTTTTGCGCTGAAGTTCTACACCGAAGAAGGCAACTGGGACATCGTTGGCAACAACACGCCGGTGTTCTTCATTCGCGATCCGCTGAAATTCCCCGATTTCATTCACACCCAAAAACGCCTTCCGCAGAGCAATCTGAAAAGCGCGCAGATGATGTGGGACTTCTGGTCGCATTCGCCTGAAGCGCTGCACCAGGTCACCATTCTGTTCTCCGACCGTGGCATTCCTGATGGCTACCGGCACATGCATGGCTTCGGCAGCCACACTTACAGCCTGATCAGCGCCCAAGGCGAACGTCACTGGGTGAAATGGCACTACAAAACCAAACAGGGCATCAAGAATCTCGCCCCCGCAGATGCAGCACGTCTGGCCGGCACTGATCCGGATTACGCTCAACGTGACTTGTTTGAAGCCATTGAGCGCGGTGACTTCCCGAAATGGCGCGTATGCATCCAGATAATGACTGAGGCCCAAGCCGCAGCGCATTACGAGAACCCGTTCGACGTGACCAAGACCTGGTCGCAGAAGGAGTTCCCGCTGATTGAGGTCGGTGAGCTGGAGCTGAACCGCAACCCGCTGAACTACTTCGCTGAAGTCGAGCAGGCCGCATTTGGCCCGAGCAACATGGTGCCGGGCGTTGGTCTCTCGCCAGACCGCATGCTGCAAGGTCGCGTATTCGCCTATGCCGACGCACACCGCTACCGTGTGGGCACCAATCACCAGCAGTTGCCGGTGAACGCGCCACGTAGCCCGGTGAACACTTACCAGCGCGACGGCTCGATGGCGTTCGGCAGCAACGGTGGTGCTGCGCCTAACTACGAACCGAACAGCTACACCGAAGCGCCGAAACAAGCTCCGCGTTACGCTGAACCAGCGCTGGCCTTGAGCGGTGCTGCAGATCGCTACGATCACCGCGAGGATACCGATTACTACAGCCACGCCGGTGCGCTGTTCCGACTGATGAGTGACGAGCAAAAAGCATTGCTGGTCAGCAACATCGCCGGTGCCATGTCAGGTGTTTCGAGTGATGTTGTCGATCGCCAGCTGCAGCATTTCTACAAAGCCGACCCGGCGTATGGAGAAGCAATCGCAAAGCTGCTCAACGTACAGCTTAACGAAGTCTAAACGAGAAGCAGAACCGCCCTCATTTGGGCGGTTTTTGCGTTATTTAGCCTGATTTTCTCAGATTATCTTCGCTTTTATTGCGTGAAACGGGTGACCTTGCAGTCAGGTTGGTTCAAACTACAGACTTTCAAGTAGGGAGATGTAGGGCGATGCAAGGCCACCCAGACGTAATCGATTACCTCAACACGTTGCTGACCGGCGAACTGGCCGCGCGTGATCAATATTTCGTTCATTCGCGGATGTATGAGGACTGGGGGTTCACCAAGCTCTACGAGCGAATCAACCACGAGATGGAAGAAGAAGCTGGCCACGCTGATGCGTTGATGCGCCGGATTCTGATGCTCGAAGGCACGCCGCGCATGCGTCCGGATGATCTGGATGTCGGCACCACCGTGCCGGAGATGCTCGAAGCGGATCTGCGCCTTGAGTACAAAGTCCGCGCAGCTCTGTGCAAAGGCATCGAACTCTGCGAGCAGCACAAAGATTATGTCAGCCGCGAGATCCTGCGGGTTCAGCTAAACGATACCGAAGAAGATCACACCTACTGGCTGGAAAAGCAGTTGGGCCTGATCAAGCTGATCGGTCTCGAAAACTACCTGCAGTCCCACGCGTCCTGATTGCAGAAGATATGAAAAAGCCCCTGTTACTGATGAAGTAACAGGGGCTTTTTCATGCCTGGCGTTTAAGCCCGATCACGGATCAGCAACGGCTTGAGGTAATGGCCGGTGTGAGATTGCTTCATCTCGGCCACGTCTTCAGGTGTGCCGGTGGCAATGATCTGGCCACCTTTTGACCCACCCTCCGGCCCGAGATCGACCAGCCAGTCGGCAGTCTTGATCACGTCGAGGTTGTGCTCGATCACCACCACAGTGTTGCCGTGGTCGCGCAGGCGATGCAGGACGTCGAGCAATTGCTGGATATCCGCGAAGTGCAAACCGGTGGTCGGCTCATCGAGGATGTACAGGGTCTTGCCGGTGTCACGCTTGGACAGCTCTCGCGACAGCTTGACCCGCTGCGCCTCACCACCGGACAACGTGGTCGCCGATTGACCGAGCTTGATGTACGACAGGCCGACATCCATCAGCGTTTGCAGCTTGCGCGCCAGTGCCGGCACCGCGTCGAAGAACACCCGGGCTTCCTCGATGGTCATTTCCAGGGTTTCGTGGATGCTCTTGCCCTTGTATTTGATTTCAAGGGTTTCGCGGTTGTAGCGCTTGCTCTTGCACACATCGCACGGCACGTAGATGTCCGGGAGAAAGTGCATTTCGACCTTGATCAGGCCATCGCCCTGGCATGCTTCGCAGCGACCGCCCTTGACGTTGAACGAGAAACGCCCCGGGCCGTAGCCGCGGGAGCGAGACTCGGGCACGCCGGCGAACAGTTCGCGGATCGGTGTGAACAAGCCGGTATACGTCGCCGGGTTGGAGCGCGGAGTACGGCCAATCGGGCTTTGGTCGATATCGACGACTTTGTCGAGATGCTCCAGGCCTTTGATGCTGTCGTGCGCTGCCGCTTCCAGGGTGGTTGCGCCGTTGAGGGCCGTGGCGCTCAGCGGGAACAGCGTGTTGTTGATCAGTGTCGATTTGCCCGAGCCGGACACGCCGGTGACGCACGTCAGCAGGCCAATCGGGATATCCAGGTCGACATTGCGCAGGTTGTTGCCGCGCGCGCCTTTGAGCGAGAGATTGAGCTTCTTGTTACGCGGCGTACGTTTGGCCGGCACTTCAATCTTCACCCGGCCCGACAGGTATTTGCCGGTCAGGGAATCCGGATGCGCCATGACTTCAGCCGGCGTGCCTTCGGCGACGACCTGACCACCGTGCACGCCGGCGCCCGGTCCGATGTCCACCACATAGTCGGCCAGGCGGATCGCGTCTTCGTCGTGCTCGACAACGATCACCGTGTTGCCGATATCGCGCAAATGCTTGAGCGTGCCAAGCAATCGATCGTTGTCACGCTGGTGCAAGCCAATGGACGGTTCGTCGAGGATGTACAAAACCCCCACCAGGCCCGCGCCGATCTGGCTGGCCAGACGAATCCGCTGCGCCTCGCCACCGGACAAAGTGTCAGCGCTACGATCCAGCGACAAGTAATCAAGCCCGACGTTGACGAGGAACTGCAGACGCTCGCGAATCTCCTTGAGGATCTTGTCCGCGATCTCGCCGCGGCGGCCGGTCATCTTCAGCTCGCCGAAGTACTCGCAAGCATCGCCGATCGGCAGATTGGTCACCGCTGGCAAAGTTTTCTCGCCGACCCACACATGTCGCGCTTCACGACGCAAACGGGTACCTCGGCAATCCGGGCACGACTGAGTGCTGAGGAACTTGGCCAGCTCTTCGCGCACGCTTGCCGACTCGGTCTCGCGGTAGCGGCGCTCAAGATTCGGCACGATGCCTTCGAACGGGTGCGAACGTTTGACGATATCGCCACGGTCGTTCAGGTATTTGAAGTCGACGTTCTGCGAGCCGCTGCCGTGCAGGATGGATTTCTGCTGATCGGCCGGCAGTTCGTTGAATGGCACTTCCAGGCTGAAACCGTAATGCGAGGCCAATGAGCCGAGCATCTGGAAGTAATAGACGTTGCGCCGGTCCCAGCCGCGAATCGCGCCTTCGGCCAGCGTCAGGTCGCCGTTGACTAGTCGCTTGATGTCGAAGAACTGCTTCACCCCCAGGCCATCGCAAGTCGGGCAGGCGCCGGCCGGGTTGTTGAAGGAAAACAGCTTGGGCTCCAGCTCGCTGATCGCATGGCCACAGATCGGGCAGGCGAAGCGCGCGGAGAAGATCATCTCTTCGCCCGGCTCGTCATCCATAGGCGCGACCAGGGCAATGCCGTCCGCCAGTTTCAGCGCAGTCTCGAAGGACTCGGCCAGACGTTGCTGCAAATCGGCGCGGACCTTGAAGCGGTCGACGATCACGTCGATCGAATGCTTCTTCTGTTTATCCAGTTTCGGCAGTTCATCGAGTTCGCAGATGCGGCCGTTGACCCGGGCGCGAACGAAACCTTGGGCGCGCAGCTCTTCGAACACCGAGAGGTGTTCACCTTTACGCTCGCGGATCACCGGGGCCAGCAACATCAGTTTGCTGCCTTCCGGTTGCGCCAGCACCAGATCGACCATCTGGCTGACGGTCTGCGCTTCCAGCGGAATATCGTGATCCGGGCAGCGTGGCGTACCGACGCGAGCATAGAGCAGACGCAGGTAGTCGTAGATTTCGGTGATGGTGCCGACCGTGGAGCGCGGGTTGTGCGAGGTCGACTTCTGTTCGATGGAGATCGCCGGCGACAGGCCTTCGATGGTGTCGACGTCGGGTTTTTCCATCATCGACAGGAACTGACGGGCGTAGGCCGAAAGCGATTCGACATAGCGGCGCTGACCTTCGGCGTACAGCGTATCGAAGGCCAGGGACGACTTGCCGGATCCGGACAGGCCGGTGATGACGATCAGTTTGTCCCGTGGCAGGGTCAGGTCGATGTTCTTCAGGTTGTGGGTACGGGCCCCACGTATCAGGATCTTGTCCAAAGTGGCCTCGCTCGGCGGGCGTCGAAAACGTAGGAGTATACGGGCAAATACTGGATGGATGCACACTATCAAGCAAAGGGCTTTTTGCCTTACATGAAGAGAGTTTCATCTATACGCGTCATAGCGTCGCGATATACCCCGTCTTTCGATGGGACTGGTAGAATCGCCGCCGGTTCACACGAGGTTTTTCCATGCACGATCCCCACAGCGAACGCATGAGTGGCAGCGAGACCCGCGCGGCGAGCGGTCTGGCCCTGGTGTTCGCCTTCCGTATGCTTGGCATGTTCATGGTGTTGCCGGTACTGGCGACCTATGGCATGGATCTGGCGGGCGCGACCCCGGCCCTGATCGGGTTGGCTATCGGCGCGTACGGCCTGACCCAGGCAATTTTCCAGATTCCGTTCGGGATCATTTCCGACCGCATTGGCCGTCGTCCGGTGATATACCTCGGGCTGATCGTCTTTGCCCTCGGCAGTGTGCTGGCGTCTCAGGCCGACTCGATCTGGGGCGTGATCGCCGGGCGGATCCTGCAAGGTGCCGGAGCGATCTCCGCTGCGGTCATGGCGCTGCTTTCCGACCTGACCCGCGAACAACATCGCACCAAAGCGATGGCCATGATCGGTATGACCATCGGTTTGTCGTTTGCCGTGGCCATGGTCGTCGGGCCTTTGCTGACCCGCGCTTTCGGTCTGTCCGGACTGTTCCTCGCCACCGGTGCCATGGCACTGGTCGGGATTCTGATCATCATGTTCATGGTGCCGCGTTCCACCGGGCCGTTGCAGCATCGTGAATCCGGTGTAGCGCGTCAGGCGCTGATGCCGACGCTGAAGCATCCAGACTTGCTGCGCCTCGATTTAGGTATCTTTGTGTTGCATGCGATGCTGATGTCGAGCTTCGTCGCCTTGCCCCTGGCGCTGGTGGAAAAAGCCGGTTTGCCCAAGGAACAGCACTGGTGGGTCTATCTCACCGCGCTGCTGATCTCGTTCTTCGCCATGATCCCGTTCATCATCTATGGCGAGAAAAAACGCAAAATGAAACGAGTTTTGCTCGGCGCCGTCCTGACGCTGATGCTGACTGAGCTATTCTTCTGGCAGTTCGGCGACAGCCTGCGGGCTCTGGTGATCGGTACGGTGGTGTTCTTCACCGCGTTCAATCTGCTGGAGGCTTCATTGCCGTCGCTGATCAGCAAGGTTTCACCGGCGGGCGGGAAGGGCACGGCCATGGGCGTGTATTCCACCAGCCAGTTTCTCGGTTCGGCACTCGGCGGGATACTCGGCGGCTGGCTGTTTCAGCATGGCGGTCTGTCGGTTGTGTTCCTTGGATGTGCCGGGCTGGCTGCACTTTGGTTGGCCTTTGCTGTTACCATGCGTGAACCTCCCTACGTGACGAGCCTGCGCTTGCCGTTGTCGCCCGAAGCGATCCGCGAAGCGGGTCTGGTCGAGCGCCTCAAGGCCCTCGTAGGGGTAACCGATGCAGTGATAGTTGCTGACGAAGCGGCTGTTTACATCAAACTGGACAAAGAATTAGTGGATCGCGACACCCTCGAACGCCTGGTGAACAACCCGGCCGGGGCTGCTTGCGAAGCCTAGGAGAACGTTATGGCCCGTGGGGTTAACAAAGTCATATTGGTCGGCACTTGCGGCCAGGATCCCGAAGTTCGCTACCTGCCTAACGGTAACGCCGTGACCAACCTGAGTCTGGCCACCAGCGAACAATGGACCGACAAGCAAACCGGTCAGAAGGTCGAGAAGACCGAATGGCATCGCGTTTCGATGTTCGGCAAGGTTGCCGAAATCGCTGGCGAATACCTGCGCAAGGGTTCGCAGGTGTACATCGAAGGCAAGCTGCAGACCCGCGAGTGGGAAAAAGACGGTATCAAGCGTTACACCACTGAAATCGTGGTCGACATGCAAGGCACCATGCAACTGCTCGGCGGCCGTCCACAACAGGGCGACCAACAAGGCGGTGGCAACAACTACCAGCAGTCGGCTCCGGCTCCTCGCCAGCAGGCTCCGCGCCCGCAGCAGTCGGCTCCGCAACAGCGTTCGGCCCCGGCGCCACAGCAGGCCGCACCGCAACCGGCTCCGGATTTCGACAGCTTTGATGACGATATTCCGTTCTGATTCGCTGTTGTAACCGCTGCAAATAAAAAGGCCCGTCGCTTAAACGACGGGCCTTTTTTGTATGCAAAAAATCTGTTGTTACCTCAAATGCCTGTGGGAGCAGTGGTTCAGTCGAGAATCAGATGCGGCAGAAACCGGCTGGAGTCTTTGGTGATCAGGCTGTTGTCTTCCCGTACACCAATCCCCGCTGCCTCATCGCCAATCACCCAGGAACCGATCAGCGTGTAGCTGTCGCCAAACTTCGGCAACGGCGCAAACTCCTGCAGGATAAATGGCGCATCCGTGTAGGGCCCGTCCTCTTTGACGATCAGACCGTCAGCCGTTTGCAATTCAATGTTCGCGCCTTCGCGGGAAAAGTACGGCTTGCGTACCCAGCCCTTGGGCACGGCGCTGGCCGGGTTCGGGTCGAGATGCGCCGCCAGCAGATTCGGATGGCCCTTGTGCTGCTCCCACAACAACGGCAACGCGCCCTTGTTCGACAGAATCGCCTTCCACGCCGGTTCGAAAAACTGTGTGTCAGACTCGGCAATCGCTACGCCGAACGGCTCGTGGAAGATGAATTCCCAGGCATGCAGCTTGAACAGATGCGGGATCCAGCGATCTTCCAGGTCGACGAAACGCCCTTCAGCCGTCAAACCGATGTCTTCGATATCGATGTGCCGCGATTCGATGCCGACCTTCTCGGCGATCAGCCGCAGATAATCCGTGGTGCCCTTGTCTTCGACCGAGTCTTTCATCGAGGCGAAGTAGAACGGCCGCTTCAGTTGTAATTCGGCGAAGGCCTTATGCAACTGGGTGTCGATGCTGTTGAACTGGTCAGCATGACGCGGCAGTGTGCCGCGCTCGATGCATTGTTCCAGCCATCCCCACTGGAACGCCGCCGCTTCATAAAGACTGGTCGGCGTGTCGTAGTTGAGTTCCAGCAGTTTTGCCGGGCCGTTGCCGCTGTAGGAAAAGTCCATGCGCCCGTACAGATGCGGATGACCTTCCAGCCAGGAAGTACGGATCATGTCGTAGTACGGCGCCGGAATGCTCAGGCGATCCAGCAGTTCTTCGCTGTGCACCACACGGTCGACCAGGTCCATGCACATCTCATGCAGTTCGGTGGTCGGGTCCTCAAGATCGTTTTCGATTTGCGCGAGTGTGAACTGGTAGTACGCGCTTTCGTCCCAGTACGGCTCGTCATCGATGGTGTGGAACATGAAGCCGAGGCTTTCGGCAGTCTGCTTCCAGTCGGGCCGCTCGGCGCAGAGGATCTTCTTCATCGTCAGCTGCTCGAACGACCGGAACTGCTGCCCCAACCACCCCAGCCGCTACGGGCACTGGACTGGCTGCCGAAGCCGCCGCGTGATGTCGAAGAAGCCACGTTGACCGGTTTGCTTTTGCTGCTTTCGTAATCCGTTTGGCTGCGCGTCGTGGTTTCGGCTCTGCGGTACTGCGTCGAGGTGTTGTACGGCTGGCGCGTTTCGCGATCGCGGTAAACCGTGCGCTCGGCGTTGTTGCTCATCGCGTTGCCGATCAGCCAACCGGTCAGCCAGCCGTTGCCGCCACCGCCACCGCTGGAGACGTGCGAAGTGCTTTGCACATTCTGCGCCGTTGCATTACCGGCGGGCATTTGGGCATTGGCGATGGCGTCGAGGTTCTGCGCCGGCTCGCCTTCCTGCGGCACTTTGAAGCCGCCGAGTTTCGGCACGAAGCGGCCGTCGGAGTTCTTCTGGCACCAGTCAGCGGCGAAATCTGCGTCGCACTTGGCCTTGGCGTCGTACGCTGGGGCGATGCGCCGGTGTTCGGTCAGGGCGGCGACGTAAGCGTTGGAGCAGACATCGGCGGCCACTTCGGCGTCGACACACTGTTCCACATTCTGGAAATTGCGTGGTTGATCCGCGGCTGTTGCCTGGCCGGAAATGGCCATCGCCACCGAGGCGGCGAGGGACAACTGAACGTATTTGCTGCGTTTCATCTAAGGCTTCCTGCCGATCAGTTGGACGGTGTCATGCACGCGGCATTGAGCATGCCGACGCTGATCGCGACTGCAGCAACATAGATGCCCGAAGCCACTTCGCCGTTGGCGATGCGTTGCGATGTGCCTTTGAGCACCAGGCCCGTGGCGAGGAATGACAGCAGTTGCACCACCGCGGCAATCACTGCCCAGAGCACGAAGTCGAGGACATTGACCGAAAACGCAATCACGTTACTGGCCGGAATCGCGAAGCCGATGATCGCGCCGGCCAAGGCGATGGCGGCGGCAACGTTGCCGGAGCGAATCAGCTCGAACTCCTTGTGCGGCGTGATGCGCGTGTAGACGAATTGAAACAGCATGAACAGCAGTACGGCGCCGATGAGGTAGACGACGAAACCGACCAGTGCGGTTTTGTTCAGGGAAACGGCCAGCACTTCCAGCATGAAAAACTTCCTTTTTTAAATGGTGCTCAGATCTGTCGTGTACAGCGAAATGCCCAGCGAGGTGCTCAGGCTGACGGTGCCTTCTTCATCCTGTTCGACGGAGAACAGCAGCAGTTCGCGGCGATCGGTCAGGCCGGTCTCGCGCGCATAAAGCATGGAGTGGTGTTCGATGGTGTAGCTTTCGTCCGGATTGACCACTTGTTCGGTCATCGGTACCAATTCGGTCTGGCCTTGTTCGGTGCCCCACTCGCGGGTGTATTCGACACCGTCGTGGGTGTAGGTCGGCAGGCCGATAGCGCTATCAGGGCCGGCCAGGCGCTGCAGTTCGGCGTCACTATTGACCGTCACGTAACTGAGGTAATTGAACAGCGTGACCGATTCGATCTGATCTTCACCGGTGACGTGGATCTGTAGCCAGAAATCCTCGTCGTTCATGTAATAGCGGTGCAGTTTGTTCGACTGGCCGAGGTCGACCCAGCCGTGGCTCCAGATCGCTTGATCGAAGGGCACGCGTACCGTGGTCGAGCCGTCGAGCAACAGCGCCAGGGTCGTATCGAACCTGACAGCCTTGCCTTGGGCCATACCGAGTGGGCCACTGGCAACGGTCGGTGTTGGCGCAGCGGTCTGCCAGTTGCTGGTGCCCAGCAAGTCTTTAAACCATCCCATGGGTACGTTCCTTGAAGCGGGTGGAGGTGTTCGTCGGCGAAAAAACGTCGCTAGTGTACCGGGCTGAGCGTTCAACAACACGCCACAAACCATGTGGGAGCGAGCCTGCTCGCGAAAGCGTCATGTCAGCTGACTCATATGCCGACTGATATTCCGTCTTCGCGAGCAGGCTCGCTCCCACAGGTTTTGTGCAAACGCTTACTGAGCGGACTTTTGCTTCAGGCGCTCAAGGATCGCATTGGCGCTGCCTTCGTTCGGCGTGATGCCGGCGTCGCGCAGTTTGCGTTCCAGGTCGTTGCCGGTCGAGGCGTCAGCCAGCTCGTCCGCAGCGCTGAGTTCAGCCGCGCGCTGCTGCTGCTTGGCTTGCAGACGGTTCAACGTACCGACGGCGGTTTCCAGTTTGCCATTGGCGCCACCGCTGGCAATGGAGGCGCTGACCTGGGCTTTCTGCACGCTTTCACGGGCCTTGGCCATGTCCACTTGCTGGCGCAGGCTCTTGATCCGCGACTCGGCTTTGCTGATGTCCTTGCGCATGTTTTCGGCGTAAATGCCGAACTCGTCGCTCTGTTTTTTCTCAACATCCAGCTCGTTGGTCAGAGTCGAAATCGCTTCGGCTACTTCCAGTGCCAGATCTTCACGGCCGGCGTTCAGCGCCGAGACGGCTTTGGCTTCCAGATCCTTGATCTTGGCGTCGTACTCGCTTACGCGGTCGGCGGCCAGTTTGTGCTTGGCCATGATGGTGACCAGCTCGCGACGGGCGTTCGACAGCGCGCTATCGGCATCGCGGATTTCCTGGTCGAGGATGCGCAGAGCCTGTTGGTCCGCGATCGCTTCGCCGACTTCATTGGCGCCGCCGCGCAGTGCGGTGAACAACTTGCTCCAGATGGACTGAGTCATTGGATATTCCCTGTTGATTACTTGAAGAAGTGTTCGAAGGCTTCACTCGCGCGCTGCACGTTGTCGACCAGGGTTTTCACCTCGGTGACGACGTTGGTCAGGCTCGAGTCGGCGCTGAGGGCGCCAAACATGTTGTAAACGGTCTGCCCGTTCGGCATCGACTCGATCCCGATCGACGACAGCGGGAACATTTCCCGGCTGCGCAACACGGCATCGTTGAAGGCTGCTACGTCCGAGATCGAGTCGATGTCCACCAACACGGTGTCGACGATGATCTGCTGGCCGGCCAGGGCGATGTGAATCGGCAGACCGCCGAATTCGTTCATTTCCAGCTTGATGCTGGGTTCGGAGCTCTGGATCAGCGACAGCGTGATCTCTTGCGAAGCCACCTCGTCCAGGGCCTTGAGGGCGTTGAAGAGGCTATCGATGGTCCAGTTGTTGCCTGCGCTCATGTAATTCTCCGACATGAAAGAGCCAGCCAGAATCGGTTGGCGTAGCTGTTGCTCCATTTGCTTGAGCAAGCTTCGGTTTTCGGGAAGCACCCAAGTTTCGTGTTTTACATAACCGGCAGCGGCCAGGCCCGCGCGCATCTGCTTCATATAGAAGCTCGACGGTTTTTTCGTGGACGCTTTCGCACGCTCTCCCTTGTGGCTCTCTGATTTCGCGGTGGGGGAACGGCTTTTCATGGCAATGGCTCGGTTATGGGCATCTCACGCGTGAGCCACACTACAACCAATTCAAAGTGCCATCAATGGCTCACGCGTGAGATTTTTATGACAGACAAAAAAAGACCCGCAGAAAGGCGGGCCTGGTTTTTTGCAGAATATGACTCAGCGTTTGGCGGCGATAAATTCGTCAGTGGACACCACGCTGGCGTAGGCGAACCCCAGTGCCGACATGAAGGCAGCATGGACGTGGGCGGCCGGTACCGTCAGGCCGTTGAACTCCAGGTCACGGCTGGCGCAGGCGTCGTGAATCACCGTGACGGCATAACCCAGATCCGCTGCAGCACGGGTAATGCCGTCAACGCACATGTGGCTCATGCTGCCGACCACCACCAGTTCCTTGATGCCTTGTGCGTCGAGGATCGCTTGCAGTTCGGTTTCGCGGAACGAGTTGACGAAGTGTTTGAGTACCACTGGCTCGTCAGCGCGGTTGAGCACTTTCGGATGCAGCTTGGCGCCGTCCGAACCCGGGGTGAAAAACGGCGCGTCCGCTGAGGTGAATTCGTGGCGAATGTGTACCACCGAATCGCCGGCCTCGCGGAACGCGGCGATCAGCCGGGCGGCGTTGTCGGCAGCGGCGTCGGCACCGGCCAGCGGCCACTTGCCTTGGGGGAAGTAGTCGTTCTGGATATCGACTACGATGAGCGCTTGCTTGGCCATGGGTGTGTCCTCGATGTGTTGACTGGAAGTGGCTTCAGTATTGGCGCTGGCCAGCGATTCGAGGATTGGCCGCACCGACAATAGACAGGGGAAAACTGACAATGGGCGCAGAAAGGGCCGCCGTCGCTGAATTGGGCGTGCTGATCTATCCGGGCGCGCAAATGGCGGCGGTGCACGGTTTGACCGATCTGTTTGCGGTGGCCAACCGGATTGCCGCCGAGCATCAGGCGGCGCAACTGCCATTGTTGCGGGTGAGTCATTGGCAGGTCGAGGGCGATCAGCCGCCAACGCGCACTTACGACAGTCATGCGGGTAACGACAGCGCTTTGCTGGCGGTGCTGATTCCGCCATCGATCGGCGGGTTCTCGGCGGCGCAAGCACCGGCCAGCCTGATGCAATGGTTACGCGCTCAGCATGCCAACGGGGCAACGCTGGGCGGGGTTTGCGTAGGCTCGCTGATGTTGGCTGAAAGCGGTCTGCTCGACGGCCGCAGCGCCACCACCCACTGGACCTCGGCCAAGGCCTTTGCCGAGCGTTACCCGAAAATCAAGCTCAAGGCTGATACGCCGATTGTCGATGACGGCGACCTGATCACCACGGCCGGATTGATGGCTTGGTCGGAACTGGGATTACGTCTGGTCGACAGGTTGCTCGGGCCGAGCATTGCCACCGGCACCGCGCGATTTCTGGTGATAGAGCACAGTGACAGCGCCAGTGAGTGCGGGAGTAATTTCGCGCCGATTCTCGGGCATGGCGATGCGGCGATTCTCAAGGTTCAGCACTGGCTGCAAAGCACCGGCGCAACAGATGTTTCGTTGATGGCGATGGCTGAGCGGGCAGGCCTGGAGGAGCGCACGTTTCTGCGCCGGTTCCGCGCGGCGACCGGGCTGAAACCCACCGAATACTGCCAGCACCTGCGGGTCGGCAAGGCGCGGGAAATGCTTGAGTTCAGCAATGGCACGATTGATCACATTGCGTGGACGGTGGGCTATCAGGATCCGGGGGCGTTTCGTGCAATTTTCAGGAAGATCACCGGGCTGGCGCCGAGTGATTATCGGGCGCGGTTTGGAGTGTCCCCAAACCTGAAAGCATCCATTACCTAATGTGGGAGCGAGCTTGCTCGCGAAAGCGGTGGGGCAGTAAGTTAGATGTCGACTGACACGACGCCTTCGCGAGCAAGCTCGCTCCCACATTGAACTCCATAGGATGATAGATCGTGCAATTTGCCGGGGTTTTGCACGCCGTCGTGCAGATTGAAACAGGCGTGATGCCAGCACGATTCTGGCAAGTTTCTGATTGGACTGGAATTTTTGTGGAGCGGCCGTTGGCCTGATCTCTGCACCTCTCACCGCTACAGTCATCGAACCGATGGAAGGGGAGCGCATGACCCCGACACCTCGCAGGAAAATCGTCGTCGCCCACTCGGTGCGTCCCGACGCGCCACAACATGAAGTACAGACCAACAAAGCGCTGGCCCGCTGGCTGGCGCAGATTCTCGGGTGCAAGTTCGGCGGCAGCTATGACGCTGAAAAACACCAGGGTCGTGATCTGTATTTACTACCGACGCAAACCATTGTCGGCCCGGCCAGCGCTCACGCACTCGGCATCAAGGGACCGGAGGATCTGTGGGGCGGGTTCGTCGAGCACGACTTCATCTGCACCAAAGCCATTAGCCACGGCCTACGCAGTCATCTGGCTCATGCACCGCAAGGCTGGTCGCCATTATTTTCCGAGCGCGTGCGTAACGTGGTGCTCGATGGCCTCAGCGTGTTTGCGCTGGACGATGCGCGGCCTGCTGCCGAGCACTTGCTGTACAGCGGCCCGATCCGCTTGAAGCCGGTTCACGCCTGCGCCGGCCGTGGCCAAGAAGTGATCAAAAGCCTGGATGCCTTCGACGAAATCCTTACCCGCCCCGGCATTGAAAAACAGTTCAGCGAGGGTGTGGTGCTGGAACAGGACTTGAGTGACGTTGTCACCCACAGCGTCGGCCAGTCATTCATCGGCGATAAGGTGCTGAGCTACTGCGGTGATCAATACTTGACCAACGATGCCCACGGCGAAGACGTGTACGGCGGCTCGAATCTGCTGGTGGTGCAGGGTGACTATGACGAACTGCTGAAGTTGGACCTGCCCGACGATGTGCGTCTGGCCATTGAGCAGGCGCAGGTTTTCGACGCTGCCGCCGATGAGGCTTATCCGCGCTTTTATGCTTCGCGGCGCAATTACGACATTGCCCAGGGCCTGGACAGCAATGGCAAATCCCGCAGCGGCGTGCTCGAACAATCCTGGCGCATGGGCGGTGCCAGCAGTGCTGAAGTCGCGGCGCTGCAAAGCTTCGTCAACGATCCGGGAATGCGCGCGATTCGTGTGTCTTCGGTGGAAACCTACGTTGATCAGCCGCTGCCTGCGAACGCCATCGAGGTCTATCGCGGCCCGGCTGAGAACAGCGACTTTCTCCTCAAATACGTAACGGTCCAATCCTATGACGGCTAGAAGCGAAAGCATTCAAATCGACATTGATGATGAACAGATGAGCGGGACCTTTCTCAGTCCCAAATCGAAAGTACCGGGGGTGTTGTTTGTGCACGGTTGGGGCGGTAGTCAGGAGCGCGATCTCGAGCGTGCCAAAGGCATTGCCGGTTTGGGCTGTGTGTGTCTGACCTTCGACTTGCGCGGGCACACCGGCGGTACCGGAATTCCGCTGACGCGCGTGACTCGCGAAGACAATCTGCGTGATTTGCTCGCGGCGTATGACCGCTTGCTGGCACATCCGGCGTTGGACACCTCGGCGATTGCCGTGGTCGGCACCAGTTATGGTGGTTACCTGGCCGCCATCCTCACTTCGCTGCGCCCGGTGCGCTGGCTGGCGCTGCGGGTGCCGGCGCTGTATCGCGACGAGCAATGGCACACGCCCAAGCGTGAGCTGGACAAGGCCGATTTGCGCGATTACCGCAGCACGCTGGTGCGCGCGGACACCAATCGGGCATTGCATGCCTGTTCGCAATTCACCGGCGATGTGTTGCTGGTGGAATCGGAAACCGACGATTACGTGCCTCATGCGGCGATCATGAGTTATCGCGCAGCGTGCCAGCAGACCCATTCACTGACGCATCGGATTATCGACGGCGCCGATCATGCGTTGAGCGAACCGGTGTCGCAGCAGGCGTACACCTCGATTCTGGTGGACTGGATTACCGAGATGGTCGTGGGCGAACGGTTGAGCATTATTCAATCCGCATAATCTGTGTTGTTCTCCCGGGCGCTTTCGCGAGCAGGCTCGCTCCCACATTTGGAAGGCATTCAACCTGTGGGAGCGAGCCTGCTCGCGAAGAGGGCATCCGCCTCAACAAACCTTCAGGACGGTTTCTTCTCTATTCGAAGCGCCTTGGCCTTGGCTTCAACCACCAGATACATCACCACCGTGATCAACAACGGCAACAGAAAGTAAATCGCCCGATACGCCAGCAATCCCGCCACCAGACTGCCGCGCGAAGCCTCGTGTTGCAGCAGTGCCACGAACACCGCCTCCAGCACCCCAAGGCCCGCCGGAATGTGCGTGATGACCCCGGCAATCGCACTGATCAGCAACACGCCCAGCACCAACGGATAATCGAGCTTGCTCGGCAGCAAGGTAAAAATTACCGCCGCCATCAACGACCAGTTCAATGCGCCTAACAGCAGTTGCAGGACCGCCATGCGCAACGACGGCAGATTGATTTCCACCCCGCGAATCGACCACTCGCGGCGCTTGGAAAACTGACACGCCGCGAGATAGCCGGCGCTGGTCAGCAGCAACAACACACCAATGCCTTGCAACGCATCACTGCTGACTTTCCAGCCCGGCGGCATGCTCACCAAGCCGCTGCTGAACACCACGCCGGCAATGGTCATGTAGCCGAACCAGTTGGTCGCCAAGCTTAAGCCGAGAATTTTGGCGATATTGCTTTTGCTCACGCCGAGGCGTGAATACAAGCGATAGCGCATGGCGATACCACCGACCCAGGCGCTGAGATTGAGATTGAACGCGTAACTGATGATCCCCACCGGCAGGATCTGTTTCCAGGTCAGGTCCTGCCGAATGTAGGTGCGGCCGATCAGGTCAAAACTGGCGTAGGTGAGAAAGCTCAGCAAGGTCACGCCAGCGGCGATGATCAACGTGCGCACCTTGAAGTCGGCCAGGGTTTGCAGGACTTCGGCCCATTCGATGCGCGTGGCGAACATTGTCAGCAAGACGATCAGGGCGAGGAAAAACAGCAGGGTCAACGGACGCTTCCAGCGGCTCCATTTCGACGGGTTCGCTGGCGCTGCATGGCTGCTCGAATGCACGTCGGAATGGCTCATGGCGTGGTCCCTCGAAATGGCTTGAGCCGTGGTTTATGCGCCGGCAGCCAACCGGCCATCGCCGGGAAATGCCGCAAAAAGTGAAACACCAGAAAACCCACGGTCATGTGCCAGATCCGCCCACGCGGGGACTTGCTGGCGTCCATGGCTTTGCAGTGATTTTGGCTGAGGTCGTCGAGGCGCTCGAACAGATGCTGATTGAACGCGCGGTCGCGGATCAGCACGTTGGCTTCCAGGTTGAGCGACAGGCTCAGCGGGTCGAGATTGCTGGAACCGACCGTGCTCCACTCCTCGTCCACCAGCGCGACTTTGCCGTGCAGCGGGCGCTGGCAGTATTCGTGAATCTGCACGCCGGCCTTGAGTAGGTAGTCGTAGGTCATCCGTGCGGCGAGTTTGGCCACCAGCATGTCCGGTTGCCCCTGCAGAATCAGGCGTACCTCGACCCCGCGACGGGCGGCGTTACGGATTTCCCGCAGCAAGCGATAACCGGGGAAGAAGTAGGCATTGGCAATCACTACTCGGCGTTTGGCCCGGCGCAGCACCTGCAAATACACGTCTTCGATGTCGGTGCTGTGTTGGTCGTTGTCGCGGAACACCAGACGCACCTGACCGTCGTGATCGGTGAAGGCCATTTCTGCGCGACGCTGGCGCCGGCGTTGCCACCAGAACCGCGCTCGGCCCGGCCGACCACTTTGCAGCAGGGCGAAATGATGGATGTCGGCGACCGCCGGGCCCTGAATTTCCACCGAATAGTCCTGTTTGGCCTCGGGGCCGAAATCCGCCAGGTGGTCGCCGGAAAAGTTGATCCCGCCAATAAACGCGATCAGGCCGTCGACCACCACGATCTTGCGGTGCAAACGGCGGAACCAGTTGGTGCGGATGCCCAGGTGTTTCGGTGCCGGATCGAAGATTTGCAGATGCACGCCGGCCTCGCTCAACGCAGTGAGATAACCGGTAGTCAACTCGCCGCAACCAAAGCCGTCGAGGCTGACCGTGGTGCGCACGCCACGCCGGGCGGCGTCGATCAGAATTTCCTGTAACTCGGCACCGACCTTGTCTTCGAAAACGATAAAGGTCTCGAGGAGGATTTCACTTTTCGCCGCGCGCATCGCTTCAAACACACGCGGGAAATACTCCTCACCGTTTTCCAGCAACTCGACGCGATTACTGCCCTGCCAGCGGTACTCGACATCAACCTGGCCGGGCTGGCGTATCGGCGGGTTGACGGTGATCGGTTCCACGGCGGATTTCTCCAGCGGCGCGCTGCTCATAGTTCGATCTCTACCGATAAAGGAACGTGGTCGGAAAGGTGCGACCAGGGCCGGTTCGCCAGAACTTTCGGCTGGCTGGCCTTGAGGTTGCGCACGTAAATGCGATCAAGCCGCAGCGCCGGCAAACGCGCTGGAAAACTGCGCGCCGGTTTGCCCAGGTGCTCGGCGAACACTTCGCGCAGGCCGCAGGGTTTGAGCTGCGCGTCGGCGCGCTGGCGCCAGTCGTTGAAATCGCCCGCGACGATCACCGGTGCATCGTCTGGCAACTCCGCCAGGCGTTGCATGAGCAAATCCAGTTGGGCATTGCGATGACTTTCGCGTAGGCCCAGATGCACGCAGATCGCATGCACTTCGGTGCCGTCACCCGGCAGGCGCAGCACGCAATGCAGCAGGCCGCGGTTCTCGTGGCCGTTGATCGACACGTCGAGGTTGTCGTGACGGATGATCTGGAATTTCGACAGCAACGCGTTGCCGTGATCGCCCTCCGGGTACACCGCATTGCGTCCATAGGCGAACTGCGGCCAGAGGCTGTCGGCGAGGAATTCGTATTGCGGCATCGTCGGCCAATTGTTGTAGCGCTTGGGATGCTGTTCGTGGGTGCCGTGGACTTCCTGCAGGAACACCACATCGGCGGCGACGCTGCGCACCGCTTCACGCAATTCTGGAAGAATGAAGCGCCGGTTGAGCGCGGTAAAACCCTTGTGGGTATTGACCGTCAGCACGGTGAAGGTTCGCACTGACGGCGCGACAACGCTGCCCTCATCAGTGAAGCCAACCGGTTCCGGAATGCTCATGGCAGTACCCCTTCGGCAACAGGTTCACCGGGGGCAGTGGCGAGGTCTTTATCCAGTTCAAAACGATGCAGCAGATCGCGCGCGTCATACGGTGCGCGGACTTTGATGTCGTTGTCGAAATAGCAGAACACCTCACGGGATTTGCGCGCGCGCGGCTTCAGGCGTGGAGCGATCAGGTGCGCGTCTTTTGGTTGCTCACCGTGGTGCCAGGCGTCGATGCGTTCGGCCCAGCGCTTGAGGGCTGGTGCGGTGTAGCCGCTGGCGTAGAGTTCTTCGGCGCCGTGCAGGCGCAGGTAGACAAAGTCGCTGGTGAGGTCTTCGCGATACGGCCATTTGTTCGCGGTGTCGGCGATCACCAGTGCCGTGTTGTAGCGTTTCAACAAGCGTACGAACTCCGGGTTAATAAAGCTTTCATTGCGGATCTCCACGGCATGGCGCAGCGGCTTTTTGCGCCAGGCTTTCAGGCTGGCGTGGCCGTGCAGATGAGCATCGTGTTGCCGGGCGAGGGTGGCGGCCGCTTCGGTGTCGTGAGGCAGTAGCGTGAGAAAGTGTTCGAAGCGTTCGGGTTCGAATTTGAAGTTCGGCGGGAATTGCCAGAGGATCGGCCCGAGTTTTTCCTTGAGTTCCAGCACCCCGGAGGCGAAGAAATTGGCTAATGGTTTTTCGATCTCGCGCAAGCGGCGGATGTGGGTGATGAAGCGTGGTGCCTTGACGCTGAAGACGAAGTCGTCGGGCGTTTCCGCATACCACTGCGCATAACGTTCGGGCCGTTGCAACGCATAGAAAGATCCATTGATTTCGATGCTGTTGACCGCCCGCGAAGCGAACTGCAATTCGCGTTTCTGCGCCAGTCCCTCGGGGTAGAAGTCCCCGCGCCACGGTTCGTAGCGCCAGCCGGAAATACCGATGTGAATCGTTGCCATGCCGCCCTCCCGTCGAAAGTCCTCGTGTTGCCGCTATCTCTTGATGACTGCGGGCGGTTCGGGAAAGTTTCGATGGCATTACGGACGGTCACGTCTGCGGCAAAGATCAAAAGCGCTCCCCCTCACCCCAACCCTCTCCCCCAGAGGGGGCGAGGGGGAAGGGAGCAGATCTTCAGGGTTCTCGGGGTTTGAGTTCGACTTGCGAGGGGGAAGGGAGCAGATCTTCAGGGTTCTCGGGGTTTGAGTTCGACTTGCGAGGGGGAAGGGAGCAGATCTTCAGGGTTCTCGGGGTTTGAGTTCGACTTGCGAGGGGGAAGGGAGCAGATCTTCAGGGTTCTCGGGGTTTGAGTTCGACTTGCGAGGGGGAAGGGAGCAGATCTTCAGGGTTCTCGGGGTTTGAGTTCGACTTGCGAGGGGGAAGGGAGCAGATCTTCAGGGTTCTCGGGGTTTGAGTTCGACTTGCGAGGGGGAAGGGAGCAGATCTTCAGGGTTCTCGGGGTTTGAGTTCGACTTGCGAGGGGGAAGGGAGCAGATCTTCAGGGTTCTCGGGGTTTGAGTTCGACTTGCGAGGGGGAAGGGAGCAGATATCCAGGGTTTTCAGGATTCGAGTTCGACTCGCGAGGGGGAAGGGAGGAGATCTTCAGGGACTCGGGGTTGGAGTTCGATTCGCGAGGGATAAGGGAGCTGGTCTTTCCAGAGCTTGAGTTCGACTCCGGGCTCTCAGGTCGACGTCACACTGACATCCAACTCGGTCGGCTCCCTCTCCCTCCGGGAGAGTATGTACCGGAGACATGGTGGACACATGTTCGGAGACATGGTGGACGGTTTTAGATCTTCTTACCTGCCGTGACGATCTGCAAGTTCAAGTCGATTTGGGCGATGCGATGTCTACTCCAGTAGACATCGTGGATGCCGTCCTCCGTCGTTTCCCGGATAGCCACTGACCTCCCGTAAAACGCCTTCCCGACAGTGTATTCACGGTTGCCCCAGTAGATCTCGCCCTTCACCTGAACCTTCCTGACCACATCCCCATCGTCGTACTCCGGCGCCGCCGGTTGCTCCTGATATTCCCGTGGGCTGCTGCTGTAGCGAGTCGCGGGAACCTGCATGTCCAGTGCTTGGTGCGGACGCTTCTGGTTGTAAATCTCACGCCAGATATCAAACGCCCGTTGAGCATCGTCCAGATCGATGAAGAGTTGGCCTTGCAGGACTTCCCTTTTCAGGCTGCGGTGGAAGCGCTCCAGCTTTCCCTGGGTTTGCGGGTGATAAGGTCGGGAGTGGCCGACCTTGATGCCCTGGCTCATCAGCCAGACCTCCAGCGCGGTATAAACGCCGGTCTGGTCACCCCATGGCGAACCGTTGTCCATCGTCATGCGCAGAGGCAGACCATAGAGCCGAAAGGCCCGCATTAGTTGCTCCTGGACGGTTCGGCGCTGCTCATTGGCGCACGCAGCGATGCACAGTGAGAACCGCGAGTGATCGTCCAGTATCGTCAGCGGATGGCAACGCCCCTGAGCCAGGCTGATATGCCCCTTGAAGTCCATCTGCCAAAGATCATTGGGTGCTTCATGCTCGAACCGGATAAACGGTTTGACCTCGGCAGCCTTTGGATCAACGCGCGAATGACGCTGTAAAACCGCATGCACGGTGCTGACAGAGGGCATCACTTTGCCGTCGTCTTCCAACACACGCTTGAGCTTGCGAGCGCCCCAAGCGGCGTACTCCTGACTCACGGTCAAAATCTGCTGCTCAACCTCTTCAGCGCAGCGTTTGGGTGACGTCTTTGGTCGTCGAGACTGATCGATCAACCCTTGCGCACCGAGGTTTTCAAACCTGCTGAGCCATTTGTAGGCAGTGCTTGGGCTGATATTGAATCGACGGCAAAGCTGCCGAACATTGGCCCCTTCTTGCCGAGCCAACAGCACGAATTCTGAACGAAGCTGCACAGTGGACACCTCTTCCCAAGACACAGGCCATCTCCTTCGCGATGAGCAATGTGTCTATTAAAATGTGTCCACCATGTCTCCGAACACCTGTCCACCATGTCTCCGGTACATACAGGGAGAGGGCTGGGGTGAGGGGCTCTTGAACTTGCTGGGCAATTACCGATCAGTTCCTTACAGGTTCAGTCACGGGAGATCGGAGTTTTGCGCAAGTTCAGGATCGCCATTCTGCTGGTAGCATTGCTGTTTCTCGGCGCCAGTGAAATTGACGCCGCCGCATTGCCGGGTGTCCCGGCCGCCGCCGAAGAAGCAGCCAAACCTGAACCGATTGTGCAGGGCGGTCTGCTCGGCGCGATCAGTTCGAGCATCGACGACGTCCAGGACAAACTCGACCTCAACGAACACCTGGTCGACGCCTGGCGCCTGCGCGCCGATCGCGCCGCCGATGAAGTCGACAAACTGGTCAATCAGCCGTCGAACCGCTCGGGCTGGAGCGTCGCCGGGGATTTCCTCTCGTTGTCCGGCACTTGGCTCGGCAGTTTCGCGCTGCTCACCGTGCTCGGCAGTCTGTTGACCAAACGTCTGTGTGAGGGGCGCTGGTTGCGCACCCGTCAGCGCAGTCAGGATCTGATTGGATATTTGCTGCCTTACACCATTCCAGCGCTGATCTGCCTGCCGCTGACCCTCTACGTCAGCCATTTCCTGCATGCTTCGGTAGGCCGCGCGCTGGCACTGTGTCTGGCCTACGCCACCAGCAGCGGCATCTTTTCTACCTCGATGTTGTTGTGCGTGGTGGTGATGTTCAACGTCGGCCATAAACGCCCGGCGGCGCGGATCATCCGCAACTACTGCCCGCGTCCGCTGTTCCTGATCGGCTTTCTCGCCGCCCTCAGCGATGCGCTGACCAGTCCGCAGATCGCCCGGCAACTGGGCGGCAATATCACCAGCAGCGTCGCGGTATTTACTGGCCTGATTGCCTCGGTGATTTTCGGCTTGTTAGTGATCCGATTGCGTCGTCCGGTGGCGCATCTGATCCGCAATCGTTCGCTGAGCCAGCGGCTGAAACAACCCTCGTTGCAGGAGTCGCTGCGGATCTTTTCCGGGCTGTGGTATTGGCCAATCGTGCTGATGGTGCTGGTCTCGGCGGTCAACCTGATCGGTATCGGCGAGGACAATCAAAAGGCCCTGCGCTGCGCGCTGTTCACCACGGTTTTGTTAATCGGCACGGTGTTTCTCAGCACGATCCTGCAGCACTTGTTCAAGTCGCGGAAGGCCGAAGCGATCCAGCGCAGCAGCGCTTACAAGGAGCGTTTTCTCAGTCTGTTGCACGCCTTGCTGCGCATCGTGATCGCCATTGCCTTTATCGATATTCTCGGACGGATCTGGGGCGTATCGCTCCTCGATTTCGCCCAGAGCAGCACAGTCGGACGAGCCATCAGCAACGCGCTTAGCAGCATTGGCCTGATTTTCCTGGTGACGTGGTTGTTGTGGGTGGTGCTCGACACGGCGATTCAGGAAGCGCTGAAGCCGCCGCTCAGCAAACGCGCGGCGCGCCAACCAAGCACGCGGGTGAAAACCATCCTGCCGCTGCTGCGCAATGCAATCAAAATCATCCTCGTGGTGATTTGCGCAATCACCACCATGGCCAACCTTGGGATTAACGTTGCGCCACTGCTGGCCGGTGCCGGGGTGGTCGGTCTGGCCATCGGTTTCGGTTCACAGCAATTGGTGCAGGACGTGATCACCGGGCTGTTCATCATCATTGAAGACACCCTGTCGATTGGTGACTGGGTGGTGCTCGACTCGGGCCATGCCGGCACCGTCGAAGGCCTGACCATTCGTACCCTGCGTCTGCGCGACGGCAAGGGCTTTGTGCACTCGGTGCCGTTCGGCCAGATCAAGGCAGTGACCAACCAATCGCGGCAGTTTGCCTTTGCATTTTTCTCGGTGCAGTTCACCTACGACACGGACGTGGATAAGGCCATCGAGTTGATTCGTGAGACCGGCGATTCGATCCGCGAAGACCCGTTCCTCAAATACAACCTGCAAGGGCCGCTGGATGTGTTTGGCGTGGACAAAATGGATTTGAACGGCGTGGTGCTGACGGCGCAGTTCCGCACGGTGTCGGGCGGGCAGTATGCGGTGAGCCGCGCGTTCAATCAGCGCTTGAAGAAGCTTGTGGATAACAGTCCGGTGGTGCATTTCGCGCAGACTTATCCACAGCAGGTTTTGTTGCCGAAGCGGTCGCCGCAGGAGGGGGAGGTGATTGCGACTGAGGTGCCGCAGGAATCGCGGACTTAACGGCGGGATTTGTGGTGTGAGTATCGGCCCCTTCGCGAGCAAGCTCGCTCCCACATTGGATTTGTGTACGCCGTGAAACCATGTGGGAGCGAGCTTGCTCGCGAAGAGGCCAGTGAGGATAACCTCAATGCCGGATCAGCTTGCAGCGCACCTGCTCCATCGCGATCTGATCCAGCTCCAGCCAAAATTGCGGCTTACCCGCAATCTCCGCCGCCGCCGGCAAACCATCGCGATACACCAACCGATTAGTCACCAACGCCGGCACCTTCACCCCCGGCAATAGCGTCCCGGCCAGATTCAGCGGATCGACCCCACACACCGCCACCAGACTGCCGTCATGCGGCCGCCGCCTTACTTCGCGCAACAACGGAATCGCCTCAGGCAAGGCAAACTGTTCCCCCGCCAAGCCACTGACAAACCGCCCGCCGCGAATCTCGCCGCGCGCTTCCAGCCGATGAAACGTGCGCAGCAATTCGCGCCAACTCGGCAACCAGTCCGCCTCGCGCTCCAGCAAGCGCCAGAACACCACGCCATAGCGCCGCAACAATGTCATCGCGACATGTTCAAGGGTTTCGCTGTTATCCACAGCTGCCCCGCGCCGCAGCAACGCCCAGCGCCCGGCATCATCCATCCCACCGATAAACGCCCCGCGCCCACGCCTACTGCTGCGCTGCTGGCGCTTGCTCGCCGGGGTGATCAACGCGCGCAGGCCGGCGAAGCTGTCGGCGTTCACCAGACCGGCGCCGACCAGCTCCTGCAAGGCGATTTCCAGCTCCGTGCGCAGTAAGTGCGCTTCATGAATCAGCTCATCGAAAAACAGCGCGCCGTGCTGACTCAAAGCTTCAAATACTTTCCGGGTTTTCGGCGAGAGTTCGCTCACGGGCGTCTGTTCGGCCAGCGCACTCCACAGGCCGATCTGACTGCGCGGCAGCAGCACGATAGGCGTACTGCGCAACGCCGTGCCGCTGACTTTCTGCCGGGCACTGAGGCGCATCCACACCAGCTTGCCGTTGCGGCACAAGTCATCCAGCCAGCTCGGCGAATAATCTTTGAGACGCGCCGGAAGAATGTCGCTGTCCCACGCTGAAGCGGCCGTCGCGTAGCCTTCGAACTGGCCGATGATCGCCGGTAGCACAGCGCTGCCCTGGCCGCGAGTCGCGGGTGACAGATGCTGCCAGTCGAACAGAAACCGCATGAAATCCTGCAGCGCGACCGGTTCTATTTCCCGGCGCAGACGCTTGACCGTGTAGCGGTGGATGCGCGCAAGCAGATGGCGTTCGCACCATTCCTCAACCTTCACCTTGGGCGTGAACTGACCGCGTAACACGTAACCCTCGCGCTCCAGTTGGGCGAGTGCCTGATTGACTTGAGCGGTCGGCAGGGCAAGCGGTTCGGCGATGGCGGACAGCGGCAGTGGGCCGAAAGCACCGAGGCGGGCGCGGATCACTTCGACCAAGGCCTCGTCAAACGTCCAGGGCTCAGCAAATCCCGGCAATGCCACCAGTTCGTCCTGCAGTCTGGCTTGTGGATAAAGCGCTTGCAGGCAGGTCAGGCGTTCGCGGGCCAGCCATACACAATGCTCGGCATCGATTTGCAAACGGCAGGCGCGACCGCTGTGGGTGAGATTTTCCAGCCATGCTCGCCAGCCTTCGTTCGCTAGCACTTCAGCCTCGCTGACACACGCCAGGCTCATCAGCGCTTCATGCATTTCATCCACAGCGTTCGGCGTCGGCCAGGCTTCTACGCGCACAGCATCAATGGCGTCCGCATCCAGCGCACCGAGATCATCGGTCGATTGCGGATCGCTCCAGCGCCGGTTGATCACCGCCTGGGTACGACGTTCTTCCAGCGGTGCGTCGTCGAGAAAGGTGTACGGCCGCGCGCTGAGAATTTCAGCGGCGAGCGGCGAGGGCGCCGGCAGATCTCGGCTGATCAACCGCACGTCGCCACGCTCCATGCGCCGCAGCAGATTGAGCCAGCCTTCGCTGTCCATCGCCTCGTGCAGGCAATCGTCGAGGGTTTGTTCGATCAATGGATGCTCGGGAATTTCGCGTTCGCCGGCGAGGTTTTCCAGGCAGGCGATCTGATCGGGAAACACGCTGGCAATCAGGTCTTCGCTTTTCATCCGCTGCAACTGCGGCGCGACCTTGCGCCCACCGGTAAAACGCGGCAACGCCAGTGCCACACCGGCATTCCAGCGCCAGCGCACGCCGAACAACGGCGCATCGAGCACTGCTTGAATGAGGATGTGCTCGGCGCTGTTGCTGTGCAGGTAGCGCCAGACGTCATCGAGTTCAAAGCTGTGGCTGGTGGACAACGACAGCACGATCGCGTCTTCGCTGGCGGCGGCCTGCAATTCGAAGTTGAAGGTGCGGCAGAAACGCTTGCGCAGGGCCAGGCCCCAGGCGCGGTTGATGCGGCTGCCGAAAGGCGTGTGGATGATCAGTTGCGTGCCGCCGGACTCGTCGAAAAACCGCTCCATCAGCAGTGTGTCCTGCGAGGGCAGGGCGCCGAGGGTCTGGCGGGCGCGGGCGAGGTATTCGACCAGTTGTTCGGCGCTGGCAAGGTTGAGACCGAGGGTGTGCGTCAGCCAGTCGAGCGCCGGTTGCAGATTGCCCGGGCTGGCGCCGAGCAGTTCGTCGAGCCGCGCTTGCAGACGTGCTACGGCGAACGACAATTCATCACTGCGTCCCGGCGCTTCGCCAAGCCAGAACGGAATGGTCGGCGGCTGGCCGTGGGCATCCTCGACGCGCACCTTTCCGGTTTCCACGCGCAGGATGCGATAGGAGGTATTGCCGAGCTGGAATACATCGCCAGCAATGCTTTCTACGGCGAAGTCTTCGTTGACGCTGCCGATATTCAGGCCTTGCGGCTCGAGCATGACGCTGTAATCGGCGTTGTCGGGGATGGTGCCGCCGCTGGTCACGGCGGTCAGCTGCGAGCCACGGCGGCCACGCAAGGTGCGGCTGACGGCGTCGCGGTGCAGGTACGCGCTGCGAATGCCTTGGCGACCGTTGTAGCCTTCGGCGAGCATGCTCAGCAGGGCCTGATAGTGTTTTTCGTCGAGATTGCGGTAGGGCGAGGCTTGGCGAAACCTTGCGAGCAAGGCGTCCTCCGACCATTCCTGACAACTGACCTCGGCGATGATCTGCTGTGCCAGTACATCCAGCGGTGCTTCGGGAATGTGCAGGGTATCGAGTTCGCCACGGCGCACGCAGTCGAGCAGGGCGGTGCATTCGATCAGGTCGTCGCGGGTGGTGGCGAACAATCGGCCCTTGGGTGTGCCGCCGACCTGGTGCCCGGAGCGGCCGACGCGTTGCAGAAACCCGGCGATGGAGCGCGGTGAGGCGATCTGGCAGACCAGATCGACTTCGCCGATATCAATGCCCAGTTCCAGTGAGGCGGTGGCGATCAGCACTTGCAGTTCGCCGCGTTTGAGCCGTTGTTCAGCGTCGAGGCGAAACTCCTTGGCCAGACTGCCGTGATGCGCCGCCACGGCGTGCTTGCCGAGGCGTTCGCTCAGGTGTCGGCTCAGGCGCTCGGCCAGTCGCCGGGTGTTGACGAAAATCAGCGTGGTGCGGTGCTCGCGGGCAAGTTCCGCAAGGCGGTCGTAAACCAGCTCCCAGACATCGTTGGCCATGACTGCCGACAACGGCACGGGCGGCACTTCGATACCTAGATCCCGTGGCCGGGCGTGGCCGATGTCGATGATTTCGCAGGGGCGCTCATGGCCGACGAGAAATTGCGCCACGGCTTCGACCGGTTTCTGCGTGGCGGACAGGCCGATGCGGGTCAGCGGTTCGCTACACAACGCCTGCAGGCGCTCAAGGCTCAGGGCCAGATGACTGCCGCGTTTGCCGGCGGCCATGGCGTGGATTTCATCGATGATCACCGTGCGTGTGGTGCCGAGCATTTTCCGTCCCGACGCCGAGCCGAGCAGGACGTAGAGCGATTCCGGGGTGGTCACCAGAATGTGCGGCGCGGTCTTGCGCATGGCCGCGCGATCTTTTTGCGGGGTGTCGCCGGTGCGCACGGCGGTGGTGATTTCCAGCTCGGGCAGATTCATCTGCCGCAGTTGCTCGGTAATCCCGGCCAGCGGGTTTTGCAGGTTGATGCGAATGTCGTTGGACAGCGCTTTCAGTGGCGAGACGTAGACGACAAAGGTTTCGTCGGGCAGGCCGTCAGAATGTTCCAGGCCACGGTGGACGAGGTCGTCGAGCACCGCGAGAAACGCGGTGAGGGTTTTGCCGGAGCCGGTGGGCGCAGCGATCAGCGTCGAACGGCGCTGGCGGATCAACGGCCATGCGCGAGCCTGGGCGGCGGTGACCGTCGCGAATGTGTTGCTGAACCAGGCGCTGACGGCGGGGTGAAAGCCTGCCAGGGCCGCGTCCGTGGGGATGGGCAGATTCATGGTTCAAGTTATGCGGGCGCGGGTGGGAAGATGCAAGTACCGCTGGGATCTTCAGCGTCCAGGCGGGCCTCTTCGCGAGCAAGCTCGCTTCCCCCAGTGGATTTTTGTGCACCGCAAAATCCCATGTGGGAGCGAGCCTGCTCGCGAAGGGGCCGGTCGGGACAGCACAAATCCCGGAGATCTGCACTTTACGGATGACGGTTGCGCACTAAACCCGCAAAATGCAACGATTCCGGTAATTATCGACGACGGTTCCACGAGATCCGTCGCTAAAGCCATCGTTCCAATCAGACTGGGCCTGCTGACTCTATGCGAATGCGCCTTATGTTACTGGGCGGCGGAAATGCCCTTGGGCAGGCGCTGATTCGCCTCGGTGCAGAGGAAGACATCGGTTTCCTCGCCCCCCGCCCGCCCGAAAACGGCTGGGATGCCGCGAGCCTGACCCAATTGCTCGACGACACCCGTCCCGATGCATTGATCAATCTCGCCTACTATTTCGACTGGTTCCAGGCCGAAACCGTCAGCGAAAGCCGTATGGCCGGGCAGGAACGTGCAATCGAACGTCTGGCCGAACTGTGCCAGCACCACAATATCGTCCTCGTCCAGCCCTCCAGTTATCGGGTTTTCGATGGCTCGCGTGCCACGGCGTACAGCGAAAAAGACGAACCGGTACCACTGGGCCTGCGCGGTCAGGCGTTGTGGCGAATTGAACAAAGTGTGCGCGCCACGTGCCCGCAACACGTTTTGCTACGATTTGGCTGGTTGCTCGATGACAGCCCCGATGGCACCCTCGGACGGTTTCTCGCTCGCGCCGAGCAACCGGAAGAATTGTTGCTGGCCGATGATCGCCGGGGTAATCCGACGCCGGTCGATGACGCCGCACGAGTGATCATCTCGGTGCTCAAGCAACTTGATTGCGCGGCGCCGCTGTGGGGCACGTATCACTACGCCGGCCACGAGGCGACAACGCCGCTGGCGCTGGGGCAAGCGATTCTGACTGAGGCGCGCAGCCTGCATGCGCTGGCTATCGAAGCACCAACTGCACAGGCCCACGCCGCGCGACCGGACGCTGCCGAAGAGCCACAGCACGCGGTACTGGCCTGCAAGAAAATTCTGCACACTTTCGGGATCAAGCCGCGCGCCTGGCGTGCTGCACTCCCGGGCTTACTGGATAGGTTCTACCGTCATGGCTGAAAGGACTGTTTTAATCACCGGCGGAGCCGGCTTCATTGGCTCGCACTTGACCGACGCCTTGCTCGCCAAGGGGCATTCGGTGCGAGTGCTCGATGACTTGTCGACCGGCAAGCGCAGCAACCTGCCGCTGGATAATCCAAAGCTTGAGCTGATTGTCGGTGATGTTGCCGATGCGGCGCTGGTGGCCAAGGCCATGCAAGGCTGCAGCGCTGTCGCTCACCTTGCCGCTGTGGCTTCGGTGCAGGCGTCGGTGGATGATCCGGTCAAGACTCACCAGAGCAATTTCATCGGCACGCTGAATGTCTGCGAAGCCATGCGTCTGGCCGGAGTCAGACGTGTGGTGTACGCCTCTAGCGCAGCGGTGTACGGGAACAACGGTGAGGGCGAGTCGATTGATGAAGACACGCCCAAAGCCCCGCTGACGCCTTACGCGTCGGACAAACTGGCGGGCGAACAGTATTTCGATTTCTATCGCCGCCAGCATGGCCTGGAACCGGTGATTTTCCGCTTCTTCAACATCTTCGGCCCGCGTCAGGATCCGTCCTCGCCGTATTCCGGGGTGATCAGCATTTTCAGCGAACGTGCGCAGAAAGGCCTGCCGATTACCGTGTTCGGTGATGGTGAGCAGACGCGTGATTTCCTCTATGTCGAAGATCTGGTCGATTTGCTGGTACAGGGGATCGAAAAGCCTGAGGTGGAAGTCGGCCCGGTGAACGTTGGCTGGAACCAGGCGATGAGTCTCAAGCGGATGCTCGAGGCGCTTGAAGCGGTAGTCGGTGAGCTGCCACCGATCAGCTATGGCCCGGCGCGTTCTGGTGATATCCGGCATTCCCGGGCGAATAACGCTCGTCTGCTGGAGCGCTTCAAGCTGCCGCAGCAGACGCCGATGAGCGTGGGGCTGGCGCGGTTGTTGGGGCGCTCCTGAAAAGAGCCCTCACCCTAACCCTCTCCCTGAGGGAGAGGGGACTGATCGAGGTGTACTTTCGAGTTACGCCGACGTGAAATACCGAGTCGAACTGAGATTTTGAAGAACACACAAATCTGCTCCCTTTCCCCCCTCTCCCTGAGGGAGAGGGCTGGGGTGAGGGGGATGATCCAACTCACGCCACACATTTGCGGCAGGCATGAAAAAGGCGCCCTTTGACAGGCGCCTTTTTCACGGCCGGAATATGTCGCTACTCCTGTGGCGAGGGGAATGTTATCCCCCGATCAACTGCGTACGGTCGCCGTCAGTTCTATGCCTGCTCGCCACCAAGCCTCATTCACCACCACGTGAACGTTCGGTCAATCGACTTAGAACTTATAGCCCAAACCGACCATGTAGATGAACGGATCGACATCGACATTCACCCGTGCACGTGTGCCCGGCGCAACCGCGTTGTTCTCAACGGTGGCGCGGGTATCGATGTCGATGTAACGCACTTGGGCGTTGAGCATGATGTTGTCGGTCAGCATGTAGTCGGCACCGACCTGCCAGGCCAGACCCCAGGAGTTTTTCGCCTTGAAGTTGCTGAAACCGTTGGCGCTGGCTTCGCTGCCGACGTGTTCGTCATAGATCCAGGTGTAGTTGATACCGCCACCGACATACGGCTGGAACGGCGACTTCGAGTCCAGTGGGTAGTAGACGACGCTGAGGGTCGGCGGCAGGTGTTTCAGGGTGCCGAGCTTGCCGTTGGCCGCTGGCAGGGCAGTGCCCTTGAGCTTGACGTCATGCTCGAACGGCGTGGCCGCGAGCAATTCGAGGCCGACGTGATCGGTGAGCATGTAGGCGAAGTTGAGACCCAGTTGGGTGTCGCTGCTCATGGTCGCCTTGCCGCCCAGATTGGTGCCGCTCAGCGGACCCTGATCAACCTTGACGCTGGAGCTGTCGGCCTTCGGATTGACGGTGATCGCACCGGCGCGGATGAGGATGTCACCGGCTTCGTGGGCGTGGGCGAGCGGGGCTGCGAGCGCGAGGGCAAACAGCGAAGCGCTGAGCAAGGACTTGTTCATGGGGGCTCCGAAAGGACGTTAGAAATGTCTGATGTCCTATGGTACGAAGCCAACTGATACGGTCTTTTGACTCAGCTCAATGAAACAGTGAAGGGGCAGATTTCTGTGGAACCTTGGGGGCCTCTTCGCGAGCAGGCTCGCTCCCACTTTGGGATGTGATCTCCTGTGGGAGCGAGCCTGCTCGCGAAGACGATAGATCAGCCAATACAAAACTACCGGGATTCACTCCGGCAGCTCATACACGTAAATCTTGTCCGCATCCATCTGATACCCGGCATCCGCCAGTTCACTGCTCGACGCCTTGACCTGCAACGGCCCCTCGACCCAGTACGGCTGATACAACTCATCCAGCTTCACGCCCAACTCGCTTTTTACATGCACAATCTGGTTCGACGGCGGTGGCGGTACGTGGATGCAGGCGCCGAAATACGGCACCAGCAAAAAGTCTGTGGTGCGCCCCTCTTCATTGACTTCCAGCGGCACGATGTAGCCCGGCAAACGAATGTTCTGCCCGTCGAGCGACTTCACCACCGGCGCGTTCGGCAGGTCCTGCTTCGCCGCTGGCGCGGACTCGGCAGACAACGCATCGCCCATCTTCGACAGGTCGTGTAGCGGCGTCATGTTCGGCACTTCCGGCGCAGCGTCCGGCGGGATCATTTCCGACCACGTCAGGTCTTTCGGCGCCGCTGCCCACACAGGCAGGGCGATCAGCAACAGCAGCGCGAGTGCGGCGCGGGGCATGGTGAACATCCTCATAAACGGATCGACAGGCCATCGGCCAAGGATTGGCGATAAGCGCGCCAGGCCGGCACGCTGCCCATCAGCAGCGCGGCCGCCAGAATGCCACCGAGCAGCGTCCATTCATACTCGCTCGGCCAGGCCAGCGGCAGGAACAAACCATAGTTGGCCTGTACATAACCCTGCGCGGCGGCGATGCCGATGTACAGCAATGCCAGACCTGCGATAACGCCCGTCAGTGCCAGCGCGAAGGCTTCGAGCACCAACAGGCTCGCGATATGCCACGGTCGAGCCCCGACCGAACGCAGAATCGCCATTTCGCGGCGCCTTTCGTTGAGGCTGGTGAGAATCGCCGTGAGCATGCCGATCAACCCGGTCAGCACCACAAACAGCGAGACCACAAACAGCGCTTTTTCGGCGGTGCTCATCAGGCTCCACAATTCTTGCAACGCTACGCCCGGCAGAATCGCCAGCATCGGTTCGCCACGGAATTCATTGATCTCGCGTTGCAGCGCAAAGGTGGAAATCTTGCTGTTGAGGCCGAGCATGAACGCGGTGATCGCTTGCGGTTTCAGGTCCATGTTGCGTGCCTGATCGGCGCTGATCCGGCCATTGCCCCGTGCCGGCACACCGTTGTGCCAGTCGATGTGAATCGCCTCCATGCCGCCGAGGCTGATGTGCAACGTGCGATCGACCGGCGTGCCGGTGCGCTTGAGAATGCCGACTACGGTGAACGGTTTGTCGTCGTGCTTGACCAGACTGATCGCTGCCACACCGTGGGCCAGCACCAGTTTGTCACCGAGTTTGTAATGCAGCGCCTCCGCGACCTCGGCACCCAGCACCACTTCGAACGGGTCCGTCGCAAACGCGCGGCCGTCGGCCAGTGCCAGGTGTTGCTGGCGACCGTACTGGTAATGCTCGAAATAGGCTTCGGTGGTACCCATCACCCGGTAGCCGCGATGAGAGTCGCCGAGGGACATCGGGATTGCCCACTTCACTTTCGGGTTGCTGGCGAAGTGTTCGAAGCTGTCCCAGCGGATGTTGTTGGTGGCGTTGCCGATGCGGAATACCGAGTACAGCAACAGGTTTACCGAGCCGGAGCGGGCGCCGACGATCAGGTCGGTACCGCTGATGGTGCTGGCGAAACTGGCTTTGGCTTCGGTGCGCACCCGCTCGACGGCGAGCAGCAGGCACACCGACAGGGCAATGGCGAATGCAGTGAGCAGGGCGGTAAAGCGGCGGTTGGCCAGGCTGGCCATGGCCAGACGAAACAGATACATCTCAGACCTCGGCAGACGTGGCGGCGCGATTGAGTTCGGCCAGGGACAGATGACGGTCGAACAGCGGCGCCAGGCTCTGGTCGTGGCTGACGAACAGCAGACTCGATCCGGCCTCGCGGCATTCGGCGAACAACAGGCGAATGAAGTTTTCCCGGGCGTCGTAATCCAGCGCCGAGGTCGGTTCGTCGGCGATGACCAACTCAGGTTGACCGATCAAGGCACGCGCGGCAGCGACCCGTTGTTGCTGACCGATTGACAGTGAGTCAGCGCGACGGCTGAGGAGACTTTCGTCCTTCAAACCCAAGTGCGCGAGCAAGGTCGCGGCGGCTTGATCGACGCTGCCGTGGCGCTGTTTCGCCCGTTGCGCACGCAGTTTCGAGAAGTGGCACGGCAGCTCAACGTTCTCGCGCACCGAGAGAAACGGCAGCAAGTTGAACTGCTGGAAGATGTAGCCGGTGTGATCGACACGGAACGTATCGCGAGCGCCGGCGGAGAGTTCGGTCAGCTCCTGGCCGAGCAGGCGAATGCTGCCGCGAGCGGGTTTCTGCACGCCGCCGAGCAAACCGAGCAGGGTGGTCTTGCCGCTGCCGCTGGGGCCTTTGAGGAACAGGGTTTCGCCAGCTTCCAGACGAAACGCCGGGATGTCCAGCAACGGCGGATGACCGGGCCAGTTGAAGCCCAGGTTGGACAGTTCGATGAGTGCTTGGGTCATGGCACCAGTTTCATGGTTGGACACTGAACCTCTGTGGGAGCGGCCTGCTCGCGAATGCAATCGGACAGTCGACATCGATGCTGACTGATGCACCGCTTTCGCGAGCAGACTCGCTCCCACAGGGGATTTTCGGTGTTATCAGAATTTCAGCGCGGCAGCCTTGGCCGTCACTTCGGTACCTTGCTGGCCGCTGGCGCTGATCAGTTGTACCTGAATTTTCTGCGTCGCCGGGAAGGTCTTGAAGACGTTCGCCAGATCGAGGGTCTTCAGCGCGCCCGGGCTGGCACAGTTGAACTGATAGTGCGCGTGGATTTCGCTGTGGTCGTGGTGATGCTCGTGACCGTCCTTGTCCGCTTCATCGTCGTCATGGTCATCGGCATCCGGCTTGTCGCCGAACAACGGGCTCTCCAGTTCCTGACTGACCACTTTGCAGCCGGCAGCCGCAGGCAGGCTGAACAGGGCCAGCGGTTTTTCCAGCTGCGCACGGGCGGCAGCGACTTTGGCTTTATCGGCATCCGAAGTCGCAACGTGTTCGAAACCCACGAGGTTCATCGCCGGGCTTTCCAACTCCAACTCCAGGGTCTGACCATCGAGCGCCGCGTTCAATCGACCGACGCCGTGTTCATGCGCGCCGAGGCTGCCGTGTTCATGGTCGTGATCGTGGTCATGCTCATCGGCAGCATGGGCGATGGCCAGCGGCAACAGGGCAAACGGCAAAGCGAGCAGCAGACGACGCATGGCGGTCTCCGGGAAGTAAAGTGAAGAGTTTGTTATGTAATCTTATAACGAAAGTGCGCAGAGTTTGCCCGTGCGCTCCGCTTTGCGCAAGACATGACTGAGCGCCGCCCGGGACAGATTCCGGGCGGCACATAGATTGGATGTCACACTTTTAGAGTCAGAAGCCTGCGCCGGGATAGTCGAACCAGTAATGTCCCGATAGCACATGCTTGATCAGATTTGCGTCTAGCACGCTCGGCGCATCGCGACTGAAGCGCTCGCGCCAATCCGGGAGCCACCAGTAGTTGATGGCTGTTCCGCGTGGAAGTACTACAAGTGTCATCACCTCCCGATCAATTTTTTCATCCGCGTAGAGTTGATGGGTGCGATCCATGAAGCCCATGTACTGATTAATCGGCAGATGAAACATGAGTGCAGTGGTGAAGATTTTTTCGCTCTGACTGAAGGTTGGACTGCTCAGAATCTGCAACGCTTCGCAAACATGAGCCTGTGGTTGACCAGCGATTTTTTGGCCTTCTGGAGTAGAAAGTATGTCGAAACGGTCATCCAGATCCCTCCAGTCGATACGGTTATTTCCCTCAAAGTAATTGCGAATTACGGCAGTAAGCTGACCTTGCTCTGTGTTTTTGGAAGTACAGGCTGAAAGGTCGGCAGGCGACCAAAAGCGCCATGCCACGATGAATAGAAGTGAAGCAGTCAGGATTATCCAAGAGAGTCGTTTCATTGTGGTTTGCTGTATTTGTAACGTCGAAAAATGGTGAAGTCATGGTCGCTTTCCACCGCGTTGCCCGACGCATGACGAAAGCCTGCATCATTGACTTCAACTTTCTCCCAGCCTGCCGAAATGCAGACGCCCTGAGTCAGAACAAAACCCACGTGTCCGCTGGCATCCGAGTAATTGACTGCATAAGCGCCGACATCGCCCGGTAAAGGTGAATGTTCCACTTTCCAGCTATTGAGAAGTCGTCCGCTGTCGGCCCATTCACCCGCCAGCGGTGGGCTGACCTTGGAGAAATACGGCAGGTATTTGGATTTTCCATGTTCGATCAATGCCACATTGACCCCGATCGAAGTCAGCACGTCATAGACAAACAGATTGCATTTGTTCGTGTTTGCCGGGAACTCCACACTTTGCTTTAGCGTTGGATGCGCCAAAGACTGTTTGCTTTTGTTGCCTGCCCATTGCGTGGAACCTCGGTGTGAAAGCGCCTCCATCAATATTCGGCGCGGCATATCCTGGATGACCACTTTCACGGTGCGGGTCTCGTTTTTGCGTTTGACCCCGTACTCCACCTCGTAAAAGGTGTCATTGGAAACGGCACCGCTAGTGGACAAGGGAACCTTGACCCACGGTGAAACGGCGACGATCGACAGTGATTTGCCTTCGGTCAGCGTGGCTGTGTGCATCGCCTTTGTCGCTCCAGATGAGCCGACGATCTGAACAGTAACTTCGTGGCTATCGCGGGTTTTTACCGAGGGCAATGTCTTTGAACCCGAGAGGGTGATGCCGGTTTGCCCCTTGTCAGAGATGAGCGAGTAAATGCGGGGTTTGTCATCGTTCTGAATAATGTTGTCGTCGATGATCGATCCATCCACCAGCATCTGAAACTTGATGCCTTTTGGTGGCTGCATCAGAAAGTCTTTAAAGATCAGTTTGATTTCCGATTTCATGACAGATCCTGTTGCAACGGTTCTTCGTAGGCATAAAACGTCCACTCGGAATCTTCACCGACCAACAGAGTGTCGTAATCCGCGTGGTTTTCTACTTTGTGTTCGCAGCCTTCACCCGTGGCGCTGCAGGTGCTGTCTTGCAAGACAGCCACCTTTTTTTTGTCCTTGAGTTTGTAGGACAGTCCAGGCTTTTCGACGTCGTCCAAGCGTTCGATGATTACTTGCAGGTAACGATACGAAGTCAGCGCAACAATCGGTGGCCCCATGTCGATAGGCGCGGGGCGGCCTATTCCGGCAAAACCACTGTGTTGTTGAGGCAGCAGTTTGTTGGACATGGGCGGGCAGCCGCAGGCGACATAATCATCTACCAACGCGGCGGGGCCAGCAGGCAATATCAGCGTTCTTTCGCCCACTGCCACGATCGGACCTTTGCCGGGACCGCAAACCGGACAACTGGCGAGTTGTCCGATGGAGGCGATTATTTTTCCTTCGATATTGAGGTTTTCATTTCCCTCAAGTACCACGCCACCTGTAGAGGTCGGGCCTCCCTTTGAGGCCAGTTTTCGTCCTGAAGACATTGGGATCCTTCCCGCGAAAAAGAGATCAATGTAGTCGATTACCCGAGAATTACCAGATGCGTTTGGCGCCTTTACTTGGCGTTGCACAAGTCCCGTGGGAGCATGCAGGTCAGAAAAGTGCAGGAGCGAACTCAATGTTGCGGATACGCGGAACTGTCGGCGATGTGCCGGTGGACTTGACGGTGGAACTGGATGACGGCGATTGGGCGAAGCTCGGTTCAGCGCTGAATGGGCAGGCGCCGGTCGCTCAATCTGAGCCGGTCGCATCAGCCCCGGCTGCGAAACCGCTGAATCAAGACGATGCCTTGTGGCAGGTGGCCAAGGATCTGTTGCGCAAGGCTGGGCAGCTCAGCGGTCCGGATCTGCTTGATCAACTGGAAGGGCTGACCGGCAGCGCGGCGGCGGGTAAACGCTTGCTGGTGCGTTTGCGCCACAGTTCGGACGTGAAAGTGGTGAGCGGCGGGGATACGCCGCTCTACAGCTGGATCGAATGAGGGCTTAGTAAAGCGCAGCAAACACCTTGCGACGGTACACATTCACCAGCGGATGATCATTGCCCAGCAGCTCAAACACCTGCAGCAAGGTTTTGTGCGGCAGACCTTCGCTGTAGCTGCGGTTGCGGATGAACAGCTTCAGTAGTGCATCCAGCGCCGCTTCATATTGCTGGCGAGAGAGCTGCTGAATCGCCAGTTGATACACCGCCTCATCGTCCTGCGGATCTTTCGCCAGACGCGCTTTCAGGTCAGCAGCATCCGGCAGGTCACGCGCCAGACCGAGGAACTTGATCTGCGCCTTGGCCCCCGCCAGCGCGGCTTTGTGTTCGTCGCTCTTGACTGCATCCAGCACGGTTTGCGCTTCGTCCAGCTCGCCGCGTTCAGTCAGGCAGCGCGCGTAGAGGATTAGCGCCTTGGCGTTAGTGTTGTCTTCATTGAGCATCACCACCAGCGCCGCTTCGGCGTCGGCATAACGCCCGTCATCGAACAACGCCTGAGCCTGCTCGAACGGATCAGCTGCGGCCGGTGGCGGCATCTGCACATGCGGCTCAAGCAGGGCGCGCACGGCGGATTCCGGTTGTGCACCGGCAAAACCGTCGACCGGTTGACCGTCCTTGAACAGCACTACGGTCGGCAGGCTGCGAATGCCGAAGCGGGCGACGATGTCCTGCTCGATGTCGCAGTTGACCTTGGCCAGCAGCAATTCGCCCTGATAACTCTCGGCAATGCCTTGCAGCATCGGCATCAACGCCTTGCACGGCGCACACCATTCGGCCCAGAAATCCACCAGCACCGGTTTGTTGAAAGAGGCCTCGATCACCGACTGGTCGAAATCGGCCGTCGTGGCGTCGAAGATGTATGGCGTTTGCTGACTCATGGGGGATCTCGTCAAAGCGTGGATGGGGCAACTATACGGCTTGGTGGGGTGTGGCCGGAAGCGGGGCAGGGTTTGAGAGGTGTGTTGCATGGGCGGACGCCTTCGCGAGCAGGCTCGCTCCCACATTGGATCTGTGTCGTTCACGAAAAACCTGTGGGAGCCAGCCTGCTGGCGATGCTTTTAGCTAGCGCCGCGCATGGTACAGGCTGACATGTCTGAATTCTTCCGGCTCCGCCAGATCCGGCAAGGTCATCGCCTCAAGCATTTCAATCCGCTCATACAACGGATGGCGAAAATCGCGAACCCGCGAATCCGCCACCAGCGCCTCTCGCCCACGGCTCAAAAACGCATCGAGCAACGGCAGATTCGCCCGGTCATACAACACGTCCGCCACCAGAATCAGATCAAACCGATCGGCTTCGGCAAAGAAGTCCGTCGAGTAACTCATCTCTACGCCATTCAGCGTGGCATTCGCCCGGCACGCAGAAATCGCCAGTGGATCGAGATCGCACGCCACGACTTCAAGCGCCCCGGCTTTCACCGCCGCAATCCCGGCAATCCCGGAACCGGCGCCGAAATCCAGCACACGCTTACCGCGCACCCACTCCGGGAACTTCGCCAGATAACGCGCCACCGCCAGGCCACTGGCCCAGCAGAAACCCCAATACGGTGGCTCGTGCAGAATTCGCTGAATTTCTTCCTGGCTGAATTCGCGATCCATGTTGTCGCCATCGATCAGCCATAGCTGTAAATCAGTGTCCGGCAACGCATAGACCTTGAGTCTGGCGTCGCCGAGCAATTCACCCAACGCCCGTTGCAGGTCGAGCGGTGCATTCATGGTGCTTTGACAAATTGCAGTTGGCCCAGCGCCTGGGTGGTCGGCTGGCTGATGGTTTGCGACGGCAAATGCAGGATCAACTGACCGGACTGGCTGGCGCGACCACGCAGCTCAACCCGCACGCCGGCGGGGAAGGCGTCCGGGTTGAAGCGCAGGCGGAACGGCAGAATCTGGTTGTTGCCGATCAGGCTGGAACTGGCGAGCAATTGTTGCGGGCGATCCTTTTCATCGATCACCAGCAGCGCCAGTTCGACTTCGGCACCGGCCGGCACGCCTTGCAGGGTGCCGCTCAGTTCACGTTGATAGGCAGGCAGCGGGCCGAGGTCAGCAGCCTCCTTGGCTTTTTTCTGCGCCTGCTGCGGCGCAGGGCCCGGCGTTGGCGGCTGGGGCTTGGGTGCATCGCTGCCACAGGCCACCAGCAGGCTGAAAAGACTGAGCAAAACGAGCGGACGTAACGGCATTGGATGCTCCGGCAAAATGAAATCCATGGATCAAACGATCATGCCGTTCTGTATACCGCAAAGCCTATGGCTTGTCTTGCCACCGGGATGCGCTACCATGGCCCTCCCTTTTTTTGTTGCCAGCCACCATGCACTGTCCCTTCTGCGGTGCCAACGACACCAAGGTCATCGACTCGCGTCTGGTCGCCGAGGGCGAACAGGTGCGCCGCCGGCGTGAATGCCTGGCCTGCGGCGAACGTTTCACAACGTTCGAGACGGCCGAACTGGTGTTGCCGCGCCTGATCAAAACCGACGGCAGCCGCCAACCGTTCGACGAAGAAAAACTCCGCGCCGGCATGCAACGCGCGCTGGAGAAACGTCCGGTGAGCGTCGAGCGCCTCGAATCCTCTCTGGTTCACATCAAGCACAAGCTGCGCGCCACCGGCGAGCGCGAGGTCAAATCCCTCGTGGTCGGCGAACTGGTCATGGCCGAGTTGCAAAAGCTTGATGAAGTCGCCTACATCCGTTTCGCTTCGGTGTACAAGCGCTTCCAGGACCTCAACGAATTCCGCGAAGAAATCGACCGCCTCGCCCGCGAACCGGTGAAAGAATGACCAGCGCCGCCGAGCAGGCCATCCTCGACGCCCACTTCATGGCGCGCGCGCTGGAACTGGCGCGCAAGGGTCACTACACCACCCATCCCAATCCTCGGGTTGGCTGCGTGGTGGTGCGTGACGGGCAGATTGTCGGCGAAGGCTGGCATGAGCGCGCCGGCGAACCCCACGCCGAAGTCCATGCCCTGCGCGCCGCCGGTGAGCTTGCCCGGGGCGCCACTGCTTATGTGACCCTCGAACCCTGCAGTCACCATGGGCGTACGCCGCCGTGTGCTGATGCGCTGGTGAATGCTGGCGTAGGTCGCGTGGTCGCAGCGATGCGTGATCCGAATCCGCAAGTCGCCGGACGTGGTTTGCAGCGTCTGGCCGATGCCAGCATCGCCACTGAAAGTGGTGTGCTCGAAGCCGAGGCGCGCAAGCTCAACCAAGGTTTTCTGAAACGCATGGAACACGGCTTGCCGTTCGTGCGGGTCAAGTTGGCCATGAGCCTCGACGGTCGTACGGCGATGGAAAGCGGCGAGAGCCAATGGATCACCGGCCCGGCCGCACGTTCGGCCGTCCAGCGTTTGCGCGCTCAGGCCGCCGTCATACTAACTGGCGCCGACACCGTGCTGGCCGATGGCGCGCGCTTGACTGTTCGCGCTGACGAACTCGGTCTGGACAGCGAGCAAACGGCGCTGGCCATGAGTCGCCCGCCGCTGCGGGTATTGATCGACGGTCGCCTGCGGGTGCCGCTGGATGCGCCATTCTTCAAGGCCGGCCCAGCGTTGGTCGCCACCTGCGTCGCGATCGAAGAGCAATACGCTCACGGCCCCGAGTGCCTGATCGTGCCGGGTGATGACGGTCAGGTCGATCTGCATCAGTTGCTGATCGAACTTGCCAACCGTGGCACCAACGAAGTACTGGTCGAGGCTGGCCCGCGTCTGGCCGGGGCTCTTGCTCAGCTCGGTCTGGTCGACGAATTCGTGATCTTCATTGCCGGCAAGTTTCTAGGTTCCACGGCGCGTCCATTGCTGGACTGGCCGCTGGCCTATATGAAGGACGCTCCCGAGTTGAAAATCACTGAAATTCGCGCGGTGGGCGATGACTGGCGAGTCACTGCCATCCCTGTCCTTTCGCCGAGCGTATAATTCCCGGCCATCGTTATTACGCTGGCTCAGTTCTCAAGGAGAACCCCATGTTTACCGGCATCATCGAATCCATCGGCAGTATCCGCGCATTGACCCCAAAGGGCGGTGATGTGCGGGTCCACGTCGCCACCGGCAAGCTCGACCTGAGCGATGTCAAACTTGGCGACAGCATCGCGGTCAACGGCGTTTGCCTGACTGCCGTTGAGCTGCCGGGCGACGGCTTTGCCGCGGACGTCAGCCGTGAAACCCTCGACTGCACTGCCATGAATGACCTGAAAAGCGGCAGCCCGGTCAATCTGGAAAAGGCCCTGACCCCGACCACCCGCCTCGGCGGGCATCTGGTCAGCGGTCACGTCGACGGCGTCGGTGAAATCGTCTCGCGCAGCGACAATGCCCGCGCCGTGGAATTTCGCATCCGTGCACCGAAAGAACTGGCCAAGTACATCGCCCATAAAGGCTCGATCACCGTCGATGGCACCAGCCTCACCGTGAACGCCGTCGATGGCGCCGAGTTCATGCTGACGATCATCCCGCACACCCTGAGCGAAACCATCATGGCGTCGTACAAGCCAGGTCGTCGGGTGAATCTGGAAGTCGACTTGCTGGCGCGTTATCTGGAGCGTCTGCTTTTGGGCGACAAGGCCGCAGAGTCGGCATCCGGCGGCACGATCACCGAAAGCTTTCTGGCCGCCAACGGCTACCTCAAATCCTGACTGAAGGGGGTGCCTTGTGGCGCTCAATAGCATCGAAGAACTGGTTGAAGACATCCGCCAAGGCAAGATGGTCATCCTCATGGATGACGAAGACCGCGAGAACGAAGGCGACCTGATCATGGCCGCCGAATGCTGCCAGGCCGAACACATCAACTTCATGGCCAAACACGCCCGTGGCCTGATCTGCATGCCGATGAGCCGCGAGCGCTGCGAACTGTTGAAGCTGCCACTGATGGCGCCGCGTAACGGTTCCGGTTTCGGCACCAAGTTCACCGTCTCGATCGAAGCCGCCGAAGGCGTCACCACCGGCATTTCCGCTGCTGACCGTGCGCGCACCGTGCAAGCGGCGGCCGCCAAAGACGCCAAGGCTGAGGACATCGTCAGCCCGGGCCACATCTTCCCGCTGATGGCGCAGGCCGGCGGCACCCTCGCTCGCGCCGGCCACACCGAAGCCGCTTGCGACCTTGCGCGCATGGCCGGTTTCGAGCCAAGTGGCGTGATCTGCGAAGTGATGAACGACGACGGCACCATGTCCCGTCGCGCCGAACTGGAAGCGTTCGCTGCCGAGCACAACATCAAGATCGGCACCATTGCCGACCTGATTCACTACCGGATGATCCACGAACGTACCGTTCAGCGGATTGCCGAGCAGCCACTGGACAGCGAACTGGGCCAATTCAACCTGGTGACCTATCGTGATTCCGTGGAAGGCGACGTGCACATGGCCCTCACTTTGGGCACTGTTTGCGCTGAAGAGCCAACCCTGGTTCGCGTGCACAACATGGATCCGCTGCGCGACCTGTTGATGGTCAAGCAACCGGGCCGCTGGAGCCTGCGCGCCGCCATGGCTGCGGTTGCCGAGGCGGGCAGTGGTGTGGTGCTGTTGCTCGGTCATCCACTCGATGGCGACGTGCTGCTGGCACATATCCGCGAAACCGGTGATCAGGCCGCGCCGAAAAAACCGACCACCTACAGCATTGTCGGTGCCGGTTCGCAGATCCTGCGTGACCTCGGCGTACGCAAAATGCGCTTGATGTCTGCGCCAATGAAATTTAATGCGATATCCGGTTTCGATCTGGAAGTTGTAGAATACGTGCCCTCCGAATAATGACCGGTTGTTTCCGGACCCGAATTCGCGGCAAATAAATCACTGAGGGACGCGTAGCAGACGCGTCCCGGCTCTTTAAGAGAACTGACGAATGACCCTGAAGACCATCGAAGGTACCTTCATCGCCCCTAAAGGCCGCTACGCTTTGGTAGTGGGCCGTTTCAACAGCTTCGTCGTTGAAAGCCTGGTCAGCGGTGCAGTTGATGCCCTGGTTCGCCACGGCGTGAGCGAAAGCGACATCACCATCATCCGCGCACCTGGCGCCTTCGAAATCCCGCTGGTTGCGCAGAAAGTCGCCCAGAAAGGCGAGTTCGCAGCCATCATCGCCCTCGGCGCGGTCATTCGTGGCGGCACTCCGCACTTCGAATACGTGGCAGGCGAGTGCACCAAGGGTCTGGCCCAGGTGTCCATGGAGTTCGGCGTGCCGGTCGCTTTCGGCGTCCTGACCGTTGATTCCATCGAGCAAGCCATCGAACGTTCCGGCACCAAGGCCGGTAACAAAGGTGCCGAAGCTGCCCTGTCCGCACTGGAAATGGTCAGCCTGCTGGCACAGTTGGAGGCCAAGTGATTAGCGACGAAAGCGATCGTTTCAACCCGCGCGATCCGAAACCTGCGGATGCCGGCAAGCCCTCGAAAAGCGTCAAGCGTCGCGAAGCCCGTCAGCTCGCGACCCAGGCGCTGTACCAGTGGCACATGGCCAAGCAATCGCTGAACGAGATCGAAGCGCAGTTTCGCGTTGATAACGATTTCACCGATGTCGACGGTGCTTACTTCCGCGAAATCCTCCACGGGGTTCCGCAGTTCAAGACCGAAATCGACACCGCCCTGACGCCTTGCCTGGATCTGGCGATCGAAGAGCTGGACCCGGTTGAACTGGCCGTTCTGCGCCTGTCGACCTGGGAACTGCTCAAGCGCGTCGACGTGCCGTACCGCGTGGTGATCAACGAAGGTATCGAGCTGGCGAAAGTCTTCGGTTCGACCGACGGCCACAAGTTCGTCAACGGCGTGCTCGACAAGCTGGCCCCGCGCCTGCGTGAAGCTGAAGTGAAGGCGTTCAAGCGCTAATAGCGCTTGAACTCTTTGTCTCAGCCATGGGCGAGTTTGAGCTGATCCGCAATTTCTTCGCCGCCGCGCCTTGTGCGCAGGGCGGCGAAGGCGTTGCTCTGGGGATCGGCGATGACTGCGCCTTGCTCGCTGTCCCACCCGGGGAACAGTTGGCGATCTCCACCGATACGCTGGTGGCCGGTGTGCATTTCGCCGACCCCTGCGATCCGTTTCTGCTCGGTCAGCGCTCGCTGGCCGTTGCGGTCAGCGACCTGGCCGCCATGGGCGCCACGCCCGTTGCCTTTACCCTTGCCCTGACTGTGCCGACGGTGACTGCCGATTGGCTGCAAGCCTATGCCCACGGTTTGAACCGTATGGCGCAGAGCTGCGGCGTCGCGCTGGTGGGCGGCGATACCACGCGCGGGCCGTTGAGTCTGACGGTAACCGTGTTTGGTCGCGTACCTGCGGGTCAGGCATTGACCCGCAGCGGTGCGCAGCCGGGCGACTTGCTCTGTGTCGGTGGTGAGCTGGGCAATGCGGCCGGCGCCTTGCCTTTGGTGCTCGGTCAGCGTGAGGCCGAAGCACACATCGCCCAATCGCTGCTCGATCATTACTGGTCGCCGCAACCGCAACTCGCCCTCGGTCAGGCCCTGCGCAGTAAAGCCACTTCGGCGCTGGACATCTCCGATGGCCTGCTCGCCGACTGCGGCCATATCGCGTTGGCGTCAAAGGTGCGGCTTGAGATTGAACGCGAGCGCGTACCGTTGTCGGATGCTCTAGTGGCGTTCCTCGGTCAGCGCGGTGCTGAGCGCGCAGCGTTGAGCGGTGGCGATGATTACGTGCTGGCGTTCACGCTACCGTCCGTCGAGTTGCCGGCGCTGCTGGCCAATGGCTGGCCGATCCATGTGATCGGCTGCGTAGCTGAAGGGCAGGGCGTGGTCCTGCTGGACCGTGAAGGGCACGACATCACCCCGCAAATCCGGGGCTATCAACATTTTCAGGAGACACCGTGACAGATCACCCGAAACAGGTTCCGGCCGAATTCGTTCCGCCGTCGGTCTGGCGCAATCCCTGGCATTTCCTCGCGTTCGGCTTTGGTTCCGGCACCCTGCCGAAAGCCCCGGGCACGTGGGGTTCGTTGGTTGCACTACCCTTTATCCCGTTGTGGCAGATGCTGCCCGACTGGGGTTACTGGCTGATGCTCGGGATCACCATGCTGTTCGGCTTCTGGCTGTGCGGCAAAGTCGCCGACGATCTGCGGGTACACGACCACGAAGGTATCGTCTGGGACGAAATGGTCGGCATGTGGATTACCCTCTGGCTGGTACCGGAAGGCTGGTATTGGTTGCTCGCGGGTTTTCTGGTGTTCCGTTTCTTCGACATTCTCAAGCCATGGCCGATCCGCTGGATCGACCGGCACGTGCATGGCGGCGTCGGCATCATGCTCGACGACGTGCTGGCCGGCGTATTCGCCTGGCTGGCGATGCAGGGTCTGGTGTGGATTTTCGCCTGATTCCACGGGATATCAGGGTCAAGTGAGGGGACTAGGGATGGCTCGACGCTGGTTGGCGTTAGCGGTTTTGGCTTTGCTGAGTACCGTGGCCGGTGCGCAGGAAGCTGCGCCGACGCCTGCGGTCATCCATCTGGCCAGCGAAGACTGGGAAGACTACACCGCCGCCGACGGTCATGGCCTTGGCTGGGACGTGTTGCGCAAAGTGTTCGAGCCGGTCGGAGTGAAGCTGGATATCCGCAGCGTGCCATACACCCGTTCGGTCGGTCTGGTGCAGTTGAAGGAAGTCGACGCCCTGGTCGGTTCCTATCGCGACGAAGCCGAGCAGGTGTTGTATCCACACTGGAACTTCGATTCCGACCACATCTATGCGTTGGGCCTGGCGAGCAGTCCATCGCCCACCGAGGCGACGCTGGGCAAGTATCGACTGGCCTGGGTGCGCGGTTATCGTTACGAAAACTACCTGCCGAACATCAAGCGTTACAATCAGATTGAACGCCGTACCGGGATTCTGTCGATGCTCAAGCAGGGGCGGGCGGATTACTACATCGATGCGCTGACCGAGATTGAAGCGGTGGTGAAAACCGCAGATGATCCGGCGCTGTATCGCTATTCACATCTGATCGAGCTGCCGTTGTTCCTCGGCTTTGCCGACACTCCACAGGCACGGGCGCTGATGGCGCTGTTTGACCAGCGTATGGAGCAGTTGGTGAAGAGCGGCGAGTTGAAGCCGATCTTCGAGAAGTGGAAGCAGCCGTATCCGTTCACCTCGAATTGACCACGTACCCTTGTGGGAGCGAGCCTGCTCGCGAAAGCGATGGTTCAGTCAGCATTGGGGCGACTGACATGACGCCTTCGCGAGCAGGCTCGCTCCCACAAGGACCTACGCTAGTCAGTAGATATCAAACTTTTTGATCGTTATGCCCGATAATTCAGCCTAAGCGCCGGTAGGAACCTGCTGTTACAATGCCGGCCTGCGAATTTTCAGACTCTTTAGATCAGGAGCACACCGGTGCCTGTCGTCTTTGTCGCCGCTTCCAAGCTGCCAACACCTTTTGCGCAATTCACCATGCACGGTTTTCTCGATGAGGCCACCGGCCGCGAGCACGTCGTGCTGAGTCTGGGTGAAATTGCCGATGGTGCCCCGGTTCTCGGCCGTTTGCACTCCGAATGCCTGACCGGCGACGCCTTGTTCAGCCAGCGTTGCGACTGCGGCTCGCAGCTCGAAGGCGCGCTGAAAGCCATCGCTCGTGAAGGCCGTGGCGTGTTGCTTTACCTGCGCCAGGAAGGTCGCGGTATCGGTCTGCTGAACAAGATCCGTGCTTACGAACTGCAGGACGGCGGCGCCGACACCGTTGAAGCCAACGAGCGTCTGGGCTTTGCCGCTGACCAGCGCGACTACGCCATGTGCCTGCCGATGCTTGAGCATCTGGGCGTGAAATCCCTGCGCCTGATGACCAACAATCCGCGCAAGGTCAAGGCCTTGACCGACATGGGCATCACCGTCGCCGAGCGCGTGCCGTTGCACACCGGCCACAACCCGCACAACAAACTGTACCTGGCGACCAAAGCCAGCAAGCTCGACCACATGATGGGCAACGAGCATCAGGGCGAGGTTGATCGCGCGTGACGCGAGGTCAGGTGCGGCGCCGATTGTCGGTCGATTGGTGGAAATACCTCGCGCTGGCGCTGGTGCCGTTGTTCGTGCTCAACGCGTTGTTTGGTCAGGGCAAAGGGATTCTGCCAGTGCTGGCGATGCCCTTTTTTATTGCCGGCGTGGCGTCGATGTTTGTCAGCCTGAAGTTTTTCGGCCGCTACAAACATGCGCTGATCGCCACGCAAAAAGCCCTCGATACCCCGGATGAACCGGCCGCGTGGATTGCCCTCGCTGCGCGTCGTCGTGCGGCTTTTCTCGTGGCAGCCTTGCCGGCGTGGATCGGCGCACTGGCGGTGTTTGTCGGTCTTGAAGCTGTACCGTTGATGCTGCTGGCGTTGTCCACGGCGGTACTGTTTTATCTCTACCGTATCCCGCGTCAACTCGGCTGATGCGTCGTCTGTGGCTGGCGTTTCTGTTGCTGGCCGTCAGTGGCCCTGCGCTGGCGCAACTGCGGGTGGTCAGCCTCGCCCCGTCGCTTTCTGAAATTGTCGTTGAGCTGGATTCGGCGGACCTGCTGGTCGGCGTGCTGGATGCCGGGGAGCGGCCTGCCGCGATTGCGGACGTTGCTTCTGTGGGTCGTTATGGCCAGCTCGACATGGAACAACTGCTGAGCCTCCAGCCTGATTTGTTGTTGCTGTGGCCCGGCAGTGTCGGCCCGGCGCAGCGTGATCAGCTCAAGCGCCTGGGCATCCCGACTTTCGTCGCCGAACCGCATTCCTTCGAACAACTAACCACCCAGATCGAAGCCATTGCCGCGCAACTGGGCCGACCTGAGCGCGGAGTAAAACGGGCGGCGGCGTTGCGCCAACAACTCGCGGAGCTGCGCCAGCGCTATCGCCAGGAAGTGCCGTTGCGGGTGTTCTATCAGGTGTGGGACAAGCCGCTGTACACCGTCGGGGGCGGGCAGATCATCAGTGATGCGCTGGAAGTGTGTGGCGCGCGCAATGTGTTCGCTGATCTGAGTCTACCGGCGCCGCAGGTGAGTATTGAGGCGGTGTTGCAGCGTGATCCGGAGGTGATTCTGGCGAGTGATCAGGCGCAACTTGATGCGTGGAGGGCGTGGCCGCAGGTGGCAGCGGTGAAACAGGGGAAATTACTGCTGGTCACCGACAAAGGCCTCGAACGCCCAAGCGGCCAGATGATCAGCGCCACCGCCAAGCTCTGCCAATTGATCGCGCCGGACTACTGAAACTGTGGTGACTTCTTCGCGAGCAGGCTCGCTCCCACATTGGTTCTCTGGCGAGCACAAAATGTGTGGTTGTGCTCAATCTACTGTGGGAGCGAGCCTGCTCGCGAAGGGGCCAGTCAAATCACCGAAGATTCAAATCAAAGCTGGGGAGTCCAGGTGACGCCGAACATCCACACTCGACCTTCTTCGCGATAGCCATACTGGCTGCCGTCGTAGCTGTAATTCGCGCGGCTGTAACCCTTGTCCAAGAGGTTGTCGACCTTCAGATCCAGCTTGATCTCGCGGTTCAACGCCCAACTGCTGCGCAAGCCGAACAGCGCATAGCCGCCCAGCGCCTGCGTATTGTCCTTATCGTCATAACTGCTGCTGACTGCCTGCCAACTGGCACCGAGGCTGACTTGATCAAACTGTCGATCCAGATCCCAGCTCAACGTCCGCCGCGCACGCCGCGCCAACGTGTGGCCCGTGTCGCGATCACGCGGATCGATGATCGCCACTCCGAGGTTGCTCTGCCAACCGAACAGTTCCTGCTTCAGTGCAGCTTCAAAACCGTTGATTCGCGCGGAAGCCACGTTTTCCGGACGTGAATTGCTGCCGAAGATGATCGCGTCTTCCAGGTCAGTACGGTAAATCGACGCTTCCAGGCGACTGCTATCGGTCAACTGACTGCGCCATTGCAGCTCGTAGCTTTTCGAGGTTTCCGGTTTCAGATCCGGGTTACTGAAATCCGGGTAGTACAGGTCGTTGAAGGTCGGCGCGCGGAAGCCTTCGCTGTAGCTCAGCAACAGATCGTTGTCCGGGTTCAGCGGCAGGGTGAATGTGCCGCTCCAAGTGTTCTGGCTGCCGAATTGCTGGTTATCGTCATGGCGCAGACCCAGTTCCGTGGAGAAACTGTCGGCCTGATAACGATGCTGGATGAATGCGGCGCGGTTCCAGCGGCTGTCCTCATCGAATGCGGTGCTGCTGTTGACCCGGTCTTCGTACCAATCGCCGCCGAGAATCAGGCTGTTGCGCGCGTCCAGTGTCAGGTCGTTCTGCCAGTTCACCGAGTCGCGGTAGGTGTTGAACACCGTACGTTCGTCGCTGAGCTTGTCGAGGGTCTTCTCGCGGTTTTCGGTGTGGCCGAACTCGACGCGGGTTTTCCAGATATCGTTGACCCGGGCATCGACGTAACTGCTGACGCTGCTGACGTTGAAATCGCTGTAAGGCTGCTGCTGGTAGGACTGATCCGTCGCGAAGTCATATCTACCGAACGGACTGTCAAACTCGCTCTTGCCACGGCTATCCAGCAGATTGGCGCCGACTTCGATGTCATCGGTCAGCGCATGACTCAGGCTCAGGCTGACGGATTTGTTGCGGTAGGCATCGTGATCGCCATCGCTCGGGTACGACTCGTGAGTGCGGTCAATTCCGGCGGTTTCATCCAGGCTGGCGCCGAGATTGAAGCGGGTTTTGTCATCGCCGCCGGACAAGCCGAGGCTGCGCTGCCACGTTTGATTACTGCCGAAGCCGACGTGCATCCGAGGCTGCAAACCCTGCTCGGTGCCGCGTCGGGTGAAAATCTGAATCACCCCGCCAATCGCATCGCTGCCGTAAATCACTGAACGCGAACCGCGCAGCACTTCCACCCGCTCGATCTGCTCGATGTTCAGGTGTTGCAGATTGCTGTCGCCGGACGTCGAACTGCCGATGCGCTGGCCATCGACCAGCACCAGACTCTGCGCTGACTGCGTACCGCGAATGTAAATCCCCGGCAGACTGCCACGCCCGCCGGCCTGCGCCACTTGCACACCGGGGACGCGACGCAGCAGGTCCGGCACGTCGCTCGGTTGCAGGCGGTCGATGTCTTCACGGGTGAATACCGTATTGGCGGCGCTGCTGTCGTTGCGGGCTTCGACCTGGCGATTGGCTGAAATCAGCATGTCCGGCAGTTTCAGTGCCTGGTCCCGCTCGAAGGTGTCGGCGAGGGCGTTGGCGGTTGGCAGCAGGAGGAAGGGCAGGGCGAGGCGCGAGAGTTTCATCGGTGGTCCGTTGACGCTTGGGGCGGATTCAATTTGGCAGTGACACAAACCACTGTGGGAGCGAGCTTGCTCGCGAATACGGTGTGTCAGTCAAAAATGAGTCGACTGACAGTCCGCTTTCGCGAGCAAGCTCGCTCCCACAGGGTTTTGCACAAGTATTGCGTTTACTTGTTGAGCAATTCCAGACGCTCACGAATCGACGCTTCGATCCCCGCCTCATCCAGCCCGCACTCGGCCAGCATCTGCGCAGGCTTGGCGTGTTCGACGTAGATATCCGGCAAGCCCAGATGCAGCATCGACTTGAGAATATTCTTCCGTGCGAGGAACTCGCTGACCGCGCCACCGGCGCCGCCCATGATCGCGTTCTCTTCGAGGGTCACCAGCAACTCGTGGTTGTCGGCAATCTCGCGCACCAGCTCTTCGTCGAGCGGTTTGACGAAACGCATGTCGACCACGGTGGCATCCAGCTTCTCGGCAACTTTCAGCGCTTCGGTCAGTTGCACACCAAATACCAGCAGGGCGACTTTGCTGCCCTGACGACGGACGATGCCCTTGCCGATTTCGATCGGCTCGAGGTCTTTCTCAATGGTCGCATTCGGGCCGCTGCCGCGTGGATAACGCACTGCCGCCGGGCCGTTGTAGAGGTGGCCGGTGGTGAGCATCTTGCGCAGCTCGTTTTCATCGCTCGGGGTCATGATGACCATGCCCGGGATGCAGCGCAGGTACGACAGATCGAAGCTGCCAGCGTGGGTCGGGCCGTCTTCGCCGACCAGACCGGCACGATCGATGGCGAACAGTACGTCGAGGTTCTGCACCGCGACGTCATGTACCAACTGATCGTAACCGCGCTGCAAGAATGTCGAGTAGATCGCCACCACCGGTTTCGCGCCTTCGCAGGCCATACCGGCGGCGAACGTCACCGCATGTTGCTCGGCAATCGCCACGTCGAAGTAGCGCAGCGGGAAGCGTTCGCTGAACGCCACCAGATCCGAGCCTTCCTTCATCGCCGGGGTAATCCCGACCAGGCGCGGATCGGACGCGGCCATGTCGCACAGCCACTCGCCGAACACCGCCGAGTATTTCGGCCCGCTGGCCTTTTTCGGCGCGGCGGCCGGAGCGTCCAGTGGTTCGAGTTTGGTGATGGCGTGGTAACCGATCGGGTCGACTTCCGCCGGGGCGAAACCTTTGCCTTTCTTGGTGACGATGTGCAGGAACTGCGGGCCTTTCAGATCGCGCATGTTGCGCAATGTGGCGATCAGGGTTGGCAGGTCGTGGCCGTCGATCGGGCCGATGTAGTTCCAGCCCAGCTCTTCGAACAGGGTGCCGGGGACCAGCATGCCTTTGGCGTATTCTTCGGTGCGGCGGGCGATTTCCCAGGCGCCGGGGAGGCGCGACAGGACTTTCTTGCTGCCCTCACGCATGCTCGCGTAAGTGCGGCTGGAGAGGATTTTCGCCAGATAATTCGACAGACCACCGACATTGCGCGAGATCGACATATCGTTGTCGTTGAGGATCACCAGCATGTTGGCGTTCACTTCCGGCGCATGGTTCAGCGCCTCGAAGGCCATGCCGGCGGTCAACGCACCATCGCCGATCACCGCAATCGCCTTGCGATCACTGTCTTGCAGGCGGGCGGCAATGGCCATGCCCAGCGCTGCGCTGATCGAAGTGCTGGAGTGACCGACGCCAAAGGTGTCGTACTCGCTCTCGGAGCGGCGCGGGAAAGCTGCGATGCCGTCTTTCTGGCGCAGGGTGCCCATGCGCTCGCGGCGACCGGTAAGGATCTTGTGCGGATACGCCTGATGACCGACGTCCCACAGCAGACGGTCGTCCGGCGTGTCGAAGACGTAATGCAACGCAATGGTCAGCTCGATCACGCCCAGGCCGGCCCCGAAATGCCCACCGGTCTGACCGACCGTGTAGAGCAACTCCAGGCGCAACTCATCAGCCAGGGTTTCCAGCTCGGCTTCGCCTAACCGGCGCAGGCCGTCCGGCGTATTCGCGCGGTCGAGCAGGGGCGTGGTCGGGCGCTTGCGGGGAATCTCATGAAACGTCGTGGGCATCAGGCGAATCGTTATAGGTATAAAAGATGCCGCAGTTTACCTGATGCATCGCCCCCTGCCCACGCGTTGGTCTTTTTTGGCGGATACGCCGTCAGTTGCGCCGCTCGACGATATACCGGGCCAGCTCGCGCAAGGGCTCGGCCGCCGCGTCAAACGGTCGCAGGGCGTGCATGGCCTGATCGCGCAGTTCCAGCGCGTAAGCCTTGGCAGCGTCGAGACCGAGCAGCGCCGGGTAGGTCGGTTTGTCGCGGGCGATGTCGGCGCCCTGGCGTTTACCGAGGGTTTCGGTATCGCTTTCGACGTCGAGGATGTCGTCCTGCACCTGAAAGGCCAGGCCGATGGCCTGTGCATAAGTCTGCAGGGCACGGAGTTCATCCTGCTCGGCACGGCCGCTGGCCAGAGCACCGAGTTTGACGCTGACTTCGATCAGCGCGCCGGTCTTGTGCCGGTGCATCTGTTCAAGGGCTTTCTGATCGAGTTTGAGGCCGACCGAACCGAGGTCGATGGCTTGACCACCGACCATGCCTGCCGGACCTGCGGCGTTAGCCAGCGCGGTGACCATTTGCAGGCGGATGTCACTGCTGCAATCGCTCAGGCGCGGGTCGAGCAGGGCGCTGAACGCCAGACTCTGCAAACCGTCACCGGCGAGAATCGCGCAGGCTTCATCGAATTTTTTGTGAGTGGTTGGCTGGCCGCGACGCAGATCGTCGTCGTCCATCGCCGGCAAATCATCGTGAACCAGCGAATAAGCGTGGATCAGCTCAACCGCGCAAGCCGCGCCGTTGGCTTGCTCAGCCTTGCCACCCAGTGCTTCACACGCCGCATAGGCGAGCAGCGGACGCACACGTTTGCCGCCGTTCATCACGCTGTAGCGCATGGCTTCGTAGAGGCGCGCCAGTTCCGGCAGCGGCGGGTTGAACAGGGTTTCCAGCGCCGCGTTGACCCGGCCCTGGCTGGTCGCCGAATACGCTGCGATCATTCTGGCTGTTCCGCGTCGAAGGGTTCCTCGGCGAGTTCGCCATCGCGCTCCAGCAGCACTTGCACCTTCTGCTCGGCTTGCGCCAGCGCTGCCTGGCAGTCACGGGTCAGACCGATGCCCTGCTCGAAAGCGGTCAGCGAGTCTTCCAGCGACAATTCACCGTTCTCCAGACGCTCGACCAATGTTTGCAGGTCGGCGAGGGACTGTTCGAAATCCAGTGCAGCTTTTTTGCGGGCCATGGCGGCGATTTCCGGTTGACGTTAAACGGGCGCGACACTAGCAGATAGGGGGGGTATGGGCAAATGAGCAGGCCGGCTCTCACAGGGCAAAAATGACGCTGTGGCGGTTGGGTTTAACGTGCTGCTCTGTCCGGATAATTGATCTGGTAGCGCGTGCTACGGCCACCTCCCGGCAAGCGTTGCAGGCAACCTTTGTCCAGCAACTCCGCAAGATGCCGGGTCGCTGTGGCCTTCGACACTTTCGCCACCGCTTGATATTGACCGGCGCTGATACCGTGCTCAAAGCCCCGCTCGCCGCCGTCAAGCAGGCGGTTAAGCACTTTGACCTGTTCTGCCGAGAGTTCGGACTCGCGGTGCGCCTGCCAGAAACGCGTCTTGCCCAGCACGCTTTCGATTCGAGTGATGGCTTGTTGCAAGCTGCTTAGCAACGTTTGCAGAAACCATGTGAGCCATTCAGTGATATCCAGTGTGGTTTTTTGACTCGATTCCAGAATCCGATAGTAGCCGGATCGATTATCCAGAATGCTCGCTGACATGGCGTAGAAACGGATCGCTTGAGCTTCGCCTTGCGCCAGTGCCAGATCAGTGATGGTGCGGGTCAGGCGACCGTTGCCATCGTCGAACGGATGCAAAGTGACAAACCAGAAATGGGCGATGCCCGCACGAAGTATCGGGTCCAGTGCTGTCTGATGCTGGCTGGCCTCGAACCATTGAAGAAATTGCTCGAGCTGCTGCTCAAGACCTTTGCGAGGTGGCGCCTCGAAATGAACCGTTGGACGATCAATGCGACCCGATACCACCTGCATTGGCTCGTCGCCCCGTAGCGCACCCACATGCATTGAGCGCGCAGTAAGGTCAGCCCCTTGATCGGGAAACAGCCATTGGTGCCATTCCAGCAAGCGTTCCAGTGTCAACGGTTCGGCAAATCGACGGGTGGCATCAAGCATTAGCTGCGCCAGACCTTCACTGCGTTGGCTGACGTTATCGCCGTCGATCAACTCCAGGCCCAACCGTCGCGCCAAGGACGACCGTACGGAGCCGACATTCAGTTGCTCACCTTCAATGGCCGAAGACGTCACGATATTCTGTAAAAGGGCGTCCAGTTCGGTCTGAGCCCCCAAAGAGTCACCTACTGAACCGGCCATCCCCATCAACTGACCTTGTGCCTGTACACACGCGCGCAACAACGGCGTCAGGCGTTCTGCCTGCCAGTTGAAGTCGGGCCAATCGGGCTGCTGCCAGATCCAGTGAGTTGCCATTCGTTACCTGCCTTGAGTCCGTGAGCCGAATAGAAAAGCTATTCGGCTCATTTTGTGAGCCGAATATGACGCCTATTCGGCTCACCGTCCACCGCGTTGGCTTGATTCCTACAGCAATAGCACATGTATCCGATTGTTAAAAAACTGCCGAATCGCTAATCTTCGCGTCTTCTACGACCCCATAGTCACGGGTCTTTCAGACGAAACGCAGTTTTCACCGCTGTGAAGTACCGAGGATCGGGTGCAAGGTTTCGTTCAGGCATGGCAGGAGGCATTACATGCGTTCATTTCTTTGGCTGCTGATCGGCCTGGCCTGCGCGCCCGCGCTGCTGGCGGCGCCGACGGCCGAGGTGTCGGAGCCGGTAGGCGGCTGGCGCTATCACGGCTTGCTCGATCGTACGGAAAACCCGCAAGTCGCCTATCCGACGCCGCCGATCGATCGCGGCATCCAGCGCAATCGCACGATGATCCAGGGCCAGCTCAAGGCCATCGGCCATATGCGCCCGCCGCACAGTCTCGCGGTGAATGGCAATCCACTGAATCTGTACACCGACGACCAAGGCCGCTTTGCCCGGCCGTACGCGTTCGGCGCCGGCTCCAACAGCGTCGAAGTGATCAGTGCCGAGGGCCAGTCGCTCAAGCGCGTGCAATTTTATGAAGCAAACAATTTGCGCACGCCGGCGCGGATTCGTCTTGTCTTGGGCTGGGACGATCCGAAAGCCGAGCTCGATCTGCACATTGTCACGCCCGACGGTCAGCATGCCTTCTGGGCGCGGCCGGCGCTGAGCAATGGCGGCGGCCTCGACCCGGATGGCGTCGATGGCCCCGGCCCGGAAATGTTCACCATGACCGCGCCGCTGCACGGCACCTACCTGGTTTACGTCAACTATTGGGGCAACTTCGGCAACGGCGGCTATAACTTCGAGGAGACCAGCAACCAGAACGAGGTGATCACCTCGCAAATCACGCTGGTGCTCAACGAAAACACCGTCGACGAAAAACGCGAAACGTTCATCGTGCCCCTGCGGGCGATCGGTGATCTGCTGCTGGTCAAGACTTTCAACTATTAAGCATCCCGCCACGGATGAAATCGGGTTTTGTTAACGATGAGTGATAACACTGTGACTCCAGCTGCCGATACGCCAGCGACTCAACCTTCCCGGAAATGGCCGTTGCTGCTGGCCGGGCTGTGCCTGGTGGCCGGTGTAGCGGGTGGTTTTGGCTGGCTGCTGCTCAAGCCCAAGGCGCCGCCGGCGGAATTGGCCAGTGACAAGCTTGGCCTGAGCCGTCCGGATGCGCTGCTGGAAACCCGCTCGCTGAGCCAGTTGCCCAAGGACTTGCTGACCGTGCCGTTCCTCAAGGCCACGCTCACCGAAGATTTCGTCTTCTATTACGAGACCCATGCCGACCGTCTCGGGCTGATCGGCAGTCTGCGCCGGATCATCTACGAGCATGACCTGAAACTGCAGGACAGCTTGATCGAACAGCTTTTCGATCAACCGGCCGATGTCGCGCTGTGGCGTGGCGCGGATGGTCGCTTGAAGGATTTTCTGCTGGTGATGGATCGTGGTGGTCTGGCGAAACTGCTGGAGCCGCTGGCGAAAGTCGCGCTGGATGACACGCAGCTCAGTCAGATGGGCGAACTCAAAGTCGGCGGCGATAGCGTGCCGCTGTATCAACTGACCTATAACGCCAGCAAAGCCCTGTTGTTCGCCTCCCACGGCGACAAACTGGTGGTGCTGTCCAATCCGGCCAAGTATTACGACCCGGAAAGTGGCGTGTCTGAAGAGTCCGGTCACGTCTCGCCACAAGCGCTGGCGGCGTTGCTCAATGGCGAAAAACTCTTCCCCGAAGCCTTCGGCCTGCCGGCGAAAACTCCGGAAACCAAACAGCGCCTGTCGGTGAACTCCAGTGTCCTGGTCATGGGTTACCAGCGTTTCATCCCGAACTTCGCCGGGCTGCGTTTCGACATGGACGATAAGGGCTGGCACAGCTACCTCGCCATGGATGAACTGGAAAACCAGCCAGACTTCGATTTCAAACCGGTTTGGCAAGCCATGCCACTCGGCGCCAGTGCCTGCGTAACCTTGCCGGTCGCGGCCGAACCGCAAAAACCACTGCTGGTAAAACTCGGCGCCGAAGAAGCGGTAGCGCAAACCCTCACTGAGCACGTGGCTGGCGCCGCAGGCCTGTGCTGGTACGCCGATTCGCGTTTGTACACGCCGTTGCTGGTGGCCAGTCTGAAAGACGAAGACAGCAGCAAACTCGATGGCGACCTCGGCAAACTGTTCGGTTCGATGGTCGGCGCATTCGAAGCCAACGTCGAAGAAAACGTCTTCCCCGTGGTCGAGAAACAGGAAGGTCAGAACCACGTCTGGCAGCGTCAGGTCAGCTCCAACTTCGGCCCGTATGCGGCGAAGACTGCCGAGAACCCGGATGCGATTTCCGGCAAGGCATTCATGAAAGTCAGCCTCGCCCGTCACGGCTCGACGCTGCTGTTTTCCCTCGACGACAAACTTGTCGACAAGGCCCTCGGCACCCTCGACAAACGCTTCCCGCCGATGGCCGACGTGCTGCCCAAAGATGTCTTGATGCCGATTTATTTCGGCCCGGACTCGATGGCGCAGCTGATGCAACAGGAAACCCTCGACAGTCTGCCGCAAGACATGGAGCCGGTGTTCTACAACGCTGCGCAAACCTATCTGATCCCGAAACTGCGCACCTTCGGCGGCTACGGCAAATATGCCCTGACCTTGCCCGAAGGCAGCGAGCCGGATGGCCACTGGCAGTGGTTGCCGCTGGAATGGAAAGCGCTGTGACGGCACTGATCCGCAGCCTCGGCCTGCTCGCGCTGTTGCTCAGTGCGGGTGCCCGAGCCGTCGAAGCGCCAGCGCTGGATCCGGCGCAATCCCAGGTGTTTCGCGCCTGGTTTGTGCGCATTGCTCAAGAGCAACTGAGTCAGGGCCCGAGCCCGCGTTGGTATCAGCAAGACTGTGCCGGACTGGTACGTTTCGCTGCCAACGAGGCGCTGAAAGTCCACGACGACAAATGGCTGCGCAGCAATGGCCTGTCCAATCGCTACCTGCCGCCAGAGCTTTCGCTCAGCGATGAGCAACGCAAGTTTGCCCAGCAGTGGCAGCAGGGCGGCGGCAAGGTCGGGCCGTACGTCAACGCGATCAAACTGATTCAGTTCAACAGCCATTTGGTCAGCCGGGACGTGTCGCAGGCGCGGCCCGGTGACTTGATGTTTTTCGATCAGGGCGACGACCAGCACCTGATGATCTGGATGGGCCGCTACATCGCCTATCACACCGGCACCACCACCCCCACTGACAACGGCATGCGTTCGGCAAGCCTGCAGCAACTCATGACATGGAAGGACACCCGATGGATACCCGACGCAGCCAACCCCAACTTCATCGGCGTCTATCGACTGAACTTTCTCTCCCAATGACCGGTGCCCGCATGTTGCGACTCTGCTCCCGAATTTCATTGCTGCTGGCGCTGTTGCTGCCAGTGGCTACCGTCAGCGCCGAAGATTCGGTCGAGCCGAGCGGCTACACGCCGGTCTCGGGCGAAAGCTTCTTCCTGCTCGCCGACAGCAGTTTTGCTGCTGACGAACAGGCAATGGTGCGCCTCGAAGCGCCGGGCCGTGATTACCGTCGTTTCCGCATGGAACCCTATGGCGGCGCCGACATTCGTGTGTACCGCATCGACAAGCCGCTGGATTTCCTCAAACGCCAGAAGAACCTGCACCGCGTGGTCAGCGACGGCCAGTTCAAAGGTGAAGGTTTGTCCAACACCCTCGCGTACCTGTGGGACAACTGGTACCGCAAATCCCGTCGAGTAATGCAGCGCGCGTTCTCCTATGAATCGCGCAAACAGGTCACCGAGGAAGTGCCAGAGCTGAAGATGGGCAACGCCATGGTCGCGCCTACTCCGTACGACGCGCAGCCGCAATTTGCGCTGATCCCGGGCCTCCCGGTGGTCAGCCAGTTCCGCTATCCGCTGTGGCAGGCCAAGCCGATTCAACCGCCGACCGGGGTCAATCTGGCGGGGTCTTCGAGCGATTTCGTCAGCGTCGCGCCGGGCAACGTTTATATCCCGTTGGGCAATCTGAAGCCGGGTCTGTATCTGGTCGAAGCGCTGATCGGTAAATACCGCGCGACCACCATGGTGTTCGTCTCCAACACGGTGGCGGTGAGCAAGGTTGCCGGTGATGAATTGCTGGTCTGGGCTGCGCGCAAACACGAAGGCACCTCGGTGCCGAAGGTCAATGTGCTGTGGACGGATGGCCTCGGCGTGATGAGCAGCGGTGCCACCGATGCTGATGGTTTGCTGCGCCTGAAGCATGTCAGCCCTGAGCGCTCGTTCGTGATTGGCGAGGACGAAGAGGGCGGCGTGTTCGTCTCGGAGAACTTCTATTACGACAGCGAAATCTACGACACCAAACTGTATGCCTTCACCGACCGGCCGCTGTATCGCCCGGGTGATTGGGTATCGCTGAAAATCGTTGGTCGCGAATTCAAGAATGCGCGGGATTCGGTGTTGCCGGGTGCGGCGGACGTTACGGTCAGCGTGCTCGATGCCACCGGTACCGAGTTGCAGCATCTCGACCTGAAGCTTGATTCGAAGGCCGGTACTCAGGGCCGATTCCAGTTGCCAGACAACGCGGTGGCGGGCGGTTACGAGATTCGGTTCAACTATAAGGATCAGGCCTACAGCAGCGCATTCCGTGTCGCCGAGTACATCAAGCCGCACTTCGAGATTTCGCTGAACCTGGCCAAACAGGATTACCGCACCGGCGAGCCGGTCAAAGGCAGTCTGGTGCTGCTCTACCCGGACGGCAAACCGGTGGCCAACGCCAAACTGACCCTGAGCCTGCGCGCCCAGCAACTGTCGATGGTCGACAACGAGCTGCAATACCTCGGGCAATTCCCGGTGGAGCTGACCAGCACCGAACTGACCACCGACAGCAAAGGCAATGCGAGCCTCGACCTGCCGGCGGCCGATAAGCCGAGCCGCTACATGCTCACCGTGTTCGCCAGCGATGGCGCGGCGTATCGGGTCAAGACCACCAAGGAAATCCTCATCGACCGTGGCGCGGCGAGTTTCCGCCTGAGCGCGCCGCAACGCTTCAGTGCAGTCGGCGACAAGGTTGCGTTCAGCTACGCCAACGAGGGCGGCACCGAGCAAAGCAAAGCGGTCACGCCGAGCAGCTATAGCTGGGTTCGTCTCGAAGATCAGAGCACCGGCGAAGGCAAACTCGCCGCGACGGATAAAAGCTTCAGACTGGCCTTCGAACGTCCGGGCACTTACAACCTGACGTTGAAGGATCAGCACGGCCGTGTCCTCGGCGCGACCGGTCATTCGGTTACCGGCGAAGGCGTCAAAGCGGTGCCGGGCACCGTAGAAATTGTCCTCGACAAGCCTGAGTACAAGGCCGGCGATGAAGCGCTGGCGCTGATCACTTTCCCTGAGCTGGTCAGCGATGCCTTGCTGTCGCTGGAGCGCGACAAGGTCGAAGCCACTGCGCTGCTGGCCAAGGGCGGCGACTGGCTGAAGCTGGAAAAACTCAGCGACACCCAATACCGCGCACGCATTCCGGTGAAGGACAACTTCGCGCCGAACCTGACCTTCTCCGTGCTCTACACCAAGGGCGGTCAGTACAGCTTCCAGAACGCCGGGATCAAAGTGGTCGCGCCGCAAATCGACGTGGCGATCAGCACCGACAAAGCGGTGTACCTGCCGGGCGACACGGTCACGGTTGACCTGACCACGCAGTTCGCCGGCAAAGCGGTGCCGGCGCATCTGACTGTCAGCGTCGTTGACGAAATGGTCTATGCGTTGCAACCGGAAGTCGCGCCAACCATCGACCAGTTCTTTTATCACCCGCGCCGTAACAACGTGCGCACCAGTGCGAGCCTGTCGTTCATCAGTTACGACGTCGCGTTGCCGGGCAGCCCTGGCGCGCCGGGCAAAGCCAACCGCAGTGAGCGTGGGGTGAAAGTGCTGGAGCGGCCGCGTCGTGAAGACGTTGATACCGCCGCGTGGCAGTCAGAGTTGTTGACCGGTGCCGACGGCAAAACCCGCTTCACCTTCAAGATGCCGGACTCGCTGACCCGCTGGCGCATCACCGCCCGCGCGATCGCCGATGACGGTCAGGTCGGGCAGAAAAAGCAGTTCGTCCGTTCGGAAAAACCGCTGTACCTGAAGTGGAGCGGGCCGAGCAAATTCCGTAAGGGCGATCAGCCGCAACTCGGTGTGTTCGCGTTCAGTCAGGCCGAGAAACCGGTCAAGGCTGAGCTGGTCACTCACTATGCTGGCGCCGAACAACGCCTGCCGGTGACCCTCAACAACGGCATCAATTACCTGCCGCTACCGGCGTTCGCCTTGGCCTCCGGTGAGTGGACGGCGGAGCTGGTTCAGGACGGCAAAACCGCGGACTCTCTGGCCGTGCGCCTGAGTGCGACCGGTGATGGCTGGCAAGTGACGCAAACGCAAAGCCTTGATGTCGCCAGCGGCGACACTGCGCTGAGTCTGCCAGCGGATGCCACGGATATTCGCCTGCGTCTGGATGACAGTCCGCAAGCGTTGTTCCGCTCGGCCCTCGATGATCTGCTCAGCTACCCGTATGGCGGCGTCGAGCAGACGGCCAGTCGTTTGCTGCCGCTGAGTATTGCTTATCCGTCGCTGGCATCGAATCCGCAGATTCGTGATCGCTTGCGTCTGATCATGCAGAACAGCCGTCTGCGTCTGGTGCAAATGGCCGGGCCGTCGGCGAGCTTCACTTGGTGGGGCTACGACGGTGAACCGGATGCGTTCCTCACGGCCTACGCCTATTACGCCGACTTTAACGCCAGCCAGGTGCTGGAGCTGACCTTGCCACCGGAGCACTGGCAGCGGGTGCTGGAGGTGTACGCCAAGCAAGCGCCAAACACGCCATTGCTGCAACGGGCGCTGATTCTGTCGTTTGCCAAGCAGATGCATTTGCCGGTGAACACCTTGCTCAGCGGTTTGATGGAGGATCTGGCCAAGGCGGGTGAAGGTCATGCTGAAACCATGCTCGACGATGGCGAAGACAGTCTGGTCATGAGTGATCCGGATTCGGCGCTCGGTCTGGCGGCGGCGCGGGTGTTGACCGCCTCTTTGGCCACGCAGTCGAAAGTCGCCTTGCCGGACGCGTTCAATCGTCAGGTGGGGGCTGCGCAACAGCGTCTGTCGGTCAGCTCGCAGCCGTTTGCCGAAGCGCTGAACCTATCGTTACAACCGTTCGATCAGGCACGTGCGCAAGCGCTGTTGCAACGACTTTTGCCGCAGCAATCGACCCTCGAACGTGCGCTGGCACTGACCTGGTTGCAGCGCAGCATCGCCCAGGCATCGCCGACCATCGCGCTGACGCCGGGTGAAGGCTGGAAGAAGAACTACGGTGCAACCGGTGAGATGTTCTGGACTTGGCAGGGCGCCACGCCCGTGCCGAGCGTGTTGACAGTGTCCGGCACGCAAGAGCGTCCGCTGCGCGCGGCATTGAGCTTCCAGACCCAACAACCAATGGTCGATCCAATGGCCGTGACCATCACCCGTCGCCTGTCGCGACTTGTGCCGGGCGATGAAGCGTTCACCTTCAAGCTGGAGCCGATTGGCACCAAGCCGCTGTCCAGCGACAGCCTGTATCTGGACGAGGTGATCCTCACCAGCAAAGCGCCGAAACCGCTACGCTACGGCATGCTCGAAGTGCCGCTGCCGCCGGGCGCCGATGTCGAGCGCACGACGTGGGGCATCAAGTTGCAGGGCAAGGACGGCACCGAACCGACCGCGCTGGAGAAAGCGCGTTTCGAACCGGGTCAGTTGGCTTACGCCGTGCCCGTCGATGCGCTGAGCGGCGAATTGCGTCTGCGCCATCTGGTGCGCTTCTCGCAGAAGGGCCAGTTCAATCTGCCGCCGGTGCGTTTCAAGCAGGTTTACGCGCCGCAGCATCAGGCTCAGGAGGCGAAAGCCGCCCTCGGTCAGGTCACGGTCAACTGACATGACCCGGCCGCTGCTGTGGCTGCTGATGTGTGTGATGCCTGCGCTGGCGACGGCGCAGGATGAGCGGGTGCGCGTGGCCTACAAGGGCGAATTGTTGTCGTTGAGTCAGATGCAACTGATCGCCCGTGAACCATTGCCGTCATCGCTGAATGCGCCGCTGGGCAGTCTGTGGAAGTTGTTTGTCTACGCATGGCTGGTGGATACCGGCGCGCGGGAGCCTGCGTATGAATGTCGCGGACAGTCGAAGGAAGAGGTTTATTGCTGCTCGGCGGGCGGCAAGATCGAGCGTGATCAGGCGTTGGTAAAATCCTGCGGGTTGTACTTTGAGCCAAGGCGGTTGGGCATTTCTGCTGCTGAGTGGCGGACGTATTGGCAGGCGCGACAGGCACCGTCGTGGTTGCTGGATTTGCCGTCGGTGCAACCGGCTCAACGGGTTTCCGTGGTTGAGTTGCTGAAGGTTCTAGCCTCGTTGCCGGGGCAGGATCAGGCGCGTCGAGTGCTGCTCGATGTGGTGCTGAATGCGGCGGACGGCAATGTCGTTGGTGAACTCGGCGGACGTCTACGGGTGAAAACCTGGAGCTGGCTTGGCGATCAGGATCCGCAGTCGCGGCAGGGTGGTTTTGCTGGCTGGACGGCAGATGGCGCGCCGGTATGGGCGGGTGGGCGAGGCACCAGTCAGATGGTCTTGCGGCATTACGGCCAAGCATTGGCGACCGTGTTGCCGGCAGCCTGGCCGGCGGAGGCGGGGCGTTGTGTCGAAGTCAGCCTGTTTTCGAAGTACCCGGTTTCGAAGGTCTTAGCGGGTGATCGCCGCGCGACATCCGGCCCGTTGCAGGGCAACTACCGCGTCGAATTCGCCAACGGCAACGCGTTGGATATCCACAGCGATGGCGAACTGTTTCTGCTCAACGACAAACTCGTCGCAAGGCTTGATCGCGAAGAGTACGTCGCCCGCGTGCTGGAGCGCGAAGCCAAACCTGAACCGGCCGAAGCCGCCAAGGCCCTCGCCGTAGCGATCCGCACCTATCTACTGCAAAACGCCACGCGCAACGGCGACTGCCTGAGCATTGACGACAGCAGCAATCGCCAGCGTGTAGCCCCGCGCCCGGCTTCCACCGAGGCGCGCAACATTGCGGCGTGGACGGCGGATCTGGTCCTTGCCGGCAGCACCGTCACCTATCACTCCGATCAACCCGGCCCGGACAAACTCGCCTGGCAACAAGCCGTCGAGCAAGCCAAGGCCGGTCAACGTTACGACGCGATTCTGCTGCACGCCTATCCGCGCGCCAGCCTCAGCCGCTGGGACAACCCGGTCGCTTCCTGCGAAGCATTGCCCGCCGCGCAAGACTGGTTGCAGAAACAACGACGCGGCTGGCGCCCGAAACTGGAAAGCGAAACCGGCTACAACGAAGTCAGCACTTTCGCCGTGTGCAAACTGGCGTTCGGCAGGCCCTTCGTCGACCGCGAACGCCAACGTATCTACGTGCGCGGCGTACTGACCCTGCAGGATCGCCTCGACTTGACTCACGAATATCTGCACCTGGCCTTTGAAGCACATCCCAACGGCCAGGATGAAACCTACATCGAAGGGCTCGCCCGTCACCTTTTGCTGGAATAGACCATGACACTCCGTTACCCCCAGGTCTTGCTGCTGCTCTGCACATTGACCGCGCTATCGCCGGCAATGGCCGCTGACAGCGTCAAACTCGACACCCCGGTCGGCGGCTGGCGCAGTGGCGCTCCCGAAGGCGAGGGCGAAAGCTTCCGCCAGACCGTCAACTACCCGGCATCATCGGTCAACACCCCGATCGGTCAGGCCAACACCGCCCGCATCAGCGGCGAAATCAAAGCCACGGCAAAGGCGAATGAACCCGGTCGCTTGATCGTCAACGGCGTGAGCATGCCGCTGAAAATCGACGACAGCGGCCGCTTCGACCGCCCGTTCTCCTTCCCTAACGGCAGCAACAGCGTCGAAGTGCGCAGCCCCGACGGCCAACAACGCCACCGCACGCAATTTCTCAACACCAGCGGCGGCGCGACCCCGGCGAAACTGCGCGTACTGCTGGCGTGGGACAGCGACGGCACCGACCTCGACCTGCACCTCGTCACCCCCGACGGCGCACACATCTGGTACGGCAACCGCAGCGCCGCCAACGGCGCCGCGCTCGACGTCGACGTCACCACCGGTTACGGCCCGGAAATCTTCGCCATGCCGGCGCCGATCAAGGGCCAGTATCTGGTGTATGTGAATTACTACGGCGGTGGCTATCGCGGGGATGACGAGGGCGGCGATGAGGCGGTGCAGGCGCTGACCACGGCGCAGGTGACGGTGATTACTGAAGAAGGCACGCCGAGCGAGAAAATGGAGTCGTTTCTGATCCCGATGCGCGCGGTGGGTGAGCTGACGTTGGTGAAGTCGTTCAGTTATCCGTGATGGGGCAACGTGTTCTGAACAAATGAACAGATCAGCGGGTTGCTGACCTATTTCAGAGGGTCTCAATCATTGAGTTGATTCAACTTTGGGGTGACAGTCGGTCTTGCGCAACCTCGTAAGCAGCCTCTCGCTCTCTCTCTTCCCGATAGCGACTACGAACACCACGATCTCCTGATCAAGCACCTGATAGATCAATCGAAAGCCAGCGCTTTTCAACTTCACTTTGTAGCAGTCCGGCAGCTCGCGAAGTCGATTGGCTTCTATTCGAGGGTTTTTCATTATCTCAACTAGCTTCTTCTTGAACTGTTGGCGAACACGTATCGCCCAGTTTGTTCCACTCCTTTAACGCCCGACGATCAAATTCAAGGTTATAGGTCATCCAGACTTACCTTGACTCGCTGAGGAGCGGCGAGACGTTCGGTGACTACGGCGATGAGGGCTTCATCTTCCTCGCTGATTAATGCCGCTTTGAACGGCAGTTTGCCCCGCTCGGCGACGTATTGAAGTGTCTGGCGCAGAAGCTCTGACGGAGTTACGCCGAGCTTTTCGAGCTCGGCGAAGGAGCGCTGTTTCAGCTCATCGTCGATGCGAATATTGATGGAGGCCATGATGGGGTACCTGTAATGACGTTTGTCGTTACGGTAGCAAGAGGCTTTCATATTCGACAAGCGCGAATTTACGTATCTGACGGTAGGTTAGGTTTCTTTCAGGCATTAAAAAGCCGGCTTGTGGCCGGCTTCTCGGGGACTGGCTTGGCCTATTTTTGGTAAGCCTTGCCAGCCTTCAAAACGTACATCCGGATCTGCGTCCGGCTGTGGGACTTGGTCAGACGTTGGTCTGCCGCGTCGGGCGCTGTCTGAGCCGCGGGGCGGGTCGATGCGCAAATGTGGGGCGCAGGATACTGAGTTTTGCTTGGGATTCCCAGTCTGAAGTGCGGTTTAGAGCGACCGCAGTTGAACAAATTCGAGATTTGTACCGATTATCAGGGCCTCATCGCGAGCAGGCTCACTCCTACAGGGAGCTTTGCAGGCCGTAAGATCAAAGAAACGGCACCACCGGCCGCCGCTTGCTCACGGTCGACCACCAGAACACCCAGCCCAATATATGAATCCTTTGCTCCTCGATCTGTGCCGGGCGGAATACTTCGTCCGGGTATTCGGCGCTGTTGTGGCTACGCAGGCGCAGGCCGTTGCCGGGCATGCGGTGCACGTATTTGATGCGCAGCATGCCGTCGTGTTCGATGGCGTAGATTTCGCCGTCGACGACTTGGGTCAGGCTGCGGTCGATGGCGACGACGGAGCCGTCTTCGATGCGTTCAGCCATGCTGTTGCCGATCATGTGTGCGCAGATGGCGTCGGCGGGGCGGATTTCCAGTTGATCAAGCTGTGCGCGCAGCAGGCGGATGGACAGGTCCGGGTCCTGAATGACGTGGTTTTTGTCGGAGCCGTTGGCCAGGGGTGTTTCTTTGAAGAAGGCCAGTTCGATGTCGTTGGGATGGATGAATCGATAGGACCCATGGGGATCCTGAGCGTCGAAACTGTCGCCGTTGCTGGCAGGTGGAGTCAGGCTCGGCAGCTCTTTTGTGCCTTGGCCGGTTTTCAGCCATTCGCTGTTGACGGACAGCAGGCGTGAGACTTCTTCCATGCGATACGCCGGGACGCCCCGGGTGTACCAGTTGTGGACATTTTGGGCTTCCGTGCCCCAGAACTTTGCGAAACCCGTCGTCGAGATGTTCGCAGCTTCCAGGAGTGCCTTGAATCTTGGACCGCTAGTGTTCTTTCTCATAAACACGGAGTCTACGGCCGTGCCAGAGCGGTTTGAATAAACCGGACGTTCAAAAACGGGCTGAATTTTGCGACGGGATGTAAGACGGTCTTGTGGGAAATTACACAGGCTAAAACTTTTCTGTAGTCCGTCATAAACACGCTGTTTAAGACGGCTTTTGCCGAGCACAAAAAACCCCGGATCAACCGGGGTTTTCTTCAAGCCTCACGCGCAGCGCAGGTGCTTAGCCTTTGTAGGCGGCAACCGACTTGGTGATCGCTTCGCGGGCGGCGTCTGCACCGGCCCAGCCTTCGATCTTGACCCATTTGCCTTTCTCGAGATCTTTGTAGTTCGCGAAGAAGTGCTCGATCTGCTGGATCAGCAGTGGCGGCAGGTCGGTGTATTCCTTCACATCGACGTACAGCTGGGACAGCTTGTCGTGTGGCACTGCGATGACTTTGGCATCGCCGCCGCCGTCGTCAGTCATGTTCAGGATGCCGACTGGACGGGCGCGGATCACCGAACCTGGGGCAACCGGGTAAGGGGTCACAACCAGTACGTCGAGGGGATCACCGTCGTCAGCCAGGGTGTTCGGGATGTAACCGTAGTTGGCCGGGTAGAACATTGGGGTGGCCATGAAACGGTCAACGAACAGGCAATCGCTGTCTTTGTCGATTTCGTATTTGATCGGCGCGTGGTTGGCCGGGATCTCGATCGCGACGTAGATGTCGTTCGGCAGGTCTTTGCCAGCCGGAATCTTGCTGTAGCTCATTGGGCGTTGCCCCCGTAGTTGACCAAAAACACTTGGCCGGATTGACCAAAAAGTGGCGGCGATTATAGGCATATTCTGCCGTCGACGCCATGTACCGAAAGTCGTGCAGAGCTTAGTCGTGCGCCTGATAGACCGGGTCTGTGGCCTGAAGTTGCCGTAATCGGCTCAACGGGTCCTGGCGGTAGAAAAGCTGCAACTGCGCATACACCTGTGGATAAGCTTCATGCAGCAGATCCGGGGCGCTGAAGAAATATTCGCTGGTGACCGCAAAGAACTCCGCCGGGTTCTCGGCGGCGTAGGGATCGATGGCGGTTTCGGCGTCCGGGTTATGGTCGAGCTGACGGTTGAGATCGTCGTAGGCGTGTTGCATCACTTCGGCCCAGTCGCTGACGCGCATATCGGCGTGTAGCGGTGGCAGGCCATTGGCGTCGCCGTTGAGCATGTCGAGTTTGTGCGCGAGTTCGTGGATCACCAGGTTGTAGCCTTCCCAGCCACCACTGGCCATCACGCCGGGCCAGGCGAGGATGATCGGCCCCTGTTGCCAGGCTTCGCCGCTGTGTTCGCCGTCCCATTCGTGCTCGACGCCGCTGGCGTCGCGATGACGCTGCGGACTGAGAAAATCGTCCGGGTAGAGCACGATTTCGTGGAAACCCTGATACCAGTTCAGATCGCCCAGGTTGAGCAGGGGCAATTGCGCTTGGGCGGCGAGCAGCAGGCGTTGTTCCTGATGCAGTTCGACGCCGGGCAGGGCGCTCAGCTGTTTGTCTTCGAGGAACAGCACGCAGGCTTCGCGCAGCCACTGGTCTTCGGCAGCGCTGATACCGTCAAGGAAACTCAGGTGATGGCGCACCCGTTGCCACATGTCGTCGGCGATCGGGTGCTTCGTCAGAAGGCGCCGGCGACGCCAGGCACTCAGCGACCACATCGGCTTAGTGCGATTGGGCTTTGGTGCCGCCGAAACGGCTGCGAACCACACCGAGGATCATCGGCACCAGCGACAACAGAATGATCGCCACCACCAGCAACGACAGGTTTTTCTTGATGAACGGTACGTTGCCGAAGAAGTAGCCCAGCGTCACCAGGCCGCCGACCCAGAGGATGGTGCCCAGCACGCTGAAACCAAAGAAACGCGGATACGGCATCTTCGCCACACCCGCGACGAACGGCGCAAAGGTACGGATGATCGGCAGGAAGCGCGCCAGCGTTACGGTCTTGCCGCCATGCTTGTCATAGAAATCGTGGGTTTTTTGCAGGTAATCGCGACGGAAGATTTTCGAGTTCGGGTTGCTGAACAGCTTCTCGCCGGCCGTTCGTCCGATCACGTAGTTGGTGCTGTCGCCCAGTATGGCTGCGAGCATCAGCAAGCCGCCCAACAGTACCGGATCCATGCCACCGCCAGCCGCAACGGCACCGGCAATGAACAGCAACGAATCGCCCGGCAGGAAGGGCATTACCACCAGGCCGGTTTCACAGAAGATCACCAGAAACAGGATGGCGTAGATCCATGGCCCATAGTTGTTCACCAGCAAATCGAGATAGACGTCGAGATGCAGGATAAGGTCGAGCGGGTTGAAATCCATGGGGGCACCTGTTTGACGGCCCGACTCGGCAGGCCTGTGCGGATGACTTCGTGTAAGCCTACAGCGGGGTGTAGTTTTTCTTACAAGCCGGAAAGATCGGGATTATACGGTCTGAAGGATGAAAAGCGCGTTGGTTTTGTAGCGAGGGATGTCGAGGTGTGAACAATTGTCAGGAAGCATTCGGGGGGCCTGAGGGAGCGGACTCCCTCATCACACCTTGCACTTGCAGTCAGAGCTCTTCGCTGATCGGCAGCACGTAGTTCTTGAACTCGGTGTCTTCCTTGAACCCGATGGATTCGTAGGTTTTCTGTGCGACTTCATTGTTGCTGCTGGTGGAAACGCGCATACGCACCGCCTGGGTTTCCTTGGCCATTTTCTTCGCGGTGCGGATCAGGTTGTCGGCGACCAGTTGGCGACGGGCGTCTTCGGCGACATAGATGTCGTTGAGGATCCAAACCCGTTTGAGCGACAACGAGGAGAAGCTTGGGTAGAGCTGACAAAAGCCCATCAGCTTCTTGTCGTCATCATCGGCCAGGGCCAGGTAAATCACCGATTCCTTGCGGCGCAGGCGTTTTTCAAGGAACGCGCGGGAGGAATCCGGGTAAGGCAGGGAACCGTAGAACTCGCGATATTTGACGAACAATGGAGTCAACAAATCCAGATGTTCGAGGGTCGCTTGAATAATCCGCATGATAGGTCTCGTCTTCAAGTGGCTGTCTTCAACTGCTCTGACGGCGATGGGAAACCCGTGCGGCCGTGCATCGATCCTGCCTGAAACCGGCGCAGAAAGGCAATGCGGAAACGGTTCAGGTTGTGGGCGGATCAAGTAGGAAATTGCCTTTCATATCTACACCGGCGTCTGATTCCAGCGTCTGAACCTGTGCTTCGTCCTTCAGGTTGACCCCCGACAACTGCCGCCGACAGGCTTCGCGCATCAGATAAAGCAAGCGATGCGCCGCCATGCCGTAGCTCAAGCCTTCGAGCCGCACATTGGAAATGCAGTTGCGGTAGGCATCGGTCAGGCCGACCTTTGGATCGTAGGTGAAATATAAACCAAGACTGTCCGGCGAACTGAGGCCCGGGCGCTCGCCGATCAGCATCACCAGCATTTTCGCGCCGAGCAATTGGCCGATTTCATCACCGACGGCAACGCGACCCTGTTCCACGAGGACAACGGGGGCCATCGACCAGCCGTCAGCGCTCATTTGCTCTTCCAGCCGATTGAGAAACGGCAACGTATGGCGGTGCACCGCCAGCGCCGACAGGCCATCGGCCACGACAATCGCCAGATCGACACCGCCGGGATGCGCCGCAGCGTATTCGCGCAAGGCCTGCGCCGATTCGTCGCTGAGCTTGCGCCCCAGATCCGGGCGCTGCAGATAACTGTTTCGATCCGCAGCGGCGCTGTGCAGCAGCAGGCTCTCGCGCCCGCGCTCAGTCAATTGCGCACTGAGTCCGGCATGATCAAAAGGCAGATGCACAGCATCGCGCGCTTGCGCGTGGGCAAACTGGAAGTCCAGTTGTGCGCTGGTCGGCAGGCTGGTGCCGGTGCGGCCGAGAGCGATGCGCGCCGGGGTCAGGCGGCGTAGTTCCAGCCAGGGGTTTTGCGGATACACGGGCGGTTTTTCCATGTGACTCATCCCAGTTGCGCCAATGCCTGACGGAAGGCCGGCGGCAAGTTATTACCGAAGCGAACCTTGCCGTCCGCCTGAGTGAAGATGCCCATGTTCGCCAGCCATTGCTCGAACTCCGGCGCCGGTTTCAGGCCCAGGGTCTGGCGGGCGTATAGGGCGTCGTGAAACGAGGTGGTCTGGTAGTTGAGCATGATGTCGTCGGAACCGGGGATGCCCATTATGAAATTGATCCCGGCGACCCCAAGCAACGTCAGCAAGGTGTCCATGTCGTCCTGATCGGCTTCGGCGTGGTTGGTGTAGCAGATGTCGCAGCCCATCGGCACGCCGAGCAACTTGCCGCAGAAATGGTCTTCGAGGCCGGCGCGGATGATCTGTTTGCCGTTGTAGAGGTATTCCGGGCCGATAAATCCTACAACCGTGTTCACCAGGAACGGCTTGAAATGTCGCGCCACGGCGTAGGCCCGCGTCTCGCACGTCTGTTGGTCGACACCGTGATGGGCATTGGCCGACAGCGCGCTGCCCTGACCGGTTTCGAAATACATCAGGTTCTGCCCGAGGGTGCCGCGATTCAGGCTCAGGCCGGCGTCGTAGCCTTCCTGCAACACGTTCAGATTGATGCCGAAACTGGCATTGGCTGCTTCGGTGCCGGCAATCGACTGGAACACCAGATCCAGCGGCACGCCACGGTTGATCGCCTCGATGGAGGTGGTGACGTGGGTCAGCACGCAGGCCTGGGTCGGGATGTCGTAGCGTTGAATGATCGCGTCGAGCATCTCCAGCATCGCGCAGATCGAGGCGATGCTGTCGGTGGCCGGGTTGATGCCGATCATCGCGTCGCCATTGCCGTAGAGCAGACCATCGAGGATGCTCGCGGCGATGCCGGATGGCTCGTCGGTTGGGTGATTGGGTTGCAGGCGCGTCGACAGCCGTCCGCGCAGGCCAAGGGTGCCGCGAAATTTTGTGACCACGCGGATCTTTTGCGCCACCAAAACCAGATCCTGCACGCGCATGATCTTTGATACGGCCGCGACCATTTCCGGGGTCAGGCCGGGGGCGAGGGCGCGCAGGCTGGTTTCATCGGCGGCGTCGCTGAGAAGCCAGTCGCGAAAGCCGCCCACCGTGAGGTGGCTGACCACGGTGAAGGCCTGTTTGTCGTGAGTGTCGATGATCAGTCGGGTAACTTCATCGGTCTCGTAAGGAATCAGCGCTTCCTGCAGGAAATGCGTGAGCGGGATGTCGGCCAACGCCATTTGCGCGGCCACCCGCTCGCCATCATTGAGCGCAGCAACGCCGGCGAGAAAGTCGCCGGAACGCGCCGGGCTGGCCTTGGCCATGACGTCCTTGAGGCTGTCGAAACGATAGGTCTGGGCGCCGACCGTGTGAGCGAAACTGGCCATACACAATTCTCCGTGACGGCGCAGACCGAGCCTGCGCCGGGATTGTCGGCACTCAGTGCAAGGCTTGCTCAGCCTTCTGGATCGCCGCGAACTCTTCTTCCGGCGTGCCTGCTACCAAGTGATGTCGACTGTAGAACGCAAAGTAAGCAATTAACACTCCATAGATGACGGCGGCACCGATGACCACCCGTGGATCGACCAGGAAGCCTGCGACCACGGCGATGCACGCCAGCACCAAGGCCACGCCGGAGGTGAAGATGCCGCCCGGTGTGCGGTACGGCCGGTCCATTTTGGGGCGGCGAATCCGCAAGGTGATGTGCGCGGCCATCATCAGCACGTAGGAAATGGTTGCGCCGAACACCGCCACCAGAATCAGCAGATCGCCCTGGCCGGTCAGCGACAGGCCGAAACCGATGATGCCGGGAATCACCAGCGCCAGGACCGGTGCCTTGCTTTTATTGGTTTCGGACAGTTTGCGTGGCAGGTAGCCGGCCCGTGACAGCGCGAAAATCTGCCGCGAGTACGCGTAGATGATCGAGAAGAAACTCGCGATCAGTCCGGCCAACCCTACGAGGTTGACGAAACTGCCCATCCAGGTCGAGCCGCCATAAGCTTTGCTCAACGCTTCGACCAACGGGTTACCGGAGGTCAGTAGCGAGTTGGCGCCCGCACCGCCGGGGCCGACGATCAGAATCAACAGGGCAAACATGAGCAGCACCAACATGGCGCCGATCAAGCCGCGCGGCAGATCACGTTTGGGGTTCTTGGTTTCCTCGGCGGCCAGCGGCACGCCTTCGACGGCAAGGAAGAACCAGATCGCATAGGGAATCGCCGCCCAGACGCCGACATAGCCGAATGGCAGAAACGAACTGGCGCCCGCTGCGGCGGTGACCGGAATGTCGAGCAGATTGGCGACGTCGAAGTGCGGCACCATCGCCACCAGAAACACCCCCAGCGCCAACGCGGCGACGGCGGTGATGACGAACATCAGCTTGAGCGCTTCGCCGACCCCGAATATGTGGATGGCAATGAAAATGATGTAGAAGGCCAGATAGATCATCCAGCCGCCGATGCCGAACAGCGATTCGCAGTAAGCGCCGATGAACACCGCAATAGCCGCAGGGGCAATGGCGTATTCGATAAGGATCGCGGTGCCGGTGAGAAACCCGCCCCACGGCCCGAATGCGCTGCGGGCAAAACCGTAGCCACCGCCAGCGGTGGGGATCATCGAAGACAACTCGGCCAGAGAAAAGCACATGCACAGGTACATGGTGGCCATCAGCAGCGTCGCCAGGAACATGCCGCCCCAGCCACCCTGAGCGAGGCCGAAGTTCCAGCCGGCATAGTCACCGGAAATCACGTAGGCAACGCCCAGACCCACCAGCAGTACCCAGCCGGCGGCACCTTTTTTCAGTTCGCGTTGTTGAAAGTAGTCCGATCCGACTTTTTCAAAGTCGACGGAGGCGCCGGTCGCCGGAGCGCCAGCCGGGGATTCGCTAGGCATAGGTTTCACCGTTCTTATTGTTTTATTGGCCCGATTGTTCCGTCAGGAACCATGGGGTTGAAAGGCACACCGCTTTGGCGAGCAGGCTTGCTGCCACATTGGAGTTGTGTCGAGTCGAACATTGCAGGTGCACGCAATTCCCTGTGGGAGCGAGCCTGCTCGCGAAAGCTATCTGAGGGGCGATGCAGAAACGACTGCCTCGCCCCTCATCCGCTTAGAAGAAGCCCAACGGATTGATGTCGTAGCTCACCAGCAGGTTTTTCGTCTGCTGATAATGATCGAGCATCATCTTGTGGGTCTCACGCCCAACGCCGGACTTCTTGTACCCGCCAAATGCAGCGTGCGCCGGGTACAGGTGGTAGCAGTTGGTCCACACGCGACCCGCCTTGATCGCGCGGCCCATGCGATAGGCGCGGTTGATGTCGCGAGTCCACAGACCGGCACCGAGGCCGAATTCGGTGTCGTTGGCGATCGCCAGGGCTTCGGCTTCGTCCTTGAATGTGGTGATGCTCACCACCGGCCCAAAGATCTCTTCCTGGAACACGCGCATCTTGTTGGTGCCCTTGAGCAGGGTCGGCTGGATGTAATAGCCGGTCGACAGATTGCCTTCGAGTTTTTCCACTTTGCCGCCGGTCAGCAGCTCGGCGCCTTCGCCTTTGGCGATTTCCAGGTACGAAAGAATCTTGTCGAATTGCTGCTCGGACGCCTGCGCGCCGACCATGGTGTCGGTGTCCAGAGGATCGCCACGTTTGATTTGCAGGACTTTCTTCATCACGACGGCCATGAACTCGTCGTAGATCGATTCCTGCACCAATGCGCGGGAAGGGCAGGTGCACACTTCGCCCTGGTTGAAGAACGCCAGCACCAGACCTTCAGCGGCTTTCTCAATGAACGTCGGCTCGGCCTGCATGATGTCTTCGAAGAAGATGTTCGGCGATTTGCCGCCCAGCTCCACAGTGGACGGAATGATGTTTTCGGCGGCGCATTTCATGATGTGCGAGCCAACTGGGGTCGAACCGGTGAAGGCGATCTTGGCGATGCGTTTACTGGTCGCCAGTGCTTCGCCAGCTTCTTTGCCATAGCCCTGAACAATGTTCAGTACGCCCGGTGGCAGCAGGTCGCCGATCAGCTCCAGCAACACGGTGATGCCCAGCGGAGTCTGCTCGGCAGGCTTGAGCACGACGCAGTTACCCGCCGCCAGGGCCGGCGCAAGTTTCCACGCCGCCATCAGGATCGGGAAGTTCCACGGGATGATCTGGCCGACCACGCCCAGTGGTTCATGAATGTGATAGGCCACGGTGTTGCCGTCGATTTCTGCAGCGCTGCCTTCCTGGGCGCGCAGGCAACCGGCGAAGTAGCGGAAATGGTCGGCGGCCAGCGGGATGTCGGCGTTGAGGGTTTCGCGGATGGCTTTGCCGTTGTCCCAGGTTTCGGTGATCGCCAGCAGTTCGAGGTTCTGTTCGATGCGGTCGGCGATTTTCAGCAGGATCAGCGAGCGTGCCTGCACGGAGGTCGCGCCCCACGCGTCGGCAGCGGCGTGGGCGGCGTCCAGTGCCTTGTCGATGTCTTCGGCAGTGGAACGGGGGAATTCGGCAATTGGCTGGCCATTCACTGGCGAGGTGTTGGTGAAGTACTGACCTTTGACAGGCGCGACGAACTCGCCGCCGATGTAATTACCGTACTTGGCTTTGAACGAGACTTTGGCGCCTTCAGTACCGGGGTGAGCGTAACGCATGATGATGTTCTCCTTGGCTTTGTACTTATTAGAGAAACGCGCAAGTGCGCTTGCTATAAGCGTAGAGCAAAGGTCGGGCCACTGCCGTGCAGGGCAGGTAAATCAAGGGGTTGGCAGGTTTTTGTCGGACGAGTGGATTTTGTCTGTGGCGGTTTCGGTACAGGTGGGATGACAGTTTGTACCGCTTTTGGCACAGCTGGTGACCGGGCAGTCTTGCCAGCATTGCAATGCATCGAAGGCTGGGGGATGCTGGGCGTCACCTCAGCATTGGGCCGTCGAGCCTCGGGGAGAACAATAAGAAATGCACGACAACCATTTGAGTCGCCATGCCCGACAGGTTCTCACCGCAACCCAGGGCAAACCGCACCTGCACGGGCCCGGTGCCGATCCATCGATTGCCCGTTCGTGGCTGCGCTGTCTGGAGGACTACCACCTCGACCCGGCGTTGAGCATGGCGCCAACCGTGCTCGAACACGGCCGGGTACTGGAAAGCCGCGAACGTCTGCAGCAGGTTCTACAGATCGCTGGCAATGAAATGAGCAGCCTGCATCAACAACTCTCCGGCGCCGGCCATGCAGTGCTGCTGACCGACGCGCGCGGGGTGATCCTCAACTGCGTCACCGCGCCGGCCGAACGCAAGATCTTCGAGCGCGCCGGCCTCTGGCTTGGCGCTGACTGGAGCGAAGCCTGCGAAGGCACCAACGGCATCGGTACGTGTCTGGTCGAGCGCCAGGCGCTGACGATTCATCAGGACGAACACTTTCGCGGTCGCCACACCGGCCTGACCTGTTCGGCGAGCCCGGTATTTGACCCGCACGGCGAACTGCTGGCAGTGCTCGACGTGTCTTCGGCGCGCCACGATGTCTCGCGGCAAAGCCAGTTCCACACCATGGCGCTGGTCAATCTGTCGGCGAAGATGATCGAGAGTTGCTACTTCCTGCGCTGTTTCGATAACCAATGGTTGCTGCGTTTTCATTTGCAGGCCGAATCGGTCGGGTTGTTCAGCGAAGGTTTGCTGGCGTTTGACGGTGAAGGACGGATCAGTGCGGTGAATCAGAGTGCACTGAACCTGCTTGGGCATATTCGTGGCGGCTTGCTGGGTAAACCAGTGGAGGCGTTTTTCGATTGTTCGCTGGATGAGTTGCTTGGCCGCGCCAGTGCGAATGCCAGTGCCAGTTGGCCGCTGCGCACCCGTGACGGCCGGCATTTGTTTGCCGTGCTGCGCGGTGAATCGCGCAAGCCTTTACCGATGGTATCAGCGCCGGTCGTGGCTGAAGCACCGCGCCTGTCGGGCATCTGCCTCGGTGATGAGGCGCTGCAGGCAGACTTCCGCAAAGCCTTGCGCGTATTCGAGCGGGATGTGCCCTTGTTGATCAATGGCGAAACCGGTTCGGGCAAGGAGGCCTTCGCCAAGGCTGTGCACCAGGCCAGCCAGCGTTCGAACAAAGCCTTCGTCGCGCTCAATTGCGCGGCAATCCCCGAGAGCCTGATCGAGAGCGAACTGTTCGGCTATCGCGGAGGCAGCTTCACCGGTGCGCGCAAGGACGGCATGCGCGGCAAGTTGCAGCAGGCCGATGGCGGCACGTTGTTCCTCGATGAAATCGGCGATATGCCGCTGGCCTTGCAGACTCGTCTGTTGCGAGTACTGGAGGATCGTCAGGTGGTGCCGATCGGCGGCGAGCCGGAATCGGTCAACGTGCGGATCATCAGTGCCACCCACCGCAATCTGCTGGAGCGGGTCGCGGATGGCAGCTTTCGCGAGGATTTGTATTACCGGCTCAACGGGCTGGAAGTGGCGTTGCCGGCATTACGCGCCCGCAGTGATAAATCGCAGTTGCTGGATTTTCTGCTGGCCGAAGAGGCGGGTGGCGAAGCGATCCTGATCGACGAGGCGGCGCGTCAGGCTTTGCTAGCGTTCAATTGGCCGGGCAATGTGCGGCAGTTGCGCAATGTCCTGCGCACGCTGGCGGCGTTGTGTGATGAGGGGCGGATCGGGGTTGAGGATTTGCCGGTGATGATTCGGCAGGGGAGTGCGGCAGTATTGGCGGTTAAGGAATCCGATCATCCTCTGGAAGACGCCGAAAGGTTGGCTCTACTCAATGCGCTGGAGCAAACCCGCTGGCACATGACCCATACGGCGCAGCAATTGGGTGTCAGCCGCAATACTCTTTACAGAAAGCTGCGTAAGCATGGCATTGAGCGTCGTGTCAGTTAGAAGGCCCTCACCCTAGCCCTCTCCCAAAGGGAGAGGGGACTGACCGCGGTGTTCTGCCAATTTACGCCGACCTGAAATATCGAGCCGAACTGAGGATTTGAAAGCAACCGAGATCGGCTCCCTCTCCCGCGGAAAAGTGGACTGGCCGAGTAGACTTACTGATCTACGCCGACCTGAAATATCGAGCCGAACTCAGGATTTGAAGGCAACCGAGATCGGCTTCTGATCGAAGTGTTTTGGCGATTTGCGCCGACCTGAGTTACCGAGTCGAACTCAGGATTTGAAAGCAACACAGATCGGCTCCCTCTCCCTCTGGGAGAGGGCTGGGGTGAGGGTGGCAGTCTGCAGTCGATTCGAGGTGTTAAGACCCACCCACCCGGCCCAATCACCTAAAGAGTGCGATTTCCCCCTCCCTACGCTAACCTGCGGCCATGTTTTACGAGGTCGACTATGCACATTCATATTCTGGGTATCTGCGGGACTTTCATGGGCTCGATGGCGGTGTTGGCCAAAGAGCTGGGCCATCACGTGACCGGCTCCGACGCCAACGTCTATCCACCGATGAGCACACAGCTTGAAGCCCAGGGCATTCAGCTGACGCAGGGCTATGACCCGGCGCAGCTCGATCCGGCGCCGGATCTGGTGGTGATCGGCAACGCCATGTCCCGCGGCAACCCGGCGGTGGAATATGTGCTGAACAAAGGCCTGCCGTACGTGTCCGGCCCGCAGTGGCTGGCGGATCACGTGCTGCAAGGTCGCTGGGTACTGGCGGTAGCCGGTACGCACGGCAAAACCACCACCAGCAGCATGCTCGCCTGGGTACTGGAACATGCCGGCATGAGTCCGGGCTTCCTGATCGGCGGCGTACCGCAGAATTTCTCGGTGTCGGCACGTCTGGGCGGCACGCCGTTCTTCGTGATCGAGGCCGACGAATACGACAGCGCCTTCTTCGACAAGCGCTCGAAATTCGTTCACTACCGTCCGCGCACCGCGATTCTCAACAACCTTGAGTTCGATCATGCGGATATCTTCCCGGATCTGCCGGCAATCGAGCGGCAATTTCATCACTTGGTGCGCACCATCCCGAGTGAAGGCCTGGTCATCCACCCGACCACCGAGCCAGCCTTGCAGCGGGTGATCGAAATGGGTTGCTGGACCCCGGTGCAAACCACCGGTGCTGGCGGCCAATGGCAGGTCAAACTGCTCAGCGAAGACGGCTCGGCGTTCGAAGTGATGTTCGAAGGCGTCTCGCAAGGCACCGTCGAGTGGGAGCTGACCGGTCAGCACAACGTTGCCAACGCCTTGGCGGCGCTGGCGGCTGCGCGTCATGTTGGCGTGGTGCCGTCGATGGGCATTGCCGGCCTGAGTGCATTCAAGAACGTCAAACGCCGCATGGAGAAAGTCGCCGAAGTACGCGGCATCACCATCTACGATGACTTCGCCCACCACCCGACGGCGATTGCCACCACTCTCGACGGCTTGCGCAAGCGCATCGGCGACGCACCGCTGATCGCCATCATCGAACCGCGCTCCAACTCGATGAAGCTCGGCGCGCACCGTGACGGTTTGCCGGATAGCGTGGTCGATGCCGACCAAGTGATCTGGTACGCCCCGGCCAACCTCGGCTGGGATCTCGCCGGCACCGCCGCGCTGTGCACGGTGCCGTCGATTGTCAGTGATTCGCTGGAAGGCATCATCGAACGCGTGAAGAGCCAGGCCCAGCCCGGCACGCACGTGGTGATCATGAGCAACGGCGGCTTCGGCGGTCTGCACGGCAAACTCGCCGAGGCGCTGCAATGAACACTCGTTTTGAGAGCAATGGCCCGGAACGCATCACGCTGGCCATGACCGGTGCCTCCGGCGCCCAGTACGGTCTGCGCCTGCTCGATTGCCTGGTGCGGGAAGATCGCGAGGTGCACTTCCTGATCTCCAAGGCTGCGCAACTGGTGATGGCTACCGAGACCGATGTCACGCTGCCGCCGAAGCCGCAAATGATGCAAGCCTTCCTGACCGAATACACCGGGGCTGCCGCCGGGCAGATTCGCGTGTATGGCAAGGAAGACTGGATGTCGCCGGTGGCCTCGGGGTCTGGCGCTCCGGCCGCGATGGTCGTAGTGCCGTGCTCGACGGGGACGCTGTCGGCGATTGCCACGGGTGCCTGCAACAATCTGATCGAACGCGCCGCTGACGTAACCTTGAAAGAGCGTCGGCAGTTGATTCTGGTGCCGCGTGAAGCGCCGTATTCGAGCATTCATCTGGAGCACATGCTCAAACTGTCGAACATGGGCGTGACGATTCTGCCGGCCTCGCCGGGTTTCTATCACCAGCCGCAGACCATCGATGACTTGATCGATTTCGTCGTGGCGCGGATTCTCAATCTGCTCGGCATTCCTCAGGACATGCTGCCACGTTGGGGTGAGCACCATCTGAGCAGTGATGAATAAGCTGCTGGCGATTTTGCTGGCGCTGCAACTGACCGGGTGCGCCACGGCGCGCACTCTCGACGCCGCCAAACCGGGCGCGCCGGTGGTGTATTCCGGCACGCGGCTGGACTTTTATGCACTGAATGGCGGGTGTTGCGCGATGGATCGGTTCGGGGCTGAGGCGCCGAGCTATCCGGGGCTGGATCTGCCGGCGAGTGCGTTGCTCGATACGCTGTTGTTGCCGTTGTCATTGCTGACCGTGATAGGTGTGAGTTTTCAGGCGACTGGCGGATTGTAGGGGAGTGCTGCGCACTGCCTTCGCGAGCAGGCTCGCTCCCACAGGGGGACGCGGTGCAATGGTGGGAGCGAGCCTGCTCGCGAAAGCTTTCTTCCAGGCGCTATAGATTATTTGCCCAGCTTGCGCAGCTCATCCGACTCGATCACCCGCACGCCATCCTGCTCTTCCAGCGCCAACCGCCACATCGCTCGCGCCAAATGGCAAGCTTCGATGCCACGGTATTTACCCGGAATCAGCTTCGACAACGGTCCGGCGAGCTGCTCGGCCAGACGCGGTTCAGTCCGTTCACCCAATAACAGCGATGGCCGGCAAATGGTCAGTTGTGGCCAGTCCTGCGCGCGCAAAGCCTGCTCCATTTCGCCTTTGACCCGATTGTAGAAAACCGACGATTTCGGATCCGCGCCAATTGCACTGATAACGATCAGATGCCGCGCGCCCATCTCCCGCGCGCGTTTGGCGAACGCCACGACCATGTCCAGATCAACCGCGCAAAACGCCGCTTCCGAGCCGGCCTGCTTGATCGTGGTGCCGAGGCAGCAGTAGGCGATATCGACCCGGCCACTGAGCTGCGGCAGAAATGCCTGTGGATCACCCACGGGATTTTCCAGATGCGGATGTTCGGCCAAGGGGCGACGGGAAGGGGCGAGCACGCGAGAAATTGTCGGCTCGTTGAGCAAACGGTCGAGTAGATGTTCACCGGTCAAACCGGTGGCTCCGGCAAGCAATACGTGCTGAGGCGTCAAGTACATAGTGTCTCTCCCTTGATACTGTTCAGCTTAGTTGCTCTTTATCGCTCCGTCGTTCAATGCAGCACTTTGCAAAGCTTTTCTGGCTTGCTGTTTGCGCAGCAGTTGCCAGTGCGAGAGCACGGTTTTCGGCGCCCAGATCTGCGGCTCCGAGGCTTCGAAATTGTCCGCCAGTTCCCGTTCGGCGACGGTGGCCTTGGCCAGTTTGAAGGCCTGTTCCAGATCATCGGTCTGGTTCAGCGCCTGGGCGAACAGGGCGTCGCCGAAATAGGTGAAGTTGGCTTCTTCCGAGCAGCCGAACGACACCCGATCCGCGCGCGAGGCGGTCATGATCAGCGTGCGTTCGTCTTTCAGCGCCGGGATGAAACCGCCGGAGTAGCACGAGGAAATCACGATGATCTTGTCGCGGTTTTTCAGCGGTGCCAGCACGGCAGCGAGTTCGTCGGCAGGCAGGTCGGCCAGCTCCATGCGCGGCTGGTCGAGCACCAGTTCGTGCTCGGCGGTGCCGTGGCTGGTCAGATAGATGAACAGCAGGTCTTCCGGGCCGCTGCGTTCGGCGAGGGTTTGCGCGGCGCGGCGCAGGTTTTCGCGGGTGGCCATCGGGCGGTCGCCGAGGTGATCGCGGTGGTTGACCAGACGGATCTGGCCATAGGCGCCGAAGCGCGTATGGAGCATATTGGCCACGTAGTCGGATTCGCGCAGAAACACGCTTTGCTTGCCGTCGCCACCGAGTGTCAGGGTGTACAGCTCGACCGCCGGCGTCGAAGCAGGGATGGCGGCCAAGGCGTCATCGAGCAACCGACCCTGAGCGAGCAAGCCGAGTTCGAGGGTATCGGGCAACAACTTGCCGTCGGCGTCGCGCACGCGCTGGCCGTTGATCCAGGTGCCGCTCATCACGCTGCCATCGGTCAGCACCAGGGTGCCGCGTCCGGCGTAGCTGTCGTTGTCGAAGCCGCCGATGTAGAAGCTGCCATCAGGCAGGTTCAAACGGCCCTGACCACTGAATCGCCAGTCGCTGAACGTGCCGATGTAATGGCTGCCATCGGCGCCGATCAGTTCACCCTTGCCGCTCAGCGCGCCTTCCTTGAACTGGCCGAGCCAGACATCGCCGTCGGCGTTTTCGTAGCGGCCCTTGCCGTGCAACTGATTGTTCTTGAAGCCGCCGACGTAGATATCGCCGTCAGCGCTGTTGAAGGTGCCGTTGCCTTCCAGCTGACCGTTGACGAAATGTCCGCTGAACGTGTTGCCACTGGAGTCGCCGCGCTGGCCTTCGCCGTTGGGTTTGCCGTGGGCGAACTGGCCTTGATAGGAGCTGCCGTCGTCCATTTCCAGACGACCGAGCCCGGAATACTGGTCGGCCTTGAATTCGCCACGGTAGGTCATGGCGTTTTCTTTCAGGGTGCCTTCACCTTCGCGGCGTCCCTGCTTGAAGCCGCCGGTGTAGCTGCTGGCGTTGGTGGTCAGGCTGCCCTGACCGTCGAACAGGCCTTGCTGGAACTGCCCGCGATAGATCTCGCCATTGCTGCCATGCCATTCGCCCTGCCCATGCCACTGGCCCTTGTCGAACTGCCCGGCATACCAACTGCCGTTGGGGTAGTCGACGCGGCCCTGACCTTGCAGCAAGCCATCGACCAGTTCACCGCGATAGCGTCCGCCGTCGGGCAGGCGCGCATCCGGCGGCAACAGCGATTCGCCGTCGCCGCAAGCGGTGAGCATCAGGGTCAAGGCAAGGGGTGCAAGACGTGCAATTGAGCGCATAGCGGGATCCGGGCAATTAGGCGACCGAGTATGCCGCAGCTATGCGTCGCATATATAGAGACGTGACGCGAAACAGCGTGAGCTGCTTCGCATCCGGAACCATCAGACGAAACAGAGCGACAGTGGCTCGGCAATATAGGCCGGTTTGTCCGAGCCTTCTATCTCCAGTGTTGCGGTGGCTTTGAGCAGCCACTGTCCGGGTTTTTTCTCGGTGACTTCACCCAGATCGACCTTTAGGCGAACCTTGGAATTGACCTTCACTGGCTGGATGAAACGCACGCTGTCCAGACCGTAGTTGACCACCATTTTCACGCCTTGCGGCAGGATCAGGATGTCTTCCATCAATTTCGGGATCAGCGACAACGACAGGAAACCGTGGGCAATGGTGCTGCCAAATGGTGTTTGCGCGGCTTTGACCGGGTCGACGTGAATGAACTGATAATCACCGGTGGCTTCGGCGAACAGGTTGATGCGTTCCTGATCGATGGTGAGCCATTCGGAACGTCCGAGTTCCTTGCCGACATAATCTTTGAGCTCTGCAACTGGAACATAGGGCATTGAGACTCTCCTTGGGTTCATCGGTTTTATAGTTTTTCAGGTGGGGGGATTTGACCTCCCTGCGAACCACTGTAGATCATCATGGCGATTTGCTCCGGTCAACCGACCATGCTTTTGGCGAATGCCGATCCATAGCGCGGGCATGCTTATAATGCGGGCGACTTGTGGGGGAGATGTCTGATGTTGCTACGTGGCCTGACCATGCTGGTGCTGTTTCAATTGCTCGGTACGGCGCTCAATCATTTGCTGTTGCCGGTGCTGCCGGGGCCGATCATCGGCCTGCTGCTGTTGCTGGTCTTCCTGATCATTCGCGGTGAAGTCGGCGAACCGCTGAACCTCGCGGCCGGCAGTCTGCTGCGTTATCTGCCGCTGCTGCTGGTGCCGCCGGCGGTGGGCGTGATGGTTTATGCGAGCGACATTGCCGCCGATTTCTGGGCAATTGTCGGTGCGTTGGTGCTGTCGTTGATTCTGTCGATGGCTTTTGCCGGCGTGCTGATGCAACGCCTGGTCAAACGTCACGCGCCTGCGTCGGAGGAGGAGTCCTGATGCTTTTCGACTGGCAGGGCGCCTGGGCTTCGGTCATTCATCATCCGCTGTTCGGCATCGGCATCACCCTCGGTGCCTATCAACTGGTGCTGGCGGCTTTCGAGAAAACCCGCTGGATCTTTCTGCAACCGGTGCTGGTCTCCATGTTGTTGGTGATCGGCGTACTGGTCGGCTGCGGCCTGACCTACGCCGAATACCGCAAGAGCACCGAGATCCTCAGCATTCTGCTCGGGCCGGCAACTGTAGCGCTGGCCGTGCCGCTGTATCTCAACCTGCGACGTATTCGGCAATTGTTCTGGCCGATTTTTACTACGCTGGTGATAGGCGGGGTAGTCGCCACAGGCATGGGTGTGTTGCTGGGCTGGTGGTTCGGTGCCGAGCACATGATCCTGATGACCATGGCGCCGAAGTCGGTGACCTCGCCGATAGCGATGCTGGTGGCTGAACAGATTGGCGGCGTTGCGGCGCTGGCGGCGGTATTCGTGTTGATCACCGGGGTGATTGGCGCGATCTTTGGTCCGACGCTGTTGAACCGCCTCGGTGTGCACAGCCCCGAAGCGCGCGGCATGGCGCTGGGCATGACCGCCCACGCGGTCGGCACGGCGGTGGCCATGCAGGAAAGTGATGAGTGCGGCGCCTTCGCGGCGCTGGCAATGAGTCTGATGGGCGTGGCCACGGCGGTGTTCCTGCCGTTGGCGGTGTCGATGGTGGTGTAAGGAAATGTCTATGAGTCTGCCGCTTTTCCCGCTGAACACAGTGCTGTTTCCCGGCTGCAACCTTGACTTGCAGATCTTCGAAGCGCGCTACCTGGACATGATCGGCCGCTGCATGAAGCAGGGCGGTGGCTTTGGTGTGGTGTGCATCCTTGACGGCCACGAAGTCGGGGTCGCGCCTGAGGGTTTCGCGCTGGTCGGCTGCGAAGCACGGATTACTGATTTCCAGCAGCAGGACAATGGCTTGTTGGGGATTCGCGTGCAGGGTGGGCGGCGCTTCCAGGTGTTGCGTACCGAAGTGCAGCGCGATCAATTGATCCTCGCCGACGTCGAGTGGCTGGATGACGAACCCGAGCAACCGCTGCAGGACGAAGACGCTGACCTGGTGGCGTTGCTCAAGGCCTTGGCCGAGCATCCAATGGTGGAAGCGCTGAACATGGGTACAGATGCGCTGGGTCAGCAATCGCTGGCCAATCAACTGGCCTATCTGCTGCCGTTCGCCGAAGAGGACAAGATCGACCTGCTGCAACTCGACGATCCCCAGCAGCGGCTGGATGCGATTCAGGCATTGCTTGACGAGCTACAGGGTGAATTGTTCGCCTAGTTGTACTTTGAATTAACTCACTGCATCTGCCAGCATTGTTTTGCTTTTGTCTTTGTCTTAATTTCAAGTTGTCCGCAGGAAGCGGAAGACTTGAATAAAAATAAGGATGAAAGCATGACTGTATATGAAGATGAATGGACGTTTTGGGATGATATTGCCGGCAAGTATATTTTGAAGCATGCCGAGACGGATCATAACGTTAGCCACGTTATCGAGGCAGCATCCAATTATGCGGACCGGATGGTCATAGCCCGACGTAAACGCAAATCTGAAAAAGTCCCTGTCGGCGAAGTCCCGCGGATGTCGGCAACAGCCTCAACGGTGGTGACCGCGACTGCCGTTTGATTCTTTCCCTTTTTCAGCATTGCCTGCCGTTGCAGTTCATTGACGGCGGGGTGTTTACAGGTGGGTTACCCCATGGCTTCAGCGAAAATAAACAATCAGACCTTCACGGCGCATCTTTATCTCGATGGCCGGCCAGTAGTACTTAATCAACAACGATTGCAACAGGTTCTGCGCGACCTGCGGATAACCAACGGCGAAAAGCTGGATGCCGAAGTGGGGCTGGCGGATTCGCGTGTATCCAGTTTCATCACGCTGGCTGAGCATGAGGATGATGAACCGCTGCTGTTGAAGTTCGTCCCTGAAGGTAATGAGTATGCAGTCAGTCTTGAGCTTGCCGGAACGTTTAAAGGTGCGCGGTTATTTGTAGAGGACAAGACTCATAACCTGCTGGCCAGTACCAGTGCTCCGCCGCAGTATTTTTCAATCAGTACATATGGTGCGTCGAAGGCCTCCTTCAGCAATATCGAATCCGGACCTGCTTATCTCGAGTTGATCTGCGAACCAGGCGACAGGTCCTTGTATCGTCATATCAGCAGCGCAATGAGCACCTTTGTCGATGCAGATCCTAACAGGACGGGGCATAACGCTTTCAATAACAAACCGGCAACGTTCGTGATCAAGGTGATCAAATAGTGTCCAGCCGCTTTTAATAAAAAGGCGCCATTCATTTTCGAGTGAATGGCGCCTTTTGTCAGGCTCGGTAATGCTCGGGCACTGGCCAGGTTACATCGTTGGAGTAGGTGTTTTCGCCTTTAGACAACTTCAATACGACGCCGCCGGCGCGGGCTATTCGATTGATCAAATGGTCATAAGCAGTGGCGCCATGCCGCATGAAATCGGCCCCGTTGGTACCTGCCCACGTGGCTTTCTCGATAGCTTCCGCGTTGTCACCGGCCTTGCGCAAGATATCCTCGACTCTGGCCGCTTGGCTCAAGTCCGAGCTTACCAACCAGATCCTCTCTGCACTGATACCGCGCGTAGGCATTGATATCCGGCCTTCCAGTGTGTCCCCGTCAAAATCCTTGTCGTTCAGGTAAATGTTTTCCACTCGCGGGACCACTTCGATACCACGGGTGTCAATGACATACAGAAAACCCAGCGTTTGTTTGCGACGGAGCAATGGGTAGTCGCGTGAGTTGTCCATTTCAAATGAGGTGTCCGACTCCTCAGCCGAATTGTGTCGATACCCGCTCGACGAATCGCTATCGGAAAAATGCCCTGGATAGCGGTTGGCCTGGCTGTTGTAGTGCCGAGGGTTGGAGTAGTAATCAAATCCCATGTAGCTCAAGGCATTGGCCGCACCGAATGTCGCGCTGAAAGCCGATTTGGTCGTGGAGTCGGAGGGGTTGCCGCGTAGTTTTACCAAGCGTTTGTCCCGAGCCAGTTCAAAAGGCGTACGCAAATCGGCGCGGAACATGGCCGGGATGTCTGTTCGATAAATGTAGTCATGCTGATTGCGCTTGTAGCCGGCATATTCCAGATAACTCTTCAGAAAACTTTCTTCATAGCGTTGTTCAACGGGATGTGAGTCGAAATCGTCGTTTTCGCCTTCATTTCTCATTTTTAGAATGAGTGGCTCCAGTTCGTCTGCAATCTGCTCAAAGCGTGAGTCGTCCAACGTGTTCTGAGTCAAGCGTTTGTACTGTTCGGCCCAATCGGGGAACCGTCCATGTTCCATGTCTTGTCGCAAACGATTTTGCTGAGCCATGCTCAAGTTGTAGCCGCGCAGGATTTGCGCACGTTCAGTCTCGGACTTATGTGGATAAGACCATCTCGATGAGTCGATCAAAAATTTGTGAGTATCCGGCTCGTTGAAACGCGTAGCCCAGTCAGGTGCTTTTCCAAGGGCTTCTGCTTCGATTCGAAATACCAAGGCCTGCGCGCCCTCCAGACGGTACGCGTTCCAGATATCCCCATCGCTCCAATGTGCAAGTTTCAGCGGGACAGATGTATCGCCCCGTGCCTCGTTCGGATCAACTCGAATCAAGCGTCTCTTCTCGTCGGCAAAGGCGAAACCTGCCTCTCTTTTCACCACTCTGAATTCAAACCACTTGCCATACGGGCCAGAGTGCTCAATCGCCAAGTGTTCGTGAACTGAGTAGTATCCCCGCGCATCCGCGGTATGAGACGAGGCAAAGTGCATGGGGTCGTAGTATTCGATCGGCTTCTTCAGGCTCCAGACGTTACTGTCGGCCACTCGATAAAGCGGAGGCCCTGATGGCACCCGCTCACTGGGTAACCTGGCCCGGTAGGCCTTGATCAAATCGTGGAACCCCACCATCACCGTCATCCCGCCGGCGGAACCATCATCGTTGGCGATGTCCGCGAATTTGCGCCCCTTGAACACTTTCAGCCCGTCTGCATCGTGGCGCAAAGACGCGTCGACGTTCTGTAAATAGGGTTCCAGAGGCGACGTCGCTGTACGCGGCCGGGGCGTCTGCGTCTCGGGCATCTGCGTAATCGTTATGCCCGGCTCTACTTTCGTGGTGCTGCTGTGAGGGGCGTCGGCGTTAGTCCCCGGCGACTCGTTCGAGCCATCCGGCCTGACGCGACCAGGCAATCGGGAATCCAGGTCGATGGGCCGATCGTAAGGCGCAGGACGAGAGGTCGGGGTGTCAGGTGTATCTGCTGTTGGCGATGGGCGCAGCGGCCCGGGTTTTTGACGCATAAAGGTCACTCCATGTGGTTGAGTCAGCCATCCGCTGGCTGAATGAGTTCAAGGTCGGTCATGCTCGGGAACCGGCCAGACGATGTCATCGGCGAACGTCTTGTCGCCTTTGGGCAGGTCAAGTATCAGGCCGCCTGAACCGGCAATTTCATCGATCAGGCTGTCGTAGGCGTTGCCGCCAAAGTAACCCGCCGCTCGGCTGTCGGTGCCTGCCCAGGTGGCTTGTTCGATAGCCGCGACATGCTCACCCGCCTGCGCCAGCACATCCCTGACCCGGGCGGCACGCGTCAGGTCGGAACGCACCAGCCAGAGCCGCTCGGCACTGATGCCGCGTGTGGGCGTGGAGATATGACCCTCCAGGTCGTCGAAGAAGAATTTGCCGTTAGCAGGGTTGAATGCCTTGTTCTCTGCCCCGGGAACCACTTCCAGGCCTCGGGTATCGATGGCGTAGACAAATGACGTGGTTTGCTGGCGGCGTGTGGATTCATAACCTTTCGAGTCATCGAAAACGAAAGAGCTGTCAGAGTCGGTTTCGTTGCCGGTTCGTTTACCCTCCGACACTGAGCTGCCCCCCGAATCAGAGGAGTCGCCGGTTCGCCCTTTCGAGCTTTGAGGATTCACGCCGGGAAAACGATTGGCCTGCGAGTTGTAATGCAGCTCGTGATAGAAGCCACCCTTGGTCGCCGCGTAGGCGGTGGCGTCAAGCAGTCCGAACGTTGCACTCAATGCGCGTTTGTTCGTGGTGCCTGTGGGATTGCCTTTGCGGTACATCATCCGACCATCCCTGGCCAGTTCGAATGGCAATCGGGTTTCGCCTCGAAACATCGCCGGAATGTCGGTGCGGTACAGCATGTTGTGTCTGGTTCGCTGGTAGCCGAGATGGGTGGCGTAGTCAGCTAGAAAAACATCGCTGTAGCGGGTGGCGGGCCAGTGATGGTCGAGGGCCAGCCCTTGGCTTCTCAAGTCTTTAACGTAGTGCTCCAGCTCTTCACCGATCAGTCTGAAACGCTGGTCATTGATCGGGTCGAGGGTCAGGCGTTTGTGCTGTTCAGCCCATTCCGGTATCTGGCCGTCACCCGACTCTGTACGTAGCCGACACAGTTGATCCTGGGTCAGGTTGTAGCTGCGCTGTAATTCCAGACGCTGGGCCAATGGCATTTGTGGATGCAGCCACTTCAATGACTCGGCGACAAATAGAGGGTCTTCGGTGTTCTGTGCTCGAGGTGCCCAGTCCGGCGCCTTGCCGGTCGCTTGCGCTTGCATGCGGAAGTCCGGAATCCGTGCGTCATCCACAATGTACATACGCTGGATGTCCTGGTCCGACCATTGCGCAACAGCTGAGCGTCTGTCCCTCGCTCGCGCGGGATCGATGGCAATCCAATGATGCTCCGGGTGCTTGAAGGCATAGCCGAGGATGGCCGCGCCACTGCTCGATCCGAGCGCACGAAACGCGTAGTAGCCATCAGCATCCGCTGTCGCTGAAAACGCATAGTCATCGCCGTTCAGAAAAGTGAGGTGTCGATCCAGACTCCACAGATTGCCCTGCATGGTTCGGTATATCGGTGGGCCAGGCGCCAGGCGCCTGAAGGACATTACCCGATACGCCCTGAGGTCGGCATCGTACTGAACGCAAACGTGTTGCCGGCCTTCGGTGCCAGGCAGGTGCACATCGACCCAGTCCTTGGCGAGATATCGCTTGATGCCGGATTCATTAGCCTTTGGCAGATCGCCAAAGTACGGATGCACGAAATCTTCCAGCGACGTCAGCGAGAAAGCGGGTGTGTCTGAGGTGAACCTCGGTACGACGCTCACTGCGATGGGTGAGTTTTTGGGTTGTGAGGTCCCGGGCCCTTCCACGCGAGGTCGCTTGGGTGAAGAGGGGGCCTCGATCGGTAGATGACCCGGAATGCTTTCCGGGGTGGGGAGAATCGGGTTTCGCGCTGAATGATCCACAGGCTGCGATGCTGAAGCTGCCGGTGTGTCGACTGTCGGTGATTTGGGGCGTGGGCCCGGTTTTTGGCGCATGCATAAACTCCGTTTTTGCGAGTCAGCCTGTCCGTAGGCTGAAGTGAGCAGGTGCCCGTGTGGGCGTCAGATCCACACGGGCACGTCGATGAAACCGGGTAGCGCGGTCAGGTCTTGTTGCTTGAAAAAAACAGATCTTCGGGTTTGATCCGCGCCTGTGGATCGCTATTCAGGCCCCAGTATTTGCGCACTGAGTTGTAAACCACCGTGCCGATGGTTCCTGCTTTGACGCCGATGTGGGTTACATGAACCCTGCCCGCCAGTTCGTTTCGCTGTTGGTGCGTATCGATTTCGGCCAACAGCGCTTCGACGCTGGCGTAGCCACGTGCATCAATGAGGTAAAGCTGCAGCACTTCAAACAGCAGGGAAACCTCATAAATATTGCCGGCCGAGGTCGCCACGTTGATGGACTCCACGGGGGCGTCGTCCTCGATATCGGGTAATTCAATCGTGACACTGGCGATGCGCAAGCGGTTGCCGTCCAGCTGGATGTCCGCGCGGGTGACGGATTCCTTCAGCGTGTGGGTATACAGAGTCCAGGTCGAAGCATCGGCGGTTTTGGCCGCAGCGCCTGGCGTTGAAAGGCGAATGATGGTGTTGCTGGCAAGGTGGACGTCGTAAGTCGAACTCTGCCCTTCGAGCACATAAATGCCGGTGTGCGAACCGGTATCGATCGTAATGCGGCTGGGTTCTGCTGTGATCAGCGTCTTCACGCTGGCCAACGGTCTGACAAAGCGATAATTGCCATTGCGTTGTTTGAGGCAACTGCGGGTACTGCGTACGCGGATACCGGGCTGCTTCGCATCGTCTTCATAGTCCAGCTGTGGAATTTGCAGCCGGTATGAAGTCTGGTCCTGCATGATCAGCACAACGTTTTGTTGCAGGCGTGGCGTGGTGACTTTCAGGCTGTTTCTGCCGCTGTAACCGGTGGCCGCTGCGATGGGCTGGACGACGCCTTTGAACATCACGACCTTCGAAGGCAGCCTGACCGACAGGGTAAAGTCTTTGTAATACAGGTGGGTATTGCCCGAGATGCCTTTGCGCACCTGTACTTCATAGCTGACTTGCACGTCGATGATTTCAGCGCTGTCGAACTCCAGGTAAACGCTGCGGGAGGTTTCGGCGGTGCTGCGCTGGGCAACGAATTCCACCTCACGGTCGGTGCGAGAAACAAAGTGCCGCTTCAAGCCCTGTTCGGCGATCTCGATCGTGCCGCCATTGACGATTTGCGGCGCGGCTGCCGGTTGGCCAATCACGACCACGGCGGGCTTGATATCCACAGGCGTCGCCTCGCCCGGCTGCTGAGGTAACTGAGCCAGCAGCTCGTAACCATCCTGGGTCTTGAAGCGCAATCGATCATTTTTCAGCTGACGTTTGCCATCGATCCATTGGTAGACATTTTCAACGGTCAATACATGCTCAGGGTCGTCGCCATCCTCGCCGCGCAATGAGCTGACCACCAGCGCAGTGTTGACGATCTGCCAACGCTGGATGACATCCGCCGGCCAGCCGAACTCGATCAGGCTCGACTGTTCACCGTCCTCGATAATGGTCGTTCGCGCGTTGCTGCTGGCGATGTAATAACGATCCGCGCCGCTGCCGCCTTCCACCCGACAATCCCATCCGTACAGCGCAATGGTGTCGTCGCCGCCGCCAGCGTTGATGCGGTCGTAGCCATTGGCGGAAATCTGGTTGGCCTCGTCGTTTCCGCTGACACGGCTGGTGCCTTTACGCAGTGTCGAGACGTTTTCGATCGAGGTGAGTTGCGCGACCTCAACGGCATCGACGGCAGGATCAAGACCGCGCAGCGCGACTTTGCCGCTGTGCAGGTTGATGTCGTGGCCAGTGTGGCGAGTGTCACTGAGCGGGCGGCTACCTTCGAAGGCCAGTGTGTCGGAGCCTGCACCGCCATCCAGTACATTGAGGTGCGCCGGTTTGCTGATCCGGTTCAATTCCTGCTCGGTGATGTCTTGATAAAAAGCATCGCTCCGGTCGCCCCCGGTCAGTGCCTTGTGATCTGCGCGATAGGTGAACAGATTGGGCTTGTCCCGGACCCCGATGACCCGGTCATTGCCGTCACCCAGGCGCCAGAAAATGCCTTTATCGTCACCGGGGCTGCCCGATACTTTGCCTTTGAGATTGGCGGGCAGGCCGTTGCTGGCATCGATCACGTCGTCGCCGCCGACAACCACTGCGTGGCTATCGAGTTTGAACGGGCGTTGGCCGGCGCTTTCGTCCCATTGGTAGCGCCAGATTTCAACCGGCTTCAATTCAACCCGGAAGGCGCCATTGAGCACGTGTTCGATGGAGTGTTTGTAGGCCCCCTCCAGCATGTCCTTGGCCGACAAATCGAGCTGCTGCTGGTGGTCGCGATAACCCTTGGAAAGCTTGAAGCGATCCAGTACGTCCTGATCCAGTTCCTTGTTGGTGAAGGCGAACCAGCCGGAGCGCAGGCGTTCTTCAAAGGTCAGTTCGATGTAGTCATCGATGTCGTCCACCACTCGGGCAGCCTGATAGATCATCGAAGCAGCGATGAGCAGTCCGGCAGCGACGAGCCCGACCGGCCCGGCGACGCTGCCAAAGCCGGCCAGCGCAGCAACGCCCAGCACCAGACTGATGCCCGCACCCGCTACGCTCAGACCGCCACTGACGTAGTGATCCTGAGCCACTTTGCCCTGCGTCGCGGCGGCAGCATTGAACGATTTGATAGCGTCCGCGATATCGAAGGGCAGGGTGATGGCGCTGGCGAACATCCCGGCGCCGCGGCTCATGTATTTGCCCACCGACGTCAGCGGGAAATACTTCAGCGCAGTCCCGCCATTCCTGAGCATGGCTTCACCGGTCTTGGTCAGCCCTCGCTCGATGATCAACGAACCGAATTCGGCGGCGATCGAGCCACCCTGAAAAACCGCTTCCAGTGTGTCGCCATGTTTGATCGCATCGATCATGGCCTTGTAGCCGCTGTAGATGCCGAATGCCTGCATGCCGACGCCGGCGCCACTCATCAGATAGCTTTTGTTCTTGCTGATCCAGCCGGGTGCATTTTCCAGCGCGTCGGCGCGATGGATATCCAGTTTTTGCGCAGCCTTGCCCAACTGATTCAGGCGATCCACTGCACTGCCGGAGGCGATGGTTGTATCGGCGACGAAGAGGGCCCCGGCGTTGACCGAACGCTTGCAGGCGATTTCATAGAACAGCATCGCCGCCACATTGCTGTCGGGGGTGTCCACGGACATCAAGCGCGCCTGCACCCGCTCTGCGTCGAAATTGAGCCCGTCGAGAAAGCTTTGATCCACGCGCTGCATGCCGGCATTCGCCGGGCTGATGGGCTGACCATGCACGATCGCGCCCAACGTCTGAAGTTCGACGCGGCTGGTGAGCATTTCGCCAATGCGCAGGGGGCCGAAATGTTTGTCGAGGGATTTCAGCGTGCGTCGATAGGGGGCATCAGCATCGTCTGCCGGCGTTGCGCCGTTGAGCGTGCCCGCCTGCGGTGCATGAGGGTTGGCCGAGGCGCTGAGGGGAATGACCTGGATGGGGCTGATATCGGGTATTTGCAAAGGCGGAGCGATAAGTTTTGACATGTCATTAATCCTTTAATGAAAACGCATGGCCGGTGTCCCTACCGGTGTGTCACTGATGTTGAGCGGTCGGCGTTGCCGATTCGGGCCAGCTGATGTCGTAGGCGAATTCCTCGCCGTTGCCCGACAGCCTGAGCACGGGTTTTCCCGCAGCTTCGGCTTTGTCGATCAACAAGTCGTACTCGAATTTGTTCTGGCGTCCGGCATGGGTGGCACCTTCAATGCGCTCAGCGCTCGTGCCTGCCTGCTCCTTGATGTCATCGATCCTCACCGCTTTGGTCAGGTCTGAGTTCAGCAGCCAGATGCGCTCGGCATCCAGTCCGCTGCGGCTGACCGATATCAGCCCTTCGAAGTCATCGTCGGGAAACCAGGTGGGAGGCGTGTCGCGGGCCGCTGAATTGAAACTCATGTTTTCTTCATGAGGTACGACTTCCAGGTGGCGGGTATCCAGCACATACAGAAACATTTCCTGCTGGCGTGTACGCGTTGATTCATAGCGGCGATCGTGATCCCACGGAACAGGACTTGCGGCATCGGACCATTCGGACGATGTGGTGCTTTCTGTGTCACTGGCATCGCTGCCCGAATCGCTTTCCCCAGCATCCCGGCCCGGGTGTTTGTTGGTCTGGCTGTTGAAGCGCAAGTATTCCGGATCAGGCTCTCTCGCGTACATCTGCCCTTCTTTGAGGCTGAAGGTCGCGCTCATCGGTTTATGCGTGGTGGCACCGGGTTTGTGCTTGTATCGCGGCAGCATGAAGCCGTCATTGGCGAGTTCGAATGGTGTGCGCTCATCGCCACGGAACAACCCCGGAATGTCCGTGCGGTACAGGCAATTGTTGGTGTTGCGCAGATAGCCGAGTTTGTTCAGCAGTGCTTCGCGCACTGGCGCGGTCATGCTGGTTTCAAGGCTGTACCAGTCATGCCGGGCATCGCGCTTGAGGTTGAGTTCCTCGGCGGCGTCCCGGCTCATTTGCTCGAGGCGCTGCGGATTGTCGTTGTCATCGATCAGGCGTTTGTGGGCTTGTGCCCATGGCGGCATTTTCGCGTCGTTCTTCATGTCCTGCTGCAAGCGGGTCAACTGACCGGGCAGCAGATTGTAGGACTGCAGAAATGCCTCGCGTTGCGCGAGGCTCATGGTCGGGTGCAGCCAGCGCAGGGCATCGCGCAGCAAGTCGCTGTGCGGATTCGTGACTGTGGGTTCCACCCACTGCGGGCGCGTGCCGCTGGCCACGGCATCGGTGCGAAAACGCAGGAGATCCTGGCCGTGTATATCGTACGTCTGCCAGATTTCCTGGTCGGTCCAGTGCTTCAGGTGTGTGGGCTGGGCAGCGAATCCGCCGGCCGGTGGATCGACCGGGAACCAGCGGCCGAAGTGGTCTTTGAAGGCATATTGCGTGACCGCGTTATTTACCCCGAATGCAGGTGTCAATTCGTAATAGCCTTGGGCATCCGGTGAACGCATGGAGGCCTTGTACAGATTCGAATCGAGGTGCGCAGGTCGAGGCTGTTTTGCTGCGTGAGCGATTCCGGACGGCGCAGGTCGTTTTGTCGAGGCCATGGTGGGCGCCGGATGCTCCGTCAGGCGCCAGGTCAATCGGCCTTCGTTCCGGTAAAGCACCGGCCCGGACGCTGATCGCTCAGTGACCAACTTGCAGCGATAAACCCCGGCGGCATCCTGGCCAACATGGGTAGTGCGCACGCCTGCGTCATATTCGACGTCGACAAACTGGCGTCCGACGATCCAGCGAAAACCGTCATCCTCGGCCGGTTTCATGCCGCGCAGAAAGTCGTCGCGCAGCCAATAAGTGTCCGGCGAATGATCGCTGGAGAGGCGGGCAGGACTGGTAGCGGGCATGGCCTGGATGACAACGGCAGGCGGGGTGGTATCCATGACCGGACGGCCGCCAGCGGAGTGGGCGGGGATCTGGCCACTCGGTAAACCCGGTAAGCGGAAAATGGAAGGCTCGCCTGTAGTGAACGGAGTATCGGCCCGCAGGGGCGGGAATGTGCCCGGGTCAGGTTGTTGCGTTGAAGGCAGGGGTGGTTTACGCGGTATCTTTGGACTCATGGAATACTCGAAATCAGTTGATGTATGAAACCCTCGCTTCATAAGTTGAGTGGATTGTTTTGCAGGCAAGTGCAAGCCGTGTCACTTAATAGCGAGAATTTGCCGAAAGGGTTTCAAAGGTTGCGGATTTAATCTAACTGGTTTTTCAAGTTATGGAAGGCGTTGTTGTGGTGGTTTACAGGTGATGTGTAACTTCTATTGTTTTTGTTTTCAAGTGTAGGAAGTTGCAGTTTGGTAAATAAGAAGTTTTACCTTGGATGAGTAAGTTTTGCTAAGGGAACAGCGCTGCTCATGTCGGACATTTCCTAAAAGAGCAGCGCGAAAGTAATAAGGCTTGTCTATCGCCTCATTCAATAGGCGTAACGCAACAACGTATGAGGCAAATGTCGCAGGACGAAAAAGCCGAACAGCGCCAGCATGGCCGGCAGGATCAACCACCAGATCTTGAACGGCATGGGATTGAGCGCGGTTTTGCGCTGACTCAGCCACAGCGCGGCTGCGCAGACACAGGCGGCGAGCATGGCGCCGGCCAATACGTCAGTTGGCCAGTGAGCGCCCAGATAGACCCGTGACAGCGCGATGGAAAGGGCCGGAATACAGGCGATCAGCAACCAGGTCAGGCGCATGCGTGGTGGTTGTCCGCGACCCGCCAGCACCGCCAGGGTCAGAAACAGCGCAAATGAACCTGATGCGTGGCCGCTGGGCATGCTGTAAGTGGTCAGTGGATCGGTCAGCACCTCCGGGCGCACCCGGGCGAAGAAGTACTTGGTCCCGGTATTGGCAAGTGCGGTCACCAGCAGCGTGCCGCCGGCGAAGATTGCCTGACGCCATTGCCGGCACAGCAGCAACAGACCCGTCAGCAAGACACTGAAGAGCAGCATGTTGCGGAATTCACCGATCAGGGTCAGCGTGACCGCAATTTCATCCAGCACCGGTTGGCGATGTTCCTGCACCAGCGTCATCACGCCTTGATCGAGTGCTGTCAGATACGGATAGCCGATGAACAGACCGATCAATATCAACAGGCTCATGCTGCTGATCCAGATCGTCGCGCGGCGGTGCCGGCGCAAACTGCTGTTCACGCTGAGGCCGACCATTACCGCGATGCTGCCGGCGACAATGCCGGCTTCCAGCCAGAACCCTTCAGGCAATGGCAGGCGGAAGGCCGCGCCGGTGGCCCAGCCCGGCAGCAGATAAGCCAGACTCCAGCCAGCGGCGGCCAATAGACTGACAGCGGCGAAACGCGGGAAGGGCATGTCGCACATACCGGCGACCATTGGCAGCATCGGCCGCAACGGACCGATAAAGCGACCGACCAGCAGGCTGGCGATGCCATAGCGCTGAAAGTAAGACTCGGCGCCCGCCATCCATTCCGGATGATGGCGCAGCCCAGGCAGGCGCCGGATGTTCTGGTGGAAATGGCGACCAAGGAAATACGAAACGGCATCGCCGAGAATCCCGCCGAGAAAACCCAGCAACAACGTTTCGCTCAGCGACAGTGCGCCGCTGCCGGCGAGAACGGCGACGGCAAACAGCAGCACGGTGCCCGGCACGATCAAACCGGCAATCGCCAGGCACTCCACAAAGGCAACAATGAACACCGCAGCAGTCAGCCACTGTGGATTGGCTGCCAGCCAGCCGGTCACGCTATCGAGCCATGGGCCCATACAGAAAAAACTCCAAACCGTTGATGATCCCTATTCAGGAGCTGCCGAAGGTTGCGATCCTTTGATCTTGATCCTTGACACAAAGTCAAAAGATCGCAGCCCTCGGCAGCTCCTGCACAGTTTTGTGTTTACAGCAGAAAATAATCCCGGCCTTCGACCTGACCGCGACGCAGCGGGTTCCGCGTGCACCATTGCGCATAGGTCGCGTCGACAAAGCGGTACATCAGATGCTCGTCACGGCCATGGGGAATGCCCAAACGTGTGGTTTGAATGATGTGCGAAGGCGCCGGCCCAGTGTCTTCCACCAGCAGGACTTCATGATCGAAACGCTTGGCGTCCCACATCGGCACTTTCAGCCCCAGCGCTTTACACAGCAAGGTTTGTCCGGCGCAAAGCTTTTGCGAAGGCCGCGCACGTCCTTGCGCGTCCGGATTGTTCAGCAGCATTTGCGCCAGGCTCGCCGGCCCACTGATTTCATCGATCCACGGATAGGCGGATTTGATCAACACCGCATTGCCCGGCCCTTGTGCGCTGAAGTTCAGCGAATCACCGCCACGGGCGTAATACATATAGATGTGCCCACCATCCAGAAACAAAGCCTTACGTTTTTCTGTGTAGCCCAACGAGGCGTGGCTGCCTTTTTCTGCGCAGTAATAGGCTTCGGTCTCGATGATCCGCGCGCTCAGCCACAGATCGCCAACCCGGTGACGAATGACTTTGCCGAGCAGATCCTGCGCCAGTACTTGCGCATCTCGGTCGAAAAAGGCGTCCGGCAGCCCCAGCGGCAGGCGTTCGGCGCGGTTGCGAACGGTCAGATTGGACATGGCAGGCAACGTTTATCCAGGCTCAGGAGGTCGTGATGATAACAACGCACGGCTTAATTGGGCCTGAACGCCGGTGAATCAGCGTTCATTTCGACCATCCGCCCGTCACCGCTGTTAGTCCCGGGACGCGACAGCTATAATCTGCCGCTTTCCTCTTTGCCAAGACCCCAGCAGACCATGACTGAGTCCGTTCTTGACTATATGACCCGATTGGGTCGCGCCGCCCGCGAAGCCTCCCGGGTCATCGGCCGTGCCAGCACCGCGCAGAAGAACCGCGCCTTGCAGGCCGCAGCCAATGCCCTGGACGCTGCGCGTGCCGAGCTTGCCGCAGCCAATGAACAGGATCTGGCCGCCGGTCGCGCCAATGGTCTGGAGCCGGCACTGCTGGAACGTCTGGAACTGACCCCGGCGCGCATCGACGGCATGATCGTGGGTTTGCGTCAGGTCGCTGCACTGCCGGATCCGGTCGGAGCGATCCGTGACATGAGCTTCCGTCCGTCGGGGATTCAGGTCGGCAAGATGCGTGTGCCGTTGGGCGTGATCGGGATCATCTACGAATCCCGGCCCAACGTGACCATCGATGCCGCGAGCCTGTGCCTGAAGTCCGGCAACGCGACCATCCTGCGCGGCGGCTCCGAGGCGATTCATTCCAACCGGGCGATTGCTGCGTGCATTCAACGCGGTCTGGCCGAGGCCGAGTTGCCCGCCGCCGTGGTGCAAGTGGTTGAAACCACTGACCGTGCCGCCGTGGGCGCGATGATCACCATGCCCGAGTACGTCGATGTCATCGTGCCGCGTGGTGGCCGGGGTCTGATCGAGCGCATCAGTCGTGATGCCCGTGTGCCGGTGATCAAGCATCTGGATGGCATCTGCCACGTTTACGTCAGTGCTCATGCCGATTTGCCGAAAGCCCAGCGCATTGCCTTCAATGCCAAGACTTATCGCTACGGTATCTGCGGTGCGATGGAGACCTTGCTGGTCGATCAAACGGTTGCCAAGGATTTCCTGCCGTCGATGGCGGCGCAGTTCCGCGAAAAAGGCGTCGAGCTGCGCGGTTGCGAGCGTACGCGGGCGATCATCGATGCTGTTGCCGCCAGTGAAGATGACTGGAATACCGAGTACCTGGCGCCGATCCTGTCGATCCGCGTGGTCGACGGTCTGGATCAGGCCATTGAACACATCAACCATTACGGCTCCCATCACACCGACTCGATTGTCAGCGAAAACCTCGCCGACACCCGTCGTTTCGTGGCCGAAGTCGATTCGGCGTCGGTGATGATCAACACGCCGACCTGCTTTGCCGATGGATTTGAATACGGATTGGGTGCCGAGATCGGCATTTCTACTGATAAGCTGCACGCCCGCGGCCCGGTGGGCCTCGAAGGACTGACCTGCGAGAAGTACATCGTGGTCGGTGATGGCCAGTTGCGCGGCCAGGCGCCGGTCTGACTTGACCGACCTCGACCTGACAGCGCCGCAACCCGGCAGCGAAACCCGTCCGCGGCGCATTGGCGTATTGGGCGGCACGTTCGACCCGGTGCACATCGGCCATTTGCGCGGTGGGCTGGAAGTCGCCGAAGCGCTGGCGCTCGATGAGTTGCGCTTGATGCCGAACGCGCGGCCGCCCCATCGCGGTACGCCGCAGGTATCGGCGCAGGATCGGCTGGCGATGGTCGAGTGTGCGGTGGCCGGAATGCCGCCGCTGGTGGTGGACGCCCGCGAATTGCAGCGGGACAAGCCGTCCTGGACCATTGATACCCTGGAGTCGATGCGCGCTGAAATGCCCGCCGAGACCCAGGTTTTTCTGCTTTTGGGCTGGGACGCATTTTGCGGCCTGCCCACTTGGCACCGCTGGGAAGAGTTGCTCCAGCATTGCCACATCCTGGTGCTACAGCGCCCGGACGCCGACAGCGAACCGCCGGATGCCTTGCGCAACCTGCTGGCAGCGCGTTCGGTGAGCGACCCGCTGGCCCTGAAAGGGCCGAGCGGACAGATTGCATTCGTCTGGCAGACACCGCTCGCGGTCTCCGCCACCCAGATCCGTCAACTGCTGGCCAGCGGTAAGTCGGTACGTTTCCTGGTGCCCGACGCGGTCCTGGCCTACATCGATGCGCACGGTCTGTACCGTGCGTCGAACTGAACAAGGCGTGCTTCACTGATACGAATCCACGTGTCGCCAAGCCGCCGAATATATGAGCAAAACGAGTTTTATATGACTGACAAAGACCAAACCAAAGTAAAGCGCAAAGGCACATTCAAGAGCGCCCCGCTGCCAGAGCCGGTCAACACCAACGAGCCGCTGAAAGGTGACGAACTGGTCAAGCTGGCTGTAGCCGCGCTGGAAGACGTCAAGGCGCAAGACATCCAGATCATTGATGTTCGCGACAAGCAGAGCATCACCGACTACATGATCATCGCCACCGGTACCTCCAATCGCCAGATCAACGCGATGCTCGACAAGGTTCGCGAAGAAGTCAAAAAGCAGGGCGCCAAGCCGCTGGGCGAAGAAGGCAAGGGCGACAGCGACTGGGTGCTGTTGGACCTGGACCTGGTGATCGTGCACATGATGACCGCCTCGGCACGTCAGTTCTACGATCTGGAGCGCCTGTGGGCCGGTGCCGAGCAAAGCCGTGCGGCCGACGCCAAGCACCACAGCCCGGAAAACACCCACGAGCATTTCACCAAGCTCAACAAAGACCAGCTGTAAGGGATTGCTGTGCGACTGCGCCTGATCGCCGTCGGTTCACGCATGCCCAAGTGGGTGGAAGAAGGCTGGCATGAATATGCCAAGCGTCTTCCGTCCGAGCTGGCGCTGGAACTGGTGGAAATACCGCTCAATACCCGTGGCAAGAATGCCGACGTGGCCCGTTTCATCCGCCAGGAAGGCGAAGCCATGTTGGCCAAGGTCGGGCAGAACGAACGGATTGTCACGCTGGAAGTCCACGGCAAACCCTGGAGCACCGAGCAACTGGCGGTCGAACTTGACCGTTGGCGGCTGGATTCGCGCACGGTCAATTTCATGGTCGGTGGCCCCGAAGGGCTGGCGCCGGAAGTCTGCGCTCGTGCCGATCAGCGCTGGTCGTTGTCGCCGCTGACGTTGCCGCACCCGTTGGTGCGGATCCTGATCGGCGAACAGTTGTATCGTGCCTGGACCGTGTTGTCCGGTCACCCTTACCACAAGTAATCCAGCCCTCATGTCTCAGCCGATCCGCATCAAGGACCACGAAAAGGACGCACGCCTGGTGCGTAGCCGCGTCGTGTTCGGGGCCATTGCGATCATGCTGTTGATCGGCGTGTTGATCGCGCGGCTGTATTACTTGCAGGTGATCCAGTACGAGTACCACTCGACGCTGTCGGAAAACAACCGCGTCCATGTGCAGCCGATTCCACCGACCCGTGGGTTGATTTTCGATCGCAACGGCGTGGTGGTGGCGGACAACCGCCCAAGCTTCAGCCTGAGCATGACCCGCGAGCGCTCCGGCGACTGGCAGCAAGTGCTCGACGTGATCGTCGAAGTGCTCGAGCTGACGCCCGAGGATCGGGTGATCTTCGAGAAGCGCATGCGTCAAGGGCGCCGGCCGTTCGAGCCGGTGCCAATCCTGTTCGAGCTGAGCGAAGAGCAGATTGCCCGGATCGCCGTGAACCAGTTCCGCTTGCCCGGCGTGGAAGTGGTTGCGCAGCTGGTGCGTCACTACCCGCAGGGCGCGCATTTTGCGCACTCGGTCGGGTACATGGGGCGGATCAACGAGAAAGAGCTGAAGACCCTCGACCCGGTCAACTACAGCGGCACCCATCACATTGGCAAAACCGGTATCGAGCGTTTCTACGAGCCGGAGTTGCACGGTCAGGTCGGTTACGAAGAAGTCGAGACCAACGCCCGAGGCCGCGTGCTGCGCGTGCTCAAGCGCACCGATCCGATTCCCGGCAAGGACATCGTCCTGAGCCTCGACATCAAGTTGCAGGAAGCCGCCGAAGCAGCGTTGGGCGGCCGTCGTGGTGCAGTCGTCGCGCTCGATCCAAAGACCGGCGAGGTGCTGGCGATGGTCAGTCAGCCGAGCTTCGACCCGAACCTGTTCGTCACCGGGATCAGTTTCAAGGCGTACGCCGAGTTGCGTGATTCGATCGACCGGCCATTGTTCAACCGCGTACTGCGTGGTCTGTATCCGCCGGGTTCGACGATCAAGCCTGCGGTGGCGATTGCCGGTCTCGATTCCGGTGTGGTGACAGCGTCCAGTCGAGTGTTCGACCCGGGTTACTACATGCTGCCCAATTACGATCACAAATACCGTAACTGGAACCGCACGGGTGACGGCTTCGTCGACCTCGACACGGCCATCATGCGTTCCAATGACACCTACTTCTATGACCTGGCGCACAAGCTCGGCATCGATCGGTTGTCGGCCTACATGAACAAGTTCGGCATCGGCCAGAAGGTCTCGCTGGACATGTTCGAAGAATCCCCCGGCCTGATGCCGTCCCGCGAATGGAAACGCGCGACGCGCAAACAGGCGTGGTTCCCCGGCGAAACCCTGATCCTCGGGATCGGCCAGGGCTATATGCAGTCAACGCCGCTGCAACTGGCCCAGGCGACTGCCCTGGTCGCCAACAAAGGCATCTGGAACCGTCCACATCTGGCCAAATCCCTCGAAGGGGTGAAGCCGATAGACGAAAACCCGATGCCGGATATTGTCCTGCGCGACCCGTCGGACTGGACCAAGGTCAATCACGGTATGCAGCAGGTGATGCACGGCGCTCGCGGCACCGCGCGCAAAGCCGCTATTGGTGCGCAATACCGGATTGCCGGCAAATCCGGCACGGCTCAGGTCGTCGCGATCAAGCAGGGTGAGAAGTACGACCGTTCCAAGGTTCAGGAGCGCCACCGCGACCACGCCTTGTTCGTCGGTTTTGCTCCGGCCGACGACCCGAAAATTGTTGTTTCGGTGATGGTCGAGAACGGTGAGTCCGGTTCCGGCGTTGCTGCGCCCGTGGTACGGCAGGTCATGGACGCCTGGCTGCTCGATCAGGACGGACGTTTGAAGGCCGAATACGCCAGCCCAATCAGTGCGGAGGCTACGGCCCGTGATGAATAACTTTGATCGCATGCTCTCCAGTGAGGATGTGATGCGTCGCCGCGCGACGTTGCTGCAAAGACTGCATATCGATGGTCCTTTGTTGATCTTGCTGCTGATCCTCGCCGCCGGCAGCCTGTTTGTACTGTATTCGGCCAGCGGCAAAAGCTGGGATCTGCTGGCCAAACAGGCCACTTCGTTCGGTATCGGTCTGGTCTCGATGATCATCATCGCCCAGTTCGAGCCGCGTTTCATGGCGCGCTGGGTGCCGCTCGGCTATGTGATCGGCGTGGTGTTGCTGTTGGTGGTGGACATCATGGGCCACAACGCCATGGGCGCCACACGCTGGATCAACATCCCCGGGGTGATCCGCTTCCAGCCATCGGAGTTCATGAAGATCCTGATGCCGGCGACCATTGCCTGGTATCTGTCCAAGCGCACGTTACCGCCGCAGCTCAAGCATGTCGGCATCAGCCTGATGCTGATCGGCGTGCCGTTCGCGCTGATCGTGCGCCAGCCCGATCTGGGCACTTCGCTGCTGATTCTGGCGGGCGGTGCGTTCGTCTTGTTTATGGGCGGGCTGCGCTGGCGCTGGATTCTCAGCGTGCTGGCGGCGGCGATTCCGGTGTCGGTGGCGATGTGGTTTTTCATCATGCACGACTACCAGAAGCAGCGAATCCTGACCTTCCTCGACCCGGAAAGCGATCCGTTGGGCACCGGCTGGAACATCATTCAGTCGAAAGCCGCCATCGGTTCCGGCGGCGTGTTCGGCAAAGGCTGGCTGCTCGGCACCCAGTCGCACCTGGACTTCCTGCCGGAAAGCCACACCGACTTCATCATTGCTGTACTCGGCGAAGAATTCGGCCTGGTGGGCATTTGTGCGCTGCTGCTGATTTATCTGTTGCTGATTGGCCGAGGGCTGGTGATCACCGCTCAGGCGCAAACGCTGTTCGGCAAATTGCTCGCCGGTGCGTTGACCATGACGTTTTTTGTTTACGTTTTCGTCAACATCGGTATGGTCAGTGGCCTGTTGCCAGTTGTAGGTGTGCCGTTGCCGTTCATTAGCTACGGAGGAACTTCGCTGGTGACGCTGCTGTCAGCGTTTGGGGTTTTGATGTCGATCCATACCCATCGCAAGTGGATCGCACAGGTTTGAATAAGGTGAAGAGTTCAATGCAAGTAATGCGTGGCTGGGCGACTCGATGCGCGCCGTTGGTAGGCCTGATGGGCCTGCTGGGCAGTGTGCAGGAGGCGCTGGCCGGCGAATACGAAGGCTCACCTCAGGTGGCCGAGTTCGTCGGTGAAATGACCCGCGACTACGGTTTCGCCGGTGAGCAACTGATGGCGGTGTTCCGTGAGGCGCAGCGCAAACAGGCGATTCTCGACGGCATTTCCAGACCCGCCGAGCGGGTCAAGCAGTGGAAAGAATACCGTCCGATGTTCATCACCGACGCGCGCATTGCACGCGGTGTCGACTTCTGGCGGCAGCACGAGGCGACGCTGGCCCGTGCCGAGCAAGAATATGGCGTACCGGCGCAAGTCATCGTGTCGATCATCGGCGTTGAAACCTTTTTCGGACGTAATACCGGTAATTACCGGGTGATCGATGCCTTGTCCACGCTCGGTTTCGACTATCCTCCCCGTGCCGAATTTTTCCGCAAGGAGCTGCGTGAGTTCCTGCTGCTGGCCCGTGAAGAGCAGGTCGATCCATTGACCCTCAAAGGCTCGTACGCCGGGGCCATGGGCCTGCCGCAGTTCATGCCGAGCAGCTTTCGCGCTTACGCGGTGGATTTCGACGGTGACGGCCATATCAATATCTGGAACAACCCCGATGATGCGATCGGCAGCGTCGCCAGTTATTTCAAACGTCACGGTTGGGTCGCCGGTGAGCCGGTGGTCAGCCGCGCCGATGTCCGTGGCGAGCAGGTCGATGAAGGCCTGACCACGGGCATCGAACCGACGAAAACCGTTGGAGAGTTGCGAGCGCTGGGCTGGTCAAGTCATGATGCGCTGCGCGATGATATGCCGGTTACTGCATTTCGCCTCGAAGGCGACAACGGCCCTGAATACTGGATGGGCCTGAAGAATTTTTACGCGATCACGCGTTATAACCGCAGCGTGATGTACGCCATGGCCGTACATCAACTGTCTGAACAGCTGGTACAAGCACGGGGCGTCAAGTAATGCGGGCATTGCCTAACAATAAACCCCTGAAGCTGGTGGCATTCGCTGCGTTGGCGGTATTGGTCGCCAGTTGCACGACCAGCCGTTCCCCGACGCCGAAAACCTCCAATACTGCTGTGCGAGCGCAGCCGGGCCTGGACATCAACCGCGCGCACAAAGACGGCGCGCCGTGGTGGGACGTTGACGTGTCCCGAATCCCCGATGCCACGCCGACCCTGCACACCGGTCCGTACAAGGCCAACCCTTACACCGTATTGGGCAAAACCTACTTCCCGTTGCAGGAATCCAAGACCTACGTCGCCTCCGGCACGGCGTCCTGGTATGGCACCAAGTTTCACGGTCAGAACACCGCCAATGGCGAGGTTTACGACCTGTACGGCATGAGTGCCGCTCACAAGACATTGCCACTGCCAAGTTACGTTCGGGTGACCAACCTGGATAACAACCGCACAGTGATCCTGCGGGTCAACGACCGTGGGCCGTTCTATTCCGATCGCATCATCGATTTGTCCTACGCGGCGGCAAAAAAACTCGGTTACGCCGAAACCGGTACTGCGCGGGTCAAGGTTGAAGGCATCGATCCGCAGCAATGGTGGGCCGCCAAGGGGCGTCCGGCGCCGTTGATGCTCAACGAGCCACAAGTCGCGCAGAATAGCGCCCCGGTAATCACGGCCTCGGCCGGCACTGTTGAGCAATGGACGCCACCGCCGCAGCAACATGCCTCCGACACCGTCCCCGTGCCGATGAGTGCAAAAAAAAACGCTTCTGCAACAGCGTCTGGCCAGTATCTGCAGGTGGGCGCGTTCGCCAACCCGGACGCTGCAGAACTGCTGAGGTCGAAGCTCAGCGGGATGGTGAGCGCTCCGGTGTTCATCAGCTCGATCGTGCGCAATCAGCAGACTCTGCACCGGGTACGCCTGGGGCCGATCGGCTCGCCGGGTGAAATTGCCCAGGTGCAGAACAGCGTGCGCCTGGCCAACCTTGGTTCGCCAAGTGTGGTCACCGAGTAATACGTAGAACTTGATTGACGATTCACCAGCGATTGGGGGGTGAATCAGGTTGTTGGCTCGTCGAAGAACAAAAGCCCGGCAAGGGTGACTGGAGTGAGCAACTGAACACGCGATGGCTCGTTAGAAAGTCATCTGATTAAATTTTGTCCGCAAGGACAGTTTCCATTAGCGATTTCGAGAGACGGATGAACATCACCACCTTTGCCAAACGCCTGTGTCTGCTAGTCCCGCTGCTCCTCTCGCCAGCCGCCTTCGCGGCCGAGATGATGCCGTCGCCACCGCAACTGGCCGCCAAAGCCTACGTTCTGATGGATGCCAGCAGCGGCAACGTGCTGGTCGAGAACAATGGCGACCAGCGTCTGCCACCGGCCAGCCTGACCAAGCTGATGACCGCGTACATCGCGACCCTGGAAATCCGTCGTGGCCAGATCGGTGAAAACGATCCGGTGACCGTCAGCGAAAACGCCTGGCGTACCGGCGGTTCGCGGATGTTCATCAAAGTCGGCTCGCAGGTGACGGTCAGCGACTTGCTGCACGGCATCATCATCCAGTCCGGCAACGACGCCAGCGTCGCGCTGTCCGAGCACATCGCCGGCAGCGAAGACGCGTTCGCCGACTTGATGAACAAGACCGTGACTGATCTGGGCATGACCAATTCCCACTTCATGAACCCGACCGGTCTGCCGAACCCTGAGCACTACTCGTCGGCTCACGACATGGCGATCCTGGCCCGCGCGATCATCCACGAAGACCCGGCTCACTACGCAATCTACTCGCAGAAAGAGTTCTTCTGGAACGGTATCAAACAGCCTAACCGCAACCTGCTGCTGTGGCGCGACAAGACCGTTGATGGTCTGAAAACCGGTCACACTGACGAAGCCGGCTACTGCATGGTGTCTTCGGCAGTACGTGATGGTCAGCGTCTGATCGCCGTGGTGTTTGGCACCAACAGCGAAGTGGCTCGCGCCGCTGAAACCCAGAAGCTTTTGACTTACGGCTTCCGCTTTTTCGAAACCCAGACCTTCTATCAGAAGGGCACCGAACTGGCTCAGGCCCCGGTGTGGAAAGGCACCACCAATCAAGTCAAGGCCGGCCTGGCTGAAGACCTGACCATGACCCTGCCAAAAGGCCAGCTGAAGAAGCTCGCTGCCAGCATGACCATGAACCCGCAACTGACCGCGCCAATCGCCAAGGGCGACGTGATCGGTAAAGTCGAAGTCAAACTGGAAGACAAGGTGGTGCACAGCGCTGACCTGATCGCTCTGGATGGCGTCGAGGAGGGTGGTATCTTCCGCCGCATGTGGGATAGCATCCGTCTATTCTTCTACGGCTTGTTCAACTGATTTGTGTTGACCTGCATGGCCCCGCCCCGATCCGGTGCGGGGCCATGTGCGTTACCACGGCTTGCGCTCTAGAGGCCGTTACGCCATGACCGATACCGAAGTAAAGGCGCCAAAGATCGAATTTCCCCAGACTGATTATCCGATTAAGGTGATCAGCGATACGGGCGTCGGCAACAAAGACAAGATCATCGACATCGTCAAGAAACACGCGACCATCAATGATGAGCGTATCGACGAGCGTCAAAGCACCAATGGCAAATACACCACCATTCAGTTGCATATCGTCGCGACCGATCAGGATCAGCTGTACAACATCAACAGCGAACTGCGGGCGACCGGCTTCGTGCACATGGTGTTGTGATGTCTGGCACGCTGGGCTTTCGTGAGCTCGGCCAGATGGCGTACGAGCCGGTCTGGCATGCCATGCAACGTTTTACCAACGAACGCGGCAGCGATGCCGCCGACGAAATCTGGCTCGTCGAACACCCGCCGGTGTTCACTCAGGGCCAGGCCGGCAAGGCCGAACACCTGTTGCTACCGGGCGATATCCCGGTAGTGCAGGTCGATCGCGGTGGGCAGGTGACTTATCATGGTCCCGGCCAGTTGGTGGCCTACCTGCTGCTGGACGTACGCAAGCTGGGTTTCGGCGTACGTGATCTGGTCAGCCGCATGGAGCTTTGCCTGATCGAACTGCTGGCCAGTTACGGCGTAACCGCCGCGGCCAAGCCAGACGCTCCCGGCGTGTACGTCGACGGAGCGAAAATCGCTTCTCTGGGTTTGCGGATTCGCCACGGTTGTTCCTTTCATGGCCTGGCCTTGAACGTGGATATGAACCTGGAACCGTTTCGACGGATTAATCCCTGCGGCTATGCCGGGCTGGCGATGACCCAGCTGAGCGATCACGCAGGATCGATTGAATTTGCCGAGGTAAGTGCCCGGCTGCGTGCGCAGCTCGTCAAACACCTCGACTATGCTGAGCAGACGACCCTGACGGGCGGAATCGACTGATATGACTACTGATGCAGTGCAAACCATGATCCCGACGCTCGACGTGACCGAGCGCCCGGCCCCGCGTCCCAAGGTTGAAGCCGGCGTCAAGCTGCGCGGCGCCGAGAAGGTTGCACGCATCCCGGTAAAGATCATTCCGACCACCGAATTGCCGAAAAAACCTGACTGGATTCGTGTACGCATCCCGGTTTCGCCGGAAGTCGATCGCATCAAGAGCCTGCTGCGCAAGCACAAGTTGCACAGCGTTTGCGAAGAAGCGTCCTGCCCGAACCTCGGCGAGTGCTTCTCCGGCGGTACCGCGACCTTCATGATCATGGGTGATATCTGCACCCGTCGCTGCCCGTTCTGCGACGTCGGCCACGGTCGTCCGAAGCCACTGGATGTCAACGAGCCGGAAAGTCTGGCCATCGCCATCGCCGACCTCAAGCTCAAGTACGTGGTGATCACTTCGGTTGACCGCGACGACCTGCGCGACGGCGGTGCCCAGCACTTTGCCGACTGCATCCGCGAAATCCGCAAACTGTCACCCAACGTGCAGCTGGAAACTCTTGTTCCGGACTACCGTGGCCGCATGGACGTCGCCCTGGAAATCACTGCGGCCGAGCCGCCGGATGTGTTCAACCACAACCTGGAAACCGTGCCGCGTCTGTACAAGGCTGCGCGTCCGGGTTCGGATTACCAGTGGTCGCTGACCCTGCTGCAACGCTTCAAGCAGATGATGCCGCACATTCCGACCAAATCCGGCCTGATGCTGGGTCTGGGCGAGACCGACGAAGAAGTCATCGAAGTCATGAAGCGCATGCGTGAACACGACATCGACATGCTGACCCTCGGTCAGTACTTGCAACCATCGCGCAGCCACTTGCCGGTGCAGCGTTTCGTGCATCCGGATACCTTCGCCTGGTTCGCCGAGGAAGGCTACAAGATGGGCTTCAAGAACGTTGCCTCGGGCCCGCTGGTGCGTTCTTCGTACCACGCCGACGAGCAAGCCAAGCTGGTCAAGGCCGAGCTGCTGGGTTCCTGAGCCCGCGTTGAATGAAAACATGCCCGCCGAGGCTTTAACGCCCGGCGGGCATTTTTTTGCCCGGATTACATTCGCTGCTGATTTTTCCTTCAATTCCCGGCGTGCTGACCCTCTTCTGTTTGCCGCCGTTCCTGACTACTGTGTGTGCATGACTTCACAGGGAGATCCAAGGATGACCGTTCGACCGACCCACACACTTTGCCCGCACAAAGCCGTGCCTGCGCTGCCGTCGGAAGGGCTGATCGGCGTTATTGCGCCTGCCGGCCCCGGTGCGCTGGACACCGAAAAGGCGGTGCAATGGATGCGCGCCCGTGGCTATGGGCTGAAGGTGTTTCCCGGTGTCTATGAGAAGGACGGCTATCTGGCCGGCAGTGACGATGTGCGCTTGCGCGATCTGCACGCAGCGTTCTCTGATCCCGAGGTCGACGCGATCATCTGCCTGCGCGGCGGCTATGGCACGCCGCGCCTGCTGGACCGGATCGACTACGACCTGCTCAGTCGCAACGCCAAGCCATTTGTCGGCTACAGCGATATCACCGCGCTGCACTTGGCCATCAGCCGTTATGCCGGATTCGTGACCTTTCACGGGCCGCTGCTCAACGCCGACCTGCTGGGCGACAAGGAGCCGCCGACGGTGACTTCGTTCTTCGCCATGCTGCGCGGGCAATTGAAGGCGGGTAGTGTGCTGAGCCATCCGGTGGCTTATCCGTTGACCGCAGTAGAGCCTGGCATTGCCCACGGGCGCTTGCTTGGCGGCAATCTGGCGATGATCGCTGCAACCTTGGGCACGCCTTACGAGATTGATGTCGAAGGGGTGATTCTGCTGATCGAAGACATCAACGAGCCGCTGTATCGCATTGATCGCTTGCTGACCCAGATGCGGCTGGCCGGCAAACTGGCCAAATTGCGTGGCGTGCTGGTTGGGGACATAGCAGGCGTGGATGTCGTGGCATTGAACCGCTTGCTCAAGCAGACTTTCGAGCCGTTGCGGATTCCGGTGTTGTCGGGATGGCGTAGCGGGCATTGCGATCCGAACCTGACCCTGCCGCTGGGTGCACTGGTGCGGCTGGATGCCGGGAAGAAGGAATTGATGCTGGAGCAGGATGTGGTGATCAAGGCCTGGAAATAAGTCGCCTGACAGTCAGTCTTCGCGAGCAGGCTCGCTCCCACATTTGCAATGCATTCCAATGTGGGAGCGAGCCTGCTCGCGAAAGCGATATCAGCCATACGGCTTTCGTTCTATTGGGTACGCAGGCTTTCCAGCAACTTGTGCGTCGGATAACCATCCGCCGGCCAGCCCAACGACTGCTGGGCACTGCGAATCGCCTTACGCGTATTGGCCCCGATAATCCCGTCCGCGGTGCCGGCATCGTAATTGCGCGCGCTCAACAGGGTCTGCAATTCCATGCGCTCGGTACGGCTCAGCGGCAGGTCATCCTTCGGCCAGTTGCCGTTGATCAGGCCGCCACCGCTGAAACGCTCGGACAACAAACTCACCGCCAAGGCATACGACGAAGAATTGTTGTACTTGAGGATCGCCCGGAAGTTGTCGAGGATCAGGAACGCCGGGCCGCGATAGCCGGCGGGCAGCAGCAGGGCGGCGGACAGTTGTTCTGAACCTGCCGTGTCCTGAGCGCCGTTCGGCAGCATGACGCCCAGTTGACGCCATTCGGCAACGCTCTTGCGAATCGCACCGTCGGCCAGCGTGTAATTGAAGCTGCTTGGCAGTTGTACTTCGAAGCCCCACGGCTGGCCACGTTGCCAGCCGGAGCTTTGCAGGTAATGCGCGGTCGAGGCCAGTGCGTCAGCAGGGCTGCCCCAGATATCGCGGCGGCCGTCACCGTCGAAATCCACGGCATGAGTGTTATAGGTGGTCGGAATGAACTGGGTCTGCCCCATGGCGCCGGCCCACGAGCCGAGCATCTTCTCCGGCGTGATATCACCCTGTTGCAGGATCTGCAGGGCGGCAATCAACTGCGCATGAGCAAAGCCCGGGCGGCGACCTTCATAGGCGAGGGTGGCCAGCGAGTTGATCACCGACTTGCTGCCCTGGAACTGGCCGAAGTTGCTTTCCATGCCCCACACCGAGACCAACGCCTGACGGTCAACGCCATAACGCTGTTCGATGCTTTGCAGAATGTCGGCGTACTGGCTGATCAGTGCCTGGCCCTTGCGCACGCGCAGCGGCGACAGGGCGCCGTCGAGGTATTCCCACACCGGGCGGGAGAATTCCGGCTGACTACGGTCGGCACGAATCACACTGGCGTCGAAGCAGACATCGGCAAATGCGCGATCAAACAGCTCGGCGCGAATTCCGGCGGCCAGCGCATCTTTACGAAAGCCCGCTTGCCATTCGGCAAATGTCTGGGTCGGCTGAAGATCGAGAGAGTCGGCGGACGGCACTACCGGCGGAATAATCGCTGGGGCCGTGGCGACAGGAGCAGCTTGAAGAGGTTGCGCATCGGCGGCGGTCGGTTTTTCCGCACAAGCGACAAGCAGAATGAAGCTGGAGGCAGCGATCAATTGGCGAACAGGCCAACGACGGGAAAGACTAAAGGGCATGCACGGTTCCAGGGGATACGGATCAGGTGCAGACCTTAACATGACCGAGGGGTACTGCGCTTCAAGCAGCCAGAAAGTAAGAAGCCTCCCAGCTGTCAGACTGGAAGGCTTCGCGGCGGTAGCTGCCTTTACCCTTGGTTGGTCGTTCCTGGCGACTACGGAACAGGGGTTGGGCTACGATGGATTTGGCCTTGTTGGGGCCATGTTTCGATGGCTTTTTGCTCATGAGGGTTCTCTCGAGTGAGTAGGTTTTGCGCGGCAAATAATCTGCCGATGTCGGGCATCTGTCCAGTGCCTGTTGTGTGGGAATGTTCTGACGCTTTCGCGAGCAGGCTCGCTCCCACATTTGGAATGCATTTCAATGTGGGAGCGAGCCTGCTCGCGAATAGCCGTTATACGGTAGGACAGGTTATTCAGCAGGCAGTGACAGTCGTTGGCCAGACATCAACAGCGCCAAGCGACTCAGGCTCATCCACGGCGACCCGGCAGCCTGGCCTTTGATCTGCGCGTCAATCCGCTGCGCTTCCAGCAGCAACTGCGCCCAGCGTTGCGCCGAGTAGCGTTGCAGGGCTTTGCTCATCAGCGGTTTGCGCTTGTCCCAGACTGGCGGTTTTGCTTGGCTGAAACACTTGTCCAGCGGCGTGCCCTGACTGTATTGCAACGAGATGTTGGCCAGCAGCCGCAGCTCCCGCGCCAGCGCCCAGAGAATCACCGGCGGTTCGACACCTTCGCCGCGCAAGCCTTCAAGCATGCGCAAGGCGTGGGCCGGCTCGCCGTTGAGTACGGCATCGGTCAGACCAAATACGTCGAATCGTGCACTGTCCGCCACAGCGGCCTGCACGGTTTCGACAGTGATCTGGCCGCCTTCGGCCATCAACTTGAGCTTTTCGATTTCCTGCGCGGCGGCGAGCAGGTTGCCTTCCACGCGCGCGGCGATGAGTTCGACGGCATCCTGGCTGGCCGACAGTCCGGCCTGAGACAAGCGCTGACGAATCCAGCTCGGCAGCTGATTGGCATCTACCGGCCAGATCTGAATGAACTGGGTCTGTTGGCCTTCAACCAGCGCCTTGCCCCACTTGGTCTTCTGCGCGCTGCCATCCATCTTGGGCAAGCTGATCAGCAGCACCGTGTCTTCGGCGGGACGCGAGCAGTATTCGATGAATGCAGCGGCGCCTTTGTCACCGGGTTTGCCCGAGGGCAGGCGCAGTTCCAGCAGGCGCTTTTCGGCGAACAACGACATGCTGGCGCCGGCCTGCAACAAAGTGCCCCAATCGAAATTGGCGTCCGCGGCGAAAACCTGGCGTTCATCAAAACCTTGCTGGCGCGCAGCACTGCGGATGGCGTCGGCGGCTTCCTGACACAGCAGCGGGTCATCGCCGCTGATGATGTAGACAGGCGCCAAAGCACCTTGCAGGTGTTTACCGAGTTGGGCGGGAGCGAGCTTCATAAGAAATACCGAACGGGGCGCCTGAGCGCCCCGAACGTCTTACTGCTGCGGTATTTCGAGCGGCGACTGACGCGGGGTTTCCGCTTCAGCCTTTTGCGCCGCTTGCAGCGCATCGGCTTCTGCCTTGGCGCGGTCATTGGCGGCTTGCTGCAGCTGCTGCAGTTGGCCCGGCGTCAGTTGCTGCAGACGCAGCATCATGCGCTGAACCAGTTCGCGGGTGGTTTCGCGACGGGCGTCGTTGGCTTCCTGATCGGAGCCCACGAGGTTGTTACCGTCGTGGATAAACACTTTCTGAACTTCAAGCTTGTCGCTGAGCAGTTGCAGGTTCTTGTCACCACGGATCTCATAGTTCAGAACAGTGTTGACCTGATACTCGCCCGTACGACCGGCACCGGCGTAGCTGAGGATGCGCTGGCTCTCCTGCTGGTCAGCCAGGTACAGCTTGTACGGAGCACCGCTATAAACCTTGACGCCGCTCGACTCCAGCACCTGACGCAGTTGCGTAACCGTCTCGCCGTAGGCGTTACGGGCGCTCAGGTCGAGTTCCTTGATCGACAGTTCGTTGGTGCCGGTGCCGCGCAGCTGGAAACCGCAGGCGCTCAAGAGAACGGCGAGGCCCATCACCAGCAGATTGCGTTTGATCATTGTGTTGCTCCCCTTGAAACCAGGTGGGCCGACCGTGCGGCCCGAAAGGTTTTATCTGGCGTCAGGCGAGCCTGACGCTCAATCCAATTAGCTGGCGACGATATTGACCAGTTTCCCGGGCACTACGATCACTTTACGAATAGTCAGACCATCGACGAAACGCAGGACGTTTTCGTTGGCACGTGCGGCTGCTTCGACTTCTTCGCGGGTCGCGCTGGCCGGCATTTCGATCTGGCCACGCAGCTTGCCGTTGACCTGGATAACCAGCGTCAGGCTGTCCTGAACCAGCGCGCTTTCGTCCACGGCCGGCCAGCCAGCGTCGATGACAGCGTCGGCGTGACCGAGCTGATTCCACAGTTCGTGACTGATGTGCGGGGTGATCGGCGCCAGCAGCAGTGTCACCGCTTCCAGGCCTTCGTGAATCAGCGCGCGGTCCTGTTCGGTGCCTTGCGCGGCTTTTTCCAGCACGTTCATCAGTGTCATCACCTGGGCGATGGCAGTGTTGAATTTGTGGTTCTGGCCGACGTCGTGGCTGGCTTGCTTGATGGCCAGATGGATCGCGCGGCGAACGGCTTTTTGTTCGTCGTTCAGGCTGGCGATGTCCAGTTTGCCCGGCAAGCCCTGTGTCACGTGGGCTTGCGCCAGACGCCAGACGCGCTTGAGGAAACGGTGCGAACCTTCAACGCCGGAATCGGACCACTCAGCGCTCATGTCAGGTGGCGAGGCGAACATCATGAACAGGCGGCAGGTGTCGGCGCCGAACTGGTCGATCATCGACTGTGGGTCGACGCCGTTGTTCTTCGACTTGGCCATCTTCTCGGTGCCACCGATTTCTACCGGCAGGCCGTCGGCAATCAGTTTGGCGCTGATGACCTTGGCTTTGCTGTCGCGCTCGAGTTCGACGTCCGCCGGGTTGAACCAGGTGTAGGCACCATTGGCTTCGCGACGGTAGTAAGTCTCGGCGATCACCATGCCTTGGGTCAGCAGGTTCTTGAACGGCTCGTTGGAGCTGACCAGACCTTCGTCACGCATCAGTTTGTGGAAGAAGCGCGCGTAAAGCAGGTGCAGAATTGCGTGTTCGATACCGCCGATGTACTGATCGACCGGCAGCCAGTGATCGGCTGCGGATTTCTCTACCAGACCGCCTTCAAAATGCGGCGAGGCGTAACGGGCGTAGTACCACGACGACTCGACGAAGGTGTCCATGGTGTCGGTTTCACGCTTGGCAGGCTGGCCGCATTTCGGGCAGCTGCACTCGTAAAACTCAGGCATGCGTGCCAGCGGCGAACCGGCGCCATCTGGCACCACGTCTTCCGGCAGGACGACAGGCAGTTGATCTTCCGGCACCGGCACGTCACCGCACTCATCGCAGTGGATGATCGGGATCGGGCAGCCCCAGTAGCGCTGACGGCTGATGCCCCAGTCGCGCAGGCGGAACTGGGTGCGCGAGGCGCCGAGTTCTTTTTTGATCAGCGCGACTTCCATGGCGTCGAATGCGCCAGCGAAGTCGAGACCGTCGAACTCGCCGGAGTTGATCAGCGTGCCGTGCTCGCCGTAGGCGTCTTGCCACGGGGCCGGGTTGCTGTCGCCGGAGCTGGTACGCACCACGGATTTAACCGGCAGATCGTACTTGTGAGCGAATTCGAAATCGCGCTCATCGTGCGCAGGTACCGCCATCACAGCGCCATCGCCGTAGTGCATCAGCACGTAGTTGGCGACCCAGACCGGGAGTTTTTCACCGGTCAGCGGGTGCTCGACGAACAGGCCGGTTGGCAGGCCTTTCTTCTCTTGCGTGGCAACGTCGGCTTCGGCAACGCTGCCGCCCTTGCATTCAGCGATGAACGCTTGCAGCTCAGGATTGTTTTTTGCGGCAAGGGTCGCCAGCGGGTGCTCGGCAGCCACGGCGACATAGGTCGCGCCCATCAGGGTGTCCGGACGGGTAGTGAAGACTTTGAGCGTGCCGGCTTCGCCGATCGAATCGACGTTGTACGGGAACTGTACTTCCATGCCGCGGGATTTGCCGATCCAGTTGCGCTGCATGGTCTTGACCTGTTCAGGCCAGCCCGTCAGCTCGTCGAGGCTCTCCAGCAGCTCATCCGCGTAGGCGGTGATCTTGAAGTAGTACATCGGGATTTCGCGCTTTTCGATCAGCGCGCCGGAACGCCAGCCGCGACCGTCGATCACCTGTTCGTTGGCCAAAACGGTCTGGTCGATCGGGTCCCAGTTCACGGTGCCGTTTTTACGGTAGATCACGCCTTTTTCGAACAGGCGAGTGAACAGCCATTGTTCCCAGCGGTAGTAATCCGGTTTGCAGGTGGTGACTTCGCGCGACCAGTCGACTGCCAGACCCAGGCTGCGCAGCTGGGTTTTCATGTAGGCGATGTTTTCGTAGGTCCACTTGGCCGGCGCGACGTTGTTCTTCATCGCGGCGTTTTCCGCCGGCATGCCGAAAGCGTCCCAACCCATCGGTTGCAGAACGTTTTTGCCGAGCATGCGCTGATAGCGGGAGATCACGTCGCCGATGGTGTAGTTGCGCACATGCCCCATGTGTAGCTTGCCGCTGGGGTAAGGGAACATCGACAGGCAGTAGTAAGTTTCCTTGCCTGGCTGTTCACTGACTTCAAAGGACTTTTGCTCGTCCCAGAACGACTGGGCGGCGGCTTCGATTTCACAGGGCTGATATTGTTCGTGCATGGCTACTTTTGTACTGGATAGGGGTGGCCTAATCCTCTTCAACGCAGGTTCCGGGGTTGGCCCGGACGAGCTGGAAGTGGAATTACAGGAAGCGCCGTAGCATACATGACCGCGCTTGGCCTAGGGAAACCCTGATTACAGCTGTTTGTCCCGGCAAATCCGTGGCGAGGGCCGTTGGTCGCGGCGTGCAGCCGGTTTGTGCAGCGAAGCTAAGCTCTAACTGGGGAGTGAGTCTTATCTTCAATGAGGTGAGGGATGGTGGAGCAACGGCAGAAAAAAGTGACTAAACCCGAGTTGTACGAAAGGTTGATCGACCGTCTGGGTATGGCCCTGGACGCTGTAAAAACCGCTGACCGGCTGCGCGACGAGCGCCCCCTGGAACTGGAATTGCGTGGCTTGAGCCCCGCCGAGTTCAAACTGGTCAAGGCCTATCTGGATCGCAGTGAACGTGAATCGCATGGATGCCTGTCACAAGCAGTGAAGCAGCTCGATGCAGCACATTCGGCCAAGGTCATCTGGCTCAAGGACAAGGCGCCCGGCAGAGACACTGTCAAGGTTCGCTCTGTGCAGGCCAAGTAAGCGCATGGCAGGTCAAGAACCGGAGTCTTTTTCAACAGGATCCCACCTATTGGTTGTAACGCTGTATTAACACTCTTAGGCTTCGGGCATCTCTGGAGATGCTCGATGCCTTTTCGTTATTTCATCAAACAACTTTTACTGCCGCCCGGCATTCTTTTGCTGTTGTTGCTGGCTGCATGGTGGCTGCGTCGCTCACGGCCGCGCCTGGCTGGGTTGTGCTTTGCCATTGGCTTTGGCGGAATGTGGCTGATGAGCCTGCCTGTGGTTGTGCAGTGGGGCGCAAAAACGTTGGAGCGCGAACCGCCATTGTCTCGCGAAGAGTGGGCAACGCTGGCACAACGTGCCGATGCCATTGTGGTGCTGGGCTCCGGGCGTGAGCGCGGCGACCTGGCGTGGGGCGAGGATCAGCCGACCGGCGTGGGTCTTGAGCGTCAACGTTATGCGGCACGATTGGCCAAGGCGTCGGGTTTACCGATCCTGACCACGGGCGGGCTGCACTATGGAACGCCGCCAACCGAGGCAAAACTGATGGCCGATTCGTTGCGCGACGATTTCGGCGTAGCGGTGCGTTGGCAGGAAGGGGAAAGCCGCACCACGTGGGAAAACGCCAAATTCAGCGCCGATATCTTGCTGCCGCAGGGAGTCAAGCGCGTGGTCGTGGTGACTCAGGCCTGGCACATGCCGCGCTCGGTGTGGAGTTTTCAGCAGGCGGGTTTTGAAGTGGTGCCGGCGCCGGTCGGCTTCTTGGGCACGGATAATGCGAGGCCGTTTGGTGGCTGGTTGCCGGAGTTCAAGTCGATCTGGCAGAGCGGGCAGTTGCTGAACGAGGCGGTGGGGCAGGTGGGGTATTCGTTGTTTTACCGCTGAAGATCAAAAGATCGCAGCCTGCGGCAGCTCCTACATTGGGATTTGCGTTTTCCCTGTAGGAACTGCCGCAGGCTGCGATCTTTTGCTTTAAAGGGTTTTCGACATCCGGCTGGCCATCAGTGCCCAGCCAAACAACAGCACGCACAGGATGATCAACGGCCACGAGCGCCATTGCAGATACGGCGTCAGGTTGTGCATCGGTACCACCTCACCGTACAGAATGCCCTGTTCAAACTGCGGAATCTGCTCGGTGATCTGCCCGAACGGGTTGATCAACCCGGTCACGCCGTTGTTGGTCGCGCGGATCATCCAGCGCCCGGCTTCCAGTGCGCGCATTTGCGCCATCTGCAAATGTTGCAGCGGGCCAATTGAGGTGCCGAACCAGGTATCGTTGCTGATCGTCAGCAACAGATCGCTGCGCGCCGACAGGCTGGCGGCGAATTCCGGATAGACCACCTCGTAGCAGATGAACGGCGCAATCTGATACCCCTTGGCCTGCAATAGCGCCTGATCGGCCGGGCCACGGGCGAAGTCCGACATCGGCAGGTCGAAGAAGGCGATCAGGCCACGCAATACATCCTGCAGCGGCACGTATTCACCGAATGGCACCAGTTTCTGCTTCAGGTACGTGCCATCGCCTTCGCCCACCACAGTGATGCCGTTGAAGAAGCGTTTTTCGCCGTGCACTGTCTGGCGAATCGGCACGCCAGTGATCAGCGCCGATTTACGTTCGGCGGCGAAGGTGCCCATCATGTTCAGGTAGCCCTCGGCAGACTCCTTGAGTACCGGCACGGCGGTTTCCGGCCAGATCAGCAGGTCTACCGGTTTCGAACGGAAACTCAAATCACGATACAGCGCCAGTTGCGCGTTGAGTTCGGCCGGGTCCCATTTCATGCTTTGCGCAACGTTACCCTGAATCGCGGCAACACTCAGCGGCGCGCCGGACGGACTGGTCCAGGCGTGGCCCTTGAGTGCAATACCCGCCACCCACGGCCCAACCAGCAGCACCAGACCTGCGGCAACAAAACCTTTGCGGCCGGTTTGCCACAGGCGCGGCGCGTTGTAGATCAGCGCCGCAGTCAATGCCAGTACGAACGACACCAGCCACATGCCTCCGACTGGCGCGAGTCCGGACAGCGGCCCGTCGAGCTGACTGTAACCGGAGTACAGCCAAGGGAAACCCGTGAGGAACCAGCCGCGAAACGCTTCCTGGCCGACCCACAACGCGGCGAACGCCAAGGCATCGGCCACCGGTGCTTCATTACGGCGCAACCAGCGCGCCCACAACCAGGCGGGCAGGGCGAAGAACCAGGCAATCGCCGCCGTGAACAACAGCATCAGGAATCCGGCCAGCAACACCGAAGCGCCGCCGAAATGGTGAATGCTGTAATAGATCCAGCTGGTGCCGGCGCCAAACAGGCCGAAACCGAAGCACCAGCCACGGCCCAGCGCCTGACGCGGGCTCAGCTCGCGCAGACCGGCATAGAACAAACCGACCGCCAGCAATGCCAGCGGCCAGATATTGAAAGGTGCCAGAGCGAAGGTGGTGATTGCACCGGCCACCACGGCCAGCAGGTTACCGGGCCAGCCGGGGCGGGTTGTCCAGCGCATTTCAGTCCTTAAATTTACCGGGCGATAGGTGTCAGTCGCAGCAAGTGAATCCGACGGCTGTCGGCGTTCAGGATGCGGAAACGATAGGCGCCGATTTCAGTGATTTCATTGCGTTTTGGCAAGTGCCCGAACGCGCTCATCACCAGACCGCCGACCGTGTCGAACTCGTCATTGGAGAATTCGCTGTCGAAGAACTCGTTGAAGTTCTCGATCGGCGTCAGGGCCTTGATCAGGAAGTCGCCACTTGGCAGTGGCTTGATGTAGCTGTCTTCTTCGACGTCGTGCTCGTCTTCGATGTCGCCGACGATCTGTTCCAGCACGTCTTCGATAGTCACCAGACCGGCCACACCGCCGTATTCGTCGATGACGATGGCCATGTGATTGTGGTTGGCGCGGAACTCACGCAGCAACACGTTCAGACGCTTGGACTCCGGCACGAAAGTGGCCGGGCGCAGCAGATCCTTGATGTTGAAGCTGTCGCCGTTTTCTTTGAGGATCAGCGGCAGCAGATCCTTGGCCAGCAGCACGCCCATTACATCGTCATGGCTTTCGCCGATGACCGGATAGCGCGAGTGAGCCGAGTCGACCACGGCCGGGAGGAATTCACGGGGTGTCTGGGTCGCCTTGATGCTGATCATCTGCGAGCGCGGCACCATGATGTCGCGTACTTGCAGGTCAGCCACCTGAATGGCGCCTTCGACGATGGCCAGCGCTTCGCTGTCCAGCAGTTTGTTCTGATGTGCATCACGCAGCAGCTCGAGGAGCTCCTGACGGTTTTTCGGCTCGTGGGCAAAAGCCTGGGTCAGTTTACCCAGCCATGACTTCTGCCCGTTGCTCGATCGATCTTCGCTCATAGCGATTACTCTGAATCCTTTGTTGTAACGATAGGGGATGTTTCGGTGTCGTCGTCCGCGTACGGATCGGGATAGCCCAGTTCCGCAAGCAACTCGCGTTCCAGTGCTTCCATTTCTTCGGCTTCTTCGTCATCTATATGGTCGTAACCCAGCAGATGCAAGCAGCCGTGAATGACCAGATGCGCCCAGTGGGCCTTTAGTTCCTTGCCTTGTTCGGCAGCTTCGCGCTCAACCACCGCCACGCAGATCACCAGATCGCCGAGCAACGGGATGTCGAGAAACTCGTCGGGGACTTCGGCCGGGAACGACAAGACGTTGGTCGCGTAATCCTTGTGGCGCCAGGTGTGATTGAGCTCGCGGCCTTCTTCCTCGTCGACCAGACGAATGGTCATTTCCGAGTCAGCGGTGCGCTGGCGCAGGGCCAGTTCGCACCACAGGCGGAAGTCGGCTTCACTCGGCGCGTTCGCTTCAGTCGCGATTTGCAGGTCTAGCTCAAGCATTTCGCGAGGTGTCCTTGGGTGCTTCGTCACGGTTTTCGAAGCGCTCGTAGGCTTCGACGATCCGCTGGACCAAAGGATGGCGCACGACGTCTTTGGGCTGGAAGTGCGTGAAGCTGATACCCGGCACGTCTTTGAGCACTTCGATCACATGGTGCAGACCCGACTTGGTGCCTTTCGGCAGGTCGACCTGGGTGATGTCACCGGTGATGACCGCCGTAGAGCCGAAGCCGATCCGGGTGAGGAACATCTTCATCTGTTCGACGGTGGTGTTCTGGCTTTCGTCGAGAATGATGAAGCTGTTGTTCAGCGTCCGACCGCGCATGTAGGCCAGCGGCGCAACTTCGATCACCTGACGTTCGATCAGCTTGGCGACGTATTCGAAGCCGAGCATCTCGTAGAGCGCGTCGTAGAGCGGGCGCAGATACGGGTCGATTTTCTGCGACAGGTCGCCAGGCAGGAAGCCGAGTTTTTCACCCGCTTCAACCGCCGGACGCACCAGCAGGATGCGCCGGATCTGTTCGCGCTCCAGTGCATCGACAGCGCAGGCTACAGCCAGATAGGTCTTGCCGGTACCGGCCGGGCCGATGCCGAAGTTGATGTCGTTGCCGAGGATTTCCTTCACGTAGCGCAGCTGATTCAAGCCGCGCGGGCGAATCATGCCTTTCTTGGTGCGCAGGGCGACGGAGGCTTCGGCGGGGGCGTGGTTATCCAGCTCGACGACGGCCGATTCCTGGAGGAACAGGTGAACCGTATCTGGCGACAGCTCTGAACCTTTGGTTTCCCGGTACAGGCGACGAATCAGATTTTCCGCAGACGTGGTGTGTTTGGGGTCGCCGATCAGCTCGAACTGGTTTCCGCGGTTGCGGATCTCGATGGTCAGGCGCTGTTCGATCAAGCGCAAATGCTCGTCGAATTGCCCGCACAGATTGGCGAAGCGGCGAGCCTCGAAGGGCTCGAGGATAAAGCGATGTGGTTCTATGGGTGCGTTCAAGGTCGTATTTAGCCGCCCTGGGGCAATTGAGATGAAATCAAGGATAACGCCAGAGGCGTGGGTGCGAAAGCTCTTAAATCATCGCTGTTCCTGTGGGAGCGAGCCTGCTCGCGAAAGCGGTGTGTCAGACACATTGTTGTTGAATGTGTCGCCGCCTTCGCGAGCAGGCTCGCTCCCACAGTGCCCTGTGTTGATTATTGGATCAGCGAGCCGCGCAGCGAGTGCGGCTGTGCCGCATCGATGTGCACGTCGGCGAACTGGCCGATCAGGGTTGGATTGTCGCAGCGGAAGTTGACGATACGATTATTCTCGGTGCGCCCTTGCAACTCGCCCGGGTCTTTTTTCGAATAATCGGTCACCAGAATGCGCTGGATCGAACCGACCATTTGTCGGCTGATCTCGAAGCCTTGCTGATTCAGGCGATGTTGCAGCGCGCTCAGGCGCTCCTTCTTCAACTCTTCCGGGGTGTCGTCGGCCAGATCGGCAGCCGGGGTGCCCGGGCGCTGGCTGTAGACGAACGAGTAGGAGAAGTCGAAACCGACGTCGGCAATCAGCTTCATGGTCTGTTCGAAGTCTTTCTCGGTCTCGCCGGGGAAGCCGACGATAAAGTCCGAACTGATGCAGATTCCCGGCACCGCCGCGCGCAGTTTGCGCAGCTTGGATTTGTACTCCAGCGCGGTGTGGTTGCGCTTCATCGCCGCCAGAATCCGGTCGGAACCCGATTGCACCGGCAAGTGCAGGTGCTTCACCAATTCCGGCACATCGGCGTGGGCCTGAATCAGGCTGTCGGAGAACTCCAGCGGGTGCGAAGTGGTGTAGCGGATGCGGTCGATGCCATCGATGGCGGCGACAACGCGAATCAGCTCGGCGAGATCGGCCAGGCGCCCATCATGAGTGGTGCCGCGATAGCCGTTGACGTTCTGCCCCAGCAGCGTCACTTCACGCACGCCGTTTTCGGCGAGGTGAATGACTTCGGCGACCACGTCATCGAACGGCCGGCTGACTTCTTCGCCACGGGTGTAAGGCACCACGCAGAACGTGCAGTACTTGCTGCAGCCTTCCATCACCGACACATAGGCGCTCGGGCCATCGATACGCGGCTCGGGCAAGTGGTCGAATTTTTCGATTTCCGGGAACGACACGTCGACTTGCGGCAGCTTGGTGATACGCGCGGCGTCGATCATTTCCGGCAGGCGGTGCAGGGTCTGCGGGCCGAAGACCACGTCAACGTACGGCGCGCGATCGCGAATCGCCGCGCCTTCCTGGCTAGCTACGCAACCGCCGACAGCGATCACCATTTCCGGGTTGGCCAGTTTCAGTTCGCGCCAGCGGCCCAGCTGCGAGTACACGCGATCTTGCGCGCGCTCGCGGATCGAGCAGGTATTGAGCAGAATCACGTCGGCGTCTTCCGCGCGTGCGGTGACTTCCAAGGCCTGATGTTCACCCAGCAGATCGACCATGCGCGAGCTGTCGTACTCGTTCATCTGGCAACCGTGGGTTTCGATGTAAAGCTTCTTGGCCATGGATTAGGGTCATCACGTGATTCAAAGAACCCGGCATTATAGGGAACAAGCCCTCAGGTTCCTACCGCTGCGCGTCCGGTGGCTATGCTATAGTTTGCGCCCTCATTTTTATCCCCGACGTTATCCCCCCGCCATGACCAAACGCGAAGCTCCAATCTATAAGGTGATTTTCCTCAACCAGGGCCAGGTGTTCGAAATGTACGCCAAGCAGATCTATCAAAGTGATCTGTGGGGCTTTCTGGAAGTGGAAGAGTTCGTCTTTGGCGAGCGCACGCAAGTGGTCGTCGATCCGAGCGAAGAAAAGCTCAAGGCGCAGTTCGAAGGCGTGGTGCGCAGCTTTGTGCCGATGCATTCGATTGTGCGCATCGACGAGGTTGAGCGTCTGGGCACGCCGAAAATCAGCGAAGCCCGTGGCGCGGTCGGCAATGTGATGCCGTTTCCGATGCCGATGCCTGAAAAGTAAGCCGCAAAACCGGGTCGCCCCCATTCGCGAGCAGGTCGAATCGTCGCACCGTCGCTCCCACAGGGAAATGCAATCCAATGTGGGAGCGAGCCTGCTCGCGAAGAGGCCAGAAAAATCTATAGAGAAATCAGGGAAGAGGCGAAAACGGCGTACGCCCATCGGCGCTCTGCAGTTCCATCAGGTATTTACGGAAAATTTGCCCGAGCACCTGGGTGGCGGTCTCGAGATCTTCGCGGGACATTTTTTCCGAGACTTCGTCAGCCGTATCCAGCGCATCTTCAGCGCCGTTGACCGCGGCCATCTTCAGCACGATATACGCCTGAATGTTGTTGGCCTGCACGCCTTCACCGTGGAAGAACATGGTGCCCAGTTTGAATTGCGCCTGAGCGTGGCCTTGCAATGAGGCTTTTTCGAAATAGCTCAGGGCTTGATTGAGGTCGCGCGGCGCGTTTTTGCCGTCGTAGTAGAACTCACCCAACTCGTATTGCGCTTGCGCATCCCCTTCGTCCGCCGCTTTCTGGCAGGCGGCCAGTGCCTGCGTGACGTCTTGCGGCTGAGTATTGAGGGTGCAACGACCCATCGCCGGGATCAACAACGAGTTGCCGCCTGCTTGTGCATGCGCGAGCAGGGGCTGAAGGAGCAACAGGCAGCCCAAGGCAAGGGTGCGGCCGGTGCGGTTCATGGGAATCGACTTACCTCTGAAGGGCACGCGGACCCATCGAGGGATCCAATAAGCGCGCATTATGAAATAAGCAGGGCCAACCTTACAAAGTCTTTACTCGTTTTTCTGCTGCACGGGGAATATATCGCCCACTTTAGGGGAGATTTTTAGCAGGAGCATCGAAAAAACAGCGTGGGTGTAGGTGAATGCTGACGCTGGCGATAGCCAACGTCAGCGGTACGGCGATTACTTCAGTGCAGCGAAGGCGCGCTCGGCAGCGTCCAGGGTCAGCTTCAGCTCGGCTTCGCCGTGAGCGATCGAGGTGAAACCTGCTTCGAAGGCGCTCGGTGCCAGGTACACGCCACCTTCCAGCATCAGGTGGAAGAAGCGGCCGAACAGTGCTGCATCGCTGGCCATCACGTCTTCAAAAGTGACGATATCGTCAGCGCCGCTGAAGTACAGACCGAACATGCCGCCAGCCTGGGTGGTCACGAACGGAATGCCCGCAGCGTCGGCGCGCTGTTGCAGGCCGTCGAGCAGACGGGTGGTGTAGTCGGTCAGCTCGGCATGGAAACCCGGACGGCTGATCAGACGCAGGGTGGTCAAACCAGCGGCCATGGCCAGCGGGTTACCCGACAACGTGCCGGCCTGATACACCGGACCCAACGGCGCGATGCGCTGCATGATTTCGCGCTTGCCGCCGAAGCAGCCAACCGGCATGCCGCCGCCGATGATCTTGCCGAAGGTGGTCAGGTCGGGATTGACCCCGTAGTACGCCTGGGCACCGCCGAGGGCGACGCGGAAACCGGTCATCACTTCGTCGAAAATCAACACCACACCATGCTTGTCGCACAGCGAGCGCAGGCCTTCGAGGAAGCCCGGCGCCGGTGGTACGCAGTTCATGTTGCCGGCCACCGGCTCAACGATGATGCAGGCCACTTCCTGGCCGACTTCAGCGAGCATATTTTCCACAGCGTCGATGTCGTTGAACGGCAGGGTCAGGGTGTGTTTGGCAAATGCTGCCGGCACACCGGCCGAACTTGGCACGCCTTGGGTCAGTGCGCCGGAACCGGCCTTGACCAGCAGGCTGTCGGAGTGACCGTGGTAGCAGCCTTCGAACTTGATGATGCTGTCGCGGCCGGTGTAACCACGGGCCAGACGGATCGCGCTCATGGTCGCTTCGGTGCCGGAGCTGACCATGCGCACCATGTCCATCGATGGCACCAGCGAGCAGACCAGATCGGCCATCTCGGTTTCCATCGCGGTCGGCGCGCCGTACGACAAGCCGTGTTGCAGTTGATTGCGCACCGCGTCCAGAACGTCCGGATGGCTGTGACCGAGGATCATCGGCCCCCACGAACCGACGTAATCGACATAACGCTTGTCGTCTTCGTCAGTGACGTAGGCGCCTTCGGCGTGCTTGAAAAACAGCGGCGTGCCACCAACGCTCTTGAACGCGCGCACTGGCGAGTTCACGCCACCGGGAATGTGTTTCTGAGCATTGGCAAACAGCGTTTCGGAACGAGACATGATCGGGCTCTCAAATCAGACTTTCAGTAATTCATTGAACGCGCGGGCGCGGCGGGTGACTTCGGCGGTGCTTTCGGCACCAAACAGACCGTGTACCACGGCCAGCAGGTCGACCCCGTGTGCTACCAGCGGTGCGGCGTTGTCGAGGGTGATGCCGCCAATCGCGCAGACCGGCAGGTGCAGCGTGCGTTTGGCTTGGGCGAGCAGCTCGAGGCTGCAGCTCGGCGCGCCAGGCTTGGTGTTGGAATTGAAGAAGCGGCCGAACGCGACATAGCTCGCGCCTTCTTTGGCCGCTTGTTCGGCCAGCGCGATTTGCGCGTGGCAGGTCGAACCGATGATCGCTTTTGAACCGAGCAGGGCGCGGGTCGGCGACAGTGGGCCGTCAGTCTGGCCCAGATGCACGCCGACGTTGAGGCGCGCCGCGAGTTCGGCATCATCGTTGATGATCAGTTGCGTCTTGTAGCGCTCGCACAAGTTGCGCAACGCTTCGGCCTCGCGCAAACGGCGGGCCTCGTCGCTGCTCTTGTCGCGGTATTGCAGGAGGGTGACGCCGCCTTCCAGCGCCGCCTCCACATAAGACAGAAACTTGCCGGCCAGCAATTGGCTGTCGGTAATGGCATACAGGCCACGTAGTTTCATCGGGCAGACCTCACGACGTTACGAGCAGAAATCCAGCGGCAGGCGACGCGGGACGAACTGGCCTTTGCCCAGTTGTTCGGCATCGCGCAGGGTACGCCAAGTGTAATCCAGAGCGCTGCGCACGGCGCTGGCGAGGTGTTCGCCCTGCGCCAGGCGACCGGCCAAAGCACTGGCCAACGTGCAACCGGAACCGTGATAGCTGCCCGGCAGACGCTGGCAGATAAAGGTTTCACGCAGACCGTCGCGGCTGTACACGCGGTTGTGGATTTCAGTTTCGTCGCCGTGGCCGCCGGTGATCAGCAGGTTTTTGACGAACGGCAGGAGTTTTTCAGCGCATTCGTCGGCGGTGCCTTCGGGCAGTTCGGCGAGGATGCGCGCTTCAGGAAGGTTAGGGGTGGCAATGATCGACAGCGGCAGCAGACGCTCACGCATCGCGTAACCCACCTCGTCCTTGCCCAGGCGTCCGCCGCCGCCGGCGCGCAGCACCGGGTCGCAGACCACCGGCAAGTGCGGGTGCGCGCAAAGCAGTTCGACAACGGTGTCGACCATTTCCAGCGAACCGAGCATGCCCAGTTTGACCGCCGCGACTTCGGAGTCGTTGAGTACGGCATTGGCTTGAGCCAACACCCACTCACGGTCGAGGACGCGAAAGTCAGTGACATTGACGGTGTCTTGCACAGTCAGGGCGGTGACGGCCGGAGCCGCATGGCAACCCTGCGCGAGCAGGGCTTCGATATCTGCCTGCAAGCCGGCGCCACCACTTGGGTCGTGGCCGGAGAGACAGAGGACAACGGGGCGGGAGCTGTAGATATTCATGGTGCGCGAGCTTACCACCAAAGCTGATTTTCGGGTTCAGTGCTGTTGTGGCGGGCCGATAACCCGGCAAGAGATTGCGACCATGCTGTCACAAGCTGACCAACTCAACAGCTCTAGCTCGCTGCTTTGCTCTGAAACGCCCGTTCTAGAGCCTTTTCAGGAAAAATTTCGATGGTGCTCAATGGCCATCAACGGCTATGCTAGTCTGGATCCAAACCAATAACAGGTAATACCGGTTTTACGTCTACTCAAAGGGAATGGGGGGCTTCCTGACACAACCGGACGAGCCACGCTGGGGCTTCAATGCGCTATTTGCTGATGTTGCTGTTCTGCTTGCCCTTTATGGCGAGCGCCGTCGAATTCGACGAGTTCACCCAGAGCCTCCCTCTGGGCCGGTCGCTGCAAGTGTTCGAAGACCCGAGTGGTCAGGCGAGCATTGCCGATGTTCGCGCGCAGGCTGCCGCCGGCAAGTTCAAACCTCACGATAAAGCCACGCTCAATGCCGGTTATTCACGCTCGGCGTTCTGGTTGAAGATCGACCTGCATTACCGTCCGAGCAATCCCGCCGCCCAGCGCACCTGGTTGCTGGAACTGGCGTATCCACCGCTCGATCATCTCGATCTGTACATGCCCGATGCTGCTGGCGACTACCGTCTCGTCCGGCAAACCGGTGATGCCTGGCCGTTCACCAGCCGCGAGATTCGCCAGAACAACTATTTGTTCGATCTTTCATTCAAACCGGATCAACAGCAAACCGTGTACTTGCGTTTGGCCAGCGAAGGCTCGATCCAGGCGCCGGTGACGTTATGGTCGAGTACCGCGTACCTCGAAGACCAGCCAGTGCGCCTTTATGTGCTCGGCATCATTTATGGCGTGCTGCTGGGGATGGTGGTCTACAACCTGTTCATCTACCTCAGCGTGCGCGACACCAGTTACCTCTATTACATCCTCTACATTGCTTCGTTTGGTCTGTATCAACTGTCAGTGAACGGTGCGGCGGTCGAGTACTTCTGGCCGGACAACCCATGGTGGGCTAATGCCGCGACGCCTTTTTTCATTGGTTGCGCCGGCCTGTTTGGCAGCCAGTTCGCCCGCAGTTTCCTGCAAACCAAAAACCACAGTCGTGCGCTTGATCGTGTACTGATCGGATTGATCGCGTTCAGTGCGTTGGTCATCGGCCTGTCGCTGATGACCACTTACGCCCTGGCCCTGCGCTTGGCGACGACGCTGGCGCTGACCTTCACCGTGGTGATTTTTGCCGCCGGGATTCTGGCCTGGTGGCGCGGCTTGCGCGTGGCGCGCTATTTCATCATTGCCTGGTCGGCGTTTCTGCTTGGCGGCATCGTCAACACGCTGATGGTGCTGGGCCTGCTGCCGAACGTGTTCCTGACCATGTACGCCAGCCAGATCGGCTCGGCCATCGAAGTAGCGCTGCTGTCGCTGGCGCTGGCCGACCGCATCAACGCGATGCGCGAACAACAGGCGCAGACGTTGTACGACGCCGGGCAGAAACTCGAAGTGCTCAACCAGCAACTGGCCCACAGCAACAAACTCAAGGACGAATTCCTCGCGACCCTGACCCACGAACTGCGCACGCCAATGAACGGTGTGATCGGTTCGCTGGAACTGATGCAAACCGTCGAAATGGATCCGGAGCTTGAGCAGTACCAACAGACCGCCGCCGGGTCCGCGCGGGACATGATGCGTATGGTCAACGGCATCCTCACCCTTACCGAGTTGCAGGCTGGCAAGCTCAAGGCCGCGCCGGGCAGTTTCAGCCTGCGTGGCGTGGTCGAAGCGTTGCGCGTGCAATTCGACGGCAATGCGTCGAGCAAGTCGCTGGACTTCAAGGTCGATGTACTGCCGACCCTGCCGGATCGCTTGCACGGTGATAGCGCAAAACTCGCGCAATGCCTGGAGTGCCTGCTGGATAACGCGATCAAGTTCACCCGCGTTGGTGGGCTGGCATTGCGGGTGACTGGCAAACCGTCGACGGGCAATCGTCTGGCCCTGTCGTTCGCAGTGATCGACACCGGCATCGGTTTTACCGATCTGGGCGAAGCGACGATGTATCAGCGCTTCTTCCAGCTCGACGGTTCGATGACCCGCGAATATGGCGGACTGGGCGTCGGCCTGGCGATCTGCCGACAGTTGGTTGAGCTGCTCGGCGGCAAGCTTACCCATCGCTCGGAACCTGGGAGCGGCAGCCGCTTCCAGTTGGACGTCGAGTTCGAATTGCCGGTGGTTGAATCTGCGCCAATCTCCGCGCCTTCGCACGATTGTGTACGCGCGCCGCAGGACTGCACGGTGTTGCTGGTGGACGACAACAGCGTCAACCAATTGGTGATGCGCGGCATGTTGCTCAAGCTCGGTTTCCGCGTGCGCACTGCTGACAACGGCGCGGCGGCACTGGATTGCCTGCAGCGGGAAACCTTCGATGCGGTACTGATCGATTGTCAGATGCCCGCCCCTGAAGGCACGTCCTTGTGCTGCCGGATTCTCGCCATGCCGGGCTGCGCCAACCTGCCGGTGTTCATGCTCGCATTGACCGCTGACCGAGAGCTTTGCGCCACGGGAGCACCGGTCGATTACCTGAACAAGCCGGTGAAATTCGAGGAACTGCAATCCGCACTGGAGCGTCGAGTGCTGTGCTGTTGATAGGGTAAAAGCGCCGCCAATTCGGCGCGTATGACACTTTGATCAGCTTGGGGGCGGTGCTTAACTGACCTCTCCGGTTGATTCAAGGAGCCCCGTCATGAACCTGCATCAGTTCGCTGAAACCCACGAAGTCACCAACCAGCCGCCGTCGCTGGACGGCACCAACCTCTACCGCATCGACCTGCCGCTGCAGGAGTGGTCGCGGCGCTTTGGTGCTGGTTGGGCGGAGTCGCGGATCGATGCTTACGGCGCGCTCGCCGGCGGGCCGCTGATGGAAGCCGGGTTCCTCGCCAATCAGAACAAACCTGCGTTCGCCAGTCATGACCGCTACGGCCATCGCATCGATCTGGTGGAATTTCACCCTGCTTATCACGAACTGATGCGCACGGCGATCGAGCATGGCCTGACTTCGCTGCCATGGGCGCATCCACAGGATGGCGCCCACGTCGCCCGCGCCTCGATGACTTATCTGCACAGCCAGGCCGAGGCGGGCAGCGGTTGCCCGTTGACCATGACCTTCGCCAGTGTGCCGGCCCTGCGCTTGCAGCCGAATATCGCTGAGCAATGGCTGCCGAAAGTCCTCGCCACTGAATACGATCCGCGCAACGTCGGCATGGCGCACAAGGCCGGCGTGACCATCGGCATGGCGATGACCGAGAAACAGGGCGGCACCGACGTGCGCGCCAACACCACCAAGGCCTATCCGGTCGGCGCCAGCGGCCCGGGTCAGGCTTATGAACTGGTCGGGCACAAGTGGTTCTGCTCGGCGCCGATGTGCGATGCCTTCCTGACGCTGGCGCAAACCGACAAAGGCTTGAGCTGCTTCCTGTTGCCACGCCATCGCCCGGACGACACGCGTAATCAGTTCTACATCCAGCGTCTGAAAAACAAACTCGGCAACCAGTCCAACGCCTCCAGTGAAGTGGAGTTTCGTGGCGCGCTGGCGTGGATGGTCGGTGAGGAAGGACGGGGTGTGCCAACCATCATCGAGATGGTGGCGATGACCCGATTCGATTGCATGGTCGGTTCCAGTTCGCTGATGCGTCAGGCGCTGACCCAGGCCAGCCACCACTGCGCACACCGCAAGGTCGGCGGCAAACTGCTCAGCGAACAGCCATTGATGCAAAACGTGCTGGCCGATCTGGCCCTGGAAAGCGAAGCCGCTCTGGCGCTGAGTTTGCGCATGGGCAAGGCGCTGGATCATCTGGATGATCGCCACGAAGCGCAATTTGCCCGGTTGGTGACGGCGGTGGGCAAGTACTGGATCTGCAAGCGTGCGCCGGGGATGATCAACGAAGCGGCGGAATGCATGGGCGGCGCGGGGTATGTCGAGGACAGCATCCTGCCGCGTCTGTATCGCGAGGCACCGGTGAACTCGACGTGGGAAGGTTCCGGGAATGTGCAGTGCCTCGACGTGCTGCGAGCCTTGTCGAAAGAGCCGGGCGTGCTGGATGTGTTGTTCAGCGAGTTGGGCGATGGGCATGGTGACAAGCGCCTGGCCGCGCATATTCAGCAGTTGCAGGCACAGTTCAAGGACACCAGTGACATTCAGTATCGGGCGCGGCAGTTGACTGAGGACATCGCGCTCGGTTTGCAGGCCAAACTGTTGTTGGAAGCCGGCAACTCGGCGGTCAGCGATGCCTTCATTGCCAGCCGTCTGAGCGGTAGCGGCCGCGTCTACGGCGCCTTGCCGCGCGGTCTGGACGTCGAAGCCATCGTCGCCCGCTCAACCCCGCAAGGTTTCTGATCTCAATCTCCCCAACTCCACAAAATCCTGTGGGAGCGAGCTTGCTCGCGAAAGCGGTACATCAGTCGACATCAATGTTGAATGACAAACCGTATTCGCGAGCAAGCTCGCTCCCACAGGGGATATCCGTTGATGGGGAGATTTAGGTACACCCACAACGCCACTGTTCCCGTGACGCCACGATGCAGGCAAGATGAAGCTCTGCAAGTCAGAACACAGGAAGCTGATCGTGACCGAAGCGTTTATTGTCGTTCAAACCGCCGAACAAGCCGTGGATCGTCTGGCCGAGCTGCACGAGCGGGCCACCACAGCGCTGAACTCGGCGCTCAAGCGTTACCTCAAGGATCGCGTCGAACCCGACGCTGCGCAGCGTGCTCTGTTTCGTTATCCCGAACTGCGTCTGACCTATCACTGCCAGGGCGAAGTCCCGCAGACCACCCGTGCTTACGCCAAGGTGCAGCTGCCGGGCACTTACAGCGTCACCGTCACCCACCCGGCGGCGTTTCGCAAATACCTGCTCGAACAACTTGTGCCGTTGATGCACGACTTCACCGTGACCGTGGAAGTCGGCGTCAGCCAGCAGAATATTCCGTATCCGTACGTGGTCGAGCAGGGCGATGAACTGGCCGGCTCCGGCGTCACCGCTGCCGTGCTGGCGCGGGTGTTCCCGAGTACCGACCTGTCCGCCGCCACCGATGGTATCGCCGACGGTCTCTACGACTGGGAAAACACCGACCCGCTGCCGCTGGCGTTGTTCGACGCTGCACGTGTGGATTTCTCGCTGCGGCGTCTGGTGCATTACACCGGCAGCGACTGGCGTCATGTGCAGCCGTGGATTCTGCTGACCAACTATCACCGCTACGTTGACCAGTTCATCGTCCATGGTCTGGAGCAATTGCGCAGTGACCCGCGTTTCGTGCGCATGGTGTTGCCGGGCAACGTGATCATCGAGAAGGGCATGGATCACGGCGAAGCCTCGGCGATTGCTGCCGGTGTGGTCTGGCACCGTTACCAGATGCCGGCCTATCACCTGATCGCCAGCGATGGCCACGGCGTGACCCTGGTCAACATCGGCGTCGGTCCGTCCAACGCCAAGAACATCACCGACCACTTGGCGGTGCTGCGTCCGCATTGCTGGCTGATGATCGGCCACTGTGGTGGCCTGCGTCAGTCGCAGACCATTGGCGACTACGTGTTGGCCCACGCTTACATGCGTCGCGACGGCATTCTTGACCGTGTGGTGCCACCGAACATTCCGATCCCGGCACTGGCTGAAGTGCAAATGGCGCTGCAACAAGCAGCGGCGAATGTCACCGGCGAGAAGGGCGATGACCTGAAAAAACGCCTGCGTACCGGCACCGTACTGACGTACGACGACCGTAACTGGGAATTGCGTTGGGCGCAGGAACGGCCGTTGATCAACCTGTCCCGCGCCGTGGCGGTGGACATGGAAAGCGGCACGATTGCCGCCCAGGGTTATCGCTTGCGGGTGCCGTACGGCACGTTGCTTTGCGTTTCGGATAAACCGCTGCACAGCGAAATCAAGCTGCCGGGTTCGGCCAACGCTTTCTATGAACGCGCGGTCAGCCAGCACTTGAAGATCGGCATCGAAGCGGTGGATCTGCTGCGCACCGAACTCAACTCGCTGCACTCGCGCAAGCTGCGCAGCTTCGACGAACCACCGTTCCGCTGATTTGTGGATGGTCATTTAACGGTCAGGCTACTAGCATTGGCAGCCCTGACCGTTAGATGTTCTTTTCGCCATGTCCCGTCCTCCACGTCCACCTTCCCGCCGTCCTGGCGCGAAGCCTCAGTCTGCTTCCCCGCGCCGTGTTGCCAAGGCACCACCGGCCGAGCCGAAACTGATCCTGTTCAACAAACCGTTCGATGTGCTGACGCAATTCAGCGACGGCGAAGGGCGGGCGACGCTCAAGGACTTCATCGATGTGCCCGGCATTTATCCGGCCGGACGCCTTGATCGTGACAGCGAAGGTTTGTTGCTGCTGACCAACGACGGGCAGTTGCAGGCGCGCATCGCCGATCCGAAACACAAACTGGCGAAGACTTATTGGGTGCAGGTCGAAGGAGTGCCGACGGCTGAGCAGTTGCAGCGGCTACGTGACGGTGTCGAACTGAATGACGGCATGACCTTGCCCGCCGAAGCGCGGCAGCTGGATGAACCTGAGTTGTGGCCGCGCAATCCACCGGTACGCTTTCGCGCGACCATTCCGACTTCGTGGCTGGAACTGGTGATTCGCGAAGGGCGCAACCGACAAGTACGGCGCATGACCGCGGCGGTCGGGTTACCAACGTTGCGGCTGGTGCGGGTGAGAATTGGTGACTGGACGATCGAAGGGCTTGATCAGGGCCAGTGGAAGGAAGTGCCGGCGCGCTTATAGAGCGCCGGATTCGATCAGGCCGATCACCACACTCTTGATGATGAACGCGGCTACGCCCAAGCCCAGTACGAAGAACAGAATGAACGAACCAAAGCGCCCGGCCTTGGACTTCTTCGCCAGATCCCAGACGATGAAACCCATGAAAATGATCAGGATGCTGACCAGTCCGGTCATCATCCACTCTTCTAATAAGGCTGGATCCATTGGGTTTCTCCGACGCGCATGCGGCTAAAAGGGCGCGGCGAGTATACGCCAAGGTATGTGGGGGGGGGCATTGATCTGGGTCTGATCCGAAGCCTTTGCCCTCACCCTAGCCCTCTCCCGGAGGGAGAGGGGACTGACCGGGGGATGCTCAAGGAATACGCCGACCTGAAAGTTCTGTTGTGAATCCACAATCGACTCAATCTTTCAGGTCGATGTATGACAGCAGACATCTCGGTCGGCTCCCTCTCCTAGGGGAGAGGGCTGGGCGGGCGGCGTTCCGATGAGGGGGCCTTTGATCAGCTACGCAAATGAGTCAGCGGCAGTTCAGTGCTGTTGAGCACCTGATTCAGCACAAAACTCGACCGAACGCTGGTCACGCCTTCAATCCGGGTCAGGTGCCCCAGCAACAATTTCTGATAGTGATCCATATCCGGCACCACCACTTTCAACTGGTAATCGGCATCCACACCCGTCACCAGACTGCACTCCAACACCTGCGGCAACGTACGAATCGCTGCTTCGAAATTCTCGAAACGCTCCGGTGTATGCCGGTCCATGCCGATCAGCACATATGCGGTCAGGCTCAGCCCGAGCATCTTGCGATCAAGCAACGCCACCTGACGCGAAATATATCCGTCGTCTTCCAGCTGCTTGACCCGGCGCGAGCAAGGGGACGGCGACAGACCGATGCGCTCGGCCAACTCCTGGTTGGAGATGCGGGCGTCGCGCTGCAATTCCGCCAAAATGCTCAGGTCGTAACGGTCGAGTTTGCTCATCAATCTGTCCTTGGTTGTAACTATTGCGGCGGATTATCTATCCCGGGTTAAAAATTGCGCAAGTGGTGTTTATTTCAGCAATCTTCGCAATCCTCTGTCGCCGCCTCAGGCCTATTCTTATCACCAGAATCACTGCTCGGTAACACAGTCCACGCGGCCCGCCCTATCCGGCCTGCCGCGGCCGCCACCCCCACAGGGGTTGTGCCGGCCCCCGAGCTGCACACTGTCCAGAAGACGGCGTGAGGTGAGCCGACGTCAAAAGCGTCGAGCCAGGACGAAGTTCTCTAAAGGGAGGCCGACGGGTCTCCCTTTTTTCTTGCCTGCGATTTCATGCCGGGCGCTCAATAAATAAGTTGCGCGACTGATAACCTGTTGCAGAACCGGGCGTGTGTATTCCCGGTCTTAGTGACAAGCCCTCTTACATTTACAGGCCCCGCAGTGAGAAAAAGCATGAATTCACGCCTCTGGCGTCTGGCCGGTGTTGGTTTGCTGTGTGTGAGTGTCAGTGTGCAAGCGCTTGCCGATGAGCCGCAAAATCGCGGGCCGGAGGGCGGTGGCCATGGCCAGGACCATCAGGGCAATAATCAGGGCCGTGGCGGCAACAATCAGCCGCGCCCGCAGAACAATCCATCGCAGAATCAACCGCGTCCGCAGAACAACGACATCATTCGTGGCGACAACAGCCGCCAGTTCGAGCACAACGGCAACAACAATGGCCAGTGGCAGAACCACGATCAGAACCGCCCGGCCTACAATCCCGACCCGGTGCGCCAACCACCACCGCCGCCACAACTGCCGGCCAACAGCCTGCCGATCCAGCCACGGCCCGACACCGTGCGCCAGACTCAGGAGCCACGTCAGGGTTACTACCGTGACGAGCGTCCGCAGAACGGTTACCACAATCAGCAATGGCAGACCGGCAACCGCCCCAACGACAATCGCTGGCCGGGGCGCCCGGACGGCCATGGCAATGGCTGGGGTCCAGGCCCGCAGTATCGGCCGGGGCATGTGATCGACCGTTTCCCGGATCGCGACTACCGCGTGCCGTATCGAGGTCAGGATTACTTCTATTCGGGCGGCTACTGGTATCGCCCACAAGGCCCGCGCTACATCGTCGTGCAACCGCCGCGCGGGATCCGCATTCAGTATCTGCCGGATTACGCCCGTGAAGTGTGGATCGGTGGTTCGCTGCTGTTTCTTGCTGCTGGTTCCTACTACGCGTATCAGGAAGCGACGCAGGATTACATCGTGGTCGAACCGCCGGTGCAGCAACAGCCGCAACCGCAGTCTCAAGGCTATGACGTTGAAGCGTATCCGGCCAACGGCCAGTCGCCGGAGCAGGTACAGCAGGACGGTTACCAGTGCTATCAGTACGCCGTGCAGCGAAGCGGTTTCGATCCGCGTACCGCGACGTATCAACCGGCGCCCGAAGTGGTTCAGGCCTACCGTCAGGCTCAGGGCAATTGCCTGAGCAGTCGCGGCTATCAGGTCAGTTACTGAAGCCGGGTTTGCGCCCGTTCTGACTTGACCACTTCCTGCGGGTCGGCGTGCACCAGCACTTCGGCGCGCGGGTAGGCTTTGTGAATGGCATCGGCGGCTTGATCGCTGATGCCGTGGGCCACTGATAACGTCAATTCTCCCGGTAATTCCAGGTGCAACTGCACAAACCAGTGGTTGCCGGAGATCCGCGTGCGCAAGTCATGCGCACCCAACACGCCCGGCACACTGCAGGCCAGTTCGAGCATGTGCTGGCTGACATCCGTCGGCAGTTCTTCATCCATCAGCACCGAAAAACTTTCCCGGGCGATTTGTATCGCGCTCCACAGAATGTAGGCGGCAATTCCCAGACCGAACCATGCATCCAGTTGCTCAAACCCAAAACCGGCGAGGATCAGCGCAATCAGAATGCTGCCGTTGAGCAACATGTCCGAGCGATAGTGCAGCGAATCAGCGCGCACGGCGTTGGAGCCGGTCTGCTTGATCACTCGATACTGCAACACCAGCAATGCCGCCGTCAGCAGCAGCGAAAACACAATCACACCGATGCTCAGCCATGGCGCACCAAGCGGTTGTGGATCGTGCAGTCGCTCATAAGCCTGAAACGCGATCAACACCGCACTGCCGCCGATGAACAACGCCTGCGCCATGCCCGCCAGCGATTCCGCCTTGCCGTGACCATAACGGTGATCGTCATCAGCCGGGCGCAACGCGTAATGCACCGCCAGCAGATTGAGCAGCGAAGTGACGCCATCCAGCGCCGAGTCGGTGAGGCCGGCGAGCATGCTCACCGAGCCGCTCAGCCACCAGGCGACGGCTTTGGCAACGATCAGCGTGCACGCGACCGCCACCGAGGCGCGGGTCGCCAGCCGTAGCAGGCGAGCGTGTTCGGGGCTGGATGTCATTGAACGTCCTTTTTAAGCGGCAGGTTGCAGGCCGAACATGGCCAGTTGTTGCGTGCTGCCCTTGTGTTGAATCAGGCGCGGATCGTCGAGTGGGAAATCTCGGCCCAACTCGCTTTCGAGAATAGCCTGCAACTTGTGATTATCGACCTGACCATCCGGGCCGATGGCTTGCTTGAGCTTGGCCGGATCGATCTGCGCCGTGTGGCCCGGTTCGAAATAGATTGCGCCGGTGGCGAAGTCGACGGCAAACGCGATCAGCCCGGGAATGATGTAGAACAGCAGGCCCACGGCATCGAGCACGGCAATCGCCGGGTCGATTTTGCCGTCGATCTGACCGCGCCGGTCCGGGTAGAAAATCGAACCGCACGCGGTGATTTGCGTGAGCAGGGTGGCGACCAGTACACCGCCGATCAGGCGAAAAGGTAAGCGCATGGGAAAATCTCCTGAGTCATCTGATAACGAAGCGTCGTCGTGTGAAGTTAAGACCCTGACGAACGCCCGCCAGTTCGCCGTTATACTCGGGCCTGGCAGGGCGTGCCCACAGTAAATTGCGGCCTCGTCTCACCCCCTACCGAAATATGTTGAGGATTGACGTTGTTTTCTCCAGATCGATACCGCGTGAAGGCTAATGAATCCTATCGGGGTTCGGCCCTCCGGGCTAAAGCTGTGAGCGCGCCATGCTGCGTTGCGGGACTTGGCAAGGAAACGCCCCTTACCTGCGTCCCGCGCCTTGCCTGGCACGCTCACAGCATTAACGCGACGCGCAATTTACTGTGGGCACGCCCTGGGGAGCCAGCATGAATTCTTTGCCGATCGACGATGTTTTACCCGCCCTGCGTGGAGCCTTGGCGACGCGCCACGAAGCCGTGCTCGAAGCACCGCCCGGCGCCGGTAAAACCACCCGCGTGCCCTTGGCTTTGCTCAATGAAGCGTGGCTTGCCGGGCAGACCATTCTGATGCTGGAACCGCGTCGTCTGGCCGCGCGGGCAGCGGCGGAACGTCTGGCGAGCGAGTTGGGCGAGAAGGTCGGTGAAACCGTCGGTTATCGCATTCGTCTCGACAGCAAGGTCGGCCCCACTACGCGCATCGAAGTGGTCACCGAAGGCATTCTCACCCGTCGCTTGCAGGACGACCCGGCGCTGGAAGGCGTGGGCTTGCTGATCTTCGACGAATTTCACGAGCGCAGCCTCGATGCCGATCTGGCACTGGCCTTAAGTCTGAATGGTCGCGAGCTGTTCCGCGCTGAACAGCCGCTGAAGATTTTGCTGATGTCGGCCACGCTCGAAGGTGACCGTCTGGCCGGGTTGCTGGATGATGCGCCGATCCTGCGCAGCGAAGGGCGCATGTATCCGGTGACGATGCGCTGGGGGCGGCCGTTTCAGCCCGGCGAATACATCGATCAACGCGTCACGCAAACCGTGCTCGAAGCGCTGCACGATGAAACCGGAAGTCTGTTGGTGTTCCTGCCGGGGCAGGCGGAAATCCGTCGCGTTCATCAACAATTGGTCGACTCGATGGGTGAGCGCAGCGATGTGCTGCTGTGCCCGTTGCACGGTGAACTCGACCTTAATGCGCAACGCGCGGCGATCGATCCGGCGCCGCCCGGCCAGCGCAAAGTGGTGCTGGCGACCAACATTGCCGAAACCAGTCTGACCATCAACGGCGTGCGCGTGGTGATCGACGCGGGGCTGGCGCGGGTGCCGCGTTTCGATCCGGGCAGCGGCATGACGCGTCTCGATACCCAGCGGATTTCCAAGGCCAGCGCCACCCAGCGTGCTGGCCGGGCCGGGCGACTCGAGCCGGGCGTTTGTTATCGCTTGTGGTCGCAGGATCAGCACGAACAGCTCGCCGCTTATGGCAGTGCGGAAATTCTTTCGGCGGATCTCGCCAGCCTCGCCCTGCAACTGGGGCGCTGGGGTGTCACGCCGGGCGAACTGGTCTGGCTGGATGTTCCGCCAGCAGCGGCTTATGCACAGGCGCAGGATTTGTTGCAAAGGCTTGGCGCGCTGGAAGGCGAGTCTCTGACCACGCACGGTCAGGCCATGGCTGAATTGCCGGCGCATCCGCGCATCGGTCATTTGTTGCTGCGGGGTCAGGCGTTGGGTCTGGCGAATATGGCGTGCGATGTCGCCGCGTTACTGGGCGAACGCGATATCTTGCGTGGCGCCGGTGCGGATTTGCACAGTCGATTGGCCCTGCTGTCCGGTGAAGAACGCGCGGCCCGTGGTGCGCAGGGCGGGGTGCAGCGCGCCAAGCAACTGGCGCGGCAATATCGCGGTTACCTGCGCGGCAAGGCCAGCGAGCCAGTCAGCGATCCCGATCATCCGCGCTGGCTCGGTGCCTTGCTGGCGCTGGCCTATCCGGATCGCGTCGCGCAACAGCGGCGTGCCGGTGGCGCCGAATATCGTCTGGCCAACGGCCGCGCGGCGCTGTTCGCCGAAGCCGATAGCCTGATGAAAGAACCGTGGATCGTCATTGCCGACCTCGGCAGTCGTCAGGGCCAGCGTGAGGAAAGGATTTATCTGGCGGCGGATTTCGATCCGGCGCTGTTCGATTCAGTGCTCGCCGAGCAAGTGCGTAATGTCGATCAACTGGACTGGGACGAGCGCGAAGGCGTGCTGCGCGCCGAGCGTCAGCGCAAGGTCGGCGAGCTGATTCTCAGCCGTGAACCGCTAACCGGTCTTGACGAAAATGCGCGCAGTCAGGCGCTGGTCAATCTGGTGCGACGCAAGGGTCTGGAGCTGCTGCCGTGGACGCCGGAACTGCGTCAGTGGCAGGCGCGGGTGGCGCTGTTGCGGCAGTTGGAGTTGAACAGTCAGGATGACAGTCAGTGGCCAGATGTCAGCGATGCAACGTTGCTGAACACCCTCGAAGACTGGCTGATGCCCTATCTGGGCAAGGTTTCGCGGCTCAGTCATTTTGCCAATCTGGATCTGTCGAGCATCGTCCGTAATCTGCTGCCGTGGCCGCTGCCGCAGAAGCTTGATGAGCTGGCGCCGCATCATCTGAGCGTGCCGTCAGGGTCGTCGATTCGTCTGGATTACAGCGAGTTTCCGCCGATTCTCGCGGTGCGCTTGCAGGAGTTGTTCGGGCTGGCGGATACACCGCGAATCGCCGGCGGCCGGCAAGTGGTCAAACTGCATTTGCTATCGCCTGCGCGGCGGCCGGTGCAGGTGACGCAGGATCTGGCCAACTTCTGGCGCAGCACCTATGCCGAGGTGAAGAAGGATTTGAAGGGCCGCTATCCGAAACATTATTGGCCGGATGATCCGCTGGTCGCCGAAGCGACTGCACGGGCGAAACCGCGCGGCACCTGAAGATAAAGAGATCGGCAGCGCCTACAAAATTGAAGTCGGCCACAGAATAAAGCTACGACATCAATCAACTGTGGGAGCGAGCCTGCTCGCGAAGACGTCGTTTCAGTCGACGCATCCGTTGCCTGATAAAGCGCTTTCGCGAGCAGGCTCGCTCCCACAGTGATCGGTGGTGTGCCGAAGTTGTGATCTAAGGCGCGGCGGGGAGCAGGAAGCGCGCAATCACCGGCAGGTGATCGGAGATGCGCAAGGTGTCGTCCTGGCGCACTCTCGCTTGCACCCGCTTCATTTTCGGGCTGTAAAACAGATAGTCGACCGTACGATCCGGACCATTCAGGCCAGGATCGTTGGGGTAATGGGTCAGCCACTGCGCACGGTCGATGCCGCTGGCCTCGTTGTTGGTCGGGATCATCGGGTATTTGTCCCACAGCAGGTGCAGTTCGCTGTCGGCGGCGTAGGGTGTGCGCTGCTCGGCGGGCAAGCGACGATATTGACCCAGCGGCAGCAGATTGAAATCGCCACCGATCAACCATGGCAGACCCTGACTTTCGTACTTGTCGAGCACTTTGGCCACGGCGCTCACTTGCGCCTGCAAAGTGTCATCGAGTTGCCTGGCACGCTCCAGATGGGTATTGAAAACGGTCAGTTGCCCACCATCGCTCAGCGGCAGTTTGGTCGCGAGCAAAGCGTCTTTTGGCTGGAACTGGCGGCTGATGAAGTTGGCCGAGGCGACCGGCAATTGCAGGCGCTCGGCGTGTTCGATGCGGTAGCGGCTCAGGGTCGCCAGTTGTCTTCCGACGCTGCCGAAAATATGCGCGTCGGGGATGAATTCGGCTTTCCAGTCAAACGCGCTGGCGCTGCACGGAAGCAGGTCGGCAACGCGTTCCTGCAGTAACTTCAGTTGATCCTGGTAGTCGCTGGCCTTGGCGCCATCATCGAGTTCCTGCAACAGCACCACATCGGGCTGCTCGTCGCGGATCACCCGCGCTACTTCATCGAGGCTGAAGGCCATGTCTTCCTGGGTCGGCGCTTCATCGTTGCCTTGGGCCAGATCATTCCAGAACACGTAACGCTTGCCAGCGAGGTACTGCACGTTCCAGGTCATGACTTTCAGCGCCTGGCCCGGCACCAGCGTCGGTGGCGTCCCCGTGCAACTGACCGGCAGGGTTTCGCGGGCGTCGGGGCGCCAGGTCAGGCTGAAGATCAGCGCGCCGATCAACACGACGGCCAGCACAACAAGCAACAGGGTGTAGCGCAGTAGACGGGTCATGGCTCGGCTTATAGCGTTACAGAAAGTGGCCCCGAGCATACCTGACGGCCGTCTCGAAGCCCAAGCGCAGTGCTGTCAGACCACTCTGTCACGTTTGTCAGGCAATTCGCTGATCAGCATGAACAGGCGGAACAACACCACACTGGTGAACAGTTGCAGAAAGCTGTGAGCGCTGTCGATCAGTATGCCGATCACCGGGTTCTGCGGCTCGGGGTACACCGCCAGCGTCGCACCTTTGAGCAACCACAGCGGCGTCATCACACAGAGAATGCACAACAGGATTCGCCAGAAATGCCCACGGGTCAGGCGCAGGCTTTCTTTCATTGCCTGCAAAGGGCCCATGCCGCGCAGCACCAGCAGGTATTCGCCGAATGCGAGCATGACCATCAGCATCAGGCCGGGCAGGAAGTACAGCGACAGGCCCAGCAGAATCAGCAAGGTGTTCAGCGCCGTGAGCAAAGCGAAACGTGGCCACAGAGTGGCGGCCATCGCCAGCAGATCACGGTTGCGCGGCGCCTCGCCACGGCTGCGTGCATCGAGGAACAGGATCAGCGCTGCGGTGTACAGCGGATACACCAGCAGACCAACGACGATACTGATCGCCGAGATGTTTTCCGGCCCGCTGGCGTGATCAACCACCTGTTGCAGGAATGCTTCGAATATCACCAGCGGCAGGCACAACCGCACGATGCTGCCCAAATGGCGTTTGAAAAAATACAGAGAGTCGCGCAGTACTTCGAGGGCATTCATCAGTCGGTATCGCAGGTTGAAAACAGTGGCTCACTTTAACCGATGATGGCTGGCCCGACACAAACGTAAACATTCGGTAAAGGTCATTGAAACGTTTTGTCACCGTCTCCATTACAGGAGAGCACCTCGGCCAACGTGGACGAGGGCAATGTTATCCCCGGCAATCTACGAGGTCGCCATGAACAGCGAAGAGCAAACCCTGATCGATGGACTGTTTTCCCGGCTGCAACAGGCCGAAACGGAGGCAGCCCCGCGCGATGCCCAGGCAGAGACGCGGATCAAGGAACACCTGACCCGCCAGCCAGCGGCAGGTTATTTCATGACCCAGGCGATTCTGGTGCAAGAGGCGGCGCTCAAGAGCCTCGACGAGCAGAACAAGCAACTGACTCAACAGGTTCAGCAGTTGCAGGCCGAGTTGCAATCGGCCAAGGCGCAAAGTGCCGCCCCGGCGCCGAGCGGTGGTGGCGGTTTCCTGTCGAGCATCTTCGGTGGCAGCCCGCGTCCGGCGCCGACCCAGAGCGCCCCTGCCTCGACTGGCGGCTGGCGCGAACCGGCCCCGCAGCAGAATTACGCGGCCCCGGCGCCACAACAGAACTTCGGCGCAGCGCCGCCTAACTATGCGCAACAAGCCGCTCCGGCAGCTGGCAGCAGCTTCCTCGGTGGCGCTTTGAAAACTGCGGCCGGTGTGGCCGGTGGCGTGATGCTGGCGCAGGGCATCAGCAGCCTGTTCCATCACAACCAGCAGCCGGAAGAAATCGTTGAAGTGATCAAGGAAGAACCGGCGCAGGTTGCCGACCAGAGCAACAACGGCTGGGGCGATGATCAGCGGGTGGCGGACAACGGCTTCTCTGGCAACGACCAGGGCGGCTTCACCGACACCGACTACGGCAACGACAACTCCTCGTTCTTTGATGACGACGATTCCTTCGTCTGATTCACCATTCGTCCGGAGCCCCTGAGGGCTCCGGGCCGATTATTCGCGGAACCCTCCTGATGGCTGGCATACTGAGCGCCTTTTTCGGGCCTGGCGCCTGATCCCGCTTCGTGCGCTTGCGCGCCCACAGGAACTCCGGTGAAAAAAATCGCAGTGTTCGCCGACGTGCAGAACCTCTACTACACCGTGCGTCAGGCCTATGGTTGTCACTTCAACTACGCCGCATTGTGGGCCGACATCAGCAAGGACGGGCAGATCGTCGAGGCCTACGCCTACGCGATCGACCGTGGCGACAGCAAGCAGCAGCAGTTCCAGCAGATCTTGCGCAACCTCGGTTTCACCGTGAAGCTCAAACCCTACATCCAGCGCAGCGACGGCTCGGCCAAGGGCGACTGGGACGTGGGCATCACCCTCGACATCATGGACGCCGCCGACCACGTCGACGAAATTGTCCTGGCCTCCGGTGACGGCGATTTCGACATGTTGCTTGAGCGCATCATCAGCAAGCACGGCGTTCAAGCCGTCGCCTACGGTGTGCCCGGCCTGACCGCCAACTCGCTGATCCGCGCGGCCAGCCGTTACGTGCCGATCGAAGGCGCGCTGCTGTTAAAAAATTAAGCTGAACAATTGATTTGTACGGAGTTGAACCCGGTTTGGAACGCATTGCAGTCATCGACTTTGAAACCACGGGCCTGTCGCCGAACAGCAACTGCCGCGCCACGGAAATTGCCGTGGTCATGCTGGAAAACGGCCGCATCGTCGAGCGTTACCAGAGCCTGATGAACGCCGGCGTGCGCGTTCCCGCGTTTATCGAGCAACTGACCGGCATCAGCAACGCCATGCTGCGCACCGCGCCGCCGGCAGAGCAGGTGATGAACGAGGTGAATGAGTTTGTCGGCTGCACGCCGCTGGTCGCACACAACGCATCGTTCGACCAGAAATTCTGGGATTTTGAGTTGGGCCGGATCAAGCGCACGCGGTTGCAGAACTTTGCCTGTTCGCTGTTGCTGGCGCGGCGGCTGATGCCTGCGGCGCCGAATCACAAGCTCGGCACGCTCACCACGTTTGCGCGCTTGCCGCACACCGGCCAGGCTCACCGGGCCATGGCTGATGCCGAGATGGCGGCCAACCTGATGGCGCATCTGGCCGATGAGTTGCGGCACAAGCACGGCGTCAGCGAGCTATCGCACGACCTGCTGTGCAAACTGCAGAAAGTCCCTGCCGCGAAAGTCAGCGAACACTTGCAGCGCTATCGCTGATCCCCAATCCAGCACACAACCCCTGTGGGAGCGAGCCTGCTCGCGAATACGGTTTTTCATTCAACATTGATGTTGGCTGATACACCGCTTTCGCGAGCAGGCTCGCTCCCACAGGGGAATCATCGTCCTCAGGATTTGCCGTTGCTTTCGATCTGGCCGAGCGGCACGCGTTTTTCGATCGCGCTAGACAACACAATCGAGGTCTTGCTGAAGCCAAACTTCGCCACCCGATTGATCAACTCCTCAAGCTCCGTCATCGACCCCACCGCAGCCTTCATCATCACGCACGGATCGCCTGTCACTCGAAAGCACTCGGTCAGTTGCGGGATTTTCACCAGTTCGTCGTAGACCTTCTGGCTGCCGTTCTGGTGCAGGCGCAATTCGATCATGCACTGGATCGGTAAGCCGATTTTCGACAGGTCGATTTTCGCCTCATAGCCGGTGATTACCCCGGCTGCCTCAAGCTTGGCCACGCGCTCGGCGACGGCTGGGGCGGAAAGGTTCACCTTTCGCGCGAGGTCGGCATAGGACGCACGGCCGTTTTCAAGCAGGGCGCTGAGCAGCATGCGGTCATATTTGTCCAAGGCCGGACTCCTCAAAATGCCAGACTTTCGAAATCGTGGTTTATTCCACCGATCTCCGTGATTTCCAAAGTGTACCGGCGCTATAAACAGGTTTTGTAGCTTATTTTTGCCCGCAAGCCTTTCTAGAATAACTAATCCCGAAAGCCTGACATTCGAGCTGCCCATGCCTGCCTTGCGCCGTTTTTCCTTGCCGCTGATCGCCGCGTTTTTTGCGCTGTACGTGATTTGGGGATCGACCTATCTGGTGATCCGCATCGGTGTCGAATACTGGCCACCGCTGATGCTTGGCGGTGTGCGCTTTGTGATCGCGGGTACGTTGATGTACGCGTTCCTGCGTTGGCGTGGAGCACCGGCGCCGACCTGGGCGCAGTGGAAAGCGGCGGGGATCATCGGGATTTTGCTGCTCAGTTTTGGTAATGGCGCGGTGAGTGTGGCTGAACACACCGGGGTGGCTTCCGGTGTTGCAGCATTGGCGGTGGCAACGGTGCCGCTGTTTACTTTGCTCTGTGGATATTTCTGGGGCGCGCGTAATACGCGTCTCGAGTGGGCCGGGGTGGCATTGGGGATTATCGGTATCGCCATGCTCAACATGGGCTCCAACCTGCAATCGAGCCCGCTGGGTGCGGCGCTGCTGATTTTTGCGGCGGCGACCTGGGCGTTCGGCTCGGTGTGGAGTAGACACTTGCCGTTGCCGCAGGGCGCCATGGCCAGCGCGGTGGAAATGATGGTCGGCGGAGTGGTGCTGCTGATCGGCAGCGCCGTCAGTGGCGAGCATCTGCAAGCGATACCTCCGGTTGAAGGCTGGCTGGCGCTGGCGTACCTGATCTTCTTTGGCTCGATCATCGCCTTCAACTCTTATATGTACCTGCTCAAGCACGTGCGTCCGGCAGCGGCGACCAGCTATGCCTACGTCAATCCTGCGGTCGCGGTGTTGCTGGGGATTGTGTTTGTCGGCGAGACCATCGGGATCGAAGAAGCGCTGGCGATGCTGGTGATCATCAGCGCCGTGGTGTTGATTGGCTTGCCGCAGTGGCGCCGTCCGGCACAGCCGCCAGTCGTGGCGCCGACAGCCGTTCCCGCAGAACAACGTACGAATTAGGGTAAACTGCGCGGCATTGCATGCCCGCGTCATTTTTTCCTACGGTACTTCCATGACTTTCGCCACCCTTGGCCTGATCGAACCCTTGCTGCGCTCCCTCGAGAAGCTCGGCTACCAGACCCCGACGCCGGTTCAGGCGCAAGCCATTCCGGCCGTGCTGGCCGGTCGTGACCTGATGGCTGCCGCCCAGACCGGCACCGGCAAGACCGCCGGTTTCGCCTTGCCGCTGCTGCAGTTGCTGGCCATGGAAGGGCCGAAAGTCGCTGCCAATTCGGCGCGTGCGCTGATTCTGGTGCCGACCCGCGAGCTGGCCGAGCAGGTTCATGAGTCTGTGCGCCAGTACGCCGAAAACCTGCCGCTGCGCACTTATGCGGTGTACGGCGGCGTCAGCATCAATCCGCAGATGATGAAGCTGCGCGGCGGCGTCGATGTGCTGGTCGCCACGCCGGGTCGCCTGATCGACCTGTTCCGCCAGAACGCGCTGAAACTCGATCAGCTGCAAACCCTGGTGCTGGATGAAGCCGACCGTATGCTCGACCTGGGCTTCTCTGAAGAACTGGCGAACATTTATCGCATGCTGCCGAAAAAGCGCCAGACCCTGCTGTTCTCCGCGACCTTCTCCGATGACATCCGCCTGCTGGCGGGGCAGATGCTCAACGATCCGCTGAGCATTGAAGTCAGCCCGCGCAACGTCGCCGCCAATACGGTCAAGCAGTGGATCGTCACGGTGGACAAAAAGCGCAAGGCCGAGTTGTTCGTGCACCTGATGCGCAAGAACAAATGGAAGCAGGTGCTGGTGTTCGCCAAAACCCGCAACGGTGTCGATGCGCTGGTGGAAAAACTTCAGGGCCTGGGCGTGAATGCTGACGGTATCCATGGTGATAAACCGCAAGCAACCCGTCAGCGCGCGCTGGATCGTTTCAAACTCAGTGAAGTGCAGATTCTCGTGGCCACCGACGTTGCTGCGCGAGGTCTGGACATCGAAGATCTGCCGCTGGTGATCAACTTCGATCTGCCAATCGTGGCCGAAGACTACATCCACCGTATCGGCCGGACTGGTCGTGCAGGCGCGACGGGTGAGGCGATTTCGCTGGTGTGCGCGGATGAAGTGAACATGTTGTCGGCGATTGAAATGCTGACGCGGCAGACCTTGAAGCGTCAGAACGAGCCGGACTTCGAACCTGAACACCGCGTGCCGGATACCGATGCCAGCGGACAGGTGATCAAGAAGCCGAAGAAACCGAAGAAGCCGAAGGCTTCCGGTGGTGGCGGCAAGCGCAATCTGGGCAAGTGGGTGGACAGCGGCGAGACGCAGGCGCCAGAGCCTTCGATCAAGCCTGTGCGTAAAGTGCCGGTGTTCAACACTGGACCGCGTAAGCGTAAGCCTTAAGGTCAAAAGCCCCTCACCCTAACCCTCTCCCCAAGGGAGAGGGGACTGATTGGAGGATGCTCAAGAAATACGCCGACCTGATACGTTTATTGTGAATCCATAATCGACAGGGCCTTCGCCAGACACCTCGGTTGGCTGACCAAATCCATAATCGGCTCGGTCTTTCAGGTCGATGTATGGCGCCGAACATCTCGGTCGGCTGACAAAACCCACAATCGACTCGGTCATTCAGGTCGAGGTATGACAGCAGATACCTCGGTCGGCTCTATTGAAAGTGCTTTGCCGAATCCATAATCGACTCGGTCTTTCAGGTCGATGGATGACGTCAGACATCTCGGTCGGCCCCCTCTCCCTCTGGGAGAGGGCTGGGGTGAGGGTTCAGGCAGACGCCTCGGACTTGAGCCACTGCACAATCCCCAACCCCGCCGCCCGCCCGCTGGCAAAACACCCCGTCAGCAAATACCCCCCCGTCGGCGCTTCCCAATCGAGCATCTCGCCCGCGCAGAACACCCCCGGCAACGCCTTGAGCATCAGCCGCTCATCCATCGCCTCGAACGTCACGCCCCCAGCGCTGCTGATCGCTTCGTCCAACGGCCGCGTTTTGACCAGAGTCAGCGGCAACGCTTTGATCGCCCGCGCCAACAGCGCCGGATCAGCAAACGTCGCCGCATCAGTGAGTTCACGCAACAACGCCGCTTTCACCCCATCAATCCCGACCTGACTGTGCAGATGCTTGGCCATTGAGCGCGAACCGCGTGGCTTGCTCAACGCCGCCTGCAATTTATCCACAGGCCGGCCGGGCAGCAGATCAATGTGAATAACCGCCGCGCCATGCTGATTGATCGCCTCACGAATCGGCGCCGACAGCGCATAAATAAGACTGCCCTCAATCCCGGACGCGGTGATCACGCATTCGCCCAAGCGGGGTACATCGTCATTCAAACCGATGGCGATATTTTTCAGCGGCGCGCCGGCGAATTTGCTGACCATCAATTCGCTCCAGGCCTGCACTTCGAAGCCGCAATTACTCGGCTGCAACGGCGCCAGTCCTACACCTTTTTGCTCCAGAGGCAGCATCCATGCGCCGTCAGAACCGAGGCGCGACCAGCTGCCGCCGCCGAGGGCGAGCAGGGTGGCGTCGGGTTTGACGGTGATTTCACCTTCCGGGCTGTCGATACGCAGCGCACCGTGTTCGTCCCAACCGAGCCAGCGATGGCGGGTGTGGATAACTACGCCGCTGTCGCGCAAACGCTTGAGCCAGGCGCGCAAGAGCGGCGCGGCTTTCATGTCGGTAGGAAATACGCGGCCGGAGCTGCCGATAAAGGTTTCGATACCCAGATCATGAATCCATTTACACAACGCATCGGCGTCGAAGCCGCGCAGTAACGGTGCGATCTGCGGTGCGCGTTCGGCATAGCGCGAGAGGAACGCCGGGTAGGCTTCAGAGTGGGTGATGTTCATGCCGCCAACACCGGCGAGCAGGAACTTGCGGCCGACCGAGGGCATGCCGTCGTAGAGATCTACGCGGATTCCGGCCTGGCTCAGCACTTCAGCGGCCATCAGGCCGGCGGGGCCACCGCCGATGATGGCGACGTGAGCGGGGGAGGAGGCGGAGTTCTGGGTCATGGCGTGCGCTGCGGTATGGCGGGATAAGCCGGGCATTCTAACAGCGCAAACCAATGTGGGAGATCCTTGTGGGAGCGAGCCTGCTCGCGAAAGCGGTGGGTCAATCAGTTAAATGTTGAGAGTACTGACGCCTTCGCGAGCAGGCTCGCTCCCACAGGGGAGTCTAATGAGCTCAGTATGTGGTTGAAAAATGATCAATGCGCCGCAGGCCATAACCGGTATGGGCTGCAGTCCCTTTCACTCAGGTTATCCACAGGCAGTTCCACAGCCATTGTGGGTAACGCAGCACAGCTCAATGACAGCCGTGTGACTGCCAGATCCGCTGCGCGCTGTGATGGAGGATGCCGTGGCGGCGGGCGAGGGCGTGGCGGTCCTTGCTGTAACCGCCGCCAATCACGCCGACCACTGGAATATCGCGGCCCAGGCAATGGCGCATCACGCTTTCATCGCGGGCGGCAACGCCTTCGTCGGTCAGTTGCAGATAACCGAGGGCATCGTCCTTGTGTACATCAACGCCGGCGTCATACAGCACCAGATCCGGTTGATACAGCGGCAGCAGATAGTTGAGCGTGTCATCGACCACTTTCAGGTAATCAGCATTGCCCATGCCTTTGGGCAGCGGAATGTCCCAGTCACTTTCCGCTTTGCGTGCAGGAAAATTCTTCTCGCAGTGCAGGGAAACGGTAATCGCCTCCGGCGTGTCATGCAGGATTCGCGCGGTGCCGTCGCCCTGATGCACATCGCAATCGAAGATCAGCACGCGATTGACCCGACCGCTTTGCAGCAGGTAATGGCTGATGATCGCCAAGTCATTGAAGATGCAGAAACCGGCCGGGTAATCGTAATGCGCATGGTGAGTGCCGCCGGCCAAGTGGCAGGCCAGGCCATGTTCCAGGGCTTTTTCCGCGGCCAGAATCGAACCGCCGACCGCCCGCACCGTACGCCGCGCCAACGCTTCGTTCCACGGCAAGCCGAGACGCCGCTGGTCTTCGCGGGACAACTCGCCGCTCATGTAGCGTTCGATATACGCACGGTCATGGGCCAGGGCGAGGATGTCGTTAGGGCAGATCTCGGGGCGCAGCAGGTCGGCATCGCAGGTCAGACCGCTGTCCACCAAGTGATCACGCAGCAGGCGAAACTTATCCATCGGGAAGCGGTGATCCGCCGGAAACTCGGGGCTGTAGTCTTCGTGGTAGATCAGCGGCAGTGGCATGGCGAATTCATGTAGGAACGTAGGAAAGAGTGAAGGATCCTACCAGCGATGTAGACTTGCGGCATGGAAACGGAGGGGCACGATGGAGCCGATACTGGAACTTGAAAGCGCGCGCTTGCTGATGCGTCAGTGGCAGGACGAGGATTTGCCGGCATTTGCCGCGATGTGCGCCGATCCTCAAGTGATGCGTTATTTTCCGGCGCCGTTGAGCCGCCTGGAAAGTGCCTCGATGATCGGCCGCGTGCGCGGGCATTTTGCCGAGCACGGTTTCGGTTTGTGGGCGCTGGAGCGCAAGGACAGCGGCGAATTCATCGGTTTCACCGGTCTCGGCGTGGTCGGCTTCGATGCGCCGTTCACGCCAGCGGTGGAAATCGGCTGGCGCCTGGCCAAGGAACATTGGGGCCTGGGCTATGCCAGTGAGGCGGCGTGGACCGCTCTGCGTTGCGGCTTTGATCGATTGGCTTTGAAGGAAGTCGTCTCCTTCACCGCGCAATCCAATCTACCGTCGGAAAAAGTCATGCAGGCGATCGGCATGCATCACGCTCCGGAAGATGATTTCGATCATCCGAAACTGGCCGTCGATCATCCGTTGCGCCGGCATGTGCTGTACCGCATCACTCGGGAACAATGGCTGCAAACCTTGCATGGATAAGCCGACACGGACGTTTACAATGGCCGCCATATCATTGGCCCGTGCCAGAATCTGAATCGGCCGCCGCAGCCAAGACTGCGCGGCATAGCTTTGTGTGAGGAGAGTCTGAATGAGCCAAGTGTTGGAAGATCTGGTCGACCTGCTGACCCTGGAACCGATCGAAGAAAACCTGTTCCGTGGCCGTAGCCAGGATCTGGGTTTCCGTCAGTTGTTCGGTGGTCAGGTGCTCGGCCAGTCGCTGTCGGCGGCCAGTCAGACCGTTGAAGAGGCGCGTCATGTGCATTCGATGCACGGTTATTTTCTGCGTCCGGGCGATGCCAAGTTGCCGGTGGTTTATTCGGTTGATCGCGTGCGCGATGGCGGCAGCTTCAGCACCCGCCGCGTCACGGCGATCCAGAAGGGCCATCCGATCTTCACTTGCAGCGCGTCGTTTCAATACGACGAGGCAGGCTTCGAGCACCAGAGCCAGATGCCGGTGGTGGTCGGCCCGGAAAACCTGCCGTCGGAGCTGGAGTTGACCCAGCAACGTGCGCACCTGATCCCGGAACACATGCGTGAAAAACTGCTGTGCCCGAAGCCGATCGAAGTGCGCCCGGTCACCGAAAAAGACCCGTACAACCCGCAACCGGCCGATCCGGTGAAATACGTGTGGTTCCGTGCTGATGGTGCACTGGCTGACATCCCGGCGCTGCACAAATACCTGCTGGCCTATGCCTCTGACTTCGGCCTGCTGACCACCTCGATGCTCCCCCACGGCAAATCGGTCTGGCAGAAAGACATGCAGGTCGCCAGCCTCGATCACGCGCTGTGGTTCCACAACGATCTGCGCGCCGATGACTGGTTGCTCTACGCGATGGACAGCCCGTGGGCCGGCAATTCCCGTGGGTTCTCCCGTGGCAGCGTGTACAACCGTGCCGGCCAACTGGTCGCGTCGGTGACGCAGGAAGGCCTGATCCGCCATCGCAAGGATTGGGCATGAGCCTGAAAGAGGTAAAGCACTGGGTGTTCGACATGGACGGCACGCTGACCGTCGCCGTGCATGATTTTGCGGCGATTCGCGTGGCGCTGGCGATTCCGCCGGAGGACGACATCCTCACTCATCTTGCGGCATTGCCGGTGGATGAGGCAGCAGCGAAGCATGCCTGGTTGCTGGAGCACGAGCGCGATCTGGCGCTGGGTTCGACCCCGGCCAACGGGGCGGTAGAGCTGGTGCGCGATCTGCATGCGCGCGGTTATCGACTCGGCATACTGACCCGCAATGCGCGGGAACTGGCGCATGTGACGCTGGAGGCCATTGGTTTGGCTGACTGTTTTGCGGTGGACGATGTGTTGGGCCGAGATGAAGCGCCGCCGAAGCCGCATCCGGGTGGTTTGCTGAAACTGGCAGACGCTTGGGACGTGCCGGCGAGTGAGCTGGTGATGGTCGGTGATTACCGCTTTGATCTGGATTGCGGCCGAGCGGCGGGGGCGCGGACGGTGTTGGTGAATCTGCCGGAAAACCCGTGGCCCGAGCTGACCGATTGGCATGCGAAGGATTGTGTCGAGTTGCGGCGGATGCTGCTGGCCTGAAATCTTTGCTGCCTGAGCTGGCCTCTTCGCGAGCAAGCTCGCTCCCACGGGGAATGTATTCCAAATGTGGGAGTGAGCTTGCTCGCGAAGAGGGCATAAAATCCGCCAAACAGCTTACTGTTCGAACAACGCCTTTTGCCCCTCCGGCGAGGTCAACATCCCATCACCGTTATGCCCAACCCCGGGCACTTCAACCAACCGCTGATTCACCCCTTCCGGATGCCGGCGCAGCAAATAGCCGAAGTAAAATTTCCCACGCTCCAGGCGATACGCACCTTGCGCCTCGGCTTCACAACGCTTGTCCAGCGCCGGATGGTTGGGGTCGACGTCCTGCTGCCCAAGCAGATAAATCACCTCGCGTTTGATGTAACTGCTCTCAAGCTGCAACGGCGTTTGCCCACCGGCATAGACCGGCATGTCTGCCAGACCATACTTCCAGCGGTTGAAACCCGCGCACTTGGCGTGATCGAACGCCACCGGCCGCTGCTCATTGAAATACGCGTACGACGACGGATTCGCCACCACATAGCGCAAACGAATGCCGTTGGCCTTCAGCGCTGGCTGATCCTTGGCGAGCAGGGCATAACGCTGCACCACTTGACCTCCGCCGGAGTGGCCGAATATCACGATTTGCTTCACGTCGGGAAACTGTTTGCGGTCGCTGATCCGCGTGACGATCTCATCGAGCGCGGCGTAGGAGCTCAACGGATTCGGCCCTGTGGATAACCCGCCGCCCATCCACTCGTTGCCTTGCCAGCGCAGCAACGTGGCGGGGAGCGAGTACAGCGCGACATCGCTTTCATTGAGAAACTGCGGGGCAATCACCAAGGTGTGCGTGGTTTGCCCCGCCAGCTCGGCGGCACTCTCGGCGCTTTTGCGATAGGTCTCGGCGTTGCGTAATCGGCCATGAATGACGATCAGCACTCGCTCGATCTTCTCCGGCGCAGGCCCGATGCCTACCGCCATTTCCCCGACCTTGAGTTGCAAACGACCGGGGCTGATCGCATCGACACCGGCAGCGTGCGCGGTGCTGCCAACGATCAGTAACGCCAAAAGCCATTTATGCATTTACAGGTTTTTCGCCGCGAAGGTGTCGCACTGGCCGACCTGGCCCTGCGCGAATCCGGTTTTGAACCAGCGCACCCTTTGCGCCGACGTACCGTGGGTAAACGAGTCCGGCACCACACGGCCCTGACCCTGTTGTTGCAGGCGATCATCACCGATGGCGTTGGCCGCATTCAAGGCTTCTTCGATGTCGCCCGGCTCCAGCCAGTTCAAGCGCTTCTGTGCGCTGTAGGCCCAAACGCCGGCGAGGCAATCGGCCTGCAATTCCTGGCGCACCAGCAAGCCGCCATCGCCTTCCATCTGCCGGCCTTGCTGACGGGCTGTCTGCATTTTCGCCGAGACGCCGAGAAGCGTCTGCACATGGTGTCCGACTTCATGCGCGATGACGTAGGCCTGGGCGAAGTCGCCCGCGGCCTTGAAGCGTTGTGACATTTCCTGGAAGAACGCCATGTCCAGGTAGACCTTCTGATCCGCCGGGCAGTAGAACGGGCCCGTGGCCGAGGTCGCCAGACCGCAGGCGGAATTGACCCTGTTACTGAACAGCACCAGGGTTGGGTCTTTATATTGCCGCCCGGCCTGCTGGAAAATCGTGCCCCAGGTGTCTTCGGTATCGCCGAGGATCGAACGGACGAATTCGGCCTGTTCATCGTTGGCCGGCGGTGCCTGGCGGGTTTGCGAGGTCGGCGCCGCTTGTTGTGTGGATTGCCCGGCGAGCTGGCCGAGGATCTGCAGCGGATCCTGCCCGGTGATCCAGCCGATACCGACGATCAGCAGAATCGCCCCCAGACTCAGGCCTTTGCCACCACCGAAGCGCATGCCGCCGCCACCGCCGGCATCATCACCACGGGCATCGACGACGTTGTCACTGCGTCGGCCTTTTTTCCATAGCATGTGGGAATCCTCTGTGTGTATCGGATGGTGATGAGTGTTGCTGTTGTGTGAGTGTGGCGCCAGTCCGGTCGTCCGTCTATTCGCTCACATGCAAACAGGCCCGGCCTCGTGGTGACGAGGTCGGGCCTGTTATTGACGATGGGAAGGCCTGCGAATTCAATCCCGTGGCGGGTTTCTTTCAGCAGGTCATGAATCAGCGATCAAACGCATCCCACTCTGGGGCGAAATCCGGACTGACCTGACGCTCGCGCTTCGACAGGGCGGCGATCAATGCGCGGTCTTCATCGTCGAGTTCGACCTTCAGCGAGGCGAGGTTGGCCAGTTGATTGGCGCGGCTGCTGGCCTTTGGAATTGCCGCGACATTGGGTTGATCGAGCAACCATTTCAACGCCACTTGAGTCGGCAGCACACCGTGCTTGTTGGCGATCTGTTGAATCTGCGGGATGTCCGAGACCTTGTTGCGCGCCAGCGGGGTATAGGCCGTTAGTGCCAGATTGTGTTGACGGGCGTAGTCGAGCAGGGCGTTTTGGCCGAGGAGGACGTGGTACTCGACCTGAATCGCTGACAGATCGATGCCATATTCCTCGACGACTTTGCGCAGCAATGGCAGTGGAAAATTCGCTACGCCGATGTTGCGCGTCAGGCCCTGCTCCTTGAACGAGGCCAGCGTTTCGAGGGTGCGTGGCAGGTCCCAGTCGGTGGTCGGCCAGTGAATCATGAACAGGTCAACGTAATCACTGCGCAAGGCCGTGAGGCTGCGATCCATGGAGTGGCGCATCGCGTCGGGTTGCAACTGGTCCCACCAGACCTTGGTAGTGACATGAATCTGTTCGCGCGGTGTCGGCGTATTCGCCAGTGCTTGTCCGACCGCGTCTTCGTTGTTGTAGGCCGCAGCCGTATCGATGTGGCGATAACCCAGTTCCAGTGCTTGCTCCACGGCGCGAGTGCATTCGTCGCCGAGCATTGGCCAGGTGCCTAGGCCAAGTTTTGGCATGTTCAAACCCTGGGCGTTAACGATGTGCTGCATGGTCGATCTCCTGTTCGAAAGCAGTCATGCCGGCAATGTGCCGGGCGGCGATGTAACCGAAAGTCAGTGCCGGGCCAAGATTGATGCCGCCCGCCGGGTAGTGGCCGCCCATGATGCTGGCCATGTCGCCACCCGCTGCGTAGAGGCCGGCGATGGGTTGTTCGTTGGCATCCAGCACTTGCGCGTGTGGGTTGACCTTGAGGCCGGCAAACGTACCGAAGCAGCCGGGTTGGACTTTCACTGCGTAGAAAGGGCCGGTGTCTATTGGGGCAACGCAGGGGTTGGGAAGGTTCGCCGGATCACCCTGTTTGCGGTTGTAGGGTGTTGTGCCGCGCCCGAACAATGGGTCTTCGCCATGGCGTGCATGGCGGTTGTAATCGTCGAGTGTTTGGCGCAAACCGATCGGGTCGATGCCGCAAGCGTTGGCTAATTCTTCAATGGTGTTGCCGGTTTTCAGATAGCCGCTGCGGATAAATTCTGACACTGGCAGCGGAAACGGCCGCGATATGCCCAGGCCATAACGCCGTTGAAAGGCTCGGGTGCAGATCAGCCAGGAGGCGACTTCTTCACCTTCCGGCGCAGTAGCGACCATGGCGCTGACGTAGTCGTAGTAACCGTTGGCTTCGTTGACGAAGCGCTGGCCGTTGCGCAGCACGCCGATGATCCCGGGTTTGCCGCGCTCGATGATGTGTGGGAAATGGCCAATGCTGCCGTCGGAATGCGGCACCTGCGATACCGGTGCCCACGCCACGGGGGAAGCCATGTCGGTATTGACCCGTGCACCGACGCTTTCGCCCAGGCGCAAACCATCGCCATTGACGGCCAGTGGCGGCAGCGCCCAATGTTCGTGGCCGGTCGGTGTGCGCGGGAACAAGGCTTTGCGCCGCTCGATGTCATTGGCAAAACCACCGGCGGCGAGCACCACGGCTTTGCGGGCATGAATGCGCATCGGGCCTTTGCGGGTGTTGATCACTGCACCCGAAACACGATTTTCGTCGCGCAGCAATTCCGTTACCGGCGCCGATTCCCACAGCAACACGCCGAGGTCTTCGGCGGACTTCGCCAGCCGTGCCACCAGCGCCACACCGTTGACCAGTTGCATTGCCCGGCCATGCACGGCGAGGTCGAACACGTGCCGAGTGAAACGTTGGGTCACATGCCATGCGGCTTTCATTGAGCGCGTCAGATTGAGAAACGCCGACAGATCCGCCCCAGCCATGATCGGCATGCCCATGAAGGACGTTTCGCGCATGGTGGTACGAAGGCGCTTGAGCAAGCGTCCGACCTTGCGTCCATCGTACGGTGCCGCGATGACCGAGCGACCGCCAGTGCCGGCCCCCGGCGTGTCGCCATGAATGTCGGCGATGGTGTTGCCATCGGCAAATTGCAGCGCGGTGTGCTGCTCGAAAAACGTGACCATGCGCGGTCCCGCTTCAAGGAAAGCGTCGATCATCGCTGGGTCGAAATGCTCGCCCAGTTCATGGCGCAAATAGGTGCGCGGTTGTTCGATGTCTTCGATGATCCCGGCCCTACGCGCCAGTGGATTGCACGGCACCCAAGCCCAGCCACCGGACCAGGCGGTGGCGCCACCGAACACCGGATCTTTCTCGACTACGATGACTTTCAAGCCATGCCACGCAGCAGTCACGGCGGCCGACAACCCGGCAGCGCCGGATCCGACGACCAATACGTCACAGTCGATTTCCGGGAGTTCGGCAGACATCAAACAACGCTCCAGCGATAAATTGTTTTTGGAATTTGATTCCAGAAAATAACCAGTGCTGGTGTGGCTCGACAAGACTCGATGTAACAAAGCGGGCGGTTATCGAACAAGCGGTTCCAGATTTCGCTTTGCCGCTGATGTCTTCTAGAATCGGCAAAATTTCCTTTGGATGTCCCCATGGCCGGCAGTCAAATCGAACGGGTTTTCAGTGTGCTGGAAAGCCTTACCAGTGATCCGCGCGGGCTGCCGATGCAGACCCTGGCCGAGCAACTGGATATCCCCAAGAGTGCAACACACCGCTTGCTCGCCGAGCTGATCCGCTTGGGCTACGTGCGGCAGAATGCGGAAACATTGCGTTATCATTTGTCGACCAAACTGGTCGCGATGGGCTTTCAGTACTTGTCGAGCAGCGGTGCAGATATCGTCCAGCCGGTGCTTGATCGACTGGCGGAGGAAACCGGCGAACTGGTGCGTTTGGGCGTGATCGACGGCGAGCGCCAGACCTGGATTGCCAAGGCGCAAGGTGCGCGCACCGGTCTGCGTTATGACCCCGACATGGGCCGTGATGCGCCGCTGTTCTACACCGCCTCCGGGCATGCGTGGCTGGCGTGCATGAGCGATGCGGAGGCGTTGTCACTGGTCGAGCGGCAGGCAGCGGAAGTGCCGGTGGGGATCGGGCCGAATGCGCCGCGCTCCAATATCGAGTTGCTGGAACGGCTGCGTCTGGCGCGCGAGCAGGGCTATGCCTGGGTCGAAGAGAGTTCGGCAGTGGGGACTTCGGCGATTGCCGCGGTGGTGAGGCATCCAACGGATGGTCGGGTGATTGGTGTACTGAGTATCGCCGGGCCGAGTGCGCGGATGCCGGGGGCGAGGTTGCATGAGCTGGCGCCGTTGCTTCTGCAGTTTGCTGAGGAGATGTCGGCGGCCAGCCTGGCCTCAGAACTGTTTATCTAATCCGCCGCAAATCCCCGGTAGGAGCTGCCGAAGGCTGCGATCTTTTGATCTTGTCTTTTAATAGCAAAATCAAAAGATCGCAGCCTTCGGCAGCTCCTACATGGATATTCGTTTGGCTTGAAATTGTGCGGTGTTCGCACGGTTTTGGGATAGATGGGTGTCTGATTCTGGAACTCGGTTCTAAATTGTTGCTGGAGTGATATTCCAACAACAATCACAAGAGGACCGCACCTTGAATTCGCCCCTTCGAATCGCCCTGATCGGCGCCGGCAACATGGGCCAGCAACATCATCGGCATCTGCAATCCATCAGCGAAGCGACGCTGTGCGCCGTGGCTGATCCCGGTCCGCAAGCCGCAGCTCTTGCGGCTGAATGGGGCGTAAGGCATTTCGCCGATCATCGTCAGATGCTGGAGCTTGTCCGGCCAGACGCGGTCATTGTCGCCAATCCGAATAATCAACACGTCAGCACCGCGCTCGATTGTCTGGCCGCGGGTGTGCCGGTGCTGCTGGAGAAACCGGTCGGCGTGCACATCGATGAAGTGCGCGAATTGGTTGCTATGGTTAAAAGCAGCGGCGTGCCGGTGCTGGTTGGCCATCATCGGCGCCACAATCCGCTGATCGTACGTGCCCATGAGTTGGTGCAGAGCGGGGCACTCGGGCGTTTGACCACGGTCACTGCGTTGTTCCAGTTGCGCAAACCCGACAGCTATTTCGAGATCCCGTGGCGCCGCGAACCGGGCGCCGGGATGTTGCTCACCAACCTGATCCACGACCTCGACCTGCTACGGCATCTGTGTGGTGAAGTGCGCTCGGTGCAGGCGATCACCGACAACGCCGTGCGCGGTTTTGCCAATGAAGACAGCGCGGCGGTGTTGCTGCAATTCGAAGGTGGCACATTGGGCACATTGAGCGGTTCCGACGCGGTCGCCGCGCCGTGGAGTTGGGAGCTGGATTCCGGTGAGAACCCGGTGTATCCGCGCCAGGCCGATCAGCCGTGTTATCTGCTGGCCGGAACCGCCGGCGCCTTGAGCATCCCGCAACTCAAACGCTGGCATTACGCCGCTGATCAGGTCGACGCCGGTTGGCATGAACCCTTGCAGGTGGTGGAAGAGTCCTACAGCGGTGACGAAGCTTTGCGCTTGCAGTTAGAGCATTTCGTACGCGTGGCGCGGCGTGAAGTCGAGCCGCTGGTGAGCGCTGCCGATGCCGCCCGCACCCTTGCGCTGGTCGAAGCGATCCGCGAGGCCGCCGCCACTGGCCGTGCCTACGCCCCTGCACTGATCGAGGCTTGAACATGAACGAACGAATTCTGTCCCTGGCCAGCCTCACCGTGCTGGAGTTGTCGCCACCGCAAATGGTCGAAGTGGCCGCACGTGCCGGTTACAGCCATGTCGGCTTACGCCTGGAGCCAGCGACGCCTGAGGAATATCACTTCCCGTTGGTGGCCGATGCTGATTTGCGCCGTCAGACATTGGCGCGGTTACGCGATACCGGCCTCCGTGTGCTCGACGTGGAAATCCTGCGTCTGAAGCCACAAACCATCGTCGCCGATTTCGAGAAACTTCTTACGGTCGGCGCGGAGTTCGGCGCCACAGAATTACTCGTTGCCGGGAATGATCCTGACGAGCAGCGACTCACCGATCACTTCGCGGCCCTTTGCGATCTGGCGGCCCCTTACGGATTGCATCCGCATCTGGAGTTCATGCCCTGGACTGATGCGCGCGATCTTCAGCAAGCGCTGCGCATTATCGAGAACGCTGATCGGGAAAACGCTGCGGTGCTGATCGATGCGTTCCACTTTGATCGATCGGCGTCACGCTTACAGGATCTGGCCAACGTGCCGGTGTCGCGCCTGCGTTATGCGCAATTATGTGATGTAGCGGGGCCGCGACCGTCAGACATGGCCGAGATCTTGCGTCAGGCGCGCAACGAGCGGCGGTTTCCCGGCGAGGGCGATTGCGATCTGCTCGGGTTGCTGAAAGCGTTGCCGGCTAATATCCCACTGAGCCTGGAAATTCCCACGGTAAAACTGCTGGAGCAGGGCGTGAGCGGATTGCAGCGGGCGCAGATGTCGATTGAAAAAACTCGAGCGTTGTTGGCGCGGCTTTAAGCGGTGCTGCGCACCTGTCGCGGGCAAGCCAGCTGACATAGGACAGTGCTGTTCCAGTGGCGGCTAGACTTTCCTGCGAAGGTTTTTGATCTTTTTGGTAATACAAGGAAACCCAATGACCGTCAGCACCCCGCTCTCCGGTGTCAACCAACCCTTCAAGGGGATCTTGCTGATTGTCGTGGCAACCTTCCTGTTCTCCAGTCACGACGCGCTGTCGAAATACCTGTCCGGTTTCTATCCGATCGTGATGGTGGTGTGGGCGCGCTATCTGGTGCACACCCTGCTGATGGCGGGGATTTTTCTGCCGCAGTCCGGGTTGCGCGTCCTGCGCACCAAAAAGCCGTTATGGCAGTTGGTTCGGGCACTCTGCCTGCTCGGCACCAGCCTGTTTTTCACCACCGCTTTGTTGTACATCCCGTTGGCGGAGGCCACGGCGGTCAACTTCCTTGCGCCGGTTTTGGTGACCGCATTGTCAGTGCCACTGCTCAAGGAACGGGTGACGCGCGGGCAATGGATCGCGGTGATCTGCGGCTTTATCGGCGTGCTGATCATCGTCCACCCGGGCGGTGAGTTGTTCACCCCGGCAGTGTTGCTGCCGTTCTGCTCGGCGCTGTTTTTTTGTTTCTATCAACTGCTGACCCGCAAGCTCGCCGAAGTCGATAGCCCGACCACCAGCAACTTTTTCGCCGGGCTGTGTAACACGCTGGTGATGAGTGCGCTGGTGCCGTTCTTCTGGCAGGTGCCGACGCTGACCCATGCCGGGCTGATGCTGGCGCTGGGCAGTTGCGGGATGACTGCGCATTTGTTTCTGACCCAGGCGTTCCGCCATGCCGCACCGGCACTGCTGGCGCCGTTCGGTTATTGCCAGATCGTGTTTGCCGGGTTGTTGGGCTGGTTGCTGTTCAATCACACGCCGAGTCTGTTGACGATCATCGGCATTGCGGTGATCTGCTGCAGCGGGTTGGCGGCAGCGTGGCAGCAAAGCCGTCGTTGAGCTGACAACACAAGAAACTGTGGGAGCGAGCTTGCTCGCGAAAGCGGTGTGTCAGTCACATTTGTTTCGACTGTCAGTCCGCATTCGCGAGCAAGCTCGCTCCCACAAGGGGCCAATATAGTGGCCAGGTTATTCGGTGAGGGTAGGAATCTTGCGCGGTGCCATGAAGTACATCCAGGTCAGCGCAATGAAGTACATCGCCGGGATCAGGGTGAACAACACGGTGTAGTTGTTGTTGGTGACGGTGAGGATGTGGCCGACGATCTGGGTCATGAACATCCCGCCAATCGCGGCGCACATGCCGCCGAAACCGAACACCGTGCTCATCATGTGCTTGGGCGTGTAGTCCATCACCAGGCTCCAGATGTTCGCCGTCCAGGCCTGGTGCGCACCAATGGCCAGAGAGATCGCAGCGACTGCAACCCACAGATTGGCTGAACCGGCCGCCATGACCACGCCGATGATGCAGCAGGCAAACAGGAACATCGACAGCAGCCGCGCCTTGATCGAGTTCATCCCGCGACCGATCAGGAACGAAGACAGAATGCCGCCGCCGACGCTGCCGAAGTCAGCCGTCACGTAGATAATGATCAGCGGAATACCCATCTGGGTGACGTTGATGCCCAGGTTGTATTGCTGGTTTAGAAACGGTGGCAGCCAGTAAAGGTAGAACCAGAACACCGGCGCGGTCAGCGAGTAGGCGAGGGCGAACGCCCAGGTACCGCGCATGCGCAGGATTTTCGAGAACGGTACGCGGGCCTGCTCTGGTTCGACTTCCTTCTGGATGTAGTCCAGTTCGGACTGTTTGACGCTCGGATGATCTTCCGGGTTGAAGTACTTCAAACCCCAGAACAGCAGCCAGATCCCGCCGAGTGCCGACATGCACAGGAACGCCGCTTGCCAGCCCCAGACATGCAGGACCAATGGCAGCAGCATCGGTGTAAACATCGCACCGACGTTGGTGCCGGCGTTGAAGATGCCAGTGGCGACCGCACGTTCGCCTGCCGGGAACCACAGGCGCGTGGTTTTCACGCAGGCCGGGTAGTTCGCCGCTTCGGTCAGGCCGAGGATGAATCGGCAGACCATAAAGCCAACGGCCGAAGTCGCCAGACCATGTGCACCGGTGGCCAGGCTCCACAGCAGCACGGCGCAGAAGAACACGCGTTTGACGCCGACCCGGTCGATCAAGCGTCCTTGCAGGACGAAACCGATCGCGTAGCCGACCTGAAACCAGAAGTTGATGTTGGCGTAATCCATCGCCGTCCAGCTCATTTCCTTGGCGAGGATCGGCTGCATGACGCCGAGGGCGGCGCGGTCGATGTAGTTCAGGGTAGTGGCGAAAAACACCAGCGCCAGCATGCCCCAACGGGTCTTGCCGACAGCCATGGCGCCGCGGATCTTGTCGCCGATGCCACCCGTGGCAGTGCTCATGGCCGGAGCCATGCGGGAAGTCTGTGAAGGAATCATGTGTTCCACCCGTTTTTGGATTTGTTATTTGGTGTGCTTTCTACTTTGCACGCTGCGACCGGTGGTTCAGATCCGGACTCAATGTGCGGTCGATGTTGGGCAGTGGACGAAAAATCGTCAATTCGCCAAACCGCCATTGTGTTCGATAATCGCACGCAAAACTAACCGGGTAGTACACTTTAAATTGCTGCGCGCGGGGATGCAGCCAATAATTTCCCTCACTATAAAAACCATCCTGTGCAGGAGCTGCCGCAGGCTGCGATCTTTTGATTGTGCTTTTCAGCAATAAAGATCAAACGATTGCTGGCTTCGGCGGCTCCTACAGTAAAGATAAAGCGGCGCAGTCCGGGAGTTGAAACATGCAGCGTTCCATTGCCACCGTTTCCTTGAGCGGCACCCTGCCGGAAAAACTCGAAGCCATCGCCGCCGCCGGGTTCGACGGGGTGGAGATATTCGAAAACGACCTCCTGTACTACGACGGCAGTCCACGGGAAATTAAACAGATGTGCGCCGACCTCGGTATCGCCATCACGCTGTTTCAGCCGTTCCGCGATTTCGAAGGCTGCCGCCGCGATCGCCTCGCGCGCAATCTGGAGCGGGCCGAGCGCAAGTTCGACCTGATGCAGGAACTGGGTACCGATCTGGTGCTGGTCTGCAGCAATGCCTCGGCCGACAGCGTCGGCGATCAACAAATTCTAGTCGATGACCTGCGACTGCTGGCCGAGCATGCCGGTGCGCGCGGCTTGCGCATCGGTTACGAGGCGCTGGCCTGGGGCCGTCACGTCAACACTTATCAACAGGTCTGGGACATCGTGCGGCAGGCCGATCACCCGAGCCTCGGCGTCTTGCTCGACAGCTTTCACACCTTGTCGTTGAAGGGCGATCCTAGCGCCATCGCCGCTATTCCCGGCGAGAAGATCTTCTTCGTACAAATGGCTGATGCACCGATCCTGGCCATGGACGTGCTGGAGTGGAGCCGGCATTTCCGCTGCTTCCCGGGGCAGGGCGAATTCGATTTGCCGGGGTTCCTCGCGCCGATCATCCAGAGCGGTTACACCGGGCCGCTGTCGCTGGAAATCTTCAACGACGGCTTCCGCGCCGCGCCACCACGGGCCAATGCCGCCGACGGTTTGCGTTCGCTGCTGTATCTGGAAGAGAAGACCCGCCAGCGTCTGGAGCAGGACGCGACGCCTGTGGCCAATCGCGAAATCCTTTTCGAAACACCGAAGGCCAGTGAGTACAACGGCATCGAGTTTCTTGAGTTCGCCGTGGATGAAAGCCTCGGCGCCAAGCTGTCGAACTGGCTGGAACGCCTCGGTTTCGTCAAGGCGGGGCAACATCGTTCCAAGAGCGTGAGTCTGCTGCGTCAGGGCGACATCAACCTGATCCTAAATTCCGAGCCTTATTCGTTCGCTCACAGCTTTTTCGAAGCCCACGGCCCGTCGCTGTGCGCCACCGCTGTGCGGGTCAAGGACAGCGCCAGTGCGCTGGCCCGCGCCGTCGCCTACAAAGGTCAGCCCTATCGTGGACTGGTCGGCCCCAATGAACTGGAGCTGGCAGCGGTGCGCGCCCCGGACGGCAGCCTGATTTATCTGGTGGATGAACAGGCCGACGTCTACGGCACCGATTTCAATCTGCTGGCAGATGCGCCGGCCCGTGGCGGCCTTAAACGTATCGACCACATGGCCATGGCGCTGCCAGCCGACAGCCTCGACAGTTGGGTGCTGTTCTACAAGAGCCTGCTGGATTTCGAGGCTGATGACGAAGTGGTATTGCCTGATCCGTACGGTCTGGTGAAGAGCCGCGCACTGCGCAGTCGCGACAGTTCGATCCGCTTGCCGCTGAACATTTCCGAGAACCGTAACACCGCTATTTCTCACGCGCTGTCGAGCTATCGCGGCTCGGGTGTGCATCACATCGCCTTCGATTGTGACGACATCTTCGCCGAAGTCAGTCGCGCCAAAGAGGCCGGTGTGCCATTGCTGGACATCCCGCTGAACTATTACGACGATCTTGCTGCGCGCTTCGATTTCGACGACGAATTCCTCAGCGAACTGGCGTATTACAACGTTCTGTACGACCGTGATGCGCAGGGCGGTGAGCTGTTCCACGTCTACACCGAACCGTTCGAAGGGCGCTTCTTCTTCGAGATCATTCAGCGCAAGAACGGCTATGCCGGTTACGGCGCGGCCAACGTCGCGGTGCGTCTGGCCGCGATGGCCAAATCACGCAGTGGCGCAGTGCGCCAGGCGAAGTTGTAGGAAATTCGTAAACGCGGGATTAAACACAGGCCGCGCGGCTTCCTTCACTGTGCTGCGCGGCCCATAATCGCCGCCTGTGCAGTGATGGCCGTGAGCCCGCAATGACGATGAATACAGAACTTTCCGCAGCTCCTGAAGTGTCCGCTGTAGAGCCGCGCAAGAGTCGCAAGAACAACCCGGAAAAGACCCGCGAGAATATCCTGCAGGAGGCGATCGTCGAGTTCGTCCAGCAAGGTTTGTCGGGGGCTCGCGTCGATGCGATTGCCGAGCGTATCCACACCTCCAAACGCATGATCTATTACTACTTCGGCAGTAAGGAGCAGTTGTACGTCGAGGTGCTGGAAAAGCTTTACGGCGATATCCGCAGCACCGAAAACCGTCTGCATCTGGCCGAGCTGGCGCCGGTGGAGGCGATTCGGCGACTGGTGGAGTTCACCTTCGATCACCACGACCGCAATGTCGATTTCGTGCGCATCGTCAGCATCGAAAATATCCACAACGCTGAATACGTGAAGCGTTCCGATGCGATCAAGGCGATGAACAATACCATCCTCGATTCGCTCGGTGAGATTCTGCGTCGTGGTGCTGATGAAGGTTTATTCCGCGCGGGACTGGATGCGCTGGATGTGCATCTGCTGATCAGTTCGTTCTGCTTCTATCGCGTATCGAACCGGCACACGTTTGGCGAGATTTTTCAGATCGATCTGCCGGATGAAAGCATCAAGCAGCGGCATCGCGAGATGATTTGCGAATCCGTTTTACGCTACCTGCAAGCCTGACGCAGTTCCCTGTAGGAGTGAGCCTGCTCGCGAAAGCGGCGTGTCAGTCAGTAAATATATTGACTGAAGGTACGCTTTCGCGAGCAGGCTCGCTCCCACAGGTTTTTAGCCATTCATGCTTTGAAAATGCGCGAGCATGCGCTGCGCATCCGGCACCACGCCACTGAACAACTCAAACGCTTTCACTGCCTGAAACACCGCCATATTGCCGCCATCCAGCGTTCGGCAACCCAGCGCGCGAGCATTGCGCAGCAGTTCGGTTTCCAGCGGGAAATACACAATCTCGGCCACCCACAATTCCTTGCGCAGCAGTTCGACCGGCACCGGCATGCCCGGCAGTTTGGCCATGCCCATCGGCGTCGTGTTCACCAGACCATCGGCCTGATTCAGCGTACTCGGCAGATCATGCCCAGCCACTGCACGACCAAAGCCGAAATGCTCATTGAGGTTGTTCGCCAGACTCTCGGCGCGCTCACGGTCGACATCGAAAATAGTCAGTTGCTGTACGCCTTCGCTCAACAACGCGTGGGCCACTGCTGCGCCTGCGCCACCGGCGCCCATCTGGACTACGCGCTCGCGGGCGGCGTCTTTCAGACCACGGCGAAAACCTTCGGCGAAACCGAGGCAGTCGGTGTTATGGCCGACACGTTTGCCGTCCTTCAGCACCACGGTGTTCACCGCGCCGATGCCCTTGGCTTCCGCTGACAATTCGTCGAGCAGCGGGATGATCGCCTGCTTGCACGGGAATGTGATGTTCAGCCCGGTGTAGTTCATCCGCTCGGCCGCCAGCAGCAGGTCGGGCAGGGCGGTGCTGTCCATTTTCAACTGATCGAGATCGATCAATCGATAGAGGTAGCGCAGACCTTGGGCATCGCCTTCGTGCTCATGCAGCGCTGGCGTGCGAGAGGCCTGAATGCCGGCGCCGATCAGCCCGGCGAGTATTACGTTAGCGCGAGACATGCGATTTACCCCTTCAGCCGCTGGCTGAAATGTTCCAGTGCCAGTCGATAGCCGTGACTGCCAAAACCGGCCATTACCGCTGTGGCAATCGCCGAGACGAACGAGTGATGACGAAACGGCTCGCGGGCGTGGACGTTGGACAGGTGCACTTCGATCACCGGCAATTCACTGGCCACCAGCGCATCGCGAATCGCTACCGAGGTGTGCGTCCAAGCCGCCGGATTGATCACGATCCCGGCGCAACGGCCACGGGCGGCGTGAATCCAGTCGAGCAGTTCGCCTTCGTGATTGGTCTGGCGAAACTCCACGGCCAGGCCGAATTCTTCGCCAGCGCGACCGCACAACGCCGAGATGTCCGCCAGGGTTTCGTGACCGTAAGTCGCCGGCTCGCGGGTCCCGAGCAGGTTCAGGTTCGGGCCGTTGAGCACCAGAACGATAGGGGGCATGAGGGGTAACTCCACTTATTGTTTTTGGCTTTGGCTGAGGTTTTCAGCCTGTGGAGATAAAATGTACTAGATGGTTACCATGGTCAATTGAACAAAAATGACCTCGGTGTTTTATGTTCGGTGATCGCACAAACAAATAAGCACCCACAAAAAAGCACCCACAAAAAAGCCGTCAATCACGACGGCTTTTTCGCATCCGGCATCGGCAATCAACGCCGGGTCAGCAACACACCCGATTCCATGTGATGCGTCCACGGGAACTGGTCAAACAATGCGGACTGGGTAATGCGGTGCGTGTCGTGCAACTGGGCGATGTTCGCCGCCAGGGTTTCCGGGTTGCAGGAGATGTACAGGATGTTGTCGAAGCGCCGGGTCAGCTCGCAGGTGTCCGGGTCCATGCCGGCGCGCGGTGGGTCGACGAACACGCTGCCGAACTCGTAGCTCTTCAGGTCGATGCCTTGCAGGCGACGGAACGGGCGCACTTCGTTGAGTGCTTCGGTCAGTTCTTCGGCGGACAAACGCACCAGAGTGACGTTATCCACAGCGTTTTCGCTGAGGTTGCTCAGTGCGGCGTTGACCGAGGTCTTGCTGATTTCGGTGGCCAGCACCTTGCGCACGCGAGTGGCGAGCGGCAGGGTGAAGTTGCCGTTGCCGCAGTACAGCTCCAGCAAGTCGTCAGTGCGATCACCGAGTGCTTCGTATGCCCAGTTCAACATCTTCTGGTTCACCGTACCGTTTGGCTGAGTGAACGCGCCTTCCGGCTGGCGATAGCTGAAGGTGCGCCCGCCGACTTCAAGTTTTTCGACCACGTAATCGAGGCCAAGCACTTCGCGTTTGCCCTTCGAGCGACCAATGATGCTGACGCCGAGATCCGCAGACAGTTTGGTGGCTGCCGCGTGCCAGTGTTCGTCCAGCGGGCGGTGATAGCACAGGGTGATCATTGCATCGCCGGCCAGCGTGGTCAGGAACTCCACCTGAAACAGCTTGTGGCTCAGCGCCGAACTGGCCTGCCATGCCGCCTTCAACTGCGGCATCAACTGGTTGATGCGCAGGCTGGCGATCGGGAATTCTTCGATAAGAATCGGCGTGCGCTTGTCGTCCTGAGCGAACATCGCGTAATGCCGATCACCGCCCTCGCGCCACAGGCGGAATTCGGCGCGCAGACGGAAGTTCTGCAGCGGCGAGTCGAACACCGTTGGCTCGGGTGCATCGAACGGCGCCAGCAGGTCACGCAAGCGCGTGACCTTGGCTTGAAGTTGCTCGGCGTAGGCCTGGGAATCGAAAGTCATGCGTTGAACCAACCCAACTTGATCACGAACAGAATCGACAGAATCACCAGCGCCGGGTTCAGCTCACGGGCACGGCCCGACAGCAGCTTGATCACGGTCCAGGAGATGAAACCGAAGGCGATGCCGTTGGCGATCGAGTAAGTGAACGGCATGGCCAGCGCGGTCACGACAACTGGCGCGGCAACGGTGATGTCGTCCCAGTCTATTTCCGCCAGGCCCGAAGTCATCAACACGGCGACGAACAGCAGTGCCGGCGCGGTGGCGAAGGCCGGAACGCTGGCCGCCAGTGGCGAGAAGAACAGCGCCAGCAGGAACAGAATCGCCACAACGATGGCCGTCAGACCGGTACGGCCGCCCGCACTCACGCCGGCAGCGGATTCGATGTAACTGGTGGTAGTCGAAGTACCCAGCAACGAACCGGCCATGGCCGCGGTGCTGTCGGCGATCAGGGCGCGCCCCATTTTCGGCATGTGGCCGTCCTTGCCCATCAGGCCGGCGCGTTTGGCCACGCCGATCAGGGTACCGGAGTTGTCGAACAGGTCGACGAACAGGAAGGCGAAAATCACGCTGACCAGACCGATGTCGAGTGCGCCTTTGATGTCCAGTTGCAGGAAGGTCGGGGCCAGCGACGGAGGCATCGACGTGACGCCGCCGAACGGGGTGAAGCCCATCGCGATGGAAATGATGGTCACGGCCAGAATGCCGATCAGCACCGCACCGCGCACTTTCAGCGCTTCGAGGGCGACGATCAGGGCAAAGCCGAGGGTGGCGAGAATCGGTGCTGGCTGTTTCAGGTCTCCGAGGCCGACCATGGTCGCCGGGTTGCTGACCACGATACCGGCATTGTGCAGGGCGATCAGCGCGAGGAACAGGCCGATACCGGCGGCAATCGCCGAGCGCAGTGGCAGCGGGATGCTGTTGATGATCCATTCACGAATACGGAAGATCGACAGCAGGAAGAACAGCACGGCAGAAATGAACACCGCACCCAGCGCCACTTGCCAGGTGTGGCCCATGTGCAGAACCACGGTGTAAGTGAAGAAGGCGTTCAGACCCATGCCCGGTGCGAGGGCGATCGGGTAGTTGGCGATCAGGCCCATCACCGTCGAGCCGATGGCGGCTGCCAGACAGGTGGCGACGAATACCGCGCCCTTGTCCATGCCGGTCTCACCGAGAATGCTCGGGTTGACGAACAGAATGTAGGCCATGGCCAGGAACGTCGTGATGCCCGCAAGAATCTCGGTGCGCACGTTGGTGTTGTGTGCCTTGAGTTGAAACAGCCTTTCCAGCATGTCTGCTCCCCGTGGCGCGCGTGGCGCCGTGAATGTATCGACCTCAACAGCAAAGCACAGACCGTCGCAAGCGCCTGAAAAATTGTGCTGGGCCGGAAAAAGCCGCGCATCATACCAGCAGCGTGAGGAATATGGCGGTTGTTGGTGTCGATCGTCGGCGAAGTTTTGCGTTGATGCCAACTGCGCCATACTGCGCGCTGATTTTTTCGGGGCGGGAAGCGCATGAGCAAGTGCTGGATGAAGGTTTTGGGTTTGATTGCCGTACTGATGGCCGGGATGTCGACAGCCTGGGCGGCATCGGCGCCACCGTTGACGCAAGTGAAAGTGATCAAGGTGCAATCGCCAGCCTGTGGTCTTGAAGACATCGCCGATGGCCAGGCGCAGACCCAGTGCAATCACAGCGGACCGAACATCAAGGTCTACGTGCTCGAAGTAGGCTACGGCAAGAGCCAGCCTCAGGTCGCACTGGACGGCTTCGAAGTGAACGGCACCCGTGCCCCGGTGTGTGCCTTTGATAACGGCAACTTGACCGAATGCACCCCCGGCAACAAAACCGTCGGTTCTCTTTATACCTTCGATCTGGCGGGCAAGCAGGAAGGCACCTTCACCTTCAGCAACACCTCGATCAACGCGCCGCGCAACACGATGTCGACTCAGCTTTACATCAAGTAACGGCTGTCGCAGCGCGATCCGGGTGAAGCTGACTACGCTTCAAGCATCACTCAGCGGATAACGCCCATGACCTTTAGAGCCCTGATTACCCTCGCCGAGGGCATCGATGATCTGCAAAGCGTGACCCTGATTGACGTGCTGCGCCGCGCCGGTATCGAAGTGGTGGCCGCCAGTATTGAAGGCCGACGCATGCTCACCTGCGCCCGTGGCACACGCCTGACCGCCGACGGCATGCTGGTCGATGTGCTGGCGCAAACCTTCGACCTGATCGTCCTGCCCGGCGGCGCTGTTGGTTCACAACACCTGGCCGCGCACCAACCTCTACAACAGTTGCTCAAGGATCAGGCCAGCGCCGGACGCCTGTTCGCCGCCATCGCCGAATCCCCGGCCGTCGCCCTGCAATCCTTCGGCGTGCTGCGTCAGCGGCGGATGACCTGCCTGCCCAGCGCCAGTCATCAACTCTCGGGCTGTACGTTTGTTGATCAACCGGTGGTAGTCGACGGCAACTGCGTCACCGCGCAAGGCTCCAGCGCTGCGCTGGAGTTTGCCTTGACGCTGGTCGAGCAACTCGGCGGCAAGGCCTTGCGGGCGAAAGTGGCGGGGGAGTTGTAGGTCTGGATCGCTTCAGACCTTCACTTCTTCCACCGGCACATGCATGCGATCGCGATTAGCCAATGTCGGAAACAACTTGATCCACGTCCCGGTCACCACCAGCGTGCCGATCCCGCCCATGACCACCGCCGGCACCGTGCCGAACCAGTGGGCGGTGACGCCGGATTCGAATTCGCCCAACTGATTCGAAGCACCGATAAACAGCCCGTTCACCGCGCTGACCCGGCCGCGCATTTCGTCCGGGGTTTCCAGCTGCACGAAAGACGCGCGGATGACCATGCTGATCATGTCCGCCGCGCCGAGCACCACCAGCACCGCCAGGGAGAACCAGAATGAGGTCGACAGGCCGAAGGCAATGGTCGCGACGCCAAACACTCCGACTGCGGTGAACATCACCCGGCCGACATTGCGCTCCACGGCAAACCGCGCGAGGAACAGCGACATCCCCAGTGCACCGACTGCCGGTGCCGAACGCAGCAGGCCGAGGCCCCACGGCCCGGTCAGCAGAATGTCTTTGGCAAATACCGGCAGCAGCGCCGTGGCGCCGCCGAGCAACACCGCAAACAGATCCAGCGAAATCGCTCCGAGAATGTCCGGGCGGCTGCGAATGAAGCGAATCCCCGCGAGCAACGAATCCAGTGTGGCTTTGCCTTTGTTCAACGGCGTTTGCCGCGCGGGCAGGTTGAGCATCAGGCTGCAGGCGATCACATAGAGCAGCACCGTCGGGCCATAAACCCAGACACTGCCGAACGCATAGAGCAAACCGCCCAGCGCCGGGGCGACGATCGTTGCCGACTGCTGCGCTGACTGCGCCGCTGCCACTGCCCGTGGGAATAGCGCGCTGGGCACGATGCTGGGCAGCAGTGCCTGAGTGGTCGGCATCTCGAACGAACGCGCCGCGCCAAGCAGAAAGGCGAGGATGAAGATCATCTCGCGAGTCACGTGATCGGTGGCGCTGCCAATCGCCAGCGCCAAGGCGATCAACGCCTGCAACGACTGACAGATTGCTGCCACTTTGCGCCGGTCGTAGCGGTCGGCCACATGTCCGGTGTGCAGCATAAACAGCACACGCGGCGCGAATTCGACCAGGCCGACCAGACCCAGATCGAGCACGTTGCCGGTCAGTTGGTAGAGGTTCCAGCCGATTGCCACAGTGAGCATCTGAAATCCGCTGGCGGTAAAGATCCGCGCGAACCAGAAAGCGAGAAATGGGCGGTGATGACGTAACAGCAGGGGCTCTTGGCTGGGCATCTGAAGGCAGGTCTGGCTCGAGGGGAACCGCGAGGTTATCACCAGTCTGTAACAGGAAGTTGCTATGACAAAAAATTTAGTTAGCCAGACATCGATTTTTTTTGCGGTGCAGATGAATTCTGCTGTTCGGGGATTTTTGTCGCCCTCGCGATCTGTACTGTTTTCCACGCTGCCAGCGCTCCGGGGATTTGTTGCAGAGCGTTGCCACGGTTATGAGGCAACTTGTCACGCGGCAAACGACCACGCAGTTCATCGGCAAAAATGGGACTACTCTTTCAACGTTGCTTGATCCAGATCAAGACCCACAAGGAATTGATCCGGTGGCCAGTTGGCCAGACTCCCTGCGTTGCGATGGTTGTTTAAAAAGAACGAATCAGAATTCGCCGCACTCCATATCCGTGGGGGCAGTGGGTGCAGGCCTCCGGGTCCGCAGCCGGTATTACCTGACAGAGGAAGCCATATGTTCGGTTTAGAGGCACTAGATCTCGCCCGAATTCAGTTCGCGTTCACCATCTCGTTCCACATCCTGTTCCCGGCCATCACCATTGGTCTGGCGAGTTACCTCGCGGTACTCGAAGGCCTGTGGCTGAAAACCCGTAACGACACCTACCGTGACCTCTACCATTTCTGGTCAAAGATCTTCGCCGTCAACTTCGGTATGGGCGTGGTCTCGGGGTTGGTCATGGCCTACCAGTTCGGCACCAACTGGAGCCGCTTCTCGGACTTCGCCGGCGCCGTCACCGGGCCGTTGCTGACCTATGAAGTGCTCACGGCGTTCTTCCTCGAGGCCGGTTTCCTCGGGGTGATGTTGTTTGGCTGGAACAAGGTCGGGCGCGGTCTGCACTTCTTTTCCACGGTCATGGTGGCGATCGGCACGCTGATTTCGACGTTCTGGATTCTCGCCTCCAATAGCTGGATGCAGACCCCGCAGGGCTTCGAAATCGTTAACGGTCAGGTGATTCCCACCGACTGGCTGGCAATCATCTTCAACCCTTCGTTCCCGTATCGCCTGATGCACATGGCGACCGCTGCGTTCGTTGCCACAGCTTTCTTCGTCGGCTCCTCGGCGGCCTGGCACTTGCTGCGCGGCAAGGACAACCCGGCAATCCGCACCATGCTGTCGATGGCGATGTGGATGGCGCTGATCGTCGCGCCGATCCAGGCAGTCATCGGCGACTTCCATGGTCTGAACACGCTCAAACATCAACCGGCAAAAATTGCTGCGATCGAAGGTCACTGGGAAAACCACGGTGATGAAGCGACCCCACTGATCCTGTTCGGCTGGCCGGACATGAAAGAAGAGAAGACCAAGTTCGCCGTGGAGATTCCCTACCTCGGCAGCCTGATCCTGACTCACTCGCTGGACAAACAGGTGCCGGCGCTCAAGGAGTTTCCGCCAGAAGACCGGCCGAATTCGACCATCGTATTCTGGTCGTTCCGGATCATGGTCGGCCTCGGTTTCCTGATGATCTTCACCGGTCTGTGGAGTTTGTGGCTGCGTAAGCGCGACTCGCTCTACACCTCGCGTCCGTTCCTGTATCTGGCGCTGTGGATGGGGCCGTCCGGTCTGATTGCGATTCTGGCTGGCTGGTTCACTACGGAAATCGGCCGTCAGCCGTGGGTGGTCTACGGGCTGATGCGCACGGCGGATGCGTCTTCCAACCATAGCTTCATGCAGATGAGCATCACCCTGATCATGTTTGTGGTGGTGTACTTCGCGCTGTTTGGCGCAGGTCTGGGCTACATGATGCGTCTGGTGCGCAAAGGGCCGAAGATCAGCGAAGGCACGGAAACGCCGGACGGTGGTCCGGGCAAGAAACGCACACCGGCCCGTCCGTTGTCCGCTGCCGACGACTCGGCCGATGCCGATCACTGCGACGACGACATTCGCGTGACCAAGGAGATTTGACTCATGGGTATTGATCTTCCGCTGATCTGGGCCGTGATCATCATCTTCGGCATCATGATGTACGTGGTCATGGACGGCTTCGACCTGGGGATCGGGATTCTCTTCCCGTTCATCCCGGGCAAAGTCGATCGTGACGTGATGATGAACACCGTCGCCCCGGTCTGGGACGGCAACGAAACCTGGCTGGTGCTGGGCGGTGCAGCGTTGTTCGGCGCATTCCCGCTGGCTTATTCGGTGGTGTTGTCGGCCTTGTACCTGCCGCTGATCTTCATGCTCATCGGTTTGATCTTCCGTGGCGTGGCGTTCGAGTTCCGCTTCAAGGCCAAGGACGACAAGCGCCATTTGTGGGACAAGGCGTTTATTGGTGGCTCGGTGGCGGCAACGTTCTTCCAGGGCGTGGCGCTGGGCGCGTTCATCGACGGCTTGCCGGTGGTCAATCGGCAGTTCGCCGGCGGCTCACTGGACTGGCTGACGCCGTTCACAATGTTCTGCGGCGCCGCGCTGGTGGTGGCCTATGCCTTGCTCGGCTGCACCTGGCTGATCATGAAAACCGAAGGCAAGCTCCAGGAACAGATGCATGACCTGGCACGGCCATTGGCTTTCGTACTGCTGGCCGTGATCGGTATCGTCAGTATCTGGACGCCGCTGGCCCATCCGGATATTGCCACCCGCTGGTTCAGCATGCCGAACCTGTTCTGGTTCATGCCGGTGCCGATTCTGGTATTGGTGACGATGTACGGGTTGATCCGCGCCGTGGCGCGCAATGCCAACTACATGCCGTTCCTGCTGACTTTGGTGCTGATCTTCCTCGGCTACAGCGGTCTGGGTATCAGCCTGTGGCCGAACATCGTGCCGCCGTCGATCTCGATCTGGGACGCCGCCGCACCGCCGCAAAGTCAGGGCTTCATGCTGGTGGGTACGTTGTTCATCATCCCGTTTATCCTGGGTTACACCTTCTGGAGCTACTACGTGTTCCGCGGCAAGGTCACCCATGAAGACGGTTATCACTAAAACCGTGGGAGCGGGCTTGCCCGCGATGGCGTCGGTAGCGGCGCCATCGATCTGACTGAGGATCGCAATAATGACCGGCAAACATTCCCTGCACGACATTGAAGAAGCCGAAAAAAAACCGCTGTGGCAGCGGCTCGGCTGGCTGGCCCTGATCTGGGTCGGTAGCGTCGGCGTGCTGTTTATCGCCGCCAGCCTGATGCGCATGTTCATGAACGCGGCAGGTCTGACCACGCACTGAATCATCCCCGTCCCGGCGCCTTCGGGAACGGCTTTGCAACCCTCCTCACGGAGGGTTTTTTTTGCCTGAAGGTTTACTTGCGCGCTTTGAGGATCACGAACTTCGGCGTGGCAGCCACTTGCTCGACGCCGCGGAACAGCCGCGCCAGTTTGCTGTGGTAACCCAGATGACGGTTGCCGACTATGTACAGCGCGCCGCCCACTACCAGTGCTTCGCGCGCCTGCTGAAACATGCGCCAGGCCAGGAAGTCACCAACCACCTGCTGCTGATGGAACGGCGGATTGCACAGCACCACGTCCAGCGATTGTGCTTCCTGCCCGGCCAGACCATCGCCGGCCCGCACGATCACTTCGCGATCACCCAGCGCTGCGCGCCAGTTCTCGGCAGCCGATTGCACCGCCATGAACGATTCGTCGACCAGCGTGTAATGCGCATCGGGGTTTTGCAGCGCACTCGCGATGGCCAGCACGCCATTACCACAGCCCAGATCGGCGACTCGGGCACTGCCAAGGTTTTTCGGCAGGTGCGGGAGGAAGGCGCGGGTGCCGATGTCCAGGCCTTCGCGGCAAAACACGTTGGCGTGATTGAGCAGCTCGATCGCCGGCTCGTCGAGGCGATACCGCGAAGGGTAGGGCGACACGGCCGGGACTTTTTCTTCTGGCGTGGCGATCAACAGCCGAGCCTTTTTTACTGCCAGCGAGGCTTGTACCGGGCCGATGTAGCGCTCAAGCAAGTCACCGGCAGCGCGTGGCAGGTGTTTGACCATCGCCGCTGCGATCACTTCAGCGCCGGGCGCGAGTTGCCCTTGCAAGCGGATCAATTGTTCTTCCAGTAGCGCGAGAGTTTTCGGCACGCGGATCAGCACACGATCGAACGGTCCGACCAATGGTTCGCTGGCGGGTATCCCGCGAACCGCGTCAAACGCCCGGCCATTGCGCAGCAGGTTTTTCTCCAGTCCCTGAAAACCCAGAAATGAGTCACCACTGCTACTGACATTAACCTTGCCCGACAGGCTGGCAGCCAAAGCACCGAAGCTGTCGTTGAGCACCAATACGCGGGTGTCGGCCGTCGGTTGCTGCGCCGCCAGATGGTTGAGCAGGTATTCGTCGGCGGCATCGAAGGCTTGCAGCGGTTCATTCTGCTGTTCAGGCTGGCGGATCAGATCGAGCTGGGCGAAGGGCGTATCAAGCAAAGGCATGGGGCGGGGACTCAGGGTAATCAACGGGGTGTTCCGCAGCCCTGACATTGTGCAGCGGAACCGACCGAGTGAAATACAACGCTTAACGTTTGCGTCATCACTCAGGAAGGTCTGGAATGGTACGTTTTTTTCGTCTTTATTACCCGCAAGTTTTCTATGAGGGGCAAGGCTGATCGATTAGATGATCCCGGCTCTGGCGGCCGCGATGACCGCGGAAATCTTGTTGCAGACATTGAGCTTCTCGATGACGTTCTGCACGTGATAGTTCACGGTGCGCTCGCTCAGGCTGAGGATTTTCGAGATCTCATAAGCGGTCTTGCCACCCGCAGACAGTTGCAAAACCTCCAGTTCTCGTGGCGAAAGGTGCGGCTGACGAGGTTTGAGAGACTCTCGCGGCAGGGTTCGGGCAAACAGCTCACTCAGGTGACTGGTGGCGTAGAACATATAACCAAAATGCTCATACAGCTCCAGAGGACTGATCGCACAGTGTTTGCGCGCCAGGCTGATAATGCTGCACAAGCCACTTTGCTCATGATGGAATGACTGTGACCAGCCATGTTGAATACCGTGTTGCTGCAATCCTTGCCATAACTGCCGGGCATCTGAAAATACCGATTCGCACCAGACAATCGGTGTCATTGAATGATTGCAATGTGCTATTAATGGGTCAACTTTGCTGTAATTGTTTTTTTCATATTGCGAGTTCCATTCATCAGGGTAGTTATTGATTTGCAAGGTTTTAAGAGGCATATCCCGATGCAGTGAAACAACTGAAATTGCACAAAAATTGAATCCGAGATTTTCGGCGAACTGCAATAATATCGGATAGGCAGTCTCTACTCCTTTGGCAAAAGTCAGTCTTTTTAATTGTGACTCCTTCCACGTTTCCATCTCTGAACACTCCATTGGCGTTGCGGGGGGGGCGCCGAATGGATCCAAAGGATCCGGCACGCAACGAAGTGTAGGATGTTTCTTACAATAAGCTTTAAATTTTTTCGAGATTGCAGATAGCCAAATATCCATAAAGCGTTCTTAGGGGGCGCGATTTTTATATTGATGCTGTCATCTGATAATACTGCCGACTTGATTAATTGATTGAATGTCATTACCAATCATCAGTGTTTAGACCAGTTAATTTGCGCGACACTGTCGGCAATCGTTCAATGGAGTGTCCCATGACTGCCAGCGCAGAGAAGTACACCACGCAGACGTTGCTCGATGTCCAACCCATGACTCCGAGCCTGTTTACCTTGCGCACCAGCCGCGATGCCGGTTTTCGTTTTCGCGCCGGACAGTTCGCCAGGCTTGGTGTGAGCAAAGCTGACGGCAGCATCGTCTGGCGCGCTTATTCGATGGTGTCGTCGCCTTTTGACGAATTTCTCGAGTTCTTTTCCATCGTAGTGCCGGGCGGGGAGTTCACCAGTGAGCTAAGTCGGCTGCAGGTCGGCGACCAACTGCTGGTGGATCGCCAGGCATTCGGCTACCTGACCCTTGATCGCTTCGTCGACGGGCGAGACTTATGGCTGTTATCCACAGGCACCGGGGTGGCGCCATTTCTGTCGATTTTGCAGGACTTCGAAGTCTGGGAAAAATTCGAGCGCATCATTCTGGTGTACAGCGTGCGCGAAGCGCGGGAATTGGCCTATCAGGAGCTGATTGCCGGACTCACGCAGCGTGACTACCTCAGCGAATATGCGCACAAATTGCAGTTCATCGCGACGGTGACGCGCGAAGCGCACCCCGGTGCACTGCACGGGCGGATCACCACATTGATTGAAAGCGGTGAGCTGGAGCGCGCAGCGGGCGTGGAGCTGTCGGCGCAGCACTCGCGAGTCATGCTGTGCGGCAATCCACAAATGATTGATGACACGCGCGCATTACTGAAAAAACGCCATATGAGCCTCAGCCTGACTCGTCGGCCCGGGCAGGTGGCGGTGGAAAACTACTGGTAAACAAACGGCGCCTCGGAGGCGCCGTTGGTTCTATCGTGCACAGAATTCAGGGCCGGGTGTTCTGGGCCTTGAGCAAGTCGCGGATCTCGCCCAGCAACTCTTCTTCCTTGGTCGGAACCGGTGGCAGGGTAGGCGCTACGGCCTCTTCGCGTTTGAGGCGGTTGATGGCTTTGACCCCCATGAATATCGCGAACGCGACGATCACGAAGTCCAGCACACTCTGGATGAACTTGCCGTAAGCCAGCATGACCGCGGGGGCATTGCCCTCGGCGGCCTTGAGCGTGATGGCCAAGTCACTGAAGTCCACCCCACCGATCAACAGGCCGATTGGCGGCATGATCACGTCACCAACAAACGACGAAACAATTTTGCCGAAGGCGGCACCGATGATGATACCGACGGCCATGTCGACCACATTGCCTTTGACCGCGAAGGCCTTGAACTCACTTAGCACGCCCATAGTTATTTCCTTGTTACAGATGAGTTTGGTGTACGCAGTGTAAATCAGCAAAACGCGTCCTGCGCGAAACACCTTCTTACAATGCCCGTTTTTATCGACACATCAATCGACGATTAGTTTGCAAAGTGCCAGCAATCGCGCGCGAAATATCCCGTAAATCGCTGATCATAAAGCTAATTTTCTCAATCATGGCGTTACGTTCTTTCTATTTATGTTCGACGCCACAGGCCTCTAGCCTTGGGTTGGCGCACCTGGATGCGCCCCAAAAAACCAGAGGATCCTGATATGACTTCCGCACTTGGACTGGGGGCTTTTCCCCGTCGCCACACCCTCGGTGTACTCACCGCCAGCCTGCTGACCTTCTCCGTAAACGCAGCGCCTCTGACTCGCGATAACGGCGCCGCGGTCGGCGACAATCAGAACTCGCAAACCGCCGGCGCCAGCGGCCCGGTGCTGCTGCAGGATGTTCAACTGATCCAGAAATTGCAGCGTTTTGATCGAGAACGCATTCCCGAGCGTGTGGTTCACGCACGCGGCACCGGCGCCCATGGCACCTTCACGGTGACCAACGACCTCAGTGATCTGAGCAAGGCCAAGGTGTTCGCCGCCGGCCAAAGTACACCGGTCTTCGTGCGCTTTTCTGCCGTGGTGCACGGTAATCATTCGCCGGAAACCCTGCGTGATCCACGAGGTTTCGCCACCAAGTTCTACACGGCCGACGGCAACTGGGACCTGGTGGGCAACAACTTCCCGACCTTTTTCATCCGCGATGCGATCAAGTTTCCCGACATGGTGCACGCGTTCAAACCCGATCCTCGGACTAACCTCGATGACGACTCACGTCGATTCGACTTCTTTTCCCATGTACCCGAAGCCACTCGTACGCTGACCGAGTTGTATTCGAACTCGGGAACTCCAGCCAGTTATCGAGAGATGGATGGCAATGGCGTACATGCTTACAAGTTGATCAACGCCAAGGGCGAAGTTAATTACGTCAAGTTTCACTGGAAAAGCTTGCAGGGGATTAATAATCTAACGCCAAAACAAGTCACCAAGGTTCAGGGTCAAGACTACAGTCATATGACCAATGACCTGGTGAACAACATTAATAAAGGTAACTTCCCGAAGTGGGACTTGTACATTCAAGTGCTGAAGCCACAAGATTTGTCCAAGTTTGATTTCGATCCATTAGACGCCACCAAGATCTGGCCAGGTATTCCTGAACGAAAAGTTGGACAAATGGTGTTGAACCGTAATCCGGCAAATGTTTTCCAGGAAACCGAACAAGTGGCCATGGCACCAGCGAATATTGTTCCGGGTATCGAGCCTTCCGAAGATCGTTTGTTGCAAGGTCGAGTGTTCTCTTATGCCGATACGCAAATGTATCGCTTGGGGGCCAATGCACTGCAATTGCCAATCAACGCGGCAAAAGTTGCCGTGAACAATGGCAATCAGGACGGTGCGATGAACTTCGGCGCGAGCAACTCGGGTGTGAACTATCAGCCGAGCCGTCTGCAACCGCGCGAAGAGACGCCAAGCGCGCGTTACAGCCAGTCGGCGCTGTCGGGCAGCACTCAGCAAGCGAAGATCCAGCGTGAGCAGAACTTCAAGCAGGCAGGTGACCTGTATCGCTCGTTCAGCAAGAAAGAGCGCCGTGACCTGATCGACAGCTTCGGCGGCTCGCTGGCCAGCACCGATGACGAGAGCAAGCACATCATCCTGTCCTTCCTTTATAAGGCCGATCCGGAATACGGCACCGGCGTCACGGAAGTGGCCAAAGGCGACCTGAGTCGGGTCAAGGCACTCGCGGCCAAATTGCTCGACTGATCACTACGTAGTGCATACGGGGCCTGACTCGGGCCCCGTTCCGTGCAAGGAGACTGCTGATGCGCACCTGTCTTTTACTGCTGGCCGGTTGCCTGTCGTTCGCGGCGTGGGCAGCACCGGTCGAACAAAGTCCTGAGGCGATCAAGGCCCAACTGCAGGACTACTACTTCGACGCAGCCCGGCGCGGTGATGTACCGATGCTCGATACGTTCATCGAGTCGGGTTATTCCCTCGACACCCGCGACAGCAAGGGCTACACCGCGCTGATTCTGGCGGCCTATCACGGTCAGGCTGCGGCCGTGGAACGTTTGCTTGCTGCCGGCGCCGATGCCTGCGCCCAGGACCAACGCGGCAACACGGCACTGATGGGCGCGATTTTCAAAGGTGAAATACAGATCGCCCGGCGCCTGATGGCAACCGATTGCAGCCCTGATCAGCGTAACGGCGCCGGGCAGACGGCGGCCATGTACGCCGGGTTGTTCAAGCGTCTGGAGTTGCTCGATGCTCTGCAAGCCAAGGGCGCTGACCTGAATGCCGAAGATCCGTTGGGCAATAGCGCCGCGCGTCTGGCCAGTGGCGAAATCCGTAGTGCCGCGCCGCGCTGATCGACGGCCCGTGCGTTATCATCGCGGTTTTTGTCGGGGGTTCTGATGGCCAAGGCCAAGCGCATGTACGGCTGCACCGAGTGCGGCGCAACCTTTCCCAAGTGGGCCGGGCAGTGCGGTGAGTGCGGTGCCTGGAACACCTTGACCGAGACCATGATCGAAAGCGGCGGCGCCACGGCGCCGACCGGCCGCACCGGTTGGGCCGGGCAGCAGGCGCAGATCAAGACGCTGGCCGAAGTCAGCATCGAAGAGATTCCGCGCTTCTCCACCGCGTCCGGTGAACTGGACCGGGTCCTCGGCGGCGGTCTGGTCGACGGTTCGGTGGTGCTGATCGGTGGTGATCCGGGCATCGGCAAATCGACGATCCTGTTGCAGACCCTGTGCAATCTCGCCAAAAGCATGCCGGCCCTCTACGTCACCGGCGAAGAGTCCCAGCAGCAAGTGGCCATGCGCGCCCGGCGTCTCGGCTTGCCGCAGGATCAACTGCGGGTGATGACCGAAACGTGCATCGAAACCATCATCGCCACGGCCCGTCAGGAAAAGCCCAAGGTGATGGTGATCGACTCGATCCAGACGATCTTCACCGAACAACTGCAATCGGCACCCGGCGGCGTCTCCCAGGTACGTGAGAGCGCGGCGCTGCTGGTGCGATATGCCAAGCAGAGCGGCACGGCGATTTTCCTCGTCGGCCACGTTACCAAGGAAGGCGCGCTCGCCGGTCCTCGCGTCTTGGAGCACATGGTCGACACCGTGCTGTATTTCGAGGGCGAATCCGACGGACGTTTGCGCCTGCTGCGCGCGGTGAAAAACCGTTTCGGTGCGGTCAACGAGTTGGGTGTGTTTGGCATGACCGACAAGGGTTTGAAAGAAGTCTCCAACCCTTCGGCGATTTTTCTCACCCGTGCGCAGGAAGAAGTTCCGGGCAGTGTGGTCATGGCGACGTGGGAAGGCACCCGGCCAATGCTGGTTGAAGTGCAGGCCTTGGTCGATGACAGTCATCTGGCCAACCCGCGTCGGGTGACGCTGGGCCTGGATCAGAACCGTTTGGCGATGTTGCTTGCCGTTTTGCACCGCCACGGCGGAATTCCGACTCACGATCAGGATGTGTTCCTCAACGTGGTCGGTGGGGTGAAGGTTCTGGAAACGGCGTCTGATCTGGCGTTGATGGCGGCGGTCATGTCGAGTCTGCGCAACCGACCGTTGCCGCATGATCTGTTGGTGTTCGGCGAGGTCGGGCTGTCTGGTGAAGTGCGTCCGGTGCCGAGCGGTCAGGAGCGGTTGAAGGAAGCGGCCAAGCATGGCTTCAAGCGGGCGATTGTGCCGAAGGGCAATGCGCCGAAGGAATCCCCGCCGGGCTTGCAGATCATTGCCGTGACCCGCCTCGAACAGGCCCTCGACGCATTGTTTGAGTGAACGCCTAACCTGTGGGAGCGAGCCTGCTCGCGAAGGGGCCGTGTCAGTCGGCATCATTGCTCAATGACACACCGTCTTCGCGAGCAGGCTCGCTCCCACAGGGGATTTGTATTGATGGCTAGATTTCGATCAGGGCGCCCAGTTCGCGCTCGAGTTCGGCCTCGTCAGCCAGGTTCAGCTCGATCAGGCGCCGCAAGCGCTGGATCGATTCCAGGCTGATATGTCGGCAGACAAAGCCCAGCTGGCCATTTTCTTCGTGGGCCAGATGCACATCCATCTCGATATCGACGTCATCGCTCAGGTGAATGTCGACGAAAAAATCCTTCTCCGCATCCCCCAGCCACGGCTCAGGCCGTTCGATCAGCAGCCCCTTGAGCGACAGATCAATCAGCTTCACCGGCCACATAAACTGCCCCTGACTCAGCTCGGTTCTGGCATCGAACGCAATACGTTTGAAACGACGTCGATTGGCGGGGTGCTCGCTCATGGCGCAATCCTCATGAAGGTTCGCTGACTATAGACCGCGAATGCGGGCGCCAGCCAATCGCTAAAGCGTCTAGACCAACGTCGGGGTATGGCCTTTGGCGCCGTAAGCGCTAAACTCGGGGTGGCTGTCTTTCTTGTCCACCCTGGCTGGAATAATAAAATGAAAAATAATAATAGCCTGCTACGCCACTTACCCTGGCTATTGCTGGCAATCGTAGGAGCGTGCGCCCTGGGCGTAGTGGCATTGCGCCGCGGCGAGGCGATCAACGCCTTGTGGATTGTGGTCGCCGCTGTGGCCATTTATCTGGTTGCGTACCGTTACTACAGTCTGTTCATCGCCAACAACGTGATGCAACTTGATCCACGTCGGGCCACCCCCGCCGTGCTCAACAACGACGGTCTGGACTATGTGCCGACCAACAAACACATTCTTTTCGGGCACCACTTCGCCGCGATCGCGGGCGCCGGACCTCTGGTCGGCCCGGTATTGGCGGCGCAGATGGGCTACTTGCCCGGCACGCTCTGGCTGATTGCCGGCGTGGTGCTGGCGGGCGCGGTGCAGGACTTCATGGTTCTGTTCATGTCGACCCGGCGCAACGGCCGTTCCCTGGGCGACATGGTGCGTGAAGAAATGGGCCGCGTGCCCGGCACCATCGCGCTGTTTGGCTGCTTCCTGATCATGATCATCATCCTCGCGGTGCTGGCGCTGATCGTGGTTAAAGCGCTGGCCGAGAGCCCGTGGGGCATCTTCACCGTGATGGCGACCATCCCGATCGCGATGTTCATGGGCATTTACATGCGCTACATCCGCCCGGGCCGCATTGGCGAGATCTCCGTGGTCGGCGTATTGCTGCTGCTCGGTTCGATCTGGCTGGGTGGGCAGATTGCCGCTGATCCGGTGTGGGCCAAGGCGTTCACCTTCACCGGCGTGCAGATTACCTGGATGCTGGTCGGTTACGGTTTTGTCGCGGCATCGCTGCCGGTGTGGCTGATTCTGGCACCGCGCGACTACCTGTCGACGTTCCTGAAAATCGGCACCATCGTCGCTCTGGCGATCGGCATTCTGATCACCATGCCCGAGCTGAAAATGCCGGCGCTGACCCAGTTCGTCGACGGCACTGGCCCGGTGTGGAAGGGCGGTCTGTTCCCGTTCCTGTTCATCACCATCGCTTGCGGTGCGGTTTCCGGTTTCCACGCGCTGATTTCTTCGGGCACCACGCCGAAGCTGCTGGATAACGAAACCAACGCCCGTTACATCGGTTACGGCGGCATGCTGATGGAGTCGTTCGTCGCCATCATGGCCATGGTCGCCGCTTCGGTGATCGAGCCTGGCGTGTACTTCGCCATGAACAGCCCGGCCGCTGTGGTCGGCAGTGATGTCGCTTCGGTTGCGCAAGTGGTTTCCAGCTGGGGTTTTGCGATCACGCCAGAAGCGCTACAAGCCGTGGCGCATGACATTGGCGAAACCACCATTCTGGCCCGTGCCGGCGGTGCGCCGACCCTGGCGGTCGGTATCGCGCAGATCCTGCACAGTGTCCTGCCGGGTGAAAACACCATGGCGTTCTGGTACCACTTCGCGATCCTGTTCGAAGCGCTGTTCATTCTGACGGCTGTCGACGCCGGTACCCGTGCCGGACGTTTCATGCTGCAGGATCTGCTCGGCTCCTTCGTTCCGGCGCTGAAACGCACCGAATCGTGGACCGCCAACCTGATCGCCACTGCCGGTTGTGTGGCGATGTGGGGCTGGTTGCTGTACCAGGGCGTGATCGATCCACTGGGCGGCATCAATACCCTGTGGCCACTGTTCGGTATCTCTAACCAGATGCTGGCCGGTATCGCGCTGATGCTCGGCACCGTGGTCCTGATCAAAATGAAGCGTCAGCGCTACATTTGGGTCACCCTGCTGCCAGCCACCTGGCTGCTGATTTGCACCACGACCGCGGGCTTCATCAAACTGTTCGACGCCAACCCGGCGATCGGCTTCCTGTCGCTGGCCAAGAAATACAGCGATGCGCTGGCCAATGGTCAGGTGCTGGCACCGGCAAAAAGCGTCGAGCAGATGCAGCACGTGATCTTCAACGCCTACACCAACGCAACGCTCACCGCGCTGTTCCTGTTCGTGGTCTTCAGCATCCTGTTCTATGCGCTCAAGGTCGGCATCGCCGCCTGGGGCAAAAAAGAACGTACGGATAAAGAATCGCCATTCCAGGCTCTGCCGGATGCGTAACCAGAGGATTGCACCATGTTCAATGACCTGAGTCGCCTCGGTAAATACCTCGGTCAGGCCGCGCGCCTGATGGTCGGCATGCCCGACTACGACACCTACGTCGAGCATATGCAAACCAAGCACCCGGACAAACCGGTGATGAGCTACGAGATGTTCTTTCGCGAACGTCAGGAAGCCCGTTACGGTGGCAAGGGTGGGCCGAAGTGCTGTTGAGCTGACAGCCTGCGGTTGAGGTAATCCCCCTGTGGGAGCGAGCCTGCTCGCGAATACGGAGTGTCAGTTGATGAATGATTTGACTGACACACCGCTTTCGCGAGCAGGCTCGCTCCCACAGTTGTTTTTGTGTTGTTCATTCATTTTGTGAAGGGGATCAGTTTTGTCTTCTCCCATACCTGTAACGGTACTCAGCGGTTTCCTCGGTGCCGGCAAGACCACTTTGCTGCGCCATATTCTGAAAGCCGAGCACGGCCTGAAAATCGCCGTGATCGAAAACGAATTCAGCGACGCCGGTATCGACACTCAGTTGTTGGGTGATGAACCGGTGCAAGTCATGACCCTGGCCAACGGCTGCGTGTGCTGCACCATTCACACTGACCTGACCAAGGCGCTGTACCTGCTGCTTGAGCGCCTGGACAGTGGCGAGATCGCCTTTGATCGTCTGGTCATCGAGTGCACCGGTCTGGCCGATCCGGCTCCCGTGGCACAGACCTTTTTCATCGACGAAGAACTGCGCGAGCGTTACCTGCTCGACGGCATCATCACCCTGGTCGATGCCGCCCACGCGGACGTGCACCTGACCCAGACCATCGCTCAGGCGCAGATCGGTTTTGCCGATCGTCTGCTGGTGAGCAAGACCGATCTGGTCGACGAAGCGACATTCAATGCGCTGAGCGAACGCCTGACGCGGATCAACCGTCGCGCGCCGATCCGTGTGGTCAAGCACGGCAACATTGATCTGGCGGAATTGCTCGATGTACGCGGCTTCAACCTCAATGCTGATTTCGGCGGTGGTTTGAATTTGCGTCCGGTGGGCAAGGCGCCGTCGATCGATCGTATTTCCAGTCTGGTACTGCGCACCGATCAGCCGCTGGATATCGATCAGCTCAGTGAATTCATGAATGAGTTGCTCGAGGAACACGGCAAGCAATTGCTGCGTTACAAAGGCGTGCTGAACATCGCAGGTGAGGATCGGCGTTTGGTGTTCCAGGGTGTGTTGAAGCTTTACGGTTTCGACTGGGACACTGAATGGGCCGAGGGTGAGGCGCGGGAAAGTGTGATTGTGTTTATTGCTGATGAGTTGCCGGAAGAGAAGATTCGGGCGGGGTTTGCCAAAGTCGCTTCTGCCTGATGGATCTTGGTTGTCAGTGATGGCCTCTTCGCGAGCAAGCTCGCTCCCACAGTCGACCGCACTCTGTCAGTCGAATGCAATTCACTGTGGGAGCGAGCTTGCTCGCGAAGGCGATCTAACTGACAGCACATTGCTCAAGGTCTGAACCCAGCAGTGTCTGCTCAAGCTGATCCAGATGCCGATTCATCAGCATCCCGGCCTTGGAAACATCCCGATTCTCCACCGCTTCAACCAAGGCCAAATGCTCCTGCCATGCGCAACAGCTGTGCGTTTGACGCTCACTTCGCGCAATTGCCAACGACGTCAGCGGCACCAGACTGCCAAGAAAATGCGCCAACGGTGCATTCCCCGCCATCTGCGCCAACGTCAGATGAAACTCCCCCGACAAGCGAATCGCCGCGCCGCGCCGATCCTGCTCAATCGCCTGACGCTCACGCTCAATCAGTCCACGCAGCCGTTTCAAACTGTCAGCCTGCGGACGCTGACACGCCAGTCGCACCAGCGTACTTTCAGCTAGCCGCCGTGCATGCAACGTCTGCCGTGTTTGCTCCCGATCAGGTGCGGCGACACGCGGCCGATGATTGGCGCGCAGCACAATGACCTGCTCAAGCGACAACTGCGTCAACACCCGCCGCACATCGGCGCGGCTGGCGCAGAACATCTCTTTCAAACTGTCTTCGGTGAAACGGCTGGCCGAATCGATGCGCTGTTCGAGAATCGCGTCAAACAGTCGCGGATAAAGACCCTCTGCCGGTTCGCGGAGGCGGGAGAAGGGCAGGGGCGCAGTAGTCGATTGGGTTTGCGACGGTGAAGCGAAACTGTTCATGGCCTGTCTCCAATAGAAATCAGCGACTCAGGTTGTCTTCCGGAATATTCAACTCAATCCCCATCCGCTGGCCTTCGCGCAAAATATGTCGACGCATTTCGGCGCTGGCCTGGGCGCTGTTCTTGCTGCGGATGGCACGAACCACGGCTTCGTTTTCTTCCAGACGTTCAGCCAAGTGTTCAGGGGAATTGCGCAGCACCTCGGCGCTCTGCTTGAGGGCGTTGCTGGTTTGCTGCACGACGCTCTGGAAAATCGGATTCGACGTCAGGGTGAACAGCTCTTCGTGGAAGGCGATGTAAGCGCTGACCCCGGCGTCGCTGTCGCCGGCTTCAAGGGCTTCACGCATGTCCATCAAAGTCAGGCGCAACTGGCCGACTTCCTTGCTGCTGATCGATTGCGCGACCAGGCCAACGATGAACGGCTCAAGGGTGTAACGCAGTTGCAGCACGTCTTCGAGGCTGGCACCGGCCACCGCACTGTCGTGGCTTTGACTGTCGCTCGATTGCGCATCGAGCACGACCACGCCTTTGCCCGGCATCGAACGGACGAGGCCGAGGGTTTCCAGGACGATTACTGCTTCGCGCAGGCTCGGGCGGCTGATGCCCAGTTGTTCTGCCAGTTCACGCTGGCCCGGCAGCATCTCACCGGAGCGCCATTGGCCACGGGCGAGGGCGGCGCGGAGTTTTTCTACGACTGAGTTGACGACGGTTGATGTGGTGATCACTTGTCTTGCTCCATGTGCCTGTGGGAGATAGCCGCAGACTCAAGATCAAAAAATCGAAGTCTGCGACAGCTCCTGCAGGGTTAAATCAGAACTCCTGCTGGTGCGCCGGAGTTGCTGGTTTACGCGGCTGAAAGGTGTAGCCCTGCTGACCGCTGAGTACTTTGTTGGCGCGTTGTACGTCGATGTCTTTTTCCCAACGGGCGATGGCGACGGTGGCGACGCAGTTGCCGATGAGATTGGTGAGTGCCCGGCCGATGCCCATGAACCAGTCCACCGCCAGCACAAGTACCAGACCGACTACCGGGATCGCCGGAATCGCCGTCAGCGTGGCCGCCAGAATCACCAGCGCCGAACCGGGAATGCCATGGGCGCCTTTGGAGGTAATCAGCGACACCAGCAGAATGGTCAACAAGTCGGTCATAGCCAGTGGTGTGCCCGTGGCATTGGCAATGAACACAATGGCGAGGGTCAGGTAGATCGAGAAACCGTCGAGGTTGAAGGAGTAGCCGGTGGGAATCACCAGCCCTACGGTCGAGCTGCCGATGCCCAGGTGTTCGAGTTTGCGCATGATCTGCGGCAGCACAGCGTCGGACGAGGCGGTGCCCATGACGATCAACAGCTCTTCACGCAGGTACTTGAGCAGTGGCCACATACGCAGGCCGGACGCACGCATCACCAGACCGAGAATCACGCTGACGAACGCGATGCAGGTCAGGTAGAACAAACCGACCAGGCTACCCAGATGCTGCAGCGAATCGAGGCCATATTTGCTGGTGGTAAACGCGATGGCGCCGAACACGCCGATCGGCGCCAGACGCACGATCATGCCCATGATGCGGAAGATCACGTGGCTCAGCTCGTTGATCAGGCGCGAGATCCCGGAAGCCGCTTCGCCGACCAGATTCAACGCGCTACCGAACAGCACTGAAAACAGCAGCACTTGCAGGATGTTGTTGTCAGCGAAGGCGCCGATCACCGAAGTCGGTATCAGGTCCATCAGGAACTGCGTGGTGGTGTGCATGTGCTGGCTGCGTTCGGCGAGATCGCCCATGTCGGCCGCAGACAGTTGCTCGAGATGGATATTCGCGCCGCTGCCGATGCCGGTGCTGAAGGCGAAGACCAGGCCGATCACCAGAGCGATGGTGGTCAACACTTCGAAGTAGATCACCGACTTGAGTCCGATGCGCCCGACCTTCTTCAAATCGCCGGCACCGCTGATGCCGCTGACCACCACGCAGAACACGATGAGGCCGATGAGCATCTTGATCAGTTTGATGAAGCCGTCGCCGAGCGGTTTGAGCTGGGCCGAGTATTCAGGAAGGGTCAGCCCGCAGACGATGCCGAGCATCAGTCCGAGAACCACTTGGAGGAAGATTGAACGCGAGCACCATCTGAGCATGGGAGGAATCCTGGTCGGTGTCCTGGTTGCCGAGTGCGGAGCACATCAGATTCAGGACTTAATTATTGTGGTCTTACCGGTATGTCCAGTGCAGGCGCAGTCTAGGCGCTGATTTTCCATGATCGCAAGTGAAAAATGACGAATTGGCATGACCGGTCTGACCAGTTGTGCGACAAGTCCCATTCTTGAGCGGTTCAGGCGTTTGAAAATATTCAGGCGAAAAAAAACCGGCCAATCACTTGGCCGGTTTTTCATGCTGCGGATTTAACGTCGCAATCAAGCGCCGTATACCGGCAGTTTCTTGCAGATGGCTTTGACTTTCTCACGAACGGCGTCGATCACCGCTTCGTTGTTCAGGTCAGCCAAGATATCGCAGATCCAGCCGGCCAGCTCTTTGCACTCGGCTTGCTTGAAGCCGCGAGTGGTCACGGCCGGAGTACCGAAGCGCAGGCCGGAAGTGACGAACGGCGAGCGTGGGTCGTTTGGTACGGAGTTCTTGTTCACGGTGATGAACGCTTTGCCCAGAGCGGCGTCGGCGTCTTTACCGGAGATGTCCTGCTTGATCAGCGACAGCAGGAACAGGTGGTTCTTGGTACCACCGGAAACTACGTCGAAGCCGCGCTCGATGAACACTTCGGCCATGGCCTGGGCGTTCAGTACCACTTGTTCCTGGTAGGCCTTGAACTCTGGCTGCAGCGCTTCCTTGAAGCAGATCGCTTTAGCGGCGATCACGTGCTCCAGCGGGCCACCCTGGGCGCCCGGGAATACCGCGGAGTTCAGCTTCTTCTCGATGTCGGCGTTGGCGCGCGCCAGGATCAGGCCGCCACGTGGACCGCGCAGGGTCTTGTGCGTGGTGGTGGTCACGACGTCAGCGAAAGGCACCGGGTTCGGGTAAACACCAGCAGCCACCAGACCGGCTACGTGAGCCATGTCGACGAACAGGTAAGCGCCAACCTTGTCAGCAATGGCGCGGAAGCGCGGGAAATCCAGAATCTGCGAGTAGGCAGAGAAACCGGCCACGATCATTTTCGGCTTGTGCTCTACAGCCAGACGCTCGACTTCGTCGTAGTCGATCAGGCCGTTGGCATCGATACCGTATTGAACGGCGTTGTACAGCTTGCCGGAGGAGGAAACGCTGGCGCCGTGGGTCAGGTGACCACCGTGGGCCAGGCTCATGCCCAGAATGGTGTCGCCACCTTGCAGGAGTGCCAGGTAAACAGCAGCGTTGGCTTGCGAGCCGGCGTGCGGCTGAACGTTGGCGTAATCGGCGCCGAACAGCTCTTTGGCGCGGTCGATGGCCAGTTGCTCAACGATGTCGACGTACTCGCAACCACCGTAGTAACGCTTGCCTGGGTAGCCTTCAGCGTACTTGTTGGTCAGGACCGAGCCTTGAGCTTCCATCACCGCTGGGCTGGTGTAGTTTTCCGAAGCGATCAGCTCAATGTGTTCTTCCTGGCGCTGAGCTTCTTGCTCCATAGCGGCAAAAAGGTCGGCGTCGTACTTGGCAATAGTCAAATCACGGCTGAACATGGCGGTCCTCAAGGATCGGGGGCAGAAAAGGGGGGCATTCTAACCCAATGGGTTTTGGATGGCATATGAAACGACATCATGTCGCAGACAAGTGGCGTTCATGACAGATGTGCGGTGCTTTTGAAGGCTCGCTTCCACAGTAACCGGGGTGCTCTTGCGATTTTCTGACCGACATCAATCCCTTGTGGGAGCGAGCCTGCTCGCGAATGCCGCGCCGCCGATCTTCAGTCGAACATAAAGAGCGCGTCATTACTGAACTGCGCCTCAAACCGCCCCGCCGGCATCGGCCGCCCGAACAGATAGCCCTGAACCTCATCGCAGCCATGTTCGCGCAAGAAGTCCAGTTGCTCATGGGTCTCCACACCCTCGGCGATCACCGCCAGATTCAGGCTGTGCGCCATGGCGATGATCGCCCGGGCGATCTGCGCGTCCTGCTCACCGGACGGCAAGCCATCGACAAAGGTGCGGTCGATCTTCAGCACGTCGATCGGGAATTGCTTGAGGTAGTTCAGCGATGAGTAACCGGTGCCGAAGTCATCGACCGCGATGCTCAGACCAAGGTTTTTCAGCCCGGCAAGAATCTGCATCGCTTCGCTGACTTCGCGCATCAGGATACTTTCGGTCAGTTCAAGCTCCAGACACGCCGGCGGCAGGCCGGTTTCGCGCAGGATCGTGGCGATCCGCGTGCCGAGCTGACCATCGGAGAACTGTCGCGCCGAAATGTTCACCGACACTTTTGGCACGCGTACACGATTCTGGTGCCAGGTCTTCAGTTGACGGCACGCCTCGCTGATCACCCAATCGCCGACGTCGACCACCAGCCCCAGTTCTTCCAGCACCGGAATGAAATCCCCCGGCGGCACCAGCCCGCGACGCGGATGGCGCCAGCGCAACAGCGCTTCGGCGCCGGTCAGGCGTTTGCCGTCGCCGCTGAATTGCGGTTGGTAATACAGGACGAATTCGTTTTGCTCCAAGGCATGGCGCAAATCGCTTTCCAGCTCCAGACGCTCCAGCGCACTGGCGTTCATGTCGGCCTGATAGAACTGGAAGTTGTTCTTGCCGCGTTCCTTGGCGTGGTACATCGCGGTGTCGGCGTTCTTCATCAACTGGCTGAGTTCGTTGCCATCCTGCGGACTCAGGGCGATGCCGATACTGGCGGTGACAAAGAACTCACGGCCTTCAAGCACGAACGGCCGCACCAGGCTGCCGAGAATCTGTTCGGCGACATGAATCGCCCGGTTCAATGCCATTTCGCGGCTGGAGCGATGTTGCAGCAGCAACGTGAATTCGTCGCCGCCCATGCGTGCCACGGTGTCGTCGTCGTCGACGCAGGCCAGCAGGCGCGTGGCCATGTCTTTCAACATGCGGTCGCCGGCAGCGTGGCCGAGGGAGTCGTTGATCGGTTTGAAACGGTCGAGGTCGAGGAACATCAGCACCACCCACGACTTCTGCCGTTCGGCCGATTGCAGCGCGGTGTGCAGGCGATCCTGGAACAGCGTGCGGTTCGGCAGATGGGTCAGGGCGTCGTAATAGGCGAGGCGGTGAATCCGCTGCTCGCTGGCCTTGCGCTCGCTGATGTCGCTGAAGAAGCACACATAGCTGGCCAGATCGCCTTCGTCGTCGAGCACCGCGGTGATGCCGACCCACGCCGGGTAATGCTCACCGTTACGGCGCTTGAGCCAGACTTCGCCTTCCCAGGTGCTGTGCTGATGCAGTTGCTTGAGCACGTAGCGCAGATGCGCGTCCTGTTGTTCGTCGACGGTGAGCATGTTCGGCAACTGGTCGAGCACCTCGCTCACCGCGTAACCACTGACGCGGCTGAAGGCTTCGTTGGCCTGCACGATGTAGCCGGCCGGGTCGGTGATCAGAATCGCCGAGGTCGAGTGCTCGAAAACCGTGGCAGCCATGCGCAGGTCTTTTTCGGCACGGCGCTGCTGGCTGATATCGCGACCGACACCGAGCACGCCTTCGAACGCGCCATGCTCGTCCCATACCAGCACCAGACGCAGCTCGATCGGGATCTTGCGGCCATCGGCGCGCAGGCAATCGAACAGGAACATTTGCGTCTGCACCTGGCTGCGCAACACGGCCAGTTGCTCGGGTTGGTCCAGCGCTTTGCTGACGCGATCCATCAGCGTGTAGATGCCGCTCAGTTGCTGCGGGTTGGCGATGGTCGATTGCCAGCCGTTCTGGAAAATCCACTCGGCGTCGTACCCCAGCACAGCCTGCACTGACGGGCTGACGTAGTTCAGCGAGAGCTTGCTGTCGGTGGAGAAGATCACGTCGCTGATGCTTTCGGCGAGCATGCGATAACGCTGCTCACTGTCGCGCAGGGATTCGCTGGCTTCGATCTGTTCGGTGATGTCCTTGGCTACGCCGATGATCCGCGTAACCTGATCGTGCTTGTCGCGGGCCAGTGCCTGCTCACGGATATCGAAGCGCCGCCACTTGCCGTCGCGATGACGGAAACGCAGTTGGCATTGCAGCAACTGGCTGTAACCGGCGTGACGCTGCATCTGCCGCGAGCGATGGTAATAGTCGGCGTCTTCCGGGTGCAGCAGGATCTCCCAGAAATACTCACCCATCTGGTGCAACTCGGTGCGGTTGTAGCCGAGGGTCTGGCCGAGATGATGATTGCTGAAAATCATCCGCTGGCTGATCACGTCCTGCACATACAGATGATCCGGCACGGTGCGCACCACGTCCGACCAGAAACCTTCGCGTTCGAGCAGCGACAGTTCGATCAGCTTGCGGCTGGTGATGTCGTTGATACTGAGGATCACGGCTTTATAGTCGTGCTGCTCGGTCGGCAGACGCAACACCATCCACAGGTGCTGGTCACGGCCATTGATGTCCGGCAGTTTGATTTCCAGTTCCAGCTGCTTTTGTTGCTGCAGCACAGCGTCGAGCACTTGATTGCCGATGGCGCACTGGCGCTGAGGATGGCCGTCGATCAGCAGTTGCCAGGCGTGCTCGCAGGAGTTGACGTTGAGCAGTTGCAAGGCGACCTGGTTGACCTCGGTGACGCGCAATTCCTGTAGCAGTTGCTGGCGCTGCTGCGGTTGGTCGAGCCAGGCCTTGAGTTGGTCGCTGGTCTGGATCTGTGCCTTGTCGAACACCTGCTTCAGCCCGGACAGGTCCAGCACGCACAACGCCACCCCGGTGCCTTCGAAGATGTCCTGATAGCGTCGACGTCCCTCATGCAGCTGGCGCTGGCGGCGGCGCATGTTCAACAGTGCAATCACCGGCAGCATCGAGAACGCCAGGCCCAACAGGCATTTGCCGATAAACGCCGGCAGCAGTTCTTCGAGTACGCGCTGGCGGTCGAACAGGCCACGCAACTGCCAGTCGCTGCTGCTCAGCGGCACGGTCAACACCGTGTTGGCCATGTCGTCTGGACTCAAGACGCCGGGCCTGGCTGAGGACTGTGCTTCGTCGCGACTGATGATCTGATGGTTGAGGCGGTTTTCCACCAGCCACAGTGGGCGCAGGCCGGTCTCGCTTTGCTTGGTCAGCGAGTCGAAGAACGTCGGGGTCAGACGCAACGCCCAATAACCGCGCGTGCTGCCGCTGGCCTGATGCAGCAACAGATGCACCACCGAGCCGTCATCGGCATTGCTGAAATAATGCGCCTGTGCGCGGCTGCGGCGGACCAGTTCGGTCAGGTAGTCGGCATCGTGACTGTCAGTCGCGCTGTCGCTGATCACTCGCCCGGACGGGCTGAGCAACGCGAGACTGCGCAGGTCGGGCAGCGACTGCTGGAGCTTGCGCAGCAGCGCCTGCTGTTCGTCGGCTGATTGCGGTTGTTCGACAATCGGTAGCAGGTTGAGCGCGATTTGCGCGTTCAGCGCCATGTTCAGGCTGACCTGCGAGGCGAGGTCGGCGGTGTAATCGATGGTGTACTGGCGCTGGTTTTTCTGGGTTTCGCGCAGTTGATCGAGCAATTGCCAGAACAGCAATGCGAGCAACAAAAGCACAAGCGTCGCCAGCGCACCCTTTAATGTACCGCGCAGGGACGAGCCGGGCGCCGGTGGGGTGCTGCTCACAGAGGCTGGCGGAGTGACATTGGACAAGCTGTAATCCTGCGATTTGGCTGGACTGGCGCGACGTGCACTATAAGCCGGACGCCCAAAGGGCGGCTAGCATGCCTTGAGTCGTGGCGAAGTGCCAGCCCCGCTCGGCTGGACTGCCTTCCGTCATTCAGGTAGCTTTGCCGGTTACGCGGGAGCCCAGACACTGTTAAAACTACTGCGCTCGGAAATACTGCGTTGAAAACAGGCTCGGACTGCTCATTTACAACCCGTAAAGTCGAGCGCGACTCCGACCGGTCCTCGCCTGTTTTCGCCTTGTCTTTCCTTCGCTCGTTACGTTTTAACAGCGTCTGGTCCAGCTCCTAGACTCAGACTTTTTCAGCGCGCACGCATTGATAACCATCAAGTGAACGACGCGCATGGTCTGGCCGGGCATCGCCCGCGCTGCAATCATTCATCTGTCACTGACCCAAGGTTCTCCATGGCTCAATACGTCTTCACCATGCATCGGCTGGGCAAGGTTGTTCCGCCGAAGCGGGAAATTCTCAAAAACATTTCGCTGTCGTTCTTCCCCGGCGCCAAGATCGGCGTACTCGGCCTCAACGGTTCGGGTAAGTCCACGCTGCTGAAAATCATGGCCGGCGTCGACACCGAGTTCGAAGGCGAAGCCCGTCCGATGCCGGACCTGAACATCGGTTATCTGCCGCAAGAGCCGCAACTTGATCCAACCAAGACTGTGCGTGAAGTGGTCGAGGAAGCGGTCAGCGTGATCAAGGATGCGCAAGCGCGTCTGGACGAGGTCTACGCCGCTTACGCCGATCCGGATGCCGACTTCGACAAGCTCGCTGCCGAACAAGCCAAGCTCGAAGCGATCCTGCAGGCCAGCGACGGTCACAACCTTGAGCGCCAACTGGAAGTCGCCGCCGATGCGCTGCGTCTGCCAGCGTGGGACGCGAAAGTGGAACACCTGTCCGGTGGTGAAAAACGTCGTGTGGCCCTGTGCCGTCTGCTGCTGTCCGCCCCGGACATGCTGCTGCTCGACGAACCGACCAACCACTTGGACGCCGATTCGGTGGCGTGGCTGGAGCACTTCCTGCACGACTTCCCGGGCACCGTGGTAGCGATCACGCACGACCGTTACTTCCTCGACAACGTGGCTGGCTGGATTCTCGAACTCGACCGCGGCGCGGGCATTCCGTACGAAGGCAACTACTCGGGTTGGCTCGAAGCCAAGTCCGATCGTCTGGCTGCGGAATCCAAGCAGCAGTCGGCTCACGAAAAGGCCATGAAAGAAGAACTGGAGTGGGTGCGCAAAGGCGCGAAAGCCCGCCAGTCGAAATCCAAGGCTCGTCTGCAACGCTTCGAAGAAATGCAATCGCAGGAATTCCAGAAGCGCAGCGAAACCAACGAGATCTACATCCCGGCCGGTCCGCGCCTGGGCGACAAGGTTATCGAATTCAAGAACGTCACCAAGGGCTACGGCGATCGCGTGCTGATCGACAACCTGTCGTTCTCGATGCCCAAAGGCGCCATTGTTGGCGTGATCGGCGGTAACGGTGCCGGTAAGTCGACCCTGTTCCGCATGCTGATGGGCAAGGAAACACCAGATTCGGGCAGCATCGAAGTCGGCGAAACCGTGCAACTGGCCTGCGTCGATCAGAGCCGCGACGACCTGGATGGCAGCAAGACTGTGTTCCAGCAGATTTCCGACGGTTCCGACCAGATCCGCATCGGCAACTACGAGATCCCGTCGCGTACCTACGTCGGTCGCTTCAACTTCAAGGGCGGCGATCAGCAGAAGTTCGTCAAGGACCTGTCCGGTGGTGAACGCGGTCGTCTGCACTTGGCGCTGACCCTGAAGGAGGGCGGCAACGTCCTGCTGCTCGACGAACCGTCCAACGACCTCGACGTTGAAACCCTGCGTTCCCTGGAAGAAGCCCTGCTGGACTTCCCGGGCGCTGCGATTGTGATCTCTCACGATCGGTGGTTCCTTGACCGCGTCGCGACGCACATCCTGGCGTACGAAGACGACTCGCAAGCGATCTTCTTCGAAGGTAACTACACCGAGTACGAAGCGGATCGCAAAAAGCGTCTCGGCGAAGCAGCTGCCCAGCCACACCGGGTACGTCACAAGAAACTGGCCTGATTCGGGTTGGTTGCATAAAGAGCGGAGCCTTCGGGCTCCGTTTTTTTTGCCTGTGTTTTTCAGGTTTAACCGAGTCGAACCCTTCGCGAGCAAGCTCGCTCCCACAGGGGAACGCATTTCAAAATGTGGGAGCGAGCTTGCTCGCGAATGCGGTGTAACTGTTGGTGCATGGCGTTAATCCGATATCACCATTCAGGTGCAAAACAGGGTAAAAAATCAGCATTATTTATATCCTGTGCACCATTTAATTTCATAACTGCGACATTTTGCTCTGTTCCTGTGCGCGATCCGTTTGTTACAGTCCGGCCCAATCTCTTCCAACGACAATAAATTTGCCGAGACTTTTCCCATGATCGAATCCGTCGAATCCTTCCTCGCTCGTCTGAAAAAACGCGACCCGGATCAACCCGAATTTCACCAGGCCGTCGAAGAAGTCTTGCGCAGCCTGTGGCCGTATCTTGAAGCCAATCCGCATTACCTGACTTCAGGAATTCTGGAGCGCATCTGCGAACCGGAGCGAGCGGTGGTGTTCCGCGTGTCATGGGTCGACGATCAAGGCAAAGTGCAGGTCAATCGCGGTTTCCGCATCCAGATGAACAGCGCCATCGGCCCGTACAAGGGCGGCTTGCGTTTCCATCCTTCGGTGAACCTGGGCGTGCTGAAATTCCTCGCCTTCGAACAGACCTTTAAAAACTCCCTGACTTCGTTACCCATGGGCGGCGGCAAGGGCGGCTCGGACTTCGATCCGAAGGGCAAGAGCGACGCCGAGGTCATGCGTTTCTGCCAAGCGTTCATGAGCGAGTTGTATCGCCATATTGGCGCCGACGTTGACGTGCCGGCCGGTGATATCGGTGTCGGTGCGCGTGAGATCGGCTTCCTCTTCGGCCAGTACAAACGCCTGAGCAACCAGTTCACCAGCGTCCTCACCGGCAAAGGCATGACCTACGGCGGCAGCCTGATTCGTCCGGAAGCCACGGGTTTCGGTTGCGTGTACTTCGCTGAAGAAATGCTCAAGCGCCGCGAGCAGACCGTCGAAGGCAAACGCGTGGCGATTTCCGGTTCCGGCAACGTGGCGCAATACGCCGCGCGCAAAGTCATGGATCTGGGCGGCAAGGTGATTTCCCTGTCCGACTCAGAAGGCACGTTGTATTGCGAAGCTGGGCTGAGCGAAGAGCAGTGGCTGGCACTGCTGGAGCTGAAAAATGTTAAGCGCGGACGCATCAGCGAACTGGCGGCAGCGTTCGATCTGGAATTCCGCGCCGGTCAACTGCCGTGGTCGTTGCCGTGTGACATCGCGCTGCCGTGCGCCACGCAGAACGAACTCGACGCCGAAGCCGCGCGTACGCTGTTGCGCAATGGCTGCGTGTGCGTGGCCGAAGGGGCGAACATGCCGACCACGCTGGAGGCTGTGGATATCTTTATCGAGGCCGGCATTCTCTTCGCCCCGGGCAAGGCATCCAATGCCGGCGGCGTGGCAGTGAGCGGTCTGGAGATGTCACAGAACGCCATGCGTCTGCTGTGGACGGCGGGCGAGGTTGACAGCAAGCTGCACGCGATCATGCAGTCGATCCACCACGCCTGCGTGCACTACGGCGAAGAGAACGGGCGTATCAACTACGTCAAAGGCGCGAACATCGCCGGTTTCGTCAAAGTTGCCGACGCGATGCTCGCGCAGGGCGTGGTTTAAGCCGGTTCGATGCGGATCACTTCAATCATTTGATCACCGGCGGGGCGCTGCCACAGCACCTCGTCGTTGAGTCGGGCGCCAAGCAGCGCCCGGCCCAGCGGTGAACCCCAATTGATCAGGCCTTTGCCGGCATCGGCCTGATCTTCGCCGACCAGTTGCACGCGGCATTCGGTGTCGTGCTCATCGGCGTAGGTCACCCAACTGCCGATCTGCACTTTTTCGGTAGACGTGGCGGCAACCGCCACTTGTGCGCTGCTCAGGCGCTGATTGAAATAACGCAAATCCCGTTGCAGATCCGCCAGGCGTTGCTTGTCGGCCTGCTCACCTTTGGCCGATTGTTCGGCGTGCAAGGTTTGCAGTTCAGCGACTTTCGCCTGCAGCTGCGCCAGCCCTTGCGCGGTGACGTAATTGGGCTGCTCGCTGACCTGGCGTTCGACCGGCTGATCGGCTTGCGCGGCGGCGTTGTCTTCGTTGACGAATGCGCGACTCATGGTGTCCTCCTCGTATGAGGTTTGGGCCATGCTCGCAGGCATTTGGTTTCACTGGATTTCTGGAAACGACCTATTGCGAGCGATAAGCCCGTCCGGCGTCCTGATCTTTTTGTTGCTGCCAGGCGCGCTCGCGTTCGTCCCAGTGTTCGTTGCGATACTCTTCGCGATCCTTGTTTTCGAGCATTGCCTGACATTGGCGGAAGCCGTCGGTCCAGCCTTCGGCGTATTGCTTGTCCTTGAGATAGCGCGGCACGTTCTTGCGGAACTCGCCGCTGATCGAACCGGCTGCCTGGCGGCCGCTGATGCAACCGTCATCAAAGCCGTCGGCGAAGGATGGTGGATAACCCTTGGCGATCAAGTCTTCATGGGTGGTCTGGCAACCGCCCAGCAACAGCACAACACCCAGCAACCGCGCACACCGCCACATCGCACTCTCCCGCGCCGGTTGTCCGGCTTATGGGGAAAGTCTAGAAGGGGATTCATGAGGCGGCTGTCGAAGCCCCGTGAAAAATCCATTAACACCACAAATCCCCTGTGGGAGCGAGCTTGCTCGCGAAGGCGTCGTGTCAGGCAACTCTGATATCGACTGACCCACCGCTTTCGCGAGCAAGCTCGCTCCCACATTGGTTTGTGCTGTGTTCAGGATCAGTAGTGATACCACTTCACTTCAAGCATGACCTCGGTTTCCGGCGTGGCAAGGTGGCTGAACTCACGCTGCGCACTCAGGCGCAAACCCAGATTGCGCGACAACTCCCACTGCTGATTCAAACTCAGGCTGCGGCGCACTTCGCCATTGAAGAAGTAATCGCCCTTGGCCTCCAGGCTCATATTCCCCAGCGGGTTTTTCCACAGCACGCCGGTATTGAAACCACCGGCGGGGGAGACGAACTCGGCGAAGTCATTGTTGTGTTCAACGCGCACGGTGCCGAGGGCAAAACCCAACACATCGTCACCCAACGCCCACGTGCCGCCACCGCCGCCATTCACATGGCTGACCAGCGTTTCGTCATCATGCTTGCCCGGTACGCGCTCAAGACCACCGGTGACCTGCCACGACAGCGGTTGCAGCAGCTCGTTACGCGGCGTCAGCGAGCGAATCGTCGCCAGATCCAGTTGCTGGAACTGCCAGTGATTGCCTTCGTATTGACGCAACTTCATCTGCAGGATTTCGATCTGCGCGCCGAGCGGGAAGCTTTCGGCGTTGTCGTTGAGATCGTGATAGGCCATGCGCAAGCCGTACTCACCGAACGCCCGGTCGCCACGGGTGCCGAGACCGGCCTGCCAGGTGCGTGATTCATGGCCATCTTCAGGCAAGCCCGGTTGTGGGATTTCCAGTTCGGGCGCGGGGTTTTTGTTGATCGCCCGCAGCAATTCGAAACTGCGCTGCGCCCGTTGCGGATCACGCTCCTGACCGTTGGCGCGGTAGCGCTCCAGACGATAAGCCGCGTCGATGATCAATGCTTGACGGGCACGGGGCAGGGCTTTGAATGTCGGATCCTGCAACACTTGCTGATCGGCGCTGACGTTCAGCACCCATTGCTGTTCTTCGTCACTCAACGGTTCGGCGCGGCTGAGCAGTTCGCGCTCGCGGGACGGGCGGTATTCGATACTTTCCACCAGCCCGGCCTCTTTCACCGCTTTAACGGTGTCGGTAGGAATGGCGGTCAGCGGAAATTGTTCGGTCAGGCGCAGGCTCGGCCGTGCCACCTGCAGCAACTCAAGCAGCCGATACGAGCAGTTTTCATCGAAGAAGAAATAGTCGAACTGGATCTGCTTCAACTCCCACACATGCTCGACCATGCGCGCGGTTTCTTCCTGGGTCAGATTGAGCCGGTATTCCCACAGGTCGCGGTTTTCCAGGCTGCGGTATTCGGAGAGTTTTTCCTGATAAGGCACCAAAGCGAACAGTCCCGGATAACCGCCCATCAAACCTTTCCAGGCGTACAGAATGCTGTTGTCCGAACCTTCGATGTAGGCGCCGAAGTTGATCGCGTAACTGAGCAGCGACGTCTTGTCCGCCTGCACATCGGCCTGATCGATGCGCAGCAGGGTGTGGCCGAACATCGATGACGGGCTGTTCAAATAAGCCGCCGGGAAGATCATCACCGCGCTGTGCGGCGAAACATCCTTGAACCACTTCTTGTACTCGGCGCATGCAGGTGTCGGTAGATCGCTGAGATTGAGTTGCGCTTTCAGCCAGCGAGTGCGCGCCGGATAAACGCATTGCGCATGTTGCTCGCCGAGACTGGCCGGGGCGTACAGCGCTTGCACGGTGGCCGTCAGTTCGCGGTCGGGATGTTCATTGCCATCGGGCGCGAGAAAGAATTTCTTGTCACTGACATAGCTGCGCCAGCCGCCGAGTTTGGCGGTTTCGTAGTGACCGAGGGAAATCCAGAAACGGTCGTTGGCCAGTTGCTGCAAACGTTGAGGGTCGATGGTTGGCGCGGCGGACAGCGGGGCGCAGACACAGAGCGCCAGCCAGGCAAGGCGTTTGAGCATAGTCGGCAACTTGAACAGGAAAGAAATAAAGACCCAAGGAGGGCGGGCCGAAAAAATAAAACCCGCTTCCCGAAGGAAGCGGGTGGGGTCGAGCTTAAGCCTGAGTTGCGTACTTGGCCAGACGAGGATCCGATTTCAGTACGGCCAGGGTGTTGGTATGCACGTCTTCAGCGGTCACGTCAGCCTTGCTGAAGATCTGCTGGAAGTGCTCGTGAGTCACAGCAGCGAAGTGCGCACGGTCTTCCGGCGCCACGCCCAGTACCACGGCATAAGTCGTCAGCGCTTCGCCGTTGCCTTTGGCCATGTCTTCGGACAGCTCGTTCATCATGCCATTCATGGCAAACCAGGATTTGCCGCCGTAGGTCAGCGATGCGTTGGTCGAGCAGCCGTTGGTGCCGGACGTCATCCCGAAGGTGGCGTTACCGGAAGTGCCGTTGGTGGTGGAAGCGAGGAAGTGCGCCGGGGTGCCACGCTGACCTTCGAACAGCATGTTGCCCCAACCGCAATCCGGGCCGCCTGGAGCTTGCGCCATTGCGTTGATGGATACAGCGGTGAAGAGAGTACCGAGAAGAATCCGTTTCATAGCTTTGTTCTCTTTGTGTGCATACCAATGGACAGGGTTCTGACACCTGACGGTGCCAGTGGGCCAGTATTAGTTCCAGCCGCGCAGTTTGGAGTTTAGGCACGTTCCTGGGGTTCCGTGAGTTTTTACAAAAGATTTGGCGATAACCCCGATTTCATGGGCGCAGGGACATGGGCAGCCGGTTGTCTATGCTTTGTCATGTGGCGCGCCTTGCCAGTGGGGTATGGGCAGCGCCAGAATGCCGCTATCCGCCCCGCCTGATTGTTAAGGAAGCCCGATGCCTGATCCTGTTGCTGCCAGCTTGCGTCTTGCGCCCGAAGCGCTGACCCGTCCGTTTTCCGCTGAACAGTTCAGCTTCACTACCACCAATGATCTGGAGCCCTTTCGCGGTGTGCTCGGCCAGGAACGCGCGGTCGAAGCCTTGCAGTTTGGTGTGGCCATGCCACGCCCCGGTTACAACGTATTCGTCATGGGCGAGCCCGGCACGGGTCGTTTCTCGTTCGTCAAACGCTACCTGAAGGCCGAAGGCAAACGCCTGCAGACCCCGGCGGACTGGGTCTACGTCAACAACTTCGATGAGCCGCGCGAACCCCGCGCACTGGAATTGCCTTCGGGCACTGCCGGCGCATTCATCGGTGACATCAACGGCTTGATCGATAACCTGCTGGCGACGTTTCCGGCGGTGTTCGAGCACCCGTCCTACCAGCAAAAGAAAAGCGCCATCGACCGCGCTTTCAACCAGCGCTACGACAAAGCCCTCGACATCATCGAGCGTCTGGCCCTGGAAAAAGACGTCGCCCTGTACCGCGACAGCAGCAACATCGCCTTCACGCCGATGCTCGATGGCAAGGCGCTGGACGAGGCTGAATTCGCCCAATTGCCAGAAGCTGATCGCGAGCGCTTTCACGATGACATTTCCGGCCTCGAAGAGCGCCTGAACGAAGAACTCGCCAGCCTGCCGCAATGGAAACGCGAGTCGAACAATCAACTGCGTGCGCTCAACGAAGAAACCATCACTTTGGCCCTGCAGCCGTTGCTGGCGCCGTTGTCGGAGAAATATGCCGAGAACGCCGCAGTGTGCGGCTACCTGCAAGCGATGCAGGTCTATCTGCTGAAAACCGTGGTCGAGCAACTGGTCGATGACAGCAAGACTGATGCTGTTGCGCGCAAGCTGCTGGAAGAGCAATACGCACCGAGTCTGGTGGTCGGCCACCCGGTGAGCGGTGGTGCGCCGGTGGTGTTCGAACCGCACCCGACTTACGAAAACCTTTTCGGTCGCATCGAATACACCACCGATCAGGGCGCGCTCTACACCACCTATCGGCAGTTGCGTCCGGGTGCTCTGCACCGCGCCAACGGCGGTTTCCTGATCCTTGAAGCGGAAAAAATGCTCAGCGAGCCGTTCGTGTGGGATGCGCTGAAACGCGCCCTGCAATCGCGCAAGCTGAAAATGGAATCGCCGCTGGGCGAGATGGGCCGTTTCGCCACCGTGACCCTCAACCCGCAGCACATTCCGTTGCAGGTCAAAGTCATCATCATCGGTGCGCGGTCGCTTTACTACACGTTGCAAGACCTCGATCCGGACTTCCAGGAGATGTTCCGCGTTCTGGTCGATTTCGACGAAGACATCCCGATGGTCGACGAGAGCCTGGAGCAATTTGCCCAGCTGTTGAAAACCCGCACATCGGAAGAAGGCATGGCGCCGCTGACCGCCGATGCGGTGGCGCGCCTGGCGACGTACAGCGCACGGTTGGCCGAGCATCAGGGGCGTTTATCGGCGCGCATTGGCGATCTGTTCCAACTGGTCAGCGAAGCGGATTTCATTCGTCATCTGGCCGGCGATGAGATGACTGATGCCGGGCATATCGAACGAGCCTTGAAGGCCAAAGCCACGCGCACCGGGCGTGTGTCGGCGCGGATTCTCGACGACATGCTCGCCGGGATCATCCTGATCGACACCGATGGTGCGGCGGTCGGCAAGTGCAACGGTCTGACCGTGCTCGAAGTCGGCGACTCGGCGTTCGGTGTGCCAGCGCGGATTTCCGCCACGGTGTACCCGGGCGGCAGCGGCATCGTCGACATCGAGCGTGAGGTTAACCTCGGTCAGCCGATCCACTCCAAAGGCGTGATGATTCTAACCGGGTATCTGGGCAGCCGTTACGCCCAGGAATTCCCGCTGGCGATTTCCGCGAGCATCGCACTGGAGCAGTCTTACGGTTACGTCGATGGCGACAGTGCCTCGCTGGGCGAGGCGTGCACGCTGATTTCGGCGCTGTCGAAAACCCCGCTCAAGCAGTGCTTCGCGATCACCGGTTCGATCAACCAGTTCGGCGAAGTGCAGGCGGTGGGCGGAGTCAACGAGAAGATTGAAGGCTTCTTCCGTCTCTGCGAAGCACGCGGGCTGACCGGCGAGCAGGGCGCGATCATTCCGCAGGCCAACGTCGCCACGCTGATGCTCGATGAGAAAGTCCTGGCGGCGGTGCGTGCCGGGCAATTCCACGTGTATGCAGTGCGTCAAGCCGATGAGGCGTTGAGTCTGTTGGTGGGCGAACCGGCGGGTGAACCAAATGCCGATGGCGAATTCCCGGAAGGCAGCATCAACGCACGGGTGGTGGAGCGCTTGCGCGACATCGCCGAGATGATCAGCGAAGAAGACCTCAAGGAAGCCGAGAAGGAATTGGCGCAGGAGGCGTTGGCCGAAGCCAAACCAGCCTGAGCCTAAACGCGGTCAAAACTGTGGGAGCGAGCCTGCTTGCGAAAGCGGTGTATCAGACGACGAATAAGTTGCCTGATACTCCGCATTCGCGAGCAGGCTCGCTCCCACATTTGTTTGGTGTGAATCCATCTGAAATTCGCCACAACTCTGGCGTCAATATTCACACAATGACCATTCGGCGCCTTCTGGTTCTATCTTGCTTGCGCAGCGGACTTTTCTTCTATTCTCAGCTCAAGGATATCGACAGTATCACTGGATCGAGCCAGTCCTCCCGTGGGGGCTGAATACCGGCTTCACCGAGGGTCGCCGCCATGTCGCGCAACCTCTGTCTCACTCGTCAATGCCTGGGTCTGGTGACCCGTATCGAATGCGCCATCAAGCCGTTGGCCGGCGATAACGGCATGTGGACGCTGCTCTTCGCCGCCGGCATGGCCGGTGAACAACCTTCCGCCATCAAGGCTCAGGGCCCGTTTCATGGGCCGGTCGCCGCCGAATCGATACTCGACACCATTGTCGAAAGTCTGACCTTGCATGGCTACGAACTGGCTGACGATCCGCAGATATGGAGCTTGCACCTGCAAGCCCAGTTGCGGCAAATCAACGGTGGTCGCGGCCGCGCTCTTTAGGCGCTGCCGCAGGCTGCGATCTTTTGATCTTGCCCTTCAAGGGGCAGCATCAGGCAGCTGCGCCTTGTCGAGTTTGACCTCAAAACCGTATTGCACGGTAGCGAGGTCGGTTCGCTGATAGGTTTCTACGTGAGTCGGGCGGCCGTAAAAATAGTGCACACCAAACAACGCCGGGCCTTCTGCGCCCGCGTCGTGGCTGACTGAAAGAATCTGCTTGAGGTAGTTGCCACTGTCGTCTTTGACGAAGAAACGCCACTCGTTGGGCGGGAACAGTTTCAGATCCACCACCAACTGGTTGTTCTTGATCTCCAGGCCTTTGGGCAAAGACTTGGCGTCGTATGCCTGTTTGGCAACTGTGGCGAGAAACAACGGCATTGAGCCAACGGCAATCGCCGGAGTTTCCGGGAACAGGTTCAGGTCGTAAGTGATCGTCGCGCGCAACGGATCGACTTGATAGGCCTCGGGCGGCAATTCAATCGGTTCATCGAGCTTGCCACCGCGCTTTTCGGTAAAGAACGTGACGGGGCTGACACCCGGACTGAAATCATCGCCAAGCAATTCATCGTTGAAAGTACGGCGATGAGAAAACTCGATGCGTGCAGCGCTTGGCTCTTCTACGGATTGATGAATGCGGATGCCGGCCTTCAATTGTTCTTCGGTCAGGCTCGCGCCCTTTAGCCAGTTGACTGCCAGGTCGTCGTAAACCGTCACTGACGGATCCAGCGGCTGGATGGTTTTCTCCGTGGTGTGCTGATTGAACGTGCGAATCGGCAGATCCAGCGATTTGCGGGTCACGGTCGCCGAGGAAAAATCCAGCACGCTGACTTCCAGTGTTTCGATCGGGCCATTGAAATAGACCTTGTTGTAGCGACGCGGGTGTTTCTGCTCGAAATCCTGCTGTTCCTGGGTGAGTTGTTTTTCAAGCGTATCGCTCCAGCTCTTTTGCTGTTGCAAGTGGCCCAGTTGCTTTTCGTAGAACGCCACTTGTTCCGGACTTTCGTTGATCGAGCCGGCGCGTACCAGGTACTGCCCGGTCTTGTCGCGGGCCTGGACGATCAGCGGATTGAGCTGAGTCTGCGCGACTTCCTCGGCCAGTGGCAGGTTATTGCTGAATTCGACTTCGGCGTAGTTGTTTTCAAGCTTCAGCAGTTTGACGCTGAGGTTGTCATTGCTGCGGGTCTGGCCGACGTCCTTTTGCGTCAGGTCGAAGCTGTACAGACGACGTGGGGCGATGACTTCGATCTGGCCTTGCAGGCTGACCGGTTGCGGCAGGGTCTTCTTGTCCACGTCCAGGCCGTCAATGAACGGGTAGGTCACGGTCAGGTCATCGGGGTTGGTGACGTTGGAGCTGGAGGGGCTGAGCTGGATGCCCGGATCGGTTTCCGACCATTCCGGCTGAAAGGCAATCACACGTTTGTTGCTCAACGTCACCGACTGCCATTCCACGCCATGGGGGAACAGGAAGCCGCCGGGAATGTTCAGGTTGAACGGGAACACCGGTTGCAGATCGGTGAGGTAATCGGAACTGGCGTCCTTGTGCAGCACGAACAGGCCATTGATGAAGGTGTCGACCAGCGTCTGCGGGGCAGGGTAGTGCTTGAGCACGGCGAGGGCGTCTTCGCCATATTCGGTGCGCGGTGGATTGTCGGCGAGTTTGAGCTGCGCGCGTTCGAGCAGCAGCAGTGAGCCGCCGAGTTCGGTGACGGCGTCCTTGAGTTTCGAATCGGTGATGGCGTCCAGCGACTGTTCGAACTTTGCGGTCTTTTCTTCAAGGCTGGCGGCGTGTTTCTCGTCGCCGGGCGAGCAACCGCTGAGCAGTACAGCAAGGCATATTCCGGCGGTCATTATCGGCAATCGCACATCCATTTCCACACGTCCTGTCTACAGTCACTGGGCTGTCAATGGTTTGGACACTAGCAGAAAAAAAATCACCCACACACGCAGGTGGCGGATTTTCCGGCGGTTTCTGGCTGTCATAGGGGGCTGTTATACTCGCCGCCATTTCCAGCCCCCATGTGTGAGATTCAATGGAACGCTTTATCGAAAATGCAATGTACGCCTCGCGCTGGCTGCTGGCGCCAATCTATATCGGGCTGTCCCTCGGACTGCTGGCGCTGGCACTGAAATTTTTCCAGGAAGTTTTCCACATCCTGCCCAACGTGTTCTCGATGGCCGAGTCGGAACTGATTCTGGTGCTGCTGTCGCTGATCGATATGGCGCTGGTTGGCGGCCTGCTGGTCATGGTGATGATTTCCGGCTACGAGAACTTCGTCTCTGAACTGAACATCGATGAAGGCAAGGAAAAGCTCAGCTGGCTCGGCACCATGGACTCTTCGTCGCTGAAGATGAAAGTCGCGGCTTCGATCGTGGCGATCTCCTCGATCCACCTGCTGCGCATCTTCATGGATGCCAAGAACGTCGATCCCGAGCACTTGATGTGGTACGTGATCATCCACATGACCTTCGTTGTCTCGGCGTTCGCCATGGGTTACCTGGACAAGGTCACCAAGCACTGATCAACCGTTGGTCACTGCAAAAACACCGCCCGTCTGTTGTGAAACAGACGGGCGGTGTCGTTTGTGGCTTGTGCTTTGATGCGCGCGGGCATATCCCTGTAGAGGTCCTGACTCGCCACGTTGTGAGGTGCGTTCATGAATCTGCAAGAGTTGAATGCGTTTGCCATCGCCAAGAAGGTTGATGAGCTGAATCTGATTTCCATGGAAGGCGGGATTTATCTGCTAGAAGCGCGGATGCATGGCGCTGCGTATCCGTTGAGTGATCTCAAGGGCAATATGCTGACGCTGCGCTCGGTTGAGCACGCGCGGGATTTGCTGCATGCCTTTCCGCGGCTGCCATTCAACCTTGTACACACCTCGGTACATGATGAAATGTGCGGTCTGGGCGCCAGTGGCGAGGAAAGCCTGAAAGTGCCGCTTGCCTGGCGTTCTGCCCTGTAGGCGTTGCGCGCCATCGCCGGAACATCTGTGCTAGTCTGCTCGCCCTTTTGGTTCCGGGCGCGCCGGGACGCGCTGTGCACGCACGGCAAGTCTTGTGGCCGTCCGCACAGCGGAGCAGTGTCATGTCCGAAGTAAATCTGTCCACCGACGAAACCCGCGTCAGCTACGGCATCGGCCGTCAGTTGGGTGACCAGTTGCGCGACAACCCGCCACCGGGCGTTAGCCTGGATGCGATCCTGGCTGGCCTGACCGACGCGTTCGCCGGTAAGGAAAGCCGTGTTGGCCAGGAAGAAATGTCCGCCAGCTTCAAGGTGATCCGCGAAATCATGCAAGCCGAAGCGGCTGCCAAAGCTGAAGCCGCTGCTGGCGAAGGCTTGGCCTTCCTCGCTGAAAACGCCAAGCGTGACGGCATCACCACTCTGGCTTCCGGCCTGCAATTCGAAGTGCTGACTCAGGGCGAAGGCGCCAAGCCGACCCGTGAAGATCAAGTGCGTACTCACTACCACGGCACACTGATCGACGGCACTGTGTTCGACAGCTCTTACGAGCGCGGCCAGCCTGCAGAATTCCCGGTTGGCGGCGTGATCGCTGGCTGGACCGAAGCCCTGCAACTGATGAACGCCGGCAGCAAATGGCGTCTGTACGTGCCGAGCGAACTGGCTTACGGCGCTCAAGGCGTTGGCAGCATCCCGCCGCACAGCGTTCTGGTATTCGACGTCGAGCTGCTGGACGTTCTGTAAGACCTTTGTGGGAGCGAGCCTGCTCGCGAATGCAGGCGACTGGATCTAACTTGAGATTCGAGTTGAAGCCTTCGCGAGCAAGCTCGCTCCCACAGGTTTTGTATTGCTGCTCATAGTTCTATCTTGTGATGCAATTCACTGGTCGGGCGCAAGGCCCGGGCGTAGCAGAACAGGAACAGATTGCGTACCAGTTCCTTGAGCACCAGCGGCTCGCTGGAATTCAGGCTGCTGACGTCCAGATCCCCTTGATCTTGCAGCTCATGCAAGGCTTCTTCTTCAAGCACCGCACAGACTTCACCGGTTTCCCGATGGAGGATTCTGAGGTAAGGGTGCGGGCGGTCCAGCCAGGCATCGATCAGATAAGTCATGGTTCTCGTCTCCTTGAAAGGTTTCAATGAGAATAATTCTTATTCGTCAAATAGCAAGCGTCTATTGGCGGATTCTGAGCTTTTCCGGGTAAAGATTGCGTAAGGTCAAAACGGCTGGCGTTTGGCTATTGCGTGGTTTTACCGGGGGGGAAGCGGGGGAGGGCGAAGCTCCATCCCACGGCTGGCGCGGGATGGACGACAGCGGAATCAGACCTTTCTGACGAACTCGGATTTGAGTTTCATCGGGCCGATGCCGTCGATCTTGCAGTCGATGTCGTGGTCGCCATCGCACAGGCGGATGTTCTTGACCTTGGTGCCGACCTTGACCACCAGCGAGGTGCCCTTGACCTTGAGGTCCTTGATCACGGTGATGGTGTCGCCGTCTTGCAGGACATTGCCGACCGAATCTTTCTTCACGGCATCATCGGAGGCCACTTCGGCTTCGCCACTGGCGGACCACTCGTGGGCGCACTCCGGGCACACCAGTTGGGTACCGTCTTCGTAGGTGTATTCGGAATTGCATTTCGGGCAGGGTGGCAACGTGCTCACTAAGGCTCCTTGGGTAGGGATCGCTAAAAGTCGCACATTGTATAGGGTTTTAGCTTTTCAGGCAGTCAAAAGCAAAAATCGCAGCCCCGACAACCCCTGTAGGAGCTGCCGAAGGCTGCGATCTTTTGATCTTGCTTCAGCGATATCAGTGCGTACGGGCGACCGCAAACTCACTCAGTTCCACCAGCGCATCGCGATATTCGCTGGCTGGCAGCGCCTCAAGGCACTTGATCGCGCGGGCCACGTAATCACGGGCCAGTTGCGCGGTGTACTCCAGCGAACCGGAAGCTTCCACGGCAATGCGGATGCTTTCCAGGTCTTCGATCCCGCCTTTCTGGATCGCCTGACGCACCAGTGCAGCCTGTTCCGGCGTACCTTCGCGCATGGTGTAGATCAGCGGCAGGGTCGGTTTGCCTTCGGCCAGATCGTCACCGACGTTCTTGCCCAGGGTTTCCGCGTCGCCCTTGTAGTCGAGCAGGTCGTCGACCAGTTGGAATGCGACACCCAGGTGATCACCGAAGGTGCGCAGGGCTTCGCTCTGTTCGGCGGTAGCGCCGGCCAGCGCGGCGGCACTGTGGGTCGAGGCTTCAAAGAGCATCGCGGTCTTGCCGCGGATGACTTCCATGTAGGTTTCTTCGGTGGTGCTGGCGTCGCGAACCTTGGACAGTTGCAGCACTTCGCCTTCGGCGATGATGCGCGTGGCCTGGGACAGGATCTTCATCACCGGCATCGAGCCCAGTTCGACCATCATTTCGAACGAGCGCGAGTACAGGAAGTCGCCGACCAGCACGCTCGGGGCGTTGCCCCACATGGCGTTGGCGGTCGAGCGGCCACGGCGCATGCCGGACATGTCGACCACGTCGTCATGCAGCAGAGTGGCGGTGTGCAGGAATTCGATGGTGGCGGCCAACAGGCGCATATCGTCGCCTTCGCGACCCAGGGCCTTGCCACAGAGCAACACTAATAAAGGACGCAGACGTTTGCCGCCGGCCGAGGTGATGTAATCGCCGATTTTCGATACCAGCGGTACTCGGGAAGTCAGCTGCTTCTTGATGATGCCGTCGACGGCGCTAAAATCGTCCGCCACCGCGCGGTAGAAAGCTTGGGGTTGCATCAGCGAGAGTCGCTCCAGAAGGGTTGCGCGGCATGCTAGGACCCCCGTCCAGACCTGTCAAGGCGCGATGGACGGCTACTTGCAAGCCTGCCGCGCCTTGCGTACAATCGCGCACCCTGAACTTCCTGGGCAGCACCTGCCTTACGCAATTGCAACGGGCCTTCCAGCCCTATGCAGCCATGCCAGCCAATACCTCTTCCTATAAAGAGCTGGGTGAGCAGGATTATCGGAGAAATACCATGTCTTATGCAGTAATCGTTACTGGCGGCAAGCAGTACAAAGTCGCCCCAGGTGAATACCTGAAGATCGAAAAACTGGAAATCGCTACCGGCGAATCCGTTACCTTTGATCGCGTTCTGTTGGTTGCCAATGGCGACGACGTGAATATCGGCGCTCCAGTTGTTGCTGGCGCTACCGTTGTGGCTGAAGTGATCTCCCAAGGTCGTCACGATAAAGTCCGCATCATCAAGTTCCGTCGCCGTAAGCACCACATGAAGCGTATGGGCCACCGCCAGTGGTACACCGAGATCAAAATCACCGGTATTCAGGCTTAATTTCAGCCTAATTCCTCACTAGGAGAATTGACTCATGGCACACAAAAAAGCTGGTGGTAGTACCCGTAACGGTCGCGACTCAGAAGCCAAACGCCTTGGCGTTAAGATGTATGGCGGCCAGAAAATCATTCCGGGCAACATCATCGTGCGTCAGCGCGGCACCCAATTCCACGCTGGCTACGGCGTTGGCATGGGTAAGGATCACACTCTCTTCGCGAAAATCGAAGGCGTGATCAAGTTTGAAGTAAAAGGCGCGTTCAACCGCCGTTACGTGAGCGTTGTCGCAGCTTAATTGCGCGATCGCTGGAAAAGCCCTGTCTCGCGACGGGGCTTTTTCGTTTGTGGGGTGAGTCTCTTGCAAAACTGTTTGTATGGGCTGTCGGCGTGCGATACATGTCGTGTTTTGGGGTCGCTGCGCTCATTTTTGCAAGAGTCTTATGTCTTGATTGTTTTTCGGCTCGTCCGTACGGCGAGAGGCGTTGGTTATGAAGTTTGTTGATGAAGTATCGATTCGCGTAAAGGCTGGTGATGGCGGCAATGGCGCCATGAGTTTCCGTCGGGAAAAATTCATCGAAAACGGTGGTCCTAACGGCGGTGATGGCGGTGACGGCGGTTCCATCTACATGATGGCTGACGAAAACCTCAACACCCTGGTCGACTACCGTTACACCCGGCACTTCGATGCCGAGCGTGGCTCCAATGGCGGCAGCACCGACTGCACCGGCAAGAAGGGCGAAGACCTGATCCTGCGTGTGCCGGTCGGCACCACGGTGATCGACTCCGCTACCCAGGAAGTGATCGGCGACCTGACCAAGGCTGGCCAGAAGCTGATGGTGGTGCAGGGCGGCTGGCACGGTCTGGGCAACACCCGTTTCAAATCCAGTACCAACCGCGCGCCGCGTCAAACCACGCCGGGCAAGCCGGGTGAGCAGCGCGACCTGAAGCTGGAAATGAAAGTACTGGCTGACGTCGGTCTGCTGGGCTTGCCGAACGCCGGTAAAAGTACCTTCATCCGTTCCGTTTCGGCCGCCAAGCCGAAAGTTGCCGATTACCCGTTCACCACGCTGGTGCCGAACCTCGGTGTGGTCAGCGTCGATCGCTGGAAGAGCTTCGTAGTCGCCGACATTCCGGGTCTGATCGAAGGCGCTTCCGACGGTGCTGGTCTGGGTATTCGCTTCCTCAAGCACTTGGCGCGTACCCGTCTGTTGCTGCATCTCGTCGATATGGCGCCGCTGGATGACAGCAGTGCGCCGGATGCGGCTGAAGTGATCGTCAACGAGCTGATCAAGTTCAGCCCGTCCCTGGCTGAGCGTGATCGCTGGCTGGTGCTGAACAAGTGCGACCAGATCCTTGAAGAAGAGCACGATGAGCGCGTCAAGGAAATCGTTGATCGCCTGGAGTGGACTGGCCCGGTCTACGTGATCTCGGCCATCGCCAAGATCGGTACCGAGCGTCTGTGCCACGACATCATGCGTTACATGGAAGATCGCGCCGATCGCCTGGCCAATGATCCGGCTTACAAGGAAGAGCTGGCTGATCTCGATCAGCGCATCGAAGACGAAGCCCGCGCGCAACTGCAGGCGCTGGATGACAAGCGTGCCCTGCGTCGCAGCGGCGTGAAGTCGGTTCATGACATCGGTGACGATGATTGGGACGAAGAAGATGTCGATGACGAAGACGGTCCGGAAATCATTTACGTGCGTGACTGATTCGTTGCAGTAAACTTAAGCGCCGCTCAATCGAGCGGCGTTTTAGTATCTGGAAATCGCAAGTCACAAATAACGTCATGGGTGGCGCTGGGTCGCGCTGCCCTCAAGCTAAGGTTGAAGATGATGCGGAGCAAGGTGACAGGTGCGCAGCGTTGGGTCGTGAAGATCGGCAGCGCTTTGCTGACAGCTGATGGCAAGGGGCTCGATCGCGCGGCAATGAGTGTCTGGGTCGAACAGATGGTGGCCTTGCATGAGGCTGGTGTCGAGTTGGTGCTGGTGTCCTCCGGGGCAGTGGCCGCCGGCATGAGTCGTTTGGGCTGGACCGCACGACCCAGTGCGATGCATGAGCTTCAGGCGGCTGCGGCTATCGGTCAGATGGGCTTGGTGCAGGCGTGGGAATCAAGCTTCGCCGAGCATGGTCGGCACACGGCGCAGATTCTGCTGACTCACGACGACCTGTCCGACCGCAAGCGCTACCTCAATGCCCGCAGCACTCTGCGTGCACTGGTCGAGCTGAAAGTCATCCCGGTGATCAACGAAAACGACACCGTGGTCACCGACGAAATCCGTTTCGGTGACAACGATACGCTGGCGGCGCTGGTGGCTAACCTGGTCGAGGCGGATCTGCTGGTGATTCTGACCGATCGCGATGGCATGTTCGACGCTGATCCGCGTAACAATCCTGAAGCGCAGTTGATCTACGAGGCGCGCGCTGATGATCCGGGCCTTGATGCGGTAGCGGGCGGCACGGGTGGTGCGCTGGGGCGTGGCGGTATGCAGACCAAGTTGCGAGCGGCGCGTCTGGCTGCGCGTTCCGGTGCGCACACCATTATTGTTGGTGGGCGTCTTGAGCGCGTGCTCGATCGTCTGAAGGCGGGTGAGCGCATCGGCACGTTGCTGTCGCCTGAGCGCGGCATGCTTGCGGCGCGTAAGCAATGGCTGGCTGGGCATCTGCAAACTCGTGGCACCTTGGTGCTGGACGAGGGTGCGGTGTCGGCGTTGTCCAAGGGCAACAAAAGCTTGCTGCCCGTCGGTGTGAAGTTGGTGCAGGGCAGCTTCCGACGCGGCGAGATGGTCGTCTGCGTGGCGCCCGATGGTCGCGAGATTGCTCGTGGCCTGGCTAACTACAGCGCGCTGGAAGCACAAAAAATCATCGGTCAGTCGTCGGATGCGATTGTCGGTTTGCTCGGTTACATGGCAGAGCCTGAGCTGGTTCACCGTGACAACCTGATTCTGGTTTAAGGAAAACTCGATGCGTTTAGCGAAAGGATTGTTGGGCTTGCTGATGGCAATGCCATTGCTGGTCTCGGCCGAGGAAATCGGTCAGGTGTCGACGGTGTTCAAGTTTGTCGGCCCGAACGACCGGATTGTGGTTGAAGCTTTCGATGATCCGAAAGTTGAAGGGGTGACCTGCTACCTGTCGCGTGCCAAGACTGGCGGTGTGAAGGGGGGTCTGGGTCTGGCTGAGGATCGCGCCGAAGCGTCGATCGCCTGTCGTCAGGTGGGGCCGATCAAGTTCAAGGGTGATCTGAAGGATGGCGACGAGGTGTTCAAGGAGCGCACTTCGCTGGTGTTCAAGACCATGCAGGTGGTGCGTTTCCTCGACAAGAAGCGTAATACGCTGGTGTATCTGGTCTACAGCGATCGCTTGATTGAGGGTAGTCCGCAGAATGCCGTGACCGCGATCCCGATCTTGCCATGGGTGCCCGTCCAGCAATAACGCCGCAAATCTAAATGTGGGAGCGAGCCTGCGAGCGCAGAGGTCGTGTCAGTCGATAGAAGTATCAACAGGCAGATCGAATTCGCGAGCAGGCTCGCTCCCGCATTTTTTTGCTGTGCATTTGTTAAATCACAGGCAATAAAAAACCGACCCTAAGGTCGGTTTTTTAATGACTACGTCGGATTAAGCAGCTTCTTTCAGCGCTTTGACGTGGCCATTCAGGCGGCTCTTATGACGAGCAGCCTTGTTCTTGTGGATGATGCCTTTATCGGCCATACGGTCGATAACTGGCACAGCCAGAACGTATGCAGCTTGAGCTTTTTCAGCGTCTTTTGCGTCGATGGCTTTAACTACATTCTTGATGTAGGTGCGAACCATGGAACGCAGGCTGGCGTTGTGGCTGCGACGCTTCTCAGCCTGTTTTGCACGTTTTTTGGCGGAAGGTGAGTTGGCCACCGTCGAGCTCCTCGAAAGACTTTTTAGGAAATAGCAAACAAAATAGGCCGCGAATCATGCCGATGAGTTGAAGTCTTGTCAAGGGCACTTGAAACGTTCCGCTAAGTGGTAGGTATAAAGAGGCGGGATATTTATTTCCGGCGCTTGACCTGTAAACTCGCGAGCTTTGGCTCTGTGCTGCTGCGGCGCGGAGTATCGCACAAGTAGGCGCTTTGTTCGCCTGCTGTTTATCGACAGGCACAAATTCCCTCAATGAATCTGCTCAAATCGTTGGCCGCCGTCAGCTCTATCACGATGCTTTCCCGGATTCTGGGCTTTGTTCGTGACACGCTGATTGCCCGTACATTCGGCGCCGGGATGGCGACGGATGCCTTCTTTATTGCCTTCAAACTGCCCAATCTGTTGCGGCGTATCTTCGCTGAAGGCGCGTTCTCTCAGGCATTTGTGCCGATTCTCGCTGAATACAAAAGCCAGAAGGGTGAAGAGGCGACCCGAACCTTTATTGCCTATGTGTCGGGTCTGCTGACGCTGGTATTGGCGGTAGTGACGGCGCTGGGCATGATCGCTGCGCCTTGGGTGATCTGGGCGACGGCCCCGGGTTTTACCGATACGCCGGAAAAATTCCAGCTCACCTCCGATCTGTTGCGGGTGACGTTCCCCTATATATTGCTGATCTCCCTGTCCTCACTGGCGGGCGCGATTCTCAATACCTGGAACCGTTTCTCGGTGCCGGCCTTCGTGCCGACGCTGCTCAACGTCAGCATGATCGTGTTTTCGCTGTTCCTCACGCCGTACTTCGATCCGCCGGTGATGGCGCTAGGCTGGGCAGTACTGGTCGGTGGACTGGCGCAGTTGCTCTATCAGCTGCCGCACCTGAAAAAGATCGGCATGCTGGTACTGCCGCGCCTGAACCTGCGCGATACCGGCGTCTGGCGCGTAATGAAGCAGATGCTGCCGGCGATTCTCGGCGTGTCGGTCAGCCAGATCTCGCTGATCATCAACACCATCTTCGCCTCGTTTCTGGTCGCAGGCTCGGTGTCGTGGATGTATTACGCCGACCGCTTGATGGAGTTGCCATCCGGCGTGCTCGGCGTGGCATTGGGCACGATTCTGCTGCCGACGCTGGCCAAAACCTACGCCAGCAAGGATCGCCACGAATACTCGCGAATCCTCGATTGGGGCCTGCGTCTGTGCTTTGTACTGGTGCTGCCCTGTGCGCTGGCGCTGGGGATTCTTGCCGAGCCGTTGACCGTTTCACTGTTCCAGTACGGTCAGTTCAGCGGTTTCGATGCCGAAATGACCCAGCGTGCGCTGATTGCTTATTCTGTCGGTCTGCTGGGGATTATCGTGATCAAGGTGTTGGCACCGGGCTTCTATGCGCAACAGAACATCCGTACGCCGGTAAAAATCGCAATTTTCACTCTGGTGTGCACGCAGTTGTTCAACTTGATGTTGATCGGCCCGTTGGCTCATGCCGGTCTGGCTTTGGCGATCAGTGCTGGCGCCTGCCTTAACGCCGGGTTGCTGTTCTATCAATTGCGCAAGCAACAGATGTATCAGCCGCAGCCGGGTTGGGCCAAGTTCGGTTTCAAACTGGTGATCGCGGTGGTGGTGATGTCGGCAGTGTTGCTGCTTGGCATGCATTTCATGCCGGCGTGGGATCAAGGGCACATGCTTGAGCGTTTCCTGCGTCTGGGCGCATTGGTCGCGGCGGGCGTGGTGTCCTATTTCGGTATGTTGCTGCTGTTGGGTTTCCGCTTGCGTGACTTCAATCGCAAGGCCTTGAGCTAAGGTTTTACCCTTTATAAACAGGCGCGGGCCGGCAGTTTTGTCGGCTCGTTCACTTTGCGTTACGGTGTTGCCTGTCGTCGGCCGTCGGGTGTGGTTATAATCGACCACTTTATGAGCAAGAAGCGCGTTATGCAGCTGGTTCGAGGCCTCCACAACTTGCGCCCCCAGCATCGGGGCTGCGTCGCCACTATTGGCAACTTTGACGGTGTTCACCGTGGTCACCAGGCTATCCTGGCCCGACTGCGTGAGCGTGCGCTCGAGTTGGGCGTACCCAGCTGCGTGGTGATTTTCGAACCGCAGCCACGAGAGTTCTTTGCCCCCGAGACCGCGCCGGCGCGTCTGGCCCGGTTGCGCGACAAGCTGCAACTGCTGGCCGCCGAAGGCGTCGACCGGGTGCTGTGTCTGGCGTTCAACCAGCGCTTGAGCAAACTCAGCGCCAGTGAGTTCGTCGACACTATCCTGGTTGATGGTCTTGGCGTGCAGCATCTTGAGGTTGGTGACGATTTCCGTTTCGGTTGCGACCGCCTCGGCGATTTCGACTTCCTGCTGCAGGCCGGGCAGATGCACGGTTTCACCGTTGAAGCGGCACAAACCGTCGAGCTGGACGGCATTCGCGTCAGCAGCACACAAGTGCGCAACGCGTTGGCCGCCGCCGATTTTGCCTTGGCCGAACGTTTGCTCGGCCGCCCGTACCGCATTGCCGGTCGCGTGCTGCACGGCCAGAAGCTGGCCCGGCAACTGGGTACGCCCACTGCCAATATTCAACTCAAGCGTCGTCGCGTACCGTTCACCGGGGTGTATCTGGTGGATGTCGATATCGACGGCAAGACCTGGCCCGGCGTCGCCAATATCGGCGTGCGGCCCACGGTGCAAGGTGATGGCAAGGCCCACCTTGAAGTCCATCTTCTAGATTTTGCCGGCGATCTGTATGACCGGCGTTTGACGGTGGTTTTCCACCAAAAGCTGCGTGAAGAGCAGCGCTTCGCCTCCCTGGAGGCATTGAAAACGGCGATCAATGCGGATGTCGCCACCGCCCGTGCACTAGCCGCACCTAGCGCCCATCGCTAATGAAGAGCCTTAAATGACCGACTATAAAGCCACGCTAAACCTTCCGGACACCGCCTTCCCAATGAAGGCCGGCCTGCCACAGCGCGAACCGCAGATCCTGCAGCGCTGGGACAGTATTGGCCTGTACGGAAAGTTGCGCGAGATTGGCAAGGATCGTCCGAAGTTCGTTTTGCACGACGGCCCTCCGTATGCCAACGGCACGATCCACATCGGTCACGCACTGAACAAGATTCTCAAGGACATGATCATCCGCTCGAAGACCCTGTCGGGTTTCGACGCGCCTTATGTTCCGGGTTGGGACTGCCACGGCCTGCCGATCGAGCACAAGGTTGAAGTGACCCACGGCAAGAACCTGGGCGCGGACAAGACCCGCGAGCTGTGCCGTGCCTACGCCACCGAGCAGATCGAAGGGCAGAAGTCCGAATTCATCCGTCTCGGCGTGCTGGGCGATTGGGCCAACCCGTACAAGACCATGGATTTCAAGAACGAGGCCGGTGAAATCCGTGCCTTGGCTGAAATCGTCAAGGGCGGTTTCGTGTTCAAGGGCCTCAAGCCGGTGAACTGGTGCTTCGACTGCGGTTCGGCCCTGGCTGAAGCGGAAGTCGAGTACGAGACCAAAAAGTCCTCGACCATCGACGTGGCCTTCCCGATCGCTGACGAAGCCAAACTGGCTGCTGCGTTCGGTCTGCCGTCGCTGGGCAAACCGGCCTCGATCGTGATCTGGACCACCACCCCGTGGACCATCCCGGCCAACCAGGCGCTGAACGTGCATCCGGAATTCAACTACGCGCTGGTTGATGTCGGCGACAAGCTGCTGGTGCTGGCTGAAGAGCTGGTCGAAGCGTGCCTGGCTCGCTACAGCCTGGAAGGTTCGGTCATCGCGACCACCACTGGTAAAGAGCTGGAGCTGATCAACTTCCGTCACCCGTTCTATGACCGTCTGTCGCCGGTGTACCTGGCTGACTACGTTGAACTGGGCGCTGGCACCGGCGTGGTTCACTCCGCTCCGGCTTACGGCGTGGACGACTTCGTGACCTGCAAGAAGTACGGCATGGTCAACGACGACATTCTTAATCCAGTGCAGAGCAACGGCGTGTACGTGCCGTCGCTGGAATTCTTCGGCGGCCAGTTCATCTGGAAGGCCAACCCGGCCATCGTCGACAAGCTGACCGAAGTCGGTGCGCTGATGCACACCACCGTCATCGAACACAGCTACATGCACTGCTGGCGCCACAAGACTCCGCTGATCTACCGCGCCACCGCGCAGTGGTTCATCGGCATGGACAAAGAGCCAACCAGCGGCGACACCCTGCGTGTGCGCTCGCTCAAAGCCATTGAAGACACCAAGTTCGTCCCGGCCTGGGGCCAGGCGCGTCTGCACTCGATGATCGCCAACCGTCCGGACTGGTGCATCTCGCGTCAGCGCAACTGGGGCGTGCCGATCCCGTTCTTCCTCAACAAGGAAAGCGGCGAGCTGCACCCACGCACCGTCGAGCTGATGGAAGAAGTCGCCAAGCGCGTTGAAGTCGAAGGCATCGAAGCCTGGTTCAAGATGGACGCTGCCGAGTTGCTCGGCGACGAAGCGCCGCTGTACGACAAGATCAGTGACACCCTCGACGTCTGGTTCGATTCGGGTACCACGCACTGGCACGTCCTGCGCGGTTCGCACCCGATGGGTCACGAAAGCGGCCCGCGTGCCGATCTGTACCTGGAAGGTTCCGACCAACACCGTGGCTGGTTCCACTCGTCGTTGCTGACCGGTTGCGCCATCGACAACCACGCGCCGTACCGCGAACTGCTGACTCACGGTTTTACCGTTGATGAGTCTGGTCGCAAGATGTCGAAGTCGCTGAAAAACGTGATCGAGCCGAAAAAGATCAACGACACATTGGGCGCTGACATCATGCGTCTATGGGTCGCTTCGACAGATTATTCGGGTGAGATCGCGGTATCGGATCAGATCCTGACGCGCAGTGCGGACGCCTATCGTCGTATCCGTAACACCGCGCGTTTCCTGCTCTCGAACCTGAGCGGTTTCAACCCGGCCACCGACATCCTGCCGGCTGAAGAAATGCTCGCGCTGGATCGTTGGGCGGTCGACCGCACCTTGCTGCTGCAACGCGAGTTGCAAGAGCACTACGGCGAATACCGTTTCTGGAACGTCTACTCGAAGATCCACAACTTCTGCGTGCAGGAGCTGGGTGGTTTCTACCTCGATATCATCAAGGACCGTCAGTACACCACTGGCGCCAACAGCAAGGCCCGCCGTTCGGCGCAAACCGCGCTGTTCCACATCTCCGAAGCGCTGGTGCGCTGGATCGCGCCGATCCTCGCCTTCACCGCCGACGAGTTGTGGGAATACCTGCCGGGCGAGCGTAACGAGTCGGTCATGCTCAATACCTGGTACGAAGGTCTGACCGAACTGCCGGCTGACGTTGAACTGGGCCGCGACTACTGGGAGCGCGTGATGGCGGTCAAAGTAGCGGTCAACAAAGAAATGGAAATCCAGCGCGCAGCGAAAGCGGTTGGTGGCAACCTGCAAGCCGAAGTGACGCTATACGCCGAAGACGCGCTGAGCGCCGATCTGGCCAAACTGAGCAACGAACTGCGCTTTGTCCTGATCACTTCGACTGCCAGCGTTGCGCCGTTCGTTCAGGCTCCGGCTGATGCGGTAGTGACTGAAGTCAGCGGCCTGAAGCTGAAGATCGTTAAATCGGCCTTCCCGAAGTGCGCCCGTTGCTGGCACTGCCGTGAAGACGTTGGCGTGAACCCGGAGCATCCGGAAATCTGCGGCCGTTGCGTCGACAACATCAGCGGCGCTGGCGAGGTTCGTCACTATGCCTAATGCCGTTGGCCGTTTCGGACGGTTGAGCTGGCTCTGGTTGAGTTTGCTGGTTCTGGTCATCGACCAGGCCAGCAAGTTCTACTTCGAAGGCAAGCTCGAAATGTTCCAGCAGATCGTGATCATTCCCGATTACTTCAGCTGGACCCTCGCTTACAACACCGGCGCTGCCTTCAGTTTCCTGGCTGACAGCTCCGGCTGGCAGCGCTGGTTGTTCGCCCTGATCGCGATTGTGGTCAGTGCGGTGCTGGTGGTCTGGCTCAAACGCCTGGGCCGCAATGACACCTGGCTGGCTGTCGCTCTGGCACTGGTGCTGGGCGGTGCACTGGGCAATCTGTATGACCGCATTGCCCTGGGCCATGTGATCGACTTCATTCTGGTGCACTGGCAGAACCGCTGGTACTTCCCGGCGTTCAACTTCGCCGACAGCGCCATTACCGTTGGCGCGGTGATGCTGGCACTGGATATGTTCAAAAGTAAAAAGACCGGAGAAGCCGTTCATGACTGAACAGGTATTGGCTGAGCAACGCATCGGCCAGAACACGGAAGTCACTTTGCACTTTGCATTGCGCCTGGAGAACGGCGACACCGTCGACAGTACTTTCGACAAAGCCCCGGCGACCTTCAAGGTCGGCGACGGCAACCTGCTGCCGGGTTTCGAAGCGGCGCTGTTCGGCTTCAAGGCCGGCGACAAGCGTACGCTGACCGTCGAGCCGGAAAACGCCTTCGGCCAGCCGAACCCGCAGAACGTGCAGATCATTCCGCGTTCGCAGTTCGTCGATATGGAGTTGTCGCCGGGTTTGCTGGTGATCTTCAACGATGCGGCCAATACTGAGCTGCCGGGCGTGGTGAAAGAGTTCGATGACGCGCAAGTGACCATCGACTTCAATCACCCGCTATCGGGCAAGACGCTGACCTTTGACGTGGAAATCATTTCCGTCAAAGCGCTGTAAAAATGTGGGAGCGACGGTGCGACGATTCGACCTGCTCGCGAAAGCGGTGTTTCAGGCGACATCGATGTTGACTGTCAGTCAGCTTTCGCGAGCAGGCTCGCTCCCACAATGTTTTCCACTGTTTTCGCTATTTCTTGCGCGCAAGACACGAGGCACAGCATGCAAATCAAACTCGCCAACCCCCGTGGCTTCTGCGCCGGTGTGGACCGGGCGATCGAAATCGTCAACCGCGCCCTGGAAGTCTTCGGGCCACCGATCTACGTGCGTCATGAAGTGGTGCACAACAAGTTCGTCGTTGAAGACCTCCGCAGCCGCGGGGCGATCTTTGTCGAAGAGCTGGATCAGGTGCCGGACGACGTCATCGTGATTTTCAGTGCTCACGGCGTATCCCAGGCCGTGCGTACCGAAGCCGCCGGCCGTGGCCTGAAAGTATTCGACGCCACGTGCCCACTGGTGACGAAGGTGCACATCGAAGTGGCGAAATACAGCCGCGACGGTCGCGAGTGCATCCTGATCGGTCACGCCGGTCACCCGGAAGTCGAAGGCACCATGGGCCAGTACGACGCCAGCAATGGCGGCGCGATCTACCTCGTCGAAGACGAGAAAGACGTCGCTGAATTGCAGGTGCATAACCCGGACAAACTGGCTTTCGTCACCCAGACGACGCTGTCGATGGACGACACCAGTCGCGTCATCGATGCGCTGCGTACGCGCTTCCCGGCCATCGGTGGCCCGCGCAAAGACGACATCTGCTACGCCACGCAAAACCGCCAGGACGCGGTCAAGCAATTGGCCGACGAGTGCGACGTGGTGCTGGTGGTCGGCAGCCCGAACAGCTCCAACTCCAACCGTCTGCGTGAGCTTGCCGAACGCATGGCCACACCGGCCTATCTGATCGACGGCGCCGAAGACCTGCAGAAGAGCTGGTTCGATGGCGTTGAACGTATTGGCATCACCGCCGGTGCCTCTGCGCCGGAAGTGCTGGTGCGCGGCGTGATTCAGCAATTGCAGGCCTGGGGCGCAACCGGCGCCGATGAGCTGGCCGGGCGCGAAGAGAACATCACGTTCTCGATGCCTAAAGAGCTGCGCGTACGTTCGATCTGACGTTTTCGGTTTTTTGACACAGCGCCTGCTCAGTCTCTTGACTGTTCAGGCGCACGCGACCGGTCGCCGCCAGTACTATCTGGCGCTGACTGACCGGCTCGCGAGCCGAGCAGACATGTAATGTCCCTGCCTGAAACGCCCGTCCGGGCATCAGTGGCTGCCCCAGACTGCTGAATCTGATGTAACGACTCACCAGCCAATTGCCGACCACCGGCACCTTCGCCTCGCTTGCGTGCTCCACCAGCAGCGGATTACTGCTGTCTTTTGGCCCGGTGCCGCTGATATCCAGAATGATCCGCCAGCCTTGGCTCCAGTCGCCGTTGATGCCGTGAATCACTACGCTCTGATTGCGCGTGATCGCCAGCGTTCGCGCGTTGCGAATGCCGTCGAGCAGCGATTGCGCGGCCTGATCACGCTGGTTCGATTCCCTGAGCGTGGCAAATGCCGGACTGACCAGCAGCAGAACAATTGCGCCAATCGCCAGTCCCATAAGCAGTTCTATCAGGCTGAAACCCTGTTGCGGCATGAAAACGCCCTCCGTGGCGTGTGATGTGCGGCGCGGTCCGTGCGCCGGGCAGGGCAAATCAACCGACGCGGGCCGGTTGAATGTTCTAGCGTGTAGAAGCAGGTATAGCCGACGGCAACGGAGGGCATCGATGGATCTTCGTACAAAAGGTTTCACGCTGATCGAGTTGTTGGTTGCGATCGCGATCTTCGTGGTTCTGATCACCCTGGCAGTGCCGGCGTTCACCCGTTCGGTACAGGGCAGCAAGGCTGATACCGAAATGGGTGACCTGCAACGGGCGATCAATTTCGCCAGGCTCGAAGCGATCAACCGTGGCACCACTCTGCGCCTGCGCCCGACCGCTGGCGGCAGCGTATGGAACGGGGAACTGGCGGTCTACGACAGTACTGGCAATCCGGCCAATGTGTTGCGGGTTGTTCCCGCGATGAGCAGCGGCGCGACTCTGACGCTACCCTCTGGAGTGACCGCACTGGATTTCAACAACCTCGGCGGTCTGGCAGCACCGTCGACGGCGGTGGTCATCAGTTACACGCTGGGAACGCAAAGCAGGACGCTGAACGTGTGTTTGAACGGACGAATTCAATTGGGTGGAACTTGCGGATGAGGGCAGGGAGTACACAAGCACAGCAGGGCATGACGCTGATCGAAGTACTGGTCGCGTTGCTGATTCTGACGGTCGGGCTGCTGGGTGCGGCGGCGGTGCAACTGAATGCGCTGAAATACACCGACAGCTCACGGATGACCAGTCAGGCCAGTTTCATTGCCTACGACATGATGGACCGCATCCGCGCCAACTCCGGCGCCGACTACACCGTCACGCCGCCGGCCGCGGGCAATCTCAGCGTTGCCCGCGATCAGGACCTCTACGATTTTTCGACCAATATCATCAATTTCGGCGGACCGACGGCGACCGGCAGTATCACCGTCAATCAGCGGGTTTACACCATCACGATCAACTGGAGCGATGCGCGAGCCGCCAACACCGCCAGCGCTCAACGCAGTTTTGTCCTGACCAGCCGCGCCGCAGTCGATCCGGTGGCTACACCATGAGGCGTCGTCAGCGTGGTTTTGGTCTGATCGAGATGCTCGTTGCCCTGGCACTGGGACTGATTGTGGTGCTGGGCGTGGTGCAGATTTTCATCGCGGCGAAAAATACTTATGTCAGCCAGAACAGCGCCGCCGCGATGCAGGAAGACGCGCGGTTCGTGTTGAGCAAAATGATTCAGGAAATTCGCATGGTCGGGATGTTCGGCTGTCTGGGCACTATCCTCGATTCGAGCTCCGCGGGTGACTTTAACGCTGCGCAGGTCATGCCGATCAGTTGGGATAATGCCAACCTGAAACTGACGCTGGTCACTGCCGATGTCGGCAGCGGCGGGGGCACCCCGACCTGGACGGTGATTTCCGATTGCCGCAACAATGCGACGGCCTATACCGGCTTGCGCTCCCCGGCGAGCGGGCAGATCGCGTTCCCGATCCGGCGCCTGATCTACAGCTTCAGCAACAATCAGATTCTCATGGGCACCGGCAGCGGTAATCCTGCGCAGCAGGTGCTGGTGAACAATGTCAGTGCGTTCACGGTGATGTTCGGTCTGGCCAGTTCCGCGACGGATGTGGCCGCTTCGACTTACAGCGCCAACCCCAGTGATCCGGCGCGCATCCGCAGTGTGCGCCTGAGCCTGACCCTCAACGACCCGAACAATCGGGTGCGCAGTCAAACCTTCAACGTGGTTGCCGCTTTGCGCAACCGCTTGCAATGAAGGGGCAGCGATGAGGATTTCCATGAAACAACGTCAAGCACAGCGCGGCATGGTCTTGTTGGTCAGTCTGGTATTTCTGCTGTTGCTCACGTTGATCGGGTTGTCCTCGATGCAGAGCGCCAACCTGCAAGAGAAAATGGCCGGCAGCGTGAGTCTGCGCAATCAATCGTTCCAGGCCGCCGAGGCGGCGTTGCGGGTCGGCGAAAGCGCGGTGCAACTGAACAGTTATTCGCTCGCCGTGTGCAGCGGCACCACCCAATGCGCACCGCCAGCGGAGTCATCAGTGGTCAGTTCGGCGGGGTTCAACTCGACCTCCGGGGTGACCTGGATCGCCGCTGGCAATGGTTTCTATGGTGTACAGAATATCGGCACCACACTGACCGCCGTCAACGTGCCGAGCAACACCTCGGCGACGTTGTATCGCGTCACCGCTATCGGCCTTGCCGGCAGTTCGCGCAGTGTGGTGGAGAGTGTTTATGCGAAGTATTGAGCGCTGCACATCGCTGCTGCTCGGCATGCTGCTGAGCTTGTATCTGGCGACGCCTGTCTATGCATTCACGCCCTCTGATTCACCACTGTTGAGCGCTGCGGCGGTGCCACCGAATGTGATGCTGCTGATCGACGATTCGGGGAGTATGAACAGCATCATTTACGCCGCTGGATTTGATCCGAACATCAACCGTACACCCGCGCGGCAGTGCAATGCCTTCCTGGGATTGTGCTCTGCGCTCAATGCTCCGCAGATCACTGGCGACACGGTGTTTCTATCGAGCCTGCCGACCTCCGGGTGCTCGGGCGGCGCCTATGCGTTCTACAACAACAGCGTGGCGCCGTTATGCCTGAAACTGCCCGACCCCGTCGGCAATGAGAACACCCGATATTCCGCCGATTACATTTCCTATATCGTCGGCCTGGCCACGAGTAACGGCACCCGCGACTTCACCACCGGAGCGATTCCCAACGACTACCGCATCAACGTCGCGCGCAACGTCTCTACAGCCTTGGTCAGTAGCAACCGCACGTTGCGTATCGGCCTGTCGACATTCAACCCTGCCACCAGCACCAATTCCGGCAATGGCGGCTTCATCGCCCGTGCGATCAGCGATTTGTCGCCGGTGTCCGGCAGCGTGACTCAAGCCCAGGCCGACACCAATTACAACGCACTGATCTCTTCCATCAACGGCTTGAGCGCCGTGGCCAACACGCCGTTGGCGGAAACCTATTACGAAATCACTCGCTACATGCGCGGCATGGCGCCCTACTACAACAGCACGCCGAGCACCTACACCAGCCCGATTCAGTACCGCTGCCAGAAAAACTATGGAGTGGTGATCACCGACGGCTTGCCGACCTTCGACCGTACTTTCCCCACCAATGACCCGTTGGGCGGCAGTCGTTTGCCGAACTGGGATGGCGTCAACAACGACGGCAACAACCTCAACGGTGATGGTGAAGGGGATACGCTGTATCTGGATGACATCGCCAAGTTCGCCTTCGATATCGACATGCGTTCGACCGGAACGGACGCCGCAGGCAAGAGCTGGAATGCGGTGGATTTTCCCAAGCAGAACATGAACACCTACACGGTCGGGTTCACCGCCGATAACGACGTGCTCTCCGATGCCGCCGCTTATGGGCAGGGCAAGTACTATCAGGCGACGGACAGTACCGGGCTCAATGCGGCGTTGTCGTCGGCATTGAGTGACATTACTTCCAAGGCTGGATCCGGCGGCGCAGCTGTTGCCAGCGTTGGGACACTCTCCAGTGGCAGCAGTTTTTACCAAACCACTTATGATCCCAAGGATTGGCGAGGCACCATCAAGTCTTTCGGTTTTACGTCGGCCGGGGTTGTGAATACTTCGACCGCACTCTGGACGACTGACACAACCATCGTGCCGGGGGCGACCGCGCCGACGTATCAATCATGGAACACCACAAGCAGCGCCGCCGTGACGCTGGCTTACGGCAACTTTTCCCCTGCGCAGCAGACGACGCTCAGCCAGAGTCTGCCCACGGGTATTACCGGCAATGACCTGGTGGAGTGGAGCAAAGGCACCAACAAAACCGGGCTCAAGGTTCGCAGTGTGTTGCTCGGTGACATCATCAACTCGCCGTTGGTGCTGGCGGCCCCCACGGACAAGACCGCTGCTGACTTGTCCGGCGATACCACTTACACCTCATACCTGACCACCAAAGCTGCCAACATGAACTCCAGCCTGGTGGTGAATGCCAATGACGGTTTCGTCAACGTCATCAACTCGGTCAACGGCACCCGGCGCTATGCCTACATGCCATCCAGTGTGTTGCCGTCGCTACGGTTGATTGCTGATCCGACCTATATCAACGGTGTCAGCCACAAGTTTCTCGTCGATGGTCAGGTCGGGGTGTTCGACGCGCAGTCCGGCACGGCCTGGAAAACCCTGGCCATTGGTGGCGTCGGTGCCGGGGGTAAAACGTTCTACGGGTTGCAGCTGTTTGATGCTTCTGCGGGCAATGTGATCAAGGCGTTATGGGAGGTCAGTGCGCCGTCCGCGGCCAACACCTCCAACGCATTTAATGATCTGGGTTACGCCTACGCCCGCCCGGAAGTGGCACGCTTGGCCGATGGTCGTTGGGCGGCGTTCATCTCGAATGGTTACGGCAGCAACTCCGGTGTGGCCGCCCTGTATGTGCTGGATGTGCGCGATGGTTCGCTGATCAAGAAAATCGTCATCGACAGCACGGAAACCACTAACGGTTTGTCCTCGGTAATACTCAAGGTCAACTCTTCAAATGTCGTCCAGGCCGCTTATGGGGGTGATTTGAAAGGGCGCCTGTGGAAATTTGATCTGAGCGCGACATCGTCGGACAGCTGGGGCGTGGCATTTTCCGGTAAACCACTGTTCACCACGGCGGGCGGGCCGACACAGCCGATTACCGCGCAGCCGCTGCTGGCGGATAACGCATTGGGCGGCAAACAGATCTTTGTCGGCACTGGCAAATTCAATGAAACGGCCGACAAGACCAACAAGGATTTGCAGGCATTCTATTCGGTATGGGATGCCGATGGCGGCTCAGGGAACATCACTGTCAGCAGTTTGCAGACGCAGGCGATTACCGGATCATTTTCTGGCAGCTCTGGGCAGTTTCTGACCACGACGCAAAATGACACGACATATCCGGGGGAGAAGGGCTGGTACCTGCCATTGGTCTACAACAACGTGTTGACCGGCGAACGGGTGATCAATCAAGCGAATATCGTGCTTGGCCGTATCGTCTTCACCACGGCTATTGTCGATACCACCGATCCGTGTGCGAGTTTTGGTACGGGCAAGTTGGTCGAACTCGAGGCGTTCAGCGGTAAGATGCTCAACTATGCGGTGATTGATACTGGTGGGGATAGTTTGGTCGACAACAATGACTCAATCTCCAGCGGCGTGAGTTTCGCTGACGGCATTCCGAACCTGGCGTTTATAAACCCGAATGCTACGAAAAAGGGAGTGAATGACACCAGTGGGAAGCTCACGATAATCAATGAAAAGGGCGGTGGCGGCAGCCGTCGTATCATGTGGCGACAAATACAGTAAGCGAGAGTTTGAGGCATGCGCAGATCCAACCGAGGCTTCACCCTGATCGAAATCATGATCGTGATTGCGATCATCGGGATCGTCATCACCATCGCCGCACCGAGCTATACCGAGTACCTGAAAAAGGGCCGCCGCGCCGAAGTGGTGTCGCTGCTCTCGGAGCAGGCACAGAGCCTCGAACGTTTCTACACCAAGAACAATGTCTACACCGGCATCACCGGACTCAGCACGGGCAATGATTTCTACACCATCACCCCGACCATCGCTGACCAGACCTTCCTGCTGACCGCTACCCGTAAAACGGGTACCTCCATGGCCACCGACAAGTGCGGGGATTTCACCCTGACCAACACCGGTGTCCGCAGCATGAACAACGCGACTACCGGGCTGACCACCAAGGATTGCTGGGGCCGCTGAGGCGCTTTCTTTCGGGTGCCTTTTGCGCCCACTGTCTTTTTTACGGTTGGATCAAACATGACCAGGCAACAGCAAGTGGTGATTGTCGGTGGCGGGGTGATTGGCCTGCTGACCGCCTACAATCTCGCCTCCGAAGTGCGCAATGTGGTGCTGCTCGATCGTTCGAACCTCGGCCAGGAATCGTCCTGGGCCGGCGGCGGTATCGTTTCGCCGTTGTATCCGTGGCGTTACAGCCCGGCGGTCACGGCACTGGCGCACTGGTCGCAGGATTTTTATCCACAGCTCGGCGAGCGCTTGTTCGCTGACACTGGAGTGGATCCTGAAGTGCACACCACCGGCCTGTACTGGCTGGATCTGGACGATGAAGCCGAAGCACTGGCCTGGGCCGAGCGGGAAAACCGTCCGCTGCGGGCTGTGGATATCTCGGCGGCGCATGATGCGGTGCCGGTGCTCGGTGGCGGTTTCTCCCGAGCGATCTACATGGCGGATGTCGCCAACGTACGCAATCCGCGGCTGGTGAAATCACTGAAAGCGGCACTGCAGGCATTGCCGAACGTGACCATTCACGAACAATGCGAGGTCAGCGGGTTTGTCCGCGAGGGTGAGCAGGTTGTTGGCGTCGAGACGTCGAAGGGTGTGATCAGCGGTGATCAGGTCGTACTGACCGCGGGGGCGTGGAGCGGTGATCTGCTCAAGACGCTGGACCTGACACTGCCGGTCGAACCGGTCAAAGGCCAGATGATTCTCTACAAGTGTGCGGCGGATTTTTTGCCGAGCATGGTATTGGCCAAGGGCCGTTATGCGATTCCGCGTCGCGACGGCCATATCCTGATCGGCAGCACGCTGGAGCACGAGGGCTACGACAAGACGCCGACCGAGGTGGCGCTGGAAAGTCTCAAGGCTTCGGCAGTGGAGTTATTGCCAGCGTTGGCCGATGCCGAAGTGGTCGGGCACTGGGCGGGGTTGCGTCCGGGCTCGCCGGAGGGCATTCCGTATATTGGCCGGGTGCCGGGGTTTGACGGGTTGTGGTTGAACTGCGGGCATTACCGCAATGGACTGGTGCTGGCGCCGGCGTCGTGTCAGTTGTTTGCCGATGTGATGCTGGGAAGGGCGCCGATTATTGATCCGACGCCGTATGCGCCCGAGGGCCGCATTTAATCTGATAGTTCTCTGTAGCCTGGCAGATCGCTTTCGCGAGCAGGCTCGCTCCCACAGTTGATCTTGGTCGTTCACAAAATCCAATGTGGGAGCGAGCCTGCTCGCGAAGGGGCCCTCAATCCAGGCCCAATTTCTTCAGGCGATAACGCATCGACCGAAACGAAAGGCTCAACCGCTGCGCCGCCGCCGTGCGATTCCAGCGCGTTTCTTCCAGCGCTTGCAGAATCAGCTTCCGCTCGACGTTCTCCAGATAATCCTCCAGATTATCGATCTGGGTCAGATCGGCAATCCCGCCATCCGCCGCACAATTGCCTTCACTCAGACGCAAATCCTGCGCCTCGATCGTGCGGTTTTCACACAAGGTGTGCGCCCGTTCGAGAACGTTCTCCAGCTCCCGTACATTCCCCGGAAACCGGTAATTCTTCAAGGCTTCCAACGCCTGCGGATGCAAGCGTGCTGCCGGCTGGCCGGTGTCTTTGGCGAGGCGCTTGAGCATATTGGCCGCCAGCACTTCAATGTCATCACGGCGCTCACGCAGGGACGGCACGCGCAATTCGATTACGTTGAGACGGTAATACAGATCCTGACGAAAGCGCTCGGCCGCGACTTCGGCATCGAGATCCTTGTGGGTGGCGCAAAGAATCCGCACATCGACCACGCTCTCCTGCTGGCCGCCGACACTGCGCACGGCTTTTTCCTGAATTGCGCGCAGTAACTTCACCTGCATCGACAACGGCAAGTCCGCTACTTCATCGAGAAACAACGTGCCGCCATGCGCTGCTTGAAACAGCCCTGGCTTGTCTTCGACCGCGCCAGTGAAACTGCCTTTGCGATGGCCGAAAAACTCGCTTTCCATCAGCTCCGAAGGAATCGCCCCGCAGTTGACCGGAACGAACGGCTGGCTGGCGCGCGGCCCTTGCTCATGAATCAGGCGAGCGACCAGTTCCTTGCCACTGCCCGACTCGCCACTGATGTACACCGGCGCCTGGCTGCGAGCGAGTTTGTCGATTTGCTTGCGCAGACTGCGCATCGGCGGCGAATCGCCCAGCAAGCGCCGTTCTATCGTTGTAAAGCTGCCTCCTGCCGCCGGCATGCGCAGGGCCGTGCCGACCAGTTCGCGCAGGCGCGTGAGGTCCACCGGTTTGGTCAGGAAGTCGAAAGCACCTGCTTTCAATGCGTTGATGGCCGTTTCCAGGCTGCCATAGGCGGTGATCATCGCTACAGGCAGTTGTGGATAACGTTGCTGAATGTGCTGCACCAGTTCCAGGCCCGTACCGTCGGGCAGGCGCATGTCGGTCAGGCACAGGTCGAAGCTCTCGCGGTTCAGCAGTGCCTGCGCTTCAGCCAGATTGCGCGCGCTGTGGGTGTCGAGTTTCATCCGTCCCAGGGTGATTTCCAGGAGTTCGCGGATGTCCGGTTCGTCGTCGACGATGAGGATTTTTTGCCGTGGGCTCGTATTCAACTTTGTTTCCGTCCGTGAGCAAAGGTGATGCGAAAGCAGCCGCCGCCTTGGCGTGATTGAAAGTCTAGGCGCGCTTGGTTGCTTTCGCACAGCTCACGGGACAGATAAAGACCAAGACCGGTGCCCTGGCTGCTGGTGGTGAAGAACGGTTCGAACAGATGCGTCTGTTCATCGGCTGGCACGCCGGGGCCGTTGTCCTGCACTTCGAGGACCGCCAACTGGCTGTCGGGGTCGATGAACAGGGCCAGCCAGACTTGCGCCTGATCGTGCAGCAGGGCGCTGTGGCGCCAACCGTTGCGTAACAGATTGTCGAGAATCTGCGTGAGCTGGCCGGGGTCCATCAGCGTGGTGAAATCCCCCGAATGGGTCCGCAGGTGAATCAGCTGGTGCTCGCTGGCCTGTTCGCGGCTCTCGGAGACGAAGTTTTCCAGCCATGGCTTGAGATCCAGCCGTTGCGGGGCGCTCTGTTGGCGGCGGGACAGTTGCAGGACGTTTTCGATGACTCGGTTCATGCGTTGGGAGTGGTCTTGAATGATCTGTGTCAGACGCCGATCCGCGCTGTCGAGTTCCTCGGATTCAGCCAATAGCTGTGCGGCGTGACTGATGGCACCCAGCGGATTGCGGATCTCGTGGGAGATGCCGGCGGTCAAGCGGCCGAGTGCGGCAAGTTTCAGTTGCTGCGCTTGCTGGGCGATTTGCGCGAGGTCTTCGAGAAACACCAGGGTTTGCTGTTTGGGACTTTGTTCGAGGGCGATGAAACTCGGTTGCAGCTCCAGGCCGTTGCCGGGGATTTTCAGGCTTTGTGGACGCAGGGTCGGGTTATTCATCCACAGTTGCAGGCGATCAACCAGCGCGGTCGAATAGTCATCGATCAGGTGTCCCTGAAGATGCGATTGCGCGAGCAGGGTTTGCGCGCTGTGGTTGGCCAGCTGCACCCGACGCTCTTCGTCGAGCACCAGAATGCCGGTGCGCATGCGTTGCAGGATCAGCGCGTTGAGGGCTTCGAGGCCGACGACTTCGCTGGCGCGCTTTTCCGCGAGTGTCTCGCTGACTTCGAGGCGAGTGATCAGTCCTTGCACCAGCAACGACGCGGCAAAGCACAATGCACCGAGGGTGCCGGCTTGCATGTATTCATTGGCGCTTAGCGGGTGGTTGAAACTCAGCAGGAAACTCGAACCGACGATGCCCAGCGCCGCGATCGCGGCGATCAACAGGCCGATGCGCCGTCGTAGCAGGGTGTTGCTGATCGCCACCGAGACGATCAGTAAATTGCCCAGCGCACTGCCAACCCCGCCCGCCGCAAAGAACAAACCGCATAAAAGCAGGACATCGACGAGGGCCAGACTGAACAGCTGCGCCGGCCGTCGCGTGTTCTCAAGGAATACCACCAGCAGAATGTTGAGGATCAGATACAGCCAGCTGCCGCCGCGCAGCAATTCGTCATTGGCCGAGGTCAGCAGGCGGTTGTCCATGTTGCTGGAGATCAGCAACACCAGTGTGATGCCGACGCTTAGACGGTAAAGATGATAAAGGCGCAGCAGGCGCTGCGCCTGTTTGCTGTCGGCGCTGGTGGCCTCAGCGATCACTGGCACCCGGGCCTTGCTCAAGGTGAGCCTGGCTGCAATACCACTGTTGTTGAACGCTCAGCGCACGGTCGCGCGGTAAATGCACGCCGCAATGGGCGCAGCGCACCATCGGTGGAGCGTCCTGTTCGCGAGGGGCGCGATTGGATTGATTGGACGCGACAGGCGCCTTGAATTTACGCCACAACCATATCGCGGCGAAAATCACGACGATCCAGAACAATATACGAAGCATGATGAGCGGCTTTTCGACTGATGATCCGGCAGTTTAGCCAAGGACCCGACAAGCGCACAGCCAATTAAAGCGCGGAAATGAAAAAGGGAGATCCGCAGATCTCCCTTTTCTGTACATCCGATGTGATCAGTCGAACACGCCGAAAGTCATGTAGCTGAACCACGAGCGGTCGGTGTTGCTCGACTCAGGCTCCGGCTCTTCGATCACGTCGCCGTTTTCGTCTTTAGGCTTGAGCTCGTTCGGGATCGCGTCTTTCGCGTCCTGGAACTGCTTCTGCACGTCCTGGTTGGCGCGGGTTTCGCCCGGCGGCAGTGGTGGACGCGACTCGATCAAGCCCAAAGTCGCCTTGCTCAGGAACGAACGGTTGTCGGCTTCGGCAACCCGTGGCACGAACTGGCCATCCTGCAGGCTCGGGTGATTCGGGTAATTGAGCTTCAGGGTTTCCAGGCTGGTCGCCGCCAGATCGTCCAGGTGCAGACGCTGATAGGCTTCAGTCATCACCGCCAGGCCGTCACCGACCGATGGGGTTTCCTGGAAGTTTTCCACGACGTAACGGCCACGGTTGGCAGCGGCTACATAAGCCTGACGGGTCAGGTAGTAGTCGGCCACGTGGATTTCGTAAGCTGCCAGCAGGTTGCGCAGGTAGATCATGCGCTGCTTGGCGTCCGGCGCGTAGCGGCTGTTCGGGTAACGGCTGGTCAGCTGGGCAAACTCGTTGTACGAGTCGCGCGCGGCGCCCGGGTCACGCTTGGTCATGTCCAGCGGCAGGAAGCGCGCCAGCAGGCCGACGTCCTGATCGAAAGAAGTCAGACCTTTGAGGTAGTACGCGTAATCCACGTTCGGGTGCTGCGGATGCAAACGAATGAAACGCTCGGCAGCGGACTTTGCAGCTTCCGGCTCGGCGTTTTTATAGTTGGCGTAGATCAGCTCCAGCTGTGCCTGATCGGCGTAGCGACCGAACGGATAACGCGACTCCAGAGCCTTCAGCTTGGCTGTGGCGCTGGTGTAGCTGTTGTTGTCCAGGTCAGTCTGAGCCTGCTGATACAGCTCGGCTTCGCTGAGGTTTTCGTCTACGACTTCCTTCGATGAGCAAGCAGCGGTCAATGCGAGGATGGCGATCAGCAGCAGGTGTTTCACTTGCATGGCGGCTTGCGTCCCTATGACGGCCGCTGTCTTGGGCGGGGCCGTCCTGTTATGATGAGCGCCCCGTTGAAAAGCCTCGGGGCAAAAGACGCCGTATTTAACCACAAGCGCGCAGCCGAAACCAAAAGCTGTGCCGACGCACAGTCAGAGCATGTCCGATAAAATTGAACTTCGCGCAGAGGTGCCGTCCGAATTGGGCGGCCAACGCCTCGATCAAGTCGCAGCCCAACTCTTCGCTGAGCACTCTCGCTCGCGCCTTTCCGCCTGGATCAAAGAAGGTCGCCTGACTGTGGACGGGGCGGTCATCCGCCCTCGCGACATCGTGCACGGCGGTGCCATCCTTGAGCTGACTGCCGAGCAGGAAGCCCAGGGCGAGTGGATCGCCCAGGACATCGAACTCGACATCGTCTATGAAGACGACGACATTCTGGTGATCAACAAGCCTGCGGGCCTGGTGGTGCACCCGGCTGCCGGTCACGCCGATGGCACGCTGCTCAACGCCTTGCTGCACCACGTGCCGGACATCATCAATGTCCCGCGCGCCGGTATCGTGCATCGTCTGGACAAGGACACCACCGGTCTGATGGTGGTGGCCAAGACCATTCAGGCGCAGACCAAACTGGTCGCACAGCTGCAAAGCCGTAGCGTCAGCCGCATCTACGAGTGCATCGTGATTGGCGTGGTGACGGCCGGTGGCAAGATCAACGCGCCGATCGGTCGCCACGGCCAGCAGCGCCAGCGCATGGCGGTAATGGAAGGTGGCAAGCCTGCCGTCAGTCATTACCGCGTGCTGGAGCGCTTCCGTTCCCACACCCATGTACGGGTGAAACTGGAAACCGGTCGTACGCACCAGATCCGCGTGCACATGGCGCACATCAACTTCCCGTTGGTCGGCGACCCGGCGTACGGCGGTCGTTTCCGCATTCCGCCAGCGGCCAACCCGACGATGGTTGAATCGCTCAAGCATTTCCCGCGTCAGGCCCTGCACGCGCGTTTCCTTGAGCTGGATCACCCGACGAGCGGTGAGCGCATGAGCTGGGAATCGCCGCTGCCGGAGGATTTCGTCTGGCTGCTGACCCTGCTCAAGCAGGATCGCGAGGCCTTCGTCGGATGAACTGGCTGACGCCGGACTGGCCTGCGCCGGCCAGCGTCAAAGCCTGCGTCACCACCCGTGAGGGCGGTGTCAGCGCGGCGCCGTTCGACAGTCTCAATCTGGGCGATCATGTTGATGATCGTCCTGAGGCGGTCGCCGAGAACCGTCGGCGCCTCACTGAACACTTCTCTATAAAGCCTGCCTGGTTGCAGCAAGTGCACGGGATTACCGTGGCGCATGCTGATCCGAGCATTGTTGCGACCGCCGATGCCAGCTGGACGACAACGCCGGGCATTGCCTGCGCAGCGATGACGGCGGATTGTCTGCCGGCATTGTTCTGTGATCGTGCCGGTACTCGCGTCGCAGCGGCTCACGCCGGTTGGCGTGGTCTGGCGGCGGGTGTGCTGGAAGCGACCCTCGACAGCCTCGATGTTCCGGCTGAAGAAGTGCTGGTCTGGCTCGGCCCGGCCATCGGCCCGCAAGCCTTTGAAGTCGGCCCGGAAGTGCGGGAAGTCTTCGTCAAGCAATTGCCGGAAGCGGCGGATGCCTTTGTACCGAGCAGCAATGCTGGCAAGTTCATGGCCGACATCTATAGCTTGGCGCGTCTGCGTCTGGCAGCCCGCGGTGTCACAGCGGTTTACGGCGGCGGTTTGTGCACCGTCACCGATCCGCGCTTCTTTTCCTACCGTCGTGCATCTCGCACCGGTCGCTTCGCCTCCCTTATCTGGCTCACCCGCTAGACTTGCCTGACCTGAATCAACTCTCTGACGCTTGAATCTCCCAGAATTGACCACATCTACAGTGGTATCTGGCAGGTTTCTTTATTCAGGATGGTTTTTAGGTCCGGCCTGCTCAAAAGGAAGGTGACTTATGCGAATAGACCGTTTAACCAGCAAATTACAGTTGGCCTTGTCCGACGCCCAGTCGTTGGCTGTCGGCCACGATCATCCGGCCATCGAGCCGGCGCACTTGATGCAAGCCATGCTTGAGCAGCAGGGTGGTTCGATCAAACCTCTGCTGATGCAAGTGGGCTTCGACGTCAACAGCTTGCGCAAAGAGCTGACCAAAGAGCTCGACCAATTACCGAAAATCCAGAACCCCACCGGCGACGTCAACATGTCGCAGGATCTGGCGCGCCTGCTTAACCAGGCCGACCGTCTGGCCCAGCAGAAGGGCGACCAGTTCATTTCCAGCGAATTGGTATTACTCGCGGCGATGGACGAGAACAGCAAGCTTGGCAAGTTGTTGCTCGGTCAGGGCGTGAGCAAGAAAGCCCTGGAAAACGCGATCAACAACCTGCGCGGCGGCGAAGCGGTGAATGACGCCAACCACGAAGAGTCGCGCCAGGCGCTGGATAAATACACCGTCGACCTGACCAAGCGCGCCGAAGACGGCAAGCTCGATCCAGTGATCGGTCGTGATGACGAAATCCGTCGCACCATCCAGGTTCTGCAACGCCGCACCAAGAACAACCCGGTGCTGATCGGCGAACCTGGCGTGGGTAAAACCGCCATTGCCGAAGGTCTGGCCCAGCGCATCATCAACGGCGAAGTGCCGGACGGCCTTAAAGGCAAGCGTCTGCTCTCGCTGGACATGGGCGCGCTGATTGCCGGTGCCAAGTATCGCGGTGAGTTCGAAGAGCGCCTGAAATCGCTGCTCAACGAGCTGTCGAAGCAGGAAGGACAGATCATTCTGTTTATCGACGAACTGCACACCATGGTTGGCGCCGGGAAAGGCGAAGGCTCGATGGACGCCGGCAACATGCTCAAGCCTGCGCTGGCTCGTGGTGAGTTGCACTGCGTTGGTGCGACCACGCTCAACGAGTACCGCCAATATATAGAGAAGGACGCGGCGCTCGAGCGACGCTTCCAGAAAGTCCTGGTGGATGAGCCGAGCGAAGAAGACACCATCGCTATCCTGCGCGGCCTTAAAGAGCGTTACGAGGTTCACCACAAGGTGGCGATCACCGACGGTGCGATCATCGCGGCAGCAAAGCTCAGCCATCGCTACATCACTGACCGGCAGTTGCCGGACAAGGCCATCGACCTGATCGACGAGGCCGCCAGCCGCATCCGCATGGAAATCGATTCCAAGCCGGAAGTTCTGGATCGTCTGGAGCGTCGCCTGATTCAGTTGAAGGTGGAATCCCAGGCGCTGAAGAAAGAAAGCGACGAGGCGGCGATGAAACGTCTGGAAAAACTCCAGGAAGAAATCGTCCGTCACGAGCGTGAGTACTCGGATCTGGAAGAAATCTGGAACTCGGAAAAAGCCGAGGTGCAGGGTTCTGCGCAGATTCAGCAGAAGATCGAGCAGTCGCGTCAGGAACTGGAAGCCGCGCGCCGTAAAGGCGACCTCAACCGTATGGCTGAATTGCAGTACGGGGTGATCCCGGATCTGGAACGCAGCCTGCAAATGGTCGACCAGCACGGCAAGAGCGAAAACCAGCTGTTGCGCAGCAAAGTGACTGAAGAAGAAATCGCTGAAGTTGTATCAAAGTGGACCGGCATCCCTGTGTCGAAAATGCTCGAAGGCGAGCGCGACAAGCTGATGAAGATGGAAAGCCTGTTGCACAAACGAGTCATCGGTCAGGAAGAGGCCGTGGTCGCTGTGGCCAACGCCGTGCGGCGTTCGCGTGCCGGGTTGTCCGACCCGAATCGTCCGAGCGGCTCGTTCATGTTCCTCGGCCCGACCGGTGTCGGTAAAACCGAGCTGTGCAAGGCGCTGGCCGAATTCCTTTTTGATACTGAGGAGGCGATGGTGCGGATCGATATGTCCGAGTTCATGGAGAAACATTCCGTGGCTCGCCTGATCGGTGCGCCACCGGGATACGTCGGTTACGAAGAGGGCGGTTATCTGACCGAAGCGGTACGCCGCAAGCCTTACTCGGTGATCCTGCTGGACGAAGTCGAGAAAGCGCACCCGGATGTGTTCAACATCTTGCTGCAAGTGCTTGAGGATGGTCGTCTGACCGACAGCCATGGCCGTACGGTGGACTTCCGCAATACCGTGATCGTCATGACTTCGAACCTCGGCTCTGTGCAGATTCAGGAACTGGTCGGTGATCGCGAGGCTCAACGGGCTGCAGTCATGGATGCGCTGACGTCGCACTTCCGTCCGGAGTTCATCAACCGGGTCGACGAAGTGGTGATCTTCGAGCCTTTGGCACGGGATCAGATTGCGGGCATTACCGAGATCCAGTTGGGCCGTCTGCGTACTCGTCTGGCCGAGCGCGAGCTGAAGCTGGAACTCAGCCCAGAGGCGATGGACAAGTTGATCGCCGTTGGTTACGACCCGGTGTATGGCGCACGTCCTTTGAAACGGGCGATTCAGCGCTGGATCGAAAACCCGCTGGCGCAACTGATCCTCTCGGGTCACTTCATGCCAGGCGACACGGCGACCGGCGCTGTCGAGAACGACGAAATCGTTTTCAACTGAGTCCAGGCGCCAATGAAAATTGGGAGGCTCTACATCGTAGGGCCTTTTTTTTCGTTAGGCTGTTGAACTCAAAGGAAAAGGCTTGTAAAGTGCGCCCCGCAGTCAGTCGCCAAGACGGTCTCAGCTCACTGAGTTGAAATCTGAAATAAGTTGCAAATCATTAACTTGAAAGCAATTTAGGGGGTTGACAGAGGTGTTCTAGGTTGTAGAATAGCGCGCCTCAGACACACGAACGCAGCGATGCGAACGAGTGACTAGATGCAACAAGTTTCACCGTTGTAAATTGAAATATGTAGTTCCGTGATAGCTCAGTCGGTAGAGCAAATGACTGTTAATCATTGGGTCCCAGGTTCGAGTCCTGGTCACGGAGCCAATTTCAAACCGGGGTATAGCGCAGTCCGGTAGCGCGCCTGCTTTGGGAGCAGGATGTCAGGAGTTCGAATCCCCTTACCCCGACCATTTTTGGGTCGTTAGCTCAGTTGGTAGAGCAGTTGGCTTTTAACCAATTGGTCGTAGGTTCGAATCCCACACGACCCACCATTTTTGAAACCAGTTAGCGCTGGGATCGAATCTTAAGATCAGAGGCCAAAAGCGCTGATCGAAGAAGGCGATCTTTGAAAGGTCGCCTTTTTTTTACCGGGGTATAGCGCAGTCCGGTAGCGCGCCTGCTTTGGGAGCAGGATGTCAGGAGTTCGAATCCCCTTACCCCGACCATATTAAAAATCCTCGTATCGAAAGATACGGGGATTTTTTTTGTCCTACAAAAACTCATTTCCCCTTCAAGTCATCATACAACCTGCCGATAGCCCGCTAACAAGAGGGGACTGCCATGGCTTCGCCCCTTGAATCTGGCCAATACAAGAATAAGGGCGTTCGTCATGTTGCTTCGTCAGTTGAATATTGCTCCCCGGGCTGCCCTGGGATTTGCCCTGATCGCGGTGTTGGTGGCATTGCTCGGCGTATTTGCGCTCGGGCAGATGTCGAGCATTCGCGACAGCGAGGTCGCGGTAGAAAATCAGTGGCTGCCGAGCATTCGTGGCGGTGACGAGATCCGCGAGATCATGCTGCGCATCCGCACCATCTCGCTGCGCATGGCGCTGGATCAGGACCCGGCCAACATTGCGACTTACCGCAGCCAGATGGACACCCGCGACAAGGAGTTGAGCGAGAAAATCGCCGCCTACGACAAACTGGTCGACACCCCGGAAGGCCAGCAGCTATACGACCAATTCAGAAAGACATTTGCCGCGTATCGCAGCGGTATCGCTCAATCCTTCGCCCTCGCCGAGCAAGGCAAGCGTGATGAGTTGACCAAATTGTTGCTGGTCGACATGAAAACTGTCGTCGATGGTTCCGGCAAGCAACTCAATGATCTGGCGGACCTGTTCGCCAAACAGGTCGCCGCCGAAAGCCAGAAGTCCGCTGCGCACTACGAAAATTCGCGCACGATTGTCAGCTTGTTCATCGCCTTGGCCGCGCTGGCCACGGTGGCACTGGCGATGATGCTCACGCGCAGTATCGTTCGGCCGCTGAGCAGCGCTGTCAGCGCAGCAGAAAGTGTCGCGCAGGGCGATCTGACCCGGCCGATCGAGACCCATGGCAATGATGAAGTCAGTCGCTTGCTCAAGGCTCTGGCGACCATGCAGCAGAACCTGCGCGAGACGCTGCAAGGCATCAGTGGTTCGGCGACGCAACTGGCGACGGCTGCCGATGAACTCAATGCGGTAACACTCGACAGCACACAGGGGCTGCAGCAGCAGAACAACGAAATCGAACAAGCTGCGACTGCGGTCAATCAGATGACGGCCGCAGTGGAAGAGGTCGCACGCAATGCGGTGTCGACGTCTGACGCGACCCGTCAATCCAGCGAGTCGGCGCATCTGGGCCAGGTGCGCGTCAGTGAGACCGCCACCGCCATCAATGCCCTGGCCAGCGATGTGCAGCAGACCGGTGAGTTGGTGCAATCACTGGCCAACCAGTCGCAGGACATCGGCAAAGTGCTGGACGTGATTCGGGCGATTGCCGAGCAGACCAACCTGCTGGCGCTCAACGCGGCGATTGAAGCGGCGCGCGCCGGTGAGAGCGGGCGAGGCTTTGCTGTAGTCGCCGATGAAGTGCGGGCGCTGGCTTATCGCACGCAGCAATCGACGCAGGAGATCGAGCAAATGGTTCAGGGCATGCGCAGCGGTTCGAGCCTGGCGCTGGATTCGATGCAGGCCAGCACGGCGCGGGCAACCACCACGCTGGCGTTGGCTGAGCGCGCCGGTGAGGCGCTGCAAACCATTACCGCGTCGGTGCATGAGATCCATGAGCGCAATCTGGTGATTGCCAGCGCGGCGGAAGAACAAGCGCAAGTCGCCCGCGAAGTCGATCGCAATCTGGTGAACATTCGTGATTTGTCGGTACGTTCTGCCGCAGGTGCTGACCAGACCAGTGCCTCCAGCCATGAGTTGTCGCAGCTGGCCAATGCTTTGCAGGGCATGGTGCGGCGTTTCCAGCTGTAAATAACCACACATGAAAAAGCCGCGCTTCTCACAGGAGAAGCGCGGCTTTTTTCTGCCGATCAGGCGCCGTCTTGATCCTTCAGGTGTTCGAACAGGCCTTTCGGCATCTTCTTGCCGTTGGCTTCAAAGTTGGCCTTTACGTTGTTGTAGGCCTCTTGCTCGTCGATGAAACCGTCATGGTTGGTGTCGATCTTGTCGAAGTCGGACTTCGGCGCGACTTTGAGGAATTCGGCGCGGGAGACCTTGCCGTCACCATCGCTGTCAGTCTTGGCCATCGAAGCATCGCCACACTTGCCTTCACCGCATTTGCCTTCCGGCGCTTTCACCGAGGTTTCCGCCGAGGCGACCATGTAGCCCTGCGCCAGTGGCTGGGCGGCAAATACCGAGCCGGACAACATCAGACCGCCAGCCAGTGCGGCGCCGATCAGGCCAATGGATTTTTTACCGAGGGTCGAAGTACGGGACATATACATTCTCCAGGGCTGCGCTGTGCAACCACACGTTAAGGACGATTGCCTGAGCAGGTGTGCTCGGGTGTGGCCATTAAGCGGTCGCGGTGTATCGCGACTGTGTCGCGTAGCGGGGGAGTTTGTAAGCGAAGGGCGATAAGGAGGGCGCAGATACACTACGAGACAGAATCACAGATCAAATGTAGGCCTTCGCCTGCTCGCGATAGCGGTGTGTCATTCAACAATGATGTCGACTGACCCACCGCTATCGCGAGCAGGCGAAGGCCTACAGGTTTTTACATCAATGCAGTTTCAGACGCGGCTCGGTGCCACGACCAATCTTGCTGCCCAGCATCAGCATCGCCGTGCGGAACGGCCCGTACAGCGCCATCTGGTGCATGCGATACAGCGATACGTAAAACATCCGCGCCAGCCAGCCTTCGAGCATCACGCTGCCGGTCAGGTTGCCCATCAAGTTACCCACAGCCGAAAAACGCGACAGCGAGATCAGCGAGCCGTAGTCGGTGTACTTGTATTCCGGCAGGGTCTTGCCTTCGATGCGCAACTTCAGGGACTTGGCCAGCAGCGACGCCTGTTGGTGCGCCGCTTGTGCGCGTGGCGGTACGTTGCGATCGGTGCCGGGTTGCGGGCACGCGGCGCAGTCACCGAAGGCGAAGATGTTCTCGTCGCGAGTGGTTTGCAGGGTCGGCAGCACTTGCAGTTGATTGATGCGGTTGGTTTCCAGGCCGTCGATGTCCTTGAGAAAACCCGGTGCGCGAATACCGGCAGCCCAGACTTTCAGGCTGGCCTTGATCTCATTGCCATCGGCCGTGATCAGACTGTCGGCGGTCACTTCGCTGACCGAAGCGTTGGTCATCACATTGACCCCGAGCTTTTCCAGGGTTTTGTGCACCGGCCCGCTGATGCGCTCAGGCAGGGCGGGCAGCACCCGTGGCCCGGCTTCGATCAGGGTGATGTGCATGTTTTCCGGTTTGATCCGGTCCAGGCCATACGCCGCCAGTTCATGGGCGGCATTGTGCAGTTCTGCCGCCAGCTCGACGCCCGTGGCGCCAGCGCCGACGATCGCGACGCTGATCTGCTCGACCACATCGGTTTGCCCGGCGTGTGCACGCAGGTAGTGATTCAACAGTTGCTGGTGAAAGCGCTCGGCCTGTTTGCGGGTATCGAGGAACAGGCAGTGCTGCGCCGCGCCCTGAGTGCCGAAATCATTGGTGGTGCTGCCGACGCTGATCACCAGCGAGTCGTACTGCACTTCACGCGCCGGCACTAGCTCGACGCCGTTTTCGTCGTAGGTCGCCGCCAACTGGATTTTCTTCTGTGCGCGATCAAGCCCGCTCATGCGCCCCAGCTGGAACTCGAAGTGGTTCCATTTCGCTTGGGCAACATAGTTGAGTTCGTCTTCGGAAGAGTTCAGCGATCCGGCGGCCACTTCGTGCAGCAGTGGTTTCCAGATGTGCGTCAGGTTGGCGTCGACCAGCATCACGCTGGCCGTGCCGCGCTTGCCCAGAGTCTTACCCAGACGGGTAGCCAACTCCAGACCGCCGGCGCCGCCGCCGACAATAACAATACGATGGGACATGGGGATAACTCGCAAGGTTTTTAAAGGAAATCGGTGCGGTTACCCAAGCGAGCGCGAGGCTGCTCATAGCGTCAGGTAACTGATAAATCGGCTCAACAGGCCAAGACCAATGGTCACTGCCAGCACCAGCACCAGGAGCATCCACGGCCGGAATGGCCGGCGCTCGACTCGGTGCTGGGACAGTTGCAGGTACTCTTCGACATGTTTCTGGTCTTCAGGGTTCAGGCGGCTGGTCATATTTGCCTCGTCAGGTAGACGTTGCTGAATGGGCAGAAGCTACAGCGGTTTTTATCCGGGGTTGAACGCAGCATAGCCGCTGTCCGGAACCGGCTCGACGCTCACACTATCTTCGAGGCGAATGATCCCGCTTTGTAACACCCGCGCGGTAATTCCGCCATGCCCGCGCACCGCTTGAAACGTGCCGGGGCCGAGGTTGTTCTGCAAGCGTGCGCAGGGCTGACACCAGCCCGTGGTTTCGAATATTGCCTGACCGATGCGAAAGCGCCGACCCTTGAGACTAAACAAATTGATACCGCTGATAACGAGATTGCGCCGCAGATCTTCAGGTCTGACCGGTTGATCGTGCGCACGGCCCATCAATCCGCTGATCACCGCCAAATGTTCCCACTGGATCAGGGTCACCTGCCGTGCGTTGCGCACACCGGGGCGGGCGTGATCGCCGGTCAGTCCAGCTTCAAGTCGAGCCTCCACGGCATCGAGTTCGATCATCGGCCCACGGGATTCTGGACGCACGCCGATCCAGCGCACACATCCGGTCTGCGGCACATCGGCGATCAATTGCTGCAGCGGCGTCACAGGCTGATCCCGACATCGAAAACGATGCTGCGACCGAGGTTGCTGCGCAGGAAGTCCGGTGCGTCCGGGTGGGCGAACAGCACTCGGGCGAAGGCCGGGCCGACCAGCGATAGTGAGCGCCAACCCTGGCGCAGATATTCAGTGGGCGGGGGGAAATGGCTGTTCAGATCCAGCACCTCACGTTTAAGACTGGCGAAGGCGATGATGTCCAGTTCGCCCAGGTCCATGCCGCGTTCTTTGTAGTTGTGCGCTTTTTTGCGCAAGGTCGGCGCCAGTCGCAGCAGGAATTCATTAGCCGGAATCCGCTTGGGCTTGGCTTCACGGCGCACCAGTTGGCTGAGGGAAAAGGCGCTGCGGCGGCGCTGCAGTTCATCGCGCCATTCGTCGTTGAGCCGGCGCCCCTCGTCGAGCACAAAGAACACCTCGAAATTGGCATCGCGAAACAGCACGTCCGGCGGTTCGCCGGCCGGCGCGAATTCGTCGGCACGGTAGGGAATGTTCAGGCCTTGCAGCAGGCGTTGGCAAACCCAACGCTCACGCTCCCATTTGCGGGCATTGGACAGAAAGGCGTTGGCCTGCTCGGCCGCGATGGTCAGCAGGCGTAAATAATCTGAGTCATCCATAAGCCCAAGCTTAGCGTTCAAATGCGACAAGCTGAAAGCGTTACGCGGCAAAGTGCATCAGTGGGCAGTCGAGAAGGGCGGTGTAGACTCATGGAAATCGATTGTTTGCGTCAAACCGTGAGGACTTATCGTGAAATTTCGCTGGCTGCTGCTGTTTGCTGTTTTTCCGCTGTTTGCCCATGCACTCGAAACCGGCGAGCGTCTTGCACCCTGGACGTTGCTTGATCAGTACGAGCAGCCCTTCACCCTAGACGACAGCACTACAACGTTGCTGGTAGCGCGGGATATGGACGGCGCCAAGCTGATCAAAGAAGCGTTGAAGGATCAGCCCAAGGGCTATCTGGAGGCGCGCCACGCGGTATTCGTTGCCGATATCCAGCGCATGCCGGCGCTGATTGCCAGGATGTTTGCCGTACCGGCCATGCGCGACTACCACTACCGGGTCATGCTTGATCGAGAAGGCCGGGTCGCGTCGCGCTATCCCGTCGCAGAAGGCCAGGTGTTGTGGTTGCAATTGAAGGACGGTCGATTGCTTTCGCAACGTGAGTACGCCAACGCGAGCGAACTGCGTGAGGCGCTGGAGAAGGCGCGCCCATGATCGGCGTCGAGGTGCTGGCGACTGAAAGTCTGCTGCTGGGCTGGCTGATTTATCTGTCGGTGCTGCTTTGGGCGATCGTGCGGGCGCCGTGGGTCGAGTTATTCAGCGACAGCCGGCGTCAGCATCTGCTGTTCGGCACCGTGTTTGCGTTGTTTCTGTTGTGGTTGATGCGCAGGGATTTCGACACGGGCGTGTCGTATCACTTCCTCGGCATGACGGCGGTAACGCTGTTGCTGGACTGGCCGCTGGCAATTGTCGGCGGGCTGGTGGCGCAAATCGGCCTGGTGCTGCTCGGGCGTCAGGATCTCGCGGCGATGGGGGTCAATGGCGCGATGTTCATTTTGCTGCCGGTGCTGGTCACCGAGTGCGTGGCAATCCTTGTCGAGCGTGCTCAACCGCGCAACCCGTTCGTGTACATCTTCTGTTCCGGTTTTTTTGCCGCCGCGTTGTCGGCCTTGTTGTGCCTGATCCTCAGCCTGACGCTGCTGTGGTACGACGGCCTCTTCGCCATGCCGGAATGGCTGGAAGATTTCATCGGTTACGTGTGGCTGATCATTTTTCCCGAGGCGTTCATCAACGGCATGATCGTCAGTGCGCTGGTGGTATTCAGCCCGGAATGGCTGGAGACCTTCAACCGCACGCGCTACCTTTCGGCGCCGTGGAAGGACGACGACCCCAAGTCTTGATCCATATCAAACCCGCCAGACGCGGGAAATTTCATGCTCGCGCAAATCCCTTCAGGAGCAGCGGCATGAGCGTTTACGAGTGGGCAAGGCAGGAGACCCGGCAGAGTCTGGACATGGCGCAGGAGGTGGGCTTTGACCCGGGGTTGAGTTTGCGTGCCTTGCTCAGTGCGGTGGTGCAGCAGAGCAAGGCTGTGCGCAACGCCGAAGACCTGGCCGACGAGTTGCGCTTTCTAGCGGAAAACCTCGACGACGAACAGGACTACAGCTTTATGCGGCCCTGATCAGGTCAGTGGCGCGGATCGAAATCGCCGGAAAACAGCTCGTCCTCGGCATCCGGTGCGACCGGAATCTTGTGTTCTTCCGACGCCCATGCGCCGAGGTCGATCAATTTGCAGCGATCGGAGCAGAACGGACGGAATTTGTTCTCGGGAGTGTATTCCACGGGGGCGCCGCAGGTTGGGCAGTCAACGGTGGGGATCTGGCTCATGCTTGGCCTCCGGATAAAGTCAGGTAAAAGTGATGCAGACGCTCGACCTCGCACTGCAACCAGGCGAGGTCGCGATCATTGACCACCACGTCGTCGGCACGGCTCACTCGGTCTTCGCGGCTCGACTGAGCCTTGAGGATCGCCTGAACCTGCTGCTCGCTGGTCTGGTCACGCTGCAAGGTGCGTTCGATCTGCAATTGTTGCGGGGCGTCGATCACCAGGATGCGCTGGGTCATCGCGTATTGCCCGGATTCGATCAACAGCGGCGACACCAGAATCGCGTAAGGCGATTTTGCCAGCGCCAGATGATGGGCGATTTCCTCGGCGATCAACGGATGAAGCAGGGATTCTAGCCAGCGACGTTGCTCCGGCACTTCGAAGATCAGCTTGCGCAGGGCGGCGCGATCCAGCGTGCCATCGGCCTGCAACACGTCGGGGCCGAAGTGTTCGGCAATCTTCGCCAGCGCCGGGCGCCCCGGTTCAACCACCCAGCGCGCCGCGTGATCGGCATCCACCACGTGGATACCCAGATCAATGAAGTGCTGAGCCGCCGCGCTCTTGCCGCTGCCGATGCCGCCGGTGAGGCCGAGAATCCAGGGTTTTTCCACAGGGGTATTCATTTCAAACCGACAAACTGCCAATAGAAGTCGGTTATTTGACCACCCCAGAGCAAGGCAATCCAGCCGGCAATTGCCAGATAAGGGCCGAAAGGGATTGGCGTCGAGGTTTTCTGCTCGCGAAGGCGCAATAAAATCACCCCGATAATGGCGCCGACCAGCGATGACAACAGGATCGTCAGCGGCAGAATCTGCCAGCCGCCCCAGGCGCCGAGCAGCGCCAACAGCTTGAAATCTCCGTGACCGATGCCGTCCTTGCCGGTCAGCAGTTTGAACAGCCAGAACACCGACCACAACGCCAGGTAACCGGCCACCGCGCCCCACAGCGCATCGTGCAAAGATACGAACAGGCCGAAACTGTTGACGATCAACCCCAGCCACAACAACGGCAGCACCAGCACATCTGGCAGCAGTTGATGCTCAGTGTCGATCAGACTCATCGCCAGCAAACCCCACGTCAGGACAATCAGCAGGCATGCCGCCCAACCGAAGCCGATATGCCAGGCGATGAAGGCCGAGAGCAGCCCGCAAGCCAGTTCGGTCAGCGGATAACGTTTGCTGATGGGCGCAGCACACGCGGAACAACGCCCGCGCAGCCACAGATAACTGAGCAGGGGAACGTTCTCCCACGGACGGATCCGGTGGGCGCAATGCGGGCATTCAGAGTGCGGCAGCATCAGGTTGTAAGTGGGCAGCGGCGTCTCGCCGGGCAAACCGAGCACATCATGGGCCTGCTGGCGCCAATCGCGTTCGAGCATTTTCGGCAGACGCCAGATCAGCACGTTGAGAAAGCTGCCGACCACCAGACCGAGCAGCAGGGCGGTAAAGACAAAGGCCAGCGGATACAGGGCAAACAGTTCGTCGATAGGCATGTCAGATCGCTGAGCCGAGTTGGAAGATCGGCAGGTACATGGCTACCACCAGACCACCGACGATCACCCCCAGTACGACCATGATGAACGGCTCCATGAGACTGGTGAGGTTGTCGACCATGTTATCCACTTCCTCTTCGTAAAATCCCGCGACCTTGTCGAGCATCTCGTCCAGCGCGCCGGACTCTTCGCCGATCGCGGTCATCTGCACGGCCATGTTGGGAAAGACCCCGGTGCTGCGCATCGAAAAATTCAGCTGCATACCGGTTGAGACATCCTGGCGAATCCGCAGCACGGCACGTTTGAACACCACATTGCCGGTGGCGCCGGCCACCGAGTCGAGCGCTTCCACCAGCGGCACACCGGCAGCGAATGTGGTCGACAGGGTTCGAGCGAATCGCGCCACGGCGGACTTGTACATCAGCGTGCCCACCAAGGGCAGTTTCAACAGCCAGGTGTCTTTGCGATCGCGTAATGCCTGAGATGTTTTCAGTGCATGGCGGGTACCAAAGATCGCCGCGACCAGCGCACCGAGAATCGCCCACCACCATTGCTGCATGAACTCCGAAAGGCTGATCACCATCAGGGTGAACGCTGGCAACTCAGCGCCGAAACCGGAAAACACGGATTGAAATTGCGGTACCACTTTCACCAGCAGAATTCCGGTCACGACCGCTGCGACCAGCACGACGGCGGTGGGGTAGGTCATGGCTTTTTTGATTTTGGCCTTGAGCTGTTCGCTTTTTTCCTTATAAGTCGCGACACGTTCGAGCAAGGTGTCGAGCGCGCCGGACTGCTCGCCGGCATCGACCAGGTTGCAATACAACTCGTCGAAGTATTGCGGCTTCTTGCGCAGGGCTGCGGCGAAGCTGTTACCGGCCGCGACCTCCTGTTTCACCTCGTCTACCAGTTTGCGCATGGCCGGGTTTTCAAAGCCTTCGCCGATGATGTCGAACGACTGCAACAGCGGCACGCCGGCCTTCATCATGGTCGCCATCTGCCGGGTGAACAGGGCGATATCCTGGGCCTTGATACGTTTGCCAAAGCTCAACAGTGACGCGGATTTTTTGCGCACCTTGCCCGGGTTGATCCCCTGTTTGCGCAATTGTGCCTTGATCAACGCCGGGTTCTGTCCGCTCAACTCACCGGTGACCTTACTGCCTTTCCTGTCCGTACCTTCCCAGGCATAAATACTGATTTTCGCTGCCTTGACCGCCATGTTCAGTCCTTGGTGACCCGGTTGATTTCTTCAAGGCTGGTGATGCCTTGCATGGCCTTGTGCAGCCCGGAGGTGCGCAGGTCGTCGAAGCCGTCGCGGCGCATTTGCAGGTCAATTTCCAGCGAATTGCCTTCGGCCATGATCAAGTGTTGCAGTGCCGGTGTGTTTTTCACCACTTCATAAATCCCCACGCGTCCCTTGTAACCGCCGTTGCAGTGATCGCAACCGACCGGCTCGTAGATCGTGAAATGGCCGATGCGTTCCTCGGGGAAACCTTCCTTGATCAAGGTTTCGCGCGGGATCTCGATGGCTTTCTTGCAGTGGCTGCACAGTTTGCGTGCCAGGCGTTGGGCGATGATCAGGCTGACCGAGGTGGCGATGTTGAAGCCGGGAATGCCCATGTTGTGCAGACGGGTCAGGGTTTCCGCGGCGCTGTTGGTGTGCAGGGTCGAGAGCACCAGGTGACCGGTCTGCGCGGCTTTGATCGCGATCTCGGCGGTTTCCAGATCGCGGATCTCGCCGACCATGATCACGTCCGGGTCCTGACGCAGAAACGAGCGCAGCGCCTGGGCAAAGTCGAGCCCTTGTTTGGGATTGACGTTGACCTGATTGATGCCTTCCATATTGATCTCTACCGGGTCCTCGGCGGTGGAGATATTGATGTCGACGGTATTGAGGATATTCAGGCCGGTGTACAGCGACACGGTTTTCCCCGACCCGGTGGGGCCGGTGACCAGAATCATCCCCTGTGGCTGTTTGAGCGCGGCCATGTACAAGTCTTTCTGCACCGGCTCATAGCCGAGGGCGTCGATGCCGATCTGTGCGCTGGACGGGTCGAGAATCCGGATCACCACTTTTTCGCCCCACAGGGTCGGCAGGGTGTTGACCCGGAAATCGATCGACTTGCTTTTCGACAGGCGCATCTTGATCCGCCCGTCCTGGGGTTTGCGCCGTTCCGAAATATCGAGACTGGCCATGACCTTCAGGCGTGCGGCGATACGCCCGGCCAGTTGAATCGGTGGCTTGGCCACCTCGCGCAGGATGCCGTCGGTGCGCACCCGCACCCGGTAGTTTTTCTCGTAAGGCTCGAAATGCAAATCGGACGAGCCGCTCTTGATCGCATCGAGCAGCATCTTGTGCACGAAACGCACCACTGGCGCATCGTCGGCGTCGAGGCCACCGATGGCCTCCTGTTTGCTGTCGTCGATGGATTCGACATCGAGGCCATCAAGATCGACATCGGCCATGTCCTCAAGGCCGCTGGTGTGGGTATCGAAGAACTTCTCGATGGCATCGGTGAGTTTGTCGTCCTCGACCAGAATGGCTTCGGTGCTCAGCCCGGTGCTGAACTGGATGTCGTTGATCGCTTGATGGTTGCTCGGGTCTGAAATGCCCACGAACAGCTTGTTGCCACGTCGCCACAGGGGCAGGGCGTGATGCTGGCGCACGAGTTTTTCGCTGACCAGGCCTTTGGGCTGGGTTTCCTTGTCGAGGCAGTTGAGATCAAGGAACGCCATGCCGAAATGCTCGCTGGCAATCTCGGCCACCTGCCAGCTCTTGACCAGTTTGTTCTGCACCAGATAGCTGACCAGCGACAAACGATTGCGCTGGGCCTGTTGCCAGGCTTGCTGGGCGCTTTTTTCCGTGAGCAGCTCGGCCTGCACCAATTGCTTGGCCAGACCGCTCAGAGCGATGTCATTCATGGGGATTCCGCACGCTTGCAGTTCATGACTTATAGCCTAGTCAAGTGACAGCGCCAAACACGGCCAGTGCAGGTGACAAAAAGTGTCAGATAGTGCGGTTGTGGGTTGTAGGAAATGGCGTTGTAGAGGGTTCGCACTCAACGGGCGGGGCTTGGAGGCGTTGGCATGGCCTATGCTGCTTCCCTTTCAGATCATGAGATTTCGACTCATGCATGGAGTGTGTCTATGAAAAAACAACAAGGTTTTACTTTGATCGAGCTGTTGATCGTGGTGGCGATCATCGGGATTCTGGCGACCATCGCCTTGCCGCAATATTCCAAGTATCAGGCGCGGTCGAAGGTGACGGCGGGGCTGGCGGAAATCAGCGCAATGAAAGTGCCGTTCGAGGATGTGATTAATCAAGGCACCGATCCATCGCTGACTAACGTGGCGGGCAGTGCAACGGTTACAACCTCCAATTGTTCGGTATCTGCATCGGGCACAGCTTCCTCGGGTGCCGGGTCAATTGTTTGCACGATTAAAAACGCTCCAGGCCCGGTACTCGACAAAACCATCACACTGACCCGCTCTTCCGGTACGGGCGCAGGTGTCTGGACGTGTGCCACGACGGTTGCACCGGATTACTCGCCAAAAGGCTGTACGGCAAGCGGTACATGATTAGTTGATGGACAGGTAAATGCCCCGCACTGCGGGGCATTTTTCATTGCGCAGCCGTTCACAAAAGCTTCAATAATTTCAGCGTCTTAGGAACTTTCCAAAAAACCGCAACTTGCATGTGAATATTGCGCGCGTCATGCAAATTGCATGATTCCGAAAATCTGCGTTAAGCATAAACTATTGATTTACAAGGGTTTTATGTTGATGGAAAAGTTGGCACAGCGTTCGCAACTACCTTGGTAACCCTGCTGACAAGACAACCAGCAGACTTTCCAGAAAAACAGGAGTTACTCGTATGAAGAAGTTCGCTATCACTGCCGCTGCTGCTACCGCGCTGACCCTGACCATGGCTTCCGGTGCATTCGCACAATCCACCCAGGCTACCCAGGCTCCAATGACTTTGGCTGCCGGTGAAGTCACCCAGGCTAAAGAAGCTACTTCTGACACCTGGATCACTACTAAAGTCAAAGCTGACCTGGTCACCGAAAAAGGCATTCCAGGTACTGACATCAAAGTAGAAACCAACAAAGGCGTTGTATCGCTGTCGTCGACTACTGCTGTAACTGATGCGCAGAAAGCCACAGCTGTTGCGATCGCCAAGAAAATCAAAGGCGTCAAAGCGGTCTCCGCTGACGGCCTGAAAGCCGAGTAAGGCATGACTTCTCGCCTGGACCGGGAGAAGACGCGACAGACGGGCCGAGCAATACGTCTGCCGCAACTTTAGAGTTCATGCGAACGGTCACACGGATGTGACCATTACAGGCCCCGCCACTTGTGTCGGGGCCTGTTCTATTTCAGGGGCAACACAAAACAATTGTGGGAGCGAGCCTGCTCGCGAATGCGGTCTTTCAGCCGATGAAGATGTCGACTGACACGACGCATTCGCGAGCAGGCTCGCTCCCACAGAGGTTTGGTGTTGGTTTAGTTACCGCGTTTGCTGTTGATCTGGCGCAGGCGATTGCCTTCAAAGCGCAGGTATTGGTACATGCCGTTGCTCGGGCCGTAGGTCCATTCCTCGACCTGAAACTCCTCGCGGCGATTGGCGCTGCGTTTGTAGCCGAGCACATCACGGCTGACCGGCTCACCGCACTTCTGCAGGACTTCGCTGGAACGGTCGCCAAGGCTGATCAGCTGACTGCCGCAGCGCAACGTATCGGACGCCGAGGCGTGACTGGCCGCGAGCGTCATTGCGAGCAAGGCCAGCCACTGTAGTTTCATTACTCTGCATCCAGGTGCATTTGCGTCACCACGCGGCCATCGCTCTCGGCTTCACCGAGATTGGCGTCGATGAAGTACACGCGGTCGTCTGCCAGTTGGCCTTTATCGACCAGATAATCCTTGATGCTGCTGGCCCGGTCCTGACCCAACTGACGCAGCAGCACATCGCTGCCACTCCAGAACTGGATCACGCCTTCGCGCATCTTCGCCGTACGTTCTTCCTTGCCCAGATCCTTCCATTCCGCCGGTGGCTGGGTTTTCAGGCGGGTGCGGTAAATGCCTTCGAGCAGCGGGCCTTTTTCGCTGTCTGGCACTTGCAGCAACGAAGCTTGGGCCGGGACTTTATCGCCACGACGCTGGAGCATCTTGTAGTAGTTGTACTGGTATTCGCGTTCCAGACGTTGCTCGGCGAGCAACGGACCGTCACTGCTTTTGGCCGCAGTGCCTTCGATTTCCAGACGCAGGGCCGGACGCTCCTTCAGCGCCTGGGACAATTTGACCAGTGCGGCCTCGGCATCCTTGCTCAACTCGCTGGAACCCGGCGCAAACGACACGGTGCCAAGGTCTTGCGAACTGCCGCCACTGATCAGCCCGCCAATCATTTTGAAGGGCGCGGCAGCGGCTTTGACGATCAGGTTGCGCAGGGTCTGCCAGACAATCGGCATCACGCTGAACTGCGGGTTGTTCAAGTCGCCGGTCACCGGCAACTCGATGGAAATCTTGCCGTCGACATCCTTGAGCAGGGCAATCGCCAGTTTCAGCGGCAGGCTCACGGCATCCGGGCTGTCGACCTTTTCACCGAGCTGCAATTGCTCGACCACCACTTTGTTCTCGGCTTTGAGCTGGCCCTTGGTAATCAGGTAGTGCAGGTCGAGGTTGAGCCGGCCTTTGCGGATGCGGTAACCGGCGAATTTGCCGGAGTAGGGCGTCAGCGTGGTCAGTTCGACCCGTTTGAAACTGGTGGCGATGTCGAGGCTGGCCATTGGGTCAAATGGATTGACCGCGCCCTTGATGGTCACCGGTGCATAGCGGTCGACCTTGCCTTTGATGTCAACGCTGGCCGGTTTCGCCTGACGACTGTCGATGGTGCCGATCTGGCCGTTGAGTTGCTGCACGGCGGTGGCGAAGTTGGGTGTCAGACTGAAGTCGGCGAAGTTCGCCGAGCCGTCATTGATCGCGATGCCACCAATGTGAATACCCAACGGTTTCTCGTTGCTGGCCGGTTTGGCTGCCGTGGTTTTCGCGCCACTGTCGGCGGGTTGGGGGATCAACAAGTCATCAATGTTGGTGGTGCGGTCGTCGTTGATCATGAACCGCGCATACGGCTGGAACAGGTTGACCTTGTCGATCGACAGACTGTCGCCGTGCTGATAATTCAGGCCTTCGACCACCACTTGCTGCCACTTGAGGAAGTCGCGGGTTTTCAGGGTGTCGAGGGTGTGCAATTGATCGATCTGCGCGCGGCCGGTGACGCTGAGTGCCAGTGGTTCGGTGCTCTTGAGATTGACCTTCAGGTCACTGCCGAGCATGCCGCTGCGCAGTTCCAGACGAATGAACGGATTGATGTAGGACTGTGCGACGCGCAGGTCGATGTCCTGGGTTTTCACGTTGAGCTGGGCGTTTACCGGGGCGAGATTGACCGTGCCGTCAGCCGTGATCTTGCCTTGTTTGCCCACGCCGCCGTCGAGCTTGAGCTTGAAAGGCGAACCGTTGAGGCTGTCGAAATCCTGCAGGTCGACGTTCAGCGGTGTGATATCGAGTGCCACTGCCGGTGTCGCCGAACGGTCGGCCAGGTGCACGGTGTAGTCGCGTAATTGCACGTCTTTGAGCAGCACTTGCCATGGTTTGCTCGGCGCAGTCGGTTCAGCTTTCGGCGAATCGGCAGCGGCTGGCGTGTTCGCCGGTTCAGCGGCGGCTTTGGCGGCGGGTTTCGACGGTTGGCTGGCGAACAGTTTCTGCCAGTCCAGTTGGCCGTCGGCTTCGAGGGCGGCCCAGGTTTCCAGTTTGTTGCTGCGGATCTTGCCGACCACGACTTGTTGCTTGGCCAGATCCACCGAAGTTTCGCTGACGTCGAGACGCTCGAGTTTCGCCAGTGGCCGCCCGTCCGGAGCCTTGATGGCGAACGGCGCGATGCTCACCGCGACATTGTTCAGCAGCAATTCGGTTTCTTTCGACAGATTGAGTTTGTAGTCGGTGCTGATGCTGATCACGCCATCTTCGAGCACCAATGGCACCGAGTCACGCACGTAGGGCCAGAAGGCTTTCATCTTGCCGTCGGTGACTTTCAGGGTACCTTCGGAGGTGAACGGGATCAGGCTGAAATTACCGCTCCAGTCGATCCGCCCACCGGCCGGGCCGATGGCGACCAAGGTCATGTCGGCGCTGTCTTCGGGCAGGGTGCTGAGGTTTTTCAGTTCGAAGCTGAGGTCGTCGTAGAGAAATTCGATGGGCTCGCTCGGGCGCACGTCCTGAAAGTGCACGACACCGCTGGCCAGTTTGATGTTGTCAATGCGTAGCGGGAAGGGCTTGGCATCCGGGTCGGCCGGTGTAGGCTCGCTGGACGGCACGTTGAACAGGCCCAGCAGGTTGAGTTTGCCGTCTTTGGCGAAAAGGATTTCGCTTTTCGGTTTGTCCAGCTCGATGTTCGCCAGATGCAGGGCTTTGGTCCACAGGCTGTCGATTTGCAGGTCGGCGTACAGGCGATCGAAGCCGATCTGTTCCTTGCCCGGCTCGCCGATGACCAGCCCCCACAAGGTGACTTCCAGGCTGAACGGGTTGAGCTCGATGCGCTGGATATGCGCAGGCACCGTCGCGTAGTTGGCCAGTTGCTGGTTGGCTACCCGCAGAGCGATGCCCGGCAAAATCAGAAACCCCAGCAGGCTGTAGAGGGCCAGAGCAGTCAACAGGGCGCCAATCGCGCGAATCAATCCTTTGGGCATGTGCGGCTTCATCTGTCTGAATCGGAGTGCCTTGGAGTATGGCACGCGATTCTGGTTCCGAAGTACCTCGCGTGGAGCAGGATTGTTCAGATTCTTCTGTAGGAACAGATCCCATGTGGGAGCGAGCCTGCTCGCGAAGGCGTCATATCAGTCGCTCTATTTGTTGGCTGATACACCACTTTCGCGAGCAGGCTCGCTCCCACATTAGATAGTTGTCAGCCGCGCGAGCGGTTTAGAGCTGCAGGATCAAGGTTTTCAGCGGTGGTTGCTGGTCCATGGACGGGAAGTCCGCGCCGGGAGTCATCACGCTCCACTCGCGCACAGGCCGGCCAGCCTTTTCGGCGCAGCGCAGGACCTGCTCGCGCCATTCGTCCATGCTGACTTTCGCCAGGTTGTTGCAGCAGATCAGCACGCCGTTGTCGGCGGTGGTCAGCAGGGCCGGTTTGAGCAGGCTCTGATAGTCGCGCAGCAGGTCGACGGTGCCGAATGCGCTCTTGGCCCAGGCGGGCGGGTCGAGCAGGACCAGATCATATTGACGCTGATCGAGACGCTGGTAGCTCGGCAGTTTCTGTCCGCGGCGCTGACTGATCGGCAGACCGGCGAGTTGGCGGATTGCCGGAAAGTAATCGGACTGGATGAACTGCATCTCCGGCAATTGCGGGTTGAGCAGACCGTTTTCGCGTCCGACCGCCAGATTGCCTTCGGCGAAATCCAGGTTGCACACTTCACGCGCGCCACCGGCGGCGGCACTCAGGCCAACGCCGCAGGTGTAGGCGAACAGGTTGAGCACGGATTTGCCTTTCGCGTGATCCTTGACCCAGCCACGCGTATTGCGCAGATCGAGGAACAGCAGCGGATCCTGCCCTGCATGGCGTCCACGCACACGGTAGTTCAAGCCCCATTCATGGCCAACCAGATCGGCCAGTGCGGCATCGTCGGCTTTGTAGACGCTATCTTCGCGGTCGATGCGCGAGTTGCCACGGGAACGGTCGTTGTAAACCAGCAACATTTCCAGGCCCAAAGCTCGATTGACCACGGCGTGCAGTTGCAGCAGGTCATCGCGCTCGAGCGTCTGGTGGAAGCTTTGCACCAGCAGTTGCGGGCCGTAGCGGTCGATGGTCAAACCGCCGGCGCCTTCCTGGCTGCCATGGAACAGCCGATAGCAATCGGTGCCCTGGCTGTGCAGCTCGGCGAGCAAGTCCTGGCGTTGATCGAGGGCGGCGCGCAGCGCCTGATTCAAGGAAGACATGCGGGCGCCTTGCTGGAGAGAATGGGGGCGCGGGAGTTTAGCAGCTTGGCGGGCAATCGAGTTGCGCCCTTCGCGAGCAGGCTCGCTCCCACATAGGATCTATGCTGCAAATCAAATCTCCTGTGGGAGCGAGCCTGCTCGCGAAGCTTTCAGGTCAGCAAACCCATCCGGCGTTTGGCGCGTTGCACCGAACCATTGCGCATCGCCCAGCGCAGCATCGGTGCGCTGCGCCTCACGCTGGCACGAATCAATTGCCGTTGCAGCGAGCTCTGCCGGACATCAAGCATGTTGCTGGCCCAGTCCGGCAGCAGGTCGATGCCGGCCTTCATCATCAAATCACCAAATGGTCGCGCCAGAGCACTCGGCGCCGGTGCTGCAAGCAACAATCGCAAAACCTCGCGGCTGCGCTCATCGCACAGCAACTGCGGGCGCATGCGTTGCAGATAATCGGCCACCGCTTGCCGTGATTTCGGCACATCCCGCGCGCCCAGGCGTTCAGCAATCACGGCAATCTCTGCGTAATAACGATCCTGATCCGCCCCCGACAACTGCGGGTTGCGATAGCGCAAATGCGCTGCGAGAAAGTTACTCACTTCCGCCACATGCACCCACGTCAGCAAATCCGCATCGCTGGCCGCGTAGGGGCGGCCATCTGGCGCGGTGCCAACCACTTGCAAGTGAATGGTGCGCACTTTCTCGATCAACCAGTCGGCGTCGCGGCGCGAGCCGAACGTGGTGCCGGAAACAAACTGACTGGTGCGCCGCAAACGCCCGAGCATGTCCTGACGAAAATTCGAATGATCCCAAACCCCGGCCAGTGCCAGCGGATGCAAAGCTTGCAGCAAGAGCGCGCTGATGCCACCGATCAACATGCTGCTGAAGTCGCCGTGCACCTGCCAGCTGATCGAATCCGGACCAAACAGGCCGGGATCGCCCTTGGGGTTTTCCAGATCGAGCTGACCGAGCGACAGCCCGGTCAGGCTCATGAGCTGGTTTTCAATACGACTGCGGATGAATTCCATGAGCACTCAGTGAAGAAGGGAGGGCGCGGCCGATGGGCCGCGCCCGGGATGCTACTGATTGAGGCGCTTGTCGATCAGGCCTTGCACCACACTCGGATCGGCCAGGGTCGAGGTGTCGCCGAGGCTGTCGAGTTCGTTGCAGGCGATCTTGCGCAGAATGCGCCGCATAATCTTGCCTGAACGGGTTTTCGGCAAGGCCGGCGCCCACTGGATCAGGTCAGGCTTGGCGAAGCTGCCGATTTCCTTGCTGACGTGCGCCAGTAGTTCTTTCTTCAGCTCGTCATTCGGTTCGGTGCCGTTCATGGGCGTGACGAAGGCGTAGATGCCCTGACCTTTGACGTCGTGCGGGTAACCGACCACGGCAGCCTCGGCGATGCTGTCGTGCAGCACCAGTGCGCTTTCCACCTCGGCGGTGCCGATGCGGTGGCCGGAGACATTGATCACGTCGTCGATGCGCCCGGTGATCCAGTAGTCGCCATCCTCGTCACGTCGTGCGCCGTCGCCGGTGAAATAGTAGCCGGGATAAGGTTTGAAATAGGTGTCGACCATCCGTTGCGGGTCGCCATAGACGCTGCGGATCTGCGCCGGCCAACTCGACTTGATCGCCAGTACGCCGCTGCCGGCGCCTTTGATTTCCTTGCCGTGCTCATCGAGCAGCACCGGTTGCACACCGAACATCGGTTGCGTGGCGCAGCCCGGTTTGATCCGCTGGGCGCTGACCAGCGGGCTGAGCATGATGCCGCCGGTTTCGGTCTGCCACCAGGTGTCGACGATGGGGCAGCGCTGTTCTCCTACGACGTTGAAATACCATTCCCACGCTTCCGGGTTGATCGGCTCACCGACGCTGCCGAGTAATCTGAGGCTCTCTCGCGACGTTTCCTTCAACGGTTCGGCACCTTCACGCATCAACGCGCGAAGAGCCGTCGGAGCGGTATAGAAAATGTTGACCTTGTGTTTATCGATGACCTGCCAGAATCGTGAACTGCTCGGGTAGCTCGGCACGCCCTCGAACATCAATGTGGTCGCGCCGTTGGCCAGCGGGCCGTAGACAATGTAACTGTGGCCGGTGACCCAGCCGACATCGGCGGTGCACCAGAACACTTCGCCGTCGCGGTAATCGAGCACGTATTTGAAGGTCATCGCCGCTTGTAGCAGGTACCCGCCGGTGGTGTGCAGCACGCCTTTGGGTTTGCCGGTACTGCCGGAGGTGTAGAGGATGAACAGCGGGTCTTCGGCGTCCATTGGTTCTGGCGGGCAATCGTCGCTGACGTCGCGCACCGCCTGGTGATACCAGAGATCGCGGCCCTCGACCCAGTCGACTTTGCCTTGGCTGCGTTCGACCACCACGACGGTGCTGACGTCCGGGCAACTTTGCAGGGCTTTATCGACGTTCTGCTTCAGCGGCACGAACTTGCCGCCGCGCACGCCTTCATCCGCCGTGATCACCGTGCGGCAGTCGGCATCGAGAATGCGGTCACGCAGTGAGTCGGGGGAGAAACCGCCGAACACCACCGAATGAATCGCGCCGATCCGCGCGCAGGCAAGCATGGCGTACGCGGCTTCGGGGATCATTGGCATGTAGATGCACACCCGGTCGCCTTTCTTCACGCCACGGCTTTTCAGCACATTAGCCAAGCGGCAGACGTGGTGGTGGAGTTTTTTATAAGTGATTTGCGCCGATTCGGCGGGATCGTCGCCTTCCCAGAGCAGGGCGGTCTGCTCGCCACGCTGGTCGAGGTGGCGGTCGATGCAGTTGTAACTGACGTTCAGTTTGCCCCCGGCAAACCAGGCGGCTTCACCGGTTTTCAGGTCGTAGCGCTGAACGGTCTGCCACGGTGTGCTCCAGTCGAGGAAGCGCGTGGCCTGTTCGGCCCAGAAGGCCGTGGGGTGTTCAATGGATTCGCGGTACAGGCGCCGATAGTCGTCCTGACTCAACTGAGCAGCCCGGCGGACGGCATCGGCTTTGGGGAACGTGCTGATATCGAACATGACGGTTCCTTATTCTTGTGGTGCGACAGGAATAAAGATGCGCCGAGCGATGCAGAGGTTCAAGTCATGCGCAAAACAACTGTGGGAGCGAGCCTGCTCGCGAATGCGGTGAGTCAGTCAACAAAGAGGCTGAATGACACACTGCATTCGCGAGCAGGCTCGCTCCCACATTGGAGATGGGTTGCCCACTGGAATTGTGGGCAACCCATTTACATCACCCGCGGTGACGACCGCGGAAGTAGTTGATCAGGCCCTGGGTGGAAGGATCATCGGCAGTGGTCTCATCGCTGCCGACCAGGCGGTTGTAAACGCCTTTGCCCAGTTCCTTGCCCAGTTCCACGCCCCATTGGTCGAAGGCGTTGATGCCCCAGACCACGCTCTGTACGAAGACTTTGTGCTCATACATCGCCACCAGAGCACCGAGGCGACGCGGGCTGATGCGTTCGACCACGATGGTGTTGCTCGGGCGGTTGCCCGGGATCACCTTGTGCGGTGCGAGTTTGTGCACCTGCTCTTCGCTCATGCCCTTGTCGCGCAGTTCCTGCTCAGCTTCCGCCAGGGTCTTGCCGAGCATCAGCGCCTGGCTCTGCGACAGGCAGTTGGCGTACAGCCACTGATGGTGGTCGGAGACCGGGTTGAAGCTGACGATCGGCACGATGAAATCGGCCGGGATCAACTGCGAACCTTGATGCAACAACTGGTGGTAGGCGTGCTGACCGTTGCAGCCGACGCCGCCCCAGATCACCGGACCGGTATCGGTCGATACCGGCGTGCCGTCCTGACGCACGCTCTTGCCGTTGGATTCCATGTCCAGCTGTTGCAAGTGCTTGGTGATGTTGCGCAGGTAGTGGTCGTACGGCAGGATCGCGTGGCTTTGCGCGCCCCAGAAGTTGCCGTACCAGACACCGAGCAGGGCCAGCAGCACCGGCATGTTCTGTTCGAACGGCGCAGTCTGGAAATGCTGGTCCATGGTGTAGGCACCGGACAGCAGCTCCTTGAAGTTGGACATGCCGATGGCCAAAGCAATCGGCAAACCGATGGCCGACCACAGCGAGTAACGACCGCCAACCCAGTCCCACATCGGGAAGATGTTTTCTTCACGGATACCGAACGCCACGGCTGCCGCGTTGTTGCTCGATACGGCGATGAAGTGACGATACAGCTCGGCTTCCGAACCGCCCTGTGCCAGGTACCAGGCACGGGCAGCCTGAGCGTTCTTCAGGGTTTCGAGGGTGTTGAACGACTTCGACGAAACAATGAACAGCGTGGTCTCGGCGCGCAGTTTCTGCGTCAGCTCGTGAAATTCGCTGCCGTCGATGTTCGCCAGATAATGGCAACGCACGCCTTTCTGCGCGTACGACAGCAGTGCTTCGGAGACCAGCTCAGGGCCGAGGAACGAGCCACCGATGCCGATGTTGACCACGTCGGTGATCGGCTTCTCGGTGTAACCACGCCACAGGCCATCGTGTATGCGGCCAACCAGATCGGTGATCTGGTTCAAAACCTTGTGGACTTCCGGCATCACGTTGACGCCATTGACCGAAAGCTTATCGCCTACCGGGCGACGCAGGGCGGTGTGCAGCGCCGGGCGGCCTTCGGAAGTGTTGACGATTTCGCCTTCAAACAGCGCTTTGATGGCGCCTTTGAGATCGACTTCATTGGCCAGACCGACCAGCAGGTTGCGGGTCTGGGCGTTGATCAAATTCTTCGAATAATCGAGAAACAGTCCGCAGCTGCTGAGGGTGAACTGGTTGAAGCGCTGCGGATCGGCGTTGAAGGCTTCGCGCATGCTGAAATCCTGCATGGCTTGGCGGTGATCTTTCAACGCTTGCCAGGCGGGCAGAGCGGTAACGTCTTGAGGAGTGAGGTAATACGCCATCGCTGCGGTTTTCCTTTTTACTTGAACGGCCTTTTGAACACTGAACAGATCCGGCACGCCCTGTTTGGGCATGGGATCAACTGTGTCGACACGATTTCCGGACACAGGGCGAATACAGTAAACCTCGCGCTGCGTTCTGTCTTGACTTTGTCTGACCAGATCCCTGTACTTTTTTAACATCCAGACCGGGAACTGGCCGACAAACGGAGGAGGTGGGGCGAAATCGGGATCAGGCGAGCTGAACCGGGATGGCGTTGCTGGTGTGGCTCAGCTCATTGCCCGGCGCCATGTAAAGCATGCGCGGCTTGAAATTGACCAGCTCGGCTTCGCTGTAATGGGCGTAGGCACAAATGATCACGCGGTCGCCGACCTTGGCCTTGTGCGCAGCAGCGCCGTTGACCGAGATCATCCGCGAGCCTTCTTCGCCACGAATCGCGTAGGTGGTGAAACGCTCGCCGTTGTCGACGTTGTAAATCTGGATCTGCTCGTATTCACGGATGCCGGACAAGTCCAGCCACTCGCCATCGATGGCGCACGAACCTTCGTAATCGAGCACTGCATGAGTAACTTCGGCGCGGTGCAGTTTGGCCTTGAGCATGATCGCGTGCATGAGGATTTTCCCGGGTTGGCATCGAACGGCGGGCAGTGTGCCCGAAGGCTTTGGGAGCGGCAATATGGCGTGAAATGCAATTTTCATAACACCGAAAACCCCTGTGGGAGCGAGCCTGCTCGCGAAGGCGGTGTGTCAGTCAACATTTGTGCTGAATGACACACCGCCTTCGCGAGCAGGCTCGCTCCCACAGGGGGTATTGCGGTGTTTTTAAGCAGGCGTATCGAGATTCAGGTGCAGGTTGTCGATCAGCCGTGTGGTGCCAAGGAACGCTGCCACCAGAATCACCAGATCACGGTCTTCGGCCGTCGCCGGACGCAAGGTCAGGGCATGGCGGATTTCCAGGTAATCCGGACGCAGGCCTGCCGCTTCCAACTGCTGCACCTGAGCACCGATCAGTGCCGGGAAGTCGCGCTCACCCTGCTTGATCGATTCGGCAATGTTACTCAGCGAGCGATAGACCACCGGCGCCACGGCACGTTGTTCTTCGCTGAGGAAACCGTTGCGCGATGACAACGCAAGGCCATCGGCGGCGCGAACAGTCGGCTCACCGATGATCTGGATCGGCATGTTCAAGTCATGCACCAGCGCACGGATCACCGCCAGTTGCTGGTAATCCTTCTGGCCGAAAATCGCCAGATCCGGCTGGACCATGTTGAACAGCTTGCTGACCACGGTCGCCACACCTTCGAAGTGCCCCGGACGGCTGGCGCCGCACAGGCCTTCGGACAATTGCGGCACGCTGACCCGAGTCTGCCCGGCCATGCCGTCGGGGTACATTTCCTCGACAGTCGGCGCGAAGAGCAGGGCGCAACCGGCTTCGAGTAGTTTTTCCTGGTCCGCCGCCAGGGTGCGCGGGTATTTGTCGAGGTCTTCGCCGGCGCCGAACTGCAGTGGATTGACGAAAATGCTCGCGACCACGAAGTCCACCCGTTGGGTGGCTTTGGTGATCAGCGCGACGTGACCGCTGTGCAGGTTACCCATGGTCGGCACGAAGCCGATGCGCTTGCCTTCGCTGCGGGCGCGGGCTACAGCGGCGCGCAGTTCGCGTACGGTTTTAACGGTGTTCATGCAGAGAATCCGTGTTCGATGCCAGGGAACGTGGTGGCTTTGACTTCGTTGACGTAAGCCTTCAGCGCGGACTGGATGCTGTCCTGACCGTGCATGAAGTTCTTCACGAATTTCGGCACGCGGCCAGTGATCGACAAGCCGAGCATGTCGTGCAGTACCAGAACCTGGCCGTCGGTGGCGTTACCGGCACCGATACCGATAACCGGGATCTTCACGGCCTGGCTGATTTCAGCGGCCAGTTCGCTCGGTACGCATTCCAGCAGCAGCATCGCCGCACCAGCCTGTTCCAGCGAGATCGCATCAGCACGCATCTGCCGCGCCTGGTTTTCGTTGCGGCCCTGTACTTTATAGCCACCAAGAATGTTCACCGCTTGCGGGGTCAGGCCCATGTGCGCGCACACCGGAACACCGCGCTCGGCGAGCAGACGGATCGACTCTGCCAGCCACAGCTGACCTTCGACTTTGACCATGTGCGCACCGGCCTGCATCAGCATGGCGCTGTTGCTCAGGGTTTGTTCAAGGGTGGCATTGGCCATGAACGGCAGGTCGGCGAGGATCAGGGCATCGCTGTTGCCGCGTTTGACGCAAGCGGTGTGGTAGGCCATTTCTGCGGTGGTCACCGGCAAAGTGCTGTCGTGACCTTGCAGGACCATGCCGAGGGAGTCGCCCACCAGCAGCACTTCGACACCGGCCTCGTTGCAGGCGTGGGCGAAGGTCGCGTCATAGCAGGTCAGCATGGTGATCTTTTCACCTTTCTGCTTGAGGCTCTGGAGCGTGGTCAGGGTGATGGCTGGCATGTAAAAAATCCTCGTTCAGGCGCTCTGGAAACTACTGCGAGTAACGCGCGTGATTCTTCATCTACTCAGGCGCACGCTCTTTTGTCGTGCTTATAAGGCCTGGATTGCGCCCGTATGTGCCGGGTTGGCGGCAGCGGGACGCCTATAGTCGTGATGAGCCAACAGGAAGTCAATTGCGTGTGTTACCGCGTTGTTACGAGGGGAGTGTTACCGGCGTTACTGATGCGATTCAGCGGCGCGGCGGGGCTGATTCGACGGGTTTTTGTCCGACAAAATCCAGCGTATGCAATGCAATAGACCAATGTGGGAGCGAGCTTGCTCGCGAAAGCGGTGGATCAGCCAACACAGTGTTGAATGACACACCGATTTCGCGAGCAAGCTCGCTCCCACAGGGGATTGCAATCAGTCTGTCGGGAGGCGTTCCAGGCCGACGAACGGGCAGGCTGCCAGCAGTTCGGGCAGGGTGCGGCCGTCGGCCAGGCGCAAATCTTGCGGCGCCAGTTCGGCAAGGGGATAGAGCACGAACGCGCGTTCCTGAATCTGGTAATGCGGGACTTTCAGACGTGGCTCATCGATCAGTCGATCACCGAACAGCAGAATGTCCAGATCCAGCGTACGCGGGCCCCAGCGTTCGAGGCGTTCGCGACCTTGGTCATTCTCGATGGCTTGCAATGCATCGAGCAGTTCCAGTGGGGCAAGATCGCTGTCGAGCGCCGCGACCGCGTTGGTGTAACGCGGTTGGCCCGGCAGCAACGAGTCGCTTTGATAGAAGGCGGAAACGCCAGCGAGGGTGGTTTGCGGCAATTGCCCGAGCGCCTCGACGGCGCTGCGCAATTGTTCGGCCGGGTCAGCGAGGTTGCTGCCCATGCCGATGTAGATGCGTTCCATGCCTTTACTCGCCGGTCGAAGCGCTCGGTGCGCCGGCGCGTTTGCGTTTGGAACCGCTGCTGCGGCGACGTTTGCGCGGAGCACCGCTGGCGTCATCACCTTTACCGCTGAGGTCGCGGATCATGTCGCGACGTTCACTGTCGTTGGCGTCCTGATAGTCCGTCCACCATTCGCCCAGGCCGTCAGTCTCCTCGCCAGCGCTTTCACGCAGCAGCAGGAAGTCGTAACCGGCGCGGAAGCGTGGATTGTCCAGCAACAGGTCGGCACGTTTGCCGCTGCGCCGTGGCAGGCGCTCCTGCATGTCCCAGATCTCGCGGATCGGCATGGTGAAGCGTTTCGGAATCGCAATGCGCTGGCACTGTTCTGCGATCAGCTCGTGGGCGCCTTCCTGCATCGCCGGAATCGGCGGCATGCCACGTTCCTGCAAGCGCAACACGCGGGCCGGCAGGGCAGGCCACAGCAGTGCGGCAAACAGGAACGCCGGAGTGACCGGTTTGTTCTGCTTGATGCGCAGATCGGTGTTGGTCAGCGCTTCGCTGATCAGCGTGTGGGTGTATTCCGGGTTGTGTTCCAGCGCATCGGCGCTGGCCGGGAACAGCGGGGCGAACAGTTGCAGGTCGACCAGCATTTCGAAGGTGATCGCGCCGTGGCCCGAGAGGAATAGCTTGAGCACTTCTTCGAACAGACGTGCCGACGGGATCTCGCGCAGCATTGGCGCCAGTTCACGGATCGGCTGCACGGTGTGCTTTTCAATGCCGAAATTGAGCTTGGCGGCGAAACGCACCGCGCGCAGCATGCGCACCGGGTCTTCCTGATAACGCTGCTTCGGGTCGCCGATCAGGCGGATCAGGTGATTGCGGATGTCGTGTACGCCGTTGGCGTAGTCGAGAATGCGCTCGCTGACCGGATCGTAATACAGGGCGTTGATGGTGAAGTCGCGGCGTTGCGCGTCTTCTTCCAGGGTGCCGTAAACGTTGTCGCGCAGAATTCGCCCGCTCTCGTTACGCGAAGACTGGTTGCTGTCTTCGTCGTCTTCGTTGACCGGATGATTGGCACGGAAGGTCGCGACTTCAATGATTTCGCGACCGAAATGAATGTGCACCAGTTTGAAGCGACGGCCGATGATCCGCGCATTGCGGAATTCGGCACGCACCTGCTCAGGCGTGGCACTGGTGGCGACGTCGAAATCCTTGGGTGTGATGCCCAGCAGCATGTCACGCACGCAACCGCCGACCAGATAAGCCTGGTAACCGGCACCTTGCAGGCGTTCGACGATATTCACCGCATAGCGGCTGAACTGCGTTTTCTGCAGCGAATGTTGACCGCTGTTGAGCACTTCAGGGGTGCTGCGGATGTGTTGCGTACGACGCACGGGAGTTCGGAATGACTGGAACAACTTCTTCAGCATGGGATGCACTGTTTGAAGGAATGTTCGGCCATACCAAAGAATGACCGCATGATGGGCGCAGATTCTAGCATTTAGTCGGGGGATGGTGTAGGACACGGCCGATTTGAGCTGCAAGCCGCAGGCTACAGGCATCGCGCGCGATAAAAACGGGGGATTTTGCCGGGAAGGAGAAACTACAAGGGGAGCCGAAGCTCCCCAAGAAGTAGTTGCGTGCTCTTTTTATTATTGATTCGGGCTTCTTGTTTTTGTTGAGTGCCCTCGCCACGAAGCTTTTCCTTCGTGACCCTCCCAATCGGGAGCCAAGAGCAAACGGATTGCTTTGGTCGCTGAATTGCAGTGATCTCTCGATCCAACCAGTACAGGCTCTGTCTTAGGACAGTTTTTGTTGTTCTCGGCCTGGTCGTGGGGCAAGCCCCAAATACAACGCCTCTCCAAAAGAATCAGTTAGCTGCGCCTCTCGCCGTCTTGTTTTTATTGTGCGTGAGTCGATTCGTCTTATTTTTATTGTCTTGTGCATTGCTTGTTATTGTTCTTGTACCAAACATATAGCAGGGGCCGTGCCAACTTTTGCGAAACCCAATAAAACAAGGGGTTAGGTCGATATAACCGTTTTGTCGGGGCGAAAAAAAGCCGGGGTTTCGTTACCGATAACCCCGGCTTCTGTTACGTGAAAGGACTGAGGTAACAGTTTTTTCACATCCTCAAGCGTTACCCGCACACTCGACAGGTAACGTTCAGCTCTCGCTGGCGACCCCGGTCTTGCGCCGTGGGATGCCCAGACGCTGACGGCGTTCCCAAAGGCATTTACGGCTAACGCCCAGTTTGCGCGCCAGTTCGGTCTCGGTCATGTGGTCCTGATGCTCGAGGACGAAGTGCTGGAAGTAATCTTCCAGCGACAGGTCTTCGGTCGGTTCATGGCTGCTGTTGCTGGCGTTACCCGGCGTTTGTGGCGGCAGACCAATGAATTCATCGTCTTCCAGATCACTCAGCTCGATGTCGATGCCCAGCAGATCGGCGGAGATTTCCGGGCTTTCACTCAGAATCACTGCGCGCTCGACCGCGTTCTCCAGCTCACGCACGTTACCCGGCCAGGAATAATGCCGGATCGCCTGTTCGGCATCAGCAGCAAATTTCAGGTCGGTACGGCTGATGCGCGCACTTTGGCGAGCGAGGAAGGCAGTGGCGATTTCGTTGACGTCGGCGCCGCGCTCACGCAAGGCTGGCAGTTTCAGTGCGATGACGTGCAGACGGTAATAAAGGTCCTCACGGAACTGGCCGATTTTCGCCAGGCTCTTCAGGTCCCGGTGAGTCGCCGCAATAAGGCGCACATCGACTTTCTGCGACTGCACCGAGCCGACCCGACGAATCTCGCCTTCCTGCAACACACGCAGCAGGCGGGCTTGCGCCTCAAGTGGCAGCTCACCGATTTCGTCGAGGAACAACGTGCCGCCGTCCGCCGCTTCGACCAGACCGGCACGCCCGGCGCTGGCGCCGGTGAACGCGCCTTTTTCGTGGCCGAACAGTTCGGACTCGATCAGGCTTTCCGGAATGGCCGCGCAGTTCACCGAAATCATCGGCGCCTTGGCGCGTTTCGACAGGTTGTGCAGGGCGCGGGCCACCAGTTCTTTACCGGTACCGGACTCGCCCTGGATCAACACATTGGAATCGGTCGGCGCGACTTTACGGATCTTGCTGTACAGATCCTGCATCGGTGGGCAGGAACCGATGATGCCGATTTCACCGTTACTGTTGTCGACGGCAGATTTGCCGCTGCCGTTGGTCGGTTTGCTGGCAACCGCTTCGCCGGCAGCCGGAGCTGATTGGCGATCACGCAGGATCCGCGCGACAGCCTGGAGCATTTCATCGTGGTCGAAAGGCTTGGCGATGTAGTCCACCGCACCCATCTTCATCGAGTCGACCGCCGAGCGCAGGCTGGCGTAACTGGTCATGATCAGCACCGGTGTGCCCTGGCCGAGCTTGATCAACTCGGTGCCCGGAGCGCCCGGCAAACGCAGATCGCTGACGATCAGATCGAACGTAGGAATGGTGAAGCGTTCTTGTGCTTCCTGCACTGAACCGGCTTCGCTGACCTGGTACTGGTTGCGTTCCAGCAGGCGGCGCAAGGCGGAGCGGATAATTGTTTCGTCTTCGACGATCAAAATGTGCGGCATTGATTCGATACTCTCGACGGTCTCAGTTCACAGCGGACGTCGCTTCGACATGACGCGGTAAGGTCACCCGGATACGGGTGCCGCGTTGGCTTTGTACATCAGCCGGGCTGTCGATGGTGATTTGTCCATAATGCTCTTCAACGATGGAATAGACCAGTGCAAGGCCCAGACCGGTGCCTTCGCCAGGATCCTTGGTGGTGAAGAAGGGTTCGAACAATCGGTCCATGATGTTCTTCGGAATACCACTGCCTTCGTCTTCGACGATCAGATCGACCGTGTGTTCGCCGGCTTCGCTCTTGACCCGCACCGCACTGTGCGGCGGCGAGGCGTCGCGGGCGTTGGAGAGCAGATTGATCAGCACCTGAGCGAGCCGCTGCGGATCGCCTTCGACCCAGTGATCCGGATCGCACAGGTTGTAGAACTGCACTTCGAAATTGCGTCGGTTCAGGGCCAGCAGGCCAATCGCATCTTGAGCGACCTCTGCCAGACAAACCGGTTCGTCGCTGTGCTGATGGCTGCCAGCGTGGGCGAAACTCATCAGCGACTGGACGATGCGCGAGACGCGTTTGGTCTGTTCAAGAATCTGCCCGCTGATTTCCGTCAGCTCGCCGTCGTCCTCCCGTTCTTCGCGCAGGTTCTGCGCCAGACAGGCGATGCCGGTGATCGGGTTGCCGATTTCGTGGGCCACACCGGCCGCAAGACGACCAATGCTCGCCAGGCGCTCGGAGTGCACCAGTTTGTCTTCGAGCATTTGCGTTTCGGTCAAATCTTCGACCAGTAACACCAGGCCGCTGTTACCCGGTGCCAATGGCTCATCAATCGCTGCTTTGTGCAGATTCAGCCAGCGCGTCTGACCGTCGAGGGCCAGATGCTGTTTGTGCAAATGCTCGTCGGGCAGGTTGATGAAACCCTGGAGCAATTCTTTCCACGGCTCGCCAATGGTGCTCAGACGCGAACCGACCACGCGTTGTGCGGCGATCCCGGTAAGTTCTTCCATGGCCTTGTTCCACATCAGGATCTCTTGATCCTTGGCCAGCGAGCAGACGCCCATCGGCAGTTCCTGCAGGGTTTGGCGGTGGTAGCGACGCAGGGCATCGAGTTCGGCAGCCAGGCCTGTGAGGCGCGAGTGGTAATCCTCAAGGCGGCTTTCGATGAAGTGAATGTCTTCGGTCACATAGTTTTCGCCACCCGCCTTGTAGGGCAGGAAGGTTTCCACCATGTCCTGGGCCACACTCGGTCCCATCAGCCCGGACAGATTAGCTTCGATACGGTCACGCAAACGGCGCAAGGCGTACGGGCGGCGTTCGTCGAACGGCAGATAAAGATCACGCAGCGCTTGCTCGACTTCTTTCTGCGCAGCCTTGGCGCCCAACGGTTTCGCCAGTTGTGTAGCGAATTCCTGTGGTGAGGCCGCGTGCAGTTCGCGGCGTTGCGGGCGACGAACGTTATCCACAGCGCAAGCTTCGGCAGCACTGGCTTCTTCGGGACTGGCGTTGGTGAACAGCGAGATCAGCGTGAACATCAAGACGTTGGCGGCGAGCGAGGCAATGGCCGCCATGTGCCAACTGGTGTCGTCGAGCACGTAAATCATGTTCAGCAGCGGGATGTAGAAACCCTGCAGATTGCCGACCAGCGGCAGCAGCATGGTCACTACCCAGACCAGGATCCCCGCCAGCAGACCGGCGATAAAACCGCGACGGTTGGCGGTCGGCCAATACAGCACCGACAACACGCCGGGCAGGAATTGCAGGGTCGCCACAAACGCGACGATGCCGAGGTTGGCCAGATCCTGCTCGGCGCCGAGCATCAGGTAGAAACCGAAACCGGCCATGATGATCGCGACGATCAATGCGCGGCGGGTCCACTTCAGCCAGCGGTAGATATTGCCTTCGGCCGGCGGCTGATAAAGCGGCAGCACCAGGTGGTTCAACGCCATGCCTGACAGTGCCAGCGTAGTGACGATGATCAGCCCGCTGGCCGCCGACAGACCGCCGACATAGGCGAGCAATGCCAGCGGTTTGCTGTTGGCAGCAATGCCGATGCCGAGGGTGAAATATTCAGGATTGGTCGTGGCGCCGAGTTTCAGGCCGGCCCACAAGATCAGCGGCACCGCCAGGCTCATCAACAGCAAGAACAGCGGCAAACCCCAGCTCGCACTGACCAGCGAGCGCGGATTGAGGTTCTCGGTGAAGGTCATGTGATACATGTGCGGCATCACGATTGCCGAGGCAAAGAACACCAGTAACAAGGTGCGCCACGGGCCTTCCTGCAATGGCGTGTGCAGGGCGGCGAGGGCGGTCTGGTTTTGCAGCAGCCACAGTTCCAGCTGTTGCGGGCCATCGAACACGCCGTACAACGCATACAGGCCGACGCCGCCGAGAGCGATCAGTTTGATTACCGATTCAAAGGCAATCGCGAATACCAGGCCTTCGTGCTTCTCGCGCGTAGCGATATGCCGGGAACCGAAGAAAATCGTGAACAGTATGATCAGCGCGCAAAACGCCAACGCGACACGGCTCTGGATCGGCTCGCCGGTGAGGATGCCAATGGAGTCGGCGACCGCTTGAATCTGCAGCGCCAGCAACGGCAGCACACCTATCAGCATGAAAATCGTGGTCAGCGCACCGGCCCAGGTGCTGCGAAAGCGAAATGCAAACAGATCGGCCAGCGAAGACAGTTGATAAGTACGGGTGATCTTCAGAATTGGATAAAGCAACACCGGCGCCAGCAGAAACGCGCCGGACACGCCGAGGTAACTGGACAGAAAGCCGTAGCCGTACTGGTAGGCCAGTCCGACCGTGCCGTAGAACGCCCACGCACTGGCGTAAACCCCCAGCGACAAGGTGTAGGTCAACGGGTGGCGAATGATCGCGCGCGGGATCATGCCCCGTTCGCTGATCCAGGCAACACCGAACAGCACCGCCAGGTACGCGGCGCTGATCAGAATCATCTGGGTCAGGCTAAAGCTCATCGGCATCTTTTTGGCTCTGCAGGATGAAGGTCACGACTATGAGGATCAGCCAAAGCAGATAGGGGCGATACCAGGCGCCCGTAGCGTCGATCCACCAATCCATGATGGCGGGGGAAAACAGGTAGATCCCCACGACTAAAAGCAGGACCAAGCGATAGATGTACATCCCGGCCTCTCTTTTTTATGCGCGTGCCCGAAAACGTGCGGCGATGGTAACGGATGGGCGCACGACTGCAAGTGTCGTCATAGCAGTTGCGCTTCGGGCAGGGTCAGTGTGCGCGGGATCTGTGTGGCATCCCAGTGCGCGCTGCCCCACGCCAGCAACTCTTGCGGCGAGGCATGAGCCAGTTCGGCGCCGGGGTTTTGCCCGAGTGCGCGCAGGGCTCGCAGTAACAGCGGCGTGGCTTGATCAGCTTGCAGCGGCGGCGAGCGGTAGGACTTGCCTAGCTTGTTGCCATCTGGCTGGATGATCAGCGGCAAGTGCAGGTAACGCGGCTGACGCAGGCCGAGCAGTTCTTGCAGATAGAGTTGGCGCGGGGTCGAGTCGAGCAGGTCGGCACCGCGCACGATGTCGGTAATGCCCTGCCAGGCATCATCGAGCACTACGGCCAGTTGATAAGCGTAGAGACCGTCGCGGCGGCGGATCACGAAATCGCCGACGTCGCGGCCCAGATGCTGACGGTACTCACCCTGCACACGGTCGACGAAATGGTATTCCAGCTCCGGCACGCGCAGACGGATGGCGGCGTCTTGCTGATCGTGGCCGGCATTGCGGCACAGGCCCGGATAAATGCCGTTGTACGGCTCGAGCTGTTTGCGCGAACAGGTGCAGGCATAAGCGAGGCCGTGATTGAACAGGCTGTCGAGCACTTCGGCGTAAGCGTCGTGCCGATCGCTTTGGCGCACCATGTCGCCGTCCCATTCAAAGCCGTAACTTTCCAGCGCCTTGAGAATCGCCGCTTGCGCACCGGGTTCTTCGCGGGGCGGATCGAGATCTTCCATGCGCACCAGCCAGCGACCACCGACCGAACGGGCGTCGAGGTAAGAAGCGAGGGCGGCGACCAGCGAACCGAAGTGCAAGTGGCCACTAGGGGTTGGGGCGAAGCGGCCGATGTAGGCGGGGGATGTCTTGACAGTCATGAATGCGATAGTACTTTTTCAGCGCGTGTACACAACACCTGTGGGAGCGAGCTTGCTCGCGAAAGCGGTGTGTCATTCAGCATTAAATTGTCTGATCCGGCGCCTTCGCGAGCAAGCTCGCTCCCACAAAGGTAAAGGCAAAGGCAAAGGCAAAGGCAAGGCAAAAGGCAAAAGACAGAAACAAAAACGGAGCGTTCGCACGCTCCGTTTTTCGTTCAGGTCGAGATTACTTGCCGACCTGCTTTTCCTTGATCTCAGCCAGGTTCTTGCAGTCGACGCACATGTCGGCGGTAGGACGGGCTTCAAGGCGCTTGACGCCGATCTCGATGCCGCACGAATCGCACCAGCCGTATTCACCGTCTTCGATCAGTTGCAATGTCTTGTCGATCTTCTTGATCAGCTTGCGCTCGCGATCACGGGCACGCAGTTCAAGGGCGAACTCTTCTTCCTGACTGGCACGGTCGGCCGGGTCGGGAAAGTTGGCCGCTTCGTCCTTCATGTGATCAACAGTTCGGTCGACTTCCTGCATCAAGTCCAGTTTCCACTTGGTCAGGATCTTGGTGAAGTGCGCGCGCATGGGTTTGCCCATGTACTCTTCGTCTTTAGCCTGAACGTAAGGTTCGAAGCCACTGATCGCCGTTTGCTGCTGTTGCTTTGCTTGGGTGGGCATGAAATGGACCGCCTCTACTCTTGTAATCCATTGCGCAGGATTGCTCCATCACCGACACCTGCCGGCCCTGCGGCTGCAAGCGGGCGAACTTACCAGATCAAATCGGCCTGCGCTACTCCCGGATGTCGAGGCCCCGGCGGGTGGCGCTTGCAAATGTTTGGCAAGCCGTGTCTGGTGGTGTTGAAGACCTGTTCAATCACTGATTTTAGTCAATCCTGGAGCGTACGCTCATATCGTTACAGTCCAGCGTTCTTGAGGCTGTGACCGCTGCGGGTTCTCGCTCGTTCCGGCAGATGGGTAGAATCGTCTCTTTTTCCCTGCCGAAGGAAAACCAATGGCTCAGCCCTACAGTGCGCGCAGTCGTGCGATCGAACCGTTCCATGTGATGGCGCTGCTGGCGCGGGCCAATGAATTGCAGGCTGAAGGCCACGATGTCATCCATCTGGAGATCGGCGAGCCGGACTTCACCACTGCCGAACCGATCATCCGCGCGGGGCAGGCAGCGCTGACGGCGGGCAAGACCCGTTACACCGCCGCACGCGGCATTCCCGAGCTGCGCGAGGCCATTTCCGGGTTTTATCAATCGCGTTATGGCTTGAACATCGATCCACGGCGGATTCTGATCACGCCGGGCGGTTCTGGTGCCCTGTTGCTGGCCAGCGCTTTGCTGGTCGATCCAGGTAAACACTGGTTGCTGGCGGATCCCGGTTATCCGTGCAACCGGCACTTCCTGCGTTTGGTCGAAGGCGCGGCGCAGTTGGTACCGGTAGGTCCGGACGTACGCTATCAACTGACTCCGGATCTGGTTGAACGCCATTGGGATCACGACAGCGTTGGTGCTTTGGTCGCTTCGCCAGCCAACCCGACCGGCACCATTTTGACCCGTGATGAACTGGCCGGGTTATCCACAGCCATCAAAGCCAAGCACGGGCATTTAGTGGTGGACGAGATCTACCACGGTCTGACTTACGGCACCGATGCGGCGAGCGTGCTGGAAGTCGATGACAGCGCTTTTGTGTTGAACAGTTTCTCCAAATATTTCGGCATGACCGGCTGGCGGCTTGGCTGGCTGGTGGCGCCGGAAGCGGCCGTCAGCGAGCTGGAGAAACTGGCGCAGAACCTCTACATCAGCGCGCCGAGCATGGCGCAGTACGCGGCGTTGGCCTGTTTCGAGCCGGACACGATCGCAATACTTGAAGAGCGTCGTGCCGAATTCGGCCGACGTCGCGATTTCCTGCTACCGGCTTTGCGTGAATTGGGTTTCAACATCGCCGTCGAACCTGAAGGTGCTTTTTATCTTTACGCCGATATCAGCCAGTTCGGCGGCGATGCCTTCGCCTTTTGCCGACATTTCCTTGAAACCGAGCACGTAGCCTTCACGCCGGGGCTGGATTTTGGTCGTTATCAGGCCAGCCATCATGTGCGTTTTGCCTACACGCAAAATCTCCCTCGCTTACAGGAGGCGGTGGAGCGAATCGCCCGTGGCTTGAAGAGTTGGCAAGGCTGATGCGCTTTTATCCACCACTTGAAGAGGCGCGTCTGATCCGGCGTTACAAGCGTTTTCTCGCCGATATCGAAACCGTTGGCGGCGAGTTGCTGACCATTCACTGCCCGAACACCGGTTCGATGCTCAACTGTCAGGTCGAGGGCGGGCAAGTCTGGTTCAGCCGTTCCAATGACCCGAAGCGCAAATTGCCTGGCACTTGGGAAATCGGCGAGACACCGCAGGGCCGCTTGTTCTGCGTGAATACCGCACGGGCCAACGGTTTGGTTGAAGAGGCGTTGCAGGCTGGCGTGATCACCGAGTTGAACGGCTTTACCGCGTTGAAACGTGAAGTCGCTTACGGGCAGGAAAAGAGCCGTATCGATTTCCGCCTCGAATACCCGAGTGGCCCGGCTTACGTGGAAGTGAAAAGCGTCACCCTGGGCTTCGACGGTACAGCGGTGGCGGCGTTTCCCGATGCCGTGACCCAGCGTGGCGCCAAGCATCTGCGGGAACTGGCACATCTGGCGCGGGACGGGATCCGGGCGGTGCAGTTGTATTGCGTCAATCTCACCGGGATTGAATCGGTGCGGCCGGCGAAGGAAATCGATTCGGCCTACGCCGATGCGCTTGTTGAAGCGGTCGCTTGTGGCGTTGAGGTTTTGGCATATGGCGTGCGGCTGGACAATGAAGAGATGGTCATCGACCGGCGTCTCGACGTATTGCTCAACGGTTAAAAATCGATCCACAGGCCTTGGGCGTCTTCGCGGCAAGGGATGGCGGTGAGTGATTGTCCGGCGCAGGGGCCGGCCACGCATTCACCGTCCTCGATCAGAAACAGCGCGCCGTGGGTGGCGCACTGAATCAGGCTGTTGCTCGGGTCGAGAAACTGGTCGGGTTGCCACTCCAGCCCCACGCCCCGGTGCGGGCAGCGATTGAGATAGATATAGGCCTGACCGTTGCGGCGCACGGCGAACAGCTTTTTCCCGTCGACGTCGAAACCGCGGCTGCTGGCCTCGGCGAGTCCGGCGCCCGCGCAAAGAAACTTCATGGCTATCCTCTAGTGTCCGCTCGTGTCTGGATATGTCCGAGCTTGACGTTTAAATGCAAACAATTATCAAATGGCGGCCTTCGCCCGCAGGCGACTGGCAGAGGTCGAGGATACTTGGCCTGCCATCCTGATGCCCGGGAAAAACTTATTCAAGGAAGCTGTGTATGCGCCTGAGTACCCGCGTTGCTGTGCTGTGTGTCGGACTTTTGGTCAGCCACCAGGCTGCTGCGGCTGATTTGCCGCAACGTTGGGTCAGTGCTGGCGGTGCGCTGTCGGAGTGGGTCAGTGCCTTGGGCGGCGAGGCGAAACTGGTTGGTGTGGATACCACCAGTCAGCATCCGGAGTCGTTGAAGGCGCTGCCGAGCATTGGCTATCAGCGCAGTCTTTCGGCTGAGGGCATTCTCAGTCTGCGTCCGGACATTCTCATCGGCACTGAAGAGATGGGGCCGCCGCCGGTACTGTCGCAAGTCAAAGCGGCCAAGGTTCAGGTGGTGTTGTTCTCGGCGCAGCCGGATCTGCCGACGCTGGAGAAAAACGTCACCCACTTGGGCCAGTTGCTGGGCACCGAGCCTCAAGCTGCACAGTTGCTGAAAAGTTATCAACAGCAGCTCGATGCGCAGAAGGCACGGGTTGTTCAGGTGCAAACCAGACAAAAAGCGCCAGGCGTGCTGCTGTTGCTCGGGCATGCCGGTGGCAAACCGTTGATCGCCGGCAAAGACACCGCCGCAGATTGGCTACTGCAACAGGCCGGTGGGCATAACCTGGCAACCCATACCGGTTACAAGCCGTTCTCGGTGGAATCCCTCGCCAGCCTTGATCCCGAAGTGCTGGTATTCGCCGACCGTGCCTTGACCGGTGACGCAGCGAAAGCAGCGCTGTTCAAGGAAAACCCGATTCTCGATTCAAGTCGCGCGGCCAAGGCCGGGCGGGTGCTGGAGCTGGATCCGACCTTGTTGGTCGGTGGACTCGGGCCGCGACTGCCGGCAGCGCTGAAAACCCTGACTGACGGCTTCTACCCGGCCAAGAGCGGCCAATGACACTGGTAAAACCTCGTGCCTTGTTCATCGGTCTGACGCTCCTGTGTTTATTGGCGATCTGGCTGTCGCTGGCGTTGGGGCCGGTCAGCCTGCCGCTGTTCGATACATTGCGCGCGGCATTGCGCATGCTCGGCGTGCCGCTGGCACCGGAAGGACTCGAGCAGGCTGAACTGATCCTCGGACAGATTCGCCTGCCGCGAACGCTGCTCGGGCTGGCGGTCGGCGGTGTATTGGCGTTGTCCGGCGTGGCGATGCAAGGCTTGTTTCGCAATCCGCTGGCGGATCCGGGATTGGTCGGTGTTTCCAGCGGCGCGGCATTGGGCGCAGCGATCGCGATTGTCGGCGGTTCTTTTTTTGGCGGCCTGCCGGAGTGGTTCGGGCCGTATCTGTTGTCGGTCTGTGCGTTTCTCGGCGGGCTCGGCGTGACGGCGCTGGTCTATCGACTCGGCCGCCGTAATGGCCAGACCAATGTCGCGACCATGTTGCTCGCTGGTATTGCGCTAACGGCGCTGGCCAGTTCGGCGGTCGGGCTATTCACTTATCTGGCGGATGACGCGACGCTGCGCACGCTGACCTTCTGGAATCTCGGCAGCCTCAATGGCGCCAGTTACGCGCGGCTCTGGCCATTGCTGATCATCAGCGCCGGTGTCGCATTGTGGTTGCCGCGTCGAGCCAAAGCGCTGAATGCCTTGCTGCTCGGGGAGTCCGAGGCCGGGCATTTGGGCATCAATGTCGAGCGGCTCAAGCGTGAATTGGTGTTTTGTACGGCGCTGGGTGTTGGCGCGGCAGTGGCGGCTGCCGGAATGATCGGTTTTGTCGGGCTGGTGGTGCCGCATCTGGTGCGTTTGCTGGCGGGCCCAGACCACAAAGTCTTGCTGCCGGCATCGGTGCTGGCGGGGGCGAGCCTGTTGCTGTTGGCTGATCTGGTCGCGCGGCTGGCGTTGGCGCCGGCAGAATTGCCGATCGGTATTGTCACTGCGTTTATCGGCGCGCCGTTCTTCCTTTACCTGCTGTTGCGAGGGCGTGCCTGATGTTGCGTGCGCACAATCTGCACATCCATCGTGGTCGCAAGGCAGTGCTCAGCGATGTCACGCTGCAACTCGAACCGGGTGAGGTGCTTGGTGTGCTCGGGCCGAACGGTGCAGGTAAAAGTACCTTGCTCGGCGCGTTGTGCGGTGAGTTGACGGCGAGCGCGGGCGGGGTTTCGCTCGATGGGCAAGCGTTGAGTTACTGGACCGGTGCGCAACGCGCGCAGCGATTGGCGGTGTTGCCGCAAGTGTCGACTCTGGATTTTGCTTTCCGCGTCGAAGAGGTGGTCGGCATGGGCCGCTTGCCTTGGCAAAGCGGTCGGGTGCGCGATGACGAAATCATCGCGGCGGCGTTGGCGGCGGCGGATGCCGGGCACTTGAGCGGTCGCAGTTATCTGGCGCTGTCCGGTGGCGAGCGTCAGCGTGTGCATCTGGCGCGGGTGCTGGCGCAGCTTTGGCCGGGGCAGGCCGGGCAGACGCTGCTGTTGGATGAGCCGACGTCGATGCTTGATCCGCTGCATCAACACACAACGCTGCAGGCCGTGCGCGAGTTTGCCGATCGTGGCGCCGCGGTATTGGTGATCCTGCATGATCTGAATCTGGCGGCGCGTTATTGTGATCGCATTCTGCTGCTTGAAGGCGGTCGCCCGGTGGCGCTGGATACACCGCAGCAGGTTTTGCGACCGGACACGCTCCAAGCTGTATTCGGTCTCGAAGTGTTGGTGCAGCCGCACCCGGAGCGTGGGCATCCGCTAATCATCGCCCGCTGACTGGATCATCGAGGTGATTGCATGCGTGGGATGTGGCTGTTGGCGGTGGTGTTGCTCGCGGGGTGTCAGCATGCTGTGGCGCCACCGCCGGTCAGTGGCGAGATCCGCGATCTGCACAGCGGTGAAGTGCTGACGGCGCAGCAGCTGTTGAAGCGCTTGGTCGAGCCTGAGCGGTTGATCATCGGCGAGCAGCATGACAATGCCGATCATCATGCCGCGCAGTTGTGGGTGTTGCGCTCGCTCGGTGAGCGGCGGCCGCAAGGCAGTCTGCTACTGGAAATGCTCACGCCGGATCAGCAGCCTCGCGTTGATCAAGTGCGCCAGACGACTACGCCGCCCGCTGACCTCCCTGGCGCATTGGCCTGGCAGGATGGCTGGGACTGGAATCTCTACGGGCCGATTGTCCGCTTCGCTTTGACTCAGCCGTATCCAATGCTGGCAGCGAATCTGAATAACGCTGAAATCCGCACCTTCTATCGTGATCCGCCGGTGTTGAGAGGGGAACGCAGCGATGTGGCATCCGTGAAAGCGGTTTTGCTGGAGCAGATCAGCGATTCCCACTGTGGCCTGCTGCCCGAATCACAGATGCCGGCGATGCTCGCCGTTCAGCAACAACGTGATCGGCGTATGGCCGAGCGTCTATCCGCGGCCCCCACACCTTCAGTCTTGCTGGCCGGCGCGTGGCATGCGCGCAAGGATGTTGGCGTGCCGCTCCATGTTGTGGATTTGGGTGCCACTGAGACTCCGACAGTGTTGATGCTGGCAGAGCAGGGCGCCGAAGTGACCGTAACGATGGCCGATTACGTTTGGTACACGCCCGCCACGCCCAAGCAGGACTACTGCGAGCAGATGCGCAAACAGTTCGGTAAATGACTTTTCCACAGGCAAAAAAAGACCCGGTAAAAACCGGGTCAAATAACCGTGATTAGCCTGATGAGGAGATAATCTGAGAGTCCGAACCAAGGGCTTTTCAGAATATCGACTGATCTCGCGACCAGTTGTGATAATCATAGCGATTCTCATTACCGAGTCAACAACTGTTTTTCCGTTTCTGTGAATTCGTCTGGAAAATGGCCGGTACGTCCCGTAAACAAAGGACTTCAGCGCTAGCCTGCTGGTAACGTCATTTGCGTGATCTGCCGGTTCAACTGGCCGATCCGTCGCGCCATGCTCTCAATCAGGCTGTGGGCGATCTTTGGATTGGTGCGGGTCATGCTCAAGAATTGCTCACCGGGAATCAGCATCACCGTACTTGGCTCCCGGGCAATGACCGTGGCATTGCGCGGCTCACCGGTGAACACGGCCATGGCGCCGAAAATCTCGTCCTTGGTTACATCTCCCACCTTATGCCCGTCGACAAACGCTTCGGCATGCCCGTCGATGATCACGAATACGTGATCAGCCGCGTCCCCCTGCCTGATCAGGGTTGCACCCGCCTCGACCCGTTTGAAGCCATTGGTGCTGCGAAACTCGCGCGGTTTCAACTCCGCGACGGCATGGGCGAGGATTGCCATTTGCCCCAGCAGATACTCCAGAAACTGCTCTGCCCGACGAGCGTCGGCATACAAGTGCTGAAAAACCTCACCGCGCCGATAGGGCGTCAAACGCAATGCTCCATCACTGCACAAACGGCAATCAGCCCAGTCCTCACCCTGCTGAAGGCCGATCAAATCACCCTCCTGCCAATAGAACAGTGGTCTGGCGCCGATGTAGCCGTTGATCACGCCTTCATTCAGCAGAAACAGCTGATCAGCGGGCAGCCGCGCGAACAAGTCTTCCGTCGCTTCCAGTTCCAGAGGTGGCCCGCAAGGCGCCAAGTCGCGCAGCCACAACAAGGGCAAGCTCTGCAAACGGTTGATCAAGGCATCGGCCCAAGCCGATTGTTCCCCCAGTAAATACATGACGGTCTATGCCCGTTCAGTTCTTGTGGCGCGAGGAAATGGCATCGAGCTGTTTGTTCAGGGCGTCCTTGCGTTCGGCGGGGATGTCGTTCCAGTGCACATCCATCAGCGCGCCTTCGATCGCATACAACAACACCTTCGATGCGCGAAACCCGCGGGTACGCACGGCCCGGTAGGCATCCACTGCGCCCAGGCGACGCAAGTCCGAGGCGCTGTGGATGCCCACGGCATGCAGCCATTGCGCCGACGTCTTGCCAAGATTCTTCAGGTGTTGCAGTTCATCATTCATCAAGCCTCCTTGCGACGGCCGAATGGTGCGTGGGCGAGCTTCTCAGGAGTGTAGCCATCAGTAGGAAAAGCGTGGTTGTTTGGTCGGATTCAACGCAAACGCTTCTAAGAAAGGGAGCTTGTAAGGCTTGCGAGCGCAGAAAGGCAGGAGGAAACACATTCCAAATGTGGGAGCGAGCCTGCTCGCGAAAGCGGTATGACTTTCACGATCAGGGTGACTGACACTCCCTCTTCGCGAGCATGCTCGCTCCCACCAGGTGAGTGTTGTATCAGTGAGGGGTATGCGTATCAGCGGGTGCGATAACGCAAACGCGTGCCGAAATTCATTGACATCAGAATCTCGTCAGCGCTCAGCTCCGGCGGGAAATACGCCCCGGAAATCTGTGCGTGAGCCAGACTTGCACCTTCCAGCGATGCGTTGCGGAAATCGATGCCACGCAAATCGGCGGAACGAAAGTACGCGTCCCGGAAATCCACGCCATCGGCATTCAGTTCACGCAAATCGAGACCACGGAAATCGCCGCCGACCATGTCGATCGGGCCATCCTGTGGACGCTCTTTGTTGAAACCTTTGATGTCGTCTTTGTGCAGCAAGGCATACAGCGGGGTGTCGAGAAGTTTCGGCTGGCTCATGTCATATCACCGTTGGTTTTATGACGCCAGTATAGTGCCACTATTTGACGGCCGTGAAGCAAGCGAGGGCTTCACGGCCGAAATAGTTTCTTACAGGCCTGGCAGGCGCTGACGGATCTGCGCGACCACGGTGTCCAGCGTGCCGGATTCGTTGGTTTGCACGCGTTTGCTGCGCAGGATTTCTTCCGGCGTCAGCGGTTCACGGCTGGCCTGCTGCGCTTCGATTACGGCCAGGGTGGCGTCGGACGGATCCTTCTGGTCGGCCTGACGAATCGCCAACCAGCTCTCGATCACCGCTTGTGGCGCGTTGCAGTCGAGGATCAGGAACGGTGTGCCGGTGGCTTCGGCAATTTTTGCCGCGTTGTCGCGTTGTTCGCGTTTGAGGTAAGTCGCGTCGATGACCACCGGGAAACCGGCGTGCAGGATCACTTCCGCAATTTCATGCAGGCGCGCGTAGGTCGCGGTACTGGCGTCAGCACTATAGATACCGGCTTGCACGTCGTTGGCAACGGTTTGCTCGCCGAACAGGCGCTTGCGCTCAACGTCGGAGCGCAGGCGAATGGCGCCCAGTGCTTCGACCAGGCGCATGGCCACGTGGCTCTTGCCGACAGCGGAAACGCCGTGGGTGATCGCCATGAAACGCGACGGAATGGTGCTGTAGCTTTCCGCCAGGTTGGCGTAGTTGCGGTATTGGCGCAGGGTGGTGGCGCGCTGCACAGGGGATGCGTCTGCCGGCATGCTGAACAGTGCAACCTTGGCGCGAACCAGTGCGCGGTAGGCTTTATAGAAGTTCAGCACTTCCAGGCCTTGATAGTCGCCGGTCAGCTCCAGGTATTGGCTGATGAAACGGCGCGCCAGGGATTTCAGGCCACGGTCTTCCAGGTCCATCGCGAGGAAACCGGTGTCGGCCCAGACGTCGGTGAAGCGGAACGGTTCGTTGAACTCGATGCAGTCGAAGATCACCACTTTGCCGCTGATGACTGTGGCGTTGCCCAGGTGGATATCGCCGTGGCACTCACGGGTGAAACCTTCGGCCTTGCGCTGGGCGAACAGGGGCTTGAGACGCTCGAAGCTGCTTTCGGCCCAGGCTTTCAATGCTTCGAGTTGCAGCAGATCGTTTTTGTCGCTGAGGAACGGCAGGATCTGTTCGAAGTTTTGCGAGACCGGCGCCATCACGCTGTCCGGGGTGCCGGCATCGTGTTCGGCCGGGACTTTTGGCGCGCTGAGGTGGAAGCGCGCAATCTGCTCGGCCATCTCGTCGATGTGCTGGGTGGTCAGCTCGCCGTTGGCTTGCAGGGTGCTGAGCAAACCGCTCTGCGGGAACTGGCGCATTTTCAGCACATATTCGATCGCTGCGCCGTCGCCGCCCAGTTGCGGTGCTTCAACGCTACCGGTGACTGGCAACACTTCCAGATACAAATCATCAGTCAGACGCTGGTTCAGACGCAGCTCTTCAGCGCAGAAATGTGCACGCGAGTCGAGACCGGTGAAATCGAGAAAACCGAAGTTGACCGGTTTTTTCACTTTATAAGCGAAGGGACCGGTGAGGATCACCCACGAGATATGGGTTTCGATGACCTGAAACCCTTCGACAGGGTGCGGGTAGAGGGCCGGGTTTTGCAGGGCAGCGATCAGTGACTGGCTCACGGGCGATCCTTCAGAGACTGGGGGAAATTCGAGGCCGCCATTATGGCCGCTCGCCAGCCTGACGCAAACCTCGGAGCGCTCCTGTTGAGTATGAATAAAGTGCGTATAATCCGCCGCCATGACTCGAACTCGATCCCCCCGTACCAAGAAAAAACCACCCTCCAAGGGCCTTAGCCCATGGTTGAGCTGGGCCATTAAACTCAGTCTGGTCGGCCTTGTCGTGCTGGCCGGCTTCGCCGTTTACCTCGATGCTGTGGTGCAGGAGAAGTTCTCCGGCAAGCGCTGGACCATCCCGGCCAAGGTTTACGCGCGGCCGCTCGAGCTGTTCGTCGGACAAAAACTCAGCAAGGACGACTTCCTGACCGAGCTCGATGCCCTTGGCTATCGTCGCGAAGCCGTGAGCAATGGCCCCGGCGCCGCAGCCGTCAGTGGCAATACGGTCGATCTGAATACCCGTGGCTTCCAGTTCTATGAAGGTCTGGAAAAACCGCAGCCGGTGCGCGTGCGTTTCTCCGGCGATTATGTGGCTGAGCTGTCGGCGACCAACGGTTCGAAATTGTCCGTGGTGCGTCTTGAACCGCTGATGATCGGCGGCATTTATCCGAAAAATCTCGAAGACCGCATTCTGATCAAGCTCGATCAAGTGCCGCCGTATCTGCTCGAAACGCTGGTCGCCGTGGAAGACCGCGATTTCTACAGCCACTGGGGCGTGTCGCCGAAGTCGATTGCCCGGGCTGTCTGGGTCAACACCTCGGGCGGCAAGATGACGCAGGGCGGCAGTACGCTGACCCAGCAGTTGGTGAAAAACTTCTACCTGACCAGCGAACGCAGCCTGACCCGCAAGCTCACCGAAGCGATGATGGCGATGCTGCTCGAGCTGCATTACGACAAAAAGGAAATTCTTGAGGCCTACCTCAATGAAGTCTTTGTCGGCCAGGACGGTCAACGTGCGGTGCACGGTTTCGGTCTGGCCAGCCAGTTCTTCTTCGGTCAGCCATTGTCCGAGCTGAAACTGCATCAGGTGGCGATGCTGGTCGGCATGGTCAAAGGCCCGTCCTACTACAATCCGCGTCGCAACCCGGAGCGTGCGCTGGAGCGGCGTAACCTGGTGCTCGACGTGCTTGAGCAGCAAGGCGTGGCGACGGCCGAACAGGTCGAAGCGGCGAAGAAAATGCCACTGGGTGTGACCACGCGCGGCAAGCTCGCCGACAGTTCGTTCCCGGGCTTTATCGATCTGGTTAAACGTCAGTTGCGTGAAGACTACCGCGACGAAGACTTGACCGAAGAAGGCCTGCGCATCTTCACCAGTTTCGACCCGATCCTGCAGATGAAAGCAGAAGCCTCGGTCAACGACACTTTTAAACGTCTGGCCGGGCGCAAGGGCTCCGATGACGTAGAAGCGGCGATGGTCGTGACCAACCCGGAAACCGGTGAAGTGCAGGCGATGATCGGCAGCCGTCAGGCCAGTTATGCCGGTTTCAACCGCGCACTGGACGCGGTGCGGCCGATCGGTTCGTTGATCAAACCGGCGGTTTATCTGACCGCGCTGGAAAAACCGAGCCAGTACACACTGACCAGTTGGCTGTCGGATGATCCGTTGTCGGTCAAAGGCGCGAACGGTCAGGTGTGGAAACCGCAGAATTATGATCGCCGCTCCCACGGTACCGTGTTCCTCTATCAAGGCCTGGCGCATTCCTACAACCTGTCGACCTCGCGTCTGGGTCTGGAAGTCGGCGTGCCTAACGTGCTCAAGACCTTGGGTCGTCTGGGCGTGACGCGTGAGTTCCCGGCATTCCCATCGATGTTGCTGGGCGCCGGCGGCATGACCCCGATCGAAGTCGCGACCATGTACCAGACGCTGGCTAACGGTGGTTTCAATACGCCGATGCGCGGGATTCGCAGCGTGCTGACCGCCGAGGGCGAGCCGCTCAAACGTTATCCGTTCCAGATCGAGCAGCGTTTCGATCCGGCGTCCATCTATCTGATCCAGAACGCCATGCAGCGCGTGATGCGTGAAGGTACCGGCAGCTCGGTTTATAACGTGTTGCCCAAGACCCTGACGCTGGCCGGCAAAACCGGTACCAGTAACGATTCCCGTGACAGCTGGTTCGCCGGTTTCAGTCAGGACTTGCTGGCAGTGGTCTGGCTGGGCCGCGATGACAATGGCAAGACGCCGTTCACCGGTGCCACCGGTGCGCTGCAGGTCTGGACCAGTTTCATGCGCAAGGCCGATCCGCTGCCGCTGGACATGCCGCAGCCGGACAACGTCGTGCAGGCATGGGTCGATTCGCGTACCGGGCAGGGCTCCGATGCCAACTGCCCGGGAGCGGTGCAGATGCCGTATATTCGCGGCAGCGAACCGCCACCCGGCGCCGCGTGTGCGGGCGAAACGCCTGCTTCCGGCGAGTCGGTGATGGATTGGGTCAAGGGCTGGATGAATTAAGCAAAGAGGGTTTCAAGTGAACAAGTGGTTGATTCCAGCGGTGACCGCCGTGGCTTTGCTCAGCGGCTGCTCTACCGTACAGCGTGGTTCGATCCCGGTGGTTGACTCCGGAACTGCGGTGTCCAACAGCGAACGTATGTCGGCCAATGGCGGTTTCCGTCAAACGACGGTCAAGCGTCCTGCGCAGGGCCAGACTCAGGCGATCCCGCAAGGTGATACTGGCGTGGTGGTGATGGTGCCGGGTGGCGGCGCTGCCGTTTCGACTCCGATCAGCTCTTCTCCAATCGTGCCGGGTCCGGCATCCGGTGGTATCACGTCGGGACCGTATAATCCTTCTTCGGTTGAATCGGCGCCGATCAATTCCGGCAGCTACAGCATGCCGTCGACGCCGAGCGGCATTCCTTCGGCCAGCAGTGGCGGTGGTCTGTCGGCCGACGAGCAACTGGACGGTCCGGTGCTTGCCTTGCTGACGACGGCTCAACAACAGCAGGCCGGTGGCGACCTCAATGGTGCGTCGTCCAGCCTGGAGCGTGCCCAGCGTGTCGCTCCGCGTGAGCCGCAGGTGCTTTACCGTCTGGCGCAGGTGCGCATGGCCCAAGGTGATGCGCCGCAAGCCGAACAGTTCGCCCGTCGTGCGCTGACCATGGCTAGCGGTCGCCCGGACCTGCAAGCCAGCCTGTGGGAAATCATTGCCCAGTCCCGTGAGAAACAAGGCGATTCCGCCGGCGCCGCGCAGGCCCGTCAGAAGGCCAAGGTTTCGCTGTGATGGATGCTCGTTTCCCGAAAATCGCCGATCAGCTGTTGCTGATCGAGCGTGAACTGCGCACTCAGGGTTGGTGGGACGACGTTCAGCCGTCGGCCGAAGCGTTGAGCAGTGTCGAGCCGTTTTCGGTCGATACGCTGGACTTCGAGCAGTGGCTGCAATGGATCTTCCTGCCGCGCATGAAGATGATCCTTGAACAGGATCTGCCGTTGCCGAATGCTTCGGGCATTCAGGAAATGGCAGAAATGGTCTTCGCCCAGCGCAATGTGGGCGGCAAGGATCGTCAGCTACAGGTGCTACTCAAAGAGTTTGACCTGCTGATCACTGCCTCGCGCTAGTAGCGATTCTGTGTAGGAGCTGCCGCAGGCTGCGATCTTTTGATCTTTAAAGTCAAAAGAGCGCAGCCTCGTTTCACTCGACAGCTCCTGCAGTCCTGCAGATGCCTATTGGCAATTCTCGGCTATCTGTTTCTGAGCCTCGACAATGCGCTCCTTCCGCTGCGCATCATCCAGCCTTCGCAACTGTCCCTCCACTTCCTCCCTCAATCGCGGATTGTTCTGCAATTGCGCAAGGTTCGTCCGTGCCTGCTCACAAAACTGTTTGAGCTGCGCCTGCTGATCCGCCACCTGTTTCTTCACCTTGTCATCGATAGCCTTCTGATCACCGAGCGGTCCACTGCCGGGGATTGCCGCAGGTTTCGGCGGAGGCGAGGAGGGTGTCTGCAAGGTCGTCGACGGCCGGCCCGGTGGCGGCTGCGCATCAAAGTGCGTGACACCTTGAGCATCGACCCATTTGTAGATTTGAGCGGCCATGCACCATGGGCTGAGGCCGATCAGCAGAGTAAGGAGGAGCGTTCGCATGCTGATTCCTTGGCAAAATTGCGCAATTGACACTAACAGAGTAGCGGTTTTCAGGTTTTTTCTTGCGTTCTCATGTGCTTACCCACAATTAACCACACAGACGACTTGACTTGGAGAGGGCGAAACAGAAGAATCCAAAGTCCGCTGTAGAGGGACTGCCAGAAGCAGACCCACTCGGTAGATCATGAGGCGCACATCCGCGCCGACCTGTTACACCCGCAACGCGTTACCTCGCGCTGGGTGGGAAAGGCCCGCAACACTTGGGACGATCCCAATACTTGCTCAGTCAGTGCTGACGTAGTCGGCGACCACCGTCGCTCATGCTCTGCCGAGAAGTAAACCTATTAAGACCCGCCCCTTTTTTGTGGACGGTATTCTGGCGTTTTAGAGGTGAACAACGTGGAGCTTTTATCTGGCGGTGAGATGCTCGTCCGCTTTTTGCGTGACGAAGGCGTCAAATATATCTACGGGTACCCGGGTGGTGCTCTCCTGCATGTTTACGATGCCCTGTTCAAAGAACCGGAAGTGACTCACATTCTGGTTCGTCACGAACAAGCGGCAACCCATATGGCTGACGGTTATGCCCGTGCCACCGGTAAAGCCGGCGTGGTATTGGTGACGTCCGGTCCTGGCGCCACAAACGCCATTACCGGGATCGCGACCGCCTATATGGACTCGATTCCAATGGTGATCATTTCCGGTCAGGTGCCAAGCACCATGGTCGGCACCGACGCGTTCCAGGAAACCGACATGATCGGTATCTCCCGGCCGATCGTGAAGCACAGCTTCATGATCAAGCACGCTTCGGAAATCCCGGAAGTCATGAAGAAGGCCTTCTACCTGGCGCAATCCGGTCGTCCGGGCCCGGTCGTGGTCGATATCCCGAAAGACATGACCAACCCGGCCGAGAAGTTCGAATACATCTTCCCGAAGAAAGCCAAGCTGCGTTCCTACAGCCCGGCCGTTCGCGGTCACTCCGGGCAAATCCGCAAGGCAGCAGAAATGCTCCTGGCGGCCAAGCGTCCGGTCATGTACTCCGGTGGCGGCGTGATCCTCGGCAACGGTTCGGCACCGCTGACTGAACTGGCGAAAATGCTCAACCTGCCAGTGACCAACACCTTGATGGGCCTGGGTGGTTTCCCAGGCACTGATCGTCAGTTCATCGGCATGCTCGGCATGCACGGCAGCTACACCGCCAACCTGGCGATGCACCACGCTGACGTGATCCTCGCGGTCGGCGCGCGTTTCGACGATCGCGTGATCAACGGCGCGGCGAAGTTCTGCCCGAACGCCAAGATCATCCACATCGACATCGACCCGGCTTCGATTTCCAAGACCATCAAGGCTGACGTGCCAATCGTTGGCCCGGTGGAGAGCGTCCTGACCGAAATGGTCGCGATTCTCAAGGAAATCGGCGAGACCCCGAACAAGGAGTCCGTGGCCAGTTGGTGGAAGCAGGTTGATGAGTGGCGCGGTGATCGCGGCCTGTTCCCTTACGAAAAGGGCGACGGCAGCCTGATCAAGCCGCAGACCGTGATCGAAACCCTCTGCGAAGTGACCAAGGGCGATGCCTTCATCACTTCCGACGTGGGCCAGCACCAGATGTTCGCTGCGCAGTACTACACGTTCAACAAGCCGAATCGCTGGATCAACTCCGGTGGTCTGGGCACCATGGGCTTCGGTTTTCCGGCGGCCATGGGTATCAAGTTGAGCTTCCCGGATGACGACGTTGCCTGCGTCACCGGCGAAGGCAGTATCCAGATGAACATCCAGGAACTGTCGACCTGCCTGCAATATGGCTTGCCAGTGAAAATCGTCATCCTGAACAACGGTGTTCTGGGGATGGTTCGTCAGTGGCAGGACATGAGCTACGGCAGCCGTCACTCGCACTCCTACATGGAATCGCTGCCTGACTTCGTCAAGCTGGCTGAAGCCTATGGCCACGTCGGCGTACGCATCACCGAATCGAAAGATTTGAAGTCGAAGATGGCAGAAGCGTTCGCCATGAAGGATCGCCTGGTGGTGATCGATATTTCGGTCGATACCAGCGAGCACGTCTATCCGATGCAGATCAAAGACGGCTCGATGCGCGATATGTGGCTGAGCAAGACGGAGCGTACTTAATCATGCGGCACATTATTTCCTTGCTTCTGGAAAACGAACCCGGCGCTTTGTCTCGCGTAGTCGGCCTGTTCTCGCAGCGCAACTACAACATTGAAAGCCTGACTGTGGCCCCGACCGAAGACCCGACCCTGTCGCGTCTGACGCTGACCACCGTTGGCCACGATGAAGTCATCGAGCAGATCACCAAAAACCTGAACAAGCTGATCGAAGTGGTCAAGCTGGTGGACCTGTCGGAAAGTGCTCACATCGAGCGCGAACTGATGCTGGTCAAGGTCAAGGCCACTGGCGCCCAGCGCGCCGAGATCAAACGCACCACCGATATTTACCGTGGACAGATCGTTGATGTCAGTGCCAGCGTGTATACCGTTCAACTGACCGGTACCAGCGACAAGCTCGACAGCTTCATTCAGTCCATCGGCACCGCATCGATTCTGGAAACCGTCCGCAGCGGCGTGACCGGCATTGCCCGCGGCGACAAAGTACTCAGCATCTAAACCAAATTAGCGAATGGCCTGAACGGCCTGGATATAAAGGGGAAATTCATGAAAGTTTTCTACGATAAAGACTGCGACCTGTCGATCATCCAGGGCAAGAAAGTTGCCATCATCGGTTACGGTTCCCAGGGCCACGCCCAGGCGTGCAACCTTAAAGACTCCGGTGTCGACGTTACCGTTGGTCTGCGTAAAGGTTCGGCCACCGTTGCCAAAGCTGAAGCTCACGGCCTGAAAGTGACCGACGTTGCTTCCGCTGTTGCGGCGGCCGATCTGGTCATGATCCTGACCCCGGACGAATTCCAGTCTTCCCTGTACAAGAACGAAATCGAGCCGAACATCAAGAAAGGCGCCACCCTGGCCTTCTCCCACGGCTTCGCGATCCACTACAACCAGGTTGTGCCGCGTGCCGACCTCGACGTGATCATGATCGCGCCGAAAGCTCCGGGTCACACCGTACGTTCCGAGTTCGTGAAAGGCGGCGGTATTCCTGACCTGATCGCGATCTACCAGGACGCCTCGGGCAACGCCAAAAACGTTGCACTGTCCTACGCTGCCGGTGTTGGCGGCGGCCGTACCGGCATCATCGAAACCACTTTCAAGGACGAGACTGAAACCGACCTGTTCGGCGAACAAGCCGTTCTGTGCGGCGGTACCGTTGAGCTGGTCAAAGCCGGTTTCGAAACTCTGGTTGAAGCTGGCTACGCGCCGGAAATGGCCTACTTCGAGTGCCTGCACGAACTGAAACTGATCGTTGACCTCATGTACGAAGGCGGTATCGCCAACATGAACTACTCGATCTCCAACAACGCTGAGTACGGCGAGTACGTGACCGGTCCGGAAGTGATCAACGCCGAATCCCGTCAGGCTATGCGCAACGCCCTGAAACGTATTCAGGACGGCGAATACGCCAAAATGTTCATCAGCGAAGGCGCAACCGGCTACCCTTCGATGACCGCCAAGCGTCGTAACAACGCCGCTCACGGTATCGAAGTCATCGGCGAGCAACTGCGCTCCATGATGCCGTGGATCGGTGCCAACAAGATCGTCGACAAAGCCAAAAACTAAGTCGTCGTTCCTTGTACGAAAAACGCGGCCTCGGCCGCGTTTTTTCGTTTGGGCCGGTGGTTCTGGTATAAAGCTGCAGCGTTTGTGGCCGAACTGTCGTCCTCAAGCATCTGTCGAATTTTCTCCAAACCGTTGCAAGGTAATGTCCATGAGCGAACGTCCCGAAGAGCCGAACAAGGCTTCCGACGCCGAAAGCCTGCTGCCCATCGATGAACACATCGAGGAAGGGCACGACGCAGAAGGTCGTAAAGTCCGGCATCGTGGTATCTATCTGCTGCCGAATCTGTTCACCACTGCGAACCTGTTCGCAGGGTTTTACTCCATTATCAACTCGATGAGCGCCCAGGCTGCGCTGAGCGCCGGTGATTCGGTGAACGCGAGCAAGTATTTTGCTTTCGCCGCGATCGCGATTTTCGTTGCCATGGTCCTCGACGGCCTCGACGGTCGTGTAGCGCGCATGACCAATACGCAAAGTGCCTTCGGTGCCGAGTACGACTCGCTGTCGGACATGGTCGCTTTCGGTGTTGCACCGGCGCTGCTGGCCTTTGGTTGGGCGTTAGGCGATATGGGCAAGGTCGGCTGGATGGTTGCCTTCATCTATGTAGCGGGCGCGGCGTTGCGTCTGGCGCGTTTCAACACGCAGGTCGGCACGGCTGACAAGCGCTACTTCATCGGACTGGCCAGTCCGGCAGCTGCCGGTGTGGTCGCGGGGATTGTCTGGGCGTTCAGCGATTACGGCATTCAGGGTTCGAAGATGTCGTTCCTGGTTGCGTTGATGGTGGCGGCCGCCGGCATGCTGATGGTCAGCAACATCAAGTACAACAGCTTTAAGGAGCTGGATCTGAAGGGGCGCGTACCGTTCGTGGCGATCCTTGCTGTCGTGCTGGTGTTTGCCGTGGTATTCAGCGATCCACCGCGCATTCTGCTGCTGGTGTTCCTTGCTTACGCGGCGTCCGGCCCGGTTCAGTACCTGTTGCATCTTCGTCGGCACAAAAAAGCCGAGTGATGTAATTTCCCGCATACTCCGCAGTCTATGGGTGCATCAGTCCTCCAAAGCTGCGGAGTTGCCATGTTGATCAAAGTCCCCAAAGCGTCCGACTGCCACGAGTCGGATGTCACGCCTGAATCCATTTATCTCTCTCGCCGCCAATTATTGGGGGCCACTGCTGCCGGTATCGCCGTCAGCAGCCTGCCGCGCTGGGCCAATGCCGACGATGCGGCGCGGTATGCCGATGTCGAGCCGGGCAAGGCTCCCGCATGGTTCGCTGAGAAACTTCCTTCTACTAAATGGGGCGCCGTCAACGTCAAGGATGAGGCGATCACGCCTTTTAAGGACGCCACTCACTACAACAACTTCTATGAGTTCGGAACCAACAAGGGCGATCCGGCGACGAATGCCGGCTCGTTGAAAACCGAACCGTGGAGTGTGGTGATAGACGGGGAGGTGGCTAAGCCGGGGCGATATGCGCTGGAAGACTTCATGAAACCGTACCAATTGGAAGAGCGCATCTACCGTTTGCGCTGTGTCGAGGCATGGTCGATGGTTATTCCGTGGGTTGGCTTTCCGATCTCGGCGCTGCTCAAGCAAGTCGAGCCGACGTCCAATGCCAAATACATCCGCTTTGAAACTCTGCAGGATCCGAAAACCATGCCGGGGCAGCGATCTGGTTTTGCCTTGATCGATTGGCCATATGTAGAAGGCCTGCGTCTGGATGAGGCAATGAATCCTTTGGCGATTCTGGCGGTGGGCATGTATGGCCGTGAATTGCCGAATCAGAATGGCGCGCCACTGCGTTTGGTGGTGCCGTGGAAGTATGGTTTCAAGAGCGTCAAATCCATCGTGCGTATCAGTCTGGTCAGCGAACAGCCGAAGACGACCTGGCAGAGCATTGCGGCAGATGAATACGGTTTCTACGCGAATGTGAACCCGACGGTTGATCACCCGCGTTGGACGCAGGCGCGGGAGCGGCGTCTGCCGAACAGTCTGTTCAAGCCGAATGTTCGTGATACGCAAATGTTCAACGGCTACTCGGATGAAGTCGCTTCTTTATATACAGGGCTCGATCTGCGGAAGAACTACTGATGCGATTCCCTTACTGGCGTATAAGC
>NZ_CP195111.1:0-2365000 GCF_051174785.1 Pseudomonas neuropathica | reverse complement strand
TTGCACCAGAAGTAGCTAGTCTAACCCTCGGGAGGACGGTTACCACGGTGTGATTCATGACTGGGGTGAAGTCGTAACAAGGTAGCCGTAGGGGAACCTGCGGCTGGATCACCTCCTTAATCGACGACATCAGCTGCTCCATAAGTTCCCACACGAATTGCTTGATTCATTGAAGAAGACGATAGAAGCAGCTTTAAGCTCCAAGCTGATAGCTCCAAGCTAACAGTTGCGCGCTCGAAATTGGGTCTGTAGCTCAGTTGGTTAGAGCGCACCCCTGATAAGGGTGAGGTCGGCAGTTCGAATCTGCCCAGACCCACCAATTTTGTTATGGGGCCATAGCTCAGCTGGGAGAGCGCCTGCCTTGCACGCAGGAGGTCAGCGGTTCGATCCCGCTTGGCTCCACCATATAACTGCTTCTGAAAGCTTAGAAATGAGTATTCCATTGAGAATATTGATTTCTAGTCTTTTGATTAGATCGTTCTTTAAAAATTTGGGTATGTGATAGAAAGATAGACTGAACGTTACTTTCACTGGTAACGGATCAGGCTAAGGTAAAATTTGTGAGTTCTCTTAGTTGAGAAATTCGAATTTTCGGCGAATGTCGTCTTCACAGTATAACCAGATTGCTTGGGGTTATATGGTCAAGTGAAGAAGCGCATACGGTGGATGCCTTGGCAGTCAGAGGCGATGAAAGACGTGGTAGCCTGCGAAAAGCTTCGGGGAGTCGGCAAACAGACTTTGATCCGGAGATGTCTGAATGGGGGAACCCAGCCATCATAAGATGGTTATCTTGTACTGAATACATAGGTGCAAGAGGCGAACCAGGGGAACTGAAACATCTAAGTACCCTGAGGAAAAGAAATCAACCGAGATTCCCTTAGTAGTGGCGAGCGAACGGGGACTAGCCCTTAAGTGGCTTTGAGATTAGCGGAACGCTCTGGAAAGTGCGGCCATAGTGGGTGATAGCCCTGTACGCGAAAATCTCTTGGTCATGAAATCGAGTAGGACGGAGCACGAGAAACTTTGTCTGAATATGGGGGGACCATCCTCCAAGGCTAAATACTACTGACTGACCGATAGTGAACTAGTACCGTGAGGGAAAGGCGAAAAGAACCCCGGAGAGGGGAGTGAAATAGATCCTGAAACCGTATGCGTACAAGCAGTGGGAGCAGACTTTGTTCTGTGACTGCGTACCTTTTGTATAATGGGTCAGCGACTTATTTTCAGTGGCGAGCTTAACCGAATAGGGGAGGCGTAGCGAAAGCGAGTCTTAATAGGGCGTCTAGTCGCTGGGAATAGACCCGAAACCGGGCGATCTATCCATGGGCAGGTTGAAGGTTGGGTAACACTAACTGGAGGACCGAACCGACTACCGTTGAAAAGTTAGCGGATGACCTGTGGATCGGAGTGAAAGGCTAATCAAGCTCGGAGATAGCTGGTTCTCCTCGAAAGCTATTTAGGTAGCGCCTCATGTATCACTGTAGGGGGTAGAGCACTGTTTCGGCTAGGGGGTCATCCCGACTTACCAAACCGATGCAAACTCCGAATACCTACAAGTGCCGAGCATGGGAGACACACGGCGGGTGCTAACGTCCGTCGTGAAAAGGGAAACAACCCAGACCGTCAGCTAAGGTCCCAAAGTTATGGTTAAGTGGGAAACGATGTGGGAAGGCTTAGACAGCTAGGAGGTTGGCTTAGAAGCAGCCACCCTTTAAAGAAAGCGTAATAGCTCACTAGTCGAGTCGGCCTGCGCGGAAGATGTAACGGGGCTCAAACCATACACCGAAGCTACGGGTATCATCTTCGGATGATGCGGTAGAGGAGCGTTCTGTAAGCCTGTGAAGGTGAGTTGAGAAGCTTGCTGGAGGTATCAGAAGTGCGAATGCTGACATGAGTAACGACAATGGGTGTGAAAAACACCCACGCCGAAAGACCAAGGTTTCCTGCGCAACGTTAATCGACGCAGGGTTAGTCGGTCCCTAAGGCGAGGCTGAAAAGCGTAGTCGATGGAAAACAGGTTAATATTCCTGTACTTCTGGTTATTGCGATGGAGGGACGGAGAAGGCTAGGCCAGCTTGGCGTTGGTTGTCCAAGTTTAAGGTGGTAGGCTGAGATCTTAGGTAAATCCGGGATCTTAAGGCCGAGAGCTGATGACGAGTGTTCTTTTAGAACACGAAGTGGTTGATGCCATGCTTCCAAGAAAAGCTTCTAAGCTTCAGGTAACCAGGAACCGTACCCCAAACCGACACAGGTGGTTGGGTAGAGAATACCAAGGCGCTTGAGAGAACTCGGGTGAAGGAACTAGGCAAAATGGCACCGTAACTTCGGGAGAAGGTGCGCCGGTGAGGGTGAAGGACTTGCTCCGTAAGCTCATGCCGGTCGAAGATACCAGGCCGCTGCGACTGTTTATTAAAAACACAGCACTCTGCAAACACGAAAGTGGACGTATAGGGTGTGACGCCTGCCCGGTGCCGGAAGGTTAATTGATGGGGTTAGCTAACGCGAAGCTCTTGATCGAAGCCCCGGTAAACGGCGGCCGTAACTATAACGGTCCTAAGGTAGCGAAATTCCTTGTCGGGTAAGTTCCGACCTGCACGAATGGCGTAACGATGGCGGCGCTGTCTCCACCCGAGACTCAGTGAAATTGAAATCGCTGTGAAGATGCAGTGTATCCGCGGCTAGACGGAAAGACCCCGTGAACCTTTACTATAGCTTTGCACTGGACTTTGAATTTGCTTGTGTAGGATAGGTGGGAGGCTTTGAAGCGTGGACGCCAGTTCGCGTGGAGCCATCCTTGAAATACCACCCTGGCAACTTTGAGGTTCTAACTCAGGTCCGTTATCCGGATCGAGGACAGTGTATGGTGGGTAGTTTGACTGGGGCGGTCTCCTCCTAAAGAGTAACGGAGGAGTACGAAGGTGCGCTCAGACCGGTCGGAAATCGGTCGTAGAGTATAAAGGCAAAAGCGCGCTTGACTGCGAGACAGACACGTCGAGCAGGTACGAAAGTAGGTCTTAGTGATCCGGTGGTTCTGTATGGAAGGGCCATCGCTCAACGGATAAAAGGTACTCCGGGGATAACAGGCTGATACCGCCCAAGAGTTCATATCGACGGCGGTGTTTGGCACCTCGATGTCGGCTCATCACATCCTGGGGCTGAAGCCGGTCCCAAGGGTATGGCTGTTCGCCATTTAAAGTGGTACGCGAGCTGGGTTTAGAACGTCGTGAGACAGTTCGGTCCCTATCTGCCGTGGACGTTTGAGATTTGAGAGGGGCTGCTCCTAGTACGAGAGGACCGGAGTGGACGAACCTCTGGTGTTCCGGTTGTCACGCCAGTGGCATTGCCGGGTAGCTATGTTCGGGAAAGATAACCGCTGAAAGCATCTAAGCGGGAAACTTGCCTCAAGATGAGATCTCACTGGAACCTTGAGTTCCCTGAAGGGCCGTCGAAGACTACGACGTTGATAGGTTGGGTGTGTAAGCGCTGTGAGGCGTTGAGCTAACCAATACTAATTGCCCGTGAGGCTTGACCATATAACACCCAAGCAATTTGCATGCTTCAAGCTGAAAAGCGAGAGAGCACCAGATTGCGGTGTGTGAAGACGAAACGAACCGAAAGTTCGAAAGACTCACAAAGCACCAGCTGTCACATACCCAATTTGCTGAAGCGAGGCCATCTGGCCACGACTCGGTACCCGAATTTCTTGACGACCATAGAGCGTTGGAACCACCTGATCCCATCCCGAACTCAGCAGTGAAACGATGCATCGCCGATGGTAGTGTGGGGTTTCCCCATGTGAGAGTAGGTCATCGTCAAGATTAAATTCCGAAACCCCAATTGCGAAAGCAGTTGGGGTTTTGTTTTGCCTGTAGAAAAGTTTTTACTCGCGACAGCGAACAAATTTGCACAGTTATTTTCGAATCAGAACACTAGAATAGCCCCACCTTATTCGGAGCCAGAGCCTTTATGTCAGAGTCGGTTGACGCCCCCGGGCTGTCAGATTTACCGCTGGAAGACTTGGTGGCCTGTCACGAGTGCGATCTGCTGATGCGCAAGCCCACGCTTGCCCATGGCGAGAAAGCGCTCTGCCCACGCTGCGGTTACGAGTTGTATGCCCACCGCCATAACGTGGTGCAGCGCAGCCTTGCCTTGGTGATTGCAGCATTGCTGCTGTACATCCCGGCAAACTTTTTACCCATCATGCAACTCAATATCCTCGGACAGTCTTCGCAGGATACGGTCTGGAGTGGCGTGCTCGGCTTGTTCAATACGGATATGCAGGGCGTTTCCATCGTCGTATTCCTGTGCAGCATGGCCATTCCGCTGTTGAAGTTGCTGTGCCAGTTGTTCGTCTTGCTAACGATCCGCTTCGATATCGGTCGCAGTTACGGTTTGCTGCTTTACCGTATTTATCACCACCTCAAAGACTGGGGAATGCTCGAGGTCTACCTCATGGGCGTATTGGTAGCGATCGTCAAATTGGCGGACATGGCTGCTATCACCGTTGGCCTTGGCCTAGTGTGTTTCATCGGTTTGTTGTTGGTCCAAGTGTGGCTGGAAGTGGTGATGTCACCGCATCAGATCTGGCAGGCGTTATCAGGGGAAGATGCTCATGCGGGCGATTGATGCGGGCATTCTGGTCTGTACCGAATGTCATGAGTTGAACAGACAGGAAGCGGACGCCGACGAGCAAACCTGCACCCGCTGTGGTGCATGGGTCCATGCTCGCAGGCCGAACAGCCTCACCCGCACCTGGGCACTGCTGATCACGGCAGCGATTATCTATATTCCGGCTAATGTCTTGCCGATCATGACTGTCAGTTCTTTGGGGCAGGGGGATCCGAGCACCATCATGTCCGGCGTGATCCAGTTGGTGCAGCACGGCATGATTCCGATTGCTGCGGTGGTGTTTATCGCCAGTATTCTGGTGCCGACCTTCAAACTGGTCGGTATCGCGTTGCTACTGTTTTCAGTGCAACGACGTCAGCCGTTATCCGCTCGTCAGCGTATCTGGATGTACCGTTTCATCGAGTTCATTGGCCGCTGGTCGATGCTCGATATTTTCGTGATCGCCATTCTGGTGGCGGTCGTCAACTTCGGCCGGCTTGCCAGTGTCGAAGCCAATCTTGGCGCCATCGCCTTCGCCAGTGTGGTGATTCTGACGATGCTCGCCGCAGTAACTTTCGATCCCCGACTGATTTGGGATAACACGGAGTCGGACGACGACCATGACTGATTTGCCCGTAGCGAAAACCCGACCGGCTTCGAACTGGTCTGCCATTTGGGTACTGCCTCTGATCGCGCTGATCATCGGCGGCTGGCTCGGCTGGCGTGCATACTCCGAAACCGGGATCGAAATTCAGATCCGCTTCGAGAGTGGCGAAGGTATTCAGGCCAACAAGACCGAAGTCATGTACAAGGGCATGTCGGTCGGTAAGGTCAAGACGCTCAAGCTCGACGATGAGGGCAACTCCAAAGGCGTCATCGCCACCGTCGAGATGAATAAAGACGTTGAGCAATACCTCAAGACCAGCACGCGCTTCTGGCTGGTCAAACCGAGCGTGACGCTAGCCGGTATCACCGGCCTGGAAACCCTGGTTTCGGGTAACTACGTGGCCATCAGCCCCGGCGAAGGCGAGCCGACGCGCAAGTTCAAGGCGCTGGCCGAAGAGCCGCCGCTGTCTGATGCCAAGCCCGGTCTGCACCTGACCATCAAGGCGGATCGTCTCGGTTCTCTGGATCGTGGCAGCCCGGTGTTCTACAAACAGATCAAGGTTGGCCAGATCAAAAGCTACGTGCTTTCGGAAGATCAAAGCACCGTTGAGCTGAAAGTCTTCATTGAGCCGACCTACGCCAAACTGGTGCGCAAACACACGCGTTTCTGGAATGCCAGCGGCATCAGCATCGACGCCAACCTGTCCGGCGTGAAAGTGCGCAGCGAATCGCTGGCCAGCATCGTCGCCGGAGGTATCGCTTTCGCTACACCAGAGAATCGCAAAGACAGCCCGCCGACTGATCCGAGCCTGCCGTTCCGTCTGTATGAGGACTTCGACGCTGCCGCTGCCGGGATCCGCGTAAAGGTCAAACTCAGCGACTTCGAAGGACTGCAGGCCGGCCGCACACCGGTGATGTACAAAGGCATTCAAGTCGGCAACATGAAGGCGCTGAAGGTTGATCCTGACCTGAACAGTGCCACAGCCGAGCTCACTCTCGATCCATTGGCTGAGGACTATCTGGTCGATGGCACGCAGTTCTGGGTAGTTAAACCATCGATTTCTCTGGCTGGGATCACCGGTCTGGAAGCCTTGGTGAAAGGTAACTACATCGCCGTACGCCCGGGCGATAAAGGTGCGGCACCGAAACGCGAATTCGAGGCCCGGCCAAAGGCGCCGCCGCTGGATCTGCGCTCACCGGGCTTGCACCTGGTGCTGTTCACCGATGTCCTCGGCTCGATCGATGTCGGCAGTCCAATTCTGTACAAACAGGTCAAGGTCGGTTCGGTGCAGAGCTATCAGTTCTCCAAGACCAAGAAGCAATTGGTCATTGGCGTGCACATCGATAAGGAATACGAAAACCTGGTCAACGCCTCGACGCGCTTTTGGAATGTCAGTGGCATCACGTTGACCGGCGGACTGACCGGTGGCATTCAGGTCAAGAGTGAGTCGCTGCAGACCCTGATGGCCGGTGGTATCGCCTTCGAGACACCGCAAGCGAAGGCGCCGCTGCAGAAACGTATTCCGCGTTTCCGTCTGTTCGCCAACCATGATGAGGCAAATCAGAAAGGCGCGGTGGTTACGATCAAAGTCGATCGCGCTGATGGTCTGCGTAGTGGCACCCCGGTGCGCTTCAAGGGGCTGGATGTCGGCAAGATCGAAAGTGTCGACCTGACCGATGACTTGCAATCGGTCATCCTCACGGCTCGCATCACTGAAGTGTCGGACAAGATCGCGCGGGTTGGCAGCCAATTCTGGGTGGTAAAACCGGAGTTGGGCCTGATCAAGACCGAGAATCTGGAAACCCTGGTGACCGGGAAGTACATCGAAGTGCAACCGGCGGCGAAGAACCTCGGCCCGCAGAAGAACTTTGTGGCGCTAGCGAATGCGCCGGAGGTGACCAAACAAGAAGCCGGGCTGAGTCTGGTATTGAGCGCGGCCCGTCGTGGTTCGCTGAAGCCGGGCGTGCCGGTGACTTACCGTGAAATTACTGTGGGTAAAGTCACCGGTTATGAACTGGGGCAGACCGCTGATCGGGTGTTGGTACATATTCTGATCGAGCCTAAATATGCGCCGTTGGTGCGCAGCGGTAGCCGGTTCTGGAATACCAGCGGCGTCGGGTTTGATATCGGTTTGTTCAACGGGCTGACGGTGCGCACCGAGTCGCTGGAGACGGCGATTCAGGGCGGGATTGCTTTCGCCACGCCGGATGGTGAGCGCATGGGCAACCCGGCGCGGCCTGAGCAGACGTTCCCGTTGTTCGACAAGTTTGAGGATGAGTGGCTGACGTGGGCGCCGAAGATTTCGCTCGGTAAATAACCTGAAGTTGATGTGGCGTCTACAAAGACGCCTTCGCGAGCAAGTCGAATCGTCGCACCGTCGCTCCCACATTTGGAATGCGTTTCAATGTGGGAGCGAGCTTGCTCGCGAAGAGGCCTCAAAGCCCAGCACAAATCCCCAGCCATAAAAAAGGGCCGCGATCCAAACAGATCGCGGCCCTTTTTATTGCCTTCAGTTAACGCCGATCAAACCGCATCCAGCTCCGGCTCATCCGCTTCAACATTCAGCGTGGCCTTGACCACATCATGGCGACGGATGTACTTCCAGTCCGCCTCATCGATGTAGATCCCCGCCGGGCCGCTACCGCCTTCCAGGTCGATCGCGACACTGGCGCAGACCTGCGGCTTCACACTCGCCAGAATCGGCACGAAGCCCAGTTGCAGACTGGTTTCCAACAACGCGGCCTGGTTCTTCTCGTCGATGTCCGCCGCCTCGTCGAGGTAGTACGGCAGACGCACGCGACCGGCCTGGTCGCGATCCATCAAGTGCAGCAACAAGTACATGTTGGTCAGCGCCTTGATGGTCATGGTCGTACCGTTGGACGCCGCACCATCGATGTCGGTGTGAATCACCGGCTGGCCATTGACCTTGGTGATCTCGAACGCCAGTTCGAACAAGTCCTTGAGGCCGAGCTGGTTGTGGTTGGCCGCCACCAGCCGTGCCAGGTATTCCTTGGCCTCTTCGTTCTTGTTGTCCTGCTCGGCGCTCTGGCTCAGATCGAACACCGACAGGGTTTCGCCTTCTTCGTACTGACCGGCGCTGTGGATGATCTGGTCGATGTGCTTGAGGGCTTCCTTGTTCGGCGCGAGGACGATGCGGAAGCTCTGCAGGTTGGAGACCTGACGCTTGTTGATCTCGCGGTTGAACAGCGCCAGTTGATGCTCGAGGCTGTCGTAGTCGCTACGGATATTGCGCAGGGTCCGGGCGATGTCGGTGACTGCCGCACGACGGGCCTTGCCCAGCGTCAGCGCTTCATCGGTACGGTGCGCGTACGCGTTGATCAGCAACGACAGGCGGCGCTCCATGTCGTCTTCGCTGTCGAACTTGGCCACGCCTTTGAGGCGCACTTGCGCATACAGCGCTTCGATCTGGCCGTCAGCGCGGAGCAAGCCTTGCCAGCTGTCCTGATAGTCGTTGAGCAGCGGCAGCAGGTTGTCCATCGAATCGTCGACCGGATCCATGAACGGCGTACCGAACGGCAGATCCGCCGGCAGCAACTGACGACGACGCAGTGCATCGTCGAGGGTGCGTTGCTTGGCTTCCATGTCGGCGATCTGGCGGCCGACCAGTTGCAGCTTGGCCGACAGTTGCTGGACGCGCTCGGTGAAGGCATCGCTGGAACGCTTGAGTTCGTCCTGTGCACCTTCCATCTGCGCCAGTTGTTCGAGCTTGTCGCCTTCTTCTGCGCTCAGGGTCTGGGTGCGGCGGAAATCTTCCAAGGCTTTCTGTGCATCCAGTACTTGCTGGTACAACGCTTCGGTCTGGGTCTTGCTCGCAGCGCGGTCGGCGGCTACGGCTTGCTGGGTTTTCAGTTGCTTGAGTTCTTTTTCCAGACGCTCCTTCTGATCGCGCAAGGCTGCGCGGTCAGCCAAGGCTTGCAGCGCCGGTGGCTCGATGTGCGAGATGTCGATGGACAGGCCCGGCACTTCGAAGCGCTCGCCTTTGAAGCCATCAAGAATCAGCTCAACGGATTTGACCCACTCGCCATCGTCGTCGAGGGTAATGCCGTGTTCGCCCAGCGGCAGGCTGAACAGTGCGCTGTTGAACAGGCGCATCAGACGCTCTACGTCCTGTTGCGAGAATTCCTCGCGCAGACGGGCGTAGCTGTTGTTGTCGGCATGATCGAGTTGTTGCTTCACCGACTTCAGGCGTTTTTCCAGATCGCGCACGCGCTCTTCCAGATCTTCGGCGCTGAACTGACGGGATTGCGCCAAGGCGCCGGCCAATTCGTCGTGAGCGTCTTTGGCCGCGAGCAATTGTTGCTCGAGCACTTTGACGTCATCGACCAGCGCGAAGCGATTCTTCAGTACCGACAATTCGCCGAGCCAGCGCTGGATGCCGGAAATTTCCCGCTCCAGGCGCATCAGTTCCTGAGTGCCGCCGCGCTGATCGTTTTGCAGACTGTCCTGCTCGCCACGGTAGTGATCGGCCTGGATGGTCAGCTCTTCTTTGCGCGCACTGGCGTAGTCCGACCAGGTGCCGAGCAACGAGTCGAGCAGCGGCGACAGGCGATGCAGTTTGCCGCGCAGTATGTCGCGCTGTTTCACGCCGTTGGCCAAGGCCTCAACCAGCGGGCCGGCCGCGACCAGCGAGTTGTAGTCCTGTTCCATGCGCCGCACATCGCGGAAGGCTTCTTCACACGCGGCGATGTAATCGACGCTACCGGAACGCAGGCTGTGTTCGAAGGCATCGAGGAACAACTGCTTGAGCTTGGCCGCGGTGATTTCGCGCATGTGCAGCAGGTTGATAAACAACGCGCGGAAAGTCTTCAGGCTCTGTTCGCTGGTGGAGCGCAGCGGGATCAACGTCAGGTCGAGCGGGATCGACGTGTGACCGCCAACCAGCAAGCGACGCAGTTCGTCCGGCTTGAGTTCGTAGGCTTTCAGGCCTTCTTTCTCAAGGTTGCTGAACAGTTCTTTCTGACGCAGGCAGGTGTCGTTCTTCTGGTAATGCGCCAGATCGAGCTTGCCGGCGTAAGCAAAGAACTGGTGACCGAAACCACCGCCCGGGCCGCGCCCGACCACGCCGATCACGTGCGGGCCATGGGGCAGATTCACTTCGACGAGGATGTAACTGGTGTCGGACGCGAAGTAGAAGCGCCGCGATTGTTCGAGGCTGTACTTGCCGAAACTCATGTCCGACATGCGCGCCAGAATCGGGAACTGCAAGGCGTTGATCGACGCCGATTTACCGAGGTTGTTCGCGCCGTAAACCGACAACGGTTCTTCCAGCGGGAACAGGCCGAGGCTGTAACCGGCGGTGTTCAAAAGGGCAAAGCGGCGGATGCCGTAGCGTTCCTGGCTCATGCGTCGGACTCCTGTTCTTCGGCAATGGCGCGGGCCAGTGCGTCTTCTTCGCTCTCTTCTTCAAACTCTGAAAGATCGAGCGGGTCGTCGGTTTCGAGGAATTTGGCTTCTGCCGCTTCGTCGATCAGCACCGGGGCTGGCAGCGGCAATACGCTGTGCACGCTGGCCGCCAGATCGCGGTCCTGCTGCACCGACAGGCACACGTCGAGGAAACGGTGCATCGGCGGCAGGAAGCGATAAACGCCGTTTTCTTCGCTGGCAAAACCGAGTTGAGTCATGCGGCGCATGATCTTCTCTTCGAGTTCTTCAACGGTCTGCACTTCGGCCTGAATAAACAGGTCGCGGTATTTCTCCAGTAGCGATGGCAACTCTTCGCGGCCGAGGCTGCCGCCATCGAGCACGGCAATCGGGTCACGGCCCTGATCGGCCAGGTGTTCGACGAGGATGAAGGTGAACAGCGCCAGACGTTGCGCGGTCTTGTTCACCGCTGCGGCGGCCATGTCCGGCACGAAGTAGTAGAAACCACGGGTGTCGCAGACCAGTTCAAAGCCCAGCGCCTTGAACAGCGTGCGGTATTGATCCTGGAAGTTCGACAGTTGCGCGTACAGCTCCGGGTCGCGGCGGCTGACGTGGTAACCCTTGAACAGCTCGCGGAAGATCGGCGCGAGTTGCGACAGTTCGGAAAGATCAAGATGCATTGGGGATGCTCGCAGAATTCTCGGCGGCGTTATCGCTGGCCGAGAGCAGGGCGAAGGAGCGCAGGCTGACCTGATGCTCGTGAGTGTGGTATTCGCGGCGTTCCAGACGCTCGCGTTTGAAGCGTTTTTCCCGCGACAGGCGCGAGAACCAGTAGAGCAATTCGTCGGTGGCGCCGTCCGGTTCCTGCTCCAGCAGCCAGGTCATCAGATCCGGCATCGGCAGGGCTTCTTCGCAGCGGTCGACCATCTCGCGCACAGTGCGTGGCGCGCGTGGCGCTTCGCCTTTCTGCGTTTTGTGCGCCTTGGGGAAGCGCGCCGGTTTCGGCTCGAATCGCGCCAAGGCATACACGTAGGCTTCGACCTGACTGGCGCTGCCGAGAAAGGTGCTTTGCGGGCGGGTGAACAGCGGCATCGCCGCTTGCGGCACGGCGTCGATGCCTTTGCGCCGAATCGCTGCCAAGGCCAACGCGGCGCCACGGGTCACGGCGTTGTGCCGACGCGCTTCTTCACGCAGCGGCAGCAGCAGTTCGCGGGCATGACGCAAGGTCAGTTGCGCGCTGGTCTGCATTTCGAGGATGCGTGCGTGGGTGCGCAGCAGCATGTCGTCATCGACCAGATGGCCGAGGCGCTGCTGTTCGCTGAGCATTTTCAGCAGCACGGTTTCGACCTTGCGCACACCTTGTTCGAAGGCGCCGTCGGCGTTCACCAGATCGATCATCGGCTCGACGTATTCGTCCCACGTCGCCAGTACTTCAGCGTACCGCTGACGCAATGGAATCTGCCGATCGCTGGTCTTCGCGCGCTCGGCGACGGCGACCAGGGCCTGTTCGTCATTGTCGAGCTTCTTCAGCACGTCGCGTACACGCATGTCGAGCAGGCGCAGCTGGCGGGCGAGGTCGTGGCCATCGCGGACTTCGAACGCGTCCTGGATGTAACCGGCCAGACGTTCGAGGTGACGCAGATAGGCTTCGATTTCCAGGCACAGGCCCAAGCGGTGTTCACGGCGCAAGTAAGCGAGGAAATCGTGAATCTGCGCATTCAACTCGAAACGGTTCGGGCTTTTCGCCACGGGAATCAGGATATCGAGGCGAATCCACACGTCGAGCAGGCTGGTGATGTCCTGCGGTGTGCTGTCGAGTTGTTGGGCGGCCAGTTGCGCGCGCAGTTCGTTGAGGCTCAAAGTGCCTTGGTCGAAGTGCTCACACAGTGGCTCAAGCAGTGCCCAGTGTTCAGCGAGGGCGCGCAAGACGCGCTTGGGTTCGATCATCGGAATGCCCGGCTGGTTGGCAATGAAAAGCGGCGATTGTACTGCATCACGAAGGATGCGATTCACTCTCGGGACGGGCTGTCGCATTCTTTGTATAAAGAGCGTGGGTAAAGCGCCTCGTGAAAGAGTATCGATCTACAACGGGCGATCTTGAACGAAGGGCGGTAGAATCAGCGCACTTCAGTTATCCACAAGTGGCCGACCCTTGCTAATCGAGTCCCGCCGCCGCGCCTATTTGAACGCCATGCAGGTGGTCAACTGGCTGCCGCGCACCGAATTGCCTTTTGCCGCGCCTTCACGGCCCGAGCTGCTGGACATGCCCGAGCCCGAGGTAGAGGCGCCGGTGATGCTTGCGCCTGCGGTCGAAACGCCCGCGCAGCCTGCCGTTCGTCCGGCCGAACGGCCGAAGATCGAAGTGCCGCGTCCTTCGTTGGCCAGCACCCGGACCAACGCCAAACCGGTGGAAGAGGCCGACGACACGCCGGTTGTCGCCAAACCGGCGCCAGTGCCACCGCCACGTTTCGCCCTGCAATTACTTCGCGCCGGGCGCTGCCTGCTGCTGGTCGAGTTACCCACAGGCGAACCGTTCCAGAGCCGTGATCCGGCTTATTTGTTGCTCAAAGACATGCTGCGCGCCGCCGGTCTGCCGGATGCGCCGCAGATCGTCGGCGAGCCGGTGCGCTGGCCGTGGCTCAATCGCGGCACCATGGATCAGGGCCCGGACGCGGCGCGCGACTTCGTTCAAGGTTTCCTTTCGGTGCAAATGGAAGCCGCCCCGTGCGCCTGCCTGTGGCTGATCGGCCTGCCGGCGGTGCGTTTTGCCGGTGAAGCGGATGCCGAAGCATTCAATCGTGAATTGCAGATCGAAGGTCTTGGCTCGGCCTGGGCCATTCCCGGTCTGGAATTGTTAATGGAAGAGCCACAGCGCAAGGCCGCTGTGTGGCAAGCCATGCGTCGGCTGATGGCGCGCTGGAAAGAATCGAATGAGTGACGCTGTATCGTTTCGCCCGATGACCGAGGCGGATCTGGAAACCGTGCTGAAAATCGAGTACGCCGCGTACAGTCATCCGTGGACTCGCGGGATCTTTCTTGATGGGCTGGGCAAGTATCAGATCTGGCTGATGTTCGAGGGTGAGCAGCAGGTTGGCCACGGGGTGGTGCAGATCATTCTGGATGAGGCGCATCTGCTCAACATTACCGTCAAACCTGAGAATCAGGGGCGTGGGCTGGGCTTGACGTTGCTCGAGCACCTGATGTCGCGGGCGTATGCGGCTTCTGCGCGAGAATGTTTTCTGGAAGTGCGTGACAGCAATACGGGCGCGTTCAAGTTGTATGAACGTTATGGCTTCAATGAGATTGGCCGGCGCCGGGATTATTATCCGGCGGTGGGAGGGCGTGAAGACGCCGTGGTGATGGCCTGCACCCTGGTTGACTGATCGCCTTTAAAAGCTTCGCGAGCAGGCTCGCTCCCACAGTGGATTGGATTCGCACACAAATTCTGTGATCAAACCAAAAACCTGTGGGAGCGAGCTTGCTCGCGAAGGCGTCCTCTAAGGCACTGATGATCAGCGGTTACCATCCAGCGGATCGCGCCGCGCCAGTTCCTCCTCATCCAACCCATTGCCACCGCCAATGTCATCCTCATCGACAATGCTCAAATCCCAATCCGCCTGATTGCCTTCACCAGCTTCATCGGCATCCCGCGCGCCGTTTTCGTGAATCAGCGTTTCCGGGCTCATGTCATCGTCAGTTGGCTCATGATCGGCAACCGAAGCGCCAGTCATCCCCGCCTCACGCACGCGCTCATTGGGCATCAACTGCTCGCGTTCACGTTCGGGAATCTCATCACCGATTTTCGCGCTCGGTTCGTCTTCATCGAAATCCAGCTCATGCACCGAACCCATGCGGTCTTCGTTATCATCGATGGGCTCCGGTTGCACGGCATCGTAAGGGCGTCGTGAATCAGTCATGGCAATTCCTCATACTGTGGGCCTTACTAAGGTGGACTCACCGGGCACACGAGAATTCCAATGAAATCACTTGCGCTGGCGGCGTGACCCCGACGGGCGGTCGTCTGTCATACCAGCGCATCTTTCTTGAGGCCTTACAGCATGCACGACTTACAAGACCTGATTGATAACAACGAGCGTTGGGCTGACGCGATCACCAAGGAAGACCCGGATTTCTTCGCCAAGCTGGCGCGCCAGCAAACACCGGAATATCTGTGGATCGGCTGTTCGGATGCGCGCGTGCCGGCCAACGAAATCGTCGGCATGCTGCCGGGCGATCTATTCGTACACCGCAACGTCGCCAACGTCGTGCTGCACACCGACCTCAACTGCCTGTCGGTGATCCAGTACGCGGTCGACGTGCTCAAGGTCAAACACATCCTCGTCACTGGCCACTACGGCTGTGGCGGCGTACGCGCCTCGATGCAGGACCGCCAGTTCGGCCTGATCGATGGCTGGCTGCGTTCGATCCGCGATCTGTATTACGAAAAACGCGAAGAACTGGCCAAGTTGCCAACCGAAGAGGAGCAGGTTGATCGCATGTGCGAACTCAACGTGATCCAGCAAGTGGCCAACGTCGCCCACACGAGCATCATCCAGAACGCCTGGCATCGCGGGCAGAGCCTGTCGATCCACGGTTGCATCTACGGCATCAAGGACGGCCGCTGGAAAAGTCTGAACACCACCATCAGTGGCTTCGAACAACTGCCGCCGCAGTATCGTCTGCGTCCGGTCGGCGCGTTGTAATCCCCTTTCAGCGCACTTTTCAGCGCAATCCGGAACGCCGCCAGGACTGTAGAAAGTGCTGGCCTTCGAGGCTGGGTGGTTCGTCGTAACCGGTGATCCAGCCTCGGCAACGTACAGATCCGCAACCGCAGATGAACTGGTGCAGCAGTTTGTCTTCGGTGGCGGCGTAGTCCATGGTCAGCCGTTCCCCCCTGTGGATATCTTTCAGCGCCCACAGCCATAACTCGCTCATGTCGAGAAATACGTTGGGGTCGCAGGCGTGTTCGATCAAACCGCAAAAGCGCGGATCGTAGATATGGATGCCCGTCAGCAATTGTCGGGTCTGGCGGCAGCGATAAGGCAGCAATTGTCCGGAGACCCGGCACATCCGATGGGTGTGTATGAACTCGCGCCGCGCCGCAACCGCCATCGGGGCGCCGTACTCGTCATGGATGATTTGGAAATCGGCACTGGCGGGAAACCCCAGGCGCACGGGCAGGCCGGCAAAGGGATAGATGCCTTCAGTATCGCGTGATGCAGATTGCGCCATGGCATGGATATTCATAACGGTCCTTGTCGCAAGGCTTTTGCGACTTGCTTGGGTTGACGTCCTGTCAGTACAACAACGCTGCTTGGATCCAATCGTGTCCTATTAGGTATAGTTGGTCTACTGTCAGATCTGACAGGCGATTTAGACGCTTTCCCGCGTCAGCATTGGCTGACACGGGAATGTCTCAAGCAATTACAGGTGTGGCGCGGGAATGGCGGTGGCCGGCAGCGGCGCCTGCAGTTGCTTCAGTTGGGCCTTGATCGGGGTGGTCGCGCATTTGGCGACGGCTTGTTCCGGGGGCAGGTTGCGGATCGAGGTATAGAACAGCTCGCAAGTTTTGACTTTCTGCGTGACCTGCCATGTCTGCGTGCAACCGGTGAGGGTGGTCTGAGGATTGCTGCTCGGTTTGCTGCCCATCCCGGCCTGCCAGCAGGCGGCACTCAAATCCTGGCCCATGACTTTCAGGCCTGCGGCATCAGCCTTGGCCTGGGCATCGTCGCCGGTGTAGCTCTTCGGATCAGCGGCGTACCAGATGTAACTCGGGTGGTTCGAACCCAGCACCGGTACGTTCACGCCTTCGCTCGGGCTGATGGTCGCCAGCCCCAAGACATTCACGGTTGGCCCGTATTGCTGCTTGATCCAGTTACGCACCGGTGCGCCAAATGCAACCATCGGCAACGTCGTGCCGCTGGCGGTCTGGCTGAACTGTTTGACCAGTGTGGTCTGATAATCCTTGAAGTAGTCATACACGCCTTCCAGATCACTGCCGGCATTGGAGGGCGCGGCGATCGGGGCGATATCGATGATGGTCTGGAACGCTGGCGTCTGAGCGGCGGGAATGCCGTTATCGGTCAGCAGCGTGGCCCAGCGATCGGTGGTGTTCGAACGCAGATAATCTTGTGCCTGGGTTAGCGAGTAATCCGGCGGGAAGTGCAGCAACTCGACACTTTTACGGTTTTCCAGGGCCATGCCCAGTGGCAGGAACAAATACCAGCTATAGGCCCATTTGCCGTCGGCGTTGAGCTTGCTGGCACCGATGTAGGCCAGGTCCCCCGCATCCAGTAGCGCCGACAGCGGTTTGTCATAGTCCTTCGGTACGCCGGTGATTTCAGCGTAAAGCTGGCCGTTATCGGTTTTCACCAGCACCTTGGCATCGGCATAACCATCGCGTTGCACGCTCTGCGACAGGTAATGGGCGACGGTCTGTTCCAGCGTCCAGTTGCGGAAACAGATCACGTTGCAGTTGTTGGGGTAAGCGAAGAGGCGGGTGACGCGCTCCGTGCTGCCCAGTTTCAGATCGACATCGGCGTGGGCGGCCGCGCTCAGTGTGAGCGCGGCGAGCGTGAGTCCTGCGAGTTTGAACATGCTCAGATCCTTTTCAGCGTGAGTTCCCGGGGTGTCGGGGGCGGCTCATATTGGATCAGCTGTGTTGCACAGAAAAGCCGTCATTTGCAGTTTTTTGCAGCACGCCGCAGGACGCCCGTTCAGACCTGAAAATGCAGGGCGTTGGTCAGATCGCCCATGGTTTTTTGGCCCCGGGCAATCATCGCCTCGTCACGTTGTTTGAGGCCGTCGAGGGTCTCCAGCTGGAAGACGCGGGTGATCAGCCGCAGGATCGACGCCGTGTCGTAGATCGTGTGATCCACCGTGCCCTTGCGCGCAAACGGCGACACCACCAACGCCGGCACGCGTGACCCCGGGCCCCAGCGGTCACCCTTGGGCGGTGCGACGTGATCCCACCAGCCGCCGTTCTCGTCGACCGTGACGATCACCACCATGTTTTTCCACTGGGGACTCTCGCGTAGCACTTTCAACGCGCGCACGATGTGCCGATCCCCGGAGGCCACGTCGGCATAACCGGCGTGCATGTTCAGATTGCCCTGGGGTTTGTAGAAGCTCACCGCCGGCAACGTGCCTGCCTCGGCATCGGCGAAAAATTTGTTGCTGCTCGATTCATCACCCAGGCCGGCATCGCGCAGGCGCTTGTTACGCTCTTCGGGATTCTCCGGGCCTTGCTGTTTGAAGTAGTTGAACGGCTGATGGTGGTACTGAAAATTGGGGATTTTCGGGATACCGGCGGAATCCTTGTACTGCTCCAGCGTTGCCTGCCACGCACCGGCATACCACGCCCAATCGATGTTCTTTTTCGACAACTTGTCGCCGATATGCTCGTGGGTCTGCGGCACCATGACGTTGGGCAGATCCGCTTTCGAATACGCCGGGCGTTCCGGATCACGAATCCAGGTGGGCCAGTAGGGCGGGGCGAGGGTGTTGACGCCGAAGCCGTCCGGGGTCAGCGCACTCGGGCCAAACTGCGGCGGGCCACTCATGGCGCTGGCCGGCGATTGCGCCAGCGGCTTGAGGCGCGGATCGGCCGGATCATCGCTTTGCAGCGCGGCGATCTGCGACTTGGCCACCGAATTGGCGGCGTCCGGATAGAACGGCGCGGTGGCGCTGATCAGGTACTGGTGGTTGAGGAACGAGCCACCGAAGGCGCCCTGGAAGAAGTTGTCACACAGCACGAATTCCTGAGCGACGTCCCATAGACGCAGAGAATAACGGCTCTGCGCGTAGTGACCCATGGTCAAACCACCGGAGTCGGCCCAAGCAACGAAGCCGTCGTTCTTGCCGCCATTGATCTGCATCTGGTTTTGATAGAACACATGCCACAAATCGCGGGTCACCAGGCCGAATGGCAAGTCTTCAGCGTTCGGGCCTTTGAGGGCGAAGGGCGCGTTGGGCAGGTTTTCCTGAAACTGCGTGGCGCTGGGGTAGGTCACGCCATCGAGGGTTTGCGGTCCGATCTGCAGGACGCCACCCCAGACGGGCGGCAGGGTTTGCAGCAGCGCGCCGTCGCGGTCACGTTGTTGATAGTCGGTGGGCTTGAGCGCTGACAGAGGCTTTTCGACACCGGGGAAATCGCCGAACAGGTTATTGAAGCTGCGGTTCTCGGCGTAGATCACCACCACGGTTTTCACCTGATCGCGCAGGGCCTTGTCCAGCTCGGCGGGCGTCAGCGGGCGCTCGGCCGGTTTGCCCGGTTGATCACTGGCGCTGCCACAGCCGGCCAGTGTGGCACCGACACCGAGCACCGCGACGCCGCCAAGGAAGCGGCGGCGGCTGGTGTCGGTAGGTTGATTGGATTCAGGTGCGTCAGTGCCGTCTGTTTCGTCTTTCATCTGTCAGCCCGTTTTTGCTTAATTGTTTCAGTATGTTTCGGGCGGACGCTAACAAGGGAGTATGACGGTTGGGTGACAGAACGACTTGTCGTTGCGTTTTTAACCGGGCATGAGTTGGGTGAGCGAACAGCCGAGTTTGCTGGCCGCAGTTATGGCGGTCATGACCACCAGAAACAGCAATTGCAGCGGACTGAAGTGCGCCCAGTGCAGCGCGGTCAACCAAGGGTGGCGGGTGCTCAGATCCGGGTCGAGCGAACCGATACGGCGTTTGTGCACCAGGCCGATCAGGAGCGTGCCGATATAAGTGAGCGCCCCCAGCGGCCCAAGCATCAGCGAAAACAGCAGCACCATCACCCCTTGCGGTACGCCGTGGCGTATCACCAGCCAGCGCGTGTCAGGGTTCCATTTGCGCGGAATCAGCCCCTCGGTGAGCCACAGATCCGGCACGATCACGTGGGCCGTGAGCACCACCCACCAACTCAATGCAAAGCGAAAAAACCATACCGGTACGCAGGCAAAGATCATCGGAATGAAGATGAGATTGGCGGCATCCCTTTTCTCAATGCCCAGATAGAACAGGCACAGCGCCAAGGCAATGGCCGCCCATACCCGCACCCAGGTCTCGGCGGCGATGGGCCGCGGAAAGAACCGCCGCCAGTAAAAAACGTCGGCATAGGGCAAACGTGCGAGCAGCTCCGGGAAGCGCCATTTGAGGTTTTCCGACAGGTCGTGGCAGGCCTGCCATTCGTTCTGACCAAAACCGTCGATGATCTTCTTTTGCTGCATGGGCTTGAGCGGATTGATCAACAGATGCGCGGCCTGAACGTCGGCCGCCCACGTCCGGTCGCTTTCAGCCTTGGCCCGCAGGTTGTCGTAGAAGCTTTCCTGATTGCAGCGTTCGATCAACGTTTCCCAGAGCCAGTCCGGCTGCGGGTGCAGGCCTTTGTTGTGATCCCAGCCGAACAATTGGCCGATGCGGTCGAACAGCGGCACGCTCCACTCGCTGTCATTGAGCAAGTGCAGCAGGGTTTGCTGCCATTGTTCGCGGCGATCGAATACCTGCAGCCACGGTTGGGCGCTGTAGCGTGTGAGCAAGTTGAGGAATTCGCGCTCGCTGTGGCTTTCGAGTAGCGCTTGCAGGGCGTTTTGATAATCGGCCATCAGGCTTTCGGCGAGCAGGTCGCGCTGGTGATCACTCATCGGCAATTCTTGCCAAGGGCCCAGCCATCCCAGTTGCTCGACGGCCCAGTACAGCACCGGGCCACGCAGTTGCTGCTGTTCAACACATAGTTGCAGCAACAGCCTTTCGAACACTTCGGCGCAGCCTTGCTGTTGCGCCTGCTCCCAACGCTCGCCGAGATTTTCTGGCGACAGCCCCTCAAGCAGTTGCCGTGCTGCCTGCGCTTCAAGCGCATACGCCTCTGTGTCCGGGGCCGCCGTCAGTGGCTCTACAGGCAAAACATCATCCTGCGCTGGCGGCGCAAAAGGCTCGGGGGCTGCCGGGTTGACGGGCGGAAAGTCGAGATCGGCAAAACCCCACGCGGTGTTTTGCGGCTGGCTATGTTTGTTTGCCAGCGCAGCATCGAGTGCCAGTGCGGCAAAGGCGCTGGAAGCCGTGGCCACGGCGACATCTTCTTCGTCCGCAGGCTCGGCGTTTTCAAGGCGCCACCGGGCAATCGCCAGCGCTTGTTCGTAGGCTTCGCGCAAGCGCTGGAAACCTTCGGCATCCTCATCGGGGCGGAAGGTTTTCAGCAGCCGCGCATAGGCGCGCTTGATGTCGCGGGCTTCAGCGTCATCGTGCAGGTGCAGCACCGACCAGCAATCCATGGCCAAGCTCCTTATTGCCACGGGGTGCGATCAAGTTCGCTCAGGCGTCGGCTCAAGTCGGTGCGCACTTCGCGGATCTGGCGCTCGTCCTGGGAATCGAGCGCGATCTGGAATTGCTTGGCCCAATCGCCCATCAGATCACGCAGATCGCCCAGGCTTTCCTGATAGAGGCGCTCCAGACGTGCACTGAGCAGCGTGTTGACCTGCTGCTCGCGCGGATGAATCTTCAACTGTGCCAGGTTCGCCAGGCGTTGCTGGATTTCCTCGGGTGACAGCACGCCCGGGTTGTTCTCGATGACCAGCGAATGCTGTTGCCCGGTCAGGGGGATTTTCACCTGAGCTTCGAGCAGACCGTTGTTGTCGTAGGTGAAACGCACGTCGAGGGCAACTTCGCCGGCCTTGCGTTTCGGCACCTTGATGTCCAGCTCGCCGAGTGCCACGTTGTCTTTGACCAGACGGCTTTCGCCCTGAAAGATCCGCACGACCACGTGTTCCTGGTTGTCGTGCAGCGTGTACACGGTTTTCACCCGACTGACCGGCACGATGCTGTTGCGCTCGATGATCGGCAGGTAGTGGCCGCTCTCGTAGTTGCGACCGACCTGAGTGGAGGTCTCGATCCCCAGCGTGTAAGAGCAGACATCGGTCAACACCACTTCTTCCAGCGCTGCGGCGCGGGCCTTGAGTGCCGCTTGAATGGCCGCACCCTGGGCCACGACCTGATCCGGGTCGAGGGTGATCGACGGGAAGCGGCCAAACAGCCCGGCCGCGAGTTTGCGTACCAGCGGCATGCGCGTGGTGCCGCCGACCAACAGAATCTCGTCGAGGTCGCTGACGCGGATGCGCGCATCGCGCAGCGCCCGCTCAATCGGCGCGCGCAGGCGCTCGAGCAGCGGCGTGTATAGCGTCGCCAACTGTTGCTGGGTGATGGTTTGCGTCCACTGCCGCTCACCGAGTTGCAAGCGGAATTCGGCGCTGTCGTCCTGCCCCAGCGCCTTGCGCACACGCTCGGCCTCGCGACGCAGGGGCTGGATGACGCTACTGCGCTCGGGGAAGTCTGCGGCCGAACGGTGCTGGCTGATGAAGTGCTCAAGCAGCACCGTGTCGAAGTCTTCGCCGCCGAGAAAGTTGTCACCGGCGCTGGCGCGGACTTCCATCACGCCTTCGAACAGCTCCAGAATCGACACGTCAAACGTGCCGCCACCGAGGTCGAAAACCAGGAACGAAGTTTCCTTGTCCCGTTGGTGCAGTCCATAGGCGAGGGCGGCAGCGGTCGGTTCGTTGATCAGTTTCTCGACTTTCAACCCGGCCAGTTCGCCGGCAATCCTTGTGGCCTTGCGCTGGGCGTCACTGAAGTAGGCCGGGACGCTGATCACGGCTTCGGTGACGGTTTCGCCAAAAGCCCGTTCGACGTCTTCTTTCAGACTTTTGAGTACCAGCGCGGACAGCTCTTCCGGGCGGAACGCCTTGTCAGCCAGGTACGTTTGCGTGGCGCTGCCCATGTGGCGCTTGAACAGCGAAGCCGTCAGACGCGGGTGCGTGTGCAGACGCTCGCGCGCCGCCTGGCCGACCAGAATCCGGCCTTGATCATCGAGGCCGACAACGCTCGGTGTCAGGAACTGACCCAGGGCATTGGGCACCAACTCGGTGGCATCGCCACGCCAGACGGCAACAAGGCTGTTGGTGGTTCCCAGGTCAATCCCTACGATCATTGCAACGAACTCCCTTTGCGCTTGGTAAAAAAATGAAACATTTATGGGCGCGCAGAATATTACCGAGGGCGGGATGCGGTAAAGCAGGATGATGGCTCTGAGCCATTATTTGCGACAGGCAGCCCGACACGCGGCTGTTTCAGGAGCAAAGTGTGGGGCGCGGCCATCATGACTGCGCCCCGCTTGGGTTAAGGCATCACTGGCGGCGTATACGCCAGCGTCGTCCCCAACGCCCACAGCAACAGCAGCACCAGCGGCGTGTGCACCAGCAGTTGCACAAAGGAGAATCCGATCAGGTCCCGGGCTTTCAGCCCGAGCACGCCCAGCAACGGCAGCATGTAGAACGGGTTGATCAGATTCGGCAACGCTTCCGCCGCGTTGTAGATCTGCACCGCCCAGCCGAGGTGATATTGCAGGTCATTGGCAACTTGCATCACATACGGCGCCTCGATGATCCACTTGCCGCCACCGGACGGTATGAAGAAGCCGAGAATCGCCGAGTACACGCCCATCAACAGCGCATAGGTGTCGTGGGAGGCAATGCTGACGAAAAACGTCGAGATGTGGTGCGCCAGGGTTTGCGCATCCGCGCCTTTGACCGTGGTCATCAGCGCGGCAATCGAGCCGTACAGCGGGAACTGGATCAACACGCCGGTGGTGGTCGGCACCGCACGGGCCACGGCATCGAGGAAACTGCGCGGACGCCAGTGCAGCAATGCGCCGAGCATGATGAACAGAAAGTTGTAGGTGTTCAGTCCGGAAATCGCCGTGATCGGCGGTTTGGTCGAAAACTCATGGAACAGCCAGCCCGCCGCCAACAGCACCAGCACGATGATCAGCAGCGGACTGTGCTCCAGCCATTCCCCCGGTCGCGTGCGCGGTTGCAGCGGTGGCAGGTTGAAGGCCGGGTCGATGCCGCAGGCCTTGGCATCGCGCGCCGAGTTCGGCCCGGGGGCGGTGGCGTAGGCGATGATGATCGAGATCACGATCAACGCCAGCAGCATCACACCGGACTGCCAGAGGAAAATCGTTTCGGTGAACGGAATCACCCCGGTGATCGACAGGATCGACGGCGGCAGGCTGCCGGGGTTGGCTTGCAACTGCGCGGCCGACGACGACAGGCCCAATGCCCATACCGCGCCAAGGCCCAGATACGCCGCAGCACCGGCGGCGCGGTAATCCATTTTCAGATCGGTGCGGCGGGCGAGGGCGCGCACCAGCAGACCGCCGAATACCAGCGACAGGCCCCAGTTGAGCAGGGATGCGACCATCGATATCAATGCGACCCAGGCCACAGCGGATCGGCCGTTTTTCGGAATACGTGCCAACCGGTCAATCAATTTCACGGCGGGCGGCGAGCTGGCGACGACGTAACCGCCGATCACCACGAAGGCCATCTGCATGGTGAACGGAATCAGGCTCCAGAACCCGTCACCGAACGCCATCGCCGCAGCGGTGGGTTTGGCGCCCATGGCCAGTGTGGCCAGGGCGACGATGATCACGGCCAGTGCGGCGAATACCCAGGAATCGGGAAACCAGCGTTCGGCAAAGCTTGAACAGCGCAGGGCAAAGCGTGCGGAGCGGCTATCTTCGATATCAACGGCCACAGGGAGTACCTCGGATTTTTTATGGTTATTGTGGTCCGCGGGAACGCTCGCCGATCTCGACAACACAGAGATCCCTGTGGGAGCGAGCCTGCTCGCGAAGAGGTCGGCACATTCAACATTGAAGTTGGCTGGGCTGGCGCTTTCGCGAGCAGGCTCGCTCCCACATGGGGTTTACGGCGGTTGGCCGGGGTTGGCGTGGTCCCGCTGGACAGGCATTAACAGTAATTCAACTGCCGATGCTTTGTGAGCAGCTTTTGCAAAACCGGGACTATGGTCTAACGGGTTGTCCATCCGCCCATTTGCGTAGACCATGGGCGCCTTGGTTTTTGCCTGATCCAGAGTTCTTTGCCATGACTGCCCAATCCACGGCCAAACCTGCGCCGTTCAGCCGTTCCGACTACAAGACCTTAGGCCTTGCGGCCCTTGGCGGGGCGCTGGAAATCTACGATTTCATCATTTTCGTATTCTTCGCCCTGACCCTCAGCCAGTTGTTCTTCCCACCGGAAATGCCCGAGTGGCTGCGTCTGCTGCAAAGCTTCGGGATTTTCGTCACCGGTTATCTGGCGCGGCCCTTGGGCGGTATTCTGATGGCGCATTTCGCCGACAAACTCGGACGCAAGAAAGTCTTCAGCCTGAGCATCCTGATGATGGCGCTGCCGTGCCTGCTGATTGGGATCATGCCGACCTACGCGCAGATCGGTTACTTTGCACCGCTGCTGTTGCTGGCGCTGCGCATCCTGCAAGGTGCGGCGGTGGGCGGTGAGGTACCGAGCGCCTGGGTGTTCGTCGCCGAGCACGCGCCGACCGGCCATCGCGGTTACGCCCTGGGCTTTTTGCAGGCCGGGCTGACTTTCGGTTACCTGATTGGCGCGTTGACTGCGACGTTTCTCGCGCAACTGTTCACCCCGGCGGAAATCCTCGATTACGCCTGGCGCTATCCGTTCCTGCTCGGTGGCGTTTTCGGCGTGATCGGCGTGTACCTGCGTCGCTGGTTGAGCGAAACCCCGGTGTTCATGGCGATGGAAGCGCAGCGTGAGGCGCGGGTCGAACTGCCGTTGCGCACGGTACTGCGTGAGCATCGGTTGGCGATGCTGCCGGCAATGTTGCTGACCTGCGTGCTGACTTCGGCGGTGGTGGTGTTCGTCGTCATCACCCCGACCATGATGCAGAAAACCTTCGGCATGACCGCCAGCCATACCTTCGCTCTCAGTGCCTTGGGTATCGTGTTTCTCAATATCGGCTGCGTGATCGCCGGGTTGCTGGTCGACCGTCTCGGCGCCTGGCGCACCGTCATGCTGTATAGCCTGCTGCTGCCACTGGGCATCGGCGTGCTGTATGGCTGCCTGATCATGGGCGGTAACTGGGTAGGCCTGGCTTACGCGGTAGCCGGTCTGGCTTGCGGTGTTGTCGGCGCGGTGCCGTCGGTGATGGTCGGGTTGTTCCCGGCACGTATTCGCGTGTCAGGCATTTCCTTTACCTACAACATTGCCTACGCCATTTGGGCCAGTATCACACCGCTGTTGCTGATCGGTCTGATGCCGTGGAGCCCGTGGATCTGTGTGATGTTCTGCGCGGTGATGGGCGTGGTGGGCCTTCTGACGGCGGCGTATTTCGGTGCGCGGATGCCGCGTTCGGGACAGTGTCAGGTGGCCGGAACTGCGTGACTTTACCGTTCAGAACTATTTTTGACTGACGAGTCGCCAGCGCTCTTCAGAAAAGATTTTCAAGGCCGATGGTTAGGCTGCATCCCGCTTTCTATCCTGCCCATCGGTACTTCCCCATGTTCAACAAACGCCTGAAGCAAGAGCTGGCCGCTCTTCGTGAAGAACTCTCCAGCCTCGTGCAGGTGAAGGAAAGCCTGGAAAGCGAGATGCTGGTATTGAACCTTGAGCCTGACGGGCGCATTCAATCGGTCAATCAGAACTTCCTGGGCGAGATGCGCTACAAGAGTCAGGACCTGATCGGTCGGGCGATTGAAGACATCGTCCCGGCGCATGTGAAGACTGATGAATTCCACCAGCGCTTCAAAAACGCCATGACCCGTGGCGAGCATTTCGCCGGTGCCGTACGCCTGTTGCGTGGCAATGGTGAAGAAGCGTGGCTGCGTTCGATCGTGCAACCGGTGCGTTCTTCGGATGGGCGGATCAAGCACATTTCGCTGTTCGCCAGCGACCTGACCCGCACCATTGAAGCTTCCCGTGAGCATGAAAACCTGATCGGAGCACTGGTGCGTTCGACTGCGGTGATCGAGTTTGACCTCAACGGCAATGTGCTCAACGCCAACGATCGCTTCCTCAGCGGCATGGGTTACAGCCTGGCGCAGATCAAGGGCAAACATCACCGCTTGTTCTGCACTCCGGAGGAATACAACAGCGCCGAGTACCAGAACTTCTGGCGACGTTTGAACAACGGCGAGTTCGTCGCTGACCGCTTCAAGCGTGTCGACAGCCATGGTCGTACGGTGTGGCTGGAGGCGTCGTACAACCCTGTGGTCGATGCCAACGACAAACTCTACAAAGTGGTGAAGTTCGCCACGGTAATCACCGATCAGGTCAACCGCGAACAAGCAGTGGCCGACGCGGCGAGCATTGCCTACAGCACTTCGCAGCAAACCGACAGCACCGCGCAACGTGGCACCACCGTGGTCACCGAAGCGGTGAATGTGATGCGTGAACTGTCGCGGCACATGCAGGCTGCCGGTGAGGGCATCGAGGCATTGAACGAGCAGTCGCAGGTGATCGGCACCATCGTCAAAACCATCAGCGGCATTGCCGAACAGACCAACCTGCTGGCGCTCAATGCTGCCATTGAGGCGGCGCGCGCCGGTGAGCAGGGCCGTGGTTTTGCGGTGGTGGCCGACGAGGTGCGACAACTGGCCTCGCGCACCAGCCAGGCGACCGAAGAGATCGTCACCGTGGTGCGGCAGAACCAGGAAATGGCGCGCAACGCCGTGGCCCTGATGACCGACGGCAAGCTTCAGGCTGAACAAGGCCTGGCGCTGGCGGCAGAGGCGGGCACGGTGATTGTCGAGATTCAGGATGGTGCGCAGAAAGTCGTCAACGCAGTGGGCCAGTTCGCCAATCAACTCTCCCACTAATCTCCACTGATCCATTGTGGGAGCGAGCCTGCTCGCGAAGGCGTCAGTTCACTCAGCAGTGCTGTTGACTGACACACCGCTTTCGCGAGCAGGCTCGCTCCCACCGAATCTGTGTTTCTTCAGTGGCAGCGCTACAATCGGCTCCTTTTCCCCCGGAGCAGATCCCATGAGCGATTCCCACCGCCGCCCGGTGCCCCTGAACAAAGCCTACCGTTTGCTCAACCACGGGCCGACCGTTCTGGTCAGCGCCGCCTACGACGGCCAGCGCAATATCATGGCCGCCGCTTGGGCCATGCCGCTGGATTTCGAGCCGCCGAAAGTCGCCGTCGTCCTCGATAAATCCACCTGGACCCGCCAGTTGCTCGAAGCGTCCGGCACTTTCGTGCTCAACGTCCCGTGCGTCAATCAGGCTGACATCGTGCAAACCGTCGGCAATACGTCGGGTCTGGAAATCAGCCAGACCCTAGGGCAAGACAAGTTTCAGGCTTACGGCCTGCAAACCTTCGCCGGCGAACAAGTCGAAGCCCCGTTGCTCGACGGCTGCGTCGCCTGGTTGGAATGCCGTTTGCTCCCGGAGCCGCGCAACCACGAACAGTACGACCTGTTCCTCGCCGAAGTCATCGCCGCCCATGCCGATGAACGCGTGTTCAGCGACGGACGCTGGCATTTCGAAGGACACGATGGTTTGCGCACCTTGCACCACGTGGCGGGCGGGCATTTCCTGAAGATTGGTGATGCGGTGGATGGCAAGACGTTAGCGGTGTGAATGACGGCTGATGGCAAAATATTGCCGGATGTTGCAAGGTAGAAGGCATCGTCGAACCCAATCAGGCGCATACCCCCATGGATTTTTCCCTTTCGAGTTATCTGGCGCCGTTGCTGTCGTTGGCCCTGTTGTGGACCGTGGCGGTGGTCACCCCCGGCCCGAACTTCTTCAACATCGCGCAACTGGCGGTTAGCCGTTCCCGCCGCCACGGTGTCGTCGCGGCGCTCGGCGTGGCCAGCGGAACCGTGTTGTGGGGGCTGGCGGGTGGCCTGGGCATTCAGTCGCTGTTCAGCGCCGCACCAGCGCTGTACTTGAGCTTCAAGATTGCCGGCGGCTGCTACCTGATCTACCTCGGGCTCAAGCAGTTCAAGCGCAAGGCGCCGATCGTCGCGGGTACGCTGGATGGTTCGGAGCAGACGTTGCTCGGTGCTTATGGCCGCGGCTTTCTGGGCAACATGACCAATCCCAAGTCGGCACTGTTTGTCGCGACCATTTTCGCCACCGCCATGCCGGCTCACATCCCGCCACTGTTACTGGCGCTGGCGGTGCTGACCATGGCGACGTTGTCGTTCAGCTGGTATTGCTGCGTGGCGCTGTTCTTTGCCAGTCGGCGGATTGCCGGTGTATATGAGCGTTCGCGGCAATGGCTGGATCGCTTGGCCGGTGGTTGTTATTTGCTGTTTGGAACGCATCTGGTGGCGAATCGTTGAGCCATAGATCTGGGATGTGAAAGCTGTTTGGCCTGGTAGGCTTCGAAGGAAAACCAAGTTTATTCAGGGCAACGCCAGCAATTAAGAATCCGATGCCTTCACGGCATCGGATTTTTTATGCATTGCGAAAACTACGTGACCGGCTGAACGTTATCCAGCGCCTGATTCACCGCCAGCTCACTCAGCATGACGATTTGCGCGATGCCTAGCGCGGTCTTGCGGTGCGAGGTATCGAGCATGGCGGCGAAGTTGTTGAGCATCTCGGTGACCGAACCCAGGGTTTCGCTGGCATTTGCCAGCAGGGATTCGGTGTCGTACACCGGGTTGGCGAGGTACATGGGTTCAGCCACGCGGGCGGACGCCATGATGTGAGCGGCCGGCTTGAGGTAATGATCAAGGGCGCGGTCGGCGGCTTCGTGGAGCTTTTTGCTGTCGATGGAGGCGTAAGGAGAGGTTGGGTCGGTGTCTGTTTCGGGGGGGTTGGGTGTTGGTTTTTTCATGATGATTACCCTGTGTGACGGTTGTAGCTGGTCCATTCGATTTCCAGGCGAATGGGTGGCAGCTGTACGCAGGCTGGAAATCCGGGACAGAGTAACCCGGCAGACCCGAAGGTCTCCCGCGCACAGCCGCCATAACAGAGTGCACACCACAAGGGCGCGCAAGGATACGTTATGAATGGCGCTGGTGCGCACAACTGTCGTCGGATTTCCAGGCCCGGTCACTGAATTGGCAGCGACGTGCACAGCCTAGAGAGCGGACGTCCGACGGACAACCTGAAAACCTTGTGGGACGGTTCTGTATTTTCACGGCATTTTTAAACATTGAAACCTTGGTCGCCGAACAAACTACGCCCCTTACTTACTCGTTGTTCGCCCAATAAAAAGGCCTACCTCCCGGTAGGCCTTTTTATTCACTTCGTAGCCTCAATCCCCCAACGCTTCCCCTTCACGCCGTGGATCCGCGCCACCCTCCAACGACGCCTTCCCCTGCGCATCCTTGACCCGCACGATGGCCTGGGTGCCGCTGGTCATGTCGATTTCATTCACCGCATGCCCTTTGTCTTTCAGTACCTGAATCAGCGCCGGGCTGAACTGGCCTTGTTCCAGTTCGGTCGGGCCGTTGCGGCTGCCGAAGTTGGGCAGGCTGATGGCGCTTTGCGGGTCGAGGTTCCAGTCGAGCAGGCCGACGGTGGTTTTTGCCACGTATTCGATGATTTGCGAACCGCCGGGTGAGCCGACCGTGGCGACGAATTCGCCGCTGTTACGATCGAAGATCAGCGTTGGCGCCATCGACGAGCGCGGGCGTTTTAAGGGCTCAACGCGGTTGGCGACTTTTTGTCCGTTTTCTTCGGGGATGAACGAGAAGTCGGTCATCTGGTTGTTCAGCAAGAAGCCCTGAACCATCAAGTGCGAGCCGAACGCGGCCTCGATGGTGGTGGTCATCGACACGGCGCCGCCGAGGTCATCCACCGCGACCACTTGCGAGGTGGAGATGCGCAGCGGCGAGCGGTCCGGGGCGTAGGCCACTTGTACGCCCGGCGGTGTGCCCGGTTTGGCGCTGCCCATGCTGCGCTCGCCGATCAGGCTGGCGCGGCTGGCCAGATAGCCCGGATCGACCAGGCCTTTGACCGGCACTGGCACGAAGTCGGTGTCGGCGACGTATTGCGCGCGGTCGGCGTAGGCCAGACGTTCGGCTTCGGCGATCAGATGCACGGCTTGCGGTGCCGGTTCGATACCGGCGGGTTTGTCGGTCCTCACCGGTTTGAGCGGCGTCAGTGACAAGCGTGGATCGCGGGTTTCCAGCGCCTGCAATGTGCCGAGAATCTGCGCCACGGCGATCCCGCCCGACGACGGTGGCGGCATGCCGCAGACCTGCCAGCGCTTGTAATCGGTGCACAGCGGCGCACGTTCCTTGGCCTGATAGCGCTGCAGATCACTGAGCGACAGGCTGCCGGGGTTGGCGTGGCCCTGCACCTTGGCGACGATTTCTTCAGCAATCGGGCCTTTATACAACGCGTCCGCACCTTCGTTGGCGATGCGTTTTAGCACTGCGGCCAGCGCCGGGTTTTGCAGGCGCGTGCCGACGGCTTTGACGCTGCCATCAGCATTGAGGAAGTACTTGGCCATGTCCGGCGACTGGTGGATGACCGGATCTGATTCCAGCAGCGAGTGCAAACGCGCAGAGATCGCAAAGCCTTGCTCGGACAGTTTGATCGCCGGTTCAAACAGCTTCGCCCATGGCAGGCGACCGTGTTGTTTATGTGCCATCTCCAGTGCGCGCAACACGCCCGGCGTACCGACCGAACGACCGCCGATCTGCGCCTGCGGGAACGACATCGGTTGGCCATCGGCGCGCAAGAACAGCTTTTCGGTGGCACCGGCCGGTGCGGTTTCGCGACCGTCGTAGGTGCGCACCTGTTTACCGTCCCACAACACGATCATCGCACCGCCGCCGATCCCGGACGACTGCGGCTCCACCAGGGTCAACACCGCTTGCATCGCAATCGCCGCATCAATCGCCGAACCGCCCTGACGCAGCATCTCGCGCCCGGCTTCAGCGGCCAGTGGATTGGCAGCGGCGGCCATGTGCTTGCTGGCGTGACGGGTTTGCAGATCAGTGCGGTAACCGGAAGCGGCTTCCGGTGCCAGCGGCAAGGTCGAGGAGGGCGGGGCGTTGCAGGCGGTGAGGGTCAGGGCGCTAATGATCAGCGTCAGGGCAGGCAGGCGAAAGCGGCTCAAGGGCAAGGCTGAAAACACGCGGGCTCTCCGTCCGTGGATTAAAAGTCTCAGGGACTTTATCGACCGCCCGGTCGCGACGCAAACCGATGGGCATTTTTGTCTTTCTTTTCAGGGCGGATGTTCGCTAGGGTCAACCGCAAATCCGTTGAGCTGCACTGAGCACCTGTGGGAGCGAGCTTGCTCGCGAATGCGCAGTGTCAGTCGGCAGAAATGTTGAATGTACAACCGCTTTCGCGAGCAGGCTCGCTCCCACAATTACAAGATCAACAAGAGACCGATATGCACAGCGAGTTCCCCACCGAATCCAGCTACCGCGACCAACGCGAACGGTTCATCGCCGCCGCCAATGCCGCCGGCGCCACGCTCACCTCTTACGCACATCCACGCTGCGGGCCATTCGGCGAACCACTGAGCACCGACGTCGCCGTGCTCGGCGATCCGCAGGCCAAGCGTCGGCTGGTGGCGCTCAGCGGTACGCACGGCGTCGAGGGCTATTACGGCTCCGACAGTCAGATCGCATGGCTGAAAACCTTCGAACCCGGCTCACTGCCCAAGGATGTCGCGGTGGTGATGGTGCACCTGATCAACCCATGGGGCACGGCGTGGTTGCGCCGGGTCAACGAAGACAATATCGACCTCAACCGCAATCACCTCGATTTCACCGGGCCGCTACCGGATAACCGCGCGTACGCCGCACTGCATGAAGTCTACGCATGCGCCGATTTGCACGGCCCCGAGCGCCAACGCGCCGATGCCATACTCGATGCGCAAATCAACGAACACGGCTGGGCGGCAGTGATGTCGATTGTCGAGGGCGGTCAGCACAGCCATCCCGACGGACTGTTCTACGGCGGTCGTGCGCCGAGTTGGTCGAATCGCACGTTGCATCAGATCATCGACGCGCATCTGGCTGGCGCTGAAACCGTGATGTGTTTTGACCTGCACACCGGCGCTGGCGAATACGGCCATCCGATGTTGCTAACCATCACCCAGGCGCCTTACCCGGCACTTGCGCAGGCCCAAGCAATTTATGGCCCATGGCTTTACACCCTGCACACCGGCGCCGACACCTTGAGCGAAACCGGAGTGGCAGCGACCGCCACCGGCTACACCTCGCAGGCGTTGCTCAATGCTTTACCGGACGTGCAGTTGATGCCGTTCGTGATCGAGTGCGGGACGTATCCGGGGCCGGATGTGCATCGGCATTTGCGTGATGACCATTGGCTGCATCTGCATGGTGATCCGCTGGACGCGACGGGGCGGGGGATCAAAGTGAATCTGCTCGAGCAGTTCTATCCCGCTGATCCGGATTGGCGGGCGATGGTCGGGTTGCGCACTCGGCAGATCTGGGCGAAAGGGTTGTCGGCGCTGACAGGCTGAAAACCAGATGAGGGGAGAAATCCCCCATCACGAAATCGCACTTTTCTCGAGGCATAAAAAAACGGCCTACCTTTCGGTAAGCCGTTTTTAGTACTTGGTGGCTACACAGGGACTTGAACCCCGGACCCCAGCATTATGAATGCTATGCTCTAACCAACTGAGCTATGTAGCCAAGTGGCGCGCATTATTCCCCTGAAATGGAAAAGCGTCAAGCGTAAATTTAAAATATTTCTTCTTATTTTCAACCGCTTATCCTCCAGCCCGGAAAATCCGGGCCGGGCAGGGCATCAACGCAGCTGAAATCTCGCGGTATTGGCGCTCAAGGCATGGCTGCCCTGACTCAGGGTATCCGCCGCAAGGTTCACCGCGCGTGCACCTTCGAGCAGACGCACGGCCGCCTGATCGACCTGCTGGATATTGCCGCTGACTTCGTCGGCGGTACTCGCCTGTTCCTCAACCGCCGTGGCGATCTGCGCCAGGGTGTCGGTGACGCTTTGCACGGCGCTGGCGATTTCGCCCAAACGTTCACCGAGACCGGTGACCGACTCGGCATCGGCTTGCGCCTGGCCGCAAGCGGCTTCCATCAAACTCACGGCTTCGTTGACCGTCGCGCGCAGGCTGTCTACGGTGCCGGCGATCTGCGCGGTGGACGACTGTGTACGTTGCGACAGGCTGCGCACCTCATCGGCGACCACGGCAAAGCCGCGACCTTGTTCACCGGCGCGTGCGGCTTCAATAGCCGCGTTGAGCGCGAGCAGATTGGTCTGTTCGGCGACGCCGCGAATGGTGTCGACGACCAATTGAATCTGCTGACCTTGCTCGCTGACCCGACCGAGTGCCGCTGCGGTGTCGTTCAAGCGCTGATTGAGCTGCTGAATACTCGCCGTAGTGCGTTGGCTATCGCGGCTGCTGTCAGCGGCAATGCGCCGGGTGTGCTGAGCGCTGCCGGAGGCCTGTTCGCAACTTTGCGCCACGCCTTGCGATGTCGCGGCCAGTTGCGTGGCGGCTGCGGCGATCTGGCTGATCTGCAATTGCTGCGCCTCGACTTCGCTGAGGGCGCCACTGGAATGCTCGTTGAGGCTGCGCACCGCGCTGCTCAATTGCGAGGTCTCATGATCGACACCGAGCATGCTTGTGCGCAATTGCACCACGGCGACGTTGAGCGCGGTGCTGATCGCGGCCAGTTCATCACGGCCCACCACCGGCACTTGCAGGCTGAGGTTGCCATCGCGCAGGGCTTCGGCGAGCAGGGTGATACCGCTGGCGCTGCGGCGGATCGAGGCTTGCAGGCAGACGAACAAATACAGCGCCGCGAGCAGCAGGCAGCCGAAGATTGCTGCGACGATGATGAACTGACGGATCGCCGAGCTGTGGTAAGCGTCGAGTCGTTGATCAAGCGACACCAGCGATTGCTGACGCAGGGCGGCGAGGTTTCTCAGCAAGGCGTCGAGGCTGCGTTCGAAGTCCTCTGGTTTGAGATTGATGCTGCCGCCGAACACGCCGTCATCAAGGACCTTCAAGCCGCTGTCGAGGTGCTTGAGGCTGTCGTGGTATTGGCTGGCCCAGTTCTGCTGGTCTTTCGGTAAACGCGCCTCGAGCAGCGTGGCGGTTTTCACCAGTTGCTCGCGGGCATCGCCGATACGGCTGCGCAGGTCACGCAACTGCAAACGGCTTTGCAGAGTGAATTGGCCGGAGACGACCGAGGCTTGCCCGACGGCGGCGAGTCGGCCGACCCGTTCGATCAGATCCGGCGCGTGTTGCGTGGAAATTTGCGTCAGCAGATAGGTTTCCAGCCACGGTGCGAGGGTCAGGCGATTGTCCATGACGATCTGCTCGCGTAACGCTTGCAGGGCGCTGAGGGCGTTGGTGAAACGGTCGTAACCGTCCGGCCACCAACCGACTCCGCTGAGGCTTTTCGAATCCAGGCCGTTCAGTGCCGTTTGCAGCGCCTGATAGCGGGCAAGTGTTTCGCCCTCGGCGCCTTCGTTCTTTAGCGCATTGCCCAAATCCGTGGTGGCTTGCTGCACGGCCGGTTGTACCGCGTCAAATGCACCCATGGCGGCGAGGGTGGCCGGCGTCGGTTGCCGATTGGTTTCCGTGGCGCGCCAACGGGCGGCGCGGTCGCGTTGCGCGGCGAGCAGGTTGTCCAGCGCATCCAGCGCGAGCAACTGGCGCACGCCGGCACGTTCGCCGGAGATCAGATTGAGCTTGTCGCGATAGTCCTGGCCGATCATCAACAGGCTGCCGGCCAACGGCAGAATGAACAGCAGAAACAACAATTGGAATTTACCTGCGAAGCCAAACCGCCCCAGCAATTTGATCCCCGGTGAAAGGAAAGCCTGCATGCCCCGTGACTCCTCTGGACACCACGCACCAATGGCGTGCATGCGGTCGTTCGACGTTGATGTTGTGCCCTGCTAAAAGGCCTCGAAAGTTCACTCTCGCCCGCTCTGTAGGCCGGCTCTGTAGCGAAACTTCCCATTGTCGGTGCCCTTTGTAAGGGCGCCGTGTTCAAGGGATAGAGCAAGGCAAGATTCAGACCATGGCGTTGCGCTATCACCTTGCTGTCGACGACCAGTCAGTTAGTTAGCTGGCTAAGGGGATGGCGCTGGCGCACCGAAAAATGGCACATTGACGCACCTGCCTGCGTGCACCCATCTGCTGTCCGGAAACTTCCATGGCTATCAGCAACGTTCAGACCGCCGCTGCCTCGGCGCCCGCTGCTCCGCAAAGCAGCCCATTGGTGATGCGTATCATTGGCGCGGTGGCGCTGGCGCATTTGATCAACGACCTGATTCAGTCGGTCTTGCCGTCGATCTACCCGATGCTCAAGGCCAACTATGGGTTGAGCTTTACCCAGGTCGGGTTGATCACTTTGACCTTCCAGTTGACCGCCTCGCTGTTGCAGCCGTGGGTCGGTTATCACACCGACCGTCATCCGAAACCGTGGCTATTGCCGGCCGGTTCGATCTGCACGCTGATTGGCATCGTGATGATGTCGATGGTCGGCAGTTTTCCGTTGATTCTGCTGGCGGCGGCGCTGATCGGTATCGGTTCCTCGACGTTTCATCCCGAGGCCTCCCGGATTGCGCGGCTGGCTTCCGGTGGACGCTTTGGTCTGGCGCAATCGACCTTCCAGGTCGGCGGTAACGCCGGTTCGGCGTTTGGCCCGTTGCTGGCGGCAGCGATCATCATTCCGTTCGGCCAAGGCAACGTCGCGTGGTTCGGCTTGTTCGCGGTGTTTGCGTTGTTCGTGCTGTACCGCATCAGTCGCTGGTACGCCCATCACCTCAATCTGTTCAAGCTCAAGGCCGGCCAGGCAGCGACCCATGGACTGTCGAAGGGCAGGGTGACCAGTGCGTTGGTGGTGCTGGGGCTGTTGGTGTTCTCCAAGTATTTCTACATGGCCAGCCTGACCAGTTACTTCACCTTTTACCTGATCGAGAAGTTCGACTTGTCGGTGGCCAGTTCGCAACTGCACCTGTTCCTGTTTTTGGGCGCGGTGGCGGCGGGCACATTCTTCGGCGGGCCGATTGGCGACAAGATCGGCCGTAAGGCGGTGATCTGGTTCTCGATCCTTGGTGTGGCGCCGTTCACGCTGCTCATGCCTCACGTTGATCTGTTCTGGACCAGTGTTCTTAGCGTGGTGATTGGCTTCATTCTGGCGTCGGCGTTTTCGGCAATTGTGGTGTACGCGCAGGAACTGGTGCCGGGCAACGTCGGGATGATTGCCGGAATCTTTTTCGGGTTGATGTTCGGTTTCGGCGGGATTGGTGCGGCGTTGCTGGGGCATCTGGCGGATGTGCACGGGATTGAGTACGTGTATTTCCTGTGTTCGTTCCTGCCGTTGTTTGGCGTGTTGGCGATTTTCCTGCCGCGCACCAAAAAGGCCTGACGCCACACCATTCCCAATTGTGGGAGCGAGCCTGCTCGCGAATGCGGTGTGTTATCCGCAGAGATATGGCTGACACTCCCTCTTCGCGAGCAGGCTCGCTCCCACAGGGGAAATAGGTTCAGCAGTAAATTTCAGGCATAAAAAAGCCGCGTATCAAACGCGGCTTTTTCTTCGGTGTAACGCTTACACGTTGAAGCGGAAGTGCATCACGTCGCCATCTTTGACGATGTAATCCTTGCCTTCCAGACGCCATTTACCGGCTTCTTTGGTGCCGGCTTCGCCCTTGTACTGGATGAAGTCGTTGTAGGCGATCACTTCGGCGCGAATGAAGCCCTTCTCGAAGTCGGTGTGGATCACGCCAGCAGCCTGAGGTGCGGTGGCACCGACTTTGACGGTCCAGGCGCGGACTTCTTCGACACCGGCGGTGAAGTAGGTCTGCAGGTGCAGCATTTCGTAGCCGGCGCGGATCACTCGGTTCAGGCCAGGCTCTTCCAGGCCCAAGGCCTCGAGGAACATGTCTTTCTCTTCGCCGTCATCGAGCTCGGCGATTTCCGCTTCGATCTTGTTGCAGACCGGAACGACCATCGCGCCTTCTTCTTCGGCGATTGCGCGAACCACGTCCAGGTGCGGGTTGTTCTCGAAACCGTCTTCAGCGACGTTGGCGATGTACATGACCGGTTTGGTGGTCAGCAGGTGGAAGCCCTTGATCACTGCCTTTTCGTCAGCGCTCATGTTCTTCATCAGGCTGCGCGCAGGCTTGGCTTCGGTGAAGTGCGCGATCAGTTGCTCAAGCAGAGCCTTCTGAACCACAGCGTCCTTGTCACCACCCTTGGCGTTACGCGCAACTTTCTGCAGTTGCTTCTCGCAGCTGTCGAGGTCGGCGAAGATCAGTTCCAGGTCGATGATTTCGATGTCGCGTTTCGGGTCAACGCTGTTGGAAACGTGGATCACGTTTTCGTCTTCGAAGCAGCGCACCACGTGAGCGATCGCGTCGGTTTCGCGGATGTTGGCGAGGAACTTGTTGCCCAGGCCTTCACCTTTCGAGGCGCCGGCCACCAGGCCTGCGATGTCGACGAATTCCATGGTGGTCGGCAGGATGCGCTTCGGATTGACGATGGCCGCCAGGGCGTCCAGACGCGGATCCGGCATCGGCACGATGCCGCTGTTCGGCTCGATGGTGCAGAAGGGGAAGTTCTCGGCCGCGATACCGGATTTGGTCAGGGCGTTGAACAGGGTGGACTTGCCGACGTTAGGCAGGCCGACGATGCCGCAATTGAATCCCATGGTGTTTCCCCTCGGAGTAGAGTCAGGCCTTCTGGCTGTGCAGGTTTTTCATCGCGCGGTTCCATTCACCGGCGAGGATATCCGGCAGCACGCCGAGGGCAAAGTCGATGCTGGCATCGAGTTTTTCCTGTTCGGCGCGTGGCGCACGACCCAGGACGAAATTTGAAACCATACTGGCGACGCCCGGGTGGCCAATGCCAAGCCGCAGGCGGTAGAACGTATTCTGATTGCCCAGTTGCGCAATGATGTCGCGCAACCCGTTGTGACCGCCATGGCCGCCGCCCTGCTTGAGCTTGGCAACGCCCGGAGGCAAGTCGAGTTCGTCGTGCGCCACGAGGATTTCTTCAGGCTTGATGCGGAAGAAACCGGCGAGTGCCGCTACGGCCTGGCCGCTGCGGTTCATGTAGGTGGTGGGAATCAGCAGACGAACATCCTGACCCTGATGCGAATAGCGCCCGGTCAGGCCGAAATATTTGCGATCGGCCACAAGATTCACATTCTGTGCGTGGGCGATGCGCTCAACAAAAAGGGCCCCTGCGTTATGCCGGGTCTGGTCGTATTCGGCGCCTGGATTTCCCAGGCCAACGATCAGTTTGATGGCAGTCACGATAGGGGCCCTTCCTTAGAGTGGTGGGTAACATCGCCGTGATCAGGCAAAGCGGCGAAAGTGGACGAAAAATGCTCATTTACCATGGATGTAAACTCCGCGTTCTCGCCCGCTTTCTCGCTACGTTCCAGTCCGCGATGTTACTTGCTCACTCAGGCATGACAGAGTGAATTACTCTGCTGCGCCTTCTTCAGCTTCTGGAGCAACGCGTGGAGCGTGTACGTTTGCAACAGCTTTGTCGTCACCGTGAGCCAGTGCAACGAACTCAACGCCTTTAGGAGCTTTGAGATCGGACAGGTGGACGATTGCGCCGATTTCCAGAGCCGACAGGTCGACTTCGATGAACTCAGGCAGATCTTTCGGCAGGCAAGTTACTTCGATTTCGTTCAGGACGTGCGAGATCTCGCCGCCTTTCTTGGTCGGAGCTTCTTCACCAACAAAGTGCACAGGCACGATAGCGGTCAGTTTCTGGCCGGCTACGACGCGTACGAAGTCAGCGTGCATAACGTGACCCTTGGACGGGTGACGTTGCAGAGCTTTGATGATGACGTTCTGCTTTTTGCCGCCAACGTTCAGTTCGATAACGTGGCTGTAGGCAGCTTCGTTTTCGAGCAGTTTGGCAACTTCTTTAGCCAGCATGCTGATGGATTCAGGGGCTTTTTCGCCACCGTAAACTACAGCTGGAACCAGGCTAGCGATACGACGCAGGCGGCGGCTCGCACCTTTCCCCAGGTCGGAACGCACTTCAGCATTCAGAGTAAAATCGTTCATTTTGTATCTCCAAAATAGCCATGACCGAGTGGCGTTTGCGACCAGCGCCGAACACGGTATGGGCAAAAAAGCCCCGCCCCGGCAGGAATGCCGGGGCGGGGCGCTTTTCGTCAACGAGACATTTCGCGAAGGGCAGGGCCCTTAACGGAACATCGCGCTGATCGATTCTTCATTGCTGATGCGGCGAACCGCTTCGGCAACAACCGGTGCGATATCCAGTTGACGGATACGTGCACAGGCTTGTGCTGCAGCGGACAGCGGTATGGTGTTGGTCACCACCAGCTCGTCCAGCACGGAATTTTCGATATTCTCGATGGCCCGACCCGACAGCACAGGGTGTGTGCAGTAGGCAAAGACCTTGGCTGCGCCATGCTCTTTCAGGGCCTTGGCCGCGTGGCACAGAGTGCCGGCGGTATCGACCATGTCATCGACCAGAATGCAGGTACGCCCTTCGACATCACCGATGATATGCATCACTTCAGAGTGATTGGCTTTCTCACGGCGTTTGTCGATGATCCCGAGATCCACGCCCAGGGATTTGGCAACGGCACGTGCACGCACGACGCCACCAATGTCCGGGGACACGATCATCAGGTTTTCGAAGCGCTGATCTTCAATGTCATCCACCAGAACCGGGGAGCCGTAGATGTTATCTACCGGAATATCGAAGAAACCCTGAATCTGGTCAGCATGCAGATCAACCGTGAGAACACGGTCGATGCCGACTACGGTAAGCATGTCAGCGACGACTTTCGCGCTGATAGCCACACGTGCGGAACGCGGACGGCGATCCTGACGGGCATAACCAAAATAAGGAATAACAGCAGTGATACGAGTAGCCGAGGAGCGGCGGAAGGCATCAGCCATCACTACCAGTTCCATCAGGTTATCGTTGGTCGGAGCGCAAGTCGGCTGAATAATGAAAACGTCTTTACCGCGAACGTTTTCATTGATCTCGGCTGTAATTTCACCGTCGGAAAACTTGCCGACAGAGATGTCACCGAGAGGGATATGCAGCTGACGTACGACACGCCGAGCCAGATCGGGGTTAGCATTCCCCGTAAAGACCATCATCTTGGACACGCGCAGTACCTAGAGGCTGAGGGTAACCTGGATGAGTATAGAAAATGGCAGGGGCGGCTGGATTCGAACCAACGCATGGCAGGATCAAAACCTGCTGCCTTACCGCTTGGCGACGCCCCTGTATCTGTTGCATCAGGTGCCGAGCACCTGGTTCCTTTAGAGCAGACTTTGCAGCTTGCGGTGCAACATCGAAACGTTGCTGCCTTTGGCTACAAACCCTGTAAGGGTCTCTGTCAGAAGGGCCGAGACTTTATCAGCTTCAGCTTTGCTTGGGAAGCCCCCAAACACACAACTTCCAGTTCCGGTGAGCTTTGCTTCGGTAAATTTACCTAACAAATCCAATGCGTTACGTACTTCTGGATAACGCCTTGCAACCACCGGCAAGCAGTCATTTCGACTGTTTCCCTCGGGAACGGGGCGCACTTTAATGGGCGGCGTGTTACGTGTCAACAAAGGATCGGAAAAAATTTCTGCCGTACTAACAGAGACTTGCGGCACGAGCACCAGATACCACGGTTCTTCGGGATCGACCGGGGTGAGTTTCTCGCCCACGCCTTCGGCAAAAGCCGCGTGGCCACGGACGAAAACCGGTACGTCGGCACCCAGCGAAAGACCCAGTGCGGCCAGGCGATCTTCATCCCAATCCAACTGCCATAAATAATTCAGGCCGAGCAAAGTCGTCGCCGCATTCGAGCTGCCGCCACCGATACCGCCGCCCATGGGCAGGACTTTATCAATCCAGATATCGATGCCGAGCGAACAGCCGGACTGTTGCTGGAGCATTTTTGCCGCACGCACGATCAGGTTGCTGTCATGCGGCACGCCAGTGAACTCGGTATGCAGTTGAATCACACCGTCATCACGCACGGCAAAAGTGATTTCATCGCCGTAATCGACAAACTGAAACAGCGTCTGCAATTCGTGGTAACCGTCTTCACGACGCCCGAGAATGTGCAGCATCAGATTGAGTTTGGCCGGCGAGGGCAGGGTCAGGCGTGCAGCGGTCATGCGTTATTGCCCCAACTTGCGCGGTTGCCAGGTCTTGATCACCAGCGTTACGTCGAGGTCGGTGCCGTGCAGCTTGATGCGCTCAGGCAACCAGTAACCGTTTTGTTCGGTGTACGCGGTGTATTCGACTTTCCAGCCATCCTGTTCCAGGTTGGCCAGGCGGCTGTCAGCATCCAGGTTCAGGCGACTTTTGCTATCAGGCGCCGGCAGGCCACGCACCCACCAGGCCAGATTCGACACCGGCAGTTTCCAGCCAAGCTGTTCTTCGAGCAGGGCTTCCGGGGACTGCGATTCGTAGCGACCCTGGTTGGCTACTTCCAGCGAGACCTTGCCCGGACGCCCGGTCAGTCGCGCGGCGCCACGGCCCAGCGGGCCGGACAGACGAATGTCGTAATAGTCCTGACGCTGCAGCCAGAACAGCGTGCCGCTACCGGAATCTTTCGGTGCGCGGATGCCGATCTTGCCGTCGATCTGCCAGCCGTCGAGGCCGGTCAGTTGCTGTTTGTTCGCGGCCCATTGAGCCGGGCTGCCGTGGCCCTCGACCGATTCGCGAGTGCCAAAGCCCGAGCAGCCGGCGAGCAGGGCGATGAAGCTGAAAACAATAACGTGGCGCAAAAACATGAGTTAAAGAGTCTCGGATCCGGTCAGGCGCTTGATGGTGCTGCGCAGAATGGTGCTGTCGGGCTGATCCTTGAGGAATTTGCCCCAGATTTGTTTGGCTTCACGCTGGTTGCCCTTGGTCCACAACACTTCGCCCAGGTGCGCGGCGACTTCGTGATCAGGAAAGCGCTCCAGCGCCTGACGCAGATATTTCTCGGCGTCGTCCAGATTGCCCAGGCGGTAATTCACCCAGCCTAGGCTGTCGAGTACGGCCGGGTCTTCCGGGTTGATCTGGTGTGCCTGCTCGATCAGCGCTTTGGCTTCAGCATAGCGAGTGGTGCGATCGGACAGGGTGTAGCCCAAAGCGTTGAGCGCCATGGCGTTGTCCGGATCACGCTTGATGATCAAGCGCAGGTCTTTTTCCATTTGCGCCAGGTCATTGCGTTTTTCCGCGAGCATGGCCCGGGTGTACAGCAAATTCAGATCATCCGGGTATTGCTGCAAGGCTTGCTGCAAGACTTTCCAGGCCTTGTCGTCCTGTTTATTGGCCGACAGGGTTTCCGATTCGATCAGGTACAACTGAATCGCGTAGTCCGGTTGTTCGTCGCGCTGGGCGGCAAGTTTGCTTTGCGCTTCAGCGGTCTTGCCGTTGTTCATCAGGATATCGGCCTGACGCAATTGCGCTGGCAGATAGTCATTGCCCGGCCCGACCTGGGCGTATTCGATAAGGGCGCCTTGCGGGTCGTTGCGTTCTTCAGCGATACGACCGAGGTTCAGGTGCGCCGAATCGACGTGGCTTTCCCTGGCGATCAAGTCTTCCAGATAACCCTTGGCCTCGTCCCAGGCTTTGGCTTCCAGGCAGACCAATGCCAGCGAGTAACGCAGTTCGTCGTCTTCCGGGTATTGCTGCACAAGGCTGGAGAACTCCGCTTTGGCGTCGTCCATCCGGTCCTGTTCGACCAGCATGCGCGCGTAAGTCAGGCGCAGGCGCTTGTCGTCCGGGTACTTCTTGATGCTTTTTTGCAGGAGCGGCAGTGCTTCGTCGCCACGGTTGAGAATTTGCAGCAGGCGTGCGCGCAGCAGAATCGGCGCGATCTCGCCGTCATCCGGCGGATTGTCTTCGAGCAGGGCAAGTGCGGCTTTGTTGTCACCGTCCTGCTGCAAAAGCAGGGCTTTGCCGAAAATCAGCTGGCTGTTGTTCGGATGACGCTGCAACAACCGGTCAAAACTTTTCATCAGACCGTTGCGGGTTTCCTGATCGGTATCCGCTGCCGACAGCGCGAGGAAGTCGAAATGGGTATCGCCCTTGCCCTGCAGGACCTTCTCCATATAAACCATAGAGTCGTCGTAACGCCCGGCGCGGGCCAGTTGCACGGCGGCAGCGCGTTGCGCTTCGAGGTCGTCCGGGGCGTTTTTCGCCCAGATCAGCGCGGTATCAAGGGCCGGTTGATCGGCGCCCAGATATTCGGCGATACGGAATGCGCGCTCGGAGACGCCCGGATCCTGGGTGTTGATGGCCTGGGTCACGTAGTTATCCAGGGCAATGTCGAAACGATTGCGCTGGCCGGCGAGTTCGGCGCTCAACAGGCTGAAAACGGTTTCCTCGCTGAACGAGCTGTAAACCTTGGGCTTTTCAGGCGCGGGCGTGGTGTCTTCAACCGACGGCGTACCGTCCGGCGAAACGGGAGCCAAGGCCTGGCAGCCGCTGAGGAAGACAAAAGCGAGGAGCAACGCGGAAGATCTATTCATATAGGAAGAGGACGACTAACCTGCGGTCGGATCATCATGACACAAGCCTTCGGTCAAACATAACCGAGACTCAATTGTGCCCATTATAGGGACTGACGATTGGGACAATAGTCAGCGGTAGTTGTTCTGAATCTTTCGAAGTAGGACAATTGCCGGCTTCACGTCACCATCAGCGACCTTGAATGGCCTTCCTTGCACTCGGTATCAACCACAAGACTGCTTCAGTAGACGTCCGCGAGCGCGTGGCTTTTACTCCTGAACAGCTGGTGGAGGCCTTGCAGCAGCTCTGCCGACTGACCGACAGCCGCGAAGCCGCGATCCTCTCCACCTGCAATCGCAGTGAGCTTTATATAGAACAGGATCAGCTTTCTGCCGATATCGTGCTGCGCTGGCTGGCCGACTATCACCATTTAAGCCTCGATGAGCTGCGCGCGAGTGCTTATGTGCATGAAGATGATGCGGCAGTTCGTCACATGATGCGCGTCGCCTCCGGGCTCGACTCGCTGGTGCTCGGCGAACCACAGATTCTCGGTCAGATGAAGTCGGCTTACGCCGTGGCCCGCGAGGCCGGCACCATCGGCCCGCTGTTGGGGCGACTGTTTCAGGCAACGTTCAATGCCGCCAAACAGGTGCGCACCGACACCGCCATCGGTGAAAACCCGGTGTCCGTGGCGTTTGCCGCGGTCAGTCTGGCGAAACAGATTTTCAGTGATTTGCAGCGCAGTCAGGCACTGTTGATCGGCGCCGGTGAGACCATTACCTTGGTCGCCCGCCATTTGCACGAGTTGGGCGTCAAGCGCATCGTCGTCGCCAACCGCACGCTGGAACGCGCCAGTCTGCTGGCCGAGCAGTTCGGCGCCCACGCGGTGTTGCTCTCGGACATCCCGGCAGAACTGGTGCGCAGCGACATCGTGATCAGTTCGACCGCCAGTCAGTTGCCGATTCTTGGTAAGGGCGCGGTGGAAAGCGCGTTGAAGCTGCGCAAGCACAAGCCGATCTTCATGGTCGACATCGCCGTTCCCCGGGATATCGAGCCGGAAGTCGGCGAGTTGGACGACGTTTACCTCTACAGCGTCGACGATCTCCACGAAGTGGTCGCCGAGAACCTCAAGAGCCGTCAGGGTGCAGCCCAGGCAGCGGAAGAGATGGTCTCGGTCGGCGCCGATGATTTCATGGTGCGTCTGCGTGAGCTGGCGGCGGTCGATGTGCTCAAGGCCTATCGTCAACAGAGCGAACGCTTGCGTGACGAGGAGCTGCAAAAAGCCCTGCGCATGCTGGCCAATGGCGGCAACGCCGAAGACGTACTCGGGCAACTGGCCCGTGGTCTGACCAATAAACTGTTGCATGCCCCGAGCGTGCAACTGAAAAAGCTTTCTGCCGAAGGCCGCCTCGATGCGCTGGCCATGGCCCAGGAACTCTTTGCCCTCGAGGGCTCACCGGATAGCTTTTCGGATAAAAAACCGCAATGAAAGCGTCACTGCTCAATAAGCTGGATGTCCTCCAGGACCGTTTCGAAGAACTGACCGCGCTGCTCGGCGACGGCGAAGTCATTGCCGATCAGAGCAAATTCCGCGCCTATTCCAAGGAATACGCCGAACTCGAGCCGGTGGTACAAGGCTATAAAAAGCTGCTCAGCGTACAAAGCGATCTTGAAGGCGCGCAGGCGCTGCTCAAGGACAGCGACCCGGACATGCGGGAAATGGCCGTGGAAGAAGTCCGCGAAGCCAAGGAGTTGCTGATCACCCTGGAATCCGACCTGCAACGCATGTTGCTGCCCAAGGATCCGAATGACGGGCGTAACGTCTTTCTCGAGATCCGTGCCGGCACCGGTGGCGACGAGGCGGCAATCTTCTCCGGCGACCTGTTCCGCATGTACTCGCGTTATGCCGAGCGCCGTGGCTGGCGTGTCGAGATCCTTTCGGAAAACGAAGGCGAACACGGTGGCTATAAAGAAGTCATCGCCCGCATCGAAGGCGACAACGTTTACGGCAAGCTGAAATTCGAATCCGGCGCGCACCGCGTACAGCGTGTACCCGCCACCGAATCCCAGGGCCGAATCCACACCTCGGCCTGCACCGTGGCGGTGCTGCCCGAGCCGGACGAGCGCGAAGCCATCGAGATCAACCCGGCGGATTTGCGCGTCGACACCTTCCGCTCCTCCGGGGCCGGTGGTCAGCACGTCAACACCACCGACTCGGCGATCCGCATTACGCACATACCGACCGGCACCGTCGTCGAGTGTCAGGAAGAACGTTCGCAGCACAAGAACCGTGCCCGGGCGATGGCCTGGTTGTCGGCCAAGCTCAACGATCAGCAAACCGCTGCGGCGGCCAATGCGATCGCCAGCGAGCGTAAATTGCTGGTGGGTTCCGGTGACCGTTCCGAGCGGATTCGCACTTATAACTTTGCTCAGGGCCGGGTCACTGACCATCGCGTCAACCTGACCTTGTACTCGCTGGATGAAATCCTCGCCGGTGGCGTTGAAGCGGTGATCGAGCCGTTGCTGGCCGAATATCAGGCTGACCAACTCGCCGCGATAGGTGAATAAATGACCATCATTGCCAGCCTGTTGCGCGCCGCCGAACTGCCGGATTCACCCACGGCGCGTCTGGACGCCGAATTGCTTCTTGCTGCCGCGCTGGGCAAGTCGCGCAGTTTTCTGCATACGTGGCCCGAGCGCATCGTGCCGAGTGAAGCGGCGCTGACCTTTGCCGAATACCTGCAACGGCGTCGTGGTGGTGAGCCAGTGGCCTACATTCTCGGCCAACAGGGTTTCTGGAAACTCGATCTGGAAGTCGCGCCGCACACGCTGATCCCGCGTCCGGACACTGAATTGCTGGTGGAAGTGGCGCTGGAATTGCTCCCCGCGACGCCGGCCAAAGTGCTCGACCTCGGCACTGGCAGCGGTGCGATTGCATTGGCCTTGGCCAGCGAACGTCCAGCGTGGAAAGTCACCGCCGTGGATCGCGTACTCGAAGCCGTGGCCTTGGCTGAACGCAATCGTCAGCGTCTGCATTTGAACAACGCCACGGTGCTGAGCAGTCATTGGTTCAGCGCCCTGGCAGGTCAGCGTTTCCAGTTGATCATCAGCAATCCGCCGTACATCGCTGCGGCCGATCCGCATCTGGTCGAGGGCGATGTGCGTTTCGAACCGGCCAGTGCGCTGGTCGCCGGTGAGGACGGTCTCGATGATCTGCGCTTGATCGTTGCGCAGGCCCCGGAGCATCTGGAGGCCGCTGGCTGGTTGATGCTCGAACACGGCTATGATCAAGCCGAAGCCGTGCGCGATCTGCTGCTGACGCGCGGTTTCGAAGAAGTCCACAGCCGCACCGATCTGGGCGGTCATCAACGCATCAGTCTGGGGCGCCTGCCGTGCTGAATGATCAGGAATTGCTGCGCTACAGCCGGCAGATTCTGCTGCAACACATCGACATCGACGGGCAGTTGAAGCTCAAGGCCAGTCGCGTGCTGATTGTCGGCCTCGGCGGTCTCGGCGCGCCGGTTGCGCTGTATCTGGCAGCGGCCGGTGTCGGTGAATTGCATCTGGCGGATTTCGACACGGTCGATCTGACCAACCTGCAACGCCAGATCATTCATGACACCGACAGCGTCGGTATGAGCAAGGTCGACTCGGCCCTCAAGCGTCTGAGCGCGATCAATCCCGAGATTCAATTGATCGGCCATCGCCAGGCACTGGATGAGGATTCCCTCGCGGCTGCCGTGGCAGCGGTGGATCTGGTGCTTGACTGCTCCGATAATTTTTCCACCCGCGAAGCGGTCAACGCTGCGTGTGTGGCTGCATGCAAACCTTTGGTCAGCGGCGCGGCGATTCGGCTGGAAGGGCAGTTGTCGGTATTCGACCCGCGTCGCGCCGAGAGCCCTTGCTATCACTGTTTATACGGGCACGGCAGCGAAGCCGAACTGACCTGCAGCGAGGCCGGTGTGGTCGGGCCGCTGGTAGGTCTGGTGGGCAGCCTGCAAGCGCTCGAGGCTTTGAAAGTGCTGGTCGGTTTCGGCGAACCGCTGGTGGGTCGTTTGCTGTTGATCGATGCCCTCGGTTCGCGTTTCCGCGAGTTGCGCGTCAAGCGTGATCCGGGTTGCAGCGTCTGTGGTTCGCGCCATGCGTGAAGCGCCGATCGGCGTGTTCGACTCCGGCGTCGGCGGCTTGTCGGTACTCGCGGAAATCCAGCGTTTGCTGCCCAGTGAATCGCTGCTCTATGTCGCCGATTGCGGTCACATTCCTTACGGCGAGAAAACTCCGGAATTCATTCGCCAGCGTTGCAGCGTGATGGCCGGGTTTTTCCGCGAGCAGGGTGCCAAAGCGTTGGTGCTGGCCTGCAATACCGCGACGGTCGCGGGCGTTGCCGACTTGCGACGTGATTTTCCCGATTGGCCGATTGTCGGCATGGAGCCTGCGGTCAAACCTGCCGCCGCCGCAACCCGCAGCGGTGTGGTCGGCGTGCTCGCCACCACCGGCACATTGCAGAGCGCCAAGTTCGCCGCGTTGCTGGATCGCTTTGCCGCTGACGTGCGCGTGATCACCCAGCCATGCCCCGGCCTGGTCGAGCTGATTGAAAGCGGCGATCTGCACAGCGCCGAGTTGCGCCAGTTGCTGCAAGGTTATGTCGAACCGCTGCTGGCCAGCGGTTGCGACACGATCATTCTGGGCTGCACCCACTATCCCTTTCTCAAGCCGATGCTCAAGTCGATGATCCCTGCGGACATCAGCCTGATCGATACCGGTGCTGCCGTAGCGCGGCAACTTCAGCGGCTTTTGGCGGAGCGCGATTTGCTCGCTGTCGGCCCGAACCAGCCGGTCAGATTCTGGACCAGCGCCGATCCTGAGTACTTTAAAAACATCCTGCCACTGCTCGGACAAAACGCTGGCGAAGTGCAAAACTTTGACTTGTAAAAAAATTGTGAAATAACTAAAAAATCAGCTGAACTTCTGAGCAGGCGCTAGCTTCTATAGCGAAGAGTTATCTAGAAAACCAAACGATCGTTCCGGAAAAGGAAGTTTCAACGTGAAGCGACTATTCTGCTTGGCCGCGATTGCGGCCGCACTGATGGGGCAAAGTTTTACTGCACAAGCGGCAGGTGTCGAGTTTGCGGTGGGGGCCACCAGCGACTCGACCATGACGTACCGCCTGGGCATGAATTTCGACTGGGACAAGAGCTGGCTGCAGAGCGACGTCGGTCGCCTGACCGGTTACTGGAGCGGCGCCTACACCTACTGGGAAGGCGACAAGACGTCCAGCAACAACAGCCTTTCGTTCTCGCCGGTGTTTGTTTACGAGTTTGCCGGTCAGTCGGTCAAACCGTATATCGAGGCGGGGATTGGCGTCGCGGCGTTCTCCAATACCAAGTACGAGTCCAATAACCTTGGCGGCTCGTTCCAGTTCGAAGACCGTATCGGTTTTGGTCTGCGCTTCAATGGCGGGCATGAAGTCGGGATTCGTGCGACGCACTATTCCAACGCTGGTCTTGCCAGTGACAACGACGGTGTAGAAAGTTACTCGCTGCATTACACGTTGCCGTTGTAACAGATACACGCCTCACCCCTGTGGGAGCGAGCTTGCTCGCGAAAGCTATTTCATATTCAACGATGATGTTGAATGAAAGACCGCCTTCGCGAGCAAGCTCGCTCCCACAGTTGTTTTCAGTGAACTCAAAAATCAGCGGTAGGCGGTCGTGATGCCTTTGCGTTCTTCAATGCACTCCGGCGCGCCCATCTCGAACTCGCGGCAAATCAGCGGACGCTTTTCGTAAATCGTGCACATCATCGTGTCGCGATCCAGCGCCGCACACCAACCGTCGTCCAGACGCAACATCACCTCGCCACCCCATTCATCGGTATCGATAAAGCGATCAGGCACGCCAGTGTCGGTGATCAGCATCACTTCGAGCTGACAGCAGCAGGCTGCGCAGGTCGAGCAGGTGACGGCAGGCTCGGTGATTTGCTGGTGGGGAATGGTTTTCATGGCGGCAGTGTAAGGCAGTCGCTGCTGTGCGTGTGAAAGGTCTGACAGACGCTCAGTGCGCCAGCCGCCGCGCCATCGCATGAAGCAGCGGAAACAACAGCGCCCAGAGCAGGCCGATGCCGATCAGCGTCGATAACTCGCCATAGGGAAATTGCACCCCGGCCAGGCGTCCACCCGCGTAGTACGACAACGCGCCGCCGATGGCACCCAGCACACTGGCCAGCCACCACGGCCGGGCGCTCCATGCCAGGCAATGGCGCAATGTGGTGGCCAGCAGCGCCCAGAGCAGCATCAGCCACAGCGGAATCAGTGGTGACTGATCCTGAAACTCGAACACCCCTACACCACGCAACACACTGTCCACCGCCGTGCCGACAATTACCACGCTCAAAATCAAACGGCCTTCAGCCGCCCAACTGCTGATCCAGCGCAGATGAATCACCAGCACCGCCAACGCCAGCAACAACCACAAGCTGTTGCCGCCGAGTACGCAGGTCAGCCAGCCGATCTGGAACAGCACGGCATTGGCGACACGCTCAAGCATCGAAGCGTCCGAGCAACGGAGCGGTCATCGCTGCCGGTTTGGCTAGCAGCAATTGCGCGGTGCCGATGGTGCGTTCGAGGAAGCCGCCCTCGCAGTAGCACAGGTAGAACTCCCACAGCCGCAGGAAGTAGTCGTCATAACCCAGCTCGGTCAAACGGCCATGGGCGCGGCGGAAGTTCTCGTGCCACAGGCGTAGGGTTTTTGCGTAATGCAGGCCAAAATCTTCCATGTGCAGCAGGTTCATGTCGGTGTCGCGGCTGACCACTTCGAGCATTTTCTGCACGCAGGGCAGGGCGCCGCCGGGGAAGATGTAACGCTGGATAAAGTCGACGCCGCGCTTGGCTTGTTCGTAGCGTTGTTCGCGAATGGTGATCGCCTGGATCAGCATCAGGCCGTTGCTCTTGAGCAGGTGGGCGCATTGTTTGAAATAGGTCGGCAGGAAGCGGTGACCGACCGCTTCGATCATTTCGATCGACACCAGTTTGTCGTATTCGCCGGTGAGGTCGCGGTAGTCCTTGAGCAGCAGCGTGACCCGATCCTGCAAGCCCAGCTGTTCGATGCGTTGCGCGGTAAACGCGTACTGTTCTTTCGACAGTGTTGTGGTGGTTACACGGCAACCGTAATTTTGAGCAGCATAGAGCGCCATACTGCCCCAACCGGTGCCGATCTCCAGTAAGTGGTCGCCGGGTTTGAGCGCGAGCTTCTGGCAGATTCGCTCCAGCTTGTTCAATTGAGCCTGCTCCAGACTGTCTTCGGGCGTAAGGAACTGCGCCGCGGAATACATCATGGTCGGATCAAGAAACTGCTCGAACAGGTCATTGCCCAGATCGTAGTGCGCGGCGATGTTTTTCTGCGAGCCCTTGCGCGTATTGCGGTTGAGCCAGTGCAAGCCTTGCACCAACGGCCGGCCGAGGCGCGCCAGGCCGCCCTCCATGGCATCGAGCACGTCGAGGTTGCTGACGAACACGCGCACCACCGCTGTCAGGTCCGGCGAACTCCAATAGCCGTGAATAAACGCCTCGCCAGCACCGATCGAACCATTGCCGGCGACCATGCCCCAGACTGCCGGGTCGAGCACATGGATTTCCCCGAGCAAGGCACTGCCGGGCGTACCGAACATCAGCCGTTCGCCATCCTCGACTACCAGCAATTGCCCGTGTTTGAGTTGCGCCAATTGGCGTAACACGCCACGGCGCAGCAGCGATCCGGTCACACCGTTGGTGCTGAACCGACCGACCGACAGACTAGAGGATTTCATGGTGGTGCTCCTTGGGAGGCACAGTGGCGGTTTGAAAGCTGCCGTCGGCAGTCTGATGAGCAAAGATCGGTGCGCGTTTGAGCAGCAGTCGCAGCGCTTGCCAGTAAATCGCCAACGCGGTTTTTGCGGTCATCCACGGAAAGCGCCGCAAGTGACGGTGCAGGCTGTGGCGATCAAGGCTTTCGCGTTGCAGATTGAGCGTCGCGTCGAACAGTTTTTGCTCGCCCTGCCAGTCGGCCATGTGCACGCCGAGGGTTTGCGCGGCGGGGCTGAAGCTCATGCGGTATTCGAGGTCGCGTGGCAGGAACGGCGAAACATGAAAGGCTTTGGCCACGGCGAAGTGTTGATGGAAATCCTGCAGATTGACCGGCGGGCGCGCCGGCAACACATAGTGATAACGCTCGCGCCACGGCGTGTTGGTCACTTCGCAGACAATCGCCGCCAGTTGCCCGTCGGCTTCATGGCAATAAAAGAAACTCACCGGGTTGAACGACAACCCCCAACTGCGCGCCTGGGTCAGCAGGCAGATCGCGCCTTGCGGTTCGTGGCCGATGGCGATGCCGACCTGCTGACGCACGGCATCGATCAGGCGTATGCCACGGCCGGTAAAGGTCTTCAGGTAGTCAGTCTCGCGAAATGAAAACGGCGCAAAACGGCTGCGTCCGGCCAGTGGCGACAGTGCAAGCACCGCGTCCTGTTCGCTGAGATCGAGGTAGAGCAGACCGATCTGGTAGCGGAATTCATGGCGGCGCGGCGAGAAACGCCGATGGCCGATCCATCCGCTGTACAGGGCGCTGTTCATAAGGTTTCCCCGAATGCAGCGGCCACGCGCAAGGCGCTGACCACTCCGTCCTCATGAAAACCATTGGCCCAGTAGGCGCCGCAATAATGTGTGTGCTGCGCACCATCCAGTTCGCCCCAGCGATTCTGTGCTGCCACCGCCGCGAGGCTGAATTGCGGATGGGCGTAGGTGTAACGGGCAAGCACTTTGTCCGGGCTGATGCCGGCGCTCTGATTGAGGCTGACGCAGAACGTGGTGTCGCTCTGAATACCCTGCAGAATGTTCATGTCGTAGGTGACGGCGGCGTGAGTATGGCCGGCGCCGCTGAGCCGGTAGTTCCAGCTCGCCCAAGCCAGTTTGCGCGTCGGCAGCAAACGCGTGTCGGTGTGCAGCACCACTTCATTGTCGGCATAGGGCAGCGCACCGAGGATCGCGCGTTCGGCATTGCTGGGGACTGCCAGCAGTTTCAGCGCCTGGTCGCTGTGGCAGGCGAACACCACCCGATCGAAATGCTCAAGGCCTGCCGGGCTGTGGATAACTACGCCATGCACATCGCGATCAACCCGGGTTACCGGGCAATTGAGGCGAATCCGCTCCTTGAACGCGGCCGTCAGCGGCGCGATATAGGCGCTGGAACCGCCTTCGATGACTTGCCATTGCGGCCGCTCACTGACCGACAACAGCCCATGGTTCTTGAAAAAACGCACAAAAAATTGCAGCGGGAAGTTGAGCATTTCCGCCATCGGCATCGACCAGATCGCCGAGCCCATCGGCACGATGTAATGCAGGATGAAACGCTCGCCGTAACCGCCGGCCTTGAGGTATTCGTCGAGTGTGGTGTCGGCGGCGATGCGCAGTTCAACCAGGTCGCGCTGGGCTTCTTTATTGAAGCGCAGAATATCGCGCAACATGCCCCAGAACCCCGGCGACAACAGATTGCTGCGCTGGGCGAAGAGGCTGTTGAGGTTGTTGCCGTTGTATTCCAGGCCGGTGTCCGGGTCGGTCACCGAGAAACTCATTTCCGTCGGTTTGAACGCTACGCCGAGCTGGCCGAGCAGACGGATGAAGTTCGGGTAGGTCCAGTCGTTGAACACTATGAAACCGGTGTCCACCGCATATTGGCGGCCATCGACGGTCACCGGCACCGTGTGCGTGTGGCCACCGACCCAGTCGCCAGCCTCGAACACCGTGACTTCATGGCGGCGATTGAGCAGGTAGGCGCAGGTCAGCCCGGCGATCCCGCTGCCGACGATGGCGATTTTCATGTCGGATCCGTCAGCGGAGGCGACTTGCGCACCATGCGCTTGCCGATCGCCAGTTGCACGCGTGCCGGCAGTTTCGACAGCGGCCACAACGCGGCCATGAACAGCGCCGGAAAGGCGATCTCCAGCGGCCGGTCCTTTAGCTTGGCGAAGATGTGCCGTGCGGCTTTATCCACAGGCCAGCTCAAGGGCATGGGGAAATCATTCTTGGCGGTCAGCGGTGTTTCGACAAAACCGGGGCTGACCACGGTGACTTCAATGCCTTCGTCGGCCAGATCGATGCGCAGCGATTCGAACAGATAACGCAGACCGGCCTTCGACGCGCCATAGGCTTCGGCCCGTGGTAACGGCAGGTAGGTGACCGAACTGGCCACACCGACCAGATGCGGCGCGGTGCCTTTGCGCAGCAGCGGCAGCGCGGCTTCGATGCAGTAACTGCTGGCGAGCAGATTGGTGCGCACCACATGCTCGATGATCGAGGAATCGAACTGCTTGGCATCGACATATTCGCAGGTGCCGGCGTTGAGAATCACCGAGTCCAGCGAACCCCAGTCTGCGGCGATCTGCTCGCCGATTTCGCGCACAGTCTGGCTGTTGGTCAGATCCCCCGGCACCACCAGAACCTGCCCGGGATAGCGTTGCGACAAGACCTTGAGCGGGGCGATCTGGCGGGAACTGACCGCCAGATGCGCACCGGTTTTCAGAATCTCTTCAGCCAGCGCCGCACCGATGCCACTGCTGGCCCCGGTCAACCAATAACGCCGTGGAGGTGTACGACTCATCCCATTCTCCTTTTCAGCCAGGCAATCACCCGGCCCAATACTGGCAAGTGTTCATACAGCAGCGCCCCGGCATCGAAGTAATCCCGGTGGCGATAAACCTTGTCGCGCCAGAGCAGGTGCGAGCAGCCGCTGACGCGAATCACGCGGCCATTCGCCAAGCGCGGATGGCGATAGCTCATGACCCAGCGCAAATAGCCTTCGCAGTCGCTGATCTGGTCGAAACCATGAAAGTCGAAACGCAGTTCGCTGACGTTGGCGTACAGCTCGCCAAAGTAGTCGCGCAGCTGCGCCAGCCCCTGCACCTCGTGCAACGGGTCAGTAAAGTGAATGTCATCGCTGTACAGCTCGCCCAGGGTATGCAGGTTGTCTTTGTTCAACGCTGAAAATTGCCGGGCGAAACGGCGCAGGAATTCACTCATCATCACCTCCTGAAGACGTACGCGAAGGCAGATTCTTGAAGGCTGCCAGCGCCCGTTGGCGCGAGGTGCTGAGGTTGACGATCGGCGACGGATAGTCCGCCGCGCCGAACAAACCACCGACGTCGGCCGGGTTGTGCACTTGTTTCTTGTTGAGGGAGGCCAGTTCCGGCAACCAGTGCTTGATGAACAGGCCTTCGCTGTCGAACTTTTCCGACTGGCTCAGCGGGTTGAAGATGCGGAAGTACGGCGCCGAATCGGTTCCCGTCGACGAACTCCATTGCCAGCCGCCGTTGTTCGCCGCCAGATCCCCATCGATGAGGTGACGCATGAAAAAGCGTTCGCCTTCGCGCCAGTCGATCAGCAGGTTTTTGGTCAGGAACATCGCCACGATCATGCGCAGGCGATTGTGCATCCAGCCGGTTTCGAGAAGTTGGCGCATCGCGGCGTCGATGATCGGCAGACCGGTGCGCGCCTCTTGCCACGCGGCGAGATCCTCCGGCGCATCACGCCAGGCCAGCGCTTCGGTTTCCGGGCGAAAGGCGCGGTGCCGCGAGACTCGCGGATAGCCCACCAGGATGTGCTTGTAGAACTCGCGCCACAGCAGCTCATTGATCCAGGTGACCGCGCCGACCTTGCCGCTTTCGAACTCGCCCTGATTGCTTCGCAGGGCGGCATGCAAGCATTGGCGTGGCGAGATCACCCCAGCGGCGAGATACGCCGAGAGCTGACTGGTGCCGGGCTTTGCCGGGAAGTCGCGTTCGCTCTGGTAGTAGTCGATCTGCGCGTCGGTGAAGGTGTCGAGGCGGCGCCGGGCTTCCTTTTCGCCGGCGGGCCACAGATCACGCAGGGATTGGCTCGGTGTGGCGAAGCCTTTGACGGAATCAGGAACCGGATCGCTGTCGATGTTCAAAGCGCTTTGTTTGCCGGGAGCCTTTATCAGGGCAGGCATCGAGCGATGCAGGCGTTCGTAACAGACTTTGCGGAACTGGCTGAACACCTTGAAGTAGCTGTCGGTCTTGGTCAGCACCGTGCCGGGCTTGAACAACAATTGATCAAGATGGCTGTGGAAATCGATGCCCTCGGCCTTCAGCGCCTCGGCGACGGCTGCATCGCGACGGCTTTCATGGACGCCATATTCTTCATTGACGTGAACTGCCGCTATCTTCAGCTGCCGGCAGAGTTTAAGCAGCTCCGCCGGGGCCTGATCCCAGTGCGCTGCGGTGCGGATCAACAACGGAATGTTCAGTGCGGCGAGGCTATTGCTCAGCTCACTGAGGTTGCGCAGCCAGAAATCGACCTTGCACGGCGCATCGTCATGTTCCAGCCACTGCTGCGGGCTCAACAGGTACACGGCGACCGTCGGGCCGCGCGCTGCGGCGGCCGCGAGTGCAGTGTTGTCATGTTGGCGCAGGTCGCTGCGCAGCCAGATCAATTGCATGTCGGAACTCACTGCGTCCATTAGATCAGCCCACGCTGAACGAGTACCTGGTGCGCCAGCAGCGCGTCTTCAGCCAGGGACACATCAGTCATCTCGGAAGTTGTTGCGGACAACTCGGCGTGGTGGATGCATACCGTTGGTCCGACCAGCATTTTCGGGCAACTGACTCCGTTCAGTAGTTTGGGCAACTGCGCAAGGTTCATGGCTTTGCTGGAATACAGCAGTACGCCACGGGCTTGCAGATGTTCGACCGCCAGCGCCAGTTCGGCGGCCGGCAGCGGCCAGTCAAACACTTGCACCGGACAATCAGCGCCACTGATCAGCCACGCGCACAGCCACAGATGAGGTTCCAGTGGCAAGTCGGAATGATTGATCAACAGCAGCGGGGCGCCATGCAACTGACGATTGTTATGGTAGATGCGTGTGCCGAATTTGCTGCGTAACCACGAATAAAAGAACACCCGTTCCATCTGCGCGCCGAACTGGCCCTGCCAGCGCTGCTCCAGTTCCGCCAGCAGCGGCATGAGCAATTGCTCGCACAAGGTGCGTGGCGGGTAGAGCGCCATGGCCTGATTGACGCTGTCGTCGAGGCTGCGTTCATTGAGCTGCGTGACGGCTGCAAGCAGGGTTTGGCGCAAGCGCTGCCAGTCGTTTTCCACCGATTCGCTGAACGCCTGCGGTGCGTCGAGCAGCGGTTTGACCTGACTGACGGCAACACCACGGTTGAGCCAGGTGAGGATGGTCAGAATCTGTTGCACGTGTTCGGCCGAATACAGTCGGTGGCCTTTGGGGGTGCGTTGCGGCACGACCAGCCCGTAGCGGCGTTCCCACGCGCGCAAAGTGATCGCGTTGACGCCGGTCTGCCGGGCGACTTCGCGAATCGGCAGCCAGCCTTCATCGAGGGCTTTTTTAAAGTCCGCGCCAAGGTCTTCCTGGGCGCTGGTATCCATTTTGTCATTCATTAGATTGCGTTTCGCAGGCTGAGGTTTTCCGGGTGCGGTTGCAGGTAAACCTGTTGCGCGATGTACGAATCCGGATGGAGGCGAAAGTGATGCTTGAGCAGCGTCAACGGCACCACCAGCGGCACGATGCCCTGGCGGTACTGGCCGATGACGTGTTGCATTTCCTGTTTGTCTTCGGCGCTGATTACCTGTTTCAGATAACCGCTGATGTGCAGCAGCACGTTGCAGTGGGTGCCACGGGTGGCGCATTTTTTCAGCGCCGCCATCAGTTCGCTGAAGTAGCGTGGGCCGAGTTCGGTGGGATCGCTGTGGGCCATGTTGCCCAAAAGTTTGCCCAGTGCTTTGTATTGCAGTGGGTTGTGCGCCATCAGCAAGTACTTGTAGCGCGAATGGAATTCGGTGAGGGCGCGGCGGCTCAGACCTTTCGCGAGGACTTGCTGCCATTCGCTGTAGGCGAACACACGGGTGATGAAGTTTTCGCGCAGCACCGGGTCGTTGAGACGCCCGGCTTCTTCCACGGGCAGATCCGGATGCCGTGCGCAGAACGCCTGGGCGTAAATGCCGCGTCCGCCGCCGTTCACCGGGGCACCGTTGGCGTGGTAGACCTTGACCCGCTCCAAACCGCAGGACGGCGACTGCTGCATGAAGATGTAGCCGCAGATGTCATCGAGTTCGGCGGCCATTTTTTCGCCATACTCGGCCAGTGGTTGGGTGACGTTGATCGCCCGGTTCACCGTGCCGAGCGCTTGCGGATGCTCGGCATCGCCGACGAGGCGGATCGGTTCGCGGGGAATGCCCAGGCCGATTGCGACCTCGGGACACACCGGAAAAAAATCGAAATGCTCGGTGAGGGTACGGCTGCACAGTCGCGATTCCTTGTGTCCACCGTTGTAGCGCACCTCGGCACCCAGCAGGCAGGCGCTGATGGCGATTTTTGGTTTGGCTACGCAAGGATCGGACATGGGCACCTCGAATCTATACCTGTACAGAGGTAGATCTCTGTACAACTTTGCTCAGCATAGATTCGTGGATGTACAAGTCAAATTATTTGTATAACTTTTTGGATTAAACGCCGTTCACTGTGGGAGCGAGCTTGCTCGCGAATACGGTCTGTCAGTCAATGCATCTGTTGAATGTTAATCCGCATTCGCGAGCAAGCTCGCTCCCACAATGGTCGGTGGCTATTTCCAACCCTGTAGCCATTCAGCGTTGTTTTGTAGCGTCTGCCAGTCGAGCCGTTCAGCACGCTTGGTCAACACTGCCTGCAACTCGACTTCCAGCACCGTGCCTTCCTCGTCGCGAAACAGTTCAGTCACCAGAAAGTGTTTTTCACGATTCTGCGGGTGGGCTGCTGTCCATTTCGACAGCAGCAATTTACGCGGATTGATGCGGTTCATTGCAGGTGTTCGTGCAAGCGTCGCGCAGCTTCCTGGCCACTGAGCCAAGCGCCCTCGACACGCCCGGACAGGCACCAGTCGCCGCAGGCGTACAGGCCCAGATCGGCATCGGCCAGCGTGCCCCACTCGTGGCCTGTCGCGGGACGTGCGTAGAGCCAGCGGTGGGCGAGGCTGAAGCTCGGCGCGGGCATGGCGCTGTGCAGCAACTCGGCAAAGGCGCCGTGCAGTTGCTCGATCACCGCTTCCTTGGACAGGTCGATGTGTTGCCGGCTCCACGCGCTGGTGGCGTGTAGCACCCAAGTGTCGAGAGTGTTGTCGCGCCCCGGTTTACTGCGGTTTCGCGCCAGCCAGTCGAGCGGGCTGTCCTGCACGAAACAACCTTCGATGGGCGTATCCAGCGGTGTGTCGAAGGCGAGGGCGACGGCCCAGGTCGGCTCCATTTTCACCCCGGCAGCCGCCCCGGCGAGCTTCGGTGCAGCGGCCAGCAGTGCAGTCGCTTGCGGCGCTGGCGTGGCGATCACGACGTGGCTGAACGGGCCGTGTGTAAAGCCCTCGGCGTCCTGCAGATGCCAGTGTTCCTCGCCGCGATAGACCTCGGTGATCCGGCAGGCGAAATGCACCTCCAGGCCATCGAGCAAGCCACGGGTGATGGCGCTCATGCGCGGCGCACCGACCCAGCGGGTCTGCTCGTCCGGCGACAGATTCAGTTGCCCGCCCTGATACGTGTAGAGCTGCGGTGTCCACTCGGCGACCCAGCCCAGGCTTTGCCAGCGCTGCACTTCGGTGACGAAGCGGCGATCACGCGCAGTGAAATATTGCGCGCCCATGTCCAGCGAGCCAGCGTCACTGCGCTTGCTCGACATGCGCCCGCCGCTGCCGCGACTTTTATCGAACAATTGCACGGTGTGCCCGCTCTCTGTCAGAGCCTGGGCGGCGGAGAGTCCGGCAATGCCGGTGCCGATGATTGCGATAGGTACAGTCATAGGGGCCTCGTTTACCTTTCTGTACAGACTACGCTGTGGATGAAACCTGTACAATTTTGTTTTTTGGTATAACTTCTAGCGTTCTCGTTCTGACAGCTTGGCCTATGGTTAAACAATAGAGCCTGCCCGATAGAAAAGATCCCTGCTTATAAAAATAGACTAGTGATCCGGGTTAAACGCCACGCGAGGAAGATGTCATGCACATATTGCTGACCGGCGGTACTGGTTTGATAGGACGTCAGCTCTGCCGACACTGGTCGCAGCAGGGGCACCGCCTGACGGTGTGGAGTCGCAAGCCGGAAAAAGTCGCGAAGATCTGCGGCGCGCAGGTGCGTGGCATCGCGCGCCTGGAAGACCTCGGCGAGGAGCCTGTGGACGCGATCATCAATCTGGCAGGCGCGCCGATTGCCGATCGGCCGTGGACCCATCGTCGCAAGGCGTTGTTGTGGAGCAGCCGCATCACGCTGACGGAAACGCTGTTGGCGTGGCTCGAAACCCGCGCGCAGAAACCGGCATTGCTGATTTCCGGTTCGGCGATCGGCTGGTACGGCGATGGCGGCGAGCGCGAACTGACCGAAGATTCGCCGCCGGTGATCGACGATTTCGCCAGTCAGTTGTGCATTGCCTGGGAGGAAACCGCGCAACGTGCCGAGTCTCAGGGCATCCGCGTGGTGCTGGTACGAACCGGTCTGGTGCTGTCGGCCGAGGGCGGCTTTTTGTCGCGCTTGTTGTTGCCGTTCAAACTCGCGCTGGGCGGGCCGTTGGGCAATGGTCGGCAGTGGATGCCGTGGATTCATATCAACGATCAAATCGCCCTGATTGATTTTCTTCTGCACCGCGATCAGGCCAGCGGTCCTTATAATGCGTGCGCGCCGAAACCTGTGCGCAATCGCGAATTTGCCAAGACGCTGGGCAGCGTTTTACACCGCCCGGCGTTCATGCCGATGCCGACGCTGGCGCTGAAGGTCGGCCTCGGCGAGATGTCTTTGTTGTTGCTCGGCGGCCAGAAGGCCGTGCCGGCACGCTTGCTGGAAGCGGGCTTCACTTTCCAGTTCACGGATTTACGCGCGGCTTTGGATGATCTCTCCAGCCGCCTCTGAAATAGGACATTGCATGACCGATCACGCTTTGCTTCTGGTCAACCTGGGTTCCCCGGCCTCCACCTCGGTGGCCGATGTGCGCAGCTACCTCAATCAATTCCTGATGGACCCGTACGTGATCGACCTGCCATGGCCGGTGCGGCGTCTGCTGGTGTCGCTGATCCTGATCAAACGCCCCGAGCAATCGGCCCACGCCTACGCCTCGATCTGGTGGGAGGAGGGCTCGCCGCTGGTGGTGCTCAGCCGGCGCCTACAACAGCAGATGACGGCGCAATGGAAGCAGGGGCCGGTGGAGCTGGCGATGCGTTACGGCGAGCCATCGATTGAAACCTGCTTGCTCAAACTGGTGGCGGCGGGGCACAGGCGCATCACGCTGGCGCCGCTGTATCCACAGTTCGCCGACAGCACCACGACCACCGTGATCGAAGAAGCCAAGCGGGTGATCCGCGAAAAGAAACTCGACGTGCAACTGTCGGTGCTGCAACCGTTCTACGATCAGCCGGAATACCTCGATGCGCTGGTTGAAAGCGCCAGGCCGCATCTGCAGCAGGATTACGATCACTTGCTGCTGAGCTTCCACGGTTTGCCCGAGCGGCATCTGACCAAACTCGATCCGACCGGCAATCATTGTTTCAAGAATGACGACTGCTGCAAGAATGCTTCGCCTGCGGTATTGGCGACCTGTTATCGCGCGCAATGCCTGCGCACAGCGGCGTTGTTCGCTCAGCGCATGGGCCTGCCGGATGGCAAATGGTCGGTGTCGTTTCAGTCGCGTCTGGGCCGGGCCAAGTGGATCGAACCGTACACCGAAGCGCGGCTGGATGAACTGGCGAAAAGCGGCGTGAAGAAGATTCTGGTGATGTGCCCGGCGTTTGTTGCCGATTGCATCGAGACGCTGGAAGAGATTGGCGACCGCGGCAAGGAACAGTTCCGCGAAGCGGGGGGCGAAGAGTTGGTGCTGGTGCCGTGCCTGAATGACGACCCGCAATGGGCGAAGGCGTTGGCAACCCTTTGCGAACGAGCGCCGCTGGCCCTGTGATGATCGTTCCCACGCTCTGCGTGGGAATGCAGCCCGTGACGCTCCGCGTCACTGGACGCAGAGCGTCCCTAGAGGCATTCCCACGCAGAGCGTGGGAACGATCAGATCTAAAGGTTTAGATCAGCGGCTCATCCGCCTTCTTGTTCTTCCAGCCATCATTGCCCGGCAGAATCAGGTTCAGCGCAATCGCCACCACCGCGCACAGCGCGATGCCTTTGAGGCCGAAGTCGTCGGGACCTGTGCCAGTGCCGACCAGCACACCGCCAATCCCGAACACCAATGTCACCGAGACAATCACCAGATTGCGCGCCTCGCCCAGATCGATCTTGTGACGGATCAGGGTGTTCATGCCCACCGCCGCGATCGAACCGAACAGCAAGCACAGAATCCCGCCCATCACCGGCACCGGAATGCTTTGCAGCAGCGCGCCGAACTTGCCGATGAACGCCAGGCTGATGGCGAAGATCGCCGCCCAGGTCATGATTTTCGGGTTGTAGTTCTTGGTCAGCATCACCGCGCCCGTCACTTCGGCATAGGTGGTGTTTGGTGGGCCGCCGAACAGCCCGGCTGCGGTGGTGGCAATGCCGTCACCGAGCAGGGTGCGATGCAGGCCAGGCTTCTTCAGATAGTCGCGACCGGTCACGCTGCCGACCGCAATCACGCCACCGATGTGCTCAATGGCCGGGGCCAACGCCACCGGAACAATGAACAGAATCGCCTGCCAGTTGAATTCCGGCGCGGTGAAGTGCGGAATCGCAAACCATGGCGCTGCGGCAATCTTCGCGGTATCAACGACACCGAAATAGAACGCCATGGCAAAACCGACCAGCACACCGGAAATGATCGGCACCAGACGGAAGATACCTTTACCGAACACCGCCACGATCAACGTGGTGAGCAATGCCGGCATCGAGATCATCATCGCGGTCTGGTAATGGATCAGTTCAGAACCATCGCCAGCCTTGCCCATCGCCATGTTCGCGGCAATCGGCGCCATGGCCAGGCCGATGGAAATGATCACCGGACCAATCACCACCGGTGGCAGCAAGCGGTCAATGAAGCCCGTGCCTTTGATCTTCACGGCCAGGCCGAGGAAGGTGTAGACGAAACCGGCCGCCATCACACCGCCCATGGTCGCGGCGAGGCCGAACTGGCCCTTGGCGAGAATGATCGGGGTGATGAAGGCGAAGCTCGACGCCAGAAACACCGGCACCTGACGCCCGGTGACGATCTGGAACAGGATCGTCCCAAGACCTGCGGTAAACAGTGCCACGTTCGGGTCCAGGCCCGTGATCAGCGGCATCAGCACCAGGGCGCCGAAAGCCACGAACAGCATCTGGGCGCCGGACAGCACCGTGCGCCAGAGCGGATCGTTGAACTCGTGCTGCATGGTTACGCGTCCTTCTGCTTGGTGCCGAAGATCTTGTCACCGGCGTCGCCAAGTCCAGGGATGATGTAACCGTGCTCGTTCAAGCGCTCATCGATGGACGCGGTGTAGATGGTCACGTCCGGGTGAGCCTTTTCTACGGCAGCAATGCCTTCCGGCGCGGCGACCAGCACCATGGCGCGGATGTCCTTGCAGCCGGCTTTCTTCAGCAGATCAATGGTCGCAACCATCGAGCTGCCGGTGGCGAGCATCGGGTCGATGATCATCGCCAGCCGTTCGTTGATTTCCGGAACCAGTTTTTCCAGATAGGTGTGCGCTTGCAGGGTTTCTTCGTTGCGGGCAACGCCCACAGCGGAAACCTTGGCACCCGGGATCAGGCTCAGCACGCCTTCAAGCATGCCGATGCCGGCGCGCAGGATCGGCACGACAGTGATCTTCTTGCCGGCGATCTTCTCGACCGACACGGTGCCGCACCAGCCTGCAATATCGTAGGACTCCAGCGGCAAATCTTTTGTAGCTTCATAGGTCAACAGGGCGCCGACTTCCTGAGCGAGCTCACGGAAATTCTTGGTGCTGATGTCAGCGCGGCGCATCAGGCCGAGTTTATGGCGGATCAGCGGATGGCGGATCTCGAGGATGGGCATGGAAAAACTCCGGCGGCGGGCAAAAAAACCGGCCTAGATTAATCTATCCGAGGGTGATGTCCTATAGGACATTCTGTACGTTAGTCCATAAAGGCTTGATTCGGCCTCGATGGATGCGTACCTTTGCCCGCTTTTCCAATTCCGCCAACCCCTGGAGAGCGCCATGTCCGCTGATCTCGAGCATATCCGTCAAATCATGCGAGAGGCTGACTGCCTGTACACCGAATCTGAAGTCGAGGCCGCCATTGCCCGCGTCGGTGCACAAATCAACGAACAACTGGCCGACAGCAACCCGGTGGTGTTCTGCGTGATGAACGGCGGGCTGATTTTCTCCGGCAAGCTGCTGACTCATCTGCAGTTCCCGCTGGAAGCGTCCTACCTGCACGCGACTCGTTATCGCAACGAAACCAGCGGCGGCGACCTGTTCTGGAAAGCCAAGCCGGAAGTTTCGTTCATCGACCGTGACGTGCTGATCATCGACGACATCCTCGACGAAGGTCACACCCTCGGCGCGATCATCGACTTCTGCAAACACGCCGGCGCGCGCAAAGTGCACACCGCCGTGCTGATCGACAAGGACCACGACCGCAAGGCGCGTCCTGACCTGAAGGCTGATTTCGTCGGCCTGCCATGCATCGACCGCTACATCTTCGGTTATGGCATGGACTACAAAGGCTACTGGCGCAACGCCAACGGGATCTTTGCCGTTAAAGGCATGTAATCCGCGCCTCGGTCTAAATGTGGGAGCGAGCCTGCTCGCGAAGGCGTCGTGTCAGTAGCATCATTGAAAACTGACACACCGCTTTCGCGAGCAGGCTCGCTCCCACAGTTGTTTTGTGTATGCAGATCCATCCGCGTTCCCCATGCTAGAGTGCTCGGCCCCGCCCTCCGGAGCCCGTCATGAGCCTCTCGATCCGCAGCCTCGCCGCGCTTTTCCTGATCTTCAGCCTGCCTCTTTCCGCCGCGCCGATGCACAGCCAGTTCCTGCCGCCGGACGATCTGACCGTGCGCGATGCCGAGCCCGAGCAGCAGCAACTCATGCAGGTCACTGACTATGCCGTGGTTGTGGGCGCGCAACGCCAGTCCAATCAACAACCGATTCCGGTTACCTCGCCACTAATGATCCGCCTCAAGGGCAAGTCCTTGAACAAGGGCGCGACCTTCACCCAAGTGCTGGTCAATTTCGACGGCGAAAGCAAAAGCCTGAAAAAACCGGTCTACGACGACAAGGGCAAAACCCTGACGTTGTTTTATCCACAGGCCCAATACCGCGTGATCATCGATCTGCTGCGCAACGACACCGTGTATGTGCAGTTCCTCAGTTACGCCAACGGCCATATCTGGGCCGATTTGCACACCGGGGCGGTGCGATCGCGTTGAGCCGGGCGGCCGGGCAGGGGTAAACTGCCCGCCCCGTGTCATGTCTGCGAGCTGGAGTCGGCAATGCGTAAAGATAAGAAACAAGTGATTGGTGACGAGATCGGCGATGAGCAGATCAAGCTGTTCCTCGATTTTGAGCCGGTCGACGCCACTTCGCCGTCGCTGCACAAACTGATCAAGGCTTACCGTGGCTTGCGTATCGATGACTTCGAGCGCTTCCTCGGCTTCTTCGTCGCGGCGGGCTATGACGTTGATGGCAAAGATGAGCAGGGCAAGACCTTTGTTGACCTGATCGCCGATCAGCGCAACGCCCCGGAATACATCGAGCTGATCGAAAAGTCCCGCGGTTAAGGGCAAAAGACAAGATCAAAAGATCGCAGCCTTCGGCAGCTCCTACAGGATAAATACACATTCCATGTAGGAGCTGCCGCAGGCTGCGATCTTTTGATTCTGGCGTCCATAAAAAACGCCCCGATCGGGGCGTTTTTTATGCGGCGTGATCAAGCGTAGCTTGGCGTCTCGCTGCTTTCTTCAACCAGTTCCAGGGCGATGTTGTTCTGCGTGTTGATCTTGCGATACAGCGCAGCATCGGTTTCCAGCACCTTTTCACGGGCCGGGAAGATTTCCGCCAGTTTGCCAGCCCACTCACCCTTGGCCTTGGCCGGGAAGCACTTCTCGATCAGCTCGAGCATGATCGAAACGGTCACCGATGCACCTGGCGAGGCGCCGAGCAGGGCGGCGAGGGAACCGTCCTTGGCCGACACCAGTTCGGTACCGAACTGCAGGATGCCGCCCTTTTTCGGGTCTTTCTTGATGATCTGCACCCGTTGGCCGGCCACTTCCAGGCGCCAGTCTTCGGCTTTCGCCTCCGGGTAGAAACGGCGCAGGGATTCCAGACGCTGTTCCATCGATTGCATCACTTCGCTGACCAGGTACTTGGTCAGGTCCATGTTGTTTTTTGCCACGGCCAGCATCGGCCCGATATTGCCGGCGCGAACCGACAGCGGCAGGTCCATGAAGGAGCCGTGCTTGAGGAACTTGGTGGTGAAACCGGCGTACGGTCCGAACAGGAGGGATTTCTTGCCGTCGACCACGCGGGTGTCCAGGTGCGGCACCGACATCGGTGGCGAACCCACAGCGGCCTGGCTGTAAACCTTGGCCTGGTGATGCTTGACCACTTCCGGGTTGTCGCAACGCAGCCACTGGCCGCTGATCGGGAAGCCGCCGAAGCCTTTGCTTTCTTCGATGCCCGAAGCCTGCAGCAACGGCAACGCCGCGCCGCCTGCGCCGAGGAAGACGAACTTGGCGTCGACTTCACGGGTATTGCCGTTGTTGACGTCCTTGATGCTGACGGTCCAGCCGGCGCCGTTACGCTTGAGGCCAGTGACGCGCTTGCAGTATTTGACTTGAGTGTCCGGAGCGCTGGTCAGATGCTTGAGCAGCTGATTGGTCAGGGCGCCGAAGTTGACGTCGGTGCCATTCATCACGCGGGTGGCAGCGAGGACTTCGTCCGGCGAGCGGCCCGGCATCATCAGCGGCATCCACTCGGCCATCTTGGCCTTGTCTTCGGTGTACTCCATGTCGGCGAAAGCGTGGTGCTTGCTCAACACGTCGAAACGCGACTTGAGGAAAGACACGCCGCTGTCGCCCTGGACGAAACTCAGGTGCGGCACCGGGCTGATGAAGGATTTGCACGAGCCGAAGGTGCCTTTCCTGGTCAGGTACGACCAGAACTGCTTCGACACCTCGAACTGGGTATTGATGTGCACGGCTTTCTTGATGTCGACGGTGCCATCAGCGGCTTGCGGCGTGTAGTTCAGCTCGCACAGGCCGGCGTGGCCGGTACCGGCGTTGTTCCAAGGGTTGGAACTCTCCGCAGCACCGGAATCCATCAGCTCGACGACTTCCAGCTTGATCGCGGGGTCGAGCTCTTTGAGCAGCACGGCCAGGGTGGCACTCATGATGCCCGCCCCAACCAGAACTACGTCGACTGCTTCGTTATGCGCCATTTAACGCGTCTCCAAAATCTGCAGCACCAAATTGTCGGCATGGCTGCCAGGCGTTCCGGGACAGGTCAATGATGTCCGGGCTATCCGTGGTCAGGTCGCCATGTCCGAATCTTCGCAATTTTTCGCAACTTCGACGGATGTATGCGGCTTGGCTTTCAAGAGCTCCATGAACTCATTTCAGCACACGGCTGGCAATTCGACTTATGGTCGAGACATCCGTTTTTGTGCAACCAAATCCGTAGCGGACAGGCTTCAGGCTCCGATATTCGAGGTATACCCGGTCCTGTGTCGTTGGGCTGTTTCAGACGCTAATGGTGCATGTTCAGACGCAAAACTTTTCATTTGCTCGCCACACTCTTGTGAAGTTGTGAAAACCCGTTTTTTTCACGCTCTTTTGAAGACGTGAACCTCAAAAAGGGCTGTCCAGGCCTGGCACCTTGCCCGCAAAGGCAAAACAACGCGGTGGCCGAGCGTCATGACAGCTCTGCAGATTCGCGAAAAGCGGGGTTTTTGCCGGAAGAACAGGCAAGCGCGCCAACTTCACTCGATCTGTGTGGGCGGCTCTCTGTGGGCGATTTTGATGTCAAATGCATGCGCATTGACGCTGTTGCGGGGCCCGATCAGGAGACGTCCTTATAATCGGGGGGAGATTGTATCGAAGAAATGCGGGCAGTTGCTCGTGTTTAATGACTTTTATTAGGCATCCGGTCAGATGCTCAACATCGCTTGCACCCGTGCACGGGGCTGCGACGCTATGACGCGGGCGCTGGCGGGCAGTGGCTGGTGCAACCAGTTGAGGCGGATTTCTTCGATTTCCACCCAACCGTCGCCCATCGGTTGCAGGCTGCACTGCTTGAATGCCTGGCAATGGCCGTTGCGGTCGAGCAGGGCGAAGCTGCGATGCAGTGGACGTGGGGCGAACAACGAGATCAGATAACGCATGATTGAGTACCTTGTGGGGGACTGATTGCAAGGTTGCCAAGGCGCCGTGACGTCAACGTGTATGCCGGGTGAATAATCTGTGACAGGAACCGCTTTCCCAAGGGTTTGTCAGACATTTCAGTATTCGCTGCCGGGCGCTGGTTACCCGCAGTGGCCCACCGCTATACTGCCGGCCTGTTTGTGCCTGATTCTGGAGAGAAGAGCATGTTGCAACGCCTGTTGTTCGGTTTGATCACTGTGGCCGGTTTGACCCTGGCCGGCTGCGCCCACAGCCCGCAACAACTGAACCCGGAGCCGAAGCTGACCACCCAGCTGCCAGCGGTCGGCCGTGGCCAGCCAGTCGTCGTGCGTGTGGTTGACGGTCGTCCGTCGCCAACCCTCGGTACCCGTGGCGGCCTGTACCCGGAAACCAGCGCCATCACCGTGCAGCGCGAGCAGATCCTGCCGAAGCTGCAGGCTCAGGCTGAAGCTGCCGTGCGTCTGTTGGGTTTCACCCCGACCAACAACGCACCGAATGCTCCGCAGTTGACCGTGACCCTGGCCGAGCTGAAATACCAGTCGCCAAAAGAAGGCATGTACGTGACCGAAGCGACCATCGGCGCGACCTTCCGCTCCGATGTGCAAAACGCTAACCGCCGTTACAGCGGCCGTTACGGGGCTTCGCTGGACCAGCGTTTCGGCATGGCGCCGAACCAGGAAACCAACACCAAACTGGTCAGCGACGTGTTGAGCGATGCGCTGACGCGTCTGTTCAAGGATCCGACCGTGGGTCAGGTTCTGGCTGAGTAGTTTTCGGCGGATGTGAAAAAGCCCGGGGCCAGTGATGGTTTCGGGCTTTTTTGTGGGGCCTGAAATCGTACCCCCTCACCCCAGCCCTCTCCCCCAGGGGGGCGAGGGGGAAAGGGAGCCGATCGGGGGCTTTTCAGAACCGGAGTTCAACTCGAGTTTTTCAGGTGATGTATCTCGAAAAAACAACTCGGTCAGTCCCCTCTCCCTCTGGGAGAGGGCTAGGGTGAGGGTGCTTTTGCTTTTAGGCAGCCTGGGAATAGAAGTCGAGCACGCTCACGCCCGTCAACAAATCCGTCTCCGGCAAATCCGCATGCTGATGCCCGCCCAGCGCGCAATACACCAGCCAATGGCGATCCTGAACGTTGAAAGCGAGACTGCCGACGAGACTCTGTTGTTCTTCATAAGGCGTGATGAGGTACAGACGATCCTGGTTTTCAGCGTGAAGCATGTCGCGTTCCATGTGCGTTTCGAGGCGCGCATCTTGGTGTATCCACATGACGAAGCCGTGACACAGGACAGCCATCGGTCGATTGTCAGGTTATTTGTCGCAAAGACTGGGGTTGAACCGGCAGGTTTGGTTAGAATCCGCGCCGCAGTCGTCGATCTGGCGACTGCCGTACCGGTTCAGATAGAGGTCTGTGATGTCGCTGCATTTGATGACGCTGTTTACCGCCCATCCCGCCAAGTTGATCAACTTGCTGGCGCTGCTGTTGGCGTTTCCGGGCAGTTGGCTGCTGCACGCCACCCGCCGCCGTGAACAGCGCGCGATGGCCAGCATTGCCGCCCAGCGTCAGGCGCAGCCGAATGCCGAGCCGATCCTGGACTGGGCGACCTTGCGCATGAACCGGTTTTTCTATCGTTTTGGTTTTGCCTGCTTGGGCCTGGCCCTGATCGTTTCCTGGATCAGCACGCGCTTCTAAAAGCTTCAGGCATAAAAAACGGCGCCCGAAGGCGCCGTTTTTGCGTCAGGTGGAAACCGCTTACAGCGGCAACCCAGCCTTGACCCGATACTGATTACGCACTGGCGTCGCATATTGCAGCACCAGATATGGACGATGCTCCTCAGGGCAAGCGTCCAGCCGGCTCTGCCATTCTTCCTGTGCCTTGGCCAGTTCATCGGCCGGGAACACCTCGGCAGCTTTCGGCACATTCAACTGCGGATCGGCATCGGCCCACTGCGCATACGCCAGGTAATGCACCGGGAATAACCGGTAACCGCCAAGAATCTGCTTGTCCATCTCGACCGCCAATTGCTTGGTGTCTTCAAACAGTTCGGTGATCGGCGCCGCGAAGTTCACGTGCACCCGCCCCTTGTAGCCAGTGATGCCCTTGGCGATGCTCACGTCATCCTCGCCCGGCGCTTTCGCGTAGGTGCCGGTGGTGGCGCGGATGAACAGCTCGCGGGCCTTGGCCTGATCGCACGGGTCGTATTCGTAGCTGATCGACACCGGGGTGACGTTCAGCGAGCGGATGACTTCGCCGAACGGTTCGTCCTTGCGGCTCATGTGGAACATCTTGAGGATCGCCGACTCGGTGCGGTCATCGCCATCCTTCGCCCGACCTTCAGCCTGAGCGATCCAGATCGAGGCGCAATCGTTGCGGATCGAATGGTTGATGTACGCCGACAGCAGTTGATACGCGGCCATTTTCTCGCGACGACCGGTGATCGAGCGATGGACGATGAAGCTCTTGTTCAGGCGCATCAGGTCGCTGACAAACGGCTTTTGCAGCAGGTTGTCGCCAATCGCAATGCGCGGCGTCGGCAGGCCGGCGTGGTACACGGCATAGTTGACGAAGGCCGGGTCCATCACGATATCGCGATGGTTGGCGATGAACAGATAGGCACTGCCGGACTTGAATTGCTCGACACCGGTGTAGGTCACGCCGTCGGTAGCGCGCTCAATGGTGTGGTCGACGTAGGACTCGACCTTGTCCTGCAACGTCGCCACTGACGTCACGTCGGCGAACTCACGACGCAGCCGATGGGCTATAAGTGGTTTGAGCATCCAGCCGAAGGCACCGGCAAAGCGCGGGAAGCGGAAGTGGGTGAGGATATCTAGAAACGCCTTGTCGCCGAGCAGTCTTGCCAGTACCACAGGTACTTCGCTGTCGTCGTAAGGTCGGATGGCATCGAATTCGCCCATCATGCTCTCTTGTTGGAAACGGCTAGGGTAAGTAAAGGTTTTGATCGAAAACCCGCGGGGCACGGTCTGAAAAAGTAGCCAGACAAAAATAGCCCTGCAAATAGACCGGCGATTATACGCACAAGTCACTTGGGAGACCGCGATGCTGGAGAGCGCACTGTACGAATGTCCGTATTGTGGTGAGCAAGTCGAAACGACGCTGGACCTGTCCGGCGGTGATCAGACGTACATTGAGGACTGTCAGGTGTGTTGTCGGCCGATCACGTTTGTATTGCAGGTTCATGGAGAGGAATGGCATCTGGAAGTCTTCAGCGAAAACGAGTGAGGCGCGCCCATGCAGCGAATCTACGAGCCGGAAAACCTGATGGAAGGCGAAATGCTCAAGGGCATGCTCGCCAGCGAAGGGATAGAGGCGCACTTGATCGGCCGTGATTTGCTTGGTGGTACGGGTGAATTGCCGATTTTCGGTCTGCTGGGACTGTCCGTCGATAACGACCAGGCCGAATACGCCCGCGAGCTGATCACCGCGTACAATGCCGCGCTGCCGCTGCCCGGCGATGAACCGGAGAGCTTCCCCGGGACGCTGGTCTGTTAGGCTGAGCTTCGTTTTACTTCAGAGTCGTGTTGCCCCATGTGTGGACGTTATGCCCTGTTTCGCTGGAACCGCGATTTCGCGGCCCTGCCAGGTTTTCCCGCCGATCAGCAGGCGCAGTGGAACATTTCCCCCAATGATTCGGTGTTGATGCTGCGTGCCGGTGAAGATGGCCAGCGCACGTTGGCCCGCGCCCGCTGGGGCCTGACACCGCCATGGCTGACCGATCTGTCGAAAACCCCGGCGCATGCCCGGGCGGAAACCGTGGCTGAGCAGCCGATGTTTCGTGAGGCGCTGCGCCAGCGTCGTTGCCTGCTACCGGCGAATGGTTTTTACGAATGGCGCGGGACCCAGCGCAAGCGGCCGTTCTGGTTGACGCCGGGGGAGGGCTCTTCGCTGTTTTTTGCGGCGATCTGGGAGGCGTATCCGGTGCAGGAGCAGGTGTGGTTGAGTACGGCGGTGATTACTCAGCCGGCGTCGAGTCAGCGGCGGCCGTTGATCCTTGATGAAGCAGGGCAGGCGGCGTGGCTCGATCCCGAAACGCCATTGCATGTGTTGCAAGGGTTGCTGGCCAGTGAACCGGCGGCGCTGCGCGAGCGGGTGTTGGCGAATCTGATCAATGATCCGAAGCTCAATGGGCCGGAGTGTTTGACCCCGGGTTAAAGCCTGTAGATCAAAAGCCCCTCACCCTAGCCCTCTCCCAGAGGGAGAGGGGACTGACCGCGGGATATTGACGAAACACACCGACTTGAAAGCTCTTCACCGAATCCATAATCGCCACGATTTTTCAGGTCGATGTATGACGGGAGACAACTCGGTCGGCCCCCTCTCCCTCCGGGAGAGGGCTGGGGTGAGGGTGCTTTTCGCTTTTTAGACCTTGAACTGATTGATCAACCGCCGCTGCTGTTCCGCCAACTTGGTCAAATCCGCGCTAGCCGAACTCGACTCATCCGCACCACCCGCCACTTCATTCGCCACTTGCCCGATATTGATCACATTGCGGTTAATGTCATCCGCCACCGCGCTCTGCTCTTCCGCCGCGCTGGCAATCTGCGTGTTCATGTCGTTGATCACCGACACCGCCTGGGTAATCGTCTCCAGCGCCTCGGCCGCTTTCGCCGCGTGCTGAACGCTTTCATCAGTGCGGTTCTGGCTGTCCTCCATGACCCGCACCACATCGCGAGTGCCCTGCTGCAGTTGCTGAATCATGCTCTGGATTTCTTCAGTGGCTTTCTGGGTTTTCTGCGCCAGATTGCGCACCTCGTCTGCCACCACCGCAAAACCACGACCCTGTTCACCGGCACGCGCCGCTTCAATCGCCGCGTTCAGCGCCAGCAGATTGGTCTGCTCGGCAATCCCGCGAATCGCCGTGAGAATCGCGTTGATGTTTTCGCTGTCCTTGGCCAGCGTCTGCACCACGTCTACCGCCTTACCGATTTCCACCGCCAGCACACCAATCGAGTTCGAGGTGTCACGGACAATCTGCATGCCCTGGCTGGCCGCTTGATCAGCATGGCTGGCCGCTTGTGCCGCCTGCGTTGCGTTACGTGCGACGTCCTGCGCGGTGGCGGTCATTTCCTGCACTGCCGTGGCGACTTGATCGATCTCGGCCATTTGTTTCTGGATGCCGATGTTGGTGCGAATGGCGATGTCGGCGGTGTGTTCCGAAGAATCGCTGACGCTCTGCACCGACGTCACCACTTGCGTGATCATCGCCTGCAACTTGGCCAGGAAGGTGTTGAAGCCCTTGGCGATCGAGCCGAGCTCATCGCTGCGATCACTGCTCAAGCGTCGGGTCAGATCACCTTCACCCTGAGCAATGTCATTGAGCATGGCGACCATTTGCTTCAGCGGTCGGGCGATGCCGTGGCCGACCAGCCAGATCACCAGGAGGCCAATGCCGGCGATGAGCAGACCGACCATGGCCATGCCGAACGTGTCGGACTTGCGTTGAGCATCAAGGTCGGCCTGCAGTTTTTGCAGATCCGCCATCACCGCGTTGAGCGGCAATTGCAGCATCAATGTCCAGCGCGCGTCGGTCTGGCCGATGCCGAACGGCAGGTACAACTCGATGCGGCCCTTGTCCTTGTTGACGGAGTAAGTTACTTCGCCGCGTTTGAGATTGGCCAGGTTGCCGATCTGCTCGGCGTCGAGGATATCGCTGACTTTTTCGCCGAATTTGCTCGGGTCCTTGGTGTAGGCAACGATCCGGCCGTTGCCGCCGATCAGGGCCATCTGCCCGGCACCGCTGTACAGCTTCTGGTTGGCGCCGAGGAGCATTTCCTGAATGAAGTTCACCGACAGGTCAGCACCGACGATGCCCTGGAAGGCGCCGTTGAGCATGATCGGTTCAATAAAAGAGGCGAGCATGACGATCTTGTCGCCGACCTTGTACGGCGCCGGATCGATCACGCAGGCTTTCTTCGTTTCTTTCGAGCACAGGTAGTACTCGCTGGCGCGCACGCCGGTGGACAGGGTTTTCTGGTCGTCGACGTCGACCAGTTTGTCCAGGCCGAGGGTGCCGTCGTCATTGCGGAACCACCACGGCAGGAAGCGCCCGTTGGCGGCGTCGATACCGACCACGCTGGTGCCGACGTAGGCTGCGTCGTTGTGGTCGAGGGCATTTTTTTCCCAGCCGATGTAAGTGCCGAGAATCTTCGGGTTCTGTTCGACGTTCTCTTTGATCAGACTGATCAGTTGCTCACGGCTGACGGTCAGGCGTGGCTGGCCATCGGCGCCCGGCGTACCGAGCAAGGCGTTGACCCGCACCAGACCGCCGGCAATCAGCAGCGGCGCTTCGAGTTCGCGCTGGATCTGGCTGACTTGGGTTTGTGCCAGCGAAGTCAGGCGCTGTTCGATGACTTGCTCGAACTGAGCCTGGGTGCGCTGTTGCACCATTTCCTGCGTGCGCGCACCGGAGAACAGCGCGTACAGCACCAGCGCAGCCACTACGCTAAGTACGATGGCGCCAGCCAGGGCTGCAACGGAAAACTGGATCGACTTGAACTTCATGGGAGCTCCGCACGCAAGAGGACGTCTGCGCTGATGTATCGGCAGGCGGCATGGGGCCATGAGTGAGGCAGGGCGGAATTGAATGCGCGTGTCGCAAATGGATCAGTGCGCGACGCAGTTGCACAGGGCCTGGCGGTCGCTGTGAATTTTTTACGACAGGTCAGGTGGGAAACAGCTGAAAGTCGCTGCAATACGTCCGTTGTATCTGGCGTCGATACAATTACCCGCCTAGGATACGCGACAGGTTTTCAGGGAGCTTTTGAATGAACAAGACATTGGTTGTAAGTGCACTGAGCGCAGCGCTGTTGCTGGCCGGTTGTCAGTCGGTCAACACCACCAGCGGCGGCGCCGTGGGCGTGGAACGCAAACAGTACATGTTCAGCATGCTGTCCTCGCAAGAGGTCGACCAGATGTATGCCCAGTCGTATCAGAAGACCGTCGGCGAGGCCTCCAGCAAAGGTGTGCTGGACAAGACCAGCCCCGAGGCCAAGCGGGTTCAGGCGATTGCCAACCGCCTGATCGCCCAGGCGCCGAAATTCCGTCCGGATGCGGCGCAATGGCAGTGGGAAGTCAATCTGATCAAGAGCGATGAACTCAACGCCAACTGCGGGCCTGGCGGCAAGATCATTTTCTACACCGGGCTGATCGACAGCCTGAAACTCACCGACGATGAAATCGCCGCGGTCATGGGCCATGAAATCGCCCACGCCTTGCGCGAGCACGGTCGTGAAGCGATGTCCAAGGCGTACGGCATTGAAATGGCCAAACAAGGCGCGGGTGCGCTGCTCGGTCTGGGTCAGGACAGTCTGGCGCTGGCCGACACCGTGGCCAACTACGGCATGACCCTGCCGAACAGCCGTGCCAACGAAAACGAAGCCGACCTGATTGGTCTGGAGCTGGCCGCACGCGCCGGTTACAACCCGAACGCCGCGATCACTTTGTGGAACAAGATGAGCAAGGCGTCGGAGGGTTCGCCGCCGGAGTTCATGAGCACTCACCCGGCTTCTACCAGCCGGATCGCCTCGTTGCAGGCGGCGATTCCGAAGGTTATGCCGCTGTACGAACAGGCCCCGAAATCCTGAGTCGATGATCGTTCCCACGCTCTGCGTGGGAACGATCCTTCTTTCAGGGTTAAACCCAGCCACTGCTCTGCATCGCCTTGTACACCGCGACGATGGCCAGAATCATGAACGCCGAAGCCGCGAGGCGACGGATCAAGGTCAGCGGCAATTTGTCCGCAGCAAAATTACCCGCCAGCACCACCGGCACGTTGGCAATCAACATGCCCGCTGTCGTACCGATAATCACCAGCCACAGATCCGGGTATTGTGCCGCGAGCATCACCGTAGCGACCTGAGTCTTGTCGCCCATTTCCGCCAGGAAGAACGCTATCAGCGTGGTCAGGAACGGCCCGAACTTGCGTGCGGTGCTGGTTTCATCGTCATCCATTTTGTCCGGAACCAGCGTCCACAGCGCCGTGGCCGTAAAGCTTGCGGCGAGAATCCAGTGCAGCGTCGCATTCGAGAAGAAACTGCCGAACCAGGCGCCGACCGCACCGGCTGCTGCGTGGTTGGCCAGAGTCGCGGCGACAATCCCGGCAATGATCGGCCAGGGTTTGCGGAAGCGAGCGGCGAGAATCAGCGCGAGCAGTTGCGTCTTGTCGCCGATTTCGGCCAAGGCAACGATTGCGGTGGGAACGAGTAACGAGTCCAGCATCAGGATTTCCTAAGGGGCGGGTCGACACGGCTATGACACGTACAGCCTTCCCGCCCCGGGTAAGGTGTGCGTGTCATAGGTCTTGTCAAACCCTGCGATCCGTCTGCTGCGGACGCTTGGGTCGCATACGCCATGATCTGAGGATCAAGTATGTTGACGTATGCCGGACGAGCTTGGCGCTCGTGGGAGACTACTCCCCTAGGACGGAGCGGATTCTGCCTAGGCAAATCCGATTGAGCAAGAACAAATTTTCAGCCGCGCTTGGCCCGGTAAATCCGGAAACCATTGCCTTCGGCCTTGATCGCACAGATGCCCAGATGCTCTTCGATCAGTGGTTGATACTTGAGGAAGCTGTTCGCCACCAAACGCAGTTCCCCGCCGTTTTTCAGATGTTTCGCCGCTTTTCGCAGCAAGTTCTCCGTGGCGAAGTAATCGGTGTGCACGCCGACATGAAACGGTGGATTGCTTAGAATCGCGCTCAAACCCATTGGCGCGGCATCGATACCGTCCCCGGTCAGCACTTCAGCTTCCAGACCGTTGGCCGCCAATGTCAGACGACTGCTGGCGGCGGCGAACGCATCCACATCCAGCAACGTGACCTGATTGTGCGGGTAGCGACGTTTTACCGCAGCCCCCAACACGCCCGCGCCGCAACCGAAGTCGAGCAGATGGCCGCTCGGCAATTTGTCCAGATGCTCCAGCAGCAGGGCGCTGCCGCGATCCAGGCGACCGTGGCTGAATACGCCCGGCAGGCTGATGACTTTCAGCGGACCCTCGGCCAAAGGCAATTCATAGGTCTGCGCCAGACTTTCCAGCGACTTGGCTTGAGGGGCGTTGGCCACCGTGACTTGCCAGAGCTGGCAATGCCGCGCGCTGTCGAGCTTGCGCGGTTTGCCGAACGGGTTGAGCTGCTTGGACGCGCCTTCGATGCCGCTGCGTTTTTCCCCGACCAGAAACACTTCGCGCCCGGCCAGACGCGAGGCCACGGCGTTGAGGATGTAATCGGTCAGGTCCTTGGACTTGGGCAGAAACACCACGGCGCTGTCGAATTCCCGCTCCGGGATGTTCACGCCGAAATGGCTGCGACCTTCGAAGCGAGCGTCCAGCGCGGTTTGATCGCCAGCATGCCAGCACCAGCCGAATGCGTTGGGCAGGCGCCCGAGCAAATCGTCGGCGGGCAAACCGGCCAACAACAACGAACCTTGAAACAACTCGGGCTGACGAAGCAGTACTTCACTGCGCGGATCCATAACTGCTCCTGAAAAAAAAAGTGCCGCAGTTTATCAACTGACGACCCGCAGCGCCTTAGCGCTGAAGAACGCCTGAGCGTTTTCGGTCAATTGGCCGACGATGCGTTGGCGTGCCTCGCGACTGCCCCAAGCGTTGTGCGGCGTAACGATGAGGCGCGGAATATCTGCCGCGAGCAAGGGATTGCCCTGAGTCGGCGGCTCGACGCTCAACACATCCGTCGCGGCGCCACCGAGGTGGCCGTTGCGCAAGGCATCGGCCAGCGCCTGTTCATCGATAAGACCGCCACGGGCGGTGTTGACCACGAACGCACCGGGCTTCATCGACGCCAACTCGCGAGCACCGATGAAGTGGCGGGTGTGCTCATTGAGCGGGCAGTGCAGGGTGAGGGCATCGATTTGCGGCAGCAGTTCATCCAGCGGCAGGCGATCCGGGCGAGCAGGGCGCCCGGGAATCTGCCCGAGCAACACGCGCATGCCAAAGGCTTCAGCCAACCGCGCCACGGCGCCGCCGAGCTCGCCATGACCGAGCAGGCCAAGGGTTTTGCCTTCCAGCTCGACAATCGGATAGTCGAGCAAACAGAACTGTTTTGCCTGCTGCCAGCGACCTTCGCCGACGGCTTTCTGGTAATCGGCCAGACGCGTAGCGAGATTGAGCAGCAGCATGATCGTGTGCTGCGCCACCGACGGCGTGCCGTACCCCTGGCAGTTGCACACGGTGATGCCTTGAGCACGAGCGGCGGCGAGATCGACATTGTTGGTGCCGGTGGCGGTGATCAGGATCAGTTTCAGGTCGGGGTTGGCGGCCATGGCGGCAGCGTCGATCAGGATCTTGTTAGTGATCGCCACCGTCGCCCCTTGCAGGCGCTCGGCAACCTGCTCGGGCGAGGTCTGGGCGAACAGCTGCAGATCGCTGAAACACGCGCGCAGCGGACTGAGGTCGAGGTCGCCGAGATCCAGCGAGGGGTGATCAAGGAATACCGCGCGGCGCGTGTTCGTCATCAACTGTACCTTTTGTGCTGTGAGCGTTGGGCGTAATCTGCCGAGCCTACCAGATGAAACAATTGGTTACTCAGTGCCAGAGGTACTCGCAAGTCCTGTGGGAGCGAGCTTGCTCGCGAAGAGGGCGGATCAAGCGAATTGTGGTTGTCTGACACACCGCCTTCGCGAGCAGGCTCGCTCCCACAGGGAAATCATCTGCGCCTTGAGTCCGACTTGACCGATCAACTCCAGAGGAGCCCCCATGTACTGGACCGAGTTCTTGACCGTTGCACTGATCCACTTGCTGGCCGTCGCCAGCCCCGGCCCGGACTTTGCCGTGGTGGTGCGCGAGAGCGTGACCCATGGTCGCCGTGCCGGCACCTGGACCGCCCTGGGCGTGGGTACGGCGATTTTTCTCCACGTCGGTTATTCGCTACTGGGTATCGGCCTGATCGTGTCGCAATCGATCGTGCTGTTCAACGCGTTGAAGTGGGCGGCCGCCGCTTACCTGCTGTACATCGGCTTCAAGGCGCTGCGGGCGCAACCGGCGAAAGTCGTGGCCGATGATCTGCACAAAGAGGCTGGTGTACGCACGGCGCGCGGCGCGTTCACCTCGGGCTTCGTGACCAATGGCTTGAACCCGAAAGCCACGCTGTTCTTCCTGTCGCTGTTCACCGTGGTGATCAATCCGCACACGCCACTGGCCGTGCAGGCCGGTTACGGGATTTACCTGGCCGTTGCGACCGCCATCTGGTTCTGCCTGGTGGCGATGCTGTTCAGCCAGCAACGTGTACGCGCCGGTTTCGCCCGCATGGGCCACTGGTTCGATCGCACCATGGGCGCGGTACTGATCGCTCTCGGCGTGAAGATCGCGTTCACCGAGATGCATTGAGAAAACACTGCGAACAACCTGTGGGAGCGAGCCTGCTCGCGAAGGCGACGGATCAGTCGAAATCACAAGTGACTGGAAGATTGCTTTCGCGAGCAGGCTCGCTCCCACAGGGGGTTGGGTAATTCCTACACAAGTTGGCTGAGCTTGCTCAGGTTGTTCAGGTATTCGCGGGGATTTTCCCCAAGCAAACGGCGAAACATCGCGCTGAACGCCCGCGCGCTGCCGTAACCCAGATCCCGCGCCACACGCTGCACGCTGTCCCCGGCGAGCAGGCGCGGCAGGGCTTCCATCAGGCGCAGTTGCTGGCGCCAGGCGTTGAAACTCATCTGCAATTGTTGCTGAAACAGCCGCGCCAACGTGCGTGAGCTGGCACCGACCTGCTGCGCCCAGTCTTCCAGCGTATTGGCGTGATCCGGGGTGTGCAGGAGTGCCAGACAGATGTTTTGCAGACGCCGGTCGGTTGGCATCGGAATGTGCAGCGGCAGGTTTTCCAGACCGGCAAGTTCTTCCAGCATCAACTGCTGAATCAGCGGATTGTCGGCATGCGGCGGCCCTTGCACGGCACGCAGAATCAGCTCGCGCAGCAACGGCGTCACCGCCAATACGCAGCACTGTTGCAGGCTGGCGGGTGATAGTTCTGGGGCGATGAACAGCGAGCGCATCTGCACATCGCCGCTCATGAAAATCTCGTGCGCCATCTCGGGCGGAATCCACACCGCGCGGCTCGGCGGAATCACCCACGCACCCGATTGCGTGACCACGCGCATGATCCCGCTGGCGGCATACAGCAACTGCGCCTCGCGATGCAGGTGCAGCGGCTGGTGGGCGCCGTCCAGATAATCCCTGGGGTAGGCGCTCACCGGGCCGTGTTCGAAGTGGCTGATCAACATGTCTGATTCGATGACTTGCTTGGCAGGAATGCGCTTTGCGGCCAACCTAGCATAAACGGCACACAACAACGTAAAGCGTGCCGCCATGAATCAATCCCGTAATGTCATTCGCTACATCAACGCCGCGCATGTGATCGATCACATGTTCATGCTGATTTTTCCCGCCGCCGTGCTCGGCATGACTCAAGCGTTCGGTCTCGATTACGCTACGCTGATCGGCCTGTCGCTGGGTGGTTTCATTGCTTTTGGCGCCTGCTCGCTACCCGCTGGCTGGCTGGGCGATCACTGGAGCCGGCGGCAGATGATGCTGGTGTTTTTCTTCGGTATTGGCGCTTCGGCGATTTTTACCGGCCTGAGTAACAGTCCGACGATGCTGGTGATCGGCCTGACCCTGATCGGTATTTTCGCGGCGATTTATCACCCGGTCGGCACGGCAATGCTGGTTGCTTACGCGCAGAACCGTGGTCGCGAAATTGGCATCAACGGCATGTGGGGTAATCTGGGCGTGGCGTTTTCGGCGCTGATCACCGGTTTGCTGGTGGCGCAGTTCGGCTGGCGCTCGGCGTTTCTGATACCGGGCGCAATGGCGATTGTGCTGGGTTTTGGCTTCGCCTTGCAGGTGCGTGAAGAACCGATTCCGAAGCGTGCGCACACACCACTCAAGGGTGCCACCGGTCAGCGTATTTCGATGGTCATGGTGTTCGGCGTGCTGGCGTTGGCCACGGCCACCGGCGGCGTGGTGTTCAACGCCACCACCATGACCTATCCAAAGCTGTTTCAGGAGCGTTTGCATGAGCTGTTCGCTTCGCCGCAAACCCTCGGTGTGGTGGTCAGTCTGGCGTATGCCTTTGGTGCGGTTGCGCAATTGAGCATTGGTCGTGTATTGCATCGGCTCAGCCTGAAATGGCCGTTCATTGTCCTGACGTTGTGCCAGGCACCGCTGCTGCTTGCGCTGGCCTATGCCGACGGATGGGCGGTAATCGCCCTCGGTGCAGCGTTCATGTTCGTGGTGTTCGGGCAGGTAACAGTCAATGATGCGATGGTCGCCAACTTCGTCGCCCCGCAATGGCAATCACGGGTGTTCGCCCTGCGTTATTGTTTATCGTTCGGCGCCAGTGCGACGGCGATTCCGCTGATTTCCTATGTTGAACCGCGCCATGGTTTTGTAGGCCTGTACTTGATTCTCGCAGGTTTCGGCGCGTTGACCTTCCTTGCCGCAGTCGTATTCCCACGGACTCCTTCTGAGGCAGCTGTAGGACAAACGGCCTGATCGATGACGAAAATCGGCAAATGCTGGCGCAAAGCTAGCATTTGTACGGCTTTGCAAATCATTCCTTTGGCTGATTTGGCTGGCGTATAAGGGTTCTAGAGTACCGATCTCTACGCCAACACCGTGCAGTCAGAAAAGGGATTCTTATGTTGCAGACTCGCGTCATTCCCCCGGCCGATGGGGCCTACCAGTATCCATTGCTGATCAAGCGGCTGCTGATGTCCGGCGCCCGTTACGAGAAAACCCGCGAGATCATTTACCGCGACCAGATTCGCTATAGCTACCCGACCCTGATCGAGCGCGTGGCGCGGTTGGCCAACGTGCTGACGGCGGCCGGCGTGAAGGCTGGTGACACTGTGGCGGTGATGGACTGGGACAGCCATCGTTATCTGGAGTGCATGTTTGCCATTCCGATGATTGGCGCGGTGATCCACACCATCAACGTACGTCTGTCGCCTGAGCAGATCCTCTACACCATGAACCACGCCGAGGACCGCTTTGTACTGGTCAACAGCGAGTTTGTCGGCCTGTACCAAGCGATCGCGCCGCACCTGACCACAGTCGAGAAAACCCTGCTGCTGACCGATCTGCCGGAGAAAACCGCCGAGCTGCCGAATCTGGTCGGCGAGTACGAGCAACTGCTAGAGGCCGCTAGCCCGCAGTACGATTTCCAGGACTTCGACGAAAACTCGGTCGCCACCACGTTCTACACCACCGGCACCACCGGCAACCCGAAAGGTGTGTACTTCACCCATCGGCAACTGGTGCTGCACACCATGGGCGTGTCGACGATCATGGGCTCCATCGACAGCGTGCGCCTGCTTGGCACCAACGATGTGTACATGCCGATCACGCCGATGTTCCACGTTCACGCCTGGGGTCTGCCGTATGTGGCAACCATGTTGGGTCTGAAACAGGTTTATCCGGGACGTTACGATCCGGAGTTTCTGGTGGATTTGTGGCGCAAGGAAAATGTCACCTTCTCCCACTGCGTGCCAACCATTTTGCAAATGCTGCTTAACGCCAAGGGCGCACAAGGCACCGATTTCGGCGGCTGGAAAATCGTCATTGGCGGCAGTGCGCTCAATCGCACCCTGTACGAAACCGCCAAGGCGCGCGGCATTCAGCTGACCGCCGCGTACGGCATGTCGGAAACCGGGCCGTTGGTGTCCTGCGCGCACCTCAATGATGAGTTGATGGCGGGCAGCGAAGACGAGCGCACCACCTATCGGATCAAGGCCGGCGTACCGGGGCCGCTGGTGGAAGCGGCGATTGTCGACGGCGAGGGTAACTTTCTCCCGGCCGACGGCGAAACCCAAGGCGAATTGGTATTGCGTGCGCCATGGCTCACCGAAGGTTACTTCAACGAGCCGCAGAAGGGCGCCGAGTTATGGGCCGGCGGCTGGCTGCACACCGGCGATGTCGCCACGCTCGACAGCATGGGCGTGATCGACATCCGCGACCGCATCAAGGATGTGATCAAGACCGGCGGCGAGTGGATCTCCTCGCTGGACCTCGAAGACCTGATCAGTCGTCACGTCGCGGTACGCGAAGTAGCAGTGGTGGGCATCGCCGATCCGCAGTGGGGCGAGCGTCCGTTTGCCTTGCTGGTGATCCGCGAAGGGCATGTGATCGGGGCGCGCGAGCTCAAGGAACACCTCAAGCCGTTCGTGGAATTGGGCCACCTGAGCAAGTGGGCGATTCCGAGTCAGATCGCCCTTGTTACCGAAATTCCCAAGACCAGTGTCGGCAAGCTCGACAAGAAGCGCATCCGCCTCGATATCACCGAATGGCAGGCCAACAACAGTACCTTCCTCTCGACACTTTGAGTGTCTGCTGGCGCGCCGAAAACGGCGCGCCAGACCCACCAAGCAAGCGCTTGGCTTGTGAAATCGAAAAAATCAGCCATCCTTGCCGTGCCGACATGCGTCGGACTGGCGAAAGGACTGTTCCAGAGTGGCCGGCAGCTGCAAATCACACTTTAGAGGGATCAAGCAGTACCACCTGCTGGCTATAGTCCGCTCAAGGATTTTTAAGAACGGGGCACACGCACAAATCGGGGCGATGCATCTTTGGAGTGACTTCGGGCTGTCTCTGGCACCCGGTCCTTCGGACGTTTTTAAAAGTACTCACTGCCATAACAATAATGCACATGGAGTAGCGTCGATGACCTCAGTAAACCAGTTCTGGCGCCGGGCGAAACTGCCTCTGGCAGTCAGTCTTGCCTCTTCGCTCGCCGGGCCCGCATTCGGCGTCAGTTTCAACGTCGGTGAAATCGAAGGCCAGTTCGACTCGTCCCTGTCGATCGGTGCCAGTTGGTCTACTCAGAGCCCGAACAAGAACCTGATCGGCGTCAACAACGGCGGCCACGGCCTGTCGCAGACGTCCGATGACGGTCACGCCAACTTCAAGAGCGGTGAAACCTTTTCGAAGATCTTCAAGGGCATCCATGACCTTGAACTGAAATACGGCGACACCGGCGTGTTCGTCCGTGGCAAATACTGGTACGACTTCGAACTCAAGGATGAAAGCCGCGAGTTCAAGGACATCAGCGATTCGGGCCGCAAAGAGGGCGCCAAGTCGGCCGGCGGGCAGATCCTCGACGCCTTCGTCTACCACAACTACGCAATCGCCGATCAGCCGGGTTCCGTACGTCTGGGCAAGCAGGTGGTGAGCTGGGGTGAAAGTACCTTCATCGGCGGCGGCATCAACTCGATCAACCCGATCGACGTTTCCGCGTTCCGTCGTCCAGGCGCCGAGATCAAGGAAGGCCTGATCCCGGTCAACATGTTCTACGTGTCCCAGAGCCTGACCGAAAACCTCTCGGCCGAAGCGTTCTATCAACTGGAATGGGACCAGACCGTCGTCGATAACTGCGGCACGTTCTTCTCGCAGCCGGACATCGTGGCCGACGGTTGCAACGACAACCTGCGCGTGTTGAACAAGCGTTCGCAAATCCCGGCCATCGCTTTGGGGCCATTGGCCGCCAACGGTGTCAATGTCAACGAAGAAGGCGTTCTGGTGCGCCGTGGTCCGGACCGCGATGCCCGTGACAGCGGTCAGTGGGGCGCGTCCTTCAAGTACATGTACGAGCCGCTCGACACCGAGTTCGGCGCCTACTTCATGAACTACCACAGCCGTGCGCCGATCTTCAGCGCCACCGGTGCACCGCAATCGGTCTACAACACCGCGCGCGCGTTGCCGGGGCCGTTTGCCGCACTCGCTCCGCTGTTGGTCGCGGGTAACTCGAATTACTTCATCGAGTACCCAGAAGACATTCGCCTCTACGGTCTGAGCTTCTCCACCACTCTGCCTACCGGTACGGCGTGGAGCGGTGAGATCAGCTACCGTCCGAACGCGCCGGTACAACTGAACTCCACCGACATCCTGTTCGCCGGTGTGCGTCCGATCGGCGGTGCACTGACCAACGCTTCGATACTCAATGGTGTGCCGGGTCAGGATCTGCACGGTTACGAGCGCAAGGAAATCACCCAGATCCAGACGACGTTCACGCACTTCTTCGATCAGGTCATGGGCGCCAGCCGTCTGACCCTCGTTGGCGAAGTCGGCGCGACCTACGTCGGCGGGCTGGAAAGCCGTTCCGAGAAGCGTTATGGCCGCGATCCGGTGTATGGCCCGGGTGAGTTGCCGGCCACTGGCGGTGTGAATACCTGCGCGAACATTCTCAACGCCAGCACCATCAATGGTGCCGGGCCGGGTTCGCCGCAGAACAACCGCAGCCGCAATTGCGACAACGACGGCTTCACCACCTCGATGTCGTGGGGCTACCGTGGCCGCGCGATCTGGGAATACAACGACGTCTTCGCCGGTGTGAACCTCAAGCCGAACGTGGCCTGGTCTCACGACGTCAGCGGTTACTCGCCAGGCCCTGGCGGCAACTTCGAGGAAGGTCGCAAAGCGGTCAGCCTGGGTGTCGATGCCGAATACCAGAACACCTACACCGCGAGCCTTGCTTACACCAACTTCTTTGACGGCAAGTACACCACTGTGGATGACCGCGACTTTGTTGCGCTCAGCTTCGGCGTGAACTTCTAAGCACTGCATTCAGGACGAACGAATTTATGAAAATAACAAAGAGTCTGTTCCACGCCGGTGTTCTGGGCCTGTCGCTGCTGGCGACAGGTGTCATGGCGGCGGTTCCCGCTGCCGAAGCGGACAAGCTGGGTAAAAGCCTGACCCCGATGGGCGCGGAAATGGCCGGCAACGCCGACAATTCGATCCCGGCGTGGAAGCCGCTGCCAAAAAACGCCGGCAGCGTCGATGCGCGGGGCTTCCTGTCCAACCCTTACGCGAGTGAACAACCGCTGTTCACCATCACCGCCAAGGATGTCGACAAGTACAAGGACAAGCTGGCGCCGGGTCAATACGCGATGTTCAAGCGTTACCCGGAGACCTTCAAAATGCCGGTTTATCCGTCCCACCGCGGCGCAACCGTGCCGGATGACGTGTTTGCCGCCATCAAGAAAAACGCCACCACCACCAACCTGGTGTCCGGCGGCAACGGTCTGGAGAACTTCGACACGGCAGTGCCGTTCCCGATTCCGAAAAGCGGTGTGGAAGTGATCTGGAACCACATCACCCGCTATCGCGGCGGCAGCGTGACCCGTCTGGTGACCCAGGCCACGCCGCAACCGAACGGCTCGTACAGCCTGGTGTACTTCCAGGATCAGTTCGTGTTCCGTGACAAGATGAAGGACTACGATCCGGCGAACCCGGGCAACATCCTGTTTTACTTCAAGCAGAAAGTGACCGCGCCGGCGCGTCTGGCCGGTGGTGTACTGTTGGTGCACGAAACCCTCGATCAGGTGAAGGAGCCACGTTCGGCGTGGGTCTACAACGCCGGCCAGCGTCGTGTGCGTCGTGCGCCACAAGTGTCCTACGACGGCCCGGGTACTGCGGCGGATGGCCTGCGTACCTCTGACAACCTCGACATGTTCAACGGTGCGCCGGATCGTTACGACTGGAAGCTCGAAGGCAAGAAAGAGATGTACATCGCCTCCGACAGCTACAAGCTCGACGATCCGAAGCTGAAGTACGCCGACATCATCAAGGCCGGCCACATCAACCAGGACCTGGCGCGTTACGAGCTGCGTCGCGTCTGGCATGTGGTAGCAACCCTGAAGGAAGGTCAGCGTCACATCTACGCCAAGCGTGACTTCTACATCGACGAAGACACCTGGCAAGCAGCGGTGATCGATCACTACGACGGTCGTGGCCAACTGTGGCGCGTCGCTGAAGCACACGCGGAGAACTACTACGACAAGCAAGTGCCGTGGTATGCCCTGGAAACTCTCTACGACCTGCAGTCCGGCCGCTATCTGGCACTGGGCATGAAGAACGAAGAGAAGAGTGCGTATGACTTCGGCTTCACTGCCACCACCAGCGATTTCACCCCGGCCGCACTGCGTCAGGATGGCGTTCGCTAACCCGCTGTAACCCGAGGCCGCATCCTCGTGAAAACGCCCCGACCGGTTCGGGGCGTTTTTTTGCCTGTAGCCTTTTTGTAGCCATTTGTAGCAGCAACCTTCATAACCGGTTCGTTTAAGGCTAGTCTGCGGACATCTGCAACGCCGCCAACAGCAATTCGAACAAGAGCCGGCCATGACTGATCTGTCCCCACTTCCGGGTCCCGCAAGCGTTTCCGTCGCGGCACTGGACGGGCGTTTTTTTCGCCCGCCATTACCTGACGGCTACGTCTTGCGACCACGCCTTTGCGAGCGCCTGCAGGCCGGGCTCGGTGGACGGCTGTTGCTGGTCAGCGCCCCTGCCGGGTTCGGCAAGAGTTCGCTGGCAGTGGAGTTTTGTCAGAGTCTGCCGGCGCACTGGCAAAGCCTCTGGCTGGGGCTGAGCCCTCGCGACAGCGACCCCGGACGCTTTCTTGAACGTTTGCTTGAAGGCTTGCAGGACTACTTTCCGCAACTGGGCAGTCGCGCGCTCGGCCTGCTGAAAATGCGCCAACGCCATCAGCCGTTTGCCTTCGAAGAATGGCTCGACGGCTTGCTTGATGAGCTGACGTTGCACCTCGATCCCGGCGCACCACTGCTACTGGTGCTCGACGATTACCATCTCGCGCAAGGCCCGGTGCTTGACCGTTGTCTGCAGTTCTTCCTCAATCATTTGCCTGATGGCTTGCTGGTGATGGTCACCAGTCGCCAGCGCCCGGACTGGCATCTGGCGCGTTTGCGTCTGTCCCGGCAGTTGCTGGAGCTGCACGAGCAGGATCTGCGCCTGACCCACGACGAAGCCCTGACCTTGCTCGATCGCCACAGCAGCTCACTGCGCGGTGAAGCGCTGGAAAACCTGATCCAGCGCAGTGAGGGCTGGGTCGCCGGTTTGCGCTTCTGGCTGCTGGCGGTTTCCGAAGCGGGCAGTGATGCGGCGCTGCCACAAGCGTTGAACGGCGGGGAAGGGCTGATCCGCGATTATCTGCTGGAAGAAGTCATCGATTGCCTGCCCGCCGAAGTACAGGCCTTTCTCTACGACACCGCACCGCAAGAGCGTTTTTGCAGCGAACTGTGCGATGCCGTGCGTGAAGCTCATGACAGCGCCGAGATCCTGCGTTTCCTGCTGGCCCATCAGGTGTTTCTGGTGCCGCTGGACGAGCACGGTCACTGGTATCGCTATCACCACCTGTTCTCGGATCTGCTGCGCAGCCGACCGATCGCGCAAGCGATGGTGCCGACGGCCACGCTGCACCTGCGTGCCTGTCGCTGGTTCAATGCCCAGGGCTTGCTTGACGAGGCAGTAGAGCAGGCGTTACGCGCAGGCCACCTCGATGTGGCGGCAAATCTGGTGCAAAACCTTTCCGAAGAACAACTACTGGCCGAGCAGAACGTCGGCATGCTGCTGCGCTGGAAAATGGATTTGCCCGACAGCCTGCTGATCAGCACGCCGCGTTTGATCGTTCTCTACAGTTGGGCGCTGGGGCTGGCCTGCCAGCTCGATGCCGCCGAAGAGTTGTCCAGCCACCTGAGCCGTTTCCTGCCGGCGCCATCGGCCACGGCGCAAAAGTCGATGCTGGCGCAATGGCTGGCGTTGAGCGGGATCATCGCTCGAGGGCGTGGGCATCGGGAGTTGACGATCAGATATTGCACCGAGGCCCTGGAAAGCCTGCCGGCCAAACGTTATGGCCAGCGGCTGATGTGTTTATCGACTCTGTCCAATCTGGCCATCGCCGATGGCGATCTGTGGCGCGCACGCGGTCTTAACCGTGAATCCCTGGAACTGGCGCAACGGGTCGGCAATCCGCTGTTCGAAGCTTTGGCCCATTACGACCGTGCACGGGTGTTGCAATCGCGTGGTGAAATTCTGCGCGCACTCGATGAAGTCCATCAGGGCCTGGAGCGCTTGCGCGGCTTGTCACCACAACGCCTGTATGCGGTGCGCGCACGGTTGACGTTGTATGAGGGTTTTCTGTTGGCCATGCGCTTGCAGCCTCAGGCGGCACGCGTGCGGTTGTTGGCCGGAATTGGCGAGGCACGCGCCTGTCGCGATATCAGCGTGTTGATCGGCCACTGCGTGATCGCCCGCCTGGACGGCGCCACTGGCGAGTTCGCCAAGGCCTTTGCCGAACTCGCTGAAGCCGAACGCCTGATGCACATCTGGGACGTGCCGCCCATTTACTACCTGGCGATGATCACACTGGTCAAATGCGAGCTGTGGCTGGCGCAGGGCCGCACCGATCTGGCCGAGGCGTGGCTGGCGCGATTGGGCCAGACGTACACGGGCGAACGCGCTGCCGCACCACCAGAGTTTCATCCACAGCTGCCGTTGCATGTGGAACTGCAACAAGCGCTGCTCGACCTGATTCAGGGGCAACCGATGCTCGCCGAAGGGCGGTTGAACGTGTTGCATGAAAACGGCCAGCAAACCGGGCGACAGTTGCTCAGTGTGATGGCGTTGACGCAGAAGGTGGCGTTGCTGCTCGCGGGGGGGCGTGAGCCGGAGGCCAGAAAAACCCTGAGTCAGGCACTGGAGGCGGCCACCGGCGGCGTGGCGCAGCCATTCGATCTGCTGGTGAAGGCGCATGGCGACTGGTTGCGCGGGCAATTGGTAGCGATCGCTTCGACAGCCGTCAGCCAGCAATTGCTGGAGCACCTGCCTGTTCCCGCTGCGCGTCCCGTCGCGGAGGTTTCAGTGGCCGAACAGCTCAGCAGTCGAGAACTGGCCGTTCTGCGCCTGATTGCTCAAGGCTGCTCGAATCAGGAGATCAGCGAGCAATTGTTCATTTCCCTGCACACCGTGAAAACCCACGCCAGCCATATCAACAGCAAGTTGGGGGTCGAGCGGCGCACGCAGGCGGTGGCGCGGGCCAAAGAGCTGGGGTTAATGATTTAGCGACGGTAAAATCCCGGTTTGTCCGGTTCCAACCGTTGTTGACTATTTTTCCAGGATTACCCTCCATGACCGTTCCAGGCTCAGCGCTGATCCGTGAAACCTTCCCCGTCGGCCCGCTCCAGTGCAACTGCACGATCATCGGCGATCCAATCACCAAGAAAGCCATCGTCGTCGACCCGGGGGGCAACCCCGACCTGATCATGGCGCGTCTCGATGCGCATGGCCTGAAAGTCGTCAGCATCATTCACACCCATGCGCATCTCGATCACTTCCTCGCTTCCGGGCAGATGAAGGAAAAAACCGGCGCGACCCTGCATTTGCACAAGGAAGACCAGTTTCTTTGGGACAACCTCGAAATGCAGTGCCAGATGTTCGGTGTGCCATACACTCCGGTGCCATCGCCAGATCGCTGGTTGAGCGACGATGAAGAACTGGCCTGCGGTTGCGGCGTTGCCCTGCATACGCCGGGACATACACCCGGTTCCATGAGCTTTTGGTTTTCCGAAGCTAAGCTGTTGATTGCCGGCGACACGTTGTTTCGTCGCGGCGTAGGGCGCACGGATTTGTGGGGCGGCGATCAGGCGACCATCGTGCGTTCGATCAAGCAGCGGCTATATACGCTGGACGAGGATGCGACCGTGGTGACCGGTCACGGGCCGGACACGCGTCTGGGTGATGAAATGCGCGAGAACCCGTTTGTGCGCGCCTGAATATTTTGTCACGAGTGCTCCGTGGAATTTTTGTGCATTGTCATGATCCAACGCCCGCACAGGTCCATTACTCAGTGGCCGCTGCACCACAGAATGCAAAAAAAGTAGGAGCTCTCCATGTTCACCACGCGTCGTTTGATTATTGTCGCTACTGCCGTGGCCTTGCTGTCCGGCTGCGCCTCGCCCAACCCGTATGACAATCAAGGGCAGGCCGACGGTGGCTCGCAAGGCATGAGCAAAACCGCCAAGTACGGCGGCCTCGGTGCTCTGGCCGGCGCGCTCGCCGGTGCCGCGATCGACCACAACAACCGTGGCAAGGGTGCCTTGATCGGTGCTGCCGTCGTCGGTGCGTCCGCTGCCGGTTACGGCTATTACGCCGACCAGCAGGAAAAGAAACTGCGCGCGAGCATGGCCAACACCGGGGTTGAGGTGCAGCGTCAGGGCGATCAGATCAAACTGATTATGCCGGGCAACATCACCTTCGCTACCGATTCGGCGAACATCGCCTCCAGCTTCTATCAGCCGCTGAACAACCTTGCGGGTTCGTTGAAAGAGTTCAGCCAGAACCAGATCGAAATCGTTGGCTACACCGACAGCACGGGCAGCCGCCAGCACAACATGGACCTGTCCCAGCGTCGTGCGCAGAGCGTGGCGACCTACCTGACCTCGCAAGGTGTCAGCGGTGCCAACCTGTCGGCCCGTGGCGCCGGTCCGGATAACCCGATTGCCAGCAACGGCGACGTCAATGGCCGGGCGCAGAACCGTCGGGTTGAAGTCAACCTGAAGGCGATTCCGGGTCAGCAGTATGGTGGTCAGCAGCAACAGCAGCCGGGTACGGTGCAACAGTATCCGTAAGCGCTTGCCCGAATGAAGAAATGCCCGGTCCTGTGATCGGGCATTTTTTTGTCTGGCCTGTGCCGGCCCCTTCGCGAGCAGGCTCGCTTCCACATTTGAATGCATTCCCCTGCGGCAGCGAGCCTGCTCGCGAAGGGGCCGCTACAAACACCGAAGATTACAGACACAAAAAAGCCCCTGGACACATCACTGTCCGGGGGCTTTTTGTTTGTCAGCGAAGACGGATTACTTCTTCAGACCATAATGCTCATCGAGCATGCCCGGTGAGTTCGGGGTCTTCGGTGCGTAGTCACGTGGCGGCTCCTGATCGCGCGGTGGCGTCAGGCGTTCACGTGGCGCGACTGCCGCGTCAGCATGCAGGGCAGCGATCAGGCGCTGGCGGGTCTGCTCGTCCAGGGCCAGACGATTGGCGCCCTCGGCGAGATGATCCTGTACTTCCTGATAGCTCTGGGTCAGCTTCTTGACCAGCATCGCAGTGCTGTTGAAGTGGGTGACCACCTCGTTTTGATAACTGTCGAAACGCTCCTGGATATCATCCAGTTGACGCTGCGTACGGCTCGGCGCGGCGTTCGGCGCAACGCGCGCGATCAGGAATCCAATGGCGACACCCACAACCAGGGCAAGAGTCGGTAACAACCAAACTAAGAGCGAGTGTTCCACGAGTCCTTCCTCTATAAACGGCTTTGCTTTACGTTAACGGCTCGAACCTGCGCTGTATACCGCGATTCACTCGCAATAGATTGGCACAGACAATTTGCTAGACGAGTCGACCCGATTCGAGGTCACGGAGTTCCTTCCTTGCTGATGCGTGAAACCCCTGTAGTGATTGACGGCCCGGTGGGTCAACTTGAGTCTCTGTACCTGGATAACGAGCAGCCAATCGGCATCGCGCTGATCTGTCATCCGAACCCGGTGCAGGGCGGCACCATGCTCAACAAGGTCGTCTCGACCCTGCAGCGCACCGCGCGCGACGCAGGTCTGATCACCTTGCGCTTCAACTATCGCGGCGTCGGCGCCAGCGAAGGGGCGCACGACATGGGCACCGGTGAAGTCGACGATGCCCAGGCTGCCGCCAAGTGGCTGCGCGAGAAACACCCGGATCTGCCGCTGACCCTGTTCGGTTTCTCCTTCGGCGGATTTGTTGCAGCAAGTCTCGGCGGTCGTCTCGAAGCCCAGGGCGTGCAGCTCAAGCACCTGTTCATGGTCGCGCCAGCAGTAATGCGCCTGGGCGAGCAGGATCAACTGCCGCAGCAGGGCGAGCTCACTGTGATCCAGCCGGAAACCGACGAAGTCATCGATCCGCAACTGGTTTACGACTGGTCTGACCAACTCCAGCGCCCCCATGAGCTGCTGAAAGTGGCAGAATGCGGACACTTTTTTCATGGCAAGCTGACCGATCTCAAGGATCTGATCCTGCCGCGTCTCTCGAATTGATTGCAGTCTGACAAGCGATTACCCATGACGAACCGTACCCGAATCCTCACCGGCATCACCACCACCGGCACGCCGCACCTGGGCAACTACGCCGGCGCCATCCGCCCGGCGATCCTCGCCAGCCGCGACAGCAATGCCGATTCGTTCTACTTCCTGGCCGACTACCACGCCCTGATCAAATGCGATGACCCGCTGCGCATCCAGCGCTCGCGTCTGGAAATCGCTGCGACCTGGCTGGCCGGTGGCCTAGATGTCGACCGCGTGACCTTCTACCGCCAGTCCGATATCCCGGAAATCCCTGAACTGACCTGGCTGCTGACCTGCGTGGCCGCCAAGGGCCTGCTCAACCGTGCTCACGCCTACAAGGCCTCGGTGGACAAGAACGTCGAGACCGGTGAAGACCCGGACGCTGGCATCACCATGGGCCTCTACAGCTATCCGGTACTGATGGCGGCGGACATCCTGATGTTCAACGCGCACAAGGTTCCGGTCGGTCGCGACCAGATCCAGCACGTGGAAATGGCCCGTGACATAGGCCAGCGTTTCAACCACTTGTTCGGTCAGGGCAAAGAATTCTTCACCATGCCCGAGGCGTTGATCGAAGAAAGCGTGGCGACGTTGCCGGGCCTCGACGGTCGCAAGATGTCGAAGAGCTACGACAACACCATCCCGTTGTTCTCCAGCGCCAAAGAAATGAAGGACGCGATCTCGCGGATCGTCACCGACTCCAAAGCGCCAGGCGAAGCCAAAGATCCGGATAACTCGCACCTGTTCACCCTGTTCCAGGCCTTCGCCACGCCAGCGCAGGCTGACGAGTTCCGTAGCGAACTGCTCGGCGGTTTGGGTTGGGGCGAAGCGAAGAACCGTCTGTTCCAGCTGCTCGACAACGATCTCGGCGAAGCGCGCGACAAATATCACCAGTTGATCGAGCGCCCGGCGGATCTGGAAGACATCCTGCAGATCGGCGCCAGGAAGGCCCGTGCCGTGGCAACGCCGTTCCTCAACGAACTGCGCGAAGCCGTTGGCCTGCGCTCCTTCGTCAATCAGGTTCAGGTTGCCGCGACGACCAAGAAGAAAGCCGCAAAAGCCGCACGTTTCGTCAGCTTCCGCGAAGACGACGGCAGCTTCCGCTTCCGTCTGCTGGCGGCCGATGGCGAGCAACTGCTGCTGTCGCGCAACTTCGCCGACGGCAAAACCGCAGGCCAGGTAACCAAGCAACTGCAATCCGGCCAGCCACTGGACGTGCGCAGCGAAGACCTGAGCTTCAGCGTCTGGCTCGAAGGTGAGTGTGTCGGCGACAGCCCGGCGTTCGCCGACGCTGCTGCGCGGGACGCGGCCATCGAGGCTTTGCGCGTCGCGCTGACCCCGGTTCAGGACTAATCGGCGGCACGGTCCGACCAAGGGCCGATTGCCATTCCCACGGGCCGTCGCTACAGTGACGGCCCGTTTTTGTTGCCTTGCTAACGAATTATGACGCCCCTAGAACGATACCAAGCTGATCTGAAACGCCCGGACTTCTTCCATGACGCCGCGCAGGAAACTGCTGTGCGTCATTTGCAGCGTCTGTACGAGGATCTGATCGCCGCCGATCAGAACAAGCCGGGTCTGCTGAGCAAACTGTTCGGCAAAAAGGATCAGACGCCGGTCAAGGGCCTGTATTTCTGGGGCGGCGTAGGTCGCGGCAAAACATACCTGGTCGACACCTTCTTCGAAGCGCTGCCGTTCAAGGAAAAGACCCGCACCCACTTCCACCGCTTCATGAAGCGCGTGCACGAAGAAATGAAAACCCTCGGCGGCGAAAAGAACCCGCTGACCATTATCGCCAAGCGCTTCGCGACCGAGTCGCGGGTGATCTGCTTCGATGAATTCTTCGTCTCCGACATCACCGACGCGATGATCCTCGGCACGCTGATGGAAGAGCTGTTCAAGAATGGCGTGACCCTGGTCGCCACCTCGAACATCGTGCCGGACGGTCTGTACAAGGACGGTCTGCAACGTGCGCGCTTCCTGCCGGCCATCGCCCTGATCAAGCAGAACACCGAGATCGTCAACGTCGACAGCGGTGTCGATTACCGTCTGCGTCACCTCGAACAAGCGGAGCTGTTCCACTATCCGCTCGACGAAGCCGCTCACGAAAGCCTGCGCAAGAGCTTCAAGGCACTGACGCCAGAGTGCACTGCCGCGGTCGAGAACGATGTACTGATGATCGAAAATCGCGAAATCCGTGCATTGCGTACCTGCGATGATGTGGCCTGGTTCGACTTCCGCGAACTGTGCGACGGCCCGCGTAGCCAGAACGACTACATTGAACTGGGCAAGATCTTCCACGCCGTGTTGCTTAGCGGTGTCGAGCAGATGAGCGTCACCACCGACGACATCGCCCGCCGCTTTATCAACATGGTCGACGAGTTCTACGACCGCAACGTGAAGTTGATCATTTCGGCTGAAGTCGAGCTGAAGGATCTGTACACCGGCGGCCGTCTGAACTTCGAGTTCCAGCGCACGCTGAGCCGTTTGCTCGAGATGCAATCGCACGAATTCCTGTCGCGGGCGCACAAGCCTTAAACAGCTTTCGGCAAAGAAAAAGGGCCTGCAAATGCAGGCCCTTTTTTGTATCTGAAATTCACCCCGAACTCTGTGGGAGCGAGCTTGCTCGCGAAAGCGGTGTGTCAGCAATACAAGCACTGGCTGACACTACGCCTTCGCGAGCAAGCTCGCTCCCACAGGAGTCTTTGAGTCGTTCAAAAGCTATGCAGCCTGTTGAAACTGCTGCCGATACTGGTTCGGCGACAGTTCAGTGTGCTGGCGGAACAACCGCGCAAAGAAACTCGCATCGTCGTAACCGACCTCATAACTAATGGTCTTGATGCTCTTGCGGCTGCCGGACAGTAAACCCTTGGCGGTCTCGATACGCAGACGTTGCAGGTAATGCAGCGGCTTGTCGCCGGTGGCGGTCTGGAAGCGCCGCATGAAATTGCGGATGCTCATGCCATGCTCGCGGGCGACGTCTTCGAAGCGGAATTTGTCGGCGAAATGCTCTTCGAGCCAGTGCTGGATCTGCAGGATGATCACGTCCTGGTGCAGCTTCTGCCCACCGAAGCCGATACGTCCCGGCGCATAGCTGCGCTGCACTTCGTAGAGAATGTCACGGGCCACGGCTTGCGCGACGTTGGCCCCGCAGAAACGCTCGATCAAGTAGATGTAAAGGTCGCACGCCGAGGTGGTGCCGCCGGCGCAATACAAGTTGTCGGCATCGGTCAGGTGCTTGTCCTGATTGAGATAGACCTTCGGAAAACGCTCGGCAAAGGCATTGAAGAAGCGCCAGTAGGTGGTCGCTTCCTTGCCGTTGAGCAGGCCTGCCTCGGCCAGCCAGAACACCCCGGTGGCTTCGCCGCATAACACTGCACCGCGGGCATGCTGTTCACGCAGCCAGGGCAACACTTGCGGATAACGGCCGCACAGCGTGTCGAAATCGTCCCAGAACGCCGGGAGGATAATGACGTCGGCGTTTTCCAGGCCACCATCGACCGGCATCACGACGTCACTGAAGCTGTTCACCGGTTTGCCGTCGGGGCTGACCAGGCGCGTTTCGAACGCCGGTGTCAGGCCGTGGCCCAGCTGTTTGCCATAACGCAGGCTGGCCAGATGGAAGAAATCCTTGGCTTGCATGAGAGTGGAAGCGAAAACCCGGTCGATTGCCAGGATGCTGACGCGCCGCAAGGGCGTGGAGACTTGCTTGGACATAATTCAACTTTTGTTTTGTTTTTATAAGGGAAAGTGGTCACCAGACGGCTGGATCGTCTTATTTTTTGTCGGATGTGTCCAGTGTCCCGTGTCAGAAGGGAGGCTTAGTCTCTGAAGGTCATCTCCCTCCAACAAGAAAGAAAGGTGCCGCATGATCCCCAGAACCTTGTTTAGCTCCGAGCACGAATTGTTTCGCGACAGCGTACGAACCTTCCTCGAAAAAGAGGCGGTGCCGTTCCATGCGCAATGGGAGAAGCAAGGCCACATCGACCGCAAACTCTGGAACAAGGCAGGGGAGGCGGGGATGCTCTGCTCGCACCTGCCGGAAGAGTACGGCGGGCTGGGGGCGGATTTTCTCTACAGCGCGGTAGTGATCGAAGAGGTCGGCCGGCTGGGTTTGACCGGCATCGGCTTCTCGCTGCATTCGGACATCGTCGCGCCGTACATCCTGCATTACGGCAGTGAGGCGCTGAAGCACAAGTATCTGCCGAAACTGGTCTCCGGCGAGATGGTCACGGCAATCGCCATGACCGAGCCGGGTGCCGGTTCCGACCTGCAAGGCGTGAAGACCACCGCCGTGCTGGACGGTGACGAATATGTCATCAACGGCTCGAAAACCTTCATTACCAACGGTTTTCTCGCGGACCTGGTGATCGTGGTCGCCAAGACCGACCCGAAGGCCGGGGCCAAGGGCACCAGCCTGTTTCTGGTCGAAGCGAATACGCCGGGCTTCGAAAAAGGCAAGCGCCTGGAGAAGGTCGGCATGAAGGCGCAGGACACCTCGGAGCTGTTCTTCCAGGATGTGCGTGTGCCGAAGGAAAACCTGCTGGGGCAGGCTGGGGCTGGGTTCGCTTATCTGATGCAGGAGCTGCCGCAGGAGCGTCTGACGGTGGCGATCGGTGGTCTCGCCTCAGCCGAAGCAGCGTTGCAGTGGACGCTTGATTACACCCGTGATCGCAAGGCGTTCGGCAAGGCGATTGCTGACTTCCAGAACACGCGCTTCAAGTTGGCGGAAATGGCCACGGAGATTCAGATCGGCCGGGTGTTCGTCGATAAATGTCTGGAGCTGCACCTGCAAGGCAAGCTGGATGTGCCAACAGCGGCGATGGCGAAATACTGGGGCACCGACCTGCAATGCAAGGTGCTCGACGAATGCGTGCAGTTGCATGGCGGCTACGGTTTCATGTGGGAATACCCGGTGGCCCGGGCCTGGGCGGATGCGCGGGTGCAGCGAATTTATGCCGGCACCAATGAAATCATGAAGGAGATCATTGCGCGCTCGCTTTGAATTTTGCAGTGTTTTGACGGGCCCTTTCGCGAGCAGGCTCGCTCCCACAGGGGATCACCGTACCTGTGGGAGCGAGCCTGCTCGCGAAGCTTTTAGCGTTCGGTCACGGCGCAGGATTCGGATGATCCTTGTGAATCGCCTCAATCCCTGCCAGCACCTCATCGGAAAGCTTCAGATCGAAGCTGGCAATGTTGCTGTCCAGTTGCTCAAGCGTGGTCGCACCAATGATATTGCTGGTGACAAACGGCTGCTGCGTCACGAACGCCAGTGCCATCTGCGCCGGGTCCAGGCCGTGTTCACGGGCCAGCGCCACATAACGGCTGCAAGCTGCTTCCGACTGCGCATTGAAATAGCGGCTGAAGCGGCTATAGAGGCTCAGGCGGCCTTTCGGAGGGCGCGCGCCACCTTCGTATTTGCCTGAGAGGAAACCGAACGCCAGCGGCGAATAGGCGAGCAGGCCGCACTGTTCGCGGATGGCGATTTCCGCCAGGCCCACTTCAAAACTGCGGTTGAGCAGGTTGTAGGGGTTCTGGATTGATACTGCACGCGGCCAGCCACGCGCTTCGGCTAAGGCCAGAAAACGCATGGTGCCCCACGGGGTTTCGTTGGACAGACCAATGTGGCGGATCTTGCCGGCCTTCACTTGCTCGTCGAGTGCTTCGAGGGTGTCTTCGAGCGGCGTCAGGTTGGCTTCGATCTTGTGTTTGTAGCCCAGCTGTCCGAAAAAGTTGGTACTGCGTTCCGGCCAGTGCAGTTGATACAGATCGATGTAGTCGGTCTGCAAACGCTCGAGGCTGGCGTCCACCGCTGCGGTGATGTGCTGGCGGTTGTGGCGCAGGTTTTTGTCGCGAATGTAATCGATGGTGTTGCCGGGACCGGCAATCTTGCTGGCGAGGATCCAGTCGGCCCGGTCGCCGCGATTTTTGAAGTAATTGCCGATGTAGCGCTCGGTGGTGGCGTAGGTTTCGGCTTTCGGCGGCACCGGGTACATCTCGGCGGTGTCGATGAAATTGATCCCGGCTTCCTTGGCCCGTTCGATCTGGGCGAAGGCTTCAGCTTCGGTGTTTTGCTCGCCCCAGGTCATGGTGCCGAGGCAGATTGCACTCACGTTCAGGTCGGTACGGCCTAGCTGGCGATAGTCCATCGGGTGCTCCTTGGGCAAAACAATCATAAAAGCAGGTTGAAATATTTTTCGCAATCTGCATAATTGCCGACCTCTTTCTGCAGTGGAAGTGATGCGCCGCCGCCGAAGAATCTTGCCGTTGAACGGACGCGCCGACCCGAGCCCCCGAAAGCGTCTGTATCCGGCTGCCTTTGACTTGTCAAAGTACGCACTATTCAGTAAGATCCGCCGTCTAATTTACAGGGCGGCCCCTGAGGCTATAAAGAATGAAAACTTTTACTGCTAAACCGGAAACAGTAAAGCGCGACTGGTTTGTCGTCGACGCTGCTGGTCAGACCCTGGGTCGTCTGGCCACCGAAATCGCGAGCCGTCTGCGTGGCAAGCACAAGCCTGAGTACACTCCTCACGTTGACACCGGCGACTACATCGTCGTAATCAACGCTGAGCAGATTCGTGTTACCGGTGCTAAAACCACTGACAAAATGTACTACTCCCACTCCGGTTTCCCGGGCGGCATCAAGTCGATCAACTTTGAAAAGCTGATCGCTAAAGCCCCTGAGCGCGTGATCGAGACCGCGGTTAAAGGCATGCTGCCTAAAAACCCACTGGGTCGCGACATGTACCGTAAGCTGAAAGTCTATGCGGGCGCTGCACACCCACATACTGCTCAGCAGCCCCAAGAACTGAAGTTTTAACGGAATAGTACATTATGTCGGCGACTCAAAATTACGGCACTGGCCGTCGCAAGACCGCAACCGCACGCGTTTTCCTGCGTCCGGGTACTGGTAACATCTCCATCAACAACCGTTCGCTGGAAAACTTCTTCGGCCGTGAAACTGCCCGCATGGTAGTTCGCCAGCCGCTGGAGCTGACTGAGACTGTCGAGAAGTTCGACATCTACGTCACCGTGATCGGCGGTGGTGTAAGTGGTCAAGCTGGCGCAATCCGCCACGGCATCACTCGCGCTCTGATGGACTACGACGAAACCCTGCGTGGCGCTCTGCGCAAAGCTGGCTTCGTTACTCGCGACGCCCGTGAAGTTGAACGTAAGAAAGTTGGTCTGCGTAAAGCGCGTAAGCGTCCGCAGTACTCGAAGCGTTAATTCCGCTTCCGCGTTCAAAAAGAACGCCCGCCTCCTCACGGAAGCGGGCGTTTTTTTATGCCTGCGATTTATCAAAGAATTGCGCTGCGACAACTTGCCACTTCCGTAGACCCCCTATACTGCAAGGCTTGAGGGTATGAGCTCCGGGTAATTCCCTTGTCAGAATTGGGGCTTTTCATTACCATTCGGCAAAATTTTTATAAGTAGCATTTGATTTATTTAGTAGATGCCTGATTTAACAGGCCACAAAAGCTGATGGGAGAGGACTGAATGAGCAATGACGGCGTGAATGCAGGCCGGCGTCGCTTCTTGGTAGCAGCCACATCCGTGGTGGGTGCTGCAGGAGCGGTGGGGGCTGCGGTCCCGTTCGTGGGGTCATGGTTTCCCAGTGCCAAGGCGAAAGCCGCCGGTGCACCGGTGAAAGTGAATGTCAGCAAAATCGAGCCAGGACAGCAGATGATTGCTGAGTGGCGCGGCCAGCCGGTATTCATTGTCCGCCGTACCGAGGAAATCCTGGGGAATCTCAAAAAGATCGAGGGCCAACTCTCCGATCCGACCTCCAAAAACTCCACGCAACCGACCTATGTCGACCCTGAAGTGCGCTCGATCAAGCCGGAAATTCTACTGCTGATCGGGATCTGCACGCACCTGGGTTGCTCGCCAACTTTCCGTCCCGAAGTGGCACCTGCGGATCTGGGCAAAGACTGGGTCGGTGGCTATTTCTGCCCTTGCCACGGTTCCCACTACGATCTGGCTGGCCGCGTCTACAAGTCGCAACCTGCGCCTTTGAACCTGCCAGTTCCCCCGCATTCCTATGAGACCGATGACCTGATTGTCATTGGCGTCGATACGGAGAAAGCGTGATGAGCAAGTTCATGGATTGGGTTGATGCGCGCTTTCCTGCGACCAAAATGTGGGAAGACCATCTCAGCAAGTATTACGCTCCAAAAAACTTCAACTTCTTCTATTTTTTCGGCTCTCTGGCGCTGCTGGTGCTGGTCAATCAGATCGTCACCGGTGTCTGGCTGACGATGAGTTACACGCCGTCGGCGGAAGAAGCCTTCGCCTCCGTTGAATACATCATGCGCGACGTCGAGTACGGCTCGATCCTGCGTCTGCTGCACTCGACCGGCGCTTCGGCATTCTTCATCGTGGTTTATCTGCACATGTTCCGTGGTCTGCTCTACGGCTCGTACCAGAAACCGCGTGAGCTGGTCTGGGTTTTCGGCATGCTGATTTACCTGGCGCTGATGGCCGAAGCCTTCATGGGTTATCTGCTGCCATGGGGCCAGATGTCGTACTGGGGTGCCCAGGTGATCATCTCGCTGTTCGGTGCGATTCCGGTCATCGGTAATGACCTGACCCAGTGGATTCGTGGTGACTATCTGATCTCAGGAATCACCCTGAACCGCTTCTTCGCCTTGCACGTTGTCGCGCTGCCGATCGTGATTCTCGGTCTGGTGGTTCTGCACATTCTGGCTTTGCACGAAGTCGGTTCGAACAACCCTGACGGCGTCGATATCAAAAAGCACAAAGACGAAAACGGCATTCCGCTGGATGGCATTGCTTTCCATCCCTACTACACCGTGAAGGACATTGTCGGTGTTGTGGTGTTCCTGTTTATCTTCTGCTTCATTGTGTTCTTCTTCCCGGAAATGGGCGGCTACTTCCTCGAAAAGCCAAACTTCGAGCAGGCTAACCCGTTCAAGACACCAGAGCATATTGCGCCGGTTTGGTACTTCACACCGTTCTACGCAATCTTGCGTGCGATCCCGGACAAGCTCATGGGCGTTATCGCTATGGGGGCGGCGATTGCGGTGTTGTTCGTGCTGCCGTGGCTCGATCGCAGTCCGGTCAAGTCGATGCGCTATAAAGGCTGGATGAGCAAAATCTGGCTGCTGGTGTTCTGCATTTCGTTCGTGATTCTGGGCATTCTCGGTGTGCTTGCGCCGACGCCGGAGCGAACCTTGCTGTCGCAGGTCTGCACCTTCCTGTACTTCGCCTACTTCATCCTGATGCCGTTCTACACCAGGCTCGAGAAGACCAAACCGGTTCCGGAAAGGGTGACTGGCTGATGAAAAAGTTATTTTTTGCTCTGATTTTTGCTGCTCTGCCTGTCCTGTCTTTCGCCGCTGAACACGGTGGTCCGGAGCTGGAAAAAGTCGACATCGACGTTTCCGACAACGCTGCGCTGCAGGATGGCGCACGTACCTTTGCCAACTATTGCATGGGTTGCCACAGTGCCAAGTTCCAGCGTTACGAGCGGGTTGCCGATGACCTCGGTGTGCCGCACGAACTGATGCTGGAGAAGCTGGTGTTCACCGGGGCCAAGATCGGCGATCACATGAACATTGGTATGCAACCGGCCGATGCCAAGACCTGGTTCGGCGCAGCGCCGCCGGATCTGACCCTGGTGGCTCGTGTGCGCGGCACTGACTGGCTTTATGGTTACCTGAAGTCGTTCTACGAAGATCCGGCACGTCCGTGGGGCGTGAACAACAAGGTCTTCCCGAACGTCGGCATGCCTAACGTGCTGGTCGGCCTGCAAGGTCGCCAGGTTGTTGGTTGCAAGCAGGTGCAGATCGTCGAGGACGGCAAGAAGCAATATGATCCGCTGACCGGTACGCCTCTGACTCATGAGGCGTGCGATCAACTGACCATCGTGCCGAAATCCGGTGCTCTGAACGAAGAGCAGTTCGATGAGAAGGTCAAGAATCTGGTAACCTTCCTGGCTTACTCGGCTAACCCGGTTAAGCTGCAACATCAGCGCATCGGTACTTACGTTTTGCTGTACCTGGCGTTCTTCTTTGTGTTCGCCTACCTGCTCAAGCGTGAATACTGGAAAGACGTGCACTGATACGCTTCAAGCATTGCTGTTAATCGCGCGCGCCCAAGGGCGCCTCCGATAACGCAACGTCTGGTCTGCCAGAGGTTGCGGGAGGCGCCCTCTGGGCGCGCGCGTTTTTCCGGTTCCGATAATTTCAACAAGCGAGGAGGATCGCCATGGGCGTGACCAATCGGTTGGCCTGTTACTCCGACCCCGCCGACCACTATTCCCACCGAGTGCGCATTGTGCTTGCAGAGAAGGGTGTCAGCGCCGAGATCATTTATGTGGAAGCTGGTCGCCAGCCGCCTAAACTGATTGAGGTAAACCCTTACGGCAGTCTGCCGACGCTGGTCGATCGTGACCTGGCGTTGTGGGAGTCGACCGTGGTGATGGAATATCTGGATGAGCGTTACCCGCACCCGCCGTTGATGCCGGTTTACCCGGTGGCGCGTGCCAACAGCCGCCTGCTGATTCATCGTATTCAGCGCGACTGGTGTGGTCTGGTGGATCTGATTCTGGATCCCAAGTCCAAGGAAGCCGCGCGTGTCGTGGCGCGCAAGGAATTGCGTGAAAGCCTGACCGGCGTGTCGCCGCTGTTTGCCGACAAGCCGTTTTTCCTCAGTGAGGAACAAAGTCTGGTGGATTGCTGCCTATTGCCAATACTCTGGCGTTTGCCGATTCTGGGTATTGAACTGCCGCGGCCAGCCAAGCCGCTGCTTGATTATATGGAGCGCTCGTTTGCGCGTGAGGCTTTCCAGGCGAGTCTGTCTGGTGTCGAACGCGATATGCGCTAAGGCTTAAGGAGCCGCTATGAACTCCAGTCGACCTTATCTGGTCCGCGCGCTCTACGAGTGGATTGTTGATAACGATTGCACCCCGCACATGCTGGTCAATTCCGAGTATCCGGCAGTGCAAGTGCCACAGGGTTTTGCCAGTGACGGGCAGATTGTCCTGAACATCTCGCCAAGTGCCGTGCGTCATCTGCACATGGACAACGATGTGGTGACCTTCGAGGGTCGCTTCGGTGGTGTCCCGCACAGCTTGTACGTGCCGATCAGCGCGATTCTGGGGATCTATGCCCGGGAGAACGGTCAGGGCATGGTGTTCGATCTCGAGTCGCCGATGGATGACGAAGAAGAGATCGAGTCGGATGACGACTTGCCGCCACCGGACAGCGAGCCGCCGCGCCCTAGCGGCCGGCCTAGTTTGAAAGTGGTGAAGTAATAAAAAAGGCGATCCGGATGGATCGCCTTTTTTATTACGTAGGAGCTGCCGAAGGCTGCGACCTTTTGATCCTGATCTTTTAAAGCAAGATCAAAGGATCGTCCGATCGCGGCCCGAGCCTTCGGCAGCTCCTACAGAGATCGTGTATCAGTCAATGTATTCAAACAGCTTGACGATTTTCTGTACGCCGGAAACACCCTGAACCAGATTGGTTGCCTGAGTGGCTTCCTGTTTGGTCAGCAGGCCCAGCAGATAGACGATACCGTTTTCGGTGATCACCTTGATGCGCGAGCCAGGAATGCTCGCGTCAGTGAGCATCTGCGTCTTGATTTTGGTGGTCAGCCACGCGTCGTTCTGGCGAGCCAGCAGCGACGACGGTTGCAGTACCTGCAGTTCGTTGTGCACCTTCTTCACGCGTTGCACGTTGGCGGCGGCCTGTTCGGCCTTGGCCTTGAGGTCTTCGCGTGGGGTCTGGCCGGCGAGCAGTACGACACCGTTGAAGCTGGTGACGACGATGTGCGAATCGTTGTCCAGAGCCGGATCGGCTTTGGCCACGTTCACGCCCACTTTGGTTTCGATCAGCGAGTCGTCGATCTTGCTGCCGAAAGTGCGCGTGCCACGGTCATCTTCGATCGGCGCTTCACGGCTGGCGTTCACCACCGAGGTGCAGCCGCTGATGCCGAGGCACAGGGTCAAGGCCAGAAGGCCAAGGCGATTAGGGGTCATTCTTCACTCCCGAACAGTTGGCTGTCGATCAGATCGCAAAGGCAATGGATCGCCAGCAAGTGGACTTCTTGAATACGTGCAGTGACATTGGCCGGTACGCGAATCTCGACGTCCTCGGGCAACAGCAGCGACGCCATGCCGCCGCCATCGCGTCCGGTCATAGCTACGACAATCATTTCGCGATCATGTGCGGCCTGGATCGCTTGAATAATGTTCGCCGAGTTGCCGCTGGTCGAAATCGCCAGCAAGACATCGCCTGGCTGACCGAGCGCACGGATCTGTTTGGAGAACACTTCGTTGTAGCTGTAATCGTTGGCGATCGAAGTGATCGTCGAGGTGTCGGTGGTCAGGGCGATGGCTGGCAGGCTCGGACGCTCGCGTTCGAAGCGGTTGAGCAGCTCCGAAGAGAAGTGCTGGGCGTCACCGGCCGAGCCGCCGTTGCCGCACGAAAGCATTTTGCCTTCGTTGAGCAGGGCGTTGACCATGATCTGGCTGGCTTGCTCGATGTGCGGTGCAAGTACGTCCATCGCCTGTTGCTTGGTGTCGATACTGGCCTGGAAAAGCTGGCGAATTCGGGATTGCATGTCCATCTGTGTGACCTTAAGTAGCGCGGCTGTCCGGCACATGAATGTGCAGCCCGCAAAGCAAAGAGCAAAATTTGTCGGTGGGATTGTCCGGGTCGCAACGCCGACGATCAACTGTCGAAAGCATTCTGCAACCAGTTCAGCTGATCCGGATGGCTGTCGATGGCCACCACGTCGAAGCGGCAAGGGGAATTGGCCCAACGCGACTCGCGCTGAAGAAAATACTGTGCAGCGAAAATCAGTTTCTGCTGCTTGCGCCCATCGATGCTAGCGAGCGCGCCACCCCATTGAGTGTTTTTTCTGTAGCGAACTTCAACGAATACTACTGTATCGCCATCAAGCATGACCAGATCAAGCTCGCCGCGTTTACACAACCAGTTCTGCGCCAGCAGGCGCAGACCATGTTGTTGCAGATGCTCGAGCGCCTGGCGCTCGGCATCCTTGCCGCTTTGCGAGCGTGACCTGTCGGGCATCAGCGCGGGGTGTCCGGCAGGCGCTGCACCTGGCCGCTGACGAACTGTGCCCAAGGCAATTGACGCACGACGCGTTGGGTCTGGGTCATGCCGAGGCTGCCCGACTCACCATCGATGCGGCTGTCCGGCAGCGCTTTGAGTTGACCCAGGCGCGGTGCCAGGCGATAGGCATCCACACCCATCGCGTACAGGCGACCGAGGCTGCCGGCGGCTTGCGGCCACTGCGCAACCACTTGCTGACGCAGTGGATCGCTGGAGTCCAGCAGCCATGGGGTTTCGCAGAAGCGAATGCCGTTCATGTCGTTGTACTGGTTGACGTCACCGCTGGCGCTGTAAACGTGCGAAGTCGCGTACACCGGAACGTCACCGGCGTACTGGAAGTTCAGGGTCGGCTTGATCTGCTGTGCCTGTTGCGGCGTGGCAGCAAGGAAGATGAACTCGATGTCCTGACGACGCGACGGCTGCGCGGCTACGTTGGTGCCGGCGGCATTCTGCAGGCTCTTGGCGCGGGCTTCGCTTTGGCGCAGCTGGAACATGTCGGCGATCTGCTGGGCCAGTTGTACTGGCTGATCAACACGTTCGGTGGCGACGATACTGCCACCATTAGCCTGCCAGTCCTGACTGAACGCACGCAGTACGCGATCACCCCATTCGCCTTTCGGCACCATGATCGCAGCGCGATGCAGGCCATCGGCACGGGCGCGGCGCGAAACTTCGCGGGCTTCGTCTTCAGCAGCCAAGCCAAACTGGAACAGTTGCGCCGGACCTTGATCGCCTTCGCTGTAGTTCAGCGCGAGGGTGGTGATCGGCAGTTGCGGGCGGGTGCTCAATTGTTTGACCAGCGGTTTTTCCAGCGGCCCGACGACCAGTTGCACGCCTTCAGCCTGAGCCTTGCGATAAAACTCGTCCATCGAGGTCAGTTTCGAGCTGTCATAGAACTCGATCGCGGGCGGCTTCTGCCCGGCCTGTTGAGCCTGGTAGTGCGCAGCCATGAAACCTTCACGCAGTGCCTTGCCGACGGCGGCCAATTGACCGTCCTGCGGCAGCAGCAGGGCGATTTTGCTCAGCGGCTGGCTGGCCAGTTCCTTGAGTTTGGTTAGCGGCAGCGGCAGGTTGATTGCGGCCGGGTGCTTTGGATTCTGCGCGCGCCAGGTGTCGATCGCGGCTTGCTGTTGTTCCAGGGTGCCGGCGGATTTTACTGCCAGTGCCAGACCCATCCAGCCGCCGAGGTCGTCGGTGGTGTTGGGCTGCAGTTGATCAGTTGGCAGCGAGCCGATCAGGGTCCAGATCGCTTCATGGTTCTTGCTCGCGGCTTCGCCTTGCAGCATCGGTGCGATGAACACGCGCTCGCGGGCGGCAGCCAAAGTCTGGCCATCGGCTTCAAGGGCGCGGGCATGCACGGTGCCGGTGCGCACTTGCTGCTCTTCAGGCATCTCGCCCAAATGTTGCAGGCTTGGATGGCTCAGGGCAGTCAGCGCGGCTTTCGGCTGATTGCGGGTCATGGCCAGCTCGGCATTCAGTGTGCTGGCAAAAATCTGCTGGCCGGGCTTCAGCTGCTCCATCGGCACTTGTTGCAGGATCTGCGCAGACTGACCGGCATTGCCTTGGCGATAAGCCAGGTCTGCAGCACTCAGGCGCAACAGGGCGGCTTTTTCCGGGGTTTTCGCCTGGGTAGCCTGTTCGAGCAGTTGCTCGATGCTGGCATCCGGAGTCCGTGGAAGTTCGCCAAGGCTGGAGGAAGGGGAGCTGGCGCACGCCGCCAACAGGGCAGCGAGGCAGAGGGCAGTGAACAGCCGCAGGCAAGCGATCATGTAAGTGTTCCTGATACTCGATCAAATTAGCGTCGAATTGTACCCAAGCACTGGCCGGGGCGCGATGTTACTGGCGTGAATCGGACGATTTAGCTGGAGTAAATGTTGCGGCGGCGCACAACTGCGTGCAAAACCGGGCTCGGCTTGAGCGCATCGCAAGCCTCGTGACGCGCTACAATGGCCGCTTTTACCGATCACGAGGTGTGCGCTTTGACTGCTCCAGGTTCCCTGAATTCCGCTGCTGGCTCGCTTTATGTGGTGGCGACGCCCATCGGCAACCTGGACGACATCAGCGCCCGGGCCCTGAAGATCCTCCGCGAAGTGGCATTGATCGCTGCCGAAGACACCCGTCACTCGGCGCGCCTGATGCAGCACTTCGGGATCGGCACGCCGTTGGCCGCGTGTCACGAACACAATGAACGAGATGAAGGTAGCCGCTTTATTACCCGCTTGCTGGCCGGTGACAACGTGGCGCTGATTTCCGATGCCGGTACGCCGCTGATTTCCGATCCGGGTTATCACCTGGTGCGTCAGGCTCGCGCGGCCGGGATCAATGTAGTCCCGGTGCCCGGCGCCTGTGCACTTGTCGCGGCGTTGTCGGCGGCGGGTCTGCCGTCTGACCGCTTCATCTTTGAAGGCTTCCTTCCAGCCAAATCGGTTGGGCGCAAGGCGCGTCTGGAAGCCGTTAAAGAAGAGCCGCGCACGCTGATCTTTTACGAAGCTCCGCACCGCATTCTTGAATGTCTGCAGGATATGGAAGCAGTGTTTGGTGGAGAGCGTCAGGCATTGCTCGCTCGTGAAATCACCAAAACCTTTGAAACGCTAAAAGGTCTGCCATTGGCTGAGTTGCGTGCGTTCGTCGAATCCGACAGCAATCAGCAACGCGGCGAATGCGTGGTGTTGGTGGCTGGCTGGACGGCGCCGGAGTCCGAAGACGCCGTCAGCAGCGAAGCGATGCGCATCCTTGATCTGTTGCTTGAAGAGATGCCGCTCAAGCGTGCCGCCGCGTTGGCCGCGCAGATCACCGGTGAACGTAAAAACGTGCTGTATCAGGTCGCGCTGGATAAACAGAAAGGCGTGTAAGCCGTCGCCCATAGCGGTCTTGAGGCTTTTAGCGCTTGTTCTTCGGGCGCTCTGCCGTTAACCTTCGCGGTGGAGAGTCGATCGGACAGTCGCTGCCCTCTATGAAAATTAGGGGGGGGAGGAAAGTCCGGGCTCCATAGGGCGAAGTGCCAGGTAATGCCTGGGAGGCGTGAGCCTACGGAAAGTGCCACAGAAAATAACCGCCTAAGCGCTTCGGCGCCGGTAAGGGTGAAAAGGTGCGGTAAGAGCGCACCGCACGTCTGGCAACAGTTCGTGGCTAGGTAAACCCCACTTGGAGCAAGACCAAATAGGGTCCCAAGGCGTGGCCCGCGCTGGGACCGGGTAGGTTGCTAAAGATGTCCAGTGATGGCCATCGTAGACGAATGACTGTTCAAGACAGAACCCGGCTTACAGATCGACTCTCCACCTTTTCTTTCCCTGCTTGAATCATTGGCAACAGGGCTGTGTAATATCAGCAGGCCTGGGCTGAAAGTCCGGCAGCGGCAAACGCAGTAATAGCCATTTCCCACCTTGCTTCAATCAACAGCAGAAGCGCATTTGTAATACCGAAAAAATCTTACTCTTAACAAATTACTTTAACTTTCGAGCGCAGCTATCAGTGCTGCATCAAGTTATGGGTCGAAAGTCTGCGCCAGATTGTCGTTACTCCTCCTTTTATGCTCCTAAATCTCCGTTCTGTAAGGGTTTTCCTTTAATCCGCGCCTTGACGGTGTGGTGGGCGCATTCCTATAGTGTGCGCAAGTGGCGGAAAGTGGCATGAAGTGGGTTTTTTGAGCTCAAAACGATAAAAATTGGAGAAACGCAGACGTGTTTCGCGGAGCTAACGCTATCAGTCTCGACGCAAAGGGCCGTCTCGCTATGCCGAGCCGGTACCGTGACGAGCTCGATTCGCGCAGTTCCGGTCAATTGATCGTGACCATTGATGCCGTTGATCCGTGTTTGTGTGTCTATCCGCTCGACGAGTGGGAAATTATTGAAACCAAGTTGCGTGCGCTTCCTTCGCTTCGCGAAGAGAACCGTCGCCTGCAACGTTTGCTGATTGGTAATGCCGTCGACCTCGAACTCGATGGCAGTGGTCGTTTTCTGGTTCCACCGCGTCTGCGCGAATACGCCAAGCTCGATAAGCGCGCGATGCTGGTAGGCCAACTGAACAAGTTCCAATTGTGGGACGAGGATGCATGGAACGCGGTATCTGCCGCTGACCTTGCTGCTATTCAACAACCGGGCGCGATGCCTGATGAACTGCGTGATTTGATCCTGTGACTATTGATAGCGGCTTTAACCACATCACCGTACTGCTTGACGAAGCCGTCGAGGCTCTCGCCGTACGTCCTGATGGCTGCTATCTGGACGGCACGTTCGGGCGCGGCGGACACAGCCGGCTGATCCTCAGCCAGCTCGGCACGGACGGTCGGCTCATCGGATTCGACAAAGATCCACAAGCGATTGCCACCGGGCAAACGCTAGCGGCCGAAGACGGCCGCTTTGTCGTTGTGCAGCGCAGCTTTGCCGAGCTCGGCTCGGTGGTTGCCGAGCAAGGTCTGAGCGGCAAGGTCAGCGGTATTCTGCTCGACCTCGGCGTGTCTTCGCCGCAGCTCGACGACGCTGAGCGCGGCTTCAGTTTCCTCAACGATGGCCCGCTCGACATGCGCATGGACCCGTCCCGTGGCATCAGCGCGGCCGAATTCGTCAACACCGCGCCGGCTGAAGAGATCGCCCGGGTGTTCAAGGAATACGGCGAAGAACGTTTCTCCGGTCGTATGGCTCGCGCAGTCGCCGAACGCCGTGACATCAAGCCGTTCGAGCGCACCGCCGACCTGGCTGAAGTGTTGAAAGTCGCCAACCCGGCATGGGAAAAGGGCAAGAACCCGGCCACCCGTGCCTTCCAGGGTTTGCGCATTCACGTCAACAATGAACTGGGTGATCTGGAAGCCGGTCTCGAGGCCGCGCTGGACGCTCTGGAAGTTGGCGGACGTCTGGTGGTGATCAGCTTCCACTCGCTGGAAGACCGCATCGTCAAATTGTTCATGCGCAAGCTGGTGAAAGGCGAAGCCGACAACCTGCCGCGCAACCTGCCGGTTCGCCACGTCGCGTTCGAACCGAAAATCAAAGTCCATGGCAAAGCGCAGACGGCCTCCGACGCCGAACTCAAAGCCAACCCACGTTCCCGTAGCGCCGTCATGCGCGTCGCGGAGAAGTTGCGGTGAGCAAGCTTTTCGCCAAGCCACTGCCCGGCGGCAGCTTTCTGATGCTGCTGCTGTTTATCGGCGTGCTCGTGTCGGCCATCGCCGTGTCGTACAGCGCGCACTGGAACCGGCAGTTGCTCAACACCCTTTATAATGAACTCAGCGTGCGCGACAAGGCGCAGGCCGAGTGGGGGCGTTTGATTCTCGAACAAAGCACCTGGACCGCGCACAGCCGCATCGAAGTGCTGGCCACCGAACAATTGAAAATGCACATCCCCGGCGCGGCTGACGTGAAGATGGTGGCGCCATGATGAAACTCGAAGGCGCACTGTTCCCATGGCGCTTCCGCCTGATGGTGGCGCTGCTCGGCGTGATGGTCGCAGCGATCTGCTGGCGCATCATCGACCTGCAAGTGGTTGACCGTGACTTCCTCAAAGGTCAGGGCGATGCGCGCAGTCTGCGCCACATTCCAATTCCGGCTCACCGTGGTCTGATCACAGACCGTAACGGCGAGCCTTTGGCCGTGAGTACGCCGGTGACCACGCTGTGGGCCAACGCCAAGGAAATGCAAACGGCGAAAGAGAAGTGGCCGGCACTCGCCGCCGCGCTGGGTCAGGATCCGAAAGCCCTGACCGAACGCCTCGAAGCCCAGGCCAACAAAGAATTCATTTATCTGGTGCGCGGGCTGACCCCCGAGCAGGGCCAGGCTGTGCTCGACCTGAAAGTGCCGGGCGTCTACGGCATCGAAGAATTCCGCCGGTTCTACCCAGCCGGTGAAGTCACCGCGCACATGGTCGGGTTTACCGACATCGACGATCACGGTCGCGAAGGTGTCGAACTGGCCTATGACGAATGGCTCGCCGGGGTGCCGGGCAAACGACAGGTCATCAAGGATCGGCGCGGTCGGCTGATCAAGGATGTCCAGGTCACCAAAAACGCCAAGGCCGGCAAGCCCTTGGCGTTGTCCATTGACCTGCGTCTGCAATATCTGGCGAACCGCGAGCTGCGCAACGCGATCATCGAGAACGGCGCCAAGGCTGGCAGCCTGGTGATCATGGACGTCAAGACCGGCGAGATCCTCGCCATGGTCAACCAGCCGACCTACAACCCGAATAACCGCCGCAACCTGCAACCGGCGATGATGCGTAACCGCGCGATGATCGACGTGTTCGAACCGGGTTCGACCATGAAAGCCATCTCGATGGCTGCCGCAATCGAAACCGGCCGCTGGAAACCGAGCGACACCGTTGAGGTGTATCCGGGCTCCCTGCAGATTGGCAAATACACGATCAAGGACGTCTCCAAGAGTGAAGGCCCGGTGCTCGACCTGACCGGCATCCTGATCAATTCCAGTAACGTCGGCATGAGTAAGGTCGCCTTCGATATCGGCGGCGAAACGATTTTCCGCCTCGCGCAGAAAGTCGGCCTCGGCCAGGACACCGGCCTTGGCTTCCCGGGCGAACGTGTCGGCAACCTGCCGAACTACCGCGATTGGCGCAAGGCTGAAACCGCGACCTTGTCCTATGGCTACGGTATTTCCGTGACTGCGATTCAGTTGGTGCACGCGTTCTCGGCATTGGCCAACAACGGTCGTCTCGCGCCGCTGACCCTGATCAAAACCGACAAGCCGCCGCAGACCACGCAAGTGCTGCCGGAAGCTGTGGCGAAAACCCTGCAAGGCATGCTCACCCAGGTGATCGAAGCACCGCGCGGCGTGTTCCGTGCGCAGGTGCCGGCGTATCACGTAGCGGGCAAGTCCGGTACTGCGCGTAAGACCTCGGTGGGCACCAAGGGCTACGCGGAAAACTCTTACCGCTCGCTGTTCGCCGGTTTCGGCCCGATGAGCGATCCGCGCTACGCGATTGTTGTGGTGATCGATGAGCCAAGCAAGGCCGGTTACTTCGGTGGTCTGGTTTCCGCGCCGGTGTTCAGCCGTGTGATGTCCGGCACCCTGCGCCTGATGAACGTGACGCCGGACAATCTGCCGACGACGCAACAAGCCAACGCCACCCCGGTCATTCCGCTGAAAGCCAATGGAGGGCGCGGCTGATGTCATTAAGTCTGAACAAGATATTCCCCCACGCCGGCCACGATCTGTTGATCCGTGAACTGGCGCTGGACAGCCGCAACGTACGCGCAGGCGATCTGTTCCTCGCTGTGCCCGGCGGCAAATTCGACGGCCGTGCGCACATTGCCGATGCTCTGGCGCGCGGCGCTGCCGCTGTGGCCTATGAAGTGGAAGGCGCCACGGTGCTGCCGATCACTGACGTCCCGCTGATTCCGGTCAAAGGTCTGGCCGCGCAGTTGTCGGACATTGCCGGGCGTTTTTACGGCGAGCCGAGTCATCATCTGAACCTGATTGGCGTGACCGGCACCAACGGCAAGACCAGCGTGACCCAACTGGTGGCGCAGGCGCTGGACCTGCTCGGTCAGCATTGCGGCATCGTCGGCACCTTGGGTTCCGGCTTCTATGGCGCGCTGCAAAGCGGTCTGCACACCACGCCGAATCCGATCGCCGTGCAAGCGACTCTGGGCGACCTGAAAAAGGCCGGCGCCAAAGCCGTGGCCATGGAAGTCTCGTCCCACGGTCTGGATCAGGGCCGCGTCACGGCGCTGGCGTTCGACGTCGCGGTGATGACCAACCTGTCCCGCGATCATCTGGATTATCACGGCAGCATGGAGGCGTACGCCGAGGCCAAGGCCAAGCTGTTCGCCTGGAATGATCTGAAGTGCCGCGTGGTCAACCTCGACGACGATTTCGGCCGGCAATTGGCCGCGGAAAAGCGTGAGTCGCGTTTGATCACCTACAGCCTGCTCGACAGCAGTGCTTATCTGTTCTGCCGTGAAGCGCAGTTCGACGACCATGGCGTGCGCGCCACACTGGTCACGCCGCAGGGCGAACATCATCTGCGCAGCACCTTGCTCGGTCGTTTCAATCTGAGCAACGTATTGGCGGCGGTCGGCGCCTTGCTCGGTCTGGATTACGCGCTCGACGAAATTCTCAAAGTACTGCCGAAACTCGAAGGCCCCGCCGGACGCATGCAGCGTCTCGGTGGTGGCACTCAGCCGTTGGTGGTGGTCGATTACGCCCACACCCCGGATGCACTGGAAAAAGTCCTGAGCGCATTGCGCCCGCACGTCAAAGGTCAACTGCTGTGCCTGTTCGGCTGCGGCGGTGACCGTGATCGCGGCAAACGTCCGTTGATGGCCGAAGTGGTCGAGCGTCTGGCCGATCAGGTGCTGGTCACCGACGACAACCCGCGTACTGAAGATCCGGCAGTGATTTTCGATGACATCCGCGCCGGTTTCACGGCTGTGGATAAAGTCACCTTCGTCGCCGGCCGTGGTCAGGCGATTGCACAACTGATTGCCGGCGCTTCAGCCGATGACGTGATTGTCCTCGCCGGTAAAGGTCATGAGGACTATCAGGAAATCAACGGCGAGCGCCACGCTTTCTCCGATCTGGTCGAGGCCGATCACGCCCTGACCGCTTGGGAGGTGGCCCATGCTTAAGGCCCTGAAACTCAGCGAACTGACCAACGCGCTCGATGCCCGTTTGATCGCTGGTGATGCCAGTTTCGACGGCGTCAGCATCGACAGTCGCGCGATCCAGCCCGGCCAACTGTTTATTGCCCTGACCGGCCCGCGTTTCGACGGTCATGACTATTTGAATGACGTCGCCGCCAAAGGCGCCGTGGCTGCGCTGGTCGAGCGTGAAGTCGCCGACAGTACGCTGCCGCAACTGCTGGTCAAAGACACCCGTCAGGCCCTCGGCCAGTTGGGTGCCTTGAACCGTGCCGCGTTCACTCAGCCAGTCGCTGCCATCACTGGCTCCAGCGGCAAGACCACGGTCAAGGAAATGCTCGCGAGCATCCTGCGCACGCGCGGTCCGGTACTCGCCACCCGTGGCAATCTGAACAACGACCTCGGCGCGCCGCTGACCCTGCTCGAACTGGCCCCGGAACACACCTCGGCGGTCATCGAACTGGGCGCCTCGCGTCTGGGTGAAATCGCTTACACCGTCGGGCTGACCAAGCCACACGTGGCGATCCTCAACAATGCCGGTACCGCGCACGTCGGTGAGTTTGGCGGCCCGGAAAAAATCGTCGAAGCCAAAGGCGAAATCATCGACGGGCTGGCGGCCGACGGCGTCGCCGTGCTCAACCTCGATGACAAAGCCTTCGATATCTGGAAGACCCGTGCCGGCTCGCGCAAAGTGCTGACTTTCGCCCTGAGCAACACTCAGGCGGATTTCTACGCCAGCGATCTGACCACTGATGCCCGTGGTTGCCCGGCCTTCAATCTGCACACACCTGAAGGTGTCGAGCGCGTTCAACTGAACCTGCTCGGCACGCATAACGTCGCCAATTCCATGGCTGCCGCCGCTGCCGCTCACGCCTTGGGCGTGTCGCTGTTCGGCATCGCCACCGGGCTTGGCGCCGTGCAACCGGTCAAGGGTCGCACCGTCGCGCAACTGGCGAAAAACGGCATGCGCGTGATCGATGACACTTACAACGCAAACCCCACCTCCATGTGCGCGGCCGTTGATATACTCGCCGGCTTTTCCGGCCGCACCGTCCTGGTGCTCGGAGATATCGGCGAGTTGGGCGATTGGGCGGAGCAGGGGCACCGCGACGTGGGCGAGTACGCCCGGGGCAAGGTTTCCGCGCTTTATGCCGTTGGGCCAAACATGGTTCACGCCGTAAACGCTTTCGGTGAACAGGCGCATCACTTCGGCACGCAAGCCGAACTGATTCAGGCCCTCGACGCCGAGCAGGACACAAACACCACCATTTTGATCAAGGGTTCGCGCAGTGCAGCGATGGAAAACATCGTTGCGGCTCTGTGCGGGTCCAGTCTGGAGAAACATTAATGCTGCTGCTGCTAGCGGAGTATCTGCAACAGTTCTACAAAGGCTTCGCGGTCTTTCAGTACCTGACCCTGCGCGGGATTCTCGGTGTGCTGACCGCGCTGGTTTTGTCGCTGTGCTATGGCCCGTGGATGATCCGCACCCTGCAGAACCGTCAGATCGGTCAGTCCGTTCGTAACGACGGTCCGCAATCGCACCTGTCCAAGTCGGGCACTCCGACCATGGGCGGCGCTCTGATTCTGTCGTCTATTGGCGTCAGCACCTTGCTTTGGGCTGACCTGAGCAACCGCTACGTCTGGACTGTTTTGCTGGTGACCCTGCTGTTCGGCGCCATCGGCTGGGTTGACGATTACCGCAAAGTCATCGAGAAGAACTCCCGTGGCTTGCCGAGCCGCTGGAAGTATTTCTGGCAGTCGGTGTTCGGCCTCGGCGCAGCGATCTTCCTTTATATGACCGCATCCACTCCGGTGGAAACCACGCTGATCCTGCCGATGCTCAAGGACTACAGCATTCCGCTGGGCCTGGGCTTCATCGTGCTGACTTACTTTGTGATCGTCGGTTCGAGCAACGCGGTCAACCTGACTGACGGCCTCGACGGTCTGGCGATCATGCCGACGGTGATGGTTGGCGGTGGCCTCGGCATTTTCTGCTACCTGTCGGGTAACGTGAAATTCGCCGAATACCTGCTGATTCCTTATGTGCCGGGCGCGGGCGAACTGATCGTGTTCTGCGGCGCGCTGATTGGTGCCGGCCTGGGCTTCCTGTGGTTCAACACCTATCCGGCGCAAGTGTTCATGGGCGACGTCGGTGCACTGGCACTCGGCGCGGCACTGGGCACCATCGCGGTGATCGTCCGTCAGGAAATCGTCCTGTTCATCATGGGCGGCGTGTTCGTGATGGAAACCCTGTCAGTCGTCATTCAGGTTGCGTCCTTTAAGCTGACCGGTCGCCGTGTGTTCCGCATGGCACCGATCCACCACCATTTTGAACTCAAGGGCTGGCCCGAGCCGCGCGTGATCGTCCGTTTCTGGATCATCACCGTGATTCTCGTGCTGATCGGCCTTGCCACCCTGAAGCTGAGGTAGAACGAGTGTCTCTGATCGCTTCTGACCACTTCCGCATCGTTGTCGGCCTCGGCAAGAGCGGCATGTCCCTGGTTCGCTTTCTGGCGAACCGGGGCACGTCGTTTGCCGTGGCCGACACGCGGGAAAATCCACCGGAACTGGCCACGCTCAAGCGTGACTATCCGCACGTGGAAGTGCGTTGTGGCGAGCTGGACGTCGAATTCCTGTGCCGTGCCGACGAGCTCTACGTGAGCCCCGGTCTGGCGCTGGCGACCCCGGCCCTGCAAGCCGCCGCGGCCCGTGGCGTGAAACTGTCCGGCGACATCGAGCTGTTCGCGCGTAATGCGCGGGCGCCGATCGTGGCCATCAGCGGTTCCAACGCGAAGAGCACCGTGACCACCCTGGTTGGCGAGATGGCGGCTGCGGCCGGCAAACGTGTCGCCGTCGGCGGCAACCTCGGCACCCCGGCGCTGGATCTGCTCAGCGACGACGTCGAGCTGTACGTCATGGAGCTGTCGAGTTTCCAGCTGGAAACCACCGACCAGCTCAATGCTGAAGTGGCCACCGTGCTGAACATCAGCGAAGACCACATGGATCGCTACAGCGGTCTGCCGGCGTACCACCTGGCCAAGCACCGGATCTTCCGTGGCGCGAAGCAGTTTGTGGTCAACCGTCAGGACGCGTTGACTCGTCCGTTGATGGGCGAGGGCCAGCCGTGCTGGACCTTCGGCCTGAGCAAACCAGACTTCAAGGCATTTGGTATCAGTGAAGAAGACGGCGAGAAATATCTGGCCTTCGAATTCCAGAACCTGATGCCGGTGCGTGAACTGAAGATTCGTGGCGCACACAACCAGTCCAACGCCCTCGCGGCATTGGCGCTTGGGCATGCCGTGGGCTTGCCGTTCGACGCCATGCTCTCGGCCTTGCGCACCTTCGCCGGCCTCGAACATCGCTGCCAGTGGGTGCGTGATCTCGACGGCGTGGCGTACTACAACGATTCGAAAGCGACCAACGTTGGCGCCGCACTGGCTGCCATTGAAGGCCTCGGCGCGGACATCGACGGCAAGGTCATCCTGATCGCCGGTGGTGACGGCAAGGGTGCCGAATTCAACGATCTGCGTGATCCGGTCGCGGCCAACTGCCGCGCGGTGATCCTGATGGGCCGCGACTCCGACAAAATCGGCGCAGCCATTGGCGACGCTGTGCCATTGATTCGCGCGACCTCACTGGTTGACGCCGTTGCACAATGCCGCGCCGCCGCGCAACCGGGTGACGTCGTGCTGCTGTCGCCGGCCTGCGCCAGTTTCGACATGTTCAAGAATTACGAAGATCGTGGTCACCAGTTCGTCCGCGCTGTGGAGGATCTGGCATGAGTCTGTTCAATATCATCAAGCCGTACCCGTCGCCGATCATCACCGGGCGCGGCATCGACCTCGATTTCCCGATGCTCGCCGGTTGCCTGGCGCTGCTCGGTCTCGGTTTGATTATGATCGCTTCGGCGTCCACTGAAGTCGCCGCCGCGCAGTCGGGCAGTCCGCTGTATTACATGATTCGCCACCTTATTTATGTGGTGCTCGGACTGGGCGCGTGCATCGTCACCATGATGATTCCGATCGCCACCTGGCAACGTCTCGGCTGGCTGATGCTGATCGGTGCGTTCGGTTTGCTGGTGATGGTGATCATTCCCGGTATCGGGCGCGAGGTGAACGGCTCGATGCGCTGGATCGGTTTCAGCTTTTTCAACGTGCAGCCGTCGGAAATCGCCAAAGTATTCGTAGTGATCTACCTCGCCGGTTATCTGGTGCGGCGTCAGAAGGAAGTGCGCGAGAGCTGGATGGGCTTCTTCAAGCCGTTCATCGTGCTGCTGCCGATGGCAGGTCTGTTGCTGATGGAGCCGGACTTCGGTGCGACCGTAGTAATGATGGGCGCTGCGGCGGCCATGCTGTTCCTCGGCGGGGTCGGGCTGTTCCGCTTCTCGCTGATGGTGGTGTTGGCGGTCGGGGCCGTGGTCTTGCTGATCCAGATGCAGCCGTACCGTATGGCGCGTCTGACCAACTTCGCTGACCCGTGGGCTGACCAGTTCGGCGCCGGCTATCAGTTGTCGCAAGCCTTGATCGCGTTCGGTCGCGGTGAATGGCTCGGCGTCGGTCTGGGCAACAGCGTGCAGAAGCAGTTCTATCTGCCGGAAGCGCACACCGACTTCGTGTTCTCGGTATTGGCCGAAGAACTCGGCGCGGTGGGTTCGCTGTGCACCGTCGCGCTGTTCGTGTTCGTGTGTATTCGCGGCATGTACATCGGCTTGTGGGCAGAGAAAGCCAAACAGTTCTTCGCCGCGTATGTGGCTTACGGTTTGTCGTTCCTGTGGATTGGTCAGTTCCTGATCAACATCGGCGTGAACGTCGGCTTGTTGCCAACCAAGGGTCTGACCTTGCCGTTCCTCAGTTATGGCGGCAGTTCGTTGGTGATCTGCTGTGCCTGTCTCGGCTTGTTATTGAGGATCGAGTGGGAGAGTCGAACCCACCTGGGCAGTGAAGAGATGGAATTCCATGAGAGCGACTTCGCCGAGGAGCCGAATCATGGGCGCTAACGTATTGATCATGGCCGGCGGAACCGGCGGCCACGTGTTCCCGGCGCTGGCTTGTGCCCGCGAGTTTCAGGCGCGAGGCTACACCGTGCACTGGCTCGGCACGCCACGCGGCATCGAAAACGAACTGGTGCCGGCGGCAGGTCTTGAACTGCACCGCATCAACGCTACCGGCCTGCGCGGCAAGGGCAAGCTGTCGCTGCTCAAGGCGCCGTTCATGCTGTTGAAATCGGTGTGGCAAGCACGGGCGATCATTCGTCGCTTGAAGCCAGTGTGTGTGGTCGGCTTCGGTGGTTATGTGACCGGCCCCGGTGGTCTAGCCGCGAAACTGGCCGGCGTGCCGGTGATCGTTCACGAGCAGAATGCCGTGGCCGGCACCGCCAATCGGTTGCTGGTGCCGTTCGCCGCCCGGGTGTGTGAAGCGTTCCCCGACACCTTTACTCTGTCGGACACTCGCCGTACCACCGGAAACCCGGTGCGCAGCGAGCTGTTCCTCGACACATCGCGACCTGCGCTGGCCGGTCGCAAAGCGCGTTTGCTGATCCTTGGCGGAAGCCTGGGCGCAGAACCGTTGAACAAGTTGCTGCCTGAAGCCCTGGCCCAAGTCGCTGCCGATTTGCGCCCGGAAGTGTTTCATCAGGCCGGCAAAAACCACGATGAAGTGACTGCAGAGCGCTACCGCGCCGCCGGCGTCGATGCGCAGGTGCAGCCGTTCATCAAAGACATGGCCCAAGCCTATGGCTGGGCTGACCTGGTGGTGTGCCGCGCAGGCGCGTTGACCATCAGTGAGCTGGCTGCCGCCGGTCTGCCCTCGATGCTGGTGCCTTTGCCCCACGCGATCGACGATCACCAGACCCGCAACGCCGATTATTTGGCCCGTGAAGGCGCTGCCTTCCTGATGCCGCAAAGAACGACTGGTGCCGCGGACCTTGCCGCGCGCCTGACAGAGGTCTTGATGCAACCGCAACGACTCGAAGATATGGCCCAAGCGGCCCGCCGTCTGGCGAAACCCGATGCCACCCGTAGCGTGGTCGATACCTGTCTGGAGGTGGCCCATGGTTGAGAATCAGAAAGCCATGCCGCAACCGGAAATGCGCCGCATCCGTCGCATCCACTTCGTCGGCATCGGCGGCGTGGGCATGTGCGGCATCGCCGAAGTGTTGTTGAACCTGGGCTACCAAGTGTCCGGTTCTGACCTGAAAGCTTCGCCGGTGACCGAGCGTCTGGAATCGTTCGGCGCGCAGATTTTCATCGGTCACCGTGCCGAGAACGCCGCTGCCGCCGACGTGCTGGTGGTGTCGAGCGCTGTGAACACCTCCAACCCGGAAGTCGCGACTGCGCTTGAGCGCCGCATTCCGGTTGTACCGCGTGCCGAGATGCTTGCCGAGCTGATGCGCTATCGCCACGGCATCGCCGTCGCCGGTACACACGGCAAAACCACCACCACCAGCCTGATCGCTTCGGTGTTCGCCGCGGGTGGTCTGGACCCGACGTTCGTCATCGGTGGTCGTCTGAATGCCGCGGGCACCAATGCCCAGCTCGGCACCAGCCGTTACCTGATCGCCGAAGCCGATGAAAGCGATGCGAGTTTCCTGCATCTGCAACCGCTGGTGGCCGTGGTCACCAACATCGATGCCGACCACATGGCGACCTACGACGGTGACTTCAACAAACTGAAGAAAACCTTCGTCGAGTTCCTGCACAACCTGCCGTTCTACGGTTTGGCAGTGATGTGCCTGGATGATCCGGTGGTGCGTGAAATCCTGCCGCTGGTGAAACGTCCGACCGTGACCTACGGCTTCAGCGAAGACGCTGACGTCCGCGCAATCAATATTCGCCAGCAAGGCATGCAGACCTTCTTCACCGTGTTGCGCCCGGATCGCGAGCCGCTGGACGTATCGGTGAACATGCCCGGCAACCACAACGTCCTCAACTCGCTGGCGACCATTTGCATCGCCACCGATGAAGGCGTCAGCGATGAAGCCATCGTTCAGGGGCTGTCGGGTTTCCAGGGCGTTGGTCGACGCTTCCAGGTCTACGGCGAACTGCCGGTGGACGGCGGCAACGTGATGCTGGTCGACGACTACGGTCACCACCCGACCGAAGTCGCCGCCGTGATCAAAGCCGTGCGCGGTGGCTGGCCGGAGCGCCGTCTGGTGATGGTGTATCAACCGCACCGTTACAGCCGCACCCGCGACCTGTACGACGACTTCGTCAATGTACTGGCTGACGCCAACGTGCTGCTGCTGATGGAAGTCTATCCGGCCGGCGAAGAGCCGATCCCGGGTGCCGACAGCCGCAAGCTGTGCAACAGCATCCGCCAGCGCGGTCAGCTCGACCCGATATACATCGAGCGTGGCATCGATCTGGCGCCGCTGGTCAAGCCGCTGCTGCGTGCCGGCGACATCCTGCTGTGTCAGGGCGCTGGTGATATCGGCGGTCTCGCGCCGAAGCTGTTGAAAAGTGAATTGTTCGCTGGCGCCGTGGCGGCGCCGGTCGAGGGGAAGTTGAAATGACTGCTGCCTACGCCAAGCTGTTCTCCACTATTGCGCCGAAAGACTTCGGCCGCGTCGCCGTGCTCTTCGGCGGGCTGAGTGCCGAGCGTGAGGTTTCGCTGAAATCCGGTAACGCCGTACTTGAAGCGCTGCAAAGTGCTGGTGTGGACGCGTTCGGCATCGACGTTGGCGACGACATTCTGCAACGTCTGCTCAGCGAAAAGATCGACCGCGCCTTCATCATTCTTCACGGCCGTGGCGGTGAAGACGGCTCCATGCAGGGCCTGCTCGAAGTGGCGGGCATTCCGTACACCGGCAGCGGCATTCTGGCTTCGGCACTGGCGATGGACAAACTGCGCACCAAGCAGGTCTGGCACAGCCTCGGGATTCCGACGCCACGTCACGCCGTGCTGTGCAGCGAAGCCGATTGTATTTCGGCGGCGACGGAACTGGGCTTCCCTTTGATCGTCAAACCGGCGCATGAAGGTTCAAGTATCGGGATGGCCAAAGTGAGTTCTGCGTCCGAGTTGATCGACGCATGGAAAGCGGCCAGTACCTACGATTCGCAAGTCTTGGTTGAGCAATGGATTCAAGGTCCGGAGTTCACCATCGCCACCCTGCGTGACCAGGTGTTGCCTCCTATCGCCCTGGGTACACCGCACACGTTCTACGACTACGACGCCAAGTACATCGCCAACGATACCCAGTACCGCATTCCGTGCGGGCTGGATGCCGCCAAGGAGCAAGAACTCATGGATCTCACGGCCAAGGCCAGTGAGGCGCTGGGGATTGCCGGTTGGGGCAGGGCGGACGTGATGCAGGACGCCGACGGGCAGTTCTGGTTCCTGGAAGTGAACACCGCACCGGGCATGACCGATCACAGTCTGGTACCGATGGCGGCCCGCGCGGCCGGCCTGGATTTCCAGCAACTGGTCCTGGCCATTCTGGCCGCCAGTGTTGAAGACGCTCGAGGTTAAGACGATGCAAGGCGCTCAGCTCCGACATCAGCCTCCCGCACCCGGCCGCAAGCCGGTGCCACGGGGTGCCAGCCGCATGGTGGCGAAAGAGCCGATGTCCGCGCGCCTGCCGAAAGCCAATTTTGGTTTTCTGAGAAGTCTGTTCTGGCCGGTGCTGCTGGTCGCGCTGGGCTTTGGTACTTACGAAGGCGCAACGCGTTTGCTGCCGTACGCAGACCGGCCGATCACCAAGATCGCCGTGCAGGGCGACCTGAGCTACATCAGCCAGCAAGCGGTGCAGCAGCGAATCGCCCCGTATGTGGCGTCGAGCTTCTTCACCATCGACCTGGCCGGTATGCGCACCGAGCTTGAGCAGATGCCTTGGATCGCCCACGCCGAAGTCCGTCGCGTGTGGCCGGACCAGGTGGTGATCCGCCTCGAAGAGCAACTGCCAGTGGCGCGTTGGGGCGACGAGTCGTTACTGAACAACCAAGGCCAGGCGTTTACGCCAAAGGAGCTGGCGAACTACGAACACCTGCCACAGCTGTTCGGCCCACAACGGGCCCAGCAGCAAGTGATGCAGCAGTATCAGGTGCTGAGCCAGATGCTGCGGCCGTTGGGCTTCTCGATTGCACGCCTGGAACTGCGTGAACGCGGAAGCTGGTTCCTGACCACCGGTGCCGGCAGTTCTGGCCCCGGCATCGAGTTGTTGCTGGGACGCGGCAACCTGGTGGAAAAGATGCGCCGCTTCATCGCCATCTATGACAAGACGCTTAAAGACCAGATTACGAACATTGCGCGCATCGATCTGCGCTATGCCAACGGCCTCGCTGTTGGCTGGCGGGAACCAGTAGCGCCGACGACAGCCCAACCCGCTGTCGCAAAGAATTAAGAAGAGGCAGGACCCATGGCAAACGTGCAAAGCGGCAAAATGATCGTCGGTCTCGATATCGGCACCTCCAAGGTGGTGGCGCTGGTCGGCGAGGTCTCCGACGACGGCTCGCTGGAAATCGTCGGGATCGGTACCCATCCGTCCCGTGGCCTGAAGAAGGGCGTGGTGGTCAACATCGAGTCCACCGTGCAATCGATCCAGCGCGCGATCGAAGAAGCCCAACTGATGGCGGGCTGCCGCATTCACTCGGCGTTCGTCGGCGTGGCGGGCAATCACATCCGCAGTCTGAACTCCCACGGCATCGTCGCGATCCGCGATCGTGAAGTCAGCTCGGCCGACCTTGAGCGCGTGCTCGACGCCGCTCAGGCCGTGGCGATCCCGGCTGACCAGCGCGTGCTGCACACTCTGCCGCAGGATTACGTGATCGATAACCAGGAAGGCGTACGCGAACCACTGGGCATGTCCGGCGTACGCCTGGAAGCCAAGGTTCATGTGGTCACCTGCGCCGTCAACGCTGCACAGAACATTGAAAAATGCGTGCGTCGCTGCGGTCTGGAAATCGACGACATCATTCTCGAGCAACTGGCTTCGGCCTATTCGGTCCTGACCGACGACGAGAAGGAACTGGGCGTGTGCCTGGTCGACATCGGCGGCGGCACCACTGACATCGCGATCTTCACCGAAGGCGCGATCCGTCACACCGCGGTGATCCCGATTGCCGGTGATCAGGTGACCAACGACATCGCCATGGCGTTGCGCACTCCGACCCAGTACGCCGAAGAAATCAAGATTCGCTACGCCTGCGCCCTGGCGAAACTGGCCGGTGCCGGTGAAACCATCAAGGTGCCAAGCGTCGGCGACCGTCCACCGCGCGAACTGTCGCGTCAGGCCTTGGCCGAAGTGGTCGAGCCGCGTTACGACGAACTGTTCACGCTGATCCAGGCCGAGCTGCGTCGCAGCGGCTACGAAGACCTGATCCCGGCCGGCATCGTCCTGACCGGCGGTACGTCGAAGATGGAAGGCGCCACTGAACTGGCCGAAGAAATCTTCCACATGCCGGTCCGTCTCGGCGTGCCGCATGGCGTCAAGGGCCTGGATGACGTGGTGCGCAACCCGATTTATTCCACTGGCGTTGGCTTGTTGATGTACGGCCTGCAAAAGCAGTCCGACGGAGTTTCGTTCTCCGGCATCGGCAGCCGCGACAGCTACAGCAACGAAGAGCCACAGGCGCCGTTGCTGGACCGATTGAAGAAGTGGGTTCAAGGCAACTTCTAAAGCTTTACCGCAACACCGCAACAAAAATGCAGTAGGCGAAAAAACTAGAGAATGTAAGGAGAGGGAAAATGTTCGAACTCGTAGACAACATCCCCGCAAGCCCGGTAATCAAAGTTATCGGTGTTGGCGGTGGCGGCGGCAACGCTGTCAATCACATGGTCAAGAGCAACATCGAAGGCGTTGAATTCATCTGCGCCAACACTGATGCTCAAGCGCTGAAAAACATCGGCGCGCGCACCATTCTGCAACTGGGCACCGGCGTGACCAAAGGTCTGGGCGCTGGCGCCAACCCTGAAGTAGGTCGTCAGGCCGCTCTCGAAGACCGTGAGCGCATTGCCGAAGTCCTGCAGGGCACCAACATGGTGTTCATCACCACTGGCATGGGCGGCGGCACCGGTACCGGTGCTGCGCCGATCATCGCCGAAGTGGCCAAGGAAATGGGCATTCTGACCGTTGCTGTCGTAACGCGTCCGTTCCCGTTCGAAGGCCGCAAGCGTATGCAGATCGCCGACGAAGGCATCCGCATGCTCTCGGAAAGCGTCGACTCGTTGATCACCATTCCTAACGAGAAGCTGCTGACCATCCTCGGTAAAGACGCCAGCCTGTTGTCGGCTTTCGCCAAGGCAGACGATGTACTGGCCGGTGCCGTTCGCGGTATCTCCGACATCATCAAGCGTCCGGGCATGATCAACGTCGACTTCGCCGACGTACGTACCGTGATGAGCGAAATGGGCATGGCGATGATGGGCACTGGCTGCGCCAGCGGTCCGAACCGTGCACGTGAAGCCACTGAAGCGGCGATCCGCAACCCGTTGCTGGAAGACGTGAACCTGCAAGGCGCACGCGGCATCCTGGTGAACATCACCGCCGGTCCTGACCTGTCCCTGGGTGAGTACTCCGACGTGGGTAGCATCATCGAGGCCTTCGCTTCCGAGCACGCCATGGTCAAGGTCGGTACCGTTATCGATCCGGACATGCGTGACGAACTGCACGTGACCGTGGTTGCCACTGGTCTGGGCGCGAAAATCGAGAAGCCTGTCAAGGTCATCGACAACACCGTTCACACCTCCATGGCTTCCGCCCAGGTGCAACAACCAGCTCCCGCCCGTCAGGAAGCGCCAGCGGTGAACTACCGTGATCTGGACCGTCCGACCGTCATGCGCAACCAGGCTCAGGCCGGTGCTGCGGCTGCCGCGAAGATGAATCCGCAAGATGATCTGGACTACCTGGACATCCCGGCTTTCCTGCGTCGTCAGGCCGATTGATGGAATGTATCAGGGCTATGAAGGTGATTGGTGTTCAGCAAAGGCATGGTCTGCTATCATCGCCAGCCTTTGTTGATACCAGTTCGCAATTTGCGCTGAAGCGGCCCAAGCCATGATTAAACAACGCACACTGAAAAATATTATCCGTGCCACAGGTGTAGGCCTGCACTCCGGTGAGAAGGTCTATCTGACCCTCAAGCCTGCGCCTGTCGACACTGGCATTGTGTTTTGTCGCGCTGACCTCGACCCTGTGGTGCAGATTCCTGCCCGCGCGGAAAACGTCGGTGAAACCACTATGTCGACGACGCTGATTAACGGCGACGTGAAAGTGGACACGGTAGAGCACTTGCTCTCGGCCATGGCTGGCCTGGGCATCGATAACGCCTACGTCGAGCTCTCCGCGTCCGAAGTCCCGATCATGGATGGCAGCGCTGGACCCTTCGTATTCCTGATTCAATCGGCAGGCCTGGAAGAACAGGACGCCGCCAAGAAATTCATCCGCATCCTGCGTGAAGTGACAGTGGAAGACGGCGACAAGCGCGCCACTTTCGTCCCTTTCGAAGGGTTCAAGGTGAGCTTCGAGATCGATTTCGATCACCCGGTATTCCGGGACCGCACCCAAAGTGCAAGCGTGGATTTTTCCAGCACTTCGTTCGTAAAAGAAGTCAGCCGCGCCCGTACCTTTGGTTTCATGAGTGATATCGAGTACCTGCGCAAGCACAACCTCGCACTCGGCGGCAGCGTTGAAAACGCAATCGTGGTCGATGCCGATGGCGTGTTGAACGAAGACGGCCTTCGCTATGAAGACGAATTCGTGAAGCACAAGATCCTCGATGCGATTGGCGACCTGTATCTGCTGGGTAACAGCCTGATTGGTGAGTTCAAGGGCTTCAAGTCCGGTCATGCACTGAACAACCAGCTGCTGCGCAAATTGATTGAGCAGACAGACGCTTGGGAAGTGGTGACGTTCGAAGACGCCAGCACCGCACCAATCTCTTACATGCGCCCGGTTGCGGCAGTGTAAGTAAAAAACCTCTCTAGTTTTTTGAAGGCCATCCTCGGATGGCCTTTTTTTATGCCTGCAATTTCTCTAGTGCATGATCCGGCTTCTTCGATAGCAAGCTCGCTCCCACAGGGGAATGCATTTCAAATGTGGGAGCGAGCTTGCTCGCGAAGGCGCCGGTGCAATCGCCACAGACCTGTCAGGCAGCCACCACCACCCGATTACGCCCACCTTCCTTGGCCTGATACAACGCCTTGTCCGCCGCAAACAACAACTGTTCCAGGGTCATCTCACTCGCCGCCGTCCACGTCGCAATGCCAACACTCACCGTCATCGGCCGCTCAGCCCCGTCAACCAACGGCAACTGCTCTACCGCCTGACGAATGTGCTCGGCAATCTGCTGCGCGCCATGTCCATCGGTCTCGGCGAGAATCACCGAAAACTCCTCCCCGCCATAACGCGCAACCAGATCCGCCGGACGCCGGACACTTTCACTGATGACCCTGGCCAGCGTCTTTAACGCCTGGTCTCCGGCCGGATGCCCATGCCGGTCATTGAAGGCCTTGAAGTGATCGGCGTCGATCATCATCACCGACATGGGTTTGCCCGAGCGCTGGGCGCGGAACCACTCGTGACGCAGTGCCTGATCGAGCATTCGCCGATTGGCCACACCGGTCAGTGCATCGGTGGCGGCCAATTGCGCCAGTTCGTGCTCGGCGCGCTGACGTCGGCGCAACTCCCGGGCCAGCAGCCAGGTCAGCCATAACAAACCCACGCACAGTACGCCGGTGGCCCCACTGATCAACAGCGCGGTGCGGCGCCAGGTGCCGAACACTTCATCGCTGGATAGCGCAACCATCACCGTCAACGGCAAATTGCCAACCCGCGAATAGGTATAGAGGCGCTGTTGATGATCCATGCTTGAGGTGCTGGTAAAACTGCCATTGCCATCCTTGTCCCCGAGGATCCGCACGACATTCGGTCGGTTGCCGAAGCTCTTTCCGATGGAATCGCTTTGCAGATAGGGCTTCTGCGCGAGCAGGACGCCGTCACTGTTGATGATGTTCAGCGTGCTGTCTTTACCAATGTCGAGGCTGTTGAACAACTGATCGAAGTAGTCGAGTTTCATCGACGCCACGGCCACGCCGGCGAATTCACCGGTGTCCGAGGAAATCCGCCGGCTGAAGCTGATTCGCCACTGATTGGCCTCGTCGCAGTCGCAGCGGGTCTTGAACGGGCGGCTGATAAACATGCCGACATCGCGATTGAAGGCGTGGGCGAGGAAGTAATCGCGGTCGGCAAAATTACCCGGTTTCGGCTCGATTCGCGAAGAGTCGGCAATCACATTCCCATGTTTGTCGAGCAACAGAATATCGCCCTTGAAGCGTGCCGTGGTCGAGCGGTCGAACAGCGCCAGATGGCGGATCTGCGGTGAGACGTCTTGCAAGTCGTCGCGCTGGGCAGCGGCGATCAGGCCTTGCAGGGTCAAGTCATACAACTCGACGGTGCGCAGCACATCGGCGTCGATCAGTTGCGCGATGGTGGTAGCGCTGCGGGTGGCTGATTCTTGAGCATTGGCGTGCTCGCGGATCAGCAGGAACGTGACGATGCACAGAATCGCGATCACGGTCAGCAAACTGCCGCAGATCAGCAGCAACTCGGGGCGTCCGGTCTTGCCCGTAACGGGTGGGGTACGGCTCGCGATCATGATTGGGCTGTCGGTTGGGGGAAGTCTTATAAGCGTAGTTGCACAACACCACCGAAGCGCCTGACGCAAATACCTGTGGGAGCGAGCTTGCTCGCGAATGCGTTGTGTCAGCCAACATCAATGTTGCTGAAAGATCGCCTTCGCGAGCAAGCTCGCTCCCACAGGGTTGGTAATTGCTTGAGCTATCGGAGTCAGTCTGCAGTCAGCTTAGCGCCGATCTTAGAAGACGTTGATCGGGTAGTCGATGATGACGCGGTATTCATCTGTATCCGAATCAATCACGCCGTAACCGTTGCCACCGCGGTTGGTCGCCCATTGCAGGTGCACCGCCAGATCCTTGGCCTGACCGCTTTGCACCACGTACTGCAAGTCGAGATCGCGTTCCCAATGCTTGGCGTTGCGGCCATCGGCGCTGTACCAGTTGGAATAGCCTTTGCTGTCGGGATCAACTTTGGTCAGGTCGACAGTGCCGCGCGAGTAGGACACAGACGAGGTCAGACCCGGCACGCCGACACCGGCGAAGTCGTAGGCATATTTGAGCTTCCACGAGCGCTCGTTCGGGCCGTTGAAGTCGGAATACTGCTGGGAGTTGTCGAGGTAAACGCTGTCGCCCTGGCTGATGCAGTCGAACGGCGTGTTGCCGTTGACCCGCTGATACGCGGCAGTAACGCTGTGATTACCGACGCCAACGGTGAAATGCAGGCTGTAGGTATTGTTGTCGATGTTGCCGAGCAGCGCATCGCCGGTGTCTTGCGTGTGATAGAAATGCAGGCCCGGGTTGAGGCTGACCAGATCGTTCAACTGCCACGTGTAGTCGAGGTCGTAGTAGTACTGGTTCCAGATGTCCTTCAGCTCGGAGGCGTAGAGGCTGCTGGTCAGACCTTCGACGCCGCTCCACGCCACACCGGCCCAGTTCAGGTGCTGGCTCTCATCGCCATCGGCCAATGTTCCGTAGGAAGTGCCGATGCGCGTGTGACCGCTCTGGTTGTAAGGCTTGGTGAAACTGGCCTGGCCGCCTTCGATCAACCAACCGTCGAAGCTGTGGTTGGTCAGGCTCACACCTCGAAAGGTCTGCGGCAGCATGCGCGTTTCACCGCCGGCAATGACCGGGTTGGTAAGGAACAGGTCACCGGCCTTCAATTCGGTATCGAACGCACGCATTTTCAACGTGCCGCCCGCCGTTGAGAACGACCCCGGTGCTTTGCCGCCGTTCTCTCTGACCGGCAGGATGCTCGAGCCGTCCGTGCCGCCACCGCCGTCGAGCTTCAACCCGAGCATGGCGTGGGCATCAATGCCGAAACCGACCGTGCCTTCGGTGTAACCCGACTTGAGGACCCCGAGAAAGCCTTGGCCCCACTCGATGTTGTCGTCCGCTTTCTGCAAGCGGTTGCGATTCATGTAGTAGTTGCGGGCGTTGAGGTTGAGGCTCGAGCCTTCGACAAAGCCTTCTTTGGCAGGTTCTTCAGCGTGAGCGACGGGGGCAATAGTTGCGGCAATTGCAATGAACAACGGAGTGAAACGGACTGGGTAACGCACGTGCAATGGAGCTCCTTGGGTCAACTGGCGCCTCTATATCTTGAGGCGCTCGATGTTTCTTGTTGTTACAGACGAACCAAACGGCTTTCAGACCACAACGAAAAAAGGCCGCTGAAAGGCAGCGGCCTGGAATGACGACGGTTGAACGGGAAGAGCCAAACAACCGCGTCGAGGGAAACGTTGGCGCGGTGCGTGACTCAGCTGTCTGTCTCGCTTGCTTGAGTCTGGGAAGTGGCAGCCTGCGGTGCTTGCGAGGCGTCCTGAGCCTTGGCCATCACTTCGGCCTGATGCTGATCGAATGCCTGAGCGCGAGCGACGTTTTGCGCCACGAACGACTGCGATTCTTCAGCCAACGCCATCGGCGACAGGATCAATGAGGACAAAACGAAAGCGCTGGCAATACCCATACTGTTGGACATCTTGAAAACCTTCTCGCTTGGCGAGTGCTGTTTGGTGCGGGCAAAGATAAGGTTGCCGGGCGTTGGGAAACAGCGTGATTTTCATAAATGACTATTGCGCAGGAGGTAAAAGTCGAATATTGCGGTGCAGCCAAGAGCAACCCCCTCACCCCAGCCCTCTCCCCCAAGAGGGCGAGGGGGAAAGGGAGCAGATCTCCTTGCTTTTCAAACCTAGAGTTCGACTGGATATTTCAGGTCGGTGTACCTTGAAAGAACTACGCGGTCAGTCCCCTCTCCCTCTGGGAGAGGGTTAGGGTGAGGGGCTTTTCAGACCGGCAAATAAATCCCGAACGTATTCATCCCCCGATCACTGCGCACAAACACATCCCCGCCATGCATCAGCGCAATCGCCTTGACGATCGCCAGCCCCAAGCCATGGTTATTGCCACTGTTACTGCGCGACGCATCGACCCGATAAAAACGCTCGAACAGCCGTGGCAAATGCTCACTGGCAATCGGCGAACCGGGGTTGGCCACACCAATACTCACCTGATGCGCTTCAACCTCAATCCGCACCTCGATCACCTGACCCGCTCCGGTGTGCTGCACCGCGTTGCTCAACAGGTTGATCAACGCCCGACGCAAATGCGCAACCTCGATCTGCACCAGCGCATCACCGCTGACCTGCACCTGAACCTGCGCATCTTCAAGGATGAAATCCAGATACTCCAGCGTCGTCGCCACCTCATCCGCCAGCGACGTCGAGGTGAGTTTGGTCGCCTTGTTGCCCTGATCGGCACTGGCCAGAAACAACATGTCGTTGATGATCGAGCGCAGCCGTTCCAGCTCTTCCAGATTCGATTGCAGCACTTCGAAGTAATGCTCGGCGGAGCGTCCGCGAGTCAGCGCCACTTGCGTCTGGCCAATCAAATTGGTCAGCGGTGAACGCAGTTCATGGGCGACGTCAGCGTTGAACGACTCAAGTCTTGAATAGGCCTGCTCGACCCGTTCCAGCGTCGAGTTGAATGAGTCGACAAACTGCTCCAGCTCCGGTGGCAGCGGCGACAGACGCAAGCGCCCGGCGCGTAGTGGTGGCGCCAAGCGCTGAGCCTCGTGGGACAGTTTGATCAACGGCTTGAGGCCAATCCGCGCGACCCAATACCCCAGCGCCGACGCCATCAGCACACCGACAATCGCCAGCCCGATCAGCGCGATCAGCAAATTGTGCTGAGTCTCATGAAACGTCTCGGTATCGATGCCGATCATGAACCGTAGCGGCGGGCGCTGATCCTTGGCCGGCAACTCGGTCAGCAACACTTTCAGCGGATAAGGCTGGCCGGGTAACTGCAGGTCATGCATGCCCAGCGGCCCTTGGGCGAACGCGCGAATCGCTGTATCGGGCTGACCGTATTCGTAACCCGGATCGCCGCTCACCACCCAGAAACGAATGCGTTTGTCCTCTTCGCCGAGCAGCTTCAACTTGGCGTTGATCTTCACCCAGTGCTCGGGCGTGCCGAAGCGATTGAGCGCCGATTCGAGCACGCTGTAACGCGCATCCAGCTCGGCTTCTGGCAGTAATCCCAGGCCTTTGTCGACCTGTTGATACAGCGCGCCGCCGATCAACAGAAACACCAGCAGCGCCACCAGCGTGAACATGCCGCTGAGGCGCAGGGCAATCGAGTTACTGGACACCACGGCTCTCCAGCACATAACCCATGCCGCGAATGGTGTGCAGCAGTTTCTCGTCGAACGGCCCGTCGAGCTTGGCGCGCAGGCGTTTGATTGCGACTTCGACGACGTTGGCATCGCTGTCGAAGTTGATGTCCCAGACCATCTCGGCAATCGCGGTTTTCGAAAGGATTTCACCTTGCCGGCGGGCCAACACGCTCAACAGCGAGAACTCTTTGGCGGTCAGATCCAGTCGGGTGCCGGCACGGGTGGCCTTGCGGCTGATCAGATCTATCCACAGGTCGGCGATGCTCACTTGCACCGGTTCATGGCCGCCGCTGCGCCGGGTCAGCGCTTGCAGGCGCGCGACCAGTTCGAGGAAGGAAAACGGTTTGCCGAGGTAATCGTCGGCCCCGTCGCGCAGGCCTTTGATGCGGTCTTCGACGCGCTCGCGGGCGGTGAGCATGATCACCGGGGTCTGCTTGCGTGCACGCAACGCGCGCAAAACGCCGAAGCCATCGAGGCCCGGCAACATGACGTCGAGGACGATCACCGCGTAGTCGCTTTCCAGCGCCAGATGCAGGCCCTCGACGCCGTCGCGGGCCAGATCCACGGTGTAACCCTGTTCCGTCAGACCGCGGTGCAAATAGTCCGCGGTTTTTTCCTCGTCTTCGATAATCAGAACGCGCATGACCCTGCCTCAGTCTGTGGTCGCCAGTGCCGGTGCGGGCGATGGGGCTGGTGGGTGTGAGTGCCGGTGGAACAGCCGCTCGAGCCACAAGTATATGACCGGAGTGGTAAACAACGTCAGCATCTGGCTGACCAGCAAACCGCCGACCACGGCGATGCCCAACGGTTGGCGCAGTTCGGCGCCGGTGCCGTAACCGAGCATCAGCGGCAGCGCGCCAAGCAGGGCGGCGAGGGTGGTCATGATGATCGGCCGGAACCGCGTGATGCATGCCTCGAAAATCGCATCCTGCGGCGACAAGCCTCGGTGGCGCTGCGCCTCCAGGGCAAAGTCGATCATCAGGATGCCGTTCTTCTTGACGATACCGATCAGCAACACCAGGCCGATCAACGCCATGATCGAAAAGTCCTGACCGCAGATCCACAGCATGATCACTGCGCCCAAACCTGCCGCCGGCAATGTCGAAATGATCGTCAGCGGGTGCACGAAGCTTTCATAAAGCACACCGAGAATGATGTACACCGCCACCAGCGCCGCGAGAATCAGCCACGGCTGACTGGCCAGCGAACTCTGGAACGCCTGCGCCGCACCCTGGAAATTGCCGCTGATCGCCGTCGGCATGCCGATCTCGGCCTTGGCCTGATTGAGCAGAATCACCGCATCACCCAACGCCACGCCGGGCGCGAGGTTGAACGACAGGTTGGCGGCGGGGAACATGCCGTCATGGGCGATCGACAGTGGGCCAATGGTTGGCGCATCGAATTTGGCCAGCGCTGACAGCGGCACCATTTCTCCGCTCAGTGGCGAGCGCAGGTAGAAATAGTTGAGGCTTTCGGCCTTGCCGCGTTGCTTGGTGTCCAGCTCCAGAATCACGTTGTACTGATTGACCTGAGTCTGGAATTCGTTGATCTGCCGTTGCCCGAAAGCATCGTACAGCGCCTCGTCGACGTCGCTGGCGGTCAGGCCGAAACGGGCGGCGGCGCTGCGGTCGATGCTGATGTGGGTGATGCTTCCGCCGAGTTGCAGGTCGTTGGAAATGTCGCGGAACGCCGGGTTGCTGCGCAGTTTTTCGGTCAGGCGTTGTGTCCACGTCGCGAGAGTCGCGCCGTCGTTACTCTTCAGCACGTATTGGTACTGCGCGCGGCTCGGGCCAGAGCTGAGGTTGATGTCCTGGCCGGCGCGCAGGTAGAGGACGATGCCGGGGACTTTCATCAGTTGCGGGCGAATGCGGTCGATGAACTGACTGGCTGAAACATCACGGTCGCCGCGTTTTTTCAGGGCAATCCAGAAGCGTCCGTTGGCGATGGTCTGGTTGCTGCCGGACACGCCGACCGAGTGGGAAAACGCCTGCACGGCCGGATCGGCGGCGACGATTTCGGCCATCGCCAGGTGTTTTTTCACCATGTCGCCGTAGGAAATATCTGCAGCGGCTTCGGTGGTGCCGAGGACAAAACCGGTGTCCTGCACCGGGAAGAATCCTTTGGGGATAAAGATGTAACCGCCGATGGCCAGCGCCAGCGACAGACCGAACACGCCGATCATCAATTTCTGATGGGCGAGGGCGCGGCGCAGGCCTCGTTCGTACCAGCCGAGCAAGCGTTCGCTGAAGCCCGGTTTGGCGTGGGCGTGGTGTAACGGTTTGCGCATGAACAGTGCGGCCAGCGTCGGCGCCAGGGTCAGCGAGACCACCACGGAGATCATGATCGTCGAGGTCGCGGTCAGGGCGAATTCCTTGAACAGTCGCCCGACCACACCGCCCATGAACAGCAGCGGAATAAACGCCGCCACCAGCGAGAAACTGATCGAGACCACGGTGAAACCAATCTCGCCGGCGCCCTTGATCGCCGCTTCGCGCATATCGTCGCCGGCCTCCAGATGCCGGTGGATGTTTTCCACCACCACGATCGCATCGTCGACGACGAAGCCGACCGCGACGACGATCGCCACCAGCGTCAGGTTATTCAGGCTGAAACCGAGGATGTACATCAGGGCGAAACTGGCGATCAGCGACACGCCAAGCACTGCCGAAACAATTAGGGTCGCCGACAACTGACGCAGGAACAGCGCCATCACCGCGACCACCAGCAGGATCGCGATCAACAGGGTGATTTCGACTTCATGCAGCGAGGCGCGAATGGTCTGGGTGCGGTCGATCAGGGTTTTCACCTGCACCGAGGCTGGCAACATCGCCTCGAGGCCGGGCAGGGCGGCTTGAATGCGGTCAACGGTTTCTACGATGTTCGCACCGGGCTGGCGCGAGATCACCAGGTTCACACCGGGTTGATCACCGGCCCACGCTTGCACGTAGGCATCTTCCGAACCGTTGACGACTTTGGCGACATCACGCAGGTGAACCGGGGCGCCATCCTTGTAGGAAACGATGAGCTGGCTGTAGTCCTCGGGGTGGAACAACTGGTCGTTGGTCGACAGCGTCGAGATGCTTGATTCGCCGTACAGCGCCCCTTTGGCGAGGTTGAGGCTGGTCTGCTGAATCGCCAGTCGGATGTCGGCGAGGGTCAGGCCGATCGCCGCCAGTTTGTCCGCCGAGGCTTGTACGCGAATCGCCGGACGTTGCTGACCGGTGATGTTGATTTGGCCTACACCGTCGATCTGACTGATCTGACGCGAGAGCAGGGTTTCCACCAGGTCGCTGAGTTCGGTGCCGGGCATTTGCGTCGAGCTGACGCTGAGGATCAGCACAGGGCTGTCGGCCGGGTTGACCTTCTTCCAGGTCGGCAGCGTCGGCATGTCCTTGGGCAGTTTACCGGCGGCGGTGTTGATCGCCGCCTGGACTTCCTGGGCGGCGGTGTCGATGCTTTTATCGAGGGTGAATTGCAGGGTCAACAGGCTCGAGCCCAGCGCACTGCTCGAGGTCATCTGGGTCATGCCGGGGATAGCGCTGAATTGCACCTCCAGCGGCGTGGCCACGGACGAGGCCATGGTGTCGGGACTGGCGCCGGGCAACTGCGCTGAGACCTGAATCGTCGGAAATTCCGCTTCCGGCAGCGGGGCAATCGGTAAACGCGGGAAGGCAATCAAACCGACCAGCACCAAAGCGATGGTCAGCAGAATAGTTGCGACCGGGTGATCGATACACCACGTAGAGACGCCTTTGTGCGCCTTCATGGTTTCGGCTCCGCTTGCACCACCTGCGCCGGCTCGCTCATGACTTGCACCGTTGAACCGGGTTTGAGCCGCGACTGGCCATCGCTGACCAGCACGTCACCGGCCTTCACGCCTTTGATGATGTCCTGACCGCTGCCTTGATAAACCATCTGTACTTGCACGGCTTCGACCTTGTCGCCGTTGACCCGGTAAACGAAGTGTTGGTCGAGGCCACGTTGTACGACGGTGGGCGGGACGACCAGCGCATCTTTGTCGAGGGCTGTCTGAATTTTTACCGTGACCAGCAGGCCGGGCCAGAGCTTCTGGCTGGCGTTGACGAATTCGGCTTTGGCGCGGATGGTGCCGGTGTTGGCGTTGATCTGGTTGTCGATCAGGGTCAGGTGACCTTCGCCAAGCAGGTTGCCGGTTTCGCCATCGGTGTCGGCGCCGATGTAGGCCTTGACCGGTGCGCGTTGTGGATCGTTGATCAGGCCTTGCAGGGTCGGCAGCATTTGCTGGGGCAGGGAGAATTCGACGGCAATCGGGTCGATCTGGGTAACGGTGAACAGGCCGGCGGTGTCGGTCATGCGCAGGAAGTTGCCTTCGTCGACTGTGCGAATACCGACGCGGCCGGTGACCGGGGAGCGGATCTGTGTGTAGGACAGTTGCACTTGCGCGGCGTCGATGGAGGCTTGGTTGCCTTGGGCGGTGGCTTTCAGTTGGTTGACCAGCGCTTGTTGCTGGTCGAAGGTTTGTTTCGAGATGCCGTCGTCGACGGTGAGCAGTTTGTAGCGTTTGAGGTTGACCAGGGCGACTTGCAGTTGCGCCTGGCTTTCGCCCAGTTGGGCGCGGGCCTGGTCGAGGCTGGCGCGGATGGAGCGGTCGTCGATGGTGGCCAGCAGGTCGCCTGCTTTGACGAGTTGGCCTTCTTTGACGAGGATTTTGGTGAGGATGCCGTCTATTTGTGGGCGCACTACGACGCTGTGTAATGAGAGTACGGAGCCGATGCCGCTGGTGTAGCGGGGGACGTCTTTTGCGCTGACCGCTATGACTCGCACGGGGATGGCGGTGGGGGTGGCGAGTTTGGTCGGGGCGGGTTTCAGGGCGTACCACAGACCTGCGCCTGCGAGGACGATCAATAGAGTGGCGAGCAGGGCTTTGTTCTTTTGGATTCGCATGCGGGGTGGGCGCCGGACGGAGTTGGGCAGGGTTAGGGTCTTTATAAACTTGTTTGGGGGTCAGGAGGGTGACGGCTAGCTGTCGGCGCTGTCAGTTTCGTTGTGTACATATCCGTTGCTGCGAGTGTGGCTGATTACGGTTCCGCCCTTACGGCGGGTCACTTTTTCCAGACGCCGAAAAAGTAACCAAAAAGGCTTGCTCCTACGTACGGCCCGCTCGCTGGGGCTCGGGGTTCCTTCGCTGCGGGATCGATCCGGGCGCAGCGTCTCCGGTTTGCTTCGCTGCACCTCCTCTCGCTGTGTTTGGCTGCGCCAAACGGTCGCTGCGCTCCCACGCCCGGATCAATCCCTACACTCAGCCTTCCGACGTCGCCCGTGGATCAAGATCAAGAGCAGGCGAGCTGACACTCGGCCTATTGAGTGGTGAAGAGCACGGCGCGCACGGCTTTGGTTTTTGTGGTGCTCTTGCCCCTCACCCCAGCCCTCTCCCGAGGGAGAGGGAGCCGATTTGTGAGCTTTTCAGAATCTGAGTTCAACGCGCTATCGCACGTCGGCGTAGCTCTCCCAAACACCTCGGTCAGTCCCCTCTCCCTCCGGGCGGTCCGACGTTTCGGGAGGGCTAGGGTGAGGGGCTTTTGATCTGTTTCAGAATCTGAGTTCGACACGGCAATCGCACGTCGGCGTAGCTCTCCCAAACACCTCGGTCAGTCCCCTCTCCCTCCGGGAGAGGGCTAGGGTGAGGGGCTTTTGATTTGTTTCAGAATCTGAATTCGGCTCGGTATTTCACGTCGGCGTACCTCTCCCAAACACCACGGTCAGTTCCCTCTCCCTTTGGGAGAGGGCTAGGGTGAGGGTTGGCTTTTGGCTGTTTAAATTTGTGTCAAATAACCAGAACCTTCCCACAAGGTTTTCAGGTTGTCCGTCGGACGTGCGCTCTCTAGTCTTTGGTTGTCGCCGAAAACTCGGCGATCGGGTGTGAGAACCCGGGCTAAGTATTATTCCAATACCAGTACCGTCATAATCGGCGCCAGCTGATTGCTGCCTGCATTTTTATGGCGGCTATGTACGGGCGGACTTCGGTCCGGCCGGAGGTTGTACTGGTCCTTGCCCGGTTTCTCACCCCGTACGTAGCTGCCACCCAATTCGCCGCGTGAGAAACGGTAATTGTTGGCTCCAATCAGTGAGGACTGAGTAAATGACTAAGCCCGTACCCGATCCACCCATCGATCCCACCACCCCACTCGAAGACGCCATCCGCGCCGACGACCAGCTCAAAACCCGCGAAGCCATCAAGCGCGCTCTCGATTTCTACCTTTGCCCCGAACCGGTCAAACCGCGTCAGCCCAGTACGATGTTCCTCATCCACCCGAACATCGACACCGAAAGCCTGCTGGCCCACGCCTGCGAATCGCTGGCTTCAGCCAATGTCATGGCCGGTGATCTGGCTGATCAGCTCAGTCGCCCGCAGCGCAGTACGGCGCTGGCGATCCAGCAGATCGTCATGCTCGCCGAACTTGCGGTAAACCGGGCGCTGGATCGGGTTGATCCGCAAACGTAATCCGTCTGAACACCGCGTCATCGTTCTTCGCGAGCAAACTCGCTCCTACAAGGGGATCGCAATCCAGATGTAGGTGTGAGCCTGTTTGCGATGGCGATTGTTCTGTGGGCAGTCTCTGGAAATATTCGCAAGGTTGATAAGTCCCAAAAAGGGACCTATCGTTCCCTTTTTGGGACTCTTTGGCCTTCACAGTGGAAACTATCTCTCTAAGCGAAGCGCTGTTTACCACCACTCAACAAAAAGTGTTGGGTCTGCTGTTCGGTAAGCCTGACCAGACTTTCTATGCCAACGAGATCGTGCGCTGGGCGTGTGTTGGCAAAGGCAGTCTCATGCGTGAACTCGACCGTCTGCAGCGAGCCGGTGTGTTGCGCATGACGAGGGTGGGCAATCAGAACCATTACCAGGCCAATCCCACCTGTCCCATCTATGCCGAACTGCTGGGCATCGCTCGCAAGACGTTTGCCATCGCCGAGCCTCTGCGTCAGGCATTGCAGCAGTTTACCGAGCAGATCACTTGGGCGTTTGTCTATGGTTCCATCGCCAAAGACACAGCAAACACACTCAGTGACATTGATCTCATGCTGATCGGCGAAGGCCTGCACTACAGTGAAGTCATGGAACGGCTCATGCCCATGGAGGAGCAATTGGGTCGTCCCATCAATCCGACGCTTTACACCCCGCAAGACTGGGCGGCGAAACTGGCTGCGCAAAACAGCTTTGTCGTGCGGGTGGTGCAGCAGGAAAAAATCGATCTGTTAGGGGCAAACCCTTTGGAGTCCAAGGATGGGCAGCAACGAGAGTCTGGAGAATCTTCTACGTAGCGGTGGGCTGAAAGCGGAGCCGCCGGATCGCAAGGAGTGTGAGGGCTTGATGCGCTCGGCCGTGGATCGGCTCAAGGATGCGCAAACTTCAACGTTGTCTTTTTCCAGCCGTTTCGACTTGGCTTATAACGCAGCGCACGCGTTGGCGCTGACGGCGCTCCGATTGAGTGGCTATCGATCGGATAAACGCTATCTGGTCTTTCAGTGTCTGGTGCATACGGCGCATATCAGCAAGGTTCAGGTGCGATTGTTCGCGTTGTGTCATGAGCGGCGCAATCTCGCGGAATACGAAGGGTATATGAATGAGGATGACGCGCTTCTGGCGCAGTTGTTGGAAAGCGCCTCGCAATTGTTGAGTAACGTCCAGCAACGAATGAACTGACATTCGGCACGGCTTGCGATCCTGACTAATCTCTTAAAGATCCGCCTCTATGAGCGGATACAGCTTGTATGGCTCAGGCCGCGCACGGCGCATATCTCTCTGGGCCGCTCACCCCGGGAGTGTCTTGAAATGAAGCTGAAAACCGCTCTGCCATCTGTGCTTCTCTTGCTTCCACTCACTACGTTTGCAGCGCCTGCCAGTCAATCCGGCGAGATTCGCTTTACCGGACAAATCGTCGATTCGGGCTGTCAGGTCGGACCAGTCGGGGCGTTGGCGTCTCGTGAGTCTCGCCAGATCGAAATCAAGCCCGGTGTGAAAGTCGATGTCGACACTGATCGCAATGCCTGCAGCCGTCAGGCGCTGCCGATTTCCATGCGCTACGAAGCACTCAAGACCTCGACCGATAAAGGCATCGTCATCATCAGTTACCTGTAAACCGTTCGGCGTGCGCTGCAAATCTTCAGGTGCCGAGCGATGGCGCACAGGTATACTGCGCGCCTTCGCGGCTCAATGATCGGGCCCGACTTTTTGCTTTCCGGAGCTTTTATGACTTCCCCGACCCTGCCGCCGGTTGACGACGCTGTGAGCGATGTCCCGGCTGAACTGGCCGACACCAGCGAAACCAAAGCCGAAATCCCGGCGTTCAAATTTCCGTTCAAGCCGGGCGAGCTGGCCTCAGCCAAAGGCTCGAACCAGCCCTGGTACAAGAACGGCGCCAAGAATGGCCACACCAAGACCCCGGGCATGGCGCCGCCGGGTACCCGTCGTTCGATGGGCAAGCGCTGAGTTTTAATCCCGCCTGCGGCCATCGCTGTGATTTTTCATCACAGTGATGGCTAAGTGCTCAGTTCCTGAGCCAGATCAACGTTTCACCATTTGGTGCGCTTAGAGTCAGCAGCCCTGCCGACTCTTTCCAATAAAACGAGCGCGCTATCCCATGAAGATCAATCTCCCGGTGACCGGTCGCAATGTCGATGTGGCGCTGGACGCGAACATTCTCTCGACCACCGATCTGACCAGCGCGATTACCTACGCCAACGACGACTTCATCAAGATCAGCGGTTACAGCCGTGACGAATTGCTTGGAACCCCGCATAACCTGCTGCGTCATCCGGACATGCCGGCGCAGGCGTTTGCGCATATGTGGCAGACGCTCAAATGTGGGCGGTCGTGGATGGGGCTGGTGAAGAATCGTTGCAAAAATGGTGATCACTACTGGGTCAGTGCCTACGTCACACCGGTGACGCAGAACGGCGTGGCGGTGGAGTATCAGTCGGTGCGCACGCGGCCGGATGTGCGGTTGGTCGCAGCGGCAGAGCTGGCGTATGCGCAGTTGCGTGGTGAGCGAAGGGCGCGGTGGTCGGGGCCAAACATCAGTGTGCGGACGAAGATTACGGCGTTGGCCAGTGCATTGCTTGGCGTTGTGTTGGGCGCCGAGGCTTGGGTGCGGCCGGAGTCTGCGTGGCTGGACGGTGTGGCATTTGTCGTCGGCAGTGGGCTCTGTGCCGTGGCCGTGCGCTGGATTCTGCGACCGCTGGAACAACTGACCGAGCGTGCGCGCAAGGTCGCGGACAATCCCTTGAGCCAGGCTATCTACACCGGACGGCGCGACGCGTTCGGGCAGATCGAGTTTGCCTTGCAGATGCTTGAGGCGCAGGTCGGCGCGGTCGTCGGGCGCATCGGCGATGCCTCGCAACAATTGGCCGGGCATGCCGCGCAACTGGTCGATCATCTGCACAGCAGTCACACCAGTTCACTCGCGCAGCAGGCGGAAACCGATCAGGTCGCGGCAGCGATTCATCAAATGGCGGCCAGCGTCGCGCAGGTGGCCAGTCATGCCCAGCAGGCTTCCGTAGCGGCGGACATGGCCGGGACCGAAACTCGCGAAGGGCATTTGCTGGTGGGCGAAAGTCGCAGTGCGGTGTTGCGTCTGGCCGAGGAGTTGCGCCGGGCGACTGAGGTGATTCATCAGCTTGAAGGACACAGCAGCGAGATTTCCGGTGTGCTCGAGGTGATCCGCAGTATCGCCGAGCAGACCAATCTGCTGGCGCTCAATGCGGCGATTGAAGCGGCGCGTGCCGGCGATGCCGGGCGCGGTTTTGCGGTAGTCGCTGATGAGGTGCGCGGCTTGGCGCAACGCACGCAGCAATCGACCAACGAGATTCAGCGGATGATCAGCACCCTGCAAAACGGTGCGCGCGATGCGGTGATGGTTATGCAGCAAAGCAGCGAGCATGTGGATAACAGCGTCGAGCAGGCGCAACGCGCGGCACGGGCGCTGAGCGGGATCAGCGAGCGGGTCGAGCAGATCACCGAGATGAGCCTGCAGATTGCTGCAGCGGTGGAGCAGCAGAGTGCGGTGAGCGAGGACATCAATCGCAACATCGTCAGCATTCGCACGGCGTGCGAGGTGACGGTGGATGAGGGGCGGCAGAGTCAGCGCAACTCCGAGGATGTGGCGGGATTGGCGGGGGATTTGCGGTTGTTGGCGCGGGAGTTCTGGGGGCGGCGGCAGGTTCGGGACTGAGGTTGTTCTGGCTGACGTCTTCGCGAGCAGGCTCGCTCCCACAGTTGAAATGCGATCCCCTGTGGGAGCGAGCCTGCTCGCGAAAGGGCCATCAGCCGCTATGCAGCATCTGGATCAAGCCGCCCGCAGCGAGATAAACGCATACGTCTGCGCCGGTTCAGTCACCACCTGCGCCCCGGCCGCCAGCACTTGCCCGGCCACATCATCCCCGGACAAATGAAACACCCACTCACTCGGCACGGTCGTTAACGGTTGTGCAGTTACCTGATCAATCACCGAGGCAAACACCCCCATATTCGGCAAATACGCCGTAAACCCGTCACCCTTCAGTGCCGTGGTGCGAATCCCGAGCATCGCGCAAATCGCGTCCTTGATGCCGATGTCATCCCGATCCGCCTGGCGCGAGCGCTGAATCAACTCCACCAGTTCCTGATCCACCAACTCACCGCCGGCAATCAACACCGGCCCCTGTTGCCAGGACTCCGGCGGACAATCCTTGGCGGCGGGGTTGAGCGGGATATGCGGGTTGATTTCCGCCGGATAAATGCGGCACACCAACGGGCGCCGCTCGTAGATCCGGCACAGCTTGTCTTCGTCAAGATTCCGACAGGGGCCAACGTTGTACGCGGCAAAGGTGATCGCCACATGGGCGTCCGTTGCGCCGCTGCGAACGACCACTGAGCGACGTTCGGCATGTTCACGCTGCTGCGCCGGCAAACCCAGGCCATTACCAAGAAAGGCCTCGACCAACACGATCACCTGACCGCCATCCGCCGCCCACATGCGGGCTTCGGCCAGGGTTAGCGGGACATGGTGATCGGTGCAGCATTTGCCGCAGCCTACGCAGGAAAATGTCGTGTTCATTGAGCGATCTGTCTTCAATCAGGGCGTGAAGCGGTGGCGAAAAACCACCGCACAGGCCTGGATCGAAGCAAATTATGCGCCATTCACTGGGTTTTGCCGGTCGGACGGATCGAGTCCCACTCGGTGACGAATGCGGTTTTCGAGGTTTTGTTGTACAGGCACAGCTCGGTGCCTTGCTGGCCTTTCATGTGTTTTTGCGGGTATTGGCCTTGCAGCAGAACGGCGGTGTAGCCGACACGGTCGTCGAATTGTGCGGGCGTACCGACGGGCTTGGCGTTTTTCAGGCCGCTGGCTTTGCTGCAACTGGCGAGCACGGTTTTGTCGTAGGCCGCCCAAGCGTCGGGGCTGGAGGCGTGGGCCTGGGAGGTGAGGGCGGTGAGGCAGAGCAGGCTTAAGGTGATGGCTTTCATGGGGGGCATCCTTGGTCGTGGGTGGCCAAGGTTGGAGTCTGCCTAAAGAGTTTTGTTGCCTGGAACACCGCTAAAAGATCGCAGCCTTCGGCAGCTCCTACAGGGAACCGCATATCCATGTAGGAGCTGCCGAAGGCTGCGATCTTTTGACTTTAATCAGTCCGGCACCAGCTCGCGGCGGACCACATACATCCCGGCACTTTCATACAAGCGCTGCGCCCGCCAGTTGTCTTCCAGCACTTTCAGATCAACAAACCCTTCACGGCGTTGCTGAAACACCTTGAATGCATTGAGCAGCAGCGCCCGGCCCAATCCGCGCCCCTGCATGCGCGGATGCACCACCAGATTCTTGATATAGGCGCTGGTCCAGCATTGCGCCACGCCGACCACGCCTTCGGCATCGTGGGCAATAAAGCACAGCGATGGATCATATTCAGGATCGGTCTCGAATTGCTGCTGCCAAGTGTCCAGCGCCGGCACCCGGCCGCCGCCTTCGCGGTAGCCCAGTTGCATCAAATGATGCACGTCCGCCGCCAGTTCGACGGAGTACGTGCCCAGTTCAATCCCTTGAGGCCAAAGCGCGTCCGGCGCGCCCTTGGCAAGATCGCGCCGCATCAAAAAACAATACGTCTCGGCCAAGACTCAGTGCCCGTGGGCGGCGACGTGTTTGGCCGCTTCGATCAGGCAGTGGGTCAGTTCCGGCGAGGAGAACTTGGTCAGCACGCCATTCGCCCCGGCCAGCCGCGCTTTTTCGCTGTTCATCGCGCTGTCGAGCGAGGTGTGCAGCAGCACGTACAAATGGGCGAAGTCCGGGGTTTCACGCAGGGTGCGGGTGAAAGCGTAGCCGTCCATCTCGGACATTTCTATGTCGGAGACGATCAGGTTGATCTGCTGCGCGGTGCCTTGCAGGTCGAGCAGGCAGTCGATGGCTTCTTTTGCGCTACGCGCGGTGTGGCATTGCAGGCCGAGGTTGCGCAGGGTGTGCACTGATTGCTGCAGCGCCACCTGGCTGTCATCGACCACCAGAATGCGCGCATTGCCGAGCACATCAGCGTCTTCCATGCTCAGGTCGGTCGGGGCCATTTCGATCTGCGCCGGGGCGATGCTGTGGATAACCTTTTCGATGTCGAGAACTTGTACAAGCGTGCCGTCCACCGAGGTCACGCCGGTGATGTAGGCGCGCGAACCGCCGGAACCGAACGGCGGCGGCTTGATGTCGGTGGTCAGGCAGTGAACGATTTTGCTGACTGCCTGCACGTGCAGGCCCTGCTTCGAGCGGCTGACGTCGGTAACGATCAGGCAACCGCCGTTCGGGTCTTCCAGCGGGCGTTCGCCGATGGCGCGGCTGAGGTCGATGACCGACAGCGAGGCACCGCGCAAGGTGGCGATGCCTTTCACGTGCGGGTGCGACTCCGGCAGTTTGGTCAGCGGCGGGCAGGGAATGATTTCACTGACTTTTAGCAGGTTGATCGCCATCAGCTTGCCGCTGCGCAAGGTAAACAGCAGAAGCGAAAGTGAGTCTGCGCGGGCTTTGGTGGAGGACATATGAACCTTCTGTGGAAAGGTGGTGGGCGAGGGTGGAAATCGCCAGAAACTATTGATGCCGGGTTATCGGCGTTAAAGGGGTGGGCTTTAGGTTAGTTGTCGGGTGGGGTTCAGATCAAAAGCCAAAGCCAAAGCTCCTCACCCCAGCCCTCTCCCGGAGGGAGAGGGGGCCGATTGGGGGATATTGTAGTAATTCACCGACCTGAACCTGCTCTGCCGAATCCATAATCGACTCGATGTTTCAGGTCGGCGTATGGCGCAAGACACCTCGGTCAGTCCCCTCTCCCTCCGGGAGAGGGCTAGGGTGAGGGTGTGCTTTTAGCTCTTCATCCCCAACCGCTTGGCCATCCGCCCAAGATTCGCCCGATCCAGCCCCAACTCCCGCGCCGCACTCGCCCAGTTATCCTGATTGCGTTCCAGCGCCGCACTGATCAACCTCCGCTGATACTGCTCGGTCGCACTGCGCAAATCCCCACTGATCAACGGCATTTCAGCCACCACACCGGCAACAGCCTCAACCGAGTTATCCACAACCTCACGCGGCAAATCCAGATCCGCCGCGCTCAAACTGAGGATCTTCGGTCGCACTTTGCAGTTGCCCAGCGCCTTCAACGCACTGCGCCCGATCAAGTGCTCGAGCTCGCGCACGTTGCCCGGCCAAGTGTAGGCGAGCAGCGCTTCCTGGGCGTCGCTGTTCAGGCGCAGGCTGTTGAGGCCCATGCGCGAGCGATTCTGTTCGAGGAAGAAACCGCTGAGCAGCAACACATCGCGGCCGCGATCACGCAGCGCCGGCACGCGCAGCGGGTACACACTGAGACGATGATAGAAGTCGGCACGATAGCGACCGCTGCGCACCTCTTCAGCCAGGTCGCGGTTGGTCGCGGCAATCAGACGCACATCGACCTGATGTTCCTCGTCCGAGCCCAACCGCTGCAACTGACCGCTCTGCAAGACGCGCAGCAATTTCGCCTGCACAGTCAGCGACAACTCACCGACTTCATCGAGAAACAGTGTGCCGCCATTGGCCAGTTCGAACTTGCCGCGACGGTCACTGGTGGCGCCGGTGAAGGCGCCGCGCACGTGGCCGAACAATTCGCTTTCTACCAGCGTATCCGGCAGCGCGGCGCAGTTGAGGCTGATGATCGGTTTGTCGGCGCGCGGTGAAGCGGCGTGGATCGCTTGGGCGACCAGTTCTTTGCCGACCCCGGTTTCGCCGGTGATCAACACGGTCAGATCGCTGCCGCCGACCAGATTGATCTCTTCCACTAACTTCTTCAGCGCCTTGCTCTGGCCGATCATCTCGCGGTTCTGCTGGCCGCTGGCCTGACGATAAACTTCGGCGCGCTGGTGTTCGTCTTCCGCGCGATTGGCCAAGCGTTGAATGCGTTCGGCAGCGTTGACCGTGGCCGAGGCGAGGCTGGCGAAGGCTTGCAGGGCGTCGAGTTCGATCGGTTCGAAACGCTCGGGATCAAGGGCATCGAGGGTGATCAGGCCCCAGAGTTTTTCATCGACAAATAAAGGACAGCCGAGGCAATCATGGACTTCGAGGTGATCGTCGAGGCCGTCGACCAGACCGTCATAAGGATCGGGCAAGTCGCTGTCGGCGGCGAATCGCGTGGGTCCGGCACCGCTCAGTAGAATTTCGAAACGCGGATGTTCGCTGACTTTGAAGCGTCGGCCGAGGGTGTCGGTGCTTAAACCGTCCACCGCCAGCGGCACCAGTGCTTCGCCGTCGAGGCGCAACAATGCGGCGGCATCGCAGGGCAGCAGGGCGCGCATGGCTTCGAGCAAGCGTCGATAGCGCTCGCCCTCGGGCAGTTCGCGGGACAAATCGGAGACGAGAGGCAGTAGCGCAGTGAGCAGGGATTTGGCGGTCATGGTCTTGTAGTCAAAGAGACAAGATGTAGTCGGGATGACTATAAGGCGCTTTGAGTCTTTATGACTACGTTATTTTCAACCTGTTGATTTATATGGATAAATAAGTTGGCACGAAACCTGATAACCCTAAGGTAACTTTTCAAGAAAGCTCAGGAGTCATTCTTATGCTTAGCGTCCAGGATCGTGCCATCGTCAAATCCACCGTGCCTCTGTTGGAAAGCGGCGGTGAAGCGTTGATCACGCACTTCTATCGCATGATGCTCTCTGAATACCCGGAAGTTCGCCCGCTGTTCAACCAGGCGCACCAGGCCAGCGGTGACCAGCCACGGGCCTTGGCTAACGGCGTATTGATGTATGCGCGGCACATCGATCAGCTCGACCAGTTGGGCGATCTGGTGGCGAAGATCATCAACAAGCACGTCGCCCTGCAGATCCTCCCGGAGCACTACCCGATTGTCGGTGCCTGTTTGCTGCGCGCCATCTCCGAAGTGCTCGGCGAAGAGATCGCTACGCCCGAAGTGATGAGCGCCTGGGGCGCGGCGTACGGGCAACTGGCTGACATCCTGATCGGCGCCGAAACCGCCATCTACGACCAAAAAGAACAAGCCGTCGGCGGCTGGCGCGGGGCGCGTGAGTTCATTGTTGCGGCGAAAGTCGAGGAGAGCGCGGAAATCATTTCGTTCTACTTCGAACCAGCAGACAAAGGCCCGATTCTGGCCGCCGATCCGGGTCAGTACATCGGCATGAAGCTGATCCTCGACGGTGAAGAAATTCGCCGCAATTATTCGTTGTCGGCACTGGCCAACAACGGTCAGTACCGCATCAGCGTTAAACGCGAACCAGGTGGCCGGGCGTCCAACCACTTGCACGATCAACTGCATGTTGGTGCGAGCATTCAGCTGTTCCCGCCATCGGGCGAGTTCACCTTGACTGCGAGCGACAAGCCACTGGTGCTGATCAGCGGCGGCGTCGGCATCACACCGACCCTGGCGATGCTTGAAGCGGCGCTGGAAACCGAGCGGCCGGTGCACTTTATCCACTGCGCGCGCAATGGCAGCGTGCATGCGTTCCGTGACTGGATTGATGAGCTGGCGGCGCGTCATCCGCAATTCAAGCGTTTTTACTGCTACGCCGAAGATGACGGTGTGAGTCCTGCGGCGGACAAGGTCGGGATGCTGGATCAGGCGCTGCTGGGCGAGTGGTTACCCCAGGAGCGTGATGTCGACGCTTACTTCCTCGGGCCGAAGGGTTTCATGGGCGCGATCAAGCGGCATTTGAAAGCGTTGGGTGTGCCGGAGCAGCAAAGCCGTTATGAATTCTTTGGGCCGGCAGCGGCTTTGGAGTGATCTGAAACCGGGTTGTCGTCATTCGCGAGCAAGCTCGCTCCCACAGGGGATTTGTGTTCGACGCAGATCCAATGTGGGAGCGAGCTTGCTCGCGAAGGCCGTTATGCGGTCTCGATTCTTGAATTCTGTTTAAAGGTTAATCGTTTCTTAACCGCTTTATCGTTTATTGCCCCGGTGTAGACTTGCGACAACTTTCAGCCGCGAGTCAGCTGAACCATGGACATATAAAGGAAACGCGATGAGCGAGGAAACGATTCGACTGGGACGTGAGCGGCGCTTTCTGGTGCTGCTGGGCATCATCTGCCTGGCACTGATCGGCGGTGCCCTGTACATGCAGATCGTGCTCGGTGAAGCACCGTGCCCACTGTGCATCTTGCAGCGCTACGCGTTGCTGCTGATCGCGCTGTTCGCGTTCATCGGCGCGGCCATGCGCACGCGTCGTAGCATCACCGTATTCGAGGTGCTGGTGGTGCTTTGCGCGATTGCCGGGGCCGGTGTGGCCGGGCATCACGTGTACACCCAGTTCTATCCGGCGGTGAGCTGCGGCATCGATGTGCTGCAGCCGATTGTCGATGATCTGCCGCTGGCAAAGATCTTCCCGCTGGGCTTCCAGGTCGACGGTTTCTGCTCGACGCCGTATCCGCCGATCCTCGGTCTGTCGCTCGCGCAATGGGCGCTCGTGGCGTTCGTGCTGGTGGTCATTCTGGTGCCGCTGCTGACCTCGCGTAACCGAAAAGCACTGCGCTGAATCAACTAATCGGCTATCTGGCCGATACAGAAAACGCCCCGATTTGCGGATCAGCCAATCGGGGCGTTTTGCCTTTCAGAGTGTTTGTGAAAACACCGTGACGGACGGCAAGGCGGGGTGCGGCAGGTGTGCGACATGTTGTCACACACGCGGTGTCGCAGGCCGCTTTAGTGACGCGGAATCGGCCGTTGTTACAAAAAAGGATTGGCCCGTTTCAGCGGTTTTCGGCTTTAGCACGCGAGTGCCAGAGCAGGCAGTTTTAACAAGCGCTGGCATATGGCCAAAAGCCTTGGGTTATCGGGGCTTGCGCTGTTCCAGCGTTCGGAAAAAGCCTTCAGAGCTGTCTGAACTGACGCGGGTACACCTACATTTTTTGGTGTTTTTGTTGAGAAATGTTTTCGATAACATGCGGAACTTTTGCAAAAATGGCGATGGATTGTTGCTCGAATCGATAAAAATTATTTCGGGATAAGACATGGTGTATAGGGCGCTACCTATCTACAATCGCCCGCACTGAATTCCCGGCACTGTTCAGCCTTTATTAAGGAACACTTTATTAAGGCGCTGCGCAGAAAGTCGGGTGTCGAGTGAGTCGCAAGGCTTCCAAGACACCCAGGTGTCGGTGCCTTCCAACTTTCCGCACCAAATGGAATTGGTCTGTAACAAGGCCTTTGACCACGAATTCGAATAAGAACTGACCGCTGTCCCAGGTTTTGTCGAGCGTCTGACGCGCGACGGGCGGCCCTTATTCAATCCAAAGAAAATGCCAACCCTTGGCAGGGTGAAGTGTTGGCGATCAAAACCCAACTGCATTGCGCAAGCTGCTTTAGAGGTCGTGAGATGAGTAAAAACAGGTACCCCAGATTACTAGGCCTAGTGCCGCTGCTCGGCACGTTGTTGCTGGGAGGCTGCAACATGACCTTGCTCAATCCAACGGGCCAGGTTGGCCTGGAACAGCGAAACCTGATCATCACCGCGACCCTGCTGATGCTGTTGGTCGTCGTGCCGGTTATCGTCATGACCTTCCTGTTCGCCTGGAAGTACCGCGCGTCGAACAAGAACGCCGTCTACACCCCGAAATGGTCGCACTCGACCAAGATCGAAGTGGCAGTCTGGACCATCCCGGTCCTGATCATCATTGCCCTGGGTTACATCACCTACATTTCGACCCACGAACTGGACCCGTATCGTCCGATCCAGTCCGACGTCAAGCCTGTGACCATCGAAGTGGTCGCGCTGGACTGGAAGTGGCTGTTCATCTACCCGGAACAAGGCATTGCCACGGTCAACAAGATCGTGTTCCCGGCGCACACGCCAATCAACTTCAAGATCACCTCTGACGCTGTGATGAACTCGTTCTTCATCCCGGGTCTGGGCGGCCAGATCTACGCGATGGCGGGCATGCAGACCAAACTGCACCTGATCGCTGACCGTAACGCTGAAATGGACGGTATCTCCGCCAACTACAGCGGCGCGGGTTTCACCGGCATGAAGTTCAAAGCTATCTCCACCACTCAGGAAGATTTCGACGCCTGGGTAAGTGAAGTCAAGAAGTCACCTAAACAGCTTGATCAAGCTGAATACGCGGCACTTGCCAAACCGAGCCAGAACAACCCAGTCGAGCTCTACTCCTCGGTCACGCCGAACCAGTTCCAGATCATCGTCGACAAGTACGAAGGTATGAAGCCGGGCAAGCCGCTGAAGCACGAGAAGAAAGAGAAAGAAGTCGCGGCCACGGAAATTGACTCGAGTTCGCATTCAGCTGCCGGGGCAGAGGAGTAAACGATGTTTGGTAAATTAAGTTGGGAAGCAGTCCCATTCCACGAGCCGATCGTGATGGTGACCATCGCCATGATCGCCCTCGGTGGTCTGGCGCTGTTCGCTGCAATCACCTACTTCAAGAAGTGGACCTACTTGTGGACCGAGTGGTTGACCTCGGTCGACCACAAGAAAATCGGCGTGATGTACATCATCGTCGCCATGGTCATGCTGCTGCGCGGTTTTGCCGACGCCATCATGATGCGTACCCAGTTGGCCATGGCCACCGAGGGTTCGCCTGGCTACCTGCCACCTGAACACTATGACCAGATCTTCACCGCTCACGGTGTGATCATGATCATCTTCATGGCGATGCCATTCTTCACCGGCCTGATGAACCTTGCAGTGCCGCTGCAGATCGGCGCGCGTGACGTTGCGTTCCCGTTCCTGAACTCCCTGAGCTTCTGGCTGCTGGTATCCGGCGTAGTACTGATCAACCTGTCCCTGGGCGTCGGCGAATTCGCCAAGACCGGTTGGGTTGCCTATCCACCATTGTCGGGTCTGCAGTACAGCCCTGGCGTGGGTATGGACTACTACATCTGGGCGCTACAGTTATCCGGGTTAGGTACGACGCTAACGGGGGTTAACTTCCTCGCGACCGTACTGAAAATGCGTACCCCTGGCATGAAACTGATGGACATGCCGATCTTCACCTGGACCTGCACCTGGGCAAACGTTCTGATCGTGGCTTCGTTCCCGATCCTGACCGCTACCCTGGCACTGCTGACCCTTGACCGTTACATGGATTTCCACATTTTCACCAATGAACTTGGTGGCAATCCAATGATGTACGTCAACCTGTTCTGGGCGTGGGGCCACCCTGAGGTTTACATCCTGATCCTGCCGGCATTCGGCATCTTCTCGGAAGTGATCTCGGCGTTCACCGGCAAGAAACTGTTCGGCCACCACTCGATGATCTACGCCTCGGGCGCGATCTCGGTACTGGGCTTCATGGTTTGGCTGCACCACTTCTTCACCATGGGTTCGGGTGCCAGCGTCAACGCCTTCTTCGGTCTGGCGACGATGCTGATTTCCATCCCGACGGGTGTGAAGCTGTTCAACTGGCTGTTCACCATCTACCAGGGCCGTCTGCGCTTCACCAGCCAGGTGATGTGGACGCTGGGCTTCATGGTGACCTTCGCCATCGGCGGCATGACCGGCGTACTGCTGGCCATCCCGGGTGCTGACTTCGTGCTGCACAACAGCCTGTTCGTGATCGCGCACTTCCACAACGTGATCATCGGCGGTGCGGTATTCGGTTACATCGCAGGTTTCGCGTTCTACTTCCCGAAAGCGTTCGGCTTCAAGCTGCACGAAGGCTGGGGTAAAGCAGCGTTCTGGTTCTGGATCTCGGGCTTCTTCGTCGCGTTCATGCCGCTCTATGCACTGGGCTTCATGGGCATGACCCGTCGTCTGAATGCCACCACCAACCCTGAGTGGGTACCGTACCTGTACGTTGCCATGTTCGGTGCGGTGATGATCGCTGTGGGTATTGCCTGCCAGCTGATCCAGCTCTATGTGAGCGTGCGTGACCGTAACAAGCCAGAGAACGTTTGCGATCACGGTGACCCGTGGAATGCACACACCCTGGAATGGTCGACCTCGTCGCCACCTCCGTTCTACAACTTTGCTGTGCTGCCAAAGGCTGACTGCATCGACCCGTTCACTGAAGCCAAGGAAAACGGTACTGCGTACCAGCGTCCGGCCAAGTACGAGCCGATCCACATGCCGAACAACACCGCCACTGGCGTGGTGATGGGCGCACTGTTGACCGTCTTCGGTTTCGCGATGATCTGGCACATCTGGTGGTTGGCGATCGCCAGCCTGGCCGGCACCGTCATCTACTTCGTGATCCACGCTGCACGTGACGACCAGGGCTATATGGTTCCGGTTGAAACGATCGAGCGTATCGAAGCCGAGCAGCACAAGCGTCTGGTTGCGGCAGGGAAAATCCCGGCCGGTGCCACCCGTGTTGAAACCTCGTTGGAACAGGCTTAAACCATGTCGAACTTAGTGACCAATGTTGGACACGCCCATGGTGACCATGGGCACGATGACCATCACCACGACTCGGGCGAGATGACCGTATACGGTTTCTGGCTCTATCTGATGACCGACTGCATTCTGTTTGCGTCGATCTTCGCGGTGTACGCAGTACTGGTAAACAACGTTGCCGGTGGCCCGTCGGGCCACGACATCTTCGAACTGCCATACGTGCTGGGCGAAACCGCTCTGCTGTTGTTCAGTTCGATCACCTACGGCTTCGCCATGCTGGCGTTGTACAAAGGCAAGAAGCAGGCGGTCCTGGGTTGGTTGTTCATGACCTTCCTGCTCGGCGCAGGCTTTATCGCCATGGAGATCAACGAGTTCCACCTGCTGATCTCCGAGGGTTTCGGTCCTAGCCGTTCGGGCTTCCTGTCCGCGTTCTTCACCCTGGTCGGTACCCACGGTCTGCACGTTTCGGCGGGTCTGATCTGGATGGGCATCATGATGTACCAGGTCAACAAGCATGGCCTGACGGCGACCAACAAGACCCGTCTGAGCTGCCTGAGCCTGTTCTGGCACTTCCTGGACGTGGTGTGGATCTGCGTATTCACCGTTGTTTACCTGATGGGGACTCTGTAATGGCTAATGCACACTCCCATGACAGCCATGATGCTGGCCACGGCAGCGTAAAGTCGTACGCCATTGGCTTCATCCTGTCGGTGATCCTGACCGTGATTCCATTCGGTCTGGTGATGTACCCGAGCCTGCCGAAGGCCACCACGCTGGCAATCGTTCTGCTGTTCGCAGTAATCCAGGTGATTGTTCACCTGTATTACTTCCTGCACCTGGACCGTTCCATTGCTCAGCGTAACAACGTGATTGCATTCGTCTTTACGGCGATCGTGATCGTGCTGCTGGTTGGCCTGTCGTTGTGGATCATGTTCAGCATCCACACCTACATGATGGCGAAGTGAGGTAAGACCCGATGTCGCTCAAGCACTTTATCCAAATCACCAAACCGGGGATCATTTTCGGTAACGTGCTTTCTGTGGCAGGCGGGTTTTTCCTGGCCTCGAAAGGGCATGTGGATCTGGCGGTGTTTCTGGCTGCCATGATCGGTACATCCCTGGTTGTTGCCTCCGGTTGCGTGTTCAACAACTGCATCGACCGCGACATCGACCTGAAGATGGAACGCACCAAGAACCGGGTGCTGGTGCAGGGCTTGATCTCCCTGAAACTGGCCCTGGTCTACGCGACCATCCTTGGTGTTCTCGGCGTTGCGTTGTTGTACAAGGTGGCCAACCCGTTGGCCGCTTTGTTCGCGGTAATCGGCTTCATCATCTACGTCGGCTTCTACAGCCTGTACCTCAAGCGCAAGTCGGTTCACGGCACGCTGGTGGGCAGTCTGTCGGGCGCCATGCCGCCAGTGATCGGTTACGTTGCCGTAACCAACAGCTTCGACATGGCCGCGCTGACGTTGCTGGTGATGTTCAGCCTGTGGCAGATGCCGCATTCCTACGCCATCGCGATCTTCCGCTTCAACGATTACCTGGCCGCATCGATTCCGGTGCTGCCAGTGAAGCGCGGGATTCAAGTGGCCAAGAAGCACATCCTGCTCTACATCCTGGCGTTCCTCGTAGCGACCTTGATGCTGACCTTCAGCGGTTACGCCGGCATGAGCTACCTCGCCGTCGCCGCAGCCATGGGCATGTACTGGTTGTACATGGCCTGGACCGGCTACAAAGCGGTGGATGACACGGTCTGGGCACGCAAGCTGTTCGTGTTCTCGATCTTCACCATCACTGCGTTGAGCGTCATGATGTCCCTGGACTTCAAGGTGCCCGCAGAGCTGCTGCTGACGTACGCGCCGTAAGGCTCGATGCTTGAAGAAAAACCCCGCACATTGCGGGGTTTTTTGTTTATCTGGAGCCGGATTTGTTGATAGTCTGTCTGTAGGCGATTTGCCTATAGTTTGCACATGCGAACCGTATTCTTTGAAACAACGATATTTACCACAAGCGTTGGTCAGTACCTGACAGACGATGAGTACCGAGAACTGCAGGCTTATATGCAAGGCAATCCGTTGGCAGGCGATGTGATGCCCCGAACGGGTGGATTCAGAAAACTACGCTGGGCTGATGCTCGACGTGGCAAGGGCCGACGAGGCGGCTTGCGGGTCATCTATTATTGGCTTATGAATGATGGTCAGTTCTGGATGTTTGCAATTTACGACAAAGATGAGCTTGAGAATCTGACTGCCGAGCAAGAAAAGGCGCTCAAAAAAGCCATAGATAAAGAGTTGAAAACACGAGGTACCCCATGAAAAAACGCGACCTGTTTGCAGAGTTGATACAGGGCGTTGATGAGATGGCGGCTCAACGCGAAGGAAAAATTACCCTGCGCAATACAGTGCTTGAGGACAAACCAGTCCCCGAAGTCGGAGCCCAAGAAATCGTGGCTTTGAGAGAAAAGTTACATATGTCTCAAGCCGTCTTTGCCAAGCGAATCAGGGCGAGTCCCAGCACTCTGAGAAACTGGGAGCAGGAAAAGTCAAAGCCAAATGCTCAAGCTGCTTTGTTGATCCGTTTGGTTGAAAAATTCCCTGACATGGTTGACCGCCTGAGCGCCGTTTAACGACAAAGTCATTTAATTTAAAGCCCCATTACTTCGAAAGAGGTGTGGGGCTTTTGTTTTCCGTGACTGCGGGTTGCGGCGCAGTAACAAACCCCCTAGATTTGGATCCAACCATGACAGTGATAGCTCCTTGCCATTTGCGGTTGCCCATCTGTCTTAACCTGCGGTTCTGCATGTACTGATCATAAGGCTGGGCGAAATGACTGAGAGGATGACCTGCGACGAGCGTTTTATTGCCCTGGCCCAAGAGCTGAACTACGACATTTATGGTGAGAACACCGCCGGCGGCAATTACGCGCCGCTGATCCGACATCATGATGAGCTGTATATCAGCGGCATGGTGCCGCGGACCCACGGCAAGATTCAGTATCCCGGTCGGGTTGGGCTGGAGTTGACCCTCAAGGATGCCCAGGCCGCCGCCAGCATCAGTGCAATGCGTTGTCTGGCGTTGATCGTCGATGCGGTGGGTTCGCTGGACAAGATCAAGGCGTTGTTGCGGGTCACTGTTTATGTGAAGTCGACGCCGGACTTCGTTGACCTGAGCGAAGTGGCCAACGGTGCGTCGGATGTGTTCAGTCATGTGCTCGGCGATGCCGGCCGGCACACGCGCACCACGGTCGGTGTGTATCAGTTGCCAAAGAACGCAGCGATTGAAGTCGACATGATCGTGGCGTTGCATCCTTCGGCTTGAGGGTGGTTTAGCGGCTTTCCCTCACCCTAGCCCTCCCGAAACGTCGGACCGCCCAGAGGGAGAGGGGACTGACCGAGGCGTCTTGCGCTATACGTCGACCTGAGAGGTCGAGGCGACAGTGGATTCCGCACAGCCCTTTCATTTCGGCGTACTTCTACAATATCCCCAAATCGGCTCCCTCTCCCGTGGGAGAGGGGACTCACCGATGTGTCTTGCGCTGTACATCGACGTGAGAGGTCGAGGCGACAGTGGATTCCGCACAGCCCTTTCATTTCGGCGTACTTCTACAATATCCCCAAATCGGCTCCCTCTCCCTTGGGAGAGGGCTGGGGTGAGGGGCATCGGTTTAGGCCATCTCACCCAACCCCAGCCGAAAACCAAAAAGCCCCGCACTGAATCCCAGCGCGGGGCTTTTTCGTACAGCGGCTGCGCTATTACTGCGCGGCGATGCTATAGCCATCAAACGCAGTCTGCTGTTGCAGCGCAGTGATGATGTTCTTGCGGTTTACCGCCTGCTCGGTACCCGCGTTGTCGACGAAGACTTCGCTTTCCAGCTCCGCTTCTTCGCCTTCACCAACGAAGGTGAAGCCGAGGAACTCCAGCGCTGCACGGTCAACGTTCAGGCGCGAGCGTGGCGTGCGCAGAGGCAGGGTCACGCTGATGCCGTCCTTGCTGATGGTGAAGATTTCGACTTCTTTCTTCTTCGCCGCTTTGCTCTTGCCGCCGCTCGGGTTACTGATCGCCTGATGGGTCTGGTTCAGCACTTTGAGGGCCAGGCCATAAACGATTTCCTGGAACGCCGGATCGTCCTTGAAGCTGGACAGGATGCGGCCGATCGAGAACTTGCTGCTGAGGTCTTCAAGGGCGGCGAGGTCGGCGGCTTCGGCGTCTTTCAGTGCCTTGAGTTCGCCCATCAGCTCGTAGGCCTTGTCGTCATCGAAGCTGTCGTGAGCCTGACGGATCGCCGCGCGCAGCTCGCGGATCTGGTCGCTTTCGCGGGTCGACTGGAATGCGTCCAGGACCATCTCGCTGATGATTTTGGCTTGTGGCAGGTGTTGTGAAAGATTGATGGAGTTTTCGTATTCCGCTTTGGACGATTCGGTGACTACGGATTCAGCGGTGTTGAAATCGGACATTGAAATTTCACTACTTTTAACTTGAGTGGAGATGAGAAAACCGAGGGCTTTTTCAGGCCGACTAATTTAGGGGAGCGCGGCGGCGTTGTCACGGAGCAACGGTCTGCCGGTCGAGTTTTTTCCTGCATCGGGCTATTTCAGGCGTGGCCGTTCCATGGCAATCACTGAGGTTTCAAAACCCAGGCTGGCAAAAAAAGCCTCTGCGTTCTCGCGTCCGGCGCGCAGCACCCAGGTAATATCGGGGTTGTCGCCCATGATGTGCCCAACCAGTGCGCGGCCAATCCCTGCACGCCGATGCTGGTCGTCGACCACCACCATCGACAGGTAACCGTTGGACAAACCATCGGTGATCCCACGGGCGAAGCCGATGATCTGATCACCCTGGACGGCGACGGCGGTGCGCTGAGAGTTCTTGATCAGCAGGGCGAAGTGTTCAGCTGAGCCGGTGCGATGGCCCCAGCCATGCTGCCCGAGAAACTGCCGCACCGATTCCGTTTCGGTGGACAGCAAATCGCGTACGTTGAGAGTGTTGTTCATCTGCTGTTCGAGTCCTTGTCAGCGATTTTTCATGGAAGGGGAGCGTAGGCAGCGTCAGGATTTCCCCCACGTCTGCATCGCAAACTCCACGAACCGGCGCAATTTCGGCAAACGATAACGATCCGGCGCGTAGAGCAGATGCATCGGTCTGCTGGGTGGCTGGAAATCGGCAACGACCTTTACCAGTCGGCCTTCGCGCAGATCCTGTTCCACCAGCGCATCCGGCAGCATCACGATGCCCATGCCGGTGCGGGCAGCCTGATGCAAGCCGGCGGAGCTGTTGATCAGCATAGGCCCGCTGACGTCGACCATGATTTCCCCGTCGGGCCCGCCGAGGCGCCAGCGCTTTTCCACTGATTGCCAGTCGTCACCGGCGGGATAGGCGAACGACAGGCAGTCGTGTTGTTGCAAGTCTTCCGGCGTTTTCGGCATGCCGCGCCGGGCAACATAATGCGGCGAGGCGCACACGGTCAGGGTGTAGTCGATCAAGGGCCGGGCGATCAGGTTGGACTGGTCGAAATTGCCCAAGCGAAACGCCACATCCAGGCCACTCTCCAGTAGATCGGGACGGCTGTTGGTCAGCACCACATCGAGTTTGACCTGCGGGTACAGCAAGGAAAACTCACTGAGCGCCGGGGCCAGCCGTTCGACGCCGAACGTCAGCGGCGCGGTGAGGCGCAGCATGCCTCGGGGTTGATCGAGGGTCTGCTCGGCGAGGCGTTCGGAATCGGCGACCAACCCCAATACTTCCAGACAACGCTGGTAGTAAACGCTGCCGAATTCGGTGAGCCGCTGACGGCGGGTCGTGCGTTGCAGCAGTTGCACGCCGAGCCGTTGCTCCAGCGCACGCAGATGATTGCCGACCATGGTCGTCGACAGGTCGCACTGCAGCGCGGCCGCCGTCATGCTCCCGGCTTCGACGACTTTGACGTACACGCTCATCGACTGGAACAGGTCCATTATCAAGCTCGGCTTTTAAATGAATGAAGTTTTGCCGAGTTTATCCAGTTTCGCTGGCTAACCATACTGCCAGCACACCGACCTGCACTGGAGTTTGAAGTCATGACCGCCGCCCTGATGAACACCTACCAACCACTGGCCTTGAGCTTCACCAAAGGCCTCGGCACTCGCCTGTGGGATCAGGCCGGTCGCGAATATCTGGATGCGGTTGCCGGTGTGGCGGTGACCAATGTCGGCCACTCGCACCCGCGGATCGTTACGGCGATCAGCGAGCAGGCGGGTTTGCTGCTGCACACGTCGAATCTATACAGCATCGACTGGCAGCAACAACTGGCGAAACGGCTGACGGAACTGTCGGGGATGGAGCGGGCGTTCTTCAATAATTCGGGGGCCGAAGCCAATGAAACGGCGTTGAAACTCGCGCGGTTGTACGGCTGGCGCAAAGGTATCGAACAGCCGCTGGTGGTGGTCATGGCCAACGCGTTCCATGGCCGCACACTCGGCACCCTGTCGGCGAGCGATGGCCCGGCGGTGCGTCTGGGTTTCAACGAGTTGCCGGGGGATTTCCTCAAAGTGCCGTTCGGTGATCTCGCAGCGCTGGAGCAGGTGCAGCAAAAGCACGGCGAGCGCATCGTCGCGATTCTGGTCGAGCCGATTCAGGGCGAAAGCGGTGTGCAGATCGCGCCGCCCGGTTACCTGAAAGCCCTGCGTGAACTGTGCAATCGCCACGCTTGGCTATTGATACTCGATGAAATCCAGACTGGTATTGGCCGCACCGGGCGTTGGTTCGCGTTTCAACATGAAGGCATCGTCCCGGACGTCATGACCCTGGCAAAAGGACTGGGCAACGGCGTGCCGATCGGCGCTTGCCTGGCGCGGGGCAGGGCGGCGGATCTGTTTACGCCCGGGAGCCATGGCAGCACCTTCGGCGGCAATCCGCTGGCGTGTCGGGTCGGTTGCACGGTGCTGGACATCATCGAAGAACAGGGCCTGCTGGAAAACGCCCGGATTCAGGGTGAACGCCTGTTGACTCGCTTGCGTGCAGAGTTGGCAGACAATCCCAATGTGCTGGCGATCCGTGGTCAGGGCTTGATGATCGGGATCGAGCTGAAACAACCGGTGCGTGATCTGACCCTGATCGCGGCGCGGGATCATGGACTGTTGATCAACGTCACGCGTGGCAAGACGATACGGCTGCTGCCACCGTTGACGATTGATGAGCGTGAGGTGGAGATGATTGTCAGAGGTGTGGGGCATATCATCAGTAGTGATATTTGCAGCTAATAACGCAAATCTCACCACCTTCAATGCTGTAGACCAAACGATGCTCACCCGATACTCGTCTGGACCAAAAGCCGCTCATGTTGTGTTTAAGCGGCTCAGGTTTGCCGATACCTTCAAACGGTTCGCGCTGGATTGCTTTGATCAACAGATTGATACGTTTGAGTCCGGCCTTATCGTTCTGTTGAAACCACAAATAGTCTTCCCAGCCTGATGGCGTGAACTCGATTTTCATTCTTCGATCAATTGCCTGACTTTGGCTTTGCCGGCACGCATTTCGCCAATCGATTTGATCAACCGCTCGGCATTGGCCGGAGAGCGCAGCAGGTAGGCTGTTTCTTCGAGTGCGTTGTACTCAGCCAGAGACATCATCACGACGGGCTCGCCTTTTTGGCGTGTGACCAGAAGGGGGGCACGGTCCTCGTTAACGCGGTCCATCGTTTCGGCCAAATGCGCACGGGCGGTGGTGTAGTTGATGGTTTGCATGAAGTAGTCCTCGCTAGTAGCAAAGAACGTACAGAAATGAGTACAGGATGACAAGGTGACACCTACTAGTGGTTGTTTCGCAGAAGGGTTGCTGCGAGCACGTTCAGTATCACTTAAGGACTCTGGAGACGTTTCTGAGAAGGTTGTAATCCTTCTCCGCTGTCTCGGGCAGCGAGAAACCGCCGTGTTGTCGGCATCCGGCATTCCTTGTGTAGGAAAAAACTATGGCTAGTCCGGATAATCCGCCAGATCCGGCGCCAGCATCCGCGTCTTCGCCTTGCCATTCGAATTGTGCTGAATGATCTCGCGCGGCTGCCCCTGTTCATTGAAAAACACCTGGCCGATCCCCGCCGAATTCCATAAGCGTTCGCCAGCCTCAGCATGTTCCGGCGTGTACGGCACGATGCGCATGCGGCGGCGTTTGGTGAACCAGTTCAGCGGTGACCGTGGCGAGTAGAGCCAGCGGTTGAGGCGGTCGAACCATTCCAGCAGGTTTTTTGGAAACTCATTCTTGATCCCGCTGCTGGTGATCTGCCAGATTCGCGGCCCGGCCTTGCGGTGTCGGATAAGTACTTCGTAGACGAAGGAATAATGCACGTCGCCGGACAGCACCACGTAGTTCCCGGGTGTGCGCGAGTGGCGGAAAATATTCAGGATCACCTGCGCCGCACCGCGATGAGCCATCCAGTTTTCCGCGTCGACCAGCAGCGGGTAACCGCACCAACTGAAGACCTTCTGCACGGTTTCAATCAGCTTCACGCCGAAGATCGGCGCCGGAGAAACGATGATCGCTGAAGGATGATCGAGCAGTTCCTGTTGCAGTTCGCTCAGCGCCTCCCAATCGAGCAGGCCCGACGGTTGCTTGAGCGCCATCTCACTGCGCCAGCGTCGGGTGCGCGTGTCGATGACTACCAGTGCCGGGCTGGTTGGCAGTACGAAATGCCAATGCTGAAAGCGCAGCAGGTCATCGATCAAATCGTCCTGCACCGGGCTGTCGAGATACCGGTCATCACCGCTGGCGCTCAGCCCCAGGGTTTTCTCCAATACCTCTTTGAACGCATCGGGATTATTGCCCCAGCCCTGACACAACATATAAGCGATCAGCGCGTTGCCGATGATGCGTTTGGAGAACGGATGGCCGTAGGCCGTTTCCTCCCATTGCGCGGACAGGTTCCAGTCGTCGGTGATGTCGTGATCGTCGAAAATCATCAGGCTCGGCAGATGCGCCAGCGCGCGGGCGACCTTGTCCAATCCAGCCTTGAAGGCATCGATGCGAGTCTGTTCGAGGGTGTAGCGCTTGAAGCGTTCTGGCGTCAGTTCGGGCGCTTGCGGATCGATCAGCGACCAGGCGGTCGGCGACCACACCAGCACGTACATCGCCATGACTTCGGCGAAGGTCACCAGATGATTGTCAGCGCTGCTGCTGGTGAAAATCGGCTTACGCGCACCGCCGAAAAATCGCTCGCGCAATGTCTCGTTGCTCTCCAGCGCCGGTAACAAATCCGCACGGTGGTAGTAACTGGCAGGGTGTTGGTAGAGCTTCGCGCTGTCGCTGACCACGGCGCCTTCGAGGTGTTCGTCGAACAGGCCGAGACGTTCGATCAAGGCATGAATCGCCCGCAACATCGGGCCGGCGACATCGTCGGCGTAGACTTGATCGCCGCTCATCATCAACAGCGCCGGGCGTTGTTGCGGATCGGTTTCCGTCGCCAGCAATTGGTCGACGCACAGCAAGCCATCCGTCGCCGGGTGATGCGGCTTGCGGCAAGAGCCGTGCAGCAGTTGATCGATCCGCGAGCGCAGGACGAAGTTCGGACTGGTTGCATCGCCGTACAGCAGATGCGCTGCCCAGTCGGCGATTCCCTCTGCGTTGTCGATCAGCAGGTCATAGTCGATACGCGTGTCGCAGGGCAGGGCGTTGTCGAGAGAAACATCGATGAGATGAACAAACGCCTGACGACCTACGGGAATGACGGTGCATTTCCCGGCGTCGAGAGGAATGTCTCCTACGCCTTGCAGGCGCAAGGTCAGCGCCAGTGGCCGCGTGCCGACCAGCCACATGACCACGCGCGTTGGTTCCAGCCGTCGCAGCAGCGGGCCGGCCAGGACAGGAGGCAGCGGGATCAGGTCAGCGGGGGTCGAAGACATCGAGGGCAAAGCTCAAGGCGCACAGGCCGGCGATGATAGCGCAGGCGGCGCCTTGAACCCTTAAATCAGCCTTAAGAGTCGGCTTTTTGTACTTTCAGCGCCAACAAACGCCATTGCGCAGGCAGTGCGTCCACTCGCGGCTGCTCTTGCACGGAGCAATCGAAACGGTAGGTGACATCGTCGCCGTTCATGTTGCGCGCGGTGACGGTGTTGTTGAAGGTGTAGACCTGATCCTTGAAGCGGTGGCTGACCAGCGCCTTGCTGTCAGCAAACCGCGCCGAGGCGGGAAAGCGCAACGTGCTGGTCACAAACGGGCTGCACATGACATACGCAATCATCGACTTGTCGGCCTGGGCGTCGCCGCGCAATTTCTTGTTCAGCGCTGCCAGGGCCATGCGCCCCTGATAGTCGCTTTGATCGAGCACGGTCTGTAACCCGATTGATTTCGGCGCCCGGCTGGCGTAGTTCGGCAACAGTGCGGAGTCGGCGGGAGACGGCTTGTCGTCCGGCTCGATGGCAGCAAAAGCCGGCGCATCCTTCAGTTCGGCAGCGGGTGTGACTGCCTCGGCTTCAGGCAATAGGGAGGTCGGCTCGATGACCTGCGTGTTTTCAGCCTGCGCCGCTTCGTAATCATGCGACGAAGGAAACAACGACAACGTGATCGAAAGCACCACCATCGCGACAATGAAGCCGCCCGCTGCGCCGACGATGTTGCCGTAGACAATATTCCAGCTGCCACGGTTCTTGACCACCCAGCGCCACATGAACCCCCACACCGCGACAAACGCCAGAAAACGCAGAAACTCCATTTGATCCTTTCCTTAAACCTTCCAAACCTGAAATCAACGCACGCCCAAGGTGAACGCTGACGATGGCCGGCAAGATAACAAAACAGACGTGTAATGCCAGTGACGATAGCGGCGCTCAGTGAAAATTAAGCGCGAAAAACGCCAGAGTCGTCACACCAGCAGCCAGCCCACAGATACCGGCGAAAAGTTGCCGGGCCAACGGATGCTCTGGCCGAGGACGTCTGACCAGCCACATCCAGACACCCGCCAGCACACCGAACGTGGTGATTATTTGCAACACGCTACTGGCCAGGTTCTCAGTTGCAGGAGGCACGTGCGCCGGGAAAAGTCCTGCACAGACCACCGAAAAAATCATTGCGACGATGAAGCCGCTGGCGGCACCCGCCAGGTTGGCAAGGATCAGGTTCCAGGCACCACGGGTCTGCACGACCCAAGCCCAAACGGCTGCCCAGACGAAAAAGTACAACACGGCCATCAAAGTGTTTCTCCCTCTGAAAATCGATTCCATCGAGGCGCTGGCGACCTCGTTACTGGCAGTGGACGGCACGATAGCAAAATAGTAGCGTCGCGCCACTGCCCATCTCCGTAACGGACTACCTATGCTTGTCAGTACCCATGCTCCGCGCCTGCTCTGCGCGATCACGTTCGCCTTTGCAATGACCCCGGCAGTCGCCGCCTGGCAAGAACACCCGGAAAACAGCTGGAAGTATTACGCCGGCAACTGCCAGCGAGTGCAGGAAAAAATAGCCGATGTGCAGAGCGGTCGTACCACCGCCTACGACGTGATGTTTGCCCTGGAAAGCAACCTGCAGACCATGAATGAACAGCGCTCGAACCTGACACCCAATCACCTCGGCTCCCGGGAATTTGCACAATGCGAAAACGTAGCGGGCCAAGCTGAAGCGATGATCGCCCAAGGCAAAGCCGAGTTCGCCGCGAAAATGCAAGGTGCTGCCGAGGAAGGCCGCATCGCCCATCAAAACTCCCCCGCCTACCAACGCGCCCGCGCCCTCGGCTACAGCGACGTCGGTGATATATCTTTCCTGAAACTGCACGAAGATACCGACGGCGAAGCACGCCTGAAAACCATGCTGATCACCGTCGACGAAATATGCGGCCAATACTTCCGCGCTACGCAATACGTGAAGCCGTATGTGATCTATACGGTTCGGCCTTCTGATGGCGGTTGTGGCGAAGTCAAACGCGTCGCGGTGGTTGGCGGTCGATCCGTGGAGAAGGGCGATTACATTGATGAGAAGGGCGAGTTTCAGTATCTGGGCTGGAAAAAACTTGTCGGTGCCGACGGGTTCCCAACCGACATCCGCGTGTTGAAAGCCCGTCGTTGAACCAAAGAAATACCGGGATGTTTTCTTGAAGATGAGGATGGACAGATGATCGACTTCAACAACAAAGGCTTCTTCAAACTCAAGCAGAACGATGAATACGCCGAACGCGTAAGCGCGCTGTTGCTCGACGGCGAGGAAGTGATCGACTCTTACAAGGCCATGCGTGATGGCGTGGTGTTTACCAACAAGCGCATCATCGCAGTCAACGTTCAGGGCATTACCGGCAGCAAGAAGGATTTCACTTCCTTGCCGTACAAGAACATCGTCGCCTACTCCGTGGAAACCTCGGGCACGTTCGATCTGGATTCGGAGCTGGAGATTTACTTCTCGTCACTGGGGAAGGTGAAGTTCGAATTCACCGGGAAGACGTCGATGGTGGAGATTTCGAAAGTGATCTCTCAGCACGTACATTGAATTAGAGCTGAATGCGGATGATCTGGCGTGCCTAATATGGTGGGGGGAGAGCTTTTTTGACGGGGCTGCTGCGCCTTAAGATCGCTGGCCATAGCAGTGCGATGTGGATGTTTCAATGTTTGTTCGGTAAAGATTTAGGGTGGACGGGACGATGGCAAAATAGTAGCTTCGGTACAAAGACCTCCATTCAAGCGAGGTTCGGAGTTTTTTGCATCTCGTTAAAGGAAGACGTAATGCTATCTATTCCCCCTTCTCGTGGCTCGCATACACCCCATGCTAAATCATTGAGCCAATACCTCGGGTTTTTACTATTGTCAGCGAGTAGTGCCGACGTGCGTGGCTGTAATTTGCTATTGCGATTGATGGGTTTCTGTGTCGAATTTAATTCTTTTGTTTTTATGATACTTACTAAGAAATTTAAGGCTATGTTTTCTTGTGTGCTGGTTTGTAATATTCATATTAACTTGAGTGTTCGCGTATGAAACATCCGGACAAATTTTTAAGTGTCGTTTTTCATGAGTCTGGGGGTATTGGTGATGACCTTGCTCTATGTGCTGGCTTTGAGCGCGGTAAGTGGCGAAATGATCAGTTTGCAGATCATATAATAGAGTGGTTGCCAGAGTTTGCGCTAAGTTACTCTGAGATAAATGAAATTGGCCACCATAATGCACTGCGGATTATAAAGCGTGCAGCAAAAATTGTTTACGATACGGAAAAGTACGGATTGCGAGGCGAGTTTGGTGAGATATTGCTTCATATAGCCATTAGGCAAGTATATAAAACGCTTCCCGCTATAAATAAGATTTATTACAAGAGCTCAGTTAACGAGACGGTGAAAGGGTTCGACGCTGTTCATGTAGTGAAGAAAGACGACGGGCTTGAACTCTGGGTAGGGGAAACCAAATTTTATAATAAGGTTTCTAGGGCGATCTACGATGTGGTCAAGGAGATAGTTGACCATTTGGAAACTGACTACCTTAAGTCGGAATTTATTCTGATAAGAAATAAAATAGACCCGGAGTGGCCCGAGGCGGAAGAGCTAAGGGAATTACTTCACGAAAATACATCTTTGGATAAAGTGTTTCGGCAAGCTTGCATACCTGTTTTACTAACTTACGATAGTGAGGTGGTGAAAGGTGGTGCGATAGATAAAGAGTACGAGAGTAATATCAGGGATGAAATTATTGATGCGTATTCTAGTTTTCGAAATAAGTTAAATGATCAGTATTTAGAGAGGTTTTTTACAGTTCTGCCAATAACCGTTCATGTGATTTTGATCCCGCTACATGAGAAAAAAGAGTTAATTGCCGCTTTGGATAAACGCCTAAAGGCTCTTCAGATATGATAGATCATCAGGCTGTGCGAAAAGAATTGAGAGGGAGTGAGTGGGTAAATACACCCTTCAAAATGCTCTCGGTAGTATCTGCTATATGTTCTAGCAATTTAGAGGTTGGGCGGGAGTTTGTAATTAGGACACTCGCAAAGCGTGATGGGCTTGATGTTCTATATCGAAATATAGTTGATGAGTTGGCTATGCAGGTTGGATTGTATCCATATGCGTCGGATCTCGAGAGCTTATCACTTCGAAGCGCATTTACACATGCGAGTAACCGAGCGGAAAAAGAGATGGAGAATTATGTCCTCCATAGCTCGCAGACTAGGATTCTGAGAAAACTGATGGCTGGTGAGTCGGTTATTTTAAGCGCTCCCACATCTTTTGGTAAAAGCTTGTTAATTGATGTGATTATATCTGAAAAAAACTTTTCGAATATTGTATTGATTTTGCCAACGCTGGCGTTGGTAGAAGAGACTCGTCGTAGAATGTCAAGGTTCGTTGGGCGTTATAATATTTTAACTACGGGAGGACAGGAGCAGAGTGAACGCAATATTTTTGTACTGACACAAGAGCGCTTTTTGGCAATGGAGACTGAAATTCCAGATGTCGACTTTTTTGCTATTGACGAATTTTATAAGCTTTCAATTTCTGGTGAAGGTGATAGGGCAACACTTCTCAATCAAGCACTCATAAAGCTAGTTAAGACGGGCGCTCAGTTTTATCTGCTTGGTCCTTCAATCAAATCTATACCCGAGATCGTAACAGACCGCTTGAAGTGTAGTTTTTATATCGAAGACTTTCAAACGGTCGCAATTGAACTGCACGTTCTTAGCAAAAAACCAACTAGAGAGGAGGCGTTCGCAAACTTGCTAGACGGGCTGGAAGGGCAGACGTTGGTGTATTGCCAGTCTCCGGCGAGTACTCGAAAGCTTCTTAAAAATTATCTGGCAATAAGGGATGTGCCGCTTTCTGAAGATGAAGAGTTGATCGAGGCCGCTCAATGGACCTCTCGGCACTATCATGATGAATGGTTGGTTTCTGTTGCATTAATGCATGGTGTCGGTATTCACCATGGTAGGTTACCAAGATCTCTAGGCCGATTCATGATTCGAGCTTTTGAAGAAGGGAAACTGAATATCCTTCTCTGTACATCGACCTTGATTGAAGGAGTGAATACAGCGGCAAAAAATGTCGTCGTATATGACGGATCGCTGAATAAAAAACCTCTAGATTTTTTTACATTTAATAATATAAGAGGAAGATCAGGTAGGATGTTTAAGCACTTTGTTGGAAGTGTTTACTGTTTTGATGCTCCTCCAGAAGAAAATCTTCCCTTCGTGGATATACCGTCATTCAATCCTACAGAAACAACTCCAAGCAGTATTCTTATAAATCTACCCGAAGGTTTAGTTCCAGTGGGGCTCCAGGGCAAAGTGGATCTGTTAACTAAACAAGATTTGCTGCCTGTAGAGGTTCTGAGGAAGTTGTCGGGGATAGAGCCGGAGTATCTGTTAGATACTGCAAGATATTTGTATGGCTTGGATGTTCGTGAACTGCAAAAGCTAGTTTGGTCAAGCCGCCCTCGGTATGAAGACATAAAAGCTACATCTGAAATTATATGGAAACAGCTCGGAGGTGCTGGAACTGCCCGGCAGAGTTCTATGCGGACGTCATCCATGATGACATTGTATGTTTGGAGGTTGTACGCGTTAAGAAGCGTTCCAAGGTTCAGGCGGGAAATGATAAAAAGTCAAATTGACTTTGGTACTTCACCTGATGACTCAGTTGAAAACGTACTTGCTTTTCTAAGGGGATGGGCATCTTTCAATTATCCGAAATATTTGATTTCGCTTAATGAGGTGTTGAATGTTGTGCTTGTGAAGCGAGGATTGAAAGGTGCAAATTATATAGCGTTTGCCGCATCTATTGAGCATTTATTTCAACCTTCGTCCTTCTCAACTCTCGAGGAGTACGGGCTTCCAACGGAAATTTCGGAAAAACTTATGGCCGGTCAAGTTTTCTCAAAAGATGATGGTTTAGAGTATGTGGTGAATAAGCTGAAGGAAAAAGAGTTAGGGGCGTTTGCAGATGGCGTCTTTGAAAGGCGCGTCATAGAGGATTTTCAAGAGGGTATTGGATCGAAGGTTGGAGCGACAAAAAAGAAATGAAAAAGTTTTTTGAATAAGCAGCGGGAAAAAGTGTTTTATTATCTGTCGTATTGATGTGGGTTGGTTTTGTTGGCGGTATCAATATGGAAAGGTCTAACTTGGTTTGGTAAATATTGGGGTGAGTGATGGGTGTTTCAAAGCCAGTAGTATTGCCTAGTATCAAATTTGATAAGCAAGGTGAAGCTGACGAATTTTTTAAAGGTATTTTGGATCGTTATGAAGATGATGAGTATCTAGATGCGGTAGATGAAGAATTTGTTTATGAGTTGCTTCAGAGGCATCCAGACGCTGACTCAAAGATTGGAAGTGGTGTTGTAGGCATTTATCGGGGCAGATCAACTGACCATCCATCGAGTTGTTTTCATGTGCACAGAAATGATGGGTCGAAGACAGATTTCTCTTACAAAACATGCGTTAGGGGAACTTCTCCTAGTTTGAAAGCCTGCTTCTATCAAGCTTGCCAGAGATCAGTTGCTAATTCTGTTTCTGATAGAAAGAAACGTTTATTTGAGATCGCTGGGGGCGAAATTGCTTGCCGCAAGACCGGGGTTCTTACTACATTTACTACGTCTGATTATCGACATACGACTCCCCGCTTTAGGGAGATTGTAGAGGGGTTTATTGAATTCCATAATATTACAGTATCAGAACGTTTGATTTCGAGAGGGGCTGACATGCAATATTCTGCCGTTTTTTCTGATCCTAGTATGGCGGATAATTTTTTAAGTTATCATCTTAAAGTTGCGAGCCTTGAGATTTTTAAGCGTTACGAAATTCCGAGTCGTTCTTAGTGTGGTGGGTTGTTATTTATGCTTGGTATTTGTATTTTTAGTTATGTGAGGCTGAGTTTTAGGTGCGTTTTTCGGGCGCTGAAGGATTTACAGTGGGGTTCTATATATATTAGTTGGCTCAAGTAATACCTATAGTATCTCTTTTAAATAGCCCTTGAGCGCAAGGAGCGGCTGATCCAGCTGCTCCAGCGAACGCGCCCCGCTGAACTCAGCTGACAACTTCTGCAACTCCCGCCCTAGTGGTTTCTCAACACCACCCAAGGCATCCATCGCCAAGCTCAGGCATTCGTTCATCTTGAACTGAATGGTCTCGACATCCCCGCGCCGTACCAACAGTTCGAACACGTCTTTCTGGTAATCACCCATGACCATGTCGTCCCGCAGAATCGGGCTCAGGCCTTCTTCCTCGTAAGCGAGCTTGAGGGAGAAAAGGGCGACTGTTTCCAGTGACGTTTCCATGGGGTGGGTCCTTGGGTTTTCGGTTGACCAAGAAGCGGTGGATCAAAGATCGCAGCCTGCGGCAGCTCCTACAACAGCAGCCACTTTCCGGCAGGCGAAAAAAAAGGCCTTGCTAAGCAAGACCTTTCTTAATTTTGGTGCCCCGAGGGAGACTCGAACTCCCACTCCTTTCGAAAACGGATTTTGAATCCGCCGCGTCTACCAATTCCGCCATCAGGGCTCAATGGCGGCGAAGTATAGAGATGAGATTACCGTCGGTCAATCAGGTACATAGAGAATTTTCGATATTTCCGCTAGACTTTCCGGCCCTGCTAGACGAACCCCATCATGCGCGTTGCTGACTTTACTTTCGAGCTCCCTGATTCGCTGATCGCCCGCCACCCTTTGGCCGAGCGTCGCGGTAGTCGCCTGCTGACCCTTGACGGGCCGAGCGGCGCCCTCGCACACCGTCAATTCACTGATTTGCTCGAGCATTTGCGCCCGGGCGATTTGATGGTGTTCAACAATACCCGGGTGATTCCGGCGCGGCTGTTCGGGCAGAAAGCGTCCGGCGGCAAGCTGGAAATCCTCGTTGAGCGGGTGCTCGATACGCACCGCGTGCTGGCCCATGTGCGTTCCAGCAAGTCGCCGAAGCCGGGTTCGAAGATCCTTATCGACGGTGGTGGCGAGGCAGAAATGCTTGCGCGTCACGATGCGTTGTTCGAGTTGGGCTTCGCTGAAGAAGTGTTGCCGCTGCTCGATCGCGTCGGGCACATGCCGTTGCCTCCTTATATAGATCGCCCGGACGAAGGCTCGGATCGCGAGCGTTATCAGACCGTGTACGCCGAGAAACTCGGCGCGGTGGCGGCGCCGACGGCCGGGCTGCATTTCGATCAGTCGCTGATGGAAGCGATTGCCGCCAAGGGCGTCGAGACTACTTTCGTCACGCTGCACGTGGGCGCGGGGACGTTCCAGCCGGTGCGCGTCGAGAAGCTTGAAGATCACCACATGCACACCGAGTGGCTGGAAGTCGGCCAGGACGTGGTCGATGCAGTCGCGGCGTGCCGTGCACGCGGTGGTCGGGTGATTGCGGTCGGCACCACCAGTGTGCGTTCGCTGGAAAGTGCCGCGCGCGATGGCGTGCTCAAGCCGTTCAGTGGCGACACCGATATCTTTATCTTCCCGGGCCGGCCGTTCCATGTGGTCGATGCCCTGGTGACCAATTTCCATTTGCCGGAATCGACGCTGTTGATGCTGGTTTCGGCATTTGCCGGTTATCCCGAGACCATGGCCGCCTACAAGGCCGCCGTCGACAACGGTTACCGCTTTTTCAGCTACGGTGATGCGATGTTCATCACCCGTAATCCCGCACCTACTGCCCCTAAAGAAACCGGCCCAGAGGAAACAGAATGAGTCGCGAATGTCGCATGTCCTTTGAACTTCTGGCCACCGATGGCAAGGCCCGGCGTGGTCGCCTGACCTTCCCGCGTGGCACCGTCGAGACCCCGGCGTTCATGCCGGTGGGCACTTACGGCACGGTCAAGGGCATGTTGCCGCGTGACATCGTTGCCACCGGCGCAGAAATCATTCTGGGCAACACCTTCCACCTGTGGCTGCGCCCTGGCACCCAAGTGATCAAGGAACACGGCGACCTGCACGATTTCATGCAGTGGAAAGGCCCGATCCTCACCGACTCCGGTGGCTTCCAGGTGTTCAGCCTCGGCGCGATGCGCAAGATCAAGGAGGAGGGCGTGACCTTCGCCTCCCCGGTCGACGGCGCCAAAGTGTTCATGGGCCCGGAAGAATCGATGCAGGTGCAGCGCGATCTCGGCTCCGACATCGTGATGATCTTCGACGAATGCACGCCGTACCCGGCTGACGAAGACGTCGCTCGCGTTTCGATGGAGTTGTCGCTGCGCTGGGCTCAGCGCTCGAAAAATGCCCACGGTGACAACACCGCGGCATTGTTCGGCATCGTGCAGGGCGGCATGCACCAGGATCTACGCATGCGCTCGCTCGAAGGCCTCGACAAGATCGGCTTCGATGGCCTGGCCATTGGCGGTCTGTCGGTGGGCGAGCCGAAGCACGAGATGATCAAAGTGCTGGATTATCTGCCGGGCATGATGCCGGCTGACAAACCTCGTTACCTTATGGGCGTTGGCAAACCGGAAGATCTGGTTGAGGGTGTGCGCCGCGGTGTGGACATGTTCGATTGCGTGATGCCAACCCGTAATGCCCGCAATGGGCATCTGTTCATTGATACCGGCGTGCTGAAGATCCGTAACGCGTTCCATCGCCATGATGAATCGCCGCTGGATCCGACCTGCGATTGCTATACCTGCCAGAACTTCTCCCGCGCTTATCTGCATCACCTGGACAAGTGCGGCGAAATGCTGGGAAGCATGCTCAATACCATCCATAACTTGCGCCATTATCAGGTGCTGATGGCTGGTTTGCGCGAGGCTATTCAACAGGGTACATTGGCCGCCTTTGTCGATGCCTTCTACGCCAAACGCGGGCTCCCCGTTCCGCCTTTGGACTGAGTTTTCTGACCCCAAGATTCAACATTTGCAACTGGAGTGCTAAATGAGCTTTTTTATCTCTAACGCCATGGCTGACGCGGCTGCACCGGCTGCTGCCGGCCCAATGGGCGGCGGTTTCGAGTGGATTTTCCTGGTCGGCTTCCTGGTCATCTTCTACCTGATGATCTGGCGTCCACAGGCCAAGCGCGCCAAAGAGCAGAAGAACCTGCTGAGCAGTCTGCAAAAAGGTGACGAAGTTGTGACCACTGGCGGCATCGCCGGCAAGATCACCAAAGTGGCCGATGACTTCGTGGTTCTGGAAGTTTCCGACACCGTGGAAATGAAGTTCCAGAAAGGCGCCATCGCCGCCACGCTGCCAAAAGGCACGCTGAAAGCGATCTGAAGCAACAACTTCTACTCAATCGACGGGGCGCGCAAGGCGCCCCGCGTTCATAACGGGCGGCGTGATGCTGAACAAATATCCTCTGTGGAAATACATTCTGATCCTGGCGGTGCTGGCGATCGGTCTGATTTATTCCGCTCCGAATCTATACCCCGATGACCCGGCCATTCAGGTCAGTGGTGCAAGCACTGCGCTGCAAGTCAATCAGGCTGATCTGGATCGTGTGAGCACTGCGCTCAAGGAGTCCGGGATCAACGTCAAGGCAGCCACGCTGGCCGCCAACGGCAAGGGCGGCCTGATCCGCCTGAGCAAGGCTGAAGACCAGCTGCCGGCCAAAGACGTTGTGCGCAAGGCGTTGGGTGATGACTACGTGGTCGCGCTGAACCTCGCACAGACCACCCCGCAATGGCTGCGCAATCTGGGCGCGCACCCGATGAAGCTGGGTCTGGACTTGTCCGGTGGTGTGCACTTCCTGCTGGAAGTGGACATGGACAAAGCCCTCGATGCACGCCTGAAAGTCTACGAAGGCGACGTCAAGAGCCTGCTGCGCAAAGAGAAGCTGCGCTATCGCAGTCTGCCGCAACTGGGCGGTGCCATTCAGTTGGGCTTCAGCGATGAAGACTCCCGCGAACAGGCCCGTGCACTGATCCGCAAGAACTTCAACGATTTCGACATTGTTCCGGCCGACCTCAACGGTCAACCGGTGCTGCGTCTGGCGATGACCCCGGCCAAGCTGGCGGAAATCCGTGAATACTCCATCAAGCAGAACTTGACCACGGTACGTAACCGCGTCAACGAGCTGGGTGTTGCCGAACCGATCGTTCAGCGTCAGGGCGCCAACCGCATCGTGGTTGAGCTGCCGGGCGTGCAGGACACTGCCGAAGCCAAGCGTATTCTCGGCAAGACGGCCAACCTTGAGTTCCGTCTGGCTGCAGAGCCGGGTGCTTCGAAAGCCACCTCCGAAACCTTCGAGTTCCGTGAAGGCAATCGTCCGCCAGCACAGATCGAGCGTGGTCTGATCATTACTGGTGACCAGGTTACCGATGCCAAGGCTGGTTTTGGCGAACACGGCACACCAGAAGTGAACATCCGTCTGGATGGTCACGGTGGCGAGCTGATGAGTCGCGCTACTCGTTCGAACGTCGGTCGCAGCATGGCGGTGATCTTCATCGAACAGCGTCCGATCACCACTTACACCAAGCAAGTGGTCGATGGCGTCGAGAAAGACGTTGCCGTTCAAACGTTCAAAGAAGAGAAGAAGATCATCAGCCTGGCGACCATTCAGTCGCCGCTGGGTGCTCAGTTCCGCATCACTGGCCTGAACGGTCAGGGCGAATCGTCCGAACTGGCGCTGCTGCTGCGTGCCGGTGGTCTGGCTGCACCGATGTACTTCGCTGAAGAGCGCACCATCGGCCCGAGCCTGGGTGCTGACAACATCACCAAAGGTATCGATGCGTCGCTGTGGGGCATGCTGTTCGTGTCGCTGTTCATCATCGCCATCTACCGCTTCTTCGGCATCATCGCCACTGTCGCGCTGGCAGTGAACATGGTGTTGCTGCTGGCCCTGATGTCGCTGCTGGGTGCAACGCTGACCCTGCCGGGCATCGCCGGTATCGTGCTGACCATGGGTATGGCGGTCGACGCCAACGTGCTGATCTTCTCGCGGATTCGTGAAGAGATCGCCGCCGGCATGACCGTGCAGCGTGCAATCAACGAAGGCTTCGGCCGGGCATTCACCGCGATTCTCGACGCCAACCTGACTACCTTGTTGGTCGGCGGGATTCTCTTTGCCATGGGCACCGGCCCGGTCAAAGGTTTCGCAGTGACCATGTCCCTCGGGATCTTTACCTCGATGTTCACGGCCATCATGGTGACCCGCGCAATGGTCAACCTGATCTTCGGCGGACGTGACTTCAAGAAGTTGTGGATTTAAGGGGCTGCCATGTTACGTACAATCAACTTCATGGGCGTTCGCAACTTCGCGTTCGGCGTCACAGTGTTTCTCACGTTGCTGGCTATGTTCAGTGTCGTGACCAAGGGTATGAACTGGGGCCTGGACTTCACCGGCGGTACGCTCATCGAGCTGACCTACGAGCGTCCGGCCGACGTTACCAAGGTGCGTGAGCAGCTGGCGACGTCGGGTTACCACGAAGCAATCGTGCAGAGCTTCGGTGCGACTACCGATCTGCTGGTGCGCATGCCGGGGGAAGACCCGCAACTGGGCCATCAGGTCGCGGAAGCGCTGCTGAAGGTCGGCGGCGACAACCCGGCAACGGTCAAGCGTGTCGAGTTCGTCGGCCCGCAGGTCGGTGAAGAGCTGCGCGATCAGGGCGGCCTCGGCATGCTGCTGGCGCTCGGCGGCATCCTGATCTACCTGGCTTTCCGCTTTCAGTGGAAGTTCGCGGTCGGCGCCATCGTTTCGCTGATTCACGACGTGATCGTGACCATCGGCATCCTGTCGTACTTCCAGATCACTTTCGATCTGACCGTGCTGGCAGCGGTATTGGCGATCATCGGCTACTCGCTGAACGACACCATCGTGGTATTCGACCGGGTTCGTGAGAACTTCCGTGTCCTGCGCAAGGCAACGCTGATCGAGAACATCAACATCTCGACCACGCAAACCCTGCTGCGCACCATGGCAACGTCGATCTCGACCTTGCTGGCGATCGCGGCACTGCTGTTCTTCGGCGGTGACAACCTGTTCGGCTTCTCGATCGCGCTGTTTATCGGTGTTCTGGCGGGTACCTACTCGTCGATCTACATCGCTAACGTGGTACTGATCTGGCTGAACCTGACCACCGAGGATCTGATTCCTCCGGCGAACACCGAGAAGGAAGTCGACGACCGTCCATAACGGCCATCGTTTTCCCGGCTGTCAGCCCAAGAAAGGCGCGAGTTGAACTCGCGCCTTTTTTTATGCTCCAAGGCTGGGAGAAGCGCGGGCGCGTCCCGCATGTGATGGTCAGGAGGTTCATGTGAACAAGTCGTTGCTGGTTGGTGCGGTATTGGGTGCTGTCGGTGTGACTGCCGGGGGTGCTGTTGCCACCTACAGCCTGGTTAAAAGCGGCCCTGAGTATGCGCAAGTATTGGCCGTTGAACCGGTTAAAACACAGATCAAGACTCCACGTGAAGTGTGCAAGGACGTGACAGTGACTCGTCAGGCACCGGTAAAAGATCAACACCAGATTGCCGGTACCGTCGTCGGTGCGCTGGCAGGTGGTTTGCTGGGTAATCAGATTGGCGGCGGCACCGGCAAGAAAATTGCCACGGTAGCCGGTGCGGTCGGTGGCGGTTATGCGGGTAACAAGGTGCAGGAAGGCATGCAAGAGCGTGACACCTACACCACCACGCAAACCCGCTGCAACACGGTCAATGACATCAGCGACAAGGTCGTCGGTTACGACGTGCGTTACTCGCTCGATGGCAAGGAAGGCAAGGTGCGGATGGATCGCGATCCGGGTAACCAGATTCCGGTCGACAAGGAAGGCAAGCTGATTCTGTCGCAGAATGAGCCGGCTCAGTAAGAGCCGGCTATTTTAAAGAAAAGCACCCTGCAGGGTGCTTTTTTTGTGCCCGGAATTTTCGGCTAACCCCGGATCTCTTGTGGGAGCGAGCTTGCTCGCGAATGCGGTCTGGCATTCAACATCTATGCAGCCTGATCCACCGCTTTCGCGAGCAAGCTCGCTCCCACAAGGATTTGTGTTGGTCTGAATGCAAGCATAAAAAAAGCACCCCGAAGGGTGCTTTTCTCGTTTCGCGGGAAGCTTAGCGCTTCAGCGAAGCCGGCAGGTGCGGCTGGATCGCCGTCAGAACTGCCTTGAAGCATTTGGTGTTACCGGCAACGATGTGGCCTTTTTCAAGGAAGTCGTGACCGCCAGTGAAGTCGCTCACCAGGCCGCCAGCTTCTTGAATCAGCAGGGCGCCTGCAGCCATGTCCCACTCGGACAGGCCCGACTCCCAGAACGCATCGAAACGACCGGCAGCGACATAGGCCAGGTCCAGGCTCGCCGAGCCCGCGCGGCGGATACCGGCAGTCTGGCCAACCAGAGCGCGGAACATGCCCAGATAGTTGTCGAGGTTGTCCATCTGGTCGTCACGGAACGGGAAACCGGTACCGAGCAGAGCGCCGTCGAGGCTGGTGCGACCGCTGACGCGCAGGCGACGACCGTTCAGTTGAGCGCCGCGACCACGGCTGGCGGTGAATTCTTCCTGACGAACCGGGTCCAGAACCACTGCGTGTTCCAGGCGGCCGCGGTATTTGCAGGCGATGCTGACAGCGAAGTGGGGAATGCCGCGCAGGAAGTTGGTGGTGCCGTCCAGTGGATCGATGATCCACAGGTATTCTTCGCCTTCGATGCCGGTGCCGGCGTGCAGGCCAGTCTCTTCACCCTGGATCGAGTGATTCGGGTAAGCCTTGCGCAGGGCATCGATGATTTTCTGTTCAGCGGCGCGATCGACCTCGGATACATAATCCTTGGCGTCTTTTTCGTCGACCTTGATGGTATCCAGGCGCTCGATGGAGCGGAAGATCAGTTCACTGGCGCTGCGGGCGGCGCGCAGCGCGATATTCAGCATGGGCTGCATGGATGTGTCACCTAAGGTTGTTAAAGAAAGCCGCGCATTCTATCAGAACTTTTCTTCAGGTGAAGGACGCTGTTCGCTTTCATAGCTTAACGGTAGGCTGTTCTGTAAGATTTGCACCCCTTTCCTGTGTCCGAGAGCGCCTCCCTTGCTGCAGAACATTCGTGTCGTCCTGGTCAATACCAGCCACCCCGGCAACATCGGCGGGGCCGCGCGCGCCATGAAAAACATGGGTCTGTCGCGATTGGTACTGGTCGAACCGCGGGTCTTCCCGCACCACGAAGCCGACGCCCGTGCTTCCGGTGCCGGTGACATCCTTGAAAATGCGCAGGTCGTCGCCACTTTGGAAGACGCCTTGGTCGGCTGCAATCTGGTGCTTGGCACCAGCGCCCGTGACCGCCGGATTCCCTGGCCGCTGCTGGATCCGCGCGAATGCGGTACCAAAGTGGTCGAGGAAGCCGGGCAGGGCGCTGAAATCGCTCTGGTCTTCGGTCGTGAAGATTCCGGTCTGACCAACGAAGAGCTGCAGCGATGTCACTTTCACGTGCATATCCCCTCCGACCCTGAGTTCAGTTCGCTGAACCTCGGCGCGGCGGTGCAGGTGTTGAGCTACGAAGTGCGTATGGCCTGGCTGGCCGCACAAGGTCAGCCCAGCAAGATCGAGAAAGAAGAAGTGGCTTCGGTGAAAAGCGCCGAGCTGGCGACCATGGATGAGCTGGAGCGCTTTTATGAGCATCTGGAGCAGACGCTGGTCGTCATCGAATTCCTCGATCCGGAAAAACCGCGGCATTTGATGGCGCGCCTGCGCCGGTTGTACGGACGCAGCTCGGTCAGCCGGGCGGAAATGAATATTTTGCGTGGCATCCTCACGGAAACCCAGAAAGCGGCCCGTGGTGAGCTTCTTAAGCGGAAGGACTAAATGATGTTTGAGCGTTTGCGTGAAGATATCCAGAGCGTATTCCATCGAGACCCGGCGGCGCGTAACGCTTTTGAAGTCCTGACCTGCTACCCCGGCATGCATGCGATCTGGATCCATCGATTGGCCGGCATGCTCTGGCGCAACGAGCTGAAATGGCTGGCGCGGCTGGTGTCGAACTTCGGTCGCTGGCTCACCGGGATCGAGATTCATCCGGGCGCCAAAGTCGGCCGTCGCTTCTTTATTGACCACGGTATGGGCATCGTTATTGGTGAAACCGCCGAGATTGGCGATGACGTGACCATCTATCAGGGCGTGACCCTGGGTGGCACCAGTTGGAACAAAGGCAAGCGCCACCCGACGCTGGGCGATGGTGTGGTTGTCGGGGCGGGCGCGAAAGTGCTCGGTCCGTTCACGGTCGGCGCTGGTGCCAAGGTCGGTTCCAATGCCGTGGTGACCAAGGAAGTACCGCCGGGCGCCACTGTTGTGGGCATTCCGGGTCGGATCATCGTTAAGTCCGACGAAGAGCAGGATGCCAAGCGCAAGGCCATGGCCGAGAAGATCGGTTTCGATGCCTATGGCGTCAGCGAAGACATGCCCGACCCGGTGGCGCGCGCCATCGGTCAGTTGCTCGATCACCTGCAAGCGGTGGACGGACGGCTGGAAGGGATGTGTGGTGCGCTGAAGGATCTTGGCAGCAATTACTGTGCGAAAGATCTGCCTGAGCTGCGTGAAGAAGACTTCGCCTGCGTGAAGGATAAGGATCAGAGTCAGGCCAGCTAAACAGCGGCGCTTCCTTCGCGAGCAGGCTCGCTCCCACAGAGGATTGCATTCCAATGTGGGAGCGAGCCTGCTCGCGAAGAACGATCACGCGGTACCGCTGGCTGCATGCCGCCAGCCTTTGCTATGATGCGCGCGCTCTTTTGCGGGTAATCCTGACTAAAGTACTAGGTCTTAAAGTTGACTTAAATACTCGGGAATTGCATACTCGCCCCATTCTGAACTCCGTGGTAACTGTCCATGCGACTGACTACAAAAGGCCGATACGCCGTGACCGCCATGCTTGACCTGGCGTTGCACGCGCAGCACGGGCCCGTGTCCCTGGCCGATATCTCCGAGCGCCAAGGCATCTCCCTGTCCTACCTCGAACAGCTGTTCGCCAAGCTGCGCCGCAGCAACCTGGTTTCCAGTGTTCGCGGCCCGGGTGGTGGCTACCAGTTGTCCCGCGACATGCAGGGCATCCAGGTCGCCCAGGTGATCGATGCCGTAAACGAATCGGTTGATGCCACCAAGTGCCAGGGCCAGGGCGATTGCCATTCCGGCGACACGTGCCTGACCCACCATCTGTGGTGCGATTTGAGCCTGCAGATTCACGAATTTCTAAGTGGTATCAGCTTGGCTGACCTTGTGACTCGCCGTGAGGTGCAAGAAGTAGCCCAGCGTCAGGACCAGCGCCGTTGCAACAGCAAGGCGCCACGCCTGGACAAGATTGAAGCGTCCGCCGTCGAATGACAGCCAGAGAGCTAGCGGCACGCCAGCCCTGATTTAGGAGATAGTCCATGAAATTGCCGATTTACCTTGATTACTCTGCGACCACCCCGGTCGATCCGCGCGTTGCGCAAAAAATGAGTGAATGCCTGCTGGTTGACGGAAACTTCGGTAACCCGGCGTCCCGTTCCCACGTATTCGGCTGGAAAGCTGAAGAGTCCGTCGAAAACGCCCGTCGTCAGGTGGCCGATCTGGTCAACGCCGATCCGCGCGAAATCGTCTGGACCTCCGGTGCCACCGAGTCCGACAACCTGGCAATCAAGGGTGCGGCGCATTTCTACGGCTCCAAGGGCAAGCACCTGATCACCTCCAAGATCGAGCACAAGGCTGTCCTTGACACCATGCGCCAACTGGAGCGTGAAGGTTTCGAGGTCACTTACCTCGAGCCGACCGAAGACGGTCTGATCACCCCGGCCATGATTGAAGCTGCACTGCGTGAAGACACCATTCTGGTCTCCGTAATGCACGTGAATAACGAAATCGGCACCGTCAACGACATCGCCGCGATAGGCGAAATGCTCCGCGCCAAGGGCATTCTGTTCCACGTCGACGCCGCTCAGTCCACTGGCAAGGTCGAGATCGACCTGCAGAAGCTGAAAGTCGACATGATGTCGTTCTCTGCTCACAAGACCTACGGCCCTAAAGGCATCGGCGCGCTGTACGTCAGCCGCAAGCCGCGTGTGCGCATCGAAGCGACCATGCACGGCGGCGGTCACGAGCGTGGCATGCGTTCCGGCACCCTGGCGACCCACCAGATCGTCGGTATGGGCGAAGCGTTCCGTGTGGCCAAAGAAGACATGGCGGCTGAAAACGTCCGTATCAAAGCCTTGAGCGACCGTTTCTACAAGCAGGTCGAGCATCTGGAAGAGCTGTACGTCAACGGCAGCCTGACCGCCCGCGTTCCGCACAACCTGAACCTGAGCTTCAACTACGTTGAAGGCGAGTCGCTGATCATGGCGCTCAAGGATCTGGCGGTATCGTCCGGTTCGGCGTGCACCTCGGCGTCGCTGGAGCCTTCGTACGTACTGCGCGCCCTGGGCCGCAACGACGAACTGGCACACAGCTCGATCCGCTTCACCTTCGGCCGTTTCACCACCGAAGAAGAAATCGACTACGCCGCGCAGAAAGTCTGCGAGGCCGTTACCAAGCTGCGCGCTTTGTCGCCGCTGTGGGACATGTACAAAGACGGCGTCGATATCTCGAAAATCGAGTGGGCGGCACACTAAATATAGAAGCCGCCGGATACAGACCCTGTAGCGACGCGGCGGTTTACGCAGCGCAGTTGCAGGGTCTCAAGAGCGGCCCTGATGAGTGAGGATTAGAATCATGGCTTACAGCGAAAAGGTCATCGACCACTACGAAAACCCGCGCAACGTCGGCAAGATGAACGCGGAAGATCCTGATGTCGGCACCGGCATGGTCGGCGCTCCGGCGTGCGGCGACGTGATGCGTCTGCAAATCAAGGTCAACGACGCTGGCATCATCGAAGATGCCAAGTTCAAGACCTACGGCTGCGGTTCGGCTATCGCTTCCAGCTCCCTCGCCACCGAGTGGATGAAGGGCAAGACCCTGGACGAAGCAGAAACCATCAAGAACACTCAGCTGGCCGAAGAACTGGCCCTGCCGCCAGTGAAAATTCACTGCTCGGTACTGGCTGAAGACGCTATCAAGGCGGCTGTTCGCGATTACAAGCAGAAGAAAGGCTTGATCTGACTTTCTGGATTTGGCGACGAGTAAGGAGTCACCGATGGCTATCAGCATGACAGAAGCGGCTGCTCGACACGTGCGGCGCTCCCTCGACGGGCGCGGCAAAGGTGAAGGGATTCGTCTGGGTGTTCGCACCACAGGCTGTTCCGGCCTTGCCTACGTGCTGGAGTTTGTCGACGAGGTGGTTGCAGAGGATCAGGTGTTCGAGAGTCACGGCGAAAAAGTGATCATCGACCCGAAAAGTCTCGCCTACCTGGACGGCACCGAGCTCGATTTCGTCAAGGAAGGGTTGAACGAAGGCTTCAAGTTCAACAACCCCAACGTACGCGGTGAATGTGGCTGCGGCGAAAGCTTCAACATCTGAGGCTTGTCGTGGGTATTCCTTGTCATTTCGCTTTATTCGAGCTGCAACCGGGTTTCCGTCTGGATCTCGAGCAGTTGGCCACGCGCTATCGTGAGTTGGCGCGCGGCGTTCATCCTGATCGCTTTGCCGACGCTTCCGAGCGTGAGCAGCGGTCGGCACTCGAGCAGTCTGCACGGCTCAACGACGCCTATCAGACGCTCAAGAGTCCGGCCCAGCGCGCACGCTACCTGCTGACCATCAGCGGGCATGAAGTGCCGATGGAAGTCACTGTCCATGATCCCGAGTTTCTTCTGCAGCAGATGCAATGGCGAGAAGAGCTTGAAGACCTTCAGGACAGTGCCGACCTCGACGGTGTCGCGGTGTTCAAACGGCGCTTGAAAGTGGCTCAGGAAGAACTCAATGAAAGCTTCGCAGCCTGTTGGGATGATGCGGCGCAACGCGAACAGGCCGAACGCCTGATGCGGCGCATGCAGTTCCTCGACAAGCTCACCTACGAAGTGCGCCAGTTAGAAGAGCGCCTCGACGATTAACCCAGTGCCGCTCCGGTCGCACGCCTGATATACAGATAAGTCCTGATCACGATGGCCCTACTGCAGATCGCCGAACCCGGCCAAAGTCCTCAACCGCACCAGCGTCGTCTGGCTGTGGGGATCGACTTGGGCACTACCAATTCGCTGGTCGCTGCGTTGCGCAGTGGTCTTTCCGAGCCGTTGGCTGACGCAAACGGGCAGGTCATCCTGCCGTCCGCTGTGCGTTACCACGCCGATCGCGTCGAAGTCGGCGAGTCGGCCAAGCTGGCTGCCGCTTCCGACCCTTTGAACACCGTGCTGTCGGTCAAGCGCTTGATGGGTCGTGGTCTGTCCGACGTCAAGCAATTGGGCGAGCAACTGCCATACCGCTTTGTCGGTGGCGAATCGCACATGCCGTTCATCGACACCGTGCAGGGCCCAAAAAGCCCGGTCGAAGTCTCCGCCGATATCCTCAAGGTGCTGCGTCAGCGCGCTGAAGCGACGTTGGGTGGCGAACTGGTGGGTGCGGTGATTACCGTTCCGGCGTATTTCGATGATGCCCAGCGTCAAGCGACCAAAGATGCGGCCAAATTGGCCGGTCTGAACGTGTTGCGTTTGCTAAACGAGCCGACCGCAGCCGCTGTGGCGTACGGTCTGGATCAACACGCTGAAGGCCTGGTCGCTATTTATGACCTGGGCGGCGGGACCTTTGATATTTCGATTCTGCGTCTGACCGGCGGTGTTTTTGAAGTTCTGGCTACTGGCGGCGACAGTGCGCTGGGCGGCGATGATTTCGACCACGCGATTGCTGGCTGGATCATCGAGAGTGCCGGCCTGTCCGCCGATCTCGATCCGGGCGCGCAGCGCAATCTGCTGCAAACCGCTTGTGCGGCCAAAGAAGCCCTGACCGATGCGGCCAGCGTTGAAGTGGTCTATGGCGACTGGAAAGCGCCGCTGACCCGCGAAGCCTTTGATGCGCTGATCGAGCCAATGGTCGCGCGCAGCCTGAAAGCCTGCCGTCGCGCCGTTCGCGACTCCGGCATCGAGCTGGAAGACGTGCACGCCGTGGTCATGGTCGGCGGTTCGACTCGCGTTCCTCGTGTCCGTGAAGCCGTTGCCGAAGCTTTCGGTCGTCAGCCTCTGACCGAAATCGATCCGGATCAAGTGGTGGCCATCGGTGCCGCGATTCAGGCCGATACCCTGGCTGGCAACAAGCGCGATGGCGGCGAACTGCTGCTGCTCGACGTGATTCCTCTGTCCCTGGGGCTGGAAACCATGGGCGGCCTGATGGAGAAGGTGATTCCGCGCAACACCACCATCCCCGTCGCGCGCGCTCAGGATTTCACTACTTATAAAGACGGCCAGTCGGCCATGGCGATCCATGTGCTGCAAGGTGAGCGCGAGCTGATCAGTGACTGCCGTTCGCTGGCGCGCTTCGAATTGCGTGGTATCCCGGCGATGGTCGCCGGTGCAGCGAAGATTCGCGTGACCTTCCAGGTCGATGCCGACGGTCTGCTCAGCGTTTCCGCCCGTGAATTGGGTTCAGGTGTTGAGGCGAGCATTCAGGTCAAGCCGTCCTACGGTCTGACCGACGGCGAAGTCGCCAAAATGCTCAAGGATTCGTTCCAGCACGCCAATGACGACAAGGTCGCCCGCGTCCTGCGTGAGCAGCAAGTCGATGCCCAGCGCCTGATCGAAGCGGTGCAGGGCGCTCTGGAGGCTGATGGCGAGCGTTTGCTCGACGCCGAAGAGCGCATGGTCATCGATCTGCAGTTGCAGGAACTGGCCGAACTGATGAAAGGCACCGATGGTTACGCCATCGAGCAGCAGACCAAGCGTCTGTCGCAAGTGACCGATGCTTTTGCTGCCCGCCGCATGGATCTGACGGTGAAAGCCGCTCTGTCGGGGCGCAATCTGAATGAAATCGAGGATATCTGATGCCGCAGGTCATTTTTCTGCCCCACGAGAAGTTCTGCCCGGAAGGCATGGTGGTCGAGGCTGCGCCCGGCACCTCGATTCTCGAACTGGCCCACGAACACCACATCGAGATGGAAAGCGCCTGTGGCGGCGTCTGCGCCTGCACCACCTGCCACTGCATCATCCGTGAGGGTTTCGACTCGCTGGAAGAGGCTGACGAGCTGGAAGAAGACTTCCTCGATCGTGCCTGGGGCCTGGAAGCGCAATCGCGTCTGGCTTGCCAGGCGATCGTCGGTGAAGAAGACCTTACCGTCGAAATTCCGAAATATTCGCTTAACCATGCGGCCGAAGCGCCGCACTGACTGGTAAGACTGTCATGAGCTACGGTTGGAATGATGTTCAACGTATTGCAGAGGAATTGGCCGAGGCCCACGCCGGCGTCGATCCGTACTCTGTAGGTTTTGTCCGTCTGCAGCAGATGATCCTGGATCTGCCTGACTTCGATAGCACTTCTGGCCGTGTCGGCGAGAAGGTGCTGGAAGCGGTTCAGGAGCTCTGGGCCAAAGAATTGGACTGATCGTCTCGCAGGTTAGGCAATACCCAAGAACCCGCGTATAATTCGCGGGTTTAATTTTTCGCAAATTACCGTTTCTGGAGTTACACCATGGCTGTTCAACGCACTTTCTCCATCATCAAGCCTGACGCTGTTGCAAAAAACGTCATCGGCGAAATCACCACTCGTTTCGAAAAAGCCGGCCTGCGCGTTGTAGCTTCGAAACTGAAGCAACTGTCCAAAGCTGAAGCTGAAGGCTTCTACGCTGAGCACAGCGCTCGTGGTTTCTTCGGCGACCTGGTTGCTTTCATGATCTCCGGTCCTGTTGTTGTTCAGGTTCTGGAAGGCGAAAACGCTATCGCTCTGAACCGTGAGCTGATGGGCGCTACCAACCCTAAAGAAGCTGCTGCCGGCACCATCCGCGCTGACTTCGCTGATTCCATCGACGCCAACGCTGTTCACGGTTCGGACTCCGAAGCCGCAGCTGCTCGTGAAATCTCGTACTTCTTCGCAGCTACTGAAGTAACCACTCGCTAAGCATTGGCTTAAGAGTGAAGGTGAATCCATGACTACATCGACTGTAAAAACCAACCTGCTGGGTCTGACTCAACAGGAAATGGAAAAATTCTTCGACTCAATCGGGGAGAAGCGTTTCCGTGCCGGTCAGGTAATGAAATGGATTCACCACTTTGGTGTCGATGATTTCGACGCCATGACGAACGTCAGCAAGGCCTTGCGCGATAAGCTCAAGGCTATTGCCGAGGTCCGTGGTCCGGAAGTGGTCAGCGAGGACATCTCCAGCGACGGCACCCGTAAGTGGGTGGTGCGCGTGGCGTCCGGCAGCTGCGTCGAGACCGTGTACATTCCCCAGGGCAAACGCGGCACTCTGTGCGTTTCGTCCCAGGCAGGCTGTGCCCTGGATTGCAGTTTCTGCTCCACCGGCAAGCAAGGCTTCAACAGCAACCTCACCGCCGCCGAAGTCATCGGTCAGGTTTGGATTGCCAACAAATCTTTCGGCAGTGTCCCGGCTACCGTCGACCGTGCCATCACCAACGTGGTGATGATGGGCATGGGTGAGCCACTGCTGAACTTCGACAACGTCGTCGCCGCCATGCATCTGATGATGGATGACCTCGGCTACGGGATCTCCAAGCGTCGCGTAACCCTGTCCACCTCGGGCGTGGTGCCGATGATCGATGAGCTGGCCAAGCACATCGACGTCTCCCTGGCGTTGTCCCTGCACGCACCGAATGACGCATTGCGTAACCAATTGGTGCCGATCAACAAGAAATATCCGCTTAAGATGCTGCTCGAGTCGTGCCAGCGCTACATGTCGTCCCTGGGCGAAAAACGTGTGCTGACCATCGAGTACACCTTGCTCAAGGACATCAACGACAAGGTCGAGCACGCGGTGGAGATGATCGCGCTGCTGAAAGATATCCCGTGCAAGATCAACCTGATTCCGTTCAACCCGTTCCCGCATTCCGGGTACGAACGGCCAAGCAACAACGCGATTCGTCGTTTCCAGGATCAGTTGCATCAGGCCGGTTTCAACGTCACTGTGCGCACCACCCGTGGTGAAGACATCGACGCTGCATGTGGTCAATTGGTAGGGCAGGTGCTGGATCGCACCCGTCGCAGCGAACGTTACATCGCCGTGCGCGAGTTGAGCGCCGACAGCGATCTGGCACAGAACGCCGCGAATACTAACTAAGAGAGGATCTCTATGTCCCTGCGCTTTGCGCTGCTGTTGCTGTTGGCCAGCCTGTGTGCTGGTTGTGTCCTGTCAGGTGACTACAACCCGATGAAGACCAGCAAGGGCCGCGATGAAGCGCGGGCTGCCTACGTGCAGTTGGGATTGGGTTACTTGCAGCAAGGCATGAGCGAGCGGGCCAAGGTGCCGCTGAAGAAGGCGCTGGAAATCGACGGTTCCGATCCTGACGCCAATGCTGCCCTCGGGCTGGTGTTTCAGTCCGAAATGGAGCCTGAACTGGCCGACGAACACTTCCGCAAGGCTTTGTCCTCCCGTCCCGCCGATGCGCGTATCCTCAACAATTACGGCAGTTTTCTCTACGAACAACAGCGTTATAAAGAAGCCTACGAGCGTTTTGAGCAGGCCGCCGCCGATACCCTGTATCCTGAGCGTTCGCGTGTGTTCGAGAACCTCGGTATGACGGCGGCGAAGCTTGGCCAGCGTGATCTGGCGCAGCAGCAGCTGGAAAAGGCACTGCGTTTGAACCGCCAACAACCGCGCGCATTGCTGGAAATGGCTGAGTTGTCCTTCGAAGACAGGCATTATGTGCCCGCGCGTGACTATTACGACCGATTCAGCCTGCTGACCGAACAAAATGCACGTAGTCTATTGCTCGGCGTTCGGCTGGCAAAAGTGTTTGAAGATCGCGACAAGGCCGCCAGTTATGGCCTGCAATTAAAACGACTCTATCCCGGTACGCCGGAATATCAGCAATACCTGTCGGAGCAATGATGAAAGCGGCGCATCCCGAAGTTGTAGCAGCGAATCGCGTTAACCCCGGTGAGACCCTGCGCCAGGCCCGCGAAAGCAATGGCTGGTCGCTGGCCGAAGTGGCCCTCAAGCTCAACCTCACCGTGACTTCCCTGAGCAATCTTGAAGCCGGTGCTTTCGACAAGCTGCCGGGGCATACCTTCGCTCGCGGTTACATTCGTGCCTATGCCAAATTGCTCGGCATGGACCAGACCGTGCTGGTTCAGCAATTCGACCAGTCCACCGGTACCGACTCCCAGGGCAGCAATGTTCACGCCCTTGGTCGTATCGAAGAGCCGGTGCGGGTTTCCCACACCATTTTGCGTATTGTCAGCCTGCTGTTGCTGATCGCGGTCATCGGCGGCGGTTTCGTCTGGTGGCAGGATCAGACGTCGCTGCGCACCAAGGACCTGACGTCTCTGGCGCCTGAGCACGTTGAAGTCGAAGGTGCTGACGGGACCACCCAGATTCACCCGATCGACGAGCCGGAAGACCAGGCTGTCGCGGAAAACCAGACCGAGGGCTCGACCGCTCTGGCATTGCCGCAAGCCGAAACCACGGCTGAATCGACGGGTGCCGAGCCTGCCGTTCCAGCCACCGAGTCTGCGCCTGCTGCACCAGTTGCTCCGGCAGCGCCAGCCGCTCCCGCTCATACGCCTGCCCCCGTGGTTGCCGCGCCCGCCACCCCGGCGCCTGCCGTGCCGAGCACGCCCGCTCCGACCGTGGCAGCCCCGGTGGCACCGGCCGCGCCTGCTGCAGCCCCGGTTGCCGGCCAAGGCCAGGTATCGGTGCAATTTGTCGCTGACTGCTGGACGCAAGTCTCCGATGGCAGCGGTAAAGTATTGTTCAGTGGTCTCAAGCGCAAAGGCGACAGCCTGGCCGTTGCCGGCAAGCCGCCTTTTGCCGTACGCCTGGGCTATGCCCGTGGCGCGCAGGTCAGCTACAACGGCCAGCCGGTCGATGTTGCTCCGTTCACCAGTGGCGAGACTGCTCGCCTGAAGTTGGGTCAATAAGTCATGCACGGCGAATCTCCAATCAAACGTCGCGTTTCGCGCAAGATCTGGGTCGGCAACGTACCGGTGGGCGGCGACGCGCCGATCGCGGTACAGAGCATGACCAACAGCGACACCAATGACGTCGCCGCCACTGTTGCGCAAATCAACCGTCTGGAAGCTGCTGGCGTCGACATCGTTCGCGTTTCGGTACCGGACATGGACGCCGCCGAGGCGTTCGGCAAGATCAAGCAATTGGTCAAGGTGCCGCTGGTTGCCGACATCCACTTCGACTACAAGATCGCCTTGCGCGTCGCCGAACTGGGTGTCGATTGCCTGCGTATCAACCCGGGCAACATCGGTCGTGAAGACCGTGTTCGCGCCGTGGTCGATGCGGCCCGTGATCGCGGCATTCCGATCCGCATCGGCGTCAACGCCGGTTCGCTGGAAAAAGACCTGCAAAAGAAATACGGCGAGCCGACCCCGGCCGCATTGGTCGAATCTGCTCTGCGCCACGTTGAGCACCTCGAACGCCTGAATTTCCAGGACTTCAAGGTCAGCGTGAAGGCCTCCGACGTGTTCATGGCCGTCGAAGCCTACCGCTTGCTGGCGAAAGAAATCGTTCAGCCTCTGCACTTGGGCATCACCGAAGCCGGTGGATTGCGTTCGGGCACAGTGAAATCCGCCGTAGGCCTAGGTATGCTGCTCGCCGAGGGGATTGGCGATACTATCCGCATCTCGCTGGCGGCAGACCCGGTCGAGGAAGTGAAGGTCGGTTACGACATCCTCAAGTCTTTGCATCTGCGTTCCCGTGGCATCAACTTCATCGCCTGCCCGAGCTGCTCGCGGCAGAACTTCGATGTGGTGAAAACCATGAACGAGCTGGAAGGGCGCCTTGAAGACCTGCTGGTGCCGCTGGATGTCGCGGTGATCGGCTGTGTGGTCAACGGTCCCGGCGAAGCCAAGGAAGCCCATATCGGCTTGACTGGCGGCACGCCAAACCTGATTTACATCGACGGCAAGCCGTCGCAGAAACTGACGAATGACAATCTGGTGGACGAGCTGGAAAAGCTGATCCGCCAGAAAGCGGCCGAAAAGGTCGAAGCTGACGCTGCGGTTATCGCGCGCGGCTGAGCCTGACTGAACGCCGAACGAATTTAAGGATTTAAAGTGAGCAAGTCTCTGCAAGCCATTCGTGGCATGAACGACATCCTGCCCGAACAGACCCCGCTGTGGCGTTATTTCGAGGGCACCGTTGCGCGTCTGTTGGATAACTACGGTTACAAGCAGATTCGCATGCCGATCGTTGAATTCACCGAGCTGTTCAAACGCTCGATCGGTGAAGTGACCGACATCGTCGAAAAAGAGATGTACACCTTCGAAGACCGCAACGGCGACTCCCTGACCCTGCGTCCGGAAGGCACCGCGGCGTGCGTGCGTGCCGTGCTTGAACACGGCATCACCGGCGGTGGCCAGGTGCAGAAACTCTGGTACATCGGCCCGATGTTCCGCCACGAGCGTCCGCAGAAGGGCCGTTATCGCCAGTTCCACCAGATCGGTCTGGAGGTGTTCAACCTCGACGGTCCGGACATCGACGCCGAGCTGATCACCATGACCTGGCGCCTGTGGGGCGAGCTGGGCATTCGTGATGCGGTCAAACTCGAACTCAACAGCCTGGGCACCAGCGAGTCTCGTGGTCGCTACCGTGAAGCGCTGGTCGAGTACCTCTCGGCGCACCACGACAAGCTCGACGAAGACAGCCAGCGTCGCCTGAAAACCAACCCGCTGCGCGTGCTCGACACGAAAAATGCCGACACTCAAGCGGTGCTGGTCGATGCGCCGAAGATGGCCGACTACCTCGATGACGAGTCGCGTGCGCACTTCGAAGGTTTGAAGGCGCGTCTGGATGCCGTCGGCATTCCTTACGTGCTCAACCCGAAACTGGTTCGCGGCCTCGATTACTACAGCAAAACCGTATTCGAATGGGTCACCGACAAGCTCGGCGCTCAGGGCACTGTTTGCGCCGGCGGCCGTTACGACGGTCTGGTCGAGCAGATGGGCGGCAAGCCGACCACAGGCGTTGGTTTCGCCATGGGCATCGAGCGTCTGGTTTTGATGCTCGAAACCCTGGAGCAGATCCCGGAAGAAATCTCCCGTCAGGTTGATGTCTATCTGTGCGCCTTCGGTGAAGAAGCCGAGCTGGCCGGTCTGGCTCTGGCTGAACGTGTTCGTGATCAACTTCCAAACCTGCGTCTGCAAGTCAATGCCGGCGCCGGCAGCTTCAAAAGCCAGTTCAAGAAGGCCGACAAGAGCGGTGCGCTGTACGCACTGATCCTCGGTGACGACGAAATGGCCCAGCAAGTGGTAGGTTTCAAACCCCTGCGTGGCCAGGGCGAACAACAAAGCATTGCCTGGGATGCGCTCGCCGCTCACCTGGCCACCTGCGTCGTGCAGGGTTGAAGCTGTCCAAACAGCCGATTTAGCGATTAAGGAGTATTGGGGTGTCGAGTACCGAAGACGAACAGTTGGCGGATTTGAAGGACTGGTGGACACGCAACGGCAAACCTCTGGTCACTGGCGGCCTGTTGGCGCTGGTCATCGTGTTCGGCTGGCAGGCTTATCACAAGTATCAGAGCAACCAGTCGCAAGGCGCCTCGGTGCTCTATCAGCAATTGCTGGAAACCACGCTGACGCCTGACGGCAAGCCTGATGCGGCCCGCGTTGCGGATCTGGCCGGCAAGCTCAACAGCGAATTCGGCGGTTCTGCCTACGCGCAGTACGGCAGCCTGTTCGTCGCCAAAGTGGCAGTCGACAGCGGTAAGCTGGATGACGCTGCGACCGAGCTGAAAGCCATCGTCGACAAACCGGCGAACCCGGCGCTGGGCGAAATCGCCCGTCAGCGTCTGGCGCAGGTACTCGGCGCGCAGAACAAGGCCGATGACGCCCTGAAACTGCTCGACGGCGATGCCGACAAAGCGTTCCTGGCCACTCGCGAAGAACTCAAGGGCGACCTGCTGGTACAGCTGGGCCGTACCGATGACGCGAACAAGGCGTATCAAAAAGCCAAGGCGGCACTGTCGGATGAAGCGGCGGTCGGTGGCCTTCAAATCAAGCTCGACGACCTGGCCAAAGGGGATGCGTGACGTGATCCGTTGGAAGCATGCAGCATTGCTGGCTCTGGCCCTTCTGGCCGCGGGTTGCAGCAGCAACAGCAAGAAAGAATTGCCACCGGCTGAACTGACCGACTTCAAAGAGGAAGTGGTTCTGCACAAGCAGTGGAGTCGTTCGATCGGTGACGGTCAGGGCGAAACCTACAACATGCTGGTGCCGGCGATCGACGGTGACACCATCTACGCGGCCGATGTGACCGGCGTGGTGATGGCCATGGATCGCGGCATTGGCGATGTGAAGTGGAAGCAGGATCTTGAGCTGCCTGTCTCCGGCGCCGTGGGCGTGGGTTACGGTCTGGTTCTGATTGGTACACTGCGCGGCGAAGTCGTTGCTCTGGACACTATTAACGGTGAAGAGAAGTGGCGTGCTCGTGTAAACAGCGAAGTTCTCGCGCCGCCGGCCAACAACGGCGACGTCGTGGTGGTGCAGACTCAGGACGATCGTCTGATCGGTCTGGATGCCTCCACCGGTACCCAACGCTGGGTGTATGACAGCACGCCGGCCGTACTGACCCTGCGTGGCACCAGTGCCCCGTTGGTTACCAACCGCCTCGCGGTGGCTGGTCTGTCGACCGGTAAAGTGGTCGCGCTGGACATTTCCAACGGCGTGCCGGTCTGGGAACAACGGATCGCAATTCCACAGGGTCGTTCGGAACTGGAGCGCGTGGTCGACATCGACGGCGGTCTGCTGCTGTCCGGCGGTACCCTGTACGTCGCCAGCTATCAGGGTCGCGTGGCGGCACTGGACCTGGAAAGCGGTCGTCAACTCTGGCAGCGCGATGCGTCGAGCTACGCTGGTATTGCTCAGGGTTTCGGCAGCGTTTACGTGAGCCTGTCTTCGGGCACCGTTGAAGGCGTCGACGAGCGTTCCACCACAGCATTGTGGAGCAACGACTCGCTGGCCCGCCGTCAACTGTCGGCTCCGGAAGTGTTCTCCAGCTATGTTGCAGTGGGTGACCTGGAAGGTTATCTGCACCTGCTGAGCCAGGTTGACGGTCGTTTCGTCGGCCGTGAGCGCATCGACAGCGACGGCCTGCGTGCCCGTCCGCTGGTGGTGGGTGACACGATTTATGTATATGGCAACAGCGGCAAACTGGAAGCCCTGACCATCAAGTAACAACTATGCTTGGGGTTAAACCCCCAGGCGGCCCCGGATTCATGGGGCTTGCAGCGCTATCAGGCGTTGCCCCGAGCACCAGCCGCTGCCTCGCAGCGGCTTTTGTATTTTCTGAAATAACGAAGTGGAGAGCCGCATGGTTCCCGTAATCGCCCTGGTGGGCCGACCGAACGTCGGCAAGTCCACCTTGTTCAACCGCCTGACCAGGACTCGTGACGCCATCGTCGGCGACTTGTCCGGTCTGACCCGTGATCGCCAGTACGGTGAGGCCAAGTGGCAAGGGCGTTCCTACATTCTGGTCGACACCGGTGGTATCTCCGGTGACGAGCACGGTATGGACGAAAAAATGGCCGAGCAGTCGCTGCTGGCCATTGAAGAAGCAGACGTTGTGCTGTTCCTGGTAGATGCCAAGGCCGGTTTCACCGCCGCCGACCAGATGATCGCCGAACACCTGCGCAAACGTAACAAGCGTTCCTACGTGGTTGCCAACAAGGTCGACAACATCGACCCGGAAATGGCCCGCGCTGAATTCGCTCCATTGGGCATGGGCCATGCGATCCCGATCGCCGGTGCTCACGGCCGTGGCATCACGCAGATGCTGGAAATCGCCCTGGGTGATTTCCCCAAAGACGCAGAAGAGCCGGAAGAAGGCGAAGAAGAGATCGTTGCCGAAGGCGAGGAAGCCAAGCGCATTCCTGGCCCGAGCGAAAAAGACGGGATCAAGATCGCCATCATCGGTCGTCCGAACGTTGGTAAGTCGACCTTGGTCAACCGCATGCTCGGTGAAGACCGGGTTATCGTTTATGACCAGCCCGGCACCACGCGTGACAGTATCTACATTCCGTTCGAACGCAATGAAGAGAAGTACACGCTGATCGACACCGCTGGTGTGCGCAAGCGCGGCAAGATCCACGAAGAAGTCGAAAAATTCTCCGTGGTCAAAACCCTGCAAGCGATCAAAGACGCCAACGTAGTGATCTTCGTGATGGACGCCCGCGAAGGCGTGGTCGATCACGACCTCAACCTGCTGGGCTTTGCTATCGAATCGGGTCGTGCACTGGTGATCGCGATCAACAAGTGGGACGGCATGACGCCGAGCGAGCGTGACTATGTGAAGGTCGAGCTGCAGCGTCGTCTGTTCTTCGTTGATTACGCTGACATCCACTTCATCTCGGCATTGCACGGCACCGGCGTGGGTAACCTCTACGCTTCGGTGCAGAACTCGTTCAAGTCGGCGGTCACCCGCTGGCCGACCAACCGTCTGACCCAGATTCTCGAAGACGCCGTTGGCGAGCACGCGCCACCGATGGTCAACAACCGCCGGATCAAGCTGCGTTACGCTCACTTGGGTGGCGCTAACCCGCCGATCATCGTGATCCACGGTAATCAGATCGAAAAAGTGCCGAAGTCGTATGTGCGTTATCTCGAGAACACCTACCGTCGTGTACTGAAGCTGGTTGGTACGCCGATCCGCATCGAGTTCAAGGGCGGCGAGAACCCGTATGAAGGCAACAAGACCACGCTGACCGACCGCCAGGTCAACAAGAAGCGTCGCTTGATGTCGCACCACAAGAAAGCTGACAAGAAGCGCCGCGACAAGAAATAAGGTCGCTGGCTGTTGATCGTTCCCACGCAGAGCGTGGGAACGATCAACATGAGAGAAGGGTGCCATCCGGCGCCCTTTTTTTATGGGCGTCGGATGGGCTATCCTCGGGCTCTCCCGCGCCGTCGTCAGAGCCGGGTGTTGAGCAGGGAACCCCCCCGATGATCACCAGTAAGCTGCCGAATGTCGGCATCACGATTTTCACGCAGATGTCTCAGCTCGCGGCGCAAACCGGCGCGATCAACCTGTCCCAGGGTTTTCCTGATTTTGACGGTCCGCAGTCACTGCGTGACGCGGTCGGTCGGCACATCGCCAGTGGCCATAACCAGTATTCGCCGATGACCGGGTTGCCGGCGCTGCGCGAGCAGATTGCGGCGAAAATCGCTCGCAGCTATGGCGTGCAGGTCAATGCCGACAGCGAAGTGACGGTGACGCCGGGCGCGACACAGGCGATCTTCTGTGCGATTCAGGCGGTTATCCACAGCGGCGATGAAGTCATCGTGTTCGACCCTTGCTACGACAGCTACGAACCGGCAACGGAGCTGGCGGGCGGTCGATGCGTGCATGTGCAGTTGAACCCGGACGACTTCTCCATCGATTTCGACCAGCTCGCTGCGGCCCTGAGTCCGCGCACGAAAATGATCGTCATCAACACCCCGCACAACCCCAGCGGCGCGCTGATCAGTCGTGCCGAACTCGATCAACTGGCGGCGCTGATCCGCGATCGCGACATCTACCTGATCAGCGACGAAGTCTATGAACACCTGGTGTTCGACGGCGTGCCGCACGTCAGCGTGCTTGCGCATGAAGAGCTGTATCAACGCGCCTTCGTGGTCAGTTCGTTCGGCAAGACCTATCACGTCACTGGCTGGAAAACCGGTTACGTCGTCGCGCCGCCAGCGCTGACGGCCGAGTTGCGCAAGGTTCACCAGTACGTCAGTTTCTGCGGTGTCACGCCGCTGCAATATGCCCTGGCCGATTACATGGCCGAGCACCCGGAACACGTCGAAGAGCTGCCGGGTTTCTATCAGGCCAAGCGCGATCTGTTCTGCGACCTGCTGGCGCCGTCGCGCTTCACCTTCACCCGAGTCACTGGCACCTACTTCCAACTGGTCGATTACTCGCAGGTCCGTCCTGACCTGAATGACGTTGAGATGGCGATGTGGATGACCCGCGAACACGGCGTGGCGAGTATCCCGGTGTCGGTGTTTTACCAGAATCCACCGCAAGGCCAGCGCCTGGTGCGTCTGTGCTTTGCCAAACGCGAGGAGACGCTGCGTGAAGCGGCGGCGAAACTATGCGTGATCTGAGTGCATTGCCCGATCTCAACCTGGCGCTGATCCAGACCAGCCTTGCCTGGCATGACCGCCAGGCCAACCTCGAGCATTTCGAGGTGTTGCTGGAGCAGGCGCGCGGGGCTGATCTGATCATCCTGCCGGAAATGTTCACCACCGGATTCTCCATGGAGTCCGAAACCCTCGCCGAAGCCGAGAACGGCCCGACCAGCAAATGGCTGCGGGTTCAGGCGGCGAAGCTCAATGCAGTGATCACCGGCAGTGTGATCATTCAGGCCGCTGACGGCAGCCATCGCAATCGCTTGCTGTGGGCGCGGCCGGACGGTGAAGTGCTGCATTACGACAAGCGTCACCTGTTCCGCATGGCCGGCGAGCACAATCATTACACCCCCGGCGAACGCCAGGTGCAGTTCGAACTCAAGGGCTGGCGTGTGCGCCCGCTGATTTGTTACGACCTGCGCTTTCCAGTGTGGAGTCGCGATGCGCAGGACACCGATCTGCTGCTGTACACCGCCAACTGGCCGGGGGCGCGGCGTTTGCACTGGAATCGTCTGTTGCCGGCGCGAGCCATCGAGAACCTTTGCTATGTGGCAGCGGTGAACCGCGTCGGTACCGATGGCAAGGGTTTCGCTTATACCGGCGACAGTCAGGTGCTGGATTTCCAGGGTGAAACCTTGCTGGCCGCGGGGGAGGCGGATGGTGTGTTCAAGGTGGTTTTGGAGGCCGCTCCGCTGGCGGCGTATCGCGAGCGCTTCCCGGCAAATCTGGATGCCGACACCTTCGAGTTCACCTGAGGCAGCCGATCGTTCCCACGCTCTGCGTGGGAATGCAGCCCGTGACGCTCCGCGTCACTGGACGCGGAGCGTCCCTTGAGGTATTCCCACGCGGAGCATGGGAACGAGCGCATCAGGCAAAAAAAGGCCCCGGAGTTCGCACTCCGGGGCCTTTTGCATTTCAGCGGTCGATTACGCCGCCTTCGCCTCAGGCTGGCTCAGCGAGCGGTTCAGCGCGCTGAACAGGGCCTTGAAGCTGGCCGTGGTGATGTTTTCGTCGATCCCCACGCCGTGTACCGCACGCTCGCCATTCACTCGCAGCTCGATGTACGCCGCTGCCTTGGCGTTGGTGCCCGCGCCGATGGCGTGTTCGTTGTAGTCCATGATCTCCACCGGAATCGGCAGGCCGGCGACCAGTGCTTCCAGCGCACCGTTGCCTTTGCCGCGCCAGTGCAGGTTGGTTTCGCCCTGACCTTTGCTCGCCACTTCCACTTCGACGGCGCTGTTGCCGTTTTCTTCCTGCAGGCGATGGCTGACCAGCGCGTACGGGGTGTTGGCTTGCAGGTATTCGCTGATCAACAGCGAATGAATCTGCTTGGCGGTCATCTCCAGGCCGAGACGGTCGGTTTCACGCTGCACGACCTGGCTGAACTCGATCTGCATGCGACGTGGCAGGCTGATGCCGTACTCCTGCTCCAGCAAGTAGGCGATGCCGCCCTTGCCCGACTGGCTGTTGACGCGAATCACTGCCTCATAGCTGCGGCCGATGTCGGCCGGGTCGATCGGCAAGTACGGCACTTCCCAAAGTGCATCTGGTTTCTGCTGGGAGAAGCCTTTGCGGATTGCATCCTGGTGCGAGCCGGAGAACGCGGTGTGGACCAGGTCGCCTACGTACGGGTGACGCGGGTGAACCTGAATCTGGTTGCACTCCTCGACGACTTTGCGCACGCCGTCGATGTCGGAGAAGTCCAGCTGCGGGTCGAGACCCTGGGTGTACATGTTCAATGCGACGGTGACGAGGTCGACGTTACCGGTACGCTCGCCGTTGCCGAACAGGCAGCCTTCGACGCGATCAGCGCCGGCCATCAGGCCCAGTTCGGTGGCGGCAACGCCGGTGCCACGGTCGTTGTGGGTGTGCAGGCTGATGATCACGCTGTCACGACGGTTGATGTTGCGGCCGAACCACTCGATCTGATCGGCGTAGATGTTCGGGGTTGCACATTCAACGGTGGCCGGCAGGTTGAGGATCATCTTGTGCTCAGGCGTCGGGTTCCACACCTCGATCACCGCATCACAGACTTCCTTGGCGAACTCCAGCTCGGTGGCACTGAAGGTTTCCGGCGAGTATTCGAAGGTCCACTCGGTATCCGGCTGCATCGCCGCGTATTTGACGAACAGCTTGGCTGCGTTGACGGCGATGGCCTTGATGCCGTCCTTGTCCTGGTTGAAGACGATGCGACGGAAGGAAGGCGAAGTGGCGTTGTACAAGTGAACGATGGCTTTCTTCGCACCGCGCAAGGATTCGAAAGTGCGCTCGATCAGGTCTTCACGGCCTTGGGTCAGCACCTGAATGGTGGTGTCGTCCGGGATGTGGCCTTCTTCGATCAGGGTGCGCACGAAGTCGAAGTCGGTTTGCGAAGCGGCCGGGAACGACGCTTCGATTTCCTTCACACCGACCTGAACGAGGGTTTTCCAGAAACGCAGCTTCTTCACTGCGTCCATCGGTTCGATCAGCGACTGGTTGCCGTCACGCAGGTCGGAGCTGCACCAGATCGGCGCGGTGTCGATGGTTTTCGACGGCCAGGTGCGATCCGGCAGGTTGATGACAGGAAACGCGCGGTATTTCGAAGACGGATCTTTGAGCATGCTCATCGGGAAATTCCTTATTGTCTGGGCCGAAAAGAGGCGGCCTGCCGGTGTTACGAATGTTCAGGGAAAAGCGTGGGACGAGGTGCCGCGATTCAGCCTGGCAGTCGTGCGCTGACGAGGCACAGGCTGCGGTGCTGGCGAAGCTGAATGAGGGTGTGAGAGGTTTTCATGCCTTCAACCCTAACCGCGAGGGGAGAGGATGGCAAGCAGTCGGAAAAAATTGAGAGGAATACCCGGAAAGTGAGTTTTTGCGGGATTTTATTGCGCTAGAGATCGCTGATCGTTGTGATATTTGCGCGAGGTTTGATTGGGGCGCAATTGAGGTATGCGGGAATTCAGCAAGTATTGGTGTGCTGTGTAGGCCGCCTTCGCGAGCAGGCTCGCTCCCACACTGGATCTTACTCAAAACACAGATCCCCTGTGGGAGCGAGCCTGCTCGCGAAGAGGCCGGTCGCCTCAATACATCATTCAGGGTTGAAACGCGCCAATGAAAATCGCCGGATCCACCCGCGCATCATTCAGGCTAACATTCCAGTGCATATGCGGCCCGGTCGCCCGGCCAGTCGAGCCAACCTTGCCGACCACAGCGCCCCGCGCCAGTTGATCACCGACTTTCACATCAATCTTCGACATATGGCAGAACATGCTGATAAAGCCCTGGCCATGGTCGACAAACACCGTGTTGCCATTGAAAAAGTAGTTGCCGGTGAGGATCACCTTGCCCGCCGCCGGGGTCTTGATCGGCGTGCCCGCCGGCACCGCGAAGTCGAGACCAGCGTGGGGATTGCGCTCTTCACCATTGAAGAAGCGACGCACGCCAAACTTGCTCGACAGCGGCCCGTTGACCGGTTTGTCCAGCAGCAGATTGCTCGGCGTGTTCGGGCTGAAGCTGCGGTAGGCCTTGATCTGCTCGGCCAGTTCACCTTCGATACGCTTGAGGTTCGACTGGTCCGGATTGACCTGCTGCTTGTTCTTCAGGGTGATGCGCTGTTCCGGGTATTTCTTGTTGCCCACGGTGAACGGCAGATTGCGCCCGCCGCTGCTGATCTGTTGCGCGCCCGGCTTCACAGTCAACGGCACGCCGACAATCGCCAGCCAGTTGTTCTGCTCTTTCACCACCAGCACCGGTTTGCCTTGATACGTGGCTTTCGGTGCCTGCGCGGCTGAGCCGAGATCAACCACTGCCACGCCACCCGGCACCGGTTTGTTCAGCAGCCGGGTGATGTAACTGTCGGCGTGGGCATTGAAAGTCAGGCAGAGCAAAAACAGTGGAGCCAGAAAACGCGGCATGGATCAGTCCAGTAAAGAGAGGGTGACAGGCGTCAGGTGATTGTCCTCGACGCGCACTTGCAGTTCGCCTTCGCCGAGTTTGGCTTTCAGGCGCTGACCGGTGTGGGTTTGCGCGGCGTTGCGGATCGCGTGGCCGCGCTCATCCAGCAGAATGCTGTAACCCCGCCCGAGCGTTGCCAGCGGGCTGACCACATGCAGCGTCTGCATCTGGCTGTGCAGTTGCAGTCGACGATTCTTCAGACCTTCGCGCATGGCGCGGGGCAGGCGTTCGGCGAGGCTGTCGAGGCGCTGACGCAACATCGCCAGTTGCCGTCCCGGATGTTGCCCGGCTAGGCGGGTTTCCAGGCGGATCAGGCGCTCGCGACGTGTGTTGAGGCTGCGCTCGAATGCCCGGCGCATGCGCATGTCCAGATCGTCCAGACGCTGCGCCTGCTGGCGCAGACGTTCGCCGGGATGACGCAGGCGACGGGCCATGCCTTCGAGACGCAGGCGATCACGCATCAAGCGATCGCGCATGCGCATCACCAGACGGCGATGCAGGCTTTCGACCTGGCGGATCAGATGACTGGAATCGGGCGCGAGCAACTCAGCGGCAGCGGACGGCGTTGGCGCGCGAACGTCAGCGACAAAGTCACTGATCGACACGTCGGTTTCATGGCCAACGGCGCTGACAATCGGCGTCACGCAGGCATCGACGGCGCGAGCCACGGCTTCTTCGTTGAAGCACCAGAGGTCTTCCAGCGAGCCGCCGCCACGGGCGAGGATCAGCGCATCGAAGCCACGCGCATCGGCCATTTTCAGCGCGCGAACGATCTGCGCGGTGGCTTCGCGGCCCTGCACGGCGGTCGGGATCAACGTCAGTTGCACTTGTGGCGCACGGCGGCGGAACACGCTGATGATGTCGCGAATCACCGCGCCGGTCGGCGAGCTGATGATGCCGATGCGCTGCGGATGCGCCGGCAGCGGCACTTTGCGTTCGGCACTGAACAGGCCTTCGGCGCTGAGCTTTTCTTTCAGCGCATCGAAGGCCAGACGCAGCGCGCCGTCACCGGCAGGCTCGACGGTGTCGAGAATCAGCTGATAGTCGCCACGGCCTTCGAACAGCGAAACCTTGCCGCGCACTTTCACTGCCAGGCCATCCTTCAAGGCTTGGCGCACCCGCGCAGCGTTCTGCCGGAACAGCGCGCAACGCACCTGCGCGCCGCTGTCCTTGAGGGTGAAGTAGATGTGACCGGACGCCGGGCGGGCGAGGTTGGAGATTTCGCCTTCGACCCAGATGTTGCTGAATACGTCTTCAAGCAACACCCGCGCGCGGCCGTTGAGCTGGCTGACGGTCAGGACTTCACGGTCCAGGCCAAGTCTTGCAAAGGGATCTTTAATCATGGGGCGCAGTTTAAAGCTAATTTCCAATGCAATACACGCTCCCCTGTAGGAGCTGCCGAAGGCTGCGATCTTTTGATCTTTCTTTTGGCGGTCAGGATCAAAAGATCGCAGCCTCGTTTCACTCGTCAGCTCCTACAGAAGATTGGTGAAGGTCTGGAGGAAGTGTTGGATCAGCGGAGTCGGATTCTGCCGGTAGGCGAGGGCGACGGTGCTTTGGCAGTCGGGATCGGCCAGCGGCAAAAATCGTACGCCGCTCGGGGCGATGTCCTGCATGGATTCCGGCAGCAGGGCGATGCCGAAGCCGGCCTGAATCAGCTGTAGTTGCGTGGTTTTGCGCGACATCACTCGCGCCGCTTTCGGGAAGAAGCTCTGGCGCATGCACAAGTCAGCACACAGATAACTCAGTCCGCCGCGTTGCGGATGCGGAATCGAGATGAACGCCTCGTCCTTCAACTGTGACAGTTCGACGGTATTGGACCCCGTCAGTCGATGATCGGCCGGCACCGCCAGTAGCAAGCGCTCGGTAAACAGCGGTACGAGCTGAATGCCTTCGCGCTGGCGAAGCACGGGCAGGCGCAGCAAGCCAATATCGAGTCGGCCTTCGGCCAATTCTTCAAGCTGCGCTTCTGAAGACAGTTTGCCGATATCCAGCGATACGCCGGGTTGCTGCTCAAGGTAGGCGCCGATATCGCGGAGCAAGCGACCGCTGATCGACACGGTGCTGGAGTGGCTGAGGCGCAATGTGCCGAGTTGGCCATTGCCGACCTCAGTGGCCATGGCGCTGGCCGTACCCAGTTCATTGAGCAGATTGCGGGCTCGCGGCAAAAACGCTTCGCCCGCCGCCGTGAGCCGAGGCTGGCGCGCCGTGCGTTCGAACAGCGGTGTTTGCAGACGCGCTTCCATGTCCTTGATCTGCCGGCTCAGCGCTGATTGCGCAATGAACAAGCGTTCCGCCGCCGCACTGAAGCTGCCGCATTCGGCAATTTCCACGAAGTAGCGCAATTGGCGGGTTGAAAGCATCAGGTATGCCTTTTCGAGATGGCTTGGCGACGTTGAAGATATTAGTCGCAACCCTCGGCGCTGGCTAAAGTCATCTCAGGTTTACTAAGGAAGCGCATCGATGAGCGTGGCGGGGTTGTTGAGTGAGTGGGCGTGGGGCCCCGGTGGTTGGGCGGTGATCGGGCTGGGCATCGCCCTGGCTTACATCGTGTTCGGCATTGCCGGTTTTGGCACGGCGCTGGTGGCGGGGCCGATTCTGATTCTGTTCATGCCGTTGTCGAAGATTGTGCCGCTGTTGGTGCTACTGGATTTCGTTGCAGCGTTCGGCAATCTGCTGCCGTCACGGCGTGATGTGGCGAAACCGGAGTTGTTGCGGCTGCTGCCATGCATGGCGGTGGGTTGCACGTTAGGGGTGATTTTTCTGCTCAACCTCAAATCCGATGTGTTGCTGTTGTTGATGGGGCTGTTTATCAGCGCTTATGCAATTTACAGCCTGTGGGTGAAAGCGCGGCCGGCGCAATTGGCGGCGGCGTGGGCAGTGCCGATGGGGACTGTGGGTGGATTGTTCGGGGCGCTGTTTGGCAGTGGCGGCTTTTTATATGCGATTTATCTCAACAGCCGACTGCCGAAAGACGCGGCGCGGGCCACGCAAAGTGCGTTGATCAGTTGCAGCACGGTGGTGCGTTTGAGTCTGTTCGCCATCGCCGGTGTGTATGCCGAGCTACCCTTGCTGATGCTGGCGCTGTGTCTGTTGCCGGCCATGGCGCTTGGGTTGTGGATCGGGCGGAGGTTGACCATGCGGCTGTCGCGCGAGGCATTTGTGCGATTGGTGACTTGGCTGGTGCTGGCGAGCGGGATTGCGTTGATCGGGCGCTACCTCAGCACTTGACCGGATTTTGTCAGGGATTAAGCTGCCGGCCTTTAGGGCCTCTTCGCGAGCAGGCTCGCTCCCACTGTGGGAAATGCATTCCATTGTGGGAGCGAGCCTGCTCGCGAAGGCGTCAGAAGCCATACCGCAGGACTTTCCATGAATTCGCAAAGCATCATCGTCCCGAAAATCTCCACCCTGCCGGTCCACGAACCCCGGGCCCGGGCGATTCTGCGTTGGCTGGTACGCAAGAACATCGTCAAGGAAGAGCTGACCACCTGTGGCCGCACCGGCAATCGCATGGCGTACGCGATTGCCGACGGTGCCCGTGCCGTGGTGCTGCACCCGCAGGCGTTGCCATTTGGTGAACCGATCAACGGCCTGGAGGTTGTCACCAAGCGCTGCATCTACACGCCGGCCAAAGGTTTTCTCGAAGAGGCCGGTTGCGCCGAGTGCCGTCGCGAGGTTGGCGAAGCGTTGTTCGAAAGCCTGGAAGAGTGGATGCCCGGGCGTACCGACAATTTCACCTGCCCGGAATGCGGCCATGAAGACGACATCAACGGCTTTCTGTACCTGCAGGAGTGCGCGTTCTCCAACCTCGGCTTCATCTTCAACAACTGGTTGGAAGCGGGGTTCAAGCAAAGCTTTATCGATGAGTTCGCCGATTGGCTCGATCAACCTGTCTCTTGGGTCAAGGTGGAGCTGTAGGGGCGGGGATTTCCCGTACATCAGCAACATTGATATTAAGCTGAGTTTTACATTGAACAGCAGGGGGTGTCTGACTATAATGGCGCGCTTCCATTTTCCCGCTCGGGAGCCCCCGCGATGCTGCGTATCAGCCAAGAAGCTCTGACATTCGACGACATTCTCCTAGTGCCCGGTTATTCCGAGGTACTTCCTAACGAAGTCAGTCTCAAGACCCGCCTTACCCGTGGCATCGAGCTGAACATTCCTCTGGTTTCTGCTGCAATGGACACCGTCACTGAAGCCCGTCTGGCAATCGCCATGGCTCAGGAAGGTGGCATCGGCATTATCCACAAGAACATGACCATCGAGCAGCAAGCTGCCGAAGTGCGTAAGGTCAAGAAGTTCGAAGCCGGCGTCGTCAAGGATCCGATCACCATCGAGGCTGATGCCACGGTGCGTGACCTGTTCGAATTGACCCGCATGCACAACATTTCCGGCGTTCCGGTCCTGCACGATGGCGACCTGGTCGGCATCGTCACTTCCCGTGACGTACGATTCGAAAACCGTCTGGAAGCCACTGTCCGTGAAGTGATGACGCCTAAAGAGCGTCTGGTCACGGTCAAGGAAGGCGCCGACAAGAACGACGTACGCGAACTGCTGCACAAACACCGCATCGAGCGCGTGCTGATCGTCGACGACAAATTCGCCCTCAAAGGCATGATGACCGTCAACGATATCGAAAAAGCCAAAGCCTACCCGCTGGCCAGCAAGGACGATCAAGGTCGTCTGCGCGTCGGTGCTGCGGTCGGCACCGGTAAAGACACCGGTGATCGCGTCACCGCACTGGTTAACGCCGGCGTTGACGTGGTTGTAGTCGACACCGCGCACGGCCATTCCAAAGGCGTGATCGACCGCGTTCGCTGGGTCAAAGAGAATTTCCCTGAAGTGCAGGTGATCGGCGGCAACATCGCCACCGGCGCTGCTGCCAAGGCTCTGGCTGAAGCAGGCGCTGACGCAGTCAAGGTCGGTATCGGCCCTGGCTCGATCTGCACCACCCGTATCGTCGCCGGTGTCGGCGTCCCGCAAATCAGTGCCATCGCCAACGTCGCCGCTGCCCTCGAAGGCACTGGCGTTCCGTTGATCGCCGACGGCGGCATCCGTTTCTCCGGTGACCTGTCCAAGGCCATCGTCGCCGGTGCTTCCTGCGTGATGATGGGCTCGATGTTCGCCGGTACTGAAGAAGCGCCGGGCGAGATCGAACTGTTCCAGGGCCGTTCGTACAAGGCGTATCGCGGCATGGGGTCGCTGGGCGCCATGTCCCAGGCTCAAGGTTCTTCCGACCGTTACTTCCAGGACTCCTCGGCAGGCGCCGAGAAACTCGTTCCGGAAGGCATCGAAGGCCGTGTGCCTTACAAAGGCACCCTGAGCGCGATCATTCACCAGTTGATGGGCGGCCTGCGTTCCTCGATGGGCTACACCGGTAGCGCCAACATCGAAGAAATGCGCACCAAGCCTGAATTCGTGCGGATCACCGGTGCCGGTATGGCCGAATCCCACGTGCACGACGTGCAGATCACTAAAGAAGCGCCAAACTACCGCGTAGGTTGAGCCTTCTAGCAATAAAGTAAGCAACCGGGGCTGTTTGATTCAGCCCCGAGTTGTTTCTGAATCACGACTGTTTCTGAACGACTTAGACGAGACTGAATCATGGCCCTCGATATTCACGCTCACCGCATCCTGATCCTCGACTTCGGTTCGCAATACACCCAACTGATTGCCCGCCGCGTGCGTGAAATCGGTGTGTACTGCGAACTGCACCCGTTCGACATGGACGAAGATGCGATCCGCGAATTCGCTCCTAAAGGCGTCATCCTCGCCGGCGGCCCCGAGTCCGTGCACGTCGCCGACAGCCCGCGCTGCCCGCAGGCTGTGTTCGATCTGGGCGTACCGGTTTTCGGTATCTGCTACGGCATGCAGACCATGGCCGAGCAACTGGGTGGCAAGGTGGAAGGTTCCGAACTGCGTGAGTTCGGTTACGCCCGCGTTGACGTGGTCGGCAAGAGCCGCCTGCTCGATGGCATCGAAGACCACATCGACGCCGACGGCCTGTTCGGCCTCGACGTGTGGATGAGCCACGGTGACAAGGTCACCAGAATGCCGGAAGACTTCCACATCCTCGCCAGCACCCCGAGCTGCCCGATCGCCGGTATGTTCAACGACGACCGTGGCTACTACGGCGTGCAGTTCCACCCGGAAGTGACCCACACCAAACAGGGCGGTCGTATCCTGTCGCGCTTCGTCCTCGACATCTGCGGCTGTGAAGCCCTGTGGACGCCGTCGAAGATCGCTGAAGATGCCATCGCCAACATCCGCGCCCAAGTCGGCACCGACAACGTGCTGCTGGGTCTGTCCGGCGGCGTTGACTCCTCGGTGGTTGCCGCGCTGCTGCACAAAGCCATTGGCGATCAGCTGACCTGCGTCTTCGTCGACAACGGCCTGCTGCGTCTGCACGAAGGCGAGCAAGTGATGGCCATGTTCGCCGAGAACATGGGTGTCAAAGTAATCCGCGCCAACGCTGAAGAGCAGTTCCTCAACAACCTGGCCGGCGAAGCCGACCCGGAGAAGAAGCGCAAAATCATCGGTCGCACCTTCATCGACGTCTTTGATGCCCAGTCGAACAAACTGGAAAACATCAAGTACCTCGCGCAGGGCACCATCTACCCGGACGTGATCGAGTCGGCCGGCGCGAAAAGCGGCAAGGCCCACGTGATCAAGTCGCACCACAACGTGGGCGGCTTGCCGGAAGAGATGAACCTGAAGCTGGTCGAGCCACTGCGCGAACTGTTCAAGGACGAAGTCCGTCGTCTGGGTCTGGAACTGGGCCTGCCGTACGACATGGTCTACCGTCACCCGTTCCCGGGCCCGGGCTTGGGCGTGCGTATCCTCGGTGAAGTGAAAAAGGAATACGCCGACCTGCTGCGTCGCGCTGACCACATCTTCATCGAAGAACTGCGCAAAGCCGACTGGTACCACAAAGTCAGCCAGGCTTTCGTCGTGTTCCAGCCAGTGAAATCGGTTGGCGTTGTTGGCGACGGCCGTCGTTACGCTTGGGTGGTTGCCCTGCGTGCCGTAGAAACCATCGACTTCATGACCGCGCGTTGGGCTCACCTGCCTTACGAACTGCTGGAAACTGTTTCTGGCCGCATCATCAATGAAATCGAAGGCATCTCTCGCGTCACTTACGACGTATCGAGCAAGCCGCCAGCGACCATTGAGTGGGAATAATCCCGCTGCAGGTTGATTAACGAAAAACCCTTGGCCTGAAGCCAAGGGTTTTTTCGTTTCATGCCCTGAAAACAGTTAGCCGGGCAAGCGACTTTGCAGGGTCAAGCCGATCTCTATCAAACGCTGGGATAACGCGGCGATGTCACGGAACATGATGCCGCTGATTCGCGGCATCGACTGTGCCCAGATGTAAACCTGACCATCCCCTCTGCGATTCACCATTGTTCGAACAATATTGCCGTCGCTGTTGCGACGCACAAGCGTGTATGCATTCTGCGTTTTTTCGAGCATGAACATGCCGTTGCGATTCAGCAGTGTATTCACCGTCGCCTCAGTCCACTGCGGCACGGGTGTTTCGATCTGCAAGCGCAGATCCGCGAATAGAAAGTCGGATGAGTTGCGCGTCGATGCCCCGTTATCAAACGGCCCCCGAGCGACTTCCAGTCCCGGGTCGATTCTGATGCCGGGCACTTCGCTGGACGCTGCTTCTTCAATGCGTAACCCGATGCCGCCTCTGATTTCGCTGATGCCTGGCAGATTTCTGAAGGTATTGCTGTTCGTTGCCTCGACCAAGGCAACCCATTTGCCTGGTCTGTTGAGGAGCTCGTCACCCCACATGATTTGAGAGGCGAGCCGGGCGTGGATCATCTGCTCTTCGATCGAAGTCAGCGGTACCTTCAGCTTGTAACTGTGCGCGACTTCAAGACCGTGGGGCCGGATGCCATTGGCCTGGGCAGCCTTGATCAGTTCAAACATGTTGAACCGGCCAGCAGGGTCGGTATCCAGGCTGGACAGGTAGCCGCGAAGATCCTCTGACATCTCTCCCGACAGGTAAAAGTCGTTGAGGTCTGCCTGGGCAAAATCGCTCAGCAAACCACGTACATAAAGTGTGTCGATATGCCGTGCGAACGCCGGCATGTTTTCGATCATGAAACGCATGCTGGCGATGCGATCAAGGGTTTCGCCGACGACCAGTCCATCGGTATTGGCAAAGATGCGATCAATCAACTCAGCCGTCTGCATCTCGGCATCGATTGGCGGGATGACTGGCCGTGCGGGCAGGTTGGTCCAGTTCAGCTCTGAGTAATACTCTTTGGCCTCGTTTAGCAGGAACGAGCGTTTTTCGCGAAAATAGGCCGCGTACGTATCGGCAGTTGATGGGTTACCACGGTTTGCGCTGGAGAGCTCGGCGAAAGTCTCGGGCAAGTTCATTGCCCATCGTTTCATTTTCGCCATATCCATTCCTGGGATGTCGTTGAGGGGAGTAACCAGGCGCAGTGGTCGCGCGACCGGTGAAACCGCTTCGACGAGGGGAAGCTCCGCTGACGGCGTTGCTGAACCCTGGGCCGAGGACAGGTCGGTGTCCAGGAAACAGGCCTTGCCCATGCATTGGCCGCCTCCCCTGAGACGCAACGCGGGTATGCGTTGCCACTTGCCGCTACTACCGAAGCGTACTGGCAACGAGTAAGCGAATTGATTGGGGCGCTCGGGATTGACGACGGCCCAGTAGCCAGCGTCCTCGGAGTCGGCAAAGTAGCGCACGTAGTACGCGGCGCCATCCATTTCGATGGCATAGCCCGGCTCCTTGTCCAGGCGATAAATGCCCTCATATTTGCCTGGCGCTGCCTCTACAGAACGGTGGGCCAATAACTCGTTGCATCGATATTGGGCAGGAATCTTTGGAAAAGACCAACCTTGGCGCGCTGCAGCCATGGCCAACTGCCGGGTGGATACGAGGGTTGTCTCGGTGGGGATTTCGTTTGTCAGCTCAACGGTCGCCAGTGGATCAGCCGCCGTGACTGGCGGTTGATCCACTGGCGGCAAGAAGGGGGCGTCAGGCGATGTGAACTCGATCAACCCGCGCATTTCTTCAGCTTCGGCAAACTCCACCTGCGGGCCGACTTCAAGTTGCGCGCCAGTGCCGATCAGAAAAGGAATGTTGAACACAATGTCGATGGCATTGAGCACTGCGCCGGTAACACCGGCCTTGCGGTCGGTTGGTGTAGTGCCGTTGATGGCCTGATCGATGTTCAATCCCATGTTCGCGATGCTGGCGCCAATCAAAGGCAACGCCACAGGCCAGCCCACAGCTGCCATCGGGCCGAATACTTTCAGCCCGGCACTCAAATAACCGATCCAGAGTTTTTTGCGCAGTTTACTGTTGGAAGTGAGCACCAGGCGCGCCTCGGCAACCATGCCCGTACGTGTCGACTCGCTCAACCAGGTAAATGCGTCACCGCTGATCGCGTCGTTGCTGCGATTGATCATTCGGTGATCGCTGTGGCCCCAGGTGCTCACCAGGCGGTTCATCAGATCGGTGAGGTTTTCGCTCAGGTGATTGCGATCAGCCAGCGGGAAATGCTGGAGAAACGCCGTGCGCTTGTCCTCTGAGTTCATCTGCTCAAGCATCCACCAGTGCAGATCCGCTTGATTGTCCATCAAGAGGAATGCCCGTGCTTCGCCTGGCAAGTAAAGGGTCTGGCGGCCACTGTCTTCCACCAGACGCAGCGCATTGGAGGCGACGCGGCCATCGAGATCCAGCGTCCGCACTTGCGCACTGACCGGGTGTAACGCTTGCAGCATTGGCAGGGTAACGGGCCAGGTGACGGGGCCGATTACCGAGCTGACGATGCGCTGAAAATCAGTTCCATCAAGGTCACCCTGTTGCAGCGCCTGCACCGCCAGACTGAGAAAGTTGCACTTTGCCAGGGCGCGGAAGTCATCCGACGAGGTTTGCCAGAATGTCGTCAGCTGACCTGTGTAGCGCGCGCTGAAGTCGACGTCCCAGAACGCCTTCAGCACATCGCTGCCCAGCAACCGCACTTCATTGCGCTGATTGAAGTTTTCCGCCTCCGGGCCATCCGAGTAGAAGCCGCAGTAGAGGCCAAGCAGATCTGCGTTGTCTTGATCGGTCGAGCGAAAACGATGGATCACCAACTGCGTGAGGGTGAGCGTTTCGTAAGGCTTTTCCAGCAAGTGTTCCCAACCCGTGAAGGTCAGCGTACTGCTCTGGGCCGCTTTGAAACGGTGGAAGTAAACCCGGTCCGGATCGAGGCCGGACAGTCCTTTGTCCACCAGGATTTCATTGGCGACTTGACGGGCAGCGTCGTGCAGACTCGGGCAGGTCTGCACGATAGTCGCGGCAATGGCTTTGAGGGCAGTTTTGTCCGCTGCGTTTGGCAGGAGACGTCGTTCGGGGGAGGTCATGGGTTCTTCATCCTTGAGAAACAAAGACTGAGCATGACCGATTCGCTCAAGGGGAGTGCACTACCCGGCTACCGCATAGTGCCCACTATTGATAATTGCGTGGGGGTGATGGAGGAGGACTGTTTGCAGGACGTTTTTCAGGCGCTAGCTGGCTTAACAAGCACCGAGGAAGGTTGATGATAAATGCCAGTCAGTTTTGCTGACTGGCATTTTTGTTGTAGGGCGTTTCCTTGCTCACCCGAGAGCCTCAATCAGGAATCCGGCTACGCAATATCAGTCCGGTATCGGACAACCGTTGAGACATGTCCTTCAAATTGGTGAACTCGATGTCATTCACACGTTGCCACGCAGGTCGGTGGAGAGAGACCTTGCCGTCATTCAATCGAGCGACGGGAGTGCGCTGGAGCATGCCCTGTTTGCTGCGGTGGATCAGGGTGTAGCTGTCGCCCGCTTTTTCGAACAGATACATGCCGCGCCTGTACAAAAGATTCTCCAGCGTCTCCTCGCTCCAGGCCACCTCGGGTGCCTGAACTTTCAAACGCAAATCGGCGCGAAGCAGATCCGGATTTCCTTGCCTGACAGTGCCACCGGGGGAGCTGCCGCGTGGGACTTCAATGCCCGGGTCGACGTCGACACCCAGCTCTGCACCGGCGCCGACTTCATCGATTCGCAGGCCGATTCCTCCCTTCAATTCGCTGATGCCCAGCAGTCCTCTGAAGGTATTGGTGTTGTGAGCATCCGTTACTACGATCCATTTTCCCGGGCTGTTGAGGTAAACGTCGCCGGTCATGATGTCGTTTGTCAGGTAGGTGCTCATCATTTGCTCGTCGACGGAGGGCAGCGGGGTTTTCATTTTGTAGCTGGCGGCGCAGTCGATCGCCTGGACCCGAACCCCGTTCGCTCGCGCAACCTGGACCAGCTCCAGTGGGGTGAAGCGACCGCCAGGATCGGTGCCGAGGCTGTTCAAGTAATTGCGTAAATCCACGGTCATCTGGCCGCTGGTGAAGTAGCTGTTCAGTTCAACCTGAGCGAAGTCACTGAGCAACCCGCGCATGTAGAGGGTTTTGGCGTGGCGGGCCAGCGCCGGCATGCTTTCAATCAGAAAACGCAGGCTGGCGATGCGATCAAGGGTTTCTCCCACCACCAGCCCTGAAGCACTTTCAAAAATTCCATCGACAAGATCGGCCAGCGGCATCAGGCGGCTGATTTCGGGTATTGCCGGACGCGCAGGCTGGATGATCCACGGCAGATTCTTGAAAAAGCCTCGGGCCGAACTTTGCAGCAGCGTGCGTTTGCCGGCGGCATACAATTCGAACGGATCATCCATGCCAAAACCGCCGGCCCCATCGGGCTGCAACTGGGCATGGGTTTCGTTGAGGCTCAACGCCCAGGCTTTAATCGAGCGGCGCACAAGCGGGTCGATGTCGTAGGCGCTGGTCACCGGACGCGGGGGGCGCGATGTTGAAGGTTGCGGTGCTTGCGCTGGTTGGGTGGGCGTCTCCGGTGATGCAGGTTCGAAGGTATCGAGTTCGATATCAGGGGCGCATTGCTTGCCCATGCACTGGCCGCCTCCCTTCAGGCCCAGTGCGGGCATTCGCTCCCATTCACCTTCGCCATTGAGGCGGATTGGCAGGGCGTGGACGAGCTGGTTGGGGCGCTCAGGGTCAACGATGGCCCAGTCGCCACTGCCGCGAGCGTTGGCGAAGTAACGCACATAGTACGGCGCGTCATTCATCAAAATGGCATAGGGCGGATCAGAGTCGAGACGGTAGATACCGTGGAATTTCCCGGACTCTTCGCCGAGTGCTGTGCCATCGAGCAACTCGTTGCATTGATAGCGTTCCGGTACGGGTGGCGGTGGGGCGTTCTGCGCCGGAACCAGCACCGTTTCGTCAAGGTTCGGTACGGTGATGTCGACATCGCCCGGCACCATGATCTGCAGGGGATTGTCGGCCTCGGTGTCAGGATTCAAGGCTTCGCTGTACTCGGCCATTTCTGCGGCCTCTGCCACCTCGACCTCGGCGCCGATTTCCAGCATCGGCCCGGTGCCGATCAGCAATGGAAGGTTGAATAACAGGTTGATGCCACTCAAGACTGCACCCAGCACGCCGGCCTTGCGTTCGGCGTTGCTCTTGCCGTTTTGTGCCTGATCGATATTCAGTCCCATGCTCGCAATCGTGGCACCAATCACCGGCAACGCCAGCGGCCAACCGACAGTAGCCATCGGTCCAAACACCTTGAGTCCCGCACTCAGATAACCGATCCACAGCTTTTTGCGCAGATCACCATTCGATGTCAGGGACAGGTGGGCTTCTGCGAACATCGCCTGGCGGGTCGAGTCGCGCAGCCAACTGAATGCATCATCAGTCAGCACAAGGTTCGTACGGTTGATCAGGTGATGGTCGGCCCGGCCCCAGGTGTCCACCAGCCGATTCATCAGATCAGTGACGTTTTCAGTCATGTGCTGACGATCGGCGAGGGCAAAATGATCCATAAAGGCTTGGCGACGTTTCGCATCATTCATTTGCTCCAGCAGCCACCAATGCAGATCGGCAGCGGTTTCCTTGATCACGAACGCATTGGCTTCACTGGGCAGATAGATAATCTGTCGGCCGCCGGGGTCGACGATGCGCAACAGTTGGGTTGCGACATGCCCGTCAACGTCGAAGGCGCAAACATCCCCCGTTGGCGTATGACTCGCTTGCAGCATGCTCAGGGTTATCGGCCAGCTGACCGGCCCCACCACCGAGTTCACCAGCCATTGGAAGTCACTGCCGGTGAGTTGCCCAAGGTCCAGAGCCTGCACCGCACGACTGAGGAAATTGCATTTGGCCAATGTGCGGAAATCGTCGGCGTGGCTGTTCCAGAAGTCTGTCAGTGTCGCGGTGAAGTGGCCACTGAAGTCGAGACTCCAGAACGCCTTCAAGACGTCATCGCCATGCAGGCGCACCTGGTTTTTTTCGTCGAAATTCTCGCCCTGCGGACCTTCGGCATAGAAGCCACCATAGAGATCGAGAAGATCGGCGTTGTCCTGATCGGTGGCGCGAAAACGATGAATCACCAACTGTGTCAGCGTTGTCGATTCGTAGGGTTTTTCGCGGATGTGCTCCCAGCCGCTAAACGAGCGGGTGCTGCTTTGGGCCGTTTTGAAGCGATGGAAATAAACCTGATCGGGATCAAGGCTCGACAAGCCTTTGGCTTCCAGCAGATCACGGGCCGCTTGATGGGCGGCGTCCTGCAGACCGGGGCAGTTCTGCACGACGGTATACGCGATTCGCTTCAGAGCCGCTTTGTCTGCCGCGTTTGGCAGAGGACTTTGTTGGGTGGCGTACATGCTTTCTCCATCCTTGAGAAATGAAGGCCGAGCATGGCCGATTCGCTCAAGGGGAGTGCACTACATATGTACCGCACATGATCGTTGGAAATGTGTCGGGGTCAGCGCCGGGCCACGTCGGAAAAGTAGAACTTGTCGAGGGTGTGCCGCGATTCGGTGTACTCGAACTGACGACCGTCCTGGAGGAAGGTCTGGTTGCTGACCACGATCACATGGCTCTGGCCGTCGAGGTCCAGGTGCAGTTGATCGTCCTTGCTGCGCGGCACCGCTTCGATGGTGCGTTGGGCGTAGGCAATCTGTAACTGCAGGGTCTGTTCGATATGCGCATAGATCGACTGCTCGGCGATATCGAGAGACAGGCCGGGAATCACTTCGCTGACGAAGTGGTTGATGTCGAGGATGACCCGTTTGCCATCGATTCGCCGCACACGCTTGATCCGAGTGATGAGGCTGCCGGGCTCGGCATCGATGTGCTCGAGCAGGGCACCTTCGAGCGGGATCTGGCTCAGCTCGACCACTTCGGTGCTGACGTCGTTGCCCAGACGCGGGTAGGTCTCCTGAAAACTGACGATGCCGCCGAGCTGAAACTCGATCGGATTGGTCGAAAGCACGAATGTGCCTTTGCCGTGGATTTTCTGCGCAAAGCCGCGTTCCTGAAGCAGTTCGATGGCCTTGCGCACCGTGCCACGGCTGGCCTGATAGCTGTCCATCAGTTCGGTTTCGGAGGGCAGGCGGGCGCCGCGCTCCAGGCGCTCAGTCGTGATACTGGCCAGCAGATCGCTATAGATCTGGTTGTATTTGCTCATGGGGAGGCTCGGTGCCGACTGTGCTCAAAGCCACGAACCTTAAGGCCAGGGTAGGGCTTTGTCCATGTGGACGATGGAAATCACCTTAGGGCTGAGTAGGAAATTTCGCCTTCGGTCTGGCGGGAACATACATAAACAAACTCGTCTGTACGAGTTGTTGCATTAACTCGTACAGACGAGTACTTTTCGCTTCGGCGTGCTGCCAATAACAACAATCCACAGCGGAAGAACAAGCATGAGCCACGACTACCCGAATATTGCCAGGCAGTTGCTGCACAGCCTCGGTGGCAGCGACAACCTCGAACAGGCCGCCCATTGCGTCACGCGGTTGCGGCTGGCCCTGAAGGACCCGAGCCTGGTGGACAGCGCCACGCTGAATCAGATCGACCTGGTCAAAGGCTCGTTCTTCACCGGTGGCCTTTATCAAGTGGTGATCGGTCCGGGCGAAGTGGAAAAGGTCTATGCCGAACTGCGTCGCCAGACCGGTCTCGCGGCCTCGACCATCGCAGACGTCAAACAGAAAAGCGCCGAAAAGATCAACGCCATGCAGCGTCTGGTGCGGGTGTTTTCCGACGTGTTCATGCCGATCCTGCCGGCGCTGATCATTGCCGGCCTGCTGATGGGCATCAACAATCTGCTTGGCGCGAAAGGCATGTTCATCGAAGGGCAAACCCTGCTCGATGCCTACCCGAAACTCGACGGGCTGTGGAGCCTGATCAATCTGATGGCCAATACCTCGTTCGTGTTTTTGCCGGCGTTGGTGGGCTGGTCGGCGGCCAAACGCTTTGGCGGCAGCGAGATCCTCGGCATCGTGCTCGGCCTGATGCTGGTGCACCCGGATCTGCTCAACGCCTGGAACTACGGCAAGGCCGTGGCCGGGCTGGAAGGGCAGCAGTTGCCGTACTTCGATATTCTCGGTTTGTTTCAGGTGGAAAAGGTCGGTTATCAGGGGCAGATCCTGCCGATTTTGCTGGCCGCCTACGTAATGAGCGTCATCGAAAAATGGCTGCGGGCGCGCGTGCCTAACGCCATTCAATTGCTCGTGGTGCCGATCACCACCATCGTCGTCACCGGCGTGCTGGCGCTGGCGGTAATCGGCCCGGTAACCCGTCACCTCGGCATCTTCATCACTGAAGGCCTGGTCATGCTGTTTGACCTGGCACCGATGGTAGGCGGCGCGATTTTCGGTCTGCTGTATGCGCCACTGGTGATCACGGGTATGCACCACATGTTTCTCGCGGTCGACCTGCAATTGATCTCGACCCAGGGCGGCACCTTCATCTGGCCGATGATCGTCATGTCCAATCTCGCCCAAGGCAGTGCCGCGTTGGCGGTGTTCTGGATGACCCGTAATGCACGGGACAAGAGCATGGCGTCGACCTCGGCGATTTCCGCTTATTTCGGAATCACCGAGCCGGCGATGTTCGGCGTCAATCTGCGCTACAAGTTTCCGTTCTATGCCGCGCTGACGGGCTCGGCGCTGGGCTGCGTATTCCTGTCGCTGAACAAGGTTCAGGCCTCGGCCATCGGCGTCGGCGGTCTGCCGGGTTTCATCTCGATCATTCCGCAGTACATCCCGATGTTCGTCATCGGGATGCTTATTGCCATGCTCGTACCGTTTGTTCTGACCTGTGCACTGAGCATGAAGATTGTCCGGCCCGGTTATCGGGTTGCCTGAACAATCGCTTTCGCGAGCAGGCTCTCCCACCGTTGATCGCATTCAATGTGGGCGCGAGCCGCACGGACTTATTGAAGGAGTTGTGCCATGCAAGACTGGCAGCGTTCGGTGATCTACCAGGTCTATCCGAAGAGTTTTCATAGCCATGCCGGCAACCCGACAGGGGATCTGCTCGGTATCGTCGCCAAGCTCGACTACCTGCACTGGCTGGGTGTCGACTGCTTGTGGATCACGCCATTCCTGCGCTCGCCGCAGCGCGATAATGGCTATGACATCAGCGATTATTACGCCATCGACCCGAGCTACGGCAGCATGGCCGACTGCGAATTGCTGATCGCCGAAGCGGGCAAGCGCGGGATCAAGCTGATGCTCGACATCGTGGTCAATCACACCTCGATCGAGCACGTATGGTTTCAACAGGCGCGCAGCAGCCTCGACAACCCTTACCGTGACTTCTACATCTGGCGTGATCAGCCGAACAACTGGGAATCCAAGTTCGGCGGTTCCGCTTGGGAGTACGAAGCGCAGACCGGTCAGTACTACCTGCACCTGTTCGACCACACCCAGGCCGACCTGAATTGGGACAATCCCGAGGTACGCGCTGAAGTGTTCCGGATGATGCAGTTCTGGCGAGACAAGGGCGTGGGTGGTTTTCGTCTCGATGTGATCAATCTGATCTCCAAGCCCAAGGACTTTCCCGAGGACAACAGCGATGGCCGACGTTTCTATACCGACGGGCCGAATGTCCACGCGTACCTGCAGCAGATGCACCGCGAAGTCTTTGAAGGGCACGACCTGATCAATGTCGGCGAGATGTCCTCAACCAGCCTCGAACACTGCATTCGTTATTCGAATCCGCAGTCGAAAGAACTGTCGATGACCTTCAACTTTCATCACCTGAAAGTCGATTATCCGAACCTGCAAAAGTGGGTGCGCGCGGATTTCGATTTCCTTCAACTCAAGGCGATCCTGTCCGACTGGCAGACCGGCATGCAGGCCGGCGGTGGCTGGAACGCGCTGTTCTGGTGTAACCACGATCAACCGCGAGTGGTCTCGCGCTTTGGCAATGACGGCGAGTACCGCGAGCTTTCGGCGAAGATGCTCGGCACCGCACTGCACTTTCTGCAGGGCACGCCGTTCGTGTATCAGGGCGAAGAATTGGGCATGACCAATCCGGGGTTTGAGTCGATCGAGCATTATCGCGATGTCGAGACGCTGAACATCTTTCGCCTCAAGCGCGAAGCCGGCAGCAGCGATGCCGACAACATGGCGGCGATCATGCAGAAGTCCCGCGATAACGGTCGTACGCCGATGCATTGGGACGGCGGACCGAACGCCGGTTTCAGCAGTGTCGAACCGTGGATCGGCGTACCGGCCAATGCCGCGCAGATCAACGTCGCCCATCAGCTCGACGACCCGGATTCGGTGTTGCATCACTACCGCCGTCTGATCGCGCTGCGTCGCAGCGAGTCGTTGATCACCGACGGGCTGTACCGACAACTGTTGCCCGAACATCCGCAGGTCTGGGCGTATGTGCGTGAAGGTGACGCCGAGCGTTTGTTGGTGGTGAACAACTTCTACGGGACAACCTGTGAAGTGGAGTTGCCGTCGACGGTCATCAGCGAGTCGATGAGCCAGCGCCAGTTGATCAGCAATTACCCGGACGGGTCGATGCGCAATCGCCAGGTGACTTTGAGGCCTTACGAGTCCTTCGTCCTGCACCTGATCGATCCCTGACCTTTAACTAAAAAACAGCTTTCAAAAAAACACGCAGGACACTGCGCGGGGGATTTTTGCGCGCCGAATTCATGCAACCAGACAATAAAAACAATGGGGTGGCTTATGAAAACAACAATAAATCGCAGCCTTGCAGTCGCAGGTTTTTGCCTGGCCTTACCGCCAGCGTCACAAGCGCTGGAGTTTGGTGGCTACTTGCGCAGCGGTGTCGGTACATCGGTCAACAGCAGCGGTCAGTCATGCTTCCAGTTACCTGGTGCGCAGACCAAATATCGTCTGGGTAACGAATGCGAGCAGTACGGCGAACTCGAGTTGCGTCAAGATCTGTACACCCTCGACGACGGTTCGGTATTGAGTGTCGACGGCATGGCCTCGCTGTATAACCGCTACGATCGCAGCCCTACATTCAAAGACGACAATGGCTCGATCCGCTTGCCGCAGGCCTACGCACAGTGGTCGGCGATGCCGGCACTCAACGGTGGCTCACTATGGGCCGGGCGGCGTTACTACAAACGTAACGACATCCACATTTCCGACTTCTATTACTGGAACCAGAGTGCCACCGGGGGCGGAGTCGAAGACGTATTGATCGGTGATCTGAAATACAGCTATGCCTTCTCGCGCAAGGACAACCTGTACCAGAAGGACTACATCAATCGGCACGACTTCAACGTCGCCGGTTTCAAGACCAATCCGGGCGGTGAGCTGGAGTTCGGTTTGAGTTATATAGACAAGCCCGACAGCCGCGATGCCCACCGGGGCTGGGCGATCACCACGCAACATGTGCAAACGGATTTTTTCGGCGGCAAGAACAAACTGGCGCTGCAATACGGTGAAGGGCCGGGCACCGGGCTCGGTTATACCGGCAACGTCAAACTGGATGACAGCAACAAAAGTTACCGGATCGTCGAGTTTTTTGACTGGCAGGTGACACCGCGTTTCGGCGGTCAGGTCGAAGCGGTGTATCAGAAAGACATTCGCCCGGACGGAGCCGATCAGAACTGGATCTCGTTGGGGGTACGACCTGCCTACGCGCTCAGCGAACACTTCAAGCTGGTCACCGAACTGGGCCACGATCAAGTCGAAGCCCCGGGTGGCACGCGCAAACTGAGCAAATTCACGTTTGCCCCGACCTGGTCGCCCAAAGGCCCGGAGTTCTGGGCGCGTCCCGAGGTGCGTCTGTATTACACGTACGCTACCTGGAACGAGGCGGCCAAACGTGCGGCCAACCAATTGGCCAAAGGCTCGGCACTGTCTGACACCGGCGCTTTCGGCACCGCTCGCCACGGTGCGAATGTCGGATTGCAGGTCGAATACTGGTGGAAATAAGCGATGCTGATGGAGCGTCGCGCTCCGTGGGTACTTCAAAGCATAAAACTGCAGGTGACGTCATGGCCACACCCCAACAATTGCAACTGCTGGCTCCCTTGTCCGGTGTCCTGATGGCGCTGGAGCAGGTGCCTGATCCGGTGTTTTCCGGGCGCGTGATCGGCGACGGTCTGTGCATCGACCCAACCTCGTCGACCCTGTGCGCGCCCTTGGCCGGGGTCATCAGTAACGTGCAGGCCAGCGGACATGCCGTGGGCATCACCGATGACAACGGCGTGCAGGTGTTGATGCACATCGGCCTGGACACGGTGAACCTCGGCGGCCAAGGCTTCACTCGCCTGGTCGAAGAGGGGCAGCGGGTTGTGGCCGGGCAGGCGCTGATCGAGTTCGATGCCGACTACATAGCCCTGCACGCGCGCAGCCTGCTGACCTTGATGCTGGTGGTCAGCGGGGAGCCGTTTACCTGGCTCATCGCGCCGAGCGGACAGGTCGAAACCGCTCAGCCGTTGCTTGAACTCGCCGGTGCGCAGGCGGCCGGTGAGGCAGCTTTCGTGGCAGAAGGTCAAGCGGTGTTTTCAGCGTTGTTGAAACTGCCCAACCCCAACGGTCTGCATGCGCGTCCGGCAGCGGTGTTTGCGCAAGCGGCAAAGGGCTTCGCGGCAAAGATTTACCTGCATAAGCAACAGGCTCAGGCCAACGCCAAATCGCTGGTGGCGATCATGGCGTTGCAGACCGCTTTCGGCGACAGCGTGCAGGTCAGTGCGGTGGGCGAAGATGCTGACGCTGCAATCAATACGCTGACCCGGTTACTGGCCGAGGGCTGCGGTGAAACGGTGACGGCGGTGGCGCCTGTCGAGGTCGCCACCACCGAGACGCTGGCGCTTCTGCGTGGCGTCTGCGCATCGCCCGGTTCGGCGTTAGGCCAAGTGGTGCAGATCAGCGAACCGGTCTTCGACGTCAGTGAGTTTGGCGGCGCAGCAGACGTCGAGCGTGCGGCCCTCGCCAATGCCCTGATCGAAGCGGATCTGGCTTTGCAGCATTTGCGTGACACCGCTGCGGGTGAAGCCGAAGCCGAGATCTTCAAGGCGCATCAGGAATTGCTCGAAGATCCGGGTCTGCTCGATCAGGCTCAAGCGTTGATTGACGAGGGCAAAAGCGCAGCGTTCGCCTGGCGCGCCGCCACTGAAGAAACCGCGATCATGTTTCGCCAGCTCGGCAGTGCACTGCTGGCAGAGCGGGCGGCAGATCTGACCGATGTCGGGCGCCGCGTGCTCAAGCTGCTTCTCGGGATTGGCGAACAGGCGCTGGAGTTGCCGCAAGGGAGCATTCTGATTGCCGATCAACTGACGCCGTCGCAGACCGCCGGCATCGATACCAGCAAAGTACTCGGCTTCGCGACAGTTGGCGGCGGCGCGACCAGCCACGTGGCGATCCTTGCCCGCGCCTGTGGTCTGCCATCGATTTGCGGGGTACCGGTGCAAATGCTCGCACTGAGCAACGGCACTCAGGTGCTGCTCGATGCCGACAAGGGTGAACTGCATGTGCATCCGGACCCAGCGGCAATCAAACAATGGCAGGCGCGCCACGCGCAACAGCGCCAACGCCACGAGCATGAGCTGGCCAATGCAACACTTGCCGCGCGAACCCGTGACGGCCATCACGTCGAGGTGTCGGCCAACGTCGCCTCATTGTCTGAAACCGCGCAGGCCATGGCCTCGGGCGGCGCAGGCGTCGGCCTGCTGCGTTCGGAGTTTCTTTATCTGGGCCGCAATCACGCGCCAAGCCATGACGAACAGGTTGCCACTTACAGTGCGATCGCTCGCTGCGTCGGATCTGCACACAATCTGGTGGTGCGCACCCTCGATGTCGGCGGCGACAAACCGCTGGCCTATGTGCCCATGGACAGCGAAACCAACCCGTTCCTGGGCGTGCGCGGCATTCGTTTATGCCTGGAGCGCCCGCAGTTATTGCGTGAACAGTTCCGCGCCATGCTCGGCTGCTGCGATCTGACACGTTTGCACATCATGTTGCCGATGGTCACGCAATTGTCAGAGCTGCGTCTGGCGCGGCAGATGCTGGACGAGGAGATCCTCGCGCTGGGGCTGACGCAACGGCCGAAACTGGGGATCATGATCGAAGTGCCGGCCGCGGCGCTGATGGCGGATCTGTTTGCGCCGCTGGTGGATTTTTTCTCGATCGGCACCAATGACCTGACGCAATACACCCTGGCGATGGATCGCGATCACCCGCGTCTGGCCAGTCAGGCGGACAGTTTTCACCCCTCGGTATTGCGCCTGATCGCCATGACCGTGAAGGCTGCGCACGCCCATGGCAAATGGGTCGGCGTGTGCGGGGCGATGGCCTCTGAACGTCTGGCGGTGCCGCTGTTGCTGGGGTTGGGTGTGGATGAGCTATCAGTGAGTGTGCCGATGATCGCGCCGGTCAAGGCAACGGTGCGCGAGCTTGCGCTGGCGGACTGTCAGATCATCGCCCAACAGGTGCTCGGTCTGGAAAGTGCCGGGCAGGTGCGCGAGGCGTTGCAGCTGTTTCACGAGGCGACCGTCGATACTTTACGGGTTCTGGAGAACTGAACATGTTCGATCAATTGCAGAAGGCATTCTGGAAAGCCCTGACCCCGGATCTGGTGGTGGATACTCCCGCAGCGGCGGCCGAGCCGAGCGACGGGTTGAGCGCCGCTATCGTCGCGGCGCTGGGCGGTGTGGATAACCTGAAATCGCAGCAACCGCTGGCGTTGACGCGGGTGCGGGTGGTGTTGCGTGATGTGTCTGGCATCGATCAACAGGCGTTGAGCGCCGCCGGTGTCGCGGGCGTAATGCCCTTGACGGGCGGTGTGGTGCATCTGATTACCGGGCTGCGACCTTAAGCCGGCAGGGGATGTGCGGCCTCAGGTCGCCCTTACTGTTTCTCAACCGCAGGTGTATCGTATTCGCCTTTTACAGGCCTTCAGGGTCTGTCGCTGATACGTGAGGTAGTTGAGTTCATGTCCTTTACCCGTCGCCAAATCCTCGGTGGCCTGGCCGGTCTTGTTGTCGTTGGCGTTGGTGCGGGGGGCGCGTCGCGTTACTGGCTCGGCAAAATGGCCGACGCCGAGGCGGGCCACGACTATGAACTGATCGCCGCACCGCTGGACGTCGAGCTGGTGCCGGGGCACAAGACCGAGGCCTGGGCATTCGGGCCTTCGGCGCCGGGCACCGAGTTGCGTGTGCGTCAGGGTGAATGGCTGCGGGTGCGCTTCATCAACCACTTGCCGGTGGCGACCACTATTCACTGGCACGGCATTCGCCTGCCGCTGGAAATGGACGGCGTGCCGTACGTGTCGCAGCTGCCGGTGTTGCCGGGTGAATACTTCGATTACAAATTCCGCGTACCGGATGCCGGCAGCTACTGGTATCACCCGCACGTCAGCAGCAGCGAAGAACTCGGGCGCGGGCTGGTCGGGCCGCTGATCATCGAAGAGCGCGAGCCGACCGGTTTCAAGTACGAAAAGACCTTGAGCCTGAAAAACTGGCACATCGATGACGAAGGCAATTTCGTCGAGTTCAGCATTCCCCGTGAAGCAGCGCGTGGCGGCACGGCGGGGCGATTGTCGACCATCAACGGCGTGCCGACCCCGGTGATCGAACTGCCGGCGGGGCAGATCACTCGCGTGCGTTTGCTCAACCTCGACAACACCCTGACTTACCGCATCAACATTCCCGGCGTCGAAGCGCAGATCTATGCGCTGGACGGCAATCCGGTCGAGCCGCGCCCGTTGGGCAAGGAATACTGGCTCGGCCCGGGCATGCGTATTTGTCTGGCGATCAAGGCACCGGCGGCGGGCGAAGAATTGTCGCTGCGCAACGGCCCGGTGCGTCTGGGCACGTTGCGTTCGGTGGCCAATACCGACGCGCCGAGCGACTGGCCGAAAGCGCTGCCGGCCAATCCGGTGGCGGAACCGGACCTGGCCAATGCCGAGAAACTCAACTTCAATTTCGAATGGGTCGGCTCGGTTTCGGTCAACGTCGACAATGGCCGGCCGCCGAGCCTGTGGCAGATCAACGGCAAGGCCTGGGACATCACCGACAAGACCTGCGCTGACCGACCGATTGCCAGCCTGAAACTGGGTCAGAGCTATATTTTCGAACTGAAGAACATGACCCAGTATCAGCACCCGATCCACCTGCACGGCATGAGCTTCAAGGTGATCGCGTCGAACCGGCACAAGATCATCCCGTACTTCACCGACACCTATCTGCTGGGCAAGAACGAGCGCGCGCAAGTGGCGCTGGTGGCTGATAATCCCGGTGTGTGGATGTTCCATTGCCACGTGATCGACCACATGGAAACCGGCCTGATGGCCGCCATCGAGGTGAAGTGATGCGCCAGATTCGCCCCGCGGCGATCGTTGACCGCAGCCGTGACCGTGATTTCATGCGGGAAGCCTTGGCGCTCGCGGCGCAAGGTGCAGCGCTCGGTGAAGTGCCGGTGGGTGCAGTGCTGGTGCAGGACGGTGAGATCATCGGGCGCGGTTTCAATTGCCCGATCAGTACCAGCGATCCGAGCGCTCACGCGGAAATGGTCGCCATTCGTGCGGCGGCGCAGGCGGTGGATAACTATCGTCTGCCGGGCAGCACGCTGTACGTGACGCTGGAACCGTGCAGCATGTGCGCAGGCTTGATCGTGCATTCGCGAGTGGCGCGTGTGGTGTATGGCGCGCTGGAGCCGAAGGCGGGGATTGTGCAGAGTCAGGGGCAGTTTTTTACCCAGGGCTTTTTGAATCACCGGGTGTTGTATGAAGGCGGGGTGTTGGCGGAGGAGTGTGGCGCGGTGTTGACCGAATTCTTCCGCGCCCGAAGAGCGAAAAGCCCCTCACCCTAACCCTCTCCCAGAGGGAGAGGGGACTGACCGGGTTGGATGGGCGAGGTCCGCCGACCTGAGTTATCGAGTCGAACTCAAGTTTTGAAAAGCCTGAGGATCGGCTCCCTCTCCCAGAGGGAGAGGGGACTGACCGGATTGGATGGGCGAGGTCCGCCGACCTGAGTTATCGAGTCGTACTCAAGTTTAGAAAAGCCCAAAGATCAGCTCCCTCTCCTTGGGGAGAGGGCTGGGGTGAGGGGTGGGCTCACCGCGGTGGGTGGGTGGGTGGTTTACTTTTTAGCGACAATCACCGCCCGCATCGGCGCCGGCAATCCTTCAATCGTTTTGCTGTGATCGTCCGGATCAAGGAAATCACTCAGCGACTGATACTTCATCCACTCAGTCCCGCGCTGTTCTTCAACCGTTGTTGTGCTCACATCCACGCATCGAATATCGGTAAACCCCGCACGACGCAACCACAACTCCAGCGCCGGCACCGACGGCAGGAACCACACGTTACGCATTTGCGCATAACGATCTTCCGGCACCAGCACCTGATGCTTGTCGCCTTCGACCACCAGCGTTTCCAGTACCAGCTCGCCGCCCTTGACCAAGCAATCTTTCAGCGCCAGCAAATGCTCGATCGGCGAACGGCGATGGTAGAACACGCCCATGGAAAACACGGTGTCGAACCCTTCCAGATTCGGCGGCAGGTCTTCGAACGGGAAGGGCAGGTGCCAGGCATTTGGCTCTGACAGATAGCGTTGCACGGCCTGGAACTGGCAGAAGAACAGCCAGTTTGGGTCAACACCAATCACGCTGTCCGCACCGGCACCGAGCATGCGCCACATGTAGTAGCCGTTGCCGCAACCGACATCGAGGATGCGTTTGCCTTTCAGATCCAGATGCGGTGCAACCCGTGACCACTTCCAGTCCGAACGCCATTCGGTGTCGACGTGCACACCAAACAGGTCAAACGGCCCTTTGCGCCATGGCGACAGCCCCATCAGTGCAGTACGCATCTGCGTGCGGGTTTCATCGTCGCAATCGGTGTCGAGCCTCAACCCGTTGAGCAGATCAACTTCGCTCGGCTGGATCTTCGGCAAGGCGTCCAGCGCACTTTGCCAGCGCTCCAGATCGCCGTGGCCCTTCTCCATTTTCTTGTCGAGTTGCGCCTGCAGGGTGTTGGCCCATTCGGCCAGCGGTGTGCCGGCCAGACGGCGAGCGAGGGGGGACAGATCAATCATGGCAAGGCAATCAACGAGGCAAAGTTAAGACACTGGAACCACGGCACGACTTTCGAGAACCCGGCAGCCAGCAGGCGTTCGCGGTGTTCTTCGAGGCTGTCGGGCTTCATGACGTTTTCGATGGCGCTGCGCTTCTGGGCGATTTCCAGTTCGCTGTAGCCGTTGGCGCGTTTGAAGGCAACGTGCAGGTCGGTGAGCAGCGCATGTTCTTCGGCATCGTTGAAGCGCAGCTTCTCCGAGAGAATCAGCGCGCCACCCGGCAGCAGCGATTGGCGAATGCGCGAGAGCAATGCGGTGCGCTGATCGGGAGCGATAAATTGCAGAGTGAAATTCAGCGCCACCACCGAGGCTGGCTGGAAATCGAGGGCGAGAATGTCGCCTTCGATCACGTCCACTGGCAGCAACTCCTGGAACATCGAGTCCTGGCCGTTGAGGTATTCGCGGCAGCGCTCGACCATCGCCGCCGAGTTATCCACAGCGATCACCCGGCAACCGTCGGTACGCACATGGCGACGCAGCGCTTGAGTGACCGCGCCCAGCGATGAGCCGAGGTCGTAGAGCACGCTGTTCGGCTGGGCGAACTGTGCAGCGAGCACGCCGAGGTTTTCGACGATGGTCGGGTAACCCGGCACCGAGCGCTTGATCATGTCCGGGAACACCCGCACCACGTCTTCATTGAAGGCGAAGTCAGGCACCTGGGCCAAAGGCTTGGCGAAAATACGATCGGGTTCTTTGCTCACGGCGGTTCCGGCGGTGTCGGGGGAAAAGGCCGGCATTTTAGCCAAAAGGGCGCGGGGATGCTTGGGTTGTCTGATAAAGCGTTTTTTTGCCAGTGATCGTTCCCACGCTCTGCGTGGGAATGCCGCCCCGGACGCTCTGCGTCCCTGCGTAAGTGACGCAGAGCGTCACAGGATGCATTCCCACGCGGAGCGTGGGAACGATCAGAGGCTAGCGCGTTTGCTTTGGGAGAACGCGGAGGCCGCAATGCCCCACTGGCCCAGCCAGTAGCTGAGGATGATGACGTATGGCGCGGCGTGGAATGGCGATACGAAGCGATCAATACCGATCACGCTGTCCGAGAACACAAACGCCAGCGCACCGCCCGCCGCCAGCAACGCCGAGCGTTTCGGCACATCGGTGCCCAAACGGGCCAGCGCGCGCCAGAGCATCGCGCTGATCGCCGTGCCATAAACAACCACCGGCACCAGCAATGGCCCAAGACCGCTGGAAATCAGAAGACCCAGCAGCACCGCGCCCACTCCGAGGGCAAGTACCAGCGGCAAAATCGCCAGACGCTTGCAGTCACTCAGATAAGCCTTCAGATAAGCCAGATGCGCAACCAGAAACGCGCCGAGGCCAAATACAAACAGATCGCCCGGCCATGCCAGCAATACATCACCGAGCAGCGAGAAAATCAGCCCCAGACTGATCCAGCGCCGATAGTCGCTGGGCGGCGCATCGTGCAGCCAGCCGAGCAATGCCAGCACCGGCAACGGTTTGACCAACAGGCACAGCAACGCCGCATGCGTGCTGACACCGTAGAGAAACGTCACCGCGCCCATCAGCGCCAGAATCAGCCAGCCCATGATCAGTTCACCGAAATGGCGCAGTCAAAGGTTTCCACTGGCAGCACTTCCGGTGCCCAGGGTTGTTGCGAAGTCAGGCGCAGACGCCCGGTGCCGGGGGCGAAGGCCTGGAAGCGCCAGGTCGACAAACCCGCTGCGCCGACCACACCGGCATCTTCGGGATTGCTGTAGACCTCGGGGCTGAGTGCACGCAGCACGCCACCGGCGGAATCCTGAATCGCCCAGCGATAACCCGTGGTCGGGTTACTTGGCAGCATGATGATGAGGTTTTGCCCGTTGGTCAGCCGCACCGGGCATTCGCTCTGTTTTTCCACGGTCACGTTATGTTTCGGTTGCGTGGCGCAAGCGGCCAGCAGCGAGAGGGCGAGGGGGAGAAACAGGCGAGTGGGGGACATAAGGTCAGCGGCTCCGACGTTGGCGACGAACGGCGAGCATAACTGAAGATGAGACAAAGTGTGACAGTGCCTGCCCTCACCCTAACCCTCTCCCAGAGGGAGAGGGGACTGATCGGGGGATATTGGCGAGGTACGCCGACCTGAGCGTGCGTCAGCGAATCCATAATCGACCCGGTGTTTCAGGTCGGCGCATAGCGCAAGACCGCTCGGTTGGCTCCCTCTCGTGGGGGAGAGGGCCGGGGTGAGGGGCTACGGGCTACCGGTCAGAACAGTACCTTCGCCACATCCGCAAACTTCTTCGCGAAATGCACGGTAATCCCTTCCTTCAGATAATCCGGCAACTCCTCAAAATTACCCCGATTCGGCTCCGGCAAAATCAGTTCGAAAATCTTCTGCCGTCGCGCCGCGATCACCTTCTCACGCACCCCGCCAATCGGCAGCACATGCCCGGTCAGCGTCAGTTCGCCGGTCATCGCCACGCCTTTTTTTGGTGGCTGATTACGCGCAAGCGAGAGCAGGGCGCTAGCCATGGTCACGCCGGCGCTCGGGCCGTCCTTCGGTGTCGCGCCTTCCGGCACGTGCAGGTGGACGAAGGCTTCGTCGAAGAACTTCGCGTCACCGCCAAATTGTTTCAGGTGCGAGCTGACGTAGCTGTAGGCGATCTCTGCCGACTCCTTCATCACATCACCGAGTTGCCCGGTGAGTTTGAAGCCACGGTTCAGGGTGTGAATCCGCGTCGCTTCGATCGGCAAGGTCGCGCCACCCATGCTGGTCCAGGCCAGGCCGGTGATAACACCGGTGCCGGACAGCACTTGTTCGTTGCGGAACACCGGATGGCCCAACGAGGCTTCGAGGTCTTTCGGGCCGAGTTTGATCACCGCTTTCGGCTCGTCGATCAGCTTCATCACCGCTTTGCGTACCAGTTTGCCCATTTGCTTTTCCAGCTGCCGCACGCCGGCTTCACGGGCGTAGCCGTCGATCAAGGCTTTGAGCGCGCTGTCGCTGATACTCAGGCTGCCCTTGGACACACCGGCCTTTTCCAGCAGTTTCGGCCACAGGTGGCGCTTGGCGATGGCGACTTTCTCTTCGGTGATGTAGCCCGACAGGCGAATCACTTCCATCCGGTCCAGCAGCGGGCCGGGAATCGAATCGAGGGTGTTGGCGGTGCACACGAACAGGACTTTCGACAAGTCCATGCGCAGGTCGAGGTAGTGGTCGAGGAATTCGACGTTCTGTTCCGGGTCGAGGGTTTCCAGCAGCGCCGAGGCCGGGTCGCCCTGGTAGCTCTGGCCCATTTTGTCGATCTCGTCGAGCATGATCACCGGGTTCATCACTTCGACGTCTTTCAACGCCTGCACGAGTTTGCCCGGTTGTGCGCCGATGTAGGTGCGGCGGTGGCCCTTGATCTCGGCTTCGTCGCGCATGCCGCCAACGCTGAAGCGATAGAACGGCCGGCCGAGGGATTCGGCGATGGATTTGCCGACGCTGGTTTTACCCACGCCCGGCGGTCCGACCAGCAGTACGATGGAGCCGCTGATTTCGCCTTTGTAGGCACCGACGGCGAGGAATTCGAGGATGCGGTCCTTGATGTCGTCGAGGCCGGCGTGGTGTTTGTCGAGCACTTTGCGCGCGTGCTTGAGGTCGAGTTTGTCCGCGCCGTACACGCCCCACGGCACCGAGGTCGCCCAGTCGAGGTAGTTGCGGGTGACCGCGTACTCGGGCGAGCCGGTCTCGAGGATCGACAGTTTGTGCGTTTCTTCGTCGAGGCGTTTCTGCACCTGCGCCGGCAGGACTTTGCCTTCCAGACGTTGCTGGAACTGTTCGAGGTCAGCGCTGCGGTCGTCCTTGGTCAGGCCGAGTTCCTGCTGGATGACTTTGAGTTGTTCCTTGAGGAAGAACTCGCGCTGGTGCTCGCCGATCTTGCGGTTGACCTCAGCGGAGATTTCTTTTTGCAGGCGTGCGACTTCGACTTCCTTGCGCAGCATCGGCAGGACTTTTTCCATGCGTTTGAGCATCGGCACGCAATCGAGCACTTCCTGCAATTCCGGGCCAGTGGCCGAGGTCAGGGCGGCGGCGAAGTCGGTCAGCGGCGACGGATCGTTGGGGCTGAAGCGGTTGAGGTAGTTTTTCAGCTCTTCGCTGTACAGCGGGTTGAGCGGCAGCAGTTCTTTGATCGCGTTGATCAGCGCCATGCCGTAAGCCTTGACCTCGTCGGTCGGCTCGGTGGGCTGGTGCGGGTATTCGACTTCGACCAGATACGGTGGGCGGTGGTGTTTGAGCCAGGTCTTGATGCGCACGCGGCTGAGGCCTTGAGCGACGAACTGCAGTTTGCCGTTTTCGCGGCTGGCGTGGTGGACTTTGACCAGGGTGCCGTATTGCGGCAGGGCGCCGGTGTCGAAGTGGCGTGGGTCTTCCTGGGGCGTGTCCATGAAGAACAGCGCCAGGGAATGGTGTTCGGATTTGCTGACCAGTTCGAGGGTTTCGGCCCACGGTTCTTCGTTGACGATGACCGGCAGGACCTGGGCCGGGAAGAACGGGCGGTTGTGGATCGGGATGATGTAGACCTTGTCCGGCAGGTTCTGGCCGGGCAGGGCAAGGCCTTTGCCGGAAGAGGTGTGTTCGATGTGTTCGGCTTCGGTGTAGTCGTCTGGGTTTTCCGGGAATTCTTGCTGGTCGCTCATGGGGCACCTGCGCAATGGGGTATGGGTCTTAGATGGGGCAGGGTTTGGGTGGTTTCAATGGCGGGGGATGTTTCTGCTTGTGTGTTCAGGGTTTTGACAGGGTTCACGCTTTGGACTTGGCGGCCTTTGGGCCGACCATGTTGGGGGTGTTTGGTGTGTATATCCGTTGTTTAGGTAACGGCGGCTTAGGGTTTCGCCCTTACGGCGACTCACTTTTTTTCAAACGCCAAAAAAAGTAAGCAAAAAACGCTTGCTCCTACGTGCGGCCCGCTCGCTGGGGCTCGGGGTTCCTTCGCTGCGGTATCGATCCGAGCGCAGCGTCTCCGGTTTGCTTCGCTGCACCTACTCCCGCTGAGTTTGGCTGCGCCAAACGGTCGCTGCGCTCCCACGCCCGGATCAATCCCTCCACTCAGCCTTCCGACGTCGCCTTACAGATCAAGAGCTGCAGCCGAGCTAACGCTCATCCTGTTGAGTGGTGAAGAGCACAGCGCGGTCGGCTGTGGTTTTGTGTTGGATTCGCCCCTCATCGGAACGCCGCCCGCCCAGCCCTCTCCAGAGGGAGAGGGAGCCGATGGTGAGCTTTTCAAAATTTGCGTTCAACTCGGTATTTCACGTCGGCGTAACTCCCCCAAACACCTCGATCAGTCCCCTCTCCCTCTGGGAGAGGGCTAGGGTGAGGGGCTTTTGATCTGTTTCGGAATCTGAGTTCAACGCGGTATTGCCCGTCGGCATAGCTCGCCCAAACACCTCGATCAGTCCCCTCTCCCTCTGGGAGAGGGTTAGGGTGAGGGGCTTTTCAGCTGTGTGTCGGTGTTTGGGATATTTCGTGGTTATCCAGCACGCGGTTCACCGCCAGTTCGGCGAGCATGATGATTTGCTGAATCGCCAGTATCGTGCGCCGTTGCGGCAGGTCGATGTAGGCGGCGATGTCGCTGGTCATCAGCCTTGCTTGTGCCAGGGATTCGCAGGCGTGGACCAGCAGGCTTTCGCTGTCCTGCTCGGGGGCGGCCTGGAACATGGTGCTGGGTTTGTCGAAGCGCAGGATTAACGCGTTGGGTTTGAGGTAAGGCGCAGAACTGTGGCATCTGGCTGTAAAAAACCACCGGGCCATCAAGCCCGGTGGTTGTTGGCAATGCGAAGGTCAGACCTGACGGTTATTTCACCTCGGTCAATTTCACATCATCGACCAGCATATCGATCAAGCTCTGCAGGTATTTGAAACCCTCATCTTTTTTCCCCCAGCGATCAATGAAAAACAAGCCGTGGTCATTGACCTGGATCGGTGTGACAACGATGTCGCCGGTTTTGGATTTATGCACCAGGCGGGGCCCGTCTGTGCCTGTATTTTCGATCATGAACATTCCGGAGACGGTCAGTTTGCTACGGCTGACTGGCGGCGTCGGGGCGGGCTTTTTCGTTCCGGCGACGGCCACTTCCATGAGGAAGTCGCTGCGCAAGGCCCGGCTAGTGGTGCCGCGCTTGCTGGCTACCACTTCCCACGTCCCGCGGTGGATATCTCGGGCCAGTTCCGGGGCAGTGTCGCGTACGCGGAGACTGACCGCCGAGAGGGTATCCGCCAGACCCGGCACACCCAGGTTGTAGTTGGTGTGGGCATTGCCGATGAGGGCCACCCATTTATGCGGTCCGTGTGCCAGTTGGTCGGCTTCGATCACTTGGGTGGCGAAATAGCTGAACATCTCGTTTCGCGAGATATCTTCGTCAAACACACCTTTGAGGTGGTAAGACGCCGTGCAATCGAGTGCCCTGATACGGATGTTGTATTTTGCCGCCGCCTGACAGACCGCTGTGTACGTATCGTTACCGTCATGGGTTGGCATGTGACCACGGTCCTGAACGCGCAGGTAAGCCTTCAGTCTGTCCGGCATGCGCTGTGTCCGATAAAAAATATCCAGATCGGCCTGGTGCAAATCGGTGAGCAGATGTTCCACGTAGAGCGTGTCATACCCGGCTCGCTTAAGCGCTTTCATGTGCTTTTTCAGCAGCGCTTTGCTCGCTATGTGGGAATGGGCCTCGCCGATCAGCAGGTTCAAGCGTCCGTCGGCCAGCAGCCGCAAAAACTCCTCGAACGTGGTGTCGGAGGTGAGCGCCGGGAGCGTGGCCGCTTCGGGGGGCGTGTAGTGAGCAAAAGCATCACTGGCCTTTTTCTCCAGGCGCCCGCGGTTGGCGATGAACGCCTCGAACGCCCGTTTTTCACTCGGTACGGTCGGGTTGTAGCGTGAATCCATGGCGTAGGGTTGATGCAACATTTGCGCAATATCGTCGCGCATCGAGGGCGGGATATCGTACTCGCTGAAATGCTCGACAACGGGGGTAATTGCTGCTGGCCTGGAGACGGGCTGAGGTGCCTTGTACGCCGTCGGCCATTGCACACGATAATCGCCTTTGGCGGCCGAATCTCCGGCGATTGACCCGGCTGAATCGAGGCCGATACGTGCCGCCTGATCCTGTGCGACATCCTCCACGCGCACGGCGACAGCCGCGTGCAGGTCGGCCAGGCCGGGGGTGTTGTCGAAGGTGCTCATGCGTGATTGTTCGGTGAGGACCACCCAGCGCTCATCAGGCGCATCCGCGATATCGGCGGTCAGCGTCTTGTGCGAATAGAAATTCCTGAGGCTATTGCTGCGCGGGGTCAATGGCGAGACGTCGTTCAGTACCATCGCTCCTTCCAGTTGATAGCTGGTCGAAGCATCCAGTGCATGGATTTTCAGACCTTTTTCGCGCGCTGTACGCACCAGTGCCAGATAAGAGAATGGCGCGTTTTTCTCATGGCCCAGCGCACGGTCGACGGCTTCAAGATGGGTTTTGATGTGTCTCCAGGTTCCGCCCTTGTTCATCTTTTCCAGCTTGATATTGAAGACATCCCCCGCCAGGTATTCCACATAAAGTCGCTTGAAGCCTGTGCTCACGAGTTCGTCCACACCATCGATCAGCAGTTGTTTGCTGGCGATCGAACCGGGCTGGGCGCCGATCACCAGGTTTTTCCCTTTGACGGCGTCGCTGGCCAGTAACCGGGCAAACGACAGGTCGTCGCCGACGGGCGGAGCTTCGGCGCGGGCTGGCAGCGGGGCAAGTTCGGCGAAATGCGCGGTGGCGTCTGCGCTGAGCTTTTCAACCTGCTTCAGGTAGGCGGCGCGTGTCGAGGCGAGTTCATCAACCACGCCGGCAATAACCAGGTAGGGACTGGAGGCTATATCGTCCTGACTGCGCAGGAGGATGTCCTCGCGGGTTTGCGGATTCATCACTGCTTCGACGCGCTGCCGGTATTTGCGCTCCACGCCATAGACCTTGTATGGGCCGGGAGTCTCTGGCACGGCCTCGTACTTGGGCGCGCCGCCGGTCATGCCGCTGCGTACCATCATCCCGTCGGCATTGCGCACGGTCAGGATGCCGGTGGAGACGATCTCGGGAGAGTTCGGCTTACGGCTATAGAGCAAATAACGACCGATTGCGTCAGGATTATTCCTGGCGTAGTACATCTGGCCTCTGAAAACCACCACACGCATGTCATCCCAGTCAGGTTGGGGGGCCACTTGATCGATCACGGTCATGACATTCTGTTGTTCGCTGCTGGCACTGGCGAGGCTCTGTCGCAAAGGCCGGCGCACGGGTTTAAGCGAACGTAGCGCCGGACGCAGGTCGGTCAGCACCGCGCCGGCACTGTTGAACAGATAACCGAGCAAATGCTGGAACGCTTCGCCGTGGTCACCCTGGCGGTATGCGTGCAGGGCGAGCATGGCGTCCTTGAACGCCAGCAACAGGCCGGTGCTCAGGCTCAGCAGCGGGAACGGCGCAGTAGCAATGGCGGTGATCCATTCGACACTGGTCCAGACCAGACTGGCGATCATCTCGGCACGGCTGGTGGTGGTGGCGTTGACGTCGTCGATGCGGCGTTGCAACTTCATGTTGTAAAGAGCCGTGCGCAGATCACTGACCGCCGCGTCCGCGCGGGTCGAGTCGTAACGTGCCGGGCTGGGTGTGGTTTTATTGAGGTCTTTGGGCAGCCCTTTCTTGATGTTTTCAAGGTGCGAACGCACCCGCGTGCGGGCGCTGACGCCGACGCGCAAGGTCAGGTATTCGAGCATGCCGGGCTGCTGCTGGAGCAGGTAATTGAACAGCCGCGCTTCGCGGAAAGCGACGCCGTCGGGCGCCTCGGGGGTGTAGAGCAAGACCGGGTTGTCGCCATGGCTGAACAGCCACGCATCGAGCACCCATTCGCCGTCGATCATCAAACGCTGGAGCGGATAGGTCGTGCGCATGGAGCCGGAAGTCTCAGCCATGCTGTCGATACTCTGCTCCAGCCATTGCCGATCATGGTGGGTGATGTGGCCTTGCAGCTGGCATTCCAGCGCGGCGCTTTTCATCTGCCGCTGGGTTATGGCCAGGGTCGCGTTGCGCCGCAAGTCGTAGCCTTCACTTGTCGAACTTTGCAGTTCAGCCTTGACCTTGTCGATGTAGCGCTGGCCGACCCACACACCGGTGACCGAGCGCGCGACATTCTGGGCGGTCAGGTTGCTGATATCGATGCCCTGCGGGCCTCTGAAACGCGCCGAGCGGGAAAATTTCTCATCGAGAAATCCGACGCCATCGGCGTAGCCGTCGCGATAAAGCGTGGTGTAGGTCAACGGTTTTGGCGTCCACGAGCGCACGATGGAGGTCGGCGAGTAAGCCCAGACGGTATCCGGATCGACATCGTTGGCCGCGCGCTTGAGCAAGCGGTTCAAGCTGATTCTGGCTTGCTCGTGCACGTAGTCATCAAACGCCGGAAAGCGACTGCCCGACAAGACGTGCCTGTTGAACGCACGCAAGGCGCCCTCGGCGTCTTCGCTCAAGGTCGTCAGCTTTCGCCGGTTGGCAGCAGTGGTGGAGCGATACCACAGCGGTGTACAGAAATCGTAGTCGTCGATCTGCGTGGCGAGCACATGTTCAGCCATCGCACGCAGGCATTCGGGATGACTGCCGATGTGTTCGAACGTGACCTTTTGATGCTCCAGCGCCTCAGGTTTGAAACTCAGCCCGGCCAACACGTGACGCAGCTTGGCGCGAAAGCGCATGGGGGCGCGACTGATCAGGTAGCCGGCCATGCTGTCAGCGACGTCACTGTGCCTGGACCAGCCCAGCAGTTGGGTCTGGCACTCGCGCTCACTGTCGAAGGCCTGGAATTGTTGCGCTCGCGGCGCCTGTGGCGTGCACAGCAACAGCCGTTTGAGCGCGCCGCTGTCGTCGTTCTGGCGCAATACCCACAAGTCTTGCAACTGTGCGCCGTGCAGCGACAGGGTCGCGGCGCGCAGGCGCGGATCGCTGCCGTCACGCAGGTGCTCGATCAGTTTCAGGTCACTGTCGAGCAGGTGCCCTTGCAGCACGGCTGTGTGAGCGAGGGCGACGATACGTAGATCGAGCATCTGCCTGATGGCGGGTTTGATCGCGGGCTTGGCTTGCAGCTCTTTTTGCAAATGATTGAAGTCAATCCGGGGCTGCAGTTCCACGGCTTGTCTGATCAGCCACGCCGGCGTCACGTCAGCGTAGGCTGGCGGCAGAGGTGCGTCATCGTAGGTGAGGGTGGTGTGCTTCAAAAACTCCGAGCCCGGCAATTCATCGCCGGTGTGCGGGCCGCGCAAGGACAGTTCGAGCAGACTGGATTGATGCACATAAACACCGTAGCCCGGCACTCGGCGATCGGTCGAAAGGCTTAGCTTTTCCGGCTCGAGATCGTCGATCTCCAGGTCTTCGCTCAATCGTTCCAGCCATTGCTGGCGGGCCAGTGCCGTCAGGCTGCCTGCCGGCTCCATCAAGTCGAGCAGGTGTTGCCGCGCTTGCTGGTAGTTACGCAGATGCTGCGCCAGTGCAGTTTTTTGCGCGGTGCTGGCGCTGCGGTACCAGTCCGGTGCGCTATAGCGCAGGTGGCGCTCGAACAAGGTTTGCGCACGTAATTGCAGGCGCGGCGTGAGATCCGGCAGGGCGGCGGCAATTGCACGGTCCAGCGCTGTGAGCAATTGTCTGGGGTCTTGCTGCGGGTTATCGGCGAAGCTCAAGGCGCGTTCGATATCCTGCGTGCGTTTTTCGATCAGCGCATCGTAGGTGTGTTCGAACAAAGGTTTGCTGTCGATTGGGGCGAGCAGCAGCGGCCAGATCCCTGCTGCGCCCACCGCGTGATAGCGCGTCGGCAGCATGGACATGAACTCCTCACTACCGCTGGCCTGGTTCAACGATGTACGCAGTTGGCTGTCGAGATCAGCCAGGGAGTTGAAGAATTCGATGCCTCTTGCGGGGGTGAACAGCAGGGCGAAACCCATGCTCTGGTCGGTCTGCAAGTCCTTGACCCGGCGCGTGTCCTTTTCCGTGACAACAAAGGCGCCGGCAAGCTCAACGGTGCTGTCTTGATAGCTGAACTGCAAGGCGTAAATGGCCGGGCGCAGCATCGGGAGCAGATCGAGTTTTTGCAGCAGTTCGCCGGCTTGCGGGTGCAACAGGCGGTCGGTGACGGCCTGCCTGGCTTCGTGGCCGATGGCGGTGAAGCCTGCATCATAGTTGAGGAAGGTTTTCGCCGGTTTATCATCGATCCGGTCGCTCTGGTCCATGTTGATCAATTGGGTGGTCAGTCTGACTTTCAGCGTGGCGATCAGCTGTTTGCCTGCATCGCTTTGCAGATCGCTGTCTTCCAGTGCCTGATACAGCGCGCGGCTGCGTTGCAGATAGCTTGTCCGGTAAGTTTTCAATTGCTCTTCGAGGCGTTTCAGAAAGGCCTGTTCGGTGGTCGGTGGCTGCTCGGGAAGCAGTGGGGTTTGTGCATTGAACAGCTGATGGGCTATCGCGTTGAGATCGTTTTTGATCTCTTCGGGGGTGGGGGCTGTAGCGGGGATCATGGGCGCTTTTCCATGCTGAGGGTGAGCAACCAGCATGGCGAGAGGCAGCGGGGGGCAGGTGGTATCTATGTATGGGGGGTTATTGGTCTGTCGATGTGTTCGAGTTCGTCGAACGGCCCTCAGACCTGCTCGCGAAAGCGCTGTGTCAGTCACCAAAACTGCTGATTGCGCTGACGTCTTCGCGAGCAGGCTCGCTCCCACAGGGGGTTAGTTGTGTGTTGGGGATTGCGGGATTTCGTGGTTGTCCAACACGCGGTTCACCGCCAGTTCGGCGAGCATGATGATTTGCTGTATCGCCAGGATCGTGCGCCGTTGCGGCAGGTCGATGTAGGCGGCGATGTCGCTGGTCATCAGGCTGGCTTGTGCCAGGGATTCGCAGGCGTGGACCAGCAGGCTTTCGCTGTCTTGCTCGGGGGCGACCTGGAACATGGTGCTGGGTTTGTGGAAGCGCAGGGTCAAGGCGTTGGGCTTGAGGTAGTGGTCGAGGGCGCGCTCGGCGGCTTCGTGGAATTTCTTCGAGCCGGGGAATTCGTAGGGGGTGGTGTCTTCGGTTTCTGGCGGATTGGGTGTCGGCTTTTTCATTGTGAAACTCCGAATGATAAATGGGGCTATCACTCTCAATCACCGCGACGCGACGGAGGGTGGCAGCTGTACGCGGGTTCGCGGACCGAGTCATTCGGCAATCTCGGCATACCCGAAGGTATCCCGCGCACAGCCACCATCAAACCAAACAACAAGCACCTGAGTGCTCCGGTTTGGGCCGGCGATTATGCATCAAATCGAATGAACTGCTCGGGCCGCGACGCCCGTTCGCTGAATTTTCAGCGACCCCCTGAGCCTATCCAGCCGATTTCCGAGGCACAACCGACGCGACTTGTCGGAAAACTCCGAGCCACTTTCAACGTCTGTAGGACGAGCACATTCCCACAGACAGACACTTTTCAACCTGTGGGAGCGAGCTTGCTCGCGAAAGCGGTGTGTCAGGCACCGTAGATGTTGAATGTGCTGACGCCTTCGCGAGCAAGCTCGCTCCCACAGGGTTCTCCGGTGGGTGCAGAAATGGCGTGCACAAAAAAGGCGATGCCTCTCGAGAGTCATCTTCAATCTGACGGTTAACTCATAGATCAAAGTTCATTGCGGTTTATTTCGAACCGGTCTTGAACCCCTGTAATTTCTGACAGTAGACACATTGCCCGGTCGATCCGAGATTAACCAGGCGCCTTTGGGCAGAACGGCACATGCCAATTTACGGACTTCAAGGAATCCAACCATGAGTTATACCGATACGAATTACCAAGGCTTCACTATTCGCGAATACTCCTCCGACACCCCAGGTCTGCGTTATCGGGTGATCTATAGCGCAACAGAGGAGAGTTTGTTGCTTGAGACCCGCAAACACGCCGAGCAATTGATCATTGAGCGATTGCAGCGGATGAAAAGTGGAGGCAAAGCTTTTTGAATCGGCCGGGCTAACGCTCACCTTGTGCAGGAGCTGCGGCAGCTCCTGCACAAGGTGAGTTGTCAGGTATTTGCGGGGATTTCGTGGTTATCCAGTACGCGGTTCACCGCCAGTTCGGCGAGCATGATGATTTGCTGAATCGCCAGGATCGTGCGCCTTTGCGGCAGGTCGATGTAAGCGGCGATGTCGCTGGTCATGAGGCTGGCTTGGGCTAGTGATTCGCAGGCGTGGACCAGCAGGCTTTCGCTGTCCTGCTCGGGGGCGACCTGGAACATGGTGCTGGGTTTGTGGAAGCGCAGGGTTAAGGCGTTGGGTTTTAGGTAGTGGTCGAGGGCGCGTTCGGCGGCTTCGTGGAATTTCTTGGAATCGGGGGATTCGTAGGGCGAGGTGTCGTTGGTTTCAGGGGGATTGGGTGTTGGCTTTTTCATGATGAATACTCAGTTGGTGAAAGTGGAGCTGCCTTCGATTGCCGCGACGCAATCTGAGGTGGCAGCTGTACGCGGGTTCGCGGACCGATAACTGAGAAATCGGCATACCTCCAAGGACGGTATCCCGCGCACAGCCGCCATGACACAAACAACGGGCACCGAGGTGCCGTCAGGTTGGCGATTATGCATCAGTTATCGGGCCGCGACGCCCGTTCGCTGAATTTGCAGCGACCCCCAGAGCCTATCCAGCCGATTTCCGAGGCACAACCGACGCGACTTGTCGGAAAACTCCGCGCAATTACCAGCGTCTGTAGGACAAGCACATTTCCCACAGACCAACACTTTTCAACCTGTGGGAGCTAGCCTGCTAGCGATGGGGCCCTGTCAGTAAACACAGATGTTGAATGCCAGACCGCACTCGCTCGCATAGCTCGCTCGTAAAGGAAGTTTGCCATTTTTAGCAGATTATTTAGCACCCAACCGCGCCGGCATCATCACCGACCGGATCGCTTGTTCAAATACGCCGTAGTGCGATTATTTTCCCATGTTCGCTGGGTTGTAGTAGTTACACGCAACGATTTCAGCACCCTCATAGATAGTTGAAGTGTATGGTCCATTTGCGTCGCAAATATCACGCGTTTTATTAAAGAGCTCCCCTGGGGCATGGGCTCGCCAGTACATTTCCTTCTTGGTATTGGCTTCACAACTGGCTTCGCCAGGTATAACTCCGATAGCCTTCAGCTCACTCAGCGCTTTATTGCAATTTTTTGCCTTGTCTGTAAGTACGTCGGCTTTAACAAACGTTGAAGCAGTCAACGCCATGATGGTTAACAAGAGCGCAGCGCCCCTGTTTCCTGTATTGTTCATGGTTGATCTCCTTGAATATCTAATGCAGCTTACGGAACCAGGACTGGTGCGTAGCTACTTTCCTGGCAAGAACTCCTATCAATGCGACTGCATCGTCATCTTTTTTGCTATGAGTGGCTACTGTCATAGTTGACAGTTTTTTAGTCCGTTTTTGCTGAGTTTCGATCAAGCTTATGCTCTTTGGATTTTAATGCTGAAGGGTCGCTCTTTTCCTGAGTGGTTCATATTCCGCTTCGGATTTGTCTTTATCTCGAATGCGTATTGAATACCTGTCAACTCTGACAGTTGACGGTTTTTATAACGTTGTACGACATTGGTAGGGCGATTTCTCATACTAGGGAAGTGCGCAAAATCAAGGAGATAAATCATGAGTTACCCTATTACGACAACCTATCAAGGCTGGACCATTTTGGAACATGATCCTGCCAACTCAGGCGACCGTTTCCAGATTCTCTACTCCGATGGGAAACCTGGCGGTCTGTTTGCATCGTTGGCGGATGTACAACAGTCAATCGACGCTCAAATAGCCCAAAGCAAAAGAGGATAGTTTTCATTGGTGCCACATGCGCTGCCGTGGATGGAGCATTTTGGGCGCTCGTCTATGTAAAAAGGCGCCACCCTTCACAGGGTGGCGCCTTCATTTTTACCGCCGCTAAAACTTATTCCGGCAGTTTGTACGCAATCACGTAGTCACCCATTTTGGTACCCAGCGAACCGTGACCGCCGACAACCAGCAGCACATATTGCTTGCCGTCCTTGCCGGTGTAGGTCATCGGAGTCGCTTGGCCACCCGCCGGCAGACGCGATTTCCACAGCTCTTTACCGCTGTTCACGTCGTACGCGCGCAGGTACTGGTCAAGGGTGCCGCTGAGGAAGCCGACGCCGCCAGCCGTGACCATCGAACCGCCCATGCTAGGCACGCCCAAGGTGAAGCCGATCGGGATTGGCGAGCTGTCACGGCTGGTGCCGTTTTTGCGTTTCCACACGACTTTGCCGGTGGTCAGGTCGATACCGGCGACGTAGCCCCAGGCCGGGGCCTGGCACGGTACGCCGAATGGCGACATGAACGGGTGCATGATCACCGCGTATGGCGCGCCGGTGTTCGGTTGCACGCCAGCGGTTTCGCTTTCGCGTTTGCTGCCGGCGGCGACTTGCTCGCGTGGCACCATTTTCGAAACGAAGGCCATGTAGTTCGGGCTGGTGAACAGCATTTGGCGAACCGGGTCGACCGAAACGCCGCCCCAGTTGAACACGCCGACGTTACCCGGGTAGATCAGGCTGCCTTGTTCCGACGGCGGGGTGTACTGGCCTTCATAACGCAATTCCTTGAACTGGATGCGGCACAGCATCTGGTCGAACGGGCTCGCGCCCCACATGGCTTTTTCGGTGAGTTCCGGGGCCAGCAGGTTGAGGTCCGAACGGGCCTGGGTCGGTGCGGTGTGGTCGCCTTTCACGGCGCCTTGCGGTACCGGGACTTCCTTGATCGGGATGATCGGCGTGCCGTCACGACGGTCAAGGACGTACAGGCTGCCCTGTTTGGTCGGGGCGATCAGCGCCGGTTTCACACCGTCGGCGGTTTTCATGTCGAGCAGGGTTGGCTGGCTGCCAACGTCCATGTCCCACAGGTCGTGGTGGGTGAACTGGTAGTTCCAGCGCACTTTACCGGTGGCCAGGTCCAGGGCTACGACGCCGGCGCTGAATTTCTCGGCGCCCGGGGTGCGATCAGCGCCCCACTGGTCTGGAGTCTGGTTGCCCAGTGGCAGGTAAACCATGCCGAGTTTTTCGTCGACACTGGCCAGCGACCACATGTTCGCCGAGTTGCGGCTGTAGGTTTCGCCCGGCGCCAATGGCTCGGTGGCGTCTGGCTTGTCGCTGTCCCAGTTCCATACGAGGTGACCGTCGCGCACGTCGAAAGCGCGAATCACGCCCGATGGCTCGTTGGTCGATTCGTTGTCGGTAACGTGACCGCCCATGATCACCAGATCACGGGTAATCGCCGCTGGCGAGGTGGAGTAGTAACCACCGGCGGTGAACGGGCCGATGCCTTGGGTCAGGTCAACCACACCTTTGTTGCCGAAGCCTTCGCAGATCTTGCCGGTGTCGGCGTTCAGAGCGATCAGGCGAGCATCAGCGGTTGGCAGGTACAGACGACGTGGGCAAGCCTGCGCAACGGCTTTGCCAGCCTCGGAAATCACCGCCGAGGCAGCGTTTTCAGACTTGGCATAAGCAGCTTCGTCGTAGTACGACACGCCACGGCAGGTCATGTGGGCGAAGCCTTTGAAGCCGACCGGGCTTTTGATCTGTGGATCGAAGCGCCACAGTTCTTTGCCGGTGTCCGGGTCCAGGGCCAACACTTTGCTGTGCGCTGTGCAGGCATAGATCATGCCGTTGGCTTTCAGCGGGGTGTTTTCGTTGGTCAGCTCGACCGGGTCATCCGCCGTCGGCAGGTCGCCGGTCTGGATGCGCCAGGCTTCTTGCAGCTTGCCGACGTTGGCCGGGGTGATCTGCTTCAGCGGCGAGTAACGGTCACCGAACTCGGTGCGGCCGTAGGCCTGCCAGTCGCCATCGGGCATGGCTGGCGCGGTGCTGGTGGTGTCCGCAGTGTCGCGGCCCAGTTCGCCGAAGGTTTCGCCCGGGTGGGTGAACAGGCTGGCCAGAGCGGTGACGCCGGCCAGCACCACAGCGACGGTCAGACCGCCAGTGCCCATCGGCGCCGGGCCGTTAAGCAGCAGCGGACGACGGAACCACGGCAGCAACATCACGAAGCCGAGGACGAACCACAAGGCCAGACGTGGCACCAGTTGCCACCAGTCCAGACCGACTTCCCACAGCGCCCAAACGGTGCTGGCGAACAGAACGATGGCGTACAGGCCCAACGCAGCGCGACGGCGCATCAGCAGCAGGATGCCGCTCAGCGCAATGCCGATACCGGCCAGCAGGTAGTAAAGCGAGCCGCCGAGCATGCTCAGCTTGACCCCACCGGCCAACATGGCCAGGCCCATCAGTAGAAGCAGAATGCCGAGCAGGCTCGGTAGCAGACGGCCCCGACTCGAAGCACTTTCGGTGCTCATAGTGTGATTCTCCGTGACGTTTATGTAGTCCCGCGCTGTAGTCACTTTAGATGACGATTTGGCACAGGCATGGTTCAGATAAAAACTTGTCTAGCTAACGAATTTTCCTGTGGGAGCGAGCCTGCTCGCGAAAGCGGTGGTTCAGACATCAACGATGTTGGCTGTCATGGCCTCTTCGCGAGCAAGCTCGCTCCCACATTGGGTCTCAGTGGTTCTTTAGAACGACGACTGGATCTTGATCCCGCCGATCAGGGCGTCGTCGACGTTGTTCACGCCACCGGGGTGGCGGATGTATTGCAAGTTCGGGCGTACGGTCAGCCAGTTGGTCACGTGCACGCCGTAATACAGCTCGGCGCTGTATTCGGTGTCTTGCGGCGGCAGGAAGGACGGGTCGTCGTAGTCGTAAACGGCGTTGGCGCGGTTACTGGCTTCGGCGTTTTTGCGGAAGGCCGGGTTGACGTGCACGCGAGCGAGGGCGAAACCGATGTCGTCCTTGGCGCGCGCATCGAACGGGCCTTTGTAGGTGATGCCGGCCTGCACGTAGTTGTCGATCGCGTTGGTTTTCTTGTCGTGCATCGTGCCGTTGGCAAACACGCTCAAGCCGCGCGAGTTATCGCTGGCCATGCTGGTGATTTGCTGTTGCACACCGAGCCACACGCCGTGTTTGCTTGACGCGCTGCGATAGGCTTCGCCGCTGAGGGCGGCCGGTTGGCCGTGGCTGTCTTTATAGACGTCGCTGGCCTTGGCGTTGCTGTAGTAATAACCGGCGCGGTATTCGCCCGGCAGGCCGTTGAGCTTCGGTGTCCACACCAGTTCGATCGGCAGGATCGCGCCCTGGGTGCCGCTGCCGCTGAGTTTGAAGCCGTTGCCGCGATCGAGGTTCGACGGGTTTTGCTCATAAGCGCCGACCTGCGCGTACAACTCTGGGGTCAGGTGATATTTGACGCGCAGCGCCCACTGGCTGACCGGCCAGTTGTACCAGATGCCGCCGACCCAGTTGCCGACCTGCGAGCCGCAGAACGCCAGGTTCTGGAAGTCGCACGGGAAGCTGTTGAAGTCTTCGCCTTCGCCGAAACGGCCGACCTTGATGTCGAGTTTCTGATCGAAGAATTTCTGCTGATACCACATCTGCGTCAGGCGTGTGGTCTGGCCACGGCCCCAGACTTCCTGGGCCGAGGTGAAGCCACCGACGCGCGGATCGTTGATGCGGTCGTTGCTGATGTTGTTGCCGCTGCGTTTGGTGATGGTCAGTTGAAACTCGGCGTCGTCCCAGCCGAGGATCTTCTGCAGGTCGAGGTGTGTGCCCAGACCGAACTGATCGCTGTAACGCGCAGTGCGGTCATGGTCGTAGCCGCCGTGCAGGTTGCTGCCCATTTCGCCGGTGTAATCGAGCTTGAAGTCGTAGCCTTTTTCCGAGAGCTCTGTACGCGTGCCGTTCCAGTCACCGAGCATGTACGGTGATTCACTGTCGAACGCGGGCGCCGCTTGGGCGCAAGTGGCGAGACTTAGGGCGGTGCAGCCGCCAAGGGTGCGCAGGGTTGAGATAGCGCTGTCTCTGGAGAAGGAAAAATCGGGCATGGCTAAGTCTTTTCTTGGTGTTTTCGGGGTGCGGGCTGAGTGCTTCAATACGTCGCAGGCAGTGAAGCGATTCAGCGGAAGGGCGGCAGGATAATGATCTGTTACAAAAAGACAAAGGCCTTTTGTGAACATGCAGCGTTTCGGATTTGGTAACAGTGCGGCAAACGGGCGCATTGTCGGCCGGTTCGCAGCCTGCGATCTTTTCAGGTTGGCCTACATTTGAAGGTAGGCCTTCCACCCGATCACCCCCTCGGCTAAGGTGCGCGGCTTCTGCATTTTCACTTCGCCCAAAGGCCTGGCATGAACGAACAAACCCCCGATCCGCTGCACGGCGTGACGCTTGAACAGATCCTCAACGCTTTGGTGAGCCATTACGAATGGTCGGGTCTGGCCGAGCGCATCGATATTCGTTGCTTCAAGAGCGATCCGAGCATCAAGTCGAGCCTGACGTTTTTGCGCAAAACCCCGTGGGCACGGGAGAAGGTCGAGCGTCTGTACGTGAAGTTGATGCGCACCAAGCGACCGCTCTGACATGGACGCCGGTTGGCGCCGTCGCCTGATCACCTGCGCAGCCGTACTGGGCTGGGCGGGGTTGGGCATTCAGCTGTACCTGATTTTCTTCGCGCGCTTGAGTGTAGGCGCCAGCCTGTTGGGCGGGCTGGTGAGTTTTTTCAGTTACTTCACGATTTTGACCAATACGCTGGTGGCGACGGTGCTGACCTGTGCCGTGACCGAGCGTGAATCTGCTGCACGGCGCTGTTTTTTACAACCGTGGGTGAGTAGCGGGATTGCCGTGAGCATAGCGGTGGTGGGACTGGCCTACAGCATTTTGCTGCGGCATTTGTGGCACCCGCAAGGCTGGCAATTTATCGCTGACGAATTGCTGCACGACGTGATGCCGCTGCTGTTTCTTGGTTATTGGTGGGCGTGGGTACCGAAGGGCACGTTGCGCTGGTGGCACCTGCCGGTGTGGCTGATCTATCCACTGGTGTATTTCATTTACGCCTTGCTGCGCGGGCATTTGCTCGGGGCGTATGCGTATCCGTTCATTGATGTGGCGGTGTTGGGTTATCCACAGGTGCTGCTCAATGCCGGGGGGATATTGGTGGGGTTTGTGGTGATTGGGTTGCTGGTCGTCGGCCTCGACCGCTGGCAAGCCGTACGAAGTTAAGGTCAGGGTGGGAGCGAGCCTGCTCGCGAAAGCGGTGTATCAGGCGACATCGTCGGTGAATGTCAGACCGCATTCGCGAGCAGGCTCGCTCCCACAGGGTTCTCATTCTTCTTCGGAAGTGCCTTCGGCGCGCCAGTAGCCGACCGCTTTGATCAGTTGCTCATCCAGCCCGTGCTCATCGATCAGCACTCGGCGAATCTGCCGTGAAACTTTTGTTTCGGTCGCCACCCAGGCATACAGATTGCCCTTGGGCACCTGCAATTGCTTCACCGTGGTCAGCAGGTTGTCCCGGCCACCCTCGCGCAACACCCAGATCACATTGACCTGCGCCGCGCTTTCCAGCACTTGCTGCTCGGCACCGTTCTCCACCTCAATCACGACCAGCGCCTTGCGATTGGCCGCCAGGCCTTCGAGGCGGCGAGCGATGGCGGGCAGGGCGGTTTCATCGCCGATCAGCAAGTAGCTGTCGAAAATATCCGGCACGATCATCGAGCCGCGCGGGCCACCGATGTGCAGGTATTGCCCGGGTTGCGCTTGCTCCGCCCAGGTCGACGCAGGGCCGTCACCGTGCAGGACAAAATCGATATCCAGTTCCAGCGCATCGAGGTCGTAGCGACGCGGTGTGTAGTCGCGCATTTCCGGTTTTGGGCCATCGTCCTTGCCGGCGCCGAGCACCATGGTTTCCAGCGCGGCGGCTTGTTCGGCGTTCTGCGGGAACAACAGTTTGACGTGATCGTCCGTGCCCAGACTGATAAACCCGGCCAGCTCCGGCCCGCCGAGGGTGATACGGCGCATGCGCGGCGTCAGGTCGACCACGCGCAGCACTTCGAGCTTGCGGCGTTTGATTTCGTGCATCACGCGGTGAATGGTTTGGCTATCGACTGCAGTCATTCGGCTTTCTCCGGGGCAGGTTGAACGGCGGGGCCGTCGACGATGGCTTTGGCGGTGTCGTTGAGCAGGTTACGCACACGCAGGATTTCTTCGGCGCTCCAGCGCCCATGGTGCATTTGCAGGGCATGGCGCAGGTTGTGTACGGCTTCGTGGATTTCCGGCGGTCGGTCATGGCCGCGCAACGAGCGTTTGCTGACATCGATGCGCATGCGTACGCCATCGAGTGCTACGGCTTGTTCGCTTAAAGACAAACGACCCGCTTCGGTGACGCTGTAGCGTTTTTTGCCGCCCTCGGCGTCGCCGGTGATCAGTTCGCTCTCTTCGAGAAAGGTCAGGGTCGGGTAAATCACGCCGGGGCTGGGGCTGTACGCACCGTCGAACATGCCTTCGATCTGGCGGATCAGGTCATAGCCGTGGCACGGCTGTTCGGCGACCAGCGCCAGCAACAGCAATTTCAAATCACCGGGTGCAAACACCCGTGGGCCACGACCGCCGCGCTCACGTCCGGGACGTTTTTCAAAGCCGTCACGGCCGTCGCCGTGTTCGCGGTGGGGGGAATGGTGGTCTCTCATTTCGTCTTCTCTCGTCGTGTTTAGATACAACTTAAGATATATCTTAAGGTCTGCGCAAGACGTTTTTCCCTCAGACCTGACCTTGGCTGACGAGCGGCAGCCGACCTGCAAATGCAAGCGGTGATTTTCAGGCGGATGTCGCCAGCGATAACTTGAAAGTTAAAGTCATCACTCTATTTGCTGTAGAGTATATGTTCTAAATTTCACTAAGTTGCCGTAATGATGGGGCGAACTAGCTGTATGGTTTTTTAACTTTAACTGTCTGTAGGGGATAACTTACAGTTACCGTTTCGAATATCGATTTTTTGTTCTTTTTTCTTGCGGGTCACGGGGTTGTTTAACTACGCGGTTATCGGAAGTTACTTGCTTACTTTCCAGAGGCAACAGCCGATGATGCCCCGGCATTGAAAGTTCAAGTTTGACCTGGCTCAACTCGGGCAGCGACTCGGGCAGTGTTTGTCTTGAACTTTCAATGTTCATCCCCCTATCAAGAAAACAGGTACATAACGATGTTCAAGAAACTCGCAATCGCCGCTCCACTGGCTCTTCTGGCACTGGGTTCCACTGGCGCATTCGCCGCTGGTGAAGCGTCGCACTCGATCAGCCTTGTCGCTCATGTGCCGACCAACGGTTTCTATGTGGTGCCGACCGACCCGGATCTGGTCAACAAAGACCAGGACATGAGCTATCAGCCGACCACCGGCAAGATGCGTGACGTCAATGGCTTCTTCGATGTGCGCAACAACAACGGTTCGGTTCACGCCAGCCTTGAAAGCCAGCCGAAACTGGTGGCCGGCAACACCTCCATTGACCTGCGCGTGCTGCTTAACAACAAGGAGTTGACCTTGACTCCGCAACTGGTGGTGGGTGAGTCGGAGTCCGACGTCAACTACCGCGCGCCGCTGAACATCAGCGCCGTAGGCAGCAACTTCCAGCCGGGCGACTACACCGGTTCCGTGGCGATGATCTTTGATGCCGTGCCACCGGTGGGTGGCAACTGATCATATTGATCAGGCACTAAGCGTGCACTTGTACAAGTGGCGCTGACCGACGGGGCAGGCAGCAGTGTTTGCCCCGCCGGACTTTCCTTGTTTGTAAATCAGAGTACGAGTTCATGTTCCCGATGACACCCATCGCGGCTGCGCTTGCGCTGTTGTTTTGTGCCAGCGCAGCCGTGGCTTCCAACTCCACCGGTACCACACCCCGCAGTCTGCTGGCGCAGGCCAAGGGTTTGCCGGCGGATTTCGAAGAGCATTTCTTTGATGTGCCTCTGGCGGTACGGGTCGAAGTCGATCAGCAACCGCTGGGTGAGGCCATGGTGGTGTTATCCCGCGATGATCGCATCACCCTGCTCGAATTCACCGACACCAGCGAAAACCGCTTTGGCCCCGCCGAACGTGAAAAGTGGGCGAGCTACCTCAAGCCCGGCGTGCCGTTGGGGGCGTGCAGCGGTTCCTGCCCGGAGCAGTTTCTGGCGGTGCACTACAACCTGGAAAATTCGCTGGTTTCGATCCTTACCGAAAACGCCGAGCGCGATGTTGAGGCCAAGCGTTACTACGATCAGCCTGAAAGCGGCAGTCACGGTTTGATGGTGCGTAACCAGCTCAATCTCAATGGCGGTCAGGACCAGGATCTCGGCGGACGCTTCGGCCTCGAAGCCAGCTCAAGCCTGGGCAACTGGAGCCAGACGCTCAACCTGCAAGTGGCCCGTCTTGGCGGTCCGGACGACAAGCTGTATCACGCCATTCAAGAGCTGCACACCCAGCGCGAACTGCAAGGCAGTTTCTTCCGGCTGGGCTATTTCACCCCCAATTCCGAAGGGTTGACGCGCCAGCCACGCACGTTCGGCACCAGCCCCGACACCGCCGTCGGTGTGATGTACGGCAGCTCCGACAGCCTGGCCATCAACAGCCCGATGCCCAGCGTTTATCCGATCTACGTCACCGCCAACCGCCAGGGTTCGGTGGAGATCTGGCGCGATGGCCTGTTGATCAATACCCAATCGGTGCCGGCCGGTTTGCAGACCCTCGATACCCGACCGTTGCCCGGTGGCATTTATGAAGTGGAAGTACGCCTGATCGAAGATGGCCAGATCACCTCCACCACCCAGGAGCTGGTGTACAAGCCCAACAATTGGCGCAACCTCGACGAGCGCTGGCGCTACAACGTCTTTGTCGGCGAAGAACAGAAACTGCTGAGCAACTGGGACACTCAGGCCAGCGGCAGTCCGACGGCGGGTGCTTCGGTGAATTACCTGCTGCATCCGCGGGTGATTCTCGGTCTGTCGGCGCGGCAGATTCGTGAAAAGCTGCAATACGGCACGTCCATCGACTGGACCCTGGCCAACCACATCAGTCTGTATGCCAACGTCTACAAGACCGAGGATTACGGTACTGGTCTCGATCTGCAAAGTCTCTACAACTATGGCGCCGGTAGCATTGTCGTCAGCCACAACCGCAGTTGGCTCGACACCACCAACACCTACGACACCCTGCCCGATGGCACTCGGGTGCGACCGCGCAATGTGTTTATCGGCCAGACCAGCAATTCGTCGCTGGCGCTCAACCATCGCCTCAGCAGCAAGAGTTCGGTCAACGCGCGGGTCTCGCACAGCGAAGGCAATGTCGAGGGCATGGGCGTCGATCTGGGCTGGACCCAACGCACGATGGTGCTGGGCAGCGATGCCAGTTGGCGCCTGTCGATTTTCGATCGGCCGGGCAGTTTCAGCAGCGGCGATGCACGCAATCGCGGGGTCGACTTGAGCATCAACATGGCGCTCGGCGCACCCGGCCAGCAGATCACCGGCAGTATCGGAACGCGCACGGCCCGCGACGGTACGCGTGACAACAACGCCTCGCTCGGCTGGCGCAAGGATTTTCAGGATCACGTCCTGCAAAACGTCTCGCTTACCGCGCTCACCGACACGTATGGCGTGGGCGTATCCAGCCTGGCCAATTTCCGCACCGATTCGGTCAATGGCGACGGCTTCGTTCAACGCTCCTCCTACAACGGAAACTTCACCGGCGGCCTCAACCTCGACAGCACGCTGGTGGTCGGCGGGCAGCAGATGCTCATGACCAGCCAGAGCGAAGTGCGCGGCGCCGGGATGATTGTCGATGTCGAGTCGGACATCGAGGACATCGTTCTGCGCGCCGATGATTACAGCGGTGGCGGAGCAGCGTTGAAGCCGGGGCGCAATTTCATCCCGATTACCGCCTATCAGAACAGTTCGGTGAGTTTCGATTTCGAAGGCAATAACGTCCCGGCCGCCACCATCGAACCGGCACGCACCCGTTATCACTTGAACAAGGGGGGCGTGGAGTACCGCAAGGTCCGCGTGATGAAAACCCTGACCGTGCTCGGCCGACTGGTGGACGGACAAGGGCGACCGCTCAAAGGGCATCACGTGATCAACCACGCCAGCCGGGGGGTGACCGAAGTCGACGGGTTTTTCTCGATGGAAATGAACGCCGGTTCGCCGACCCTGGAGGTGCGTCAGGGCACCCAGTTGCTGTGCCAGTTCCGCCTCAACGAGTCCGACCATCGCAGCGAGAACAACGTGCTGATGATCGGCGATCTGCGCTGCACGCCGGACACTCTGGCCGACGTCACCTCAACCGAACAGAAGGCAGGTTGATCTTATGAAGATTTTTACAGGTGGTTGTGCATTGGCGCTGGCGCTGAGTATGTCCACGGCACAAGCAATCAATCAGGAAATCCGTGCGTTGTTTCAGCCTGACCCTTCGCAGCCGGGCAAGAATCTGTTCATCAATCAGACACCCAATAGTGGTTATTGCGTGAACTTCCCCGCGCAATGCGCCAGCAACAACATGTTCAGCATTGAGTTGCCTGTCCGCTTCAGCTCAGGCGAGCTCAGGCCGGGTGACGATGTCTCAGTGCAGGTTCCGGCTGGCTGGAAACGCTTGACGGTTATCAATCAGGATAATCAGGAAACGGAAACCGTAGAGGTGCGTATCACCGGCATCGGCTCCCGATTTGTCCTCAGCGATAGCGTGGATAACCTGACCGGAGTAGCAGCCCCCACAGGCCATGACATCCTCTGGACGTCCCTTAGTGGTTGGCTCTATGCCCCGGCACCTTGCCAAGGCACTAGCGTGGCTGGGTACAGCGATCGCGCCTATCGGTTTTTCTGGCAGACGCCTGTGCAAGCGCCCTGCACCAAGACCGCCGCTTTCCGCATCCCCTCGATGTATTTCGAGAAGATTGATTTTGCATATGAGTTGAAAACCCCTAATCCGTTGAGCATGTCGAGCGGTCTGTATACCGGGTCGATCGCCTACACGATGGGACCCGGCGGCGATTTCGACATGGGTGCGACGTTTCAGCCGGACGACGGCAACCTGACCCTGGACTTTGTACTGGACGTACAGCACACCCTCAAAGTCGACCTGCCACCGGGTGGCACCAAAGTCTCGCTGGAACCTGAAGGTGGCTGGGCGCCATGGATCGACAGCGGGCGCAAGCCGACCCGGATCTTTCGCGATCAACCCTTCTACATCTCTGCGTCTTCGCGCTTCAAGGTGATGATGCTGTGCGATTCCCTGGGCGGGCCGTACTGCAGGCTCGGCAGCCCCTTGGGCAACTCTGTTCAGGTCAAGGTCTCGATGACCTTGCCTGCGGGAATCGACGGCCCCGCCAATGGCCCGGTCAACAGAAATCCATTGAATTTCAACACTTGGATGGGCCCGTTCCAGCCCGGCATCTACGTGGATCGCAAACCCGGCGCGTTGCATTTTGAGCTGGACCCGTTTGCGATCAATTTCCTCCTGCGCCCCGGCCTCAACGATCGGCTGCGCGGCAACATCACCATTATCTGGGACTCGGACGCATGAGTGCTCCAGTCAGGCCCTTTTCGATTTTCATGGAGTTGAACGCGATGAAACGTGGTTTTCTGCTGGGCGTGCTCAGTGTGTTTTGCCTGACGGCGCAGGCCGGGCCGCAGATCAATGTCGGCACTGTCTACGACTATCTCGATGCCGATAAAAGTACCTACCTGAAACGGGTGTTCAACAGTGGCGATGCCACGGCGTTCGTCAAGATCAACGTGCTGGAAATCATCTACGGCGCCGATGGCGTGCCGCAGGAAGTGCCCGTTGCAAATGCCACCGATGGCGCTTCGCGCAATGGCGTGATGGCCAGCCCGGCGCGACTGATCGTCCCGGCGCAAGGTATGCAGGGCACGCGTTTGCTGTACATGGGCGAGCGTGATCGCGAGCGCTATTTCCGCGTACGTTTCGTCCCGGTGGTGCCGGAAAAGGAAGACGAGTTCGTGGTCAGCAGCGAGGAGCGTGAAGACTATAAAAACTCGCTTTCAGCCGGGGTCAACGTGATGACCGGGTTCGGCACGATCTTCTTCGTGCGGCCCAAGGACGCGCGTTTCGCCACCGTCGTCAACGACACTGACAGTCGCTATGAACTACGCAACAACGGCAACACCGTGCTGATCGTCGATGAGTTCAAAAGCTGCTCACTGAGCAAGGAAAGCGACTGCGGTGCCACCACCAAACACCACGTGCTGGCGGGCAAGACCTTCGCCTTCGACAAGGAAAAGGGCCGCCAGTACAGCTTCTTTCTGATCGAAGGCAACGACAAGAAAACCATAAAGATCGCCAGTCGCTAGGTGTGTTTTCCATTGACGTATCGGGTAACCAACATGATCAAGCAATGCACCGCCGCCGCGCTGCTGGCTGTCACTGCGCTGACCGGCGCCGGGGCGTGGGCCGCGCGCGAAGAGCACACCTTCGAAGTGTCCCTGACCATCCCCAGTCGGCCGTTTTACATCATCCCGGCGGAGCCGGACTGGATTCACCGACCGCAGCGGCTTGAGTGGGATTACCAGCGTTCGACCCTCAGCGGGCTACAGAGGAACTTCGACGTGCGCCATGACAGCAGCGCGATCGAAGCCCGCCTTGCCTACGACCCGTACCTGGAAAATGGCCGCCCCGGCGAGGTGATCGATCTGCTGGTTTCCTTCAATGATGTCGAGCTGAGTTCGCATGTCACCCCGCGTCAGGTGCTGTCCGAAGAAGAAGCCGCAGGGGGGAAGCGGGTGGCGTTGAAGATCGATCCGATCGAACCCGCGGGCGGTTACCGACCCGGGGATTACCACGGCAATGTGGTGCTGATGTTCACCGCCAGGGCGCCGGGGGCGGAATGAAGCAAACAAAAAATGCCCTACAGAGGCAGAGGTGCACATGAAAAGGTTTGACTGGCTGGTTCTGCTGGCGGCGTTGCATGTACCTCAGGTGCAGGCAATCAATCAGGAGATCCGAGCGTTGTTTCAGCCGGATCCGTCGCAGCCGAACAAGAACGTATTTGTTAACCAGACCCCGAATTCGGGCTATTGCGCGGAGTATCCGAATCAATGCACTGACAACGCTACGTTCAGTATTGAGGTACCTGTTCGTTTCAATTCAATCGGCCCCATTACGCCATTTTTTTGGATATCGATGAAGGCCCCAGCCAATTGGCGACGATTGACGGTGACCAATGCTCAGACTCAGGAAACCGAGACTGTCGAAGTCCGTATCACCGGTTTGGGTTCCAGGTACGTTTTGAGCCAGCCGGCACACGAGTTGGTGGGTGTGAGCGATATCCTTGAAGGGCATCAGAAACTCTGGACCACCAACAGTTGGGTGTATGCAGCGCCCCCCTGTCTTTATAGCGGCGTCGGGGCGTACAGCGCTGATTCTTATCGGTTCTTCTGGAAGACCCCTGTTGAGACATATTGCGTCAAGACGGCGATGTACAACATTCCATCCATATCCTTCAATTCACTCGATATTGCTTACGAGCTGAGAACGCCCAACCCGCTGGGTATGTCTTCCGGTCTTTACACCGGCTCAATGGCTTATAGCCTTGGTGTCACACGTGATTTTGATCTTGGACCCTGGATGGAGCCGGACGACAGCAACCTGACCCTGGATTTTGTACTCGACGTGCAGCACACCCTGAAAGTGGATATTCCGCCTGGCGGCAACAAAGTCGTGCTGGAACCGCAGGGCGGCTGGCAGCGCTGGCTGGACAGCGGGCGCAAGCCTTCGCGCCTTTATCGCGATCAGATATTCCATATTTCCGCCTCGTCGAAATTCACCATGAAGCTTGAATGCGAGCATCGGCTGGGCTGGGGTTCGGGCTGTGCCATTACCGACGGGCAGGGATTTGCCGGAGCGGTGGACGTCAGTGTCACGCTGCCCAACGGCTTGACCGACAGCGCCGGGCTGCCGGTCAAGCGCAAGCCATTGGGAATTGAGCCTACAGCGCCGTTTCAACCCTCTCTCTATATCGATCGCAAGCCGGGAACTCTGCATTTCGAAGTGAACGAGCAGCAAACCCACTGGATGATCGACAACGCCCAAGGCCGGCCCTACAGAGGCAATATCACGGTGATCTGGGATTCGGAAGTCGGTTAGGCGCGGTGCAATCCGACCAGTTCCTTGTGGGGCTGGCCGGGTTGCAAATCAAGGAAGTCAGAGACCGGCCTTGGCCATGGCTTCACGTGTCAGTTTTCTGGAAAGCTCTTTGCGCTCATAGGCGATTTTATTGAACAGTCGTTCATAGATTGCATCGCTCATGAGGTCGCCGCTGAACACCTCTGCCTGGGGAACGCCCAACAGATCGGCGAGCCTTTCCAGTTTGCGCGCCAGCGCATTCAGGGGTGTCTGGGGGGTGGCGTTGGCCCATTCGGCCTGGGCGCTGCGCAGCTCGTCGAGCTGCCCTGACATGTCGTCGAACAAACGGTCATTGGCTTCGTAGTCATCAGGGTGGGTACGGCGTAAATATTCTTCCCAGAAGTTTTCGGAGGATAGGTCGATCATCCCGTTGACCAGCCCGTCACCCTGTTCGTCCTTGATGATCAGCTTGTAGGCCGTCTCGATGTTTTCCGCAGAGACGCCGGAGGGGCGGGGATACAGCAAGCTTTCGGACTGCCAGGGCAGTTCCAGTCTTTGCGCCAGACCGATCTCGAATGCCAGGTGAATGTCCACTTCATCCGACACGGGTATGCCGGGGTCCATGAGGTTTTGTTCGGTCTGGTTTTTGTACTCGACCCTGACTTCATCGGCAACCCGGTCCAACCGCGCGGCACCGCGCGCCAGGCGCACAAGGCTGGCTTCCAGTTCGGTGGCTGAAGTCGACCCGGCGTAAGCCTTCGATACCAGCACTTTCATTCCCAATGAGTTCAACAACCGGGCGCCGAGATCTACGCGGTCTTTGGGCGACTCAATTTGCTGGAACAGCTTTTCCCGCAGCCTGGCATCGAGTGCGGCAGCGTCGACCATTTCCCAGACCCGCTGGGTCAGGCGTCTGCGGCCATGATCCGTTTGTTATTCGGCGCTCTCTCGCTGCTTGCGAATCACGCTGAAAAAACCTTCCGAATAGGGTTCGGCCATCAGGTCATGCCAGGACTCCAGGCGATACTTGCTGAGCGATCCTGAAGGGCTGGAGGCAGTGGAATTCTTGGGAAACAATTGCCAATAACTGATTTCGTTTTCGGCGGCCGGAAAGTTCTCCTGCGCAAAAGAGAGGCCTACGGATTTACGGTACTCGCCATACCGCACGTGATCTTCGACGGACAATCGCTTCGTATCGAAGCGCGCCCGGCTCAGGGTGTAAGCCTGCGCGGATCCGGGAGTGACCTCGGGTAAGGTGTTGATTTGTGCATCGCGTAAATCCAGATAGAAGCTTTGTGGTCGCTGTTTGTCGATCGCGCCGACACGGAACAAACCTTCGGGCCAGGTCTGGATTTTCGTCTTGGCCAGGCGCAGTTCAGTCAAGTGATCCATATGTCCGACATCGGGTGGCTGACGCAGGGGATTGCCGTTCAGATTCAGTGTTCGCAGTTGATCCAGCCCGGCCAGTTGCTGGCTGGATTCGCTGGTCAGTGTGATGGCGTTATCGGTCAGGTCCAGATCTTTGAGTTGGCGCATCAACCCGATGATGGAAGGCATTTCTTTCAACTCGCACTCGCGGGCGCTCAATTGGCGAAGCTCAGGGAAGGTACTCAGCAGAGCGCTGGGGTCTGGAGAAAGGCGCGCCCGGTCAAGTTTCAGCGCCGTGATGCGATCAAAGTATTTTTTCATCTTTGGCCGCCTGCGCAGGTCATTCCACCAGCGTTCGAGTTCATACCCCTGGAACTCGGAAGATAAATCCAGCGTCAAGCCTTGTTCCGGATGCAGGCTGCGCTCACCGAAAATCTCGCTTTGACGATCAAAGCATTCAATCAACCGTGTCTCGATGAACCTGCCGCCTTTTTCCAAGTAGTCGGATGAAATGTTCCAGTAGTCGCTTTCCACATCAAATTCGCGATAACTGCTACTCCAGGTCATCAACTCGTCGTGCAGTTCCTTGCGTTCGTTTTCAAGGCGCTCGATGGCGTCGACCGGTTCGCCCTTGCGTGCCAAAGCTTCAATAAAAGTCGTTCGTTCCCTTTCGCTCATTTTGGGAAAGAGGTCCTTTATTCTTTCATCCGGTGTCGATCGACGGAGAAACCGCGGCAAGCCGCGCACCAGGGTCTCGGTTTCAATGCTCACCACCGGCCGAATGGGTGGTTCGGCCAACACCGTCCGGCGCTCGGCAGCCGGCGCGGCTTTTTCCATGATCCAGCGTTTCAGTGCATGACTCTGGCCGCGTCGATGGCCTAAAACCGACTGGGTCTGTTCGGGCACCGCGCGCAGAAGCGAGGCATAGAAATCGTCGGCGTCATGCAGTGCGCGATTGCTGTCGTCGAGCACCGCATAACGGCCGTGTTCATCGCGGATCAGACGCCGGACGCTGGTTGCCTCCTGCGGTCCGGCGCTGCAGCGCAACGGGCCATCCCAGGTGCCGTCGCGGATTTCGATGCGCAGATCGCCGAAGCTGTCGGTGTAGAATTTCAGGGTGTTGAGGGCCAGTCGTTCGGTGTCGGCGGTGATCAGCTCATCGCGAAAAAAACCGTCGTAGGCGCGGGCGGCGCTGGCTTCGAAGTTCAGCTCCCGGGCCTGATTTTTCAGGCGCAGAGGCAGGCGTTGTTCGTCGACGACTCTTTGCAATTCGGCCGGGCTTGCCTCGGCCACGACTTTCTCGGCGAGCACGAGCGGTAGCTCGGGAAAGGTCTGTTTGACCACGCGGATGTCGGGTTTACCGGAGCGTTCACTGGACTGATAAACGTGGTGTGCGACGGCGCTGCGTCGCTCATCAACCGCGTCCGCGAGCCGATTGCGCAAGAGGCCGACACGTTCGTCGCGACTGGCCGCTTGACCGGTCAGATGATTCAGGTCCTCGTCACCGAGAAAGTCCACCACCCGCTCCACCAACCGGCCCGCATTGAGATCGCCCTGACTGATGCTCAAGGTATCGGGCGGCAAAGCCTGCGGGTTGCCGTATTTGTGCGAGTAACCGCTCAGGCTGGCATCGGCAAACACCTCCAGCGCTTTGCCGTCAGGCCAGCCCGGCAACGCGGTCAACATCGGTTCGAGCCAGACGGCCTGTGCATCGATCGGGCGACCGCCGCGTATGTCGGCACTCGCCGTGAGCACCTCGTCGTAAGCGCTGAAGCGCTTGACCGTATCGGCCAGCAGCGGCGGCGGTGGGCTGTTGTCGACATGCATCTGGCGCAGCGCATTGTGCTCGGTGCCGCTGCCAACGCGGATCTGTTCCAGCTCGGCAGGGGAGAAACGTTCGACGCTGTGGCCCAATCGCCGCATCAGCGCTTCATCCGGCCAGTCTTGCGGGGTTTCCACTTCATGCACCCAGGCGCCGTGGCCGTTGTGCTCGATCCTGGGCTTGTAGGCGTTGGCGCGCCTCGGGTGTTTGATGCGGTGGGTGTTGGACGTCGCATCAGTCGAAGCTTTTTCGACAAAGTACAGCTTGCCCTCCAGTGGCAGGACGTTTTCGTTGCCGTACTGATGCAGCCCATGGCGGTCGGGTCTGGCGCCTGGCGAAAGCATCAGTTCGTTGCGTTCGTAAGGACTCAGGTCCGGGTGCCATAAACTGTCTTTGCCATCGGGCAGCCTGACCGGTTTCATGCCATCGACCAGCGGTGAAAGTTTGACGCGAAAGGCTTCGCCGATCTGCGCGCCGGCGGTGAACGCGGCCAACTGAATGACGTCGGTGACCACGCTGATGACATGCCCGGCGGCTTCCCGCCAAAGCCCTTCGGCCAGATCGACGATGCCTTCGATGACGTCGCTGGTCAGTTGATAAGCGGTGTAGGCCATCATCAGTTCGCCCAGACCCGGCACGAACGGAGTGGCGATCAACAGCGCGACATTGAAAATGTCCGAGAGGATTTTCTTGAAGTTGTCCCACCATGCCCAGCGCGCCTTGCTGTCGGTGTCGGCAGTGGAGACGGCAATTTCCCGGGCGTCGTTGAGGATCTTGTTGAGTTTTTGCTGATAGGCATGGCGCCAGTAATCGCCCTGTAATTTCACCCGGCTGAATTGCAGATTGGGATTGTCCACCGGATCCTTGCGCCACGGCGGACGCTGATCGTTCGGATCCTGACGTGGGTGGTACCTGACGATAAACAGCCGTTGTTCGAGTTCGGCAAAGAAGTGCCCACGTTGCTGCTGATCAACGAACTGGCTGAAGAACTGACGGTAGGTCTGTCCGGTCGACTCACTCGATCGGTCTTCGCGAAACTGGCGCGCCAATTCATCGCGGAACGCCTTCAGAGAGTCGTATTCCTTGAGCGGATGGTCCGGGTCGTGGGGGATGTAAACGATCAGGCGTCGAACGCCGCGACTGTCCGAAACCGTGTGGGTCAACAGCAGAATCCCGGTCAGGCGGGTGCCGAGCAACGACAGGTCAGAACACTGCATGGAGCGACCATTGAGCAGCAGCTGCGGTTTGTCCTCGGTCAGGCTCAAGAGCATTTTGTAGGCGTCGTACTGGATATCGTCCTTGATCAGCGCCAAGTTCGCGGCGACGGCGAGGGCGTCCTTCTGACTCTGGCTGACCTTGTGTTGCAGCACGCCTTCGGCCAGCGGTTCGCCGGGTAGCAGGTAGCTTTCCAGGTGTTTTTTATATTGCGCGCCGATATCCAGATCGCGGCACAGCGTCTGGAACTGGCTGATGGGCATTTTGCCTTTGATCGGCAGGACATCGAACAAACCTCGCGCATCGGGTTTGCTGATGTAGTCCGAGCCATGACCGACCGTTTCACTGCTGGCGAAGTTGTGCAGGGCAGCATCCAGCAACGAAACCGTGCGGGTGACGACGCCCTTGGCAATATCAATGGCGTACCACGGTTTGTCTTTTGGCAGGTACAGGCGCAGAAAGGTGTTTTTGACGTCCGGCTCGATACCGTGCCGCTCCTTGATTCTTGCCTTGAGCAGCGGCTCGGCGAAGGCATAGAGATCGGTTTTGGCCAACAGATGGTCAACGCGGTTCTGCGAACTCCACGCCTTGAGGTTCGCAGTGGCGAGTTTGTTCAGGTACGCGGCGGGTGCGCTGGTGTACCAGGGTTGAATCTGCAGTGGAGTGGCTGCCAAGGCGAGGCCCCGGCTGACGGTGGCGGTCTTGAAATTGTCGTTGACGGCAGACTTGATGAATTCGTAGTGCCGTCCTTTGTCCGCGTTGTCCGCAGGCTGGGGAGAGAGAGACATGGCCAATCATCCTTGATTGTTGAGGAATGATCAGCCTACTCAGGGCAGGGCAAAACAAAAGTTCAAAGATCGGGAGGCAAACAGCGCTACGGGTCAGCAACCCGACGAAAATTCGAATCTGAAAAATACATAAGTACCACCCGCTGCATCGAAAAAACGTCACGCTGATGCAGAAAAGCCCGACACGATTTGTTACCTCGCTGTAGGGCGCGGCGCCTCGAGCATCGCCACGCTGGTTGTTTGCGTTGGTGTGCATTGTGAGGCGCTGCCGGGTTGCAGGTACGGCGTCAGAATCGGCGCCATGCCCTTGAGCACCTGCACCGGCAGGGCCGAGGTGAACTTGAAGTTCTCCGCCGAGCGCCCCGGAACGAACGCGGTGAGGGTGCCGAAATGGTGATCGCCGATGTAGAACACGAAGGTCGCGGTACGGTTGATCGACTTCGAACTGAGGATGCGTCCGCCCGAACCGATGGCCTCGATGCGGTTATCACCGGTTCCGGTTTTGCCACCCATGGCCAGTGGGCTGCCATCAGCCAGTTTGAAACTGCCGGAAACACGTTTTGCCGTACCGGCGTCGACCACTTGCGACAGCGCTTCACGCATGGCCGTGGCGACCTCGGACGGCATCACCCGTTTGCCGACGTGCGGGTCGTTGACCAGTTGTGTTTCGTACGGCGTGCCGGCGGCGAAATGCAGGCTGTCGATGCGCAACGTCGGCATGCGCACGCCGTCATTGAGGATGGTCCCGATCAATTCGGCGAGGGCAGCGGGGCGGTCACCGGAGCTGCCAATGGCGGTGGCCAGCGATGGCACCAGGTGATCGAACGGATACCCGACTTTCTGCCAGCGCTGGTGAATCTCGAGGAACGCCTCGATCTCAAGCATGGTGCGAATCCGGCTATCGCGGGCGCCTTTGTGCTTGCTCTTGAACAGCCAGCTATAGACTTCCTGACGTTCGAAATGGCTGGCCTTGACGATCTCGCTGAAGGTCGCGTCCGGGTGGTTCAGCAGGTAGCCCATCATCCACAGGTCCAGCGGATGCACCTTGGCAATGAAGCCTTGATCGGGCAAATCGTAACTGCCGGGTCCGTAGGAATCGTAGAGGCGGATCAGGCGATCGTCGGTGAGTTTTTCCGTGAGCTTCGCGCCTTTGAGGTGGGAGCGCACGAACGTGTTGAAGTCTTCCTGACTGGCATCCGGCAGCAAGTAGCGATGCACGGCGGCCATGCGGATCGGCGTCGGGCGCATGCTGTCGAGAAAGGTATCGAGACGCGCCTGAGTGTCTTTGTTTTTGTACTTTTTCCAGAACTTGAGCTGGAACGAGGTGCCTTCGCGGTCGGCGAAACTGGCCAGGTATTCCTGACGCCGCGGGTCGCGATCATCCTTGAGCAATTCGGCACTGTTGTTGGGGCCGGAGTAGGTGGTGTAACGCACCAGATCGCGCATCAGCCGAATGAACGGCAGGTTGATCGATTCGCGCAGGGCATCGCGCAGGGTCGGCATGCGGCCGTTGTCTTCCTTGCGGAAGTTGTGGAACGTGTGCAAGCCGCCGCCGGTGAAAAACGCCTCGCCGGGGCTGGCCGAGTATTTGCGGTCGAGGGCTGCGCCGAGCAGCTTCGACAGGTCGTGATCCTTGTTCTGGATCAGGTAATCGATGACCCACTGGCTCAAGCGGTCCTGATCGGGGACTTCGACTTTCTTCAGTTCCGGCACGCCCATCGCGCCGTACTTGTCGTGGAGTTCGGCGATGATTTGCAGGTAAGTGGTGAGCACGCGCATTTTCGCGGTTGAGCCGAGTTCGAGCTTGCTGCCTTCGTTGATGTCGAACGGCTGGTCGGTGCTGTCGGTCTGCACCCGCACGCGGGAGCCGTCCGCAGTCAGCTCGAACAGGGTAAAGCTGTAACGCACTTGCGTGGTGCTGGTCGGCGTCAGCAAACGTTCACCGAGCAGGCCGATTTCCGCGGCATAAGCGGGGTCGGCAAGTTTCTTCAGATAAGCGGTGGCCTGGGTTTGCAGGTCGCCTTGCAGGGTGCTGGTGGCAGACAGATCCAGGCGATCAAGATCGTACAGCGGCCGGTTGAGCATGCTCGCCAGACGACTGCGGGCGACGCTGATGCCCTTGTTGGTTTCGATCGGTTGCATGGTCGGCTGGGTCTGCCAGTCGCGGTAGGTGACCTTGCTGGCGAGGGCGGCATCGGCCAACGCGCTGTCGATCACGCCATTCTGCTTGAGCAGGCGCAAGTGGCTGTCGGTGAGGTCGGCGAGTTCTTCACGGCCCTTGGTCAGGTAATGCGAAGGGCGGCGCTGGGCGATCATCAACGAGAGCATTTCCCGCAGGTACAGGCCTTTGGCAGCCATGGTTTTCGGATCCGTGGCCGGACTGTTCAACTGTGCGTTGGCCTGATTGAAGTCACTGCCGTACCAGACGCGCAAGCCTTCCGCCATGCCATGCACTTCACCATGCCCCGGCACCGCCGAGAGCGGCACACTGTTGAGGTAATCGCGCACGATGTTCTGCCGTGCCCCCAGCGTCTGCGGGCCGGGCTGATAGGCGCGCACGCTGGCGGACATCATCTGCCGCAGTTTCTCGGCACCGGACACCGTCAGGCCATCCGGTGAATGCCGGTACTTTTCCAGTTGCGTGGCCAAGGTACTGCCGCCCGCCGATTGGCCCGGCAGACGCAGCAATTTAGCCACTTGCGACCACGCCGCCATGCCGAAGCGCGGCCAGTCCACCGCCGGGTTGGCCAGCGGCTGTTTCGGGTCCAGCAGAAACCGGTTTTCGATGAACAACAGGCTGCTGACCACCACCGGCGGGATCGCCGCGAAGCTTGCGTACAGCTGCTGTGGATAGTTGTACTTGTACAGCGGCGCGGCCCGGCAATCGGTGATCGACAGCCCGGCCTGGATCTTTTCCGAGTACGGCACGAACAGGCCTTTATCGGTGTAGCTGAGCAACGCCGGGGAAAAACGCGTCTGCTCGGTAATCACATAGTTGCGTTTGAGCAGGCGCGGCAGGAATTCATCGAGGGAACTGTAACCCAGGCGCAGATCGAACGGCCCGTTGCCCGGATAACGAATCGCTTCACTGGGACCGGGTTCGAGATGGTAAGTCAGTGAAGCGGCGTACTGGCTGAGCTCGCGCGATTGAAAGCGCGAGGTGCGCATTTCCTTGGACGCGGCCAGCCCTACCACGATCGCGATAATCAACAGCAACAGCCAGAAAGCCTTCCACCCGTGCCGATTGCGGCGGGGTTTTTCAGGGACAGGCGCTTCATCCACACGGTCAGTCGGAACCACGGCTTTACTCGAATCGGTTTGCCACAAAGCGCCCATAGTCGATTGATCCATTCACGCAGATTGATCGGACTTGTCTGAAGCTTAGACGGTGGTTGGCGGCGGGGAAGAAAATGTGCGGGGATGAGGGAGGGGTAATTGCTGAATAAATCTGAACGGCGGGTACCGGGGCCCAAACCTGCAAGTCAGAGCACTCTGTAGGGCAATGCTGGCCAAGCGGACACATGACGATGCACCAATGCTGTGCAATACTCGGCGGCTTTTTCAGTGGCGAATATTCCTACGTAAAGCAGGTAATGCCTCTCCGCAAACCCGGCTATCGCCGAGAGTTGTCGCTGAATGTTGTGGTTTATTGAGTGAAAAGTCCTGCCCAAGGCTTTTTATACTGCACGCCCCGCTGATCTTGCAGGTTGACCTGCAGGACGCGTTTGCCCACGAGGTACACGCGGTCTCACAGCAGCCAAGGCTTATCGGCCGACGCTTCGATACTCGGTGGTCATATCCAATAACAAGACGAGGTTGCACCCCTATGCCAGTCGGCAATCAACTGCCTCACGGCGACACCGCTCAGGGCGGTCCGCTCAAACGCGAACTCGGCGAACGGCATATTCGCCTGATGGCGCTCGGTGCCTGTATCGGCGTCGGTCTGTTTTTAGGTTCGGCCAAGGCCATCGAAATGGCCGGCCCGGCGATCATGCTGTCTTACATTCTGGGTGGCCTGGCGATCCTGGTGATCATGCGCGCGCTCGGCGAGATGGCTGTGCACAACCCGGTCGCCGGCTCCTTCAGCCGTTACGCGCAAGACTATCTCGGCCCGTTGGCCGGTTTTCTCACCGGCTGGAACTATTGGTTCCTGTGGCTGGTGACCTGCGTCGCGGAAATCACTGCGGTGGCCGTGTACATGGGCATCTGGTTTCCCGATGTGCCGCGCTGGATCTGGGCGCTCGCGGCGCTGATCAGCATGGGTTCGATCAACCTGATCGCGGTGAAGGCCTTCGGTGAATTCGAATTCTGGTTCGCCCTGATCAAGATCGTCACCATTATCGCCATGGTCATCGGCGGCATCGGCATCATCGCCTTCGGTTTCGGCAATGACGGTGTGGCGTTGGGGATTTCCAACCTTTGGGCCCACGGCGGCTTCATGCCCAACGGTGTGACCGGCGTGCTGATGTCCCTGCAAATGGTCATGTTCGCCTACCTCGGTGTCGAGATGATCGGCCTGACTGCCGGTGAAGCCAAGAATCCGCAGAAGACCATTCCTGACGCGATCGGCTCGGTGTTCTGGCGGATTCTGCTGTTCTACGTCGGCGCATTGTTCGTGATTCTGTCGATCTACCCGTGGAATGAAATCGGCACGCAGGGCAGTCCGTTCGTGATGACTTTCGAACGTCTGGGCATCAAGACCGCCGCCGGCATCATTAACTTCGTGGTGATTACCGCAGCATTGTCGTCGTGCAACGGTGGCATCTTCAGCACCGGGCGCATGCTCTATAGCCTGGCGCAGAACGGCCAGGCCCCGGCGGGTTTTGCCAAGACGTCGAATAACGGTGTGCCACGTCGTGCGCTGTTGCTGTCGATTGCGGTGTTGCTCTTGGGCGTAATGCTCAACTATCTGGTGCCAGAGAAAGTCTTCGTCTGGGTGACCTCGATTGCCACCTTCGGCGCGATCTGGACCTGGGTGATGATCCTGCTGGCGCAGCTGAAATTCCGCAAAGGCCTGAGTGCCAGCGAACGTGCCGGCCTCAAGTACAAGATGTGGCTGTACCCGGTCAGTTCGTACTTTGCCCTGGCGTTCCTGGTGCTGGTGGTCGGCCTGATGGCGTACTTCCCGGACACCCGCGTGGCGCTGTATGTGGGGCCTGCGTTTCTGGTCCTGCTGACCGTGTTGTTCTACGTGTTCAAGCTGCAACCGACCGGCGAAACGCAGGGTGCTGCGCGTTCGGCCTCTTAAGTCGTAGCGGCTGAAAAAACGAAGCCCCGGTCGCGAGATCGGGGTTTTTTGTGGGCGCCGTTTCAGCCTGACCGCCGGTCTGAAAGAAAGATACAAACCCGGCGCTGAGGTTCAAATCTGTATCACTTGGCGCGGTAGTGAATAGAGGCGCAGCGATGAGGATCAGCGATTTTGTCGTTCGCGAACTCGGCCGGCGCCAGGTCCTGCTGTTCTTTCTGCTGGCGACCGGGTTGTATGTTCTGCCGTTGATCCTCGCCGACTTTCCCTACATCGACGACAACTGGCGTGCACTGGCAGCCGGTAATGAATGGGCCGGCTACGGTCGCTTGTTTGCCGACTGGCTGTATCAGGCGTTGACGTTCACCGGCGCTGCGCCGGATATCTTCCCCTTGCCGCTGTTGCTCGCCACTGTGGCGATGAGTCTGGCGCTGACCGGTCTGACGTTTCACTACTTTGCCGAGCCGACACTGGCCTGTTGTCTGGTGCCGTTGCCGCTCTGGTACAACCCCTTCCTGCTGCAGAATCTCTCCTATCAGTACGACGGGCCGAGCATGGCGCTGAGTCTGGTTGCGATGATCTACGCGATCACCATTCACGGTGCGACTCGGGTGCAACGCTGGCTGATACCGGCGCTATTGATTGCACTGGGTCTCGGTCTGTACCAGATCAGCGTCAACGTCTTTCTGGGTTTGTGTTGTGTGGAGTTGCTCAGTGCGCTGTACCGCCGGGCTTCGTGGTCAGAGGTCCTGCATTTGCTTGGCAGCAAGCTTGCGCAGCTCGGTCTTGGCGTCGCGATCTATGGCGTCACCGCGTACCCGTTCATGGCGGCCTCGCGGCAAGCGCAGTTGCTCGACAGGGCAGGGCATCCATTACTGCAAATCATCACCAACATGGGCCGCGTGCTGGAAAAAATCACGCTGTTGTTTCACGGTGGATATCTGTGGGTGTTTGCTGCTCTGGTGCTTTTCGCGCTCTGGGGACTGGCGCGTCTCGCTGGGATGGATCGGCGCGCGAGTTATGCGATCCTCGGCTTGGCCACTTTCGCGGTGCTGACACTGCTGGTGCCGGGCATCACGTTGCTGTTCCGCGATTTCAATGAGGGCGCGCGAACGCTGATGGGCTTCGGCGTGCTGCTGGTGTTTCTGTTCTATCTCGCTCGGCTGGCATTGGTGCCCTGTCACCGCTTGTTGCCCTTGCTGCTGATCATTCCCCTGTTGGCGACGTTGTCGCTGTCGTTTGCCTACGGCCGCGTGCTGACCATGCAGAAAACCTTCGCCACGGCTGCGCTGTTCAGCCTTGGTCATGACATCGCCGCTCATCGCGAACTGCGTGAAGCCAAGCGCATTTACCTGTCGATCAATTATTCCGAGCGCTGGCTGGCCAGTGCCGAGGGATCGTTCCGACAGCTACCGGTTTTGCGTTATCTGCTGAATGTCGATTACTACATGCTCGCGGAGAACCTGCCGTCGATGGGTATCACCAATGTGGTTGCCGAGCGTGAGCGACGTAACGCCACGCACGTCGGATACAGGGGTTATCCAGCGCTGGTGGAAAGTCTGTATTACCGCATTTATCTGCTCGGCGATTACGGCTTTATCGTTATGAAAGAGCCGCCGCACGGACGGTTGTTGCAGTGGTGAAGCGCTGACCGTTGGTCGCAATTAGCCCTGTACCTGTAATTTCTGACAGTAGACCGCCAGCGCCTGATGACCTAGGTTGGCTGTTCGCCAAAAACGGCTTTGGCAAGGAATCGAGATGAAAGGATTCTCTGCATTGACTGTGATCGGCCTCGCCGATGGATTGATTCACTGGCAGGTATTTTTTGTCCTGTGCACCGCCGTGGGGCTGACGCAGGCTGCGAGTAATTTCGCAGCGTTTTGCGTAGCCGCTGCGTTCTCGTTTTACGTGAATGTGCTGTATACCTTCGAGCGCAATACGTCGGTGCTCGGCTATCTGTTGTTTATCGGCGGGATGGGCGGAGTGAGTTTTGCCATTGGCGCTATTGCCGATGCGCAGTACTGGCATGGATTGGCCACAGTGGCGTCTTTCACGCTGCTCAATCTATTGGCGGGCTACCTGTTTTTCCGGTTTGTGCTGTTGCGCGAGCATCTGGAGTAACGCGCCAGTCCGTTGCGCAGACCGGCGCATTGGTCGTTACGCGGCCGCGACTTCCTGCGGCTCAAAACTATCCGCCCGCGCCATCTGCCACATCCGCGAATAGAACTCGCCGTTGACTTCCCCGGTGAGCAATTCCCCCGGTTTCAGGAACACATGCAGCTGCGAAAACAACTTGATCTCGGTCGCCGACATGCGCCGCACCAGATGCTTGGCCGACAGTTGCGACGGATGCTCGAGGCCGGCCGCTGCCAACATTTCCGCCAGTGCCTTGAGGGTATTTCGGTGGAAGTTGAACACGCGCTGCGCCTTGTCCGGCACCACCAGCGCACGTTGGCGCAAGGCATCCTGAGTCGCTACGCCGGTCGGGCATTTGTTGGTGTGGCAGCTCTGCGACTGAATGCAGCCGATGGCGAACATGAAGCCGCGCGCGGAGTTGGCCCAGTCGGCGCCGATGGCCAGCACGCTGGCGATGTCGAAGGCGCTGACGATCTTGCCGCTGGCGCCGAGTTTGATCTTGTCGCGCAGGTTGAGGCCGACCAGGGTGTTGTGGACGAACAGCAGGCCTTCGCGCATTGGCACACCGATGTGGTCGGTAAACTCGACCGGTGCGGCGCCGGTGCCACCTTCCTTGCCATCGACGACGATGAAGTCCGGGAGGATGCCGGTTTCCAGCATGGCTTTGGCGATGCCCATGAACTCCCACGGGTGGCCGAGGCAGAACTTGAAACCCACCGGTTTGCCGCCGGACAGTTCACGCAATTGCTGAATGAACTGCATCATTTCCAAGGGCGTGGAAAACGCGCTGTGGCGTGAGGGTGAGACGCAGTCTTCGCCCATCAGGATCCCACGGGTTTCAGCAATCTCCTTGGTGACTTTGTGTTTGGGCAGGATCCCGCCGTGGCCGGGTTTCGCGCCTTGGCTCATCTTGATTTCGATCATCCGCACTTGCGGGTTCTGCGCTTGGACCGCGAAGCGTTCCGGGTCGAAACGGCCGTCGCTGGTGCGGCAACCGAAGTAGCCGCTGCCCAGCTCCCAGGTGAGGTCGCCGCCGTGTTCGCGGTGATACGGGCTGATGCTGCCTTCACCGGTATCGTGGGCGAAGTTGCCGAGTTTTGCCCCTTGATTGAGCGCGCGAATGGCGTTTGCACTGAGCGAGCCGAAACTCATCGCCGAGATGTTGAACACCGACGCCGAGTACGGCTGACTGCACTGCGGGCCACCAACGGTGACGCGGAAACTGCTCGGGTCGCTCAGCGGCGCCGGGCGCATCGAGTGGCCGATAAATTCGAAACCGGATTGATAGACGTCGATCAGCGTGCCGAACGGTTTGTCAGCGGTTTCGTTTTTTGCTCGCGAATAGACCAGCGAACGTTGCGCGCGGGAGAAGGGCAGGGCGTCGTTGTCGGACTCCAGCAGGTATTGGCGAATCTCCGGGCGGATGCCTTCGACCAGGTAACGGATGTTGCCGAGGATCGGGTAGTTGCGGCGCACTGCGTGCGGGCTTTGCAGCAGGTCGAACAGACCGAGCAGGCTCAACACACCGGTGACGGCGGTGATCGGCCACAGCCAGTCATGTTCGAGGAAAGGCAGGCTGGCGAGGGTGAAAATCACGCAGATGGCAAAGAAGGCGTAGCGGCTCAGGAGTGACAGGCTCATACGGTTTCCTTGGTTCGGACTCAGAGATTTCGGCGAAAGGCTCAGGAATGTACAAAATCCCTGTGGGAGCGAGCCTGCTCGCGAAAGCGGTCTATCAGTAGAAAAATTATTGTCTGATCCGACGCATTCGCGAGCAGGCTCGCTCCCACAAAAAGCCACTTCACCAAACGGTCAGGCGTTTTGCGCCTGGAGAAAAATCGAAAACAGCTCGGACTGGGATTTGATCCCCAGCTTGCTGTACATGTGTTTCTTATGGACTTTCACGGTTTCTACGGAGATTTCCAGCTTACGGGCGATTTCTTTACTGGAGCAACCGCTGAGCATCAAACGCCCGACATCCAGTTCGCGGGCTGTCAGTTGCGCACCTTTGAGTTGTTGCACCGACGCTTCCAGTTGCACCCGCCAGTCTGCCCGGACAGGGGCGGCGGCGAGGGCCACGGTTTCGTTGATCTCATAGGGCAGGCGCTGGCGCAGCAGGCCCAGCACCCAAGGCTGGATCAATGACAGCAAGGCGATGTGTTCGCCAGTGAAACGTTTTTCACTGCCCAGCGACAGACACAAGGTGCGATCGCCTTCGAGCTGACAATTGAACTGGATTTCGTCGGCCACGACATTCAGACGAAAGTATCGCTGGTAATACTCGGTCAGTTCGAAATGCTCCGGTGCCACTTCCGAGAGGCGATACAGACCGGTGCGCGTTTGCTCGCGGCAGGCGATGTAGAACGGGTCGAGCAGGTACAGGCCGCGTAAGTAATCCTGAAACAACGGGTCAGGGCTGCCGTCTGCGCCCGGGCATTCGGCGAAGACTTGCGGGTGTTGATCGGTGCTGAACAGCAGCACCACCCAGCTATCGAACGGCACGTACTGGTCGAGCAGACGCACCAGTTGTGCCCAGAAGTTCGGCTTGTCCAGCGCCTCGATCAGTTGCCCGACGGCGCGGTGCCAGGTGATGTCGTCAAACGCAAGTGTCATCGATCTACCCCTATCGGGTTACCCCGGCCGCGTAATTCCCTGGCCGCTCGCTTGCTGCGCATACTGGCCCACAGACAGCCACCGGGCAATCTTTCAGCGCCCGGCGCTCATAACAAGGGAACCCTAATGAAAGTCGAACTCGCCCAACTGGCGGGCCGTGACAATGCCACGGCATACAACCTCGAACGCGCACTTGCAGCGATCGCCGCGTGTGCGCCGGACACGCAGCTGATCGTGTTCCCGGAAACTCACTTGATGGGCTTTCCAAGCGCTGAAACCGTGGCGCAAACGGCCGAGCCGCTGGACGGCCCGACTGTCAGTGCAGTGCTCGCCGCTGCGCGCGAACGCAACATTGGCGTGGTGATCGGCATGGCCGAGAACGACAACGGGCGCTTCTACAACACCACGCTGTTGATCACCCCTGAAGGCATCGCCCTGAAATACCGCAAGACCCATTTGTGGGCGTCGGATCGCGGTGTGTTCGAGGCCGGCGACCGCTACGCCACGTGTGAGTGGAACGGTGTGCGCGTCGGGTTGTTGATCTGCTACGACATCGAGTTTCCGGAGTCGGCCCGCGCCCTGGCGCAACTGGGTGCTGAATTGCTCATCGTGACCAACGGCAACATGGATCCGTACGCGCCGACACACCGCACCGCGATCATGGCCCGTGCCCAGGAGAATCAGGCCTTTGCGTTGATGGTCAATCGCGTGGAGGCGGGGGATGACGGTCTGGTGTTTGCCGGTGGTAGTGCGCTGGTCGATCCGCTGGGCTCGCTGTTGTTCGAGGCCGGGCGGGAAGAGGGGACGTTCAGCGTTGAGCTGGATTTCACTCAACTGGAAATTGCGCGCAGGGATTACCGCTATCTGGATGATCAGCGCTTGAAGTTGCCGGGGGAGGTGGTGGAGCGTGGCGATGGTGTACGTGAGCTGTTGATTCCACGCCGTTGACCGCTGCCCTCACCCTAACCCTCTCCCAGGGGGAGAGGGGACTGACCGAGCTGATTGTTCGAGGTACTCCGACCTGAAGGACCCAGTCGCACCCAGGATTTGAAACTGCGAATTCGAGTCGAACTCAGGAGTTGAAACTCATGGCGATCGGCTCCCTTTCCCCCTCGCCCCCCTGGGGGAGAGGGCTGGGGTGAGGGGGAAAAGATTTCAAGTCGAACATAAAACTCAAGCAACACCAGAACAACAAAACCAACCCAAAACTTCGCCGAACCCGGCTCTGCCATAAATCCAATAACATTCGGAGTAAGTCGCCCATGGCTCGTTTGCAACGCACCCTTTCATTAGGGTCGGTGGTGCTGTTCGGCATCGCCTACATGACGCCGATCATCGTCCTCGGCACCTTCGGCATCCTCGCCCAGTCCACCGCCGGCATGGTTCCCGCCGCCTATCTGGCGGCGCTGATCGCGATGTTCTTCACCGCGATGAGCTACGGGCGCATGGCCGCCGCATTCCCCGTCGCCGGTTCCGCGTACAGCTACGTGCGCAAAGCGATCAGCCCGAAACTCGGCTTCATCGCCGGTTGGGCGGTGTTGCTTGATTACCTGTTTCTACCCATGGCGATCTGGTTGATCGGCGCGGCATATCTGGCCTCGGCATTCCCGTCGATCCCGCAATGGATCTGGGTGCTGGCGTTCATCGGCATCACCAGCGCAATCAACATCATCGGCCTGAAACTGGCCAACGGCATCAACGCCTTGCTGATGCTGGTGCAGTTTCTGGTGCTGATTGCTTTCGTCGTATTGTGCGTGCACTACATCGGCGGCGATGCGAGCACGCCGTTGTGGTCGGTCAAACCGTTCTTCAATGGCGACATGCAGATGCCGCTGATCATGAGCGGCGCGGCGATTGCCTGCTATTCGTTTCTCGGTTTCGATGCGGTCAGCACCCTGACCGAAGAAACCCGCGAGCCACGCCGCACCATTCCGCGAGCGATCATGCTGATCACCTTGATCGGCGGGTTGATCTTCGTCGGCGTCTCATACTTCGTGCAGATCGCACACCCGTCATTCCAGTTCGACAGCGTCGATTCGGCCGCCTATGAAATCGCCCGCAACATCGGCGGTGATCTGTTTGTGTCGATCTTTCTGATCGGTTTGATTGTCGGCCAATTCGCCTCGGGGCTGTCGGCCCAAGCCAGCGGCTCGCGGTTGCTGTTCGCCATGGGCCGCGACGGCGTCCTGCCGAAATCATTCTTCGGCACTTTGCACGCGCGCTTCGGCACGCCGGTCAACAGCATCCTGCTGTGCGCGGTGGTGGCGTTGCTGGCGCTGAAACTCGATGTGACCACCTCGACCTCGTTCATCAACTTCGGCGCGTTCCTCGCGTTCAGTCTGGTCAACCTCTCGGTGATTTTTCATTACTGGATCGGCGGCGAGAAAAAAGGCCTGCGTGAGCTGGTGCTGTTTTTGCTCTTCCCGTTCATTGGTCTGGTTGCGGATTTATGGCTGATGGTCAGCCTCGATCACTTGGCGGTCTATCTGGGCCTGAGCTGGCTGGCGATCGGCGTGGTTTATCTTGCCGTGCTCACCGGTGGCTTCCGTCGCCAGCCGCCGGAGATGGATTTTCAGGAAGCCACTTGAGGCTCAGGCAGCGGGCCGGCTCTGACGCATTGGCAACTCGACGCGAAAGGTCGTGCCCACCCCTGGTTCGCTGCGTACCGAAATATCGCCACCGTGCTTTTTCACAATGCCGTACGACAGGGACAAGCCAAGTCCGGTGCCCTGGCCGACCGGTTTGGTGGTGAAAAACGGATCGAAGATTTTCTGCAGGATGTCCGGCGCAATCCCCGCGCCGGTGTCGGCGACTTCAACCCAGGCCGTGTCTTGTTGCTGCCCGGTGCGCAAGGTGATGGTGCCGCGTTCCGGGCCCATGGCCTGCGCCGCGTTGACCACCAGGTTCATGATCACCTGATTGATTTGCGACGGCAGACATTCAATGTCCGGCAGTGGGTGGTACTCCTTGATCAGGTCGGCCTTGTACTTGAGTTCGCTGGCGACGATGTTCAGTGTCGACTCGATACCTTGTTGCAGATTGGCCCACTGCCACTGCTGATGGTTATCGACCCGAGAGAAGTCTTTCAAATCCTTCACGATCTGCCCGACCCGGCCAATGCCCTCCTTGGATTCGCGGATCAGCACCGGGATGTCTTCGAGGAGAAAATCCAGGTCGGCGTCCTTGCGCAATTGCTCAAGCCGTGCCACGGACGCGCTGTCTGGCGTGGGACCAAGCGTCTGCCAGGCATCAAGTACGCTCAGCAATTGCCTGAAGTAGCCGTCCAGCGTGCCGAGGTTGGAGGAGATGAAGCCGATCGGGTTATTGATTTCATGGGCCACGCCCGCCGCCATTTGCCCCAGTGAAGCGAGTTTTTCCGACTGCACCAACTGACTTTCCAATTGTTTGCGCTCATCGATTTCCCGCTGCAGTTCTTCGCTGGCCTGCTTGAACTGGGCCGTGCGTTGATCGACCAGATGTTCCAGGTGATGCATTTGCAATGACGCGCGTTCGGTCATCTGCCATTTGGTCAGCAGCGTGTTGGCCATCTGCTGCACTTCGATGTTGTCGAACGGCTTCTTCAGAATCAGCAAGCGGTCATGTGCCTGCAGACGTTCCAGCAGTTCATCCCAGGAATAATCCGAGTAGGCGGTACAGACCACCACTTGCAACTGCGGATCCTGCTGCCACAGATGTTCAATGGTTTTCGCGCCGTCCCAGCCATCAGGCATGCGCATGTCGACGAAGGCCAGCGCATAGGGGCGTTGTTCCGCCAGGGCCTGCACCAGCTTGCCCAGACCCTCCTCGCCGCCGTAGGCCGAGTCCAGTTCGAACGGCGGACGTTCGGCGCGAACCTGTGCGCCAAACAGAGCGGCCTCCATCTCGTCCATTTCCACTGACTGCGCCGCTGGCGGCGCGAGAATCTTGCGAAAGTCTTCATGAATCGACGGCATGTCGTCGATCAGCAGAATGCGGCGGTTCGACAGCTCGCTCATGCGTTCTCCGTGACGCTGATCAGGGGTATCTGCAAGGTGAACAACGCACCCTGGCCCGGGCCGTCGCTGTGCGCAGTGAGGTGGCCGTTCATTTCGATGGCCGCCAGGGCGCAGCTGTGCAGACCGAAGCCGTGGCCTTCCTTGCGGGTGGTGAAACCGTGGGCAAAGATCCGCGTCATGTTTTCCGCTGCGATGCCTTCGCCATCATCCTTGACGCTGATTTCAAGGAAGTTGTCATCGACGATCCTGACCGCCAGGGTCATGGTGCGGGGGCGGTTGCTGAGGTCTGACATAGCGTATTTGGCGTTGCTGATGAGGTTGATCAGGATCAGCAGCAAACGGTGTTTGTCGCCCATCACCTGCGGCACGTCGGCGTATTCCCGGACCACCGTGACGTGGTGGCGGGTCAGGGCGCCGGCGTTCATGCGCAACGCATCTTCGAGCAATTCGTTGATGAACAGCGGTTCGGTCATGCTGTTGGCGCCGGCATAGGACTGCTGGGTGGCGACGATGTCCTTGATGTGGTCGACGCTTTTGTTCATCTGGTGCAACTCGTCGAGCATTTCCTGCTGTTCCTGGGCAATGGCGACCACCAATTGGTTGAGGTAGCCGGGGAGCAATTTGCCCTTGGTGTCATCGCTGAGAAACATACCGAGGTCATCCGGGTGTTCGTTGATCAGTTGCATGGCCTTGCCCAGCCCCTGGGCCTTGCTGCTGCGCAGCTTGCGCGTGATCAGGTCGCTGGAGATATTCACGCTGTTGAGCACGTTGCCGACGTTGTGCAGCACATTGGTGGCGATTTCTGCCATGCCGGCCTGACGTGCCGCGCCGAGCAGTTCGCTCTGGGCGTCCCGCAGTTCCCGGGTGCGTTCTTCGACCCGTTGTTCCAGCGCATCGTTGGCCGTTTGCAGTTCACTGTTGACCCGGTTGATCTCGGCGAAGCTGCCGATCAGGCGGATGGCCAGCCATACCAGCGACAGCATCAACAGCACCGAAAACAACAGCAGGTAGAAGTGGTATTGCCGGTCGACCTGATCGGCGCGCTGCTGATCGTGATCGAGCATGGTGGTGATGTTGTCGAGACTGTCGGCCACGGGGATGTTTTCGATGCTATCGAGCAATTGATTGACCAGGGGCTGTTCGCGAGCAATCAGTGAGATATGGCTGCTCAGGATTTTGATCGGCGTCTGAAACGCGAGCGGCAGGCGTTGCGCATTCACCTTCAGCTTGTTCAGGCCAACCTCGATATCCGCCGCCCTGTCGACGGAGGTGACCTGGGCGAACTCGAGGGCGCTGAGCAGCAGGTCGTAGGTGTCAGTGGTGATGTTTTGCAGCTGCAATTTATCGAAGTCCGACAGGCTGGCCAGTTGCTGCTGGATGTCGTCTTCAGCGGTGGGTAAAAAAGCCAGGGAATTACGCAACAGTGCGTTGTGCGATTTGAACTGTTCGACCAGACGGGTCTTTTCCTGCATCGCCTGCAGGAAACGCTCGTGAGCTTCGTTCCATTGCGCCGAGTCCTTACGCCCGTGCCCGGACTCGATCGCTTCGAAGCGCGCCCAGAGCCGGTTCATCTCGTTCATCGGCGACACCAGCGGATCGTAGTTGTGGGTGAGCGCCACTCGCGCCTTGAGAATCTCGTTTTCCCAGAGCGAGTTCTGCTGTTTGATCTGCCGGATCAGATCCCGCGATTCGGTGTACGTCATGCTCTGGTCAGAGCTGGATTTCAAGTACAGAAACAGCAGAATCGAGGCCAGCGCCAGGGCGACCAGGGTCAGCAACAACAGGCTGCGTCGCCGCGAGATGTTGATCATGGCTTGTCCTCCCGTTGGCCGGTCAGGGTTGCAAGAAACAGCATGATCAGCCGTTTGTCCTCAGCACTTGGCATGCGCCCCAACTGGTACTGGAACATCACATCCACAGCCCGCTCGAGGGTTGGCGCCGAACCGTCGTGAAAATACGGCGCGGTGATCGCGACATTACGCAGGCTCGGAACTTTGAACACGGCCCGGTCTGCTTCATCGGTGGTGACGTTGAAGCGGCCCTGGTCGGCTGCGGTCGGGTTGCCGCGATCGGCAATGTAATCGCCGAACACGCCGAATTTCTGGAACATATTGCCGCCGATGTTCACCCCCTGATGGCAGGCAATGCAGCCGTACTCCTTGAAGCGCTGGTAACCGTACTTTTCTTCCAGGGTGAGAATGTCGGTATTGCCCTGCAGGTATTGATCGAAGCGCGAACCGGGCGTCAGCAGGGTGCGTTCAAAGCTGGCCAGCGCCTGCTGGACATTGGCCCTTGTCACACCGTCCGGGAAGATGGCGGCGAAGTCGCGGCGATAGTCGGGGTTTTGATCGAGTCGCTCGATGACCGTGTTCCAGTTGCTGCCCATTTCATGGGGGCTGGTGATGACGACGTTGCTTTGCTCCTCCAGCGTTTCGACGCGGCCATCCCAGAACTGGCGGAAGTTGAGGGCGGCGTTGAACACGGTCGGTGTGTTCACGGCTACCGGTTTGCCGTCGAAGCCCAGTGACAAAGCGCGGCTGTCGGCACCGTTCTTGTCGAGTTGGTGGCAGCTGGCGCAGGACAGCGTGTTGTTGATCGACAAGCGTGGCTCGTGGAACAAGCGTCGACCGAGTTCCACGTGCCGGGCATCCTGCTGCGGCACTGCGGGCAACGGTTTGAGCGGCTCGTCCAGCGGTTCGGCACTGGCCCCGGCGCAGAGTCCGCACAGCAGTAGTGCCATGGCGTGGTGGAAAAACTTCATTGGCAATTGTCTCCCTGACTCAAGGCCGCTTTCACAATGTTGGTCCGATCGTCCACGGTGCGGGCTCCGTGCCGGCCAGCAAACGCGCAAATGCCTCTGCGGGCAGGGCTTCGCTGAAAAAGTAGCCCTGACCCTCTTCGCAGTGGTGGGCCTTGAGAAAGGCCAGTTGTTCAGCGGTTTCGATGCCCTCGGCGATGACATCCAATTCCAGGCTTTTGCCCAGGTTGATGATCGCGCTCACCAGCGCGGCGTCGTTGCGGTCGTTGCACAGGTTGCGAATGAACGACTGGTCGATCTTCAGCACATCGATGGGAAACCGCCGCAGGTAGCTCAAGCTGGAATAGCCGGTGCCGAAGTCATCGATGGCCAGACGCGTGCCCAGCGTTTTCAGGCGGTTAAGTGCTGTCATCGTCGCCTCGACGTTTTGCATCAGCACGCCTTCGGTGATTTCCAGTTCCAGCCACTCGGGCGCCAGACCTGTCTGTTGCAGTACGCGTTCGATGCCGGCGACGAAGTCCCGCTGGCGAAAATCGATGGGCGAGGTGTTGACCGACATGCGAATCGGCGGCAGTCCGGCCAGTTGCCAGGCGCGGGTCTGCCGACAGGCCTCAGCCAGTACCCATTTGCTCAACGGCACTATGAGACCGCTGTCCTCGGCCACCGGGATGAAGTCCGACGGATAGACCCAGCCATGCCCCGGTTTTTGCCAGCGTACCAGTGCTTCGGCACCCACCACGGCGGCCGAGCGCAGGTCGATTTTCGGCTGATAGTGCAGGACGAATTCTTGCGCTTGCAGGGCGCGGCGAATGCCCGACTCGATGCTGTGCTGTTCCCGGGCGTGCTGGTTCATGGCTTCGATGAAAAAGCCGATGTTGTCGGGGCCCTGATCCTTGACGTTGCGCATCGCAGTCTCGGCTTTCTTGATCAGTTCGGTGGCTTCGAGGCCGTCATCGGGGTAAACGCTGATGCCGACGCTGGCGGTGACGCTGACATCATGGCCGGCGATCGTCTGCGGCAGGCGAATGGCGGCGAGGAGTTTTTCCGCGATGCCGTGGGTTTGCTGTGGGTGGTTGATGTCGCCGAGGATCACCACGAACTCGTCGGAACCGTAGCGAAACACCGAGTCCGAATCGCGCACGCAGGACAGCAGTTGCCGGGCGACCCGTTTGAGCATCTCGTCACCCGCCGGATGGCCCAGCGCATTGTTGATGCGTTTGAAGCGATCCAGACCGAGAAACATCACCACCAATTGTTTGTCATGCCGGCGGCACACCGCCATGGCCTGACTCAGGCGATCACCAAGCAGGGTGCTGTTGGGTAGCTCCGTGAGGCTATCGTATTGCAGCAGGTGCGAGACCTTGAGCAGTTCGTGCACCCGCGCCTCGATGGTCCGCTCAAGGCTGAGCATCTTCAGTGCCGCGTCCTGCGCCAGTTGCCATTTCCAGGTCAGGGCGTTGGCCATCTGACGGATTTCCAGACTGTCGAACGGCTTTTTCAGAATCAGCAACTGGTCGCCGAACTCCAGCCGTTCGGCCATCGCCTCCCAGCTGTAGTCGCTGTAGGCAGTGCACAAGGCGATTTGCAAATTCGGGTCGACTCGCCACAGTTGCTCGATGGTCTCCAGACCATCCCAGCCGGGTGGCATGCGCATGTCGATAAAGGCAAGGGCGTAGGGATTGCCACTGGCCAGTGCGCGATTGACCAGCGCCAGCGCTTCCTGGCCCTGATAGGCGGAGTCGAGCTGGAAGCTCAGGTGCGGCGTCTGCTGGCTGCCGAACAGCGTCTGTTCCAGATGCTGCAAATCGACGGCGTCCTCAACCTGCGGGGCGAGGATCTTGCGAAAGTCATCGTGGATCGCCGGCGTGTCGTCGATGATCAGGATGCGTCGGTTGGTCTGGGGAAAAGGCGTTTTCATGCCTCGTCCTCCTTTGGCGTCAGACGGGCACTGTCCTTGAGCAAATGCCCGGCCTGTTCGGCGCTGACCGCCGCGCTGAAATACAGACCCCGGGCGCTGGGCAGCGGGGCTGCGGAGGAGGGCGGGCGCGGCTGATCCGGCGACGGCTGGCCTTCGGCGATGATGCCGATGTCCAGATCCCGGGCGAAGTTGACGATCGCGCGCAGGGCGTTGGCACCGGCGACATCGTGGGCGGCGCTGTCGACGAAACTCTGCGCCAGTTTGAGGTGATTGACCCGGTAGGTTTTCAGGTAGTCGAACGAGGAATATTCAGTGCCGAAATCATCGATGGCGATGCTCACGCCCAGTTCACGCAGGCGCGGCAACGCGTCGTTGTGTGTCCACTTGGTCTGGGCCAGCGTGGCCTCGGTGACATCGAAACGCAGATCCCAGGGCGCGAGTTCCCAGCGGGCGGTGGTGCGCAGCACGTTGTAGATCAGCTCGGGGCCGCTCTTGAGTTGGGCCAGCGAGAGTTTGATCGCCATCACCGGCGGCGCGACGCCTTCGTTACGCCACAGGTGCATCTGGTGGCAGGCATGATCCAGCACCCAGCGCCCGAGCGGAATGATCGCGCCGGTTTTCTCCGCAATCGGCACGAAGTCGGCGGCCGGCAGCAGGCCGCGCCGGGGATGCTGCCAGAGGACTTGTGCCTCCATACCGAGAATCCTGCCGCTGTGCAGATCAACCTCCGGCGCATAACGCAGCATCAGCTCATCGCTCTCGAGGGCAGTCATCAGTTCGCTGACGAGGGTCATGCGTTCGGCCACTTCCCGGGAGATTTCCTCGGAGTGGAAGTGGTACTGGTTGCGGCCCATTTCCTTGGCGCGGTACAGCGCCATGTCGGCCTGCCCGAGCAGGCTGTCGGCGTCGAGGCTGAGGTCGCTGTAACTGCTGATGCCGATGCTCACCGAAATGTGCAGCGCATTGCCGGCCAGTTGGTAGGGCGCCAGCAGCGTGTCGCGGATATTGGCGGCCATTGCGGCGGATTGGGTCGGGTCACTGACGTCCAGTTGCAGGATTGCGAATTCGTCGCCGCCCAGGCGCGCCACCACGTCGCTCTCGCGAACGCCGCACTTGATGCGCCGGGCGACTTCCTGCAGCAGCAGATCGCCCACCGGGTGGCCCAGGGTGTCATTGATCCGCTTGAAATGGTCGAGGTCCAGGTAGAACACCGCGAACGGCATGGCGCCCCGTCGTGCGGCGGCAAATGCCTGATGCAGGCGTTCAATCAAGGTGGCGCGATTGGCCAGACCCGTCAGGCCATCGGAACGCGCCAGCAAGGCCAGTTTGTCCTCGGCCAGCCGGCGTTCGGTGATGTCGAGAATGATGCCTTCGACTTCCAGCAGACGGCCGTCCTGATCGCGCACCGGGATGTAGCGGTTCTCCACCCAGCGCCAGCTGCCCTGGCCGGTGCGCATACGGAATTCGATGGACGCGCCCGACGCATGCCGGTCCAGCACTCGGGCCATGGCCGCATCGACGTTCGCCTGATCATCCGGATGAATCAATGCTTGCGCCCAGTCGGGCGAACCCACCAGGTCGGCGGCGACATGACCGTAACGGGTGATGTTGTGGGAGATGTACATCAGCGCAAACGAGGGTTCGCCGCGCAAGCGGTAAAGAATGGTCGGGCTGTTCTGCACGATCACGTTGGCGTCCGACAGCTCCCGGGTGCGTTCCTGCACCGCTTGCTCCAGCAGGCTCATCTTCAGTTCGGCGTCTTCGGTCATCTGCCATTTGACTGTCAGGGCGCTGGCCATCTGGCGGATCTCGATGGCGTCGAAGGGCTTTTTCAGGATCAGCAACCGGTCGTTCAGCGCCAGACGCTGGTCGATATCCTCCCAGGAATAATCGGAATAGGCCGTGCACAGCGCAACTTGCAACTTGGGGTCGACCTGCCACAGCCGTTCGATGGTCTCCAGGCCATCCCAGCCCGGTGGCATGCGCATGTCGATGAAGGCCATGGCGTAGGGACGGTTTTCAGCCAGCGCGGCTTCGAGTTTTTCCAGGGCTTCGTGGCCCTGAAACGCCGAATCCAGTTCGAAATGTTGGGATTGCCTGGCGGACGGGGTGCCGAACAACAGGCTCTCGGTTTCACCCAGACCATCGTCGCCGGGGATGACCGGGCTGAGAATCTTGGCGAAGTCGCCATGGATCGCCGGGCTGTCGTCAACGATCAGCACGCGGCGATTGATGTGCACGTTTAGCGCTGTCATGCCGCGCCGCCCGTGGGGAGGCATGCTGTGGTCATCCGGGGCATCCTTTTCCCTCGCCATTTGCCTGTTCGTGTCAGCCGATAGAGTCTTGCGCTGTCTTCAGCATAGTCGGCTCCCCGGCACTGCGCTTTCGGCCCCGGATAAAGAAGAGCGTGAATGCCGGCGAAAATCATCTAGCCTTGGACTCAGGCGCGGACCGGCGCAGTGTTGGGTCGGTGCGTCGTAATTTCCCTGTTTGCTTGAGGCCATGCCATGGAAGAGCCATCCGCGCCGATGCCGGCGCATCGACCCACAGTGCTGCTGGTCGACGACGAGGAGTCGATCCTCAACAGTCTGCGTCGCCTGTTGCGCGGCCAGCCCTACGATCTGCTGTTGGCCACCAGCGGCGCCCAGGCGCTGGAGATTCTCGCGCAGCAGCCGGTGAACCTGGTGATGAGCGATGCGCGCATGCCGGGCATGGACGGTGCCTCGTTACTGGCGCATGTCCGTGAGCGTTATCCGGCGACTGCGCGGATCATGCTCACTGGCTATGCCGACCCGGCGGCGATCATCAAAGCCATCAATGACGGGCAAATTCACCGTTACATCAGCAAACCGTGGAATGACGAAGAGCTGCTGCTGATCCTGCGCCAATCCCTCGAACACCAGCATTCCGAGCAGGAGCGCAAGCGGCTGGAGCGCTTGACCCGGGTGCAGAACGATCAGCTCACACTGCTCAACAGCACCCTCGAAAAGCATGTCGCGGCGCGCACCGCCGAACTGCAACAAACCGCCGACATGCTCGATCTGGCGTACGAAGAGCTCAAGCACAGCTATGCCACCGGCACCGAAGTGTTCTCGCTGCTGGCCAATCTGCGCTTGCCACCTGCCAAGCAGACCAACCGGCAAATCATCGAACTGGTGCGCAGCTACTGCAAACAGCACGGCCTGGACGAGGCCACCAGCCGTGATCTGACCATGGCTGCGGCGCTGTACAACGTCGGCAAACTGAGCTGGACCGACGCGATGATGACCATGCCCTCGGATCTGCTGCGCCATACCGAACGCGAGCGGTATCGCAGTTATCCGAAGCAGAGCGAATCGTTGCTCATGACGCTTGACCCGATGAAAGATGCGGCGCGTCTGATCCTCCATCATCAGGAGCGCTGGGACGGCAGCGGCTTTCCCGACCGGCTCAAGGGTGAGGGCATTCCGTTCGGTTCACGCTTGCTGAAACTGGCGGTGGATTTCGTCGAGTTGCAGCGCGGTCTGATCCTCGAGCGGCAGATGAACAGCGATGAAGCGCTGCTGTACCTGCGCCAGTACGCCGGGCGTTTGTACGATCCCGATCTGGTCGAGGATTTCATTCAGGTGTGTGCGGCATTTCTCAGCGACGTCACGCTGGCCGATCCGTCGGTCAAGGTGGTGTCTACTCGGGATCTGGCGGCGGGGATGATTCTGGCGCGCAATCTGAATGCCGATAACGGCATGCTGCTGCTCAACGCCGGCAAGGTGCTCAGTGCGCTGTTGGTGGAAAAGCTGATTGCGTTCGAAGCCATGGAGGGCGGCAAGTATACGATTTTCGTCAAGGTGCCGGAGGAGGTCGAAGCCACGCTCAAGGCGCTGGGCGAATGATCGGCGAGGTGACGTCATTGGGCCGGGCATGGGATCCTTGCGGTTTTTCCAGGCCGGTGGCTGACCCATGACCTCTGCATCCGTTGTCTCTGCAAACCTCATTCGTATCGCCGCCGCGCTGTTGCTCAATCCTCAAGGGCAGACTCTGCTGGTGCGCAAGCGCGGGACCACCGCGTTCATGCAACCGGGCGGCAAGATCGAAGCGCACGAGTTACCGGTACACGCGCTGGCGCGTGAGCTGGAAGAGGAGTTGGGCTTGCAGATCGATCCGGCGCGAGCGACGTTCCTCGGTCAGTTTTCCGCCCCCGCCGCCAACGAGCCGGGATTCGTTGTACAAGCGCAGATCTTCCAGCTGACCATCGACGCTGATGTCACGCCGGCGGCGGAAATCGAAGAAGTGATCTGGGTCGATCCTGCCGCTGATCCTGCTGTCGTTCTGGCGCCATTGACACGCGACCTGATCCTGCCGTTTTATCGCAGCTCACTGACTGCGCTCGCCAGATCATTCACGCAAAGGACTTGGCCATGATCCCGTTGCAAGACTTGCTGATTTTCGCCGCTGCTGCCTTGTTGATGGTGCTGACACCAGGGCCGAACATGATCTACCTGATCTCGCGCTCGATCTGCCAGGGACGCAAGGCCGGGGTGACGTCGTTGCTCGGCGTGGTGGCGGGGTTCTTTGTGCATTTGTTTGCGGCGGCGGCCGGTTTGACCGCTGTGTTCCTCGCGGTGCCGATGGCCTATGAAGTGCTCAAATGGGCTGGTGCGCTGTACTTGCTGTGGCTGGCCTGGCAAGCGCTGAAACCGGGGGCGCGTTCACCATTCGAGGCACAGCAGTTGCCGGCGGATTCGTCGCGCAAGCTGATCACCATGGGCTTTCTCACCAGCGCGCTGAACCCGAAAATCGCCGTGTTCTACCTTTCGGTGTTCCCGCAATTCATCACCCCTGAACACGGCTCGGTGTTCACCCAAAGCATCATTCTCGGCCTGACCCAGATCAGTGTCAGTTTTTGCGTCAACTTGCTGATTGCGTTGTTCGCGGCAGGCATTGCGTCGTGGTTCGTGCGTAACCCGACGTGGCTGGCGCTGCAGCGTTATTTCATGGGGTTCGTTTTGGCTGGTCTGGCCGTGCGCCTGATGTTTGAGCAACGCAGGACGGCGTGAGCATGTGGATCGAACGGCTGGACGCCAGCCATGCTCTGGCTTACCGGGAACTGATGCTCGAAGCCTATGACCGCCATCCGCAGGCTTTTACCTCAAGCGTGCGCGAACGCGCGGTGATGCCGCTGAGCTGGTGGGAAGGGCGCCTGACCAGCAAGCTCGATGTGGTACTTGGCGCGTTTGAAGCCGCTACGTTGGCCGGTATCGTCGGCCTGGCCTTCGAGCCGCGTGAAAAGGCCCGCCATAAAGCCACGTTGTTCGGCATGTACGTGTCGGCGGATTTTCGTCAGCACGGCCTGGGGTATGAACTGGTGCAAGCCGCGCTGGCCAACGCGCAAAACCATCCCGAACTGAAAGTCATCCAGCTTACCGTCACCGCCGGCAATGACGCCGCGCTCAATCTCTATCAGCGCTGTGGCTTCGTGCAGTTCGGCCTCGAACCACTGGCGGTGCGGGTGGGCGAAGACTATTTCGACAAGATCCACATGTGGCGCGAGATCTGAGTTCACACTGATCCCTGTGGGAGCGAGCCTGCTCGCGAAAGCGGTGTGTCAGTCAGCAACGTTGGCAACTGACCGATTGCATTCGCGAGCAGACTCGCTCCCACAAGAGTTCGCGGTGTACTTGAGTCAGCGAACCGCGCTGACACCGTCCAGGGTCGAGAACGACGTGTCTTTCGCCGTCAGCAGGAAATCACGCATGTACGGCGCATCGAGCATGTCGGTGCGAATCGCCGCGTACAGCGTCGCGAACAAACCTTTTTCCCCCAACCGTTTGCCCTTCACATAACCGCGCGAGCTGTACTCGTGCAGCGCCCAGTGCGGCATGCCGCAGACGCCACGACCACTGGCGACCAGTTGCATCATCATCACCGTCAGCTCTGAAGTGCGCACCTGCGCCGGCTCGATATCGGCCGGTTCCAGAAAGCGCGTGAAGATGTCGAGGCGGTCGCGTTCCACCGGGTAGGTGATCAGCGTTTCCGTGAGCAAGTCTTCGGGGACGATGTACGGTTTGCTCGCCAGCGCATGCTGATTGGCCACGGCGAGCATGGCTTCGTAGGTGAACAGTGGCACATAAGTGATACCGGCAATTTCCAGTGGATCGGAAGTCACCACCAGATCCAGATCACCACGGGCCAGCGCCGGTAACGGTGCGAAAGCGAAACCCGATGCCAGGTCGAGTTCGACTTCCGGCCAGGCATCGCGGAACTGGTCGATGGTCGGCATCAGCCACTGGAAGCAGCTGTGGCATTCGATGGCCATGTGCAAACGCCCGGCGGTGCCACCGGCCAGACGACCGATATCCCGTTCCGCGGCGCGCAACAGCGGCAGGGTTGCGTCCGCCAGTTGCAGCAGGCGCAAACCGGCGCTGGTGAACCGCACCGGTTTGGTTTTGCGCACGAACAACGCCATGCCCAGCCGTTCCTCAAGCTCTTTGAACTGGTGGGACAGCGCTGATTGCGTCAGATGCAAACGGTCGGCGGCATCGACCAGGCTGTCGGCTTCGCGCAGGGCGTGCAGGGTTTTCAGGTGGCGGATTTCAAGCACCGATGGCTCCATGAGGAAAACTTGTGGTCAACGCAAAAGTGTTGAGTTTGTCTCATGTTTAGTGGGCTGTCGACGATTACGAAATCTTTTGCCCGCAGAGTGTCACCTACCCGCTGCGCAGTTTCTGAGTGGGGGCTGCCGATCACTGATTCCAGCGCGTTTTATGAATCTGCCCTGGCGGGTCGAGCGTATAGCTGACGTTATCGATGTAGAGCGACCCCTTGACCTTAAGAGGATCAGAGGGAAAGGACACTTGCACTTGGGCGCTCACTGCACCTGCCAACATGACGCCGGAGTATTTGAAAGACATTTGCGCAGGTTTCAGCCACCAGCTACCGACGTCGTACTGGATTGTTCTGCCGTCCTCTCCATAGCCCGAGATGATAAAAAACAGAATCGGGTGCGTGTCGATGTTCGGCGGATCCTGATGGTATTCGGCCTCAGGCGCGGATGCATCGATCTGCACGGTAAAGACCCCGGGTGGGGCGTCGAATCGATTCAACAGTACGACGCCGTTGTCTACACCAGGCAACACCTTCGCTTGATAGCCGAGGTTATGCTGAACGACGCTGGCCTTGCCTTGGAATGCATGAACCTCCCAAGGCGCAAACTTGCCAGTGCCGAAGTCGCCGTTTTGCAGAAAATTTTTATTCATGTCTGCCATCCCGTAATCCTATCGACGGTTCACCATGAGCTCCGTCGTCGAACCATTGGCTGCGTAAACGCGAGGTCGCGCTACTGTCAGATCTGACAGTAGCGACGAGCGGTTATGAAATAAGGATTCAACCCCCTTCGAAATGCCTCAGGACAATCGACTGTTGGGTAATTCTGGAATCAAGCAAGGTCGAGTCGTCAGCGTGCGTCAGCATGCGATGCTGTGGGAGTTTCAGGTGGGCTCTTTCGAATCTGTTAAAAGGCCGGGTAGCCGAGCGGTAATGGAAATGCACGTACCAGAGCAATTGTGCAGGCTCTAGTGTGATATTCCAGACCTCATATTCCTGCAGGTAGTTGGCTTGGCCCTGATGGTCAGACAGTTGCCGCATCGCAAGGGGCTTGCGGATTTCCACCGCATTCTGGCCGATGAGGTCATCCAGCATGCCGTCGGTAGGCTTTTGACTGGTCAATGAGCGTTCGGTGCGGATGGCACGACCTTCGATGGCCAGTTCGCTTGCCTGATCACGCAGTCGCTGGATGATCGGGTGCAGGGCAGACTTGGCAGCGATATCGTCGGCACGGGTGGTGAGCTCAACCGCCCGACCTTTCATCATGTGTTCCAGGTCGACGGGGAACATGCCGTTGTTGGCGTTTCTCTGAACCTTGGCGCGGTAATTCGCCACGTCATCCAGACGTTGCTGTGCCTCCGCGACCAGTGTGGCCAGACTCAACCCCGCGGGCGGGCGGGCGGCTGCGGGTTGCGGGTTGGTCAGCCGTAATTTGCCATCAGCGCCTTGTTCATAGATTTCCTCATAGCCTCCGGACCCGGTGCATTTATATCGACGAGTATTGGTCACGGTGTCCCATTGCTCCACGCCATGGCGTAATTGGTTGTCATCAGTGATGAATACGCGCTGCAGAGGTTTCCCTGCGATCTTGGGTTCGGGTGGCTTGTTGATAGCGGCACGCGCTCGATCAGCCAAGCGATCGATGCCTTCCAGCAAGGGCTCGACGACGTCCAGATGAAAGAATTGCGGATAGCTGGCGGTCCAGACGGCCATCTCGCGACGAAACTCGACGCAGGCGTCGATGCTTTCCTGAAGAATGCGGATACGTTCGGCGTTAGTGTTCTGAATGTTCGGCAGTTCGTACTGGCGGTACAGGCGCTCATCGATCTTACTGCGAAGGGGTTCCGCCACCGTGGCAAAGTAGCGCCACGATGCATCGTCGGGACTGCCGATTCTTTTGACGACTTCCAAACGTTGGGAGGTTTTCAGGTACAGCAAGACGGGTTCACTGTGGCGGGTGTTGGTGTTATCCACTTGCGCCGAGATTTTCGGCCGGTCTTTCGCCAGCATGCGTTCATACCAGTGATTGACCTGGTCTCTGAGTTCCCCCAATTGTTCGAGCTTGTTGACGATCTCGACGCGAAACCTGTGTATGTCTTCAATGTGTTGCAAACGTTCGACCACAGCGTCAGCTGGCAGCGCATTGTGTAGCTGCTTCAATCGTTTGACGGCTCGTGTCATCCCGATAATGTTATGCGACAGGTGAATGGCGCGGCGCCGATAACGATCAGTCAACAGCCAGGCGGTCTTGCTTTGCATTTCGGCGACAGCCCTGCGTTTTCTGCCCTGGGTCAGCGCAGTTAATTCGGTCAACACCTCATATCGCTGCCTGGCCACCCGGATATCGCCAACGCAAGCGGCTTCGACCGTTGGCCACATGGCCATGCGCTCAACTTCCGAAGCTTCGCCGTAGACATTGAGCACCTCGTCGCTTTTTCTCCCCCTGCTCTGCAATTGATCGGCCAGGTCGTCAGCGGCGGCGGTCAGTTGATGGTGACGACGGAAATTTCGATCCACCAGCCAGCGCGGCAAGCGTTGCCGAATCACTGGCGGCCAGTAAGGGTCGAGTGTATCGAGCATGCGCCCGCCCACATTGCCGCCACCCACCACGCCGCCTTCAAGGGCAGTGCCATAGACGCCAAACCAGGTGTCCCATTGCCCGCTTTCATCCAGAGCGATCGGCTGCTTGTAGGTTTTTCGCGAGTTGCCGGACAGGCGCCAGCTGCGCGAATCCCGGCTCAGCTCCACTTGGTAGACGCGGCCCTGACGTTCGATGAAGTCGCCGTCGGCATGCCGGTAGATCCCGCGATAGAGGCCGTGGCTGGCCGGTTCTGTGCCGCCCAGGGAAATTGGCTTTTCATATTCGTAATCCTTGAAGCGCGTCAGCACATGCCTGGCTTGACGTTGCGACTTGCCGTGCAGCGCCGCCACATTGCCGAGCACCGCGTGGAGCTGCCGAGCCTGTGTCAATGCGCGTGTCGTCCGTGAGAGGGTCGAGGCCACCGCTTCGCCCGGAAGCAGATCCATGAGGGCGTCGATCAACGACAGCAGCATGGACTCGATTTCCGCCAGACCATCAGCCACCTCGCCACGCAAGAACGCGACGACGGCCTGATTGGCAGCAGTCCACGCCTGATAGAGCGCCAGTACGCTGCCGACGAAGGGCACCATGCCCAAGGCCATTTTTATGTAGTTGAAAGCGCGCGGACCTTTCAGGGCGTAGCGCTCGAAGAACAGCTCATCGTTGGAGCGCGAAGTGCCGCGATGGGCTTCGATCAAGCGTCCCATGTGTGCGTCGAGCAGGTGCGCGGCGAATGAGGTACTGGCTGGCCAGCGCACGCCGACTTCGATGATGGCATCGAAGTTTTTTGCCACGGCCTGGCCGATACGGCTGACATGCGCCCTGACGTTACCTTGCAATGCCCTGTTCGCCAGATACTCGATCCACTTGTCACTCCCGCACAACGTGAACAGCCCTTTGCGCGCCGCTTCAAGCGTGGCGTAACGGCGGAAAAACTGCCCGTCGTGGCTGTCTGGCAGGTACAACAAGGTGACGCCGCTGATCTGTTCTTCGATCAGGCTGACGCCGGACAGGGTCACCGGGCCTTCGCCGGGGGTGTCCTTGCCGCCGACTTTCAGCGACACCGGCAGCAGGACAATGCGCTTGCCGTTGGCTTGCCACGCCTCTGCGGTGTCGGCATCGATAGCGATGTTCAGCAGTGCGGCTTCATCAGGGCTGAGGTGTTTTTGCAGGCGCGCATTTTCGCTTTGGATTTTCAGCATCAGACGCCAGGGCTCGATCAGGCTTTCCCGGCGGTGTTGTCTGACAAATTCCGACTCGCTGGCGGCGCCCCTGAAGGCGTCGTGGATTTTCTGTTCATAGGCTTTGGGCAGGTCAAGTTCCGGCAGGACTTTGCGCAGATAGGTCAGGTTGATGCCGTTGAGCAGGCGCGTGCGATCCCTTTTCAGCTTTGCGGTGACCTCCAGACGCAGGAAAATCAGACGCTGCGATAACGAGTCATTGAGCACCGAATGCACGTTGTCGATATTGAGCTGGGCGAGGTCCTCCAGGGACATTTTGCTGCGGGTTTTGCTCGGCACAATGACGGTGGTTTTCCGCGTGCCGCCAGGTCCCGCCTCGGGGATCTGTTCGGTCGTGGTCGAGTCGGGCAGTTCGACCTCGATGGAAAATTGTCCTTCAAGGGAAAAATCCTTGCGCAGTCGGGCGTGCAGGTGACGGCGGGTGAAGTCATCACGGGGTTCCAGCGCAAGAGTCATGAGGGCATGGCTTTCACGCATCGCCGCGATGTAAGCCTCGATGTTCTGTTTCAGCCCGTTACGTTCGTTGTCCTTGAGTTTGATCAGCCAGCCCGGCAGATGGCCAGCGAGGGTGCCGCTGCGCTCCTGCTCCAGCAGATGAGCGAAGGCCAGGCTGCGGGCGGCGTGCACCGGAACCTGAACACTGGCGAGGCAGCCTTGGCGCAGAATTTCCAAAGCGTCAGCCTGTTCGGGTTTATCGCGCAGAGGTGTGGCTTTCGCCTCGAAGTCGGCAATCAGCTCATTGAGGCAGTGATGCAACGGGTCTGTGGTAAGGGGGCTGAGTTGCAGGGTCAGGTCACTGTCGTGGCCCAGAATCCGCAACACCTCGCGTGCCAGCGTCCGCCTATCGGCAAAGCGTTGCAGGCCACCGCCGGTGCCCGGCCAGTAGAGTATCAGGCTGGAAATCGATGCCCTGTCCGAGAGGGCCGCTTGCCGTTCGATGACCAGCGCGCCTTTGAGTGATTCGCTCTGCGTCGTACTGATGCCATCCTTGGTCTCGGTCAGCATCAACGTCAGGCTGGCCACCGTGATGTCGGTGTCGCGGTCAGCCGCGATGGGAGTGGCCAATACGGCTTTGAGCAAATCGTGTTCGGCGCTGTCGAGTTGGCCCAGGGCCGCTTGCAGTCTGCCTTCGGCATACAAACCATCCTCGTGGGCCTGACGCAGGGCCGAGAACGCTGTGTTGAAAGCGTTCACGTCGAGGGCGTTGTCGCGGTAAAGCAGCAATGTGGCGGCGGTCTCGCCGGCTTGTTCGGCTGTTTCCAGGGCTTTGAGGGCTTCCTTGCACTCTCGGTATCCGGAGCCGTCACCGTCGTTGTCCTGCAAGCGTTCAAGCGCCTCGCGTTGACGTTGGAGCGCCGCTTGTCGTACCGCCAGTGGAATACCGGCCGACAGGCTGCCGAACAGCGGTTTCTCCTCCATCTCGCTATCGCTGACGGGCGTGAGCGGTTTGGGCGGGGCGGCCACGATGATCGCACTGCTGCGCTGATGATCGATCAGGTCGACATGCACCAGTGAACGCGCGCCGTGCGTTCTGATCCCGGGCTTGCCTTTGTTGGTATTGTTCAAGGCATCGAGCTGCGCATGGTGGCGGTCGGCGAACAGATCGCTTGCCCCGGTGGCCATCGGGTCAAGCGCTGCACTGTAATCGACGCGCAGGATGTCCTTGGGCAGTCCGGTGGGGATCTGTATCTGCTGGGCCAGCCAGGTTTGCATTGCTGCGCGAGTGTTGAAGGCCTGGATCGACGCTGAGTTGCAGGGTAGATATAGCAACGGCGCCGCCGTGGCCGGATCGCCGACGCTGACGACCCACGCACCGGGAAGTTTGACTTTGCTGTCGTTGCTCAGCACCAATGCCAGTTTTTCCGTGTGGATGGCTTGGCCCTCGACTGTCAGCGCGCCCGCACCTGAGTCGATGATTTGTTGCAGCGTTTTGAGTTGCGCGGCGGTGATGACCCGGTTGGCGAGGGCCGTGTGCGCGCTGGCTTCAAAGTGTGCCCGGTAAAGCTGTGTGGCGCGTGTACGCCGCGACACCGGGGTGCGCGGCGCGCGTGCCTCCCAGAACGCTGTCCAGCGAACCTCGTGGCTCTTGCGTGGGTCGAGCGTTTTGAGCTTTTCAAGGAGCTGCAGAGGTTTCAATGCGTACAACGGATGATTCGAGCTGATGCCGCTCAGATGGCAGCGCTGATCCAGATCGCTTTCCAGCGTTGGCTGTTGAACGACGAAGGCACAGGCATCGGTAAGGCTGACGGTGTGTTCCGGTTCGTCTTCGCTGGCAGCAAAGCGCAATCCGCTGGTTTCACCGTCCAGTTGCAGTTGTTGTCGCAGCAATTCATTGATGCTGTCGCGCAGGGCAGGGCTGGCGGCAAACAATTGGCGCAAACCCTCGTGGCTGACGCGCCAGCGGTGGCTGGCCTGCTGCAACAGGCTGTCATCAGTCGTTTTCGGCAGATGCTCGACGGTCTCGGGCAACGGTGAGGGGGCGGGGAGTTCATCCAGAACAAGGCGATCGGGCATGGGGGCATGACTCTCATAGCGGGGCGGGGAATCCGTCCCTGAGCGCGTCATTGAAGAGAATTCGCACAAGGCGATGGCGGTACATGGATATTTTTTGCAACCACCGCCCATGACCGCTCGGCACTCTTCATCAAACAGTCATCGAACTGTGGCAGCGCGCTTGTACAAACTTCATCAGACTCGCGCTCTACTGGGGTTCTGCGTTTCGGTGTTTTCCATGGCTAAGGGTTTTCTATCTGTCGCGGCTTTGTTGGCCGCGATTTTTTTCGGATCGTCGGCATGGGCGGCGGCGCACTGCGATGTGAATGTGCCGACTGAGCACGTCGATCTGCCGCAGGTGAGCCTGGCTTACCAGAGCATTGGCCGCGCATCGGATCCGGCGTTGTTGCTGGTCATGGGCCTGGGTGGACAGTTGATCCACTGGCCGGATGAAGTGGTGGTCGCGCTGTGTCAGCAGGGCTTTCGGGTGATTCGCTACGACAACCGCGATGTCGGCCTGTCGACCTGGCGTCAGACGCCGGCTGAAGCCAATCTGACCTTCGAAGTACTGCGCTACAAACTCGGTCTGCCGGTGGCGGCGCCTTACAGCCTGACCGACATGGCGGACGATGCGCTGGGGTTGATGGATGCGTTGCACGTCGAGCAATTCCACGTATTGGGCGCGAGCATGGGCGGGATGATTGCCCAGCACATGGCTGCGATGGCGCCACAGCGGGTCGAGAGCCTGACGTTGATCATGACCACTTCGGGCGCCGAAGGATTGCCGGCACCGAGTGCGGCGCTGGTGCAGTTGCTGTCGCGACGCGGTGCGCCGAATCGTCAGGTGGCACTGGAGCAACAGGCTGATTTGCTGGCGGCGCTCGGCAGCCCGGCGGTCACCGATGACCGGCAGGCCTTGCTGCATCAGGCGGCGCTGTCGTATGACCGTGCGTTCAACCCGGAAGGCGTGAAACGGCAGATCATGGCAATTCTAGCGGAGCCGAGTCGGGTGGCGCTGCTCAACCGATTGCGCGTGCCGACGCTGGTGGTGCATGGCACGGCGGATCCGTTGTTGCCGGTGATGCACGGCGTGCATCTGGCGGCGCATATTCGCGGTAGTCAGTTGAAGCTGATTCCGGGGTTGGCACATCGTTTTCAAGAGGCGTTCAAAGAACCGCTGCTGGCGGCGGTACTGCCATATTTGCAGGCGCATCGTGAAGACACCTCGCATTGGGCGCAGATTGAGCCGGTAGTGCGCGGGAATTTGCTGTAACCGAACTATTTGTGTTGTCTGCGCGGGCCTCTTCGCGAGCAGGCTCGCTCCCACAGGGGAACGCTTTCCAAGGGGGGAGCGAGCCTGCTCGCGAAGGGGCCGCTATGGTCACCAAAAATCTGGAGCAGGTGTATCGTGCAAACTTTCCCGCACGATTTCCCCTGCGAGGTGTTTGATGAATTCCGCTTTGAAAATCGACTTTGTCAGCGACGTCTCCTGCCCTTGGTGCGTCGTCGGTTTGTATGGCCTGTTACGGGCACTGGAAATTCTGCGCAACGAAGTGCAGGCCGAGATCCGTTTTCAGCCGTTCGAGCTCAATCCGAAAATGGTCGCCGCCGGGCAGAACATCGCCGAGCACATTCAAGAGAAATACGGCTCGACCCCGGAGCAGTCGCAGAAGAACCGCGAAGCGATCCGCGCCCGTGGCGCCGAGCTTGGTTTCACCTTTCGCACCGACGGCAACAGCCGCATCTACAACACCTTCGATGCGCATCGCTTGCTGCACTGGGCCGGGCTTGAAGGGGAGCAGTTGGCCTTGAAAGAGGCGCTGTTCAAGGCTTACTTCAGTGAGGGCGGCAATCCGTCGGATCACCGGCAACTGGTGCAGATTGCGGAAAGTGTCGGGCTGGATCGTCAGCGGGCCGAGGCCATTCTGGCGTCTGACGAATTTGTCGATGAGGTGCACGAAGAAGAGCAGTTGTGGCAGCAGCGTGGGGTGAGTTCGGTGCCGACTGTGGTGTTCAACGGGCAGTACGCGGTGACGGGTGGACAGCCGGTGGAGACGTTTGTCGGGGCGATTCGGCAGATCATGGCAGAGTCCAAGGGCGGTACCGTCAACTGAAGAGCAAAAGCCCCTCACCCTAACCCTCTCCCGGAGGGAGAGGGGACTGATCGGGGGATGCTGGAGTGATACGCCGACGTGAACGTGCTGTACCGAATCCATAATCGACTGGATCTTTCAGGTCGATGTCAGACGCAAGACACCTCGGTCGGCCCCCACTCCCAGAGGGAGAGGGGACTGATTGGGGGATGCTGGAGTGATACGCCGACGTGAACGTGCTGTACCGAATCCATAATCGACTGGATCTTTCAGGTCGATGTCAGACGCAAGACACCTCGGTCGGCCCCCACTCCCAGAGGGAGAGGGGACTGATTGGGGATGCTGGAGTGATACGCCGACGTGAACGTGCTGTACCGAATCCATAATCGACTGGATCTTTCAGGTCGATGTCAGACGCAAGACACCTCGGTCGGCCCCCACTCCCAGAGGGAGAGGGGACTGATTGGGGGATGCTGGAGTGATACGCCGACGTGAACGTGCTGTACCGAATCCATAATCGACTGGATCTTTCAGGTCGATGTCAGACGCAAGACACCTCGGTCGGCCCCCACTCCCGGAGGGAGAGGGGACTGATTGGGGGATGCTGGAGCGATACGCCGACGTGAACGTGTTGTACCGAATCCATAATCGACTGGGTCTTTCAGGTCGATGTCAGACGCAAGACACCTCGGTCGGCCCCCTCTCCCTCTGGGAGAGGGCTGGGGTGAGGGTCAGCTGTGCAGGCGAACCCACACAGTCACCAAAACAGTGGCGGCCATCAACCAAGCCACCGCCGCCACCGCCAGCGAAGTCTCCAGCCGCAGCCGATCCACCATCACATACAGCGTCGCCAGGTACACAAAGTACGGAATGATTGACCACATCCCGAAGACGATGGTGGTCTTCAAATCCTCAATCGAACGCCCCTTGCCGACGATGTAATGCGCAATCAGCGCAAACGTCGGAAACAGCGGCACCAGCCCGGCGATGTAATAGTTTCTGGTTTTCGACAGCGCCGCGATGATCAGCACCACCGCTGCGCCCAACAGGGCTTTGAAAAACAGATCCACATTGTTCTCGCTTAATGGCTCAACCCGTACTTCTTCACTTTGTCGAACAGCGTGGTCTTGGCCATGCCCAGTTCAAGACTGGCCTGAGTCAGGTTGCCGCCGCTGCGTTGCAGGGCATCACTGAGCAGGTTGCGTTCGAAGGCTTCCACCGCTTCGGCGAACGCCAGGCCTTGTCCGCCACTGCTGGCGCCAGTCTTTTTGAACGCCGGCAAACCGAGGGCAAACCGTTCGGCGACGTTGCGCAGTTCGCGCACGTTGCCCGGCCAGTCGTGACTCATCAGGTTCGACAGGGTCTGGTTGTCCAGCTCCGGCAGCGCGCGATCGAAGCGCAGGGCCGATTGCTGGGTGAAGTGTTCGAACAGTTGCAGGATGTCTTCGCGGCGCTCGCGCAAGGGCGGCAATTCCAGCGTTACCACGTTGAGGCGGTAGTACAAGTCGCTGCGAAATTCACCGGCCCGGCTTGCTTCGTCGAGGTCGGATTTGGTCGCCGCGATCACCCGGCAATCCACCGCCACGCTCTGGTTCGAGCCAAGGCGTTCGAGGGTGCGTTCCTGCAACACGCGCAGCAGTTTGATCTGCAACGGCAGGGGCATGCTTTCCACTTCATCGAGAAACAGCGTGCCGCCGTCAGCGTGTTCGATCTTGCCGATGCGTCGTTTGCCAGCGCCAGTGAAGGCGTTGGCCTCATGGCCGAAGATCTCGCTTTCGAAGAGGTTTTCCGGCAGACCGCCGCAGTTCAGCGCGACGAATTGCTTGCTGTGGCGGCGACTGAAGTCGTGCAGGCAACGGGCGACCAGTTCTTTACCGGTGCCGGTCTCGCCCTCGATCAACACGTTGGCCGAAGTGTCGGCGACGTTGGCGATCAATTCGCGCAGGTTTTGCATCGCTGGCGAGCGGCCGATGATCCGTCCCTCGAGGGAGTCGCGCTCGGCCAGTTGTCGGCGTAACGATGAGACCTCGCGGGCGAGGCTGCGTTGTTCCAGCGCCCGCCGCGCAACGTCAACCAGACGCTCCGGTGAAAACGGTTTCTCCATGAAGTCGTAAGCGCCTTTCTGCATCGCGCCAACGGCCATGGAAATGTCGCCGTGGCCGGTGATCAACACCACCGGCAGGCTGCGATCACGTTGCTTGAGGCGGGTCAGCAGTTCCAGGCCATCGATGCCCGGCAAGCGGATGTCGCTGATGACGATGCCGGCAAAGTTGTCGCCGACGCGCTCCAGTGCCTCCTCGGCACTGCCGACGCCGACGCAGGGAATGTCTTCGAGGGTCAGCGCCTGTTGGCAGCCGAGCAGCACATGGGGGTCGTCTTCGACGATCAGCACACTGAGTTCGTGGTTCATATTGGCTCGGCAGGGGTAGGGCTTACCAACGGTAAACTGAGGACGAAGGTGGTACCACCGCTGGCCGGGTGTTCAACACCCAGATGCCCGCCGGTGGCGGCCGCGAGGCTGGCGGAAAGCGTCAAGCCAAGACCCAGGCCTTGTTCGCCGGGTTTGGTGGTGAAAAACGGTTCGAACAGATGCTTGCGCGCTTCAGCGTCGATGCCGTGGCCGTTGTCGCGTACGCGCAGACGATATTTGCCGTTGAACTCTTCGCCCTCCAGCCACAGTTCTGGCCGTGGTTGCGCCTGCATGGCGTCGAGGGCATTGCCGATCAGGTTGACCAGAATCTGTTCGAGACGGGTCTGGTCGATCTGCACCTGTACGTCGATGAACTGACGATGCACGTCCAGCGCCGAGGTTTCCACGCGGGCACCGAGCACCTGCAACGCGGCATCGACGGCTTTGCCGAGGCTGGCCTGACCCTGATTGTCCCCGCGCCGGGCAAACGAGCGCAGGCTGGCGGTGATCCGGCCCATGCGGTCGATCAAATCGTTAATGGTCTTGAGGTTGGTGCTGGCGACGTCGAGCTGACCGCGTTCGAGAAAGCGCACGGTGTTGCCCGACAGCGTGCGCATCGCGGCCAGCGGCTGGTTCAGTTCGTGGGCAATGCTGGTCGACATCTGGCCGATGGCGGCGAGTTTGCCGGCCTGGACCAGTTCATCCTGAGCCCGGCGCAAGGTCTCTTCGGCCTGACGGCGTTCGCGGATTTGACTCTTCAGTCGCTCGTTGCTGGCGCGCAGGTCGGTGGTGCGTTCGGTAATCCGACGCTCCAGTTGATTGTTGGCCTCCTGCAAGGCTTCGCGGGCGGCAAGCCGAGTGGCGATGACCTTGCGCCGCTCGTTCCAGGCGATCAGCAGGAAGGCCACCAAGGCGAACGCGACGGCAACGAGAATGCCTTGGTTGATCGCTTCGCGGCGCAAGTCCTGTAGCGGCGTGAGCAGGGTGAAATTCCACGGCGTGTCGCTCAGCGGTCGGGTCTGCGCCAGATAGCTGATGTCGTCCTCGCCGGACGGCACTTCGCTGTTGGCCGGGAAGGTGAGTTTTTCCACGCCTTCGGACAGGGTTTCACGGGCCAACGGTTGCAATTCGTTGAGCGGGAACCAGTAGTACTGCAGGCTGCGGGCGAGTTTTTCCTTGGTGGCTTCGCTCAAGGGAATCACTGCTTTGAGGCGTCTGGCCGGATCGCTGGACAGAATGATGATGCCGTTTTCATCGCTGACGAAGGCTTCCAGACGCGCGCGTTGCCAGCGTTCTTCCATGGCTTCCAGGCGCACTTTGACCACGGCGACGCCGATGATCTTGCCATGCTCTTCGAGACCATGGGCGAGGTAATAGCCGGGCTCGCCGTTGGTGCTGCCGATGCCGTAGAAACGGCCGGGCTCGCCACGTACGGCTTTCTGGAAATAGGCGCGGAAGGACAGGTCTTCACCCAGATAACTGTCGACATCGCGCCAGTTGCTGGTGGCCATGACGCGGCCGGTGGTGTCCATGACGTAGATGGCCCGACTGCGGCTGCGCCGGTTCAGGCCTTCGAGGTAAGCGTTGACCGTTTGCCGGTACTCCGGGGTCGGGTCGGCCAGCAGCTGCGACACACTGGTTTCGAGTTCCAGCAGGCTGGGCAGGTAAGTGTATTTGCTGATCTCGCTTTCGACCGCGCGGGCGTGCAGTTCCAGTTGACGCTGACCGTTCTCGCCGAGGCTGCGAATGCCGAAATGCTCACTGGTCCAGAAGCCGATAAAACCCAATCCGATCATCAGGATGATGACCAGCGGCGGCAGGAACAAATGACGAATCAGACGAGGCTTCACGGCAAGTGATGGCGGCGCGGCGCGATAAAGATTGGGGTCGCATTTCATCACAGATGCCTTGGGTCAACCACCACACTTGTTGCGAGGGCAACGCCGGCCCTTGTGGGAGCGAGCCTGCTCGCGAAAGTGGACTGACATTCAACCTCCAGGCTGAATGTAATGGCCTCTTCGCGAGCAGGCTCGCTCCCACAGGGAAGGAGTAATGCCCCGGCAGGTGTGTTGCTTTTAGTGCTGCAGGATTTTCTCGAGGAAGTGCTGCGCACGCTCGGAGCGGGCGCTGATGTCGCCGAAGAATTCCTCTTTCGGGCAGTCTTCGATGATCTTGCCGGCGTCCATGAAGATCACGCGGTCAGCCACTTTCCGGGCGAAGCCCATTTCGTGGGTCACGCACATCATGGTCATGCCTTCGTGGGCCAGTTGCACCATCACGTCGAGCACTTCGTTGACCATTTCCGGGTCAAGCGCCGAAGTCGGTTCGTCGAACAGCATGACGATCGGGTCCATCGCCAGCGCACGGGCGATCGCCACACGCTGTTGCTGACCGCCGGAGAGTTGCCCGGGATGCTTGTGAGCATGTGCCGACAGACCGACGCGCTCGAGCAGTTGCAGACCTTTCTTGGTCGCCTCTTCCTTGCTGCGGCCCAACACCTTGATCTGCGCGATGGTCAGGTTTTCGGTGATGGTCAGGTGCGGGAACAGTTCGAAATGCTGGAACACCATGCCCACGCGCGAGCGCAGTTTCGGCAGGTTGGTCTTCGGGTCGGCAATCGAGGTGCCGTCGACGACGATGTCGCCTTTCTGGAACGGCTCCAGCGCGTTGACGCATTTGATCAAGGTCGATTTGCCGGAACCCGACGGGCCGCAGACCACGATCACTTCGCCTTTTTTGACCTCGGTGCTGCAATCAGTCAGCACCTGGAAGTCGCCATACCACTTGTTGATGTTCTTGATAGAGATCATACGGCAAACCTTTTTTGCAGACGCTTGACCAGCAGCGAGGCGGAAAAGCTGATGATGAAGTAGACGACACCGGCGAAGATCAGGAACTCGTTGGAACGACCGATGATGTCGCCGCTGGAGCGGGCGGAGTTAAGGAAGTCCACCAGACCCACGGTGTAAACCAGCGAGGTGTCCTGGAACAGGATGATCGACTGTTGCAGCAGCAACGGCGTCATCTTGCGGAACGCCTGGGGCAGGATGATCAGGCGCATGGTCTGGCCATAGGTCATGCCCATCGCCTGCGCGGCGGCCATCTGACCTTTGGGGATCGACTGTACGCCGGCCCGGACGATTTCGCAGAAGTACGCGGCTTCGAACATCATGAACGCCACGACGCAGGAGGTGAACGCACCGATCGGCGTGTCTTCGCCGGTAATCCAGCGCAGCACGAACGGCACCGCCAGATAGAACCAGGTGATCACCAGCAGCAGCGGGATCGAACGGAAGTAGTTCACATAAGCGCCGGCCACCCGCGACAGCAGTTTGCTCGACGACAGGCGCATCAGTGCGAGGATCGTCCCCAGCACGATGCCACCGACCACGCCCATGACCATCAACTGCAAGGTCATGACCATGCCGTTCCACAGGCCCGGGATCGCGGGGATGATGCCGCTGAAATCGAATTCCATTATTTACCCCCCACGGAGATCAGGCCGGGCACTGCGACTTTCTTCTCGACCATGCGCATCAGCAGCATCAGGCTCATGTTCAGGGTGAAGTAGATCAGCGTGGCCAGGGTGAACGCTTCAAACAGGTTGGCCGAGAACTCAGCGGTCTGTTTGGTTTGCGCCAGCAATTCCATCAGGCCGATCAGGGACGCCACGGAGGAGTTCTTGAAGACGTTGAGGAATTCCGAGGTAAGCGGCGGAATGATGATCCGGTAGGCCTGGGGCAGCAGCACGTTCCAGTAGATCTGCGGCAACTTGAAGCCCATGGCGCGGGCGGCGGATTCCTGACCGCGTGGCAACGCCTGGATGCCGGTACGTACTTGTTCGCAAACGCGGGCAGCGGTGAACAGGCCCAGACACACGACAACGCTCAGGTAAGCCGAGGTGGTCGGGTTGAGGTCCTGTTTGTACCAGTCCTGCAGGTTTTGCGGCAGCAGGTCGGGTACCAGGAAGTACCAGATGAACAGCTGAACCAGCAGCGGCACGTTACGGAACAGCTCGACGTAGCAGGTGGCGATGCCCGATACGATGCGGTTTGGCACCGTGCGCATGACCCCCAGAATGGAGCCCAGCAGCAAGGCGATGATCCATGCCACGATGGCAATGGCAATGGTCCAGCCCAAACCGGAGACGTACCAGTCGAGATAAGTCTCGCTGCCAACGCCGGTGGACTTGAAGAACACGCCCCAGTCCCAGTTGTAATTCATTAGGGTCTCCCCTCGAGATCGATCGATGTACAAGCACCCGCTTGGGGAAAATCCTTTCCCACCTGACGTTGAACGTCAGGCACACGCGATCGGCTCGAAAACCGCCAGGTCGAGTGTTCCACTGTATAGCCAGCAGGTAGTAACAGACGCCTGAGGGAGGGTGGCTCCCTCAGGAGATAAGGTTAGTCAGTAATCAGATTTTTACGTCAGGCGCCGGCTTGTCGCTCGGGTTGGCGATCAGATCTTTTACCTTGTCGCTCATCGGGAAGTTCAGGTTCAGGCCTTTTGGAGGAATCGGGCTCTCGAACCACTTGCTGTAGATCTTGTTGATCTCGCCCGACTTGTACAGGCCAACGATGGCGGCATCGACAGCCTTCTTGAAGGCCGGGTCGTCTTTGCGAACCATGCACGCGTAGGCTTCGAAGGACTGCGGCGTACCGGTGATGATCCAGTCAGCCGGCTTCTTCGCCTTGGCTTCTTCGCCGGCCAGCAGGGCGTCGTCCATCATGAAGGCAACGGCGCGGCCGCTTTCCAGCATGTTGAAGGATTCGCCGTGGTCTTTGGCGGAGATGATGTTCATGCCCATCTGCTTGTCGGCGTTCATCGCTTTGATGATGCGCTCGGACGTGGTGCCGGCGGTGGTCACGACGTTTTTGCCTTTCAGGTCGGCAAAGTCAGCGTAGGACGGCTTGCCATCCTTGTCTTTCTTGACCAGCAGACGGGTGCCGATTTCGAAGATATTGACGGTGAAGTCGACTTGCTGGGCGCGTTCGGCATTGTTGGTGGTGGAGCCGCACTCGATATCCGCGGTGCCGTTCTGGATCAGCGGGATACGGGTTTGCGAGGTCACCAGGTTGTACTTGACCTGCAGATCGGGCTTGTTCAGGTCTTTTTTCAGGGCTTCAACGATAGCCACCTGAATGTCGTGGGAGTAGCCCACTGGTTTGCCGGAAGCATCTGCAATGTAGGAAAACGGAATGGAGGAGTCACGGTGAGCGAGCGTGATGGTGCCCGAATCGTTGATTTTCTTCAGGGTGCCGGTGAGTTCGGCGGCGAAAACTGGCGTGCTGATCAGAGCGGCAGCAATGGCTGCGCCCAGGATATGGGGAACGATGCGCATCAAATTTTCCTCGACATTGTTTTTTTTATGGAGCCAGTTTGTCGGCCCTTTTGTGCTTCGAATGCCTGACGGCTCCTGAAGTGTTGGCACAACAAGCATTCGTCGAGAGAGTGTAGAGCATGAGTCGTGCCAGACCAGTCTGAAGTAGTTAAGTTGATGATTTATAACGTTATTAAAGTTTTATGATGGTTTGGTTGGGCGTAACTGATCCGGTTTACCGAATTGACCGTCAAGTCGCGTTCGGAAATCCGAACGGCGAAAAGCCCCTCACCCTAACCCTCTCCCAGAGGGAGAGGGGGCTGAACGCGGCGACTGGGCGAGATGCACCGACTTGAGATACCGAGCCGAACTCAGGATTTGAAGAGCCCCCCGATCGGCTCCCTTTCCCCCTCTACCCCTTGGGGGCGGTCCGACGTTTCGGGAGGGCTGGGGTGAGGGGGAAAGATCTAACTGACACAATCAGGTTCAACAGAACCCACAAAACAAAAAGCCCCTGAATCTCTCAATTCAGGGGCTTTCGTTTAAGCAATGTTCAGATCACGCCGCTTCGATCTTGCTACGGTTCTGTTCAACCTTGCCCAGATAAGCCGCCAGCTTCTCCTGCTCCGCGGGAGTGGTGAACAGGCCCAGCTTGCTACGACGCCACAGAATGTCATGCGCCGTGGTTGCCCACTCTTCGCTGCACAGATAATCGACTTCACGAGTGTAGAGCCCACCGCCAAGGTGTTCGCCCATGTCGGCGAGGGTTTCCACCCCTTCGAGCATGCGCCAGGTGCGGCTGCCGTAGGTGGTGGACCAGCGACGGGCAATCTCGGTCGGGACGAAGTCGAACTTGTCGCGGATCAACGCGCTCAACGCCTGCGGGGTGGTCATGTCTTCGCCGCCGGGCAGGGTAGCGGTGGCCGTCCAGCTCGGGCGCATCTGCGTGAAGAACGGCAGCAACTGCGCCATCGCCGACTCCGCGAGTTTACGGTAGGTGGTCAGCTTGCCGCCGAACACCGACAGCAGTGGCGCTTCTTCGGTGCTGCCGGACAAGGCGAGGGTGTAATCGCGGGTGACCGCCGACGGGTTATCGGATTCGTCGTTGCACAACGGACGTACGCCCGAGTAGCTGTGCTGGATGTCATCGCGGCTGATCTGCTTTTTGAAGTGGGCGTTGACCACTTTCAACAGGTAATCGGTTTCGCCATCGGTGATGGCCACTTTCGCCGGATCGCCGGTGTATTCACGGTCGGTGGTGCCGATCAGGGTGAAGTGGTTCAGGTAAGGAATAGTGAAAACGATGCGCTGATCTTCGTTTTGCAGGATGTGCGCGTGATCACCTTCGTACAGCTTCGGCACGATGATGTGGCTGCCCTGAATCAGGCGGATGCCGTACGGCGATTCCATCTTCAGATCGTCCCGGATGAACTTGGCAACCCACGGGCCAGCGGCGTTCACCAGCGCTTTGGCAGTGATCGAAAACAGGCTGCCATCGGCACGTTCCAGGTTCAGGTGCCACAGGCCCTTGGCGCGGCGGGCGCTGACGCAACGGGTCTGAGTGTGGACGTGGGCGCCTTTTTCCCGGGCGGCCATTGCGTTCAGAACCACGAGGCGGGCGTCGTCGACCCAGCAGTCGGAGTATTCGAAGCCTTTCTTGATTTCGCTTTTCAGCGCGCTGTCGGTGCCGAACTTCAGGCTTTTCGAACCTGGCAGTTTTTCGCGCTTGCCGAGGTTGTCATAGAGGAACAGGCCCGCACGAATCATCCACGCCGGACGCAGGTGCGGACGGTGCGGCAACACGAAGCGCATCGGTTTGACGATGTGTGGCGCTTTGGCCAGCAGTACTTCGCGTTCAGCCAGCGCCTCGCGCACCAGACGGAATTCGTAATGTTCGAGGTAGCGCAGGCCACCGTGGATCAGCTTGCTGCTGGCCGACGAGGTGTGGCTGGCCAGATCGTCCTTTTCGCAAAGGAACACCGAAAGCCCGCGACCGGCGGCATCCGCTGCGATCCCTACACCATTGATCCCGCCGCCGATAACGGCGATGTCGTAGATCTCGGAGATTGGGGGCGTACGCAAGGTAGAGGTGGACATCGGCTGGCCTCGGGTTCTTTTGATTTTCTATATTGGAAATCGAACATGAATGTTCATTTGCGAAAATGGTAGCCCATAAACACGCGCGCAGCCAGTCACGTTCGATTGAAAAAACTCATCGAAGAGCGGTTAAAAGAAAATTTTCGAACATTAAAAGCAAAAGATCGTCCGATCGCGGCCCGAGCCTTCGGCAGCTCCTACAGGTCAAGTGAACTCATGTAGGAGCTGCCGAAGGCTGCGATCTTTTGATCTTGCAGTCGTTAAACGACTTCGAGGCGAATCTTGTGCTGACTCAACAGCTGCGCCAACGCCGGCACTGGCTGCTGATCGGTCACCAGGCAATCAATCAGACTGATCGGCCCCAGGCGAATCATCGCGTTACGCCCGAACTTGCTCGAGTCCGCGGCCAGAATCACCTGCCGCGCATTGGCAATGATCGCCTGGGAAACCCGCACTTCCTGATAATCGAAATCCAGCAAACTGCCGTCTTCATCAATCCCGCTGATCCCGACCAGGGCGAAATCAACCTTGAACTGATTGATGAAATCCACGCTCGCCTGACCGACAACACCGCCGTCACGACGAACATTGCCACCGGTCAGCAGCACATCAAAATCATCCTTGGCACTGAGCATCGACGCCACGTGCAGGTTGTTGGTGATGATCTTCAGATGATTGTGATTGAGCAGGGCGCGAGCAATCGATTCGGTGGTGGTACCGATATTGATAAACAGCGAGGCGTGATCGGGAATCTGTGCGGCGATGGCTTCACCGATGCGTTGTTTTTCATCGCGCATCTGATCGGCGCGCATCGCATAGGCAGTGTTTTCGACGCTGGAATCGTAAGCGGCGCCGCCATGATAACGACGCAGCAGATTGGCTTCCGCGAGCTGATTGATGTCGCGGCGGATGGTTTGCGGGGTTACAACGAACAGCGTGGCCATTTCCTCGATGCTCACATAGCCGCGTTCGCGAACCAGCTCGAGGATTTGCTGCTGACGGGGAGGCAGATTCATGGGGCTTCCTTTGGGCTGCCGTGCAAAATTTGCCCATGATGCCGCAGGAATCCGCTCCCGACCAGTTAGATGCCTATCTGGATCTGAAGGTTGGCTTATTCAGCGTCTTCACGCGCCCAGTCACGGGTGCGGCTGACGGCTTTTTTCCAGCCTTTGTACAGCTTCTCTTTCTCCACTTCGTCCAGGCTCGGCTCGAACTCGCGCTCGATCACCGCTTTGCCACGCAGTTCTTCCAGGCTGCCCCAGAAACCGCACGCCAGACCGGCCAGATACGCTGCGCCGAGCGCCGTGGTTTCGCGCATTTGCGGGCGCTCGACCTGGGTGCCGAGGATGTCGGCCTGGAACTGCATGAGGAAGTTGTTCGCCACCGCGCCACCGTCCACGCGCAGGGCTTTGAGGCGTTCGCCGGAGTCCTGTTGCATGGCGTCGAGCACGTCGCGGGTCTGGTAAGCGATCGATTCCAGCGCGGCGCGGATGATGTGATCCACACGTACGCCGCGAGTCAGACCGAACAGCGCGCCGCGGGCATACGGGTCCCAGTACGGAGCGCCGAGACCGGTGAAGGCTGGCACCAGGTACACGCCGTTGCTGTCCTTCACTTTATTGGCGAAGTATTCGGTGTCGTGGGCATCGTTGATGATCTTCAGTTCATCGCGCAGCCACTGCACGGTGGAACCGCCGTTGAACACCGCACCTTCCAGTGCGTAAGCAACTTCGCCGCGCGGGCCGCAAGCGATGGTGGTGAGCATGCCGTGCTGGGATTTCACCGCTTTGTCGCCGGTGTTCATCAACAGGAAGCAGCCAGTGCCGTAGGTGTTTTTCGCCTGGCCTGGCTCCACGCACATCTGACCGAACAGCGCCGCTTGCTGGTCACCGGCGATACCGCCAATGGCGATGCCGCTCTTGGTGCGACCGTAGATTTCCGAAGAGGCCTTCACTTCCGGGAGCATCTCGCGCGGGATGTCGAGAATCTCGAGCATCTTCGAATCCCATTCCAGCGAATGGATATTGAAGAGCATGGTGCGCGAGGCGTTGGTGTAGTCGGTGACGTGTACCTTGCCGCCAGTGAATTTCCAGATCAGCCAGCTATCGACGGTGCCGAACAGCAGTTCGCCGTTGCGCGCACGCTCGCGGCTGCCTTCGACGTTGTCGAGGATCCACTTCAGTTTGGTACCGGAGAAGTACGGGTCGGTGACCAGGCCGGTGTTGTCGCGGATGTACTCTTCGTGGCCATCGCGCTTGAGCTGCTGGCAGATCTCGGTGCTGCGGCGGCACTGCCAGACGATGGCGTTGTATACCGGGCGGCCAGTGGTTTTGTCCCAGACCACGGTGGTTTCACGCTGGTTGGTGATGCCGATGGCGGCTACCTGATCGTGATGCAGACCGGCCTGGGCCAGCGCTTCAACCATCACTGCGCTCTGAGTGGCGAAGATTTCCATCGGATCGTGTTCGACCCAACCGGCCTGCGGGTAATGCTGAGCGAACTCGCGCTGCGCGGTGCAGACCACGTTCGCGTCGCGGTCGAAAATGATCGCGCGGGAGCTGGTCGTACCCTGATCAAGGGCAATGATGTAGTTCTTGTTCTGAATGTCGGTCATGTCGATTGCCTTGGACGAAATAAGGGAGAGTGGGCCGTGACGCAGGCTCTATAGGGCAGGAGCCTGCGCCGACTGTTTCAAGAAGTTCTTGGTTTGCCGTCAATGGCCGGTTCTGCATCCTTTGTAGCAGGTGTGGCGCCGGTCAGGTGACGGGCGATAAGCCCGCGATACCCGGCAGCGCCGAGGCAGGCACCGACAATCGGTGCAAAAATCGGAATCAGGAAGTACGGAATATCGCGGCCGCCAGTGAAAGAAATTTCACCCCAGCCGGTAAAGAAAGTCATCAGTTTCGGACCGAAGTCACGTGCCGGGTTCATCGCGAAACCGGTAAGCGGGCCCATCGAGCTGCCGATCACCGCGATCAGCAAGCCGATCAGTAGCGGTGCCAGCGGGCCTTTCGGCAGACCGTTGTTATCGTCGGTCAGGGACATGATCACGCCCATCAGAATCGCGGTGATGATCATCTCGACCAGGAATGCCTGAGCAGTGGACAGCACCGGATTGGGGAAGGTCGAGAACACTGACGCCAACTCAAGGCTGGCGGTCGAGCCGCGAACCATTTGGTGAGTTTGTTCGTAATCGAAGAAAAGATTGCTGTACAGCGTGTAAACCAACAGCGCGCCGCAGAAGGCGCCAGCGATCTGCGCAAGAATATAAAACGGCAGTTTGCGCTTTTCGAAGTCGGCGAAGATCGCCAGCGCGATGCTCACGGCCGGGTTCAGGTGCGCGCCGGAAACACCGGCGGTGAGGTAGATCGCCATGCTCACGCCGACGCCCCAGATGATGCTGATTTCCCACAGGCCGAAGCTGGCGCCCGCGACTTTGAGCGCGGCGACACAACCAGTGCCGAAAAAGATCAGTAGGGCAGTACCCAGAAACTCGGCCATGCATTGGCTCGAGAGCGTTGGTTGCTGTAAAGCAGTTGTCATTGAAAACCTCGGTTTTTGTTGTTGTCTGGCGCGATGCCGTCAGGGCAAGGCGCGATTTTCCCCGGTCAGGAATCCCCATTCCGATCCCGGTTTACTGCTGGGTGCTGCAGTGACGATAATTCTTACATTATTCAGATTCGAAAAAATATAGACAAGAAACAAACCTGTCAAAGGTCGAAAGTGAACCGTCGGTCACAATAAAACTATTCGTTGGGTGAATGATCCTGTGTCGTCCACGCGCGATGGTTATTGCAGAATGTCTGCAAGCCACGGGAATCGTGGCTTGGGATAGAGCCTTTTAGAGGCTGATCACCTAGAATCCGACGCAGTATTTTTCTGTCACTGCCGAGCCCGGAGTTGCCATGACCCCCGCGTTGGACTTGTTGAAAAAAGTTCGTGCCGAACATCGCGTGCACAGTTACGAACATGACCCCAAGGCCGCATCCTACGGGCTGGAGGCCGCAGAAAAGCTGGCGCTGGAACCAGCGCAGGTGTTTAAAACCTTGTTGGCGGCCAGCGAAAAAGGCGAGTTGCTGGTGGCAGTGGTGCCGGTCGTCGGAAGCCTCGACCTCAAAGGTCTGGCACATGCGGCAGGGGTGAAAAAAGTCGAGATGGCTGACCCTGCCACCGCACAACGCTCCACCGGTTATCTGTTGGGTGGCATCAGCCCGTTGGGGCAGAAGAAACGTCTGCGTACCTTCATCGATAACTCGGCTCAGGGTTTTGCGACTATCTATGTCAGCGCCGGTCGGCGCGGGCTGGAAGTTGAATTGGCACCTGCCGTGCTCGCTGAACACACCCAGGCCAAATTTGCCGACATTGGCCGCGCCTGACGTCCACCTGCACTGTATGAAGAAAATTCGCCGATTCTGTCACTGGCGGCGAGCGCATCGCGGCTGCATGCTCTGCCGACTGACTCAGGGAGAAGGTTATGCAGCTCGAGTTTCATCAGGTCGATGCGTTCAGTGATCGGCCGTTCAGTGGCAATCCGGCGATGATTTATCGGCTGGATGCGTGGCTCGCGGACGAGCTGATGCAGAAGATCGCCGGCGAACACAATCTGGCGGAAACCGCGTTTCTGGTGCGCGAAGGTCAGGCCTGGCATATCCGCTGGTTTACGCCGACCACTGAAGTACCGTTGTGCGGGCACGCCACGCTGGCCAGTGCATATGTGCTGTTCGAGATCTATAAGGAAACCGCCGAGCGTATCGACTTCACTTGTAAGTCCGGGGCGCTGAGCGTCACTCGTGAAGGTGATCGGTTGTGGCTGGACTTCCCTTCGATTGTGCCGTCAGAGATTGGTGTGACGCTGGATATCGAACGAGCACTCGGCGTTGAAGCCGTTGATGTTCTCGGCTCCAACGAACTGTTTGTGGTGCTGGAGTCAGAGCAGGCAGTGCTTGATTGCAAGCCGGATATGGTCGCTCTCGCCAAACTGCCGTGGCTGGGCGCGATCGTCACGGCGCGGGGCAATCAGCACGACTTCGTCTCGCGTTATTTCGCGCCGGCGATTGGCATCAATGAGGATCCGGTGACCGGCTCGACGCACTGCAGCTTGATTCCGTACTGGTCAAAACGTCTGGGCAAATCGAGCCTGACCGCGTGTCAGCGTTCAGCGCGGGGCGGGGAGTTGTTCTGTCGGCTAGAGGGCGAGCGAGTAAAAATCGGCGGCAATGCGACGCTGGTTGCGAGCGGTACATTGTTGTTGGGCTAGCCCAAAAACACTGTGGGAGCGAGCCTGCTCGCGAATACGGCCGGTCAGTCAAATCATCTGTGACTGATACATTGCATTCGCGAGCAGGCTCGCCCCCACAGTTTTGATCCAGAGCGGATCAGAGGGCGGTGCTGTAACGGCGCACGCCGCTTTCCACTGCCGGGATCTGTGCGGCGGTGCTGCCGGAGGCCTGGAAAAGTACCAAGTGTTCGGCTACTACACGAATTCCCACTTCCGCCCCAACCTGATGATCAGCATGACTAGGGAAAATCGATTCCAGCTGCGCCCCCGTCGGCAATTGCAGGCGATACAGCGTCGAAGCGCCAAGGAACGTCTTACCGACAATCCGTGCCTTCAACGCACTGTCCGGCGCATAAACGATGTCATCCGGGCGCAGCAGTACATCCACTGCCCCGCCAATTGGCCAGGTATAAGCCCGATTGCCGCGCAGCTCACCCAGTTCAGTCTGCACCGATTCCGGGCTGTCCAACTGGCCGCGAATGAAGTAACCCTGACCGATGAAGCTGGCCACGTACGGCGTTGCCGGTTCGTGATAGAGGTTGTACGGCGTGTCCCACTGCTCCAGTCGACCTTCCTTGAACACGCCAACGTGGTCGCTGACGGCGAAGGCTTCTTCCTGATCGTGGGTCACCAGAACCGCACTGGTGCCTCGGGTCTTGAGGATGTCGCGCACTTCATGACTGAGTTTGCGCCGCAGTTCGCCATCGAGGTTGGAGAACGGCTCGTCTAGCAGCAGCAGTTGCGGCTCTGGCGCCAGGGCACGGGCGAGGGCGACGCGTTGCTGCTGGCCGCCGGACAATTCGTGCGGGAAGCGCTTGCCGAGGTTCTTCAGGTTGACCAGTTCGAGCAGCTCTTCGGTGACGCGCTCTTTGTTTGGATGCTTGCGAATGCCGAAGGCGATGTTGTCGGCGACGCTCAGGTGCGGGAACAGCGCGTAGTCCTGGAATACCATGCCGATCCGGCGTTTCTCCGGAGCGAGGGTGAAACCCGCGCTGGAGATGGTTTCGCCACCGAGGGTGATCTCGCCTTCGTGCACCGGTTCGAACCCGGCGATGGCGCGCAGGGTGGTGGTCTTGCCGCAGCCGGACGAGCCGAGCAGGCAGCCGATGTCACCGGCGTTGAGGTGCAGATTGAGGTTCTGCACCACACGTTGATCTTGATAGCCGCAAGCGAGGTTGCGCAGGTTCAGCAGTAATTCATGGCTCATGCGTGGTGATATGCCGGTTCGACGAGGAACTCGAGCAGGGCCTTCTGTGCGTGGAGACGGTTTTCTGCCTGATCCCAGGCGACGGAGCGCGGGTCATCAAGCAGGTCGAGGCTGATTTCTTCGCCACGGTGCGCAGGCAAGCAGTGCATGAACAGCACGTCCTCGGCAGCGAGGTCGAGCAGGGCACGGTTGACCTGGAACGGCGCGAACAGTTTGAGGCGCTTGGCAGTTTCCTCTTCCTGACCCATCGAAGTCCAGACATCGGTGCTCACCAGATGCGCGCCGCGCACGGCGTCCTGCGGATCACGGACGATGGTCACGCGATCGCCGGCCTTGGCCACGAATTCAGGATTGGGCTCGTAGCCTGCCGGGCAGGCGATGCGCAACTGGAAGTCGAACTGGATCGCCGCTTCTATATAGCTGTTGCACATGTTGTTGCCATCGCCGATCCAGGCCACGGTTTTGCCCTGGATCGAGCCACGGTGTTCAAGGAACGTCTGCATGTCGGCCAGCAACTGGCACGGGTGCAGGTCATCGGACAGGCCGTTGATCACTGGCACGCGCGAGTTCGCGGCGAATTCGGTCAGGGTGCTGTGGGCAAAGGTACGGATCATCACCGCATCGAGCATGCTCGACATGACGATGGCGCAGTCGCCGATCGGTTCGCCACGGCCCAGTTGGGTGTCGCGCGGCGAAAGGAAGATCGCCTGGCCGCCGAGCTGGATCATGCCGGCCTCGAAGGAGATCCGCGTGCGGGTCGAGGACTTCTCGAAGATCATGCCCAGCACGCGGTTTTTCAGAGGCTCGAACAGTACGCCGCGGTTACGCAGGTCCTTGAGCTCAACGCCTCGACGGATCACGCTGACCAGCTCTTCGGGCGTGCAATCCATCAGGGAGAGAAAGTGCCTTGCGCTCATCATTGACTACCTTTTTGCTACAAACCGCAGATGCTCAAAGCCTTGTTTAACGGAACAACGGGCGAGACCTGCGGCGTAAGCCGCACGGGGCGACGAAATAGGGGAAGGCGCGATATTGACACTAAATGTCGCGTTTTTCCAATAGGCTACGGTTTTTGCGGAAATCGAAGGGCGCACTGGATGTTGCAGTCGCGCATTTGAGGCCGGGTTCAGGACAGCAGCAAGTCCCTTTGTACACTGGCCTCGCGGGGCTTGGCAATGCGCTGTGGCGGGGATCGTGTCGCTTGCGTCGGTTTACCACCGTGGCGCCATGCCACCACTTGGTCGGATGCTCAGGCTGAAACATTTGCTAAAGCAAAGTGCTGGGTTATAAATAAGTTTCGAGCGACGCAGGAAGCCTCCGCATGGAATCGAAAGAAAAACTGTTAATGGAATTGCTGGGCCATACGGCTCGTTCTCTGACCCATCTCACCGCGTCGGTGACCTCAATGTCCTTCGAACTGCTGCGCAGCGAAGATGAGGTCGTGAAGACCGCCGGCCGGCACATGATCGACCGTATGGCGACCATCAGCGCCGGTCTCGACGAACACTGGCGCTTGATCGGCGAACTCACCGGCGTGCACGTCGCCCACGAGCAGATCGAAACCATTCAGGAAATTCAGATGGCCGCGCCGCCGCAGCTTCCATCCAGTTGACCGCGTTGCTCTATCGGCGCACCTGATAGGCATCGATTCACAAGACGAACGTCGCTGGCGCCTGACCTGCGCCGGGGCCATAGTTTTGATCCCGCGGGCGTGATTGCCCGCCCAGAACAAGACAGAGACTGGCCATGACCAAGACTCTCCACCACCGTGCCTGCCACCTGTGTGAAGCCATTTGTGGTCTGACCATCGAGACCACCGAAACCGATGGCAACGTGGCGATCACCTCGATCAAGGGTGATGCGCTCGACACCTTCAGCCGTGGCCACATCTGCCCCAAAGCCGTGGCCCTGCAAGACATCCAGAACGATCCGGACCGCCTGCGCCAGCCAATGCGTCGCGTTGGTAGCGAGTGGCTGCCGATCGAGTGGGACGAAGCGTTTGCGCTGGTGGCCGAGCGGCTGGCGGCGATTCAGGAACGTCATGGGCAGAACGCCGTGGCGGTCTATCAAGGCAACCCGAGCGTGCATAACTACGGGCTGATGACTCACAGTAATTACTTCCTTGGGTTGCTGAAGACGCGCAATCGCTTCTCGGCGACTTCGGTCGATCAGTTACCGCATCACCTGAGCAGTTATCTGATGTACGGCCATGGTTTGCTGCTGCCGATTCCGGACATCGATCACACCGACTTCATGCTGATCCTCGGCGGCAACCCGCTGGCGTCCAACGGCAGCATCATGACCGTGCCGGATGTCGAGAAACGTCTGAAAGCGATTCAGGCACGCGGCGGCAAAGTGGTGGTGGTCGATCCACGGCGCAGCGAGACGGCGGCCATGGCTGACCAGCACCTGTTCGTGCGTCCCGGTGGCGATGCGGCGCTGTTGTTTGGCATGCTGAACACGCTGTTCAGCGAAGGCCTGACCCGCGACAGTCACTTGCCGGTCGATGGTCTGGATGAAGTGCGCGCGGCAGTTGCATCGTTTACTGCTGAAAGCATGAGTGCGTTATGCGCCGTACCTGCCGAGCAGATCCGTCAACTGGCCCGCGACTTCGCCGCAGCGCCGAGTGCGGTGTGCTATGGGCGCATGGGTGTTTCGACGCAAGCGTTCGGTACGCTGTGCCATTGGGTCGTGCAGTTGATCAATCTGGTCACCGGCAACCTCGACCGGGTTGGCGGCGCGTTGTGCACCGAACCGGCTGTGGATCTGGTGGCAACGACCTCGGGCGGGCATTTCAACAAATGGCAGAGCCGTGTTTCCGGGCGTCCCGAGTACGGCGGTGAGTTGCCGGTTTCGGCGCTGGCGGAAGAGATGCTTACCGAAGGCGAGGGCCAGATTCGCGCGTTGATTACCGTCGCCGGTAATCCGGTGTTGTCGACACCGAACGGGCGGCAATTGGAGCAGGCGCTGGACGGTCTGGAGTTCATGGTCAGCATTGACCTGTACATCAACGAAACCACGCGCTATGCCGACCTGATCCTGCCGTCGACCTCGGCGCTGGAGAATGATCACTACGACACCACTTTCAATCTGTTCGCGGTGCGCAACGTCAGCCGCTTCAACCGCGCGATCCTCGCCAAGCCCGAGGGTGCTTTGCATGACTGGGAGATCTTCGTGGGCCTGGCCAAGGCGTTTGCCGAGAAGACCGGCAAGGAGCTGAAACCGACGATGCCACCGGCGAAGATGATCGACATGGGTCTGCGCATGGGCCTCTATGGTGATAACGCTGAGCAAAAACTCTCGCTGGCAACGCTGTTTGATCATCCGCACGGTATTGATCTGGGGGCGTTGAAAGCCAATCTGGCGCCGCGCCTGAAAACGCCTGATCAGCATGTGCAGGCCGCTCCGCCGGAGATCCTTGCGGACCTCGCGCGTTTCGCCGCATTGCAGGCACCGGCCGCCGATGAGCTGTTGATGATCGGCCGCCGCCATGTGCGCAGCAACAATTCCTGGATGCACAACTACCACCGTCTGGTGAAGGGTAAACCACGTCACCAGTTGTTGATGCACCCGGACGACCTCGCCAGCCGAGGGCTCAACGATGGTCAGCGGGTGCGCGTCAGTTCGCGGGTCGGGCAGATCGAAGTTGAAGTGATCGGCAGTCTGGACATGATGAAAGGCGTGGTCAGCCTGCCGCACGGCTGGGGCCATGCGCGGCCGGGTGTGCAAATGGCAATTGCCAGTAGCCAGCCGGGGTCGAGCGCAAACGATCTGACCGATGAATGCCAGCTCGACGAGTTGTCTGGTAACGCGGCGCTGAATGGCGTTCCAGTGACGGTGGCGGCGGCTTGATCTAGTCTGTCGGGGAGACCGAGCATGGCGCTCGGGATTCCGTTACAATGCGCCACCGTGCCGACCCATGAGTCGGAAAGTTCAGCCGAGGTGCTCCATGGATATCATCGAAACGATTAAAGAGCAGATTGCCAACAACACCATTCTGCTTTACATGAAAGGCTCGCCGAATGCCCCACAGTGTGGCTTCTCCGCGAAAGCTGCGCAGGCTGTCATGGCGTGTGGCGAAAAGTTTGCGTACGTGGACATCCTGCAGAACCCGGAAATCCGCGCCAACCTGCCTAAGTACGCCAACTGGCCGACTTTCCCGCAACTGTGGGTCGGCGGTGAGCTGGTCGGCGGTAGCGACATCATGACCGAGATGGCTGCAGACGGTTCGTTGCAAACCACCATCAAGTCGGCTGTTGAAGCGGCAGCGGCGAACAAGTCCGAAGCCTGATCCGGCTTTTGTGGGAGCGAGCCTGCTCGCGAATGCTTCCTGCCGCTGACGACGTTGTCGGCTGACATGACGCTATCGCCAGCAGGCTGTCTCCCACAGGGATTACGGTATGACCGCAATCCGGGCAATAAAAAGCCCCGCGCCTCGAAAGAGGGCGGGGCTTTTTAGTGTCTCGAGTTTAGCGGGCGCTAACTTACTCTTCACCCATCTGCGATTGCAGATAGTTCTCAAGACCGACTTTATCGATCAGGCCCAGTTGGGTTTCCAGCCAGTCGATATGTTCTTCTTCGGATTCGAGAATGTCTTCCAACAGTTCACGGCTGCCGAAGTCGCCAACGGTTTCGCAATGCGCGATCGCGGCCTTCAGGTCAGCATGGCCGGTCTTCTCGATACGCAGGTCACACTCGAGCATTTCCTGGGTGTGCTCGCCGATGTGCAGCTTGCCCAGATCCTGCACGTTCGGCAGGCCCTCGAGGAACAGGATGCGCTTGATCAGCTTGTCCGCGTGCTTCATCTCGTCGATGGATTCTTTGTATTCGTGCTTGCCGAGCTTGTTCAGACCCCAATCTTCATACATGCGCGCATGCAGGAAGTACTGATTGATCGCGACCAGCTCATTGGCAAGGATCTTGTTGAGATGCTGGATGACTGTAATGTCGCCTTTCATGATGGGAGTCCTGCCCTGTATTAGCTGTATATACGGCAGAGTTTGAGCTTCGTACTTATAAGTGTCAAACCTAAGTTATTGAATAATATATGAAAATTAATCGGAATAAGAATGTTTGTGTTCCGCGTCTGGAGCCTAAGCAATTGATTTACAGGCATAAAAAAACCGGACATAAGTCCGGTTCTTTGAAATGGGGTGTTATTACGCAGCAGTAAATTCTACCGGATAGGGGATCGCGGCCTGAGCGGTTTGCAGCTTGGTCAGGGTTTCGCGTACGACTTCCTTGGCAAGGCAGGCACATTTGCCGCATTGGCTGGCGACGCCGGTGGCCTGGCGAACTTCTTTATAGCTGCAGCAACCTTCATAGATCGCTTCGCGGATCTGTCCGTCGGTGACGCCAGTGCAGAGACAAACATACATAAGTGAGAACCGTCGCTGGTTGTGACTCAATTGCGATGGATCTTAATGTTAACGAGAATGATTGTCAAAGTGCTTTCGGAAGGCTTCAGTCGATTAATAGTCATGACTGACGAACGGTAATTGCTGGCGATTTGCCTGGCCCCGTAAATGCAGCGCCGTTCTGCGCCCGCTTTGAAAAACCGTTGAGGACAGGCCAAATTCGCAGTGTATGATGGTCGGCCCTTGCGAAGGGGGTTCGTGTCACAGGGCTGTCGCCTGAGGGTGGCAGGCTGGCGCGGACCCTGAACTTCAAGTTTTTACACCAGGAGATATCAATGAGCGTACTCGTAGGCAAACAAGCCCCTGACTTCACCGTCCCGGCCGTACTCGGCAATGGCGAGATCGTTGACAGCTTCACCCTGTCCTCGGCCATCAAAGGCAAATACGGCCTGGTGTTCTTCTACCCACTGGACTTCACCTTCGTCTGCCCGTCCGAGCTGATCGCTCTGGACAACCGCATGGCTGACTTCAAGGCACGCAACGTTGAAGTGATCGCTGTGTCGATCGATTCGCACTTCACTCACAACGCATGGCGCAACACTCCAGTGAACAATGGCGGCATCGGTCAGGTGAAATACACCATGGCTGCCGACATGAAGCACGACATCGCCAAGGCTTACGACGTTGAATCCGAAGGCGGCGTGGCTTTCCGTGGCGCGTTCCTGATCGACGACAAAGGCGTTGTCCGCTCGCAGATCATCAACGACCTGCCGCTGGGCCGTAACATGGAAGAGCTGATCCGTCTGGTCGACGCTCTGCAATTCCACGAAGAGCACGGCGAAGTCTGCCCTGCCAACTGGAAAAAAGGCGACAAAGGCATGAACGCTTCGCCAGAAGGCGTTGCTGCCTACCTGACCGAGAACGCTGCTGCCCTGTAAGGCGCAACGTCGAGGTACAAAAAAACCGGCCCACGTGGCCGGTTTTTTTATGCGCGGGATTTGCCCGACGACCACCAATCAGTCGTCGAAATCTTCCCAGCCGCCCATCTGCTTCCAGCGATTGACGATGCCGCAGAACAGCTCAGCGGTTTTCTCGGTGTCGTAACGCGCGGAGTGCGCCTCACGACCGTCGAAATCGATGTCGGCAGCCTGGCAGGCTTTCGCCAGCACGGTTTGACCGTATGCCAGACCGGCCAGCGTCGCGGTATCGAAGCTGGAGAACGGGTGGAACGGGTTGCGCTTCATGTCCAGTCGCGCGACGGCGGCATTGAGAAAGCCAAGGTCGAAGCTGCTGTTGTGGCCGACCAGAATCGCGCGCTTGCAGCCGTTGGCCTTCAGCGCCTTGCGGATGCCACGGAAGATGTCGGTCAGCGCGGTTTCTTCGCTGACCGCCATGCGCAGCGGGTGATCGAGCTTGATTCCGGTGAACTCCAGCGCCGCTGCTTCGATGTTGGCGCCTTCAAACGGCTCAACGCGGAAGAAGTAGGTGTGATCCGGGTAAACGAAACCCTTTTCATCCATGGCGATGGTGGTTGCGGCAATTTCCAGCAAAGCATCGGTGGCCGAGTTGAAACCACCGGTTTCTACGTCAACGACAACCGGCAGGTAGCCGCGAAAGCGTGCTGCCATCGGGTGACGGGAACCGCCACCACCACTTTGACCGTCCAGTTCGTCGTCGAAATGGTCTTCACTCACGCGTGTTCCTCCAGCAGGCGCCAGCGCAGTTTTTCACCGGCGCGCAGCGGGATAACGGTCAGCTCGCCAAACGGCAGGCTGGTCGGGGCAGTCCATTCTTCACGAACCAGGGTGATGCGATCGGTGTTCGCCGGCAGGCCGTAGAAACGCGGGCCGTTGAGGCTGGCGAAGGCTTCGAGCTTGTCCAGCGCGTTACGCTGTTCAAAGGCTTCGGCGTACATCTCGATGGCGGCGTACGCGGTGTAGCAGCCGGCGCAGCCACAAGCGGCTTCCTTGGCGTGCTGGGCGTGTGGCGCCGAATCGGTGCCGAGGAAGAACTTCGCGCTGCCGCTGGTGGCGGCGTCGAGCAGGGCTTCCTGATGCGTGTTGCGTTTGAGGATCGGCAGGCAATAGAAGTGCGGCCGAATCCCGCCTACCAGCATGTGGTTGCGGTTGTAGAGCAGGTGATGCGCGGTGATGGTCGCGCCAACGTTGGCCGAAGCCTCGTTGACGAACTGTACGGCGTCGCCGGTGGTGATGTGTTCAAACACCACTTTCAGCGTCGGGAAACGCTCGACCACGCGGCGCATGTGCTCATCGATAAAGATCTTTTCGCGGTCGAACACATCGACGTCGCCACGGGTGACTTCACCGTGGATCAACAGCGGCATGCCGACTTCGGCCATGGCTTCCAGCGCCGGGAAAATCTTGTCGATGCTGGTCACCCCGGAATCGGAGTTGGTCGTGGCGCCGGCAGGGTACAGCTTGGCAGCGTGCACAAAACCACTGGCCTTGGCTTCACGAATTTCTTCGGGCTGGGTGCGGTCGGTGAGGTACAGCACCATCAGCGGCTCGAAGCGACTGCCAGCCGGGCGGGCAGCGAGAATCCGCTGGCGATAGCCGTCGGCTTCAGCGGCGTTGCGCACCGGCGGTACCAGGTTGGGCATGATGATGGCGCGGCCAAACGTGCGCGCAACATCGGCAACGGTATTGGTCAACACGGCACCATCGCGAAGATGAATATGCCAGTCGTCGGGACGCAGCAGGGTCAGGCGGTCGGACATGAGGGGATTCCAGGCGGGTCAAACTGAGGCGAATGCTACCGGAAAAGACTCTTGCAGGCACTCGCTATCAAGTTTTGCGGGAACCTTCCGATATCCCGTAGGTATGCCGTAAACATAGTGTGAATCGGTCTTTGTGTTTCAGAAGCCAATGGAGCCTCCCGTGCGCCAGCGTTATTTAGCCTTGCTCAGTGTGTTCGCCAGCCTTCCGGCGATGGCGCTCACGTACCAGACCCGTCTGGAGAACATTGAGTGGACGGTCGCCGGCGACAAGTTCGAATGTCGTCTGACTCAACCGATCACTGATTTCGGCTCGGGTGAGTTCGTGCGCAAGGCCGGTGAGCAGGCGATCTTCCGTCTGAATGCCTACAACGCCATGCTTGGCGGCGGTTCGGCGACGTTGCTGGCAGCCGCTGCGCCTTGGCAGCCGGGGCGTGGTGACATCAACCTGGGTTCCGTGAGGCTCGGCAGCGGCAACGTCTTGTTCAACAGCTCGCAATCCCAGGCCGGGGGCCTGATCAGCGGTCTGCTGGATGGTCGCAGTCCGGTCGTACGCCGCGCGTCTGGCGATGGCCGCGTCTCGGAAGTGCGTTTGTTGCCGGTGAAATTCAGCAAGGCGTTTAATGACTACCAAACATGTGTAGCGAAATTGCTGCCGCAGAATTTCGACCAGATCAAGCAGTCGCAGATCGGCTTCCCTGGCGAGGGTGTTGACCTGGACGCCGCCGCCAAGGCCAAGCTGCAAGTGATGCTCGAATTCATGAAGGCCGATCCGACGGTCAATCACATCGAGCTCGACGGCCATTCCGACAACAGCGGCAATCGTCTGACCAACCGTGAACTGTCGCGGCGCCGGGCGCTGGCAGTGGTCGACTTCTTCAAGGCCAACGGCATTCAGGAATCGCAGATCACCGTGCGTTTCCATGGCGAGCAATATCCCATTGTGCCGAACACCAATGCGGCCAATCGCGCGAAGAACCGTCGGGTCAATGTCAAACTGGCGCGGGTGGCTCCAGTCGCAACTCCGGCACCGCAAGCGAGTACGCCAGCGAGCACTGCAGCGACTTCCTGACCCGCCGGTCATCGTCGCGCTCTCGACAGATTCTGTCGCTTTGTCGTCTTAAGCTGTCGCGCCTCTGTAAATTATCGCGTTTGGGCGTTAGACTCCTCGGCTTTCCGTAGAACCCCGTGGAGTGATGGCATGGCGGACGTAAACAAGGTCGTTCTGGCGTATTCCGGCGGCCTGGACACTTCGGTGATCCTCAAGTGGCTGCAGGATACTTATAACTGTGAAGTGGTGACCTTCACCGCTGATCTCGGTCAAGGCGAAGAGGTCGAGCCGGCCCGCGCCAAGGCTCAGGCCATGGGCGTCAAAGAAATCTACATCGACGATCTGCGCGAAGAATTCGTGCGTGATTTCGTGTTCCCGATGTTCCGCGCCAACACCGTTTACGAAGGCGAGTACCTGCTGGGTACCTCCATCGCACGTCCGCTGATCGCCAAGCGTCTGATCGAAATCGCCAACGAAACCGGCGCTGACGCCATTTCCCATGGCGCCACCGGTAAAGGCAATGACCAGGTGCGTTTCGAACTGGGTGCCTACGCACTCAAGCCTGGCGTTAAAGTGATTGCCCCTTGGCGTGAGTGGGACCTGCTGTCCCGCGAGAAGCTGATGGACTACGCCGAGAAGCACGCGATCCCGATCGAGCGTCACGGCAAGAAGAAGTCCCCGTACTCGATGGACGCCAACCTGCTGCACATCTCCTATGAAGGCGGCGTGCTGGAAGACACCTGGACCGAGCACGAAGAAGACATGTGGAAATGGACCGTCTCCCCGGAGAACGCTCCTGATAAAGCGCAATACCTGGAACTGACCTACCGCAACGGCGACATCGTTGCACTGGACGGCGTCGAAATGACTCCGGCCACCGTGCTGGCGACGCTGAACAAGATCGGTGGTGCCCACGGTATCGGCCGTCTCGACATTGTCGAGAACCGTTACGTCGGCATGAAGTCCCGTGGTTGCTACGAAACCCCGGGCGGCACCATCATGCTGCGCGCTCACCGCGCCATTGAATCGATCACCCTGGACCGCGAAGTCGCTCACCTCAAAGACGAGCTGATGCCGAAATACGCCAGCCTGATCTACACCGGTTACTGGTGGAGCCCAGAGCGTCTGATGCTGCAGCAGATGATCGACGCTTCGCAGGTCAACGTGAACGGCGTTGTGCGCCTGAAGTTGTACAAAGGCAACGTGATCGTCACTGGCCGCAAGTCCGACGATTCGCTGTTCGATTCCAACATCGCGACCTTCGAAGAAGATGGCGGTGCTTACAATCAGGCTGACGCTGCGGGCTTCATCAAGCTCAACGCGCTGCGCATGCGCATTGCTGCCAACAAGGGCCGCAAGCTGTTCTAAGCGTTGCAGACTGACGCGCAATGAAAAGGGCGGCCTTGTCATCGAGACAAGGTCGCCCTTTTTGCATGATTCTTTGTCTGCCTCTGGTCGAGCCGTATTCCTGGTCTTCGCACGTGTGGCTACGACTCATCTTTCATGCCCGTCCCATTAGCGTCACCGCTTGTGAGCACAGGTTATAAACAATACACAGTGTTTTGCGTGAGCCTTTTTTTACCTGCCTGATTTGCAGCAACGTATTTTTTGTCAATACAACGTCCGACACGTGATTGGAAAGGAATACCACCACACGGGCAGTTTTCCTGTCGAGGTTTCGGATATTTTCCAGAATCGTGGCTAACTCTTTCGACGCATCGACATCTCGCGCATCAATGAGGTGCAGGTGGCTGATCCACGCGGGCAACTGAATGTTGTGCTGAACAATCAGACTCGACTTTGTGTTGGTGTCCGCAGGTGGGTCGGGCGCGGTGTGCACTCTACACGAGTCTTTGCATTCCACTGTGCCTGACTCGCTGGGCACGATACAACTTGATAGTCCAAATGTACCTTGCGCGGATGACTCCTGAATCGAAGTGTTTCGTTTGTTCTCGCGATCATTGTTGTCGATGACTTTTAGAAAGTTCTTGTCTTTGTCGAAATCTGATGGTGAGTAGAGGGAGCGATAGTTGAAGTTTAAAGTTATAAAGAATAGAAATAGCAAATAGAATGGAAAGCTGATCAGGAACCACACATATATCTCTCTGTCCTTATTGTCGAGAAATGGCAGGGAAATCGCGGCGGATGTTTCCGAGATGGCTGCGAATATGGCAATCACTGTCATTGGGTTAGTGATCTTTTTTTTTATTTTCAGCATGGTTGTACTCTTTTGTCTGGTCTTTCTCATAGTTGATGATTTTGTTTTGTTGGTTGTCTGATAGTTGGGTCTCGGGTGTTTATATTTATAGCAAAAGTATTTGCTTAGGTATAAATATCTTGTTTCAAGTGTTTATATTCTGCTCGGTGTTATCGAGGGCGTGTCCCTGCTATTGCCTTATATTTCTAATACTGATCTACGTCGTCGGTCGGGCGCAGACATGAAGATGTCAAGGTCGCTTGGGCCTGACGCAGATCAGCGGCGAGTGGCGAATTCGGTGTCGTCAGTCGTAGTCTGCGACAAGTTAAAAGAGAGCGATTGCGTTGAGCGGAGGAGGGAAATAACGTCGGATGTTTAGAGGGGGGGAGGTTTTTTGTAGGATTAATCCGCGATGGGTGTAGGGGATGTCTCTCGATGCAAGTGCATGATAACCCCGGCATGCCATAGATCAAGTGACTGGGCTATTGTGCGTGTTCTAAAAATTCGAACAGCGAAACTGGACTTGCCCATGAATAAAGTGCTGATCGTGGATGATCACCCTGTCATTCGTCTTGCGGTACGTATGCTGATGGAACGTCATGGCTACGAAGTCATCGCAGAAACTGATAATGGTGTAGATGCGTTACAACTTGCTCGAGAACAAATGCCGGATATTGTCATTCTGGATATTGGAATACCGAAACTTGATGGTCTGGAAGTTATTGCGCGCCTGACCTCAACCGCCATGCCCGTCAAAGTACTGGTATTGACTTCCCAGGCTCCCGGGCATTTTTCAATGCGCTGCATGCAGTCGGGTGCAGCCGGTTATGTCTGTAAACAGCAGGACCTGACTGAGTTGCTGAGTGCTATAAAGGCCGTCTTGTCTGGCTACAGTTATTTTCCCAACCAGGCTTTGCATACAGTGCGTACCAGTCTGGGTAATGCCAGTGAAGCCGATATGGTCGATCGTCTGTCCGGTCGGGAAATGATGGTGTTGCAGCAGTTGGCGCGGGGGAAGACCAACAAGGAAATCGCCGATGGCATGTTTCTGAGCAACAAAACCGTAAGTACTTACAAGACGCGTTTGTTGTTGAAGCTCAATGCGCGTTCTCTGGTTGATCTGATCGAGTTGGCACAGCGCAATGGTCTGGTGTGAATCTATCGATAGCTGACAGGGTCATGGGCCGATCGAACTCAGTTAGCCGCAGAAAGTGAAAAGCCTCCGGTTCGGGAGGCTTTCAAATGTCAGTCATCAAAATCGTATTCGGCCAATTGCTTTTGCAGTCGGCGCTCCTCAAGCAGGTTATCGATCGTACGGCGCTTGCTGAGATTGGTCTTGGCGACTTCGACCACTGGTTCTGCATCATCGAGGTCAGCGGCAGTAAACTCGTCCTCTACGTCCAATTGCTTTTCATCGGTACTCATAAGGTGAACTCCCGGCTAAGACTGCCTTTGGCGCTCCTTATATCGATATTCCTGCGGCGGGTAAAAAAGATTTTTTCAATCGACTCATCAATTATTCCAATAGCGGGTCAATCGTCAGAAGTTTTGTCCTTATACTCGCACAAATCCTCGATGCGGCAACTGCCGCAGCGTGGCTTGCGGGCCAGACACACGTAACGGCCGTGAAGAATCAGCCAGTGGTGGGAGTCGAGCAGGAAATCTTTGGGTACGAACTTCATCAGCTTCTTTTCCACTTCAACCACATTTTTGCCCGGTGCAATGCCGGTGCGATTGCTGACCCGGAAGATATGAGTGTCGACCGCCATGGTCAGTTGGCGGAAAGCCGTGTTGAGTACGACGTTGGCGGTCTTGCGGCCCACTCCCGGCAAAGCTTCGAGTTCCTCACGGGTTTGCGGGACCTCGCTGCCATGGCGCTCGACCAGCAAGCGGCAGGTCTCAATGACGTTCTTGGCCTTGCTGTTGTAGAGGCCGATTGTCTTGATGTATTCGGATAGACCTTCGACACCCAAAGCGTGGATGGCAGCCGGCGTATTGGCGACCGGAAACAGCTTTGCCGTGGCCTTGTTGACGCCGACGTCAGTCGACTGTGCTGACAGAATCACGGCAATCAGCAGTTCGAACGGCGAGGAGTAGGCCAGTTCAGTCTTCGGCTCCGGATTGTCTTCATGCAGGCGGCGGAAAATCTCCAGACGTTTTGCAGCATTCATGGGCGATGCGTTTCCTTGGATATCGAGTGCGGGCGAGTCAACGCCCGACGCGCCGCCAGCAGCAGCGCCAACAAAATAAAAGCACCGGGGATCAAGGTGATCAGGTGCAGCCCTTCGCTAAATACAACAAGACCTGGCCAGTATTCGGACAGCCCCCGACCGAGACTGCCGTGACCACTGAGTTCACGCAGCCCGGCGAGCAGCAACATCAATCCGCCGAACATGCCGCAGCGTTTCAAACGCTCGACCCGCGGTTGGCGCCAAAAGCCATGGTGTTCCAGTACCACGCATTGCAAGGCGATCAGGCCGACATAGAGGCCGAATGTTTGCTGCCAGGGTAGAAACCAGCGTTGCGCCAAAAGGTCTGCACAACTGCTGAAGGTCGCGGCGAGCAGCAGGCTGGTCAGCAATGCGCTTGTGCCGGTGAGGCGAGACCGTAAAAAAGACATGCACAGGCCATACAGACCGACAACACTGGCGAACATCAATAATGTCACCAGGGCGCCGGCCAAGGAGTCACTGGTGCCAAGCAGCAATGTCAGCATCATCGCATTCGAAAGAGTCGCCGACCGGTTCATGTGCCGCTCCCCAGCAGTGCCGCCCGATGTTCATCGAAGTAACGCAGGGCATCATGAATCGCGCTGATCGCCGCGCGCGAGGTGATGGTTGCACCGGCTATTTGATCAAATTGTCCTTGATCCTTTTTCAACGCCCAGCCTGCATCGGTTGGGCCATTGGCCGATTTGCCGGTAAACGTTTGCAGCCAGGCATTCGGCCAGTCGCCCAGATGCCCGCCGAGTGCCGGAGTTTCGTTCTGTTTGAGGGTTTTCACAGCCAATAATTTTCCGGTGGTATCGATGGCGATCAACAGTTCGATGGCCCCCGTATAACCCTGGGTCTGGCTGCGCAGCAATATCGCTACGGTCTGGCCGTCTCGGGTCGCGCGATAGCCGCCCGACAAGCTGCTGTGGCTCAAGGTGATGTCTGTCAAAGCCAGGGGCTGTTCCAGCGGTTGGTTGTCGTAGGTTTCGAGCGGGAGCAGATCAAGCAGTTTGCGGCTTTCGATCAAGCGCTGCTGCGCGACAATTTGCGGTGCGTTGATACGCTGTACGAAGTACGTCGCGCCGATGCCGATGACCGCCAACAGCAGCACAACAAGCGCGCTGGCCGTACGATTCATGGCCTTACCTCAACCTGACGGCCGGCGGCAAATCGCTCCAGCGCCGGCACACAAAGATTCATTAGCAGCACCGCAAACGCCACGCCATCCGGGAATCCACCCCACGTGCGAATCAAATAAGTCAGCAGCCCGACACCTGCGCCGAACAGCAGGCGGGCAAGTGCGCTTTTAGCGCCGGAAACCGGTTCGGTAATGATGAAAAACGCGCCCAGCATGGTCGCACCGCTTAGCAGATGAAACAGCGGTGAACCCTGCGAGTCCGAGCCTGAGCCATTCCAGCACAGCAGGCTGACGGTAAACAGGCTGGCAAGCATGCCCAGTGGTGCGTGCCAGCCAACGATCCGGCGTTGCAGCAAAAACAACCCGCCAGCAAGAAACGCCAGATTTACCCATTCGACACCCTGCCCACCAAAGCGCCCGAAGGCCGGATTGCTGGCGAACAACTCGTCCATGGTCAGACTTCTGTTGATGCGCAGACTGTCCAGCACAGTGGCCTGCGCCCAGGCATCCGGAGTCTGACCCAAGCCGAATACCTGTTGAAGGCTCGCCGTCAGGTCCAGGCCATGGGCCGGCCAATGGGTCATCGATTGCGGGAATATCACTACGACCAAGGCAAACCCGAGCATCGCCGGGTTGAACGGGTTTCTACCGACGCCGCCGTACACGTGCTTGCCAAACAACAAACCCGAGGCGATGGCCGTTACCGTCAGCCACCATGGGCAATAAGGGGGCAGGGCGGCGGCCAGCAATGTCGCGCTGACCAGGGCACTGCCGTCGCTGAGTGTCGGCTGCAATGGCTGTCGACGCAGACGGAGGACAGTTGCCTCGACCATCAGTGCGGTGACGATAGCCAGCATCAGATTGATCAACACGCCCCAACCGTACAACCAGAACAGCGTCAGCAGCCCTGGCAAAGCAGCGAGCAGCACCAGTTTCATCGCCTGTAGCAGGCGATCGTCCGGTGCCTCAAGGGGCGACATGATCTTGCACCTGGCGCTCGGCGTCTTGCAGGCGGGCGCGGGCCTTGTCGAGTGTTTCACTGGGCGTGTCGGCGCGACGCTCGAGTTTGTTGAGATCAGCGCGGGCGTAGGCCAGTGCGGTTTTCAACTGGCGAAGCTGGCTGTCGATCGGGCGTTTTTCGACGCGCACCAGATCAGGCAACGGCTGCTCGCTGGTGGCTTCGGCGGCGTGCAGGGCCTGCTCGGCATCGCTTAATGCTTGTTCCAGCGCGGCGATCTGCTCCGGCGCCGCTTCGGCGATTTGGGCTTTTTTCAGTTCGGCGCGGCGCATGGCCAACTGGATCTTCGCCCGTTTCAGATCGGCGTCTTTGGCTGGGGCAGGCACTACGGGCGCTGGCGCAGCGCTGCTTTCAACCGCCGCCAGGGCCAGTTCGGCCGCTTCGAATTGCTGCTGCAACACGATCAATTGCGCCTGCTGCTCGAACGTCGGCGGATGGCCGAAGGCCTTCAGCGATTTGTGCAGTTGCGCACGGCTCATGGCCACATCGATTTTGGCTTTCTTCAGCGCCGCATCCGCGGTCGCCGCTTTCTGTGCGCGCACCCGCTCCAGCGCTGCCTGCACCGGATCGGTGGCGCTCACTTCAGGTTGCGCCGCGCGTTTCGCCCGCGCTTCACGCTCCGCCTGCTTCTGTTGTTCTTCGCGTTGCAAGCGCTCGTTTCGACGCTCGAAGCGTTGACGCGCGTGATCGCGTTTGGCCGCGCGCGCGCGCTGTTCTTCAAGACTGAAGGCCAGACCGCCCACCACCGGCAACGTGCTCAGTGGCAATGGATGCATTTCGATGCAATCGACCGGGCATGGCGCAACACACAGATCGCAACCGGTGCACTCGTCAATGATCACCGTGTGCATCAGTTTTGCCGCGCCGACAATCGCGTCGATCGGGCAGGCCTGGATGCACTTGGTGCAGCCAATGCATTCGGCCTCACGAATGAACGCCACTTGCGGCGGCGCCGAACCGCGACTGACGTCCAGTTCCAGCACCGGCACTTTCAACAGTTCAGCCAGCGCGGCAATGGTTTCCTCACCGCCCGGCGGGCACTTGTTGATCGGCTCGCCCTCGGCGATGCCTTGTGCATATGGCTTGCATCCGGGATGGCCGCACTTGCCGCATTGGGTCTGCGGCAGGAGGGCATCGATGCGTTGAATCAGACTCATGTTTTGATCAGTCCACTGAATCCGAGAAAAATCACTGCGATCAAACCGGCGCTGATCAGATCGATCGGCAAGCCGCGAAAGGGCAGGGGAATATCGTTGTCGGCCGTACGGTCACGCAAATCCTGAAACAGGCTCAGCACCAGCCAGAAACCCAGCCCGGCACCGAGACTCAGCGCAGTCGCCTGCAGCAGACCTCGATCGTTTTGCGCGTTGATCAGCGTCAGCCCGAGCATACCGGCGTTACCGAGCAACAACGGCCACAAACCTTCGAAGGGCAGATTCGGCAACCCGCGCGCCAACAGTTTCAGTAGCGGCGCGATCAGCAACACACTCAATGGCAGAAACACGAACAGGCGCAGGGCTTCAAGATGGAGTGGCACCAGCAACCAATGCCAGATCACGTAACCGACTACACCGACGAGCAACATCAGGCACAACGTCGCCAGCCCCAACGCATGCACCTGACGCCGACTGCCCGCCAACAGCGGATCGACGCCCAGCGGCCAGTGCAACACGAAGTTGTTGAGCAGCGCAGCACTGATAAGCGTAAGCACGAGTTCGGTCATGGTTCTGCCAGCGAAACGGGCGTGTGTCTCTTAAGGTTAGGCATTATCCGGCCAGATATGAAAAATCCCACAGGCACGCCGGGCACGCCTGTGGGATCAATTGACCGCCAACTGTTACTTGATGCGCTGACCAGGCTTGGCGCCGCTGTCCGGGCTCAGCAGGTAGATTTCTTCACCGCCAGGGCCGGCCGCCATCACCATGCCTTCGGAGATACCGAACTTCATTTTCCGAGGCTTGAGGTTGGCGATCATCATGGTCAGGCGACCGTCAAGCTTGGACGGATCCGGATAAGCGCTCTTGATCCCGGAGAACACGTTGCGTTGCTCGTCACCGATATCCAGCGTCAGGCGCAGCAGCTTGTCGGCACCCTCCACGTGTTCGGCTTTGACGATCAATGCGACGCGCAGGTCGATGGCAGCAAAAGCATCGAAGTCGATTTCCGGCGACAGCGGGTCCTTGGCCAGTTCGCCATTGCCGGCAGGGGCGGCGGCACCGGTGTCGGTCTGGCTGGCGGTCAGGTCTTCTTTCGAGGCGTCGCTCATGGCTTGCACTTTTACCGGGTCGATGCGGGTCATCAACGGCTTGAATTCGTTGAGCTGATGGTTGGCCAGCAGTGTGGTGTGGTCGTTCCAGGTCAGCGGGGCGACGTTGAGGAACGCTTCGGCATCGGCGGCCAGCAGCGGCAGCACCGGTTTGAGGAAGATCACCAGTTGGCGGAACAGGTTGATGGCGGTGGCGCAGATCGCCTGGACTTCATCCTGCTTGCCTTCCTGTTTGTTCAACGACCATGGTGCCTTGTCGGCGATCCACGCGTTGGCGCGGTCAGCGAGGGCCATGGTTTCACGCATGGCGCGGGCGAAGTCGCGGGCCTCATAGGCGTCGGCAATGCTTGGCGCGGCGGCGAGGAAGGCCTCGGTCAGCTCTGGCGCGGCATTGGTGTCGACCAGCAGGCCGCCGTTGCCTTTCTGGATGAAACCGGCGCAACGGCTGGCGATGTTGACCACTTTGCCGACCAGGTCAGAGTTGACCTTCTGCACGAAGTCTTCGAGGTTCAGGTCGAGGTCATCGACGCCACGGCCGAGTTTGGCCGCGTAGTAGTAGCGCAGATATTCCGGCGACAGGTGATCGAGATAGGTGCGCGCCTTGATGAAGGTGCCGCGCGACTTGGACATCTTCTGGCCGTTGACGGTCAGGTAGCCGTGCACGTTGATGCCGGTCGGCTTGCGGTAGCCCGCGCCTTCGAGCATCGCTGGCCAGAACAGCGCGTGGAAATTGACGATGTCCTTGCCGATGAAGTGATAAAGCTCGGCGGTGGAGTCCTTGCCCCAGAACGCGTCGAAATCCAGTTCCGGCGTGCGCTCGCAGAGGTTCTTGAAGCTGGCCATGTAGCCGATCGGCGCGTCCAGCCACACGTAGAAATACTTGCCTGGCTCGCCCGGAATCTCGAAACCGAAGTACGGCGCATCGCGGGAGATGTCCCACTGCTGCAGGCCGGCGTCGAGCCATTCGGCGATCTTGTTGGCGACGGCGTCTTGCAGGGTGCCGCTGCGGGTCCAGGTCTGCAGCATCCGCTGGAAGTCTGGCAGTTTGAAGAAGAAGTGCTGGGAATCCTTGAGCACCGGGGTGGCGCCGGAGATGGCCGACTTCGGATCCTTCAGGTCGGTCGGTGCGTAGGTTGCACCGCATTTTTCGCAGTTGTCGCCGTATTGGTCTTCGGTGCCGCATTTCGGGCAGGTGCCCTTGATGAAGCGGTCGGCCAGGAACATTTTCTTTTCCGGGTCGAAATACTGGGTGATCGAGCGTTGGGCGATGTGCCCGGCGTCACGCAGCTTGATGTAGATCTGGCTCGACAGCTCACGGTTTTCTTCGGCATGAGTGGAGTGGAAGTTGTCGAAATCAACCAGGAACTCGGCAAAGTCGGCGCTGTGTTCAGCCTGCACATTGGCGATCAGTTGTTCCGGGGTGATGCCTTCCTTTTCCGCGCGCAGCATGATCGCCGAACCGTGGGCGTCGTCGGCGCAGACATAAATGCATTGATTGCCGCGATGCTTCTGGAAGCGCACCCACATATCGGTCTGGATATATTCCAGCATATGGCCAAGGTGAATCGAACCGTTGGCGTAGGGCAGGGCGCTGGTGACGAGGATCTTGCGTGGTTCGGACATGTGGGGCTTCGCTACTTGATGAAACGGAGGTCGGCCACTATAAAGCGCCGGGCAAGATATTTCACCCCTGCAAATCGTTGCCGGGCGTGCCGTCCGGAGGATAGAAGGGGTAGGATACCCGCCATCTTTTCCCAGTCTTGTTATCGGAGTTGCCCATGAGCGCCGTCACTCGCGCAGCGGTGGAAGCCGTCCTCAGCCAATACACCGACCCCTACCTGAACCAGGACCCGGTCAGCGCCGGATGCGTGAAGAACATCGAGATTGTCGGTGACCGCGTCAACGTGCAGCTGGAAATCGGTTACGCCGCCGGTCTGTTCAAGAGCGGCTGGGCGCAACTGCTGCAGCTGGCCATCGAAAACCTCGATGGCGTGGTGATCGCCAAGGTTGAAGTGACCAGTGTTATCGCTGCGCACAAGGCGCAGGCGCAGATTCCGGGGCTGGCCAACGTCAAGAACGTGGTTGCCGTGGCTTCGGGCAAGGGCGGTGTGGGCAAATCGACCACCGCCGCCAACCTCGCGCTGGCGCTGGCCCGTGAAGGCGCCAAGGTGGGGATTCTCGACGCCGATATCTACGGCCCGAGCCAAGGCATCATGTTCGGCATCCCCGAACGCACCCGCCCGGAGATCAAGGATCAGAAGTGGTTCGTGCCGCTCAAGGCGCACGGTGTCGAAGTCATGTCGATGGCGTTCCTGACCGACGACAACACGCCGATGGTCTGGCGTGGGCCGATGGTCTCCGGCGCGCTGTTGCAACTGGTTACGCAAACCGCGTGGGGCGATCTGGATTATCTGGTCATCGACATGCCCCCAGGCACCGGTGACATTCAACTGACTTTGGCGCAAAAAGTCCCGGTGGCCGGTGCGGTGATCGTCACCACGCCACAGGATCTGGCCTTGCTCGACGCGCGCAAAGGCGTGGAAATGTTCCGCAAGGTCAACATTCCGGTACTGGGCGTGGTGGAAAACATGGCCGTGCACATCTGCTCGAACTGCGGGCATGCCGAGCATCTGTTCGGTGAGGGCGGTGGTGAGAAGCTGGCGACTCAGTACGGCGTTGAACTGCTGGCGTCGCTGCCGTTGTCGATGCTGATCCGTGAGCAGGCCGATGGCGGCAAGCCAACGGTGATCGCCGAGCCGGACAGCCAGATTGCCATGGTCTATCAGGAACTGGCCCGCCACGTCGGTGCGCGGATTGTGTTGCAGGAAGCGGTGACGCCGGCGATGCCGAACATCACCATCAGCGACGATTGATTACTCAGCAACACCGATAACCCTGTAGGAGCGAGCTTGCTCGCGAAAGCGGAGTGTCATTCAACCTATCAGTTGTCTGATACGACGCCTTCGCGAGCAAGCTCGCTCCCACAGTGGTTTGCGGTGTGGGTTAGATGCGCAACCCGCCATCCATCTCCAGAATCCGCCCGGTGTAGTAGTCGTTCTCAAAGATATACGCCGCCGAATGGGCGATCTCCTCCGGCTTGCCCATGCGCTTGAGCGGAATCCCCGAAGTCATCTTCTCCAGCGCGTCCGGTTTCATGCCCAGGGTCATCTCTGTCTCGATGAATCCCGGCGCGATACCCGCCACACGAATGCCATAACGCGCCAGCTCTTTGGCCCAGGTCACGGTCGCTGCAGCAACACCGGCCTTGGCCGCCGAGTAGTTGGTCTGACCAACGTTGCCCGCCCGCGAGATCGACGAGATGTTGATGATCGCGCCGCTGTTCTTCAGCTCGACCATTTTCGCTGCCACTTCACGGGTGCAGAGGAATACGCCGGTCAGGTTGACGTCGATCACCGCCTGCCACTGTGCCAGGCTCATCTTGGTCATTTCGCCGTCCTTGACCTTGAGCAGCAGGCCATCGCGCAGGATCCCGGCGTTGTTGATCAGACCGTGGATCGCGCCGAAATCAGCGGCGACCTGGGCGACCATGTGCTCGACCTGCTCTTCATTGGCCACGTTGCACAGATAGCTGCGCGCCTCGACGCCCTTGGCCTTGCAGGCCGCGACCGCGGCGTCGAGTTTTTCCTGATTGAGGTCGACCAACGCCAGCTTCGCGCCTTTGCCGGCGAAATACTCGGCCATCGAACGGCCCAAACCCTGGCAACCGCCAGTGATAATGATTACTTTGTCGTTGAGTTGCATTCGCATGCCCCGATAGCAGGTCTGATTGGTTTTTGTTTTCAGCGACTCCCGATCTGCACCGGCCGTGGCAGGGTTGCACATGAGAATTGCCCGCTGGCGTGACGGGGACTTGATCCCGGGCGCCCGTCCGTTTTTTCGACGGATTCTATTTAAGGAGTCATAAATTGAGCGTTGAAGTGGCGAAGAATGCCCGAGAATTGCTTCTCAAGGAATACCGTGGAGTGCTGTCGACCCACTCCAGATCGATGCCCGGTTTTCCCTTTGGCTCCGTGGTGCCGTACTGCCTGGACGAGCCGGGCCGGCCGCTGATCCTGATCAGCCGTATCGCCCAGCACACCCACAACCTGCAGAAAGACCCGAAATGCTCGCTGCTCGTCGGTGAGCGCGAGGCCGATGACGTGCAAGCCGTTGGTCGCCTGACTTATCTGGCCGAGGCGCAAAAGCTCGAAGACGTTGCCGCGATCGAAGCCGCCGCCGAGCGTTACTACCGTTATTTCCCCGACTCGCAGAACTACCACAAGGCCCACGATTTCGACTTCTGGGTATTGAACCCGGTGCGTCACCGCTACATCGGCGGTTTCGGCGCGATTCACTGGGTCGATCGGCTGACCCTGGCCAACCCGTTCGCCGGCAAGGCTGAAATCAGCATGGTCGAGCACATGAACAGCGACCACGCCAAAGCCATCGCGCACTACGTCGACCTCGCCGGTCTGCCGAAAAGCGTGCCGGCGCAATTGGCCGGCATCGACACCGAGGGCATGCACCTGCGCATCGGTCAAGCGCTGTACTGGTTGCCGTTCCCTGCGCCTTGTAATACGCCGACACAAGTGCGCGAAGCCCTGGTTTCATTGGCTCACGCACAGGTCTGGCCAAAAAATGCAGTGGCCGACGCTTGAATTCACGAAAGGGCGACGTCATCTAAGGCTTACTGCAAGGCATTTCTTGCGTTGAGGAAACTTTGATGCGCCCTTTTCTGTTGCTCTTTCTGCTGTTTCCAGTGCTGGAGCTGTTCGTATTCGTCAAAGTGGCAGGCTCAATCGGGTTTTTCCCGGCCCTGCTGCTGATCATTCTCGGCTCGATGTTCGGCGTGTTCGTGCTGCGCGTCGCCGGTCTGGCCACGGCCCTGCGTGCCCGTGAAAGCCTGAATCGCGGCGAATTGCCCGCGCAAACCATGCTCGAAGGCCTGATGCTGGCGTTGGCCGGCGGCCTGTTGATCCTGCCTGGCTTCATCAGCGATGTGGTTGGTCTGATCATGCTGCTGCCGTTCACGCGTCGCCTGCTGGCCAACAAGATGCGTCAGCGCGCCGAAGACCAGGCCATGCGTCAACGTGCGTTCGCCGACGACCTGCAACCCCGTGGTGGTCCTGCACCGCGTCAGCCGCTGGGCCGTGAAGGTGATGTGATCGAAGGCGAGTTCGAACACCGCGACTCCAAGTAACATCTGCATCGACACGGCACCTTCGGGTGCCGTGTTCGTTTATGGGCTGCTTTTGTGCAACATATCGGTGAAAAATTTTTCGCCTCGCCCTTGTAATAAGCTTATGCGCCCTTATGTATCCGTCACCGAAAGGTTTCTGGCGTTTGAGCCAGTCAGACTTCCGCGGCTCGCTTGACGAACCGCAACCGGCGCAGGCCGGATTTGTTAAACCCGCCGGGACTACACCGGCCGATGAAAACCACAATTAGGAGAGATCGACAATGAAGCTTCGTCCTCTGCATGACCGCGTCGTTATCCGTCGCAGCGAAGAAGAAAAGAAAACCGCTGGCGGTATCGTCCTGCCAGGTTCGGCTGCTGAAAAAGCCAACCACGGTGTGATTCTCGCTGTAGGCCCGGGCAAAGCTCTGGAAAACGGCGAAGTGCGCGCACTGTCCGTTAAAGAAGGCGACAAGGTTGTGTTCGGTCCTTACTCCGGCAGCAACACTGTGAAAGTCGACGGCGAAGACCTGCTGGTAATGAGCGAGAACGAAATCCTCGCGGTTATCGAAGGCTGATACCCCCGTTCATTTTCCCGCTACTACAAAGTATTTAAGGAATATCGATCATGGCTGCTAAAGAAGTTCTGTTTGGCGATTCCGCCCGTAAAAAAATGCTCAAGGGCGTCAACGTCCTGGCTGACGCAGTAAAAGCGACCCTGGGCCCGAAAGGCCGTAACGTGATCATCGAGAAGAGCTTCGGCGCTCCGACCATCACCAAGGACGGCGTTTCCGTCGCTAAAGAAATCGAACTCGAAGACCGTTTCGAAAACATGGGCGCGCAGCTGGTCAAAGACGTTGCCTCCCGTGCCAACGATGACGCTGGTGATGGTACTACCACCGCTACCGTTCTGGCTCAGTCGATCGTCAACGAAGGCCTGAAAGCCGTCGCTGCCGGCATGAACCCGATGGACCTGAAGCGCGGTATCGACAAAGCGACCATCGCGATCGTCAAAGAGCTGAAGAACCTGTCCAAGCCTTGCGCTGACACCAAGGCTATCGCTCAGGTCGGCACTATCTCGGCCAACTCCGACAACTCCATCGGCGACATCATTGCCGAAGCCATGGAAAAAGTCGGTAAAGAAGGCGTGATCACCGTTGAAGAAGGCACTGGCCTGGAAAACGAACTGTCGGTTGTAGAAGGCATGCAGTTCGACCGTGGCTACCTGTCCCCGTACTTCGTCAACAAGCCGGAAACCATGGTTGCCGAGCTGGACAGCCCGCTGATCCTGCTGGTCGACAAAAAGATCTCGAACATCCGCGAAATGCTGCCAGTACTGGAAGCCGTTGCCAAAGCCGGCCGTCCACTGCTGATCGTTTCCGAAGACGTTGAAGGCGAAGCCCTGGCGACTCTGGTTGTGAACAACATGCGTGGCATCGTCAAAGTCGCAGCCGTCAAGGCACCAGGCTTCGGCGACCGTCGCAAGGCCATGCTGCAGGACATCGCTGTTCTGACCGGCGGTACCGTTATCTCCGAAGAGATCGGCCTGAGCCTGGAAGCCGCTACCCTGGAAAACCTGGGCAGCGCCAAGCGTGTGACCATCTCCAAGGAAAACACCATCATCGTTGACGGTGCCGGTGCAGAATCCGACATCCAGGCGCGCATCACTCAGATCCGTGCTCAGGTTGCCGAAACTTCCTCGGACTACGACCGTGAAAAACTGCAAGAGCGTCTGGCCAAGCTGTCCGGCGGCGTTGCAGTTATCAAGGTTGGCGCTGGTTCCGAAGTTGAAATGAAAGAGAAGAAAGCCCGCGTTGAAGACGCCCTGCACGCAACCCGCGCAGCCGTTGAAGAAGGCGTGGTACCTGGCGGTGGCGTTGCGCTGATCCGCGCTCTGCAAACCCTGGTTGACCTGAAAGGCGACAACGCTGATCAGGACGTCGGTATCGCTGTTCTGCGCCGCGCTGTTGAAGCTCCGCTGCGTCAGATCGCTGCAAACAGCGGCGACGAGCCAAGCGTTGTGGTCAACGAAGTCAAGAACGGCAAAGGTAACTTCGGTTACAACGCTGCGACTGGCGAGTACGGCGACATGATCGAAATGGGCATCCTGGACCCAACCAAGGTGACTCGTTCCGCTCTGCAAGCTGCATCGTCGATCGGCGGTCTGATCCTGACCACCGAAGCCGCTGTGGCTGACGCGCCGAAGAAAGACGGCGCTGCTGGCGGCGGTATGCCAGACATGGGCGGCATGGGTGGCATGGGCGGCATGATGTAAGCCAGCCTTACCCCGTAACGCAAAACCCCGCTGACGAAAGTCAGCGGGGTTTTTTATTGCCCGTATTTCAGCGTTACACCAATCCCCTGCTCGCGAAGGCGTCGGATCAGCCAACATTAATGTTGAATGACACACCGCATTCGCGAGCAGGCTCGCTCCCACAATTGGATCTATATTTCAGGCCCTGACCGGTTGTGCCTCGACCACGGCCTCGACCTTCACCGCCGGGCGATACAGCACCCAGTAATATGACCCCAGACAAATCAGCCAGCAGAAAATCGCCGTCCACACGTTGTGCGAGAAGAAGTGTGCGCCCTGCATCATCCGGCTGATCGAGAACACTGAACCCAATGCAAAGGCAAAGATAAACGCCTGTCTGGCCAGACGGGGACGCCGATCACGCAGAACAAAGAACAGCGCGAACAGAGTAAACCCCGTCGCCGCATGACCACCCGGCCAGCAACGCCCGGGCTTGTCGGTCTGTGGGCGATGCTCCATCAACTTGCTATAGGTTTCATGACCGCCAAACTGCTCCAGGCTCCACGGGCATTGCACTGCAGTCACAGCTTTGACCGGGGTGACAAACGAGGTCGCCAGGCCCAGCGACAGCACCAGACAGCCCAGCTCTCGCTTGAACGGTTTTAGTCTGGCGAGGAAAAACGCGCCGATGAAACCCAGGATGGCAAACACCGAGAACGCGATCACTACCTGCTTGGCGCGATCGTGAAGGATGTCTTCAAGAAAAAAGCTGTGCCGCCCGATAAAGTCGCCGGCAACCGGGTCGTAGAACAGGCGGGCCAGATCCATGTCCAGATCGGTCAATTCGAGCAGTACCAGAATGATCGCCGCGACGGCGGGTATTCCCAGACACAACCAGAAATTCAGTGGCCTGGAAACGGGACGGGCAGAAGTCGACGCCATGGGCAATTCCTTGGTCGGTAAGTATGTTCTGAGGAGCGCAACCGCGCGGAGTCTGCGCGTGTGGGCGTCGCCGATTTGTTAACCGAAAGTGAAAAAAACGTTGGCGGGCGCAATGAGCATTTTTATCGCTAAACAACCCGACGCACGCCTAGCCCTGAGCCACACTTGGCCGTAAGCTGCGCGGGCCAAGTAGGCCGTTACCCCGTACGGAGGAGGTGCCCATGCGAATTCTGTTGGTTGAAGACAACCGCGACATCCTGGCCAATCTGGCCGATTATCTGGGCCTCAAAGGCTATACCGTCGATTGCGCCCAGGACGGTCTGTCGGGTCTGCATCTGGCCGCCACCGAGCATTACGACCTGATCGTGCTCGACATCATGCTGCCCGGGATCGACGGCTATACCCTGTGCAAACGCCTGCGCGAAGACGCCCGCCGCGACACGCCGGTGATCATGCTCACTGCTCGTGATCAGCTCGATGATCGTCTGCAGGGTTTCAAGTCTGGAGCTGATGATTATCTGATCAAGCCATTTGCCTTGTCCGAGCTGGCTGCGCGGGTCGAAGCGGTGATGCGCCGTGCGCAGGGTGGTGGCCGTCGGGCGCTGCAGGTCGCCGATCTGAGCTACGACCTCGACACGCTGGAAGTGACCCGCGACGGCAAATTGCTCAAGCTCAACCCGGTCGGCCTCAAATTGCTGGCAGTGTTGATGCAGAAGAGCCCGCACGTGCTGCGCCGGGAAATTCTCGAAGAAGCGTTGTGGGGCGATGATTGCCCGGACAGCGACAGCCTGCGCAGTCACGTTCACCAACTGCGTCAGGTGATCGACAAACCGTTCACCAAACCATTGCTGCACACCGTGCACGGCGTGGGTTACCGGCTGGCCGATGTGTAATGGAGTTTAAGCAAAGCCTTTCCCAGCGGATCATCATCGCCTTCGCCTTGATGAGCGCCCTGGTCGCCGGTGCCTTTGCCATGGGCATCGTCGCGACCGTGCACCTTGTCGAAGAAAAACTGATTTCGGCAGGGCTGGGCGGTGATTTGCAGCGTTTGCTGCTGATGGACAACGTTTCGGACTGGAGCCACCGTCCGGAGCCGGATCAATTGTTCTATTTCAGCGGCGGACCGGGCGATTTCGAGTTGCCCAAGGATCTGCGCCACCTCGATTCAGGTTTTCATGAAGTGTTTCGCGAGCAGCTGTCGTATCACGCGATGGTCGAGATCGTCGACGGTCGGCGCTATGTGCTGCTGCAAGATCAAAGCGATTTCGAAGAGCGCGAGCGGGTGCTGTTTGCCGTGGTGCTGGTGGGTTTCGTGCTCAGCCTGGCACTGGCGGTGTTCCTTGGCTGGGTGCTCGCGCGCAAGGTGATGGCGCCGGTGGTGCGGCTGGCCCGGCAAGTGCGTCACCGCGACCAGTTACTGGGGCTGGCACCACCGCTGGCGCCGGATTATGCGGCTGACGAAGTCGGCGAGCTGGCGGTGGCCTTCGATGCCACATTGGGGCGCTTGCGTCAGGCGCTGACACGCGAGCGTTTGTTCACCAGCGACGTCAGCCATGAATTGCGCACGCCATTGATGGTGCTGGCCAGTTCCTGCGAACTGCTGCTGGAAAACCCCGGGATCGACCAGCGCGGTCGTTCACAAGTCGAGCGTATTGCCCGCGCCAGTGAGGAAATGCGCGAGTTGGTGCAAACCTTCCTGATGCTGGCGCGCGCCCAGCATGAAGATGCCGGCATGGCACTTCAGCAAAATCTCTCGCAAGTCGCCGAAAGCCTGTTGTGTCTGTGGCGCGGGCCGATCGAGAGCAAGGGTCTGAAACTGGTCTTCGAACCGGGCAATCCATCAGACACTCGCTACAACGCGACCCTGTTGAATGCCGTGATGGGCAACCTGTTGCGCAACGCGCTGCATTACACCGAAAGCGGCTTCATTCGCCTGACACTCACTGCCAACGGCTTCGCGGTAGAAGACTCCGGCGTCGGCATTCCGGAAGAAAAGCGCGAAGCCATGTTCGAGCCTTTCGTACGTGGCAGCGAAAAGCGCGGCGAAGGCCTGGGGCTGGGGTTGTCGCTGGTGCAGCGGATCTGCGAGAACCAGGGCTGGACCGTCAGTCTCAGCACGATGGAACCCAATGGTTGCCGCTTCGAAGTGGATCTTGGCAAAATCTGACGCAGGGGGTGGCGCAAGGCTACTCCCTCTAACCTGTCTGAATCCTGTATAACGCTGTAATAATTTGTCTGTTTACCTGACATTTTTTTCACAAATGGATGACCTGACGCTGACACGCCGCTCCCTAAGGTGGTGCCATCAGCAATTCAGGAGTCCTGGTGATGGCCGGCCCGATCAAACTCGATTTTTCCGAGAAGTACGACGATCAACACGCGCAGAAATACTTGCGCAAGCACAAAGAAAGCCTTGGACGTCGTCTCTCCCATTGGCGTGACGAACAGATGGCCCGCAAGGCGCTGGCGTCGGTGGGTGAGCCGGGACTGGTGCTGGATCTGCCTTGCGGTGCCGGGCGTTTCTGGCCCTTGTTGGGCGAAAAGGCCAACCGGGTGATTATCGGTGCGGACAATTCCGAGTCGATGATCAAGACGGCCATGCAGTCGCAACCGGCCGATGTGGTGAAACGGGTACAACCCTTGCACACATCTGCCTTCGACATTGCCTTGCCTGACAACGCCGTCGACAGCATTTTCTGCATGCGTCTGCTCCACCACATCGGTGAAGCCGAGCATCGCCGGGCGATTCTGCGCGAATTCGAGCGCGTCACCCGGGACAGTGTGATCGTTTCGCTGTGGGTTGATGGCAACTTCAAAGCCTGGAAACGCCAGCGAGCCGAGCGCAACCGTGACAAACGCGAGTATCAGAATCGCTTTGTGTTACCGGCCGCTACGGTGGAAAAGGAGTTCGAGGAGGCAGGTTTTCGAATTCAGGAACAACTGGACTTTATTCCGCTCTACGCCATGTGGCGAGTTTACGTATTACGCAAGAGGTAACAGGATGGCAGTGCAATTTGCAGCAGAAACGGATGTCGCTCCGCAAGATCGCTTTGACTTTTACTGGAACCAGCGCGGCGAGTGGGTGGAAGAACCCAATGTTCGACGCGGTGGGGAAAGTGGCGTGCAAAGGGTAGTGGGGCGCGATGGACAACTGCTGTACGCCAAGCGCCAGACCGGTCATATCTATCGCAGTTGGTTGCATCCTTTTGGCCGTCCCACTGTTCTGCGTGAACTTGATGCGCTGACTGGCGTGAGCAAGCTCGGTGTGCGCGTGCCAGAAATCGTTTTTTGCGGCGCCCAGCCTGATCCGCAGCACAAATGGCGTGCTCTGCTGGTGACCAGGTCCCTGGACGGTTTCCAGGAACTGGAACACTGGCTGGCGGCTGCCGGCGGTCGCGATCAGTGTGGCGACGGGGTTTATGAGCGCGTGCTCAAGGACCTCGCCGAAAACCTGGCGCGCATGCACAAGGGCCGTTGGCAGCACAGCTGCATCTACATCAAACACGTGTTTGTGCGTGTGACGGGCGAAGGCGAGTCGGCCAAGGTCGAGGTCGCTTTGATCGATCTGGAGAAATGCCGCCAGCGCCTGACCGCCTATCGCGCCGCTTCCCATGACATGAAGCAATTGCGCCGCCATTCGTCGTTCCGCGACGCGGACTGGAAAAAACTCGTCTATTTTTATGAGACGGCGTTTGGCAGCGCTATCAAAGGTTTATAGCGATGAAACTAGAAATTGCACGAGGTTTGTTTTTGGTTGGAGCCTTGGCAGTTGCTTCATTGGCGGTGGCTGCCTGGGAGCAGCCTCGCATGCAGGTGGTTGGCGCGTCCGTAGACGACGCCCACTGCGCAGTCCCACGGGTGGCGAAAGCCGCCGTGGCGACTCAACCCGATCATGATTTGTTGTTGTTCATGTTCGGACTTTCTCAAGGGATGAGGCCGCAGAGTTGAAACGATTGAAGCCCACATAAAAGGCCTCGCAGATGCGAGGCCTTTTTTTATGCGCGGGTTTTATGGATGCACGCCAACCCATGTGGGAGCGAGCCTGCTCGCGAAGGCTGTGTGTCAGGCACCATAAGTATTAACTGACAGACCGCTTTCGCGAGCAGGCTCGCTCCCACAGGGTTATGCGCTTGGTGTGGAATCGGGTTTCGCCAGCAGGGTGTACACGCACGGCAGGACAAACAGCGTAAACAACGTACCAATCGACATCCCCGTGGCAATCACCATACCGATATCAAAACGGCTGACCGCGCCGGCGCCCGTGGCGAGAATCAGCGGCACCATGCCAAACACCATCGCGGCCGTGGTCATCAATACCGGCCGCAAACGAATGGCGGCCGCTTCCTCAACGGCTTCCCGCGCCGTCAGGCCTTTGTCCTTGCGCAACTGGTTGGCGAACTCGACGATCAGAATCCCGTGTTTACTGATCAGACCGATCAACGTCACCAGCCCGACCTGGGTGTAGATGTTCATGCTCGACCAGCCGAGGAACAGCGGAATCAGCGCCCCGCAGATCGACAACGGCACCGTCACCAGAATCACCAGCGGATCGCGGAAGCTCTCGAACTGCGCCGCCAGCACCAGAAAGATAATCGCCAGCGCCAAGGCAAACGTCACCCACAACGCGCTGCCTTCCTGCACAAACTGGCGTGAGGCGCCGCCATAGTCGAAGGCAAAACCAGCCGGCGCCTCTTCGCGAGCGATCTGCAAGACCGTGTCGATGGCTTCGCCCATGCTCACCAGCGGGAAACCGGAAATCTTCGCCGCGTTGAGCTGCTGAAACTGGTTGAGCTGGCGCGGTCGGGCGCGGTCGCTGACCTTGATCAGCGTCGACAGTGGCAGCAGCTCACCCTGGGTGTTCTTCACGTAGTAATTGTTCAGCCAGTCCGGGTTATCGCGATACGGCCGTTCAACCTGAGCGATCACCTTGTAACTGCGACCTTCGATGGTGAAACGGTTGATTTCCGCCTCGCCCAGCAGCGTTGCCAGCGTGCTGCCCAGATCGAGCATCGACACGCCCATCTGCGCCGCTTTGGCGCGGTCGATATCGACCACCACCTCGGGTTTGTCGAACGCCAGATCGAGATCGACGAAGGCGAACTTGCCCGACTCCATCGCACGTTTCTTGATCCGGTCAGCCACTTGCAACAGCAGTTCATAGTCGTTGGCGGTGTTGACCACGAACTCAAACGGCAGGCCTTCACCGGTGCCGGGCAGGGAGGGCAGGTTGAAACCAAAGATCTGCAAGCCCGGAATGCCTTCCAGTTTGCCTTGCACCTCGGGGAGGATTTGCATCTGCGTGCGACTGCGCTCATTCCACGGCTTGAGCAGGAAGCCGCCGATCCCCGCCTGTACACCGTTGTAGCCGTTGATCTGGAACGAGGAGTAGTACTCCGGAAACTCTTTGAAGATCTTGATGAATTCGTCGGTGTAGGTGCTCAGGTAATCAAGGTTGGTTGGCTGCGGCGCAGTGGCCATCATGAAAATGATGCCCTGATCTTCGTCCGGGGCCAGTTCCGACTTGGTGAACTTGAGGAACACCGGGATCAGGCACAGCACGATCACCGCGAACACCAGCACCACCGGGCGTGTGTTCAGCGTGCCGTGCAGCATGCTTTGATAGCGGCGCTTGAGACCATCGAAGATACGGTCGAGGCGATGCGCCAGGCCACTGGGGTTTTCCTCGTGGCGCAGCAAAAACGCGCACATCATCGGTGACAGGGTCAGAGCGACGATCCCGGAAATCACCACCGCACCGGCCAAGGTCAGCGCAAACTCCTTGAACAACGCTCCGGTCAGCCCGGTGAGGAAGCCGATCGGCGCATACACCGCCGCCAGGGTGATGGTCATCGACACCACCGGCATGGCGATTTCCCGCGCGCCTTCCAGCGCGGCATCAAACGGCGTCTTGCCTTCCTCGATGTGCCGGTGAATGTTTTCCACCACGACAATCGCATCGTCCACCACCAGACCGATGGCCAGCACCATTGCCAGCAGCGTCAGCAGGTTCATCGAGTAGCCCATCATCTGCATGAAGAACATCACGCCGATCATCGACAGCGGAATGGTCACCACCGGGATCACCACCGAACGCAGCGCGCCGAGGAACAGGAACACCACAACGATGACGATCAGCACCGCTTCGAACAGGGTTTTCACCACTTCATCGATAGAGGCCTGAATAAACAGCGTGGCGTCGTAGGCAATCTCGCTCTTGAGGTTCGGCGGCAGTTGCGCTTCCAGCTCCGGCATCAGCTTGCGCACTTCCTTGATCACGTCCAGCGGGTTGGCGCCCGGCGTCGCCTTGATGCCGATGTACACCGACGGCGTGCCGCCGAACGAGCTGATCGAGTCGTAGTTTTCCGCGCCCATTTCCACCCGCGCGACATCGCTGAGCAGCACGCGGCTGTCGCCACTGACCTTGAGCGGAATCGCTGCGAAGGCTTCAGCGGACTTCAGTTCGGTGTTGGCGTTGATGCTGGTGACCACGTACTCGCCTTTCACTTCGCCGGCGGCGGAGAGGAAGTTGTACTGGCGCACGGCGTTGGTCACATCGCTGGCGCTGAGGCCGAAACCGGCGAGTTTTACCGGGTCGAGCCACAGGCGCATGGCGAACACCTGATTGCCGAGAATCTCCGCTTCGGCCATGCCCGGCAGCGTTGCCAGTTTTGGCTGGATCACCCGGGACAGGTAGTCGGTGATCTGCGGGTTGCTCAAGTCCTTGCTGAAGAAACTGATGTACATCAGCGCTGAAGCGTCGGCGGACTCCTTGCTCAGCACCGGGTCTTCGGCGTCCTGCGGCAGCTTGTTTTTCACCTCGTTGGCCTTGGCCAGCAGTTCGGTGAACAAACGGTCGGTGTTGGAGCCGATGCGCGCGTAGATCGAGATTACCGAGAAGTTCTGCCGACTGACCGAGGTCATGTAGTCGATGCCCTCGGCGCTGGCGAGGCTCTGCTGCATCGGCTGGGTGATGTAACCCTGAATGGTTTCGGCGTTGGCCCCGGGATAAGCCGTAGTGACCGTGATCAGGGCGTTTTCCATTTGCGGGTATTGGCGCAACGGCAGCTTGCTCCAGGCCTGAAAGCCGAGCAACACAATCAACAGGCTGACCACAGTGGCGAGCACCGGGCGGCGGATGAACGGATCGGTAAAAGCCATTGGGATTCCTTGATCAGTCGGCGCGGGGCGGACTGTTCTGCTCGCCGAGGGTCTTGTCGTCGCTGATGGCGATGTGGGCACCGTTGTCCAGTTTGATCTGGCCAGCCGTCACCACTTGTTCGCCGCTCTGCACGCCCTTGTTGATCATCACCAGGCCATCGCGGCGCTCACCGGTTTCGATGAAACGGCGTTCGGCGATCAGCACCGGTTGACCCTTGTCATCCTTTGCGAGGCTGCCGTCCTCGGCTTTCTTTTGCCCGACCACGTAGATCGAGTTGCCGTAGAGGGTGTAGGTGATCGCGCTTTCCGGTACGACGATGTGTTTCTGCGGATCCGGCAGCAGCACTTCAAGGCTGGTAAACATTCCCGGCAGCAGTTTGCCGTCGGCGTTGGCCAAGGTGGCTCTGATCAGAATATTGCGTGTGCTGCTTTCGACGATCGGGTTGATCGCGCTGATCTTGCCGGCGAAGTTTTGCCCGGGGTAAGCGGAGACCGCGATCTGCACCGGTTGGCCGATGGCCAGTTTCGGCACCGATTGCTCGGGCAGATAGAAGTCGGCGTAGAGGCTGCTCAGGTCCTGCAGCGTGGCGATTTTGCTGCCGCTGGCGAGGTAGTCGCCGACGTCGACCTGACGGATGCCGATGGTGCCGCTGAACGGCGCGAGGATGCGTTTTTTTGCCAGCGAGGCGTTGAGCTGATTGACCGTGGCCTTGTTCTTTTGCAGAACTGCGGAGAGGCGGTCGTACTCGCCTTTGGAGATGGCGCGGCTGTCGACCAGTTGCGCGCCACGGCCGAAGTCCAGTTGCGCCAGACCCAGATCAGCCTTGGCGGTTTCCAGCAGGGCGGTTTCAACGGCGCTGTCGAGTTGCAGCAGCGGTTGCCCGGCCTTGACCTTCTGTCCGGATTCGAACTTGAGTTCGGTGACAGTGCCGGCGACTTCCAGGCTCAGCTCGACACCTTGCAGCGCCTTGAGCGTGCCGACAGTCGGCAGACGCAGCTGCCACGGCTGCTCGCTGGCGTTGGCCACGGCGACGCTGATCGGCGGTTTCGGCTTGGAAAAGCCCTGGATCATCGTGTAGATCGAAAAGGCTTTGTACCCGCCCAGCACCAGGACGATCAGCAAAACAACACCCAACATGATCAGCATGCGGCGACGCAGCATATTTCCAGTTCCTTGGATAAATCAGGTGAGACAGGCGGGCACATTACTCCGAGTACAGGGGGGATTCCAACTGGCAGTTCTTACAGGTAATGAAAAGGGTGAGGGGGACGAAATCCCGCTCACCCTTGATGGCGTGTCAGTCGAAAAAACGGGCCGGTTATGCCATCAAGTGAAGATGGTTGTCCCAGAGCCCCGCCGGCAATTCCAGCGGCTTGGCCAGCAGCTCATCCTGACGGCAATCGTAGTAACGGCAACGCCCTTGCCCGGAGGTCACGACAAAACCGTCCTTCACCGCACCGACACCAGCGCAATCAGGCAATGGTGCATCGAGGCGCACCTCGCCGCTGTCCAGATCCCAGATAAAGAAGCGATTGCCTCGTGGCGCCGTCAGGGCGACCAGCCGCAGATCGCTGTGCACCGCGACGCTGGCGGTGTAGTGCCCCATCGACTGCAACTGATGCTCCGGCACCGGGAACGCCACGAACGGCTGCCCCGGACGCTTGATCGCCAACAGTTCCGAACGCTCATGCGAGGCGCCCATGAATTGCTGACCGGCAACGATGGTGCCGTCGCTGGCGATGCCCAGATGGCGCACGCTGTTCATCTGCTGGGCGAGGGTTTCCTTGCTCAGCAGGGTGCCATCGCGCTGCATCAGCACCAGGCTTGGCTCCATGGCATTGAGGTTCATATCGACGCGGCTTTCCGCCTCGGTGCGAATCCCGCCATTGGCCACCACCAGCGTCTCGCCGTCGGGCATCCACGACACCTGATGCGGGCCGAGGCCATGGGTGGAAATCTCGCCCGTGTGCACCAGTCGTTCGCCTTCGAACTTGTACACGCCGAGCAAACCGCGACCGGGGTCGGTGGTGTCGTTCTCGGTGGCGTACAGGTATTCGCCGTCCTTGTGCACCACGGCGTGACCGTAGAAGTGCCGGTTCGGCTGCGAGGTCACCGTCTGCAGCAACGTGCCGTCGCGCAGGTCGATCAGATAGCTCTCGGTACCCGGACGACGGGCGACGAACAGCGCAATCGGCTGCGTCGGGTGATTGATGATGTCGTGGCAACGCTGGCCGACTTCGGTGGCGAATACGCGCGTGCCATCAAGCCGATAACCGACGGCGTAATGCTTGCCGTCGGTGTCGTCGCGCGCCGACAGCAACAGCGGGCTCTGATCCTTGCGTTTGAACAGCGTCCAGCCGCCCAGCGTCACTGCTCCCAGCAGTGCACTACCTAAAGTCAGAACCTGACGTCGCAGCATGACACTTGCCCTCATCAGTCACCGTCGTTGGCGTTGAAGCCCAGTTGGATGCCCAGCGCCTTGGCCAGTTCGCCTTCGTGCAGGCGATGGACGACGTTGAGGCTGTCGTAGATGTCGTTGAGTTGCTGACGACCGGCGTCGTCTTCAAGCATTTCGCCGAGCGAACGCTGGGTGCTGTCGAACAGTTTCAGCGAGGCGGCATAAGCGGCGTCGATCTTGTCGGCCAATGGCTTTTGCTCAGTCGGCAACAAACCGCGCAGGCCTTTGTTGTCGACGCCTTCCCACACGGTTTTGGCGGCGGCGAGGCTGGCTTCCAGCGCGGTCAGGGACGACTGGCTGCGCCATGCGTCGGCCTGGAACGGCTGTGGCACGCCCTTGCTCTGACGGCCCATTGGCGTGCCGAGTTTTTTCTTCAGGGTGTCCAGCGCCGTGACCTGCACACGCAGCAGATCAGCGATCGCTTCGTGGGAGTCGGCGTAACGCTGGTTAGGGAACTTGGTCATCTGCGCGAGCATGCCGTCGCTGTTGTTCCAGCCCTGCAGAATCTCTTCGGCCAGTTGTTTCTGACGTTCGCCGATGGCGATCAGCAGTGGGCAGTATTTGGCTTTCTGTTCGGCATTGGCCACGTCAGGCTTGGCGTCGAAGAGGATGTATTCGTAAGCCGACAGGCCTTGCACGACCACACTGGATTTGGCCAAAGCGGCGGCATCGATCTGCGGCTGGGCGACGACCAGTTGCTCGACCTGACGGCCGACGAGGTTCTTCTTGTCCGGCCAGAACTGCACCTGCCACGAACGGTTGCCCTCGGCCAACGGGCCGATCAGCAGCGGTTGCAGCTCGGCCCAGGCTTTCTGCGCGTGGAGGAAGTCGGCACGGGCGGTCTCCAGGGTTTCTTTGCCCTGGCAGTAGGCGAGGGCACTGACGGCCAGTTGCTTGTCGGCTTCGACCCAACGGGTGTAGGTCGGCAGGATCACCGATTTGGCGATGGCCGCCGAGGTAACCGCTTGCGGATCCTGCGGCGAGCAGGCGCCGAGGGCGAGCGCGGCAAGGCTGGTGAACAGTAGCTTGGGACGGAACATGTCGGGCTCCAGATTCTTTTATCAGTGTTTAAAGTGAGTTCAGAAACGCCAGCAACGCAGCGCGCTGCTCGGCATTGAAAGACAAAACCTGTTGCTGTGCGGCTTGCGCTTCGCCGCCATGCCAGAGCACGGCCTCGAGTAAATTACGTGCGCGACCGTCATGCAAAAACTGGGTGTGTCCGCTGACCGCTTGCGTCAGGCCGATGCCCCACAACGGCGGTGTGCGCCAGTCGCGGCCGGAGGCCTGGAATTCCGTGCGGTTGTCGGCCAGACCGTCGCCCATGTCATGCAGCAGCAGATCGCTGTACGGGCGAATCACCTGATTGGCCAGTTCAGGTTCGGCCGCATTGGCGGCGGTGGTGTATTTCGGCGTGTGGCACGAATCGCAGCCGGTCTGGAAAAACAGGTTCTTGCCTGCCAGAACTTCGGCATCGTTGATACCACGGCGTGCCGGCACAGCGAGATTGCGGCTGTAGAACAGCACCAGACGCAGGATGTTATCGCTGACTTCCGGCTCGCCGTCCGGGCCATTGCCGTTCGGCGCCTGTTTGCAGGCGGTTTGCGCGTCGGTGCAGTCATCGAAGGGGCGCAGGCTGGTCGTGAGGCCCATGTCACCGGAAAACGCGTGAACATTTTGTTGATTGAGGTTCGGTTGTCCGGCTTTCCAGCCGAATCTGCCCATGACGGTCTTCTGCAAAGCGTCATCCCAGACCTGATTGGGGCGGCCATGGATGCCATTGTTGCCTTTGGCCTGCGCGGCAGCGTTGGCGAGGATCGCTTCTTCGGGGATCGCTTCAAGCAGGCCGAGGCCGATCATTGGCGGCGCAACCCGTGCGGAAAAACGCGTGTCCGGGTGCATCGGGCCGTAGCCCAGTTGCGTGATCTGCAAGACAGGTTTGCGTAATTCGACTTCGGTGCCGTCCCTGAAACGAATCGGCACTGGCGTGTAATCGACGCGAACCTTGCCTTCCGGGGCGATGCCGGGGACGGCCATGTCCTGGAACTGGCCGCCGTACACCGGCTCCGGCACCACGCCGACTTGCTCGATGACTTTGGCGAATTGCGGCGCATCAGGAATCGACAGCCTGACCAGCATCGACACCGCGTTGGTCGCATCGGGCGTCGGCGGATGACCGCGACCGTCCTTGATGTGGCAGTTCTGGCAGGCGTTGGTGTTGAACAGCGGGCCGAGACCATCGCGCGCAGTAGTGGTCGACGGGGCGATCACCCATGGACTGCGGAAGAAACTGTTACCGACGCTGAAATCAACCCGACGCGACGGCGGCAGATTCGCCGAAGGCAGCGAAAACGCATTCTGATCAGTCTTGCGCACGGTCGCTGCACCGCCCGAACGTGCTTCACCAGGCTCGGCCTTGGTGAAACGCGGGGCGTCATCGCAGGCACTCAGGCCCAGGGCCAGCAACAGTGCGGACAAGCGAAGAGGCAGCGAGGGCATCAGACATCCTGCGGACGGGCGAAAACAAAGGCGCAAAGTCTAACAGGGCCGGGGTGATTGAATAAGAGGAATTATCGTTTGCTTGATACAGCGCAAGCCTTGAAGTCCATGTAAACCCTGTGGGAGCGAGCCTGCTCGCGAAAGCGGTGTCCGCCGCGCTGACGATGTTGTCCCTGATGACGCCTTCGCGAGCAGGCTCGCTCCCACAGGGATGGGTGGCGCACTTGATATTGGGTATACCCTGAAGCACGGGTTTGTGTTTGGCAGGTATGAAAAAGGCGACCCGAAGGTCGCCTTTTTTGAATCGGACGCTGTGATCAGAACTCGTGATCAGCGTTGTCCGGGTTCAGGTCGCTGATGCCCAGTTTGCCGGCAGCGGCTTCGATCGAACCGGTCTGCTTGACCAGCGAGGCGATGGCGTCGCGAACGATCTGGTTGCCAGCGGTGTTGCCGGCAGCGATCAACTGGTCGTAGTGCTCACCCTTGTTGGCGTGATCGACCATGACCTGGATCTTCGCTTCGGTAGCGGCCAGATCGGCTTTCAGTGCGGTGTCGGCAGCCGGGTCAGCCTTGGCCACCAGCGACGACAGGCTGGCGCCGGTCATCTTGGTGCCGTCAACACGGGTGTACTCGCCCAGGTAAACGTTACGAATGCCTTTGGCATCGTAGAAGTGCGAGTTGTGGGTGTTGTCGCTGAAGCAATCCTGCTCGTCTTCAGGGGAGTTGGCTTCCAGGGAAACCTTCATGCGCTCGCCCGCCAGTTCGCCCAGAGACAGGCTGCCCATGCCGAAAAGCATTTTGCGCAGACCGGTTTCGCCCGGCTCGGCTTCCAGAGTGGCGCGGTAGTTGTCAGCCACGTTTGGCTTCCAGTTGCCGACCATTTCTTCCAGATCGCTGACCAGCAGTTGAGTCACCGACTTCAGGTAGGCACGACGACGATCGTTGTGACCGCCAGTAGCGCCAGCGCCTTCCAGGTAGTCGGAGGCCGGACGGTTGCCAGCGCCAGGGCCGGTGCCGTTCAGATCCTGGCCCCAGAGCAGGAATTCGATGGCGTGGTAGCCGGTGGCGACGTTGGCTTCGGAACCGCCCAGCTCGTTGAGGCTGGCGAGTTTTTCCGGGGTGATGTCTTTGACGTCGACCTTGTCTTCGCCAACCTGAACTTCGGTGTTGGCGATGATGTTGGCGGTGGCGCCCGGGTTACCCAGTGCGTGCTCGTAGGACTTGTCGACGTAGTCGATCAGACCCTCGTCCAGTGGCCAGGCGTTAACCTGACCTTCCCAATCGTCGATGATGGTGTTGCCGAAGCGGAACACTTCGCTCTGCAGGTACGGAACGCGCGCGGCGACCCAGGCAGCCTTGGCGGCTTTCAGGGTGTCGGCGTTCGGCTTGGCGAGGAAGGCGTCGACGGCGGTTTGCAGGGTTTTCGCGGTGGATTCGGCATCGCTGTAGACGGCGAAGACGATGTCGGCGTAGTGCGCGACCACAGCCTTGGCGGCGGCTTCGTCGACTTTACCGGCAGCAGGCGCAGGCGTAGCGGCTGGGGCTGGAGCAGCGCTGCTGGAAGCCGGCGTCATTTCGGAGGCTTTGTCTTTGTCCTTGCCTTCGCCGCAACCGGCGAGGGAAATAGCGATGGCCAGCAGACTGGCGGTAGCCAGAGGCATACGAATCATGGCGAACATCCTGCTTCGATAGTTGAGTGGACTCGCGCTGGGGGGGCGCAAAACTGCGACATAATGCAAATCTTTCGCATTATGTGTAAAGGGTTGTGGCTGGAAATATTTCTTATTTACGCAGATCAAAAGATCGCAGCCTGCGGCAGCTCCTACAGGGGGAACGAATTCCGAATGTAGGAGCTGCCGCAGGCTGCGATCTGTTGATCTTCTAGAGAATGGCCGCGTTACTGCGTTGGGCCTGCTTGAGATAGGCGCCCAGTTCCCGCGCCGGCAATGGCTTGCTGTAGTGATAGCCCTGACCTTCGTGGCAGCCTTCGGAAATGATGTAGCTTTCCTGTTCGGCGGTTTCCACGCCTTCGGCGATCACCTGCATGCCGAGGCTCTTGCCCAGTTGAATGATCGCGCGAACGATGGTCGCATCGTCGTCGTCATCGAGCAGATCCTGAACGAAGCTCTTGTCGATCTTGATCTTGTCCAGCGGCAAGCTTTTCAGATAGCTCAGCGATGAGTAACCGGTGCCGAAGTCGTCGATGGCGATCAACGCACCGGAGCGGCGCAGGCTCAACAGGTGTTGCGCGGCGGTGCTGATGTCTTCCATCAGGCCGGTTTCGGTGACTTCCAGTTCCAGGCTGCGCGGTGGCAGGCGGTACATCTGCAGCAGGTTGTTGACCACGCGCGGCAGCTCGGCGTGATGCAGCTGAACTGTGGACAGATTGACCGCCATACGCAGGTCGACAAAGCCCTGATCGTGCCATTCGCGCAACTGTTTGCAGGCCTGATCGAGCACCCATTCGCCGATGGCGATGATCGTGCCGTTCTGCTCGGCCAGCGGAATGAACAGGTCCGGCGGTACCAGACCGTGTTCCGGATGCTGCCAGCGGATCAGCGCTTCGACGCCGACCACGCGGTGATCGCGATAGCTGATCTGCGGCTGATAAACCAGGTAGAACTGATCGCGCAGCAAGGCATCACGCAGATCTTTTTCCAGTTCGCGACGGCGACGCATTTCGCTGTCGACGCTGGCGATATAGAACTGATAGCGGTTGCGTGAGCGGGTCTTGGCCAGCGTCATGGTCTGCTCGGCCTTCTGCAACAGCTTCTCTGTGCTGTCGCCGTCCTCCGGGAACAGGGTGATGCCGATGGTCGCGCGCAGGCGGATTTCCTGATGGTCGAGGGCAAACGCCGCTTCCAGGTCATCGAGGATGCTTTGCGCCAGTTCCGCTGCCTCGTAAGGTTGTTCGATGTCGGCCTGTACCAGCGCGAACTGGTCGCCACCCAGGCGGGCGAGGGCGCCGAGGCGGCCGCTGTGGGCGCGCAGGCGATCGGCGAGGGCCAGCAACAACTGGTCACCGGTCTGGTAGCTGAACTGCTCGTTGATGCCTTTGAAATCGTCCAGCCCCACGCACAACACTGCGACCCGGCGTTGCAGCTTGCCGGCGTCGATCAGAATCTTGTCCAGTTGCTGCTGTAGTTGCTGGCGGTTCGGCAGGCCGGTGAGGAAGTCGTACTGGGCCATGCGCAGCAGGCTGTTTTCCGCCTCGTGGCGCAGGTGAGTGTTGCGTTCGATCGACTCGAGCAACTGGTTGGCGGTGTTGATCCAGATGCCCAGTTCGTTTTTCTCGTGGCCTTTGAGCTGTGGAATCTTGTGTTCGCTGGGACGATCCGGGTTGATCTCTGTAAGGTGCTCGATAATCCGCGACAGCGGTTTGGTCAGCAGCCAGTGATAAACCAGATACAGCACCAGGCCCATGGCCAAGGCGCGCAACACGCCGGAAATAAAGATGATCACCGAGCTGACAATAAACCCCTCGCCATACGTGGCGGTGTCGAGGGTAATGCTCAAGTCACCGTAATATTCGCTGTATGGGCCACGCCCCACCAATTGGGTGGTGAACGTACGTTCCTGGCCGAGGATCAGGTCGGTCAGCCAGCGGCTGTTTGAATGCTGCAACTCGCGGGATTTCTGCGCGAGCATCGCTTCGTTGGGATGGCCGATGGAAGCCTGACGCACGGCATCGTCCTGGAACAGGCCTTCGATCACCTGCATGCCCATTTCCCGGTCGAGGCTGTAAACCGCCTGGGTCGAGGGGTCGCGGAACATGTCGAGGATGCGTTCGGCGTCGCCGGCAACGGCCTGACGGGTTTTGTAGGCATCGAAAACAATCTGCGCGCAGCTCAAGACTACGCCGACGATCAATGCCGACAGGAGCACGACCCGGAGCAACTTCACCGACAAGCTGTTCTTGAGTTCCAGCTTCAAAGGGTTATTCCTTGTTCCGTGCGGGTAGCGTCAAGTTGCCATGAGTATTGGCAATCCCGTGTTGGCAGTCAAAGGGACAATAAGGCCCAGTATGATTCGCCCGTGGCGTTGGCCGAAATACTGCTGTCTGGAGTATTAGCCCTAATCTGTACTGTGTCGGTAGTTTCGGCCCTCAACTTGAGCGGTTCGCAGCATTTTTCCTCTTTTTGATGGTAGCCCGCTGTGGCACGGCAGCAAGCAGCGGCAGACAGCTTTCATCGTGAGAGAAACGCCATTGTTATGCAGGAGCTGCCGAAGGCTGCGATCTTTTGATCTTCGGCGTATTTGAAGACGCCAAAAGATCGCAGCCTTCGGCAGCTCCTACAGGAAATCGAAAGCGTTGACTGCTCGCAGGTTCCGGCAGTGCCAACAAATCACAGGCATAAAAAAACCCGGCAAAAGCCGGGTTTTTTGACTGGCGCACAGCTTAAGCGGTGAAGGTTTTGCCTTCGAACTGCTCAGCAACGAACTTCCAGTTGACCAGGTTCCAGAACGCTTCGACATATTTAGGACGAACGTTGCGGTAGTCGATGTAGTAAGCGTGTTCCCAGACGTCGCAGGTCAGCAGCGGGGTGTCGCCGCTGGTCAGCGGGTTGCCGGCGCCGATGGTGCTGGCCAGAGCCAGGGAGCCGTCAGCCTTTTTCACCAGCCAGCCCCAGCCGGAACCGAAGGTGCCGATCGAGGTTTTGCTGAACTCTTCCTTGAACTTGTCGAACGAACCGAAAGCAGCGTTGATGGCTTCAGCCAGCGCGCCGGTTGGTTGACCGCCGGCGTTTGGCGCCAGGCAGTTCCAGTAGAAAGTGTGGTTCCAGACCTGAGCGGCGTTGTTGAAGATACCGCCCGAAGAAGTCTTGACGATTTCTTCCAGGGTCTTGCCTTCGAACTCGGTGCCTGGCACCAGGTTGTTCAGGTTCACGACATAGGTGTTGTGGTGCTTGTCGTGGTGGTATTCCAGGGTTTCCTTGGAAATGTGCGGCTGCAGGGCATCGTGTGCGTAAGGCAGCGGCGGCAATTCGAAAGCCATGATGATTCTCCTAATCAGGTCTGTTGCGGTGAGCGCAAGGCCGATCACGGGCGGCCAGAAATGCACCGGCGAGTTTTTACTCTTTGCGGCGCAGGGTTTCGATCATAGCACCGGGGTTGCGCCATAACCACGCAACAACTGTGTGGGATAGAGGTTCCAGAGCTGTTTGGAATAAATCAGCTCGCGAAAATTAATTGCCCAGCCACGGTAAACATCATCAACGCCACCACCAGATCGAGAATCCGCCAGGTACTCGGTCGGGCCAACCATGGCGCCAACCACGCTGCACCCAATGCCAAGGTGAAAAACCACAACAGCGAAGCACTCGCAGCACCGATCACATAAGCCCCCGGCACCGATTGTTGCGCGCCGAGCGAGCCGATCAACAACACGGTATCCAGGTAAACATGCGGGTTGAGCAGCGTCACCGCCAGCGCGCTGAGCATCACCGCACGCAGCGAACGCACGGTCTGATTCTCGCCTTGACCCATGCTCTGTTTCGAACAGGCCCGGCGCAGCGCCTGACTGCCGTACCAGATCAGAAACGTCGCGCCGCCCCAACGGGCAATCGCCAGCAGCGTCGGGTTCTGCGCCAGAATCGTCGCCAGGCCGAATACCCCGGCGGCGACGAGAAGCGCATCGCAGACAACGCACAGTGCTGCCACCGGCAAATGGTGTTCACGCCGCAAACTTTGCGCCAATACAAATGCGTTCTGCGTACCGATCGCCATGATCAGCCCGAACGCCACCAGCAGGCCGTTCACATAGCTTTGCCACATAAGGTTTACTCCGCGTGGGCTGCGAGATCGCGCAGCACTTGCATGGCGCGCTCGGCATCGGCCTGACCGACGAACAAATGGTCGTGGTAATAACCGGCGATCACGTTGCAGCTGATTCCGGCCTTGCCCAGTGCCGTGGCGAAAGCCGCGGTGAGGCCAACGGCTTCCAGCGCCGAGTGCACGTTGAGGGTGATCCACGCGGCGACGTAATCGAAGCTGAAACCGGCCTGTTCGGCGCGGGAGCGTTCGACAATCACGGTCAGGCCCTCCTGCTCGCGGAAGCTGCCGACAACCTCCAGACCGTTCGGCAACACACCGTCGCGCAGGGTGCAGAACACGTATTCGCCGGCATTGAGTTGCGGGCTCATGCTGCGCAATAAAGTCGAAAGTGAAGTTTCGCCAGCCATGGAAGTGTTCCTTGAGAAAGAGTGCTTGCTGGCTATTCTCCGGCTGAAACCTGTATAAGAAAAACCAATAGTGCTGATCGCTCATTAGGAAAACTGATGTTCGACTACAAATTGCTTTCTGCTTTGGCCGCCGTGGTTGAGCAAGCCGGATTCGAACGCGCCGCACAGGTGCTCGGCTTGTCGCAATCGGCGATCTCGCAGCGGATCAAATTGCTTGAAGCGCGGGTCGGCCAGCCAGTGTTGATTCGCGGTACACCACCGTCGCCGACCGAGATTGGCCGGCGTCTGCTCAACCATGTGCAGCAGGTGCGATTGCTTGAGCGTGACCTGCAAACCCTGGTGCCGGCGCTGGACGAAGAGGGCCTGCCGGAGCGTTTGCGCATCGCATTGAATGCTGACAGCCTCGCCACATGGTGGGCCGAAGCGGTGGGTGATTTCTGCGCCGAACAACATTTGCTGCTTGATCTGATCGTCGAAGACCAGACCGTCGGCCTCAAACGCATGCGCGCCGGAGAAGTGGCCGCGTGCCTTTGCGCCAGCGAACGGCCGGTGGCCGGTGCGCGCAGCGTGTTGCTCGGGGCCATGCGTTATCGCGCCCTGGCCAGCCCGGCATTCATCGAGCGGCATTTCCCCGATGGTGTGCGCGCTGAACAATTGCCGCGTACACCGGCGCTGGTGTTCGGCCCGGACGACTTTCTCCAGCACCGCTATCTCGCCTCGCTGGGCGTCGATGGTGGGTTCGAACACCATTTGTGCCCGTCCTCGGAAGGTTTTATCCGCCTGACCGAAGCCGGACTCGGCTGGGGGCTGGTGCCGGAGCTGCAAGTGCGCGATCAACTGCAACGCGGGTTGTTGCGCGAACTGTTGCCAGATAAACCGATCGACGTGCCGTTGTACTGGCATCATTGGCGCAATGGCGGTCAGCTGCTGGGCTTGCTGACCGAGCAATTGCTGCGTTCTTCGGCGCAATGGCTGGTGCCGTTGGACTGACGGCCAGCGTCAAGACACTCGAATCAGGCAAAACGAAAGACATCGGAGCTTTACATGAAAATTCTGGTCACCGGCGCAAGCGGCTTCATTGGCGGACGCTTTGCGCGTTTCGCTTTGGAGCAGGGCCTGGACGTGCGGGTCAACGGTCGCCGGGCCGAGAGCGTCGAACATCTGGTGCGCCGTGGTGCCGAGTTTGTGCCCGGCGATCTGATCGATCCCGACCTGGTCCGCGAACTGTGCTCGGATGTCGAAGCCGTGGTGCATTGCGCCGGTGCTGTCGGACTGTGGGGCCGCTATCAGGACTTCCATCAAGGCAACGTGCAGGTCACCGAAAACGTCGTCGAAGCCTGTCTGAAGCAGCGCGTCCGGCGTTTGGTGCATCTGTCGTCGCCATCGATCTATTTTGATGGCCGCGATCACCTCAATCTGACCGAAGAGCAAGTGCCCAAGCGTTTCAAGCATCACTACGCCGCGACCAAGTACCTGGCCGAGCAAAAGGTCTTCGGTGCCCAGGAATTCGGCCTCGAAACCATTGCTCTGCGCCCGCGTTTCGTCACCGGCGCCGGCGACATGAGCATCTTCCCGCGCCTGCTCAACATGCAGCGCAAGGGCCGCCTGGCGATCATCGGCAATGGCCTGAACAAAGTCGACTTCACCAGTGTGCACAACCTTAATGAAGCGCTGCTCAGCAGCTTGCTGGCCGCCGGTTCCGCACTGGGCAAGGCCTACAACATCAGCAACGGCGCGCCGGTGCCGCTTTGGGATGTGGTCAATTACGTGATGCGCAAAATGGAAGTGCCGCAGGTCACCAAGTACCGTTCGTATGGTCTGGCCTATAGCGTCGCGGCACTCAACGAAGGTGCGTGCAAGCTCTGGCCCGGACGTCCGGAGCCAACCCTGTCGCGCCTGGGCATGCAGGTCATGAACAAAAATTTCACCCTCGACATCAGCCGCGCCCGGCATTATCTGGACTACGATCCGAAAGTCAGCCTGTGGTCGGCGCTGGATGAGTTCTGTGCGTGGTGGAAAGCTCAGGACATCCGTTGAAACCATTCGGTCGGGCGGCAATGAACCGTGTAGCCGCTTGGGGGTCAATCCCTGCGGCTGCGGCGGTTATACTTCGCAGCATTTAGCCATCACCGCGTTTCCCAAAGGTTGCCTCAATGTCCATGCGTAATGATGCCCACGACGATTTCGACGATGTCCCGAGCCTGCGTGCCGACACCTTCGACGACGATGACATTCCGACCACCGCCCGCACCTCCGTACACTCACGCACGCCGCCGGTGGTCAAGGTCAAAGCCGCGAGCACCGGGCCGTTGTGGGCCTTGGTCGGCGCATTGTTCTTCGCCTTTGTTGGCCTCGCCTGGTGGAGCTTCCAGCAGATATCGTTGATGGAACAGCAATTGGTGGCGACCCAGGAAAGCTTCGCGCGGATCAGCGAAGAAGCAGCCGGTCGCTTGCAGGACATTTCCGGCAAGGTCGTGGCCAGTCAGTCCAACGTTACCAGCGACAGCGAAGCGCTGAAGCTGCAGATCAAACAGCTCGAAGGCAAGCTGCTCGATCAGAGCAAACAGCAGCAAGGCGTAGCGGGGCAGGCCAGCGATCTGGACAAGCGTCTGGCACAGATGACCGCGCAGACTACCGAACAGCAGAACGCCAACACCCAGTTGCAGGCACAGGTCAAAACCTTGAGCGCTGAGCTGGCGACCATGAAAAGCACACCGGCCGACACCAGCAAGGTCGACACGCAGTTGAAGGCCTTCGACGCTCAGTTCAAAAGCCTCGGTGCCGATATCGTTGCACTGAAAAAGCAGGGCAACCCGAGCGCGGCGATCGATCGTCTTGAGCAGGAAATCGTCGTGCTCAAAAGCGAACAGGACAACCGCCCGGCAACACCGCAGGGTGGCGGCAATACCGCCGAATTCGACGCCTTCCGCGCCCAGATGACCCGCAACATCAACACCCTTCAGGCGCAGATTCAGAATTTGCAGCAGCAGATCAATTCCCGCCCTTGAAGCTTGATCACCTGTGGTGGGGCCATTCCTCACCACAGGATCCGCGAAACGTTCAGAAACCCTCTGAATATCCATACATGCCCCCAAGCCGTCTACGCTCTTGAAACACCAAAAAGAACGAGGGATGCGTCATGGGGTTTGTGCAAAAAATCGCCTGTCTCTGTTTGATGTTGCTGGCCGGCTTCGGCCAGGCCAGCGCTGCCACCGCCAAGGATGACAGTCAGGCTGCCATCGCCTTGCTGGAAAAAGCCCTGGCCTATTACCACGACAACGGCGACAAGGCATTCGCCGCGTTCAGCCGTCAGGGCGAGTTTGTCGACAAGGATCGCTACGTGTTCGTGCTCGACACCAAAGGTGTGATGCTCGCCAGTGGCGGGCCCTCATCGGCGTTGATCGGTCGTGATGTCAGTGAAGTGCTCGGCCCGGATCTGCAGAAAACCTTCAAGGACGCGTTGAAAGTGCCGGAAGGCAATGGCATCCAGCAGGCCGAATACCGTTGGCAGAACTGGGCCGATGGCAAGGTTGAGCGCAAGCACGTGTATTACCAACGCATCGGCCAGCGGATTCTGGCGGTCGGTTATTACTTGCCACGGGCGTCGGCCGAGCAGGCTAGAGCGCTGCTGGACAAGGCAGCGACCGGTTTGGGCAAAGACGAGAAAGGCACACTGACCGCAATCAATTCGCTCAAGGGCGGCTACTTGCAGGACGACTTGTATGTGTTTGTGGTCGATCTGGACACCCAGCGCTACGTTGCCCACGGCACCAACCTGCGCTTGATCAATACAGACTTCGGCAAGGTCAAGGATCCCGAAGGCAAACCGGTGGGCGAACCGATTCTGGCGCTGATAGGCAAGCAGGATGAGGGTGAATATGAATACCGCTGGAAGAATCCGGTGACCGGCAAGGTCGAGGACAAACATGCTTACCTGAAGAAGGCCGGGCATTTCCTCGTTGCAGTCGGTTACTACAGCCCTTGAAGATCAAAAGATCGCAGCCTTCGGCAGCTCCTACAGGGTTATGCATGCCCTTGTAGGAGCTGCCGAAGGCTGCGATCTTTTGCGGTTATTTGGCGCCGTGCTCGCGACCGCGCAACAGGTTGTTCGGCATCGCAATCGCCGCTGCCAACCCAAGCAACGACACCGCTGCACTCACCCACAACAGATGCCGGAACGTCACCAGCAATTCCGCCCGCAAGGCGTTCTGCGCATCCCCCGGCGCGGCGTTCAAACCATCGAGCAGAACGTTGCCGGAATGCCCTTCGCTCATCAGCGAACTGCTCGCCAGATGGGCGAAATTCGAATCCTGCAACAACGCCAGCAACAGCGCCGACATCAACGCCACGCCCACCGCGCCGCCGAGAGAGCGAAACAGGTTGGTGGTGCTGGTCGCTACGCCGATGTCGCGTTGCTCCACCGAGTTTTGTGTACCGACCAGCGAAGTCGGGAACTGCATGCCGCTGGAAATACCGCAGAGCAACATGAACAGTCCGCTGATCAGCGTCGCCTCTGGAGGGCTGAACGCCATGCCGAGAATCGCGATCGGCATCAGCAGAGCGCCGGTCAGAATCTGTGGTTTGTATCGCCCGGTGATCGACGTGCGCCGGCCAGCGAAAAATGCACCAATCGGCAACCCCATTGCCAATGGCAACAAGTGCAAAGCGGCACTGTCAGCCCCGGCCCCGGTGACGCTCTGAAAGCGCAGCGGCATCAGCACGATCAGCGAGATCGCCTGGAAACTGGTGAAGAAAATCGTGCACCAGCACAGCAGGGCATTACGGTTGGCGAACAGGTGCATCGGCAGCAAAGGCTCCCGCGCCCGGCGCTCGTGCCAGACAAACACCGCCAGTACCACCACTGCACAAGCGAACAGGCCAAGCACTTCACCGCTGCGCCACGAATGACCCTGACCAACCTGAGTAATGCCCAGCAGCAGGGCAGTGAGACCGATGATCATCAACAACGTACCGAGGTAGTCGATGACCGGTTTGCGCTGCGGAATCGGCAGCCCGCGCAAATTGCGCCGCGCCACCCACCAGGCACCGAGGCCCAGCGGCAGATTGATCAGAAACACCCAGCGCCACGACAGGTATTCGGTCATGTAGCCGCCCAACACGGGACCGGCGACACTGGCCACCGCGTACATGCTGCTGAAGTAGCCCTGATAGCGCCCGCGTTCACGCGGCGGCACGATGTCGCCGATGATCGCCTGACTCACCGAGATCATCCCGCCAGCGCCGATGCCCTGAAGGATCCGCGCCAGTACCAGTTGCTCCATGCTTTGCGCCATGCCGCAGAACAGCGAGGCCAGGGTGAACAGGCCCATGCCGAACAGCATCAGTTTGCGCCGCCCATACAAGTCGCCGAGCTTGCCGTAGATCGGCACGGCCACCGTCATCGCGACCATGTACCCGGAAATCACCCAGGCCAGCAGGCTGACATCCTTGAACTGCGCAGAGATGGCCGGCATCGACACGGCGACGATGGTTTGATCCAGCGCGCCGAGAAAGATCGCCATCATCAGCGCGACCAGCACGCTGCGAATGGCCGGTTTGGGCGTTTCGGGGTGATTGAGATTGGTCACGGGCAAAACCTGCGGGCAGTGAGAGTCCCGCAGATCGTCAGGCGAGCGGGGATGCTCGCCAGTGTAAGTCGGTAGCAGGCTATTCGATAGCCTCATAAGGAAGTCCGACGTAATTTTCTGCAATGGTTTTTCGCCCCGCTTCTGAACTGACAAAGTAGTCCAGTTCCGAGGCGCTGATGCGTTGGCTGAACGCATCATGATCATCGAAGCGGTGCAGCATCGAAGTCATCCACCAGGAAAAGCGCTCGGCCTTCCACACTCGGCGCAGGCAGATTTCCGAGTATTTTTCCAGCAGGTCGGTGCGGCCGTCGCGGTAAACCTTCAGCAGAATATTGAACAACGTGCTGACGTCACTGGCGGCCAGATTCAAACCCTTGGCGCCGGTGGGCGGGACGATATGCGCAGCGTCGCCGACCAGAAACATGCGCCCGTACTGCATCGGCTCAACGACGAAGCTGCGTAGCGGTGCGATGCTCTTTTCAATCGACGGGCCAGTGACCAGCTTCTCGGCAAGCTCAACCGGCAGACGATTTTTCAGCTCATCCCAAAAGCGCTGATCGCTCCAGTCTTCGACGTTTTCATCCGCCGGCACTTGCAGGTAATACCGGGTGCGGGTTGCCGAGCGCATGCTGCACAAAGCAAAACCGCGTTCATGGCGGGCGTAGACCAACTCGTCATGCACCGGCGGCGTGTCGGCAAGAATACCGAGCCAGCCGAACGGATAAACCCGCTCGAACACTTTCAGACTTTCGGCCGGAATCGACTGGCGAGCGACGCCGTGGAAACCGTCGCAACCGGCGATGTAGTCGCAATCGACGCGAAAGGTTTCGCCGTCCTTTTCAAAGGTGACAAACGCCTCGTCGCTTTTCATGCCATGAGGAACGACATTGCTTGCCTGGTAAATCGTTGGTGCACCAGCCTCCCGACGAGCGGCCATGAGGTCGCGGGTGACTTCGGTCTGGCCGTAGATCATCACGCTCTTGCCGCCGGTCAATGCGTGCAGATCGATGTGCACCTGACGCCCGTCCAGGGCCAGATCGAAACCGCCGTGCACCAGCCCTTCGGCGTCCATGCGCCGACTCACGCCAGCCTGACGCAACAGCTCTACCATGCCTTGTTCAAGCACACCGGCGCGGATGCGGCCGAGGACATAATCGGGTGTCTGACGTTCGAGGATGAGGGTGTCGATGCCGGCGTTGTGCAACAACTGGCCGAGGAGCAATCCGGACGGACCGGCGCCAATAATGGCGACTTGGGTTTTCAGCGTTTTCATTGTTTTTATGACTCGCAAGCTTCACGCGGCCAAGACCGCTGAATGATTTTTATGGATCGAGTGCTTGCATTTTTCCCTTGCGGGTCTGTCAATTGAAGGTGAAAACTGAGCCGATACCTGTACATTCTGCCAATCGGTGCGATTACCGCCCACAACCCCGAGGCCTGGATTGAAGTGATGAACAAGCCTGAGCTGCCTTCGATTCCAGTGTTCAAGCTCTACGGTGAAAGCCTGGACTGGCCGACCCCTGACTTGCTGCACTGTGAAACCATTTCCTCCCGCAGTCGCGAACACGAGTGGGAAATCAAACCCCACCGCCATGCGGATTTGTGCCAGTTACTTTTCGTCTTCAAAGGTCAGGCAGAGCTTGAGATCGAAGGTCAGCGCACGCAACTCGACACCCCGGCCATTCAAGTGCTGCCACCGCTGTCGGTGCACGGCTTTCGTTTTTCCGAAGATGTCGAAGGGTTCATCGTTACCCTCGCCACACCGCTGATCAACCACTTGCAGGCGCAACTGGGCGATTCGGTACACGCGCTGGCCAGCGCAGAAAACTACCCGGCAGGCAACGACGGCGATTACCTCAACAGCCTGTTTTCGGCGCTGCAGGCCGAATACAACGGTCATCAACCGGCGCGGGAAATGCTCATGCATTCGCTGGTCAGCGTGATCATGGTCTGGGTCAGCCGTCAGGCAATCGTGCGGCACAAAGCCAGTCAGCGTCCGCAGCGTCAGCGCGAATACCTCAATGGTTTCATTCAGTTGGTCGAGGAGACTTATCGCCAGCATGTGAAGGTTGAGGATCTAGCCCATCGACTGGGCATTTCAGTGTCGCACCTCAACGGCACCTGCCGTGAACTGGCGGGACAACCGGCGTTGCAGATCATGCATGAACGTCAGTTACTGGAGGCCAAGCGCTTGCTGACTTACACCAGCATGACGATTTACGAGATGTCGGAGTTGTTGGGGTTTTCCGACCCGACCAACTTCACGCGGCTGTTCCGGCGCCGCGTGGGGATCTCGCCCAAGGCTTTCCGCGACAGCCTCAAGGCCGAACAGTAATCACTGACCCCACAAAACCCTTGTGGGAGCGAGCCTGCTCGCGAAGGCGTCCTGTCATTCGACTCAAGTGTTGACTGACCCACGGCTTTCGCGAGCAGGCTCGCTCCCACAGAATCGCATTCCAGCCTAGATGATTCAGCGCAATGCGTTCAGCGTGGCATTGTGCGGAATGCAGCGCTCGAAGTTGCAGCTCGCATACTCGCGCGGCAACTGTCGCAACTGCTCGACCCGCCAGGCCGCGGTGCCGTACAGCGCCAGCGTGGCGGCGCAGGTGATGAAAATCGCGACGTACCTTCTTGTTTTGATGTTCATGGCGTAGACCTCTGAACGACATACCCTGCGGTATTACTTTCAGCATAGGTCAGCGGCGGGGAGTTGCCAGCGAGTGCGGTTGGGCTTGTAACTGGCCATTCAGCACATCGATAGCCACTGTGGGAGCGAGCCTGCTCGCGAAAGCGATGTCTCAGTTACTGAAAAGTTGGCTGAACGAACGCTTTCGCGAGCAGGCTCGCTCCCACATTGGATCGGGTTTACAGATCAACGTCCCATTGCGGATGCTCAGGAAAGCGCTCTACCAGAAAATCCAGCATGCTGCGCAGCGCCGCCGGCATGTGTTTGCGTGAGGCGTACACCGCGTAGATGCTCATCTGCCGCGGCTCGGCATGGGGCAGCAGTCGGATCAGTTCACCGCTGTGAATATGCACACCGGCCTGATAGGTCGGCAGCATCGCCACCCCGGCGCCGGCCAGCGTCGCGCGCAATAACGTACTGGCCTCGTTGGCGCTGATATTGCCCTGCACCGGCACCGAAACCGGTTCGCCATCCTCTTCGAAATGCCACAGGCTCTTACCGAAATACGAGTGCGTCAGGCAGTTGTGTCGGCTCAGTTCCTCGACCCGTAACGGCGCCGGGTGTTCTTGCAGATAAGCCGGCGCGGCGCAGACCACCGAACGACAAACGGTCAGGCGTCGGGCAATCAGATTGGGATCGAGATCGTTACTGGTACGAATCGCCAGATCGATCCGCTCATCCACCAGATTCACCGTGCGATCGAGCATTTGCAGATCGATACTTACACCGGGATAGCGTTTGACGTAAGCGGCCATCGCATCGGCCAGTTGCGCCTGGCCAAACGAGGTACTGACGCTGATCCGCAGCAGCCCGCGTGGGGCGTCGTGGGGTTCGCTGACGGCGGCCTGCATGTCGGTCGACAGTTCGATCATCTGTCGGCAACGCGGCAGAATTTCACTGCCGGCAGCGGTCAGGCTCAACTTGCGCGTGGTGCGGTGCATCAGGCGCGCACCGACCCAGTCCTCCAGCTCCGCCAGATATCGTGAAACCACTGGCCGCGAAAGGTCCAGATGATCGGCCGCTGCCGACTGGCTGCCCAGATCCACCACGGTGACAAATACCCGCATTGCTTGGAGACGATCCATGATTTGCCCGCTTTCAGAAACAAACTATGTTCAAGCATCGCATTTTTTGTACTGAGTCAGGCAACTAAGCTCTGTCCCATCGCCAAACACGGCATTCGGACATCGGAGCAACAGATGATCGGCTTCACCACACTCAAACGCGTTCTGCTCGCCACCGCTTCCCTGGGTTTCGCTGCGCATGCGGCGGCTGCCAACCTGAACCTTGACGTCTACAACCCGGGAACCAACGCGATTTTCCCGGTGACCTCGGTGCTGGTCAGCGGCGAGAAAGACGCGATCCTCGTCGATGCCCAGTTCGGCAAATCCCAGGCTGAACAGGTCGTGGAAAAGATCCGCGCCAGCGGCAAGCACCTGACCACCATCTACATCAGCCATGGCGACCCGGATTACTATTTCGGCCTCGACACCCTGACTCAGGCGTTCCCTGACGCCAAGGTGTTGGCCTCGCAGCCGACCGTCGATCACATCAACAAAACCGTCGCCGGCAAACTGGCTTTCTGGGGCCCGAAAATGGGCGCCGATGTGCCAGCGAAAACCATCGTGCCGGGCGTGCTCAAGGGCGACAGCCTGATGCTCGAAGGGCAGAAATTGCAGGTGGTCGGCCTCGACGGCAAACAGCCGGATCGCAGTTTTGTGTGGATTCCGTCGCTCAAAGCCGTGGTCGGTGGTGTGGTTGTCGCCGAGAACATCCATGTGTGGATGGCCGACACCCAGACCGCGCAATCCCACGCCGACTGGCTGCAAACCCTGCACTCGATCGAAACCCTCAAACCGGACACCGTGGTGCCAGGTCATTACCTCGGCAACAGCAGCCGTTCGCTGGCCAGCGTGAAATTCACCGCCGACTACATTAAGACGTTCGACGCTGAAACCGCCAAGGCCAAAGATTCCGCCGCACTGATCACCGCGATGAAAAAACGCTACCCGAAACTGGGTGAAGAAAGCTCGCTGGAGCTGAGCGCGAAAGTCGCCAAGGGCGAAATGCAGTGGTAAGCCGATTCTGAAAAACGCAGCACTCTCAAGCCAACTGGAGAATGTCATGAGCAAGATCGCAATCATTGGTGCCACCGGCCGCGCCGGTAGCCAATTGCTGGAAGAAGCCCTGCGTCGAGGCCATAGCGTCACCGCTATCGCCCGCGACACCTCGAAGATCGGCGCCCGTGCCGGTGTGGTCAGCAAGAATGTCGATGTGCTGGATGCCGCAGCGCTGCAAGATGCGGTGGCCGGTCATGATGTGGTGATCACCGCCGCGCATTTCGCCACCGTGCCTGCGGCGGCGATTGTCGGGCCGGTGAAGCAGGCTGGGGTGAAGCGTCTGTTGGTGGTGGGCGGTGCCGGTTCTTTGTTGCTGCCGGACGACACACGGGTGATCGACAGCGCGGGTTTCCCGGCAGAGTACAAAGCTGAAGCCAGTGCTGGTGCGGCGTTTCTAGATGCGTTGCGTCAGGAGCAGGATCTGGACTGGACTGGACCTTCCTGTCGCCGTCGGCAGAGTTTGTCGACGGGGAGCGCACGGGTACTTTCCGCGTCGGTCAGGATCATTTGCTGGTGAGTGCCGAGGGGCGTAGCTGGATTACTTTTGCCGATTACGCGATTGCGCTGTTGGACGAAGTGGAAACGCCGAAGCATTCGCGTCAGCGGTTTACTGTAGGTTACTGATTGACGTAACGCTGAGTGATGGGTCTGGCTTCAGATCTTTCCCCCTCACCCCAGTCCTCTCCCGGAGGGAGAGGGAACCGAGTTGTCTGGCGTTGTACATCGATCTGAGTGATCGAGTCGATTATGGATTCAACACAGTAGTTTCACGTCGGCGTATTTCTATAGCATCCCCCAATCAGTCCCCTCTCCCTCTGGGAGAGGGTTAGGGTGAGGGGAAAAAGCCTCACCGCAAATGCGCCTGCTCAACCAACCAGATCATCAACTCTTCAAGCGGCGGCGATGCTTCAATCCCCGGTGGCAACACCACGTAATACGCCAACCCCGTCTTCACTTTCAACTCAAACGGCATCACCAGCCGCCCCGCGCGCAAGTCATCACCAATCAACGACCAATCCCCGATCGCCACTCCCGTCCCATGCGACGCCATCGACATCGCCTGATCCAGCGTCTCGAAATGCTGGCCGCTGCCGATGTTGTTCAGCCTTAGCTCAGCGGTGTTGAGCCAAACCGACCAATCGTGAATGTCGTGCGTCGGGTGCAGCAACAGATGCTGTTGCAGATCCGCCGGCGTATGCAGCGCCGGTGAACCCTTGAGCAACAGCGGCGAACACACTGGCGTCAGTTGCTCGTCGAACAAGTGCAGTGCGCCCGGCGAGTTGTCCGGGGGCGGGCCGTAGATCACTGCCGCGTCGAACTGCTCACGCTGAAAGTCCACGCCGTGTTGCAGCGAGGCGGTGAGTTTCACCGGCACGTCCGGGCGTTCTTTTTGCCATTGCAGCAAGCGCGGCAGGAGCCAGCGCATCACGCAGCTCGGTGCTTTGAGTTGCAGGGTTTGCCGCTGCAGGCCGATTTGCTCGGTCGCTTCGCTGATCAGGCCGAAGACTTTTTCCACACGCGGTAGCCATTCACGTCCTTCGGCAGTCAGCGCCAGGCCACGGGCCAGGCGGATGAACAGCGGATAACCGAGATGCGCTTCCAGCCCGGCGATCTGCCGGCTCACTGCACCCTGAGTGATGTGCAACTGCTCGGCGGCGCGAGTGAAGTTGCAGCACTGCGCGGTGATCAGAAACGTGTGCAGAGCGGGGAGGGGAGGCAGGCGTTTCATGGGGAACCAAGGTATGACGTGAGGACATGGCTAGTATGACTTTTAATCGATTGTTGCGGCTACCTGTCGACCGTTCAATGAGCCCATTCCCGGAATCATTGTGGGAGCGAGCTTGCTCGCGAATACGGTTTTCAATTCAGCATTGATCTAGCTGATACACCGCTTTCGCGAGCAAGCTCGCTCCCACATTTGATTCGGCGTATCGATCAAATATGAAGGGCAATCGACATGGCGACGTGTGGCGAAGTACTGGTCAAGTTACTCGAAGGTTATGGGGTCGAGCAGGTGTTCGGCATTCCCGGGGTGCATACCGTGGAGCTGTATCGCGGGCTGGCGCGTTCGAGCATTCGCCACGTCACCCCTCGGCATGAGCAGGGCGCCGGATTCATGGCCGACGGTTACGCGCGCACCCGCGGCAAACCGGGTGTGTGCTTCATCATCACCGGCCCGGGCATGACCAACATCACCACCGCCATGGGCCAGGCCTACGCCGATTCGATCCCGATGCTGGTGATCTCCAGTGTGCAATCGCGCAGTCAGTTGGGCGGCGGTCGCGGCAAGCTGCATGAGTTGCCGAATCAGAGCGCATTGGTCGCAGGTGTCGCGGCGTTCTCGCACACTTTGATGTCCGCCGCTGAATTGCCGGGGGTGTTGGCACGTGCTTTTGCGTTGTTCCAGGCCGGCCGTCCGCGTCCGGCTCACATCGAAATTCCGTTGGATGTGCTGGTCGAAAATGCCGATGAATTGCTCGCCTGCGTACCGGTCAATATCGACCGCGCCGGTGCCGCGCCCGGTGCGGTCAAGCGCATGAGCGAATTGCTCGCCGCTGCCAAACGTCCGCTGATTCTGGCTGGCGGCGGTGCCATCGACGCAGCGCCCGAGCTGACCAGACTCGCCGAACTGATCGACGCTCCAGTGGCACTGACGATCAACGCGAAAGGCATGCTGCCGGGCAACCACCCGCTGCTCATCGGTTCGACCCAAACACTGGTCGCCACCCGCGCGCTGGTTGCAGATGCTGACGTGGTTCTGGCCATCGGCACCGAGCTGGCCGAGACCGATTACGACGTCACGTTCGCTGGCGGTTTCGAGATTCCCGGCAAACTGTTGCGCATCGATATCGACGCCGATCAGACCGTGCGCAACTACCCGCCGCACCTGGCGCTGGTGGCCGATGCGCGGAACGCCGCGCAAGCCTTGCTGGATGCGCTGTCGCAGGAAAAACTCGACGAGCGCAGCAGCGATTGGGGCCCGGCCCGCGTCGGCAAACTGCGCGCTGGACTGGCCGCGAGCTGGGATGCACCGACCCTCGCGCAAACCCGTTTCCTCGACACCGTGCTCGATGAATTGCCGAACGCGGTGTTCGTCGGCGACTCCACGCAACCGGTGTACACCGGCAACCTGACGTTCAACCCGGATCACCCGCGCCGCTGGTTCAATGCCTCGACCGGTTACGGCACGCTCGGCTACGCCTTGCCGGCCGCGATCGGTGCGTGGCTTGGTGGCCAACACGACAAAGGTGCGCGTCCTCCAGTGGTCTGCCTGATCGGCGATGGCGGGCTGCAATTCACCCTGCCGGAACTGGCCAGCGCCGTCGAAGCGCGGGTGCCGGTGATCGTCCTGCTGTGGAATAACCAAGGCTACGAAGAGATCAAGAAATACATGGTCAATCGTGCCATCGAGCCGGTCGGCGTGGATATCTACACCCCGGATTTTGTCGCTGTGGCGAAGGGCCTCGGCTGCGCGGCTGAAGCGATCAGCAGCATCGAACAACTGCGCACTGCGTTGCGTAGTGCAAGCGATCGTCAGGGCCCGACCCTGATTGAAATCGATCAGAGCCAATGGATGCAGGCGGTGGCGCAATGATCAGTTTTCCAACCACTCTCGACGGCCTTTACATCAACGGCCAATGGTCGGCCGGCCGCGAACATCTGCGGGTGATCAACCCGGCCACCGAAGCGTTACTGACCACGGTCAATGGCGGTGACGAGCACGCCGTCGACCAAGCTGTTGCGGCCGCCAGCGAAGCCTTCAAAAGCTGGTCGCAAACCAGCGGCGCCGAGCGCGGCGCGATTCTGCGCAACATCGCCAATGGGGTGCGCAACGGTCGCGAGCACTTGATGAAACTGCAATCGAGCAACAACGGTAAACCGCAATTCGAAGCGGCGATCGACGTCGACGACGTGATCGCCACATTCGAGTATTACGCCGAACTCGCCGAAGGCCTCGACGCCCAGCAGGACGGAAACGTGCCGCTGCCCAGCGATGATTTCAGCGCACGCCTGCGCCGCGAGCCGTGCGGTGTGGTCGGGCTGATCGTGCCGTGGAATTTCCCGATGGTCACCACGGCATGGAAGCTTGCACCCGCGCTGGCGGCCGGTTGCTGCGTGGTGCTCAAACCTTCGGAAGTCACGCCGCTGCCGGAGCTGGAACTGGCGGCGATCATTGCGGAATCGGGTCTGCCAAACGGTGTGTTCAACCTCGTCTGCGGCACCGGGCTGGCGGTCGGTGCGCCATTGTCGGCGGATCCGCGTATCGCCAAGATCTCCTTTACCGGCAGCAATGCGGTTGGCGTGGAAGTGATGCAGCGCGCAGCGGAAACGGTGAAAGGCGTGAGTCTGGAGTTGGGCGGCAAATCTTCGCTGCTGGTGTTGGCGGATGCTGATCTCGATCTGGCGGTTGAGCTGGCCTGCGGCGGCGCATTTTTCAACGCCGGGCAGATGTGTTCGGCGACCAGTCGTGTGCTGGTTGCGGATGAGCTGGAAGAGCAATTCCTCCGCCGTCTGCAGAAACGTGCGCAGGCCATTCGTGTGGCCGATCCGTTCGATGCGGAGGTGGAAATGGGTGCGCTGGTCAATCAGGCGCAGTACCAGCGAGTGCTTGGGCACATTGACCGTGGACTCAGCGCGGGTGCGCGTTTGCTTTGCGGCGGCAATCGTCCGGCGAATCTGCCGCGCGGCTATTTCTTGCAGCCGACCGTATTCACCGACGTACCGCTGGACAGCGCGCTGTGGTGTGAAGAGATTTTCGGGCCGGTATTATGTGTGCGCAGTTTCAGTAGCGAAGCCGAGGCGATTGCGCTGGCCAATGACACGCCGTTTGGTTTGGTGGCGAGCGTGGTGACGGCCGATGCCGCTGCGGCAGACCGCGTGGCCAATGCCTTGCAGGCGGGGATGGTGTGGATCAACGCGCCGCAGGTGATTTTCCCGCAGGCGGCGTGGGGTGGGTACAAGCAGAGCAGCATTGGTCGCGAGCTGGGGCCATGGGGCCTAGCCGCGTTTCAGGAAATCAAGCATGTGATCCGCGCGGTGTAAAAGCCGACCCTCACCCCAGCCCTCTCCCAGAGGGAGAGTGAGCCGATCGCGGTGTCTGGCGATGTCCATCGACCTGAAAAATCCGGTCGATTATGGATTGGTCAAAGTACTTTGAAAGCCGACCCTCACCCCAGCCCTCTCCCGGAGGGAGAGGGGGCCGATCGAGGTGTCTGGCGGTATCCACCGACCTGAAAAATCCGGTCGATTATGGATTGGTCAAAGTACTTTGAAAGCCGACCCTCACCCCAGCCCTCTCCCGGAGGGAGAGGGAGCCGACCGAGGTGTCTGGCGCTATCCATCGACCTGAGAGATCGAGTCGATTATGGATTCGGTGAAGCATTTTCAGGTCGGTGTATTTCCTGAATATCCCCCAATCAGTCCCCTCTCCCTCCGGGAGAGGGCTAGGGTGAGGGGCTTCTAACGGTCACACCGAAAGCCGCAACCGCGCCAGATCCCTTAACGGCGGTGCACCGAACAACCGACTATATTCGCGACTAAACTGCGACGGACTTTCATACCCCACCCGATACCCCGCCGCCGACGCTTCCAACCCTTCGGCGAGCATCAAGCGCCGCGCCTCTTGCAAGCGCAACTGCTTCTGATATTGCAAAGGACTCATCGCCGTCATCGCTTTGAAACGGTGATGCAGAGTCGAAACGCTGAGGTTCACTTCTCTGGCCAGATCATCAATGCGCAATGGCTGTTCAAAGTTGCCGTTCAACCATTTGATCGCCTGACTGATGCGATGACTCTGGCTGTTGGCAATCGCGATCTCATACAGGCGATGACCCTGCGGACTGCGCAGCAGGCGATAGAGAATCTCCCGGCGAATCAGCGGCGCAAGCATGGCGATGTCTTTCGGCGCATCGAGCAAACGTGCCAGACGCAGCACCGCATCAAGCATCGAACTGTCGATCTGCTCGACATACAAACCACGCCCGGTCGGCCGGGTCGGCACGCCCATGGGGCCGGCGTCAGCGATCAGCGCGGTGATTTCTGTCGGGTCAATATCCAGACGCACGGCGAGGATCGGCTCTTCCGGCGAAACGTTAACCACGCGCCCGCTCAGCGGCATCGAAACCGAGACCACCAGATAATTCAGCGGGTCGTAATTGAAGTACTCATCGGCCAGCCGCACCTCTTTGCGTCCCTGCGCCATGATGCACAGCGCCGGTTGCGCGAGCACCGGGGCAAAGTCGTGGGATTTTGTGTGGCGCGACATGAACAGCGAGCCGATGGCGGTCTCGTAGCTGCCATCGTCAGTGGTGTTGCGGCGGATGATCGCCGCCAGTTCCGCACGCTGTTTTTCCATGTCAACGCTGGGTTCGGCTTGAAAACGATCGAATGACGTCATGCACGGCATCCTCGGCAGGGGAGGTGGAATGGAGCAGAGCATATGTTTGTGCAAGCGCCAGCGGTAGACACATCCTGCGAAATGCTTGCCTGATTCTGCCCCGGGGTGTTTCCGCGCCTGCCGCGATCCAACCCTGTAGGAGCTGCCGAAGGCTGCGATCTGTTGATCTTCAAGGCAAAATCAAAGGATCCCAGCCTTCGGCAGCTCCTACACAAAACGCGTATGACAGACGTGTGACGCAGTTTTACAGGTTGTTACAGGTTCTGGATGCAGTCTCGCAGGATTGTGCAACGCGGCGGCAGGAATCGACTAACGGCGGCGGGCGTCAGGCCCTTAACCTTTGATCCTGTCGCAGCCCGTCCCCGGCTGCCACGCGACTCCCTGGGAGGGTTGAACATGTCCAAGCAGATTCCCGTCAGTCATATGGCCTTCGTTCGAGCGCGCGCCGGGCGTTCGGCGGAACTCGGTGTACGCCTGAGCGCGTTGATCGAGCCGTCCCGCGCCGCCCCCGGTTGCCTGAGCTTTGCCTTGCAGCATTCGCAGTGTGATCCCGAGTTGTGGCTGGTCTGCGGGTTCTGGAGCAGCCAGCAAATGATGACCAACTATTTCAACAGCCCGTCGATGGAAATCTTCGCCGAGCTGGTGCAGGAACTGGTGGTCAACAGCCTCGACTTCCACACCTTCAAGGACGTATCGGCGGCACAAGCCCTCGGTCAATGCCCGGCACCGGTACACAAACTCGTCGGTTGAGGGTTTAATGTCCGGCTTGTTTGTCTGAGCCGGGATATGTGACATGGCACGTAGAGAGTTCGAACACTTCGAAGCAGTTTCCGCAGTCGTCCCCGTCGAGTTGGGCGGCAACAAGGGCTATCACGCGGCAATCGGGGTCAAGGCCCTGGTCGATGGCGGTGCACCACGCTTTCACAAACTGCTGAATGATCAGGTTTTCCCCGGCGCCATTGCTGCCGATGAAGCGGCCATCAATGAGCTGGATAACCTCAAGGGCGTCACTGAAGACGCCGAGTTGATCTGGTAACGCGTTACTTGTTTGCGCCCGGACGCCACATCTTGAACAGGGCCTCAGGCCCCAGCTGGAAATAATCCGCTGGCCCGCCGCCGCGCAGAATCGGTTCTGCTGCGGCGGTGTCGTAGATGCCGTCCTTCAACAGCCACTTGGCGATGTGCACGGCGACCACTTCGCCGAGGATCAGCCAGCTCGGCACCGTCTCGCCATCGGCACGCTGCAACTGAATGATCTGCGTGACCTTGCACTCGAAGGACACCGGGCTTTCGGCGACCCGTGGCACCGAAATCACTTTGGACGCGACCGTCGTCAATCCCGCCAATTCAAATTCGTTGACCTCAGGCGCGACCATCGCGCAGCTCTGATTCATGTGCTCGGCCAGCGGGCGGGTGGCGAGGTTCCAGACGAATTCACCGGTCTGCTCGATGTTGTTCAGGCTGTCTTTGCGCCCGACGCTGGAAAAACCAATGATTGGCGGAATGTAGTTGAAGGCGTTGAAGAAGCTGTATGGCGCCAGGTTCAACCGGCCGTTGGCATCCCGCGAGGAAATCCAGCCGATCGGGCGTGGGCCGACGATGGCGTTGAACGGATCGTGGGGCAGACCGTGGCCGTTGGCGGGTTCGTAGAAGTGGATGTCATCGGGCATGGCGGGTGGTCCTGGAGAGTGCTGGGTCAGGTGCCCAATAGTGCAAGCAGACGCTGCATATTTCCAGCCAGACACCGATATTCCAAACTATGAAATTCCCCTGTGGGAGCGAGCCTGCTCGCGAAAGCGTCGGGTCAGTCGCATTGATATCGCCTGACATGACGTCTTCGCGAGCAGGCTCGCTCCCACAGGGTTTGATGTGAACTCAGGAAATTGTCATGCCCCAGAAATGACTAAGCCCGGCCGAAGCCGGGCTGTGAGAGGACTGCTGATACTTAGCTGATGGCAGCGGCAGTACCGGTTTTATCGAAGCCGTCAGCCGCGACGGTTTTACCCAGGTTGGTTTTGTCGAAACCATCGGCAGCGACAGCTTTGCCAATGTTGGTTTTATCAAAACCGTCAGCGGCATAAGTGCCAGAGTGGCTGGTTTCGATGGCGGCGCTGGCGCCGTTGATGAAGTCTGCGGATTTGGTGCGATCCGAGCCGTCGGCAGCAAAGGTGTTGGCGGCCAGTACGGACAGGGTCAGGGCGAGGATCAGTTTGGTTTTCATGTCGTTTACTCCAGATTCGTTGGCGGTGTGTCTTGCATGGGTTTAATGCTACGCCAACTAAATTGATTAAAAAGCGCAAATTAATGCTAAAAACAATCGATTAAATTGATATTAAGGGCGGCGCAGAATATTCGCTTTCGTCGTCGCAGCGAGCGTCGCGCAGGTCATCGATCAGGTGATTGGAGAATGAGCGGGCAGCATTAATTAGCGATTAATCGCTTGGCGGCGGATGTGAGGAATTTTCATGCAGGTCTGGATCAAGTGGTGACCCCAATCGGGAGCAGGCTCACTCCTACAGAGGGAAAACATTCCAAATGTAGGAGTGAGCCTGCTCGCGATAGGGCCAGAACAGCCACCATTGCAGTGGCTGTGAACACCCGATCAGTCAGTGACGATGCGCGAATGCTTCTGGGTGTCCTTCATGGTGATGTACACCAGCAACGACACTGCGATGCACGCCGTCACATACCAGTAGTAACCGGTTTCCATGCCGATGCTCTTGAACCACAGCGCAATGTATTCAGCGGTGCCGCCGAAGATCGACACGGTCAGTGCGTACGGCAGGCCGACGCCCAGGGCGCGGATTTCAGTGGGGAACAATTCAGCTTTCACCACGGCGTTGATCGAGGTGTAGCCGCTGACGATGATCAGTGCCGCCATGATCAGGAAGAATGCGCCCCACCAGGTCTGAATGGTGTGCAGGGTCATCAGGATCGGCACGGTGAAGATCGTCCCCAGCACACCAAAGGCGATCAGGATCGGACGCCGACCGATCTTGTCCGAGAGGCCGCCGATGATCGGTTGCAGGCACATGAACAGGAACAGTGTGGCGGCAGAAATGGTGGTCGAGTCGGAGATGCTCATGCCGACGGTGTTCACCAGGTATTTCTGCATGTAAGTGGTGTAGGTGTAGAACGCCAGGGTGCCGCCCATGGTCAGACCGACCACGGTCAACAGCTCTTTGGGATGGCGCATCAAGGTGCGCATGGCGCTTTCCTTGGACTTTTCTTTCTTGGTGAACGACTCGGTTTCTTCCATGCCGCGACGCAGGTACAGCGCCACGACTGCACACAGCGCGCCGATGGCGAACGGAATACGCCAGCCCCACGCGTACAACTGTTCAGTGGTCAGCACGTTCTGCAGCACGATCAATACACCCAGCGCGATGAGCTGGCCGGAGATCAGGGTCACGTACTGGAAGCTGGAGAAGAAGCCGCGACGTTCCTTGGTCGCCATCTCCGAGAGATAGGTCGCCGAAGTGCCGTATTCGCCACCGACCGACAGGCCTTGCAGCAAGCGAGCGAACACCAGCAGGATCGGCGCACCGATGCCGATGGTTTCGTAGTTCGGGCTGAGGGCGATCAGCAGCGAGCCGAAGCACATCAGATAGACCGAGGCCATCAGGGCTTTTTTACGTCCGACCTTGTCGGCGTACATGCCCATCAGCCAGCCACCGATCGGACGCATCAGAAAGCCGACGGCGAAAATCGCGGCGGTGTTCATCAATTGGGCGGTGGTGGAACCGGCAGGGAAGAAAGTTTTCGCGAAGTACAGGGAGAAGGCGGCATACACGTACCAGTCGTACCATTCGACCATGTTGCCGACGGAACCGCTGAAGATCGATTTGATCCGGCTGGCGGTGGTTCTTTCTTTGGCCGGCACGGCAGCCGACCCAAGAGGCAGGGCGTTGGAGTTATCCATTGAAGGATCCTTCGTTTAATTGTTTTTGTGGAGCGCGTTGGAACGCAGCCTGCGAGGGCTATAGCAGGAGGTGTGCCAACGGGGGGAGGGCCGGTTTAGAGGGGGTGGTGGGATTGGGTGAGCGGATTTGTGCCGATGGAATGGATTGTGTGAGCGGATTTCCGCTCATTGGGGCAGAGATCAAAAGCCCCTCACCCTAGCCCTCTCCCGGAGGGAGAGGGGACAAATCGAGGTGCTTTTGATAGTTACGCCGACCTGAGATATCGAGTCGAACTCAGGTTTTGAAAAGCATGGAGATCGGCTCCCTTCCCCCTCGCCCCCTGGGGGAGAGGGCTGGGGTGACCGAGTGGATTGTTCGAGTTACACCGACCTGAGATATCGAGTCGAACTCAGGTTTTGAAAAGCATGGAGATCGGCTCCCTTTCCCCCTCGCCCCCTTGGGGGAGAGGGCTGGGGTGAGGGGGAAAAGATCTCAGCCACACAGAAAATCCCAAGCCCGACTCACTCGCTCAGAAACATCTCCCGACTCAACCCATGCCGCTGCAGCTTTTCATTGAACGTGCGGCGCGGCAGTTGCAGTTCTTCAAGCACCGCTTTCACATCGCCCTTGTGCCGGGTCAGCGCTGCACGCAAACACTGCGCTTCAAACGCCTCCTGCTGCGCCGCCAGCGATTGGCCCGGATCGATCCCCGGCGCCGGCTCATCCAGCCCCAGCACCTGGCGCTCGGCGACGTTCGCCAGTTCGCGCACATTGCCCGGCCAGTCGTGGCTGAGCAGATGACTCAACTGCGCGCCGCTCAAGGGTGGGAAGGTACGGCCCAAGCGTTCAGCGGCATTGTGGGCGAAGGTTTCGAACAGCAATGGAATGTCTTCGCGACGATCACGCAATGGCGGCAAACGCAGTTCGGCGACGTTCAGACGATAGGCCAGATCCTCGCGAAAACGTCCGGCCCGGGCTTCATCGAGCAGATCCGGTTTGGTCGCCGCGACAATCCGCAGGTCAACGCGGATGCTCTGGTTCGAGCCCAACCGCTCAAGCTTCTGCTCCTGCAACACCCGCAGCAGTTTCACCTGTTGCGCCAGCGGCATGCTTTCGATTTCATCGAGAAACAGCGTGCCGCCATCGGCGTATTCCAGCTTGCCGATGCGCTTGCCCGAGGCGCCGGTAAACGCGCCGCTCTCGTGGCCGAACAACTCGGCCTCGAACAGCTGCTCAGGAATTGCCGCACAGTTCAGCGCCACAAACGGCTTGGCCGCGCGCGGGCCGAAATCATGCAGGCAACGGGCGACCAATTCCTTGCCGCTGCCGGTTTCGCCACGGATCAGCACATTGACCGGCAGCGTCGCCAGATCCAGTACTTGCCGGCGCAACGTCTGCAAACCACGGGACACGCCGAGCAACGTCGCATCAAGTTTGGCGCGGTTGTCGGCCTGCTCGTGCAGGGCGCGGTTTTCCAGAATCAGCCGGCGTTTGTCCAGCGCCCGACGCAAGCTGCCGAGCAGGGTTTCCGGGCTGAACGGTTTTTCCAGAAAGTCGTAGGCACCGTCGCGCATCGCCTCGACGGCCATCGGTACATCGCCATGGCCGGTAAGCAGAATCACCGGCAGATCGGCATCGCGTTTCTGCACTTCGGCCAATAACGCCAGCCCGCCCATGCCGGGCATGCGCACGTCGCTGAGGATCACCCCGGCAAAGTGCGCGGGCAGGGCGGCGAGGCATTCCTCGGCGCGGCTGAACAACTGCACCTCGAAGCCCGACAGGCTCAGCCACTGTTCGACGGCACTGCGGATGCTGCTTTCGTCATCGACTACCATCACCGAGTTGAGCATCAGATGTGTGCCTCCAGATCGATTGGCAAAGTCAGGCTGAACACGGCGCCGCTGTCGCCATTTTCGGCGCTCAGACGTCCGCCGGATTCATGCACGATAGCGAAGGATACCGCCAGCCCGAGGCCCAGGCCGTCACCCACCGGTTTAGTGGTGAAGAACGGGTCGAAGACCTGGCCCAAATGCTCTTCGGCAATGCCGCCGCCATTGTCGCTGACGCTCAGGCGCCACAGTTGTTCATCGGCTTCCAGACGGATTTCCAACCGTTTGCATTGCTTGCCCTGCATCGCATCGAGGGCGTTGCGCAGCAGGTTGATCAGCACCTGTTCGAGGCGAATCGCATCACCGCGCACCCACGCCGGACGCGTCAGGTGTAGCACCAGACTGACCTGTTCGTCGCGCAGCCGTGCATCGAGCAACTGCAAGGATTGATCGACCACCGTCGCCAGATCCAGCCGCTCACGCAAGCCGCTGGGGCTTTTGCGCGCGAAGGTCTTGAGGTGGCCGGTGAGGGCGGCCATGCGCGTGAGCATTTCATCCACCGGTTTCAACGCTTTATAGGCATCGTCGACACGGCCATGCTCGAGCAGCAGGCGCAGGGTCGCCAGTTGCATGCGCTGAGCGGTCAGCGGCTGATTGATTTCGTGGGCCAGCGCCGCGGACATCTGGCCGAGCGCGGCGAGTTTGGCCGATTGCACCAGACCGTCCTGCGCAGTGCGCAAGTCGCGGGTGCGTTCTTCCACCAACTGTTCAAGCTCTTCGCGGTTGCGCTGGCGGATTTTCGACAGGCGCCAGCGCTGGTTGAGAAACAGCAACAGAAACACCAGCGCCAGCCACACCCCGGCGGCGGCCAGCCCGGCATTGCGCAGATCTTCGAACGCCACTTGCGGATGACGCAGCAGGTGCAGGGTCCAGCCTTCGGTGCTCAGTGGCAGCGATTCCCACAGATAATCGGCCGTGCCTTGCGGGCCTTCGACGCGACGCAGATCGCTGTTGTCATCGAAGCGGCGCAGCGATAAATGAGTCAAGGGCTGCAGCGATTGCTTGTCGTACTGCCGGGTGGCTTTGATCTCATCCATGTCGCGGGCGCTCAACGGCCGCAGCGCGCGATAACGCCAGCCGGGCTGGTTGGCGATGAAGATGATTCCGCGCGCATCGCTGACCAGCAGCGTGTCATTGCCCTGACTCCATTCGCGTTCCAGCTCGGGGAATTCCAGCTTGACCACCATTGCGCCAAGGAACTCGTCGTTATCACCAAGTACGGCGCTTGAGAGGAAGTAGCCGGGAATCCCGCTGGTCACGCCCACTGCATAAAAGCGCCCGGTGCCCTGGGTGCGGGTCTGGCTGAAGTAGGGACGGAAACCGTAATTGTGGCCGACGTAACTGCTGGGCAGGCGCCAGTTGCTTGCCGCCACGGCGAGGCCCGTGTGGTCGAGCAGTTCAAGGGTCGAGGATTGCGCTGCGCCGTTGATCTTTTCCAGCTTGAGATTCAGCGCCGACTGCTCTTGGGCATCGACCGGCCCGGCCAGCGCCGAACGCAATTGCGGGTCCAGCGCGAGCACGGCGGGCAGGGCGCGGTAGCGGTCGATCAGGGTGTGCAGGGAGTTGGCGTACAACGCCAGTTGCTGGTTGGCACGGGCGGCGTCTTCCTCCAGCGCCTGACGTTCGGCGTGGCGGATCGCAAGCGTAGCGGCAAGCGCCGTGCCGGCAATGATCAGCAGGGTATACAACGACAGACGCAGGATACGGGAAGTCGGCAGCATGCTGGGCGCAGGAATAAGGACGGGCAGGCACCTTACCATGAGCACTGTTCAGGCCAGGAGTCGCGTCGTCACCTTTTCATACGGCAGTAAAAGTCGTCGAATTGGAATGAAGTACGGTCCTCAGGTTTCGAAGCCTTTTTATTCGCTGTCCAGTTTCGTTTTCAATGCGATCAATGCGTTTAGCGGTGTCAGTAGGACCTAGGATCTTGACCGTTTCGATTAAACGTTCCGAGCGATACTGCAGCATATTAATCGTGTCGGTAATGTCGGCATCCAGTGCAGTCACCTCATCCTCGGTAAGATCATTTGCGCTGGTTGCTATTTCATTCAAGAGATCGAGGGTGTCCGGAATCACCTTGATGGCCGGCCCGACGTAGGGGATCTTGCCAGCGCCTGCCAGCGCCAATTCCTTGCCAGCCGCGATGCCGCCTTGTTTGATCTCTTGCCGTCCTTCGGGTTTGAGCGGATTGTAATCGGCGATAGCTTTAAAGTTAACCACGGGCCCTTGTTCGGCCTGTGTTTGCTTTAACAGCCTGGTTCCTTTCAATCGATCCGGTTGCAAGCTGATGGAGGTGTTCAAACCGGTTTTTCTGCCGATCGCTTTCGTCGTTTTACTCACGGTTTTTCCGACTACGAAACCTAGAACCCCGCCAATCAGCATTCCCAGAGGGCCGCCAGGGATTCCCAGTGCTACCCCGGCTGCGCTCATGCCTATGCCAACCGCGTTGGATGTGCCCTTTTCCGCAAGAAAAAAACCTGTTCGTTTCGCGGTTGATACCCTGCTGTTGGGCTCAGAACGATGATTGAGTATTTGCGTGGTGACATCCCTGACAGCCAGATCGACGGCTGAAAGCAGCTCGCTATGGAAGGCCAGTTGCTTCTGCATACGCTCTGTGGGCGTGTTTCCGGTAATAAATGCCAGAACGCCTCCGCTTGACGGTTGGGCTACTTCCGTTTCGTTGCCTGTCCGGTCGAAGTAAGTCATGGGATTGTTGCGCACAAACCCATACAGGTTCAGCCCATCCACATCTCCTGCCGGGTCGGCACTGACCCAACGCTGCAGCCACGGCGCGTAATAGCGGGCGCCGTAGTAGTACAACCCGCTGACATCCATCTCCTTGCCCGAATAGCGGATGAACTTGTAGCTGACCTCGATCTCCGAAGGCGCGGTCATCCATGCCGTGGCGCCGAACGGGTAGAAACCTTCCTCGCTGATCAGCTGCGCCTGCTGATCCAGCTCCATCACGCAGGAGCCGAGGTGATCTTCGAGGCTGTAGCGCAGTTGATCAGTGGCGATGCCGTTGGGTTTTTTCTCTGCCCAATGCAGGCAGCGGGCGTTGCCCAGAGTGATGACGTGCAGTTCTTCGCCGTTGTCGCGGGTGCGGATTTCAAGCCCCGGCAGGTAGCGCACCTGATGGAAATGTTCGGCGTTGGCAGCGAAGGTTTCGTGGCGTTTGAACACGCGCACGCCCTGACTGTAGCGGTAGTGCTCGGCATCATTGAGGCCGCTCTCGCGCTGGATCAGGGTCACATTCTCCAGCTCATCGCGGGCGTTCCATTGCAGCGGTTGTCCTGGTTGTACGGTCAGTTGATTGCCATGAAGATCGAACAGGTCGTCGAATACAGGTGTCGGATGGCCTGTTTTCCAACGCACGCCACGATTGCTCTTCGGGTCGATGAACATTTTCTGGGTGGAGTTGTTACCGTCTCGCACATGACACAGCTCGATCAGATTGCCACCGTTATCGTACTGGTAAGTCTGGGTGTAATTGAGGCGATTGTTCGGCTCGATCGCTTGCGGCAGGCCGGGAATATCTGACGGCGGCGCGTCGTCGTAGCCGGTGGCGCTGGTCAGCCGATAGAGCGAGTCGTAAGTGAAGTCGCGGTGGCCGTCGACGAGTTGGTTGGCGAAATATCGCGGCTGAAAAGCGTGGTCTTCGATGCGAGTGATGTTACCGACGCGGTCGTAGAAGTACTCGAGGTCTTGCAGGGTACCGCTGCCGTCCTTGTGGCTGGACTGGGTGTGCAAACGACCGTCCGCCGGGTCATACGTCCACGTGCTGAGTATGTGATTGCCAGCCAGTTGCTCGACGATCTGGTCATGGGCGTTGTACTGCGCGTCGAGCAACACCGGCTGCCAGTCAGACGTTTTGCTGATCAGCAGTTCCGCTTGTTTGAGTTGCCCGGCCAGACCGTAGCGCGAGCGCCGCCGATGGCCGCCGGCGTCGACCTGTTCCAGCAGCGCACCGAGCGGGCTGAACACTTGGTGGCTGGTAAACGGTTCTCCGTCGTGGAAGGTACGGGTTTCGCACATCGGCGGGCCGGTCAGGGAAAAACTGTCAGTAAGCAGCGAACCGGCACGATCTTTTTGCTCCAGCAACTGGCCGCGCTGGTTGAGCCCCGCCTCGGTCGAGGCGTCGGCGTAGATAAAAACATCCACGTTGGGTTTGCCATTTTCCTCGACGGCGACCACTCGCAGCTGTTGATCGAAGATCGTCTGCCAATAGCTGCCGCGCTGGTCCCAGCGTCGCAACGGTTCACCGGCCAGTCCCGGTAGGGTCAGGCGCCAGCCGGCGTCGACGCTGTCGATTTTCAACGGCTCGCCATTTAGTGAATAGACGGTGGCTAGGTTCGCAGTGGGCAGACGCGGATCCTGCTGCGCCACCAGACGGCCGGCCATATCGTGTTGCTGACGTGACACGAGTGCTTTTGGTGTGTCGTCGGCCAGAGTGCGCAAGTAATTGATCTGACGGATCGGGGAGCCCCGGCTATCGATCACCGCCACCGTTGGAGTGCGCCTATGAACGGGGTCGTATTTCATGTGAATTTGTGTTTGGTGAAGGGCCGGAAAAATTTCTGAAATCTCGACGCTGGTTTCGCTTGTTCGCGCAAAAATCTGTTGTCTGTCAGCATGTCCTCTTTGTACCACTTCAAGGTGGTCTGGCTGCTTTCGATATATCCCAGGATCGCACTGGTCTGCTCTCGCAAGGTATTGAGCCGAATGGTCTTGGCAGCCATCAAGCGGCTTTTGTCAGGTATCACGTCAGCCGAATTGATCGTGTTTTGTCCTACGCGTCTGAAAGCTTTCTCAATGTCGGCCATTCGCGAAGTGAGTGCTTGTTGCCAGTCGGCGAGCATCGTTTCGATTTTTTCAATCTTGACCGGATCCAGACCCTGTTTAATGTCCTCCACCTCCTGCACCCGCGCACCGATATTAAGTGTCGCGCCTACGCCTGGAAGATATGCTCCGACGCCGCGGGCCAGTAAGGTGTTGGCTGCGTCGGCCGGCGTGAAACTCGATGAACGCTCTGTGATGCCGACTTTTTGATCAATGGCTGCGACGCTCATTGCCGAAGTTTGGGGAATCAATGGGGCTGTCAAATTTGCAAAGGACGTGTATTTGCTGGCGATCGCCTCGCCGATATCGCCGCTGACGTGCATGGCAATCATCTCGGACAAGTAGCCGATGGCGGCGGGCATGCCGGCGGTAAGTGTCGAGCCGGCGAACCCGCCGCCGAAATAACCAGCGAAGAAGCCGGCAGTGCCTATCAGTGATTCTGCAACAACATTCGCCAGCAGGTCAGTCCCGTACTGTCCACTTGATACTTTCAGCATCCGGTCAAGCGTTGTGGCGGAGTAATCACCGAGAATGGTCACGAAGTTTGAGAAATTGACGATATCGAATTTCTCTTGGCTGTTGCCGTGCACATCCACAAAAGTTAACGGGTTGTTCCCGACGAATCCGTAAAGATTCAGCCCATCTACATCCCCCGCCGGATCGGCACTGACCCAACGCTGCAGCCACGGCGCGTAATAGCGGGCGCCGTAGTAGTACAACCCGCTGACATCCATCTCCTTGCCCGAATAGCGGATGAACTTGTAGCTGACCTCGATCTCCGAAGGCGCGGTCATCCATGCCGTGGCGCCGAACGGGTAGAAACCTTCCTCGCTGATCAGCTGCGCCTGCTGATCCAGCTCCATCACGCAGGAGCCGAGGTGATCTTCGAGGCTGTAGCGCAGTTGATCAGTGGCGATGCCGTTGGGTTTTTTCTCTGCCCAATGCAGGCAGCGGGCGTTGCCCAGAGTGATGACGTGCAGTTCTTCGCCGTTGTCGCGGGTGCGGATTTCAAGCCCCGGCAGGTAGCGCACCTGATGGAAATGTTCGGCGTTGGCAGCGAAGGTTTCGTGGCGTTTGAACACGCGCACGCCCTGACTGTAGCGGTAGTGCTCGGCATCATTGAGGCCGCTCTCGCGCTGGACCAGGGTCACACTCTCCAGCTCATCGCGGGCGTTCCATTGCAGCGGTTGTCCTGGTTGTACGGTCAGTTGATTGCCATGAAGATCGAACAGATCGTCGAATACAGGTGTCGGATTGCCTGTTTTCCAAAGCACGCCACGATTGCTCTTCGGGTCGATGAACATTTGCTGGGTGGAGTTGTTACCGTCTCGCACATGACACAGCTCGATCAGATTGCCACCGTTATCGTACTGGTACGTCTGGGTGTAATTGAGGCGATTGTTCGGCTCGATCGCTTGCGGCAGGCCGGGAATATCTGACGGCGGCGCGTCGTCGTAGCCAGTGGCGCTGGTCAGCCGATAGAGCGAGTCGTAAGTGAAGTCGCGGTGGCCGTCGATCCGCTGATTGGCAAAGTAGCGCGGCTGAAAAGCGTGGTCTGCGATGCGGGTGATATTGCCGACGCGGTCGTAGAAGTATTCGAGGTTTTGCAGGACACCGCCGCCGTCCTTGTGGCTGGACTGGGTGTGCAGACGACCGTGCGCCGGGTCATACGTCCACGTACTTCGCACACGATTACCGGCCAGCTGTTCGACGATCTGGTCGTTGGCGTTGTACTGCGCGTCCAGCAACACCGCTTGCCAGTCAGACCCATCCTTGATCAGCAGTTCCGTTTGTTTGAGTTGCCCGGCCAGGCCGTAGTGCGAGCGTCGCCGATGGCCGCCGGCGTCAGTCTGTTCCAGCAACGCGCCGAGCGGGCTGAACACCTGTTCGCTGGTGAACCGTTCACCGTCGTGGAACGTGCGGGTTTCCTTCAGCGGCTGGCCGGCCAGGGAAAAACTGTCGGTGAGCAGCGAACCGGAACGATCTCTCTGCTCCAGCAACTGGCCACGCTGGTTGAACTGCGTCTTGGCCGAGGCGTCGGCGTAGATAAAAACATCCACGTTGGGTTTGCCATTTTCCTCGACGGCGACCACCCGCAGTTGCTGATCGAAGATCGTGTGCCAATAGCTGCCGCGCTGGTCCCAGCGTCGCAACGGTTCACCGGCCAGCCCCGGCAGGGTCAGGCGCCAGCCGGCGTCGACGCTGTCTGACTTCAATAGCGATCCGTTCAGGCTGTAAACCGTGCTCAGGCAAGGTGCCGACAGACGCGGGTCCCATTGCTCGACCAGACGCCCGGCGGAGTCATGCTGCTGACGGGTTACCAGAGCTTCGGGGATGTCGGCCGTCACAATGCGCAAGTACCCGACCTGCCGCACCGGCAGGCCACGCGCATCGCTCACGGCCAGTGCGGGTGTTCGGCGATGCACGTTGGCAGTCACGACCGTGGCGCCTGCGTTGGAGATGACGACTCGGCGGTGTCGTTGAAATCTTCGGAGATTTGAAACCACGGGTAGTAGGACACTCGGGAAAAGTGGCCCTTGGCATTGATCACTCGAACCTGCCGGTCCTTGACGTCATAGAAAAACTTGTCGTGATGACCCAGTTTGCGCAGGGACTGATCGTTGACGTAAATATAGGTGTCGGCGAAAAACGCCCGGAACTGACGAACCGGCAAGCCCTTGTTGTTGTATTCGACCCGCTCGCTGATACGCCAGCGCGGGTCGGCATCGACCTCTTTGATCTGACCATCCTCGATGATCAGCGAGCCGTCGGCATCCACGGCATAGGCCTTGCCCGGGTCAACTTTTTGCTGGGTTTGCAACGCCCGGCCAAAGCCGTCGACGCAGGCTTTGATGATCTGGATTTGCACCGCCGGGTCGCCGGGGTAGCGGTCAGCACTGAGGATCACGCTGTGGACCGGTTCGCGATGCACGGCTGCGATGGCGGCTTGCAGTGCCTGTTCATCAGGCGTCAAGGCGCTACTGCGCTGGGCCAGTTGTCGGCGTGCGCTGGCCCTGATATGCCCGCTGGGCAGCAGATAACCTTGGGCAATCCATGCCATGGCGACGTGAGTGTCGTTGGCAATCTGCCCCATCCAGCTGAACAGATCCTTGCGCAGGGTACTCGCAGCTTCTTGCACGGCATCGGCCGGGTGGGCAATCGCGGTAGCCGGGCTCCGGTCCTCGGGAGATTTGTATAAGCAGAGTGGCTGGAACCCCGCCTTCGTCCCGTTCTCGGTGCCATGAAAGCTGGTGGCCAGTGGCTGTTTGGAGGGATCGCTGATCGCTTCGTGAATGTTGTCGTTGGCATCGATGATTTTCAGCGGTTGCAGCGCGTGGTAGTCGTACTCAATGTGCGTGGTGCAGCCATCCGGCAGTTCCACGAGGGTGACGAACAGCGCATAAACGTCGTATTCGGCCCGGGTGAAGCCATGGCTGAGAGTCTCGCGATAGCGGCATACCTTGTAGAAACCGTCGAGGCCGGCGTATTCGGCGTAGCCGAAATTCGCCGACCACAGGTCCTGTTCTGTACTGCCCAAAGGATTTACCCAGAACAGAAACGGCATCGGTGTGTAACCGATTTTCGCCAGTTCAGTGCGCACGTTGAAATTCGACAGAACGCTGTAAGCGTCCAGCGCCGTCTTGTCCAGTTGTGCCACTTCCAGTGGGCCGACCAGGGCTTCGAAGCCGGCAATGCCATCGTCCAGCAGTTTGCCGTCGGCACTCACGTAACGCTGCACGGACTGCGTGGTCAGCACTCGTTCGGCATTCCAGTACGCCGAATCCTCATGTTCCATCAGGCACTCATAGGACACCTGCGCAGGGGTAAGCCCGGTGGGAAGTGTGCCCTTGGACGACAAGACCAATGCATTGCCACGCTGTTGATAGGGCAAACCAAGACGCCAATGCTGCGGATCCTCGTCCAGATCGATAAACGCAAAACGGCTTTCATTCAGGTAGAACGATCGTTGCGCCGGGTCATGGGCGTCGTACCACCACTGCCGTTCATCAGGATCGTCGAACGGTGGCGTATCCGTTTCGGTGAGCCGCCGGGCGTAGCTCACTGTGATTGCATGCGTCGCTTGGCCGTAAAGGTTGTAGCGCAGGCTCAGTTCATGGCTGCACAGGGGGTCAGCGACGAAACCGTCGTACTGGTAGCTGATCTTTTCCACCACCAGCGGCAGCAAGACTGCGGCGGCGTAAGCGCCTTGCTCACGTACCTCACGCACCCGATAGCGTATCTCTTCGACCGCGTAAGGCGTGGCGATCCCGGGGCCACCCTCACCAGTATCGGCATAAGTCTCAATGCGTGTGACCGAGCCGACCAGCGCCCGCGAGATCTGGTAGCGAGTGTCTGCGTCAGGAGAATCCAGCTGTTCCTCGAAATCGTCCGCCTCGTGATATCGGCTGAACAGCGTATCGCCCAGCGCCTCCGCTTGTGCGTCATGCTTGAAATAGTCATCACGCGACCGGTCCATCGATTGCCCGGTATGAAACCAGGTGAAGACCCGCATCGGCTCGCTGAAGCCTTCGCCCTCATCGTCGCTGGCGCTCTCACTGTCGGTTTGCTGCAATAAGCCGAAACCGCGGAACTCGCGCTCGCGGCTGTCGTAGAAACCTTCCCACCAGGTGAAAAGCTGCGTCAGGCAGTTGCCGGTGATTTCATCCAGTTGCTGCTGTTTTTTGACCACCGCCACCGGGAACGGCAGGTGGCAAGCCGGAAAACGTCTCAGAGTGGGCAAGCGGCGTTTCTCATCCAGCCATTCCTGCGCCGAACTGCGGTAGACCACGCTGGCACTGCAACCCATATTGTTGTTGCTGCTGGTCAGCAGATACGGCTTGGCCGGAACGAAATCGTAGCGCCAATGCTGCGGCTGCATGTGCGTCACCGTCAGGATCAAACTGGCGCAGCCCAGGCCTTGCAGGTCGGCGAAACTTACCTGACAGAGACGGTCGTAGCGCACGCCGTCGGGCCACGGCACGCTGATCGGTGTTTGTTCCAGACCATTGCCGCCGCGATTCAGGTAGATCTCGAAGAACTCCGATTGCAGATAAATCAGCGACGCGGCTCCGGAGCCGTCGAGGTCGGCAAGGCGCACCCGTGACGAGTCGAATTGTTCATAGCTGAACGGCAATTCGCTGATCTTGCGACCTCTGCCAAACCGGCCGTGGCCCAGGTTCGGCCAGCAGCGAATTTCGTCGTGACGTATCCGGCACAACTCGGGCATATCGCTGCCCATCAGGTTGCCCAACAGCACCAGTTCCGTGCGGGAGTTGCTAAGCAGTGGCAAGCGGTCGTCGTCGGGCTCGTGCGGCACCTCTTCAGGCGCCGCGAAGCCTTGTTCGCGCTCATTGGCATACAATCGCACCGAGTCCGGCCCGATCAATGCCAGGCTACTCAGGCCATCTCCACTCAAGTCGCCGAGTGTCGAGAGAGCGTTGAAAAACTCCGGTGGGAATTTGCCGAAGGGGACGAAGTCGGCAAACGTGCGTTGTTCTGTCAGGGTGCGAAAACCACTGATGCCCGGTTGCGCGGTGACCCAGTCGAGCCGACCGTCACCCGTCAGGTCGGTCAGCAGTTGCTGTACCGGACGGTTGCGATCAGCAAGCGGAATCTTGTCCAGCGCGATCCATGGCCCATAGCTAATTTCATCGGTTCCTTTCGTCGCGCGCCGTGGTTCACGGTAGTACCAACTCTGGTCATAGCGGCAGAGAAACCCCGGCACACCTTCGCCATAAAGATCGACGCACTGGTAAAAACCTCCGTCCTCGATACCCGGCTGCGTATCAAGTTCAAGGAAGCGACGTGGGGTTTTATTGATGTCGAAAGGGGTGTAATCGAACTCGACTGGTGGTGTGTTTTCGACGATGCCGTAGGTATCGAATGCCTGATAGTGCGCTGCGCTGATCTGGCTGTAGGTCCATTGTTCGTCTTCCTGCGCCTGGCGATACTCCAGTAGCAGCCGGTTCACCAGTTTCGGTTTGTCTGTCGATTGCTCGGAGAACTGATGAAACAGCAACGCCTGTTGGCAGAGTCTGCGAGTGCCCAGTTCAAAACCCTGACCATGAGTTGAAAAACGATCCGGGCGGACCGTCCAGGGTTTCAGGGGATCTTCGTCGTACGCAGGGATATCGGTCAGTGACGTGCTGCGTTCGCCGTAATCGAACAGCAGATGAAAGTGCCAGTCCAGTTCGGTGGGATTGTCCGTGCTCCAGCTGTACAGATCGCTGCTGGCGGTGAAGTTGCCATAACACACACGGCGCAGATACCGCTGGGCGCGGTAGTCATGCAGCGGGTCGGGATCCTGATCGTCGGCCTTGTAATCGAAACAGATGTGTTCGCCGCGCGCGTTCATGCTTTCGCAGAGCAGCCATGTGGCGATGTGTCCGGGGGCGTCAGGATCGGCAATTCGTGTGGCTTCGGTTTTGCCGTAAAGGTGCAGCGAGCCGTCGGCGCCGTGTATCAGCCAGAATACCGGTGGATCGGCTTCTCGGGTCTGCCGCTGCCAGCGCTCGCGCAGGGCGAAGTCGCTCTCGACTTGAGGCCAATAACGCACAACTCTGTGCGGGCCAATGTCTATGCCGTTGTAGACGCTTTCCTCACGGAACTTCAGTTCACCGTGCTCATCGAGCTCCGGCATCCACACTTCGCCATCGACACCGACGATCTCGTCATGATCGGTATAGCGCGGCACACCTTTTTGGGTGCGGCGGCTGATCTGACCCGCGCCGGCCAAGTGCCAGAAAAGCCCGAATGAACCGTTGCCACTCTGACTGCTGTAACTCAGCGAAAACTGCGGGTCCCAGCCTCGCCCGGCGGACGTCGGAATCGGCAGTTCGAACGAAGCCGCACCGGTCGGCCCCACGGCGCCCCAGCTTTTGCCGATGGTGGCAATCGAAGCGCTTTTGGCGATGGAGGGAGTGGTGATGCTCAGCTCTTGTTGATCAGGCATGGTCGAATCCATTGCGCGCGGGGTGGCGTGAATGGACTGACGCTAACAAGATTCGCGTTGAAATGAACCTGTCAGATCTGACAGGTGCGCAAGATCATTTTCTATGCATCGACGGGTTTTTTATCGCGACTGGTTTGCACATGCAAAAACGGCCGGGTCATCACTGCGGATGAACCGGCCGTTTTCATGGAGGTGAAGGGCTTACTGCACTTCTACCGCCAGGCTTTCGCTGATCTTCTGTTGCCAGATCGCAGGACCGGTGATGTGTACCGACTCACCTTTGCTGTCCACCGCAACGGTGACCGGCATGTCCTTGACCTCGAACTCGTAGATCGCTTCCATGCCCAGTTCGGCAAACGCCAGCACCTTGGACTTCTTGATCGCCTGAGCGACCAGGTAAGCAGCGCCGCCGACGGCCATCAGGTACACGGCTTTGTTGTCCTTGATCGCTTCGATCGCAGTCGGGCCGCGCTCGGATTTGCCGATCATGCCCAACAGGCCGGTTTGCTCGAGGATCTGCCGGGTGAACTTGTCCATCCGCGTTGCGGTGGTCGGGCCAGCCGGGCCAACCACTTCGTCACCGACCGGATCAACCGGGCCAACGTAGTAGATGAAGCGACCCTTCAGGTCTACCGGCAGGGTTTCACCCTTGTTGAGCATCTCGACCATGCGCTTGTGCGCCGCGTCGCGACCGGTGAGCATCTTGCCGTTGAGCAGGACGGTTTCGCCCGGCTTCCAGCTCTGTACGTCTTCCGGGGTCAGGGTGTCGAGGTTGACGCGACGAGCCGACGGGCCGGCTTCCCAGACGATTTCCGGGTAGGCGTCCAGCGGTGGTGCTTCCAGCGAGGCCGGGCCTGTACCGTCGAGCACGAAGTGCGCGTGACGGGTGGCGGCGCAGTTCGGGATCATGCACACCGGCAGCGAAGCGGCGTGGGTCGGGTAGTCCATGATTTTCACGTCGAGCACGGTGGTCAGACCACCGAGGCCCTGGGCGCCGATGCCCAACTGGTTGACCTTCTCGAACAGCTCCAGACGCATTTCTTCGATGCGGTTCTGTGGGCCACGGGCCTTCAGTTCGTGAATGTCGATGGATTCCATCAACACTTCCTTGGCCATGACCGCGGCTTTCTCGGCGGTGCCGCCGATGCCGATGCCGAGCATGCCCGGTGGGCACCAGCCGGCGCCCATGGTCGGAACGGTCTTGAGTACCCAGTCAACGATCGAGTCGGACGGGTTGAGCATGGCCATTTTCGACTTGTTCTCGGAACCGCCGCCCTTGGCCGCCACGTCCACTTCCACGGTGTTGCCCGGGACGATGGAGTAGTGAATCACGGCAGGGGTGTTGTCCTTGGTGTTTTTCCGAGCGCCCGCCGGGTCGGCGAGGATCGAGGCACGCAGGACGTTTTCCGGCAGGTTGTAGGCGCGACGCACGCCTTCGTTGATCATGTCGTCCAGGCCCATGGTGGCGCCATCCCAACGCACGTCCATGCCGACGCGCACGAACACGGTAACGATACCGGTGTCCTGGCAGATCGGGCGGTGGCCGGTGGCGCACATGCGCGAGTTGATCAGGATCTGTGCCATCGAGTCACGGGCCGCTGGCGATTCTTCGCGCAGGTAGGCTTCGTGCATCGCCTGGATGAAATCCACGGGGTGGTAATAGGAAATGAACTGCAGGGCGTCGGCAACGCTCTGAATCAGGTCGTCTTGCTTGATCACGGTCATGAGTCGCGCTCCTCTAAAAGACGGGAACATTCAATAAGGTGCCTGCGGCTTGGGTGCATCGGTCGGTCGCAAGCACCTTTCAAGGCACGCCGGGGCTGCTGGCGCGACGCTAAAAAGGCGCGGCAGTATACCGCGCCTCGGTGGGGCATACACGCGTCGGCAGTCATTCGTTGGTCGCATGGGTGGGCGAATATCGGACAGCGGGTTTGCACTTCAAAACCTACCCCCTCACCCCAGCCCTCTCCCCCAAAGGGGGCGAGGGGGAAAGGGAGCTGATCTTTATGTTGTTCAAAAACTAAGTCCGGCTCAGAAAGGGATCTGATGTTCATGCTGTTCAAACCTGAGTTCGGCTCAGGAAGGGAGCCGATCTTCATGCTGTTCAAACCTGAACTCGACTCCGGAAAGGGGGGGCGATGTTGATGCTGTTCAAACCTGAGTTCGGCTCGGTATTTCAGGTCGGCGTATCGCCAACAATCGACTCGGTCAGTCCCCTCTCCCTCTGGGAGAGGGCTAGGGTGAGGGGCTTTTGGCGGTATAAGCAGGCCACACTTTTGACGTCAAATTTCGAGCCCGAAAATCGGTGGTCATTTATCGACTACGCCTCTAAAGTGGCAGCCGGTCTGTAGAGTAGGACACTCGGTCAGCCTCCTATCGCACGGTGAGTCAACGATTGACCCATAACGCCATTCAACGTCTTTTGCTCAAACGCTTTGCCCTTGCTGCGGCCACCTATGGATTGGCTTTGCTGCTGCTGTGGCTGGCGTTTTTCACCGGTCATTACGACCAGTCACTGAGCTCCGTGGCCATCGGCAGTGCGCTGGTGGTGATCAGTCAGTCGGTGCTGTTCGCGCTGTTCTGGAGCGGGCGCAATCTGCGTTTTGCCGATCCCAGCCTGACCGAAGCACAAGTGCTGCTCGGTCTCGGCTGGCAGACCTGGCTGATCGCCCATCTGGATGAAGCTCGCGGCGCCTTTTTGGTGTTCTACGTGTTGATCCTGCTCTTCGGCCTGTTCCATCTCAGTCGGCGGGCGTTTGTCCGTTGCGCACTGTTGGTGTTTTTCAGTTTCTGCGCGATCACGCTGTGGGACGGTTACCACTTCCGCTTGCGCGAGCCTGCGCTCGCGGCTTTGCAGGTGTGCATTCTGGCGATGGTGCTGGCGTGGCTGGTGCTCTATGCGCGTTTCGTCCAGGTGTCGCGACAACGCCAGCGGCAAAGACGGTTTGCCCTGCAGGCGCATCAGGACACCCTGCGCGGGATGATGCGTCAGCTGGAAGACCTGGTCGCCACCGATGAGCTGACCGGGCTGTTCAATCGTCGGCATTTTCTGCGTCTGGCCTCGCGTGAGCTCAATGCAATGGACGACGACGTCGTGCACGGCCTGGCACTGATCGACCTCGACCACTTCAAACGCATCAACGACCTGCACGGTCACGCGGCGGGCGATCAGGTGTTGCAGGCGTTTGCCGGCGTTGCTCAAGCATGCCTGCGCGACGGCGATGTATTGGCGCGTTATGGTGGTGAGGAATTCGTCGTGTTGCTGCCCGATTGCGACGCCGAACGGCTGACCGCCTGCTGCGAGCGTCTGCGTATTGCCTTCACCGACGTCGAACTGGTGGGCCTGAATGTGCGCAACCTCAGCCTGTCGGCCGGCATGACGCTGTTGGCGTTGGGCGATGATCTGGACGACGCCTTGCAGCGCGCCGATCAGGCCTTGTATCGAGCCAAGCGTGACGGGCGCAATCGTTGTGCGGCCGCGTGGGAGAACGTTGATGCCTGAACTACGCGTCGGTGAACGACAATGGTCGGTGGCCCCGGGCAGCAATCTGCTCGACGCCCTCAATCAGCATGGCGTCGCCGTGCCTTACAGCTGCCGCGCCGGCAGTTGCCACGCGTGTCTGGTGCAATGCGTGCAAGGCCTGCCCGCTGACAATCGCCCCGACGCCTTGAGCGTCGGGCAGCGTCAGGAGGGCTGGCGCCTGGCCTGTCAGTGTCAAGTCGTCGAAGACTTGCAGGTGCATACGTTCGATCCGGTCACCGACGGTAGCCCGGCGGTGGTCGAAGCGCTGGACTGGCTCAGCGACAGCGTGCTGCGCTTGCGTTTGACCCCGCAGCGGCCGTTGCGCTATAGCGCCGGGCAACATCTGGTGCTGTGGATCGGGCACATTGCGCGGCCGTACTCGCTGGCGAGCCTGCCGCAAGAAGACCGTTTTCTCGAATTCCACCTCGATTGCCGCCAGCCCGGCGAATTCAGTGATGCCGCGCGAAAATTGCAGATCGGCGATCCGATCCGTCTCGGCGAACTGCGTGGCGGCGCCTTGCATTACGACCCCGACTGGCACAGCCGGCCGCTGTGGCTGCTGGCCGCCGGCACCGGTCTGGGCCCGCTGTTCGGCGTACTGCGTGAAGCTTTGCGCCAGGATCACCAAGGGGCCATTCGTGTCATTCACGTGGCCCATGACGCCGAGCAGCACTATCTGGCCAAACCTCTGGCCGCGCTGGCCGCACAGCGGGAAAACCTCAGCGTCGAGCTGTGGACAGCGGCCGAGTCAGCCGCCGCTTTGGCGCAACTGCGCCTTGTTTCCCGGCAAACCCTGGCCTTAGTCTGCGGCTCGACGGCCACTGTCGACGCTTTCGCAAGGCGTCTGTACCTGGCCGGATTGCCGCGCAATCAACTGCTGGCCGACGTGTTTTTGAGCCGTGGTTGAGCGCTGAAATTCAGACGCGAGACACGCCATGACCGAAGCCATCCTGCTGGAACGCGAACGCGGTTTATTGACCCTGCGCCTCAACCGCCCGGACAAGAAGAACGCCCTGACTCGGGCCATGTACAGCCGCCTCGCTGAGGCGTTGAAACAGGCTGACAACGACTCTGAAATCAACGCCGTGCTGATCACCGGCAGCGCCGAATGCTTCACCGCCGGCAACGACATCGCCGACTTTATCCAGCAACCGCCGAGCGATCTCGACAGCCCGGTGTTTCACTTCATGCTCAATCTGCTTGAATGCCGCAAACCAGTGATTGCCGCTGTGGCCGGCGCAGCGGTGGGCATCGGCACCACGTTGTTACTGCACTGTGATCTGGTTTACGTGGCCCGCGATGCGCGTTTGCGCATGCCGTTCGTTAATCTCGGTTTATGCCCGGAGTTTGGCTCCAGCCTGATCCTGCCGCGTTTGCTCGGGCAGGCCAAAGCGGCGGAGCTTCTGTTACTGGGCGAAGGCTTTACCGGTGAACAGGCTGCGCAGTGGGGGATTGCCACCGAAGCATTGGGTAGCGGCGCTGCGGCGCTCAGCAAGGCGCGGGAAATGGCGCTGCGTTTCGATGAGTTACCGGCCGAAGCGGTGCGCATCAGCAAGCAATTGATGAAGGCGCCGGATCGCGAGTTGATTCGTGAGGTGATCGAGGAGGAGGGCGTCCTGTTCACCCAGCGCCTTCGTTCGCCAGAAGCATTGGCGGCGTTGACCGGGTTTATCAAACGGCATTGAAAAGCCAACCCTCATCGGAACGCCGCCCGCCCAGCCCTCTCCCAGAGGGAGAGGGCTGGGGTGAGGTTAATGCGTTATCCATCGACTTGAAAGAACCGGTCGGATTCAGCGCTGAGCTATCAGGTCGGTGCAATTCTGCAATATCCCTCAATCGGTTCCCTCTCCCTCTGGGAGAGGGCTAGGGTGAGGGGCTTTCGATTCAACGCAGACAACAAAAAGCCCCGGCACTCACATGCCGGGGCTCTTGTTTTTCAGCGCGTCACTCAGACCTGCGGGTCGCCAACGTGCAGGATCTTCATGCCGTTGGTGCCGCCGGTGGTGTGGTAGCTGTCGCCCTTGGTCAGGATGACCCAGTCGCCTTTTTCCACAACGCCGCGCTTGACCAGCTCGTCGATCGCCTTTTGGCTGACTTCGTGCGGTTCCAGCGAAGCCGGGTCGAACGGTACGGTGTACACGCCACGGAACATCGCTGCGCGCGCCTGAGTTTCACGGTGCGGCGAGAACGCATAGATCGGCACCGAGGAACGGATGCGCGACATGATCAGCGGGGTGTAGCCACTTTCGGTCAGGGCGATGATCGCTTTGACGCCCGGGAAGTGGTTGGCGGTGTACATGGTCGCCAGCGCGATGCTTTCGTCGCAGCGGGTGAATTCCTTGCCGATACGGTGGCTGGAGGTTTTGCCGGTCGGGTGCTTTTCAGCGCCGACGCAGATGCGCGCCATCGCCTGCACGGCTTCCAGCGGGTACTGGCCAGCGGCGGATTCGGCCGAGAGCATCACGGCGTCGGTGTAGTCGAGCACGGCGTTGGCCACGTCGGACACTTCGGCGCGGGTCGGCATCGGGTTCTGGATCATTGACTCCATCATCTGGGTCGCCACGATTACAGCCTTGTTGTGGCGGCGTGCGTGCAGAATGATTTTCTTCTGAATACCCACCAACTCGGCGTCGCCGATTTCCACACCGAGGTCACCACGGGCAACCATCACCGCGTCGGACGCCTTGATCAGGCCGTCGAGGGTTTCGTCGTCGGCCACGGCTTCGGCACGTTCGATCTTCGCCACCAGCCAGGCGGTGCCGCCGGCTTCGTCGCGCAGTTGACGGGCGTATTCCATGTCGGCAGCGTCACGTGGGAAGGACACCGCGAGGTAGTCGACTTCCATTTCGGCGGCGAGCTTGATGTCGGCCTTGTCTTTTTCAGTCAGGGCTGGTGCGGTCAGGCCGCCACCGCGACGGTTGATGCCTTTGTGGTCGGACAGCGGGCCGCCGATGGTCACGGTGCAATGCAATTCTGTTGCGGTGGCGGTATCAACGCGCATCACCACACGGCCGTCGTCGAGCAGCAGCTCGTCGCCCACGCCGCAGTCCTTGACCAGGTCCGGGTAGTCGATGCCGACCACTTGCTGGTTACCTTCGGTCAGAGGATGGCTGGTGGAGAAGGTGAACTGGTCACCGATCTTCAGCTCGATCTTCTTGTTGGCGAATTTGGCGATACGGATTTTCGGGCCTTGCAGGTCACCGAGCAGGGCGACGAAGCGACCGTGCTTGGCAGCGAGGTCACGCACCAGCTTCGCGCGAGCCTTGTGCTCGTCGGGGGTGCCGTGGGAGAAGTTCAGACGGGCAACGTCCAGACCAGCCAGAATCAGCTGTTCGAGAACTTCCGGCGAGTTACTGGCCGGGCCAAGGGTAGCGACGATTTTGGTACGACGGACGGACATGCAAAGACTCCTGAGTTCAAGCGCTAGCGAAGGCTACTATGCTCGAAGGGTGTAGTCATTGTTCGTTTGCACTACTTAATGGTTTCTTTATTGAACCGGCAACTTTGGGACAAACGCGCCTGAAGATTTCTCGGCAAGGGTCGATAAAGAGCACAAGACAGGAGAACCCTCATGCGATTCGTACCCATTGCCGCCCTTGCCCTCAGCGTCCTCGCCGTCACGGGCTGCACCCGTTGGTCGATGAACCATCATTTGAACAACGCCTACAGCGCCTATGACCGCGGCAACTGCGAGCAGGTCATGCTCGAACTGTCCAAGGTCGAACGCGCCAGCCGCGCCCGCCCGTACGTATGGCCGGAAGTGTCGATGATGCGCGGCCAGTGCCTGGAACGGCAGAAAATGTTTGTCGACGCGGCGCAGACCTATCAGTTCATCATCGCCTCGTACCCGAACAGCGAATACGCCTACCGCGCCCGCGCGCGTCTGGAAACCTTGCAGAGCCTGGGTCATTACCCGACACGCAGTGCCGCTGCGGTGGTGCGCCCGACCCGTTTCTGATGACAGTTGTCATACAAAATCTGGCCGTGTGTACAAGCTGAGCTATAGTCGAATAACCTGGGTTTAGAGCCGAATCTGTAAACCCGGAGCAACACCTGCGACTGGCAAGTGGTCAGGTGACGGCGACGTAGCGACCGTCACACCGGAAGCGGGGAGAGCGGGCCTGCGACACAGGCACGTTCCGAAGCAAAGGTGCGGCTCTGTGACGGAGCCTTGCATGGCGAACTGCGCATGTTTACCGAACGGATCGAACGGCATCAGTTGCCGTATTTCCTCAGAGTGTTCAACAGCGTTACCGATAAACCCATCGGTTTTCTCGGTAACGTGTCCGCAGACGGGCTGATGCTGATCAGCCAGTTGCCGATGATGGTCGGGGTGGATTTTCAATTACGTCTGAAAATCCCCGCCACCGATGGCTGCCAACAGGTGATCGACTTCACCGCGTGCTGCGTGTGGTGCCATGAAGACGCCACGCCGCTGCATTATGACGCCGGCTTCGTTCTGCAACGCGCCCCGCCGGAATTTGGTGAGCTGGTGCAGGCATTGCAGCGTTATTTCAGTTTTCAGCCGTTGCCGGCCTCTGCCTGATTCAAACCCGCTAAAGCTTCGCGAGCAAGCTCGTTCCCACAGCGATTGCATTTCAACTGATGCAGTGCGGCCACGTGGGAGCGAGCCTTCAATCACCCGCTCGTTATCCAGCACCTTCTCCACCAGCAACAAACCCATCTCACTCAATTGACAGATCGCCAGCACCAGATGCCGCGGCTTATCGTCCAGGCAATCGGCCAAGTCGAGCAGCAGGATGCTGACCGAAGAAAGGTTTCGTAGGTTTAAGTGCCCATCGCTGAGCGGGTATGGGAATACCCGACTGGATGACGCTCGTACCGCTGGTCGGGACTGTCAGAGTTGACAGGTGCGCCCTCTTGCAATCGTCGATTAACTGGTATCGGAAAGTTCTGGTACTCATTAGGGCTCCATCATGGACAGTGAATCGAACGACGACAATAAAGCCACAGGCGGTCAGCCTAATATAGAAACGACAGAAGTTTCGGGGTATTCGGAAGTTGAAGTTTCGGGTGCTCTTTTAGTAATAAGAGCATTTCGCGAGCCACAATTAAAAGCAGTATTTGATATCGGTGCCGACTATGTCGCACCGGTGCTCGGTCCCATAAAAGAAATAGAAGTGCATGCTTATGATCAATTTAGTAATCATTATTACGCTATCACTCGAAGAGCGCACGATGGGCATTTTATTACCGATCCAGTAACATTCGAATCTGGCAGTTGGCGAAGAAAAGGGCCTAACGCACTTCATTATCGGTATAGACAGCTCTTCGGGTGGAGTGAATGGTACGATACTGGCTGGTTCTATCTTACGGATCGCCCCGTTATCTATCGTCCGACTACTGTATATACATCAAGCTTTGTGACAATCAGGGGAGGCGCTGAACCGTACTCGAACGTACTCTTGTCTACGCAGAATGGCGTAGTATGGGGTGACGTCAGCATTCCCGCTTCTGGGGGGTTTTCGATTGGTTCTAAAAAACTGGATCAATCAAATTACAGCATGTCTGCAGTTTGCTATGTGCCAGGTTATCGGTTTGGTGTGTATTCGGATATTTATGATTTTTCGGTAATTTTACCTCCCGTTATTTCGGGAATCACTCCCCCTAACAGTAGCCATCCAGTTATTTTCGGTAGTACTGGTTTGCCAGGCGCTACTATCGACGTGCGAATAAGGGATACCGATATCTATCTGTTTAAAGATGCATTGGTCGACAACAGCGGCAACTGGCGCGCGACCAGCACTTACACTTTTCAAGCGATAGGCAGTTATCCCCTTGTCGCTTGTCAGCGTTTACGCGGTACCGTCACCGATGCGGGCCCCGTTTTGATTTATTCTTATCGTCTCCCACCCATCATCCTCGGTCCAGCGCCGTTGCAAGGGCAGTCCTTCATTCTGGAAGGAAATCGCGGTCTGGAGCAGGCTCAATTGAAGGTATACCGGGATCAGGAGAACAGTCCGGTTTATGGCACGGGGATGGTGACGGAAATTAGCGGTAGCTGGACAGTACAGGTCAGCAAGATCCCGCCCGGGCCGATCAGCCTGGTTGTCGAACAATACGTCCCAGCCTATACAGTCCGCAGTGAGGCCCGCCTCTTTAAAATTCGCCCTCCAAAACTGGAACAACCCACGATTGTCTTTCCAAACGACACCTCAGTGAAGTTCTCTGGCAAAGGCCACTACGACCCGGCCCGCCCGACGCGGATTCAATTCATCGTCGAGAGCGGCCAGGGTACTGCTCCCCCTGTTGCCATCGTAAAAGCGGATTGCACTTGGGAAACCACCGCGACGGGCTGGGAGCTGGGCATTCGCACGCTCGTGATCACTCAACAGATTGCCGATAGCCCCAGTGGCTGGATCGACTCGCTGCCCTGCAAATTCACGGTCAACAAGGTGTTGCCCGATATCACCGACGTGCAATACACCCAGGACTACCAGCCGACGTTCACTGGGCAAGGCTTCAATGGGGCCACGGTGCAGTTGCGCAAACCCAATAGCGGCGATTTTGAGGCGCCCCCCGCAGATGTTGCGGGCGGCCAATGGTCAAGCACGGCGTCTACAGTTTGGGGACCCTCATTCGAGCGTCAAGTCCACATCAAACAATATCTGGGGGATCAGTCGTCACCCACTTGGTTCGTTCTCAAAGTCATCATTCCCCCGTTAGCTCCCGGTGTGGATGCCCCACCCGAAGAGGGACTCACGCCGACTTTCAGCGGTAGTTGCTGGCCTGACGCGGTGGTGAAAATCAAGTTCAGTGATAGTGAGGCCATTTTTGACGCGACGGTTAGCGGAGATATCTGGAGCTTTAAACGCCCCGATCCGTTCACTGGAGGTGTGACTTACACCATCGAAGCAATCCAGGCTGTCGCCGGACAGCCATCGGAACCTGCATGCAGAACCTTTTCGGTGTACCGGGAGCTACTTCAACCTGTCATTAAAACCCCCCTGCCAGATGAGGAAACCGATAGCGACCTGACGGTTACCGGTGACAACGGTTTGTCTGGCGCGTCGATGCAGTTGTGGGATGCCCGGGACAATAAGTCCTTGGGCAGCCCCGTCATTTTGGTTGAGGACGGTCTTTGGTCCATCGCTCTCTCCGGACTGGCAGTTGACAGGTGGTACATCAGCGCTCAGCAGACGCTCAACAATCGGCCGTCAGAACACAGTGATGTCCGCGAATTCAACGTTGTGGTCATGCCTCCCGAATTCTGCAATCCGCTACCGGACAGCGATCTGCCGCGTACTTCTACGCTTTCGGGCAAGGGCCGGCCGGGGGCACTGGTCACCGTTTGGAGCGAGGGGCTCGCTGAGCCATTGTTGCGTGATGTCCTGATCGGTCCGAACGGTTTCTGGGACGGCAGCGTTACGTTGGCAGTGGGCGATAAGGTCATCTGGGCTAACCAGACCTTCGAGGGCAAAACGTCAAAACCGAGCCCTGAGGTGTCGTGCAGGTTCGTGCCCCATGCGGTACTGCCTGAATCACCCACTCCGCAAGAACACCTTGGCAATGCAGTGACAGTGTCCGGGTTCGCTGTTCCTGGCGACCAGATCACGCTGATGCGGGGGGCGACAGAATTGGGGCAAACGCCGGTACTTGCCGACGGGAGCTGGTCAATCACCGCAACGCTGGAGCCACCTGACGGGGCTGTCACGTTGAGCACAGTGGCCTCGTGCGGTGAATTTCCTTCAGCTCCGAGCGAATGGGTGAGTCAGGTCGGTCTTTATCTACCCGCGTTCACGAAGCCTGAGGCCGGCCATTGGGTTTCACCCATGGTCACGTTCACAGGATTGGGTAATCCGGGAGTGGGAAAACTGATGGCTTGGTACAACCCCGATGTGGTGCTTGCTGCCTCCGTTACGGTCACTGCGGCTGGCTGGATGGCCCGGCCGCCGGAGCCGCTCGCAGGAGGGGCTCAATGGTGTCGGTTCGAGCAAACGTTCAGCACCGGTACGCCGATATCGGACTGCTCCGAAAGCGGACGTTTCGATGTGGGGGGCGAGACGTCAGGTGATTCCTGATGGGTATATCCGACGAACGGCCATAAAACCTGTCATTTATGACAGTAGACGGGGGCTGTTCCGGGGCGCTGAATAGCGTGTATCAACCCCTGTCGTCAAGGCTTTGCACCACCGTGCATTGATTGTTCGAGGACTGCCTGTATGGCCAAGAAACCCATCGTGAAACGCCCCAGCCTGGATCTGTTCGAGCAGGTATTTGGCAAGCAACAGAATCTCGAGAATCTTTCCGAGCTGAGATCGTATCTGGAACGTGGTGATTCCATTTTTCCATTGGTGGAAAAGGGGCCCGAGCGTTTGGCCCGTGACTTCACGATCGATATTGAGGACGCACGCAAGTTTCTGCGTCGGGCCAACGCCCTGGCGTCGTACTTGCGCCGTCAGTTTCTCGAGCAATCGTTGACTGGCCAGCTGAAGCCTCTACCGCGCGATCCGGTTGGTTTTGCAACGGGGCCCAGCTACGAGCGGTTATTTCCCACAGATTTTGAGAAATTCGCACCGGTCGGTGCTCTGGAAGATGCCACGGGAGTGACGGCCTATATGGTCCAGCTCTGGAAATGGATCGGGAACAACATAGAGGAATATGGCGATAATGATCCATTAAACGGCAAGTTTCCAATTCATACGCGTCGGACCGACATCAAAGAATTATCCATTGATGACAATGCGATGCACCAAACGATTTCTGCCGTCGACATCATCGTCAAGGTACTGGAAGCGTTCATCGCCAAGAACATTGGAACGCTGGATCTGGAAGACGCAATGATCCAGCGGCGTTATCCGAATGGTTTGCCGTATTACAAGCATTGGGCAACCATCAATGCGGTCGTCGGTCATCACGGTCTGTCGGTAGGACATTTTGCACGCTGGGTAGATCCGGCTTACCCCAACTTTCTTCAGCCGGACGCCTGGGATGCCGATGCCGGTCGGGCATTGGCACACGCTTCGCGGTTGGGGCCGTTTCAGCGAGCATTGCTGATCCAGGCTCCCGTGGAGGATGCCGACCAAAAAGACTTTTATTCAAAGAACTACGGTACCGATGAGGTGACTTGGCAGAACCTCAACCAAGTGGAGTTTTTCGGTCAGAAAACCAAAATGAATGCCGAAGAAGTCGAGGCCTTCCTGTCGATCCGTCGTTACGCGCCGACACGATCAGATAACGTGAAAATCTACGCGCCTGTCGCTACGCAGGAAAGCGAGCGTTCCGGTTCTGTCTTCATCAACGGAGGCACAGCACCGGCCATCAATGTCAATTACGACAGTGCCTCGATTCTGCATCGATTGAGCGAAGCCCCCGAAAACCCTGGGCGCTACGACCGGATGAATCGCAAGCGGCGTCTGGATCTATGGCTGCGGCTGCCTCCCGAGGAGGTAGATGCACTGCTGGTGGCCGCTTCGACTGCCGAAGGTCGGGAGGATAACTGGATTACTGTTAATGGGGTGCATGCGCTGGGGCTGTTCCAGACCTTGCGTGAAGGATTCGGATGCAAGGCTGCGGATTTCGCGGTGTTTATCGGCAAGCTTTCGATCTATGGACGCGGTCAGGCGCCGTCACAGTTTGATCAGGTGTTCAACAATGGCTTGGGGAACTACCGCGAGCCGTTTCTCCTGGATAACGGCACGTTTCCAGTACGACCGGAGCAGGATGTGCCGAATCTCACGGTCACTCGCATCTGCAGTGCGCTGGAAATCGACCTGCAAACTTACCAGTATCTGGCGCTGGCGATTGCCCGCGCCCATAACCGAACCGACACGCTGCTGCGCAGCCACGACATTCTGTCGGCGTTTTATCGACTGGTGAAATTGCCACGTCTGTTGAACATGACGCCCGTTGAAGGTTTGTTGATGCTCATGGTGCTGGGAGGGGAGGCATGGGCTGACGGTCTGGCGGGCATTCCGGTGATCAAGGAAGTTCGCGATACCGTCCCTGACGTGTTGAACCTTGTTTCGGCACTGGTGGCCTGTCGCTACTGGTGCCAGACCCGCGATTTGCCGGTGTTGTGGATGCTGCAACACGTGGCGGTTCCACAGGTAAGCAACGCAGTGTCCGAGCCTGAGCTGCGGCTTTTCGAGCAAATCCGCAGCTTGCTGAACGAGGCACTGTTGACCCATACCGCGTTCTTGTCAGCCGGTGTGCCAGCGCTGATTGGCAGGGACTGGAGAGACTTGATGTCTTCGTTGACAGACCCCTTGGGTCTGGTGAAGTCCCACGATGGCTCGGAGGCCGAGTATCGGGCATTTGCCCGGGAGGAACTCGACAAGGCAGTCAGGGAAGGGTTGAGAGAAAATGATGTCTCCGTGCGTGCCCCGATCGTCGAGGTCATGCTCACGGTTTTGCTGCAGGCGCGTGATGCGCAGATCTCGGTCGTCAGCGAAAGTATGGCGGTGTTTACCGGGCTGGACGCCGAGGGGGCACTGCGGGTATTGAGCTGGGCGAAATCGACCGTTTATGAGTTGCTGACGAGGATTGTCGAACGCCTGGCCGAGGACATGCTGCTGTCACCCACTTCACGCAACGAGCGTCTTGATCCTCTGTTCACGTTGCTGGCTGACGTGCGTCGGCGCAGTGCTGTCGTGGCAGAACTGGATCTGACCCTCGAAACACTCAACGATCTGCTCGATTACGGAATCACCCACTGGTGGCAGCAAGACGATCTCCATGCCTTCACTCTGGCGACGCTGTATTACCTGACGGTTCTGACGCACGCCTTCGAGATCAGCAAACAGCCGCATACCGAGTTGCTGGAGTATCTGCGGCAGATCAATGAGCTGGGTGATCCCGCTGATTTGTCTAAGGATGCCCTGCGCCTGGTACAAGAGGCATCCGAAGCATGGCTGGCACGGTTTTTCGATTGGAGCGAGCAGGAGGTGCGCGAGTGTCTCGGGCGAATCGACCCGGAGCACCGGCTCTTGAAAGACCTTAAGCAACTGGATTTGCTGATCCGGATGCGGGAGCTGGCCAGTCATACCAAAATGGATGCGTCGACGATCTTCCAGTTGGGGATGTTGCCGGAAACCGTCGAGAAGCCAGCTTACAAAAATGCCGCCGAACACGCCTTGTCGAGTCTGTCTGAAACGGCGGCGCCGGCTCGTCCATCCGACGAGCTTCGTGCGTCGCTGGTCGACATGCGGATCCTGCCGAATAACACCGATGTGATCGCCGGCAGTACTGGCACGATCGTTTTCACTATCACGTTGACAGACCAGGACGGCAAGGCTCTCAGCGGAGTGGTCATTCAGGGGCAGGCCAGCCTCGGCACGCTCGTTATCGGGAAAACCAGTCCCATCGGTGTCGCCACGGCAACGTACACGCCCGGGAAAGTCATGGGTAGCGAACGTCCGCTGTTCCGGGTTTCTCTGACTCCGTGGCAGGAAGGGCCTCTGATCCAGTTGACCGAAGACGTCCTGAAACTGGATTTCCCGCCGCATTTCATGTCCAGAGTGCCGGTGAAGCCCGTACTGGCGGGACAAGCGGTGGAATTGTCCGCCGTGCTCATGGACCGCCACGGCAATCTGGGCAAGAGCAGGCGGGTGCGCTGGACTGCGCTGCCCATTGGCGATGGCCCCTCGCTGCACGTCGAGGCGCAGATCTCGCCTGACTCGGGCCTCACCACTCAGGAAGGTATCGCACGGGCAGTTGTCTCCAGCACTACGGGGGGAACATTCAAGTGCACTGTGACCTCGGACTCCAGCGGCGTGAGTGTGGATTTCGAACCGATCGAATTTGCCGCTGACGTTGTTTCTGAGTGACGTCCGACGTTCGCACAGCCCGTGTGACAGGAGAAAGGATCATGAGCCAAAGCATCATCAACAATTTGCTGGAGCAGCGTCGCACTGCACTGACAGAGTTTTGTCTCGGTTACTTCGGCGAACGCCCTGGCAGGTTCAATATCATCAAAAATGCTGACCACCTGAATGACTTGCTGCGTCTGGATTCGCTCGACAGCCACAAGGTGCCCGGCGCGTTTGGCGCCGAGGCAATCAGTTGTGCGCAGAAATTCATCAATGCCGCCTACCGCAAGCTTGAACCGGGGTATTTGAGAACAGAGTTCCCCGAAGACGATCTGAAACGCTGGGAACTGTACAGAAGTTATTCGGACTGGTCGGCACTGATGCAACTGCTCATCTATCCGGAAAACTACATGACACCTTTCGTGCGGCCACGCACGACTCGTTTGTTCCAGACGCTGATGACCGACCTGAACCAGACACGGCTGAGCAGCGATTCGGTGCTGGTTGCCTTGCGCAACTATCTGAAGTCCTTTGAGGAAACCTGCAATCTGGAAGTCATCAGTGCCTTTTTGCATGGCAGCGCAGCGGTGGATGGGCGCTATTTCTTTGTCGGCCGTGAGCGAGTGGCGCCTTACCGATATTTCTGGCGCGAAGCGCAGATCGAGCTGACGTCGACCTGTACCGATGTCAATCCAGCGGCCTGGGGGGAGTGGGAAGGCATCGATGTGGGGGTTACCAACCGCGTACTGGATATGCGTCCGATATTCTGGGGCGGGCGACCTTGTCTGGTCTGGGCTGAGCTCTCGGACATACTCGGGGAAAAAGGTAAGGAGGGTTACGTCCCCTACAAGTTGAGTATCAACCTCGCTTTCAGATCGCAGAACGGCGACTGGTCGCCCGCAATAAACCTGCAAAGTCATTCGATTGACAATCCGCCGGTAGCTGGCAATCACTTGATTGCCACGGTTCGTGTTTCCGAAAGTCATCCCAATGGCTGTCTGGGTGTTTTGTTCGACAACCCTGCTAACGAAGAAACGCATAGGGTGGTGCTCGATGCGCTGTTTCGGCCTGTCCCCACGGATGATGGCAGCTGGCTGGATATTCTGGCAGAACGCTTTACCACTGCTCTGACCGTCCAGCACTCGATGAGTGAGCATGCCTGGCCGAAGAGGGTCGTTACGGTCCCGGCGGCCGGGACGCTGACGGGCTTCTACGAACTGGAAGCCTTCCTCCTGACTCACTCCACGGGCGATATCCTGGCCGTCAGGGGTGTTTGCAAAGCGAATAACACAGGGGCCGAGGAAAAGGTCGGTTTCGATTTGACCTTGACCGGCAATCCCTCAGGGGAAGATCCACCAAAAACCGAGGGCGAATTCTCGGGGCGCGGCGACTGGGCGACCGAATGGTTGATCTATAAGCGTGCTTTCGGTGGATTCACCAGCACTTTCACCTTCACCTTTGGCGCCACCACTGCATCTACAGGCTATGGTCGAAAACAATTCGCGCTGACAATGACGCAAATCGTCGGTTTCGATCCCGCCGAGCTGGAAAAGAACCGGGGTGACGCGGCGCAGTTTCTGGCTTTCAACAAGCCGGGAACATTGCCGCGGGTGCGCCTTAACTCGCTGTTCGGCCCGCAACTGGTGACCCTCGCCAACGGGTCTCTGGACGCCGTACTCGCCTGGGAAACCCAGTTCCTGCCTGAGCCGGCTTCGGAGGCCGGACCGGTCAATGAACCCAACGGTGCATTCAATGGTGCCAACGGTTTGTATTTCTGGGAGCTGTTTTTTCATCTGATCCACCTGGTGGCTATCCGACTTCGTGAAGAGAACCGTTATCGCGAGGCAGAAACCTGGTGGCGCAGGGTGTTCGATCCGCAAGCCATCGCGCAGCCATCAACGCCGTCGCAACCCTCCGACAAACCGGACTATTGGCGATGCCGGCCGTTGAATAGTCAAGGCAATCTCGGGCCTGAGTGCCTGGCCGCGGATGATCCGTATGCCATCAGCTACGCGGCGCCACGGCATTTTCGGATCCTGACATTCATGGAGTTCGTCAATAACCTGATCGAGGAAGGCGACTGGTATTACCGTCAGCAGACGCGGGACAGTCTGGTGATGGCCAAGGGGTGTTATCAACAGGCCCAAGGCTTGATGGGCGATCCGCCTTCGGCGCGTTCGGTAACTGACTGGAAGACACAAACGCTCGGGGCGCTGATTGCGCAAAGCGGTACTCGCCCGGAACTGGAGGCGTTTGAGAAAACCCATGTGTACTCGCTGGCAAACGTCCCGCCCTCAGCCTCTGCGGCACCGGCGATGGGCCTGTTCGCGACGGAGCCATTCAAGCTGCCAACCAATGAGCGCTTGCTGGCTCGATTCCAACTGCCACGACAGCGTCTGCATAACTTGCGTAATTGGCTGAGCATCGATGGCAAGCCGCTGGTACTGGAACTGTATGACGCGCCGGGTGATCCTGCGCAACTTTTGCGCGATCTGGCTGCAGGCGGCAACGCCGGACCAAGGCCTATGGGCGGGCGGGCTCACGTCAACGCCTATAACTGGCGAATGACATTCGACTTGGCAATGCGCTCTGTGCAAGCGCTGCAGGATTATGGCAGTCAAGTGCTTCGATTCATGGAGCAGCGCGATACTGCGCAACAGACAGAAATGCAGCAAAGGCATCTGCTGGAGCAAGGCGAATCGACGAAAGCCATTCAGGACAAAGCCATCGCGCAGATGAATGCGACGCTGACGGCATTGCGCCAAAGCCGCGAAGCCGTACAGCAGCGCGCCGATGGTTACGCCGCGTGGTATGAGGAAAACATCAGTGCCGAGGAATACAAGGTCATGGATGACCTTCATGGCGCCAAACAGCTCAATCAGGCGTCGGTGGCCGTGCAGGCCGCAGCGGGGGCAATTTCGGCCATACCCAAAGTCTTTGGTATGGCCAATGGCAATGCCTTTCCCGAAGGTGTGGCTCATGCCATCGCCCATGGCTTGCAGATTGCCTCTATGGGCAAGCAGGCGGACGCGGAAAAAAGGGCGGTGACCGAAGGGTATCGCCTGCGTCGCCGCGAATGGGGGTTGCAACGCAACCTGGCACTCGCTGAACTGTCGGCTCTGGACGAGCAGATCAATGCGCAGGTGATTGCGGTGGAGGCTGCGCAGGCAAGTCTGCAATTGGTCTTGCTGACCAATCGCCAGTCCTTGGCGTTGTACGACTTCCTTCAGAGACGCAACACCCACAGTCAACTGTATGACTGGCTGCTGGCACAGCTCAAGGCTCTCTACTACCAGGCTTACGATGCAACCAGCAGTCTGTGTATCAACGCTCAGTCGTCACTCAGTGCGCAAACCGGTAATTACGACTCACAGACAGTTTTGCCTCAGGCATGGTCCGAGAAAAATCATGGTTTATTGGCTGCCGAGCAGCTGCGCGGCTACCTGATGCGCATTGAACGCGACCATTTGCAAAGCTTCGAACGGCGTCTGGAACGGGTCAAGATCGTTTCATTACGCCAGCTATTCGATAATCCCAACGAGTCTCAACCTGATGCTCGCAGCTGGGTCGAGGCACATCAAAAACTGCAGACTAATGGCAGGCTGGCATTCAATGTGAGCGAGTTGAACTTCAATCGCGAGCATCCCGGTGAGTACTGCCGTCTGATCCGATCGGTCGAAGTCGACTGCCCGGCATTGGTCGGGCCCTACCAGAGTCTCGGGTTCACTTTGACCCAGACCGGCAGTCGAACCGTTATCCAGCCAGCGCCGCGGGCGGTGGAGTTTCTGCACAATCCCGAAGGCACGACTGCACCTGCCGGCGTGCTGTTCAATACGCGCTCGGGACAACAGATCGGCATTTCCCAAGGCGTTGCGGATGATGGGCGCGTGATGGAAGACCAGGATTCTGGCCTGCTTCGCGCCTTTGAGTGCACCGGCGCTGTTTCCTCATGGGAGATCTATTGCGCGCGGTGGGGCGAAGAGGCGCAGGCTGATGTGATCGCATCGATGACAGACTTGATTGTGACGATCCGTTACACGACCAAGGTCGGTGAGCCGACATTCAGACTGGCCGTGGAAAACCTGGTCACAGAAGCCGAAGCGATTGCTTTGAAGCACCGTGCCGGAAGGAGTCGTAATCATGTTTAATCCTGGCATTCAGGCAGAGCGCAATCTGGTCATCAATGGCAAATTTACGAAGTGGCTCACAGACTGGAATAAGGGACCGGTCAATCCGTCTTATGTTGTAACCAAGGGTGAGATCTACAATGGTCTCCCCATCAATATTCTGTCTGCCCTCGACGGTTCATCCGTTTTTCAAGACATCGCAGTACCCAAGCGTGCCAGTGCAGAGGTCAGGTATGACATCACCTTCCTTTGCGAAATGGATCACGATAAGGAAGGTCTGCTGGAACTCAGTATCGTGGGGGGCACTGAAACGCAGAAAATCCGCTTGGAAGTGGGGGGGCGACGCGATCGAAATGCCGATCGGCTGCGCGAGGAGAACGGCCAGCCTCTAGAGTTCAAACCGCGCAGTTACTCAGTGCCAGTGACGTTGCCGCTTCTGGATACACACGTCCTGAGGGTCACTGTGACCAGTCCGCCCAACGCCGCGGGTGACTACTTCTCGGCGTTACGCATGACCGATATCGACATTCAATTGCACTTGCCGGCGGCGCAGTTGCAGGCACTGCAACTGGATAAGCAAGTATTGCCGCTCAATCGTGCCTTGCCCCTGTGTTTGGGCGCATTCGGTGAGTCTGAGCATCTCTTCAAATGTGTGCATGCGCAGGATGACGCCTGGCAGAACACGCGGGTGTCCTTGAACAGCGAGGATAATCCGCAGGGTGCGATCGAAGTCGATCCGGATTGGGGCAAGGACAAGCCGCTGAATGACACTTGGAGTCTCTCTTGCCCGGACATCGACGGCGAACTCCCCCATCTTTTCAACCTGCGGGTATTGAACGAGTTCAACGCCCCTGTGCTTGAGATTCCGGTCTCACTGGATCACCACCGTGTGAAGATTCTCGAATCCAGAGAGGCGGCGTATTACGTGGTGCTGGAGTATGGCCAATCGACAAGGGTTGGCGTGCGCATCGGTTCGCATTACACCGATAAGGCACTGTCGGGGCGGACGGTCACCTGGAAGGTCGAAGGCACAACCGTAAAAAGTTTGACACCGACCGACCATGAGGGCTGGAGCTGGTTTGAGTACAAACCGCTTGCGGCAGGCGACTTGCGCATTGAGGCCTCGATCGAAAGTCTCTATTACGCCAGCGGCGTCGTGGCTGAAACCTTTGAGGTCACGGTGCTGGAAACCGACCCGTTGAAGGATGTCCGCACGATCGTCGCAGAAGAACAGAAGCAGCCGTGGGAGCAGCAGGGTTACCCCAACAGAGGGACGATCTATGGGTTGCTGATCGAGTTCCCGGAGGTGCTGCACAACACCGAAGTGACGTTGCACTGGGCTGGCGACGCTCCCGAGCAGTTGGGCGTTACCGTCACCCCGCTGCTGGAAACGGCCGTTCCAGTAGGCCCGGAAGGCATGGTCGAGTTTCAGTTCGATAATAAGGACCAACGTGATGGCGATTTTTCTCTGACGTTGTCTTCTTCGCGGTTGTCCAAACGTTCGCTTGCCAAGCCTATGTCGCTGGCGCGCAATGTTGTCAAACCGGGGGATGTGCGTGAGCCTGACAGAACTTGTGTGGTCGATGAAAACGAAAGCGCGCGGATGTGGGTGCAGGTGCTGCATGACACGACCTTCGGCAACGGTGATCCGGTCGAGGGCGCGCTGGTTTTCTGGCAGGCCCCTGATGTAAATATTACGAGGACGTTTACCGGTGCTGACGGTTGGTCCAGTTTCAGTTATCAACCGCTCTCTGCCGGTGACCACCCCGTCAAGGCCACGATCAAGGCTCACGAAGAGGCGCAGCCCAGCGAAAAAAACTTCGTCGTGAAGGCGATTGAAACCAGCCTCTGGAAACAACATGTGCAGATCTTTCTGGATGAGACACCAGTCGACCTTCAGACCCTTGGATTGATCTGCTACCACGGCCAGACACACACACTGAGGATCGAGCCTGTTTCCGGAAGCCCATGGATCGACACCAAAAGCATCACCCTGGACTGGCGAGAGAAGGATCCGCAGATCGGCCTGAAACCGGCCAACCTTGGAAAAGATCTCCTTCTGCCGGCTGAAGGATTGACTTGGAGCCTCTCTTCCAGTGCAACTGACAATATCAGCGGGCTGTTTGAGTTGCGGTTGAAGGCTGACGGCGTTTCAGATGATCGGGAGCTGTCCGGGCGATTCATCAATCCGGACCTGAAGCAGGAAATGAGCCTCAGGCTGGATCGGGTATCGGCAGTACTCGATGGGCATCAGCTATTTCCCTGCCTGGGGGCGGATCATACCTTTACTGTCTGGCCTAATGCGCTGAGTCCACTGGTGGGCCTGTCGATAGAGCTGCAGTGGTCAGGGACGTCTGCCGACGATTTGGGTGCAACCGTGCGTCCTCCCTGGCGGGAGTCTCAAACGTTAGGCGCAGATGGCGCGTCCTGGGAACTCGACTTCACAGGCAGTCCAATAGCAGGCCACTTTGCCCTTGCATTGAACCTGCCGCTACTGGATTTTGACGCCACGGTCACCGCCACACCGATGGTCTTGGGTGATAACGCTTTAAGGTTTAACTACCTGCTTGAATCCCCCGTGGATCCTGTGGTGGGCATTGATAAAGCCTGGACGTGGGTGAATGTGGTTTCGCGCTTTACCCATAAGCCTGTTGCCGATGTGCCCGTGACGTGGTCCGCAGGGGGGGATCCTGTTGAGGTCAATACGGATATCGAAGGAAACTCCGGTTTCGGTCTGTTGCCCACGAGCGCTGATACTCATGTGGTGCAATCGTGGTTGTGGAGCCCCTACGACAATTTCACAGAAGAAAAAAACGTGACCATTCGGCCGTTGCCAGAGGATCCGTGGTCGCAGGTCACGATGAGCATCGACGGCCAGCCCGGTCAGGTCCTGGGTAGCATCACGGGGTTTCCCCGTCGCAATGGCGTGCACAGTATGGTGACGTTCTTCCCGCAGGAATTGGAGGGGCAAGTCGTCCGCCTGGGGCAAACCGGTACTGCGCCATCGGTACTGGGCAATCGCTATGAGCCGGAGCTGGGCGTGGCGCAGGTTGTCACAGGTGGGCTGGCGAGGTTTGCGTTGCGTGCGGGCGACTTGAAGGACGGCAGCTTTGCTCTGCGACTCTCCGCCGAACGGCTGGCACGGCTGTCGCCGGCCAATGCGATGTCGCAGGGTTCCAGCCTGCAGGTTGTCGAGTTTGGTGAGAGCGTTGGTGCAGGCAGAGTGCTTGACTGGGGAGAGGCGCTTGAATGGCAAGTTGAGCTGAAGTCTTCAATCAGCGCAAAAGCGATTCCGGGGATGACGGTGGCGTGGCATGGGGACGGGGTTGACGGTTTGACTTGCGTCTCTGATTTTTATGGTAGGGCGAAAGTACGCTCTATCCCGACCAGGCCAGGATTGAACGATTGGACTGCGACTGTGGGAGCAGGGGAAAGCGCGCGCTCCATCCACTATCAGTTCAGGCTCAATGAACCGCGTAAAGTCAGTGAGCTGACCCCTCTCCAGCCCGGAAGCGATACAGGGGCTCAAGTGGAGTTTCAAGCCCGCGTCGTATCTGCACTCGACGATCAGCCGCTCGGTGATGTTGAAGTCATGTGGAATTACGCAGATAAATTTCTACCCTCGACGCTCACCAACGCTGAGGGGGAGGCTACGGTGCGCTTTACCTTGGGGGCACCCGGTGTGGCTGCCTTGTGTGCATCGGTGAAGGGCGGGTTAGCGGGATGGGACGTCAGGACGTTAATCGTGAATATCGTCGAGTCACGTTATGCGGCCGTCGAGTCGGTTGTCGCTATACCCAATCCGGTTCCGGTCAATCAGTTGGTGGAGATGACAGCGCAGATCGTCGACAAGCAATCCCGAAAACCCATGCCTTTCAGAAAAATTCTGGTGTCACGCAACAATGCCCCCCTTATTGAGGGGCTTACCGACAGTGAGGGGAAATACACCAGCATGGGCCGGCCTGTGCAGGTACCCCAAGTCATGTCTATGACGGTCAAGGTGGAAAATCCTGACGGCTCTTCGGACACTGGCAGCGTACAGGTCGAGGTGGTGAATTGATCAAAGCGCGGCACTGCGTTTCCAGCTGAGATAGAGCGTCACCAGTTCGGCCCCCAACTCCGCGGGCCGGACATCCACCACCGGAACGCCATGAGCACTCAACCGCTCATGGAGTTCTGCCCGTTCATTCAGGTAGTTCACTGTGCCGCAGTAAGCCAACGCTTCGGGCAGTGTTTGCACCGTGGTCTGGCGTAACGTATCCAGCGTCTCTTCGCGCAGACTGGCGACCAGCACCCGATGTTGTGCGCTCAAGCGTTTGACCGCGCTCAGCAGTTCCTCATCGTCCTCATCGCGCAGGTTGGTCACCAGCACCACCAGTGCCCGGCGTTTCTGGCGGCTCAGCAACTGATTGGCGGCGGCCTGAAAATCGGCGGGGCGTTGCGTGCTGTCGAGGTCATAAACCGTGTTGAGCAGCACGTTCAGTTGGCTGCTGCCTTTGACCGGCGCGAGATGGCGTGGCTGCTCGCAGGCGAAGGTACTCAGGCCTACCGCATCGCCCTGACGCAGCGCGACATAACTGAGTAGCAGACAGGCATTGAGCGCGTGGTCGAAGTGCGACAGTTCATCGTCCTGGCTGCGCATGCGTCGGCCGCAATCGAGCAGGAAAATGATTTGCTGGTCGCGCTCGTCCTGATATTCACGGGCAATCGGTGTGCGTTGGCGCGCGGTGGCTTTCCAGTCGATCTGGCGCAGGCTGTCGCCTTCACGGAATTCGCGCAGTTGGTGAAATTCCAGGCCCTGACCGCGACGTTGCCGCTGACGTACGCCGAGCTGGCTGAGCCAGTTGTCCACCGCCAACAGCTCGCCGCCGTAGAGTCGGGCGAAGTCGGGGTAGACGCGGGTCTGATCGCTGACGTTGAGCAGGCGTTTGCCTGACCATAATCCCAAGGGGCTGGGCAGGTTGACTTCGCAGTGGGCAAAGCTGAAATGACCGCGTTTGAGCGGGCGCAGGCGATAGCCGAGCAGGCTGCGCTGGCCGGGTTGCAATTCAATCGCCAGCGGCAGGTTTTCGAAGCTCAAGCCTTCTGGCGGGTGGTCGAACAGTTCAATGTGCATCGGCTCGTTGAAGGCATGTTCGACTTCCAGACGCACCTCACCCCAACGGCCAAGCGCCAGACTGCCGGGCATCTGCCGGGTGATGCGCGGTGTTGGCAGGCGTCGCAGGCGCAGCGCATCGAGCATCGCCAGGGCCAACAGGGCCAGCAGCAATCCCCAGTTGATCGCTATCAGGCTGGCCGGGATGTCGATTTCCAGTGCGCGCAAAGTGCCCAGCGCAACACCGATGACCAGCAGCAATGCCAGCCAGACCAACAGCAGTTTCGACGGTTTCATGCCTTTACTCCCTTTAGGAGCTGCCGAAGGCTGCGATCTTTTTGGCTCATCGCGAATTTCACAGACGCGGCGCCGGAATCTGGTCGAGCAGTTGCTGGAGCACTTGATCGACCTGCAGGCCTTCGATATCCAGCTCCGGGGCAATGCGTACGCGATGGCGCAGTACCGCCAGTGCGCAGCCCTTGATGTCATCGGGAATCACGAACTCGCCGCCACGCAACAGGGCACGAGCGCGGGCGCAGCGCACCAGGGCAATCGAGGCGCGCGGCCCGGCGCCAAGGGTCAGCCCCGGCCAGGTACGAGTGCCGCGCGCCAGGCGCACGGCGTAATCGAGCACCTGATCGTCCAGAGGCAAATCACTGGCGATGCGTTGCAAGGCTTGCACATCCTTGGCTTGCAGCACGGTGCGCAGCGGTTGCACATCGAGCATGTCGGCGCGGGTCGAGCGGCAGACCTGACGCACCATGTTCAGCTCCTGATCGGCGTCGGGGTAGTCCATGCGCACCTTGAGCATGAACCGGTCGAGTTCGGCTTCCGGCAGGGGATAGGTACCTTCCTGTTCGATCGGATTTTGCGTGGCCAAAACCATGAACGGTTGCGCGATCGGCAGGGCCCGACCTTCGAGCGTGACCTGACGCTCCTGCATCGCTTCGAGCAAGGCGGCCTGGGTTTTCGCCGGGGCGCGGTTGATCTCGTCGGCCAGCAACAGGTTGGTGAACAGCGGACCTTTGCGCAGCTTGAACTGCTCGGTTTGCAGGTCGTACACGGCGTGGCCGGTGACGTCGCTGGGCATCAGGTCCGGGGTGAACTGAATCCGCGCAAACTCGCCACCGAAGCAACGGGCCAATGCGCGCACCAGCAGGGTTTTGCCCAGCCCCGGCACGCCTTCGAGCAGCACGTGGCCACCGGCGATAAGTGCCGTCAGCACGTCGTCGATCACCTGGTTCTGGCCGATCAGGGCTTTGTGCAATTCGCCGCGCACCGCTTGTGCCAACTGGCTGGCACGCTGGCGTTGCTGGGCGGCGTGACTCGCGCTGCCGGGCTCGATCTGTTCAGTCATAGCGTGTTCCTCAGGGTTTGCAGGTGGGCGACCTGGCGGCAGAAATCGGCGCTGGAGACCCGCCGGTTCGGCACCGGGCTCAGGGCCTGGCTGATAGCGCGGGTGGGTTGCCGGGTCAGGCGCGACAATGCCAGCCATTGTTCGGCAACGTTCAATTGATCAAAGCCGGGATGGCGGCGACGGGCGCGGCGCAGCACATCCTGTTGCAGTGCCTGCAGCAACGCTTGCTGGCCGTTATGGCGCAACAGGAAATCGGCGCTGGCGCGCAGGTGCTCCTGCAATTGCCGACGTCCGCTCGGGGCAGGTAACTGAAGCGGGCCGTGGCGTACAGCGACGTGCCAGAGCCAAAGGCCGACCAACGCGAGCAGGGCGACGATGGCTTGCGGGAAGTAGCGCCAGAGCAAGGTCAGCAGGCCATCGTGCTCGGTGTTGTAGATCAACGTGACGTCGGTGTCGGCGCTCAGATACCAGAGCAGCCAGGCGTTGTCGTATTGGCTGATGGTGTTGTTCTTCCACAACTCGGCGTCGGTAACCACGGTGATCGAGCCAAGGCTGTAGGGCAGTTGCATCATGTGCGTGGCCCTGGCGCTGTTGGCCCAGGCTTGCGCAAGATTCTTCGGGTCGTCGAGGTGAAAGTCGGTGTCGAAACCGGCGTAGGCCGGAGCGTCTTCGTCCTCCAGATAAAGTTTGGTCAGTTTCGGAAAGCGCTCTGGCTCAACGTCGGCGGGCAGGTCTTTGAGATCTTTGCTCAGGGATTGATGCAGTTGCACCCGGTCGAGTAACAGGTCGTTACTCTGCTTCGTCTGCTCATCCCACAACGATTCGGCGACGAACACCAGTCGCCCGCCGGCGCGCGTCCAGTTCAATACTTGGTCAACCTGACGCGGGGTCATGCGTGAGCGGTCGTTGAACAACAGCAACGAATGACTGCGTGGGTCAATGTCCGGAAGCACGGCGAGGCTTTCGGCATGGCTGACCGTGAGGCCGCGTTCGCGTAAAAACAGCTCGGCCGCCAGATAGGGATTGGCTTGCGCGGCCGGCGCAGGGCCGTGATCGACTTCTTCCTGATAAGGCTTGGCGTTGAGGTAGAGGAACACGCCCAGCGTCCCGATTAACAGGGCGATCAACGCCGCGACCCACCACAGTGTCCGGCGACTCAACGGGCGGCTCCGGGGCCAAACAAGGCACGCCAGCCATCACACAATTCCTGTTGCAGCGGCGCCGCCGGCACGCGATGCCCGTAGGCCATGCTCTGCCAGTGGGTAGTCAGGTTGCGGCTGAACGCGAGCAGATCGGGGCGCTGCAATTGCTCAACGTGCGCCAGTACCTGGAGTTCGGTATCGGCGGGTTTCAGGCTCAGATCGAAGTCGTGGAGCAGGTGGCTGAGCAGCCCTCGATAGAGCAAGCCCAACGCTGCACGGGGCTGGCTTTGCCACAGTTGTTCGGCATGGGCGGCAATGTCGTCAGGCAAGGTGTCGCGGTTCAAATCCAGACCGAAGGCTTGCTGCGGCAACGCCCGTTTAGTTTTTGAAGGAAGTCTGGGGCGGCGGCTGACAAAGGCTCGGAGAAATTCACGATAACGCCAGATCAGCCAGCCCAGCGCAGCAATGAGCGTGCCCCACAACAGCACTTCAATGATCTTCGCCAGTCCATTCAAGTGTTGCCCGTCGAGCCAGCCCAGCAGAGTTTTCAGCCACTGCGGCGCTTCGCCCGGTTTCTGCGCTTCGGCAGGTTTCGCCGGGTCGTCGCCAAAGCGATAGCGGGTGACGACTTCCTTGTTCTTGAATGGCGGCTGTTCAAGCAGCGCCTTGATACTGTCCCGGGAGGCCTGACTGGTCAGCGGCTGATTCAACAAGCGCGGTGCCTGCGGACTGTCATCAGGCTCGGCCGCCCAGACAGAAGGCACATTCGGCAGCACCAGGCACACTGCCAGCAGCAATCCCAACACACCATTATTCAGACGCTGACGCAAGCGGCGGAATACCAATTCGATGTCCCATGCTTCCAGTTGTGTGCGCCGGTTCAGATAAAGGCTGAAGCCGCAGGCGACGTAGATCGGCTCCCACACCACCAGCACCAGCGCGTAGAAAGCATTGGTCAGGTGTTCGAGCCAGCGCCAGTCTTGATCCGCCGCGAGAATCAGTGACTGCCAGCTCCAATCCGTTTCGATTGGCTCCGGAAGCAACATGTAGAACAGCACCATCAAGCCGATCCACAGCGCGGTTTCCAGATGCACGCCGATGATCGTCAGCCATTGCGCGGCACCGGCGTTGCGTTGCAGCAGCACGTGCAGGCGTTGTTGTCGCGCGTTACCGTCGAGGCCTTCGAGCTGCACCACCGGCAGCAGAAAACTGCGGCTGAAACTCAGGCGGCGCCAGGTCAGACTGGCCAGCAGTTGCGGTTTGAGCAGGCGCGGCCATTCGCGCAAGGCTTGCTTGAGTGTCGGCGTTTCGCCGAACAGTGCTTTCGACAGGATGTACAGCGGCAGGCGTTCGTACGCCGGTTTCAGCCACCAGAAGATAAACACCGCCAGCGACGGCGAATCCCACAGCAGCAGGCTGAGCAGAACGAACAGCGGCAGGGTGATGATCGCCCAACTGGTCATCAGTAGACGCCGGTGTTGCTGACTCATCAGCACGCCGAGGTCCATGGCTTCCCAGGTTGTGCGCGGGCGGATTACCACGGTGGCGTCACTCAGGCGCATGACGGGTCCTTCCAGCGAACAACAGATAAAGCGCGACCAACGCCCAAAGCCCGGCGCCGACCAGATATTTGGTCAGTGGCGTGACACTGGTTTTCGACGACCAATAGGCTTCGATAAACGCGGCAATCAGCAGGAACAACATCACCCCGCACACCAGCAATACGCTCTTGCGCGCGGCCTGTTTCAGCGCTTCGCTGCGGGTCAGCCGTCCGGGCGCGATCAAGGCCCAGCCGAGTTCCAGGCCTGCCGCCCCGGCGAGGGCGATGGCGGTGAGTTCAAAGGCGCCATGGGCGATGACGAATGACCAGAAAGTCTGGCCGAAACCGATCTCGCTCAGGTGCCCGGCGACCGCGCCGATGACCATGCCGTTGTAGAACAGAAAGAACGCACTGCCCACGCCCAGCAACAAGCCGCTGGCGAAGGTCTGAAAGGCAATGCCGATGTTGTGCATCACGTAGTAACCGAACATCACCCAGTCTTCGCTGGCCGCGCGCTCGGCGGTGCGCCCGAGGTGGCCGGCAACCGGGTCGTACATGCCTTGCATTTCACGCACCTGATCGGCGGGGATCAGGTTGTAGATCAGCTCGGGAAACACATACACCAGCATGCCGACGCCCATCAGGCTGCCAAAGAACAGCAGGCTGGCGACCAGCACAAAAGGCCATTCGGCGCGGACCAGTCTGGGGAAATCGGCGAGGATGAAGCTCAGCAGACTGGCGCCGAGTCGGCTGCGATGACGGTACAACTGTTGATGCCCGCGCAGCACTTGTTGTTGCAATGAATCAATGAGGAAACTGCTATAGCCGCGTTCCTGGGCCAATGCCAGATGTTGGCAAAGCCGTCGATACGCCTTGGGGAAACCGCCGACTTGCGAGGTGTCCTTGCCACGCTCAAGGCGTTCGAGGGCCAGCGCAAAACGCTCCCATTCGGCCTTGTGGCGACTTTCGAAAAGGCTTTGCTTCATGTCGGACCCAACAAACCGCGTGCGATGCCGTTGAGCTCAACGACAGCTTTGGGCGCGGAAATATGCAGTGGCTGGGCGAGCAGTGCTGCCAGCTCACTGACCCGCGCTGGCGATAACTCACCTTGGCGCTCGGCAAAACCCAGCACGGCGCGTTGTTCTGCGAGCGTCAGGGGGACGGGCGAGCGCTGTGGTTCGGCTTCAGGCAGTTGTGGGCGTGTCAGCGGGCGCTCGTTGTAGATCACCAGTGTGCCGGCAGCGATGTCGCCGAGGCGTTTGAAGGTCGGGTGTTGCAGGCAACTGAGGGTGCCGAGAAAGTAGCCGAAAGGCAGCAGATCGACAAAACGCAGCAGATTGCGCAGCAGCGAGGCCGACCAGCCAATCGGTGTGCCGTCGTCGTGCACTACGCGCAAGCCCATCCACTGCTTACCCGGTGAGCGGCCCTGACGCAGCACTTCGAACAGCACCATGTACCACCAGCTGATCGCAAACAGCAGCAGCGAACCCAGACCGATGCCGAGCTTGCCGAGAAACGCCAGGGCGATGAACAGCACGCCCATGATCACTCCGCGAATACCCAGATCGACCGCAAAGGCCACGGCGCGCACCATCAACCCGGCGGGACGTAACGGCAGGTCGATGCCTTCCGGCGTTTCGACCTGATGCCGCGTATCCAGCGGCGGGGCCAGCGGTGCTTTCCTTGGCGGTGCTGTGGGCTCGAGCATGGGCTACCTGATGTTCGCCTGTTCGGGGTGCAAGTGAGGCCGATGCTAGCAGCCTCTCGGGGGAAAACGACATAACTATGTATTGCCCAGCGATAGCTGCAAGGTGTTTGAATGTTTCAAGGCTGGCCGCGACGGCGGTCGAGCGCCTAGACTTTGCCGATCTTCAGTTCAGGAACCGCCCGTGACTTCAATCTTCTGGTACGACTACGAAACCACTGGCATCAATCCGCGTAACGACCGCCCGTTGCAGGTGGCGGGGATTCGCACCGACCATGCGCTCAACGAAATCGACGAGCCGGTCAACCTCTACTGCCAGCCCAGCGAAGACATCCTGCCGCATCCGGCGGCTTGCGCGATCACCGGCATCAGCCCGAGCCAGCTCGCCGAAAAGGGTTTGAGCGAAGCTGATTTCATGACTCGCGTGCATGCCCAACTGGCGGCTCCGGGCACCTGTGGCGCCGGTTACAACACCCTGCGCTTTGACGACGAGATGACCCGTTACAGCCTGTATCGCAATTTTTTCGACCCGTACGCCCGGGAGTGGCAGGGTGGCAACAGCCGTTGGGATCTGATTGATGTGGTGCGCGCCGCTTATGCGCTGCGTCCTGACGGCCTGGTCTGGCCGACCGATGACGAAGGTCGGGTGACGCTCAAGCTAGAACGCCTGACAGCGGCGAACAATATCGATCATGGCCACGCCCACGAAGCCTTGTCAGACGTTCGCGCCACCATCGCATTGGCCCGGTTGATCCGCGAGAAACAGCCAAAACTGTATGACTGGCTATTCCAGTTGCGCAGCAAGCAAAAGGTCATGGATCAGATTCGCCTGTTGCAGCCGATGGTGCATGTCTCGGGGCGTTTCTCGGCGGCGCGCAGTTATGTCGGTGTGGTGCTGCCACTGGCCTGGCACCCGAAAAACCGCAATGCCCTGATCGTCTGCGATCTGCACCTCGATCCCCGAGGGTTGCTCGATCTGGACGCGCACACCCTGCGCCAGCGTTTGTACACGCGCCGCGACGACTTGCTGGAAGGTGAGTTGCCGGTGCCGCTCAAGCTGATTCACATCAACCGTTGTCCGGTGGTGGCGCCGCTTGCGGTTTTGCGCGCGCAGGATCAGCAACGTCTGGGGCTGGACATGGCGCTGTATCAACAGCGAGCGCTGCGGCTAACTGACGCACAGAAAGTTTGGAAAGATAAAGTTGCAGAGATTTATGTCAACGAAGATTTCATTCCGAGCGAGGATCCGGAACAACAGTTGTACGACGGATTTATCGGTGACCGCGACCGGCGTCTATGTGAGCAAGTGAGGAGCGCTGACCCGGCACAACTAGCACAAGAGCAATGGCCTTTCGATGACGAACGTCTGCCCGAATTACTCTTTCGATATCGCGCACGTAACTTTCCCGAGACGTTGAATTTCGAAGAGCAAGAGCGCTGGAGAATATTTTGTCAGCAGCGCTTGTCCGCGCCTGAATGTGGCGCACCCAATACCTTGAAATCTTTTACCGAGGCGGCCGAGCAATGGTCGCTTAATGCCACGCCGATGCAGAGTGAAGTGCTCAATGAATGGAAGAATTATGTCCAGGCATTGCGCAAACGTTTGAATCTTTGAAATCGAACATGACCAGGCTTAAATGCCGGGCATAAAAAAACGCCAGCATTCGCTGGCGTTTGTTTTTTCGCGGATCGCTCTGCGAAGGCGTTGCGGCTTAGCCCAGCAGGGTAGCCCAGCCTTCAACCACGTCACCGCCCCACTTGGCTTTCCACTCTTTCAGAGTTTTGTGGTTGCCACCTTTGGTTTCGATGACTTCGCCGTTGTGCGGGTTTTTGTATTGTTTAACTTTGCGAGCACGCTTGGTGCCGGTAGTTTTTACTGCGCCGCCGCGTGGCGCTTTGGTTTTTGCATCCGGATCCAGCAACGCGATGATGTCACGCAGGGATTTGGAGTATTCGCCCATCAGGGTGCGCAGTTTGCCTTCGAATTCCAGCTCGGCTTGCAGTTTGTCGTCTTGGGACAGGTTCTTCAAACGGGCTTGCAGCTCTTTGATAGCTTCTTCGGTGGCGCGATATTCGTTGATCAAGGACATGATTACTACCTTAGTAGAGTGCGGGATGGCAGGGAGACAGTGCCGCAATAATAGTCAGGCTGTTTCATCAAGTAAACATTTAACCGGAGTTTTTATTTAAATTAGTTACGAGAAACTGCTCTCTATTGAATATTCAGTTAAATAGTGTGATCCAGTCATCACAGATATTCACAGTTGTCAGATCAAGCGATGCCACAGGATCACCAGCACGTGGCGGTTATTCCCTCGAAAGCCGTAGCGCCGGGCCTGGGTCGGGGCCGTGCTGATCAATACTGCAGTTTTCCTGCGCAGCCGCTAGAATGGCGGCCTTTGCGAAGTTCTGGAGTTTCCCCCTCATGCGCACTTTTCGGCTGGTGATATCTTGCCCGGACCGCGTTGGCATTGTTGCCAAAGTCAGTAATTTTCTGGCAGCCCACAACGGCTGGATCACCGAAGCGAGCCACCACTCGGACAACCAGGTGGGCTGGTTCTTCATGCGTCACGAAATTCGTGCCGATTCGCTGCCTTTCGGCATTGAAGTTCTGCGCGAGAAGTTTGCGCCGATCGCCGAAGAGTTTTCGATGGACTGGCGCATCACCGACACCGAGCAGAAAAAGCGCGTTGTGCTGATGGCCAGCCGCGAATCCCACTGTCTCGCTGACTTGCTGCACCGCTGGCACAGCGATGAACTGGACTGCGAAATCTCTTGTGTGATTTCCAACCACGATGACCTGCGCAGCATGGTCGAATGGCATGGCATTCCTTACTACCATGTCCCGGTCAATCCGCAGGACAAGCAACCGGCCTTCGACGAAGTGTCGCGCCTGGTCAAACAGCACGATGCCGAAGTGGTGGTGCTGGCGCGCTACATGCAAATCCTGCCGCCGGACATGTGCCGCGAATACGCGCACAAGGTCATCAACATTCACCACAGTTTCCTGCCGTCGTTCGTCGGCGCCAAGCCGTATCACCAGGCGTCGCTGCGTGGCGTGAAACTGATCGGTGCGACCTGCCACTACGTGACCGAAGAGCTGGACGCCGGCCCGATCATCGAACAGGACGTGGTCCGCGTCAGCCACAGTGACAGCATCGAAGACATGGTGCGTTTCGGCCGTGATGTCGAGAAGATGGTGTTGGCTCGGGGCCTGCGTTATCACCTCGAAGACCGCGTGCTGGTACACGGCAACAAGACTGTGGTGTTCTGATTCAAATCACGCAGGCTTGAAAAACCAAGGGTCTGGGCGTTCAATCGTCCAGGCCCTTGTTCGTTCAAGCCCCGAGGAAACCTTCATGAGTGATCCACTGGACAAAGCCACTTCCAAAGCACCGGCGACTTTGGGCGAGGGGTGTTTGAGTCGATATGATCCCGAGGACATGAGCCCGGAGGATGGTACCGAGTTTCCCGGCGCTGCCGAGTTGTGGGAACAACTCAAAGAACAGGAGCAGGACGACGTCAAGAAGCCTGTCTGACGTTCATCAGCTTCTTCAACAGCGGCCGCCCCAGCATCAATAGAAACACCGGGCCACCCACCAGCAGGTAAAAGTAATACGTCACCACCCGCCAGATCAGGATCGCCGCCGCTGCGGTGGATTTCCCCACCATCGGCGCCAATAAGGCCGCCGATGTCAGCTCCGCCGCCCCCGCACCGCCCGGTAGCAGACTGAATTGCCCGGCGCCCAGCGACAGCATCTGCACCAGAAAACTCCAGGCCCATTGCAAGTCTGCGCCCAGGCCGCGCAACGCCAGATACAACACGCTGTAACGCAGCAACCAATGCACACACGTCAGGGCGAAGACTTTGCTCAGCGTCTGCCAGGGCAACTTCAGCGTGTCGGTGAACGCGGCGAGAAAGTGCAGCAACTTGCGCGCCCAGCGGCGTCGGGTGCTGGCCTTGACGTTCATTCTGGCTAACAGGCGCCCGCTCAGGCGAATCAATGCGCGGTGATAACGCGCGAGCAATACACAACTGAACAAGCCACCGAACAACGAAACGGCGCTGACCGTCAGCAGCCACTCCAGCCGATCGCTGAGGTGTTGAAACAACGCATAAATCAGGATACCGCTGAGGGCACAGAGAAAAAACAGCAGGTCACTCAGCTGATCCATGGCAAACACTGCGCTGCCTCGCGCCGGGCGCACACCTGATCTGGCCAGCAGGGCCATGATCGTCAGTGGTCCGCCGCTGCCACCGGGTGTCGCGCAATAGGCGAATTCGGCGGCCATGACCACGCCAAGACTCTTCATCGGCGTGACGCGATCGCACTGATCGCCGAGCAGCAAACGTAAGCGCAAGGTATTGATGCCCCAGCACAGCAGGATCATGCCGAACATCACCAGCAGCCAGTGCAGCGGAAAGCTTTGCAGGCGCGCCCAGGTTTCGCTGCCGCCGAGCACCACCGGAATCAGCACGGCCGCGAGCAGGCCGATCAGCAGCAGAATGCCGCGACTCATGCGGCGCGCTCCCATTGGCTGCGCTGTTGCGCCAGCCAGTCGATTTTAGTCATCGGTACGCGTCCTTCCGCCAGCAGTCGTTCAAGGGTTTTCAACCAGTAATCACGGGAGAAACGGTGGCGCATGTCCACCGGGTGCAAGCCTAGACGAATCACCGGCGCCTGGCACCAGCGCTGTTCCCGCTGCTCGCAGACTAACTTTGACAAGCCTCGGCGCCAGGCACTGCGGGCACTCCAGACCAGACCTGGAGCATTGATGGCGGTGAACTCCGGCAACCGATACAGATGCTGCGGATCACTGGTATAGCTCAGCGGCAACTCACTCAGGGCCTGGCGGGTGCCGTCACTCATCAGCCAGGCAGGGGCGACGAAACCGTACAGGGGCCAGTTGTAGCGCTGGAATACATCGATACCCGCGCGCAGACGGGTGAAGGCGGACTCGCGGGACAAACGGTAGAACTCGCCTTCATGGGTGTAGACCCGGCGCATGAACCAGTCGCGCGGAGATGTCGGGCCGGGCTCCTGATCATCATGGAAGTAACCGTGCAGAGCCAGTTCATCGCCACGGGCAACGCGTTCATCGAGCAATCGGCGAAACGCCGGGTGAGCATTGAGGGCGTTTTGCCGATGGAAATCCGGCACCACCAGCCACGTCATCGGCACTTGTCCCAATGCGTCGACCGCTGCGACAAACGGTTGGTAATCCGCCCAAGTCGAGGGCGCCACGTCGTGCAGCACCAGCAGCACAGCCGGGAGATTCGTCGATTCAGCCATTGGCGACTCGTGGCAGTGTGTGGCCGAGGACGGCGTGATAGTGATCGAGCAGACTGTCGACCACCGTGTCCCACGCGTAATGCTGTTCAACATGCTCGCGCGCCTGTTGGCCGAGTTTCACGCAGCCGCGACTAAACAGTTCGCGCACGGCATTGGCCATCGCTTGCGGGTTGTTCGGCGCGCAGAGCAAGCCACAGGACTCGCTGATGATTTCCTCGAAGGCACCCGCGGCCACGGCGACCACCGGAATGCCACAGGCCATGGCCTCAAGAATCACCAGGCCGAAGGTTTCCTGATCACCGGCATGGACCAACGCGTCTGCGCTGGCCATCAATTGCGCGACTCTGTGTGGTGGGCAGAACTCATCGATCACACTGACGTTGTCCGGTACGGCGGCGGGCATTGATGAGCCGACCAACAGCAGGTGATAACGCGGGCCAAGGCGTTTCATGCAATTGAGCAGTACTGGCAGGTTTTTCTCTTTCGAACCGCGCCCGGCGAAAATCAACAGGCGCGTCTCTTCGGCGATGCCCAGTTCCGCGCGCAGATTGCGGTTGCCCGCGTCTGGATGAAAGGTCTGCAGGTCCACGCCCAATGGCTGCACGAAAACATTGCGCACGCCGAGTCCGCTGAGCTTGTCAGCCATGACCTGACTGGGCGCCAGGACCCGGTCGAAGTTGCCGTAGAGCCGGGTGACATAGGCCTCGATATTCGGCTTTACCCAATGGCCCATGCGATTGCCGACCAGCAAGGGCAGATCCGAGTGATAGAAACCGATCACCGGCACGTCCAGCTGCCGCCGCGCATCCAGCGCAGCCCAGGCGGTCAGATAAGGATCGCCGACTTCGATCAGATCGGGCTGCAAATCCTGCAGGACATTGCGCCATGGCGCGAGGCGTACAGGGAAGCGGTAACCTTTGCCGAACGGCAGGGCAGGGGCGGGAACCGTGTAAATACCGTCGTGTTCGCCGAAATGCGCGCCGGGAATCAACAGACTGTGGCGAATGCCGGTTTTGACCCCGAGCCGGCGGTGTTTTGCATCCAGATAAGTGCGCACGCCGCCGCTGGCCGGGGCGTAGAACATGGTGATGTCGGCGATATGCACAGTGATCAACCCTCCGCTGCGTGGTTCTCCCTTGGTTGACCTTTATCAAGAATAGATGTTCGGTCGGAATTGCGCGCTAAAGCAGAAGAGCGCCCTCACCCTAGCCCTCTCCCGGAGGGAGAGGGGACTGACCGAGGCGTTTGGGCTTGATACATCGACCTGAAAGTCTTCAGTCGAACTCAGGTTCTGAACAGCATGAAGATCGGCTCCCTTTCTCCTTCGCCCTTTTGAGGGAGAGGGGACTGACCGAGGCGTTTGGGCTTGATACATCGACCTGAAAGTCTTCAGTCGAACTCAGGTTCTGAACAGCATGAAGATCGGCTCCCTTCCCCCTCGCCCTTTTGAGGGAGAGGGGACTGACCGAGGCGTTTGGGCTTGATACATCGACCTGAAAGTCTTCAGTCGAACTCAGGTTCTGAACAGCATGAAGATCGGCTCCCTTCCCCCTCGCCCCCTTGGGGGCGGTCCGACGTTTCGGGAGGGCTGGGGTGAGGGGGTAACGCTCTTGATCTTCAGATCCGGAAACTACCCACAAGCTGTTTCAGACGCGAAGCCTGCTGCTCCAGATCCGAACACGCCCGCAACGTCGCCTGCAAGTTCTCCACGCCTTCCTGGTTCAGCGTATTGATCTCGGTAATATCGACGTTGATCGATTCCACAACAGCGGTCTGCTCCTCGGTCGCCGTGGCCACCGACTGGTTCATCCCGTCGATCTCGCCAATGCGCTGCGTCACGCTGTTCAGGCGCTCCCCGGCGAGGTTGGCAATCTCGACGCTGTCCTGACTGTGGCGCTGGCTGTCGCTCATGGTACTCACCGATTCTCGGGCGCCGACCTGTAGCTCCTCGATCATCGTCTGCACTTGCTGCGCCGATTCTTGCGTGCGGTGCGCCAGATTGCGCACCTCATCCGCGACCACGGCAAACCCACGGCCGGCCTCACCGGCACGCGCCGCTTCAATCGCCGCGTTGAGCGCCAGCAGGTTGGTTTGCTGGGAAATGCTGGTGATCACTTCGAGAATCTGGCCGATGTTCACGGTTTTGCTGTTCAGCGACTCGATGTTGCTGCTTGACGCGCTGAGCATGCTCGAGAGTTGGTTCATCGCCTTGATACTGCGATCCACCACTTGCTGGCCGTCTTCAGCCAGACCCCGTGCGTCGCTGGCCTGATTCGAAGCCTGGGCGGCGTTGCGGGCGATTTCCTGCGCGGCGGCACCGAGCTGGTTGATCGCCGCGGCCACGCTGCTGGTGCGCGAGGCTTGCTGATCGGAGTTGTACATCGACGAGTTCGACGCAGCGACCACGCGCAGGGCGACTTCGTTGACTTGTCCGGTCGCCGAAGACACTTCGCGGATCGAACCGTGAATACGCTCGACGAAACGGTTGAACGCGGTACCGAGGATGCCGAATTCATCGTTATTGACGATGGTCAAGCGTTTGGTCAGGTCGCCCTCGCCATCAGCGATATCTTCCATGGCGCGGGTCATCACGTGCAGCGGCTGGATCAGCAGGCGGATCAGCATGCCGAGCAGGGCAATAATGATCGCCACGGCAATCACGGTCGCGATCACTGCCGAGGTGCGGAATTCGCTGAGCATCGCAAAGGCCTGATCCTTGTCCACCGACAGGCCGATGTACCAGTTCACCGACGGCAGGCCTTTGATCGGCGCGAAGGTGACGATGCGGGTCTTGCCGTCGACGGTGACTTCACTGAAGTCGCTGCTGATGCGCGGGGTGTCCTGCGGATAGGCTTCTTTCAGTGATTTCATTACCAACGCCTTGTCCGGATGCACAAGGATCTTGCCGTCGGCGCTGACCAGGAACACATAACCCATGCCGTCGAAATCGCGGGCGGCGAGGGTGTCGACCAACGATTGCAGGCTCAAGTCGCCGCCAACCACACCCACGCTCTGACCGGCCTTTTTCGAGGCGGTGGCGATGGAAATGATCAACTGGCCGGTGGCGGCGTCGATGTACGGCTCGGTCAGGGTCGAGGTGCTGCTGCTTTCGGCACCTTTATACCAAGGGCGCACCCGTGGATCGAAACCGTCCGGCATCTTCGCATCCGGGCGGATGGTGAAGTGGCCGGTGGCATCACCGAGGTAGGAAGCCATGAACGTCGACGTCAGGGCTTTTTGTTCCAGCAAGCTGGCGACGTTGGCAGGTTCGGGATTGATAGCGATGTTCTGGGCGGCGTTCTCGATCAGCAGAATGCGGCCGCTGAGCCAGGTCTGGATATTGCCGGCAGTGACCTCGCCCATCTCGTTGAGGTAGTTGTTCAGGTCATCGCGGATCGCATTGCGCTGCAACCAGTCGTTGTACAGCGTAAACGAGGCGAAGGCAGCGATGACGATGAGGGCGGCGGCAAGCAAAATTTTATGGCTGAAGCGCAGATTTTTGTTCATGGCTTGGGGTTCCGCTAAGGTCTTAATGTCCAGGGCGTGCTTTTATAGAAGCGCGCAAAATGGGCAAGGGTGAAAACAAGCTGATATTTCCGTCTCTCCTTAGGGAAATGTCCGGCCTGACTTGTGGTCGGGTCTCTCACTCTTCTTTATCGGCCATGCAGAATCAAAGATTAACCATTGGGTGACAAAATGCCTGACTCCTCGCAACTCGTAATTGGCGCTGATCTCGCAGGCCAGCAGATTGCTCAGGCCATGCGCCTGGCGAACCGCCACGGACTGGTCGCCGGCGCCACCGGTACCGGTAAAACCGTCACCTTGCAGCGTTTGGCCGAGGCGTTCAGCGACGCCGGCGTCGCGGTGTTTGCCGCTGACATCAAGGGCGATCTGTGTGGCCTCGGTGCCGCAGGCAATCCGCAGGGCAAGGTGGCCGAGCGCATTGCCGGAATGCCGTGGCTCAACCACAAGCCGCAAGCCTATCCGGTGACCTTGTGGGATATCCACGGTGAGTCCGGTCATCCATTGCGTACCACGTTGAGCGAAATGGGCCCGCTGCTGATCGGCAGCCTGCTGGAGCTGACCGACAGTCAGCAGTCTGCGCTCTACGCAGCGTTCAAAGTCGCCGACCGCGAAGGCCTGTTGCTGCTGGATCTGAAAGACCTGAAAGCGCTGCTCAATCACCTCAAGGACAATCCGCAGCTATTGGGTGATGACGCGGCACTGATGACCACCGGCTCCAGTCAGGCGCTGTTGCGCCGCCTGGCGATCCTCGAACAGCAGGGCGCGGAGGCCTTGTTTGGTGAACCGGCCCTGCAACTCGAAGACATTCTGCAACCGACTGCCGATGGCCGTGGGCGCATTCATTTGCTTGATGCCAGCCGTCTGGTGCATGAAGCGCCGAAGGTCTATGCGACGTTCCTGTTGTGGCTGCTGGCTGAGTTGTTCGAACAGTTGCCGGAGCGCGGCGATGCCGATAAACCGCTGTTGGCACTGTTTTTCGATGAGGCGCATTTATTGTTTGGCGATACGCCCAAGGCCTTGCAGGAGCGCCTCGAGCAAGTGGTGCGCCTGATCCGCTCCAAAGGCGTTGGCGTTTATTTCGTCACACAGTCGCCGGCGGATTTGCCCGATGACGTGCTGGCGCAGCTTGGCCTGCGCATCCAGCATGGCTTGCGCGCGTTTACCACCAAAGAGCAGAAATCCCTGCGCGCGGTGGCCGACGGCTTCCGGCCGAATCCGGCGTTCGACAGTCTGTCGGTGTTGACTGAACTGGGGATTGGCGAGGCGCTGGTGGGGACGCTGACGGAGAAAGGTACGCCGGAAATGGTCCAGCGCGTGCTGGTGGCGCCACCGCAATCGCGGATCGGGCCGCTGACCGAGACCGAACGCACGCTGCTGATCGCGGGGTCGCCGTTCAAGGGCCGCTATGACAAGCCGATTGATCGCGAGTCGGCGTATGAAATTCTGATGGGGCGCAAGGGCCTGGCGCCTGAAGCCGAGGCACCCGCCGGAAAGCCTGCGCCTGAAGAGCCGAGTCTGGCCGACAGGGCTGGGGAGTTCCTCGGCACCGCCGCCGGCCAAGCGCTGAAATCGGCGATGCGCCAGGCTGCCAATAACCTTGGCAAACAACTGGTGCGCGGCTTGATGGGCTCTTTACTCGGTGGCAGCAAACGCCGCTAAACCCTGTGGGAGCGAGCTTGCTCGCGAAGGCGGCCAGTCATCCGACATTGATGTCGTCTGACACGACCTCTTCGCGAGCAAGCTCGCTCCCACATTGGAAATGTGTACACATTTATCTAGAAGTCAGGTTTTGTTTTTGGCGTGCGCCGCCAGTCGTTCGAGCGCCGCGCGCAACCCCGGATCAGTGATCCCGTCTGCCGTCGCCTGAATCGTCGCCGCCGCATCCGTGGACAAATCCATCGTGTGCCCGGTTGCCCCGCGCTGTACTGTCGGTGGCTGCACCTTGAACAGAATCCGCGTCAGACTGGCGAACTCGTCGAACATCTGCAATTGCCGCTGCAAGCGTTTTTGCTGGTAACGCAGGCGTGTGGCCCAGTGGCCATCAGTGACAATCAGCAACAGACTGCCCTCACGCCATGAAGCGACATGGCAGTGTTCGCGGGCGGCAGGTTGCAGTTGGCTTTCGAGCAGGCGTTGCAAATGCCCCAGTCGCTGGGCATGGCCGAGGATGGCTTTGAGCGGCTTGGCTTCGCGCAGGAGAACGGCGGGTGCTCTGGCCGTAAGAGGGCGGAATGCCATGATCGAACACCTGAAGTAACAGAAACGCCATGGTAGCAGAAAGGCCGAAATCACTCGCCCATTGCTTTTGCCCCCGCTTTACCCATTAAATCAACGACTAACTTCTGCCTTGTATGACTTGAAGTTGAGCAAAACGCCCCTATTTTAAGTGAGCCCCGTCAAAGCGCAGTGCCAGCATCGTGGAACATCGCCACTTTCCTCACTTCCGTTTCCGGGTAGAATGCTCGTTCGCATGCGGCCATGAGGGCTGCACGGGCGACGCTCACGGGGCCGCCCTCCATCCCTTTAGTGTGGAAGATCCTGCCGATATGTTTGCGCCTTTGTTAAAGAAACTTTTTGGAAGCAAGAACGAGCGTGAAGTCAAACGCATGCTCAAGACGGTGCAGCTCGTCAATGCCTTCGAAGAGCAAATGGTGGCCCTTTCGGACGATCAGTTGCGCGCCAAGACCGATGAGTTCAAGGCTCGCATCGCCAAAGGGGAAACCCTCGACAAGCTGTTGCCAGAAGCCTTTGCGGTCGCCCGCGAAGCCGGCAAGCGCATCATGGGTATGCGCCACTTCGACGTGCAACTCGTCGGTGGCATGACCTTGCACGAAGGCAAGATCGCCGAAATGCGCACCGGTGAGGGTAAAACCCTCGTAGCGACCCTGGGTGTTTACCTCAACGCACTGTCCGGCAAGGGCGTGCACGTTGTGACGGTGAACGACTACCTGGCGCGTCGTGACGCCAACTGGATGCGTCCGCTGTATGAATTCCTCGGCCTGACCGTCGGCGTCGTGACGCCGTTCCAGCCGCCGGAAGAGAAACGTCAGGCCTACGCCGCCGACATCACCTACGGCACCAACAACGAATTCGGCTTCGACTACCTGCGCGACAACATGGCGTTCAGCATGGAAGAAAAATTCCAGCGCGAACTCAACTTTGCCGTGATCGACGAAGTCGACTCCATCCTTATCGACGAAGCCCGTACCCCGCTGATCATTTCCGGTCAGGCCGAGGACAGCTCCAAGCTGTACATGGAGATCAATAAACTGATCCCGCAGTTGGAACTGCACGTCGAAGAAGTCGAAGGCGAAGTCACCAAGGCTGGCCATTACACCGTCGACGAGAAGACCCGTCAGGTCGAACTCAACGAAGCCGGTCACCAGTTCATCGAAGACATGCTCACCCGCGTTGGCCTGCTGGCTGAAGGCGAGAGCCTGTACTCGGCGCATAACCTGGGCCTGTTGACCCACGTGTATGCCGGTCTGCGTGCGCACAAGCTGTTCAATCGCAACATCGAATACATCGTGCAGGACGGCCAGGTCGTACTGGTCGACGAACACACCGGTCGTACCATGCCCGGCCGTCGTCTGTCCGAAGGCCTGCACCAGGCCATCGAAGCCAAAGAAGGTCTGAACATCCAGGCCGAGAGTCAGACCCTGGCCTCGACCACGTTCCAGAATTACTTCCGTCTCTACACCAAGCTGTCCGGCATGACCGGTACCGCTGATACCGAGGCGTTCGAATTCCACCAGATCTACGGTCTGGAAGTCATGGTCATCCCGCCGAACAAACCGTTGGCGCGTAAAGACTTCAACGACCTGGTGTTTCTGACCGCCGAAGAGAAGTACGCGGCGATCGTTGCGGACATCAAGGAAAGCATGGCGGCCGGTCGTCCGGTGCTGGTGGGTACTGCGACCATCGAAACCTCCGAGCACATGTCCGCATTGCTCGTGAAGGAAGGCATCGAACACAAGGTTCTCAACGCCAAGTTCCACGAAAAAGAAGCCGAGATCATCGCGCAGGCCGGTCGTCCGGGCGCGCTGACCATCGCTACCAACATGGCCGGTCGTGGTACTGACATTCTGTTGGGCGGTAACTGGGAAGTGGAAGTCGCGTCGCTGGAAAACCCGACCCCTGAGCAGATTGCCCAGATCAAGGCCGACTGGCAGAAGCGTCACCAGCAAGTGCTGGAATCCGGCGGTCTGCAAGTGATTGCGTCCGAGCGTCACGAATCGCGCCGTATCGACAACCAGCTGCGTGGTCGTGCCGGCCGTCAGGGTGACGCCGGTTCGAGCCGCTTCTACCTGTCGCTGGAAGACAGCCTGATGCGCATTTTCGCCTCTGACCGGGTGAAGAACTTCATGAAAGCCCTGGGCATGCAGCCAGGCGAAGCGATCGAGCACCGCATGGTGACCAACGCGATCGAGAAGGCGCAGCGCAAGGTTGAAGGCCGTAACTTCGACATCCGTAAGCAACTGCTCGAGTTCGACGACGTCAACAACGAACAGCGTAAAGTGATCTATCACATGCGTAACACGTTGCTGGCCGCCGACAACATCGGTGAAACCATCGTCGATTTCCGTCAGGACGTGCTCAACGCTACCGTCAGCGCGCACATTCCGCCGCAATCGCTGCCAGAGCAGTGGGACGTGGCCGGTCTGGAAGCGTCGATTGCCAGCGATTTCGGCGTGACACTGCCGATCCAGCAATGGCTCGACGAAGACGATCACCTGTACGAAGAAACCCTGCGCGAGAAGCTCATGACCGAGCTGATGGCGGCGTACAACGAGAAAGAAGACCAGGCCGGTGCCGAAGCACTGCGCTCGTTCGAGAAACAAATCGTGCTGCGCGTGCTGGACGATCTATGGAAAGACCACCTGTCGACCATGGACCACCTGCGTCACGGCATCCACCTGCGTGGCTACGCCCAGAAGAACCCGAAGCAGGAATACAAGCGCGAGTCGTTCACGCTGTTCTCCGAGCTGCTCGATTCGATCAAGCGCGACTCGATCCGTGTGTTGTCGCACGTTCAGGTGCGCCGCGAAGATCCGGAAGCCGAAGAGCAACGTCTGCGTCAGGAAGCCGAAGCACTGGCCGCCCGCATGCAGTTCGAGCACGCCGAAGCGCCAGGTCTGGAGCAGCCGGAAGTACTCGGTGAAGAGGTCGATGTGGCCCTCGCCACTGCCCCGGTTCGCAACGAGCAGAAGCTGGGCCGCAACGAACTGTGCTACTGCGGTTCGGGCAAGAAATTCAAGCATTGCCACGGGCAGATCCAGTAAAACCCGTTTCAACTGCTGAAATACCCGCGCCGCGACCGGCTTCTGCCGTCGCGGCGTTTTGCCATTTAAACCACCGTTGCTGCGCGTGACGGTGCTGACATCATTGAGTAAGGAGCGCATTCATGGCTGTTGGTCTTGGTCCTTTGCCAACGTTGTACCCGGTTGCCGGTTTTGAACTCGGTATCGCCTCCGCCGGCATCAAGCGCCCGGGGCGCAAAGATGTCGTTGTGATGCGCTGCGCCGAAGGCTCGACCGTGGCGGGCGTGTTCACCTTGAACGCCTTTTGCGCCGCGCCGGTGATCCTGGCGAAGAAGCGCGTACAGAATGCCGTGCGTTATCTGCTGACCAACACCGGTAATGCCAACGCCGGCACTGGCGAGCCGGGCCTGGCCGCTGCCGAGCGCACCACCGCCAAATTGGCCGAGCTGACCGGCGTCGATGCCAGCCAGATTCTGCCGTACTCCACAGGTGTGATCGGCGAGCCATTGCCGGTCGAGAAGATCGAAAGCGCGCTGCAAGCCGCGCTGGACGACCTCTCGGAAAACAACTGGGAAGCCGCTGCCACCGGCATCATGACCACCGACACCCTGCCGAAGGGTGCCAGCCGCCAGTTCGAGCATGACGGCGTGACCATCACCGTCACCGGTATCAGCAAGGGCGCAGGCATGATCCGTCCGAACATGGCGACTATGCTCGGCTACATCGCCACTGACGCCAAAGTCTCCCGTGACGTCCTGCACAATTTGATGCTCGATGGCGCGAACAAGTCGTTCAACCGCATCACCATCGACGGCGACACCTCGACCAACGACTGCTGCATGCTGATTGCCACCGGCAAAGCTGCACTGCCGGAAATCACCCGTGCCGAAGGCGAGCTGTTCGCCAAACTGAAGCAAGCGGTGTTCGAAGTGTGCATGGACGTGGCCCAGGCCATCGTGCGCGATGGCGAAGGCGCGACCAAGTTCGTGACGGTTGAAGTGAATGGTGGTGGCAATCATCAGGAATGCCTCGACGTCGGCTATACCGTGGCGCACTCGCCGCTGATCAAGACCGCGCTGTTCGCCTCCGACCCGAACTGGGGCCGTATCCTCGCCGCTGTCGGCCGTGCTGGCGTGCCGGATCTGGACGTGAGCAAGATCGACGTGTTCCTCGGCGAAGTGTGCATCGCCAGCCGTGGTGCCCGTGCTGCCACCTACACTGAAGCGCAGGGTTCGGCAGTGATGCAGCAGGAAGAGATCACCATCCGCATCGAGCTGGGTCGCGGCGATTGCAGCGAAACCATCTGGACCACTGACCTGTCGCATGAATACGTGAAGATCAACGCTGAATACCGCACCTGATCCAAGACCGGGTCGCTTCTTTCGCGAGCGGCTCGCTCCCACAGAGGATTTGTGGCAACACGATCCAATGTGGGAGCGAGCCTGCTCGCGAAGACGGCAGCTCAAAGAATGTAAGTCTCCAGGTTTCTCCACTGACGAAAAGGCGCCACACCCATGTCCCTGCACCTGATCATCGGCGACAAACTGCTTTCCTCCTGGTCCCTGCGTGCCGCCCTGGCGCTCGAACTGACCGGCGCACCCTACAGCGAAGAACTGATCAAACTCGGCAAGCCCGACACCCGCGAGCTGTTGCTCAAGCATTCACCGACCGCCAAAGTCCCGCTGCTGCAAACGGCGCGCGGCACCATTGCCGACTCACTGGCAATTGCCGAATACCTCGCTGAACAGTTTCCGTCCGAGCAGCTCTGGCCGAGCGATATTTTCGCCCGTGCCCAGGCACGATCGGCCTGCGCACAAATGCACAGCGGCTTCTTCGCCATGCGCAATCACATGCCGTTCAACCTCAACCATGACGCACCGCTGAACCCGGTACCGCCAGAGGTGAAGGTCGACATCGAGCGCATGCTCGCGCTGTGGGCCGAATGCCGTGCCGCCGCGACCGAAAGCGGGCCGTATCTGTTTGGTCGTTTGAGTCTGGCCGATGCCTTCTTCGCGCCGATTGCCGTGCGCCTGCGCACCTATCAGGTGAAACTGCCGGCCGCCGACGAAGCCTATGTTGAAACCGTCTACCAATGGCCCGCCTTCAAAGCGTGGCAAAAGGCTGGACTGGAGGAGTTGAATCCGTGAAACGTGTACACGTCGCCGCAGCAGTCATTCGTGATGACAGTGGCAAAATCCTCATCGCCCGCCGTGCCGACACCCAGCATCAGGGCGGTCTGTGGGAGTTTCCCGGTGGCAAGGTCGAGGCTGACGAGTCGGTTGAAAGCGCGCTGGCACGTGAGCTGCACGAAGAGTTGGGCATCGTCGTTGGCGCCGCCCGACCGCTGATCAAAGTGCGTCATGATTACCCGGACAAACAGGTGTTGCTGGATGTCTGGGAAGTCTCGGCATTCACCGGCGAACCGCACGGTGCTGAAGGGCAGCCGTTGGCCTGGGTCTCGGCGAAGGAACTGGCGAGCTACGAATTCCCGGCCGCGAACCAGCCGATCGTTGCGGCGGCGCGTTTGCCGGCGGAGTACCTGATCACTCCTGAAGACCTGGAAACCCCGGCTCTGCTGCGCGGAATCCAGAAGGCGATTGCTGGCGGGATCAAACTGATCCAGCTGCGTGCGCCGAACGGCTATGACCCCAAGTATCGCGATCTGGCCGTCGATGCGGCCGGCCTGTGTGCCGGCAAAGCGCAGTTAATGATCAAAGGGCCGTTCGAATGGCTCGGTGATTTCCCGTCTGCCGGTTGGCACATCACCTCTGCACAATTGCGCAAATACGCGGCGGCTGGGCGTCCGTTGCCGGCGGAGCGCTGGTTGGCGGCGTCGTGTCACAACGCTGAAGAGCTGGCGTTGGCCGAGCAGATGGGCGTGGATTTCGTCACGCTGTCACCGGTGCAGCCGACGCTGACTCACCCGGAGGCGCAGCCGCTGGGCTGGCAGCAGGCTGAGGAGTTGATTGAAGGCTTCAGTAAACCGGTGTTTCTGTTGGGCGGGGTTGGTCCGGCTGAGCGGGACAAGGCCTGGAATGTTGGCGCGCAGGGTGTCGCGGGGATTCGCGCGTTCTGGCCGGATTCTATGTAAAGGCTGCTGGCCTCATCGCGAGCAAGCTCGCTCCCACATTTGACTGCATTCCAACTGGATGAACCCAATCAACTGTGGGAGCGAGCTTGCTCGCGAAGGCGGACTGTCAGGTGCTACTTTTCTGCAGGCTTGACCGCCGGTTGCCAAAGAATCTCCGCAACCCCCTGCCGCCGCGCAATCAACCGCGCCGCGACAAACAGCAAATCCGACAACCGATTGATATACGCCAGCCCAACCCCGGCCAACGGCTCGATCGCATTCAAATGCTGACAACGCCGCTCGGCACTCCGCGCCAGGCTCCGGCATACATGTGCCTGCGCAATCAACATCGAACCACCCGGCAAAATGAAGTTCTCCAGCGGCCCCAATTCCTCGTTCCACACATCGATCGCGGCTTCCAGTCGGTCGATCTCAGCCGCATTCAACGCCTGATACTCCGGCATCGCCAACTCGCCACCCAGATCAAACAAGCGGTGCTGACAAGGCGCCAACACCTCGATCAGTTCATTCAACCCCGGATAGACCTCACGCTCGGCAATCAATCCGGCCAATAGCACGCCGACCTGACTGTTCAGCGTATCGACCTCACCAATCGCTTCGATGCGCGGGTGATCCTTGGGCACGCGGCGGCCGTCACCCAGGCCGGTTTCACCTTTGTCGCCGGTGCGGGTGTAGATTTTCGACAGGCGAAAGCCCATGGGTTACCTCGATAATTGATTGGTTTCGGCAGCGATGGGCAGCGGTTGCGACAACGGCAGGCGCAAGGTGAAACACGTGCCTTGGCCCGGTGCTGACTGCACCTCCATCTGCCCTTTGTGATTATTGGTGATGATGAAGTACGACACCGACAAGCCCAGCCCGGTGCCCTGGCCGATTTCCTTGGTGGTGAAGAACGGCTCGAAGGTACGCTTGCGCACGTTCTCGCTCATGCCGATGCCGTTATCCTCGACCTGAATCTCGGCCCACGGTGGATTGAGTCGGGTGCGCAGAATGATTCGCCCCGGCTCGCTGTCGTCTTCACGCTGATGGATGGCCTGCGCGGCGTTTTTCAGCAGGTTGAGCAGCACTTGCTCAAGTTCGTTGGCGGTGCCTGGCACCGGACCGAGCGCCGGGTCGAACTGGCGGATGATCGCCTGGCCCTTGAAGTCGAAACCGATGGCCAGATCGAAGTCGTTGCCAGCGATTTCTACGGCTTGATCGATCAGCGCCGGCAAGTCGCACGGCGCCATTTGTCGGGTGCTGCGACGGCTGAAGCTGAGCATGTGGGTGACGATTTTCGCCGCGCGAGCGCCGGCCTGTTGAATACCATCGAGCAATTGCGGGACTTCGCGGCCCTGCAAGTAGCGGTTCACGGTGTCCAGCTCGATGCCCAGTTGCTCGGCGGTTTCGAGGTTCTTTGGCAAATCTGCGGACAGGCGTCGGCGGATGTTCTGCACGTTGTGCAGGATCGCCCCCAGCGGGTTGTTGATTTCATGGGCCATGCCGGCGGCGAGGCCACCGACGGAGAGCATTTTTTCCGATTGCACCATCATTTCTTCCAGCGACAGGCGCTGGGTGATGTCATCGATACGGATCACCACACCACGCCCGGCGCCGCCCATCAACGGGTAGAAGGTCAGCGCGTAATGCTTCGGTTCATCGTCCTTGAACCACGTCACTCGCTCGATTTTCGCCACGGTGTGCTGTTCGACGGTCTGCTTGAGCTGCGGCAGAAACGGCTTGAGCGGTTCGAAGGCGAGAAAGATCGGCTGATTCAGCGCCTCGTCCAGCCGAGTGCCGGAAAGGGCGCTGGCCTCCTGGTTCCACTGGGTGACGTAGAGCTGCTCGTCGAGAGCGATCAGCGCCGAGGGCATTGAGTCGATGATGCTGTTGAGGTAGTTCTGGAAACCGGTGAGCTTCTTCTCGATCTTGCTGCGCACCTGGACTTCCAGTTCCAGCTTGCGGTTGGTGTGGCGCGTTTCCTCGGCCAGCCCCTGGGCCTGATCGTAGGCGGCTTGCGAGTCATCACGGGCGCGTTTGAGCTGCTGCTCGCGAGCTTCGATGCGCGACAGCATGGTATTGAACGCCTCGGCGAGGCTGCCGATTTCGTCGTGGTTGCCGCGTGAGGCGCGCAGGGCGTAGTTCTCCTCGCGGGTGACCTGACGCGAGAGCTCTTCCAACTGATGAATCGGCCGGGTAATCAGACGTTTGATCTGCCGGGCAATCACCAGCCACAACAGCACGCTGAAAATCAGAATGCCGAGGCTCGCAGTCAGGGTGCCGGTGTAGAAGGCCATCGGCAGTTCGCTGCTGGCCACCAGCAACAGATGGCCCGGCGCAGTGCCGGGGCGGGGCAGGGTGATCAACTGGTTGCTGCGAAACTCGGTCAGTTGCCACGCCTCGATGTGCCGATAACGTTCCGGCAGGCTGAGTTTTTCACCGCGCTGCACTTGCGCCAGGCGTTCGCCCTTGCCGTCATACAGTGCGGCGGCGCGCAGCGGTGAGTAGCTGTCGAGTTCTTTGAGCAGGCGCTCGGCGCTTTGCGGCGATTGCAGGGCTTCGCTGACCAGACTCGGGTTGGCAATCAATCGGCCGATGGTCTGCAAGGCCTGCGGCGCCATGCTTTCCTGGGAGATGTAATAGGCGGCGCTGATAAAGGTCAGGTTGGCGACCAGCAGAACCGTGGTCAACAGCACCAGCAGGGCGGCCAGCAGTTTCTGGCCGACCGGCAGGTTTTCGAGGCGCTGGCGCAATGGCATCAGGTTTATCGCAGCAAAGGAACAAGAGGCCAGCGTAGCCGCTGCTCAGTCGCTGGGCAATCCGAGGTTGCGCAGATGAGCGACCAGTCGTTGCTGCAATTGACTGAGGTGCGGCAGGTTCAACTGATGGCGCGCTGCGACTTTGCAGGCGTGGCCCAATAGATAGCTGATTTCTGTACGGCGCTGGTTGGCGACGTCCTGGTACATCGATGAGTAATTGGCGGCGGTGGCGTGGATCACCCGTTCGACTTCCTGCTGCAGATTGTCGGCGGCGTCGGGTTGACCGCAACGCTCGAGTAACTCGGCCAGCTCAGCGCACAACGTAGCGACTTCGCAGTGATGCTCCTGCAGTCCGCCATTACGGCAGTCATGCAGCACGGTGAGCGGATTGATCGCGCAGTTGAGTGCGAGTTTGCGCCACAGACGCGTAAGGATATCGGTGCTCCATTCGTGGGGGATTTTCGCCGCATCCAGATCGTCCAGCCAGATCGGCGCGACCGGATGGCCCGCATCGCCTAGCCAAGTGAATCCGTGACCGGCGAACACCACACGCCAGTCGCCATCGCGAAACGCACCCTCGGTGCTTGAAGCGCTGATGCACCGTGCCAGTGGTACCCGGTTGGCGACGGCGTCCTGACTGCCGAGGCCGTTTTGCAGAAGGATCAGTTCGGCGTCCGCTGTCAGTCGTGGGGCGAGGCGGGCGACGGCGTTTTCGGCATCGTAAGCCTTGCACGCCACCAGCAAGCGGCGAATCGGCTCGGGGCTGTCGGGCGTTTCCCCCGGCACCGCGTAGGTGCTGGCCTGGCCTTGTTCAACCAGCGTCAGCCCGCCCGCAGCCGTATAGCTGCGCAAGCGCTCGGCGTCACGCACGATCAGCCTGACCGGCAGACCCGCGCGGGCCAGACGTGTGGCCCACAGCGTGCCGAGACTACCCGCGCCAAGTACATGCCAGGTGGTGGCCATCAGTTTTTTGCTCGATTGCGTACAGGCATGTGCGGCTCGCCGTGTCGGTAGGAAAAGACCCGTTATAATGAGCCCGATTTTAACCGCAAGCCAAGCGCGCTCCATCCACATCGAGCGCGCCTTTTTATTGGAGAGATTACATGCCGTCGTTCGACGTGGTATCCGAACTGGACAAACACGAACTCACCAACGCGGTCGAGAACGCCGTGAAGGAACTCGATCGTCGTTATGACCTGAAAGGCAAAGGCAGCTTCGAGTTCAAGGAAAAGGACCTCACCGTCAGCCTGACCGCTGAAGCCGGGTTCCAGCTCGAAGCAATGATCGAAATCCTCAAGCTGGCGCTGGTCAAGCGCAAGATCGACGTGCAGTGCCTTGAGGTCAAGGACGCCTACGCATCGGGCAAGCTGATGAAACAGGACGCCATCCTCAAGGAAGGCATCGACAAGGAACTGGCGAAGAAAATTGTCGGCCACATCAAGGACGCCAAACTGAAAGTGCAGGCCGCCATTCAGGGCGAGCAAGTGCGCGTGACCGGCAAGAAGCGTGACGACCTGCAAGAGGCCATCGCTGCGCTGCGGGCCAAAGAGTTCGGCATGCCGCTGCAGTTCAACAACTTCCGCGACTAAACTCGGTCAGATGACCTGTGGGAGCGAGCCTGCTCGCGAAGGCGGTGTGTCAGTCAACTCATTGCTGAATGACACGGCGCCTTCGCGAGCAGGCTCGCTCCCACATTGTTTTGTGTACACCCGGCGGATTTTTGCCGCTTATTTTTCGCGTGCCGAATGGCCGGAAATCAGGAGATAGAACATGGATTTGAATGCTGAGGTGGACAACCTGGTCAAGGCATCCCAGGCGTGGATCCCGATGATCATGGAATACGGCAGCCGCGTTTTGCTGGCGGTCATCACCCTGGCCATAGGCTGGTGGCTGATCAACAAGGTCACGCAAAAGCTCGGCGGTCTGCTGGCCCTGCGCAATGCCGATCTGGCCCTGCAAGGCTTTATCAGCAGCCTGGCGAACATCATTCTCAAAGTGCTGCTGATTGTCAGCGTCGCGTCGATGATCGGTGTTGAAACCACCTCGTTCGTTGCTGCGATCGGTGCTGCCGGTCTGGCCATCGGTCTGGCCTTGCAAGGCAGCCTAGCGAACTTCGCCGGCGGCGTGCTGATTCTGCTGTTCCGTCCGTTCCGTATTGGTGACTGGATCGAAGCGCAAGGCGTATCGGGTACGGTCGACAGCATCCAGATTTTCCACACCGTACTGCGTACCGGCGACAACAAAACCATCATCGTACCGAACGGCAACCTGTCGAACGGCATCATCACCAACACCAACCGTCAGCCGACTCGCAAGGTTGTGTTTGATGTCGGTGTGGATTACGAAGCTGACCTGCAGAAGGCGCGTCAGGTGCTGCTGGATCTGGCCAAGGATGAGCGCGTGTTGCAGGATCCTGCCCCGCAGGCAGTGATTTCGACCTTGGGCGACAGTTCGATCACTGTTTCCCTGCGTGTGTGGGTTAAAACTGCAGATTACTGGGACGTGATGTTCATGTTTAACGAACAGTCGCGTGATCGTTTAAAGACTGCCGGCATTGATATTCCTTTTCCGCAACGCGTGATTCGCGTGGTGCAGGAATCGGCAACACAATGATAGGTTGCTAATTAATTGCCTGACTTGTCGGTCAGGCAACTATTGCAAGTGACAGGTAATAAAAAAGGCCCATCGCAAGATGGGCCTTTTTGTTGTTACCGCAAACTAGTGTTTGGCGATTACAAGATCGACAGTGGGTAGTCGACGATCAGGCGGAACTCTTTAACGTCGCCTTCACCCTCGTCGGCGTTAGCAGTGTGCCAAGCTTGACGAATGCGGAACGAAAGATCCTTGGCCGGACCATTCTGAACTACGTATTTGACTTCCAGGTTGGTCTCGTGGTGTTTGCCATCTTCGCCGTAGAGCGGATTGCCATCCCTATCACGATACCGGCTGTTAGCTGCCAAGCCGGTGCCGTCGATGTCCCAGCCTTTAACGTAGCGAGTCATGAAGCTCAGGCCCGGCACGCCGTATTCAGCCATCTTCAGGTCGTAACGGATCTGGGCGGATTTCTCGTTTGGACCGTTGAAGTCAGAGTACTGAATGGAGTTGGCAAGGAAGATCGAGTCGCCACCACGGTTGTTCTTGCCCACACCGATGTAGTCGAATGGTGTGTCGCCGTTGACCTTCTGGAAGGCCAGGGTAATGGTGTGTGCTTTCAGGAACGAGAGCGCGGTTGCCAGGGAGAACGTAGTGTTGCTGATGTCGCCTACGTTTTTGTCACCGGTATCGGTGGTGCGGTAGATGTTGAAGTCAGTGTTCAGCGACGTGTCACCACCGAATGGCGTGGTGAGGTTCACGTTGGCGTAGTACTGGTTCCAGATATCTTCCAGCTTGGCACCGTACAGCGATGCGCTCAGGTTCTCGGTGATGCCGTACTTGCCACCGAAATAGTCGATGGAGTCGGCGTCTATACCCGCGTAGTTGGCATACAGCTCGCCATCACGGGAGTTCTTGTCCTGGCTGGTCGACGAGTAGAAGTGGCCGGCCTCGAGGTCAAGATCTTTGATTTCGCTGCTCTGCAGCTGGAAGCCGCTGGCAGATTGAGGAAGGATGCGCGAGCCACCCACAGCGAATACCGGTGCGGTGCTAGGCTGCATGTCGCCGACTTTCAGCTCGGTTTTGGAAATGCGGAATTTGACCGCTGCACCGGCTTTGCCTTGGCTGTCGTTGACATCACGAGAACCGTTCTCCGGATCGACAAAGTCGCTACGGCTCATGTTGCCCGAACCGGAAGTACCGTCACCGCCGTCGAGTTTGATGGCCAGATAACCGAACGCATCGATACCGACACCAACAGTACCTTGGGTGTAGCCAGAGCTGAAGTTGCCCAGCAGACCTTGAGTCCAGTCTTTTACGTCAGCATTACGGTTCTTGTTATCGCGGTTGAAGTAATAGTTACGTACCAGCAGGTCGAGCTTGGCGTCTTCAACAAAACCTTTGGCTTCAGACTGGTCACTTACAAACGGTGCGGCCGTAGCCACTTGAGTACTGGCGGCTGCTGCAACTGCCAGTGCGATCATGCTCCACTTCATCACGCGCATCGTGATTTGCTCCTTTGGTTTTAGAAGAGTACTGCCGTCCCACCTGTTTTATTATCTGGGCGGCTCTTTCTTTTTGTGTCGGCGCAAACTTATATCACGCCGACAATGTTGGCGATACTTGCTATTCCAACCTTTCAGCTTCTTTACGACGGTGTCGTAAATGGCGTGGTGGATGTCGCAAATTCACAGTACCGACGCAGCCGGACTGACAACTTTCTCGCTGTTTATGGGCCTTTTTGCATCGGTAAAAAAGAGTCCCTGGCAAAACACTTGAATCTCCATCGGGCAACCCTGCCACTGTTCTTATGGGGCTTAAGGCATCCACTTCCCGTGGTGCGCTTATAGTCCATATGGGTACGAATGCAACAAGCGTGCACAAACCGCATTTTCGCTGCGGTTATTTTTCTGAACACCTGCCTGTCACTGTAAAAACCTCATAAATGCTGGACGCCAAGCCCCTTTTTATCAGGGCTTGACGCCATTCCTTCTATGGTGTTGCCACACGCAGGATCGAGCGTGACAACCAAAAACGTTACCGGTTCACCCCGCGAGTGAGTATTTGGCGGATGCCTGACGCAGTGAGCGTAGACGTACTGTGCGTTTTTGGTGCAAAAAATTTTGCAGCTGTTCGGTATTCGTACAGTTGAGAGCTGGTGGGATGCTGAACGAGTCAGTCTTTCTCGGTCATTTCTCCACGTTAGAGGTTTGTCCGGGTGCTGTGTTGGTGCGTGGCGCGAGTAAATGTCCCATCCGGGGGCATTTGCAGTGGTTCGTAATCAAGCCTTCGTGAAGGTTGGCGCATTCGCAGGTATGCTGCCGTCCTGTCGCTTGGTGCGCCGTCCATAAGGATCGCCGCTAAGCTGAATAATGAAGATCAGCCGGGAGTGCGCCAGTGTTTGCTTTAGATTCACGACTTCAACAGGACACGCTAACGATCGGTGATTTCCCTCTCTGCCGACTGCTGCTGTCCAATGATGCCAACTACCCTTGGTTCATTCTGGTGCCTCGTCGCGACGATATCAGTGAGTTGTTTCAGTTGAATGTCGCCGATCAACAGCAGCTGTGGCAGGAAACCACTGCGCTCGCGGAGCTGCTCAAGGACCTGTTCGATGCCGACAAAATGAACGTCGCGACCTTGGGTAACGTTGTCAGCCAGATGCACATGCATGTGATCGTGCGCAAACGCGACGACGCAGCCTGGCCGGCACCGGTCTGGGGCAAGCACCCGGCCAAGCCATATAGTGCCGAGCAGGTCGCCGCCATTCGCGAGCGGTTGCGACTGGTCCTGACCGAGCATTTCACCTTTGTGGAGGGCTGAGTCATGAGCCTGGAAGAACGCGTTACCGATCTGGAAAGCCGTCTGGCGTTTCAGGATGACACCATTCAGGCGTTGAACGACGTGCTGGTGGCCCAGCAGCGTGTGGTCGAGCGTCTGCAATTGCAGATGGCGGCCCTGCTCAAGCGTCAGGAAGAGATGGTCGGCCAGTTCGAGTCCTTCGAGGATGAGGCGCCACCGCCGCACTACTGAGGGGGGCACTTTTCATCAGGCGAAAAAAAAACCGCGAACAGCACGCTGTTCGCGGTTTTTTCATGCCTGGATCAGCGTCGCGGCAGAGCGGCGATCACGTCCTCGGCTTGCAGGCCTTTGTCCCGGTTCATCACCGAGAACTCCACGCGCTGGCCTTCGACCAGGACGCGATGACCTTCGCCACGGATCGCGCGAAAGTGCACGAAAATATCATCGCCGGAATCCCGCGAGATAAAACCGAAGCCTTTGGAAGTGTTGAACCACTTGACGGTACCGGTATCGCGATTGGTCATGTCATAGCTGGTTGGAGCGGCAGCCGGAGAAGAACGATAGAAGCTCACGGCCAGGTGCAGGACCACGGCAACCAGCGCGATCACCAGGGTGAACAGCACGGCTGGCTGGCCGGCGATGACGGGCATCGGGGCGATCAGGGTCAAGGTTTGCAGGACGACGGTCAGTACCAGAAGAGCGCTGACCAGGTTTTGCAGATGCTGACGAGGGCCTTTGTTCCAGTAAGGAATCACTGGGGCAATCACCAGGTTCAGCAGGCCGAAAAAGGCCAGGTAAAGTGCATCGGGTTGTTGCAGGTAGGGAACGGCTTCGGATTTCAAGCTGGGTATGAACGACAGCAGCAAGGCTGCTGCGCCCATTAGCAGGTGGACGATTTTCAACATTTTGATTGGCTCACGTTTATGACGGCTCACAAGGAAGAGCTGAAGGCGCACGGTTCGCTTCGGAACAAAATAAGAGGCGGTGGACACGTTCACGGCATCAGCCTATGCGCAACGCCCCGAAAAATGGGGCATGGCGACACACTGCCTATTTAACAGCAAAGCCTGCGGCTACTCAAATCAGCCCGGCCAGCGGCATGCGTCGGTCGATTTGTCGCAGCACCTGCATACGATCCGGGCTGCGGGGTGTCGGCAGGCTTGCTAGAGTGGCTCTGCATCTGTTGGATGAATTCAATCGCCGTTAGGGGGTAAACATGGCAATCGATATCGGTATCAGTGAGGAAGATCGCAAGTCCATCGTCGAAAGTTTGTCGCGTCTGCTGTCGGACACCTACGTGCTGTATCTGAAAACCCATAACTTCCACTGGAACGTCACCGGCCCGATGTTTCGCACGCTGCACTTGATGTTCGAAGAGCAATACAACGAACTGGCGCTGGCCGTGGATTCAATCGCCGAGCGGATTCGTGCGCTCGGCTTTCCCGCGCCGGGCGCCTATGCCACGTACGCACGCCTTTCTTCCATCAAGGAGGAGGTGGGGGTACCGAGTGCTGAAGACATGATCAAGCAATTGGTCGATGGCCAGGAGGCCGTGACCCGCACGGCGCGCGGCATTTTTCCGCTGCTCGACAAGGTCAGTGATGAGCCGACTGCAGACCTGCTGACCCAGCGCATGCAGGTTCACGAGAAAACCGCCTGGATGTTACGCGCGCTACTGGAGACGTAATCATCCGGACGCGCGGGCCTGCGGTGTCAGGCTCGCGCGCTGTCCGAAGTCTTACCTGTATCGTTGGCTTATCCTACGGTGACGGTCAATAAGTCGTCTGGATATAACTTTGTGTCTGCGCTTTTATGAAAGCCACAGGATGTGACTTTTCAAACAAGCAGAGATGGCAAAGGAGTGTCACCGATATGGTAGAGGAAGACAGGCGAGGCGACAGGATTGTCGGCTTGCCGAATGAATTCAAAGTTGACCCGTTCGTCCACGAATTCGACATGGCATTGGTTCAGCCATCGTCGCGATCCGTGCGTCTGAACGGTTATGCGACCTGCCTGCGGCTGGAGCGGGTCTACTGGAACATTCTCGGCAATATGGCCGCAGACAACTGCTGTTCGATCAGTTCGCTGTTATCCCACGTCGACCGTGAAGTGCATTTGCGTCACGGCGGGGTGAAAAATTTCAGCGCGCTGGTGCGGGTTGTCTGCGTCATGAATGGCGTAAAGGAGACAGCACCGGCCGAATCGCTCTGAAGCGCCGGTTGCAAACAAGGGTGCGGCCTGTGCAGTCTTACGGCTGCACAGGCCGCATTTAATCGATATAATCCCGCTCTTTCGCCGCAAAGCCCTGCGCGCGGTGGCAATCTGATCGCCGAGACACCTCCATGCCGATGTACGATTATCAATGTGCTTCCTGTGGTCATCAGTTGGAAGCCATTCAAAAGATCAGCGAGGCACCGCTGGTCGACTGCCCTGCCTGTCAGGCACCAGAACTCAAGAAGCAGCTGTCGATGCCAGGCTTTCGCCTCAGTGGCGGTGGCTGGTACGAGACTGATTTCAAGACCGGCGCCAAGAAGAATCTGGCCGGTGGCGACAAATCTGACTAGGGTTCAACCCCAGGTTGAACGACACGCGTGAGTTTCCGCATTGCTTGAGAGCAACGGGATCTCCACCGAATATCGAATGACGAGAAGCGAACCATTATCATGATGCGCAGCCACTATTGCGGCCAACTGAACGAAAGCCTGGAAGGTCAGGAAATTACCCTTTGCGGATGGGTTCACCGTCGCCGCGACCACGGCGGGGTGATTTTCCTCGATATCCGTGATCGTGACGGTCTGGCCCAGGTGGTATTCGATCCGGATCGCGCCGAGAGCTTCGCCGCTGCCGATCGCGTGCGCAGCGAGTACGTTGTGAAGATCACCGGCAAGGTGCGTCTGCGTCCGGCCGGTGCCACCAACGCCAACATGGCGTCGGGCATGATCGAAGTGCTGGGTTACGAGCTGGAAGTGCTGAACGAGTCGGAAACCCCGCCGTTCCCGCTGAACGAGTTCTCCGACGTTGGCGAAGAAACCCGTTTGCGTTATCGCTTCCTCGACCTGCGTCGTCCGGAAATGGCCGAGAAGCTGCGTCTGCGTTCGCGCATGACCACCAGCATCCGTCGCTTCCTCGACGAGAACGGCTTCCTCGACGTTGAAACGCCGATCCTGACCCGTGCTACCCCTGAAGGTGCGCGTGACTATCTGGTACCAAGCCGTACCCACGCCGGTTCGTTCTTCGCCCTGCCGCAATCGCCGCAGCTGTTCAAGCAACTGCTGATGGTTGCCGGTTTCGACCGTTACTACCAGATCGCCAAGTGCTTCCGCGACGAAGACCTGCGCGCTGACCGTCAGCCAGAATTCACCCAGATCGACATCGAGACCAGCTTCCTCGATGAAAAAGAGATCATGGGCCTGACCGAAGAAATGATCCGCAACCTGTTCAAGGAGGTGCTGGGTCTGGAATTCGGCGACTTCCCGCACATGACTTTCGAAGAAGCCATGCGCCGTTACGGTTCCGACAAGCCAGACCTGCGTAACCCGCTGGAACTGGTCGACGTTGCCGATCAACTGAAAGAAGTCGATTTCAAAGTTTTCAGCGGCCCGGCCAACGATCCGAAATGCCGTATCGCCGCACTGCGCGTACCTGGCGGGGCGAGCATGCCGCGCAAGCAGATCGACGACTACACCAAGTTCGTCGGCATCTACGGTGCCAAGGGCCTGGCGTACATCAAGGTCAACGAGCGCGCTGCCGGTGTTGACGGCCTGCAATCGCCGATCGTGAAAAACATCCCGCTGGAAAACCTCAACGCCATCCTCGATCGCGTGGGTGCTGTTGACGGCGACATCGTGTTCTTCGGCGCCGACAAGGCCAAGATCGTCAGCGAAGCGCTGGGCGCACTGCGCATCAAGCTCGGTCACGACCTCAAGCTGCTGACCTGCGAGTGGGCGCCAATGTGGGTCGTCGACTTCCCGATGTTCGAAGAAAACGACGACGGCAGCTTCTCCGCGTTGCACCACCCGTTCACCGCACCGAAGTGCACGCCGCAAGAGCTCGAAGCCAACCCGGCTGGCGCTCTGTCCCGCGCGTACGACATGGTGCTGAACGGCACCGAGTTGGGTGGCGGTTCGATCCGTATTCACCGCAAAGAGATGCAACAGTCGGTATTCCGTCTGCTGGGTATCGATGAAGCGGAACAGGAAGAGAAATTCGGCTTCCTGCTCGACGCGCTGAAGTACGGTGCACCGCCGCACGGTGGTCTGGCCTTCGGTCTGGACCGTCTGGTGATGCTGATGACTGGCGCCCAGTCGATCCGTGAAGTGATCGCTTTCCCGAAAACCCAGAGTGCTGCCGACGTGATGACGCAAGCGCCGGGTGTGGTGGATGCCAAGGCACTGCGTGAGCTGCACATTCGTTTGCGCGAAACGCCAAAGGCTGAGTAAGACGGGCCTGAAGGCGCATCTTCGGATGCGCCTTTTTTCTATCCATAGAGAGCAGGTCAAGATTTTTTGTTTGCTGGCCACTGCATGAGCGGGGCGGGCAACGTTTCAAAGAGAATTCGGAGCGAGTTATGGCAGGTCATTCCAAGTGGGCGAACATCAAGCACCGCAAAGAACGTCAGGATGCCAAGAGAGGCAAGATCTTCACCAAGTGGATCCGTGAACTGACCGTTGCGGCCCGTCAGGGCGGCGGTGACCCGGGCTCCAACCCGCGTCTGCGTCTGGCTCTGGACAAGGCGCTGAGCGCGAACATGAGCCGCGACATCATCGACCGTGCCGTCGCGCGCGGTGCTGGTGCTACCGAGGCGGACAACGTTGAAGAGCTGACCTACGAAGGTTACGGCCCGGGCGGCGTGGCGGTGATGGTCGAGTGCATGACCGACAACCGCAACCGTACCGCAGCTGCTGTGCGCCATGCGTTCAGCAAATGCGGTGGCAACCTCGGTACCGACGGTTCGGTCGCCTATCTGTTCGAGCGCAAGGGGCAGATCAGCTTCGCGCCGGGCGTCGATGAAGATGCGCTGACCGAAGCGGCGCTGGAAGCCGATGCCGATGACGTGGTTTCTCACGAAGACGGTTCGATCGACGTGTTCACCTCGTTCACCAGTTTCTATGCCGTGCGTAACGCGCTGGAAGCCGCTGGATTCAAGGGTGATGACGCGGAGATTGTCATGCAGCCGACCACCAGCGCCGAACTGGATCTGGAAGGGGCGGAGAAGGTGCTCAAGCTGATCGACATGCTTGAGGATCTGGATGACGTGCAGAACGTCTATTCCAACGCGGACATTCCGGAAGACGTGGCCGCTCAGCTCGGTTAAGAGCGGCTAGGCTTCAATGTGGGAGCGAGCCTGCTCGCGAATGCGGATTTTCAGGCAACATCGTTGCTGATGATGAAACCGCTTTCGCGAGCAGGCTCGCTCCCACATTTGTTATGGGTTGATTTTGAAAATCGTGCTTTTACCGAATCTGCAGGCGTTATGACTTTAATTCTTGGTATCGACCCCGGTTCACGCATCACCGGTTACGGGATTGTTCGCGATACCGGGCGCGGCGGCTGTATCTATGTGGCATCCGGCTGCATCCGTACCGGTGCGGGCGAGTTGCACGAACGCCTGCAAATCGTCTATCGCGGCGTACGTGAAATCATCCAGACCTACGGTCCGGTGACCATGGGCATCGAAAAGGTGTTCATGGCAAAAAACGCCGATTCGGCGCTTAAGCTCGGGCAGGCGCGCGGTGCGGCGATTGTCGCTGGTGCGGAAGAGTGCCTGGAGATTGCCGAATACACGGCCACTCAGGTCAAACAGGCAGTGGTCGGCACCGGCGCCGCCAATAAAGAACAAGTGCAGATGATGGTCATGCACATGCTCAAACTGACCAGCAAACCGCAAATCGATGCTTCGGACGCCCTGGCCATTGCCATTTGCCATGCGCACACACGCTCCAGTCTGCTGCCGCACGGTTTGGGAACCGCACGCAGTCGTGGCGGGCGCCTGCGTCTCTGATAGCATCAGCATCAAATTTATGGAGTGTGGACTTTCGCGCCTGTGTCGTCGGCCTGAGTCTTTCGCTCCGATTGTCGCCAGCCCACGGCTGGTCAACGCTCAAGGATCTTAAACGTGATTGGACGCTTGCGCGGCACCCTGGCTGAGAAGCAGCCGCCGCACCTGATTCTGGATGTAAACGGCCTCGGGTATGAGCTGGAAGTGCCCATGACCACCCTTTATCGTCTGCCGTCGGTCGGTGAACCGCTGACCCTGCACACCCATTTGGTCGTACGCGAAGACGCGCAGTTACTCTATGGTTTTGCTGGCAAGCGTGAGCGAGACTTTTTTCGCGAGTTGATCCGTCTCAATGGTGTCGGGCCAAAACTGGCGCTGGCCTTGATGTCGAGCCTGGAAGTCGACGAGCTGATCCGCTGCGTGCAGTCGCAGGACACCTCGGCGTTGACCAAAGTGCCGGGTGTCGGCAAGAAAACTGCCGAGCGTCTGCTGGTCGAGCTGAAAGACCGCTTCAAGGCCTGGGAAACGTCGCCGGCCATGTTCGCGTTGGTACCGAATCAGCCGGACGGCCCGGCACCGGTCAATACCGCCGAGAACGATGCGGTCAGCGCGCTGATTTCCCTGGGCTACAAGCCGCAGGAAGCGAGCAAGGCGATTACCGCCATCAAGGACAAGAATTTGAGCAGTGAAGACCTGATCCGCCGCGCCCTGAAGGGAATGATTTAAGTGATTGAAGCTGATCGTCTGATCACCGCCGCGCACAGCCCGCGCGAGCGCGAAGAAGTCCAGGACCGGGCCATTCGCCCGGTCAGTCTGGCCGACTATATTGGCCAGCCGACCGTGCGCGAGCAGATGGAGCTGTTCATCCAGGCCGCTCGCGGCCGTAGCGAATCCCTCGACCACACGCTGATCTTCGGCCCTCCGGGGCTTGGCAAGACCACGCTGGCCAACATCATTGCCCAGGAAATGGGCGTGTCGATCAAGAGCACATCCGGTCCGGTGCTTGAGCGTCCGGGTGATCTGGCGGCGTTGCTGACCAATCTTGAACCGCATGACGTGTTGTTCATCGACGAAATCCATCGCCTGTCGCCGATCGTTGAAGAAGTGTTGTACCCGGCGATGGAAGATTTCCAGCTCGATATCATGATCGGTGAAGGGCCGGCCGCGCGTTCGATCAAACTCGATCTGCCTCCGTTCACTTTGGTGGGCGCAACCACTCGCGCCGGCATGCTGACCAATCCGTTGCGTGACCGCTTCGGTATCGTCCAGCGTCTCGAGTTCTATAGCACGGCCGATCTGGCGACGATTGTCAGCCGTTCGGCGGCCATTCTCGGCCTGCCGCTGGATCCGGAAGGTTCGTTCGAGATTGCCCGACGCGCCCGTGGCACGCCGCGGATCGCCAACCGTTTGCTGCGCCGGGTGCGCGACTTCGCCGAAGTGCGCGCCAAGGGTCACATCACCAAAGCGGTGGCGGATCTGGCGCTGAACCTGCTGGATGTCGACGAGCACGGTTTCGATCATCAGGACCGGCGTCTGCTGTTGACCATGATCGAGAAGTTCGATGGCGGCCCGGTCGGCATCGACAGTCTGGCAGCGGCCATCAGCGAAGAGCGCCACACGATTGAAGATGTGCTGGAGCCGTACCTGATTCAACAGGGCTATATCATGCGCACACCACGGGGCAGGGTGGTGACGCGGCATGCGTACCTGCACTTCGGTTTAAACATTCCGTCACGAATGGGTGAAATGCCCGTGGCAGACGAGTTTTTCGATGCCGTGGATGACTGATACACATTTGTTGTCGATTTATTCAGGGTTTGTACTGTCAGAGGACGGTACTTTTGCAGTAATGCCCCGAAACCATGAAAAACAGTTGCCTGGCCGGATTGGCAACCTGAGGAGTAAGCACTAGAGTATGCGCGCGCAAAACGGGCTTGGGCCGTTCGCACATCGTTGTCGCGTTTATTACGAGGACACCGATGCGGGCGGCATCGTGTATTACGTTAATTACCTCAAGTTTATGGAACGGGCTCGAACCGAGCGGCTCCGCGAGCTGGGCTTTGCCCAATCGCAGTTGGCCGGGGAGGACCTGTTGTTTGTCGTGCACTCCAGCGAAGCGCGCTATCACGCGCCGGCGCGACTGGACGACGAACTGCTGGTAAGCGCTGATGTAATCGAATTGAACCGGGTCAGCCTGCGCTTCAAACAGCAGGTCAGGCGGGCAACGGATAATGTGCTGCTCTGTGAAGGGCAGTTTTTGGTGGCCTGTGTGCGCACTAACAGTTTGAAACCCCGGGCCCTTCCCGAAGACTTGCGTGCGGCCTTCGCCGACGCGGTCGGCCCGGGTACACACTCAAAGCAGGAGATAAAGCGTGGAAGCTAACGTCGTCGACCATTCCTCCATGTGGAGCCTGGTCAGCAATGCCAGCATCGTGGTGCAGTTGGTAATGTTGACCCTGGTGGCCGCATCGGTGACCTCATGGATCATGATCTTTCAGCGCAGCAATCTGCTGCGCGCCGGTCGACGCGCCCTGGAGAGCTTCGAAGAGCGCTTCTGGTCGGGTATCGACCTGTCCAAGCTGTACCGTCAGGCGGGCAGCAACCCTGACCCGGATTCGGGCGTCGAGCAGATCTTCCGCGCTGGCTTCAAAGAGTTCTCCCGTCTGCGTCAGCAGCCAGGTGTCGACCCTGAAGCGGTAATGGAAGGCGTGGCCCGTGCCATGCGCGTAGCCATCTCCCGGGAAGAAGAGAAGCTGGAGCAGAGCCTGCCGTTCCTCGCCACTGTTGGTTCGGTCAGCCCGTACATCGGTCTGTTCGGTACCGTGTGGGGCATCATGAACTCCTTCCGCGGTCTTGCCAGCGCCCAGCAAGCGACTCTGGCCACTGTGGCCCCGGGTATTGCCGAAGCCCTGATCGCTACCGCGATCGGTCTGTTCGCCGCGATCCCTGCGGTTATCGCTTACAACCGTTTCGCCGCTCGCAGCGAAACCTTGCTGGGCCGCTACTACACCTTCGCCGATGAATTCCAGGCGATCCTGCACCGCAAAGTGCACACCAGCGAAGAATAAGCAGGTAATTTCCAATGGCTTTAATCGCTCGAGCTCGCAAAAAGCGCAAGCCGGTCGCCGAGATGAACGTGGTGCCTTACATCGACGTGATGTTGGTACTGCTGGTCATTTTCATGGTGACCGCGCCGATGCTCAATCAGGGCGTGAAAGTTGATCTGCCCAAGGTTTCCAGCGAAGCCTTGCCGCAGGACAACAACACTCAGGTCCTGACCATTTCGATCAAGGCTGACAAGACCTATTACTGGAACCTTGGCAGCGAAGTCGATACCGAGAAGCAACAGGACAGGGCCATGACCCTGCCGCAAATGACCGACGCGGTGACCAAGATCATTCGTGCCGGCACTGAAGGCGGCAAGCGTACCCAGGTCTTCATCCGCGGTGACAAGACCGTCGACTACGGTTCCGTCATGGGCGCCATGGGCGGGTTGCAGAAAGCCGGGGTCGGTAATGTTGGTTTGATTACCGAGGCCCCCTGATGCAGCAACAGCGAGAGCCGTCCGCCTCGGAAAGCTACTTCTGGCCTAGTGTTCTGGCAATTGTCCTGCACGTGCTGGTGTTCGGCATGCTGTTCGTCAGTTTTGCCTTTACACCAGAGCTGCCGCCGGCCAAACCGATTGTCCAGGCGACCCTCTACCAGCTGAAATCGAAAAGTCAGGCAACCACCCAGACCAATCAGAAGATTGCGGGTGAGGCGAAGAAATCCGCCGCGCGCCAGACCGAAGTCGAGCAGATGGAGCAGAAAAAGGTCGAGCAGGAAGCGGTGAAGGCTGCGGAACAAAAGAAAGAAGAAGCGGCTCAAAAGGCCGAGGAAGCCAAGAAGGCCGACGAGTCAAAGAAAGCAGACGAGGCGAAAAAGGCTGATGAAGCCAAGAAAGCCGACGAAGCCAAGAAGACCGCCGAAGCCAAAAAGGCCGAAGAGAAACAATTGGCTGATATAGCCAAGAAGAAATCTGAAGAAGAAGCGAAAAAGGCTGCTGAAGAAGAGGCCAAGAAAGCCGCTGCTGAAGAAGCCAAGAAGAAGATCGTCGAAGACGCGAAGAAGAAAGCCGCCGAAGACGCCAAGAAGAAAGCTGAAGCTGAAGAGGCGAAGAAGAAAATCGCCGACGAAGCGAAGAAGAAAGCTGCTGCCGATGCTGCGAAGAAGAAAGCGCAGGATGCGGCACGTAAATCGACCGAAGACAAAAAGGCTCAGGCCTTGGCCGATCTGCTTTCCGATACGCCGCAGCGCCAGCAGGCCTTGGCCGATGAGCAGGGTGACGAAGTCGCGGGCAGTTTCGATGACCTGATTCGTGCGCGAGCGGCAGAAGGTTGGGCCCGTCCTCCTTCAGCACGCAAAGGCATGACAGTTGTACTGCAGATCGGCATGTTGCCGGACGGTACGGTGACTTCGGTCAGCGTGGCCAAGTCCAGTGGTGATGGTCCGTTCGATGCGTCGGCAGTCGCGGCAGTGAAGAATATTGGACGTTTGACAGAAATGCAGGGAATGAAGCCGAGCGATTTCGCTCCGTATCGTTCATTCAAGATGACATTCACACCTGAGGATCTAGCCTTGTGAGAAACCTTCTTCGAGGAATGCTGGTCGTGATCTGCTGCATGGCAGGGATCGCGATGGCGGATGAGAAAAACATTCTGGTTACCAGCGGCAGCGATCGGGCTACCCCGATCGCCGTTGTACCGTTCGGCATGCAGGGCGGTGCCGTGCTGCCGGATGACATGGCTGAAATCATTGGTAACGATTTGCGTAACTCGGGCTACTACTCGCCGATTCCAAAGCAAAACATGATCAGCCAGCCAAGCCAGCCGAGCGAAATCATCTTCCGTGACTGGAAGGCGGTGGGTGCTCAATACATGATGGTCGGCAGCATTGCCCCAGCCGGCGGTCGCCTGCAAGTGCAGTGGGCACTGTTCAACGTGGCCACCGAACAGAAAGTGGCTGACGGCAGTGTGTCCGGTACTACCGAGCAGCTGCGTGACATGGCGCACTTCATCTCCGACCAGTCGTTCCAGAAATTGACCGGTATCGAAGGTGCGTTTTCGACTCGCCTGCTGTATGTGACGGCTGAGCGCTTCTCCGAGAAGAACACCCGTTACACCCTGCAGCGCTCGGACTATGACGGTGCTCGTGCGGTAACTCTGCTGCAATCGCGTGAGCCGATCCTGTCGCCGCGTTTCGCACCTGATGGCAAGCGCATTGCCTACGTGTCGTTCGAGCAGAAGCGTCCGCGTATCTTCATGCAGAACATCGACACCGGTCGCCGTGAGCAGATCACCAACTTCGAAGGCCTGAACGGTGCACCAGCCTGGTCGCCGAATGGCGATCGCCTGGCGTTCGTACTGTCGAAGGACGGTAACCCGGACATCTACGTGATGAACCTGGCTTCGCGCCAGATCACCCGCGTGACTGCAGGTCCTGGCATCAACACCGAACCGTACTGGGGCAAGGATGGTTCGACCATCTACTTCACCTCGGACCGCGGCGGCAAGCCGCAGATCTACAAAACCAGCGCCAGTGGCGGTGGTGCCGAGCGTGTGACGTTTGTAGGTAACTACAACGCCAACCCGAAACTTTCGGCAGATGAAAAGACTTTGGTGATGATCCACCGTCAGGATGGCTTCACCAATTTCAAGGTGGCAGCACAGGATCTGCAGCGAGGTAGTGTAAAGATCCTCACTGATAGCACTCTGGACGAGTCACCTACTGTTGCGCCCAACGGCACCATGGTAATCTACGCCACCCGCCAACAGGGCCGGGGAGTCTTGATGCTCGTGTCCATTAATGGACGCGTTAGGCTCCCGCTTCCTACCGCTCAAGGCGAAGTCAGAGAACCGTCCTGGTCCCCTTACCTGAAGTGAGCGGGCGCTACACGTTTTACTTAACACACTGGGGTTCATTAGGAGTTTCACGATGGAAATGCTGAAGTTTGGTAAATTTGCTGCGCTGGCTCTGGCCATGGCTGTAGCTGTAGGTTGCTCGTCCAAAGGCGGCGACAACGCCGGTGAAGGCGCTGTTGATCCAAACGCTGGTTACGGCGCAAACACTGGTGCCGTTGACGGTTCCCTGAGCGAAGAAGCTGCTCTGCGCGCAATCACCACCTTCTACTTCGAATACGACAGCTCGGACCTGAAGCCAGAAGCCATGCGCGCTCTGGACGTTCACGCCAAAGACCTGAAAGCAAACGGCGCTCGCGTTGTTCTGGAAGGCAACACCGACGAACGTGGTACTCGTGAGTACAACATGGCACTGGGCGAGCGTCGTGCGAAAGCCGTTCAGCGCTACCTGGTACTGCAAGGTGTTTCCCCAGCTCAGCTGGAACTGGTTTCCTACGGCGAAGAGCGTCCAGTTGCTACCGGCAACGACGAGCAGTCCTGGGCTCAAAACCGTCGCGTCGAACTGCGTAAGTAATTCGATATGCGAACGTGCCGTCGTGCTGTAACTGTTCTGGCTCTCAGCCTCGCGCCGCTTGCGGCGTGGGCTGCGGTTCCTGTGGTCGATGACAACTCCGGTTATAACAATAGCGGGAGCAGTTATCCGCCTGCGGGTTACGGTACGAACGGCGCCTATGCCGGGGGAGCGGCTTCGGCCCCTGCCTCGGCACAAGGCATGCTGTTCAACCAATTGCAACAGATGCAGGATCAGATATCGCGCCAGCAAGGTGTGATCGAAGAACTGCAGAATCAGGTTGCGCGCATGAAGCAGGAATCCCTGGAGCGATACCAGGATCTTGATCGGCGCATAGGATCCGGTGCTGCACCTGCCGTGACTCCTGAGAATTCTTCTGCCGGTGGCGATGCAAGTGCTGCTGCCGGTGCTGGCGCTGGCGCCGGGGCTGCTGCCCAGGCACCTGCTGCAAGTAGTGAACCGGGTGATCCGGCCAAGGAAAAGCTGTATTACGATGCCGCTTTCGACCTGATCAAAGCCAAGGATTTCGACAAGGCCAGTCAGGCTTTTGCCGCTTTCCTGCGCAAATACCCGAACAGCCAGTACGCGGGCAACGCCCAGTACTGGTTGGGCGAAGTCAATCTGGCAAAGGGCGATCTGCAAGGTGCAGGTCAGGCTTTTGCCAAGGTTTCGCAGCTCTATCCCAAGCACGCCAAAGTGCCGGATTCGCTGTACAAGCTGGCTGATGTAGAACGCCGCCTCGGTCATACCGACAAGGTCAAAGGCATTCTGCAGCAGGTGGTGGCCCAATACCCGGGCACTTCCGCCGCTCAGTTGGCCCAACGCGATCTGCAACGCATGTAAGCAAGCTTGACCCGTTTAGAAGAAACCCGCGCTTGTCGCGGGTTTTTTCGTTAGAATTCACGCCCTTTTTCTGAAACACGCTTCTTGCGGTCTACGCGTTGGCGGGATTGCCTGAAGTGCCTGACGGAGGCGGACAGCCTGTTTAGCTGTTACGCCCGTGGCGACTATGCAAGACACATTGAGAATCACCGAAGTTTTCTACTCGTTGCAGGGGGAAACGCGGACTGCCGGGCTGCCCACGGTTTTTGTGCGCCTGACCGGTTGCCCTTTGCGTTGCCAGTACTGCGACAGCGCCTATGCATTCAGTGGCGGCACTGTGCGCACCCTCGACGATATCCTTGAGCAAGTGGCCGGATTTCGTCCGCGCTACGTCTGCGTCACCGGCGGTGAGCCGCTGGCACAGCCGAACGCCATTCCCTTGCTCAAACAGTTGTGTGATGCCGGTTACGAGGTCTCGCTGGAAACCAGCGGCGCCCTCGACGTCTCGGCTGTCGATCCGCGCGTCAGTCGTGTCGTCGATCTGAAAACCCCGGGTTCGAAAGAAGCCCATCGCAACCGCTACGAGAACATTGAGCTGCTGACCCCCAACGATCAGGTGAAGTTTGTCATCTGCTCGCGGGAAGATTATGACTGGGCGGTATCCAAGCTGATCCAGTACGGTCTTGATCGACGTGCCGGCGAAGTGCTGTTTTCCCCAAGCCACCATGACCTCAATGCTCGCGATCTGGCGGACTGGGTGGTAGCGGATAACCTGCCGGTACGTTTGCAATTGCAGTTGCATAAATATCTTTGGAACGACGAGCCGGGGCGCTGAGATGACTGAACAACTGAAGACTAATGAAAAGCGCGCCGTCATCCTGCTGTCCGGCGGCCTCGATTCGGCCACCGTCGTGGCCATGGCTCGCGCCGAAGGTTATACCTGCTACACCATAAGCTTCGATTACGGTCAGCGTTCGCATGCCGAACTGCACGCCGCTGCCCGCGTCGCCCGCGACTTGGGTGTGGTTGAGCACAAGGTGATCGGCCTGAATCTGAATGGCATGGGTGGCTCGGCCCTGACCGACAGCAGCATCGACATTCCAGAGGAGCAGGGCGAAGGCATTCCAGTCACTTACGTGCCGGCGCGCAACACGGTGTTCCTGTCACTGGCGTTGGGCTGGGCAGAAGTGCTCGGTGCACGTGACATCTTTATTGGTGTTAACGCCGTGGACTATTCCGGTTACCCGGATTGTCGTCCCGAGTTCATCGAGTCGTTCGAGCGCATGGCCAATCTGGCGACCAAAGCTGGCGTGGAAGGCAATGGCTTCCGCATTCAGGCGCCGTTGCAGAGCCTGAGCAAGGCGCAGATCGTTCAGGCAGGCGTGAAGCTCGGCGTTGATTATGGCCTCACCGTTTCCTGCTATCAGGCCGACGATGACGGCCGCGCATGCGGTAAATGCGATAGCTGCCGCCTGCGCGCAGAAGGCTTCGCGGCAGCTGGTGTGGACGATCCAACACCTTATTTTTGATTATTTTCAAAAAGGTGTTGAATAGTCCTTAAAAATCAGTATTATACGCGCCACCACACAGCGGGTCGTTAGCTCAGTTGGTAGAGCAGTTGGCTTTTAACCAATTGGTCGTAGGTTCGAATCCCACACGACCCACCATATTTGGCGGTTTAGAAAATCCGGAAGGCCCACGAAAGTGAGGATTTCCGGGTTTTTTTTTGCCTGCAATTTCGCCATGGGTTGTTTCAGCACTCGCAGCGCTGACGCAGGTCAGAATGATCTTTTGTATCAACGGGATATTCTGTAGCCTTGCGCAGCTTCAATGCTGTCCGTGCCTGATAATACTCACTCTCCCGGCGGTACCCTCAAGCGGTCCGGAGCCGGGTGTATACTCGACTTTCGCGCGAACGCGCCTGCAGGTCTTGCGAACATGACGCAGATTTCCGAACGCCTTCTGGTTCAAGCCCACCTCGATGCCAAGCAGCCCAAACCGCTGACTGCTGAGGAAGAGGCTTATTACCGTTCCGCCATCGCCGCCGAGCTCAAGGCTCAGGACGCGGTGCTGGTGGCTCACTTTTATTGCGATCCGGTGATTCAGGCTCTGGCCGAAGAAACCGGTGGCTGTGTCTCTGACTCCCTGGAAATGGCCCGCTTCGGCAACGCTCACCCGGCGAAGACTGTGGTGGTTGCCGGCGTGAAGTTCATGGGCGAAACCGCGAAGATCCTCAACCCGGAAAAACGCGTGCTGATGCCGACGCTGGACGCGACCTGCTCGCTGGACCTGGGTTGCCCGGTCGATGAGTTCTCGGCGTTCTGTGATCAGCACCCGGAGCGTACGGTGGTGGTTTACGCCAACACTTCAGCTGCTGTGAAGGCTCGGGCTGATTGGGTAGTGACATCCAGTTGCGCACTGGAAATCGTCGAAAGCCTGATGGACAACGGCGAGACGATCATTTGGGGCCCGGACAAGCACCTCGGCACCTATATTCAGCGCAAGACTGGCGCCGACATGCTGCTCTGGGACGGTGCCTGCATCGTTCACGAAGAGTTCAAGTCCAAGCAGCTCGAGGACATGAAGGCGCTCTATCCGGACGCTGCGATTCTGGTACACCCGGAATCGCCAACGTCGGTGATCGAGCTGGCGGACGCCGTCGGTTCCACCAGCCAGCTGATCGCGGCTGCGCAGTCTCTGCCGAACAAGACCCTGATCGTCGCCACCGACCGTGGCATCTTCTACAAGATGCAGCAGTTGTGCCCGGACAAGGTCTTCATCGAAGCGCCAACCGCCGGTAACGGCGCCGCGTGCCGCAGTTGCGCACATTGTCCGTGGATGGCCATGAACACCCTTGAGCGCACGCTCAAGAGCTTGAAGGAAGGGACGAACGAGATCTTTGTCGATCCAGCGTTGATTCCGCAGGCGATCCGTCCGCTCAAGCGCATGCTGGATTTTACCCAGGCCGCACGGATGAAGCTGGCCGGTAACGCCTGACATCTAAACGCAAACACGAACCCTGTGGGAGCGAGCTTGCTCGCGAAAGCGGTATATCAGTCACCATTGGAGTCGACTGATACGACGCCTTCGCGAGCAAGCTCGCTCCCACAGTGGTTTTTGGCGTCTGGAAGTTATTTGGTCTTTTTCGGGATCCGCACGACGCGGGTATCCGAGTAGATGTCATGCCACGTGCGCTTCTGCTTGTCATACAGCGACCAGAAGAATCCCAGCCCTACGCACGCCCACGACGCAATCGACACCATAAACCGCAACAGCGCCTGCCACAGGCTGATTGCCGTGCCATTGGCGTTCTGTACGCGAATGCCCCACACCTGCATGCCCAGTGTTTGCCCGCCATGGGTCCAGAATTTTGCAAAGAATGCGAACAGCACCAACACCAGCACCGTCGAGTAGAGCGGATCACCATCCAGTTGCCCGGCATCGGTCATCACCCGCAGACGCTCTTCGCCGATGATGGCGGCCTGGATCATCTTGTAGATGCCGCCTGTGACGATCAGCAGCGCCGTGCATAGCAGAAAGTCATAGAACATCGCAGCCAGACGCCGGCCGAAGCCAGCGGGAGGAAAATCGCCCTGTGGGATGAGCAGGTTTTTCGACATGGCAGCCTCTGGACGCAAATTGAAGCGCCATTTTACGGATTCGCGCGCACAAAAAAGCCCCTGATATCAATATCAGGGGCTTTTTCGTAACAGAAATCAGGCTTCTGCTTGTACTTCGTCAGCCTGCATGCCTTTCTGGCCCTGCACAGCAACGAAGGTCACTTTCTGGCCTTCTTTCAGGCTTTTGAAACCGTTGCCCTGAATGGCGCGGAAATGCACGAACAGATCCGGACCGCTTTCTGGAGTGATAAAACCAAAACCTTTCTCGTCGTTAAACCACTTGACGGTACCGCTCTGACGTGTGGACATTTCTTATTTCCTTTGACGCAAAAATTGATGACAGCCTCTTTCTCATGAAAGAGTACTGGGGCTGGTTGCAGGAGAGTAAGAAGACGTCGAACGGGATGTAGCTAACTTGTAGGCTACTGCCCAGGTCACGATTCCAAGCTGACCCATGCAAACACAGTGGACAAACTCTACGCCAACTACGGGAGAAAAAACAAGCCCTGCGAAGCCCCCGGTTTTACTGAGCTTGAGCAAGTTAATCCATTCACTAGTGCGGGCTTAGACGATTCGCTTGTTCAATTGTTTTCGAACGTTATAAGCAAAGTTCATATTCGAATCGATTGTTAGAAAATGCACTTTTTTGTGGCGATTGCGTTACACATTAGTGCACGCATAACGCAATCGCGTTACTTATAGAAACAGTCAATCAACCGCGATAGTAGCGTTGTGGAACAAATGGCATTTTGCTTACAAGCATTTGCACCTTTTTCCCACGGACGATTGCCCAAACCGGTGTATCGATGGCGATATAGGCGCTATCGAGGTAACCCATTGCCAGCGGCCCACCCAGCGTTGGGCCGAAGCCGCCGCTGCACACGCTGCCGATGATTTCGCCGGCTTCGTTGACGATTTCTGCGCCTTCACGCACTGGCGTACGTTCTTGTGGCAGCAGGCCGACGCGTTTGCGTGCGACGCCATTCTGTTGCTGGGCGAAAACATTCTCCGCGCCCGGGAAACCGCCGCCCCGCGCGCCATCAGCGCGACGTGGCTTGGAGATTGCCCACAGCAGACTGGCTTCGATCGGTGTGGTATCAGTGTTCATGTCGTGGCCGTAGAGGCACAGACCGGCCTCCAGACGCAGCGAATCGCGGGCACCGAGGCCGATGGCCTGAACTTCCGGCTCGGCGAGCAGGGCGCGTGCGAGTTTTTCAGCATCAGCGGCAGGCACCGAGATTTCGAAACCGTCTTCACCGGTGTAGCCCGAACGGCTGACAAAGCAGTCGATCCCCAGCAGATTCACGCGGGCGAACTGCATAAAAGTCATTTTTTCAACGGAAGGTGCCAGCCGCGCCAGCACGGTGATCGCCGCCGGACCTTGCAATGCGAGCAGTGCGCGCTCTTCGAACAGCGCCGTAATGGTGCATTGAGCGCCGATGTGTTTTTGCAGGTGGGCCAGGTCCTGCTCCTTGCACGCGGCGTTGACCACTAGGAACAGTTCATCATTGCCAAGGTTGGCGACCATCAGGTCATCGAGGATGCCGCCGTTGTCGTTGGTGAACATCGCGTAGCGCTGCATGCCCACCGGCAGGTCGATGATGTCCACCGGTACCAGGGTTTCCAGGGCTTTGGCGGCGTTGGCGCCCGTCAGGCGGATCTGGCCCATGTGCGAGACGTCGAACAGCCCGGCCTGCTCACGGGTGTGCTGGTGTTCTTTCATCACGCCGAGCGGGTATTGCACCGGCATGTCGTAGCCGGCGAACGGCACCATGCGGGCGCCGAGTTCGAGGTGCAGAGCGTGAAGCGGGGTTTTCGACAGTTGTTCGGTGGACATGCGGAGCTCCTTGATTCACACCAACCCTCTCCCGGTGGGAGAGGGGGCTAATTAGCATTCGATAATGTTGACCGCCAGACCGCCACGGGCGGTCTCTTTGTATTTGCTTTTCATGTCGGCGCCGGTCTGGCGCATGGTGCGGATGACTTTGTCGAGGGAGACGAAATGCTGGCCGTCGCCACGCATGGCCATGCGCACCGCGTTGATGGCTTTTACCGAGCCCATTGCATTGCGTTCGATGCACGGCACCTGCACCAAGCCGCCAATGGGATCGCAGGTCAGGCCGAGGTTGTGTTCCATGCCGATTTCCGCCGCGTTCTCGACTTGCTGAACGCTGCCACCCAGTACTTCGCACAACGCGCCAGCCGCCATCGAACAGGCCACGCCGACTTCACCCTGACAACCGACTTCGGCGCCGGAGATCGAGGCATTTTCCTTGTAGAGAATGCCGATGGCTGCAGCGGTCAGTAGGAACCGTACGACGCCATCGTCATTCGCGCCGGGGATAAAGCGCATGTAGTAATGCAGCACTGCCGGAATGATCCCCGCCGCACCGTTGGTTGGCGCGGTGACCACGCGGCCACCATTGGCGTTTTCTTCGTTGACCGCCAAAGCATAAAGGTTGACCCAATCAAGCACTGACAGCGGGTCACGCAAGGCCGATTCCGGGTTCTTGCACAGTTGCCGATGCAGTGCTGCCGCCCGGCGTTTGACCTTCAAACCGCCGGGCAGGATGCCTTCGTTACGACAACCCGCCGCAACGCAGTCCTGCATCACTTGCCAGATTTTCAGCAGCCCGGCACGGGTTTCCGCTTCCGGGCGCCAAGCGCTTTCATTGGTCAGCATCACCTGACTGATCGACAGGCCGTAGGTGGCGCAATGACCGAGCAAGTCCTTGGCGCTTTTGAACGGGAAGGTCAGTGGCGTGGCGTCTTCGACAATGCGATCGGCACCGGCTGCGTCCTCATCGACAACAAAACCGCCACCGACCGAGTAGTACTCGCGGCTGCGAATCTGAATCCCCGCCGCATCGAAGGCGCGGAAGATCATGCCGTTGGGGTGATAGGCCAGCGGCTTGCGGATCATCGCCAGGTGTTCTTTCTCGTTGAACACGATGCTGTGTTCGCCGAGCAGATTCAGTCGGCCATTGCCGCGAATCTCTTGCAGGCGCGCGGCGACGGTTTCGGTATCGACGGTGTCCGGATGTTCGCCTTCGAGGCCGAGCAACACGGCTTTGTCGCTGCCGTGACCTTTACCGGTAGCGCCTAGGGAGCCGTAGAGTTCGACGCGAACGCTGGCGGTGGTGGTCAGCAGACTTTCACGTCGCAGGCCTTCGGCGAAACGCGCAGCGGCACGCATCGGGCCAACGGTGTGGGAACTGGAGGGGCCGATGCCAATCTTGAACAGGTCGAACACGCTTAACGACATGAGTGGTTCTCCGGTTTCTTGTTATAGGAATTGGCGAAAGTCCGAAATCGGTTGCAGATCCCTTGTGGGAGCGAGCCTGCTCGCGAAAGCGCTGTGTCAGCCAACCTTTCATTGACTGACACTACGCTTTCGCGAGCAGGCTCGCTCCCACAGGGGAATCTGTGCTGTTGCAGAAATCGGGGCGATTAAAACGCCCCTCATTCGTTTAAGCGTAGCTTTCGATCGACGGGCAGGCGCATACCAGGTTGCGATCGCCGAAGACGTTGTCGACACGACCGACCGGCGGCCAGTATTTGCCTTCGATCAGCGACGCTACCGGATAAACGGCCTGCTCGCGGCTGTACGGGTGAGTCCACTCGCCAACCAGTTCTGCCGCCGTGTGCGGCGCGTTCTTCAGCGGGTTGTCGTCCTTGTCCAGCGTGCCGTTTTCCACCGCGCGGATTTCTTCGCGGATGCGAATCATGGCGTCGCAGAAGCGATCCAGTTCTTCCTTGGATTCGCTTTCGGTCGGCTCGATCATCAGCGTGCCCGCTACCGGAAACGACATGGTCGGCGCGTGGAAGCCGAAGTCGATCAGGCGCTTGGCGACGTCATCAACGCTGATGCCGCTGCTGTCTTTCAATGGACGCAGATCGAGAATGCACTCGTGCGCCACCAGGCCATTGCTGCCGGTGTACAGCACGGGATAGTGCTCCTCGAGACGACGGGAAATGTAGTTGGCGTTGAGGATCGCCAGCTGCGAAGCACGCTTAAGACCCGCGCCACCCATCATGCGAATGTACATCCAGGTGATCGGCAAAATACTTGCGCTGCCGAACGGTGCTGCGCAGACCGCGCCCTCTTTGCGTTCCATCTGGCCGTGGCCCGGCAGGAACGGGGTCAGGTGCGACTTGACGCCAATCGGGCCAACGCCCGGGCCGCCACCGCCGTGGGGGATGCAGAAAGTTTTGTGCAGGTTCAGGTGGGAAACGTCGCCGCCGAACTTGCCCGGTGCGCAGAGGCCAACCATCGCGTTCATGTTGGCACCGTCGATGTACACCTGGCCGCCGTTGTCATGAATGATGCCGCAGATTTCGCGAATGCCTTCTTCGAACACGCCGTGGGTCGACGGGTAAGTGATCATCAGTGCGGCGAGGTGTTCGCGATGCTCGATGGCTTTGGCGCGCAGGTCTTCGATGTCGACGTTGCCGCGCGCATCGCAGGCCGTCACAACAACGCGCATGCCAGCCATGTTGGCGGTGGCCGGGTTGGTGCCGTGGGCCGACGAGGGGATCAGGCAGATGTCGCGACGCTCATCGCCACGGCTCTGGTGGTAGGCGCGGATCGCCAGCAGGCCTGCGTATTCGCCTTGCGAACCGGCGTTCGGTTGCAGTGAGATCGCGTCGTACCCGGTGGCGGCGCAGAGCATCGCTTCCAGTTCGTCGGTCAGTTGCTGGTAACCGGCACTTTGTACGGCCGGGGCGAACGGGTGCAGCGCACCGAACTCAGCCCAGGTCACCGGGATCATTTCGCTGGCGGCGTTGAGTTTCATGGTGCACGAGCCCAGCGGGATCATGGTGCGATCCAGTGCCAGATCCTTGTCGGCCAGTTTGCGCAGGTAGCGCATCAGCTCGGTTTCCGAGTGATAACGGTTGAACACCGGGTGGCTGAGGATTGGCGACTGACGTACCAGCGAGGCTGGAATGGTGCTTTTTACGGAGGCGGCGAGAGCAGCGAAGTCCGGCAGGGTCTTGCCATCGGCGAACAGGCCCCACAGGGTTTCGATATCAGCCTGGGTGGTGGTTTCGTCGACCGACAGGCCCAGACGCTGAGCGTCGATCACGCGCAGGTTGATCTGCGCAGTGTATGCCTTGTCGTGCAGCGCGGCGGTTTGTGCGCCGGTGGCCACGGTCAGGGTGTCGAAGAAGCTCGCTTGTTCGACTTTCGCGCCCAGTGCGGTCAGGCCCTTGGCCAGAATCGCGGTCAGGTGATGCACGCGGTTGGCGATCTGCGTCAGGCCTTTCGGGCCGTGGTAGACGGCGTACATGCTGGCGATGTTGGCCAGCAGCACTTGCGCAGTGCAGATGTTCGACGTGGCCTTCTCGCGGCGGATGTGTTGCTCGCGGGTTTGCATCGCCAGACGCAGCGCCGGCTTGCCAAAACGGTCAACCGAAACGCCGACCAGACGGCCCGGCATGTCGCGCTTGAACGCATCTTTGGTGGAGAAGTAAGCCGCGTGCGGGCCACCAAAGCCCAGCGGCACGCCGAAGCGTTGCGCGGAACCGATGGCAACGTCTGCGCCGAACTCGCCTGGGGCGGTCAGCAGGGTCAGGGCCAGCAGGTCAGCGGCCACGGCCACCAACGCATTGGCGGCGTGGAAGCGTTCGGTCAGTTCGCGGTAGTCGAACACATCACCGTTGCTCGCCGGGTATTGCAGCAGTGCGCCGAAGAACGGCGTCACGTCCGTCAGTTCACGCTCATCGCCGACGACAATTTCGATGCCCAGCGGCTCGGCACGGGTGCGCAGCACGTCGAGGGTTTGCGGGTGGCTGTGGATCGAGGCGAAGAATTGGTGGCTGCCCTTGTTCTTGCTCAGGCGTTTGCAGAAAGTCATGGCTTCGGCAGCAGCGGTGGCTTCGTCGAGCAGGGAAGCGTTGGCGATCGGCAGGCCGGTGAGGTCGCTGATCATCGTCTGGAAGTTCAACAGCGCTTCGAGACGGCCCTGGGAAATCTCTGGCTGGTATGGGGTGTACGCGGTGTACCAGGCTGGATTTTCCAGCAGATTACGCAGGATCGGCGACGGCGTGTGGCAGTTGTAGTAGCCCTGGCCGATGTAGGTCTTGAACAGCTGATTTTTGCCGGCGATCGATTTGATCATCGCCAGGGCATCGGCTTCGCTCAAACCGTCGTCCATGCCGAGCACGCTGGTGCCCTTGATGCTTTCCGGGATGACACTGGCGCTCAGCGCTTCGAGCGAGTCGAAGCCGAGGCTGTTGAGCATGGCTTGCTCGTCACCGGCGCGCGGGCCGATATGACGGGCGATGAATTCGTTGGCGGTGCCAAGGTTTACTTGAGTCATGTCGGTGTTCCTCAGGCTTCGGCTTGGGCTTTGATCAGACGGTCGTATGCGTCCTGGTCGAGCAGTTTGCCGACGGCGGCGGCGTCAGTTGGCTGAAAGCGGAAGAACCAGCCTTCGCCCAGCGGATCTTCGTTGACCAGTTCCGGCGCGTCTTCGAGCGCCGGGTTGACGGCCAGTACTTCGCCGTCGAGGGGCATGTACACGCCGCTGGCGGCTTTCACCGATTCCACGGTGGCGGCTTCGGCGCCTTTGTCGTAGGCCTGCAGCTCAGGCAGTTGCACGAACACCACGTCGCCCAGGGCGTTCTGCGCGAAAGCGGTAATGCCGACAGTAACGCTGCCGTCAGCTTCGGTGCGCAGCCATTCGTGATCTTCAGTAAAACGCAACTCGCTCATGGAAACTCCTCAGGGGGCCAGACTCGTCTGGTGGACGCGATGGAATAGTCGGGCGCGGAGGCCCTTATTTATGAGGGGTTGATTAGCAAGAACGCGGCCAATGTTGATTTATCTATATAAATCAACAAGTTATCTTTTTTGGTGAGATGGCTTGAGCTGGGGTGTGTAGCGAAATCGCTACAGGCTGGAGCGAGGAAAAAAGCTGAACGGGATCAAAGCCTTGAACAGCGGTGATTGGAGGTGTGTGTAGCGATATCGTTCCGCTGTAGCGCTTTCAGTACAGATGGAGGTCGTTTTTAAACTGGGAACCCTGATTTTTTGAATTGGAAACCCGGACTGTAGGAGCTGCCGAAGGCTGCGATCTTGACCCGGGCAATACACATCCAAAGTCAAAAGATCGCAGCCTACGGCAGCTCCTACAAGGGGATTTGTGGTGTTCAGGGTTTGTTGGGTATGCCGTACTTGCGCAGGCGATGGGCGATCGCGGTGTGCGAAGTCTGCAGGCGGCTGGCCAGTTGCCGGGTCGAGGGATAGCTGACGTAGAGTTTTTCCAGCAGCGTTTTTTCGAAGGACTCGACGGCTTGTTCGAGGCTGTCGACGTCGCTGTCCGTCTGCCGGGCGACGGAGGTGCCAGCAATGTCGAGATCACCAATATCCACCAGGCTGCTCTCGCAAATCGCCGCCGCACGGAAGATCACGTTCTGCAATTGCCGCACGTTGCCCGGCCAGCGATTGCCGAGCAGCGCCGGGTAGGTTCCCGGGGCGAGGCGGCAGACCGGGCGCTGGATCTGCGCACAAGCTTGCTGCATGAAATAGCGCGCCAATAGCAGAATGTCCTGCCCGCGCTCACGCAGCGGCGGCACTTCAACGTTGAGCACATTGAGGCGATAGAACAGGTCTTCACGGAACAACCCTTCGCTGACCATTTTTTCCAGATCACGGTGGGTCGCGCTGAGTATGCGCACGTTGACCTTCACCTCGCGATCACCGCCCACGCGGCGGAAACTGCCGTCGTTCAAAAAGCGCAGCAACTTGGCTTGCAAGTACGGCGACATCTCGCCGATTTCATCGAGAAACACCGTGCCCTGGTTAGCCAGTTCCATCAGTCCCGGTTTGCCGCCACGCGCCGCACCGGTGAAGGCGCCGGGGGCGTAGCCGAACAGTTCGCTTTCGGCGAGGTTTTCTGGCAACGCTGCACAGTTCAGCGCCAGAAAAGGAGCGCTGTGGCGAGTGCTGATCGCGTGGCAGGCGCGGGCGACCAGTTCTTTGCCGGTGCCGGTTTCGCCTTGAATCAAAAGCGGTGCATCGAGGGCCGCCACCCGTTGAGCGCGCGCCTTGAGGGTGCGGATCGCCGGGGATTCGCCGAGCAATGCATCGAAACCTTCGGCATGGTCGTGGTGCAATGCCGAGAGTTGTTCGCCGATGCGGTTCGGTTGATACAAAGTGAGCAGGGCGCCCGCGTCAGTGATTGGCGTGGCGTCGAGCAACAAGGTCTGACCGTTGACGGTGATCTCGCGCAGTGGCAAACGAAAGCCGTGTTCGAGCAACGTATCGAGCAGGCCGGGATCGTTGAACAGTTCAGCGACACTTTCCCCCGCTGGTTCACGACCGTACAAGGCGATCAACGCCGGGTTGGCCAGCAGTACCTTGCCGACACTGTCGAGGGCGAGCACCGGGTCGGTCATCGCCGCGAGCAGTGCATCAAGCTGCAAGTGCCGACGCTGACCGGGGAGGATGTCGACCACGGTCACCGCTTCCACGCCGAGAACGCGAAACAGGGCATCTTTCAGCTCTTCGAGCACTTGCGGGCTGAGGGTCGGCGCGTCGATGTAGACGTTCGGCGGGATCATCTCCACCGCATCCAGATTGAGATTGCGCCCACCGAGGATAGCCAGGACTTCCTGGGTGATGCCGACGCGGTCGATGAAACTGACGTGGATACGCATGGGGCGGTTCAGTGATCTGCAGAGCGGAGGGTGGCAAGTATGCCTTGGGCTTGAAGGGAGGTGAAAGCAAAAGCACCCTCACCCCAGCCCTCTCCCAGGGGGAGAGGGAGCCGACCGAGGTGTCTGAGGTTTGACATCGACCTGAAAGAACCAGTCGATTATGAATTCGGTAAAGCAAGGTCAGGTCGGCGTGATTCCGGAGCATCCCCCAATCATCCCCCTCACCCCAGCCCTCTCCCGGAGGGAGAGGGGGCTGACCGAGGTGTCTTGGGTTTGACATCGACCTGAAGTAGCCAGTCGATTATGGATTCGGTAGAACTGGATCAAGTCGGCGTAACTCTGAAGCATCCCCCAATCAGTCCCCTCTCCCTTTGGGAGAGGGCTAGGGTGAGGGGCTTTTGCGGGTTACTCGAAATGCTCAAGATTGACCGCATCCCCGGATTGCATATTCAACTTCTGCCGAATGTCTTCAAACATCAGGTCGTAATGCTTGTGCACCGAACCGATCTGGCTGTGATCCTTGGGAATTCCGTATTTTTCGGCGATCCGGGTCACGTCGCGAGCAAAGTTGTAAGCCTCTTCCTTGGGCAGGAAAAACGTTTCCTTCATGTCTTTGCCTTGCATGCTGCCATGCATCGTGAACTGGATGCCTTTGCCTTTCTGCGGGTCGGTGAACACTTCATAGTCGAGGTGCACGTTGTAACTCACGTCATCCGGAGTCAACGCGTGCCGCTCAATATGCAGATGACCGGGTTCAAACTGGGCCATGGGTTTCTCCTTTCAAGGCATGGGAGAAGGGCAGACCTCGGGCCTGCCCCCGGAGTTTCTAATTATCGGTAAGTGATGCCCGGCTTCGCCGTGGTCACTCGAGTACCGGCAGTACCCTGGACAATCGCTTCGATATCCGCCAGCGAACCGATCACCGCAACTTTGCCAGTATGGCGCGCAAATTCGCAGGCTGCCTGCACCTTCGGCCCCATGGATCCAGCGGCAAAGCCGAGGCGCTCCAGTTCATCCGGATGCGCTTCGGCAATGGCTTTCTGCGTCGGTTTGCCGTAATCGATGAACGCCGCGTTGACGTCGGTGGCGATCACCAGCAGGTCGGCTTCCAGTTGCTCGGCGAGCAGCGACGAGCACAGGTCCTTGTCGATCACCGCCTCGATGCCTTTGAGGTTGCGGTTCTCGTCGTACATGGTCGGAATCCCGCCGCCACCGGCGCAAATCACGATGCTGCCTTTGTCCAGCAGCCACTTGATCGGGCGGATTTCGAAGATGCGTTTTGGTCGTGGACTGGCCACCACACGACGGAATTTGTCGCCGTCCGGGGCAATTGCCCAGCCTTTTTCGGCGGCGAGTTTTTCCGCTTCGGCCTTGTCGTAGACCGGGCCGATCGGTTTGGTCGGGTTCTGAAAGGCCGGATCCTTGGCGTCGACTTCAACCTGGGTCAGCAGGGTGGCGAAGGGCACCTCGAAATCGAGCAGGTTGCCCAGTTCCTGTTCGATGATGTAACCGATCATGCCTTCGGTTTCGGCACCGAGCACGTCCAGCGGGTAAGGGGTGACGGACGTGTAGGCCGCCGCTTGCAGCGACAGCAGGCCGACTTGCGGGCCATTGCCGTGGGCGATGACCAGTTGGTTGCCGGGATGGATCTTGGCGATTTGCTCGGTGGCGATGCGGATGTTGGCGCGCTGATTGTCAGCGGTCATCGGTTCACCACGGCGGAGCAGGGCGTTACCGCCCAGCGCTACGACGATACGCATGGTGCATGTCCTTCTAATCAGAGGAGAGGCAAACAACTCGATATTCCTGTCGGAACCGGGATCCCCTGTGGGAGCGAGCCTGCTCGCGAAGGCGTCAGATCAGTCGACATCTCTGTTGAATGATCCACCGCTTTCGCTAGCAGGCTAGCCCCCACCTTTGGTACCGGTTCCTTCAGTGGGAGCTGTTTCAGTTACAGATCAGCCAGGGTCGAGACCAGAATCGCCTTGATCGTGTGCATGCGGTTTTCCGCTTGCTCGAAGGCGATGCAGGCTGGGGACTCGAACACGTCGTCGGTCACTTCGATGCCGTTTTTCAAATGCGGATACTGCTCGGCAATCTGTTTGCCGACCTTGGTATCACTGTTGTGGAACGCCGGCAGGCAGTGCATGAACTTGGTGCGCGGGTTGCCGCTGGCTTTCATCAGTTCAGCGTTGACCTGATACGGCAGCAGTTGCTGGATACGCTCGGCCCAGGCTTCCACCGGTTCGCCCATCGATACCCAAACGTCGGTGTGGATGAAGTCGACGCCTTTGACGGCGGCTTTCGGGTCTTCGGTCAGGGTGATGCGCGCACCGCTTTCTTCCGCATATTTGTGGCAGCGCTCGACCAGATCATCCAGTGGCCACAGCGCTTTTGGCGCGCAGATACGTACGTCCATACCAAGCTTGGCGCCGACCAGCAGCAGCGAGTTGCCCATGTTGTTGCGCGCATCGCCGAGGTAGGCGTAGCTGATTTCATGGATCGGCTTGTCGGCGTGTTCACGCATGGTCAGCACGTCGGCGATCATCTGAGTCGGGTGATATTCATCGGTCAGACCGTTGAATACCGGCACGCCGGCGAACTTGGCCAGCTCTTCGACGATTTCCTGTTTGAAGCCACGGTACTCGATGGCGTCGTACATGCGCCCCAGCACGCGGGCGGTGTCCTTCATGCTTTCTTTGTGGCCGATCTGCGACGAGTTCGGATCGATGTAGGTGACGTTGGCGCCTTGGTCATAGGCCGCCACTTCGAAGGCGCAACGGGTGCGGGTCGAGGTTTTTTCGAAGATCAGGGCGATGTTGTTGCCCTTCAGGTGTTGCTGCTCGGTGCCGGTGTATTTCGCGCGTTTGAGATCGCGGGACAGGTCGAGCAGGTAACGCAGCTCACGTGGGGTGTGGTGTTCCAGGCTGAGCAGGTTACGGTTGTGAATGTTGAACGCCATGATGATTCTCCTTGGATTCGGTAATCGGCCCGGCCGCTACGGGATGGGTGCGGCCGGGGAGATGGTCGTTTAGTAATCGATTGGGTCACGCACGATCGGGCAGGTCATGCAGTGGCCGCCGCCACGGCCTCGGCCGAGTTCACCGGCGCTGATGGTGATGACTTCCACGCCTGCCTTGCGCAGCAGGGTGTTGGTGTAGGTGTTGCGGTCATAGCCGATGACCACGCCGGGCTCCACGGCTACCACGTTGTTGCCGTCGTCCCATTGCTCGCGTTCGGCGGCGAAGCTGTTGCCGCCGGTTTCCACCACGCGCAGCTTCGGCAGGTTGAGGGCTTTGGCCACGGTGTCGAGGAAGGTGCCTTCCTCGCGGCGGATGTCGATGCCGCCCTGTTTGCTTTCGTCAGGGCGCAGGGTGAACGCGACGATCTGATTCACTACTTCCGGGAAAATCGTCACCAGGTCGCGGTCGCAGAAGCTGAACACGGTGTCGAGGTGCATCGCGGCGCGGGACTTCGGCAGGCCGGCGACGATGACTTTTTCCACGGCCTTGTTCTTGAACAGGTTCAGCGCCAGTTGGCCGATGGCCTGACGCGATGAGCGCTCGCCCATACCGATCAACACCACGCCGTTGCCGATCGGCATGACATCGCCGCCCTCAAGGGTGGAGCTGCCGTGATCCTTGTCCGGGTCGCCGTACCAGATCTCGAATTCGGCGTTGGTGAACTGCGGGTGGAATTTGTAGATGGCGGTGGTCAGCAGGGTTTCCTGCCGACGCGCTGGCCAGTACATCGGGTTCAGCGTCACGCCACCATAGATCCAGCAGGTGGTGTCGCGGGTGAACTGGGTGTTCGGCAGCGGCGGCAGAATGAAGCTGGAGTGGCCGAGGAAGTCGCGGAACATCTGGATGGTCTTGCCACCGAAGCTGTCCGGCAGATCATCGGCAGACACGCCGCCAATCAGGAATTCGGCGATGTGCCGTGGCTCGAGGCTTTTCAGCCAGGACTTCACTTCGTTGATCAGGCCCAGGCCCACCGAATCGGCGGTGACCTTGCGCTCGAGAATCCAGTCCAGCGCCTCAGGGATGGCGACGATGTCGGTCAGCAAGTTGTGCATTTCCAGCACGTCGATGCCGCGCTCGCGCATTTTGGTGACGAAGTCGAAGTGGTCGCGCTTGGCCTGAGCCACCCAGAGCACGTCATCGAACAGCAGTTCATCGCAGTTGTTCGGGGTCAGCCGCTGATGGGCCAGACCTGGGGAGCACACCATGACTTTGCGCAGTTTGCCGGCTTCGGAATGGACGCCGTACTTAACTTTTTCCGTGGTCATTTCAGATCCTCCAGATAACAAATCAATCAGGGATTACAGAGTCAGGAAGCCGTCGTAGAGACCGTAGGCAGCCACCAGGGCACCCACGACCACTGCGGCGAAAATCAGCTTCTCGACGTTAGTGAAAATCGGTTGTTTGAGTTCCAGCTTGGCTTTGGCGAACAGGATCGCGCCAGGTGCGTAGAGCAGGGCCGAGAGCAGCAGATACTTGACCCCGCCGGCATACAGCAGCCACACCGCGTAGATCAGCGCGATGCCGCCGATAATCAGATCTTTGCGCCGTTCGGCCGCAAAGCCTTCGTAGCTTTCCCCGCGCACTGCCAGCAGCAGGGCATAGGCTGCCGACCACAGGTACGGCACCAGAATCATCGAAGTGGCGAGGTAGATCAGCGACAGGTAAGTACTGGCCGAGAACAGTGTGATGATCAGGAAAATCTGCACCATCGCGTTGGTCAGCCACAGGGCATTGACCGGTACGTGGTTGGCGTTTTCCTTGCGCAAGAACTCCGGCATGGTGTGGTCTTTGGCGGCGGCGAACATGATCTCCGCACACAGCAGCACCCACGACAGCAGTGCCCCCAGCAACGAGATGATCAGACCGACGCTGATCAGCACCGCCCCCCAGTGGCCGACCACATGCTCAAGCACGGCCGCCATCGACGGGTTCTGCAGTTTCGCCAGTTCCGGTTGGGTCATGATGCCCAGCGACAGCACGTTGACCAGCACCAGAAACAGCAGCACGGTGATGAAGCCGATCACGGTGGCTTTACCGACGTCCGAGCGTTTTTCGGCGCGGGCGGAGAAGATGCTTGCACCCTCGATACCGATGAACACCCAGACGGTGACCAGCATCATGTTGCGCACCTGGTTCATCACACTGCCCAGATCCGGATTTTTGATGCCCCAGATGTCAGCGGTGAAGATGTCCAGTTTGAAGGCGAACACCGCGATCAATACGAACAGCAGCAGCGGTACGACCTTGGCGACCGTGGTCACCAGGTTGATGAACGCCGCTTCCTTGATCCCGCGCAGCACCAGAAAGTGCACGGCCCATAGCAGCACAGAAGCGCCAACCACCGCCGCAACGGTGTTGCCCTCGCCGAAAATCGGAAAGAAATAGCCGAGGGTGCTGAAGAGCAGAACGAAGTATCCGACGTTGCCCAGCCAGGCACTGATCCAGTAACCCCAAGCGGACGAGAAACCCATGTAATCGCCGAATCCGGCCTTGGCGTAGGCGTAGACACCGCCGTCCAGGTCAGGCTTGCGATTGGCGAGGGTTTGAAAGACAAAAGCGAGGGTGAGCATGCCGACAGCGGTGATGGCCCAACCAATCAGTACTGCACCGACATCGGCGCTGGCGGCCATGTTTTGTGGCAAAGAAAATATCCCGCCACCGATCATTGAGCCGACTACCAATGCAACCAGTGCACCTAGTCGTAGTTTTCCGGGAGCTTCAGACATTGCATGACTCCATTGCAGGAGAGAAGAGATCACAGCGTAGTTCTGTTGTCTGTTCAAACAGCTGACTTAGATCAGTGCATGGTCACATTCCATTGTTAATGAATGACTTAGGCTTCGGCTGAAGGCATAAAGCTATTGCCTGCAAGGCCCGTCCTAGAGGCGTTGTGGCTACATTGTTGGGAATGGCTATTATTACTTTCGAATTATCACGCTAGTTCTTTTTCAGCTTTTGGCAAATTTTCCGCCTCTGTTTTCAGTACAGAATTGAATTATCGGGATCAGCGCACAAAACTGTCTTAACGTGCTAGGCGTTAGCGTCATCGGCTATATATTTACTGGCTTTATCTGATATCCATCATCTTGCTTTATTGATTTAGTAAATAGTTGTTACAAACAACCGCTCATCACTTCATAAAGGGAAAATGAAATGTCGCAACCGACGCAAAAGCTGCGATTAGGCGCGTTGATCGCCCTGGTGGTGGGTTCGATGATTGGCGGAGGGATTTTCTCGCTGCCGCAGAACATGGCGGCGCGCGCCGATGCCGGGGCGATTCTGATCGGTTGGGGGATTACCGCGATCGGTATGCTGACCCTGGCGTTTGTATTCCAGACGTTGGCCAATCGCAAGCCGGAACTGGATTCCGGCGTGTATGCCTACGCCAAGGCCGGGTTTGGCGACTACATGGGCTTTTCGTCCGCCTGGGGTTACTGGATCAGCGCGTGGCTGGGCAACGTCGGTTATTTCGTGCTGCTGTTCAGCACCCTCGGTTACTTCTTTCCGGTGTTCGGCCAAGGCAATACGCCGATCGCCATCGGCTGCGCGTCGGTGCTGCTGTGGGCCGTGCATTTTCTGGTGATGCGCGGGATCAAGGAAGCGGCGCTGATCAATCAACTGACCACGGTGGCCAAAGTCGTGCCGCTGATCATGTTCATCGTCATCGCGGCGGTGGCGTTCAAGGCTGACATTTTTACCCGCGACATCTGGGGCACCAGCAACCCGAATTTCGGCGGGGTGATGGATCAGGTGCGCAACATGATGCTGGTCACGGTGTTCGTGTTCATCGGCATCGAAGGCGCCAGTGTGTACTCGGCGCGGGCGGAGAAACGCAGCGACGTCGGCCGCGCCACGGTGATCGGTTTTATCGGTGTGCTGGCGCTGCTGGTGCTGGTCAACGTGCTGTCGCTGGGGATCATGAGCCAGCCGGAACTGGCCAATCTGCAGAACCCGTCGCTGGCGGCGGTGCTCGAGCACATTGTCGGGCCGTGGGGTGCGTTGCTGATCAGCATTGGCCTGGCGATTTCACTGCTCGGCGCGTTGCTGTCCTGGGCCTTGCTGTGCGCGGAAATCCTCTTCGCCACGGCCAAGGACAAGACCATGCCGGCGTTCCTGAAAAAGGAAAACAAGAACCATGTGCCGGTCAACGCGTTGTGGCTGACCAACGCGATGATCCAGATTTTTCTGTTGATCACGCTGTTCTCGGCGGGCACTTACACCAGTCTGATTTATCTGGCGTCGTCGATGATTCTGGTGCCGTACCTGTGGTCGGCGGCGTACGCGGTGTTGCTCAGCGGGCGCGGCGAAACCTACGAACACGCCTCGGCCGAGCGCACCAAGGACCTGCTGATCGGCGGCATCGCCCTCGGTTATGCGGTGTGGTTGTTGTATGCCGGCGGGGTGAAGTATTTGCTGCTCTCGGCGCTCTTGTATGCACCCGGGGTGATCCTGTTTGCCAAGGCCAAGCATGAGGCGGGCGAGCCGTTGTTCACCCATGTCGAGAAGGGCATTTTCACCTGCGTGATCATCGGCGCGGGGCTGGCGGCGTACGGGTTGTACAGCGGTGTGCTGTCGTTGTGAGGCTGTCGCTTGCGTATGTGCCGCCGTATGACTGGGAGGCGATGTTGGGGTTTCTCGCGGCGCGGGCGTTGGAGGTGCTGGAAGGTGAGCGGCCGACAGCGCGGGAATTGTCGTTGCGTGCTGAGGCGTGGCGGCCGTATCGAGGATATGCGGCGCAGCTGTTGTGGACATCTTTGAGCCGGGCAGATTGATACACCATCGCTCGGCCTGAAATTGCAGCCCTCACCCCAGCCCTCTCCCGGAGGGAGAGGGGGCCGACCGAGGTGTCTTGCGCTGTCCAACGACCTGAAAGACCGAGTCGATTATGGATTCAGCGCCAAGCGTTCAGGTCGGTGAATTTATTCAATATCCCCGAATCAGTCCCTCTCCCTCTGAAAGAGGGGGCCGACCGAGGTGTTTTGCGCTGTCCATTGACCTGCAAGACCGAGTCGATTATGGATTCCGAATCAATCGTTCAAGTCGGTGAATCTCTTCAATATCCCCCAATCAGTCCCCTCTCCCTATGGGCGGTCCGACGTTTCGGGAGGGTTAGGGTGAGGGGCTTTTTAAACCCACAGTGGTCGATGGGAACCCAATTCTGTAGCTGGCAACGCCCACTGAATCGGCGTGCCGCTGATCTTCACCGGCACCTGCAAACGATGCGCCGGGCCCCACGGGGTCTGCTCTATCGACGTACTCTGATCCTGTTCATCCTCGACGCGCAACGCTTCAGTTGTCCCCGGCCCATGCTCGATCAACAACTTCGCCGTACGCGCCAGCGACAACCGCGCCGAGCCACCGCGACCCGTGTTCAAACGCTCGGTCAACAGTCGGAGCGCACTCGCCGCCAGCAAATACCCCGTCGCATGATCCAGCGCCTGCACCGGCAATGGCGTCGGCACCTCGGCCTGCTTCCAATGCTGGCCGGCTTCGGCAATGCCGCTGCTCATCTGCACCAGACTGTCGAAGCCCCGGCGGTTCTGCCACGGGCCGCTCCAGCCGTAAGCGTTGAGAGCGACATCGATCAGGCCCGGTGCCAGTTGGCGACGGCGCTCAACGCCGAAACCGAGAGTCTCCAGCGCATCGGCGCGGTAACCGTGCAGCAGAATGTCGGCGTCTTTCAACAAACCCTCGAAAACTGCACGATCAGCCGGATCCCGCAGGTTCAGCCGCGCGCAGCGTTTGCCGAGGGTCATTTCCGGGACGACACCAGGCTCATTCCAGGTCGGGGAATCGATGCGCAACACGTTGGCGCCAAGGCCAGCGAGGAAGCGACTGGCAGTGGGACCCGCGAGTACGCGTGTCAGATCCAGCACTTTGAGCCCGGCCAACGGTTGCGCCAGCGAGCCTTGCCACGCTGGATTGTTCTCATCCGGCGACTCGAGGAAATGCACCAGCGGTTCGGCATTCACCGCGAGCCCCTGCGGATGCTTCTGCCACTGTGCCAAACTGCGCATTTCGGCGGCGCAGCCCTTGGCCTCGACCACCGCTTGCTCCAGATCTGTACTCGCCCATTGCGCGACTTTCGCCGCCATCGCGGCACGGTCGGCGCAGGCACCGAGCACACGTTCAGCGGCGGCGCGGTGATGTGGAGCGTTGGTGTGCAGGCGGATCCAGCCGTCGCGGGTCTGGTAATCGCCAGCGACTGGATCCCACAGTGGCGGGACTTGCCAGTCGATGGGACGGATTGATGTGGCAAACCAGAACGAGGCCAATCGACGATCGACTTCAACGGCAAGTTGCTGACCGGTCTGCTGCCGGAGCAATTCGCTGACGGCCTGACCGGCAGCGGCAATGCTGGCGCAGGCAAGCTCAGTGACGGCGAATGCCGAGGGCAGTGCGCCATCGGCGGTGAACGGAATCGGCGTGTGCGGCAAGCCGAGTGCGGCTTGAATGGACGTGAGTAAATCAGTCATCGAAGGCCCTCCGGAGCGAGAGGGCGATGATAGTGCAAAAGAATCCCGAGTCAGATGAAATCACCGGCAGGTGAACACTCACCCCTGTGGGAGCGAGCTTGCTCGCGAAGGGGCCGTCACATTCAACATCATTACTGAATGGCAGACCGCTTTCGCGAGCAAGCTCGCTCCCACAGGGTTCAACGGTGTAGCGTCAGACGCGGAACTGATCCATCAATTTCATCTGCTGACTCGCCAGGGCATTGAGCTGGCTGCTGATCGCCGCCGACTCGGTGGCTTGCTCGGTCAGCGTCTCGGTGACGGTACGAATCGCCGAAACGTTGCGATTGACCTCTTCAGCCACCGCACTCTGCTGTTCGGCCGCACTGGCAATCTGCAAGTTCATGTCGCTGATCACCGTCACCGCGTCGCTGATCTTGCCCAGCGCATCCACCGCCTGACGAATCTGTCCGGCGTTGTTGTGCGCCTGGGTCTGGCTCGAATGCATGGTCGCGACCACGCCCCGCGTACCGGTCTGAATCCGCTCGATCACGATGCGAATCTCTTCCACTGAATCCTGCGTACGTTTGGCGAGGTTGCGCACCTCGTCGGCAACCACGGCAAAACCACGGCCGCTCTCACCGGCACGGGCCGCTTCAATCGCCGCGTTAAGGGCGAGCAGGTTGGTCTGCTCGGCGATGCTGCGGATCACTTCCAGCACCGAGCCGATCTGCTCGCTATTCACCGCCAACGCTTCAACTTCGGTCACAGCCTTGCTGACTTCATCGGCCAGTTGGTTGATGTCGCGGGTGCTGCGCTCGATGATCGACATACCATCTTTGGCCGACTGATCGGCACCTTTCGCCGCATTGGCCGCGTTCGATGCGCTGTTGGCGACGTCATGGGCAGTGGCGCTCATTTCGTTGGAGGCGGTGGCGACCTGATCGATCTCGCGGAACTGCACCTGCATGCCTTCGCTGGTCTGACGGGCGATTTCCGAAGACTGGTCGGCGGTGCCACGGGCTTCGGTGATGCTCTGCTTGATCTGCGCGATGGTCGGTTGCAGCTTGTCGAGGAAGCGGTTGAACCAGTTCACCAGTTCGCCCAGTTCATCCTGCTTGCTGTAGTTCAGGCGTTGGGTCAGATCGCCTTCGCCGCTGGCGATGTTCTTCAGCATCTCGGCAACGCTGTTGATCGGGCGAGTAACGCCGGACGCGGTCAGCCAGATCAGCAACAGGCCGACCAGACCGGCGACCACGGCAACCAGCAGCGCTGTGATCACGCCGGTATCCTGAGCATCGTCGAGTACCGCTTGCAACTTGACCGAGTCGGCCAGCAGCACTTGTTTCGGCAAGTCGATGACCACGCCCCAGGCGCGTGAGTTACCGATCGGGTCGACCGGGTACACCGCACGAATCAGGTCGCCCTGTTCAAGAATCTTCGGGGTGCCGGAGGTCAGCAGTTGCAGCACATCTTTGCCATCGGCACCGAGGGTGTCGCTGATCTTTTTGCCGACCTTGCTCGCGTCGGAGCTGTCGGCAGCGAGCACGCCGCTGCCGGAGACGATCAGCATGTGCCCGGCGTTGTTGAACAGGTTGCGCTGGGAGTCGACGGCCGCTGCTTGCAGGGCGTCGAGGGCGATGTCGACGCCAACCACGCCGATGGCTTTGCCGTCGACAATAAACGGCACGGAAATGGTCGTCATGAGCATTTCCTTGCCGCCGACGGTGTCGGCATACGGGTCGAGCAGGCAAGTGCGCTTGGCATCGCGAGGGCAGGTGTACCAGCTGTTATACGGGGTGCCGCTGACGCTGAGAGTGGTTTTGGTCAGGTCTTCTTCGACCATGATCGTGTTCAGTGAGGCGCCGGCGGCGCGGCTCCAGTAGGTGGCAAAACGTCCGGCTTCGTTGGACTGGCGCGCGGCATCGTTGGCGAATTCGCTGTCCTTGCCGTCGAGAGCGTTCGGTTCGAAAGCGAGCCAGATGCCGAGCACTTTGTCGTTGCGCTCGAAGGCGGTTTTCAGGCTCAGGTTCAACTCTTCGCGCAAGGCGCCGGCGTCCAGCGAACGCTTGGCGGCCATGACGCGCATGTCCTTGATCTGATCCGCTACGGCAGTGATCACCGTCAGGCTTTCACCGAAGGTTTTCTGCACCCGCACGGCTTGTTCGGCAGCTTTGGCTTGCAACAGATTCTGCACACTGGCGGTGAGCAATTTGTTGCTGGAGTTGCTGACCAGTTCGTCGTTCTGGTTGGTCTGGTAGATGTTCATGCCGACGATCAGCGCGACTACACCGAGCAGGCACAGGCCGGAGAGCAGAACGATTTTCAGGCGAATGGACAGAGCGTCGAACATAGGGCGATCTCGCGAATGAATAAACGGGTGGCAGGCGGATATGAACTACCCGGTTCGCCAAATCCATTCAGCGCCATTCAATGCTCATCGGCGTGGAAGCAGAGGGCATGAGGCGCGTGCCGACGGACGGTCAGTGCTAAACGTTTGCGCAGGAGAATGTGCTGAAAAAGCGAATAATTACAGGGAAGTTTCAGTGCGATGACGGGTCAGTACAGACCCGGATGGTTTCCGGGCGTGTCCAGATCCACAGATTGCCCAGGCTCATCCCGGCTATCGCCAGATAGACCGGCCAGCCGTGGTCGAGCATCACCAGCATCAGAGTCGCGCAGAGCAACATGCTTACCGTCGCACTGATCTTGGCCTTGCGCGCGATGATCTTGCCGTTGCGCCAGTTGCTCAGGATCGGCCCGAACAGGCGATGGTTTTCCAGCCAGGCACTCAGGCGCGGTGAGCTGCGCGTCGCGGCCCAGGCGGCGAGGAGGATGAACTCGGTGGTCGGCAGGCCTGGCACGACGATGGCGATCAGGCCAATGCCGAGGCTGACGTAGGCCAAGAGGCCGAACAGCACGCGGGCGAGTTTCGAGGAGGCGGGTTGCGGCATGGGCTCGGGATTGCTGTGAGGCGAGATGGGGATTCTACAGACTTGCGCTGTTCCCATGTGGGAGCGAGCTTGCTCGCGAAAGCGGTATGTCAGTCACATCAGTGTTGAATGTGCCGCCGTCTTCGCGAGCAAGCTCGCTCCCACAGGGTTTTGTGGTGTGTCGGGGATCAGGCCGGTTCGGCTTCTGTGGCGTAAGCCTGTTCCAGCAGCACGGTGAAGCGGTTGAATGCATCGATCGCGCCTTGCTCCACCTCAGCCTCTTCTTCAGCGCTGAATTGCAGCGAATCGAGAGTACGCACGAAGCTTTTCCAGCCTTCGGCACGGCCACCTTCAGGCTCGCCGAGGTGACGGGCGCCAAAGGTTTCGTTCAGCTCCAGCGCTACGGCGCGTTTGATCAGGAATGCCGCACCGAGCTTCGAACCTTCGGAGACAAAGATCCAGCCCAGTGCGCGAGCCTTGCTCGGATTTTTCACCGCGCCCGCAACCGGAGCCGGCACTTCGGTGTCCAGATCAGCCAAGTCAGCCTTGGCCGCTTCGGCACGGCAACGGGCCGGCAGGTCAGGGACGATGGCGGTGAGTTCGGCGTCGTTGTACAGGTCGACCAGTTCCGACTGGAACAGGTACTGCGCAACGACAAAACGCGCGAAGTTGGCGCGGGTCTCGAACGGCGCGTGGGCTTTGACCAAGGCGTCGAGCTTGCTGTGCGGCTCATGGGTTATCTGGTTCAGGCGTTGTGAACGCAGGGCTTTTTCCGAAGTGGTCATGACATGTCCTTGATAAAAGAGGCGCTTGATAACGAGACGAACAAGGCGACGTGCAAGCGTAAAAAAACCTCACTGCGCGGGGAGAAAACACGCGCAGTGAGGTTGGCCGGATCAGATGTCCCAGATCAGATTGATCGCGAAGTTGCGGCCCGGTTGGGTCAGGCGATCGAGGTTGGCCGGCTGCGTCACCGAGGCTTCGCCAACGCTGTCGTAACCGCGCACGTCATCCCACAGCCAGTATTTCTTGTCGGTCAGGTTGTAGATGCCGCCGCTGACGGTGACGTCGTCGGTGACTTTGTAATAACCGGCCAGATCAAGAATGCCGAAACCCGGGGTTTTGAACTGGCTGCTGACGCCATCCGGCGACTTGAAGTTGCTGTCGTCGACGCGATCCTTTTTCTTCACCACGGTCCAGCTCAGCAGGCCGCCGTAGTTGTCCTGGTCGTAACCCAGACCGAACACGCCGGTCAGCGGGTTGACGCTGTTGATCGGCTCGCCGTTGTCGTTGTTGCGACCGTAGGCGTAGGCGATCGAGCCTTGGGTGTAGAGGCCTTGCGGGGCGCCGAACGCATCCAGATTCAGGCGACCTTTGACTTCCGCACCCTTGATGGTGGCGTGCTTGATGTTGGCCGACTGGAAGGTCAGCTCGTTGCGGCCCGGGGTCACAGCGTCTTCGTTGATGAAGTCGCGGTACTTGTTATAGAACACTGCCACGTCGAACGAACCGTGTTCGAAGTTGCCGCGCAGACCGGTTTCATAACTTTTGCTTTTCTCCGGTTCCAGGTCCGGGTTCGGCGCCACGCTGTAGCCGGTGGTGGTGTTTTCGAAGCGGCCGTACAGGGCTTTCGCGGTCGGTGTGCGGAAACCTTCAGCGTACTGACCGTACCAAGTGTAATTCTCGGTCAGGGCGTAGGTCAGGCCGAATTTCGGCGAGACTTTGTGCCAGGTCTTGTTTTCGTCGCTGACCGTGCCTTGGCCGTCAGCCGCCACGGTGTTGAGGAATTCCTGAGTGATGTGCGGCTTGAGCTGGGTGTAGTCGTAGCGCAGGCCCGGCAGGAAGGTCCAGTTGTTCCAGCTGATCTGATCCTGAGCGAACACGCTGTAGGTGTTGATGGTCGGGTCCGGGAAGTCGGTGGCTTTGGCCAACACGTCAGCGGTACTGGTTGCGCCGATAGCGCTGCAGCCCCGGCCGACGGCCAGGCAGGTGCCGTCGCCGCTGCGCGAGCCGGTGACTTTCTGTTGCTTGATGGTGGTGCCGTAAGTCAGCACGTGATCGGTGGCGCCGATGGCGAACGCCTTGTCCAGTTGCGCATCGAAGACCCACTGCTTTTCTTCGTAGATCGTGTCGCGAGTACGCAGCACTTTACGGGTGATCGGGTAGTAGAACTCGGTGGTGCTCTGGTCGGTCTTGGCGATCTGGTGGTTGAGGCTCCACTTCACGTTGTCGACCAGCAGGCTGTCGAGGGCGAACGAGTGTTCGATGCCGATACGCTCACGGGTGATCGTGTCGTTACCGGTGCGCCACTGGTACATGCCGCCGGGCAGCACGCTGTTCGGAATGGTCGGCGCGCCGTTGAAGTACGGGCCGCCGTAAGCGCTTTTCTGATCGGTGTCGCGATCATCCTTGTACTTTTCGTAGGTCAGGCCCAGACGCGAATCGTCGTTGTAGTTCCAGCCGATCTTGGCCAGCACGTTGTAGGCGCGGACGTCTTCCGGGTTGGCGGCGGTGCGCTCAAGGCCAGTGCCATTGTTGCTGCCGTAGGAATCGGTTTCGTGGCCGTCGCGTTGGCTGTAGTGCAGCAAACCGTCGAACTGGTCGGCACGGCCGGCAAGTGTGGCGGACTTCAGCCAGCTGTCATCGGCGGAGCTGTAACCGGTTTTCATGCGGGCGCCGACGTCTTTGCCTGGCTTGATGATGTCGTCGGCATCGAGGGTGTAATAGCTGACGGCGCCGCCGATGGCGTTGCTGCCGTACAGCACCGAGGCCGGGCCACGGAGGATTTCCACGCGTTTGACGATTTCCGGATCGACGTAGTTGCGCTGGGTCTTGGCGTACGGGCCGTTGAAGAAACCGTCTGGCACTTCCACACCATCAACCTGCGTCAGGATGCGGTCGCCGTCGATACCACGGATGTTGTAGCCGCTGATGCCGCCACGGGTGCCGGCGCCGCCGACGGAAACGCCCGGCTCATAACGCACCAGATCCTTGATAGTGTTGACGTTGTTGCGGTCCAGATCCTGACGGGTCTGCACGGTGACGGTAGCCGGCACGCTGTTGACCGACTGCTCCTGACGGGTGGCGCTGATGGTCACCTGATCCAGATTGAGCGTGCCGCTGGCGTTGCGCTTTTCCAGCACGACGTTGTTGTTGCCGATTTTGCGGAAGCTCAGGTTGGTCCCCACCAACAGACGCTCCAGGGCTTTTTCCGCTGGCAATGAGCCACGCACGCCCGGCGACGACACGCCCTGACCCAGTTCTGCCGGCAAGCCGACCTGCCAACCGGTCACGGCGGTGAAGGCATTGAGTGCCGACACCAGCGGCTGCTGGCCGATGGCGAACGAGTAATCGCCCATGTTGCGCGTCGGTTGCTCAGTGGCAGCCATCAGTGGCGCGGTGCCGGCCATCAGAATGGCAGCGGTCAGCAGCGACAATACGCGAGAAGGGGAGGAAGTCTGGCGGGTAAGGCGTGAGGACATCGATAGCGCTCCGTGTCGCACGAATCTTTATAGGTGCTGATTGCTTCGCGTGTTGCGAATCAATTGCATTGGCTATAACGAGACGTACTGACGTTGGCTATCGAGTAAAAATAATTCTCATTTAGTTCAAAATCACCAGCGCGGGGAATTCCTGCAGGCGCGCCGAGGTGATGTGCGCGAGGGAACGCACCACGTCGAGCGGCTGGTCGAGACGGTAATTGCCGGTCACGGCGACGTCCGCCAGTTGCTCGTTGTTGTTGATGATCCAGCCCGGATAGTAGCGGCGCAATTCGGCCAGCACCTGATTCAGCGGGCAGTTTTCGAACACCAGCCGGCCCTGGACCCAGGCCAGATCGGTGTTGGCATCGAGTTTGGCCGGGCGGTCGAAACCGTTGGGGCCGATGCGAATGCTCTCGCCGGCAGTCAGGCGCACACGAGCATCGTTATGGGTGGCGCGCAGATCGACGTCGCCGCGTTGCACATTGACCTGCGCGACGCCATCGAGATAACGCACGGCGAACGCGGTATCGCGCACGCTGGCGGTGACCGGGCCGGCATCGATTTCCAGCGGTTGACTGCGGCCGCTGGCGATCTCGAAAAACGCCTCGCCCTGAAACAACCGGGCAACGCGCTGCTGATCGTTGATGGTGCTGGAGAATGCCGAGTTGGTATTGAGCAGGACTTTCGAGCCGTCCTCCAATTGCAGACGCTGGCGCTCGCCGACCACGGTCAAATGATCGGCCTGAATGCGCATCGGCAAATTGCTGAAACTGAACAGACCGAGCACCAGCACGGCGGCGGTGGCCAACGGTTTCCAGTGCGGGTGCAGACGCTTGAGGAAAGTGACCTTTGCAGGCTTGGCCGCCAGGCTTTGCGCGCACAGGGCGACTTGCGGGCCGTCCCAGATCGCCTGAGCCTTGGCGAACGCCTCGGCATTCAACGGATCAGCCGCCAGCCAGGCATGAAACTGCCGGGTCTGCTCCTCGTCCGGGCTGCCGAGCACGATGAGCCAGTCCAAAGCCTGGTCCATTGCGTTGGCAGCGTCCTGCACCGAATCCGGCGAAGGCGAGCGGTGGGTGTCCGTCACGGTGTTTCCTCGGCAGTGTCTGCGCACGGCTGTTTTTTCAAGTGAAGCGTAAAAGTCGGGCAAGGGTAACAAAGCCAGCTGATCCGTGCAGGCGATCCTGGCACTTACAGAAAAGCCCTACAGCTTCAGTCGCCATTCAGACGTTCAGCGACGCCGATGCAAATGCTCATGATCAGCTTCAGTTCTTTCTGCACAGTGCTGAGGGAAACATTCAGCTCATCAGCGATTTCCTGATAACTGTTCCCGTGCAAACGGCTAAGGATGAAGATTTGCTGCTGGCGGGGGCTGAGTTGACTGAGGCTCACGTTCAGGCGCTCCAGCATCTGTTCAGCGTGGGCGGCGTCTTCGGCGCTGCTGGTCGGGGCGGCGATGCTGTGCACGACATCCTGCGGCACGTCATCGACCATGGTCCGCGAACGGATCTTGCGCGCACGCAGATGATCCAGTGCCAGATTGCGCGCGGTCTGGAAGACAAAAGGTTCGAGGTGATCGATGGCCCGCTCGCTCAACGCCCGCGTGACGCGCAGGTAGGTCTCCTGCAGCAGGTCTTCAGCGGTGCTGTGATTGTTGACCATCCGCTCCAGCGTACGCAGCAAGGATGTGCGCTGAGTAAGGAAGACGTGGTTGAAGCGCGATTGACTCACGGGAGGACCTGATCGATTTCAAGCGAATGATAATGCTTATCATCTAGTCGACTGGTCAAGCCCTGATTTTGAAAGCTGCGCAAAAAACTGTGGGAGCGAGCCTGCTCGCGAAAGCGGTGGATCAGCCAACATAAATGTTGAATGACACATCGTATTCGCGAGCAGGCTCGCTCCCACAGGGGCAGGGGATAACCTGAGATTATTCCGCGTTACACAGCGCCAGGCAGTTATCCAGCATGCGGTTGGAGAAGCCCCACTCGTTGTCATACCAGGCCAGCACTTTCAGCAGTTTGCCGCTGGATTTGGTGTGGTTGGCGTCGAAGATCGACGACAGCGGGTTGTGGTTGAAGTCGCTGGATACCAGCGGCAAGGTGTTGAAGCCGAGAATCTTCGAGTGTTGGCTAGCCGCTTTCATCAGCGCGTTGACTTCCTCGGCGCTGGCTTCTTTTTTCAGCTGCACGGTCAGGTCCACCAGCGACACATTGATCACCGGCACGCGCACGGCCATGCCGGTCAGTTTGCCCGCCAGTTCCGGCAGCACCAGGCCCACCGCTTCAGCGGCGCCGGTCTTGCTCGGGATCATGTTCTGCGTGGCCGAACGCGCGCGGTACGGGTCGGTGTGATAAACGTCAGTCAGATTCTGATCGTTGGTGTAGGCATGAATCGTGGTCATCAGACCGCTTTCGATCCCCAGTTCGCGGTGCAGCACTTGCGCCACTGGCGCCAGGCAGTTGGTGGTGCACGAAGCGTTGGAGATGATCTGGTGCGACTGGCGCAGAATGTCGTGGTTCACACCATAAACCACAGTGGCGTCGGCGCCTTTGGCCGGGGCCGAGATGATCACTTTGCGTGCGCCGGCAGTAATATGCGCGGCCGCTTTGGCGCGATCGGTAAAGAGACCGGTGCATTCGAACACCACATCAATCTTTTCCGCCGCCCATGGCAACTCGGCCGGGTTGCGAATGGCACTGACCGAGATGCGGTCGCCGTTGACGGTCAGACTTTCGTTGTCATGCTCGACCTGAGCGTCGAACGTGCCGTGAACGGTGTCGTATTTGAGCAGATGAGCATTGATCGAGCTGTCGCCCAGATCGTTGATGGCGACGATCTGCAAATCCTGTCGATAGCCTTGGGTATACAGTGCGCGCAGGACATTACGGCCAATGCGGCCAAAACCATTGATTGCGATTCGAAGAGTCATGGAACAGCGCCGCCGTCGTTTTGTTGTTGGAATTACAAGATTATTCGCATAAAAATAGAAAACAAGCCTTTTTAGTGGCAATATTTTGTTTTATCTACAACGAGTGACCTGAATCAACTGGTCCGAATGGTCAAAAAAACCGTCTGTCATTCCAACAACAACGGCGTTTGATCAGCATAGACAATCAGGTCGCCACATCCGTTAGCCTGGAGTTCTACACATGCATCCCCGCGTCCTTGAGGTCACCGAACGGCTTATCGCCCGCAGCCGCGCCACGCGTCAGGCTTACCTTGCACTGATTCGCGGCGCCGCCACTGACGGGCCGATGCGCGGCAAGCTGCAATGCGCCAACTTCGCCCACGGCGTGGCCGGTTGCGGCAGCGAAGACAAGCACAGCCTGCGGATGATGAACTCGGCGAACATCGCCATTGTGTCTTCGTATAACGACATGCTCTCGGCGCACCAGCCGTACGAAGTGTTCCCGGAACAGATCAAGAACGCCCTGCGCGAAATCGGCTCGGTCGGCCAGTTCGCTGGTGGTACGCCGGCGATGTGCGACGGCGTGACCCAGGGCGAGCCGGGTATGGAGCTGAGCCTGCCGAGCCGCGAAGTGATCGCCATGTCCACGGCGGTGGCGCTGTCACACAACATGTTCGACGGTGCGCTGATGCTCGGCATCTGCGACAAGATCGTCCCGGGCCTGATGATGGGCTCGCTGCGTTTCGGCCATCTGCCGACGATTTTCGTCCCGGGCGGGCCGATGGTCTCGGGGATTTCCAACAAGGAAAAAGCCGACGTGCGCCAGAAGTACGCCGAAGGCAAAGCCACCCGCGAAGAGCTGCTGGAATCGGAGATGAAGTCCTACCACAGCCCGGGCACCTGCACGTTCTACGGCACCGCCAACACCAACCAATTGCTGATGGAAGTCATGGGCCTGCACTTGCCGGGCGCTTCTTTCGTCAACCCGAACACACCGCTGCGTGACGCGCTGACCCGCGAAGCCGCGCACCAGGTCACGCGCCTCACTAAACAAAACGGCAACTTCATGCCGATCGGCGAAATCGTCGACGAGAAGGCGCTGGTCAACTCGATTGTTGCGTTGCACGCCACCGGCGGCTCGACCAACCACACCCTGCACATGCCGGCCATCGCCATGGCCGCGGGCATTCAACTGACCTGGCAGGACATGGCCGACCTCTCCGAAGTCGTGCCGACCCTGAGCCACGTTTACCCGAACGGCAAAGCCGACATCAACCACTTCCAGGCGGCGGGCGGTATGTCGTTCCTGATCCGCGAACTGCTCGCCGCCGGTCTGCTGCACGAAGACGTCAACACCGTGCTCGGCCACGGCCTGAGCAAGTACACCAGAGAGCCGTTCCTCGATAACGGCGAGCTGGTCTGGCGTGAAGGCCCGGTCGACAGCCTCGACGAAAACATCCTGCGCCCGGTCGCTCGTGCGTTTTCGCAGGAAGGCGGTTTGCGCGTGATGGAAGGCAACCTCGGTCGCGGTGTGATGAAGGTGTCCGCTGTGGCGCTGGAAAATCAGATCGTCGAAGCACCAGCGATGGTGTTCCAGGATCAGCAGGACCTTGCCGATGCGTTCAAGGCCGGCCTGCTGGAAAAAGATTTCGTCGCCGTGATGCGCTTCCAGGGCCCGCGTTCCAACGGCATGCCCGAGCTGCACAAGATGACGCCGTTCCTCGGCGTGCTGCAGGATCGCGGCTTCAAAGTCGCGTTGGTGACTGACGGCCGGATGTCCGGCGCCTCGGGGAAAATCCCCGCAGCGATTCACGTCAGCCCTGAAGCTTATGTCGGCGGCGCTTTGGCACGCGTGCAAGAGGGCGATATCATCCGCGTCGATGGCGTCAAAGGCACCTTGGAACTCAAGGTCGACGCCGCAGAATTTGCAGCGCGCGAACCTGCCAAAGGCCTGTTGGGCAACAACATCGGCAGCGGGCGCGAACTGTTCGGCTTCATGCGCATGGCCTTCAGCTCGGCGGAGCAGGGCGCCAGCGCCTTCACTTCTGCCCTGGAGACGCTTAATTGAAACTGGCTTTGGTCGGTGACATCGGAGGCACCAACGCGCGGTTCGCGTTGTGGAAAAACCAGCAACTGCAATCGGTTCAGATTTTGGCCACCGCCGACCACGCCAGCCCGGAAGAGGCGATCAGCCTCTATCTGAGCGGGCTTGGTGTGGCGCCGGGTTCGATCGGTTCGGTATGCCTGTCGGTGGCCGGCCCGGTGAGTGGTGATGAATTCAAGTTCACCAACAACCACTGGCGCCTGAGCCGCACGGCGTTCTGCAAAACCTTGCAGGTCGAGCAGTTGTTGCTGGTCAACGACTTCTCGGCGATGGCGCTGGGCATGACCCGTTTGCAGCCGGGCGAATTCCGCGTGGTCTGCGAGGGTACGCCGGAGCCGTTGCGTCCGGCGGTGGTGATCGGTCCGGGCACTGGCCTTGGCGTCGGCACCTTGCTTGATTTGGGCGAGGGCCGTTTCGCGGCTTTGCCGGGCGAGGGCGGTCATGTTGATTTGCCGCTGAGCAGCCCGCGTGAAACCCAGCTGTGGCAGCACATCCACAACGAGATCGGCCATGTCAGCGCGGAAACCGCGTTGAGTGGCGGCGGTTTGCCGCGGGTTTATCGGGCGATCTGCGCAGTGGACGGGCATGAGCCAACGCTTGATACGCCGGAAGCGATTACGGCTGCTGGCCTGGCGGGTGATCCGATTGCCCTGGAAGTGCTCGAGCAGTTCTGCTGCTGGCTCGGCCGTGTCGCCGGCAACAACGTGCTGACCACGGGCGGGCGTGGTGGGGTGTATATCGTCGGCGGTGTGATTCCACGCTTTGCCGACTTCTTCCTCGAAAGCGGTTTCGCTCGCAGCTTCGCTGACAAAGGGTGCATGAGCGATTACTTCAAAGGCATTCCGGTGTGGCTGGTGACAGCGCCGTATTCCGGGCTTGTCGGTGCTGGCGTGGCCCTGGATCAATCAATCCCGACCTGAAATGCATTCCAATTGTGGGAGCGAGCCTGCTCGCGAAAGCGGTGTGTCAGTCAACAGATTTGTTGAATGTTTAAACCGATTCGCGAGCAGGCTCGCTCCCACAGTGGTTCTGTGGTGTTTGTAAGTTCCATGCTTAAGGCATAATCCGCCCCAATTCCAACAACAAGGATGCCTTCGAAGTGAGCTCAGTCAACAAGTCGATATTGTTGGTCGATGACGACCAGGAAATACGCGAGTTGCTGGAAACCTACCTGACCCGCGCCGGGTTTCAGGTACGGGCCACAGCCGACGGTGCCAGTTTCCGTCAGGCTCTCAACGAGGCGCCGAGCGATCTGGTGATCCTCGATGTCATGCTGCCCGACGAAGACGGCTTCAGCCTGTGCCGTTGGGTACGTCAGCATCCGCGTCAGGCGCAGGTGCCAATTATCATGCTCACCGCCAGTTCCGACGAAGCCGACCGCGTTATCGGTCTGGAACTCGGTGCTGACGACTACCTCGGCAAACCCTTCAGCCCGCGCGAACTGCAAGCCCGCATCAAAGCCCTGCTGCGGCGTGCGCAATTCGGCCAAGAGCGCAGTGGCAGTGACGTGCTGGCCTTCGATGAATGGCGCCTGGACATGGTCAGTCATCGGCTGTTTCACACTGACGGCGAGGAAGTGATTCTCTCCGGCGCCGACTTCGCCCTGCTGAAGCTATTCCTCGATCACCCGCAGGAAATCCTCGACCGCGACACCATCGGCAACGCCACCCGGGGCCGCGACCTGATGCCGCTCGATCGCATCGTCGACATGGCCGTCAGCCGTTTGCGCCAGCGTCTGCGCGACACCGAGAAACCGCCACGGCTGATTCGCACCGTGCGCGGCAGCGGCTACCAACTGGCAGCCAACGTGGTTGCCGGCAATGCTCACTGAGTCGTTGCGCAAACTCGCCGCCAAGGTGCCGGTACCGCGTTCGCTGCTCGGGCGGATGTTGCTGCTGACCTTGCTCGCGGTGTTGTTTGCGCAGACCTTGTCGAGCGTGATCTGGGTCTCGCAACTGCGCGCCACACAACTCGAAGGCCTGGTCACCAGCGCCCGCAGCCTCGCCCATTCGATGACCGCCAGCGTCAGTTATTTCCGCTCGTTGCCGGTGGCTTATCGTCCTTTGGTGCTCGACCAGTTGCGCAGCATGGGCGGCACCCGATTCGTCGTGACGCTCAACGACAAGCCGCTGGGCATGGACGTATTGCCGGTCACGCCGCGTAAAGCGGCGGTGATGAAAGCGGTCGATGAAGTGCTGCGCCAGACCCTCGGCAATGACACGGATATTTCGGTGACCTTTGTCAGCCCCGAAGATCTGCGGATTTTCAACGCCGGGCTGAAACTCGATGAGCTGCCGCGCTCATGGGCGCATTACGCGCTGACTCTGGAGCCGGTCAATCCGCCCGTGCTGGTCACGCAAATTCAAATGGCTCCGGGCGAATGGCTGTACATCGCCTCATTGTTGCCCGAGCCGTACACCAGTCTTGAAGAACAAGGCCTGCCGTCGCAGCAAGTGTGGTTCATCGTCCTCACCAGCGGATTCTTGCTGTTGTTCATCGGCCTGTTGGTGCACTGGCAGAGCCGGCCGCTCAAGCGCCTGGCGCGGGCAGCGCGAGATTTGTCGCTGGGCGCCGACGTCGAGCCAGTGGCCGAGGGCGGCGGCAGTGAGGTGGTCGAAGTGGGCCGCGCGTTCAACACCATGCGCGAGCGCATCAGCCGTTACCTGACTGAGCGCAGCCAGTTGTTCAGCGCGATTTCCCATGACCTGCGCACGCCAATCACCCGTTTGCGTTTGCGCGTCGAACTGCTGGAAGACGAGAAGCTGCAAGCCAAGTTCGGCCGTGATCTGGATGAACTGGAGTTGTTGGTTAAAGGCGCGCTGCAATGCGTGAAAGACACTGACATCCACGAGAACATCGAACCGGTGGACCTCAACCATGTGCTTGATTGTCTGGTCGAGCCGTATCTGGCGCCGAACGGCAACGGTCGGGTGACTCAGCATGGTCGTGCGTTGGCGGCGTATCCGGGTAAACCTTTGGCGTTGAAGCGCTGCATCGGTAATTTGATCGACAACGCGTTGAAGTATGGGCAGAACGCACATCTGCACATCGATGACGATGACAGCGCGTTTGTCTTACACGTTGATGATGAAGGGCCGGGAGTGCCGGAGCAGCGCTTGGAGCAGGTGTTTGAGCCGCACTTCCGGTTGGCGGGGCAGCAGCAGGGATATGGCTTGGGGTTGGGCATTGCACGCAATATTGCCCACAGCCATGGCGGGGAAGTGACGTTGCAGAATTTGCGAGAGGGTGGGTTGCGGGTGACGTTGCAGTTGCCGCGTTCAGCGGATTAGATCAAAAGAGCCCCTCACCCTAGCCCTCTCCCGGTGGGAGAGGGGACTGATCGGGGGATGCTGCAGATATACGCCGACCTGACCGTACAACGCTGAATCCATAATCGACTCGGTATTTCAGGTCGGCGGAAAGCTTATTACACCTCGGTCGGCCCCCTCTCCCTCTGGGCGGTCCGACGTTTCGGGAGGGCTGGGGTGAGGGTGGCTCTTTTGTCACGGATCAGTGACAAACCCCGCCCCCTTCGTTACAAGCCCAACCCGACCCGTTGTTTAGACTCCCCGCAGTCATAACAACAAAAAAGGCCACCCATGGATCTCTTCCAACCCGGCTTCAGCAGTTGGCTGAACGCCCCTGCACACCAGCAATGGCTTGCCGCCGAAGGCCTGCGTCTGCTGGATTTCGCCAAGGCAGCAAAACTCCCGCACGGTTTCGGTAACCTCGACGAACGCGGCCGTCTGCCAGCGAACGCGCAATCCGAAACCATGAACACCGCGCGCATGACCCACAGCTTCGCCATGGCCCATATTCAGGGCCTGCCGGGTTTTGCCGAACTGGTCGATCACGGCATCGCCGCCCTGCGCGGGCCGTTGCGTGATGCGTTGCACGGCGGCTGGTTTGCCGTCGCCGAACACCGCGACGACAACACCGGCAAGAACGCCTACCTGCATGCCTTTGTCGCACTGGCCGCCAGCTCCGCTGTAGTCGCACAGCGTCCCGGCGCCCAAGCGCTGCTGGATGATGCGATCGACATCATTGACACCTATTTCTGGAGTGAAGAAGAGGGCGCCATGCGCGAATTCTTCAATCGCGACTGGAGCGAAGAAGAAGCCTATCGCGGCGCCAACAGCAACATGCACGCGACCGAAGCGTTCCTCGCGCTGGCCGATGTCACTGAAGATCCGCGCTGGCTGGTACGTGCGCAACGCATCGTTGAGCGGGTGATCCACGGTCACGCCGCTGGCAACGGTTACATGGTCATCGAGCATTTCGACCGCGACTGGCAACCGCTGCGCGACTACAACCACGACAATCCTGCCGACGGTTTCCGCCCGTACGGCACCACCCCGGGCCACGGTTTTGAGTGGGCGCGGCTCTTGCTCCATCTCGAAGCCGCGCGGGTGCAGGCCGGCATGTTGACGCCCGGCTGGCTCGCCACCGACGCGCAAAAACTGTTCGAGAACAATTGCCGCAACGGTTGGGACGTCGATGGTTTGCCGGGCATCGTCTACACCCTCGACTGGCACAACAAAGCCGTTGTCCGCCATCGTCTGCACTGGACGCACGCCGAGGCCAGCGCTGCTGCCAGCGCCTTGCTCAAACGCAGCGGTGATGCGCAATACGAAACCTGGTACCGACTGTTCTGGGAATTCTGCGAGATGAATTTCATCGACCGTTGCGACGGCAGCTGGCACCACGAACTCAACCCGCAAAACCTGCCAAGTGCCGATATCTGGCCGGGTAAACCCGATCTGTATCACGCCTGGCAGGCGGTGCTGATCCCTCGTCTACCCTTGTCGCCGAGCATGGCGACTGCGCTGGCGCAGTTGTCCCAGAGCAGTCCTGTGTAACCATACGGTGACATTCGCGCATCCCTTCGTTACCTGCGAAGGGAAACGTCCTGTTTAAACTCCTGTGCAGCGCAAGCACCAGACTTGCATGCATAACAACAAGAAAGGTACATCTCAGATGAATGCGATTTCTCGCCTCGCTACTGTCATTTCTGTCGCCTCCCTGTTTCCGCTCGCAATTCTGCCTCTCAGTGTTTCCGCTGCCGAATCCAAAGGTTCGGTCGAAGTCGTGCACTGGTGGACGTCCGGTGGCGAAAAAGCCGCTGTTGATGTGCTCAAGGCGCAAGTCGAAAAAGACGGTTTCACCTGGAAAGACGGCGCTGTCGCCGGTGGTGGCGGTGCGACTGCCATGACCGTGCTGAAAAGCCGTGCCGTTGCCGGCAACCCGCCTGGCGTTGCCCAGATCAAAGGCCCGGATATTCAGGAATGGGCGTCCACTGGCCTGCTCGATACCGACGTGCTGAAAGACGTCGCCAAGTCGGAAAAGTGGGACAGCCTGCTCGACAAGAAAGTCTCCGATACCGTGAAGTACGACGGTGATTACGTGGCCGTGCCGGTGAACATTCACCGCGTGAACTGGCTGTGGATCAACCCGGAAGTGTTCAAGAAAGCCGGTATCACCAAGAACCCGACCACCCTCGAAGAATTCTATGCCGCTGGCGACAAGCTGAAAGCGGCGGGCTTCATTCCGCTGGCTCACGGCGGTCAGCCTTGGCAGGACAGCACCGTGTTCGAAGCTGTAGTGCTTTCGGTCATGGGTGTCGACGGTTACAAGAAAGCCCTGGTTGACCTGGACAACGCCGCGCTGACCGGCCCGGAAATGGTCAAGGCGCTGACCGAGCTGAAGAAAGTCGCGACCTACATGGACGCCGACGGCAAAGGTCAGGACTGGAACCTCGAAGCGGCCAAGGTCATCAACGGCAAGGCCGGCATGCAGATCATGGGTGACTGGGCCAAGTCCGAATGGACCGCCGCCAAGAAAGTCGCCGGCAAGGATTACGAGTGCGTAGCCTTCCCGGGCACCGACAAGGCGTTCACCTACAACATCGACTCGCTGGCCGTGTTCAAGCAGAAAGACGCAGGTACTGCGGCCGGTCAGCAGGACATCGCCAAAGTCGTGCTGGGTGAAAACTTCCAGAAAGTCTTCAGCATCAACAAAGGCTCGATCCCGGTACGCAACGACATGTTGAACAACATGGACAAGCTTGGTTTCGACTCCTGCGCCCAGACCGCTGCCAAGGACTTCCTGGCAGACGCCAAGTCCGGTGGCCTGCAGCCAAGCATGGCGCACAACATGGCGACCACGCTGGCGGTGCAAGGTGCATTCTTTGATGTCGTGACCAACTACATCAACGACCCGAAAGCCGACCCGGCCGACACTGCCAAGAAACTGGGGGCGGCGATCAAGTCGTCCAAATAAGCGTCGGTAGCACAGGCTTCTCCTGTGGGAGCGAGCCTGTTCGCGAAGGCGTTGTGTCAGTTGCTCCATCCGTCGACTGATACACCGCATTCGCGAGCAGGCTCGCTCCCACAAGGGATCTCACTGTAGTTTTTATTCCCTGTACTGGATTTCCCCATGAGTTCTGTTGCTGTGTTCAGCAAGGCCTCGCCGTTCGATGCATTGCAACGCTGGCTACCCAAACTGGTGCTGGCGCCGAGCATGTTCATCGTGCTGGTGGGCTTCTATGGCTACATCCTGTGGACGTTCGTGCTGTCGTTCACCACCTCGACCTTCCTGCCCAACTACAACTGGGCCGGTCTGGCGCAATACGCGCGGTTGTTCGACAACGATCGCTGGTGGGTCGCGAGCAAGAACCTCGCGGTGTTCGGCGGTATGTTCATCGGCATCACCTTGGTGATCGGCGTGTTGCTGGCGGTGTTCCTCGACCAGCGCATCCGTCGCGAAGGCTTTATCCGCACCATTTACCTGTACCCGATGGCGCTCTCGATGATCGTCACCGGTACCGCGTGGAAATGGCTGCTCAACCCGGGCATGGGCCTGGACAAATTGTTGCGTGACTGGGGCTGGGAAGGCTTCCGTCTCGACTGGCTGATCGACCCGGATCGCGTGGTCTACTGCCTGGTGATCGCTGCTGTGTGGCAAGCCTCGGGCTTCATCATGGCGATGTTTTTGGCCGGCCTGCGTGGCGTTGATCAATCAATCATCCGTGCCGCGCAGATCGATGGCGCGAGCATGCCGACGATCTACTGGAAAGTGGTGCTGCCAAGCCTGCGTCCGGTGTTCTTCAGTGCGGTGATGATTCTCGCGCACATCGCGATCAAGAGCTTCGACCTGGTCGCGGCGATGACCGCCGGTGGTCCGGGTTATTCCTCCGACCTGCCAGCGATGTTCATGTATTCCTTCACCTTCAGTCGCGGCCAGATGGGCATGGGCTCGGCCAGTGCAATTCTGATGCTCGGTGCGATCCTCGCGATCATCGTGCCTTACCTGTATTCCGAGCTGAGGACCAAGCGCAATGACTAGTCTCGCTGCCAAACCTGCTATCAGCCTGAGTCGCGTCGCGATCTACGCGGTGCTGATCCTCGCCGTACTGCTTTATCTGGTGCCGCTGGTGGTCATGTTGCTCACCAGCTTCAAGACCCCGGAAGACATCAGCACCGGCAACCTGCTGAGCTGGCCGACCGTGGTCAGCGGCATCGGCTGGGTCAAGGCCTGGGCCACGGTTGACGGTTACTTCTGGAACTCGATCAAGATCACCGTTCCGGCCGTGATCATCTCCACCGCCATCGGTGCGTTGAACGGTTATGTGCTGTCGTTCTGGCGCTTCCGTGGTTCGCAGTTGTTCTTCGGTCTGCTGTTATTCGGCTGCTTCCTGCCGTTCCAGACCGTGCTGCTGCCGGCCTCGTTCACCCTCGGCAAAATGGGCCTGGCGAGCACCACCACCGGTCTGGTGTTTATCCATGTGGTTTACGGTCTGGCGTTCACCACGCTGTTCTTCCGTAACTACTACGTGAGCATTCCGGATGCGTTGGTGAAAGCTGCACGCCTCGACGGCGCGGGTTTCTTCACGATTTTCCGCCGGATCATTCTGCCGATGTCGACGCCGATCATCATGGTCTGCCTGATCTGGCAGTTCACCCAGATCTGGAACGACTTCCTGTTCGGTGTGGTGTTCTCCAGCGGTGATTCGCAGCCGATTACGGTAGCGCTGAACAACCTGGTCAACACCAGCACCGGCGCCAAGGAATACAACGTTGATATGGCAGCGGCGATGATCGCCGGCCTGCCGACCCTGCTGGTCTATGTGGTCGCAGGCAAGTATTTCGTGCGCGGGCTGACGGCCGGCGCAGTCAAGGGGTAATCATGGCAACGCTCGAACTTCGCAACGTTAACAAGACCTACGGTGCCGGCCTGCCGGACACCCTGAAGAACATCGAACTGTCGATCAAGGACGGTGAGTTCCTGATCCTCGTCGGCCCGTCGGGCTGCGGCAAGTCGACCCTGATGAACTGCATCGCCGGTCTGGAAACCATCACCGGCGGCGCGATCATGATCGGTGATCAGGACGTCAGCGGCATGAGCCCGAAGGATCGCGACATCGCCATGGTGTTCCAGTCCTACGCGCTGTACCCGACCATGAGCGTGCGCGAGAACATCGAGTTCGGCCTGAAGATCCGCAAGATGCCGCAGTCGGCGATCGACGAAGAAGTCGCGCGCGTGGCCAAGCTGTTGCAGATCGAACACCTGCTCAATCGTAAACCGGGTCAGCTCTCCGGCGGTCAGCAACAGCGTGTGGCGATGGGCCGTGCCCTGGCACGTCGACCAAAGATTTATCTGTTCGACGAACCGCTGTCCAACCTCGACGCCAAGCTGCGCGTCGAGATGCGCACCGAAATGAAACTGATGCACCAGCGCCTGAAAACCACCACGGTCTACGTGACCCACGACCAGATCGAAGCAATGACCCTGGGCGACAAGGTTGCGGTGATGAAGGACGGCATCATTCAGCAGTTCGGCACGCCGAAAGACATCTACAACAACCCGGCCAACCTGTTCGTGGCGAGCTTCATCGGTTCGCCGCCGATGAACTTCATCCCGCTGCGTCTGCAACGCAAGGACGGTCGTTTGTTGGCGCTGCTCGACAGCGGTCAGGCGCGTTGCGAGTTGCCGATGAGCATGCAGGACGCCGGTCTTGAAGATCGCGAAGTGATCCTCGGCCTGCGCCCGGAACAAATCGTCTTGGCGAACGGCGAGGGCAATGGCCTGCCGAGCATTCGTGCCGAAGTGCAGGTCACCGAGCCGACTGGTCCGGACACCCTGGTGTTCGTCAATTTGAATGACACGAAAGTCTGCTGCCGTCTGGCACCAGACGTGGCGCCGCAGGTGGGCGAGAGCCTGACGCTGCAGTTCGATCCGTCGAAAGTGTTGTTGTTCGACGCCAACACCGGTGAGCGCCTCGGCACTGCCGGCCAACCACAGACCGATGCGCGGTCTGCGAACGTGGCGCAATTCAAAGGCCGCTGAAGAACAACTGTGGGAGCGAGCCTGCTCGCGAAAGCGGTCTGACATCCAGCATTGATGTCGCCTGATACACCGCATTCGCGAGCAGGCTCGCTCCCACAAAGGAGCACGCGGTGGATTGCCTGTAATCCATCGCAATTTATGTAAACCGCGTTAGATAAAAACAGTTAATAACAATAAAGACGAGGATGTAGGGATGAAAAAGAAACACGTCAATGCCCGGTTGATCTGCCAAGTGTCGGCTGCGGCGGCCTTGGTGCTGGCCGGTAACGCCATGGCGGCGGACGCCTTCAGTTCCGATTCGAAATGGATGACCGGCGACTGGGGTGGCGAGCGTACCAAGCTGATCGAGCAGGGTATCGACATCAAGGCCGATTACGTTGGGGAAATGGGCGCCAACCTGCACGGCGGCTACAACGATGACAAGACCGGACGCTACAGCGATCAGTTCGGTCTGGGCGTGGCTCTCGATCTGCAAAAGCTGTGGGGCTGGGATAACACTCAGGCGAAGATCCAGCTGACCAACCGTAACGGCTACAACATCTCCAACGACCGCGTTGGCGATCCGCGTGCCGGCACCCTCAGTTCCTCGCAAGAAGTTTACGGCCGTGGCCACATGGTGCGTCTGACCCAGTTGTGGATTCAGCACCAGTTCTTCGACAACAAGCTCGACGTCAAGGCCGGTTACTTCGGTGAAGGCGAAGACTTCAACACCTTCCCGTGCGACTTCCAGAACCTGGCGTTCTGCGGTTCGCAAGTGGGTAACTGGGCGACCAACATCTGGTACAACTGGCCCGTCAGCCAGGCCGCGATCCGCGTGAAGTACAACATCAACGACGAGCTCTACGCGCAAATCGGTGCGTACAACCAGAACCCGTCGCAGCTGGAGCACGGCAACGGCTTCAAGCTCAGCGGCAGCGGCACCAAAGGTACTGTGTTGCCGGTCGAGCTGGTCTGGTCGCCGAAGGTCAACAGCCTGCCGGGCGAATACCGCGTCGGTTACTACAAGAGCACGGCTGATGCCGACGACGTTCGTGAAGACGTCAACGGTTTCGACGCTGCCACTACTGGCGACGCCTACAAAACCCACAACAGCAAAAGCGGTTACTGGTTCGTCGCGCAACAGCAACTCACCAGCCACAACGGTGATGCAACTCGCGGTCTGAACATCGCGGCCAACGCCACGTTCCACGACAAAGACACCAACTTCATCGACAACTACCAGTCGGTGATGTTTGTCTACAAAGGCCCGTTCGACGCGCGTCCGAAGGATGACGTCGGTATCGGCGCGGCGCGTATCCACGTCAACGATGACGTGAAGAAAAACGCCGAGCTGCTGAATGCTTCCAACGGTGTTTCGGACTACGACAACCCGGTGTTCTCGCCGATTCGTGAAACCGAATACAACTACGAGATCAACTACGGCTTCCACGTCACCAACTGGCTGACGGTACGTCCTAACCTGCAGTACATCACTCACCCGGGTGGTGTGGATGAAGTGGACAACGCTTTGGTCGCTGGCCTGAAAATTCAGTCTACGTTCTAACGCGTCTGCGATAAGCTCCTCTCTATGTGCGCATATTTGCGGACAGCCAAGGCTGTCCGCTTTTTTTTGGGGCAAGCGCCGCCCTGTGAAAGTCGATTTCAGGACCGTGGCAAATGCATGAGCATCCGCTACAACGCTTCTTCAAATCCCTGCGTGAACAACCGGTGTTCGCCTGGGAGCGCTATCAGATGCGCGACGTGTTGGTGATCGATCACCCGCTGTGTCAGGCGGTGTTCAGTCGTCAGGGCGCGCAGTTGCTGCACTTTCAGCCGCGTGGGCAAAAGCCGTGGTTGTGGTGTGCGGCGAAGTGGCCGCATGTCGGCGCGATCCGTGGTGGTGTGCCGGTGTGCTGGCCATGGTATGGCCGTCACCCGAGCGAAAACGCCTGGCCATCGCATGGTTGGGCGCGTTTGCTCGACTGGAAGTTGCTCGACAGCAGCAGCGCCGAAGATGGCGTACGCCTGCACTGGCAATTGCAGTTGTGCGACTGGCAGGTTGACCTGCACGCACACCTTGGCGAGCGCATGGAATTACGCCTGAGCACCGAGCATCAGGACGACATGCCGTGCCAGTTGAGCCAGGCTTTGCACGCTTACTGGCGTATTGGCGATGTTGGTGAGATAGCGCTGTCTGGGCTTGAAGGGGCGCAGGGTTATGACCAATTGAATCGGCAGGTTTGCCAGCAGGAAGGCGAGTTAAGGGTTGATGGCGGCTGTCAGCGAGTGTTCCAGCATGACGGCGAATTGCAGCTCAAAGATCACGCCTGGCAGCGCGAGTTGTGCATCGATACCGGTGACAGTGCCGACACGGTGGTGTGGCATCCGGGCGCTCGGCCGTTGTTGGGCGTGACGTGGGATGAGATTTCCGAGTTCGTGTGCGTGGAAGCGGCGGCGGGTGGGACGGACAGCCTGCATCTGGCGCCGGGGGAGAAGGCGCATTTGAGTTTGCAGGCGTGGGCGGCGGCTTGAGTGTGTCAGGTACACCGCTACCCTCACCCTAGCCCTCTCCCGGAGGGAGAGGGGACTGATTGCGGGATGCTCAAAAGTTACGCCGACGTGAAAGTGCAGCGCTGAATCCATAATCGACTCAATCATTCAGGTCGATGTATAGCGCAAGACACCTCGGTCGGCCCCCTCTCCCTCCGGGAGAGGGGACCGATCGGGGGATGCTGAAGAATTACGCCGACGTGAAAGTGCAGTGCTGAATCCATAATCGACTCGGTCATCCAGGTCGATGTATAGCGCAAGACACCTCGGTCGGCCCCCTCTCCCTCCGGGAGAGGGCTGGGGTGAGGGTTGGCTTTCGCTTTTAGCGCCTTAGTTGAACTCGTCACCCACCGGATACCGGCTGGCATTCAAGCTCTCTTTGATCTTGCGCAGATGCGGCTGGAAATCCACGCCACGACGCAAGGTCATCCCGGTCGCCAACACATCCAGCACCGTCAACTGAATGATCCGCGAAGTCATCGGCATATAAATGTCGGTGTCTTCCGGCAACGGAATATTCAGACTCAAGGTACTCGCCTTGGCCAACGGCGAATTCTCCGCCGTCAAACCCAACACCGAAGCGCCGTTCTCACGAGCGATGCGCGCCACTTCGACCAGCTCACGAGTACGGCCGGTGTAGGAAATGATCACGAACAACTCACCGGTGTGCGCCACCGAGGCAATCATCCGCTGCATCAACACATCGGCGTGCGCGGTGACGGCGAGGTTGAAGCGGAAGAACTTGTGCTGCGCATCCAGCGCCACCGGTGCCGAAGCGCCGAGGCCGAAGAAGTGGATCTGCCGCGCCTGAATCAACAGGTCGACAGCGCGGCTGATCAGGTTCGGGTCGAGCGCCTGACAAGCACTGTCCAAGGACGCAATGGCGCTGCCGAAAATCTTCTGCGTGTACGCCTCGGGATTGTCGTCGGCCTCGACTGCGCGGCTGACATAGGCCGCGCCGCTGGCCAGGCTCTGCGCCAGTTGCAGCTTGAGTTCGGGATAGCCGCTGACACCGAACGAACGGCAGAAACGGTTGACCGTCGGCTCGCTCACCGAGGCTGCCTGGGCGAGGGCGGCGATGCTGAAGCGGGTGGCCTGCTGCGGGTTGAGCAGGATCACCTCGGCGACTTTGCGTTCGGCCTTGTTCAGGTCTTCAAGGCGACTCTGGATCTGTTCCAGTAAATTTCGCACGCGGTCCATATGGAATTCCTAATTCACCTGCGCAAAGGTGCGCCGGGCTATGCAAATTGGGCCTTTGATATGGCCCGTAACGGTGGCCTATCCTACTGATGGCTCCGACTGACCACCACTCGGAATCTGTATTTTGCGAAAATGTTGTGGTTATTACTACATTTTCCCTTGAGTGATGCCTTGAAAAAAGGTATTTGTAGCTTAACTTGATAAAAGAACAAACATCATGCCTTCGATTACGGTTGAACCGTGCACCTTTGCCTTGTTCGGCGCGCTTGGCGATCTGGCCCTGCGCAAGCTGTTTCCTGCCCTTTATCACCTCGATGGCGCCGACCTGCTGCACGAAGACACGCGGATCATCGCGCTGGCCCGTGAAGAAGGTTCCGAGCAGCAGCACATGGCGTTTATCGCCGCCGAACTGCGTCGCTATGTGGGCAAAGAGCTGGACGAGGCGGTCGCCGAGCGTTTTCTCGCACGCCTGACCTACCTGCACGTCGACTTCCTCAGATCTGAAGATTATGTGGCGCTGGCCGAACTGGCTGGCAGCACGCAACGCATGATTGCCTACTTCGCCACACCGGCAGCGGTGTATGGCGCGATCTGCGAGAACCTGGCGAAAGTCGGCCTGGCAGAAAACACCCGCGTGGTGCTGGAAAAACCGATCGGCTCCGACCTCGAATCGTCGCGCAAGGTTAACGACGCCGTGGCGCAGTTCTTCCCGGAGAACCGCACCTACCGCATCGACCATTACCTGGGCAAAGAAACCGTTCAGAACCTGATCGCCTTGCGTTTCGCCAACAGCTTGTTCGAAACCCAGTGGAACCAGAATTACATCTCCCACGTGGAAATCACCGTGGCCGAGAAGGTCGGCATCGAAGGCCGCTGGGGCTACTTCGACAAGGCCGGCCAGCTGCGCGACATGATTCAGAATCACCTGTTGCAGCTGCTGTGCCTGATCGCCATGGACCCACCGGCTGACCTGTCCGCCGACAGCATCCGTGACGAGAAGGTAAAAGTGCTCAAGGCCTTGGCGCCGATCAGCCCCGAAGGCCTGACCACGCAAGTGGTGCGCGGCCAGTACATCGCCGGCCACAGCGAAGGCAAATCCGTTCCGGGTTACCTCGAAGAACCGAATTCCAACACCCAGAGCGACACTGAAACCTTCGTCGCTCTGCGTGCCGACATCCGCAACTGGCGCTGGGCCGGTGTGCCGTTTTACCTGCGTACCGGCAAGCGTATGCCGCAGAAACTGTCGCAGATCGTCATCCACTTCAAGGAGCCGTCGCACTACATCTTCGCCCCTGAGCAGCGCCTGCAGATCAGTAACAAACTGATCATTCGCCTGCAACCGGACGAAGGCATTTCCTTGCGCGTGATGACCAAAGAGCAGGGCCTGGACAAAGGCATGCAACTGCGCAGCGGCCCGCTGCAACTGAATTTCTCCGACACCTGGCGTAGCGCGCGGATCCCCGATGCCTACGAGCGGTTGTTGCTGGAAGTGATGAACGGCAATCAGAACCTGTTTGTCCGTAAAGATGAAATCGAAGCCGCGTGGAAGTGGTGTGACCAGCTGATCGCCGGGTGGAAAAAATCCGGTGACGCGCCCAAGCCGTATGCGGCCGGGTCGTGGGGGCCGATGAGCTCCATTGCATTGATCACGCGGGACGGGAGGTCGTGGTATGGCGATATCTGATGTGCAACTGCCTACGGGCGTGAACGCTCACGAATTCAAGAGCCCGGTGCTGTTGGCCGAAGGTCTGGCGCTTAACGTCGCCAAGCAATTGAGCGACGCCATTGCCGCACGCGGCAACGCGGTGCTGGTGGTGTCTGGCGGTCGTAGCCCGGTGGCGTTTTTCCAGCACCTGGCCAAGCAGGCGCTGGACTGGTCGAAGGTCGTTGTGACCCTCGCCGACGAGCGTTGGGTACCGGTTGAACACGCTGACAGCAATGCCGGTTTGCTCAAGCAATACCTGCTCAAAGGCCCGGCGGCGAAAGCGCAGTTCCTCAGCCTGTATAGCGCGGCGGCCAACGTCGAGCAGGCTGCTGAACAGGCTGACCGCTTGCTCGCCGAATTGCCGCCGATTGACGTGCTGGTGCTGGGCATGGGCGATGACGGCCACACCGCGTCGCTGTTCCCCGACAGCCCGAATCTCGCCGAAGCGCTGCAAGCCGATGGCACTCGCCGTTGCTGGCCGATGCTGGCGCCGAGCGTGCCGCGTCAGCGCCTGACCATGAGCCGTGCGCTGCTGGCCTCGGCCAAGCACAAGATTCTGTCGATTTCCGGTCAATCGAAACTGACCACCCTGAATGCCGCACTGGCATCCGACGACGTCGCCGCCATGCCGGTGCGCGCGTTTCTGCAACCTACGTTAGAGATTTACTGGTGCCCATGAGCCAAGGAACAGCCGCTATGACAACCCCATCCCCGACCGTTTCCATGGCGGACAAAGTTGCCCTGATCGACAGCCTCTGCGCCAAGGCGCGGATCCTGCCGGTGATCACCATCGCTCGCGAACAGGATGTGCTGCCACTGGCCGACGCCCTGGCTGCCGGTGGTCTGACCGCGCTGGAAGTGACCCTGCGTTCGCAGTTCGGCCTCAAAGCCATTCAGATCCTGCGCGACCAGCGTCCGGAACTGATGACCGGTGCCGGCACCGTACTCGATCGCAATATGCTGGCTGCGGCTGAAGCTGCCGGTTCGCAATTCATCGTCACTCCGGGCATCACCCGTGACCTGCTGGAGGCCAGCGTCGACAGCCCGATTCCGCTGTTGCCGGGCATCAGCAACGCCTCCGGCATCATGGAAGGTTATGGTCTGGGTTATCGCCGCTTCAAGCTGTTCCCGGCTGAAGTCAGCGGTGGCGTAGCAGCAATCAAGGCCCTCGGCGGCCCGTTTGGCGAAGTGAAATTCTGCCCGACTGGCGGCGTCGGCCCAGCCAACATCAAGAGCTATATGGCGCTGAAAAACGTCATGTGCGTGGGCGGTAGCTGGATGCTTGATCCGGAGTGGATCAAGAACGGCGACTGGGCCCGTATTCAGGAATGCACCGCTGAGGCACTGGCGCTGCTGGACTGATTGTTACCAGACACTTCGTTGTGTGTTCTACGGCTTTACGGTGCGCTTGGTCGGTGCACCGTTTTTTTTGCCTTGAAGAAAGTGCGAGGACATCACGCGATACATAGTTACCGCACGGCTGCGTTTGCGTGGCGCTAATCTGCGTTCATCTTACGGAAGAGAGAACGCCTCATGGACGACCATCAATCTTTAGCTTTATCAGTCAACGCTCTTCAGCCACGGCAGTTGCCCGTGGTTGGCAGTTTCGATTGGCACAACAGCAAGGGCAAGGTGCGCAACATCAGCGCGGGCATCGAAGGCTTGCCTCTTCTATTGCGGCTGGCCCTGGTCGATGCCATGACCGGCGAGCCGGTCAGTGGCGCCGTGGTCCGCATCGAGCAGCACATCGGCACCGACACACTGTGCGGCAGTCAGTCGACCGACAGTAAAGGCATCGTTCGTTTCACCAGCCTTTACCCGGATCGGCAAACTGCCTTTTCGTGCATCGCTCTGAGCGTCGCCATCGCCAATGACGATCAACAGCCGCAGCTGTATCAGGAGGCCTGGGCGGGGCGCCTGCATTTGCCCTGTGCCTGCAATTGCACAACCGCTGATAACGATGCCGTTCGGCTGGCGTTGCGCCCGATCACAGACGATGGCCCGGAGGACGGCTACTTCGGCAACCTGACGATCGGCGTCGACACCTTTGCACTGTCATCGCAGATCGGCGTGGCGGGCTATGACAAATACCTGATCACAGTGTTTTAGCGCAGCTCGTTCAGCGCGCGCACCAATAACTGCATCTCGGCAGCAGTGGTTGTCAGCCCCGGCGTGATGCGGATGCTCGGCCCGCTGGCGGCGCCGTTGCGCACCACGGTAAACAGGTTGTAGTCGTTGAGCAGACGCTCGGCCATCGCCTGTTGATTGTCGTGCCGGGTGAAGCGCAGCGAGGTGATGCCGCAATACAGCCTTGGATCGTCTGGCGTCATCACCTCGATACCCGGCAAGTGCCGTACCGCGCTGACCCACAGATTGCGCAGATAATTGACGCGAGCGCCTTTGGCCGGTGCACCGCCGAGGGAGCGGTGCTCCTCGAACACCAGCGGCAAGGTCATCAGTGCTGGAATGTTGGGCGTGCTGTACGAAGTGCGCGCACGGATATCATTGGCCGGGTAGTGCATTTCATCCATGTCCGGATCGATATCGGTCAAGCGTTGCGGCGCGATATAGAGGAAGCCGAGTGTGAGCGGTGCGCCGATCCATTTGTGCAGGTTGTAACCCGCGAAAGAGATGCCCAGTGCTTCAAGATCGAACTCGATCTGACCGAGTGCATGGGCGCCGTCGAGGATGACATCGACGCCATGCTCTTTGGCCAGCGCGGCGATGGCTTGCACAGGCATGACCAGGCCGGTGCGGTGAGTGACGTGAGTCAGGGCCATCAGCTTGATCTTCGGCTGGCCGCTGAACGCTTCGCGGTAAGTCTCCAGCAGACTGTCGTAACTCGCTGGGTGCGCGTGGGCAATCTCGATCACCTCGGCACCACGATGTCTGGCCAGCCAGCGCATGGCGCCTTTGACCGTGTCGTATTCCAGATCACTGATCAGCACCTGATCGCCCGGTTGCAAGCGGTTGTAGTTGCGGATCAGCGACTGCAGGCCTTCGGTGGCGTTACGGGTGAAGGCTACGCTCTGCGCATGCACGCCAATCAGCTCGGCCAGTTGCGCGCGGATATCGAGATTGTCGTACTGCTCGAAACGCTGGCGCACGTACACCGAATTGCTGGTGTTGATCAGCTCGATATTGCGCTGGTATTCCTCGATCACCGTGCGCGACATTCGCCCGAAGTAGCCATTTTCCAGGTTCACGGGGCCGGGTTGAGTGTCGTAGCGATCGGCGAACGTTTGCCAGAAGGCTTCGTCACGGGCGCGGCGGGTGTTATCGGGCATGGTCGGCTGACTCTAGAGAGGAGGGCGCTTCAATGGCGCGGGGCAGGTTTGCCGTGTTTGGCGCGCAGCGGTTCGAGCAGGTCCGAGAGGCCGTTATGGTCGATCTCCTGCATCAGCGCGAGCAAGCCACCAAGCTCGCCGTGGGGAAAACCTTCACGGGCAAACCAGTTCAGGTACGGCCCCGGCAGGTCGGCAATGATCCTGCCCTTGTACTTGCCGAAGGGCATTTCGCGGGTAATCAGCAGTTCGAGTTTTTCGGGATTCATCAGGGATTTCGTCTGGCTTCAAATCAGCTTGGAAAATACAGGCATTCTGCATGCAGGCCAAATGACAGATCATGCAAATAACCGTGATACAGATAGTTCACTTATCTTTAACTATTTGATTTGAAAGGTTTTTTCAAAAATAAAAAAACTGGCACGCACACTGCAATATCCCTTGCATCTTCAACCCATCGCAAGGAATTGAAAAATGACCGACATGAATAAAGAAGCCATCTCTGTACTCAATGACCTGATTGAAACCTGCAAGGACGGTCAGGAAGGGTTCAAGACTTGCGCTGAAGACATCAAGCATCCAGAACTGAAATCCCTGTTTGTGACTCGCTCCGCCGATTGCGCTACCGCTGCAGCAGAACTGCAAGCCGAAGTTCGCAAGCTGGGCGGCGATCCGGAAACCTCTACCAGCGTCAGCGGTGACCTGCACCGTCGCTGGGTCGACGTCAAAGCCATGTTCACCGGCAAAGACGAAGAGGCTGTGCTGAACGAAGCCGAGCGTGGTGAAGACCATGCGCTCAAGGCTTATCGTGAAGCCATCGAGAAGATCAACAAGCACAACCTGGTCGGTATTCGTGACCTGGTTGAACGCCAGTATCACGGCGTACAACGCAACCACGATCAGGTGAAAGCCCTGCGTAACCAGGCTCGCGCTCGTTCTTAAGCGTTCGCCAGTAACAAAAAACGCCAGCTAGTCTGGCGTTTTTTTATGTCTGGGGGAAAGCCAAAGCAAGAGCCCCTCACCCTAGCCCTCTCCCGGAGGGAGAGGGGACTGACCGAGGTGGATGTTGGAGATACACCGACTTGAGCGATTTTAGGTGAACTCAGGTTTTGAAAAGCACGAAGATCGGCTCCCTTTCCCCCTCGCCCCCCTGGGGGAGAGGGCTGGGGTGAGGGGGAAAAGCTCTCACTGACACACCACCAATCAATCAGCCAATGCTGATCGCCGGCAAAGTAGGCAACGTCACCGTCTGCTGCTTGCGCGGCGCCAGAATCTCAGCCTCGCCATCCACCACCAGCTCATCACGCTGGTTGAACACGCGAGTGGCAATGCGCACGCGAAACTTCGGCAGCTTCTCGAGAATTTCCAGACGCACGGTCAACGTGTCGCCAATCTTCACCGGCTTCTGAAAGCTCATCTGCTGACCGATATAAATAGTGCCCGGTCCAGGCAATTCGCAGGCCACTGCGGCACTGATCAGCGCCCCGCTGAACATACCGTGAGCGATACGCTCCTTGAACATGCTCGCGGCGGCAAACTCGGCGTCCAGGTGCACCGGGTTGTGGTCGCCCGACATCGCGGCAAACAGTTGAATGTCGCGCTCTTCGACGGTTTTGCTGTAGCTGGCGGTCTGGCCGACTTCGAGGGCTTCGTAAGGGATGTTGGTAACCTGGGTCATCGGTCTCGATTCCTGTGACGGATTCAGTGAATCCACAAAAAATTATTCGCTGCGCTGAGGGCGCGGATGGCTCAGGGCCTGATCGATCCAGGCCAGCACATCAGCGATCACTTCGTCGCGGTTGGTTTCGTTGAACAATTCGTGCCGTGCCTGCGGGTAGATTTTCAGTTGCAGGTGCTGGCTGCCGGCCGAGCGCAAGGCATTGGCCAGATCTGTCAGACGCTTGCCCTCACTCACCGGATCACATTCGCCGCCGATTACCAGCAGCGGCAGGCCCGGGTCGATCTGCGCGAGATTGGACGCTTTGCTGATCTGCTGCAAGCCGCCGAGCAGGTCGATCCACAGTTGATTGGTGCAGCGAAAGCCGCACAACGGGTCGTTGGCGTACTGGTCGACTTCGGCGGGATCACGACTCAGCCAGTCGAAGCGTGTGCGCACCGGTTTGAACTTGTTGTTGAACGAGCCGAACGACAGCCATTCGATTAGTGCACTGCGACCCTTGCCACCCTGACGCAGTTTCTCCAGACGGGCGATCTGCCGTGCAGCGCCGTACAGCGCGACGGGCTGAAAGTTTGAACCACTGAGAATCGCCCCGTGCAGGCTGGCGCTGTGGTGCAGCAGATAGCCTTGGGCGAGGTAGCTACCCATGCTGTGCCCCAGCAGAATGATCGGTACACCGGGGTGTTGTTGGCCAATGTGCTGATTGAGGCTGGCCAGGTCGCCGAGCACTTTGCACCAGCCGTCGTCATCGGCGAAGTGGCCGAGGGTTCCGTGATTGGCGGTTTTGCCATGTCCGCGTAAATCCGGTGCGTACACGCCATATCCTTTGTCGCAAAACGTGTCGGCCAGTCGAGCGTAGCGGCCGCTGTGTTCCGCCATGCCATGGGCCAGCAGGATCACCGCTTTCAACGGCGCCGCCGGCAGCCATTGATTGACGAAGAGGCGGCTGCGGTCACTCGCGTCCAGCCATAGGGTGTCGTGGATCATGGCGATTCCTTTGCTCAGAGTCGGAACATTGTATAGCGCGTCTGATCAGCCCACGCCATGGCAGGAAGATTCACACGGTCAATGACGGCTTTGTCCATATTTGCCTCAATGGCCATAACTGCTAGTGTCCGTGAAGCTCCGCTTTTTCAGAAATGACAGAAAGCGGCCCGGATCGGCTCAGGTAAAGAGGACAAGAACAATGCAACCTGATTTCTGGAACGATAAACGCCCGGCCGGCGTACCGCTGGACATCGACATGGGTGAGTTCAAGTCGGTGATCGAGGTATTCGAGCGTTCCTGCAAGAAGTTCGCCGATCGCCCGGCGTTCAGCAACATGGGCATCACCCTGACCTACGCCGAACTTGAGCGTCAGAGCGCTGCCTTCGCCGGTTACCTGCAGGCGCATACCGATCTGGTGCCGGGGGATCGCATCGCCGTGCAGATGCCCAATGTCCTGCATTACCCGATTGCCGTATTCGGTGCCTTGCGTGCCGGGCTGATCGTGGTCAACACCAACCCGCTGTATACCGCGCGGGAGATGCGCCACCAGTTCAAGGATTCCGGCGCACGGGCGCTGGTGTACCTGAACATGTTCGGCCAGAAAGTCCAGGAAGTGCTGGGCGACACCGACATTCAGTACCTGATCGAAGCGAAGATGGGCGACCTGATGCCCACCGCCAAGGGCTGGCTGGTGAATACCGTGGTCAGCAAAGTGAAGAAAATGGTCCCGGCGTATTCGCTGCCGCAGGCGATTTCCTTCAAGAGTGCGTTGCGTATCGGCCGTGGCCTGGGCATCAAGCCTTTGAAGGTCAGCCTCGACGACATCGCCGTGCTGCAATACACCGGCGGCACCACAGGGCTGGCGAAAGGCGCGATGCTCACCCACGGCAATCTGGTGGCGAACATGCAGCAAGTGCGTGCCTGTCTCGCGCAACTCGGCCCGGATGGCCAGCCATTGCTGCGCGAAGGCCAGGAAGTGATGATCGCGCCGCTGCCGCTGTATCACATCTATGCCTTCACCGCGAACTGCATGTGCATGATGGTTTCCGGCAACCACAACGTGCTGATCACCAATCCACGGGATATTGCCGGCTTCATCAAAGAGCTGAAGAACTGGCGTTTCTCGGCGCTGCTGGGGCTGAACACCTTGTTCGTGGCGCTGATGGATCACCCGGACTTCAAGACCCTCGATTTCTCCAGCCTCAAGCTCACCAACTCTGGCGGCACCGCGCTGGTCAAGGCCACCGCCGAGCGCTGGGAGCAGATGACCGGTTGCCGCATCACCGAAGGTTACGGCCTGACCGAAACTTCACCGGTGGCCTGCACCAATCCGTACGGCGATCAATCGCGGCTGGGCACGGTCGGTTTGCCGGTGCCGGGCACGTTGCTGAAAATCATCAATGATGACGGTGTCGAGCAGCCGATGGGCGAGCGGGGCGAGTTGTGCATCAAGGGCCCGCAGATCATGAAGGGCTACTGGCACAAACCGGAAGCCACGGCCGAAGTGCTGGATGCAGAGGGTTGGTTCAAGTCCGGCGATATCGCGGTGATCGATCCGGACGGTTTCGTGAGAATCGTCGATCGCAAGAAGGACATGATCATCGTCTCCGGTTTCAACGTGTACCCCAACGAAATCGAAGACGTGGTGATGGCGCACCCGAAGGTCGCCAACTGTGCGGTGATCGGTGTGCCGGACGAGCGCTCGGGGGAGGCGGTAAAGCTGTTTGTGGTGGCGCGGGAAACCGGGGTCAGCCTCGAAGAACTCAAGGCCTACTGCAAAGAGAATTTCACCGCGTACAAAGTGCCGAAACACATCGTATTGCGTGAGTCATTGCCGATGACGCCTGTGGGGAAAATTCTGCGGCGTGAGTTGCGCGATATCGCGTAGCCCTTAACCGCTGCGCTTCGCGCATTCGCGAGCAGGCTCGCTCCCACAGGGAAAGATGTAATCCTTGTGGGAGCGAGCCTGCTCGCGAATTTTTGTCTGACGTCCCCGAAAACCGGGGCTTTCAAGGCGGTCTAGGATTTTTGCTCTAAAATGACTGCTTGGTAGTCTTGAGTCATCATAGTGACTGTAGGGGCCGCTTTTGGCTCTAGTCGACCCTTGGCAAAGCTGCTACTCTCGGCGCGCTTTGTGACTTCTCGGCCTATGTAAAAGCCAGATTCACCAATACCAAACACACACCAATAATAATCGCATCAAATGCGGTGAAGAATTCGCGTTGCTGAGGAGTGGGCTTCCATGATCGAAGACTTTTGGAAGGATAAATACCCGGCTGGAATTGCTGCCGACATCAATCCGGACGAGTATCCGAACATTCAGGCAGTGTTGAAGCAATCCTGCCAACGCTTCGCCAACAAACCGGCTTTCAGCAACCTGGGCAAGACAATCACCTACGGTGAATTGTATGAATTGTCCGGTGCGTTTGCCGCGTATCTGCAACAGCATACCGATTTGCAGCCCGGCGATCGAATCGCCGTGCAACTGCCCAACGTTCTGCAGTACCCGGTAGCCGTCTTCGGTGCGATCCGCGCCGGGCTGATCGTGGTCAACACCAACCCGCTGTACACCGCGCGGGAAATGGAACACCAATTCAATGACTCCGGTGCCAAGGCGCTGGTGTGCCTGGCAAACATGGCGCACCTGGCCGAAGCCGTGGTGCCGAAAACCGGCGTCAAACACGTTATCGTCACTGAAGTTGCCGACCTGCTGCCGCCGATCAAGCGTCTGCTGATCAACAGCGTCATCAAGTACGTGAAGAAAATGGTCCCGGCCTATCACCTGCCCAAAGCCGTCAAGTTCAACGACGTGCTGAGCAAGGGCCAGGGCCAGCCGGTGGCCGAAGCCAATCCGCACAGCGGCGATGTTGCGGTGCTGCAATACACTGGCGGCACCACCGGCGTGGCCAAAGGCGCGATGCTGACCCATCGCAACCTTGTCGCCAACATGCTGCAGTGCAAAGCGCTGATGGGCTCCAACCTCAATGAAGGCTGCGAGATCCTGATCACGCCGCTGCCGCTGTACCACATCTATGCGTTCACCTTTCATTGCATGGCGATGATGCTGATCGGCAACCACAACATCCTGATCAGCAACCCGCGCGACCTGCCGGCGATGGTCAAGGAACTGTCGAAGTGGAAGTTCAGCGGTTTTGTCGGACTCAACACGTTGTTCGTGGCGCTGTGCAACAACGAAGGTTTCCGCAAGCTGGATTTCTCCGCGCTGAAAGTCACCTTGTCCGGCGGCATGGCCCTGCAACTGGCCGCTGCCGAGCGCTGGAAAGCGGTCACTGGTTGCGCCATCTGCGAAGGTTACGGCATGACCGAAACCAGCCCGGTGGCCACGGTCAACCCGATCCAGAACATCCAGATCGGCACCATCGGTATTCCGGTGCCATCTACTTTGTGCAAAGTCATCGACGATAACGGTGTCGAGCAGCCGCTGGGTGAAATCGGCGAGCTGTGCGTCAAGGGCCCGCAAGTGATGAAGGGCTACTGGCAGCGTCAGGAAGCCACCGATGAAATGCTCGACAGCGAAGGCTGGCTGAAGACCGGTGACATCGCGCTGATCCAGCCGGACGGTTACATGCGCATTGTCGATCGCAAGAAAGACATGATTCTGGTCTCCGGTTTCAACGTCTACCCGAACGAACTGGAAGACGTGCTGGCGACCCTGCCGGGTGTGTTGCAGTGCGCGGCCATCGGCGTGCCGGACGAGAAGTCGGGCGAGGCGATCAAGATTTTCATCGTCGCCAAGCCGGGCGTGACCCTGACCAAAGAGCAAGTGATGGAGCATATGCGCGCCAACGTCACTGGCTACAAGGTGCCGCGTTCGGTGGAGTTCCGCGATGCACTGCCGACCACTAACGTCGGCAAGATTTTGCGTCGTGAGCTGCGCGATGAAGAGCTGAAGAAGATCAAGGCCAAGTCCGCCGCCTGAAAACACGAAGCCCCGCAGATGCGGGGCTTTTTGTTGGGGCAGGCTGTAGATTTGCAGTGCCTGGTAAATCTACCCCCTCACCCCAACCCTCTCCCGCAGGGGGGCGAGGGGGAAGGGAGCCGATCGGGGGCTTTTCAGAATCTGAGTTCGACGCGATATCTCAGGTCGGTGTATCTCGCCCAAACAACTCAGTCAGTCCCCTCTCCCTCTGGGAGAGGGTTAGGGTGAGGGCTATTGACGAAACGGCGCGAAATTCACATTGGTCCCCGCCGGACGCATGTCCTGCAGATACGAATCCTTGTCCGCACTCAATTCCAGGCTCAACGCCGCTTTGCGCTTGCCTTCATTGCGGATCACCAGCCCTTCAAGCTTTTCACGCAGGAACACTGTCGGCACTTTCAGGTGCAGCAGTTCATCGGTAGCCGGTGTGTGCATCAGCAGGTGAATCCACTCGTACTGACCGATGGCCAGGCGCGACACTGGCAGGTCGAACCACCAGATGTTGCGGTTACGGTTCAGTTCGGCGAAGTGGCAGTTGTTGGTGCCGAGCACGGCACCGCCCAGTTCCTTGTTGCGTCGGGCGATGGCCTGCGTTTTATCGAGTTTCATAACATTCCTGCGGGATCGGTTCCTGGCGCTTGGCGCCCATATGTTGCGCATTCTCGGGGCTACGCACACAAACATAAAGCCCAACCTGCACGCCGCGACGAAATGAGCCCCTGAAAATAAATGAAACTTGGCGCAAACCCGGCCAGTCAATCATTACGTACTGACTTTTCCCCCTTTATGCATCACGGAGAAACACCATGAGTAGCACAGGCGATAAAGTAAAAGGCATGGCCAACGAAGCGGTCGGCAACGTCAAGCAAGGCGTCGGTAAAGCCACCGATAACAGCAAGCTGCAAGCCGAAGGCAAGGTTCAAGAGAAAAAAGGCGAAGCCCAGCAAGCGGTCGGCAAAGCCAAGGACGCTGTAAAAAAAGGCGTCGACAAGGCGTAATTCAGCCTTGAACGAAAGACACGAACGGCCATCCAAGGATGGCCGTTTTTGTGTCAAAAGCCTGCAGCGACCCGACGAGGTTCGCCAAACAGGCTACCTTGATGTAAAAAACGGCCCCTGAGTCGCCACGACTTCAACCTGTATTGCGGCGAAAGGAGACGCGAATGATTTTTCCGGACATGAAAGGTCTGCCCCTGCACCGGGTGATGGTGCGCACGGTCACTGAGTTCGTCGACGACGAAATGTCGACCTACGCCTCGGCACTGGCCTACCAGATGCTGTTCTCGCTGTTCCCGTTCATTCTGTTTCTGATCGCCCTGATTGGTTTCCTGCACCTGCCGGACTTTTTCTCCTGGCTGCGCCTGCAATCGGAACTGGTCCTGCCTCCGCAGGCGCTGGAGCAGGTCAATCCGGTGATCGACCAGTTGCAGCAATCCAAGGGCGGCCTGCTTTCCGTCGGTATCGTCATTGCCCTGTACACCGCCTCCGCTGGCGTGCGCTTGATGATGAGCGCGATGAACGCGGCGTACGACGTGGTCGAAGGCCGACCGGTCTGGAAGCGCTTCCCATTGTCGATTTTCTACACCGTCGGCATTGCCGGCATGCTGCTGGTGGCCGCCGCGCTGATGGTGCTCGGGCCGCAGGTGATGGGCTGGATCGCCGCGCAAGTGGGGCTGGAAGACTTCATCGTCACCGTGTGGACGATTGCGCGCTGGCCGGTGATCGTGATTCTGATGATGGTCGCCGTGGCATTGATCTACTACGTCATGCCCGACGTCAAACAGGAATTCCGTTTCATCACACCCGGTTCGGTCCTGGCCGTGGTGGTGTGGATCATCGCCTCGTTGGGGTTCGCCTTCTACGTGAAAACCTTCGCCAACTACAACGCGATGTATGGCAGCATCGGGGCGATCATCGTGCTGTTGCTGTATTTCTACATTTCCGCTGCGGTGCTGTTGCTTGGCGCCGAGATGAACGCGGTGATCGAGCACATGTCCAGCGAGGGCAAGGACTCGGGTGAAAAAGTCCCCGGCGAACTCGATGAACATCCCAAACAACACGTCTCGGGCCTGGGTCGCGATCATTCGCTCAAGCCGGACACTGACGAAGTCTGATCATGATCCGTGAAATTCTGAAAATGGGCGACGAGCGCCTGCTGCGTATCGCCCCGCCCGTGCCGGCCGAGATGTTCGACAGCCCTGAGCTGTGGCAACTGATCGACGACATGTTCCAGACCATGGAAAGCGTCGGCGGCGTTGGCTTGGCCGCGCCGCAGATCGGCGTCGATCTGCAACTGGTGATCTTTGGTTTTGAACACAGCGAACGTTACCCGGACGCTGAAGCGGTGCCGCAGACGATCCTGATCAATCCGCTGATCACGCCGTTGAGTCCGTTGATGGAGGAGGGCTTTGAAGGGTGTCTGTCGGTGCCGGGGTTGCGTGGAGCGGTGGAGCGTTATCAGCAGATTCGTTACGAAGGGTTTGATCCGAAGGGCGAGCCGATTGTCCGTATCGCGTCAGGTTTCCATGCACGCGTTGTGCAGCACGAATGCGATCACCTGATCGGCCGGCTGTACCCATCGCGCATCACCGACTTCAGCAAGTTCGGTTTTACCGAAGTGATGTTCCCGGACCTTGATCCCACAGCCGACGACTAGCTCAAGACCGCAGACTGTCCCCTGTGGGAGCGAGCTTGCTCGCGAATGCGATTAATCAGTGACAACTTAGTGACTGACACTCTGCTTTCGCGAGCAAGCTCGCTCCCACATTGGTTTTGCATTGCACATCAGGATTGAGCAGGAATCAGCTCCATCGCAATCATCGGCTTGCTCCGCGCATACCGGCTCAACCGCTCGGCCATCGCCTGGGGCAGGGCGGGGTCGAACGTGAACCCGCGCCGCTCATAAAATCCGCGTAAATCCGGATGGCAGAACAGCCACACCGGCTCGCTCACACCCTGCACCGCCGCCGCGATCAACTGCGCGGCAAGCCCTTGTCCGCGACATCCCGGATCAACGAACAACCCGGTCAACCAATGCCCACCCGCCACCGGCCGCAAGCACAATGCGCCAACGATTTCTCCACGCCGCGCTACCCACAATTGCGCCTCGCGAACGGCTTTCATCGAGGACTGGTGGCTGCGGTAAAACTTGTTCATCAACGGCCATAACGACTCGTCGAGCAAGGTGTATTGGGTGTCGGGCATGGGATCGGACTGTCGGTGGGCAAAGCGGCGATTATAAAAGAACGCAAGGCTCTGGATAGGTGTATACCTGACCTCACATCCCCTGTGAGTGGAGTACGCATCATGTCCAAAGGTATGGATTCAAAGAAAGCCGCGAAGAAGAAACCGGCCAAGACCGCGATTGAAAAACGCGCAGAGAAGAAAGCCAAGAAAGTCGACATCTTCGGTCATTGATTACGCCTTTTCGGAGCCCGGTTCTCGGGCTCCTGCCTTGACCTGAAAATAATCTGCAAGATTGCGCTGCGTCGTTGCACAGAAGGGCAAGAATCCCGTTCCGAGCAACGCCATGCCCCATTACTTCGACGCGGCCCATCGTCAACAGATCGAAACCCTGCGGCAACGCTTCACCGCCCGTACAGAGTGGCCGACCTGGCTACTGCTGATCGGCGTCTATGGCGGCTGGTTTGCCATTGTGCTCAATAGTCAGTGGCTCGGCCGTGGCTTGAGCACGTTGTTGCTGATTCCGCTGCTGGTGTTGTGGTTGTCGGTGCAGCACGAGTTGCTGCACGGGCATCCGACGCGCTGGGTGCGTTTCAACAAGATCCTCGGCTATGCGCCGTTTGCCGTGTGGTATCCGTACACGCTGTATCGCGACAGCCATTTGCTGCATCACCGTGATGAGGATCTCACCGTGCCCGGCGTCGATCCGGAAAGCCGTTACCTGACCCGCGCTGGCTGGCAGGGCAGTTCGCTGTTTGAACGCAGCCTGCACTGGTTGAACAAAACCGTGCTCGGACGTTTCGTCATCGGCGCGCCGCTGACGCTGATAGCGCTGGCCAAAGAAGAGTGGCAGCGGCTGAAAAACGGCGAGCGGCAGGCGTGGCTGATGTGGCTGACCCACGGCGCGTTCACCCTGCTGATGCTGGGGTTCATCGCTCGATACAGCGTGCTGCCGGTATGGCATTACCTGTTGTTGATCAGCGTGCCGGCGCTGTCGATTGCGATGATCCGCTCCTACTATGAACACCGTCCGCATGCGCAACCGGAACAGCGCACGGTGTTGAACGAAGCGGCCTGGCCGTGGCGCTGGTTATTTCTGAATCTGAATTTTCATCTGGTGCATCACGACTTGCCCAAGCTTGCGTGGTACGACTTGCCGACGGTTTATCGAATGCATCGCGAGCAATGGATCGCGCGCAGTGGCGGGTTTCTGGTGCAAGGGTATGGCGAGTTCTGGCGGCGCAATGGCTTAAGGCCAATCGACAGTCCCGAGCATCCTTACCACTAACCCAAGAACACCACAAAACCCTGTGGGAGCGAGCCTGCTCGCGAAGGCGTCGTATCAGTTGATGGATCTGTTGTCTGACCCAGCGCTTTCGCGAGCAGGCTCGCTCCCACATTGGATATTTGTAACTCGGAAAATATGTATATGGCTCAACACCACACCGAACTCTTGATGTACGTCGCCCCCGAGCCAATCCGCGCGGCCAGTGAACGCTGGATTGCGCGCATCCTCGAGCAACTTGGCCACACTCGCCTGAGTGCTGAAGGCCTGTCATTGCCCGAACTCTGGTTGTCACCGGATCTGCTGCTCACGCAAACCTGCGGCTATCCGCTGATGACCGCATTGCGCGGGCAGGTGCGCATCGTCGGACGCCCTCGCTACGAACTCCCCGACGCCAGCGCCGGCAATCATTGCAGTCTGATCCTTAGCCGAGTTGATGACCCACGCAAAACCTTGGCGGAGTTCCGCGACAGTCGTGGGGTGATCAACAGTGACGACTCCAACAGTGGCATGAACCTGCTGCGTCAGCGCTTGGCGCCGCTGAATCAGGACGGACGATTCTTCGCCTCGGTCGGCATCAGCGGCGGCCATCGCGAGAGCCTGCGCTGGTTGCGGGAAAACCTTGGCGATCTGGCCGCTATTGACAGCGTCACCTATGCGTATCTGGCGCAACATGCGCCGGAAGAGGTCAGCGCTTTGCGAGTGATTGCGCGCAGCGCCCTGAGTCCGACCTTGCCGTTTATTACCATTGGCAGCGCTACGGATGAGCAGGTTGAGGCATTGCGCCAAGTGATGAATGAAACCCTGCGTGAACTACCTGATGTCGCACAGACCTTGGGTTTACCTGAGGTGCTTGCTGCCAGCGAAAGCGATTATCAGATCCTGCTCGACTATCAGCGTGAGGCTGAAGAATGGGGCTATAGCTACTTACGGTAAAAGATCGCAGCCTTCGGCAACTCCTACATGGAATGCGTACATCTGTAGGAGCTGCCGAAGGCTGCGATCTTTAGCTTTTATATTCGAAAATAGAATATAAAAATGAAATTTAAATATTATTAAAGAATAAGGCGCCCTGCTACGATCGCGCCACCGGAACACCGGACATTCAGCGACCCCTAACCCAGGAGCCCCTATGTCCGGCGCCGAGCTTTCCCATCGTCATACCGTGGACAGTCTGTTTCGCGCCCACTATCGCTGGCTCTGTGCCTATCTGCGCGGTCATCTGCACGACGCGGCCGGCAGCGAAGACATCGCTGCTGAGACCTTTGCGCAATTGCTCGAAGCCCCGGCGCTAAGAGCCATCCGCGAACCTCGCGCCTTATTGACGACCATCGCCCAACGCCTGCTTTACCAGCGCTGGCGACGCGCAGATCTGGAGCGCGGTTATCGCCAGCAGATCGACGTCGATTACGCCGCATCGGCCGAAGAAATCGTCCAGCTATCGCAAACCCTCAATCGCCTCGATCACAGCTTGCAGCGCCTGCCCGACAAGGTCCGCACGACGTTTCTGCTCGCCCGTGTCGATGGCCTGACTTACCCGCAAATCGCCGCCGAACTGGGCATCTCCCAGCGCTCGGTCAGCGTTTACATGAGCCGTTCCCAAGCGCTGTGCGATCGCCACAGCGCCAATCAATTCCTGCAAGACAAGAGGTCCGCATGAGATCAATCAAAACCCTGCTCGGCACTTCGCTGCTGGCGTTGAGCCTGAGTGTCGGCGCTGTTTCGGCGGCGGAAAAAACCACGCCGATCCACTTCGGCGACATCACTTGGGAGAGCGGTAGTTTCATCACCGAAGTGCTGCGCCTGATCGTTGAAAAAGGCTACGGCTACCCGACCGACACCTTGCCCGGCAGCACGGTCAGCCTTGAGGCCGCACTGGCGAAAAACGATATCCAGGTGATCGGCGAAGAATGGGCCGGGCGCAGTCCGGCCTGGGTCAAAGCGTCCGCCGAGGGCAAGGTATTCGGCTTGGGCGATACGGTCAAAGGCGCGACCGAAGGCTGGTGGGTGCCGGAGTATGTGATCAAGGGCGACCCCGAGCGCGGGATCAAAGCGTTGGCGCCGGAGTTGAAATCAGTGGCGGACCTGCCACGCTACAAAGACGTGTTCCGTGACCCGGAAGACCCGTCGCGCGGGCGCTTCCTCAACAGTCCGACCGGTTGGACTTCGGAAATCGTCAACAGCCAGAAGCTCAAGGCCTACGCGCTGAACGACAGCTTCGTGAATTTCCGTACCGGCTCGGGCGCGGCGCTGGATGCCGAGGTGGCATCGTCGATCAAGCGTGGCAAGCCGGTGCTGTTCTATTACTGGTCACCGACGCCGCTGCTCGGCCGATTCAAACTGGTCAAACTGGAAGAGCCGCCGTTCGATGCCGAGGCCTGGAAAACCCTGGCCGATGCCAATAACCCGAATCCCAAAGGCACCCGATCGATGCCGGCGAGCCTGGCGATTGGCGTATCGGCGCCGTTCAAGGCGCAGTATCCGGAGTTGGTGACGTTTTTTGAAAAGGTCGATCTGCCGATTGATCTGTTGAACCAGACCTTGGCCGGGATGAGCGAAAGACGTTTGCAGCCGAGAGTGGTGGCGCAGGCGTTCTTGCGCGATCAGCCGCAGGTCTGGAAGCCTTGGGTGCCCGCGGATGTGGCGACCAAGGTGACTGGAAGTCTGTAAGTCGTTTCTGTCGTTTTTGTAGCGCTTCTTATGGCGCCTTCGCGAGCAAGCTCGCTCCCACAGGAGAAACGCATTCCAATGTGGGAGCGAGCTTGCTCGCGAAAGCGTCCGCACCGGCAACAATTCTCCCCGCGCTGAACCGTTTCTTGTGCAAAAAGTGCCAGATACTGGCCGACTAGTGGCCTTGCGCAGGTCTTTGCACTGGCTATGCTTCCCGTAACTAACTATGTCGACCGTCATGTCAAAAAATGGCGGATGCGCAGAGTTGGTCCGTGAATTCATGCTGCCAGAGTGCGCAACCCAAGGCACCGACACTGAACCAACAAGGAGCGTCGCTTACATGGAAGTTCTTCAACGCGTTAGGGCTGGCCCGCGTGCGGGCTATCAAGAGAAGGATGTCTTGATTAGAGCATCGCTGCATGGACGCTCCGATTGATCATCATTTATCACCTGACAACTTCCTCCCGTGGAGGAATGCGTGTGCCTGTTCTGTGGAACGTAGTGGTGGATCGTGAAAGAACTGAACTTTCATCAAATCAAAAGTCCGCGCGGAAGGTGATACAACCATGTTCAACCTACATCACAAGGCTGACCTGCAGCAGATCGAGCGCTTCAGCTGCGCCCTGACCGAGGCCAACGCCAAGTTGGCCGCCATCAGCCGTTCGATGGCAATGATCGAGTTCAGCCCTGACGGCATCGTTATCGATGTCAATGAAAACTTCTGCAAGACCATGGGCTACAGCGCCGATGAAGTGCGTGGCAAACATCATCGGGTGTTTTGTGAAGAGGCTTTTTACCGCAGCGAGGAGTACGCCAAATTGTGGCGTGATTTGGCTCGCGGTGAACCAATCAGCGGCACTTTTTTGCGTTTGAACAAGGCCGGCAGGGAAGTCTGGCTCGAAGCCAGTTACATGCCGGTGTATGGCCCGGACAAACAGGTTCAAAGCGTGATCAAAGTGGCGGCGGACATCACTGCGCGGATCAACAAGGAGCACGAAGAAGAAAGCATGCTGGCCGCGATTGGTCGCTCGATGGCGGTGATCGAGTTCACCCCGGAAGGCAATGTCATTACCGCCAACGACAACTTCCTGAAGACCATGCAGTACTCGCTCAACGAAATCGTCGGCCATCACCACAGCATGTTCTGCCATCGCAGCGAAGCGGAATCCTCGCAGTACAAGGCATTCTGGGCTTCGCTCAACCGCGGCGAATATCACTCACATCGTTTCGAGCGCAAGAACAAGTCCGGGCACATGGTCTATCTGGAAGCCTCGTATAACCCGTTGTTCGACGCCAAGGGCCGCCTGTACAAAGTGGTCAAGTTCGCCAGCGACATCACCCATCAAATGACCACCTTGCAGAACGCTGCCGAATCGGCCCACAGCACCTCGGTACAAAACGACGCCTGCGCGCAAAAAGGCTCACAAGTCGTGCAGCAAACGGTGCAGATCATTCAGGACATTTCCCGCGACCTCAACGAAGCCGCGTCCAGTATCGATGCGGTGAGCAAACAGTCGGACATCATCGGCACCATCGTTCAGACCATTCGCGGCATTGCCGATCAGACCAACTTGCTAGCGCTCAATGCTGCCATCGAAGCGGCGCGCGCCGGTGAACATGGACGGGGCTTTGCGGTAGTCGCGGATGAAGTGCGTAGCCTCGCCGCACGAACCAGTCAGGCGACGCTGGAGATTGTCGAGGTGGTGCGCAAGAACCATGACCTGTCGCTGAGTGCGGTGTCGAGCATGCAGTCGAGCCTGAGCCGCACCGGGCTCGGGGTTGAGCTGGCGAATGAGGCCGGGGAGGTGATTCTGGAGATTCAGCAGGGATCGCGGCATGTGGTGGATGCGATCAGTCAGTTCAATGAGACTCTGCAACTGAACTGATTCCTATTGTTGGATACGATTAATGTGGGAGCGAGCTTGCTCGCGAAAGCGATGTGTCAGTCGGTGGAAATTTCACTGATACAGCGCCTTCGCGAGCAAGCTCGCTCCCACATTTGATTTCAGGCGACCTGGAGATCAAAGCGCAGCGAGAAACTTGTCCGCCTGCTTGTCACTGTCCTTCACATCGTTGTCCTTCTCCGCCTGCGCCAATTTCATCTTGTCCTGCAAGCGCTCGGCGATCTCCTTGCCGACGGCCAGTTGTTTCTCCGGCGGCATGGCGTTGATGTCATCTTCGGTCAGCCCCATCGACTGCAGAATACTGTCGCGCAGACGCTGTTCCGGCGTCTTGCTCATGTAGTCCTTGAATTCATCGGTGGCGGATTTTGCCGAGGCCGTGGTGGCATCGGTGGCTTGCAGGTTGACGCGGGTCTTGGCGAAGGCTTCGTCGACGTTGTCGCTGATGCGCGTGGCTTCGCTGACTTGCTGGGTGGCGACTTGCGTAGCCGAGTCCTGCACCTTGGCGGTGGCTTCGGCGGTTTGCGCCTGGGTCTGGTTTTGCAGGGTTTGCAGCATGGCGCCGTGCAGGCCACCTTGCAGACCGGCCGCAGCGGTGGATGTCGCATCGTCATTCAGCGCTTTTGGCAGATGAATGATTTGCTGTTGTTTGGCACTGATCAACATGATGTGTGGACCTGTAGGTAATTGCTGACTCGCGTAGCGGAGCAATTACCGTGCCTTCTGAATAAATTCTGTTATTTCAACAAGTTGTTCGTCAGTCAGGTGTTCGCGGCGGTCATCCCTTGCCGATAAGCGGCAGGGGATGACCGTTGCCAGCCTCAGCGATGGGCAATGTTCTCTAGCGCCAGATTGCGCGTACGCGGGCCGAACCAGCCGATGGTCAGCATCACGATCAGCATGCTGCTGACGATAAACGCCAGAACGCCCGGTGTGCCGAAGTTGTCGAGAAACAGACCGATCAGCAAGCTGCTGAACACCGTCGACAAGCGACTGAACGAATAACAGAAACCCACAGCGCGCGCGCGGATGTTGGTCGGGAACAGTTCGCTCTGGTACGAGTGATAACTGAAGCTCAGCCAGGCGTTGCAGAAGGTGATCATCACCCCGCAGAAGATCAGCCCGAAGGCGCTGGTCTGCAAGGCGAACAAGGTGCCGAAGGTCATCGCGCCGAGGGCTGAGCCGACGATCTGCCACTTGTTTTCGAAGCGGTTGGCGAATTTCACGAACAGCAACGGCCCGAGCGGGTAGGCGAGGGTGATGATGAACGCGTACATCAAACTATGGGTAACGCTGACGCCCTGACCGGACAGCAGCGCCGGCAGCCAGTTGCCGAAACCGAAGAAACCGATGGCCTGGAAGATGTGGAAAACGATCAGCATCAATGCGCGACGGCGATACGGCGGCTGCCAGATATCGGCGAAGCGGCCCTTGCCTTCGACATCGACCGGAACGGCTTCGGGTGCGTCCAGCGGTTTACCGTGATCCTTTTCACAACGGGCTTCGATAGCGTCGAGAATCCGGTTGGCCTGATCAAAGCGGCCATGCTGCGCGAGCCAGCGCGGCGATTCCGGCAGACGCTTGCGCAGCCACCAGATAAACAGCGCAAACACTGCGCTGGCCAACACCACCCAGCGCCAGCCGGACACACCGAACGGCGCTTGCGGCACCAGCCACCACGACATCAACGCCACCGCCGGCACCGAGAGGAACTGTATGAAAAACGCAAAGGCAAAGGCCGAGCTGCGCATGCGTTTGGGCACCAGTTCCGAGAGGTAGGCGTCGATGGTCACCAACTCGATACCGAGGCCAATGCCGACCAGAAAGCGCATGCAGATGATGCCCAGCGCCGAACTCTGAATCCCCATCAACACTGTCGCCAGCGTGTACCAGACCAGCGCGAAGGTGAAGATCGCGCGGCGCCCGAAACGATCGGCCAACGGGCTGAGCAGGCTGGCGCCGAGGAACAGGCCGAGGAATGTTGCCGAGGCAAATGCCGCTTGATCAGAGAAACCGAACACACCCTGATTGCCGGTGGCAAAGATGCCATCGCGAATCAGCCCAGGGCTGATGTAAGCGGTCTGGAACAGGTCGTAGAGTTCGAAAAAACCACCGATCGACAGCAGCGCCACCAGCCGCCAGATCGTCGCGACCGCTGGAAGGCGATCGATGCGGGCGGACACTTGGGCGGCGTGTATCGGGTCGATGCCGTCGCTGTGCGCGGCGGCGGGGGCGTGTGCAGTCATGGGCTGATCCATTTTTTATTGATGGAAAAGCTTAGCCTGCTATCGGAGTTAGCGGATTGTGAATATCGGCGGTTTATCCGGGTAAACAGCTGATTTCTCGCAATATCTGTTTACGATTTAACGATTTATGCCGCAGCCGCCGAATCCGGTAGCGCCGAGGCCGGCAAGCCGAAGATCCGGTCGAACAGCCAGTTGAAGGCAAACGTGTAGCACGGGATGAAAATGATCAACGCCAGATCCAGCAGGAAGGCTTGTACCAGACTGATGTTCATCCACCACGCGATCAACGGAATCAGGAACACGATCAGCGTCAGTTGAAAGCCGACGGCGTGAGCGATCCGTCGTTTCACCGTGCGGGTGCGCGACTGCTGGCGGCTTTCCCAGTGCTCGAACAACGAGGTGTAAATGAAGTTCCAGGTCACGGCGATGGTGGTGATGATCACCGCGAGCGGCCCGGTGCTGCCCGGTGAGGTGCCGGACAACAATGCCAGGCCGAGGGCGGAGAAAGTCATGCCGATCACTTCGTAGAGCGACACATAGACCAGTTTGCGTTTGACGCCTTGCATGGGGATTTGCCTCTTTCTTGCCGTTTGCTGGCCAGTTGGACTGGCGAAGATGGCGAAAGATAGCTTCAATGGGGCTGACAGAAAAAGTCAGCTACTTTCAGTTCTATTGATAGGTGTGTGAAGTGAATTTCAACAGCGACAGCATCGAGCTGTTTCTTGCGGTAATTGAACGCGGCTCGTTTTCAGCAGCGGCTCGCGCATTAGGTCGGGTGCCTTCCGCCGTCAGCATGAGCATTGGCAACCTTGAGGCCGAACTGGGTTATCTGCTCTTCGACCGCAGCCATCGCGAACCGCAACCGACGCCGATGGCGCTGTCGCTGGTGCCCCATGCGCGGCTGATTGCCGAGCAGCTCAAACAACTGCAAGTGCACGCGGTAGAACTGTCGTTGGGCCTGGAGAGCAAGTTGTCGATCGGCGTGGTCGCGGACATCGACCGGCGCCGTTTGCTGGCGGCGATCAAGGTGATCGCCGAGCGTCATCCGCTGCTCGATATCGAAGTGCTGACCGCACCGCAGGATGACGTGCTGGCGATGCTGCACAGTGGCCGGGTCAGCGTGTGCCTGGCGTTCGCCGGGCTGAGCATGAATGTACTGGAGCGTTTTCAGTTTGTCGGCAGCGAACGGATGATCGCTACGCTGGCGGCTGACAGTCCGCTGTTGCAGGGGCAGCAGGACCTGTTTCTGGAAGATCTGGTACATGTGCGGCAGATCATCGTCGCCAGTCGTGACTTGCCGATCAGTGAAACGCGGCCGTTGGTGGCAGAGTCGTATTGGCGCACCGACAGCCTTGAGACGGCGATGGAAATGGTCGAGGCGGGATTGGGCTGGGGTAATTTTCCGTTGTCGGTGGTGCAGTCGCGGATCGAGTCCGGGCGATTGAAACGGCTGAATTTTCGCAATATCGAAAATGGTCTGGTGATGCCGGTGCATGCGGTGTGGCTCAAGAGCCAACCACTGCAGAAAGGCGCACTGGCCCTAGTTGACCTGCTCAGCCACTAGCGATTGTGGAGATCCAATGTGGGAGCGAGCCTGCTCGCGAAAGCGTCGTGTCAGTCGGCACATGCTTATCTGACACAGCGCTTTCGCGAGCAGGCTCGCTCCCACAGGAATTGTGTTTCAACGGGAGGTCAGGTGCTTTCGCGGATCTTCAGTTCAAAGCCCATGTCCTCCACCGGGCGCGCCACGCTGTTACCGGCCATCAACGTCAGCATCTGCTCCGCCGCCCGCCGGCCAATCGCTTCACGCGGGGTGTTGATGCTGCTCAGGCGCGGCACCATGTGCTCGGACATCGGCAAGTCGTTGAAACCGAGGATCGCCACCTGCTCAGGAATCTTGATGCCGTGACGCAGCGCTTCCAGCAATGCACCTTGCGCCAAATCGTCGTTACCAAAGAAGATTGCATCAACATCCGGATGCGCCGCGAGTAATTGCATAAACAGTTCCCCGCCCAAGCCCACCGATGAAGAACGCGGCGTCAGCACTTCCAGATCCGGGTCATAACGCCCGGCCTTCTGCAGCGCTTTGCGGAAACCTTCACCGCGCAACAACGTGCGCTGATCGAGCTGCGCGCCAATGTAAGCCAGACGCTTGCGTCCACGGGAGAGCAAATGCTCGGCCGCGGTTTCACCGGCACTGAGCTGCGAGAAACCGACGCAGTTCACCCCGGCGGCGCTGTCCAGTTCCATCATGTACACGCAGGGAATGTTGCTCGCCTCGATCATCCGCCGCGAACTTTCCGTGCGGTCAAACCCGGTCAACAAGAAACCGCGCGGCTGATAGGCCATGTAGTTGCGCAGCAGGTTTTCTTCTTCATCGCGCGAGTAGTGGAAGTTGCCGATCAGCACTTCGAAGCCTTTGGGCGTGAGCACCCGATGAATGGCTTCCAGCGTATCGATAAACAAAAGGTTGGACAGCGAAGGCACTAATACGACGACCGAATGGCTTTGCGCCGAGGCTAAAGCGCGGGCGGCCGGGTTCACTACGTAGTTGAGTTCGAGGGCAGCTTTCTGGACCTTTTCCACCAGTTCGGTGGCGACGGTGCTGACACCGCGCAAGGCGCGGGAGGCGGTAATCGGGCTGACACCGGCCAGGCGGGCAACTTCATTGAGGGTGGGACGGCCGGTGGTGCGCGTGTTTTTATCGTTTTTAGGGGAGGTCATCGGGCGGCTTGCCAAACAAAAATCAAGGCACTAAGGTAGCGCTGTCCTGATGCAGCTGTAAATGCGTAAGCGAGGTCCTGCCTGATCTTCGCTTTTTGGTGTTGGGAACAAACCTGCTGCAACCCAAAAAAACGACAAGAAGGCGTCGGCAACTTCTGCCTGTGCACTAGAGTCATAGCTAGCAAAGGTAGCGCTGTCTGCGCGCTGAGGTGTTATATGAGTCATCCCATCACCGCCCTGGTCATCATGGGCGTTGCCGGTTGCGGCAAGACGTGCGTCAGCGAGGCCCTGTGCCAATTGAGCGGCGCCACTGCCATTGAAGGCGATACTTTCCATCCGGCCGCGAACATCGAAAAGATGAGCGCGGGGATCCCCCTGAACGACGACGACCGTGCCGGCTGGCTCGACAGCCTGTGCGATGAACTGCGTCGCGTCGATGCATCGGGCAAACGCCCGGTGCTGACCTGCTCGGCCCTTAAACACAGTTATCGCGAAGTGTTGCGCAGCGCCTTGCCGGGCCTGGGCTTCGTGTTTCTTGAATTGACCCCTGAAGTTGCCGCTGAACGTGTGTCCCATCGTCCGGGCCACTTCATGCCGGCAACGTTGATCGAAAGCCAGTTTGCCACCCTCGAATCGCCGGTAGGCGAGCCGCTGACTCTGGCCCTGAATGCTTCGGTCCACAGCGTTGAAGAACTGGCGTCCCAGGCTCACGTCTGGTGGCTGGATAACGGTCTGAAACAGGCGGTATGAGTGTGTTGAAAGAGATAGCGCTGTCCTCCCGACTTCTGTTTAACCCGCTTTAATAACAACAACAATCCAGGAGACACCCCCAATGTTTGGCATGTCCCATGAGACGTTCCTGCTGCTCGATGCAGTGGTCACGGTAATCGGCCTGATTATCCTGATCACCAAATTCAAGATTCACCCGTTCATTTCCCTGACCATCGCCGCCGCGTTCCTCGGCCTGACGTCTGGCATGCCGATCGGCACCATCATTAAAGCGTTCCAGGACGGCTTCGGTGGCGTGCTCGGTTTCGTCGGCATCATCCTCGCGCTGGGCACCATGCTCGGCAAAATGATGGCCGAGTCGGGCGGGGCGGATCAGATCGCCCAGACCCTGATCCGTGCGTTCGGTAAAGACAAAGTCCAGTGGGCAATGATGTTTGCCGCTTTCCTGGTGGGCATCCCGCTGTTCTTCGAAATCGGTTTCGTATTGCTGATTCCGTTGGTGTTCATCGTCGCGCGCCGTACCGGCGTGTCGATCATCAAGATCGGTATTCCGCTGCTCGCCGGTCTGTCCGCCGTGCATGGTCTGGTGCCGCCGCACCCGGGCCCGTTGCTGGCCATCGGCGTGTTCGGCGCGGACATCGGCAAGACCATTCTTTATGGTCTGATCGTTGCGCTGCCGACGGCAATCATTGCCGGCCCAATCTTCGGTACGTTCATCGCCAAGCACATTCCGGGTCACCCGAATCAGGAACTGGTCGATCAACTGGCCCGCGAAAATGACGATTCGACCACGCTGCCGAGCTTCAGCATCACCCTGATCACTGTGCTGTTGCCGGTGTTCCTGATGCTGCTGAAAACCTTCGCTGACGTGGCGCTGCCGGACGGTCATTTCTTCCGCACCTGGATGGACATGATCGGTCACCCGATCTCCGCGTTGCTGCTGGCGTTGCTGCTGTCGCTGTACACCTTCGGGCACAAGCAGGGCATCGGTTCTCAGCAGATGCTCAAGTGGCTGGATGCGAGCCTGGCGCCAACCGCCGCGATCATTCTGATCATCGGTGCCGGCGGTGGCTTCAAGCAGATGCTGGTGACCAGCGGTGTGGGCGACGTGATCGGCCATATGGCGGTCAGCGCGCAGATCTCGCCGATCCTGCTGGCGTGGCTGGTGGCGGCGGTGATCCGTATCGCAACCGGTTCGGCAACTGTGGCTACCATCACTGGCGCGGGCATTGTGGTGCCGGTGGTGGGGATGATCCCGGGTGTTAACCGTGAGTTGCTGGTACTCGCTACCGGCGCCGGTTCGTTGATCCTGTCGCACGTCAACGACGCCGGTTTCTGGTTGGTGAAGCAATACTTCAACATGACCGTGGCCGAGACGTTCAAGACCTGGACGGCGATGGAAACCATCCTGTCCATCGTTGCTTTGGGCTTTATCCTGCTGTTGTCGCTGTTTGTTTAAGCGACTTCACGCAGACACAAAAAAACCGCAGCGATGCGGTTTTTTTGTGGGTGGATTTCGTGGTTCACCCAAAACCAATGTGGGAGCGAGCCTGCTCGCGAAGAGGCCATGTCAGCCAGCCAATATGTTGACTGATATACCGCTTTCGCGAGCAGGCTCGCTCCCACAGGGGATAGGTGTTAGCCGCCAGTTTTTGCGACTAAGCCATCCGCCCGGAACATCCCGCGAATGCCGCGCACCGCCTGACGAATGCGGTCCTGGTTTTCGATCAGCGCAAAGCGCACATGATCATCGCCATACTCACCAAAGCCAACCCCCGGCGAAACACAGACCTTGGCCTCGGCCAGCAGCTTTTTGGCGAATTCCAGCGAACCCAGATGCGCGTACTGCGCGGGAATCTTCGCCCAGACATACATCGAAGCCTTCGGATTCTCGACCATCCAGCCCAGTTCATGCAGGCCTTTGACCAGCACATTACGCCGCTGGCGATACTGCTCGGCGATGTCGCGCACGCATTGCTGATCGCCTTCCAGCGCCGCAATCGCCGCCACTTGCAGCGGGGTGAAGGTGCCGTAGTCGTGGTAGCTCTTGATCCGCGCCAGCGCGTTGACCAGTTCCGGATTACCGACCATGAAACCGATGCGCCAGCCGGCCATGTTGTAGCTCTTGGACAGGGTGAAAAACTCCACCGCGATGTCCTTGGCGCCCGGCACCTGCATGATCGACGGGGCTTTCCAGCCGTCGTAAACGATGTCGGCGTACGCCAGGTCGTGAATCACCAGCACGTCGTACTGCTTGGCGAGGGCGATCACTCGCTCGAAGAAATCCAGCTCCACGCACTGCGCGGTAGGGTTCGACGGGAAGCCGAGGATCATCATTTTCGGCTTCGGAATCGAGCCACGAATGGCCCGTTCCAGTTCGTCGAAGAAGTCCACGCCCGGCACCAGCGGCACCGAACGCACCTGGGCGCCGGCAATCACCGCGCCGTAGATGTGAATCGGGTAGCTCGGGTTTGGCACCAGTACGGTGTCGCCCTGATCGAGCGTCGCCAGCATCAAATGCGCCAGGCCTTCCTTGGAACCGATGGTGACAATGGCTTCGCTTTCCGGGTCAATATCGACCTCGTAGCGTTGCTTGTACCAGTTGGAAATCGCCCGGCGCAGGCGCGGAATGCCCTTGGACGTCGAGTAACCGTGGGTGTCTTCGCGTTGGGCAACCTGGACGAGTTTTTCGACAATGTGCGGCGGCGTGGCGCCGTCGGGGTTGCCCATGCTCAAGTCGATGATGTCTTCACCACGACGACGCGCGGCCATCTTCAGCTCGGCGGTGATGTTGAAAACGTAAGGGGGGAGTCGATCTATGCGCGCAAAGCGGCGCGGCGAACCTTGTTCAGCCATTGTTGCCTCGGATAACGTAAGCGCCCGGAACCGTCCGAGCGACGCTGGTCACTGCGGTGACCTGTGGCGGAAGATAAGGTCAGTGATGGCATACTGTCCAGCCCGTTTGTAAACAATTTTGTCCCAAGGAAATCGGTAGATGGAATTCACCAGCGGCTTCTTGCTGAGCCTTTCGCTGTGCCTGGATATCGGCGTGGCCAACATTGCAATGATCACGCTGGCGATGCAGCGCGGTTACTTTCAGGGCTTTGCGCTGGGCCTCGGCACTTGCGTCGGTGACCTGGTTTACGCGGTGCTGGCGCTGGCCGGCATGACGGTTTTGCTGCAGTACGAAAGCGTGCGTTGGGTGTTGTGGATCGGTGGTTCGGCACTGCTGATCTACTTCGCGGCGAAGATGATTTACTCGGCGATTCATCACGAAGCGCAACTGGCCGCGACCGCTGAGGTAGGGCAGAACTCTCATCGCAAGGAGTTCTTCCGGGGGATTTTTCTCGCCATGTCCTCGCCGAGCGCGATTCTCTGGTTTGCGGCGGTGGGCGGGACCCTGATTGCACGTTCCGGTGGCGGTGGTCCTTTGAGTTCGGCGCTGTTCCTCGGCGGCTTCCTCTGCGCCGGACTGCTGTGGTCGGCCGGTTTGTGCTTCGCCGCGAGCCATGGCGGCAAGCTGCTCGGTGACAAGCTGTTGCGCTATTCCTACATGGCATCTGCAGCGATCTTCTGCTATTTCGCGGTTTACGTGATCGTATCTGGTTATAACGAATTTGTCGGCTCGGGCGCCGTCGAGCAGTTGCACGTGCTGTAACCGTGCGATTTGTTTTCGCCTTTCTATACTCCCAGCCGAACCCCTTTTTTGTTCCAGGAGTCGAGTCATGGATGAGCAAAAACGCGTCGAAGTGGCTGAACCTCGCTTCGAACATGGACACTTCCTGCTGATTGCAGGCTTTCGCGGTCGATTTACTCAAGACACAGCAAAAAAAATCCCGGCGCTGTGGGAAAAGTTCTTGCCGCACCTGGGAAAGATCCAGGGGCAAAAGAACGAAGTGACCTACGGTGTCTGCAGCAATTTTGACCGCAAGGGCGGCTTCGATTACATCGCCGGGGTGGAAATCGACAAGCTCGATGATCTCGACCAGAAGGTCTACCAGTGGGTCGAAGTGCTGCCACGGCAGTACGCAGTGTTCGAGCACAAGGGACCGCTCGAACAGTTGCCGCAAACCCTGCAATACATCTACAAGACCTGGTTGCCGACCTCTCATTATGTGGAGCTCAACGCCCCGGAACTTGAGCGTTACAGCGCCGACTTCAATCCGAAGCTGCACACTGGCAAGCTGGAAATCTGCGTACCGGTCGATACCAAGGCTTGAGAAGACAACCATGCGGCGGATCACTGATTCGCCGCATGTTTTCAACGTTGTTTACGCCGCGTGCGCAGCAGGTCGACTGCCAGCGTGATAAAGCCAAACGTACTGATGCCCAACACCATCAACAGGCCGATCTCAACGCTGCTCATAAACGGTTTCCCCCAAGGGTGATCAGAGATACACCTGAGAAATAGCCCGCCGCGAACACGAAGAAAAGCACTTATACGCAGGTTTTACGCCGCCCGTGCGCATCGATATGCAGGCCTTATTCCTTTATGCTTTCGGCACTTTCTTCTGCTGATTTTCGAGCCGCCATGAACACCGTCATCCGCAACGTCACCGCCGCCGACCTGGACCGCTGCTACGCCATCGAAACCGTCGCCTACGAAGGTGACGAAGCGGCCACCCGCGAGAAGATCGCCACGCGCATCGCCACTTGGCCGGAAGGTTTTATCGTTGCCGAAGTGGACGGTGTGGTCGCCGGTTTCGTCAATTCCGGTGCGGCATTTGATGTGCAGATGTCGGATGAGGCCTTCAAGGAGCTGATCGGCCATGACCCGCAAGGGCCGAACGTGGTGATCATGTCGGTGGTGGTGCACCCGGATTATCAGGGGCAGGGCTTGGCCAAGCGCTTGATGGGCGAGTTCATCGAGCGTATGCGCGGGATGGATAAGGCGACCATTCATTTGATGTGCAAAGAAATACACATCCCGCTGTATGCAGGCTTTGGCTTCGCTTACATCAAACCGTCTGAGTCGGATCACGGCGGCATGGCGTGGCACGAGATGATCCTGACCCTCTAATCCAACACTGATCAAAACTGTGGGAGCGAGCCTGCTCGCGAAGGGGTCGTGTCAGCCAAGCAATTTGTTGACTGATATGACGCTTTCGCGAGCAGGCTCGCTCCCACAGGGTGTTGTGGCGTTTGAAATTCCGCGTTTAGTAGAGGGTGTCGGTTACCCGTTTCGGGGCTTCGCGGTCGTAGGTGTCGGCGTCAAAAACGCCATCGTTCAGGCGCTTGTGGAAGGCGCCCGCAGAGGGCAGGGCAGAGCGCGGCAGATGCGTCTCAGGATTCCAAGCATCCGAGCGTACAAACGCTTTTGAACAATGAAAAAACGCCGCTTCCACCGTCACCAACAACACCGTTTTCGCCGGTTTGCCATTCACCGCAAAACTCTCCAGCAACGCCGGTTCATCGCTGATCACCGCCGTGCCATTGACCCGCAACGTCTCGCCAATCCCCGGAATGATGAACAACAACGACACTCGCGAATCGTGCAGTACATTGCGCAAGGTATCGATGCGGTTGTTGCCCGGACGGTCCGGTAAGGCCAAGGTGTTTTGGTCAATGATCCGCACAAACCCTGGCGCATCACCGCGCGGCGAATTATCGAGGCCATCGATCCCCAACGAGCTGACAATCACCAGCGGTGACAGGCGCACCATCGCCTGATAATCCTCGTTGAGAAAGCCGATCTGCTTGCGCACCGCCCGCTCGTGGGGCAATCCGTAAATCGCTTCCAGCGCTTCGATTGAATCGATCATCGTGCTTCCCTCGATGACTTAGAAAACCAGGCCCATGCGCCGTTCGTAACCGATCCGGCCCTTGTACGCTTCGCCGCTGTCGACATAGCCGTGCTTGGCGTACAGCGCGATGGCTGCGTCATTGTCGGCATCCACCGACAATTCCAGGCCCTTGATCTCCGGCCACGCCTGACGCGCAACTTCGGGGAGCGCTTGCAGACAGGCCTTGCCGTAACCCTTGCCCTGCGCGCGGCGATCAACCTGCAACGCATGCAATGTGGCGCTGTGTTCATCGGCCCAGGCCGGCAACACCGGCGGGCGTTTGAGCAGCAAAAACGCTACTGGGACGTCGTCTGCCAACAGGGCAAAACCCTTCACGCCTGGGCCGGGTTTCGACAGCAGGGTGTGCAAGGCACCATGGATATCACCGGAGAATTTGATCTGCTCGGCATGGATTTCGATCGCCTCGACTTGCTCACGCTGCAAGGCGTTGAGGCTGTCGTACGGCACGAGTTGGGCTGACACGGGAATTTCCTTTTTCCTACAAAGACGAGCCTCGGATTCTAGCGACTTTGTCTGCGCTGGAATTTTTTTGTTTCGACTGTCGATCTGCCCGTTTACCGAACGACTAAAGGTGTCTTCACAACAAAAACCACGGAGAACAGCATGAGCGCACAATCTGAAATCCAGACCCTGATCAACACCTATCGCGAAGCCGTCATGACCAAGGACGTAGAGAAAGTCATGGCGTTGTACGCCGACGACATCGTCTCCTTCGACGCGATCAAAGCCCTGCAATTCAAGGGCAAACCGGCCTACCGCGCGCACTGGGTCGACTGCATGGAAATGTGCCCCGGCCCACACATTTTCGAGTTCCACGAAATCGCCATCGAAAGCGCCGACAACATCGCCTTCGCGCACTGGGTGGCGAACTGCGGCGGCACCAATGAGAAGGGCGAAACCCAGAGCTGCTGGATGCGCGTCACCGCCTGCTACCGGCAGATTGGCGGGGCGTGGAAAATCGCCCACGAACACTGGTCGGCGCCATTCGATCCGATGAGCGGCGCGACGCTGTTCGATGTGACCCCCTGATCTTCAGCCATAGTTGATCCGTCCGATTCAGGAGAACGCCATGAAGTATTTATGCCTGGTCTACAGCGATGAACGCCTGCTGCATTCATCGCCCGACAGCCCGGAAGACGCCGAGTGCTGGGCTTATGCCGAGTCGATTCAGGGCAGCGGGCGGATGGTGGCCGCCGAGGCGCTGGAGTCGGTGCAGACCGCCACGACCGTCAGGATGCGCAACGGCAAACTGTCGATCACCGACGGCCCGTTCGCCGAAACCAAGGAGCAACTGGCCGGCTTCTACCTGATCGACGCCAAGGATCTCAACGAAGCGATCCAGCTCGCCGGCAACATTCCGGCGGCGCGGGTCGGCAGCGTTGAAGTGCGCCCGGTTCGACAGTTGAATGTCTGAGGTTCGAGCGCGGGTCGAGCAGGTCTATCGCGAAGACTCGCGGCGGATTCTGGCGACGCTGATTCGCCTGCTGGGTGATTTCGACCTCGCCGAAGAGGCCTTGCATGAGGCGTTCTTCGTCGCCGTCGAACGCTGGCAGCGTGACGGCGTGCCGGACAACCCGCGCACCTGGCTGGTGTCGACCGGGCGGTTCAAGGCGATTGACGTGTTGCGCCGGCGCGCGCGGTTCAAGGCCTCGCAACCCCTGTTGCTGGCGCAACTGCAAGAACTGGAACAGGCCGACTGGAGTGGCGAAGACGTGGAAGACGATCGTCTGCGACTGATCTTCACTTGCTGCCACCCGGCGTTGGCGGCGGATGCGCAAGTGCCGCTGACCTTGCGCGAAGTCTGCGACCTGACCACCGAGGAAATCGCCCGCGCCTTTCTCTCGGCGCCGGCGGCGATTGCCCAGCGTATCGTGCGGGCCAAAGCGAAGATTCGTGATGCAAAAATCCCTTATCAAGTGCCGAGCCTGAGCGAATTGCCAGAGCGACTCGACAGTGTGTTGCGGGTGATTTATCTAGTGTTCAACGAAGGGTATTCGGCGTCGGTCGGGGCTGAATTGACGCGTGAGGATCTGACGCGTGAGGCGATCAGGCTGGGGCGGTTGTTGATGGAGTTGCTGCCGGAGCCGGAGGTGATGGGATTGTTGGCGATGATGCTTTTGCACGAGTCGCGCCGTCCGGCGCGCACTTCGCCGAGTGGTGAACTGGTGCTGCTGGATGATCAGGATCGATCGTTGTGGGATAGCGAGTTGATAGCCGAAGGTTGTGCGCTGGTCGAGCGTGCGCTGACCACGCGGCGGTTTGGGCCTTATTGTCTGCAAGCGGCGATTGCCGCGGTGCATGCCGAAGCGCCGTCAGCGGCAGAAACCGATTGGGAGCAGATCGTTGGTTTGTATGACGTGCTGTTGCGCGCGGTGCCGTCGCCGGTGATCGAGTTGAATCGGGCGGTGGCGGTGGCCAAGCGTGATGGCGCGTTGGCCGGGTTGAATCTGATTGAAGGGATTTTGGCGCGGGGCGAGTTGCAGGATTATCACTTGGCGCATTCGGCGCGGGCGGAGTTTTGTCGGCAGTTGGGCAGAGTGGAAGAGGCGAGGGCGGCGTATTTGCGGGCGTTGGAGCTGACCCGGCAGGAGCCGGAGCGGCGGTTTATTGAAGGGCGGCTTTCGGCGCTGGAATCGCCCTCACCCTAGCCCTCTCCCAGGGGGAGAGGGGACCGATTGGGGGATGCTGTAGAAGTACGCCGACCTGAACGCTCAGCGGTGAATCCATGATCGAACCAAATTTCACGACCCTATATACCGCAGCAATCAATCCATAATCGACTCGGTCTTTCAGGTCGATGTACGACGCAAGACACCTCGGTCGGCCCCCTCTCCCTCCGGGCGGTCCGACGTTTCGGGAGGGCTGGGGTGAGGGGCTTTTGACTTCAGGCTTGCCAGCGATCGGCAGCGCCGCTATTCCAGCATCTTGCTCAACAACCAGCTCCCCGCCGGCCCCGGCGGATAAAGCCTCGACCACAAGGCATCGACAAACACCGGTTTCGGCCAGCCGCGTACGTTCAATTCCACCAGCAAATCATTGCCAAAGCGCTGCGCCAGCCAGCTCGGCAACGGCGCCCAGCCAAAACCCTTCTCGGCCATTTCCAGCAGCATCAGGTAACTCGGCGCCGACCACACGCGACCTTTGCCTCGACTGTCATACGGATTGACGATGGTCGCCAGACGCAATTCGCGATGCTGCTCGAGGATCTGCTGATCAATGTGATCAAGCTTGGCCAGCGCGTGGTCGCGATTGACGAACAAGGCGATTTCCGTGCGCTCGGCCACGGTTGAGGTGACCAGATCCGGCGGGTAGCTCTCTTGCATTTCGGCGAACGCCAGATGGGCACGACCACGCTGGACCAATTCAACCAGGTCATCGCATTCAGCGATCAGACATTCCAGCTCCAGATCCGGATAACGCTGCTCGAAGCCGACCAACGCCGCTTCAAACCGAGCCGACTGATAGGTGTCGGAAATCGCCACCGTCAGCTTCGGCTCGACGCCTTGGGACAACTGCCGCGCAGTCATTTCCAGACGACTGCTGGCCGCCAGAATCGCCTCGGCGCGTTGCAGCATCACATGCCCGGCCGGGGTCAGGGTCGGTTTGCGACTGCTGCGATCGAACAACAGCAGATCCAGATCGATCTCCAGACTGGCCACCGCCGCGCTGATGGTCGACTGGCTGCGCCCGAGCTTGCGCGCCGCTGCCGAAAACGAACCTTGGGTGGCGGCCTGGACAAATGCCAGCAGTACTTCCTGCGAGATCATCAACTATCGCCTTGATCGATGGTTATTGGTTATGAAGTATCGATATCAAGATAGATCATGGCAACCATCTTCACTCAAGGACTCGGGCCATGACTGCCAATAAATCCATCACTGAACGTATTTTCCAGGCCGTTGGTTTCGAACTGCTGGCCATCCTGATCTGCACACCGTTACTGGCGTGGATCATGCAAAAACCGATGCTTGAAATGGGCGCGGTGACCGTGTTGATCGCCTTGCTGGCGCTGGGTTGGAACGTGGTGTTCAACCGCTTCTTCGACCGCATGCTTGCGCGCATGAACGTGGCGCACAACGCTTGGGTGCGAGTGGTGCATGCGTTGCTCTTTGAGGGCGGCTTGATCGTGATGGGCGTGCCGCTGATTGCCTGGTGGCTGTCGGTCAGTCTGTGGCAGGCGTTTTTGCTTGACATCGGTGTGCTGCTGTTCTTCCTGCCGTACACCTATGTTTATCACTGGGGCTATGACGTAGTGCGTGAGCGCTTCATGACCCGTAACGCTTGTCAGGGCTAACCCCCATCTCCATGTAGGATCTGCCGCAGGCTGCGATTTTTTGATCTTGATTTTTAAGGGCAAGATCAAAACATCGCAGCCTGCGGCAGCTCCTACAAGGGAAAGTGTTTCAGCGTTGGTCAGAGGAACATGCCGCCGGATGCCTCAACCCGCTGGCCATTGATCCACTGTCCGCCCGGCGACAGCAGCAGCGCCAACGCTCCGCCAATGTCATCCGGCTTACCAGCACGGCCTAGCGCGGTGTTGCTGGCGACCATCGCATTCACTGCTGAGTTGTCGCGTACTGCGCCACCACCGAAGTCAGTTTCGATGGCGCCCGGAGCAAGAATGTTTACGCCAATCTGCCGTGCACCCAGCTCTTTGGCCTGATAACGGGTCAGCACTTCCATCGCGCCTTTCATCGCCGCATAAGCGCCGTAACCCGGCAGGCTGAAGCGGGTCAGGCCGCTGGAAATATTGATGATCCGCCCGCCGTCGTTGATCAGCGGCAGCAATTGCTGGGTCAGGAAGAACGGCCCTTTCAACTGGATGTTCATCAGCAGATCGAACTGCTCCGGCGTGGTTTCGGCGAACAGTGCATGCACACCGATCCCGGCATTGTTGATCAGGAAATCAAACCGCTGGCGCTCGAAGGTTTGCGCCAAGGCTTGCTCGACCTGCCCGGCAAACGCAGCAAAGCTCTCGCTGCGGCTGACGTCCAGTTGCAGCATCACGGCTTTGCCGCCAAGTGCTTGCACTTCGGCAACCAGCGCCTGCGCCTCATCAGCACGGCTGTGGTAAGTGCCGATAACGTCGATGCCCTGAGCGGCCAAGTGCAGCGCTGCGTTTTTGCCCAGGCCACGACTGGCGCCGGTGATCAATGCGATTTTGCGATTCATGGAAGCTTCCTCGATTGCGGTGAGTGATGATGGGATGAAGTTTATTTATCCGCCCTGAGGTGATAAACAGACTGAATCCGGAATCACTGGTCGGCTCGGCCGAACAATCCACAGGTGCCCCCATGAACAAACTGGAACTGCTGCGCACCTTTGTGCGGGTCAGTGAACTGTCGAGTTTCACCCTCGCTGGCGAGAACCTCGGGCTGCCCCGTTCAACGGTGTCCGAACACGTGCAAGCGCTGGAAGCCCTGCTCGGCACACGCCTGCTGCAACGCACCACGCGAAAGGTGCAGGCAACGCAGGACGGTCTGGTGTTGTACGAACGCAGCAAGGATCTGCTTTCGCACATGGACGAAATCGAGGGCTTATTCCGTCAGGATGAGGCCTCGCTGACCGGACGCATTCGGGTCGACATGCCGAACATTCTTGCGCGGCGCCTGATCATGCCGCGCCTGCCGCAGTTCATGGATCGCCACCCGAATCTGGAGCTGGAAATCAGCAGCACCGATCGCCGGGTTGATCTGCTTAGCGAAGGCTTCGATTGCGTGGTGCGTATCGGCGCGCAGCCGGATCAATCGGTGGTCGCGCGCCACCTCGGTGACTTTCCCATGGTTAACTGCGCTAGCCCTGCCTACCTTGAGCGCTACGGTGTGCCGCAGACCCTGGAAGATCTCGCGCAGCATCGGCTGGTGCATTACGTCGGCGTGCTCGGCTCGCGTTCGGAAGGGTTTGTGTACGAGGAAGACGGTCAGGTTAAACGCTTGCCGATGGCTGGCAGCATTACTGTCAACAGCACCGACGCTTACGAGTCGGCGTGCCTCGGTGGTTTCGGTCTAACTCAGGTACCGCGTACGGGTATGCAACCGCATCTGGATAACGGTGAACTGGTGACCGTGTTGCCGCAGTTCACGGCGCCGGCGATGGGGATTTCATTGTTGTATGCGCGGCAGCGGCATTTGCCGTTGCGGGTGCGGGTGTTCATGGATTGGCTCGGCGATCTGATCCGCTCCGCGCTCTGAACCTGAATACAAAACCAATGTGGGAGCGAGCTTGCTCGCGAAGAGGGCGTGTCAGTCAGTACTGAGTGGACTGATCCAGCGCTTTCGCGAGCAGGCTCGCTCCCACAAGGGCATTTGTGGAGGGTCAGAAGATCTGGGTGAACAGCCAGTAGAGGCTGCCCGACAGCAAGATGGCGGCGGGGAGGGTCAGCACCCACGCCATCAACAGATTGCGGATGGTCTTCATCTGCAACCCGCCACCGTTAGCGACCATGGTCCCGGCCACACCCGAAGACAACACATGCGTGGTCGACACCGGCAAACCAAACATGTCCGCCGCACCAATGGTCAGCATCGCCACGGTTTCCGCCGACGCACCCTGCGCATAGGTCAGGTGGGTCTTGCCGATCTTCTCGCCGACCGTCACCACAATCCGTTTCCAGCCAACCATGGTGCCCAGCCCCAGCGCGATGGCCACGGCGATCTTCACCCACAGCGGAATAAACCGCGTGGCGTTGTCGATCTGCTGTTTGAACAACTGCAGCTTGCCGCTGGTGTCTGCGTCGAAATTGCCGACCTTGTTCTTGTCCATCAGGCGAATGCTTTCGCTGGCCAGGTACATGTCGTTACGCACGTTGCCCATGGCTTCGGCCGGGACTTTCGCCAGCGAACCATAGCCTTTGACTTCTTCACCGATGTGCCCGGTGAGGGCGGCGAGCGCCGGGATAAGTTGCGGAGTAGGCTCTTTGCTGCGCACATAATCGGAGAGGATCGGACGCGGATCGGCGGGCGCTGGCAGCGGTGCACTTTTCACCAGCGCTTGCTGGGTGACTTGCGCCACAGCGGCGAACTGCAGCGATTGTTCTTCCGGCATGGTGCGGTTGAGTGCATAGGCCATTGGCAGCGTGCCGACCAGAATCAGCATGATCAGGCCCATGCCTTTCTGCCCGTCGTTGGAGCCGTGAGCGAAGGACACGCCAGTGCAGGTCAGAATCAGCAGACCGCGAATCCACCAAGGCGGTGGGGTATTACCCTTCGGGGCCTTGTACAGCGAGCGGTTCTTCACGAAGGCGCGCAACGCCAGCAACAACAGCGCCGCACAACCGAAACCCACCAGCGGCGACAACAGCAACGCATAACCGATCTTGGTCGCTTGCGCCCAATCGACGCCGCTGGTGCCATCGCGGCCATGCATCAAGGCATTGGCCACGCCGACACCGATGATCGAACCGATCAAGGTGTGCGAAGACGACGCCGGCAACCCCAGCCACCAAGTGCCGAGGTTCCACAGGATCGCCGCGATCAGCAGGGCGAAGATCATCGAGAAGCCGGCGGAAGAACCGACCTGCAGAATCAATTCCACCGGCAGCAAAGCGATGATGCCGAACGCTACCGCGCCACTCGAAAGCAGCACACCGAGGAAGTTGAAGAACCCCGACCAGACCACCGCGACATTCGGCGGCAGCGAGTGGGTATAGATCACCGTAGCGACGGCGTTGGCGGTGTCATGGAAACCGTTGACGAACTCGAAACCCAAGGCAATCAGCAGCGCCACGCCGAGCAGCAGGAATGGCGTCCAGGTGGTGACCACCGTGCCGAGTTCGTGCATGTCGTGCATCAGGCTGTAGGCGGTGAACAGCATCCCCATCGCCAGCACGGCGAAAAAGATCACGTAGGTGAATGGGCCGGTTTTCTTGTCGAGGGCAGGCCTGCTGCTGGCGGCGGACGCGGGGCTGGCGGTCAGGGAGGGAGTAGCCATGAGCGGACAATCCTGAGCGAGGGAAGGAATGTCGCCCATGATCGTTGCAGAATGTTACAGAGAGACTGCGCCATGTCAGTGTTTGCTTTATTAGTCCGACCACTGATCTAAAGAACGACCAAGATCCCCTGTGGGAGCGAGCCTGCTCGCGAAAGCGGCGTGTCATTCAACATGATGGCGTCTGACACTCAGTCTTCGCGAGCAGGCTCGCTCCCACAGGGGATCTGTGGTGGTAGTACATTCGGTGGTCAGTAATCGCCTCTTTTACGAAACGCCCAACGCCCGGCAATCACGGTAAACGTCGCCACCAGCGCGACCAGAATCCAGAACCCTTCGGGATCCTGCGACAACGGCACCCCACCCACATTCATCCCGAAAAAACCGGCAATGATGTTGATCGGCAACGCGAGCACAGTCACCACCGTCAGAGTAAACAGCGTGCGGTTGCTCTGTTCGTTGAGGTTGGCGGCGATCTCTTCCTGCAACAGTTTGATCCGTTCGCCGAGGGCGGTGAGGTCGTTGATGATCAGCGCAAATTCCTCGGTGGATTTGCGCAATTCCTTGACGTCCTCCTTCTGCAACCACGGCGGCGGCCGATTGAGCAAACGCAATAAAGAACCCGGCTCCAGCGCCAACAACCGTTGCAGCCGCACCAGCACGCGCCGGTTGGCACCGAGTTCGGCGCGATTGGTCGACAGCCGCGAGGAGAGCAATTCGTCCTCGACCTGATCAACACTCATGCTGGTCTTGCGCACGATCTGCGTCAGCACCTCACCCTGATCACGCAGCAGATGTACCAGCAGTTCCGAGGGCGAACGAAAGCGCTCGCCGGCCTTCACCGACGAGCGCAATTTGTCCACCGAGTGCAGCGGTTGCAGGCGCGCGCTGACGATCAGTTTGCTGCGCACGCAAACCCACAGCGTCGACACATCCGAAGACACCATGCTGCTGAGGTTGAACACTACATCGTTGACCACCGCCAACAACGCCGAATCGACATGCTCGATGCGCGTCGAACGCGAGCCTTCGTGCAGCGCCTCGAAAAATTCTTCGGGCAATTGCAGATGACTTTTCATCCAGCGCTCGCACGCCGCATGCGCCAGATTGAGGTGCAGCCAAAGAAATTCGCCACTGTCGCTGTCGTCCTGAAAACAGCGCAACGCCGTGGCCGAGTCGACCTCGCGGCCCCGTTCGCCGGGCAGGAAGCGATAGCCGTAGAGCAGGCCAAACAGATCAGGATCGCGATGACTGATATCGAGGCTGTGGTTCATGAAGGCTCGCTGCGAGGAGGGTGCGTCGGTGCGCAAATGGCAGGTTCACTGAGCCGCATCATCGCAATGTCACATGACGTTTATGTGACAGCAAAGTGACGTCAAATCAGCGACTTACCGACGGTCGGATTTTCTTCAAGAAGCGCTCTGGTGCGCCGATCACGCTTAGGTTACGTTGCGCGCGCTTGGCCATGAGCCAAGGCTCGCCGACATGGATGTCCGGCAAACTTTCACGCCTTACCGGGCGTGCCTCATCCTTGTTCTGAGTATCTTTCGATGCTGCAAAAATCCTTGAGAGCGCAAATTCTCGCCCTGCTGAGCGGCAGCCTGCTGGCGGTGCTGTTGATCGCGCTGGCCTGTTTTCATTTCCTGTCCAACGGCGTGCAAAGCTACAGCCAGTTGATTGCCGGTCCTTTGCACACGTCGCAATTGATCGATGAGGCCAACCTGCAATTCAAGGTGCAGGTGCAGGAGTGGAAAAACGTTTTGCTGCGCGGCAAGCAACCGGCGGATCTGGCCAAATATTGGGGCCAGTTCGAAGATCGTCAGCGCGATGTGCAGAACATCCTCGGTGAACTGGCCAGCCAGAAAGGCATTGAGCCGAGCCTGAAAAGCCGCATCGAACGTTTGCGTGATGAGCATCGTCAACTCGGTTCCGCTTACCAGAAGGGCCGCGACGCCTACGTGGCGGCCGGTGGGGATCCGACGGCGGGTGACGCGGCGGTCAAAGGCGTCGATCGTGCCGCCAGCGATCAGATGAGCGAACTGGTCGCCGAGTTGCGCAAGCAGGGTAGCGCGCAGTCGGCGCTGATCAGTGCCGAGGCTGATCGCACTGTGTGGCTGGGGCTGCTGGTGATGCTCGCGTCGGGTCTGCTGATCGGTTTGTTGAGCCTGTGGCTGGTCAACCGTAACCTGGTCGAGCCGATTCGCAAACTCATTGATTACGTCACGCAGTTGAGCCGCGGCAAACTCGCTGAACGTGTGGTCAGCAACCGTCAGGATGAGCTGGGCAACCTCGCCGCAGCGGCCAACACCCTGCGCGACTTCCTCGCCGAAACCTTCACTCGTCTGCAGCGCAGCGCCAGTGATCTGGACAGCGCCAGCGGCGAGTTGAACGCGATCGCCACGACCATGGCCGGCGGCACCAACGAGCAGTTCAACCGCACCGATCAGGTGGCCACGGCGATGAACGAAATGTCCGCCACTGCGCAGGAAGTGGCCCGCCACGCCGCTGATGCTGCGCGTGCTGCTGACGATGCTGACCAGTCCGCCCAACAGGGTGAGAAGGTCATGCAGAGCACCATCCATTCGATCACGCAGATGCGCGGTGAAATCGCCAATACCGCGACCGTCATTCGTCGTCTGGAAGCTGATAGCGGCCGTATCGGCAAGGTGCTGGAAGTGATTCGCGGCATCGCCGAGCAGACCAACCTGCTGGCGCTCAACGCCGCGATTGAAGCGGCGCGCGCCGGTGAAGCCGGGCGTGGTTTTGCCGTGGTTGCCGATGAAGTGCGCAACCTCGCACAGCGCACCGCCGAGTCGATCATCGAGATCAACCAGATCATTCAGAGCGTGCAGACCGGTGCGGTGGACGCGGCGCAAGCCATCGACAGCGGCCAGACGCGCAGTGACGAAAGCGTCGAGCAGGTGACCCAGGCCGGCGCGATGCTGGAACGCATCACCCACGCCGTGGAAGCGATCCGCGACATGAACCGTCAGATCGCCACCGCTGCTGAAGAGCAGACCTCGGTGGCCGAGGACATCTCGCGCAACCTCACCGAGATCACCTCGATCGCCAGCACCAACCTCGACAACGTGCAGCGCACCGAAAGCGCCAGCCAGAACCTGCACAGCCTGTCGGGGCAACTGAACGAAGTCACCGCTCGCCTGAGCGCCTGACGCCATCGACTGTGTACCGGTTCGGATACCGAGTCGGTACACAGTCGATCTCAAATTGATGCGGCCAGTGTCGATGACCGGTTATCTATAACCGGCATTGGAGCCTTTCCATGGTCAGCATCACTTCAGTTTCGATCAATCAGACCGTCACGACACCCACCAGCAAAACCGCAATCAGCGACGTCGGTGACGATACCTCAAGCACGGCAGCCGCCAGCACTGGCGTGAAAGCGGACACCAGCAAAGTGGCTGCGGGCGGTGGTGCGGCACCGGCGGGTGACAGCGATACCAGCAGTGAAGAATCGGATTCGGTGAAAGAACTGCGCAAGCAGATTGCCGAGTTGCAGAAGCAATTGCAGGAGGAGCAGCAAGCGCTGCAAGCGGCGCAGGCGAAGCAGGAAAGTTCTGATGCCAAGGCTGCCGAAGTAGCCGCCGCACAGGCGCAGATCACCGCTACCTCGGCTTCCCTGTCTACCGCCACAGCCTCGCTGTTGCAGGCCTTGCAGGATTCTGACTCGAGCACCTCGGGTTCGCTGGTCAGCACCTCGGTGTGATGCCCTTTTCCCTCACCCTAACCCTCTCCCAAAGGGAGAGGGGACTGACCTGGGTGCACTATTCGAGTTACGCCGACCTGAAATATCGAGTCGAACTCAGGTCTTGAATAACCCCCGATCGGCTCCCTTTCCCCTCACCCTAGCCCTCTCCCAGAGGGAGAGGGGACTGACCGTGGTGACTATTTGAGCTACGCCGACCTGAAATATCGAGGCGCACTCAGGTCTTGAATAGCCCGCGGTCTGCTCCCTTTCCCTCGCCCCCTTGGGGGAGAGGGCTGGGGTGAGGGGGAGAAAATCTCACTGGCAACACATCAACCAAGCCAAACACCAGACACAAAAAAAGCCGCACGATCTTTCAATCGTGCGGCTTTTGGTGGTGCGTTCAATCAAGTGTCTTGCTTGTTGCTCAACACCTTGCCAGTGGTGGCGTCGAAGTCGACATCCCATTCAGTACCATCGGCCAAACGCAGTTCAACTTCATACTCATAACCATTGAAGTGGTTATCCAGGTCGGTGTCAGTAATAGTCGCACCCGGATGCAGTTTCAGTGCTTCGGCGTTCATCGACTCCAGCGACTTGATCTTGCCCGACTTAACCAGTTCAGGAATCTGGTCAACGCGAACATCAGCCTGGGCCAGGCCAGCGGTGAGAGTCAGGGCAGCGGCAGTAAACAGTGCAGTCAAAGTTTTCATCGGTTCGTTCCTTGGGGTGATTCGTTTAAGTGGCCTCAGGTTAACCGCCACAACTTAACTTAGCCTTAAAACGCCAAACCCAAACGAAACGGGCAAGCCATGCACCTGCACAGAACCTGTGGGAGCCTGGCTTGCCCGCGATGAAGGCGCCTCGATTTCAGATCAGAAGCCGTTGTTCTTCAGCACCTGATCAACACTGCCAACCGCCGGGCGTTTGTAGAACTTCAACAGTTCGCTGGCGCGGTTGGTGAAGATACCGTCGACACCCGCCGCCATGACTTTCTCGAAGTCTACCGGCTCGTCGACGGTGTAGACGTGCACCAGCATGCCCTGATCGTGGGTGTATTTATTCATCCACGGTTGCACCAGATCCGAATAGCTCTGATCGCCGCCCTTGCTCAGCTTCGCCGACGGGCCGGTGCCGATCGCACCTTGCGCCTTGGCGTAATCCACCCATTGCTTGAATTCGGCTTCAGACTTCGGCTCTTGTTTACCGTAGAAAACGTTTTTGTCCTTTTCGCCGGATTCGGCAAACGTCACTTTCGACTTCGGCTCGATGCTGCCTTCTCCAACCCACAGCAGGAGGATTTTCGGCACTTGCGGCATTTCTTTTTCCAGCAGTTCGAGGCTGTTCTTCTCAAATGTTTGCAGAATCACTTTGCCTTTGCCCTGACCGACGCCCAGCGCGCTTTTCGCCAGTTTCGAACCGGCCGGGCTCAGCCAGCCGCGATCCTGCAGTTTTTCCTTGAGGTCTTTCTCGATCCCCGGAAACAGCTGCGGCTCTTTGGTCTCGATGTACAGGCCCGGTTTGTGTTGCGGGTTGGCCTGGGCGATGTCGATGATTTCATCGAGGGTCAGAATTTTCAGCCCGGCATAGGACGGGCGGGCGCGATCCGGGTATTTGGTGTTGAACCAGCTGCCGGCGTCGAGGGTTTTCAGTTCGGCCATGGTGAACGCGGTGGCCGAGGCGTCCTTGCGCTCCGGAAACTTGGTCGCAACGTCAGTGGTGCGTTGCAGGTTGTCGTCGTGCAGGGCGAACAACACGCCGTCCTTGCTGCGCTGCAAATCCATTTCCAGGTAATCGGCACCCAGATCCCGCGCCAGTTTGTACGAGGCAGCGGTGGATTCCGGCGCATCGAAAGACGCGCCACGGTGAGCGATCACTGCTGGATGCGGAATGCCGTTGGCGGCAGCGACCGCATCGGGATCGGCGTGGCTGGCGGCGTGCGCCTGACCGAGGCCGAGCAGCAGGCTCAGGACCAGAGCGCTTTTGGTGAAAGTAGCGGGCATGTTCGAGTTCCTTTCGCAGGGCATTTTCAAAGACGTATCTTTTAGCAACTGAATCGATTGCGTGCTATCGCAGGACCGACATAAACGTATTAAAAGCGATTTTTCCTGCACTTTTGTGGCGCTGTTTGCAGTACGCTTGCCCACGGCAGACGCTCCGGCAGAGGGCGCGCCGCTCCGTTGCCCTGCGTGTAAACCATCGATCATCTTTCGTGAGGTTTACCATGCGCATCACCTCCCAACTCATCTGCCAGGCCGCCGACGATCTCAAGGGATTTGTCGGCCTTAACCGCAAAACCGGCCAATACATCGTGCGCTTCAGCGAAGATTCGTTCGGCATGGACGTGGCCGATGACGGCATTATTCCTGTGAACGAATTCGTCTGGGCGCCGGCGACAGCGCAGACCATGACGCTTAAACGCGAGTTGATTCAGTTGTTGCTGGATCAGAATATTGATGACCGGATCAACATCACCGAGCCGTTGCGCGTTTATATGAGCAAGGTTGAAGTGCCGGAGATTGTCGCGGTGCGGAGTCTGGTGCGGGGCTGAAGTTTTGCTGTGAGGGTGAGGGCCTCTTCGCGAGCAGGCTCGCTCCCACATGGGAACCGTGGTGTTCACAAATCCCCTGTGGGAGCGAGCTTGCTCGCGAAGGCGGCTGCCAATGCGCTGCCATTTTATGACCCGAACCGATACTCACGCTCAACCCGACACACTCGCGTATGAAACGCCGAATACCACTCCAAACGCCCACGCTCCTGAATCACCCGATGCTCAGGATTCCGCCGCCACGCCAGAATCGCCGCTTCGCTGTCCCAGTACGACACCGTAATCCCGACACCATCCGCTCCTCGAACCGACTCCACCCCAAGGAACCCCGGCTGCTCACTGACCAACGCAGCCATGCGCTCAGCCGCCTCGGCATAGCCGTTGTCACCCTCGGTGCGAGTCGAGGTAAAAATCACCGCAAAGCAGGCAGTCATCAACGTAACTCCGCACAAGCTTCAACAAACGCGCGTACCAGCGGTGGCATCTGCCCTTTGAGGGCGGCACGTTCAGGTTGAAACAACGTCGCGACAAAGAATCGGTGATCCTTGAGTTCAAGCGCGCGCAAATCTCCCGCTGAATCATGACCCACGGCGTGTAGCCGATCGTTCAACAGTTGCCGTTCGAACAGCGGATTCACACCAAAGCGGCAGCGATAACCTTCACGAATCTGCGACGTTTCGTACGCCTTGGCGATCAACGATCCGGGCAGCAGATGAATACTGTCCACCGCTTCGACCAGCGAACAGGTCAACGGAGTGAGTACCGCGCGTTCAGAGTCGGGCGATGTTTCACCATGCTCGGCATCCTCCCAGCCCAACACGTTGCGGGAAAACTCCAGCACCGCATGCTGAAAACCGCCGCAGGTGCCGAGGAAAGGGCGCTGCTGCTCGCGGGCAAAACGGATCGCTCGCAGTGCGCCGTCTTCACTTTTGTAAGGGCTGGCGGGGACGCACCAGAAACCGTCGAACCGCTCGAGCGGCGTATCGGCGTGGATCCGGTCGGTGGGCAACCATTCGAGTTGCACGTTGCGGTCGAGGTGTTCGGCGACCAGCCCGAGGGCGACGGGGATGGCTTGGTGAGCGGTGACTTGCGGGTCGTAGTCGCCGATCAGGGCGATACGGAGGGCGCTGTTTTCCATGGGGGTTCCCTGCGCTTGTTGATTGATGGCACTCACTATAGATTGGCGTTCACGCACTCAACATTGGCGTTTGCCCAAGTGATCAATGCAGCGACGCACTACCAGCTCGACTTCCCCGACTTGGCCCTGATTCTTGCCTTGGTGCGAGGCGGCTCTCTGGCCCGCGCTTCACAGCTGTTGAAGGTCGACGTTTCGACAGTGTTCCGCGCCGTGCGCCGTCTCGAAGCTGCACTCGGTCAGCAACTGTTCGAAAAAAGCCGCGCCGGTTACCTGCCGACGACGTTGGCACAGACACTGGCCGAGCAAGCCGAACGCGCCGAACAGGCACTGGAGGCCGCGCGCATTGGCGTGGAGCAGGGCGGCGAAGTGGTCAGCGGCACGGTGCGCCTGACTTGCACCGATTCGGTGTTGCAGGGTTTGCTGCTGCCGGCTCTAGCCCGGTTCATGCCGAATTACCCGGCGTTGACCATCGAACTGAGCACCTCCAACGATTTCGCCAACCTCAGTCGCCGCGATGCCGACATCGCCCTGCGCCTGACGCGTACACCGCCCGAGCATCTGGTCGGACGGCAACTGGCGAAGATTTCCTACCGGGTCTGTGCCAGTACGCGCTATCTGCAGAATGTCGATGCTTCGGATCTGACGACGTTGACCTGGATCGCCCCGGACGACTTTCTACCCGATCATCCGACGATTGCCTGGCGTCGCCAGCACCTGCCCGGCGTGACACCGGGCTATCGCTGCAACAGCATGTTGTCGGTGACAGAGCTGGTTCGCGCGGGCCTCGGCGTGGCGGCGTTACCGGACTTTCTGATTACCGAGGGTGTGCAGGCGTTGAGCGAGCCGCTGCATGGTTATGACACCGCGCTGTGGCTGCTGACCCGCCCGGATTGCCGGGCGTTGCGCTCGGTGGTGACGTTGTTCGATGAGTTGGGGCGTGCGCTGCGTTTGTCGTGATCAGCGCTGCGGGTTCTGGCGCATGTGATCGTGCAACTCGCTGGTCAGGCTGGCGATGCGTTCGGTGAGGTTTTTGGTCATCTCGGTGAGGCGGGTGTTCTGCTCCAGCAGCTCAAGCAGTTGCGCGGTGTTCTTCGCCGCCTGGGCCTGACGCTCGGTGTTGGCTTGTGCCAAGGCTTCACGGTGTTGCGCATCGGCATCCGCCTGCGCCTTGTCGCGCGCGGTCTGACGGGTTTGTGCGAGCAGAATCAGCGGCGCGGCGTAGGCCGATTGCAGGCTGAAGGCGAGGTTCAACAGGATGAACGGGTAAACATCGAAAGTGGTCACGCCAAACACGTTCAGGCAGACCCACAACAGCACAATCAAGGTTTGCGCGCCGAGGAACATTGGCGTGCCGAAGAACCGCGCAAACGCCTCGGCGCGCAGGGCGAAGGTATCGTTGCCGAAAGTGGTGTTGAGGTGGGCGTGGGGGCGGTGGAAGCGCAGGTGATCGATGGGAGCTGTTTCAGGCGATACGGGTTTTTCAGTGGTCATGGTGCACTCGGCAGGGCGTGGGACGTGTAGTCACTATAGCCCTGCGTTGTGGCGACCGGCCCCTTCGCGAGCAAGCTCGCTCCCACAGGTAGCCGGGGTATTCACAAATATTGTGATCAACCTAACCCCTGTGGGAGCGAGCCTGCTCGCGAAGGCGACGACGCGGTCTACCTGCCTTGCACAAGCCTTAACCCGGCGCCCGCTCATTGGCAAACATGCTCACCGCATCCACCGCCTCACTGGCGCCATCACGAATCTGCAAGATCACCGTGCCCGCTTGATTCGCCAATTCGACCCCTTCAGCTGCGCGACCCCGGGTGCCTTCCATACTCTTGATGGCCTGGCGGGTTTCGCTCTGGATCAAACCGATCATGGTGGATATCTCCGCCGTCGAGCCGCTGGTACGCCCCGCCAGCAGGCGCACCTCGTCGGCAACCACGGCAAATCCGCGTCCCTGTTCGCCGGCGCGCGCGGCCTCAATGGCGGCGTTGAGCGCCAGCAGATTGGTCTGGTCGGCAATCGAGCGGATGGTGTTGACGATGGCGGTGATCTGCTCGGAGCGTTCACCGAGTTGCGCAATCAACGTTGAAGACTGGGCAATGTCCTCGGCAATTTCGCGCATTTCGCTGGCGGCCTGCTGGATGACTTGCGTGCCTTGCTCGGCGACTTTCCGCGTCGCCACCGAGATGTGATAAGCCGCGCTGGCACTGCGCGCGTCCTGCTCGTGTTGCTCGACGCGGGCGGTCACATCAGAAGCGAACTTCACCACTTTGCACAAGCGCCCGGCGGCGTCGTAAACCGGGTTGTAGTTGGCCTCAAGCCACACGGTTTGCCCGCGTTTATCCACACGTTCGAACTGACCCTGGAAAAGCTCGCCCTGATTCAAACGCCGCCAGAAATCCTGATAGGCGCTGCTGTTGACCAGTTCCGGCGTGCAGAACAAACGGTGATGTTTACCTTTCAGCTCGGCGAGGGTGTAACCCATGCGCGTCAGAAAATTCTGATTGGCCGTGAGAATACTTCCGTCGAGGTTGAATTCGATGACCGCCATAGCCCGGTCAATCGCCTGCAACTTGGCGTTGGCTTCACTTTCCTGCTGCACCTTGGCGGTCACGTCCATGGCGTACTTGACCACTTTCACCACACGACCCGAGGCATCCTTGATCGGGTTGTAACTGGCTTCCAGCCAGATCGGCTGGCCCTTGCTGTCGACCCGTTCAAACGTACCGGATTTGAACTCGCCGTTTTTCAGGCGTGACCACAACTCAGTGTATTGAGCACTGCGCCCGAACTCCGACGTGCAGAAGCGCCGGTGAGGCTGGCCAATGGCTTGTTCGGCGGTGTAACCCATGGTCTTGAGAAAGTTGTCATTGGCACGCAGCACCACGCCATCGAGGTCGAACTCGATTACCGCCATTGAGCGATTGATCGCATCGAGCAGGCCGGCTTGTTCGGTGAGGGTGCGCTGAAGATCGTCGACGACGGTTTTGTGGCGATTGAAGAACATGTTCGCAGTACTCAGGAAGTGGGGAGGATCGAGGATTCAGTCCCTATTTCCGCGCCGGCAGACCGAATGCGCGGACGGCATTCGGCAATGACTGCTCAATGCCAGCATTCCATAGCTGGCAGATGGCTACTTATACAAAACTTCATAAAGTTGTACAAGAAAGTAATTGTTTGTAATTTTGTATAACTTTTTGGCCTTCGGCGTTGTCCGCCGCGGTCCTGGTCAAGGCAATGATGATGGTGTTGAGGCCCTTGCGTTTAGCGGGTAGAGCGCTTTATCGGCATTGTCCAGCCAGTCGATGGCATCCTTGTACAAGGATTGATAACGCGCCAAACCGATACTAAGGCCCACTCGCAACTCTGGCACCTGTGGATGACAACATGAATTCAATGCTTGACCCAACGCTCCATCAAGCCTCAAGCCCTCGAGCCGCGGCAACTGGCAGGTCATGCAGAGCTGGTTACAGAGGAGGGCGGATTAACGTTGATAGCAGGCGAGAAACATTTCCAGTGCCGATTCGGCGACGGTGTTCTGCATCTCGATATCAAGGGCTGCGCGGCCCATCGACATCTGCGGCCAGAAGCCAAACGTTTTGAGCAAACCTTGTACTTGATGTGCGGCGAATTCCGGATCGACGGCTTTCAGCCTCCCGTCCGCCTGCGCGGCGCGAATCCACACGGTCAGGCCTTCCTCGCGTTCGCCCATTCGCTCCACCATATTCTGCGCGCGCTCCGGCGAATGAATGGTCGCAGCAATTGCCACTCGGGCCAGGGTCAGAAAGTTTTCGTCGGCCATCAACTGCACTTTGGCCTGAAGCATTTGCCGCAACTGCTCACGTAGAGGCTGATCGCGGTTATAGACGACCGATTGCTCGGCGCTGATTCGTGCCCACAACTGGTTGAGAATTTCGGCGAACAGCTCTTCTTTGCTGGGGAAATGGTTGTACACCGTGCGCTTGGAAACACCGGCGGTGGCCGCGATTTTGTCCATGCTGGTGACTTCGAAACCGTTGGCACGGAATTCGGCAATCGCCGCCTGAATAATGGCTTCGCGTTTACGGTCGGTGAGGCGCTGTGGAGCTGTCATAAGTACGCTTCGGCAGAGAAAAAATGAAATTACACTCGGCAGTTTACTTGTCATCCACTTTGATGCAACCTAGAAACTACACCGCTCAGTGTAATGTTGCGTTAATCCTCGCAACCTAAAAGACAGAAGTTCGGCCTATGCGTGCAGCTTTGGCCATTTATCGTCCCATCGTGGAAAAACCGCGAATTGCGCGGTTTTTCTGGAGTCATTCAGTCATGGCCAATCCAGTTTCGATCCCGGATCACACATCCACGCCTGAAGCCTCGCGGCAGCATCAGGGGCTGTTTCGCAACCACGCACCCGTGCAACGCGAAGGTGTGCGCAAAATGCTGCGGATCATGTGGAACATGATTTTCCACAAACCGCGCAACACCCGGCCCGCAGCGCCTATTCCAGTGCAAGCGTTGACCCGGGAAGCGTTGCTGGCAGCGCCCAACCATAGCGTCTATCGCCTCGGTCACTCGACCTTGCTGCTGAAACTGCGCGACAAATTCTTCATCACCGACCCGGTCTTCGCCGAGCGCGCATCGCCGGTGCAGTGGGCCGGGCCGAAACGTTTCCACCAGCCACCGATCAGCATCGACCAGTTGCCGCCGATCGAAGCGGTGATCCTGTCGCACAACCATTACGACCACCTCGATTACCAGGCCGTGCTCAGACTGGCCGCCAAGACCAACCTGTTCCTGACCCCGCTGGGCGTCGGCGACACGCTGATCAAATGGGGTATCGATGCCAGTAAAGTCCGTCAGTACGATTGGTGGCAGGGCGCAGAGATTGCCGGCATCCGTTTCGTCGCTACACCGTCTCAGCACTTTTCCGGCCGTGGCCTGTTCGATGGCAACAGCTCCCTGTGGGCGTCCTGGGTGATGATCGACGGCGACACACGGATTTTCTTCAGCGGCGACAGTGGCTACTTCGACGGCTTCAAACGCATCGGTGAACAATACGGCCCGTTCGACCTGACCCTGATGGAAACCGGCGCCTACAACGTCGAATGGCCGCACGTGCACATGCAGCCCGAAGAAACCCTGCAAGCGCACATCGACCTCAAGGGCCGCTGGCTCTTCCCGATCCACAACGGCACCTTCGACTTGGCGATGCACGCCTGGCACGAACCGTTCGACCGGATTCTGGCACTGGCGTGGGAACGCAGTATTTCCATTACCACGCCGCAGATGGGGCAGGCGTTTAACATCGCTCAACCGCAACGCGGGGAGGCGTGGTGGTTGGCGGTTGAAGGGGAGAGTGAGGCGGTGGTGCAGGAGGCCTGATGGCTCATTCCGCCGGGCGAGTCCTGATGCGGATGGGCCGTTTAACTATATGAATTAGCGATTATTTGTGTCGGAAAAATCCGCTTACCTTTGTAGTGGCTACAAGTCAGGATGACTTTTCCTACTGTATGCGGTCTGTTTTGCCGACAGCTCTTTCCTACGTCCTCGGTAGGCTGTGTCGCGAGTGAATGACTCACCCGTGCATAGCCTAAACAAGGACGATAAATATGAAACACCGCTTTAAACACCGCTTGAATCAACTGGCGCTGGCCATCGTTTTGCCGATGGCCGTGATAAACGCTGCCGTCGCGGCCGATGCCCTGGAGTACGCAAGCGTCAGTGAGCTTGGCAAACTGATGGCCGACAATGAGTTGACCGCCGTCGCCTTGGTCGAGCATTTGACTGAGCGAATGGCCAGCCTGGACAAACAAGTCCCAACGCTCAATGCAGTTATCGAGTTGAACCCGCAAGCCGTTGAAATCGCCACGGCTCTTGATCAGGAGCGCGCGCAAGGCCAGATCCGTGGCCCGCTGCACGGCATTCCGGTGCTGCTCAAAGACAGCATCGATACGGCGGACATGCTGCAAACCAGCGCGGGCTCTTTGGCGATGGTGGGTCAGCCTGCGAGCAGGGATGCCTTCATCGTTGAACAACTGCGTGAGGCTGGGGCGATCGTCTTGGGCAAAACCAATATGAGCGAATGGGCTTATGTGCGTGACATGGAACTGCCCCATGGCTGGAGCGGCCGAGGCGGTCAGAGTAAAAACCCTCATGTACTGAGTGAGGGCGTCTGTGGTTCCAGCTCGGGTTCGGCGGTTGCCGTTGCAGCGGGTTTCGCGCCGCTGTCCATCGGCACCGAAACCAATGGTTCGATTACTTGCCCGGCCACGGCCAACGGTGTGGTCGGGGTCAAACCGACGCTGGGATTGTTCAGTCGGTCCGGTATCGTGCCAATCACGCGCCTGCAAGATACACCCGGCACATTGACCCGCTCCGTTCGCGATGCCGCGCTGATGTTCAACGTGCTGCAAGGCATGGATTCTGCTGATGCCGCCACAGCGGGAGCGCCTCAGGGCATTGATTACACCGCGCTGCTCGCCAACGATGCCTTGAACGGTAAACGCATCGGTTACCCGATCGCGTATACAGGCTCCCATGGCGCGAGGTTGACGCCGAGTTTTGAGTTCCTGATGGCGATGGCCACGATGCAAGAGCTGGGCGCGACGCTTGTTCCTCTGACGATGCGCTTGCCCGACATGGGGGACTACTTCACGGGGTTGATGGGTGGCATGAAACATGAGCTGCCCGAATATCTCGCCAGTCGAACCGGACTGCCAGTCCAGTCGTTGCAGGAACTGATCGACTTCAACACGCTAAATCCCGGCCATGATGGCTACGGTCAATCGATGCTGGAAGCAATCAATGCGCTGTCGACCACACATCAGGAAGCAACGGTAATCATTGAGGCCCTTAACGCGGCCTTCAAGGAGGCCATCGACGAGCAACTGCGTGAGCACAATCTCGATGCTTTGGTTTCCGAAGACGACGGTTTCTCACAGTTTTCTGCTGCTGTCGCGAGCTATCCCGCGATTACTCTGCCATCGGGTATGAACGGCGATGGGTTGCCGACTTCCGTGTTCTTTTTTGGTCCGCGCTGGAGTGAACCGCAATTGCTGGCCATGGCTTACAGCTATGAACAGGAATCGCAGCACCTGCAGCATCCGGCGTTCAAATAACGGCTGACAAAAGCGGCATCGCTCTTCCGGGACGATGCCGTTTTTGCCTTGAGAAATTCGTCGCAGGCACAGCGTTTAATCAATCATCGCAAAATCCGCATGCCCTGCCGATTGCCGAGCCACGCTCACCGAGCGCCCCGGCGCAAACCCGGGAAAGAACACCAGCCCCTGCGCCTCGAACCGGTAAGCCAACGCCAGTCGCGCCGCATCCGCGACATCCTGCTGCGCTTCAAAGCGTTGAATGTCTTCAACCGAAACCTCAGCCTCCCGCGAGAGCTGTTCCGCGCTCCAGCCCAGCATCGCTCGGGCCTGGACGCAGTGCGTTGGGGTGAACTGGAAAAGGGCAATGCGTTCGAGGATGTGGTTCATCGCAAGAGAGGCCATGGTGTGCTCCGGGCTCAAGAGTGCTGATTGAAAATGTACTGTGTTTTTGTACAGTTGTTTTCGGCCGGGATCAAACGCATTTTTTGATTTGCGCTAATTCGCCGCCTCCAACCAGACGGACGGTGCCTGCCCGAGGATCCGCCGGAACATTGTCGAGAACGCCGCCGGGCTCTCATAACCGAAGTCCAGCGCGATGCGCGTCACCGCCTCACCCGAGGCCAGTCGTGCCAGCGCCAGAACCACGCAGGCCTGCTGCCGCCATTGCCTGAAGCTCAATCCGGTCTGTTGCCGAAACATCCTGTTGAAGGTGCGCAAGCTTATGTGTAACTGCTCGGCCCACTGCTGTGGAGATTGATGGGCGTACGGCTGATGCAGAAAGGTCTGACACAGAGACAGGAGCTTTCCGTCAGTCGGTAGCGGAATGTGCAACGGCAGCGGCGCACTGCGCGTCAGTTCATGCAGCAACAAATCAATCAACACACCGTCGCGGCCGACCAAGTCATAGGTCAGCGGTAACTCCACGGCCTCCATCAGCAAATGCCGCATCAACGGCGACACACTGATCACCTGGCAGTGCTCGCCCAAATCCACTGCGCCGGGTTCGATGTACAAGCTGCGAGTGCTGACCCCAAGCATCAACACCTCATGCGCCACCCCCGGTGGAATCCACACCGCCCGCTGCGGCGGCACCACCCAGTTGCCGTCATGGGTGCTTACTTGCATCACACCAGTCGCGCCGTACAGCAACTGCGCCCGCCGATGCGTGTGAAAGGGCAGCCGGTGACCGTGGGAATAATCCGTACCGATCGCCACCACCGCGCGCGGCGTGTCATCCAGCAGATTGATCGAAACATTGCGCATCAGGCGTTTCCCCGTGGTTGGCGTAAACGCAAACATTATTGGCTGACTTGCTGAAGCAGGCCAAGCCACATCGCTCTATCGTCGACTGCTTTCCCCGACCGGACGCCTGACATGTTCTATTTACTGCTGACCCTCTTCGGCTGCCTGACTGGCATCACCGCCGTCCTGTTCGGCTTCGGCGGCGGCTTCGTTGTCGTGCCGCTGCTGTATCGCATGCTCACCGCCAGCCACGGCGCCAACGACCCGATCGGCCAATCGGCGATGCACATCGCCGTCGCCACTTCGACCTGCGTGATGATCGTCAACGCCCTGATCGCCACCGACAAACACCGACGCGCCGGCAATCTCATCCGTCATTACCTGTGGCCTTTGGGCGGGTTCATCGGCGTGGGTGCGGTCGTCGGCGCAATAGCCGCGGTGTGGGTCAGCGGCGAAGTGATTCGTTACGCGTTCATCGGCTACCTCGGCGTGACCATTGTCGATTGCCTGCTGAGGCGCGGCTTCCTCACTCAGAACGCAGACGTCATCCCACGCCGACTTGGCGCTACGGAAACTTCCGCAGGCGGTGTAGGCATCGGCGCCATTGCGACGTTTCTCGGTGTAGGAGGCAGCGTCATGACTGTGCCGTTGTTGCGTCGGTGTGGACTGAGCATGTCGCAAGCAACGTCCATGGCCAACCCGTTGAGTGTGCCGGTGGCATTGGCCGGGACGCTGACGTACATGGCGTTGGCCGGGTTCAGTCAGGCTGAGTTGGGCGCGTGGTTTGTCGGGTATGTGGATTTGCTGGCATTTGCGGTGCTGACGGTCGGCTCGCTCATCGGGATTCGCTTGGCCGCGCCATGGGTCGGGCGGATACCGGATCGGCTGCATGCTTGGGTTTATATTGGTTTGCTGATTATCGTGCTGCTGTGCATTTCGCTTAAATGAACCATTGCCAGGTTACAGCGGAAGAAATCAAAATCGGTAATTGAGCGCCATACTCCAGCAACTACCAGAGAACCAGGATGTTGATCTTCAATTGCACCGAAGCCGCCAGCAAGTTTTTCAGCCGTGTTCACAAAGGCAAAAAGATTACGCCGGTGGACGCTAATCCGCCGTCCTCCATCATTGAAGATGATGAGTCGAACGGCGCTGACGAGCAGTGGCTGGTGCACGCGATAACGGTACAACGCAAGCATGTGTTGCTGGTCATTCACGTCCAGACCCGCTATTGCCTGATTTTCGCTGATGCGAAAAAGGCTGACACAGAAGACTTTGTTGATCGATTTGTGGATCGTTGGGTCAAGGGGATAGTGATCAACGCCCATCATCATGACCTCGGGCAGTGGCTTAACCCGGAGTTGATGTTGGCGCGGCTGAAACAGACTTGTGAGCATCAACGGTTCTATCGGCGTAGTCATCGCAGCGCGCAAAAACACATTGATGAGATTGCATGGATTTTCCAGGACAAGGTCGCCCATACGGGGTCTTTGCCACCGGATGAAATTACCGCGATGGTATTCGACGAGCAAATGAATGACACGCCCAGGAACAGCAAGGGCGCCAAGTCCTACTACTTTCCGGATGAGGAAATGGCGCTTCACTGGCTGCGTCACTACTGCTTTCTCGATGACGTCCAGCTTCATACTGCCAAGGAACGTCGCCAACAAATGGCTCGGGAAATAGCAGCCCTCGAGCACGAGGCCTGGCTTAAAAAGTACGAGCAAGAAAACTCTAATAGTTAAGCCGCCGCCATAATCCGCAGCGTATTTTTCAGCGCCGGCGCCTGTGTGCCGACGCGACCTCCGACTCCTTCAAGGATTGATTCATGCTCAAGGGACTGATGCGCTTGGCGCCATATGTCGCGGCGCTGTTCACACTGATTTCCACTGCCTATGCCGAAGATGGGCGGCGCGTATTTACGGGTACGCTGGGTAAGACACCGATTGTCGTGGAGCTGAATACCACACAGCCGGATGAAGTGACTGGGCGGTATTTCTACGAGAAATATCATCGCGATTTGCCTCTCAGCGGGGCGTTGCAGGACAGCACACTGACCCTGACCGAGGGTAACAATCGCTACGGCGACGACAAGCCGCTGCCGACGCTGAAATTGAAACACACTGCTGATGGCTGGCAGGGCGAATGGCAAAGTCCGCAGGGCAAGAAGTTACCGATGAAACTTGCCGAAGCCAAACTTCCAGCGCCGACATCAACGACTTTGCCTTTCATTGCCACACTGCCGAAGAGCGAACCCTACGAGTATCTGCGTTTACAGGGACTCAAGCTCAAGCCCGCGAAAACAGAAAGCTTCATGGGTTATAACCTGCAGTGGTGGGTCGAACCGGAATCGAAAATTTCGTTGTTCAGCGTCGCGTCCGGCTACCCGGCGCAAGATCAACTACGCATCAATCAGCTATTGCTTGAGCGACTTTGGCGAGAGGTCATTAGCTACCACGCCTGCATGCTGCAGGGTGGCGAAAATGCCGAGCAGTATCAGAGTGTCGCGCCCACGTTCCTGTCGCCGGACGTGGTCAGTCTGAATATCAATACCGGGTATGACTGTGGGGGCGCTCACCCCGATGTCAGTAACTCACCCATAAACCTCAATGTTCACACCGGCCAAGACATGAAGCTGCAAGACGTGTTGTGGGTTGGCGAGCGCGAGAATACTTCGACTGGAGTAAGCGCCAGCAATCAGAGCGATGTGTTGGCGCCGTGGCTGATCAAACAATTCACAACGCTGTATCCCAGCGAAATGAAGAAGCCAGCCGACGGTGATGAGGACAGCTGTGATTACACCGATGAAAATGTCTGGAGTATTTTGAATTGGCACTTCACTGCCAAGGGCATTTACCTGGGACCGTACTTCCCGCGCGTTCAACGTGGTTGCGATGAACCAGAGTGGTCGATCCTGCCGTACTCCCTCGTCAAACAACACCCCGGCGCCGTCAACCTGCAACTGCCCCAAGGCTAACGGTCACTCCAGACCCGGCGCTTCACGAATGATGAAGTGATCCAGGTTCTCGATATTGGCATTGAAGACCTCGAAAGGCTTTTCGGGGTTCTTCTTGCCGGGCACCTGCTTCAACTCCGGCGTCACCCCATAGAAGAAACAGAACAACGCCTTGTCGCTATCCACCGCATGCTTGATCTCCTCCAGAAACGCCTTGCGCTTGCGGTAGTTGTCGATCAGCTTCTTATTCAGATAAACACTGACTGGATAAGGCTTCTTCTTACTGTCCTCGGGCTTCTTAAACCAGACCTTATCCTCGAAATCGATACGAAAACTGGCACTGTGGAAGTCCTCGATCTTCTTGATCCGCCCCCAGTAAATCAGCCCCTTGTTGTCCGTCAGATACTCAACCTTCTTGAAGAACGAACTGTACGGCGCCGTATGCTCACCGACCTTCAACGGCATCCGCTTGAGTAACTCCTTGTCCCCGAAGTTCGAAACAAAACACTCCACCGGATGCGCAAACACACTGGTCTTATCCGGCGCCGACTCACGACTCGCTGACTCTTTACCACTGTCCGCCGCCACCCGCACCGGGTCATCGCGCAACACATCCGCCACCCCCGCTGGCGCGACAGGCTTGCGCACATACTCACGGCGGGTCAGCAACAACTCTGATGGGAAGTGTTCCTCACGACCGTCATCCGCCTCGCCATCCGCCGTCTCAACACCAGACGCTGAAGCCTTCAAACTCACATACGGACAACCCGCCACATGCTGCGTCGTGGGCAGATTCTTGAAGTGCGGCGTGCGCACGTAATTCACATTCTTGGCGTTGAACGTGCCCAACTCATTGGAAGCCTCGAACGCCGAACGACAGGCATCGTTGGGGCACTGGAAGTGTTCCTTCGCCGAGTCAAACGCCACCGTCTCATCGAAATTGAGATCGCGAACGTCATAGATCGACAACTTGTCGTCGAGGCTGAGGCAGTAGGCGAGATCGAATTTCATGGTGGGGCTCGGGTCCTTGAGTGGGGGAGGGGTATTAATAGCGGGAGGCGGCGCGGGTTGCACTGATTGTTTTCAGGATGATGCGGAATCTGTGGGAGCTAGCCTGCTGGCGATTCTCGGTACCAACACAATACCGAATCCAGCCACCCGCTCGGCAGCAACACGTTTCAATTGTGGTGAGGGGATTTATCCCCGATGGGCAGCGAAGCTGCCCCAAGGACTTTTGGCCACAAAAAAACCGCCGCTTGAAAACTCAAACAGCGGATTCTGAAACCATCAGCCTCCACGTAACAATCGTGAAGCCTTACGCCACCAGGACTCATGACGATTAAACGGATCATTCGCCAACAAACAAGGCATATCCCGCAACCGAATCCACGGCTCATCCTGCCAGTGCAACGTACTCAGCGACATTTGCGGCCAGCTCAAAACACTCAACGTCGGCCGCTCAATCGAGCGCGCCGTACGAGCATCACGCAGAGCAGGCACAACCTGATGCGTCAGCCACTCACGAAGCTGCCGATGCTCAGGACAGTAGTGATAGATCAGCAGTGCATACACACCCGACTCACTCACCATCATGTGGTCCTCAGCTTCGCCATAGGTCTCCACGCGCATCATCTGCTGCTGATCGGCGTCGAGTTTACGCAATTGGCGCTCATCAAGATGTTTACCCATCAACCGGCCCAGTTCATGGACACAGAACCACGCTTGGTTCTCAACCAGAAGGGCGTGCAGATGCGTTTTGTTACGGGTGAAACGAGTCGGGAGAAGTGGTTCAGACATGGTATGCCTCCTGACCTGGAAGCACGGGATTCGAACGGCGGGTACAGTGATTCACCTTCGTCATGAAGGTTGGATAGTCAGGCATTTCCATTTACCTCTGGCTGCTTTCTTAGGGCATTCGTTAGGGTGTCGGGAGCTAAGAAACCCACCAGAGACGGGCCGGACATATTCCCCTTTCGGGTCTTGTATTCGCCCACTCCCGACATAACGGGATTTTTCGCAGGCGTAGAGAAACCGCAGACGAAAAAAAGCCGCATGACTGTCGGGTGCGGAGAACCGCTCTGGTTTGTAGAGTTTCTTAGGCTCGGAGCTGAGGGTAGGGTTATCAGGGATCATCGTCAACTAGCGACTTTTCCTACCGTTCAGGATGCGAAACGAATTCTGGACAATGGCGCGGAGTAAATTATGCTGTATTTATATCCAGTATCTGGTCGCCGTTGTTCTTTACAGTTCTCCCAATCCGTGTAGCCATGACTGATCTGATGGAATACGGGAAATTTCATGTATTTTGAAGTTTTCAGGGCTAGAATGGTGACCATTCGTCACAGCTTTGACCCAGAGGAATTTCCGGCTCATGAATCTTTTTGAAACAGCATCTTTTGAATTTTTGAGCGAAACGACCTCGGATTCGTATGAGCCTGAACCCCATCCTGTTACCGACCTTGCGTTACTGCACAAGCTGCTGGAGATCTACGACCAAGGGCAGTTAGCCGAAATTCTCAACGATGTGAGCCCGAGTCACTGGTGCCGTGAAACCATCAATCGATGGATCAAGGGCAAGGCCTCGCCGAAGCTTTCCCACATTGAGTTCACTCGCCTCAAGGATCTTCTGCCTAAACGTTTGAATCATAAACCGTCATTCTCCTTTATTGACCTCTTTGCTGGTATCGGCGGCATCAGAAAAGGATTTGAAGCTATCGGCGGCGAGTGTCTGTTCACATCCGAATGGAACAAGTACGCGGTCAAAACCTACAAAGCGAATCACTTTTGCGATCCAGTTCGTCACCGCTTCAATCTCGATATCCGCTCGGTCACGCTTTCAGACAAACCCGAAATCAGCGACGAAGAAGCGTACAAGAACATTGATCGAGAAATTCCCGATCACGACGTCCTGTTGGCAGGTTTCCCGTGCCAGCCGTTCTCGCTAGCAGGTGTTTCCAAGAAGAACTCCTTGGGGCGTAAACATGGTTTTGAGTGTGAGACTCAAGGCACGCTATTTTTTGACGTGGCACGAATTATTGCTGCAAAACGGCCGGCTGCGTTTTTGCTTGAAAACGTGAAAAACCTCAAAAGCCATGACAAAGGCAATACGTTCCGGATCATTTGCGAAGCGCTGGATGAATTAGGTTATGAGGTTGCAGACGTTAATGCACCGAAAGGCTCAGATCCTAAGGTCATTGATGCTAAGCATTTTGTCCCTCAGCATCGTGAACGAATTGTGCTGGTCGGTTTCCGTCGTGACTTGAATGTTCACCAAGGATTCACTCTTAGCGACATCAGTAAGCTCATACCGAAGCACCGACCTAGCTTCGGTGATCTGCTTGATAAGGATGTGGACGAAAAATACATCCTTACTCCGAAGCTCTGGGACTACCTCTATCGATATGCCGAGAAACATCGCGAAAAGGGCAATGGTTTTGGCTTTGGTTTGACTCGTCCAAACGACGTTGCTCGTACGCTTTCGGCGAGATATCACAAGGATGGCTCGGAAATCTTGGTTGATCGTGGGTTCGTGGACACCTTGGACTTCAACAGTGACTTGAATCAGCTCAATCGCCCGCGCCGACTGACTCCACATGAGTGCTCGCGCCTGATGGGGTTCGACAAGCCTGGGGAAAGCAAATTTGTAATTCCTGTATCAGATACCCAAGCCTATCGTCAGTTTGGTAATTCGGTTGCCGTTCCTGTTTTTGAAGCAGTTGCACGTTTGATGAAAAGTCGAATTTTGGAGGCGAAATCAAAAATCGATTTTTCTAAGAAAAGTCAGTCGTAGTGTAAAAATTAGAGCGATTATGCTCGACAAATAACTATTTCGAAAAAGAATGGGGGGCGTAAATTGGCTGATGTAGTAGACACCGCCACCCGTTCAAAGATGATGGCTGGTATTAAAGGAAAGAATACAAAGCCTGAATTGGTGGTTCGTCGTTATTTGCACGGGATGGGGTACCGATTCAGGCTTCATGGAAAAGGTCTTCCGGGTAAGCCGGATATAGTACTTCCGGGTTATAAACTCGTAATTTTTGTGCATGGATGTTTTTGGCATAGACATTTTGATTGCGTATATTCAACATTGCCTAAAACAAGATCTGGTTTTTGGAATGATAAGCTTTCCAGTAATGTTGAAAGAGATAAACGTCATGTTATTCAATTGGAAAATGCAGGATGGAGAGTTATTACAATTTGGGAGTGTGGATTAAAACATTTTCCTGATCGATTGGATGAAATTATTCATCTGATTCGATCCGGTGTGGGAGTTATGGTTTGGCCAAGCTCACTTCCGAGAGTGAGGTAGTCAGCGATGAATAAAATAAAATAAATTTTGAAAAATAAAATAGATGTTTTTCGTAGTTGTAGTTAATAAATACTCGCATTTTTTAGGGGGCGCGTGTTGAAGCAGAATTTAAGGAAATATTTTACTGATGTTGGTGCGAAATATTTGACAAAAGTCGATGTGGGTAAGCAGCATGAAATTGGCTCAAATAATTTTACTTCCATTTTGGGAGATCCGAAAGATAAGAAAATTCCTTATAAAAGCACGCTTCTGTACTTGGATGATGAGACTGATTTTTCTGCAAGGGTTAACTGTGATTTAACTTGGTATGATACTAGGCTAGAGCAAAAGCATAGAAGCTCCGAGTTTCGGTTGTACTATAAAACGAATATTGTTTCCGAGCGTATGAAACAAGGCGATTTTTGTGTTGTAGCCCTCAAGTCCGATCGATCGTTGTTGGTTATATTTACTCCGCCGCAATCAACAATGGAACGACAAGTTAGATGGTTATTCGGGATAAGTGATCTTCCTGCAAGGGGGTTTAGTCTTGATGAAGTTGACGATCGTAGGATCAGCATCGCAGAGGCGACGATTCTCGAGGAGCTAGGAGTTGAAGTTAGGCGTGATGATGAAAATTGGTTGGATAGGATTGTAGGCCAGTTTGGCGGCGTTTTTCCTAATACTATGCTTTTTAGCAATTTCGCCCGTCAAACTTGTCCTGACTCATTCTCACCTATAGTCGAACCTGATGCGGCTCTGATGGCATGGATTGAACACGAGGAAATGCTTTTTCGTACACTGGAACGACAGATTGTACAGAGGCAGTTGGACATAGGTTTTGAAAGTGTTGATCATTTTATTAAATTTTCATTGAGTGTTCAGAATAGAAGGAAGTCGCGTATAGGTTATGCGCTAGAACACCATTTGGCGGAGATTTTTTCTGCTAGAAAGCTTCCATTTGGACGGCAAGTGGTTACCGAAAATCGCTCAACAGTTGATTTTGTCTTTCCTGGGCAAAACGAATATTCTGATTTTGATTATCCGGACAGTAAGCTTATTATGCTGGCCGCTAAATCTACTTGTAAAGATCGCTGGAGGCAGGTGCTTGTGGAAGCGGCGCGTATTAAATCAAAGCATCTGTTAACGCTTGAGCCTGCTATCAGCCCACATCAAACAAATGAGATGAAGGCGCACGGATTGCAGTTGGTCGTACCGCGTGCCTTGAAGGCTACATATACATTAAACCAGCAGCGCTGGGTTTTGGATTTTGAAAGTTATCTTGATATCTGTGAGGCGCTTTTAACTGAATTTTGATTTTTTTCTACTTATCAGAAAATTGTGTTTTGGAAGGGGTTGATGTCCTGGGTTTTGTAAGTGGGGCTATTTTATAAGGTTAAGCCATAGCAGATGTTGAGGTTTTCCAAGACATCAGTTAAGTCTAGCCTGAGCTCTTCGAATTTAATAAGCTTTATGCCAGTTGTAAGTGATCTTAATCCGTGATACGTGCTCTTCTTGCGTTTCGTCGCGTGTTTTTGAAGTGTGGATTATTCGGATGGTGTAATGTTGCTCATTGAGAACTTTTGAGATCTCGAAAGTATCTCCTTCGCGTGCATCCACCTCTCGAAAATATTTAGTTAAATAAGTAATTCGATATTCGTTTCGAGTACCACCATCATCGTGCAAGCGGTTGTTGTAGTAAATAAATCGTAGCTTTCGCACTATATCCACTTCGTCTAGACATTCGATCCATGCGTCAGGGTTCTTAATGGCTGGGTCAAGTTGTGGGAGGAACTCTAGTAGTTCACGTTCGGATTTTGGAATAAGTATTCCTCCTTGATGACCACCGGTTGCACCTACATCGTTGGCACTCAGGATTTTTCTGAAAGAAGTTTTTTTCATATTTTTCTCGGTGTAATTTCAAGGGCCCGTTTTAAGTCGGTCTCATATCGTGACGAAATTGGTATGATTTCGTTTGCCAACTCACTCTTCCAAGAAGAGCGATCAATCATTACTTCTTCCACGGTGTCTTTATAAAAAAGTCGATAAATAGTAACCGGCTGAGTTTGACCTCGGCGATGTGCTCTTGCACTTGCTTGAGCCTCTAGTGCTGGGTTCCAGACAGGGGTGAAATGGATAACCACAGTGGCAGCAGTGATATTTAGTCCAGCTCCTGCGGCTCGAGGATTTAGCACTAAGCATCCAGGGCCAGGATGTCTGGAAAAGTCGTCAATTATTGCTTGACGCTCGTTTGGAGGGGTCGAGCCATTAATCGCGCCCCAGTAGATATCCGGATAATTAGGAAGGGCCCTCCTCAGTAGATCTCCGACCTGATTAAAAAGGGCGAATACGATCACTTTTTTCTTATTATAGAACGCCTCTTTTAGAAGTGTTACCGCGCGCTCCATTTTTGTGGTTATTAACGGGAAGGCGTCTTTAGGTACTATTTGCGCGGTTTCCCCGGTGATGTCGCTTTCAACAATGCAACTTAACCATGGATGGGCGCAAACTAGTTGTAGCTGAAGCGTTGCAACTAAAGCCCCTGCAACAGGATACTTGGCGAGAGCTATGTTTCGCACTTGTAAGTAACGATCAGTAAGCTGGGGGTCTAATTCAAGAGGTACATCAATGTCTATCCTCTCAGGTAAATCGCCAGCAACATCCGCTACTCTGCGTTTGAGAATCACTGGATCTGTGAAGGTCCTAATCGCATGTGCAGATTCGATAGTGTCGGAATAAGCATGTTCGAAATCACTGCGGGAGCCAAGTATACCTGGGATGGCGAAGTCAGTCAGTGACCATAGATCAAGCAAACTATTTTCCACAGGGGTCCCAGTCATCGGTATGACTCTACGCCGTGGAATTTCTACCATAGCTCGACGACGGTTTGAATCGGGATTTTTAATCGCTTGCGCTTCGTCGCAGATTACCCAAGACCATTCGAAAGATGAAAATATCGAAATGTCGTTGACAATCGTGTCGTAAGTTGCGATTACAATATTGGTTTTTTGAAGTTCGCGAGGTATTCCTGCTCTGTCGGGGCCACGATGCACCATTACTGTTAAATTGGTGGCAAAGCGCGAAAACTCTCTTACCCAGTTAGCTATTAAGCTGGTTGGGCATGCAACAAGAGCTGGAGCTTCTTTTTTTGGCGGGGAAATCAATAACAGTGCAATGATCTGAAGAGTTTTTCCGAGGCCCATCTCATCAGCGAGAATTACTCCTCCGGTGTGGTTGATGGTTTCCCACATCCAACGGACGCCGCGTGCTTGATAAGGAAACAGTGTTGCAGTGAGACCTGGGATGACAATGGTACCGGGGAGGTCATTTGCAGCAAGTTGGCCAGCTATGAGAAAACGTTCGCTGGGTTCGGCGCGCAGGGTAGAAGATTCATCACGCAATAGTCTAATCGCTTCACTATAAGATAAGTTATCAGGATCTGCTCCATTTAGGGTCTCAACAAATAGCCGAGCTATATCAAGTGGAAGTGGCCGAAAAGTTCTACCATCCAATACCCATGCATGACGACAACTCGATGATACGTAAATATTTTTGACGCCTTTTTGTAAACGAATACCAGCTAGCCGTGAAACTATCCGCTCATCATTTTTGTCAATTATGATGACGGGATCAATGATTCGTTCTGAAATGCTATAGCCGGCTGGTAATTTCGCCTTTAGGTCATCAAAATTTTCAGGTAAGTTGACAATATTATCCACGATCTAAGTCCATGAGTTTACGAAGTTCATCAATGGTAATCGGGGTCGGGCGCCTTGTATGTACAGCGCGATGGCAGTTTGGGCAAAGCGGTACCAAATCAGTTAAGGGGTTATAGGCGTGTGGTTTTTCTAGTGATGCTAATGGCTCGAGGTGGTGGACTTCAATAGTTGATCCAGCAACACCGTATTTTTTCTTCAGGTCTAGGGAGCACGCCACACATCGCTCCCCGTGAATTCGTATACATAAAAGCCTATTTCTTGGATTTCTTTCTCTTCTTTTTATGACTGATTGCAGGATGGCGCCTTCGAAAACAGGAGTATCCTCGCTAATCTTCTCTTCAACAACGTCATATCCTATGAGCTCGGCCATTGCGGCCATCATTGGCACTATAACTTCTCGGCACGTGGTGACTACCGCAGTATCCTCATTTGGATATTCTAAATCACGGATCTTCGCGGTTATCTGGAATGCACCATCCGAAACATTCCATTTTTCAGGTGACCCTCCAAGAATATCTAGTTCCACATTTTTTCGAATTGACGTCACTAAGGCCCGGGCAAGCTGAACATCCTCGTCCGAGGCTTGTTTAATCTGCTGAAGAATCTCTCCGGAAAAGTTACCGAATGTTAGATCCACGCGGTGCCCCTTTAATCCAAAAGGGCGAAGTTCAGCAGTCGGACCATGTCCCTCGTCCAAGTCACCAAACCAGATTCGGAGCCCGGTTCGAAGACCACTGCGATTAACTGCAACCGAAATTGCAGCCCCGGTTCCTTCCTGCAGTTCTTGCAGAATTAACTCCTGTTTTTCAGCGATCATTTCAATCTTCTTCACTATCAGACAAATCGGTCGGCTCTGGGTCAGGAACTTTGCGCAGTAATTTTCGGAGGTTGTTGGATATTTCAGTTCGAATATCTTCGAAGATAGGCTCCAGCTCTTCATTTGTGTTGTTCTGTTCCGCAACAGAAAATGCCCACAAGAGCAGATCCATACCCTCTACGGCATAGCCGTTTGCAGCTGCGCGTTGATAGATTTTTAGATAGAAATCATGATGTTTATTGAGAAGAACTGCAGGAGCATGATTGCTGTCACCAGTGCTGCGAAGTGCTGGTTGCCAAAGTTCCCCGGAGGTAATCTCCTCCACGGCCTCAACAAAAACCGTATCAGCGTTTACATGACTTTGTATTGGAACCTTTAATTTGATTTTTTGCCCCATATTATTTGAGACAATTGCAGATTGTGTATTTTGATCAACCGAGTCTACTTGTGGCTTTTCAGCATTTCCTGTATCTGCGATGTTTTTGTTGGCAGAGGTGTGATCGATCGATTGAGTATTCACATACTCACGATTCTTTCTGCGATAACGTAACTTTGCTTCGCGGTGATAAGGGGTAAGCATTTGCTTTAGGAAGGCCGCCAAGTCCGGATGAAAGAGAATTCGGGACTTCTTCACGTCTATATGGAAGACCTCATCCAACTCATGGCCAAAGTCGAACTCAATGCGGAATAGTGAGCTATGTGGCTCTATTACTCCTAAAACCTCCATCCAGCCACCATCTTGGATTAAACGTCCTTCCCGATAGATATAGAACCCTTGGGAGCGGTTGGTGATACGTGCGCAATCTTCATTTTCTTTGTCCGTCATGTCGTTCTTGTGCGGAAGAATCCATGCACGGATATTAGCCTTTTCCTCCGTTCCGTCTGGGAGTTCTAACAGAAGACTCTGCTGCTTTTCGGTGAGAACCTGCTCGGATCGTGCAGGGTAGAACGGATTCCATGCCTGAACGGGTATCTGGTTGATAAGGATTTCGATGTTGCGCTCGCGAGCATCGCTTTTGTCCAAGAAACGGTGGTAAACAAGTGAGAAGTGTTTGGCAAGGCTATCAGAAAGCCTATCAATAGCCTTTTTCTCTCGGGTACCACCAGGCTCATACGTTTTGGTCAATAGTCTGTCGCATTTCTCCCAAATCAAGAGCGTTCCTTTGTCGCCGCATAGCTCATCAAATATTTCTAATTCATCTGATGTAACCGGCTCACGAAGCATTTCCCACTTTTTTTCGTCCGCGACATGTTCTAGGTCCCAAGCCAGCTTTACGAGCTCATCTTCTGGATTTTTACGCGAGATAAGTGAGTATTTGAGACACACTGAACTCGACGCGGTTTTTAGCCCCAAGCCGAATTTTCCTAAGCTCTCGAGGTTTTCACGCTCAGTGGCTCCATAGCGGAGAGCCCCATGAACACCTAAAGCATCCATCCCCTCGCCGTTGTCGCCGAAATAGACGCGCTTACTACCGTCAGTGCGTAATTCAATTTGGATATTGATCTGATCAGCGTTAGCTGCAATCGAGTTATCGATTATGTCTGCTGCAGCAGTCTTAACGTTGTAGCCGGTATCGCGGAGACCGAAGATGAGCCGTTTAGCATCTGGCTCATTGATGAGGTCGTTCATGGTAACGGGTTCGTTCATGAGGTGGTCCAAATTGAAATCCTTCCATTGTTCGTTGACGTCATGGCTCGACTCCTTCCGTTCGGCTAGGGGCTTTCCACGGGTGGTTCACTCGATCATAAATGTCTTTTGGCCATCATGCGAACTCTTCTTCGGGAGGGTTATTCGCAATCGATTTCTCATTGAGAAAAAATTTCTACATTGGTAATTATTGTCAACTCTTGGACGATCCCTACTAACGTGAGGGGGTATTTAGCTTTAGCGGTAGCGAGATAGGGTGATTGAGTAGTCCAGTTTTGGTTTGGCTAGATTCTGGGTATTCAAATGTGGAATAGTTTCGGCTGCTTATGCAGCACCAGCGTCGCTGTTGATAATTTGATTAAGCTTTGGTTTCCAAATATTAGATTCGTATCAGCGGATTTTAGTGGGTTTTTGGAGTTCGGTTGCTAAGGCGTGGATCTCGGGTGTATTGCTTCGCATAGAGTAATTGGGACTGAGATATTAAAAGCAAAAAAGCCCTGAACATTGTTCAGGGCTTTTTTGATATTCAATTTGCTATTTAGGTTGCTAGTCACGGCTCAGGAATCAATCCCAGCTCAACGCCCCACCAGTCTGATACTCAATAACTCTCGTCTCAAAGAAATTCTTCTCTTTCTTCAAGTCCATAATCTCGCTCATCCAAGGGAACGGGTTAGTCGTCCCTGGGTACTCTTCCTTCAAACCAATCTGGCTCAAACGACGGTTAGCGATGAACTTCAGATAGTCCTCCATCATCGCCGCATTCATGCCCAGTACGCCGCGAGGCATGGTGTCACGTGCGTATTCGATCTCCAGCTGCGTACCCTGCAGAATCATCTGGGTCGCTTCTTCCTTCATTTCGGCATCCCACAGGTGTGGGTTTTCGATTTTGATCTGGTTGATCACGTCGATGCCGAAGTTCAGGTGCATGGATTCGTCGCGCAGGATGTATTGGAACTGCTCGGCGACGCCGGTCATTTTGTTGCGGCGGCCCATGGAGAGGATTTGGGTGAAGCCGCAGTAGAAGAAGATGCCTTCCAGAACGCAGTAGTAGGCGATCAGGTTGCGCAGCAGTTCTTTGTCGGTGTCCGGGGTGCCGGTTTCGAACTTCGGATCGGAGATCGAGCGGGTGTATTTGAGGCCCCAGGCTGCCTTTTTAGCGACCGATGGGATCTCGTGGTACATGTTGAAGATCTCGCCTTCATCCATGGCCAGCGATTCGATGCAGTACTGGTAGGCGTGGGTGTGGATCGCCTCTTCGAAAGCCTGGCGCAGGATGTACTGGCGGCATTCCGGGTTGGTGATCAGGCGGTACACGGCCAGGACCAGGTTGTTGGCAACCAGGGAGTCGGCGGTGGAGAAGAAGCCGAGGTTGCGCATGACGATGCGGCGCTCGTCGTCGGTCAGGCCTTCCGGGTCTTTCCAGAGGGCGATGTCGGCGGTCATGTTGACTTCTTGCGGCATCCAGTGGTTTGCGCAACCGTCCAGATACTTCTGCCAGGCCCAGTCGTACTTGAATGGCACGAGTTGGTTGAGGTCGGCGCGGCAGTTGATCATGCGCTTTTCGTCAACGGCGACACGGGCGGAGGCGCCTTCGAGTTCGGCGAGGCCTTCGGCGACGTCGAGGGAGTTCAGTGCAGCCTTGGCGCGGGCGACAGCGGCGGAGTCGTCGGCGGTCACGGCGCGGGCTTCCAGCGCTGCGGCGCCGCCGGCGTTGTCGAGGCGGTCCATGTTGGCTTCAGTAGCGTGGCCGGCGTTGGCGCCTTTCACTGCTGCTACTTCACTGTCTTCTTTGTCGAATTCGTCCCAGCTCAGCATGACGTGTCGTCTCCTGCGTGAGGGCCTGTGCCCGTGTGAAACCTGATTGGTTGGTTTTTCACACGGTCGTACAGACCGCGTTGGATGTCGTTTTTTGCAGCGATGCACGCAGGCAAATAAACAGAAATTTTGACGGGTTCCGAGAGCCTCTGATGGGCGCAATCAGCGTTGAACGCTGCTGCAGGGCTTCAGAATGGCTTTTGCTCCCTGTAAGGGAATATTGCTGACCCGTATGGGGCGGCATTATAGGGAAAAAAACACGGCTGTGCTGAGGCGAATCCGCGCATGGAGCGGTCGAGGAGGGTGGTTTTTCGATGAGAGTGAGGGTTTACAGGGCTTTGCCGGGGATAGATTTTTTTTCGTAAAAATCTCGCCATTGTGAATTTGCTCAAAAAACGAACAAAAAAACCGATTTTTCACTACATCTAGTGTTTTGCAAGCATTTTTGACGACTTCAAACACAACTGAGCCCGACCGAAGTCGGGCTGGAATCGACCCTCAATGAAGCGCTGAGAGATCCAATTCGGTGCAGTCTCGAATCATCAATTGGTGCAGCCGTTGCCCATGACGCTGTAACGCAGGATGTGGCGCTGACCTTTGGAGTCGTCGTACTCCATTTTTGCCGGTACTACTTCGCAGACATTCGGAATTTCACTCATCGATACGACGTTGGCGATGTCCAGGTGAGTGGAGTAAGTGTATTCCTCGATAACCGGTTGTTGCTGCGCGACATCAGTCGGAACCTCATCTGCCATGGCGGTTGCGCACAGACTGCTGAGGGCCAGAACCAATAAAGCTTTCATTTCTAATTCACCTTTTTGAGGTCGAGTGGGGTCACGCAACCTTTTTAGGGTTGCGTGTGGAGCTTGAGTATTTGATGCGTTACTTGGAGAGCTGGATTAACGGCCTTCGTGGGGGCTGTAACGTTGTTAATCGCGTTTGCCTTGTTGGCGAGGTGAATTTTAGGGAGAAGGGGCGGGGGTAAACAGAGCGGGTTTTGATAAACACCTTTGGCAGATTTGGTAACAATCCCCGAAATCCCCCCTCAATCCCTATGTAGGAGCTGCCGAAGGCTCGGGCCGCGTTCGGACGATCTTTTGATCTTGCACCTAAAGATCAAAGTCAAAAGATCGCAGCCTTCGGCAGCTCCTACACAGGGCTCGGCTGGTGGGCGAGGGCTTGTTACTACCATCGTCGAATGGTTCTATGGCCCCCGCCCCGTTACAACAGGGTCATACAAAAACAACTATTACACCGAGGTAGGAAAGATGAGTGCGGCTTCTCTGTATCCCGTTCGTCCCGAGGTTCTGGCTAACACGCTGACTGACGAGGCGACCTACAAAGCCATGTACCAGCAGTCGGTCGTCAACCCTGACGGCTTCTGGCGCGAGCAAGCTCAGCGTCTCGACTGGATCAAGCCTTTCACCACGGTGAAACAGACGTCGTTCGACGATCACCATGTCGACATCAAGTGGTTTGCCGACGGCACCCTGAACGTTTCCTACAACTGCCTCGACCGTCATCTGGCCGAGCGCGGCGATCAAGTCGCGATCATCTGGGAAGGCGACGACCCTTCCGAAAGCCGCAATATCACTTACCGCGAACTGCACGAACAAGTCTGCAAACTGGCCAACGCCCTGCGTGGTCAGGACGTGCACCGCGGCGACGTGGTGACCATTTATATGCCGATGATTCCCGAAGCCGTGGTCGCCATGCTGGCCTGCACCCGGATCGGCGCGATTCACTCGGTGGTGTTCGGCGGTTTCTCGCCGGAAGCCCTGGCCGGTCGCATCATCGACTGCAAATCGAAAGTGGTGATCACCGCTGACGAAGGCATTCGCGCCGGCAAGAAGATTTCCCTCAAGGCCAACGTCGATGACGCGCTGACCAATCCGGAAACCAGCAGCATCCAGAAAGTCATCGTCTGCAAGCGCACCGGTGGCGACATCAAGTGGAACCAGCATCGCGACATCTGGTACGAAGACCTGATGAAAGTGGCGGGCACCGTTTGCGCGCCGAAAGAGATGGGCGCCGAAGAAGCGCTGTTCATCCTTTATACCTCCGGCTCGACCGGCAAGCCGAAGGGCGTGCAGCACACCACCGGCGGTTATCTGCTGTATGCGGCGATGACCCACGAGCGCGTGTTCGACTACCGTCCGGGCGAAGTCTACTGGTGCACCGCCGACGTCGGCTGGGTCACTGGCCACAGTTACATTGTCTACGGCCCGCTGGCCAATGGCGCGACCACCCTGCTGTTCGAAGGCGTGCCGAACTATCCGGACATCACCCGGGTGGCGAAGATCGTCGACAAGCACAAGGTCAACATCCTCTACACCGCACCGACCGCGATCCGCGCGATGATGGCCTCGGGTCAGGCTGCGGTTGAAGGCGCGGATGGCAGCAGCCTGCGTCTGCTCGGTTCCGTGGGTGAGCCGATCAACCCGGAAGCCTGGGATTGGTACTACAAGAATGTCGGCAAGTCGCGTTGCCCGATCGTCGATACCTGGTGGCAGACCGAAACCGGCGGCAACATGATGAGCCCGCTGCCGGGTGCGCACGCGCTGAAGCCGGGTTCGGCGGCGCGTCCGTTCTTCGGTGTGGTGCCGGCGCTGGTCGACAACCTCGGTAACATCATCGAGGGCGAGGCTGAAGGCAATCTGGTGATTCTCGATTCGTGGCCTGGTCAGGCCCGTACGCTGTACGGCGATCACGATCGTTTCGTCGATACCTACTTCAAGACCTTCCGTGGCATGTACTTCACCGGTGACGGCGCGCGCCGTGATGCCGATGGATACTACTGGATCACCGGGCGTGTCGATGACGTGCTCAACGTGTCGGGCCACCGCATGGGTACGGCGGAGATTGAGAGCGCGATGGTTGCTCACCCTAAAGTCGCTGAGGCGGCGGTGGTGGGTGTGCCGCATGACATCAAGGGGCAGGGCATTTATGTCTATGTCACCTTGAAGAATGGCGAGGAACCGACCGAGCAGTTGCGCTTGGAGTTGAAAAACTGGGTGCGCAAAGAGATCGGGCCGATTGCTTCGCCGGACGTGATCCAGTGGGCGCCGGGGCTGCCGAAGACGCGCTCGGGCAAGATCATGCGCCGCATTCTGCGCAAGATTGCCACGGCGGAATACGATGGGTTGGGGGATATCTCGACCTTGGCGGATCCGGGTGTGGTGCAGCATTTGATTGATACGCACAAGACCATGAATGTTGCTTAAGTAGCAGGTCTGAAAAAAGAAGGCCCCGTCCGGTGTATTCCGGGCGGGGCTTTTTTGTGTCTGGACGTTCTGTGGTGGCTGGGCGGGCCTCTTCGCGAGCAGGCTCGCTCCCACAGGGGGAGCGCATTCTGTCTGAAGGAACACGGTCATTAATGTGGGAGCGAGCCTGCTCGCGAAGGCAATTTGTCAGACGCCGGTGTAGTCCGCTGTCGGAACGAGGACTCACCCGACCAATAATTATCGATCTCCCCCGTAAGGCATTTCCCGCTGTTACCCGCTGTCTTCCACGTAACCGAATGTGTAACCGCCCGCCCCGGAGCGGGGCAAAGGGAAACGCATCGCCCCGTTTTAGAGCCTCGAAACCCCTGGTGAAAAATAAGACACAACGCTGCGCTTGCCGGATTAGAAGGGTTTGCGAATAATAGGCCCGCAATTTGCAGCATAGATCGGTTCACTGTCTTTCGCTCTTGCATGAAATTGCAGGGCTGTCAATGTGCCAAAGTCGCTTTCTCTGTGCATCTGTAATTAGTTGTCGCATTGAAGAAATATCGGCTTCGGGCCTGTCGTTAGAATGCCGATCACTCGCTCATCGTGGCTGACGTTGAAACCTCCGACGGTTTCGACGGGAAATTTCCCACCGATGCAGCAACCGATTTCCCGATTCACCCATTCGCATATTGGGCTGTCGCTCACTCTGCCGTTTTTGCCCTTTACCGATGGAGTCCCAAGATGAAGAAACTTGTGCTGCTTGGCGCCCTGGCACTGTCCGTGCTGTCGATGAACGCCTTCGCTGACGAAAAACCTCTGAAGATCGGTATCGAAGCGGCTTACCCTCCGTTCGCTTCGAAAGCACCGGATGGCAGTATCGTCGGTTTCGACTACGACATCGGCAACGCCCTGTGCGAGCAGATGCAGGTCAAGTGTGTATGGGTCGAGCAAGAGTTCGACGGTCTGATCCCGGCACTGAAAGTGCGCAAGATCGACGCGATCCTGTCGTCGATGTCGATCACTGAAGATCGCAAGAAGTCGGTCGACTTCACCAACAAGTACTACAACACCCCGGCACGTCTGGTCATGAAGGCCGGTACTCAGGTCAGCGAAGGTCTGGCTGAGCTGAAGGGCAAGAACATCGGCGTGCAACGTGGTTCGATCCACGAGCGTTTCGCCCGCGAAGTTCTGGCGCCACTGGGTGCCGAGATCAAGCCGTACGGCTCGCAGAACGAAATCTACCTCGACGTGGCTGCTGGCCGTCTCGACGGTACCGTGGCTGACGCCACCCTGCTGGACGACGGTTTCCTGAAAACCGACGCCGGTAAAGGCTTCGCGTTCGTCGGTCCTGCGTTCACCGACGTCAAATACTTCGGCGACGGCGTAGGCATCGCAGTGCGCAAGGGCGATGCCCTGAAAGACAAGATCAACGCTGCCATCACGGCCATCCGCGAAAACGGCAAATACAAAGCTATCCAGGACAAATACTTCGCCTTCGATATCTACGGCAAGTAACACGTCTCTGCGACAAGTCCGAAATGGCGCAAGCAACAGGATCTCTGCGGTTTGCGCCATTTTTTCATCCCAACTTTCGAGGACCTGAATCATGTTGAAAGGCTACGGGGCTGTCATCCTCGATGGCGCATGGCTGACGCTTCAGCTCGCCTTGTCGTCCATGGCTCTGGCCATCGTTCTCGGGCTGATCGGTGTCGCGTTGCGCCTGTCGCCGGTGCGCTGGCTGGCCTGGCTGGGCGATCTGTATTCCACGGTGATCCGCGGGATTCCCGATCTGGTGCTGATCCTGCTGATCTTTTACGGCGGCCAGGACTTGCTCAACCGCGTCGCACCGATGCTCGGCTATGACGACTACATCGATCTGAATCCGCTGGCCGCCGGTATCGGCACCCTCGGTTTCATCTTCGGTGCGTATCTGTCGGAAACCTTCCGTGGCGCGTTCATGGCGATCCCTAAAGGTCAGGCCGAAGCGGGCATGGCGTACGGCATGAGCAGTTTTCAGGTGTTCTTCCGGGTGATGGTGCCGCAGATGATTCGTCTGGCGATTCCGGGCTTCACCAACAACTGGCTGGTACTGACCAAGGCGACCGCGCTGATTTCCGTGGTCGGTCTGCAAGACATGATGTTCAAGGCCAAGCAGGCGGCAGATGCCACTCGCGAGCCTTTCACCTTCTTCCTCGCAGTGGCGGCGATGTACCTGGTGATCACCAGTGTTTCGTTGCTGATCCTGCGTCAACTTGAGAAGCGCTACTCGGTAGGCGTAAGGGCGGCTGATCTATGATCTTCGACTACAACGTCATTTGGGAGGCCATGCCGCTGTACCTCGGCGGCCTGCTGACCACCCTCAAACTGCTCGCGCTGTCGCTGTTTTTCGGTCTGCTCGCGGCCCTGCCGCTGGGGTTGATGCGCGTCTCGAAGAACCCGATCGTCAACGGCGCCGCGTGGCTTTACACCTATGTGATCCGTGGCACGCCGATGCTGGTGCAACTGTTCCTGATCTACTACGGTCTGGCGCAGTTCGAAGCCGTACGCGAAAGCTTCCTCTGGCCGTGGCTGTCCAGCGCAACGTTCTGTGCGTGTCTGGCTTTCGCGGTCAACACCAGCGCCTACACAGCCGAGATCATCGCCGGCAGCCTCAAGGCCACGCCGAACGGTGAGATCGAAGCGGCCAAGGCCATGGGCATGTCGCGCTTCAAACTGTATAAGCGCATCCTGCTGCCATCGGCCCTGCGCCGGGCGCTGCCGCAGTACAGCAACGAAGTGATCATGATGCTGCAGACCACCAGTCTGGCGTCCATCGTGACCTTGATCGACATCACCGGCGCGGCGCGTACCGTCAACGCGCAGTTCTATCTGCCGTTCGAGGCATACATCACCGCTGGCGTGTTCTACCTGTGCCTGACGTTCATTCTGGTCAAGCTGTTCAAACTGGCCGAGCGTCGCTGGTTGAGCTACCTGGCCCCGCGGAAGCACTGATATGGAACGCATCGACCACGTATTGCCGTGGAGCCATCTGGGCAGCGAACGCAAGATTTCGGTGTTCCGCTTCGGGCATGGCGAGCGCAAGGCCTACATTCAGGCCAGCCTGCACGCTGACGAATTGCCGGGCATGCGCACCGCCTGGGAGCTGAAAAAGCGCCTCGGCGAACTCGAAGCCAAAGGCTTGCTCAACGGTGTCATCGAGCTGGTGCCGGTCGCCAACCCGTTGGGTCTCGGGCAATTGCTGCAAGGCAATCACCAAGGCCGTTTCGAAGCGGGCAGCGGCAAGAATTTCAACCGTGACTTCGTCGAGCTGAGCGCGCCGCTTGCGGCCGCATTGGCTGACAGTCTCGGTGATGATCCGCACGCCAATGTGCGCCTGATCCGTCAGGCCATGGCCGATCATCTGGCCGCATTGCCGGAGGCGAGCAGCCAGTTGCAAGGCATGCAGCGCGTGTTGCTCAGCCACGCTTGCATCGCCGATGTGGTGCTCGATTTGCACTGCGATGCCGAAGCCGCGCTGCACATGTACGCGTTGCCGCAGCACTGGCCGCAATGGCGTTCGCTGGCCGCGCATCTGAATGTGAAGGTCGGATTGCTGGCGGAAGATTCCGGCGGCAGCTCGTTCGATGAAGCCTGTTCGTTGCCATGGTTGCGTCTGTCGCGGCAGTTTCCTGATGCGCAGATTCCGCTGGCGTGTCTGGCGACCACGATTGAGCTGGGCGGTCAGGCCGATACCGGTCGCGCCGAGGCTGAAGCGTATGCTGAAGGCATTCTTGCCTTCCTCGCCGAGCAAGGCTTGATCACTGGCGAGTGGCCGAACCCGGCGCACGAAGCCTGTGAAGGCATGCCGTTCGAAGGCACCGAGTTGCTGTTCGCGCCGCACCCGGGCGTGGTGAGTTTTCTGCGCAAGCCCGGCGAGTGGGTCGAGGCCGGCGACGAGATTTTTGAAGTGATTGATCCTCTGTCCGATCGGGTCAGCGCGGTATGTGCTGGTACCTCCGGGGTGCTGTTTGCCATTGAACGGCTGCGTTATGCCCAACCCGGTTTCTGGCTGGCCAAGGTGGCGGGGCGCGAAGCGCTGCGTCACGGGCGCTTGCTCAACGACTGACTGACTGTTTTTGTGAGAACCGACCGCATGTACAAACTTGAAGTCCAAGACCTGCATAAACGCTATGGCAGTCACGAAGTGCTCAAGGGCGTGTCCCTGAAAGCGGCAGCCGGCGATGTGATCAGCATCATCGGCTCCAGTGGCTCCGGCAAAAGTACTTTCCTGCGCTGCATCAACCTGCTCGAGCAGCCGCACGCGGGCAAGATTCTGCTCAACAACGAAGAGCTGAAACTGGTAGCGAACAAGGACGGCGCGCTGAAAGCCGCTGATCCGAAGCAACTGCAACGCATGCGTTCGCGCCTGTCGATGGTGTTCCAGCATTTCAACCTGTGGTCGCACATGACTGCAATTGAAAACATCATGGAAGCGCCGGTTCACGTGCTCGGCGTACCCAAGTACGAAGCGCGCGAAAAAGCCGAGTACTACCTGAACAAGGTCGGCGTAGCCCATCGTAAAGACGCGTTCCCGGGGCACATGTCCGGTGGCGAGCAGCAGCGTGTGGCGATTGCTCGTGCGCTGGCGATGGAACCGGAAGTCATGCTGTTCGACGAACCGACTTCGGCCCTCGACCCGGAACTGGTGGGTGACGTGCTGAAAGTCATGCAAGCGCTGGCTCAGGAAGGTCGCACCATGGTTGTGGTCACCCACGAAATGGGTTTTGCCCGTGAAGTGTCGAACCAGTTGGTGTTCCTGCACAAAGGTGTGGTGGAAGAGAGCGGCAACCCACGCGAAGTGCTGGTCAATCCACAATCGGAACGTTTGCAGCAATTCCTCTCGGGCAGCTTGAAGTAAATCAGGGCTGCCGTTGTGCACCGCTATAGTGCATGCTTCGCAGCCAGTAGGCCGACCTGCGATCTTTGTGGGAGCGAGCCTGCTCGCGAATGCGGTGTGACATCCGACACAGGTGTCGACTGATCCTCCGCTTTCGCGAGCAGGCTCGCTCCCACAGTTGGATCTCTGCCTGGATCTCGGTTGGTTTCAAGATTTGTGTTCATTTACGGGCTAGCATTGGCCCATGCCTTCATCACTGTTCTTCGTTTCGGATCGCCCGCCCATGACTGCCCATCGAATTGGTTTCCTGATTTGGCCCAGCACTAAAGCGTTGACGCTGGCGCTGGCGGAGGAAGCCTTGCGTGTTGCTCAGCGGGTGCACCCGGATGTGGTTTACGAACTGTCGTTCCTGCAGGCCGAGCCGCCGGCCGAAGGCGCCTGGCAATTACCCGGTGAAGCCTGGACCGGCAAGCTCGAAAATTTCCAGAAACTGTTCCTGCTCGCTGATGAGCCACCGACCACTTTGGCCCCGGCCCTCAGCAGTGCGCTCAAGCAACTGGTGCGTGCCGGTACGGTCGTCGGCGGTCTGTCCGCCGGTGTGTACCCGTTGGCGCAACTCGGTTTGCTCGACGGTTATCGCGCGGCGGTGCACTGGCGCTGGCAGGACGATTTCGCTGAACGTTTCCCGAAAGTCATCGCCACCAGTCATCTGTTCGACTGGGATCGCGATCGCCTGACTGCGTGTGGCGGCATGTCGGTGCTTGATCTGTTGCTGGCGGTACTCGCCCGTGATCACGGCGCGGAACTGGCCGGCGCCGTCTCGGAAGAACTGGTCGTTGAGCGGATCCGCGAAGGTGGCGAGCGTCAGCGCATCCCGTTGCAGAACCGTCTCGGTTCCAGCCATCCGAAGCTCACCCAAGCGGTGTTGCTGATGGAAGCCAACATCGAAGAACCGCTGACCACCGACGAAATCGCCCAGCACGTGTGCGTGTCCCGTCGTCAACTGGAGCGGATCTTCAAGCAATACCTCAACCGTGTGCCGAGCCAGTACTATCTGGAACTGCGCCTGAACAAGGCCCGGCAGATGTTGATGCAGACCAGCAAGTCGATCATCCAGATCGGCCTCTCGTGTGGCTTCTCCTCGGGGCCGCATTTCTCCAGCGCCTACCGCAACTTCTTCGGCGCCACGCCGCGGGAAGATCGCAACCAGCGGCGCAGCAGCAGCCCGTTCGAATTGTCGTCAGTACCGCCTGAACGCGGCTAGACACTGGTTGGCCAACACTAGCCAGTGATCATTGCGCTTATGGTTGTTCTTCGCCGTTGGAAAAATCTGAATCCTCGAAGTCTTCGAACGCTCTGTGTATTTCGTCCATCCTCTTGCGCTCCTCGAGCAGTCGTAGGTCATTTGCCGCGTTGTACGTCGCCAGGCTGCGCTGACTTCGGGGGGTCAATGGATTTTCACTGAAGTTGTAGGTCACCGGCCTGTCGTCACCGGGAGCAGGCAGTGGGTCAGGGAGTTCGGCGATGGCGTTTTCCGAAAGGTCTGCGTACGTCAATCGTTGCATGCCAAACAGGCCGTTCGGGACGTCGGTCAGTCCGGTGTTGTTCAAGCGCAGCGTCTGACACTTCTGCAGGTTTCTCAGGTCGGGTGCCCGGCCCAGCGGGTTGTGACTCAAGTCCAGTCCTTCCAGGTTTTTCATGGCCGCCAGTGCGTTCACGGTTTGCTCAGTAAGCACGATGCGGCATTGCGGCAATCTGAGGTTGGTCAGATGGTTCAGGTTGAAAACCGTCACGGGAATCTCGTTGAGTGGATAGCCCGTGATATTCAGTTCCTTCAGGTTCGGGAACAGCTCAAGCAGTCGGTCAACCCGAGGCGGCATATCGGCGGTACTTGTCAGTGTCAATCTTCTGATTTGTTCGAAACGTCCACTCAGTGCCGGCAGCTCGCTGTTCAAAGACACGTCGAGCGTAATATCGGTGTACGGAAGAAAGCTTGGCGCCTCGCGTAACCCTCCTTCCAGGTTGTTCCTGAACCCCATGCGCCGGGCATTTTCCAGGCGTAGCGCTTCGCCCTCCAGCTCGGTGCCCGTGAGCGGGTCCCGTGGCGTTTCTCTCACCCACACATCGAACTCGCCGAGCAGCGTGGTGAGGTTGTTATGGCGCCGTAACAATTCGCTATGGCCCTCGGCCAATGTGCCGGGCAGACCATAGACCAAACGATTGGCTTCTACTTCGCTGATGCCGGGGTACAGCGCTCGTGCCAGGGCAATGTCCTCCGGGTCGGCCGTAACCCCCAGGTACTGATAAGCGTCCCGAGCGAAGATCTTTATTCGCTCTCTTGACGCAGCGGAGAGCGGGTTGGCTCTCAGGACTACGCCATTGTGGAGAAGGCCGCGCAAGTCTTCCGGCAACTCCACGATCGCGTTTTCGCCGAGGAAGGCATCGCGCAGCCGCACCGATTGCCCAACGCCGACGGGAATCTGACTGATGCCTGTGCGTGTGAGGTCCAGGGTCGTCAGCGCTGGCAAGTTGCGGATATCCGGTGCAGTGCCCAAGGGATTGCCGTACAGATCGAGTTCTTTCAATCGCGTCAGCGTGGCAAGCGTCGTTTGTCCCGCCGCATCGAATACAACACCGCAACTGCTCAACGTCAGCGTTTCGAGGCCCGGCATGGCTGTCAGTGCCGAGGGGAACCGGCGCAGGGCGAAATTGCGCATCTCCAGAGACTGCAATCCGCCAAAGCGTGCGAGGAACCCATCCGGAGCATTCAAGGCCGGGTTGCCCTGGATGGACAAGCGGATGACGTGATTGAAGTCGGCTGTCAGTGCCGGTAACTCACCGGCGAAAGGCGCATCGATTTCCAGCGTGTTGAGTCGCAGCTCCGTCCTGTCGACGGTTCTGGCGCGCCAGAACTGCTCAAGTTGCTGACTGAACTGCTTTCTCTTGAGTTGTTCTGTCGTTCTTTCTACAGCGTTCCAGTGTTCGCCCGTCAAAGGATTGCGCACGGGCACGCGTTCGGACCAGGCGCTCAGATCGCTGATCATCTGGCTGATCTCCACTTCCCAACGCAGCAGTTGAGCGGTGCCGGCCTGCAGTGTGCCGGGCAGGTGATAGATCATGTGACTGGCATCGTCGATGTCCATCCACGGATACAGCCTTTGTGCGCTGGCCAGGTCACCGACGTCCGGCAGGACGTCAAACAGGCGCCCGTGCTCGACGTAGTAGGTTTTGATGCGTTCGCGAGCGGACAGCGACAGCGGGTTGTTGGCCAGACTGACCCCATCGGCGAGGTCCAGATCCAGGCTGAAAAAAGCTTCGGGCAGGTCAGTGATGCGGTTGCCGCTCAACAGGGCGTTTTTCAGGCTCGGGTGAGTGGCGAGGCCATTTGGCAGCGACGTAATGCCGGTATTGGACAGCAGGATGTCACGCATGGCCGGTAGCGACTGAAGGTCAGGTGCTACCGTCAGTGGGTTGTCGCTCAGATCCAGAAGTTCAAGGCCGTTGAGTGTGGCGAGTGTGCTCTGATCGGCGGGGGTGAGTGTCACGCCACAGTCTCTCAGCGTGAGTTCCGTCAGGTTGGACAGTTGAGTCACGGTCTGGGGGATTTCACCCAGTGGAAACTGTCGCAGCGTCAGTTCACGTGCATTGGCGAACAGATTGATGAACCCGTCCGGAGCACCAATGGCAGCGTTGCCCTTGAGCTTCACCGTTGAAACATGACTGAAGTCGGTTGTCAGTTGGGGGAAGTCACCGAAAAACTTCGCATCGGCTTCGAGAAAGTCCGCGCGCATGCCTGACTCGCCATTTCTGTAGCGCCAGAACCGCTCCAGCAGTTGTCCGAACTCGGACCGCGCCGCGAACTGATCAAACACCTCGATCGGCGTGAGGACCTCTCCAGTCACGGGATGTACGCTTGGAACCCGTGTTGCCCACGCGCTCAGGTCCGCTGTCATTTGATTGAGTTCCGCCCGCCACGCCACGAGCTGCGTCCGACTGTCCGTGATTGTTCCGGGCAAGTCGTAGATCAGATCGCTGGCCTGTTGCTCGTCCAGGCCCGGGAACAGTTGTCGTGTGAGGGCGATGTCGGTGTTTTCGGCGCGCACCGCAAAATCGTAACCGGTACGTCGGAAAAAGGTCTTGATCTTGTTGCGTGTGGCAAGCGACAGCGGGTTTTCAGAGAAATCCAGGCTGTCACTCAGATCGCCCGACAGCTCGAATAGCTCATCGGGTATTTCGGTGATGCGGTTACCGTTGAAAATGGCCGTGTCCAGATTCGGGTGGCTGGCCAGCCCATCGGGCACTGCGGTGATACCGCAATTGGACAGGTCGAGATGAGTCAGTTCGGGGAGAAGGTTCAGATCGGGAAAAGTCCCCAAGGGATTGTTGCTCAAATCCAGTCTGTGCAGGTTGTTGAGAGAAAGCAGTGTGGCCTCGTTCTCCGGGGTCAATACGACACCGCAATCGTTGAGTTCCAATACACGCAGGTGAGGCAGCCTGATCTGTGACAGCGTAATCGGTTCCAGGTCGAAGGCGTGCATCTCCAGCGTGGTCAGATTGGTAAAGCGCTGGAGGAATGGCAGGGTTGCCGTGACGGTTTTATTGCCCATCAGCGTCAGTCGCGAGACGTGGTCGAAGTTGGCGCTGAGTGCCGGCAGGTCACCCATGAAACCAAGTGTTGCGGTCAGTTCGGACTCTCTGCCAATGAATGTTCTGGAGCGCCAGAACTGTTCCAGCTTTTGACTGAACACGCGCCTCGCCTCGCGTTCCAGCGTTTGCTCATTGAGCGTCAATGGCCTTTGGAACACGGGGTCGAGTGCAGGAATCTGGTTGACCCATTCGCCGAGTTCGATCTGTAGCATGGTGAACTCGTTTTCCCAACGGGCGAGCTGGGTCAGGCTTTCGCTCCATGTGCCTGGGAGTCGATACAGCAACTCACTGGCCTGCTCGGCACTCAGGGCAGGAAACAACGTTGTGGTGCGCAGAACATCCGCTGGCTCCGCGCCGACCCCAAAGTGTTTGCCGGTTTGGTCATAGAGCGTTTTCAGCTTCTCGCGTGTGGCGGTCGACAGCGGGTTGTCGGCGAAACCGAAACCGTCACTGAGGGAACTGGCCAGGTTGAAAAAGGGTTCCGGTATTTCCGTCAGCTGGTTGCCTTCGAAATTACCGACGATCAGATGCGGATGATCGAGCAGATTGGCCGGCGGTGTGGAGATGCCCGTGTTCGACAGATTGAGGTAGCGTAATCGGGGCGTCGCGCTGATGTCGGGAGGCGTGCCCAATGGATTGCCCCGCAAATCCAGTAACGAGAGGTTGGGCAAGGACGCCAGTACTTGCTGGTTGGCAGCCGAGTGCTTGATACCACAATTGCGCAAGATCAATTGGCGCAGATTGGGCATTGCAGCAACGGACGGGGGCAGGCTTGGCATATCGAGATTTTGTGCATCCAGATACCTCAGGCTCGGAAAACGTTGCATGAAGGCGTCCACGGCCCCGTTGCTGGCGCTGCCATTGATGGACAGCATGTGGACGTGGCTGAAATCTGCTTCCAGCGCGGGCAGGTCACCCAATACCGGTTGCGCAATCTGCAACATATGCCCGGCGGGGCCGCGGGTTTCCCGACGCCAGCAACGCAGCACCGCGTCCCTGAACAACGCACGATTCTGCTGGGCTGCCCGGCGTTCGATGTAACTCAATGGCTGGCCGGTCGCTGGGTGATGGGTGGGGACGTCGTGCTCCCAGCGGCTCAAGTCATCGCTGAGCTTGGCGTATTCGTTGCGACCCCTGGCCAGTTCGGCGTTGAACGCTCCCGGATCATTGCGGAACGCGGCGACAAAGTTTTGCGCTTCTTCGGTGGACATGCCTCGATAGAGCGCTTGCACGCGCGCTTCGGGGCTGGTGATCGGCCGGCCCGTGGTGGTCAGAAAGTCCTGGTTCTCTATGCTGATTGCGCCGAGTTCGCCCGCTTCAAAAAAGTTCGCATCTTCAAGGCGTCTTGATCGGTTCGGCTGCTCATCTCCCAAACCTGCCAGGCGCAGTGTGTCCACGGCAGGCTGGCGAATCGGCGTGTCGAACATCACTGTGCGCAAAGCGTTACGCTCCAGTGTTCGCTCGCGAATTGCCGCTTTCAGCGCAGCACCCTGGCCGATCTGCAGGTTCAGGCTCTGACGCTCGCCATCCGGCAGCGCGTACAACAGGCTGGAGTAGAAGTCCGTGGACGAATGCAATTCCTGGCCGCGGTCATCAAAAGGTTGATAGCGGCCGTCAGACTGACGAATCAGGACTTTTTGCGCGGGGGCATCTTCGCGCCCGATGCTGTCGAGCGCAGCCCCTTCGTAATGTCCGTCGCGAATCTCGATGCGCACATCGCCGCTCCAGCCTGGCAACAGCTTGAGGCTGTGCAGCGCAAGAGCGTCGGAATCGGGATTGTTCATGGCGCTCAGTTCCAGACCCTCATAAGCGCGGGTGATGCGCACTTCCTGGCTGGCCAGTTGCATGAGCTCCTGTTGGCGCGGTGGCAATTGTCCCGCGCTGATCTGCAGCAGTTCTTCGCCACTGGCGGTGTCGAGCAGTTCGCGGGTCACGCTGGCGGGTAATGCCGGTGGGTGTTGGCTCAGCTGTCGTGCCAGCGGATCATCGATGGACTGGAGTGCCTGATAGCGCGCTTCGAACAGGGAGCTTCTGTGTCGTCGGGCGAGATGAGCCAGTTGCTTGCGCAGGGTTTGGCTGCGCACGTCCAGCGAAGGTGTCGGCCCGCCGAAGGGTTCTGCGAGCAAGGCTTTGGTTTGTTGCTCGTCGAGCGAATACAGCAGGGTCTTGAGCAGGTCGTCACCGATCAGGCTGTTTTGATCCAGCTCGGTCAGCGGCAAGGTGTCGTCTGCCGAAGATTGCCAGATCAGTTCGCCCTGTCGATCGACCAGACGCAGGCGTCGGTTACTCGGCCAGCGTCCGTGCTCGGTCAACAGTTGCAGTTGGGCTACGGGATCGGCGCGGCGATATTCGTCGGCCACGTCACTCTCGAGCCGATCGACCAGGCGTTGCAGTTCCTGATCGATCTTGAAGCGCTGGATGCTGTCGGCCAGCAGCGGGGGAGGTGTTTGCTGGTCGGCGTGCATCTTGCGCACGGCATCTTCGTTGACGCCGCTGACCTGAAGAATGGTCTCGCGCTCGGCGGGTGAAAACGACTCGACTGCCGGGCCGATTCGCCGCAGTGCGGTGTCGGTGTCCCATTCCAGCGGTTGTTCCAGTTCGGTATGCCAGGCGCCGGCGCTGTTGTGGCGCAATACCGGTTGGTAGGCGTCGGCGCGGGTCGGGTGTTCAATACGGTACTGGCCGGGAACCGGGCTTTCGCTCACGGCAAAACGAGCGTCGTCGATTGGCAGCAGTTGTTTGCCTTGGTGCGGGTGCAGGCCCAACTCGTTGGGTGTCGAGCTGGCGTCAGGCACAGCCGGGTGTTGGTAACGGGCCAGATCGGGATCCCAGTAGCGGGTTTTGCCATTGGCCAGTTGCACTGGTTTGAAGCGGTCGATGAACGCGACGATCTCTTTGGGCAGGACCTTGCGAAATTCGCCGGCGCCAATCGCCCCGCCCACCGCGAACATGCCCAGTTGAATCATCGATTCCAGGGTGCCCATCAAGTGTTCAAAGGCTTCGGTGGTGCGACCTTGCCCCCATTCGATGATGCCCTCGAAGACCTCGTCGAGCATTTGATAAGCCATGTACGCCATCATCGCTTCGCCGAGTACCGGCACGAACGGCGCGACGATCAGCGCGGCGGTCTGCACGATGGTCGAGATGATGTTGGTGACGGAGTCCCAGAAAGCCCAGCGTGCTTTTTGATCGACCGCCGCGGTGGGCACGGCGATCACTCTGGCGTCATTGAAGATCTTGTTCAGTTTCGCCTGATAGAAGTGTTGCCACAGATTGTCTTGAAACGGCGTGAGCGTGGTCTGCAGATCAGGTCGCTCGACAGGGGTGTCGCGCCACGCCGGCAGAGAACTGCCCGGTTCGGTCGGATGCCACTTCAGCTGGCTCAAGCGACTGTTGAGTGTGCTGAAGAAAAACCCTCGATGTTCGTGGTTCACGAAGCGACTGAAAAACTCTTGGTAGTCCTTCGAGCGCAACTGGCGTGTCAGTTCGACGATCAGATCATAGGTCGTGGCGTACTCCTTGAAGGGGTGCTCGGGGTCGTCCGGGACGTAAGCCACTACGCGCGCAGCGGTTCGCGAAATGTACAGGTCGGGGGCAAACACGACGATGCCGGTGAGCGGTGCACACAGCATGCCCATGTCATGGCACAGAACGGGTGCCCCGCCGACGTACAGACCTTTCATGCCGTCGAGCACGGCGTCGATCAAGCGAAAATAACTTTCCGAAACATCGCGGTTCATCCGCGCCCACTGCAGGGCCGCTTTCATTGCGGCTTTCTGGCTGGTGTCTATTTTCAGGCGCAGGACGGACGCCACCATCGGATCGGTGTAACCGAGGTTTTCTTCGAGACGGGTTTTGTACTGCGCGCCGATATCCAGTGTTCGGCACAGCCTGGTGAAGGCGGCAATGCTCAATTTGGCCTTGATCCACGGCAAGGTCATGAACTGGCCGGTATCGGAGGGCCGGGTAGTGAAGGTGGAGTCGGGTTCGAAGGCGTTTTCGTCCGTCTCCTTTTCTTCGAAGTTATGCAATGCAGCGTCCAGCAGCGAGACGCTCCAGGCGCGCGAGCCGGTCCTGATCGGGAACCACGGCGTGGTCGCGGGAATGTACAGGCGCACGAAGGTATTGCGTACATCCACATCCAGGTCGAAGTCGTTCTTCAGTGCTTGCCTGAGCAGCGGTTCGGCAAAGGCGCTGGCGTCCTGCAGGTGTTCCAGACTTTGGTCGACCGCGCTTTGCGCGTTCCAGTGAGCGACGTTGAGGTCGTTCAGTGCTTCGTGCTGAGCCGCCGGTGCCGTGTGCAGATTGCTCGAGCGTTGCGGTGTGATATTTGTGAGTGCCAGACGCCGGGTTTCTGAAGCGCTGCCCAGCCAGTCGGGGAGGCTGTCTTTGAGGGGCTGATAATGACTGTCGGGGTTCTTCGGAGAGTCTGTATCGGTGGAGTCGCTGGAGGGCAATCCGTCAGCTTGCTGCATGGTGTCGATCCTTGGGCCATTGAAGATGCCAAGCAAATCAGCAAGTGCGGATCGAGGTGCGGTACATATTTATAGCTTTGCAGCGAGGTTGAGTTGGTATTCTCTGCGGCCTGCCGCAAATCGGCGGCGCCAGTTAAACTGCGCCTTTGCGACGCTATTTGTCGCATTGCCGTAAACCCGTGAAAATCCGGGGTTTGCGCTATAAGAAGTTGTCGCTTGGCGACAAGGCCGGGCTGAAAACTGTCCTTACAATCCTCACCAAGCTCGCCAGTTTCAGGCGAGTGCTTCTCATCAGGAGACTCCGATGTCCGTTGAGCACGCTGCGGTACAACGCGCCGATTTCGACCAGGTAATGGTTCCCAACTACGCGCCTGCCGCTTTCATTCCAGTGCGTGGCGCTGGTTCCCGCGTCTGGGATCAGGCCGGCCGCGAGCTGATCGACTTCGCCGGCGGGATTGCCGTCAACGTATTGGGCCACGCGCACCCGGCGCTGGTCGGTGCCTTGACCGAGCAAGCGAACAAGCTGTGGCACGTGTCCAACGTGTTCACCAACGAGCCAGCGCTGCGCCTGGCGCACAAGCTGATCGACGCCACGTTCGCCGAGCGCGTGTTCTTCTGCAACTCCGGCGCTGAAGCCAACGAGGCCGCGTTCAAGCTGGCCCGTCGCGTTGCGTTCGACCGCTTTGGCACTGAGAAATACGAAATCATCGCCGCGCTGAACAGCTTCCACGGCCGTACCCTGTTCACCGTCAACGTCGGTGGCCAGTCGAAGTACTCCGACGGCTTCGGCCCGAAAATCACCGGCATCACTCACGTGCCTTACAACGACCTGGCAGCGCTGAAAGCGGCGGTTTCCGACAAGACCTGCGCGGTCGTGCTGGAACCGATTCAGGGCGAGGGCGGCGTACTGCCCGCCGAGCTGGCTTACCTGCAAGGTGCCCGCGAACTGTGTGATGCGAACAACGCGCTGCTGGTGTTCGACGAAGTGCAGACCGGCATGGGCCGCAGCGGCAAGCTGTTCGCCTACCAGCATTACGGCGTGACCCCGGACATCCTCACCAGCGCCAAGAGCCTGGGCGGCGGTTTCCCGATCGCGGCGATGCTGACCACCGAGGCGCTGGCCAAACATCTGGTCGTCGGTACTCACGGCACCACTTACGGCGGCAACCCGCTGGCGTGTGCAGTCGCGGAAGCGGTGATCGACGTGATCAATACCCCTGAAGTGTTGAGCGGCGTGAACGCCAAGCACGATAAGTTCAAGGCGCGCCTTGAGCAGATCGGCGAGAAGTACGGCCTGTTCACTCAGGTGCGTGGCCTCGGTCTGCTGATCGGCTGCGTGCTGAGCGATGCCTGGAAAGGCAAGGCCAAAGACATCTTCAACGCCGCTGAAAAAGAAGGCCTGATGATTCTGCAAGCCGGCCCGGACGTGATCCGTTTCGCCCCGAGCCTGGTGGTAGAAGACGCCGATATCGATGCCGGTCTGGACCGCTTCGAACGCGCTGCCGCCGCTCTGACGCAAGCCTGATAGACCCTTCGGCGCCTGGAGTTTTTTCAGGCGTCGAACCCAATTTTTGATGCCGGTGAGATTCATTGTGGGAGCGAGCCTGCTCGCGAAGAGGGAGTTTCAGTCGCCATCTATGCTGACTGATACACCGCTTTCGCGAGCAAGCTCGCTCCCACAGTGTCCGGTTATTTTTTCTGTGAATTCATAAGAGAAAGGAGTGACACCATGCTGGTGATGCGCCCCGCGCAAATGGCTGATCTGGGCGAGGTACAGCGTCTGGCTGCGGACAGCCCGATTGGTGTCACTTCCTTGCCGGATGACGTGGAACGTCTGAGCGACAAGATCGCTGCGAGCGAAGCCTCGTTCGCTGCTGAAGTGAGCTTCAACGGCGAGGAAAGCTACTTTTTCGTTCTCGAAGACTCGATCACCGGCAAGCTGGTCGGCTGCTCGGCCATCGTTGCTTCGGCCGGTTATTCGGAGCCGTTCTACAGTTTTCGCAACGAGACTTTCGTGCACGCTTCTCGCGAGCTGAAGATCCACAACAAGATCCACGTGCTCTCGCAGTGCCACGATCTGACCGGCAACAGCTTGCTGACCAGTTTCTACGTGCAGCGCGAGCTGGTGGGTTCACCGTGGTCGGAACTCAACTCCCGTGGCCGTCTGTTGTTCGTTGCCAGCCACCCGGAGCGTTTCGCCGATTCGGTGGTGACCGAGATCGTCGGTTACAGCGATGAAAACGGCGATTCGCCGTTCTGGGATGCGATCGGTCGCAACTTCTTCGACCTCAACTACGCCGAAGCCGAGCGTCTGTGTGGGCTGAAAAGCCGCACGTTCCTGGCCGAGCTGATGCCGCATTACCCGATCTACGTACCACTGCTGCCGGATTCCGCCCAAGAGGCGATGGGCCAGGTGCACCCGCGTGCGCAGATCACCTTCGACATCCTGATGCGCGAAGGCTTCGAGACCGATCACTACATCGATATTTTCGACGGTGGCCCGACCCTGCATGCACGTGTTTCGGGGATCCGTTCGATCGCCCAGAGCCGTGTGGTGCCGGTGAAGATCGGCGAGCCGGTCAAAGGTGCCGGGCGCCAGTATCTGGTGGCCAACGCGCAGTTGCAGGATTACCGCGCGGTGCTGCTGGAGCTGGATTACGCGCCGGGCAAACCGGTGACTCTGGATCTGGAAGCAGCCGAAGCCCTGGGCGTCGGTGAAGGTGCCAGCGTGCGCCTGGTGGCGGTTTAACGCCTTAGCGAGTTTCACGGGTGGCGAAGGCGGCCCGTTTGAGGAGATAGCATGATTGTTCGTCCTGTACGCAGCAGCGATTTAGCCGCTCTGATCGACTTGGCCCGCAGCACCGGCACCGGCCTCACGACCTTGCCGGCCAACGAAGAACGTCTGGCCCATCGGGTCGGCTGGGCCGAGAAGACCTTTCGCGGTGAAGCCGGCCGTGGTGATGCGGACTACCTGTTCGTGCTCGAAGACGATGACGGCCGCGTGGTGGGGATTTCCGCCATCGCTGGCGCGGTCGGCATGCGTGAGCCTTGGTACAACTTCCGAGTCGGCCTGACGGTCAGCGCTTCGCAAGAGCTGAACATCTATCGCGAAATTCCGACGCTGTTTCTGGCCAACGACCTGACCGGTAATTCCGAGCTGTGCTCGCTGTTTCTGCACGCCGATTATCGCAGCGGTCTCAACGGTCGCATGTTGTCGAAAGCGCGGATGCTGTTCATCGCCGAATTCCCTGAACTGTTTGGCAACAAGATCATTGCCGAAATGCGTGGTGTGTCTGATGACGCCGGCCGTTCGCCGTTCTGGGAAAGCCTCGGTCGGCACTTCTTCAAAATGGAATTCAGCCAGGCCGATTACCTCACCGGTGTCGGCAACAAGGCGTTCATCGCTGAGCTGATGCCGAAATTCCCGCTGTACACCTGCTTCCTCTCCGAAGGCGCGCGCAGTGTCATCGGTCAGGTTCACCCGGACACCGAGCCAGCCTTGGCGATGCTCAAGGGCGAAGGTTTCAGCTATCAGGGTTATGTCGACATCTTCGACGCAGGCCCAGCCATCGAATGCGAAACCGGCAAGATCCGCGCAGTACGTGACAGCGAAGCGCTGGTGCTGGCCGTCGGCACGCCGGGCGACGACGCCACGCCATTCATCATCCATAACCGCAAGCGCGAAGACTGCCGCATCACTGCTGCGCCGGCGCGTCTCGCCGCCGGCACCCTGGTGGTCGATCCGCAGACCGCCAAACGTCTTCAACTCAACGCTGGCGATCAAGTGCGCGCCGTGGCGTTGTCCGCTGCACGGGAGTCGAAATAATGAATTCGCTATACATCGCAGGTGAGTGGCTGGCCGGTCAGGGCGAAGCTTTTCAATCGCTGAACCCGGTGACCCAGCAAGTGCTGTGGTCGGGGGAGGGCGCAACCACCGCTCAAGTCGAGTCGGCTGTACAAGCTGCGCGTCAGGCGTTTCCGGGCTGGGCGCGGCGTTCGCTGGACGAGCGCATCACTGTGCTGGAGGCGTTTGCCGCTGCGCTGAAAAACCACGCTGACGAACTGGCCCGCACCATCGGTGAAGAAACCGGTAAACCGCTGTGGGAAGCCGCGACCGAAGTCACCAGTATGGTCAACAAGATTGCCATCTCGGTGCAGAGCTACCGTGAGCGTACCGGCGAGAAGAGCGGCCCGTTGGGCGACGCCACCGCCGTACTACGCCACAAGCCGCATGGTGTGGTGGCGGTGTTCGGTCCTTACAACTTCCCCGGCCACTTGCCGAACGGCCACATTGTTCCGGCGCTGCTGGCGGGTAACAGCGTGCTGTTCAAACCAAGCGAACTGACCCCGAAAGTTGCCGAGCTGACAGTCAAATGCTGGATCGAAGCCGGTCTGCCGGCAGGCGTTTTGAACCTGCTGCAAGGCGCTCGCGAAACCGGCATCGCGCTGGCGGCGAACCCGGGCATCGATGGTCTGTTCTTCACCGGCTCGAGCCGCACCGGCAATCACCTGCACCAGCAATTCGCCGGGCGCCCGGACAAGATTCTGGCGCTGGAAATGGGCGGCAACAATCCGCTGGTGGTCGATCAGGTCGCGGATCTGGATGCGGCGGTTTACACGATCATTCAGTCGGCGTTCATCTCTGCCGGTCAGCGCTGCACCTGTGCACGCCGCTTGCTGGTGCCGCAAGGCGCGTGGGGCGACAGTCTGTTGCAGCGACTGGTTAAAGTCAGCGCGACCATTGAAGTTGGTGCTTTCGATCAGCAACCGGCGCCATTCATGGGCTCGGTGATTTCCCTTGGCGCGGCGAAAGCGCTGATGGACGCTCAAGCACATCTGTTGGCCAATGGTGCGGTGTCGCTGCTGGAAATGACTCAGCCGCAGGCGCAAGCCGCGTTGCTCACACCGGGCATTATTGATGTGACGGCGGTTGCCGAGCGTCCAGACGAAGAGCTGTTCGGACCGTTGCTGCAAGTGATTCGCTATGTTGATTTCGAAGCGGCGATCACTGAGGCCAATGACACTGCTTATGGTCTGGCCGCTGGTCTGTTATCGGATTCCGAAGCGCGCTATCAGCAGTTCTGGCTGGAAAGCCGTGCCGGCATCGTCAACTGGAACAAACAGCTGACTGGTGCTGCGAGCAGTGCGCCTTTTGGTGGTGTCGGGGCTTCGGGTAACCATCGTGCCAGCGCCTATTACGCAGCGGATTATTGCGCGTATCCGGTGGCGTCGCTGGAAACCCCGAGCCTGGTGTTGCCATCGGCCCTCACGCCAGGCGTGAAAATGGCGTAACGGCCATTCGCGAGCAGGCTCGCTCCCACAGGATTTGTGTCGTGCACAACATGTGTGACCACCACCGAACCTGTGGGAGCGAGCCTGCTCGCGAAGGCCGCGCCTCGGTCGCAAAGAATAGTTACTGAAGCCTATAACAACAGATTCTCGTGGAGCCTCGCTGATGAAATCCTATGAAGTCAATTTTGACGGTCTAGTGGGGCCGACCCATAACTACGGTGGTCTGTCCTACGGCAACGTTGCCTCCCAGAGCAACAGCCAGCAGTCTTCGAATCCGAAGGAAGCGGCGCTGCAAGGTCTGGCGAAGATGAAAGCGCTGATGGAAATGGGCTTTCAGCAGGGTGTGCTGGCGCCACAGGAACGTCCGGACGTGGCCGCTCTGCGCCGCCTGGGTTTCAGTGGCACTGATGCGCAAGTGATCGAGCGCGCCGCCAAAGAAGCCATGCCGCTGCTGGTCGCCAGTTGCTCGGCGTCGAGCATGTGGGTAGCCAACGCTGCCACGGTCAGCCCGAGTGCCGACACCGCTGACGGTCGCGTGCACTTCACCGCCGCCAACCTCAACTGCAAATACCACCGCAGCATCGAGCACCCGACCACTAGCCGCGTGCTCGGCGCGATGTTCGCCAATCAGCAGCACTTCGCCCATCACGCCGCGTTGCCGGCAGTGGCGCAATTCGGCGACGAAGGCGCGGCCAACCACACGCGTTTCTGCCGTGAGTATGGCGAAGCAGGCGTCGAGTTTTTCGTGTTCGGTCGCAGTGCTTTCGACAATCGTTTCCCGGCGCCACAGAAATATCCGGCGCGCCAGACCCTCGAAGCCTCGCAAGCCGTTGCGCGTCTGCACGGTCTGCGTGACGAAGGCGTCGTCTACGCCCAGCAAAACCCGAACGTGATCGATCAGGGCGTGTTCCACAACGACGTGATCGCAGTGGGTAATGGCGAGGTGCTGTTCTATCACGAGGACGCCTTCCTCGACACCGAGTCGATGCTGGCCGAGCTGCAAAGCAAACTGGCCAAGGTCGGTGGCAACTTCCAGTCCGTGTGCGTGCCGCGTTCGGCGGTGACCGTGGATGACGCGGTGCGCTCGTACCTGTTCAACAGCCAATTGCTCTCGCGTCCTGATGGCTCGATGTTGCTGATCGTGCCGCAGGAGTGCCAGGCCAACGAGCGCGTCTGGGCTTACCTGCAAAGCCTGACCAGCTCCGGCGGTCTGATCCGCGAAGTAAAAGTCTTCGACCTCAAGCAAAGCATGCAGAACGGCGGTGGCCCGGCGTGCCTGCGACTGCGCGTCGCGCTTAACGAAACCGAACTGGCAGCCGTCAACCCAGGGGTTATCATGACGCCACCGTTGTACGGTTCGTTGACCGCATGGGTTGAAAAACACTACCGCGACCGCCTGAGCGAAACCGATCTGGCGGATCCGCAATTGCTGCTTGAATGCCGGACGGCACTGGATGAACTGACGCAAATCCTTAAACTGGGCGCGGTTTATCCATTCCAGATCAATTGATGGCCGGCGCGTCGCCTGAACGCGGCGCGCGGCTTGTCTCCCCAAGAGAGTAAAAACATGAGCGATTCCCTGCAGCTGATCCTTGAAGACACCGACGGCACGCAACTGGAGACCTCCTGCACCCGCGTCGCGGTCATGTGGCAAGGCAAAGAGCTGTGGATCCAGCAGGACGGCCGTGGCCAGCTGCTGATCGGCGTGGACGTTGAAGAAGGTGACGCCGAGTACGCCAACCTGCTGCTGCGCCCATTGGCGACTAATCTGGTAAGTCTGCAACTGGAAATGGAACCGGCTGACGTCGGCGACGACGAAGACCACGTGCACGGCCCGGATTGCAACCACGACCACTAAGGAAACCGCTCTATGCTCGCCCTCGGCAAACTGCTTGAACTGACCCTCGCCGGCCGCGAACCGGCGGAGAAGACTCAACTGACTGTCGAAGGCGTGCGTATGCGCTGGTTGAGCGAAGGTGCGCTGGAAGTCCGGCCACCGCAAGCACGCGACAATGGCCTGGACCTGCTGCTGTCGGCAGGCATCCATGGCAATGAAACCGCGCCGATCGAGTTGCTTGATCGGCTGCTGCACGACATCGCTCGCGGCGATCTTAAGCCGCGCGCACGCATTCTGTTCCTGTTCGGCAACCCGGAAGCGATTCGCAAAGGCGAGCGTTTCGTCGAGCAGGACGTCAACCGGCTGTTCAACGGCCGTCATGAACAAAGCAGTGGCTCGGAAGCTCTGCGGGCCTGTGAGCTGGAGCGTTTGGCCGCAAGTTTCTTCAGCCTGCCGGATCGCCAGCGCCTGCATTACGACCTGCACACGGCGATTCGCGGCTCGAAGATCGAGCAGTTTGCCTTGTATCCTTGGAAGGAAGGGCGCCGGCATTCGCGTCTTGAACTGGCGCGATTGCGCGCTGCCGGGATGGAAGCGGTGCTGTTGCAGAACAAACCGTCGATCGTGTTCAGCTCGTACACCTACGACAAGCTCGGTGCCGAGGCTTTCACGCTGGAACTGGGCAAGGCACGGCCGTTCGGGCAGAACGACGGGGTTAACGTCTCTCTGCTGGAAACCCGCCTGAAGCAGATCATCGAAGGCACCGAACCAGAGGTTGCCGTGGAAGGCCTGGACGGGTTGCAGCTGTTCAGCGTCGCGCGGGAAATCATCAAGCACAGCGATGCGTTCCGCCTCAACCTGCCGCAGGACATCGAAAACTTTTCCGAGTTGGAAGTGGGTTATGTGCTGGCCGAAGATCTGGCCAATACCCGCTGGATCATCGAGGAAGAGGGCGCGCGAATTATCTTCCCGAATCCCAAGGTCAAGAACGGTCTGCGGGCGGGCATCCTGATCGTCCCGACCACCGACGAAAATCTCGCCTGACCCCAGTTTCGGTTTCGGCATATAACCCTGTGGGAGCGAGCTTGCTCGCGAATGCTATCTGACATTCAATATTTGAGTTGGCTGTCAGTCCGCTTTCGCGAGCAAGCTCGCTCCCACAGTGGAAAGAGTGAGGCCCAAGGCCTCACCCATGGGCTATCAGACCGCTACAGCACGCGGCTCAGTACGGCGCAGCGCACGAACCTTCTGCAGTGTATCCGCGCAAGTCCTTGCTGCTTCCTGACCTTTATGCACAAAGTGCTCAAAGAAGAACTTCTGATGCTCGTCGCCAGCATGGAAGTGATGCGGCGTCAGCGACACCGAGAACACCGGCACTTCGGTTTCCAGCTGCACCTGCATCAGGCCGCTGACCACCGACTGGGCAACGAACTCGTGACGGTAGATGCCGCCGTCCACCACCAGAGCAGCGGCGACGATGCCGGCGTAACGGCCGGTTTTGGCCAGCAACTTGGCGTGCAGAGGCATTTCAAAGGCGCCGCCGACTTCGAAGATATCGATGTCCGATTCCTGATAACCCAAGGCAATCATTTCGGCGACGAAGCCTTTACGGCTCTGATCGACGATTTCCTTGTGCCAGCAGGCCTGGATGAACGCGACGCGCTCACCATGCGGGTGTTTGCTTTTGCTGTCGATAGCGGTGGGTTGCATGTTCTGACTCCTGTTTGTGTGAAAAACAGGGCGTTATGAATCGAAAGGGATTCAAGGGTGCGCACACGCACGACATCGCGCGGACGGCCCTTTGGCGTTAATCCCGTTCTCTCTTCATCCGGACTATGACCGTCGGCCCCGGGATCACACCGGGTCTGCTGACCTTGCCGTCGATCACTGCTTAATGCCGTGTTCGCCGCCAAGCGCTCGCGGGCTATGCGCATTGCGCGCAATTACCGCCGGTGGGGAATTGCACCCCGCCCTGAGAACGTTTTTGCCGCCCTTTCTCGGGCGGCGCCGCGTTTTTAACACAGATTGTGTGTCTGTGCATTGCGCCTTTCTGATGATTGCCATCGATTTTTTTGCAGGCTCGAAATGACTTTTCCTTGCGCAAGGGTTGATTAATCCACGCGGTGACCGCAGTAATTCCACTTCGTAAAGGGATTTCCCCTGCTGACTTGAGGCCAGGTTCATGAGCGTTATCGATCTTCGCAGCGACACCGTCACCCAACCGACTCCGGCCATGCTCGACGCGATGACTGCGGCGGACACCGGTGATGACGTTTACGGCGAAGATCCAACGGTCAATCGTCTGGAAGCGGAGTTGGCCAAGCGTTTGGGTTTCGCCGCCGCGTTGTTCGTGCCTACCGGCACCATGAGCAATCTGCTGGGGTTGATGGCGCATTGTGAGCGCGGCGACGAATACATCGTTGGCCAGCAGGCGCATACCTACAAGTACGAGGGCGGTGGTGCAGCAGTACTTGGCTCGATCCAGCCACAGCCGCTGGAAGTGCAGGCCGATGGCTCGCTGGATCTGGATCAGGTCGCGGCAGCAATCAAGCCGGACGACTTCCACTTCGCGCGCACTCGTTTGCTGGCGCTGGAAAACACCATGCAGGGCAAAGTCCTGTCGCTGGAATATCTGGCCCGCGCTCGCCGCTTCACTCAGGACAAAGGCTTGCAGCTGCATCTCGACGGCGCGCGCCTGTACAACGCAGCGGTGAAACTTGGTGTGGATGCTCGAGAAATCACCAGGCATTTCGATTCGGTATCGGTGTGCCTGTCCAAAGGCCTAGGCGCACCAGTGGGCTCAGTGTTGTGCGGTTCGGTCGAGTTGATCGGCAAGGCTCGTCGTTTGCGCAAAATGGTTGGTGGCGGCATGCGTCAGGCCGGCTTGCTGGCAGCGGCGGGGCTGTACGCGCTGGATCACAACGTCGAGCGTCTGGCAGACGACCACGCCAATGCGCAACTGCTGGCCGATGGTCTGCGTGAAGCAGGTTTCATCGTCGAACCGGTGCAAACCAACATGGTTTATGTGCAAATGGGCGACAAGGCCGAAGCGATCAAGGCCTTTGCTGCCGAACGCGGGATCAAGTTGAGCGCCGCCGCGCGCCTGCGTATGGTCACGCACATGGACGTCAATCGTTCGCAAATCGAGCAAGTGATCGCGACATTCGTCGAGTTTTCGCGCAAGTGACAGCGTTAGCCGTCCAATTGACCGTTTCTATCGTATAAACACGCTGTACCCCGCGCGTAGGGCCGATATAATGCGGCCCTTTGCCGTCGCTTCGTCTGTTGACGTTTCGAACAGGCCTTTGGCCGCAGCCTCCGTGGAAGAACCTAATGAAAAGCGCAGAAATCCGTGAAGCCTTCCTTCGCTTCTTCGAAGAGCAAGGCCACACCCGTGTAGCCTCCAGCTCTTTGATTCCGGGCAACGACCCAACCCTGCTGTTCACTAACGCGGGGATGAACCAGTTCAAGGACTGCTTCCTGGGCCAGGAAAAACGTGCGTACACCCGCGCGACCAGCAGCCAGAAATGCGTGCGTGCCGGTGGCAAGAACAGCGACCTGGAAAACGTCGGTTATACCGCTCGTCACCACACATTCTTCGAAATGCTCGGTAACTTCAGCTTCGGTGACTACTTCAAGAAGGACGCGATTACCTACGCGTGGACCTTCCTGACCGGCGTTCTGCAACTGCCGAAGGAAAAACTCTGGGTTACCGTCTACGCCTCCGACGACGAAGCGTATGACATCTGGACCAAAGAAATCGGTGTGCCGGTCGAGCGCATGATCCGCATCGGCGACAACAAAGGCGCGCCGTACGCTTCCGACAACTTCTGGACCATGGGCGACACCGGCCCGTGCGGCCCATGCACCGAGATTTTCTACGATCACGGCGACCACATCTGGGGCGGCCCGCCAGGCTCGCCGGAAGAAGACGGTGACCGTTACATCGAAATCTGGAACAACGTATTCATGCAGTTCAACCGCACCGCCGATGGCGTGTTGCATCCGTTGCCAGCGCCGTCGGTCGACACCGGCATGGGCCTGGAGCGGATCAGTGCGGTGATGCAGCACGTCAATTCCAACTACGACATCGACCTGTTCAAGAACCTGCTGAAGGCCTCGGCTGAAGCCATCGGTTGCGAAAACGGCGACCAGTCTTCGCTGAAAGTGGTGTCCGACCACATCCGCTCGTGCGGTTTCCTGATCGCCGACGGCGTACTGCCGTCCAACGAAGGTCGCGGCTATGTGCTGCGTCGGATCATCCGTCGCGCCTGCCGTCACGGCAACAAGCTGGGTGCCACCGGCAGCTTCTTCTACAAGATCGTCGCTGCACTGGTTGCCGAGATGGGCGAAGCCTTCCCGGAACTGAAGAAGCAGCAGAGCAACATCGAGCGCGTGCTCAAGGCTGAAGAAGAGCAGTTCTCCAAGACCCTGGAGCACGGCCTGAAGATCCTCGAGCAGGATCTGCTGGAACTCAAAGGCACCGTGGTGCCGGGCGATGTGGTGTTCAAACTCTACGACACCTACGGTTTCCCGATGGACCTGACCGCCGACATCGCCCGCGAGCGCAGCCTGACTGTCGACGAAGCCGGTTTCGAGCGTGAGATGGAGGCCCAGCGTGTTCGTGCGCGTTCGGCCAGCTCGTTCGGTCTGGACTACAACACCCTGGTCAAGGTTGATGTGGCCACCGAGTTCACCGGTTACATCGATACCAGCGGTTCGGCAAAAATCGTCGCTATCTATAAAGATGGCCAGTCGGTCGACGTCTTGAATGAAGGCGAAGAGGCGGTGATCGTTCTGAATCAGACGCCGTTCTACGCTGAATCCGGCGGCCAGATCGGCGACTGCGGTTTCCTTCAGGCGGGCAACGCACGTTTCGATGTACGTGACACCACCAAGACCGGCGGCGCCTTCCTGCACCACGGTGTGCTGGATTCGGGCAGCCTGACCATTGGCGCCCCTGTGGAAACTCACGTCGATGCCGAGGTGCGTCACGCAACATCGCTTAACCACTCGGCCACGCACTTGCTGCACGCTGCACTGCGTCAGGTACTGGGCGAGCACGTTCAACAGAAAGGTTCGTTGGTGGATAGCCAGCGTCTGCGTTTCGACTTCAGCCACTTTGAAGCGATCAAGCCTGAGCAGATCAAGGCGCTGGAAGACATCGTCAACGCCGAGATCCGCAAGAACTCCGCCGTTGAAACCGAAGAAACCGACATCGAAACCGCGAAGAACAAAGGCGCCATGGCGCTGTTCGGCGAGAAGTACGGCGACAACGTGCGCGTGCTGAGCATGGGCGGCGATTTCTCCGTCGAGCTGTGCGGCGGTATCCACGCCAACCGTACCGGCGACATCGGCCTGCTGAAAATCATCAGCGAAGGCGGTGTGGCTTCGGGCGTGCGTCGTATCGAGGCAGTCACCGGTGCTGCGGCACTGGCCTACTTGAATGCTGCAGAAGAACAACTCAAGGAAGCGGCCAGCCTGGTCAAGGGCAGCCGCGACAACCTGATCGACAAGCTGTCGGCTGTGCTGGAGCGCAACCGCCAACTGGAGAAGCAACTCGAGCAGTTGCAAGCCAAGGCGGCCAGCGCTGCGGGCGACGATCTGTCGTCTTCGGCTCTGGACGTCAAAGGCGTGAAGGTTTTGGCCGCACGTCTGGATGGTCAGGACGCCAAGGCGCTGCTGGCGCTGGTTGATCAGTTGAAGAACAAACTCGGCCGCGCAGTGATCCTGCTCGGCAGTGTCCATGAGGAAAAGGTCGTACTGGTTGCAGGCGTAACCAAGGACCTGACTGGCCAACTCAAAGCCGGTGATTTGATGAAGCAGGCTGCTGCGGCAGTGGGCGGGAAGGGCGGTGGTCGTCCGGACATGGCGCAGGGCGGCGGTATCGACGCCGGCGCGCTGGATGGTGCACTGGCGCTGACCGTTCCATTCGTCGAGCAGGGTTTATAAGGCAGTCCGTGCGGCCCGCAGTCTAGTGGCGGGCCGGGCGGCTGTTCGAGTGATTATTGGGCGCCCTTCATGGGCAGAGGCGGCTTTGAAATGGCTTTGATCGTACAGAAATTTGGAGGCACCTCGGTCGGTACTGTCGAGAGAATCGAGCAGGTCGCCGACAAGGTTAAGAAATTCCGCGATGCCGGCGATGACCTGGTGGTTGTGCTGTCTGCAATGAGCGGCGAAACCAACCGTCTGATCGATCTGGCCAAGCAAATCAGTGGCGACACGCAACCGGTTCCGCGTGAACTGGACGTGATCGTTTCCACTGGTGAGCAGGTGACGATTGCCCTGTTGGCCATGGCGCTGATCAAGCGCGGTGTGCCAGCGGTGTCGTACACCGGTAATCAGGTGCGGATCCTGACCGACAGTGCGCACAATAAAGCGCGTATCTTGCAGATTGATGACCAGAAGATTCGCGGTGATCTGAAAGCCGGTCGCGTGGTGGTTGTCGCCGGTTTCCAGGGTGTCGACGAGCACGGCAACATTACTACTCTCGGTCGTGGCGGTTCCGACACTACCGGCGTGGCACTGGCTGCTGCGTTGAAGGCTGACGAGTGCCAGATCTACACTGACGTTGATGGCGTTTACACCACCGACCCGCGCGTTGTGCCGGTCGCTCAGCGTCTGGACAAGATTACCTTCGAAGAGATGCTGGAAATGGCCAGCCTCGGTTCCAAGGTGTTGCAGATCCGTGCGGTGGAATTCGCCGGCAAGTACAACGTTCCGCTGCGCGTACTGCACAGCTTCAAGGAGGGTCCGGGCACCCTCATTACTATTGATGAAGAGGAAACCATGGAACAGCCGATCATTTCCGGCATCGCTTTCAACCGCGATGAAGCCAAGCTGACCATCCGTGGCGTGCCAGACACCCCGGGCGTGGCGTTCAAGATTCTCGGCCCGATCAGTGCCGCGAACATCGAAGTCGACATGATCGTGCAGAACGTCGCGCACGATAACACCACCGACTTCACCTTCACCGTGCACCGCAACGACTACCAGGCCGCACAGACCGTGCTGGAAAACACCGCTCGTGAGATCGGTGCCCGTGAAGTGGTTGGCGACACCAAGATTGCCAAGGTCTCGATCGTCGGCGTCGGCATGCGTTCCCACGCAGGCGTGGCCAGCCGCATGTTCGAATCCCTGGCAAAAGAAAGCATCAACATCCAGATGATCTCGACTTCGGAAATCAAGGTTTCCGTGGTCATCGAAGAGAAGTATCTGGAATTGGCCGTGCGCGCCCTGCACACGGCTTTCGAACTGGATGCTCCGGCCCGTCAAGGCGAGTAATTCCGTTTCTTGAAGGGCGCGGTCTGACCGCGCCCTTTATTTTTTGAATGGCGCGAGTCCTGAACTGTTCTTTTGCTCGCGCTGGTCAATACTCAGGCATGTAGGGCTACGATCGCTCCGGTTGTAGGTCGGGTGCCTTTTTTTTGCAGACTGTTGTCCCTGAAGTGAATTGCGTAAGGAGAAAGGTATGCTGATTCTGACTCGTCGGTGCGCAGAAAGCCTGATTATCGGTGATGGCGAAATCACCGTGACCGTGCTCGGCGTTAAAGGAAACCAGGTGCGTATTGGTGTGAACGCGCCGAAAGAGGTTGCCGTGCACCGTGAGGAAATTTACCTGCGTATAAAGAAAGAGAAGGACGAAGAACCAAGCCATTAATTTTTATCGATTTTTATGTTTGCAAACGGGGAAAAGGTTGGTTAAGATACGCCCCGTGTTGCGGAGAGCTGGCCGAGTGGCCGAAGGCGCTCCCCTGCTAAGGGAGTACACCTCAAAAGGGTGTCGGGGGTTCGAATCCCCCGTTCTCCGCCATTATTTGCTTAGTACGTCGTAATCTGGCTTTTTCTGTAAGTTGTTGAAATTAATAGAAAAAGTGGTTGGAATAGAGATTAGACGGGCTATAATGCGGCGCAACAAATGCACTCGTAGCTCAGCTGGATAGAGTACTCGGCTACGAACCGAGCGGTCACAGGTTCGAATCCTGTCGAGTGCACCATTTAAGAGTTAATTGCAGCAATGTAAGTAACTTGGTTTCAGCCAGTTGTGGTCTGGTCTAAAAACACAAATTGCACTCGTAGCTCAGCTGGATAGAGTACTCGGCTACGAACCGAGCGGTCACAGGTTCGAATCCTGTCGAGTGCACCATTTAAGAGTTAATTGCAGCAATGTAAGTAACTTGGTTTCAGCCAGTTGTGGTCTGGTCTAAAAACACAAATTGCACTCGTAGCTCAGCTGGATAGAGTACTCGGCTACGAACCGAGCGGTCACAGGTTCGAATCCTGTCGAGTGCACCATATACCGAAAAGCCCGCGTTTATCGCGGGCTTTTTGCTGTCCGGGATTTGGCTTTTCCTTTCACGCATCCCCTCTCATCAAAATCGACTTGAGCACTTCTGCCTCGCTTGAGGTCATAGCGATAGCTCATCGTTGACGTCCGAATATTTACCCTGTCTGGTTTGCCCAGCGCGCTTTCCACATCCTGCTGAGTCATACCGGCAATCACGCGTTGATTGATGATCGCTGCACGCCGTTGCCTGGCATCGATCAGGTTTCCACATGGGTCGTCAGCAACGCCTATGACGCCGGGTTCGCGTCCTTTGGTTTTCATACCGGTCATTTCTTCATGGTTGTGTTCCGGCATCACCGCCACAACGGATCCGGGCGAGTAGGGGTGGACCTCCTGCACTGAACGCTGTTCGCCGTTCGCGCAACTCATGCTGGTGAAGGTGACTCTGCCGTCAACGGCTTCACAGCGATGAAGGCTGGTGGCGGCCCCGGCGGGCGGGAGACAAAGCAGGCTGGCGAGTAAAAAGAATAGGGGTTTCGATGGCATTCGACGTCCTCCATGACGATCTACGCTGAAGGGTAGTCGATACATTTCTCGCCGGTGGTGTGTTTTCTTTTCAGGATAAGTCGTCGCATTTGCAGGGATCAGGACAGCGCTCAGGTTTGTTTCGCAAGCGCTTGTTTCGACCGCGATTTTTTAACGTTTTAAACCGTCAGGCGGTGTATCATTGCGCCCGTCAGCCCCGCCGGGGCTTATGGAAAACCTCCATGGACTTACCCAGTAGTTACTCAGTACCCCGTTTCACCAATCATGAATTGACTGATTGATCCTTCCGGCGTGCCCCGCTGCTGGGAGTGGAGTTCGCCTATGTCTGAAATCGAAGTAAAGAAAACACAAGAAAGCCTGCAGGATCGCCTGGCTCAGGTCGTTGAGCTGCTGCAGCGCCAGCGGGTCGTCGAAGATCTGACTCATCGCCAGGAAGGCGCCCATCACGATCGCGTCGAAAACCTGGTTCACCGACAAAATCTCGTCGAGCTACAACGCAAGCTCGATGATCTGCACTCCGCCGACGTCGCCTATATCCTTGAAGCCTTGCCGCTGGACGATCGTCTGACGCTATGGCAACTGGTCAAGGCTGATCGAGACGGCGACATTCTTCTCGAAGTATCCGATTCTGTTCGTGAGACGCTGATCGCCGACATGGATGATCACGAGCTCCTGGCTGCGGCCAAGGACATGGACGCTGATGAACTTGCTGACCTGGCTTCCGAGCTGCCGCGAGACGTCGTCCATGAGCTGATGGAGAGTCTGGATAACCAGCAGCGCGAGCGTGTGCGCTCGGCCTTGTCCTATGACGAGGAGCAGGTCGGTGCGCTGATGGACTTCGAAATGGTGACAATCCGTGAGGATGTCAGCCTCGAAGTCGTCTTGCGTTACCTGCGTCGTCTGAAAGAGTTGCCGGGCCATACCGATAAGCTGTTCGTGGTCGATTACGACGGTGTGCTCAAAGGTGTACTGCCGATCAAACGCTTGCTGGTCAACGATCCGGAAAAACAAGTGGCTGAAGTCATGGCCAGTGATCCGGTGAGTTTTCATCCCGACGAGGACGCTTACGACGCTGCTCAGGCGTTCGAGCGTTACGACTTGATCTCGGCTCCAGTGGTCGACAAGAACGGCAAGTTGATCGGCCGACTGACCATCGACGAAATGGTCGACCTGATTCGTGAAGAGAGCGAAAGCGAAGTCCTCAACATGGCGGGTCTGCGTGAGGAGGAAGACATCTTCGCCTCGGTCTGGAAGTCGCTGCGCAACCGTTGGGCGTGGCTGGCGATCAATCTGATCACTGCATTTGTGGCTTCGCGGGTAATCGGCCTGTTCGAAGGCTCGATCGAGAAGCTGGTAGCGCTCGCGGCACTGATGCCGATTGTGGCGGGTATTGGTGGCAACTCCGGTAATCAGACGATCACCATGATCGTTCGCGCGATGGCGCTCGATCAGGTCAGCACTGGCAATACTTCGCGCTTGATGCGCAAGGAGTTGGCCGTAGGCCTGATCAACGGTCTGGTCTGGGGTGGGGTGATCGGTGTGGTTGCTTATCTGCTCTACGGCAGTTGGTCGTTAGGTGTGGTGATGACGGCGGCGATGACGCTCAACCTGTTGCTGGCTGCGTTGATGGGGGTATTGATCCCTATGACCCTGGCGAAAATGGGGCGGGACCCGGCCATGGGTGCCAGTGTGATGATTACCGCCATGACCGATAGCGGTGGCTTCTTTATCTTCCTGGGGCTGGCGACAATCTTCCTGCTCTGATCTGCGCTATCGAAACAGCCCGCCCATCTGGCGGGCTTTTTTTGGGTGCGCCAGGCATGGCGCGTTGCGCGCAAGCGCAACCAGCTTGGCTGTGGTGGCCACGCTGGTGACTTGGAGGTGGAAGTCCTCTACACACCCGGCAAGGGGAAGTGTTAGCCAGAGGCAAGGGTGTCGCGGGTGACTGCGAATCTGAAGGAAGCCCGAGGCAAAATGCTGGCCTGACGAACAGGAAGCGGATAGAGGCGGCGCAGCGGGGTAAGACGGCCCAAACCGTTAAAGCCCAATACTTGCACGGAACGCTGTGACGTAGATGGGGTGGGTGCTTGCACCCGCCAACCTCAGGCGTGCGTATCAACGCGTAGCCAGCAACAAGGGCGCACCGGGTGCCGATGGCATGACGGTCGACCAGTTGGCGGGCTATGTGAAACAGTATTGGCCGACCCTCAAGACTCGGTTGCTGGCCGGCGAGTATCACCCGCAAGGTGTACGCGCCGTCGATATTCCCAAACCCAAAGGCGGAACACGGCAATTGGGTATTCCCAACGTTGTGGATCGCCTGATTCAACAGGCCCTGCTGCAACAGCTCACGCCGATCTTCGATCCGCTGTTCTCGGACTACAGCTATGGCTTTCGTCCGGGCAGAAGCGCCCACCAAGCCATCGAAACAGCCCGCGGCCATGTGGCGGCGGGTCACCGCTGGTGTGTGGAGCTCGATCTGGAGAAGTTCTTTGATCGGGTCAACCACGATGTATTGATGGCCTGCATCGAGCGCCAAATCGAAGACAAGCGGGTGCTCACGCTGATCCGTCGTTTTCTCGAAGCCGGGGCGATGGCAGGTGGTATTGCCAGTCGGCGGCAGGAGGGGACGACGCAAGGCGGCCCGCTCTCGCCGTTGCTGTCGAACATCCTGCTCAACGAACTCGACCGCGAGCTGGAACGGCGAGGCCATCGCTTCGTGCGTTATGCCGACGACGCGAACATTTATGTGCGCAGTCAGCGGGCAGGCGCGCGAGTAATGGCCGGTGTCGAGCGTTTCCTGAGCCAGCGCCTGAAACTGACGCTGAACCGGGAAAAGAGCCGCGTGGCGCGGCCTTGGGCCTGCGATTATCTGGGTTACGGAATGAGCTGGCACCAACAGCCGAGGCTGCGAGTGGCGACGATGAGCTTGGGTCGCTTGCGCGACCGACTCAGAGACCTGCTGCGCGGAGCGCGGGGCCACAAGATGGCGACTGTCATCGAGCGGATAAACCCCGTGCTGCGTGGTTGGGCTGGCTTCTTCAAGCTAAGCCAGAGCAAGCGACCGCTTGAGGAGTTGGATGGCTGGGTACGTCATAAGCTTCGCTGTGTCATCTGGCGTCAATGGAAGCGGCCCTCTACGAGGGCGCGCAACTTGATGCGTCTGGGACTCGGTGAGGCGCGGGCGTGGAAATCGGCAGTCAATGGCCGAGGCCCATGGTGGAACTCAGGAGCGCCACATATGAATCAGGCGCTACCGAAGAAGCTGTGGGATCGACTCGGACTGGTCTCGATACTGGATACGATAAACCGGCTTAACCGCATAACTTGAACCGCCGTATACGGAACCGTATGTACGGTGGTGTGAGAGGACGGCGGATGTGAATCCGCCTCCTACTCGATCCTGCGAATTCTCAAATTCCGCGCAAAAAAAAGCCAGCTGTTAAGCTGGCTTGAGATGTTCGGTATGACTCAGGACGCGTCTGCTGCCATTTCTGCGTCGTGGGCGATCAAGGACACCAAGGCGTTCTGCTGGCGATGAGAAAGTTGACGGAAGCGTTGCAACAGCTCGCGCTCGTGCAGTGACAGTTCCGGACTGTCGAGGCGCATGCTCAGCTCTTCGCCCAGTGCGCCTTCCTGAATAAGACTCTGCTCAAGGCGCGCAATGATCTCGGAGTTCATGCTGCGATGATGATTGCGAGCCACCTCGGCAATGCGTTCACGCATTCCGTCTGGCAGACGTACGACAAACTTGTCAGCCGTACGGCTGGAATAAATTGCCTGTTTCAATGGGCGCATATATTTAACCGGTTAGTTCAGGGGAGCGGTTCTCGGGATTGGCCGCAGGATGTGTGGTAGGACAAGCATCCGCGCCAAATGGTTCAACCTGAATTGTTAAGAGGCCCGCATCATGCCTCAAAATTGCCAGATCATTGGCGTCAATTCTGTGACAAATATTGAGCTGGGTAAAGGCGTAATGCCAGCACCAATTATCAGAAATGCGGACTGGTTTGAAATCTTCGCCTCTGTCCGCAACCTGGTCCGCCTCCTGCTGCACATCTGTTGATGTCCGAAGCCATCAGAACGTGCATGCTATGCGGGTTCTGCATCCTTGTTCCTTACCTGTACAGGATAGTGGCAAATTGCCGATTTACTAGTGCCATACACTTGCCGGAGGGCGTTTTCAGGATGGATGGCAAGCTGATTTATTTGATGGGGCCGTCCGGGTCAGGCAAGGACAGTCTGATTGAGGCTGCTCGCGAGCCATTGCGTGCGTTTAACTGTGAAGTGATGCGTAGGGTGATTACCCGATCGGCGGAATCGGTGGGGGAGGATGCTATTGGGGTGACGCCGGAAGAATTCGAGCGGCGCGAGCGTGCTGGTGATTTTTCACTGGCATGGCGTGCCAATGGTCTCGCTTACGGAATTCCAGTGGAAATGGATCGGCGGTTGAGTGCCGGGCAGTCTGTTTTGGTTAATGGCTCCCGGGCTAACCTTCGGCAAGCGCTAGAGCGTTACCCGACATTGTTGCCGGTTTTGCTGACGGTCAGGGATGAGGTGTTGCGAGAGCGTCTGCTGAGGCGTGGTCGAGAGACGCTTGAGCAAGTTGACGCAAGGCTCGCTCGTAATGCGCTGTTCAAGGATAGGGGGTCAAGTGACGGACCTGTCCATCACATCGATAATTCTGGTGATCTGAATGAAACGGTCAGTCATCTTTTGAGTTTGATCGATCTCAACGCAGTACCGGGTCAAATTTGATCTTTCGTCCTGCAGCCAGGGCTAGCACGAACATCACAGTGGCAACACCGCTGACAATTAGCGGCAGGGTGATTTCGGTGTCCTCGAACAGCGATAAATGCACAATGCCACTCAATAAGGCGAGGATCAGAAATCCTGCAGCTGACTTGGACATGTTGTACTCCTGAAAATATTCAAAAAACCAGATGTTCGGAGGCTGTTGTTGGCAGTGCCTGCTCGGAAATACTGACGGCCTCCGTGGTAAAGCCTTCCTGATCACTCAGGACTGCCAGCTGTGGTGTTCTCTGCACTTGCAAGTAATGGGGCATGCGCTGGGCAAACGTTTGAGGAGCACCTTCCTCAGGGAGAAAATGAGAACTCACCAAAACCGCCAGAGCAATTGCGTTTGCAAGCAAAAGGGTGCTGTTCATGGGCGTGGCTCCGAGTGTTCGTCTATAGAACAGCCAAAGCAGGCGTCGTGCCAATAGTCTAAACCCTGTTAAGTTCTTTAAAAACAGTCATTTAAGAAGGTTTTTCTGGTTTTTTTGGTTGCAATTTGCAATGGCGGGTTTTTGAGAGGAGTGCAAAATGCACGGTAAATCTTCCCGCAGCATGACGGGGTCCCTGCCTACACTTAAAAAGCCCTACGGACGACATGACAAACCGGGGTTCGGTGGTTAACATGCACGCCGTCCGTCATGCAGCGTCTGCTGCGACAAGCGTGTGTCTCAGTAGCTCAATTGGATAGAGCATCCCCCTCCTAAGGGGAAGGTTGGCAGTTCGAACCTGCCCTGGGACACCATCTATATATTCAATTCCATTCCTCCATAGCTCCTTCTCACTAAATCGCTCAATCCTCTCGTTTGTCTCCGCTATTGGTGTGGCTATGCATGCCCCGCCCGCGGCCAGCGTTGCCCCTCATGTTGATTTCGGGTGGCGTCGCGAGTTCTGCTTCTATATAGGTAGGGCTGCGGAGACGTCTTTGGCCGGATTTGGATAAAAACGAAATTAACGGTTGACGGCAGATTTCAGATGTCTATAATTCGCCCCACTTCCGGCGCAGTCGAAACGGAAAACTCCTTGATATTCAATGAGTTATGTAGGTTTCGGCGGCGAGGTGCTTCAGTTCATCGAAGCCAGAAAGGAAGTTGAAAAAGAGGTGTTGACAGCAGCGTGTAACGCTGTAGAATTCGCCTCCCGCTGACGAGAGATCGGAGGCGCAAGTGGTTGAAGTTGTTGAAGAATTCTTCGAAAACTTCTGAAAATAATCACTTGACAGCAAATGAGGCTGCTGTAGAATGCGCGCCTCGGTTGAGACGAAAGATCTTAACCAACCGCTCTTTAACAACTGAATCAAGCAATTCGTGTGGGTGCTTGTGGAATCAGACTGATAGTCAACAAGATTATCAGCATCACAAGTTACTCCGCGAGAAATCAAAGATGTAACCAACGATTGCTGAGCCAAGTTTAGGGTTTCTTAAAAACCCAAAGATGTTTGAACTGAAGAGTTTGATCATGGCTCAGATTGAACGCTGGCGGCAGGCCTAACACATGCAAGTCGAGCGGATGAGAGGAGCTTGCTCCTGGATTCAGCGGCGGACGGGTGAGTAATGCCTAGGAATCTGCCTGGTAGTGGGGGACAACGTTTCGAAAGGAACGCTAATACCGCATACGTCCTACGGGAGAAAGCAGGGGACCTTCGGGCCTTGCGCTATCAGATGAGCCTAGGTCGGATTAGCTAGTTGGTGAGGTAATGGCTCACCAAGGCGACGATCCGTAACTGGTCTGAGAGGATGATCAGTCACACTGGAACTGAGACACGGTCCAGACTCCTACGGGAGGCAGCAGTGGGGAATATTGGACAATGGGCGAAAGCCTGATCCAGCCATGCCGCGTGTGTGAAGAAGGTCTTCGGATTGTAAAGCACTTTAAGTTGGGAGGAAGGGCAGTAAATTAATACTTTGCTGTTTTGACGTTACCGACAGAATAAGCACCGGCTAACTCTGTGCCAGCAGCCGCGGTAATACAGAGGGTGCAAGCGTTAATCGGAATTACTGGGCGTAAAGCGCGCGTAGGTGGTTCGTTAAGTTGGATGTGAAATCCCCGGGCTCAACCTGGGAACTGCATTCAAAACTGTCGAGCTAGAGTATGGTAGAGGGTGGTGGAATTTCCTGTGTAGCGGTGAAATGCGTAGATATAGGAAGGAACACCAGTGGCGAAGGCGACCACCTGGACTGATACTGACACTGAGGTGCGAAAGCGTGGGGAGCAAACAGGATTAGATACCCTGGTAGTCCACGCCGTAAACGATGTCAACTAGCCGTTGGGAGCCTTGAGCTCTTAGTGGCGCAGCTAACGCATTAAGTTGACCGCCTGGGGAGTACGGCCGCAAGGTTAAAACTCAAATGAATTGACGGGGGCCCGCACAAGCGGTGGAGCATGTGGTTTAATTCGAAGCAACGCGAAGAACCTTACCAGGCCTTGACATCCAATGAACTTTCCAGAGATGGATTGGTGCCTTCGGGAACATTGAGACAGGTGCTGCATGGCTGTCGTCAGCTCGTGTCGTGAGATGTTGGGTTAAGTCCCGTAACGAGCGCAACCCTTGTCCTTAGTTACCAGCACGTTATGGTGGGCACTCTAAGGAGACTGCCGGTGACAAACCGGAGGAAGGTGGGGATGACGTCAAGTCATCATGGCCCTTACGGCCTGGGCTACACACGTGCTACAATGGTCGGTACAAAGGGTTGCCAAGCCGCGAGGTGGAGCTAATCCCATAAAACCGATCGTAGTCCGGATCGCAGTCTGCAACTCGACTGCGTGAAGTCGGAATCGCTAGTAATCGTGAATCAGAATGTCACGGTGAATACGTTCCCGGGCCTTGTACACACCGCCCGTCACACCATGGGAGTGGGTTGCACCAGAAGTAGCTAGTCTAACCTTCGGGAGGACGGTTACCACGGTGTGATTCATGACTGGGGTGAAGTCGTAACAAGGTAGCCGTAGGGGAACCTGCGGCTGGATCACCTCCTTAATCGACGACATCAGCTGCTCCATAAGTTCCCACACGAATTGCTTGATTCATTGAAGAAGACGAAAGAAGCAGCCCGAAATTGGGTCTGTAGCTCAGTTGGTTAGAGCGCACCCCTGATAAGGGTGAGGTCGGCAGTTCGAATCTGCCCAGACCCACCAATTTTGTGTGGGAAACGCCTGTAGAAATACGGGGCCATAGCTCAGCTGGGAGAGCGCCTGCCTTGCACGCAGGAGGTCAGCGGTTCGATCCCGCTTGGCTCCACCACTACTGCTTCTAAAGTTTGAAAGCTTAGAAATGAGCATTCCATCAAGATGATGATGAATGTTGATTTCTAGTCTTTGACTAGTTCGTTCTTTAAAAATTTGGGTATGTGATAGAAAGATAGACTGAACGTTACTTTCACTGGTAACGGATCAGGCTAAGGTAAAATTTGTGAGTTCTCTTAATTGAGGAATTCGAATTTTCGGCGAATGTCGTCTTCACAGTATAACCAGATTGCTTGGGGTTATATGGTCAAGTGAAGAAGCGCATACGGTGGATGCCTTGGCAGTCAGAGGCGATGAAAGACGTGGTAGCCTGCGAAAAGCTTCGGGGAGTCGGCAAACAGACTTTGATCCGGAGATGTCTGAATGGGGGAACCCAGCCATCATAAGATGGTTATCTTGTACTGAATACATAGGTGCAAGAGGCGAACCAGGGGAACTGAAACATCTAAGTACCCTGAGGAAAAGAAATCAACCGAGATTCCCTTAGTAGTGGCGAGCGAACGGGGACTAGCCCTTAAGTGGCTTTGAGATTAGCGGAACGCTCTGGAAAGTGCGGCCATAGTGGGTGATAGCCCTGTACGCGAAAATCTCTTGGTCATGAAATCGAGTAGGACGGAGCACGAGAAACTTTGTCTGAATATGGGGGGACCATCCTCCAAGGCTAAATACTACTGACTGACCGATAGTGAACTAGTACCGTGAGGGAAAGGCGAAAAGAACCCCGGAGAGGGGAGTGAAATAGATCCTGAAACCGTATGCGTACAAGCAGTGGGAGCAGACTTTGTTCTGTGACTGCGTACCTTTTGTATAATGGGTCAGCGACTTATTTTCAGTGGCGAGCTTAACCGAATAGGGGAGGCGTAGCGAAAGCGAGTCTTAATAGGGCGTCTAGTCGCTGGGAATAGACCCGAAACCGGGCGATCTATCCATGGGCAGGTTGAAGGTTGGGTAACACTAACTGGAGGACCGAACCGACTACCGTTGAAAAGTTAGCGGATGACCTGTGGATCGGAGTGAAAGGCTAATCAAGCTCGGAGATAGCTGGTTCTCCTCGAAAGCTATTTAGGTAGCGCCTCATGTATCACTGTAGGGGGTAGAGCACTGTTTCGGCTAGGGGGTCATCCCGACTTACCAAACCGATGCAAACTCCGAATACCTACAAGTGCCGAGCATGGGAGACACACGGCGGGTGCTAACGTCCGTCGTGAAAAGGGAAACAACCCAGACCGTCAGCTAAGGTCCCAAAGTTATGGTTAAGTGGGAAACGATGTGGGAAGGCTTAGACAGCTAGGAGGTTGGCTTAGAAGCAGCCACCCTTTAAAGAAAGCGTAATAGCTCACTAGTCGAGTCGGCCTGCGCGGAAGATGTAACGGGGCTCAAACCATACACCGAAGCTACGGGTATCATCTTCGGATGATGCGGTAGAGGAGCGTTCTGTAAGCCTGTGAAGGTGAGTTGAGAAGCTTGCTGGAGGTATCAGAAGTGCGAATGCTGACATGAGTAACGACAATGGGTGTGAAAAACACCCACGCCGAAAGACCAAGGTTTCCTGCGCAACGTTAATCGACGCAGGGTTAGTCGGTCCCTAAGGCGAGGCTGAAAAGCGTAGTCGATGGAAAACAGGTTAATATTCCTGTACTTCTGGTTATTGCGATGGAGGGACGGAGAAGGCTAGGCCAGCTTGGCGTTGGTTGTCCAAGTTTAAGGTGGTAGGCTGAGATCTTAGGTAAATCCGGGATCTTAAGGCCGAGAGCTGATGACGAGTGTTCTTTTAGAACACGAAGTGGTTGATGCCATGCTTCCAAGAAAAGCTTCTAAGCTTCAGGTAACCAGGAACCGTACCCCAAACCGACACAGGTGGTTGGGTAGAGAATACCAAGGCGCTTGAGAGAACTCGGGTGAAGGAACTAGGCAAAATGGCACCGTAACTTCGGGAGAAGGTGCGCCGGTGAGGGTGAAGGACTTGCTCCGTAAGCTCATGCCGGTCGAAGATACCAGGCCGCTGCGACTGTTTATTAAAAACACAGCACTCTGCAAACACGAAAGTGGACGTATAGGGTGTGACGCCTGCCCGGTGCCGGAAGGTTAATTGATGGGGTTAGCTAACGCGAAGCTCTTGATCGAAGCCCCGGTAAACGGCGGCCGTAACTATAACGGTCCTAAGGTAGCGAAATTCCTTGTCGGGTAAGTTCCGACCTGCACGAATGGCGTAACGATGGCGGCGCTGTCTCCACCCGAGACTCAGTGAAATTGAAATCGCTGTGAAGATGCAGTGTATCCGCGGCTAGACGGAAAGACCCCGTGAACCTTTACTATAGCTTTGCACTGGACTTTGAATTTGCTTGTGTAGGATAGGTGGGAGGCTTTGAAGCGTGGACGCCAGTTCGCGTGGAGCCATCCTTGAAATACCACCCTGGCAACTTTGAGGTTCTAACTCAGGTCCGTTATCCGGATCGAGGACAGTGTATGGTGGGTAGTTTGACTGGGGCGGTCTCCTCCTAAAGAGTAACGGAGGAGTACGAAGGTGCGCTCAGACCGGTCGGAAATCGGTCGTAGAGTATAAAGGCAAAAGCGCGCTTGACTGCGAGACAGACACGTCGAGCAGGTACGAAAGTAGGTCTTAGTGATCCGGTGGTTCTGTATGGAAGGGCCATCGCTCAACGGATAAAAGGTACTCCGGGGATAACAGGCTGATACCGCCCAAGAGTTCATATCGACGGCGGTGTTTGGCACCTCGATGTCGGCTCATCACATCCTGGGGCTGAAGCCGGTCCCAAGGGTATGGCTGTTCGCCATTTAAAGTGGTACGCGAGCTGGGTTTAGAACGTCGTGAGACAGTTCGGTCCCTATCTGCCGTGGACGTTTGAGATTTGAGAGGGGCTGCTCCTAGTACGAGAGGACCGGAGTGGACGAACCTCTGGTGTTCCGGTTGTCACGCCAGTGGCATTGCCGGGTAGCTATGTTCGGGAAAGATAACCGCTGAAAGCATCTAAGCGGGAAACTTGCCTCAAGATGAGATCTCACTGGAACCTTGAGTTCCCTGAAGGGCCGTCGAAGACTACGACGTTGATAGGTTGGGTGTGTAAGCGCTGTGAGGCGTTGAGCTAACCAATACTAATTGCCCGTGAGGCTTGACCATATAACACCCAAGCAATTTGCATGCTTCAAGCTGAAAAGCGGGAGAGCACCAGATTGCGGTGTGTGAAGACGAAATGAACCGAAAGTTCGAAAGACTCACAAAACACCAGCTGTCACATACCCAATTTGCTGAAGCGAGGCCATCTGGTCACGACTCGGTACCCGAATTTCTTGACGACCATAGAGCGTTGGAACCACCTGATCCCATCCCGAACTCAGCAGTGAAACGATGCATCGCCGATGGTAGTGTGGGGTTTCCCCATGTGAGAGTAGGTCATCGTCAAGATTAAATTCCGAAACCCCAATTGCGAAAGCAGTTGGGGTTTTGTTTTGCCTGTAGAAAAGTTTATCCGGGATAAAAGTTCGTGAAGACTATCAAGTTCAAATTCAAAGCCCCGTCACAATGGAAATTGCGACGGGGCTTTTTGCATTACCGTCAGCCGACGAATTGCCAAGGCGAGCCGCGACTGCATTATTGATCTTCAACATCACACTGGCTACGCGGTTAGCCCTCGTTCAGCTCAGTTTTACCGATTGAAGTGCTGACTTCGGTTATGTGTCGGCGACCGTAGACTTCGTATGTACGGCTGCCGTCATCGCTGTCCGGTTTACGCAATGCCAGTTGCGCGAACAAACCATTCTTTTCGCGGTAACTGCCGAACCAGTCGATCAAGGCGCCGATGTAACAATCATTGCCAATGAAGACCGGCAGGTCGGCGACTTTTTCAATGCTGTAATGCGCCGGGCCAAAGCTGTAGTAATCGTTTTCACCGACGCCGGTAGCCGGAATAGGGCAGAGCGGTTCTTTTGAAGGGATAGCGGCGGTTTCATTTACTTTCGCCACTGCGAGATTGAGCGCTCGGTGCAGATCGGGTTCGAGTTCGAATGTGCTGTTGCCGTCATCTTTGTGTTGAAGGACGGGCACGTCGAGGTCATAGCGATAACGGATCGTCACCGTAGGCACCTGGACGTTGATTTTCAGGGGGTTGAGCAAGTAGACCCGATCAGCGCCGTACTCGCTGTTTCGATAAGCCGCGTAAGTTTTGCCACGCAGGCTTATCCAGTCTACTGACTGATTAGCGCCGCGATCGTTGGTGTAGAACAGCGAACTTTCGGGCTCAACAGAGCGTTTGACGAACCGTTCTCCGTCTCGACGCCAGGTTTCCACATAGGTGAACAGACCTGTGCCCCCGGCGTAGGTATTTACGATCAGATCGCGCTGCCCGTCGCCATCCAGATCCTGCAAGGTATAAGAGGTCAGGCCGGCTTCGGCGGCGTCATTGATCCGCGAAGCGGTCAACGCTCGCCATTCATCGGCACCAACTCCTTCGGGCTGCGATGTCGGAAAGTGCGTTATCAAAGAGTCCTCGGCACTGGCCTCACCGTGAAAACCGCCAGCAGGAGTTTTCACGGCCAACACGGCAAGTACCCGATCCAGCGCAAATTCTGGATCATCTTTACTGGCGGCTTGAATGCGCTTTTGCAGATCTTCCAGTGCCAGTTCATCGAGGTCATCCGGTTGATAGGCAACCGCTGCCTGCCACTGCGCGCGTAACGCTTGCAGGCGCTCGCGATAATGCTGGCTCAGGCACGAAACGTTTTCGGCGCATTCATTGCGGGCTTTTAACCACAGCCGTTGAGTGCGCTTGAGTTCAGCTTGTGCGGGAGCAGAGGCTTTGAATAAATCCCGATAAACCAGGCCCATCTGCGCATCCAGTTCGTACAGCGATTTGTTCGCGCAAACAGTGTTTTCGACGGCATTCGCCGTTTTTGTGCAATCCATTCCAGTCGCCATTGCCTGCGGTATAAACAGCAGCGCACAGACAGACGTGATGCAGCGTCCTTTGATGTACACGATGTAAACCTTGTAGTGGAAAGTTAAACCGGCACGCAGGGTAATCGCCAGGCGATGAATCTTGAAGCGCCGGCTTCAGGGAATAGCGCTTCTGGCCGATAACCCATTCGGTGACTTAAAAGTCGCGCGAAATCGCTTGATAGCATTTGGCCGCCAGCTATTATCTGCGCGCCTCAAATTGCCCTCACTACAATTGTCTGGAAATCCTCGATGCAGTCGTATCACCAAAAGAGTTTTCTGATCGTCGATGATTTCTCGGATTTCCGCAGTTCCGTGCGTTCGATGCTGCGTGAACTCGGGGTCAAGGACGTCGACACAGCCGACACCGGCGAGCAGGCGCTGAAGATGTGTGCGCAGAAGTCGTACGATTTCATCCTGCAGGATTTCCACCTGGGCGACGGCAAGAAGAACGGCCAGCAGGTACTCGAAGACCTGATGCTGGAGAAACTCATCAGCCATGAAGCGGTGTTCGTCATGGTCACCGCCGAGACCAGTCAGGCGATGGTGCTTAGCGCTCTGGAGCACGAGCCGGATGCGTACCTGACCAAGCCGTTCAACCGCTCCGGTCTGGCCCAGCGTCTGGAGCGTCTGGAGCAGCGCAAGACGTTGCTCAAACCGATTCTGCAAGCCCTTGATCGTGGCAAACCGGTCGAGGTGCTCAACGCCTGCATTGCCTTGTGCAAACAGGACATTCGCTATTCGCCTTTGTGCCTGCGTTATCGCGCCGATGCGCTGCGCGACATGAACCAGAACGAAGCGCTGGAGCGTCTTTACGACAGCATCATCGCCGACCGACCGTTGCCGTGGGCCTTCGCCGGATTGGGCAAGTTGTTGTTCAAGCGCGGGCAGGTCGCCCAGGCTAAAGAAGTGTATGAAAAAGCCTTGAAAGTCTTCCCGATGATGCCAGCGCTGTACGACGGCATGGCCGATGTGCTGGTTGCCGAAGGCGACAGCAAAGGCGCACAGCGGGTGCTCGAAGAGGCTATTCGCCTGTCGCCCTTGGCGGTGCGCCGCCAGGCCTTGCTCGGCAAACTGGCGATGGCCAATGAAGATTTCGAGACGGCCTCACGGGCTTATCGCCAAGCGGTAGCGCAAGGCGCGCAGTCGCGTTTCAAGGATCCGGAGAGCAATCTCGGCCTCGCTCACGCGCTTATCAGCAAAGGCAGCGACCGCGGCCTCGACACACGCACGCGGCTGGAGATCAACACCACGCTCAGTGCGGTGGCCAAAGAGAATCCTACCGACCCCGGCCTGCAGATTCGCGCGCGTCTGATGAAGGCGACCAGCCTGCTGCTCAACGATGCCGAAACCGCCGACAAGCTCACTGAGCAAGCATTGATGCGCCTCGACGGCATGGAGCAATTCATGAGTCCGGAAGCGGCGCTGCTGGTCGCCAAGCAATTGCAGATGCTCGGGCAGGCCGAGGCGGGCACCTCGATGCTCAAGAGCTGCGCGGAGATCTACGGTGATGATCCAGCGGTGATGAAAGACATCGCCAAGCTGACCGATGACCCGACTATTCTCAGCTCCAGCAACGCTGCTGCCGATCTCAACCGTCAGGGCGTGCGGGTGTACAAGACCGGCAACCTGGTGGAGGCCCGCGAGGTTTTCCGCAAGGCGCTGAAAATGCAACCGAAGAACATCAGTATCGCGCTGAACATGGCCCAGTCGCTGCTCCACGGCACCGACACCAGTGTGCCGTCGGCGGAGCTGGACGAATGTCGGGCCTGCCTGAAAATGGTCGGCCTGATGCCCGACACCGACGCGCGTTTTGCGCGTTATCAGAAGCTGAAAAGCAAGGCGTTTGGCGAATGAACCACGACGAACAAGCTCTGGATTTTTCCACGGTGATCGCTTCCACCGTCCACGACATGAAGAACTCGCTGGCCATGCTGATGCAGGCCCACAGCCAATCGTTAAGACGTTTGCCGCAAGAGCTGCGCCAAGGCACGGAGCAGGGCGTGATCGACTTCGAGTTCGCCCATCTCAACGGCATGCTCGTGCAGTTGCTCGGGCTGTATAAGCTCGGCGTCAATCAGCTGCCGCTGCAACCGGCGTATCACGAACTTGATGACTTTATCGAGGCGCAACTGGCGGCGCATCAAGAGGTGTTTGCCAGTCGCGGGATCATCGCCACCTATGAAGTCGATCCACTGAGCCCGCTGGGTTTCTTCGACCGAGAGCTGATTGCTTCGGTGCTGGGCAACTGCATCAACAACGCCATTCGTTACGCCCGCGAATCGCTGCTGATTACCGTCAGTGACGAAGCCGGGCAACTGGTGCTGAGTATCAACGACGACGGCGACGGTTATCCGGCCGAGATGCTCGAGCGTCAGGCCGATTACGTGCAAGGCATCAATCACAGCAGCGGCAGCACCGGACTCGGTTTGTATTTTGCCAACCGTATCGCTGCGTTGCATCAGCGCAATGGTGTCGAAGGGCGCACCGAGATCAGCAACGGTGGACCGCTTGGCGGCGGGGTGTTCAGTCTGTATCTGCCGTGACAGGGTTTTTTGTTTGACGCTGCTTGATATTCCGAACAGCTGGAGCCTATTTTGTACGAGTCGCCGTTCGCGGCTCGCACAATAACAAGGATTGCGTCATGACAACCGATGGCCAGCGTTCACTCGCGCAGCGATTGACGGGCATTGATGAGATTGAATGTGTCACGCCGGATTTGAATGGCGTGCCGCGAGGCAAAGTGATGACCGCCGAAGGTTTTCTCGAAGGGCGGCGTTTGCAGTTGGCGCGAGGCGTGCTGCTGCAATGCATCATGGGTGGTTATCCTGCGGCGCGGTTTTACGGCAGCGATGATGGTGATCTCGCACTTATTGCCGAACCGACCCAGATCCATCGCTTGCCATGGAGTGACGAACCGCGTGCTCTGGCCATTTGCGATGCCGACGAACTGAGCGGCGAAAGCTCCAACCTGTCGACCCGCGGACAGCTCAAGAAGGTTATTGCCCGTTACGCCGCACGCGGCCTGGCGCCGGTGGTGGCGACCGAGCTGGAGTTTTTCGTCTTCGCGCCAAACACCGATCCGACACAACCGTTCCGCCCTCCCATTGGCCTCGACGGTCGTCGCGAGGATGGCCAGTCGGCGTTCAGCGTCAGTTCCAATAACGGCCTGCGACCGTTCTTCAGCGAAGTCTATAAATGCATGGCTGCACTCGGCCTGCCGCGCGATACCTTCATGCACGAGATGGGCGTCAGCCAGTTCGAGATCAATCTGCTGCACGGTGATCCGCTGCTGCTGGCCGACCAGACGTTCCTGTTCAAGCACCTGCTCAAGGAAGTCGCGCTCAAGCATGGCCTGAGCGTGGTGTGCATGGCCAAGCCACTGGCGCACACGCCGGGCAGTTCGATGCACATCCATCAGAGCATCGTCGAGATCGCCAGCGGCAAGAATGGGTTCAGTGACGCGCACGGTGAGCCGACGGCGATGTTCCGCCATTTCATCGCTGGTCAGCAGGCCGGCATGGCCGATTTCACCGCACTGTTTGCACCCAATGTGAATTCCTACCAGCGCCTGTGTCATCCGTACGCATCGCCGAATAACGCTTGCTGGTCCCACGACAACCGTGCGGCCGGGCTACGAATTCCGGCCAGTTCGCCGGTCGCTCGGCGGGTGGAAAATCGTTTGCCGGGAGCCGATGCGAATCCGTATCTGGCCATCGCCGCGAGTCTGGCCGCCGGCTTGCATGGCATCGAGCATGAGCTGGAGCCGAGCGCAGCCATTCAGGGTGAGTTCGAGGTGCCGGACAATCTTTCGCTGCCATGTACTTTGCATGCGGCGCTCGAGGGTCTGAAGCGTAGTCAATTGGCCAGGGAACTGTTCGGACAGGAGTTCATCGAAGGCTACATCGCTTCGAAGACCATGGAGTTGACCAGCTTCTTTGATGAAATCACTCCCTGGGAACGGCGTGTTCTAGCAGCCCAGGCCTGACGAACTGTCGCCACCGGGCTATCGTTTTGATAGTCCGGTCTTTACTGCAAGGAGCCGCTCGGAACGCCGATGCGCCAAATCTGGAAATCCTTTCGAGCGTTGTATTTCGCCTCGCTGATGATGTTGATCGGCTCGGGCCTTCTATCCACTTATCTGGCCTTGCGTCTGGCAGCTGACAACGTCGACGGCCTCTGGGTCGGTGCGCTGATGGCGGCCAACTATTTCGGTCTGGTGCTGGGCGGCAAGATCGGTCACCGGTTGATTGCGCGGGTCGGGCATATCCGTGCTTATTCAGCGTGTGCCGGGATCGTCGGGGCGGCGGTGTTGGGCCATGGGCTGGTCGATTGGCTGCCGGCGTGGCTGGTGCTGCGGACCATCGTCGGTCTGGGCATGATGTGCCAGTACATGGTCATCGAGAGCTGGCTCAACGAGCAGGCGGACGCCAATCAGCGAGGTCTGGTGTTCAGCGGTTACATGATCGCTTCGTACCTGGGCCTGGTGCTCGGTCAACTGATTCTGGTCATGCATCCGGGACTGGGTCTGGAATTGCTGATGCTGGTCGCGCTGTGCTTCGCGCTGTGTCTGGTGCCCGTGACGTTGACTCGACGGATTCACCCGGCGCCACTGCATCCGGCGCCGATGGAACCGCGCTTCTTTATCAAGCGAGTGCCGCAGTCATTGAGTACGGTGCTGGGGGCCGGTTTGATCATCGGTTCGTTCTACGGTCTGGCGCCGTTGTATGCCTCGCAACAAGGGCTGTCGACCGAGCAGGTCGGTCTGTTCATGGGTAGCTGCATCTTCGCCGGGCTGCTGGTGCAGTGGCCGCTGGGCTGGTTGTCCGATCGTTATGATCGAGCGCTGCTGATTCGCTGCTTTGCCGGATTCCTGGCGGTGGCGGCGTTGCCGTTGGCGGTGCTGCCGCAAGTCCCGCTGGAGGTGTTGTTCGGGGTTGGTTTCCTCTGTTCGCTGGTGCAGTTCTGTCTGTATCCGCTGGCGGTGGCGTTTTCCAATGACCACGTGGAAGGGGATCGCCGCGTTTCGCTGACCGCGATGCTGCTAGTGACTTATGGTGTCGGCGCGAGCATCGGGCCGTTGCTCGCGGGTGTGCTGATGAAGCTGTTCGGCAGCCAGAGCCTGTATGCGTTCTTCAGCTTCTTCGCGCTGGTGCTGGTGTGGCGGATCCGGCCGAAAGCCGTGACCAATCTGCATCAGGTCGACGACGCGCCGCTGCACCACGTGGCCATGCCGGACAGCATGTCCAGCTCGCCGCTGGTGGCCGCCCTCGACCCTCGCGTAGATGAGCAAGTGGTGCAGGAGCAGATGGTGCAGGACCCGGTGCAAACGCCGGCAAATCCCGAGCCTGAACCTGCTACTCCGTCAGAGCCTGCTGCAGAAGTCGAGCCGGATACCGATAATCCTGCGCCCGATCTCAGCGGCGGCAGACCCTGAACTGAGCAAAAAAACACCGCGCATAAAAAAGGGCAGTCCCGCCAGGGACTGCCCTTTTTATTGGTCGCTGCGAATCACATATCGTCTTTGTCGAAACGGCGGGCTTCACGTTGCAGCTGATAAACGAAACGCTCGACGTTACGCGCGGCCTGGCCACTGATGTTGTGGAAGCGCAGGCCGGCAAAGGTGATGTTGAGTTTTTCTTCGAAATGCAGGTAGCGCAGTTCGACGGAGATCGGCTGATTGCCAAACAGCGGCGGGGCGATCATGCGGTCGTAGACCTGACCCAATTGCAGACGGTCAGTGATGTCGCCTTCGAAACGCAGCTTGCAGCCGGTTGCGGAGATATCCAGCAGTTTGCCGTTGATCGGCGCCTTGAGCTTTTCGCCGCCCAGTTCAACGCTGACCAGATCAGTCAGTTTCAGCGCGGCGCGGAAAGCATTACGGCGCTGGTGGTAAACCACTTCAGTCGGTAGCTCGCCAGTGTAGAAGCGGTCGCCTTCGGATTCTTCAATGTTCAGCGTGCCGTTGCATTCCCAAGCGATACGAACGCCGTCGTGAAAACCTTCAACTCTGAACGGCTCGCCGGCCAGCAGAAAGCGTTCGCCATCACGCGGGATCATCTCGTCCAGGGCGATCGAAGCGCTGTCGCGGTCGACCTTGATCAGGTAGCTCTGAAAGCGCTGGCTGCGCTCATTGAAGGTAATGATCAGCGGATCGTGGCTCTCTTGCAGCTGGCGCAGGTTGCTGGAGATTTCCAGTGGCGTGGTAAGCACCTTAGGGGGCTGCGGAGCATCATCCGCGCTGAGGGCGTTGGACACGGTTTATCAATCTCCAGACAAAATATGACGACTTGCCAGCATTTTGCCAGCATGTTTCTCGGGTTGATAGTGCTGGCGCATCAACGGCTCATGCCTGGCTGAGCGGACGCGGTGTGGCGGGTTTGGCAAATGTACCGCTGGCGTTATAAAGCGCTGGCGCTTCACCACCGGTGAGGATCTTCAGCTGATTGGCCGTGGCGGCCTGCTGGATCTGAATCGACTGGCCATTTTTGACGTTGGCGGCCTGGCATTGCGCGATCAGATCGGTCAATGCGTCGCCTTGCGTCAACAACTGATCGCCAATGCTCGACTGGCCAGCCAATTGCACAAGACCTGTACGATCCGTCGGCAGGTTAAGGCTGGCGAGGATTTCGCTGCGTTTGCGGCCATGCTGTTCAAGCAGAATGATCAATGCCTGTTTGTGCGCCAGAATTTCTTCCAGCAGCGGCATGTCGCGACCGTGCAACGCGAGGGATTCGGTTTGCAACAACTCCAGCAATTGTTGAGCTGGAGCAAAGTCGTCGTTGATCAATTGCAATAAATTAGTGTCGTGCATGGCTGGCCTTGGGTTTTAAGCGTCCAAAAGCCTGGCGCAGGCAAAGGCCTAGCGCTGGGCTTCGAAGTTGAGCAGTTTGCTGGCTACACGGTTGCTGTCGACTTTATAGCTGCCATCGGCAATCGCGGCTTTCAACTCGGCCACGCGGGCTTTGTCGACAGCAGGTTGATCGCGCAGCTTGTCAGTGACCTTCTGCAACTGTTGAGCCTCATTACTGAGGTGTACCGATTCCCCGCTTTTTGCGGTACTGGCCGTATCGGCCTGGGTATTCAGCGGCGCGGAGGTGCCGGTTTCGGCGGTTTCCTTGGCGTTGCTGGTACGTGTACTGCCCGTAAGTGACGAGGAGCTGTTCAAACGGCTGAAATCGATGACCATGATAAAAACCTCTGGGAATTTGGACGCTTGCCATGTTTTCGGCCATCCCCTGGAAAACTTTAGGCACATTTACAATGAGCCTTGCATGCGCCGGCGCGTGTCCTGCTGCGGCACAGTTTAGGGAACAGCCGGGGCCAGCGCCAGTTTTCTACATCGCCACTTCCACTTGGCCCGGCGCGGTAACTTGCGCCTTGATGACCCGTTGCGAGTTGAGGTTTTTCACGCGGATCTGTTCTTTCAAACCGCCATTTGCCAGCGCTTCACCGGGCATGCGCACGGCGAGCGTGCCGCTGCGCGCAGTGATGACCACTTGATCGCCCTTGCGAATCACTTCGGCCTGTTCCAGATGAACCAGGGTAATGACCTGATCGGCTACCGTTGGTCGGGTTAATTTCTGCCCGATCGCTTCGTCTACCGAGGTCAGAAAGCCTTGGTTGATCGTGCTTACGTCGCGCTCTCGCAAGGTTACGTCTTGCGGCTCGATAATCCCTGCGCGTTTCAGCGGTCGAGTGGTTGTCACAATCTCGCGAAACAGGCGGACTTGAGCGGGCACGAACACGGTCCAGGGCGAGGCGCCCTCACAGCGAACCTTCACGGTAACCCGGCCCAGCGGGCGTGCCGAACTCTCCAAAGTCGCTGTCAATTCCTTGTCGCACATAGGCATGCGCATACGCGGGTCGAGCTGGTTGACTTCGATTTCGTAGCGGCCTTCCGTTTGACTGGTAGCGAGATAGTCTTCTACGGTGAACTCAAGAAAGCCCTGAGTGACGCCGATAAGCATGTCAGGCAAGGTAACCGCATCAGCAATGGCAGGGCTGCCAGCAAAAAAGCAGTAAATGGCGCACGCACTGCACAGCCCTCTGCGAAGGGGCGATGTCAGGCGTCGAAAAAATGTCGTTTGAGCGTTCATACGAGTTAAAAAGCAAGCGCCGTGCCGTTTAGCAATGAATGTGCGTCGCAACAACACTTGGCGTTGGTGTAGGAGTCTGGGCATGGCTGGTGTAATGGATTCGGTGAACCAGCGCACGCAACTGGTAGGGCAGAATCGCCTGGAGCTGCTGTTGTTCCGTCTTGACGGTCAGCAGCTCTACGGAATCAACGTGTTCAAGGTACGGGAAGTGTTGCAGTGCCCGTCGCTGACGTTGATGCCCAAGTCCAGTCCTGTCGTGTGCGGGGTGGCAAATATCCGGGGGGCGACCATTCCGATCCTTGATCTGGCAATGGCCACCGGTTCCGGAGCGTTGAAGGACAAGAACAACCCGTTTGTGATCATTACGGAGTACAACACCAAGACCCAGGGTTTCCTGGTCCGCTCGGTGGAGCGCATCGTCAACATGAACTGGGAAGAGATTCATCCACCGCCCAAGGGCACGGGGCGCGATCATTACCTGACCGCTGTGACTCGGGTGGACAATCAGTTAGTCGAAATCATCGATGTCGAGAAAGTGCTGGCGGAAGTTGCGCCGACACCGGAAGCGATTTCGGTGGGCGTGGTCGATGTCGAGACCCAGACCAAGGCATTGTCGTTGCGTGTCTTGACGGTCGATGACTCGTCGGTGGCGCGCAAGCAGGTCACGCGTTGTCTACAGACGATCGGTGTCGAAGTGGTGGCGCTGAACGACGGCAAGCAGGCGCTGGATTACCTGCGCAAGCTGGTCGATGAGGGCAAGAAGCCGGAAGAAGAGTTCCTGATGATGATTTCCGACATCGAGATGCCGGAGATGGACGGGTACACCCTGACGGCGGAAATCCGCGGCGACGCACGCATGCAAAAGCTTCATATCATCCTGCATACTTCGTTGTCCGGGGTATTCAATCAGGCGATGGTCAAGAAAGTCGGTGCTGATGACTTCCTGGCCAAGTTCCGTCCTGATGACCTGGCATCCCGGGTAGTCGACCGGATCAAAGCAGCAGATATCAGCTAGGAGCGTTTTGCTCCTGGCGGTCAACACGATTTAAGAGGCGGCATCATTGTCTACGGGTAATTTGGATTTCGAACAGTTCCGGGTCTTCCTGGAAAAAGCCTGTGGCATTTTGCTCGGTGAAAACAAGCAGTACCTGGTCTCGAGCCGTCTCAACAAACTGATGGAGCAGCAAGGCATCAAATCCCTGGGTGAGCTGGTTCAGCGCATCCAGACCCAGCCGCGCAGCGGTTTGCGCGAGCAGGTAGTCGATGCCATGACGACCAACGAAACCCTGTGGTTTCGGGACACCTATCCGTTTGAAGTCTTGAAGAACAAGGTGCTGCCTGAAGCGATCAAGGCCAGCCCCAACCAGCGTCTGCGGATCTGGTCGGCAGCCTGCTCGTCGGGTCAGGAACCGTACTCGCTGTCGATGTCGATCGACGAGTTCGAGCGCAGCAATCTCGGTCAGTTGAAAATGGGCGTGCAGATCGTTGCCACTGATCTGTCCGGCCTTATGCTGACCAACTGCAAGACCGGCGAATACGACAGCCTGGCGATCGGTCGCGGTTTGTCGCCGGAACGTCTGCAGCGTTACTTCGATCCGAAAGGGCCGGGGCGCTGGGTGATCAAGGCGCCGATCAAGAACCGCGTGGAGTTCCGCTCGTTCAACCTGCTCGACAGCTATGCGGCGCTGGGCAAGTTCGACATCGTGTTCTGCCGCAACGTGTTGATCTACTTCTCTGCCGAAGTGAAGAAAGACATCCTGTTGCGCATTCACAGCACGTTGAAGCCGGGCGGTTATCTGTTCCTTGGCGCTTCCGAGGCGCTGAACGGTTTGCCGGACCATTACCAGATGGTGCAGTGCAGCCCGGGGATCATTTACCAGGCGAAGTGATTGCAGTGGCGATACAAAAAAACGGCGGGCCCGCAAAGGCCTGCCGTTTTTTTTGCTCGAAGAAATTCTCCTTAACACCAAAAATCCCTGTGGGAGCGAGCTTGCTCGCGAAGAGGCCGTCACATTCTGCATTTGCATCGACTGACACACCGCCTTCGCGAGCAAGCTCGCTCCCACAGTTGTCCGGCGGTGATAGTGATGGGACGGCAAGCGGCAGAAAAGCGGCATCCGGCGGAAACCGGTTGCCGCTTTTCTGGCATTGCCGCTTTGCCGACTCCCGGCAAAGCCCCGGTTTATGAGGGTTTTGTGGTTTGGCACGGCGCTTGCTAAAGCTCAGTTACGAAAAACCGGTCACCTGAAGGTTCCCGACATGAGCATCAGCTTCGATAAAGCGCTCGGCATTCACGAAAAGGCATTGGGCTTCCGCGCCCAGCGTGCCGAAGTGCTGGCTAACAACATCGCCAACGCCGATACCCCGAACTACAAGGCGCGGGATCTGGACTTCTCCAAAGTGCTTGAAGCACAGACCCAGAAAAACGCCAACGGCACCATCGCGTTGAACATGACCAACAGCCGTCACATCGAAGCTGAAGGTCTGGGCAACGGCGACGAATCGCTGATGTATCGCACGCCGATGCAACCTTCGATCGACCAGAACACCGTGGACGCTCAACTGGAACAGTCGAACTACGCGGAAAACGCCGTCGGCTTCCAGGCCAGCTTCACCCTGCTCAACAGCAAATTCAAAGGGCTGGTGTCAGCCCTGCGCGGAGAGTAATTCATGTCCCTGTCCAGCGTTTTCAACATTGCCGGCAGCGGCATGAGCGCACAAACCACGCGTCTGAACACCGTGGCCTCGAACATCGCCAACGCCGAGACCGTCTCGTCGAGCATCGACCAGACCTACCGCGCCCGTCACCCGGTGTTCGCCACCATGTTCCAGGGCGGCCAGAACAGCGGCAGCAACTCGCTGTTCCAGAGCCAGGACGCGGCCGGTCAAGGCGTACAAGTGCTCGGTGTGGTCGAAGACCAGAGCAACCTCGAAGCGCGCTACGAGCCGAACCACCCGGCGGCCGACGCCAAAGGCTACGTCTACTACCCGAACGTCAATGTGGTGGAAGAAATGGCTGACATGATTTCCGCGAGCCGTTCTTTCCAGACCAACGCCGAAATGATGAACACCGCCAAAACCATGATGCAGAAGGTACTGACCCTCGGTCAGTAATAAGGGGCGACTGCCATGAGTGTTACCGATACCACCAGCACGCCGAGCCTGAAGGACATCCTCGCCAACTCGACGAAGACCAGCAGCACCACGACCGGCGGCATCGCCTCGGCGACCAACAGTGCCACTGGCGGTCAAGCGCTGGGCAAGGACGCGTTCCTGCAATTGCTGGTTACCCAGCTGAAAAACCAGAACCCGCTCGATCCGCAGGACAACAGTGCATTCGTTGCGCAGTTGGCGCAGTTCAGCAGCCTTGAAGGCATCACCACGCTCAACAGCACCGTGAGTGGCTTGGCCGGCAACTACAACTCGTCGCAAGCGCTGCAGGCTTCGTCGCTGGTCGGTCGCAACGTCATTGTGCAGACCAACACCGCGCAACTCGACGACCCGAGCAAAGGCCTGACCGGTTCGGTGAACCTGTCGACGTCCATTGCTGAAGGTGCCGTGACCATCACCGACAGCAGCGGCAAGACGGTTCGCACCATCGATCTGGGCAGTCGCGCCGCTGGCAGTGCCAGCTTCACCTGGGACGGCAAGGACACGTCCGGCACCCTCGTGCCGACCGGTACCTACACCTTCAAGGCGAGCGCACCGATCAACGGCACCGCGACCGATCTGGCCACTTACCTGCCGGCAACAGTCAACAGCGTGACGATCAGCCAGACCGGTGGCGAGCTGATGCTCAACCTGGCTGGCAAGGGCTCCGTTGCCCTGTCCAAAGTACAAACCATTGGTATATAGAGCCGACTAACCGGCAACAAAGGAGTGGAATATGTCTTTCAATATCGGCCTTAGCGGTCTCTATGCAGCCAACAAACAACTGGACGTGACCGGCAACAACATCGCCAACGTCGCGACCGCCGGTTTCAAATCGTCCCGTGCAGAATTCGAAGACGTTTACTCGGCAACCCGTCTGGGCACCGGTAGCAAAGTCATCGGCAACGGTGTGCGCCTGGCCAACGTTTCCCAGCAGTTCACTCAGGGTGACATCAACAACACCGGCAACGTGTTGGACATGGGTATCAACGGTTCCGGCTTCTTTACCATGAGCAACAACGGCTCGATTTCCTACACCCGTGCCGGTACTTTCAAAGTCGACGACGCCGGTTTCATCACCAACACCGACTACACCTCGCGCCTGCAAGGTTACGCTGTGGATTCCAGCGGCAAGATCATCAAGGGTGTGTTGACCGACCTGAAGATCGACACCTCGAACCTGGCACCGAAGTCCACTTCGGCCGTGGCTTCGAGCATCAACCTGAACTCATCGGCAAAGGTGATCGTTGATACCGGCGCCACCGCTGTCAAGTTCGATCCGTCCAAGGTCGAGACTTACACCGAGTCGTTCAGCACCCCGATCTATGACACCCAGGGCAACAAGCACAACATGGATCAGTACGTCGTGAAGACGGGCGAAAACACCTGGAAGGTGTACACGCTGGTCGATGGGCGCAATCCGGACGCGACCGGTAGTAATCCGGTGACGACCCCACCCACTGCTTCGACTCTGACGTTCGACAGTTCCGGCAAGCTGCTTCAGGTCAGCACTCCTGCCCCTGTTGCAGGTGATCCTGCGGTGATCAGCAGCGATCTGACACTGAAAAATTGGGTGCCGGGCACCGTGACCAATGGCAACTTCACGCCTAACGGCGCGGCTGCCAACCCGAATGGCGTGACCGTTTCCCTGGCCAAGACCACTCAGTACAACGCGGATACCTCGCGTACCATCCCGACTCAGGATGGTTACGCTACTGGCCAGATCACCAACCTGACCATCGACGGTACCGGTACGCTGTTCGCCAACTTCAGCAACAACCAGAACAAAGCGATCGGCCAGGTTGCACTGGCCAGCTTCACCAACGAGCAAGGTCTGCAAGCAGTAGGCGGTACCAGCTGGAAGGAAACCTTCGCTTCGGGTATCCCGGGTTATGACGCTCCGGAAACCGGCACACTGGGTTCCATTCAGTCCAACTCGCTGGAAGAGTCGAACGTGAACCTGACCAACGAGCTGGTAGACCTGATCAAGGGCCAGAGCAACTATCAGGCGAACGCCAAGACCATTTCCACTCAGAGCACCATCATGCAGACCATCATTCAGATGACCTGATTCTGGTTTGAGTCGTACCCAGGAGCCCCTCGTTTCGAGGGGCTTTTTTGTGGGCGTGGGAAGGGGTGGACGGCGGTTCTGCCGAACAGTTGTGCCGGAAGTATTCAGTCTGCCTCCGTTCACCTGGACACTCAGGGTTGTCAGATACGACGGGCGTGAGGGGGAAGGGCTTTTTCTCTCGGGCAAAAGAAAACCCCCGACACACCAGAAGTCTGTCGGGGGGTTCTTTTGCCTGGAAAGTCTCAGGCGTTTCGCAACGCCTGAGCGCTCAGCTTATTGGCAAGCTTCGCAATCCGGCTCGTCGATCGCGCAAGCCTTTGGCACTGGAGCAGGACCGGCAGGTGCTGCCAGAACCGAATCGTCGCCGTGGTTGCCGCCGCTGGAAACAGCGTTCAGCTTGCCGGTGTTGATGGTCGACTTCTCGGTGCTGGTCGCGGCCAGGGCACGGAGGTAGTAAGTGGTTTTCAGGCCACGGTACCAGGCCATGCGGTAGGTCACGTCGAGCTTCTTGCCCGATGCGCCAGCGATGTACAGGTTCAGCGACTGGGCCTGGTCGATCCACTTCTGACGACGGCTGGCGGCGTCAACGATCCACTTGGTGTCCACTTCGAACGCGGTCGCGTAGAGCTCTTTGAGTTCTTGCGGGATGCGCTCGATCTGCTGAACCGAACCGTCGTAGTACTTCAGGTCGTTGATCATGACCGAGTCCCACAGACCGCGAGCCTTGAGGTCGCGAACCAGGTACGGGTTGATCACGGTGAATTCGCCCGACAGGTTCGATTTCACATACAGGTTCTGGTAGGTCGGTTCGATCGACTGCGATACGCCAGTGATGTTGGCGATGGTCGCGGTCGGTGCGATGGCCATGATGTTCGAGTTACGAATGCCTTTCTGTACACGGGCGCGAACCGGTGCCCAGTCGAGGGTTTCGTTCAGGTCGACATCGATGTACTTCTGGCCACGGGCTTCGATCAGGATCTGTTGCGAATCCAGCGGCAGAATGCCTTTGGACCACAGCGAACCCTGGAATGTCTCGTACGCGCCGCGCTCGTCAGCCAGGTCGCAGGAGGCCTGGATCGCGTAGTAGCTGACCGCTTCCATCGACTTGTCGGCGAATTCGACGGCAGCGTCGGAACCGTAAGGAATGTGCTGCAGGTACAAAGCGTCCTGGAAGCCCATGATGCCCAGACCGACCGGACGGTGCTTGAAGTTGGAGTTCTTCGCTTGTGGCACCGAGTAGTAGTTGATGTCGATCACGTTATCGAGCATGCGCACGGCGGTATTCACGGTGCGTTGCAGCTTGGCGGTGTCCAGCTTGCCATCCACAATGTGGTTCGGCAGGTTGATCGAGCCCAGGTTGCAAACAGCGATTTCGTCCTTGTTGGTGTTCAAGGTGATCTCGGTGCACAGGTTCGAGCTGTGCACCACGCCGACGTGCTGCTGCGGGCTACGCAGGTTGCACGGGTCTTTGAAAGTCAGCCATGGGTGGCCGGTTTCAAACAGCATGGAGAGCATTTTGCGCCACAGGTCTTTGGCCTGGATGGTCTTGAACAGTTTGACCTTGCCTGGGTATTCGGTCAGGGCTTCGTAGTACTCGTAGCGCTCTTCGAAGGCTTTACCGGTCAGGTCGTGCAGGTCCGGTACTTCGGATGGCGAGAACAGGGTCCACTTGCCGTCATCGAAGACGCGCTTCATGAACAGGTCAGGGATCCAGTTGGCGGTGTTCATGTCGTGGGTACGACGACGATCATCACCGGTGTTCTTGCGCAGCTCGATGAACTCTTCGATGTCCATGTGCCAGGTTTCCAGGTAGGCACAGACAGCGCCTTTGCGCTTGCCACCCTGGTTAACGGCTACCGCGGTGTCGTTCACTACTTTGAGGAACGGTACAACGCCTTGGGATTTGCCGTTGGTGCCCTTGATGTACGAACCCAGTGCACGTACTGGCGTCCAGTCGTTGCCCAGGCCACCGGCGAATTTCGACAACATGGCATTGTCGTGGATCGCGTGATAGATGCCCGACAGGTCATCCGGCACGGTGGTCAGGTAGCAGCTCGACAGCTGTGGACGCAGGGTACCGGCGTTGAACAGGGTCGGGGTCGACGACATGTAGTCGAAGGACGACAGCAGGTTGTAGAACTCGATTGCACGGTCTTCTTTCTGCTTCTCTTCGATCGCCAGGCCCATGGCCACGCGCATGAAGAAAATCTGCGGCAGTTCGAAGCGCACGCCATCCTTGTGGATGAAGTAGCGGTCGTACAGGGTTTGCAGGCCCAGGTAGGTGAATTGCTGATCACGCTCGTGGTTGATCGCCTTGCCCAGTTTTTCCAGGTCGAAGGAGGCCAGCACAGGGTTCAGCAGTTCGAACTCGATACCTTTGGCGATGTAAGCCGGCAGTGCCTTGGCGTACAGGTCGGCCATTTCGTGGTGAGTGGCGCTTTCGGCCACACCGAGGAAGCCCAGGCCTTCGGCACGCAGGGTGTCCATCAACAGGCGTGCGGTCACGAACGAGTAGTTCGGCTCGCGCTCGACCAGGGTACGCGCGGTCATCACCAGCGCGGTGTTGACGTCGGTCAGGGCTACGCCGTCGTAGAGGTTTTTCAGGGTTTCGCGCTGGATCAGGTCGCCGTCGACTTCTTCCAGACCTTCGCACGCTTCGGTGACGATGGTGTTCAGGCGGCCCATGTCCAGCGGCGCCAGGCTACCGTCGGCACGGGTGATGCGGATCGACGGGTGAGCGTTGACTGCTTCTTCAGCCGGCGCGTGGGCAGCGCGTTCTTTCGAACGGCCGTCACGGTAGATCACGTAGTCGCGCGCGACTTTCTGCTCACCGGCACGCATCAGGGCCAGTTCGACCTGGTCCTGGATTTCTTCGATGTGGATGGTGCCACCCGACGGCATGCGACGCTTGAAGGTCGCGGTGACCTGTTCGGTCAGACGGGCAACGGTGTCATGGATTCGCGACGAAGCGGCAGCGGTGCCGCCCTCAACTGCGAGGAACGCTTTGGTGATAGCGACGGTGATCTTGTCATCGGTGTAAGGAACGACAGTGCCATTGCGCTTGATCACGCGCAGTTGACCAGGCGCGGTGGCTGCCAGATCCGAATTCGAATCAGCGGCCTGCGGCAAGGTGCCCTGCGGGTTCTCGCGAGTTGTGTCGGTTTGCATGGGGGGTGGTCTCCACATTCTCTATGTTTGTTTGGGCACCATCATGGTGCCCACCGTTCTGTCCAGAAGCACTACAGCCGACGGGCGTCGGGTATAACAACCTCGGGACAGTAGGAAAAAAGGCTGATGAAGCCGCATCCTTGCCGAAGTTTTTGGCTACGAGCCAGGGCCCGAACCGGATTCCTTCCCAGGTGACAGTAATGACTGCAACACCCGTACCGTTCTCGCCGCTGCGCGGTAAAAAACGGCGCCATCCGCAAGTGCGGTTTGGGCTTTGAAAAACTTGCTTGGTTCAACCGGAAACCGGCAATAAATCGCTTGAGTTTCAGGTCTGAAATGTGGTTGGGCGTTTAAGCGGAAAACCCTATATGTAGGGTCTCTCCCTGCGCCGTGCTACAAGATAATGCGTTTCACGGGTGCTTGCAACGTACTAGCTGTGGATAAACCTGTGCGTAAATTGTGTAAGAAATCCGGAATTCACGTGTAGGCCGCGAACCTGCTGAGCTAGACCGTCTGTCACTGTTTTTTTACCGGGAAAAACGCTTCAGCGGATTTTTAAGGGCGCGAACCCTATCACAAAAAACGGCCTTGTCCGAACGCATTTACCGACTTGTGTTCTGGCTGTACGCCGTTTATACAATCGGCCCATGCGCAGGCATTGTTATCCTCCAGAAACATGACAAAAGGACGGGAGGATCACGCTAAATATCGCGTACCCCTGTAGGAGCTGCCGAAGGCTGCGATCTTTTGATCCTGATCTTGAAAAGCAAGATCAAAAGATCGCAGCCTCGTTTCACTCGACAGCTCCTACAGGGGATTGTGTGTCCGGGCAATCGTCTTCCTTTATTAATAACAATAGAAAGCAGAGGTCACCGGTGGAGCAACAAGCCTTTCAGGTATTGATCGTCGAGGATGACCAGCGACTGGCCGAACTGACGCGCGATTACCTGCAAGCCAATGGACTGCGCGTGGACATCGAAGGCAACGGTGCGCTGGCAGCGGCGCGGATCATCAAGGAGCAGCCGGATCTGGTGATCCTCGACCTGATGCTGCCCGGCGAAGATGGCCTGAGTATCTGTCGCAAGGTGCGCAATGAGTATGACGGGCCGATTCTGATGCTCACCGCACGCACTGACGATGCCGATCAGATCCAGGGCCTCGACATCGGTGCCGACGATTACGTGTGCAAACCGGTGCGCCCACGTCTGTTGCTGGCGCGCATTCAAGCGTTGCTGCGACGTAGCGACACGCCCGAGCCGGTGGCAGAGAAATCCCGTCGCCTGCAATTCGGCCCGCTGGTGGTCGACAATGCCTTGCGCGAGGCATGGCTGAGCGATAACGGCATCGAGCTGACCAGCGCCGAGTTCGACCTGCTCTGGCTGTTGGTGTCCAACGCCGGGCGCATTTTGTCCCGCGAAGAAATCTTCACCGCACTGCGCGGCATCGGCTACGACGGCCAGGACCGCTCGATCGATGTGCGCATTTCGCGCATTCGCCCGAAAATCGGTGACGACCCCGACCATCCACGGCTGATCAAGACCATTCGCAGCAAAGGCTACCTGTTCGTCCCGGAAGCCTGCGTAGACCTGCCGCTGTGAACTCGATCTTCCTGCGCATCTACGGCGGCATGTGCGCAGCGCTGGTTCTGGTGGCGGTGCTCGGTGTGCTGGCGCTGAATCTGCTCAACACCGTACGCAGCGAGCAGTATCGCGAGCGTCTGGCCCACGGCACGTTTTCGCTGATGGCCGACAACCTGCAACCGATGAACGAAACCGAGCGCCATCGTGCGTTGTTGGTGTGGGAACGGTTGCTGGGGATTCCACTAGCGCTGAAGAAGTTTGCCGAGACCGATCTCGATCTGTCCCAGCGCACTCGCGTGCAGCGGGGGCAGGCCCTGGTCGAGCAGACCGGGCCGCACGCGGCCAAGGTCTATCGGATGGTCAGCGACAAGGAACAGCTTGTGCTGGTGGGAGAAGTGCAGCAGATCAGCGAGCAACTGGCCCGCGCAACCATTTACCTGCTGGCCGATGAACTGGTGCGCGTGCCGGTCGCCGAACAGCCCAAACGCCTCGTGCAGATCAAGCAAGAGAAGGGCTTCGGTTTCGATTTGCGGCTGGTCACGGTGAATGACGCCGACATGGACGAAGATCAGAGCCGCCGCGTGGCTGAAGGCGACACGGTGATGGCGCTGGGCAAGGGCGGCGATTCGATCCGCGTGTTTGCCGGCATGGTCGGTACGCCGTGGGTGCTGGAGATCGGCCCGTTGTATCAGATGAACCCGTACCCGCCGGAATGGCTGGTGCTGATTGCTGCGCTCGGCCTGACCTTGATCGGTCTTATCGTTTATCTGCTGGTGCGTCAGCTCGAACGGCGTTTACGCGGTCTCGAGGCGGCGGCCACGCGGATTGCCAAGGGCAGCCTGGAAACCCGGGTGCCGGCGCGCGGCGCGGACTCGGTCGGGCGCCTGGCGTCAGCGTTCAACGGCATGGCCGAGCACTTGCAACAGTTGCTGGCGATCCAGCGCGAACTGGTGCGTGCGGTGTCCCACGAGTTACGCACGCCAGTAGCGCGCCTGCGTTTTGGCCTCGAGATGATCGGAACTGCGACCACACCGCAAGCGCTGGAAAAGTACCGCGAGGGCATGGATCACGACATCGAAGACCTCGATAAGCTGGTCGATGAAATGCTCACCTATGCGCGGCTGGAGCAAGGTTCGCCGGCGCTGACCTTCCAGCGCATCGACCTGGACGCATTGGTCAATCAGGTGATCGAGGAGCTGGCGCCGTTGCGCGCCGAGGTCACCGTGCAGCGTGGTTTGTGCCTGTCCGCCGCAGATAACGATGATGCCTGGGTGGAAGCTGAGCCGCGTTATCTGCACCGGGCATTGCAGAATCTGGTGAGCAACGCCATGCGTCATGCGCGCTCGAGCGTGACGGTGAGTTATCAGGTCGGGCAATTGCGCTGTCGCATCGACGTCGAGGATGACGGGCCGGGCGTGCCGGAAGTGGCGTGGGAGCGGATTTTCACGCCGTTTCTACGCTTGGATGACAGCCGCACACGAGCGTCGGGCGGGCATGGTTTGGGGCTGTCGATTGTGCGGCGGATCATCCACTGGCATGACGGCCGGGCGATCATTGGCAAGAGCAAGAGTCTGGGCGGGGCTTGCTTTAGCCTGAGTTGGCCGAGGAATCAGGAACGCCGGTAATTCTTGTGTTGGCCGCGATGCCGCCTTCGCGAGCAGGCTCGCTCCCACAGGGGAATGCATTTCAAAATGTGGGAGCGAGCCTGCTCGCGAAGAGGCCTGAACAGACGCTGAAAGATTTCAGGCCTGAATGCTGACCAGACTCAACAAATGCCCATCCTGCACCCCGAACTGCGCCTCCAGTTCAGTGCCGTTGCGCCATTCAGCAGACAAGTCCGTCAACAACCGCAACCGGACTTCACCGGCCTCAGTCCACTCCAGCACTTCAGCATGCTCGAAATAAAAGCGCTGCTGCACGATCGGGTACAGCGCCTTGAACAAACTCTCTTTCACCGAGAACGTCAACGTTACCAGCAGCGCCAACTGCTCCCGTGGCCCGGCAGTCATGCGCTGCATTTCCGCCGGCGTGAGAATCTCCCCGGCCAGACGCTCGGCACGTTCGGTACTCAGCAGATTTTCCAGATCCATACCCAAACCGCGCCAGTGCTGCTTGCTGGCGACAATCGCTGCCGCGCGTCCGGTGCTGTGAGTGATCGAGCCGCAAATATGGGCTGGCCAGATCGGCGCGCGATCTTCGCCAATCGCCGGGACAATGCAGCTGCCTTCCAATTGCTGCAACGCCGCGCGGGCACAAATCCGCCCGGCGAGAAATTCTGCCTGTCGCTTGGCTACTGAACGTTGAATGCTTGGCGGCGCAACGACGGCGCTACGTTGGAAATCATCGCCGAGTAGTCGTGCCGGGTCGAAATGGGTGCTGAGCAGCACGGTGTCGGGCAATACCGTTGGCAACGGCCAGTGGCTGTCGAGCGCGGTGCAGCAGGCGGGGAGGGCGGGGGTGAGATTCATGGCGCGCATTTTGCCGGTTAGTCGAGACAAGGTCGAGATTGGCGGTGAAGCTTTCGCGAGCAGGCTCGCTCTCACACTGGATCTATGCCGCCAAGTAGATCCCCTGTGGGAGCGAGCCTGCTCGCGAAGGCCGCGCCGCGGTCTCTCTGATCAGCTAAAGATTTTCTGGAAAAACGCTTTCATGTCCGCCCAGGATTGTTCATCCGCTGCCTTGTTGTAACCGATGTCCGGGCCACCGTGCTCGCCATGGCTCAGGCGATCGGCATCCGGATTGGTAAAGCCATGCTTGGCGCCATCCAGGCTGACAAATTTATAGTCAGCGCCGGCCTTGTCCATTTCCGCTTTGAACGCCGTGACATTGTCGGCCGTGACCATGCTGTCCAGTGCGCCGTGCTCGACCAGAATCTTCGCCTTCACACTGCCGGGCGTCGCTGGGGTTTTGGTCGCCAGCGCACCGTGGAAACTCACCACCCCCGCCAATGGCTCACCTTGACGCGCGGCGTTGAGCACTACGCCACCGCCGAAGCAGTAACCGATGGCGGCGATTTTGTTGACGTCGGTCTGCGGCTGTTTCTTCAGCAAATTCAGCCCCGCCTCAAAGCGCTTGCTGGAAGCCGCGGCGTCCTGAGTCGCTGCCTGCATGAACGCCATCGCGTCTTTCGGGTGCTCGGTGTTCTTGCCTTCGCCGTACATATCGATCGCCAGGGCGCTGTAGCCGAGCTCGGCCAAATCCCGCGCACGGCGCTTGGCGTAATCGTTCAAGCCCCACCATTCGTGCACCACGACGACACCCGGACGCTTGCCTTTGATGGCGTCGTCATAGGCGTAGTAGCCAATCAGCTTGGTGCCGTCGGCGCTCTGGTAGGGGATTTCTTCAGTCTTGATCGCAGCCTGAGTAAGGCTGCTGACAGCCAACAACGTTAGGGCAAGGAACAGGCGCATGGTCGGGTCTCCTGACAATAAAAGGTCAAAACAGCCTAGTTCATTTGGTTCAGGTCAGGTTCAGAGACGGTTCAGGGGCGGTACAGGGGGAGGTCAGTAACCTTGCGCCATACCCAAACAGCACTGTGAAAGAGGAAATACCCATGACTCGTTTTAACAAACTGTTGCTGGCATTGAGCGTAATGAGCGCCAGTATTGCGGCCCAGGCCGACACCACTTCGAACTTCGCCGGCCTGACCTTCGGCCAGACCAGTGACAAGATCGACAAGTCCCATGCACTGAACAACAACCTCGACCACCCGAACGCCACTGGCGCCATCGACGGCAACAACACCTACGGCGTACGCCTCGGTCAGCAAAACAGCCAGGGTCGTTACTACGCCACCTACGACAACGTGTCGGGTTCGCACAATGGCATTAAACTGCGTCAGGAAAACCTGTTGGGCAGCTACGATCTGTTCTACCCGGTGGGTGGCAGCACCAAGCTGTTCGGCGGTGCAACGGCCGGTCTGACCAAACTGACTCAGGAGTCGCCAGGCTTTAGCCGCGACAGTGATATCGGTTATGCCGTCGGCGGTCAGCTCGGTGTGTTGCAACAAGTATCGCAAAACACTTCGGTCGAACTCGGTTACCGTTACCTGCGCAGCAACGCCAGCACCGAGATGAGCGAGCGCGGTGGCAGCAAGCAAGGCTCGCTGGATTTGACCAGCAGCGCGCAGACTTACCTGTCGGCCAACTACAATTTCTAAGGAGCGAATCGCCTTGGAACCCTGTGGGAGCGAGCTTGCTCGCGAAAGCGATGTTTCATTCAACATCATCGTTGACTGAATAACCGCCTTCGCGAGCAAGCTCGCTCCCACAGTGGTTGTGGAGATTTCAAGTGATTAGGAGAAGTCATGAAACTGTTGGTCGTCGAAGATGAAGCGCTGTTGCGCCATCACCTGCAAACCCGCCTGACGGAAAGTGGTCACGTGGTCGAATCCGTGGCCAATGCCGAGGAGGCGCTGTACCAGACCGGGCAGTTCAACTTCGACCTGGCGGTGATCGATCTCGGCCTGCCGGGCATGGGCGGTCTCGACTTGATCCGCCAGTTGCGCGCGGGCGGCAAGACCTTCCCGATCCTGATCCTCACCGCGCGCGGCAACTGGCAGGACAAGGTCGAAGGCCTCGCCGCCGGTGCCGACGATTACGTGGTCAAACCGTTCCAGTTCGAAGAACTCGACGCGCGCCTGAATGCCTTGCTGCGCCGCTCCAGCGGTTTCACCCAGTCGACCATCGTCGCCGGGCCGCTGCTGCTCGACCTCAATCGCAAACAGGCCACCCTCGACGAGCAACCGCTGGCGCTGACCGCCTACGAGTACCGCATCCTTGAATACCTGATGCGTCATCACCAGCAAGTGGTGCCCAAGGATCGCTTGATGGAGCAGCTCTATCCGGATGACGACGAGCGCGATCCGAATGTCATTGAAGTGCTGGTCGGCCGTCTGCGCCGCAAACTCGAAGGCCCGGCCGGGTTCAAGCCGATCGACACCGTGCGCGGCCTCGGCTACCTGTTCAATGAGCGCTGCACTTGATTCGTTCTCTTCGCGTTCGCTTGATGCTCGCCGCCACCACGTTGGCGGTGTTGTTTATGCTCGCCTTGCTGCCGGCGATGCAAGGCGCGTTCAGCCTGGCGTTGCAAGACTCGATCGAGCAGCGCCTGGCCTCGGACGTGACCACGCTGATCTCGGCCGCGCGCATCGAAAACGGTCGGCTGGTGATGCCCAATCAGTTGCCGGATGAGCGTTTCAACCTCACCGATTTCCGTTTGCTCGGCTACATCTACGACCGCGAAGGGCATCTGGTCTGGCGCTCGAAAGCCACCCAGGAAGAGCAGATCAACTACAAGCCACGCTATGACGGACTCGGTAACGAGTTCGCGCGGATCCGCGAAAGCAACGGCCAGGAATTCTTCGTCTACGACGTTGAGGTCAAGCTGCTCGGCGGCAAAAGCGCGGCGTTCAGCATCGTCGCCCTGCAACCGGTGCGCGAGTACGAAACCACCCTCGAAGGCCTACGCGAGAATCTCTATCTGGGCTTCGGTGCTGCGTTACTCGTGTTGCTGGCGCTGTTGTGGATCGGTCTGACCTGGGGCCTCAAAGCCTTGCGCCGGCTCAGTCAGGAACTCGACGAAATCGAGGGCGGCACCCGTGAAAGTCTGACTGAGCAACATCCGCGCGAACTGCTGCGCCTGACCGGCTCGCTCAACCGTTTGCTGCACAGCGAACGGCAACAGCGCAGTCGTTATCGCGATTCCCTTGATGACTTGGCGCACAGCCTGAAAACCCCGTTGGCGGTGCTGCAGGGCGTCAGCGAGGACATGGCCCAACGTCCCGAAGAACGCGATCAGGCCTGGGTGCTGCAAAGCCAGATCGAACGCATGAGCCAGCAGATCAGCTATCAACTGCAACGGGCCAGCTTGCGTAAAAGTGGACTGGTGCGACACCAGGTGCGCCTGCAACCGGTGCTCAAAAGCCTTTGCGACACGCTGGACAAGGTTTACCGCGATAAACATGTGCGGGTGGCGTTTGATCTGCCCGAGCATTGTTATGTGCCGATCGAGCAGGGCGCGCTGCTGGAGATGCTGGGCAACTTGCTGGAGAACGCCTATCGCCTGTGTCTGGGCGAAGTGCGCATCAGCGTGCGCGAGACCCTCGCCGGGATCGAACTGTGCGTCGAAGACGACGGCCCGGGCGTACCGCCGGACCAGCGTGCACGGATTCTGGAGCGCGGTGAAAGGCTGGATGCCCAGCATCCGGGGCAGGGCATCGGGTTGGCGGTGGTCAAGGACATTATTGAAAGCTACAACGCCAAACTGGCGTTGGGTGATTCGCCGATGGGTGGGGCGGCGTTCAGGATTCATTTTCCGGCGGTGTGATTGCGAGTGCCCTCACCCCAGCCCTCTCCCAGAGGGAGAGGGGGCCGACCGAGGTGTCTGGCGCTTTACATCGACCTGAAATAGCCAGTCGATTATGGATTCAGTAGCGATGTTTCAGGTCGGCGTACTTCTTGAGCATCCCCCAATCAGTCCCCTCTCCCTCCGGGAGAGGGTTAGGGTGAGGGGCTTTTGATTTATAGCCTCATTGCTCCTGCGCCCGATAAGCCCCCGGCGTCAGCCCCGTCCACTTTTTGAACGCCCGATGAAACGCCGACGGCTCGGAGAACCCGAGCTGCTCGGCAATCTGCTGCAACGACAGATCCGCCCGCCCCAAATGATAAATGGCGATATCCCGCCGCAACTGATCCTTCAACTCCTGAAAGCTGCTGCCTTCCTCACGCAAGTGCCGACGCAAGGTCTGCGGGCTGATGTGCAAGTGCGCCGCCACCGCCTCGAGATCCGGCCAGTGTGCCGTGTCGCGACTGAGCAAGCGGCGCAGGCGACTGCTCAGGCTGTCACCGTCGTCCGGGCGTGAGAGCAGGTCGGCGGGGGAGCGTTCGAGGAAATGTTTGAGCGTGCGTTCGTCCTGCAACAGCGGCATGTGTAGATATCTGCTGTGGAACAACAGGCTGCTTTGCTCGGTGCCGAAAGTCAGCGGGCAGGGGAACAACAAGTCGTATTCAGCGCCGTGCTCGGGGCGTGGATAGCTGAAGCTCGCCTGTTCAAGGCGAATCCGCTGGCCAATCAGCCAACTGCCGAGGCGATGCCAGATCACCAGCAGGCTCTCGGTGAGAAAGTGATCCGGGTCCCACATCTGCGAATCATCGAGGCTCAAACGTACCCATTCGTCTTCACGTGTCAGGCTCAGGCGCGGGGCTTCGGGGAATAGGCTATAAAACAGTAAACCGCGTTGCAGGGCTTTCTCCAGATTGCGGCAGTGAATCGAGGCGTGGCACATCATGGCGAAACTGCCGGGTTTGCTTGGCGCGTTGCCGAAACCCAGGTATTCGTCGTCCAGCGCCAGCCACAGGCCCTGAATCAACCGGGTGAATTGTTCCGGAGCTATGCGCGCACGCGGCTCATCGAGCAGTTCCGGGCTGATGCCCAGTTGCAACAGCAGGCCCGAGTAATCGAACCCTTGGCGGCGCGCACCACCGAGGGCGGCGCGGGCGAAATGACTGGCAATGGTGCGTTCGCGCATAAGCGGCAGATCCTTCCTCAGGCGCCGGATGGTAGCCGGCGGCTGGACACGCCTACAAGGCGGATTTCCGCCAAATTGTAGGACGAGAGGCGGTGAGTTGGCGGAAATCCGCCACACTTGAGTCACCGGATGGTGACACCCATGAGCCTGTAATCCCTGATATCAAAAGGCTTGCAGGCAATCGCACCAAAGTGGCACGACGTTTGCGATACAAGCCACAGAAGCGTGCGTTTCGCCCTGATGGAAAACGCTGCTCCAACAACAAATCCCTCCAGTGCAGGAGGGTTCGCAATTCAGGTTTCGCGGTCAACAGATGGATGTTGCCACGCGAGGCTCTTGAGGAAATCTGCAATGACGACTCGTCAGCCACTGTACAAATCCCTGTATTTCCAGGTGATCGTTGCCATCGCCATCGGCATCCTGCTTGGTCACTTCTACCCTCAGACCGGTGTAGCCCTCAAGCCGCTGGGTGACGGGTTCATCAAACTGATCAAAATGGTCATCGCCCCTATCATCTTCTGTACCGTTGTCAGCGGCATCGCCGGCATGCAGAACATGAAATCCGTGGGCAAGACCGGCGGCTATGCGCTGCTGTACTTCGAAATCGTTTCCACCATTGCCCTGCTGATCGGTCTTATCGTGGTCAACGTTGTGCAACCGGGCGCCGGCATGCACATCGACGTCACCACCCTGGACGCCTCGAAAATCGCCACTTATGTGACGGCCAGTAAAGACCAGAGCATTGTCGGTTTCCTCCTCAATGTAATCCCGAACACTATCGTCGGCGCGTTCGCCACCGGTGACATCCTGCAAGTGCTGATGTTCTCGGTGATCTTCGGCTACGCCCTGCATCGCCTGGGTTCGTACGGTCGTCCGCTGCTGGACATGATCGATCGCTTCGCCCATGTCATGTTCAACATCATCAACATGATCATGAAACTGGCGCCACTCGGTGCACTGGGCGCCATGGCGTTCACCATCGGTGCCTACGGCGTCGGCTCGCTGGTGCAACTGGGCCAGTTGATGATCTGCTTCTACATCACCTGCATCCTGTTCGTGGTGGTGGTGCTGGGTGCGATCTGCCGTGCTCACGGTTTCAGCGTGTTTAAGCTGGTGCGCTACATCCGTGAAGAGCTGTTGATCGTACTGGGCACGTCCTCGTCGGAATCGGCATTGCCACGCATGCTGATCAAGATGGAGCGTCTGGGCGCGAAGAAATCCGTAGTCGGTCTGGTGATCCCGACCGGTTACTCGTTCAACCTCGACGGTACTTCGATCTACCTGACCATGGCGGCCGTGTTCATCGCTCAGGCGACCGACACCCACATGGACATCACTCACCAGATCACCCTGCTGCTGGTATTGCTGCTGTCCTCCAAAGGCGCGGCTGGCGTGACCGGTTCGGGCTTCATCGTACTGGCCGCGACCCTGTCGGCGGTAGGTCACCTGCCGGTGGCCGGTCTGGCGCTGATCCTCGGTATCGACCGCTTCATGTCCGAAGCCCGCGCACTGACCAACCTGGTCGGTAACGCAGTAGCCACCATCGTGGTTGCCAAGTGGGTCAAAGAGCTGGATACCGACCAACTGCAAACCGAGCTGGCCTCGGGCGGTCGCGGTATCTCTGACGAGCGTGAAGAAGATGACCTGGGTGTGGCTGAAGGCCCAACCCCAAGCAATGTGAAGTAAGCATTGCTTGCCTGGAAAAACCCGCTTCGGCGGGTTTTTTCTTGCCTGATATTTGAGCGTAACGGTCACACCCGCTGACATTTGCGGTGATTGCCGTTCGCGGCATCGCTGCCTAGGCTGAGTGCATCGCCCAAGGAGTTCACCCATGTCCGCACCGCTGGCCTCACTGAAGATCCTCGATTTCTCGACACTGCTACCGGGGCCGTTCGCCTCATTGTTGCTGGCGGACATGGGCGCTGAAGTGCTGCGCATCGAGTCACCGACGCGCCTGGACCTGCTGCGGGTGTTGCCGCCGCATGATGGCGGAGTTTCGGCCAGTCACGCTTACCTGAACCGCAACAAACGCAGCCTGGCGCTGGATCTCAAGCAGCCCGAGGCGCTGGAAGTGATCAAGCAATTGCTGGCCGATTACGACATCGTCCTCGAGCAGTTTCGCCCCGGTGTGATGGAGCGCCTGGGCCTGGGTTATGAAGCGCTGAAGGCGATCAATCCGAAGCTGATCTACGTGTCGATCACCGGTTACGGCCAGAGCGGGCCGTACAAGGATCGCGCCGGGCATGACATCAATTACCTGGCGCTGGCGGGGCTGGCCAGTTACACCGGTCGCGCCGACAGCGGGCCGTTGCCGCTGGGCATGCAAGTGGCGGATGTTGCCGGTGGTTCGTTGCACGGGGTGATCGGCTTGTTGGCGGCAGTGATTGCGCGTCAGCAGAGTGGGCAGGGCACGCATCTGGATGTGAGCATGACCGATTGCGCGTTCAGCCTGAATGCCATGGCGGGGGCGGGATATCTGGCGTGCGGAGAAGAGCCGGAGTGGGAAGACCAGATGCTCAACGGCGGCAGCTTCTACGATTATTACCGCTCTCGCGATGGCCGCTGGATGTCGGTGGGCAGTCTGGAACCAGGCTTTATGCAGCAACTGTGTACGGCGTTGGGGCGGCCGGAGTTGGCCGCGCAAGGGCTGTCCCCAAAGCCTGAGCAGCAGCGGGCGTTGAAATACGCACTGACGGTCGAGTTTGAAAAACATGACTTTGCTGAACTATGTGAAATGTTTGCCGGGATCGATGCGTGTGTCGAGCCGGTGTTGAGTCTGGGTGAGGCGGTGCGCCATCCGCATTTGCAGGCTCGGGAACTGGTGACGCAGGTGCCGCGTGGGGATGGCACGACGCAGGCGCAAATGGCCTGTCCGTTGAAGTTTTCCGAAGCGTTGCCGGCGCCGCGGCATGTTGGCGCGGCGTTGGGGCAGCATACGGATCAGGTGTTGGCGGAGTTGGGGTTGAGTCCTTCGAAAATTGAAGAGCTGCGCCAGGCCAAAGTCATTCTTTAGTGCCTGTGCCGACCCTTTCGCGAGCAAGCTCGCTCCCACAGGAGAATGCATTCCAAGGTGGGAGCGAGCTTGCTCGCGAAGAGGCCAGTACAGGCAATAAAAAACTGACTATTCGACGCGCATCTCACCACTGAACACCAAGGTATTCCGGCAGCGCCGACACAGGTAGCGCCGCCCCTGCCGCACCAGACTATGGCGCTGTGCCGAAAACGGAAAATCACTGTCGGCACACGGGCATTTGTAGATATAGCGGGTCACGCTGCGGCGCTTGATTGCATAGGTGTGGCAGCGATCCGGCGGCAGTTCGTAAACGCCGCGCATGATCAGTTGCCATTCCTCGCCGTGGGGCTGAATGCGCTCCCCGAACAGCTGATGGGCGATCAGGTGCGCGACTTCGTGGGCCACGGTCTGCTTGAGGAAGTGTTCGGTGTTTTCCCGGTACAGCTGCGGATTGAAGCGCAGCAGATTCTCGTGCAGATGCGCGACACCAGCTTTTTGCCCGCGCAGCTTGAGACTGACGACAGGGCGTGGGAAAGAACGTTTGAAAAAGGATTCAGCGAGTTGGTAACAGTCTTCGACGCGGGTATTGAGTTGCTCGGGCATGCTTGATGGATCTCCAGAGGCGTCGAGTATGCCGCAACGCTGTGGACTTGCGAATCGTCGAGCTGCCGAATGGTCATTCTTGAAACGACAAGGCCGCCTTGCGGCGGCCTGTGATCAGCCTGTCGAGTCAGTTCGTATACACAGGCCCGACGCCCAGCCCCCAGACAATCACGGTGAATGCCATGATGGCCACCAGCACCACCAGACCCACCGCCAGCACCGAGCTGGAAAACAGGAAGCCCTCGTCCGACGGAATATTCATGAAAGTCGGCAGACCCACATACAGCAGATAAACCGTGTAACAGATGGCCGCCGTGCCGACGATCATCCCCAGCCACATATGTGGATACAGCGCCGCCAGCCCACCGACAAACAACGGTGTCGCGGTGTAGGTGGCGAAGGCCACGCAACGTGCCAGGCTTGGATTGGCGTCATAAGTGCGCGCCATCCAGTGCACGAAAGCGCCCATCACTGCGACCCCGCCGAGCATGGCCAGGTACGACATGATCGTCATCCACAGTGCGCTTTCAAAGGTCAGCATGACCGGCGCGCGATTACCGATCACCCAGCCGACCTGGGTGGTGCCGATAAACGCCGAGATTGCCGGAATCGCCGCCAGGATCAGCGTGTGGGTGAGGTACATGTGGCTGATGCTTTCCTCTTGGTCGCCACGGATTTCCTTCCATTCCTGATCGGGGTGGGTGAAAAGTCCCACTACGTGATGGATCATGCCAGTCACTCCTCTTGTTATTGCCATCGCCCCCCAGCGGAGCGCCTACGGGCCAAGGTGGCCGAGCAAATACAGGTCTTCAGATTGTGTGCGACCTTATGTCGCAGTATAGAAAGGTCTTACCCGCACAGGTATTAGGGGCTTAGAGCAAATCGCGCTGTAAACAGGGCGGGTAATCGCCTCGGGGTCTGTTAACGCGTCGTCGGCTGGCCGCGACAACCTGTGCCCACAACCCCGGGGTTTTTGCGTAAAATGCCGGCCTTTCGTCACACCTCACGGATTTCGCGTCATGGGCACTCTTACGGTCAACCAGAACAAACTGCAAAAGCGCCTGCGCCGTCTGGCCGGCGAAGCGGTCGCCGATTTCAACATGATTGAAGATGGCGACAAGGTGATGGTCTGCCTGTCCGGCGGCAAGGACAGTTACACCATGCTCGACGTGCTGCTGCACCTGCAGAAGGTTGCCCCGATCAAGTTCGAGATCGTCGCGGTGAACATGGACCAGAAGCAGCCGGGCTTCCCTGAGCATGTGCTGCCGGCCTATCTGAAAGAACTGGGCGTCGAGTATCACATCGTCGAGAAAGACACCTACTCGGTGGTCAAGGAACTGATCCCGGAAGGCAAGACCACTTGCTCTCTGTGCTCGCGCCTGCGTCGCGGCACGCTGTACACCTTCGCCGACGAAATCGGCGCGACCAAAATGGCCCTCGGTCACCACCGCGACGACATCGTCGAGACGTTCTTCCTCAACATGTTCTTCAACGGCAGCCTCAAAGCGATGCCGCCGAAGCTGCGCGCCGACGATGGTCGCAACGTGGTGATTCGTCCGCTGGCGTACTGCAACGAGAAAGACATTCAGGCTTACTCGGATTTGAAAGAATTCCCGATCATCCCGTGCAACCTCTGCGGTTCGCAGGAAAACCTGCAGCGTCAGGTGGTCAAGGAAATGCTTCTGGACTGGGAGCGCAAGACCCCCGGTCGAACTGAAAGCATCTTCCGCAGTCTGCAGAACGTGATCCCGTCGCAACTGGCCGACCGCAACCTGTTCGACTTCACCAGCCTGAAGATCGACGAGACCGCAGCTTCGCGCTTCGTCAACGTCGTCAATCTGTAAACCCGATCCATGTGGGGGCGAGCTTGCTCGCGAAGGCGTCGTGTCAGCCGACATCCGTGTTGAATGACAGACCGCTTTCGCGAGCAAGCTCGCTCCCACAGTGTTTTGTGTTCACAGGTAAAATTTCATTTTCAATTCCCAGGAGAGGGCATGCGCGATTACAAGTGGCTGCACGAATACTGTCTGAACCGCTTCGGTTCGGCGGCTGAACTGGAAGCCCATCTGCCCGTTCCCAAGACCCCGACGCAATTGCGCAAGATCAGCGACGACCGCTACCTCTCGACCATGGCCCTGCGCGTATTCCGCGCCGGCCTCAAGCACAGTCTGGTCGACGCCAAGTGGCCGGCCTTCGAGGAAGTGTTCTTCAAGTTCGACCCGGAAAAAGTCGTGCTGATGAGTGCCGAACACCTTGAGCGTCTGATGCAGGATGCGCGGATCATTCGTCATCTCGGCAAGCTGAAAAGCGTGCCGCGCAATGCGCAGTTCATGCTCGATGTGGAGAAGGAGAAGGGCAGTTTCGGCGCGCTGATCGCCGACTGGCCGGTGACTGATATCGTCGGTCTGTGGACGTACCTGAAAAAGCACGGTCATCAACTCGGCGGGCTGTCGGCGCCACGGTTTTTGCGCATGGTCGGCAAAGATACGTTCGTGCCGAGCTACGACGTGGTGGCGGCGCTGAACGCTCAGAAGATCGTCGACAAGGTGCCGACCAGTCTGCGTGATCTGGCGATCGTGCAGGATGCGTTCAACCAGTGGCATGAACAGAGCGGCGGCCGGGCAATGAGCCAGATTTCGATGATGCTCGCTTACACCGTCAACCATTAAGACCGCGTCGCCCCATTCGCGAGCAGGCTCGCTCCCACAGGGGAACACATTCCAAATGTGGGAGCGAGCTTGCTCCGGGCGGCGTTCCGACGAAGGCGTCCGTTTAGGCGACGGAGATCTCGCCTTCACCTGCCAACTTGCGATTCAACTGATACCGCCACCGCACATACAGCAGCGCCGAGCAGAACACCGCCAGGCTCGCAACCATCTCCAGCACGCCAAACCACTGTCGGTTCGGGTCATACGCCGCCAGTGCGCCCTTGATGAAATACAGATTCACCACAAAACACATCCACGAATGCCCACGGGCGCTGCCCATGATCATCGCCGGGGCAAGGACGATCCACGGGATCAACTCGACCAGCAGAATCACCCACGGCCGTGCACCGTGCAGGTCGGCGAAGACCAGATAGTATGCAGCGAGCAATCCGGCCAAAGCGAAAAAGCTCAGCAGGCTGACAACCCGCATCGCTTTCACGCGCGGCGCAAGCCACTCGACACTCGGCAGAATCTTCGGCTTCTTCGCCATCTCAGCCCACCAGTTTCTGAGCGGTTTTCGCCAGCCGCAGACCCAGCGCACGGCACAGCGCCACTTCGTGCTGATCGAGGCCTTTTTTACCGTCAGCCCCAGCGTGATGACTGGCACCGTAAGGCGTACCGCCGCCCTGGGTTTCCAGCAGCGCCGATTCGCTGTAAGGCAGACCGGTGATGAGCATGCCGTGGTGCAGCAACGGCAACATCATCGACAGCAGCGTGGTTTCCTGACCGCCGTGCAGGCTGGCGGTGGAGGTGAACACGCCGGCTGGTTTGCCGACCAGCGCGCCGGTCAGCCAGAGGTTGCTGGTGCCATCGAGGAAGTATTTCAGCGGTGCGGCCATGTTGCCAAAGCGCGTTGGGCTGCCGAGGGCCAGACCGGCGCAGTTCTTCAAATCATCGAGAGTGGCGTAGAGCGCGCCTTCGTCCGGTATGGCCGGGGCCACGGCTTCGCACTCGGTAGAGATTGCCGGCACGGTGCGCAAACGCGCTTCGAGACCGGCCTGCTCGACACCACGGGCAATCTGCCGGGCCATCTCGTTGGTCGAGCCATTGCGGCTGTAATACAGCACCAGAATGTACGGCGCGCTCACGGCAACAACTCCAGGATATTTTCCGGCGGACGACCGATGGCGGCTTTGTCGCCGACTTCGAGAATCGGTCGCTCCATCAGTTTCGGGTGCTGAGCGATGGCTTCGATCAACTCCGCTTCGCTGAGGCTTGCGTCAGCCAGCTGAAGCCTTTTGTATTCATCTTCCCCGGTGCGCAGCAACTGGCGTGCGCCGATCCCGAGCTTGCCGAGCAGGGCCTTGATTTGCGCCGCGCTCAAAGGGGTTTCGAGGTAACGCACGACGTTCGGGGTCAGGCCGCGGGCTTCAAGCAGCTCCAGCGCGCTGCGGGATTTCGAGCAGCGCGGATTGTGATAAAGCGTCAGATCGGTCATGGCGGGTCGCTTCTGGCGTAAAGTGGCGGCTATTCTAACTGTGCAGCGCGCAATCCAGAACCTTCGGAGGCAATGGGTCGCAGGCGCCTTCAAATTTTCACAAGGAACACGACATGACACGGCGATTGGCAGCGGCATTGACGATAATCGGGGCGTTGATGCTGGGGGGCTGCGGCAATGATTACGGTATCGACCAGAATGGTCAGAAAGTTGCGTCCGAGCGTTTGGACAAACAATGGGTAGTGCTCAACTACTGGGCCGAATGGTGCGGCCCGTGCCGGACCGAGATCCCGGAACTCAATCATTTGGCGGATGAGCTGAAGAGCAAGAACGTTGGCGTGTTCGGGGTGAACTTCGACAATGTGCAGGGCGTAGAGCTGAAAGACGCCAGTGAAAAACTGGGCATCAAGTTCACCGTGCTGGCGCAGGATCCGGCAGAGCTGTTCGAGTTGCCGCGCAGTGAAGCGCTGCCGGTGACGTACATCATCGACAACAAGGGCAAGGTGCGTGAACAGTTGATGGGGGAGCAGACGGCGGCTGGAGTGATGGCCAAGCTTGAGGCTCTGCAGGCGACCCAGTAACGTCAAAAGCCCCTCACCCCAGCCCTCTCCCGGGGGGAGAGGGGGCCGACCGAGGTGTCTGGCGAGTTACAGCGACCTGAGAGATCGAGTCGATTGTAGACTCGCCAAAGCAAGATCCAGTCGATTATGGATTCAATTGCACTCGTTCAAGTCGGTGTACCTCTCCAATATCCCCCAATCAGTCCCCTCTCCCCCTGGGAGAGGGTTAGAGTGAGGGCATCGGCGGACTCATCGACCTAAAAGATTCAGCCGATTACGGATTCGGTGAAGACCTTTCAGGTCGGCGTACCTCTCCAATATCCCCCAATCAGTCCCCTCTCCCCCTGGGAGAGGGCTAGGGTGAGGGCATCGGCGGACTAGCCAATCACCCCTCTTCCAGCCACCAGCGCAACGGCTTGCCTTCAGCCGGCCAGAAACGCATCTGCTCGATCGGCGAGATGTCCCAGCGCTCGACATGTTCCAGCGCCTGCAGGAAGCGTTGTTCCTGCTCCATCAGTGCCGGTGCACAAAGTTTGCGGGTCTTGCCGATCTTGCCGAAGCTCAACTTGTCGCCGTCCAGCGTATACGGCGCGAACCAATGGTTGCAGCCACCGTTGCCGTAGGCGCGGCCATCATCGCCCAGGGTCACGGTCAGATGGCTGTAATCCATCAACGGCCGCTCACCGATCCACTCCAGAATGTAGCTGCGGTTCTGTTGCAGTTGCACAGGTTCTGCGGCACAGCCCACCAGGCCGGCACCGACCAGCGCGGTCAGGGCAAGGCGTTTGATCATGCCGACACCTGGCATTTCGGGCACAAGTGCTTGTCGCCAACGGCTTTCCAGCCCAGTTCGGCGATGCGCGCGGTGGCTGCCGGTTTTTCTGCGGTTTTACCGAGTTTGGCGTCCACGGCGAATTCGAAGCTCAGCTCTTTGGCGCAGCTGTCGCAATTGACCTGCCAGGTGTGGATCGCCAGCTCACCGAACACCGGGCCCGTGGTCATCGCGGTCCATTGGCCCGGCGGATTGATCAGGTGGCGGACGGTTTCAACGGTCAGGCACATGGACAAGTCCTTGCTGCCTTTGAGGGTGACCAACAGCGCGTCACCGATGCGAATCGAGCCACCATTGCCGGTGACCTGATAGCGGCCCGGAACGAGGGCGCGGCATTCGGTGAGGGTGTGTTGCGGGTTCATCAGGGTGTAGCGGAAATCGTGTTCGACCATGGGTCCTCCAAATATGCGCGACATGCTAGCACGGGCTTGATTGCAGAATGATGCGCGCGTGCAACCTTCGATCCGGTTCAAATGCCGCGACACTCATGGCAAACTGCCGGCCTCGAATCTGAAGGAACGGAACATGGCGCTGATCGAATGTTATGAATGCAAGAGGAGCATTAGCTCAGTCGCCAGTGCGTGCATTCATTGTGGGGCTCCGATGCTGGAGCAAACCGCTCAAGCCCAAACGCAGACAGGCGCGGCACCCGCCCCGGCTCAGCCTTCGACGATTTCTTTCGGCAGTCTGCCGCGTAACAAGGCAGTGCCCGAAGTCAGTGCTCCAGCGCCTGAACCGCAACCTTTACCGAAAGTCATGCCGGCTGCTGCGCGGCGTCGGCGCCAACAACCAACCGAGCAACCGGCCACTGAGCAGGCCAATGCCGACGGCAGTCGCCCGGTGGAAGGCTGGCTGAAGATCATGATCTTCCTGCTGCCGATGGTTTTCGTCTGGTTCCTGCTGCGCTACGGCCACTCGATGAAACAGCGCTTCTTTGGCTTCGGTTGGCTGGCGTTGTTGATTCTGGCGTCTTCGCTTTCGCCGAAATAGGCCGCCAAACCGTCAACCCTCGACCTGGTTCTGTGGCGTTCCTGCCACCCAGGTCGCGATGTTGTGCAGTGTGGTTGCGGCAATCGCACCCAGTGCTTCACGGGTCAAAAAAGCCTGATGCGCAGTAATGATCACGTTGGGAAAGGTCAGCAATCGCGCCAGCACATCGTCCTGCAAGGGCAGGTCGGAACGATCCTCGAAAAACAGTTGCGCCTCTTCTTCATAGACATCCAGGCCCAGATAGCCGAGCTGGCCGTCCTTCAAGGCGTCAATCAGCGCCGGGGTGTCGACCAGACCACCGCGACCGGTATTGATGAGCATGGCGCCGGCTTGCATGTGTGCCAGCGAGTCGCGGTTGATCAGGTGTTTGCTCTGCCCGTTGAGCGGGCAGTGCAGGCTGATGATCCGCGACTGCGCGAGCAGTTCCGGCAGACTCAGATAGCGTGCGCCCAACGCCAGCACCTCCGGATTCGGGAATGGATCGCAGGCCAGCAACTCACAACCGAAGCCGTGCATGATTTTGGCGAAAGTCGCGCCGATCTGTCCGGTGCCGACAATCCCCACCGTTTTGCCGACCAGATCGAAACCGGTCAGGCCGTGCAGGCTGAAATCGCCCTCACGGGTGCGGTTATAGGCGCGGTGCAGGCGACGGTTGAGGGCGAGGATCAGCGCCACGGCATGTTCGGCCACCGCATGTGGCGAGTAGGCCGGTACACGCACCACGGCCAGTCCCAGACGTTTTGCCGCGAGCAGATCGACATGGTTGTAACCCGCCGAGCGCAGCGCAATCAGGCGCGTGCCACCAGCAGCCAGACGCTCCAGCACCGGTGCACTGAGGTCGTCGTTGATAAACGCGCAGACCACTTCATGGGCCTCGGCCAGCGCTGCCGTATCGAGGCTGAGCCGGGCCGGTTGAAATTGCAGCTCGATATCCGCCGGGCAATCGGCGGCGAGGAAGCTGTCGCGGTCGTAGGTCTGGCTACTGAAAACGAGCGTGCGCATGAAATCCTCCTGGAGCATCGACACGGATTGAATCACCCGAGACCACTTTAGCGTTGCCGGCGTTGGCCGGCATTGCCGTGGATCAGGCGCTGATCTTCGCTTGCGCGGCCAAGCGGTTGATTGCCCGTTCCAGTTCATCCAGCGCCAGCGTGGCTTTCGGATCGTCCTGTTTGAGCAGGGTTTCACTGCGCTGGCAGGCTGCGCGCAATTGCGGCACACCGCAGTAACGTGTGGCGCCGTGCAGGCGATGCACGCGTTCGAGCAAGGCATTCTGGTCGTGGCTGTCACGTGCTGCGCGGATGGCTTCGCGGTCGGCTTCCAGAGAGGCGAGGAGCATGGCCAGCATGTCCGCCGCCAGATCGGCCTTGCCGGCGGCCAGGCGCAAACCTTCCTCGTGATCGAGCACCGGCAGCTCATGGTTGCTCGCGGCACTGTCGCTGATCCGCTCCGGCCCTTGATTGCGCAAGGCCAGGCCGGTCCATTTCAGCACCACCTGCGCCAGTTGCCGCTCGCTGATCGGTTTGGTCAGGTAGTCGTCCATGCCGCTTTGCAGCAGTGCGCGTTTTTCGTTGGCCATGGCGTGGGCGGTGAGGGCGACGATCGGCAGCGGCGTGCAGTGCCGCTCGCTTTCCCACTGGCGAATGGTTTCGGTGCTCTGGCGGCCGTCCATGCCCGGCATTTGCACGTCCATCAGCACCAGATCGAAGGATTCGCTCTGCACCGCTTTGACCGCCGCGTAGCCGCTTTCTACCGCGAGCACCTTGGCGCCCATGTCTTCGAGCAGGGTTTGCACCAGCAGCAGGTTGGCCGGGTTGTCGTCGACACAGAGCACTTTCGGCGCGCGGCTCGACAGCGGTTCGCCCGGCTCATTGCGGGGCTGGCGCGGGTTGACCAGATCGGCCAGGGCGCGACGCAATTTACGCGTGCAGGCCGGTTTCGCTTGCAGTTGGCTGTGCGGATTCGGTACCGATAAATGGAACAACGTCTGTTCGGTGGTCGGGCACAGCACCAGCACTTTGCAGCCGAGGTGCTCGAGGTCCCAGATGTGCTGGTTCAAACGCTCGGGCAGCATGTCGTTGCTGGTGATGCCGATGACCGCCAGATCAATCGCCTGATCGGTCTGGTGGGCGCCGGTGACGCCATTGGTCAAACTTTCGAGGGTGTTGAACGGCGTGACATCGAGGCCACAGTCTTCCAGTTGGTGCTGCAAGGCCTGACGCGCCAGTTCGTGATTTTCCAGCACCGCCACGCGGCGCCCGAGCAGCGGCGCGGCCGGCAAGTCTTCGGCGTCGTCGCGGGTCTTGGGCAGGCTCAGGCTGATCCAGAATTCCGAGCCTTCGCCCGGCGTGCTGTCGACGCCGATTTCGCCGCCCATCTGTTCGATCAGGCGTTTGGAAATCACCAGCCCCAGACCGGTGCCACCTGGCTGGCGCGAAAGCGAATTGTCGGCCTGACTGAACGCCTGGAACAACGCGCGCACGTCCTGGTTCGACAAACCGATACCGGTGTCCTGAATGCTGATGCGCAGTTGCACGCTGTCTTCCTGTTCATCTTCAAGCATCGCGCGGGCGACGATGGTGCCTTCGCGGGTGAACTTGATCGCGTTGCTCACAAGATTGGTGAGGATCTGCTTCAGACGCAGCGGGTCACCGACCAGCGACAGCGGCGTGTCGCGATAGACCAGGCTGACCAGCTCCAGCTGTTTGGCGTGCGCGGCGGGGGCGAGGATGGTCAGGGTGTCCTGCAACAGGTCGCGCAGGTTGAACGGAATGTGGTCGAGCACCAGTTTGCCGGCCTCGATTTTCGAGAAGTCGAGGATCTCGTTGATAATTCCCAGCAGGCTGTCGGCGGACTTTTCGATGGTGCCCAGATAGTCGAGCTGACGCGGAGTCAGTTCGCTTTTCTGCAACAGATGGGTGAAGCCGAGAATGCCGTTGAGCGGCGTGCGGATCTCGTGGCTCATGTTGGCGAGGAATTCGGACTTGATCCGGCTCGCCTCCAGCGCTTCTTTGCGCGCCAGGTCCAGTTCGATGTTCTGGATCTCGATGGTTTCCAGATTCTGGCGGACGTCTTCGGTGGCCTGATCGACACTGTGCTGGAGTTCTTCGCGGGCGTTCTGCAGGGTGCCGGCCATGCGGTTGATGCCGGAGGCCAGCTCATCCAGTTCCTGACTGCCGAGCGGCGGCAGACGCGTTTCCAGATGACCATCCTTGAGCTGCGCGACAGCTTGTTTGATCTGGCTCAGCGGACGATTGATGGTGCGGCCCATGCGCAATGCCAGCAGCGCCGCGCCCGCCAGACCGGCGGCAATCAGCAGCAGGCTGGCAAACAGGCTGCGATAACCGCGCAGCAGCATGCCGTTGTGCGACAGTTCCAATTCGACCCAGCCGAGCAGTCGGTCGGACTCTTGCGGGATCAGTTCGCCGGCGAGGTTGCGATGTTTGCCGAAGACCGGCATCAGGTAACGGGTCGCGTCATTGCCACTGCGCCGTTGCAAAAGCGCGCTGTCGCCGCTGGGCGCCTGATTGAGCATGGTCGGGCCGGCGTGGGCCAGCGGCGAGCGGTCCGGGGCGAGGAAGGTCACCGCGCGCACGTCCGGTTGTTCAAGGGATTGCGTGGCGATGCGCTCAAGCAACTCGCTGTTGCCGTGACCCATGGCAGGGGCCACCAGCGGCGCCAGTTGCTCGGCGATCATTTCACCGCGTTGCATCAATTGGCTCTGCAAGTCGGACTGCTGCGTCCAGGTGAAATAACCACCCAGCACCAGCGCCATCAGGCTGGTCGGCAACAAGGTCAGCAACAACACGCGACCTTTGATTCCCAGTTTCTTGAGCACGCCTATCTCCTGCATCCCGCTGATCTGTTGACTCATGCGTGCATCCGGCACGCGACATGGGCGCAGTGTAGCGATTTGCTCGCGGGCAATCTCCGGAAAAATGCGCTCAGGGGGGGGAGGGCGCCAGTGCTCGTTTGTCAGAAAGGGCAGCCTTGTGTTGCCCGCTGTCCGACAATCTTGAATAATCGCACACAACTGAGAATTACTTGCAGATACTCATGACTCCTGTTTCCGTCAGCCAGCCACGCATTCTTTCTATCGAAGACGATCCGGTCCTCGGTGCCTATGTTCACGAACATCTGGGACGCAGCGGCTTTCAGGTGACCTGGTGCCAGAACGGTCAGGAAGGCCTGAGCATCGCCAAACGCCAGCCGTTCGACGTGGTGCTGATGGATATCCTGTTGCCTGGAATGGACGGTTTGAATGTATTGACGCAATTGCGCCAGAGCCATTCGACCCCGGTGCTGCTGATGTCGGCCCTTGGCGCGGAGGCGGATCGCATCAGTGGTTTCCGGCTGGGCGCCGACGATTATTTGCCCAAGCCGTTCAGCATGACCGAGTTGCATGTGCGCATCGAAGCGATCCTGCGCCGGGTTGCTCTTGATCGGCGTCCAGCCACTCTCGCGGTACCAGTCGCGGCTGGCACGCTGCGTTTTGACGATGAGCAATGCGATGTTTATTTTCGCGAGCACGCTGCCGGGCTGACTCGCAGCGAATACCGTCTGCTGGAAACCCTCAATCGCAATGACGAAGAAGTGCTGAGCAAAGCCTTTCTTTATCAGCACGTTTTGCAGCGTGGTTACGCGGCCCACGACCGCAGTCTCGACATGCACATCAGCCAGATCCGCCGCAAGCTCAAAGCCATCGGCTATACCGAGCGCGAAGTGCGCACGGTGTGGGGCAAGGGTTATGTCTTGAGCGCCTGCGATGAAAATCTCTGAACTGCCGGGCCGGCATTCGCTGTTCTGGAAACTGGCCTGCCTGTTGGTCGCATTCTGTCTGCTGATGATCTGGCTGAGCTGGTCGTGGGGCCGTTACATGGAGGAGCGCAATCAGTTCCTCTCCGACGAGGCTCGCGGGACGCTGACTCGTTACGCCGCGCAAGCGGAACAGGCGTGGCAGCATGGTGGACGCAACGGTGTCGATAGCTGGTTGCAGAGCATGGAATTGCGCGAAGCCAGCTGGGTCGGCGTGATCGGCGGCAACTTGCAGTCGTTGAGCAGTGAGCCGCTGAATGAGCAGGAAATCCAGCACCTGACGTTCTTGCGCGGCCTCGACTGGCCGATTCACAAAAAGAACCGGCCGTGGCTGCGTGTGCCGTTTCCCAAAGAGCCATCTGCCGGCAGCCTGGTGATTGAATTGCCCGAGCGCTTCGTGCCGGGGAAATACCGCGTGTTCTGGCGCGTCATCACTAACGGCGTGATTCCGGGCCTGTTCACCTTGTTGCTGTGTGTCGGTCTCTATCGTTTATTGGTGGTGCCGCTGAACAACCTTCGCGAACAGGCCAACGCCTGGCGCGCCGACCAATTGAATGTGCGGCTGTCGAGCGGTATCACCCAGCGCCCGGATGAACTCGGTGAACTGGCCCGGGCGTTCGACTCGATGTCCGAACGCCTGCAATCGACCGTTGCTCTGCAACAGCAACTGCTGCGTGATTTGTCCCACGAGTTGCGCACGCCGCTGAGCCGACTGCGCGTCGCCAGTGAAAGCGAACAGGGACTGGTGCAGCTACGCGAACGTATCGGTCGCGAAGTTGACGGTATGCAACGTCTGGTCGAAGACACCCTGCAACTGGCTTGGCTCGACACTGACCGCACGCCGCTGCCGGATGAAGCCATTCAAATTCAGGCGCTGTGGGAGATGCTCACGGATAACGCCTGTTATGAAAGCGGCTGGCCGAGTCTGCAATTGCAGTGCGCGGCCGAGTCCTCATGCTGGGTGCGTGGCAACCTGAATACGCTGGCGCAGGCGCTGGAGAACATTCTGCGTAACGCGATTCGGCATTCGCCGGCGGGTGGGATCGTGCGACTGGATGCACGCAGGGATGGCGATTACTGGCACCTGTGGCTGGAAGATCAGGGCGGCGGCGTAGCGGAAGGGGATCTGGAACGGATCTTCTCACCGTTCACCCGACTCGACGGCTCGCGGCCCGGCGACGGTGGATTCGGCTTGGGGCTGAGCATCGCGCGCAATGCCGTGCAGCGTCAGGGCGGAAGTATTTGGGCGGAGAACAGCGGGGCGGGGTTGCGCTTGAATTTGCGCTTGGTAGCGGATGACGGTGGTGCGGCGACTGACGCCTTCGCGAGCAGGCTCGCTCCCACATTGGATCTCGGTTCGCCGCAGATTGTCTGAGTGCCTCAGCGCTTCTGTAGGAGTGAGCCTGCTCGCGATGTAGTCCGCTCGGGCCGCCAATCCTCCGACTTTGCGGGAGCGCTCGCCTTTTTTTGTACGACATTTCCCAAGCTGCATCGGCGGTCATTTCAAGCTTCCTGAAGGGGTTAGGCTCGTGCTTCACCTGATCTTCAAGGAATTGCGCATGACTGTATCCAGCGTTACTGGCAGCCCGGATGGCGAACGTTTCAACGAAGTGCTCGCGCTGATTCACAGTTCCAGACATAAGGCCATGCAAGCGGTCAATACACAGCTGATTGAGCTTTATTGGCAGGTGGGGGCGCATATCAGTCGTAAGATTGAGCAGGCGGAGTGGGGCGATTCTGTTGTAGGTCAATTAGCCGAACATTTGGCTCTGACACAACCGGGATTGCGAGGTTTTACTCGTTCGAACTTGTTTCGTATGCGCCAGTTTTATGAGCTTTATCACGCCGAAGAAAAAGTCGCACCACTGGTGCGACAATTGTCCTGGTCGCACAATTTGACCATTTTCAGCCAATGCAAACGACCAGAGGAGCGCGAGTTCTACGTACGAATGGCCGTTCGAGAGCAATGGTCGAGACGTGAGTTGGAGCGGCAGCTCAAAGCAGCTTTGTTTGAGCGAAGCGTCACCGACCCGGCAAAAGCCTCCATGGCACTGCAGCAATCCCACCCCGAAGCTCTCGAGATATTCCGCGATTCCTACATGGTCGAATTTCTCGATCTGCCCGGCGCTCATTCTGAAACCGATCTGCATCAAGGCCTGCTATCTCGCCTCAAGGAATTCCTGATCGAACTTGGTCGCGACTTCTGCTTTGTCGGTTCCGAATATCCGTTGCAGGTAGGCGGTCGGGATTTCTCTCTCGACCTTCTGTTCTTCCACCGAGGGCTCAACTGCCTTGTAGCCATTGAACTCAAGGTCGGCCGTTTTGAGCCGGAATACCTCGGCAAGCTGGATTTCTATCTGGAGGCGCTGGACCGCAATGTCCGCAAGCCTCATGAAAGCCCGGCCATCGGTGTCCTGCTGTGTGCAAGCAAGGAAGATGAGGTAGTCGAGTACGCCCTCAATCGCAGTCTCTCGCCCGCATTGATAGCGGAATATCAAACCTCTCTGCCGGATAAGCAATTGCTGCAGGCCAAGTTGCATGAGTTTTATGCACTGGATACGGCGCACACAGAAAATAGCGACTAACCGCTGCTTATTCCCATAAACCATAAGCACCGCACTTTGCGTGATATGGCCTGCGCGGGTTTGCCGGTATGATAGGCGCCCCCGCACGTCTGGATTGCGAATACGCCATGACCCTGCAGTACCCAACCATCGCCGATTGCGTCGGCAACACTCCGCTGGTGCGTTTGCAGCGCCTGCCCGGTGCCACCAGCAACACCCTATTGCTCAAGCTCGAAGGGAATAACCCGGCGGGTTCGGTCAAGGACCGTCCGGCGCTGTCGATGATCACTCGCGCCGAGTTGCGCGGGCAGATCCATGCCGGCGATACGCTGATCGAAGCGACCTCGGGTAACACCGGCATCGCACTGGCCATGGCTGCCGCGATCAAAGGTTACAAAATGATCCTGATCATGCCGGACAACTCCAGCGCCGAGCGTAAAGCGGCAATGACCGCTTACGGCGCCGAGCTGATCCTGGTCAGCCAGGAAGAAGGCATGGAAGGCGCCCGCGATCTGGCGCAGCGTATGGAAGCCGAAGGCCGTGGCAAGGTGCTCGATCAATTCGCCAATGGCGACAATCCGGAAGCGCACTACACCACCACCGGCCCGGAAATCTGGCGCCAGACCCAGGGCAGCATCACGCACTTCGTCAGTTCGATGGGTACCACTGGCACCATCATGGGCGTTTCGCGCTACTTGAAAGAGCAGAGCGACAGCGTGCAGATCGTCGGTCTGCAACCGATGGAGGGCTCGGCCATTCCCGGTATCCGCCGCTGGCCGCAGGAATACCTGCCGAAGATCTATCAGGCCGACCGCGTCGACCGTATCGTCGACATGGCGCAAAGCGAGGCCGAGGACGTCACCCGTCGTCTGGCCCGTGAAGAAGGTATCTTCTGCGGCGTGTCCTCGGGCGGTGCGGTGGCAGCGATGCTGCGCCTGTCCAAAGAAGTTGAAAACGCGGTGATCGTCGCGATCATCTGCGACCGTGGCGACCGTTACTTGTCGACCGGCATTTTCGACGCGCCCAACTGATGGCCAAGCACGAGAGAGGCCTGCGCTTCCAGCCCACGGGTGGCAGCAAGGCGCCGCAAATCCCGACCGGCAAAAAGCAGCGTTTGAGCATCGAACGCCTGGCCAATGACGGTCGCGGTATCGCGTTTTTCGAAGGCAAAACCTGGTTCGTCCTCGGCGCCCTTGCCGGTGAAGAGGTCGAAGCGCGGGTGCTCGGCGCCCACGGCAAAGTGGTCGAGGCGCGCACCGAGCGCGTGTTCAAGGCCAGCGAACTGCGCCGCCCAGCACCGTGTCAGCACGCCGGCCGTTGCGGCGGCTGCAGCGTGCAGCATTTGCCCCACGGCGAACAGCTTGCCCTGAAACAGCGCATGCTCGCCGAGCAATTGTCGCGCGTTGCCGGTGTCGAACCTGAAGAGTGGGCAGCACCGCTGACCGGTCCCGAATTCGGCTATCGCCGTCGCGCCCGCATCGCCGTGCGCTGGGACATGAAAGCGAAGAAACTCGAGGTCGGTTTTCGCGCTGCCGGCAGTCAGGACATCGTCGCGATCAGCGAATGCCCGGTGCTGGTACAGCCCTTGCAACCGATCATGACCCGTTTGCCGGAGATGCTTCGTCGTTTGAGCAAGCCGCAAGCGCTGGGGCATGTCGAGTTGTTCAGTGGCTCGTCACTGGCGGTGTTGTTGCGGCACATGGCGCCGTTGTCCGAAGCGGATCTGACGATCCTCAAGGACTTCTGCCAGTTTCATGAAGCGCAATTATGGCTGCATGGTGAGGGCGAGCCACAACCGGTCGATGCGACCCAGTCGCTGGGCTATCGCCTGGAACAGTGGGATCTGGATCTGGCGTACCGCCCGGGTGACTTCATTCAGGTCAACGCCGGCGTCAACGAAGCCATGGTTGCGCAGGCGCTGGACTGGCTGAAACCGCAGGCTGATGAGCGCGTGCTGGACCTGTTCTGCGGCCTCGGCAACTTTGCCTTGCCGTTGGCCAAAAGCGTGCGTGAAGTGGTGGCGGTCGAAGGTGTGCAGACCATGGTCGATCGCGCCGAAGCCAACGCGGCCAGTAACAATTTGCATAACACAAAGTTTTTTCAAGCCGATTTATCCCAGCCTTTGACCGATGCCCAGTGGATCGGAAACGGCTTTTCTGCGGTACTCTTGGACCCACCGCGTGACGGTGCTTTCGAGGTGGTTCGCAAGCTGGCGACCCTGGGTGCCAAACGGTTGGTGTATGTGTCGTGCAACCCTGCAACTCTGGCGCGCGACACGGTCGAATTGATCAAGCAGGGCTACCGGTTAAAACGTGCCGGGATTCTCGATATGTTTCCTCAGACGGCACATGTCGAGGCCATGGCGTTATTTGAAGCGAGCCAGGATGGCTCGTCTGAATCCGCCTGATCTGTCCGCGCAGCGCTCGCTTTAGCCCCGCGAGCGCAAACGCACAATAAGGATCAGCGATTTGACGCATTGAATCTGCGTCGTAGGGAAGGTAAAGCAAGATGGTACAGGTGAGAGCACACCAGCCGATCAACACTGACGGCAGTATCAATCTCGAGGCTTGGCTCGATCACGCGGTCAGTGTCGATCTGGCACTGGATCGCGAAGCTTTGAAGGAAGCCTGCGAGTTCGCTCGCGAGGCCGAACAACAGTCCAATGCCAAGAAGAATCTGTGGGCCGAAGGCTCCGGCAGTTTCAGTACGGGCCTGGAAATCGCCGAGATTCTCGCCGACCTCAAGCTCGATCAGGATTCGCTGGTCGCAGCGGTACTTTATCGCGGCGTGCGCGAAGGCCAGATCGAACTCGCGGCCGTCGGTCAGCGCTTCGGCCCGGTGGTGGCCAAACTGATCGACGGCGTGCAGCGCATGGCGGCCATCAGCGCCAGCCTCAGCCCGCGTCAGTCGATGGTCATGGGCACGCAAGGGCAGGTGGAAAACCTGCGCAAGATGCTCGTGGCGATGGTCGACGACGTTCGCGTTGCGCTGATCAAACTGGCCGAACGCACATGTGCCATTCGTGCGGTGAAAACCGCCGACGACGAAAAGCGTAACCGTGTCGCCCGCGAAGTCTTCGATATCTATGCGCCGCTCGCGCACCGGCTCGGCATCGGTCATATCAAGTGGGAACTGGAGGACTTGTCCTTCCGTTATCTCGAACCCGATCAATACAAACAGATCGCCAAGTTGCTCCACGAGCGACGGCTTGATCGCGAGCGTTTCATCGCTGATGTGATGACTCAGCTCAAGGACGAATTGCAGGCCACCGGCGTCGATGCCGACATCAGCGGCCGGGCCAAACACATCTATTCGATCTGGCGCAAAATGCAGCGCAAGGGTCTGGAGTTCAGCCAGATCTACGATGTGCGCGCGGTACGCGTGCTGGTCCCGGAAATGCGCGACTGCTACACCGCGCTGGGCATCGTGCACACCTTGTGGCGGCACATCCCGAAAGAATTTGACGACTACATCGCCAACCCGAAAGAGAACGGCTACCGCTCGCTGCACACGGCAGTGATCGGCCCTGAGGGTAAAGTGCTTGAGGTGCAGATCCGTACGCACTCGATGCACGAAGAGGCCGAACTCGGCGTCTGCGCGCACTGGCGCTACAAAGGCACCGACGTCAAATCCGGTTCAAACCACTACGAAGAGAAAATCTCCTGGCTGCGTCAGGTGCTTGAGTGGCATGAAGAACTGGGCGACATCGGTGGTCTTGCCGAACAGTTGCGCGTCGATATCGAACCGGACCGGGTCTACATCTTCACCCCCGACGGTCACGCCATCGACTTGCCGAAAGGCGCGACGCCGCTGGACTTCGCTTACCGCGTGCACACCGAGATCGGCCACAACTGCCGTGGCGCGAAGATCAACGGGCGCATCGTGCCGCTCAACTACAGCCTGCAGACCGGTGAGCAGGTCGAGATCATCACCAGCAAACACGGCACGCCAAGCCGTGACTGGCTGAACTCGAACCTCGGTTACGTCACCACCTCGCGGGCGCGGGCGAAGATCGTTCACTGGTTCAAGTTGCAGGCGCGCGACCAGAACGTCGCGGCCGGTAAAACCCTGATCGAACGCGAACTGACGCGCCTCGGTCTGCCGGCGGTGGACTTCGACAAGCTGGCCGACAAGGCCAACATGAAAACCGCCGAGGACATGTTCGCCGCCCTCGGTGCCGGCGACTTGCGTCTGGCGCAACTGGTCAACCTCGCTCAGCAATTGGTCGAGCCGGAACGCGGTAACGAACAGCTGGAACTGATTCCGCGCAAAGCCACCGGTTACAAACCGGGCAAGCGCGGCGATATTCAGATCCAGGGTGTCGGCAACCTGATGACGCAGATGGCCGGCTGCTGCCAGCCGCTGCCGGGCGATGCGATTGTCGGTTACATCACCCAGGGCCGTGGCGTGAGCATTCACCGTCAGGACTGCGCCTCGGTGCTGCAACTGGGCGGGCGCGAGCCGGAGCGGATCATCCAGGTCAGTTGGGGGCCGGTGCCGGTGCTCACCTATCCGGTGGACATTGTCATTCGTGCCTACGACCGTTCCGGTTTGCTGCGCGACGTCTCGCAGGTGCTGCTCAACGAGCGCATCAACGTGCTGGCGGTCAACACCCGCTCGAACAAGGAAGACAACACCGCGCTGATGTCCCTGACTATCGAGATCCCGGGTCTGGATGCGCTGGGTCGTTTGCTGGGGCGGATTTCGCAGTTGCCGAACATCATCGAAACGCGGCGTAACCGTACCCCGTGAACATCGACGCCGATCAACTGTGGGAGCGAGCCTGCTCGCGAAGAGGGTGTGTCAGTCGACATCATTGTTGCAGACACACCGCTTTCGCGAGCAGGCTCGCTCCCACACGGGTTTTGTGGTGAGAGATAAATGATGTACAGCCTTGAAGACCTGCTCCACCTGATGAACCGTCTGCGCGATCCGCAGTACGGTTGCCCGTGGGACATCAAGCAAACCTACGCGACCATCGTTCCGCACACCCTCGAAGAAGCTTACGAAGTGGCCGATGCCATCGAACGCGGCGACTTCGATCATTTGCAGGGTGAACTCGGCGATCTGTTGTTTCAAGTCGTCTATTACAGCCAGTTGGCCAAGGAAGAAGGGCGTTTCGAGTTCGCCGGGGTGATCGACAGCATCACCCGCAAACTGATCCGACGTCATCCCCATGTGTTTCCTACCGGTGATCTGTATGCGCCGCTGGATGTGCCGCGCCTGAGCGAAGAGCAGGTCAAGCAGCGCTGGGAAGAGATCAAGGCCGAAGAGCGTGCGGAGAAATCCACAGCGCCCGAGCAGCTGTCATTGCTCGATGACGTGCCGGCGACGTTGCCGGCATTGTCGCGTTCGGCAAAGTTGCAGAAGCGCGCAGGCCAGGTCGGTTTCGACTGGCCGGATGCTTTGCCGGTGCTCGACAAGGTGCGCGAAGAACTCGATGAAGTCCTCGAAGCCATGTCCGAAAACGATCCCGTCGCCGTGGCTGACGAGATCGGCGACTTGCTGTTTTCCGTGGTCAACCTGGCCCGGCATCTGAAGGTCGACCCGGAAACCGCGCTGCGTGGCGCCAACGGCAAGTTCGAAAGACGTTTCCGATTTATCGAACAGGCATTGCGCGACACCCACCGTCCCATAGAAGATTGCACCCTCGAAGAGTTGGACGCCCTGTGGGGTGAAGCCAAACGTCAGGAAAAGAATGTGCCCGGCTGCGGCTGAGCAACTGCCCAAGTGAGTAAGTCCCATGAGTATTTCCCTTCGCGACCAGTTGCTCAAAGCAGGCCTGGTCAATCAAAAGCAGGCCAAGCAGGTCAGCAAGGACAAGCAGAAGCAGCAGCGTCTGGCGCACAAAGGCCAGATCGAGCTGGATGACTCGCAGCAGCGTGCCGCCCAGGAAGCCATGGCCGAGAAGGTCAAACGCGACCAGGAGCTGAACCGTCAGCAGAAAGAGAAAGCCGAAGCCAAGGCGCGTGCGGCGCAGGTCAAGCAGTTGATCGAAGTCTCGCGTCTACCGAAGCTGACCACCGAGGACTACTACAACTTCGTCGACGACAAGAAGGTCAAGCGCATCTCGGTCAACACGCTGATGCGCAACAAGCTCAGCAGCGGTTCACTGGCGATCGTCCACCATGCCGGCGGCTACGAAGTGATTCCGCGCGAAGCAGCCCTGAAGATCCAGGAGCGCGATCCGCAGCGCATCGTCCAGCTCAACGTGCAGACCGAAGAGGTCAGCACCGAAGATGATCCGTACGCGGCCTATCAGATCCCTGATGATCTGATGTGGTAAACCGATAAAGCTGTAACAACGACAAACCCCGCTCATGGCGGGGTTTGTCGTTTTCAATGCTGTGGTTGAATCAGGAGGAGCGGGCTTCGCGTTGTTGCTCTTGCACTTCGAGTTCGGCCTTGTAGTTGTGGGCATCGATCTCGTTGTGGAACATGCCGACCAGCAAGTCTTGTTGATGCACATCCCAGATGCGGATACCGGCGGCTACGCCTTCGTGGGACATGTGTGAATCGTCGCGTTCAGTTACTTTTACAGTCATCTGCTAGCTCCAAATCTCAAGTTATCTGCAGCAAGGCGTGTGCAGAACTCTGTTATAGAATTTGTTAGCCTGCTAAGTAAACGGCTGATTTGTGCAAGGTGTTGTTGCGTTTTTTGCAACAGTGCTGCAGCCCGCGTAATCCGCGACATTCGGTCGCAGGGGGCAAAGTTTCATGACAGAAGTTTCATTTTCAGAAGCGCCGAAACCCATTGTGGGAGCGAGCCTGCTCGCGAATTCGGTGGGTCAGACGACGATAGGGTGACTGAAATATCGCATTCGCGAGCAGGCTCGCTCCCACAGGGTTTTGCGGTGTACCTGCTATTTTGTTCAGGCAAAAAAAACGCCCCGAACCAGTCGGGGCGTTTTCATGTGTGGCTCAAGCCTGGGACATTACTTGCCTTCCCAGCGCTTCAGTACCAGCGTGGCGTTGGTGCCGCCGAAGCCGAAGCTGTTGCTCATCACGGTATTGATGGTGGCGTTCTCGCGGGTCTTGGTCAGCACCGGCAGATCGGCCACTTCAGGGTCCAGCTCGTCGATGTTGGCGGAGCCGGCAATGAAGTTGCCTTCCATCATCAGCATGCAGTAGATCGCTTCGTGAACGCCAGCGGCGCCCAGGGAGTGACCGGACAGGCTCTTGGTCGAGCTGATTGCAGGTGCCTTGTCGCCGAACACTTCGCGCACACCTTTCATTTCCGCAACGTCGCCGACCGGAGTCGAAGTGCCGTGGGTGTTCAGGTAGTCGATTGGCGTATCAACGGTGGACAGGGCCTGCTGCATGCAACGGATGGCGCCTTCGCCACTCGGGGCAACCATGTCGTAACCGTCGGAGGTTGCGCCGTAGCCAACGATTTCCGCGTAGATCTTGGCGCCACGGGCCAGAGCGTGTTCCAGCTCTTCAACCACGACCATGCCGCCACCGCCAGCGATGACAAAACCGTCACGGTCAGCGTCGTAGGCACGGGAAGCTTGTTCCGGGGTGTCGTTACGCTTGCTGGACAGAGCGCCCATCGCGTCGAACAGGAACGACTGGCTCCAGTGCTCTTCTTCACCGCCACCGGCGAAGACGATGTCCTGCTTGCCCATCTGGATCTGTTCCATGGCGGTACCGATGCAGTGAGCACTGGTGGCGCAGGCAGAAGCGATGGAGTAGTTCAGGCCCTTGATCTTGAATGGCGTGGCCAGGCAAGCGGAAACGGTGCTGCTCATGGTCCGCGTTACACGGTATGGGCCAACGCGCTTCACGCCTTTCTCGCGCAGGATGTCCAGCGCTTCCATCTGGTTCAGCGTGGAAGCACCACCGGAACCAGCGATCAGGCCGGTACGCGGATTGGACACTTGCTCTTCGGTCAGGCCGGAGTCAGCAATGGCGTCTTTCATGGCCAGGTAGGCGTAAGCCGCTGCGTGGCCGACGAAGCGATAGATCTTGCGATCGATCAGCTCTTCAAGGTTGAGGTCGATGGAGCCGGAAACCTGGCTACGCAGACCCATTTCGGCATATTCCGGGTTGAACCGGATGCCAGGGCGGCTTGCACGCAGGTTAGCGGAGACGGTCTCTTTGTCATTGCCCAGGCACGAAACGATGCCCAGACCAGTGATAACGACGCGGCGCATGCGAATAACCCTTAGAAGTTGTCAGTGGAGGTGAACACGCCGACGCGAAGGCCTTCGGCGGTGTAGATTTCGCGACCGTCGACAGTCACCGAACCATCGGCAATGGCCAGGTTCAGCTTGCCCTTGAGGACGCGTTTGATATGAATGTTGTAGGTGACTTTCTTGGCGGTCGGCAGCACCTGACCGAAGAATTTCACTTCGCCCGAACCCAGCGCACGGCCACGGCCCGGCAGGCCTTGCCAGCCCAGGAAGAAACCGACCAGTTGCCACATGGCGTCCAGACCGAGGCAGCCCGGCATCACCGGATCACCTTCGAAGTGGCACGCGAAGAACCACAGGTCAGGGTTGATATCCAGTTCGGCGACCAATTCACCTTTGCCGTACTTGCCACCTTCTTCGCTGATCAGGGTGATGCGATCGACCATCAGCATGTTCGGGGCGGGCAGTTGCGCGTTACCTGGGCCGAACAGCTCACCGCGACTGCAGCGCAGCAGATCTTCCCGAGTAAAGGCGTTTTGTTTGGTCATGCGAGCTCCTCAATAATCCCATGCGGCAGGTGGGGCAAATCTTCCCGACCGTTCGAAGCGTTCATGCCTCGAACCGGCAGCCTACTCATAGACTATTGCGTTGTGGTGAAAGTCACAGCACCAAGGACATGAATGTACACTTGTGCACTGAAATTTTTATTCAAGCCCCTTTTGAGGCTCGTTCGGGTGCCTAAGACTGCCGCACTTTCGCTTTTCACGCCAGTCGCAGATGGTTGAAAGGCCCACACTACGACACCCAGCGCTGCAGAATCTGCTGCAGATCATTACGTTTGAACGGCTTCGCCAGATAATCGTTCATGCCCGCCGACAAACAGGTTTCGCGGTCGCCCTGCAAGGCATTGGCGGTCAGCGCGATGATCGGCACGTCGCTGCGTCCGGGCAGGCGCCGGATCTGCCGGGTGGCCTCATAGCCGTCGATAACCGGCAACCGGCAATCCATCAGAATCACTTCAAAATCGCTGCCCTCGGCACTGCGCACCGCTTGTGCGCCATCGGTGGCGACACTGACAGTAAAGCCCAGACTGCGCAGCATCGCTTCGATAACCGTCTGGTTCACCGGATTGTCTTCCACCAGCAAGACATTGCGTCCTTCACCATGGCTCTTGCTGTTCAGCGCACGCGGCGCGGTTAGTGGTGGCAGCGCCTGCTTATAAAGTGCCAACGGGATTTCCAGGGTGAACACCGAGCCACGACCTTCCTCGCTCTGCGCGCGCAAGGTGCCGCCCATGCGTTCGGCCAGCGTACGGGCGATCGGCAAACCGAGGCCGGTGCCGCCGTAGCGTCGCGAGATCGAACTGTCGGCCTGCTGGAAGGCGTTGAACATCAACTCCAGACTTTCAGAAGAAATGCCGATGCCGCTGTCGCGCACCGAACAGGTGAACCACAGCAATTCGTGATCCAGCGACTGCCATTGCGCCTCGATGCTGACCCGACCCTGTTCAGTGAATTTCAGCGCATTGCCGACCAGGTTGACCAGAATCTGTCTGATCCGCGTCGGATCGCCCTGCACCTGCAAACCGCGCATGTCGTCCGGGATGCGCAGATCCAGCGCCAGCCCTCGCTGCACCGCGCTGTGCTGGAACGACTGCGCGCAGGCGCCAATCAGTTCGGCAAGATTGAACGGGATGTGCTCCAGTTCCAGCTCCGAACGCTCGATGCGCGAGAAATCGAGGATATCGTTGATGACTTTCAGCAAGTGCTCGGTGGACTCCGAGGCGAGCGCGGCGTATTCGACCTGCTCCTCGGTCATCTCGGTGGTTTCCAGCAATTGCAGCATGCCCAGCACGCCGTTCATGGGCGTGCGCAATTCATGGCTCATCATCGCCAGAAAGTCGGACTTGGCGTTGTTGGCTTTCTCCGCTTCCTCGCGGGTCTGGATCAGTTGCGCCATGGCTTGATGTTGCTCGCGGCTGGCCTGTTCCAGCGCCTGGGCGAGGTTATTGATGTGCTGCGACAACGCGCCCAGTTCGGTGTCATCGACGATCGGCAGCGGGGTTTTATAGTCGCCGTCCTGAATGGCCTTGACCGCATCACCGATATCGCGGATCGGCTGCGACAGGCTGCCGGCCAGGCGTCGCGCCAAGACAAAGGTGAAGAGCAGGGCGAACAGCGCGAGAATCCCGGCCTTGAGCAGAATCTCCTGCTGGCGCTGGCTGAACGCGTCGTTGGACAGACCGACGATCACCCGCCCCAGATAATCTTCGCCGGCCGCGCTATTGCTGACCTTGCCGTCCTGGAAGAAATCATTGTGCAGGGCGATGCGTTGCAGGCGTACCGGTGCCTGAAACACTTCGACCTGATGCGGACGACTGTGGGCTGCCGCCGGTTGTTCGACGTACACCAGAATCCGGTTGGCGCTGTCCTGTACTTCAAGAAAACGCACGTTGGGCGTGGCCAGTGTGGCTTTGAGCAGGCTTTCCAGCACTTCGTTGTTGCCGGAAATCACCCCGTATTCGGTGGCGGGCGCCAGTTGGTTGGCGATCAATTGGCCGGTGTGGTTCAGCTCCTGACGCAAATCCTGAATGCGCACGAAGGTAAAGAAGCTGATCAACAGCAAGGTCAGCAACAGCGCCGGGCCCAGGCTGATCAGCTGGGTGCGGGTGTTGATGTCCCAACGGCGACGGAAACTCATGGGCGGCGTTCTCCTTCAGCCAGTGCGCTGGCAACAGATGCGTCGTTCAGCGGTTCGATACCGAGTGAACGAGCGACCTGCGCATTACTTGAGACTTTAAAACGTGCGGGGTAGAGCGCCCGTGGCCAATTGGCCGGCGGTTGATCGAGCAATTGATCGAGGATTGCCAGCCAGTCGTTCTGGTCGCTGTAACTGCTGGCCAGGCTGCCAGCGCGGACGAACGCAATGTTGGGGCCGACCAGTGCGACTTGCCGTGAGTAGCTGCTGAGCAGCAGGTTTTTTGCGGTTTTCGGGTTGTACAGATCGGGGTCGTCGAGCCCCAGCAGCACATCGCTGTTCTTCAGCACGGCTTGCAGAGGGCGGCTGTCGTGGGTGTTGTCCCAGCGCTCGCTGACGATTTGCAGATTCAGCGGCGCGGCGGCGAGATTCAACTCCTTGAGGAGGAATTCGCTGTGCTCATCGAACAGCACGCCGATTCGCCGGGCCTGGGGCAGAATACGGCGGATCAACTGCAACTGGCGGCTCAGCGGCGGATCACTCCAGAGCAAACTCAGATGTGCCGGTTGCGTGCTGCCGAGACGCTGGCGGGCTTGCAGGCGACTGATGCGCAGCACCAGCGTTGGCGGGCCTTGGGTTTCTTGCAGACGCCAGTCGAGACTCGGCAGGTCGAGCAGAATCAGGCGCAGACTGGCGGGCAGTTTTCCCGGTGCAGGCAGGCTGGCCAGCGGCTGGAAACGCACGTTGTCGGTCGGGCGCAGTTCGCTCAGTGCCTGCACGAACGCCTGTACACCGGGGCTTTCCTCGGCACCGGTCAACAGAATATCGGCAGCCTGCACCGCCACGCCGTGCAGCCATGCGGTCAGAAACAGGCAGAACCCGGCCAGCCAGTGGCCAAGGGTTGGCATCTTCCGTGACGGCCAGTAGCTCATCCTAGAACTCCAGCTCGGCACTGAAGTACATCAACCGGCGCTCATCGTAATTGTTGTCGACGAAGGTGGTCGGCTCATGGTCGAGGCGCTGTTGCAGCACGCCAGCGAGTTGTAGCTGTGCTTTGCCCAACGCAATGCGTTTGGCGATGCGTGTGTCGACCCGTTCGAAACGGTAGCCGTTGAGCGCGTTGTCGCCGTAATAGAAGAGGGCACTGTTCCAGCCATGGCCCCAATCGCGTAGCCAACCGGCCGAACCACTGTTACGCGAAGTGAATTGCTGATCCAGCGGATTGCTCGCCTCGGCATCGACGAAGGCGTAAGTGAAACGCAAGCGGTCGGCCAGGCTCACGCGCCAGTCGAGCTGGGTTTCCGTGCCGCGAAAACGCGAGCTGTTGGCGTTGCTCGCAATGTATTGGTTGTTGCGCAGCGGCTCGCTGATCATCCCGGTAATTTCGTCGTAGAACAGCTTTACGTCGAGGGCCAGGCCGAGTTCGGCGAAATAGCCGTTGTAGCCCAGCTCCCGCGAGCGCATGTGTTCCTGGTCGAGATCGCCCGGGCCACGGGTCTTGACGAAGTAGCGCGCCGACGACTGGCCGTAGGCGGACGGGCGCAAGTTGCTGACCTGATAGCTCCAGTTGACATTGTTCTCGAACATGTCCGGCGAGCGGATCGCTTCCGAGTACACCGCGCGCAGGCTGTGGCGCGGGTTGATCAGATAATTGATGGCGAAGCGCGGAGTCAGCGAACTGCCGATCAGTTGCGTGTCTTCAAACATCGCACCGCCCTGCAGCAGCCAGTGTTCCGTGGCGCGCCATTCCAGTTGGCCGAACGCGCGCCACGTAGTGTCGTCCAGCGTGCCATTGAAGTAGGTCTCGGAGTCGGCGCGGTCGTAACGATAGTTCATGCCGCTGACCAGACGCAGGCTGTCGGACAGGCTGAGGGTGTCCTGCAGTTCGAGGTCGTAGCGCGATTCGCGGGCACTCTGGTCAATATCACCGCACAGGGTGCGGCTGGCACCGTTGCGCCATTGATCCAGCACCTGATTGGCCAGGGCCATTTCCTGCGGCGTGCCGGGCGCCGCGCCGGTGCCGGTGAACTGCGTGATATTGCGCGCCAGACGCTCGGTGTAATTCGGATTGAGCTGCCACAGTTGCGTCAGCTCGGGGCTGAATGACACCTCGGCATCGCAGGCGCGCCAGGTTTGCTGACGATCCCAGTGTTGCGCCGAGCCTTGTATATAAAGGCTGTGTTGCGGGTTGATGTCGAGGTTCCAGCGCACCGAGCCGGCGTAATCCTTGGCTACCACGTCGGAATTGTTCCCGGCGTCGGTAATTCCTGAGAACACCGGGCGGTAGGTGTACGGCCGCTGGTTGGTCCCGTCCTTGGCGTTGACCTGCCAGTCGAGGCTCTGGTTATCGCTGAGGGTGTGGCTGACCGCGAGACTGAAGCGATTCAAACGACGGCTGTCGCGGTAATCAGCACCGCTGCGATCGCTGTCGAAGCCATCATCTTCCTGGCCAGACAACGACAGGCGCAAATCACCGCCATTCCAGCCGGTGCCCTGGCTGGCATGGAAATCATTGATGCCGCGCTGACCACGGGTGTACTTCAACCGCGTGCCGTGGCTGTCCGCCGGGTGGCGGGTGATGATGTTGACCACCGCCATCAGCGCGTTGGCGCCGTAACTGACAGTGTTCGGGCCGCGAAATACTTCGATGCGCTCGATGTCTTCCATGGCCACCGGAATATCGCTCCAGTCCACCGTGGACAATCCGGCGCGATACACCGAACGGCCGTCGATCAGCACTTGCATGCGCCGCGCTTCAGTGGCGTTGGTGCCGTGGTAATTGACTGCCGCCTGATTGCCGCTGATGTTGCCGACCATCATTCCCGGCACCAGGCGCAGCAGTTCGCTGATGTCGCGGGCACCGCTGGCGTTGATCAGTTCGCTGTCGAGTACGGTCATGCTCCCCGGCACTTCCGCTGGCGTCTGTTTCAGGCGGGTGGCCGTCAGCACCTGCGGCAGCGCTTCGCTGTCGACAAACAGATCGTCCGCCTGCAAAGCCGGGCTGAGCAGCAGCGCCAGCAACAGAGACGAACGCGGGGGAAGAGTACCGACGGACACGACACAGCCTTGAAAGCAGAGAATTGGCGCGCATGTTAACCGAGGGCAGCGACTTTTCCAGTCACGTTGCAAGCATTTTCCTAGGTTTTATCGGTCTTCTTCCTACAAGTGTCGGTAATTGACGCAGGGGCTGGCCGCCATCGGGTCGCCCCGTATAATGCCGGCATCGCCACTGGTATGGATTAACGGATTGCATATGACTGAACAGCGCCCGATTGCGGTCCTGGGAGGCGGAAGTTTTGGTACCGCCGTGGCCAATCTTTTGGCCGAGAACGGCCATCAAGTCCGGCAGTGGATGCGTGACCCCGAGCAGGCCGAGGCCATCCGGGTCAATCGCGAAAACCCGCGCTACCTCAAAGGCATCAAGATTCTGCCGGGGGTGACCGCCGTCACCGACTTGCAGGCAACCCTCGAAGCCTGTGATTTGTGCTTTGTCGCGCTGCCATCCAGCGCGTTGCGCACGGTGCTCGCTGCCCACGCCGAGCGGTTGAGCGGCAAGATGCTGGTCAGCCTGACCAAGGGCATCGAAGCGCAGACCTTCAAGTTGATGAGCCAGATTCTCGAAGAGATCGCCCCGCAGGCGCGCATCGGCGTGCTGTCCGGGCCGAATCTGGCGCGCGAGATCGCCGAGCACGCGCTGACCGCCACCGTGGTCGCCAGTGAAGACGAAGAACTGTGCAAAGCCGTGCAAGCCGCGCTACACGGTCGCACCTTCCGTGTTTACGCCAGCGCCGACCGTTTCGGCGTCGAACTGGGCGGGGCGTTGAAAAACGTTTACGCGATCATCGCCGGTATGGCAGTGGCACTGGAGATGGGCGAGAACACCAAGAGCATGCTGATCACCCGCGCACTCGCGGAGATGACCCGGTTTGCGGTGAATCAGGGCGCCAACCCGATGACCTTCCTCGGTCTGGCCGGTGTCGGCGATCTGATCGTGACCTGTTCGTCGCCGAAGAGTCGCAACTATCAGGTCGGCTTCGCCCTCGGCCAGGGTTTGAGTCTCGAAGAAGCGGTGTCGCGCCTTGGTGAAGTCGCCGAAGGCGTCAACACCCTCAAGGTGCTCAAGGCCAAGTCTCAGGAAGTCGGCGTGTACATGCCGCTGGTCGCCGGGCTGCACGCGATCCTGTTTGAAGGACGCACGCTGGAGCAGGTGATCGGTCTACTGATGCGAGCCGAACCGAAAACCGACGTCGATTTTATTTCCACCAGCGGTTTCAACTGAAATCAGCACGGAGCAAGTCATGAACGATCCGAAAACCGAAGCCAAGTACGAATCCATCCTCCTGCGCGTGTTGTGGATGATCGTCTACGTGCTGGTCTGGCAAGTGGCACAGTTCATCCTCGGCGCGGTGGTGCTGGTGCAACTGATCTATCGTTTGATCTATGGCGCCCCGAGCGCCAGCCTGATGAACTTCGGCGACAGCCTGAGCCAGTTTCTGGCGCAGATCGGCCGCTTCGGCAGCTTCCACAGCGACCAGAAACCGTGGCCGTTCGCCGACTGGCCAGCGCCGCGTACCCCGGAAGGTGAAGCGCCACACGCCGTTGCCCCTGCACCGCATCCGGTGCGCGATGAGGAACCCAAACTATGAAACTCTGGGTATTGCGTCATGGTGAGGCCGTGCCTCACGGCTCGAAGATCGATTCCGAACGGGAACTGACCGAACACGGGCGTAAAGAAGTCTTGAACAGCGCCGCTCACTTGATGGGACAGCCGCTGACCGCGATCTACGCCAGCCCCTATCTGCGTGCGCAGCAAACCGCGCAGATTGTTCGCGAGGCGCTGGGCTTCGAGCCGGAGATTCGCACGGTCGAGTGGCTGACGCCGGAGGTTGATCCGGACAAGGTCACCGATCAGTTGGTGTCGGTGAGCAATGTGCTGCTGGTCAGCCATAACCCGTTGGTGGGCCATTTGCTCAGTTATCTGCAGCATGGCGCCGGGTATCCGCCGGAGAAGGTCTGCACGGCCGGTCTAGCTGAGCTGGAAAGCCCTGAACTGCTGATCGGCTCGATGACCCTCAACAGCCTCAAACACCCGTAACGCTGATCCCCTGTGGGAGCGAACCTGCTCGCGAAAGCGGCGTGTCATTCACCCTTTATGTGTCTGACAGCCTGTATTCGCGAGCAGGCTCGCTCCCACATTGATTTCCGCAAACCCATGAAATTATTTGTTTGAAAATTCCAACCAAGCACTTGCTTGGTTGACTACGCTTGCTCCAGACCCAAAAAACAGGAGCGAGTCGCATGTCTGCCGCCTTCCGTTTGCCGCTGGACGTGTTCTACGAACGTGAAGCGCGGCACCCGCGCCAGCGCTTTCTCGTGCAGCCCATCGGTGGCGGGCAAGTCGAGACCCTGAGCTGGGCCGACGTCGGTCATCAGGCCCGCTGCGCTGCGCATTGGCTGCGTGCCCGTGAGCTGCCGCAGGGCAGCCACATCGCCCTGATCTCGAAAAACTGCGCGCACTGGATCATTGCCGACCTGGCGATATGGATGGCCGGGCACGTCTCTGTTCCGTTGTATCCCAACCTCACCGCCGAGTCCGTCGCGCAAGTACTCAATCACTCGGAAAGCGTCCTGGCTTTCATCGGCAAACTTGACGACTGGCCGGGCATGGCCAAAGGCGTGCCGGCGGAGCTGCCGACCATCAGCCTGCCACTGCACCCGCCCGGGGATTTCGATTTCAGCTGGGCCGACCTGCAGCGCAGCTCACCGATTCAGGACGATCCGCGCCCGGCGGCCGAGCAACTGGCGACGATCATCTACACCTCCGGCACCACCGGTCTGCCCAAAGGCGTGATGCACAGTTTTGCCAATCTCGGTTTTGCCACGACCCGTGGCACGCAGCTATTCGGGCTTAACGAGAGCGATCGATTGCTCTCGTACTTGCCGCTGTGCCACGTCGCCGAGCGGATGTTCGTGGAACTGGCGTCGATCTACACCGGACAGACCGTATTCTTTGCCGAGAGCGTTGAGACATTTATTACTGACCTGCAGCGAGCGCGGCCGACCGCGATGTTCGGCGTACCGCGCATCTGGACCAAATTCCAGATGGGCGTGTACAGCAAGATCCCGGCCAAGCGCCTCGACTTCCTCCTCGGCCTGCCATTCATCGGCAAGCGGGTCGGGCACAAAGTGCTGGCGGGGTTGGGGCTGGATGCCTTGCGCGTGGCGTTGTCCGGTGCCGCGCCAGTGCCGCAGACCTTGCTTGCCTGGTATCAGAAACTCGGCCTCGATGTGCTGGAGGTCTATGGCATGACCGAGAGCTGCGGTTACTCGCACATCTGTCTGCCGGGGCAATACAAACAGGGCTGGATCGGCAAGCCGTGCCCGGAGGTCGAAGTGCGTATCGATGAGTCGGGCGAAGTGCAGGTGCGCAGTCAGGCGAACATGCTCGGTTATTTCAAGGAACCGCAGAAAACTGCCGAAACGATTACCGAGGATGGCTTCCTGCGCACCGGTGACAAGGGCGAGCAGGATGCCGAAGGGCGCCTGCGTCTGACCGGCCGGCTCAAGGAAATCTTCAAGACCAGCAAGGGCAAATACGTCGCCCCGGCACCGATCGAAAACCGCTTGGCCGTGCATTCGCGGATCGAACAGGTGTGCGTGGTCGGTGACGGTTTGAGTGCACCGCTGGGGTTGTGCGTGCTGTCGAGCGTCAATCAGGAGGAGGGCCGGGCGAGCCTGCATTCAAGCCTGGAAAAACTCCTGGAGGAGGTCAACGCTGTGCTCGACAAGCACGAACGCCTGCGCCGACTGGTGGTGGTCAAGGACAGCTGGGCGGTGGAAAACGGTTTTCTCACGCCGACCCTGAAGATCAAGCGCAACGTCATCGAAGACACTTATGGCGCGCGTTTCGAAGAATGGAGCGAGCGCAGCGAGGCGGTGCTGTGGCAGGATTGAGCGACCACTACAACAACAAAGGAAGTCTGCGATGAGCTTGTGGCGTACCACTCCCGACATCGAGCAATTGAATGCAATCCAGAAGAACACCATTGGCGAAGTGCTGGACATCCGCTTCGAAGCGTTCGACGAAGAATCGCTGACCGCGAGCATGGTCATCGATCATCGCACCCATCAGCCCTACGGTTTGCTGCACGGCGGCGCATCGGTGGTCCTGGCGGAATCCGTCGGCTCGATGGCCAGTTATCTGTGCATCGACGCCAGCAAGTTTTATTGCGTGGGGCTTGAGATCAACGCCAACCATCTGCGCGGCTTGCGCAGTGGCCGGGTGACGGCGGTGGCCAAGCCGATTCACATTGGTCGCACCACTCATGTGTGGGATATCCGTTTGACCAGTGATGAAGGCAAGGCCAGTTGTGTGTCGCGGCTGACCATGGCGGTTGTGCCGTTGGGTGAGCAGCCGCCCTCACCCTAACCCTCTCCCCGAGGGAGAGGGGACTGACCGAGTGGTTTATTCGAAGTACATCGACCTGAGATACCGAGTCGAATACAGATTCGGAAAAACATGGAGATCGGCTCCCTTTCCCCCTCGCCCCTGGGGGAGAGGGCTGGGGTGAGGGGGTAGCGATCCAGCTGACTCACCATAGCCCTGACCAGACTGTCATCATTCCTGGCAGTTACGGTCATTGCTCCAGGATGCGGTCTTACGGACAATCAACACCACGTTTCCCGCTCATGGATTTGCTCGCATGTCGCAACCAATCTTTTTCGCCCACGCCAACGGTTTTCCCTCAGGTACCTATGGCAAGTTATTCGCGGCGCTGGCGCCCGAGTACCGGGTTGCGCATCTGGAGCAGCATGCCCATGACCCGCGTTTTCCGGCGGATGACAATTGGTACAACCTCGTCGACGAGTTGATCCACCATTTGCAGCAACAGGATCAACCGGTGTGGGGCGTTGGCCATTCGTTCGGTGGCGTTCTGCATTTGCACGCGGCGTTGCGTTGCCCTGAGCTGTATCGCGGCGTGGTGATGCTCGATTCGCCGGTGCTGACCCGCACCGATCAGTGGGTGATCCGTGCTGCCAAGCGTTTTGGTTTCATCGACAGACTGACCCCGGCCGGCCGCACCCTTGGCCGGCGCGAAGAGTTTGCCGATCTCGACAGTGCGCGCAGCTATTTTGCTGGCAAGACACTGTTCCGTGGTTTCGATCCGGAATGTTTCGATGCCTACCTGCAGCACGGTTTGCACCAGGTCGGCGACAAGCTGCGCCTGCGCTTCGATCCGGCGACCGAAATCAGCATCTATCGCGGCGTGCCGCACACCAGCCCTGGTCGTACCGGGCAATTGCAGGTGCCGCTGGCAGTGGTGCGCGGGCACAAGAGCCGCGTGGTCATGCGCCATCACACCCGCTTCGTTTCGCGTCTGGCTCAAGGCGAGGCACTGAGCATGCCCGGTGGCCACATGTTTCCACTCGAACGGCCGCAGGACACCGCTCGGTTGTTGAAGAATCTGTTCACCCGCTGGGAAAACCGCCAGGACAAGGATTGCGCATGAGCCCGACCTTCGAAGAAGTGCGCCTGAGCCTGCCGCATATCGAATTGGCAGCGCATTTGTTCGGGCCTGAGGACGGTCTGCCGGTGATCGCGCTGCATGGCTGGCTCGACAATGCCAACAGCTTTGCCCGTCTGGCGCCCAAGCTCAAAGGCCTGCGCATCATTGCCCTGGACATGGCCGGGCATGGGCATTCCGGGCATCGGCCGAATGGCGCCGGCTATGCGCTGTGGGATTACGCCCATGACGTGCTGCAAGTCGCCGAACAACTGGGCTGGAAGCGTTTCGGCCTGCTCGGGCATTCGATGGGCGCCATCGTTTCCATGGTGCTGGCAGGCTCGTTGCCGGAACGCATCAGCCATCTGGCGCTGATCGACGGCGTCATTCCTCCTACAGACAAAGGCGAAAATGCGGCCGAGCGCATGGGCATGGCCCTGCAAGCGCAACTGGATCTGCGCGAGAAGCGCAAACCGGTCTACAACACCCTCGATCGTGCGATCGAAACGCGCATGAAAGGTCTGGTCGCAGTTAGCCGTGAGGCGGCTGAACTGTTGGCTCAGCGCGGCTTGATGCCGGTGCCTGGCGGTTACACCTGGCGCACCGACAATCGCTTGACCCTGCCATCGCCGTTGCGCCTGACCCAGGAACAGGCGATGGCTTTCGCACTGCGGGTCAGTTGCCCGGCGCATCTGGTGGTCGCGGCTGACGGCATGCTGGCCAAACATCCTGAGTTGCTGGAGCGTCTACCCTTTAGCCGGGAACAGCTGGCGGGCGGGCATCATTTGCACCTCAACGACGAGGCCGGTGCCGACCTTGTCGCAGACTGTTTCAATCGGTTCTTCGCCATTCCTTGACTTGCTGCGGGCAACTGTCGAGGCTGGGCGGGTTGAAATGGGAGACAATCACGATGGATTTCTACACCGCTGCGACCTCGAATCATCCAGCATTGCCGATCCGATGAGCCTGACTATGCGCTCACTCAGTCTGTTGGCACTGTGCTGTTTCAGTACCGTTTCGTTCGCCGCCGATGTGCCGGGCAGTCAGGATCTGCAGATCGTGCCGCGTCTGGCTGATGCACAGATCGTCGACTATCGCCCGCCCGTGGAGCTTGAGCGCATCTATCCGCTGGGTTCAATCCGCAAGATCAGTGGCCAGCTGCGTTTCGATGGCCAGATCACCGCTCGCGGCCAGACCACTTCCGTCACTTACGAGCTACCCCCCGAACATTCCGCCACCGAAGCCTTTACCGCTGCTCGCGAAGCCCTGCAAAAACAGGACGCCGAATTGCTGTTCTGGTGCCAGGCGCGTGATTGCGGCGAAAGCAGCCTGTGGGCCAACGAGGTGTTCGGTAACGCCAAACTGTATGGCGCCGACGAGCAACAGGCTTACCTGCTGTTGAGGCTGGCGGCACCGCGTGACAACACGCTGGTGGCGCTTTACAGCATCACCCGCGGTAATCGCAAAGCCTATCTGCATGTCGAACAGTTCGAGGCGGTTGCACCGCTGGGTGAGTTGCTGCCAACTTCGGCGACCTTGTTGCGTCAGCTCAAAAGCACCGGTGGGCTGGACTTTCCTGATCGCGTGAATGAGCCGGATGACACTTGGCTGCGGCTGATTTCCCGTGGTCTCAATCTCGACACGACGTTGCGGGTGACGGTGTCCGGGCCCAAGGCCGAAGCCTGGCGTCAGGCGTTGATCAATCAGGGGGTGCGCGCGGCACGCATGGAAACCGGCAGTGTCGAAGGCTCTGGCCTGCGCATCGATCTGTTGCGTTAAGCTGTTTCAGGCGAGCACGCGCGGCGTGTTCGCCTACTCTTTGCCTGACTGACTTTTTCGAGACTCTACATGCTCAATAACGATCGCCTGCTGGTGCAGATCCTGCTGCTGGTGTTGTTTGGGGCCAGCCTGTGGGTGATGGCGCCGTTCTGGTCGGCGCTGTTCTGGGGTGCGGTGCTGGCGTTTGCCAGTTGGCCGCTGATGCGCCTGTTGACCCGCTGGCTCAATGGCCGGGAATCGCTGGCTGCGGCGATTCTGACGCTGGGCTGGATGCTGTTGGTGGCGGCGCCGCTGGTGTGGCTGGGGTTCAACCTGGCCGATCATGTGCGCGATGCCACGGCGTTTATCAAGGATGTGCAGGTCGACGGTCTGCCGGAAGCGCCGGGCTGGCTGGGGGCTGTGCCATTTGTTGGTGAGCGGCTGGTGGGACTGTGGGACAGCATCGATCAGCAAGGTGCGGCGCTGATGGTCTCGGTCAAACCGTATCTGGGGCAGGTCGGCAACTGGCTGCTGGCGCGCAGTGCGCAGATTGGCGGCGGGATTCTCGAGCTGACGTTGAGCATTGTCTTTGTGTTCTTTTTCTATCGTGACGGGCCACGGTTGGCGGCGTTTGTGCACAGTTTGCTGGAGCGCTTGATCGGTGATCGCGCGGGCTATTACATCGAGCTGGTCGCCGGGACTGTGCAGCGCGTGGTCAACGGGGTGATCGGGACGGCCGCGGCACAGGCGGTTCTGGCGTTGATCGGGTTTTTGATTGCCGGGGTTCCGGGGGCGTTGGTGCTCGGGATTGTTACCTTCCTGCTGAGCCTGATTCCGATGGGGCCGCCGTTGGTGTGGGTGCCGGCGACGGCCTGGCTGGCGTGGAAGGGTGAGTATGGGATGGCGGTGTTTCTCGGGATCTGGGGGACGTTCATCATCAGTGGCGTGGACAATGTGCTCAAGCCGTATCTGATCAGTCGCGGGGGGAATTTGCCGTTGGTGATTGTGTTGCTTGGGGTGTTTGGCGGGTTGATTGCGTTTGGGTTTATCGGGTTGTTTATCGGGCCTACGTTGTTGGCGGTGGCTTATAGTTTGTTGACGGATTGGAGCAAGAGTCAGGGGCGGGTTGAGGAGCGACGCTAGCGGTTTTGGGTTTTGGGTTTTGGGTGAATATCCGTTGCTGCGGTAACGGCTGCTTAGGGTTCCGCCCTTACGGCGGGTCACTTTTGACAAACGCCTCAAAAGTAACCAAAAACGCTTGCTCCTACGTGCGGCCCGCTCGCTGGGGCTCGGGGTTCCTTCGCTCCGGGATCGATCCGGGCGCAGCGCCTACGGTTTGCTTCGCTGCACCTCCTCTCGCTGTGTTTGGCTGCGCCAAACGGTCGCTGCGCTCCCACGCCCGGATCAATCCCTCCACTCAGCCTTCCGACGTCGCCCGTGGATCAAGATCAAGAGCAGGCGAGCTGACACTCGGCCTATTGAGTGGTGAAGAGCATGCGGTCGGCTTTGGTTTTGTGGTGGATTCACCCCTCACCCCAGCCCTCTCCCTAAGGAGAGGGAGCCGATTTGTGAGCCTTTCAGAATCTGAGTTCGACTCGGTATTTCACGGCGGTGTAGCTCTCCCAAACACCTCGATCAGTTCCCTCTCCCTCAGGGAGAGGGCTAGGGTGAGGGGCTTTTGATTGTCTGCAGCAAATAATGTCGTCGTCTCAAGTCGCCACATTCAAGTACTTGCCCACCGGCGCTGCACTATCGAGCGAATACTGCTTGCTCAAATTGGCAATCATACGATTCAGCGCTTCTGTGGTGCTCTGGTTCGAAGCAGTCTGCTCCTCCTCCGGTCGTTCTCTCCCAGCCTGTAATGCCGCTTTCAGCTCATCGCTGCTCACGCCACCACTGCTGTCGCTATCGAGTACCTTGAGCAGTGCTGCGCTGGTGTCGGTGCTGGTCGTTGCAGTGCTGTTGTTGCTGGCTTGCAATGCGCTGCTCAGTTCTGTCGCGGTCACGCTGCCGTCGCCATCGGCGTCGAGTTGGCTGAACAGTTCGTCGCTGTTGATGTGTGGCGGCGGAGGTGGCAGTGGGGAAAACCGGTGGGTGTACCGGCTTATGCAGGGTCAGGGCGCGAGTTGTCCGGGGTTTGTGGGGTTTGTACCGGTTGGTACACACGATGCAATGAACACCGTTGAATCCCTGTGGGAGCGAGCCTGCTCGCGATGAGGGCGGTACATTCAAAAGAGATGTTGGATCAGATGACGCCTTCGCGAGCAGGCTTGCTCCCACATTGGACGGTGGTGTTCTCAGGGGCGCGGCAGGCGAATAACGGCCGTGAGGCCGCCGCCCGGGGTTTCTTCAAGATTGAGCTGGCCACCCAAACGTTGCGCCGCCTCGCGAGCAATGGTCATCCCTAGCCCCACACCGCCGGAATTGCGATTGCGCGAGCCTTCCAGTCGATAGAACGGCTCGAACACCGCTTCACGCTTGTCCTCGGCAATCCCCGGGCCGTGGTCGATCACGCTGATCAGCAGTTGCTCGCGCTGATCGTGCAGTTCAATGCGCGCCTGCCCGGCATAACGCAGGGCATTGTCCAGGAGGTTGTTGATGCATGAACGCAACGCCATCGGCTGCACCGGCAGTGGTGTGCAATGGCCGCGGACCTGCACGTCGGCGCCTTGGTCCTGAGCGTTTTCGCACAGTGACTCGACCAGCGCCTGCACATCCATCAATTGCAAGGCTTCACTGGTGCGCTGTTCGTGCAGGTAGGTGAGCGTGGCGTCGAGCATGCCGATCATGTCGTCCAGATCCTGACGCATCTGGCCTTGCAGCTTTTCATCGCTGATGTTTTCCAGGCGCAGTTTCAGGCGTGACAACGGTGTGCGCAGGTCGTGGGACACGGCACCGAGCATCCGCGCGCGTTGCTGCACCTGTTCGCGAATGCGCCGTTGCATCAGGTTGAAAGTGTGCGCGGCTTGCCGTGCTTCGCGCGGGCCGGACTCGTCGAGCGGCGGACTGTCGAGGTCTTCGCTGAGGCGTTCGGCGGCGTCGCTCAGACGCTGGATCGGACGGCTGAGCAGCTTGGCGCCGTACCAGGCCGCGATCATCAGCGTGATGAATTGAAAGGTCAGCGGGACTATCGGGCCACCAAACCACGGACGCGGTGGCCGTGGCGGGTAGCGTGGGTCTTGCGCCATTGGTTGGCCGTTGGCGCCTTGGGAGAACCCTGGAGGTGGCGGAGGCGGGGGCGGGCCGTAGAGGCGGAACCAGGTGAAAGCCAGCAAGTGCGCCAGGACAATCGCCACGAACAGCACGCCAAACAGGCGCCCGAACAGCGTGTCGAAGCGCGCCCGCATCAGCCGATGTCCCGCGCGTCGAACAGGTATCCCTCACCGCGCACGGTTTTGATCAACTGCGGGGCTTTCGGGTCATCGCCGAGTTTCTGCCGCAGACGCGAGACCAGCAGGTCGATGCTGCGGTCGAACGCTTCGATCGAGCGACCCCGGGCCGCGTCGAGCAATTGCTCGCGGCTGAGCACCCGACGCGGACGTTCGATAAACACCCACAGCAAGCGGAATTCGGCGTTGGACAGCGGCACCACGAGGCCATCGTCAGCGATCAACTGACGCAGGACGCTGTTAAGGCGCCAATTGTCGAAACGAATGTTGGCCCGTTGTTCGGTACGGTCATCACGCACCCGGCGCAGGATGGTCTGGATGCGCGCGACCAGTTCGCGCGGCTCGAACGGCTTGGCCATGTAGTCATCAGCGCCCAGTTCCAGGCCGATGATGCGGTCGGTCGGTTCGCAGCGAGCGGTGAGCATCAGGATCGGAATGTCCGACTCGGCACGCAGCCAGCGGCACAGCGACAAGCCGTCTTCGCCGGGCAGCATCAGGTCCAGCACGACGACGTCGAAATGCTCGGCCAGCAGCGCCTGACGCATCGCCGCACCGTCGGTGACGCCGCTGGCGTGGATGTTGAAGCGCGCGAGGTAGTCGATCATCAGCTCGCGGATCGGCACGTCATCGTCGACGATCAGCGCACGAATGCTCCAGCGCTTGTCGTCTTTAGGCTCATCCGTCGCGGTCATTTGGGTGTTGTGCATGAGGCTGTTCATCTGCCAGTAGGCCGCCAACCACAAAAGATGGGCTGCGAGGTTGTGGTTTCAGCATAGGCGTCCGGCCGTGAGGCGGGAAGTGCTGATGTAAGGACGTGTTGCGGCTGGCGAGGCTAGCGCGGGTGCTTGTTGCTGGCGTGTCGGTTGTGTATCGGAGTCGACACAATAGCAGCGAGCGCTATGCTGATCACGGTCGGCGCGACGATTTACCGATCATCGGGTGCCGCGCCGCCGCCGGTTCCGCTACAATGCGCGCCGATTTCGACCTGCCTGAGAGCCCATTCATGTCCGCCTGCCAGACTCCTATCATCGTCGCCCTGGATTTCCCTACCCGTGACGCCGCACTGAAGCTGGCCGACCAGTTGGACCCGAAACTGTGCCGGGTCAAAGTGGGCAAGGAACTGTTCACCAGTTGCGCCGCAGAAATTGTCGGCACCCTGCGTGACAAGGGTTTTGAAGTATTCCTCGACTTGAAATTCCATGACATTCCCAACACCACCGCGATGGCCGTGAAAGCCGCTGCCGAGATGGGCGTGTGGATGGTCAACGTGCATTGCTCCGGTGGTATGCGCATGATGGCCGCTTGCCGTGAAGAGCTGGACAAGCGCAGCGGCCCGCAGCCGTTGCTGATCGGCGTGACCGTGCTGACCAGCATGGAGCGCGAAGACCTGGCCGGTATCGGTCTGGATATCGAGCCGCAAGAGCAGGTTCTGCGTCTGGCTGCGCTTGCCGAAAAGGCTGGCATGGACGGTCTGGTGTGTTCGGCGCTGGAAGCCACGGCACTGAAAACCGCGCATCCGTCGCTGCAACTGGTGACCCCGGGGATTCGTCCGGCCGGCAGTGCGCAGGACGACCAGCGCCGTATTCTGACCCCGCGTCAGGCGCTGGATGCCGGTTCTGATTATCTGGTGATTGGCCGTCCGATCAGCCAGGCGGCTGATCCGGCACAGGCGCTGGCGTCGGTTGTAGCTGAAATCGCCTAAGCCACACTGAAGATCCAAATGTGGGAGCGAGCCTGCTCGCGAAGAGGGTGTATCAGTCGACGTCAGTATCGACTGAACCACCGCTTTCGCGAGGAGGCTCGCTCCCACATTGGTTTTTGTGCTGGCCTTAAACCTTCAACACCAACTTGCCGAAGTTCTCACCGCTGAACAGTTTCATCAGCGTCTCCGGGAACGTCTCCAGGCCTTCGACGATATCTTCCTTGCTCTTGAGCTGCCCCTTGGCCATCCACCCGGCCATTTCCTGCGCTGCGCTGGCGTATTGCGCGGCGTAATCCATCACCACAAAACCCTCCATCCGCGCGCGGTTGACCAGCAGCGACAGGTAGTTGGCTGGGCCTTTGACCGCTTCCTTGTTGTTGTACTGGCTGATCGCACCGCAGATCACTACACGCGCCTTCATGTTCAAGCGGCTCAACACCGCATCGAGGATGTCGCCACCGACGTTGTCGAAGTACACGTCCACACCTTTCGGGCATTCGCGTTTAAGTCCCGCCACGACATCTTCGGACTTGTAGTCGATGGCACCGTCAAAACCCAACTCATCGATAAGGAATTTGCACTTGTCGGCGCCGCCGGCAATGCCAACCACCCGGCAACCTTTGATCTTGGCGATCTGCCCGGCAATGCTGCCCACCGCGCCCGCCGCGCCGGACAATACAACGGTATCGCCGGCCTTCGGTGCACCGACATCCAGCAGGGCGAAGTAGGCAGTCATGCCAGTCATGCCCAGTGCCGACAAATACACCGGCAGCGGCGCCAGTTTCGGATCGACTTTGTAGAAACCTCTTGGCTCGCCGAGGAAATAATCCTGCACGCCAATGGCACCGTTGACGTAGTCCCCGACAGCAAATCCTGGGTTGTTCGAGGCGATGACTTTGCCGATGCCCAGCGCGCGCATGACTTCACCGATACCCACCGGCGGGATGTAGGACTTGCCCTCGTTCATCCAGCCACGCATGGCCGGGTCGAGGGACAGGTATTCGTTCTTGACCAGAATCTGGCCCGCCGCCGGTTCGCCGACCGGTACTTCCTGATAGGTGAAGGTCTCGCGATTGGCCGCCCCCACCGGGCGTTTGGCGAGCAGGAACTGGCGATTGGTCTGGTTGGTCATGGCAGGCACTCGAACGGAATGAAGCCTTGTTGATAGACCTTCGCCGGCATTGGCGCAAGGTTGGCTGATGCGGCGAATGCACGCCGATCCAGTGCAGTGATGATCACCGGGACGGTTTTATCACTGCGGCGCATGGGCGCATAAACAGCCTTTGGATAGTGCTGACGCTCCTCATACCTCAATGGCTATGCTGCAAATCCCCTGCATCTATCCCTCCGAGGACACAACAATGAGCATGACGTTTTCCGGTGAAGTTGCCGTAGTCACTGGCGCGGCCAACGGCATCGGCCGTGCGACCGCGCAGGCGTTCGCCGCCGAAGGCCTGAAAGTGGTGGTCGCCGATCTGGACGCGGCAGGGGGCGAGGGCACGGTAGCGCTGATTCGTACAGCCGGAGGCGAAGCGACCTTCGTGCGCTGCAACGTTACCGTCGAAAGTGAAGTGAAGAATCTGATGGACGAGGTCATCAACACCTACGGCCGTCTCGACTACGCCTTCAACAATGCCGGCATCGAAATCGAAAAAGGCAAACTGGCCGACGGCTCGATGGATGAGTTCGACGCGATCATGGGGGTCAACGTCAAAGGTGTCTGGCTGTGCATGAAGTACCAACTGCCGCTGTTGCTGGCGCAGGGCGGCGGGGCGATCGTCAACACCGCCTCGGTAGCGGGACTGGGCGCGGCGCCGAAGATGAGCATCTATGCGGCGTCCAAGCATGCGGTGATCGGTCTGACCAAATCGGCAGCCATCGAATACGCCAAGAAGAAAATCCGCGTCAACGCCGTGTGCCCGGCAGTGATCGATACCGACATGTTCCGCCGCGCTTATGAGGCCGATCCGAAGAAAGGCGAGTTCGCCAATGCCATGCACCCGGTCGGGCGTATCGGCAAAGTCGAGGAAATTGCCAGCGCCGTGTTGTACCTGTGCAGCGATGGTGCCGCATTTACCACCGGCCACTCGCTGGCGGTGGACGGCGGTGTCACTGCATTCTGAACATGGCGCAAGAAAAACAGCCCGCATTCGTTGCGGGCTTTTTTATGGATCACGCTCAGTTCCGTGAAGCCCTTTAAACAATGTGTATCAAACAGTTAGAACGGTCGCTTTTGGCGGCGTTGTCGCACAGCCTGTCCGGCGCGGCTGTGATTTACTGCCGCCAGCAAAACGGACAGGAGTTTGCTTGCTCATGGAATTGAGAATTGATCGACAGGCAATGGTGCCGGTCGTGCAGCAGATTGTTGACGGACTGACGGAGTGGATCCTGCAAAGCGGCGTACCGCCGGCCACCCGTTTGCCCTCCGTACGGCAAATCGCCCGGGGCAATCTGCTCAGCCAGTCGTGTGTGGTCGAGGCGTGTGAACGGCTGGTATCGCAGGGCGTTCTGAACTCATGTCAGGGCACCGGCTTCATTGTCGCCGCCGCGCCGCCGACACGGGGTGCAGATGAGGAGTTGGCGGCCTTCGAAGGCCGGTATGCCTGGTGCGATGCCGTGTGTGAGGCAGTTGGCGGTTTGAAGCTGGGCGGCGGTGGGTTGCCGCAAAGCTGGCGCGAGCCTGACGACCTCAGTTATGCCCTGCGCGAGGTGGCGCGTACCGACATGGCCAGCCTGTTCAACTACAGCACGCCCTTGGGGCTTCCAGCGTTGCGCGAGCAGATCGTCAAGCGCCTGAGGTTGCTCAATATCGATGGCCGCAGCTCGCAGCTGCTGAGTACCTGCGGCGCCAGTCATGCGCTGGATCTGATCGTGCGCACCTTGTTCAAGGCCGGCGACTGCGTGGTGGTCGAAACACCCGGGTATGCGCCGCTGTTCGATCTCCTGCGCCTGCATGGCGTGCGCATGCTCGAGGTGCGTCGTACCCCGAACGGGCCGGACATCCAGGCGCTGGAGGCCTTGCTGCAACAGTTTCGGCCCGGTGCGTTGTTCATCAACAGTCATCATCACAATCCTACTGGCAGTTGCCTGTCGCCGAGCGTGGCGCAACGCATCCTGCAACTGAGCAAGGCCTATGATCTGCGGGTGATCGAAGACGACGTCTATGCGGACTTGCATACCGGAAACGGTACGCGACTGGCGGCGCTCGACGATCAGGGGCGGGTCATCTACGTGGGCAGTTTCTCCAAGACCCTGAGCAGTTCGCTGCGAGTCGGGTTCGTTTTCGCCGACAGCGAAACTGTCAGGCGGCTGGCGCAGGTGAAGATGATCAGTGGTTTGGGGGTGTCGAGGTTTTCCGAGGCAGTGTTGGCCAGCCTGATGGTCAGTGGCGCTTACCGCAAACTGGTGCAACGTCAGCGTCAAAGGCTGAATGCCGATCGCGCAGCTGCGCTGCAGGCGCTGGAGGACGCCGATTGGGAGGTATTCGGCAAGCCTGCTGGCGGGGTGTTCATCTGGGCGCGTTCGCGCATGAGCGATCAGGCGCGGGTACGTCGGCAGGCTCAACGCTGTGGCGTGCTGCTGTCCGCGCCTGATGCGTTCAGTCCCAGCGGTGAATCGGGCGACTGGCTGCGCATCAACGTGGCATATGCCTGCGATCCGCGCGCTCGGCAGTTTTTTCGCCACACCGGTTCGGATCGACCTCAAGCGTTCTGAAAACGACGCAGGCGTAGCTTTTTGCCATTATTCCGACGCCAGAGACTTGTGCCGGTGGATGGCCGTTGCGACTCTTCGCTCTACTGACAATGGCAGGGGACTACGCGCAATGATTTCGGCCATGCAAGGACGTTTTGCCAACCTCGGTATGGCAAAAAAACTGGGTATCGGGTTTGTGCTGGTTTTGCTGCTGACCGCACTGGTGGCGGCGATTGGCGTCTGGTCCCTGCAAACCATCAGTCAGCGTTTCGACGGGCTGAAACAGATGTCCTCGCTCAACAGTGGCTTGCTCAAGGTGCGCCTGCTCGAGCAGGAATATGCCTTGCGCGGTGATCCGAAAACCGCCGATGCTCTGCGTAAGGGCGCCGACGAACTGGTTGCTCTGGCTGATCAGCTCAAGGCGCAGTCAGCGGCGAATGTGCCGGTCATGAATGATGTGCAGCAGTCGCTGGCGGCCTATCGCAAGGCGTTCGACGAGTTTGTCTCGTTGACGCAGGCCAAGGATCTGGCACTGGAAATGGCCAGTTGGTCGGTGTCCAGTGTGGCCAACAACCTTGATGTGTTACAGGCCGGGCTTGCCGATGACGGTGCGTATACCTTGAAGGACACCGAGGGCAAGGACGGTGCGCAGTTCATTGAGCAGGCCAGCCAGGTCAGTCAGGTCTCGCGATTGATGCTGCAAGCGATGAACGAAGCGCGGATCCGCCTCGATCAAAGCCGCAAGGGCGATGCCGACGGTGCCGGCAAAGGCAATATCGAACAGGCTGCACAGGCCCAGACGCAGGCCGAAGCACTGAAAACCACGGTCAAGGACGAGGGTTACCTGACCGTGCTCAATGAAGTGTCCGGGCATATCGCCGGTTTCAACGACAAACTGGCCGAGTACACCGGATTGCTCGCGCAGGAAAAAACCGTCTACGAGCAATTGCACCAGCGTGCCGACCAAGTGGTCGAGCGGGTGAATCAGGCTTATGTCGCTGAAGATGGCGCGATGCAGGCGGAACTGAAGAAAAACTCGCTGCTGATCATTGGTTCATCGGCGCTGGCGCTGTTGGTCGGATTGCTGGCTGCGTGGCTGATCACTCGACTGATCGTCGCGCCATTGCGCAGTGTGATTCAGGTCGCCCAGCAGATTGCCGCCGGCGACTTGAGTGCGACCGTGGAGGTGACCCGGCGGGACGAGATCGGCCAGTTGATGTTGGCGATGCAGCAGATGGGAGCTGGGCTGAGTGCGATTGTCAGCGGTTTGCAGGCAGGTATCGAGCAACTGGCCAGTTCGGCGCAATCGCTGTCGGCGGTCACTGAGCAGACCAACCTTGAAGTCAGCAGCCAGAAGGAAGAAACCGAGCAGGTCGCCACGGCGATGAACCAGATGACCGCCACGGTGCATGACGTCGCACGCAATGCCGAAGAGGCAGCGTTGGCCGCGCAAACGGCGGATGACAAGGTCGAGAGTGGTCAGCAGGTGGTGCGCCAGAGCATGGCGCGCATCGAGCAATTGGCTGATTCGGCGACATCGGCCAGTTCCAGCATCGAAAGCCTCAGTGCGGAAATCCAGAATATCGGCACGGTGCTGGGGGTGATCAAAAGCGTCGCTGAGCAAACCAATTTACTGGCGCTGAATGCCGCGATCGAGGCGGCGCGGGCCGGGGAGCAGGGCAGGGGCTTTGCGGTGGTGGCCGATGAGGTGCGCGCGCTGGCTCGGCGCACGCAGCAATCGACCGAGGAAATTGAACGGCTGGTCAGTGCGCTGCGCTCGGCGGCGCATTCGTCGGTGCAGCAGATTCAGAGCAGCGGGGAGTTGGTGAAGCAGGCGGTGAGTGATGCGTTGCAGACCGAGAGTGCGCTGGGGAGTATTGCGGTGGCGGTGTCGTTGATTCAGCAGATGAATCAGCAGATTGCGGCGGCGGCCGAGGAGCAGAGCTCGGTGGCGGAGGAGATCAATCGCAGCGTGACGAGTATTCGTGCGAGTGCGGATCAGTCGTCGATCGCGATGCGCGGGAATGCGGCGTCGAGTGTTGAGCTGGCGCAGTTGGGGAGTGAGTTGCGCGGGATGGTTGGGCATTTTCGGCTTTGACGCTTTGGGCTTGGCGGCCTTTGGGCCGGCCAGGCTCTTGGGGTTTTGGGGGGATATCCGTTGCTTCGGGTGTGGCTGATTAGGGTTCCGCCCTTACGGCGGGTCACTTTTGGCAAACGCCCCAAAAGTAACCAAAAGGTCTGCGCCCTGACGTTCGGCCCACTCGCTGGGGCTCGGGGTTCCTTCGCTCCGGGATCGCTCCGGGGGCATCGCCTACGGTTTGCTTCGCTGCACCTCCTCTCGATGTGTTCGACTTCGTCGAACTGTCGCTGCGCTCCCACCCCCGGATCAACCCCTCCACTCAGCCTGCCGACGGGCTTTCAGATCAAGATCAAGAGCTGCAGCCGAGCTAACGCTCATCCTGTTGAGTGGTAGAAGCAGAAGCAGTGCAGGTTTTGCTCTTGCTCTTCTGTGGGAGCGAGCTTGCTCGCGAAGGCGGCCTGGCAGCCGACCTGTTTCTTGCGGTTGTACTCAATCCCATTGTAGGAGTGAGCCTGCTCGCGATGACGGCCTCACATCCACCGGGTGTCCTTCGTTTTCACTCCCGCGAACCCACAAAAAAGCCACCTCTCGGTGGCTTCTCCTGCAACATCTGCAATCAGTCGTAAATCACTTTCTTCTTCCAGTCGGCATCTGCCTCTGCATCTTTGAGGCCAGCGGTCAGTTGGTTCTCTTCACCCTCAACCGGTGCAATCTTGTCCATGACCTGGGCGTTGGCGCGGGCCAGCAGCTTTTCCAGGTATTGCAGTTGTTCTGCATACACCTGTGGATCCTGCTGTTTGCGCAGGTATTGCACGCCGCGTTCGAAGGCGAGGCGGGCCTGGCCGGGCTGGTTTTGTTGCAGGGACTGTTGGCCGAGGTTGTTGAAGAATTCGATGTGCAGCAGCACCAGAATGTGGCGGACCTCGCGAATCCAGTGTTTGGCTTCGTTCGGCGGCAGGAAGCCGTCGTGGGCGGCGCGGGTGATCTGGCCGTGGAGGGCTTCGAGCAGGAAGCGCACGTCTTTGGCTTTGGCTTCGGTCAGGATCGGTGCCGGTGGGTTATTCACCGGGATCGATTCGCCTTGGGCGACCAGGGCGCTCAGTTCGGTGATGCGTGCTTTGGTGGTGGCGCTGGTTTTTTCCAGGTTCAGCAGGCGCTGGCAGACGTTCAGTTCCAGACGGGTCAGCAGCAGTTTGAGTGCCGGGGTCATGAACTGGCCCGGGAATGTTTCGGTCAGTTCGCCGCAGCGGCGCAGGCGGTCGTTGAGTTCGACCTTGGTGCGGGCCTTCTCCAGTTTGTTGTTTTCCACCACATGGTTCATGTAGCCAATGGCGATCAGAATTGCGATCCCGGCTATGACTAGCAGGGTGATCATGAGTGGTGTCACCGGTAAGACCTCTTTATAGGGTTCGCATGCGAGTGTAGTGGCTGGGCATTTAGCCGCCTAGCGCCGCTCGACGAGTTGGATCGGCAGGCTCAATCTGTATCGGCCGCACGCTGCTTATATGAATGCTGGCGCTGCATGTGCAGATTGCCATCACTGTGGGTGGACTATAGCGTCTTGGCGAGTGGCGGAATATAGGCGTCAATCGTCGGGCGACGGAAAAGCCCGGTTGCCGCCATAAACCAGGTCGAAGTCATTGATTTAAATAAATTTATATCAAGGGGTTGACGACCTCTCAATCCATCCATAGAATGCGCGCCACTTGCAGCGTAAAGCACACAGCGAAGCGCGGCAGGGAGTGAATGTTGTAGTGTGTCCCCTTCGTCTAGTGGCCTAGGACACCGCCCTTTCACGGCGGTAACAGGGGTTCGAGTCCCCTAGGGGACGCCAATGCGGGAATAGCTCAGTTGGTAGAGCACGACCTTGCCAAGGTCGGGGTCGCGAGTTCGAGTCTCGTTTCCCGCTCCAATTTTAAACAGCAGTGCTTTCGGGCGGTGCTGAGTGAAACCAGAACCAAGTCTTCGGACAAGGATCTGGACACCGAAACACACACCATGTGTTCCGGGTAGCGTGTCCCCTTCGTCTAGTGGCCTAGGACACCGCCCTTTCACGGCGGTAACAGGGGTTCGAGTCCCCTAGGGGACGCCATTTGCGGGAATAGCTCAGTTGGTAGAGCACGACCTTGCCAAGGTCGGGGTCGCGAGTTCGAGTCTCGTTTCCCGCTCCAAATTCAAAAAACGCCGCTCAGTGAGCGGCGTTTTTATTAGTGAAAGTTGTAGCCTGTGTCCCCTTCGTCTAGTGGCCTAGGACACCGCCCTTTCACGGCGGTAACAGGGGTTCGAGTCCCCTAGGGGACGCCATTGCGGGAATAGCTCAGTTGGTAGAGCACGACCTTGCCAAGGTCGGGGTCGCGAGTTCGAGTCTCGTTTCCCGCTCCATATTCACAAAAACGCCGCTCAACAGAGCGGCGTTTTTGTATGTGCACGATTTGTGGTTGTGTCATCAGTCATAAAGAAAAAGGCCCGCCGAAGCGATTCGGCGGGCCTTTTTGCGTTTTGCGTCTGCTTACCAGGACAGCATCAGTCGGCCGGCAAACAAAATCAGCACCACGCCCATGGTGCGTTCAAACCAATGCCCCATGCGCATGAACAGCAGGCGCACTTTGCTGCTTGAGAAAAACAGCGCAACGATCACAAACCACAACGCATTTACAAAACACATCCACAAACCATAGAACGCCTGGATTTGCAGAGGTGTTTCGGCGCTGATGATCGTGGTGAAAATGGCCAGGAAAAACAGCGTGGCCTTGGGGTTGGTCGCGTTGGTCAGAAAACCGGTGCTGAAGGCTTTGAACAGCGTTTGCTCGACTACTGGTTCCTCGCTGGTTTTCTCACCTTCAAGTGCCGATTTGGGTTTGCTGCGCAGCAGGCTGACACCCAGATACAGGATGTAGGCACCGCCAATCACTTTGGCGACAGTCAGCAACCACGGGGTGGTGTGCATCAATGCGCCCACGCCAAGCAGTGTGTACAGCACGTGTACGGAAATCCCCGTGCCGATACCCAGCGCCGTGCAGATCCCCACCAGTCGGCCAAATCGAACGCTTTGGCGAATGGTGACTGCGAAGTCCGGGCCGGGAGCAACCACGGCCAGGAAATGGATAGTAGCCAGCGCCAGAAACTCGCCCAGATAATTCGAATACATCTCAGCTCCAGTAGGTCAGGGGTGAGGCATTGCCGCGATAGCCGACAAAAAAAGAAAGACTCAAGCGCGGATCTGCCACACCCGGGGTCACCGAGTGCATGCGCCGCGAATTGAACATGATGAAATCGCCGGGTTGCGGGCGGACTTCGAGGGTGGGCGGGCCGAGCAGCGCCGGTTCGATGCCGTAACTGTCGCCACGCATTTCGTCGAATTGATCCGGGCTGATGTCGTCGTCCCACATCTGCAGCGCACCGCCTTCGGTCGGCATGTTCAGATAGACGTTGCAGGCGAACTGCGCTTCCAGGCTGCGGGCCTGGAAACTGTCCGGGGCGTCCTTGGCGAAAATGTCGTGATGGGCGAGGAAACACACGCCGGGTTTCACCACTCGCGAAAGGCCGACATACATTTTGCGGCCGTAGAGGTTTTCCAGGTGTGCGCCAGCCGGCCAGGACTCGTCGAGCATACAGCGCAAGGTGTCGATCGGTGAGGAGTAGGGCGCGCAGCGATTGCGCAGTTCGGCGATGTTGCTGGTGGCGCGATCGAAGTAATCCTCGATCAGCAGCGGCTGGTTTTCCGCTTCGTAAAAAGCCATGCCGATGCGGCCGATACTCGGTGCGTTGATGTAGCCCTCAAAGCCTGGAGCGAGAATCTTGTCGCCAATCTGAATGGCCAGCGGCTCCGGCAAAAAGCCTTTGACGCGGATGGCGAGGACTTCTTCGTTGGCCAGTTTTTTTATGCACGTCTCATCGAGACGCTCGACGTCTAGCATCATTTTTTAGGTCCATCTATCGATAGTCAACGGAACCTGCGAATGCGGTTCCCCGGCGTCGAACGCTGCGTGAGGCAGCGTCCGAAATGCTCAATCCACGCTGTAGTGGACGGACAACGTGCCTTTCTTCTGCGAAAGGGACGCGATCGTGACTGTGCCCAGATCCTTCAGGCTACGTACATGGGTGCCACCGCAGCCATAGGCCGGCAGTTCACCAAAACCGATTTCCCGCGCACCTTCGCGTAGCGAGGTCAGGCGCGGCAGGTCGTGCTCGATCCACTGGTCGATCCCGTGTTGAACGGTCGCGGCGTCGACTTCCTGCGCAGCATCGCCGGGTTTGAATTGCACGCGACCTTCATCCGGCCAGTGGTGTGCCTTGATCGGCATCCAGCCCAGGGCTTGCACGAAATGCCCGATCAGATGCCCGGCCGAATGCATGCGTGTGTTGAAGCGACGGCGCTCTTCATCGATGCGGATGCAGGTCATGCCAAGCGCCACCGGCTGGTCGACAAAATGAATGATCCGGTCCGGTTCCTGCACCACGCGCAGTACCTGGCTTTCGCCGATCCAGCCGGTATCGCACGGCTGACCACCGCCTTGCGGGTGAAACAGCGTAGCGCGCAATACCACGGCGAATTCGTGCTCTTGGGGCGTGCAGTCGAGGACTTCCACATTAGCCTTGAGGTCATCACTATGGAAAAAGAGGCGAAGCGTCATATTCCATGCCCTTATTAAAGTTTCTGTTTTTATTATATGAATCGTGCAATAACGTGATAATCCGTTCAAACATCAAAGGACTTGTGCGCTGTGAGCATCAATCTGCCGCTACCGCTGCTCGGTGAAATGGCGATTTTCGTCAAGGTTGTGGAGACCGGCAGCTTCTCTGAAGCCGCTCGGCAACTGGGTTCATCGCCATCAGCGGTGAGTCGCAGTATTTCGCGGCTGGAAAAAGCCTTGGCCACGCGGTTGTTGCAACGCACCACCCGCAAGCTGCGTTTGAGTGACGGCGGCGAAGAGGTGTTCAAGCGTTGTCAGGAAATGGTCAGCGCGGCCAAATCGGTGATGGAAATCAGTGGCCAGTTCACCCATGAAGCGGAAGGACTGGTGCGGGTCAGCGTACCGAAAGCAGTAGGGCGCTTTGTGATTCATCCGCACATGCCTGAATTTCTGCGGCGTTATCCGAAGGTCGATGTCGAATTGCTGCTGGAAGATCGCCAGGTCGATTTGATCGACGACCATGTCGATCTGGCGATTCGCATCACCGATCGACCACCGGCCGGGTTGGTCGGCCGGCAATTGCTGACCATCGACCACTTGCTCTGTGCCACGCCGCAATATCTGGCCGAACACGGCACACCGACTCACCCGCATGATTTGCTCAATCACAGTTGTATCTATCTGGGCGAAACCCCGAGCGATGCACGCTGGAAATTCAAGAAGGGCAGCAAAGCGGTAACCGTGGGTGTGCGCGGTCGTTATGCCGCCAATCACACCGGTGTGCGCTTGGGCGCTGTGTTGCAGCACATCGGCATTGGCAGCTTGCCGTATTTCACTGCTCGCTATGCGCTGGAGCAAAAGTTGATTGTGCAGGTGCTACCGGACTGGACCTTCCTCGCGTCCTATCACGGCGGACTGTGGTTGCTGCATTCGCCGACGCGTTATCTGCCACCCAAGTTGCGGGTGTTTATCGACTATCTGGTGGAGTGCCTGGAGAAAGAGCCGACTTTGAGCAAGCCGGGCAAATCAGTGGGAGCGAGCAACACAGCGATGGCGTATGAGTTGCCCGAAAGCGAAGGCCTGCTCTAACGGCAACACAAAAAAAATGCCCGCATGGTTCACCATGCGGGCATGTTCATAACAGCGTGAAAATCAGTGCTTGCTGTCCTGAGCGGACATCGCCAGCAGCTGTTTCTCCTGATTCCAGTCGAACGGTTCATCGTTCTGTTCGGCTTCGTAACGGCGTTCTTCCAGTGCCTGATACATGTCGATCTCTTCATCGGACAGGTAATGCAGACAGTCACCAGCGAAGAACCACAGCAGATCGCGCGGGATCAGGTGGGCGATCTGCGGATAACGGGTAATCACTTGAGTCAGGATGTCCTGGCCCAGGTACTGGCTTTCGATCGGATCGATCGGCAGCGATGCCAGCAGTTCGTCGAAGCGCTCCAGGAACAAGGCATGGCTTTCTTCGGGAACCTGTTCGGCCTCACCTACGGCGACCAGGATACTGCGCAGGTGGTCGAGCAAGACAAGATGATCGGCAACGACGTTGGACACGAGATAAGTCCTCAAGAGCAAAACGGGCGCGGGAGTATAAAGCTCCTGCGCCCTCTTGGACATGGTTGTCAGGATCAGCGGACTTTGCCCTCTGCCAGCGTCAACTCCTCTTTGTCGAAATCATCGACATCGATCACCTTGCGCCGTGCCGCTTCGGCATCGCGCAGACTCTGCGCTTCCACCGGTTGCAATACTCCAGCTTCAAGCGCGGCCTCAATGGCGTGTTCGCCTGCGCCCGGTTTGACCTGACCGCTTTTCAGCGAGGTGTGCAGTTTTTTGTGCAATGGCTGCGCGGCATGCAGCAGATCGCTGGCGTGTTGCAGCGCGCCGACGGCATCGTCTGCCGACTGCGGGCGATAGCAACCGGCAAGCAGTTCTTCCAGCGCCGGATCGCCCTTGGCGCGACCAATCACGTCAGCCACTTCGGCACCGAGTTTGTCCGACGGCCCTTTGTGACGGTGACCGAACGGGAAGACGATGGCTCGCAGCAGGCAGCCAAACACTTTGTTCGGGAAGTTGCGCAGCAATTCATCCAGCGCCCGTTCCGATTGGCCGAGGCTTTCTTCCATCGCCCAGCGGAACAGCGGCTCCATGTACGCCGGCGAATCCAGATCGTGATAACGCTTGAGCGCAGCCGAGGCCAGGTACAGGTTGCTCAACACATCGCCCAGACGCGCCGACAGACGTTCGCGACGTTTCAATTCGCCGCCGAGCAACATCATGCTGAAGTCGGCAAGCATGGCGAATGCCGCTGCCTGACGGTTGAGTGCGCGGAAGTAGCCTTGACTGATCTTGTCGCCCGGCGCGTGTTCGAAGTGGCCGAAGCCGAGGTTCAGCACCAGCGTGCTGGCGGCATTGCTTACGGCGAAACCGATGTGTTTGAGCAGCAGGCCGTCGAACTCTTTCAGCGCCTGATCCTTGTCCTCACGACCGGCCAGAGCCATTTCCTTCAGTACGAACGGATGGCAGCGAATCGCGCCCTGACCGAAGATCATCAGGTTGCGCGAGAGGATGTTCGCGCCTTCCACGGTGATGAAGATCGGCGCACCGTTCCAGCTGCGCCCCAGGTAGTTGTTCGGCCCCATGATGATCGCCTTGCCGCCGTGCACATCCATCGCATGGCTGATGCACTCGCGGCCGCGTTCGGTGAGGTGATACTTGAGGATCGCCGACAGCACCGACGGTTTTTCGCCCAGATCCACCGCGTTAGCCGTGAGCATCCGCGCCGCGTCCATCATCCACGCGTTGCCGCCGATGCGCGCCATAGCCTCCTGAATACCTTCGAACGCCGACAGCGGCACGTTGAATTGCTCACGAATCTGCGCGTACTGGCCAGTGACCAGACTGGTGAATTTCGCCGCGCCCGTACCGACGGCTGGCAACGAGATCGAACGGCCGACCGACAGGCAGTTCATCAGCATCATCCAGCCCTTGCCGAGCATTTCCTGACCGCCAATAAGGAAGTCCAGCGGGATGAACACATCCTTGCCGGAGTTCGGGCCGTTCATGAATGCCGCGCCCAGTGGCAGGTGACGACGACCGATTTCCACGCCGGCGGTATCGGTCGGGATCAGCGCAAGGCTGATGCCGAGGTCTTCCTTGTCGCCCAGCAGATGTTCCGGGTCATAGGCCTTGAAGGCCAGGCCGAGGAGGGTGGCGACGGGGCCAAGGGTGATGTAGCGTTTCTCCCAGTTCAGACGCAGGCCGATGACTTCCTGACCTTCCCACTGACCTTTGCAGATGATCCCGGTGTCGGGCATCGCGCCGGCATCGGAACCCGCGAGCGGGCCGGTGAGGGCAAAGCACGGAATGTCATCGCCCCGGGCCAGACGCGGCAGGTAGTGATTGCGTTGTTCGTCGGTGCCGTAATGCAGCAGCAGTTCGGCCGGGCCGAGTGAGTTCGGCACCATGACAGTGGAGGCGAGGTCACCGCTGCGGGTCGCCAGTTTCATCGCCACTTGCGAGTGCGCGTATGCAGAGAAGCCTTTACCGCCGAATTCTTTCGGAATGATCAGGGCAAAAAAGCCGTGTTCCTTGATGTGCGTCCAGGCTTCGGCCGGCAGGTCCATCGACTGGCCGATCTGCCAGTCAGTGACCATCGCGCAAAGCTCTTCGGTCGGTCCGTCGATGAACGCCTGTTCTTCGTCGCTCAATTGCGCCTTGGGATAGGCCAGCAGTTTGTCCCAGTCCGGACGGCCGCTGAACAGCTCGCCATCCCACCACACAGTACCGGCGTCGATCGCGTCGCGTTCGGTCTGTGACATGGGCGGCAGGGTTTTCTGGAACCAGTTGAACAGTGGCGCAGTGAAATGTTTGCGGCGCAGGTCAGGCAGCAGCAACGGTGCGGCGACCACCGCCAGCAAGATCCACAAAATCCCCAATAACCAGCCCGGTGCATGACTGAAAATACCCATCGCCAGCAGGTAGGCGGCAACGATGCCCAGCGCTGGCAGCGGGGCGATGCGCCGGTGGGCGAGATACGCCACGCCAACGATCAAAACCAGTATCCACAACAACAGCATATTCAGTCCTCCGTGAACCAAGGCAAATCGACCCTCCAGAGCTTAGACGGCATCTGTAAAAGCGGGTGGTCAGACCAAGGTGATTGAAATCGTGGGAAACCCCGGATGGTTTTCGTAGGTTCGGTGGGCAACACGTGTGGGAAATCGTTCGCCGATCCCGCGTCTTTGCGTCCAAGTTTGGCCGAAACGTCGTTATCTCTGTGCTGAAGCTGTCGCTAGACTCGGGGCTCACCCAGGAGATTGCCGTCATGCACGAGTATCTGAGTCCCGGCCGCTTCATCGATAGTGACCACCCGGCGGTGGTGGAGTTCGCCGAACAACATCGGGGTGCCAGCCGCGATCCGCTCGAGCAGGCGATCAGTCTTTATTACGCCGTGCGTGAGGCGGTGCGCTACAACCCGTACACCTTCAGCCGTGATCCGCAGACCTTGCGCGGCAGCTATGCGTTGGCGACGGGGGAGAGTTATTGCGTACCGAAAGCCACGCTGCTGGCGGGCTGCGCGCGGCATTGCGGGATTGCGGCGCGCATCGGTCTGGCCGATGTGAAAAATCACCTGTCGACCCCGCGTCTGCTCGAGTTGCTGAAAAGCGACATGTTCGCCATGCACGGCTATACCGAGTTTTTTCTCAATGATCGCTGGATCAAGGCCACCCCGGCGTTCAACCAGAAGCTCTGCGAGTTGTTCAATGTCGCGCCGCTGGAGTTCGACGGTATCAACGACAGCGTTTTCCACCCGTTCAACCGCGACGGTGCACAGTTGATGGAGTATCTGGTCGATCACGGCCAATTCGCCGATGTCCCCGAATCGTTCTTCTTCGAGCATCTGCAAAAGTGCTATCCGCACCTGTTCACGGAGCAGCAGCCGGCATTGCTCGGCGATATGCAGAGTGATTTGAGACGCGTCTGATCCGGCGTATGCTGCCTGCCCACTCACTTGAAAAGAGGCGGTCATGCTGAAGATCTGGGGACGGAAAAACTCATCGAATGTCAGGAAGCCCTTGTGGGCTGCTGAAGAGCTTGGCCTGGCCTACGAGGCGATCGATGCCGGTGGCGCATTCGGCGTCGTCGACACACCCGAGTACCGGGCGATGAACCCGAACGGCCGGGTGCCGGTGATCGAGGACGACGGTTTTGTGCTGTGGGAATCCAATGCCATCGTCCGCTATCTGCTGGCCAGACATGCGCCCGACAGCAACTGGTATTCGGCCGATCCGCAAGCTCGCGCCATCGCTGACAAGTGGATGGACTGGACCACGTCGAGTTTTGCCGGCCCATTTCGCACGGTGTTCTGGGGTGTGCTGCGCACGCCGGCGGACAAGCAGGACTGGACGGCAATCAACGCAGCGATCAAGGAATGTAACGAGCTGCTGAGCATGGCCGACCATGCCTTGGTCAGCCAGCCGTATCTCTCCGGCAATGACATCGGCATGGGTGATATCCCGCTGGGCAGTTTCATTTATGCCTGGTTCGAGATGCCCATCGAACGCGCTCCGCAACCCCATCTGCAAGCCTGGTACGAGCGTCTGAAGCAGCGTCCGGCCTACCGGAAAGCCGTCATGACCGCGTTGACTTAATACCTACTATCGACACACTTGACTGTACTTGTACGGCGGCGGCAAGCACCATTGCGCACTTGCGCTGCGGTTCGATCCTTCGCCGCCGTCTCCTTTTTCCCTTCAATGGTGCGTAAATCAGATATGAGTTCCGCTCTGTCCATCCGGCAGCTAACCAAAACCTACGGCAACGGGTTCCAGGCCTTGAGTGGTATCGATCTGGATGTCGCCGAAGGTGACTTTTTCGCCTTGCTCGGCCCCAACGGTGCGGGCAAATCCACCACCATCGGCATTCTCTCGACCCTGGTGAACAAGACCAGCGGCACGGTGAATATCTTCGGTCATGACCTGGACAAGAACCCTGCGCAGCTCAAGCGCTCGATCGGCGTCGTGCCGCAGGAATTCAACTTCAACCAGTTTGAGAAGACGTTCGACATCGTCGTCACTCAGGCCGGTTACTACGGCATTCCGGCGAAGGTCGCCAAGGAACGCGCCGAGCAGTACCTGACCCAACTGGGCTTGTGGGACAAGCGTGATGTGCCGTCGCGTTCGCTGTCCGGCGGCATGAAGCGGCGCTTGATGATTGCCCGCGCTCTGGTGCACGAACCGCGCCTGCTGATCCTCGATGAACCGACCGCAGGCGTCGATATCGAGCTGCGCCGTTCGATGTGGACGTTCCTCACCGAGTTGAACCAGAAAGGCATCACCATCATCCTCACCACGCACTATCTGGAGGAGGCTGAGCAGTTGTGCCGCAACATTGGCATCATCGACCACGGCACCATCGTCGAGAACACCAGCATGAAACAATTGCTGGGCCAGTTACACGTGGAAACCTTCTTGCTCGACCTGAAAAACGACTTGAGCGCCGCGCCGCAATTGCTCGGTTATCCGTCCCGGTTGATCGACAGCCATACCCTGGAAGTCCAGGTCGACAAATCCATGGGCATCACGGCGTTGTTCACCCAGTTGGCGCAGCAGCACATCGAAGTGTTGAGCCTGCGTAACAAAACCAATCGCCTCGAGGAGCTGTTCGTGTCCCTGGTGGAGAAAAATCTGTCGAAGGTGGCGGTATGAGTTCCGAATTCCGTCCCAACCTCGTCGCCCTGCAGACCATCGTTTACCGCGAGGTCAAACGCTTCACGCGGATCTGGCCGCAGACGCTGCTGCCGCCGGCGATCACCATGGTTCTGTATTTCGTGATCTTCGGTAACCTGATCGGTCGCCAGATCGGCGACATGGGTGGCTTCACCTACATGGAGTACATCGTGCCGGGGCTGATCATGATGTCGGTGATCACCAACTCCTACGGCAACGTGGTCTCGAGTTTTTTCGGCAGCAAATTCCAGCGTTCCATCGAAGAGCTGATGGTGTCGCCGGTATCGCCGCACACGATTCTGATCGGCTTTACGATTGGCGGCGTGTTGCGTGGCCTGATGGTCGGCGTGATCGTGACCATTCTGTCGCTGTTCTTCACTCATCTGCAGGTGCATCACCTCGGGGTGACCATCCTTGTGGTGGTGCTGACGGCGACGATCTTCTCGTTGCTGGGTTTCATCAACGCCGTGTTTGCGCGCAACTTCGATGATATTTCGATCATCCCGACCTTTGTGCTGACGCCGCTGACGTATCTGGGCGGGGTGTTCTACTCGATCACGCTGCTGCCACCGTTCTGGCAGACCGTGTCGCTGGCCAATCCGGTGCTGCACATGGTCAATGCTTTCCGTTACGGCATTCTCGGTGTTTCGGATATCCGCATCGGTATCGCGATCACCTTTATGCTGGTGGCGACGGTGGTGCTGTATCTCGGCTGTGCACGGCTGCTGGTGAGTGGGCGCGGGATGCGTACCTGACTTAAGACCGAGTCGACTGCTTCGCGAGCAAGCTCGCTCCCACATGGGGTCTGCGTCGTAACACTGATCCAGTGTGGGAGCGAGCTTGCTCGCGAAGGCGTCAATCCAGACAGCAAAAAATAAAAACGGCCTCCCATTGCGGAGGCCGTTTTGCATTCAGCGCATGCGGCTTTTCTTGCGCCGCGCCCATTGCCGCGCGACCCACCAGCGCCAATACATCATCACCAGACAGTAGGCGAGGGCGCCAAGCACCAGCCCTACCACCACCGAACCGAGCAGAAACGGCTGCCACAACGTCGACAACTCGCCGCTGATCCATTCCCAGGTCAGCTCATCCGGCAGATGCCGGGCAGGCACGTCCATCAAAAACGCCCCGGCCTGATAAGTGCAGAAGAACACTGCCGGCATGGTGATCGGATTGGTCAGCCACACCAGGCTGACCGCAATCGGCATGTTCCCCCGCACCATGACGGCGAGGGCGGCGGCCACCAGCATCTGCGCGGGAATCGGCAGGAACGCCGCGAACAGGCCGACCGCCATCGCCCGGGCGACCGAGTGACGATTGAGGTGCCAGAGGTTCGGGTCATGCAGCAACTTGCCGAGAAAGCGTAAGGATTTGTGTTCCCTGATGCTCGTCGGGTCGGGCATGTAACGTTTGAATAAGCGCCGGGGCATAGGGCTTCTCGGTCGGTTAAGGCGGCAAGTATGTCTGGATTCTACGAAGCGCCCATTCAGACTTTGTGACAATTGTTGACGACAGACGTGCCGAATACCCGCTATGCCTGAGTGTGGAACTCTCAAGGACGGGCTTATGCGCACAGGGATGATGGCGCTCGCAGTCGGTCTGCTGGTCGCGGTTTTTATGCCGGCATTACCGCCGGTCTGGTTGATGCTGTTGTTGCCGGTCGTGGCTTTGATGCTGCTGCCGTTTCGCAGCTATCCGTTGGCGTTTTTGCTGTTTGGCTTCACGTGGGCCAGCGTCGGTGCGCAGTGGGCGCTGAATGATCGCTTGCCGGCCGAGCTGGATGGCGAAACACGCTGGCTCGAAGGGCGGGTCGTCGGCTTGCCGCAGAACAGTGACGGCGTGGTGCGCTTCGAACTGGCTGATGCGCGCTCGCGTCACGAAAAACTGCCATCGCTGATGCGAGTCGCCTGGTATGCCGGGCCGCCGGTCAACAGCGGCGAACGTTGGCGCCTGGCGGTCAAGCTCAAGCGTGCGGCTGGTTTACGCAATCCGGACGCTTTCGATTACGAGGCGTGGCTGCTGGCGCAGCGCATCGGCGCCACCGGTACGATCAAGGACGGCCAGCGCCTGAGCGAAGCACGCTGGGCCTGGCGCGACAGTATTCGTCAGCGTTTGCTCGAGGTAGACGCACAGGGCCGGGCCGGGGCACTGGCGGCGTTGGTGCTGGGCGATGGCTCGGGGCTCAGTCGCGAGGACTGGCAGATTTTGCAGGACACCGGCACCGTGCACTTGCTGGTGATTTCCGGTCAGCACATTGGCTTGCTGGCAGCGGTGATGTACATGCTGGTCGCAGGCCTGGCCCGCTTTGGCCTGTGGCCGCTGCGCTGGCCCTGGCTGCCGTGGGCCTGTGGTCTGGCATTTGCGGCGGCGCTCGGTTATGGCCTGCTCGCCGGATTCGATGTGCCGGTACGGCGCGCCTGCGTAATGGTCGGGCTGGTACTGTTGTGGCGCCTGCGCTTTCGTCACCTTGGTGCGTGGTGGCCGTTGTTGCTGGCGTTCAATGCGGTGCTCTTGCTCGATCCCCTGGCCAGTCTGCGCCCCGGTTTCTGGTTGTCCTTTACGGCTGTTGCCGTGTTGATCTTCACGTTTGGCGGTCGGCTGGGCGCGTGGCGTTGGTGGCAAACCTGGACGCGGGCGCAGTGGTTGATTGCCATCGGTCTGTGTCCAGTGTTGCTGGCACTGCATCTGCCGATCAGTCTTAGCGGGCCGTTGGCGAACCTGTTGGCCGTGCCTTGGGTCAGTCTCGTTGTATTGCCGCCAGCACTGCTCGGCACGTTGATGTTACCGGTACCGTATGTCGGTGAAGGTCTGTTGTGGCTGGCCGGCGGTTTGATCGATGCGCTGTTTCGCGTTTTGGCCGTGATTGCCGAGCAATGGCCGGCATGGACAGCCGCCGCCGTGCCGGGCTGGGTCTGGTTGCTCGGCAGCCTCGGCGCCGTGCTGTTGCTGTTGCCGCGTGGCGTGCCGATGCGTGCGCTGGGCTGGCCATTGCTATTGCTGCTGGTCGTGCCGCCCCGCGAGCGTCTGGATGAAGGGCTGGCCGATGTCTGGCAACTTGATGTCGGCCAGGGTTTGGCCATTCTGATCCGCACGCGTCATCACACGCTGCTGTATGACGCCGGGCCGCGCTTTGGCGATTTCGATCTCGGCGAGCGGGTGGTGCTGCCTGCATTGCGCAAACTGAGTGTGGAAAAGCTCGATCTGATGCTGCTCAGTCATGCAGATGCCGATCACGCCGGTGGTGCTTTGGCAGTCATGCGCGGTTTGACCGTCGATCGAGTGATCAGCGGCGACCCGGCGGGACTGCCTGAGCAACTGAGCGCCGAAGCCTGCGAACGTGGTCGGCAGTGGCAGTGGGATGGCGTGCGTTTTCAACTCTGGCAATGGGCGGACGCCCACGACAGCAATCAGCGTTCCTGTGTGTTGCAGATCGAGGCCAATGGTGAGCGACTGCTGCTGACCGGCGATATCGATATCCACGCCGAACGCGTGCTGCTCGAAAGCCCGTTGGCCGTGCCGACGCAATGGCTGCAATCACCCCATCATGGCAGCCGCAGTTCATCGTCAATGGCGCTGCTCAAAGTCTTGAAGCCCGAGTCGGTGCTGATTTCCCGAGGCCACGGCAATTCGTTCGGCCATCCACACCCGACGGTGCTGGCGCGTTACCGCAAACAAGGTCTGCGCATTTACGACAGCGCCGAGCAAGGCGCCATTCATCTGCAACTGGGCCGCTTCAAACCGCCGTGGACGATGCGTCAACAGCGGCGTTTCTGGCGTGATACGCCTGCGCTCGTCCGTTGATCGGTGCCAGCATGGATGTCACATCACGGTCGTCGGGGTGGCGGGTCTTAATCGCGGATCGGTATGGTAAAGTGGCGCACTTTTTCGAGGGGACTGTCACTGTGTGGGAATTGGTCAAATCCGGCGGCTGGATGATGTTGCCGATCATTCTGAGCTCCATCGCGGCCATGGCGATCGTCGCCGAACGCCTGTGGACCCTGCGCGCCAGTCGCGTCACCCCCGAGCATCTGCTGGGCCAGGTCTGGGTGTGGATCAAGGACAAACAGCTCAATAAAGAAAAACTCAAGGAACTGCGCGCCAATTCGCCGCTGGGGGAAATCCTCGCCGCCGGTCTGGCCAACTCCAAGCATGGTCGCGAGATCATGAAAGAGTGCATTGAAGAGGCCGCCGCTCGTGTCATTCACGAGCTCGAACGCTACGTGAACGCGCTGGGCACCATTGCCGCCATGTCGCCGCTGCTGGGGCTGCTGGGCACGGTGTTGGGCATGATCGATATTTTCAGCGCGTTCACCGGTTCCGGCATGACCACCAATGCTTCGGTATTGGCCGGTGGTATCTCGAAAGCGCTGATCACCACTGCGGCAGGCCTGATGGTCGGTATTCCGGCGGTGTTCTTCCACCGGTTCCTGCAACGCCGCATCGATGAACTGGTGGTCGGCATGGAACAGGAAGCGATCAAACTGGTGGAAGTGGTGCAGGGCGACCGTGACGTCGATCTGGCCGAGGGCCGGGTGTGAAATTCCGTCGCAAGCCTCGGGAAACCATCGACATCAACCTCGCGTCGCTGATCGACGTGGTGTTCATTCTGCTGCTGTTTTTCGTCGTGACCACCACGTTTACCCGCGAAACCCAGTTGCGTGTTGATCTGCCTGAAGCGGTCAGCGGCTCGCCGGCCGAAGACCAGCAGCTCAAGCAGATTGACGTGGCAATCAGCGCCGAAGGCGTGTTTTCGGTGAACAACAAGATCCTGCCGAAGAACGATCTGGCGACTCTCATGGAAGCCATGCAGAAAGAGTCCAACGGCGACACCAACATGCCGTTGTCGATCAGTGCCGACGGCAAGACTCAGCATCAATCAGTGATCACCGCCATGGACGCGGCCGGCAAGCTCGGTTTCAGCCATCTGCGCATGACCACGGTTGAGGCAGCGCCAAAATCCTGATGAGCCTGTCCGATCGCTTGCTCGCCGCGTGGTATCAGGGGCACCCGGCCCTGACGCTGCTGCGGCCGCTGGAAATGCTCTATCGCCGCGTGGTGGTCGGTAAACGCCAGCGCTTTCTCGACGGTGAAGGCGAGATTTATCAGCCGCCGGTGCCGTTGATCGTGGTCGGCAATATCACTGTCGGTGGCACCGGCAAGACGCCGATGATTCTATGGCTGATCGAACATTGCCGGCGCAGTGGTTTGCGCGTCGGTGTGGTCAGCCGTGGCTACGGTGCCAAACCACCGCAACTGCCATGGCGCGTTGAGGCGGAGCAAACCGCTGACATTGCCGGTGACGAACCGTTGTTGATCGTCCAGCGCACCGGCGTGCCGCTGATGATCGACCCCGATCGCAGCGCCGCCGTCAAAGCCTTGCTCGCCAGTGAACCGCTGGATCTGATCCTCTCTGATGACGGCATGCAGCATTATCGTCTGGCGCGGGATCTGGAGCTGGTGCTGATCGACGCCGCTCGCGGTCTCGGCAACAAGCGTTGCCTACCCGCCGGGCCGTTGCGCGAGCCGATCGAACGTCTGCAAAGTGTTGATGGTGTGCTGTTCAATGGTGCGACTGAAGACCGTGACGACGGTTTCGCTTTCCGTCTGCAACCGACTGCACTGGTCAACCTGCGCAGCGGCGAGCGCAAGCCGCTCGATCATTTTCCGCCGGGCCAGAGCGTGCACGCCGTCGCCGGGATCGGCAATCCGCAACGTTTCTTCAATACCCTCGAAGCGCTAGACTGGCGAGCAGTCCCCCATGCGTTTGCCGACCATGCCGAATACAGCGTGCAGGCCTTGAATTTCACACCGTCATTGCCATTGGTGATGACCGAAAAGGACGCGGTGAAGTGCCGCGCCTTTGCTGCTGCCGACTGGTGGTATCTGGCCGTCGATGCCGTGCCGTCGCCGGCCTTCGTGGCCTGGTTCGACACACAGCTCATGCGCCTGTTGCCCGATCGGCTTTTGCCTTAACTCTTTACTCAGGGAATGTTCATGGACACCAAATTGCTCGATATCCTCGCGTGCCCGATCTGCAAAGGCCCGCTCAAGCTCAGCGCCGACAAGACCGAGTTGATCAGCAAGGGCGCCGGTCTGGCGTACCCGATCCGCGACGGCATCCCGGTGATGCTTGAAAGCGAAGCGCGCACCCTGACCACCGATGAGCGTCTGGATAAATGACCACAGCCTTCACCGTTGTCATTCCGTCGCGTTACGCCTCGACCCGCCTCCCGGGCAAACCGCTGCTGGACATCGCCGGCAAGCCGATGATTCAGCACGTCTGGGAACAGGCGAGCAAAAGCAGCGCCAGCCGCGTAGTGGTCGCCACTGACGATGCGCGCATCGTCGAGGCCTGCAAGGCCTTTGGCGCCGAAGTGGTGCTGACCCGTGAAGATCATAATTCCGGCACCGACCGTCTGGCCGAAGTCGCGGCGAAACTGGGCCTTGAGCCCGATGCAATCGTGGTCAATGTGCAGGGTGACGAGCCGCTGATCCCGCCAAGCGTGATTGATCAGGTCGCCGCCAACCTGGCTGCTCACACCGAAGCGCGCATGGCCACTTTGGCCGAGCCGATCGAGGACGTCGACACCCTGTTCAACCCGAACGTGGTCAAGGTCGTCAGCGACCTCAACGGTCTGGCGCTGACCTTCAGCCGTGCCACTTTGCCGTGGGCGCGCGATGCCTTTGCCAAAAGCCGCGAGCAATTGCCCGAAGGCGTGCCGTACCGTCGCCACATCGGCATTTATGCCTACCGCGCCGGTTTCCTCCACGATTTTGTGAGCTGGGGCCCGTGCTGGCTGGAAAACACTGAATCGCTCGAACAACTGCGTGCCCTGTGGCACGGCGTGAGGATTCACGTCGCCGACGCGTTGATCGCGCCGCCGACCGGTGTCGACACCGTCGAAGACCTCGAGCGCGTTCGTCGCCTGCTGGGGGCCTGATGCGCGTTCTGTTTGTGTGCCTGGGCAACATTTGCCGTTCGCCCACCGCTGAAGGCGTGTTGCGGTACAAACTGCGTGAAGCAGGGCTGGCGGATCAGGTCGAAGTGGCCTCCGCCGGCACCGGTGACTGGCACGTCGGCAACCCGCCGGACAAACGCAGCCAGGCTGCGGCCAAAGTGCGCGGCTATGACCTGTCGGCGCAACGCGCGCAACAGGTCAGTCGTGCCGATTTCGCCAGTTACGATCTGATTCTGGCGATGGACAACAGCAACCTGCGCAACCTCAAGGCATTGCAACCGTCTACCGGTAAGGCCGAGCTGGATCTGTTTCTGCGTCGTTATGCCGGTGTGGTCGATGAAGTGCCGGATCCGTATTACGACGGCGATCAAGGGTTCGAGCAGGTGCTGGATCTGATCGAAGCCGCTTGTGACCAACTGTTGATCGAAGTGAAGGGCCGGTTATGAGTTTGCAGGTGCAACCGCAGGTTTCCCTGAAACCGTTCAACAGTTTTGGCGTAGATGTGCGCGCGAAACTGTTCGCCGAAGCCCACAGCGATGCCGATGTCCGTGAAGCGCTGGCGTATGCCACCGCGCACGACGTGCCGTTGCTGGTGATCGGAGGTGGCAGCAATTTGCTGCTGACCGCGGACATTGCGGCGCTGGTGCTGCGCATGGCGACGCGCGGGATTCGCGTGATCAGTGATGACGGCAGCCGTGTGGTGATCGAAGCTGAAGCCGGCGAGCCTTGGCATCCGTTTGTTCAGCACACGCTGGCGCTGGGTTTTTCCGGCCTGGAAAACCTCAGCCTGATTCCGGGCACTGTCGGCGCCGCGCCAATGCAGAACATCGGTGCCTACGGCGTCGAGATCAAGGATGTGTTCGCCGGGCTTACCGCGCTGGATCGCCAGACTGGTGAGCTGCGCGACTTCACCCTCGAGGAATGCAACTTCGCCTATCGCGACAGTCTGTTCAAGCAGCAGCCTGGGCGTTGGTTGATTCTGCGCGTGCGCTTCAAACTGGATCGCGTCGCGCACCTGCATCTGGAATACGGCCCGGTGCGTCAGCGCCTGACCGAGCAGGGGATCGAGCAGCCGACGCCAAGTGACGTCAGTCGCGCCATCTGCAGCATCCGCAGTGAAAAACTGCCGGACCCTGCGGTGCTTGGCAATGCCGGCAGCTTCTTCAAGAATCCGCTGGTGTCGGCGGCCATTGTCGCGCAGATCAAAGTGCAGCACCCGGATGTGGTGGCCTATGCGCAACCTGACGGGCAGATGAAACTGGCGGCGGGTTGGCTGATAGAGCGTGCCGGCTGGAAAGGTTTCCGTGAGGCCGATGCCGGCGTGCATAAATTGCAGGCGCTGGTGCTGGTCAACTACGGCGCGGCAACCGGTTTGCAACTGCTTGATCTGGCGCAACGCATCCAGAAAGACATTGCCGAACGTTTCGATGTCGAGCTGGAGATGGAGCCCAACCGCTATTGAGGCTACGCTTTCAAAGCGCCATCCAAAGCCCTGCACAGATGAAAAAGTGCAGGGCTTTTTTGTTAACGCTGGGTTAACTTAGCGAGCTAACGATAACCGTCATTTGCTCCACCAAAGGCCCGGTGCAGACGTTCCCGTCAGCACAAGAGAGCCTGATTAGCCTGAGTCGATCTGCGCGAACCACACCGCTGATTTTCCGGCGGCAGATTGCTCGACCCCATAACCACTAAAAATATGCGGGCGTGCCCATGATTACCCTGAAACTCAACGGTCAAGACCATCCCCTCGATGTCACCGAAGACATGCCGCTGTTGTGGGCGATTCGTGATGTCGCCGGTTACAACGGCACCAAATTCGGCTGCGGCATGGGCCTGTGCGGCGCCTGCACCATTCACATTGACGGTTTGCCGGCGCGCAGTTGCATCACGCCGATCGGCTCGGTGGTCGGCCAGAACGTCACCACCATCGACAACCTGCACGCCGACCCGGTCGGCCAGGTGGTTCAGCAAGCCTGGCTCGACACCGCTGTAGCCCAATGCGGTTTCTGTCAGGGCGGGCAAATCATGTCGGCCACTGCGTTGCTCAAGACCAACCCGAACCCGAGTGACGAGCAGATCGAAGAAGCCATGGTCGGCAATATTTGCCGCTGCGGCACTTACAACCGGATCAAGACTGCGATCCGCCAGGCCTCCACTCACTTGAAGGAGGCCAAGGCATGAGTCGCCTGCCGAATGATTTCGCCCTGAGCAATCTTAGTCGTCGCGGCTTCCTCAAAGGCGTTGGCGCCACTGGCGCGCTGGTGCTGGCGGCGAGTTGGGGCTGGCAGGATGCGTTGGCTGAAGACAAGCCAAAGCAATTCGGCGCCGATGGCATGCCCAACGGCTGGATCGATGATCCGAAGGTCTACGTCAGCATCGCCGCTGACGGCACCGTCACCGTGGTGTGCAACCGTTCCGAGATGGGCCAGGGTGTGCGCACCAGTCTGACCATGGTGGTTGCCGATGAGCTGGAAGCCGACTGGGCGCAGGTCAAAGTGCAGCAGGCGCCGGGTGATGAGGTGCGCTTCGGCAACCAGGACACCGACGGTTCGCGCAGCATGCGCCACTGGTATGAACCGATGCGGCGATGTGGTGCTGCGGCGCGCACCATGCTTGAGCAAGCGGCGGCCGCGCAGTGGAAAGTACCGGTCGGCGAATGCCACGCGCAGTTGCATAAAATCATTCACAAACCGTCCGGCCGTGAACTGGGCTATGGCGAACTCGCCGCAGCGGCAAGTGCGCTGCCTGTACCGGCACGGGACAGCTTGCGTCTTAAGCAGCCGTCGGAGTTTCGCTACATCGGCAAGGAAGGTACCAGAGCCATCGACGGCGCCGACATCGTCAACGGTCGTGCGGTGTTTGGCGCCGATGTGCATTTCGATGGCATGTTGTACGCGACCATCGCCCGTCCGGCGGTGTACGGCGGCAAGGTCAAATCGCTGGATGACAGCGCCGCGCTGAAAGTCCCTGGCGTACTCAAAGTGCTGCAGGTCGAAAGTCGCCCGTTGCCTTCGGAGTTTCAGCCGCTGGGTGGCGTGGCAGTCGTCGCCAGCAATACCTGGGCAGCGATCAAGGGGCGTGAAGCGTTGAAAATCGAGTGGGATGACGGCCCGAACGCCAGTTACGACTCGATCGCCTATCGCAAAGAGCTGGAAGCCGCTTCGCTGAAACCCGGCAAAGTGGTGCGCAATACCGGCGATATCGACAAGGCCCTGAGCGGCGCCGCTAGTACGCTCGAAGCGTCTTACTATTTGCCACATCTGGCACAGTCGCCGATGGAGCCTATGGTCGCCATCGCCCGTTTCAAGGATGGTGTCTGCGAAGCCTGGGCACCGAGTCAGGCGCCGCAAGTGACCCGCGAGCGCATCGGTGAGCGTCTTGGCTTGCCATTCGATAACGTCACTTTCAATGTCACGCTGCTCGGCGGCGGTTTCGGTCGCAAGTCGAAACCGGATTTCGTTGTTGAAGCGGCGATTCTCGCCAAAGAGTTTCCCGGCAAAGCTGTGCGGGTGCAGTGGACGCGTGAGGATGACATCCATAACTCGTATTTCCACACCGTGTCCGCCGAATATCTGAAGGCGGGTGTGGGCAAGGACGGTATGCCGTCCGGCTGGTTGCATCGCACCGTGGCACCGAGCATCACCGCATTGTTCGCGCCGGGCATGAACCATGAAGCGGCGTTCGAGCTGGGTATGGGGTTCACCAACATGGCCTACGCGATTCCCGATGTGCGCCTGGAAAACCCCGAAGCGACCGTGCACACGCGAGTCGGCTGGTATCGCTCGGTGTCGAACATTCCCCATGGTTTCGCGATCCAGAGCTTCGTCGATGAGCTGGCGCACAAGGCCGGTGAGGATCCACTCAAATACCAGATCAAACTGCTTGGCCCTGATCGCCAGATCGACCCGCGCACGCTGAGCGAGGAGTGGAACTACGGCGAATCTCCCGAGCGTTATCCGATCGACACCGGACGCATGCGCACCGTACTGGAAACGGCGGCCAAAGCGGCTGGTTGGGGGCGAAAATTGCCCAAGGGCCGTGGTCTGGGGCTGGCAGTGCATTACAGCTTCGTCACTTATGTGGCGGCGGTGATCGAAGTCGAGGTCAAGGACGACGGTACGCTAATTGTGCACAAGGCTGACATCGCTGTGGATTGCGGGCCGCAGATCAACCCTGAGCGTATTCGCTCGCAGTTTGAGGGCGCCTGTGTGATGGGCCTCGGCAATGCGGTGCTGGGTGAAATCAGCTTCAAGGACGGCAAGGTTCAACAGGACAATTTCCATATGTACGAAGTGGCGCGCATGTCGCTGGCGCCGAAGGAAGTTGCCGTGCATCTGGTGACGCCGCCGGGTGACGTGCCCTTGGGCGGTGTCGGCGAACCCGGCGTACCGCCGATTGCTCCGGCCTTGTGCAACGCGATCTTCGCCGCCACCGGCAAGCGCATCCGCAATCTGCCGGTGCGTTATCAGTTGCAGGGCTGGCAGAAGGCAGAGGCGTAATGGACAGCGTCGATCTCAATGTCCTGCGCAGCGTCCTTGAATGGCGCCGCGCCGGACAGCGGGTGGTGCTGTTCAGCGTGGTGCAGACCTGGGGCACGGCGCCGCGTGCGCCTGGCGCCATGCTCGCCTTGCGCGAAGATGGCGTGGTGATCGGTTCGGTGTCGGGCGGCTGTGTCGAGGATGACTTGATCGCCCGTCTGCACGATGGGCGGATCGCCACGGATGGGCCGCCGGTGCAATTGATCACTTACGGCGTGACCCGTGAAGAGGCGGCGCGCTTCGGTTTGCCTTGTGGCGGCACTTTGCGTCTGACCGAAGAACGGGTCGGCGACCCTGCGTGGGTTGCCGATTTGCTGGCCCGTTGCGAGGCTCACGAGATCGTTGCGCGCGAGTTGAACATCGAAACCGGTGAAGTGGTTTTGACGTCGGCGAGTAAATCCGACTCGCTGGCATTTGACGGCAAAACCCTGCGCGCCATTTACGGTCCGCGTTGGCGCTTGCTGCTGATCGGCGCCGGGCAGTTGTCACGCTACGTGGCGGACATGGCGCGACTGCTGGATTTCGAGGTGCTGATCTGCGATCCGCGCACTGAATTTGTCTACGGTTGGGAGGAGCACCATGGTCGCTTCGTCCCGGGCATGCCGGACGACGCGGTGTTGAGCATTCAGACGGATGAGCGCACGGCGATTGTCGCGTTGACTCACGATCCACGGCTGGATGACATGGCACTGCTGACAGCGCTGGATTCGCCGGCCTTCTACGTGGGGGCGCTCGGTTCACGGGTCAATAGCCAGAAACGGCGAGAGAATCTCGCTCAGCTAGGCTTGTCGGTAGAAGCGATCAATCGACTGCATGGCCCGATCGGTCTGCACATCGGCAGTCATTCGCCAGCAGAAATTGCCTTGTCGTTGTTGGCGGAAATCGTCGCAATCAAGAACGGTGTTGAATTGAAACAGAAGAAAACACTGGAGGGCGCATGAGTCGATCCATTGCAGTTATTGTGCTGGCAGCGGGCGAGGGCAGCCGCTTTCGCCAAGTGGCGGGCGCCGATAAAGACAAGTTGCTGGCGGATTGCACCGGACGTGATGGTGCGGTGCGTTCGGTGATTGAGCAGGTGTTGGTGAGTCTGCCGGCCGATCTTGATAAGCGTGTGTTGGTGACGACTGAGGCGCGGCCGCAAGCCATGCGCATGGCTCAGGCTTATGGCTGTGAGGTTGTTTCGATCGAATCGACCGGGATGGGTGACAGCATTGCCGCAGGCGTTGCCGCTTGCCCGGATGCCGATGGCTGGTTGATTGTGCTGGGGGATATGCCGTTTATCTTGCCGTCGAGTATCGAGCGGGTGGTCTCGGCGATTGCCGATGATGCGGTGAGCGTGCCGGTGCAGGGTGGCGAGTTTGGCCATCCGGTGGGGTTTGGGCGGTCGTTTGGGGCGGGGTTGCAGGCGTTGAGCGGTGATCGCGGGGCCAGGCCTTTGTTCAAGCAGGGCAGGGTGGTGGAGATTGCTGTCGATGACCCAGGTGTTCTGTGGGATATCGATGTGCCTGAGGCTTTGGTTTTTGCCTCGTCATGAGACCTGTGTGAATTCCTTGGAGCCCTCACCCTAGCCCTCCCGAAACGTCGGACCGCCCAGAGGGAGAGGGGACTGACCGAGGTGTTCTTTCGAGGTACACCGACCTGAAACTTCGAGTCGAACTCCGGCCTAGAAGCACACGGAGATCGGCCCCCTTTCCCCCTCGCCCCCTGGGGGCGGTCCGACGTTTCGGGAGGGCTGGGGTGAGGGGGTTGGATCTAGAATCCACCACAAAAAATCGAGGCGTAAAAAAGCCCCGTCAGGTTTTCACCGGGCGGGGCTTTTTAACGGCTTCGGGAGTTACACGAGTGGTTTAGGCTCGTGCTCTTTTTCCTCGGCCTCTTGGTGTTGCTCGACTGCGTCCTGAACGGAGCGTGGTGCTTCAGCGATCACCGCTTCGACAACCACTTCTTCAGCGACCGGGGCAGGCGCTGCCTCGACCACTTCAGCTGCCGGAGCAGCAGCTGCAGCCAGTTCGGCTTCCTTCTGCAGACGCTCTTCTTCACGCTTGCGACGACGCACTTCACGTGGATCGTTCGGCGCGCGGCCGCTTGGTGTCAGAGCGCTGACCGGAGCCGGTGCTTCAACCACTGGAGCTGGCGCCTCAGCAACCACTGGCGCTTCGACAACTGGCGCTGGTTCAGCAACGACCACTGGCTCGGCAACTTTGGTCTCTTCAACCACAGGAGCTTCAACCGCAGGCGCTTCAAACACAGGCTTTTCAACAGCCGGTGCTTCAACCACTGGCGCTGGTGTTTCAGCGACAGCCGGCTCGGCAACCCAGTTGAAAGCAGTCTGCTCTTCGCGAACTTCACGCACGGTTTCGGTCACGGTTTCAGCGACGGTTTCAACCACCGGCTCCGCAGCCACAAATGGCGCTGGCTCTACCTGAGGAAGGGTTTCCTGAACCGGTGCCACTTCGACTTCCGGAGCAGCAACGACTTCTACTGGGGTAGTCGCTTCAACAACCGGCGCTTCCACTGCAGCCGTTTCCTGCACAGCGGCGGTAGCGCGTTCGGCTTGCTCGTGAGCTTGTGCTTCGGCCGGTGCACTGATCACGGTGCTGGCAACAGCGGCGGTAACTGCCAGGCCAGCAGCCAGATCGGCAGTGCTTGGGCCTTCGCCGTTTTCGCCGGCTTCGGATTCTTCCGAACCTTCGATCACGTTGCCGTTGGCATCACGCTGACGCTCACGACGGTTGCTGCGACGACGCTGACCGCGCGAACGACGACGTGGACGATCGCCTTCGGCGTTCTCCGAACCGTCTTCCGGCAGTTGCTCTTCGTTGCTGTTCACTTCTTCTTCAGCGACGGCAGCAGCGGCCTGTTCGGCGCGTGGCTGACGCTCTTCACGCGGCGGACGCGGTGCGCGCTCTTCACGTGGCTGACGGGCCGGGCGCTCTTCAGCAGTGACGGCTACGGCAGCTGCAGCGGCTGGAACGGCGTCCAGTGGCTCGCGCAGTTCACGCACGCGCTCTTCACGCTCGCCACGTGGCTTGCGATCTTCACGCGGCGCACGTGGTGCACGTTCTTCACGCGGAGCGCGTGGTGCGCGTTCTTCGCGAGCAACTGGCGCTTCGGTACGGGCTTCGCGAGGCTCGCGGACTTCACGGGCTTCACGTGGGGCGCGCTCTTCACGCGGCTCGCGTGGCGCACGTTCTTCACGTGGAGCACGTTCTTCGCGTGGCTTGCGTTCTTCATCGCGGCGACCGTTACGGTTGCGGCTCTGCTGACGACCGTTGCGACGCTCTTCGTTGCGGGCCGGACGTTCGCTGGCTGGTTTTTCAACCACAACCGGAGCGGCTGGCTCTTCCTTGGTAGCGAACAGGCTGACCAGCGATTTCACCAGGCCCTTGAACAGGCTTGGCTCTGGTGCGGCAACTGGCGCCGGGGCCGGAGCGGCAGGGGCGGCGGCTTCGGTCGGAACCGGAGCATTGGCGCGAGCCGGAGCAGTCTTGACTGCAGCTTCCTGGCGAACCAGGGTGCGGGTCGCAGCGGCTGGCTGGACTTCTTCGACCTCGGCAGCGGCAGCAGCGATTTCGTAGCTGGACTGGTTGGTCGCGGCTTCCGGGCTGTCGTCACGCAGGCGCTGAACTTCGAAGTGCGGCGTTTCGAGGTGATCGTTCGGCAGAATGATGATGCGAGCACGGGTGCGCAGTTCGATCTTGGTGATCGAGTTGCGTTTTTCGTTGAGCAGGAACGCAGCGACCGGGATCGGCACCTGAGCGCGCACTTCGGCAGTGCGGTCTTTCAGGGCTTCTTCTTCGATCAGGCGCAGGATCGCCAGCGACAGCGATTCAACGTCACGGATGATGCCCGTGCCGTTGCAACGCGGGCAGACGATGCCGCTGCTTTCGCCGAGCGATGGACGCAGGCGCTGACGGGACATTTCCAGCAAACCGAAGCGCGAGATGCGGCCGATCTGCACGCGAGCGCGGTCGGCTTCCAGGCATTCGCGGACTTTCTCTTCCACGGCGCGCTGGTTCTTGGCAGGGGTCATGTCGATGAAGTCGATGACGATCAGGCCGCCGATGTCGCGCAGGCGCAACTGACGGGCGATTTCTTCGGCGGCTTCAAGGTTGGTCTGCAGAGCGGTTTCTTCGATGTCGCTGCCTTTGGTGGCGCGCGCCGAGTTGATGTCGATGGACACCAGAGCTTCGGTTGGATCGATGACGATGGAGCCGCCGGAAGGCAGTTCAACGACGCGCTGGAAAGCGGTCTCGATCTGGCTTTCGATCTGGAAACGGTTGAACAGCGGAACGCTGTCTTCATACAGCTTGATCTTGCTGGCGTACTGCGGCATCACCTGGCGGATGAAGGTCAGGGCTTCGTCCTGGGCTTCAACGCTGTCGATCAGCACTTCGCCGATGTCCTGGCGCAGGTAATCGCGGATGGCGCGGATGATCACGTTGCTTTCCTGGTAGATCAGGAATGGCGCGGAGCGATCCAGCGAGGCTTCTTTGATGGCAGTCCACAGTTGCAGCAGGTAATCGAGGTCCCACTGCATTTCTTCGCTGCTGCGGCCAAGGCCGGCAGTGCGCACGATCAGCCCCATGTCGGCCGGTGCAACCAGACCGTTCAGCGCTTCACGCAGTTCATTGCGCTCTTCGCCTTCGATGCGACGGGAGATACCGCCGGCACGCGGGTTGTTCGGCATCAGCACGAGGTAACGACCGGCCAGGCTGATGAAGGTAGTCAGGGCGGCGCCCTTGTTGCCACGTTCTTCTTTTTCGACCTGAACGATGACTTCCTGGCCTTCGCTCAGGACGTCCTTGATGTTGACACGGCCTTCAGGAGCTTTCTTGAAGTACTCGCGGGAGATTTCTTTGAGGGGCAGGAAGCCATGGCGCTCGGAGCCGAAATCGACAAAGGCAGCCTCAAGGCTTGGTTCGATGCGAGTGATGCGGCCTTTATAGATGTTGGCCTTCTTCTGCTCGCGTGCACCGGATTCGATGTCCAGGTCGTAGAGGCGTTGGCCATCTACCAGTGCAACACGCAACTCTTCGGGTTGAGTTGCGTTAATCAGCATTCTTTTCATGTAGTACCGTCGGTTTCCGGGCTGCCGGAAACGGCGTTCGGCACACACGACTTCTCACGGTCGGTGTCAGGTGCGTCGGGAGTGGTTGGCCATTCCCGTGTCCAGCGATATGCGGCCAATTGGGCCGATATAGCGACGTACGCGTCCTGCTTGCTGTGGCTACTTAAGCACTCAGTCAGGAGGAGGAATCAACCAGCGGCTGTGGACGAGATGAAGCGTCTTGATAAAGCCTATTGCTACACAGTCCAGCGGTTGTGCATCTCCACCCTACACGTATCCCTGATAATTCGGGTGCTGCCGCGCGCAGAATCCGCAGCGGGTTGGCATTTACCGTGAGCTCCGAAAGGGGAGGTCACGCATCATGGCTAATTCAGGCGTTGTTTCCGAAGCATTCGCTCGGGGTCATCTGCAGCTGACTGCACTTTGTGAACTGGCCTTGAATGTGTGCCTGCCAGGCGAGTAAAAACTCTGCTCGGCGGTGTAATTCAGGCCTCATGTCACCTGCGCTTGTTACAACTGCAAACTCCACCGTTACGTAGCGAAAGCCCCGTAGGACGGCCTCGCGTCCTGGTGAATTGCGTTGGTCAGGGCCGGTTTTTGACCGTGGTTCCGCTGTCCAGGCCGCTTTTGGCGGCGTTCGCGACTATAGCAGCAATGATTAAGTGCTTCAATTCCATAAAAATTGTTATCATCCGCGGCATGACAACTACTGCCCCTTCGACTCCAGGCGTTCAATTGCTTGAAGTCTCGCCGGAGTATGCCGGCCAACGAATCGACAATTTTCTCCTCGCCCGGCTCAAAGGCGTGCCCAAGACCTTGATTTACCGCATTTTGCGCAAAGGCGAAGTGCGGGTGAACAAAGGTCGGATCAAGCCCGAATACAAGCTGCAGGCCGGCGATATCGTGCGCGTGCCGCCGGTTCGCGTGCCTGAGCGTGATGAGCCGGTGCCACTGGCTCAAGGCCTGTTGCAGCGCCTCGAAGCCTCGATTGTCTTCGAAGACAAAGCCCTGATCGTTATCAACAAGCCCGCCGGCATTGCGGTTCACGGTGGCAGCGGCCTGAATTTCGGCGTGATCGAAGCCTTTCGTCAGTTGCGTCCCGATGCCAAAGAGCTGGAACTGGTTCACCGTCTCGACCGTGACACCTCCGGCCTGCTGATGATCGCCAAAAAGCGCAGCATGTTGCGTCACTTGCACGAGCAATTGCGCGGCGATGGCGTCGACAAGCGCTACATGGCGCTGGTGCGCGGCAACTGGGCGACCTCGATCAAGAAAGTCAGCGCGCCATTGCTCAAGAGCAATCTGCGTTCCGGCGAGCGCATGGTTGAAGTCAACGAAGAAGGCAAAGAAGCCCTGACCATGTTCAAGGTGCTGCGCCGTTTCGGTGATTTCGCCACCATGGTCGAGGCTAAACCGGTTACCGGTCGTACCCACCAGATTCGCGTGCACACCTTGCATGCTGGCCATTGCATTGCTGGCGACAGCAAGTACGGCGATGAGGATTTCACCAAGGAGATCCGCGATCTGGGCGGCAAGCGTCTGTTCCTGCACGCCTACATGCTGACCGTGCCGCTGCCCGATGGCGGCAAGCTGACCTTGCAGGCGCCGGTCGATGAAATGTGGGCCAAGACCGTGGAGCGATTGAGTGCGCCCATCTGATTACAAACTGCTGATTTTCGATTGGGACGGCACGCTGGCTGATTCCATTCACCGGATTGTCGAGGCGATGCATTCGGCGTCCGGGCGCTCCGGTTTCGAGTTGCGCGATGACTTTGCCGTCAAAGGCATCATTGGCCTGGGCTTGCCCGAGGCGATTCGCACCTTGTACCCGGAAATCAGCGACGCCGAAATGACCTTGTTTCGCGAGTACTACGCCGATCACTACATCGCTGCAGAAGCCGTGCCTTCGCCGTTGTTCGAAGGGGTAGTCGAGTCGATGGCGTCCTTTCGCGAGCAGGGTTATCACCTGGCTGTCGCGACGGGCAAGAATCGTCGCGGGCTGGATCGGGTGCTCAAGGCCAATGGCTGGGAAGATTATTTCGATATCACCCGTGCTGCCGATGAAACTGCGAGCAAGCCGCACCCTCTGATGCTGGAGCAGATCCTTGCGCATTGTGGTGTGCGTGCGGAGCAGGCGCTGATGGTCGGCGATTCGTCCTTCGATTTGCTGATGGCGCGCAATGCGGGGATGGATTCGGTGGCGGTCAGTTATGGCGCGCAATCGATCGAATCGCTGCAGCAGTTCGAGCCGCGCCTGTCGATCGACCGTTTTTGCGAATTGCATGCCTGGCTGGGACAGCAGGCTTAATACGTTTTTGCTGGGGTGGATGGTATGACCGACGAATGGAAAGCACCGGCCAAGGCAAGTGCCGACGACGGTGATCAGAAAAGCTGGAAGCTGTTGGAAAAAACGCTGCTCGCTGGCGTGCAGGAGCAGCGCCGTTCGCGCCGCTGGGGGATTTTCTTCAAGCTGCTGACGTTTGTTTATCTGTTTGTGGCGCTGATTCTGTTCACGCCGCTGATGGACATGGAAAAAAGCGCCACGCGCAGTGATAACTACACCGCGTTGATCGATGTCACTGGCGTTATCGCCGACAAAGAGCCGGCCAGCGCTGACAACATTGTCGGCAGCCTGCGCGCTGCGTTCGAGGACAAGAAGGTCAAGGGCGTCATCCTGCGGATCAACAGTCCTGGTGGCAGTCCGGTGCAGTCGGGTTACGTGTATGACGAGATCAAGCGCCTGCGCGGTCTGCATCCGGAGATCAAAGTGTATGCGGTGATTTCCGATCTGGGCGCGTCCGGCGCTTATTACATCGCCAGTGCGGCGGATCAAATCTACGCCGACAAGGCCAGTCTGGTCGGTTCGATTGGTGTAACGGCGGCGGGTTACGGCTTTGTCGGCACCATGGAGAAGCTGGGTGTCGAGCGTCGTACTTACACCTCGGGCGAGCACAAGTCGTTCCTCGATCCGTTCCAGCCGCAGAAGCCTGAAGAAACGGCGTTCTGGCAGAGCGTGCTGGATACCACGCACAAGCAGTTCATCAATAGCGTCAAGCAGGGGCGTGGTGATCGTCTGAAAGACAAGGAACATCCAGAGTTGTTCTCCGGATTGGTCTGGTCGGGCGAGCAAGCGCTGCCGCTGGGTCTGATCGATGGGCTGGGCAATGCCAGTTCGGTGGCGCGTGACGTGATTGGTGAGAAAGAGCTGGTGGACTTCACCGTTCAGGAGTCGCCGTTCGACCGCTTCTCGAAGAAGCTCGGTGCCAGTGTCGCTGAGCAGTTGGCGATGTGGATGGGTTTCCACGGGCCTTCGTTGCGTTAGTTCGTTGTAAAGATCAAAAGATCGCAGCCTGCGGCAGCTCCTACAGGGTTTTACATTCCCATGCAGGAGCTGCCGAAGGCTGCGGTCTTTTGCTTTTAAGGGATCTGCATGCCCTCAACCAGCAACATGTCGATCAGCCGAATCAGCGGCAAACCGATCAGGCTGGTAGCGTCAGGCCCTTCAGTGGACTGAAACAGACTCACCCCCAACCCTTCAGCCTTGAAGCTGCCTGCGCAGTCGTAAGGCTGCTCAATGTGCAAGTAGCGTTCGATGCTCGCTTGATCCAGTGTGCGCATGTGCACGGTAAATGGCACGCAGTCGACCTGGCACTGCCCGGTCTGGCTATTGAGCAGCGCCAGGCCGGTCAGGAAGGTCACGCTGGCGCCGCTGGCGGCCATCAACTGTTCACGGGCCTTCTCGAAAGTGTGCGGCTTGCCGATGATCTGCTCGCCGAGTACGGCAACCTGGTCCGAGCCGATAATCAGATGGGCGGGATGGCTGTCAGCCAGTGCCCGGGCTTTTTGCTCGGCAAGGCGTTTGACCAGTTCGACGGCTGACTCGCCCGGACGATGACTTTCATCGATATCCGGCGAGCTGCAGACGAACGGCAGGTGCAGGCGGGCGAGCAATTCCCGGCGATAGGTCGAGCTTGAAGCGAGTAATAAAGGCAGCATTCGCGTCTCCTGAGGCAGGTGCGAATTCTAGCGGAGGCACGCAAGTGACGGACAGGGCACAATTTCCTTTGACATGGGTGGGTGCATCCCTATAATGCTGCGCCTATGTTGAATGACCCGATTCCACCTCACGTTGACCCGCGCAAATTGGCTGACCGTGGCACCACCCTTCAAGGTGAACTGCTGCTGGCCGATTTGAAGAGACTCTGCGACCCGCTTTCCGACGATGTCGGTACGGTGCAGGCGAAATTCGTTTTTGAACGAGATGAACGTAAATCTGTGGTGATCCACAGCTTTATCGACACCGAGGTCAAAATGGTTTGCCAGCGTTGTCTTGAGCTGGTCACCCTGCCGATCCATAGCGAATGCAGTTACGCTGTGGTGAAGGAGGGTGCGAATACCCAGTCGTTACCGAAAGGTTATGACGTGCTGGAACTGGGCGAAGATCCATTGGATCTGCAGTCACTGGTCGAAGAAGAGCTTTTGCTCGCTTTGCCTATTGTGCCTGCTCATCATCCGGAAGAATGCCAGCAGCCGGCGGGAGCAGATGAGCCCGAACCGAGCGAGGACGAGGTAACGCGGTCCAACCCGTTCAGTGTATTGGCGCAGTTAAAGCGTGACCCAAACGTTTAGGAGTTAATCAATTATGGCTGTTCAGCAGAACAAAAAATCCCGCTCTGCCCGTGACATGCGCCGTTCGCACGACGCTCTCGAGGCTAGCACCCTGTCTGTAGAAAAAACCACTGGTGAAGTTCACCTGCGTCACCACGTATCGCCAGAAGGCGTATACCGTGGCCGTAAAGTGATCGACAAGGGCGCTGACGAGTAATCACTTGTCCGCTCAAGTCATCGCGATTGACGCAATGGGCGGGGACTTCGGTCCCCGCAGCATTGTTCAGGCCAGCCTTGCTTGCCTTTCTGCTACGCCCTCGCTGCACCTGACCCTCGTCGGTCAACCCTCCCTTCTTGAAGAATTGATCCACGGCCAGTCGGCTGCCGATCGCGCGCGCCTGACAATTGTCCCGGCCAGCGAAGTCATCACCATGGACGAAAAGCCGACCCAGGCTCTGCGCGGCAAACCGGATTCGTCGATGCGTGTTGCTCTTGAGCTGGTGCGTGATGGCAAGGCTCAGGCCTGTGTCAGTGCCGGCAATACCGGTGCGTTGATGGCGCTGTCGCGGTTTGTGCTGAAAACGTTGCCGGGTATTGATCGTCCGGCGATGGTGGCCGCGATACCAACGCAGAAGGGCTATTGTCAGTTGCTCGATCTGGGCGCCAATGTCGATTGCAGTGCCGAGCATTTGCTGCAATTTGCGGTGATGGGCTCGGTGGCGGCGCAGACGCTGGGTATTCATCGTCCGCGGGTCGCACTGCTGAACATCGGCACCGAAGACATCAAGGGCAATCAGCAGGTCAAACTGGCGGCGACGCTGTTGCAGGCTGCGCGCGGCATCAACTACATCGGCTTTATCGAAGGCGACGGCTTGTATCGTGGCGAGGCCGATGTCGTGGTGTGTGACGGTTTCGTCGGTAACATCCTGCTCAAGTCCAGCGAAGGTCTGGCAACGATGATTGCGGCGCGCATCGAGGCGCTGTTCAAAAAGAATCTGGCTTCCCGTGCGGTAGGGGCTTTGGCGTTGCCGCTGATGAAGCGCTTGCAGGCGGATCTGGCGCCGGCGCGACATAACGGCGCAAGCTTTCTCGGATTGCAGGGTATTGTCGTGAAAAGTCACGGTTCGGCTGGGGTTCAGGGCTTTCAGAGTGCTATTTCCCGTGCGCTGATCGAGATCCAGGAAAATCTTCCCGAGCGCCTCCACGGTCGTCTGGAGGATTTGTTGTCTTAGGCGTTTTCGTCGGACAATGCTTAAATGTGACCGCCCGGTTCAAAGGGCCATCCAACTGTCAGTTTCTTGCGTCCCCAAGCGGGGCGTCATTTTCCGACGACAAGATCATTAGGGGCTTGTTACATGTCTGCTTCCCTCGCATTCGTCTTTCCAGGACAGGGTTCGCAGTCCCTCGGCATGCTGGCCGAGCTGGGCGCGGAATATCCGTTGATCCTCGAAACTTTCAAAGAAGCCTCTGAGGCTCTGGGCTATGACCTGTGGGCACTGACCCAGCAGGGCCCGGAAGAACAGCTCAATCAAACCGATAAAACCCAACCGGCCATTCTGACCGCTTCGATCGCCCTGTGGCGTCTGTGGCTGGCCGAAGGTGGTGCGCGTCCGGCATTCGTTGCCGGTCACAGCCTGGGTGAGTACAGCGCGCTGGTCGCTGCTGGCAGCCTGACACTGGCTGATGCGGTAAAGCTCGTTGAGCGTCGCGGTCAACTGATGCAGGAAGCGGTTCCGGCCGGGCAGGGCGGCATGGCTGCCATCCTCGGTCTGGAAGATGCTGACGTGCTGGCTGCCTGCGCTGAAGCTGCGCAAGGTGAAGTGGTCAGCGCGGTCAACTTCAACTCCCCGGGCCAAGTGGTCATCGCCGGCGCCAAAGCTGCCGTTGAGCGCGCCATCGAAGGCTGCAAGGCGCGTGGTGCCAAGCGCGCCATGCCGTTGCCAGTGAGCGTGCCGTCGCACTGCGAGCTGATGCGTCCGGCTGCCGAGCGCTTTGCCGAATCCATCGCTGCCATTGACTGGCAGGCGCCGCAGATTCCGGTCGTTCAGAACGTCAGCGCGCAAGTGCCGGCTGATCTGGAAACCCTCAAGCGTGATCTGCTCGAACAACTGTACAAGCCAGTACGCTGGGTCGAGTCGGTACAGACTCTGGCCGCCAAGGGCGCGACCAATCTGGTCGAATGCGGCCCCGGCAAAGTGCTGGCCGGCCTGAACAAGCGTTGCGCCGAAGGCGTGGCGACTTCCAACCTCAATACCCCAGACGCTTTCGCTGCCGCTCGCGCAGCGCAAGCCTGAATCAGGAGAAACTTGCATGAGTCTGCAAGGTAAAGTTGCACTGGTCACCGGTGCAAGCCGCGGTATCGGCCAGGCTATCGCACTGGAACTGGGTCGTCAGGGCGCCATCGTCATTGGTACCGCGACTTCCGCTTCGGGCGCTGAGCGCATTGCCGCGACCCTGAAGGAAAACGGTATTCAGGGCACGGGTTTCGAACTCAACGTCACCAGCGACGAATCGGTCAGCGCAGTGCTGGCGGGCATTCAGGAGCAATTCGGTGCGCCAGTGGCGATCCTGGTCAATAATGCCGGCATCACCCGCGATAACCTGATGATGCGCATGAAAGACGACGAGTGGTACGACGTGATCGATACCAACCTGAACAGTCTGTATCGCCTGTCCAAGGGCGTTCTGCGCGGCATGACCAAGGCGCGTTGGGGCCGAATTATCAGTATTGGCTCGGTGGTGGGTGCCATGGGCAACGCAGGCCAAGTAAACTATGCAGCCGCCAAGGCCGGTCTGGAAGGTTTCAGCCGTGCGATGGCGCGTGAAGTCGGTTCGCGTTCGATTACGGTCAACTCGGTAACCCCTGGGTTTATCGACACCGATATGACGCGCGAGCTGCCTGAAGCACAGCGTGAAGCCTTGCAGACGCAGATTCCGCTGGGTCGTCTGGGACAAGCTCAAGAGATCGCGTCCGTGGTCGCTTTTCTTGCATCCGACGGTGCGGCATACGTCACTGGGGCTACAATCCCGGTGAACGGTGGGATGTACATGTAAGTAAAATGTGACGGATTGCTTCAAAAAAATGTCATACGAGCTGTCTAAAATCCGTTATAAAGCTGCAATCTATTTATAGGCAGAGGGTCGCAGGGTTTGAGGAGTGAAGCTTTCAGTTGAAAAACCGAAAAGTCTTTCTATACACTTACCCACTGGCCAGCTGCCTGAATTTGTCCATTAGGAGTGAAAACAAGGTATGAGCACCATCGAAGAGCGCGTCAAGAAAATCGTTGCCGAGCAACTGGGTGTTAAAGAAGAAGAAGTGGTCAACACCGCTTCCTTCGTAGAAGACCTGGGTGCCGACTCCCTTGACACCGTTGAGCTGGTGATGGCTCTGGAAGAGGAATTCGAGACCGAAATCCCTGACGAAGAAGCTGAGAAGATCACTACTGTACAAGCTGCAATCGACTACGTTACTAGCCACCAGGCGTAATAGTTTGTAATCGTTGTTTGCTGTCATGGAAAAACCGCACTGCCATCATGGCGTGCGGTTTTTTCTTTAGGCCTGATGCAAAGTCGTCGTCATTTGAAAAAGGAGAGTGCTGTGTCGCGTAGACGCGTCGTAGTCACCGGTATGGGTATGTTGTCGCCACTGGGCACGGATGTGCCGAGCAGTTGGCAGGGCATTCTGGCTGGCCGCAGTGGCATTGGTCTGATCGAACACACCGACCTTTCTGCCTATTCCACCCGCTTTGGCGGCTCGGTAAAGGGCTTCAATGTCGAGGAATACCTGTCGGTCAAGGAAGCGCGCAAGCTCGACCTGTTTATTCAGTACGGTCTCGCTGCAGGCTTTCAAGCCGTACGCAACGCTGGTCTGGAAGTCACCGACGCCAACCGTGAACGCATTGGCGTGGCCATGGGTTCGGGTATCGGCGGTCTGACCAACATCGAAGAAACCAGCCGTACTCTGCATGAGACGGGCCCGCGTCGAATTTCGCCATTCTTCGTACCAGGCTCGATCATCAATATGATTTCCGGTTTCCTGTCCATCCACCTGGGTGCACAGGGACCCAACTACGCCATCGCCACGGCGTGTACCACCGGTACGCACTGCATTGGCATGGCGGCGCGCAACATCATGTACGACGAAGCCGACGTGATGATTGCCGGCGGTGCCGAAATGGCCGCGTGTGGTCTGGGTATGGGCGGTTTCGGCGCGTCCCGTGCGTTGTCGACGCGCAATGACGAACCAACCCGCGCGAGCCGTCCCTGGGACAAGGGTCGTGACGGTTTCGTGCTGTCCGACGGTGCCGGTGCACTGGTTCTCGAAGAGCTGGAACACGCCAAGGCGCGTGGCGCGACCATCTACGCCGAGCTGATCGGCTTCGGCACCAGTGGTGATGCGTTCCACATGACCTCGCCGCCAGCCGATGGTGCCGGTGCTGCACGCTGCATCACCAACGCGCTGCGCGATGCGAAGATCAACGCCGATCAAGTGCAATACATCAACGCTCACGGTACTTCGACTTCGGCTGGCGACCTCGCCGAAGCCAATGCGATCAAGACCGTGTTCGGTGATCACGCCTACAATCTGGCAGTGAGCTCGACCAAATCGATGACGGGTCACCTGTTAGGTGCGGCGGGCGCGGTTGAAGCGATCTTCAGCGTGCTGGCGATCAACAGCCAGGTAGCACCGCCGACCATCAACCTCGATGAGCCGGACGAAGGCTGCGATCTCGATTTCGTGCCGCACACTGCGCGCAACATGGACATCGATGTCGTGCTGTCCAACTCCTTCGGTTTTGGCGGCACCAATGGCACCCTGGCATTCCGCCGGTTTGCAGGCTGATGGACTGCTGGGTCGACGGTCAACCGGCTGACAGTCTGTCGCTGAAAGATCGCGGCCTGGCTTACGGTGATGGTCTGTTCGAGACGATCGCCGTGCGTGGCGGCCAGCCCGTTTTGCTGGATCGACATCTGACGCGACTGGCCGATGGCTGTTTGCGTCTGGCCATCGCCGCCGATATTGGGCTGATCCGCCATGAGCTACTCAGCTATGCGGCAGCGATGGGCGAGGGCGTGCTCAAGCTCATCCTCACCCGTGGCGACGGTTTGCGTGGTTATGCGCCAGATCCCGCAGCGCCGGGTCGACGCATTCTGCAAGGCAATCCTGCGGCGGCTTATCCTGCTGTGCATGCTGAACAAGGCGTTCGCCTGTTTCCATGTAACACGCGACTATCCAAACAGCCGCTTCTCGCCGGACTCAAACATCTCAATCGATTGGAGCAGGTTCTCGCCCGTGCCGAATGGCAGGACAGTGAGCACGCCGAAGGCTTGATGCTCGATCAGGTCGGTCGAGTGATCGAGGGCGTGTTCAGCAATCTGTTTCTGGTAAGCGACGGTGTGCTGATAACGCCGGACCTCAAGCGTTGCGGCGTCGCCGGGGTGATGCGCGCCGAAATATTGTTTCAGGCCGAGTCATTGGCCATCCCCACGCAAATCGCCGATATCAGCCTCGAACAGCTGCAATGGGCCGATGAAGTATTTGTCTGCAACAGCGTGTATGGCGTCTGGCCGGTACGCGCCTGTGCTGCACTGAGCTGGCCGGTTGGCCCGCTCACCCGTAAACTGCAAACCATTGCCCGCGCCCTACTGGATGCCTGATTTGTGAGACGTAAACTTTTGCTGCTGCTGGAAACCGGACTGGTTCTGGCAGGGCTGTTGATGGGCGCCAGCGCCTGGAAGATTCACTCTGCACTGGAACAGCCTTTGAACATCAAGCAGGAAGAACTGCTGGATGTGCCGAAAGGCTCTACACCGACCCGTACTTTCCTTGGACTCGAAACCGATGGCGTCATCAAGGATGCGTTCTGGCTGCGGGTTTACTGGCGTTTCAATCTCGCCGGCACGCCGATCCACAGCGGTGAATATCGCATGCAGCCGGGCATGACCGTCAATGGTCTGATCGATTCGTGGAAACGTGGTGAAGTGGTGCAGTACAGCCTGACGCTGGTCGAGGGCTGGAACTTCCATCAAGTGCGCGCCGCACTGGCCAAAGATGAAAAGATCGAGCAGACACTGAACGGTTTGAGCGACAGCGACGTCATGGCGAAAATCGGCCATAAAGGGCTGTTTCCGGAAGGACGGTTTTTCCCCGATACCTACCGCTTCGTGCGCGGCATGTCCGACGCCGAACTGCTGAAAAAGGCTTTCGATCGTCTCGACGAAGTATTGGCCAAGGAATGGGAAAGTCGTTCTGCCGATGTGCCGTATACCGAACCGTATCAAGCGCTGATCATGGCGTCGCTGGTCGAAAAGGAAACCGGCGTACCGCAGGAGCGTGGTCAGATTGCCGGGGTCTTCGTACGCCGCATGGCGCTGGGCATGCAGCTGCAGACCGATCCGACGGTGATTTACGGTTTGGGCGATCGCTACAACGGCAAGCTGACCCGTGCTCACTTGAAGGAGCCGACGGCGTATAACACTTACGTGATTCCCGGGTTGCCGCCAACACCGATTGCGATGGTCGGGCGTGAAGCGATTCACGCAGCGCTGAATCCGGTGGAAGGCAGCAGTCTGTACTTCGTTGCACGTGGCGACGGTAGTCATGTGTTCTCGGACGATCTCGACGCGCATAACAATGCCGTGCGTGAGTACCAGCTCAAGCGCCGAGCGGATTACCGTTCCAGCCCTGCGCCAACGGTGACGCCGGAAGCGGCGCCGGCAGCGGAAGAAGCGATTCCTGCGGCATCACCGGATACCGCGCCGGAAGCCTTGCCGCAGGTTCCCGCGCAAGAGCCTGAGCCGACCCCGGCACCGGAAGCCTCCTCCCCACAAAACATGCAATGACTTTGATTAAGGACTGCCTGTGACTGGCTTGTTTATTACCCTGGAAGGCCCGGAAGGCGCCGGCAAAAGCACCAACCGCGAATACCTCGCCGAGCGCCTGCGCGCCGCCGGTATCGAGGTGGTGCTGACCCGTGAGCCAGGTGGCACGCCATTGGCCGAACGGATTCGCGATGTGCTGCTGGCGCCGGCCGACGAGGTCATGAACCCGGACGCCGAGCTGCTACTGGTATTCGCCGCGCGTGCTCAGCACTTGGCTGAAGTGATCCGTCCGGCGCTGGCCCGTGGCGCGGTGGTGCTGTGTGATCGCTTCACCGATTCCACTTACGCCTATCAGGGTGGCGGGCGCGGTCTGTCGCTAGAGCGCATCGCAATGCTGGAAACTTTCGTGCAGGGCGATCTGCGCCCGGATCTGACGCTGATTTTCGATCTGCCGGTGGAAATCGGCCTGGCCCGCGCCAGTGCCCGTGGTCGTCTGGATCGTTTCGAGCTGGAAGGCCGGGCGTTTTTCGAGGCGGTGCGCAATGCGTTTCTGAAACGTGCTGAAGCCGATCCTGCGCGCTATGTGCGCATCGATGCCGGCCAGCCGTTGGCCAAGGTTCAACAATCGCTGGATACCTTGCTGCCGAATTTGCTGGAGCTGGCCCGTGGCTGAGGCCTATCCATGGCAGGACAGTCTCTGGCAACAACTGGCCGGGCGTAAGCAGCACGCTCACGCCTATCTACTGCATGGCCCGGCCGGGATCGGCAAGCGAGCATTGGCCGAACGCCTGATGGCCAGTCTCTTGTGCCAGCGACCGACGCCGGAAGCTTGCGGCGAGTGCAAGTCCTGTCTGCTGCTCAAGGCCGGCAGTCACCCGGATAATTACATCCTCGAACCGGAAGAAGCCGACAAGGCCATCAAGGTCGATCAGGTGCGCGATCTGGTCAGCTTCGTGGTGCAGACCGCACAGCTTGGCGGGCGCAAAGTGGTGCTGATCGAGCCGGTCGAGTCGATGAACATCAACGCCGCCAACGCCTTGCTGAAAAGCCTTGAAGAGCCTTCCGGCGATACCGTGTTGCTGTTGGTCAGCCATCAGACCAGTCGTTTGCTGCCGACGATCAAGAGTCGTTGCGTGCAGCAGGCCTGTCCGCTGCCCGGCGAAGCGATGAGCCTGCAGTGGCTGGCTCAGGCGTTGCCGGATTGCTCCGAAGATGAACGTGTCGAATTGCTGACGCTGGCGGCCGGCTCGCCGTTGATGGCGGTCAGTCTGCAGTCTCAGGGCGTGCGCGAGCAGCGTGCACAAGTGGTCGAAGGCGTGAAAAAACTGCTCAAGCAGCAGCAATCGCCAACACAACTGGCCGAAGAGTGGAAAAGCATTCCGATGCTGCGTCTGTTCGACTGGTTCTGCGATTGGTCTAGCCTGATCCTGCGTTATCAATTGACTCAGGATGAAGCGGGTCTCGGTCTGACCGATATGCGTAAAGTCGTGCAGTACCTCGCGCAGAAAAGTGCGCAAGGCAAAGTCCTCGAGATTCAGGACTGGATTCTCGCCCAGCGCCAGAAAGTCCTGAGCAAGGCCAACCTCAATCCGGCCTTGCTGCTGGAAGCGTTGTTGGTGCAATGGGCGGGATTGCCTGGTCAAAGATAAGAATGTGTACCTAGACTCTGAACATCAGCAGTGGAGGTCAACATGAATGAACCTGTCAGCCCGGGCCCGCGTAACGGTATTTTGTCCCTGACCATCAAGGACAAGTCGGTGCTTTACGCCGCTTACATGCCGTTTATCAAGAACGGTGGCTTGTTCATCCCGACCAACAAAAGTTACAAGTTGGGTGACGAGGTGTTCATGCTGCTCAACCTGATGGACGAGGCCGAGAAGATCCCGGTGGCCGGCAAGGTCGCCTGGATCACCCCGAAAGGGGCGCAAGGCAATCGCGCTGCCGGTGTCGGCGTGCAGTTCAACGACGGCGACAACACCGCGCGCAGTCGCATCGAAACCCATTTGGCCGGAGCGCTTAAATCCGACCGTCCCACTCATACGATGTAAGTAGCCGTATTTTTTATGCTCGTAGATTCCCATTGTCACCTTGATCGCCTCGACCTCGCCGCCCATGACGGCTCGCTGGATGCTGCACTCGATGCGGCCCGTGGGCGCGGAGTAGGGCACTTCCTGTGCATCGGCGTGAGTGCTGACAACGCCGCCGATGTCAAAGCTCTGGCTGAGCGTTATGACGATGTCGATTGTTCGGTCGGCGTGCATCCGCTCGATGTGCAACCCGGCGCAGCCCCGGCGCTGGACTGGCTGCTGCACGAACTCAACCACCCGAAAGTGGTGGCGATCGGTGAAACCGGTCTGGATTATCACTACGAGCCGGAAGCCGCCGAGCTGCAGCAGGAATCATTCCGTCTGCACCTGCAAGCGGCGCAGCAGACCGGCAAACCGGTAATTATCCACACCCGTGGCGCCCGTGCCGATACCCTCGAATTGCTGCGCGAAGCGGCGTTGCCTCAGGCCGGTGTGCTGCATTGCTTCACCGAAGACTGGGACATGGCCAAAGCCGCGCTGGACATGGGTTATTACATTTCCCTGTCGGGTATCGTCACGTTCCGCAATGCCGATGCGTTGCGCGATGTCGCGAGCAAGGTCCCGGCGGATCGCTTGCTGGTGGAAACCGATTCACCCTATCTGGCGCCGATCCCTTATCGCGGCAAGCCCAACTTGCCGCAGTACGTGCGCGAAGTGGCGGAATTCCTGGCGATGCTGCGCGGGGAAAACTACGAGCGTTTTGCCGAGCAGACCACTGAGAACTTCAAGCGGCTGTTTCCGCTGGCGAGTGTTAAATCTGCCCTGTAGCCGCTGGTCAAATCGCAGGCAAAAAAAACCCGGGTTCTGGGGGGTGAATCCGGGTTAAGACCATTAGGAGTAAAACAAAGGCACGCGGTCCCTTGGTACCTTTATCGACGCGACACTTGGGGGAGATGTCGCCCGACAGTTCAAGTATTGATCAGTCTGGCGTGCAGTCCAGTTAGCCGGTCGGGGTTTTTAAACAAATTTGGAATACGTTCGCTTCAGTTGAGTTCTCATTGCGCCCAAAACGTTCTCAAAATGAACAAGAAACACATATATGGTCGGATGATCCGTGCATTTTTGCGCAAGTTAGGCATAATACGCGGCTTCGAATTTTGACCCTTCAGACCTTTTCTTATGCACAAAGAACCTCGTAAGGTCCGTGAGTTTCGTCGCCGCGAGCAAGAAATTCTCGATACCGCGCTCAAGCTGTTCCTCGAACAAGGTGAAGACAGTGTCACCGTCGAGATGATTGCTGATGCCGTGGGTATCGGCAAAGGCACGATCTACAAGCACTTCAAATCCAAGGCCGAGATCTATCTGCGCCTGATGCTCGATTACGAGCGCGATTTGAACGAGCTGTTGCATTCGGCCGATGTCGACAAGGACAAGGAAGCGCTGTCCCGCGCCTACTTCGAATTCCGCATGCGCGACCCGCAGCGCTATCGCCTGTTCGACCGCCTCGAAGAGAAGGTCGTAAAAGGCAATCAGGTGCCGGAAATGGTCGAGGAGCTGCACAAGATCCGCGCCTCGAACTTCGAACGCCTTACCCTGCTGATCAAGGGCCGCATCAGCGAAGGCAAGCTCGAAGACGTGCCGCCGTACTTCCATTACTGCGCATCCTGGGCGCTGGTGCACGGCGCTGTCGCGCTGTATCACTCGCCGTTCTGGAGCAATGTCCTGGAAGATCAGGAAGGTTTCTTCCAGTTCCTGATGGACATCGGTGTGCGTATGGGCAACAAGCGCAAGCGCGATCCGGAAACGCCGAGCAGCTGAGCCATTCAGCTACCTTATTGCGCCATGATTTCGCTACATGTCGCAGTACCGCAGGAATATACTCAGGCATAGGGCTTGCTAAAACTTGATTTGTGAGTCAAGTTTTAGCGGCTCGAAATCCTTTCGCCGGAGTGATCATGATCGTTGACCGTCAAGGCAGGCGTTTTCGCAATTTGCGGATCAGTCTGACCTCAGCCTGCAATTACGCGTGTACCTACTGCGTGCCCAACGGCAAGCGGTTGGTGGCTGCGCAGGATGAATTGTCGGCCGAAGCCATGGCCCGCGGCGTGGCGTATCTGATCGAAGCGGCCGGCATTGAACGGTTGCGTATCACCGGCGGCGAACCGCTGGTCAGCCCTAAACTCGAATCGTTCATGACCGCCGTCGGCAAGATGGGCCTGGACGACATCAGCCTGACCACCAACGGTCAACTCCTCGCTAAAAAACTGCCGCTGCTGGTAGATGCCGGCCTGCGCCGGATCAACGTGTCCCTCGATACCCTCGACGCCGGTGCTTTCCGCAGTATCGCCCGTGGCGGCGATCTGGCCACTGTGCTCGATGGGATGGATCAGGCGAAAGCGGCAGGGATGAAGATCAAGGTCAATATGGTGCCGTTGCGCGGACAGAACCTTGATCAGGTGATGCCGTTGCTGGATTACTGCCTGGAACGTGGATACGAATTGCGCTTCATCGAGCTGATGCGCATGGGGCATCTGGCCAAGGACAACAATGCGTTCCTGCAACAGTTCGTCAGCCTGCAGCAGTTGCTGGAGCTGATTGGCGAACGCTACGAGTACGCGCAAACCGATGCCCCCGTAGACGCCACCGCCGTGCGCTATGCGATACCCGGCCTGGGCAACTTTGGCGTGATCGCCAACGAAAGCGTGCCGTTCTGCCGGACGTGCTCGCGTTTGCGCCTGTCGTCCACAGGTTGGCTGCATGGCTGCCTGTCGTCGAGTAACCGTCATTATGTCGGTGATCTGCTCGACAAGCCGCGCCATCAGGCACTGCCGGCGCTCCAGCGTTTGCTGGTCAAAGCGTTGGGCGACAAGCAGGAAGTGGCGTTCTCAGGTGGCGCGACAGTGATGAAAATTATCGGCGGCTGATCAACCGCTTTCGCGAGCAGGCTCGCTCCCACCCTGGAATGTATTCCCCCTGTGGGAGCGAGCCTGCTCGCGAATACGATCCAACAATCAACGAATTTCCCGAGCTGGCGCAAAAGCTGCATCCAACGGCCATTCGCCGGTTTTCCGTCACCGGCCTCTGGAGGAATAGGATGCGTAGCCTGGTTTTGCTGCTGGCCGTTTTGGCGCTTGGCGGCTGTATGACTGTCAGCGATATGGCCGAAGGCACTCGCTACCAGATGAGCGACGCGGGCTTGCTGGATCACAGCGATAGCCGTCGCGTGAACAATTTCCGCATTCAGCCGGACTCGTTTATCTACATTGCCCAAGGTGCGTTCGCGCCGCCGGGTGGTTCTTATCCGCGACCGAATGTGGTTGCAGAAGAAGCCTTCAAAGGTTTCGTCGAATACTTCCCGATGGTCCGCCGTGCTCGCGCGCCGGAAGGCCTCGATCAGGCGATGGGCGAAGCTCGCGATGCCGGTGCGCACTATCTGCTGTACACCCGTTTCGCCAAGGCTGACGACCGCATCGGCAACTCCGATGAATGGCTCGATGAGGAGGCGGTTGATCGCCTTGGCATCGATGGCGGCGTGATTCAGATCATGTTGATCGAGACCAGCACCCAGTATTTGATTGATACTGCACGGATCAAGAGTCGTGGCGGTTTACTGACGTTCCACGACAGCAAACCCGAAGACCTGATCGGCCCGCCGCTGGCACAGTACGCGCGCAGTCTGTTGGGAGTCGGCGACCAATAATTCAAGGAGAACGCCATGAGTGGCCAGCAAAAAGCCAATGACCTGTTGGGACAGATCCCGAAAACCAAAGGCTTGCCGCCGGTGCACTTGTGGAACCCGGACTTCTGCGGCGACATCGACATGCGCATCGCCCGCGACGGCACCTGGTATTACCTGGGCACGCCGATAGGGCGCAAGCCGATGGTCAAATTGTTCTCCACGATCATGCGCCGCGACGGCGATGATTATTTCCTGATCACGCCAGTCGAGAAGGTCGGGATCAAGGTCGATGATGCGCCGTTCGTGGCGATTGCGGTCGAGGTTGAAGGCGAGGGGGAGGCGCAGCTGTTGCGCTTCACCACCAACGTCGAGGAAACCGCCGAGGCCGGGCCGGAGCATCCGATCCGCGTCGAGATTGATCCGACGACGCAAGAGCCAGCGCCCTACGTGCATGTGCGTACCAACCTTGAAGCGCTGATTCATCGCAATGTGTTCTATCAACTGGTGGAGCTGGCGGTGAGTCGTGAAATCGACGGCCAGCGCTGGCTCGGTGTGTGGAGCGGCGGCGAGTTCTTCCGCATCGGCCTCGAACCTTAAAAGATCGCAGCCTTCGGCAGCTCCTACATGGCGTACATCTGTAGGAGCTGCCGAAGGCTGCGATTTTTTGTCGTTGACAGCTAATCGTATGATGATTAGCTTGATCACCCATCGCGATCCGCTTTGAGGTGTTCATGTCCAGCAGTTTTCATGCGTCGACAGTTGACTGGCTGGGCAGCTGGATCGCCGCCGGCCAGGTCAAACCGGGGCAGACCATCAAGGTCGAGGCTGATCTGGGCGAACAGCTCGGGGTCAGTCGCACGGTAATTCGCGAAGCAATCAAAACCCTCGTCGCCAAAGGCATGCTCGAAGTCGGGCCGAAAGTCGGCACGCGCGTGCTGCCGGTGCGGCGCTGGAACCTGTTCGATCCGCAAGTGGTCGGTTGGCTGTCGCGCAACGGGCTGCCGGAAAACTTTGTCGACGACTTGCTCGACCTGCGCCGCACCATCGAACCCATGGCCGTGCGCTGGGCCTGCGAGCGGGCGACCCTGGAACAGATCGAGGCGGTGCAACTGGCCTACAACGCCCTTGAGCGCGCGGTCGACAGCGGCATCGATTACAACCGCGCCGATCAGGTCTTCCACGAATGCATCCTCGCGGCCAGCCACAATCAATTCATCGAACAAATGGTCCCGGCGCTCGGCGCATTGCTCGCGGTGTCATTTGAAGTTTCTGCGGCCGACCCGGATGAACTGCGCCGCACTTTGCCGATCCACAAGGACATGGCCGACGCCATCGCTGCCCGTGATTCCGCGCGCGGGGTGTGGGCGTGCATGACCCTGATCGACAACGCGGATCTGGCGATCAAACGCTTCTACCCGAAAGTCATGGCCGACAAAAAAGCCAGTTAATACAAATTTCCCTGTGGGAGCGAGCCTGCTCGCGAAGGCGGTGTATCAGGTAAATCATGCATCGACTGACACGACGCTTTCGCGAGCAGGCTCGCTCCCACATTAAATAACAACAAGATCCGAGGAGTTGATATGCCGTGGACCGCCCTGACCCAACACCGCGCCCAACTCGGTGAAGGCCCGTTCTGGGACGCGCCAACCCAGGCGCTGTACTGGGTCGACATCGCTGGCAAACAGGCCCTGCGTCTGATCGGCCAGAACGTGCAGATCTGGCAGATGCCTGAGCACGTCTCCGCGTTCATCCCCTGCGCCAGCGGCGACGCACTGGTAACCCTGAGCAGCGGCGTCTACCGCCTCGATCTCGCCTCCCCGGGCCTTGAGCCACGTCTGACACTGTTCTGCGTCGCCGACCCGCAACCGGGCAATCGCCCCAACGAAGCGCGCTGCGATGGCCAAGGTCGTTTGTGGCTCGGCACCATGCAAAACAACATCGGTGAGCAGGGCGAAGATTTGCCGATCATCCGTCGTTCCGGTGGCCTGTTCCGGATCGATCCGGATAAGCGCGTGACGCCGTTGTTGCTCGGCCTGGGCATTCCCAACACGCTGTTGTGGAGCGATGACGGCACCACGCTGCTGTTCGGTGACAGCCTCGACAGCACGCTGCACCGCTATTTCATTCACACCGACGGCCACCTTGATGCCGCTCAAGTCTGGTACGGCCCCGACCAGCAGGGTGGCCCGGACGGCTCTGCGATGGATGCCGAAGGCTACATCTGGAATGCCCGCTGGGACGGCAGTTGCCTGCTGCGGTTAACGCCTGAAGGCAAAGTCGATCGCAAAATTGATCTGCCCGTCAGTCGCCCGACCAGTTGTGTATTCGGCGGTGAAGACCTGCAAACCCTGTTCATCACCAGCGCCCAAAGCCCGCACAACCATCCATTGGATGGCGCGGTGCTGTCGATGCGCGTGGATGTTGCAGGAAAACTCTGTACGCGGTTTGCGAATTAAATCCCAAAATATGGGATGCAAAATTATATATTGAGATTATTCGGCGGTCGGGTTTATAGTCGGCTCCAGCAGTAACACGCACTCACACTTAAAAAGAACAAAACAGGTGAAGTGATGCAGCGAATGTCTATCGCACTCCCGCGTGGAGTCCGCGTCTCGCAACGGCTCGATGCCGTCGGCCGCGCCTGCCTGTTTCGTTCCAACCACCTTCCAGACCGGACATCGGCAGATGCCCGGTTTTTTTGTGCTTGCGAAACAGGAGTCCTGATCCATGGCTGAACCTCTTTCCCTGCCGCCGGTGCCCGCACCGCCGAAGGGCGAGCGCCTGAAAAACAAGGTCGTGCTGCTCACCGGTGCTGCGCAAGGTATCGGCGAAGCCATTGTCGCTGCCTGCGCCTCGCAGCAAGCGAAACTGCTGATCAGCGATATTCAGGCTGATAAGGTCGAAAAGGTTGCCACCCATTGGCGTGAGCAGGGGTACGACGTGCAAGCGCTGCAGGCAGATGTCTCGCGTCAGCCCGATCTGCACGCCATGGCCAAGCGTGCCGTTGAACTGCACGGGCGCATCGATGTGCTGATCAACTGTGCCGGGGTCAACGTGTTCCGTGATCCGCTGGAGATGACTGAAGAAGACTGGCGTCGCTGCTTCGCCATCGATCTGGACGGCGCCTGGTTCGGTTGTAAAGCGGTACTGCCGCAGATGATCGAACAGGGCGTTGGCAGCATCATCAATATCGCGTCGACCCATTCCAGCCACATCATTCCCGGCTGTTTCCCGTACCCGGTGGCCAAACACGGTTTGCTCGGCCTGACCCGCGCACTCGGCATCGAGTACGCCGCGAAAGGCATTCGCGTCAACGCCATCGCCCCGGGCTATATCGAAACGCAACTGAACGTCGATTACTGGAACGGTTTCGCCGACCCGCACGCCGAGCGTCAGCGCGCCTTCGATCTGCACCCGCCGAAACGCATCGGTCAGCCGCTCGAAGTGGCGATGACGGCGGTGTTTCTGGCCAGCGATGAAGCACCGTTCATCAATGCGTCATGCATCACCATCGATGGTGGTCGCTCGGTGATGTACCACGACTGAGCACAGCGGCTTTCACGCGGATAAATCCGTTTGCAATCCAATCATCATACGATATGACTATTGTCAGAAGATTTTTGCAGGAACACGCTTTAACGCTTTTCAAACATTGCTCAAAAAAAATAACAAGGAGTCAGCTTATGAAACGTCGTTTCGGGATTCGTACCCTGTGCAGTACCGCCCTAGCGGTCACCGCGTTCAGCCTGAGCAGCGCGCTGCTCGCTGCCGACACCGTGAAAATTGGTTTCCTGGTCAAGCAGGCGGAAGAACCGTGGTTCCAGACCGAGTGGGCCTTTGCCGAGAAAGCCGCCAAGGACAAGGGCTTTGAACTGATCAAGATTGCCGTGCCGGATGGCGAGAAAACCCTCTCGGCCATCGACAGCCTTGCCGCCAACGGCGCCAAGGGCTTCGTCATTTGCCCGCCGGACGTGTCGCTCGGCCCGGCGATCATGGCCAAAGCCAAACTCAACGACCTGAAAGTGATTGCCGTCGATGACCGTTTCGTCGACGCCAACGGCAAATTCATGGAAGACGTGCCATACCTCGGCATGGCCGCGTTCGAAGTCGGCCAGAAGCAGGGCAACGCGATGGTCGCCGAAGCGAAAAAGCGTAACTGGGACTGGAAAGACACCTACGCGGTGGTTAACACCTACAACGAACTCGATACCGGCAAGAAACGCACCGACGGCTCGGTGAAGTCCCTCGAAGACGCCGGCCTGCCGAAAGACCACATTCTGTTCGCCGCGCTGAAAACCCTCGATGTGCCGGGCAGCATGGACGCCACCAACTCGGCGCTGGTGAAACTGCCGAGCGGCGCAAAAAACCTGATCATCGGTGGTATGAACGACAACACCGTGCTTGGCGGCGTACGCGCGACCGAAGCCGCCGGTTTTGCCGCGACCAACGTGATCGGCATCGGCATCAACGGCACTGACGCCATCGGCGAACTGAAAAAGCCCAACAGCGGTTTCTTCGGTTCGATGCTGCCAAGCCCGCACATCGAAGGCTACAAGACCGCAGAGATGATGTACGAGTGGGTCACCACCGGCAAAGAACCGCCGAAGTACACCGCGATGGACGACGTCACCCTGATCACCCGCGAGAACTTCAAGCAAGAGCTGGAAAAAATCGGCCTGTGGAACTGATGCCGCGACGGCCCGGGCAGCCGGGCCGTATGTCGGTGTGAAGAGGTGGCTTTATGCACGCGCAAGTACAGACACAACAACACAGCTCAAGCGGCAGCCTGCGCTTTCGCGGGATCGGCAAAACCTTTCCCGGCGTGAAAGCGCTGGACGCGATCAGCTTCGTCGCCCATCCAGGGCAGGTTCATGCCTTGATGGGCGAGAACGGTGCCGGCAAATCGACCCTGCTGAAAATCCTTGGCGGCGCTTACATCCCGAGCAGCGGCGAGTTGCAGATCGGCGAGCAGACCATGGCGTTCAAATCGACCGCCGACAGCATTGGCAGCGGCGTCGCAGTGATTCACCAGGAGCTGCATCTGGTGCCGGAAATGACCGTCGCCGAAAACCTGTTTCTCGGCCATCTGCCGGCGAGTTTCGGTTTGATCAATCGCGGCGTTCTGCGTCAGCAAGCGTTGAATTGCCTTAAAGGTCTGGCCGATGAAATCGATCCGCAGACCAAAGTCGGACGCCTGTCGCTCGGCCAGCGGCAATTGGTGGAAATCGCCAAAGCGCTGTCGCGCGGCGCCCATGTGATCGCCTTCGACGAACCGACCAGCAGCCTTTCGGCCCGCGAAATCGATCGCTTGATGGCGATCATCGGCCGTCTGCGTGACGAGGGCAAAGTGGTGCTCTATGTTTCCCATCGCATGGAAGAAGTGTTCCGCATCTGCGACGCGGTGACGGTGTTCAAGGACGGTCGCTACGTGCGCACTTTCGAGGACATGAGCCAGTTGACCCATGATCAACTGGTGACCTGCATGGTCGGCCGCGACATTCAGGACATCTACGATTACCGCCATCGTCCACGCGGCGCCGTGGCGCTGAAGGTATCTGGGCTGCTCGGCCCGGGCCTGCGCGAGCCGATCAGTTTCGAGGCGCACAAAGGTGAAATCCTTGGTCTGTTCGGACTGGTCGGGGCAGGGCGCACCGAGTTGTTTCGTCTGCTCAGCGGGCTGGAACGCAACACGGCCGGACGCCTCGAATTGCGTGGCCATGAGCTCAAATTGCGCTCACCGCGTGACGCGATTGCGGCGGGGATTCTGCTGTGTCCGGAAGATCGCAAGAAGGAAGGCATCATCCCGCTGGCCAGCGTCGCCGAGAACATCAACATCAGTGCACGCGGCGCGCATTCGGGTCTCGGTTGCCTGATTCGCGGTCTGTGGGAAAAGGGCAACGCCGACAAACAGATCAAAGCCCTGAAAGTGAAAACCCCGCACGCCGGCCAGCAGATCAAATTCCTTTCCGGTGGCAACCAACAGAAGGCCATTCTCGGTCGTTGGTTGTCGATGCCGATGAAGGTCTTGCTGCTCGACGAACCGACGCGCGGCATCGACATCGGTGCGAAAGCGGAGATCTACCAGATCATCCATAACCTCGCCGCCGACGGCATTTCGGTGATCGTGGTGTCCAGTGATCTGATGGAAGTGATGGGTATTTCCGACCGCATTCTGGTGCTTTGCGAAGGCGCCCTGCGCGGCGAAATCAGCCGCGACCAGGCCAATGAATCCAACTTGCTGCAACTGGCTTTGCCGCGCCACCGCGCTGACGGCGTGGCGAACTGAGAGGTGACTATGATGACAACCCAAAACGAAACCCTGCCCAAAGAGCGCAAACCGCTGGACATGCGCCGCTTCCTTGATGACTGGGTAATGCTGCTGGCGGCGGTGGGCATTTTCGTTGCCTGTACGCTGCTGATCGACAACTTCCTTTCGCCGCTGAACATGCGTGGCCTGGGCCTGGCGATTTCTACCACCGGGATTGCCGCGTGCACAATGTTGTATTGCCTGGCGTCGGGGCATTTCGACTTGTCGGTAGGCTCGGTGATTGCCTGCGCTGGCGTGGTCGCGGCGGTGGTGATGCGTGACACCGACAGTGTGTTTCTCGGTGTCAGTGCAGCGTTGGTGATGGGCCTGATTGTCGGGCTGATCAACGGGATTGTGATTGCGAAGTTACGCGTCAATGCGTTGATCACCACGTTGGCGACCATGCAGATTGTTCGCGGTCTGGCTTACATCTTTGCCAACGGTAAGGCGGTGGGCGTGTCGCAGGAATCGTTCTTCGTGTTTGGTAACGGCCAATTGTTTGGTGTGCCGGTGCCGATTCTGATCACCATCGTTTGCTTTCTGTTTTTTGGCTGGCTGCTGAATTACACCACCTACGGGCGCAACACCATGGCCATTGGTGGTAACCAGGAAGCGGCGTTGCTGGCGGGTGTGAACGTTGATCGGACCAAGATCATTATCTTTGCCGTGCATGGGGTGATTGGTGCGCTGGCGGGGGTGATTCTGGCGTCGCGGATGACCTCGGGGCAGCCGATGATTGGTCAGGGTTTTGAACTGACGGTGATCTCGGCTTGCGTGTTGGGCGGGGTGTCGTTGAGCGGCGGGATCGGCATGATTCGTCATGTGATTGCCGGGGTGTTGATTCTGGCGATCATTGAGAATGCGATGAACCTGAAGAATATCGATACGTTTTATCAGTATGTGATTCGTGGGTCGATCCTGCTGTTGGCCGTCGTGATTGACCGTCTGAAGCAACGCTAAAATCAAGAGCCCCTCACCCCAGCCCTCTCCCGGAGGGAGAGGGAGCCGACCGAGGTGTCTTGCGTGATACATCGACCTGAAAGATTGTGTTGATTATGGATTCAGCAAGGCGCTTTCAGGTCGATTGTAGATTCGGTGAAGCACTTTCAGGTCGATGTATCTCCCAAATATCCCACATTCAGTCCCCTCTCCCTTTGGGAGAGGGCTAGGGTGAGGGGAAGGGCCGACCGAGGTGATCCGTCGACCTGAAAGGGGTCGTCGATTGTGGATTCGGTGAAGTACTTTCAGGTCGATGTATCTCCCAAATATCCCCCATTCAGTCCCCTCTCCCTCCGGGAGAGGGCTAGGGTGAGGGGCTTTTGATTCTCCCGCCTTTCGTCACTATCCCCAAATATTCCTTGCCCGTTCGTACCCGTTTCGGGTATCAATTTGTACATGATTAGACAGGTACGATTTGACAAGAAACAACGGGTGGTCGACGAACTCGTCCGGCGCATCGAAAGCGGCCTCATGGAGGACGGCTTTCTGTTGCCCGGCGAGCATCAGTTGGCTCAAGAATTCCAAGTCAGCCGAGGCACGCTGCGCGAAGCGCTGGCCGAACTGAAACGGCGTAACTACATCGCCACGCAAAGCGGCGTCGGTTCCATCGTCACTTTCGACGGTGTCGCCCTCGACCAGCGCAGCGGCTGGGCGCAGGCCTTGGCCGATAGCGGGGCGATGATCAATACCGAAGTGTTGCGTCTGGAAGCCGTGACCCGGCCAGACCTGCTATCGCGGTTCGGCACTGACCAATTCATCACTCTCGACCGTCGCCGCCGCTCCAACGAAGGCACGCTGGTCTCCCTCGAACGCTCTTTGATGCCAGCCACCGGCGGCCTGGAAAGCCTGCCGCGCGTCGGTCTGATCGACAATTCCCTGACCATCACCCTGGCCGCCTATGGCTACATCGGCGAGCGCGGCGATCAGTGGATCGGCGCCGAACCGTTGAATGCCGAAGACGCCGAGTTGCTCGGCCGGCCAGAAGGCACGGTATTCCTCAAAGCGCTGCGTACCACTTACGACCGCCAGAACCGTTTCATGGAGCTGGTCGAAAGCCTGCTCGACCCGGTGCATTTCCGTCTGCACCTGCAATTTGGAGAATCGAAATGACCGCGCTCAACCGTGCCCTCGGTGCGTTTTATGGCCTGGCCCTCGGTGATGCGCTGGGCATGCCGACGCAATCGCTGAACCGCGAAACCATCAAGACCCGTTTCGGCCAGATTACCGATCTGCAGGATGCCGGACCCTTGCAGCCGATCGCCGCGAACATGCCCAAAGGCTCGATCACCGACGACACCGAACAGGCGATTCTGGTCGGTGAGTTGCTGATCGAAGGCAAGGGCCGCATCGAACCGGCAATCCTTGCGCAACGCCTGATCGAGTGGGAAGCCGAGATGCAGGCCAAGGGCTCGCAGGACTTGCTCGGGCCGTCGACCAAACGCGCGATCGAAATGATCCTCGCCGGTCACTCGCCGGAAGAAGCCGGGCGTTACGGCACCACCAACGGCGCGGCGATGCGCATTACACCGGTGGGGATCGCTGCAGATGTTGCCGATCCCGAGCGCTTTATTGCGGCGGTGGTGCAGGCCTGCCAAGTGACGCATAACACCACGTTGGGGATTTCCAGTGCTGCGGCGGTGGCGGCGGTGGTGTCTGCCGGCATCAATGGCGTGGATCTGGGCGAGGCGCTCAACCTCGGCCAGCAAATCGCTCAGCAAGCGGAGGCGCACGGTCACTGGGTCGCCGGTGGTCGCATCGGTTCGCGGATCAGTTGGGCGCGCAGCATCAGTGTTGATAGCGACAAAGCGCTGCTGGCGGATCTGCTCTACGACGTGATCGGCACTTCGGTGGCATCGCAGGAGTCGGTGGTGGTCTCGTTCGCGCTGGCGCAGCAAGTGGCGGTGGGTGAGATGAGCGCGTTTGATGCGCTGTGCATGGCTGCCAGCCTTGGCGGTGACACTGACACCATCGCGGCGATTCTCGGCGCGATGCTGGGAGCCTGCCTGGGTCTTGAGAGCTGGCCTGGCGACATGATCGAGACGGTTAAGGCCGTTAATCATCTGGAGCTTGAGCCGTTGGTGCAGGGGCTGTTGGCGTTGCGTTGATCGGGCTGACGTCTTCGCGAGCAGGCTCGCTCCCACAGGGTTTATGCGAACGCCACAAATCCAGTGTGGGAGCGAGCCTGCTCGCGAAGGCCGCACTGCAAATCTTGAATACTTACCCGCAATGGATCGCGCAGACAGGCCGAGGAAGGCCGCGATGTCTTGTCGTTTTGCATCATTGCCACAACCACAATAAAGGCAAACAGGAGCACCTTCATGAGTTCATCAAACGCCGGGCAAAGCGCCGGGCAACTGGAAACCCGCGGCATCGAACCGGTTCCGGAAGCCGAGTGTAACGGCCATCCGCTGCAACTGTTCTGGGTCTGGTTCGCTGCCAACATTTCCATCCTCGGCCTGCCGCTGGGCGCCACGCTGGTGGCGTTTCGCGGGCTGGCGATCTGGCAGGCGATCATCGTTGCAATCATCGGCGCTGCCGGTTCGTTCGCGGTGGTCGGGATCATCTCGATTGCCGGTCGCCGTGGCCGCGCGCCGAGCCTGACGCTGTCGCGGGCGATCTTCGGCGTACGCGGCAATATCGGCCCGACGCTGGTCTCGCTGATGTCGCGCCTGGGTTGGGAAACGGTCAACACCACTACCGCCGCATTCGTATTGCTGTCGCTGTGCTCGATCCTGTTCGGCTCGCCAGTGGAAGCGAAAAGCGCGCCGATACTGACGCTGATCTTCATCGCGATTTTCGTCCTGCTGACCTTGTCGGTTTCCGGCCTCGGCCATGCGACTTTGTTGGTGATCCAGAAGTGGGCGACCTACGTCTTCGGTGCGCTGAACATTCTCGTCGGCGGTTTCCTCTGCGCGACCATCGACTGGAGCGCGGTGTTCAACGCCACGCCCGCGCCGATGAGCGCAATGATCATTGGTATCGGCACCATGGCTGCAGGCACCGGGATTGGTTGGGCCAACGCTGGCGCTGACATGTCGCGCTATCAGCATCGCAGCGTCAAAGCCGTGCGTCTGGTTGCATCCGCTGCATTCGGCGCGGGCATTCCACTGGTGTTGCTGATCACCCTCGGCGGGCTGCTGTCGGTGGGCAATAACGATCTTGCTTCGGCGACTGACCCGATCGTGGCGATCCGCGACATGCTGCCAACGTGGATGGCCGTGCCGTACCTGATCACCGCATTCGGTGGCCTGCTGTTGTCGAACAACCTGTCTGTTTACTCCGCCGGTTTGACCACGCTGACCCTTGGCTTGAAGGTCAAACGCGTCTACGCCGTGGTAGTGGATATCGTCGCGATCTTCGCCGGTTCGATCTACTTCATGCTGATCGCCGACAGCTTCTACGGTCCGTTCATTACCTTCATTTCCCTGCTGGCGGTGCCGATCACCGCGTGGGTCGGGATCTTCGTGGTGGACCTGATTCACCGTCACTACTACAGCCCGACAGATTTGCTCGACGTCAGCCCAAGCAGTGCCTATTGGTATCGCGGCGGTATCGAATGGCGTGCATTTGGCGCGTGGGCGATTGCCATCGTCCTCGGCTTCAGCTTTACCACCATCGGCACCACTGCCGAGAACGTCTGGTTCAAAGGCTTCCTGTCCGACTCATGGCTAGGCCATAACGGCCTTGGCTGGATCGTGACCTTTGTCGTGGCCGGTGGCATTTACTTCGTCCTCGGCGGGGCGAAAGATCGCCGCGCCGCGCAAACCGAGAATGCTCATGCCTAAGATGTTGCACACCGGCCAGGTCATCATCGACCTGGTCATGGCCGTGGATAAGCTGCCGCAGATAGGCGGTGATGTGCTGGCGCAGTCGGCTGGTTTTGAAGCGGGTGGCGGATTCAACGTGATGGCGGCGGCGGTGCGTAATGGTTTGCCGGTGGTTTATCTTGGCCGGCATGGCACCGGACGTTTCGGCGATCTGGCGCGTCAGGCGATGAATGCCGAGGGGATTCACATCGGCATCACCCAACCCGCACTGAAAGACACCGGTTTGTGTGTGGCGCTGACCGATGCGTCGGCCGAGCGCAGCTTCATTTCTTATATCGGCGCTGAAGGTGAGGTGACTGAAGAGGATTTGAACGGCGTCGCGGCCGAGGCGGGCGATTACGTTTATCTCAGCGGCTACAGCCTGCTCCACGAAGGCAAAGCGCAGGCATTGCTCGATTGGACGTTGGCGTTGCCGGTGACAATCAGCGTGGTGTTCGATCCGGGCCCGTTGGTGGAGTCGCCGGATTCGTCGCTGATGAAAGCGTTGCTGCCGCGCATTGATGTTTGGACCAGCAACAGTGTTGAAGCGCTGCGGTTTACCGGGGCTGAAGACATCGCGGTCGCGCTGGATCGGCTGGCTGAGCATCTGCCCGAAAAGGTGTTAATGATCGTGCGTGACGGGCCGCAGGGTTGCTGGATTAAACAGGCCAACGAGCGTCAGCATGTGCCGGGGTTTGCCGTGAAAGCCGTGGACAGCAATGGCGCGGGTGATGCGCATGCCGGGGTGTTTGTTGCCGGGTTGGCGCAGGGTTTGTCTGCGCATGATGCGGCGCTGCGGGCGAATGCGGCAGCGGCGTTGGCAGTGACACGCTGGGGGCCGGCGACATCGCCGGGGGCGGCTGAAGTGGATGCGTTTATCCGCGAGTCCGGCGCCGCCTGATAGATAGCTTTCGCGAGCAAGCTCGCTCCCACATTTGAAATGTATTCCAATGTGGGAGCGAGCTTGCTCGCGAAGGGGCCATTGGTTTCAACACAAAATTCAATGCTGGATACCGCTCGCTGCATCAGCAGCGAGCGGCCGCATGACTATTGCAGATCCAGCTTGCGCGCTGCTTCAACGCCAGCAGCACTGAGCTTGATCGGCAGGTTCAACGAATGTTCGCCGGCCTCGTTGCAGGTCACATGACCATGGTGAATCAGTCCGCGATCCTGCAGGGCGGCGAGGGCGCTGGCCACGACTTTCTCGCCCCGGTAATTGTCCAGCACCTCCTTGCCCAGACCACTCGGATGGGCGTGCAGCAGGCGGGTGAGGACTTCTTTTTCCAGGTTTTTATCGACGTTCATGGTTACCTCTTCATTGGATTGAATAGGACGCTCGCGTCGGCGAACTACTGACCGGAGCCTTCGGAACCGGAGCCACCAGTGGTGGTTTTGGAGCCGACGCCGGGGCCTGCGTTGTCTGGCGTGACGGGGGCGTCGGGAGTGTTCATGCCGCCCTGACGACCCGGATCACTGCCCTGCGTGCGCGGATCGGTACCCGTCGCAGGAGGCTGATTGATCAGGGGTACGCCGGAGCCATCGGTGTTCATACCGGGGGCACTGTTGATGGCGGGTGCGCGTGGCGGGGTCGGGTCGGTAGGGCCAGTGCCCGCAGCGGTGGCGGATGCGGCGAAAACCGCAGGGCAGAGCAGGGCGCTGAATACGAAAGCGGTCAACCTTGACGGGATCATAGGGCGTCTCCAGTGATTGGAATCCTTACCTGTCGTTGGTCTGCCCTCTGAGCGGTTTGGTGCCTGATGAACGACGAACGGTCTAAATCGCTGGTGCGGTTTTGACATTCAGTCGACGCCAGAGCAGGCGACCAAGGGTGATCAGCCAGTTCATCAACGCCACTGCCAACACAGTGTGCAAAAGCGCTGCCATGCCGTGTTCGACAATGATTTTGCCAGCGAGCAACGGGAAGCCGAATACGCCGATGAAGTACGCCAGACTGAACAGCAACAACGCCTGGGATGTGGTGCCGGCCGGTGCTTCGTTGGCGGCCAGACCGTTGATCACCGAATACGTCAGGCCATAACCAACACCCAGCATCACTGCCGCCAACAGGTAAGTGAAGCCGCCGTGCACGCCGAACGCGAACAGCACAATCGAACTCAACATCAGCCCTGACAGCAGGCACGACGCGCGCAGCGGATCACGTTTGACTACATAACCTGCGATCAACATTCGACTGCTGATCGCCGCACTCATGAAGCCGACAAAGAACAGCGAATAATCCAGCGAGCGCGCAGCGGCATAGCTGGTCTGAAAGCTCGACAGGCCACCGAATACGCAACCGCCGAGACCGACCATGATGATCGGGAACACGGCGCGCGAGCCCAGCACTTGAGTGGTTGCTTGCCAGCTGATTTTCGCGGCGGTTGTCGCCTGTGTGCTTTTCAGTTTTACGCCAAGTTGCCAGAGCAACAGCACGCCGATCAGGCTTGCCAGCGCCGCCAGATAAAACGCCGAGGTCACAGGCATACCCAACGCACTGGCGGCGCGCCCGAGTAACGGTCCGCTGCCGATGCCAGTCATCATGCTGCCCGACAGCAACGCGAAATAACTGGCCCATTGCGCCGGCGTCACCAGACTGGCAACGATGATCGGTCCCAAGGTGTAAAACACGCCCCAGCCCAGGCCCAGTAACAAACCAAAAAACAACAGCAGGCGACCGAATCCCGGCGTCATTGCAAAGCCCAGGCTCGCCGCGACCAGCAACAGACCGAACAGGGCAATTGCGCGCGCCGCACCGAGCCAGTCCGACAGATGCCCGGACACCAGCACCGCGACAAACGTACTGAGCATCGCCGCTGAAATCACACTCCCGGCATCGTGTTCATTACCGCCGCGAGAGACGATCAACAGCGACAGCAAAAACGTTGAGCCGTAGGACAGCGACAGCAGATAACTGGCGAAGCAGAACAGGCCGAACAACTTGCCTGAGACCTTGGGTGTTGCTGGCGACATGACGCGGTTCCTTGACCGGAAGAATTCAGCGTCATCTGTTTAGCATGCCAGGTGAGCGGGTTAGGTCTGAAGTTGGCGAAGTCAGGTTCAGCGCACTCCGGAGTAACGGCTTAAATGATGCCGATCTCTTCCTTGAACTGCTCCATAAAACCCTTCAGGCGTTGATGACGAACCTGCGCGAGATGCCGGCCGGCGGCGGTCTGGAAACCGTCGGCGAGGTGTAGCAGCTTCGTCTGGAAATGATCGAGGCAAAAACGCGTGTCATCGTAATCGCGTTGTTTCGCTTCGGGATCCTGCGGGTCGTACAGCGCCGAACCCATGCGCCCGGCAATGTAGAAGGTACGGGCGACGCCGAGCATGCCCAGCGAGTCGAGGCGATCGGCGTCCTGGACGATTTTCGCTTCGAGGGTGAGCGGGGTGATGTTGGCGGAGAAACTGTGGGCTTCGATGGCGTGAGCGACGGCCGTGATTTTTTCTTCGGGCCAATTCATTTCGGCGAGCACCGATGAAGCTTTTTCCGCCGCCAGTCGCGAGGCTTGCGCGCGCAGTGGCGAGTTTTTCTCGACAGCCACGCAATCGTGCAGCAGCACGGCGGCCAACAGCACCTCAAGATCACCGCCTTCTTCTTCATGCAGCGTACGCACGTTGTGCCAGACCCGCTGCAGGTGGGCGAGGTCGTGAGCACCGTCGTCGGACGGCTCCAATGCATGCGGCAGCAACTCTGCTGCCAGCGCCTCCACGGGTGTAAAACTATCTAAGTTCATAAGCATCCTTTCAGATTGTCGAAGTCCCTGTGGGAGCGAGCTTGCTCGCGAAGGCGTCCTTCCAGCCACCTGCATTGTTGAATGACAGAATGTATTCGCGAGCAGGCTCGCTCCGACGGGGAACTGCAATGTTTGCAACATTGCGCAGGGTAGTATGTGTTTTGCCATGTGACGAGCGCCGCTCACCGCCTTAGTATGGCGTTTTCCTTTTTCCGACAAGGCCCGTCCATGACGATCGACATCCGCCCGGCGACCCCCAGCGATGCTCCGCAAATACTTGCCTTCATTACTGAACTCGCTGATTTCGAAAAGGCCCGTCACGAAGTCATCGCCAGCGTCGCCGACATCGAACGCAGCCTGTTCGGCGAAGGCGCCACCGCCCACGGTCTGATCTGTCTGCGCGATGGACTGCCGATCGGTTTCGCGGTGTTCTTCTTCAGCTATTCGACTTGGCTGGGCAGTAACTGTCTGTACCTCGAAGACCTCTACATCACGCCGGAGCAACGCGGCGGCGGTGCCGGCAAAACCCTGCTGCGCCACCTGGCGAAAATCGCCTGCGACAACGACTGCGGCCGCTTCGAATGGAGCGTGCTGGACTGGAACACCCCGGCGATCGAATTCTACAAATCCCTCGGCGCGCAACCTCAGGAGGAGTGGGTGCGCTACCGCATGGATGGCCAGGTCCTGCGTGAGTTTGCCGAGGGCTGAACACGATGATGGCAATACGGCAGTAATTCGATTGTCGCCAGCGCTCTAGTCCGGCATTCTACGCGCCATTTTTGCGCGCTCACGGACGACACCTGCAATGCCTCTGGCACCATTTTTCCACGCCCGTGGAGCTTTAGCTGCGTCAACGAGTGACCGGCGATGAGCGGACTGCGGGCTTCAATGCGTCTTTATGGCCTGATGAAAAACTCAGGCTCGAGCGACAACCCCCAGCGCCAACCGGTCGACATTCTGTGCATGACAAATCGTGCGGGCGGCAGCGCCATTCGTGCGTTCGTGTCACGTCTTGATGCCGAGTTGATGAGGCGCAGTACCGGTCTTGCGGATTACCGCGTGATACCGCTGTGCACTTTCGATCCGACGGCGTTATCAACGCCCATCAAGGCTGGCTGACGCTTCACGTCTGTTGCGGTTTTGTCGCCCCTGCCGTGCATTCGCTGCTCGAGGACGGTGGGTTGATGCCGAAGGGCTGGTACGCAAGTGGGATATCGAATCCGGTCCGGATGTCATGGGGATCGTCAAATTTAACCATTACTCGGCGTTGAGATTGTATGAGTCCCGCCTGGAGTGCGGGCAGTCGGCATTAGATTTGTCGGCGAGTTCAATTGCTGGTTACTTGAGGGAAGGTGCATGAGATGGGTATTGCTGATCGCTGTGTCGTTATTGTGCGTTGCCTGCGCAAAGTCTCATGACATCACCCCCGCGTCATTGGGCTATGAATCGATTACGCCGCGCTCGAATAGCGTTTTTTTTGAGGTCAATTTCAATTCGGATGTGGAACTGCTGGAGATTTTCTGGCGGGAAAAGAAAGCGAACAGCTTTGATCAGGTCTTTATCTGTGCTTTGGGTGATGACACCGACTTTTCCATTGAGCATACGATATCGAAAGCAGCAATGGGTTTGGTCAGGGAAAACAAGGAGCGTTTGCATACGGCCGGATTCGGATACACCGCGAGCATCGCTTTCAAGGACGTTGGTGAAAAGAAAAGAACCTCACATTACTTGAGTCGTGACGCCATAAAAGGCTTGTTGAAAGACAAACAAATGATTCCGTGCAAGGTGGTGGTTACGGCAACGGGTTATGAAGCGTATTACACCAAATCACTGTTCATCCCCGTTGCAGATGTTTTTTCTGCCTTGTCGGACTACGACAGTTTTCGATGACGCGCCCAGCAGCTGGCTTTTGGAGTGGTAATGGCAAGGTTGCTTTTGGTTTGTTTGTTTGCGTTGTGTTCCTCCTGCATGCACTTGGATGTGCCCCCCGCCAGGCTTGAATTTGTCTCGATCAATCACGAGATATCTTCCTCTTACGACCTGCGTTTCACTTCAGACCGAAACCTCATTGACCTGTATGAGGATCATGGGCGAGGAGGGCAGATTGGTACCTGGATCCATTGCTCGTTGAATGGCGATGCGGATTTTTCCATCGAACATGAAATCGTCCTGGAAGCCTCGGGAATCGTCAGCGGCATGCGCTTGATCGAAGGCGATCGTCGCTATGAGATGTTCGCGAATATCAGTGTCGAGAATCACGCCGTCAACGACGGCCGTAACCACATCCGACCGGTTGAGTTGGTGCAGATCCTCAAACCGCAGGAATACATTCCGTGCAAGGTGGTAATAACCGCGTTCCCGTTCGTGGCGTATTACTCGAAAGTCATGTACATGCCCACATCGCGGTTCATTGCCGCAATAGAACATCCGCGCGTGGCACCCGCGCGTATTTCGCTCAAACAGCCCGACCAACCAAGGTCGTTGCTGCCTTTTGCCTCAGTGTGCATCGTCCGCTGGCGCTATGACCTGGCGCTCGGCTATGACCAGATTGACAGCCTCGGACTCTGTAGCGACGTGCCCTATGCCGGCATGTTGGCTTCGTTTGCACCGAACAACACGAAGCTGAAGGTTGTTTCAGGTTCAGAGGAAAACCCGGCACCCTTCGCGGCGTACACCATTATTCGCGCTGACGGACGCCGGGAGCCTGGAATAACTGACGACAAGGGCCACACACATGAGGTGGGATCCAGCGAGTACGAAACAATGAGGATCCTGATCAACAATAATCTGGATGTCGTTCAGCGTTGGACAAAATGGATTGATGCCGTCCCAGAATATGGGATGTAAAATTACATATTGAGATTTCCCGTCTGAGAGGTCTATAGTCCGTCGCACTCACTGCCAAAAACAAAACAGGTGAAGCGATGCTGGCGCAATTGATCGCGCTCGATTGGGGGACAACCTCATTACGTGCTTACAAACTCGCGGCGGGCGGTGTGGTGCTGGAGCAGCGCGCGCTGTCGTCCGGGATCATGCAACTGCCGAAGACCCCACGAAACATCAACGGTCGCGAATGCACCGATGGTTTTGAACTGGCGTACGACGAGGCCTGCGGTGACTGGCTCGATGCGCAGCCGAATCTGCCAGTGATTGCCTGCGGCATGGTTGGCAGCGCACAGGGCTGGCGTGAAGCGGCCTACTGCGAGACGCCGGCGAACGTCGCCAATCTCGGAAACTCCCTACAAACAGTTGTCAGCCTGCGCGGCACGGTCGTGCATATCGTGCCAGGTGTGATTCAGCGTTCGCGTCTGCCGAATGTGATGCGCGGCGAAGAAACTCAGGTCCTTGGCGTGCTGCAGAATCTGCCGGTCGAGGCGGGCGCCGATCTGTTGATCGGTCTGCCGGGCAGCCACTCGAAATGGGTCGACGTGGTCGATGGCTGCATCACTCATTTCGATACGTTCATGACCGGCGAAGTGTTCGCCGTGCTCAGCGAGCACAGCATTCTCGGCCGGACCCTGAAGCAAGGTGCGACGTTCGATGCTTTGGCGTTTGACCGTGGTGTGCAGGTTGCTCTGTCGGCGGACGGCGAACTCGGCGTGCTGTCGACGTTGTTCAGCGCCCGTACCCTGGGCCTGACCGGCGAACTCAGCCCGACCGCGCAGGCGGATTATCTGTCCGGCCTGATGATCGGCCATGAATTGGTGGCACTTGCCAGCGCTCAACGTCGCCGTCGCAACACCCCGAATCTTCCTTCGATCATCCTCATCGGCAACGCGCAACTCTGCGCGCGCTACAGCCGTGCCCTCGATGCCTGCGGTTTCGCTGAAGTGACCCTGGCCGAGCAGGCCACCGAGCGTGGCTTGTGGCAACTGGCGCTGGCCGCCGGACTGATCGATTCCTCATCCCGTTAACCCTGACTGGAGGCCTGACATGCTCAAGCAAGCATTGGCGCAAAACGGTCTGATCGCGATCCTGCGTGGCCTGCATCCGCAGGAAGCCGCCGCTGTCGGAGAAGTCCTGTATGTAGCCGGATTTCGCGTCATCGAAGTACCGCTCAATTCCCCTTCGCCGTACGAAAGTATCCGCATCCTGCGCAAGACCTTGCCCGCCGATTGCCTGATCGGTGCCGGTACGGTGTTGACCCCGGAACAGGTCGAGTTGGTGAAAGAGGCCGGCGGCCAAGTGATCGTCATGCCGCACAGCGATGCCAAGGTCTTGCGCGCGGCAAAAGCGGCGGGACTGTACTTATCGCCGGGTGTTGCCACGCCGACCGAAGCCTTCGCGGCGCTGGAGGAGGGCGCGGACATTCTCAAGCTGTTTCCGGCCGAGCAGATGGGCCCGGCGGTCGTCAAAGCCTGGCTCGCGGTGTTGCCGGCCGGGACGGTACTGGCACCGGTCGGTGGTATCACGCCGGACAACATGCAGGCGTTTATCGACGCAGGCGTCAAAGGTTTCGGTCTTGGTTCCGGCCTGTTCAAACCGGGCATGACCCCGGAGCAAGTGGCGGTGAATGCCAAGGCCTATGTGGCCGCGTGGAAGGCGCTTCGCTAAGACTTTATTGGCGCTGCGTGCGCTGCATCTATAAGAGAGACAAAAAGATGAAAATCACCAAACTAACGACCTTCATCGTCCCGCCGCGCTGGTGTTTCCTCAAAGTCGAAACCGACGAAGGCGTGACCGGTTGGGGCGAGCCCGTGGTCGAGGGCCGCGCGCACACCGTGGCCGCTGCCGTTGAAGAATTGTCCGACTACCTGATCGGCAAAGACCCACGCAATATCGAAGACATCTGGACCGTGCTGTATCGCGGTGGCTTCTACCGTGGCGGCGCGATCCACATGAGCGCACTGGCCGGTATCGACCAGGCGCTGTGGGACATCAAGGGCAAGGCGCTCGGGGTGTCGGTGAGTGATCTGCTCGGCGGGCAAGTGCGCGACAAGATTCGTGTGTATTCGTGGATCGGCGGCGATCGTCCGGCCGACACCGCGCGTGCGGCGAAAGAGGCGGTGAGCCGTGGTTTTACCGCGGTGAAAATGAACGGCACCGAAGAGCTGCAATTTCTCGACACCTTCGAAAAAGTCGATCTAGCGCTGGCCAACGTCGCCGCCGTACGTGATGCGGTCGGGCCGAACGTCGGCATCGGTGTCGACTTCCATGGCCGGGTGCACAAGCCAATGGCCAAGGTGCTGATGAAGGAACTCGATCCGTACAAACTGATGTTTATCGAAGAACCGGTGCTCAGCGAAAACTACGAAGCGCTGAAAGAGCTGGCGCCGCTGACCAGCACACCGATTGCCCTCGGCGAGCGCTTGTTCTCGCGTTGGGACTTTAAACGCGTGTTGAGCGAAGGCTATGTCGACATCATCCAACCGGATGCTTCCCACGCCGGTGGCATCACCGAAACTCGCAAGATCGCCAACATGGCCGAAGCCTACGATGTCGCGCTGGCGCTGCATTGCCCGCTGGGGCCGATTGCGCTGGCGGCATGTTTGCAACTGGACGCGGCTTGTTACAACGCGTTTATCCAGGAACAGAGCCTGGGCATCCATTACAACGAGAGCAATGACTTGCTCGACTATGTGAAGGACCCGCGCGTCTTCGATTACGACAAAGGTTTCGTGAAGATCCCGAACGGACCGGGGTTGGGCATCGAGATCAACGAGGAATACGTGATCGAGCGTGCGGCGGTCGGGCATCGCTGGCGCAACCCGATCTGGCGCCATGCCGATGGCAGCTTTGCCGAGTGGTGATTTGTCTCTGACACACCACATCCCCCTGTGGGAGCGAGCTTGCTCGCGAATGCGGCAGGTCAGTCACATTGATGCCGGATGTGCCGCCGTCTTCGCGAGCAAGCTCGCTCCCACAGAGTGCAGTGCAGGCCTCAGGCCGACCTCAATAAACATAAAAAGAGGCTCTCCCCATGCAACCGCAAACCCTCACCGGGCAGGCGTCTTTAGTCACGCCTAGCCGCAAGCGGTTTTTCATCATGGTGTTGCTGTTTATCACCGTGGTCATCAACTACCTCGACCGCAGCAACCTGTCGATTGCCGCACCGGCGCTGACCAGTGAGCTGGGCATCGATCCGATTCACGTCGGCCTGATCTTTTCCGCGTTTGGCTGGACCTACGCGGCCATGCAAATCCCCGGCGGCTGGCTGGTCGATCGCGTGCCGCCGCGCATTCTTTACAGCGTCGCATTGCTACTGTGGTCGCTGGCCACGGTGATGCTCGGTTTCGCTGCGAGTTTCATCGCGTTGTTTGTATTGCGCATGGCGGTCGGTGCGCTGGAAGCGCCGGCCTATCCGATCAACAGCCGTGTGGTGACAACATGGTTTCCCGAGCGTGAACGCGCCACGGCTATCGGTTTTTACACGTCGGGGCAGTTCGTCGGTCTGGCATTCCTGACCCCGGTGCTGGCCTGGTTGCAACATGAATTCGGCTGGCACATGGTGTTCGTCGTGACCGGTGCCGTCGGCATCATCTGGGCGGCAATCTGGTACGCGGTGTATCGCGAGCCACGGGATTTCAAAGGTGCCAACGAGGCGGAAATCGACCTGATCCGCGAGGGCGGTGGTCTGGTCGATATTCAGCAAGAGTCGGCCAAGGTCAAAGCCAAGTTCAGCTGGACCGATTTGGGCATCGTCCTGACCAAACGCAAGTTGTGGGGCATCTACCTCGGCCAGTTTTGCCTGAACTCGACGCTGTGGTTTTTCCTCACCTGGTTCCCGACCTATCTGGTGAAATATCGCGGCATGGACTTCATCAAGTCCGGCCTGTTGGCGTCGCTGCCGTTTCTCGCCGCGTTCATCGGTGTGCTGTGTTCGGGGTTCTTTTCCGACTTCTTGATTCGTCGCGGCTACACCGTCGGGTTCGCGCGCAAGTTGCCGATCATTGGCGGGCTGCTGATTTCCACCTCGATCATCGGTGCCAACTTCGTTGAGTCGACGCCGCTGGTGATTGCCTTTCTGGCGCTGGCCTTCTTCGGCAACGGTCTGGCCTCGATTACTTGGTCGCTGGTCTCGACGCTCGCGCCGGCGCGGCTGTTGGGGCTGACCGGCGGGGTGTTCAACTTCATCGGCAACCTGTCGGCGATTGCTACGCCGATCGTCATCGGTTTCCTTGCAAGCGGCGATTCGTTCGCCCCGGCGATCACCTATATCGCGGTTCTCGCCTTGATCGGTGCCTTGTCCTACGTGTTGCTGGTCGGCAAGGTCGAGCGTATCGAGTTGTAGTGGTCTGCGTCGGGCGACCATAATGCCGCCCGTTCCCTCGCTCAAACGGTAAAAGGCTGGATATGCAGGAAGACGCCCCGGAAAAAACCAAGGACGCCGCGCCCACCGGCACGCAAACGCTGTTGCGCGGCCTTGGTGTGGTGCAAGCGGTGGCCAGTGGCGCCCGTGATCTTAAAGAGATTGCCCGGCTGATCGGCACCACGCGCAGCACCACCCATCGTCTGGCCAGTTGTCTGGTTGATGAGCGCTACCTGCGCGTGGTGCCGCAAGTCGGTTATCTGCTGGGGCCGAAGCTGATCGAGCTGGGTTTTCAGGCCCGCGAAGAGTTGCCGCTGGTGACCTTGGCCGGGCCGTATCTGGACGAGTTGTCGGCGCTGACCGGCGATACGGTGCACTTGGGCATTCGTGAAGGCGACGAGGTGCTGTATCTGCTGAAGAATCCGGGGCGAAATGGCCCGGAAATGCGTTCGCGGGTCGGCCATCGCATGCCGTTGGCGCGCACCGGGATTGGCAAGGCGTTGATGCTCGATGACTCGCCGCAGGATTGGCAACGGCTGTACGACATCAGCCTGCCAGCGGGTGGGAAAAGTCAGTTCTGGCCTCAGCATCCCCAGCAGTCGTGGGAACAGCTTGAGCAGCGCATGACCGAGTACGTCGCCGGTGGCTATGCCTTCGATCTGGAGGACAACGAACCGTCGATCCGCTGCGTGGCGGCGCCGATTCGCGATGCGAGCAAGGGCATCGTGGCGGCGATCAGTATCGCCAGCACCGTGCCGTACATGCCGCTGGAAAAAATGGCCGAGCTGATTCCCCTGATTAAAGGGGTCACAGCCCGGTTGTCGGCAGAGCTAGGCCTGAAGGTTTAAACCTTGAGCGTCGCCATGTCGATCACGAAACGGTACTTCACGTCGCCGGCGATCATGCGCGCGTAAGCCTCGTTGATCTGGCGGATGTCGAGCATTTCGATGTCGCAGGTGATGTTGTGTTCGGCGCAGAAATCCAGCACTTCCTGGGTTTCAGCGACGCCACCGATCAACGAGCCGGCCAATACGCGACGGCTCATCACCAGTTTGCCGGCGTGTACCGGTGGATCAATCGGTTCGATCAGACCGACCAGAATGTGCACGCCGTCGAAACGCAGGGTGTCGAGGTACGGGTTGAGATCGTGCTGCACCGGAATGGTGTCGAGCAGGAAGTCGAAGTAACCGGCAGCGGCTTTCATCTGTTCGGCGTCGGTGGACACGATCACGTGATCGGCACCCTGACGACGACCTTCCTCAGCCTTGCTCGCCGAGCGGGTGAACAGCGTGACTTCGGCGCCCATGGCCTTGGCAAACTTGATGCCCATGTGGCCCAGACCGCCCATGCCGAGAACCCCGACCTTGTCGCCAGCCTTGACGCCGTAGTGCTTGAGCGGCGAGTAGGTGGTGATGCCGGCACAGAGAATCGGTGCGGCGCTGGCGAGGGCCAGTTTTTCCGGGATGCGCACGACGAAGTGTTCACTGACGACGATGCTGTCGGAATAACCGCCCATGGTGTTGCTACCGTCGACCCGATCCGGGGTTGCATAGGTCATGGTCGGGCCTTCGAGGCAATATTGCTCAAGGTTCGACTGGCACGCTTCGCAGGTGCGGCAAGAGTCGACCATGCAGCCAACGCCGACCAGATCGCCGACTTTGTGTTGAGTGACATTCGCACCGATCGCGGTGACTTTTCCGACGATCTCATGGCCAGGCATCAACGGGTAAACGGCGATGCCCCATTCGTTGCGCGCCTGGTGGATGTCGGAGTGGCAGACGCCGCAGTAGAGAATCTCGATGGCAACGTCGTCGGCGCGCGGGCTGCGACGTTCGAACTTCATCGGGGCGAGGGGAGTGGTGGCCGATTGGGCGGCGTAGCCGATGGCGGTGTACATATGAAACCTCGCAAAAGCAGTGACAGGTGAGGCGGCGCATTTTGGGCGTCGACTGACCGGTCGGCCATGACGATTCCTCCGGGTCTCATGCCTAATCCTCCGGCATACGGGTTTGATCGGTCGCATTGGCAAAAGGATCTGCGATGATGTTTTCATCCCCTGTTTCCGTGATTTTTTGTGAAGAACAATACGATGCAATTGACCCGTCATCTTGATGCCAATGCGCGCCTGGTTTCGCTGATCGAACCGCTGGCGCTGCGCGATGGTTACTCGCCGACCGGGTTGCCCGGTGTGCAAGTGTTGCGCGCCAGTTGCGACGTCGCCCGTGGCCCGCACATTTACGAGCCGAGCCTGATGATCATCGCCCAGGGCAGCAAACTGGCGTTTCTCGGGCCACGCACCATGGAGTATGGCGCCGGGCATTATCTGATTCAGGCGCTGCCGGTGCCGTTCGAGTGCGAGACATTTGCCTTGCCGGATGCGCCATTGCTCGGGGTGTCGGTGGCGATTGATCGGGTGTTGCTCGGTGAGTTGGTGCTGGCCATGGGGCTGGCGCCGGGGCGGCATATTCCAGCGCAGACACCGGAGTCGATGACCTCGGTGGTGCTTGACGATGCCATGCGTGGCTGTGTCGAGCGTTTGCTCAGTTGCCTGCACGATCCACTGGAATGCCAGATTCTCGGGCCGGCGCGGGTGCGTGAGTTGTTGTTCGTGGCGCTACGTGGACCGCAGGCGGATGTGCTGCGCGCGTTGGTGGAGCAGCAGGGACAATTTGCGCGGGTGGCGGCGTCGATCAGTCATCTGCACGCGCATTACACCGAGCCGTTGAATGTCGAGACCCTGGCCGGTTGCGCGAACATGAGCGTGTCGACCTTTCATGAGCATTTCAAACGCAGCACGCTGTTGTCGCCGGTGCAGTATTTGAAGCGTTTGCGCTTGTTGAAGGCGCAGACGTTGCTGGTCGCCGAAGGCTTGGGTGTGGCGCAGGTGGCGCATCGGGTGGGGTATCAGAGTACGTCGCAGTTCAGCCGTGAGTACAAACGCTACTTTGAGCGCAGCCCGGGTGACGAGCGCGCTGCCTGATTCGACGATAATCCCGTGTGGGAGCGAGCCTGCTCGCGAAGGCGGTGTATCAGTCGACATCATTGTTAATGACACACCGCTTTCGCGAGCAGGCTCGCTCCCACAGTTGTTTTGTGGTGTCAGAGGAATCGTGGGCAACAAAAAGGCCCCCGATGCGGGAGCCTCGTTGTTCAGCGGTTCGACTTACATATTCGGATAAGTCGGGCCGCCAGCGCCTTCCGGCGTGACCCAGGTGATGTTCTGCGAAGGGTCCTTGATATCACAGGTCTTGCAGTGCACGCAGTTCTGGGCGTTGATCTGGAAGCGCTTCTCGCCATCTTCCTTGGTGATCACTTCGTACACGCCGGCCGGGCAGTAGCGCTGCGCCGGCTCGTCGTACAGCGGCAGGTTCTTGCTGATCGGAATGCTCGGGTCGGTCAGCTTCAGGTGGCAAGGCTGTTCTTCCTCGTGGTTGGTGCCGGAGATGAATACCGAGCTCAGTTTGTCGAAGCTCAGTTTGCCGTCCGGCTTCGGATAATCGATCTTCTTGCAGTCGGCCGCGAGCTTGAGGCAAGCGTAGTCCGGCTTGGTGTCATGCAGGGTGAACGGCAGTTTGCCGCCGAAGATGTTCTGATCCAGCCAGTTGAAGCCACCACCGACGATGGCGCCGAACTTGTGGATTGCCGGGCCGAAGTTGCGGCTGGCGAACAGTTCGTCGTAGAGCCAGCTCTTCTTGAAAGCGTCCACATAAGTGGTCAGCTCTTCAGTGCCGTCCTTTTCCGCGAACAGTGCGTCAGCCACCGACTCAGCGGCGAGCATGCCGGACTTCATCGCGGTGTGGCTGCCTTTGATCTTGGCGAAGTTCAGGGTGCCGAGGTCGCAACCGATCAGTGCGCCGCCCTTGAAGACCATTTTCGGCAGCGAGTTCAGGCCACCCTTGCAGATGGCGCGAGCGCCGTAGCTGATGCGCTTGCCGCCTTCCAGGTACTGCGCCAGCACCGGGTGATGCTTGAGGCGCTGGAACTCGTCGAACGGCGACAGGTAAGTGTTGCTGTAGGAAAGATCGACGATCAGACCGACTACCACCTGGTTGTTTTCCAGGTGATAGAGGAACGAGCCGCCGGTGTTTTCGGTGCCCATGATGTCCAGCGGCCAACCGGCGGTGTGCACCACCAGGCCCGGTTGATGTTTGGCCGGGTCGATTTCCCAGATTTCTTTCAGGCCGATGCCGTAGTGCTGAGCGTCGGCATCGCTGTCGAGGTTGTAGCGCTTGATCAGTTGCTTGCCGATGTGGCCACGGCAGCCTTCGGCGAACAACGTGTACTTGCCACGCAATTCCATGCCCGGGGTGTACAGGCCTTCTTTCGGATTGCCTTCGCGGTCGACGCCCAGATCACCGGTGATGATCCCGCGCACCACGCCTTGCTCGTCGATCAGCGCTTCCTGAGCGGCGAAGCCCGGGTAGATTTCGACGCCAAGGTTCTCGGCCTGCTGGGCGAGCCAGCGGCACAGGTTGCCGAGGGAAATAATGTAGTTGCCTTCGTTGTGCATGGTCTTGGGCACAAAGAAGTCAGGAATCTTCTGCGCGCTGTCGGCGTTTTTCAGCACGAAAATATCGTCGCGGGTCACTGGTGTGTTCAGCGGTGCGCCGAGTTCTTTCCAGTCCGGGAACAACTCGTTCAGAGCGCGTGGTTCGAACACGGCACCGGACAGGATGTGTGCGCCGACTTCGGAGCCTTTTTCGACCACGCAGACGCTGATTTCCTTACCGGCTTCGGCGGCCTTCTGCTTCAGACGGCAGGCGGCGGACAGGCCAGCGGGGCCGGCACCGACGATGACCACGTCGAATTCCATGTATTCGCGTTCCACAGGCTATCTCCTACTCAAGGCTCAACAGTTTTTTTTCTAATTTGGAGGTTTGATGTCGCATCCGCTATTCCTTTACGTTAACGTCAAGGGGAATATTGGAGAACAGACCTTTCTCTCTAGGCGGCGCATTATATCTACACCACTCCGAGCGTCCAATACAAACGTTTGTTTGAATCGGCTCCAGCCCAGAGAAATCAAAGAAGCGCGGCTTATGAATGGTCATTTTGCTGTATTGACCGGAATAGGCGTTCCGGTCAAGATACGGGCGGTTTTGCGCTCGTCGTAGGCAGACTGGCGGTTTCAAGAGCACGTCTAAAGACAGGGCACAGGCGGTTGAGAGTGATGCGCAGCGCAGTCTGGCGCGCAGTTTACACAGCGTGAGGATCAATGACTTGTCGGTCACCACTGACGAACGGTCGCACCCCCCTTCACATCGTGGAATCACTTCGCACCCCGGTCGGCGTTTTTAGAGGTGCCCTTTTAGCCTGATGAGCATCAACCGCCAGGTTCGCCTAGGCGACTTTCTTTTCACCGGAGAGTAACGAGGAATCCATGAAGGTTCTTGTAGCTGTCAAACGCGTTGTGGATTACAACGTCAAGGTTCGCGTCAAGGCGGACAATTCCGGCGTCGATCTCGCCAACGTCAAGATGTCGATGAACCCGTTCTGCGAAATCGCAGTGGAAGAAGCCGTACGCCTGAAAGAGAAAGGTGTTGCGACTGAAATCGTCGTCGTCTCCATCGGCCCGACCACCGCTCAGGAGCAGCTGCGTACCGCACTGGCTCTGGGTGCCGACCGTGCCATCCTCGTCGAATCCGCTGAAGATCTGACCTCGCTCGCCGTGGCCAAGCTGCTCAAGGCTGTGGTCGACAAGGAACAGCCGCAGCTGGTGATCCTCGGCAAGCAGGCCATCGACAGCGACAACAACCAGACCGGCCAGATGCTCGCTGCACTGAGCGGCTACGGTCAGGGCACGTTCGCCTCGAAAGTCGAAGTCTCCGGCGACAGCGTTGCCGTGACCCGCGAAATCGACGGCGGGGCGCAGACTGTTTCGCTGAAACTGCCGGCAATCGTCACCACCGACCTGCGTTTGAACGAGCCGCGCTACGCGTCCCTGCCAAACATCATGAAAGCCAAGAAGAAGCCTCTTGAAGTGCTGACTCCGGACGCTTTGGGCGTTTCCACCGCCTCCACCAACAAGACCCTGAAAGTCGAAGCGCCGGCTGCACGCAGCGCAGGCATCAAGGTCAAGTCGGTGGCTGAACTGGTCGAGAAACTGAAAAACGAAGCGAAGGTAATCTAAAAATGACTATCTTGGTAATCGCTGAACACGACAACAAAGTGCTGGCCCCGGCCACACTGAACACCGTGGCTGCTGCTGCCAAAATCGGCGGCGACATCCACGTTCTGGTTGCTGGCCAAGGCGCTGGCGCCGTGGCTGAAGCCGCGGCGAAAATCGCTGGTGTGAGCAAAGTCCTCAACGCTGACAACGCCGCTTACGCGCATCAGCTGCCGGAAAACGTTGCTCCGCTAGTAGCCGAGCTGGGCGCTGGTTACAGCCACATCCTGGCTGCCGCTACCTCCAACGGCAAAAACATCCTGCCGCGCGTTGCTGCGCAGCTGGACGTTGACCAGATCTCCGAGATCATCTCGGTAGAAAGCGCTGACACCTTCAAGCGTCCGATCTACGCCGGTAACGCCATCGCTACCGTTCAGTCGACCGCTGCGATCAAAGTGATCACCGTGCGTGCCACCGGTTTCGACCCGGTTGCTGCTGAAGGTGGTTCGGCTGCTGTTGAAGCAGTTGCTGCTGCGCACAACGCCGGCACTTCGAGCTTCGTAGGCGAAGAACTGGCCAAATCCGACCGTCCGGAACTGACCGCTGCCAAGATCGTCGTTTCCGGCGGCCGCGGCATGCAGAACGGCGACAACTTCAAACACCTGTACGCTCTGGCCGACAAGCTGGGCGCTGCGGTGGGTGCTTCGCGCGCCGCCGTCGACGCAGGTTTCGTACCGAACGACATGCAGGTCGGTCAGACTGGCAAGATCGTTGCGCCACAGCTGTACATCGCCGTCGGTATCTCCGGCGCGATCCAGCACCTGGCCGGTATGAAAGACTCCAAAGTGATCGTTGCGATCAACAAGGACGAAGAAGCGCCGATCTTCCAGGTGGCCGATTACGGTCTCGTGGCGGATCTGTTCGAAGCAGTCCCTGAGCTGGAGAAGCTGGTCTAATCCAGCGGCTTCACTTATAAAGAGCCCGACCTTTTGGTCGGGCTTTTTTTTGTCTCGGATTTGAGTGGGAGCTTTTTGCCATGGATCTGCGCTGCGGATGGTTGTTGGGATTGGCTTTGTTGCCCGGTTTGGCCATGGCCGCTGGCAAGTGCGAGCGCCTCGTCGTGACCGGTAGCCCGGATGCACCGCCGTATCTGTGGCAGGACCCGCAGAATCCGAAACAGTTGATCGGTGCCAGCGCCGACCTGTTGCAACAAGTCGCCAAGGATCTCGGCATCAAAGTCGAGTTGCTGTACGCCGGCAAACGTTCGCAAGCCCTCGACGAAGTGCGCAGCGGACGCATGGACATGCTGGCGGATGCGCCGCTGACCTTCACCGAGCTGGAAAACCTCGACTACATCCATCCGCCGCTGTTGGAAAACGACTACCTGGTGTGGACGCGCAAAGGCTCGACCCTGGTCTACAGCGAAGCCAAAGACCTGCACGGCCACGCGGGTGCGCTGTCGGAAAAGTCTCGAATCACCCAGGCATTCGGCACTTTCGCCGAGCAGAATCTGACCCTGACCAAGACAGCCAACCTGACCCAGGCCCTGCAGAAATTGCTCCTCGGCGAAGTGGAATACGTACTCGCCGGGCGCTACTCGGGCATGGCCGCCGCGCAGGCATTGGGCATGGCCAATGACCTGCTGGCCTTCGAACAACCGATCGACCGCCCGGGCCTGTTCCTCGCGGTTTCCCACAACTCGGCGTGCAACGATCCGTGGTTGCGCGGACAGCTAGCCAAAAAGATGACAGAATTGCCCGCGTCCGGACTGACGGAAGCCGCGCTGCAACGCAACATCGAGCGCTGGAAGGCGCAGCAGCAACAGCCGCAACAACCTGTCAGTGCCCCAAAACAGTAGGGATTCTTAGTGAGTATTCGACCTCTTTTCGCGGCTGTGGCCGTTCTGGCTCTGGCCGGTTGCGCAACCGATCCGGCACCCATCGAACAAATGCGCCTGACCGAGCAAGCCATCTCCCAGGCCAAGGCTGTTGGCGCTACTGCCGACGAAGTGCCGGAAATGAAACTGGCCGAAACCAAATACAACCGCGCCAAAGGCAACATGGCTGACGAGTCCTACCGGAATGCGCGCATGCGCTCCGAGCAGGCGGAACTCGATGCACGTCTGGCCGAAGCCAAAGTGCTGACGCAAAAAAGTGAAGAGCAGGTGAATGTGCTCAATACCCGCATTGTCCGACTGCGCAAGCAACTGGGAGATGCCCGATGAGCCTCAAGTCAAAAGTCCTCGGCGGTCTGATTCTCGCCGGTTGCGCCAGCCTGTATGGCTGCGCCGGTCAACACAGCGAATCCGCGCTGCAAGAAGCCAGCGCCGACTTCCAGAAGGTCAAGGAAGACTCCAACGTGCTGCGCATCGCACCGAAAGATGTGATCCGCGCCGGTGAGTCGCTGGCCCGTGCCGATCGCCTGTCGACCTACTGGGGCAGCGGTTCGGACGTGGTGCATTACGCCTACCTGAGCCAGCGCTACAGCGAGATCGCCCGCGAGCATACCAATCAGGTACTTAACGAAGAGCGTGCGGCCAAGCTCGAACTGGAACGTCAGCGTCTGCAACTGGCCCTGCGTGAGTCGAAATTGCTGAGCGTGCAGCAGCAGGGTAAATGGCTCGAAGAGCAGATCGTCGCACTGGCCACCACGCAGACTGATCGCGGTCTGGTGATGACCCTCGGCGATGTGCTGTTCGACACCGGTGAAGCAGAGCTGAAAAACTCGGCCAATCGCGTGGTACTGAAGATTGTGCAGTTCCTGCAACTGAACCCGAAACGCGTGGTGCGCATCGAGGGCTACACCGACAGCACCGGCGGCAAACAGGAAAACCTCAAGCTGTCTCGTGACCGCGCGCAATCGGTCGCGGACGTGCTGATGGACCTGGGCATCGACGACAAACGCATTCAGGTCGAAGGCTACGGCGACGAATACCCGGTGGACGCCAACGCTTCCGAGCGCGGGCGAGCACAGAACCGTCGCGTGGAAATAGTCTTCTCCGACGAAAAAGGCCAGCTCGGCGCCGCCCGTTAAGGGTTGCGTCTCTGGAAAGCCCGGGCTGTCATGCAGTGCCGGGCTTTTTTACATCTGTCGAATGGCTCGCAAATCAGTACAGTCAGGGGCAGACACCGCACTGTATGGTCGAGTAATGTGGTAACTGTCCCAGTACACTTCTAAACTGTTCCGGTATTGTTTCACACAAGAATAAAATGCCCGTGAAATCGAGTGCTGCGTCATGACCAATCTCTTGCTCTATCAACGTATTGCTCAGCAACTGGCCGAAGACATCCGCCGTGGTGTCTATCAACCGGGGGAGCGCGTGCCTTCGGTGCGCAAGATGAGTTCGCAGCTCAACGTCAGCCATGCGACGGTGTTGCAGGCCTACGCCAATCTCGAAGATCAGGGCTTGATCCGCGCACGTCCGCAGTCTGGTTATTACGTACACCAGACGCCTGCGCTGACTGCGCCGACGCCGGACATTGCCCGGGTCGAGCGACCGGGTCTGGTCACGCGCAGCAGCATCATTCAACAGGTTCTGGTCGAATCGCGCCGTGAAGGCGTGTTCCCGCTCGGTGCCGCCGTGCCGAGTGTCGATTACCTGCCGGTGCGCGCACTGCATCAGCAATTGGCCAAAGTCACCCGTTTCCATAGCCCGCGCGCCTTCAGCTACATGTTCAGCCCCGGTTTTGAACCGCTGCGCCGCCAGGTGGCGATCCGCATGCGCGATGCTGGCGTGGTGGTCGATCCGTCAGAAGTGGTGATCACCCACGGTTGCGTCGATGCCCTGCAGATGTCGTTGCGCGTACTGACCCGCCCGGGCGATCTGATCGCCGCTGAGTCGCCGACGTATTACGGCCTGCTGCAACTGGCCGATCTGCTCGGCTTGAAGGTCATCGAAATTCCTAGTGATCCCGCCACCGGCATGAGCCTCGAAGCCCTGCAACTGGCGGCCAACCAATGGTCGATCAAAGCGCTGGTGCTGACCACGCGCCTGAGCAATCCGCTGGGCGGCACCATGCCCGAAGAGCGGCAGAAGCAGTTGCTGCGGCTGGCTTCGGATTTCGATATTCAGATTGTCGAAGATGATATCTATGGCGAACTGATGTTCGAGCAAGGCAAAACCAAAGCGCTCAAGGCTTATGACCGATTGGATCGGGTGATCTACTGCTCAAGTTTTTCCAAGACCTTGTCACCCGGTGTGCGCATCGGCTGGATGATCGCTGGCAAGTATCAGCAGGAAATCCAGCGCTTGCAGACCTTCAGTACGCATTCGGCGTGCAGCGTGACGCAAATGGCGATTGCCGCCTATCTGGAAAACGGCGGTTATGACCGGCATTTACGGTACATCCGCCAGGAATACCGGAAAAACCTCAGCGCCTTTCAGTTGGCGGTGCAGCAGTACTTCCCCGAAGGCACGCAAATGACCCGGCCCACGGGCGGTTTCATCCTTTGGGTGAGTCTGCCGGGCAGGGTCAATACACAAGAATTGCATGTGCGTGCGTTGCAGCAGGGCATCAGCATCGCGCCGGGGCTGATCTTCAGCAATACCGAGCAGTTCAACCACTGTATCCGCCTGAATTGCGGGATTCCGTGGAATCGCGAGGCGGAGCGGGCGTTGATGACGCTGGGTCTGTTGGCGACTCAACTGTGTCAGGAAACAGCTGGCGGATTCTGAACGGGCGGTGGGTGATGCTTGTCTTGTGGCGTTCAACAAGCGAGCATATGGCCCTCTGCCGTTAGTGTCGTTGGGTCCATGAAAGCGATTTTTGCTGCTGGTTGGGTTTTGCTGGGTTTGCTGATAATCGGGCATGCGCCTGTCGTCGTGGCCGCTGCCGTTCAGGAAAAACCGGCTGCGACGAGTCCCGCGAAAAAAGCCACGGTTGCGCAGAAGGCCGTTCCCGCCAAGAAAGCCCAGCAGAAAGTCATCAAGAAGCGCAAGCCAGTCGCCTCGAAATCGAAACCCGCCAGTGAAGTGGTAAAAACCAAGTTGCCGTCGGCCAAACTCGATTTGAGCCTGCCCAAGGACATGGTCGAGGAATTGAAGCCCCAGGGCACGGTTGAAATGCCCAAGCGCGAGCCGATCCTGCCGCAGATGTTTGGCGAGAAAAACAACGGATTCCAGCTCAACGGCCGCTTGCTCAGCAACGAAATGCAGTTGCAACTGCGCAACGAAGAACGTCGCGAAGTCGAAGGCGCGGCGCTGGATTTCGAATTCAAACAGTAAAACCAAGCCATCTGTGACCCGCAGACCAGACGCTTTGTCGGAGACTGGTCAGTCACATTGAGTTATCGCTAAAAACCCCGGTTCAGGCAATTTGAAACAGCCGTTTTAGCGGTTACTCTGTTCCGTGTCTCTTTTACACATCGCCCGTCGCGAGGAATTGTTCGTCATGAAATGCCGTGAAGGCTGTGGCGCTTGCTGCATTGCCCCTTCCATCAGCTCGCCGATTCCCGGCATGCCTGATGGCAAACCCGCCGGCGAACGTTGCGTGCAGCTCTCGGTCGAAAACCTGTGCAGCATTTTCGGCCGCCCGGAGCGCCCGGCAGTCTGTTCCGGCTTCTCGGCTGATGTCGAAGTCTGTGGCAGCAGCTCGGAAGAAGCGATCAGGTTGATCGGCTGGTGGGAGCAAATGACGGCGGCGTGATGTGTCAAACGAACGGAACTTCAACAATAAGGAATAAGACTATGGGTTCGCTGCATCGTATCGCTGTGTTGTGTGGTTTGACCGCTGTGCTGGCCACGTCCGTCGCTCAGGCTGAAGACTGGAAAGTCGCCAAGAACGAGGACGGCATCAAGGTTTCCCTGAGTGAAGTGCCGGGTTCGGACTACAAGTCCTATCAGGGCGTCGCACTGATGAAAACCACCGTCGCCAAACTGCGCGCACTGCAGGAAGACGTCGCTGGCGCCTGCGCCTGGATTCACGAGTGCAAGACCCAGAAACTGCTCAAGCACGAAGGCGACAAGAGCTGGACCTATAGCCAGTTCAATACGCCTTGGCCGGTAACTCCGCGTGACTCGGTGATCGAAGTCACCACCGTCGAAGGCGCCGACGGCAGCCTGACCCGCAACCTCAAAGGTCTGCCGACGTACGTTCCTGAAGAAAAAGGCTTTGTCCGCGTGCAGCAGGTCAAAGGCTTCTGGAAGTTCGTACCGAAGGGCGACCAGGTTGAAGTCACTTATCAAGTGCACACCGAACCAGGTGGCAGCGTGCCGGCAATGGTTGCCAACAAGTTTGTCGTCGATGCGCCGTTCAACACCCTCAAAGCTTTGAAAGAGCGCGCCGAGAAGTAATCGGCCGGCATTCAGAGAAGCGCCCCGACCGATTCGGGGCGTTTTGTTTTGTATCTATATTGTGTTTCCAGATATGCGTTGCACGAAATTTTCACAAAGTGTTCCCGACAATTCTCCCGCGCTGTTTGCCCGCTGCTGTAAATGAAAGTGTCTGGCGGCGGGGCAGTAATCAATGGCAATGGTGCGGGTGATCGTGCAACATTTGCGCACTGCGCAAGCCCCGGGGTCGGGAATGACCAATAGAGGGCATGGCGCCGCTGTATTTTTTGCAACTTCAACTTCCAATGGGTCCTAAAACGACATGGCAAACCCGGACGCCCTGAATCAGCAGCGATCTTCTGCTCGCCTGCTGCAACCGACCGTCAAATCGCATCTGGCCTACACGCTGCTTTGTGCACTGGTCATGATGGTGATGTTTTCCGTGCTGCGCCTCGCGCTGCTGGTCTACAACCGCGAGATGATCCTCGACACCCCGGCTTCGACCTTCCTCGAAGCCTTCGCCAACGGCCTGCGCTTCGACCTGCGCCTGGTGGTTTACCTGTGCATTCCGCTGGTGCTGGCACTGTTCAGTGCCCGCGCCATGGCTGCGCGCGGTTTCTTCCGTCTGTGGCTGACCATCGCTTCGAGCATCGCGCTGTTCCTCGGCCTGATGGAGATGGACTTCTACCGCGAGTTCCACCAGCGCCTCAACGGTCTGGTGTTCCAGTACGTGAAGGAAGACCCGAAAACCGTGATGAGCATGCTCTGGTACGGTTTCCCGGTGGTGCGCTACCTGCTGGCGTGGGTCATCGGCACTGTCATCCTGACCCTGGCGTTCAAGGGCGCTGACCGTGCCACCCGTCCGCGCGGGCCTTTCAGCGGCGGCAGCGTCAGCAGCCGTCAGGTCGCGCCGTGGTACACCCGTCTGGCGGTGTTCGTGGTCTGCCTGCTGATCTGCGTGGTTGCCGCTCGTGGCACCCTGCGTCAAGGCCCGCCGATGCGCTGGGGTGACGTGTACACCACCGATTCCAACTTCGCCAACCAGCTTGGCCTCAACGCCACGCTGTCGCTGATCGAGGCCGCCAAGTCGCGCATGGGCGAGGATCGCGACAACATCTGGAAAGCGACGTTGCCGCAAGAACAAGCGCAGAAAATCGTGCGCGACATGCTGCTGATGCCAGACGAAAAACTGGTCGATGCCGATATTGCCGCCGTGCGCCGTGATTACACGCCGCCGGCCGACAAGACCCTGCCGATCAAGAACGTCGTGGTGATCCTGATGGAAAGCATGGCCGGTCACTCGGTCGGTGCATTGGGCGCGCCAGGCAACATCACGCCATACCTGGACAAACTGTCGAAGGAAGGCCTGCTGTTCGACCGCTTCTTCTCCAACGGTACGCACACCCACCAGGGCATGTTCGCGACCATGGCCTGCTTCCCCAACCTGCCAGGTTTCGAATACCTGATGCAGACCCCGGAAGGCAGCCACAAGTTGTCCGGCCTGCCGCAGGTGCTCAGCGCCCGTGACTATGACGACGTGTACGTCTACAACGGCGACTTCGCCTGGGACAACCAGTCGGGCTTCTTCAGCAACCAGGGCATGACCAACTTCGTTGGCCGTAACGACTTCGTCAACCCGGTGTTCTCCGATCCGACCTGGGGTGTGTCCGACCAGGACATGTTCGACCGTGGTCTGCAGGAGCTCAAGGCGCGGGAAAACGGCAAGCCGTTCTATGCGTTGCTGCAAACCCTGTCCAACCACACGCCGTACGCCTTGCCGACGCCATTGCCGGTCGAGCGCGTGACCGATCGTGGCAGCCTCAACGAACACTTGACCGCCATGCGCTACTCCGACTGGGCGCTGGGTCAGTTCTTCGAGAAGGCACGCAAAGAGCCGTACTTCAAGGAAACCCTGTTCGTCATCGTTGGCGACCACGGTTTCGGCAACGAGCGCCAGATTACCGAAATGGACCTGGGCCGCTTCAACGTGCCGATGCTGATGATTGCGCCGGGCATCCAGGAGAAATTCGGTACCCGTGACCACACTGTGGGTACGCAGATCGACATCGTGCCGACCATCATGGGCCGTCTCGGTGGCGAAGTGCGTCATCAGTGCTGGGGCCGCGACTTGCTCAACCTGCCGGAAGGCGACACCGGTTTCGGTGTGATCAAACCGTCGGGCAGTGAGCAGACCACCGCCATCGTCACGGCCGACCAGATCCTGGTGTTGCCGAGAGACAAGGACATGGGGCCGAAGATGTGGCAGTACCAGTTGGGTGCCAACCCGCACGCCGAAGTCGTTCCGAATGCACCGCGCACCGCCGAGTTGAAACTCAAGCTGGAAGCGTTCCTGCAAACGGCGACCAAAAGCCTGATGGATAACACCGCGGGCGTCGTTCACGGCAAGCCGGATTGATCGCTAGCCGACAATAAAATCCGCGCAATAAAAAAGAGGCCCTGAACAGGGCCTCTTTTTTTACGCTTGAATCGTTATATCCGACCGAGTAACAGCAGGACCAACAGCACCACCAACACCACGCCGATAATGCCCGAAGGACCGTAACCCCAACTTCTGGAGTGCGGGAAGACCGGCAGACCACCGATCAGCAACAGGATCAGGATAATGATTAGAATTGTGCCCATGTCGATTTCCTTGTTGATAGTGTTCGAGAAGTCTTGGTATTCAAGGGCGACTGGAGACTAAGTAATTCCAGACGGCTTACAAATTCCGACTGGTGCGCATGAAAGAAAATTCAATGTTTTTTTAATGTATTTGGATTGCTCGCTTATTTCCTTTGCAGCGAAAAGATCGCAGCCTCGTTTCACTCGACAGCTCCTACACGAATCCAAGTTGGAGCTGCCAAAGGCTGCGATCTTTTGATCTTGCATTCAGCAACTTGATGGAGCGTGGGCGCGCGCCGATCCTTCGCTACACTCCGCGCATCTTCCCCGGAACAACAAGGCTGTGTGCTATGCAAAATCGCATGATGATCACTGGTGCGGGCTCGGGCCTGGGTCGCGAAATCGCGCTGCGCTGGGCGCGTGAAGGCTGGCAACTGGCCTTGTCCGATGTCAGCGAACCCGGTCTGCAGGAAACCTTGAAAATGGTCCGCGAGGCGGGCGGTGACGGTTTTGTTCAGCGCTGCGATGTGCGTGATTACAGCCAGCTCACTGCGTTCGCTCAGGCCTGCGAAGAGAAGCTCGGTGGCATCGACATCATCGTCAACAACGCCGGTGTTGCCTCGGGCGGTTTCTTCAGCGAGCTGTCGCTGGAAGACTGGGACTGGCAGATCGCGATCAACCTGATGGGCGTGGTCAAGGGCTGCAAGGCGTTCCTGCCGCTGCTCGAGCAAAGCAAAGGCAAGATCATCAACATCGCCTCCATGGCCGCATTGATGCAAGGCCCGGCGATGAGCAACTACAACGTGGCCAAGGCCGGCGTGGTAGCACTATCGGAAAGCCTGTTGATTGAACTGGCGCAGCAGGAAGTCGGCGTGCATGTGGTTTGTCCGTCATTCTTCCAGACCAATCTGCTCGACTCTTTCCGTGGCCCGACGCCGGCGATGAAAGCGCAGGTGGGCAAGTTGCTGGAAAGCTCGCCGATTACCGCGGCGGATATTGCCGATTACATTTATCAGCAAGTAGCGGCCGGCGAATTCATGATCCTGCCCCATGAACAAGGGCGCATGGCCTGGGCGATCAAGCAGAAGAACCCGCAACTGCTCTACAACGAAATGACCTCCATGGCGGAAAAAATGCGCGCCAAAGCCAAACAGAACAACGGCTGACCTTGCCCGTTGAAGACGGCGTCGTTAGGGTGGCCGCAATGGTCACCCTGTCGAGACGCGTCAATGCTCAATTACTTGTGGTTTTTCCTCGCGGCGCTGTTTGAAATCGCCGGTTGTTTTGCCTTCTTCATGTGGCTGCGTCAGGGCAAAAGTGCCTTGTGGGTGATTCCTGCGCTGCTCAGCTTGACCCTGTTCGCACTGTTGTTGACCCGTGTTGAAGCCAACTATGCCGGTCGGGCCTACGCCGCTTATGGCGGGATCTACATCGTCGCTTCGATTGGCTGGCTGATGGTGGTCGAGCGGGTGCGTCCGTTGGGTTCGGACTGGATCGGTGTGGCGTTGTGCGTGATCGGCGCCAGCGTGATTCTGTTCGGGCCGCGGTTTTCTGCGGCCTGATGGTTTTGTGGGAATCGTCTGACAGCTCCAGGCGAGAAGGGGTGTAAGGCAAAACTGATTTGCTCGGCGCGCATTGTAGAGCCACGGCAAGCCGCGCATCTTCAGGGTTCGCTAACCCTGAAGGACGAATCTCATGCTTGTACTCAGCCGTGTCGTTGGTGAGTTGATTTCAATCGGTGATGACATCACCTTGCGCGTTCTGTCAGTGAACGGTTCCAGCGTGCGTTTCGGCGTCGAGGCGCCACAGAAGGTCAACGTGCACCGCGCGGAGGTCTATGACCGGATCAAGCGCAAGCAGGCCACCGAAAAGCTGCGCTGAAGCATTCAATCGAACAGATGCTTGGGCACGTCGTGCTTGAGCATCAATTGGCATTGCTCGCTCTCGGGGTCGAAGACGATCAGCGCCTGGCCTTTGGTCAGTGCCTGTCGCACGCGCAGCACGCGGGTTTCCAGCGGCGTGTCATCGCCATTGTCGGTGCCGTCACGGGTGACGAAATCTTCGATGAGGCGGGTGAGGGTGTCGACTTCAAGTTGGTCGTGGGGAATGAGCATGGGCACCTCGGCTGAATCAATGGCGGGATGCTACGGCGATTGCGGTTTGCCTGCCAGTTTTGTGTTGCCTGAGCCGGCCTCTTCGCGAGCAAGCTCGCTCCCACATGGAACGCATTTCCCAATGTGGGAGCGACGGTGCGACGATTCGACTTGCTCGCGAAGGCGGCCTAAAGGTCACATCAACTATCGGAACGCTGCCCCACCAGGCTGTCTACCGATGGCACCCGCGTATCGCTTTCCATCTGCGTGTCATGTTCAATCTGATGACTGAAGCGATCCAGCGAGGCATTGGCCGGAGCCGCATCGCTGGCGAACACTGGCGGGCTCAAAATGTAAGCGCCAAGCAAACGACTCAGTGCCGCCAGACTATCGATGTGCGTACGCTCATAACCATGGGTCGCATCACAACCAAAAGCGAGCAGGGCCGTGCGGATATCGTGGCCCGCCGTCACCGCCGAGTGCGCATCGCTGAAGTAATAGCGAAACAGATCGCGGCGCACCGGCAATTCGTTCTCGCTGGCCAGTTTCAGCAAGTGCCGCGACAGATGATAGTCATACGGCCCGCCGGAATCCTGCATCGCCACACTCACCGCGTGTTCGCTGGAGTGCTGCCCCGGCGCAACGGGGGCGATGTCGATACCGACGAATTCGCTGACGTCCCACGGCAATGCCGCCGCCGCGCCGCTGCCGGTTTCTTCGGTGATGGTGAACAGCGGATGGCAGTCGATCATCAGTTCCTGACCGCTGTCGACAATGGCTTTGAGTGACGCCAGCAGCGCCGCAACCCCGGCCTTGTCATCCAGATGACGGGCGCTGATGTGGCCGCTTTCGGTGAATTCCGGCAGCGGATCGAACGCCACCACGTCACCGACGCTGATGCCCAGCGAATCGCAGTCAGCCTTGGTCGCGCAGTAGGCATCCAGGCGTAGTTCGACGTGATCCCAACTGATCGGCATCTCGTCCACGGCGGTGTTGAACGCGTGCCCGGAAGCCATCAGTGGTAACACACTGCCGCGAATCACTCCGTTGTCGGTAAACAGACTGACGCGGCTGCCCTCGGCAAAACGGCTCGACCAGCAGCCGACCGGGGCGAGGGTCAGGCGCCCGTTGTCTTTGATCGCACGAACGGCGGCGCCGATCGTATCCAGGTGCGCGGAAACCGCACGGTCGGGGCTGTTCTTCTTGCCTTTGAGCGTGGCCCGGATGGTGCCGCGCCGGGTCATTTCGAAGGGAATGCCGAGTTCTTCCAGACGCTCGGCGACGTAACGCACGATGGTGTCGGTGAACCCGGTAGGGCTGGGAATGGCGAGCATCTCCAGCAGGACTTTTTGCAGGTAGTTGAGATCCGGTTCGGGGATTTGGGTGGTCATGGAAACTCCTGATGGGTTGAGCACACCGATGGTTTCGATGAGGGAAAATGGGTGGTGGATTTAAGAGCCTCTTCGCGAGCAGGTCGAATCGTCGCACCGTCGCTCCCACATTTGGAATGCATTCCCCTGTGGGAGCGAGCCTGCTCGCGAAGGCGTCAGTCCTGACAAAGCAGATTCAAGAAATGGCCGGCTGACTGTGCGGAAACAACAAATCGACAAACCGCTCCGCCGTCGGTTGCGGCTCATGGTTGGCCAGCCCGGCGCGCTCGTTGGCCTCGATAAACACGTACTCCGGTTGATCCGCCGCTGGCACCATCAAGTCGAGGCCGACCATCGGAATATCCAGCGCCCGCGCCGCCCGTACTGCCGCATCGACCAGCGTCGGATGCAGAATCGCGGTGACATCTTCCAGCGTGCCGCCGGTGTGCAGGTTCGCCGTGCGCCGTACAAAGAGATGCTCGCCGGCCGGCAGAATACTGCTGTAGTCATAACCCGCCGCATGTAGGGTGCGTTGGGTTTCGTGATCCAGTGGAATCTTGCTTTCGCCACTGGTGGCCGCTTGCCGCCGCCGACTCTGCGCTTCGATCAACGCGCCGACCGAATGCTGACCATCGCCGACCACTTCCGCCGGTTTGCGAATCGCCGCCGCGACCACTTCAAAGCCAATCACCAGAATCCGCAGATCAAGGCCTTCGTGGAAGCTTTCCAACAGCACGCGGCTATCAAATTGTTTCGCCGTTTCGATGGCTTGCTGCACCTCTTCGATGCTCTGCAAATCCACCGCCACACCTTGGCCCTGTTCGCCGTCGAGCGGTTTCACCACCACCCGTTGGTGCTCATCGAGGAAGGCCAGATTGTCGTCGGCATTACCGGCCAGTTGCTGTGAGGGCAGGTTCAACCCGGCGCCTTTGAGCACTTTGTGCGTGAGGCTTTTGTCCTGACACAAACTCATGCTGATCGCGCTGGTCAGGTCGCTCAGCGATTCGCGGCAACGCACGCGACGCCCGCCGTGGCTGAGGGTGAACAGCCCGGCATCGGCGTCATCGACTTGCACATCAATACCGCGCCGATGGGCTTCTTCAACGATGATTCGCGCGTACGGGTTGAACTGCGCTTCTGGCCCCGGGCCGAGAAACAGCGGCTGATTGATGCCGTTCTTGCGTTTGATGGCGAAGGTCGACAGATTGCGAAAACCGAGCTTGGCGTAGAGATTTTTCGCCTGACGGTTGTCGTGCAACACCGACAGGTCGAGATAGCTCAGACCGCGGCTCATGAAGTGCTCGATCAGGTGCCGCACCAGCACTTCACCGACACCCGGGCGCGAGCATTGCGGATCAACCGCCAGGCACCACAGGCTGCTGCCGTTTTCCGGATCGTTGAAGGCTTTTTGATGGTTCAGGCCCATGACGCTGCCGATCACCGCGCCGCTGTCTTCATCCTCGGCCAGCCAGTACACCGGGCCGCCCTGATGGTGCGGTGTCAGCCGCGTGGCGTCGATCGGCAACATGCCGCGCGCCTGGTACAACTGATTGATCGCCTGCCAGTCCGCTTCACTTTGCGCGCGGCGAATACGAAAGCCGCGAAACACTCGAGTCGCCTGGCGGTAATCGCTGAACCACAGGCGCAAGGTGTCGGACGGGTCGAGAAACAGTTGCGTCGGCTCCAGGCCGAGAATCTGTTGCGGCGCAGCGACGTACAGCGCGATGTCGCGTTCGCCGGGCTGCTCTTTCAGCAATTCCTGCGCCAGTGATGCCGGGTCGGGAAACGTGTGGCCGATCAGCAACCGGCCCCAGCCGCAATGCAGCGCAATCGGCTCGGCGGCCAGCGTGCTGCCGTCTTCGGCCAGGCGCGCCTGCAAGCGTTCGTAGGACGGTGTCTGACCGCGTAGCAGCCGTTGGTTGATGGCCGTGGCGTGGGGTTTCATCGATCAGATTCCTTGTTCACTGAGCCACAGGTTCAGGGCCGCCAGTTGCCACAGCTTCGAACCGCGTAACGGCGTCAGTTGGCCTTGCGGGTCGGTCAGCAATTTGTCGAGCATGGCCGGGTTGAACAGGCCGCGATCCTGACTCGGATCAAGCAGCAGTTCGCGCACCCAGTTCAGCGTGTCGCCCTGCAAGTGCTTGAGACCGGGCACCGGGAAGTAGCCTTTCTTGCGGTCAATCACCTCGCTCGGGATGACTCGGCGTGCAGCTTCTTTGAGCACTTGTTTACCGCCATCCGGCAGCTTGAACTGGCCCGGCACACGCGCCGAGAGTTCAACCAGTCGATAGTCGAGAAACGGCGTGCGCGCCTCCAGGCCCCAGGCCATGGTCATGTTGTCGACGCGTTTGACCGGGTCATCGACCAGCATCACCGTGCTGTCCAGACGCAGGGCTTTGTCCACTGCCGCCTCGGCGCCAGGCTGTGCGAAATGTTCCTTGACGAAGTCGCCGGCAGCGTCATTCGCAGTCAGCCATTTCGGTTGCACGGTGGCGGCGTAGTCGTCGTAGCTGCGGTCGAAAAACGCGTTGCGATAGGCCGCGTAAGGATCGGCCGCACCATCGACTTGCGGGTACCAGTGATAACCGGCGAACAGCTCATCAGCGCCCTGGCCGCTCTGCACTACCTTGCAGTGTTTGGCCACTTCGCGCGACAGCAGATAGAAAGCGATGCAGTCATGGCTGACCATCGGCTCGCTCATCGCGCGGAAGGCGGCGGGCAGTTGCTCGATGATTTCTTTCTCGTCGATGCGCAATTGATGGTGTTGGGTGCCGTAATGCTTGGCGATCAGATCGGAATACTGGAACTCGTCACCGCGTTCGCCGCCGGCATCCTGGAAACCGATAGAAAAGGTCGAGAGGTTTTCCACGCCGACTTCACGCAACAGGCCGACGAGCATGCTCGAATCGACACCGCCAGACAGCAGCACACCGACATCCACAGCGGCACGTTGACGAATCGCCACCGCCTCGCGAGTGCTATCGAGCACGCGGTCGACCCAGTCTTCCAGCGTCAGGTTTTTCTCGTCGTCGTGTGGGCCGTAAGGCAGCGTCCACCAGGTTTTCTGCTCGGTGGTGCCATCGGCTTCAACGCGCATCCAGGTCGCCGGTGGCAGTTTTTCGATGCCGGCCAGCAGGGTGCGCGGCGCCGGGACCACAGCATGGAAATTCAGGTAGTGATTGAGCGCCACCGGATCGAGGATCGGGTTGATGTCGCCACCCTTGAGCAGCGCCGGCAAGGCCGAGGCAAAGCGCAGACGCTGGCCGGTGCGCGATAGGTACAGCGGCTTCACGCCGAGACGGTCGCGGGCGATGAACAGGCGTTGGGCGTCGCGTTCCCAAATGGCAAAGGCGAACATGCCGTTGAGTTTCGGCAGCAGCGCTTCGCCCCAGGCGTGGTAGCCCTTGAGCAACACTTCGGTGTCGCCACCGGAATAGAAGGCGTAACCCAGCGCTTCGAGTTCGGCGCGCAGTTCCGGGAAGTTGTAGATCGCGCCGTTGAAGGCCAGCGACAGGCCGAGTTGGCTGTCGATCATCGGCTGCGCCGAGCCATCCGACAGATCCATGATTTTCAGACGACGATGACCCAGGGCGATCGGCCCTTGGGCATGGAAGCCCCACGCGTCGGGGCCGCGAGGGGCCAAGTGATGGGTGATTCTCTCGATCGCTGCAAGGTCTGCAGGTTGTTGATCAAAACGTAACTCGCCAGCTAATCCGCACATAAAATCCTTACCGGTTTTTCCGTTGGGGAGGGTTCAAGCCATACCTCGCCAGAAGGGCGGGTACTCAGAAACTGACCCGCCTCGGTAAGTGGAGTTTTAGAACGATAAGTTATAAGTCCGGCGCTGGTTCAGTTCCTGACCCTCAGCCCTTAGGTGCTTTTTGTTGAATATGCTCTTGAGCATGTGAACTTTGCTTGATGGTCAGGTCGCGTTGCACGCTCTCAGGCACCGCCGATTTTTTCTGTAGATAGACCAATTGCCCGGTTGATTCTCTGGTCAATTCGAATTGGTCGAAATAATCAGGTTTCGTGCCTTCGTCCGCCTGCGGTCTGTCGCCATTGCCATCCGCGGGAGACGGTGTTTTTTTCAGATCCAGCAACCGAACCAAGGCTTGGTGTTTTTCGGTTACCGGCCAGGTATTCACGCGTTTGAATACGGTGCTCAGCATTTTATCTGTGGGATGAGTTCGCATGCGCTTGATGAAATCATCGGTCGGACTTTTGAGATGCGTTAAATACTTGCCCAAGGCTACATTTTTACGTCGGTTGGCATAGGCCGATTCATTGATATTGACGACTGGCACCGCAAACTCCCTGGCATCAGCAAAGAACTTGTCGACGTAACGATCAAATAGATGTTGGTACAAGCCTTTCTGGAGAGTGATGAATTTTATTTCCGAGCGGATGTTTTCCAGTTTTTTCAGAGAGAACTCATGTTGCTCGGCAATGGGTAGTTGAGATTTGATTAATTCCCGAAACTCCGCTTTTGGAAGAAACTCGTAAACAAACCGGTCTACGCATTCGATAGGGGTGTTGGATTTGTAGAAGCCGTCGCCGGAGTCGTTGGGTATATACAGGATAAAGCTGTCTTTTTTTGCCTCTGTAGAATGACGCCAGGTGATTAATATGGCGTCTGTCTCATACTTGCCAAACAGCTGTAAAGCGTGCAGCTGGATTTTGCCATTGTAGAAGGAGTCACCAGTTCGAATATCCTCTTTTCTGTAAACGAACTGCACAAGGGCATGAAGCTGATGGGGCGGGAATTCCGCACCTAGAAAATCTTTGCCAGTAGGCTTGGTGAAGTATTTTTCATAGGCGAAGAGTTCAAAGTTGTGCCTGTGCAGTTGTGCGCCGAGCTGTTTAATTCGCGCATCCTCCAATACGCTGGAAATGTATGTAAGGTAGGCGCCACCCAGATCAAGCTCGCGACTTAATGCTGCAAATTCCTCTGCGGTAATCCGGAGATCCGGTGACCCCGGCTCAGTCGATTTATGCGCCTGGGGCAGTGTCCCGCTGTCACTCGAAAAGTACCCGGCAGCTGCTTCAACGTCGGTGAAGTTCAGCATGGCCGCTTGTAGCAGAGTGAGGGTAAGGGGAGGTGAAGGCTGATCTTTCGTGCTCGCGGGTGTGAGCCTGATGAGGTCATCGACGCTGAAGCGCATTTCGTATTTTTGTTCAAGTTTTTGCTGAAGTTTGAGTCTGCAGAAGTGTTCCAGATTTACCAGCTTGTTTACCAATATCTCAAAGTAATGATGAAAGGGGATCGCTTGATCTATTGCCCTGCAAAAATCAGCAAGTTTTACGGGGTCATCTTTCTTGAAGAGCTGGATGAAACGATTCAGGGGGGCTGATGCGCTTGAATCGTTCGGCTGAACAGTTGATGTGCCCAGCTGTATTTCGACTGTTGCGGCAATGGGCTGTAGTTTCTGTGGCGTATTCATGGAGAAGTCTCATTTGGAAAAAGAGTCTCTATCGTAGTGTTTTTCAGTTGAGGGAAATAACGCAATTAGTTGATGGTTGAGAGCTTCATGAAAGCTATATTATGGTTGAGAGCTATATGTCTATACCACCGTCGCGATTCAAAAGTATGCGTCGGGCTGATTCTGGGGGCTGGGTTGCAGATGCCCGAAGTTTGCACGGTTTGGGTGCTGCAGGAATATTTTTATTAGTGATAAAAGTAGATGGTTTTTTTGGTTTTCCAATAGGTTTTTCATGTTTTTAATCTGCGTTCGATATCGATAAAGTCAAAAGTCCAAAACCGCAGTAAAGGACTATTGCTGATGACAACCCTGAAAAACCAAAAAACGCCGACTCAAGCCTCGATGTTGAGCGCATTACTAGAGGCCACCGGCGACCTCGACACCGCCGAAACCCTGGAAAAAACGCTCCCTGCATATTTGCTGCAGGCGTCGGCCACCAGCCTGGCCAGGCTGGATGAAATCAACCGTGAACTGCACGCCCGGCAACTGAAGGTCAATAAGGATCTGATCCGGTTAAAACCGTTGGACGATTTCTATATCAGCGAACTGAACGCGGCACTGAGCCAAAAATGGCCGGCGCTGTACGACGCAAGTGTGGATGTGGTCAGTCTGCCGGGTGTTGATTGTGGCTGCGAGACGACCGCGACCGATCAGGCCGGAATCGACCTCGTCAAACACGCCTCGCAAACGCTGTTGCAGGCTGCCATGCAGAACTTCACCGAAGACGAGGAGCAGGCTGACGCGTTTCCGGATGGCAGTCAGGTGCGTCTGAAAAGCGCGCCGCAGGGGGTGAGCGGCTTGACCCCGGCGACGTTTGCCGCGTTTTGCCGCGAGCTGGATCTGGGCCAGAAATACCAAGAGCATCTGCAGCAAGTGTTCGGTCTGCGTGACGAAAGCGGCAAAGTCGTGGCGACCAGTGCCATGACCCGCGATATCGCCGCATTGAAACAGTCGCTATTGGAACTGGATGCGCACCTGGCCATGCTCAAGGGCGATATCACAGCGACAGGCTTGCGCATGTTGCAGGACCTGATGTTGGCCGGGGGCGTGGCGTCGACGCGAACCCAGCGGTACGGCAAAGAACCGCTGATCATGCAGGGCATCAAGATACTCGACAGCTGCGTGTGGGGCGTCGTCGTTTTTTCCAAACGCTCGGTGGAACAACACCCTGAGGACGGATGCATCGTGTACATGGCCGGCGAACCTGAGCGGGCGGTGTACGAATACCCGAGTTTCAATGCGTTCAAGCGCTACCTGGTGCAGCAACTGAAAAGCGCGGATTATCAGGACTATTTTGCCCGCAGCCTTGACGAAGATGACAAGGCGGATTTCTTCAAGACGTTCGCTGAAAAAGGCGATCTGGGCCTGGTCAAACAATGGCCGATCAGCGTGCCGCTTTTTGATTTCATGGTGCAAAGCCATGTCGGCAAGTTGCAGATCGACGCACGCAAACTGGCAGTGCCTACTGCGGATATCGATGAAGATACACGCCGTCAGCGCCTGCTCGATTTCCTTCAACGCGGGGTGAACATTGCCTCAGTGGCCGGGCTCTTCGTGCCGGTGCTCGGGCAATTGATGATGGGCGTCGCAGTGGGGCAATTGCTTGGCGAAGTGTACGAAGGTATCGAAGACTGGCAGCGCGGTGATCATCAGCAAGCCCTGTCGCATTTGCTCAGCGTGGTCGAGAACATCGCGTTGATGGGCGTCTTCGCCGGCGGGCAAAAAGTGTTGGGGACACTGGGTCGCAAACTGCTGCGCACGCACCCGCAGTTTTTTGGGGAATTCACCGCCATTCTCAATCACGCCGGCAAAGCGCGCCTGTGGAAGCCCGATTTCGCGCCCTACGAGCATTCTCTCCCGGCAGGGTTCACAATCGATCCTGGCTCCAAGGAGTTTTATCAGATTGGCGCGAAAACCCTTGGCAATGTTGATCATCGTGTGTTCGCCGGCAGCTACGATATCGACGCCAACCTGTGGCGCCTGGAACACGCCGAACGAGCGCAAGCCTATACCCCGGAATTGGTCCGGCACGTCGAAGGCGGTTGGCGACTACCCGCTGAAGAGCCGGAGGAATGGGGCAGTTCCGCGTACGCGCTGAAACGCATCGACCCGCACTTGCGCGAATTCGTCGACAGCGACCTGGACATGATGCGTCGACTCAGCGACACCTCGCATCAGACCGTGCTCGACACCTTCAACGACAATCTGAGCCTGCCTGTGCGCCTGCGCGATACCGTCGAGCGTGTACGTATCGGGCGCCAGTTACGGGAACTGAGCGTGGAGCTGGAAAACGGCGAGACCCATTCCGGGCAATCCGGCGAGACGCTGATGCATGCCTTGCCGAAACTGCCGGGCTGGCCCACCGACCGCTATATTGAGGTGGTCGGAGAAGAAGAGGCCGTCGAAGCGACCTATCCTGCGAACAGCACGATTGACGAAGCGCTGGGTGTGGTCGTTACCCGGGACCAATTGTCCCGAGGCCAATTGTTGCAAACGGTGATCGATGGTCTGTACCAAAACGAGGTCGATGCGTTGCTTGGCGGCAAAGTCGCAAAAAGCAACGAGGTAACCGCACTGGCGAAAAAGCTTGGCGCGGCGCTCAGGTTAGATTATCGCGCGGTGTTCGAGCGTCTGTATCAACGCTATGACGAGAGTCAGGCGGATGAGCTGCGCAGTTTGCGCAAGGTTTTCGCCGACATCCCGGCGCGCTATGGACAACGGCTGATCGACCACGCACCCAGTGTCGAGCGCCAGCACCTGCGCACCACCGCACGGGTGCCATTACGGCTGGGACAGCGGACCCGGGCCGCTGCCGCCAAGGTGCGGCTCGACCGTGGGCTGACGGGATTTCACTGGCCACGGCTGGCGAATGCCGATACCGACAAACTGGCCATTCAGTTGCTGCCACGCCTTGGCGGCTGGAGTAAAAAACTGCGCCTGGAGGTGCGCGACAAGGCCTTGACCGGACCCGTGCTGGAAGCCATCGGCGATGCGTCCGCGACCGCCGACGATACCTGCTACCTGGTGAAATCCGCTGACGGTTATGAAGCATTTGGCGGCAACAAAAAATCCCTTGGCAAGGTGGCGTCGGCGCCCGACGCTTTGTACACCGCCATCCTGAAGGCGCTGCCGTCACGTCAGCGTGAGGCGAGCGGATTGATCGGTGCCGGGCAGGCCAGCAGACAGCGCTTGCGCAGCAAGTTGCTCGAGGCAGGGTTCGAAGACCGCGAAGCCACCGGGCGAACACTGGTCAGCGGCAAGTACGAAACGTCGGGCGTCGAGCCGGACTGCGTGCAAGGCGACCAGGCCCCAGCGACGAACCACTCACGCAAGTTGTTGCGCAAAGTGCACAAGCTCTATCCCCGCCTGGATGTCGCGCAGGCCAGTCAATTACTCGATGAGCTGGGCGACGATCCGCTGAGTCGGGCGATTCGGGTAAAAGCCTTGCGTCAGGATTTGAAAACCCTGCGTGACGTGCTCTTTATCTGGAGTGAAGACGGCGCCGGCCTGAAGGCGATGGGGGGGGATCTGGCCGAAGCGCGGCACAGCCGCAAGATGGCGGCCGAGCTGATCGAGAAGGCCTTTCGGCGGTTTGACTGGATCGAGGATGAACAGGGCAAACCGGTCTGTGCCCTCAATCTCGATCGAATGCGCATTGGCAAGTTGCCGAGCATGCCTGCGGGATTGAGCTTTGACCATATCCAGCGTTTGTCGATGAAAGACATGGCGCAGAATGATGATGTCACGTACTTCCTCAAATCCTTCAAACAGCTTGAGTCGCTGGAACTCGACAACAATAAAATCACCCGGCTCCCCGAAGTGCTGTCGCATATGCCCAACCTCAAGCGATTGAGCCTGGAGGGCAATCAGGTAAAGCTGACCGAGCAGACATTGACGAAGCTGAACCGGCTGCGCACGCTGACGAATCTTAATTTGAACGATAACCCGTTGGGCGCCACTCCGGATGTCAGTCAAATGAGCAACCTGCGTCTGTTGTTGCTGCGCCAAACGGGGATTACCGAACTGCCTCAAGGTCTGCAGAACAGCGCCCATATCGAATGGATGGATCTGAGCAAAAACAAGATCAAAGAGTTGCCCGATTGGCTGTTTCAAAAACCGCGACGATTTACCCGGGCGCTCAACCTGGCGCTCAACTCCTTTACTGAAACCAGCAAAACCTATCTGGATAACTATCGCAATAATTACGGTATAGGAATGGGTTACACCGAAGACGACATTGCTCGGCTCCACGAACAGACCGCACGCTCATTATGGCTCACCAAGACGACCGGTGAGGAATGGCAGACGCAGGTGCGAGTCTGGGAGGCATTTCGCGACGATCCCCGTGCCGACGGCCTGTTCCAGTTGCTGGCGCGACTGGGCGATACCGCCGACGGGACGAAGGGCAGTGCTGACATGCAGCGAAGGATCTGGGTGGTATTGAAGGCAGCAGAGGCTGATGGCCCGCTCTGCGATGAGTTGCTCGATCTGGCCGCCAACCCGATCAATTGCGATGACACGGCGGCGATCAATTTCAGTCATCTTGAAGTTGCTGTTCACGTCGATCATGTAACCAAGGGAGCCGGCGGCAAAGTCACTGCCAAGCCGCTGCTCGAACTCGGCCGCAGTCTGTTCCGGCTGAATCGACTGAACGCGATTGCCCGCGAACATGTGATCAAGGTCGGGAAACTGGATGAAGTCGAGGTGAACCTGGCTTATCGCATCGGGCTGGCGAAGACGCTGAACCTGCCAGGCCAGCCTCAGAACATGCTGTTCGGACCGAAGAGCGGCGTGACTGCCGCTGATCTGGAAAAGGCCCAGCAGCGGATCGCTACAGACGAACTCTCCCCCCGATGGCTCGAATTCATGCAGCAGCAGACATTCTGGCGTGATTACCTGAAACGTAGATTTACACGCAAATTTTCGCAGATTGAAGAGTCGTTCGCGCCGCGGATGACTGCTCTGGATGAGCAGGCGGACACATTGCCCAGCGCTGACTATCTGAGTCAGGGGCTTGCCCTCAAACTTCAAAAGGAGGAGGCGCAAGAAGCAGAGTTCAAACGCCTGACGCAAGAGTCTATCCGCCTGATAGACCTGGGCCTGTGCGTGATGCCAGACATGTGAGATTCACTTGCCGCGAATCAACTGACGCAGGGCGAAGCGGTTAGGGTGACAGGCTTCGGCGACACTGCGTGGCAGCGGCAGCGGCTCGTTGTCCAGCCACGCGGCAAGCAATTCGCCTGACAGCGGCGCGGTGATCAGCCCGCGAGAGCCGTGGCCGCTGTTGACGTACAAGCCGTCCAGCCAAGGGCAGGCGATGTCTGGCACCTGACGGGCATCCTTGCTCAGGACGGCATAGGTGGCGAGGAACGCTTGGCGGTCGGCGAGGGGGCCGACAATCGGCAAATAGTCAGGGCTGGTGCAGCGAAAGGCTGCGCGGCCCTGCAGATCTTCGACCGGCTGTACGCTGACGTGCAGACGCGCGACGAGGTCGGTGGAAATCTCTTCGAGCATCGCCAGATTGCCTGCGTGTTCAGCTGTGGTCGGGGTCAGGTCATCGCTGTTGAAATCGAAACTGGCGCCGAGGGTGTGTTCGCCCAAACGCGCCGGGGCAACGTAACCTTCAGCACAGACCACCGTGGCCAGCGCCTGACTTTCTGCGGTTTCGGCCAGACGAGTGATCTGCCCGCGAATGCGCTTTAGCGGTAATTCGGCGCTTTGCGCAAAGCGTTTGATCTCGGCGGCACCGGCCAGCACCACGATCGGCGCGCTGGCGAGCAAGCGCTCACCGTCGAGGGCTTGCCATTGATCATCGACTTTGCGCAGTTGCAGCGCTTCGCAATGGCTGAGCAGTTCGATGTTTGCCTGCGCCGCTTGCGCCTGACACAGCGCCGGCGGATGCACCCAGCCACCTTCGGGGTAGTACAAGCCGCCATGGGCCACGCCGACCCCGGCGCGGGCCTGCGCCGCGGGCTGCTCAAGCCATTGCAACAGGTCTTCCGGGAAGGCTTGGGCCAATTGCGCGTGGCGCTCGGCTTCTTTGGCATTGAACGCCAGTTGCAGCACGCCGCAGTCGTCCCAGTCAGTGCCGCGTTGCAGGGTTTCCAGCAGGCGTCGGGTGTAACCGAAACCGCTGACAATCAGTTGCGACAACGCCGTGCCGTGGGCGGATAACTTCAGGTACAGCACGCCTTGTGGATTGCCCGAGGCTTCTTGCGCCACGGCTGCATGGCGCTCCAGCAACGTGATCTGCCAGCCGCGTGCGGCCAGACTGGACGCCGTGGCACATCCGGCCAGACCGGCGCCGATCACCAGCGCACGCCGCTCAGTGGCGATCGGCGCGGGGCGCGCAAACCACGGCTTGTCCGGCACTGGCGGGGCAACTTCCGCCGGCCAGCCGAGAAACTCGCCACGGAGGATTTCCCACTTGTGGCCAATGCCCGGCGTGCGCTTCATTTTGAACCCGGCGGCATTCAGCAAACGGCGAACCCATCCGGTACTGGTGAAGGTGCTGATGGTCGCGCCGGGCGTAGCCAGCCGTGCCAGTTCGACAAACAGTTCGGCGGTCCACATGTCGGGGTTTTTCGCCGGGGCGAAACCGTCGAGAAACCACGCGTCGATCTGCGCGTCGAGCTGCGGCAGTTGTTCCAGTGCATCGCCGATCAACAGCGTTAGCGTCACGCGGCCGCTGGCCAGGGTGAGGCGCTGAAAGCCTGCGTGGATGGCCACGTAATGCGTCAGCAACTGATCGGCCAGCGGCTTGAGTTCTGGCCAGAGTGCCAAGGCACGCTTCAGATCGGCAGGGCTTAGCGGATATTTTTCGACGCTGACGAAATGCAGCCGCGCACCGGCCACTGCATGCTGCTCGAACAACTGCCAGGCGCAGAGAAAATTCAATCCGGTGCCAAAACCGGTTTCACCGATGACCAGTCGCCCACCCGCCGGCAACGCGGCAAATCGCTCGGCCAGGCGGTTTTGTTCGAGGAACACATAACGGGTTTCATCCAGACCTGATTTGTCGGAAAAATACACGTCATCGAACACCCGCGAACGCGGGCGTCCCTGGTCATCCCAGTCGAGTTGGGCGTGGGGCAATACAGGTTTCATGGCAGGCTCGGCAACGACAAGGCGGCCATTCTAGCCGATCGCGCAGGGGCTGCTTGATCCATGGCAAGGCTTGCGGCCGTTGACTCACGGACAATCCGCCACCCGCGGGAATTTCTGCGCCGCTGCTGTGCCCAATCCGCTAGTCTTGCTGAATCCTGGAAGGAGCCGTCCCATGTTTGAATCCGCTGAAATCGGTCACGCCATCGACAACGACACCTATGAGGCGGCCGTCCCGGCACTGCGTGAAGCCTTGCTCGAAGCCCAGTTCGAATTGCAGCAGCAGAAGCGTTTTCCGGTGATCATCCTGATCAACGGCATCGAGGGTGCGGGCAAGGGCGAGACGGTCAAGTTGCTCAACGAGTGGATGGACCCACGCCTGATCGAAGTGCGCACCTTCGATCAGCAGACCGATGAAGAGTTGTCGCGGCCACCGGCGTGGCGCTACTGGCGGATGCTCCCGGCCAAGGGCCGAATGGGGATTTTCTTCGGCAACTGGTACAGCCAGATGCTGCAGGGGCGGGTGCACGGCTTGTTCAAGGATCCGCGTCTGGATCAGGCCATCGCGGGTGCCGAGCGTTTGGAAAAGATGCTCTGCGATGAAGGCGCGCTGATCTTCAAGTTCTGGTTTCACCTGTCCAAGAAACAGATGAAGGCGCGACTCAAGGCGCTGGCTGATGACCCGCTACACAGTTGGCGCATCAGTCCGTTGGACTGGCAGCAGTCGGAGACCTACGACAAGTTCGTCAAATACGGCGAGCGCGTGCTGCGCCGTACCAGCCGTGATTACGCGCCGTGGCATGTGATCGAAGGCGCCGACGCCAACTACCGCAGCCTGGCGGTCGGCAAGATTCTCCTCGAGGGTTTGCAAAATGCGCTGAAACGCTCGGACGTACATCCCCACGATGTCAGCGCCGCGCCGCTGGGTACGCCAGTCGATCAGTTGAACCTGCTCGACAGCCTCGACCTGACCCAGCGTCTGGACAAGAAGGACTACGAGGAACAACTGATCACCGAACAGGCGCGCCTGTCCGGGTTGATGCGCGACAAACGCATGCGCCGCCACGCCTTGATCGCGGTGTTCGAAGGCAACGACGCGGCGGGCAAGGGCGGGGCGATCCGTCGGGTCGCGGCGGCGCTCGATCCACGTCAATACAACATCGTGCCGATTGCCGCACCGACTGAAGAGGAGCGCGCGCAGCCGTACTTGTGGCGTTTCTGGCGGCACATTCCGGCGCGCGGCAAGTTCACTGTGTTCGACCGCTCCTGGTACGGCCGGGTGTTGGTCGAGCGGGTCGAAGGCTTCTGCACGCCGGCCGACTGGCTGCGCGCCTATGGCGAGATCAATGATTTCGAAGAGCAACTGGCGGACGCCGGGGTGATCGTCGTCAAGTTCTGGCTGGCCATCGACAAGGACACGCAGATGGAGCGCTTCCAGGCGCGCGAAGAGATTCCGTTCAAACGCTTCAAGATCACCGAGGACGACTGGCGTAACCGCGACAAGTGGGACGCCTATAGGGCCGCCGTGGGCGATATGGTCGACCGCACCAGTTCCGAGATCTCGCCGTGGACCCTGGTCGAGGCCAATGACAAGCGCTGGGCCCGGGTCAAGGTGTTGCGCACGATCAACGTTGCACTGGAAGAAGCCTTCGAGAAATCCGACAAGCGCGCGAAGAAACACAAGGATTGAGCCGATGGGCGCGCATACGCGGGGTGAATGATTGTCGCGGTCGTTGATGCAGTGGACTTATGCTCAAGTCCACTCTCAACTGACAACAACAATGAGGTATGCCATGCGTGAAGTGGTGATCGTCGACAGCGTGCGGACTGGCCTGGCCAAATCCTTTCGCGGCAAGTTCAACCAGACCCGTCCCGATGACATGGCGGCTCATTGCGTCAACGCCCTGCTTGAGCGCAACGATATCGACCCGTCCAGCGTCGAGGATTGCATCGTTGGTGCTGGCTCCAACGAAGGTGCGCAGGGTTACAACATCGGCCGTAATGTCGCGGTGCTGTCGCGCTTGGGCATCGGCACCGCCGGCATGACCCTCAACCGTTTCTGTTCGTCGGGCTTGCAGGCAATCGCCATTGCCGCCAACCAGATTGCCTCGGGTTGCAGCGACATCATCGTTGCCGGCGGCGTCGAGTCGATCAGTCTGACGATGAAAAGCGTTAACACCGACCACCTGATCAATCCGCTGCTCAAGCAGCAGTCGCCGGGCATCTATTACACGATGGGCCAGACCGCCGAAGTGGTCGCGCGGCGTTATGGCGTCAGCCGTGAAGCGCAGGATCGTTATTCGCTGCAAAGTCAGATTCGCACCGCGCAAGCTCAAGCTGCGGGGCTGTTCAACGATGAAATCATGCCGATGGCGGTGAAGTATCGCGTCGAGGACAAGAACACCGGTGAAGTGCAGATTCTCGACGGCGTAGTGGATCGCGACGATTGCAACCGCCCCGACACCACTTATGAAAGCCTCGCCGGGCTGAAGCCGGTGTTCGCCGAGGACGGTTCGGTAACGGCGGGCAACTCGTCGCAACTGTCCGACGGTGCCTCCATGACCTTGGTCATGAGCCTGGAAAAAGCCCTGCAATTGGGGCTCAAGCCGAAAGCGTTTTTCCGTGGTTTTACCGTGGCCGGTTGCGAGCCGGACGAGATGGGCATCGGCCCGGTGTTCTCGGTGCCGAAACTGCTCAAGGCCAAAGGCTTGCAAGTGGCGGATATCGACTTGTGGGAGCTGAACGAGGCGTTTGCTTCGCAGTGCCTGTACAGCCGTGACCGGTTGGAGATCGATAACGACAAGTACAACGTCAATGGCGGCTCGATTTCCATTGGCCACCCGTTTGGCATGACCGGATCGCGGCAGGTCGGGCATCTGGTGCGTGAGTTGCAGCGGCGCAATTTGCGTTATGGCATCGTCACCATGTGTGTGGGCGGGGGTATGGGCGCTACCGGGTTATTTGAAGCGGTGCGCTGACCCTCAAGTTATTAGTTGTCTGTTCTGGCCTTTTCGCGAGCAAGCTCGCTCCCACAGTAGATCTTCAGTGAACACCTGTTTTGTGTACACCAGAGATCCAGTGTGGGAGCGAGCTTGCTCGCGAAGGGATCGACCGGGTTTACCTGCTGGAATCCTGCAGCTGCATCCGCGCGATATAAGCCTTTATTTCCTGCACAGCCTTCTCGGCACTCTCAAACGGCCCCTCAAGGGTATTTTCCCGGGTGCTGAAAAACAGTTCGCCATTGACCCGGCACACCCGGTCGCTGCGAAAGTGCATTTCGGGGGCGCTGTCGCGGGCGCGCATTCCTAACATGATCGGTCTCCTTGGCTGATACGCTGAAAGGGATTCGGTGAGCTTATGCCTGAAGCACTTGGCTCGCCCGCCCAGCCGATCAACGGCTCTGCGTCAATTTAATGCTGCGACCTGCACAGTTTCATTCGCGGCCTGACCGTAACTGTCCCTGTGATGCGCCCGGCGCCAAGCCTAGAATGGGCGCACTTGTCAGCAGGCTTTGGGGTTCGCATGCACATTTCATCCGGTCGCTGGGTCTACGGTCTGTTCCTGGCCCTGCTGACCGCGTTTCTGTGGGGCATCCTGCCGATCAAACTCAAACAGGTGTTACTGGTGATGGACCCGGTGACGGTGACCTGGTTTCGTCTGCTGGTGTCCGGCGGCTGTCTGTTCATCTACCTGGCGGCGGTAAAACGTCTGCCCAGCCGCAAAGTGCTGGGGCCGAAGGGTGGCTGGCTGGTGCTGATGGCGGTGCTCGGGCTGGTTGGCAACTATGTGTTGTACCTGATGGGCCTCAATCTGCTCAGCCCCGGCACCGCGCAATTGGTGGTGCAGATGGGCCCGATCATGTTGTTGATCGCCAGCCTGTTTGTGTTCAAGGAACGCTTCAGCATTGGCCAGGGCATTGGTCTGGCGGTGCTGTTGATCGGTTTTGTGCTGTTTTTCAATCAGCGCCTGGCGGAGTTGTTGACGTCATTGTCGGATTACACCGCAGGGGTTTTGCTGGTGCTGTTGGCATCGACGGTGTGGACCTTTTATGCACTGGGCCAGAAGCAATTGCTGACGGTGTGGAATTCGTTGCAGGTGATGATGGTGATCTACCTGTTCTGCGCGCTGTTGCTGACGCCGTGGGTGCATCCGCTCGAAGCGCTGAACCTGAGCCCGCTGCAGGGCTGGCTGCTGTTGGCGTGCTGCATGAACACGCTGATTGCCTATGGCGCGTTCGCTGAAGCGCTGGCGCATTGGGAGGCATCGCGGGTCAGTGCGACGTTGGCGATCACGCCGTTGGTGACGTTTGGCGCAGTGGCGATTGCGGCCGGGATCTGGCCCGAGTACGTACATGCCGAGCAGATCAATGCGCTGGGTTATGGCGGTGCAGTATTAGTGGTGTTGGGTTCGGCGCTGGTGGCGTTGGGGCCGTCGTTGATCGCCGGGCTCAAGGCGCGGCGGATGAAGATGGCGGCCAGTTAAATACAGTCGCTCCCATTCGCGAGCAAGTCGAATCGTCGCACCGTCGCTCCCACATTCGACTGCATTCTCCTGGTGGAAATGCGGTCCACTGTGGGAGCGAGCTTGCTCGCGAAGACGGATTTACAGCCGCTACAAAACTAGCCCTTGGCGCCAGCCTCAATCATATTCTCCGGCCGCACCCACGCATCAAACTCTTCATCGGTCAGATAGCCCAATGCCAACGCCGCCTCACGCAAGGTCAGCCCCTCGCTGTAAGCCTTCTTGGCAATCTCCGCTGATTTGTCATAACCAATGTGCGGGTTCAGCGCCGTCACCAGCATCAGCCCACGTTCCAGATGCCGGGCCATGACTTCGGCATCCGGCTCCAGCCCGGCAATGCAATGCTGCTGGAAGTTGCTGCAACCATCGCCGAGCAGACGAATCGATTGCAGCAGATTGTGAATGATCACCGGTTTGAACACGTTCAACTGCAAGTGACCCTGACTCGCCGCAATGCCGATGGTCACATCGTTGCCCAGCACCTGACAGGCGAGCATCGACAGCGCTTCGCACTGGGTCGGGTTGACCTTGCCGGGCATGATCGAGCTGCCCGGCTCGTTCGCCGGCAGCCGCACTTCGGCAAACCCTGCGCGTGGGCCGGAGCCTAGCAGGCGCAGGTCGTTGGCGATTTTCATCAGCGCCACGGCGAGGGTTTTCAGCGCGCCGGAGAGGTTGGTCAGCGGTTCGTGGCCGGCGAGGGCGGCGAACTTGTTCGGCGCAGTGACGAACGGCAGGCCTGAGAGCGCCGCCAGTTCGGCGGCAATCGCTTCACCAAAACCGTGCGGCGAATTCAGCCCGGTGCCGACCGCGGTGCCGCCCTGCGCCAGTTCACACACCGCCGGCAGTGCGGCGCGAATCGCCCGTTCGGCGTAATCCAGCTGCGCGATAAAACCCGACAGCTCCTGACCGAAAGTGATCGGCGTCGCGTCCATCATGTGCGTACGACCGGTTTTCACCAGTTTCATGTGCCGCGCCGCCAGTTCAGCGAGGCCGCCGGACAACTCGGCAATCGCCGGCAGCAGTTGTTCCTGCACGGCTTGCGCGGTGGCGATGCTCATGGCGGTAGGAAAGCAGTCGTTGGAGCTTTGCGAGCGGTTGACGTGATCGTTCGGGTGCACCGGTGTCTTGCCGCCGCGCGGGTTGCCGGCCAGTTCGTTGGCGCGACCGGCGATCACTTCGTTGACGTTCATGTTGCTCTGCGTGCCGCTGCCGGTCTGCCAGACCACCAGTGGGAACTGGTCATCGTGCTGGCCGTCGAGGACTTCGTCGGCGGCCTGTTCGATCAGCCGGGCGATGTCGGCAGGCAGATCACCGTTGCGATCGTTGACGCGGGCGGCGGCTTTCTTGATCAGGGCCAAGGCATGCAGTACCGGCAGCGGCATGCGTTCCTGACCAATGGCGAAGTTGATCAGCGAGCGTTGCGTCTGAGCACCCCAGTAAGCGTCGTCCGGGACTTCGATCTGGCCCAGGCTGTCGGTTTCGATACGGCTCATCGTGCACACTCCTGTTGGTCTGTTTGCGCAGTTTAGGCCCGGTCGGGCCCAGGTGGTTCCCTCGATCCGATTGTTGACCGGTAAAACCCCGCCAATCAAGCGCGGCAAGGCTCGGGGGTTGAGCGACGAGGTTTTTTAGGCGCAGAATGGTCGCCCTTGGGGTTTGACCTCGCTTTGCTTAAAAGGAAACTCGATGACTCGTCTTCGTGCCATCTGCGCCGCGGTTGCACTGGTTTGCGCCAGCGGCCAGGTGCTTGCCGATACCGCCAGCCACAACGCCAGTGCCGAAGCTTTCCTGACCCTGGCTCACGCTGACAAACTCGGCACTCCGGTGTACATGCAAGTACAGCAAATGTTCGCTCAGCGGTTTGAGCAGACCAAAGCCCCGGAAGCCAAGAAAGCCGTTCTGGAAACCTACCAGGCCAAGGCCAACGCCGCGCTGGACCAGGCCATTGGCTGGAACAAGCTGAAGCCTGACATGGTCAAGCTCTACACCAGCAACTTCAGCGAATCCGAGCTGAAAGACCTTGTTGCGTTCTACCAGTCGCCACTGGGCAAGAAAGTCCTGGAAAAAATGCCGCAGCTGACTCAGCAATCGGCCCAGATGACCCAGGCCAAACTGGAAAGCGCCGTACCGGTCGTCAACAAGCTGCTCGACGACATGACCAAAGAGCTGGACCCGAAAGGCGCTGCTGCGCCGGCCAAGAAAAAGTAAGCGGAGTTCGTGATGACCATGCAACAACGCATCGAATCGACGCTGGCCCTGCTTCAGCCTGAGCACCTGCAAGTGCTGGACGAAAGCCACATGCACAGTCGCGGGTTACAGACGCACTACAAGGCAGTGGTGGTCAGCGCGCAGTTCGACGGCTTGAACCGGGTCAAGCGCCACCAGAAAGTCTACGGCACGCTCGGCGAGCTGATGGGCGAGTTCCATGCGTTGGCGCTGCACACCTACACCCCGCAGGAATGGGCAGAGATCGGCGCCGCTCCGGCATCGCCGACCTGTGCTGGCGGCAGCAAGCATTAAGCTTCGGTTTTTTGCTAGAATCCGCAACGCGCCGCTAACCCGGCGCGTTTTTTTTGAATCCGGTTCACCCTTTGCGAGGGTAGCCACCTGGAGAAATACCCATGACACAACCAATTGTCGTGGCGGCACTGTATAAGTTCGTCACCCTCGAAGATTACGTTGACCTGCGCGAGCCCCTGCTGCAAGCGATGGTCGACAACCAGATCAAAGGCACTCTGCTGATCGCCGAAGAAGGCATCAACGGCACCGTGTCCGGCAGCCGCGAAGGCATCGATGGCCTGCTCGCCTGGCTGAAGAACGACCCACGCATGATCGACATTGATCACAAAGAGTCGTACTGCGACGAGCAGCCGTTCTACCGCACCAAAGTCAAACTGAAGAAAGAGATCGTCACCCTCGGTGTCGAAGGCGTCGACCCGAACAAGAAGGTCGGTACTTATGTTGATCCGCAAGACTGGAACGCGTTGATCAGCGACCCGGAAGTGCTGTTGATCGATACGCGCAACGATTACGAAGTGTCGATCGGTACCTTCGAAGGCGCCATCGATCCGAAAACCACCAGTTTTCGCGAATTCCCTGACTACATCAAAGAACACTTCGACCCGGCCGTGCACAAGAAGGTCGCGATGTTCTGCACCGGAGGCATTCGCTGCGAAAAAGCCTCGAGCTACATGCTCGGTGAGGGCTTCGAAGAGGTTTACCATCTCAAGGGCGGCATCCTGAAGTACCTTGAAGAGGTACCGCAGGAAGACACCAAGTGGCAGGGTGACTGCTTCGTGTTCGACAACCGTGTGACCGTGCGTCACGACCTCAGCGAAGGCGACTACGATCAATGTCATGCCTGCCGCACTCCGGTCAGTGTTGAAGACCGCGCTTCGGAGCATTATGTGGCTGGCATCAGCTGCCCGCATTGCTGGGACAAGCTCAGCGAGAAAACCCGCCGCAGCGCCATCGATCGGCAGAAGCAGATCGAACTGGCCAAGGCGCGCAACATGCCGCACCCGATCGGCTACAACTACAAGCAAGCATCCACCGAGGCTTAACCATGTCTGCGCGCCTGCTCTATGTGATGGATCCGATGTGTTCATGGTGCTGGGGTTTTGCTCCGGTGGCCAAGGCATTGGTCGAACAGGCGCACGCAGCCGGGGTCGAGTTGCATCTGGTGGTTGGCGGTTTGCGCACCGGCAGTGGTTCGGCGCTGGAACCGACCACGCGTCGCTACATTCTTGAGCACTGGCAAGCGGTCACTGAAGCCACCGGTCAACCGTTCAAGTTTGAAGGTGCGTTGCCCGACGGTTTTGTCTACGACACTGAGCCGGCCTGCCGCGCAATCGTCACCGCGCGCAGCCTGGCGCCGGATTGCGCATGGAAACTCGTCGGCCTGATCCAGCAAGCGTTTTACGCTGAAGGTCGCGATGTCACCCGGGCCAGTGTGCTGGTCGAGTTGGCGGAGCAGGCGGGCGTGCCGCGCATCGAATTCGCGGCGTTGTTCGATCATGCCGATCAGCACAAAGCGACTCAGGCCGATTTCAGTTGGGTGCAGGATCTCGGCATCGCTGGTTTTCCGACCCTGCTTGCCGAACGCAACGGTCAACTGGCTCTGCTAACCAACGGCTATCAACCGCTCAGCGAACTGTCGCCATTGCTCGGCCGCTGGCTGGAGCGCGCCGCCTGTGCCTGATCTGGCCGATGACACGCCAGCCGTAAAGCGTGTCGACCGGCTGAGCTGGGCAGAAGTCCGGCGATTGGCACTGACGCACAAAAAATCCCTGTGGATCGCCAACGGTGTGGCCGTGCTGGCAACGCTGTGCAGCGTGCCGATCCCATTGCTGTTGCCATTGCTGGTGGACGAAGTCCTGCTCGGCCACGGCGATGCCGCACTGAAACTCATGAACCATGTGCTGCCGACGATGTGGCAGCAAGCGGCGGGCTACATCGGCCTGATGTTGCTGGTGACGCTGACCCTGCGTTGCAGTTCGCTATGCTTCGGCGTGTTGCAGTCGCGACTGTTTGCACGGCTGGCCAAAGACATCGTTTATCGCATTCGTGTGCGTCTGATCGAACGACTCAAACGCATTTCCCTCGGCGAATACGAAAGCCTCGGCAGCGGCACGGTGACCACACATCTGGTCACCGACCTGGACACCCTCGACAAATTCGTCGGCGAAACCCTCAGCCGCTTTCTGGTGGCGATGCTGACGCTGGTCGGCACCGCGAGCATCCTGATGTGGATGCACTGGAAACTGGCGCTGCTGATTCTGCTGTTCAACCCGTTGGTGATCTACGCCACGATGCAGTTGGGAAAACGTGTCAAACACCTGAAGAAACTCGAGAACGACAGCACCTCGCGCTTCACTCAGGCGTTGAGCGAAACCCTCGATGCGATTCAGGAGATCCGTGCCGGCAATCGACAGGGATTCTTCCTCGGGCGACTCGGCCTGCGTGCGCAGGAAGTGCGCAACTACGCGGTCAACTCGCAGTGGAAAACCGACGCCTCCAATCGCGCCAGCGGTTTGCTCTTCCAGTTCGGCATCGACATTTTCCGCGCGGCGGCGATGCTCACGGTGTTGTTTTCCGACCTGTCGATCGGCCAGATGCTCGCGGTGTTCAGCTATCTGTGGTTCATGATTGGCCCGGTCGAACAACTGCTCAACCTGCAATACGCCTACTACGCGGCAGGCGGTGCGCTGACGCGGATCAACGAACTGCTGGCGCGTGCCGATGAACCGCAATATCCCGGCGGCATCGATCCATTCAAGGGCCGCGACACGGTCGGCATTCAGGTGCAAGGCCTGAGCTTCGGCTACGGTGATGAACTGGTGCTGGATCAGTTGAATCTGTCGATTGCCCCCGGTGAAAAAGTCGCGATTGTCGGCGCCAGCGGTGGTGGCAAAAGTACCCTCGTGCAATTGCTCCTCGGGCTGTATACGCCAGTCTCCGGCAGCATCCGTTTCGGCGGTTCGACCCAGCAGGAAATCGGCCTGGAAACGGTTCGCGAAAATGTCGCGGTGGTGTTGCAGCACCCGGCACTGTTCAACGATACCGTGCGCGCCAACCTGACCATGGGCCGCACCCGCAGTGATGAAGCATGCTGGCAGGCACTGGAAATCGCTCAGCTCGAAGCAACCATCCGTGCGTTGCCCAATGGTCTGGACAGTATTGTCGGCCGCTCCGGCGTGCGCCTGTCGGGTGGGCAGCGTCAACGTCTGGCCATCGCGCGGATGATCCTCGCCGAGCCGAAAGTCGTCATTCTCGACGAAGCCACTTCGGCCCTCGATGCCGCCACCGAGTACAACCTGCATCAGGCCATGGCGCGCTTTCTCAATGGCCGCACCACGCTGATCATCGCCCACCGACTGTCGGCGGTGAAACAGGCCGATCGCGTGCTGGTGTTCGATGGTGGTCAGGTCGCCGAAGACGGTGATCATCAGCAGTTGATTGCTGACGGTGGCCTGTATGCCAAGCTCTATGGTCATCTGCAGCAGATCCAGCGCCCTTGAGTTTCGCCCCCGTTTCTGTGCTTAGTGCTTGAATTGCATCGAGTAAAATCGATCGGAACGCTCAAGCAGACCAGGCATTTGCACAATCGACCTAGAGGACGGCAGAGCTGTCCCTTTGACTTGGCGAAAATTAGCCTAGGCTGAGCTGTCAGGAGCGGGATTTTTCGGTGTTCATCTGGCAGTGCTTGCGCAAGGGATCTCATGAAGCAAAAGCGGACTCTCGGAACGCCACGGTTGTTGGGCATCGTCTGGCCATTTATTGCCGTCGTGTTGTTCCAGGCGTTATTGGGCGGCGTGAGTCTTTACGTGCTCTCGGCCGTTCGCGGTTACGTTGCCGGCGAAAGTCTCTGGTCCAAGGGCCAGAAAGACGCGATCTATTACCTCAATCTGTACGCCGACAGCCGTGACGAGGCGATCTTCCTCAAATACCGCAACGCGATCGCCGTGCCACAAGGCGGGCATCAGTTGCGTCTGGCGCTGGATCATCAACCGCCGGATCTGGCCGCGGCGCGCGAAGGTATTCTCAAGGGTGGCAACCACCCGGATGACGTCTCCAGCCTGATCTGGCTGTACCTCAACTTCCGTCATTTCAGTTATCTGGAAACCGCCATCGATCGCTGGACCGTCGGTGATGCCTATCTGGTCGAACTGGATGACGTGGCGCAGGAGATGCACCGCAGTATTTCGCAAAACACCGCCAACAGCGCCGATATCCAGCGCTGGAAGGCACGGATTTTTGCCATCAACGATGGCGTGACCCCGGCGGCGAAAGCCTTCAGCGATGCCCTGGGCGAAGGCTCGCGGATGATTCTGCGGCTATTGTTGCTCACCAATCTGGCCACGGCGCTGGGGCTGATCGTGCTGGCCTTGTGGCGCACCCACAAATTGCTCAAGCAACGTCATGCCTTTGCCGAGGCACTGCAACTGGAGAAGGATCGGGCGCACGTCACGTTGCATTCGATCGGTGATGGCGTCATCACCACCGATGTCAGCGGTGCCATCGATTACATGAACCCTGCCGCCGAGGCCATGACCCACTGGAAGGCCGAGCAGGCGGCCGGCCTGCCGCTGGCCGCGCTGTTCAATTTGCTCGACGACAATGCCCAGGCCGAGGGGCTGACCCTGATCGAGCACATTCTCAGCGGCCAGCTCAGTGGCGGCAGTGAGCATTCGAAACTGATCCAGCGCCTCGATGGCACGACGTTATCGGTGACGCTGGTCGGCGCGCCGATCCGCAATGCCGGCAAGGTCAGCGGCACGGTGCTGGTGTTGCACGACATGACTCAGGAGCGGCAATACATTGCCAATCTGTCATGGCAGGCCACCCATGACGCGCTGACCGGGCTGGCCAACCGCCGCGAGTTCGAATATCGCTTGGAGCAGGCGCTGCACAATCTCACGCGCCACTCTGGGCGGCATGCGCTGATGTTCCTTGATCTCGATCAGTTCAAACTGGTCAACGACACCTGTGGCCACGCCGCCGGTGATGAGCTGTTGCGGCACATTTGCACGCTGCTGCAATCGGGGCTGCGCGAGGGCGATACGCTGGCGCGCTTGGGCGGTGATGAATTCGGCATTTTGCTGGAGAACTGCGCACCGGAAGCGGCGGAAAAGATTGCCGAGGCGTTGCGCCAGACGGTGCAGAATCTGCATTTTGTCTGGAAGGGGCGACCATTCCTGACCACGGTGAGCATTGGGCTTGTGCATATTACGCAGACCCCGACGACCCTTGAATCCTCATTACGCGCGGCCGATATGGCCTGTTACATGGCCAAGGAAAAGGGCCGCAATCGCGTGCAGATCTATCACGCCGACGATTCCGAGCTGTCGCTGCGCTTCGGTGAAATGGCCTGGGTGCAACGTCTGCACATGGCCCTGGAAGAAAACCGTTTTTGTCTATACGCCCAGGAAATCGCGCCGCTCAAGCCGGGTGACAACAAGGGTGGGCACATCGAGATTCTGCTGCGTCTGCATGATGAAGCCGGGCGGATGATTCTGCCGGACAGTTTCATTCCCGCTGCCGAACGTTATGGTTTGATGAGTCAACTGGATCGCTGGGTAGTTCAGAACGTATTCAAGGTTATTGCTCAATGTATTGCACAAGAACATCAAGAGCCTTTAGCAATGTGTGCGATTAATCTGTCAGGCATTACTATAGGAGATGACGCGTTTTTGCACTTTCTGCGCGAACAGTTTGTTAACTATGCAATACCGCCTGAAATGATTTGTTTTGAAATTACAGAAACCAGTGCAATTTCAAATCTGGGTAGCGCAATAAGATTTATTAATGAACTCAAAGGCTTAGGTTGCTATTTTTCCTTAGATGACTTTTGTGCCGGAATGTCTTCATTCGCTTATCTGAAACATTTGCCTGTAGACTTCCTGAAGATCGACGGGAGTTTCGTAAAGGATATGCTGGACGACCCGATTAACCGCGCAATGGTCGAAGTGATCAATCACATCGGGCATGTCATGGGTAAGCAGACAATTGCCGAGTTTGTTGAAACAACTCAGATCGAGCAGGCATTGCTTGAAATTGGTGTGGATTACGCTCAGGGTTATGTTATAGAGCGTCCACAGTTGTTTACCTGTGACAGTTTGCAAAGTCGGCCCGCCAGACCGCAACCGCTGTTATTCAAAGCGCCTGGCACGTTCCGTTGAAGTCTCTCGCCGATCCTTACAATCACAAATCAAAAGGAGCCGAACAGTGATCGACACATTCAACCGAACCGGACCACTCATGGAAGCTGCAAGTTATCCTGCCTGGGCGCAACAGCTCATTGAGGATTGCAGCGAGAGCAAGCGCCGGGTTGTCGAACATGAACTTTACCTGCGCATGCGTGATAACAAGCTCAGCGCCAGAACCATGCGTCAGTACCTGATCGGGGGCTGGCCGGTGGTTGAGCAATTCGCGTTGTACATGGCGCAGAACCTCACCAAAACCAGGTTTGCTCGTCACCCGGGCGAAGACATGGCGCGGCGCTGGCTGATGCGCAATATCCGCGTTGAACTCAATCACGCCGATTATTGGGTGCATTGGAGTCGTGCCCATGGCGTCAGTCTGGAAGACCTTCAGGCCCAGCATGTGCCGCCCGAACTGCATGCCTTGAGTCATTGGTGCTGGCACACCAGCTCAGCCGATTCGCTGATCGTGGCCATCGCCGCCACCAACTATGCCATTGAAGGCGCGACCGGGGAGTGGTCGGCGCTGGTCTGCTCCACCGGCGTGTACGCCGCAGCGTTTCCCGAAGAGGATCGCAAGCGCGCAATGAAGTGGCTGAAGATGCATGCCCAGTACGATGATGCTCACCCTTGGGAAGCGCTGGAAATCATCTGCACCCTGGCCGGGATGAACCCGAGCAAGGCCTTGCAGGCCGAACTACGTCAGGCGGTGTGCAAGAGCTATGACTACATGTATCTGTTTCTGGAGCGCTGCATGCAACTGGAGACGTCGGAACGCTTGTTGGTCAACCGAGAGCGCAGGGCGGTAGTCGAGAGCTGATTTTCGGCTTGATGCAAAACCAATGTGGGAGCGAGCTTGCTCGCGAAGGGGGCGTCTCAGTCAGCATTGTTTTGACTGGTACACCGCTTTCGCGAGCAAGCTCGCTCCCACACTGTCTTGTGTTGCCTGAAAGGCCTTAGCCCGCCATCGCCAATCGGTTACGACCCTCGCGCTTGGCCACATACAGCGCACTGTCGGCGCGGCGCAGCAAACTGTCAGCCGATTCGCCGGGCAGCAACGTCGAGCAGCCCAAGCTCACGGTCAGCTCGATCAACTGCCCGTCCGCATAGTATTCAGCTGCCTGCGTCGCATAACGCAACCGTTCGCCGACCATTGCGGCCGCATCCCGGCCGGTATTGGACAGCAGCACCAGAAACTCTTCGCCACCGTAACGAAATACCATGTCGACGTTGCGCAACTGCGCCTTGATGGTCGCGGCGATGGCTTTAAGTACGTCATCGCCGGCGCTGTGACCATGACTGTCGTTGACCCGTTTGAAGTGATCGATGTCGAGCATCAGCACCGAGAGCGGCTGCACATGCCGACGCGACATGTCGATCTCGCGCTGCAAGGTCTGCTCCATGGCGATGCGGTTGCCAGCGCCGGTCAACGGATCACGCAGGGCGCTCTGCGTGGCTGCGCGGTAGAGCAGGGCATTGCGCATCGGGTACAGCAGCGACGACAACAGCGATTCAAGGTTGCCCTGGTCCTGTTCGTTGAAGCGCTGATTGCGGCGGAACACCAGTTCGCCCATGTGCTCGCCTTCGTGGCTCAGGCTGTAGCTGATCGAATGGTGGCCGCGGGTACCGAATTCCAGACGCAGATCGCTGGCCTGGTGCACGTAGCTCAGCGCGTCCAGCGGTACAAGACGCTGAACTTCGCGGAAAAACAGACCGAGGATGCGTTGTGGTTCGAGGCTGGTTTGCAGTTGCAGGCTCATTTGCTGGCGCAATTGCACCAGACTGGCCGGTCGCTCCAGAAGGGGCGGCAGTTGACCAAAGCCCAGGCGTTGCAATTTGGCACTGTCAAAGTCAATTGCATTGGTCTGGGAGGGTGATTTCATATGGCGTGAACCCTTAGCGGTAAGTCTGTCTTACAGGCTGGGTGAGAGCGGCTATGGGCTGCGCGTCATACTGATCCATCAGTCCCGTAGGACGTTTGGCGTAAGTCTAGTCTGCCGGATGACGATTAGTAAGCTATCGAAATCGGCCTCGCCCCAATGCCTTCACGCGGCTTGTTTTGAGAAAATTTAGAGCGAAAGTCGTGCCATTCGGTTCGTTTTTATTTAAACCTTTTTGAATCAATGGCTTGGCTTGGGAGGTGGGAAGTGGGTGGTAGAAAATTGACTGAATTGTGACGCTCTAAAGCGGCAAATGCGTGCCGCGACAAGAATCTGCCGCGGCAACAAATGCGACGTATGGCAATTATTGCGCGTTGAATGCCTGGCCGTTGATGCCGGTACTGTCCGGTCCCATCAGATACAGGTACACGGGCATGATCTCCTCCGGCGTCGGATTGTTCAGCGGGTTTTCCCCCGGATAGGCTTGTGCGCGCATGCTGGTGCGCGTACCGCCCGGGTTGATGCTGTTGGAGCGCACTGGGGCGACGCCGTCTACTTCGTCGGCCAGGGTTTGCATCAGTCCTTCGGTGGCGAACTTCGACACGCCATAGGCGCCCCAGTACGCCCGGCCCTTGCGCCCGACGCTGCTGGAGGTGAACACCACCGAGGCATCCTGCGACAGCTTGAGCAACGGCAGCAGGGTGCTGGTCAGCATGAACATGGCGTTGACGTTGACCTGCATGACGCGCATGAAATTTTCGCCGGACAACTGCTCGATCGGCGTGCGCGGGCCAATGATCGATGCGTTGTGAAGCAGGCCGTCGAGGTGGCCGAACTCAGTCTCGATCATCGCCGCCAACTCATCGTACTGATGGGGCAGGGCGGTTTCGAGATTGAATGGAATCACCGCCGGTTGCGGGTGGCCAGCCGCTTCGATCTCGTCGTAGACCTGAGTCAGGTTGGCTTCAGTCTTGCCCAGCAGCAATACCGTAGCGCCATGAGCGGCGTAGGTTTTCGCGGCAGCCGCGCCGATGCCACGACCGGCACCGGTGACCAGAATGACCCGATCCTTGAGCAATTCGGGGCGAGCGGAATAATCAAACATAAAAACCTCATCATGGAGTCAGATCGTTCCCCACGCTCCGCGTGGGGATGCAGCCAATGACGCTCTGCGTCAGGTCTCAGCAGCTGCAAAGCGCGCTATCGAGTACCTTGCGCAATTCCGACGGATGATCCACCACCACATCCGCGCCCCAATGACGCGGATTATCGTCCGGGTGGATATAGCCAAACGTCACCGCAGCGGTTTTCGTCCCGGCATCGCGCCCCGATTCGATATCACGCAGATCATCGCCGACAAACAGAACCGTCGATGGATCCAGATCAAGCATCTTGCACGCAAGGATCAAAGGCTCCGGATCCGGTTTGCTGTTCTTCACGTGATCCGGGCAGATCAGCAGGGCCGAACGCTCGGCCAGCCCCAGTTGCTGCATGATCGGTTCGGCAAAGCGCAGCGGCTTGTTGGTCACCACGCCCCAGATCAGCTTGGCCTTTTCGATGTCGGCGAGCAGTTCGCCCATGCCGTCGAACAGTTTGCTGTGAACCGCGCAGCCGACCAGATAGCGCTCAAGGAACTCCAGACGCAGTTCTTCGAAGCCCGGCGATTCCGGGTCCATCGAGAACGTCACCGCGACCATGGCTTTGGCGCCGCCGGAGATCTCGTCGCGAATGTGCTTGTCATTGATCGGCGGCAAGCCGCGATCGGCGCGCATCGCCTGGCAGATGGCGATGAAGTCCGGCGCCGTGTCGAGCAGGGTGCCGTCCATGTCGAAGAGAACTGCTCTGATGGCCATCGGCTTATTCCTCGCGCAAGGTCTGGATCATGTAATTGACGTCAACGTCGTTGGCCAGCTTGTAGTGCTTGGTCAGCGGGTTGTAGGTCAGGCCGATGATGTCCTTGACGGTCAGGCCGGCCATGCGGCTCCACGCGCCGAGCTCGGACGGGCGAATGAATTTCTTGAAGTCGTGGGTGCCGCGCGGCAGCAGCTTCATGATGTATTCAGCGCCGATGATGGCGAACAGATACGCCTTCGGGTTGCGGTTGATGGTCGAGAAGAACACCTGACCGCCTGGCTTGACCATGCGGAAGCAGGCACGGATCACCGACGAAGGATCGGGTACGTGCTCGAGCATCTCGAGGCAAGTGACCACGTCGAACTGCTCGGGCATTTCTTCGGCCAGGGCTTCAGCGGTGATCTGGCGGTACTCGACGCTGACGCCGGATTCCAGCTGGTGCAGTTGCGCGACGGCCAGTGGGGCCTCGCCCATGTCGATGCCGATGACGGTGGCGCCACGCTGGGCCATGGCTTCGCTGAGGATGCCGCCGCCACAACCGACGTCGAGGACTTTCTTGCCGGCCAGATTGACCCGCTCGTCAATCCAGTTGACCCGCAGCGGGTTGATGTCGTGCAGCGGTTTGAATTCGCTTTCGCGGTCCCACCAGCGATGGGCCAGGGCTTCGAATTTGGCGATTTCGGCGTGGTCGACGTTGCTCATGTTAAATCCTCTGAAACTTGAAAAAGGCTGTAGCCCCGGCGTTAGCGCCGGGGTGTTTACGATTCGGTGTGGCCGCTGATGCGCTGGCCCCAGGCCCGGGCAATAGTGCCAAGCTGTTCTTCGTCCATGCGCGTCAGGCGCCGGTCGTCGAGCAGTTGCTTGCCGGCGACCCACAGGTGTTTCACACAATCGCGGCCGGTTGCATATATAAGCTGCGAAACCGGGTCATACACCGGTTGCTGGGCCAGACCGGACAGGTCGAAAGCAACGATATCGGCGGCTTTGCCGATCTCCAGCGAGCCGACTTGCGCTTCGATTCCCAGCGCCCGCGCGCCATTCAGAGTGGCCATGCGCAGTGCCCGATGGGCGTCCAGAGCAGTGGCGGAACCGGCGATGGCTTTGGCCAGCAGCGCAGCGGTGCGGGTTTCGCCGAGCAGATCGAGATCGTTATTGCTGGCGGCGCCATCGGTGCCGACCGCGACATTCACCCCAGCCTGCCACAAACGCTCGACCGGGCAGAAGCCGCTGGCCAGTTTGAGATTGGACTCCGGGCAATGAATGACGCTGGTGTTGCTTTCTACCAGCAACGCCAGGTCGTCATCGCTGATCTGGGTCATGTGCACAGCCTGGAAGCGCGGGCCGAGCAGACCCAGGCGATCGAGGCGAGCGAGCGGGCGTTCGCCACGCTGCTCCAGCGCTTGCTGGACTTCGAAAGCGGTTTCATGGACGTGCATGTGGATCGAGGCGTCCAGTTCTTCGGCAATCACGCGGATTTTTTCGAGGTTCTCGTCGCCAACGGTGTACGGTGCATGAGGACCGAAGGTGATCTTGATGCGTTCGTGATGCTTCAGATCACCGAACAACTCGACGCCCTGACGAATGGCTTCATCGGCGCTACTGGCGCCCGGGATCGGAAAATCAAGGATCGGAATGGCGATCTGTGCGCGAATGCCGCTGTTGTGCACGCGCTCGCTGGCGACTTTCGGGAAGAAATACATGTCCGAGAAGCAGGTGATGCCACCTTTGAGCTGCTCGGCGATGGCCAGATCAGTGCCGTCACGGACGAAATCTTCATCGACCCATTTGGCTTCGGCCGGCCAGATGTGATTTTCCAGCCAGGTCATCAGCGGCAGATCATCGGCCAGACCACGGAACAGCGTCATCGCCGCGTGGCCGTGCGCATTGATCAGGCCCGGAGCGAGCAAAACATCCGGCAATTCGCGGACTTCAGTGGCGTTACACTTCAATGCTTCGGCGCGCGGGCCGATAAACACGATGCGACCGTCGCGGATGCCCAGGCCGTGCTCCTTGAGCACAACGCCTGCAGGTTCGACGGGTACCAGCCAGGTCGGCAGCAATAATAAGTCGAGCGCAATGGCAGGTTTCGGCATCGAGGGTCGGTTCCAGTGCTTTTGTAAAGGATGGCGAAGTATACCCGAGCGTCTTCGCGGGGGGATCGCTATAATCGGCGGCTTTTGTTCATGAGTGCGGGGTGTGGGATGCGCGATCGACTGTTGGCTGCGGAGAAAGTGAAGGCCATCGATTGGCGAGATGGCGCGCTGCACCTGCTGGATCAGCGTATTTTGCCGTTCGAGGAAACCTGGATCGCCTACACCAGCGCCGCTGGCGTGGCTGAGGCGATTCGCTCGATGGTGGTGCGTGGCGCGCCGGCGATTGGCATCAGTGCGGCCTATGGCATTGTCCTTGCGGCACGTGCGCGGATCGCTGAGGGTGGCGATTGGTACGCCACGCTCGAAGAAGATTTCGCTTTGCTCGCCGATTCCCGTCCGACCGCGGTCAATCTGTTCTGGGCGCTCGGCCGTATGCACGATCGTCTGGATCGCCTGAAAGAAAACGCCGATCCGCTGGCGGCGCTGGAAGCTGAAGCCATCGCCATTCATGAAAGCGACCGCGAGGCCAATCTGACCATGGCGCAACTCGGCGTCGACCTGATCCGTAAACATCAAGGCAATGCCCAGGCGATTCTGACTCACTGCAATACCGGCGCACTGGCTACCGGTGGTTTCGGTACGGCATTGGGGGTGATTCGCGCGGCTTTTCTCGAAGGCATGGTCGAGCGCGTTTACGCCGATGAAACCCGTCCGTGGCTGCAAGGCTCGCGCCTGACTGCGTGGGAACTGGCCAACGAAGGCATTCCGGTGACCCTCAATGCCGACTCCGCCGCTGCCCACATCATGAAAACCAAAGGCGTGACCTGGGTGATCGTCGGCGCCGACCGCATCACGGCCAATGGTGACGTGGCGAACAAGATCGGCACCTATCAATTGGCGGTCAACGCCATGCACCACGGCGTGCGTTTCATGGTCGTGGCGCCGAGTTCGACCATCGACATGAATCTGGCCAGCGGTGACGATATTCCGATCGAGGAGCGTGACGGCGCTGAGCTGCTCGAAGTCGGCGGCAAGCGCGTTGGTGCGGATGTTGAGGCGTTCAACCCGGTGTTTGACGTGACGCCGGCGGATCTCATCGACGCGATCGTCACCGAAAAGGGCATCGTCGAGCGCCCGGATACCGCGAAAATGGCCCAGTTGATGTGCCGCAAGCGCCTGCATTGATTGACTTGATGTCTGCGTTGTCCTCTTCGCGAGCAAGCTCGCTCCCACAGGTTTTGTGATCACCATAGAACAATGTGGGAGCGAGCTTGCTCGCGAAGGGGCCTTAAAAGTCAATAAACATCGCTAAACCAAGCTCCAATTTCGCATTCAAAGAAGCTCTGAGCCTCTCTCGTCCCCGTTAAGCCTGTCACCGGTCAACTAACTATGCTCCATGCGCATCAGGGGGATAGGTGCGTGGCGGCTCTTGTGATAACATCCGGCGTTTTCCGAGGCAGCTCCACGGAGCTGTCTTTACTGCGCAAATCCGCGATCCAATGTTGATTTGTCGTAAGTCGGCGCATGGCACTCGGCCTGCCCCGACGAGCTTCGTTGCTCCCACATGGATATGACGAAGTTTCACCAGAAAAAGGAATCAGGCTTCTCATGGGCGAACTGGCCAAAGAAATCCTCCCGGTCAATATCGAAGACGAGCTGAAACAGTCCTACCTCGACTACGCGATGAGCGTGATCGTCGGCCGTGCACTGCCGGATGCGCGCGATGGCCTCAAGCCCGTGCACCGTCGCGTACTGTTCGCGATGAGCGAGCTGGGCAACGACTTCAACAAGCCGTACAAGAAATCTGCCCGTGTTGTCGGCGACGTGATCGGTAAGTATCACCCGCACGGTGATACCGCGGTGTACGACACCATCGTTCGTATGGCTCAGCCTTTCTCCCTGCGCTACCTGCTGGTAGACGGTCAGGGCAACTTCGGTTCGGTCGACGGCGACAACGCTGCGGCCATGCGATACACCGAAGTGCGCATGACCAAGCTGGCGCACGAGCTGCTGGCCGACCTGCACAAGGAAACCGTGGACTGGGTGCCGAACTACGACGGCACCGAAATGATCCCGGCAGTGATGCCGACCCGTATCCCCAACCTGCTGGTCAACGGCTCCAGCGGTATCGCCGTGGGCATGGCGACCAACATTCCGCCGCACAACCTCGGTGAAGTCATCGACGGTTGCCTGGCGCTCATCGACAATCCCGAGCTGACCGTCGATGAACTGATGCAATACATCCCCGGTCCGGACTTCCCGACCGCCGCGATCATCAACGGTCGCGCCGGCATCATCGAAGCCTACCGCACCGGTCGCGGGCGCATTTACATGCGCGCCCGCTCGATCATCGAAGACATCGACAAGGTCGGTGGCCGTCAGCAGATCGTCATCACCGAACTCCCTTACCAGCTGAACAAGGCGCGTCTGATCGAGAAGATCGCCGAGCTGGTCAAAGAGAAGAAGCTGGAAGGCATCACCGAGCTGCGCGACGAGTCCGACAAGGACGGTATGCGCGTCGTGATCGAACTGCGTCGCGGCGAAGTGCCTGAGGTGATCCTCAACAACCTCTACGCCCAGACTCAGCTGCAATCGGTATTCGGCATCAACATCGTTGCGCTGATCGACGGCCGCCCACGCATTCTGAACCTCAAGGATCTGCTGGAAGCCTTCGTCCGTCACCGTCGCGAAGTGGTTACCCGCCGTACCGTGTTCGAACTGCGCAAGGCGCGCGAGCGCGGGCACATCCTCGAAGGTCAGGCCGTTGCCCTGTCGAACATCGATCCGGTGATTGCCCTGATCAAGGCTTCGCCGACGCCGTCGGAAGCAAAAGAAGCACTGGTCAGCACGCCTTGGGAATCCTCGGCGGTGGTGGCGATGGTTGAGCGTGCCGGTGCCGATTCGTGCCGTCCGGAAAACCTCGACCCGCAATATGGTCTGCGCGAAGGCAAGTACTTCCTGTCGCCAGAACAGGCGCAAGCCATTCTGGAACTGCGTCTGCACCGTCTGACTGGTCTGGAACACGAAAAACTGCTGGCCGAGTATCAAGAGATCCTCAACCAGATCGGCGAGCTGATCCGCATCCTCAACAGCGCCGTGCGCCTGATGGAAGTGATCCGCGAAGAGCTGGAAGTGATCCGCGCCGAATACGGCGATCAGCGTCGCACCGAAATCCTCGATGCCCGTCTCGACCTGACCCTGGGTGACATGATCCCGGAAGAAGAGCGCGTCGTGACCATCTCTCACGGTGGCTACGCCAAGACCCAGCCACTGGCTGCGTACCAGGCTCAGCGTCGTGGCGGTAAAGGCAAGTCGGCCACCGGCGTCAAGGATGAGGACTACATCGCTCACCTGCTGGTTGCCAACAGCCACACCACGCTGCTGCTGTTCTCCAGCAAGGGCAAGGTGTACTGGCTCAAGACCTACGAGATTCCGGAAGCGTCCCGCGCCGCCCGTGGTCGTCCGCTGGTCAACCTTCTGCCATTGAGCGAAGGCGAGTACATCACCACCATGCTGCCGGTCGATCTCGAAGCCATGAAGCGTCAGGCTGATGAAGAAGAAGCCGAAGGCGTCGAGGCTGATGTAGAAGAAATCGAAAACAGCAACGAGACCGACGAAGAGCGCCGCGCCCGTATCAAGGCTGCCGACCGCAAGAAAGCGCCGTTCATCTTCATGTCGACCGCCAACGGTACCGTGAAGAAGACTCCGCTGGTGGCCTTCAGCCGTCAGCGCAGCGTTGGTCTGATCGCGCTGGAGCTGGACGAAGGCGACATCCTGATCTCCGCTGCCATCACCGATGGCGAGCAGGAAATCATGCTGTTCTCCGACGGCGGCAAAGTAACGCGCTTCAAGGAATCCGAAGTTCGCGCCATGGGCCGTACCGCCCGCGGTGTGCGTGGCATGCGTCTGCCGGAAGGGCAGAAGCTGATCTCCATGCTGATTCCGGAAGAAGGCAGCGAAATCCTCACCGCCTCCGAGCGCGGCTACGGCAAGCGCACGGCGATCACCGAGTTCCCTGAATACAAGCGTGGCGGTCAGGGCGTAATCGCCATGGTCAGCAACGAGCGTAACGGCCGTCTGGTCGGCGCAGTTCAGGTGCAGGATGGTGAAGAGATCATGCTGATTTCCGATCAGGGCACTCTGGTGCGTACCCGTGTCGACGAAGTGTCGAGCCTGGGTCGTAACACTCAGGGCGTGACGCTGATCAAGCTGGCCAAGGATGAAACCCTGGTCGGGCTGGAGCGGGTTCAGGAGCCTTCGGAAGTTGAGGGTGAAGAGCTTGAAGGTGAAGAGGGCGAGGAATTCGAAGGCACTGTCGTAAGCGACGATGCCGGTGAAGACCAGCAACTCGACGCCGCAGCAGACGAAGAACCGCAAGAATAAGCGGACAAACGAGGGGGCGGATGAGAATTCGCCCCCTTGTTATTTGTCCGGTATGAAATATCGGCGCCCATGGAGATCCTTGTGGGAGCGAGCTTGCTCGCGAAAGCGGAGTATCAGGCGACATCTTTGTTGAATGTCAGTCCGCCTTCGCGAGCAAGCTCGCTCCCACACACGATTGGCGCCGACTGATATGTGATACCACCAAATCAGAGCGAGATTGGATGTGAGCAAGCGAGCCTATAACTTCTGCGCCGGTCCTGCGGCGCTTCCTGAAGCTGTCCTGCAGCGCGCCCAGGGTGAACTCCTTGATTGGCATGGCAAGGGTCTGTCGGTAATGGAAATGAGCCATCGCAGTGATGAGTTCGTGTCCATCGCCACCCAGGCCGAACAGGATCTGCGTGACCTGCTGAATATCCCGTCGAACTATAAAGTGCTGTTTCTGCAAGGTGGCGCCAGCCAGCAATTCGCGCAGATCCCACTGAACCTGCTGCCTGAAGGCGGTTCTGCCGACTATATCGACACCGGTATCTGGTCGCAGAAAGCCATTGAAGAAGCCTCGCGCTACGGCCACGTCAACGTTGCCGCCACCGCCAAGCCTTACGACTATTTCGCCATTCCGGGCCAGAACGAGTGGAACCTGTCGAAAGACGCCGCTTACGTTCATTACGCGCCGAACGAAACCATCGGCGGTCTGGAATTCCAGTGGATCCCGGAAACCGGTGACGTACCGCTGGTGGCCGACATGTCCTCGGACATTCTGTCGCGTCCGGTCGATGTCTCGCGTTTCGGCATGATCTACGCCGGCGCACAGAAAAACATCGGCCCGAGCGGTATCGTCGTCAACATCATCCGCGAAGACTTGCTGGGCAAGGCGCGCTCGCTGTGCCCGACCATGCTCGACTACAAGGTCGCGGCCGATAACGGCTCGATGTACAACACCCCGCCGACGTTGGCCTGGTACTTGTCCGGTCTGGTGTTCCAGTGGCTGAAAGAGCAGGGCGGTGTCGAAGCGATCGCCAAACTGAATGACGTCAAGCAGCGCACGCTGTACGACTTCATCGACGCCAGCGGCCTCTACAGCAACCCGATCAACAAGTCGGACCGCTCGTGGATGAACGTGCCATTCCGTCTGGCCGATGATCGTCTGGACAAGCCGTTCCTCGCCGGCGCCGAAGAACGTGGCCTGCTCAATCTAAAAGGCCACCGCTCTGTGGGCGGCATGCGCGCCTCCATCTACAACGCCGTCGACATCACCGCGGTTAACGCGCTGGTGGCGTACATGGCTGAATTCGAGAAGGAACACGGCTGATGTCCGAGCAAGAACTCAAGGCACTGCGCGTTCGCATCGACGCTCTGGACACCAAAGTCATGGAGCTGATCAGTGAGCGTGCGCGTTGCGCCCAGGAAGTCGCGCGAGTAAAGATGGCCTCGCTGGCCGAAGGCGAAGTGCCGGTGTTCTATCGTCCTGAGCGCGAAGCTCAGGTGCTCAAGCGTGTGATGGAGCGCAATCAGGGGCCGCTGGGCAACGAAGAAATGGCGCGGTTGTTCCGCGAAATCATGTCCTCATGCCTGGCGCTGGAGCAGCCGCTGAAAGTGGCCTATCTGGGCCCTGAAGGCACCTTTACCCAAGCGGCAGCCATGAAGCATTTCGGTCACGCGGTGATCAGTAAGCCAATGGCGGCGATCGACGAAGTGTTCCGTGAGGTGGCGGCCGGCGCGGTGAATTTTGGCGTGGTGCCGGTGGAAAACTCCACCGAAGGCGCGGTCAATCACACGCTGGACAGCTTCCTTGAGCACGACATGGTCATCTGTGGCGAAGTCGAGCTGCGTATTCACCATCACCTGTTGGTCGGTGAGAACACCAAGACCGACAGCATCAGCCGCATCTATTCCCACGCGCAGTCGCTGGCTCAGTGCCGCAAGTGGCTGGACGCGCATTACCCGAATGTCGAGCGCGTGGCGGTTTCCAGTAATGCCGAAGCGGCCAAGCGGGTTAAAGGCGAGTGGAATTCGGCGGCGATTGCCGGTGACATGGCGGCAGGGTTGTATGGCCTGACCCGTTTGGCCGAGAAGATCGAAGACCGCCCGGACAACTCGACGCGCTTCCTGATGATCGGTAACCAGGAAGTGCCGCCGACCGGCGACGATAAGACCTCGATCATCGTGTCGATGAGCAACAAGCCCGGCGCGCTCCATGAGCTGCTGGTGCCGTTCCACGACAACGGGATCGACCTGACGCGCATCGAAACCCGTCCGTCGCGCAGCGGCAAATGGACTTATGTGTTCTTCATCGACTTCGTCGGCCATCACCGCGATCCGTTGATCAAAGGTGTATTGGAAAAGATCAGTCAGGAAGCAGTAGCACTCAAAGTGCTGGGTTCCTACCCGAAAGCAGTTCTCTAAGGGGCGGTAGCAAATGAGTGGCAACTTCCTCGCTCTGGCACAGCCGGGCGTGCAACAACTTTCGCCGTACATTCCGGGCAAGCCTGTGGACGAACTGGCGCGCGAGCTGGACCTGGATCCGGCCAAAATCGTCAAACTGGCGAGCAACGAAAACCCGCTGGGTGCCAGTCCGAAAGCCTTGGCGGCGATCCGCGAAGAGCTGGCCGAGCTGACCCGTTATCCGGATGGCAACGGTTTCGCGCTGAAATCGCTGCTGGCCGAGCAGTGCCGTGTCGAGCTGAACCAGGTCACGCTGGGCAACGGCTCCAACGACATTCTTGAGCTGGTCGCGCGCGCCTATCTGGCGCCGGGCCTGAATGCCGTGTTCAGTGAGCACGCTTTCGCTGTGTATCCGATCGCCACTCAGGCGGTCGGCGCGCAAGCCAAAGTCGTGCCGGCCAAGGATTGGGGGCATGACCTGCCTGCGATGCTTGCGGCAATCGATGCCAATACCCGCGTGGTGTTTATCGCCAACCCGAACAACCCGACCGGTACCTGGTTCGGTGCTGAGGCGCTGGACGAATTCCTGCAGGATGTTCCGGAGCACGTGCTGGTAGTGCTGGACGAGGCGTACATCGAGTACGCCGAAGGCAGCGATCTGCCGGACGGTCTGGATTTTCTTGCCGCTTACCCGAATCTGCTGGTTTCGCGCACCTTCTCCAAGGCCTATGGTCTGGCGGCATTGCGCGTCGGCTACGGTCTGTCGACTCCGGTTGTTGCTGACGTGCTGAACCGCGTTCGCCAGCCGTTCAACGTCAATAGTCTGGCCCTCGCGGCAGCCTGCGCAGCGCTGAAGGATGAGGAATATCTGGCGCAAAGCCGTCAGCTCAATGAATCGGGCATGCAGCAGTTGCAGGCCGGCTTCCGTGAGCTGGGTCTGAGCTGGATCGAATCCAAAGGCAATTTCATCTGCGTCGACCTCGGTCAGGTCGCGGCTCCGGTGTTCCAGGGCTTGCTGCGCGAAGGCGTGATCGTGCGTCCGGTGGCCAACTACGGCATGCCGAACCACCTGCGGGTGACCATCGGTCTGCCGGCGGAAAACAGCCGCTTCCTCGAAGCGCTGCGCAAGGTTCTGGCTCGTGGTTGATGTCACTGCACTGCAATCTGCTGCACCTATGATCGGGCGCCTTGTGGTGGTCGGTCTGGGATTGATCGGTGGTTCGTTTGCCAAAGGCTTGCGTGAAAGCGGCATCTGCCGCGAAGTGGTCGGGGTCGATCTCGACCCGCAATCGCGCAAGCTCGCGGTCGAGTTGGGTGTGGTTGATCGTTGTGAGGATGACTTGGCAGCTGCATGCCAGGGCGCTGATGTGATTCAGCTGGCGGTGCCGATTCTGGCCATGGAAAAAGTGCTCGCGCGTCTGGCTGGCATGGATCTGGGGCAGGCGATTCTGACCGATGTCGGCAGCGCCAAAGGCAACGTGGTGCGCGCGGCAACCGAAGCGTTCGGTGGTATGCCGGTGCGTTTCGTGCCGGGCCATCCGATTGCCGGTTCCGAGCAGAGCGGGGTGGAAGCCTCCAATGCCGAGCTGTTCCGTCGTCACAAGGTGATTCTCACGCCGCTCGAGCAAACCGATCCGGCTGCGCTGGCTGTGGTTGATCGTCTGTGGCGCGAATTGGGCGCCGACGTCGAGCACATGCAGGTCGAGCGTCACGACGAAGTGCTGGCTGCGACCAGTCATTTGCCGCACCTGCTGGCCTTCGGTCTGGTCGATTCGTTGGCCAAGCGCAATGAAAATCTTGAGATCTTCCGTTACGCTGCGGGCGGTTTCCGCGATTTCACAAGAATCGCCGGAAGCGACCCGGTGATGTGGCACGACATCTTCCTCGCCAATCGCGAGGCTGTCCTGCGCACACTCGATACATTTCGCAGCGACCTCGACGCCTTGCGCGACGCGGTCGATGCAGGGGATGGGCACCAATTGTTGGGCGTTTTCACTCGCGCCCGGGTTGCCCGCGAGCATTTCAGTAAAATCCTGGCCCGCAGGGCCTATGTGGACGCTATGAATTCCAACGATCTGATCTTCCTGGCTCAACCTGGTGGCCGCCTGTCCGGTCGGATTCGCGTACCGGGTGACAAATCGATTTCCCACCGCTCGATCATGCTCGGCTCGCTCGCCGAAGGCGTCACCGAAGTCGAAGGCTTCCTTGAGGGCGAAGACGCCCTGGCGACCTTGCAGGCATTCCGCGACATGGGCGTGGTCATCGAAGGCCCGCATCACGGCCGCGTGACCATTCACGGTGTCGGCCTGCACGGCTTGAAGCCGGCGCCCGGCCCGATCTATCTGGGCAATTCCGGCACGTCGATGCGTCTGCTGTCCGGCTTGCTGGCGGCGCAGAACTTCGACAGCACGCTGACTGGCGATGCGTCGCTGTCCAAGCGCCCGATGAATCGCGTGGCCAATCCACTGCGTGAAATGGGCGCCGTGATTGAAACCGCTGCTGAAGGTCGTCCGCCGATGACCATTCGTGGTGGTCACAAGCTTAAAGGCCTGACGTACACCATGCCGATGGCCAGTGCTCAGGTGAAATCCTGCCTGCTGCTCGCCGGTCTGTACGCTGAAGGCAAGACCACCGTGACCGAGCCAGCGCCGACTCGCGACCACACCGAGCGCATGCTGCGTGGTTTCGGCTACCCGGTCACCGTTGAAGGTGCTACGGCTTCGGTTGAGTCTGGCGGTAAGCTGACTGCAACGCACATTGAAGTGCCGGGCGACATCTCGTCGTCGGCGTTCTTCCTTGTAGCGGCCTCGATCGCCGAAGGTTCGGAGCTGGTGCTTGAGCACGTCGGCATCAACCCGACCCGTACCGGCGTGATCGACATCCTGCGTCTCATGGGCGCGGACATCACTTTGGAAAACCAGCGTGAAGTCGGCGGCGAGCCTGTGGCTGACCTGCGCGTGCGGGCAGCTAAACTCAAAGGTATCGAGATTCCCGAAGAGCTGGTTCCGCTGGCCATCGACGAATTCCCGGTGCTGTTCGTGGCGGCTGCCTGCGCCGAAGGGCGTACCGTGCTGACTGGCGCTGAAGAGCTGCGGGTCAAGGAGTCGGATCGTATTCAGGTGATGGCGGACGGTCTGTTGGCGCTGGGCGTGAAATGCCAGCCGACCCCGGACGGTATCATCATCGATGGCGGCCAGATCGGCGGCGGCGAAGTGCATGGTCATGGCGATCACCGTATTGCGATGGCGTTCAGCGTTGCCTCGTTGCGCGCCACTGCACCGATCCGCATCCATGACTGCGCCAACGTCGCGACGTCGTTCCCGAACTTCCTCGCGCTGTGCGGGCAAGTGGGTATTCGTGTGGCACAAGAGGCTCAGTCGTGAAAAACATTGCACCGGTCATCACCATTGATGGGCCAAGCGGCTCGGGCAAAGGCACCGTAGCCGGAATTCTGGCCAAGCGTCTGGGCTGGAACCTGCTGGATTCCGGTGCGTTGTACCGCTTGCTGGCATTTGCTGCGCACAACCATGGTGTTGATCTGACTAATGAAGAGCTGCTGAAGAAACTTGCCGCTCATCTGGATGTGCAGTTCTTTGCGGCGACCGAAGGTCAGTTGCAACGGATCATTCTGGAAGGTGACGAAGTCAGTGATGTGATCCGCACCGAAAGCGTCGGCTCCGGCGCTTCGCAAGTGGCTGCATTGCCCGCCGTACGCGAGGCCCTGCTGCAGCGCCAGCGCGCATTCCAGGAAGCGCCGGGCCTGGTGGCCGATGGTCGAGACATGGGCACGGTGGTTTTTCCGGATGCACCGCTGAAGATTTTCCTGACCGCCAGTGCCGAGGAGAGGGCGCGCCGTCGATATTTGCAGTTGAAGGGCAAAGTCGAGGGTGTTAGTCTGTCGAGTCTGCTAGATGAGATCCGTGCGCGCGACGAGCGTGACACCCAGCGAGCGGTAGCCCCGCTTAAGCCGGCGGCTGACGCCATACAGCTGGATTCCACGGAGTTGTCCATCGATCAGGTGCTTGAACGCATCATGAGCGAGATCGCCATTCGCGATATCGCCGGGTGACCAAGAAGGTTGCAGGGGACCAGTCATAGTCCTGCGGCGCTTCTTCTATATGAAACTAACCCACACCGTCTGGGGTGTGGAGATGGGCGTATCCTTCGCCCTCATTTACAGGAATTAAAATGAGCGAAAGCTTTGCGGAACTCTTTGAAGAAAGCCTAAAAACCCTGAACCTTCAGGCAGGCTCCATCATCACCGGTGTTATCGTTGATATCGATTACCAGGCTCGCTGGGTAACCGTTCACGCTGGCCTGAAGTCTGAAGCACTCATCCCGCTTGAGCAGTTCTACAACGACGCTGGCGATCTGACTATCAATGTCGGTGACGAAGTTCACGTTGCTCTGGACTCGGTTGAAGACGGTTTCGGTGAAACCAAGCTGTCCCGTGAAAAAGCCAAGCGCGCTGAGTGCTGGATCGTTCTGGAAGCGGCCTTCGCAGCTGAGGAAGTGGTCAAGGGCGTTATCAACGGTAAGGTTAAAGGCGGCTTCACTGTCGACGTTAACGGCATCCGTGCGTTCCTGCCAGGTTCCCTGGTTGACGTCCGTCCAGTGCGCGACACCACGCACCTGGAAGGCAAAGAGCTGGAATTCAAGGTCATCAAGCTGGACCAGAAGCGCAACAACGTTGTCGTTTCCCGTCGCAGCGTCCTGGAAGCCGAGAACTCCGCCGAGCGTGAAGCTCTGCTGGAATCCCTGCAGGAAGGCCAGCAAGTCAAAGGTATCGTCAAAAACCTCACCGATTACGGCGCATTCGTCGATCTGGGTGGCGTGGACGGCCTGCTGCACATCACCGACATGGCCTGGAAGCGCATCAAGCATCCTTCCGAGATCGTCAACGTTGGTGACGAAATCGACGTCAAGGTTCTGAAATACGATCGCGAACGCAACCGTGTTTCCCTGGGCCTGAAGCAACTGGGCGAAGATCCATGGGTTGCTATCAAAGCCCGTTACCCAGAAAGCACTCGCGTTACCGCTCGTGTAACCAACCTGACCGACTACGGCTGCTTCGCTGAGCTGGAAGAAGGCGTTGAAGGTCTGGTGCACGTTTCGGAAATGGACTGGACCAACAAGAACATCCACCCTTCGAAAGTCGTACAAGTCGGCGACGAAGTGGAAGTTATGGTTCTGGACATCGACGAAGAGCGTCGTCGTATCTCCCTGGGCATCAAGCAGTGCAAATCTAACCCATGGGAAGATTTCTCTGGCCAGTTCAACAAGGGCGATAAAATCTCCGGCACCATCAAGTCGATCACCGATTTCGGTATCTTCATTGGTCTGGACGGCGGCATCGACGGTCTGGTTCACCTGTCCGACATCTCCTGGAACGAAGTTGGCGAAGAAGCTGTTCGTCGTTTCAAGAAGGGCGACGAGCTGGACACCGTTATCCTGTCGGTTGACCCAGAGCGCGAGCGTATCTCCCTGGGCATCAAGCAACTGGAAAGCGATCCGTTCTCCGAGTACGTTCAAGAGAACGACAAAGGCGCCATCGTTAAAGGCACTGTGAAAGAAGTTGACGCCAAAGGCGCCATCATCGTTCTGGCCGACGATATCGAAGCGACTCTGAAAGCCTCCGAAATCAGCCGTGACCGCGTTGAAGACGCGCGCAACGTTCTGAAAGAAGGCCAGGAAGTAGAAGCCAAGATCATCAGCGTTGACCGCAAGAGCCGCGTGATCCAGCTCTCCATCAAGTCGAAAGACGATGCTGAAGAGAAAGAAGCTATCCAAAGCCTGAAGGCTGAAGAAGCTCCTACTGGCGACACCACCATGGCGGCACTGCTGCGCCAGGCAATGGCCAAACAGAACTAAGTTCTGCTTGATCATGAAAAAGGGCGACTTCGGTCGCCCTTTTTTGCGCCTGTGATTTGGTAACTCCAGGTTTTCGCGAGTGTTTCGGTGAAACCAATTCCACTTCAAGCTGGTCTGTTTCTTTAATCGGATCAATCGTCTATTCACGTCTAAGCTTGGTCTTAAGCGTGTAGTCGTCGGGCAGTTGCCTGGCATAAGGAAGTGGATGAACAAGTTTATTGTCCTCATGGCTGTACTGGTTCTGGCTGGCTGTACGACCAGTGCCAAGACTCATGCCGTGCGTGGTGTCAGTGGTATAGAGGTCGACTGCTCTGGGTTGGGCTCTGGCTGGGAGAAATGCCAGAAGCGCGCGGCAAAGGAGTGCAAGGGGGCGGGGTATAAGGTGATCACCCGATCGGATGATGCCAAGGATGAAGATGAGTTTCCTTTTGGCTTCAACCCCGCGGGCTACGTAACACGAACCATGCTGGTGATATGTCGTTAAGCATGTCGTGCCCTGTTTTTTGCTGGGATGCCCTGAAAACGGGCGTTTCGACGCGGTGGAAGATATGTCAATCCCTGGGCTGTTCAAAATCTTCCGGGCGTGCTAAAACCTTTCAAGCGCTGATCTAGCTGCTTGAAAAAGAAGGGAAAAATATGACGAAGTCGGAGTTGATCGAACGAATTGTCACCCATCAAGGGCTGCTCTCATCCAAGGATGTGGAGCTGGCCATCAAGACCATGCTTGAACAAATGTCCCAGTGCCTCGCCACCGGTGATCGTATCGAGATCCGTGGGTTTGGCAGCTTCTCCCTGCACTACCGTGCGCCGCGTGTTGGCCGCAATCCAAAGACCGGCCAGTCTGTCAGCCTTGACGGTAAATTCGTTCCGCATTTCAAGCCGGGTAAAGAACTGCGCGATCGGGTGAATGAGGAAGAGGAGGAGGGGGTTTGATCTTCGCTATTCAAAATCGAGGTGGCGTGAATGCGTAACCTGAAACGCATACTGCTTGGCGTATTTCTTCTGCTGATGGTCCTGATTGTCCTTGCTTTTGTGCTTGAGAATCAGCAGTCGGTTTCGCTTTTGTTTCTAGGTTTTTCCGGACCGCAGTTGCCAGTGTCGCTCATTGCAGTGTTGGCTTTGTTGATCGGAATGCTGATTGGCCCTGTATTGGGCTGGTTTCTGGGGCGTTCGTCCAGAGCCGCACGCAAGCGACTGGTCTGAAAACGACAGGCGAAGGGCATCTGTCGAAATTGCGCCTCAGTCTGTCTTTATCCATTAGTAAAACCATCATTAAGCTGTAAAATGCAGCCCTTGTTCGATCGTGCCTTATTGCATGACGATTCAGACTGACTCTGACGGATGCCAACTGTTGATGGCGTCTGCATTCATGGATTAGACCGCGCTCGCTGGCAGCGCTGTCCGCAGCTCAAGGGTATCGTTTCGCGTGAAAATTCTAGTAACCGGCGGCGCCGGCTTCATTGGCTCGGCAGTCATCCGTCACATCATCTCCAACACTTCCGATGCGGTCGTTAACGTCGATAAGCTGACTTACGCCGGCAATCTGGAGTCGCTGGCAGAAGTCAGCCAGAATTCGCGCTATGCATTTGAACGCGTCGATATCTGTGATCGTGATCAGATCGACCGTGTCCTGCGTGAACACCAACCGGATGCAATCATGCACCTGGCCGCAGAATCCCACGTCGATCGCTCGATCTCTGGTCCGTCCGAGTTTATCCAGACCAACATCATCGGCACCTACACGCTGCTCGAAGCCGCCCGCCACTATTGGGCCGCGCTGGATGATGCGCGTAAAGCCAGTTTCCGCTTCCACCACATTTCGACTGATGAAGTTTACGGTGATCTCGAGGGGCCGGAAGATCTCTTCACCGAAACCACGCCTTACCAGCCAAGCTCGCCTTACTCGGCAAGCAAGGCCAGCTCCGACCATCTGGTTCGTGCCTGGGCACGTACTTATGGTCTGCCGACACTGGTTACCAACTGCTCTAACAACTACGGCCCGTGCCACTTCCCAGAGAAGCTGATCCCTCTGATCATTCTCAATGCGCTGGAAGGCAAGCCGCTGCCGGTTTATGGCAAAGGTAACCAGGTTCGTGACTGGTTGTATGTCGAAGATCACGCGCGCGCGTTGTACAAAGTCGTCACCGAAGGTGTCATTGGTGAGACTTACAACATCGGCGGTCATAACGAAAAACAAAACATCGAAGTGGTGCATACCCTCTGTGCGTTGCTCGATGAGTTGCGCCCTGATTCTGCCCATCGTCCTCATGCCAGCCTGATTACCTATGTTCAGGATCGCCCTGGTCATGACGTGCGTTATGCAATCGATGCGAGCAAGATTCAGCGTGAGCTGGGCTGGACGCCGGAAGAAACTTTCGAGACCGGTATTCGTAAGACAGTCGAATGGTATCTGACCAACACCGAATGGGTAGAGCACGTGAAGAGCGGCAGCTACCAGCAGTGGATTGACCAGAATTATGCGGATCGTTCGAGCAAAGCATGAAGATCCTGCTTCTAGGAAAGAGCGGTCAGGTGGGCTGGGAGCTGCAGCGCTCACTGGCGCCGCTTGGCGAGGTGGTGGCTCTCGATCGTCATCCCGTTGATGGGCTCAGTGGTGATCTGTCCAATCTCGAATCCCTGCGCGCAACGATTCGTCAGGTAAAGCCTGACGTTATTGTTAACGCCGCGGCGTATACCGCGGTCGACAAGGCTGAATCTGAAACCGAGTTAGCAGATCACGTAAACGGCCTTGCGAGTGGCGTTATGGCGGAAGAAGCCGCAGCTTCGGGCGCATGGCTGGTTCACTACTCAACGGATTATGTTTTCAGTGGCCAAGGCGTGACGCCATGGCAGGAGACAGACGCTGTTGCGCCGGTGAACCATTACGGCGCCAGCAAGCTCGCCGGCGAGCAGGCAATTATCGCGTCGGGTTGCAAGCATCTGATTTTCCGCACCAGCTGGGTGTACGGTGCTCGCGGCAATAACTTCGCAAAGACCATGTTGCGCTTGGCGAAAGATCGCGAAACGTTGAGCGTTATCGCAGATCAGATCGGGGCACCTACCGGAGCTGATCTGATTGCTGACGTTACGGCGTTGGCCATCCAGCAAGTTCTCGGGCGTCCCGAGTTGGCCGGTCTCTATCACCTGGCCGCTGCGGGCGAAGTGTCTTGGCATGGCTATGCCAGTCATGTCATTGACTTCGCAAAAGTCCAAGGCGAGAAGCTCGCTGTGACGACGGTCAGTCCGATCGAAACAACGGCCTATCCAACACCTGCGCGACGCCCTTTGAATTCGCGATTGAATACTCAGAAGCTACGCGACAATTTTTCTCTACACTTGCCGGATTGGCAAAGTGGTGTAACCCGAATGCTTAGGGAAGTTCTGAACAAATGACCACGACAAATCGTAAAGGCATCATCCTCGCTGGTGGCTCGGGCACACGCTTGCATCCGTTGACTCTGGGTGTATCTAAGCAAATGCTCCCGATCTACGACAAGCCGATGATTTTTTATCCGCTGTCGGTATTGATGCTCGCGGGTATGCGGGAAATTTTGATTATCTCTACGCCTGATGATTTGCCGTGCTTCCGCAAGCTGCTGGGCGATGGCAGTCTGTACGGCATCAAGCTGACGTACGCCGAGCAACCTAGCCCGGACGGCTTGGCACAAGCCTTTATCATTGGCGAAGAGTTCATTGGTAAAGACCCTTGCTGCCTGATTCTGGGCGACAATATCTTTTACGGTCAGCATTTCTCGGAAAATCTGCGTTCCGCTAGCACTCAAGATCACGGCGCGACTGTATTCGGTTATCACGTGTCCGATCCAGAGCGTTTTGGTGTAGTCGAGTTTGACGCTGCCGGCCGGGCTTTAAGCATCGAAGAGAAGCCGCTGAAACCAAAATCCAGCTACGCGGTAACTGGCCTGTACTTCTACGACAACCAGGTCGTCGAGATTGCCAAGAACATCAAACCATCTCCGCGTGGCGAGCTGGAAATCACTGACGTTAACCGTGCGTACCTTGAGCAGAAGACTCTCAATGTCGAAATGCTCGGTCGCGGCTTCGCCTGGCTGGATACCGGCACCCATGATTCGCTTCTGGAAGCCAGTCATTTCGTGCACACCATCGAGCAGCGCCAAGGCCTGAAAGTAGCGTGCCTCGAAGAGATCGCTTATCACAATGGCTGGATCAGCGCCGAGCAGTTGGCTACTCAGGCTGACGCGCTGAAGAAGACGGGCTACGGTCAATACCTGCAGAAACTGCTGGATTCGCCTTCTCACTGACTCGAAGGCAAAACCTTTCGAACAGTAGCGTTTAACCGGTCCGGGCAGGAATGGCATGCCAGTAAAACATCTCAAGGTTGCGGTTTTACTGGCTGCCTTCAATGGCATGCAGTGGATCGAGGAGCAGTTGGCCTCGATCCTTAGCCAGGAAGGCGTCGACGTTACTATCTACATCAGCATTGACCCCTCAACCGACGGTACCGAAGATTGGTGCGCTGCTTATGCCGTGCAGCATTCCGAGGTCATCGTGTTGCCAATCGCCGGAAGTTTCGGCGGCGCCTCTCGTAACTTCTTTCGATTGATCCGTGATGTCGACTTTGAAGGCTATGACTTTGTCGCTTTCTGCGATCAGGATGACGTCTGGCATTCTGATAAGTTACAGCGTGCGACCCACACACTTTCAGATCTCCAGGTAGATGCCTACTCAAGCAACGTCACGGCTTTTTGGCCGGACGGAAAAGCCTGTGTGCTGGACAAGGCCCAGCCGCAAGTCGAGTGGGATTTTCTATTCGAAGCGGCAGGCCCTGGATGCACCTACGTCTTGAATGAGCGACTGGCGACTTCTATGAAAGGCGCGATGCTCAAAGAATGGCCGCGATTGCAAGGGGTCGGCCTCCACGACTGGTATTGCTATGCGTTCGCTCGCAGTCACGGTTATCGCTGGTATATCGACTCACTACCATCGATGGATTATCGCCAGCACGAAAACAACCAAGTCGGAGCCAATACAGGTTTGGGTTCATTGATATCTCGCTATAAAACCATTCACGATGGCTGGTGGTTCAATCAGGTTCAGTTGATCACCCAACTGGTCGGCCAGGCTGATGAAGCGTTTGTCCGGACCTGGCTACCGTTGGGACGCCGTCAGTTGATCAAATTGTCTTTCAGCGCAAATAAGTGTCGCCGCCGTGCACGTGACAAAGTGTTTTTCTTTTGTATTTGCTGGGCGACCGCATTGTTAGGAAAAAAAGTCAGATGACAGCCCTAAAGGTGTTGGTTACAGGGGCGAGCGGTTTCGTAGGGGAAGCGCTGGTCTTCCGGCTGTTAATCGACAATGCATTTGCGGTCACTGCCGCCGCCCGGGGTGCCACGCGTTTGCATGGCCTCTGCCCGGTGGAGTACTTTGACCTGACCCAGCCGATGATTTTGCCGTGTCTGAACACTGTCCAAGTCGTTATTCATGCCGCTGCCCGCGTGCATGTCATGAATGAGAATGCTGTAGACCCCCTCGCCGAGTTCCGCAAGGTCAATGTGGAAGGGACTCTGCGTCTGGCAAGACAAGCCGCTGCATCAGGAGTCAGGCGTTTTATTTTCATCAGCTCAATCAAGGTGAATGGCGAAAGTACCGAGCTGGGCAGGCCATTCACAGCCGATGATTGCTTGAATCCTTCTGATCCATATGGTTTGTCCAAATACGAAGCGGAAACAGCGCTACAGCAATTGGCGTGTGAAACCGGTATGGAAGTTGTCATCATCCGTCCGCCGCTGATCTATGGACCCGGAGTGAAGGCGAACTTCCTGAATATGCTTAGTTGGCTCGATAAAGGTGTCCCATTACCGCTCGGGGCGATCCGCAATCAGCGGAGCTTAGTCTGCATAGCAAACCTCGTGAGTCTGGTCATCACTTGTATTGATCACCCTGCGGCGGCCAATCAGACTTTTCTGGTGAGCGATGGTGAAGATTTATCCACCACTCAACTGTTGCGTCGCCTTTCCCGCGCGTTAGGCAAGCCAGCCCGACTGCTGCCCTTTCCCGAGGGACTATTGAAGCTAGCAGCCGCAATGTTGGGTAAACAAGTAATCGCCCAGCGCCTGTGCGGATCTCTCCAGGTCGATATCAGTAAAAATCTACATCTATTGGGGTGGGCGCCACCCGTCAACATGGACCGAGCCATGCTTCAGACCGCTGGCTGTTATCAGGAACTACAAACGAAATGACTGTTTGGTGGCTGTTGCTCTTAGTAATTGTTGCTTCCTGGGGATTGACCTTCATTTTGCGGCGCTACGCTTTGGCCAAGAGCTTGATCGACATCCCCAACGAGCGCAGCTCTCATACGGTGCCAACGCCGCGTGGAGGCGGGGTGGCTATTGTTGCATCCTTTCTGTTTGCGCTGCCTGTACTCACCAGCCTCGGCCTGCTCGATCTTGCATCATTTGTTGGACTGTTTGGCTCAGGCTTGCTCGTTGCGGTGATAGGGTTCGCCGATGACCATGGGCACATTGCCGCCAGGTGGCGCTTGCTGGGGCACTTCGTGGCTGCCGCATGGGCACTGTATTGGTTGAATGGTCTTCCCGCAGTTGATTTCTTCGGTATCGCTTTTGATTTAGGTTTGGTCGGAAACGCCCTGGCCGCGGTGTATCTGGTCTGGATGCTCAATCTCTATAACTTTATGGATGGAATTGATGGGTTGGCCAGCGCTGAAGCGATCAGTGCCTGCCTTGCTATGTGCGTAGTATATTGGTTGAGCGGACAAGTGGAACTTATTTGGCTAGCCTTGTTTTTAACAGGAGCAGTTTCGGGATTTACTTATTGGAATATTCCGCCTGCCCGGATATTTATGGGAGACGCAGGGAGCGGATTTCTTGGAATCACTCTCGGAGTATTTGTTCTTCACGCAGCATCAGTCGCCAGCGAGTTACTTTGGAGTTGGATAATAATTCTTGGGGTTTTTATTGTTGACGCCACATTCACGCTAGTTCGGCGGTTAGTGCGCGGAGAGAAAATTTATAACGCGCATAGATCGCATGCATATCAATATGCATCGAGGTTGTTCAAAAGCCACTCGCGGGTAACTTTGGTGGTGGTCGTCGTAAATTTGTTATGGCTGTTACCTTTGGCTTGTTTAGTTGGTGTCGGGAAGCTAGATGGTCCTTTGGGAGTATGCCTGGCTTACGCTCCAATCGTTGGGCTGGTGAAATATTTTAAAGCCGGCGAATCAGATAATAATCAAGCTATCGATTGATTTCTTGAGAGTTATAACGATTAGCCTGACCACAGGAGGTGGATTAACAGGCGAATGACAGGATTTGCGAGCGTTGGCTCGAAATTACATGCAAAGCTTCATTGATTTATGGCTCGCGGAGATAGCGGGTATTCCATCGCACTAGTGCATTAGCCACCGCTCGTACGATTAATCCCCTTCCCCCCCCCCCCCCCCCCCCCCCCCCTATCAAATTTATTAAATACCTTCGATATAAATTTAAGCATGGATGTCGCGTGTTTTTTTGCTTGCGGTCAGTATGTTTAAACGTTTATGGTGGTCAGGGCCTGGCAAGGTCTAGGTCGCTGTGGTAGCTTCAGTTGTACGGGATATATGAACAAACTGTAATAATATAAAAATTAGCAGAGGTTCGGATGGAGCGTCAGCAAAAAATCACTCAGTTTATTTCGTCTGGTGCTAAGGGTATTGAGATCGGTCCGTGGTGTAACCCTCTCACTCCCAAGCGCGCTGGTTACGACTGCACGGTCATAGATGTATTTGATACAACTACACTCCAAGCTCGAGCTCGAGCAGATAAGTCTATTACCCAGGAGCAAGAGAGCATTATCGAAAATGTCGATCTCGTGGGCTCATCTTCTCAAATCGCTGAACTGGTAAAAAGTGTTAATGCGCTGGGGGAGTTTGATTATGTCATCTCATCACATAATTTGGAGCATGTGCCTGATTTAATAAAATTTTTTCAAGGGTGTGAAGAGGTTTTGAAAATCGATGGTGTATTGAGCATGGCCATTCCGGATAGGCGCGGCTGTTTCGATTATTTTCGTCCAAATAGTTCGTTGGCTGACATATTGGAAGCTCATTACACAAATAGAGAACGCCCGAGCGCTGCCCAAATTTTTGAACATTGCTCGCTATACGCTCGGCAAGTGATAGATGGTGTCTCTCATAGTGGATTTCATACTGGTGTGATTGCGACCAATATCGAGCCATTTGAAACGCTCACTGAAACGTTTGATATCTGGAAGGCACGCCTTCTCTCTGATGATAAATTATATATTGATGTTCACTGTTGGACCTTTACTCCATCGTCTTTCGAATTGATCTTTACAGAGCTGAGCTTTTTGGGGTTGACCAAGCTAGAGCTTTTTAAGGTTGAGGCTATCGGTGGTGAGTTTCACGTGCATTTTCGAAATAGAGAAAACATCGCTCGTTGGGATAAAAAAGAATTTTATGAACGGCGTTTGAAGTTGCTACAAAATATCAATGATGAGAATTGCGTGACTTCCCCTCTGTTTCAGCGTTATGTTTCCGAAATTGAGCAACATAATCAGAATAGAGTTGCCGTGGAGGCTCAGCTTCAAGAACATCAGCAGAATCTGGAGTATCAGCGTCTGACACTGGAGAAGCATAAAAATCTAGTTGAACAACAGCTTGAGCGAGTTGAGCATGAGCTATCGAATAGTCAGATGGTGATTGCTGCTTTGAAAAATTCAAGCAGTTGGAAGTTTACTGCGCCGCTGCGTTATGCAATAGGAAAGCTAAGAACTGCTCTGCGAGCACCCGAATAATAATATGGAAAACGCGAAGTGCTCTGAAAAAAAACACTTGTAGCTCATACAGGGATAATTCTACAGGTTCAACCAAAGAACCCCGGCTTCTTCGGGGTACTTTATTTTCGAACAACAACGATTATTTTTCATGCTGTTATGTTATGAGGGAAGAGATAACTTGTTGAGTTTTCATGCGCTATTTTGTGATCGTCTCTCCGTCGTTTGTTAAGAGCTAAGCTGTAAACGCGTAGCCTCAAGTTTTCCATTATGTTAGGTAGGCAAGGTAGAAGTTTCAGAATACAGCTCGAATATATGTATCGGCAGTGCCGCTGCCAGCTACTTGCCGAAGGGCTTTAAGCTTCTAAGCGACAATTCGCAGGAAAGAATTTACTTTGCGTCACTCAACAAAAAATTGGATTTTCCAGTGCAAGGTGTTGAAGTGGTAGAATTACGGCCAAGGCATAAGAACCTGCACAGCGGCAGGAGTGTCTTGCCAGAAATAGGCAATAGCGAGGGTGGCTTAGACAGCGCGAACTCGTCGGATAGGTGTTCACGCCAGTGTCCCACCGTTGAATGGACGTGGGGAACATCGCAGTTTCTTTGCAGGTAACGGCAATCACTCAGAAATAATTGGGTGTTCTATAAACAGGATTAAACTCGTCGGCCATGAAAAACCTCGCGGATCTGATTGATGAAAAACAAACAAACAACAATATGTTGCTAATTAGGCTGCTCGCTGCCTCAGTTGTAATAGTGGGGCACTCTTTCCCGCTTTCTCCAAATCGCTGCCCGGAATGTCAAGACCCCGCGTTTATAGTAGGACTTCCAATTCCTTCACACGGACTTGGAGTCATTGTTTTCTTCATTCTGAGTGGATTTCTGATAACTGCTAGCGCGCAAAAACATTCTGTACTGCAATTCATCAAAGCGAGAGGACTGCGGATTATGCCTGCACTGGCAGTCTGCGTTATGTTTTTGGCGTTCGTTCTAGGTCCATCAATCTCCAACCTACAGTTATCAGAATACTTCTCAAATGACAGGACTTACAGCTATATCACAAACGCCGTAAGCATGGCGCGGACAATTCAAGTTGATCTGCCGGGTATTAAATTCTACGATGGACGTTATGGTGAGGTTGTGAATGGTAGTCTGTGGACCATTCCATTAGAGGTAAGGCTTTATGCTATCGTTTTGATTGTAGCCGTCATCGCTAAAGTCATGAGAGTCAAAATAATTATCCCTCTGACAATTCTCATAATTTGCACAATACTTTTTGATTTGAGCAGTGTAGTACCCAATGAGGATGACTATAGGCTTTCCATATACTTCGCGATAGGTTCCATAGCGTTTATTGCGCGTAGTTACATATTTATGCATTGGACGGTTGCAGTATCCCTTTGCTTAATTTGGTTATTTACAAAGTCAACGGTTGCCAACTCCTCAACCTTTGCAGTGGCGATCAGCTATGCGGTTTTATTATTTGCATATTCAAAAACGATAAGGCTTCCGGGTTTTTTAGGTGATTACTCTTACGGAATTTACCTGTATGCCTTTCCCATCCAACAAGCAGTTTGCTATCTGCTGCCGTCAATTACTCCTTACAAGCTAATGGCGATATCCTTGCCTGCTGCTTGGGTAGCAGGGGTGATTTCCTGGCATTTAATCGAAAAACCGGCGCTGAAGTTTAAGAGCGGCATACAGCTAAGGGGCAGGCACCCCAGTATTTCCAACCAAGCTGATTGACTATACTTGGAGCAGCCGAAAGTGCACGGATAGCTGCATATAAAAATATGCAGCCTAGTAATTACCTTGGCGCGGTTGACGCTCGGATATTCGATAGGGGAGTTGGCAAGAGATTTTCGAGCTTTGCCTGATTATCCTCATCCCGGATCAGCGCTTGAGTCGGCTAATCATCGGCTGAATGGGCAATAGGCGACGTTAAGCGTTGCTTAGTTCGTCGACGCACTAGATTAGGAAGGCTTTACGCTGAACAACCGTCGCGGCAATTGCAGATCGCTGCATGTGCTGCCGACCACCAAAAATACTCCTCAACGTTCTGAACTCTGCTTGGTTCAGGCCAGCACACCGTATTATAAGAAACGCTGAACTGCTTAAATGTAGGGCAAGAGCAGGTTTGCACGCGGTCTACCGGATGTTTGGAATGCAGGTAAAGACTCAAACCATACCTGGTGGTTTACCCTAAGCTTGCATGGAGTATATTTTTCCAGCTAAATACGAAACTCCGCTCACAAAAAGATTGCCCTGTACTTTTTGATACAGGGCAGCGTCAGAATACCGCACCAATCTTCAGACTTTAAACCGTATGCGAGCGTGCTTCGTGTTCTCGTGACTTAGCATTCTGGATTTTTTTAATGGCGTCCAGGAAGTTTACAGCATTGGTTCTCAGAGTTCTGTATGTATTTGTATGTTCATAAGCAGCATCAGATAGCGAAGATATTAAATCTGGTGATGAAATCAGTTTTTCGATTTGCTCCGTCCATTGATCCACTGAATTGTCACACAAAAGTCCTGTGATATTGTTTTGTACCGTATCTGCATAGGCTGGCACGTTTGAATATATACCTGGAATGCCTACAAGCGAGTAGTCAAGAAACTTTATATCCGATTTTGAATCTGAAAATTCAGATTGAAGAAGTGGCGCAATGCCAAAGTCCCATTGCAGATTTTCAGACATCCACTGGCAGAACCGTTCGTAGGGTACATCTTTTTCTGGGACTCGTTTGATTGATACTGGGGCGTCTCCAAAAATCTTCCGAATGGTGTATTCATCACCTATCCCTACGATTTCGAATTCAACATGGGGTGAGAATTTTACTAGAGCACTTTTGATGGCTGCCGAAACAAAAATCAGATCCTCAAGATGGGTGAATGTCCCCATATAGCCAAATTTTATTTTGCTGTCCGCTCTCCGAGCGAGTTTTCTAATAAATAACGTTTCATCCAGTGAGTTTTCAACTACTTGGATATTGGTATTTAGCACAGAGAACATTTTGGCAAGGTTCTGCGTGGAAACTATGATCCCGTGAGCCTCCCGGGCCAACAAGCGGATGATATTTTTCTGGTGGGCGCTAGGCCATTCTCGATCGCCGACGCGTGAGTTCACGTTCAGCAAATCATCGTCGGTTTCGTAAATTATCGTAGTGCCGCGTGCTCTCAGATTGTCGAGCTGCAGCAGTAGTTCAATCGTATTGAACTGGTGCACCCACAACCTTTCGATTATCACAACGTCTACTGAATGCTCGGGAATTTTAATTCCGTAAGTCAGCTCAATGCGATCGCTAATTGAAGGGTGTGATAATGGGCGCAGTAAGCGAATGACGCTACAGCCATGTGGTTCGGCGCCATTCGAGCTTTCGTAAAGGACATGCACTTTGATAGGAGACTCAGGCATCATCACTGTACCTCCGAGGTATCACTGTTGAAAAGAACCGACATCAAGTTGAGAGCAACTTTTTCGGGATAATATTTTGTAATGCCTAAAGAGTTTTTCCCAATAGTGATTCGTCGTTGAGCATCGCGAATAATGTCACATGTCTTTGCAAAACAAACCTCTTCATCAAGGGTGTCAACCAAAACGCCGGTTTCTTGTTCAACGATGACTTCAGAAAGCCCGCCGTTGATTGGTCCAACATTCACCGCGCCACTTGCAGCGGCCTCCATTGCGGTCAGCCCCATTGCCTGAAATGCAGAATAGTCTAAGAATACGTCGGTCGTCCTAAGTAAGCGGGATACTTCGGTAGAATTCAGTTCCCCTAAACACTCGTGTTCAAAGCCATTCGACAAATTTTGATATTCAGAGCTCGAAGCATCAGCGCCAAAAGTTTTTATCGTAATGACGCTACCAAAGGTCGATTTCAATCGGCTAAGTATTCGCATCGTCAGATCTGGAGAGCGACGTGGTGTTGCAGGACGAACCATTGCCGCAATTACAAGTGGCTGACTATTTTTCCGGGATATTGAATCAGGACGGAATTCACTGTCATCAAAATCGGCACCGATCAATGAGCATTCAATGTTTAGACGTTGTTTTAAAATGTTCTGATTCCATTCAGTTTTTGTTACTAGTTTCATTTCATCGATCAATGTATAGCTATTCCATGCGCGCACATATTCCGTTGATCCGTCTGGAAAGAAATCCGGCTCGAAATCCTGAATATAATAAGCCAGCGTTTGTTTACTATCCAGTTTGGATAATGGAAGCAACCATTCAACGGTCAGGTAGAGAGTAGCGATGACGGCATCAAAATGTTTTGAGATATCCATCAGTGCACTAGGTGTGCTTATATAATGAACGGGTACCGTATTGTTCGGGTGATTAGCTTCAAATATTTCCTTGTTTGAGCGTAGGTTTACTATCTGGGCATCCACGCCGTTCTCTATGAGTTTGGATGCCTCCAGTAACACGATGTTTCCGCCACCGCCAGCGGTCCTTGCAGGCAGTACAAACAATACTCTTTTTCCTTGAAAGCATTGCAGGGATTTTCGCGTTTCTATCTTCTCTATAATGAGAGAAGTGCGCTGTCTTATATATTCAAGTGCCGGGTGGTTCGCGGTTATATTTAATTGTTGATCAATTATAGCTTGGCCGTGTTTGTTTGCGAGGTTAACGCCGGCAGCCTTAGAAAGCTCCATTCGTCTTTCATGCGAATAGCTTTTGGATTGAGCGTGATATACATAAGTATCGTCAGCTATTGCTAGTTGCCAATTTGCTTTAGCGGCGCGCAAGCAAAAGTCGTTTTCTTCACCGTAACCACGGCCAAAAACGTCCTCATCGAAAATTCCGATTTCAGTAATCAGTTCGCGTTTTATCAAAAAGCAGAAACCGTTGATGAATCCGACTTTGGGATAGATACGCAAAGATTCTTTGGCTATTTCGTCAGCGTAGCTCTGAATAGTAAGTCCCGGTGGAAGAGGATTGTCCGTCCAGTCGCCATTAACATCAAAAATTTCAGGTACGGACTGCCAAGATGCTGTATTGCTAAGTGGGCCCACAATTCCAATTCTGTCATCGCTATTAACGCAGGCCAGCATCCGTTCCAGCCAGTACGGGGTCACAATAGTATCGCTGTTCAGAAGAACCGAAAAGTCTGCATCCGAGAGTCTTAGGCCGCAGTTAGCTGCTTTAGTGTAGCCCCCGGCTATATTATTTCTATGTAGGACGCAGCCCTGTTTCTTTGCGTAATCGGCTAAAAAATCTTGAGTTTCTTTGGAGCTGCCATCATCTACTACAATCAGTCGGAACGGAGGTAGCGTGTAGCAGTTAATGGACTCCAAGCAGTTTTTAACATCCGCGAGTGCGTTGTGAACACAGACAATGATATCTACTGAAGATGTGTGACGCTGTATTTCGCGTGATTTACTGCGTTCGATATGGGAGGGCGCAACATTAGGCACAGTACTACTTTCCAGTAGGTGTCTAACTCGAGCTCGCAGGCCGCGAATTCCTTCTCTCCGGTAAATGGTGATAGCTTTCTTGGTGAGTGTTGCAGGAGAACCAAAGTGCAGGCGTGCGATTGATAGCGCTTTTCCAAGTTGGCTCACTCGATATAACTGATTACGAACGGCGCGCAGAGGGCGAGTAAGTCTCCAAGAGCTGCTTGCTAGCAGTCCGTCGACACGAGATTCGGAGATGAATAGTAGTCGCTCCGCAGCTTTGAGGTCTTGCAGAGCAGTTTTGAGGTCTTGCAGCGCAGTTTTGAGCTGGCGGCCAAGCTCCTCGTTCTCTTTGCCCAGAGCCAATGATATTTCCAAGATTTTTTGGTTTGCAGTTATCAGGTCTTGCTTGGTGTCACGAAGATCTGTGGCATGACGTTCGATTACCCCATTGAACTCCAGCAACTTTTTATTGAGATTTTCTACGACTTGGTTACGTTCATCGAGATTTTTCTGTAGGGTATCGATCCGCTGGGCGTTGACTTCAGTTTCTATCATGTCTTTTATTGATTCTTTGCGTGTCGAAATTTGGCTGTTAGGTGAGAAAGAGCTAATGTGGTAATTTATTATTTGTGCTTCGTCTTTGCATCGAATACGAAATCTTAGATAGCTGAAGTCGAACCCAAGTTTCGCGGGGACTAAGTAGGAAAACAAGTAGAAAACTAATCTGTCAGCCTGTTCTTCAGATGAGTTTACTTCTGTAATGAATTTATACGAACACTCGCCGAGTACTTTTACAGGTTTAGACTGTAAAATAGCCTCGAGTCCAACGCTCGAATTTATTGTTATGATGCTTTCGCATTTTTGTATAAATTTTATACTGTTGTCCGAATCGTCGACTGCATATCCATTAGGTTTCACTTGGAATAAGCTGCCCGGATGGCTGCGGACTAGTAAAGCACTGGAAGGGGCATTCAACTGAGCATACGAAAGTACAGCTCGGTTGTCGAAACCGTTCCCAAAAGCAATGAGGTTAGAATCGTCTTCTACTTGAAGGACAACGCCTGCTTCAAATTTCTTTCCATTATATGATTCTGAGGACGGTAACTGTTGAGCTGTTGAAAAATAATTAAATAGCTCGCGTGCAGAAAGTTTTGTATTAATTGGCGTTTCAAGTGATTCATAACGGCGTCTTGCTTCAGTGTTACCGTTGACACCGCTGAAATCTACATACATTGTTGGCTGATAGTCAGGGTAACGTAGTGGTCCAAGCTCAAGATGTAATACAGGAATGCCGAATCGCTGCGCTGCTGTCAAAAGAGATGGGCAATTACACCAGGTGATGATTGATTCAATAGTTTCAGTTGTGGATTGCAAAAAATCTTCAATTTCTGACGTGAGGTCGGGGATCGAGTTGGTCAGAAGTTGTTCAAAAGTTGCGCTAGGGTTTCCGTTGTTGTTCAATAAAAGTTTATTGAATAACTCGGGTGATAGTAGGCGAAGGTCATGTTTAGATACGACATCATTGGTCGGAATCGTATAGCCTAATCTCTCTTGCGAACTCTCCAGAAACTCCCAGCGATCAGCCGTTGTGTTGTTGGTGCGATCAGGTAGGTATTCTTCGCCTATGATGAACATGACTTTCTCATCGGCGACTGTGAGCAGTTTGTAAAATACCCACAGATAGGGCGCTGGGACGCCTCTAAATGCGTAAGGCGGAAGAAAGGCTGCAATCATTTTTCTACTCCTTGTAGAACTTTGATTGGAGCGAAGACAACGCCTACTTGATTGCGCGCAGACCAAAACTTAATTTGCTCCATGGGCCGGCGTTGATCAAGCTCTTCGCGTTCGCCATTAACATTGCAAGAAAGTCCACAATGCACTAGATACTCTCCAGGGCTTATAGGCAGTTTGACTTGGTATTCAAAAAATTGGGTTCCGGTCTTCAGGTGAAGAGGTTGCGACGCATTAAGGTTGTTATCCCCCCAAACATCACTCCCTTGAGCTTTGGAAAGTGAGATTCCCAGTATCACATCATTGATATCTTCGGATGACGTAACTTCTAGTCTGAAAGTTATTTCTTCCCCGCATCGTATCACCGGGCTTTCATTGAAATAGCTACCATCAGATTTGATAATTTCGAGTTTGCGAATAATCGCGCGAGCTGTCCCGAAACGTTTTTCATTAAAGTTTATATTCTGCTCGGAATGTTGCAGGTTTTTTAAATCTAAATTGTCGTGAGCCAAGTCGTCGGGTCGCTTTTTTCTTTCAGTTTCAACAGCGACTTGGGACTTTAGCATACCTTTTTCATATGCAAGTACGGCAGCTAATACATCAGTTGTGTCGATGCTGATTTTTCCACGATCCACAACGATGCAACGATCTGCATACTCCAGAATACTTCCAGTAGAGTGAGTTACCATGATTATGGTTACGCCCCTCTTTTTAAGCAACTCCATTCGTTTGAAGCATTTATACTGGAATCCGATGTCGCCTACTGAAAGTGCTTCATCGACGATGAGGATTTCGGGGTCAACGCAAGCCTGGACGGCGAAAGCCAACCTTACATACATTCCGCTTGAATATGACTTTACCGGTTGATCGATAAAGTCTCCTATGTCAGCAAACTTTTCGATCTCATCAAAACGATTATCGATTTCGGTTTTTGACAAACCAAGAACACTACCATTCAGATAAACGTTTTCTCGTCCAGTAAAATCAGGGTTGAATCCTGCGCCCAGTTCTAATAGCGCAGCAATTCGTCCACGCACTACTACGTCGCCGGTAGATGCGGATAAAGTGCCACATATGATCTGTAATAGTGTGGATTTGCCCGCCCCATTGCGGCCGATAATACCTATGGTCTCACCACGTTTTATGTCAAATGAGAGATCTTGTAGAGCCCAGAATTCTCTGTAGTATTTTTTTTTGGATGAGCTGAATCGAGGAAGCAAGAACTGCTTTAGTCTGTCCCTAGGGGTATCATAAATCTGAAAGCATTTGCTCAGATTTTTTACACTGACAACTGTTTCAGAGCACATCAGAGAACCCCTTGCGCGTTTTTTGGAACCAGGCGAACCCAAGCATTAAAATGATTAACGAGATGATCATTGAAATTCCTAGCATTCTCCAGTCTGGTAAATTCCCATAGATGAGTATCGTTCTGGACTGCTCGATGGCAGAAGTTAAAGGATTGAGTAGAAATAATCCTTGGTATTCTTTCGGTAGAGAAGAAAGAGGATAAAAAATCGGAGAGAGGAACATAAGAGCAGTGGTCAGGATGCCAATAATCTGGGAAACGTCCCTGAGATAGACGCCCATAGAAGCCAGGAACCATGAAAGTCCAAGTGTCATAAATACGAGCGGAAGCAATACCACGGGCAGGAGCAGGCTGGTCACCGGGGGTAGACCCAGAACGGCTATATGGAATAATAACCAGACGATAAGGCTAATGAACAGATGGAACAGGGCCGCGCCCATAGAGATTATTGGAAGTATCTCAAGAGGAAAGACAATTTTTTTCACATAATTGGCATTATGCAGGATGGTGCTTGGAGCCCGTGTAAAGCACTCGGCAAACATGTTGAAGATAATAAGGCCTGAAAATAGAATTAGTGCAAATTCACCTTTGGAGCTCTCGGTATTGTTCCAGCGTGCTTTGAATACTACGCTGAATACGAATGTGTAAACTGTTAACATCAAAATCGGGTTAAAAAACGACCAGAAAGTGCCCAGGAATGATCCCTTGTATTTTCCGGCAACTTCACGTTTTATAAGTTCGTAGATCAGCCCCAAGTGCCTCCAGGCACTTTTCGGTATTTCCAGCGGGTTTGAACTATACGATCGCATTAATTTGATATCTCCGTTATGCAAACTTTTTCGGTATGGTATTTTTTACAGTTTCATGTCGGAATAAGCAGGGGCTTCAGGGAATTCTTTCAGTAGGTTTATACCGGCGTCCATGATCAACATGATCTAACTCGTTTGGGTAGCGCTTTTAACGGCATGAGGAAACCGTTCTGCAGTAAAGACATCAAAGTTTTTACGTAAAGGGAAAAGCTGAGATAGCGCTTCAGGGCGTGGGAATTTGTCTTTGAGGGAAATGAAAATGATGCCTTCACTCTCATACACAGCTGATCCCGACCAGATTGCGTAATGGAGGTCACACCACCTCGGCTCATCTTGATACCTCAATCTCTCGTGCTCTGATCTGGTCAGTGCTGAAGCGAGGATGGCGATGGCAACGACATCCGATTTCCCGGCATTCAAACACTTTACGTGGGTCTAGAAGTTTACCGGCTGTGTTTTGCCATGATTGTCTTCCACTCAAGTGGCCTTCCATGCGATTTTCAACAAGCGCAGAATCCTGCGGCACTCATATCAGTGACTGTGGACATTTGATCCCTGCCGTCCGCAGCGTAACCTTATCATATGTGAGGTCTGGGGGCATCCGTGTCTGCTGACGCAAATCTTGACTAGCGCCTTTGCAGGCTTAGCCAGGAGGCGCAGGAGGGAGATTAGATTCTGTTCAGACATGCAGCTATCAAAAGGCTGACGTTGCCCTGTGGCGTCTGACGGTAGACCCCGGATTTTTTCATCAATCGAAGCCTTTCCAATAAACGGCTCTGTCTAGCAGTCTTAAAGCTGTCAAGACTGGATCGGCTCTCCGTTGTCAGGCTTGACTCAAAGCTCTCGAGAATCCGCAGGTTTTGATCGCTCCATTCCCTAAATCGGCCTGAACACATTTTGGCTAACCGAATGAGTCGCTGTTTAATCCCCGCATTCGCACCTATCAAGTTGCCGCTGTGTTGGCGGTAATCGAGGGTAGGAAGCGGATCGTATACAACTCGACCGCCACAACCGGTGACAAGAAGGTAGGTCAACCAATCGTGCGCAGCGATTCTCATATTTTTTGGCGTCTGGGCAAGCAATGCTCGTGCTTGAGCGTTGATCAACATCGTATTGGCTCCCGCGATACTTTGTACCAGAGCGTTACGGAAATGTGGTGGTGCCGAGAATAATGGGGAAAAGCCCAGAATCCGTTTGTCAGCAGAAATTAGTCGAGTTCTGGAACAGTAGAGTGCAGGAGTCTCTGTGGCACTGCTCAATTGGGCAATGCCGCGCGCTAACCTGTCCTCGAACCAGATGTCGTCTTGATCACTGAACGCGAAATAGTCAGCAGTGATCGACTCGTTTTGAATGAGTGAAAGAAAATTTTTGGCAAAACCATCATTTGGCCCCTGCAGAATGACCAGACGATCCTCTCCGAGTGTTCGCTGCAAAGTCCAAAGCAAATCTAGCGTTTCGTCATTCGAACCATCGTCCGAGGCGTAGATGACCCAGTCTCTATGGGTTTGCCGAAGGAATGAGTGCAGTTGCTCGTTCAAGAACTCAGCGCCATTGTAAGTGCAGAGTAATATTGCGACTCTCGCATCGACCTGAGCTTTGGCGTCTCCTTGGTTGAATGGGGGACTTGTCCTGTAGGGAGGCTGCGTGTTCATTTTAATCTCAAAACATTACCGGGTGATTCAACCCCAGTAGAGGAACCAAATGTGTAACTTCCATGTCTCGACAGCAAGCGTGCAATGACTTGCTACCGTTTGAGTCGCGGTGGAGGGGCACACAACGTTTTGCGCAATCTTGGATGTTGGCGAGTCTGCATTTTAGAGGGATTTACACAAAATGTCTGTCTGGAATCTGATTCGGATCATAGCTGGTACTCGCCTTTGACTGTATTCCTGTTGACCCTGGGGGATTCAGCGTTGGACCATTGAATTGGTGTCGCTGTTGATATTCTGATCGCGTCCCCGTCCAGAGTTGACCTTAAGGCGTTCCGGGGCGCTGTCCCACGGGTAAACTCCTGTTCCAAGCAAGCCCTTACCGGTACAATGCGGTCGCATTCACGTGAGAGGACGAGCCACGGTGTTCGATGATGTTATGGAGAGACTGAGAACCTTATTGCTTGGTCTGCCGCGTCGGAAAAAGCGACTTATTCAGGTCACTACCGACGTGGTACTGGTGTGGGTCGCGCTTTGGCTCGCATTCATCGTCCGGCTTGGTATTGATGATATGTATAACCCGCTCAGAGCTCACTTCTGGCTCTTTGCGTTCGCTCCTATTATTGGTATTCCTCTTTTTATTCGTTTCGGTATGTACCGCGCGGTCATGCGCTACTTCGGCAATGACGCGCTCATTGCCATCATCAAAGCTGTCAGCCTGTCATCGCTGATCCTTGCGGTGGTTGTGTACTGGTACAGCAACCACCAAGCTGTAGTCCCTCGCTCCATCATCTTCAACTACTGGTGGCTCAGCCTCGTCATCATCGGTGGTCTTCGCCTGTGCATGCGCCAATACTTTATGGGCGACTGGTTCACCGCCGCCCAACACGTGCCTTTCACCAACCGAGACGATGGTCTCACCAAAGTCGCCATTTATGGTGCCGGCGTCGCCGGAAACCAGTTGGTAGCCGCGCTGCGCATGGGACGCGTACTACGCCCGGTGGCATTCCTCGACGATGATCCGGGCATATCGGATCGTTCGATCTCCGGCCTGCAGGTCTATAAACCCAAACACATCCAGCAAATGATCGACGTGACCGGTGCTCAGGAAATCTTGCTCGCACTACCTTCCTCGACTCGTGCGCGCCGTCGGGAAATTCTAAATCTTCTGGAAGGTTTTCCCCTCCATGTGCGCAGTGTTCCCAACTTCACTGATCTGGCCAGCGGCCGCGTGAAAGTCGAAGATATTCAGGAGGTCGACATCGCTGACCTGCTAGGTCGTGATTCGGTACCGGCTCAGTCAGATTTGCTGGAGCGGTGTATCAAGGGCAAGACTGTGATGGTTACCGGTGCAGGAGGCTCCATCGGTTCTGAATTGTGCCGGCAGATCTTTTCCTTGCAGCCGACCACTCTGTTGCTTTTCGAACACAGTGAATTCAACCTCTACAGCATTCTTTCCGAGCTGGAGCAGAGGAGTTCTCGAGAGTCGATACCTGCTCGGTTGCTGCCAATACTCGGTTCAATTCGGCATCCGGACAAGCTGTTGGATGTGATGAAAACCTGGCGAGTCGACACTGTTTATCATGCTGCAGCTTACAAGCACGTGCCCATGGTCGAGCACAACATCGCTGAAGGTGTGCTAAATAATGTGATCGGTACGCTCAATACTGCTCAGGCCGCGCTGCAGTCTGGGGTATCGAACTTTGTGCTGATCTCTACCGACAAGGCCGTCCGTCCGACCAATGTCATGGGTAGCACTAAACGTATGGCCGAGTTGACTTTGCAGGCTTTGAGCCGCGAGGTTGCGCCTGTGCTGTTTGGCGACAAGTCCAATGTTTCCCGGGTCAACAAAACCCGTTTCACCATGGTGCGGTTCGGCAATGTACTGGGTTCGTCCGGCTCTGTGATTCCGCTGTTCCACAGTCAGATCAAGTCCGGTGGACCGCTGACGGTGACGCATCCGAAGATCACTCGCTATTTCATGACCATCCCCGAAGCCGCGCAGTTGGTCATTCAGGCAGGCTCAATGGGGCAGGGCGGCGATGTGTTCGTTCTCGATATGGGCGAGCCGGTGCGGATTGTGGAATTGGCAGAGAAGATGATCCATCTGTCAGGTTTGAGTATTCGTTCCGAGCGTAATCCTCAAGGCGACATATCCATCGAGTTCACCGGATTGCGGCCGGGTGAAAAGCTCTACGAAGAGCTTTTGATCGGTGACAACGTGGCGGCGACGTCTCATCCGATGATCATGTCCGCCAATGAAGATCACTTGCCTTGGGATGTATTGAAGGGCAGGTTGAGCGAACTGCTGAACGCGGTCGAAGAAGATGACTATTCCCGAGTGCGCCAACTCCTCCGCGAAACCGTCAGCGGTTACACCCCCGACGGCGAAATCGTCGACTGGATCTACCAGCAGCGTCGTCTCGAACCCTGATTGTTTCACATTCTGTAACGCACGCATTTTTGACATCCTTCCACCATGACCTAAGTTTGGAGAGCAGCTTCGGAAAAGCTGCTTTCTCAAACGATGATGGAGCGTCACTAATGCGTACCGGTTACTTCTATTCTCTGATTTTTGCTTTCCTCACCAGCGCCTCGATCGCCGCTATTGCCGCACCTGTTGCGCCAGCGGAGTCGCCTAAAGCGCCTTTGGTCATGGATACAGCGGCACCTTCCCAAAGCGCAAAAGTCGATCTCAACGGTGCCGACGCGGCGACGCTGCAAAAGGAACTGGCTGGAGTCGGTGAGGCCAAGGCCAAAGCGATTGTTACGTATCGTGAAACAAACGGGCCGTTTGCGTCGGTCGATGAATTGCTGGAAGTGAAGGGTATTGGCAAGGCGATCCTGGATCGCAATCGCGACAAGCTGGAAGTCAACTAAGCTGATAGTTCTGCGCCAAGGGGCCGGTCATTGACCGGCCTTTTTTGTTTGATGCAGTCCACGGCACGTGATTGCGGTGAAGACGTTACTCATCGGAGGACTGAAAATTATGGCTATCATATTGCTTGGAGATTATGCCTATAATAATTTGCCGGATCGTTGAGCTGACATGACTCAATGACACGTTTCCATCAAGCATTCCTGGAGCATTCAAATGAATTCCGCACAATCCAAAGGTACCGCTCTCGTCACCGGCGCTTCGTCGGGTATTGGTGCGATCTACGCTCAACGCCTCGCGGCGCGTGGTTTTGATCTGCTGCTGGTTGCCCGTGACAAGGATCGTCTGGAGAGTGCTGCGAGCCAGTTGCGTGATGCCCATGGCGTTCAGGTTGAAGTGCTCAAGGCCGATCTCACGCAAAAGGATGACGTACTCAAACTCGAACAACGCCTGCGCAGCGATTCCAGCATCAGCTTGCTGGTCAATAACGCCGGTGTGGCGTCGGACGGATTGCTGGCCAACGCCGACATGGACCAGTTGGAGCGCCTGATCCAGTTGAACATCACCGCCGTCACACGCCTGGCTTCGGCGGCCGCCGCCAGTTTCGCCAAGGCGGGACGTGGCACGATCATCAATATCGCCTCGGTGGTGGCGTTGTTTCCGGAGCGCTTCAACGCCACCTACAGCGCCAGCAAAGCTTATGTACTGAGCCTGACGCAGTCGCTGAACACTGAACTCGAAGGCACCGGCGTGCAGATCCAGGCCGTGCTGCCGGGCGTGACTCGCACCGAAATCTGGGAGCGCTCCGGTATTGACGCCAGTGGCATTCCGGCAGAAATGGTCATGGACGCAGGCGAGATGGTCGATGCGGCGCTGGCCGGTCTTGATCAGGGCGAGTTGATCACCATTCCTTCGCTGCCTGATGCAGGCGAGTGGCACGCCTTTGTTGCGGCTCGCCATGTCATGGCGCCGAACCTTTCCCGCAGTTCCGCAGCCCAACGCTACAAGTCCGGCAATTGAATTGATCAGAGGTCACCACGGTATGGATTCGCGTCGAATAGTCGTCACGGGCATGGGCCTGGTTTCACCCTTGGGCAGCGATCTCGAAGTCGTATGGCAGCGTTTGCTGGCCGGGCGTTCCGGTCTGCGCAACCTGCCTGAAGCAGTGGTTGCTGATTTGCCGACACGAGTCGGCGGCGCGGTGCCGACACTGGAAGAGGACGCTGAGGCAGGTTTCGATCCGGATCGCGCCACGCCACCCAAAGAACAGAAGAAAATGGACCGCTTCATTCTGTTCGCCATGGAGGCTGCCCGGCAGGCGCTGGAGCAGGCTGACTGGCACCCATCTGAAAGCAAAAGCCAGGAGCGTACCGCGACAATCATCGGCTCCGGTGTCGGTGGTTTCGGCGCGATTGCCGACGCTGTGCGCACGACCGACAGTCGCGGTCCTCGGCGTTTGTCACCGTTTACCATTCCGTCTTTTCTGGTCAATCTCGCGGCAGGCCACGTGTCCATTCAACACGGCCTCAAAGGTCCTTTGGGCGCACCAGTGACAGCGTGTGCTGCGGGCGTTCAGGCGATTGGCGACGCGGCGCGATTGATCCGTGCGGGCGAAGCGGATATTGCCGTGTGTGGCGGCGCGGAAGCTTGCATCGACCGCGTCAGTCTCGCCGGTTTTGCGGCAGCACGTGCACTGTCGAGCGGTTACAACGACACCCCCGAGCGCGCGTCTCGACCGTTCGACAGCGGTCGTGACGGTTTCGTGATGGGCGAGGGCGCTGGCCTGTTAGTGATCGAATCCCTGGAGCATGCCTTGGCCCGAGGCGCGAAGCCGTTGGCGGAACTGGTCGGCTACGGCACCACGGCCGATGCCTACCACCTGACCGCCGGGCCGGAAGACGGCAGTGGTGCGCGGCGGGCGATGACGCTGGCACTGGCGCAGGCAGGTATCGAGCCGGATCAGGTGCAGCACCTCAACGCTCACGCAACCTCGACCCCGGTGGGCGATCTCGGCGAACTGGCGGCGATCAAAGCGTTGTTCGGTACGCAGAATAAAATCGCCGTGACCTCGACCAAGTCCGCCACTGGGCATTTGCTCGGCGCTGCCGGCGGGCTTGAAGCGATCTTCACGCTGCTCGCGATTCGTGATCAGGTGGTACCGCCGACGCTGAATTTCGACAATCCGGATCCAGCGAGCGCAGGCGTGGATATTGTCCATGGCCAGGCGCGGCAAATGTCGATCGAATATGCACTGTCCAACGGTTTCGGGTTCGGCGGGGTCAATGCCAGCGTGTTGTTCAAACGCTGGCAGGTTTAGTCGCGGTTCTTGAGGTGATCGCGGGTGACATCGAGGATGCGTTGCGCAAACTCGGCATCCGCGACGCTGCGTGACAGCAGCAGCGCACCGACCAGTGTCGACATGATGACGATGGCGCGGTCAGCGCTGTTTTCGCCTTCGAGGCTGTTCTCGATCTGCTCCAGTCGTGCATTGAGGACCACGTCACTGGTGGGACTGGGTTGGCCGCGCAGGCCCAGCTCCGAAGAAATGGTCAGTAACGGGCAGCCTTCATGGGGCGACGTTTGATGCCATTCGGACAGGTACGTCTCGATGAAGGCATCAAGCGGATTATCCTGGGAAAAAATCTCGGCACATAACCCGTCGACCTGATTGCCGGCCTCTTGCAAAGCCTTCTCCACCAACTCGTCCTTGGATTTGAAATGTGAGTAGAAACCGCCATGGGTCAGACCCAGCGCTTTCATTAGGGGTTGCAGACCGGTAGCGCCGATTCCGTCCTTGCGAAAGCGTGCCGAAGCCTCCTTGATGATGCGCTGATGGGTCTGGGCTTTATGGTCCTGCGAATAACGCATCTGGAACTCTCCGCAACAATATCCCCATCTTAACCAAGGAAAATTAGATGGTGACTGTACTTCTACTTCTTAAAAGCGTGCGGATAGGTCCAATGGCTATAAAAAGCACAAACCCCGCCGATCAGGCGGGGTTGTGTTCAACGGTCTTGGGCGTCTTTGGCGTCCGCTTCGGCATTGCGTTGGGCAACGCGCTTGCGTTCTTCATCGGTCAGATCGACCTTGTTGGCGGTGTCGCGCAACATCATCAATCCCCCCACGATCGAGCCGATTGCAACGACCAGAATCAACCAGGCATACCAAGGCATAACGGCTCTCCTTAATGGCAGGTCGACGGACGAGGATTTCGCCGTGCAACGCTGCATACCACTTTTGAGCGAAGTGAACTCGCAGTGGTTCCATTCTAGGCCGCTTGTACCCGATACACCCGAAATCCCTCAATTGCCCGTCAGCATCGCATCGGCCGGCGCGTCGGCACGCAGCTGTCCGGTAAGCAGGAAGTAACCGAAACCGACTGCCATGAAGCCGAGGAAAATCAAGCCGATCAGCGCGTTGAACCAGGCCATCGCCACCAGACACACCACCGCCAGCACCAAAGCAATCAGCGGAATCAGCGGATAGCACGGCGCGCGGAAAGTACGCTCCAGATTCGGTTCCGATTTACGCAGTTTGAACAGGCTGAGCATGCTCATGATGTACATCACGATCGCACCGAACACGGCCATGGTGATCATCGCGGCGGTGAGGGTCATGCCGCCAAGATTGATCAGACCGTCGCTGTAAATCGCGGCAATGCCAATGATGCCGCCGACAATGATTGCGCGGTGCGGCGTCTGGAAACGCGAGAGTTTCGCCAGCGAGGCCGGAAGATAACCGGCGCGGGCGAGGGCAAAGAACTGACGTGAGTAGCCGAGAATGATCCCGTGGAAACTCGCCACCAGGCCGAACAGGCCGATCCACACCAGCATGTGCAGCCAGCCGGAGTTGTCGCCGACCACGGTTTTCATCGCTTGCGGTAGCGGGTCGTTGATGTTGGCCAGGGTACGCCAGTCGCCAACGCCGCCGGCAAAGAACATCACTCCCATCGCCAGCAACACCAGGGTCAGAATGCCGCTGATGTAGGCCTTGGGAATCGTGCGCTTCGGATCCTTGGCTTCCTCGGCGGCCATCGCCGCGCCTTCGATGGCGAGGAAGAACCAGATCGCAAACGGAATCGCCGCGAACATCCCGGCAATCGCTGGCGCGCCAAACACATCCGATCCCGCCCAGCCATTGAGGGCGAAGTTGCTGAAGCTGAACGCCGGCGCGACCACACCCATGAACACCAGCAACTCGGCAACGGCCAGCACGCAAACAATCAGCTCGAAAGTAGCCGCCAGTTTCACACCGAGGATGTTCAAGCCCATAAAGACGATATAGGCGCCGACTGCTGCGTGTTTCGGGTCGAGCGCCGGAAACTGCACATTGAGGTACGCGCCAATTGCCAGGGCTATGGCCGGCGGAGCGAAAACGAATTCGATCAACGTCGCCAGGCCTGCAATCAATCCACCTTTTTCACCGAAGGCGCGACGGCTGTAGGCAAACGGCCCACCCGCATGGGGAATCGCGGTGGTGAGTTCGGTGAAACTGAAGATAAAGCATGTGTACATGGTCGCGACCATGAACGAGGTCACCAGGAAGCCCAGTGTTCCGGCCACGCCCCAGCCGTAACTCCAGCCGAAGTACTCCCCGGAAATCACCAGCCCGACGGCGATACCCCACAGATGCAAGGTGCCCAGCGTGGGTTTGAGTTGTGTGTTCATGCGTTTGCTCCCTGAACGGTTTGGAAAGCTCGGGGAAGGGCATTTGCAGTGGGCGTGCCATTGCGCTGAAACAAGTCGTAATGAGTTGAAAGCTGTCGTATCGGGGATGTTCGCGGCTGGATGAGCGTTTTTTGTGCGCCAGTTGGGTGCGATGTTGGCGGTTATGCCGTCTTCGCGAGCGGGCTCGCTCCCACAGGGGAATGCATTTCAAATTGTGGGAGCGAGCCTGCTCGCGAAGAGGCCCGGCCTGACGGCGCAAAAACCTGCTGTAACGCCCGCATAAACCCACTCTTTACGCTTTCTTTATGCACAGCCAACACCCTCGCTCTCGTTCCTTTACAGCCTCCTTTCCGACAATGCCTGCACACACGGCAATACGCCGTAACACGGAGATCTTCCATGAGCGTTCTGGACGGGGTGTCACTGCTATTGGCAGTGGGGCTGTTCATTTATCTGTTGGTTGCGCTGTTGCGCGCGGATCGGAACTAGGAGCGGCTATGCACAGTTATGACTATTGGCTGATCCTCGCGTTTTTTGCGCTGGTCTTGCTGCCGGCGCCGTTCCTCGGGCGCTTCTACTACAAGGTGATGGAAGGCCAGCGCACTTGGCTGACGCCGGTTCTCGGCCCGGTCGAGCGCGGTTGCTACCGCATCGCCGGGGTCGATCCACAGGCGGAACAGAGCTGGCAGAAGTACACGCTGGCGCTCCTGGCGTTTAACCTCGCCGGTTTCCTGCTGCTGTTCGCGATCCTGTTGTTCCAGGATCACTTGCCGCTGAATCCGCAGAACCTGCCGGGCCAGGAATGGACCCAGGCGTTCAACACCGCGGTCAGTTTCATGACCAATACCAACTGGCAGTCCTACAGCGGTGAAGCGACCCTCAGCTACCTGAGCCAGATGGTCGGCCTCACCGTGCAGAACTTCGTCAGCGCCGCCACCGGCCTCGCCGTGCTGGTTGCGTTGTGCCGTGGCATCGGCCGCAAATCGACGAAAACCCTCGGCAACTTTTGGGTCGACATGACCCGCGCCACCCTCTACGGCTTGCTGCCGCTGTGCCTGTTGCTGGCGCTGTATCTGGTCTGGCAGGGCGTGCCACAAACTTTCGCGCAGTATGTGAACGCAGTGACGATGCAGGGCGTTGATCAAGTGATCCCGCTCGGCCCGGCCGCCAGTCAGATTGCGATCAAACAACTGGGCACCAACGGTGGCGGCTTCTTCGGCGTCAACTCGGCGCATCCGTTCGAGAACCCGACGGCGTGGAGCAACCTGTTCGAAGTCGCTTCGATCATTCTGATCCCGGTGGCGCTGGTATTCACCTTTGGCCACTACGTCAAGGACCTGCGTCAGAGCCGCGCGATCATCGCCTGCATGCTCGCGCTGTTCCTGATCGGCGGCGCGACGTCGCTGTGGGCCGAGTATCAGCCGAACCCGACGCTGAACAACGCTGCGGTTGAACAGACCGCGCCGCTGGAAGGTAAGGAAGCGCGCTTCGGCACCACCGCCACGGTGCTGTGGTCGGTGACGACGACGGCAGCCTCGAACGGCTCGGTCAACGGCATGCACGACAGCCTCAACCCGCTCAGCGGCATGGTTGCACTGGTCAACATGATGGTTGGCGAAGTGATCTTCGGCGGCGTCGGCGCCGGGCTCTACGGCATGTTGCTCAACGTGCTGATCGCGGTGTTCCTCGCCGGTCTGATGATTGGTCGAACCCCGGAATACCTCGGCAAGAAACTCCAGGCGCGGGAAGTGCAATTGCTGGTGGTGACCCTGCTGGTGATGCCGGTTGGCGTGCTGGTCCTCGGTGCGATTGCCGCAGCGGTTCCCAGTGCTGCGGCGACCATCAGCAACCCTGGCCCGCACGGTTTCAGCCAGTTGCTTTATGCCTACACCTCCGCCAGTGCCAACAACGGTTCGGCGTTCGGTGGCCTGAGCGCGAACACACCGTTCCACAACCTGATGCTCGGTCTGGGCATGTTGATCGGCCGCTTCGGTTACATCCTGCCGGTTCTGGCCCTGGCCGGCAGCCTGGCGATGAAGAAAACCGCACCGATCGGGCAGAACAGCTTCCCGACTCACGGCCCGCTGTTCGTGACCCTGTTGACCGTGACCATTTTGTTGGTGGGCGGCCTGACCTTTCTGCCGACACTGGCGCTCGGCCCGATCGCCGAACATTTAAGTATGGGCTTCTAAGGAATCCATCATGAATATGCATGTTCCTGCAAAACCTGCAGCGCCGACCCAGTCGGCAGAGGCACCGAAAACCGCGATATCGGCCCTGTGGCGTCCGGCGCTGCTGCAAGCCTTCGTCAAGCTCGACCCTCGGCAACTGAAGCGTTCGCCAGTGATGCTGGTGGTCGAACTGACGGCGATCTTCACCACCGTGCTGTGCTTCATTCCCGATGCTGATGTACCGGCCTTCGTCGCCGCGCAAATTGCCCTGTGGCTGTGGTTCACCGTGCTGTTCGCCAACTTCGCCGAAGCCTTGGCCGAAGGTCGCGGCAAGGCCCGCGCCGATAGCCTCAAGGCCGGCAGCGAAGGCCTCAGCGCACGGCGCAAACAGGCCAACGGCAGCTTTCAGGTAGTGCCGGCGGCAAGTCTGCGCAAGGGCGATGTGGTGCGCGTCGAAGCAGGGGAAATGATCCCCGGTGACGGCGAGGTCATCGAAGGCATCGCGGCAGTCAACGAAGCGGCGATCACCGGTGAATCGGCGCCGGTGATTCGCGAATCCGGCGGCGACCGCTCGGCTGTCACAGGCAACACGCGACTGGTGTCCGACTGGTTGCTGGTGCAGATCACCGCCAACCCCGGTGAGTCGACGCTCGACCGCATGATCGCGCTGGTCGAAGGCGCCAAACGCCAGAAGACGCCCAACGAAGTAGCACTGGATATTCTGCTGATCGGCCTGACGTTGATCTTTCTGCTGGTGGTGGTGACCCTGCAACCGTTCGCTCATTTCGCCAACGGCAGCCTGCCGCTGGTGTTTCTGGTGGCGCTGCTGGTTACGTTGATCCCGACCACCATTGGCGGTCTGCTGTCGGCGATCGGTATTGCCGGGATGGATCGTCTCGTTCGCCTCAACGTGATCGCCAAATCCGGCCGAGCGGTGGAAGCAGCGGGTGACGTGCATGTGCTGCTGCTGGACAAGACCGGCACCATCACCTTCGGTAACCGTCGTTGCAGCGCGGTGTATGCCGCGCCCGGTGTGAATGGTCGTGAACTGTCCGAAGGTGCGTTGTTCGCTTCGCTGGCCGACGAAACCGCTGAAGGTAAATCTATCGTTGAATACCTGCGCGGTCTGCATCCGCAGCCTGAGCCGGCGCTGGAAACCCTGACCGCCGTACCGTTCAGCGCTGAAACCCGTTTGTCCGGTGTCGACTATCAGGGTCGTGTCTACCGCAAAGGCGCGGTGGATTCGCTGCTGAGTTTCCTCGGCCAGAAACGCTCGGATCTGGCTCCGGCGTTGTCGCGGGAAATCGACAAGATCGCGCAGAGTGGCGGCACCCCGTTGCTGGTCTGTGCCGACGGCAAATTGCTCGGCGCGATCCACCTCAAGGACGTGGTCAAACCGGGCATCCGCGAGCGCTTTGCCGAACTGCGCAAACTGGGCATTCGCACCGTGATGGTCACCGGCGACAACCCGCTGACTGCCGCCGCCATCGCCGCTGAAGCAGGCGTCGATGACGTCCTCGCCGAAGCCACGCCGGAGAAAAAACTCGCGCGCATTCGTCATGAGCAGAACGACGGTCGTCTGGTGGCGATGTGCGGCGACGGCGCCAACGATGCCCCGGCGCTGGCCCAGGCTGACGTCGGCATGGCGATGAACGACGGCACCCAGGCTGCCCGCGAAGCGGCGAACATGGTCGACCTCGACAGCGATCCGACCAAGCTGCTCGACGTGGTGCAGATCGGCAAGGAATTGCTGGTGACCCGTGGTGCGCTGACGACCTTTTCCATCGCCAACGATGTGGCCAAATACTTCGCGATTTTGCCGGCGCTGTTTGCCTCGATTTATCCGCAACTGGGCGTGCTCAACATCATGCAGCTGACCAGTCCGCAGAGCGCGATTCTTTCGGCCATTGTCTTCAACGCCTTGATCATCGTTGTGCTGATTCCGCTGGCGCTGCGTGGTGTAAGGGTGCAGGCGGCGAGTGCGGCGGCGTTGCTGCGGCGCAATCTGTTGATCTATGGACTGGGCGGGATTCTGGTGCCGTTTGTGGGGATCAAGGCGATCGACATGTTGCTTACGGCGATGCATCTGGTGTGAGGCGGAAAAGAGCCCCTCACCCTAACCCTCTCCCGGAGGGAGAGGGGACTGACCGAGGTGTTTACGAGAGTTGCACCGACCTGAGATACCGAGCCGAACCCAGGTTTTGAAAAGCACATAAATCGTCTCCCTTTCTCCTAAGCGATATGGGGGAGAGGGGACTGACCGAGTGGTTTATCAGAGCTTCACAAACTTGAGATACCGAGCCGAACCCAGGTTTTGAAAAGCACATAAATCGGCTCCCTTTCTCCTTAGCGACATGGGGGAGAGGGGACTGACCGAGTGGTTTATCAGAGCTTCACAAACTTGAGATACCGAGCCGAACCCAGGTTTTGAAAAGCACATAAATCGGCTCCCTTTCCCCCTCGCCCCCTTGGGGGAGAGGGCTGGGGTGAGGGGGAAAAGATCTCCCTGACACCCCACCAAAGTTTGCCCAACGAATTCGAGGATCTTGCAATGTCCACAATGATACGTCCGGCCCTGAGCCTGCTGGTGCTGATGACCCTGGTCACCGGCGTCGCCTATCCACTGGTGGTAACCGGTGTCGCGCAAGTCGCATTCCCCGCTCAAGCCAACGGCAGCCTGGTGCATGACGCCGATGGCAAAGTCCGTGGCTCGTCGCTGATCGCCCAGGATTTCGTCGGCGATGCGTGGTTTCACCCACGTCCCTCCGCCGGTACGTTTGCTACCGTTTCCAGCAGCGCGAGCAACCTGGCGCCGAGCAATCCGGCACTCGCCACGCGGGTGATCGATGACGCCAACAAACTGCAGGTGCCCGGCCAGGGCCCGGTGCCATTGGCCCTGCTGACCACCTCCGGCAGCGGCCTCGATCCGCACTTGCCACCGGCCGCAATTGCCTATCAACTGGCGCGTGTCTCGGCAGCGCGAAATCTGCCGGTATCGACTCTGCAGCAACTGCTCGATGCGCATATCGAACAGCCGCTGGTGGGGCCGCCGGTGGTGAATGTGCTTGAGCTGAATATGGCGCTGGAAAAACTCTGAATCAGCGGCGCGGCCATTCGCGAGCAGGCTCGCTTCCACAGTGGAATGCATACTCCTTGTGGGAGCGAGCCTGCTCGCGAATAGGGCCGAAAGAACACCGCATAACTATCAGCAAGAGAGAACTTCAAGCATGAGCGACTCCGGCCGCGCCGACGCGCTGTTAGCAGACCTGCCCCGTGACGGCCGTGGCCGGCTCAAGGTTTTTCTTGGCGCCGCCCCCGGTGTCGGCAAGACCTACGCCATGCTTCAGGCTGCGCACACACAACTGCGCCAAGGCGTGAAAGTTATTGCGGGCGTCGTCGAAACCCACGGCCGCGCTGAAACCGAAGCGCTGCTCGGCGGCCTGCCGCAGCAACCGTTGGTGCGCTCGGAATATCGTGGCGTGATGCTCGAAGAAATGGACCTCGACGGCATTCTCGCGGCCAAGCCGAAGCTTGTGCTGGTGGATGAACTCGCCCACAGCAATGCGCCCGGCAGCCGTCACACCAAGCGTTGGCAAGACATTCAGGAATTGCTCGCCGCCGGTATCGACGTGTTCACCACGGTCAACGTCCAGCACCTGGAAAGCCTCAACGATCAGGTGCGCGGCATCACCGGTGTGCAGGTGCGCGAAACCCTGCCGGACTGGGTGCTGCAAGAAGCCTACGAACTGCTGCTGATCGACCTGCCGCCGCGCGAATTGCTCGAGCGCTTGCGCGAAGGCAAGGTCTACGTGCCCGAGCAGGCGCGCGCCGCGATCGATGCGTTTTTCACCCAGACCAACCTCACCGCATTGCGCGAACTGGCGATGCAAACGGCTGCCGCGCAGGTCGATAACGATCTCGCCCAAGGCTATCGCCAGCTCGGTCAGGCCGCGCCGGCGGTACGTGGCCGATTACTGGTCGGCGTTGATGGTGATGCGCAAGCCGAACGCCTGGTGCGCCACGCCAGTCGCGTCGCTCAGCGCCGGCATCTGCCGTGGAGTCTGGTGCACGTCGACAACGGCAGCGTGCGCGACGAGCAATCGCGCCTGCGTCTGCAAAGCGCTCAGCAATTGGCGGAGCGCCTCGGGGGGGAAGTGGTTTTATTGCGCGCCGGTGAAGTGGCGAAAACCTTGGTCCAGCATGCTGCCGAGCGCCGTGCGAGTCTGGTGTTGGTCGGCCAGTCTCGGCCTAGTTGGCGTCGTCGACTGTTCGGCGGTGGCTTGGCGGCGCGTCTGTTGCGTCAGGCCCATGGGCTGGAAATCAACGTCCTCGACAACGATCATGAACACCCGCAGTCGCGCCCGCGAAACCCGCTGACGCTGGTGTGGTTCGACTATGCGCTGGCGCTGGTCGCCACGGTGTTGGCCAGTGCTTTGGCGTGGGCGGTGTCGAGTGTGTTGCCGTTGCCGAATATCTCGCTGGTGTTTCTTGCAGCCGTGTTGCTGGTGGCGGTGCGCAGCAGTCTCGGCCCGGCGCTGGCCTGTGCGGCGCTATCGTTTCTGACCTACGACTTTCTGTTCATCCCGCCGAATTTTTCCTTCAGCATTCAGCGCGAAGAAGACGTGTTGACCTTGCTGTTTTTCCTGCTGATGGCGGCGCTCACCGGTAATCTCGCGGCGCGTCAGCGTCGGCAGTTGCAGGCGTTGCGCGACACCCAGGAGGAGACCAGCGAACTGCTCGATCTGTCGCGCAAACTCACCGCCGCCACCGATCGCCAAGCGGTGGTCAGCGCCGCCGCGCAACACCTCAACGGCTGGAGCGATCTGCAACTGTGCCTGCTCAATCGCGACGGCCAGGGCGGCTGGAAAGTCGAGACCGGCGGGCCGCTGGAGTTTACCGAGTCCGAACGCGCCGCCGCCGACTGGGCCTGGCAACACGATCAACCGGCAGGTATGGGCACTGGCACGCTGCCGTTTGGACGCTGGTGGTGGTGGCCGCTGTCGGTCGAGGACGGGCCGCTGGCGCTGCTCGGTGTCTGCGCCAAAGAAGGCCAGACCTTGAGTGGCCAGCGTCGCCGCTTGCTCACCGCGTTGAGTCAGCCGCTCGCCCAGGCGCTGGCGCGCGCGCAGTTGGCCGATGATCTGGAAGCCGCGCGCCTGCACGGTGAGACCGAACAATTGCGCAGCGCCTTGCTGGCGTCGGTGTCCCACGACTTGCGCACGCCGCTGACCGCCATGCGCGGCAGCATCGACAGTCTGTTGGCCCTCGGCGAAGCGATCCCGCTGGAGGACCGTCGCGAGTTGCTCGAAGGCACCCGCGACGAAGCCGAACGCCTCGACCGCTACATCCAGAATCTGCTCGACATGACCCGGCTCGGCCACGGTGCGCTGAAGCTGGCGCGGGACTGGGTGTCGCCGGCCGACATCGTCGGCAGTTCGCTCAATCGTCTGCGCGCAGTGCTGGCGCCGTTGCAGGTCAGCACCGATGTGCCGGCGGCGTTGCCGTTGCTGTTCGTGCATGCGGCGTTGATCGAGCAGGCGTTGGTCAATGTGCTGGAAAACGCTGCGCGCTTCTCGCCCATTCACGGCCGTTTGGAGCTGAACGCGGGAGCGAATGACCAAGAGATTTTCTTCTCGGTCAGCGACGAGGGCCCGGGGATCCCCGAGGATGAACGGGCGAAGATTTTCGATATGTTCTACACCGCTGCCCGGGGCGATCGCGGCGGCCAGGGCACCGGCCTGGGCCTGGCGATCTGTCAGGGCATGGTCGGTGCACACGGCGGTCGCATCAGTGTCGCCGACGGCATCGACGGACGCGGCACTTGCATCACCTTGCACTTGCCGTTGCAGACGCAACCGGGGATGGACGATGAAGGCTGAAGCCGACTGCGCTACTCTCTTGCCAATCATTTGTGTTGATGTGAATTCATGAGCCAGACCGCGACCATTTTGGTCATCGACGACGAACCGCAGATTCGCAAGTTCCTGCGCATCAGCCTCGCTTCCCAAGGCTACAAAGTGCTCGAGGCCGGCACCGGTGCCGAGGGTCTGGCGCAAGCGGCGCTGAACAAACCGGATTTGCTGGTGCTCGATTTAGGCCTGCCGGACATGGACGGCCAGCAAGTGCTGCGCGAGTTTCGCGAATGGGCCACGGCGCCGGTGCTGGTGTTGTCGGTGCGTGCCAGCGAAGGGCAGAAAGTCCAGGCGCTGGACGGCGGCGCCAATGACTACGTGACCAAGCCCTTTGGCATTCAGGAATTTCTCGCGCGGGTCCGCGCTTTGTTGCGTCAGGCACCGGCGGGGGAGGCGCAGCAGGCAGCGTTGAGTTTCGGCCCGTTGACCGTGGATCTGGCCTATCGGCGGGTGCTGCTCGATGGCGTCGAAGTGGCGCTGACCCGCAAGGAATACGCGGTGCTGGCGCAACTGGCGCGGCATCCTGGGCGGGTGATTACCCAGCAGCAATTGCTCAAGGATATCTGGGGGCCGACCCACACCGAGGACAGCCATTATCTGCGGATTGTGGTGGGGCATTTGCGCCAGAAACTCGCGGATGATCCGACGCGGCCGCGGTTTATTGTTACTGAAGCCGGGGTTGGCTATCGTCTGTTGAGTGATGTTGGCTGATCTGGCCTCTTCGCGAGCAGGCTCGCTCCCACACTGGATCTGCGTCGTTCACAAATCCCCTGTGGGAGCGAGCCTGCTCGCGAAGATGTCATCAAACACACCCGAGAAATCAGGCCCGATCAACCCTGCTCACTCTCATACCGATCCAGCGTATCCCGCGCAATCTCGCGCCCCAACGCGATCAATTCGGGCGCCTTGTAAAACTCGAAAAACCGGCACACCCGCTTCGGCACGTTGATCAGGATATCCGGCGGATACCCGGCGATCTTGTATTGCGCCAGCGAGGTCTGCATCACCTCGAAACTCTGGTTGATCAAGTCCAGCAACGAGGCCGGCCCGACGTTGTCGATGATGAACGAACCGGTCGCCGATTTCGGTGCGCCTTCACGCTCGGGCGCGGCGGCCGGTTGCTGACTCTCCGGCTCGGCGCCTTCCAGCCAAGGGTTGATGTCTGCTGCTTCGGCGCGCAGCGCTTCTTGCTCGAGCCGCAACAGTTGCTCGGCCTGTGTCCGGCGGAACGGCATCTTCGACCCCAGCGATCTGATCAGGTTGTCAAAGCGTGAGCGGAATGCGGCGGGGCGCTGGATCACCGGCAATTTGTAGTGACGCTGGTTGGTCGAGTTGAGATTGACCGCGATGATCAGATCACAGTGGCTCGACACCACCGGCACGATCGGCAACGGGTTGAGAATGCCGCCATCGACCAGCATGCGATTGCCCTGCATCACCGGGGTGAACAGGCTGGGAATCGCCGCCGAGGCGCGCATCGCCTGATGCAGACAGCCTTCCTGAAACCAGATTTCCTGTTGATTGGTGAGGTCCGCGGCGACGGCGGTGTAGGGGATGCGCAAGTCTTCGATGTTGATCTCGCCGACGATCTTGCGGATCTGGCCGAAGACCTTTTCGCCGCGAATCGCACCGAGGCGAAAACTCACGTCGACCAGGCGCAAGACGTCGAGGTAATCGAGGCTTTCGATCCAGTTCTTGTAAACGTCGAGTTTGCCGGCGGCGTAGATCCCGCCGACCACCGCGCCCATCGAACACCCGGCAATGCAGGCGATGTCGTAACCACGTCGTTCGATCTCTTCAATGACCCCGATATGGGCATAGCCCCGGGCGCCACCGGAGCCCAGCACCAGTGCGACTCGTTTTTTCATCCAGCTTCCTCCCGACAAGGTTCCACAATGCACCCATCGCCGGGCTGGCTCAATCGCCTAGGTCGTTGAGTGCGCCGGTGACGTCGTTTTTTCGATACTGCATGACTCTTCGGCGCTATCCTTCTCAGTTGCGCGGTTTCACCCGCCGGCAAGGCACTTTTTCCAAGCCTTACCGTCTTACCTGCACGACTGTTGACCTATTTTGAGGTGTGAGTGATGAAAGCCTGGATCTGTGTGCCGTTGATGGCCTTGGTATTGGCCGGTTGCGCCGGTAAAACCGCTTATCGCGACAGCTGCGGCAGCCAGCTCGACGCGGCCTGGCATGAGCTGGATCTGGCCAAGGCCGAAGGCTTTGCCGGCACTGTCAGCTACTCCAAAGCGTTGTCGCTGCTGACCGCCGCCAAGACCCAGCAACAATTCGAGGGTTTCGAAGGTTGCAGCAAGAAAGCCGAGAAGGCGCGTTTCTACATTCGCGAATCCCGCGCTGGCCGCTAAGCTGCTGACGTGAAGCAAGGACGCTGCGTTCACTGGGCGGCAGCATGTTCTACAGAGCCATTTGAATCAGGAGCAAGTGATGTCTGCGTTGGTTGACCGGTTGGTGGCTCATGTCCTGAGTCTGGAGGTGCGGCTGCTGGCCTGTCAGGCGCGATTGACGGCACGTACCGACCCCGAAGCGCTGCACGATCTGCGCACTACGGTGCGGCGCTTGCGCAGCCTGTTGCGGCCATTGCGTGGTTTGCCGGGTGTCGAGCAACTGGAAGACGCCGCTTCGGCAGTCGGCCAATTGACCACCCCGTGGCGCGATCGCGAGGTGTTGGCGGCGTACCTGCTCGCGCATGATCAGCCCGAAGCCGCGCAACGCCGCATGGCGCAGATGGCCGAGGCTTATCCGGCGCTGGCGGCGAGTGCCGAAGTGGCTTCGCTGCTGATGATTCTCGACGCTTTCCCGCGATTCCTGCGCGCTTCCCAGCGTCAGGGCTTGCTCAAAGGCTTGGACAAACGCATCGAAAAACGCCTCGGCAAGCAATGGCAGAAACTCGACGAGGCGCTGCACGATCCCGCTCACGACCGTCATCGCCTGCGCTTGCTGATCAAGCGCGTGCGCTACGGCATCGAAGCCTATCCTGAACTGGATCGCTTGCCCGAAGCGGCGCTGGCGCGATTGAAGTCAGCCCAAGGTGCGCTGGGTGACTGGCACGATTGCTGGCAGTGGCTGGCAAAGGCGGAGCTTGAGACGGACCTTCAACCGTGCGTCGCCACTTGGCAGACGACCATGATCAAAGCCGAAAGCAAGGCTGATCGAGTACTGGAAAAACTCAGTTCAGCCTGTTTCAAATAACCTTAGCCCCGCGATAGCCCCTGTAGGAGCTGCCGAAGGCTGCGATCTTTTGATCTTGTTGTTAAAAATCAAAATCAAAAGATCGCAGCCTTCGGCAGCTCCTACAGGGTTTTGTGTCTGTATTTGAAATACGCTAAGGCCTTTCTGTCAGCCCATTTGACCGGAATAGACGCTGCGGCGCTGTGCAGCTCTGGTTAAGATCGCTGCATTCCTTTCTCGTTTTCTGAGGTTGCCATGCGCTTTAGCGATCTGCTCGAGGCGGTCCGCCGCCAACCGGAACTGACCATTCCTGCCGAATGGGGCCAGGGTCGCGCCAGTTTCGGTGGCTTGGTGGCGGCGCTGCAATACGAAGCCATGCGTGCGCAAGTGCCAGCGGATCGCCCGGTGCGTTCGCTGGCGATCACCTTTGTCGGTCCTGTCGAACCCGAAGTCCCGGTGCGTTTCGAAGTGGACGTACTGCGCGAAGGCAAAGCCGTCAGCCAGGTCATGGGCCGGGCGATGCAGAATGGCCAGGTGGTGACCATCGTCCAAGGCAGTTTTGGCGCTTCGCGGCCATCGGAGGTGGCAGTCGAAGCGTATCCGGCGCCGTCTATGAAACATTGGGACGAATGCCAGGAGTTGCCGTATATCAAAGGCGTAACCCCGGAGTTCATGCGTCATCTGGCGATGCGTTGGAGTGTCGGTGGGATGCCGTTCACCGGCAATCAATCGCGGTTGATGGGAGGCTGGGTGCGCTTGCGTGGGGATGTCAAAGAAGAACCGGTCAACGAGGCGCATCTGCTGGCCTTGGTGGATGCGTGGCCACCCGCGTTGTTGCCGTATCTGAAGAAGCCTGCACCGGGCAGCACGCTGACCTGGACCATCGAATTCGTTCAGCCGCTACGCGACTTGAGCACACTGGACTGGTGCCAATATCTGGCCGATATCGAGTACGCCGCCGACGGCTACGGCCATGTGGCCGCCAAGCTGTGGAGCTCAGAAGGCGAGTTGATTGCGATGAGTCGCCAGACCGTGACGATCTTCGCCTGACTTAATGCCGACGGTGGCGCTCACGCCAGGCGCGCCACCAGCCGCCGCTGAGGAAGAAGCGCGGGAAGGTCAGGAACTGCTCGACCAGTAAACGCGACACTGCATCTTTTCGATCACTGAACGGCTCGGAGGCTTGCGCCTCCAGGCTGTGGCCGTGGCGCTGCAAACCCAGCGCCGCGATGATGCCAATCACGCCGATGGCGACGCTGGCCAGACTCAGGCTGAACACCCCGGAGACGATCAGCAGAAACGCGACGATAAACAACGGCACGGCAATCAGGTGCAACACCAGATTGGTCGGATGCTGATGATTGCCCGGGTACGCGCGCCATTGCCACGCGGGAAGGTTGGGGTGACGTTTGCCCATGTTTTCTACTCCTCGATCCATGTTGAACTCTTGGTTGAAGAATAGGCCCGGGCGCGGAGGGCGGCGAATCAAGGTTGGCTATTGAAGCGATAGGCGTCATCGTCGGATTCGATGCTGAATGGGCTGACGCCTTCGCGAGCAAGCTCGCTCCCACAGAGGATTTATGAGCGCCCTAGATCCAATGTGGGAGCGAGCTTGCTCGCGAAAGGGCCTTCAGAGTTTCAACTGACCAATAGCCTTGTTGAGTTCCCCGGCCAATGTCGCCAGCTCATTACTGGTCGTCGCCGAATCCACAGTCTGCTGCACCGTGTTCTCGGTCACATCACGAATACTCACCACCGCCCGGTTCATCTCTTCGGCGACCTGGCTTTGCTGCTCCGCCGCCACGGCAATCTGCGTATTGCTCTCACGCATCTGCGCCACCGCTCCGGTGATCTCCGCCAGCGCCTCGCCGGCCTCTTGCGCCTGCTGCACGCAATCGTCGGCCTTGTACGAACTCTCCTGCATAAAATCCACCGCGTCGCGGGTGCCAGCCTGCAAGGCCGAGACCATGGTGGTGATCTCGTCGGTCGAGGTCTGCACGCGTTTGGCGAGGTTACGCACTTCATCGGCGACCACCGCAAATCCCCGGCCCATCTCGCCGGCGCGGGCGGCTTCGATGGCAGCATTCAGCGCCAGCAGGTTGGTCTGCTCGGCAATGCTGTGAATCACGCTGACCACGCCGTTGATCTTCTGACTGTCTTCGGCCAGCCGTTGAATCATCTCGGCCGTCTGCTGCACGCCGCTGGATAACCCGGCAATCGAATGCTGCACGCGCGCGACCACTTGCTGACCGCTGCCGGCGAGACCATCGGCGGTCTGCGACAGGTCGCGGGTAGCGCCGGCGTGTTGGGCGATGTGATAAACCGTGGCGGTCATTTCATTGATCGCGGTAGCGGCCTGATCGGTTTCGCTCTGCTGACCGAGCATGCCGTGGCGCACCTCGTTCATACTCGACGCCAGCCGTGCCGCGCCGACATCCAGTTGCCGTGCGGTGTTGGCCACCGTGGTGACGACGCGCTGATAACCGGCCTGCATCGCGTTGAACGCATTGGCCATCTGCCCGACCTCATCTTTGCCGGCCAGCGGTACACGAGCCGAGAGATCGCCGCTTTTCTCAACGTGCAGCATCACATCTTTCAGCGTATTGAGCTGGCTGAGCAGGAAGCGGATCAAGAGTTGCGAGGCACACAGCATGGCGAACATCAGGATGAACACCGCCACCGCGTAATTGGCGAAACGCTCGCTGAACACCTGACTCAGGCTCGGGCCGTAGGCAATGACCGCAACCTGCTGGCCATCGGCACGACTGAACAGCTCGGCACCCATCAACGGATTTTCGCCGAACAGCGGCAGGTGATTGATCGCATTCCAGCCGTCGCTTTCAGTGATTTCCAGCAAGGGTTGATCGTTCAGGCGCGGTGCCTCACCGCGTTTGAAGGTCAGCACTTGATCAGCCTTCGGCAGCGGCTGCCCGGCCGGCCAGGCCTTGAGCAGTTGCGCCTGGGCTTGCGCCGATGCCTGTGATGCGTGACTGCGCGCCTGTTGTTCGAGCTGCACGGCGTACAGCACCAGCAGCAGGGTAGTGACGAAGGCGACCGCATTGACCGCCCAGAATTTGTATTTCAGCGAGATATTGCTAAGCCAGGCACCCATGGAGGTCTTCTCTGATAGCGGAAACAGTTTTGGCAAGGTGCCATTATTGTGCCGCTATGCAGATCTGCGGATCTTGATGCACATCAACAGAACACATCGCCCCCCTGTGGGAGCGAGCCTGCTCGCGAAGAGGGCGTGTCAGCCAACATCATTGCCATCTGAACCACCGCTTTCGCGAGCAGGCTCGCTCCCACAAGGAAATTCTGGGGTGTCAGGAGAGGGCGGGGAGGTTGTAGAACGCGCGGGCACACGCGGTGGTATGCGCCGCCAGATCTTCCTCGGTTTCACCGCGATGCAACGCCACTTCGCGCAGGACTTCGGTCAGATACGCCGGCTCATTGCGGCCGTTTTTCGGTTTTGGTCGCAGGGTGCGCGGCAGCAGATACGGCGCGTCGCTTTCCAGCATCAAGCGCCCACGCTTGATCTCTTTCACCAGCGGATGCAAATGAGTGCCACGGCGCTCGTCGCAGATCCAGCCGGTGATACCGATGTGCAGATCCAGATCGAGGTAGCTGAACAGAGCTTTTTGCTCGCCGGTGAAGCAGTGCACCACAGTGGCCGGCAGTCGATCGCGGAAGTCTTTCAATATCTCCAGCAAACGCTGGCTGGCATCGCGCTCGTGCAGGAACACCGGCAGTTGTAGCTCGACGGCCATGGCCAGGTGTTCTTCGAGGACTTTTTCCTGCTGTGGGCGTGGCGAGAAATCACGGTTGAAATCCAGCCCGCATTCACCCACGGCGACTACGTTTTTTTCGTGCAACAGACTGCGCAAACGGCGCGCGCTATCAGCGTTCCAGTCACTGGCCGAATGCGGGTGAATACCGGCGGTGGCGAACAGTCGCTGGCCACCTTCATCGAGTTGCTGGCACAGCTCCAGAGCTTGCTCGCTGCCCTCGACGCTGGTGCCGGTCAGCACCAGTTGGCAGACCCCGGCGGCATAGGCGCGCTCGAGCACGGCCTGGTGTTTGTCGGCGAAACTGGGGTTGGTCAGGTTGACGCCGATATCGATGAGTTGCATGGTTGATACCTCGGGCCGAAGGCCGGAAAGCATACCAGAGCTGTAGATTCATAAGAAAAGCCAAGAACTACAACGAGTTATAGCTGTCTGTTGATGCCGCGACGCAGACCGTTTTGGTAGCAGTGCCATTACTGTGCCAGTCTCTCGCACGTTGCCAGCGCTCATGGCGCTCTGTTTTCGTCGGTAATTTCGTCTTTTTCAAGATGAAATCGCCCCGTATTCTTTCCGGAGAGTGGATGGTTCGTCCCTCGGTTTTGCTGCTGTTGTGTGGATCGTTGCTACTGCCGATGACGGCGGTCGCGCGCCTGCCCGGGCCACTGCAAGCCGTGCCGGCCGCCAAGGTGCGTGACTTGTCCGAGATTCGCAGCAGCCGCGTGTTGCGCGTGCTGGTCAATCAGAGCCGCAACAGCTCCGGTGAAGTTCAGGGTCAGGCCATCGGCGTCGAATACCATCGCCTGCGTGCCTTCGAGCAATACCTCAATGGCCACGCCCGCGATGGTCAGGAGGTCACCCTCAAGATCATTCCCAAAGCCAAGGATCAACTGCTCGGCGCCTTGCAGCGTGGCGAAGGTGATCTGGTCGCGCCGGGCGAATTGCTCGATCTGCAACCGGGCTACGCGGTGGCCAGCAGCGAACCGATCGCCAGCAACGTGCCGCTGGTGTTGGTCGGGATCAAGGGCGAGCGGCGCTACACCAAGGTCGAGCAGCTTTCCGGCAAAACCCTGGCGTTGCCTACCGGCAGTGCGGCGGGGGAGGCGGTCAGTCAGCTCAATCAGAAACTGGCGTTGCACAAACTGGCGCCGATCAAGATCGAATGGGTCGATCCGACCCTGGCGGTAGAAGATGTGCTGGAGATGGTGCAGGGCGGGATATTTCATCTGACCATCGTCGAGCAACCCATCGCCGAGCGCTGGGGCAAGATCCTGCCCAAGTTGCGCTTCGACCGGCAACTGATGATCAGCGAGCCGGGCGAGGAATATTGGTTCGTACGCCGCGATGCTGCGATGTTGCGCGCGAGCATTGACCGCTTTCTCGGCGGTTACAAGAAGCCGTCCAACGAAGATGTCGCGTTTCTGCGCATCTATCGGCGTCTTTATCAAGTCCACTATCCATTGGCCAAGGCTGATCGCCAACGTCTGGAAAAACTGCGCCCGACCCTGCAAAAGCACGCCCAGGCGCAGAACATGGACTGGCTCAATCTGGCCGCACTGGCGTTCAAGGAATCACGCCTGCAACCCAATGCCCGCAGCGGCAGTGGCCCGACCGGGCTGATGCAGATCACGCCTTCCGCCGCTCAGCGAGTCGGCGTGAACAACATTCAAAATCTCGATGCGAATGTGCAGGCCGGGGCCAAATATCTGGCGATGATCCGCCGCAAGTTCTTCAACAGCCCCAAACTCAATGAGCGCGAACGCATGGCCTTTACGCTGGCGGCGTACAACATCGGCCCCGAACGCGTGCAGGGCATGCGCGCCGAGGCCCGGCGCCGCGGCTTGAATCCCAACCAATGGTTCTTTCAGGTCGAGCGCATCGCTATGGAGCAGGTAGGAATGGGGCCGGTCAGCTATGTTAATAGCGTGAACAAGTATTACTTGGCGTTCGACCGGGAGCGCGAGTCGTTGGAGCCCGGGGCGCAAAAAGTCGTCTCACGGAAATGATCTAATAATTTGATGGTAATGGCGGAATATTTGCGCTTTTAACATGAAATTAACTGATTAATATAGCGGCCAACCAACACACACAACTTCTCGCAAAAACAAGGAATGCCCCATGAGCTCTCTGATCAACAAAGTACTGTTCACCCGCGCTGGCTACGGTCTGACCATCCTGCGCATCGCTGTCGGCGTGATCTTCGCGGCCCACGGTGCGCAAAAACTCTTCGGTCTGTTCGGTGGTTACGGTCTGGCGGGCACCGCGCAATACATGGACAGCATTGGCCTGCACCCGGGCTACCTGATGGCCATGCTGGCTGGCGGTACTGAATTCTTCGCTGGCCTGGCCTTGATCATCGGCCTGCTGGTGCGCCCGGCAGCACTCGGTCTGACCTTCCTGTCGCTGGTGGCAATCTTCACCGTACACATCAGTAACGGTCTGTTTATGGCCAACAACGGTTACGAGTTCGCACTGGCTCTGCTCGGTGGCAGCCTTGCCGTCATGATCGAAGGTGCCGGCAAGCTCTCGGTGGACCGCGCCATCGCCGGTTAAGCGCTCTGGCTCAAGGAAAAGGCCCGCATTGTGCGGGCCTTTTTTGTTGTGGCTGATTCTTGACACTGATCGGTCACGTTCTCTAGGATGTTGCCCATGCGCCGATTTAAACAGCTACTTGCGGGGCGCCAGGTGACTTTCAACAGTCGCCGTCAGAAGCCGGAACAGGGCTTCGAAATACCGCTAAAGCGCTGGTTCGGTGTTGCCTCTCACCTGCCATGCAGACTTTTGAGGCAGAGACACGACACGATGAATGCACTACGCCCTCCAGCACGTCCCGCGCCGATCACGGCTCATATCACCCAGCGCAACCCGAAAATTCTTCTTGGCGGCAAACATCAGCCGACGCTGTTGCGTTATCTCGATGGCTGGCCACGTCGCAGCGGCGGTCCTGCCGCGTTCCTGATCCAGTTTGTCGAAGACGGCGAGTCGCTGGCGCGTTTTGCCACTGACAGTTTTGATCTGGCGGTGATTCAGGCGCCAAGTGCGGAAGATGCGCCTGAGATGATCAAGCAACTGACTCGCGTTGCACGCCAGGGTTTGATCACTCGCCGCTGATACGCTTTACGGATAGTCGATGGCGACGATGTAAACGAACTGCTCACCCGTCGGTGTCTGCACCCTGACTTCTGCATCCAGCGCCTTGCCGATCAAGGCGCGAGCGAGTGGCGAGTCGATGCTGATCAGACCCAGTTTCAGGTCCAGTTCATCGGGGCCGACGATGCGGTAGCGCGATTGTTTGCCATCTTCGTCTTCGATGGTCACCCATGCGCCGAAGTAGACCTTGTTCGGGTCACTGGGTTTTTCACTGACGACTTTCAATGCTTCCAGGCGTTTGGTGAGAAAGCGCACGCGACTGTCGATCTCGCGCAGCATCTTCTTGCCGTAGGTGTATTCGGCGTTCTCCGAGCGATCGCCCTGAGCCGCCGCCTCGCTGACCGATTGCGTGACTTGCGGGCGACGCACATGCCACAACTCATGGAATTCGGCGCGCATCCGCGCTTCACCTTCGGGGGTGATCAGCGCGGTGCCGGCGGTGCGGGGAGGGCGATAACGGCTCATGGCAACTTCTTGTGATTAAGACCGCTTGAGTTTATCAACCCTCACGCAACACTGTCAGTGGACTTGCGTTGAGTGCCCGGCGCGTACCGAAAACGCCGGCACCACCAATCAGCGCCGCGCCAATAAGCGGCAGCACCAACAACCACGGATGAGGATGCCATGGCAGATCGAACGCGTAGCGATACAGCACCAGACTCACCACTTCCGAACCGATCGCCGCGAGTAAGCCGCTGACCGCGCCGAGTAAACCGAACTCGATGCGCCGCGCCTTGATCAGCAACTGCCGCTCCGCACCCAGTGCTCGCAACAGCGCGCCTTGGCGAATGCGTTCATCGAGCGTCGCCTGCAAGCCGGAAAACAGCACGGCCATGCCCGCTGCCAAAACAAACAACAACACATATTCCACGGCCAGGGTGACTTGGGCGAGGATGCTGCGCAGCTGTTCGAGCAGCGCTTCGACCTGAAGAATGGTCACAGCGGGGAAGGTTCGCGACAGTTCGACGATCTGCTGATCATGACCCGGAGCCAGATAGAAACTGGTCAAGTAGGTCGCGGGCAGATCCTTCAACGTGCCGGGCTGGAAGATCATGAAGAAGTTCGGCTGGAAGTTGTCCCAGTTGATTTCGCGCAGGCTGGTGACCTTCGCCTCGCGATTGACCCCGCCGACACTGAACACCATGTGATCGCCGAGTTTGAGCTTGAGGCTTTCGGCGACTTTGCCTTCCACCGAGACACCGGGAACGTCGTCGGTGGGCTGATCTTTCCACCACTCGCCGGCGGTGAGCTTGTTGCCCGCCGGTAAATCAGCGGCCCAGGTCAGACTCAAGTCGCGTTGCACGGCGCGGTCGCCCGCCGAATCCTTGCTGACGATTTGCTGCACGGCTTCGCCGTTGATGCTGATCAGTCGGCCGGGCACTACCGGATACAGTGGCGCGGCTTGCGCGGACACTTTGATCAGATGATCGGTGAACGCCTGTTTGTCTGCTGGCAGGATGTTCAGAGCAAAGTAGTTCGGCGCATTTTTCGGCAACTGGTTTTGCCAGGTGTCGAGCAGTTCGCCGCGCAGCAGGGCGATCAAGGCCATCGACAGCAGAATCAGACCGAATGCCAGCGACTGACCGGCCGCAGCCAAGGGGTGGCGCAACAACTGGCCCAAGCCCAGGCGCCACGGCAGCGAAGCACGGGCGAGCATCCGCCGCAGGCTTTGCAGCAGCAACAACAGCAGACCGCCCAACACCAACGCGGCAACTACGCCACCGCCCAGCAAGGCGAACGTCAGCAGCAGATCGAGGCTCAGGCGCCACATGATCAGGCCGAGCGCACCCAAGGCTGCGCCGTAAACCATCCAGGTACTCGACGGAATCGGCAGCATGTCGCGGCGCAGCACACGCAGCGGCGGCACGCGGCCCAGCGCAGCCAGTGGCGGCAAGGCGAAACCGGCCAATGCGACCAGCCCGGTGCCGATCCCGGCGATAGCTGGAAACAGACCGCCCGGCGGGACGTCGGTTGGCAACAAATCATGCAGCAGCGCGAACAGGCCCAGTTGCGCCAACCAGCCGAGCAGGGCACCGCCAAGAGCGGCGAGCAAACCAAGCACGGTCAGCTGCAAACTGAACAGCACCATGGTTTCCCGGCGCGACAATCCAAGGCAGCGCAGCAAGGCACTGGCATCGAAACGTCGACTGGCAAAACGGTTGGCCGACAACGCCACCGCGACCCCGGCCAACAGCACGGCGACCAGACTGGCCATGTTCAGATAGCGCTCGGCCTTGCCCAGTGCACCGCCAATCTGCCGGTTGCCATCGCGGGCATCCTGGATCCGCTGATTCGCGGCGAGCCCGGGTTTGATCAGTTGCCGATACGTTTCCAGCGCCTGCGGTTCACCGCGCCACAGTTCGCGGTAACTTACGCGGCTGCCGGGTTGCACGACACCGGTGGCGGCGAGGTCATCGAGGTTGATCATCACCCGGGGCGTGAGGCTGTAGAAGTTGCCGGCACGATCCGGTTCGTAGGTCAGCACGCGGGTCATTTTCAATGTCTTCATGCCGACATCGATGCTGTCGCCGATCTTCAGATCCAGTGCGGTCAGCAGGCGTGCCTCGACCCAAGCTTCACCGGGTTGCGGTTCGCCACCGGATTCTTCGGTGGCGAACGGGGCTGGCGCGCTCTTCAGTTCGCCGCGTAGCGGATAGGCGCGGTCGACGGCTTTGATGCTCGACAGCTGGATGCCGTTGTCGGTGGCAATGACGCTGGAAAACTCCACCACTTGCGCATGCTTCAGAAGCAGCTCGGTGCCGCTTCTGATCTGTTCTTCACGGGCCGGAGAACTGCCTTCCAGCACCAGGTCTGCACCGAGAAATTCGGTGGCGCGCAGCATCATTGCGCCATTCAGGCGGGCGCCGAAGTAACCGATGGCAGTACTCGCCGCCACCGCCACGACCAACGCGAAAAACAATACGCGCAATTCACCGGCGCGGGCATCGCGCATGAGTTGGCGTATGGCGAGACTGAACAGACGCAACAGCGGCAAACGTGCCATCAAGGCTCCAGAGGGGCGACCAACAGCCCGGCTTCAAGACGGATCAGGCGCCGGCAGCGATGGGCCAGGCGTTCGTCGTGGGTCACCAGCACCAGGGTGGTGCCGCGTTCCTTGTTCAATTCGAAAAGCAGATCGCTGATGCGCTCGCCGGTGTGGCTGTCGAGGTTGCCGGTCGGTTCGTCGGCAAACAGCACATCGGGCTCGGCGGCAAAGGCTCGGGCAATCGCTACACGTTGTTGTTCGCCACCGGAGAGCTGGCGCGGCGAGTGCGTCAGACGCTGGCCGAGGCCGACGCGCTGGAGCAACTCCGTCGCCCGTTCACGGGCGTCTTTGCGGCCATCGAGTTCCAGTGGCAACATGACGTTTTCCAGTGCGTTGAGACTGTCGAGCAACTGAAAGGACTGGAAGACGAAACCGACATGTTCGGCACGAATGCGTGCGCGCTGGTCTTCGTCGAGATTGCTCAGGCCCTGGCCGGCCAGAATGACTTCGCCACTGCTCGGCAGATCGAGGCCGGCGAGCAAACCGAGGAGGGTGGATTTGCCCGAACCGGACGCGCCGACGATGGCCAGGCTGTCGCCCTTGTTCAGTTCCAGGCTGAGTTCGTGCAGGATAGTCAGTTCACCTTCCGCGCTGGGAACCACTTTGCTGAGGTTCTTCGCGGTGAGAATGCTTGCGCCCATGGAGAATCCGATGCGTGTGTGGTTTTTGAGTGCTGGCCTGGCCTTGATGTGCATGGCCCAGAACGCAGCGGCGGGTACTGTCCTGATCGTTGGCGATAGTATCAGCGCCGGTTTCGGACTGGATACCCGCTTGGGGTGGGTGTCGTTGCTCGAACAACGGCTCAAACAGGAGGGTTTCGACGACAAAGTGGTCAATGCCTCCATCAGCGGCGATACCAGTGCCGGAGGCCAGGCACGGCTGCCGGCGCTGCTTGCAGAGCATAAGCCGGAACTGGTGATCCTCGAACTGGGTGGCAACGATGGCTTGCGCGGAATGCCGCCAAATCAATTGCAACAAAATCTTGCCTCGATGATCGACAGCTCTCGTCAGAGTGGGGCCAAGGTGCTGCTGCTCGGCATGCAACTGCCGCCCAATTATGGCAAGCGTTACACCGATGCCTTCGCCGAGGTCTACGGCAAACTCGCCGACGATAAAAACATCCCGCTGGTACCGTTTTTCCTCGACGGCGTGGGCGGTCATCCGGACCTGATGCAGGCCGATGGTCTGCACCCGGCAGTCGGGGCTCAGGGCAAGTTGCTGGAAAATGTCTGGCCGACGCTAAAACCGCTGTTATGAGGCTTTTCTAAGGGCAGGCTTTCGGCTAATGTGGCGCCCCCTTATTTGGAGCCCCCGATGTCGCGTTCTGCCTGGTCCCTGTTTGCCTACCAACTGATCGAGCCTGACGAGCAGCTGGATCTGTTCGCCTGCCAGGAAGTGCGGGTGCATCTGGTGACCCGTCAACTCGAACTCGGTGGCTCGGCCGATCGCACCCTGTGCGGCAGTCTGCTGCCGGCGCAACCGCGCTGGTCGAGCGTGGATCGCCGGGTGTTTCAGGATCAGCGTCTGTGTTCGCTGTGCCGGGCGATTCTTGAGTCGCAGAAGCGCGGCACCTCGCCGATCTGGCCGGAATTGCGGTTCGAGCTCTGATTCTGTGGGAGCCGAGCTTGCTCGCGAAGAAGCCATGTCAGTTAACATTTTTGGCGACTGACCCACCGCTTTCGCGAGCAAGCTCGCTCCCACCAAGAACACCTTGTCGCCTGCAATGGGGTGATCTCCCCGAATATTCAAAGTGCGGTGTACAATCGCGCCCTTATACCCTTGTTGATCATGCGAAGGATTTTCCGGATGTTGCCGCGCTTTCCTGCCGTCACCCGCTGCCTGTCACTTGCCGCCCTGTGTGTGGCGGGTCCCGTTGCTGCATTGGAGTTTCCCCTGCCACCACCCGGTGAAGACATCATCGGTCAGGTGCAGGTGATCAAAGCCAAGTACGAAGACACCTTCGCCGATCTGGGTACGAAGTACGATCTGGGTTACTCGGAAATGGTCGCGGCCAACCCGGGCGTCGATGCCTGGTTGCCGGGCGCCGGCACCGAAATCGTCTTGCCGACCCGTTTCATTCTGCCGCCGGGCCCGCGTGAAGGCATCGTCATCAACCTTGCCGAATACCGCCTCTACTATTTCCCGAAAGGCCGCAACGTGGTGTACACGTTCCCGCTGGGTATCGGTCGTGAGGGTTGGGGGTCGCCGATCGCGCACACCTCGATCACCGCCAAGACGCCCAACCCGACCTGGACGCCTCCGGCGTCGATCAAGGCTGAACACGCTGCCGATGGCGATCCGCTGCCAAACGTAGTGCCGGCCGGCCCGGACAACCCATTGGGCCCGTTCAAGTTCACGTTGGGAACGCCGGGTTACCTGATTCACGGTTCGAACAAGAAATTCGGTATTGGCATGCGCACCAGTCACGGCTGCTTCCGCATGTTCAACAATAACGTGCTGGAAATGGCCGGCATGGTCCCGGTCGGTACGTCGGTACGCATCCTCAACGATGCCTACAAGTTCGGCAGCAGTGGCGGCAAGGTTTATCTGGAAGCGCACACGCCGATCGACGACAAGGGCAACCCGTCGGTGGTCGACAAGCACACAGCAGTGATCAACGCGATGCTCAAGCGTGAAGACGTGACCAGCAACCTGCGCGTGAACTGGGATGTGGTGCGGGATGTGGTCGCGGCTGAAGATGGCCTGCCAACGGAAATCGGCACACCGAGTACTTCGGCACCGATTGTTGCCAATACACCGATCGACCTGCAGCAGTAAGTCGAAGTCCGGAACCCGTCGATGCGTGCAGCGTCGGCGGGTTTTTTATTGCCTGAACAAAACCGCGGGCAATAAAAAAGCCGACCCGAAAAATCGGGTCGGCTCGATAACAATCCCGAAGGATTATTACTTGCGGCTAGCTTTGTCCAGCATGCGCAGAGCACGCTCGTTAGCTTCGTCAGCAGTCTGTTGTGCTTTTTGAGCAGCAGCCAGAGCTTCATCAGCTTTACGGTAAGCTTCGTCTGCACGAGCCTGGGAGCGAGCAGCTGCGTCTTCAGTAGCGGTCAGACGTGCTTCGGTTTCTTTCGATGCGCTGCTGCAACCGGTAGCCAGAACTGCGGCCAGAGCCAGAGCAGAGAATTTCAGAACGTTGTTCATCGTGTTCCCCTTCAAGGACTTTCAATTAAGTGGCTGTCTCCTCACGATTGAGGAAATAGCCGGCGTACATACTACCCATTACTTGTAGTAAGTAAACTGACGTAAGGCAAGAAGCAAAAAAAATTGTAGGCGTTGATTCTTTTTCGAGCAACTTTTAACTGCGTTGTTTAAAAAACACCCAGCTGCAAGCCCCGAGCTGAGCGAGTTAATGAGAAAAAGTTCCCGATGCCGCGTGCTGTTTTTGCAGTCTTGGCTAAAGTCTTTCTAGATGAATACGTCCACACTTTTGTTCCGAATTTGCGTGCTGCTTCGCTTATCTTTGTGCATGTTGAGGTGACTTTAAAAAAGGCTGCACGTCTTAAGTCTCAACATCCGGCAATGTTCAGGTGATCGGCCCGGGAAGATCTTCTCCCAGGCTCACCCTGCGTCCATCGGAGCAACCCCCGCCGACTCGCTTGATGACGAGCGTACCTTGAGCATTTTTGCCAATGGTGCCTACTATTTATCAGGTGCCAGGTTGCGCGAGATCGGTGTGGCTCTTCTCGGTGCCCATCAGGCACGGGGTGGCGTAGATGTTCCTTCGCCGGAAAAACATCGGTAAGGTAGGGGTCAGAATTCAAGACCCGCGAGGAGTAGTGATGAGCGAGGCGTTGTCCATCCACCATGACCAGGCTGGTCATCAGTTCGAGACCAATGTGGACGGTCATCGTGCCTACCTGACTTATATGGATCTGGGGAAACAGACCCTGGATATCTATCGCACGTTTGTGCCCAACGCCCTGCGTGGCCGTGGCATTGCCGCAGCGCTGACCGAGAGCGCGCTGCAGTACGCCGAAGAAATGGGTTACACGGTGATTCCGTCGTGCTCTTACGTCGAGCGCTACATGGAGCGTCATCAGCGTCGCGCCGCCAAGATCTGAATCGCACACACAAAAACGCCGGGCAATGCCCGGCGTTTTTTTATGCCTCTAAAACGCGTATCAGCTGCGCTGGCGTTTCGGCAACACGTCCTTGAGCTTGGCGTGCATACTGCGCAGGGTGTTCTCGGTGGCGGACCAATCGATGCAGGCATCGGTGATCGACACGCCGTATTGCAGGTCGGCGAGGTCCTTTGGAATCGCCTGGCAGCCCCAGTTCAGGTGACTTTCGACCATCAGGCCGATGATCGACTGGTTGCCTTCGAGGATCTGGTTGGCGACGTTCTCCATCACCAGCGGTTGCAGGGCCGGGTCCTTGTTGGAGTTGGCGTGGCTGCAGTCGACCATGATGTTCGGCTTGATCTTCGCTTTGTCCAGCGCCTGCTCGCACAGGGCAACGCTGACCGAATCGTAGTTCGGCTTGCCGTTACCGCCGCGCAGCACCACGTGACCGTAGGCGTTGCCTTTGGTAGTGACGATCGACACGCCACCTTCCTGGTTGATGCCGAGGAAACGGTGCGGGCTGGACACCGACTGCAAGGCGTTGATCGCCACAGTCAGGCCGCCGTCGGTGCCGTTTTTGAAACCGACGGCCGAGGACAGGCCGGAAGCCATTTCCCGGTGGGTCTGCGATTCAGTGGTACGCGCGCCGATCGCCGACCAGCTGATCAGGTCCTGCAGATACTGCGGGGAGATCGGATCGAGGGCTTCGGTGGCGGTTGGCAGGCCTTTTTCGGCCAGATCCAGCAGCAACTGACGACCGATGTGCAGACCGTCCTGGATCTTGAACGAGTCGTCCAGGTACGGATCGTTGATCAGACCTTTCCAGCCGACGGTGGTCCGTGGCTTCTCGAAATACACGCGCATGACCAGATACAGTGTGTCGGAGACTTCCGCCGCCAGCACCTTGAGGCGATCGGCGTATTCGTGGGCAGCCTTGATATCGTGGATCGAGCACGGGCCGATCACTACGAACAGACGGTGGTCGGTGCCATCAAGAATGTTGCGAATGACTTCGCGGCCCTTGGTGACGGTGCGCAGGGCAGCATCGCTAAGAGGGATATCACGCTTGAGCTGATCGGGAGTGATCAGGGTCTCGTTAGAGGCGACGTTTAGGTCGTTGATCGGTAAATCAGCCATCGTTTACTCGTCAGGTCACGGGTGCCGGCCGCCAGCGATCCCCGCGCGGCGGAGCACAGCAGATTTAAGCGCGTCGGGGAGCGGAACCTTAGCGCGTAAAGCGCCTGCTCGACAATGGGCAAAAGGTGCTTTAGTCCAGCGCTGGCTGCGCAAAAGCCTTGCGCACGCTGTCGTGGGAGAACTCGTCGGCATGTTGCTCGACCCATTGCAGGGCTACCGCCTGAATTTCTTGCAGGTCATCGTGGGTTTCGTGCATGCGGCAGTAGCGCTCGATCTGACACACTTGCTCACCCATTCGCGCGCTGAACAGCGTCTGCTCATCGGTAAACGCGATGCCCACCAGATAGCCTCTTTTACGGCGCAGACACCACGCGACATAGCCCGGATAACAGATGTCGGCATTGAGTGTCGGCATGCGTACTTGCAGGGCGGTGCCATGGCGCCAGGCGCGGTGGTAATTGCAAGCGATGCCGCCGAGGCTGATAGTGTGCAGCTGTTGCCTGGAAATACACTCAGGCTTGAGCAAGGTTAATTCAACCGGCACCTCGTCCGGATGAGGAATGAAACGTCCCATGAGCACAGACTCCCTGTGTCGGCCATTTGACATTGTTTCCCCCAGTATAGTGGTCGAATCCGAACTGACCGATTTCGACGCCGATCAACGGCTGTTGGCGATGAGCGGCGTTTCCCTGGTGATTTTCACCAGTGTCGGCTGCGCCAGTTGCCGTTATGCCCGCGAGGTGTTGCCGGATATGGTGCTGGGGATTGATCACCTGTGCTGGATCGATGCCGGCGACAACGGCGGGTTGGTCGAGCGCTATCAGGTCTTTCATTTGCCGGCGCTGTTTGTGGTGCGCGACGGCGAGTTCTTTGGGGCATTGCACACGCGCCTGACCGCCGATGCGTTGAACGTAGCGCTGGCGCAGGCACTGGGTCGAATTGCAGAGGAGTTGCCATGATGGCGGCAGAGAATAAACCGGGCTTTGATAAACCGGTCGCAGGGATTATCGGTACCGGCGCAATTGGTGGTTTCTACGGAGTGATGCTGGCGCGTGCCGGTTTCGATGTGCACTTTCTGTTGCGCAGCGAGTTTTCGGCGGTGGCTGAGCGCGGTTTGCAAATCAACAGCGCGGTGCATGGCCAACTGACGTTGCATCCGGCGCAGGCCTATTCGTCGGCCGAAGACATGCCCAAGTGCGACTGGCTTTTGGTGGGGGCGAAAACCACCAGCAACGCCGGTCTCGCGCCTTCAATCATTCAAGCGGCCAAACCGGATGCGAAAGTGCTGGTGCTGCAAAACGGTCTCGACGTCGAAGACAGCTTGCGTGAATTGCTCCCCGATTCCCTGCATCTGCTGGGCGGTTTGTGTCTGATTTGCGTACACCGCGAAGGTCCCGGGCAAGTCACCCATCAGGCACTTGGCGCAGTCAACGTTGGCTATCACAGCGGCCCGGCCATGGATGATGGCGCGCGCATGGCGATTGTCGAGGAGGGCAGCGGGTTGTTCCGCGCTGCCGGCATCGATTCCCAGGCAATGCCCAATCTGCAACAGGCGCGCTGGCAGAAACTGGTGTGGAATATTCCCTACAACGGACTCTCGGTGTTGCTCGGCGCCAGCACCACGCCGCTGATGGCCGATGCCGACAGCCGCGCGTTGATCCAGGCGTTGATGGCCGAAGTGGTGCAGGGCGCCAAGGCCTGCGGCCACGACGTGCCGCCGGGATACGCCGAGTATCTGTTCATGATGACCGAGAAAATGCCCGACTACTGGCCGAGCATGTACCACGATTTTTTACATAAACGACCGCTGGAGCTGGAAGCGATCTACGCTCGGCCATTGACGGCTGCGAAAGCAGCGGGTTGTGAGTTGCCGCGCATCGAAGCGTTGTATCGCAATTTGAGTTTTATCGACCGGCGCAACGTTTAAGCCGGTCGCTCTGGGGGAAGGCATGGCCAAGAACATCGATGACAAACTGGTGCTGGCGATTTCGTCGCGCGCCTTGTTCGACCTGAGCGAGAGCCACAAGGTCTATCTGTCGAGCGGCGTTGAAGCCTATCGGCAATATCAGATCGAGCACGAAGACGAAATTCTTGCGCCCGGCGATGCTTTCCCGCTGGTGGAAAAACTTTTGGCACTCAACAGTCGCCTCGGCCGCGCACGGGTCGAGGTGATTCTGGTCTCGCGCAACAGCGCTGACACTGGCCTGCGCGTATTCAACTCGATTCATCATTACGGTCTGGCGATTTCCCGCGCGGCGTTTGTCGGTGGGCGCAGTCCGTATCCGTATCTCAAAGCCTTTGGTTGTGACCTGTTTCTGTCGACCCACGCCGAAGATGTGCGTGCGGCGCTGGATGCCGGTTTCGCCGCTGCGACGATTCTTTCCGGCGGAGCGAGCCGTGCGGCCAGCGATGAATTGCGCATCGCCTTCGACGGCGATGCGGTGATCTTTTCCGATGAGTCGGAGCGCGTCTATCAGTCCGGCGGGCTGGAAGCGTTTCAGGCCAAGGAGCGCGAAGCCGCGCGCGAGCCGTTGCGTGGCGGGCCGTTCAAAGGCTTTCTGGCGGCGCTCAATCTGTTGCAGCGCGAGTTTCCCGATGACGATTGCCCGATCCGTACGGCACTGGTCACCGCACGTTCGGCTCCGGCCCATGAACGGGTGATCCGTACCTTGCGCGAGTGGGACATCCGTCTCGACGAATCACTGTTCCTCGGTGGCCTGACCAAATCGGCGTTTCTCGAAGCGTTTGCCGCCGACGTGTTTTTCGACGATCAGGCTGGCCATTGCGAACTCGCCCGCGAAGTGGTCGCCACTGGCCACGTACCGCACGGCATCAGCAACGAACCGCCGGTCTAAAGCCCTTTGGTTCAAGACGTTGCGTCACACGTCGTAGTCGCCAAGGCACTGCTAAGCTGAATCAAATCTCCGCCATGTTGGCACGCGAGGAGGTCATATGATTCGTTCGATGCTGTATGCCACTGACCTCGGTCTGTACGCACCGTTAGTGATGCAGCATGCCTTGGCATTGGCGCGAACGTTCAATGCCGATCTGTACGTGGTGCATGCGGTGGAGCCGATGGGGCTGTTTGCCGAATCGGTATTGCAGAGCTATCTCGACGAGCAGGCATTGAACGAATTTCACAGCCAGGGTCTGAAAACTGTCATCGCCAATATCGAGCAGCGGGTGCTGGAAAGCTTTCGCGAAGAACTCGGGGATGAAGGCGAGCAGGATCTGCAGCGTATTCGCGCCGTGCGCGTGCTGCAGGGCGATCCGTCGCAGGTGATTCTCGACCAGGTGCAGAAACTCTCTGTCGATCTGCTGATCGTAGGCAGTCACAGCCACGGGGTGGGCGCGGAAACGCCGTTGGGGCGCACGGCAGCGCGGCTCCTGCAATTGGCCAAAGTACCGGTTTACATGGTGCCGCTGGTGGAGCGGAGGCGACGCGGAGATCGCTGAAGCACGAATAATGGCGCTTTGATAAAAAAGTTCTAGATTTATTATTCAAACCATTAATATAGTTATATACCGTCGCTGATGCCCGTGGCGTCTACCTGCTTTGAGGGATTCATATGAAGCTTCAACAATTGCGCTACATCTGGGAAGTGGCGCACCACGACCTCAACGTTTCCGCTACGGCCCAAAGCCTCTACACCTCGCAACCGGGCATCAGTAAGCAAATTCGCCTGTTGGAAGATGAACTCGGCGTTGAAGTATTTGCCCGCAGCGGCAAGCACCTGACCCGCGTGACCCCGGCCGGCGAGCGCATCATCACCACCGCCGGTGAGATTCTGCGCAAGGTCGAAAGCATCAAGCAGATCGCCCAGGAATTCTCCAACGAGAAGAAAGGTACCCTGTCGATCGCCACCACCCACACCCAGGCACGTTACGCACTGCCGCCGGTGATCAGCAATTTCATCAAGCAATACCCGGACGTGGCGCTGCACATGCACCAGGGTTCGCCGATGCAGATCGCCGAAATGGCCGCTGACGGCACCGTCGATTTCGCCATCGCTACCGAAGCGCTGGAGCTGTTCGGCGATCTGGTGATGATGCCGTGCTACCGCTGGAACCGTTGCGTGGTCGTGCCGCAGGGCCACCCGCTGACCAAGTTGCCGAAGCTGACTCTGGAAGCCCTGGCGGAATACCCGATCGTGACTTACGTATTCGGTTTCACCGGCCGTTCCAAGCTCGACGAAGCCTTCAGCCATCGCGGCCTGACGCCGAAAGTGGTGTTCACCGCCGCTGACGCCGACGTGATCAAGACTTACGTGCGCCTGGGGCTGGGTGTGGGCATCGTCGCTAAAATGGCGGTCGACACCAAACTTGATAACGACCTGGTAGTGCTGGATGCCAGCGAGCTGTTCGAATCGAGCATCACCAAGATCGGTTTCCGTCGCGGCACCTTCTTGCGCGGCTTTATGTGCGACTTCATCGAAAAGTTCGCCCCGCACTTGACTCGCGAAGTCATGGCCAAAGCCATTCAGTGCCACAACAAGCAGGAACTGGAAGAGCTGTTCGACGGCGTCGAACTGCCGGTTCACTGATCAAACTGCCTCAGAGCACCTCGGTGACAGCGAACTGTTGCCGGGTGCCCGCCACCAGAATCTCCACCTCATCACCTTCGAACCTGCCCAGCAGGCTTTTGCCCAGCGGCGAGCGCGGCGTGATGACGGTAATCGGCTGACCGACCACATCGACTTTCAGTCCTGCCGCATCCGGCGCGAGAAACAGCCATTGCTCGCGACCCTTTGCGTCTTCCAGACCGAGCAGGGCGCCGATTTCGATGCCCCGATTTTCATCGTAGGCGCGCAGCGTCAGGTTTTGACACAGCGCCAGTGACTGGCGGATTTCCTCGACCCGTTTTGCTTGCCCGGCCGCCAGATACGACGCTTCCAGGCCCAGCGTGTCGTACTTGTTTTCGGCGATGTTCTCTTCGTGAGTCGCGGTTTCGTAAGCGGTTTGCGCGGCACGTTCGGCGATGTCGAGGTCGATGCGCAATTTGTCGAGAATCAGTTGGTGGACGGCGTGCTTGTTCATGATCAATCGCAGAATTGCAAAACGTTGGCGCGGCTCTTTTCGCTTGGAGCGGTCTGATCCTGTTGCAGCCAGAACTGGCACTTCGGATTTGACTGATTGCGAATGCTGCTGCGGGCCTGATCCATGCGCACCTGCTGCTCGCTCTTGCGCAGGTTTTCTTCGTACTGCTGGAACAGCGGGCTCTGCGGCGGAATATCCGGCTGCACCTGCACGGCCGGTGGATTAGCCAGTTGCTGCACAGCCTGGGCAACCGGTGCCAGTTGTTCTTTGAACAGCAAATGCGACAGCAGCCAGCACGTCAGCGCAATGGCGACAAAGCCCAGCCACATGCCCAAGGCAATACTGCCGGTCAAATGCAGCGCGCTAAGCTGAACAGGCAGCGGGCGACGCGGGTTGGGACGGTAGGGCATGGCTGCCTCCTGGCGGGTGATTGCGGGCAAGTGGCGATTGTCGCACGAAGATTAATCGCCGTCGGCTCTTCTGCGCGAGGTCATTTATGCGGACAATTGCTGCTTTTGCCAACGGGAGTCTTGAATGCCGGAATTGAAACCCCGCTGGGATATTTTCTGCACGGTTGTCGACAACTTTGGCGACATCGGCGTGACCTGGCGTCTGGCCCGGCAATTGGCGGCCGAGCACGGTTTGGCGGTGCGCTTGTGGGTCGATGATCTGCGCGCATTCGAGCGCATTTGCCCCGAAATCGATATCGGTGCAGCACAGCAATGGCAGCAGGGTGTCGAAGTGCGGCAGTGGCCGGCCGAATGGTTGCACACTGACGCCGCTGATGTGGTGATCGCCGCGTTCGCCTGTCAGTTACCCACTGATTACATGGACGCGATGGCCGGGCGGGAACAGCCGCCGCTGTGGATGAACCTCGACTATCTGAGTGCTGAAGACTGGGTCACTGGCTGTCATGGGTTGCCGTCGGTCAAATACAAATCGGTGCAGAAGTTCTTCTTCTTTCCTGGATTCCAGCCGGGCACTGGCGGGCTGTTGCGTGAGCGAGGATTGCTCGGGCAGCGTCGGCAATTTCAGCAGGATGCCGAGGCGCAACGCCAATTCCTGCAAGGTCTGGGGGTCGATCGTGCAGCGGATGCACAGCTGATTTCGTTGTTTGCCTACGAGAATGCCGGATTGGCCAGTTGGCTGGACGTGTTGGCGGCGGACGTTGCACCGACTCATTTGCTGGTGCCGGAGGGACGGATTCTGGGCGATGTGGCGCGCTGGCTCGGAGTGGAGACTTTGGCGGTCGGTGCGATTCATGTGCGTCAGTCGCTCACCGTACAGGTGCTGCCGTTCGTCCGACAGGATCAATATGATCACTTGCTCTGGTGCTGCGATTTCAACGCGGTGCGCGGTGAAGATTCGTTTGTCCGGGCGCAATGGGCGGGGCGGCCAATGCTCTGGCACATCTATCAGCAGGACGAAGACATCCATCTGGACAAGCTCGATGCCTTCCTTGCGCTCTACACAAAAGGCTTGTCGCCAGCCGCCGCTGAGGCGATGAACGGTCTGTGGCGGGCGTGGAGTGCCAGTCAACCGATCGGTGAACATTGGCTGGCAACCCGCAAACACTGGCCGGAACTGCAGGAAAATGCTGAAAAATGGTGTCTGGAACAAGGCTTGCAGGCCGATCTTGCCGCAGCGCTGGTACAGTTTTACCTAAATTGGATATGATACGCGGCCTAGATTTTTGTAAATCCCATCCAAATTCGGATATTCGCAATGAAAACTGGTAAAGAACTGAAACCCGGTACCGTGATCCGTCTCGAGAACGATCCTTGGCTGGTTCAGAAAGCTGAATTCACCAAGTCGGGCCGTAACAGCGCGATCATGAAGACCAAGCTGAAAAACCTGCTGACCGGTTACAAGACCGAGATCGTTTACAGCGCTGACGACAAACTGGACGACGTAATCCTCGACCGCAAAGAAGCGACCCTGTCCTTCATCAGCGGCGACACCTACACGTTCATGGACACCACCGACTACACCATGTACGAGCTGAACGCTGAAGACATCGAAGCTGTTCTGCCTTTCGTTGAAGAAGGCATGACCGATGTTTGCGAAGCGATCTTCTTCGAAGAGCGTCTGGTTTCCGTAGAGCTGCCGACCACTATCGTGCGCGTAGTTGACTACACCGAAGGTTCGGCTCGTGGCGACACTTCCGGCAAAGTCATGAAACCAGCCAAGCTGGCCAACGGTACTGAGCTGCAAGTTGCTGACTTCATCGAAATCGGTGACAAGATCGAAATCGACACCCGTGAAGGCGGTTCCTACAAAGGCCGTGCCAAATAAGCACTGCTTTTCGCGGAAAGAAAAAGCCCGACCATTGAGTCGGGCTTTTTTGTGCCTGCGATTTGAGCTTCACGCAATTCCCTGTGGGAGCGAGCCTGCTCGCGAATGCATTCTGTCAGCCAGCACATCACCGGATGACACACCGCTTTCGCGAGCAGGCTCGCTCCCACAATGGGATTGTGGTTACTTCAAGTGTTGCTTGAGCTCTTCAGATGCCTGCAGCATCGCCGAACGCACCGCCGGCACTTGGCTCACCACGTTAAGCAAACCGTAATCGTGAATCATGCCGTTGTACCGCACCGACGTCACCGCCACACCGGCCTCGTCGAGTTTGCGCGCATACGCTTCACCCTCATCACGCAACACATCGGCGCCGGCGGTCTGCACCAGCGCGGGCGGCAGGCCCTTCAGTTGCGCGGTGGTTGCCCGCAACGGCGAGGCGTAGATCTCGTTTCGCTGCTTGGCGCCGGTGGTGTAGTTGTCCCAGAACCACTTCATCATGTTACGCGTGAGGAAGTGTCCTTCGGCGTACTGATTGTAGGAGCCGGTATCGAAATTGGCGTCCGTCACTGGCCACAGCAGCACTTGGAATTTGATCGCCGGAGTGCCTTTGTCTTTGGCCATCAGTGCAACCACAGCCGCCATGTTGCCGCCGACACTGTTGCCCGCCACAGCCAGACGCTTGCCGTCGACATTGATCTCTTTGCCGTGCTCTGCGACCCACTTCGTTGCGGCGTAGGCTTGGTTGATCGCCACCGGGTAATGCGCTTCCGGGGAAGGCGTGTAATTGACGAACACCGCCGCCGCTCCCGAACCGACCACCAGATCCCGCACCAGCCGCTCGTGCGTCGGGAAATCGCCCAGCACCCAGCCACCGCCGTGGAAGAACATGAACACTGGCAGCTCGCCCTTGACCCCGGCCGGCCGGACGATGGTCAGGCTCAACGGTTGGCCATCGACCTGGATGGTTTTCTCGCTGACGTCCGCTGTGGGCAGCGTCAACTTGACCCCGGACTGCGCGCCGACCAGCACGGCGCGGGCCTCTTTGGGTGTCAGTTGTTCCATCGGTTTGCCGGTGCCGGCATTCAGCACATCGAGAAAGGCCTGAGTGCTGTGTTCGACATCACCGGCGAAAGCGCTGTGGATGGACAGGGCGAGAAGGGTACCGGTCAAGACTTTGCTGAAAGTGTGCATGTTCATTTCCTGTTCGGGCCTGGGGCGTCAGCAGTTAAACGATGACGTGCAGACGCACATCGACGTTGCCACGAGTGGCGTTGGAGTACGGGCAGACCTGATGGGCCGCATCGACCAGCGCTTGTGCGTCGGCTTGTTCCAGGCCAGGCAGGCTGATGTGCAGATCGATGTCCAGACCGAAGCCGCCGGGAATCTGGCCGATACCGACGTGGGCGGTGATCGAGGCGTCGTCCGGGATTTTGCGTTTGGTCTGGCTGGCGACGAATTTCAGTGCGCCGATGAAGCAGGCCGAGTAGCCGGCAGCGAACAGTTGCTCAGGGTTGGTCGCCGCGCCGCCAGCACCACCGAGTTCTTTCGGGGTGGCCAGTTTGACGTCGAGGATGTTGTCGCTGGAGATCGCACGACCATCACGGCCGCCAGTGGAGGTTGCGATTGCGGTGTAGAGAGTTTGCATGGTGTGAGCCTCATTAAGTGTGGTTTGTGTGTGAATTGTTTGCGCGCTAAGTAAGTGCGAAGTAAATGTATCGCGCGAATATATTGCGCGCAAGATAAATTTTTAAAAAAGCTGCACTTCCACGAAGGGGCGGGTATGAAAGGGGTGCTGTGAGGCTTGAGTTAGAGCGGATTGCGCGGTAGATCAGGTGGTGAAAATATTTTGCTGTCGATGAAATCAATGTGGGAGCGAGCCTGCTCGCGAATGTGGTGTATCAGTCACCATTCATATCGACTGACACTACGCATTCGCGAGCAGGCTCGCTCCCACAGGGACTGTGTGGAAGTCAGATCAGGCTTTCTTGCAAGTGACCGCGTAGTGCCTGCAACTCTGATTGCAGCTTCTGCAGGCGTTCCAGAGAAAAGCCGCTGGCGCCGAGGATGCACTGCGGAACGGTCTGCGCTTGTTCTTTCAATGCGCGGCCTTGTTCGGTCAGTTCGACAATCACCACGCGCTCATCCTCACGGCTGCGGGTGCGGCTGAGCAAGCCTTCACCTTCCAGTCGTTTGAGCAGCGGGGTCAGTGAGCCGGGATCAGTCAGCAGTCGAGCGCTGATTTCTCCCACGGTCAAACCATCCTTCTCCCACAGCACCATCATCGCCAGATATTGCGGATAGGTCAGACCCAGCGCTTGCAACAATGGCTTGTAGACCTTGGTCATCATCAGCGAAGTGGAATGCAGGGCGAAGCACGCCTGATTGTCGAGGAGCAGGTCGTCACAGGTGTCGCGTTCGGAAGTCATGTCAAAGCCTTGTTCGATGATGGTCATGAATCTAGCGCTCGAACCTTTAATGCGCCAGATAATTCTCCGGATTCAATGTCTGCCCAGATCGCGCTGCAACGCCAGATCCCAAGGTGGCACCGGACTGAAACGGGTCTTGAGATATTCAAGCAACAAGCGGCTGCGCGAGTTGGTCTGCTGTTCCATGCGCAGTGCGTAGATGCCCGTCGATTCCGGTGCCGGCAGGCCGTTTTCGCAGAACAGCGGCAGCAGTTCACCGCGCAACAGGTATTCGCTGGCCAGCCACGTCGGCAGATGCGCGATGCCCAAGCCAGCCAAGGCGCCGCAGACCAAGGCTTCAGCATTGTTGGCGCTCATGCGGATCCGCGCCGGGCGGTGCAATTGCATCTGGCCGTCTTGCTCGAACCGCCAGGCGAAGGGCGGAGCGAGGCCGTCCCAATCCAGACCATCATGCTCGTTCAGTTGGGCTGGATTGACGGGCACGCCTCGGCGTTTGAGATAGTCGGGGCTGGCACAGGCAATACGCACCATGCTCGCCAACGGCGTGGCCACCAGTCGGGTATCAGCCATTTGCCCGGCACGTAACACCAGGTCGACTTTGCCCAGATTCGCGCCGCTCATGTCGACGAAGCTGTCGATCAGGTGCAGTTGCACATCCAGTCCCGGGTACAAAACGAGAAAGTCGGCGATCACCGGTGCCAGATGTCGCCGCCCGAAAGCCGCTGGAGCGTCGATGCGGATCAAACCTTCCGGCGCACTGCTCAAAGACACCGCCTCGGCGCGGGCTAGTTGTAACTCGGCAACAATTCGCCGCGCCCGCTCGGCAAAGGCCAGGCCTGCCGGCGTTGCGCGCACGGCATGCGTACTGCGGACAAACAATTGACTGCCGATAGCACTTTCGAGGTTGTCGATCCGTCGGGCGACGGCCGAAGGAGTCAGCGGATGACGACGGGAAGCAGCAGAAAAACTGCCACTTTCCAGCACGTCGAGAAACAGTCCGAGTTGTTCGGTCAATTGATTGGGATTCATGGTCAGCTTCACGCTTGTGCGAAATCGGCATAGCCATTGTGCGTTGCTGTGCGTTTCCCCGCCAGCCACGACTGCGTAGGATGCATTGCCTGACGTAAGAGGAATTCAGCTGTGATGGAGTTTTTGTTGTACCTGCTGTTCGGCGCCGCCCTCGGCACACTCGGCGGCATTTTCGGCATTGGCGGCGGCTTGATCGCCATTCCGTTGCTCGGCGTGTGGTTTGGTCTCGATCAGCAGATTGCCCAAGGCACCGCGCTGGTCATGGTCGTACCGAATGTGATGCTGGCGCTGTGGCGTTATCACCAGCGCAATCGCATCGAACTACGGCATGCGCTGCCCTTGGCGGTGATGGGCTTCTGCTTTGCGTGGATCGGTTCGATCTGGGCAGTAGGCATCGATGCGCAAACCATGCGTATCGGCTTTGTCGCCTTCCTAGTGGCACTCTCGGCGTACAACCTGCTGAAGATGTTCGGCAAGCCACCCGCTGCGACTTCTGAAATGCGTTATTCATGGCCTTGGCTCGGCGTGCTTGGCGCGGCGTCCGGAACCATGGGCGGTTTGTTCGGAGTAGGTGGGGCCGTGGTGGCAACGCCAGTGCTGACCAGCCTGTTCGGCACTACACAGGTCGTCGCCCAAGGCCTGTCGCTGGCGCTGGCTTTGCCAAGCACCGGCGTAACCCTGGTGACCTACGCGGTGCACCAAGAAGTGGACTGGATGATTGGCCTGCCGTTGGCCATCGGCGGTCTGGCGAGCATCAGCTGGGGGGTGAAAGTCGCCCACGCCATGCCGGAAAAACTCCTGCGCGGGCTGTTCTGCGGTTTCCTGGTGCTGTGTGCGGTGATGCTCGCGTTTAAAGTTTAAAGCCTTCGACAATGTGCTCGGCCAGGCACTCGGTGATCGGCGACGGATTGTTCAGGTTGCGGATCAGCATGATGCTGGCCTCAGGCAACAAGGGCAGATCTTCGGCGGCACCGAGAATGCGCATGTCCGGGGTGATCAGGCTTTCCAGCTGCGCGGTGATCGCCAGACCGGCGCTCACCACCGCCATCAGCGCAGAAAGGCTGGTGCTGTTGTAGGCAATACGGTATTCGCGGCCCATCGCATCCAGCGCATTACACGCCCACAAGCGGCAGAAGCAATCACTGTTGAACATCGCCAGGGGCAACGGCGTCTGTTCGTGGGCGCTGAAATTCTGCGCCTCGGCCCAGACGAAACGCTCCTTGCGCAGCAACTGGCCGATCTCGTTGCCCGGCTCGCGGGTGACGATCGACAAATCAAGGTCGGTGCGCTGCAGCAACTGCTTGGTCGATTCGCAATGCACTTCGATCTGGATCAGCGGATAGAACTGCGCAAACCGCGACAGAATCCCCGGCAGAAACCGCATCACATAGTCATCCGGCGTGCCTATGCGCACCGTGCCGACCATGTGCGGCTCGCGCAAAGTGTTGAACACCTCGCTGTGCAACTTGAGAATGCGCCGCGCGTAACCGAGCAGCACCTGGCCTTCAGCGGTCAGGCGCACCTGGCGTCCGTCGCGCTCGAACAACTGCCGCTGCAACACGTCTTCTTCCAGGCGCTTCATCTGCATGCTCACCGCCGATTGCGTGCGGTTGACCATTTCGCCGGCGCGGGTGAACCCGCCCTGATCGGCAATCGCGACAAAGGTGCGCAGGACATCGGTATCGATACTGGGGTAGGCCGACAATTGATGAATCTCCGTGATGCATGCCATCAGAAACATTCGTTGGATTGATCGTAGCGCGGAGAAGAGACTGGAGCTATCCCACAAGGAGGGCGATGCGATGAAAGGTCAAAAAGTCTATGTAAGCGATGAAAAGTTTTCGGTCCATCTCGTTTCCGACCTGCTGCACAAGTTTAGCCGCTGGTACGAACTGCACCGTGAACGCGAGTTGCTCGCCAGTCTGAGCGACGAAGCGTTGAAGGACATTGGCGTCAGTCGCGCCGACGTTGAACACGAAGCCGTGCGGCCGTTCTGGGATGACCCGATGCATAAATGATGAGCAGAGTGCTACACAAGCCAACTTCAAGTGAGGTAGGTTGCGAGCAGACAAGGAGATGCTCATGCCCGCGACTCTGGCCTTTTCCCTCAAACAGGCGCGACGACTGGCGCTGGCTGCCCAAGGATTCAACGGGCGCCAGCCGCCGACCGTCAAAGCCGCGCACGTCAACCGGCTGATCGAACGGCTGGGCCTGCTGCAAATCGACTCCGTCAATGCCGTGGTGCGCTCGCACTACCTGCCACTGTTTTCCCGTCTCGGTTTTTATTCCTCTGACTTGCTCGACCAGGCTGCCTGGAGTTCGGGGCGACGTCGTACGCTTTTTGAATACTGGGGGCACGAAGCCTCGTTGCTGCCGCTGTCGATGTACCCGCTGATGCGCTGGCGCATGCAGCGGGCCAAACGCGGCGAGGATATCTATCAACAACTGGCAAAGTTCGGCCGTGAGCAGCAAGACGTTGTTCGCCGGGTTTTAAACTCGGTTGAAGACCAGGGCGCGTTGGGCGCCGGCAGTCTGTCGACCCGCGAAGACAAGGCCGGGCCGTGGTGGGACTGGAGCGCGGAAAAGCATGCGTTGGAATGGTTGTTTGCCGCCGGTGAAGTAACGGTGGCGGGGCGGCGTGGTTTTGAGCGTTTGTATGATTTGCCTGAGCGGGTGATCCCCTCTTCAATTCTGCAGCAGGCGTTGCCAGACGAAGCCGAGGCGCAGCGTGGGTTGTTGTTGCATGCGGCTCAGGCGTTGGGCGTCGGCAGCGAAAAAGACCTGCGCGATTACTTTCGCCTGAATCCGGTGGATGCGCGTCCACGTTTGGCGGAGCTGGTCGAGGCCGGGCAATTGCAGCTGTGCGAGGTTGCCGGTTGGCGGCAGATCGCCTATTGCCTGCCGGAGCCGAAAGTCCCGCGCAAGGTCGTTGCCAGTGCACTGTTGTCGCCCTTCGATTCGTTGATCTGGGAGCGCAGCCGCACTGAGCGCTTGTTCGATTTCCGTTATCGGCTGGAGATTTATACGCCGCAGGACAAACGGGTTTACGGCTATTACGTGTTGCCGTTTTTGCACAACGAGCGAATTGCCGCGCGGGTGGATTTGCGCGCCGAGCGGGCGGCGGGACAGTTGGCGGTGCATGCGGTGCACGAGGAAGAGCCGGGGCTGGATGAGCAGGGGATGCTAGCGTTGGCGCTGAATTTGCGGCAGATGGCGGACTGGTTGGGGCTTGATCGGGTGCAGCTCAATTGTCAGCGAGAGAGTGCGGCGCGGTTACGGGTGGCATTGGCGAAAATTGAGGGCGTCTGAGCGGACGCCTTCGCGAGCAGGCTCGCTCCCACATGGGTTTTGTATACGACACAAATCCAGTGTGGGAGCAAGCCTGCTCGCGAAAGAGGCGACGCGGTCTAGCGGCGGACTTGTTTCAGCGTTTCGGCTATGAGGAACGCCAACTCCAGCGACTGATCAGCATTCATCCGCGGATCACAGTGCGTGTGATAGCGATCCGACAAGCCGTCTTCAGTAATCGGCCGCGCGCCACCGATGCACTCGGTGACATTCTGGCCGGTCATCTCGATGTGAATGCCGCCGGCATAACTGCCTTCCGCCTCGTGTACCTGGAAGAACTGTTTCACCTCGCCGAGGATCTGCGCGAAGTCGCGGGTCTTGTAGCCGCTGCTGGCCTTGATGGTGTTGCCGTGCATCGGATCGGAACTCCACAGCACTTGCTTGCCTTCACGCTGCACCGCGCGGATCAGCGCTGGCAGGTGATCGCCGACCTTGTTGGCGCCCATCCGCGCAATCAGGTTCAGGCGCCCCGGATCGTTGTCCGGGTTGAGCACGTCGATCAGGCGGATCAGATCGTCGGGGTCCATGCTTGGGCCGACTTTGACGCCGATCGGATTATTCACGCCACGGAGGAATTCGACGTGCGCGCCGTCGAGCTGACGGGTGCGATCGCCGATCCACAGCATGTGCGCCGAGCAATCGTAATAATCGTTGGTCAGGCTGTCGCGGCGCACGAAGGCTTCTTCGTAGTTCAGCAGCAACGCTTCGTGGGCGGTGAAGAAACTGGTTTCGCGCAGTTGCGGCGAGCTGTCCATGCCGCAGGCGCGCATGAACGCCAGGGTTTCATCGATGCGGTCGGCAAGGTGGCTGTACTTCTCGGCCAGCGCTGAATTGGCGATGAAATCGAGGTTCCACTTGTGCACTTGATGCAGATCGGCAAAACCGCCCTGAGCAAACGCGCGCAAAAGGTTCAGCGTCGCGGTGGACTGGTGGTAGGACTGCAGCAGGCGTTCCGGATCCGGCACGCGGCTCTTTTCGTCGAAACCGATGCCGTTGACGATGTCGCCGCGATAAGCCGGCAGGGTCACGCCGTTGATGGTCTCGTCGTTGGCCGAGCGCGGTTTGGCGAACTGACCGGCCATGCGCCCGACCTTGACCACCGGGCAACCGGCGGCGAAGGTCATGACGATCGCCATTTGCAGCAATACTTTAAAAGTGTCGCGAATTTTTGCCGCGGAGAATTCAGCGAAGCTTTCCGCGCAATCGCCCCCCTGCAGCAGGAATGCCCGGCCCTGAGTGACTTCGGCAAACTGCCGGCGCAGTTCGCGCGCCTCACCGGCAAACACCAGCGGTGGATAACTGGCCAGGGTTTGCTCGACCTGGCGCAGGTGCGCGGCGTCGGGGTATTGCGGTTGTTGCTGGATCGGCAGGGCGCGCCAGCTGTCAGGGCTCCACGGTTGGCTCATCACGGTCTCTAATTGGTTCTACGCACGGGAAGCCCATGGTAGCAGCAATTAGTGCGTGACCTGCTCCCGCCCCATCACCGACAATCGCCGCTTTGCCACGGCACCACAGCGGTGCCATCGCGTCACCGCGCCCGGTGACCATCAGGAGACGAAATGACTGAGGAGCGCGTCGAGCATCTGCTCGCCGAAGTACAGGATGAGTTCGGCGTGATTCGCGTGCTGGAAGTGGCCGATTACCGCTTTCTCGAATTTGGCGATGCGATCGAGCAGAGCTGCGTGTTCACCGCAGATCCGAGCTGGCTGGAATACGACTACACCCGGGCGATGCTGATCGGCGCGTTGTGCCATGAGCATCCGGAGAGCGCGCTGTTTCTTGGACTCGGCGCCGGTACGCTGACTCAGGCCTGCCTCAAGTTCCTGCCGCTGGAAGATGTCGAAGCGATTGAATTGCGCCCGGATGTGCCGCGTCTGGCCATCGAGTATCTAGGGCTCGACGATGATCCACGGTTGTATATCCGCGTCGGCGATGCGCTTGAATTGCTGCCAACGGCAGAGCCTGCGGATCTGATTTTCGTCGACCTGTACACCGATGTCGGCCCGGGCGTCGGGCATCTGGCCTGGAGTTTTCTCGGTGATTGCCAGAAACGTCTGAATCCGGGTGGCTGGCTGGTGATCAATCAGTGGGCCACCGATGATGGCAAGCCGTTGGGCGCGGCGTTGTTGCGCGGGCTCTATCACCGGCATTACTGGGAGCTGCCGGTGAAGGAGGGCAATGTGATTCTGATTGTGCCGGCGGACCTCGATCAGGCGCTGGACATGCAGGCGCTGACCGCCCGGGCTGAAGCGCTGGCGCCGCGGTTGGGGTATTCGTTGCAGTCGTTGATCAACAGTATTCGCCCGGCCACCTGAGTTGTCAGTGATGGCCTCTTCGCGAGCAGGCTCGCTCCCACATTGGAATGCATTTTCCCTGTGGGAGCGAGCCTGCTCGCGAAGAGGACCTGATAACCAGCAAATATTTCAGATCCCTTTGAAAACTCCGGGCCGCCGCTCCACCAGCGACCTCACCCCCTCCTGGGCATCCTCACTCGCCAACAACTTCTTCACCAGCGCCGGCAACCCCTGCGCTGCCGCTGTCTCACCCTCATACCGCGCCTGCCGCGCCGACAGCAACGTCGCCTGCACTCCCAACGGCGCCTGCCGGGCAATCCGTTCAGCCAACTCAATCGCCCTCGGCATCAGGTCCTCACTGGCCATGACTTCCTGCACCAGGCCCAGATGCAACGCCTCGTGCGCATCGAACTCATCGCCGGTCAGCAGCCAGCGCATCGCGTTGCCCCAACCGGCGATCTGCTGAAAACGTAAAGTCGCGCCACCAAAAGGAAAAATCCCACGCTGCACTTCCATTTGCGCGAAACGGGTATTGCTCGCGCACAGATTAATGTCGGCGGCCAGCATCAACTCGATACCAATGGTCAGGCAGTAGCCCTGCGCGGCGACAATCACCGGTTTGCTCACCCGTGGCCCGACGAAAACACCCCACGGGTCGCAACCGCCGGTCGGAACCTGCCAGCCTTGGGCGAGGGCGGAGCTGGCATTGACCAGATCCAGACCGGCGGTGAAGTGCTCGCCGTGACCAAACACCACCGCCACCCGCGCTTCGCTGTCGGCCTCGAACTCACCGTAGGCCAGGCTCAGGTCATTCAGCAGGTCGAGGTCGAAAGCGTTGCGCTTGGCCGCTCGATCAAGGCCGATCAGGTGGACATGACCACGACGTTCACGGCTGACGCGGCCGGGGCAGAGCTGATTCATGGCTGGATCCTCGGGCGGGAAGGGCGGGTGCAGCGACGGAATGCCGCACGTCGATGAATCGTTTTAGCGTCATCGCCCGCAGGGCCGGGCCTTTGAAAAATAGACCTTGGCGCGATTATCCGCAAAACCCCGTTACACAGCGGTGACACAGGTATTTTGACGATAAAAAAAGCTCCCTTTTTGGGCAAAATCCGGTATAGTGCGCGCCGGCCTTTAACCGGGCCGCGTTTAGGTAGCGCAATTTCCCGAAGTCAGCTTCGGCTGCACGTCCGCATTGCGGGCTCTTCCCGGACGATTCTTTTTTTCATTCATTCGTTTTCGCAAATCCCCGCCGACAAAGCTGCCAGGGCGACTCTTGAGTCTCAACACGGCATGCGCAGCTTTGGAGCATGGGTCTTTGCGGATGCACTTAGAGGCAGACCCATGACCCAGGAAACCGGCGGATTCGCCGCTTTTAATCTTAACCCGAATATTCTTGCAGCCGTCGCAGCGACCGGCTACGAAGAGCCTTCGGCGATTCAGCAGCAATCGATCCCGATCATCATGGCCGGCCAGGACATGATTGGCCAAGCGCAAACCGGTACCGGTAAAACCGCCGCGTTCGCACTGCCTATCCTGCACCGCATCGATCCTGCCAAGCGCGAACCGCAAGCCCTGATCCTGGCGCCAACTCGTGAGTTGGCGCTGCAAGTAGCAACCGCTTTCGAAACCTACGCCAAGCAAATGCCGGGCGTTACCGTTGTGGCCGTTTACGGCGGCGCGCCGATGGGCCCACAACTGAAAGCAATCCGTAATGGCGCACAGATCGTTGTCGCCACTCCGGGCCGTCTGTGCGACCACCTGCGTCGCGACGAAAAAGTTCTGTCGACCGTGAACCACCTGGTTCTCGACGAAGCTGACGAAATGTTGAAGCTGGGCTTCATGGATGACCTGGAAGTCATCTTCAAGGCTCTGCCAGCGACCCGTCAGACCGTTTTGTTCTCGGCGACCCTGCCGCAGTCGATCCGCGCCATTGCCGAACGCCATCTGCGCGATCCGCAACACGTGAAGATCCAGACCAAGACCCAGACCGTTACCGCGATCGAACAGGCTCACCTGTTGGTTCACGCTGACCAGAAGACTTCGGCCGTTCTCAGTTTGCTGGAAGTGGAAGATTTCGACGCGCTGATCATGTTCGTGCGCACCAAGCAAGCGACCCTGGATCTGGCCAGCGCCCTCGACGCCAAAGGCTACAAAGCTGCGGCGCTGAACGGTGACATCGCCCAGAACCAGCGTGAGCGCGTTATCGACTCGCTCAAAGATGGCCGTCTGGACATCGTTGTTGCGACCGACGTTGCTGCTCGTGGTCTGGACGTTCCGCGCATCACTCACGTGTTCAACGTTGACATGCCGTACGACCCAGAGTCCTACGTTCACCGTATCGGCCGTACCGGCCGTGCCGGTCGCGAAGGTCGTGCACTGCTGCTGGTGACTCCACGTGAGCGCCGCATGCTGCAAGTGATCGAGCGTGTAACCGGTCAGAAAGTCGCTGAAGTTCGCCTGCCGGACGCTCAGGCTGTTCTCGATGCACGCATCAAAAAACTGACCAACAGCTTGTCGCCGCTGGTCGCTGATGCCGAATCGACTCACGGTGAGCTGCTCGATCGTCTGACTGCAGACATCGGTTGCACCCCGCGTGCTCTGGCTGCTGCGCTGCTGCGCAAAGCCACCAACGGTCAAGCGCTGAACCTGGCCGCGATCGAGAAGGAACGTCCACTGGTGCCGAACAATGCACCGCGTGGCGACCGTCCTGAGCGCACCGGTGATCGTCCTGATCGTGGTGACCGCGAGCGTCGCGCGCCAATGCCTCTGGGCGAAGGCCGTGCTCGTTGCCGTACCGCGCTGGGTGCGCGTGACGGTATCGCCGCGAAAAACCTGCTGGGCGCCATCCTCAACGAAGGCGGTCTGGCCCGTGAAGCGATCGGTCGCATCCAGGTGCGTGACAGCTTCAGCCTCGTCGAGCTGCCGGAAGATGGTCTGGACAAACTCCTGACCAAACTGAAGGACACTCGCGTTGCCGGTAAGCAGCTGAAACTGCGTCGCTATCGCGAAGATTGATCCGCCCTTGGGCTGATTGATCGAACATAAAAAATCCCCGACTGGTTCGGGGATTTTTTATGCCTGTTTTTTGCCTTTGTGGGAGCGAGCCTGCTCGCGAAGACGTCAACCGAAACGATAGATATCCATGCCCAGCGCACCCATCGTGAATCCCTTGTGCGCCACGCTGAACTCACCCCCCGCGCCTCTGGCAAAATATAGCGGCAACAAATGCTCATCACTCGGATGGCTACGCACCGCATGTGGTGCCTGCTGGCGATAATCGTGCAGCGCCGCCTCATCGTCAGTCGCCAGTTTCTCGATCACCCAGTCACGAAAGTCCCGTGCCCACGGCTCGACACTTTCCGGGCCGGCGTGCCAGTCCAGTTCGCGCAGGTTGTGGGTGATGCTGCCGGAGCCGATCAGCAAAATCCCCTGATCGCGCAGACTCGCCAGCGCTTGCCCGACCCGGGTTTGCAGCGCCGGGCCGCCACGGCTCGGGAGGGAGACCTGCACCACCGGGATATCCGCCTGAGGGTACATCAACGACAACGGCACCCAGACACCATGATCAAACGGACGCTGTGGATCGAGGCGCGCAGGCAGGTTGTTGGCATTCAACAAATCAGCCACTTCGGCAGCCAGCTGCGGATTGCCGGGTGCCGGGTATTGCACTTCAAACAATTCGCGGGGAAAGCCACCGAAGTCGTGCCAGGTTTCCGGTTGTGCATGGCTGCTGACCAGCAGCTCGTGGCTTTCCCAATGCGCGGAGACGATGACGATGGCTTTGGGTTTCGGCAGTTCGGCGGCCAGGCGCGCCAGGGCCGGGCCACTGGCGCCGGGCTCCAGTGCGAGCATGGGTGAACCATGGGAGATAAACAGGCTGGGAAACATGGACGGGTTCCTGAGCGTTAAGATGATTCATCTTCAGTCAGTTCATTGATCTAAATCTAATATAAGTTTTAACGCTTTTTGATCGAATTATTGGGAGTGAGGCATGCAGCCTGAGTTTTGGCACAAGAAGTGGGTTTCGGGCCAGATCGGTTTCCATCTACCCGAGGTGAACCCGTATCTGCAGCGGCACTGGGCGGTACCTGAGACGGCGAGAGTGCTCGTGCCTTTGTGTGGGAAAAGTCTGGATCTGGCGTGGCTGGCAGGCCACGGTCATCAGGTGCTCGGGATCGAACTGTCGGAAAAGGCTATCGAGGACTTTTTCAGTGAGCATCAGATACAGCCACAGATCAGCGAGAACGGCGCATTCAAAGTCTATCGCGGTGACGCTATCGAGTTGTGGTGCGGGGATATCTTTGCGCTGACAGCGAGTGATGTGGCCGATTGCGCGGCGATATACGACCGTGCCGCGCTGATTGCCTTGCCGGCGCCGATGCGTGAGCGCTATGCGGCGCATCTTCAGCAGATTCTGCCACCGGGTGTACACGGGTTGCTGATTACGCTGGATTACGATCAGGCGCAGATGCCGGGGCCGCCGTTTGCAGTGGGGGACGATGAAGTGCAGCGGTTGCTGGGAGGTGTCTGGCAGGTGGAGGTGTTGGAAGAGCAGGATGTGCTGAGTGAGAGCGGGAAGTTCCTGCAGGCGGGCGTGACGCGGCTGGAGGAGCGGGTTTACCGGGTTTCCAACCGATAGCTTTTTGTTGCACTTACTGGCCTCTTCGCGAGCAAGCTCGCTCCCACAGTGATTTGTGCTGTGTCAACGATTGTATAAACACCGCATAACCTGTGGGAGCGAGCTTGCTCGCGAAAGGGCCGGCACTGTCGACGCATAATCCAGAGGAACAAAAAAGGCCCGCATCACTGCGGGCCTTTTCATTGTTACCGGTCAGATCAACCGCGACGACGCAACGCGTCGATACGCTCTTCCAGTGGCGGGTGGCTCATGAACATGCGGGCAAAGCCCTGCTTGATGCCACCGTTGATGCCAAAGGCGTTCAGGGTGTCCGGCATGTGCACCGGCAGGCCTTGCTCGGCGCGCAGGCGTTGCAGTGCGCCGATCATCGCGCTGGTGCCGGCCAGGCGTGCGCCGGCTTCGTCGGCACGGAATTCGCGCTTGCGCGAGAACCACATGACAATCGCACTGGCGAGAATGCCCAATACCAGTTCAGCGAAGATGGTCGCCACGTAGTAGGCAATGCCCTGGCCTTCTTCGTTCTTGAAAATCACTTTGTCGACGAAATTGCCGATGATCCGCGCAAAGAACATCACGAAGGTGTTCACCACGCCTTGAATCAACGCCAGCGTGACCATGTCGCCATTGGCGACGTGACCGATTTCGTGGGCCAGCACGGCTTTCACTTCATCGGGCGAAAAACGCTCGAGCAGGCCCTGGCTGACCGCGACCAGAGCGTCGTTCTTGTTCCAGCCGGTGGCGAAGGCGTTTGCTTCGTAGGCCGGGAAAATACCGACTTCGGGCATCTTGATCCCGGCTTCGCGGGACAGTTGCTCGACGGTTTGCAGCAGCCATTGCTCATGCCGGGTACGTGGCTGGCTGATGATCTGGGTACCGGTGCTCATCTTCGCCATCCACTTGGAGATGAACAGCGAGAACAGCGAGCCGGCGAAACCAAAGACTGCACAGAAAACCAGCAGCTGACTAAGGTCGAGATCAACCCCGTTGGCCGCCATGAACCCGTTGAAGCCGAAAAGGCTCAGGGTGATGCTGGCTATCAGCACGACCGCCAGGTTAGTGGCCAAAAACAGCAGGATGCGCATCATGGTTGTAGAAATCTCCTCAAGCTAAAGATGTAGCGTACTGCGGGGTATATAAGGTGCTGCACCGGGGTATTCAACTGAGTGACTATTTCAAACTGTGTCCTACAGCAGATTCTTCGGTGCACGGCACATTTCCCACGACAGATACCGATAGGGATGACGGCCAGCCGCGACCCGTCGCCATTACGCCCGACGCAGGTAACCGGTATGAATCGCAAGTGTAGAAGGCGTGCGCGGAGGTGGAACGCAGAAGTGTTGCTGAATCAGACAGTGCGCAACGTTTGACCGTTACGCACTGCTGGCCAGTTACTGGCGGTAGGACTTGAGGAAGTTGCCGATACGACCGATGGCCATTTCCAGATCATCGACGCGAGGCAGCGTGACCACGCGGAAGTGATCCGGCCACGGCCAGTTGAACGCCGTGCCTTGGACCACCAGCAACTTCTCGGAGAGCAGCAGGTCGAGGACGAACTTCTCGTCGTTGTGGATCGGGCAGACCTTCGGGTCGATTTTCGGGAACGCATACAGTGCGCCCATCGGTTTGACGCAGCTCACGCCCGGAATGTCGTTGAGCAATTCCCAGGTGCGGTTACGCTGTTCGAGCAGACGACCCTGCGGCAGCACCAGATCATTGATGCTCTGGTAGCCGCCCAATGCGGTCTGGATCGCATGCTGGCTCGGCACGTTGGCACACAGGCGCATGTTGGCCAGCATGTCGATGCCTTCGATGTAGCTCTGCGCATTGTGCTTCGGCCCGGAGATCGCGATCCAGCCGGAGCGGAAACCCGCCACGCGGTACGATTTCGACAGACCGTTGAAGGTCAGGCAGAGCAGGTCCGGGGCCAGCGACGCGGTGCAGATGTGCACGGCATCGTCGTACAGAATCTTGTCGTAGATCTCGTCGGAGAATACCACCAGATTGTGCGCACGGGCGATTTCCAGCATGCCCAGCAACACTTCCTTCGAATACACCGCGCCGGTCGGGTTGTTCGGGTTGATGATCACCATGGCCTTGGTGTTCGGGGTGATCTTGGCCTTGATGTCGGCCAGATCCGGGAACCAGTCGGCGCCTTCGTCGCACAGGTAATGCACGGCATTGCCACCGGCGAGGCTGACGGCGGCGGTCCACAGCGGATAGTCCGGGGCTGGCACCAGCACTTCGTCGCCGTTGTTGAGCAGTGCCTGCAGCGACATCACGATCAGTTCGGATACACCGTTGCCCAGATAGATGTCTTCGATGCCGACACCTTCGACATTCTTCTGCTGGTAGTACTGCATCACCGCTTTACGCGCGCTGAACAAGCCTTTGGAGTCGCTGTAGCCTTGCGCGGTCGGCAGGTTGCGGATCACATCCTGAAGGATTTCGTCCGGCGCTTCGAAACCAAACGGCGCCGGGTTGCCGATGTTCAGCTTGAGGATGCGCTGGCCTTCCTCTTCCAGTCGTTTGGCGTGCTTGAGCACCGGGCCGCGAATGTCGTAGCAGACGTTGGCGAGCTTGTTCGATTTGCTGAACTGCATGGCGATGTGATCCCGAAAATGAACGATCCAGACGGCGGGTGGACAACCGTACTGGGATTCCTGCGTCTTCGCACAGGCGGATGTCTTGAGCCGCGGCTCCCAGAATCCGTTTGAATGCGCCCGGTCTGGCTGCCAGACTGGTGCGTGACGAGGCGCAATCATACGTGCCGCCCGATCCGTGGAAAAGGTACAGATCGGGCTTTTTCAGCCGCTGAGGTGTGATGATGGAAAAGTTGGAAAAAACCCTGGAAGAATGGCGGGCCATGCTCGACCCCGAGCAATACAACGTTTGTCGTCTGAGTGCGACCGAGCGTCCGTTCTCGGGCAAATACAACGACACCAAGACCGACGGTGTCTACCACTGCGTTTGCTGCAACAAAGCGCTGTTCGATTCCAAGGCCAAATTCGATTCCGGCTGCGGCTGGCCGAGCTTCTACGAACCGATTGGCGAAAGCGCGATGACCGAAATCCGTGACACCAGCCACGGCATGATCCGCACGGAAGTGAAGTGCGCGCGCTGCGATGCGCATCTGGGTCATGTGTTTCCCGACGGCCCGCCCCCGACCGGCCTGCGTTATTGCATCAATTCGGTGTGCCTGAACCTCGAACCGCGCGCATAAACGATCGAAGGCGACCTTTGGGTCGCCTTGTTATTCGATAATTAAATTGCACACAATTTAATTGCTCGCTATGTTTGGCCTTTCCCGACTTTTCTGCGGAGCCCAACGCCATGAGCGACAACCTGCTGAACATTCCTTGCACCACGATCAAAGGTGAGCAAAAGACCCTGGCTGATTTCGCCGGCAAAGCGGTGTTGGTGGTCAACACCGCCAGCAAATGCGGTTTCACCCCGCAGTACAAAGGCCTCGAAGAACTGTGGCAGACCTACAAGGATCAGGGCCTGGTGGTATTGGGTTTCCCGTGCAATCAGTTCGGCAAGCAGGAGCCGGGCAACGAGGGTGCGATCAGTGAATTCTGTGAGTTGAACTTCGGTGTCAGCTTCCCTTTGTTCAAGAAAATCGACGTTAACGGTGCCGACGCGCATCCGCTATTCGTGCAACTGAAAAAACGCGCGCCGGGTCTGCTTGGCTCCCAGGGCATCAAGTGGAACTTCACCAAGTTCCTGATTGGCAAGGACGGAAAACTGGTCAAGCGTTTTGCCCCGACCACCAAGCCGCAGGAGCTGAGCGGCGAGATCGAAGCCCTGCTCAAATGAACAGCCTGCCGGTCGATTCGCTAAAGCTCGACAACCAGTTGTGCTTCAAGTTGTACGCCGCCTCCCGAGCGGTGATTCGCGCCTACAAGCCGATGCTCGATCAGCTCGGTCTGACCTACCCGCAATATCTGGCGATGCTGGTGTTGTGGGAATGGCAGGACACCGCGCCCGAGCAACCGACTGTCAAGGCGTTGGGCGAGCGCCTGGCACTGGACTCGGGCACGCTGACGCCATTGCTCAAGCGCCTCGAGCAGTTGCAGTGGGTGCAGCGCCAGCGTTCGACGCGTGACGAGCGCGAAGTGCACCTGAGCCTGACACCGGCAGGGCAAGCCTTGCGCGAGCAGGTCGGGCCGCTCAAGGCCCGGTTACTGTGCGACAGCGGGGTCGATCTGGACCGGCTCAATGACCTGCGTGACGGCCTCGATCACTTGCTGGGGAAGATCAAAGCGCTGTCGTAGTCGGGATCCACTGATCGAGCAGGGCCGCTAACTCTTCACGGCGGAAAGGCTTGGCCAGATAGTCGCTCATACCCGCCGCGCGGCAGCGTTCGCGTTCCTCGGACATCGCATTGGCAGTCAGGGCGACGATAGGCAGGTTCGGCCAGCGCCCGCTTTGCCGAATCTGCCGGCTGGCTTCGTAGCCGTCCATCACCGGCATGTTGCAGTCCATCAGCACCAGATCGAATTCGTGATACTCCAACTGATCGAGCGCTTCGGCACCGTGGGCTGCGACGATGACCTCGCAGCCCAGTTTGCCGAGCATGCCTTTGGCCACCAGTTGATTGACCGGGTTGTCTTCGACCAGCAACACTCGCCCGCGTCGCACCGAGGGAGCGGTTTCGAGCTGCGCATCGTTAATGGCAACGACGTCCGGTTGCAGGGTGCGCCGCAGGTTCTGGTAGAGCGCGTTACGCGCCAACGGTCGTGCCTGTTGTTGCAGAGGGGCGAGCGCAGCCGCTTCTTCGCTCGGCAGAAAGCTGCCGTAGGCGGTCACCAGCAAAATCGGCGCACCTTGGGTCGGGCGTAATCCGAACAGGCATTCCGGGCAATCGGTAATCACCACGTCCGGTGTCAGGCCCAGCAGTGAGTCATCGATGGTGCGCTGCTCATACGCCAGGCCCCAGACCGGCAGCAGACTCTGCAACAGTTCCGCCAGACCACTGCTGGCCGCGGTAATGGCGAGCACTTTTCCGTGCAGAGGGGCCGGGACCAACGCTCGGGTATGACACGGCAGCGGCAACTCGGCACAGAACTGACTGCCAAAACCGGTCTCGGAACTGATGGTCAGGCGCCCCTGCATGGCTTCGCAGAGGTTGTACGTCAGCGCCAGTCCCAGCCCGGTGCCGCCGTACTGGCGAGTGATACCGGCGCCTGCCTGAGTGAATGGCTGGAAGATTTTCAGCTGCGCGTCCTGGGCGATACCGATGCCGGTGTCGCAGACCTCGATGCGCACGCCATCCTTGTAGGTCGACAAGCGCACGTCTACCCGGCCGAAGCGGGTGAACTTCAGGGCGTTGGACAGCAGGTTGCTGACGATCTGCCGCACGCGAGTCGGATCGCCGAGCACCAGTGCCGGGAAGTGCGGATCGATCAGGCAGGTCAGCTCGACGCTCGGCGCCGCGTTCTGCGACAGCAGGTTGGCGGTGTCTTCGATCAATGAGCCGAGATCGAACGGAATGTGCTCAAGCTCCAGTTGCCCGGCATCGAATTTCGACAGGTCGAGGATATCGTTGAGCAATTCCACCAGCACCTTGCCCGAATCGTGGGCGATCGACAGCTGTTGCTGCTGCTCGGCATTCAACGGGCCATCGAGCGACAGCGCGATCATCCCCAGCAGCCCGTTGAGCGGCGTGCGGATCTCATGGCTCATGTTGGCAAGGAAGGCCGAACGGGCCTCGGCCATTTCCAGGGCGGTGCTGCGGGCGACTTCGAGTTCCTGATTGGACTGGCTGAGCCGGGCGTTGATTGCCTTGAGTTCGGCGGTGCGCGCCGAGACGATGTTTTCCAGTTGCCCGAGGTAGTCGGTCAGGCGGTTTTCGGCGTTGCGTCGTTGCTGGATCTCGGTGGCAATGTTCTCGAATTGCTGATTGGCGACTTTGACCAGCACGCCGATTTCATCGTTGCCGTGGCCGGACGGGCACTCCAGTGTGGTCGGCTCGGCGCTGCGCGGGTCGCGCCCGCTGAGTTCGCGGATCACCCGCACCAGCGGTTTGGTCAGCATCACGTAGAACAGCGCCAAGAGGATGCCGGTGAGAATCAGGCTGCGGGCGAAACCATTGAGCAGGGTGACCTCGGCCCGGCGCAGGAAACGGCTGCCGAAGGCATAGGTGTCGACCTCGAGGCTCAACACCCCCAGCGATTCATTGGGCAGATGATCCAGGTACAGACGATCCTCGAACTGGCGCTTGGCGCCAAACAGGAAGTCGCTGATCACCCGATAGCCGCTTTGCAGCTCCGGGCGTTTGACGCTGGCCAGCACCGTACTGTTGTTGTCGATCAGTTGCGCTGAAATGATCGCCGGTGAGCGCAACAGGCCCAGGGTCAGTTCCTGCGCCAGCTCGGCGTCGATGTTGTAGGCGATCCGCGAGGCCGGGTTATGGCTGATTTCCAGCAAAGACAGGATTTCACGGTTGATGGAGGCGTCTTCGCTGGCATAATCGATGCCGATTTGCAGCAGGCTGAGCAGCGTGCCCAGAATGAACCCGACCAGCACAGTAAGCCTGGCTTGCTTGTACGACAGCCGGTGGGTGAATTTGATATCCATGGGGTGTTGAACCACTTCCGTTTCCCTTCGCTGCTCAAGCATAGTCGATCATGTATGGATACCGAGGTTCCCGAATCGCCTTGTAACAAGGCTTGGTAGGGTGATTTTTATCTGTGTGTCGTCGCTGGATCGTCATCATCACTGTGAATGTGCCCGAGGAGAAGACGTGGATTCCCGATTGAATGCTTTTCTTGAACGCGCCGAGTCGGTTCTGGCGCGGATCGAACCGCTGTTGCCGGCACCACGGCCGGTGATCGACTGGGGAACTTGTCTGGCGGCGCGCTGGCAGCGTGACGGGCGCAGCGGCTACCTGTTGCCGTTGGAGGTCAGCCTCGACATGCGTCTGTCCGACCTGATCGGTGTTGACCGTCAGCTCGAACAACTGGGGCGCAACACCCAGCAATTTCTTGATGGCATGCCGGCCAACCATGCGTTGCTGTGGGGCTCGCGCGGTACCGGCAAGTCTTCGCTGGTGCGGGCGTTGCTGGCGGAACACGCGGCTGCGGGCCTGCGCCTGATCGAGATCGAGCGCGATCATCTGGCGGATCTGCCGCGGGTGGTCGAGCAGATCGGTAAACTGCCGCAACGTTTCGTGCTGTTTTGCGATGACTTGTCGTTCGAATCCGGAGAAGGCGATTATCGCGTGCTCAAAAGCGTACTCGACGGTTCGCTTGAGCAGGCCCCGGATAACGTCTTGCTGTACGCCACCTCCAACCGTCGCCACTTGGTGCCGGAGAAGGAAAGCGACAACGAAAACTGGAAACGCGTCGACGGCGAACTGCACCCCAGCGAAGCCGTTGAAGACAAGATCGCGCTGTCGGACCGTTTCGGTCTGTGGCTGTCGTTCTACCCGTTTACCCAAGAACACTTCCTCAACGTCGTTGAACACTGGATTGGCCAATTGGCCGCGAAGGCCGGGCTGAACTGGCAGCGCGACGAAGAGCTGGACATCCTTGCCGTGCGTTGGGCCACCGGCCGCGGTAATCGCAACGGACGTTGCGCGTACCAATTCGCCCGTTACTGGGTGGGACTGAAATTGTTGGAGCACAAGGCATGATTGATTTGCAACAAAGCGGCCAAGGCCTCGAAGGCTATGGCATGTTGGCCGCACAACTGGAATCGCTGCTGGCGGACGAGCGCGATTTCATCGCCAACGCCGCGCAGTTTTCGGCGTTTCTGTTCAACCAGCTCGATGACTTGAACTGGGCGGGTTTTTACCTCAACCGTAACGAAGAACTGGTGCTCGGGCCGTTTCAGGGGCAGATCGCTTGCGTACGCATTCCGTTTGGGCGGGGTGTGTGCGGTGCGGCGGCGGCCACTCTGCAAACCCAGCGCGTTGAAGATGTGCACGCGTTCCCCGGGCATATCGCCTGCGACAGCGCTTCGAACAGTGAACTGGTCGTGCCGTTGGTCAAGGATGGTCGCCTGATCGGTGTACTGGATCTCGACAGCCCGAAGCTGGCGCGTTTTGCTGCGCAGGATCAGGCCGGTATCGAGCAACTGGCGGCAATTTTCCTGCGTTTGACCGACTGCTGATCACGCGGTAAGGCCAGCCTTGTGCAACAGGCTGGCCGGGTCCACGTTGTCGATCTGCCCGGGATCGAGAAAACGCACGGCGTACTGCATGTACACGCCTTCGTTGATGAACAAACCGAACAGCTGCGCATCGATGTGCGCTTCGCGGCACATGGTGGCCATGATCGCCAACGCCTCACTCAAGGTTTTCGCTTTCTTGTACGGGCGGTCGGCTGCGGTCAGCGCCTCGAAGATATCGGCAATCGCCATCATCCGCGCCGGCAGGCTCATGTCCTCACGCTTCAGGCGTTTCGGGTAACCGGTGCCGTCCATTTTTTCATGATGACCGCCGGCGATTTCGGCAATGCTGTCGAGGTGGCCGGGGAAGGGCAGGTGGCTGAGCATCATGATCGTCTGCACCATGTGGTGATTGATCACGTAACGCTCTTCGCGGGTCAGGGTGCCGCGGCTGATGCTCAGGTTATACAGCTCGCCGCGATTGTATTTGTAGCGCGGTACATCCAGCTTGAAGCCCCATGGATTGTCTTCGGGAATCAACTCGCTCGGGTTACGTTCGAGCAAGTGCTCGGGCTTGTCTGCCAGAAGCTTTTCACTGACCGGCAAACTCGGTGCCGAAGTGCGCGCCTGGCGCCGGTTTTCTTCCCATGACACCCCCAGTCGGTCGTCAAGGGTGCGCATCCAGGTGCGTTGCGCCAATTGATCAAGACGTTGCAGATCCGCTTCGGCCATGGCCTCACTGCCCAGATTGCAGCGCGCGACAAACGCAAAGTCGTCATCGAGCGCCGCCAGCGTGGCGTCGCGCAATTGCGCCAGTGCTGGCTCATCGCCGCCCAAGGCCCGCGCCTGCCAAAAGCTGATCCAGGCATCACGCTTGAGCACTTCGAAGCGGGTGCGGATTTCATGAATACGGTCGTTGATGGTTTCCAGTTTGGTCGCCTTGTCGACCACGTACTCCGGCGTCGTCACCTTGCCGCAATCGTGCAGCCACGCGGCAATGTGCAAGGCTTCCCATTCATCTTCGCTCGGCTGGTAGGCACTGAAGGCGGGCGCCTGACTGGCCGCCGCTGCCTGGGCGAGCATCAGCGTCAGCTCTGGCACGCGCTGACAATGCCCGCCGGTGTACGGACTTTTGGCGTCGATGGCGCCGGCGAGCAATTGAATAAAGGCGTCGAGCAACTGCTTCTGGCGGGCTTGCAGGCGTTGGCTCTCGATACTCACCGCCGCCGCACCGGAAACAGCCTGCAGGAACGCGATGCGGTCGGGCCGCAGTTTTTCCATGTCCGCCGCCGCGCCGCTGTCGTTGACCAGTAGAATCAACAGGCCGATGGTCTCGTCGTGACGATTGTGCAAGCGGATGCCGATCAAATGGACCCGTGGCGATTGCATCGCCAGCAGGACTTTCTGCAGATCCCCGGCCTGATCGACGCCGAAGTTGCTCACCACGTTATTGGCGCTGACCAATTGTTCGAACCATTCCGGGCCTTTGTTGAGTTGCAGGTCGTGGCCCTGAATGTCGAACGCTTCCAGCGCCTGAGGCGTGTCATCGATCACCAGTCCGTAAGGTTCCATGCGGCTACTGTCACTTTCACGCAGATAGATCAGGCCTGCCTGCGCCTGGGCAATCTGCACCGTTTCGAACAGCACCCGTTGCAGCAGGGGGGCGAAGCGGGTTTCGGCGCCGAGGGTATCGGTGATCCGGAAGAAACTGGCCAAGGTGTCTTTCATGCGCGCCATCGACACGCTCAACTGGTCGACTTCCAGCACCGGTGAGCGGCGTGCCAGCGGAAAATTGAAATCGAAACTGCGGATTGCATCGGCTTCCCTGACCAGCGCATGCAGCGGCTTGACCAGAATCCGCGAAATCACCCAGCCCAGCGGCAGGCACAACAGCAGAGTCGCGAGGGTGATCAGCGCGCCTTGCCAGCGCAAGCGGTAGGCATCGACCAGTAATTCGTCTTCCGGCACCAGCAGCGCCAACTGCAAGCCTTTCGGGCCACCCTCCTGAATGCTGGTGCGAGCGACGATCCACTGGCGACCATCTGCTTGCAGGCGATTGCCCGTGTGAGTGCCGGACAAGAGGGCGTGCAGGCCCGGGCTCAGATCCGCTGCTTTGGCCAGATGCGCCGTGCTGCCATCGACGATCAGACGCTGGCTGTCGGGGTAGGCCACGGCGTTGCCGTCGGCATCGAACAGGGCGATGTCGGTGGACGGTGTGACGACATGCTTGCTCAGCGCGGCCGACAGGGCGACCAGCGTCAGGTCAGCGCCGATGACGGCGTTCTCGCCGCTGCGTCGGGCCAGCGTGGTGCCGACGTTGTGCGTGGAGAAGAATACATAGGGCTCGGTGGTGATCTGTTGATTTTGCTGGCGAGCATCGTTGAACCACGCACGGCTGCGCGGATCGTAGCGGTCCTCAGGGTTGTCCTGACCGCCGATCGGCGTCAGTGCCTGATCGAAGAACAGTGACTGCGAGTGCGCCGCGCCCTGCGGGTCATGCTCGATACTCCAGACCTGGTACGCCGCCGCATCCGGGGCCTTGAGCAGCGTCTTCAAAGCGGCGCTGCGCAACGGTCGCACCATGAAAAAATCGCCATTGGCATAGCCCAGATACAGCGAGGCCAGATTCGGGTTGTCGACGAGCGACTGGCTGAACGGTCGGAGCAAAGGCAAGCGTTGCTCAAGGCGAGCGGCCTGAGTGGCGGGATTGTCGGCCAGCAAACTCAGCAGGTGGCGGATCGGCTGATAGGTGGCGGACATGTCCAGTCGAACGTCCTGTTCGATCCGCTCGAACAGCTTCTCGCTGCTCGACAGGATGATCTGCGTGGTCTGGCGGTAATTGAACAGCCCCAGCACGACCCCGGTGAGCAGCAGGAGGAATGTGAACATGACGCTGATGTGCACATGCAGCGGGAACCGGCGTTGCTCCGGGCGCAGTGGGCTGGGCATTTCTGGTTCTCCATGATGTTTAACTCACTGCTCAGCGCCAAGCATAGTTAAGGCAAGCTCATCGTGCTTTGATCCGACACCGCCAATTGTTGCTGCAAGGCCTGCTCGAGATCGAGCATCGCCTGGTTACTCGCCTCGCAACGGCGAGCGATTTCATCTGTCGACATTGCCTCGGCGCAAGCCTGCTCAAGGGCATCGCAACACTCGATTACACGCGATGCCTGAGCGATACGCGCGGCCCCTTTGATTTTGTGAGCGACCACCGCCAGCGCGCCGTGGTCATTTTCGGGCGACAGCGCGAGCAGTTCCTGGCGGTCCAGGCGGCTGCTTTTGAGCAACTCGGCCAACAGACGGCGAGCCTGCGCAGGGTTGCCACCGGTCAGCATGTTCATGTTCTGCAGGTTGAAGGCCGGTGGCGCTGCCGTCGGCGTGATGCCATCGACGCACTGGCTGAGCAGGCTCAGGCTCAGGGGTTTGAACAGGCAATCGTTCATGCCGGCCTGTTTGCAGCGCTGGATTTCCTCGGGTTGCGCATTGGCCGTGAAGCCCAGCACGGTGCAGGGCGGGCAGCGCGCCTGCAGTTCATGCTGACGAATGGCGCGGGTCAGTTCATAGCCATTCATCAACGGCATGTTGCAGTCGGCAATCACCAGATCGAAGTGGCCGGCCTTCCAAAGCTTCAGCCCATCACAGCCGTTCTCGGCAATGCTGAAGTCATGACCGAGAAACTCCAGTTGCTGACACATCAACAAGCGATTGGCGGGATGGTCATCGACCACCAGCACACGCAGAGGTGCCTGTGATGTCTTGATCGCGGGTTCACTTTTCACCGTGCTCACCTGTATCGGCAGTGTTTCCAGGGCCAGAGAGATGCAGACCTGCGTGCCGATGCCCGGCTGACTGCTCAATTGCAGTTGTCCGCCCATCATTTCGCACAGGTTGCGACTGATCACCAGCCCCAGGCCGGCGCCGCTTCTGCCTTGCTGGCTACTGTTTTCCGCTTGGGCAAACGGTTCGAACAAGCGCTGCTGATCCTCGGCACTGATGCCGACGCCGCTGTCCTGTACGGTCAGTTGCATCAGGGCGCGGGCAGGCACATCGGTGTTCATCAGATCCAGGGTGATCCGTACCTGTCCTTGTTCGGTGAACTTGATGGCATTGCTGACCAGATTCGACAGTACCTGCTTGAAACGCAGTGGATCCAGATACACATCGACGGCCAGATCCGGCGGATTGAAGATGACTTGCAGGCTGAGGTTTTTCTGCCGGGCGAGGCCGTCGAAGATCCTTGCCACTGACGCTACGGTGTCGACCAGATTGACCCGTTCCGGACAAAGGCTCAGGCGTCCGGATTCGATCCGGGCGATATCGAGAATATCGCCGATCAAGCCCAGCAAGTCCTTGGCCGAATGGTAGGCGGTGTCGATCGAAGAGCGGTCCGGGTGGTGTTGATCCATGCGTTTGAGCGTCAGTTCGAGCATGCCGATCACCGCATTCATCGGTGTACGGATTTCGTGACTCATGGTCGCCAGAAAGGTGCTTTTCGCCCGGTTGGCCTCATCCGCGCGTTCTTTGGCCGTACGCAGTTCATCGAACAACTGGCGGCGCTCGCTGATGTCGATCCAGCCGCCGATGATGCCTTTGACCTCGCCGCTGGAGTCGCGGTACGGCAGTATCCAGTGATAGATCGTCAGCCTTCGGTTGCCGATGTGCAGAGGCCGGTCGACGACCATCGGCGTGCCTTCGGCAACGACGCGCTGGTAATCGGCCTGAAAGGCCTGGGCCTCGAAGGCGTTACTCAGGGTGCCTTCAATGACGCTCTTGCCGATCACATCCTCGCGCCGGGCACTGAATGCTTCGAGATAGCTTTCATTGCAACTTTGCAACAGGCCCCGGCGGTCGCGCACATAAATCGGATGGGGTGTGCCGTCGACCAGCGAACGCATGAATTCGAACTGGTCGTTCAGCGCCCGTTCGGCCGCCTGGCGTTGTTTGATCTGGTGGCGCATGTAGGCGTTCCACGCCAATAGCAGCAGCAGTAACAGGCACGCGCCGATGATCACTTGATAGAACAGGCGCTGGTAGTTGTGCCAGATGTTCTGCGATGCCGTGGAGTAACCGCGCCAGCGGCCATTGATCACGCCCAGTTCATCCGGCGCGATGCTCAACAGGGCCTTGTTGATGATCGACGCCAGCTCCGTGCTGTCGCTGGCGGTCGCCAGGGAAAACGCAGCCTGGCTGGTGCCGATGGTGGTGGTGATTTGCAACGGCTGGTTAAAAATCCGCGATGAAATGAAGTAGTTGGCAATCACCAGCGAGTTGACCGCGCCATCGACCTGGCCTTCCGCGAGCAGCGACACCGCGCTGAAGGTATCCGCCGTTTCGATCAAATGGATGCGTGGATACTCGCGGCGCAGGTACTCGACCATCGGATTGCCCTGAGCAATCGCCAGTTGTTTGTCTCTGAGCTGGCCCAGATTGGTCGGGCCATCGGCGCTTTTGCGGGTCAGCAGAACGTAGGAGTTTTCCAGGTAAGGACGACTGAAATTGAGGGTTTTTTCGCGCTCCGTCGTCGGCAGTAAAGCGGCGATCAGATCGGCTTGATGACGGTCTATCTGCTGGATCATTTCCGCGTCGTTGCGGCTGCGGCGGATCTCGAAACGCAGGCCGGTGCGCAGACGGATCAGCTCGAGCAGGTCGGCACTGATGCCGCGAAAATTGCCGTCGTTGTCAAAGAACGTCAGCGGCGCGAACGCTTCATTGACCACCACGCTGACCACCGGGTGTTGTTTGAGCCAGGATTCTTCGCGCTGGGTCAGTTGCAGTTTCTGGTCGGTGAGCAACAGGTCGCTGCCGGCGCTCCAGCGCTTGGCGATATTCTCGCGTTCGCTGGCCGGCACAGCCTTGAGTACGGAGTCGATGACGTCCAGCAGTTGTGGGTTGTCGCGGCGCACGGCGAAGCTGAAACCCTGGGCTTCCTGCTTGCCGAAATTGGCCATGCGCACGTTGTTCAGGTAGCCCTTATTGATCATGTAGTGCGTGGACAGGGTGTCGCCGAGAAAGACATCGGCCTGATCGAATGCAACGGCGTTGATCGCATTCTGGTAGGAGGGGTAGCAGGTGATGAGTGCTTTGGGATACAGCGCCTTGACTTCGGGCAGCGGCAAGTAGTGATACACCATGCTCAATCGCAGTCCGGCGAGGCCTTCGGTGAGGGAGCGGGTTTCGTCTTCGCGGGTGACCAGCACCGGCTGGTCAATGGCATAGGGCATCGATAGCGCCAGGTTGGCATTGCTCGCCTCGAACCCGTTCGCAGTACCCAGCAGGTCGACCTGGCCATCGAGGAGCGCGCGAATCGCCGCATCCCGGGAGGGGAAACGCTGCACCCGGATCAGCAAGCCGGTGGCTTGGCCGAGGAGTCCGGCGTAGTCGGCCGTCAGGCCTTCGTAATCCTTGCCACTGACCGTCATGTCAAAAGGCGGATAGTCGGGCGCGGAGGTGCCCAGAACCAGTTCGTTACGCTCAAGCAGCCACTGCCGTTGGGACTGTTCGAAGGTGACCGGCACCGATTCGCTCGCCGACCGGCTGAGTAAGGCATAGTCCGGTGAAGTGCCGGGCATGGCGAACACGTTGCTGCTCAGGTAAAGACCTGCGCTCAACGCAATTAAATAGTCCTTTAAACGGCTGGGCATGCGGGCTCTCACACGAGTGCGTTTCGTTTGGCCATCTCGATAAGTTCTACAAGGGATTTGGCCTTGAGTTTTTGCATCAGGCGTTTTTTGTAAGTGCTGACGGTTTTATTACTCAGGAACATGCCTTTGGCGATTTCCTTGTTGGTGCGACCCTGGGCGAACAGTTGCAAGACCATCAATTCGCGATCATTGACGGATTTGAAAAGTTCCAGCTCGGCAAAACGGATATCGTCGCTGCGAACCGGATTCAATGCTTGACTGGGGAAATAGTTGTAACCGGAAAGTACCGCTTTTATCGCGCTGACCAGTTCGCTCAATTCCTCCTGTTTACAGACATAACCCGATGCGCCGGATTGCATGCAGCGAATGCCGAACAGTGTCGGGCACTGGGCCGTCAGAATCAGGATTTTCAGGGGGGAGCCCATGGCATTGAAGCGGGCCAGCACTTCCAGCCCGTCCAGCTTGGGAATGCTCACATCGAGAATGACCAGGTCGGGCATGCACTCGCGCACCATTTGCATGGCGTCGACGCCGTTATCGGTTTCACCAACGACCTTGTAACCTTCATGCTCCAGTAGCATTCGAACGGCGAGACGGATGACCGGGTGATCGTCGACAATAAAAACGGAGTTCATAATCAAATCCCATGCAAGCACGAATAAAGCGCGCACCTTAGCTCAGATGAATGAGCACTCGCATGGAGTGACATGGCTCCAGTCGCGTTATCGGATTATTCCTACAATTAATAAGGAAGCGGACTACGTTCAAACTAGGTTTGACGTAAGGAAGTGCAGGATTTGAACGGCCTTATAGTTTGACTTTATTGATTTGCAAGTGCTGGTTGTAAATGGGGTTTTATAGATGTTTAAAGTTGCTGATCCGACCGTGGGCAATAGTGGCTTTCCCGGTGATATCAGTCATTTGTCAAAAGCATGCGGATCGACGTGAGACATGCGGGTGACCAATGTCATGGCCGCCCGCATGTACCTGGGTCAGTGACTGGAGCGGCCGGTCATTTCCAGTGCCATGTCGCTGGCGTAGCTGTCGGTCATGCCGGCAATGAAATCGATCATGCGCAGAAACGAGGTGTGTAACGAACCTTGCGGATCCGGTGCGTTACTGCCCAACAGATCGAGAATGCGCCGGCTCTTGAACGACGGTGTGCGACCATTGTGTTGTTCCAGTGCCGCGCCGCAAAACGAGTTGAGCAGGATCTCCAGCGTCGTATACGCGCCGATCTCATGCAGGGTTTTGCGTTTGTCCTGAAAGATTTTCTTGCGGGCGATGTCCTTGGCATTCAACACGCAACGCTTGGCCGGACCGTGCATGTGTTCGACCAGATCGCCATGCAGCGTGCCGGCAAGCAGCGCGTCCTGTTGCTCGACAAATGCGCGTGCGGCGGCGTTGGTCAAATGCTCGATGGCCTTGCCGCGCAGGATTGCCAGTTTGCGTCGGCGCGAATCCTGCGGGCCGAGCTGACGATAGGTTTCCGGCAGATCATCGCCCACCAGCCCGAGCAGCAGCGATTCGACTTCGGCGTACTCCAGCAGCTCCATTTCGAGACCGTCTTCGAGATCAATCAGCGCGTAGCAGATGTCGTCGGCCGCTTCCATCAGGTACACCAGCGGATGGCGAGCCCAGCGCTGGTCTTCGATTTGCGGCAGGCCCAGTTTATGGGCGATCTGCTCAAGCAACGGCAACTCGCTCTGATAGCAGCCGAACTTGTGTTTCTTGTAACCCAACGAATCGGCGTGGCGCGCAGTCCACGGGTACTTCAGGTAGGTGCCGAGCGTGGCGTAGGTCAGCCGTGTGCCGCCATCGAACTGGTGGTATTCAAGCTGAGTCAGTACCCGAAAGCCTTGGGCATTACCTTCGAAATTGAGGAAGTCAGCCCGTTCGGCTTCACTCATGCCGTCGAGCCAGCCACGCCCGGCGGCCTGTTGGAACCAGTGGCGAATGGCATCTTCACCGGAATGGCCGAACGGCGGATTGCCGATGTCGTGAGCCAGACACGCCGACTGCACCACCATGCCGAGATCGGCCGGGTCGCACCATTCGGGCAAGGCACTGCGCAGGGTCTCGCCCACCCGCATGCCCAACGAACGGCCGACGCAACTGACTTCCAGCGAATGAGTCAGGCGCGTGTGGATGTGGTCGTTGCTGGTGACCGGGTGAACCTGGGTCTTGCGCCCGAGACGGCGGAAGGCACCGGAGAAAATGATGCGGTCATGGTCTTTGTGAAAAGGGCTGCGGCCAAGTTCTTGCGGGCTGTGCAGCGGCTTGCCGAGGCGTTCGCGGTTGAGCAGGGTGTGCCAATCCAAGGCTGATTCTCTCCGTCAGGTGACTGGGGGCGTTGGCGCCTAGCTTCCCGGTTCACGCCCGCCCCTGCAAGTGGAACTACAGTCCCGCCGCGTCGATGTCGATCAGCAGCAAACGCTCACCGTTGTCGAAAAATTGCCCGGCCGTCAGGCAGTACTGATTGCTGGTGGCATCGCGGTAGGTATTGGAGAGCGTCAGACGCCGCTCCTCCCAGCCTTCGGCGAGCAAATGATAGAAGTACGGACGCCAGGACCAGTTGTGCCCCAGATAACGATTGTCGGCGACCCAGCCGTGCTGCCGCCATTCCAGATTGGGCGTCAGTTGCGTGCCGTGACGATCGCATTGATAGAACCGTAACAGCCATGGGAAGGCGTCCAGTTGTGGCAATGCGCTCAACGGGGCATGAGCCTGAGCCCAGGCTTGCAGGATCGACATCAGTTCAGCCAGTTGCTGGCGCATTTGCATCAGCCGCCCACGCTCAGCGAGTTTCTGCCGAACATAGCGCTGGCGCAGTTCGGCAAAGCGTTGCACAAACGCATCGGTGGGAAAAAACGCCTCCTGCGCCCGCGCGAACAGGAAACCCTGCACATAGCGCGATCCGCATTCCAGAGCAAAATTCAATTGCGCTTCGGTCTCGACACCCTCGGCGATGATCCAGCAGCCGGTTTTCTCGGCCATCTGTGCGAGTGCCTTGACCACATCACTGCTCGGCCCGCCCAGTGCCGCGGCCTGAAACAGACGCATATCGAGTTTGAGAATGTCCGGTTGCAGCGCCAGCACCCGATCCAGTTGCGAGTAGCCGGCGCCAAAGTCATCGATGGCGATTCTCGCCCCGGCTTCGCGATAGCGCGCGACGACTTCGGCCAGGCGTTGACCATTGCCACCCAGTTCGGTGATCTCGAAGACGATGCGTTGCGGATCGATAGCGTAGCGCGCCAATTGTTTGAGGCTGGGCAGGGCTTGATCGGCGCGCAAGCGACTGATCCAGCGCGGCGACATGTTCAGGCTGAGAAACCAGTCTGCCGGTGCTTCATGCAGGCGGCTCAAGGCGTTGTCGCGGATCTGCCGGTCGAGGCGGCGCAGGGCAATGGCGGGTGTGCGCGGGTCGGCGAACAACGGCCCGACCGAAGTCAGTTGACCGTCGGCCTGGCGCAGGCGGCCCAGCGCTTCGACGCCAGCGATGCGTCCCGTGGCGGTATCGATAAAAGGTTGAAAGCAGGCGAGCGGTTGCCCGTCGATCACGGGGCCTCCTTGGTTCTTGTTTTGGTTGAACCCCGCCAGCCGGATAGGCGTACGGGATTGAACCTCCGGATAAAGAGGTTCATCCCGCCGCTACTGCAAGAATGTAGCCAGATGTATCTGCTTAGCGTTTTGCCGAACTCTGCATTACCAGTTTGATCAGCGGCCCAAGACTGGTGCCGAGTCGGATCAAGCGAGTCAATCCGCCAACGCCGCCGCTTTTCGCGCCTTTGCCGGTGATAAAGCCCAGCAGCGTAATGGCAGCCACGCCCCACAACGGCGCGTGTTTGATGCCGAAGCCACCTTGCAGGTTTTGCGACATGCCGCGCATGCGATGCAGAGGCTGCAGCACTTGCCCGGCTTCATGGCGGATCTCCTGACGATGCATTTCCATGCGCAGGCGGATCAACGCCTTGCGCATTTCCCGACGCGAGCTGTTGTGTGGCAGTTCAGGCAGGCTCATGGCAGCAGGCGCTCCCGGTCGTTGGCCAGCTCTTCGAGCGTGCCGTGGAAAGGTGAGGACTCATCGAAGATCGCCGCCTTGAGGCGCAGCCCGCAGAAGATCGAGGCAAGGGTATAGAAAACGCACAGGCCAATGATCGCGGCAAGCCGGTAAGTGTCCCAGAACACGATCATCACCAAGGTCGATAAGCCCACCAGCAACAACAGGGCAAAGACCAGGGCCAGGCCGGCGAACAGCAACAGGCTGACGGTACGGGATTTCTGCTCCTGCAATTCGATGCCGAACAATTCGACATGGCTGTGCAGCAGACCCAGAACAGCGGCGCCCAAGCGTCGCGTGGAAGAGGCGGTGCCCGCAGTCGGGCCGGATTCACCGATCGACATAATCAGCGCCGAGTGGCCAGCAGGCCGATCAGAAAGCCGACACCGGCGGCGATACCGACAGACTGCCATGGGTTGGCCGAGACGTAATCTTCAGTGGCGGTGACCGCAGCCTGACCGCGATCACGCAGGGTTTCTTCGGTCAGTTTCAGGGTCTCGCGAGCACGCAGCAGGCTGTCGTGGATCTGCCCGCGCAGCTCATCAGCCTGATCGCCGGCCAAGGTAGCGGTGTGCTCGAGCAACCGCTCGGTGTCGGCGACCAAAGTCTGGAAGTCGTTCATGAGGATTTCTTGAGCAGTCTTTGCCTTGATGCTGGCCATGGTGGATCTCCGTAAGTGACGTCTGAAGCGTTCGAGTATGAGCCTTGCGTGAAGGTTCAGTACAAATGACTGGTACAACTTTTGCTGTGTCGTGGTGCGTCGCCCGACTGTTGTGCGCTGTTGCCGGGCGTATGCCTTGAAAAACCTTATCCCGAACAATCTGGTTCGTGTCAGCACATCGACCTTGTGCGCCAGAACAGTTCGCCGGACCTGCGGATCGGTGACTGCGTGGTCGCAACTTGGTGCATGAAATGTGCGTATGAACCGCTTTGGTGCCTTTTTCGCCTTTAGGTCTGCCTGCTTATGGAAAATCTGCAAAGCGCTGTGGACACCTTGGTTCACAGCTCCAATACCTTGTTCATTCTGATCGGTGCGGTGATGGTGCTGGCAATGCATGCCGGTTTCGCCTTTCTGGAGGTCGGCACGGTCCGTCAAAAAAACCAGGTCAATGCGCTGTCGAAAATTCTCAGTGACTTCGCCGTCTCGACGCTGGCCTATTTCTTTATAGGCTATTGGATCTCCTATGGCGTGACCTTCATACAACCGGCGGCGGTGCTGAGTGCCGATCACGGTTATGGACTGGTGAAGTTTTTCTTCCTGCTGACGTTTGCCGCTGCGATCCCGGCGATCATTTCCGGCGGCATCGCCGAGCGCGCGCGTTTCGTGCCGCAGTTGTGCGCCACGGCCTTGATTGTCGCGTTCATCTACCCGTTTTTCGAAGGCATGATCTGGAACGGCAACTACGGTCTGCAAGCGTGGCTGAAGGTGCAGTTCGGCGCCGCTTTCCATGATTTCGCCGGTTCCGTGGTGGTGCACGCCATGGGCGGTTGGCTGGCGCTGGCAGCGGTATTGTTGCTCGGGCCGCGCAATGGCCGTTACCGCGACGGGCGTCTGGTGGCGTTCGCACCCTCGAGCATTCCTTTCCTGGCCCTGGGTTCGTGGATTCTGATTGTCGGCTGGTTCGGCTTCAACGTGATGAGCGCGCAGACGCTGCAAGGCGTCAGTGGTCTGGTAGCGGTCAATTCGTTGATGGCGATGGTCGGCGGCACCATGGCAGCGCTGCTCGTCGGGCGCAATGACCCGGGCTTCCTGCACAACGGCCCATTGGCCGGTCTGGTGGCGATCTGTGCCGGGTCCGATCTGATGCATCCGGTCGGTGCGCTGGTGACCGGTGCAATTGCCGGCGCGCTGTTCGTCTGGTGCTTTACCGCCGCGCAGGTGAAATGGCGCATCGACGATGTCTTGGGCGTGTGGCCATTGCACGGTTTGTGCGGCGTCTGGGGCGGGATTGCCTGCGGGATCTTCGGCCAGACCGCGCTCGGCGGGATCGGTGGCGTCAGCCTGATCAGTCAGTTGATCGGCACCGCACTCGGCGTCGCTGTGGCGCTGCTCGGTGGCTTCGTCGTATACGGCGCGATCAAAGCGCTGCACGGGCTGCGCCTGAGTCAGGAACAAGAGTATTACGGCGCCGACTTGTCGCTGCACAAGATCGGCGCGGTAAGCCAGGACTAAGTTTCGGCATCATCGCTACCGGGATAAAAACCGTGAAGCAGGCGATAGCGGTCGATGCGCACCTGATCGACTTTCTCCTGCACCTGATGCGCCGGCAGACCGAGCATGATCAAGGCGTGAGAGGCGAGCATCAGGCTTGACTCCAATAGCTCCGGCACCACTTCGTTGGCGCCGGCGGCTTTCAATTCGGCCCATTGGCTGTCGTCGCGGGTGCGAACCAGGATCGGCACATGGGCGTTGAGCCGACGCGCTTCCTTGAGGATGCGCAGGGCAATGTCACTCTGATCCACGGCGACCACCAGCAGTTTTGCGCGCAGCAGGCCAACGGCGTTCAGCAGATCGCCGCGCGACGAGTCGCCGTAATGCACGTCACTTTCTCCACTGGCAGCTTCCTGCACCCGGACCGGGTCATTGTCCAGTGCGATATAGGGCTGTTTGGCATTGCGCATGAAACGACCGATGGATTGGCCGACGCGGCCGTAGCCGCAAATCACCACATGCTGGTTGAGGTCGGCGTTGAGTGCGCTGATCTCTTCGATCTGCGCTTCCTCATTGGGTTTGCGGTGCAGGACTGCCGCAATACGTGGCGCGGCACGTAGCAACAGCGGCGTCAGCAGCATCGAGCAGAATGTCGCCGCAAGCAGCAGGTTGCCAAGACCTTCGGGCATCATGCTGTGTTGCTGCATCTGCGCCATCAGTGCGAAGCAGAACTCGCCCCCCTGGGCCAGCGCCAGACCGCTGCGCCACGCCGTTTCGCTGTCACTGCCGCGCCACTTCACCAGCAATGCCACGACGATGCCCTTGATCACCATCAACCCGACGGTGAGTCCGAGGATCAGCAGGCTGTGACTGAGGAACAGTTGCAGGTCGATGAGCATGCCGATGCTGACGAAAAACACCCCGAGCAGGATGTCGCGAAATGGCCGGATGTCGGCTTCGATCTGGTGCCGATAGTGGCTTTCACCGAGCAACATGCCGGCCAGAAATGCACCGAGGGCAGGGGACAGGCCCAGCAGGTGAGTCAGCCAGGCGGTCAGCAGCACAATCACTAGCGCCAGCAGCACGAACAACTCTGCCGAGCGTGACGCGGCCACTTCATGAAACAGCCGCGGCAGTAACCAGCGACTGGCTAGCAGTAGACCGACAAACAGCACCCCGGTTTTTGCCAGGGTCAGTGGCAACGCCCAGTACCAGGCCTGCTCGCTGCTGCCGGCAAACACCGGCACCAACGTCAGCAGCAACACCGCGACCACGTCCTGAAACAGCAACACGCCAACGGCATTCTGGCCGTGGCTGCTGAACACCTCGCCGAGGCTGCCCAATTCTTTGGTCACAATCGCCGTAGATGACAGCGAAAGCCCGGCGCCGAGCAACAGCGCTGGCGTCATTGGCATGCCGAGCAGCATCAGCAGCAGGCCCAGCAGCGCGGTGCTGATCAGCACCTGCTGACTGCCGAGACGGAACACCACTTGGCGCAGAGCGATCATCTTCGACAGGGAGAACTCCAGGCCTAGTGAAAACAACAGAAACACCACGCCCAGCTCGGCGACATCCGGCAAGTGTTCGCTTTCGTTGACCCAGTCGAATGCGCTCGGTCCGACCAGCAGTCCCACGCACAGATAACCCAGAACCGGCGGCAATCGAAGGCGCCGGAACAGGGCAATCACCACGAGGGATGAGGCGAGGATGATCAACAGATTGGCAAACACTGGACACTCCGATGTCAGATTCAGGCTTTTCAAGCGTAGAGGCAAAAAGGCCGGGAGGATCGCGTAATTGGGTTTTGTACAGACTGATTTGCGTCAGGGTTTTGCCTGTGAGCCTTTGTAGGGGGGCTGGAGCCTTTGGGCGGCGGTGGCTCGACGGGTTTTCAGGTGCGGCCTAGAATAGGCCCACTCATTTTTTGGTTGAGCAATCATGCCTCCTGAATGTCAGCTGTTCGGCACCCTTGGATGCCATTTGTGTGAAGTCGCCGAGGCCGAGCTGATGCCTCTTGTCGAGCATGGCCTGTTGGTTGAATTGGTCGATATTGCTGAGGATGAGTCTTGGTATGCGGCTTACAGCCTGCGAATTCCGGTGTTGCGCCGCATCGACACCGGGGCAGAACTGGACTGGCCATTCAGTGCTGATGAAGTCGTCGCGTTTCTGGGTTAATCCGCTTTTGTGGTTCATCCCGCCGGTCGCCGCTGCCATCCATTCCTTGGCATTTTGCGGATTGTTCGGTTACTGTATGGGCATACAGTAAATGCGTCAGAGGGATGAACCGTGGTCAATGTCGAACAGTTGAAGAACAGCGTGAACCGGATGTCGGTTGACGTGGTGCGTGAGGCCGTTCTCGAATTGCGCCTGGACGGGCTGGTCACGGAAGGCAAGACGCCGTTCAACAAGCTGCATTTCAACACTTGCTTTGCCGAAATCGAGGCCTTGTTTCAGCGTGCCGGTTACCACAAACAACTGGATGTGGTCGGTTACCAGGGTTTGCTCTACGCCTTGTATGACCCGGGCCGCTGGGAGGCCGTCGATGTGCTGCGCTGGCTCAAGGAGTTCACAGAAGCTGCAGCGCTCAAGTCGATCCCGGCCTGAGCATTCTGCGCTAGGTTCGTCTCACTCAGTGTTGGATAATGCCGAGCTGTATTGAGGGTCCGAATCTCGTATGTCCACATCTACATTCTCTGCCGCTCAGAATCAGGCGAGCACGCTTTATCTGCCGCCCGGTGCGTGGCTGACCGTACTCGATTGTCTGTGCGAGCATTTCCGCGCGATTGACCGCGAACAATGGCTGGACCGGATCGCCCGGGGACGGGTGCTGGATGGTCATGGCCAGCCGATCTCGGTGGATCTGGCTTACAAGGAAGGTTTGCGGATTCATTATTTTCGCGAAGTGCCGGACGAGAAGCCGATTCCGGTGGTCGAGTCGATTCTGTATGCGGACGAACATCTGGTGGTGGCTGACAAACCGCATTTTCTGCCGGTGACGCCCGCCGGAGAATACGTTGAGCAAACCTTGTTGCGCAGGCTGATTCGTCGCTTGGACAATCCCCACCTGGTGCCTTTGCACCGCATCGACCGGCACACGGCGGGACTGGTGATTTTCTCGGCCAATCCGCAAACCCGCTCGGCCTATCAGTCACTATTCCCCACGCGACAGATCGACAAGCGTTATGAGGCTATCGCGCCGGCGCTGCCTGATCTGGATTTCCCATTGGTACACAAAAGCCGTCTGGTGGATGGCGAACCGTTTTTCCGCATGCAGGAAGGCGCGGGTGCCAGCAATACCGAAACGGCGGTAGAGGTCCGGGAAAAACATGGCGATCTGTGGCGTTATGGGTTGTTTCCGGTGACCGGCAAGAAACATCAACTGCGCGTCCACATGACAGCGTTGGGCGCGAGCATCTGTAACGATCCTTTTTATCCGGTTGTGTTGAAAGACGCCGAGGACGACTACGCCAATCCGTTGAAGTTGCTGGCGCAAGGTCTGCGGTTTATCGACCCGGTGACCGGTGACGAGCGCGAATTCGAGAGCCGGATCACGCTGCAGTGGTGATACCGACTTCACTTTTCGAGCGCCCATGAAAAAGCCCGCAATCACTGCGGGCTTTTCTGTATCCGGTGTCGACCCAGAGCTTACAGCTCTTTAACGGTACGAACCTGATCCTTGTTGATGCGGGTTTCTTTGCCGTCCAGCTGTTTGAACTCGTAGAAGCCCGAATCGTCATCGTATTTCGGGGTGTCGACGGCCTGGATTTCGCGACCGTCATTCAAGGTGATCACTGTAGGCGACGAGCAACCGGCGAGGGTGGCAAGGCCCAGTGCGAGCATGAAAGTGGCGAGGGTCCGTTGAGTCATGGGTGTGTCTCCGAATGGGAATTCTTTTGGTTACTGAGCTTGAGACGTATACAAGGCGTGAGAGTTCCTTGAATGCTGTCAGTCTGACACAGTGTTGTGGGAATTTAACAGTTCGGGGGTGTTCAGGTTGGCCAGTCGCGGGTCGTTGTCCGGGCATTGCAGGGCAGTGGCGCCAAGGTTGCGCATGACGCGGCCGGGGCTGCGTTCACCGGCGCTCCAGGCTTCTTCGAAGGCCGGTAGAAGTGCCACCGGAATCACGCACAGCAACGGTTCCCAATGTTCGTCATGGCGCAACATTAAAGGTTTTTCAGGATTGTGATTGGCCGTCTCGCGCATGCTTTGCAGCAACGCTGCGTCAATGCGTGGGACATCACAGGGCAAGACCAGCAGGTGCGAATGGCGCGCAGCTTTCAGCCCCGCACGAATGCCGGCCAATGGCCCCGGAAAATCGCCCTCGTCATCGACCACCAATTGATCGGCAAACGGCGCATAACGCTCGCGATTGCGGTTGCAGGAGATGATCAGGTCGTCAGTCAGTGCACGGACCTTGCGCTGCAAATGCGCGATCAACGGCTCGCCCTGCCACTCGACCAGGCCTTTGTCCTGACCGCCCATGCGTTGGCCGCGTCCACCTGCCAGGAGCAGAATGGAGCAGAGGGGCAGTTGCGTATTCAGGGGCATGGCAGCTCTCCAGAGGGGCGGCGAAAAAATGAGGCGCTGTGATATAACACCGGGCTGTTTCTCCTACAACTGGACGAGCCTATGAAAGCCAAGGCTGATGTACCTTTCGTGCCGCTCAATATTGCGGTGCTGACAGTCAGTGACACCCGCACCCTGGAAACCGACACCTCAGGTCAGGTCTTTGTCGACCGCTTGACGGCGGCGGGCCATTTTCTGGCGCAGCGGGTCTTGCTTAAAGATGACCTCTACAAAATTCGCGCGCAAGTCGCCACCTGGATTGCCGACGATGTCGTACAGGTCGTGCTGATCACCGGCGGTACAGGATTTACTGGCCGCGACAGTACACCTGAAGCGGTCGCCTGCCTGCTCGACAAGCAAGTCGACGGGTTTGGAGAGTTGTTCCGGCAGATTTCGGTAGCCGATATCGGCACCTCAACAGTTCAGTCCCGTGCGCTGGCCGGTCTGGCCAATGGCACGCTGGTCTGCTGCTTGCCGGGGTCGACCAATGCCGTACGTACCGGTTGGGATGGCATTCTGGGTGAGCAGTTGGACGCACGTCATCGCCCGTGCAATTTCGTGACTCATTTGAAGCAGGCGGCGCCTTGTGAATCCCGTGGGTAAGCCTGGCAAGACCGGGGCACTGATGCCGGTCGAGGTGGCGTTAGCTCGCCTGCTCGACATGGCCGAAGCCTCGCCCATTGTCGAGCATGAGTACTTACCGCTGGTTCAGGTTCAGGGGCGTGTGCTGAGTGAAGACTTGATTTCGACGCTGGATTTGCCGCCCTGGCCTAACAGTGCCATGGATGGTTATGCGCTGAACCTGGCGGACTGGACCGGCGAATCCATGCCGGTCAGTCAGAAGGTGTTCGCCGGGCAATCTCCCGAACCGCTGAAGCCGGGCACCTGTGCACGGATTTTCACCGGAGCTCCGGTGCCTGCGGGCGCTGACTGCGTGGAAATGCAGGAAAATGCAGAGGTTCAAACCGATGACATGGTGCGCTTCCTCGAACCAATGAAGGTCGGGCAGAACATACGCCCGCATGGCCAGGAAACCACCGTCGGTGAGTTGATCCTGCCTGCCGGAACCCGGCTGGGTCCGATCGAGCAGGGGCTGGCGGCATCGTTGGGCTGCGCCGGGCTTAAGGTCGTACGCAAGGTTCGGGTGGCGGTGATTTCCACCGGCGATGAATTGGTCGAACCGGGACAGGCATTGGGGCCGGGTCAGATATTCAACAGTAATCGGGTATTGCTGTGCAGTTGGCTGCAGCGTTTGGGTTGTGAGGTGATCGACGCCGGTATTCTTCCGGATAATCTGGCCACGACCCGTGCCCGCCTGGGCGAGTTGCAGGATGTTGATCTGATTCTTTCCACCGGTGGCGTGTCGGTGGGTGAGGCGGACTTTCTCGGTATCGCTTTGCGAGAAGAGGGCGAGCTTGCCCTTTGGAAGCTGGCGATAAAACCCGGTAAACCGCTCACGTTTGGCTATTTCCGCAACGTGCCCGTCCTTGGCTTGCCAGGCAATCCGGCGTCGACACTGGTGACCTTTGCGCTGCTCACTCGACCTTACCTGTTGCGCCGGCAGGGCGTGCGGGACGTCGAGCCGCTGAAGTTCACCGTACCGGCTGGTTTTGACTGGCCGGTGGCAGGCAATCGGCGTGAGTACCTGCGGGGCCGTCTGGAGCAAGGACGGGCGACTGTTTACCGCAACCAGAGCTCAGGCGTGCTACGTAGCGCGGCGTGGGCGGATGGATTGGTCGAAGTGCTGGAAGGTCGTACGCTGAGCGCAGGAGACCCCGTACTCTTCATTCCGCTGAGCGAACTGCTGGGCTGATACTGTCGTGCAAATGCAGGCGTCGGCTGACTCAGGCGGCGCCTGCAATGACTCATTCACTTAATTGCTGATCAATGTCACAAGCTGGTCGAATCGGCTATTGGCCACCCAGCCCAGCAGACCCAGCACCACCGCTGTTGCACCCGCCGAGTAGGCGAGCCGGTGTTTGATCGTTCTGACATCACCGCGGACTTCGTCCATGTCCCGCCGAAGGTATTTGAGATGGGTTTCCAGCTCGGTCACTCGGGGTTCCATATCAACTTCTCCAGTGGTTCTGGCGCTGTTTTTGAAATCGGATTTGTGATTCGCGCGACTTTCGACGAGGGGGCCAACCGGACTCACTGGCATTCTGGCTTCATGGCTTGGCATGGAAGCATCCACCAGTTGATTCAAATGTTTGTTTGCAGCCTTTTCCAGCTCTGGAACTGACATGAGCCTTGGGGGTGTATCCACTCATTACATGCACGTCCTTGTGTGTTGGATTGAAGATCAATACCGCGAGCACACGGTGCCCCAATGCTCGGACCGGGTCAATTAAGCCGATTCCGCATGTTTTGTAAGAAAAAATACCGCTGTGTAGGACGCCCGCGCCAAAAGGTTGAATTAATTAGGGGGCTGACGGCTTTTTTGCCTGCCGCTGCGGTCAAGATGTCTCAATCGATTCGATTTTGGGAGTGACGTGATGAGTGAACGCCGGGCGCTGTTGATACTGCATGGCAAGCAGGCACTCAACGAGGCGGTTCGCACCGCCGTCGAGGACAAGCGCAAGCAAGGCTGGGAGCTGGCCGTGCGTCTGACCTGGGAGGCAGGGGACGCTCAGCGTTGGGTGGAGCAAGCCTTGGCGGACGGCTACACAAAGATTATCGCCGGCGGTGGAGATGGCACGTTGCGCGACATCGCCGAAGCGCTCGCGGCGCATCCGGGCAAAGCCAGCCTGGTGCTTTTACCTTTGGGCACCGCTAACGACTTTTCCCGCGCCGCCGGTGTGCCACTGGAGCCTGCCGAAGCGCTTGAGCTGCTTGATGTGCCGCCGCGCGACATCGATCTGGGCGAGGTTGGCGGGCAGATTTTCCTGAATATGGCCACGGGTGGTTTCGGTAGTCAGGTCACGGCCAATACGTCCGAGGACCTGAAAAAAGTACTCGGTGGTGCAGCCTATCTGTTCACCGGTTTGTCACGATTCAGCGAGCTGCATGCCGCTTATGGCGAACTTCAGGGGCCGGACTTTCACTGGAGTGGCGAAATGCTCGCGCTGGGTATCGGCAATGGCCGTCAGGCCGGTGGCGGGCACGTACTGTGCCCGGAAGCGCTGGCCGATGACGGTTTGCTTGATATCAGCATCCTGCCGGCGCCACAGGAGCTGGTGGGCACGTTGAAGACGCTGCTCAGCGATGGTTTCGGCATCGATAACATGTTTGTCCGAGCCCGTTTGCCATGGGTCGAAATCAAAGTGGCCGAGGGGCTCTGCATCAATCTGGATGGCGAACCACTGGAAGGTGACAGCTTGCGATTTGAAGCGCGTCCGGCAGCGTTGCGCGTGCATTTACCGGAGCATTCTCCATTGTTGAGCGGCACCGGATCGGTCAGTCGTCCAGGCTGATGATCTGTTCGCGTACGGCGAAAAGCACCAGGCCCGCTACGTCGTAGATTTGCAGGCGCTTCATGATCTGTGAACGGTGGGTCTCGACAGTCTTGATGCTCAGCCCCAGGCCATTGGCGATTTCCCGGGTGGATTTGCCCCGCACGATCAAGCGCAGGATTTCCAGTTGGCGCGCGGTCAGATTGTGCGAGTCGGCGACCTCCGGCTGCTGCTTCTGATTACGGGTCAGGGCCTGATTGATCACTGTGTGGGCGATGGCCGGGCTCAGGTAGCGCTCGTTGTTGCGCAAGGCTTCCAGTGCATGTTCGAGTTCGGTGGCCGTGGTGTCTTTGAGCAGGTAGCCGTGGGCGCCGGACTCCAGTGCCTGCATGATCAGCGCCGGATCGGTATGCATCGACAGGATCAGCACCTTGCTCTGCGGACGGACTCGCTTGAGTCGCTGCAAAGCTTCCAGGCCACCGGTTTCTTTCATGGAGATATCCAGCAATACGATATCCGGACTCAGTTGCTCGACCATCTCGAGCAGCTGCGAGCCGTCATTGGCCTCGCCAATCACCGCGTAACCGGGAATATCCAGCACCAGAGCGCGCACGCCGGCCCTGATCAGCGAGTGGTCATCCACCAGAAGTAAGTTGCAAGTCAACGCATAACCTTATTCGTACTGGCCCGCTCGAGTGCGCGAGGCGCCCAGGGGAAGAGTGCTTCGATTTGAGTGCCTTTGCCCGGTTCGCTGATGACGTTCAGGGTGCCACCCAGTTGCTCGATTCGTTCGGCCATCCCGGCCATGCCTCGTTGTCCTTCTCGACCCGGATTGGCCGACGGGGCGAACCCCAGGCCGTCATCGCTGATCAGCAACGTCAGACCTTTGGGCAGACGTTGCACGCGTATCACCAGGTTTTTCGCCTGGGCGTGACGCAGAATATTGGTAACAGCCTCTTGGGTAATACGAAAGGCCGCGACCGCCATTTCTTCCGGAATACCGTTAAGTCGCTGCTGGCAATCGAGGCTCCAGTGCACGCTGGTGTTGGTCAATGTCTTGAGCAGATGCGCGCGCAGGCTGGCTTCAAGCCCCAGGCTGGTCAACTGGCGTGGATTGAGAATCGCCGAAACGTCGCGCACCTTGTTGAGGGTTTCTTCCAGGGTGTCGCACAACGCCGTGCACTGTTCCTGCAATTCATCCGGCATGCGTCGTTTGAGCCACTCGCTTTGCAGTTTGGCAGCCGTCAGCAATTGGCCGATATCGTCGTGCAGTTCGCGGCTGAGGCGATGACGCTCGTTTTCCTGGACTTCCAGCAGGCGGTCAGCAAGTTCTTGTGGCTGGAACTTGATCGATTTGCGTGACAACCGATATTGCACCCAGACGCACGCGGTGGCGGCCATGTCGAGCAGTAGCAAACCCAGGCTAAGTGGTGTCGACAGACCATAGGTCAGCAGACTGCCGAGCGTTGCCGCGATACACAGTATGAGTGTGAACCGGCGTGCATTTTCCCGGGAGGGTGGCCATGTGGTGATTGACTTGAGACTGGCGTACATAACGGATGGAGCCAATGGATGTTCGCTGCGGGCAGACCGGCCGGAGGCTGGCGGGTCTCTGTCTGAAAATGCTGTCAATTATGTTATTGATTTCAATGCGTTCAGTGAACGTATTGACTGCCGACTTCAGTGGATGGCTCTCTCTGAAATCACTGTGCCACTAATTTGAAAGCAACTAATGGGCGGCATAATACCACTTAAGATACCGTTGGTCGCGCTCGCTATATATGTCCATTGAGTCAGGAAATACGTGATATTGGACGTAAGTTCCATAATGGAAAACAGACGGATTATTGTCTTCGATAGATGTCGGTGTTGCCCGAAGTTGTGCTTCTTAACACACAGGCAAACCCTGAGGCCGGCAGGAAACATTTATGTCTGTCAGAGGTGATTATTTAATTCGACTTGTCGCTGGCAGGTATGAACGCTTTCAATTACGACATGCAACGCTTGCGTCCCGAGTGGCCATGCGTGTGCAGACTGATGATCAGGCTTGTCCTGAATACGGCCGTTGGGGCAAACGTTTGCCCGCGAGTGCCGGCTGAAGCTGACTTTGGCCGACCTGGAAGGCGAATGCTTCGATCAGCGAAGCCTGTTCGCTTTCGTCCAGACTCAGTTGCCCGGTCTTCTGATCAATCAGTTCGAGTTGCCAGGCCATCAGCGTGAAGCAATCCTGCAGTGCTTGCAGAGCCTGTTCGTGGAGGTCGATACGGTCCTGGGGCAGGTTGAGCAAGCTGTAAATGTGCAGCGAGAATTCGGAGATCGCCTCCAGCGCCAGGGCTTCAGCCCTGCGTGCAAGTTTGAGGAGGGTGCCGAGCATGCACTCGATGGCGTCCTTGTCATTGCTGATCAGTTGCAAATGGCTGAGGCATTCTTCGGACTTGGCCAAGAGTTTTTCGGCCTCGGCAAGGAACTCGGGGAAGCGTTCTGCCCACTCTTTGCGGTCCATTGGCATGCTTATCTCCACCACGTCATGTCTGATGAGGGAATGCCGTGTGTGGCGACGATCATGAATCGTCGGGAGATCGCGCCCAGACGTGCAGGTGCACAGACTGAGAGGTTCCAGAGGGCTTGTTTCCGCTGAATTGCGATCGCACACAATAGCCTGACTCCGTTCATGCAATGAGAATGGCGTCACATTAATGGCTATTGGATATTGCGAATATCAGGTTGGGCCTGATTGTTACTAGGGGAATCCCTTAGGCACGGGAACCTACCGTGCAAACCGAGGTCGCGCAGCAGAGAATGTAGCAGATGAAAATCACCGGGTCAGTAAAGCATGATGTTAATGTGACATCAATGCCTGTTCGTGGCATTTTTGACGGGGTCTGGCTTGGCAATCAAGAACCGCGATTCGCCGCCGATAACCTCACATAGTGAATTCATCAGAACAAGCCCAGGAGTCATTGATGGCCGGCATTCTCGACACGGTAGACCAACGCACGCAACTAGTGGGTGAGAATCGCCTGGAAATTCTCATGTTTCGACTGGCCGGGCGTCAGTTGTTCGCGATCAACGTGTTCAAGGTTCAGGAAGTGCTGCAACTGCCAAAGCTGACTTTGATGCCGCAGCGTCACCCGTTTGTGTGCGGAGTGGTCAATCTGCGCGGTCAGACCTTGCCGGTGATCGATCTGTCGCAGGCGATCGGCATGCGTCCGTTGGTGCCGGGGCCGAACAGCACCATCATCGTCACCGAGTACAACCGTTCGGTGCAGGCCTTCCTCGTCGGTGGTGTAGACCGCATCGTCAACATGAACTGGGAAGCCATTCTGCCGCCGCCGACCAGCGCAGGGCGTCAACATTACCTGACCGCGATCAGCAAGGTCGACGATCAACTGGTGGAAATCATCGACGTCGAGAAAGTCCTCGCCGAAATCGTCCCGTACAACGCCAAGGTCTCGCGCGACAAGCTTGATGATCCGGTGCTGGAGCGCGCCCGTGGCCGCGAAGTGCTGCTGGTGGACGATTCCAATGTGGCGCTTTCGCAATTGCGCGACACCCTCGGCCAGCTCGGCGTGAAAATGCACATTGCCAGCGATGGCCTGAAGGCGTTGAACATGCTCAAGGGCTGGGCTGATACCGGCGTGAACATGACCGACAAGCTGCTGATGATTTTCACCGATGCGGAAATGCCGGAAATGGACGGCTATCGTCTGACCACCGAAATTCGCAATGACCCGCGTCTGCGTGGTTTGTACGTGGTGCTGCACACTTCACTGTCCGGCAGTTTCAACGACTCGATGGTGAAGAAGGTCGGTTGCGACAACTTCCTCTCCAAGTTTCAGCCGGACAAACTGGTCGACGTGGTGCGCCAGCGCCTGATGCTCGACGAAGTCCCGGCCTGACCCAAACGCTTCGGCCTCCTGTGGGAGCGAGCTTGCTCGCGAAGGCGGATTCCCTGTCGACACATGTGTTGAATGAATTTCCGCTTTCGCGAGCAAGCTCGCTCCCACAAGGTTTGCAGCGCACAAACTCCTTTGATTCGCGGATAAAGCTCGTATAGGGTGGCGTTTTTATCCTCCAGGGAGCTGGCCATGTTGCGTCTGAGCGCGCTTTATCGTTACCCGTTGAAATCCGGCAAAGTCGATGTGCTGCAAAGCGTCGACCTCGACAAGCTGGGGCTTGATGGCGACCGACGCTGGATGCTCGTCGATGAAGCCAGCGGCCGTTTCCTGACCCAGCGCGCCGAAGCGAAGATGAGTCAGTTGTCGGCACTCTGGAATGCGCAAGGCGGTCTGACCCTGAGCGCACCTGAACAGTCCTCCATCGATATTGCCTTGCCGGACAATGACGCCGAACTGCGTGGTGTGACGATCTGGCGCGACACCTTGCGCGTGCCGGATGCCGGTAATGAGGCCGCGCGCTGGGTCAGCGATTTCATCGGCAAGCCGACCCGTCTCGTGCAGGTACCGCTGGATCGTGCCCGCATGACTCAGGCAGGTTTCGGCAAGGATGATGATCAGGTCGCCTTCGCCGACGGATTCCCCCTGCTGTTGATCGGCGAGGCGTCCCGGCAGGATCTCTCGCAAAAGGTCGGTCGTCCGCTGGAAATGCTGCGCTTTCGGCCGAATCTGGTGATTGAAGGTAGCGAGGCTTACGCCGAAGACAATTGGAAGCGCATTCGCATTGGCGAAGTCGAGTTCCGTGTGGTCAAGCCGTGTTCGCGCTGCATCCTCACCACGATCGACCCGAAAACCGGTGAGCGCAGTGCCGATCGTGAGCCGCTGGCCACCTTGCAGAAATATCGTGCTGAAGCCGATGGTGCGATGTTTGGCCAGAATCTGGTGAATGACAGCAATGGTCGACTCGAAGTCGGCATGCCGGTGGAGATTCTCGAGTAGTCTGTCACTGAAACGAAAAATGCCCGTGTCCTTGGACACGGGCATTTTTGTTGGTGCAGTGAAACCGTTGCTTTTAGCCGCGGTATTCGCACAGGTAAGCGGTGTCGACCGCAACCTTCAGCTGGAACTTGCTGTTGGCCGGGACATTGAACTGGCTGCCAGCAGCGAAGGTTTCCCAGTCGCTGCTGTCGGGCAGTTTGACGGTCAGTGCGCCGGACACCACATGCATGATTTCACGCTGAGCGGTGCCGAATTCGTATTCGCCCGGGGCCATGACGCCGATGGTCGCCGGACCCTCAGCGGTGCCAAAGGCGATCGACTTGACGGTGCCGTCGAAGTACTCGTTGACTTTAAACATGGGCGATTCCTCGAAAAGGGTTAAAAATTGGAGGCGGCCAGTATGCACAAGGCGTTTGGCGCCGTCACCTGCCCGGCGTCTGTCCGCTGAGTTCTCGAATTGACCCTAGAGTGGCAATACCAGCGGCAACAGTCGCGCAGTGTTACGCGCATCCTCCAGCGCCCGATGCTGCTGACCGCTGAACTGCATGCCAGCCAGTTGCAGTGCACCGTTGAGCCCCAGTGGCCGTTCCAGGCGCCGGGCCTTGGCAAAGCGTTGTTTGAGGTTCATGTGCGGCACCCGGCTCAAGCCGCTGTCGATTTGCAGGCGCTGCCATTCCTGGAGCAATTGCTTGCGGTCGTAGTCGCCCCAACTGGCCCAGCCTTCGAGACGTGTCTGATGTTGCGCGAGCCAGCGTTCGAACGCCGGCCAGACCTCGGTCAGCAGTTGTGCCGAATCGATATTGGCCTGGGTGATGTGCGTCAGTTCACGACAAAAAGGCGTGAGCAACGGCCGCCGCGCCGGTTTGACGAAGCGCTGGAAGTGATCCTGCTCGCGCCCGGCGCGATCGACCAAGGTGGCGCCGATCTCGATAATTTCCATCTCGGTGACCGGCCAGCCACCCTCATCGGTGGTGGCTTCCAGATCTATGACCAGCCAGTGGGGCATCGCAGGGTTCCTGATTTCCGCGTTCTGATAACTCAGAGCGTAGTCAAAACCCGCATGGGTGTGTGGGTGACTACTCGACCTGCAACAGAACCTGACGATTTTTTACCTGATCGCCGACTTTGACCTGCACCCGCTTGAGCACGCCGTCGATGCCGGCCTTGAGCGGGTGCTCCATTTTCATTGCCTCCAGTACCACCAGCAACTGACCCTTACTGACCGGGCTGCCTTCGCTGACGAGAACGTCGATGATGGCACCGTCCATCGGCGCTTTCAGGGTGCCGGAGCTGACGCTGGTCTGACTGTCGATCACCGCGTGAGTTCGATCCTCCAGGCGCAGACTGCCGGGATCTGTGCACAGCCAGAGGTGCCCGCTATCAAGTCGATACGCGTGACGCTGGCGCAAACCGTCGATTTCCAGCGTCAGCGACTGCGTGTCGTGGTCGATGAGTGTTAACTCGAGCGTGCGCTCGGCAACCTGTACGGTGAAGGCACCTTGCGCTTGAGCGAGCAGTTGCACCGTCCAGTTCTGATCATCAAGCCCGAGTCGATAATGCAGCGGCACACTGGCGTTGTTGCGCCAGCCAGTCAGTGGCGCGCGATGGGCAAGGGCGCTTGCTTGATAGAAAAGCATCGCTGCAATCGCCAGTTCCTCGGCATCCGGAATGTAACGTTGCAAACAAGGATGTTCGCGGAAGTGCCGGGCAATGAAACCGGTACTGAATTCGCCACTGATGAACTGCGGATGTTGCAACAGGCTGGCCAGCAAGCGCTGATTGCTTTGCACGCCCAATAACACCGTGTCCTGTACCGCGCGCAAGAGTTTGCGCCGGGCTTCTTCGCGGGTGGCGCCAAAGGCGATCACTTTGCCCAGCATCGGATCGTAGAACGGGCTGATCGATTGTCCTTCCAGTAAGCCATGATCGATTCGCGCACCATGCTGCAGCGCCGGTTCCCAGGCTTCGACACGGCCGGTTTGCGGGAGGAAGTCTTGCGCGGGATCTTCGGCGTAAAGCCGCACTTCCATGGCATGCCCGTTGAGCTGCACCTGGTCTTGGGTCAGTGGCAACGGCTGCCCCTCGGCGACCAGCAATTGCCACGCGACCAGATCCAGCCCGGTGATCAATTCAGTCACCGGATGCTCGACTTGCAGGCGCGTGTTCATCTCCAGAAAGTAGAACTGCCCGCGCGCATCGAGCAAAAACTCCACGGTGCCGGCGCCGACATAATTGACTGCGCGGCCAGCCTTCAATGCCGCCTCACCCATGGCCTGGCGCAGTTCGGCGGTCATCACCGGGCAGGGCGCTTCCTCGACGACTTTCTGGTGGCGACGCTGGATCGAGCAGTCGCGTTCGCCGAGATAGATCAGGTTGCCGTGATGATCGCCGAACAGCTGCACTTCGACATGCCGTGGTTCGATCAATGCCTGTTCGAGGATCAATTCGTCGCTGCCGAAACCATTCAGTGCTTCGGAGCGCGCGGTGCGCAGTTGCGCCGGCAAGTCAGCGGCGTTGTGCAGTAGACGCATGCCGCGCCCACCCCCGCCGGCACTGGCCTTGATCATCAGTGGATAGCCGATGCGGTCGGCTTCACGCAGCAGAGTGGCGTCGTCCTGTTCGGCACCTTGATAACCGGCGATGCACGGCACGCCGGCTTCGAGCATGGCGATTTTCGAGCGGCGTTTGCTGCCCATCAATTCGATGGCTGCGACGCTGGGGCCGATGAAGATCAGCCCCGCTTGTTCGCAGGCGCGGGCGAACTCGGCGTTTTCCGAGAGAAAACCGTAGCCGGGATGGATGGCGTCGGCGCCGCTGCGGCGGGCGGCGTTGAGGATCGCCGGGATGTTCAGATACGACTGCTGCACGGGGGCGGGGCCGATGTGTACGGCTTGGTCGGCCATTTTGACGTGCAGGGCATCGGCGTCGGCGTCGGAGAAAACGGCAACGGTGCGGTAACCCAAAGCTTGCGCGGTGCGCTGGATGCGGCAGGCGATTTCACCGCGGTTGGCGATCAGGATTTTGCGGATGGCGGGCATGGTGATCTTCCTGAGTATTTGGCGGTGGGTTGGCTGGCCTCTTCGCGAGCAGGCTCGCTCCCACAGGAATTTGCATCGTTCACAAAACCTGTGGGAGCGAGCCTGCTCGCGAAGCTTTTAGCTGGCCCACCGCGGTTTACGCTTTTGCACGAAAGCCATGGTGCCCTCGATCCCTTCGTCGCCAGTCACCGCTTCGCTAAACCACTGCGCCGCCTCATCAAGCAATTCACTCGAAGGCTGCCCGGCACTCGCCAACAACAATTTCTTGGTCATTGCATTCGCCTCCGGCGCGCAACACAGCACATGCTGCAACACCTCATCGAGCCGCTCGGCCAGCGCTTGGGCATCCTGCTCGACAAAATGCACCAGCCCCAGACGCCGTGCCTGATGCCCGTCAAAACGCGCAGCGGTCAGCGCCAGTCGGCGGGTTTCGGTCAGGCCGATGCGCTGCACCACAAACGGCGCAATCTGCGCTGGCAGCAAGCCGAGGCTGGTTTCCGGCAGGCCGAATTGCGCCTGGTGATCGGCAATCGCGATATCGCTGACACACGCCAGCCCGAAACCGCCGCCAAGCACCGCGCCTTGCAACACCGTGATCAGCACTTGCGGCGCGTGCTGTGCTTCTTCCAGCAGGGCGCCGAACGCGCGGTTCAGATCGCGATATGCCTGCGCACCCTGAGCGCGAGCGCTGGCCATGTCCTTGATATCGCCACCGGCACAGAAATGCCCACCGGCACCGCTGAGCACCAACGCCCGAACTGATCGGTCATTTCGAACTGCGCTCAACACTGTGCGTAATTCGCAGACCATCTGCAGGCTCATCGCATTGCGGCTGTCCGGGCGATTGAGGGTGATGTGCAGCACGCCGCCATGCAGTTCCAGCAACAGCGTCTGGCAATCCGGCAGGCTGCTCATTTCTTTTTCCCCGGGAGGATGCCCATCAGTTTGCAGATGATCCCCAGCATGATTTCATCGGCGCCGCCGCCAATTGATACCAGCCGCACATCGCGATAGGCGCGGGCCACCGGGTTGTCCCACATGAAGCCCATGCCACCCCAATATTGCAGGCAGCTGTCGCTGACTTCGCGACCGAGGCGTCCGGCCTTGAGCTTGGCCATCGAGGCCAATCGCGTAACGTCCTGGCCTTTCACGTACTGCTCGGTGGCCTGATAGACCAGCGCGCGCAGGCATTCGATTTCGGTCTGCAATTCGGCGAGGCGGAAGTGGATCACCTGATTGTCGATCAGTGCATTGCCGAAGGTCTTGCGCTCCTTGCAGTACTCGATGGTGCTGTCGACGCAATATTCCAGGCCTTTGATCATGTTCGCCGCGCCGAACAGACGTTCCTCCTGAAACTGCAGCATCTGCATCATGAACCCGGCGCCTTCATGGCCGATGCGATTGCGCTGCGGCACGCGCACGTTGTCGAAAAACACCTGGGCGGTTTCCGAACTGCGCATGCCGAGCTTGTCCAGGTGCGAGCTGAGGCTGATCCCCGGCGTGTTCATCGGCACCATGATCAGCGACTTGTTGATGTGCGGCTTATCGTCCGAGGTATTAGCCAGCAGACAGATGAAGTCGGCGCTCGGCGAATTGGTGATCCACATCTTGCTGCCATTGATCACATAGTCGTCGCCATCCTTGCGCGCGGTGGTTTTCAGCCCGGCCACATCAGATCCGGCGCCAACTTCGGAGACGCCGATGCAGCCGACCTGCTCGCCGCTGATCGCCGGGCGCAGGAACTCTTCGCGTAATTCATCGGAGCCGAAGCGGGCGAGGGCGGGCGTACACATGTCGGTCTGCACGCCGATCGACATCGGAATGCCGCCGCAATGGATGGTGCCGAACTCTTCGGCGGCGACAATCGAATAGCTGTAGTCGAGGCCCATGCCGCCGAATTTCTCCGGTTTGGAAATGCCCAGCAAACCGAGGTCGCCAGCCTTGCGGAAAATTTCGTGAATGGGAAAGCGACCGGCCTTTTCCCATTCATCAACGTGCGGGTTGATTTCATGCTCGACGAACTGGCGGACGGTGCGGCGCAGTGCTTCGTGTTCCGGGGTGAAGATCATTGTTATTGTTCTCCGTAAGATCCGTGGCGGTCAGAACCGGCTGACGCCGAAGCTGTTGGGTTGCAGCGTACGAATGTCGGCTTCGTGGCAAATGTCCAGCAAATAGCCGAGCAGGGTGCGCGTGTCACGCGGGTCAATCAGCCCGTCGTCCCACAGGTTGGCGCTGCCGTAAAGCGCGGTGGACTGGCTGTCGAGTTTCTGCGCGGTGACCTGTTCGAGCATGTCGAGCATTTTCGGCTCCGGCGTGAGGCCGTCCTTGAGCTGTTTGGCTTCAGTCACAATGCGCAGCACTTTGCCGGCCTGCGCGCCACCCATCACCGCCGTGCGGCTGTTCGGCCAGGCGAAGATAAAGCGCGGATCGAGACCGCGGCCGCACATCGCATAGTTGCCGGCGCCGTAGGAGCCGCCGACGACGATGGTCAGTTTAGGCACCCGTGCATTGGCTACCGCTTGAATCAGTTTCGAGCCGTGTTTGATTATCCCTTGCTGCTCGGATTCGGTGCCGACCATGAAACCGGTGGTGTTGTGGAAAAACAGCAGCGGGGTCTGGCTCTGGTCGCACAACTGGATGAACTGCGCTGCCTTGCTCGCACCGTTCGGGGTGATCGGGCCATTGTTGCCGATGAACCCGCAGGCGCGGCCCTGAATCTTCAATTGGCCGCAAATGGTTTGCTGATCAAACTCGCCTTTGAATTCGACGAAACAGGATTCATCGGCAATGCGCGCGATGATTTCGCGCACGTCATAGGGCTTTTTCGGATCGTCGGGGATGAGCCCGAGCAATTCATCGATGGGGTAGAGCGGCTCTTTGTATTGCGGCTCCGGCAGCCACGGCAGTTGCTCGTTCCACGGCAGCATACGGAGGATTTCGCGGACCTGACGCACGCCGTCGGCATCGTTTTCCGCGAGGTATTCAGCCGTCCCGGCGATCTGCGCGTGCATCTCGGCACCGCCGAGCTCTTCATCGGTGGCGACTTCGCCGGTGGCGGCTTTGAGCAATGGCGGGCCGGCCAAAAACAGCTTGGCCTTGCCGCGTACCACCACCACGTAATCCGACAGTCCCGGCTGGTAAGCGCCGCCCGCCGTGGCCGAGCCGTGCACCACGGTGATCTGCGGCAAACCCATTGCCGACATCCGCGCCTGATTGGCAAAACTGCGTGCGCCTTCGACGAAAATCTCCGCGGCGTAATTGAGGTTGGCACCACCGCTCTCGGCAAGGGTGATCACCGGGAGTTTGTTTTCCTGAGCGATCTGTTGCAGGCGCAGGGATTTTTTCAGGCCGCTGGGCGAGATCGTCCCGCCCTTGATCGCGCTGTTGTTCGCCACGATCATCGCGCGGATGCCGCAGACGTAACCGATACCGGCGATCAGCCCGCCACCGGCGGAGCTGCCGTCCTTGTCGTCATGCAATTTGTAGCCGGCGAGGCTGGCCAGTTCGAGGAACGGCGCGCCGGGATCGAGCAACAGGTTCAGGCGTTCGCGCGGCAGTAATTGCCCGCGCTTGTCGAATTTCGCCTTGGCTTCGGCGGCTTTGTTCAGCAGGTTCTGTTCGAGTTGCTGGACTTGCTCGATGGCCGTGAGCATGGCCGCACGGTTGCGGGCGAACGTTTCGCTGTGCGGATCGAGTCGGGACTGAATCTGCGGCATGGCTTACTCCTTGTCCTTGAGGACATCGGGAAGGTACGCCCGGTGGAACCCGTTGAACGACTCGCTGTGAGTGGCCTTGTGCAACGGCCATGCACGACTGCCGAGGCTGGCTGCGCCATCGATTTTCAAGGTGCTGCCACTGATGAACGCCGCCGCCGGGCTGAGCAGAAACACGATGGCCGCACTGACTTCCGATTCGGTGCCAATACGCTTGAGCGGTACATGTTCACGCAGGGTTGGAATCACCGCTTTGAACGCGCCTTCGTAAGTGTCCATGCCGCTGGAGGCAATCCAGCCCGGCGCCACCGCGTTGACCCGCACCCCGGCATAGCCCCATTCGAACGCGGCGGTCTTGGTGAAGTTGTCCATGCCCGAACGCGCCGCGCCCGAGTGGCCCATGCCGGGCATGCCGCCCCACATGTCGGCGAGCATGTTGACGATGTTGCCGCCGTGTTTGCTCATCGACTGGTTGAACACTTCCCGCGCCATCAGAAATCCGCCGACCAGATTGGTGCGCAGTACGGTTTCGAAACCTTTCTGATTGATCGAGGCCAAGGGCGACGGGTACTGACCGCCGGCATTGTTGACCAGACCATGGATCGGCCCATGCTCGGCGATCAGCTCCTTGACCAGTTGTTTCACCGCTTCTTCATCGCGGATATCGCAGGCCTGCCAGTGTGCGTGGCCACCGTCCTCGGCAATTTCCGCGGCGACCTTTTGCAGTTTCTCCGGTTTGCGCCCGACCAGCAGCACACGGGCACCGAGGGCTGCCAGTTCATGCGCGGTGCAACGGCCGATGCCGCTACCGCCGCCGGTGACGATGATGGTCTGGCCGCTGAATAGATCGGCGTTGAAAATCGACGCGTAAGCCATGCAAACCATCCTCTAGTCGAGCTGTTCGGCGATGCTCTGCGGCACCGGGATCTGGATTTCCAACAGTTGTTGGGCGAAGGCTTTGCCTTGCGGATCGATGCGCAGACTGGCCACGCCACCACCGCCAAGAGCGTTTTCCAAGAGAAAATTGAGGCTGTGGGTACCGGGCAGATACCAGCGTTCGACCCGGCCGTGAATCGGGTCGAGCACATGACTCATCCAGTCGACGATGACGGCCGGGGTCAGCGCTTCGGCGATCCACGGCAGGTATTCGGGCTTGCGCGGCATGACGCCGATGTTGCTGTGATTGCCTTTGTCGCCGGAGCGCGCCACGGCCAGTTTCACCAACGCCACACTGGCATCGGCGCGGCCCTGGGGTTTCGGCGGATGCTGGGCAATCGGCAAATCTTCGCTGTCGAGCGCTGCCAATGAAGGCAGGGTACAAGGATGGCGAACGCCGGCCAGATCAATCTGCAAGGTGCAGGCACTTTTCTCGATCAGGAATGAAAACAGGCGAATCAGCGGATACACCGTCGGCCGGCCGCCGACGATGCCGGTCAGGCCCGGCGCCATGCCGGTCGCGGCCTGGGCGATTTCCCGGGAGAACAAAATCAGTGCCTGTTTGTTCGGGTGGCGCACGGCGAGTTTGATCACCACCTCACGGCTATCGTTACGCTGACCGTGGGGGCCGTAGGTGGCTTCGCTGCCGAGCAGCTCGATGTTGGTTTCGGTGTAAGGCGGCCAACCACGCTGACTGAACATCTCTGCGGTTTTGGCGATGATCGCCTGACTGACGCGCTGCGCTTTTTCCACTGCATCGATGCCAGCGATCAGGCAACTGGCGGTGCAGCGAAAACCGTCCGGATACGTGGCGCTGACCTTGTATTTATCACTGGGCGGCAGGCCTTTGGCGCCGTGGACATGAACGAGGTTTTTGCCTTGCTGCTGCAGTTTGACCTGGCTGAAATCGCAGACCACGTCAGGCAGCAGATACGCCTGCGGATCGCCGATTTCATACAGCATCTGCTCGCCGACGGTCAGCGGTGTGATCAGCCCGCCAGAGCCTTCGGGTTTGCTGACAATGAATTGGCCATCAGCACTGACCTCGACGATGGGAAAACCGATGTGTTCGTAATCCGGCACGTCGCGCCAATCGGTGAAGTTGCCACCCGTGCACTGCGCGCCGCATTCGATGATGTGCCCGGCCAGCGCGGCCTGGGCGAGTTTGTCGTAATCGTGCCACGACCAGCCGAATTCATGCACCAGCGCGGCGCTGACCACGGCGCTGTCGACCACCCGTCCGGTGATGACAATGTCGGCGCCCAGGCGCAGGGCTTCGACGATACCCGGCGCGCCGAGGTAGGCGTTGGTCGATAAGCACATCGGCGGCAGCGGGGCGCCGCTGAACATCTCGGTGATGCCGCTGAGTTGTTTGAATTGTGGTTGCAGGTCATCGCCGAGTAACACGGCGATTTTCAGCGCGATGCCGGCCTTGTCGCATGCCGCTTGCAGGGCGTTGGCACAGGCTTGTGGGTTGACCCCGCCGGCGTTGCTGATCACGCGGATGTTCTGCTCGGCCAACTGCGGCAACAGGGGCGTGAGCACTTCGATGAAGTCGCCGGCAAACCCCGCCTGCGGATCCTTCATGCGTGCGCCGGCCATTATCGACATGGTGATCTCGGCGAGGTAGTCGAAGACCAGATAATCCAGTTTGCCGCCTTCTACTAACTGTGCGGCGGCGCTCGACGTGTCACCCCAGAAGGCACTGGCACATCCGATACGGACGGTGGTGGGCATTTTTATCTCCGACTCAGCAACCTGCGACAGAAGTGTCTGGAGGCTACCAAGCAAGCGCTTGGTTTGTAAACAGTTGAAACTATCTTCTGCCCAAGCGCTTGCTTGGTTGCCGCTGGCGGCTTAAATTGCGCGCAACCCTGCGGTTTCAGGGGGCAACAGACTGATCGACTGTAGGAGAGAACGGGTGGACGAGCAAAAAGCCCTGAGGGTCATGCGCGATTTGGTCGACGAGGGTCAGTTGACCGACCCCGATAGCGCCCGTGGCAAATTGCTGCAAGTGGCCGCTCACCTGTTTCGCAACAAAGGCTACGAACGCACCACCGTGCGCGATCTGGCCGGCGCCGTCGGTATTCAGTCGGGAAGCATTTTTCATCACTTCAAAAGCAAGGATGAAATCCTCCGCGCGGTGATGGAAGAAACCATCCGCTACAACACTGCGTTGATGCGTGCAGCGCTCGCCGATGCGGCTGATGTGCGCGAGCGCGTGCTGGCGCTGATCCGCTGCGAATTGCAGTCGATCATGGGCGGCAGCGGTGAAGCCATGGCGGTGCTGGTCTACGAATGGCGCTCGCTGTCCGAAGAGGGCCAGGCCAAAGTGCTGGCGCTGCGCGATGTTTACGAAGAGATCTGGCTGCAAGTGCTGGGTGAAGCCAAGGACGCCGGGTTTATACGTGGCGATGTATTTATTACCCGACGTTTCCTCACCGGCGCACTGTCATGGACGACCACCTGGTTCCGTGCTGGCGGCAGTTTGAGCCTTGATCAACTGGCCGATGAGGCGTTGATTCTGGTCCTCGAAGAGCGTTGAAGCACTTTCTATCCGGCCGGGAAACTGGCTAACTGGGCGAAACCGCCTAGCTTGAATGCATTGATCGGTATTTTTTCGGGGAGTGGGGTGTTTTGAAGTCTTTGCCAATTCGGACGGCCGCGGGGTTGATGCTCGCAGCGCTGGCTGCATTTTGGGTATTGCCCGCTCAGGCAGCGCAATTGGTTCGGGTCGGCGCGGCGCATTTTCCGCCCTACACCATTCGTCCGGAAAACGGTGCCGATACAGGCCTCTTGCCGCAATTGGTCGAGGCTCTCAATCGCCTGCAGAGCGACTATCAGTTCGTCCTGGTGCCGACCTCGATTCCCCGGCGTTTCGGGGATTTCAAGCAGGGCCGGATCGACATGGCGATTTTCGAGAATCCCGATTGGGGCTGGAAGGAAATTCCCCACACGGATGTCGACATGGGCCTTGAGGATGCAGAGATTTTCGTCGCGCAACGCGAAGACGGTCGTCAGCAGAACTATTTTGCCGACCTCACTGGCAAGCGACTGGCGTTGTTTAGCGGTTATCACTACGAATTCGCTAACTTCAACGCCGACCCAAAATTCCTCGCGCAGAATTTCAACGCCACGCTGACCTATTCCCACGACAGTAACCTGCTGATGGTGCTGCGCTCGCGTGCGGATATTGCCTTGGTGACCCGCTCCTACCTCAGCGATTACCTGCTGCGCAACGAGAAGGTGCGCAACGAGTTGCTGGTGTCGCAACGTATCGATCAGGTTTATCACCATTACGCGATCCTGCGCCCGACCGCACCTATCACTGGCGAGGCGTTTGGCAAACTGCTGCAAGGGTTGCGCGACAATGGCGAGATGCTGAAAATTTTCGATCCATACAAGATTGCGGTGGTGCCGATACCTCATCGCTGAGGCACTGATTTTCCGCAAAGCCTAAATTTCCCCTTTCGGCTCACGTCACATCGTTGAACTGTCGACGATTATCGTGAGCCCGACCCATGTCCAATCTGAATGACCTGACTGCCCTGGCCTTGCCTTCGGGCAGTCAACTGATCGCTGATGCAACTGAAAGCCGTCTGAGCCTGAGCCTGGACGGGCAACCGCTGATCCGCTTGCGCCTTGATCGGGAGGTGAAGGGACCGATCCAGATCGATGAACGTTTTGCGCTGCCGCCTGGGCAGGCGTTGTGGGCAGCCTGTTATTGGCTGTTCGCCCGCGATCCGGGGTGCCAGCAATTGACCTGGCAACTGGATCAGCCACCGACCGAAGCTCTGCTCACTGGCTTGCTGGTGAGCACCGAAGTGGCTGGCGAATATCGCTGCGAGCGCACGCTGTTCTGGCAGTTGCCGCAACCGTGGCTCGGCACTTCGCTGACCGGCAGCTATCCGCAGCAAATGGTCATCAGCCAGGGCAAGCGTCATCCGCTGCGCCCGGTGAAGCCGCGCGGTGAAGTGTATCGGCGTTTCGATGCGCGTCTTGGTGCGTGGATTTCCCTGCGCACGGTCGAGATCGAAGAAGACCTGCCGCGCTTCAACCGCTGGCAGAACAGCCCGCGCGTTGCCAGTTTCTGGCAGGAAGAGGGCAGTCTCGAGAAGCACCGCGAATACCTGAGCAACCTCGATGCCGATCCGCACACGCTGACGTTGATTGGTTGTTTCGATGATCAGCCGTTTGCCTATTTCGAAGCCTACTGGGCCAAGGAAGATCGCATCGCGCCGTTCTACGACGCCGACAATTACGATCGCGGCATTCACATGCTCGTGGGTGAGGAAGATCATCGCGGCCCGCACAAGGTGGCGAGCTGGTTATCGGCGCTGGTGCATTATCTGTTTCTGGATGATCCGCGTACGCAACGCGTGGTCGCCGAACCGCGCGCCGACAACGCGAAGATGATCGGCCATATGCAGAATCAGTGCTTCCACTGCGAGAAGGAATTCGATTTCCCGCACAAACGCGCGGCGCTGATGATGCTGGGGCGTGAGCGGTTTTTTGATCGGTGCAAATTGGCCTGAGGCAGTCGGGCTTGAGATTCATTGCGGTCTCAAGTCCGCCTTCGCGAGCAGGCTCGCTCCCACATTTGATCTCTGTGCGCAGAAACAGTGTGGGAGCGAGCCTGCTCGCGAATGGCTTGACGTCGAATTCAGATCTTAACGACGACCGGCAATCACCGCATCCCGACGACTGCCCGAGACCTTGCGGCAGTGCACCAGCGCATCACGAATCATGAAGTTGACCAGGGTCGGCGAAACGCCGAGTTCCTTGGCGATGTCCTTTTGCGGCACGCCGTGCAGGCGGTACATCTCGAACGCATAGCGAGTGCGGCTGGGCAGCTCGGTCAGCGCATCGGCGATGTTTTCCAGGGTCGAGAAGTTGATGTGCGAGGTTTCCGGCGAAGCACCCTGAATGACCACATTCAGCCCTTCCTCTTCAGGGCCGGAGTACTTTTGCTCAAGCGCCTGTTTGCGGTAATGATCGATGGCGAGGTTGCGCACGATCTGGAACAGATAGCTCAGTTGAGCCTTGATCGACGACGTGATCGGTGGCGCCGATTGCAGGCGGAAAAACGCATCCTGCACCACATCTTCGGCACGTGACCGGCAGCCGGTAATACGGGCTGCAATCTTGACCAGAATCAGTCGATTGTCGACGAATGCCTGAAGTAGCGGTGAATCGCACCTGCTTGTGGATACTTGTTCCGTCATGGAAATCACCTTGCTGCCAAATAGGTTAGTGGGACGCCTGGGGGGACGGGGCCGTCCTACACATCGAGCGACAAATTATGTTGAATGATAATGATTGTCAATTGAGAAAGAGAACTAATGATCCACAACAGTGCATTCTGAGAACTGCGACACGCCGCCACACCCCAGCCCCATTGGCGATCCAGCCTGCCGACTAATTATTTCAAGACGTCATCCGTTCTCATTGGTGAATGGTTCCGGGTGCACATCCCCGGCCAGACAGCATTCCGATGCCTTGCGCGGTCGGCACAGACCGCGCCCTGCATGCCCTTCGAGGGGTGTGACGCAGTAACCCGATTCCATTAGCAAGCCGAATTCAGGCAGGAAACCTCATGACCGACGCGTTCGAACTCCCCAGCACCCTGGTCCAAGCCCTCCAGCGCCGCGCGGCCCTGACGCCGGATCGACTGGCTTTGCGTTTTCTCGCTGAAACCGAGGAGCAGGGTGTGGTGCTCAGTTACCGCGAACTGGATGAGCGTGCGCGCACGATAGCGGCGGCGTTGCAGGCCCAAGCGGAATTCGGCGATCGCGCGGTGCTGCTGTTTCCCAGTGGCCCGGATTACGTTGCCGCGTTCTTTGGTTGCCTGTACGCGGGCGTGATTGCAGTGCCGGCCTATCCGCCGGAATCGGCGCGCCGTCATCACCAGGAGCGCCTGCTGTCGATCATCGCCGATGCCGAGCCGCGCCTGCTGCTGACCAGTGCCGACCTGGGCGACGCCTTGCAACAGATCGAAGGTGCGCCGCCGCTGTTGTGCGTCGACACGCTCGACAGCGCTCAAGCCGAAAACTGGGTCGAACCGAGCCTGCCGCAAGATCACATCGCTTTCCTGCAATACACCTCCGGCTCCACCGCGCTGCCCAAGGGTGTGCAGGTCAGTCACGGCAATCTGGTCGCGAACGAACTGTTGATCCGTCACGGTTTCGGCATCGATGTAAACCCGGACGATGTGATCGTCAGCTGGCTACCGCTGTATCACGACATGGGCCTGATCGGCGGTCTGCTGCAGCCGATATTCAGTGGCGTGCCGTGCATTCTGATGTCGCCGGCGTACTTCCTCGGTCGACCTCTGCGCTGGCTGGAAGCGATCAGCCAATACGGCGGCACTATCAGCGGCGGGCCAGACTTCGCCTATCGTTTGTGCAGCGAGCGGGTCAGTGAGTCAGCGCTGGAGCGTCTCGATCTGAGCCGTTGGCGCGTGGCGTATTCCGGTTCCGAGCCGATCCGTCTCGACACCCTTGAGCGCTTCGCCGAGAAGTTCACCGCATGCGGTTTCAGCGCAGACAATTTCATGGCCTCCTACGGTCTGGCCGAGGCGACGCTGTTCGTTGCTGGCACTCCGCGTGGCACCGGCATTCCGGCATTGCGCGTGGATGATCAGGCGCTGGCACAAAACCGCGCCGAACCGGGCGAGGGCAGCCCGATCATGAGTTGCGGCATCAGCCAACCCGAGCATGCGGTGCTGATCGTCGAACCCAATTCACTGGAAGAACTCGCCGATAACGTTGTCGGAGAAGTCTGGGCCACCGGCCCGAGCATCGCCCTCGGTTACTGGCGCAACTCTGAGGCCAGCGCCAAGACCTTCGTCCAGCACGCCGGCCGCACCTGGTTGCGCACCGGTGATTTGGGCTTCACGCGCGACGGTGAACTGTTCATCACCGGTCGCCTGAAAGACATGCTCATCGTGCGCGGTCACAACCTCTATCCGCAGGACATCGAGAAGACCGTCGAGAACGAAGTGGAAGTGGTGCGCAAGGGCCGCGTTGCTGCATTCGCGGTCAGTCAGGGCGGCGAAGAGGGCATCGGCATCGCCGCGGAAATCAGCCGCAGCGTGCAGAAAATCCTGCCGCCGGAAGCGCTGATCAAAGCCATTCGTCAAGCGGTGGCCGAGGCTTGTCAGGAAGCGCCGAGCGTGGTGGTGTTGCTCAACCCGGGCGCGCTGCCGAAAACCTCCAGCGGAAAGTTGCAGCGCTCGGCGTGCCGCAATCGTCTGGCCGATGGCAGCCTCGACAGCTACGCGGTGTTCCCGTCGACAACGTCCGAAAGCCTGGAAGCAACCACCAGTGTTTCGGAACTCGAAGCCTTGATCGGCAAGATCTGGGCCGAGCAACTCAACGTCAAACAGGTCAACGCCGACGATCATTTCTTCCTGCTCGGCGGCAACTCGATCGCCGCTACGCAAGTCATCGCCCGCGTTCGCGAAGAACTCGCTCTCGAGCTGAATCTGCGCCTGCTGTTCGAAGCCCCGACGCTGTCCGCGTTCGCCGCTGCCGTTGCGCAACAGCAGCAGGACGGCGGCAGCGCCCAAGGTGAAATCACCGCATTGTCGCGCTCCGAGCCGATGCCGCAGTCGCTGGCACAAAATCGTCTGTGGATCACCTGGCAACTCGACCCGCACAGCAGCGCCTACAACATTCCCGGCGCTCTGCGTTTGCGCGGCGAACTCGATGAAGACGCCTTGCGCACCAGCTTCCAGCGACTGATCGAGCGCCACCAATCCCTGCGCACGCGTTTCTTCGAACGTGATGGCGTGGCCCTGCAGCAAGTCGATCCTGCCGCCGAATTCAATCTGCAACTGATCGACATCAGCGACTTGCCGGCGCCTGAGCGCGAAGCCCGCGCCCAGCAAATCCGCGAAGACGAAGCGCGCACCCGGTTCGACCTGGAAAAAGGCCCGCTGCTGTGGGTGACGCTGGTGCGCCTCGATGACGAAGATCACCAACTGCTGGTGACGATGCACCACATCATTGCCGACGGCTGGTCGCTGAACGTATTGATCGACGAATTCTCACGCCTGTACGCCGCCGCTTCGCAAGGCGCGACGGCCAGCCTTGCACCACTGCCAACCCAGTACGCCGACTACGGCAGCTGGCAGCGCCAATGGCTGGCGCAAGGCGAGGGCGAGCGACAACTGGCCTACTGGAAAACGCAGTTGGGCGACGAGCATCCAGTGCTGGAATTGGCCACCGATCATCCGCGTTCGGCTCAAAAAATTCACAGCGCAGCACGCCACACTGTGCGTCTGGGCGCTAGCCTCAGCGATGCGATCCGCCACACGGCGCAGGCTCACCAATCGACGCCGTTCATGCTGTTGCTTTCGGCATTGCAGAGCCTGCTGCATCGCTACAGCGGTCAGCGCGATATCCGCATCGGCGTACCGAACGCCAACCGTCCACGCCTGGAAACCCAAGGCCTGATCGGCTTCTTCATCAACACCCAAGTACTGCGTGCAGAGATCGATTCGCGCCTGTCGTTTATTGAACTGCTGGCCCAGACCCGCCAAGCCGCACTCGGTGCCCAGGCGCATCAGGATCTGCCGTTCGAACAACTCCTCGAAGCCTTCCCGCAAGCCCGTGAACAAGGTTTGTTCCAGGTCATGTTCAACCACCAGCAACGCGATCTGAGTGCGCTCAAGCGCTTGCCGGGTCTGCTTGCCGAAGAACTGCCGTGGCACAGCCGCGAAGCCAAGTTCGACCTGCAACTGCACAGCGAAGAAGACCGCAACGGGCGCCTGACGCTGTCGTTCGACTACGCCAGCGAACTGTTCGACGCCACGACCATCGAGCGTCTGGCCGAGCATTTCAGCAACCTGTTGCGCGACGTCTGCGAACGTCCGGAGCAAGCCATCGGCGATCTGCAATTGCTCACCGGCGGCGAACACGATCAGCAAAAAAACTGGGGCGTCGCACCGTGCACCCCGGCGCAACAATGGCTGCCGGAACTGCTCAACGAACAGGCGCGCCTGACCCCTGAGCGCACCGCGCTGGTATGGGACGGCGGCAGCCTCGATTTCGCCGGATTGAACAGCCAATCCAATCGTCTCGCGCACTACCTGCGCGACAAAGGCGTTGGCCCGGATGTCTGCGTGGCCATCGCCGCCGAGCGTTCGCCCCAACTGCTGATTGGCCTGTTGGCGATCATCAAGGCCGGCGGCGCCTATGTACCGCTGGACCCGGATTACCCGGCGGATCGTCTGGCTTATATGCTCAGTGACAGCGGCGTCGAATTGCTCCTGACCCAGACTGAATTGCTCGAGCGTTTGCCGGCCAGCGATGGCGTCAGCGTGATCGCCATGGACGCGTTGCACCTGGAAAACTGGCCGAGCCAGGCACCGGGTCTGCACCTGCACGGCGACAACCTCGCCTATGTGATTTACACCTCGGGTTCCACCGGCCAGCCGAAAGGCGTCGGCAATACTCATGGGGCACTGGCCGAACGTCTGCAATGGATGCAGAACGCTTACGCGCTCAATGAAACCGACGTGCTGATGCAAAAGGCACCGATCAGTTTCGACGTGTCGGTGTGGGAATGCTTCTGGCCGCTGATCACTGGCGCGCGTCTGCTGATTGCCGGCCCCGGCGAACACCGCGATCCGCAGCGCATCGCGCAACTGGTTCAAGAACATGGTGTGACCACGCTGCACTTTGTGCCGCCGCTGCTCTCGCTGTTCATTGATGAACCGCTGAGCGCCGAATGCACCAGCCTGCGCCGAGTATTCTCCGGCGGTGAAGCCCTGCCTGCCGAATTGCGCAATCGCGTGTTGGCGCAACTACCGGCGGTGCAATTGCACAACCGTTACGGCCCGACTGAAACCGCGATCAACGTTACCCACTGGCATTGCACCACCGCCGATGGCGAGCGCTCGCCGATTGGCCGTCCGCTGGGCAATGTGATTTGCCGTGTGCTCGATGCCGATCTCAATCCAGTGCCGGCCGGTGTGCCGGGTGAACTGTGCATCAGCGGCATCGGTCTGGCTCGCGGCTACCTCGGCCGTCCATCGTTGACCGCAGAGCGTTTTGTCGTCGATCCGCTGGGCGAGCAGGGCGCCCGTCTGTACCGCACTGGCGACCGTGCGCGCTGGACCTCCGATGGCGTGATCGAATACCTCGGCCGTCTCGATCAGCAGGTCAAGCTGCGTGGCTTCCGTGTCGAACCGGAAGAAATCGAAGCGCGTCTGCTCGCCCAGGACGGCGTCGCCCAAGCCGTGGTGCTGGTGCGCGAAACCGCTGCCGGCGCGCAGCTGATCGGTTACTTCACCGCGACCGATGCGAGCGAAGTTGCAGACGAACAAATCACCCGTCTGAAAGCCGCGCTGGCCGCCGAGCTGCCGGAATACATGGTCCCGGCGCAACTGATGCGTCTGGATGCAATGCCGCTAAGCCCAAGCGGCAAACTCGACCGCCGCGCCTTGCCGGAACCGCAATGGCAAGTGCGCGAGCACGTCGAACCGGTGACCGAGCTGGAACAGCAAATCGCAGCGATCTGGCGCGAAGTCCTCGGTCTGGCGCAAGTTGGCCTGCGCGACGACTTCTTCGCCCTCGGCGGTCACTCGCTGCTGGCCACGCAAATCATCTCGCGCAGCCGTCAAGCCTGCGACGTCGAACTGCCGTTGCGCGCCTTGTTCGAACACAGCGAACTCGGCGATTTCGCCGAGCAGATCCGCCTGATCCAGGCCAGCGGCCGGACCAACAAACAGCCGCCAATCGACAAGGTTGATCGCAGCAAACCGGTGCCGTTGTCCTACTCGCAACAGCGCATGTGGTTCCTCTGGCAGATGGAGCCGGACAGCCCGGCGTACAACGTCGGCGGCATGGCGCGCTTGCGTGGTGTGTTGCATGTCGAGCGTTTCGAGGCCGCACTGCAAGCGCTGATCCTGCGCCACGAAACCCTGCGCACCACGTTCCCGAGCGTTGATGGTGTTGCCCGTCAACAGGTACACGCCGAGACGGGCGTGCGCATGGGCTGGAAGGATTTCTCCAGACTCGCCGCCGATGTGCGCGAGCAAAAGGTTCAGCAACTGGCCGATGAAGAAGCGCATCTGCCGTTCGACCTGGAAACAGGCCCGCTGCTGCGCGCCTGCCTGGTGAAGACCGCCGAGCAGGAGCATTACTTTGTCCTGACTCTGCATCACATCGTCACCGAAGGCTGGGCGATGGACATCTTCGCCCGCGAACTCAGCGCGCTATACGAAGCGTTTGTCGATGACCGCGATTCGCCGCTGGAGGCGCTGCCGGTGCAGTACCTCGACTACAGCGTCTGGCAGCGCAACTGGCTGGAGTCCGGCGAGCGTCAGCGTCAGCTCGACTACTGGACTGCACAACTGGGCCGTGAGCATCCGCTGCTGGAATTGCCCGGCGACCGTCCGCGTCCGCCGGTGCAAAGTCATCAGGGCGAACTGTTCCGTTTCGATCTGAGCGACGATCTTGCCGCGCGGGTTCGTGCGTTCAACGCGCAAAACGGTCTGACCTTGTTCATGACGATGACCGCCGCACTCGCCACACTGCTTTACCGCTACAGCGGCCAGACCGACCTGCGCATCGGCGCGCCAGTGGCCAATCGCATTCGCCCGGAAAGCGAAGGGCTGATCGGGGCGTTCCTCAATACGCAAGTGCTGCGTTGCCAGCTCGACGGCATGATGTCGGTCGGCGAACTGTTCGAGCAGGTGCGCCACACCGTGATCGAAGGCCAGTCCCATCAGGACCTGCCATTCGATCATCTGGTTGAAGCGTTGCAGCCGCCGCGCAGCGCCGCGTACAACCCGTTGTTCCAGGTGATGTGCAACGTGCAGCGCTGGGAATTCCAGCAGAGCCGCATGCTCGCCGGCATGACCGTCGAGTACTTGGCCAACGATGCGCGGGCGACCAAGTTCGACCTCAACCTGGAAGTCACCGACCTCGACCATCGCCTCGGTTGCTGCCTGACTTACAGCACCGATTTGTTCGACGAACCGACCATCGCGCGCATGGCCAAACATTGGCGCAATCTGCTCGAGGCGTTGATCGCTGATCCGCAAAAGCGTCTAAGTGAACTGCCGCTGTTGGATGCGCCGGAGCAACAGCACTTGCTCGACAACCTCGGCATCGAGCCGGGTGAGCATCGTCTCGACCAGTGCATTCATCACCTGTTCGCCGAGCAGGCGCTGGCACGCAAAGACGCGCCGGCACTGACCTTCGCCGGGCAGACCCTGAGCTACGCCGAACTCGATGCCCGCGCCAATCGTCTGGCCTGGGCCTTGCGAGAGCGTGGTGTCGGCCCGCAAGTGCGCGTTGGTCTGGCGCTGGAGCGTTCGCTGGAAATGGTCATCGGCCTGCTGGCGATTCTCAAGGCTGGCGGCGCGTACGTGCCGCTCGACCCGGAATACCCGCTCGACCGTCTGCACTACATGATCGAAGACAGCCGCATTGGTCTGCTGCTCAGCGATCGCGCGATGTTCACAGCCCTCGGCGATCTGCCGCCGAGCGTGGCGCGCTGGTGCCTCGAAGAAGACAGCGCAGCACTCGCTGATTATCCAGCTACCGAGCTGCCATTTATCAGCCTGCCGCAGCATCAGGCCTACCTGATTTACACCTCGGGCTCGACCGGCAAGCCGAAAGGCGTAGTGGTTTCCCACGGCGAAATCGCCATGCACTGCCAGGCGGTGATCGAGCGTTTCGGCATGCGCCCGGACGACTGCGAACTGCACTTCTATTCGATCAACTTCGATGCCGCGACTGAGCGTCTGCTGGTGCCGTTGCTCAGCGGCGCGCAAGTGGTGTTGCGTGCGCAAGGTCAGTGGGACGCGGAAGAAATCTGCGGCTTGATCCGTACTCATCAGATCAACGTGCTCGGTTTTACCCCGAGCTACGGCAGCCAGTTGGCGCAGTTCCTGTCCACGCAAAACGAAATCCTCCCGGTGCGGATGATCATCACCGGTGGCGAAGCGTTGACCGGTGAACACCTGCAACGGATTCGCGCGGCGTTCAAACCGGCGACGTTCTTCAACGCCTATGGCCCGACCGAAACCGTGGTCATGCCACTGGCCAGTCTGGCGCCGGAGGTGCTGGAAGAGGGCGCTGGCAGTGTGCCGATCGGCAGCGTGATCGGTGCGCGCGTGGCGTACATTCTCGACGCCGATCTGGCGCTGGTGCCGCAAGGCGCGACCGGTGAATTGTTCGTCGGTGGCGCCGGTCTGGCCCAGGCTTATCACGATCGCCCGGGCATTACCGCCGAACGTTTTGTCGCTGACCCGTTTGCCACTGACGGCGGGCGCATGTATCGCACCGGCGACCTGGTGCGCCAGCGCACCGATGGTTTGGTGGAATACCTGGGCCGGATCGACCATCAGGTGAAGATCCGTGGTTTCCGTATCGAACTGGGCGAAATCGAAACCCGTCTGCTCGATCACGATTCGATCCGCGAAGCCGTGGTGCTCGCCCTCGATGCGCCAAGCGGCAAACAACTGGTCGGCTATCTGGTGACTGAAGTCGCCGAGCAAAGCGAAGCCAGACAGGCTGAACTGCGCGACGCGCTCAAGGCGCACCTCAAGGCACAATTGCCGGATTACATGGTGCCGACCCACCTGATACTGCTGGCGAGCATGCCGCTGACTGCCAACGGCAAACTCGACCGCCGCGCTTTGCCGGCGCCAGATCCGGAACTCAATCGTCAGGACTACATTGCGCCGAGCAACGAGCTCGAGCAGACCCTGGCGCAGATCTGGTGCGAAGTGCTCAACGTCGAACAGGTCGGCCTCAACGACAACTTCTTTGAACTGGGCGGCGACTCGATTCTGTCGATTCAAGTGGTCAGTCGCGCACGGCAGCAAGGCATTCATTTCAGCCCGCGTGATCTGTTCCAGCATCAAACTGTGCAGACTTTGGCCGCTGTGGCCAGCCGCACTGAACAGGTCACGGCCGAGCAGGGTCTGGTGGCCGGTGAATCGCGCCTGACGCCGATTCAGCACTGGTTCTTCGACACTGAAATCCCTGAGCGTCAGCACTGGAACCAGGCGCTGTTGCTGGAACCCACCGCGACTCTCGATGCGCATCGTCTGGAGCAGGCGTTGTTGGCGGTGATCGAGCAGCACGATGCCCTGCGTCTGCGCTTTACCGAGGCCAACGGCGAGTGGCAAGCCACGCACCAAGCGGTGTCCGATACCGCCGTGCTGTGGCAAGTGCGCGTGACCTCGATGAACCAGTGCGAAGTGCTGTTCGCCGACGCCCAACGCAGCCTCGATCTTGCGCAAGGCCCGTTAATGCGTGCCGTGCTGGTCGATGGCCCGCAAGGTCAACAACGCCTGTTTATCGCGATCCATCACTTGGTGGTCGACGGCGTGTCGTGGCGTGTCTTGCTCGATGATGTGCAAACGGTCTATCGCCAACTCGACGCCGACCAAGCGGTGAAACTGCCGGCGAAAACCAGCGCCTTCAAGGATTGGGCGGCGCGCTTGCAGGCCTACGCCGGCAGCGAATCGCTGCGCGAGGAACTCAACTGGTGGCAGACGCAACTGGCCGGTCAGAACGCCGATTTGCCGTGCGAAAACCCGCAGGGTGGCCAGCAGAATTGCCATGCGCAAACCGTCAGCGTGCGCCTCGATGCCGAGCGCACCAAACAACTGCTGCAACAGGCGCCAGCCGCATACCGCACGCAAGTCAACGACTTGCTGCTGACCGCACTGGCGCGCGTGCTGTGCCGCTGGAGCGGTCAGCCGTCGGCACTGATTCAACTGGAGGGTCACGGCCGCGAAACCCTGTTCGACGAGATCGACCTGACCCGCACCGTCGGCTGGTTCACCAGTGCTTACCCGCTGCGCCTGACCCCGCACAACATCGAAGAGGCTGCCGGGCAGGGCGCTTCGATCAAGGCAATCAAAGAGCAGCTGCGCGCCGTGCCGCACAAAGGTCTGGGTTATGGCGTGCTGCGTTATCTCGCCGATGACCTCAGCCAGCGCAGCATGGCCGCGCTGCCGCATGCGCCGGTCACGTTCAACTACCTCGGTCAGTTCGACCAGAGCTTCGGCAGCGATGCGCTGTTCCGTCCGCTGGATGAAGCGGTCGGTGCCGCCCACGATCCGCAGGCGCCATTGCCGAACGAACTGAGCATCGACAGTCAGGTCTACGGCGGTGAATTGCTATTGCGCTGGACTTTCAGCGGCGAGCGTTATGAGGCGCAAACCATCAACGATCTGGCCGATGCCTACCTCGGCGAGCTGCAAAGCCTGATCGCCCATTGCCTGCAAGACGAGGCCGGTGGCCTGACGCCGTCGGACTTCCCGTTGGCCAGGCTGACTCAGGCGCAACTGGATGCCTTGCCGGTGCCGGCCGCGCACATTGAAGACGTCTATCCGCTGACGCCGATGCAGGAAGGCATGTTGCTGCACACTTTGCTCGAACCGGGCACCGGTCTGTACTACATGCAGGATCGCTACCGCATCAACAGCGAACTCGACCCTGAGCGTTTCGCCCAGGCTTGGCAAGCAGTGGTCGCCCGTCACGAAGCACTGCGCGCGTCGTTCTGCTGGAACGTCGGCGAAGACATGCTGCAAGTGATCCACACCCCGGGTCGCACGCCGATCGAGTATCTGGACTGGAGCGCCATCGCCGAAACCGAGCAGGAGCCGCAGCTGCAAGCGCTGCTGAAAAACGAGCGCGAGGCCGGGTTCGATCTGCTCAATCAGGCGCCGTTCCACCTGCGTCTGATCAAGGTCGGCGCAGCGCGTTACTGGTTCATGATGAGCAACCACCACATCCTTATCGATGCCTGGTGCCGCTCGTTGCTGATGAACGACTTCTTCGAGATTTACACCGCGCTGGGTGAGGGTCGTGAAGCGCAACTCGCCGTGCCACCGCGTTATCGCGATTACATTGGCTGGCTGCAACGTCAGAGCCTGGCCGAAGCGCGGCAGTGGTGGCAGCAGAACCTGCAAGGATTCGAGCGCACTACACCGATCCCGAGCGATCGTCCGTTCCTGCGTGAACACGCCGGTGAAAGCGGCGGCATGGTCGTCGGCGACCGCTACACCCGCCTCAATGTCGAGGACGGTGCACGTCTGCGGGAACTGGCGCAGGCGCATCAACTGACCATCAACACCTTCGCTCAAGCAGCGTGGGCCTTGGTGCTGCGGCGTATGAGCGGCGATCGTGACGTGCTCTTCGGTGTCACCGTGGCCGGGCGCCCGGTGGAAATGCCGGAAATGCAGCGCACCGTCGGCCTGTTCATCAACAGCATCGCGTTGCGGGTGAAAATGCCCGAGGATGATCAGCGCAGCAGCGTGCGTCAGTGGCTCAGCGCTTTGCTCGACAGCAACATGCAACTGCGCGAGTACGAATACCTGCCGCTGGTGAACATCCAGGAACAAAGCGAACTGCCGAAAGGCCAGCCGCTGTTCGACAGCCTGTTCGTCTTCGAAAACGCCCCGGTTGAAGTCTCGGTACTTGATCGAGCGCAGAGCTTGAATGCGACCTCGGACTCTGGCCGGACCCACACCAACTTCCCGCTGACGGCGGTGTGCTACCCCGGCGATGATCTCGGTCTGCACCTGTCGTATGACCAGCGTTACTTCGACGAATCGACCATCGAGCGCATGCTCGGCGAGTTCAAGCGTCTGCTGTTGGCGCTGGTCGATGGCTTCCATGGCGAGATGGCCGATCTGCCGCTGCTGGGCGCCGAGGAACAGGACTTCCTGCTGCACGGCTGCAACCAGAGCGCCCACGACTATCCGATGGAGCAGAGCTACGTTGCGCTGTTCGAAGCGCAGGTTGCCGCGCATCCGCAGCGTATTGCAGCCACGTGTCTTGATCAGCAGCAGAGTTATGAAGAACTGAATCACAACGCCAACCGTCTCGGCCATGCACTGGTCGCGGCCGGGGTGCAGATGGATCAACCGGTGGCATTGCTCGCAGAACGAAATATCGATCTGCTCGGCATGATCATCGGCAGCTTCAAGGCTGGCGCGGGTTATCTGCCGCTGGATCCGGGTCTGCCGAGCCAGCGTCTGCAACGCATTATCGAATTGAGCCGCACGCCGGTGCTGGTCTGCTCTAAAGCATGCTTTGAACAGGCACAGACGTTGCTGGATGAATTCAGCTGCGCCAATCGCCCGCGCTTGCTGGTGTGGGAAGAGATTCAAGCGGCGGTAACCTCGGCGCAGAACCTCGACATTTACAGCGGCCCGGACAACCTCGCCTACGTGATCTACACCTCGGGTTCGACCGGCCTGCCGAAAGGCGTAATGGTCGAGCAGCGCGGTATGCTCAACAATCAGTTGAGCAAGGTGCCGTATCTGCAACTGAGCGACGCCGACGTGATCGCCCAGACCGCGTCGCAAAGCTTCGACATTTCGGTCTGGCAGTTCCTCGCCGCGCCGTTGTTCGGCGCGCGGGTGGACATCGTGCCGAACACCATCGCCCACGATCCGCAAGGGTTGCTGGTGCATGTGCAGGCGCAGGGCATCACCGTGCTGGAGAGTGTGCCTTCGTTGATTCAGGGCATGCTCGCTTCGGATCGCCTGAGTCTGGATGGCCTGCGCTGGATGTTGCCGACTGGTGAAGCGATGCCGCCGGAGCTGGCGCACCAATGGCTGCTGCGTTACCCGGACATCGGGCTGGTCAATGCTTATGGCCCGGCGGAATGCTCGGATGACGTGGCGTTCTTCCGTGTCGACCTGGCGTCGACGCGCGGCAGTTATTTGCCGATCGGCACGCCAACCGACAACAACTTGTTGTACTTGGTCGATGGTGCGCTGGAACTGGTGCCGTTGGGCGCGGTGGGTGAGTTGTGCGTGGCGGGGACGGGCGTTGGCCGCGGTTATGTCAGCGATCCGCTGCGCACCGCGCCGGTGTTTGTGCCGAACCCGTTCGGCGCGCCGGGCGAGCGTCTGTATCGCACCGGGGATCTGGCGCGGCGTCGCAGTGACGGCGTGCTGGAGTACGTGGGCCGGGTCGATCATCAGGTGAAGATTCGCGGTTACCGCATCGAACTGGGTGAAATTGAAGCGCGTCTGCATGAACAACCGGAAGTGCGTGATGGCGCGGTCGGTGTGCAGGAAGGCGTCAATGGCAAGCACTTGGTCGGCTATCTGGTTGCGGCCGATTCGGCACTTAATCCGAGCGAACGTCTGGAGCGGATCAAGCAGCGCCTGCGCGCCGAACTGCCGGAATACATGGTGCCGCTGCACTGGTTGTGGCTCGATCAGCTGCCGCTGAATGCCAACGGAAAACTCGATCGTAAAGCCTTGCCGGCGCTGGAGATCGGTCAGTTGCAGAGTCAGGATTATCTGGCGCCGCGCAATGATCTTGAGCAGACCCTCGCCGACATTTGGGCGGAAGTGTTAAAGGTCGAGCAGGTCGGTGTACGCGACAACTTCTTCGAGCTCGGCGGGCATTCATTGCTGGCCACGCAGATCGCCTCGCGCGTGCAGAAAACCCTGCAACGTGATGTGCCACTGCGGGCCATGTTCGAATGCAGCACGGTGGAGGAATTGGCCGAGTACATCGATGGACTGGCGGCGAGTGATATCACTGAGGAGAAAGCCGATCGGTTGAATGATCTGATGGCGGAGCTGGAGGGGCTTTGATTCTCTAGCGACTGTACCGGCCCTTTCGCGAGCAAGCTCGCCCCCACAAGGGATTTTGTGAACGCCAATAATCCAGTGTGGGGGCGAGCTTGCTCGCGAATGGCGACGGTACAAACGCGTACATTTCCAAGGTTGACGACAAGCAACCGGCAGCTCAGTCTGCCGGTTCTCTTTTTTTGTCGCGGGGGTGGTCGATGCCTTTTTTCACGGTGGACGGACAAGCGCTGCATTACATTGATCAAGGCACAGGCCCGGCGGTGTTGCTGGCCGGCAGCTATCTGTGGGATCAGGCCATGTGGGCACCGCAGATTACCGCGTTATCGCCGCATTATCGGGTGATTGCGCTGGATCTGTGGGGCCACGGTGAGTCAGGGCGGTTGCCTGAAGGCACGACGTCTCTGGATGACATTGCCCGACAGGCGCAGGCCTTGCTCGATCATCTGGATATCGACCGCGCCACACTGGTTGGCCTGTCGGTCGGCGGCATGTGGGGCGTGCGCCTGGCATTGGCGGCACCGCAGCGCATCAACGGTCTGGTATTGATGGACACCTACGTTGGCGTCGAACCTGAACCCACCCGTCAGTACTACTTCTCGCTGTTCAAACAGATCGAAGAAACCGGCGAAATCTCCGAGCAATTACTGGATATCGTCGTACCGATCTTCTTCCGCCCGGGCATCGATCCGCAGTCGGCGCTGTATCAGGATTTTCGCGCGAAACTGGCGGCGTACTCGTCCGATCGGTTACGCGAAAGCATCGTACCGATGGGGCGCATCACGTTTGGCCGGGATGATTTGTTGCCACGCCTGGGTGAGTTGAATGCGGCGACCACGCTGGTAATGTGCGGCGATCAGGACAAGCCGCGACCACCGTCAGAGGCTAAAGAAATGGCCGAGCTGATCGGTTGCCCGTGGGTACTGGTGCCGGAGGCGGGGCATATCTCCAATCTGGAGAATCCGCAGTTTGTCACCGAGGCGTTGTTGACCTTCCTCGGCGAACGCAACCGTTAGACCAAGTGTCCGTTCTTCGCGAGCAGGCTCGCTCCCACATTTGGAATGCATTCCCCTGTAGGAGTGAGCCTGCTCGCGATGGGGCCAGTCCAAGCACCGTAAATTACTTAGGCCCGAGAATCTTCACCAACTTGTCCGGCGAAGGCGCGCCTTGCTGCTGTTGCAGCTCGCCCTTGTCATCCAGATAGAAAATCGCCGGCGTCGCCTGCAACTCCAGGTCTTCCATCAACTGCATGTTCGCCGCCAGTTTGCTCTGCACGGCCACCGGAATCTCCTTCAAGGCTTTGAGCGAGCTGCCCTTGCCAGCCTTTTCGTGATCTTCCAGCGCCTTGGCCGGATCCTTCGCGGCCAGCAACGCCGCCGATTTGCCCGGGCTGTCTTCACGAATAATGCCGACCATGATGTGCCGCAGTTGCACCTTGCCGGCCTTGACCCATGGCCGCGCCTGTTCCCAGAACATGTTGCAGTAAGGGCAGTTCGGGTCGCTGAACAGGTACACGGTGCGCGGTGCGTCCTTGTTGCCGTCCTGAATCCAGTTGCTCGCCTCGAACTTGGCCCAGGTTTCCTTGGCCATTGGTGCGTAGACCAGTTTTTGCAGGGGTTCGCTGCTCAGGTCTTTACCGTCAGCGTCGTACAGATTACCCAGCAACACGTGTTTGCCATCCGGAGTCAGGTACAGCGCCATGCCACGGTTCTGATACTGCGCCGCGTAACCGCGCAAGCCATCAGGGGCGTCGAACTGGCCGACGATTTTCGCGCCTTTGGCTTCGATCTGCTTGATCGCCGCAGGCAATTCTTCAGCGGCCTGTACCGACGGCAAGTGCAGCAGGGCGCTGCCCAGAGTCAGCGTCAGCAGGTGGCGGAGGCGGGGCATGGCAGTTTCCTTGCAGAGGTGGCCGGTGCGGTGGCCGGGTTCGAATTCGGGTTCGGGGTGGCGAAGTTTTCCAGCGCGCGCGCCAGGCTGGCGTTGGATAACTCGCCCAGGTGGCTGCTCAGCAGGCGACCGTCAGGGCTATAGAACAGCGTAGTCGGCAAGGCCATCGAACCGACGGCCTGACCCAGCCGACCGCTGCGGTCGAACAGCACGTTGTTGAGGCTCAGGCCTTGAGTTTCGAGAAACGTCGCCACGCTTTGCATGCTTTCGGCCTGATTGACGAACAGGAAGGTCAGGTCGGGTCGTTGCTGCTGGGCGTTTTCCAGCACCGGCATCTCGCGCCGGCACGGTGGACACCAGGTCGCCCACAGATTGATCACCAGCGGGCCGCCCTGATAGTCGCTGAGCTGGATGGTTTCCCCCGCCGCATTGCGCAGGGAGATGTCCGGCAGTCGGGTGCCTTGTTCATAGATGTTCAACGACAACGTTGCCAACAACCAGAACGCCACGCCGCTGGCCACGCCAAAACCCAACGGGCGCCGAAGGCCCGGACGCCGCCAGCCGCGATACAGCGCCGCGAGCAGCAACACGATCACCCCCGGCCAGGCGAGGAAACCGCCGTCACGCAAGTCGATGATCTGCCACGGGTCATTGCGATAGTGCGACCAGTACAGCACCACGAAGGCAATCCGCGCCGCGAGCATGCCCAGCAGAAACAGACTGAACAATGCCGACTCGGGGTTATCGCCGCCACGTTTGGCCACCCGCCAGCCGACAAAGGTCGCCAGCGCCAGGGCACTGATCAGCAGCAGGTGGTTGAGGGCGATGGCGAATGTGCCGAGGGTCAAAGTCAGCATTAATTAGCTTCCCGGGTGGTAGCCCAGCGTTGCAGGAACGTCTCGGCATCGACTTCGCCGGTGATGCGCTGGCTGCGGCGTTCTTCGCCATCCGTGCCGATCCAGACGAAGCTCGGTGGCCCCGGCACTTTGTAGCGGCTGAGCAGTTCACGGCTGGCGGCATTGTCGGCGGTGACATCAAGCCTGAGCAGGCGCACGTCATTCAACGCCTGCATGACCTTGTCCTTGCCGAACACCTGTTTCTCCATGACTTTGCACGACACGCACCAGTCCGCGTAGTAATCGAGCAGCACCCACTGGCCCTGGGCCTTGGCGGCATCGAGTTCGCGTTGCAGCGCCGCCGGCTCCTTGATGGTGGTGAACGCATCATGCGCCGATGGCGCCGCCGTACTCGCACGGCCGGCACTGTAGACCTGCAACGGCTGATACGGGTCATCGCTGCCGCCCGCCGCACCAATCACCAGCAAACTGCCCCACAGCCCAAGTAACAGCGAGGTTGCGCCGAACAACTGGGCAACGCGGCCAAAACCTTCGGACTGTTTCCACGCGCAGAACGCGGCGATCAACAGCAGTGCGCCGCACAGGCCCAGCCACAACGAAGCGTCCAGTACCGGGCGCAGCATCAACAGCGCGGTGGCAAGGAAAAGGAAGCCGAACACACCTTTGAGCAGGTTCATCCAGGCGCCAGGTTTGGGCAGGAAGCGATTGCCCACGGTGACCAGCAACAGCAACGGCACACCAATGCCGATGCCCAGCGAAAACAGGATCAAGCCACCGTGCAGCGCATTGCCGCTCTGCGCGATATACAACAATGCACCGGCCAGCGGCGCGGTCATGCACGGGCCGACCAGCAGGCCGGACAAGGCACCGAGCACCCCGGCGCCGATCAGGCTGCCACCGCTGCGACTGCGCGAGGCGTGCTCCAGGCGATCACGCAGGGCCACCGGCAGTTGCAGTTCAAAGAAACCGAACATCGGCAAGGCCAGCACCACAAAGATCGCGGCAAACGTGCCGAGCAGCCATGGGTTCTGTAACCACGCTTGCAGGTTCGCGCCGAGCAGCGCCGCAATCACTCCCATCGCCGCATATACCAGCGCCATGCAGATCACATAGCTGCCGGCCAGCGCAAAACCGCGACGCGGGGTGGCACCACTGCCGACCACCATGCCGGCCAGAATCGGCAGCATCGGCAATGTGCAAGGCGTGAACGCCAGCAACAGACCGAGGCCGAAAAATACCAGCAAGCTCCAGCCCAGCGCCCGTTGTTGCAGGCTGCTGGCCAAGGCCTGATCCGGCGCTTCAGCGTTTGCGGCCACTGCCGCTTTACCTCCCAGGTCAATGACCCGGGTTTGCGGCGGATAGCACAGACCCGCATCAGCACAGCCCTGATAGCTGACCTTGATCTGGCCGGTGGCGGTTGCCGGGATTTTAATTTCCAGCCCTTGGCGATAGACCGGTTGCTCACCGAAAAACTCGTCGCTGTGGGATTCGCCTTCAGGCAGCGCGGGCTGCTGCTGTGCGCTCAGTCCATCGAATTTCAGGCGTTTCTGATACAGGTAATAGCCGTCGGTGATTTGCCAGAACAACTGGGTTTCACCGGATTCCAGACGTTCGGAGGTGAGCACAAACGCCTTATCGACCGGTAGAAACTCCGGTTTGGTATCAAACGGATTGTTCCCGGCCTGGGCCAGGCTGGAGATCAGCAGAGCAAACAAAAGAAAAAAATGACGCATGGAGGAGCCTTGTCCCAGTGCAAGTGAGGTGCACAATGGGCGGCGGCGATTAACCGATGATTAACCGCCACGCCCTTGTCGCTGTGACGTTCGGGGCATAATGTCAGCTTAATCGGCCAACTGCCTAATCGGCTTTTTTCTACGGGACTCACCATGCACGTACTGGTTTGCGAAGACGATGAGCTGATCGCCAGCGGCATCGTTGCCGGTCTCACGGCTCAAGGTTTGACCGTTGAGCACGTCAACACTGCCTCGAAGGCGCGGGCGATGCTCAAGGTCGCCGAATTCGACGTGATGGTGCTCGATCTCGGCCTGCCCGACGAAGATGGCCTCAAACTGCTGCAACAATTGCGTCAGAGTGGTCTGGAGATTCCAGTGCTGATTCTGACCGCGCGCGACTCGGTCACCGACCGTGTCGACGGTTTGCAGGCCGGGGCCGACGATTACCTGCTCAAGCCGTTCGATCTGCGTGAACTGTTCGCCCGCCTGCAAACCCTGTTGCGCCGGGTCGCCGGGCGCAGCGTCAACCTGATAGAGCACGGCGCGCTGACCTACGATCCGAGCAGTCGCGAAACCACCCTGGCCGGGCAACCGGTCGATTTGTCGCGCCGTGAGCAATCGCTGTTGCAGGCGCTGTTGCACAATCGTGGCCGGGTGCTATCCACCGAACAGTTGAAAGACAGTGTCTACGGCTTCAACGATGAGCTGGAAAGCAACGCGCTGAACGTGCACATCCATCACCTGCGCAGCAAACTGGGTAAAGGTATCGTCGAAACCGTGCGCGGACTGGGTTATCGCCTAGGCCCGGCCGACGGTGGAGATCAAGGCAAGTGATGAGCCTGCGACTGCGCCTGAGCCTGACCCTCGGCGCTGCATTTGCGCTGATCTGGGCGCTGGCGGCGGCCTGGATGCTCAGTGACCTGCGCAATCAGATGATGTTTTCCCTCGACCAGCGTCTGGTGGCGTCGGCGCGGATGGTTGCCGGGCTGCTGGAACAGTTGCCGACACTGCCGAGCAAAGGCGAGGGCACCCATTTCAGTGCCGAACAACTGAACATCCCCGGCGGCATGGCCTGTCAGGTCAGCTCCTTGCGCGGGGAAATTCTCGCGCGCAGCCACAACAATCCCGAACAAGCGCTGGAAGCCGAGAAAATGGGCTTCCATGACCAGATGATCGACGGTGCACCGTGGCGCAGTTTCACCCTGGCCCGGGGCGATGTGCGCATTACCACCGCCGACCGGCAGATCGAGCGCGAAGCCCTGAACATGTCGATCCTGCTGGCGGCGTCGGTGCCGGTGGGTGTGGCGTTGCTCGGTTGTCTGTGCCTGTTGTGGCTGGGCATTGGCCAAGGTCTGGCACCGCTCAACCGCCTGCGTGAAGCGTTGATGCGGCGCAATGCTGATTCGCTCGAGCCGTTGCAGATCCAGACCTTTCCCAGCGAATTGAAACCGCTGCTCGAAACCCAGAATCAATTGTTCCAGCGTATCGGCAAAACCATCGAGCGCGAGCGGCGCCTGACCGGTGACGCGGCGCATGAACTGCGCAGCCCGCTGACGGCGATCAAGACCCACCTGCAAGTTGCGCGCATGACCGACGGCAACGCCCGCGATCAGTCGCTGGCGCGGGCCGAGGAGGGCGCCGATCGCTTGCATCGCACGCTCGAACAACTGCTGTTGCTGGCGCGGGTCGAAGGCAGCCTGTCGTTCGATGACGGTTCGCAATGCAGCGCCGAGCAAGTGGCACGTCTGGCCATTCAGGACGCCACGGGTGGCGAGCGCCTGCGCATCAAACTGCAACTGCCGACCGAGCTTTCCGCTGCTCCACTGCAGATGCCGGCCGTGCTGTCGATTGCGGCGCTACGCAATCTGCTCGACAACGCCTTGCGCCATACGCCCGAAGACTGTGCGGTTGAGCTGAGCCTGGAAACCATTGGCAACCGCGTGCGGTTTATCGTGCGCGACCACGGGCCGGGAATTGCGCCGGATGATCTGCAGCACCTGACCCAACGCTTCTGGCGCAACGGCCAAAGCACCGGTTGCGGCCTCGGTCTGGCGATTGTTCAGGCGATCGTCCAGCGTTGCGACTGTGCCCTGCATTTCGACAGCCGCCCGGATGGCCTGCGGGTCGAGCTGACCATGCCGTTGCAACCCATCTGAATCCACCGCACATCCCCTGTGGGAGCGAGCCTGCTCGCGAAGACGGCGGCACATTCAACATCAATGTGGCTGCCAAATCGCTTTCGCGAGCAGGCTCGCTCCCACAGGGAAAGGTGTTTTGGCACATCAAATGTAACCTCTCGGCGTTCGCTATCCGCTTGGCCTGAGCGTAAGGTCAACGCAGCTTTGACTCAATGGATTGAGGGAACTGCGCCATGGAAGCACCCATCTGCATTCGTCCGGCCATCCTGGCCGACGCCGGTATCATCAGCCGCATCATCGAACGTTCGATCCGCATCGGTTGTGCACTCGATCACCGTAACCACCCGCCACTGGTCAGTGACTGGATCGGCCAGCAGTCCGCCGATTTCATCAGTGCCCGGCTCGCCGACCCGCACTGCTATCTGTGTATCGCCTTGCTGGCGGACAAACCGGTCGGTGTCGGCATGGTTCAGGCCAGTGGCGACATTTCGTTGTGTTACGTGCAGCCGGAGTCCTTTCGGCGTGGCGTCGGGCGGGCGCTGATGCAGGATCTGGAGGGCTGGTTGCGGATTCGCGGTGTTGTTCTCGTAAACCTCAACAGCACGCGCACCGGCCGCGCGTTCTATCAGCATCTGGGTTATCGGGAATCGCCGCCACCCTTCGAATACCGAGGCTTGCAGACCCTGCCCATGCAAAAGCCGTTGGCATCGCCGGTCTGACAATTCGATCACAGGCTAAATCCTCAAGCCCCTTAAGCGTTTCCAGAACAGGAAAACCTGCAAGTGCGCCCCGCAATCGGAATGCGCACCTGTCCGGTGTGCTGTTTTGGTCACTATCCATAGCCAATTGAGGGGTCGAGAGATGTCAGTCGCCACCAGCCTTATCGAAGAGTCGTCGGCCCGGGTTAACTCGGCGCCGGCCGAAACGCTGTACCAGTTCAATGAATCGCCATTGCTGGCCCGTCAGGCTCAACAGGAATCCAACGCGCGCAGCTATCCACGGCGCATACCACTGGCCCTGAAACGCGCCAAAGGCCTGTACGTCGAAGATGTCGAAGGCCGCACCTTCATCGACTGCCTGGCCGGTGCCGGCACGCTGGCGCTGGGGCATAACCACCCGGTGGTGATTGAAGCGATCCAGCAGGTGCTGGCCGATGAGTTGCCGCTGCATACCCTCGACCTGACCACGCCGGTCAAGGATCAGTTTGTCCAGGATCTGTTCGGTCTGCTGCCATCGGCCCTGGCGGCTGAAGCGAAAATCCAGTTCTGTGGCCCGACCGGCACCGATGCCGTGGAAGCGGCATTGAAGCTGGTGCGCACGGCGACCGGACGCAGCACCGTGCTGTCGTTCTCCGGCGGTTATCACGGCATGAGCCAGGGCGCATTGAGCCTGATGGGTAGCCTGGGGCCGAAAAAGCCGCTGGGCGCCTTGCTCAGTAATGGCGTGCAGTTCATGCCGTTCCCGTATGACTACCGTTGCCCGTTCGGCCTCGGTGGCGCGGCGGGCGTAAAGGCCAACCTGAATTACCTGGAAAACCTGCTGAACGATCCGGAAGCCGGCGTGCAACTGCCCGCAGCGGTGATCGTCGAAGCGGTGCAGGGCGAGGGCGGCGTGATTCCGGCGGACATCGAGTGGTTGCGCGGCTTGCGTCGAATCACCGAGAAGGCTGGTGTGGCGCTGATCGTCGACGAGATCCAAAGCGGTTTCGCCCGCACCGGCAAGATGTTTGCCTTCGAACACGCTGACATCACCCCGGATGTGGTGGTGTTGTCCAAAGCCATCGGCGGCAGCTTGCCTTTGGCCGTAGTGGTCTACCGTGACTGGCTCGACACCTGGCAGCCGGGGGCGCATGCCGGCACCTTCCGTGGCAATCAGATGGCCATGGCGGCAGGTTCCGCGGTGATGCGTTACCTGGTTGAACACAAGGTCTGCGAACACGCTGCTGCCATGGGCGAGCGTCTGAGCGAGCACCTGCACATCCTGCAACGTGACTTCCCGCAACTAGGCGATATTCGTGGTCGTGGCCTGATGCTCGGGGTCGAACTGGTCGAGCCGAACGGCACGCCGGATGCGCTCGGTCATCCGCCGGCGTTTGCGCGACTGGCGCCGCTGGTGCAGCGCGAATGCCTCAAGCGTGGGCTGATTCTGGAACTGGGCGGTCGGCATGGCGCGGTGGTGCGTTTCCTGCCGCCGCTGGTGATTACCGCTGCCGAAATCGACCGCGTCGCGGAGATTTTCGGTCGCGCTTTGGCCGCCGCCACCGCCGCGCTGTAAATTTTTCGCCGCGTCGAACGTTCTTTCTACATACCCGGCTGCACCCCTCGTGCAGCCTACCCTTACAACGATGGAGAACCAGCATGACGTCAGTATTCGACCGCGAGGACATCCTCTTTCAGGTCGTGGTCAACCACGAAGAGCAATACTCGATCTGGCCGGACTACAAAGCCGTGCCGCAAGGCTGGCGTACCGTGGGCAAGAGCGGCCTGAAAAAGGAATGCCTGGCCTACATCGAAGAAGTCTGGACTGACATGCGTCCACTGAGCCTGCGCCAGAAGATGGAAGCCCAGGCCGCCGCGCAATAAACGGCCGGGCAAAAAGAAACCCGCTGGACTGATAACAGTCAGCGGGTTTTTTTATGGCTGGAGTTTGTGTTGTCAGGTCAGGCCTCTTCGCGAGCAAGCTCGCTCCCACAGGTAAATTGTGAACGACACAGACCCAATGTGGGAGCGAGCTTGCTCGCGAAGAACGATAACGCGGTTTCGACTGAAATCAAGCCCCGCTCAAACCCTTCAACACCAGATCCACATTGCCTTCCAGCTCCGCCACCGGATCCGCCGCATCCGTGCTCAACACCAGCAGATGACTGCCGGACTCGGCGATCGCCGCTTTCACCGGCTCCGACGGCTGGCGATGATGCAGGACCACCGCGACATCATTGTCCTTGAGCGTTGCCGTCAGTTTTTTCAGATCCTCCGGCGTCCATTCGGCATCCGGCCGTGAATCCTCGCCGATCAGTTCCAGATTCAAGCTGCCGATCAGATAACCAAAGTGATCGCTGAGACTCATCACACTGAGATTGTCGGCACGGGCCAGTCGCGCTTCGCTATCGGCGCTGAGCTTCAGCAAACGCTGCTTCAACGTCGCCAGGTTGGCCTCGATTTTCGGCTTGGCGCTCGGTGCCAGACGCACCAGATCCGCCGCCATTACATCCGCCATGCGCCCCATGTTGTTGCTTGCCAGCCATGGCTGACTGCTCAAGCCATCGACCTTCAGATCCGGTTGTACGGCAATGCCCGGCAGGGCGCCGTCGACCGGGCGCGCCGCATCGACTTCAACGATGCGGATGTTGCTGCGGCGGGCGATCGGGTACAGCGGATCATCGGCCCACAGCGAGCGCACACCGATCACCGCATCGGCGCTGGTCGCCAGTTTGCTCAGTGCCGGGGCGCCGCGACCGGTGAAATAGGCGGTCTGACGACTGCCGGGCAGGTTTGCCGGTGCTGCACGTTCAAGGTTGACGTCAGTGCCTTTGAGCAGCACTTCGCCCAAGCCATAAGTGATCGGCAACGAGGCCAGCACTCGCAGCGGTTTGACGTTTTCGGCCGCCATTAACGGCGTGCAGACCACGCCGCACAGGGTCATGGCCAAGGTCAGTTTTCGCAGTGAAAAAGTCATTTATCCAAGATTCCCTTTCAGACTCGGGACAACCCCGCGCGCAATGGCGGCGAGGGCGAAGGCAATGCCGGCGACCAGAATGATCGCGGCGCCGGATGGAATCGGCAGATCGAACACGATCGGCGCCAGGATCCCGCACAGCGTGCTGACCGTGGCGATCAGCACCGAGCACCAGAAAAAGCCCTTGAGCGACTGGCTGAGCAAACGCGCCGCCGCTGCTGGAATCACCAGCAGTGCGCCAACCAGAATCGCGCCGATGACTTTCACCGCGGCCACGGTGATCAGCGTCACCAGAATCACGAACAGATAATCCAGAGTCTTCACCGCCACCCCGCGTACTGCCGCCAGTTGCGGATTGAAGCTGGCGAGCATGATGCGGTTGTACAGCGGCAAGGCCAGGGCCATGACCAGCGAACCGACGATCGCCAATACCGCCAGATCGTTACCGTTGACGGTCAGCACCGAACCGAACAGCACGTTCTCGAGAATGTGCACGTTAATCTTGCCCGCAAGAATCAGTAGCAGACTCGCGCCCAGTGCCAGCGACACCGAGAGGAATACGCCGATCAAGGTGTCCGGCGCCAGGCCGGTGCGGTTGCGCAGGTAATTGAGCAGAATGCCGAACAGCAGGCAGTAACCGAACAGGCTGCCATAGGGGCCGGTGTAGGGTTCGCCGAGCAGGATACCGATGGCCACACCGGTCAGCGCCGCGTGGCCCACCGCTTCGGAGAAAAACGCGAAGCGCTTGACCACCACCAGCGTGCCGAGGCCGCCGAGTACCGGGCCGATCAGCAGGCCGGCGAGCAATGCATTTACGACAAAACCGTAGGCCAGCGCTTCCGGCAGATATCCGGACGAGGCCCAGCCTTGCACCATCAAACGAAAGGCTTCGTAACTCATCAGACAGCGCTCCGTGGATGGGTCGAGAACAGGGTGAGCAGGCGTTCCGGGGTCAGCGCCTGTTGTGGCGTGGCGTCGAACAGCACGCGACGGTTAAGACCGGTGACCCGATTGGCCAGGCGTCCGACCGCTTCCAGATCGTGCTCGATCCACAGCACGGTGATGCCCGCCGCGCGCCAGTCATTGAGCAGGCGCTCGAACACCTGAATCCCGGCTTCATCGAGGGCCGACATTGGCTCATCCAGCACCAGCAATTGCGGCGCCGGAATCAAACCTTGTGCGAGCAGAACCCGCTGCCGCTCACCGCCAGACAGCGCGCCCATGCGCCGCTTGCGTTTGTCCTGCATGCCGACGCGTTCCAGCGCTTCACCAATAGCACCGGCGTAACGCTTGCTCAAACCAAGAAACGCCGGGCGTCGCTGGCACATGGCAGCCATGAAGTCGTCGACGGTCATTGGCAGGCCGCGATCGAACTCCAGCGCCTGCGGCACATAACCGATGGTGCCGGGTTCGCCGGGCCATTGCAGGCTGAGCCGGCCCTGGTGGGGCATTTGCCCGAGCAGGGTTTTGATCAGCGAACTCTTGCCGCCACCGTTGGGGCCGACCAGCGCGTGTACGCTGCCGGGCCGTACTTGGAAGGTGACGTTATCCAAAATCGTCGTGCGCCCCAGCGTCAGACAAACCTCCGCAAAGTCCAGCGTCGGCCCCATAACCTGTAGGAGTGAGCCTGCTCGCGATAGCGGTGTGTCATTCAACAAAGATGTCGGCTGATCCGGCGCCTTCGCGAGCAAGCTCGCTCCCACAGGGGACTCGGTGTTTTCGGGGGAAAGGGTTTCTCTGGAAGTCATGCGCCAGACTCCTGAATCGCCCGTACCACGGTGTTGAGGTTGCCGGTCATTTCCTTTTCGTACTTGTCGGCGGTGTATTCACCGTAGGAAATGTGCGACAGCGGATACAGCTTGACGCCGGACTCACGCTGAATGGTATCGACGTAAGTGGAAGGGAAGTCCATCTCCGAGAAGATCACTTTCACATCGAGTTCGCGCAGTTGATCGATGGTCTTCTTCAACTGGCTCGGGCTTGGCTCGATACCGTGGGCCGGTTCAACCACGGCGGTCACTTCCAGGCCGAACTCACGCAGCAGATAGTCGTAAGCCGCGTGCACCGTGGCCACGCGCAGTTCGGCGTTCGGCGCTTGAGTCAGTTTGGCCAGGGCATCGGCGCGCATCTGCCGCAGGCGTTTGCCGTAGGCGCGGGCGTTCTGGGTGTAGGTCTTGGCATTGTCCGGATCGAGTTTGCCCAGTTCGCGGGCAATGTTGTTGACCTGAGCAATGGAGGCGCTGATCGACAGGAACGTGTGCGGGTTCACCACTTTGCCGGCGCCGCGTGCGGCAACGCCGGTGGCGGCCAGCAGCGGCACGTTCTCGTTGGCTTCGATGGTTTTGATGTTTGGCGTTTCGCTGGCGGCTATCATGCGGTCGGCGAAGTCGTCATGGCCGACACCGTTGAGCACGATCACGTCGAGGCCGCTGATGCGCTTGATGTCCTCGGCCCTTGGCTCATAAGCGTGCGGGTTGAAACCGGCAGGGATTAGTGGGACGACTTCGGCCTTGTCGCCGACGATGTTCGCCACATAGCTGTAATAAGGGTGCAGGGTGATGCCGATGCGCAGGCGTTTGGCCTGATCGGCGCTGGCCAGTGGGCTCAGCAGGCAGGCGCAGAGGCCGAGCAGGAACAGACGCAACAATGGACGGCGAGGCGATGAAATAGACATGGGCAAACGGTCTTCTCTCGGATGAGTGCGAGGAATCAATGGCGATGTTCGCGGGTAACCCCGGCATCGTATTGCGCGACGATCTGTTTCCAGCCAGAGGCGGACAGGGCGGCTGCGGTCAATTCGGTCGGCGCTTGCAGATTTGCATCGCGGTTGAGCCAGATGTCCGGCGCAGCCTTGTCGTCAGCGCTGAGCAACATCACGAATGAGCCGGCGATGGCCGTGCTCTGGCTTTGGCCGAAATAGGCGGTATTCGCCAGCAACTGCCAGGCATGACCGCCTCGGCTGACCGAACTCGCATCCTGGGCAAACGGCGCGAAGCCTTCGTCCGCCAGATTCTGCGGTGTCGGCAGGGCTTGCTGTTCTTCGCGCAGCAAACGGATTTCGTCGAGGGTCACCCGCAGGTCGGCGTAGATGCCTTGCTCTGAAGCGCTGAGGTCGCGGCGCGCGTCGAGTTGATTGGTCGCCACCGGCTCCGGTTCATGGGAAACCCCGCGCCAGGCGACGACTGAACCGGCGACCGCAAGGATCAACAGGCACAACAGCAGCACATTGAGGGTTTCATGACCGGCACCGGCCGGGCGCACAACGTGTGTGGTGGGCGTACTCATGGGGCTTCGATATCCGCTTGGTCGATTTCCACAACGTGGCCCGGACCTGCGTCGAACAGCACGTAGAACTCGGCGCCGGGTTTCTTGAAGGTCAGGGTCGAGTCACTGCCGAGTTTGCCCGGCACCAGAATGGTTTCGTCATAGCCGATCACATCCAGGGTCACCCCCGGCGCACCGCTGCCGTCGGAGAAACCGCCGGTGCATTTGATCTGCTCGGCGTCGATGGCTTTGCACTCGCACATCGGGTTGTGGGCCAGCGCACTGGCACTGAAGCCGGCGCCGAGCACCAGCAGCACGGCGCTCAGCCGCAGGCGGAAAGGGCGGGTCATGGTTTGGCTCCTTGTTGGTTCAACCAGGCAATGGTGGCGGGGGAGGCCTGACTCAGAGGGATCGAAGCCTGGTGCATGCTGCCGTCCCAGCCTTCCATGGTGATCCACAGTTCGGCATCGGTTTTGGTTTTTTCCGGCACTGGCAATTGCGCGCCCATGCGGTAGGGCGTGCCGAAGAAAATCACCCCGGCGGCGCGCAGGCTGCGGGGTTTGCCGATTCGCAGGTAGGTGGCTTTGACCTGGTCGATGCAGGCATCGCAGAGGGCGGCGTTGAAACCTTTCATATGGCCCGCCGGGCCTTCGAGGCGCGGCGCTTCGTTGCGCAGCTCGGCCAGGCGCAGGCTCCAGGGACCGACCGTGACTTCGCCGACTTCTCGTTCACCGAGGCCGATATCACCCCGAAACAGCGCGGCATCGGCGAAGTATTTGGGCATGAAACCCAGCGGGATCAGCAGCAACAGCACGTTGATGTGAAAGCGCCATTTGTGCCAGAACAGGCTCAGGCGCGACGGCTGCGGCGCAGCAGTGGACTTGCTCACAGGTTGACCTCCGACGCTTCACGATTCATGGCCGGTTGCGCCTGAACGCGGGATTTCTTCGACTCACGCTTGAGTGCATTGGCTGTCGCCAGCGCAGTGCGTTTGGTCCAGATCAACAAACCGCTGAGCACCATCATGCTCAGTACCAGGCCGAAGAAGAACCAGATCAGCTTGATCCACAGCCCGCCGAAGTCGCCGGTGTGCAAGGGGCGCATGGATTCGGTGACAAATTCCAGTGAGGTGCGATCGGACAACAGGCGCGAAGCGGCGACGTCACCGTTGAACGGGTTGAGGGTCGCGGTCTGGAACATCAGCGGATACCAGCCGCGGCCGCCAAGGCTCATATGGCTGTAGGCATTGCCCGGCAAGCTGACGAAGCTGACTTCCAGACCGGGAATTTTCTCCTGGGCGACTTCGATCGCGCGATCCAGGCTGATGCGCGGCGGTGGCGTGCCATCGGCCGAGATCGGCACGGCGTCACGGGCCATCGCCGGAATGACCGGCTCGCTGGAGATGGAGATGTGGTTATCGAACAGCATCGCCTCGATCAGGAACCAGGTGCCGGTGACCGAAATCACCGCAATAAACCAGATCGACCAGATACCGCTCAGACGGTGGAAGTCGCCCCAGAAAATCCGCGCGCCGTGGCGAAAACGCAGGGTCGGACTAAAGAAACCCTTCCAGAAGCGTTTATAGACCACCAGTCCGGTGATCAACGAGGCCAGCAGCGGCAGACCGAGGAACGACACCAGGTACCAGCCCCAGCTGTAGCCATTGGTGAACGGCACCAGCCACCAGCCATGCAGGGCGCGGGTGAAGGCTTTGAAGTTGAAATCCGGTGCGCCGCCCTGAATCACGCCGGTGTACGGGTTGACGTAAACAGTCTGCGTGCGCCCGTCGGGGTAGCTGACAGCGACGTCCAGGGCGAAATGCGATTCGTCGGGGCGACTGATGCTCTGCACGACCGTTTGCGGTTCGGCTTTCTTGATGGCGGCGAGAATCTGGTCATAGCTGAGCAACGGTGCATCGTCCGCAGGCTGGCTGGCGCGCATCTGCGGGTTGGCCAGCCAGACGATTTCCTGGCTGACCACCGCCAGAGTCCCGGTCACGCAGACGATCAGAACAAAAAACCAGATCGGTAAAGCGAGCCAGCTATGCACCAGGAACCACAGTTTGGAACGGGATTTCTTCGACATGATTGTGCGTCTTGATAGCGGTGAAAGGGCGCGTGGCTACGGGCTTCGCAGCACGGGATCCCCGAAAGACCGGACTTGGCTTTTGCCTACACGAACGGCCTGCATCTATATAGGACGGATGAGCGGGGCAAATCCCGAAAGGTGATATGAAAGCAAATGTTTCCCAGTTCGCAGGGTGTGAGAGATTCCACTGTAGGAGCTGCGGCACGCTGCGATCTTTTGATCTTGATCTTTAAAAACAAGATCAAAAGATCGCAGCCTCGTTGCACTCGACAGCTCCTACAGGGTTTTGCTGCTTACAGGGGATCACACACGATTCATGGATGACGCCATCACTCTCTGCCAATTGATGACCGACCCGCGCTCCCTATGATGGGAATCACCTGATTTCCCGAGTGAGCGCCTTGATGACCGCCAGAACCCTCTACGACAAACACATCGATTCGCACACGGTGTGCCGCCTCGACGATCAGGGCCATGTTCTGTTGTATATCGATCGCCAGGTAATCAACGAGTACACCAGTCCGCAGGCATTCAGCGGTTTGCGCGCGGCCGGGCGCGATGTCTGGCGGCCGGGCACGGCGCTGGCGGTAGTCGACCACGTCAACCCGACCGCGCCTGTGCGCATCGCGACGATGCCCGACGCGGGCGGCGCCCGGCAAGTGTCGTATCTGGCGGAAAATTGCCGCGATTTCGGCATCGAATTGCTGGACATCCTCGACAAGCGTCAGGGCATCGAACATGTGATCGCTCCGGAGCAGGGTTTCATTCTGCCCGGCATGGTCATCGCCGCCGGCGACAGTCATACCACCACTTATGGCGCGTTGGGCGCGTTCGGTTTCGGCATCGGCACCTCCGAGATCGAGCATCTGCTGGCTTCGCAGACCCTGGTCTATAAACGCCTGAAAAGTCTGCGCGTGACGGTGGATGGCGAACTCTTGCCGGGGGTGACCTCCAAAGACGTGATCATGGCGCTGATCGGCAAGATCGGCGCGGCCGGTGCCAGTGGTTTCGCCATTGAATTCTGTGGCTCAACCATCGACGCGCTGAGCGTCGAGGCCCGTATGACCATTTGCAACATGGCCGTCGAGGCCGGCGCGCGCGGCGCATTCATGGCCCCGGACGAAAAAGTCTTCGCCTATCTCAAGGGCAAGCCACGTGCGCCGCAAGGTGAGTTGTGGGAACAAGGCCTGAAGACATGGCGCGAGCTGCGCAGCGATCCCGGCGCGGTGTTTGATCGTGAGATTCGCCTCGATGCCAGCCTTCTGGAGCCGATGGTCACTTGGGGTACCAGCCCCGATCAGGCTGCTGCTATCGGTGCACGGGTGCCGGATCCGCAAGCGATCAGCGACCCGATCCTGCGCCAGGACATGCGCCGCGCCCTCGACTACATGGGCCTCGAAGCGGGCATGGCGCTCAGCGACATCGTTATCAGCCACGCCTTTATCGGTTCGTGCACCAACGCGCGAATCGAAGACCTGCGGGATGCCGCCAGCGTCGTGCGCGGTCAGCACGTGGCCGGACATGTACGGGCGATGATCGTCCCCGGTTCCAGCGAAGTTCGCGCTCAGGCCGAAGCCGAAGGGCTGGCGCAGATCTTTATCGACGCCGGTTTCGAGTGGCGTCAGTCCGGCTGCTCGATGTGCCTGGCGATGAACGACGACGTACTCGCGCCCGGCGACCGCTGCGCGTCCAGCACCAATCGCAATTTCGAAGGCCGTCAGGGCGCCGGTGCGCGCACTCACCTGATGAGCCCGGCGATGGTCGCCGCCGCTGCGATCAGCGGTCGACTCACCGATATCCGCCACTTTGGAGAACGCCCATGAGCCTGCAACCTTTCACGCAAATCAGCGGTCAGGCCGCGGCGTTACTGGCGGCCAATGTCGACACTGACGTGATCATGCCCAAGCAGTTTCTCAAAGGCATTGACCGGCAGGGACTCGATCGCGGGTTGTTTTTCGATCTGCGGTTTCTGCGCGATGGCAGCCCAAACCCCGATTTCGTGTTGAACAAGCCGGCATGGCAGGGCGCGAGTTTTCTGCTGGTCGGGCCGAACTTCGGCTGCGGCTCCAGCCGTGAACATGCGGTCTGGGGCTTGCAGCAGATGGGCATCCGCGCCTTGATCGGCAGCAGTTTTGCCGGGATCTTCTACGACAATTGCCAGCGCAACGGGGTGCTGTTGATCACCCTGGAAGAGGCTCAGGTGCAACGCATTGGGCAGCTTGTCGGTGAGCCCGAAACGGCGCGGATCAGTATTGATCTGGAGGCCCAACACATTGGCCTGGCGGATGGCAGCGTAATCGACTTTCAGATCGACACCCTGCGCAAAACCGCGCTGCTGCTCGGCCTGGATGCCATCGGCAGCACCCTGCAACGGCGCGAACTGATCAAGGCTTTCGAGCGCGAACATCTGGCCAACAACCCGTGGCTCTCCTGACCCACCGCTGATCCCCTGTGGGAGCGAGCCTGCTCGCGAAAGCGGTCGTTCAGTCGAGATCAATGCTGACTGACTGGACGCATTCGCGAGCAGGCTCGCTCCCACATTTGATATCGGGTGTTTCAGCTAAAGGGAAAGCCCTTTGAAATGCGCCTGCAAAAATTCCACACACGCGCGCAATTTCCCCGAATGCGCCAGCCGTGTCGGGTACACCGCCCAGACATTGGCACTCTGGCTGTAATCGTCCAGCACCTGCACCAGGCGTCCTTGCTCCAGCAACGGTTTCACATCCCACAGCGAGCGCAGCAGCACCCCACGCCCATCCAGCGCCCATTGCAAAACGATCTCGCCGTTGTTTGACGACAGCGGCCCGCTGACCCGAACGCTCTCTTGCCCGCCATCATGATCCAGATGCCAGACACCGAAGGCGTTGTCGCGCTCCTTGATTACCAGGCAATCGTGCTGTTGCAGCTCGTCCAGCGTCTGCGGCGTGCCGCGGCGTTGCAGATAACCGGGAGCCGCGCACAGCACTCGTCGATTACTGACCAGGCGTCGACCGATGTGCTGGCCGGGCAGGTCATTGCCAACGCGGATCTCCAGATCGAAGCCTTCATTGATGATGTCTACCACGCGGTCAAACAGGTCGAGGCGAATCTCCAGTTCTGGATAACGTTCGGCCAGCAACGACACTGCCGGCGCCACATGATTGCGCCCGAACCCGAAACTGCTGCAAATGTGCAAACGCCCACGCGGGCAGTCGTGGGCGTCGGACAGTTCGTCGTGCAGTTGCTGAAAGTCATCGAGAATGCGCAACGCCCAGCGCTGCACGCGTTCGCCATCCTCGGTCAGCGCGACGCGGCGACTGGTGCGGTGCAACAGGCGAGTGCCGAGGGTGGTTTCGAGAATCTGGATGCGTTTGCTGACATAGGCCGGAGACAGGCCCAACTCATCGGCTGCGGCGGCAAAGCCGTTCTTGCGGATCACGGTGAGCAGCACACGCAGGTCTTCGGGCAGGGGCACGGTGTCTTTCTTCTGGGACATGGCAACACGAACACTGGCGGCACAAGCCGCCAGCATAGCACCGAGATCCGGCTGCCCGGCTCAGCGCAAAAAGGCCAGTGCTTCGGCGAGCAACAGTTCGGGAATTTCTTCGGCAATGTAATGGCCGGCGGGCAAGGCCTGACCGCTGACGCTGGTCGCCACTTGCTGCCATTCCTTGAGCGGATCGAAGCAACGTCCAACGGTGCCTTCGCCACCCCACAACACGCGCAGTGGCAGTCTCAGGTGGTGCCCGGCAGCGATGTCGGCGCGATCGTGCGCAAGATCGATGCTGGCGCTGGCGCGATAATCTTCGCAGATGCCGCGCGCGCTGCCCGGTTGTTGCAGGCAGCGCAGGTATTCGCTGAAGGCTTCATCGGTAAACGGCTTGAGCCCGGCGCTGCGGCTGCCCATCACGCTGCGCAGATACCCTTCGGGATCGCCTTCGAGCAGGGTTTCCGGCAATGGCGCCGGGCGGATCAGAAAGAACCAGTGCCAATATGCACGGGCAAAGGCTTCGTTGGTTTGTGCGTACATCGACAGGGTCGGGGCGATGTCGAGCAGCATCATGCGCTGCACGGCGGCGGGGTGGTCGAGCGCGAGGCGATGGCCGACTCGTGCGCCACGGTCGTGGGCGAGGATCGAAAACTGCTCGAAGCCCAGCGACTGCATCAGCTCGACATTGTCGCGGGCCATTTCGCGTTTCGAGTAATTGATGTGCAACTCATCCGCAGCCGGGCGACTGCTGTCACCGTAACCGCGCAGGTCGGCGGCGACCACGGTAAAGTGCGCGGCCAATTGTTCGGCAATCTTGTGCCAGATGACGTGGGTCTGCGGGTGGCCGTGCAACAGCAACAGGCCGGGGCCGCTGCCGCCGAGGCGGTAGGCGATCTCGACGCCGTTGACGTGGCGCTGGTCTTTGCGGAATCCGGCAAACATCGGGGTGATCCTTGTTCAGGGTTCTTGTTGGCTGCATCCTGAAATTGTCCGGCGTTTGCGGCAAGGGGCAAAGCGTGGTGGGCCGGTTCATGAAGTGTGTTCATGAGGTTCTTCGTTGTCTTTAGCGGCCCCTTCGCGAGCAAGCTCGCTCCCACAGGAGTCTTCGGTGTGACCACTATCTATGCCACCCAACGAAACCCTGTGGGAGTGAGCTTGCTCGCGAAGAGGCCAGTCCAGACGCTGAAATGCTCAACCCTGCTGAAACATCTTCATCGCCCGCTGTTTGATCTGCTCTTCAGTCAGATCCTCCTTGCGCGAGGCGAGAAACCACAGATGCCCATACGGGTCCTTCAACGTCCCGCTGCGATCACCATAAAACTGATCCTTGACCTCGGACACCGTCGTCGCCCCGGCATCCAGCGCCCGTTGAAACGATTTGTCGACATCGGTCACATACAGATGCAAACCAACTGACACTGCTTGATCCGGATTGCTCAGTGGCCCCTGATCGCACGGCGAACCGAGCATGATCGCGCTGTCGCCAATGCGCAGTTCGGCATGGCCGATGCCGCCGTCGGGCATGTCCAGGCGCATGACTTCGGTGGCGCCGAAGGCTTTTTTATAGAAGTCGATGGCCTCGGCGGCTTTATGGATGCCGAGATACGGGGTGATGCTGTGATACCCCTCGGGAATGGGTTTGACGCTCATGACGTTCTCCCTGATTTTTGTTCTATGAGATGTGGCTCCACCGGATTTGTGGAAAGCCCACTATAGAACTGTCCTCGCCTTGCAGATTTTTGCCCGACGAGCGTCAGTCTTCGGGAAAGTGCGGCCCTGGGCCCTGTCCACCCAGCACATCACCCTGATTGCGCAGCGGGCAGGCCTCCATCGACAAACACCCGCAACCGATGCAGCCATTGAGCCGGTCGCGCAGTAGCGTCAATTGGTCGATCCGCTCATCCAGTTCCCGACGCCATTGCTGCGAGAGGATTTTCCAGTCCGCTGCGGTGGGCGCACGATCATCCGGGAGAATTTTCAGTGCCTGGCCAATCTCCGCAAGCGGAATCCCCAGCCGCTGCGCGACTTTGATCAACGCCACCCGGCGCAGCACTTCACGCGGATAGCGTCGCTGGTTACCGGCGTTGCGCTGGCTCTTGATCAATCCTTTGGATTCATAAAAGTGCAGGGCGGTGACCGCCACGCCACTGCGCGCCGCAACTTCGCCAACCGTTAACTGTTTGTGCACATTTTCTTTGCTGATCATTTGAAGACAGCTCTTGACCTTGACTTAACTGGAGGTTTTACCCTGCAGGTCTTCGAGTCGCAAGGCTCGTCTTACGCTGAGTGGGGGCTTTTCATGAACAATCGCAGTTTTACCCAATTGATCGAATTTGAAATCGAACCACGCCAACAACCTGCGCTGGTCACCGCACTGTCGAGGCAAACCGAGCGTCTGGCTCAGCGTTACGACGGTTTCGTCAGCGCCAGTGTGCAGGCCAGCGATGACGGCCGGCGTGTGCTGGGTTTTCTCCAATGGCAGTCCCGCGAGGCGGGAGAGGCGGCGTTTCGCAGCTTCGAAAGCGGCGAGCAGGATTTCTGGCAACTGATTCACACGCATCAGGCGAAAACCATCACCTTTAACTCGTTTCAGGTGCTGAGCAGCATCGCCCGCAGTCACGACGATGCGCTGCACTGCCACCTGGTTGGCTAGATCGACAACTGGATCAAGCGCTCGCCCTGCAGGTTTTCCGAGACTCGCCGCTTGTTCACCGCCAGTTCGCCGATCTTGATCAGTCGCGTGCGGGTGACGTTGCGGCTCAAGCCGAGCAACGCGGCGGTGTGCACCTGGTTGTAATGGCAAAAGCGATACGCTGCACGCAGCAAGGCGTCTTCGACTTTCTCGTGCAACGCGCCGGCCTGTTGTGCGAACAGTTTTTGAAAGGCCTGTTCCAGCAATGCCTCCGGTGAATCGTCGGCACTGCTGTGATGATCGTCCGGGCGGTCGATGCGCAGGTTCGACAGGCGCAAATCATCGCGTTCGATCACGCCGTTGCGGCAAATCAGCAAGGTGTGATGGATGACGTTTTCCAGTTCGCGAATGTTGCCTGGCCAACTGTAAGCACGCAGCTTGTGCTCGGCGCCGGGGCTGATGCTGACACGGCCGTAACCGAGGCGCTGGCTGTAGGCTTCGATGAAATGTCGAGTGAGAGGGAGGATGTCGCCGGGACGCTCGCGCAGTGGGTTCAATTCCAGATTGACCACGTTGAGGCGGTAATACAGATCCTCGCGGAAATGGCCGGCATTGATGGCTTTTTCCAGCTGCACGTTGGTCGCCGCCAGCACCCGCACATCGATAGGAATGCTTTTGCGCGAGCCCAGTCGCACCACTTCGCGTTCCTGCAACACCCGCAACAACTTCACCTGAATCGCCATCGGCAGATCGCCGATCTCATCGAGAAACAACGTGCCGCCGTCCGCTTCCTCGAACCAGCCGGCCTTGGCGCTGAGCGCACCGGTGAACGCGCCTTTTTCATGACCGAACAATTCCGCCTCTACCAGCGATTCGGAAAACGCCCCGCAATTGACCGCGATAAACGGTCGATGACGACGGTTGCTGAGATTATGAATATGCCGCGCCACCAGCTCTTTGCCGGTGCCGGTCTCGCCGATGATCAGCACACTGGCTTCACTCGGCGCGACCTGCTGCAAATGCGCGAGCAAGGCCTGGGACTTCGGGTCTTCGAAGACCTGCGCAGTGGCGCGGATCGACGTGGCGAGCGCGGGGGAGGGCGGTAGGGTCAGCAGTTGCATGGGCTCGTCCTTCTCTTTAGTTCAAATGCAGGCAGGTCAGGAATAGAAGGTCGGCACCGGCAGCGACTGATTCAGCGCCCAGTCGCCCAATTCATGGAGTTTGTAGTCCAGCGGGTCGTGCAGGGTTTGCGTGCGCAGGTTGCGCCAGTGGCGATCGAGGCGCAGGGAGGCGTGGGTCGAACGCGCGCCGGTCACTTCGAACAAACGGCTGCAAATGTCCAGGCCCTGTCGGCTGGCGGCGACTTTTGCGGTGGCAATCGCTGTCGCGACTTGGCCGCGCTCTTCGGCGCTGAGATTCGCGCCTTTGGCCCAGGCCTCATCGAGCAACGCCGCCGCGCGTTCGACCAACAGGCGAATGCCTTCCAGCGCCACCCAGAACTCGCCGTAATGCGCGAGCACGTACGGGTCTTCACGCACATCGCGCGCCGAGGATTTATGCCAGAGCCGGGTTTCGCTGAGGGTGTATTGCCGCGCCTCTTCGAAAGCGCCTTCGGCAATCCCGAGAAACATATGCGTGAACGTCAGTTGCGCGATCAATGGCCGCAAGCAGGCGAACGGCGTGCTCAGCGGACCGGGATCGAGCAACAATTCCGACTCCTCGACCCGCACCCGTTCAAACGTGGCGCTGCCGCTGTCGGTCTGGCGCTGGCCGATGTTGTTCCAGTCATCGTGCAGGGTGATGCCACTGCGTCCGCTGGGAATCGCCGCGATCAGCAACTTGCCGCCGGCGCTTTCATCGACCGCCGAGGCGATCAGCATTTGTGAGTCGCTGGCGCCGGAACAGAAGCTCTTCTTCCCGGAAAACTCGCGCCAGCCACCGAGATTCTTGACCACGGTACGGGTGTCGAGCGGGTTCAGTGCGTTGCCCCAGAACCAGTTCTGCCGCGCGGTCTGTTCGAACCACGGCTGCCATTGTTCCGGCCGGGAAAACAGGCGCACGGTGGCGAGCATCAAGTGGTGAAAACCGAAAACGTGGGCAATCGAGCTGTCGACCTTGGCGAATTCGCGGACGACCTGCAGGGTTTCGCTCCAGCTCGCGCCGAGGCCGCCGTAGCGGGTGGGAATGCTCAGGGCCAGCAGGCCACTGTCACGCAGGGCGTCACGCTCGACTTTCGGCGTGCCACCACGCTCGTCACGTTCGACGGCGGTCAGGGCAAACTCGGCGGCCAGTTGGCGCGCGGTCTGCAGCGGGGATAACAAAGTACTTTGCGGTTTGGCGGTCACACCAACACTCCTGAATTCAAACTGCCTATGTAGGAGCTGCCGCAGGCTGCGATCTTTTTTAAGATCAAAAGATCGCAGCCTGCGGCAGCTCCTACACAAGAGATCCGGTTTATGCCGAGGCTTTTGTGGGCAGCACATCGTTGGCAATCATTTCGCCAAACGGCCCGGTCAGATTGGTCACGCCACGCCCGGCCAGACTCGCGTAAGGCTCGGGCAACAGCGGGAACACCAGCTCGGCAAAGCGGTAAGCCTCTTCCAGATGCGGATAACCGGAGAAGATGAAACTCTCGATGCCCAGATCCGCGTATTCCTTGATCCGCGCCGCCACTTGCTGCGGATCGCCAACCAGCGCCGTACCGGCACCGCCGCGCACCAGACCGACGCCGGCCCAGAGGTTCGGGGCGATCTCGAGGTTGTCGCGACGGCCATCATGCAAGGCCGCCATGCGCCGCTGACCTTCGGAGTCGAAACGCGAAAAGGATTTCTGCGCCGCTTCAATGGTTTCGTCGCTGATGTGTTCGATCAGTTTGTCCGCGGCTTTCCACGCCTCTTCGGCGGTCTCGCGCACGATCACATGCAAGCGGATGCCGAACTTGACCTTGCGCCCATGCCGCGCCGCGCGTTCGCGTACATCGGCGAGTTTTTCCGCGACAGCGGCCGGTGGTTCGCCCCAGGTCAGATAGACATCGACCTGTTCGGCGGCCAGATCATGCGCGGCATCGGAAGAGCCGCCGAAGTACAGCGGTGGATAAGGTTTCTGCACCGGCGGATACAACGCTTTGGCGTTCTGCACCTTCAGGTGTTTGCCGTCGAAATCCACCGCTTCGCCTTGCAACACACGGCGCCAGATCTGCAGGAATTCATCGGTGACTTCATAGCGCTCGGCGTGACTGAGAAAGTTGCCGTCGCCCCGGTTCTCGTCCGGATCGCCGCCGGTCACCACGTTGATCAGCAAGCGTCCATTGGACAGTCGATCGAGGGTCGCGGCCATCCGCGCCGAAACCGTCGGGGAAATGATCCCCGGACGGATCGCCACCAGATAGCGCAGGTGCTCGGTCAGCGGCACCAGTGCCGAAGCGATTACCCACGAGTCTTCGCAGGAGCGCCCGGTGGGAATCAGCACGCCGTGGTAGCCGAGACTGTCAGCGGCCTGCGCCACCTGTTTCAGATAATTGAGAGTGACCGGGCGCGCGCCTTGGGTGGTGCCCAGATAGTGGCCATCACCGTGGGTCGGCAGGAACCAGAAAACATCCATGAACGGCTCCTCAGGCGATTTTCAGCAAGGGTTTGATTTGGGTGGCGAACAGCGGCGCTGCGCGTTCGGCCGCGAGGCGGATGCGCGCTTTCAACAATTCGCTGGTGATCTGGTAATCGGCGAAGTCGGCTTCGGTGGCGTACACGCCGATTGGCAAGGTCATGGCCTGAAAGAAGCTGAACAGCGGGCGCAACTGGTGATCGAGCACCAGCGCATGGCGTTCGCTGCCGCCGGTAGCAGCGAGCAGCACCGGCGTGTCGATCAGTGCATTGAGGTCAATCAGGTCGAACAGATGCTTGAGCAGGCCCGGGTAGGAACCGCGATAAACCGGCGCGGCAACAATCAGCAGATCGGCCTGTTCAATGGCCTGTAGCTCGGCTTCAACTTCCGCACTGAGCTCCTGACGCGATAGCGCACCGCCGAGCGGGCGAGCGATATCACCGAGTTCGATCAAATGGCTTTCGATGGTCAGGTGGCCGGCCAGTTCGGCGAGCAAGGCTTGGGTCAGCACCAGAGTACGGGACGGACGCCAGGTGCCGCCGGAGAGGGCGACGACTTTCAGGGGACGCGACATGATCAGTTCCTTTTTCAACAGTTGCTCAGCGAGCAGTGAGTAAGTCACCGAGTCTGAGCAAGCGCTGTACCAATTCCTGTAAGCCCCGGTTTACAAGGCGTTGAGCGTTAGCGTGGCGATCGCCCCTGTGAGTAACGAGGCGCTTTGTTGAATCGGTGTTGGCTGAGCAACAGTTGCTGGAGCAACAGTGCTCAGCGCATGGATGAAGTTATAAAGGCAGTTTGTTATTCCGCAAAAGAACGTTAATCGATATTTATAGATCGTTTGGAGATATATGCCGATCTGTGTCGATTTCCTGATAGCCACTATTGAGAGCGTTGATTTCTGCGCGAGCGCACCCGGGCGTAGCCTTTGTCCATCGACTCCCCATTGTTCGCCAGGACGCTCCCATGAATCGTTTACTGACTGTTTCCCTGTTGCTCGCTGTCTCCGTACTCGCCGGTTGTGCCGGACATGTTTCGCCGGAGCTGCGCCCTTACACCGATGAAGAATCCCGTGAATTAGCGATGGAAGCATTGAATCGCAGCGGCCTGTCCTTCGACGAATACCACGCGAAAAAAGCGCAATTGCTCGGTCAGACCCAGTTCGACAAGAAAGCTGAAATGAGTGCCGAGCGTGCCGTACAGCTGCACGGTCGTCCTAGCTGAAAACAAACTGTACTGGTGGAAGTTTTACCCAACTGTCCGTGGGCTTGCCGGGCGGCGTGGGATAGGGTCAACACCTGAATGACCCTGATGGATTGCCTGCCATGACCCTCTCGCTTGACCTGCTGTTGGGCTTTGCCCTGTTTGCCCTTGTCACCTCGATTACGCCGGGGCCGAACAACACCATGTTGCTGGCATCGGGGGTGAATTTCGGTTTTAACCGCACCATCCCGCATATGCTCGGAATTACCTGTGGCTTCTTCGTTCTGGTTGTCGCGGTGGGCTTTGGCCTGGGCGCGGTGTTTCAGAACTATCCGATTCTCTATACGGTTCTGCGCTATGTCGGCGCGGCGTATCTGTTGTATCTGGCGTGGAAAATCGCCCACTCGGGGCCGGTCGGCGATAGCGCCGAAGGCGAAGCGAAGCCGATCAGCTACCTTGGCGCCGCCGCGTTTCAGTGGGTCAATCCCAAGGCGTGGATCATGGCCATCGGCGCCATCAGCACCTACACGCCGATGCAGGGCTATTTCACCAATGTCGTGGTGATTGCCGCGGTGTTTGCCATCATCAATCTGCCGAGTGTCGGCGTCTGGGCAGCCTGCGGCACGTTGTTGCGCAATGTGCTGAAGGATCCGCGCTGGTTGCGCGTGTTCAACTGGGGCATGGCGGCGCTGTTGGTGATTTCACTGTACCCGTTACTTCTTGAAAGCTTTAGCTGACGCATCGCTTCAACCGCAGGCCGGATGCCTGTTAAGCTCGACTTCAGGAGCGTTCCTACGCACTTTTAAATGAAGTTGTTCTTCTTTAACGGCATCCGATCAGGTATTGATGACGCTCTCGAACCGACGCGCAGCTCACAAGGCTGCGCGATGCCGTTTGCAGACACGAGCCTCCTGATCCCGGAACACGCTCTGCGAGTCTTTTATGAACACACGTCCGTTGTATTTCGATTACGCCGCCACCACCCCGGTCGACGAGCGAGTCATCCAGGTGATGATCGAGTGTCTGGGGTTTCACGGTAACTTTGGCAACCCGGCTTCCAGTTCCCACGCGTTCGGCCAGCAGGCCCGACACACGGTCGAGCAGGCCCGCCGGCAAGTTGCCGAACTGGTCGGCGCTAATGCCGAACAGATTGTCTGGACCTCCGGTGCCACCGAGTCCAATAACCTCGCCCTTAAAGGTGTGGCCCAGGCGCGTGGTGTGTCTGGCGGCCATATCATCACCAGCCAGATTGAACACAAAGCCATTCTCGATACCGCCCGCCAATTGCAGGACGCCGGCATCGCCGTGACTTATCTGGTGCCGGACGCCGATGGCCTGATCACGCCGCAAGCGGTCAGTGAAGCCATGCGTGAGGACACCTTTCTGGTGTCGCTGATGCTGGTCAACAACGAGTTGGGCACGGTCAACGATGTTCAAGCGATTGGCGCAGTCGTGCGTAGCCGAGAGGCGTTGTTCCATGTCGACGCGGCGCAAGGCGCCGGCAAAGTGGCCATCGATCTGGGGCAATGGCCGGTGGATCTGATGTCGTTCTCTGCACACAAACTTTACGGCCCCAAAGGCATCGGCGCGTTGTACGTCGGCCCGCGGGCGCAGCAGCGGTTGCAGGCGCAGATTCACGGCGGCGGTCACGAAGGCGGTTTGCGTTCCGGAACCTTGGCCACGCACCAGATTGCCGGGATGGGCGCAGCGTTTGCCTTGGCCGCCGAGGCGTTCGATGCCGAGAAAAAAACCATCGTCGCACTGCGCGAACGCTTGCTCGAACAACTGCTGAGTTTGCCGGGTGTGCGCTTGAACGGCTGCGCCACTCAACGTATTCCGCACACCTTGAGCCTGACCTTCAGCGAAGGCGAATTCAACAGCGCGGCGTTGAGTCATTCGATTGCCTTTTCCGCGACCTCGGCCTGCAATTCAGCGAGTAACGCGCCGTCCCACGTGCTATTGGCGTTGGGGCATGACGCGCATCTGGCCGGTCGCACCATTCGCTTGAGCCTCGGCCGCTTCACCACCGCCGAAGATGTCGACAAGGCCGTTCAACTGATCAAGACCGCCTGCGCCAATGCTCCGGCATTCTGGGCGACAGGGCTTTAAACGAGCCGACCTAACGGCTACGAACAATAACGATGAAGTGATTAGCAGGAGACATGATGAGTACCCAGACCTCGACCGAAGGATCGGTGCCCCAGCGCCTGGCGCACACCCGTGAACTGATGCGCCGCGAAGGCATTCATGCGTTGTTGGTGCCGTCCGCCGACCCGCATTTGTCGGAATATCTGCCGGGTTACTGGCAGGGCCGGCAGTGGTTGTCGGGCTTCCATGGTTCGGTTGGCACTTTGATTGTCACCGCTGATTTCGCCGGTGTCTGGGCCGACAGTCGTTACTGGGAACAGGCGACCAAAGAACTCAAGGGCAGTGGCATCGAACTGGTCAAGTTGCAACCGGGTCAACCGAGCCCGCTGGACTGGCTTTCCGAGCAGACACCGGAAGGTGGCGTGGTCGTGGTTGACGGTGCGGTGATGGCCGTGGCTTCGGCGCGTACGCTGAGCAGCAAACTGGAAGCACGCGGTGCACGTCTGCGCACCGACATCGATTTGCTGCAGGAAGTCTGGAGTGATCGCCCGAGCTTGCCGAATGCACCGATCTATCAGCATCTGCCACCGCAGGCGACCGTCAGCCGTGGCGAAAAACTCGCCAAACTGCGCGAAACCCTGCAAGAGCGCGGCGCTGACTGGCATTTCATCGCCACCCTCGACGACATTGCCTGGCTGTTCAACCTGCGCGGCGGCGACGTGTCGTTCAACCCGGTGTTTGTATCGTTTGCCTTGATCGGTCAGCACCAGGCCACGTTGTTCGTGGCGCTGAGCAAGGTCGACGCAGATTTGCGCGCGGTGCTGGAGACGGACGGCGTGACGCTGCGCGATTACAGCGAAGTCACCGATGCGCTGCGCGCCGTGCCGAGCGGCGCGAGCCTGCTGGTCGATCCGGCGCGCGTTACCAGCGGCTTGCTGGATAATCTCGACAGCACGGTGAAGCTTGTCGAAGGCCTGAACCCGACCACATTGGCCAAGTCGCAGAAAAGTGAAGCGGACGCTGAACATATCCGCAAAGCGATGGAGCAGGATGGCGCGGCGCTGTGCGAGTTTTTCGCCTGGCTGGAATCGGCCTGGGGGCGCGAGCGCATTACCGAATTGACCATCGACGAGAAGCTCACCGCCGCCCGCGAACGTCGTCCGGATTATGTCTCGCTGAGTTTCAACACGATTGCCGCGTTCAACGCCAATGGTGCCATGCCGCATTACCACGCCACTGAAGAAGAGCACGCGGTAATTGAGGGGGATGGCTTGCTGCTGATCGACTCGGGCGGTCAATACCTGGGCGGCACCACGGATATCACGCGGATGGTGCCGGTCGGTACGCCGAGCGAAGAACAGAAACGCGATTGCACGCGCGTGTTGAAGGGCGTGATTGCCCTGTCGCGAGCACAGTTCCCGAAAGGCATTCTTTCGCCGCTGCTCGATGCCATTGCCCGTGCGCCGATCTGGGCAGAAAGTGTGGATTATGGTCACGGCACGGGGCACGGCGTTGGCTATTTCCTCAACGTCCATGAAGGTCCGCAGGTGATCGCCTATCAGGCCGCGCCTGCACCGCAAACGGCCATGCAACCGGGAATGATTACCTCGATCGAGCCGGGCACTTATCGTCCGGGCCGTTGGGGTGTGCGTATCGAGAACCTGGCGATGAACCGCGAGGCGGGCAGCAGCGAGTTCGGTGAATTCCTCAAGTTCGAAACCTTGACGCTGTGCCCGATCGACACGCGTTGCCTGCTGCCGGCGCTGCTGACTGAGGAAGAGAAGCAATGGTTCAACACCTACCACGCAGAAGTGCGTGAGCGCGTGAGTCCGTTGCTTGAGGGTGCTGCGCTGGAATGGCTGAACACCCGTACTGCGGCGATCTGATTGGCTGGGATTCAGGCGCTGTGTTCAGCGCCTGAATGATCGCTTAGCCTTGGCGCAAGGCTTCCTCAACAAAGTCGAGCCGATCCTGGCCGAAGAAGAGCTGATTGCCGATAAACATACTGGGTGCCCCGAACACACCGCGTTTAACCGCGCTCTCGGTGTTGTCCTTGAGTACCGCTTTGACGGACTCGTCGTTAGTCAGTGCTAGCACTTCAAGCGGATCGAAGCCGTGTTCACTCAGCACAGCGGCGACCGTCGCCGGTTCGTCCAGGCTGCGTCCTTCAACCCACAGCGCCTTGAACAGACAATCGATAAACACTTGAAAGCATTCTGGCCGCCGCAGCTGGATGCCAGTGACCGCACGCATCAACATCAGTGTGTTGATCGGGAAATGCGGATTGAATTTCAGCGGCACTCCGTAGCGTTTCGCGTAGCGATCCAGATCCTCAAACATGTACCGACCCTTCGCCGGAATCATCGCCGGCGATGCGTTGCCGGTTGCCTTGAAGACGCCCCCGAGCAGCATCGGAATGTAGATCAGTTCACTGTTCGTTTCGGCGCAAATCTTCGGCAGTTGGGTGTAGGCCAGATAGGTGGCAGGGCTGCCGAGGTCGAAATAGAACTCCACGGTTTTCGTCATTATTGCTTCTCTCTATTTATTGTTATGGCGCGGGCTTACCAGCGTTCGTTCCACGGGCGCAGATCCAGCTCGAACGTCCAAGCATCCCGTGGCTGACTGTGCAGATACCAGTAGTTCTCGGCAATGTGCTCGGGGTTGAGGATGCCATCCTGATCTTTCGTGGCGTACTTCTCGGGGAAACTGTTGCGAATGAAATCGGTGTCGATCGCACCATCAACCACCACATGGGCGACATGGATATTAATCGGCCCCAGTTCCCGCGCCATGCTTTGCGCCAGTGCGCGGATACCGTGCTTGGCGCCGGCGAATGCGGCGAACCCGGATGCGCCGCGCAGTCCGGCGGTGGCTCCGGTGAACAGAATCGTGCCGCGCTGGCGAGTGACCATGCGTCTGGCCACTTCACGGGCATTGAGGAAACCCGAGAAACAGGCCATCTCCCAGATCTTGAAATATTTGCGGGCGGTTTCTTCAAGGATGCTGCACGGTACGTTGGCGCCGATATTGAACACAAAGGCTTCGATCGGACCGAGGCGGGTTTCGATGTCTTCAATCAGGGCGATGACGTCTTCTTCCTTGCGCGCATCGCAGGCAAACCCATGGGCTTCGCCGCCTTCAGCGTTGATTGCGTCCACCAGCGGTTGCAATTTTTCGGCGCTGCGCCGGGTGACGCAGGCGATGAATCCTTCACTGGCAAAACGCTTGGCAATCGCTCCGCCCGTGGCATCGCCGGCGCCGACAACCAATACGACCTTCTTGTTATTCATGGGTGAGTCCCTTTATTAAACGATCGTTAAGTGAACGAACGTTATGCTAGGATCCGGACAACGTCAAGGCAGTCGAATCGAGGGCAAACACATGCGTTACTCCGCCAGTCACAAGCTGGAAACCCGGGAAAAGCTCTTGCAGAGCAGCGCGCTGTCGGCAAAGCGCAGCGGTTTTTCCACGGTAGGCGTGGATGGTTTGATGAAGGCGATCGGATTGAGTGGCGCGGCGTTCTATAGCCACTTCTCGTCGAAAGATGCGTTGTTTACGGCCATCGTCGAGCGTGAGTTGGGTCAAAGCCTTGAACGACTGGGAGGCGCGGGCGCGCAGGATCGTGAACGACTGAAACGCTGTCTCAAGCACTATCTGAGCATGGCCCACGTCGAACAGCCTGAGGCCGGTTGCGCGTTGCCGGCATTGGGCGCAGAAATCGCCCGATCGGATGTCCAGGTGCGCGAGCAGGCGCAATTATGGATCTGCCGGCTCCATGAGCGCTGGGCGCAGATACTCGAGAGCGAGACCCTGGCGTGGTCGGTGCTGTCGCAATGCGTCGGAGCATTGGTAGTGGCGCGTATGCTGGCTACACCGGACGTTCAGCAAGCGGTGCTGAAGTCCAGCCATGAAGAGATTGGCCGGCAGATTGCCGGATAGCGCTGAGCTATTTACAGATGACGATCATGCTGCGACTGGTGTAACCCGCAGGATTCAGACCAAACGGGTAATCGCCGGGTTCTTCCACCGCGTCACCGGATTTGGCGATGACCTTGTAGCCTTTTGGCAAACAGGCGTTGGCGGCACTGGCGTAGCACTTGTCCCAGGAGGACGATAGCCCCGAACAGTTGATGTGCAGTCCTTTTTTACCGCGTTTGACCTGAGTTTCCGAAGTCGCCGCACAACCCGCAACCGCCAGTATGGCGATCAATATCAAAATTCGTTTCATTACCGTCCTTATAGCGGCCACGAGTCTAACGCTCGGGTTTGCCTGTGTTCGCTTGCGCTCTAAGCGTTTTGAAATCCCTGTCCGAAAAAATCCATGTCTGGCATTGGGTTACAGATCTAAACATGGCCTAAATGCGCGCCAATTGCCAGACCTTCGTCAAATCCTCTTTCAGTCAGCCGCAATTGCGGGCTTTGCGGCGCTGCCCATAGTCAAGGTTGCGCCGACGGAAGCCAGAATAATGCACAAGATCGCCATCCATTGTGACAGTGTGAGGAATTCATGCAGGAACAACAGCCCCGATAAAGCTCCGAACGCAGGCTCGATGCTCATCAATGTGCCGAAAGTGCGTGCTGGCAAGCGGGTAAGGGCGACCATTTCCAGTGTGTAGGGCAGGGCGGTGGACAGAATGGCGACGCCAATGGCAATCGGAATCAAGGAGGGGGTCAACAGGGCCGCACCTGCATGCACGATGCCGATAGGGGCCACGAACAGCGCGGCGATCATTACCCCTAATGCAGCAGTCGTCACTCCGTTATCGGCGCCAGCCTTCTGACCAAACAGAATATACAGTGCCCAGCATGCACCAGCTCCCAGTGCATAGCCGGCCCCTACCAGATCGATTCCGGCACTGGTTGCTCCTGTGGGAATCAACAACAACAGGCCGGCGGCGGCCAGCGCAATCCAGAGAAAGTCGATGGCGCGCCGGGACGCATAAATGGCTACTGCCAGTGGCCCGGTAAATTCCAGAGCAACGGCGATTCCCAGTGGAACCGTGCGCAATGACATATAGAAGAGGAAGTTCATACCGCCCAATGCCATGCCATAGACGATGACCGTGCGCAGTGATTTGGCGGTTAGCCTGGCTCGCCAGGGGCGCAGTATTAGCAACATGATTACACTGGCGAAGATCAGCCGCAGCGTGGTGGTTCCCTGAGCACCAATGATGGGGAACATGCTTTTGGCCAGCGAGGCGCCGGACTGGATCGACGCCATGGCTATTAATAGCAGGCCAACCGGGAACAGCATTGAGGCAAGAGAGCGTGGCTGGTCATTCATTGCGCGGCATCGTCCAAGGTAAGGGCAAGGTATTGTTCTGTTATTGGGCAATATATTGCGCATTCGTTGAGTGTACGTCTATATAGAGAGGGCTTTTTCCCAGCATCGATAGAAAACTGAAATTAATCGTTGACGGCAGATTCAGAGTGTCTATAATTCGCCCCACTTCCGGCGCAGTCGAAACGGAAAACTCCTTGAGATTCAATGAGTTATGTAGGTTTCGGCAGCGGGGCGCTTCAGTTCATCGAAGCCAGAAAGGAAGTTGAAAAAGAGGTGTTGACAGCAGCGTGTAACGCTGTAGAATTCGCCTCCCGCTGACGAGAGATCGGAAGCGCAAGTGGTTGAAGTTGTTGAAGAATTCTTCGAAAACTTCTGAAAATAATCACTTGACAGCAAATGAGGCTGCTGTAGAATGCGCGCCTCGGTTGAGACGAAAGATCTTAACCAACCGCTCTTTAACAACTGAATCAAGCAATTCGTGTGGGTGCTTGTGGAATCAGACTGATAGTCAACAAGATTATCAGCATCACAAGTTACTCCGCGAGAAATCAAAGATGTAACCAACGATTGCTGAGCCAAGTTTAGGGTTTCTTAAAAACCCAAAGATGTTTGAACTGAAGAGTTTGATCATGGCTCAGATTGAACGCTGGCGGCAGGCCTAACACATGCAAGTCGAGCGGATGAGAGGAGCTTGCTCCTGGATTCAGCGGCGGACGGGTGAGTAATGCCTAGGAATCTGCCTGGTAGTGGGGGACAACGTTTCGAAAGGAACGCTAATACCGCATACGTCCTACGGGAGAAAGCAGGGGACCTTCGGGCCTTGCGCTATCAGATGAGCCTAGGTCGGATTAGCTAGTTGGTGAGGTAATGGCTCACCAAGGCGACGATCCGTAACTGGTCTGAGAGGATGATCAGTCACACTGGAACTGAGACACGGTCCAGACTCCTACGGGAGGCAGCAGTGGGGAATATTGGACAATGGGCGAAAGCCTGATCCAGCCATGCCGCGTGTGTGAAGAAGGTCTTCGGATTGTAAAGCACTTTAAGTTGGGAGGAAGGGCAGTAAATTAATACTTTGCTGTTTTGACGTTACCGACAGAATAAGCACCGGCTAACTCTGTGCCAGCAGCCGCGGTAATACAGAGGGTGCAAGCGTTAATCGGAATTACTGGGCGTAAAGCGCGCGTAGGTGGTTCGTTAAGTTGGATGTGAAATCCCCGGGCTCAACCTGGGAACTGCATTCAAAACTGTCGAGCTAGAGTATGGTAGAGGGTGGTGGAATTTCCTGTGTAGCGGTGAAATGCGTAGATATAGGAAGGAACACCAGTGGCGAAGGCGACCACCTGGACTGATACTGACACTGAGGTGCGAAAGCGTGGGGAGCAAACAGGATTAGATACCCTGGTAGTCCACGCCGTAAACGATGTCAACTAGCCGTTGGGAGCCTTGAGCTCTTAGTGGCGCAGCTAACGCATTAAGTTGACCGCCTGGGGAGTACGGCCGCAAGGTTAAAACTCAAATGAATTGACGGGGGCCCGCACAAGCGGTGGAGCATGTGGTTTAATTCGAAGCAACGCGAAGAACCTTACCAGGCCTTGACATCCAATGAACTTTCCAGAGATGGATTGGTGCCTTCGGGAACATTGAGACAGGTGCTGCATGGCTGTCGTCAGCTCGTGTCGTGAGATGTTGGGTTAAGTCCCGTAACGAGCGCAACCCTTGTCCTTAGTTACCAGCACGTTATGGTGGGCACTCTAAGGAGACTGCCGGTGACAAACCGGAGGAAGGTGGGGATGACGTCAAGTCATCATGGCCCTTACGGCCTGGGCTACACACGTGCTACAATGGTCGGTACAAAGGGTTGCCAAGCCGCGAGGTGGAGCTAATCCCATAAAACCGATCGTAGTCCGGATCGCAGTCTGCAACTCGACTGCGTGAAGTCGGAATCGCTAGTAATCGTGAATCAGAATGTCACGGTGAATACGTTCCCGGGCCTTGTACACACCGCCCGTCACACCATGGGAGTGGGTTGCACCAGAAGTAGCTAGTCTAACCTTCGGGAGGACGGTTACCACGGTGTGATTCATGACTGGGGTGAAGTCGTAACAAGGTAGCCGTAGGGGAACCTGCGGCTGGATCACCTCCTTAATCGACGACATCAGCTGCTCCATAAGTTCCCACACGAATTGCTTGATTCATTGAAGAAGACGAAAGAAGCAGCCTGTATCGGTTTGTAGCTGAGTTGGTTAGAGCGTACCCCATGCTTTGTGGTTAAGAGCATGGTGAGGTCGGCCTTAGTAGCTCGAAATTGGGTCTGTAGCTCAGTTGGTTAGAGCGCACCCCTGATAAGGGTGAGGTCGGCAGTTCGAATCTGCCCAGACCCACCAATTTTGTGTGGGAAACGCCTGTAGAAATACGGGGCCATAGCTCAGCTGGGAGAGCGCCTGCCTTGCACGCAGGAGGTCAGCGGTTCGATCCCGCTTGGCTCCACCACTACTGCTTCTAAAGTTTGAAAGCTTAGAAATGAGCATTCCATCAAGATGATGATGAATGTTGATTTCTAGTCTTTGACTAGTTCGTTCTTTAAAAATTTGGGTATGTGATAGAAAGATAGACTGAACGTTACTTTCACTGGTAACGGATCAGGCTAAGGTAAAATTTGTGAGTTCTCTTAGTTGAGAAATTCGAATTTTCGGCGAATGTCGTCTTCACAGTATAACCAGATTGCTTGGGGTTATATGGTCAAGTGAAGAAGCGCATACGGTGGATGCCTTGGCAGTCAGAGGCGATGAAAGACGTGGTAGCCTGCGAAAAGCTTCGGGGAGTCGGCAAACAGACTTTGATCCGGAGATGTCTGAATGGGGGAACCCAGCCATCATAAGATGGTTATCTTGTACTGAATACATAGGTGCAAGAGGCGAACCAGGGGAACTGAAACATCTAAGTACCCTGAGGAAAAGAAATCAACCGAGATTCCCTTAGTAGTGGCGAGCGAACGGGGACTAGCCCTTAAGTGGCTTTGAGATTAGCGGAACGCTCTGGAAAGTGCGGCCATAGTGGGTGATAGCCCTGTACGCGAAAATCTCTTAGTCATGAAATCGAGTAGGACGGAGCACGAGAAACTTTGTCTGAATATGGGGGGACCATCCTCCAAGGCTAAATACTACTGACTGACCGATAGTGAACTAGTACCGTGAGGGAAAGGCGAAAAGAACCCCGGAGAGGGGAGTGAAATAGATCCTGAAACCGTATGCGTACAAGCAGTGGGAGCAGACTTTGTTCTGTGACTGCGTACCTTTTGTATAATGGGTCAGCGACTTATTTTCAGTGGCGAGCTTAACCGAATAGGGGAGGCGTAGCGAAAGCGAGTCTTAATAGGGCGTCTAGTCGCTGGGAATAGACCCGAAACCGGGCGATCTATCCATGGGCAGGTTGAAGGTTGGGTAACACTAACTGGAGGACCGAACCGACTACCGTTGAAAAGTTAGCGGATGACCTGTGGATCGGAGTGAAAGGCTAATCAAGCTCGGAGATAGCTGGTTCTCCTCGAAAGCTATTTAGGTAGCGCCTCATGTATCACTGTAGGGGGTAGAGCACTGTTTCGGCTAGGGGGTCATCCCGACTTACCAAACCGATGCAAACTCCGAATACCTACAAGTGCCGAGCATGGGAGACACACGGCGGGTGCTAACGTCCGTCGTGAAAAGGGAAACAACCCAGACCGTCAGCTAAGGTCCCAAAGTTATGGTTAAGTGGGAAACGATGTGGGAAGGCTTAGACAGCTAGGAGGTTGGCTTAGAAGCAGCCACCCTTTAAAGAAAGCGTAATAGCTCACTAGTCGAGTCGGCCTGCGCGGAAGATGTAACGGGGCTCAAACCATACACCGAAGCTACGGGTATCATCTTCGGATGATGCGGTAGAGGAGCGTTCTGTAAGCCTGTGAAGGTGAGTTGAGAAGCTTGCTGGAGGTATCAGAAGTGCGAATGCTGACATGAGTAACGACAATGGGTGTGAAAAACACCCACGCCGAAAGACCAAGGTTTCCTGCGCAACGTTAATCGACGCAGGGTTAGTCGGTCCCTAAGGCGAGGCTGAAAAGCGTAGTCGATGGAAAACAGGTTAATATTCCTGTACTTCTGGTTATTGCGATGGAGGGACGGAGAAGGCTAGGCCAGCTTGGCGTTGGTTGTCCAAGTTTAAGGTGGTAGGCTGAGATCTTAGGTAAATCCGGGATCTTAAGGCCGAGAGCTGATGACGAGTGTTCTTTTAGAACACGAAGTGGTTGATGCCATGCTTCCAAGAAAAGCTTCTAAGCTTCAGGTAACCAGGAACCGTACCCCAAACCGACACAGGTGGTTGGGTAGAGAATACCAAGGCGCTTGAGAGAACTCGGGTGAAGGAACTAGGCAAAATGGCACCGTAACTTCGGGAGAAGGTGCGCCGGTGAGGGTGAAGGACTTGCTCCGTAAGCTCATGCCGGTCGAAGATACCAGGCCGCTGCGACTGTTTATTAAAAACACAGCACTCTGCAAACACGAAAGTGGACGTATAGGGTGTGACGCCTGCCCGGTGCCGGAAGGTTAATTGATGGGGTTAGCTAACGCGAAGCTCTTGATCGAAGCCCCGGTAAACGGCGGCCGTAACTATAACGGTCCTAAGGTAGCGAAATTCCTTGTCGGGTAAGTTCCGACCTGCACGAATGGCGTAACGATGGCGGCGCTGTCTCCACCCGAGACTCAGTGAAATTGAAATCGCTGTGAAGATGCAGTGTATCCGCGGCTAGACGGAAAGACCCCGTGAACCTTTACTATAGCTTTGCACTGGACTTTGAATTTGCTTGTGTAGGATAGGTGGGAGGCTTTGAAGCGTGGACGCCAGTTCGCGTGGAGCCATCCTTGAAATACCACCCTGGCAACTTTGAGGTTCTAACTCAGGTCCGTTATCCGGATCGAGGACAGTGTATGGTGGGTAGTTTGACTGGGGCGGTCTCCTCCTAAAGAGTAACGGAGGAGTACGAAGGTGCGCTCAGACCGGTCGGAAATCGGTCGTAGAGTATAAAGGCAAAAGCGCGCTTGACTGCGAGACAGACACGTCGAGCAGGTACGAAAGTAGGTCTTAGTGATCCGGTGGTTCTGTATGGAAGGGCCATCGCTCAACGGATAAAAGGTACTCCGGGGATAACAGGCTGATACCGCCCAAGAGTTCATATCGACGGCGGTGTTTGGCACCTCGATGTCGGCTCATCACATCCTGGGGCTGAAGCCGGTCCCAAGGGTATGGCTGTTCGCCATTTAAAGTGGTACGCGAGCTGGGTTTAGAACGTCGTGAGACAGTTCGGTCCCTATCTGCCGTGGACGTTTGAGATTTGAGAGGGGCTGCTCCTAGTACGAGAGGACCGGAGTGGACGAACCTCTGGTGTTCCGGTTGTCACGCCAGTGGCATTGCCGGGTAGCTATGTTCGGGAAAGATAACCGCTGAAAGCATCTAAGCGGGAAACTTGCCTCAAGATGAGATCTCACTGGAACCTTGAGTTCCCTGAAGGGCCGTCGAAGACTACGACGTTGATAGGTTGGGTGTGTAAGCGCTGTGAGGCGTTGAGCTAACCAATACTAATTGCCCGTGAGGCTTGACCATATAACACCCAAGCAATTTGCATGCTTCAAGCTGAAAAGCGGGAGAGCACCAGATTGCGGTGTGTGAAGACGAAATGAACCGAAAGTTCGAAAGACTCACAAAACACCAGCTGTCACATACCCAATTTGCTGAAGCGAGGCCATCTGGTCACGACTCGGTACCCGAATTTCTTGACGACCATAGAGCGTTGGAACCACCTGATCCCATCCCGAACTCAGCAGTGAAACGATGCATCGCCGATGGTAGTGTGGGGTTTCCCCATGTGAGAGTAGGTCATCGTCAAGATTAAATTCCGAAACCCCAATTGCGAAAGCAGTTGGGGTTTTGTTTTGCCTGTAGAAAAGTTTTTCCAGCGCATTGCCTGTCCCCAACCGTTGCAAGAGGTGCCATTAGGGAAATTCCTTCTGAGTGACCGGGCAGTTTTTGGTATGGTGCAGCTCGTTTTTTAACGGACTGATGTCCTGCCCAAGGATCGGCACTCAATTATGTCGAAGAGTTGCTGTAGAAATGCCTGAACCCATCCCGATCAAGGATCACGAAAAAGAGACGCGTCTGGTCAACAAACGGTTGATCGCCTGCGCAATGTTCGTCTTCGCCGTCAGCTGCGCCCTGGTCGTGCGCCTGTACATCCTGCAAGTGGTGGAATTCGACTACCACTCGACCATCTCCGAAAACAATCGCGTCCACGTCTTGCCGATCCCGCCGACACGCGGCTTGATCTACGACCGCAATGGTGTGCTGCTCGCGGATAACCGTCCCAGTTTCAACCTGACCATCACCCGCGAACGCGCCACCGACGTCAATCAAGAACTGGACGAAGTCATCAATCTCCTGCACCTGCCTGCAGAAGATCGCACAGTCTTCGATAAAGCGATGAAGCAGTCCCGCCACCCGTTTACGCCGGTGACGCTGTTCTATGAGCTGACGGAAGAGCAAATTGCCGTACTGGCCGTCAACGAGTTCCGCCTTCCGGGCCTGGATGTCGAGCCGCAGTTCGTTCGCCATTACCCGCTCGGCGCGCACTTCGCCCACTCGATCGGTTACGTCGGCCGGATCAACGAAAAAGAATCCAAGGCCCTCGACTCGGTCGAATATCGCGGTACCCAATCCATTGGCAAAACCGGCATCGAACGTTTCTATGAAGCGCAGCTACACGGCCACGTGGGTTACGAAGAGGTGGAAACCAACGCCCAAGGACGCGTACTTCGAGTGCTCAAACACACCGACCCGGTCCCCGGCCAGAACATCGTCCTGAGCCTCGACATCAAGCTGCAGGAAGCCGCCGAAGCCGCGCTGGGCGATCGCCGTGGTTCAGTGGTAGCGCTCGATCCGTCGACCGGTGAAGTGTTGGCCATGGTCAGCAATCCCAGCTTCGATCCGAATCTGTTCGTCACCGGTATCAGCTCCAAGGAATACTCGGCACTGCGAGATTCGATCGACCGGCCGCTGTTCAACCGTGTACTGCGCGGACTCTACGCACCGGGGTCGACCATCAAGCCAGAAGTGGCTATCGCCGGCCTCGATGCCGGTGTGGTGACGCCGCAAACCCGCGTCTTCGACCCCGGTTATTACCAGCTCCCGGACTTCGATCACAAGTACCGCAACTGGAATCACAGCGGCGACGGTTGGGTAGACATGGACGCGGCAATCATGCGTTCCAATGACACCTATTTCTATGATCTGGCCCACAAGCTCGGTATCGATCGTTTGCACGATTACATGGCGATGTTCGGCCTCGGCGAGAAAGTCTCGCTGGACATGTTCGAAGAGTCGCCCGGCCTGATGCCGTCGCAAGCCTGGAAGCGCGCAACCCGCCGGCAAGCCTGGTTCCCCGGCGAAACGGTCATCCTCGGCATCGGTCAGGGCTACATGCAGGTCACGCCGCTGCAACTGGCTCAGGCCACGGCATTGATCGCCAACAAAGGTGTATGGAACCGGCCACACTTGGCCAAGACTGTCGACGGAGTCGCTCCGGTCGATGAGCATCCGATGCCGAACATCCTGCTCAAGGATCCGCGAGATTGGGAGCAGGTCAACCACGGCATGCAAATGGTGATGCACGATGCCCGAGGCATCGCGCGTGCGGCCGCGGCCGGTGCGCAATACCGTATCGCTGGCAAAAGTGGTACGGCGCAAGTGGTGGCGATCAAGCAGGGCGAGCGCTATAACCGCGAGAAAACCCTCGAGCGCCACCGCGATAACGCCTTGTTCGTTGGCTTCGCGCCGGCGGAGCATCCAAAGATTGCGATTTCGGTGATGATCGAAAACGGCGAGGCCGGTGGTCGTGTCGCCGGTCCTGTGGTGCGGCAGATCATGGATGCCTGGCTACTTGATCAGGACGGCCATCTCAAGCCGCAATACGCGGCGCCTACCAAGGCGCCTGGAGACCCGCACGTCTAACGGTTCGCAGCCTCGGCTCATGCTGGTTGAGCCGAGGCTGAGAGTTGCACTGGAGTGCCTATTTGCAGCGGTAGCCCTCGGGCATCGTGACGGTGTAGTTGCGCTGCACGCGGTCCTCGAAGTTCAGGTTCTGCAAGCCTTGCTCCACCAGAAAGTCTTCAACCTTGGAGGATTGGCAGTCTTCGTTATAGGACGAAGCGCGAAGCAGGTAGACCGGGCGCTTACTGACTTCATCGCGGGCAGTGGCAACGAAGGTGCTAAGCGTGGTGTAACCGGTGCGCTCCGAGGTCCCTACCGGTCCATAGGTAGTGTTCGGTTTACTCGTGCACGTCAGCCGGTCGTCTTTTTTCTTGCTGGTCTTGCACACGGTAGAGGTGCTGGTCGGCACTTGCCCGTACTCGGTGGCGGTATAACGGTAAGTCACCTGTCGGCTGCCGACATCGAGGCTGACGGTCATTTTTATTGGCGCGTGGTTCTTCGGCAGACTGGCGTCGGTATAAACCTCTTGGAAGCCCTTGTCTTTCAACGCATTAACCATGTCGCGAAGATAGTAACGGGCATTCAGTGCGTTTTCGTCACTGCCGCCTTTAGACGTCACCAGTACAGTCGCCTTTCGATCAAAATGATAATCCGGATCAGGTGTGGCATGTAGCGCCACGTCCATTTGCGTGGCGCAGCCGCTGATCAACGCTGTCAGTAAAAACAGCGCGCAGAATAAAAACCGGGTCATGACAAAGCCGCCTTACAAACTAAGGATTGAATAAGAGTTAAACGCTGTGGACTGGCGACAATTAACTCGCGCAGATGCGCAAGGCTCAGTCCTTCTGGAATTCCAGCAAATCGCCTGGCTGGCAATCGAGTGCTGCGCAGAGCTTGTCCAGGGTGGCCATTTTCACGCCCTTGACCTTGCCATTTTTCAGTAATGACAGATTGGCCTCGGTAATGCCCAGCAGGCTGGCCAACTCTTTCGAGCGAATTTTTTGCGTGGCCATGACAACGTCAAGGCGGACGATAATGGTCATTGTATTGTTCTATATGTATTGGCTTTGCTCATCGCTGAGTACTTTTGCATCGCGCATGATAATTGAAAACAAACAGAGCAATACGCCTTTGACAATCTCGTAGGCAGAAGTGGAAGACAGGCCGACCGAGAACTGAAAAATACGATCCCCTGGCGGCAGATCAATAGACAGGGCCAAACCTTGCAACGTCTCTACCAGCGGGTAGGCGGCCGGGGAAATGATGCACAGAATCCCCACTCGCCACAGCACCTTGATGTTGCGCTCGGTCCAGGTTTCGCCGCGGGACAAGCGCAGGAAAAACAACCCTGTCAGCCAGAGCACGTAGGTCGAAAGCAGAACGGGCAGGAAGTCCAGAACGACGAGCAGTGCAGTGGCCAGTGGCGAGAGCCATGTGTCGGGGGCAAGCAGCGCACCTTCGACAAACGGGTCGAGCAATTGCGGCGAGTTTTCGGCGAAGGCGTAGAGCAGCGCCGCGAGCATTTCATCCGTTTTGAAGAACCAGATCGAAGCGTTGCCACCGACCTCGGTCACCCCCAAAACCCAGACAAGAATTGCTGCCAGTAGGCCGACCCAATGCATGCGCTGCAGTGCCAATCCGTTGTTACGAGTACTCATGAAAAATCCTTGCGGTGTCATTGGGAATGACTAATTCTCGATGTTAAATTATCGAATGGCAATAATAAATTGTTCTTCTTTTGTGAAGGACGCTGCTGGCATCGGATGCAGGGCGAGAGAATGAACCTCAGTTCAATTGTTTTGCGGGGATTTCAATGTCGATAGGCTCTCGAATTCGAAACTAGTCGAGAGCGCGGGAGGGACGCGTTCCACTCGGTGGCCGCTGGTATCGATGACGGGTCTGGGATCGATTGGAGCGGGACACACGCCAAGGCATGTTTGAGTCGCCCGCTCTTACCGGGTTTACTTGATCTCGGTAATGAAGTTTTCCCGCGAGCGGCGAACCTTTTTCAAGTTGACCAGCCAGTCTCCCTCAGTGGCTCTATGCCCCAACGGCAGAATCACCACGCTGCGCAGGTTGCGGGCCGCGAGTCCGAGGATTTCATCGATGGCTGCCGGGTCGAAACCTTCCATCGGTGTGGCATCGACTTCTTCAAACGCCGCGGCGATCAACGCCGAGCCCAAACCGATGTAAGCCTGCCGCGCAGCCGCCTGATAATTAGCCTCCTTGCCACGTCCAGCGACAATGCCCAAGAGCATCTGACGGTAATTTTCCCATCCTTCGTTAACGGTTCCGCGAACTTCGTTAGTCAGGTCAAACATCATGTTGACCCGCTCGGAAGTGATGTCATCCCACGCGGCGAACACCAACAAATGAGAGCAGTCGGTAACCTGCTGCTGATTCCAGCTGACGGCTTTAATCTTTTCGCGAATCTCTGCATTGGTCACTACGAGCAATTCAAAAGGCTGCAGTCCACTTGATGTCGGCGTTAACCGTACCGCCTCCAGAATGCGCTCGATTTTTTCATCGGACACTGTCCGGGATGGATCGAACTTTTTCGTCGCGTAGCGCCATTTCAGCAGTTCTGTCAGTTTGCTCATCATCAAATTCCGAAGGTGAAAGTTGTCCAGGTTGGTCAAGAACGACTGGCTGTCGTGCCGAACCCGGGCTTATGCTAACGATTAAAGCCAACTTGAAGGTCAAGCAGTTTTTATGAAGATTGGGGAAGTTTCCAAGCGCACAGGTGTGGCCGCTTCGGCGATACGCTATTACGAGGAACAGGGTTTACTGGAGCCTTCTACCCGTGACGCCAATGGATATCGACACTATGGCGAGGCGGCTATCGCGCGATTGATCCTGGTGCGCGATGCTCAGCGGCTGGGATTTTCTCTCGACACCATTCGGGGCCTGTTCTTGCAGGACGGGAGTTGTTCCAAATCGCTGACCATCGAGCAAATCGATATTCGTATGGATGAGATACGTCAGATCGAGGCGAATCTGGCGCTACAACGAGAGGGCTTGTCGCGGCTACGGCAGGTGCTTGAGGAAAGTCTACGCAGCGGTGCTCCTGTCGTATGCGCCAGTGTGCACAGGGCAGAGTCGTATCGGCCTGAGCAGAACATGATCACGCGCAACTCATTGCACGGGCGTTGACCCACATTGAAATGCATTCCAATGTGGGAGCGAGCCTGCTCGCGAAAGATCCCTCAACACTGCCGAAAAAATCAGGCCCCAGGCACCGGGCAGCTCATGTCACCTTCTTCACACTTCAAATACTGTTTCAGCGCCTCGACCCGCACTTTGGTCACCCCGGTCAGACAACTGCTGTAAACCCACGGATAAACGCTCCCGCCCGTTACCCCGGACGATGAGAACTTGCACTCGGCGTCCCGAAAACCCAGCCACGCCCGTTGCGCACTGACCAACAGCTTCTTGCCATCCGGGTTGTCCTTCAAGCGCCCGGTGACTTGCTGATACACCGTGTTCAACTCGTTGTCCGCCGCTTTGAAGTCCTGCCCGGCGCACTGGTTCATTGTCGCCTGATCGCTGGCATTGGCGCAGTCGACGGCCGCGTGGGCGAGGGGAGTGAACAGGAAGGGTGTCAGGGCCAGAAGCAGGCGTAGGGACATGGTCAATTCTCGCTGTATCGAAGATAAGTGCCGAGCAGTGTAGCGTCTGCTTCGCGCTTATTCAGGCAGGCGCAGTCGGGAGGCGTCGAGCAAACGATCGGCGATGGCTGCAATCTCTTCACCATCGTGCAGTCTTTCCAGCCAATGTGCAGGAATGCCCCGCACGCCGTAATAGGCGCCGGCCAACTGACCGGTGATCGCGGCGGTGGTATCGGCGTCGTCACCCAGGTTGGCCGCTCGCAAAATGGCCGCTTCGAAGCTGTCCGTCTGGTGAAAGCACCACAACGCCGCTTCCAGTGACTGCACGCTGTAGCCATTGCCTTTGATGTTCGTCTCGGATAGACCGAGGTAATCGCCGCGCGCAATGGCGGCGACCTTGGGTTGCGAGAAGCTGGCGAAGGGCAGTTGACGCAGTTCTGCTTTGCCTGCGCCTTCAAGCGCTCTGGCAATCAACCCGGCCAACAATTGGCAACATTCGATGGCTTCCGGTGCTGCGTGGGTTGTTCGCGAACTGTCGGCGGCAAAGCTCTGGATTTGCCTTGCGTCGGGAAAGTAGAACAGCACCACCGGAGCCAGGCGCATCAGTGAACCGTTGCCGGCGCTATAAGGGTCGGTAGAGCCAGCGAAGGGGTCCGCGGTTTGCTGATATTGCGCGAGCGCTTGGCTGACGGTCATGCCGATATCGAAACACTCACCGGTCGAGCTGAGATAGCCCCATTGCCACCAGTTGAGGTAGCGGCCCATCTGATCGGCAGCATTGAATCCATTCTTGTCCAGCAGGCTTTCGGCCAGACACAGGGCCATGGAGGTGTCATCGGTCCACTGCCCTGGCTTGAGGTGGAACGGGCCACCGCCGACCATATCGGTCAACGGTTGGAATGATCCCCGTGGTTTGAACTCAACCGTAGTACCGACAGCGTCGCCGCATGCCAGACCAAGCAGGGCACCGCGGTAACGTTCGGCGAGGGATGGCGGCATGATTCGTCCTTGTTGATTCAAATTCGCTGGAAAAGGTAACAGTTTCATTGGGCTTAGGATGCCTGGATCCATCACAGCACCGGTCAAAAAGTGCAGCTTGATGTGTCCTTGCGGATGAATGACTGCACCGCTCTGATACAACTTCACATTGGACATGTGGTCATACAGGCCTAGTGTTCAGAACAGGAGGTGACGTATGAAACCAGTACCCAATAGTTTCGAACGCAAGATCACGCTCAAGGCGCCGCGTTCGCATGTCTGGCGTGCATTGGTCGATGCCGAGGCGTTTGGCCAGTGGTTTGGCGTAGCGCTGGAGGGCCGCCGGTTTATTGCCGGTGAATGGACGCAGGGGCAGGTCACGTATCCGGGTTATGAACATGTGTTGTGGAATGTACTGATCGAGCGGGTCGAGCCGCAGCAGTTGTTCTCGTTTCGCTGGCATCCGTATGCGGTCAATCCGAAGATCGACTATTCCCAGGAACCGACCACGCTGGTCAGGTTCGAGCTGGAAGACTTCGAGAGCGGTACGTTGCTGAAAGTGTCCGAATCGGGCTTCGCGCACATTCCCGACATTCGCCAGAAAGAGGCGTATTACATGGACAGCCGTGGCTGGGAGGAGCAGTTGAGCCGGCTCGAACAGTTTCTTGCCGAGAGCGCCAAGGCCCGCGAGCGTGACGGTGGCTGATATTTTCGAACCTTGGCTGAAGCGCTGGTCACTGGTTCCGGACGGCGCGCCGATCATCACGCCCGGCAGCCGTCTGCTGCCGGTACGCCTGACCGACAGGCCGGCCATGCTCAAGATTGCGCTGGATATCGACGAGAAGTACGGCAATCGGCTGATGACCTGGTGGGATGGTGACGGTGCGGCGCGGGTGCTGGCGCATCACGAAGATGGCCTGCTGATGGAGCGCGCCATGGGCAACCGCTCGCTGATGCACATGGCTGTGAATGGCGAAGACGACAAGGCGAGCCGGATCCTGTGCGCGGCCCTGGCGCGGTTGCATGCGCCGCGCGTAACGCCACCGCCGCCGCTGGTGGAGTTGGGGCCATGGTTTGCCTCGCTGCGAGTCGCTGCTGCCCAACATGACGATCTCTACAGCCTGAGCCTGCAAACCGCCGAAACCCTGCTCGCCGACCCACAGGATGTGGTGGTGCTGCACGGCGACATGCATCACGACAACGTTCTGGATTTCGAATCGCGGGGCTGGCTGGCAATCGATCCGAAACGGGTGAGGGGCGAGCGTGGGTTTGACTACGCTAACCTGATTTGTAATCCGGACTTGCCAACGGCCACGGATCCCGCGCGTTTTCGCCGACAGCTGGATGTGATTGTCGAGGCTGCCGGGCTTGATCGCCGCAGGCTGCTGCAGTGGGTGCTGGCGTTCGCCGGTTTGTCGGCTGCGTGGTTTCTGGAGGATGACGCGCTGGAGCAAGCCTCAGGGCAGCTGAAAGTCGCACAGATCGCCGCTTCCATGCTTGATACCTGACACGGCTAGGGGTTTTCGGAAGGGTTGCTATGGCGAATGTCTTACACGCGCTGGTAGCTTTTACGACTATTGCCGATTGGATCCACTGCGTAATCTACACACATCAACTGAGACACAGGGAGTGTTTCAGGATCACGGATGATCGACCATTTGCAAGGATCGCTGCCGACAGGGAGTCGATAATGGTCTTGGGAAAAACCCGCTTCGGCGGGTTTTTTTTCGTCTGTATGTAGGAGCTGCCGCAGGCTGCGATCTTTTGACTTTGGCTTTTAACAGCAAGATCAAAAGATCGCAACCTGCGGCAGCTCCTCCATTGGTTTGTGCGTTACGAGGCGATCAACTGGCGCAAGACGTAATGCAAAATTCCGCCCGACTTGAAGTACTCCACCTCATTCAACGTATCGATGCGGCACAACACTTCGATTTTCTCCTGCTTGCCATCCTCACGGGTAATCACCAACGGCAAGTTCATTCGCGGTGTCAGCTCGACGCCGGTCAGACCCTGGATTTCAAAGGTTTCCTTGCCGGTGAGGTTGAGGCTCTTGCGGTTCTGATCAAGCTTGAACTGCAGCGGCAGCACACCCATACCCACCAGGTTGGAACGGTGAATCCGCTCGAAGCTTTCTGCGATCACTGCTTTCACGCCCAGCAGATTGGTGCCCTTGGCCGCCCAGTCACGGCTGGAACCGGTGCCGTATTCTTGCCCGGCGACCACCACCAGCGGCGTGCCCGAAGCCTGGTACTTCATCGCCGCATCATAGATCGCCAGTTTCTCGCCGGTCGGAATGTAGATCGTGTTGCCACCTTCTTCACCGCCGAGCATTTCATTGCGGATACGGATGTTGGCGAAGGTGCCGCGCATCATCACTTCATGGTTACCGCGACGTGAGCCGTAAGAGTTGAAGTCCCGTGGTTCCACGCCTTTTTCGCGCAGATAACGCCCGGCCGGGCTTTCAGCCTTGATGTTGCCAGCAGGGGAGATATGGTCGGTGGTCACCGAATCACCCAGCAGGGCCAAAACCCGCGCACCTTTGACATCCTTGATTTCCGGCAACGGGCCGGAAATATCGTCGAAGAACGGCGGATGCTGGATGTAGGTCGAATCGTCCTGCCACACGTAAGTCGCCGCTTGCGGCACCTCGATGGCCTGCCACTGTTCATCACCGGCGAACACCTCGGCGTATTCCTTGTGGAACATTGCCGTGCTGACCTGATTCACCGCATCGGCGATCTCTTTGCTGCTTGGCCAGATATCCCGCAGATACACCGGATTGCCTTGCTGATCTTCGCCCAGCGGTTCGCTGCTGATGTCGCTGCGCACGCTGCCGGCTAAAGCGTAGGCGACCACCAAAGGCGGCGAGGCCAGCCAGTTGGTTTTCACCAACGGGTGCACGCGGCCTTCGAAGTTGCGGTTACCGGAGAGCACGGATGCCACGGTGAGATCGGCTTTCTGGATGGCTTTCTCGATCGGCTCGGGCAGCGGTCCGGAGTTGCCGATGCAGGTGGTGCAGCCGTAGCCGACCAGTGAAAACCCGAGCTGATCGAGGTATTGCGTCAACCCCGCAGCCTTGTAGTAGTCGGTGACCACTTTCGAGCCCGGCGCCAGCGAACTCTTCACCCACGGTTTGCGGGCCAGGCCTTTCTCAACTGCTTTTTTTGCCAGCAGCCCGGCAGCCATCATCACGCTCGGGTTGGAGGTGTTGGTGCAGGAAGTGATCGCGGCGATGACCACTGCGCCGTTCTTCAGGCGATAGGTGCGGCCTTCATATTCGTATTCGGTTTCCCCAACCAGATCGGCATTGCCTACCGCGACGCCGCCACCGCCCTCACTTTCCAGGCGTCCTTCTTCCTTGCTGGTAGGTTTGAATTGCAGATCGATGAAGTCGCTGAAAGCTTGCGGCACATTCGGCAGCGACACGCGATCCTGCGGGCGCTTCGGCCCGGCCAGACTCGCTTCGACGCTGCCCATGTCCAGTGCCAGGCTGTCGGTGAACACCGGCTCCTGACCGGGCAGACGCCACAAGCCCTGAGCCTTGGTGTAGGCCTCGACCAGTTTGACCACTTCCGGCGGCCGCCCGGACAGGCGCAGATATTCCAAAGTCACGTCATCAACCGGGAAGAAGCCGCACGTCGCGCCATATTCCGGGGCCATGTTGGCGATCGTCGCACGGTCGGCCAGCGGCAGATCAGCGAGACCGTCGCCGTAGAACTCGACGAATTTGCCGACCACGCCTTTCTTGCGCAGCATCTGCGTGACGGTCAGCACCAAGTCGGTGGCGGTGATGCCTTCCTTCAGTTTGCCGGTCAGTTTGAAGCCGATCACTTCCGGAATCAGCATCGACACCGGTTGCCCGAGCATCGCCGCTTCGGCTTCGATGCCGCCGACGCCCCAGCCGAGTACGCCGAGGCCGTTGATCATCGTTGTGTGCGAATCGGTACCGACCAGCGTGTCGGGGAACGCATAGGTGCGGCCGTCTTCATCCTTGGTCCACACGGTGCGGCCGAGGTATTCGAGGTTGACCTGGTGGCAGATGCCGGTGCCCGGCGGCACCACGCTGAAATTGTCGAAAGCGCTCTGGCCCCAACGGAGGAACGCATAACGTTCGCCGTTGCGCTGCATTTCGATGTCGACGTTCTGTTCGAAAGCGCTGGCGGTGGCGAACTTGTCGACCATTACCGAGTGGTCGATCACCAGATCCACGGGCGACAACGGATTGATTCGCTGTGGATCGCCGCCGGCCTTGGCCATCGCCGCGCGCATCGCGGCTAGGTCGACCACGGCGGGGACGCCGGTAAAGTCTTGCATCAAGACGCGGGCAGGGCGGTATTGGATTTCGCGGTCGGAGCGGCGCTCCTTTAGCCACGCGGCAATGGCCTTGAGGTCGGCGCCGGTGACAGTTTTTTCATCTTCCCAGCGCAGCAGGTTTTCCAGCAGGACTTTCAGCGACATTGGCAGCTTGTCGAGATCGCCCAGGCTTTTGGCGGCATCCGGCAAACTGAAATAGTGGTAGGTCTTGTCGTCGATTTGCAGGGTTTTGAGCGTTTTCAGGCTATCGAGGGACGGCATTACAATCACTCCTTTGAATCCGCACGGCTACGGATTGAGGGGACGGGCAGAGCTATCAACGTAGCCCTGTTTTCATTAGCTGGCTAATAACTGGACTCTATGAGCGGAACCAAGGTTCCGACATCGGCTATCATGCGCCGGTTTTCGTGACAGGCTTTGCTTCAACGCAAGGCCTGAGCATCGCGCAGCGGCCGAATGATCGCCCGCTGCCCAGGAGTAAGAATGAACACTCTATTCATGCATTGCCGGCCCGGCTTCGAAGGCGAAGTCTGTTCGGAGATTTCCGACCTCGCCGCCCAACTCAATGTGGCCGGCTACGCCAAGGCCAAAGCGGCCACCGCGTGCGCCGAGTTTGTCTGCACCGAAGAAGACGGCGCCGAGCGCTTGATGCGCGGTCAGCGCTTTGCCGAACTGATTTTTCCGCGTCAGTGGGCGCGCGGCGTATTTATCGATCTGCCGGAAAACGACCGCATCAGCGTGATCCTCGCGCACATGGCCGATTTCCCGATATGCGGCAGCCTGTGGCTGGAAGTCGTCGACACCAATGACGGCAAAGAACTGTCGAACTTTTGCAAGAAATTCGAAGGTCCGCTGCGCAAGGCCCTGACCGGCGCCGGCAAACTGGTGGATGACGCAAACAAACCGCGTCTGCTGCTGACCTTCAAGAGCGGTCGTGAAGTGTTTCTGGGGATGGCCGATGCCGGTAACTCGGCGATGTGGCCAATGGGCATTCCGCGCCTGAAGTTCCCGCGTGAAGCGCCGAGCCGTTCGACGCTGAAACTGGAAGAGGCGTGGCACCACTTCATCCCGCGTGATCAGTGGGAAGATCGCCTGCACAGCGACATGACCGGCGTCGACCTCGGCGCCGCGCCGGGCGGCTGGACCTGGCAACTGGTCAATCGCGGCATGCTGGTGACCGCCATCGACAACGGCCCGATGGCCGAAAGCCTGATGGACACCGGTCTGGTCCAGCATTTGATGGCCGACGGTTTCACTTTCAAGCCCAAGCAACCGGTGGACTGGATGGTCTGCGACATCGTCGAGAAACCGGCGCGTAACGCCGCGATGCTCGAAGAGTGGATCGGCGAGGGGCATTGCCGCGAGGCCGTGGTTAATCTGAAGTTGCCGATGAAGCAGCGTTACGCCGAAGTGAAGCGTTTGCTCGAACGCATTGCCGATGGTTTCAAGGCGCGCGGTATCAAGGTCGATATCGGCTGCAAGCAGCTTTATCACGACCGCGAGGAAGTGACCTGCCATTTGCGTCGTCACGACACCAAGAAAGCCAAATCCCGCTGACACACTGCAAAACCCTGTGGGAGCGAGCCTGCTCGCGAAAGCGCAATCCAATCCAGCAATGATGTTGGCTGATACGACGCCTTCGCGAGCAGGCTCGCTACCACAGGGGGTGTGGCGTAACGCCACAGATGACCGAATACCCGGCAATGCGCGACAATGCCGGCCAGTTTCAGGAGTGAATCATGAGTGAAATGATCGATACCCCGGTCGACGGCACCCTTGACGCCACCGGCCTCAATTGCCCGGAGCCAGTGATGATGCTGCACCAGCACATCCGTGACCTGGTACCTGGCGGCCTGCTCAAGGTGATCGCCACCGATCCGTCAACCAAACGCGATATCCCCAAATTCTGCGTGTTTCTCGACCATGAGTTGGTGAGCCAGCACGAAGAGGCCGGTACTTATCTGTACTGGATCCGCAAGAAACACGCTTAACAGGGGCTGCACATAAAACAACTGTGGGAGCGAGCTTGCTCGCGAAAGCGGAGTGTCAGTCACGGTAAATGTCGACTGAATCACCGCAATCGCGAGCAAGCTCGCTCCCACTTTTTTGTCCTGTGTTAATGGTTTAGCCTGCGCTGCGACTGATCCGAATACGCTTGCGTGCACTGCGCGTCAGGCGGATCGACAGCATCAACGCCGCACAGCTCAGGCCAACGATCAAACCCTGCCACAAGCCGCTCGGGCCACGTGGCTCGCCGAGCCAGTCGGTCAGGCCGAGGGCGTAACCCACCGGCAAACCAATGCCCCAATAGGCGAACAGGGTCAGGATCATCGTCACCCGAGTGTCCTGATAACCGCGCAGTGCGCCGGCAGCGGTCACCTGGATCGCGTCGGAAAACTGGAACAGCGCCGAGTACACAATCAGCATCGCCGCAATGTGAATCACTGTCGGGTCAGCGGTGTAGATCGCCGCAATCGGCTCGCGCAGCAACAGCATCATGCTCGCCGACAGGCAGGCGTAGGCCAGCGCGGTGCCCATGCCGACGCCCGCGGCAAAGCGTGCCTCGCGCGGTTCTTCACGGCCCAATGCCTGACCGACGCGCACAGTAACGGCCATTCCCAGCGAGTACGGAATCATGAACACCAACGAACTGATGTTCAGCGCAATCTGATGCCCGGCCACCACGGTAGCGCCGAGGCTGCCAATCAACAGCGCGATCACGGCAAAAATGCTCGACTCGGCAAACACCGCGATGCCGATCGGCAGACCAATCGCCAGCAGACGCTTGATCACCGCCCATTGCGGCCAGTCGAAGCGGCTGAAAATTTCACTCGAACGATACGCTGGCGCCCAGCGTTCATAACCGGCCAGCCCCAGGGCCATCACCCACATCACGATGGCCGTGGCCCAGCCGCAGCCAACGCCGCCCATGGCTGGCACGCCGAAGTGGCCATAGATGAAGACGTAGTTCAGCGGAATATTCAGCGCCAGACCGCACAGGCCCAGCACCATTGCCGGACGCGTGCGGCCGATGCCGTCACTGGTGCAGCGCAGCACGTGATAGAACGCCACTGCTGGCAGCCCGCTGGCGATGCCGTGCAGGTATTGCATGCACGGGCCGATCAGCTCGGGATCGACCTTCATCAGGTGCAGCACTGGCTCGGCGGCGACCAGCATCGCCGTCGCGATCAGCCCGACCACCAGTGCCAGCCACAACGCCTGACGGACGATCGGGCCGATCTCGCTGTGGGTGCCGGCGCCAAAGCGCTGGGCGACTTTCGGCGTGGTTGCCAGCAGGGTGCCGGTCATCAGCAGAAACACCGGCACCCAGATCGAGTTGCCCAGCGCCACGGCCGCCAGATCTTTTGGCCCGACGCGGCCGGCCATCACCGCATCGACGAAGCCCATGGCTGTGGTTGCCAGTTGCGCGATGATGATCGGCAACGCCAGGGCGAGCAGGTTCTTGAACTCCAGGCGAATCCGCGCGGGGCGGGTGAGGGAGACGGCGACAGGTTGATCAGTTACAGAATTCACGGGCAAAACGTCCACAGGTGTTGATGCGCAAGGCGCCGCATTCTACGCCGCTGACGCCTTGGTCAGGAAAAATCCTCTGTTGCGGATTTGTAAGCGCAAAGCCTGCTGGCCCGGCGACCGATCTGCACCTAAACTGCCGATCCGCCAAAGGAGCCCGCCATGCTGATTGTTGCCGACGAAAATATCCCGCTGCTCGATGCCTTTTTTGCCGGTTTCGGCGAGATCCGCCGGGTGCCGGGCCGTTCCATCGACCGTGCGACGGTTGAGGAGGCTGACGTTTTGCTCGTACGTTCGGTGACCAACGTCAACCGCGCGTTGCTTGAAGGCAGCAAGGTGCGCTTTGTCGGCACCTGCACCATTGGCACTGATCATCTGGACCTCGAGTACTTCAATGAGGCTGGCATTACCTGGTCGAGTGCGCCCGGTTGCAATGCCCGCGGCGTGGTCGATTACGTGCTGGGCAGTCTGATGACGCTTGCCGAAATCGAAGGTGTCGATCTCACTCAACGAACCTACGGTGTCGTTGGTGCCGGCGAGGTAGGCGGGCGCCTGATCAAGGTCCTGAAGGGCCTGGGCTGGAACGTCAAAGTCTGCGATCCGCCGCGTCAGGCCGCCGAGGGCGGTGATTACGTCAGCCTCGAGCAAATCATTGAGCAGTGCGACGTGATCAGTCTGCACACACCGCTGACGCGCAGCGGCGAAGGCGCGACCTGGCATCTGTTCGATCAGCAGCGGTTGCAGCAACTCAAGCCCGGTGCGTGGCTGATCAATGCGGCGCGTGGTCCGGTGGTGGATAACGCGGCTTTGCGTGAAGTGCTGCTGGAGCGTGAAGACCTGCAAGCGGTGCTCGATGTCTGGGAAGCCGAACCCGAAGTCGATGTCGCGCTGGCGGATCTCTGCGTGTTGGCCACGCCGCACATTGCCGGTTACAGCCTCGATGGCAAACAGCGCGGAACTGCGCAGATCTATCAGGCCTATTACGAGTTCACCGGTCAGCCGGCGAGCATTCAACTCAGTGAGTTGCTGCCGGTGCCGTGGTTGTCGCAAGTGACCTTGCATGGCGACAGCGATCCTGCCTGGGCACTGGCGATGTTGTGTCGTGGTGTGTACGACCCGCGCCGCGATGATGCGGATTTTCGCCGTAGCCTGGTAGGCACGGTCGGCGAGCAGCGGGCGGCGTTCGATGTGTTGCGCAAGCAATATCCGGTGCGACGCGAGATTGAAGGGCTGAAGGTGCGGATTGAAGGGGATTCACCGGCGTTGGCGAAGATAGTCGCGGCACTGGGTGCGGTAGCTGTCTAGAAACCGGGTCGGCCCTTTCGCGAGCAGGCTCGCTCCCACAGGATCTCGCACTCACTGACGATCTCCTGTGGGAGCGAGCCTGCTCGCAAAGGGCGCGCCACAAATACCTGATCTGCAGACAGAAAAAACCCGGTCAAAAGGACCGGGTCATGAAGACGGTGGCTATATCACTCTTGTTCGGCAGGCTTGACCAATCGCTTCTCCAGCTCGCTGCATGCTTGCTGGATCATTTCTTCAGTGATCGGTACTTCATGCCCATCCTCATTCAGTATCGAGCAACCCAGAGATTGGCCGGGCTTGGTGCGGATCACTTCAATTTTGTCTTCGCTGCTGTGTTGCAAGGACATGGCCTGTCTCCTCATCAGGTTGTGTGCCTAGGGTAAAACCGCCACGTGACCGGGCTGTGACAACTCCCTGCGGTCTGTCAGTGGGGGCATCTCCACTCAAACAGAAACGACCGCTCGTCTCAACCGGGACTTTAGACCAATAGTAACTATGGCCTAGTCTTTGGGGGCATATTTAACCTGACTCATTGTGATTTACAGAGTTCCAACCCAAAGAAGGTTTACGCTAGCCCTTTCATCAACACGGATGCGTACCTGAATGACCCCGAAGCTTTCTTCAAGGCACCGGCGCGCCCTGCGTCTGACCACTCGATTTCTGGCCCCTTACCGCTGGCAAGTCATCGCTGCGCTGCTGGCGTTGATCGTCACCGCCGCCGTCACGCTGTCGATGGGGCAGGGGATCAAACTGTTGGTCGACCGTGGCTTCATGACTCAGTCGCCGCATCAGCTCAACCAGAGCATCGGCATCTTCATGCTGATGGTGCTGGGCCTGGCGGTCGGCACGTTTGCCCGCTTCTACTGGGTTTCGTGGATCGGCGAGCGCTGTGTGGCCGACATCCGCCGCGAGGTGTTCAACCATCTGGTCTATCTGCATCCGGGCTTTTACGAGAACAACCGCAGTTCGGAAATCCAGTCGCGGCTGACCGCCGACACGACGCTGCTGCAGTCGGTGATCGGCTCGTCGCTGTCGATGTTCCTGCGCAACCTGCTGATGGTGATTGGCGGTGTCATCCTACTGTTCGTGACCAATGCGAAACTCACCAGCATTGTGGTGATTGCGCTGCCGTTCGTGGTCGCACCGATCCTGATTTTTGGCCGGCGCGTCCGCAATCTGTCGCGATTGAGCCAGGACCGCGTCGCCGATATCGGCAGCTATGTCTCGGAAACCCTCGGCCAGATCAAAACCGTGCAGGCCTACAACCATCAGGTCCAGGACGAGCGTCGTTTTGCGACGACGGTCGAGGACGCGTTCGACACGGCGCGCAAACGCATCTTCCAGCGCTCATGGATGATCACCATGGTGATCGTGCTGGTGCTCGGCGCGGTGGCGGTGATGTTATGGGTCGGCGGCATGGACGTAATCGCCGGGCGCATCACCGGTGGTGAACTGGCGGCGTTTGTTTTTTACAGCCTGATTGTTGGCAGTGCGATAGGTACTTTGAGTGAGGTCATCGGCGAACTGCAGCGCGCCGCAGGCGCTGCCGAGCGCATCGCTGAACTGCTCGGTTCGGAAAACATCATCCAGCCGCCCACCACCGGACTGGTGAGCTTGCCTGAGCGCGTAAGGGGAGAGCTGCAACTACAGGAAGTACGCTTTTCTTATCCTTCGCGTCCTGAAAGCTATGCAGTCAACGGCTTGAATCTGACCATTCGCGCGGGCGAGACGCTGGCGCTGGTGGGGCCGTCAGGCGCCGGCAAGTCCACGGTGTATGACTTGCTGTTACGCTTTTATGACCCACTAGAAGGGCGGATCCTGATTGACGGTGTGCCACTGACCAGCCTCGACCCGCTGGATCTGCGTCGTCACTTTGCTTTGGTCTCGCAGTCGCCGGCGCTGTTTTTCGGCAGCGTTGAAGAAAATATTCGTTACGGCAATCCGGGGGCGACGCTGGAGCAAGTCAAGGACGCGGCAAAAATTGCTCACGCCCACGACTTCATCGAGAAAATGCCCAACGGTTACCAGACTCATCTCGGCGATGGTGGTCTTGGCCTTTCCGGTGGCCAGCGTCAGCGTCTGGCGATTGCCCGGGCGTTACTGGTCGACGCACCGATCCTGCTACTGGACGAAGCCACCAGCGCCCTCGATGCGCAGAGCGAACACCTGATTCAGGAAGCGCTGCCGAGCCTGATGCAGAACCGCACCACGCTGGTGATCGCGCATCGACTGGCCACGGTGAAAAACGCTGACCGGATTGCGGTAATGGATCAGGGCAAGCTTGTGGCCATTGGTACTCATCAGGAGCTGATTGCCAGCAATCCGCTGTATGCGCGGTTGGCGGCGTTGCAGTTCAATGATGGCAAGAGCGCTTCAACGAATACTGTCAGCGACCCTGCAATTCACTAAGTCACCAGTCAGGTTGCACAATAAAAAATGCCCGTATCTCGCGATACGGGCATTTTTCGTTACTTGGCGTCAGTCGCGTGATCACTGATCGTCAAAGTAACGCTCATGCCAGTCCACCAGCGGTTGCGGCGAGTTGAGCTTCTGGCCGTAGATCACCGAGTACGACAGCACGTTCTGCACGTACTGACGGGTTTCATCGAACGGAATGCTTTCCACCCAGACATCGAAACTCAGGTGATCGGCGCCACGCAGCCATTGGCGCACTCGGCCAGGGCCTGCGTTGTAGGCGGCGGAGGCGAGGACGCGGTTGCCGTTGAACTGGCTGTGCACCTGGCTCAGGTAAGCGGCGCCGAGCTGGATGTTCTTGTCCGGATCAAGCACCTGCTGCGGTGAAGCCAACGGGATGCTGAACTTGCGTGCGGTTTCCTTGGCTGTGCCGGGCATCAGTTGCATCAGGCCGCTGGCGCCAACGCCGGAGCGGGCGTCGTCCATGAAAGCGCTTTCCTGGCGGGTAATGGCAAATACCCAACTCGAATGCAGGCCACGCACCTTGGCTTCACGCACGAGGGTTTCGCGGTGGGCCATTGGGAAGCGGATGTCCAGATCGTCCCAGTACTGCGCCTGGCTGATGGTACGGATCGCCGGAAAGTACCATTTCAAGTCATAGGCGAGTTTCGCCTGGGCAACCATTTCATCGCGATTGAAATGGCGGCTGACGTGATACCACTCGCGACGACCGTCGACGATCTGCCCGCGGGCGTGGAATTCCAGCGCGCGGCGAACACCCGGCGTGTTGCGCACCTTGTTGATCAGCGCTTGGCTGAGGACCAACGGCTTGTTGTTCAGCGAGTAAGGCGATTGCGAGCGGTCGGCGGCGAGGAAACCGTAGAAGTCACGTTCGCGCGCTAGGTTTTTGTACAGGGTCTGCGCTTCCGGGTTCTGCGGCTGGGCCAGTTCCAGGCTGCGCGCCTGCCAGTAGCGCCAGCGGTTGGTGGTGGCCAGGTCCTGCGGCAGACGGCGAGTCAACTGATACGCATCGTCCCAGCGCGCCAGACGCAATAGCAAGCGCAGGCGCCATTCCGAAACGGTGTTGTCGCGCAGCTCCGGGTCGTACTTGGTCATTACGTCCAGCGCGCGGCTGTCGAAACGCCGGGCGAGGGTCAGGCCGATTTCCCGGGCGATCGCGACTTTTTCATCGCGGGAGAAATGCATGCTGCTGGCATAACCGTCGAGCAGCGCCATGGCCTTGTCCGGATCCTGACGGGCGAGGCGGCGCAGGCCGAGGCTGACTACGTCGGACATCGGTTCATCGGCCGGGGTGAAGCGCGAAGGCTGATTGAGCAGTTCCGGCTTTTGCGCCACATCCACCAGTAAACGGCCGCGCGAGGCGAGGGTGGTCAGGCCGTTGACCAGGCTATTGGCCAGTGGATAGTTGCGCGACTGAGCGGCGAGCTTGGTTCGCTCCCAGCGCTTCTGCTCGGTGAGCTGACCATCGGCGGCCCAGATCCCGAACAGCGCGTCACACGCGGCGGGTTGCGATTTGCCGGTCAGCCAGAGCTTGTCGGCGTTGGCGTAACCCTCGGCTTTCTTGTCGTGGGTGATCTGGTATTGCGCATTGAGGCAATCCAGCTCGGTGAAGTTGAGTTTCGGGTCGTAATACTTGACGAAGGTCGACCAGTCGCCACGGTCGGCGAGCCAGCGCAACCAGCGCAGTTTCATCCAGTTGGCCTGGGGCAGGTCACCGTGCTCGGCGAGAAACTTCTCGATCTCGGCGTTGCTCGCGGTCTTCAGGCGCGCGGTCAGTTCGTCGTAGGCCAGATACGGTTCCAGCGGATAATCGGCCAGCGCCTGGCTGTAGCGGAAATACGGGCCGGTATCACCCTTGGCCAAGGCGCGCTTGGCTTCATCGTAATACTGGCGTTGGGTGGACAGGTCCACCGCCTGGGCGGATTGAGCGGCAGCGGCGGTAAGTAGCAAGCAGGACAAGACACTGAAAAGGCGACTGCGCATGAGACATCCGGGCAGAGAAATCATGACAAGTGCCAACCTCGGTCAGCACTGAATTGTCTGTAGCTTAGCCTTTTGCCAGCAAGCGGCGAAAGCTTTGCCGGCCTCGCAGCACAAGTTCGCAACAAATGTTGTGCAGAGTGCTTCGACAGACAAATTGCCGGCCTGTTGAAGCCCTAAGTCAGGTAGAATGCGCGCCCGGTTTTTGGAGAAGCTCATGACCCTGCTCAAATTCAGCGATGTGTCCCTTGCGTTCGGCGCTATGCCGTTGTTGGACAAGGTGTCCTGGCAGATCGCCCGTGGTGAGCGGGTGTGCATCATCGGCCGCAACGGCACTGGCAAGTCCAGCATGATGAAACTGGTCAAGGGCGACCAGAAGCCCGATGAAGGCTCGGTGTGGCGTGCACCCGGTCTGAAAATCGGCGAATTGCCGCAAGAATTGCCGGTGGCCGACGATCGGACGGTGTTCGACGTGGTCGCTGAAGGCCTCGATGGCGTGGGTGCGTTGCTCGCCGAGTACCATCACCTCGCGCAGAACTGCGTCACTGAAGAAGACCTGAACAAGCTGATGCATGTTCAGCAAGACCTCGAAGCCCGTGATGGCTGGCGCTTGCAGACTCTGGTCGAAAGCACCTTGAGCCGTCTGCAACTGCCGGCGGACAAGACCCTCGCCCAGTTGTCTGGTGGCTGGCGTCGTCGCGTGCTGCTGGCACAGGCGCTGGTGTCCGAGCCGGATCTGCTGCTGCTCGACGAACCAACCAACCACCTGGACATCGGTGCAATTGCCTGGCTCGAAGAAGCGCTGAAAGATTTCCAGGGCGCAGTACTGTTCATCACGCACGACCGTTCGTTCCTGCAAAACCTTGCTACGCGCATTCTCGAACTGGATCGCGGCGGCCTGATCGACTGGAACGGCGACTACGCCAGTTTCCTCGTGCACAAAGAAGCCGCGCTGGCCGCTGAAGAAACCGCCAACGCGCTGTTCGACAAGAAACTGGCCCAGGAAGAAGTCTGGATCCGCCAAGGCATCAAGGCGCGCCGCACCCGTAACGAGGGCCGCGTCCGCGCCCTGAAAGCGTTGCGCGTCGAGCGTAGCGAACGTCGTGAACGTACTGGCAAGGCCAACATTCAGTTGGACACTGCCGACAAGTCCGGCAAGCAGGTGATGGTCCTCGAAAACGTGAGTTTCGCTCACCCGGGCGGCCCGTTCCTGATCAAGGATTTCTCGATGGTCCTGACGCGCGGCGACCGTATCGGTCTGCTCGGCGCCAACGGTACCGGCAAGACCACCCTGCTGAAACTGATGCTCAGCGGTCTGCAACCGACCAGCGGCAAAGTGGAAGAGGGCACGCGGATCGACGTGGCGTACTTTGACCAACTGCGTCATCAGCTGGATCTGGAAAAAACCGTGATCGATAACGTCGCCGAAGGTCGCGACTTCATCGATATCGACGGTCAGAGCCGCCATGTGCTGAGCTACCTCGGTGACTTCCTGTTCAGCCCGCAGCGTGCCCGCACGCCGGTCAAGGCGCTGTCGGGTGGTGAGCGTGCGCGACTGTTGCTGGCCAAACTGTTCAGCAAACCGGCGAACCTGCTGGTGCTCGACGAACCAACCAACGACCTCGACGTGGAAACCCTCGAGCTGCTCGAAGAAGTGCTGCTGACCTTCAACGGCACCGTGCTGATGGTCAGCCACGACCGGGCATTCCTCGACAACGTGGTTACCAGCACGCTGGTCTTCGAAGGTGAAGGCAAGGTGCGTGAATACGTCGGCGGCTATCAGGACTGGATTCGTCAGGGCGGTTCGCCGCGTCTGTTGGGCGTGACTGAAAGCAAGTCGGGCAAGGCTGACCTGAATTCGGCGGTGGTTACTGCCGAGCCTGCAGTAGTTGCTGCGCCTGCCGCCGCTGCCCCGGCTGCCAAGAAAAAGCTAAGCTATAAATTGCAGCGCGAGCTGGAAGCGCTGCCGGGCGATATCGACGCCAAGGAACAGCAGATTGCTGCGGTGGAAGCTGAAATGGCTGAATCTGGCTTCTATCAGCGCCCTGCGGTTGAAACGGCCAAGGTGATTGCTTCGCTGGAGCAGTTGCAGGCTGAGCTGGATGCGTTGGTGGAGCGTTGGGCCGAGCTGGATGCCTGATTGATCCGGATGTGAAAAAGCCCGGCGTTCAGTGATGAACGCCGGGCTTTTCATATGCGGGTGGAGACCCAATGTGGGAGCGAGCCTGCTCGCGAATGCGGTGTGTCAGGCGGCATTAATGCTGAATGTGCCGACGCCTTCGCGAGCAGGCTCGCTCCCACAATGATCAGTGTTTCAACGTTTGACCAGGTGGACGGCGAGGACATCGCAAGGCGCACCGTGCAGCACGTCATTCGCGGTCGAGCCGAGCAGCAGCGCCAGGCCATGACGGCCATGACTGCCGACTACGATCAGATCGCACTTCTGTTCCTTGGCGAAGTGATGGATTTCCTGACGTGGCTGGCCATAGTTAAGGTGGCAATCCGCGCTTTCAAGTTCCGCGTATTTGGCTTTCAGGCGTTCAAGGCGCTCCTTGGCTTGATCGAACTGCTGTTGTTGCAGTTGTGACAGATCCATCGGCACGTCGCCACCGAACGCCATGGCCATCGGCTCGACGATATGCACCAGTGACAGTTTGGCGCTATTGCTCGCCGACAGCTCTCGGGCGCGGTGAATCACAGGGTCGCACTCTTCGGTCAGGTCAACGGCGACCAGGATATGGGTGTAGGGCATGAGGTGCTCCTCGTGACGGTTCAATATTGGTAAGTATGGCTGGTTTCAAGCGCATTGGTTCCAAAGTGACACAATGGGCTCATCAAGAATTGGGAATAGAGATATGACGGTCTGGTTGGTGGTGTCAATCCTGCTGGTGGTTTTAAGTCCGCTGGCGTGGCTGCGCCCATCGCGCGCGCAAAGCGGTCGCATCGCCCTGCGCATGGAGGCTCGCCGCATCGGTCTGGCCATGCAGCTGGCGCCTCAGGAGTGGCCGCACTGGCTGGCGCAGGAGCCACCGAACCCGTGTGCGCAATATCATCGACCGCGCCGCAGCAAGCAGCCTGTCTGCTGGACTTACTGGCAGAAGTCGCCGGGTGTGTGGGTCAATCAATGGCAGGAAGTCTGCGATGACCCTGCGCTGCTTAATCATTTCGAAAAGTTGCCGAGCAACGTTTTCAAAGTCGAGGCAGACAAGCAGATGATCGCCTTGTATTGGGGTGAGAAGGGCGAAGCCAGCGTTTTGCAGGATATTGACGCCACTCTGAAAGCGCTGGCGTGAGGCGGGGACTTTTCCCACTGCAACGGTGGGGAAGGTCCGGCAGACGCGCAATAAAAAGCCCGACATGATTCATCGGGCGGGGTTGGCCAGGCAGGCCGGAAACTTTTTTGATGCTGATGGCGCCTGGAGCGCTCAGCGCATTTCCCTGTAGTCCTCCCAGCGTAGCCCTTTAAACAAGGGCCGCCGCGAATTAGGGCGACTTTTCTAACTATTGATTCTATGAATGGCTTCACATGCAGACGCGTGTTGCGGGTCTTTGTCTTACGGAAATGACCGCAAAGTCGCATTTCAACCCGTATTTTGGGCGATTGACAATTGTTGGAAATTCCGTGAAGGTGACGTACCCAAATCAAACGGGCGTATGAATTGAGCGTTTGTCTTACAGACTGCTCCTACAGAATCCCGACTATCGCGTTGGCGGGTGTGCCGGGTGGATTGGCGTCAGCATCGACGAAAAAGCGTCCTGCCGAGCCATTCGCCTGCGTCCGACGTGTACTGTTCAGCTTCCATATCGTGGAGATCAGTTGATGATTTACGAAGGTAAAGCCATCACGGTTAAAGCTCTTGAAAGTGGCATCGTCGAATTGAAATTCGACCTCAAGGGTGAGTCCGTCAACAAGTTCAACCGTCTAACCCTGAACGAACTGCGTCAGGCCGTAGACACCATCAAGGCAGATGCTTCGATCAAGGGCGTGATCGTCAGCAGTGGCAAGGACGTGTTCATCGTCGGCGCCGACATCACCGAATTTGTCGACAACTTCAAGCTGCCGGATGCCGAGCTGGTTGCTGGCAATCTCGAAGCCAACAAGATCTTCAGCGATTTCGAAGACCTCAACGTTCCGACCGTCGCGGCCATCAACGGCATCGCCTTGGGCGGCGGTCTGGAAATGTGCCTGGCGGCTGACTATCGCGTCATGTCGACCAAGGCCAAGATCGGCCTGCCGGAAGTCAAACTGGGCATCTACCCAGGCTTCGGCGGTACTGTGCGTCTGCCACGTCTGATCGGTGTCGACAACGCCATCGAATGGATTGCCTCCGGTAAGGAAAACCGCCCTGAAGACGCTCTGAAAGTCAGCGCCGTCGACGCCGTGGTTGCTCCTGAGAAACTGCAAGAAGCGGCCCTTGAGCTGATCAAGCGCGCCATCTCCGGCGAGTTCGACTTCAAGGCCAAGCGTCAGCCGAAACTTGAAAAACTCAAGCTGAACGCCATTGAACAGATGATGGCTTTCGAAACCGCCAAAGGTTTCGTCGCCGGTCAGGCTGGCCCGAACTACCCGGCGCCGGTCGAAGCGATCAAGACCATCCAGAAAGCCGCGAACTTCGGTCGTGACAAGGCGCTGGAAGTCGAAGCCGCCGGTTTCGTCAAACTGGCCAAGACCTCTGCCGCGCAGAGCTTGATCGGTCTGTTCCTGAACGATCAGGAACTGAAGAAAAAGGCCAAGGCCTACGACGAAATCGCCAAAGACGTGAAGCAGGCTGCCGTACTGGGCGCCGGCATCATGGGTGGCGGTATCGCCTATCAGTCGGCCTCCAAAGGTACGCCGATCCTGATGAAGGACATCAACGAGCACGGTATCGAGCAGGGTCTGGCCGAAGCCGCCAAACTGCTGGTTGGCCGCGTTGATAAAGGTCGCATGACCGCTGCGAAAATGGCTGAAGTGCTCAACGGCATTCGTCCGACCCTGTCCTACGGCGACTTCGGTCACGTCGATCTGGTGGTCGAAGCTGTGGTCGAGAACCCGAAGGTCAAACAAGCCGTACTGGCTGAAGTCGAAGGCCAGGTCAAAGAGGACACCATCCTCGCGTCCAATACCTCGACCATTTCCATCAGCCTGCTGGCCAAGGCCCTCAAGCGTCCGGAAAACTTCGTCGGCATGCACTTCTTCAACCCGGTGCACATGATGCCGCTGGTGGAAGTGATCCGTGGCGAGAAGTCGAGTGAACTGGCTGTTGCCACCACCGTTGCCTACGCCAAGAAAATGGGCAAGAACCCGATCGTCGTCAACGACTGCCCGGGCTTCCTCGTTAACCGTGTACTGTTCCCGTACTTCGGCGGTTTCGCCAAGCTGGTCAGCGCCGGTGTGGACTTCGTGCGTATCGACAAGGTCATGGAAAAATTCGGCTGGCCGATGGGCCCGGCGTACCTGATGGACGTGGTCGGCATCGACACCGGTCACCACGGTCGCGACGTAATGGCTGAAGGCTTCCCGGATCGCATGAAGGATGACCGTCGCTCGGCCATCGACGTGCTGTACGAAGCCAAGCGCCTGGGTCAGAAAAACGGCAAGGGCTTCTACGCCTACGAGGCCGACAAGAAAGGCAAGCAGAAGAAAGTCGCCGATCCATCGGTACTTGAAGTGCTGAAGCCGATCGTTTACGAGCAGCGCGAAGTCACTGACGAAGACATCATCAACTGGATGATGATCCCGCTGTGCCTGGAAACCGTGCGTTGCCTGGAAGACGGCATCGTTGAAACCGCCGCCGAAGCCGACATGGGTCTGGTCTACGGTATCGGTTTCCCTCCATTCCGTGGCGGTGCGCTGCGCTACATCGATTCGATCGGTGTTGCCGAGTTCGTTGCCCTGGCTGACCAGTACGCTGATTTGGGCGCGCTGTACCACCCGACCGCGAAGCTGCGCGAAATGGCCAAAAACGGCCAGAGCTTCTTCGGTTAAGCGCCCCCAACTAGAGTGAGAGTGAACTTATGAGCTTGAATCCTAGAGACGTCGTGATTGTCGACTTCGGTCGTACTCCGATGGGCCGCTCCAAGGGCGGCATGCACCGCAACACCCGCGCCGAAGATATGTCGGCGCACCTGATCAGCAAATTGCTGGAACGCAACGCCAAGGTCGATCCTGCTGAAGTCGAGGACGTGATCTGGGGCTGCGTCAACCAGACCCTGGAGCAGGGCTGGAACATCGCGCGCATGGCGTCGCTGATGACCCAGATCCCGCATACCTCGGCCGGTCAGACCGTCAGCCGTCTGTGTGGCTCGTCGATGAGCGCCCTGCACACCGCTGCGCAAGCGATCATGACTGGCAATGGTGACGTGTTCGTGGTGGGCGGCGTCGAGCATATGGGCCACGTGAGCATGATGCACGGTGTCGATCCCAACCCGCACATGTCGCTGTACGCGGCGAAAGCCTCGGGCATGATGGGCCTGACCGCGGAAATGCTCGGCAAAATGCACGGCATCACTCGCGAACAGCAAGACGCTTTCGGCGTGCGCTCCCACCAGTTGGCCCACAAGGCAACTGTGGAAGGCAAGTTCAAAGACGAAATCATCCCGATGCAGGGCTACGACGAGAACGGTTTCCTGAAACTGTTCGACTACGACGAAACCATTCGTCCGGAAACCACCCTGGAAAGTCTGGCGGCCCTCAAGCCTGCCTTCAATCCAAAGGGCGGCACCGTGACTGCCGGTACTTCGTCGCAGATCACCGATGGTGCTTCGTGCATGATCGTGATGTCGGCGCAGCGTGCACAGGATCTGGGTATCCAGCCAATGGCGGTTATTCGTTCGATGGCAGTGGCGGGTGTGGATCCGGCAATCATGGGCTATGGTCCAGTTCCGGCAACACAAAAAGCCCTGAAGCGTGCGGGCCTTGGCATCAACGATATCGACTTCTTCGAACTCAACGAAGCTTTCGCCGCACAGGCCCTGCCAGTGCTGAAAGATCTGAAAGTGCTCGACAAGATGAACGAGAAGGTTAACCTGCACGGCGGCGCGATCGCCCTGGGTCACCCGTTCGGTTGCTCCGGTGCCCGTATTTCCGGCACCTTGCTGAACGTGATGAAGCAGAATAGCGGCACCTTCGGGGTGGCTACTATGTGCATTGGTCTCGGCCAAGGCATCTCCACCGTCTTCGAACGCGTCTAAGCGTCTCGTCGATGGAAGCCGGGGCCAAGTGCCCCGGTTTTTGTTTTTGTCGATTTATTTTGTTTTTATTTTGAAAAAATTTGAGTGAGGGCCGAAGCATGCCGATACAACCTGGGCTCTACCAACATTACAAAGGTCCGCAGTACCGCGTATTCAGTGTTGCGCGGCATTCCGAGACCGAAGAAGAAGTGGTCTTTTACCAAGCCCTGTATGGCGATTACGGCTTTTGGGTACGCCCTCTGAGCATGTTTCTCGAGTCAGTCGAGGTTGACGGCGAGCAGGTGCCACGCTTTGCTTTGGTGCAAGCCGAACCGAGCCTTTTTTCCAAGGCATGAGGCGAGTGCGCACGGAACCCTGTGCTTGACCTCACCTTGTATCAACTATATATAGCGGTGCCGCGTCAGGCGCCAACCGCCTTTCACTTCTAGAATTCAGGAATTTTCTGATCCATGGGCAAATCGCTGGTCATTGTGGAATCCCCGGCTAAGGCCAAGACCATCAACAAGTATCTGGGTAACCAATACGTGGTGAAGTCGAGTATCGGCCATATCCGAGACCTGCCCACCAGCGGTTCGGTTAGCGCCAGCAAAGAGCCAGCCGCCAAGCGCGGCAAGGCAGCCGCGGGCGAAGGTCCGGTGCTCTCGCCGAAAGAGAAAGCGCGCAAGCAGCTCGTCTCGCGTATGGGTGTCGATCCCGATCATGGCTGGAAAGCCCAGTACGAGATCCTCCCGGGTAAAGAGAAGGTCATCGAAGAGCTGCGCCGGCTCGCCAAAGATGCTGACACCATCTATCTCGCAACCGACTTGGATCGCGAGGGGGAAGCCATTGCCTGGCACCTGCGCGAAGCCATCGGTGGTGACGACAGCCGCTACAAGCGCGTGGTGTTCAACGAAATCACCAAGAAGGCGATTCAGGAGGCCTTCTCGGAACCTGGCGAGTTGGACATCGATCGTGTCAACGCTCAACAGGCGCGTCGCTTCCTCGACCGCGTTGTGGGTTACATGGTCTCGCCACTGTTGTGGGCGAAGATCGCTCGCGGCCTGTCCGCGGGTCGTGTGCAATCGGTTGCCGTGAAGCTGGTCGTTGAGCGTGAGCGCGAAATCCGTGCATTCAACCCGGAAGAGTACTGGGAAGTGCATGCCGATCTCGGCACCACCAAAGGCTCGACCGTGCGTTTCGAAGTGGCTCGCGAGAAAGGCGAGGCCTTCAAGCCGCTCAACGAAGCCCAGGCCATGGCTGCGCTGGAGAAGCTCAAGTCTTCCAGCTACAGCATCGTCAAACGCGAAGACAAGCCGACCAGCAGCAAGCCTTCGGCACCGTTCATCACATCGACCCTGCAACAGGCTGCGAGCAACCGCCTGGGCTTCGGCGTGAAGAAAACCATGATGATGGCCCAGCGTCTGTACGAAGCCGGCTACATCACTTATATGCGTACCGACTCGACCAACCTCTCGGCTGATGCCGTGGCGATGGCGCGCACTTACATCGAAGACGAGTTCGGCAAGAAGTACTTGCCGGAAACGCCGAACGTTTACAGCAGCAAGGAAGGCGCACAAGAGGCTCACGAAGCGATTCGTCCGTCTGACGCCAACACCATTCCGAGCAAGTTGGCGGGCATGGAGCGTGACGCTGAGCGTCTCTACGAGCTGATCTGGCGCCAGTTCCTCGCTTGCCAGATGCTGCCGGCGCAATACTTGTCGACCACCGTCAGCGTAGGCGCTGGCGACTTCGAGCTGCGTGCCAAGGGCCGTATCCTCAAGTTCGACGGTTACACCCGCGTTATGCCGCAGATTGCCAAGCCGGGCGATGATGACGTGCTGCCTGATATGGCGCAGGGCGACGTGATGAAACTGATCAAGCTCGATCCGTCGCAACACTTCACCAAGCCACCGGCGCGTTACTCGGAAGCCAGTCTGGTGAAGGAAATGGAAAAACGCGGCATCGGTCGTCCTTCGACTTACGCTGCGATCATTTCGACCATTCAGGATCGCGGCTACGTGACCCTGCACAACCGTCGTTTCTACTCGGAAAAGATGGGTGACATCGTCACCGAGCGTCTGTCGGAAAGCTTCTCCAATCTCATGGACTACGGCTTCACCGCCGGCATGGAAGAGAACCTTGATGACGTTGCGCAGGGCGAACGCGACTGGAAAAACGTGCTGGACGAGTTCTACGGCGACTTCAAAAAGAAACTCGAAGTAGCCGAAAACCCGGACAGCGGCATGCGTGCCAACCAACCGGTCATGACCGACATTCCGTGCACCACTTGTGGCCGCCCGATGCAGATTCGTACTGCGTCGACCGGTGTGTTCCTCGGTTGCTCGGGCTACAGCCTGCCGCCGAAAGAACGCTGCAAGGCCACCGTCAATCTGGTGCCGGGCGATGAAATCGCTGCGGACGACGAAGGTGAGTCGGAATCGCTGGTGCTGCGTGGCAAGCATCGCTGCCCGATCTGCAGCACGGCGATGGACGCCTACCTGCTGGACGAGAAGCGCAAGCTGCACATCTGCGGTAACAATCCGGATTGCGCGGGCTACGAAATCGAAGAAGGCAGCTATCGCATCAAGGGCTACGAAGGTCCGAGCCTGGAATGCGACAAGTGCGGCAGCGAGATGCAGCTCAAGACCGGCCGTTTCGGCAAGTTCTTCGGTTGCACCAACCCTGAGTGCAAGAACACCCGCAAACTGCTGAAAAGCGGGGACGCGGCGCCGCCGAAGATGGATCCGGTGAAGATGCCTGAGCTGAAATGCGAAAAGGTCAACGACACCTACATCCTGCGCGACGGTGCGTCCGGTCTGTTCCTGGCCGCCAGTCAGTTCCCGAAAAACCGCGAAACCCGTGCTCCGCTGGTGATCGAGATTCTGCCGCACAAGGACGAGATTGATCCTAAATACCACTTCCTGTGCGAAGCTCCACAGAAGGATCCTGATGGTCTGCCGGCGGTGATCCGCTACAGCCGCAAGACCAAGGAGCAATACGTGCAGACCGAGGTCGATGGCAAACCTACCGGTTGGAAGGCGTACTTCGACGGTGGTAAGTGGACGGTTGAAGACAAGCGTACGAAGGCCAAAGCCGAGTAAGCGTTAGCCTGATACTGAAAGGCCGCATGAGAACCCTTGGGTTTACATGCGGCCTTTTTGTTTTGTGCTTGCGGTGGGATCGGCTGATCCACGACACTGTCCGGCCTGTGTGAAGCAATTATTTCGTTGTGGAGAGCGCCGTCATGGCTCACGAACTCTATACCCGCACCAACCAGAAGATCTATTTCGCCGGCTTATCGCTCGAAGCCCTGGCTCGTGCTGAAGAAGGGCGAGCAATGAATTCTCTGGCGCTGATTCAGGCCGGTCGTGAATCGGCCTTGTTTCACCTGTACGGCGCCTTGCTGGGGCTTTGTCATGAGATCGCGGGATTCTATCGTCTGCCTCAGGCCAATGCGCCGCGCGCCGAGATGCTGCTGACGCGTGAAGTGCTGGAGTCGATCGCGATTCCCGAATTGGCCGAAATGGTCGAGCTGGCGGGTAATTCGGAAACCTGGCTGGCGAAACTGCTGGCTGCGCATTCGGCGCTGTTTCAGCCGCCACGGGTGCCACACAAGCCCAAAGGGGATGTGACACAGCCGTTGATTCAGGCGATTAATCTGGATGAAGAAGACGCGCCAGAAGAGTTGAGTCGAGAGGAGCTGGAGAGCTGGCGGCAGAATCTGAAAGGCTTGGCGATTCGCTTTCGCGAAGGCTTGAACGAGTGCTGAGGGTGATTGACACGGTGGCAATCTGAAACATGCTGCTGGTCAAGATCCCGAGCGAAGCCTGAATGATGTCTATATAATCCCTGCCTTTCGTGGAGAACAGACCTATATGCCAACGTCCTTTCTAGAAATTGTCGAGTTACCAGACGGCCGAATCGAGCTGCGCAGGGCTGAGGACGAAGGTTCTCTGGTGACGCTGGATTTCTCCGACGATGCCAAGGCGTTCCTGCAAGGTCAGCATGTGGAGATCGCCAAGGCGATGTTAAGCGTCGGCGTGCAAATGGCCGGTCGTATGGTCGAAGGCGAATTTGATAAGGAAGAGGGGCCGCGGGTTCTTCATTGATCCCCGTCTTTTTTTTGATGTAACCGCTTCAGATCGGCTTCTCTGTCCTTGGAGAAGCCCTGCGCTTCACACAGCGCTTATTACCAATCTTCAACCCAAACGAATGTTCAGGCTCTGAGCGTCGCCTGTGCGTGCAGCGCTGATCAGTTGTTGCCGCGAGTGGGTGTTTAACGGGTTGAGCCAGGTGACCACCGTGTGACTGCGACCCAACCGTAGAGCTTCGCACGCCAGTTGCTGAGCGCTTTGAGCGCCACGTGGTTGCAGCAGCAAAATGCGTTCGCGGTTCAGGCCGGCATCCCGCAACCAGGTTTGGGTCAGGCTGGCAGGCGGTGCAATCAGTGTCAGCCAGCGCGCGTCCTGATCTTCGCTGAGTTCGCGAAGGATTGGCGCGAGCAGGTTCAGGCAGTTCCCGGTAGCCCCACGCAGTGACAGCTCACTGAATACTTCGGGTTCGGCAATCCACGGGCGCTCGACGACTTCTTTGAGGATCGGCGCCATCGGTTGCGCCAGAAACGCTTCGAATAAAGGCAGTTGTGTTTGCTGAGGGGTGTGTGGGAACTGCATAAAGCCTCCTTTAGCGGCGAATGACGCCGACACTCAAGCCTTCGATCACCAGTTCCTGATCTTTCAGGTCGACTTCGATAGGGGCGAACTCAGGGTTTTCGGCAATCAGCCAGACCTTGCTGCCTTCACGCTTGAAGCGTTTGACCGTTACTTCATCGCCGATACGGGCAACGACGACCTGACCATTACGTGCTTCGCGGGTGGTGTGCACGGCGAGAAGGTCACCGTCGAAAATGCCGATGTCCTTCATGCTCATTCCATGCACGCGCAACAGATAGTCGGCACGCGGATGAAAGAAGGCCGGATTGATGTTGCAGGATTCTTCGATGTGTTGCTGGGCGAGAATTGGCGCGCCGGCAGCCACGCGGCCGATGATCGGCAGGGTGGAGTCGTCAGCCTTGGCTTCGAAGCCAGGGATGCGAATGCCGCGAGAGGCGCCGGGGGTCATCTCGATTGCACCCTTGCGAGCCAGTGCCTTGAGGTGTTCTTCGGCCGCGTTCGGCGACTTGAAACCCAGTTCCTGAGCGATTTCCGCGCGGGTTGGCGGGTAGCCGTTGTCTTCGAGGCAGCGTTTGATAAAGGCCAGAATCTCGGCTTGGCGTGGCGTCAGCTTTAGCATATTGATCGCTCTGTCTTTTTATACAGTGACTGGGATTATATACAGTGAAGCGGCCTTGGCAATGGCCGTTTTTTTTGCCTGCCGCCGAACGGTCGGAAGAAGCGTTTATTAAAGCGTCTGCCTTGTGTGGTTAAATAGCTGACCGACCATTCCCAAAACGAACCGGCAGGCTTGACAAGGCACAGGCTGAAACGTATGTTTCAAACAAGTGTTTGTCAGGCGGAGTAGCCATGGCCCAGTCGGAAACCGTTGAACGCATTCTTGATGCTGCCGAGCAGTTGTTCGCGGAGAAAGGTTTCGCTGAAACCTCATTGCGTTTGATCACCAGCAAGGCTGGCGTCAACCTGGCAGCAGTGAACTATCATTTCGGTTCGAAGAAAGCCCTGATCCAGGCGGTGTTTTCGCGCTTCCTCGGGCCGTTCTGCATCAGTCTCGATAAAGAGCTGGAGCGGCGTCAGGCCAAGCCTGAAAACAAGCCGACGCTTGAAGAGCTGCTGGAAATCCTTGTCGAGCAAGCCTTGGTGGTCCAGCCACGCAGTGGCAATGACCTGTCGATCTTCATGCGTTTGCTCGGTCTCGCGTTCAGTCAGAGCCAGGGCCACTTGCGCCGTTATCTGGAAGATATGTACGGCAAGGTTTTCCGTCGCTACATGTTGCTGGTCAACGAAGCCGCACCACGCATTCCGCCGATCGAGCTGTTCTGGCGCGTGCACTTCATGCTCGGTGCTGCAGCGTTCAGCATGTCCGGCATCAAGGCCTTGCGTGCGATTGCCGAGACTGATTTCGGCGTCAATACCTCCATCGAACAAGTGATGCGTCTGATGGTGCCGTTTCTCGCCGCGGGTATGCGCGCTGAAACCGGCGTCACTGATACGGCCATGGCCACCGCGCAACTGCGTCCGCGCAGCAAATCAACGCCGGTCGCCGCCAAGGTTTAACCGCGCACGGGTGGGCGCGGCAGCTTGTATCCGCTAAGCTAGCCGCCCATGCCGACTCTCGTTCTGAAACCGAAATCCATAGATATTGCCGACCTGCCGAGCATCGCTCACGGCGGCGATTTGCTGTGGATCGGGTTTTTCGTTTTCAAGGAATCTCTATGACTGCTGGCCTGCAAGGCTCGTTGATGGTGGACGTCGCCGGTACCTGGCTGACGGCCGAAGATCGCCAATTGTTGCGTCAGCCCGAAGTGGGCGGCCTGATCATTTTCGCGCGCAATATCGAGCATCCGCGCCAGGTGCGTGAACTCAGCGCCGCGATTCGCGCGATTCGTCCGGATCTGCTGCTGGCGGTGGATCAGGAGGGCGGTCGCGTGCAGCGTCTGCGCCAAGGTTTCGTGCGCCTGCCAGCCATGCGCGCCATCGCCGACAATCCGAATGCCGAATACCTCGCTGAACAATGTGGCTGGATCATGGCCACCGAAGTGCTGGCGGTCGGGCTCGACCTGAGCTTCGCCCCGGTGCTCGATCTGGATTACCAGCGCAGTGCAGTCGTCGGCACCCGTTCATTTGAAGGCGATCCCGAGCGCGCCGCGCTGCTAGCCGGCGCATTCATTTGCGGCATGAACAGCGCAGGCATGGCCGCGACCGGTAAGCATTTCCCCGGCCATGGTTGGGCCGAAGCCGATTCCCACGTCGCGATCCCCAACGACGAGCGCAGCCTCGACGAGATCCGCGCCAACGATCTTGTGCCGTTCGCCAGACTGAGCAAACAATTGGCCGCGATCATGCCGGCGCACGTCATCTATCCGCAGGTTGACTCGCAGCCAGCCGGCTTCTCCCGCCGCTGGTTGCAGGACATCCTGCGCGGCGAATTGCAGTTCGACGGCGTGATCTTCAGCGATGACCTGTCGATGGCCGGAGCCCATGTGGTCGGTGACGCCGCCAGTCGTATCGAAGCCGCACTGACTGCCGGTTGCGACATGGGCTTGGTGTGCAACGACCGCGCTGCCGCAGAACTCGCCTTGAGCGCCGCGCAACGCATGAAGGTCAAACCATCGGCCCGAATTGCCCGTATGCGCGGCCAAGCATTCGCCAGCACCGATTACCGTCAGGATCCGCGCTGGCTTACCGCCATCGGCGCGCTCAAAGACGCTCAACTGATCGATTAAGGATTTTTCGCTATGACGGTTTACGCAATCATCGGTGGCACCGGCCTGACTCAACTCGAAGGTTTGACCATTCGCCAGTCACTGGCGGTGGATACGCCCTACGGCGCGCCCTCGGCCGACGTGCAGATCGGCGAATACGCTGGCAAGGAAGTGTTGTTCCTCGCCCGTCACGGCCACCCGCATCGCTTCCCGCCGCACAAGGTCAACTACCGCGCCAATCTGTGGGCGTTGAAGCAGGCCGGCGCCGAAGCGATCATCGCGGTGAACGCCGTGGGCGGGATTCATTCGGCCATGGGCACCGGGCATTTCTGCGTGCCACACCAGATCGTCGACTACACCAGCGGACGCGAACACACCTTTTTCGCCGATGATCTGGAGCATGTCACCCACATCGACTTCAGCTTTCCTTACAGCGAACCACTGCGTCAGCAATTGATTGCTGCGGTGGCTGCCGAAGGCTGTGAGTACAGCGATCAGGGCGTGTATGCCTGCACCCAGGGCCCGCGTCTGGAAACAGTCGCCGAGATCGTGCGTCTGGAACGCGATGGCTGCGACATTGTCGGCATGACCGGCATGCCCGAAGCGGCACTGGCCCGTGAGCTGGATCTGGATTACGCCTGTCTGGCGCTGGTGGTGAATCCGGCGGCGGGCAAGACCACCGAAGTGATCACCATGGCCGAAATCGAGCAGGCGCTGCATGACGGCATGGGTAAGGTGAAATCGGCATTGGCGCGGGTGTTGGCCGGCTAAGGATTGCCCATGAGCATTCTCATCGAACAGCTCAAGTCGTTGACCTGGACTCAGGCATTCAGTAGCAAGGCGCTGGCCAAGGCTCGCGCTTATGCCGCCGAGGACCGGGTAGAGATCATCGAAATCAATGACAGAAAGATCGAGGCGTTCTGCGTCGGTTCGGAATGTCAGGCGTATGAACAAAGCATTTACCTGTCCGAAGATCGGCTGGGTTCCGTCAACTTGCGTTGCCTGTGCAGCTGTCCTGTCGTAATCGACTGCAAGCACTGCGCTGCGGTGCTTTATCACTTGCAGGGCAGTGCTGATGATGCGTCTGAAAGTGACGCACAAATCCCTTTGGGGCGGGCGCTGGAGCATTGGCTTTCGACCATTCCCGTGCCGGCCAAACCCGCTGAAGAAGGCGCGCAAACCGCAGGCACGCGCCTGTTTTACAAGCTCAAGCCAACGCCTGTGAGCGGTAAGTGGCTGCTCGATATTTTCAAGGTTTCCCAGCTCAAGAGTGGCGAGTTACGCGAAGTCAAACCGATGTACTCGCTGGCGGAAATGCTCATGCGTCAGCCCGGCTACCTGTCCGAGCTGGATCTGCGTGTCGCCAGGCTGCTGGTTGCCATGCACTCCCACCACGCCTATTACAGCGGCTATCCGCTGGAAGGCAGCAGCGGCGCCGAACTGCTGGAAATGCTCCTGCGCACTTCGCGGCTGTTCCTCGATTTCGAGGACCTGCAACCGTTGGTGGCGGGCGCGAAACGTATCGGTCAGTTCGCTTGGGCCGAGCAGGCCGACGGCGGGTTCCGCGCGCAGTGGAGCAGTGCCGAGGCGGCGCAGGAAACCGTGCTGGCGCTGGAGCCGCTTTACTACCTGGATCGTGAACAGCGGCAGATTGGCCCTCTGTTCAATGAACTGGAAGAAAAACTGGCCAGCCATTTGACTCTGGCGCCGGACATCCCGGCGCGTCAGGCCATGCAGTTCAGCCATCGCATGAGCGCCGCGACGAGAATCCCGCCGCCACACCAACTGACCGAACGAGTCATCGACGACGTACTTCCGCAGCCGCAACTCACCCTCGTCAGCGGTCGGGAGCGCTCGCGCTGGGAATACGTTCTGGAGCACCGCGCCGCTCTGGTATTTACCTACAACGGTCAGCCGACGGTGGATCGCAACCCGGAAGTGATGATTCTCAACGGTACTGAAACCCAGCGCATTCAGCGCCAGCCTGCGGTGGAAAAGAAGCTGCGCCAGATCCTGCAAAAGCACGGCTTCAAGAAAGCCACGCGCAAGAGCTCGCTGGATCGTCCCGGTGAGATGTTCACGTTGCCGGATGATTCCGCCTGGCTCGGGTTTATGCACGAAGGGCTTGCCACGCTGCGCGCCTCGAACTGGGAAGTGGAGATCAGTCCCGGCTTTCATTTCAATGTGCAACCGGTTGAGCATTGGTACGCCGAGGTCGAAGAAGAGGCTGGGCATCAGTGGTTTGATTTGCAGTTGGGTATCGTCGTCAATGGCCAGCGCTATAGTTTGCTACCGATCCTTCTGCACTTGTTGCGCACTCAGCCGCGCTTGCTTGACCCGGTCAATCTGGCACAACGCAGCGATGACGAAAAACTCCTGATCGAACTGAAACCCAGCGTTTTTGGCGACCCATCGGGCGCCAAGGTCGCGCTGCCGCTGAGTCGGGTCAAGCCGCTGATGGCCACGCTGGGCGAGTTGTACCTGGGCGGTCATCAGGGCGATGCATTGCGCTTGAGTGTCCCGGACGCCGCGCGCTTGAGTATGCTTGATGGCGTACCGCTGGATTGGCAGGGTGGCGAGCGGCTGCGTACCTTTGCCAAGCGCCTGCAGAATTCCAGTCACACCCACGTCGCTGCGCCGGCCGGCCTTAACGCGCAACTGCGCCCGTATCAGCTCGAAGGCCTGAACTGGATGCAGACCCTGCGCGAGCTTGAAGTCGGCGGTATTTTGGGCGATGACATGGGGCTGGGCAAAACGCTGCAAACCCTGGCGCATCTGCTCACGGAAAAACACGCCGGTCGCCTCGATTGCCCGGCACTGGCGGTGATGCCGACCAGCCTGATTCCCAACTGGCTCGACGAGGCCGAGCGTTTCACCCCCCAGTTGAAAGTATTGGCGCTGCACGGCTCTGGGCGACAAAAGGATTTCGCTGATCTGGCTGAGTACGATCTGGTGCTGACCACTTACGCGTTGCTGCCGAGGGATCTGGAGACCTTGCAGCCGCAGTTGTGGAGCGTGCTGATTCTCGACGAAGCGCAGAACATCAAAAATCCGCTCAGCAAAGCCGCGCAAGCGGCCCGTGATCTGCAGGCCCGCCAGCGCTTGTGCCTGAGCGGCACGCCATTGGAAAACCACTTGGGCGAGCTTTGGTCGCAGTTTCATTTCCTCATGCCCGGTTGGCTCGGCGACAGCAAGTCTTTCAATCGCGATTACCGCACGCCAATCGAGAAGCACGGCAATGTTCAGCGCATGCAGCACCTGACGGCGCGGATCAAGCCGTTTTTGCTGCGCCGCAAAAAGGATCAGGTGGCCACTGAGTTGCCGCCGAAAACCGAAATCATCCATTGGGTGGATCTCAGTGACGGCCAGCGCGATGTCTATGAAACCGTTCGCGTGGCGATGGACAAAAAAGTCCGCGACGAAATTGCCCGCAGTGGCGTGGCGCGCAGTCAGATCATTATTCTGGATGCCTTGCTCAAACTGCGGCAGGTCTGTTGCGATTTGCGTCTGATCAACATGCCGCTGACGGCGAAGGCGCTGCGCTCCGGCAGTGGCAAGTTGGTCAGCCTGATGGAGATGCTTGAAGAGCTGCTCGGCGAAGGTCGCAGGATCCTGCTGTTCTCGCAGTTCACCTCAATGCTCGCCTTGATCGAGGAAGAATTGCAGCAACGTGACATTGCCTATTCGCTGCTGACCGGTGACACCACGGATCGACGTACGCCGGTGAAGGATTTTCAGGGCGGCAAGGTGCCGCTGTTTCTGATCAGTCTGAAAGCCGGGGGCACCGGTTTGAACCTGACCGCTGCGGACACGGTGATCCACTTCGACCCTTGGTGGAACCCGGCAGTGGAGAATCAGGCCACCGATCGCGCGTATCGAATCGGGCAAAACAACCCGGTGTTTGTTTACAAGCTGATTGCCCGTGGCACTGTAGAGGAAAAAATACAGGCGCTGCAGCAGGAGAAAGCAGCGTTGGCCGGGGCGGTGCTTGAGGGTGGGACGACGGGTGGCTGGAAGCTGGAGCAGGGGGACATTGAGGCGCTGTTTGCGCCGTTGCCTGTATCCAAGGTTTGAGCTTGGGTTTTAACCGTTATACCGAGGTGAGCCATTCGCGAGCAGGCTCGCTCCCACACTGGATCTGTGGCATTCACCAATCCAGTGTTCACAGGGATCTTGTGAATCACACAAATCTAATGTGGGAGCGAGCCTGCTCGCGAAAGCTATTTAACAGGCGACAAATATCTCAACGCTTGTCGAGCTTGTCCGGCAACGGCGCAAACAACGCTTCAATATCATCACTCTGCAACTTCCAGTCCCCGGCCTTGCGCCCATCCAGCACGCCTGCCGCCAAGTCGGACTTTTCCTTCTGCAGGTGCTGAATTTTCTCTTCCACCGTGCCCCGGGCAATCATTTTGTAGACGAATACCGGTTTCTCCTGACCGATTCGATACGCTCGATCGGTCGCCTGATTCTCGGTCGCCGGGTTCCACCATGGGTCGTAGTGAATCACCGTATCCGCCTCGGTCAGGTTCAAGCCGACACCGCCAGCCTTCAGGCTGATCAGAAAGATCTGACGCTTGCCACTCTGGAATTCCTTCACTGGCGTACGCCGATCGCGGGTCTGGCCGGTCAGCAGTGCATAGGCGACATTGCGTTTTTTCAGCTCGTCTTCGATCAATGACAGCATCGAGGTGAACTGCGAAAACAGCAGAATTCGCCGACCCTCCTCAAACAATTCCTCGAGCATTTCCATCAGGCTGTCGAGCTTGCCCGAAGTGCTGCCGCGAGCGGGCAGGGTGGCGTCGTTGACCAAGCGCAGATCGCAGCAGACCTGACGCAGTTTGAGCAGCGCTTCAAGAATGATGATCTGACTGCGCGCGACGCCTTTGCGGGTGATCTCGTCGCGGACTTTCTTGTCCATCGCCAGACGCATGGTTTCGTACACATCGCGCTGCGCTTCGTTGAGATCGACCCAATGGATGATTTCGGTTTTCGGCGGCAGTTCGGTGGCCACTTGTTCCTTGGTTCGGCGCAGCAGAAACGGTTTTATCCGACCGTTCAGGTGCTGAAGTCTGACTTCGCTGCCGCGCTTTTCAATCGGCACGCGGTAATCGGCGTTGAAGCTTTTCACGTCGCCGAGCCAGCCCGGCAGCAGGAAGTGGAACAGCGACCACAGCTCGCCCAAGTGGTTTTCCAGCGGTGTACCGCTCAGACACAGGCGCTGGCGTGCATTCAGTTCGCGGGCGGCCTGTGCGGCTTTGCTGTTGGGGTTTTTGATGTACTGCGCCTCATCCAGCACCAACACATGCAGCGGCTGCTTGGCCAGACGCTCGACGTCCTTGGGCAGCAGTGCGTAAGTGGTGAGGATCAGGTCGTAATCCGCCAGATTGTCGAAGTGCTTTTTGCGCGTGGCGCCGTACAGGGCAACCACTTTCAGTTGCGGCGTGAAGTGCGCCGCCTCATCGAGCCAGTTCGGAATCAGGCTGGTCGGCATCACCACCATGCACGGGCGATCCAGGCGTCCGGCGTTTTTCTCGCTGAGAATATGCGCCAGGGTCTGTAAGGTTTTACCCAGGCCCATGTCATCCGCGAGAATCCCGCCAACCTCCAGTTGCCGTAGTGATTGCATCCAGCTCAAGCCTTCAAGCTGATACGGGCGCAGCGTCGCATTCAAGCCTTCCGGCGCTTCAACGCTGAAATCACGAATGTCGCGCAGGCGTTGAGCGAACGTACGGATCTGCTCACCGCCCTCCCACAGCAGCGGGAGGCCTTCCAGAGAATTAAGTCGTGTTGCGTCGGCCTTGCTCAGGCGCAGGGTGGTTTCGCCCGGCTCCTGCAAATAGAACTCGCCGAGCGTCATCAATACCGGCTTCAACCGGCCCAACGGCAAAGCCACTTGCAACGGCCCATGCTCGCTGGTGCGTTGCGGAATGTTGACCAGAATCAGTTCATCATCGCGGCGCCGGGCGAGGCGTTCCGGGTTGAGGATTTCCGCGTGCGAACGCATCAGATTGAGCAGGATCGGCAACAGGCTCAGGCGCTCACCGTTGACGATGATCCCCAACTCCAGATCAAACCAGTCGCGCTCCGGTACCTGTTCTACGGTGGCGTACCAGTCATCCACCGCGGTCAGGTCGAAGCCGAATTCCTCATCGATCTGCAGCTCCCAGCCTTGGCTGCGCAGCTTCGGCAAATCGTTGAGGGTGAAGGTCAGCCAGGCGCTGTCATTGACCATCTCGTACAGCTCGCCGGCGCTTTCCGGCAGGGCTTTGCTCTGGCGCGTGGCGATGCGGAAGCCGAGAATGCGTAACTGTTCGCGGTAGGACTGTTCGACTTCAGGGTGACGTTTTATTCGCAGCGTCTGGGTTTCCTGACGAATCAGGATGTCGCTGTTCTTCTGCCCGCTGACGTATTCATCCAGATAGCTGAACGACAGCGCCGCGCGATGCTGGATGTAGCGCTGCATCTTGCCGTTGCGCGGTTCGAAGGCGCTGAATTCGACACTGGCCAGCCACAGGCGCGGCAATGGCTGCACGTTGTCTACCAGCACTTGTGGCGGTGCTTTCGGGCTGCGGTTTTCCAGCACGGCCTGGAGCTTTTCCAGTAATTCGGCGTCTTTGGCAGCGGCGGGGTAATCGAGGGTTTCCTGCACTTTCAGCAACACCGCCGCGCAGTGTTTGCAGTTGGTGCGCACCGGGCAGGTGCAGCCGGCATCGACCAGCAGCAAGGTGCCTTTGGCTGACTCGCGCAGGTGAATGGTCTGACGGTAGACGTTGCCGCCAGAGCCTTCGCAACTGGCGGTGATGGTCGCGTCACCGACTTGGGCGATGCGTACCCGGTTTTCCAGGGCGTAGCGGCGGCCACGCTCCAGGCTCTGTTCCTTGAATCGGCTGACCCAAGAGGGCGCCAACGGTTTACTCAGCGGCGGGTTCATAAGGACTTCGATCAGTCCGGAATCGCTTCAGGCGCTTCCCGTGGCGCAGGCGCGGTCAGGGATGTGATCTTGATCAGCAGGGCCAGATGGCCGTTGTCGAGATAGTTGAGTTGGCCGTTCTTGGTGTGGCTGTCCTGTTTCAGGCGCTCGCTGGCGGTGACTAGGCCATTGGCGTCGATCTGATTGACCCAGAAGTCGGCCGTCACGTCGGTGAAGCGCCCGAGCTTCATCTCCAGCGTGCCCTCGATCGGGAACTGACCGAACTGCTCCTCACCGTCGCTGACCGCAACTTTTGCCGGTGCTTCGCCGAGGGTTTGCTGCCAGGCTTTGTGCATCAGCACGCTGTAGTCGCCGCTGGTCGTTAGCTTGGTGACAACGTCATTCAGTGCAGGCGTGCGCTTGCTGTCATCGGGCAAGCGTTGGGCGCCAGCGGCCCAGTCTTCCGGCGCGGCACGGCTGACGATGGCCGGCACGGCGTTCTGGCGCACCAGAATCATTTCGACCTGATACAGGTCATCGGCGAAAACCGAGGGTGCTGACACTGTTATCAAAAGCGAGGTCAGCAGCAAAGTCAGCGAACGAAACAGGCGCATTGGGCGTCCTTCAAACAGATTTCGGGAGAAGGCGCTCAAACAGCGCCTCTACAGTATTAAAGCGCTCTTCCGGGCGTTCCATCGGTACCTGGAACTTGAACATCGTCGCGCCTTCGAATTTGTAGCGTTTCGGCTGGCTCTGGATCAGCTTGATCAGCGTCATCGGGTCGACCGGCGTCTGTGCGGCGAACTCGATACGCCCACCTTGCGGACCGCCATCGACCTTCTTGATGCCCAATTGCTCGGCCTGCAACTTCAATGCAGTGATGCGCACCAGGTTCTTGGTCGGCTCGGGCAACAAGCCGAAGCGGTCGATCATCTCGACTTGCAGATCCTTCAGGCCTTCTTCATCGGTCGCCGAAGCAATGCGCTTGTACAGGATCAGGCGCGCGTGAACGTCCGGCAGATAGTCTTCCGGAATCAGCGCCGGCACCCGCAGGTTGACTTCCGGGCCACCGCCGAGCGGCTGATCGAGGTTCGGTTGCTCGCCCTTGCGGATCGACTTCACCGCGCGTTCGAGCATCTCCATGTACAGCGTGAAACCCACCGCCTGAATCTGCCCGCTCTGGCCATCGCCGAGCAACTCGCCGGCGCCACGGATTTCCAGGTCGTTGGTCGCCAATACGAAACCGGCACCGAGATCCTGAGTGTTAGCGATCGCCTCAAGACGCTTTTCCGCGTCCGAAGTGATTTGCTGGCGCGGCGGCGTCAGCAGGTAGGCGTAAGCCTGGTGGTGACTACGGCCGACACGACCACGCAACTGGTGCAGTTGCGCCAGGCCGAACTTGTCGGCGCGCTCGATGATGATGGTGTTGGCGCTTGGCACGTCGATGCCGGTCTCGATAATGGTCGAGGCGATCAACACATTGAAACGCTTGTGATAGAAGTCGCTCATCACCTGTTCGAGTTCGCGTTCGCGCATCTGTCCGTGACCGATGCCGATACGAGCTTCCGGCACCAGTTCGGCGAGATCGGCGGCGCACTTCTCGATGGTTTTCACATCGTTGTGCAGGTAGTAAACCTGACCGCCGCGCAGCAGTTCCCGCAGCAGGGCTTCTTTGACCGTGCTTTTGTTCTGCTCCATGACGAAGGTGCGCACCGACAGGCGTCGCGCCGGCGGCGTGGCGATGATCGACAGGTCGCGCATGCCCGACACCGCCATGTTCAGCGTGCGTGGAATCGGCGTGGCGGTCAGGGTCAGAATGTCGACTTCGCTGCGCAGGGCCTTGAGCTGTTCTTTCTGACGCACACCGAAGCGGTGTTCTTCGTCGATGATCACCAGCCCGAGGTTTTTGATCTTGACGTCGTCGGACAGCAACTTGTGCGTGCCGATGACAATATCGATCTTGCCTTCCGCCAGATCGGCGATCGCTGCGTTGACTTCCTTGGCCGATTTGAAGCGGCTCATCACTTCCACGGTCACCGGCCAGTCGGCGAAGCGGTCGCGGAAGCTGTTGTAGTGCTGCTGGGCGAGCAGGGTGGTCGGCACCAGAATTGCCACTTGGCGACCGCCGTGCACGGCGATGAATGCGGCGCGCATGGCCACTTCAGTCTTGCCGAAACCGACGTCGCCGCAGACCAGTCGATCCATCGGTTTCGGCGCGAGCATGTCTTCGCGCACGGCTTCGATGGTCGATTGTTGATCCGGAGTTTCTTCGAACGGGAAACCGGCGCTGAACGTTGCGTAATCGGCTTTCGGGTCGGCGAATGCGTAGCCTTCGCGAGCGGCGCGACGAGCATAGATGTCGAGCAATTCAGCGGCGACATCACGCACCTGTTCGGCGGCTTTGCGCTTGGCCTTCTGCCAGGTTTCCGAGCCGAGGCGGTGCAGCGGGGCCAGGGCATCGTCGCTGCCGGTGTAACGCGCGATCAAATGCAGGTTGGCCACCGGCACGTACAGCTTGGCGTTCTCGGCGTATTCGAGGGTGAGGAATTCAGCCGCCTGATTGTCGATTTCCAGAATCGTCAGGCCCAGATAGCGACCGACACCGTGATCGATGTGCACCACCGGTGCGCCTTCGCGCAGCTCGGTAAGGTTCTTGATCACCGCGTCATTGCTGACGTCGCTGCGTTTTTCGCGGCGACGACGTTGCATCACACGCTGGCCGAACAGCGGACTTTCCGCGACCAGGGCCAGCGCCGGGTCATCCAGCATCAGGCCTTCGTCGAGCGGGGCAATGGTGATCGCCAGACGATCCTTGCTCGCGACGAAGTCCGGCCAGCTGTCGACGGTTTTCGGCCGCAGCTTCAGGCGTTCGAGCAACTCCAGCAACACTTCACGACGGCCGGCAGATTCGGCGGTAAACAGCACGCGACCGGGGAATTCATCGAGAAATGCCGACAGCGCTGCCAGCGGTTGCGTGGCTTTGGCTTCGATTGCCAGATTCGGCAGTGCCTGTGCCGGGAAGCGCTCGCGGCCGACACCGCTTTCCACGTCCTGCTGACTGGCAACCACGCGTGGCCAACTCTTCAAGCGAGCGAAACAATCTTCCACCGGCAGGAACAATTCCGCTGGTGGCAATAAAGGACGCGAAGGATCGACGCGGCGCTCTTCATAACGATTGCGCACGTCGTTCCAGAAGTTTTCCGCCGCTTGCTCGATGCCCGGCAACGAGAACACTTGGGTGTCCTGCGGCAGGTAATCGAACAGGGTCGAGGTTTCGTCGAAGAACAGCGGCAGGTAGTACTCGATACCGGCCGGAGTGATGCCGCTGCTCAGATCCTGAAAGATCGGGCAGCGCCGGAAGTCGACGTCGAAACGCTCACGGAAGCGCGCCTTGAAACGGGTAACCGCGTCTTTCTGCAGCGGGAACTCACGAGCCGGCAGCAGCTTGACCGAATCGACCTTGTCGATGGAGCGCTGGTTTTCCGGATCGAAGGTGCGCAGGGTCTCGATTTCATCATCGAACAGGTCGATGCGATACGGCAGTTTGCTGCCCATCGGGAACAGGTCGATCAACGCACCGCGCACGGTGAACTCGCCGTGCTCATACACCGTGTCGACGTAGCGATAGCCGCTGGCTTCAAGCCGCGAACGCATTTGTTCGACATCGAGCTTCTGTCCGACATCCAGCACCAGACTGCTGCCAAGCAGGAATTTGGTCGGCGCCAACCGGTGCAACGCTGTGGTGATCGGCACCACCAGCACGCCATGCGCCAGTTCCGGCAGCCTATAGAGGCTGGCAATGCGCTGGGAAATGATGTCCTGGTGCGGCGAGAACAGGTCGTACGGCAGGGTTTCCCAGTCGGGGAAATGCAGCACGGGCAAATCCGGGGCGAAGAAACTCAGCTCCTGTTCCAGTCGTTCAGCACTTTGGCTGTCGGCGGTCAGTAGCAGGGTGAAGCGCTTGGCAGCGCTGGCAGCCTCGGCAATCGCCAGGCTGAGGGCAGCACCGGGCAGATTGCCCCAATGCTGTTTACCTGCCTCGGCAGGGAGTTGCGGTAGACGCAGAACGGGCACGGAAGGTTGAGCTCCAGGCTTTGCGACAAAGTCGGTAATTGTAGCGGCGTCCGGTGTCGCCTGTCAGTTGCAGACTACGTCTATCTTCGATGTTTGCGAGAAATGTAGTGGTAACCATAAAAACCAGCGCTTTTTTAGCGATTATGTAGTGCCAAAAGTGGTTGGTGTTACGGAGGGTTACAGACATCGTCTAACAGTCGTCGAAAAATTGACATCGCTGGAAGCCACGTATTTACTGGGCTGGCGCGAGGTGTGATTTTTTTGAAAGGAATTTTGTTACCGATTTCGCGACAAGCGCGCATTGCTGAATGAGGTTGTGAGCGGCATAATGTAGCCCCTTTTTTCTGCCCCTACATGTGGAAGGTTACCGTGACTCAGAAGCCCGACCAGTGTCTTGGTGAATGGATCGACCGTGAAGCACTCGCAGAAGCGATGATTCCGCTTATCGGTCAGCTCTACCGCAATAACAACGTGGTGAGCTCGATCTATGGCCGCAGCCTGATCAACCAGTCTGTCATCGCGATTCTCAAAGCTCACCGCTTTGCGCGCCACCGTTCTTCCGACGACAGCGAACTCTCCGTCCACGAAACATTCCCACTGCTCAAAGCCATGAGCGAGCTCAAGCTCGGTGCGGCTTCGGTGGATCTGGGCAAGTTGGCGTTCAAATTCCGTAACGAAGGCAATGGCCGCAGCGCCGAGCAGTTCGTTCGTGAAGAAATGGCTGACGTGGTTGGCCAGCAAAACGCTTCCGCACGTAAAGGCACTGACGTTGTGCTGTACGGCTTCGGTCGTATCGGCCGTCTGCTGGCGCGCATCCTGATCGAGAAAACCGGTGGTGGCGACGGTCTGCGTCTGCGTGCCATCGTCGTGCGCAAAGGCGCCGACAACGACCTGACCAAACGCGCCAGCCTGCTGCGTCGCGATTCGGTACACGGTTCGTTCAACGGCACCATTACCATCGACGAAGAAAACAACACCATCACCGCCAACGGTAACCTGATCCAGGTCATCTACGCGAAGAACCCGACTGAAGTGGATTACACCCAGTACGGCATCAAAGACGCGCTGCTGGTGGACAACACCGGTGTATGGCGTGACGCCGATGGCCTGGGTCAGCACCTGGCCTGCCCGGGTATCGACCGCGTTGTTCTGACCGCACCTGGCAAGGGCAAGCTGAAGAACATTGTTCACGGCATCAACCACGGTGAAATCACCGCTGATGACAAGATCGTCTCCGCTGCTTCCTGCACCACCAACGCCATCGTGCCGGTGCTGAAGGCTGTGAATGACAAGTTCGGCATCATCAACGGTCACGTCGAAACCGTTCACTCGTACACCAACGACCAGAACCTGATCGACAACTTCCACAAGGGCGATCGCCGTGGTCGTAGCGCCGCACTGAACATGGTAATCACCGAGACCGGTGCTGCCACCGCTGCTGCCAAGGCCCTGCCTGAGCTGGCCGGCAAGCTGACCGGTAACGCGATCCGTGTTCCAACACCGAACGTGTCGATGGCCATTCTCAACCTCAACCTTGAGAAAGCCGCCACCCGTGAAGAGATGAACGAGTACCTGCGCTACATGGCGCTGCACTCCGATCTGCACAAGCAAATCGACTTCGTCAATTCGCAGGAAGTGGTTTCGACCGACTTCGTCGGCTCGCGCCACGCCGGTGTGGTCGACGCTGAGGCGACCATCGTTCAGGACAACCGCGTTGTTCTGTACGTCTGGTACGACAACGAGTTCGGCTACAGCTGCCAGGTGGTTCGCGTGATGGAAGACATGGCCGGTGTTAACCCGCCAGCGTTCCCGCGCTAAGCGATAGCTGCACATGAAAACGCCCCGGCTTTGGTCGGGGCGTTTTTGTTTGTGGGCCTTTTTTGAGCTGTGTTGTCAGTATCGGCCCCTTCGCGAGCAAGCTCGCTCCCACACTGGATCTATGTCGCTCAGAAAATCCCCTGTGGGAGCGAGCTTGCTCGCGAAGGCGATTTATCGGGCGCCGCCAGGGATGGCCGCCTGCGCCGTGCGCAGTTCATGCTTATTGCCCCGGAACAACACCAGCGTCGCAATCAACCCCAACACCGCCGCGCCACTGAGCCAGATCCCCGGCGCAGCCTTGTTATCCAGCACATGAATCAGATACGTGCACGCCGCCGGGGTAAACCCGCCGAACGTCGCTGTCGCCAGGCTGTAAGCCAGCGAGAAACCAGTCGTACGCACCTCTACCGGCATGATCTCGGTCAGCGCCACCACCATCGCGCCGTTGTACGAGCCGTAGAGGAACGACAACCACAACTCGACGATCAGCAAATGGCTGAAGCTCGGGTTCGCCACCAGCCACGACAGCGCCGGATATGCGGTGAGAATCGCCAGAATCGTCGCCGCCAGCAGTAGGGGTTTGCGTCCGATCTTGTCGGATACCGAGCCCATCACCGGCAACCAGAAGAAGTTCGACAGGCCGATGCACACCGTGACCAGCAACGCATCGAAGTCCGACAGGTGCAATTCAGCCTTGCCGAAGGTCGGGGTGTACGCGGTGATCAGGTAGAACGACACCGTGGTCATCACCACCAGCGCCATTCCAGCGATGACGATGCCAAAGTTCTGACCGATCGAGCGGACGATTTCCCGCAGGGTAGGGCGATGTTTTCTGGCCTGGAACTCCGGCGTTTCCTCCAGCGAGCGGCGAATGACAAAGATCACCGGCACAATCATGCAGCCGATCAGGAACGGCACGCGCCAGCCCCACTCACCCATTTGTTCCGGGCTCAGCCAGTGGTTGAGGCCGACCCCAAGAAGGCCGGCGAAGACCACTGCCGCTTGCTGACTCGCCGACTGCCAACTGACGAAGAAGCCCTTGCGGCCCGGTGTCGCGATCTCTGCCAGATACACCGATACACCGCCCAGCTCCACGCCGGCCGAGAAGCCTTGCAGCAAACGGCCAAACAGTACGAGCAGCGGTGCGGCAACGCCGAGGGTGGCGTAGCCCGGAACGCAGGCAATCAGTACCGTACCGGCGGCCATCAAGGCCAGCGTGATGATCAGCCCTTGGCGGCGGCCATGGCGGTCAATGTAAGCGCCGAGGAAAATCGCCCCCAATGGACGCATCAGAAAACCGGCACCGAAGGTCGCCAGCGCCAGCATCAGAGAAGCGAAGGCACTGTCCGTCGGGAAGAAGGTCTTGGCGATGGCCGTGGCGTAGAAGCCGTAGACCATGAAGTCGAACATTTCGAGAAAGTTGCCGCTGACAACGCGAAAGATCGCTTTGCCTTTGCCGGTCGTGGAGGACATTTCTAAGTACTCACTTTAAATCTTGTAAGAAAGCGTTTCGCTCGTGTCCCATAATGGCCGTCGCGGTTTTGCAGGGAGATGAATAATTGTTCACTGGACGATGGCGTGGGGTCGTGATGCTGGCTGGCTTTTTGGCCGGCTGCGGCAATGGCGATTCACTGGAAAGTTTCGGTGGTCCAACCATGGGCAGCACGTATTCGATCAAATACTTACGGCATGTGGGTGATCCCGACTCGTCGCAAGTTCGCAGCGAAGTGGAAGGCATCCTCGGCGAAGTCGACCAGCAGCTGTCCACCTATCGCAATGATTCAGACATCGAACGCTTCAACGCTTTGCCCGCCAATAGCTGTCAGAAGATGCCCGCGTCGGTGCTTGAATTGATCCGCGTTGGCGAACAACTCTCAGCGCAAAGCGAAGGTTCCTACGACCTCACCGTCGAACCGCTGATGAATCTCTGGGGCTTCGGCCCGCAAGGTCGTGAAGAGAAAGTCCCTGATGCCGCTGCGCTGGCCGAGGTGATGCATCGTGTCGGTCATCAGCATCTGCATATCAATGGTGATCAGTTGTGCAAGGACGCCGCCGTCGAGGTCGACTTCAACAGCATCGCCGCCGGTTATGCCGTCGACACTATTGCGGCACGGCTCGATGCCATGGGCATCCACGACTACCTCGCTGAAGCCACGGGTGAGTTAAAGGCAAAGGGTCGCAAGCTTGACGGCTCATCGTGGCGCATTGCTCTGGAAGAGCCCCGCGACGATCAGCAGGTCGCCGAGCGAATCATCAATGTCGACGGCAACAGCGTTTCCACCTCCGGCGATTACCGCAACTATTTCCTGCAGGACGGTCGGCGCTATTCCCACACCTTCGATGCCCGCACCGGTGCACCGGTCCTACACGATCTGGCGTCAGTCACGGTGATTCATCCTTCAGCGTTGATGGCCGATGGACTATCGACGCTGTTGCTGATTCTCGGCCCCGAAAGGGCGTGGGACTATGCCGAAAAACATGAGATTGGTGCATTCTTTGTTATTCGTGCCGATACAGGTTTTGTCATCCGCACCAGTCAGGCGTTCGAGCGCCTCAGTGGCGCAAAAACTGACTGAGAACAATACGAAAGCTGGCGTTGTAGTGCAGGCAAAAGTAGCCTACGACGCGACCAAGGGTTAATGTGCGCGGCGTTGACGCTTCTATAGACTGTGTCCGGGTTCTTGATTGACCCCCAATTGTTCCTTCGCGCCGCCGTTCGGCGTGATTTAGCCGCCGGTGCTGCTGGCATCGCGGCCTGTTCTGAGGAGTACGCATGGCTGTCTACAACTACGACGTGGTGGTGCTGGGTTCCGGCCCGGCGGGAGAAGGCGCGGCAATGAACGCCGCCAAAGCAGGGCGCAAGGTCGCGATGGTCGACAGCCGTCGCCAGGTCGGCGGCAACTGCACCCACCTCGGCACCATTCCGTCCAAGGCACTGCGTCACTCGGTGCGGCAGATCATGCAGTTCAACACTAATCCTATGTTCCGGGCGATCGGCGAGCCACGCTGGTTCTCCTTCCCGGACGTATTGAAAAGCGCCGAGAAAGTCATTTCCAAACAAGTCGCTTCGCGCACTGGCTACTACGCCCGTAACCGCGTCGACGTGTTCTTCGGCACCGGCAGCTTCGCCGACGAGCAAACCATCGAAGTGGTCTGCGCCAACGGTGTGGTCGAGAAACTGGTGGCCAAGCACATCATCATCGCCACCGGTTCGCGCCCGTATCGCCCGGCGGACATCGATTTTCACCACCCGCGTATCTACGATAGCGACACTATCCTCAGCCTCAACCACACCCCGCGCAAACTGATTGTTTACGGTGCCGGCGTGATCGGTTGCGAATACGCGTCGATCTTCAGCGGTCTGGGTGTGCTGGTTGAGCTGGTCGATAACCGTGGTCAGTTGCTGAGCTTCCTCGACTCGGAAATCTCCCAGGCGTTGAGCTATCACTTCAGCAACAACAACATCACCGTGCGCCACAACGAAGATTACGATCGCGTTGAAGGCGTCGACAACGGCGTGATTCTGCACCTCAAGTCTGGCAAGAAGATCAAGGCCGACGCCTTGCTCTGGTGCAATGGTCGTACCGGTAACACCGACCAGTTGGGCCTGGAAAACATCGGCGTCAAGGTCAACAGTCGTGGCCAGATCGAAGTCGACGAGGCTTACCGCACCTGCGTGCCGAACATCTACGGCGCCGGTGACGTGATCGGCTGGCCGAGCCTGGCCAGTGCCGCCCACGACCAGGGTCGTTCGGCTGCTGGCAGCATTGTTGATAACGGTAGCTGGCGCTTTGTGAATGACGTGCCGACCGGCATCTACACCATTCCGGAGATCAGCTCGATCGGTAAGAATGAGCAGGAACTGACCCAGGCCAAAGTGCCGTATGAAGTGGGCAAGGCGTTCTTCAAGAGCATGGCCCGAGCGCAGATCGCCGGCGAGCCGCAAGGCATGCTGAAGATCCTGTTCCACCGTGAAACCCTGGAAGTGCTGGGCGTTCATTGCTTCGGTTATCAGGCGTCGGAGATCGTCCACATCGGTCAGGCGATCATGAGCCAGCCGGGTGAACTGAACACGCTGAAGTACTTCGTCAACACGACGTTCAACTACCCGACCATGGCTGAAGCCTATCGGGTAGCGGCGTACGACGGCCTCAACCGGCTTTTTTGACGGGCTCCGGCCGGTGGCCTGAGCCGGCCGGGGAGACCGATTTCAGCAATTCTCGAGGGTGGCAGTGGCCAAACCGGGAAAGTCTGTAATCAGGCTGTCAACGCCGAAGTCGGCGAGTCTGCGCATCAGCGCAGGCTCGTTGACGGTCCACACCGACACATGCAGGCCCTGACGCTGCGCCTTCTGCAGGCGTTCCGGCGTACACAGCGTCCAGTTCAGCGCAAGAATCTCACAGCCATAGCTGGCCGCGACCTTCAACGGGTCGAGCCAGGCGTACTCGGCGACCAGCCCGCGCGACACATCCGGCACCAGCTCCAGCGCTGCTTTCAGCACTTCCCGCGAACTCGAGGTGATCGTCACCTTGTCGAGCAGGCCATGCCGTTGGGCCATTTCACGAATCGCCAGCACCGTGGTTGCCGCGCGAGTGCGTGAAGCGCTTTTGACCTCCAGCTGCCAGTGATCGAAATCACATTTCTCGAACAGTTCTTCCAGCGTCGGAATCGGGCACGGTTTGATCCAGCCAGGACCGCCCTTGCGCGCGTCGTAAGTCACCAGCTCGGCCGCAGTGTGCTCGACGACCTTGCCACGCCGTTCCGTGGTGCGCTTCAGGGTCGGGTCGTGGATGACCATCAGCTCGCCGTCCTTGGACAGGTGCAGATCCAGTTCGCAACGGCGCACGCCGTGCTTGAGACATTCCTGAAAACTGCTCAGGGTGTTTTCCGGTGCTTCGCCCTTGGCGCCGCGGTGGCCGTAGATGAGGGTCACGGTTCTTCCTTAAATTAAATGCCTGATTCGTTCTGTTCGCGGGCCAGACGTCGTTCCTGTGCCTGCTTCTGCAAGATATAGCGGGCGAGCAACTGGCGCTGGGCGTCGGTCAAGTGTTCGAACTCGGTGCCGATGTCGTAGCCTTCGCCCTTGCGGTCGCAATGGGTCACGCGGGCGCGCAGCAGCAGGCCGAGCGCTTGCGGCATCAGCACCAGTTTCACCGACAGGTGTGCGCCGGTGGCAATCGGCGTCGGGTACTGAAAGTCGATCCCGCCTTCGGAGATGATCACCGGTTGCGGCTCGCCGATATGGCCGAGCACGGTCAGGGCGACCACCTGGCTGAGCAGGTCGATGCGTTTGTTCTGCGATTTCAGAAACGCAGCAATGGCCCGATCGCGCTCGCTGATCTGGCGCAACAGGTGCTGCGACTCGAATTCGCTCAGGTGCAGTTCGCTGAGCAGGTTGAACAGTGGAGAAGCATCCTGCAACACTTCCTGGCCTGCGGCTTCGGGAGCAGACAGGGGCCGAATTTCCAGTGCGATCGTGTCCTCGATACGGTAGTATTCGCGGCGATCTTCTTCATCTAATGTCGACATGGCGAACCCATGGTAGCGGCGGTGGTCTGAGTGTAAAGCTGGTTATCGACCCCCGCCACAAGGACGTTCCTTTTCCCTCCGAACAAGCCCCGACATGTTCAGACCTCTCTTCGTATTTATCGGCACGCGTTATACCCGTGCAAAGCGTCGCAATCATTTTGTGTCATTCATTTCCCTGACTTCGATGATCGGGCTCGCCCTTGGCGTGGTCGTGATGATCGTCGTGCTGTCGGTGATGAATGGCTTCGATCATGAGATGCGCACCCGCGTGCTGGGCATGGTGCCCCACGCGACCATTGAATCCACTGAGCCGATCAACGATTGGCAAAGCCTCGCGACCCAGGTCAAGCAGAACCCACAGGTGACGGCGGTTGCGCCGTTTACGCAGATGCAGGGCCTGCTGACCAATAACGGTCAGGTGTCCAAGGTGTTGCTCAACGCCATCGACCCTGCGCTCGAGCGCAACGTGTCGATCATCGACAACTTCATGAAGCAGGGCAAACTCGACGATCTGACGCCGGGCAGCTTCGGCATCGTCATCGGCGACAAGGCCGCGACCAAGCTCGGCGTGGGCATCGGTGACAAAGTCACCTTCGTCGCGCCGGAGGTCAGCGTGACCCCGGCCGGGATGTTTCCGCGCATGAAGCGCTTCACCGTGGTCGGCATTTTCCATGTCGGCGCTGGCGAACTCGACGGCTATCTGGGCGTGACCAACCTGCAGGATCTGGCGAAGATGCACCGCTGGAAGCCTGATCAGGTGCAGGGCATCCGCCTGAAGTTCGACGACCTGTTCCAGGCGCCGCGCGTAGCATGGAACATCGCCCAGCAACTCGGCGAAGACCATTACTACGCCCGCGACTGGACGCGCACCCACGGCAATCTGTATCAGGCGATCCGCATGGAAAAAGCCATGATCGGTCTGCTGTTGCTGCTGATTGTCGCCGTGGCGGCGTTCAACATCATTTCCACGCTGGTAATGGTGGTGAACGACAAGAAGGGTGACATCGCCATTCTGCGCACCTTGGGCGCGACGCCGGGCACGATCATGCGCACGTTCATGGTGCAGGGCACGGTGATTGGCGTGGTCGGCACGGCGATTGGCGCGGTGGCCGGTATTTTCGCCGCGCTCAACGTCAGCGCTGCGATCTCGGCACTGGAAGGCCTGATCGGCCACAAATTCCTTAATGCTGACGTGTATTTCATTGATTATCTTCCGTCGCAGGTGCAGAGCCAGGATGTCGTCATGGTCTGCGCCGCTGCGTTGGTCCTGAGTTTCCTCGCCACCCTGTATCCCGCCTGGCGTGCCGCGCGCACCCAGCCGGCGGAGGCGCTACGTTATGAGTGAGTCGGGCATGAGTGAACAAGCAATCTTGAGCTGCCGCAACCTGGGCAAATCCTACGAGGAAGGCCCGGAATCGGTAGAAGTACTGTCCGGCCTGCAACTGGAGTTGCACCCGGGCGAGCGTGTCGCGATCGTCGGCACCTCGGGTTCGGGCAAAAGTACATTGCTCAACCTGTTGGGCGGTCTTGATACGCCGACCAAGGGCAGCGTCTGGCTCGACGGTGAAGAGCTGTCGGCACTGAGCGAGAAGAAGCGTGGTCTGCTGCGTAACCGTGCGCTCGGTTTCGTGTATCAGTTTCACCACTTGCTGCCGGAATTCACTGCGCTGGAAAACGTCTGCATGCCGCTGTTGATCGGCAAGACGCCGATCCCGGAAGCCCGTCAGCGTGCCACGGCACTGCTGGAGCGCGTCGGCCTCGGCCATCGCCTGGAACACAAACCGGCGGAACTGTCCGGTGGTGAACGTCAGCGTGTGGCCATCGCCCGTGCGCTGGTGAACAAGCCAGGCCTGGTGATGCTCGACGAGCCGACCGGCAACCTCGACTCGCACACCGCGCAAGGCATTCAGGATTTGATGCTGGAACTCAGCACCTCGATGCGCACGGCGTTCCTGGTGGTGACCCACGACATGAACCTGGCCCGCCAGATGGATCGCGTACTGCACCTGCAAGAAGGTTGCCTCACGCCTATCTGATTGGCTGAAACCCGGCGCCTGCAAAGGCGTCGGGTCTTTTATTTTTATACGGTGCCCCAGCGAATGTTCAGACCGTTATCGATCTTTATCGGCACGCGCTATACCCGCGCCAAGCGCCGCAATCGCTTTGTTTCGTTTATCTCGATGACCTCGATGATCGGCCTCGCCCTCGGCGTGCTGGCGATGATTGTGGTGTTGTCGGTGATGAACGGCTTCCAGCGCGAAATGAGCTCGCGCATCCTCGGCATGGTGCCGCACGCGACCATCGTTGGCGTCAAGCCGATCGATGACTGGCAGCCAGTGGCCGCCGCCGCAATGAAAAATCCTGAAGTGACTGCCGCCGTGCCGTTCACTGAGATGGAAGGCATGCTGTCCTACAAGGGCTTGATGCAGCCGATTCAGATCAGCGGCGTCGATCCGGCGCAGGAAGGCAAGGTCTCCATCGTTGCCCAGCACATTGTGCAGGGCCGTCTGGATGCCTTGAAGCCGGGCGAGTTCGGCGTGGTGATTGGCGAAATCACCGCGCGACGTTTCCGCCTCAACGTCGGCGACAAGATCACCCTGATCGTCCCGGAAGTCAGCACCGCGCCGGGTGGCATCACCCCGCGTATGCAGCGACTGAACGTGGTCGGCGTGTTCAAGGTTGGCGCTGAACTTGACGGCTCGATGGGGCTGATCCACGTCGCCGATGCCGCGACCATGCAGCACTGGGAGCCGAATCAGGTGCAGAGCGTGCGTCTGGCGGTGAAAGACCTGTACGCCGCACCGAAAGTCTCCTCGGACATCGCCGCCGGGTTGGGCGCCGAGTTCAAGGCTGACGACTGGACCCACACTCAGGGCAGTCTGTTCAGCGCGATGAAAATGGAAAAAACCATGATCGGCCTGCTGTTGCTGATGATCGTCGCGGTGGCGGCGTTCAACATCATCGCGACCCTGATCATGGTAGTGAACGACAAGGGCGCGGACATCGCGATCCTGCGCACCATTGGCGCCACGCCACGGCAGATCATGGCGATCTTCATGGTGCAGGGCACGGTGATCGGTATTGTCGGCACGATCATTGGCGGCGTGCTGGGCGTGATCGCCGCGCTTAATGTCAGTCAGATCGTCGGCTGGATCGAGCGAGTCAGCGGGCAGCACATCTTCAGTTCGGATGTGTATTTCGTCAGCAATTTGCCGTCGGAATTGCAGGCTGGGGATGTGCTGTTGATCTGCTCGGCGGGCTTTATTCTGAGCTTCCTGGCGACGGTATATCCGGCCTGGCGGGCGGCGAAGATCGAGCCGGCTCACGCGCTGAGATATTCCTGAGTTTCAAGTCCGTCTTCGCGAGCAAGCTCGCTCCCACAGGGTTTTGGGTCGTTCACAAATTGTGGTTCAACTCGATACCTGTGGGAGCGAGCTTGCTCGCGAAGGGGCCTGTATGGCTGGCCTCAATCTCCCTTGGGCAGCTCGATTACAAACCGCGTCCATCCCGCTTCGGATTCGCAATGAATCTGCCCACCATGGGCCCGGACAATCGACTGCGTAATCGCCAATCCCAACCCCGCATGCTCACTGCTACCTTCCTGCCGCGCCGGATCAGCCCGATAAAAGCGGTCGAACAAGCGTGGTAGCAACTCCGCAGAAATCCCTTCGCCACTGTTCTCGACTGAAATACGCACAGCGCTCGCTTGATCAACGATCCGCAAGCTCACATAGCCCTCAGCCGGGGTAAACCGCAGCGCGTTATCCAGCAGATTCGATAAGGCCCGGCGCAACATACTGCGATCACCCTCGATCCGCGCAGTGCCCTCACGACTCAGCTTGACCCTGGCGTCCTCCGCCAGTGGCGCAAAAAACTCCAGCAGCACATCGGTCTCATCCGCCAACGCCAAGGGTTCACGCTTGGGCATCAGCAAACCGTGATCAGCCTTGGCCAGGTACAACATGTCGTTGACCAGTTGCGCCATCCATTGCAGCTCTTCGAGGTTGCTGTGCAGCGCTTCACGGTAATCCTCGATCGGCCGTGGGCGGGTGAGGGTGACCTGTGTGTGGGTCAGCAGGTTCGAGAGCGGGGTGCGCAGTTCATGGGCGATGTCAGCGGAAAACGCCGAGAGCCGCTGAAACGAGTCATCCAGGCGTGCGAGCATGGCGTTGAAGCTGTGAGCCATTTCCGCAAGCTCGGGCGGAATTTGCGCTTCCGGCAGTCGGGCATTCAACGATTGAGCGGAGATCCCACGGGCGACTGCACTCATGCGTCGCAATGGCCGCAAGCCGCTGCGTGCGGCCCAGGCACCGAGCAAAGCGGTGGCCAGTGCTGACAGCCCGACCGTCAGCCAGATCAGATGCTGCATGCGTTGCAGGAAATGCTGGTGATGGGTGATGTCCAGCAGCAAGGTCAATCGCGGCGAGTCGGTTTGGTCCGGGTAGAGCGGGGCGTTGAGCACGCGATAGTCGGTGCCGGCATGACTCACGGTCGACAGGCCGGATTGTGGCGGCAAATCCTCGGGAATCTGCGTCGAACTGTCGTACCAGCGTTGGCCGTCGCCGCCAGTGATGCGCAGCGACAGATCGGCCTGACGGCTCAGCTCATCTGCCAGCCGCGCCTCACGTTGAGCGGGTTGAAGATTCTGCAAGGCGCGGCGCAGGCCGATCAGTTTGCCGTCCAGTTGCTGTTGGTCGAGTTCGATAAAGTGCGCTTCGCTGGCGCGGTTGAACAATACCCCGGCGAACAGCGAAACCACGGCGGTGCAGGCGGCAAACAACAGGGCCAGGCGCGAACTCAGAGACAAACGACGCATCAGGCGCCACGCTCTTCGAGCACGTAACCCATGCCGCGCACGGTGTGGATCAGTTTATTGGGAAATTCGTCGTCGATCTTCAGGCGCAAACGGCGGATCGCGACTTCGATGACGTTGGTATCGCTGTCGAAATTCATGTCCCAGACTTGCGAAGCGATCAGCGATTTCGGCAGCACTTCGCCCTGGCGACGCAGGAGCATCTCCAATAGTGCGAATTCCTTGGCGGTCAGGTCGATGCGCTGGCCGCTGCGTTCGACCCGACGGCGAATCAGATCCAGACGCAAGTCAGCCAATTGCAGGCTGGTTTCCTGCGGCGTGGCGCTGCCACGACGCAACAGGCTGCGCACCCGCGCCAGCAACTCGGAGAAAGCGAAAGGCTTGACCAGATAGTCGTCGGCGCCGAGTTCGAGGCCATGAACCCTGTCTTCCACGGCGTCTTTGGCCGTGAGAAAAAGTACCGGCGTATCCAGCCCGGCGCTGCGCACCGCGTGCAGAATCTGCCAGCCACTGCGACCGGGCAACATCACGTCAAGGATCAGCAGCGCGTAATCACCGCTCAGCGCCAGTTGTTGACCGCTGTTGCCGTCGGCCACCAGTTCCGTGTTGAACCCGGCCTCGGTCAGGCCTTGGCGCAGGTATTGGCCGGTTTTCGCTTGGTCTTCGACGATCAACAGTTTCATGGGCAACTCGGGTTTGTTCGGGGGGTAGAAACGAAAGCTTTATACCGTGAGCGCAGGCGACAAACGCCAACCTGACAAAGTTGTAATCTGCCTGTCAGGTAGATGCCAGCGCAGGCCGGCTAAAGTTTCCCACAGGCTGAACCTTATCTTGTTGGAGAACGACCATGTTTTTACGCCAATCGCTGGCCATCTGTTTTTTGGCAATGAGTTCGACGGCGTTTGCAGCTCCCGCGCACACCTATGATTTCGGCCAGCCAGCACCGGCCGCCAAAGCCTCGCGCAGCATTGAAGTGGTGATGGGCGATATGTCCTTCGATCCCAAGGCGATTCAGATCAAGGCCGGTGAGACCGTTCGCTTTGTGCTGGTGAATAAAGGCCAGTTGTTGCACGAATTCAACCTCGGTGACGCGGCAATGCACGCCAGACACCAGCAGGAAATGTTGCAGATGCAGCAAAGCGGCATGCTTACGCCTACCGGCATGAAGGAAATGTCCCACGATATGGCCGGCATGGATCACGCAGCAATGGGCCATGGCATGAAGCACGATGATCCGAACAGCGTGTTGGTCGAGCCGGGCAAAACTGCCGAGTTGACCTGGACCTTCAGCAAGGCCACCAGTCTGGAATTTGCCTGCAATATTCCCGGGCATTATCAGGCGGGCATGGTCGGCAAACTGACGGTCAGTCAGTAAGCACTCAAAGGCGCGGGCAAAGGCTGGTAGAATCCGCTGATTATTCAGTCAGGTTTCCGCCATGCATCCCGCAGCCGAACATTCGCCGCTGGGCAAATCCAGCGAATACATCGCCACTTACACGCCGTCCCTGCTGTTCCCGATTCCGCGCACCGCGAAATGGGCCGAGCTGGGCCTGACCGCCGAAACCCTGCCGTATAAAGGTGTGGATTTCTGGAACTGCTTCGAGCTGTCGTGGCTGCTGCCGTCGGGTAAGCCGGTGGTGGCGATCGGCGAATTCAGCATTCCGGCGGATTCGCCGAACATCATCGAATCGAAGTCGTTCAAGCTGTATTTGAACTCGCTGAACCAGACCGCGTTTGCCGACGTCACTTCTTTGGAAGCAACGCTGGTCAAGGACCTTTCTGCTGCTGCCGGCAAACCGGTGGGCGTGCGGGTACGCAGTCTGAAAGACGTGGAAGCGGAAGGCGTCGTGGCGCTGCCCGGCGTGTGCATCGACGATCTGGATATCAGCGTCAGCAACTATGAGCATCCGCGCCCGGAATTGCTGCGTTGCGATGAATCGCGGATTGTTGAGGAGACGGTGTATAGCCATCTGCTCAAATCCAACTGCCCGGTGACCAGTCAGCCGGACTGGGGCAGCGTTGTGGTGGAGTACCGTGGTTCGGCGCTGGATCATGCGAGTCTGCTCGAATACATCGTCAGCTTCCGCCAGCACTCGGACTTCCATGAGCAGTGTGTGGAGCGGATTTTCCTCGACTTGCAGCGCTTGTTGAAACCAGAAAAGCTCACCGTATTTGCACGTTACGTGCGTCGCGGTGGTCTGGATATCAATCCGTATCGCAGCACCGAAAACGTACAGCTGCCGAACCATCGGCTCGTGCGTCAATAAATATCCAGAATGTGCGATATCCAATGTGGGAGCGAGCCTGCTCGCGAATACGGTGTGTCATTCAAGGATGATGTCGACTGAAACGACGCCTCCGCGAGCAAGCTCGCTCCCACAGGGACTGTGTTTCAAGCACCGGAAATGAAAAAGCCCTGCCAGTGATGGCAGGGCTTTTTTGTATTTCGGAAATCTTAAATTCCCATGCTGACCAGCGACTGCACAATGTTGCGCAGGGTGCCGGCAATGGCCGGATGTTCGAGTTCGAAGCGATCAACAGCCAGATTGACGCCATCGGCGAGGCTGGCATCTTTGGTCTTGGTTTCGAGTTCAAGTTCCAGTTCAATCTGCGCCATCAGCGCATGCAAATCCTCACGCTCGGCTTCCGACAGCGGCGGATTCTGCTCCAGTTGCTCGCGCAGGGCATTCAGCTGTTTTTGCAGTTCTTGGGCGGGCATGGTGTTTTCCTTTTATCAATAGGCACTGGCATTGACCGCAGCCGCGCGCCAAAGGTCTATGGCTGACCTTTAGATTAATCCACTCCCGGTAAACCTGCATGATCCCGATCAGGGCTTTTCGCCTTTGAGGCGGCGCAGGCTGATGTCGGCCAGGCAAGTGTCGAGTTCGCCCAGATGATCGATCACCGAATGCACGCCCAGCCCGAATAACTGCACGGTCGCCTTGCCACGCAGTTGTTCGCGTTCTCTCTGGCTCAAGGCTTGCCATTCGCCCGGTGCCAGGCCGCACAGCGATCCGCAGGAGGCGAGGCCGATAGTCCACAGCCCGGCGTTCAGGCCGGCCTGCAGCAGGCGCGGTTCGCCACTGACCAGCACGCAGCCGTCCAGACAACCGACGTCCAGGTCCATCAAGGCTTGCCAGCAGGCATTCGGCGCAGGCCACGGATTGAGTGTTGCCGAATGTTGCGCGGGTTTGATTGACGCCGGCAGTGAGGCCGACAACGATTGGGCGAGGGCAGGGGGCAGTTCATCCAGCCAGGCGCAGGGAATCTGCTGGCGCTGCAAACTTCGCAGACTGTCGAGCGCGCCCGGCGTGGCCTCGGCATATTCGGGGCGGGCGACGGTATTTAGACGAGCGCGAGCACCGAAATCCACCAGACAACCGCTGAGTCCAAACAGTACGGCGGTCAGGCTGGACGCGGCGACGGGCAAGGTTTCGGCGTGTGTCATGGCAGCGTCCCTGAAATAGCGACAAGGCTAGTCATTGCAGGTGACAGTTGCGTGACGGCTATGTGAACCGCTGCGTGGGAGGGGTCCTACAACTTTGCACAATTGGCCGACTGCCCAAACGGGCTTTTGCGCTTATACTAGCGGCCTTAATGCCCGGGCCCCGATGTCCGCGACAGTACAAATCCAAGGAGTTTTTCTATGCGCTGGAGCTATCCGCTCGCTCAGCTAAGTGTATGTGCCGGCCTGTTGCTGGCGCCGTTCGCCACTCAGGCGGCAACGGAAGAAGACCCTTGGGAAAGCGTCAACCGCCCGATTTTCCAGTTCAACGACTTCGTTGACACCTACGCTCTGAAGCCATTGGCGCAGGGCTATGAGTTTGTCACGCCGCAGTTCCTTGAAGATGGCATCCACAACATGTTCCGCAACGTCGGTGACGTCACCAACCTTGCCAACAACATCCTGCAAGCCAAACCGGCTGCCGCGGGTGTCGACACGGCGCGCCTGATCTTCAACACCACGTTCGGTCTGCTCGGCTTCTTCGATGTCGGCACCAAGATGGGCCTGAACCGTAGCGACGAAGACTTCGGTCAGACCCTCGGTTACTGGGGCGTAGGTAGCGGTCCGTACGTGATGCTGCCACTTATGGGTCCAAGCACGTTGCGCGATGCGCCGTCCAAGTACGTCGACAGCTACACCGGTATGTACCGCTACATCGACCACGTGCCTACGCGTAACTCGATCTTCGGTCTGAACATCGTCGACACCCGCGCCAGCCTGCTGTCGAGCGAGAAGCTGATCAGCGGCGACAAGTACACCTTCATCCGCAACGCTTACTTGCAGAACCGCGAGTTCAAAGTGAAGGATGGCCAGGTCGAAGATGATTTTTAATCTCGACCGGTAAAAAGACAGGCGACCTCCGGGTCGCCTTTTTTGTGTGTAGCTATTTCATCTTCAGAATGGTCAGACCGAGCTTCTGGCCGCCACCGTCCTGTGACCTGACCCAGACCACTTCAGTGTCGGCTTCAAGCCCACTGAGCGCAGCGTGTTCGGAGTCGATGCGAACGCTCAAACGGTCGCCGACCGCGAACTGGCGCGGCGCTTCGACTTGCATGCCACTGCTGGAGAGATCGATGCACACCCCTGAAATCTGATCGCCTTCATGAATCAGCACGACATCGGCATCGACCCGCATGCGGATGAAATCGCGCTTTTCACTGTAGTCCCGACTGGTTTGGCTCATAGGTTCGTCCTTCCATTGGGTTACGGTTTGAGCTGTTCTTATAACTCTCGGTGATTTGACAAGTAAAGTCGTCAAGCGACCATCGGCGCATGCTTGAAACGCTCTGCGGATGGGAGTACCGTCTGCGCCTTAGAAGGGCACCTCTGGTGTAACCGCGTTTGCAGCCAATGCTCGAAAGCGGTGCAGCAGAGAGGCTAGAAAGCGAATCCAGTAGTCTGCGCAGGGCCCGATGCCCCGCAACTACGCCAACCTAATTCTGGCGCCGTTTGCCCACATGCCAAAAACCAGTGCCACGCTGCTGATAATCGATGATGACGAAGTAGTGCGCGCGAGCCTCGCGGCCTATTTGGAAGACAGTGGTTTCAGCGTCCTGCAGGCCAGTAATGGTCAACAGGGTCTTCAGGTATTCGAGCAAGACACGCCCGACCTGGTCATCTGCGATCTGCGCATGCCGCAGATGGGCGGTCTCGAACTGATCCGTCAGGTCACCGAGCGGTCACCGCAGACGCCGGTCATCGTGGTGTCGGGTGCCGGCGTGATGAACGACGCGGTCGAGGCCCTGCGCCTGGGCGCGGCGGATTACCTGATCAAGCCTCTCGAAGATCTGGCTGTGCTCGAGCACTCTGTGCGCCGGGCCCTGGATCGTGCGCGCCTGCTGGTGGAAAACCAGCGCTACCGCGAGAAGCTGGAAAAGGCCAACCGCGAGCTTGAGGCCAGCCTCAACCTGCTCCAGGAAGACCAGAATGCCGGTCGCCAGGTGCAGATGAACATGCTGCCGGAAAGCCCGTGGAGCATCGACGAGTTCAGGTTTGCGCATCAGATCATCCCGTCGCTGTATCTGTCGGGTGATTTTGTCGACTATTTCCGTGTCGATGATCGCCGGGTCGCCTTTTACCTGGCGGACGTATCCGGTCATGGCGCCTCTTCAGCATTCGTTACCGTGCTGTTGAAGTTCATGACCACGCGCCTGCTGTTCGAATCCAAGCGCAACGGCACCTTGCCGGAATTCAAGCCTTCGGAAGTCCTTGGTCATATCAACCGGGGGCTGATCAGTTGTAAGCTGGGTAAACACGTCACAATGGTCGGTGGAGTCATCGACGAGGAGACCGGTTTGTTGACCTATAGCATCGGCGGCCATCTGCCGTTGCCAGTGTTGTACACGCCTGACAGTGTTCGTTATCTCGAAGGGCGTGGTCTGCCGGTGGGGCTCTTCAATGAAGCCACCTACGAAGATCACGTGCTTGAGCTGCCGCCGACGTTCAGCCTGACGCTGATGTCCGATGGCATTCTGGATCTTTTGCCAGAACCTACGCTCAAAGAAAAAGAAGCCGCTTTGCCTCAACGGGTGAAGTCGGCGGGCGGCAGCCTGGATGGTCTGCGGCAAGTGTTTGGATTGGCCACGCTAGGGGAGATGCCGGATGATATCGCCCTGTTGGTGTTGAGCAGGAATCTTTAATGAGTACCGGTAGAATCCAGTTCGCCGAGCAGGACGGCACCTTTGTCCTGAAGTTCGTCGGTGAAGTTCGCCTGACCCTGTGTTCGGCGTTGGATGCGACTATTGAGAAAATCTTCACCGCGCTGAATTTCAACGCGATCGTGATCGATTTGACCGAAACCCGCAGCATCGACAGCACGACGTTGGGCCTGTTGGCCAAACTGTCGATCCTGTCGCGGCAGAAGGTCGGCCTGCTGCCGACCGTCGTCACCACCCACGAAGACATCACCCGTCTGTTGCAATCTATGGGTTTCGAGCAGGTGTTCAACATCGTCAACCACCCGGTGCCGTGCCCGGAGTGCCTGGACGACCTGCCGGATCAGGACCAGTCGGAAGAAGTAGTGCGGATCAAGGTGCTCGAAGCGCACAAGATCCTCATGGGTCTGAACGATTCCAATCGTGAAGCGTTCCATGATCTGGTGAATGCCCTCGAGCGGCATTAAGTGATGCCGACCGGACGGGCCTCATCGCGAGCAGGCTCGCTCCCACACTGACGCGGCGTCGATCACAAATCCCCCTTGTGGGAGCGAGCCTGCTCGCGAAAGCGGCCGCAAGATCACCAAAGATTTTCCAGCAGCCATAAAAAAGGGCGAACCCTCACAGGTTCGCCCTTTTTGCATTTCCCTGACTCAAATCACAGCTTGGCCTGCAACAGCGCCTCAAGCTTTTCCTGGTCGCGAGCAAACTGACGAATGCCCTCAGCCAGTTTCTCGGTGGCCATCGCGTCTTCGTTGGACAACCAGCGGAACTGCGCTTCGTTGAGGCTCAGACGGGCTTCACCGGCATTGCCCGGTGCCAGTTTGCGCTCCAGCTTGCCGGTATCGGCCGCCAGCTTGTCGATCAGGTCCGGGCTGATGGTCAGGCGGTCGCAGCCGGCCAGTTGCTCGATCTGGTTGAGGTTGCGGAAGCTCGCGCCCATGACCACGGTCTTGTAGTCATTGGCCTTGTAGTAGTTGTAGATGCGCGTCACCGACTGCACGCCTGGATCATCAGCACCGGTGTAGTCGTTGCCGTTGGCCTTTTTGTACCAGTCGTAGATGCGGCCCACGAATGGCGAAATCAGGAACACGCCGGCGTCGGCGCACGCGGCGGCCTGAGCGAAGGAGAACAGCAGGGTCAGGTTGGTCTGAATGCCTTCCTTCTCCAGCACTTCAGCGGCGCGGATGCCTTCCCAGGTCGAGGCGATCTTGATCAGTACGCGATCACGACCGATACCGGCCTTGTCGTACAGCTCGATCAAGCGGTGCGCGCGTTTGAGCACGGCGTCTTTGTCGAACGACAGGCGCGCATCCACTTCGGTGGAGATACGGCCCGGGATCACTTTGAGAATTTCCTGGCCGACTGCAACGCCAAAGCGGTCGCTGGCCAGGCCGACATCACCCTTGCAGTCGCTGACGCAGGCATTCAGCAGCTCGGCGTAGGCTGGAATGGCAGCGGCTTTGAGCAGCAGGGAAGGGTTGGTGGTGGCGTCGACCGGTTTGACCCGGGAGATCGCTTCGAAGTCGCCAGTGTCGGCAACAACGGTGGTGAATTGTTTGAGTTGTTCCAGCTTGGAAGTCATGGGTGTGCTCTGTCCTATGGGTCTGATGACATTACCCGAGCGCTGACAGCCACTCAAGGGCGGGTGCGTGTATCGATAGCCCCTGCGGCAACAACCTGAAAACGATTGTTTGAAAGGTGGGGCGGGTTATCGATGAATACGATGCCAAAACGGCCAACAGGTTCAAAGCAACCGACCTGCGTACAGGCCGGTCGTACAGGGACTACTGAGCGTTCAACAACGCTTCGACCGACATGCGCGCCGGTTTCGGCTGACCATCCGAGGTCAGCAGGCCGAAGTTCTTCTCACGATCGTTGCTGCCGGAATCACTGTTCCTCCATTCGTAAATGGACGTCAGCGGAATATTGAGCTTTTTAACATCGCCAATAAACGCGTTGATCTTGCTCGCCTGGCCTTCAGGCCCGCCATTGGAGGCGAGCGCCGAGATACCCCACTCACTGATGATCCCTGGCACATGAAAGTTCTGCTGAATGAAGTTTTGCGCGTTGCTGATCTGCGTGGCAGTCATGCCGTAGGGGTGATAGGACACCGCGCTCAGGCATTTGGGGTATTCGCTGACGATGCGATTCAGCGCCACGGTTGAAGCAGAACCTGCGCTAGGCGGGCGCGCGAACCCGTAACCGACCACTGGCGTCGACAGGGGTTGTTGTTGCAGCGCCTTGCACACGCCGCTCATGAACGGCACAAACGTGGTGTCGAAATTGCGCGTCGGCCAGTAGGTTTCCAGGTCCGGTTCATTCCATAGCTCAATCGCTACCAGTTGTGCGCCGTATGACTGTTGCAGCCCCGTCACGGCTTTTGCAAAGCCTTCACCAGCAGTGGTCAACTCGGTGCTCGATGTGGCGGGCAATGCCTTGATCGCGCGCACCGTCAGCAACACCGGCAGACCAGCAGACTGGGCCGCTGCGAAGGCATCGCTGACCTGTTTCTGATAAGCCTTGGCCGTCAGGCTGTCGCTCCACACCCCGAAGCGGACAAAGCCGAAGCCTGCTGATTTGATCTGCGCGGCGTCGGCGGCGGTGAAGCTCTGAATCTTCACCTGCACACCGATGTTCCTGGCTGGAAGGTTGGGAAACAGCTCGCTGGCGTGAAGCTGAGTCGTAGCCCCCGCTATCACCAGTGCCAACGCGCCGAGCTTTTTGAGATGTGTTGATTTCATGTCTGCTCTCCCGAAGAGAAGTGACAACTGCGAATAAATGATCTCGTTTCTCAATTTTCGAGTGAGGTAATGGAACTTAGTGCACGAATGTTATTTTTTGTCAGAAAACAATCACCCGAAAATCACAGTTATTTTTAGTCCGTTAATAGTGGTTGGGGGGCTTTTAAACGCTGTGGTACTTAATACTTCGGTACTAACAGGGCGAATCTATTTCCGAGTGAAGAAAGATCTTAGGGTTCATTAAATTGCTCTCGGGATGTTGGCCGTTTGACATTACACAGGAAAGTAAAACCTTGTTCAGAAAGATCCTTGTCGTTTGCGTGGGCAATATATGCCGTAGTCCGACGGCAGAACTGATGCTGCGTAACGCGCTGGCCCCCTCAGCGATCACCGTCTCCTCCGCAGGCCTTTCGGCGCGGGTGGGTGAGGGTGTAGAAGCGTCCGCCCGGCAAGTGCTCGAAGAGCATGGCCATAACGCCGAAGGCTTCATGGCACGGCAACTGACCGCAGACATCGTTAATGAATCAGACCTGATTCTGGTCATGGAAAAACAGCATGTTAATCAAGTACTGAAGATTGCCTCTCACGCCAGAGGCAAAGTGTTTCTGCTCGGCAAGTGGCAGAGCGAGCGCGAAATACAAGACCCGTATCGTCAAGGCAAGGCCGCTTTTATTCATGCCCATGCATTGATTGAAGATGCTGTTAGCTCATGGGCGCAACGCCTCGCGCGTTGATGAATATTCTTCAGATCAATGAATGGTAAGAACAGACTTATGCAGTTACCGTCCGTCATCGGCACCCGCGACAATGATCAAGACAGTATTGATCTTCTCGGCATATTCGGCAGTTTGATCGATCAGAAATGGTTGATCGGCGCGCTCACCGGCGCCTTCATGGTGACCGGTGTGGCCTACGCAGTGTTGGCCACGCCCGTGTACCTGGCGAATGCGCTGGTGCAGGTCGAACCGAAAAAGAACGACATGCTCGGGTTCTCCGACCTCAACAGCATGCTCGGCGGGCAATCGCCGTCGGTGACCGAAATCGGCATCATCAAATCCCGCGCGGTGATCGGCAAAACCGTCGACGACTTGCGCCTGGACATCGATGTCACCCCCAACACCTTCCCGATGATTGGCGGCTTTCTCGCCCGGCGTTATCGCGGCGAGACCGAGACCAGCGTCGCCGCACCGCGTTTCGGTCTGAGCAGCTACGCCTGGGGCGGTGAGCGTCTGGAGTTCGCCCGGCTCAATCTGCCCAAAGAACTGTTGGGCAAGAAACTCACCCTGATCGCCGGCGAACAGAAGCACTTCCAGTTACTCGATGACAACGACAACCTGCTGGTCGAAGGCGTCGCCGGCGAAGCGTTCGCTCAGGACGGTGTAGAAGGGCAGATCAGCCAGTTGCTGGCCAACCCCGGCACGCGTTTCGAAGTGGTGCGCAATCCGCGAATCGTGACCATTCAGGGCTATCAGGACGCGCTGGATATCTCCGAGCAGGGCAAGGAATCGGGGATTATCAAACTGGCGCTGGCCAGCAGCGACGCCGCTGAAGCGGTGAAGATTCTCAACAAGATCGCCGCGCTGTACGTCGATCAGAACGTGCGCCGCACCTCGGCGGAAGCGGCGCAAAGTCTGGCTTTCCTGCAAAGCCAGTTGCCGCAGGTCAAGCGTGATCTGGCCAAGGCCAGCGATGCGTTGAACGCCTATCAGACCCACGGCAAGACTGTGAACATCTCGCTGGAAACCCAGTCGGTGCTCGGTCAGTCGGTGGCGCTGGAAACGCGGATCTCCGAGCTGAAAATGCAGCAGGCGGAGATGGACCGCAAGTTCACCAGACAGCACCCGGCCTATCGCGCGTTGATGAGCCAGATTGGCGAACTGACCCAGCAACAGAAATCGCTGGAAGGCAAAGTCGGCGATCTGCCCGCGACCCAACAAGAGTTGCTCAACCTGACCCGCGATGTCGAAGTGGCCTCGCAGATCTACACGCAGTTGCTGAACAAATCCCAGGAACTGGACATCGTTCGCGCCGGTGCCGTGGGTAACGTGCGTCTGGTCGACGCGGCGGATGTCGACTTGACCAGCCCGGTCAAACCGAAAAAAGCCCTGATCGTTCTCATCGCCACATTCCTCGGTGCCTTCGTCGGTGTGGCGCTGGTGCTGCTGCGCAAATCCCTGAGCCGCGGTCTGGAAGGTCCGGAAGCCATCGAACAACTCGGTTTGCCGGTGTACGCGTCGATTCCGTACAGCGCCTTGCAGGATGAAGAAGACAACAAAAAAGGTCGCGCCCGCGACGGCGTCGACAAACCGGCGTACCTGCTGGCCCTGCGCAATCCGACGGATCTGTCGATCGAATCAATCCGCAGCCTGCGCACCTGCCTGCACTTCGCCGGGCTCGATTCGACCAACAACCGCATCATGATTTCCGGGCCGAGCCCGCAAGTCGGCAAGACTTTCGTCTCGTCCAACCTCGCCGCCGTCATGGCCCTGAGCGGTCAGCGTGTGGTGCTGATCGATGCCGACATGCGCAAAGGGCACCTGCACAAAACCCTCAACACGCCGATCACCAACGGTTTGTCCGACCTGCTGGTCAAGCGCTGCAGCATCGATCAGGCGATCAACAAAGTCGAAATCGACAACCTGCATTTCATCAGTCGCGGCCAGGTACCGCCGAATCCTTCCGAGCTGTTGATGCACGCCAACTTCCGCGAATTGCTGGCGGAACTGAGCGAGCGCTACGACCTGGTGATCATCGATACGCCGCCGCTGCTGGCGGTGACCGATGCCGCGATTGTCGGCCGTGAAGCCGGGATCAGCCTGATCGTCACGCGCTTCGGGGTGAACCCGGCCAAAGAGATCGAACTGACCATTCGCCGCTTCGCGCAGAACGGCATCGAGCTCAAAGGCGCGGTGTTCAACGGCGTCGAGAAGCGTGCCGCCAGCTACTACGGCAACGGCGGCGCCGGTTATTACAACTACGAATACGCGTCCGACAAATCCTGACTGTCAGCGACTGTTTTTTCCTGTTTGAAGTGGGTGATTTGTGAAGAAAATACTGCACGTGGCAGAGACGATCAAAGGTGGCGTCGCGACGGTGATCCGGACGATTTCGGCTTCGCCTGAAGGCGATGCGGCGAACTACGAGCTGGTGTATCTGGTGCCGGATGATCAGGCCAAAGAACTGCACGGCATCGGCGCGCAACAGATCCGCACCTTTCCCCGCACCGGGCGCAATGTGCCGTCGTTGCTGCGTTTCGCCTGGCGCCTGACCCAGGTGATGCTCAAGGAAAAACCCGACGTGGTGCATTTGCACAGCACCTTTTCCGGGGTGATCGGTCGTTGTGTGTGTGTGCTGCTGCGACCGTGGCGCAAGCCGAAAATCGTCTACTGCCCACACGCGTTTTCGTTCCTGATGGAAAGCTCGCCGACCAAGCAGAAAGTCTATGCGTGGATCGAGCGAGTATTGCAGAAAGTCACTGACGTGATCATCTGCGTCAGCCAGTACGAACTCGATAAAGCCGCGCGCTTCGGCATCGAGCGCAAGCGCATGAAGCTGATCTACAACGGCATTCACCGCAAGGATGACGCGCCGAAAGCGGCGAGTCCCGAGCCGATTCATCTGCTCTTCGTCGGTCGCCTCGATTATCAGAAAGGCTTCGACGTGCTGCTCAAGGCCTTCGCCAACGTGCAGCGCAAAGACTTGAAACTGACCGTGGTCGGCAGCGCGGTGAACGAGGACTCGGTGGAGTGCCCACCGATGGACGCCGTGGAATATTTGCCATGGGTCACGCCGAGCGAGGTGCAGGCGCTGTACCAGAAAGCCGATGCGTTGATTGTGCCGAGTCGCTGGGAAGGTTTCGCCATGGTGCCGCTGGAAGGCATGGCCATGGGCTTGCCGGTGATCGCCAGCAATTGCACCTCGCTGCCGGAACTGGTCACCAATGAAGTCTCCGGTTATGTCTTCCCGTCCGGTGATCACCAGGCATTGACCGACGTGCTGACGATCATCCAGAAACCGCGCCTGCTCGACCTCGGCAACGAAGGTCGGAGCATCGTCCGCGAGCGTTTCAGCGCCGCGTTGATGATTCGTCAGACCTACGACTTGTATCGCGCTCCCACTTTCTAAGTAGAACTCAAGCATATGAACGTAACGATTTTGCATGGCTACAGCGCCTCCAACTCCGGTGACGGCTTGCTCGTCGATCTGGCCATCGCGCTGGTGCAGCGCAACTTTGGCGAAGACACGGCGATCAGTGTTGTTGCGTCCGATCCGGACTCCTTCAGCTACTTGCCGCACCCGCGTTTCGACGCGCCGGTAATGGCGGCCAAAGGGCTTGGCCGGGTCAAACAAGCGGTGTTCCTTAATCAGTCCTACGCGGGGCTGGCGGATCTGCTGAAGAAAACCGACCTGATTGTCGGCGTTGGCGGCGGCTACATGCGTTCCAAAAGTGCTTTCGAGCACATCAAGTTAAAGCTCGGCCACGCCAAGCAACTGGAAACCGCGATCCTCAGCAAAGTGCCCTCGGTGTACCTGCCGCAAAGCATCGGCCCGTTTCACGGCGAGAGCAGCAAGATTGTCGAGCACTACGCCAGCGCCGATGCGGTGTTCGTGCGCGACAATCGCTCTTCGGCGATTTTCGATGCCTGCGCCAACGTCTACCGCGCGCCGGATCTTGCGGTGCAGTCGCTGGCGAGCAAAATCCTCCAGCAAGCTAAGTTCACCCGCTGCGCGTCGTCGCCAGCTACGGTGTGCGTGGTACTGCGCAAGCCGCCGGAGTGGAGCAAGGAAAAGAAAGTCGCTTACGTGGCTAATCTGAAGTTGCTGCTGCAGCGTTTGAAGAACAAAAGCAAAGTGGTCTGCGCCGTACAGAGCGCCGTGCGTGGCAACGATGACGGCGCGTTTTATCGCGAGCTGGGCATCACTGAAGACCTGTTGTCGCTGAAGGCAACGATTGCCAAATACCAACCGGACCTGGTGATTTCCGTGCGCTTGCACGGCGCTATCGAGTCGCTGCTCTCCGGCGTGCCGGCGTATCACATCAGCTACGAACGCAAAGGCTTCGGCGCCTATCAGGACATGGGTGTCGAGGACTGGGTGATCAACGGCGGCGACATCAATGTCGACACCATCATCGACACGGTTTACGCGCCGAATGCGTTGTCGAATTTCGGCAAACGCCTGACCGACACCTGCCGTGAAATCGAAGCGAAAACCGTGGCCATGGACGAGATTATCAAAGGTGTCGTTCGATGATATTTCGGCTGCTGCTTCGCGGCGGAGCATTGGGCGCGAAGTTTTTGCTGGTGTTGGCGATCACCCATTACCTCGGGTATGAGGCGCTGGGCTTTTACGGCGTGGTGGTCGCAGCGTCGCTGATTGCGTCGAAGTTCTACAGCGTCGGTTTCAGTTCCGAGATCAATCGCTTGATCAGCGTCGGCGGCAGTTCGCGCCGCGTGGTCGACAAGGTTCTGCTGCTGTATCTGGCGGTGGGGCTGGTGCTGTCGGTGGTGACGGTGCTGATTTATTCACTGTTCCAGACAGTCGAAGCGACCGCCGCGCTGATTCTCTGCGTGACGCTGGTGTTGCTCACTGAACACCTGTCGTTCGAGATCAACTCGTTCGTGTTTTCCGCGCAGAAAGCCACGGCGGGCGCATTGCTGTTCTTTATCAAGACCGGCCTGTGGGCGGTGTTGGCGGTAGGCGGGATGATGCTCGGTTGGGTCGCGGGAATCGCCAGTGTGTTGTGGCTGTGGGTCGCCGCCAACGTGCTGGTGATCATCGCCGGTTACCTGATCGTGGTGAACGTGCACAAGGGACGCGTCGCCGGCACGTTGGCCACGGCCACGGTGTGGAAGGCCGGTTTGCCGTTCTACCTCGGCACCGGGCTGATCGCCCTGAGTCAGTACGCCGAACGCTTTCTGATCATCGACCTGGAGCCCTACGCCAGCCTCGGTAAATACGTGTATGCGTGGTCGGCGGCGAACACTTTGCAGGCATTGTCGTATGCGGTGGTGGCGGTGGTCGGGATTCCGCTGCTGGCCAAGCGTTTTCAGGCTGATCAGCAGGCGTTCACGGTCAAGCAGTTGTTCATCAACAAGTGGGTGATGCGCTCGCTGGTGGTGTCGGCGGCGGTGGCAGTGGCGATCTATGTGTTTTTCAACGTGGTGCTCGATTACGTCGCCACCAGCGTGCCGCGTCCGGACAATGCGATCCTCGGCGTGCTGATTTTTTCCTTCGCCTTGCGTGCGATTGGCGACATTGTCTGGGGTGGTTTGATTGCCTCGAAAAACAGTCGCGTATCACTGGCCAGCGCGGCGATTTGCTTGCTGGTGTCAGTGCCGGTCAGCTATCTGCTGATCAAGCATTATTCGATTTACGGTGCGGCATGGGGCAATGTCTTCGCGATCATCGTGCAGCTTGTGGTGATTGCTGTGCTGACCCGTGCGACCCAGGCGAAAAAGGCCGCATTGTCATGGGCCTGAAACTGCCGTGCATCGAGTTTCGTGGCAAGCGACTCGATTCGTATGTCTCGTTCCTGATCCTCTTCACCGGCCTGTTTCTTTCGGTGGCCATGCCGCTGCTGATCCCGCGTGATCCGGGGCCGGATGCGATGACCTTGTGGTCGTCCTACGCGCGTGCCGACAACTGTAATTTCTGGAACCCGTTCTCGCCCGATCGCTCGTCCTACGAATGTTCGGCATTCCTGCTACGGCCCACCGGGATCAACCTGACCAATGCCTGGGCCTATGGCATGTTCTGCAATTTTTTCCTCACGGCGATACCGGTGGTGGTGTTTCGGCGCATGCCGTTGGCGATCTTCGGCACCCTGTGTTTGTGGGGCATCGTGCGTTCGTTTTTCCTCGAGAACCTGACCAAGGAAATCATTGTGTCGGTGGCGGTGTTGAGCATTCTGCTCAGCTCGCTGACGCGCAAATATCGCGGCGGTTTCTTTCTCTCGGCGGTGATCTACGGCGTGCTGATCCGGCCTTACTGGATTCTGTTTTCGCTGTCGTGGGTCGGCGTCTGCGTGATGAAAAAGTACGTGTCGCGTACGACCTTCTTTCTGATGCTGTTCCTGTTTTACCTCGCGGTAGCGATGTCGATCCAGATCGCCCTGGGCTTTCCGGTGTCATCGATTCGCGCCAGCAACAACGAACTGCGCACGGCGGGCGAGGAGGGTTCCAAATCGTTGATCGTGTCGTGGCTCAGCGGCAGCGATTTTGTTTCGCAGGCGCTGGACTCGATGATCATCTTCTTCCGCTTGTCGTTCCCGGTGGAGCTGATTCTGCTCTCAGGGCCGGGGCAGGTGATCTTCGTCGCGTTGATGATCATGACCGCGTTGCTGCTGTTCAAAGTCATCACCTCGACCGATTACAAAGGCGCGCCGATCCAGACCAAACCCAAGGAACTGATCGCGATCCCGCTGGCGTTTCTGCTGGTGCAAGGCCTGTTCGAGCCGGACTTCGGCTCCTTCGCCCGGCACTTCTCGATGGTGGTGCCGGTGTTGTTCGTTGGTCTGGGCTTGATGCTGCGGGCGAACAAACCGGTGCAGGTCGAATCACGAATTCTGAATTGAGGCAGGTGCTTTATGTCGAGCAAGAAAAAGTCCCTGGAGATTGAAACCCTGCGCGGGCTGGCGTGCCTGTTGCTGGTGCTCTATCACGTCATCGGGCCGCTGGGCGGTGGCTTGAAAATCGATATCGGCTCGCCGTTCCGGGTGATCGCCGACTCGATGGTGTACGTGCGCATGCCGCTGTTCACCTTTATTTCCGGGTACATCTATTCCATCTACAAAATTCGCGGCAATGACTTTTCCACGTTCTTCAGCGGCAAGGTGCGGCGCTTGATCGTGCCGCTGTTTTGCGTGGGGGTGCCGTTTTCGGTATTGCAAGCGGTGGGGCCGGGGGTGAACAAGGACGTTGGCGTGATCGATGCGTTGTTGTCGTTCTGGGTGCCGATCAACCACTTCTGGTTCCTGCAGGCGGTGTTCATCATTTTCATGTTCGTCGGCTTGCTGGAGTGGCGCGGGATGCTGCGCTCGGCAACGCGGTTGTATGGGCTGTTTGCGTTTGCGGCGCTGTTGTTTTTGTTGCCGCCGTTCAAGTTCGATGCATTCGGGATTAACGGCGCGATTTATCTGTTGCCGTTTTTTGTCGCCGGGATGATTGGCCAGGAGAATGTCGACGCGTTGAAACAACGCTTGAAGGTGATCGGGCCGCTGGTGTTTGTGTTGATCTCGCTGACGTTGCTGTACGTCGCGGCGATTGATCGTGAATTGATTGTTGATCGTCGCAGTTTGATTGGTCTGACCGTGGGTTGCGTGTCGTGCATCGCCTTGCTGTCGAGTGATATGCGCTCGAAGGCGCTGACCTGGCTCGGTGGTTATTCCTATGCGATCTTCCTGTTCCATGTGTTGTTTGCGGCGACGTCGCGGTTTGTGCTGGGGCGCTTGGGGGTGAAGGATGAGAGCCTGCTGGTGCTCGGTGGTTTGAGTTGTGGCTTGCTCGGGCCGGTGGTGTTGTCGATGATTTTCAGCCGGTTCAATTTCACCTCTGTGTTGTTTCTTGGGGAGCGGGCGGCGAAGAAGAAAGCGGCGGCGCCCATTGCGCCTGTGGTCCAACCCCAAAGCAGCTAAAAGCTTCGCGAGCAGGCTCGCTCCCACAGTGGATCTCTGCAAGTCATAGCATCCCTGTGGATGACCACAATCCCTGTGGGAGCGAGCCTGCTCGCGAAGGGGCCATTTCAGACTGAAGGAAAATTTTGCATGTTGGCAGTAGATGACGCGCAACCCGTCGCAGCGTCGGTGGTTCAGGTAGGCGATGCCCGCGAGCGTTTTGCGCAGTGGCGTGAAGGCAAGGCCGGTAAGGTGCTGTCGGTCTCGGTGATCGGCGACAGCTACAGCGCCGGGCAGGATTTCTACCTGAACAAACTGGTGCAGCGCGTGGCCGGAGAGGTGGGCTTTGCCGGGCCGGGTTATGTCGGTTTCAACCACGGTGCGGCGCTGGGCGGCACGCATTTCAAATACACCCGCAGCAGTGACAAGTACTTTGGCGGCGATTGGAAGGTTTCAGACCTGGGGCAGGCGAGTCCGGACAGCCGCACGGTGACAGGCCGGCCCGGTGCATGGTTGCAAGTGGATGCGAGTCCGACGCCGCGTATCGATACCGCTGTCACGCAGGCGAAACTGCTTTACCTCGGCACTGGCCAATCCTCTGAGATCCGTTACCGCTGGTCACCTTCAGAAGATTGGCGGCCGATGACGCTGACAGGCGCCGGGGTTCAGGAAGTGCCATTGGCAGGCCTGTCTGCAGCGAAAGACTGGTCCTTCAAACTGGAAGTGGTGAAGGGCGCGCCGACGTTGTTCGGCCTGTGGATGAGCAACGAACAGAACGGCGTTCGCGTCTCGAAACTGGCGGCCTCTGGTGCGGCGTCTGCGGACTTCTATCACAAGGACCCGCAATGGCAAGTGCAGTGGAAAGCTGCCGTGTCGAAGATCCCCGCTGACGTTTACCTGATCATGCTCGGCGGTAACGATCAGGGGTTTGGCGTGAAGCCTGCGCAGTATCTGCAGAACGTTCAGGGGCTGGTGGGCATGCTGCGCGAGATTCAACCGCAGGCGAGCATCAACCTGATCATGCGTCAGGACACCACGCGCTCCAGTGCGTATCCGATGTCGGCGTACGCGCAGGTGCTTGAACCGTGGGCGCGTGAGCAGCATCTGGGGTACGCCAATCTTCAGTGCGCGTTCGGACCGGACGTCAAACGCTACGCGGCGGCGATGATCGGCCCGGACAAGATTCACCCGGTGCCGGCCACGGGCGGGAAGGTGATTGCCGATTACTTTTATGGCTGGATCATGGGCGCCAAGGATCGTTGCGACGCCGCCCCAAATTGATACGCAAACCTCTGAGCGGTGATCGTTCCCACGCTCCGCGTGGGAATGCCGCCCGGGACGCTCCGCGTCTTTTCGCTGGGTGACGCAGAGCGTCGCTGGATGCATTCCCACGCAGAGCGTGGGAACGATCAAGCCTCTTCGAAGGCGTCGACTTGTTCGAGCAACTCCGCAATCTTCTGCGGCATCAACCGCGTATCACAACGGGTTTCCACGTTGATGATGATCGCCGGGTCGTTACAGCAAATCCGCACCCGGAACCGCCAGTCGCTGAAGATCACTTTCAGACCATCACGGTCATCCATTTCCAGCGCCTGCTCGCCATACAGTTTTTTCAAATGCGCGAGTAGCGGATAGGGATCGCGCAGCGGCCGGCGGATATCACCGGACGCGGGAAATACGCCAATCCGCTCCACCAGCAGAATCGTGCCCAGCCAGGTTTCGTTGGCGCTGGGCAACGGTTGATGGCGGGACAGCCAGCTCATCACCCTGAGGTTACCCACCTCGCGTTCAATCTCTACGGAATGTTGTGCAATGTTCATGGTGGCCTCGTTGGGTGAAGGGAGCCGTCTCAGCGGCCCTTGAGGTAAACGTTTTCGTAGCAGAAATTGGTCGCCTGCAAATAGCCCTCGGCGTCACCGCAGTCAAAGCGCAGACCTTTGAATTTGTAGGCCAATACGCAACCGTTCTGTGCCTGTTTCATCAGCGCGTCGGTGATCTGGATCTCGCCGCCCTTGCCCGGTTGGGTGTCGGCGATCAGGTCGAAGATGTCCGGGGTGAGGATGTAGCGACCGATGATCGCCAGGTTCGACGGCGCATCTTGCGGGGCCGGTTTTTCCACCATGTTGTTGACGCGGTAGATGCCGTCGGACATCAGCTCGCCGGCAATCACCCCGTACTTGTGGGTCTGGTCGGCCGGGACTTCCTGGATGGCGACGATCGAGCAGCGGAATTTCTTGTACAGCTCAATCATCTGGGTGAGCACGCCGTCACCTTCGAGGTTCAGGCACAGGTCATCGGCCAGTACCACGGCGAACGGCTCGTCGCCGATCAGTGGACGACCGCTGAGAATCGCGTGGCCCAGGCCCTTCATTTCCACCTGACGGGTGTAGGAGAAGGTGCAGGTGTCGATCAGCTCGCGGGTGCCGGCGAGAAACTTCTCTTTCTCGGTACCACGGATCTGGTGTTCGAGTTCGTAGCTGATGTCGAAATGGTCTTCCAGCGCACGCTTGCCGCGACCGGTGACGATGGCCATGTGTTGCAGACCGGCGTCCCGCGCTTCTTCAACGGCGTATTCGATCAACGGCTTGTTGACGATCGGCAGCATCTCTTTCGGCATGGCTTTGGTGGCCGGCAAGAAGCGCGTGCCATAGCCGGCAGCGGGGAACAAACATTTACGAATCATAAAAGTATCCTGGACAGTCATGGAACACAGGCGACAGATGCGCGCACTAATAAAGGGCGTGCAAGTTCAATGTTGGATTGAAGGCTTACTTTAATACCTGAGTCAGGTTATTAATGGCAAATGCCAGTGGCGGTAAAATACGACAATGTTATGAGATGTCGGTAAGTGCGTTATTAGTTATTTTTAGTCGGTATCTGTTGATAGTGATGAGTGCACAGGGAGTGCTAATAAGTACCAAGCAATACAGTGTGACCTGCAAAAATATTTATTGCCAGTCATTGAACTAGTTTTGTTTTCGGTTGTTGTCGCCTGTTTGTGTGGATTGTGACACATCTTCAATAAAACAGGCTTGACACGCTACTTGTCACTCATCCAAAGACGGATAGCACTATGAAGATTCTGGTAACGGGTGGTGCCGGCTATATCGGCTCGCATACCACACTTGCATTGCTTGAAGCAGGTTATGAAGTTGTCGTACTGGATAATCTTTGTAACAGCAGCGAAGCATCGTTGCACGCCGTTGAGGGCATTTGCGGCAAGAGTGCCTGGATGATCCGCGGCGATGTCTGTGACCGGGCATTGCTCGACCGGATTTTCCGCGAGCACAACATCGAAGCGGTGCTGCATTTTGCCGGCCTGAAGGCAGTGGGCGAGAGCGTGCGCAAGCCGCTCGAGTATTACGAGACCAACGTCAGCGGCAGCATCAACCTGTGCCAGGCGATGGCGGCGGCGGGGGTGTTCCGGCTGGTGTTCAGTTCGTCGGCCACGGTGTATGGCGAGCCCGAGCAGATGCCGATTCGCGAAGATTTCCCCACCGGTAATCCGACCAATCCTTACGGCCAGTCCAAGCTGATCGTCGAGAACGTCCTGCGCGACCTGAGCCAGGCCGAGTCGCGCTGGAGCATCGCCTTGCTGCGCTACTTCAACCCGATTGGCGCCCACGCCAGCGGGCATATGGGCGAAGACCCCAACGGCATCCCGAATAATCTGGTGCCTTACATCAGTCAGGTGGCGGTCGGCAGCCTGCAAGAGTTGTCGATCTTCGGTAACGATTACCCGACGGTGGATGGCACCGGCGTGCGCGATTACATCCACGTCGTCGATCTGGCGGACGGCCACTTGAAGGCCTTGCAGTCGATCTCCGAGCGCACTGGCATTCATACCTGGAACCTCGGCACCGGCGACGGCTATAGCGTGCTGCAGGTGCTCCACGCCTTCGAGCAGGCCTGCGGGCAACCGGTGCCATATCGCATGATGCCGCGCCGTTCCGGGGATATCGCCGAGAGCTGGGCCGACGCTTCCAAGGCTGCGAAGGAACTTGGCTGGAAAGCCACGCGCAACTTGCAGGACATGGTCACTGATACTTGGCGCTGGCAATCGAATCATCCACAAGGCTACTCGCGATGATGGCCATTTAGTCCAATGTTATTTTCAGTCAGGTTGTTAGATAACGTCGGGAAATTACACTGGCAATGCCTTTTGCAAGTCCGTAGATATAAACCTGCCGTTCGACTTTTATCAGTTGGGTAAGACTGTGAAAGAACAACGGATCTTGTTCGCGCTTTTTGCGGACTTGAACTCACCACCGCTAACTCAGGCCAGTTTTATAACAGGTCGAATGTTAGAAAGGAGTTGATATGAAAAAAGTGATGGCAGTTGCCCTGTTGACGATGTTGAGCAACTGGGCTGCCGCCGCTGAAGCACCGCTGACAGCGGTAACCAATGTAGGTGGCAACGTGGCGGCTTCTCAAGCGCCCGCAGCCAGTACTGCAATGGTTGCCAGTGCTGTAGCGGCGTCTAACAGCGGTGGCAGTGCCAACGGCGGTACCACCGGTACGACGGGTACCACCGGTACAACCGGCACGCATAACTAACAGGAAGTTCTGTTAGTGCAGTACAAGGTCGCCCGACGCAAGTCGGGTGACTTTGTTTTTGGATTCGCCCTTGAATAGCGTAGTGCCATTATGACTCGTAGTGTTTATCTTTTAATGTTGGCAAGTCTCGCTTTGCAAGGTTGCATGTTTTCCCCCGGTCAATACCTCAGCACCAGTGACATCACCCGTCAGGGTGCCAGCGAAAGCAGCCGGGTCGAGCTGATTCCGATCACGCCCAAGCTGATCGCCATGAACCGCGCCACGCAAAAGCGTGAGTCGCTGCCGCCGGAACTGTTGGCGACCCCGGCCGAATACCGCATCGGCAACAACGATGTTCTGTACATCACCGTGTGGGATCACCCTGAGCTGACGGCCCCCTCCGGCGCGCAGCAACAGATCGATGCCAACGGCCGACTGGTGCGTTCCGACGGCACGCTCTACTACCCGTTCATCAAGGAAGTCCAGGCCACCGGCCGGACCATCCAGCAACTGCGCTCTGACATTGAACAGCGGCTGTCGGCATTCATTGCCGAGCCGCAGGTGGATGTCGCGGTGTTGCGTTTCGCCAGCCAGAAAGTCGTGGTGACCGGCGCGGTAACCAAGGCCGGCCCGCAAGCGATTTCCACCAATCCGCTGAGCGTGGTCGAAGCCCTCGGCTCGGCCGGCATCGATACCAACAACGCCGATCTGTCCGGGCTGTTGCTGACGCGCAAGGGGCGCACTTATCCGCTCAATCTCGACTCGCTCAATCAGCAGGACTCCGAGTTGCAGAACGTCTACCTCAAGGGCGGTGATCAGCTGTATCTGCCGTACAACGACAACAAGCGCATCTACGTGATGGGCGAGGTCAACCAACCGCGTGCGCTGAGTTTCAAGACCGCGACGATGAACCTCACCGACGTGCTTGGTTCGGTCGGTGGCCTGGCCCAGACCACCTCCAATGGCAACGCGGTCTATGTCATTCGTGGCGTGGAAAACCTTGATGTCGAACCAGCCAAGATCTACCAGTTGGAAGCCGAGTCGCCGACCGCCATGGCGCTCGCTTCGCACTTCGAAGTCCGCCCGCAGGACGTGGTGTATGTCGGGCCTGCCAACGTGACTCGCTGGAACCGTCTGATCAGCCAATTGGTGCCGTCGGCATCGATTGTCGGCACCGGGGCTTCCGCTGCGAAGAACTGGAGCGAATACAGTAACAACAGCAAATAAGGCCGCCGACTTTGAACATTTTGAAAGTTGGCCTGTGCCTGATGGCGGCCTCGTTGCTGTGCGGCTGTAACCCGTTGATGAGCGCTTCGTTGAACAACCTCAAGGCCGCGGTCGTCGGCCCGGATGAAGTGGACGTGTCGGCGGCTGAAGTGGCCGGGGTCAACTACCCGCAACTGAAACTGACCACGCCTTCCGGCTCCGGGGTGCTGGCGCTGGTGCGCGAGCGCGAAGACCTGCAGTTCTGGGTCGCCTCCGGTAAACAGGTGCTGCTACTGCGCAATGGCCTCGCTGTGCGCACTATTGGCCTGGGCCTGGAAGGCGATCTCGATGGCACGCGGCTGGCCGATGACGCGCCGTTCAAACAAGGCCTGCATCACGTCGCGGACGGTTTCACCACGCGGCGCTGGATCGACCTCTACAAGGGGCAGGAAGTCGGGGTGATCGTCAACAGCCGCTTCTCGCGCCACTCCGAACAGACCCTGCAGATTCTCGACAAGGAATACACCGTGCTGCGTGTCGATGAACAGATTGACGCCCCGGCCATCGGCCTGAGCGCGACCAATCGTTACTGGGTCGACCCGCGTGACGGTTTCATCTTGCAGAGCGAGCAGCAACTGACGTCGCAGTTGCGCGTCAAGGTTGTGCAACTGACACCAGATCGCAGGCACCTGCCGTGATGCGCCTGAAAATGTTGTCGGCGAGCTTGTTGCTGGTCGCGAGTGTGAGTCAGGCGGCCGTCACGGTGTCGGGCGATGTCGCCAATCCCGGGCCGGTCCCGTTGCCACCGGGCGGACGCTTGCTCGATGTGATCAGCGAAGCCGTGCCGAATGCCGAAGGTTATTGGCTGGCGGGCGGATTGCTGCGGCAGTCGCTGATTGAGGAGCAGACACGGCTGAAGGTTGGCGTGCTGTTCGATCTGGATGTGCTGCAACGCATGTCGATGCTGTTCGACCGGCCGAGTCGTGCGGCACTGGCGCAGCGCATTGCCGAACAAGTGCGGCAGATGCCGGTGACGGGACGGCAGATCGCCGATCTCGATCCGGTCGCGTTGGAAGTCGGCTTCGCGCGCAACATTCGTCTCGATGACGGCGATCGTTTGGTTTATCCGAAGCGCGTCGATGAAGTGCAAGTGCTCGGTGCGGTCGCCGAGCCGTGCCACTTGCCGTATCAGCCGTTGCAGGAGGCGCGTGAATACCTGCAAGGCTGTTCGATTCTGGCCGATGCCGAAGCCGATTACCTGTGGCTGATCCAGCCCAACGGCGCTTCGCAACGTGTCGGCATCGCCCACTGGAATCGCGAGAGCGGGCACTTTCCCGTGGCCGGCAGCAAGATTCTGGTGCCGGTGAAAAATGATGATCTTGATCCGCCTCTTCCTGAACTGAATCAGCAGTTGGCCGAATTCATTGCCACGCAGCTGGCCGAGGTGGTTCGTTGAAGTTACGTTTTGCAGCTGTGTTGTTATTGCCCTGCGGTCTGGCCCATGCCGAGCCGCGCATTACCCAGAATGATTTCGGTGGCACCGGTCTGTTGCAGACGCCGACCGCGCGCATGGCCCCGGCCGGCGAGTTGAGCGTCAACGCCAACCGCACCGATCCGTACAGTCGCTACAGCGTTTCGCTGCAGCCGCTGGACTGGCTTGAAGGCTCGTTTCGCTACACCGCGATCACCAACCGGCCGTACGGCTCGGAGGCCCTCAGCGGTAGTCAAAGCTATAAGGACAAGGCGGTCGACGTCAAAGTCCGGCTGTGGCAGGAAAGTCACTGGTTGCCCGACGTGGCGCTGGGCTTCCGAGATATCGGTGGTACCGGTTTGTTCTCCAGTGAATTTTTCGTCGCTAACAAGCGCTACGACAACTTCGATTTCAGCGCCGGAATTGCCTGGGGTTATCTCGGTAATCGCGGCGATATCGACAACCCGTTGGGCTACGTCAGCGATCGCTTCGATACCCGTCCGGCCCTCGAAGGCACCGGTGACGTCAACTCGGGTTCGTACTTTCGTGGCCGGCCGTCGTTCTTCGGTGGCGTGAGTTACCAGACGCCGTGGGATCGCCTCAGCCTGAAACTCGAATTCGAAGGCAACGACTACAAGCACGAGCCGAAGGACAACGAGATCAAACAGGACTCGCCGATCAACCTCGGCGCGGTGTTCAAAGTCACCGATTCGGTCGATGTCAGCGCGGCGTGGGAGCGCGGTAATACGGCGATGTTCGGCGTGACCTTTCACACCAATTTCGTCAGCCGCAAGGCACCGGCGAAAACTTACGATCCGACCCCGGAACCGCTGCCGGCGAAGGCACCGACCACGGCGATGGAACAGGTCAACTGGGCCAACGTCTCGCAGCGTCTGCAGCAGAATGCCGGCTACAAAGTCGAGCGCATCACCCAGCGTGATTCCGAGCTGATCGTGTATGGCGAGCAGCAGCGTTACTTTCATTCGTCCAAGGCTGTCGGGCGGGCGAGCCGAATTCTCGACAACAGCGTTAACGACGACATCGACTGGTTCACCGTGGTCAATAAGCGCTACGACTTGCCACTGGAAGAAACCAGTTTGCCGCGCCAGACGTTCCGCGAAGTGATCAACAACGAAGAGCCACTTGAGTCGCTGCACCGCACCACCGAGATCAACCCGGCGATGCCGCACAACGAGAAGACCCTCTACAGCGAAGCACCGCAGCATTTCAGTTATGGCGTGGGGCTGGGCTTCAAGCAGAACGTTGGTGGTCCGGATGGCTTGCTCTATCAATTGAGCGCCGATGCCGACGCTGAATACCGTTTCAATCGCAACACCTGGTGGAGCGGGTTGCTCAGTGCCAACCTGGCTAACAACTTCGACAAGTTCACCTACGACGCGCCGAGCGGTTTGCCGCGCGTGCGCACGGATTTGCGTCAGTACCTGACCACGTCCAACACGACCATGCCGTTGTTCCAGGTGAGTCATGCCGAGCAATTGGATAAAGACTGGTACGGCATGGTGTATGGCGGTTATCTGGAGTCGATGTTTGCCGGTGTCGGCGGTGAAGTGCTGTTCCGCCCGACCGGCGAGCGCTGGTCGGTGGGTGCGGATCTGAACTGGGTGCGTCAGCGTGATTTCGATCAAGGCTTTGCCTTGCGTGATTACTCGGTAGTGACAGGGCATGTCACGGCTTATACGGATTTGCCGTTCGATACGTTGGCGGCGGTTAGCGTCGGGCGTTATCTCGCCGGGGATTGGGGCGGCACGCTGGACATCTCGCGCGAGTTTTTCAATGGTGTGCGCTTTGGCGCGTGGGCGACGATCACCACGGCGGGTAGCGCGGAGTACGGCGAAGGTAGTTTCGACAAAGGCATCTACCTGTCGATCCCGTTCGACGAAATGATGAGCATGTCGACCATGCGCCGCGCCAACCTGGTCTGGGCCCCGTTGACCCGTGACGGTGGTGCGCGACTCAGCCGCAGCTACCAACTGCACTCGATGACCGATAGCCGGGAAGGGGATATGTTTTATCGGAATTTCGAGAAGATCACGGAGTAAACGCGGATCTCCGAAGCACCGCATAAACCTGTGGGAGCGAGCCTGCTCGCGAAGGCGTCGGCACAGTCAGCATCATCGTTGCCTGACCCACCGCTTTCGCGAGCAGGCTCGCTCCCACATTGGATTCTCATCACGCCAAAAATCCCGAGCCAACCAAAAAACCCTGTGGGAGCGAGCCTGCTCGCGAAAGCGTCAGCACATCCAACATCAATGTCGCTTGACCCACCGCTTTCGCGAGCAAGCTCGCTCCCACATTGGATATTTGTCACGCCACAAATCCCGAGCCATTCCCGAATCCCTGTGGGAGCGAGCTTGCTCGCGAAGGCGTCAGCACAGTCAGCATCATCATTGCCTGACCCACCGCTTTCGCGAGCAAGCTCGCTCCCACATTGTTATTCGTCACACCACAAATCCCGACCCAACCACAAATCCCCTGTAGGAGTGAGCCTGCTCGCGATAGCGTCCGACCAGCCGACATCCCTGTTGCCTGACCCACCGCCATCGCGAGCAGGCTCACTCCTACATTGGATATTTGTCACGCCATAAATCCCGAACCAATCCCAAATCCCTTGTGGGAGCGAGCTTGCTCGCGAAGGCGTCAGCCCAGTCAACATCATCATTGCCTGACCCACCGCTTTCGCGAGCAGGCTCGCTCCCACAGATCCTTCTATCCCTCCACAATCCACTCCCGCCGCCAAATCCCAAGCACAAAAAAGGGGACTTTCGTCCCCTTGCGGTATCCAGCTTCGAACCTCAGTAAATATCCTTCGACAGCAACGTAAACGGCGTCTTCACCAGGATCTTCAGATCCAGCCACAACGACCAGTTGTTGATGTACTGCAGGTCAATCTCCACACGCTTCTGCATCTTGTCGATGGTGTCTGTCTCGCCGCGGCAGCCGCTGATCTGGGCCAGGCCGGTGATCCCCGGTTTAATCCGGTGACGCGCCATGTACGCGAGGATTTTCCCCGAGTAGTAGTTGTTGTGCGCGACGGCATGCGGGCGTGGGCCGACCAGGGCCATGTGCCCCTGCAACACGTTGAACAGTTGCGGCAACTCATCCAGCGAAGTGCGGCGAATAAAGCGGCCGACTGCGGTAATGCGCGAGTCATTACGGCTGGCCTGCTTCACGTCACGGTCATCGTGAACACGCATCGAGCGGAACTTCCAGACCTTGATCACCTTGCCGTTCCAGCCATGGCGATCCTGTTTAAAGAACACCGGGCCAGGCGAGTTGATCTTCACCGCCAGAGCGATGATCAGCAGGATCGGACTCAGCGCGATGATCGCCAGAAACGCCACGGTTTTCTCTGCCAGACTCTTGCTCAAAGCAGCGGTAGGGCGGCTGGTTAGCGGGCTCTCGTTCAAGTAGATCGCCGGCAGACCGTCCACGACTTTCACCGAGTGATTGAGCAGGGTCAGACTGTTCAGATCCGGCACCCACACCACGTCGACGTTGGCGCCCAGCAAATCGCCATAAATTGCCTCGATTTTCGCTGCTTCACACAAGGGCAGGGTGATGTACAAGCGACGGATGTCATGCGCCTCGATCAGCTTCAGCAACTGTTCCTGATCGCCAACCACGCGCGGTGCATCCGAACCCAGCGCAGACACATCGCCATTGCTGACCAAACCTACCAACGGCAGATTTTCAAGTTGGCTGAGCTTCTTTGCCAGACCCAGCGCCAGTTCGCCGGTGCCGACGATCAGCGTCTTGTGCTCGCTTTTCCGCGAGCGCTGGTAGTACTTGGAAAACGCATGCAGCGGAGCGTACAGAAACGCCTGACCGAGGAAGCCATACACCGCCCAGCTCAGAATCACCTGCCGTGAAAACAGCTCATCGGCCTGGCAGACAAAGGCGATGCACGCCAACGCCGCCATGGTCATCGACCAACCCATAAACAGTCGACCGAGACCGGTCAGGTAGTTGTCACGTTTGCGATAAACACCGCTAAACGTATAAGCCGGCACCGACGCCAGTACCGCCAGCGTGGCACACATCCGGTAGTAGAACGCGACCGTCCCGGTGTGCTGCTCAGCGAGTATGAACAACAGCGTCACCACAAAGCCTTGTGCCAGCGCCCATTGGCCCCAAAAGGTCAGTCCCTTGAGGCCTGTGCTTCGATTGATACTTAAAGAAAGATCCATACGGTATCCCCAAAAGACGTCCATTCAGGTTTCAACAGTTGAAAACCGATTTGTTATGCAGACTTATTGTTTTTGTTCTAACGAGTGTCCTGAGGTAACAACATCGATATGCCGAACTGTCGTCAGTCAATAGACTAAGTTATTGGCTGGAATGGTGTCTGACGAGTTCTAACAAGATGGCACAGTGCCAACTTTTTAATAATTAAATAGAAGGGTGTTAGAAAAGGTCGTAGAGCGAGGGGTGAATAAAGTATGTTGCTTTTGTTACTGTTGGAGGGTGGAGGCAGGGAATGTTTAATTCAGGGAGGAGGATCTAGCCAAACAGAGTGCTCTTGTTGTTTTTGTAATCGCACTTTTTCTGTTTGTTCTGTTCGTGGAGGTCTTGCGGGTTACGCGACGATTTCCTGAATCAGGCAATAACCGCGATTTCTGACGGCACGAAACAGTCGCTCACCATTACTGGCGCTTTTGAATTTATCTTGCAGGCGACTCAGGCACATTTCCAGGCCGCGATATTGTTCCGGTTCTCGACCGATGCTGAGAATCAGCTCGTCACGACTGACAACGCGCTCTTCATGGCTGAGCATTTTCCTGACCAGTGCTGTTTCCAGGCCAGTCAGGCTGATTTCGACACCTTCTTTGACCAGTGCACCCTGATCAGGGTGGAGATGCCAGGTTTCATTGCCGGGCATATCACCTTCAACGGCAGGCGGCATATTGCGGGTTTCCCCGGTAATGGCCGGGACATTCTGGAAAGGATTGACCGATTGCGCTGCCCGCCATTCGGACTCAAGTGTGGCCAATATTCGCTGAGTATCATGTTCGATACTGCGCGGGGCGTTTTTGCGACTGATGCTTGGATATGTGAACTCCATCACCATTGGAGCGGAAGAGGGCGAATCAACCCCTTCAAACGAATTGAAACGTTCACTGGACAGCATGCTCTCCAGTTCGCGTTGCGACGTTGTACTGTGAGTCACGACAACAAAATATTTCCTTGGGAGGGTTGTACTAGTTTCCATGTCTCTCTCCTAAATACACACCAAAATTGGCTAAAAGAAAAATCGGCAGGCGAGCAATGACTTCCTCGGAAGTAATCGATAGGCAGGGTCTGGGCCCAAGATTGGCCCTCGATAAATTCCACTCGATCTGCTGCTATGTTATGGAGTTTTATTGTTATGGGTCGTGTTGTCGCGCTCATTCAATTGCTTGATTTCAAACAGGCGTGAAGCAGAACGGGAGCTATATGGTTGCATCAGACGATCCTTCGTACGTATGCAAAAGGGAAGACTGCCCGAGAGTCAGGCAGTCGATATCAGACCCCGCAGCAGGCGATAGCCATAGCCGCGGATGCTCTGAATCGCGTTTGTACCATACATGTCCTTGATTTTTCCACGCAAGCGACTGATTGATTTTTCCAGTGCTCGAGGGTCGTAGAAATTGGTGTTGAGGCCCATGATGCTGGCGATTTCATCATGGCTCAGAATGTGATTACCGGTTTGCGCAAAGGCTTCGAGGATCTTCATTTCGGCAAACGAGATGTCGAGTTTCTTGTTGGTGCCCATCAGGCAGATACGCGTCGGATCAAGCGTCAGATCGATATCGCGTTGCCATTCTTCACTGTTGAAGAACTCGCCCAGCAACTCGGCGCCATCGTCGGAAAGGGTATTGAGCTTGATACAAACATCCGCGCCAGCCAGATAATATTTGATCTTGTTGAAGGCGCCGCGACCGGTGATGACCGCGCAAATGATCGGTTTCAAGTTGTCGCTGCGCAGATTTTCGACCAGCGCAAGATTGTCTTCGAGGGCCTGGGGGCTGTCGATTACAAGGAAGATGGCTCGATACGAACCAGACTGTTCATTCAACTGATATGAACTAGTGTACGCATCGGCTTCGAGCGCCATATCAGTGCGTAAATGCTGGGCGACTAGCGCTTTGAAATGTTCAGCCACGCCACGGGTACGACCCAGAGTAAGAACACCAGGTTCGTCGTTTGTCGGGCGCGGACTTCTAGTCGCTAAGTTCCCTGAGAGCATCATGCATTGACTCGAATTAAGTGCTGACATCGGGATGTTAAAGCACCGGTTCTCATCTGTGACTGACAATTGGTAACATTTGCGCGGATTTTAGACGTGTCTCCCGAGTTTTCTAACAATAATTAAGCTTTTCAAGCTTTTAGTTGATTTTCTCGGAGGGGTGAACTACTGCTTAGATGGTGGCGATATGCAATGGTGCCACTATTTTGAGCTTATTGCGATGGCTTTGTCTATGTCCATCTGCCACTGTCTGGCCATCTCTGCATAATGTGATATTGATCACACTTTATTGCCGGAGCAACTTTTTTCTGCAAAAAGGCCTAAATATTTTTCGTGTAGTTCGTCGGCCGACGATTACTAACATGGCTTGAGTGTGTCTTTTAATAAGACGTAATCTTTATGGCTGATGAGCTTTTGCGTTTATGTATGTCAATGGTCTCACTGCAGATACTCAACCCCTGAGTGTTATTACCCGGTCGCTCATCAAAAGCGCTCTGACGGAGGATTAATGGATTTCTGGACCCTTTTCCAGGTGTTGATATTAGGTGCGGTAGAAGGCCTGACCGAGTTCTTGCCGATCTCGAGTACCGGTCACCAGATCATCGTCGCCGACTTGCTGGAATTCGGCGGCGAACGCGCCATGGCCTTCAACATCATTATTCAACTGGGGGCCATCCTTGCCGTCGTCTGGGAGTTTCGACCGAAGATCTTCGAAATCGTCAAAGGCCTGCCCACCGAACGTAATGCACAACGCTTCACCCTCAACTTGCTGATCGCCTTTCTGCCCGCCGTGGTCTTGGGCGTGTTGTTCGCCGACGCGATCCACGAATACCTGTTTAATCCGATCACTGTCGCCGTGGCACTGGTCGTCGGCGGCATCATCATGCTGTGGGCTGAACAGCGCAACCACGTGATCAGCGTCGAACACGTAGACGACATGCGCTGGTCTCACGCACTGAAAGTCGGTTTCGTACAATGCCTGGCGATGATTCCCGGCACCTCACGCTCCGGCTCGACCATCATCGGCGGCCTGCTGTTCGGCCTGTCGCGCAAAGCCGCCACCGAGTTCTCGTTCTTCCTCGCCATGCCGACCATGGTCGGCGCTGCCGTGTACTCCGGCTACAAATACCGCGACCTGTTCCAGCCCAACGACCTGCCAGTCTTCGCCCTCGGCTTCGTCACTGCCTTCATATTCGCGATGATCGCCGTGCGTGGCTTGCTCAAGTTTATTGCCAACCACAGCTACGCCGCGTTCGCCTGGTATCGGATCGCCTTTGGTTTGTTGATTCTGGCGACGTGGGTGTTTGGCTGGGTCAACTGGACCGCAGCAGCGGCAGCCTGATCACTGAGCGCTGATCAACGCCGCAACGGCGAGATCGTTTAACGCCGAATCCGGCGACTCCAGGCGATAGCGCTGCAGGACCGACGTGAAATACGCGGCCTGCAGCATGCCGTCGCTGGCGAGGAAATATCGCGCTGCTTCGATTTCCTCCACCGAGTAAACACGTTTATTAAGCCCCGACACTTCCGACGTTGCATAGAACGGCGACAGCACCGTCGTGGCGACGAGCAATCCGGTGAACTGAGTGATTTGCAGAGGGCTTTCCTCACCGGCACCGCAAATGAAATCGCAGTGTGCAGAGCTGCTGGCAGAGGCGGTCGAGAAAACAGCGAAGAGGGCAAAACGCTTGAACAAAACGCAACTAAACGCGGGCATAAACAAAAGACATCCTGTCAGTACAACAAAACAGCGGGGAACGCTCATGCGTCGCCCGCACACTCAAACCATCAATCAACGGCCTTCAAGCAACTCAGCCGCCTGATCCAGCAACGCCAACGGATCCTTGGCCTTGTGAATATCCACCGACAACAACTGACGAAATTTCCGCGCCCCCGGGAACCCAGTGCCCAGGCCCAAAACATGCCGCGTGATATGGTGCATCGCACCACCCGCCAGCAAATGCTCGGCTATATAAGGACGCAACTGCGCCAACGCCTCAGCCCGACTGATCACCGGCGCCGAACTGCCGAACAACTGCTGATCCACCTCCGCCAGCAAATACGGATTGTGATAAGCCTCACGCCCCAACATCACACCGTCGAACGTCTGCAAATGCTCATGGCAAGCCTCCATCGTCTTGATCCCGCCATTCAGCACAATCTCCAACTCCGGAAAATCCGCCTTCAGCTGCGCCGCCACGTCATAGCGCAACGGCGGAATGTCACGATTCTCCTTCGGCGACAACCCCTCCAGAATCGCAATCCGCGCATGCACGGTAAAACTGGTGCACCCGGCATCGCGGACGGTACCGACGAAATCACACAGCTCCGCGTAACTGTCCCGACCGTTGATGCCGATGCGATGCTTTACCGTCACCGGGATTGTCACTGCGTCTTGCATTGCCTTCACACAATCCGCCACCAGCTGCGGATGCCCCATCAGGCAGGCGCCGATCATATTGTTTTGCACACGATCGCTTGGGCAGCCGACGTTCAGGTTTACTTCGTCGTAGCCGTGTTCCTGAGCCATGTGCGCGCAGGCTGCCAGATCCAACGGAACGCTACCGCCCAATTGCAAGGCGAGAGGGTGTTCAGCTTCGTTGTGACGGAGGAAACGTTCGTGATCGCCGTTGAGGAGCGCGCCGGTGGTGACCATTTCGGTGTAGAGGAGGGCGTTCTTTGATAGGAGGCGTAGGAAGAAACGGCAATGGCGGTCAGTCCAATCCATCATCGGGGCGACGGAGAAGCGGCGGGAGAGTGGGGCGAGTTGTAGGGGCATTGGGGGAATCTGGATCAGAGGGGCGAGGGTGGGAGAGTTTATCAGGATTGGGATAGGACGGAGGCTTACGCGTAGTTACTACGTGCTCTTGCTTGCTGATGAGGCGAGAAAAATTGACTGAGTATTGTGGTCTGGCTCCTATTTTCCATGCCCAAAATGGGTGTCTACGAAGTTTTTGAACTTCCACGGTGAGCGAGCGAGAGAGATCTCGAACGCCCCCGGCTGAGACGTAGCTCTGCTGAAAGGCGCACGGTTGGCATGCTTAGAGGATTGGCCGCCTTTCAAAAATGATCAATCCCCTGCGCCAGCTATGAGCCTAATAAAGCCCTATGGTTTCCTATTTTCCGTCACCCATTTTGTCCATGCCAGCAATTCACGCCCATTGCGCAGCGCCGATCCTTCACTCCAACCCAGAGCGTATTTATCAGAAAGCAATTCGCCTAACTCCTTGCTTTTAATTGTTGGGTTGTTTTTCAGGATTTTCTCATTCTCTAAAATTATAGGTTCAGCTGCAGCCATCGAGAAAATCGCGTCGAAATGGGATGCGTATTTTGAAAGTTTTGATTTGTTAAATAAATAATGAGTCAAGTCCTGTGTGGCAAAATCAAAGCGCACTAGGATTCTTAGAGTATTTATATATCCTGTGGGAAGTTTATCCTTTTTCCCTACGCTGTTAATTTTTTCGAGCCATTTCAAACCTTCAATTGTGAGCGATGGAGACGCGAGTGGGGCGAATGTTTTCAAAGAGCGGCGGCGGCGGGATGATTTTAGTCCATCTTTCAGAACCGATCCTTGGTCTCTATAAATCCATCCGCTCATTGAACTAACTAAGAATCCGCATAGCTCCAGCCATTTACAAATGCGAAGAGTATAAACGTGCCAAGTTTTTTCCGCGTAAGTGCTATTTGGAAATATCTCTTGTAGGATCGATATCGCATCGCCCAAAGTCATGATTGAACTTGATGTACGATCTTGGATGGCTAACGTAAATGCGTGTTTTTTAAATTTTTCCCGGACTGCTTCAAAAATAGCTGTTTCATCACCTTCAATTAGGCCAGGGTTAAGTTGGTAGGCGCCACCGTCCCGAGTTGCAACGCCGAACATATTTATATCTGTGCCGATATTTTGAATTGAGCCTTCAGTTAAGCCGGAACTAGTGACAAGTTCCTGAATGGATACAGGTTTTCCCAATTTTAGCATTTTTGCAATTTTAATTACTGATGCAGGCTCAGTCGACGGGAGATAGCGTAAAGGAATTATCGGGACCTTTTTAGTGAGTAAATATTCTCTAAAAATATCCCAATAGACGTTTAGCCTGTCACCGCTTTTGATAACAAGTCTGTGATGCATTAAAGAATCCAATGCCTCGGAACTTGACGACTCGGTAACTTCAAACCAATCCACCGGTGCACGCTCTGCGACTATCTGAAGACATGCTCTATCAGCTTTGCCGAGTTGATTTAAATCTGTATCGAACAGACTTGCTATATCCAGTTTGTTTGCTAACAGGTTTTCTTGGTCAATCCCGGATTTTATTTTTCCGTAAATGTGAATGCATAATTTTTTAAGCAGCCAAGGGTACCCTTGGCTACTTATAATTAGGTTGTGCCTTAGATCGCTATGTAGTTTTTGGCCGAGCTCTTTCTCAAAAATATTTATCGCTGTGTTTGATTCGCTGTCCGAAAAGGGGGAAAGCTTTCGAGTGATGCGATAGTCAGATAATTGGTGCCAGAAAAAGTAGGCTGGATGATCTCCCTGTGTTGTACTATCGCTTTTCCAAGCGAAACCCAGGCATAGGCAACCGCAAGCGCTTGCCGCGTTAAGTAAGAGTGCTTTGGCTCGATTAAACACTTCAAAGAGTTCAGGTTTCGAATATAGCTCTTCGAATTGATCAAATATTAATATGATTATTTTTTTTTGAATGGCAACGCTTGTTAGGTAATTCTTTAAGGATGAAGAGTTTAACGGGTTGCTTACATCAGAGATCACTAGATTTATATTGTTGTCGCCGAACCCCTGAAGCTGAGCAGTGCTTAAGCAATTGAGTAGCGCCGAATATACATAAGAGGGGTTTGTGGCGGCGCGAACATCGACTGGAAAAATAAAATACTTATTCTTGTTTTGTGAGTTTTTAGATTTGTCTGTTAACTTCGCTATCAGTGAGCTTTTTCCCATGCCGGAGTCTCCGGTAAGAGCAAATATTCGAGTGCTCGTAGATTGCGCTAAAACTTGTTTGAAAAAATCAAATACAAATGTGATATCTTTTGCTCGACCTACAAAATCTTGAGGCCTTGCAGGCCGGTAGTCGCTCCACTCCAAACCTGTTTGTACCTGAGCAACTTCTCCAATATCTTCAGCTGCGGGAGATATCGGTTTTAAAGTATTCGCAGTTTGAGCCTCAAATTCTAGAGGGGCTAGAGATGTATCCGTACTCTGTAGATTTGTTATCAATTTTGAGTCTGTTACAGGTTCATTATTTGAGGCGTGATAAAAAATAACTTTGTTAGGGATTCCGCCCGCTAAAATAGTTACAGCCCAAAGGTTTCCGAAGGGTGTTATTAGAAGAATCCAACCACCTAACAAATTCTGGCTTTTACAATATTCCGTTGCTTTATCCTGAGGTGGTTTTTTTATAACGCCTGCTGAAATTAATGAATTAATTACATCGTGGGGTTCGTAAAAGCTCAATTTCGATGCTTTTTCGATCGGTTTCTGTTGCCACGTATTAATAAAGCCTTTGGCTTCCTTTCCATACTCGGCCGTGCTGATTAGCCAAGCTTCTGGGTATTCCATAAAGTCTCTCGTGCCAGCAAGATTTTTTAATATATTTGCATCAATAGGCTTGTCTCGATACGCTTTGCATTCTACATAAATTTCTTTGCCGCTAATTTTGTGTTTGCAAAGAAGGTCGAGCTCTACAGCTGTAAGTCGTATTTCTTTTACTACCTCGTACGACTGGGCAGCTAAAAGTTTTGCCGTTAAGTCCTCTAAAAGATCGCCCTTGTCTTTAGTAGATGCAGAGCTCGGAACGGCTACTTCAATTTTAATATCCATTTAAAACGACTCTCTTAGCTGCTCTTGTATTTGGAATGTCGCGCATGATAGGCATAGGGAGTGGCTTTTTGCCACTGTTTTGGGCGGTGGGTGACCGCTTGTTATTGACCGATACCTATCATCGCAGAACCTATTTTTTTGCCCGTTCTATGCAAGCGGGCTATCCCCTGTTTGATGAAGCCTGCGTTTTCCCCGGTGCGTTCCAAAGCAACGCGGGCGTTTTCGCCGATCGTTTCGTTCCCCTGACTTTCTATCAACGGTACCAGCTCCATGAGCGCAGCTTCGAGGCCGAGTTGATTTTCGTACATCTTTTCGAGAACGACGGTAAGGGAATATTCGCTAGCCATGCATTCGACTCCGTTCGCAAATCAGGAAGCATAGCAGGGCACTTGACGGGCTGATCTCAGTTCAAGGCTGGGAAAAGGTAATTTTGGTAATCCGATGCAGAAAATTGCCTACACGCCTTATAGAACGTGGCTTTGACGTATTACCTTTGAAGGTAATATTTGGTAAGGCAGAAGGTAATATTTTTATAAATCATTGATTATAAAGGGATTTATTGGTGGCTAAAATTACTACGGCTGAAGGTGATTTTCTAACCTTTCTCTTACCCTATTATTACCTTTGTAGAATATCGGTAACTCGTTGAATTTATTGTATTTTTTCTGCTGCAAAAAATAATATTACCAATATTACCTTTTTCCCAGGGGGCAACCTGAAAACGGGGGAATCATAGGGGGGAGGTTGGCCAACCTCTCACAGTCGCGGTTTTAACGCTCATAAAACTCGATAGACAGTGCCAGGATTGGAGCTGAGAACCGATGCTTAAAATTTGTTAAAGCAGTCGGTAGAAGGGGGGCAGGGCTGGAGGGAGTGAAGCAGAGCTGGTACGCAACTGGTACGCGGGTTAGCAGGGAGCGGTTTGGGCTTTTATTTACGGGGGGCAGGAGTCAAGTCAGTCCGATCCATCATCGGAACGACGGAAGGTGCTTGGAAAAGGACCGCGGTGTTCGATGCACTGATGACAGTATTAAGTCGATCCGCGTGCTCGTAGAGCCTTTCCAAACGGAAAAAACGTGGTTGTTTAAATGAAACCTGTTGCTGCAGTCCTTAGCCTACACCACCTTGCGCCACCCCCTACACCTAAGACAGAATCCGCCGGCTTGTGCGTCTAGCTAGCGGGTTCTATCGTTCCTGGGTCACTGAAAACCAGTGAACGGGTTTGGTAGACCCGCAGCACTGATGCATCGCGTCACCCCATGCAGTCGCATTCTTGCGCCTGGATTATGGTGGCCATGCTCAGGGCTTCTTCGGAAGCGCCGGTTCCAGTGCTCCGGTCTACCAACCTGTGTATGGTCACCACCCTTCGTTTGGTAGCGAGAGTGGATGACTCCCATTTTGTAAGTGCTGGAGTTCCATCTATGTTCAAAGTAACGCCCAACCCGCCAGAAACCGATCCCGCATCCCCCTACGAATCCCTCAACCCCAAAAAACTCCACGAAGCCGCCGAGCGCGCGCTCGATCACTATCTCCTTCCCGCCGGCCACATCATGGCCAGCGTCAACGAGCCCGAGCGCATGTACCTCGCCAACCCCAAGTACGACTCGGAATCCCTGCTGGCCAACGCCAGTGAGACGCTGAGTTCCGCCTCGGAAATGCTCAACAACTTCGCCGCCGCACTCGACCCCTCACACCGCAAAACCGCTTTGGGCATTGCGCAGGTGGTGATGCTGGGGGAGTTGGCGGTGAATCAGGCGTTGGATAACGTTGAGGTGAAGGCGTAAAGCCTGTCGCCATGGGCAGGTGAAATGCTCGTTCACTGATAACAAAAAGCCGTCACTTCAAGGTGACGGCTTTTTCTCGCAGATCTAACCAAACTGACCCGCCGACTCAACCGCAGATTTCGGCTTCCTCAACCGCGTCAACTGATAAGCAATCGCCAACCAGACAAACCACCCCGGCATGACCATCAGCGCAATCCGCGTATCAGGCCTCAACGCCAGCAAACCCAGCACAAAGCCCAAAAACGCCAACGAAAACCAAGCCATCGGCACGCCGCCCGGCATCTTGTAAGCCGACTTCGCATGCAGATCCGGACGTTTTTTCCGGTAGGCGATGTAAGACGCAAGGATGGTCGACCAGGTGAAGATCACCAGAATCGCCGACACGGTGGAGACGATGGTGAACGCGGTCATGACTTCCGGCACGATGAACAGCACCAGCACGCCGACCAGCATCAACAGCGTGGTGAACGCCAGGCTCAGCAGCGGCACGCTGTTGCTCGACAGTCGGCGGAATATGCCGGGCGCGTTGTCTTGGTTGGCCAGCCCGAACAGCATGCGGCTTGATGAAAACACGCCGCTGTTGGCCGAGGAGGCGGCCGAGGTCAGGACCACGAAGTTGACGATGCCGGCCGCTGCGGGGAAACCGGCGACGAGGAACAGTTCGACAAAGGGGCTTTTGACGGGGGAAACCTGTTGCCACGAGGTCACGGCGATAATGCAGGTCAGTGCCAGCACGTAGAACAGGATGATCCGCAGCGGAATCGAGTTGATCGCTTTGGGCAGGGTCTTCTCTGGCGAGCGGGTTTCGGCGGCGGCGGTGCCGATCAGCTCGGTGCCGGCGAAGGAGAAGATCGCCATTTGAAATCCGGCGAAGAAGCCGAACAAGCCGTTGGGGAACGCTGCCTGTTTGTCCACCAGGTGACTCAGGGACGCGGTGACGCCACTGGGTGAGACGAAGGAGCTGGCGATCAGCACGCTGCTGACGCCGATCAGGGTCACGACGGCAATGATCTTGATGATCGCGAACCAGAATTCCACCTCACCGAACAGCCTGACGGTCAGCACGTTTAGCGCGAACAGGGTCGCCAGCATGCCGACGGCGGGTATCCACGCCGGTACGTCGGGGAACCAGTACTGGAAGAATCCGCCGACCACGACGGCGTCGCCGATCACCGCCACGCTCCAGCTCAGCCAGTACGACCAGCCGAGGAAGAACGCCGCGCGCGGGCCGAGGTAGGCGCCGGCGAAGTCGGCGAAGGTTTTGAAGTTGAGGTTGGACAGGAGCATTTCGCCCATGGCGCGCATGACGAAAAACACGAACAGGCCGATGATCATGTAGATGAGGATGATCGACGTCCCGGAGAGGGCGATGATCTTCCCGGAGCCCATAAACAGGCCGGTTCCGATGGCACCGCCCATGGCCATTAGCTGGATGTGACGATTGCTGAGCGTGCGCTGCAGCGCGGGCTGTTCAGGCAGCCCGGAAGGGGTCGATTTCATTGCAAAACCTCTTGATTTTATGTTTTTGAGTTTTGGCAGAAAGTAGGTGTCGAGCGTTCTTGTTAGAGGTGCAGCGGCTAATCACAAGGTGAGTCGCCCCCTGTGGCTTGGGGGCGGCGGTTAGCGATCAACTGACGGTGCGCAGACGCGAGGCTTTGGCCGGTTGCGGATCGAGCAACTGGAAGAGGTTTTTGATGTTGGCCGGCGTCGGCACCAGGTGGATGCGCTGGCCGATTTGCTGTGCCTGCGCCAGGTCTTTCAGGTAGCGCAGGGAGGAAAAATCTTCCAGAGCAAAACCCACCGAATCGAACACCGTCACCTGCGCATCGTTTTCGCGTCCGGCGACTTCGCCCAGCACAATGCGGAAAAACTCGATCACCGGGGAATCGGTCTCCAGTTGCTGAATGTCGCCTTCAATGCGCGTCTGCGGCTCGAACTCGACGATGACCCGGGCATTGCGCAGGATGTCGGCGTGCAGTTCGGTTTTACCCGGGCAGTCACCGCCGACCGCATTGATGTGCATGCCGGGCTCGATCATCTCCGGCGTCAGAATCGTTGCGTAGGCTTTGTCGGCGGTAACCGTGGTGACGATATCCGCGCCCTTGACCGCGTCCTTCACCGAGCTGGCCAGAATCACTTCGATGTCCGGGAACGCGGCGAGGTTGTGCTTCAACTTGAGGGACGCGTCGCGATCAATATCGAAGATGCGGATTTCGTTGATGCCCAACATTTCATGAAAGGCCAGCACCTGGAATTCACTCTGCGCACCGTTGCCGATCAGCGCCATCGAGGTCGCACCCGGGCGAGCCAGCGATTGCGCCACCAGCGCGGAGGTTGCTGCGGTGCGCACGGCGGTGGTCAAGGTCAGTTCGCTGAGTAGGGTGGGGTAGCCACTCTGCACATCGGCCAGCAGACCGAAAGCCATGACCGTGAGCAAATTCTGCTGGCCGTTGTTCGGGTGGCCATTCACGTATTTGAACGAGTACTGCTGGCCGTCGTCGGTGGGCATCAACTCGATCACGCCGTCCGCCGAGTGATTGGCCGTGCGCGGCGATTTATCAAACTGCGCCCAGCGTGCGTAGTCCGCTTCGATGTAGCCGGCCATTTCGCGAATGGCGCGGCGGATACCGACTTGGGTGAACAGGCGTGCAGCATCATCGACATCAATAAAAAGCGTCATGTTCTTGTTCTCCGATCCAGTCATTGAAAGGTTGTAGAGCGCGGGATGGTTCAGCCGCGTTTGCTCTCGAAACCGTGCAGCACGTTGACTGCATTGATGCCGATCTCATCGACCATGTAGCCGCCCTCCATCACGAACAGGGTCGGGCAGCCGACGCTGGCGATCAGTTCGCCGATGCCAATGAAATCATCGCTTTCCAGCAGGAAGTGGCTGATGGGGTCGTCCTTGAACGTGTCGACACCGAGGGAAATCACCAGCACTTCAGGCGCGAACTGCTGGAGTTTTTTGCAGGCGTGGAGCAGAGCGTTGCGGTAGCTCTCCCAGGTGGTGTTTTTCGGCAGGGGATAGTTGAGGTTGTAACCCTCGCCGACACCCGAGCCGACTTCGTGGCTGTAGCCCGAGAAGTACGGATAGGACACCGCCGGTTCGCCGTGCAATGACACGAACATCACGTCGCTGCGCTGGTAAAAGATGTTCTGCGTGCCGTTGCCGTGGTGGAAGTCGACGTCGAGCACCGCGACACGTTTGGCGCCCTGAGTGATGGCTTGTTGCGCGGCAATGGCGGCGTTGTTGAGGTAGCAATAACCGCCCATGTATTCGCGCGCGGCGTGATGGCCGGGCGGACGGCACAGGGCGAAGGCACTGTCGTGGCCTTCATCAAGCAGGGCCAGGCCAGTGAGGGCGATGTCGGCGCTGGTTTTCACCGCTTGCCAGGTCGTGGCGGTGATCGGCGAGCCGGCATCCATCGCATAGAAACCGAGTTTGCCGTCGATGAACGTCGGCACCTCTTCGCCGGCCAGATCGCGCACCGGCCAGACCAGCGGCAAGGCGTCGTGAGTGCGACCGGTTGCGCACCATTCGCCCCAGGCACTTTCGAGAAAACTGACGTAGCGCTCGCTGTGCGCGTTGACGTAGCACGAGCGATCAAACGCGCGCGGTTCGACGATCTGCCCGAGGCCGACCTGTTTGACGCGGTTGTGCACGGTGTCGGCCCGACTCGGTTGTTCGAACGACGGTTTGAGCACGCCGTCTTTCAATTCGGTGCCGTGGTGCAACCGGTGGGAATCACTGAAAACTGTAAACATTCTGCGCATCCGTTATTGTTAGCCAGTGCAAATATTCTGTTCCGGCTGGGCTGCGCTTTCTTTGCTTTGTGTTCGTGATTCAGTGAATTATTCGGGCGTTTTTACTCAGGAATGGCGTCATGCAGAAAAAAATATCCAAACGCATCAGCCTCGACGAGACCGACCTGGCGATTCTCGAGTTGTTGCAGGAAGACGCCAGCATTTCCAACGCTGAACTCAGTGAGCGGCTGTCGCTGAGCCTTACGCCGTGCTGGCGACGGCGCAAGCGCATGGAGGAGGCGGGGGTCATCAAGGGCTATCAGGCCAACCTTGATCGGCGAATGCTCGGGCTGGATATCATGGCGTTCGTGCACATTCGTTTTTCCACCCATGCCGACCACGCACCGGACGCTTTCGAGGCGGTGATTGCGCAATTGCCGCAGGTGGTGGCCTGCCACAAGATCACCGGCGATGCCGATTATGTGTTGCAGGTGTTGGCGGAGGATCTTGATAGCTACAGCGACTTTATCGAGCAGGTGCTCCGGCGTCAGGTGGGGATTGCCTCGATTCAGTCGAGTCTGGCGTTGCGTGAGGTCAAGACTGGTAGCCGGATTGCGATTCCTAAACCGGGAAAGGACTGAACGGGCAAGCGATGCTGAACCGCCGCTGTCGATCAGCAAAGTTTCATCTTGCCGCGTGCGAAGCAGGCCTAGTCTGTTGAGACAAGATCGTCGCTGTTCATCCCGAGGGGAATCGTGCCATGCGCCTTAATGTCGTCAAAGTGCTGTTGATTGCTGCTGCAGTATCGGTATTGAGTGCCTGTTCCGGCGCGGGTGGTTTGACCACCACCAGTTGTTTCTCCAGCGACTGTCAGTCGCCGGAGGGGCGCAACGCCAATACGTTGAAGTTCGGCGGCAACAATATCGGCAGCAGCCTCAATCAGTACAGCTCCGGCATGCTGCATGACGATTAAGGATTACTGCGCGGCAGGTACGGCAATCCATTCGCTCAGGGTTTGCTGATATTTGCCGGTGACTTTGCTCAAGTGCAGCCACTGATCAACGTACAGTTTCCAACTGATGTCATCGCGCGGCAACAAGTAAGCCTTCTCGCCGTACTGCATGTACTGATGCGGATTCACCGCGCACAAGCCCGGTTTGAGTTTCTGCTGATACAGCGCTTCCGAGGCGTCGGTGATCATCACGTCGGCCTGGTTGTCGAGCAGTTGCTGGAAGATCGTCACGTTATCGTGCAGGGCCAGTTGCGCCTTGGGCAGGAAGGCGTGGACGAAGGCTTCGTTGGTGCCGCCGGCGGGTTCGACCAGGCGCACGCCGGGCTGGTTGATCTGCTCGACCGTCTGGTACTTGCTGACATCGGCGCAGCGCACCAGCGGGATCTTGCCGTCGGTGTCGAGGGTGTTGCTGAAGTAGGCTTTTTTCTGCCTTTCGAGGGTCACCGAAATGCCGCCCATGCCGATGTCGCACTTGCCGGCCTGCATGTCCGGCATCAGGGTTTTCCAGGTGGTTTGCACCCATTGGACTTTGACGCCGAGGCTGTCGGCCAGCGAGCGGGCCATGGCGATGTCGATGCCTTCGAAATCGCCGTCGGGGCGTTTGAAGGTATAGGGCTTGTAGTCGCCGGTGGTGCACACGCGCAACTGGCCTTGTTGCTGGATGCTGTCGAGGTGTGAAGGGGTTTGCTCGGCATGGGCGCCGGCGGCCAGGGTCAGCAGGCCGCAGAGGATCATCGTGCTTTTTAGTGTTGTCATTGCGATCGGGGCTTCTGAGAAGGACGGTGGCCCAGTGTAGTGAAAGGCTTTCCCGGGTGTCACCCTGCTTCCGGGCTTAACGTGCCTAGCCACGCCACCAGCGCCACGATCAGCAATGCGATTGCCAGTTCAACGACAACGCTGCGTCTTAGCGCATTTGCCGCGATGACATAGTGTCCATTGCGCAACGCTTGCGCCAACGCCGGACCAAGATGAAAGCGGTTCAACGCCGCCAACACCAACATCCCGGCAAACAGTAAAACCTTGATCGCCAGCAGTATCCCGTAGGTACCGAGCAAGACTTCATCCAGCCTCGGGCCGACGATGAACAGATAATTCACCACGCCAGTAATCGACAGCGTCAGCACAATCACTGCACCGATCCACTCAAAGCGCCGAACCGCAAACGCCAGCGAACGAATGCGAGCTTCATCGAGCGGCCCCCGCGCCATCAACACCAGCGCCAGCATCGCACCCAGCCACGCGCCCGCCGCGAGCAGGTGCAGAATATCGCTGAGAAAATGCCAGAAGCGCAGTGTTCCTTCATCCATCGCCCCGTGTCCGCTCCAGGCCAAAGAGGCGAGGGCGACGGCGCCAGCCACCGATGCGAGCCACGCGCCCGGCCTGATCAACACCACGATCAGCGCGATAATCCGCACTGCCCACGCCAGACCGACATCGGTTTCCAGCAGAATCATTTGCAGGTGTGGCCATAGCGCCGCGAGCGCGGTTTCGCCACTCATGGCGCGGGTCATCAGCACCAATCCCGCCACTGACAACAACGCCCCGATCAATGCCATCCCGCGCAGCATCGGCCGAAACCGTAGCAGCGTCCCAATGCTGTACAGCGCAAACAACGCCAGCCCGAACAACAGCAGCAAATCCACATACAACGCAAACCGCAGCACGATGTTGATCAGTTCAGCCATCGCTCACTTCACTTTGAACGTGACGTTGCCGGTGATCGGGTGCGTGTCGGAAGACACCGCGCGCCATTGGACTTGGTAAGTGCCGGCGGGCAGCGGCGCGAGCGGGGTGATCAGCATGCTTTTCGGGTCGCTGCCGGCGCTGACTTTGGCTTTCATTGGCATCGGCGAATGAGCCATGCCGGGCATTTCGGTCATGACCAGTTTGGCGCCGGAGAATTTTGGCAGCAGGTTCTCGGAAAAATGCAGTTCGATCTTGCCGGGCGCGGCGCCGTCGGCACCTTCGGCCGGGCTCGACGAGAGCAATTTCGGGTGGGCTTGAGCGAGGCTGCTGAGGAGCAAGCTGCTGGCGAGTACAAGGGTGATTTTCAAGGTGCGCATGCAAGAGCTCCGGGTTGTTTTTTTAGGGAATTCAGAACCACATCCGCACGCCAAGCACGAGCCGCGCTTCGCTGCGCTTCTCGCCTTCTTCGCGGGCGTAATCGGCGGTGTTGCCGTAAGTGCGGTTCCACGTCACGCCGATGTACGGCGCAAATTCGCGGCGGATTTCATAGCGCAAGCGCAAGCCGACTTCGCTGTTGGAAAGCCCGGAACCGATACGCCGTTGCGCATCGTTTTTGCCGTAGATATTGAGTTCAGCGGTGGGCTGCAGGATCAGGCGATTGGTCAGCAGAATGTCGTAGTCACCCTCGAACCGCAGCGCGCTCTGGCCACCTTCACCGATAAACGCCGTGGCCTCGGCTTCGAAGTTGTACAGCGCCATGCCCTGCACACCGAACGCGGCCCAAGTCTGCGGCGCGCCGGGTTTGAAGTCCTGACGCACGCCGCTGACCACGTCCCACCACGGCGATATCGCATGGCCCCAGAGCGCCTGAATCTCGGCGTCTTCGGTCTTGCCGTTGCTGCGTTCACCTTCGGAGCGCAGCCACAGACGATCGATGTCACCACCGATCCAGCCGGACAGATCCCAGGCCAACGTGCTTCCGTCATCGGCGCCCTGCCATTCAAGTTTGTCGGCGAGGAAGTAGCTGTTGATCGCGCTGTCATGCACCTGATGGCCGCCAGCGCTGGTGAACACGGCGGCGCGGTCGGCGTCGGTCAGTTGCGGGATCGGCGTGCGGCTTTCGGTCGGCGCGGCGGGCTGCATCATGCCGTCGTCCATACTTTGCATCGCGGAATGATCCATGCCCGCCATCTGGCTGTGATCCATGCCCGGCATGTCGCCGGCGGCCATTGCTGAGCTGCCGACCAGCAGCAAGGAAAATGCGGTGAGTCGAGTCATCAGCGGCCCCTTCATTCTTCCACCCGCACTTCGCGGAACATGCCCATTTCCATGTGGTACAGCAGGTGGCAGTGATAGGCCCAGCGGCCGAGTGCGTCGGCGGTCACGCGGTAGGTGCGGCGTGTGCCGGGCGGCATGTCGATGGTGTGTTTGCGCACCTGGAAGTCGCCGTTTTCGTCTTCCAGATCGCTCCACATGCCGTGCAAGTGAATCGGGTGGGTCATCATCGTGTCGTTGACCAGCACCAGGCGAATGCGCTCGCCGTACTTCAGGCGCAAAGGCTCGGCGTCGGAGAATTTGATGCCGTTGAACGACCAGGCGAATTTCTCCATGTGACCGGTCAGGTGCAGTTCGACCGTGCGGCTCGGATCGCGGCCATCCGGGTCTGCGAAGGTGCTGCGCAGGTCGGCGTAGGTCAGCACGCGACGGCCGTTGTTGCGCAGACCGAGGCCGGGGTCGTTGAGTTTCGGCGCGGTGCTCATGGCTTGCATGTCCACCAGCGGATTGTCTTTTTCGCTGTCGGGATGGGATTGCATCGGGCCCATCGCCGAGTGATCCATGCCCGCCATATCGCTCATGCCCATTGAACCGTGATCCATGCCGCCCATGCCCATGTCGTCCATGGTCACCAGTGGGCGCGGGTCCAGACCCGGTACGGGCGCAGATAACCCGGCGCGAGTGGCGAGGGTGCCACGGGCAAAACCGGTACGATCCATGGCCTGGGCAAACAGGGTGTACGCCTCGGCGTCCGGCTCAACGATGACGTCGTAAGTCTCGGCCACGGCGATGCGCAGTTCATCGACGCTGACCGGTTTGACGTGCAAGCCATCCGCCGCGACCACGGTCATTTTCAGCCCGGGAATGCGCACGTCGAAGTAGGTCATCGCCGAGCCGTTGATCAGGCGCAGACGCAGTTTTTCACCGGGACGAAACAGGCCGGTCCAGTTGTTATCCGGCGCGTGGCCATTCATGAGGAAGGTGTAAGTGGCGCCACTGACGTCGGCAATGTCGGTGGGATTCATGTTCATTTCTGCCCACATCTTGCGATCGGCCACGGTGGCGCCCCAGCCTTTTTCGCTGACGTCGTGGATGAAATCGCCGACGGTGCGTTTGTGCAAGTTGAAGTAGTCGGACTGCTTTTTCAGCGTCTTCATCAGGCTGGCCGGGTCTTCGTCGCTCCAGTCGCTGAGCATCACCACGAACTCGCGGTCGTAGTGGAACGGCTCCGGTTCCTTGGCGTCGATCACCAGCGGGCCGTAGACGCCAGCCTGTTCCTGCAAGCCGGAATGGCTGTGATACCAGTAAGTGCCGTTCTGCCGCACCTTGAATTGATAGACGTACACGCCGCCCGGTTCGATGCCGTGAAAGCTCAGGCCCGGCACGCCGTCCATGTTCGCCGGCAGCAGAATGCCGTGCCAGTGAATCGAGGTGCTGGCGCTGAGCCGGTTGCGCACCCGCAGCGTCACGGTGTCGCCCTCGCGCCAGCGCAGCAACGGGCCGGGCAGGCTGCCGTTGATGGTCATCGCCGTGCGTGGGCTGCCGGTGAAGTTGACCGGGGTTTCTCCGATGAACAACTCGAAGTCGCTGCCGCTCAGTTCAGGCAATTGACCGGACGCATTCAGCGCCCAGACTGGCGTGCGCCACAGGCCGAGGCCACCGAGCAGGCCACCGGCGGCGAGGCCTTTGACGAAGGTGCGTCGTGATGGGTTGGAAGGCATGCGCTGGAAATCCCCGTTTGACTCATGACGGGGAGGCTAACCAGCGCCGGCTTTCAGTTGGCTGAGGCGGGGATTACAGTTTTGTCAGCTTCAGTTGCAGCGAGTTGATCGGCCAGATCCCGCGCCTGTTCCGACGCCGCGAGCCGCGACTCACGATCAATGTCTTCGCCGAGAATGGTCTTCTCGACGCGCAACTCATGCACATCGCTGATGCCGATAAAGTCGAGCCATGCAGCGACGTAGGGTTTCTGAAAGTCGAAGCGTTCGGCGGGCATGGCCGACTGCGCCGAGAAATCCATCCCGCAGGCATAGGCGCCCACGGCGGTTTTGTTTTTCAACAAACCTTGCAGGCCGCGTTCCGGATCGAAGCTGAAGAGGATGTCCTTCTGCGACACCAGGTCGATGAAGTGCTTGAGCTTGTAGGGAATGCTGAAATTCCACAGCGGTACTGACAGCACAATCAGGTCGGCACGATGCAGGTATGCGGCGAGGTGCTTGAGTTCATTCCACGCCGATTGCTGGGCGGGGGTCAGCGGCGTACCGCTGAGGCCGGCGTATTTGGCGTTCATTGCCTCTTCGCCGAACTCCGGCAGCGGCGTGTCCCACAGGTCGAGGGTTTCGACGTGGGTCTGCGGATGATGCTGCAGATAGCGATCGATAAAGCTGCGGGCCACTTGCAGTGACGCGGAGCGTTGTTTGCGCGGTGAGCATTCGATGTGCAGAAGAGTGGTCACGTGAAGCCTCGGCAGTCGGGGGGAATGCGAGGCATTGCAACATAGCGTGCTTCAAACTATAAATCGTGAATAAATTGACCATTGATCACGTATCTCACTATGTTTGACGCCCTGTTGCTCAAGACCTTTGTCACCGTTGTCGATGAGGACGGCTTCAGTCGTGCCGCGGAAAAACTGCATCTGACCCAATCGGCGGTCAGCGGTCATCTGCGCCGGCTCGAAGAGCAAATCGGCAAACCGCTGCTCAAGCGCACCACTCGTTCTCAGCAACTCACCGCCGACGGCGAGCGTTTGATCGCCTATGCGCGGACGATTCTGGCGCTGAACCGCGATGCCTGGGCGCAGCTCACGCGCACGCCGTTTCAGGGGCGGGTGCGGATTGGCGTGTCCGAGGATTTTGTCGAGGCGCGATTGTTGCGCGCGTTGCAGGATTGCGCGGCGCAGCATCCCGGTATGCAGATCGATGTGCAGGTGAACATTCCGGGGACACTCCTGGGCCAGATGCAGCAGGGGGATCTGGAGATGGTCATCGGCTCGCTGTGCGAAACCGGTGCGTCGGGGCGTTTGCTTTGGCAGGAGCCACTGGTGTGGGCGTGGGCCGCGCAACCCGTGATTCAACTGCCGACGCCATTGCCGCTGGCGCTGTTTCCCGAACCGTGTCCGTATCGTGAGGCGGCGCTGACGCGTTTGGCTCAGGCGGGCATTTCCCAGCGCACCGCGATGCTGTGCTCGAGCACCGCCGGGTTACGCGCGGCGGCGCAGTCAGGATTTGCCGTGGCGCCGATGCCGGCGAGTCAGGTGGGGCAGGGGTTGACCGCGCTGGGCGCGGAACAGGGCTTGCCGGATTTGCCGGATGCGCAGTTCCGCTTGTTTGTCGCGCCTCACGCTGATCCGCAAATGATCGATGCGGTGTCGCAGGTGATCGTCGAATTTTGCTCCGCGCGGCGGCAGTGACGCGGTTTACAGGCCAAGACCTTCCTGCACCGCCAGCAACAGATTGTTTTCCGTCAGTGCGATGGCATCCAACTGCTGGCCTGTTTCAATCGACTGCATCCACCAATGGCTTTCACCGTGCTCATCCACGGTACGCAGCAGATAAGTGTCTGTGGCTGACGGGCTGATCTGCACCCGGCCGGCGCCATCCTCGGTAAACCGCGCAATGGGATCGAATGTCAGGCTTTGATGGTTGGCCTCGATCACCAGTTGGTCGATGGCGTAATCGTGGGATTCACCATCGGGTGACGTTTCGCAAACGTGGGTCGGATTGCGCCGAATCTTCAAACCTACCTCGGTGACCGGTTGCAGCCACGCTTCAATGCGGTGGTACAAGTCATACACCTGCGCCGGCCAGCAATCGATCTCCAGCGCGGCATCCGCGTGGGTGTGCCGGGTTTGCTTGAGTTTGGCGGCGAGTTCGTCTGCTTTACTCATTTCGGATCCCTTGGTTTGATGTCTGCCTGTTAATCGTAGACCTTTCAACGGCGTACGGCGTTGCCTTGCGTCATGCGCCTGCAACACAAGCGTGTCGAAATCAACGCTGGCCAAGTCGGGTCAGGATCGAAAACCACGAACGCAGGCGTCCCAAGGAGCGGGTAGATGAAAAAGCTGTTTACAATTTTGGCGGTAATTGCGCTGACGGCCGGTAGCATCGGATTGAGTTCGGCGCGGCAATCGCAGTCGAGCAAGGCCCAGGCTGAATCGGTGGCGGGGGTATTCGATTACTACCTGCTGGCGTTGTCCTGGTCGCCGACGTTCTGTCTGACCCACAAAGATGACGCGCAGTGCACGGGCAAGGGCTACGGTTTCGTGCTGCACGGTTTGTGGCCGCAATACGCCAAGGGCGGCTGGCCTGAATCCTGCCCACCGCTGACCACGCTGAACGCGGCGCAAACCAGCCAGGGCCTGACGCTGTTCCCGACCAAGAAACTGCTCGACCACGAATGGTCCAAACACGGCACCTGCAGCGGCCTCGGCGCGATGGGTTATCTGGATGAAGCGGATAAAGCCGTTGGCGCGGTGAAAATCCCGCAGGAACTGCAACCGTTCAGCTCCTCGTATTACTTCGAGGCGCAGGAAATTGCCGATCTGTTCCGCAAGGCCAACCCGGGGATTCCGGCGGATGGCATCGCGGTCATTTGCAGCGGCCCGGAACTCTCGGAAGTGCGCGTGTGCATGGGCAAGGATTTGCAGTTCGGTGCGTGTGGCAAGGGTGTGAAAACCCAGTGCCGGGCGGGGGATATTCGGGTGCCGCCGTCGCGTTGAGGTGAGCGGTTTCCACGTATTGAATAGGCGCCCGACCGGGCGCCTTTTTTTCGCCTGAAGGTTTGAAGCACCTGGAAAATTCGCGCATGCTTGCGCCCCCCAAAAGGATGACCCGCAACATTGCAAGGAGCTGTTCATGAGCGGAAAACCCGCCGCCCGCGTCACCGATCCAACCGCCTGCCCATTGCCGGGACATGGCACCAATCCCATTGTCAGTGGCTCCCCGAATGTGAATTTCGACGGCTTGGCCGCTGCGCGGATGACTGACAAATCCGCCTGCGGTAGCCCGATTACCGGCGCTGTGGCTTCGACGGTGTTCATCAATGGCTTGAACGCCGCGACGCTGGACAGCACGGGCGGGCACGGCAACGTCGTCATCGGCGGCTCCGGCACGGTCATCATCGGAGACACGGTGACGACGGCTCCCTTCAGTGGTTTGCTGCCGATGCCGGTGCATTTCACTGACCGGTTGAAACTGGTCAATGACGTGACCGGTGAGCCCATGCCTGATCATCCTTACGTTATTCAGCGCGCTGACGGGCGTCTGGAGCATGGGGTGTCTGACGCGAACGGATTCACCCACCAAGTCAGCTCGCATCTGCCCGAAACCATCAAGTTGTTTTTGGAGGAATAAGGCATGCCTGCTGAAACGGTAACGTGCGCGAAGGGCAACAATTACAGGCTGCACAAGGAACATGCGCTGACGGACAAGAAGGATGTCAGTGACAAGCCTGTGCCGGTGGAGAGTACCAAGGCGATTGTTCTATTTGTTGGTGGGGCTGGCGATAAAGAGAGTTATTACTTTTCCGGACCATTTGGCAACGTTAACGAGGCAATGACCGGTTTTGATAATCGCAATCTGGACCTGACCAAGCTAGGCAAGTACAAATCTCAATGGCTTGGGTATAACGAGGTGCGGGGAAAGAAAGATATCCAGAAAAATGTTCTGAACATAATTCCCTACAAATCATGCCCTATCTACATTGTGGGGCACAGCTTGGGGGGATGGAACGGCGCGCATTTGACCAGCGTCATGTCTGAGTGGGGCTACAGGATTAACATGCTGGTCACACTCGACCCAGTAGGTGAAGGTGCTTTGGTGTGGCTGGGATCCGATATTTATGGCGATCAACCGACACCGGTGGCTGACTTTTGGATAAATATTAAAGCTATGCCCTCCAAGCCTGACCAATCCGACTCGGTGGCGGATTTTGGTGAGAAATGGGAAGTACTGTGTGGGCCTGACATTAATGCAACCATGGACACAAACCATGCTAATGCTCCAGCGATGTTTACCCGTCCTGTTGCTGAAGGAAAATCGGCGAGCGATCTCATGTTCGAAGCCATTCGCAAAGGCAATCGCTGAAATGAAAAGAATGTCTGTTCTTCTGCTGGCCATATTGTGTTCGTCATGTGCCAAAGACCATTCAGTGCCCCCAGCGAATCTCGACTTTCTGTCAATAGAAAGGTCAAGTATTGGTCTGCTCTACAAAATTCATTATGACTCTGATGTAAATCTCCTGGATTTGTTCGGGAGAGGTATGGGGGTGGGCGCAGCATCGACGATGCTCGAGTGTGCGCTGGGGGATGATCAGAACTTTTCCATCACTAACCGATTCAGATACTCGGCGTATGGACTGATTGAGGTGGATGAGGCCAGTCATGCAGGCGGTAAATTCAACTACATGACGAGTGCTTTTCTGCGGCAGACCCAAAATAACGGTACTTCGCGCGAGGATCTCTCCGTACAGGAGTTGAATGGCCTTCTGTCTGGTAAACAACAAATCCCCTGCAAAGTCGTCGTCACCGCCTACGGCTACAAACCCTACTACTCCAACACCATGAACATACCCGTCGCGGATCTGCTGCGGGAAATCAACAAACCCCAATGATAAAAACGGGGGGGATTTCAGGCGAATCCCCCCGCATCCACCCCCAACTCCCCACGCAAAAACTCCACCAGGCCACGTTGCAACCCGCTCAAAACCCCATCACGACTGACCAACGCCAATTCCGTCGGCGCCAGTTCCGGCAAATCCGTACACACCTGATGCTCGGGCAACACCGCCGACACCGGTAGCACCGACACCCCCAACCCCGACGCCACCGCCGCTTGAATCCCGGTCAGGCTATGGCTGCCGAACGCCACCCGCCAAGGGCGCTGGGCGACATCGAGCAAACGAATGGCGCGCTGCCGATACAGACAGCCTTGCGGAAACAACGCCAACGGCAACACGCCAGTGGACGAATCAAACTCCGCACCTTTGACCCACACCAGTCGTTCCGGCCAGGTCGCCCACGCCGGGCCGCTGTCGGGTTCGCGTTTGATCAGGGCGATGTCGATGTCGCCGGCATTGAGGCGCTGGCGCAGATCGAGGCTCATGCCGCTGATAGTCTCCAGCCGCGCCTGCGGATGACTGCGGGTGAAGCCGGCGAGGATCAGCGCCATGCGCCGCGCGTCGAAGTCTTCCGGCATGCCGATCCGCAGGATTTCCAGGTCGAGGTCGCTGGCCAGGGCTTCGGTGGCTTCGGCGGACAGCGCCAGTAAACGCCGTGCGTAGTGGATCAACAATTCGCCGTGTTCGGTGACGGCGACATTAAGGCCGGTGCGGTCGCGCAGCAGTAGGGCGTGGCCGACCAGCTCTTCGAGTTTGCGCACCTGCTGACTGACCGTCGACTGGGTGCGATGCACGCGCTCGGCGGCGCGGGTGAAGCTGCCTTCGTCAACCACGCAGACAAAGGTTTTCAGCAATTCCAGGTCCAGCATGGCGGCGCTCTCGATAGTGGTTTTTCAACTGACGATTGGCGATTTATTTAATTTCACACTATCACCGGGCGCTCATAAGCTGAAGTCCTCACGACGGAGGATTCGACCAATGACACTCATCCACACACCGCGCCCGCAATGGCTGACCTTCGATTGCTACGGCACTTTGATCCAATGGGACGAAGGCCTCAAAGCTGTGGTCGGGGACATTCTCAGCGAGAAGGGCGAACATCAGGTCGATGTCGGGCACCTGATCGAAGTCTATGATCGCCATGAACATCGCCTCGAACAAACGCCGCCGCACCGTTCGTTCCGCGAACTGAGCACCCTCGGTCTGCAATTGGCCTTGGAGGAATTGGGTCTGCCCAGCCTGCCCGAAGACAGCCAGCGTCTGGCCGCCGCGATTCCGAAGATGCCGCCGTTTGCCGAGGTGATCGAGACTCTGCGTGATTTGAAAACCATGGGTTTCAAACTGTGCATCGTCTCCAACACCGACGACGACATCATTGCCGGTAACGTCGCGCAACTTGGCGGCTACATCGATCGGGTGATCACCGCGCAGCAGGCCGGTGCGTACAAACCGGCGCCGCGGCTGTTCGACTACGCTCATGAACAATTGGGCGTCAGCCGCGCAGAGGTGGTGCACATCTGCGCAAGCCCGATGCTCGACCATACGGCGGCGCGGGACATGGGCTTTCGTTGTGTCTGGATCGATCGCGGCACCGGTCGCCAATTGTTGCCGGACTATCGCCCCGACGCGATCCTCAACACCCTCGATCAAGTGCTGCCGCTGTTCAAATCCCTCGGTTGGTAACGGAGAATCGTCATGGCTCACACCCTGACCGCCAGTACGCGGACTGCTCGCCCGACAGCGCTGAACCTCGATACCGAGGCGATCATCACCGCGCGCAACGAACTGGCGGCGTGCTTGCAACTGGCCGCGCTGCACGGTTTGGAGGAGGGCATCTGCAATCACTTTTCGGCGATGGTGCCGGGGCATGATGATCTGTTTCTGGTCAATCCCTACGGTTATGCGTTTGCCGAAGTGACCGCGCAGAATCTGCTGGTCTGCGACTTCGACGGCAATGTGGTTGAAGGCGAAGGCCTGCCGGAAGCCACGGCGTTTTACATTCATGCGCGGCTGCACAAACAACTGCCGCGAGTGAAAGTCGCCTTCCACACCCACATGCCTCACGCCACGGCGTTGTGCTTGTTACAAGGGCCGCCACTGTTATGGCTGGGGCAGACCGCGCTGAAGTTCTATGGGCGCACGGCGGTGGACGAGGACTACAACGGCCTGGCGCTGGACGCGTCCGAAGGCGACCGCATCGCCAGTGTCATGGGCGACGCCGATATTCTGTTCCTGAAAAACCACGGCGTGATTGTCGGCGCTCCAACCATCGCCGAAGCCTGGGACGACCTCTATTACCTGGAGCGCGCCGCCCACGTGCAACTGCTGGCGATGGCCACGCAACGCGAGCTGAAACCGGTGCCACACGCCATCGCGCAACGGGCTTATGAGCAGATGCGCGAGGGCGATGCGCAAAGTGCGCGGGCGCATCTGCACAGTGCGATGCGGCGCCTGGCCCTTCACAACTGACTAACCCTAAGAGGCAATCGAAAATAAATCTGCGAACAGCGATCATCCAAACTCGTTGTGCGCCGATATACCTGGGCGGGACCGGGGCGTTTGCCCCGTAGATTCCGGTGGGCTACGCTCACAAACATAAGGGTTTCCCCGCTGGCGCCCTTGTCGTACCTGCCCAGGACTTGCTTTTGCCTATCCCCATTCACGATCCGCATCAGGCCCCCGGAGGCACCCTTAAACGCCTGCCGCTGCGCAAAGCGGCGGTGCTGTTTATCGTTGCGGTGGGGTTGTGCCTGTCCGGTTTGCTTTATCTGCAACTGGAGCAGTCGCGTCGTCAGGATCTGGCCGTGGCGAAAATGGCCTCGAACAACCTGACCCGGGCGATGGCGCAGCAAGCGGAGGACACTTTCCTCGCCGCCGATCTGGTGATGACCAGCCTGGTCGACTGGATTCAGGATGACGGTTACGGCGCCGCGCAGAAGCCGCGTTTGCAGAGAACCTTTGCCCGGCGCGTGCAGCAACTCGATCAGTTGCACGGCATTTTTCTCTTCGACACGCAGGGCCAGTGGGTGATTACTTCATTCACCGATCTGCCCCGTGGCAACGGCGTGGCCGATCGCGAGTACTTCAAGTTCCACCAGCAGAACGCCTCGACGCTGGCGCACATCGGCCCGGCGATTCGTAGCCGTGAGAACGGTGAGTGGATTATCCCGATTTCCAAACGCGTCAATGATCACGCGGGCAATTTTCAGGGGGTGTTGCTGGCCGGGATCAAGATGTCGTACTTCGACCGCTTCTTCGAAAGCTTCAGCCTCGATGACCAAGGCATCATGTTTCTCGGTCTGAGCGACGGCACCTTGCTCGCCCGCCGTCCGTTCGATGAAAACCTGATCGGCACGTCGCTGGCGCAAGGGCGGATTTATCGCACGTTGCTGCCCGAAGCGGCGGCCGGCACGGCGATGATCAACTCGGTGGTCGATGGCGTGGTGCGTTTGTACGGTTATCGACGCTTGTCGGCGTACCCGTTGGTGGTGTCGGCGGCGACCTCGCGCGACACGATTCTCGAGGGTTGGTACGCACGCGCATTCCAGTCGAGTGTGATTGTCGCCTTGGTGATTCTTGGCGTCGGCCTGTTTGGCTGGGTGTTCATTCATCAGGTGCGCGATGGTGAACGGATCGAAAAAAACCTGCGCAAGGCCCAACGCGCCCTGGAGCAGATTGCGACCCACGACAGCCTGACCGGGTTGGCCAACCGACGTTTGTTCGAGCGCTCTCTGGAAGTCGAATTCGCCCGTGGCGCGCGGCAGGTCAGCCCGGTCAGTCTGATCATGCTCGATATCGATTTCTTCAAGCGCTACAACGACGCCTATGGTCATGTCGCCGGCGATCATTGTCTGACTCAGGTCGCCCAAGTGCTGCAGACGTGCTGCCAGCGCAAGTCTGATTTGGCGGTACGTTATGGTGGCGAGGAGTTTGCGGTGCTGTTGCCGGACACCGACATCAACGGCGCACTGGCGATTGCCGGGCAGATCCGCCGCAGTGTGATCGACAAGCACATCATCCACAGCGGCTCGCCGACCGGATATCTGACGGTGAGTCTGGGCTGTTATTCGTTTATCCCCAGCGGCAATGACAGCCTGGAAGTGTTTATCCAGCGTGCCGATGCGGCGCTGTATCAGGCGAAAAATGCCGGGCGCAATCGCGCGGCGGTGTTGTCGCTGGACAGCGGCCTGGCCGAGCTGATGCGCTCCGATCGCTAGCCCAAACGCTGACACAAATCCTGTGGGAGCGAGCCTGCTCGCGAAAGCGCAGTGTCAGGCGATGAAAATGTTGGCTGATCTACCGCCTTCGCGAGCAAGCTCGCTCCCACAGGGATTTTCATCAGGCCAAGGTTATGTGAATACCCAAACAATCAAGGGTCTTCACCACGGATGGCTCTTGTTCGTTCAGCCGCCAGTGCCTCCGCCCGCGCCGCCAGTCCCGCCGCCGGCCGAACCAGTGCCGCCGCCAGCCCCCGAGCCCGAACCGCTGGCCCCGCCATTGGTGCCAGTCCCGGATCCCATACCCGAAGAACCGCTACCACCGGAAGGCGCGCCCGGCGTGTTGTCTGGCGGCGTAGTTGTGCTGGTCGGGCCTCCGGATTTGGTGCCGGTAGCGTCAGCGCCGTCATTGGCGGCGAAGCTGGCGGCCGATGCCGTGGCCAGCAGGCCGGCGAGCAATAACGAGGTGAGTTTGCGCGTGATCATGATCCGTCTCCACAAAGGGTCTGTACCTGATATTGGTCTGATACGCAGAACCGTTGGTGCCGGACGGCTGACGAGCGGTCAACGGTGCAACCGAGTGGCCTACTGATCTTCTGGAATATTGGCTATTTGTCGAACCGGGTGTGAGGGCTAACGTAGCCACACATTCACTTGCTACCCGGAGCTACCATGCAACCTCGTACCGATTTCTACACCGCCTCCCCAGATGCCTTGAAAGCGATGATGGCCCTGGAAACTGCCGTTTCCAGACTGCCGCTGGAAAAGACCCTGATCGAGCTGGTCAAGCTGCGCGCTTCGCAAATCAACGGCTGCGCATTTTGCATCGACATGCACACCACCGATGCGATCAAGGGCGGCGAAACCCCGCGCCGGCTGTTCGCGGTCACCGCTTGGCGTGAAGCGCCGTTCTTCAGCGACCGCGAACGCGCCGCGCTGTTGTGGACTGAATCGCTGACGCAACTGAGCCTGACCCACGCCCCGGACGAAGATTACGACGTGGTCGCGGCGCAGTTCACGCCGAAAGAAATGGTCGACCTGAGCATGGCGATCAACACCATCAACAGCTGGAATCGCCTGGCGGTGGGCTTCCGCAAAGTCCCACAGGCTTAAGCCTCAACGCATAACCCCTGTGGGAGCGAGCTTGCTCGCGAAAGCGATGTATCAGTCGCTAAATTGTTGCCTGATACACCGTATTCGCGAGCAAGCTCGCTCCCACAGGGGGCGGTGGATAGTTTCAGAATAGGCATCAATGCCCATCCGCACTCGGCGCCGCCGGTGGTTGCACCTTGCGCATCAAGGGCACCATCGCGGTGGCGATGACGAAGCACGCCCCGATCATCAAAAAGGTATCGCCGTAGGTCTGGGTTTGCGCCTCGCGGTAAGTCAGCAGCCACAACTGGCGCAGGCTGGCGGTAACTCCAACGTCGCCGCTCTGGCCCAGCGTTGCAAGGTTGCCGCCGACCTGCGCCAGCCACTGATTCATCGCTTCATTGCTGCTGTTCAAGTGTTCCGCCAACCGCGTGAAGTGCAGGTTGGTGCGGTCATTGAGAATCGTCGCGCACGCCGCAATACCAATCGCCCCGCCGAGATTGCGCATCAGGTTGAACAACCCTGACGCATGCTTCAAACGTGCCGGTGCCAGCCCTCCGAGGGTCAACGTCACCGCTGGCGGCACCGCCAGTTGCTGGGCAATCCCGCGCAACGCTTGCGGCAGCATCAACTCGCCGGCACCCCAGTCGTGGGTGATCGGGCTGAATTCCCACATCGACACCGCGAACAACCCCAGACCGATCATCATGATCCAGCGCAGGTCCATGCGATTGGCCAGAAAGGCATACAGCGGAATCGCCATGATCTGGAACACGCCGGTGGAGAAAACCGCCAGACCAATGTCGAGTGCGCTGTAGCCGCGCACCCGGCCGAGGAATAGCGGCGTCAGGTAAATCGTTGCGAACAGGCCAATACCGGTGACGAACGAAAAGAAGCAGCCGAGGGCGAAGTTGCGATCCTTCAAGGCACGCAGATCGACGATCGGATTGGCCACGTGCAAGGTGCGGCCAATGAAAGCCAATCCGGCGAGGCCGCTGATCCACGCGGTGGTCAGAATGGTCTGATCGCTGAACCAGTTCCAGCGCGGGCCTTCTTCGAGGGTGTATTCCAGGCAGCCGAGAAACAGCGCCAGAAAGACCATGCTCAGATAGTCCGCGCCTTTGAGCAGCGACAGTTCCGGCTGGTCGATTTTCACCAGCATCGGCACTGCCACGGCAACGAAAATCCCCGGCACCAGGTTGATATAGAACAGCCAGTGCCACGAGGAAATATCAGTGATCCAGCCGCCGATCACCGGCCCCAATGTCGGCGCGAGTGACGCGACTGCGCCGATGGTCGCGGCGGCAATCACCCGTTGTTTGCCGGTGAAGAAAAAGAACGCCGTGGTGAACACCAGCGGGATCATCGAGCCGCCGAGAAAACCTTGCAGGGCCCGAAAGGCAATCATGCTCTGGATGTTCCAGGCCACGCCGCAGAGCAAACTGGCGAGGGTAAAACCGACCGCCGAAGCACAGAACAACCAGCGTGTGGAAAACACCCGCGACAGCCAGCCCGACAGTGGAATCACGATGATTTCGGCGATCAGGTAACTGGTCTGCACCCACGCGGTTTCGTCGGTGCCGGCGGACAGTCCGCCGCCGATATCGCGCAGCGACGCCGAGACGATCTGGATATCCAGCAGCGCGATGAACATGCCGATGCACATGGTCGCGAAGGCGAACACCTTGGTCGCGGTGGCCATGTCCGCCGCGTTGAACGGCTGCGCCGGGGCGGCGAGGGTAGCGCTCATGGCGCAACGGCCACGGCACTGATTTCAGGTTGTGCGCGGGTGTCGACTTCTGCCGTCACCGACAGGCCCGGACGCAAGTGACCGAGCACGCCGTCGGCCGGATCTAGGAGGATCCGTACCGGCACGCGCTGGACGATTTTGGTGAAGTTGCCGGTGGCGTTTTCCGGCGGCAAAACGCTGAACTGCGAGCCGGTCGCGGGGGCGAGGCTGTCGAGGCGGCCGTGGAATTCCTGACCGGAAAGGACGTCGGCGCGGATGCTCACGCGTTGCCCGGGTTTCATCCGCGCTAATTGGTCTTCCTTGAAATTGGCATCGACCCACAAACCACTGGCCGGCACCACCGACAACTGTTGTGAACCGGCCTGCGCATAGGCGCCGACCCGTGCGCGACGGTTGCCGATCACGCCATCGATCGGTGCGCGCAGTTCGGTGTAGCCGAGGTTCAATTGAGCCAGATCGCGTTCGGCGCGGGCTTGCTGAAGGGCGGCGCGGGCCTGTTGTTTCTGCGTGTCGATCACCGCCAGTTGGCGTTGCGCGGCCAGCAGTTCGGCCTGGGCGCGGGCGCTGAGGGCTTGCGCGGTTTTGAAGGTGGCGTCGGCGCGTTGTGCGCTTTCTACGGACACGGCATTGGTCGTCACCAGGTGTTTGTAGCGTGCGTTGTCGTCCCGTGAACGTGCGGTTTCCGCCCCGGCGGCGTCGATGCCGGCGCGGGCCTGACCGATCACCGCCTGTTGCAATTGTTCGGTGGCGTCGAGGTTGGCCAGCAGCGCCTCTTCGGCGGCGACGGCGCCTTCGGCCTTGGCGAGGTTGGCGCGATAGTCGCGGGCGTCGAGTCGAATCAACACATCGCCGGCCTTCACATGCTGGTTGTCGGCGACCAGCACTTCGTCGATGTAACCGGCGACCTTCGGCCCGATCACCGTGACGTCGCCACCAATATAGGCATCGTCGGTTTCTTCGAGAAAGCGCCCGGTGCCCCACCAATGTGCGGCGTAAACGCCGACAAAAATCAGCGCGAGCAAGCCCGCACCGGGAAGCAACAGACGTTTAAGCAGGGGCGGCTTGGTCTTCACCACAACAGGTTCGAGGGGAGGCATGCTGGTCATGGCGGTTTACCTGAGTAAGCGGATCGTTATTACCGCTGTAATATGACGTAGGTAATATTTGGTCGCAAATGATTTCTGACGCCGATCGTCAGTTACTCACGTGAGCCAGCGGCCCGGTGTACTGCCGGTCATGGATTTGAAGAAGGCGATGAAGGCGCTGTCGCTGGCAAAATCCGTTTCGAAAGCGCAGTAACTCAGGCTGCGTCCGGTGGCGAGCAATTCCATCGCGCGCATCAAGCGCCACTGCTGGCGCCATTGCTGATAACTCATGCCGGTTTCGCGCTGGAAGATCCGCCCGATGGTGCGACTGCTGGCGCCGATCTGCTGCTCCAGCACTTGCAGCTCCGGCGGCAGCCGTCCGGGCGTTTTCAGCAATGGCGCCAGACGTTTGTCCTGAGGTAACGGCAACAACAGCGGTTGCTGCGCCGCTTCCGCGATTTCGCTCAGGCACAGGCCGAGCAGGTGGGCGAATTTGCCCTGCTGCCAATCGCTGGCGAAATCGGCCAGCGCCATCGGTTCGAGCACGGCGCGCAACAAAGGGCTGACTTCGATCACGCAGACTTGTTGCGGCAGCTTGGCGCACAGCTCGGGGATCAAGTAGATGGAGCGGTAATCGACACTCTGCTGCATCACCGCGCGATGGCTGACACCCGGCGGAATCCACGCCGCCCGCGACGGCGGCAGCAGGCACAGTTGCTGCGCCAGGGTAATCCGCGTGCAACCCTGTCGCGTGTACAGCAGCTGCCCGCGTTGATGTCGGTGCAAACCGGAGTCGTGATCGCCCAGGGTCGAGGCGATACCGATTACCGGTGCCTGAAAGCGATCAGCGTCAAATGTTGCGTGGGTATCGAGCCAAGCCATGGGTTGTCCGATTTCATCGATAAATTGGCAGGATTCGGATAATACGCCACTCACCGATTATTAAACTCCTCGGCGGCTTAATGCGAGGAGTGATGACGAATGAACAACAGACATTTTCTGTGGCTGGCGATTGCGCTGCTGATGTTTCCGCAGATCGCACAAACCCTCTACAGCCCGGCGCTCGGTGATATCGGGCGGGTGTTTAACGTTGGCCCGCAAGCCGCCGCGCAGACCTTGTCGGTGTATTTCCTCGCGTTTGCCGTCGGGGTGGTGGTGTGGGGGCGTTTGTGTGATCGCATCGGTCGACGCCCGGCGATGCTCGCGGGTCTGGTGATCTACGTCGCTGCAACACTTATCGGCCTGCGGGTCAGCAGTTTCAACGGCTTGTTACTGGCGCAGATGTTGGCGGCTTTCGGTGCGGCGGTGGGCTCGGTGGTCACACAAACGGTGCTGCGCGACCGCTTCAAAGGCACAGAACTGGCGCAGGTGTTTTCCCTGGTGGGCATGGCGCTGGCGGCCAGTCCGGCGATTGGTTTGTTCACTGGAGCCAGTCTGGTTCAGGCCTTCGGCTATCGCGGTGTGCTTGCTGCGTTGCTGGTGCTGGCAACGCTGTTGTGGCTATGGAGTTGGTACAACCTGGCGGAAACCCGGACAGCGCCAACCGGCCATGTCGGTCTGTTCGAAACCCTCGGGCGCATGCTGCGTGACCTGGGTATCTGGCGCTCGGCGCTGTGGATTGCCTCGTTCAACGTCGCGCTGTTCAGCTATTACAGCCTCGCTCCATTCATGTTTCAGCGATTGGGCGTAAGCGCCAGCGTGTTCGGTTTCAGCGGCGTCATCCTCGCGCTGGGCTCAGGTTTTGGAGCATGGCTCAACCGGCGTTTAATAACGGCCGGCTTCAACCCCATGCAATTGATTCGCTTCGCGGGCGGTAGCGCGTTGTTCGGTGGTATGGGCGTGTGGTCGCTGCAAAACAGTGTCGCGTTCGTCCTGCCGATGCTGTTGGTGGTGTTGGCGTTTGGCCTGGCTATTCCGAACGTGCTCGGTTCGGCGTTAGCGAATTACGCGGATCGGTTGGGCACCGCCGGGGCGTTGTTGGGATTGATGTATTACCTGCTGATCGGCGCGGGGCTGATGCTCGCCGGCTGGTTTCAAGCTCTCGGGGAAACCCTGATAGCGTGCAGTGCCGTGGCCTTGCTGCTGACAATAAAGCCAGGCAAAGCAATTGTTTAAGAAATGTAAGCGCTGTAGGAAGCGTCTTGCATTTGTGTAGGAGGGCTCCGACTATCACGATCATTGATGACATGGCATTACGCCATTTGATGATCGCAAGGATGTTGCGTGCCGTTTCCGTTTCGCGCTGTTTTTCGTCGTTGTTCCACGCGTTGCCCGCTGTTGTCGGCCTTTGTGTTGAGTGTCTGTGCCTCCTCGATTGAAGCCGCCGAATCTGTCGCGCCGGGCCAGGAAGTGCTGCGCCAGCAACAACAGCAGCAACGCGATCTGCAACAACTGCAACTTGAGCAAAGGAAGCGGCAGTTAGAGCGCGGCGCGTTCGGTTCGGCGCCGCTCACCCCGGCCATCCCGCAAACCGTTGCCCCCGATGAACGTTGCTGGCCGCTGAGCGGCACGCGCGTCGGCGGCGTCACGCTGATCGACAGCGACAAGCTCAATGCGCGGATCAAACCGCTGCTGGCGCCGTGCATGGGCGTCGGCCAGATCAATCATCTGCTGGCGACCATCACCGCGAGCTATGTCGACAAGGGCTACATTGCCAGCCGTCCATACTTGGTCAGCGCTCCGGCAGCGGGGCAGTCACTGGATATCCGCGTTGACGAAGGCTACATCGAGTCCATCGAACTGGCCGATCAGAGCTTGCCGGTTTCCCTCGGCGGCGCGTTTCCGGGAATGCTCGGCGAGCCGCTGAACCTGCGCGATCTGGAGCAAGGCCTCGATCAATTGAATCGCCTGCGCTCGGTCGATCTCACCGCCGACATCGCTCCCGGCAGCCAGCCCGGCGCCTCGCGAATCATCCTGCGCTCACGCACCTCCGCGCATTCGCGGTGGGCCTTGAATGCCGGTTTCGACAACCTCGGCAGCGCCAGCACCGGGCGTGACCGCGACACCGTCAGCCTCAGTCTCGACAGCCCGCTGCAACTCAACGACCTGTTGAGCATCAGCGCCAGTGACACGCTCAATCAGGGTGACCGCTACAGCCGCAATGCCAGCCTGTATTACGCGATCCCCTACGGCTACTGGACCTACAGCGTGTTCGCCAGCCACGCCGAATACCGCGCGCCGTTCAAACTGCCGAGCGTGACCTTCCACAGCACCGGCATCACCGACCAAGTCAGCCTGCGCGCCGACCGTGTGTTGTGGCGCGACCAGAGCCGACAGCTCAGCGCCAACCTGCAACTGGCGCACAAGGATGTCGACAGCTATCTGCAAGACGTTCGCCTCGGTATTCAGAGCCCGACCCTGACCGTGGCCGAGGCCGGGCTCAATCTGTTCTGGCTCGACCGCGCGGTGTGGAACCTCGACGTCAATTACGCCCAAGGCCTGCGCTGGTTTGGCGCTGACGACGATTCACAGCAGCAGATCAACAATCTGCCCAAGGCGCAGTTCCGCAAGTACCGTGCGGGCCTCAGCCAATGGCGCAATGGTCAGCTTGGCGCGCAGATCTGGCAGTGGCAGAGCCAGCTTAATTTGCAATACAGCCCGGACCCGTTGCCAGCGATTGAACAGTTGCTCGGCACCGACGATTCGGCGGTGCGTGGCTATCGGGTCAGCAGTGCTTCCGGCGCCAGCGGCGCGATCTGGCGCAACACCTTGCGCTTGCCTTTGCGCACTGAATGGCCGCTGCAGATCACCCCGCGCGCGGGCCTCGACCACGGCTGGATCAAGGCTGATCACGGCGCGCAGGGTCAGCGCTTGAGTGGTGCCAGTGTCGGTCTGAATCTGGGCTGGAAAAACCTGCAAGTGGATGTCGATTACCAACGCGCGCTCAACACGCCGAGCGGTCTGCAGCACGAGCCTGAAACCTGGCTGATGCGAGTCGGCCTGCAAATCTGAACAACGCAGTGAACAAACAGCCGTCGGATCTGAGCGCGTCAGCCACGGCCCAAGACTAAACGCGCAACGTGATGCCGTACTCACATGGAGACGTTTTTATGCCAGCACACACCTTTGCATTTCATCTTTCGCCTCGGGGCAAATTGCGCTGGGCGATTGCCAGCCTGTTCTTCGCCGTGCACCTGCCGAGCGCGCTCGCCGGCGGCGTCGTGGTCGCACCAGGCCCCGGCGGCACTGCGCAATTGCAGACCCAGGGCGGTGTGCCCATCGTCAACATCGTCGCGCCCAACGGTTCGGGCCTGTCGCACAACCAGTTTCTCGACTACAACGTCGACCGTCAGGGCCTGGTACTGAACAACGCCTTGCAGGCCGGGCAATCGCAACTGGCCGGGCAACTGGCGGCCAACCCGCAACTGCAAGGCCAGGCGGCGAGTGTGATCCTCAACGAAGTGATCAGCCGCAACCCGTCCGCCATCAATGGCGCGCAGGAAATCTTCGGACGGCCTGCCGATTACGTGCTGGCCAACCCTAACGGCATCTCGGTCAACGGCGGCAGTTTCATCAACACGCCGAACGCCAATCTGCTGGTCGGTCGTCCGGAATTGCATGACGGCAAACTGCAAAGCCTGAACAGCCGCGATGCCAACGGTCAGTTGCAGATTCACAGCGGCGGCCTGCGCAACGGCGAGGGCTCGATCAACCTGATCGCGCCGCGTATCGACAGCCAGGGCGCAATTACTGCGCGCGATCAACTGAATCTCACAGTCGGGCGCAATCAGGTTGACTACGCCAGCGGTCAGGTGAAAACCGTTGACCCTGCTGGCAACACGGGTGATCAACGCATCGACGCCAGCCTGTTCGGCGCGATGCAGGCCGGGCGCATCAACATTGTCAGCACCGCCGAAGGTGCCGGCGTGCGGGTGGGCGCGGTGCAAGTGGCCGGGCGTGACGGCGTGCAGATTCGTTCCGCCGGTGACCTCAGCGTCAGCGGTGAAGCGGTGGCCAACAGCCTCGACGCGACCCGTGCCGGTATCCGCAGCAGTCAGGGCGATGTTGGTTTGCACAGCGGCAAGGATCTGACGTTGGCGGCTACTGATGTCAGCGCTCGCGACGTCACGCTCGACGCCAAACGCAACCTGACCCTGTCGACGGTCGAAAGCCGCAAGCTTCAGGAAAAGCGCGAAAACTGGAACAACAGCACCATCGGCATCACTTGGGAAACTTACGATCGCACCCAGACCGACAGCGAATCGCGGCAGCATGGCAGCCAGATTATCGCCGGTCGCGACGCCAAGTTGTCGTCCGGTAAAGCCACCGAGCTGAAAGCCGCCAAGGTCGAAGCGGCGAAAAATCTCGACGTGCAAAGCAGCGGCGATCTGCGCCTGACCGCCGTCACTGAAAGCCACACCCAGACTGATCAAGGCAACCACCGCAAACACCTGTGGAAAGCCGATTGGAACAGCAGCAGCGAAGAGCAGCGCAGCATCACCAGCCAATTGAAGGCCGGTAATATCGCCCTGCAAACCGCCGCGTTGTTGCGCTCCGAAGGCGCCGAATTGAGCAGCGCCGGCGATGTGCAACTGGCCGGTAAACAGGTGGAAATCACCACGGCCACGCGGACCAATCGCAGCAGCGACAACAGCTATTCAGGTGACCTGGTTGGCGGTGGTTTCTTCGGCAAGACCGGCGATGCCGACAAGGGCAAGACCCAGCATCAGGGCAGCAAGGTCAACGCCAGCGGCAGACTGATCGTCAAGGCTGACGATGTGCGCATCAGCGGCAGTCAGGTGCGTGGCGGCAGCGACGCCAGCGTGATCAGCGACAAGGGTTCGCTGGTGATTGACGGCGTGCAGGACACCTCGCACAGCAACAACCACGACAAGGACAGCAAGTTCTTCGGCATCACCAAGGACGAGTCGCGGCAGAACAGCCAAGACAGCAGCACCGTGCGCAGCGAGTTGGTTTCCGACAGCAACCTCAAGCTCAAGAGTGCCAAGGACATTGCAGTGGCTGGCTCGACGGTCAAGGCTGACGGTGCGTTGACCGCCGACGCGGCGGGTGACATCAAGGTGCATTCTGCGCAGAACACTCACGACAGCACTGACACCACGCAAACCCGTGGCTTCGATGCTTACGCCAAAGAGCAGACGCCAGAGCAGTATCGCGCCGGGATTCACTACGAAGACAAACAGCAAACCGTGACCCGCAACGACGTCACCCAGCAAGGCTCCAGCCTCAGCGGCGGCAGTGTGCAGGTGAAGGCGGGCGGTGACGTCACGCTCAAAGGCGCGGAAGTGAAATCCACCGCTGGTGACACGACGTTGAGCGGCAAAAACGTCTCGCTGCTGGCCGAAGCAGACAGCCACAAAACCTCCACCGACACCTCCAGCACCGGCGGTGGTTTCTACTACACCGGCGGCCTCGACCGTGCCGGCAGTGGCGTCGATTTCGCCCACAGTACGGCGCAGGATTCGACCAGCAAAACCACCGCACAGACCACGAGTGTACAGAGCAGCGGTGGCCTGACCATCAATGCCGACAAACTCGCCACCGAAGGCGCACAACTCAAGGCTGGCAACGGTCTGAATGTTGCCGCCAACGAGATCGACAATCGCGCGGCCAGCAACAGCGAAAGCAGCACGCACAACGACAGCAATTGGTCGGCGGACATCGGCGCCAACGTCGAGTACAAGGACATCGCCCGGCCGATCGCGGGCGCGGTCAAGGACGTGCTCAACGGCAAGGTGCCGGACAAGGACTCACTGGCCAATCTCGGTCAGCCGAATGTCGGTATCGACGTTGCAGTCGGTCATGGCAGTGCCAGCAAAACCGAGCAAAACAACAACGCTGTGGTCAGCCGTTTTGATGGCGGCAATGTCGATGTGAAAACCACTGGCACGCTGCACGACCAAGGCACGCAATACAACGCCAGCGCCGGCCAAGTGAACATCAGCGCTGACAAACTGCTTGCCGATGCTGCGAGCAACACGCGCAACAGTAGCGCTAGCGCGGTGGATGCCAAGGTTGATGTGCGCGTCTACACCAAGACCGGCGAAGACGTGAACGTCGCCGGCAGTGGCGCGGGTGGCAGCAGTGCGTCGAGCAAGGACAACTCCAGCGCCCTGGTCGGCGGATATGCCGGTAGCCAGGGTGTGAACATCAAGGTCGGCGGCGATGCGCAGTTTGAAGGCAGCCGTTTCGACGGCGGGCAGGGCGGTGTGAGCATTAACACTGGCGGTGATCTGGCGCTGAATCAGGCCAGCGATCGCCAGACCAGCAATGACAGCAGCCTGCGCGGCAATGGCTCGCTGACGGTCGGCACCTTGCCGGGCACCGATGGTACCAATCTCGACCTCGGCGCCGGGTTTCAGCTCGATCACACCGGCAAGCAAACCACTGACTCGCAGGCCCATGTGGCGAACATCAGCGGCAACGGTCCGGTGCAACTCAGCAGCGGCGGCAATCAAGTCCAGCAAGGCAGCAAGATCGACAGCGCTGGCGCCATCGATCTGCACGCTGACGGCAAGCTCGATCTGCAAGCCGCAACCGACACTCACACCGCGACCGGCAGTAATCTCGGCGGCGGCTTGAAGGGCGGTGGCAGCAAAACCAGCAGCGAGAAGAGCCGTGATCAGGGCGGCAATCTGAGTGGCAACTTCAATATCGGTCGGGTCAACGAGGATTCGAAAACCCTCACCGGTGGCCAACTCAACAGCCAGAACGGCATCGTTTTGAGCGGTGATTCGATTCATCTGCAAGGCACGCAAGTCAGCGCACCGACCGTCAGCATCGACGCGCAGAAGGGCGGCTATGTGCAGGAATCGGCGCAGTCCACCGACCACCGCAATAACTGGAATGTCGCGCTGAATGCCGGCGGCAACCTGAGCAGCAAAACCCCGACTGCCGAGGATGAGAAGTCCAGCAGCGATCACGGCTTCAATGCCGGGGCCAAGGTTGGTGTGGATTACCTGCAAGGCAGCACCCAGCAGAACAGCCAGATCAAGGCTGACCATGTGATGTTGAACAGTGCCGGTGATGCGCAGCTGGCGGGTGCGCGGATCGACGCTAAAGATCTCAGCGGCAAGGTCGCGAGTGATCTGAGCGTCGAAAGCCGTCGGGACTCTAGCAGCCACGCCAAGGTCGATGTCGAACTGGGCCTGACCGCGAAGAAAAATCCACCGAGCGATAAAGAGAAACTCGCCGGCACTGATTACAAGCCAACACTGAAAGCGCAGGGTGAGTACGCGCACAAGGACGGCGTTGCTCAGGCGTCCGGGATCAGTGCCAGCCAAGGCGTGAACCTAGCGGTTGGCGGCGCTACACAACTGACCGGCGCGCGGGTTTCGGCGGCGCAAGGGAAGGTCGATCTGGATGGTTCGAAGGTCAGCAGCACTGATCTGAGCAACCGTGACTACGGCGTGAAAGCGGGCCTTGATCTGCCGCACAAAACCGAGGAAAACGCACCGAAGGTTTCCGTGGACAACGGCAACCTGAAAGTAGGCCCGGTCACCTTGAGCGGGCATCTGGACACCCGGATCCTGCAAGCCGGGATTGACGAAAAAGGCTGATCCAATGGCCCGTGGTGGGTGCACTTGAACCTGCATCCACCACCAAACCCTGTGGGAGCGGGCTTGCCCGCGAAAGCGTCCGCTCAGTCAATGCAGTAAGTGACTGATGTAGCGCCTTCGCGAGCAAGCTCGCTCCCACATTGGTTTTGCGTTAGAGGTTAGACCTCGGTCAGCTTCTGAGTCTTAGAGACTGGGCTGGCCTGGCGTTTGAGCAACGCCTCGACAAACACCTTCCCGAACTGCTCCAGATACTGCCGTTGCAGCAGGCACTCATGCGGCGCTTCAACGTCATGCTGGATCAACTCACCGCTGATATACGGCGCCCACAAGCCTGGCTGCTGTTCGTCTTGACGCAGTATGTCGGTGGTCGCGCGGATGAACAGCAAGTCACCGTTGAACACCTCGTACTGCGTACGTCCGAGCAATTCCAGCATCAACTTCGAATCGTCGACCAGACGGGTCAGGAATTCATCGCCGATCTGCCGGCTGCCGAGCACTTCTTCCATCGCACTCTTCAGCCCCTTGAGTCCCGCGCGTGGCGTGCCGACGATGGCGCGGGTCATGCGGCTGATGATCATCGCGTCGTCGAGTTTCAGCGAGGCCGGGCCACCTTGCAGCGGGTAGCTGTCGAACATGCACAGGAAGCTCACCTCACGCCCGCGCGCCTGCAACATCGCGCCAATACGCAACGCGAGGTTGCCGCCCACCGACCAACCGGCCAATTGATACGGCCCCTCGGGGTGCAGATCGACGATGCGTTGCAGGTACTCAGCGGCCAACTCATCCAGTGACTCGATGACCCGCGTCGGATCGCGCAGGATCGGCGATTGCAGCGCATACAGCGGTTGATCTTCAGGCAGAAACGGCAGCAGAGCGGCGTAAGGCCAGGCAATCCCGCCGCCCGGATGGATGCAGAACAGCGGCGGCCGCGACCCTTCGCTGCGCAGCGTCAGCACGGCGTCGAACGGATCGCTGGCACCGCGATTGTCGTGCAGGCGCTGGGCCAATTGGCGTGGGGTCGGCGCAGCGAGGAAGTCAGCGATGCCCAGGGCAATGCCGAACTGCTCCTTGATGCGGCTGACCAGTTGCAGCCCCAGCAGTGAATGGCCACCGAGGTCGAAGAAGCTCTGGTTGGCGAACACTTCGTTGCAGTCCAGCGCTTCGGCGAACAGTTTGCACATCGCCGCTTCTTCGGCATTTTGTGCGGGTGATAGTTCGGCGGCGTCGTACAGCGCCGGCGCCGGCAGGCGATCCACCGCCAGTTTGCCATTCGGTGTCAGCGGGAATTCGCTGACGCACATGATCACGCTCGGCACCATGTGCTGCGGCAGATGCCGGCCCAGCGCCTGTTTCAACTGCGGACCGGCGAGGCTGCCATCCTTGCTCGCGACATAACCGACAATGGCCGGGCCGTGGGCAAGCTCACGCAGCATCACCGTGGCGTCGTCGACCCCAGCGCAACCGAGCAGAACGTTTTTGATCTCGTCCAGTTCGATGCGCAGACCGCGCAATTTGATCTGGTTGTCCTGCCGACCAAGGTAATGAATGCGCCCGGCATGATCGAAGAACACCCGGTCACCGGCGCGGTACATGGTAGCGGCGCTGTCAAGCAGATCGGCGACAAAGCCCTTGGCAGTGAGGTCGGCACGGTTGCGATAACCGCGCGCCACCCCCGGGCCGCCGATGAACAGATCTCCCCAGGCGCCAGGTGGCAGCAAGCGCTGCTGGCCGTCGACCACGTACAAACGCGTGTTGGCGGTGGCCGGCCCGATCGACAAGTCGCCCGCGCCGTAACAGGCATTGATCGAGGTGGCGAACGAGGTTTCCGTCGGGCCGTAGACGTTGAGCAAGCGGCAATGCGCGAAGCGTGCGAGCAACGCCGGCGTGCAGGGTTCACCGCCGAGCATGAGTACGGTGTCCTGCGGGAAGTCTTCGGTCTGATGGCAGGCCAACAGGCTCGGGGTCATCACCAGCAAATTGATGCCTTCGCGTTTGACCAGTGTGGCCAAAGCTTTACCGGGAGCACTGCTGACTTTGTCGGTGATCACCAGTTCGGCGCCAGCGAGCAAGGTCATCATGATTTCCAGCACCGACATGTCGAACCCGGCGGCGATGAATTGCAGGACCCGAGCGCCGGGCTGCAACTGCGCGGCATCAATGGCGGTGCGGGCAATCGGCACCAGATTACGCTGGGTGACTTCGACACCTTTGGGCTTGCCGGTGGAGCCGGAGGTGTAGATCAGATAGCCCGGCAGGCCCGCATCGAATGCCGACAATGGCTGGATCACTGTCGGTAATTGCGCGAAGGTTTCGGCGCTCAGTCGCAGCAGCTTGTCGGCGGCGACGTCAACCTTGAGCTGACTGCCCGGGGCAACGATCACCACGGCCGGGTCGGCATCGCTGAAGATGTGTTCGATGCGCGCCTCGGGCAGGTCCGGGTCCACCGGCACATAGCAGGCACCGAGTTTGAACAGGGCCACGGCCGCCACCGCCCATTCGAGGCTGCGCGAGAACATCACCACCACACAGTCACCGGCGCGCACGCCGCGCTCACGCAAGTGCGCGGCGAGGCGCGTGGCGTCATCGTCGAGGCGGGCATAGCTCAAGCTCCGCGCTCCTTGCGACAGCGCCGGGCGCTCGGCGTAATCGTGCACGGCCTCGGCAAAGGCGGCGGCGAATATCGGGAGTTCGTCCTGCTGTTTCGGCAGTGCGTAGTGGCGTTGCTGTTCGTGGGGCAAGAACAGGTCGTAATCGGCGGCCAGGGTTTGCGGCGCCTTGGCGAAACGTTCGAACAGCGCAGTCAGGCGCTGATAGTGCAGCTCCAGCGCTTCGGGCGAGTACAGGTCAGCGTTGGCATTGAAACCGATCTCCAGCCGACCATCGCCGTGGCGGTCGAAAATATCGATGCCCAGGTGATCGGCCGGGCCATTGGCGACGTTCTGGATCGTCGTGTCACACCCGGCAAATCCCGGCCCCTGATCGTAAGCGACAATGTTCAGCAACGTGTTGAACAGCGGCTTGTTACCGCGCTCGGCGTGCAAGTCGCGGATCATGCTTTCGCTGCGATAGCTCTGGTGCAGCAGGTGATGGCGCAGTTGACGCTGCAGGTTCGCCGCCACCGTCAGTACGCTGCTCTCAGGCGTGAACGACAAGTGCAGCGGCAGGATGTTGGCGACCATCGACGGCACATTGCGCAAGGCCTTGAGCTGACGCGCCGCGACCGGCATGCCCAGGGCCAGTTCGTTCTGCCCGGTCATGCGTTGCAGGTAGGTCGCGCACAGCGCCAGCAGAATGCTCGACAGGCGCAGTTGATGTTCGCCAGCCGCTGCGCGCAGTTGCAGCAGGGTTTCGCCGCCGAATACTTTGCGCAGACGATTGAGTTTGAGCAGCGGCGCATCGCCGGGCACCAGTTGTGTCGGCTCGGGCATCTTCAGGCAGTACTGGCGCCAGTAAGTGCGGTCCTTGGTGTGCATGTCGCTGTGGCGATAGTCCTCCTGCGCGTCGAATACGCTGGACAGCGGCGCCAGTGCCAGCGCTTCGACCGCTTCGCCACGGCTGAGCGCGTTGTAATGGGCGGTGATGTTGCCGAACAGAATGCCGTGGCCGAAACCGTCGACCACCAGGTGCGAGGCCAGCTCGATCATGCGGTAGTGTTGCGGTGCGAGGCGGATCAGCACGTAGCGGATCAATGGCCCGTGCTGCAGATCCATGTCCTGGTGCAGCAGGTGTTCGAGCAATTCGTTGTAAGCCTGCTCGGGATCCGCTTGCTCACTGACATCCAGAGATTCAAAAGCCTTGGCGGGCAGGCCATCGGCCGTCTGAATGTATTGCGCGTAGGTGCCGGTTGTCGGGTCGATATCGAAAGTGGCGCGCAGGGTATCGGTTTGCAGGAACTGCGCGCGAATGGCGGCTTCGAGCCAAGTCAGATTCAGCTCGCCGCATAGCTCGATAACGTCGCACAAGTGGTAGTTGAGATTGCTGTGGCTCTGGCTGATCGCCAGACAGACTTCCTGTTGCGCCGTGGAAAGCGGGCACGGCTGTACGTCACGCATAAGAGTCATCCTTTCTTCCGTTGCGTCGGGTTTTCGGCAGGCAATACCGTGCCCATTCCACGTGGCGCAAAAGCGACAGAGGTGGAATTGACGGCAAGCGCCGTTTCAGTTTTTTCAGGGGTGCGCCAGGTGAGTCAGGCGGGGCTGGAACCTTTGCTTGACGCCAATCCTTGGCGGTGTTTCTTGTTTTTGTTTCGAAGCATTTGGTAACACTTCGGCGCTTAACCTAGGTGCAGAAAATGCCGCTGTCAACTAACTGATTTGTGAGTTTTGACAGAGGTCATTCTTCTCTGGGCGAAGCCAAGTGGTTGATCGCCAGTTCATGAATCGCGCATGGGACTGTCAAATTTAATTTTTGAATATTGACATATTCAGAAACAAGTGTGAGATTACCGGCCATGAGTAAGGATGTACTCGTGGTAATAAAAATTATAAGCGCACAAGGGATTGGCATGCTTCATACCTCCGCTAACAATACGTCTTCACCTCCGCTTGCCTTTTCCTCCAAGGCACTCCGCGCATTATTTATTTTTCCTCGACGGCGTTTCCGCGACGGATTTTATTACGTCATGGGTACGAGATAGTTTTTCTCCCGTTTACCATTGCTCGATATAAAAGTACCTACGACATAACTGTTCGTTGTGTGCGTAGTTGTGTGTCGTTTGTTTGTCTTTGAATTGATGGTTGTTGGAAGATTTCAGGGAATAGCGGTAAATCAAAGCTGATGTGTTCAGCAAGGCCAGAGTCAAAATGAAAAAACCATTTATCGCTTTATTCGCTGTCTTGACACTGGTTCAAACGTCACTTTCCTTTGCGGATATTGGTAACGGCAAGAACCTTTATTCACAACGATGTGCTGTATGCCACGGAGCAGATATCAAGGGGACAGGGCCACTGGCCAGGAAAAGCACACCTCCAACACCTGATCTGACAACTGCCGCTTTCAAGAAGCGACTCAATGATTATCCGGGCGTTATTGTCTCTTCGATCATCCTTCGGCCCAGCGGAAGTCTGATCCCAAAAACCTTGCGAGAAAATGGTGTGAAGATCCCGCCACACGCCTGGACTGTTAATGATCTGCGCGATCTGAACCAGTACATGAGTGGATTGATTTCAAAGAAATGACAATCTTCAAGTGAACAATGGACAGATCAATCCAAGAGCCGCTTCAAGATGTTTGCGAACACGTTATTCAGTGAAAAGCTTTTCGCTTCAAACCTTATAACTCAGAGGGACAAACCCATGCGGACAAAGGTTGCAATCGTTGGAGCAGGCCCGGCCGGATTGATGTTGGGGCAGCTTCTTACGCTTATGAATATCAGCAACGTCATTGTTGAGAGTCGATCAAAAGAATACGTAGAAGGCCGCAGTCGCGCAGGCCAGATAACCCCTGCCACGGTGCAGATTCTCACTGAAAGTGGTGTCGGTTCGAGGATTGCTTCTGAAGGAATGGTGCATTCTGCGCTGCAGTTCCATTATGACGGAGCGACGCGCGAGCTGGATTTCCAGGCGCTCACCGGGCGCACGGTGACCATTTATGGCCAGCAGGAAATTATCAAGGACCTGGTCGCCGCCCGTTTGAAAAGCGAGTCGCCGCTGCTGTTCGATGCTGCCGATGTTCAGGTTCACAATACCGATGGAAACGCGCCTTCCGTTTCCTTCAGGCACGACGGCAGACAACAGACGCTTGAGTGCGATTTTGTTGTTGGCTGTGACGGTTTTCATGGCATTTGCCGCCCACACATCGCTGACGCGCTGACCTGTTTTTCGCACACCTATCCTTTTGCCTGGCTGGCGGTTCTCGCTGAGATGTCGCCCATTTCAGCGGATGTTATTTTTTCCAGCCATGAAACCGGGTTGGCATTGTTCACCATGCGCTCCCCGAGTATTTCCAGAATTTATCTGCAGTGTTCTCCGGATGAAGATCCCAGTGAGTGGTCTGCCGCGCGTATCTGGGAGCTTTTGCAATCACGGATTGAAGGGCGGCCGGAGAAAGTTAACGGCGGGGCAATCATCGAAAAAAGTATTGTGCAGCTGAGAAGTTTTGTTGCCGAAAAAATGCAAAAGGGCAGGTTGTTTCTGGCCGGTGATGCCGCACACATCGTGCCACCTTCTGCGGCCAAGGGACTTAACCTCGCCGTTTCCGATGCCAACATCCTTGCTCGCGCCTTTGAGCATTTTTATGCCAACGACAAGGACGATCTCTTGCTGTCGTATTCCGATATCGCCTTGAAGCAGGTGTGGCGCGATGTGCAATTTTCCCACTCGATGGCGATGTTGCTGCATCGTTATGACGACAACGCTAAATTCCACAGACGACTTCAGATCGCTGAACTTGATCGCATTCTCGGCTCAGGCCCGGCGGCGCAGAATTTCGCCGAACTGTGGGTGGGCAATCCTCCCTTCGCCGCGTCGGTTTAAATCAGACCGGGATCAAGTTGATCAACTGAACACAGGGAGTTGTGCTATGGATCAAACTCGCAAGGTCCTGATTATTTTGCATCAGGAACACTCTACGCCCGGCCGGGTTGGCGACCTCCTGAATCAAATGGGATTTGAGCTGGATGTCCGCCGACCGCGATTCGGTGATCCGCTTCCGCAGTGCATGGCAGAGCACGCCGGCGTGGCCATTTACGGCGGCCCGATGAGCGCCAATGACAACGACACGTATATTCGCGACGAGATCGACTGGTTGGCCAAGCCATTGAAGGAAGGCAAGCCGTTGCTGGGTCTTTGTCTGGGCGGGCAAATGCTGACCCGACACTTGGGGTCACGCGTCTACCGCCTGGATTGCGGGACAACCGAGGCCGGTTATTACCCGATAACACCGCTGGCTGCTGCTCACGAAATAACGGCTGACGCCTGCGCGCCTTTTCCCGACCATGTCTATCAATGGCACAGTGAAGGCTTCGATTTGCCGACAGGCGCTACGCAACTTGCCGGCGGTTTGACCTTTCCGGTTCAAGCCTATCGATATGCAACTAACGCCTATGCGTTGCAGTTTCACCCGGAAGTGACTTACGAGACGATTGATCGTTGGTCAACGCTGGGCACCGAACGCCTCAAGGCGCCGGGTACCAAGCCTGCGGCCGAGCATACTGCGGGTTGGCATCAATATGACTCCGCAGTGGCGACCTGGATCAAAGCGTTTCTTCCCAAATGGATTGACTCGCCTGCTTAAGTCCTGAGCGTCCGAGTATCAAAACCCGGATGAATAACTTCAGTAACTATTAATTCTGGAATTTGCCACGTGTGCGGGGATTGCGCAGTATGGACTTGCAACTTTGGATATTGTTTTGCGTGGTATTTCTTTCGGCCGCGATACTTCCGGGGCCGAATGTGGCCTTTTCCATGGCACAGGCACTTGATCACGGCTTCAAGGAATCATTTCCGGGTGCCATTGGGTTCGGCCTGGCCAGTGGCGGGCACGCCGTTATTGTTCTATCCGGTCTGGGGATATTGGTAAGGGATAACCCCGGTATTTTGTTCTGGCTGAAATGGGTTGGCGTTGTATATCTGCTCTACCTCGCTTTTAAAGCGTTGCGTTCGCACTCCCAGGTTGCAGTTGCCACTTCGCGCAAGCGTACCCCTTTGCAAATGTTTACCGGGGCCATGATCGTTTCATTTACCAATCCCAAGGGGATTCTGACCAACATCATCTTGTTTCCGACGTTCATTGATAAAACCTTGCCCTATATCCCGCAGTGCATTGCATTGGTGGCCACGGCAATATTCATCTCTACCTCGGTATATGCCCTTTACATGCTGATGGCGGGGCATGCGGCGAAGATTCTGCGCACAAAACGCCAAATGAGTGTGGTGACGGGCGTTTTATATGTCGGCGTCGCTGCGGCCATTGCGACAACCATCTGAAAACTCAAGAGCATTCAAGGAGGGATTCATTGATTGGCGTATTTGATTTCGGCAGCGGTGGCTTAACGGTGATGCGCGTGTTTGAGGCGGTTTTGCCCAATGAGCAGTTCGTCTATTTGGGCGATCATGGCAACGCACCCTATGGCAATGATGCTGCCGACGATATCTACGATCTGACCCAGGCCGCCATTACGCGCCTTTTCAATTATGGCTGCTCAGTGGTGGTCATCGCCTGTAACACGGCGGTAGCCACCAGTCTGCAAAGATTGCAGCAGGCGTGGCTGCCAAAGGTTTTTCCCGAGCGCAGGGTGATCGGCGTTGTTGCACCTGTCGCCGAAGAGATCGCGAAGGCTACTGGTGATTATCCGGTGCAGAGCGTTGCGGTTTTCGCGACTCAGCACACGGTTCAGTCAAATATCTTTGCACTGCAAATCAATAACCGGCGTCCGGCTATAAAAGTTTATCAACAAGCCTGTCAGGGCCTGGCGTTGCTCATTGAGCAAGGTGCGCCAGAGGACGTACTGCGAACGGAGATTCGTAAACATATCAATGCGCTGCTGAGTGCTGCTCCACATGTTCCGGACGTTTGCGTACTGGGTTGCACGCATTATCCGATTGTTGAACACCTGTGGCGCAGTGAACTGCCGGATTCCATGCAGCTGATTTCCCAGTCCAATGCCGCCGCTGAGAGCCTGGTTGAGTACTTGAAAAGCAACCCTCACCTTTCCAGCGCAAGAGCGGGCGGCAACACGTTCTTGACGACAGGCGACATTAAAACCGTTTCAGAGCGAGCCTCTTTGTTCTACGGGGCGAGGGTGGCGTTTGCAAACATTGATGCATAGCTGATTGCAGCAAGTTTCGCTCTTTGTTCACCAGTGGCACACAGAGTGGAAGGGTCGATAAAACGGATAGTCAATACTTCAGGAGAAAGCGATGGAACTGGTTGGCATGATGGGATCACCCTATGTTCGGCGCGTGGCCGTTTCGATGCGGCTGATGGGGCTGGAACATGAACATCGGCAGATCTCGGTGTTTCGCGATACAGATGAGTTTCGATCCATCAATCCGGTGGTCAAGGCGCCGACGCTGATTTGCGAAAACGGCGAAATGATCATGGATTCATCGATGATCCTTGATTATCTGGAGTCACGGGTCGCACCGGACCGCAGTCTGATGCCAAAAGATTCGGCGGAGCATCGAAAGGTGCTGTCGCTCATTGGGCTGGGTCTCGCGGTTTGCGAAAAAGCGGTCCAGCTTGAATATGAATACAACAAACCGGTCGCGTATCACTATGAACCTTGGCAAACGCGCGTCACCGAGCAATTGCATGCCGCGCTGGTGCTTCTGGAAAAGGCTGCCGCCAGCGCCAATCCCTGGCTTGCAACGGCGCAACTGTCTCAGGCCGATGTAACCGTGGCCGCGGCCTGGCGCTTCACTCAGTTCAGGGTGTCCCACCTGGTCGAGGTCGAAAGCTACACCGCGCTTGCCGCTTACGCTGACCAGGTCGAGAAACTGCCGGAGTTTGTTGCTACACCGCTGAAATAAGCCCTTTGCCTGCCCCGGTGTCGGGGCAGGCCGCATCACCGAACCGTACAAGATCCCTCTCAATCGCAATGGCTGATCTGATCGCAGGGCTTTGACGCTCTTGGCCGATCGGTTACTGCGTGAACAACCGGAGACACAAGGATGTTGAGCCTAGAAGATTTTTTTGCCTGTGGCGAAGCGGGGTATACCCACGTTCCGCTTTGGCAGAGCCTGCCGTTGCCGACAGGGGTCGAAGCCATTGCGCTGTACCAGGTTTTGGCCAACTGCGGGCAAGATTATCTGTTCGAAACCGGGCACTGGCACGAGGACGTGTTCGAGCAGGCGTACTCGGTGATTGGCCTGCCTTGCAGTCAACGCGTCGAACTCGATGAGGGCGTCATGCGTGTGTACCGCGACGGGCAGATTTCGGCAACGATTGACTGCGCTGATCCGCTGGCAGAACTGGGCAAGTTGCAGAAAGAATTTCGTATACCGCAATGCCCGGGGCTGCCCGATTTCAGCGGTGGGTTCTTTGGCTATTTCGGTTTCGAAACGACTCGGCTGATCGAGCCGCGTCTGCGTCGAGTGCCGCGCAAGCCTTCTGGTTTTCAACTGCCTGATGTATTGCAATTGGTCAGCATGGATCTGCTCGTGCTGGATCACCGCGCACATCTGGCCTATTGCATCGTGCATGAGCGCCCGAAGGCGCTGGGCGATTATCAAGGTGGACAGGACCGGCTCAACCGCCTCGTCGCACATGTGCGCCCACTGCTCGTACCGCCCGCACCCGGCGGCCACGTGTTTGAGGTGACAACGCCTGCCGCCGAGTCGGCGTTCCCGCAGTCTGCGTTCGTGGAGGCCGTGGCACGGATCAAGGACTACATCGCGGCGGGCGATGTGATGCAGGTGGTTTTATCCCAACGCATGAGCCTGCCTTTCGAGGAGGACGCCGTTGCACTGTACCGATCCCTGACTGATCTGGGCCACACACCTTATCGCTACTTGTTGAATCTGGGTGACTGCCAGGTGGTCGGCGCCTCTCCGGAAATGTTGTTCCGTCAGGACCTGCAAACGGTGACCACCCGGCCAATGGCAGGTACACGCCGGCGGGGCAGTGGGGTGGTCGAAGACCATCGACTCAGGGATGAACTGCTCGCTGATCCGAAGGAAATTGCCGAGCACATGATGCTCGTCGATCTGTCGCGCAATGACCTCGGCCGGTTGGTCCGCGTGGGCAGTGTGCAGGTGACGCAGTTGCTGAATGTGGAATATTTCTCCCATGTCATGCACATCGTCTCAACCGTGACCGGCGACGTACCTGACCACGTCTCGGGGCTGGATCTGCTCAAGAGCATTTTCCCCGCAGGCACGCTGAGCGGCGCGTCGAAGGTGCGTGCGCTGGAAATCATTGCCGAACTGGAACCGCATTCTCGCGGGGTGTATGGCGGCGCGATCGGTTATCTGGACTGGAGCGGACGCGCCGACCTGGCGATCGCCATTCGAACCGGGCTGCTGCAAGACGCTCGACTCTACATTCAGGCCGGCGCCGGCGTGGTGCAGGATTCGGTGGCCGATCGCGAGTGGCAGGAAACGCTGGAGAAAAGCCAGTTGCTGCGGGTTGCCGCCGGCCGCTGTCAATCGATCGCCCAGTGCCAGGAGGTGGCGTATGCACTTAATGATCGATAACTACGACTCCTTCACCTACAACATCGTGCAGTACCTGGGCATGCTCGGGGCGCAGGTTGAAGTGCGTCGTAATGACGAAATGACCTTGGCCGACATCGAAGCGCTCGCGCCTGAGTCTTTGATTATCTCCCCTGGGCCGTGCTCTCCAACTGAAGCGGGCATTTCCCTTGCGGCGATCCATCGTTTCGCCGGCCGTTTGCCGATATTGGGCGTCTGTCTGGGTCATCAATGCATCACCGCTGCTTTCGGCGGCGAGGTGCACAGGGCGCGGCAGGTCCTGCATGGCAAGGTTTCCCGTATCAGTCACGACAGTCGTGACCTGTTCGACGGCTTGCCTGACGGCTTGCAAGTCGCGCGGTATCACTCTCTGGTGGCCGGTGCCTTGCCCGGCGATTTGCTGGCTACCGCGCACGTGCTGGATGACGACGGCATGCCGGGCGAAATCATGGCGCTGCGGCACCGCGAACTGCCGATCTATGGCGTGCAGTTTCACCCGGAGTCATTGATGACGCCGCAAGGTCTGGCGATGTTGGCCAACTACCTGCAACTGGTTGAGCGAGCTCGTCTGGCCAGGGACGCGCCCTGAGCGCTCGCTGCCCGGAAGTTCGGTTCGAGGAATCCATTGCTTCGCTTTAATAGGAAGCATTACTATTCACACCCCTTTCCTCAGCACGCCGCCAACCCCCCATGCGTCCCCGCAGACCCGGCTTTTTCGAGCATTACGAAGAGTTGATCGGCACCTGGACTCGTCGCCTGCGCAATCGCGCGCAGGCCGAGGATCTGGCGCACGACACCTTTGTGCGGGTGCTTGAGTCCGATTCGGCAGCGGTGCAGCAGCCACGGGCGTATTTGCACCAGACCGCGCGCAATATCGCGGTGGACGGCTATCGGCGCGAGGATCGGCGCGGCGCCATGGAGTTGCAGGCCATCGATCACAGTGAGTCGTCGTCCGGCGACCCGGAGCATTACATGCAGGCGATCCAGCTGGCCGACTCCATCGAGCGGGCGCTCAGCGAGCTGCCGGTCAATTGCCGGAAGATTTTCGTCTGGCAGAAGATCGAAGGCCTGACCCAGGCGGAAATCGCCGAACGCCTGGGCCTGTCCAAGAACATGGTCGAAAAGTATATGATCCGCACCCTGCGGCATCTGCGTGATCGCCTCGACGGGTTGCAGTCATGAGCCGCCGCAGCTTTTCATCCCCAGCCCAACAGGACATTCCATGATGGATACGCGTGATTGCGCGTGCGGGCAAACAACGGTGCGCGATGACGCGGCTCGCTGGTTTGTGCGTTTGCAGGAGTCGGCCGTCAGTGCCGACGAGCAGCAGCGCTTCGACGCGTGGCTGAATCAACATCCGCAGCACCGTGATGAGTTCCAGTTGCTGCAGGGCTTGTGGTCTGCGGCGGATTTGCTGCCGGCGCCACGCCTCAAAGCCCTTGCTGAAACGCCGCCAACACGCCGCGAACGTCGTCCGTTGTTGCGTTATGCCGTGGCTGCCAGTGTGCTGGCGGTAGCGCTCGGACTGGGTTTGTTCAGCGGTTTGAATCATCCGGGCGGTTACCGCGCCGAGTTCGCCACGGCGTTGGGCGAGCGCAAACATGTGGCGCTGCCGGACGGTTCGGTGATCGATCTGAACAGCCGCAGCCGCTTGCAGGTGCGCTATGAAAAGGATCGCCGCGTCATCGAGTTGAGCGAAGGCGAGGCGATGTTCAGCGTCGAGCACGATATTGCGCGACCGTTTGTGGTCGAAGCCGGGCATGGCAAAGTCACGGTCACCGGCACGCGTTTCGATGTGCGCCGCGATGCTGCGCAAACCCGCGTGGCGGTGGAGCAGGGCACGGTGAAAGTGCAGGGACGCGATGCGCCGGACAATCAATTCATCAACCTGACCGCCGGTCTTGGCAGCTCTGTCGACGCACACGGTAAAGTCGCCGCCGCCTACGCGGTCAATCCAGCAGAACTGACGGCGTGGCGCAGCGGCAAACTGGTGTTCAACAATGCCAGCCTCAGTGAGGTCGCCGCCGAAGTGTCGCGCTATCGCGACAAGCCGCTGACCGTTGCCAACCCGACGGTGGCCAATCTACGCCTGACCAGCGTATTCAAATCCGACAACACCGACGCCTTGCTCAAAGCCTTGCCGAGCATCCTGCCGGTGGCCGTTCGCACCCTCGCGGATGGCAGCCAGGAAATAATCGCAAAATAAAATTCAGGTTTTTTTCGAGTTCATCGTCTTCCTGTTCAACTGCAACTGGTTTGCATTAACAGCCGCACACTCTTGCGATCCACAGGACTACGTACGACGTGAAAAACACCACTGCCAACAACAAAAAGTCCCTTTGGTTACCGCTGGCTCTCGCGCTGGCGGTCAACGCGGCGATGCCGCTGGCGTTTGCCGGCGAAGCCATTCATATCCGCGCGCAGCCGTTGGGTCAGGCCCTGAGCGAACTGGGCCAGCAGACGTCGCTGCAAGTATTTTTCAGCCCCGATCTGGTCGCAGGTAAACAGGCCCCGGCGGTCGACGGTGATATCTCGCCTGAGCAGGCACTGCGGCAATTGCTGCAGGGCAGCGGTCTGGACTATCAGATCAATGAAGGTTCGGTGACGCTGTCGCCCGCCGTGAGTTCCGCCGCCGGCAACGGCCCGCTGGAGCTGGGCGTGACCGACATCAAGGTTGTCGGCGACTGGCTCGGTGATGCCAACGCTGCCGTGGTGCAGAACCACCCCGGTGCGCGTACGGTGATCCGCCGCGAAGCGATGGTCGAACAAGGCGCGATGAACGTCAGCGACGTGCTCAAGCGTGTGCCGGGCGTGCAGGTGCAGGACTCCAACGGCACCGGCGGCAGCGATATTTCCCTGAACGTCGGTGTGCGCGGTCTGACCTCGCGTCTATCGCCGCGCTCCACCGTATTGATCGACGGCGTACCGGCGGCATTCGCCCCGTACGGTCAACCGCAACTGTCGATGGCGCCGATTTCCTCGGGCAACCTCGACAGCATCGACGTCGTGCGTGGCGCCGGCTCGGTGCGTTATGGGCCGCAAAACGTCGGCGGGGTGATCAACTTCGTCACCCGGGCGATTCCGGAAAAAACCACCGGTGAAATCGGCACCACGCTGGAAACCACCCGGTACGGTGGCTGGAAACACATCGACACCGCGTTCCTCGGCGGCACTGCCGACAACGGCATGGGCGTGGCGTTGCTGTATTCGGGTGTCAACGGTAACGGCTACCGCGAGCGCAACAACGGCAACGACATCGACGACGTGCTGCTCAAGACCCACTGGGCGCCGACCGATCAGGACGATTTCAGCCTCAACTTCCACTACTACGACGCCACGGCCGACATGCCCGGCGGTCTGACCCAGAAGCAGTACGACGATAAACCGTACGACTCGGTGCGTGACTACGACCAGTTCACCGGGCGGCGCAAAGACGTGTCGTTCAAATGGATCCGTCAGATCGACGAGCGCACTCAAGCGGAAATTCTGACGTATTACACCGACAGTTTCCGTGGCAGCACCATCGCCGCCCGCGACCAGAAAACCCTCAGCTCCTACCCGCGTTCCTATTACACCCTGGGCATCGAGCCACGGGTGTCGCGGGTTTTCGATGTCGGCCCGACCACCCAGGAAGTCAGCGTCGGTTATCGCTACCTGAAAGAGGCGATGCACGAATCGTCTAGCCGCGTGGCGCTGATCAACAACCAGCCAGTGCTCACGCCGACGTCTGATGGTCATGTATTTCAGGATCGTACCGGCGGCACCGAGGCCAACTCGGTCTACATCGACAACAAAATCGACGTTGGCAACTGGACCATCACCCCCGGCATTCGCTTCGAACACATCAGCACCGACTGGCATGACCGCGCGGTGCTCGACACGGCCGGTAAACCGGTGCAGGCGAAAAATCGCAGCATCGAGAGCAACGAACCGCTGCCGGCGCTGAGCGTGATGTATCACCTGTCGGATGCGTGGAAACTGTTCGCCAATTACGAAACCTCGTTCGGCAGCCTGCAGTATTTCCAGCTCGGCCAGGGCGGCTCGGGTGATCAGACCGCCAATGGTCTGGAGCCGGAGAAGGCCAAGACCTACGAGATCGGCACGCGCTACAACGATGATGTGTGGGGCGGGGAAGTGACGCTGTTCTACATCGACTTCGACGACGAACTGCAATACATCAGTAATGACGTGGGCTGGACCAACCTCGGTGCGACCAAGCACCAGGGCATCGAAGCGTCGGTGCACTACGACATGGCGGCGCTGGATCCGCGGCTTGACGGTTTGACTGCCAACGCCGGCTTCACTTACACCCGCGCTACTTACGAAGGCGAAATTCCGGGCTTCAAGGGCCGTGATCTGCCGTTCTATTCGCGTCAGGTGGCAACGGTTGGTTTGCGTTACGACATCAACCGCTGGACCTACAACCTCGACGGTTTCGCCCAATCGAAACAGCGCTCGCCAGGCACTGGTGTGAACGCCGATGGCAGCTTCAACGGCAACTACATCACCGATGGCACGGCGGACGGGCAGTACGGCGATATCCCGGGTTACGTGACCTGGAACGTACGTGGTGGCTATGACTTCGGGCCGCAGGTGTCGAACCTGAAGCTGGGCGCCGGGGTGAAAAACATCTTCGACAAGCAGTACTTCACTCGCTCCAGCGACAACAACTCAGGGATGTATGTCGGCGCGCCGAGGACGTTCTTTGTGCAGGCCAGTGTAGGTTTCTGAAAGACCGCGTCAGCTTCTTCGCGAGCAGGCTCGCTCCCACATGGATCACTGAGATCCTGTGGGAGCGAGCCTGCTCGCGAAGCTTTCAGACTTTCAAGACTTTACCGCCGATGGCTACTGCAACCAGCAGCACCGCCATCAAGCCAAAGGCAAAACTCAAACTGCTGGCATGGGCGACAAAGCCGATTACCGCCGGCCCCGCCAGAATCCCTGCATAACCCAGCGTGGTGATCGCCGGCACCGCGATGCTTTCCGGCATCACCGTCTGCTTGCCCACCGCCGTGTATAGCACCGGCACGATGTTCGAACAGCCGGCGCCGACCAGCGCGTAACCGACCAGCGCCGCTTCCCAGCTCGGTGCAAAAGTCGCCAGAAACAGACCTGCCGCGGCCAACAGGCCGCCAAACAGAATGATCCGCGTTGCCCCGACAATCCGCACAATGCGGTCACCCATCAGACGCCCGGCGGTCATGGTCAGGGCAAACGCCGCGTAGCCCAATCCCGCATAGGCGGTGTCGATCCCGCGTTCCTGCGCGAGAAACACCGCGCTCCAGTCCAGGGCTGCGCCTTCGGTGAGAAAAACGATGAAGCACATGCCGCCGATAAACAGCACGATGCCGTGAGGGATGGCGAATGCCGGACCCGAGCTTTCACTGCCGTAGGGCAACATGTGCGGCACGCACTTGCACAGCGCTGCGATCAACACCACGACCACCACCAGCATGGCGGCGAGCGGTGACAGGCCGAGACCCAGCAGCGCGCTGACACCTGCGGCGCCGACAATCCCGCCGAGACTGAACAAACCATGGAAACCCGACATCATGTTCTTGCCGCTGGCGCGTTCGACAATCACCGCTTGCAGGTTCACCGTCGAATCCACCGTGCCCAGGCCCGCACCGAACATGAACAGTGTGGCGATCAGCGCCGGTATCGACGACACCGTCGCCAGTAACGGCAGCGCTGCGCAGATCAACAACGTGCCGCCGGTGGCGACGCGGCGACAGCCGAAGCGTGTGGCCAGAATCCCCGCCAGTGGCATCGCCAGAATCGAGCCGACGCCGAGGCACAACAGCAACAACCCCAATGTGCCTTCGTCGAGCCCGGCGCGTGCCTTGGCGTACGGCACCAAGGGTGCCCACGCGGCGATGCCGAGCCCAGCGATGAAAAAGGCGATGCGCGTGGACATCTGTTGCAGGCGTCCGGGGACGAAAGTGTCTTGGGGGTTGAGGCTGGTCATATCGATCCTTGGCAAAAAACTTCGCGTCCCCGAAGGACAGTGATTCAGCGACGAGGTTCGATCGCCGGCCATTCGGGGAAGTACAGGCAACATCCTAACCTGTAGGAGTGAGCCTGCTCGCGATAGCGGCGTGTCAGCTAAAAATATATCGACTGACCCACCGCTTTCGCGAGCAAGCTCGCTCCCACATTGAATGGAGCGGGCTCACTAATCAGCGGTCATGCACCGATTCCTGTGGGAGCGAGCTTGCTCGCGAAGGCGGTGTGTCGGATAAAGAAAATATCGGCTGACACACTGCATTCGCGAGCAGGCTCGCTCCCACAAGGGATTGCGATTTACAGTGACCTTCTTCGATAACAGGGACAAACACTGATGACGCAATTCTACGATGCACGGGGCAATATTTATGGCGTCATCTCGCCCACCGAATTACGCGAGGCGGGCATTGATTTGCCGGCCACCGCCACCGAATGCGCATCTTCGCGTCAGACATGGAGCGAAGCAGCAATCAAACTCTGCTGTGACTGGCCCGAAGACCAACGCCCTGCGAACAGCAAATCCCACCGCAGCGACGGCCTGCTGATTGGTCCTTTCCAGACGTCGCCACCGTTTGACGTATTGATCGTCAACACCGACGGTACGCTCGCCGAGCGCAGTGGCAACGGCCTGACGATTTTCTCGCAGGCGCTGACCAAGCAAGGCTTGATGCCGGAGGCGGGCGGGGTGTTGCGCGTGCATCACGACAAGGGTGACGCCGTGGAGACCACGGTGAAACCGGCTGTTGTCGACGGTGTTCAAGGCTTCTGGCTTGATCTCGGCCAACCCGGTTTCGGGCCGGATGCCGTCGCTGCGCAGACGGTTCAGGGCATTGAGTTCAACGCTCGAGACGTGAGCCACGTCCAACCCCTGGCACAACTTGATCCCGACTGGTCGCACAGCCAATTCGTGCGCATTGGCAATCCGCATTGCGTCACACTGCTCGGTGATGCAGCGGCGTTGCCAAGTAATGAACAGATGCGTGAATCGCCACTGAGCGACGGCCTGACCCAAATTGCCTACGCCACACCCGTCGGTGCCGGTGATCCATGCCCGGCGGGGGTCAATCTGCAATGGGCAGTGCTGGAGTCACCGCAGAGGATCCTCGCCCGGGTGTTCGAGCGTGGCGAAGGGCCGACGGCCTCATCCGGCACCAGCGCCAGTGCCGTGGCATCGGCGGCGTGGCGGGTAGGTTGGGTTGTAGCGGGAGAAGTGCAGGTGGTCATGCCGGGCGGTACGGCGCCGATTTTGCTCGAAGCAGCAGACGGTGAATTGCGGCGGGTCAGGCTGTTTGGTACGGCGCGGTTGATGGGCTGAATTCGACGACGCCATCGTTGGCAAGTCAGGCTCCCACAGGGTTTTGTGTGAGCACAAATATCATGTTCAAACACCGAACCTGTGGGAGCGAGCCTGCTCGCGAAAACGGTATGTCTGAGGCGATGATGCCGGATGTGCCAGCCTCTTCGCGAGCAGGCTCGCTCCCACATTGGATTTACGGGGCGCCTCTCAGCTCAGCTCACCACTGAACTCCACCACCGGCATCTGCCGCTTCATCAACACCTTGCCGCCGCGAATCGAATACAACGGCAAGCCTTGGCTGCGGATGACCTCGTAATCACTGTCCGCCGACAAAATCAGCAGGTTCGCCGGGCGCCCCTGTTCCAGTCCATAGCGCTCGCCCAGGTGCATGGCTTTGGCGCTGTTGTCGGTCACCAGATCCAGTGCACTTTGCAGGTTGCGGTAACCGAGCATGTGGCAGATGTGCAGCCCGGCTTCGAGCACGCGCAGGATGTTGCCGTTGCCCAGCGGATACCACGGATCAACGATGGAGTCCTGGCCGAAACACACGTTCATGCCGGCTTCGAGCAGTTCATTCACGCGGGTCACGCCACGGCGTTTGGGGAAGTTGTCGAAGCGTCCTTGCAGGTGAATGCTCTCGGTCGGGCATGAGACAAAACTGATCCCGGAATGGCCCAGCAAACGGAACAGTTTCGCGCAGTAGGCATTGTCGTAAGAACCCATCGCCGTGGTGTGGCTGGCGGTGACGAGGGCGCCCATGTCGCGGCTGCGCGCCTCTTCGGCAAGCACTTCGAGAAAACGCGAATGCGGGTCGTCGGTTTCATCACAGTGCACGTCGACCAGGCAACCGGTGCGCTCGGCCAGGTCCATCAGGTACTTCACCGAACTGACGCCCTGATCGCGGGTGTATTCGAAATGCGGAATGCCGCCGACCACGTCCGCGCCCATGCGAATCGACTCTTCCATCAACTCGCGACCGTTGCGGAACGACTCGATGCCTTCCTGCGGAAACGCGACGATTTGCAGGTCGATCAGGTGGCGGCTTTCTTCGCGCACTTCAAGCATGGCTTTGAGCGCGGTGAGTTGCGGGTCGGTGACGTCGACGTGGGTGCGCACGTGCTGAATCCCGTGGGCAGCCAGGGCCTGAATGGTTTTCTTCGCGCGAGTCTTGGTGTCTTCTTCGGTAATGGTGACCTTGCGCTCGCCCCAGCACTCGATGCCTTCGAACAGCGTGCCGCTCATGTTCCAGCGCGGCTCGCCGGCGGTCAGCGTGGCGTCGAGGTGAATGTGCGGTTCGACGAAGGGCGGCACCACCAGATTGCCGCCGGCGTCGAGGTCATCCGGGCCAAGAGTGGGCGCTTCGGTCTGCCGGGCGATGCTGCGGATCAGGCCGTCTTCAAGGTGCAATTCGTGCAAACCTTCCTGGTTGCGCAGTCGGGCGTTGATGATGTGCATCAGGCGAATCCTTTTTTTATAAGTCTTGTAGTGGCGCGCTGGCGCTGCGAGCGCCAAGCACACCAGTGACGATGACATACGTTAGCGCGGCAGCGGCGATCCCTACCAGCGGCGCGACCCACGGCGAGTTGAACGCGGCGACGGTGCCGACCGCATAGGCCCCTAGCCCCGGCCAGTTGAACGCCGGCAACCGTGCGTCGGCCAGACGCGGGTAATGCCCACGCCAACGGAAGAAAAAGTCCGCCATGATCACCCCGCCAATCGGTGGAATCACCGTGCCGAGCAGAATCAGATACGGCACTAACATGTCGTACATGCCCAGCAAGGCGAGCAGGGTGCCGATCACCGCACCGGCGAGGGTCACGGTCTTGCGCCGGCTGGTGCGCAGCAGGTTGCAACCGGCGACGGCGAAGTTGTAGATGGTGTTGTCCTGGGTGCTCCAGATGTTCAGCAACAGCATGGCCATCGCCGCCATGGCGAAACCTTGCAACAGCAGCACCTCAACCACGTCCGGTTGCTGATAAACGATGGCGCCGTATGCGCCGATCAGCACCATCAGGCCGTTGCCGATGAAAAAACCGATCAGGCTGGCCAGCACCGCCACCCGGGCCGAGCGCGAGAAGCGTGTCCAGTTGGTCGCTTGCGTGGCGCCGCTGACGAAGGTGCCGAACACCAGCGTAATGGCCGTCGACCAGTCCAGCGAACCGCTTGGCACGACGCTGAGCAAGCCTTCGAAACCGCCGACTTTCACCGTGGCGACCCACATCGACAGCATCAGCAGCAACATCATCGCCGGCACGGCGATGTACGAGAGAATCTCCAGCCCGCGATAACCGACATACGCCGTGGCACAGAACACCAGCCCGAACAGCACCATCAAGCCAAGAACCGTGCCTTCGTTAAGATCGAAGTATTTGCCGAGCACCACTGCGGCGGTCGCGGTGCCCCAGGCGTACCAGCCGATCTGGGTGAAACCGAGAATCAGGTCGCTGAGCTTGCTGCCGACTTCGCCGAAGCAGAAGCGGCCCATCAGTACCGAATTGAGGCCGCTTTTGAACGCGATATAGCCCAAGCCTGCCGCGTAGAGACCGAGCAGCAGATTACCGACGATGATCACCGCCATCATCTCGCCGAAACTGAACGCCACGCCCAGCTTGCCGCCGGCAAACATGGTCGCGGTAAAAAACGTGAAGCCCAGCAGCACCATGGCTGTGGAGGCCAGGCCTTTGCGCGCGTGCATCGGGACTTCACTGAGGGGGTAATCGTTGCCGGGATCGTTCTGCGTCATGGGGCGGTCCTTGCTGGATAGAGGAGACGCGGGGAAGGGTTGCAGTGGTCGTGCCAAATGCCGGAGGGCGCGGGTTATGTATAGACGAGTCACGCGGATTGGCGCGAAAGCGGTGCACCTGAATACACCCAAGCCCAATGTGGGAGCGAGCCTGCTCGCGAAGGCGGTGTGTCAGACGATATTTGCTGTGACTGATGAACCGCTTTCGCGAGCAGGCTCGCTCCCACAGGGGATTTGTGTTGGTTTATAGGAAGCGCAGCAGGGCGGCGACGATGGCTTCGGGGGCATCTTCCTGGACAAGGTGGCCGGCGTTGGCAATCGGGTGGAATTGTGATCCCGGGATCATTTGATGTAACGCTCGGCCACGCTCGATGGAATCCACTGGTCTTCTTCGCCCCAGAGAATCTGTACCGGACAGCGGATCGTCGGGTACAAACTTTCGGCCTCACGGGTATAGCGCTCGTCCATCTGCGCAATCTGCCGATAGAACGCCGCTTGCCCCGGATCGCCGAGCCACGGCTGCACGTAGGGTGCGAGTTCGTCGTCGGGGATATTCCGGTGAATCGCCCCGCGAATATAGGTCGGCACGATCGCGCGCTGGATGTAACCAGGCAGGCCGCTGAACGCCGCTTCATGCTGACGCACATGCTGCACGAACGGCGAACCCCATGGCGACAAAGCCACCGGATCGATCAGGGTCAGGCTGCGGTAATCCTTGCCGTTGAGCAGGTGTGCACGCAGCACGGTGGCGCCGCCAAAATCGTGAGCGACGACGTCGGGGTGTTGGATATTCCAGTGGTCGAGTAACTGCGCCAGCAGGTGGTTTTGCACGCCGAGGGAGACGTCGGCGTCGGGCTGTTCAGAGCGTCCATAACCCAGCAGGTCGAAGTAATGCACGCGATGCGTGGCGAAAAAATGCGGCGCGATCCGATGCCATACGTACGACGAAAACGGTGTGCCATGCACGAACAGCAGCGGCGGGCCGTCGCCGTGTACGGCGTAACGCACCTGTCGGCCGTTGAAGTCAAAGACCTGATCCAGCAGCCAGTCCGTCATGGGCCTGTCCTCTTGGCGGGGGAGCCAAAAAGCATAGGCGGAAAAAAACAGCCGTGAAGGCTGTTCTCTGGCAAAACACTGTTTCCTTGTGGGAGCGAGCCTGCTCGCGAAGAGGGCGTGTCAGTCGATATCAATGTCGGCTGACAAACCGCTTTCGTCGGAACGCCGCCCGGAGCAGGCTCACTCCCCCAGGGATAGTTGGGGTGTCAGAGGTTATTCACCGCGATAGATACAACCGCTGGTGCAGGTCTCGTGAATACGGATCGCGCTCAGTTCCGGCAGCAACGGCTTCATTTCATTCCAGATGAATTTGGCCAGCACTTCGCTGGTCGGGTTTTCCAGGCCGGGAATGTCGTTCAGGTAGTTGTGATCGAGACGCTCGTACAGCGGCTTGAAAATCGCCTTGATCTCGGAGAAGTCGCGAATCCAGCCAGTGTGCGGATCGAGGTCGCCGCTGAGGTGCAGCGCCACTTTGAACGAGTGACCGTGCAGACGCCCGCATTTGTGGCCGTCCGGGACGTGCGGCAGGCGGTGGGCGGATTCGAAGGTAAACTCTTTGAAGATTTCCACGGTATTTTCAGCTCTGTTCAGATGGCGTTCGCCGCAGCGATTCGGGCAGGCGGCGAGTTTACCAGCTTGTCTTTGGCCGTGCTGACTAAAGGGTCAGCAAGCGCTCGGCGAGGCGACCATTGGCAGTCAGTTCAAGGAATTCATCGCCGAGGCGACGGCTCTCATCCATCGCTGCGTGCCAGTATTTCTGCCGGCTCGCTGCATCGCCCATAAAGCGTTTGAAGTCGTTACGGTCGGGCAGTTTGCCGTAGGGCAGGCGCGCCAGATACTCCTTCGAAGGGGCGAGCAGCAGCACGTCCTGCAAACGCTCCACCGAGGCCTTGCGCCACGGCAAGGTCTTGTCGAACCAGCCGGGAATCACCCGATCAGTGAAGTGCGGATAGAGCACGATGCCGTCGCCGCTGTAGGGCAGGTCGAGGTGATAGTCGAGCAGGCCGCCATCGCGGAACGTGCCGGCGCCAGCACCCGGCAAGTCGCGTACGCCTTCCATGACCATCGGGATCGAGCCTGAGGCGAGCAAGGCCTGACGCAGGTTGCCGGCATTCAGGGCGACGAAACGCGACGGGAAGTCGCTCAGCGTATTCACCGGCGGGGCGAGGCGCGGGTCGTGGATGATCAGCCGTTCGAAGTGTCGCGACAGCCGTGCGCGGCCGCGCAGGTTGTCGGCGATCACCGAACCCAGCGCCAGGCCCAGTCGCCCGCGATGGTCATCGGCCAGACGCCCCTGACTTTTCACCACCATGATGTTCAGCCGGTAATGCGCGTTGTCGAGGATGCTCGCGTCGCGGCCGTCGAGCAGGTCGTTGAGCATGCGCTGCGAACTCTGGCTGATCTCGGCCATGGTCACGCCTTTATTGAAATTCTGCTCGGCGTACAGATGCCCGAGGCGCCGGATGCCTTCGGCGGCGTCCGGTAGGCAGGCGCTGGCGAAGCGCCAGGAACCGACCGAGGCGCCGATCAATGAGCGTTCACGCGGTGCGCTCGGCAGCCATTCGCCGAACAACGCCAGATCCAGCCCCTGAATCCCCAACGCCTTCGGCCCACCGGCGGCGCCGGGCAGGGTGCCGACGTCTGCGGCGTTCAGGCCTTGGGCACGAATACGCGCCATGGCGCGCGGGCCGGCCTTGAGGGTGAGGGCGGGGAATTTTATGTGGATGGCGGTCATACCGGTCTCGATCGTTAGCAAGCGAAGCATTATAGAACGATGATGTCCCCTGTGGGAGCGAGCTTGCTCGCGAAAGCGTAGGGTCAGTCAACGATGATGTGTCTGATACACCGCATTCGCGAGCAAGCTCGCTCCCACAGGGGGGGATATGTTGAGCTGGGGCAATGATGGCAATTCAGTTTCAGTTAAGTTCATCCCGCTAAGGTGCCCACCGTAAGCAACACATAAAAATACGGAGACTCCATGAAAACCCTGACTGCCCTGTCCATTGCCTCGATCATCGGCTGCACCGCCAGCCTCGCCCACGCCCGCGATCTCGGCCCTGACGAAGCCCTGCGTCTGCGCGACGCTGGTACTATCGTCTCCTTCGAGAAGCTCAACGCCAAGGCGCTGGAAAAACACCCGGGTTCGACGATCACTGAAACCGAGTTGGAAGAAGAGTACGGCAAGTACATCTACCAGGTTGAAATGCGTGATCCGCAGGGGCTGGAGTGGGATCTGGAATTAGACGCGGTGACTGGGCAGGTTCTCAAGGATCATCAGGATACGTAATGAAGGTTAATGTTCGCGCCACCAGCCGTACGGCATTGGCGCTGGTGATTTTTTGCTCGGCAGCAATGGCCCGCGACCTCGATCAGGACGAGGCCCTGAGTTTGCGGGAGAAGGGCGTGATCCTGCCGCTGGAGCAAGTGCTGCAGCAGGCAATGGACCGCTATCCCGGCGCAAAACTGCTGGAAGTCGAGCTGGAAGAAAAACACGACGTCTACATTTATGAAGTCGAGTTGCTCACCGTCGAAGGTGTCGCCCGTGAGCTGCACTTGAAGGCCGATACCGGTGAACTTGTGAAAGACAAGGAAGATTGATCGATGCGTTTGCTATTGGTGGAAGACCACGTACCGTTGGCTGACGAATTGCTCGCCGGCCTGCAACGGCAGGGCTATGCGGTCGATTGGCTGGCGGACGGTCGTGATGCGCTGTATCAGGGCAGCAGCGAACCGTATGACCTGATCATTCTCGACCTCGGCCTGCCGGGTGTGCCGGGGCTTGAAGTGCTGGCGCAGTGGCGCGCCGGCGGTCTGGCGATACCGGTGCTGATACTCACGGCGCGCGATTCCTGGGCCGAGCGCATCGAAGGCCTGAAGGCCGGCGCCGACGATTACCTGACCAAACCGTTCCATCCGGAAGAGCTGCAACTGCGCATTCAATCGCTGTTGCGCCGCTCCAAAGGCCAGGCCAATCAGCCGACGTTGAAGGCCGCCGGGTTGCACCTGGATGAGGGCCGTCAGTGCGTGGTGCGCGATGGCGCCGACATTCAACTGACCGCCGCCGAATTCCGTCTGCTGCGGTATTTCATGCTGCACCCGGAGCAGATCCTCTCCAAAAGCCACCTCGCCGAACACCTCTACGACGGTGAAACCGAGCGTGACTCCAACGTCCTTGAAGTGCACGTCAATCACCTGCGGCGCAAGCTCGGCAAAAGCGTGATCGAAACCCGTCGCGGCCAGGGTTACCTGTTCGGCGGGCAAGCTTCGTGAGGTCGATCCAGCGCCGCTTGAGCCTGGGTTTGATCAGCGTGATGGTGGTTGTCGGTGTGGTGGTGGCGCAAACCAGTCTGTGGTTGTTCGAAGTGGGGTTGCAGCGCTACCTCGAAGCGGGTCTGCGCAACGACAGCGAAAGTCTGCTGGTGGCATTGGTGCGCGGGCCGCAAGGCTTGCAACTGGATGAGCGGCATCTGTCGCCGGCCTATCAGCGACCGTTTTCCGGGCATTACTTCCGTATCGATTTCGCCGACAGCCATTGGCGGTCGCGCTCGTTGTGGGATCAGGACCTGCCGCTGCTCGAACACCCCGGTCTGCACAGCAACCTGCAACTGGGCCCGGACGGCCAGCAATTGTTGGTGCTGCGTTCGGACTATCGACGCCTGGGCCAATCAATTTCGATCAGCGTCGCGCAGGATTACACGCCGGTGCGCGAGAGCTTTCAGCGCATGCGCCAGATCGGCCTCGGCATGGGGCTGGCGGCATTGTTGCTGATTCTGTTCTTGCAGCGTTTGACCGTGCGCCGCGCCTTGAAACCGCTGGAAAGGGCTCGCGAGCAGATCGCGCAATTGCAGCAGGGCCAGCGTTCGCAACTGGATGATCAGGTGCCGGTGGAGCTGGAGCCGCTGGTGGCGCAGATCAACCATTTGCTCGCGCACACCGAAGACAGCCTCAAGCGTTCACGCAATGCCTTGGGCAATCTCGGGCACGCGTTGAAAACGCCGCTGGCGGTGCTGTTGAGCCTGGCGTCCAGTGAAAAACTCGATGCGCATCCCGAGCTGCGCAAGGTGCTCAAGGAACAGTTGGAGCAAGTGCAGCAGCGGCTCAATCGCGAATTGAACCGGGCACGGCTGTCCGGTGATGCGTTACCGGGGGCGCTGTTTGATTGCGATGCGGAACTGCCGGGGTTGCTGGCGACGTTGAACATGATTCATGGCGAGCATCTGGCGTTGAGCTACGTCGCGCCGACGGGGTTGCAGTTGCCGTGGGATCGTGAGGATTTGCTCGAGTTGCTCGGCAATCTTTTGGACAACGCTTGCAAGTGGGCGGATGCCGAAGTACGCCTGAGCGTGATCGAGCGTACGGACGGCTTTGCCCTGAGCGTGGAAGATGACGGCCCGGGGATTCCCGAAGAGCAGCGCACCGAAGTGTTCAGCCGGGGCACGCGGCTGGATGAGCAGACCCACGGGCATGGTCTGGGATTGGGGATTGTCCGCGATATTGTCGAGACCTGGGGCGGGTTGCTGGTGTTGGGCGAGAGTGAGTGGGGCGGGTTGAAGGTAGTGATTGAGTTGCCTCGGCGGTGATTCTTTAGAAGCCCCTCACCCTAACCCTCTCCCATAGGGAGAGGGGACTGACCGAGGTGTTTGTTAGAGGTACACCGACGTGAGATACCGAGCCGAACTCAGGTTTTGAAAACCTTCCCGTGATCTGAAATGTCGAGTCGAACTCAGGTTTTGAATGGCGTGGAGATCGGCTCCCTTTCCCCCTCGCCCCCTTGGGGGAGAGGGCTGGGGTGAGGGGGTAAGGATTTACCTGACACCCTCCAATCTTGAATCAAACCCTAAACTGATCCATCAAACTCTGCTGCTGATTCGCCAGGCTATTGAGCGACTGACTCACCCGCGCCGACTCATTCGCCTGCCCGGACAACGATTCCGTCACATCACGGATCGTCGCCACGTTGTTGTTGATCTCCTCGGCCACCGCACTCTGCTCTTCCGCCGCGCTGGCAATCTGCAGATTCATGTCACTGATCACCGTCACCGCATCGCCAATCTGGCGCAGCGCCGTCACGGCCTGGCCCACCTGCTCGACACTGCCCTGAGCCTGACGATGACTGTTGCCCATCGAACCGACCACATCCTGCGTACCGGTTTGCAGTTGCTCGATGACCTGGCGGGTTTCCTCCACCGATTCTTGCGTGCGGCGGGCGAGGTTACGCACCTCGTCGGCGACCACGGCAAAACCACGTCCGGCTTCACCGGCACGCGCCGCTTCGATGGCGGCGTTCAGCGCGAGCAGGTTGGTTTGTTCGGCGATGGCGCGGATGGTTTCCAGCACCGTGCCGATCTTCTCGCTATTGGCGGCCAGCCCTTCGACTTGCACCATCGCCGCGCTCATGTCGGCGGCGAGGGTGTCGATGCTCGCGGTGGTGCGGTCGATCACGGTCAGGCCCTGACGGGTCGCGCGATCAGCATCCTTGGCGGCTTCGGCAGCCTGCGCGGCGCTGCGCGCGACGTCTTGCGCGGTGGCGCTCATTTCGTGGGAGGCAGTGGCGACCTGATCGACCTGGCGGTATTGCTGCTCCATGCCGGCGCTGGTTTGCGTGGCGATGGCCGAGGACTGGTCGGCGGTGTTGCGCGCATCCTGCACCGAACGTTTCACTTCGGCGATGATCGGCTGCAACTTGTCGAGGAACTTGTTGAACCAGCCGGCCAACTGACCGAGTTCGTCCTTTTTGTCGTAGGCCAAGCGACGGGTCAGATCACCTTCGCCGCTGGCGATGTCTTCGAGCATGTGCGCCACGCCGAGGATCGGTCTGGTCACGCTGCGCGCCATCAGCCACACCAGCAGCAAACCGATCAATGCCGCCAACACGCCGAGGCTCAGTTCGATCAAAGTGCCCGAGTTATTGCTGGCATCCAGTTGTTGCTTGAGCGCTTCGGCGCGGCTGACCAGGACTTTCTCCGGTACATCGAGCAAAACGCCCCACGACGGGCCGCCGGGAATCGGCGGGAACGGCGACAGCACTTTCAACTGGCCGTTGCTGTGCAGGCTGCTCACGCTGCTGGTGGACGCGAGTTTGCTCAGCAGTTCGGCGCCGCTGATTTTGTCCACGGCATCCAGACGCTGGCTGAGTTTGCCGGCATCCGGGCTGTAACCGGCGAGCAGGCCGGCGGGGCTGATGATGCTCACGGCGGTCTGGCCGTCATAGAGCTTCTTGCTCGCGCCTTGGCTGATCGCTTGCAGGCTGTTGAGGTTGATGTCGACCGACAGCGAAGCGATGACTTTGCCATTGACCTGCAGCGGGAAGACGATGCTGGTCATCAGCACTTTGTGCCCGTCGATCACATAAAAGTACGGTTCGATCACGCACGGTTTGAGTGTGGTGCGCGGGCAGGTGAACCAGGCATTGGCCGCCTGACCGCTAGGGCCGGTGCTGGTGTCGGCCATGTCGCTTTCCGGCAGGGCCATCGAGGTGACTTTGCCTGGGGTCGGTTGCGACCAGTACAGGGCGAAGCGGCCCTTGTCGTTGCTGCCCAGTTCAGCTTGGCCGGCGAACAGTTCGTCCTTGCCGTCCAGTGCGTTGGCTTCGAACACCAGTGACAGGCCGAGCAGGTCCGGGTTGGCTTGCAGCGCCGATTTGACCTGCCGGGTCATGTCTTCGCGCAGATCGAAAGCATCGAGAAAACGCTTCTCGGCCTGTTCGCGCAGGAATAAAACCTGCCGCGAGAAACCATGGCCGTACTGATAGGCGTCCATGAACTGCTGGCGAATGCCGGCGGCCTGTACTTCACCTTGCGACTCGATGCGCGCTTGCGCCGACTCGGTGAGCATTTCCATGCTCGAAGCTTTCACCAGTGCAGAACTGTGCTCCATGCGATACAGCGAAAGACCCACCAACAGGGTCACGATACCGGCCAGGCACAGGCCGGCGAGCAGGGTGATTTTCCATTGGATGGAAAGTTGTCTGAGCGACATGGAGACGTCCTTATTCGATAAATATCTGAGACTTTGCACTGTAACGGCCGCAAATCGGCTTTCTTTATTCTTGAAACACAATATGGCGGATTGCCGCACCCGAAATCGCCCGCTCGCTTTGACACTGCGGCCACTCTGCGGCACAGTGCGCGCCCTTCTAATAAGACCCTCTTTGCAAATCCGCCGGTATTCCGTTGGCGGACTCATCCTGTCTGGCGGTCGGTTTTCCACCGCAGTGTTTTTTGAGGTAGTGAAATGAATGCAGTCATAGCGGCGGTCGGCGTCATGCTGATTCTCAGCCTGTCCCGCGTGCACGTGGTGATCGCCTTGATCGTTGGCGCGCTGGTCGGCGGCCTGACCGGTGGTCTGGGCATCGATGCCACGCTCAAGGCGTTCAACAGCGGTCTCGGCGGCGGGGCGACGGTGGCATTGTCCTACGCGTTGCTCGGCGCTTTCGCCGTGGCGATTGCCAAGTCCGGCCTGGCCCATGCGCTGGCCGACAAGGCCCTGGCCATGGTCGATCGCCAGCATGCGACCGGCGGTGGCAGCGTCAAATGGCTGCTGATCGGCCTGTTGTGGGTGGTGGCGATCGCTTCGCAGAACATCCTGCCGATCCACATCGCGTTCATTCCGCTGCTGGTGCCGCCGCTTTTATATGTACTGACCAAGCTGCAACTCGACCGTCGCTTGATCGCCTGCGTCATGACGTTCGGTCTGATCACCCCGTACATGTTCCTGCCGGTAGGCTTCGGTAACATCTTCCTCAATGAAATTCTGTTGGCCAATGTGGCGCGCAGTGGCGTCGACATCAGTGGCATCAACGTCACCCACGCCATGGGCATTCCGGCGCTGGGCATGTTGGTGGGGCTGGGCATTGCCTTTATCAGCTACCGCAAAAAGCGCGTTTATGACTTGGCGAAAATCGAGCAAGTCGAACAGGTGGCGGTGCAGTACAACCCGCTGAGCCTGGCGATTGCCGGGGTGGCGATTGCCGCTGCGTTCATTGTGCAGTTGCTGCTGGACTCGATGATTATCGGGGCGCTGGTCGGGTTTCTGATCTTCTCGGCGTCCGGCATCGTCAAGTGGCGCGAGACCGATGATCTGTTCACCGAAGGCATGAAGATGATGGCGATGATCGGCTTCATCATGATTGCCTCCTCCGGTTTTGGTGAGGTGATCAAGGCCACCGGGGAAGTGCAGACGCTGGTGCAAACGTCGGCGGCGTGGATCGATCACAGCAAGGGCATCGGCGCCTTGATGATGTTGCTGGTGGGGCTGCTGGTGACCATGGGCATCGGCTCGTCCTTCTCGACCGTACCGATTCTGGCGGTGATTTTCGTGCCGCTGTGCGTGCAACTGGGCTTCAGCCCGATCGCTATCGTGTGCATCGTCGGTACCGCCGGTGCGCTGGGCGATGCCGGTTCGCCAGCCTCGGACTCGACCCTCGGCCCGACCTCCGGCCTGAATATCGACGGCCAGCATCACCATATCTGGGACACCGTGGTGCCGACGTTCCTGCACTACAACCTGCCGTTGCTGGCGTTCGGCTGGGTGGCCGCGATGGTTCTCTGATCTGCAAAATTCCAATTGTGGAAGCGAGCCTGCTCGCGAAAGCGGTGGGTCATTCACAATTACAGTGACTGAGCCGGCCCATTCGCGAGCAGGCTCGCTCCCACAGGGGATTGGGGAAATCCCTGACTCAACTTTTGCTTGCGCGTGCCGTTAAAGCCTTTAACCACGCCAATAAAACCAAAAGAGTGAGCTCCCACAATGCGCCTGAGCCTCAAGGCTAAAGTCCTCTCCCTCGCCGTTCTCCCGGTGTTGCTCTTTGCCCTGGTCATCAGCCTGACCACGCTGTTCATCCTTCAGGAACAGGCGCACAAAGAGGTCGAACAGACCAGCGAACGCCTGCTCGGCGACGCCAAAGCCACTCTGCAAAGTTACGTCGCCGTGGCCATGACCACGATCAAGCCGCTGTACGACGCGGCCGCGCCGGGTGACAACGAGGCACGGGCGCAGGCGATCAAATTGCTCTCGGGCATTCGCTACGGCAAGGACGGCTACTTCTTCGGCTACGACTCCGAGACCGTGCGCCTGTTCAAGGCCAACGATCCCGAAGGCGTGGGCAAAAGTTTCAAGGACAATCGCGACCCGAATGGCGTTTACGTCAACCTAGGCCTGGTGAAAGTGGCGAAGGACGGCACGCACTATCTGCAATACAGCTCGCCGTTGCCGGGTAATGCCAAGGTGCTGGTGCCGAAACTCGGTTACACCGAATACCTGGCCAAGTGGGACATGGCGGTCGGTACGTCGGTCAACCTCGACGGCATCGAAGCGCAAGTAGCGTTGGTCGAAGCGCAGGTGCAGGAACGCATGCAAGGCGTGGTGCTGAGCATCGTCGGCGTGGCGGTGGTGGTGTTGTTGGTGATCGCGGCGGCGGGGATGTTGCTGGCCAACACCATTCTGCGTCCGTTGACCCTGATGAAAGCCAACCTCGATGACATCGCGGCGGGCGAGGGCGATCTGACCCGTCGCCTGAACATCACCAGTCAGGACGAACTCGGCGAACTGGCCGGCTCGTTCAATCGCTTCGTCGACAAGATCCATGGCCTGGTGCGGCAGATCACCGAGATGACCACGCAACTGACCGGTCTGGTGACGCAGGTGTCCGATCAGGCCCAGCGTTCGGATCAGGCGATGGAGCGTCAGCGCCACGAAACCGATCAGGTCGCCACAGCGATCAATGAAATGTCCGCCGCCGCACAGGAAGTGGCGAAAAGCGCGCAGAACGCCGCTGTCGCTGCTCAGCAGACCGACGAAGAAGGCCAGAGCGCCAAGCGCGTGGTGGCCGGCAGCATCAAGCAGATTCATGCGTTGGTCGATGACATCCGTAGCAGCGGTGTGTCGCTCGATAGCCTGCAGCAGGACGTGACGTCGATTGTTGGTGTGCTCGGGGTGATCCGTTCGATTGCCGAGCAGACCAACCTGCTGGCACTGAACGCAGCGATTGAGGCGGCGCGCGCCGGTGAGGCCGGGCGCGGCTTTGCCGTGGTAGCGGATGAGGTGCGGGCGTTGGCCAGTCGCACGCAGATCAGCACCCAGGAAATTCAGGGCATGATCGACCGCTTGCAGGCCGGTACGCAGTCGGCGGTCGAGGCGATGCGTCGCTCCAGTGAGGCGGGTGACGGTACTTCGCAACAGGCTAATCAGGCCGGGGCTTCGCTGGATGCGATGGCGGAGCTGATCGCGACGATCAACTCGATGAACGCGCAAATCGCCAGTGCGGCGGAGGAGCAAACGGCGGTGGCGGAAGAGATCAACCGCAGCGTGCATCAGATTGCGGTGGCGGTGGACAGCGTGGCTGATGAAACGCAGCTGGGCGCGCAGACTTCGCGCAGTCTGGCCGAGCTGGGGCAGCGCTTGGGCAAACTCGTGGGCCAGTTCCGGATCTGACAGCTTGAAAAGCCCCTCACCCTAGCCCTCCCGAAACGTCGGACCGCCCGTAGGGAGAGGGGACTGACCGAGGTGTCTTGCGTCATACATCGACCTGAAAGATTCAGTCGATTATGGATTCGGTAAAGCTGTTTCAGGTCGGCGTAGTTCCACAGCATCCCCCAATCAGTTCCCTCTCCCTACGGGCGGTCCGACGTTTCGGGAGGGCTAGGGTGAGGGGCTCTTGATCTTCAAAGACTCAAGGCCTGTCCCAGTAGGGCACTTCACCAAAGCATTCGACAAAGAAATCAATCACCGTCCGCACCTTCACCGACAATCGTCGGCTCCCCGGCCACAACACCGCAATCTGCTGCGGCTCCAGACTGTTCGACACCTGATATTCCCCCAACACCGGCACCAACGTACCGTCGCGCACCGCTTCACCAATCAGCCACGACGGAAACATCACCAGCCCCAAACCTTGCTCGGCCGCTTGGGTAAGGGTGTCGGCGTGGTTGCCAGTGATCGGGCCTTTCACCGAGTACGGCGTCCAGTCTTCGCCATCACGACGGAAAAACCAGCGCTGCTGGCCGGTCGCGCCTTTGTAAGCCAGGCATTGGTGTTGCGCCAGATCTTCGGGTTTCTGCGGTGTACCGTGGCGCTGGAGATACGCCGGGCTGGCCGCGACCTGAAAGCGATGCGGCGCCAGAATCCGCGCCTGCATGCTCGAGTCGTGCAGCGGGCCGATGCGGAACAGCAAATCCGCGCCTTCCTGTAACGGGTCGACGTAATGGTCGGTCTGCTGGATATCCAGTTGCAGCTTCGGATAGCGCGCGCACAACTGGCCCAGCCACGGCGTCAGATGCCGCTGACCGAACACCACCGGGGCGTTGATGCGCACCAGGCCGGTGGGTTCGCTTTGCTGCTCCTGCAACGCTTGTTCAGCTTCCTCCAGTTGCACCAGAACCAGCCGCGCATGATGACCGAGCATGCGCCCGGCTTCGGTGGGCGTGACGGCGCGGGTGTGGCGGTAGAGCAATTGCTGGTTCAGCGCCTGTTCCATCAACTGGATCTGCCGGGAGATCGAGGAGGGCGCCACACCTTCGCGGCGGGCCACCTCGGAGAAACTGCCGTGGTCGAGCACCGCGACAAATAGCCTTAGCGCTTTGAATCCGAGTTCGTTTAGCCCGTGCATTGTTTGTCCTGCTGTGCAAGTTGCGCAAAAGTGTTGTCCGGATGCTCCCATTTATCGCACAGCTGCGCCAGCCGATAATCCGCGCCATCGTTTACTTGAGTGGAAAGTTGTTTATGCAGACGTTGGATGAGGTGAGTGTCAGCGCACCGGCGACGAAATCCGGATTGCGCTTGTTGTTGCTGCCGCTGGTGATTCTCGCGGGCATGGGCTTGTCGGTGGAGGCCGGGTTGCTCGGGCCATTGGGTGTGCAGGTCGGGCATCTGTGGGCAACATTGAGCATCTTCGGGGTCGGCTCGGCGATTCTGTTTTTGCTGTTGTTGTTCGCTGGGCCACAGAAGGGGCCGGCGCTGACTGATCTGCCGCGCTGGCAGTTGATTGGCGGGTTTCTGGGGCCGATGTATGTGGTGGTGCTGACCCTGGCGACGCCGCATATCGGTATTGCCATGACCATGATCGCGATTCTGTCCGGTCAGGTCGGCAAGAGTGTGCTGATCGACCATTTCGGCTGGTTCGGGGCGACGCGCAAGAAGGTCAATGCCGAGCGTTGGCTGGCGTTGGGGTTGATTGTGGTGGCACTTGTTTTGATTGCGCGGGGGTGAGTGATGAGTCTGGTTATTTTGTTGGCGGTGGTGGTGTTGGCCGGTGCGGTGTTGAGTGTGCAGGCGGCGATCAATGGGCGTCTGGGCGAGAGCGTCGGGGTGTTGCGCAGTAGTTTGCTGACATTCGTTGTGGGTGCGGTTTCGACCGGGTTGTTGATTTTGTTTTTTGAGCCGGCGCATGCGGTGAGTCTTTTGGATGTGCCGAAGTGGCAGTTGACCGGGGCGCTGTTTGGCGTGGTGTACATGATGGTGATGGTCGGGGCAGTGCCGGTGGTGGGGACGGCTGTGGCGACGGTGGCGGTGATTGTCGGGCAGTTGGGGATGGGGATGTTGATTGATAATTTTGGCTGGTTGGGGAATCCGGCGATTGAGCTGTCTGGTTCGCGGATTTTGGCGATGGTGTGTTTGGGGGGGGCTTTGGTATTTATGTATAGGAGTTCGCGTCAGGCTGAGTGAGTTGGGTTGGGTTGGGTTGAGTGCATATCCGTTGCTGCGGTCATGGCTACTTAGGGTTCCGCCCTTACGGCGGGTCACTTTTTCCAGACGCCGAAAAAGTAACCAAAAAGGCTTGCTCCTACGTGCGGCCCGCTCGCTGGGGCTCGGGGTTCCTTCGCTGCGGGATCGATCCGGGCGCAGCGTCTCCGGTTTGCTTCGCTGCACCTACTCCCGCTGTGTTTGGCTGCGCCAAACGGTCGCTGCGCTCCCACGCCCGGATCAATCCCTCCACTCAGCCTTCCGACGTCGCCTTACAGATCAAGAGCTGCAGCCGAGCTAACGCTCATCCTGTTGAGTGGTGAGGAGCAACAGCGTGCTCGGCTTTGGATTGGTTGTGGATTCGCCCCTCGCCCCAGCCCTCTCCCGAGGGAGAGGGAGCGGATTTGTGGGCTTTTCAGAATTTGAGTTCGACTCGGTATTTCACGTCGGCGTACCTCCCCGAAACACCACGGTCAGTCCCCTCTCTCTGGGAAGGTGAGGCGCCGATTTGTTCGCTTTTTAGATTCTGAGTTCAACGCGGTATTGCACGTCGGTGTAGCTCTCCCAAACACCTCAATCAGTCCCCTCTCTGGGGAGGTGAGGCGCCGATTTGTTCGCTTTTTAGATTCTGAGTTCGACTCGGTATTTCACGTCGGCGTACCTCTCCCAAACACCGCGGTCAGTCCCCTCTCCCTCCGGGAGAGGGCTAGGGTGAGGGACTCTTGATCTGGCTTGTGATCCTGCTTTTGATCTTGCTTCGGCTTTTGATCTTTTGCCCCATCGGCAGGCCGAGCGGAGGTGTTCATCCGGGGGTAGGCGCGCAGCGCCGTGCGGCGTAGCCGCATTCATCGAGAGGAGGTGCAGCGAAGCAAACCGTAGGCGATGCCCCCGGATGGACACCGTAGCGAGGGAACACTGAGCCTCAGCGAAGTGCCGTACGCCGGGGGAAGCCTTTTTGGTTACTTTTTCGGCGTCTGGAAAAAGTGACCCGCCGTAAGGGCGGAACCCTAAGCAGCCGTTACCGCAGCAACGGATATGCCCCCAACCCCCCAAACCCCCGACAGCTTCTACACTGGTTATCACGGCTTGCCCCTCAAGCCCCAGACAACCACTACCCAAGGAGTCTGCCCCATGCCCGATAGAAAATGCGATTGTCCCAACTGCAAGTGCACAATCAAGGAAGGCGAGCATGCTTACGCCGTGCACGGCAAACACTATTGCTGCGAAGCCTGCGCTCACCACCACAAGAGTGGCGAGGAATGTTCAACCAAAGGCTGTAAATGCGCCCACGGATGACAAGCGACGCATAAAAAAGTGGAGCCTAATCAGGCTCCACTTCCAGTTTCAGACTCTCATCATCCAGCCGCTCCGCATGCCGCACCGTGCCTTGCAGCCGTCGGCCCTCAACCCTGACCACCACGGTTTTCGCCTGATCGAGGTCTTCCGGCAGCGGTGCCGGCACTCGCAGGGCAAAGCGGAATGGATCATCCTCGACCGCCTCCAGCCCAACGCGACAGTCCACGCTTTTGGTAACACGCCCGAACAGCGTATCGAGGCCGTAGTCCAGATGCGCCGGGCTGATGATGTTGCTCATGGTGCATTCCCCCGAATGATGCCGATCGATGGGCAGAGCTTAGCTGGTCGGTCGCCACACAACGTTTTCCACGCCGAATTTTTCCGCCATCGGTTTGCTGGTCTTCTGCACTTTTTCACGGCCAAAGCGCGGGATGCGACCAACGCCTGCGTCGCAGCTAGCCCAGTGCCACGCCTCGGTGTTGTCCATTTTGTCCGAGCGGATAATGAACGACTTGGGCGTACCGTGAAGGGTGTATTCGATGACATAGAGTTTTGCGTTGTTCATAAAGCCCGTATTCCTCCCTGTGGTAATAGAGGGATCGCGGCGCACCGGGAAAATTCACTCGGATTGTCCGACGGTATCTATCGTTGGCGACGCCGTTTCGCACTGGTTACCATGGCGTTTCCACCAAGCCCAATGAATGCCCGCCATGGCCCTTGCCGCACCCCCCGATCTCAGCGATACCGATGTGCCCGTGCAACCGCTGGCACGCACGTACCCGCGAGGGTTGTTTATCGAGCCGCACGAGCATGTCTGGGGCCAGTTGCTGTATGCCATGAGCGGGGTGATGTGGGTAGAAACCCCACACGAGGCGTTGGTGGTGCCGCCGCAACGCGCAGTGTGGTTGCCGCCGGGCGTGCCGCACGGGATTCGCGTGGTGTCGGATCTGCAGATGCGCAATATCTACCTGCGCCCGGCGTTGGCGGCGACGCTGGATCAGACGGTGCAGGTGATCGAGGTCGGCGGTTTGTTGCGCGAGTTGATCGTCGGCCTGGTGGAGCAGGGCGACAGCGGGGAACCGGCTTACTACGAGGCACTGGTCGGGTTGGCCTTGCTGGAGCTGAAACGCGCAAGACGTTCGCAGTTGAAAATCCCGATGCCGGATGACACCGACCGGCGCTTGATGAATCTGTGTCAGGCGGTAATGGCGGCGCCGTCGCTGGAGATTCCATTTGAGCAGCATGCGGAAAACGCCGGGGCCAGCGTGCGCACGTTGGCGCGGTTGTTCAAGGACAGCCTCGGCATGGGCTTCGCCGAATGGCGCCGGCAGGTACAACTGGCGACGGCGGTGGCGGCGTTGATTCAGGGCGTGGCGGTGAGTGTGATTGCTCGGGAGCTCGGCTATTCACCCAGTAGTTTCAGCGACATGTTTCGCCGCGAATTGGGTGTCGCCCCTTCGCAATTTGCTGTGGAACGCGACTAACCAAACCTGCATGGATCCACTGTGGGAGCGAGCCTGCTCGCGAATGCGGTGTACCAGTGAATGGAGAGTGGACTGACACACCGCTTTTCGCGAGCAAGCTCGCTCCCACAGAGTTCTGCGGTGTGCATCCGATACTTGTCCGAAATTCAGAAGTCCTTGGCCGATGCCATCCCCGCCGACTCCCTAAACTTTGCCCATTCCTTTCCACGGGCGGAGTTGCTCCCCATGAATTATCTGATTTCGCTGGCCATCGGTCTGGGCGTCGGCCTGTTGTACGGCGCGCTGGATTTCCGTTCTCCGGCGCCACCGGCCATCGCGTTGGTCGGTTTACTCGGCATGTTGGCCGGTGAGCAGTTGTGGCCGATGGGCCGGCAACTGGTCGCGGGCTGGTTGTCCTGAATTCCTTTTTTCCTTCGGTGGATGTCCCCATGAAAGCTTTGCAATTCGATAAAACCGGCGACCTGTCTTCCTTGCGCTACGTCGATGTACCGACCCCGGTACCCGGCGTTGACGAAGTGCTGGTGCAGATCAAGGCTGCCGGCCTGAATCCCAGCGATGTGAAAAACGTCCTCGGTCGCTTCCCCTACACCACGCTGCCGCGAATTCCCGGTCGCGATTTCGCCGGTGTCGTCGTCGAAGGCCCGCAAGCGTTGATCGGTCAGGAAGTCTGGGGTACCGGCCGTGAGCTGGGCTTTTTCGCCGACGGCTCCCACGCCGAGTTCGTCAAACTGCCAGCCAATGGCGTCGCACACAAACCTTCGCACCTGAGTTTCGCCCAGGCCGCCAGCCTTGGCGTGCCCTACACCACGGCGTGGGATGCTTTGGAGCGTAGCCTCGTCACGGCTGACACTCGTTTGCTGGTGATCGGCGGCGGAGCGGTGGCGACCGCTGCTTTGGCGCTGGCGAAAGTGCGCGGTGCGCAGTTGCTGGCGGCGGTGCGGCGCTCGGAGCAGGTGGCGGAACTGCAAGCGCAGGGTTATCAGACGATTCAGCTGGATAAGCCGGAAGACCTCGGCGCGCAGGTCAACGCGGTGTATCGCGGTGGCGCCGATGTGATCTTCGACACCACCGGTTTCTGGTTGCCAGCGTCGGTGGCGGCATTGGCCACGTTCGGACGGATCGCGATCATCGCCGCGCCGGTGGACGGGCATGTGCAACTGCCGGCACTGGCGCTGTATCGCAAGGGCGGTTCGGTGGTCGGGATCAATTCGTTGTTGTATGGCGTTGAAGCGTGTGCGGTGATGCTCGAGCAGTTCGGGCGGTTCTTCGATGAAGGCTCGCTGCCGTTGCCGCAGGGGTTGGTCGAGGCGCCATTGGCCGAGGGACTACAGCGTTATGCGGATGTGAATCAGGGCAGCGGTGACAAGGTCATCCTCATTCCCTGATACACCGCAAAACCCCTGTAGGAGTGAGCCTGCTCGCGATAGCGGTGTGTCAGTCACTCATGATTAAACTGACACACCGCTATCGCGCGCAGGCTCACTCCTACAGTAGATCGGTGTTGGGCTCAGGATTGCGGGACGCCGTTTTCCCACGCCGACCAGTTTTTCAGGATGTCCTGCACCAGCGGATTACCCGCGCGATAGAGGTTCTCCAGCGCCGGCACGAAGCCGCCCTGATCGGCGTATTTGAGCAAGTTGTCCACTTCACTGCCGCCCGGTTCCGGGCGGTCAAAGTCGGAGCCTGCACGCACCACGGCGAGGCGTTGTACATCGACCAGACCTTCACGACCGGCACGCAGCAAGGCCTCATAGGTGGAGTTGTCTTCCTGCTGCGTCGTGCAGTATTCGCCCTTGTTGTCGGTCAGTAACTTGGTCCAGACTTCGGCCCGTTCGCTCAGGCGCGTGCCGGAAAACCAGGTGTTGCCGGCCAGCGTATCGCAGCGCGTCACCACCGGTGGTTGATTGGCCGGTGCCGACGGATATTTCAGGCGCCACGCGGCGGACTCCTTGCTTTCGCTCAGCTCGACCTTGTGGCTCAGGGCGAACGCCTTGGCCTGCAACTTCGAGTTAAGTTCAAAGACTTCGGTCTTGTAGTCCAGCGGCGGTTTTTCGTTCGGACTCTTGGTGTTGATGCCCAGGTAGCCGGTCGGCCAGGTCGACGGCGCATCACGCGAATCGATCTCCCATTGCGTGCCGAATTCCACCAGATAGTGCGCCCATGCAGCGGTGCCGATGGTGCCGTGTTTCGGGCTGATCCCGGCAATGCCGGCGATCAAAAAGTAGCTTTTGCGCAGGTCGAATTTCGGCGACAGCGCCAACGCTAATGTCGAGGCGGCGGCGTTGGTCTGCCCCATGCCGGTGGTCAACAGGCACACCTGCTGCGCGTTGCAGCGGATGCTCGGGTACTCGGCCGACAGGCCCGGCACGCGGATTTCCTGTTTCAGCTCGAGGCGGTCGATCCAATGCTGCGCCTCGGGGGCGAACATGGTGATCAGCACGACTTTCGGTTGTATCGGTGCCTCGGCCGCCCACGCGGTAGAGGAGAGCAGGGCCGCACCGGCCAAGGTCAAACGCATCATTGCTTGCATGGAAAACTCCTTGATTCAGAACTGATAACCGACGCCGGCGTAGTAACCCCAGCCGTTGGAACGCGCACGGAAATTACCGTCGCCAAAATTCAGCTCGCTACCGTCTTCCCAGTTGCCGCCGTTGTGGAAATAACGGCCGACCAGAGTGAAGCGCAAGTGGGTGAACGAGTAGAGCAGGACGTTGGTCGCCACCGTCGCATTGGCCGTGCGCGCCGGGTTGTCCTTATGGATGTCCGAGCCGAAATCGAAGTTGGTGAAGCCGATGTAAGTCAGCGATGCGCCGTTGCTGAATTTGTCGATCGGCACGATGTACTTGAGCTGCGCTCGGTAGCCGTCCCAGGAATATTCATTGCTGGCGCCGTAGTTTTCCCACTGATAGCGACCGTAGAGGTTGGCCGAAAGATTGACCCGCGAGTGCGTGTCGATGTCGGTGCCGAAACCGCTGTACAGGGTGTTGGCGCGGTTCTCTTTGCGGCTGCCGTGGTCGTAGATCCAGTCGAACGCCACATACCATTCCTTGAACGGACCGATCGCCAGGCTGCGGCCGGCGAGGTAGTCGATGGAGATGCGCGGTTCGTGTTCCATGAACACCGGCGAGCCGTGATCCCACACGCCTTTGTCGTGGCTGTTGCCGATATTGAAGATCTTCGGGATGTCGATGTAGCCGTACAACTCGAACGGACCTTTGCGGCCGAAGTACTCGTATTCCAGATAGATGTCGTCGGCCGGTTGCGGGCCGAAGCTGATGTCTTTGCTGCCGATCAGCATCAGGTCCTGGTTGTACCAGTCGGACAGATAGGCGCCTTTTTTTGGCGGGCTGGCTTCGGGGCTGAGCGCTTCGCCCTGGGCGGATTCTTCTTTGCTTGGCGGTTGCGCCAGCGCGCTATGGCTGAGAAGTCCGGTAACGCCGGTCAGTAGCAAGGAAACAGCAAACGTGCACGAGAAAGGTGCGCGAAAAGGGCATGCAATGGCCATTCAAAGTCCTTTTTTGCGGATCGAGGCCCGTGTTCCGTGGGCTTGTACGGTTTTGTTACGAAAACGTTGGTATTGACGTTACGCAAACGTTTGCACAAGGCGTACCAGTTTTTTCAATGCTCTGAAATGTCGAAGGTTTCAGTGCATTTGTTGATAGGGCGGTCAGGTACGGTTTTGCACACCCCAATTCCCCTGTGGGAGCGAGCCTGCTCGCGAAGGCTGCATATCTGAAAAGTAGTTCTCAGCTGACCCACCGCTTTCGCGAGCAGGCTCGCTCCCACAGGTGTTGTATCGCCTTCAAGAGCAGTGCTGGCTGGCTGAAACGCTTATTCCAGACCCCTCTAGTATTAAAGTATTAACACCATTTAATCCGTGCCCCATTGCCGGGCGTCTACTAGCTTTGTCCCCAGTTAAGCGGTTTTGTGATGACCGTCGCAGTCTTGATTCGCGTGTGGAATAAGCACGGCTCCGCGCGCCCTCAAGGAAGAAATTGGCCACGACAAGGAGTAGCCCGTGGAAGCAAGGTTTGGTGTCGCCCTCGTTTCGCGCTTTTCCCCTCTTTCACTTGCTGTGCATCTAAGTGTTGCCGGGCTGTTGTTCGGCGGCGTCAGCGCACCTGCGTTGGCCACGTGCTCCACGTCGGGTTCAACGGTGACCTGTACCGGCGTGCCGAGCCTGCCGCTGTTTCTCAATAGTTTTTCCAGCGCCACCAGTGGCCTGACGGTTAACGTCAACAGTGGGGCGCAGATGAACGCGACCCTCGGCGGCCATGTAATGGACCTGACCGGGGTGAACATTTCCCTGAACAACTCCGGCACCATTGACCCGGCGCTACTCGGCCTGGTCTCGGTGTTGAGCGGCGGTGCGTTCATCGGCACTGGTGCTACGAGCACGGTCAGCGTGCTCAACAACGCCAGCGGGATCATCCGTGGTACGGGCATGCTGCTCGGGCTCAACCTGACCAGCATCGACGGTCTGGCGATCGGCGTGAACAACGCCGCAGCCGGCACCACCAGCATCACCAACAACGGCACCATCACCTCGACCGGACTCTCGATCGGCGGCATCACCCTGGCCGACACTCCGGTAGTCGGCGTTTACGGTGGCTCGCAGGTCAACATGACCAACAGCAGCACCGGTGTGATCAACGGTCGGATCGCCTTCGAGACCTCGGCGGCGGGCAACACCTTCACCAACGCCGGTGCGATTACCGGCGGCGTGTCGATGGGCGCGGCCAGCACCAACACCTTCACTGCGGTGACCGGCTCCAGCGTCAACGTCGGTGACGGCGTGCAGATCAGCGTCGGCCTCGGCGGTCTGGTCAATATCAACCTGACGTTCGCCCCGACCGGTACGGTCGATGGCGGCGCGGGCGGCACCAACAGCCTGATCCTGCAAAACCCTAGCGGTGTCGGCGGCGGTATCACCGGGACTGGCACGGCATCGAGCGCGACCTACGTCAACTTCAACAACCTGACCCTCAACAGCGGTACCTGGACCTTGCAGGGGCCACTGGTCAGCGGCGCGACCACGCTCAATGGCGGTGTCGCCCAGTTCAACAACAACGCCACTTTCGGCAGCGGTGTCTTGACCTCCAACGGCGGGATTCTGCAGGCCAGCAATGCCGGGCTGAACATCAGTAACCTGATCTCCCTCGGCGCTGGCGGCGTCACAGTGCAAGGCACCAACGCGACCACGTTGAGCGGGGTGATTTCCGGCAGCGGCGGCCTGACCAAACTCGGCACCAGCCAGTTGAATCTCAGCGCTGCCAACACCTATCTGGGCAACACCACGCTCAATGGCGGCACGGTTCAGATCAGTAACAATCAGGCATTCAGCACCGGAACCCTCAATGTCACCGGTGCGACAACACTGAGCGCACCCGGCACGATCAGCCTGAACAACGCCATCAACCTCGGCGGCACATTGACCGCCGGCGGCACCGGCGCGCTGACCCTCGGCGGTTTGATCAGCGGCAGCAGCGGCCTGACCAAAACCGGCAGCGGCAGCCTGACCGTCAGCGGCGCCAACAGCGGCTTCACCGGCACTACCACCCTGAGCGCCGGCAGCCTGCTTGTGACTAATAACAACTCGCTGGGCAGCGGCGCGCTGAACACCGCCGCCGGTACCAGTCTCGACAGCACCGCTAACGTCACTCTGGCCAACAACATCGCGATGACTGGTGCGCTCAACGTGCTCGGCAGCAATGCCCTGACCCTTGGCGGCGTGTTGTCCGGAACCGGCGCGATTACCAAATCCGGCAGCGCCAGCCTGACCCTCAGCGGCAACAACACCAACAGCGGCAACACGCTGCTCAATGCCGGCAGCCTGTTCGTTGGCAGCAACACCGCGCTGGGGACCGGCGCGCTGAATGCGGCGGCTGGCACCACACTGGATGCGACCACCGCGGTGACCCTGGCCAACGCCGTCGCGCTGGCGGCGGATCTGACCCTCGGCGGCACACAGGCGCTGGGCCTGAGCGGTGTCATCAGCGGCACCGGCAACCTGATCAAGAACGGCACCGCGAACCTCAGCCTCAGCGGCAATAACACCTTCTCCGGCGGCACCGCGCTGAATGCCGGCACGCTGATTGTCGGCTCCAACACCGCGCTGGGCACTGGTACCTTGACCACGGCAGCCGGAACTACGCTGGACGCCAGCACCGCAGTTGCGTTGACTAACGCCGTCTCACTCGGCGGCAACCTCAACGTCGGTGGCAGCGCCAACCTGACCCTTGGCGGGATTGTCAGCGGCAGCGGTGGGCTGACCAAAAACGGCGCGGCCAACCTGATTCTCAACGGCGCCAACACCTTCCTCGGCGCGATTGCGTTGAACGCGGGCACGATCACGGCCGGTGCCAACGCGGCGCTCGGCAGCGGCAATATCACCGTTGGCGGCGTGGCCAGTCTCGACAGCAATGCGGCGGTGACCCTCAACAACGCGGTCATTCTCAACAACAGCCTGGGCATTGGCGGCAGCAACGCATTGACCCTCGGCGGGGTAATCAGCGGCGCCAGCCAACTGGTGAAAAACGGCGCCGCCAATCTTACGCTCAACGGCACCAACACCTACAGCGGCGGCACCACGCTGAATGCCGGCAGCCTTACTGTTGGCAACGGTGCTGCACTGGGCACTGGCGCCTTGTCGGTGGAAGGTGCGGGCACGCTCAACAGCAGTACGGCGATGACGCTGAACAACAATGTGATCCTCAACGCCAACCTTACCGCTGGCGGCGCCAATGCGCTGACCCTTGGCGGCGTGATCAGTGGCGGCAACGGGCTGATCAAAACCGGCGCTTCGAGCCTGACCCTCAACGGCAACAACACCTACACCGGCACCACGGCGCTGAATGCCGGTTCGCTGATTGTCGGCTCCAGCACAGCCCTTGGTACCGGCACACTGAACGCCTCGAACGGCACCTCCCTCGATGCCAGCGCCGCCGCGACGCTGGCCAACAACGTCAACCTCGCCGGCACTCTGACCTTGGGCGGCACCAATGCGCTGACCTTGGGCGGCGTAGTCGCCGGTATCGGTGGGCTGACCAAGAACGGCGCTGCCGACCTGACCCTCAACGGCGCCAACAGTTATTTCGGCAACACCGTGTTGAACACCGGCAAACTGACCGTCGGCAGCAACACCGCGTTGGGTTCCGGCACGTTGAATGCGGCGGCCAACACCACGCTGGACGCCAACACGGCCGTCAGCCTGAATAACGCGGTGGCGCTGGCCGGTGCCTTGAACATCGGCGGCACGGCGAATATGACCCTGACCGGTCTGGTCAGCGGCGCCGGCAGTCTGGTGAAAGACGGCGCGGCCAATCTGATTCTCAACGCCGCCAACAACTACCTCGGCGGCACCACGCTGAACGCCGGCACCCTGACCGTTGGCAACAGTTCGGCGCTGGGTTCCGGTGCGCTGACCGTCGCTGGCGCGGCAACGCTGGACAGCAACTCGCCGCTGGTCAGCCTCAACAACGCCGTCGCCCTCAATGCGGCGCTGACCGTGGGCGGCACGCAGAATCTCACCCTCGGCGGCGTCACCAGCGGCACCGGCCAGTTGATCAAGGACGGCGCGGGCAATCTGACGCTCAACGGCAACAACAGCTTCAGCGGCGGCACTACGCTCAATGCCGGCACGCTGACCCTGGGCAATGCCAACAGTCTGGGCAGTGGCGGATTGATCGTCGGCGGTGCGGCGACGCTGGATAACAGCGCCTCGTTCGGTATCGGCAACGCGATCACTTTGAACGCCGGGCTGACGGTTGCCGGTAACAACGATTTGAGCCTGAACGGCATCATCGACGGTGCCGGCAGCCTGACCAAGAACGGATTGTCCGACCTGACTCTGGCGGGCAACAACACTTTTACCGGTGCACTGAATATCGTGTCCGGCAGCGTCACCACACTTAACACCAATGCGCTGGGCAATACCTCCGGCGTCAACATCAGTGCCGGCGCCGGGTTGAATCTGGGCAGTGACGCCAGCCTCGGCGCACTGACCGGCAGCGGCAGTGTGCAACTGACCGGCAGCAACTTGCTGACCGTCGGCAGCGGCAACGTCACCAGCACCTTCGACGGCGATCTCAGCGGCAGCGGCAGCCTGGTCAAAGTCGGCACCGGCACCTTGAACCTCACTGGCATCAACGGCATTACCGGCAACACCGCGATCGATGGCGGTATCGTGAATCTCACTGGTTCGCTGGGCAGTGCGCAAGTCAACGTCAATACCGGCGGCACCCTGACCGGTACCGGCTCGGCGCTCGGCGCGGTCAACATCAACAACGGTGGGCATCTGGCGTTGGCGTCGGGTAACACCTTGTCGGCGAGTGCTCTGACGCTCGGCGCCGGCAGCAACGTCGATGTGGCGCTGGGCACGCCGTCGACCGCGTCGCTGATGAACGTCGGCGGCAACCTCACCCTCGACGGCAATCTCAACGTCAGCGATGCCGGCGGTTTCGGCGTTGGCGTGTATCGCCTGTTCAACTACACCGGCGCCCTGACCAATCTCGGTCTGGACGTGGCCAGCGTGCCGGTCGGTTACGGCCTCGGCGACCTGGTGGTGCAGACCGGCGTGGCCAATCAGATCAACATTCAAGTGTCGGCGCCGAACGTCAACATCCGTTACTGGGACGGCAGCCAGACCATTGCCAACGGTGTGGTCGATGGCGGCAGCGGTACGTGGAACGCGGTCGGCACCAACTGGACCGACGCCAACGGTTTGGTCAACCAACCGTGGGCCGGCGACTTCGCGGTGTTCCAAGGCACCGCCGGCACGGTGACGGTGAACGGCACGCAAGCGTTCACCGGCATGCAATTCCTCACCGACGGTTACAACGTGGTCAATGGTGCGGCGGGACAACTCACGGCGGTCAACGGCACCGGCGGCACCACTTCGTTGCGCGTCGATCCGGGCGTGACGGCGACCATCAATGCCAATATCGATGGCAGCGGCATCCTCAATAAACTCGATGCAGGCACCTTGGTGCTCGGTGGTGCCAACACTTATACCGGCGGCACGCAACTGGACGGCGGCAAGATCATCGTCGGCAGCAACACCGCACTCGGCACCGGAACGTTGACGGCGAATGCCGGCACGCAGCTGGACAGCAACGCGGCGGTGACACTGGCCAACGCCGCGACACTGAACGGCAACCTCACCGTGGTCGGCAGCAATGCACTGACTCTCAACGGTGTGATTGGCGGCACTGGTGGCCTGATCAAAACCGGCACGGCGAACCTGACCCTCGGTGGCAACAACGCCTTCCTCGGCCCGGTAGCGTTGAATGCCGGCGGACTGATTCTGGCGTCGAACTCGGCGCTGGGTTCCGGCACCTTGAACGCGGCGGGCGGCACTACGCTGGATGCGAGCACTGCGGTGTCGCTGAACAACGCGGTCAACCTTGCGGGCAATCTCGGCATCGGCGGCACGGCGGATCTGACCCTGGCCGGCACGATCAACGGTGCCGGCAGTCTGAGCAAAAACGGCGCAGCCAACCTGACCCTCAGCGGCAATAACAACTTCCTCGGCGGCACCACCCTGAACGCCGGCACCCTGACCGCCGGTAGCAACTCGGCGCTGGGCCTGGGCAACCTCACCGTAGCCGGCGCGTCGGCGCTGGACAGCAACAGCGCGCTGAGCCTGGGCAACAACGTCGTGCTCAATGCCAATCTGAGCAACGTCGGCAGCAACAACCTGACCCTTGCTGGCGTCGTCAGCGGCGCGGGCGGGCTGATCAAGAACGGTGCGTCGAACCTGACGCTTAACGGCATCAATACTTACTCCGGCGGCACCACACTGAACGCCGGTACGCTGACGCTCGGCACTGGCGGGTCGCTGGGCAGCGGCGCGCTGACCGTGGCCGGCGCTTCCACCCTCGATAACTCAGCACCGCTGGTGCTGGCCAACAACCTCAACGTCAATGCCAATCTGACCTTGGCCGGAAATAACAATCTGACCCTCGGCGGTGTCATCGCCGGTGCCGGCACGCTGAGCAAAAACGGTCTGGCCGACGTGACCCTGAGCGGCAACAACACCTTCAGCGGCACCTTCGATGTCGCGTCCGGCAGCCTGACCACGCTCAGTGGCGCGGCGCTGGGCAACAACGCCACGGTCAATCTCGCTAGCGGCGCAGCGCTCAATCTCGGTGCCTCGGGCAGCCTTGCCGGTCTCACTGGCAGCGGCACTGCGCTGATCGGCACCGGCAATACGTTGAGCCTCGGTGGCAACAATGTCAGCAGCACCTTCGCCGGCATCCTCAGCGGTGACGGTGGCCTGAGCAAACTCGGCAGCGGCACGCTGACCCTCAGCGGCATCAGCGACCTGACTGGCGACACCAACGTCAACGCCGGCACCTTGCAGGTCAACGGCTCGCTGGCCAGCGGCAATGTGCTGGTCAACAACGGCGGCACCCTCGGCGGCAGCGGCACCCTGACCGGTGCCGTGACGGTGGCCGATGGCGGTCATCTGGCGGGCGTCACCGGCAGTACGCTGAGCGCCAGTTCGCTGCTGTTCAACGGCAACTCCAACTTCGACGTCGGCCTCGGCACACCGGTGTCCGGTGGCGGCAATGCACTGGTTAATGTCGGCGGCAACCTGACCCTCGACGGCACCCTCAACGTCAGCGACATCGGTGGTTTTGGCAGCGGCGTCTATCGCCTGATCGACTACACCGGCGGCCTGACCGACAACGGCATGCTCTTCGGCACACTGCCGGGCAGCGTGACGCCGGGTGATCTGACACTGCAAACCGCAGTGGCCAATCAGATCAACCTGTTGGTGACTGCACCGGGCGTCACCGTGCAGTTCTGGGACGGCAATCAGCTGGTGGCCAACGGTTCGGTCGAAGGCGGCAGCGGTACCTGGGGCACCGGCACCACCAACTGGACCGACGTCAACGGCACCACCAATCAGGCCTGGACCAACAATTTCGCGGTGTTCCAGGGCGCGGCCGGCACAGTGACCGTTAACGGCGCACAAACCATCACCGGCATGCAGTTCGTCACCGACGGCTACAGCCTGGTGAATGGCACGACGGGTTCGCTGAACCTGGTCAACGGTTCGCTGGGCAATGCCACGGTGCGGGTCGATCCGAACGCTACGGCAACCATTGGTGTTGCGCTCAACGGCAGTGGCACATTGGGCAAATACGACACGGGTACGCTGGTGCTCAACGCGGCCAACGGCTACACCGGCGGCACCGCGCTGAACGGCGGCAAGATCGTGGTCGGTAACAATGCGGCGCTTGGCACGGGTGTGTTGACCGCTGCTGACGGCACGGCGCTGGACAGCAATGCGGCCGTCAGCCTGGGTAACGATGTGGTCGTCAACGGTGGTTTGACCGTTTCCGGTTCCAACGCCTTGACCCTCGGCGGTGTGGTCAGCGGCAGCGGCAGCCTGATCAAGGCCGGCGCGTCGAGCCTGACCCTTAACGGCAGCAATACCTACAGCGGTGGCACTCAGCTCGCTGGCGGCACGCTGATTCTCGGCAACAACAGTGCAATCAGCAGCGGCGCGCTCAACGTGACTGGCAATGGCACCCTCGACAGCACCTCGGCGCTGCAACTGGCCAACGCCGTCAACCTTGGCGCGCAACTGACCCTGGCCGGCAATCAGAACACCACGCTGATCGGTGCGGTGACCGGCACCGGTAGTCTGGTAAAAAACGGTGCCGGTGACCTTGTGCTCAGCGGTGCCAACACCTACAGCGGCGGGACCACCCTGAACGGCGGCACGACGCGCGGCGATACCAGCAGCCTGCAAGGTGCAATCGTCAACAACGCGACGCTGACCTTCGAGCAAAATGCCGATGGCAGCTACACCGGCAACCTCACCGGCGTCGGTACGCTGAACAAAACCGGCACGGGTGAACTCCTGCTGGCCGGCAACAACACCTTTACCGGCAACACCTCGGTGCAGGCCGGTAACCTGATCGTCAACGGTGTGCTCAACAGTGCCAACGTCAATGTCGCCAGCGGCGCAAGCATCGGCGGTGGCGGTCAGCTCGGTGGCGCTGTGCAACTGGCCGACGGTGCGACGCTGGCCGGTGGCGGCATCGCGACGCCATTGTCGGTCGGTTCGCTGGCACTGTCCTCGGGGACCAATCTGGACTTCAGCCTCGGTTCGGCGACCAGTTCGACCACCGTGGTCAACGTCGCCGGTAACCTGACCCTCGACGGCACGCTGAATGTCAGCAACGCCGGCGGCTTCGGCACCGGGGTTTATCAACTGTTCAGCTATGGCGGCAGCCTGACCGACAACGGTCTGGTGTATGGCAGCCTGCCGGTGTCGGCGGCCAATCTGACCCTGCAAACCGCCATCGCCAATCAGATCAACCTGCTGGTGCAAGGCACGCCGGGTGAGGTGCAGTTCTGGAACGGTGGCACCACCAATCCGGACGGCAGCATCGGTGGCGGCAGTGGTGTATGGGGTCCAGGCACCAACTGGACAGATCCGAGCGGTACTCAGGCCTTGGCTGCAAATGGTCAGTTCGCGGTGTTCGGTGGTCAGGCGGGTACGGTTACCGTGCAGGGCAATCAGAACTTCACCGGCCTGCAATTCCTCTCCGGCGGCTACAGCCTGGTTCCGGGGGCTGGCGGTACGCTGACGCCAGTCAACGGCGTGGATGGCAGTCTCGCGCCAGTGCGGGTCAATGCCGGCGCAAGTGCGGAAATCTCCGTACCGCTGGTGGGCACGGGCGGGATCGAGAAACTCGATTCCGGCACGCTGGTGCTCAGTGGCGCCAACACCTACAGCGGTGGCACCACGGTCAGCGGCGGTACGCTGGTCGGTAACACCACCAGCCTGCAGGGCAATATCCTCAACAATGCTTCGCTGCTCTTCTTGCAGAACTTCAATGGTCAGTTCAACGGATCGCTGCGCGGACTTGGCGCGATGCTCAAACGCGGCACCGGCACCTTGCTGTTGACCGGTGATAATCCGTTCAGCGGTACGGTTGCGGTCGATCAAGGCGTGCTGCAAGTCGGCAGCCTCGCGGCGCGCGCCTCGCTGGGCGGGCAAGTCACCGTGGCCAACGGTGCGGGGTTGAGCGGTAACGGCAGCGTCGGCTCGGTGGTCAACCATGGCGTTGTCGCCTCGGGCTCCGAAGCGGGCACCCTGAGTGTGGCCGGTAACCTGACCAACGCCAGCGATGGTGTGCTGGCGCTGACGGTCAGCTCGCCAACCGCGACTCCATTGGCAGTCGGCGGCACGGCGACACTGGGCGGTGGCCTGCAGGTCAACTCGCTGGCACCGTTCACCGGCAACACCACGTACTCGCTGATCACGGCGGGCGGTGGCGTGAATGGCACCTTCAGCGCAGCGGACCTGCCGCAATACGCGTTCCTCAACACGGCACTGGTGTATGACGCCAACGCAGTGAATCTGGTGGTCAGTCGCAACGGCAATTCCTTCGCGGATGTCGCCGCCACTGGCAATCAGTTCAGAACCGCCACCGCGCTGTCGAACAACGGCCCGGCGGGCGCGGCGTTGCAGAACGAAATCGTCAACCTCAGTGTCGCCGGTGCGCGTAATGCCTTCGACAGTCTGTCCGGTGAGATCCACGCCAGTACCGCCAGCGCCATCCTTGAGGATTCGCGTTACGTACGTGACGCGGTCAACGATCGCATGCGCCAACCGTCGTGCAGCGCGGCGGATGATCCACGCCGTGCCTTGGCGCCAAGTGGCAACCAACTGAGCAGCAACGGTTGCCACGGCGAAATGGTCGGCTGGGCGCGGGCACTTGGCGCGTGGGGTGAGTCGGATGGTGACAGCAACGCGGCGAAACTCGACCGTAACCTCAGCGGTTTCATGCTCGGCACCGACAAGCAACTCGATGACCAGTGGCGCGTGGGCATGGCCGCCGGTTACACCCGCAGCGACCTCGATGCGCATGATCGTCGCTCGGATGCCACCGTCGAAAGCTACCACCTGGCGGCGTACCTCAACTCGCAGTTCGATGCCCTGGCGGTGCGCCTCGGCGCGGCTTACAGCTGGCACGACATCGAAACCAAGCGCAACGTCAGCGTCGGCAGCTACAACGACCGTCTGAAAGCCAACTACGACGCACGCAGCGCCCAGGTGTTCGGTGAAGTCGGTTACGCGATCGATGTCGGCGGCATTGCCCTCGAGCCGTTCGCAGGTTTGGCCTACGTCAACTACGACACCGACAAGGCCAAAGAGAAAGGCGGAGTAGGGCGCCTGGAGGCCGATGCCGATCAAGACATCACCTTCTCGACCCTCGGTGTGCGCGCCGGCAAAGTCATCACCCTGGCCAACGGCGGGCAATTCACCCCGCGCGCGGCGCTCGGCTGGCGACATGCATTTGGTGACACCAAGCCTGACGCTGATCTGACCTTCATCGATGGCGGCGCTTCGTTCAGCACCCAGGGCGTACCGATCGCCAAGGACAGCGCCATTGTTGAAGCGGGGGTCGACTTCCAGATCAGCCCGACCGGCAAACTCGGGATCGGCTACTCGGGCCAACTGTCGAACGACAGCAACGACCATGCAATGACCATCAGCTTCAGCCTTGGCTTCTGATTTAGGGTCGAAGTACTTTTAGCCGCCCGTAAGGGCGGTTTTTTTAAGATCAAAAGATCGCAGCCTTCGGCAGCTCCTACATTTCGATTTGTGTAGGAGCTGCCGAAGGCTGCGATCTTTTGAACTGTTGGCTTTCGGTCCGGCCGTCCGTGCTCTGCTAGAATCCGCCCCATCAACAGCCTGAGACTCCCCCATGAGCGAGCCGATTCGTCTGACCCAATACAGCCACGGCGCCGGTTGCGGCTGCAAGATTTCCCCGCAGGTGCTGGAAGTGATTCTGGCCGGTAGCGGTGCCCAGAACCTTGATCCGAAACTGTGGGTCGGCAATGCCTCACGCGATGACGCGGCGGTGTACGAGATCGATGCCGAGCGCGGTGTGGTCTCGACTACGGACTTTTTCATGCCGATCGTCGATGACCCGTTCGACTTCGGCCGCATCGCCGCGACCAACGCGATCAGCGACATCTATGCGATGGGCGGTGATCCGTTGATGGCGATTGCGATCCTCGGCTGGCCGGTCAATGTGCTGGCGCCGGAAGTGGCGCGCGAAGTGATTCGCGGTGGCCGTGCCGTGTGCGACGCCGCGGGCATTACGCTGGCCGGCGGGCATTCGATCGATGCGCCGGAGCCGATCTTCGGCCTCGCCGTGACCGGTCTCGTCGAAAAACGCCACATGAAGCGCAACGACACCGCTACCGCCGGTTGCCTGCTGTACCTGACCAAACCGCTGGGCATTGGCATCCTCACCACCGCCGAGAAGAAGGGCAAATTGCGCGCCGCCGACGTCGGTGTGGCCCGCGACTGGATGTGCACCCTGAACAAACCCGGCAGCCGTTTCGGCAAACTCGCCGGTGTTACCGCCATGACCGATGTCACCGGTTTTGGTCTGCTCGGGCATCTGGTGGAAATGGCCGATGGCAGCAAGCTCACCGCACGCATCGCCTATGACCGCGTACCGCGTCTGGACAGCGTCGAGTATTACCTCGATCAGGGCTGCGTGCCCGGCGGTACGCTGCGCAACTTCGACAGCTACGCGAGCAAGGTCGGTCGCGTGCAGGAGCTGCATAAACGCGTGCTCTGCGACCCGCAAACCAGCGGTGGTCTGCTGATCGCCGTCACGCCTGAAGGCAATGAAGAGTTTCTTGCCGTCGCCGCCGAACTGGGCCTGAACCTTGAGCCAATCGGCGAACTGGTTGAGCGACAGACGAACGCAGTCGAGGTGATTTGATGCTCCGCGACTGCACTGACTACCGTGACATTTTTCTCAACGACCGGCCGCTGATGGATGCCCGCGCGCCGATCGAGTTTCACAAGGGTGCGTTTCCCGGCGTGATCAATCTGCCGCTGATGAACGACGTCGAACGGCAGAAGATCGGTACCTGCTACAAACAGCACGGTCAGCAGGCCGCCATCGAATTGGGTCATCAATTGGTGTCTGGCGCGGTGAAGGCTGAGCGCATCCAGACCTGGGCCGAATTTGCCCGCGCCCATCCTGATGGATATCTCTATTGTTTTCGCGGCGGCCTGCGTTCGCAGATCACTCAGCAATGGCTGCGTGACGAGGCCGGCATCGACTATCCGCGTGTCGGCGGTGGTTACAAGGCGATGCGCAACTTCCTCATCGACACCCTTGAGCAAGCGATCGCGCAATGTGATTTCGTCTTGCTGGGTGGCATGACCGGCACTGGCAAGACCGAAGTGCTAGTGCAGTTGCGCAATGGTCTGGACCTGGAAGGGCACGCCAATCATCGCGGCTCCAGCTTCGGCAAACGCGCTACCGGGCAGCCGTCGAACATCGATTTTGAGAACCGCCTGGCCATCGACATCCTCAAGAAACGGGACGCGGGTTTCGCGCAGTTTGTGCTGGAGGACGAGAGCCGGGTGGTCGGCAGTTGCGCCTTGCCGCTGCCGCTGTATCAGGGTATGCAGCAGTACCCGATGGTCTGGCTGGAAGACAGTTTTGCCGATCGCGTCGAGCGGATCCTGCGGGATTATGTGGTGGACCTGTCGGCGGAGTTCTCCGCGGTGCATGGCGAGGAGGGTTTTACGCTGTTCGCTGAACGCCTGCTGGAAAGTCTCAATAACGTGCAGAAACGCCTGGGTGGCGAACGCCATCGACGCATGCTGATTTTGATGGAAGATGCGTTGGCGGAGCAGGGCCGAAGCGGCGCGGTGGATTTGCATCGTGGCTGGATCGAAGGATTGCTGCGTGAGTATTACGACCCGATGTATGTGTTTCAGCGCGAGAAGAAGGGCGGGCGGATCGAGTTCGCCGGGGAGCGTGGGGCGGTGCTTGAGTATCTGCGTGAGCGGGTGAATCAGAAGGTTTGAGGTTGTTGCGGCTGGCCTCTTCGCGAGCAGGCTCGCTCCCACAGGGGATTTGTATTTCACGCCGATCCAATGTGGGAGCGAGCCTGCTCGCGAAGGGGCCGGGCCAGGCCACACAACACTCAGGTCGGGCAGGTTTCCTTGCCATGATCCAGTCCCTGCTTGTAACTGTGGCTCTGCAAACTGGCCTTGCCGTTGTGCCAGGTCAGGGTCAGCACATACAGCGAGTCAAAGTCGTTGCCCGCCCAGTCCTCGGTGATGTTCTGCTTCTCGCCGACCGCTTTACCGGCCACCTTGTTGATCAGCTCCGGCAGATAGCCGTGGGACCAGGCGGTGTAGATCGTCGAGTTGTGATACTTGTCTTCGAGCAGTTCGCGGGCCAGATCGCTGGTGTCGTTGGCCGAAAACTCGATGTTCACCGGCAGGCCTAGCTTGATCGCGGCGGGGCTGATGGTCATCAGTGGGCGGATGTAGCTGTAGGAGTTATCCAGCTCACCTTCTTCGACATTGCGCGTCGGATTGGCGGCGAACACGTAATCGGCCTTGCCGAATTTTTCCGGCAGCAGCGTCGACAGGTCGATGGCGCGGTTCAGGCCCTGGCAGTTGAGCTGGCCGAGACCGCCCTCGGGCTTCTCGGCGTGGCGCAGGAACACCAGGGTCTGGGTGCCGTCCGCCGGTTGTGCGCGGCTCTCGCTGGACTCAAGCGACAGGAACAGCGCACTGACGGCCAGCAGGGAAGGCAGGGCCACATACGCGCGGTGTTTGAAGCGTTTGGCGAAACGCATAAGGTTCGTCATGTAGTAAGAAGATTCTTCAGCTGATTCAGTTAAGGCTGACAAACCTTTACACCGCGAGCTCCCAGCACCGGGTGTTTTCCATGTCGTGAAGCGCTTCCTCTGCAACAAAGGCATAGCTCAGAGTCCCCTGAGGGCCGTTTGGTTCGATCGTCAGAGTGCGCAGCACTCTAACGGCAACCTTCAACGGTCTGGCCGCAGGTTAGCGACAGGATGTTACGGGTTCATGTAGGCGCTGCCGCAGGCTGCGATCTTTTGCTGTTGCCGGAGGCTCAAGATCAAAAGATCGCAGCCTGCTGCAGCGTCTACATTATGATCAGGCTTTAATTTGTGACTGGATGCTTCCCATGACCGATCTGTCCGCGTTCCCGATCACCCAGAAGTGGCCGGCGCAGTACCCTGACTGGATTCAGCTCTATTCCTTGCCGACGCCCAACGGCGTCAAAGTCTCGATCATGCTCGAGGAAATCGGCCTGCCGTATGAGCCGCACAAGGTCGCTTTCGACGCCAATGATCAATTGTCCGCCGAGTTCCTGTCGCTGAACCCGAACAACAAGATCCCGGCAATCCTTGACCCGCATGGTCCCGATGATCAGCCGCTGCCACTGTTCGAGTCCGGTGCGATCCTGATTTATCTGGCCGACAAAAGCGGCCAGTTGCTGGCCCAGGAAGGCGCGCTGCGCTACGAAACCATCCAGTGGCTGATGTTCCAGATGGGCGGCATCGGCCCGATGTTCGGCCAACTCGGCTTCTTCAACAAATTTGCTGGCAAGGATTACGAGGACAAGCGCCCGCGTGATCGCTATGTCGATGAAAGCAAACGTCTGCTCAAGGTGCTCGACGGTCGGCTCGAGGACCGGGACTGGATCATGGGCGAGCGCTACACCATCGCCGATATCGCCACGTTTCCGTGGGTGCGTAACTTGATCGGCTTCTACGAGGCGGGTGATCTGGTTGGCATTCAGAACTTCCCCAACGTCACTCGCGTGCTGGAACGCTTCCTCGCCCGCCCAGCGGTGGTTCGCGGCCTGACCATTCCCTCCTGACACCACACATCCCCTGTAGGAGATTTGGGTACTCTCTGGGATTATTACACCCCCGGTAATGCACTCTTGATTGATCCAGGTTTGTACGCCAACCCCCGCAAGGCATAAGCTTCGCCCCCTACGACTTTCGTCTCATCTGCCGTTTTCAGGAAAGGCCCTCATGTCCAGTCAGTTCCCCGAAGCACGTCCCCGCCGTCTGCGCCGCAATGCGAGCCTGCGCAGTCTGTTCCAGGAAACCGAATTCAGCCTGAACGATCTGGTCCTGCCGATTTTCGTTGAAGAAGAGATCGACGACTTCGTGCCAATCAACAGCATGCCCGGGGTGATGCGCATTCCCGAGCGCAAACTGGCCAGCGAGATCGAGCGCTATGCCCGCGCCGGCATCAAATCGGTGATGACCTTCGGCGTGTCCCACCATCTGGACAGCAATGGCAGCGACACCTGGCGCGAAGAGGGGCTGGTCTCGCGCATGTCGCGCATCGCTAAAGATGCCGTGCCGGAAATGATCGTGATGTCCGACACCTGCTTCTGCGAATACACCGATCACGGCCACTGCGGCGTGATGCACAACCATGAAGTCGACAACGACCAGACCCTGATCAACCTCGGCAAACAAGCCGTGGCAGCGGCCCGCGCCGGTGCCGACGTGATCGCGCCATCGGCAGCGATGGACGGTCAGGTGCGGGCGATTCGTCAGGCCCTGGATGCGGCCGGATTTACTCAAATTCCGATCATGGCCTATTCGACCAAATTCGCTTCCGCGCTGTACGGCCCGTTCCGCGAGGCCGGTGGCAGCGCGCTGAAGGGCGACCGCAAAAGCTATCAGATGAACCCGATGAACCGCCGTGAAGCCCTGCGTGAATCGCTATTGGATGAACAGGAAGGCGCCGATGCGCTGATGGTCAAACCGGCCGGCGCGTATCTCGACATCATCCGCGACATCCGTGAGGCTTCGAACCTGCCGCTGGCGGCGTATCAGGTCAGCGGCGAGTACGCGATGATCAAGTTCGGCGCACAGGCCGGGGCGATCGATGAGGATCGCGTGGTGCGCGAGAGCCTGGGCACGATCAAGCGGGCGGGGGCGGATTTGATCTTCACTTACTTTGCGATGGATCTGGCACTGGCCGGGATCTAAAGACCAACGCGTTACCCCTGTGGGAGCGAGCCTGCTCGCGAAAGCGGTTTATCAGCTGACATTAGTGTTGACTGACACGACGCTTTCGCGAGCAGGCTCGCTCCCACATTTGATTTGTGCTGGGTCAGGGGCAGTTGAAGTAAGGCCGGATCCCGTGATCGCGGAAGTAGCGTTCGATGACTTTTGGGTCGGCGCTATTGTCGGCAATCGCCACATAGGTATCCGGGCGCAACAGATAAAAGCCGTTACGCCCCAACCCAGCCGTTTCAAACGCCGGACGCCAGTCGAACACATGCAGCGGCAAGTGATGTTCATGGCACCAGGCAATCATCTCGTCGCTGGTGTCGCCGTAGACATGCACCTGCCAGCACGATTGCCGTAGCGGTTCGTAGTTATCCCCCTCACCATCATGCGCCCACGGCAAACGGTCGCCACCGTGGACGTGGCCGGCCGCGCCCTGGCTCAGCGGCATGCCGCGGTAGTTGAGGGTGACCTGCGACACCGTGCGAAAAAGGAACTCGCGACTAGCCTCGAACGAGGCCATTTTCGGGATCAGAAACGGTGCCACGCGCATGCGCAGCAGATCGGCCATACGCCCTTCGGCGGTGACGAAACTGAAGACTTTGTCGGTGGTCGACACCAGCCGACGGGCGAAGGCCTTGCGTTCGGTTTCGTAGCTGTCGAGCAGGCTGGGTTCGGCGCCGCCGCTGAGCACTGCGGCGAGTTTCCACGCCAGATTGATCGCGTCGCCAATGCCGGTGTTCATGCCCTGACCGCCCGCCGGGCTGTGCACATGGGCGGCATCACCAAGCAGAAACGTGCGGCCGCTGCGAAAATGTTCAGCCACGCGGTGATGCACGCGGTAGGTCGAGAACCAGTGGACGTCTTCGATATGCACTTTCAGGTGTTCGATGGCACGGCTGCTGACATCGGAAAACTCCAGGGTTTCGGCGCGATCTGCGCGTTCGTCGCGCACGGTGCCGATCAACCGTGCCCGGCCTTCGCCGGCCAGTGGGAACACCGCGAGAAAGTCCGCTTCATCCAGATCCAGGTGCAGCTCGCCGTTCATCGCCGGGCCGCTGGCCTTGACGTCCGCCACGTAGAAAATCTGCTGATAGGTGCCGCCGGGAAATCCGCTGTCGAGGCTTTTGCGCACCACTGAGCGGGCGCCATCACATCCCGCCAGATAACAGGCCTGGCAGATTTCCTGTTCGCCATCGGCCAGGCGCAAATGCGCGGTGAGGCCATCACCGGTTTCCTCGAAGCTTTCCAGCGTGGTGTCGCGTTCGACCATGACGCCGTAATCTTCGAGGCGCTCGATCAGCAGTCGTTCGTGCTCATCCTGCGGGAAGATTTCGACGAACGCGTAGGGCGTCAGGCCTTCGCCGATGCGGTTCAGTGGCAATTGCGCGACAGGTTTGCCATTGACCCAGAAATTCGCTGCCGCCACCCGATGGCCGTTGCGCACCACGGTGTCGGCCAGATCCAGTTGGCGATACAACTCAAGGGTGCGCGCCTGCACTGCCAGCGCTCGCGAAGTGGTGCCGGGCGCGGAGGTTTTATCGATGATGCGTACGCGTACGCCGAGTTTGCTCAGCCACAGGGCCAGCACCAGACCGGTCGGGCCGGCGCCGATGATCAGAACGTCGCTGCGGTTCATGGGGCTGTCCTCCGGTTACTGTGCAGCAAGTATGGATCAGCAGGAGAGGGTGGCCAGTTGATCGGCCAGACGGAAAAAGGCCCCGCAGCGGTGAGGCTGTGGGGCCTTTTTTGGGTGTTCGGCGGGAGGGCTGTTGTGCTGCGTAGATCCGGGCCCCTCACCCAAGCCCTCTCCCGAGGGAGAGGGAGCCGATTTGTGTATTTTTTAAGACTTGAGTTCGACTCGATATTTCAGGTCGGTGTAACTTGCAAGAACACCTCGGTCAGTCCCCTCTCCCTCCGGGAGAGGGCTAGGGTGAGGGGCTTCTCAGCTTTAGAAATCGATAGTGCCGGACAACTTGGCAACCCGCGGTTCACCCTGAGTCAGATAACCACCCTGAGCCGATTCCCAATACTTCTTGTTCGCCAGATTCTCCACGCCCAGACGCACGGTCACGTCCTTCTCCGAAACCTTGAACGCATAACGCGCACCCGCATCAAAACGGTTCCAGGTCGGCAGGCTGAGGTTGTTAGCCGCATCCGCATATTGACCGCCGGTACGCAGCATCCGCGCATTCAGCGCTACGCCTTGCAGGCCCGGTACATCCCAGTCGGCGCCGGCGTTGAACTGGAAGGTTGGCACGCCGATCGCACGATTGCCGTCGTTGGCACCGTTGAGAGTGTTCTTCAGTTCGGTGTCCATCAGGGTCAGACCGCTGATCAGACGCAAGCCCTGGATCGGCTCGCCGAACACGTTCATTTCCACGCCTTTGTTGATCTGCTCGCCTTCACGCACATAGGTGCAGGTAGTGGCGCTGTCGATTTCGCAGTAACCATCGCTCGGCTGCTCGATGCGATAGACACCAAGGCTCGCGCCGTAAGTGCCCATGTCGACTTTCACCCCGACTTCGGTCTGCTTGGAGCGTTTCGGCGCATAGACTTCGTTGCCGTTGGTCACGCGGAAGCCGCCGGAGCTGGTCGGCGAAGTCGGGCCCTGGGCCAGGCCTTCGATGTGGTTGGCGTAGAACGACACATGTTCCCACGGTTTGAACACCACGCCGTACACCGGTGTGGTGATCGATTCGTCGTAGCTCGACTTGCGGTCGCCGCTGCCCCAGCTGGCGTAGTTGTAGCCTTGCACCACCAGTTGCTGGCGACGCAGGCCGGCGGTGACCAACAGGCGATCATCGAAGAAACCGAGGGTGTCGGAAATCGCGATGCTGCGGTTGAAGGTCTTGCCGGTGATGCCCGGATCATTCAAGTTGCCGCCGGCAAAGTTGCCCACCGGCGACGGTGTTTGCACCGGGTGATAGATGTTGTTGGCGTACTTGGTCAGGTCGAAGTCATAGGCGCTGCGTTGTTCGGCCCAGATCCCGGTCAAGCCGAAGTTGAGCTTGTGGCTGACCGGGCCGGTGTTGAATTTACCGTTGAGACCTGCCATCACGCTGGTGTTGTCTTCATCGTGGGGAATGAACGAGCCGGTGGTGAACGACGCGCCGCTATTACCTACCAGGGTGGTCGAGTTGTAATTCCCGACTTCACGGGTGTGCTTGGCGCCACCAGCGGCGTAGGCGGTCCAGTTGTCGTTCAGGTCGTACTCGGCGCGGAGCATGCCGAAGGTATCTTCGATGTCGGTGTAGCCCCACTTCGGCGCGTAGTTGGTGTCGGCCGATGGCGCGTCCGGAATGTGTGTGGCGGTGCCGAGGTTGACCGAGTTGCGGCCACCGTTGACGCGCTCTTTCTGGTAGGCGAAGTCGCCGGAAATACGCAGGGCATCGCCGCGATAGTCGAGGCCGATGGCGAACAGTTTCGAGCGCTGGTTCTCGTGGTCGATACCGGTGTCGCCTTCACGCTGGGACAGGTTGATCCGTGCGCCGAAACGGTTGTCCTCACCGAAACGCTGGCCGATGTCGAAGTGATGACCGATGCGCCCTTCGCTGTTGATGTCGGTGGTGTAACGACGCAGCGGCACATCGCCGGCGCGCTTCGGCTGCAGGTTGACGCCGCCGCCGATGCCGGAGCCGGTCGGGGTTACGCCGTTGATGAAGGCGTTCGGGCCTTTGAATACTTCCACGCGCTCCAGGGCGTCGGTGGAAATGATCTGCCGGGGCAGCACGCCGTACAGGCCGTTATAGGAAATGTCGTCGCCGTTCAGTGGCAAGCCACGGATCATGAAGACCTGCGCCTGGTTGCCGTAACCGGACGCCTGACGTACTGACGAATCGTTGAGCAGCACGTCGGCGACGTCTTCGGCCTGCTGATCCTGAATCAATTGTTCGGTGTAGGAGGCGGCGCTGAATGGCACGTCCATCATGTCCTGATTGCCCAGCACGCCGAGTTGACCACCACGGGCGACCTGACCACCCGCGTAAACCGGGGGCAAGGCGTTGGGCGTTGGGGCCTGGGCATTGACGTTGACGTCGTCCAGCACCAGCGCCTGGTTATCGCCTTCAGCGGCGTGAGCGGTGACGGTCAAGGAGCACAGCAGGGCGAGAAGCGTCGGGCGAAACGGGACGGCGAGTCGAGCTGAAACGGGCATGTAAAGGACCTGAGGCGCACGGCCGGTGAGAAAAATAAGGGCGGCGCGGGAACTCCTTGCGCAAATGCGACTCCAGGCACAAATGATAGATTTTCTCAGTAACGTTTTGCAATCAGTTTGTCATCACCCTCTCAAAACACACATCACCTGTAGGAGCTGCCGCAGGCTGCGATCTTTTGATCTTTTTTTTTAAAATCAAAAGAACGCAGCCTGCGGCAGCTCCTACACGGATTGTGTATGGTGGTTCGGGCTTAACGGACTGGATAAAGCTTCATGCAAAACTTTCGATTACCGATCACCCTCGCCGCACTGCTGGTGCTCGCCGGGTGCGCGGGGCAGCGCAGCCAGGAACCGGTGCCCCGCGCACCCGCTGAAGTGAAGGCCGAGATCGTGCGGCTGATGCCGGCCAAGACCGCTGACCGGCAAGGTTGGGCCACCGACATCTACGCCGCGTTTGCCGCGCAGAACATCAGCCCGACCACGCAGAATCTGTGTTCGGTGCTGGCCGTTGCCGAACAGGAATCCACCTTCCAGGCCGACCCCACCGTGCCCGGCCTGGGCAAGATCGCCCGCGACGAAATCGACCGTCGCGCCGCGAAAGTGCACATCCCCAGCCTGTTGGTCAGCGGCGCATTGCAAGTGCGTTCAACCAACGGCAAGACCTACAGCGAACGCCTGAATGCGGCACGCAGTGAAAAAGAACTCAGCGCGATCTTCGACGACTTCATCGGTCGTGTGCCGATGGGCCGCACGTTGTTCGGCGGCTTCAACCCGGTGCACACCGGCGGGCCGATGCAGGTCAGCATCGAGTTTGCCGAGCAACACGCCAAGGATTATCCGTATCCGGTGGACGGCACGATCCGCCGTGAAGTGTTCAGTCGACGCGGTGGCATGTATTTCGGTATCGCGCACTTGCTCGGCTATCCAGTGAGTTATCGCGAGCCGCTGTATAGGTTTGCCGATTTCAACGCAGGCTGGTACGCCAGTCGCAATGCCGCGTTTCAGAATGCGGTCAGCCGCGCCTCGGGCATTCCACTGGCGCTCGATGGCGACCTGATCCGCTACGACTCGATCATGCCCGGCGGCACGGAGCTGGCGGTACGCACCCTCGGCAAGTCCTTGGGCATGCGCAACCCGACCATTCGCGATCAACTGGAAAAGGGTAAAACCCTGGAATTCGAAGAGACCAGACTCTATCAGCGGGTGTTCGAACTGGCGGAGCAAGCGGAGAGGAAAAAGCTGCCGCGTGCGGTGTTGCCAGGGATCGTGCTGCAGAGCCCGAAGATCACCCGCAAACTGACGACGGCGTGGTTTGCCAAGCGTGTGGACGAGCGCTACAAGCGCTGCATGGCCAAGGCCGGGTAAATCAGACAGACATAAAAAACCCGGCCAAGGGAGCCGGGTTTCTCTGGGTTGTTGCGCTTGCAGCCATTCATCAGGCAACGCGACGTTCGATCAGACGATCCGAGCCACCTTCAGCAACGCGACGTTCGATCAGACGATCCGAACCACCTTCAGCAACGCGACGTTCGATCAGACGATCCGAGCCACCTTCAGCAACGCGACGTTCGATCAGACGATCCGAGCCACCTTCAGCAACGCGGCGTTCGATCAGACGATCCGAGCCACCTTCGGCAACGCGGCGTTCGATCAGACGATCCGAACCACCTTCGGCAACGCGACGTTCGATCAGACGATCCGAACCACCTTCGGCAACGCGACGTTCGATTAGACGATCCGAACCACCTTCAGCCACACGGCTTTCGATCAGTTTGTCCGAGCCGCCTTCAGCGATCATGGTGTGGGCCGGGGTAGCGGCGAAAGCGTTGATAGCGAAGACCGAAAAAGCGATACCGAGAAGAGTCTGGCGTTTCATGATTGTGTGCTCCGGGGGTGTTGTTGGTTGGTATGGAGCAGATGTTACGCCGGAGATTTTTTATGAGAACTTCACAGCCGTGATGGTGAACATCGACGCCGATGATGGTTGCCGAAACCCGCAGATCAGAGCCTTACAACACCTTCACAGCGCGCCCGATCGCCTGAATCGGCCCGGTCGGTTTGCCGATTGGCGAGCCATTGGCGCCTTCCAGCGTCAGCTCGAACAACTGGTTCGGTTGCAACGGCGGCAGCTTGTCCAACGGCACCGACAAGGCCTGCCCGGGTTTGACCAACCCTAGCGATACCGGCCCTTGCCAGCCATCAGCCTTGGTCCAGAATTCCAGCGCCTTGTCCGCCGGCACCTCAACCACGCCCAACGGAATCAGCTGAATTTCCCGCGAGTTGCTCGCCTGAATCACCCAGCCCGGCGCTTTGTCCTGCGGCGCCACCAGCACCACCAGAAAGCTTGGTTTCGGCGTGGTTTGGGTCAGCAGGATCGAACCCAGAATCAACGTGGCGGCCAATCCGATAGCACTCAACCCGCGCCAGAGTGGCAGCAGGTTCCACCATGAGAGGGCAGGATTATTGTGCGTCAGCCGTTCGACACTGCGCTCAATGCGCTGCCACAGTTGCGCCGAAGGTTGTTGCGGTTCGGCCAGCTCGGTCAGTTCCAGCAGACGCCGTTCCCAGGCATCCACCGCTGCACGCAATTCAGGATCATTCGGCAAGCGCCGTTGCACCTCGATCCGCTGTTCAAAAGAAAGCGTGCCGAGCACATATTCGCCGGCCAGTTCATCGCGGTCTTGCGCTGATTCGCTGGTCATCCCATGCACTCCCGCAAGGCGTTGAGGCTGCGTTTGATCCACGCTTTGACGGTGCCCAGTGGCGTGTCGAGACGCGCGGCAATCTGCGCGTGGCTGTAGCCGTCGACATAGGCATGCAGGATGCAGTGACGGCGTTGCGGCTCCAGTTGCTCCAGACAACGGTGGATGCGCGCCGAATGCACGTGGGCGTCGAAACCATCATCGTCCACCGCCACTTCGTGAGCTTCGTCGAATGGCGTTTCCCGGCCATGATCGCGCAGCAGATTCAGCGCCAGATGCCGGGTCACGCTGAACATCCAGCCACGCGCCGAACCGCGTGCCGGGTCAAACCCCGCCGCGCCGTTCCAGATCTTGATGAAGGTCTCATGAACGATGTCCTCCGCCAGCGCCGTGTCGCGCACCAGACGCTTGGCCACGCCGAGCAGACGCGGACCTTCCTGCACATACAAATCGCGCAGGGCCGACCGCTCGCCGCGGGCACAGGCAGCGAGGCGGGCTTCGTAATCGAAAACGGATTCGGCTAAAGGCATGGCGTGCAATCTAGCTCACATTCCGCAAACATCCACACAATCCAATTCCACCCTGTGGGAGCGAGCCTGCTCGCGAAGGCGGCGTGTCAGCCGATACATCCTTCTCTGACCCACCGCCTTCGCGAGCAGGCTCGCTCCCACATTGGATCTCGGTAAGTCCGGAGATCAGTTCGCCGCCCAGAAAATGTAATCGGCCTGATACTTCACCACTTCCTGCTTGCCCTTGTTCGCCGCCGTGCACTCGCTGCCCGGCGCCACGCCGCCCTTGAGTGCGACGCGCTGGATGTAACTCACGCCGCTCATAGCGCCTTTGCCCTCGGCCGGATTGGCCTTGACCAGTTGATAGGGCAGGTTGCCCGGGCTTGATGGCGCCACGGCCAATTGCGTGCCGGTGACTTTCGAACCGTCCTTGGCCTGCCAGGTCGCTGGCGGTCCGAAGTAGGTGCCGACCTGTTTGCCGCTGCGATCATTGAGCACCGCTTTCGGGCCGACGAAGGTCCACTCGGTCTGCCCTGGAGTATTGGCTTTGTCACGGCATTCGTAAGTGATCTCGCCGACCCCAGTGGTTTCCATCGCGATCTTGTGGCCATCAGGGACTTTGATCGCGTCGGGGTAACTGGTTTGGGCGAAGGTTGTCGAGGACAAGGCGAGCAAACCGGTGAAGCCAATCAGCTGGGTGATGTTCATCAGTGTTATCTCCGAAAAGGGTAGACCGCTGACAGCCGAAGAGGGCTGTTACAGGGACTACCCGTGGCGGAGGCGTTTGGATGCAGTGGCCGACAAATAAATTTCAAACCTGACAATAACCCCTGTGGGAGTGAGCTTGCTCGCGAAGGCGGCCTTTCAGCTAATAGAGGTGGTGACTGACCCACCGCTTTCGCGAGCAAGCTCGCTCCCACAGGGTTTTGTGTCGGACTTGAGGCCGGAGGCTTTCAGTAGTTCCTGGGTGTAGGGGTGTTTGGGCGCGGCGAAAATCTCCCGCGACGAACCCTGCTCAACCACCTTGCCATCCTTGATCACCATCAAGTCATGCGCCAACGCATGCACCACCGCCAGATCATGACTGATGAACAAATAGGTCAGCCCATGCCTGATCTGCAATTGCCGCAACAACTCCACCACCTGCTTCTGCACGGTGCGATCCAGCGCCGAGGTCGGCTCATCGAGCAAAATCAGCGCCGGTTCCAGCACCAGCGCACGGGCGATGGAAATGCGCTGGCGCTGGCCGCCGGAAAATTCGTGGGGATAACGATGACGGCTCTGCGGATCGAGGCCGACTTCCTCCAGTACCCGAATCACCGCCGCCTCACGCTCAGCCTCGGTGCCGATGCCATGGGTCAGCAACCCTTCGGCAATGATCTGCTGCACCGACATCCGTGGGCTGAGGCTGCCGAACGGATCCTGGAACACCACTTGAATCTGCCGGCGCAGCGGCCGCATCAAGCGCTGATTGAGCAGACTCAGTTGCTTGTTGCCGAAGCGGATATTGCCCTCCGATTCGACCAGCCGCAGGATCGCCTGACCCAGGGTCGACTTGCCCGAACCCGACTCACCGACAATCCCCAACGTCTTGCCGCGTTGCAGGGTGAAACTCACGCCATCCACCGCTTTGATGTAATCCTGCTGGCGACTGAACAACGCTTTGGGCAACGGGAACCAGACCTTCAGATCATCGACTTCGAGCAGGTTGTGATCGTACTCACTCGGCACCGGCGCACCGCTGGGTTCCGCCTCGATCAACAAGCGGCTGTAAGGATGCTGCGGCGCACCAAACAACGTTTCGCAATCGGCCTCCTCGACAATCTCGCCCTGGCGCATCACGCACACTCGTTGCGCGATGCGCCGTACCAGATTGAGGTCATGGCTGATCAGCAACAGCGACATGCCCAGCCGTTGCTGCAACTCGATCAGCAACTCGAGAATCTTCTGCTGCACCGTGACGTCGAGCGCTGTGGTCGGCTCATCGGCGATCAACAGCTCCGGCTCATTGGCCAGCGCCATGGCAATCATCACCCGTTGCCGCTGACCGCCGGAGAGTTGATGTGGATAGGCTTTCAAACGCTGCAAAGGCTGGCGGATGCCGACCAGCTCCAGCAGCTCCAACGTCCGCTCGCGGGCAGCACGGCCCTTGAGGCCTTTGTGAATTTCCAGTACTTCGCTGACTTGTTTTTCCACCGTGTGCAACGGATTGAGCGAAGTCATCGGCTCCTGAAAAATCATCGCAATGCGGTTGCCGCGCAAGCCGCGCATCTGCTGCTCGCTGGCGTGCAATAAGTCAACGCCGTTATAGCGGATCGCGCCGCTGCTGCTGACGTTCTTGCCCGGCAATAAACGCAGAATCGAATGCGCGGTCACCGACTTGCCTGAGCCGGACTCTCCGACCAGTGCCAGGCATTCGCCACGGCGAATATCCAGGTTCAAACCGTGCACCACTGCCTGCCCGGCGAATGCGACGCGCAGGTCGCGAATTTCAATCAGGTTGTCGTTCATGTCAGCTCCGGGGATCAAACGCATCACGGCAAGCCTCACCAATAAAAACCAACAAGGACAGAATCAGTGCCAACGCGAAAAACGCCGTCAGCCCCAGCCACGGCGCTTGCAAGTTGCGCTTGGCTTGACCGATCAGTTCGCCCAGCGACGCGGTGCCGGCGGGCATGCCGAAGCCGAGAAAATCCAGCGCAGTCAGGGTGGCGATGGCGCCGGTCAGAATGAACGGCAGGTAGGTGAGGGTGGAGGTCATCGCGTTGGGCAGAATGTGCCGGCACATCAGTTCGTTGTCGGTCAGGCCCAGCGCTCGCGCGGCTTTGACGTATTCCAGATTGCGTCCCCGCAGGAACTCGGCGCGCACCACATCAACCAGCGCCAGCCAGGAAAACAGCGCCATGATCCCCAGCAACCACCAGAAACTCGGTGAGACGAACCCGGACAGAATGATCAGCAGGTACAGCACCGGCAACCCCGACCAGATCTCCAGCACCCGTTGCCCGAGCAAGTCGACCCAACCGCCATAATAACCCTGCAACGCCCCGGCAACGATGCCGATCAACGCACTGATGCCGGTAAGAATCAGCGCAAACAGAATCGAAATCCGCGTGCCGAAAATCACCCGCGCCAGCACATCGCGCGCCTGATCATCGGTGCCCAGCCAGTTGCTCGATGACGGCGGACTCGGCGCCGGTTCGCTGAGGTCGTAATTGACCGTGTCGTAGCTGAACGGGATCGGCGGAAACAGCATCCAGCCGCCCTGATCCTCGATCAGTTTGTGCACGTAACCGCTGGCGTAATCCGGCTGAAACGGCAGCTCGCCACCGAAATCGGTTTCCAGGTAATCGCTGAGGATCGGGAAGTAGAAAGCGTCGTGATAACGAATCACCAGCGGTTTGTCGTTGGCGATCAGCTCACCGCCCAGACAAATCAGGCACAGACCGATAAACAACCACAGCGACCAGCGTCCGCGCCGGTTGGCCTTGAACTGCGCCACGCGGCGCTGGCCGAGAGGGGAAAGTGTGAACATCAGGCAGTCCTCGCCGAGAAGTCGATGCGCGGGTCGAGCAGGGTGTAGCAGAGGTCGCCGATCAGCTTGATCAACAGGCCGAACAGGGTGAACAGAAACAGCGCGCCGAACACCACCGGATAGTCGCGCGACACCGCCGCCTCGTAGCTCATGCGCCCGAGGCCGTCGAGGTTGAAGATGGTTTCGATCAGCAGGGAACCGGCGAAAAACACCTCGATCAGCGCCGACGGCACACCGGCCACCACCAACAACATCGCGTTGCGAAACACGTGGCCATAGAGCACGCGGCGCTCGGTCAAACCCTTGGCCCGTGCGGTAATCACGTACTGGCGGCTGATCTCGTTGAGGAAGCTGTTCTTGGTCAGGATCGTCAGCGTGGCAAAGCCGCCGATCACCAGCGCCGTCACCGGCAGCACCAAGTGCCAGAGGTAGTCGCCGACCTTGCCCAACGTGCTCAGGCTGTCGAAGTTATCCGAGACCAGCCCCTGCACCGGAAACCAGTTGACGTAGCTGCCACCGGCGAACACCACGATCAACAGAATCGCGAAGAGGAACGCCGGCATCGCATAGCCGATGATGATCGCCGTACTGCTCCAGACATCAAACGCGCTGCCGTTCTTGATCGCTTTGCGAATGCCCAGCGGAATGGAAATCAGGTAAGTGATCAACGTCGCCCACAAGCCCAGCGACAGCGATACCGGCAACTTCTGCACGATCAGATCAGTGACCTTGGCGCCGCGAAAGAAACTGCTGCCCAGATCCAGCTGCGCGTAGTTTTTCAGCATCAGCCACAGGCGTTCGTGCATGGGTTTGTCGAAGCCGTAGTGGTGTTTGATTTCCTCGATCAACGCCGGATCGAGACCACGGCTACTGCGTCCCGCGCCGCCAACCGCAGCAACCTCGCCACCACCGCCCATGCTGTGCCCGCCGAAGCCTTGCAAGCGGGCGATGGCTTGCTCCACCGGCCCACCTGGCGCGGCCTGCACAATCAGAAAATTCACCACCAGAATGCACAACAGCGTGGGGATGATCAGCAGCAAACGTCGACTCAGATAACGCAACATGTCACTGGCCCCCCGCAAGCTGAGTGTGCATCTGTTGCGTGGTCAACGCCTTGGCCGATACCTCCCACCAGGTGTTAAGGCCTTCGTCGTAGGCCGGTTGCACCGGCGGCATGCCAAAGCGGTTCTGATACACCGTCGGCGTGCCTTTGGAGTAGTAGTTGGGAATCATGTAGTAACCCCATTGCAGTACCCGGTCGAGGGCGCGGGCGTAATGCACCATGGCCTCGCGGGTGTTGGCCTGGACCAGCCCGTCGATCAGTTGATCGACCGCCGGGTTGGCCAGCACCATCGAGTTGGAACTGCCAACTTGCGTGGCGCTTTGCGAAGCGTACAGGCTATAAAGCTCACGGCCGGGAGAGACGATCGGATCGCCGCTACGCGGGAAAGCGACGACGATCATGTCGTAGTCACGGACGTTGAGGCGGTTGACGTACTGCGCCGAATCGATCCGCCGCAGATTGAGGGTGATGCCGATCTGCGCGAGGGTGCGTTTGAACGGCAACAGCATGCGATCGAAGCCGCCCTGGCCGTCGAGGAAAGTGAACTCCAATGGCTCGCCAGCAGCGTTGACCAAGCGATTGTGTTGCGGCGTCCAGCCGGCTTCGGCGAGCAGCTTCAGCGCTTGCAGTTGTTTGTCGCGGATGTAGCCACTGCCATCGGTTTTCGGCGCTTCATACACGGTTGTGAACACCTCGTCAGGGATCTGCCCGCGTAAAGGTTCGAGGATCTTCAATTCCTCGGCATCAGGCAGCGCGGTGGCGGCCATTTCACTCTTCGGCCAGAAGCTGTTCTGGCGCACGTAGAAGCCGCGCATCATCTGCTTGTTGGTCCACTCGAAATCCCACAGCAGGCTGATCGCCTGACGCACGCGGCGATCCTTGAAGAACGGGTTCTGCAGGTTGAACACGAAGCCCTGAGCGGCGGTGGGTTTGTCCGGGGCGAGGATCGCCTGTTGCAAGCGACCATCACGCAGTGCCGGGCTGTCGTAGCCGACCACATAACCGGACGAGGAGAACTCGCGGTTGTAGTCGAACGCGCCGGCCTGCAACAGTTGCCGGGCGACGTCGGTGTCGCCGTAGAAATTCACCGTGAGGGTGTCGAAGTTGTACATGCCGCGACTGACCGGCAGGTCCTTGCCCCACCAGTCCGGATCGCGTTGAAAACTGATGCTGCGCCCGGCATCGACCTTGCTCACCCGATACGGGCCGCTGCCCAGCGGTGGCTCGAATCCGCCGCCATTGGCGAAGTCGCGGGTTTTCCACCAGTGTTCGGGGACCACACGCATGGTCGCCAGGTCGAGCGCCAACGTGCGGTTGAGGTTGTTCTTGAAGGTGAAGCGCACCTGCCGTGGGCCTTCGATCAGCACGTCCTGCACGTCGGCGTATTGCTGGCGATAACTCAGGCTGCCTTTGGTCATCAGCAGGTTGAAGGTGTAGCGCACGTCTTCGGCAGTGATCGGCGTGCCGTCGGCGAAACGTGCTTTTGGATTGAGGATGAAGCGCACCCAGAGTCCATCGGGATCGCGCTCGATCTGTTGCGCGACCAGTGCGTAAACGGTGTAGGGCTCGTCGAGCGAACGGAACGCCAATGGCGAGTACACCCAGTCGTTGACCTGCACCACGGAAATACCCTGATCGGCATACGGGCTGATGTAGTTGTACTGGCCGATCTCCATCGACGCACGGCTGAGCGAACCGCCCTTGGGCGCCTTGGGATCGACGAAATCGAAGTGCTGGAAGTTCGCCGGATACTTCGGCGCCTCGCCGTACACCGTCAGCGCATAACTGCCGCCGGCCAGCGCCGAAGTGCCAGTGCACAGCAGCGCACTGCCGAGCAGCAGGCCAGCCATGTTGCGCAAAAAACTCATGAAGTCACTCCTGAAAATCCCTGAAGGAACCCGGTCCCCCCTGTGGGAGCAAGCTCGCTCCCACATTGGGGTTGTGGTGTTTCCGGTTAGAAGTGGTAAGTCATGCGCGCAAACAAGGTGCGGCCCAGCGGATCGGTGTAGCGTGGGTCATAGCCGCTCTGGAAGTTGTAAGCCTGGTTGGAGAACGGCGGGTTGCGGTCGAACACGTTCTTCATCCCGGCATCGACATCCAGCACCTTGTTGAAGGTGTAACCGGCCGACAGGTCCCACACCGAATACGACGCCACGCGCGCGTGGGTGTCGCGGTCGTAGTCGTTGTAGCCGGTGGTGAAGCGGTTGGTCAGCGCCGCCCGCGCCGCGCCGAGGGTCCAGCTGCCGGTGAGGTTGTGCTTCCAGCGCGCGATCACGCCGTCACCCTGAAAGTCGCCGACCTTGTCGGTGAATGGGCCTTTGATGGTGCTCTGGAAGTCGTACTCGTCAACGTAAGTGCCTTGCAGCCCCAGACCGAACTGACCGTACGGCGTGTTCGGGAAGCGGTAATCCAGCGACACATCGACACCGTTGGTTTCGACGATGCCGAGGTTGGCGTTACCGGTGACGATGTAGTTGAGCGTGCCGTCGGCGTTGCGCACGAAGCGGTCCGGGTAGGAACCGGCCTGATCAAACACGGTGGATTCCGGGAACGGCTGGATCTGGTTGGAGATGTGAATCCACCAGAAATCCAGACCTACCGACAGGTTGTTGATCGGCTGGTAAACGAAGCCCAGCGTCACGTTGCGTGCCTTCTCCGGGGCCAAGTCTTCGTTGCCGCCGATCTGGTTGAGGAACTGCTGACCGCAATCGCGGCCGCCATTGCCGCCCGGTTGCACGACGCCGCCGGTACACAGTACCGGGTCGTTGTAGTAACCCTGAGTGAAGGTGATGCTGCGCGGCGAATACAGCTCGTACAGCGACGGCGCACGGAAACCTTCGCTGTACGCGCCACGTACCACCAGCTCTTTCAACGGCTGATAACGGAACGAGTATTTCGGGTTGGTGGTGCTGCCGAAGTCGCTGTATTTGTCGTGCCGTACGGCGGCGGACAGTTCGAGGCTGTCGAGCACCGGCACGTTGATTTCCGCGTAGGCGGCTTTCACGCTGCGGTCGCCCTCGACACTGCCGGCCGGGTCGATACCGAGGCTCTGGATGTCGCCGGCGAACGACTCGAAATCCTGGTGGAATTTCTCTTTGCGGTACTCGCCGCCCAGCGCCAGACCTGATGGGCCAGCGCCGAACCAATCGCCGATTTCACGGCTGATACGTCCATCAAAACCGGCCACGCGGCCAACGGCAGTGGAGTAGGCGCCGTGGTACGCCGCATCGTCAATGTACTGCTGACCGGCCGCCGACTGCGGGCCGAACGGGTTGAGCAGACCGCTGGCCAGACCATTGATCATCGCCTGATCGCTGACAAAACCGCTAGTGACGCTGGAGACGATTTTGTTCTGGTTGTACGAGGCGCCGACGTTGTAATCCCAGCCGCCAACCAGACCATCGAAACTGAGCAGGAAGCGCTGGCTGGTGTTCTGGTCTTTCGATTCACGCGGGCCTGCTGCCGTTTCGCGCCAGTTAACGTCCACCGGTTGGGTCGGGTCGAGGGTGAAGTCGGTTGGCGCCGGGGTGATGCCGTTGCCGGGATAGTAGGGCGACGAAGAATCGAGGCTCAGGCCGGTCAGTGGCGCCGGGCCGATCGCCGTGGCGTTGTTGTTGCGCGACCAGAAATATTCGAGGTTGACGTTGTGATCGTCGCCGAGTTTGCCGGTGGTCTTGCCGAAGAACGAGGTCTTTTCGGTTTGCGGCACCAGATCGATGTATTCGCGGGTGCTGAAGCGGCACAAGCCGTCACGGGCGATCAGGTTGGGGCCGTTGCAATTGCTGTTGGCCAATGGGTTGGTGGCGTTGCCGTTCTGGCTGTAGTTGCCGGGGAATGCGGTGCCGGAAGTTTGATCGAGACCGCGACCGGGCGCGTAGTCGGTGGCGAACGAGCGGTCGTTGGCGTCGAGGTTCTGCTGCTTGTTGTAGTTGAACACGCCGAGCACGTTGAAGCGGTCTTCTTCCAGATCGCCATAGCCCCAACTGGCGCTCATGTCTTTGGTTTGGCCGCCGCCGCTGTGGGTCGGGGTTTCGCCGCCGAGGGTCAACTGGCCGTCGGTCAGGGATTTCTTGGTGATGAAGTTGATCACGCCGCCGATGGCGTCGGTGCCGTACAGGGCCGAGGCGCCGTCACGCAGCACTTCGACGCGCTCGATGGCGGCAAACGGGATCATGTTCAGATCCACCGCGCCACCGGCCGAGTTGGTCCCCGACAAGGCGTTGTTGGCCAGGCGTCGACCGTTGAGCAGCACCAGCGTCTTGTTCGCGCCGATGCCGCGCATGTCGGCGAACGAGGCGCCGCCAGTGGCTGCGCCCACGGAGCCTGCGCTGTTGTTGATCGACTGGCTGCCGGTGATGCGCTGCACCAGTTCGGCGGTGGTGGTCACGCCCTGTTTGCGCAGCTCATCGGCCTTGAGAATGGTGATCGGCACCGCCGTTTCCGCATCGACCCGGCGAATCGCCGAACCGGTCACTTCGACCCGTTGCAGTTGCGTGGTCGGCGCAACCACCGCTGCAGCCGCCGGGACGCTGGTGTTGTCGTCCTCGGCCGCCTGCACAGTCCCGGCGCCCATCCCCATGGCCACCAGATACAACGGAACAAAACGGTGGCGAGAAATCGTTGCCACCAAGGGTTTGAGCGTGAAGCGTGGAGTGTTCATCAGCATGGTTATTTCCGACTTTTTAGACGTTATCGAATTGGCCTTGTGAGCCCCTCATTGCTCCGCTATCGGTGATACCGCGTGCGGAAAACCACTTTCTTCAAGCAAGCCGATCCCCTCCGAAGACGCGTGGCGTTTTTTCGGTCGGCTGGTTGCGACGGGAGTCAGCGAACGGTGGCGGGCGTGTCCCTCAATGCGCGCCCGCCACCGCACTCAATGGGTGGTCATCACCGAAATCTTGGTAATGCCCGAGCGTTCGATCGACGCCATGGCTTTCGCCACCTGGCCGTAATTGACGGCGGAGTCGGCCTGTAACTGCACGCGGACTTCGGCGTCCTTGGCCTTGACCTCCTTGAGGCTGGCTTCCAGTGATTCCGGGGCCAACTCGGTCTTGGCCAGATAGAACTTGCCGTCCTGATCGACGCTGACCACCACCGGGTCTTTCTTTTCGGCGGGGGCGACGGCGTCGGTTTTCGGCAGGTTGACCTTGATCGCGTTGGTCATCAGCGGCGCGGTGACGATGAACACCACCAGCAGCACGAGCATCACGTCGACCAGTGGCGTGACGTTCATTTCGCTGAGCACTTCATCGCTGTCTTGAGTGGAGAACGACATCAGCTGGCCTCCCGCACGGCGGCTGTGGTTTTGCTGGCGATGGCCTGACGGCTGATGGAAAATGCACTGCGCGAGGCGAGGGCGTCGAAGTCGTGGGCGAAGTCATCCATGTCTGCCGAAGCCAGTTTCAAGCGGCGCAGGAAGAAGTTGTAAATCAGCACCGCCGGCACCGCGACGGCGATACCCACACCGGTGGCGATCAGTGCGTGGCCGATGGGCCCGGCGACCGCTTCCAGGCTGGCCGAACCGGTTTCGCCGATGCTCTTCAGCGCTTCCATGATTCCCCACACGGTGCCGAACAGACCAATGAACGGCGCGGTGCTGCCGATACTGGCGAGGATCGCCTGGCCGTTTTCCAGCGAGCGCCGTTCTTTCTGGATCTGCTGGCGCAGGTTGCGTTCCAGACGATCCGAACGGTTAATCGTGTGCGCCAGTTGTTGCGTGGTGCGCGGCGAGTCTTCCACCAGCAGCGCTTCGAAACCGCTGCTGGCAATGCGCGCCAGCGAGCCCGGATACTGGCTGGCGTGTTCGGCGGCGGTGAGTAGATCCGGCGCGCCCCAGAAGGCTTTGCTGAACTGTTTGTTCTGCGCTTTCTGCCGCAGGTACTGCGCCGACTTGACCAGCAGGATCGCCCAGCTGACCACGGAGAACAGCACCAGACCCCAGAGCACGCCGGGGACAATCATCGAAGACAAATCGTTCATGGTTACACCTCGCTTGCGTTATTCGGTTGTGCGTTGATTGAGCGTTTGGTTACTGCGGCAATTTGAAATCGATGGTCTGCGTGGCGAAGCCGTCGATCGGCGTGTCACCGCGTTTGGCCGGGATAAATTTCCAGTTCTTCACGGCAGCGACAGCGGCGTCATCCAGTTGCGGCTTGCCGCTGGACTTGGTCACCGTCACCGAGCCGGCACGACCGTTGGCCAGCACCTGAATGCGCAGCACCACGCTGCCTTCCCAGTTGCGCCGCAGGGCCAGCGACGGGTATTCCGGCGGCGGGTTGCCGAGGCTGGCGAGGCCCGAGATCGCTGCTGATTCCTTGACCGGACCCGGCGCGGCGGCAGGGGCCGGGGGCGCGCTCGGTGTTGCCGGCGCAGCGGGTGCAGCCGGTTGTGCCGGGGCGGCTGGAGCTTTTGGTGGCTCGACCTTTTTCACCGGTTTCGGCTTCTCGAGCGGTTTCGGTTTTTCGATCGGCTTGGGTTTCTCCACCGGTTTCGGCGGTGGCTTGACCGCGTCTTCGTCTTCCACCGGTTGTTCAGGTTCCGGTGGCGGTGGCGGCGGCGGTTCCGGTGTGGGCGGTGCCGGAGGCGTCGGGCTGGTCAGCTCAACGGTCATTTCCGGAATCTGCGGTGGCGTTGGCAATGGCTCTGTCTTTGACTGCTGAAGAAACCACCAGGCGCCACCATGTATCAGCGCTGACACCGCCACCAGCAACACTATTTGCTGTTTATTCAGACCACCGGGTTGCGAGGTATTGGCTTTAAACGCCGGCCCGCCCGAAACCGGCGGGATTGGCGCTTCCCGTAACGGCCCCGGCAGGGTTCTGTGCTTTACCGCATCGTTCATTAAAGCTCCCTCGGGTTGATGAAGGGCAATAAGGTGCCGTCCGAACATCCAGGGGATGTTCGAGTGGGTGGGTGCAACTTTCTTCAAGGTGTGCAGAAGCCGATAGTTGAACTATCCGGTTAACAAGGCTTGTGCAAACTTACTGGCTTAGCGTCATCGACTTCGAGTGTTCATTGGCCATTCCCTGGTGTTGTTCTATGTAGGAGCTGCCGCAGGCTGCGATCTTTTGATTCTGCCTTTAAAGATCAAGATCAAAAGATCGTCCGATTGCGGCCCGAGCCTTCGGCAGCTCCTACAATTGATTACTCGAATTCTGTTTTGCAACGGCTGTGCCAGATGTTGCCGAAATGTAGAACGGTTATTTCATCACTGTTACCCATGTCGCATTTATATAAGTTTTGCCATCGCTGTGGTTTTTCTCTGGCACACGGATTCCCGTTACTCCGGTTAACGGAGCTTTTTCAGAGGCGAGTCAGGCTTTACGCGCTATCACGCTGGTCGGCGGGATAGAGCGGCGGCGTGGCTGGCAGCCAAGGCACTTGCTGGTGCGCGGCGGACTGATTTGGTGCGGGCCAATGTTTTAGCGGGTCACGGCGTATGTTCCTTGTTCTTGTTTAAATGAAATCAATGATTGCTGTGCTGCGTAGTTCAAGGCGCTGGAGCTGTTTTGGTGCACTTGTAGAATCGTTGAAAGTTATTGTTCGACAATCCTGCTTGCGTTCAATTAATCAGTCAGTTGTGCAATAAAGTTTTGGGTTGTATTTAAAAAATAAATAGCACGCCATTGCCGGCAAATAAGTCATTGCCGATCACAGGGCGCGTTCGTGGAGTCAGGTAATAAAGTAAAGGCCTTGGTCGCCGGGACTGTTCGAGTGAACTCGGCGTTGTGCACAAAGGGGCGAACAGAGGTTGATGCGGCAAAGCGTTTGAAGATTCACGCGGTGAACTCCTTGTTGCCAGCTCGGATACGCGAACTTTTGGTTCGGTATCGCACCTTACAAGAACGCGGATAGCGTTCGATGATTGCTCTTGGTGCGGGATGGGCACCGCAAGCGCTGTTTTGCGAGGTTTGAATTCGCAAGTCGCGAGTGCATGGGAAAACCGTGCCAAAACCGATACACAGACAGATTTTTTCTACACCCACGCTACAGCCATCTACCCTGTGGCAATGGTCTTTTCGGGGGGATTGGATATGTACCAGCTCTACGGGCACAGAAACTCAGGCGCAGCTGCCATCGAAGCGGCGCTGGAGCTGTGCCAGATCGCTTACCGATTCATTGATATCGAAGCCAGCAGCGAAGCCGCCGAGGCGCTGGCTCAGCTCAATCCACTCAAGCAGATACCGACCTTGCAACTGCCCGACGGCAGCGCCATCACCGAGAGCGCGGCGATCCTGATTCATCTGGGCCTGACGTTTCCCAAGTCCGGCCTGCTGCCAGCCAAGGCGAATGATCGTGATCAGGCGATTCGCGGTCTGGTCTACATCGTCAGCAATTGCTACGCAGCGATCGGCGTCATCGATTATCCGGAGCGCTGGCTGCTGGTGCCTGACGAAGCCTCGCGGCAGAATCTGGTCGCCGGCGCGCGCGAGCGTTTGCACTGGAGTTGGGAGGTGTTTGCCGACCAGTTTTCCGCCGAGCTGTATCTGGATGACGAAACCCCGGGGGCGCTGGATGTGTTGGCGGCGGTGGTGACGCGCTGGGCGGGCAGCCGCAAGCATTTGCGCCAGACGCGACCGGGGTTTTATGCGTGGTTGCAGCGGATTGACCGGCATCCGGTGCTGGCGCCGGTGTTTGCCCGGCATTGGCCGTCCTGAATCCACCACAAAACCAAAATTTGGGAGCGAGCCTGCTCGCGAAAGCGTCTTGTCAGTCGTAACATTTTTTACTGACAGACCGCTTTCGCGAGCAGGCTCGCTCCCACAGGGGATTGGGGGATGTTGAGGGATTTATTCCCCGCGGATGTACTGCTCCAGTTGCTTGATCAGCTCTGCCTGTTCGGCAATCGCTTCCTTGACCAGGTCACCGATCGACAGCAAACCGATCAACTTGCCGTTCTCTACCACCGGCAAGTGCCGCAGGCGTTTGTCGGACATGATCCCCAGGCAGGTGTCGACGGTTTGATGGGTATCGACGGTGATCACGTTCGCCACCATGATGTCGCGTACCGGCGTGCCCACGGAGGAGCGGCCGTGCAGCACCAGTTTGCGCGCGTAGTCGCGTTCGCTGATGATGCCGACCACTTGCTCGTCTTCGACCACCAGCAAGGCGCCGACGTTTTTCTCGGCCATCTTCATCAGCGCTTCGAGCACCATGTGATCAGGCTTGATCTGGTGTACTTCCTGATTCTTCTGATCTTTGAGCTTGAGCAGTTGGGCGACGGTCTTCATGGCGGTTACTCAGGTGTTGTCGTTGTTCTCCAAGCATCGTAGACGCAAGCGCGCAGGGCAAGGTGGCAAAGCGGCAGATAACACGCAAAAAACGTCATTTGCCGGGTTTTTCCGTGGCTGATGGCGATTTATCGCCAGAGTCATCCCAGGCAATGCCGCGTAGAATGCCTCTCTGATTCAATTCCTGAGGTTGCAGTGGTGGATTTACCGCAGGGCTTCGTCCTGACCCGGCATTGGCGCGATACCCCGGCCGGCACCGAAGTCGAGTTCTGGCTGGCGACCGACGCCGGGCCGCGCCGTGTGCGCCTGCCGCATCAGCCGTCGGTGGCGTTTATTCCCGCCGAGCAGCGTGCCGTGGCCGAACGCCTGCTGCACGACGAAAAGAATGTCGAGCTGCGGCCCTTGGCCCTGCAGGATTTCGAACATCGCCCGGTACTCGGTCTGTATTGCCAGCAACACGGCCAGTTGATGCGCCTGGAAACCGCGCTCAACCGCAACGGGGTCGACGTCTACGAAGCCGACGTACGCCCGCCGGAACGCTATCTGATGGAGCGTTTCATCACCGCGCCGGTGCGGTTCAGCGGCACGCCCGATGCCGACGGCGTATTGCTCAACGCCCAGCTCAAACCCGATCCCAAATATCGACCGACGCTACGGCTGGTCTCGCTCGACATCGAAACCACCGAAACCGGCGAGTTGTATTCCATCGCCCTCGAAGGTTGTGGCGAACGTCAGGTGTACATGCTCGGTGCGCCGAACGGCGATAACAGCATCGTCGACTTCGACCTCGAATATTGCGACTCGCGCACTGTCATTCTGAAGAAACTCAACGACTGGTTCGCCCGCCACGACCCCGACGCGATCATTGGCTGGAACGTCGTGCAGTTCGATTTGCGCATCCTCCACGAACACGCACGGCGCCTCGGCGTGCCGCTGAAGATCGGCCGTGGCGGGGAAGAAATGCAATGGCGTGAACACGGCAGCCGCAATCACTACTTCGCCTCGGCGGCGGGGCGACTGATCATCGACGGCATCGAATCCCTGCGTTCGGCGACCTGGAGTTTCCCTTCGTTCAGCCTGGAAAACGTCGCCCAGACTCTGCTCGGCGAAGGCAAGTCGATCGACAACCCGTACCAGCGCATGGACGAGATCAACCGCATGTTCGCCGAGGACAAACCGGCGCTGGCCAAGTACAACCTCAAGGACTGCGAATTGGTCACGCGGATCTTCGCCAAAACCGAGCTGCTGACCTTTTTGCTCGAGCGCGCCAGCGTCACCGGATTGCCGGCCGATCGCAGTGGCGGCTCGGTGGCAGCGTTCACGCATTTGTACATGCCGTTGATGCACCGACAGGGTTTTGTCGCGCCGAACCTCGGCACCAATCCACCGCAGGCCAGCCCCGGCGGATTTGTCATGGACTCGCAACCGGGGCTTTACGAATCGGTGCTGGTGCTCGATTACAAGAGTCTGTATCCGTCGATCATTCGTACCTTTCTGATCGACCCGGTGGGGCTGATTGAAGGTTTGCAACACCCGGACGACGCCGACTCCGTGCCGGGTTTCCGTGGTGCACGGTTTTCGCGTACCCGACATTGCCTGCCGTCGATCGTTTCGCGAGTGGCCGAAGGTCGGGAGACTGCCAAACGTGAACACAACGCGCCGCTGTCGCAGGCACTGAAAATCATCATGAATGCCTTCTACGGCGTACTCGGTTCCAGCGGTTGCCGCTTCTTCGATACGCGGCTGGCCTCATCGATCACCCTGCGCGGCCACGAAATCATGCTGCGCACGCGCAAGTTGATCGAAGAGCAGGGCCACGCGGTGATCTACGGCGACACTGACTCGACCTTCGTCTGGCTGCGTCGTCCGCACGGGCAGGAAGAAGCGGCGAGCATCGGTCATGCGCTGGTCAAACACGTCAACGACTGGTGGCGCGCGCATGTGCGTGATGAATATGGCCTGGAAAGCGCCCTCGAACTGCAGTTCGAAATTCACTACAAACGCTTCCTGATGCCGACCATTCGCGGCGCGGAGGAGGGCAGCAAAAAGCGTTATGCCGGTCTGGTTACCCGTGCCGACGGCAGCGAAGAAATGGTCTACAAAGGCCTGGAAACCGTGCGTACCGACTGGTCGCTGCTGGCCCGGCAATTCCAGCAGGAACTCTACGAGCGGATCTTCCAGCGCAAGCCGTATCAGGATTACGTGCGCGACTACGTGCGCAAAACCCTCGCCGGCGAATTCGATGAACGCCTGGTCTACCGCAAGCGCCTGCGCCGCACCCTCGACGATTACGAACGCAATGTCCCGCCGCACGTGCGTGCGGCGCGTTTGGCCGACGATTACAACGCGCAACACGGGCGCCCACGGCAATACCAGAATGGCGGCTGGATCAGTTACGTCATCACCCTGGCAGGTCCCGAGCCGCTGGAAGTGCGCCGCGCCGCCATCGACTATGACCACTACATCACCCGGCAACTGCAACCGGTGGCAGATGCGATTCTGCCGTTTGTCGACGACGATTTCTCAACCTTGATCGGGGGGCAACTGGGCCTGTTTTGAGTCGAGCAACTGCAGCGTCCATTCATCGAGAATGCCGTGAAAGTAGCGTTCCAGCGCCTGATTGAACACGCTGTCTTCAGCGGCAAACTGTGCGAACAGGGTCATCGAGGAATGAAATTTCAGGTCATCGGGATGGCCGAAAATCTCCGCAATCGAGCGCTGTTGCACCTTCAGCACTAGCTGCGTGCAAGTATGCAGCCGTGCGCCGAGCAGTTCGTGAGCCAGATAAGCCCGGGCTTCCTCGGCCGAACCGATGGCGTAGCGCCGGGACATTTCACTGCCGCCCAGACCGGCGAACTGCGGGAACACAAACCACATCCAGTGGCTGCGTTTGCGGCCCTCATCGAGTTCGCGTTGCACGCGCTCGAATACCGAATCCTGGGCCTGGACAAAACGTTGCAGGTAGAACGGGTCGTACTGATCAGTGCTTCTCATCGCGAAGCCCTCGCCAGCCGCTGGCTCAGACCATGGCCAGCCGCTGCTTGCGTTGTGGCGCTTGAAACACCTGGTCCAGCGCCGCCAGATCCCCGGCCTCCAGTTGCAGTTGCGCGGCTTGTGCATTGAGTTGCACGTGTTCCGGTCGCACAGCCTTGGGAATCGCAATCACACCATCCTGACGCAGAATCCACGCCAGCGAAACCTGTGCCGGGGTTACACCATGACGAGCGGCAATCTCATTCAGCAGCGGTTCAGCCAGCATCGCGCCGCCCTGGCCGATTGGACAGTAGGCCATCAGCGGCATGCGCTGATGTTGGCACCACGGCAGCAGATCGAATTCGATGCCGCGCTCTTCGAGGTTGTAGAGCACCTGATTGGTCGCGCAGACGGAACTGGAGAGTTCTTCGAGATCGTCGACATCGAAATTCGACACGCCCCAACGACCGATCTTGCCTTCCTCGCGCAGACGCTCGAAGGCCTCGACGGTTTCTTCCAGCGGATACTGGCCACGCCAATGCAACAGATAGAGGTCGATGTAGTCGGTGTCGAGCCGCCGCAGGCTGCGCTCGCAAGCTTGCGGGATGCCTTTGCGGCTGGCGTTGTGCGGGTAGACCTTGCTCACCAGAAACACCTGATCGCGCAGGCCGGCAATGGCTTCGCCGACCACGGTTTCGGCACCGCCCTCGGCGTACATTTCGGCGCTGTCGATCAGGGTCATGCCCAGCTCGATACCCATGCGCAGCGCCGCCACTTCACGCTTGTGCGCCGAGCGGTCTTCACCCATGCGCCAGGTGCCCTGACCGATGACTGGAACCTGGACGCCGGCCAATTCGAGGGTACGCATGCAAACCTCCTTGCTGAATGTGTCGATACCTTTTAGTGGGCAGCAGGATAGCTCAGGGGTTCAAAAAGCAAAGAGATCGCGGCCTTCGGCAGCGCTTTCCTTATGGGTACCGGTTTCCCATGTAGGAGCTGCCGAAGGCTGCGATCTTTTGATCTGGCGCTCTTTCTTTATCCACCCACGTACAAGTGCGCAAGAAGTTGCGCAGTGCCTTGCCTGTTTTGACCCGGATAAGTCTCTACAGGCCTCGTAGCTCGTGGCCTCCAGCCAAGTTCGCAACTTCTTGCACACCACTGCGCAAAAAGTTGCGCACTTAACGCTTCGTTACCGTTGGGACCGGCTAGGCCGTCTTATAGCGCTGGAAAACGAAAACGAGCAGCGCACCCAATTTAACTATGATCCTGTCGGAAGGTTGCTTGAGGAAAAAGGATTCGATGGCGTTGCTACGCGCTATCAGTACGATTCTGAGAGCGGACGTTTGGCGAGAGCCATCAGCGGTGAGCGCGTCATTTCGATGTCGTTCGACCCCATGGGACGGCTTGTCGAACGCCACGCGAGCTTGGGCAATACGTCTCAGAGTGAATCCTTTGCGTATGACGGTAACGGCAACATGGTTTTGGCCACGAATGACCAAAGCCGATTGCTGTGGTTCTATGATTTGGCCGGTAATCTGATCAAAGAGCATCAGCATTATCAGAGTCTGGATGCACCGCTCGTAGCAATCTGGAGGCATGAGTACGACCCCCTCAACCAGTGTGTCGCTACGACCCGCCCGGATGGTCACCGGGTGAGCTGGTTGACGTACGGCAGTGGGCATTTGCTTGCGTTAAAACTGGATGATCACGAGTTGGTCGGTTATGAACGAGATGATTTACATCGTGAGGTCGTTCGTCATCAAGGCAATCGGTTGCGCCAGACTCAAAAGTGGGACCCGGCAGGTCGCCTGCAGGAGCAATTGCTAAGCCGAAGTGATGACAACTCCACTTTGCTGAAGCGCGAATACAAATACGATGCGGTCGGCCAGTTGACCGAGCTAAACGACACGCGTCGCGGACCGCTGACCTATCGTTACGATCCAGTAGGACGGCTGATCAGTGCAGCAAGCCGGCTCGGGGTTGAAAAATTCGCTTTCGATCCTGCCAGTAACCTGCTCGATGAAAAGGTGACAGAAGTACGCCGGCCTCTTGATCAGGCCCCAATACGTAGCCGGTTGGTAGACAATCTTCTACGTGAATACGTCGGCACCCATTACGAGTACGACGATCGTGGCAATCAGACGCTGCGTTGGCAGAATGGTCAACGCAGTCGATTGCAATGGGACCTGTTCGATAGGTTGGTTCATTTCGAGGATGATCGTCTCTCGGTCAAATATGCCTACGACGCCTTGGGTCGCCGGCTGTATAAGCATTCAACCGCCCATTATACAAATCGTCCTGAGGCAGGTTCCCACTGGAATAAAAATGAGCAGGGGCGTGTTCAGCGTTTGCTTGGCTGTGGCCTGACTTTGTACGGTTGGGACGGAGATAATTTCTCTTGGGAAAGCAGTCCTGCGCCTGTCGATGGGGGGACTGGGCGCACAGTCCATTACGTTTATGAACCCGGCACGTTTGTTCCGGTGGCTCAAGCGATCAGGCACGCCTCGATTGATCTGTTAAATCAGCCTGAATATGTCGCTGGCGAGAATCTTGAAGATGACCCGCTTTGGAGCCACGCTCCTAAAGCACAACCGTTTGATGTCTTGGCCTGGTATCAGTGTGACCATTTAGGCACACCGTTAGAGCTAACTGATCAGGATGGTCAGGTCGCCTGGAGCGCTCAGTACAAGGCTTGGGGCCAAGTAAAAGAACACACATCAGCCTCAGCAGTACAGCAGGGGCTGAGCAATCCAATTCGTTTCCAAGGTCAGTACCATGATCATGAAACAGGCTTGCACTACAACCGATACAGGTACTACGACCCTCAAGTAGGTCGCTTCATCTCTAAAGACCCGATAGGTCTGATGGGTGGCATAAACCTTCATCAATACGCGCCTAACCCAACCCAATGGGTAGACCCTTTAGGGTTGGTGAAGAAACCGCCATCTAAGCGCGCGCTGAAAGACGGCGCTGGAGCCTCGCCTCAAGATATTGCTGCGAGTAAAGTCGGCGGAGGCAGTCGAAAAGGGCAGGCGGCATGTCGCAAAAAACTCATCGATAAAAGTAAGCCGGTGGGCGTTTACAAGTGCTGGCGGTGTGGGCATACCTCTAATAATCCTGATGACATGCACTTGGGGCATAAAAATGTGGCCACCTCAAATGGCGGCAACCTGGCTGATGTCAACGTAGATCTTGAGGGCGCATCGTGTAACCTGAGTGCGGGAAATAGCGGTTATGTGAAAGAAGGCATGTCGTGTGTCGAACGTGGAAGTTGTGGAGCGCCATATGGACGATAAAGAATTGCCTGTTCTGATTCAGGTGTTTGTATCGAATGACGATAGCCCTGTATTCGAGGAACTCCCTGCTATTGCGATGGGGGCGGATACTTATGAGCTGCTGTCTTCACCTGGTCTTGCGTTGAATTTGGCTCGAGGCGACGTCATCTCGATCAAGAACAAAAACACCCACGCCGAAGTCCTGACGCGCGGAGGGAATTTTTGTATTCATATCTACGCTGACTACATTCCCGAGGAGGTCATTGCACAACTCGAAACTGATGTTGGCCGTGAGCTGGGTGGAACGCTTGATGGTGTTTTCGAAGGCAATCTCTCGTTGGCTGTGCCTTCAAGCAACGGCATGGACAAAATCAATGAGTTTTTTGATCGGTTTCGCGAGAAAACGGGGCTCGAATGGTATTACGCCAATATCTATAAAAATATTGATGACGAAGATGATGAAACGCTTCTGAATTGGTGGCTGCAGAGCTGACTGGTTCGAGGGGAGTTCTGGTTGGCTGCTTTCAACGCTTGGGAGAGTGAGCTTTCAGTCAACGGTACTCGATCGACCATGGACCCGCGGACCGATGTGTGAAGTCGGTGGGTGCTTGGTCGATCGACGTTGGGCACGGTGTGCTATCTCGGATATTCAAGTCATGAGTGAGAAATCGTGGATCAAAATGCCGAAGGTTGATGCGATTTTTCCCAACGCCTCTCAGAAAGAGGTCTGCGATAAGTTCGGAATGCCTGCGCAGGTACCTGAACCGATCGTGGCCTTGGCCACAGAGTCAGTAGGTCAATCACCGATCTACGGCACTCGAGTGCAGATATCCGAGGGATGCAATGTCAGCTGGTTCATACATTGCGGTGAATACTCGGAAGCGGACGATTTCTATAAACCGGTTCACATCAGCCATGTCATCGAAACGTTGCCCCAGGTGTTGAATTATTTATGCCTACCGGTCGGGGCCAAATTCATCATCGATGACTCAGGGTATGAAGATGTTTGGAAAGCCGAGTAAGTGTTAAGAGGTTCAGCGATGGCCAACCTGTTTTCATTGTTCGACGGCCGACATGTAACCAAGATTTAGTCAAAGGAGTGACACCATGAAAGATGTAATCCGTTTGGGCGACGCCACCACTCACGGTGGCAAGGTGCTCGAAGCATTCTCTCGAACCGACCTCAACGGCAAGCCCATTGCAGGTGTCGGTCACAAGGTGAGCTGTCCACTTTGCAAGGGGGTTTTCCCTATTGCTGAAGGCAGCAGCACCTACACCGTTGATGGCACGCCTATCGCTCTGGACGGCATGAAAACCGCTTTGATCTGGCTTAATGATTCTGGACACCCCTAAAGGGCGGTAATCTACGCCCAACGACGAGGTGTGATTTGACCAGACGCTATTTTTCGACAGATTTCAAACGGGACGCGGCTTGCCTGGTTTTGGATAAAGACTATTCGGTGAGCGAAGCCTGTGAAGCAATGGGCGTGGGCCCTACAGCTCTGCGCCGCTGGGTTGAGCAACTGCGTGCGGAGCGCAGCGGCAAGACGCCTGAGAAGTCCAAGGCCATGACCGTTGACCAACAACGCATTCAGGAGCTGGAAACAACAATCCGACGGATTGAGCGCGAAAAGGAAATTTTAAAAAAGGCTACAGCTCTCTTGATGTCGGATTCCCTCGATCGGTAAGGCTGGTCGAGGAGTTAAGCGAGCAATATCCAAGATCCGAGTTGTGCGTCGTATTTGGAATCAGCCGCAGCAGTTATTACGAGCGTCTGAAACAGCGGGCGAAAGTGGATGTCGAGCGCGATCGCCTAAAGATCAAGGCTGCTGAATTACATGAGCAAAGTCGCGGCTCAATGGGCGCGCGCAGCCTGTCAAAAGCGCTGTGTAACGAAAAAGAGTCGGTAGGTCGTTACATGGCTCGTAGCCTGATGCGCGAGCTCGGTTTGAAGAGCCAGCAACGGCGCAGGCATCGTTACAAACCTAGCGGCGCGGAGGCTCAATACGCCCCCAATCATCTGGAGCGTAAATTCAATGTCGAGGCCCCCAATCGAGTGTGGTGTGGCGACGTGACTTACATTTGGGCCGGTACTTACTGGGTTTATCTGGCTGCTGTACTTGATCTGCATGCCCGCCGCATCGTCGGCTGGGCGATGTCCAGAAGTCCGGATTCAGCTCTGACCTGTCGAGCGTTAAAGATGGCTTTCGAGTCGCGAGGACGCCCTGAAAACCTAATGTTCCATTCGGATCAGGGCTGTCATTACAGCAGTAAAATGTTTCGTGAAACGCTGGCGGACATGCGCATAAAACAAAGCATGAGTCGACGAGGAAACTGCTGGGATAACGCCCCGATGGAGCGTTTCTTTGGCAGTTTGAAATCTGAATGGATACCCAAGGCTGGCTACCGAAACGAAGATGAGGCCAGTACCGATGTGTTGCGCTACCTGACCCATTATTACAATCGGATCAGGCTGCACAGTTACAACGGATATCGGACTCCGGTAGCAATGGAAGCCTTGGCAGCATGAGAAATGACCTAAACCCTATAACTTTGTCCAGTATCGTTTGACCAGATCACTTGCGGAGCTGCGCTCATTGCGAGCGGTCCGAAGGGCGCAGTGATCAGCTGATCCACCTAACTAGACCCGGGCTCAATTGCTAACGAGAGGCGACTTTCTGTCGGCTCCTCAAAGGCGATAGGTCTCGTGACATTCCGAATTTCCAAGCCTGCTCGCTGAAGACGCTCCCATGACGACCAATACCGCTGTCGCAACCAAACGTGAACCCCAAGTCGCCGTTGTTCCCCTGAATTTGATCATGGTCGAAGACGTCGGGCGCAGTGCGGCTCAATTCGATGCCTGGTTGCGAGAGATCAGTGGTGATCTTGTCACCTTGGAGCGCATTAAAACGGTGGCAGGGGCTCTACCTGTTGTCGGCAACATCATGGCATTGGTCGATGCGCTGAATGATGTCGTAACGCTTTCCAACAGTCCGAGACAAGACCCTCTAAATTGGGTCAGCTTGGGGATCAACCTGATCGGTGTTTTGCCCATGCCGCCGAACATGGCCGCCGCGCGCATGAGCTTGCGACCGACGCTGTTCCTTGTTCGACAGGAAGTCGCCAAGGTCGGAAAGCTGGTCTTGGGTGATGCGTTGATCAACGTGGTGGTTGGTCATCTGAACGCTGACATCGTGGGCGTGATCGATGATTTCGTTAAGCAGGCACAAGCCAAACTCAAAGAGTTGCTCAATGATGCAGGAGAACTGGGCGAGAAAATTCTCAACGAAATTGCCATCGGCTTAGAGAGAGTTGTAAACGGACAACTCGACGCCAAAGGTAATTTGAAAGCCGCACAGCAGATGGCAAGTGCTGCCAGCAGCCAGTTGCTCCATGATCCTTTGAGCGCAATTAGCAACATTTTCGGCGCCGCGGCGAACGTTTACACAGCGGCCGGCAAAGGTGTTGCCAACAGTGCGGCCGAGCATCTCCTGCCAGAGCAAGCGAAGAAGAAAGTTCTTGTTCATACGAAATCGCTGCGCGCGATGGGACCTGAGTTGCGTACGCAGTTGAACAAGTTGAGTGACCCGGCCGTTCAAAGCTCGATTGGCGCGCTGTTGGTAGTGCTGGCCAGCGCCGTTGCAGCGTGGCGTATGCGCAATGCACACGGGCAGGGCGGCAACGTCAAACCAGGCATGACCAGTCAGTCCCGACGCGTTGCTAGCGACGGCAAGGTTGAAGTCAGCCGGGGTGAATCAAAGCCGAAGTCGCGCCCCAATGACGAGAAAAACGAAGTGTGTCCTGCGACCTGTAAGCGCATCAACTTTGCCATGGGTACAGAGACGTTTGATCACTCGGATTTCAGCCTGCCCGGCGCATTTCCCATTGATTGGACACGCACGTACTGCTCAGACCTTGGCGCCTATGATTCGGGCATCTTGGGAGCGCGCTGGATCACATCGTTTACGACGCGCATCGATGAGCAGGACGAAGGCCTGGTGTTCCACGATGCAGACGGTCGAAGTCATACCTATCCGCTACCCAAGATCGGCCAATTCCATTACGACGCGATAGAGAACATTACCCTCCTGCACGTTAGCGAGGGTCGGTTACTCCTATGCCGTGGTTTCGAGCGCAAGGAAACCTACAGCCGTCATGGGCGCAGTTACATGCTGGTCAGTGTCGAGTTACGCAATGGCGCCGGAATCATGTTGCATCATGAGCATCGCCACGGCGATGTGCCGGTCTTGTCGGACCTGATCACCTATCAGGAACATGACATCACCAAGGTTCACCGCCACATCGGCACCATGGTTGATGGCTATGGCAGGTTGATTGGGCTGTGGGAGATCTGTGATGGTGTCCCACAGCGTCAGCTGTGTGCTTATGAATTTGACGGGCAGGGTGACCTGGTTCAGGCGCAGGATGAAAATGGCGCCGCTTGGTCGTACCAGTACGAGTACCACCTGATTATTCGCTACACCGACCGGAGCGGTCGTGGTATGAACCTGCAATGGCAGGGCACGGGCGCCGATGCCAAAGCCGTGCGTGAATGGGCAGATGACGGGAGCTTTGATACTCGTCTGGAATGGGACGAAAACATTCGTCTGACCTATGTCACCGATGCTCATGGCAATGAGACATGGCATTACTACGACTGCCTGGGATACACCTATCGCATACGTCATGCGGACGGCCTTTCGCAATGGCTGTTCCGTGATGAGGCCAAAAACGTTGTGCGGCATATTCATCCTGACGGCACGACAGATCGCTACAGCTACGACGAACGCAGTAATCGACTTGAGCATATTCGTGCCGATAACAGCGTGGTGCACTTCGCTTACGACGATCAGGATCAACTGATAAAAATCATGGATGCAGAGGGTGGACTTTGGCTTAGAGCTTACGACGACGTTGGCAATTTGACTGAAACGGTCGATCCCCTCGGTAACAAAACCGAGTACGCCTATGACAAGAAAGGTTTGCCGATTGCGATCAAGGATGCCAACGGCAACGAGAAAACGCTTGAGTACAACGATGCCGGCCAGTTGCTTAAATACGTTGATTGCTCGGGCAAGACTACTGCATGGGAGTATGACGGTCGGGGGCTGATGATCTGTGCAACCGATGCTGCTGGGCAGAGCACCGAGTATGAATACAAATCTGGACAAGTGGCGCTGATCAAGCACCCTGACAAAACGCAAGAGCGCTTCGAGCACGATGCAGAAGGTCGGCTGTTGGCGCATGTCGATGGATTGGATCGCTGTACGACCTGGAGCTATACGGCGGCGGGTTTCATCGCTGAACGGGTGGATGCTGCCGAACAGACTTTGCGTTATCGCTGGGATCGCCTGGGCCGCTTGCAAGCGTTAGAAAACCAGAATGAGCGCTCAGCACAATTTCTCTATGACCCAGTTGGACGTTTATTGACTGAGACAGGATTTGATGGTCGCCTGACTCGCTATCAATACGACATAGCGACCGGGCGCCTATCGAAGATCGCGACCGGTGAGCGAGTTGTAACGCTTGCGTACGACGAAATGGGACGTGTGACGGAGCGACTGGCCACCCTTGGTGATCAGTCTCAGACGGAACATTACGCTTATGACGGCAGGGGTAAGATGATCCTTGCAAGCAACGCCGATAGTCGTGTGCAGTGGTTCTACGATCCTGCCGGCAACATGGTGCGTGAGCATCAACATTATCTCGGCTTGGAAAAACCACTCGTTGCTGTCTGGCAACATGAATATGACGTGCTCAATCAGCGCGTCGCTACGATTCGCCCTGACGGGCATCGTGTCAGTTGGTTGGCCTACGGCAGCGGCCATCTCTTGGCACTGCGTTTTAACGAGCACGAGCTGCTTGGATACGAGCGCGATGACATGCACCGCGAGGTGGCTCGGCATCAAGGCAACCGTTTAATACAAACTCAGAAATGGGATCCGGCCGGGCGGTTGCAGGAGCAAGTGCTGGGGCGCAGCGATGACAATTCGGTTGTGCTCAAGCGTGAGTACGCCTACGACTCAGCCGGACAACTGAGCGAAATCAACGACACGCGTCGTGGCCAACTGTCTTACCGTTATGACCCGGTCAACAGGTTACTGAGTGCGGTCAGTCGTTTGGGTGTCGAGACGTTCGACTTCGACCCAGCGGGTAACCTGCTAGATGAGAAAACAGCTGAGAGCCGACGGCCACTGGAGCTGACCCCAGCACGCAGCAAGCGCGTCGATAACTTGCTGCGTGAATACGCTGGTACTCATTACGAATACGACGAGCGCGGTAATCAGATAAAACGCTGGCGGGATGGTGCTTTCAGCCAAATGCGTTGGGATCTGTTTGATCGGTTGGTGCATTTTGAGGACGCCAGACTGTCGGTGGAATATGCCTACGATGCACTCGGGCGGCGACTACTGAAAAACTCAAGTGTGCATTACAAGCAGCGACCTGCAGCAGGCTCACTGTGGAATAGCGCTGAGCACGCACGTTTGCAGCGCGAGCATGGGTGTGGATTCACGTTGTACGGTTGGGATGGCGATAACCTCGCTTGGGAAAGTCGTGCTGCACAGCAACATGGCGAGGCGGGGCGCACGATTCACTATGTGTTTGAGCCGGGAACATTCATTCCGGTGGCGCAGGCTATGTCGAATCATTCCATCAATCTGATGGGGCTACCCAGCTATGGCGATGACTATAGTGTGGAGGAGGATCCGCTTTGGAATCACTCAGCAGTATCGCCATCCATTGATGTGCTGGCGTGGTACCAGTGCGACCACCTTGGCACGCCTCAAGAGCTGACCGATCAGCACGGCGAGCTCGTATGGCGTGCCCAGTACAGGGCTTGGGGAGAGATCAGAGAGCAATGGTCGGAATGGGCGAGGCAGCAGGGCATTGCTAACCCTATTCGATTCCAAGGGCAGTACCATGATCATGAAACGGGTCTGCATTACAATCGGCATAGATATTACGATCCAGGTGTAGGTCGCTTTATCAGCCAGGATCCCATTAGCTATGCGGGTGGGCTGAATCTGTATTTTTACGGGGATAACCCCGTTCTGCTCATCGACCCTCTAGGTCTCGCAGGCCATAAAATAGGGGCGAATACTGCCGGACAAGACGTGCTGGCGCGAGGTGTTCACGTTAACGTGAATGGGGCTGGTTTGCCTCCAGCCGGTGGTCACATCGCTCTAAAACCGAACGCTGAAGGAACCCATGTGGTGCTTGAACCGGCCGACAAGGCAACGCGAGCGATGCCCAACTCCCAATGGGGTAAGGCATGTGAATGTGTTCTACGATACCTCGACAAACCGAGCAATGTGGATCGGCTGAATAAAGCCGCGCAGGCTGGCGTCGATGCAAATCCAAACTCTGCACGTGTGCCCGAACTGAAACAGGTGGGTACCATTCTGAGTGGACACCATGCCGCGGGTACGAACCCTGTAGCGCGTAAATAAGGGAATATATGATTTCTACTGATTTCCATAAGCTGATTGAACTGTTCATCGCTGGGGCGGGTAGTCTTCAGCCAGGCATTTTTGGATTGAACAGCTTTTCCAAGGCAGAATTTATAAAAGCCGATTTTGAGCTCGTCGGTGACCTTGGTGATTTTCATTTTTTTGAGAAAGCATACGACGTTCCTTATTTTCGCCGAAAAATAACAGTTGTGTTTAAGCAGTATTTTTTTGCAGAGGAGAGTTTAGGGGGAGGGCTTGGCGTTGCGAATGGAGTAAGGCTGACCTCGCTTTTAAGAAGTCAACCATTTGCGTCTGCTGCCAGGTCTGTAGATCAGCGTGGGATTGCATTATTTTTGTCTGAAGATCAAAGCGAGGGGGCATTGATTTTCGACGAAAAAATCGTAATAAGATTTAATCGGTGGTCCTCGCGAAGTTCTTATGTGATCTCAACAGTAGAGTGCGATTTTGATAATGAGCGTTTCGGTGACTTGGCAAAGAAAGCAGTACATGACGCGTACGAGTTTTGTGATCACAAATCGATGATAAATGGTGCCGGATTCAAAGGCGGCTCGAGTGCTTTTAATCGCTTGATTCGAAAGCTTGAATTGTTCGTGAACAGACCGAGTTTTTTGAATCTTTGAGAGATATTACCCAAAGTTCAACGTCTAGCACGGTAATGAATGGCCATCCGGACTCGGTATCAATACGACATAGCGACCGGGCGCCTATCGAAGATTTCGATCAGACATGGAGTGGTTGAACTATCCCGGATGAGTATTCCTTAAATGAAGCTGGCCGAAATTTATAATGGGAGACAATCTTTCGTGGTTTTTTGAGGCGTTGGGATTCTTGAAAGTGGATATGACGACACCGCTCAGGACAATGATTGAATATTTTGAATTTAAATAAATTTAAGATTGCAAAGGGCCGAGTAGTGCGATGGAGTTGTGAGGCAGAGTTTGTCGCTGATTGCAAAGGAAGGAAGAGTAATCAGGAGAGGCCTATTTTTAGAGATAATCAATCGAGGTTCTCTCTAATTATCTATGAAGGCTAGAAGTGAAAATGGTTAGTTTGCCCTTCTCTGTTTACAAGGGGTAGGCAATAATGCCCGTACTCACAATGCTTGGAGCTCACCATGGTTAGTCATGAGCAAATTGTTGATTTTTCAAATCGCTTAACCAACGGTAAGGATGAAGCTGAAGCGTCTCGGGACGTGATGAAGTTCTTGTGCGCGGGCATCGGCATGGTTCTTCAAGACGAACCAGTGTCCACTATTGTGAGAGACGCGTTTGCAGTCGCGCACAGATACTGGTTTGAGGGTGCAGAGAACGAGCACGAATTGAATGCTGCCAGAATTAAATGTTGGGATTTTCTGGAAGCGAAAGGGCGTGATGTAGAGATTGAAGACAATGAAGACGCTGCAGTCAGAGCCTTATTTTGCGTGATGTATCCCGACAGAGTCTCTGATGAGGATTTCGTGCAGGAGTCTTTTGATTGGTTTTTCGAAATGGTCAATAGGATTGGCGATTTCGGGCATGCATTTGAGCAGGCCGCCGCAAGAGTAACCCGCACCGCAGAGTAACGTTCAAGAGGAGGCCAATCTGCCGCCGAGTCTGACGATGAAGCAGTGGTGCGAGCAGGCGGATCAAGGCATTCGCCAGGGATTGGAGCGTGTGGGTCTGTAATCTCCTTGGTGATTGATCGTTCCCAGGCGCAGCAATGGAATGCCTCAAGGGACGCAGAGCGTCCCGGGCTTCATGCCTTTGCTGCGCGTGGGAACGATCAGGTGCACGGGCGAGTTATTTTGCGGAGAACTTCAACACCACGCTGTGGCTATAAGTCTGCCCCGGATCAAGGCGTGTACTCGGGAAATTAGGCTGATTCGGTGAATCCGGATAATGCTGAGTCTCCAGGGTAAACGCGCCCCAGTGCGGATAGACCTTGCCACCCTTGCCCTTGACCGTGCCGTCGAGGAAGTTGCTGGTATAGAACTGCACGCCCGGCTCCGTGGTGAACAACTGCAGCACACGACCGGACTGCGGATCACTCACTTCAGTCGCAACTTTGCCGATGTCACCCTTGGTATCCAGCGCCCAGTTGAAATCAAACCCACCCTGTTTCGGCTCGGCAAATTTCAACTGCGGATGATCCGCCTTGATGTGCGTGCCGATTGCGGTCGGTTTGCTGAAGTCCATCGGCGTGCCGGCCACGGGTGCCAGTTCGCCGGTCGGGATCAGTTTGGCGGTGACCGGGGTGTAATGGCTGGCGTGCAGGGTCGCGACCTGTTTGAGGATGTCGCCATTGCCGGCGCCGGCGAGGTTGAAGTAGCTGTGGTTGGTCAGGTTGAGCACCGTCGGTTTGTCGGTGCTGGCCTTGTAGTCGATGCGCAGTTCGTTGTTGTCGGTGAGGCGATAGGTCACTTCGGTGGTGAGGTTGCCGGGGAAGCCCATTTCGCCGTCCGCCGACAGATAAGTCAGGGTCACGCCGACTGAGTCCTTGTCCTTGGTTTCCTGTGCCTTCCAGACTTTCTTGTCGAAGCCCTGCGGGCCGCCGTGCAGCGCGTTGGTCTTGTCGTTCTGCGGCACTTGATAGCGCTTGCCGTCGAGTTCGAACGCACCTTCGGCGAGGCGATTGCCGAAGCGGCCGATGGTTGCGCCGAAGTAGGCGGTGCCTTTCTGGTAACCCTGCACATCGTCGAAGCCGAGCACAACGTCGTCGAACTTGCCGTGCTTGTCCGCCACTTTCAGTGATTGCAGGGTCGCGCCGTAGGTGATGACGGTGGCTTGCATGCCGTGGCTGTTGCGCAAGATGTATTGCTCGACGGGTGTGCCGTCATTGGTTTTACCGAAGGCTTTGTGTTCGGCGCTGAGGCCGGCCGCGTTGGCGGAAAGGGTGGCGATCATCAGGGACAGTCCGAGGCCGGAGAGCAGGTGACGGGATTGAAGCATGGTTGACCTTCCTTTTTGTTGTTGTTTTCAAAATGGCGCCGATGCCGTGTAGGAGCTGCCGCAGGCTGCGATCTTTTGATTTTGGTTTTCAAAGGCAAGGTCAAAAGATCGTCCGAACGCGGCCCGAGCCTGCGGCAGCTCCTACAGGGTAACTAGTCATGCTATTTGTATTTGCAATCAAGATTTATAGTTGATTAATCGTTTATTTCAACAATAAAGACAGACTAATTGGTTAGGCAGGCATTGCCGAAGGTCGGCTGGTCGTGCGCACCACTGCACTTTTTCGCAATCGGCGGCTCTATCCATGGCCAGGATGCGGTGACTCCCGCCGCACAGGAATGTGCCTGTTCGAGACTTCATGCCGAGAGCTTTTGCCCTGATCACTGCTTTTTTCCGCCGCCCGTGCCTGTTGCTGACGTGTCTGTCGTCGCTGCTGTTCAGCGGTTGCAGCCACCAGGACGGTAACGGCTTCTTCAATCAGATGCGTGAAGGGAAGCCGCAGGAGTTCCTGCAGACCAGCGTCGACCGCATGGCCACGCTGGCGATGCGCGACAACCTCAGCAGTCTCTATCGCTTGCAAGCCAAGCTGTACCTGCGCAACCCGGACGAGCTGCGCAAGTCAGGGTTTCTCAACATCCATGCCGCTGTGAAGCAGGTGCGGATGGCCGTAGAGCAGCAACAGCCGCTGCCGGTGCTGGGTGGTCGCAAGGATCTGGCGGCGCTGAGCTATGCGATGAGTCCGGAGTTTCTCGGTGACCGCGTCGGCGCGTTCATCTATGCCATCGGCAGCATGCTGGTCACCGCCCATGGCCATCGCACCGAGTTCTACATGACGGACGCGATCAACCCGACGTTCGTTCACAACGCTGCACGCAATATCGAAAAAGCCACGTGGATTTTGTCCCAGCGACAGAACAAGGAAGGTCAGCCGCTGCTGTTTTCCAATGAGATCTCGGAGGAGGGCAGCAACCTGAGCTTCGCCACCGAGTTCGGCAAAATCGTTGCGCGACTGGACCTGATCACGCAGATGCTTGATGAGCGCTACCGGCGGATCGGCCTTAACTACGCGCAGAGTTTGCTGTTCCTGAATTTCTTGCCGGTGCAGTGAGTTCCACGAAAACCTGTGGCCGTGCAGAGATCAAATGTGGGAGCGAGCTTGCTCGCGAAAGCGGTAGATCAATCAACACTTCCACGCCTGAGAGACCGCATTCGCGAGCAAGCTCACTCCCACATTGACTCAATAGTGGAGGTTGTTTTTGTATACAATCCGTCTCCGCTATTGATAAAAATGGAGCCGCACCCGTCATGACCGACCCTGCAAGCGCCGATTTCAGCCGCGTCGACCGCACCGCCCGTGCGGACAAACTGCCCTATGCCGCGTTGCTGGCGTTCGCCATGACCGGTTTCATCGCCATCCTTACCGAAACCCTGCCCGCCGGGTTGCTGCCGCAAATCGGCGCCGGGCTCAACGTCAGTGAAGTACTCGCCGGGCAACTGGTGACGCTGTATGCGCTGGGTTCGATTGTCGCGGCGATTCCGCTGACCGTCGCCACGCGTGGCTGGCCTCGGCGCCGGGTGTTATTGATGACGGTCGGCGGGTTTCTGCTATTCAACACTGTCACCACATTCTCCAGTCATTACGGCCTGACCCTGGCCTCGCGCTTCCTCGCCGGGATGGCGGCGGGGTTGTCGTGGGGGATCATGGCCGGTTATGCGCGCGGCATCGTGCCGGTGCATCAACAGGGGCGGGCGCTGGCGATTGCCATGCTCGGCACGCCGGTGGCGCTGTCACTGGGCACGCCGGCAGGGACGTGGCTGGGCAATCTGATCGGCTGGCGTGCTTCGTTCGGGATCATGTCGGCGCTGGCCCTGGTGTTAGCGGCGTGGATTGTCATCGCCGTGCCGGATCGTCCGGGGCGGACCAGTGATGAGCGTCTGCCGCTGCTCGAATCGCTGCGCTTGCCGGGTGTGCGGCCGGTGTTGTTCGTGGTGCTGACGTGGATGCTCGGGCACAACATTCTCTACACCTACATTTCACCGTTTCTGATGCAGGCGGGGCTGGCTGACCGGGTCGATCTGGTGCTGCTGGTATTTGGCCTGTGCTCGCTGGTGGGGATCTGGATCATCGGCATGCTGGTGGATCGCTGGTTGCGCTGGCTAACGCTGATCAGCCTCGCGGTGTTTGCGCTGACGGCATTGGTGTTGGCGCTGGCTGCGCCTTCACCGCTGGTCATTTATGCCTGCATGGCGGTGTGGGGATTGTCGTTTGGCGGCTCGGCCACGTTGCTGCTGACCTCGGCGGCGGACTCGGCCGGTGATCACGTCGACGTGGTGCAGGCGATGCTCACCACCTCGTGGAACGTAGCGATTGCCGGGGGCGGGTTGTTTGGTGGCTTGTTGCTGGACCGGGCCGGGGCGATGTCGTTTCCGTGGGCGCTGCTGATTCTGTCGCTGATCGCGCTGGCCACGGTGTGGATCAACAAGACCCATAGCTTCAAACCGGGCCGGCGAGTGCATTAACTCTGGAAACCACCGCTACACCCTGTGGGAGCGAGCTTGCTCGCGAATGCGGTGGATCATTCAACTCATGTGCCGACTGACACAACGTATTCGCGAGCAGGCTCGCTCCCACAGTGAGTTCGATATGGCATAACGATAGACCGCATCGATATATGTGGTTATAAGAAAAATCGCTATGCTGCGGGCCAGATTTTTCCTGTCGTTTTTCTGGACGTGTTAATGGAATTGGCGAATTTCGGCCTGGTGATTGCCGGGCTGGTGGTGGGGTTTATTGTCGGCATGACCGGTGTCGGCGGTGGTTCGTTGATGACGCCGATCCTGCTGTGGTTCGGCATCAACCCGGCAACGGCGGTGGGCACTGACCTGCTGTACGCCGCCATTACCAAATCCAGTGGCGTCCTCGTTCATCGCAAAAACAAAAACATCGACTGGGCCATCACCGGCTGGCTGACCCTCGGCAGCGTGCCGGCGGTAGCGATGACCTTGTGGTTCCTCAGCACGTTGCACACCGCGCCGGACGCGATGAACGCCATCATCAAACAGGCGCTCGGCTTCGTCCTGTTCGCCACGGCGCTGGCGATCTTCTTCAAGAAACGCTTGCTCGAATTCGCCCACAAACGCGCCGGTGGCAACTACAACCCGAGCGGTTCGCGGTTGAACGTGATGACCGTGATCACTGGTCTGATCCTCGGCACCATGGTTGCCCTGACTTCAATCGGCGCAGGCGCCCTGGGCACCGTTGCGCTGTTCATCCTCTATCCGCTGCTGCCGACCCGCCGTCTGGTCGGCACTGAAATCGCTCACGCCGTGCCGCTGACCCTGGTTGCAGGCCTTGGCCACGCGAGCATGGGCAATATGGATTGGGGTGTGCTGGGCTTCTTGCTGGTCGGCTCGTTGCCGGGCATCTGGCTCGGCAGCCACCTGACCGGGCGCATCTCCGATGAAGTCTTGCGCCCGTGCCTGGCGACGATGCTGGTGCTGATCGGTTACAAACTCGCGTTCTGAGTGGTGTATTTCATCACCGTCACCGGCAAGTCTTCGTACACCAGCTCTTCAACCACCACCCAACCCAGTCGCGCATACAGCGACTGCGACGTGTCGGTATACAGATACAACTCGGGCACGCCCAGCGCCGCCGCTTCTGCAACCACTCGAATGACCAGTTGCGAAGCAATTCCGCGACCGCGTTCCTCAGCCTTGACGTAAACCCCCGCCAGCCATGGCGTCAGATTCGGGCGTAGCTTCAGATCACTTTCGATCAGCAGCGCGCCGCCCAGCAGTCGCGAACCCTCTAGCGCTACCACAACACTCGGCACCGCACCTTTGCCGCAAGACTCGCGCATGTGTTCGATACGGTCCTCGACGGTTTGTCCGGGACGAAACTCGCCCCACTCCTCGAAGTTGAGCGTGGCCAGTTCTTCGATCAATTCGGGGTGATCGCACAGGTAATCGATGTGCATGCGGGTGAACTCCATTTCATGGGCAGAACTGCCACCCTAATGCGCTCATAAAAGGTAAATCAAATCCGGGTTGCGATCACGTCGGCGATGTTGCGCAATGTCGTGCCTGTCCTAAGCTTCTGTACAGGCGATACCTATTTGCCGGGTTGTCCCGGAACAATCGCCACGATGCGCAATCAGTAGTGCGTGGATATCAAAAGGAGATGCGCATGCTCATCAGGTCACTGACCCTGACACTCTTGCTGGCGATTGCCGGCCCCTTGTTCGCCGCTGACAACGATTCGCCCATCGCCGGGGACATGGGCCGCGCCCGACCGCTCATCGTGATCGCACAAAGCACCGTGGACCCCGTGTGGGTGGCCCTGAAAAAGTCGCTGGAGGATCCCGCCAACAAAAAGGGCGTCACCGACCGCAACATCAAGGTCTACACCATCCTCAACATGTCCGGGCAACTCGACGGCAAGGACCTGGGCCAGCAAGACACCATGGCGCTGCTGCGCTCGCTCAAGCTCGGTGCCGGGGCGTATCCGAAAGTGTTCCTGGTGGGCAAGGACGGCGAGACCAAGCTTTCAGCGTCGGGGGATGAAGCAAAGGCAGTGGACTTGAAGAAGATCTTTGACACCATCGATGCCATGCCAATGGCTGAGAAGGAAGCGGCCGCTGCGGCTCAGGCACCGGTTGCTGCTACCCCGGAACCGGCAAAAGGCACGAAGAACGCCAAACCCGCCAAGCCTGCGAAACCAGCCAAGCCGCCGGAAATGCCGGATGACTGATCGCACACTCACTGGATAAAACGCGTCCCCTGTAGGAGTGAGCCTGCTCGCGATAGCGGTGTATCAGTCACCATCAGCGTTGACTGATACACCGCTATCGCGAGCAGGCTCACTCCTACAATGTTTATTCCGTTACCTGCATATTTGCTGGCACTGATGCCCTCGCAGCAACTTGTCTACCCACGGCTATCGCCCTCATCAAGCAGGTAAACCAGCACACCTTTGGTATTACCTACGACCAGTGGAGAATGCGTGGTCAACACGAACTGGCAATTGGGAAAGGTCGTACTTAACTGTGCAATCAGACCAAGCTGCCATTGTGGATCCATGCGCAATTCCACCTCGTCGATCAGAACAATGCCGTCGCCGTGCAGCGGGTTGTCCATCGACGGGTTCATCATCGCCAGACGCCTGGCCATGTCACCCACCAACGCAATCAGCGACTTTTCGCCAAGCGAGAGCTGAGTGACATTGAATGTTGCGCCATGTTTGTCGACTGCCATATGCAGATGTGGTTTGCGCTGCACACGCAGGTTGGAGAAATCCGGCATGAACGCGGCGATGGCCGAACGCACGGCAGTCAACTGGCGGTCGCGGGAGGAGGCTTTCACGTTGGCGAGCGTTTTATAAACGTCGCTGTCAGTACCGAATTTTTCCGCGACTTCGGCCAGTGCGGTATCGGAAATCCCGTCCTCGTTTTCGCTGTCCTCACGTTCACGAAACCATTCGAAAAAACCGCGAAAGTCGGCGCCACCGTTGAAGCTGGTGTCGTAGCCGTCGAGTTGATCAGAGGCTTGTTTGCTGGTCATTTTAAGCGGGATGTCGAGAACGCAACGTTCGGCTGGGTAATAAGCGATCAGCGGGAGTGAGGCGCTATCGTCGGCGGTGAGTTGAGTGCGGTAGTGGTCTGCAAGCAGTCTGACTTCGTTTAAATATCCACGGTCCGAGACTGCACCTTCCTGGCGACTTCGGGCTGCGCCCCATACGAATAATTCGTTTTCGGAACCCGCATCACTGTCAGTTGCGCGCGGGTGTGAAAGGTCGGTGATGCCAATCGAAAGGACGGCGCCTGAGGCGCCGTTGCGAATGTCTTCATCGACAAGGTATTTGCCATTGCCTTTATTGGAGCGAATTTTTGCGATCAGCCAGCTCAGACAAATATTCAGTGATTTCAGAATGGTGGTTTTTCCGCTGCCGTTGTTTCCCACCAGCACCGTGATGTTCGAGCGGTGTGTCAGGGTAGGGGCAAACTGAATATCCATGTCTCCAAAGTGTCCGACATCCGTAAGCTTCAAACTTTTAATTTCCATCACTGCGCCCTTCGAATGACTGTTTCTTTGCTCGACGCCATCCTCGTCCAAAGATTGACTCGATGCAGTGTAGATACAACAAGTTCATTCGCTAACCCAAAGTCGTTGCAGCATGTGCCTGCCGAAATGTCTGACACAAATCCCCTTCAGACCCCGCGGATTTTTCCTGCAAGTCGCGGCGGCGGTGGTGAACTGGTGGGTTTTGGAGAGGAGGGATAGTCTTCTTTGGCCGCTGCAAAACACAGTGGTCGGGTGTGGAAGTCCGGTGTTGGTCGTGAGCGCATGTGCGCCTGTGAACACATGTTGGCGGTTTTTATGCCAACATTGTTTGCTTATGGCAGCTATGCGCAGGAGCACTCTCGAGTGCACCGGGTCTCTCGACCTCCCCGGACTTCCACCCCTGCGCAAAGCTGCCACCCTCTCGTGGAAGTGAGTTTGGCAGTTTTTTCTCCCATGTTTAGAGGTCATTTACTTATGAAAAAACACACGCCAAACCCTCCCGAATCCCCCATAGATTCGGGATCCTTCGACGCCAACAACCCTCGCTTACGCAACCCCCATCACCCTGATCCCATCAGTCATCTCTTCACCATCCTCCCCGATATCGATACCCCCACGCTGCTCTGCCACGCTTGCGAAACCCTCGCTTCACTTAACGTCCTGACCACCGACCTGGCCGATGAACTGCAGGGTTCACCGCGCAGCCGTGCCTTGTCGATTCAGCAATTGGCGGTGCTCGGCGAGTTGCTGGTCAACCGAGCGCTGGACAATCTCGATCCACCGGCGGCGACGCAACATTGAACAGGGAGGTTCAAACATGACGCGATACATTCCGCTGACCGGGATTGACTGCAAGATTCCCGCTCTGCTGATCGACCGCGAAGCACCGGTAGATGTGCTGCACGGCACAGCGGCTTACCGTTTGCGCTGTGTGACGCAATTGATGGAGACCCTGGCGCTGGGGGATGGCAAGGGACATGACACCTTGCTGCTGCAGGATTTCGCCCGGGTGATGGCGATCCCGTTGCGCGATAGCTGCGACTTGATGGATGTCATCGGCTGGAAGTTGCAGGCGCAGCTTTAAAGACAAAAGATCGCAGCCTGCGGCAGCTCCTACATTGACCGAGTGAAAACCCGATCCTGTAGGAGCTGCCGCAGGCTGCGATCTTTTGATTTTCAGTCAGTGACAGCGCTGAGGATTTTGTGGGCGATTTTCACCCGCTCAGGAATCGGGAAGTTCTTGTTGGCCATGATCACGATGCCAATGTCCTTGCTCGGCACAAACGCCACGTAGGTCCCGAACCCACCGGTAGAGCCAGTCTTGTTGATCAACACATCATGCGGCTGCGGTTGCGGCGGATTCAGCCACTGCACCTTGTGTGCCTGCATGGCCATTTCCGTCGAGTTGCCCGCCAGCAAACGATCGAGGCTGATCGGGTAGCGGTACATTTCCCAACCCAAACCCTGAGTCATATCGCCGACGGTGTAGTAACCGGTGTGGGTGTTGGCGATGGTTTTTTGCAGTACCGCTTCAAGCGTTTCAGGTTTCAGATTGGCCTGTACGTAACGCAGCATGTCCACCGCGCTGGTTTTCACGCCATAGGCCTGCGCGTCCAGCGCACCGGGCGTGACGCGCACCGGTTTGCCGTTCTTGTCATAGCCCTGTGCATACAGATCCATTTGCGCGGCAGGCACACTGAGGTAGGTGTGCTGCAAACCGAGTTTCGGCAGCAGGGTGTGTGTCATCGCCTGATCAAACGGCTGGCCGAGGCTTTTCGCGGCCAGATAGCCGAACAGGCCCAGACTCGGGTTGGAGTACTGGCGATGGCTGCCGGCGGGATATACCGGTTTCCACTGTTGGAAATAGCCGAGCATCTTGTCAGACGAATCCGCACTGTCCGGGAATTGCAGCGGCAAACCGCCGGCACTGTACGTACCCAGTTGCAGCACGCTGATAGTGTCGAAAGCGCTGCCTTTCAACTCGGGCCAGAGCTGACTGGCCTTGGTCGACAGATCGAGTTTGCCGGTCGCTTGGGCGTAGCCGGCGAGGGTAGCGGTGAAGGTTTTGCTCACAGAACCGATTTCGAACAGTGTGTTTTCGCTGACTTTCTTACCGGTGTCTTTGCTGGCGACGCCGTAGTTAAAGTAATGCGCCTTGCCGTTGATGGTCAGCGCCACGCTCAGGCCGGGAATGTTCTGCTGCTGCATCACGGGCGTTACCGCGTCGTTGACCAACGCTTGCAACTGCACAGCGTCGGGCGCGGCGGCGAGACAGGATGTGGCGCCGAAAAACAAGCCGAAAGCGGCGCAGGAAATGACTTTGCTCGATTGAATGGATGACATGAGTGAACCACTCTCCATGAGTGTTGATGACGTTATCCCGCTACACTGCGGGCGATTTCTGTGTTGGGCGACTGATCAGCGCCGCCAATCTAGTCAGCGCGATGCCAATCGACAAACGACGAAAACTCGCACGAGCCATTAGAAAAATTTGGGACTGGGCATGATTCGACCGCAATTGCCGCTCAACGCACTGCGCGCCTTTGAAGCGTCCGCACGTCATTTGAGCTTCACCCGCGCCGCCGTGGAACTGTGCGTCACCCAGGCTGCCGTCAGCCACCAGGTCAAAAGCCTTGAGGCGCAACTTAACGTAACCCTGTTCAAACGCCTGCCCCGTGGGCTGATGCTGACCAGCGAGGGCGAAACTTTGCTGCCCGTGCTGAGCACCTCGTTCGATCACATCGCGCAGATTCTTGAGCGTCTCGCCGGAGGACAGTATCGCGAAATGTTGACCGTCGGTGCGGTGGGCACCTTCGCCGTAGGTTGGTTGTTACCGAGGCTGGCGGACTTCCGGGCGAAACATCCGCTCATGGATTTGCGGCTGTCGACGAACAATAATCGTGTGGATGTGGCGGCGGAAGGGCTGGATTACGCGATCCGTTTTGGCGCCGGGGCGTGGCATGGCATCGAGGCGACGCATTTGCTCGAGGCGCCGCTGTCGGTGTTGTGCGTGCCGGAGATCGCCCGGCAATTGCATTCGCCGGGGGATTTGTTGCAGCAGACGTTGTTGCGTTCGTATCGCACCGATGAATGGCCGGAATGGTTTCAGGCTGCCGGTCTGGCAACTCAGGCGGCACCGCCGCAGAGCATTGTGTTTGATTCGTCGTTGGCGATGATGGAAGCGGCTTTGCAGGGCAGCGGGGTGGCATTGGCGCCGCCGCTGATGTTCGCCCGGCAACTGGCAGCGGATGCGATTTGTCAGCCGTTTGCGATTGAGATTACGACGGGGAGTTACTGGTTGACGCGGTTGCAGTCACGGCCTGAAACGGCGGCGATGCTCGCCTTCAAAAACTGGCTGCTGCAACTCCCTGGTTAAACATAGCCCCTGTGGGAGCGAGCCTGCTCGCGAAAGCGGTGCTTCAGTCGACAAAAATGTTGGCTGTTACACCGCATTCGCGAGCAGGCTCGCTCCCACAGGGGAGGGTGGTGGGTTCAAGAGCGCGTGTCAGCGCACCAGACACGGCCGCTTGTTATCGAACTTCCACCCCGGAATCAGAAACTGCATCGCCACGCTGTCGTCCCGCGCGCCGAGGCCCATGCCTTTATACAGTTCATGAGCCTTGGCCACCTGATCCATATCCAGCTCGACGCCCAGCCCCGGCTTCTTCGGCACCTGCACCAGACCGTCGACAATTTGCAGCGGCGCCTTGGTCAACCGCTGACCGTCCTGCCAGATCCAGTGGGTGTCGATCGCGGTGATCTCACCCGGCGCAGCAGCGGCGACATGGGTGAACATCGCCAGCGAGATATCGAAGTGGTTGTTGGAATGCGAACCCCAGGTCAGGCCCCATTCATGGCACATCTGCGCCACGCGAACCGAACCCTGCATGGTCCAGAAGTGCGGGTCGGCCAGCGGAATGTCCACCGACTGCAACTGGATCGCATGGCCCATTTCGCGCCAGTCCGTGGCGATCATGTTGGTGGCGGTTTTCAGTCCAGTGGCGCGACGGAATTCGGCCATCACTTCGCGGCCGGAATAACCGTTTTCTGCGCCGCACGGGTCTTCGGCGTAGGCGAGCACCTGATGCTGGTCGCGGCACAAGCGAATGGCTTCTTTCAGTGACCAGGCGCCGTTCGGATCGAGGGTGATGCGCGCATCAGGAAAGCGTTCGGCCAGTGCTGTGACCGCTTCGATTTCCGCATCGCCACTGAGCACGCCGCCCTTGAGCTTGAAGTCCTTGAAACCGTACTTCGCGTGGGCCGCTTCGGCGAGGCGCACCACGGCTTCGGCAGTCATGGCTTTCTCGTGACGCACGCGAAACCAGTCATTGTCAGCGTCCGGCTCGCTACGATAGGCGAGGTCGGTTTCGCGCTGATCGCCAACGTAGAACAGATAACCGAGCATCTTCACTTCATCGCGTTGCTGACCTTCGCCGAGCAATGCCGCCACCGGTACATCGAGGTGCTGGCCGAGCAGATCGAGCAACGCGGCTTCGAGGCCGGTGACCGCGTGAATGGTGATGCGCAGGTCAAAAGTCTGCACGCCACGGCCGCCAGCATCGCGGTCGGCGAAGGTCTGGCGCACTTGATTGAGAATCTTCTGATAAGTGCCGATCGGGCTGCCGACCACCAGGCTGCGCGCGTCTTCCAGGGTCTGGCGAATACGCTCGCCACCGGGCACTTCACCGACGCCGGTGTGACCGGCGTTGTCCTTGAGAATGACGATGTTGCGGGTGAAAAACGGCCCGTGGGCGCCACTCAGATTGAGCAGCATGCCGTCATGGCCGGCCACCGGGATGACTTGCATGTCGGTGATGAACGGGGCTTTGGCGGTGTCGTGTGCGGTCATGTTCTTATCCTTAATACGCAATCTTAAAAATGGACGTCAGGCGTGTTTCGGCGCGGTCTCGACCACGGCGATGTCGGCAGCAGGTTTCGGCGTGGTGCGTGCAAAGAAGACAATGATCGCGGCGATGATCGAGGTCGCCGCCAGGCCATAGAGGCCGCCCTGAATCGAGCCGGTGTGTTCTTCGAGCAGGCCGAACGTGGTCGGCGCCACAAAGCCGCCAAGGTTGCCCACCGAGTTGATCAACGCGATCACCGCCGCAGCGATGCGGGCATCCAGATACGCCTGCGGAATCGGCCAGAACAGCGACGATGCGGATTTGAAGCCCAGCGCGGCAAAACAGATCGCGACGAAAGCGAAGATCGGCCCGCCGGTGGTGGACATGAACATCCCCGCAGCGGCGATCAACAGGGCGGTGGCGACCCACGCCTGCTGGTGTTTCCACTTGGCCGAGAACGAAGCGAAGGCGTACATGCCGATGATCGACAGCAACCACGGAATCGAGTTGAACAGGCCGACCTGGAAGTCGCCCATCTCGCCCATTTTCTTGATGATGCTCGGCAGCCAGAAGGTTGCCGCGTAGATGGTCAACTGAATGAAGAAGTAGATCAGGCAGAACAGGATGATCTGACGGTCCTTGAGCAGTTTGCCCATCGATGGCCGGATCGGCGTCGCGGCTTCGCGGGCCTTCTGTTCAGCGTCGATGGCGTTGACCAATGCGTCCTGTTCGGCGCGGCTCAGCCATTTCGCGTCGTGGGGTTTGGCGTCGAGCCAGAACCAGACGAAGACGCACAGGCACACGGAGAACATTCCTTCAATGAAGTACATCCATTGCCAGCCGTGCATGCCCAGCCCGTTGATCTGCAGGAGCAGACCGGACAATGGGCCGGAGATCAGCGAGGCCACGGCAGAGCCGCTGAGGAAGATCGCAATCGCCTTGCCGCGTTCGGCGCCGGGCAGCCAACGGGTGAAGTAATAGATCACCCCGGGAAAGAAGCCGGCCTCGGCCACGCCGAGCAAAAAGCGCAACACGTAGAAGTGGGTTTCGTTCTGGATGAACGCCATGCCGGCGGCGACCAGTCCCCAGGTGAACATGATGCGGGTCAGCCAGATGCGTGCGCCGACTTTCTGCAGCAGCATGTTCGACGGGACTTCGAACAGCGCGTATCCGATGAAGAACAGCCCGGCGCCGAAGCCATAAGCGGCGGCACCGATGCCGAGGTCGTGTTCCATGTGGGTGCGGACGAAACCGATGTTCACCCGGTCAATGTAATTGACGATGAACATGATCACGAAGAGCGGCAGGACGTGGCGTTTCACTTTCGAGATGGCGGACGCGAGTGTCGAATCGACGCCCTCGTTCATCCCGGAGACGGAGGTTTTCACTTGGTTTTCTCCCACTGATTATTTTTATGCGGGGTAGGGCAGGTGCTGCGTTGTTGCTAGACATCATACAACTGAGAATTTTTGTCCTACAAGTGGGGGGGAGTGATTAATTTTCTCTGAAAGGTCGTTTTTTTATGCTTTTTCGTATTTTTATCCAGTATTTTCTAGAGGTTGTGGCGGGCGGTGGGTGATTTGTTTTTACGGTATACCGGTTCAAATTGGCAGAAAGGCATGAAGCTATCGTGCTCTGATTTAAGTGTTGTCATACAAGTTGTGACGCTAGAATCAATCTCGTCAGTGCTCGCACAGTGCTACGATCCGCAAGCCCCGATCACCGGAACCGACCATGCAAGAAGACCTCGACGCTCCCGCTCGCAAACGTGCGCACAACCTCGCCCATGATCTGGTGGAGAAGCTCACCCAGAGCATCCTGCTCGGTCAGTTGTCCCCTGGCGACAAACTGCCGTCGGAGAATTCCATCGTTCAGGAACACGGCGTCAGCCGCACCGTGGTGCGCGAGGCGATTTCCAAGTTGCAGGCTTCGGGACTGGTGGAGACCCGCCATGGCATCGGCACGTTCGTCATCGAGCGCGCGCCGGAGCAGGGCTTGCGCCTGAATGTCGATACCGCGCTCGGTGTGCGCAGCATTCTTGAACTGCGCCTGGGCCTGGAAACCCAGGCAGCGGCACTGGCGGCGCAGCGGCGGAGCGAGCAGCAATTGCTGCAAATGCGTCAGGCGCTGGATGACTACCAGCGGTTACTGGACAACAACGACAGTTGCGTCGAGGCCGATCGGCGCTTTCATCTGCTGATCGCCGAAGCCACCGGCAACATCTGCTTCAGCGAAATCATGCAGCACTTGGGCAGTGCGATGATTCCGCGTAACCGGCTCAATGCAGCTGAACGCGGTGCGGCGGATTTGAGCAAGCTCGGGCAACTGGCTCATCTGGAGCACGAGGCGATCTTGAACGCGATCAAACGTCAGGATGCGGATGCCGCACGAGCGGCCATGTGGCTGCACCTGACCAACAGCCGCGACCGATTTTCCGCGCAGGGTTGAACACCGTTGGTCTGTTCGATAGCACGCCGTACACAGGCCTGATTCCAAGTGGTACGGCCCGGGTATTCCGGACCTCCTTGGTGAGGTGTGTCATGGCTAATGATTTGCTGTTTCAGGGTGGTGTGCTGCCAACCGATCCAACCCGGCCGATGCCTGGTTCCGATGAACCGACCTTGGCCGATCACGATGCACCGCCGGGGATGAATCCGGGGCGTGATCCGTTAAGCGATGCTGATCGGCCGGAGGACTGGCAGGATCCGCCGGCGGAAGATGAGGACGTGCCGCCGGCGGATGAGCCGACGCCGTTGTCGGATGATCGGCGCTGATCGGTGGCTTTGATTAATGTGTTGTCTGTGCTGGCCCCTTCGCGAGCAGGTCGAGTCGTCGCACCGTCGCTCCCACATTGAAACGCTTTTCCCTGTGGGAGCGACGGTGCGACGACTCGACCTGCTCGCGAAGACGGCATACGCTTCAAAACAGATTTCAGATCAGATCCCGGCTGTCCTGACTAAACCAACCCGCCGCTCCAGATTCAACGCCAACACACTGATCAACACCACCACCGACCCCACCAGCACCAGCAACGTCGGTCGCTCACCCAACCCGACCGACGCAATCCCCATCGCCGTCGGCGGAATCAAATACAACGTCATCGTCGCCCGACTCAGATCCACATGCTTGAGCACAAAGCCCCACGTCAGATAGGCCAGCGCACTGGGAAAAACGCCCAACGCCAACACCGCCGACTGCACCCGCAACGGCGCATTCAGCACGGCTTGACCCAGCCCCGGTAGATAGATCAGCAGCATCAACGTCCCCGACCACACCGCGTAGCACGCCAGATTGAAACCGTCGTAACGCCGTGCATGATGCTTCTGCAGAGCGAAATAAACGCTCCATGAAATTGCCGCCAACAGGATCAGCAGCGCATGCGCATCAATGTCGCCCAAACCTTTGTCACCGCTGACCACGATCACCACACCGACAAACCCGAGCAACACACAACCCCAGCGCCAGGCGCTGACCTGATCTTTGAACACGAAGCGCGCCAGCAACGTGCTGAACAGCGGACTCGATTGCGCCAACACACTGGAAGCGCCGGCACTGACGCTTTGCTGGCCGATGTTCAGCGCAACGTGATGCAGGCTGACGGCGAAGAAGCCCAGGGCGAATAACAGCGGTACATCCCGCCAATGCGGCAGGCGAATGCCTTTGAAAACGGCGATCACGGCCATGAACAACGATGCCAGGAGAAACCGCAGCAACGCCAGATGCCCGGGTTCGTAGGCTTGCAATCCGATGTGAATGCCGGTCGGCGAATACGCCCAGCAAGCAACGACGAAGGCCATCGCCAAGAGGATTTTCAGTGGGGAAGGGGGCGGCATGATCAAGCGCTCGGTGGTGTTGATGCGCCGAGTATCCGGGTCGCCAATCATTCGCCACAACTGACTTATACTGCGCAGAATGTTCACTCAGAGTGATGGGTATGGAGCTGGCACAAATCCGTATGTTCAAGACCGTGGCCGAGGTTGGCAGCATCGCGCGAGCGGCGCAAAAGCTGTTCTGCGTGCCGTCGAACATCACCGCGCGGATCAAGGCGCTCGAGGCGGAACTGGGTGTCGCGCTGTTCCTGCGTGAGGGGCGCGGGTTGCGCATCAGTCCGGCGGGCCAGACGTTTCTCGCCTATGCGGAAAAGATTCTGGCGCTGACCGCTGAAGCGAAGCGTGCGGTTGATCCTTCGGCCGAGCCGTCCGGGCCGTTGCGCATCGGTGCAATCGAGTCCTCGGCGACCGGGCGCTTGCCGCGCTTGCTGGCGAAGTTTCACCAGCGCTATCCGCAAGTGGCGCTGGAACTCACCACGGGCACTTGGGCGCAATTGCTCGACGATACCGTTGGTCATCGCCTCGATGGCGCGATTGTCGCGGTGGACGTCGAACGTTCGCAGCTCAGGCGCACGCCGATGTATCGCGAGGAATTGCTGTTGATTGCGTCGACCTCGTTCGGGCCAGTGCGCGGCATCGAAGATCTGCAGGACAAAACCGTGTTCATGTGGCCGCAGGGTTGTCCGTATCGGGCGGCGCTGGAGCATTGGTTGTTGCGTCAGGGGCTGTCGCTGCCGATTGTAAGCCTGGCCAGTTATGGCGCGATTGTCGGTTGTGTGAGCGCCGGGGCGGGAGTGGCGCTGGTGCCCAAGGGCGTGTTTGAGCAGTACGCGAAAGGGGCCGGGTGTGTGGGTTATGAGTTTGCTGAATTGACCGCCGTCGACAATTTGTTTTACTGGCATGAAAACGCCGGGGTGCATCCGGCGCGGGAGGCGTTTGTGGCGATGTTGCGGGAGGAGTTTGTTGCGTAGGAAAAGCTACCCTCATCGGAACGCCGCCCGCCCATGATCTGGTCAAACGATACTGGACAAAGTTATAGGGTTTAGGTCATTTCTCATGCTGCCAAGGCTTCCATTGCTACCGGAGTCCGATATCCGTTGTAACTGTGCAGCCTGATCCGATTGTAATAATGGGTCAGGTAGCGCAACACATCGGTACTGGCCTCATCTTCGTTTCGGTAGCCAGCCTTGGGTATCCATTCAGATTTCAAACTGCCAAAGAAACGCTCCATCGGGGCGTTATCCCAGCAGTTTCCTCGTCGACTCATGCTTTGTTTTATGCGCATGTCCGCCAGCGTTTCACGAAACATTTTACTGCTGTAATGACAGCCCTGATCCGAATGGAACATTAGGTTTTCAGGGCGTCCTCGCGACTCGAAAGCCATCTTTAACGCTCGACAGGTCAGAGCTGAATCCGGACTTCTGGACATCGCCCAGCCGACGATGCGGCGGGCATGCAGATCAAGTACAGCAGCCAGATAAACCCAGTAAGTACCGGCCCAAATGTAAGTCACGTCGCCACACCACACTCGATTGGGGGCCTCGACATTGAATTTACGCTCCAGATGATTGGGGGCGTATTGAGCCTCCGCGCCGCTAGGTTTGTAACGATGCCTGCGCCGTTGCTGGCTCTTCAAACCGAGCTCGCGCATCAGGCTACGAGCCATGTAACGACCTACCGACTCTTTTTCGTTACACAGCGCTTTTGACAGGCTGCGCGCGCCCATTGAGCCGCGACTTTGCTCATGTAATTCAGCAGCCTTGATCTTTAGGCGATCGCGCTCGACATCCACTTTCGCCCGCTGTTTCAGACGCTCGTAATAACTGCTGCGGCTGATTCCAAATACGACGCACAACTCGGATCTTGGATATTGCTCGCTTAACTCCTCGACCAGCCTTACCGATCGAGGGAATCCGACATCAAGAGAGCTGTAGCCTTTTTTAAAATTTCCTTTTCGCGCTCAATCCGTCGGATTGTTGCTTCCAGCTCCTGAATGCGTTGTTGGTCAATGGTCATGGCCTTGGACTTCTCAGGCGTCTTGCCGCTGCGCTCCGCACGCAGTTGCTCAACCCAGCGGCGCAGAGCTGTAGGGCCCACGCCCATTGCTTCACAGGCTTCGCTCACCGAATAGTCTTTATCCAAAACCAGGCAAGCTGCGTCCCGTTTGAAATCTGTCGAAAAATAGCGTCTGGTCAAATCACACCTCGTCGTTGGGCGTAGATTACCGCCCTTTAGGGGTGTCCAGAATCATTAAGCCAGATCACCAGCCCTCTCCCGGAGGGAGAGGGGGCCGACCGAGGTGTCTCGGGTTATACGCCGACCTGAACAATCGAGTCGATTATGGATTCAGCCAAGCTGAACGACCGAGTCGATTATGGATTCAGCCAAGCTGAACGACCGAGTCGATTATGGATTCAGCCAAGTCCAATGTGCTTGATCGGAAGAGTCGATTATGGATTCGGCGCAGTACGTTCAGGTCGGTGGATCTCTCCAATATCCCCCAATCAGTCCCCTCTCCCTCTGGGAGAGGGCTAGGGTGAGGGGCTTTTCAGACACCACCGATATCCCGCATCAACAACCCAAACGGCAAACCCACCCCCTCCGGAATCGGCACATAAACCGTATGCCCATCCCCCGGCGCTACCTCGATGGCCTCACCCTTAACACTCTGCAGCTCACGCAGATCAAAATGAAAATTGCCCTTCGGCGTCATCAATTCCAGATGATCGCCAAGACCAAAACGGTTCTTCACTTTGACCTCGGCCAGCCCCTCACGCCGCTCTCCAGTCAACTCGCCAACAAACTGCTGACGCTCCGACACCGAGCTGCCGTGCTGATAATTCTGATACTCGTCATGCACATGCCGACGCAGAAAACCCTCGGTGTAGCCGCGCTGGGCCAGTGACTCCAGGTCCGTCATCAGGCTGCGATCGAACTCACGCCCGGCCACCGCATCATCAATTGCCCGGCGATACACCTGGGTGGTGCGCGCGCAATAGAAGTGCGATTTGGTCCGGCCCTCGATCTTCAACGAATGCACGCCCATGCGCGTCAGGCGCTCGACGTGCTGCACCGCGCGCAGGTCCTTGGCGTTCATGATGTAGGTGCCGTGTTCGTCCTCGAACGCCGGCATCAATTCATCGGGGCGATTGGCCTCCTGTAGCAGGAACACCTGATCGGTAGGTGCGCCGAGGCCCAGGGTCGGCTCGGGCTGGAAAGTCTGGACGATCTCGCCAAGCTGGTTCTCCGTGGCTTGCTGCGCCGAGTATTTCCAGCGACAGGCGTTGGTGCAGGTGCCCTGATTGGCGTCGCGCTTGTTCATGTAGCCCGACAGCAGGCAGCGCCCGGAATAGGCCATGCACAAGGCGCCGTGGACGAACACTTCCAGTTCCATGCCCGGCACCTGTTCGCGGATTTCGCCGATTTCTTCCAGCGACAACTCCCGCGACAGGATGATCCGGCTCACACCCTGCTGCTGCCAGAACTCGACACTCGCCCAGTTCACCGTGTTGGCCTGCACCGAGAGATGGATCGGCATGTGCGGGAAATGCCGGCGCACGAGCATGATCAGGCCCGGGTCGGACATGATCAGCGCGTCCGGCGCCATCTCGATGACCGGCGCCAGATCCTTGAGGAAGGTCTTCAGCTTGGCGTTGTGCGGGGCGATGTTGACCACCACGTAGAAGCGTTTGCCCTGCGCCTGCGCTTCGCGGATACCCAGCGCCAGGTTGGCGTGATCGAACTCGTTGTTGCGTACCCGCAGGCTGTATCGCGGCTGACCGGCATAGACCGCATCGGCGCCATAGGCGAATGCGTAGCGCATGTTTTTCAGGGTGCCGGCGGGGGCGAGCAGTTCGGGAGCGGCGAGGGTCGGGGTCATGGCAGTGTCGGTCGCAAAAGCGCGGCAGGGTAAAGCAGATCCGGACGGGATTTATTGATCTGGATCTATGCCCAGTTGCCGGTTTGATAACCGGCTCGCGCGATCCGCAACTATGCTCCATGAATAAAGATGGCACTCGTGCACGCCACGGCTGACTAAGGAGCGGGGCGTGCATGACGCCTGACTGACATGGACCGGACATGAACGAAAAGAGTCTGCAATTCAAATCCCTGACCGTGCTGCTGGTGCTGGTCACGGTGGCCTTTATCTGGATCCTGTTGCCGTTCTACGGTGCAGTGTTCTGGGCGGTGATCCTCGGCATCCTGTTTGCGCCGATGCAACGCAAGTTGCAGGCGAAATTCGGCTGGCAACGCAACCTGACCTCGCTGTGCACATTGAGCATCTGTCTGGTCATCGCGATTTTGCCGGTGATCATCATCAGCGTGTTGCTGGTACAGGAGGGGGCGACGGTTTACAAGAATATCGAAAGCGGTGAGCTGGACATTGCCGCGTATATGGCGCAGTTCAAGCACAGCTTGCCGCCATACTTTCAGCACTTGCTCGACCGTTTCGGCATGGGCGAACTCAATGGCCTGCGCGAGAAAATCGTCAAATCGGCGATGCAGGGCAGTCAGGTCCTGGCCACTCAAGCGTTCAGTTTTGGTCAGGGTACGTTCGAGTTCGTGGTGAGTTTTTTCATCATGCTGTATCTGCTGTTTTTCTTTCTGCGTGACGGCGCCGAACTGGCGCGCAAGGTGCGGACCGCCGTGCCACTGGAGGAAGGCCACAAGCGGCGCTTGCAGTTGAAGTTCAACCGCGTGGTTCGGGCGACGGTGAAGGGCAATCTCGTAGTCGCGGTGACTCAAGGCGCGTTGGGCGGAGCGATTTTCTGGTTTCTCGACATACCCAGCGCATTGCTGTGGGCGGTCTTGATGGGATTTTTATCATTGCTGCCAGCAGTGGGCGCGGGGATTGTCTGGGCGCCGGTGGCGGTGTATTTCCTGCTCAGCGGGATGATCTGGCAGGGCGTGGTGCTGGGCTTGTTCGGGGTGTTCGTGATCGGTCTGGTGGACAACGTGCTGCGACCGATTCTGGTGGGCAAGGATACCAAAATGCCCGATTACCTGATTCTGATCTCGACCCTTGGCGGTCTGGCAGTGTTCGGCCTCAACGGCTTTGTGATCGGCCCGCTGATCGCGGCATTGTTCATGTCGAGCTGGGCGCTGTTCGCCGAGACCAAGCCCAAGGTGCAACTGCCTTAAGCGTGGAACGGCTCGCTGACGATCTTCTGCGACAGTGCCTGCGCAGCGGGCAGCGAAGTCAGCGGGCCGCTGATCGCTTCGCCGTCGCGCATCAGATACCAGCAGGCGAGCAGGCCCGAGGCCCTGAGCGAGGCGGGAACGGCGCTGCCGATAACGGACATGATTTGAACCTGAGCCATGACGAGTACCTCCATCTATCAATGGAGCTACCTTAGAGATTCGCCGGTTCTACGGACAATCAACGCTTTCGATAGTGGTCATTGACGCCGTTGAGGGCTGGCTCAGTCGACCACTTGATCGAGCATGTGCATGACTTCGCGCTCATTGAGCAAACCCTTGTGCACCAGGTTTTCTGCCAGCAGCGAGAGAAATTTCGCGCAGCGATGGCCTTCCAGGTGCTTGAGTTCGGTCAGCGCGCTGTACACCTTGCTGGAGGTGCACAGGCCGACGATGCGGTGCGGGTTTTGTGTTGGCATACAGTCGTCCTTGTTGTTATCAACCTGTTGTTTACGGACGGATTCAGATTGCAGCTCCGTCATGACAAAAAAGTGACCGTTTTGTGCAAATGTACATAACGGTCAATCAATCATGCCGACTTTAGCCGGTGAAACTGTCCTCACAGCGACCTTGGCGAGATTTTTTCAGACGCTCGCCGACCAACGGTCATAAAAAAGCCCCGCTATAAAAGCGGGGCCTTGTGTTTCGGTTACCAGCGCGGACCGCCGTAGTAGCCATGTGGCCGACCGTAATAACCGCGAGGCGGACCGTAGTAGACGGGGGCCTGTTGAATGTACACCGGTTGCTGCACATACACCGGTGCCGGCTGGTAGTAGACCGGTGGTGGCGGCTGCTGCACGTAGACCGGTTGCGGCTGAACATAAACCGGCTGTTGTTGCACATACACCGGCCGATCCTGGTTGATCAGTGCCGAGCCGATGATGGCCGAGCCGACGATCGCGCCAAACACCGCAGGGCCTTGCCAGCCGTGGCCACCACCGGCTTCTGCCTGACCTGTGACAGCGAGTGCGCCAATCAACAAGGCCAGAATGGGGAGTTTACGAATCATGATAAGTCCTCGGTTCTTCGACCCGGCGGCAGGGCCTGCACCAGGCCCACAGTTGTCGCGGGGATACTTCTAAGACAGCGAAATTCTGAAAATCAGCACAGCCGTTGGGTAAATTTTGTGTAAGGTCTGTACCGGCTTCTTTACCGGGCCAGGCAAGGGCCAAAAGACACCTTTAAAACAGGCCTCAATGATCGTTCAGAACCCGATAGGCTGGCTAATCCCGTCTATCCGAAAGTGCGTTTGAAGGAGAAGTTTCATGCAGATGAACCCGAACAAAGACACCCAACTGTGCATGTCCCTGTCAGGGCGCCCAGGCAATTTCGGTCTGCGTTTTCATAACCATTTGTATGAACAACTGGGCCTGAATTTCTACTACAAAGCATTCAGCAGTAAAGACCTGACCGGCGCGGTCGGCGGTATTCGCGCCTTGGGCATCCGTGGTTGCGGCGTGTCGATGCCGTTCAAGGAAGCGTGCATCGCGCTGGTCGACGAGCTGGATGCGTCCGCGGCGGCGATCCAGTCGATCAACACCATCGTCAACACCGCCGGCCATCTCAAGGCTTACAACACCGATTACATCGCTGTCGCGCAGTTGCTGGAAACCCACGCGGTGCCCAAGGACTCGACCTTCGCCCTGCGAGGCAGCGGCGGCATGGCCAAAGCGGTGGCCAGTGCCCTGCGTGATGGTGGTTACAAAAACGGTTTGATCGTCGCCCGCAACGAGCGCGCCGGGCGTGCACTGGCGGATTCGCTGGGCTATCGCTGGCAGGCTGAATTGGGCGATGAGCGGCCGCAGATGCTGATCAATGTGACGCCGGTGGGTATGGATAGCGGGCCGGAGGCGGGGCAGTTGGCGTTCGAGCCTCAAGTTATTGCTGCGGCTGAGACGGTATTTGATGTGGTCGCGATTCCGTCGGAGACGCCGCTGATCGTGTGCGCACGGGCCGAAGGCAAAAAGGTGATTACCGGGCTTGAGGTGATTGCGATTCAGGCGCTGGAGCAGTTTGTCCTGTACACCGGCGTGCGCCCGACTGAAGAGCAATTTGCGGCGGCGGTGGCGTTTGCCCGGAGCTGATTCTTTGGTTTTGTGTTGATCTGGCGGGCCTCTTCGCGAGCAAGCTCGCTCCCACATTAGAATGCGTTCCCCTGTGGGAGCGAGCTTGCTCGCGAAGGCCGCGACTCGGTTTCAAACTTCGATTGCCTATACTGCCTCCCCAGCAAGCACAGACTTGCCCACCACAAAAACCGTGACCGAGGCCCCCCATGCACCCACCCATCCTCAACCTGCATCAGGTCGAACTCGAACCCCTGCCCGAAGCCCTGGCTCCGGAAGGCGAAACCGCCGGACGCTATCAGCAGCGCATGGCGCGGATTGGCCAGCAACTGGGTTCGCAGAAACTCGGTTATCGCCTGTACGCGTTGCCACCGGGCATGCGCGGCAGTCCGTTTCACAGTCATCGGGTCAATGAAGAGATGTTTTATGTGGTAGCCGGGGAGGGTGAGGTGCGCCTCGGTGCCGAGCGTTTTCCGATTCGCGAAGGTGACGTGATCGCCTGCCCGCCGGGCGGACCGGAGAAGGCGCATCAGATCATCAATACCAGCTCGGGCGAATTGCGATATCTGGCCGTAAGTACTCAACAGCAGCCGGAAATTTGTGAGTACCCGGATTCGAACAAATACGCGGTGATGGATAATTTTCAGGTGGATGCTGAGGGCAATGCCTCAGGCTTCGTTGCAGTGGCGCGGCAGGCAGATGGTGTTGACTACTGGGATGGTGAATAACCCCAGATTCTGAAACCTGATGAATAACCCCTGTGGGAGCGAGCTTGCTCGCGAATAGGCCGTGTCAGTTACATCATCGTTGAATGACACACCGCATTCGCGAGCGAGCTCGCTCCCACAATGTATTTGTGGTGGTTATTCGAGGCGGGCCAGGCGTTCTTCCAACGCCGCAATCCGCGCCTCCAGCTCTTCGATGCGCTCAACCGAAACGCCATTGCTGGCACCGCGCTCCTGCGGATTCTGCCGCGCCGCCATAACTGCCTCGATATCCGCCGGATCACCCAGCGCATGGGTATAACGATCTTCACGCTGCCCGGCCTGGCGCGGAATCAACACCGCCAACCCCCGCGCAATCAAGCGCTCAAGCTGATGCACCACTTGCTCGGCATCTTCGAAATCATGCATGCGTCCGCTGCGGGTCAGCAGTTCATTGACGGTTTGCGGGCCGCGCAGAAACATCAATCCACTGAGAATCACCTGCGCCGGCACCAGCTCCAGCGCCTTGTCGACCTTGTGCTCCCAGCGGTCAGCACGACTGCCCATCACCAGTTTGGCGAAACCGCGACCTTCCAGCGCACGCAAACTCTGCCCGACCTGACCCTGGGTCAGGTTCATCACCGGTTCGCGGCTGGTTTTCTGATTGCAGGCCAACACCAGCGCATTGAGGGTCAGCGGATAGGTTTCCGGGCTGGTCGCCTGTTTCTCGATCAGCGAACCGAGAATGCGGATGTCCGTGGCGTTGAGCCGTGGCTCGTCGAAGGTGGTTTCTGTCTCTGTGGTCATCGCGCGTTCCCTCTGCAGTCGAAGGCGCCTAGCCTAATCCTTGCCAAACAAAAGGCAAGCCGTGTGGTCATCAAGCATGGCTATAATCGCCTCCTTGTTCCACCCAGCCACTACACGAGACTGCCATGACCATTTCCCTGTACGCCGCATCCGTCCCGGTTTTTCAACAAATGCTCAACGCTTTGAGTGATGTGCTGAAAAAGGCTGAAGCCCACGCCACCGAGAAAAACATCGACCCGAACGCTTTCCTGCAGGCCCGTCTGTACCCGGACATGTTCCCGCTGACCCGTCAGGTGCAGATCGCCGTCGACTTCGCCAAAGGTGTTTCGGCGCGTCTGGCTGAAGTTGAACTGCCGAAATACGACGACACAGAAACCACGTTCTCCGAGCTGCAAGCGCTGATCGCCAAGGTTCTGGCCTTTATCGGCGAGATCAAGCCAGAGCAGATCGATGGCAAGGAAGGCATCGAAATCGTTACCCGTCCGGGCACGCCGAAAGAGAAGCGCTTCAGCGGTCAGTCGTACCTGCTGACTTACGGTCTGCCGCAGTTCTTCTTCCACGTCACCACGACTTATGCGCTGCTGCGTCATAACGGGGTTGAAGTGGGCAAGCGTGATTACATGGGCGCGTTCTAAACCGTCAGAAGCCCTTACCCTAGCCCTCTCCCAGAGGGAGAGGGGACTGGCCGCGTTGTTTGTTCGGGATACGCCGACGTGAAATATCAAGTCGAACTCAGGTTTTGAACAGCACACAAATCAGCTCCCTTTCCCCCTCGTCCCCCTTGGGGGGAGAGGGTTGGGGTGAGGGGGGAAAAGATCTCAGCCACAAAAAAGCCCGCCAGGTTCACACCTCGGCGGGCTTTTTGTATCCATTGTGGGAGCGAGCCTGCTCGCGAATGCAGTGTGTCAGGCGACATCGATGTCGACTGACCCACCCCTTCGCGAGCAGGCTCGCTCCCACAGGGTAAGGCGGTTACGCAGTACGTTGGGCTTTCGCTTCTTCACCCAAACACGCCGCAGCGGTAAACAACACGTCAGTCGACGAGTTCAGCGCCGTCTCCGCCGAATCCTGCAACACGCCAATAATGAAACCGACCGCCACCACCTGCATGGCAATCTCACTCGGAATGCCAAACAGGCTGCACGCCAACGGAATCAACAGCAATGAACCACCGGCCACACCCGAAGCGCCACACGCGCAAATGGCGGCGACAACGCTGAGCAGAATCGCCGTCGGAATATCCACGGCAATACCCAATGTATGCACGGCCGCCAGCGTCAACACAGTAATGGTGATCGCCGCGCCGGCCATATTGATGGTCGCGCCCAGCGGGATCGACACCGAATAGGTGTCTTCATGCAGGCCCAGACGCTTACTCAACTCCAGATTGACCGGAATGTTCGCCGCCGAACTGCGGGTGAAAAATGCAGTGATACCACTTTCACGCAGGCACTTGAGGGTCAGTGGATATGGGTTGCGACGCAGTTTCCAGAACACGATCAGCGGGTTCATCACCAGCGCGACGAACAGCATGCAGCCGAGCAGCACGGCCAGCAGGTGCGCGTAACCGATCAGCGCGCCGAAGCCGGACGTAGCCAGCGTCGAAGCCACCAGACCGAAAATACCCAACGGCGCGAAGCGAATCACCACACGCACGATCAAGGTCACGCCGTTGGACAGATCCCCCAGCACTTCGCGCGTGGTGTCACCGGCATGGCGAATCGCGACGCCCATGCCAATCGCCCAGGCCAGAATGCCAATGAAGTTGGCCTCGATCAGCGCCTTGACCGGATTGTCGACCACGCTCAGCAACAGACTTTGCAGCACTTCACCAATGCCGCCCGGTGCAGTGACCGCAACGTTCTCGGTGGACAGCACCAAGTGCGACGGGAACGCCATGCTGGCGATGACGGCCACCACTGCCGCGGCGAAGGTGCCCAGCAAATAGAGGAACAGAATCGGGCGGATGTGGGTTTCCTGGCCGTGCATGTGGTTGGCAATCGAGGCCATTACCAGCACGAACACCAGAATCGGCGCGACGGCTTTCAACGCCGACACGAACACTTTGCCAATGAACGCGGTGTCTTTTGCCACTTGCGGGGCGAACAACGCCAGAGCGATACCGGCAATCAGGCCGATCAGGATCTGGGCGACCAGGCTCAGGTTCTTCAAGCGCTGCAATAGAGAAGGGGATGAAGCGGTCATAGCGGCATCTCTGATTTTTTATAGGGTGCAAGGTTGCGTAAAGCGATGGCAGAACAGGGGCAGACCACCGCCACGAACCGAAAGTGTTGACGCGACATCAACGCCAATAAACCGGTCGTTGAACAGGCTGTACGTTTTTCAGGGCGCGGACTTTATCACAGCGTAGGCCTTATCCTTCAGGCATGTGACGATCTGCCACCGGATCAGGCAACAAAGTCGGCAGGTTTGTGCAAGTCAGCCCGGACACACTCTGTTAAGATTGCGCATCCTTATTTTCAAACTCTGCCAGCGGGCCTCCGGGTCAACGCTGGTGTCGTCGTTTTGCTGGAGTTGCGCATGCTGTTGCCCATTCTTCTGTTGTCCGCTGCCGGTTTCACGGTGCTGACCACGGAATTCGTCATCGTCGGCCTGTTGCCGGCGATTGCCCGAGACCTCGCCGTCACCATCCCGCAGGCCGGGTTGCTGGTGACTTTGTTCGCCTTCACGGTGGCGATGTTCGGGCCTTTCCTGACCGCGTATTTTGCCCGCTTCGAACGGCGCAAGCTGTTTATCAGCATCCTGATCATGTTTGGCCTGGCCAATACCGTGGCCGCGCTGGCGCCGAATATCTGGGTAATGGCGATTGCCCGATTGATTCCGGCGCTCGGTCTGCCGGTGTTTTGGGCCTTGGCCAGTGAGACGGCAGTGGACATCGTCGGCCCGGATTTCGCCGGTCGGGCGATTGCCAAGATCGGTTTCGGGATTGTTTGCGCCACGGTGTTCGGCATTCCGGTTGGCACTCTGATTTCCGACGCGTTCGGCTGGCGCAGTGCCTTTGGCATTCTGGCGGTGATCGCCTTTGCCAAGGCTTTGCTGCTGTTTGTCTACTTGCCGAAAACCAGTCTTCACCAGCATCAGGTCAGCTTCCGCTCGCAGTTCAAGATCCTGCGCAGCCCGTTGATGATCGGCCACATCGTGCTTTCGATTCTGGTGTTCAGCGGCATGTTTACCGCTTACACGTATCTGGCCGACATTCTTGAGCGCCTCGCCGGGTTCAACGGTACCGTGGTCGGTTGGTGCCTGATGGCCTTCGGTGCGGTCGGGCTGATTGGTAACTCGCTGGGTGGTCGCGCGGTAGATCGTCATCCGTTGGGGGCGTCGGTGTTGTTCTCCGCGTTCATGATTGCCGGCATGGTCTCGCTGGTGCCGAACATTCATTCGCCGCTGGGGCTGGCGGTGGCGATGGGGATCTGGGGCGTGACCCAGGCTGCGTTGTTCCTGGTCAGCCATGTGCGCCTGATGAAGGCCGCGCCAGAAGCGCCGGCTTTCGCCGCTTCGTTGAACATTGCTGGGGCCAATCTGGGGATCGGCCTGGGCGCTATTGTCGGTGGCCGGGTCATCGACAGCGCGGGTCTGGGTTTCCTCGGCTTTGCCGCCGCCGGGTTCATTTTGCTGTCGGTGTTCCTCGCCATGGTGCTGATGACGCTCAAACCGCGCGAAATCTGCGCCGAGGCCTCATAACGCGGTAAACAACTCGCGTCGGGCACCTTCGGTAATCGCAACGATGCCGGGGTGCTTGACCTTGCGCTCCACTGAAATGGCATAGAACGACTCGGTCACCGCGTCAGTCTGGCCAATCAGCTCGACGCCGTACTGGCGCTTCACTTCATCGGCAATCACGCTCGGGCCGATAAAAATCCCGCTGCCGGATTGGCCGAACGCCTGCATCAACGCACTGTCATCAAACTCGCCGACGATTTGCGGCTGGATCTGCTGCTCGGCAAACCAGCGCTGCAAGCGGCTGCGCACCACGGTTTCCGCGCCGGGAATCAACAGCGGTGCGCCATGCAGGCTTTGCGGAAAATCCTGACCATATCTGGCTGCGAGTTCAGGAGTGGCGAAGAAGCTGATCCCGCATTCGCCGAGTTTCTGGCTGTAGCCCTTGATGTCGAGGTGCGAGGGCATCGGGCTGTCGGAAATCACCAGATCCAGGCGCTGGATGGCCAGATCGGCCAGCAAGCGCTCGAGTTTGTCTTCGCGGCAGGTGATGCGCAGCGGCTCGTTCAGCTCCATGGTCGGCGCAATCAGGCGATAAACGATGGATTTTGGTACCACGTCGGCGACTCCTACGCGGAACAGGATCTGCTGTTCGTTGGGTTGTGCGCGCAGCATCAGTTCCAGTTCGCCGCCCAGTTGAAACATTTGCTCGGCGTAGGGCAGGGCTTGTCGCCCGGCTTCGGTCAATTCGAGTTGCCGGCCGACCCGTCTGAACAACTCGATGCCGTAAGTCTGTTCGAGCAGGGAAATCTGCCCGCTGATGGTTTGTGGGGTCAGGTTAAGCTGCTCGCAGGCGCGCACGATGCTGCCGGTCTTGGCTACGACCCAGAAGTAATGCAGTTGTCGGTAATTGAGCATGACGGTCTACACTTCGTGAAAACCGAAGTATAGCCGCTAAAAATACGAATTTTCCTGAAGTGTTCATCTCCCTAGAATGCCCAGCCATCGACGGCTGGTCTGTGAGCCTGTCTGTTCATTCGAAGGAAACCTTATGAAATACACAATCCCAGCATTGATGTTTACGTCTTTACTGCTTCTGGCCGGTTGCGATCAGGCCGAGAAAAGCGCCCAGCAATTGATGGGCAAGGCTGCCGAAAGCGCCAAGCAAGCGATCGACGATACGCATAAAGCCGCTGAACAAGCGCTGAGCGATGCCACCGGCGGCTTGATCGAGAAAAAAGAAACACCGGAAAAAGACGCGGAACAATCCGAATCTTCCTCCAAGACCATCTAATTCGTCTTACACAGAGTCAGGACTGACCCATGGAATATCTGTTACAGCTCGCCGCCAGCCCCACCGCCTGGGTTGCTTTGGCCACATTGGTGGTGATGGAAATCGTGCTCGGCATCGATAACCTGATCTTTATCTCGATCCTGACCAACAAATTGCCCAAGCAGTACCAGCAGAAGGCACGCCGCATCGGTATCGGCATGGCGTTGATCCTGCGTCTGGCGCTGTTGAGTACCATCGCCTTCATCGTGCAGCTGACCGCGCCGGTGATCGAGATCCTGGGTCAGGCTTTCTCCTGGAAAGACATGATCCTGATTGCCGGTGGTCTGTTCCTGGTCTGGAAGGCCACGACCGAGATCCATCACAGCATGGACCCGGCCCCGGAAGATCCGAAGTCGGCGACCTCCACGGTTACCTTGGGTTTTGCCGCCGCCATTGGTCAGATCCTGATGCTCGACATGGTGTTCTCGATCGACAGCATCATTACTGCGGTCGGCATGACTGAACACTTGCCGATCATGATCATCGCGGTGGTGGTGTCGGTACTGGTGATGTTGTTTGCTGCTGAGCCGCTGGCCAAGTTCATCAACGACAACCCGACGGTGGTGATGCTGGCTCTGGGCTTCCTGATCATGATCGGTATGACCCTGATCGCCGAAGGCTTCGGCGCCCATGTACCGAAAGGTTATGTGTATGCGGCGATGGCGTTCTCGGCAGCGATTGAAGTGCTGAACATGATGTCTCGTCGGGCGAGGCAGAAGAAGCTGGCTGAGCAGGCGTAACTGCTGAAAGTACAAAAAACCGCCTGAACTCTTAGAGAACAGGCGGTTTTTTTGAATCAAGATTTGCAGTGCGGGATAGAACCAGCCCCTCACCCCAGCCCTCTCCCAAGGGAGAGGGGGAAAGGGAGCCGATCTGCGTGGTTTTTAAACCTGAGTTCGGCTCGATATCTCAGGTCGATGTACTTCTCAATAGCGACTCGGTCAGTCCCCTCTCCCTCTGGGAGAGGGCTAGGGTGAGGGGCTTTTGCTTTTAAAGTTTGGCCTCAGTGCGCAGCTGCGTGACGCGGGCTGTGCTTCTCGGTCTTCTCAACCGCAGCAGGCTGAACCGGATAATGATGGTGGCGCCGCGAAATCCGCAGCACGCCCCACAACATGGCAGCGGCCACGGCCAGCCAGCCGGCAATCAACATCACAATGGTCATGGTCAGGCTCATCAGTGCCTCCTCTTTGCCCTGCATCGGGCGCACACTTTTTCAATTCGCTCTGTTTCAGTGACAGTCTAGACAATGGGGTGTTTCAGACTATTGACCAAAGGTCGATTGCGACCAATCAGTTTGCTCTATGCAATCGATGAGTCTGCCGTTTAAGGCTATACCGCAGCCGGGCACGGCCCTATGATCACAGGCGTTGCCGGAACACGATGACCGGCGTCTGAACAGTGAGTGATGATGGTGCAGGTATTTTCTCGAATTCGTGCGGCGTTGCTGGTGGCGGGTTGTGCGGCCGTGTTGGGCGGATGTGCAGGCAGTGTCGCGCCCGAGGTCAAGCGTCTGCCGGAGCGAGTCGAACTCAGCGGCACGTTCTATCGCGGCGAGGCCAATCAGAGCGGCCCGCAAGTGCTGGCCAGCCTGTTGTCGCAGCAGGGCATCGTGATCACCCCGGGCTTGCTGGAAAAACCCCTGCATCTGCCGGGTGCCGAAGACAAATTGCAGCAGAACCTGCAGAACCTGGCCCGTGAATACGGCATGGTGGTTTATCCGCTGGACAGCAACCTGCCCGCGCTGTTGACCCAGGTGGCGGCGGGTTATCCGGTGATGGTCCGGTTCAGCGAGGGTTCGGCATTTTGGGCCGAGCCGCGTTACGCCATCCTGTCCGGCTACGATCGCAACAAGCAGAAGGTCTTGCTGCGTGCCGGGATGAACCGTCGCGAACTGATGAGTTTCAGTGCCTTCGAGTCGGCACTGGAGAAATCCGGCGGCTGGGCCGTGCTGATTCAGAAGCCGTCGCAGATACCTGCTGCCGTCGACCGTCAGCGCTGGTTCAAAGCGGCCGATGAACTGGCACAGGCCGGTCAGGAAAACGAAGCGGCGCAGGCGAGGAAGGCGCTGGCAGTCCACTGAGTTTCCGTTCGTCATTTGCCGGGCACGACTGCGCCCGGCAAGCCTCCTACGAATAGAGCCCGTGTTCTGCGGGTGAATCAGGAGGAGACATGACCAATTCCCAAGCACCGAAAGGCCCGCACTCGTCCGAGCATTCTTCGGGGGATGATCTGGGGTTTGATCCGGACTCGCCCGACCTCGATGATCCGCAAGTCGATCCTGTCGGTCCCGCCAAGGCGCCCCTCGATGTTGAGCCGGGCGAGGACGCTAAGAAGCCCGCTAAACCCTATGATCCACTGGCTAATCTGAAACCTTGATGGGAGGTGCGTATGAGTACCGATTCAAGCTTCGATGACCATAAACCGGACAGCGTGCCTACTACGCCAGAGCCGGAGATTGATCCGGTGCTGGACCCGGACAGCCCGCTGCGCGACCCAATGGCCCGGCCTAATGTGCTGACCCCCGAGCCTTCGCGCGATCCGAGTGCAGGCGATGGCATTCCCGATGACGACAAGATGCCGCTGCCCAATGACTGATTCGCAGATGAAAAAAAGCCCCGAAGGTTCGGGGCTTTTTCTTCTGCGATGAGTTACTTGGACGCTTCAACCACGCCGCTCTGGCGCGATTTGAGGTTTTTTTGCGCCTTGTATTGCTGAGCCACCGCTGGAACGTTGGCGCTTCGGCCGGTTTCCACCCAGCTGCGGATGCGGCTGGCATCGGCAAAATGGGTGTACTTGCCGAATGCGTCGAGAATCACCAAAGCGACCGGGCGATTGCCCATTTTCGTCACCAGCACCAGGCAATGCCCGGCGGGGTTAGTGAAGCCGGTTTTAGTGATCTTGATGTCCCAGTCGGCTTTATTGACCAAGTGATCGGTATTACGGAAACCCAGGGTGTAATTGGGTTTACGGAACGACACGGTTTTTTCCTTGGTGGTGGTCAGTTCGCTGAGGAGCGGGTACTTGTGCGCGGCCACCAGCAGCTTGCTCAGGTCGCGGGCGGTGGAAACGTTACGCTCCGACAGGCCTGTCGGCTCGACGAAGTGCGTGCTGGTCATGCCCAGTGCCTTGGCCTTGGCGTTCATCGCCGCGATAAAGGCGGCGTAGCCTCCCGGATAGTGGTGCGCGAGGCTGGCGGCTGCGCGGTTCTCCGAAGACATCAAGGCGATCAGCAGCATCTCGCGACGCGGCAGTTCACTCTTGAGTTTGACTCGGGAGAACACACCGCGCATTTCCGGTGTGTTGCTGATATCGACATTGATCCATTCGTCCATGTTCTGCCGGGCTTCAACCACAATAAGTCCGGTCATCAACTTGCTGACAGAAGCGATCGGCACGATCACGTCAGGGTTGCTGGAGTAGATGACTTTATTGGTCTGCATATCCATGAGCAGGGCGCTGCCGGAGGCGATCTTCAGGCTCGAAGCGTCACGGGGGGCAGCGGTGGTCTCCGCAGCGTTGATCGTTGGCGTGATGAATGTGCCTGTAAAAGCAAAAAACAGGCTCAGAATCGAAAGACGAATTTTCACGCGGGCGAACTCATAAAAGTTGGATATTCCGTTAGTTTGTAACGGGTTATTTCTTCAAAGCGTCGCATTCTAGGAGTATGGCTGAAGATCTGTCGATGGTTGTTTGAGTGACCTGAAAATCTCGTGAAAAGGCCTGTAAAAATAGGGGTTTCCGGCGAACGGTTACAGTTTTTTCTCAGGCATGAAAAAACCCGCACAAGGCGGGTTTCTTCTTGGCGCTGAGAGTACCGATCAGGCGTGCAGGGTTTCTGCCGCATAGAGGGTGTTTTCCAGCAGGCAGGCGCGGGTCATCGGACCGACGCCGCCCGGTACCGGCGTGATCCAGCCGGCGCGGGGCAGGGCGGTTTCGTAGACAACGTCACCGACCAGTTTGCCGTCGTCCTGACGGTTGATGCCGACGTCGATCACGATCGCGCCTTCCTTGATCCACTCGCCTTTGACCAGGCCCGGCTTGCCGGCGGCCACCACCACCAGATCGGCACGACCGACGTGGCCGGCCAGATCCTTGGTGAAGCGGTGGGTCACGGTCACGGTGCAACCGGCCAGCAGCAGTTCCATGGCCATCGGGCGACCGACGATGTTGGAAGCGCCGACCACCACTGCGTCCATGCCGTAAAGATCAGCGCCAGTGCTTTCCAGCAGCGTCATGATGCCTTTAGGGGTGCATGGGCGCAGCAGCGGAATGCGTTGGGCCAGACGACCGACGTTATAAGGATGGAAACCGTCGACGTCTTTGTCCGGACGGATGCGCTCCAGAAGTTTGGAGGCATCCAGATGCTCGGGCAGCGGCAATTGAAGCAGGATGCCGTCGATTGCAGGGTCGTCGTTGAGGCGATCGATCAGATCGGTCAACGCGTCTTGCGTGGTGTCAGAGGGCAGGTCGTAGGCTTGAGAGAGGAAGCCAACCTCTTCACAGTCTTTACGCTTGTGCGAGACATAAACCTGAGAGGCAGGATCGCTGCCGACCAGGATCACCGCGAGGCCGGGAGTGCGCAGGCCTTGCTGGCGACGCTCGGCAACTCGTTGGGCGATCTGCTGGCGCAGGCTGGCGGCGATCGATTTGCCGTCGATTAGTTGTGCAGTCATTGCGCGTGATTAACCATCGAGAGGGGAAAAAAAGAGAACGCATTCTCGCATGTCGAGCGGTGAGGGCAAAGGCGCTTGGTCAGCAAATTCCTCTAACTCCTTTAATTAAATGAATTTTTTTCAAAAAGGATTTGACGACCTTCGGAGCGCTCTATACTATTCGTCGCACTTGTCGGGCACAGCCTAGCACTGGTTAAGAAGGTGAAGCGGAATCAAGGTTCTGCGACACTGGAAAGCACTTAGTTTGTAGTCCTTTAAGAGTACAGATTAACAAGGCGCCCGTAGCTCAGCTGGATAGAGCATCCGCCTTCTAAGCGGATGGTCGCAGGTTCGAGTCCTGCCGGGTGCGCCATTAGGCAGCTTTGGCACAAGTAACGCGATATGGTGGGCGTAGCTCAGTTGGTAGAGCACGGGATTGTGACTCCCGTTGTCGTGGGTTCGATCCCCATCGTCCACCCCATATTTCGAAAGGCGCCAGATGTAACAGTCTGGCGCCTTTGCTTTAAAGCTTCACCTGCGGATGTGGTGGAATTGGTAGACACACTGGATTTAGGTTCCAGCGCCGCGAGGCGTAAGAGTTCGAGTCTCTTCATCCGCACCAATTAAAGCTTCATTCATGTCTTCGGGCTGGTGAGGTTTCAACAAAGAAGTTGTTTGGCTTTTTTGTTACGCAATATGGTGGGCGTAGCTCAGTTGGTAGAGCACGGGATTGTGACTCCCGTTGTCGTGGGTTCGATCCCCATCGTCCACCCCATATTTCGAAAGGCGCCAGATTTAACAGTCTGGCGCCTTTTTTGTTTTAGCGGTTCTGAAAACCGGCGATTGCCGGTTTCGGAGCGCAGGGGCAGGGCGCTTCATCGTATTTATGTTGCTCGATGCTGCTGCGCTGCTCGCCGAGCTTGCTTGCAAGAACGGTCGTCAGGGACTGATTGGCAGTCTCTTCTATATATAGAAGCGGTTGGCGCAGAGCCCTGGCGTGATTGGTTGTATTCGCCTGTGGGGCGCGCTGCACTGGTGTGGCGGCCTCTATTAAATGCCTGCTGTTTTTTTACCCGTTTTCAGTAGGGTGACTTCTTGAGTTTGACCCACTAGAATGCATGCCCTTGATTCTGGGGTCGGAAACGGCCGGCTAACGTCTGTGCAACGAGGAATATCCATGCAAGTTTCTGTTGAAAATACTACTGCTCTCGAGCGCCGCATGAGCGTCACCGTGCCGGCAGAGCGCATCGAGACTCAGGTCAACAAGCGTCTGCAGCAGACTGCCCAAAAGGCCAAGATTGCTGGCTTCCGTCCAGGCAAAGTGCCAATGAGCGAAATCAAGCGCCGTTTCGGTGCTGATGCTCGTCAGGAAGCGGTAGGCGACGTGATCCAGTCCTCCTTCTACGAAGCTGTGGTTGAGCAGAAGCTGAACCCTGCTGGTTCGCCATCGATCGAGCCGAAGTCGCTCGAAGCTGGCAAAGACCTGGAATACGTTGCTGTATTCGAAGTGTTCCCTGAGTTCACCGTTGCCGGTTTCGAAGGCATCACTGTTGAGCGCCTGAGCGCTGACGTGGCTGACGCTGACCTGGACAAAATGCTCGACATCCTGCGCAAGCAGAACACCCGTTTTGAAGTGGCCGATCGTGCTGCCCAGAACGAAGACCAGCTGAACATCGATTTCGTTGGCAAGGTTGACGGCGAAGTATTCGCTGGCGGCTCCGCCAAAGGCACTCAGCTGGTACTGGGTTCCGGCCGCATGATCCCAGGCTTCGAAGAAGGTCTGGTGGGTGCAAAGGCCGGCGAAGAACGCGTTCTGAACCTGACCTTCCCAGAGGACTATCAGAACCTCGACCTGGCTGGCAAAACCGCCGAGTTCACCGTGACTGTGAACACTGTTTCCGAGCCTAAGCTGCCTGAGCTGAACGAAGAGTTCTTCGCTCAATTCGGCATCAAGGAAAGCGGCATCGACGGTTTCCGCACCGAAGTTCGCAAGAACATGGAGCGTGAACTGCGTCAGGCGATCAAATCCAAGGTAAAAAATCAGGTTATGGATGGTCTGCTGGCCACCAACCCGATCGAAGTACCAAAGGCTCTGCTGTCCAACGAAGTTGACCGTCTGCGCGTGCAGGCCGTTCAGCAGTTCGGCGGCAACATCAAGCCTGATCAACTGCCGGCCGAGCTGTTCGAAGAGCAAGCCAAGCGCCGCGTTGTGCTGGGTCTGATCGTCGCTGAAGTGGTCAAGCAGTTCGACCTCAAGCCTGACGAAGCTCGCGTTCGCGAAATGATTCAGGAAATGGCTTCCGCTTACCAGGAGCCTGAGCAGGTCGTGTCGTGGTACTACAAAAACGAGCAGCAGCTGAACGAAGTGCGTTCGGTTGTGCTGGAAGAACAAGTTGTGGATACTGTTCTGCAGAAAGCTAGTGTGACCGACAAAGCGGTCTCTTACGAAGAAGCAGTCAAGCCGGTAGAAGCTCCAACAGCCGACTGATTGATTTTGCGTTAAGAAGTACACACCATAAGCCAGCTCTCGAGCTGGCTTATGCGTATTCAAGACATAACTATTTGGGAGCGACTGCAGAGCATGTTCCGTAATTCTTATATTCAGCAGAACTCTGATATCCAGGCCGCCGGCGGCCTGGTCCCGATGGTTGTCGAGCAATCTGCTCGTGGCGAACGCGCCTATGACATCTATTCGCGCCTGCTCAAGGAGCGAGTGATCTTTCTGGTTGGTCCGGTAGAGGACTACATGGCCAACCTGATCTGCGCGCAACTGCTGTTCCTTGAAGCGGAAAACCCGGACAAGGACATCCATCTCTACATCAACTCCCCGGGCGGTTCGGTGACAGCGGGCATGTCGATCTACGACACTATGCAGTTCATCAAACCGAACGTATCGACCACCTGCATCGGCCAGGCCTGCAGCATGGGTGCATTCCTGCTGACCGCAGGTGCCCCGGGCAAGCGTTTCTGCCTGCCGAACTCGCGCGTGATGATTCACCAGCCACTGGGCGGTTTCCAGGGCCAGGCATCGGACATCGAAATCCACGCCAAGGAAATCCTTTTCATTCGCGAGCGCCTGAACACGCTGATGGCCAAGCACAGCGGGCGTACTCTGGAAGAAATCGAGCGCGATACCAATCGCGACAACTTCATGAGTGCAGAAGCTGCGAAGGAATATGGCCTGATCGACGAAGTGATCAACCAGCGCCCAGCTTAAAATAAGCAGCTCAAAATAGGCTTGGTCGGCTTGTCTGATCAGCGGCGGGCTTGAAAAAGCCCGCAATAGCCTTCATCTTGTGTTGCAAGCCTATCGGATTTGGATCGAACGAATGACTGACACCCGCAACGGCGAGGACAACGGCAAGCTGCTCTATTGCTCCTTCTGTGGCAAAAGCCAGCATGAAGTGCGCAAATTGATTGCCGGCCCCTCGGTCTTTATCTGCGACGAGTGCGTCGACCTGTGCAATGACATCATCCGTGAGGAGGTGCAGGAAGCCCAGGCCGAAAGCAGCGCGCATAAATTGCCTTCGCCTAAAGAAATCAGCGGCATCCTTGACCAGTACGTCATTGGTCAGGAGCGTGCGAAAAAGGTTTTGGCCGTAGCGGTGTACAACCACTACAAGCGCCTGAACCAGCGTGACAAGAAGGCTGACGACGTCGAACTCGGCAAGAGCAACATCCTGCTGATCGGCCCGACAGGCTCCGGTAAAACCCTGCTGGCCGAAACACTGGCCCGCTTGCTGAACGTTCCGTTCACCATCGCCGACGCAACCACCCTCACCGAGGCGGGTTACGTGGGTGAAGATGTCGAGAACATCATTCAGAAGCTGCTGCAGAAGTGCGATTACGACGTAGAGAAGGCCCAGATGGGTATTGTCTACATCGACGAAATCGACAAGATTTCCCGCAAGTCCGACAACCCGTCGATCACCCGGGACGTTTCCGGTGAAGGCGTGCAACAGGCCTTGCTGAAGTTGATCGAAGGCACGGTCGCTTCCGTACCACCGCAAGGTGGTCGCAAGCACCCGCAGCAGGAATTCCTGCAGGTCGACACCCGTAACATCCTGTTCATCTGCGGTGGTGCGTTCTCTGGTCTGGAAAAGGTTATTCAAAACCGTTCCACCAAAGGCGGCATCGGTTTCAACGCAGAAGTGCGCAGCAAGGAAGAAGGCAAGAAAGTCGGTGAATCCCTGCGTGAAGTCGAGCCTGACGATCTGGTCAAGTTCGGTCTGATCCCGGAATTTGTCGGTCGTCTGCCGGTCCTCGCGACGCTGGACGAGCTGGATGAGGCTGCGCTGATGCAGATCCTCACCGAGCCGAAAAATGCTCTGACCAAACAGTATGCCAAGCTGTTCGAGATGGAAGGCGTGGATCTGGAGTTCCGCACAGACGCGCTGAAGTCGGTCGCCAAGCGTGCCCTGGAACGTAAAACCGGTGCCCGTGGTCTGCGTTCGATTCTCGAAGGTGTACTGCTCGACACGATGTATGAAATCCCCTCGCAGTCCGAGGTGAGCAAAGTCGTGATCGATGAAAGCGTGATCGAAGGCAAGTCCAAGCCACTGTATATCTACGAAAACAGTGAGCCGACGGCCAAGGCAGCGCCGGACGCTTAAGCGTCCAGTCTGCTGGAATAAAGAAGGGGCCTTCGGGCCTCTTTTTTTTTATGTCATTTTTTACATCCGCTTTGCGCTTGTTTTTTTTCAAGGCTGCCCCCATCTTGGTTTCAAGCTCAATTCCATCTGATTACGGCCATATGGCCGCCGTAGAGGCGAAATCATGAAGACAACCATCGAATTGCCTCTCCTGCCATTGCGTGATGTCGTGGTTTATCCGCACATGGTTATCCCGCTGTTCGTGGGGCGCGAGAAATCCATCGAAGCCCTCGAGGCCGCGATGACGGGCGACAAGCAGATCCTCCTGCTGGCCCAGAGAAACCCGGCTGACGACGATCCCGGTGAAGACGCTCTCTATCGCGTAGGTACCATCGCCACTGTTCTACAACTGCTCAAGCTGCCTGACGGCACCGTCAAGGTTCTGGTCGAGGGTGAGCAACGCGGCACCGTCGAGCGCTTCAGCGAAGTCGACGGCCACTGCCGTGCCGAAGTCTCGTTGATCGAAGAAGTCGACGCTGCCGAGCGCGAATCCGAAGTGTTCGTGCGCACATTGCTGTCGCAGTTCGAACAATACGTACAGCTGGGCAAGAAAGTCCCGGCTGAAGTCCTGTCGTCGCTCAACAGCATCGATGAGCCGGGTCGCCTGGTCGACACCATGGCGGCGCACATGGCGCTGAAAATCGAGCAGAAGCAGGAAATTCTCGAAATCATCGATTTGTCGGCTCGTGTTGAACACGTGCTGGCCTTGCTGGACGCCGAGATCGACCTGCTGCAAGTCGAAAAACGCATTCGTGGTCGCGTCAAAAAACAAATGGAGCGCAGTCAGCGCGAGTACTACCTGAATGAGCAGATGAAGGCCATTCAGAAAGAGCTCGGCGACAGCGACGAAGGCCACAACGAAATCGAAGACTTGAAGAAGCGTATCGACGCTGCCGGTCTGCCGAAAGACGCGTTGGCCAAAGCCACTGCCGAGCTGAACAAGCTCAAGCAAATGTCGCCGATGTCCGCTGAGGCCACCGTGGTGCGCTCGTACATCGACTGGCTGGTGCAAGTGCCGTGGAAGGCGCAGAGCAAAGTACGTCTGGACCTGGCGCGCGCAGAAGACATTCTCGATGCCGATCACTACGGGCTCGAAGAGGTCAAGGAACGTATCCTTGAATACCTCGCGGTGCAAAAACGCGTGAAAAAAATCCGTGGCCCGGTGTTGTGCCTGGTCGGTCCTCCGGGCGTAGGTAAAACCTCGCTGGCAGAGTCGATTGCACACGCTACCAACCGCAAATTCGTACGCATGGCCCTCGGTGGCGTGCGTGATGAAGCGGAAATTCGCGGTCACCGTCGGACTTACATCGGTTCGATGCCGGGAAGATTGATTCAAAAGATGACAAAAGTGGGTGTGCGCAACCCGCTGTTCCTGCTCGATGAAATCGACAAAATGGGCAGCGACATGCGTGGCGACCCGGCGTCGGCGTTGCTCGAAGTACTCGATCCTGAGCAGAACCACAACTTCAACGACCATTATCTGGAAGTCGATTACGACCTCTCGGATGTGATGTTCCTGTGCACCTCGAACTCGATGAACATTCCGCCGGCGCTGCTCGACCGGATGGAAGTGATCCGTCTGCCGGGCTACACCGAAGACGAGAAGATCAACATCGCGGTCAAATACCTCTCGCCAAAACAGATCACCGCTAACGGTCTGAAAAAGGGCGAGCTGGAATTCGACGCTGAAGCGATCCGCGACATCATCCGTTACTACACCCGTGAAGCCGGTGTGCGTGGCCTCGAACGTCAGATCGCCAAGGTCTGCCGCAAGGCCGTTAAAGAGCACGCGCTGGAAAAACGCTTCTCGGTGAAAGTGACAGCTGATCTGCTCGAGCACTTCCTCGGAGTGCGCAAATTCCGCTACGGTCTGGCCGAACAGCAGGATCAGATCGGTCAGGTGACCGGCCTTGCCTGGACGCAGGTGGGCGGCGAATTGCTGACCATCGAAGCCGCGGTTGTGCCGGGTAAAGGGCAATTGATCAAGACCGGTTCGCTGGGCGACGTGATGGTCGAATCGATCACTGCCGCATTGACCGTAGTCCGCAGCCGTGCCAAAAGCCTGGGCATTCCCCTGGACTTCCACGAGAAGCGCGACACGCACATCCACATGCCGGAAGGGGCGACCCCGAAGGACGGCCCTAGCGCTGGTGTAGGCATGTGCACGGCGCTGGTGTCGGCATTGACCGGGATTCCGGTGCGCGCTGATGTGGCCATGACCGGCGAAATTACTTTGCGTGGTCAGGTGCTGGCGATTGGCGGTCTGAAGGAAAAACTGCTGGCGGCTCACCGCGGCGGAATCAAGATTGTGATTATTCCGGAAGAGAACGTGCGTGATCTGAAGGAGATTCCTGACAATATCAAGCAGGATCTGCAGATTAAACCGGTTAAATGGATTGACGAGGTCCTGCAAATTGCGCTGCAATACGCGCCGGAGCCCTTGCCGGATGTGGCTCCGGAGATAGTTGCCAAGGACGAAAAACGTGAGTCTGACTCTAAGGAAAGAATTAGCACGCATTAATACGCTTTTGCCTGGGGGGCTTCCTTGACAGTTTTTTAGAGCCCTTGTTATAAAGCGGCTCTTAAGTGTCTGTAGGCCATTCAGCACTCGTTTTTGCTTTCACCAAAAAACTTAGAATCATCTCAAAATAGATATAAGGGGACTTAGAGTGAACAAGTCGGAACTGATTGATGCTATCGCTGCATCCGCTGATATCCCGAAAGCTGCTGCTGGCCGTGCGCTGGACGCTGTAATCGAATCCGTCACTGGCGCTCTGAAGGCTGGCGACTCCGTTGTTCTGGTTGGTTTCGGTACTTTCTCCGTGACGGACCGCCCGGCTCGTACCGGTCGTAACCCTCAGACCGGCAAGACTCTGGAAATCCCGGCTGCCAAGAAGCCAGGTTTCAAAGCCGGTAAAGCACTGAAAGAAGCTGTTAACTAAGTTTTCAGGTTTTTACCCATCCGGGTCGGGGTCATGCCTGACTTGGCAGCGGAGCGGTAGAGCAGGTAGCTGAAACAGTTGCCTGTAACGCCGGGATCGAGGGTTCGAGCCCTGTCCGCTCCGCCAGTTACGAGAAGGCGCATCCTCGGATGCGCCTTTCTTCTATCCGGATTCTACCCACGCTCCACGGTTGCCTAATTTTGAAGTTCAACCGTTTCTGGGGGACGCATGCTGCAGAATATCAGGGACAATTCACAAGGCTGGATTGCCAAGACCATTATCGGGGTCATCGTTGCACTGATGGCTCTGACCGGTTTCGACGCCATTTTCCAGGCCACGACTCACAAGAATGAGGCGGCCAAGGTCAACGGTGAAGAAATCAGCCAGAACGAGCTGAGCCAGGCCGTTGATATGCAACGCCGTCAGCTGATGCAACAGCTGGGCAAAGACTTCGATGCTTCTTTGCTCGACGAAAAAATGCTCCGCGAATCGGCTCTCAAGGGCCTGATCGATCGCAAGTTGCTGCTGCAAGGCGCCGAACAAGCGAAATTCGCTTTTTCCGAAGGCGCACTGGATCAAGTGATCCTGCAGACGCCTGAATTCCAGGTGGACGGCAAGTTCAGCTCCGAGCGCTTCGACCAGGTGATCCGTCAACTGGGTTACAGCCGTATGCAATTCCGCCAGATGCTGGCTCAGGAAATGCTGATCGGCCAACTGCGTGCCGGTGTGGCGGGTAGCGGTTTCGTCACCGACGTCGAAGTGCTGGCGTTCGCCCGTCTGGAAAAACAGACCCGCGATTTCGCTACCCTGAACGTCAAGGCTGACCCAGCGGCGGTCAAACTGACCGACGACGAAGTCAAGGCTTACTACGACGAACACGCCAAGGAGTTCATGACTCCGGATCAAGTGATCATCGATTATGTAGAGCTGAAGAAGTCCTCGTTCTTCGATCAGGTCGCGGTGAAGGACGAAGACCTGCAGGCGGCGTATCAGAAAGAGATCGCCAACCTGTCGGAACAGCGTCGTGCCGCGCACATTCTCATTGAAGTGAACGACAAGACCACCGAGGCTCAGGCCAAAGCGAAGATCGACGAAATCCAGGCGCGTCTGGCCAAGGGCGAGAAGTTCGAAGCGCTGGCCAAAGAGTTCTCGCAGGATCCGGGTTCGGCCAACAATGGCGGTGACCTCGGTTATGCAGGCCCGGGCGTTTACGACCCGGCGTTCGAAAAAGCCTTGTACTCCCTGTCGAAAGACCAGGTGTCCGAGCCGATTCGTACTGACTTCGGTTACCACTTGATCAAGCTGTTGGGTGTGGAAGCGCCTGAAGTGCCGACTCTGGCCAGCCTGAAAGACAAGCTGACCCGCGAGCTGAAAGCCGCACAGGTCGAGCAGCGTTTCGTCGAGGCGACCAAGCAACTGGAAGACTCCGCGTTCGAAGCGTCTGACCTGGCTCAGCCAGCGGCGGATCTGAAGCTGACCGTGCACACCTCCAAGCCGTTCGGCCGTGAGGGTGGCGAAGGTGTTGCGGCCAACCGTGCCGTGGTCACCGCTGCGTTCAGCACTGAAGTGATCGACGAAGGTGCCAACAGCACCGCCATCGAGCTGGATCCGGAAACCGTGATCGTGCTGCGTTCCAAGGAGCACCTCAAGCCTGCGCAATTGCCGCTGGAAAGCGTGAATGCGGCGATCCGCACTCAGTTGACCAAAGAGCACGCCAGCGCGGCTGCCAAGACCAAGGCCGAGAAGCTGATTGCTGATCTGCGTGATGGCAAGGCGCCGTTGGACAAGGCAGTCGAGGGTCAGAACTGGAAAACCACTGAAGCGGCCACCCGTGGTCAGGAAGGTGTTGATCCGGCGGTGCTGCAAGCGTTGTTCCGTATGCCGAAGCCGGCTGCCAAGGACAAGCCGACGTTCACCAGCGTGACGTTGGCGGATGGCAGCCTGATGATTGTGCGTCTGAACGGCGTTAACGAAGCGGCTGCGCCGACGGATGAAGAGAAGGTTCAGTATCGTCGTTTCCTTGCTTCGCGTGAGGGGCAGCAGGACTTTGCGGCGTATCGCAAGCAGTTGGAAGCTCAGGCTGAGATCAAGCGGTTTTGATGTCTGATTGAGCTGTGATGTGATGTGATGTGAAAGCCCTGGCCTGTATAGGTCGGGGCTTTTTTTTGGGCGTTGGGGCGTGGTGGCCTTTGGGCCGACCATGTTTTTGGGGTTTTGGGTGAATATCCGTTGTTTTGGGTGCGGCCGCTGGCGGTTTCGCTCTTACAGCGAGTCACCTTTTCCAAACGCCGAAAAGGTAACCGAAAAGGCTTTGCCCTGACGTTCGGCCCGCTCGCTGGGGCTCGGGGTTCCTTCGCTCCGGGATTGATCCGGTGGGCATCGCCTACGGTTTGCTTCGCTGCACCTCCTCTCGATGTGTTCGACTTCGTCGAACGGTCGTTCCGCCCCCGGATCAATCCCTCCACTCAGCCTGCCGACGGGCCTTCAGATCAAGATCAAGAGCTGCAGCCGAGCTAACGCTCATCCTGTTGAGTGGTGAGGAGCAAAAGCAGAATGCGTTCTGCTCTTGCTCTTCTGTGGGAGCGAGCCTGCTCGCGAAGGCGGCCAGACAGCCGACCTGTTTTTTGCGGATGTACTCATTCCAATTGTAGGAGTGAGCCTGCTCGCGATAGCGGTCTGCCAATCAACCCATTTCCTGCAGGCCGGAGCTGATTCAGCCGGGTATTCGGTCTCATCCCGCTCTTGGAAAACCGTGGCTCCTAGCGTTGACCGCCACAGACAATGTCAAAACCAACAAGCCTGCAACAATCCACGGGAATACCCCCACACCAAGGTTTTCCAGCAACAACCCACCCACCAACCCCCCGCCAGCAATCCCGACATTCCACAGCGTAACCAGCATCGATTGCGCCGTATCGGCAGCCCCTTTCGCAGCTTTCGCCGAGGCGGTTTGCAGCAGCGAGGGCATTGCACCAAACGCCAGTCCCCACACAGCGGTAGCGATGTAGATGACGCTCGGCGATTCGCGCCACAGGCCCAGTGCTATCGCGGACAGCATGAACAACCCGGCACTGATCAACACCAGTTCGCGCAACCAATGATCAATCAGGCTGCCGACGATCCACAGGCTCAGCACTGAAGCGAGGCCGAATACCAGTAGAACGCGGTCGACACTCGCATCTAGCCCGGAGGGTTGCAGGAAAGGCGCGATGTAGGTGTACAGCAGATTGTGCGCAACGACGTAGGTAAGGGTGACCAACAATACCGAGCGCACGCCCGGCAAGGTAAACACCTGACGCAGTGGCAAGCGCTTTCCCACGCGTTCGCCGGCGAAGTCTGGCACTTGCCAGCGTACCCAGATCACTAGCACAACGGTCAGCGCGGTCATGATGGCAAAGCTCAGGCGCCAGCCGACCAGGGCGCCGAGCAGGGTGCCTGCCGGTATTCCCAATGACAGTGCAATTGGCGCGCCGAGCATGGCCACGGTGATGGCGCGGCCTTGCAGGTGTGGGGCGACCATGCGGCTGGCGTAACCGGCCAGCAGCGCCCACAGCAAACCGGCAAATACGCCGGCGATAAAGCGTGCGATCAGGGTCAGCCAGTACAGCTCCGACAGGGCGGTGATGCTGTTGGCGATGGCAAAGCCGCCGATGGCGGACAGCAGCAGCGGTCTGCGGCGCCAGCCGCGGGTGGCGATCGTCAGGGGAATCGCTGCCAGTATCGAGCCGATCGCGTACAGCGTGACCAGTTGCCCGATCAGCGCCTGGGACACATTCAGGCTATTGCTCATCTGCGGCAACAGGCCGGCCGGCATGGCTTCGGTCATGACCGTAATGAATCCGGCGGTGGCCAGTGCCAAAAGGGCACCGAGGGGTAATCGCTCGTGGCGATCGACAGGGTGTTCAAGTGCGGGGCAACCGAGTTGGGCATCATTCATGAGCCGGCATCCATGTGCAAAGTTGACGAGGAGCACAGGGTAGGGCGCTGCACATCAGCGAAAAACGGGTTAAGGTTCCGAACATATCGGACACGGATGTCGTTAATGGGAGATTGGTATGGATAGCCTGGGCAGTATTTCGGTGTTTGTTCAGGTCGCTGAGACGCGCAGTTTCACTGAGGCTGGCCGACTGCAAGGGGTGTCATCGTCGGCGGTTGGCAAAAGTATCGCGCGGCTGGAAGCGCGACTCGGCGTGCGGTTGTTTCAACGCACCACTCGCAGCGTCACGCTGACTAGCGAAGGGGCGCTGTTTCTGGAGCGCTGTCGCAAGATCCTCGCGGAGGTCGAGGCGGCGGAGTTCGAGTTGTGCGATGCGGCGGCGAAACCCCATGGCAAGCTGCGCATCAGCCTGCCGCAGGTGCATGGCCTGGTAATGCCGGTCATGACCGAGTTCATGGCGTTGTACCCGCAGATTGAACTGGATCTGGATTTGACCGATCGTATGGTCGATGTGGTTGAAGAAGGTTTCGACGCCGTGATCCGCACCGGCAAGCCGCGGGATTCACGACTGATGGCGCGACCGTTGGGCGAGTTTCATATGGTGCTGGTGGCCAGTCCGGCTTATTTGCAGCAACACGGTGTGCCGCAAATGCCCGGCGATCTGGCGACTCACGCGTGCCTGCGGCATACGTTTCATGCCACCGGCAAACTGGAATCCTGGCCACTGATTCGCGTGGAGGGCGCCGCCGAGCCGACATTGCCGACCCGGCTGGTCAGTACGTCGATCGAGGCGGTGAGCCATGCGGTGCTGGCCGGTATGGGCATTGCCTGTCTGCCGGATTTCATGACCCGTGAGGCGGAGATGCAAGGTCGCTTGCAACGGGTGCTCGATGCGCATCTGCAGCACACGGGGCAGTTCTGGGTGCTATGGCCATCCAGTCGTCACGCCACGGCGAAATTGCGCGTGTTCATCGATCATCTGGCGTTGCGACTTTTTCCCGCAACTGACGGTCGATAGAGTTGTAACTGCTTTAAGACACTAATCCATGCGCCGCGGGGGCGTGATCTGTTGCACAATACGCCCCGGACTGTTTTCTCTCAGGATGTTCAATGTTGATTTCCACTCCCATGCGTGTTGTCGGGCTGGCGCTGTTGTTTACCGCTGTTGCCGGCTGTTCGAAAGACAAGCCGATGTATGAGCATGAGAACTTTGATGACTCCGGTACGTTTTCGCGCAATTACCCGGTAACCGACTCGGTCAGCTGCGAAGCGGCCCGGCGTGCGTTGCTCAGCCAGGGTTACATCATCACCAGCAGCGACCCGAAACTGGTCAGCGGCCACAAGAGTTTTCAGCAAACCGGCGATACCCACATGGAGATCAGCTTCAACGTGGTCTGCGCCGATGACGGCAGTGCCGGGCATCATGCGACGATGTTCGCCAACGCCTTGCAGGATCGCTACGCGCTGAAGAAAACCAACAACTCGGCCAGTCTCGGCGTGGGCGTGTTGGGTTCGGTGTCGATGCCGATCGGCTCGTCCGACGATTCGATGGTCAAGGTCGCCAGCGAGACGGTGACGTCGCAGAAGTTCTATGAGCGTTTTTTCACGTTAGTGGAATTGTTCCTGCCGGCGGATGCGAAGAAAGCGGCGCATATCGAAGAGAAGCCAAAGGCTGATCTGGGAGTGCCTGAGGTGAAGGCTGCTCCGGCTGCGCTGGTGCCGACTCCAATGCCTGCGCCCGCCGCAACCCCAGCACCTGCGGCGGAGCCCGCTCCCGCACCTGCCGAGGTCGCGCCAGTGACGTCTGAACCGGTTGCGCCACCGGCAGAGGCCGCGCCGATCACTCCGGCCCCGAGCGCAGAACCGGCGCCAGCATCGACGACCGAAACCATCACGCCACCGGCCAATCCGGATATTCCGCCGCCATCCGAGCCGATTCCGGCGATGCCAGCGTCCGGCCAATAACCAGCCTGACCCCAAATCCCTGTGGGAGCGAGCCTGCTCGCGAAGACGGACTTTCAGTCACCTATGTGCTGAATGGTCCGACGCCTTCGCGAGCAAGCTCGCTCCCACAGTGGTTTTTGGATTGCCTTAAATTTCGTTACATTCCCCTGACAAAATTCCCGCGATAAATTCCTGACCACCTGCTACGTTTTATTGATGAAGGCCGGGTTTCACTTTTCCTTCACACGAGCACGTTAAGCTCGAGGCACTGGGCATTTGCTCAGGCCCATTCAAGAGAGCAGCAGGGGGATTACACGATGGATGAATATCAAGAAGAGCTGCTCGAGTACCAGGCTTTTGAACTGGATCAACCCGAGCCCGCCGAAGACGCCACCGAGCTTTGACTTGCAGCTTGTAGCTCGCAGCTGCTGTTATGCCGTTTTGCGGTGACTGCGGCGGAATTCGCCCGGCGTCTGACCGCTCCAGCGTTTGAAGGCTCGCTGGAACGCTTCGGCTGAGGCAAACCCCAGCAGGTAAGCGATCTCGCCGAATGCCAGTTCGGTGTCGCGGATGTAGGTCATCGCCAGATCCCGGCGCGTGTCGTTGAGGATCGCGCGAAACTGCGTGCCTTCCTCGGCCAGTTTGCGCCGCAAGGTCCAGGTCGGCAGCTTCAGGCGTGCGGCCACTTCTTCCAGGTCGGGCTCCCGACCACCATTGAGCAACGGCCCCAATAGCTGAGTGATGCGTTCGCGCAGGCTGCGGGTTCGGGTCAACTGCTCCAGTTCCCGCTCACACAGTTGCAGCAGATGCCGCCAGGTACTCGGGCAATGCTCGGGGTTACGCAGTGCGAGGCTGTTGAGGTTCAGGCGCAGTTGATTGCGCTCGGCGCCGAACTGGATCGGGCAATCACCCAGCAAGCTATAAGACTCGCGGTAATCCGGCGCCTCGAATTCGATGTCGATGCGTTCAGCGCGCAGCGGTTCACGGCTGACACTGGAGAGCTGATGAAGCCACCCGGCGATGATCGAGTCCACCACAAAACGGTTATAGGCGTTGTACGGGCTGATCGAATAGAAACGCAGCCACGCGCCATGGGCGTCTTCGTGGAAACTGGACTGGCCACGATAGTTGGAACCGTATAGCGCCTCGAAACGGATCAGACAGCGCGCCGCCTCGCGCACGGTTGGCGCCTGTGCGGCGGTAACGCCGGCCAGCCCGGCCTGGCTGAGGCGACTGAGCTGGCCCATGCGCAAGCCCAGCGCCGAATCACCGGTCAACTGGATCGCCGCGTGGCCCAGGCGCATATAGCGCGGAATCGACAAGCGTGCCCCGGCCTCAGCCAGTCGCGCGGCGTCCAGCCCATATTGCTCCAGCAGCGGCTGCGGATCGACCGCATGACTGCGCACAGCATCGGCGAGACTGTGCACGAAGCCCACCGACAGATCCCCAAGACGCATCGGCAGCGGCTTCATGGCTTACAACCAGATGTTCAGCAAACGCGCGCCACGGGCCTCGCCATCGGCGAACTGCTGACCGTTGCTGCTGAGGAAACTCTGACCGGAACTGGCCTTGTCCCAGAACTGCCCGCGCAGAAACACGCTGATGCCGGCAATCGCCCGACTGCTTGGCGGCTGAGCGGTCAGCGTCAACCGATGCCAAGCCTGTCCTTCGGTGACTTCACCAGGTTTGAGGCTGACCGAGCCCGGCGTACTTGAACCCTTGTAGCCGCGCCACGGTTGGTTCCACGCACCCTGACCGAGCACCTGTGCCGGTACCGCGACCAGTTGTGCGCGTTGCTCGTCGAGTTGGCGGTAGTTGTCCGGATACCAACTGTCGCTGCCAATCAGCACGCCAAGGCGTCCGGCCGGAGTATCGACCACGTTGAGCAAGTGTTTGTCTGCGGCTTCGATCACTTCACGTTGATCGAACACCGGGTGCATCTGTCGCTGTGGCTGGCCAAGCGGCACACCATCGCGACCGAACACCACGCTGCTGTTGAACAGCGCGCCGCTGCCGGGCTTGAGCTGGCCGTCGCGGATGCTCGGTTCCGGCAGCACGATCGAACCCGCTACCAGCGTTACGTGAAACTCCTTGGCCAAGCCGCCGAACAGGGCTTGGTAATCCTTGGCCATCGCCTTGGATTTCATGCGCAGATACGCGTCATTGAGGCGGTCGCTGCCGGTGGCACTGAGCCAGGCGCGGGCGAACAACAACGGATTGCTCGCCGCCAGCCAGTTCATCGCCTCGGCGAAGGTCGGGGCCTGATACAGCTCGTCTTTCTCGCCGCTGAGCAGCAGCCAGGTGCCGACGTTCTCCGGCAACACCACGACGGTTTTATCGTTCAGCAGGCCTTGATCCTGGGCTTGCTGCAGATAAGCCGCGAGTTTGCGGTGCAAACGCTCGGTGTTTTGATAGTCGGTGGGAAACAGTTCGGGCTGGATGCCCAGCAGATTGCCGCGGTCGGCGGGGCTGCCCAGATCGACCGCGACATTAATGCGTAAGTCCGACAGGTAATGCCCCGCCGGCCGGTCCGCCGCCCACATGGCGTAGGTGGTCAGGGCGGCGACAAGGGCCATGGAGAAGAACAGGTACAAAAGTTTGCGCATGAAAACCAACAGCTACCGGGTACAGGGTATGGCGACTAGGGTAGGGCGCATGGCTCCGGTTGCCAAGGGGCGCTGCGCATTTCGATCAATAAGTTGTCAGTTACGGTCATTGAGTGACAGCGATGCGACTCTTAGTCTGTCGAACATGACTGACGGGGGCCGCAGAGCGCCCGCAACTTTTCCGTGATTGCTCGTTGTGGAGTTACCGATGACCGCCGCTCATTACCCGCACCTGTTGGCCCCGCTGGACCTGGGATTCACCACGCTGCGCAACCGCACCCTGATGGGTTCGATGCACACGGGCCTGGAAGAAAAACCGGGCGGGTTCGAGCGCATGGCGGCGTACTTCGCCGAACGTGCCCGTGGCGGTGTCGGCCTGATGGTCACTGGCGGTATCGGCCCGAACGACGAGGGCGGTGTGTACTCCGGCGCGGCCAAGCTGACAACCGAAGAAGAAGCGCTCAAGCACCGCATCGTGACCCGCGCGGTGCACGATGCGGGCGGCAAGATCTGCATGCAGATTCTCCACGCCGGGCGTTATGCCTATAGCCCGAAACAGGTTGCGCCGAGTGCGATTCAGGCGCCGATCAACCCGTTCAAGCCCAAGGAGCTGGACGAGGAAGGTATCGAGAAGCAGATCAGCGATTTCGTTACCTGTTCGGTACTGGCGCAGACCGCCGAATACGACGGCGTCGAGATCATGGGTTCGGAAGGTTATTTCATTAACCAGTTCCTCGCCGCGCACACCAACCACCGCACCGACCGCTGGGGCGGCAGCTACGAAAACCGTATGCGCCTGCCGGTAGAGATCGTGCGTCGCGTGCGTGAAGCGGTGGGGCCGAACTTCATCATTATTTTCCGGTTGTCGATGCTCGATCTGGTCGAGGGCGGCAGCACCTGGGACGAGATCGTCACCCTGGCCAAAGCCATCGAGCAGGCCGGTGCGACCATCATCAACACCGGTATCGGCTGGCACGAAGCGCGGATTCCGACCATCGCCACCAAAGTGCCGCGTGCGGCATTCAGCAAGGTTACGGCCAAGCTGCGTGGCTCGGTGAAGATCCCGCTGATCACCACTAACCGTATCAACACCCCGGAAATCGCCGAGCAGATTCTCGCTGAAGGCGATGCCGACATGGTCTCGATGGCGCGGCCGTTCCTTGCCGACCCGGACTTCGTCAACAAGGCCGCTGAAGGTCGTGCGGACGAAATCAACACCTGCATCGGCTGCAACCAGGCGTGCCTCGATCACACCTTTGGCGGCAAGCTGACCAGTTGCCTGGTCAACCCGCGTGCCTGCCACGAAACCGAACTCAACTACTTGCCAGTGCAGCAGATCAAGAAGATTGCTGTGGTCGGTGCCGGCCCTGCCGGTTTATCCGCCGCCACTGTAGCTGCCGAGCGCGGCCACCAGGTGACGTTGTTCGATTCGGCCAGTGAAATCGGCGGCCAGTTCAACATCGCCAAACGCGTGCCGGGCAAGGAAGAATTCTTCGAAACCCTGCGCTACTTCAAGCGCAAGCTGCAGACCACCCACGTTGAGGTGTGCCTGAATACCCGCGTTGATGTGGCGAAACTGGTTGAAGGCGGTTACGACGAAATCATCCTCGCCACCGGTATTGCGCCGCGTGTGCCGGCGATTCCGGGTGTCGACAATGCCAAGGTGCTGAGCTACCTGGACGTGATCCTTGAGCGCAAACCGGTCGGTAAGCGTGTCGCGGTGATCGGCGCCGGCGGTATCGGTTTTGACGTGTCGGAATTCCTTGTGCACGAAGGCGTGGCCACCAGTCAAGATCGTGCGGCGTTCTGGAAAGAGTGGGGCATCGACACGCAACTCGAAGCCCGTGGTGGCGTGGCCGGGATCAAAGCCGCACCGCATGCACCGGCCCGTGAAGTGTTTCTGCTGCAGCGCAAGAAAACCAAGGTCGGCGATGGCTTGGGTAAAACCACTGGCTGGATCCACCGCACCGGTCTGAAGAACAAGCAGGTGCAGATGCTCAACAGCGTTGAATACCTGAGCATCGACGACCAAGGCCTGCACATTCGAATCGGTGAAACCGGCGAGCCACAATTGCTGGCGGTGGACAACATCGTGATTTGCGCGGGTCAGGATCCGCTGCGTGAACTGCACGACGGTCTGGTTGAAGCGGGGCAGAATGTGCACCTGATCGGCGGTGCGGATGTCGCGGCGGAGCTGGATGCCAAGCGCGCGATCAATCAGGGTTCGCGCCTCGCCGCTGAACTTTAAGCTCCGCGCTGAACCTGTGGGAGCGAGCCTGCTCGCGAAGGCGTGGTGTCAGTCGACATATATATTGGCTGACACTCCGCTTTCGCGAGCAGGCTCGCTCCCACAGGGATTGTGTTGTTCACAGATTCGGTGAGCACCACCAAACCATCGTAGGAATGAGCCTGCTCGCGATGGCTGCTGATGAGCGACTAGAATGCTGGCTCTGTCCAGATCGAATCGCCATCCATGCTTTTGCCTCCCTCCGATTGGCTACCCCAAGCCCCTCTCGAACACCTTCACCTCGACTGGCTGACATCCGCCGGTATTGAAGTGGCCATCCTGCGCCTCGACCAGATCGACCCGCTGATCAGCGGCAACAAGTGGTTCAAACTCGTCGAACACCTCAAAGCCGCCGACCGTGCGGGTGCCGAAGGCATCGTCAGCCTCGGTGGTGCGCATTCCAATCATCTGCACGCGTTGGCGGCGGCGGGGAAACGGCTGGGGTTCACAACCGTGGGCCTGTTGCGCGGGCACGCGCAGGAAACGCCGACGGTGCTGGATCTGCAGGCGTTCGGCATGCAGTTGCATTGGATGGGTTACGGCGGCTATCGCGCACGAAACGAGCCAGGCTTCTGGGAGCCTTGGCACGTGCAGTATCCGCATTTGTATGCGGTGCCCGAGGGCGGTGGCGGTTTGTCGGGGGCGCTCGGTTGTGCCGCGATCAAGCAACAGGCGCAAGCGCAATTGGCCACGCTCGGCTGGAGCGATTACCACGGATGGTGGCTGGCTTGCGGCACCGGCACGACACTCGCCGGGTTGGCCCTCGCCGAGGCGGGAGCGCATCCGGTCTTTGGCGCGCTGGCGGTACCTGAAGATCATGGCGTGGCGCCGCAGGTCGAGGCGATTGTTCAGTCAGCTGGTCAGGGCGCCGGTGGCTATGAACTGATCGACGCCAGCCGCGGCGGTTTTGCCAAGGTCGATCCGGCGTTGCTTGAGTTCATCGAACAAACCGAGCAGGCCAGCGGTGTTCCTTTGGAGCCGTTGTACACCGGCAAGGCGTTGCTGGCGCTCAAACAGCAAGTCGAGGCGGGCAGATTCGCAGCTGGCACGCGGTTGATCTTCATTCATACCGGTGGCTTGCAGGGCCGGCGCGGTTTTATCGCCAGCCCCTGACGGTCAACCGCGTTTGGGCATCATCCGCAGCAGGGTGTTATCGCGCACCACATAGTGATGATAGATCCCCGCCAGCGCATGCAGGCCGATCAGCCAGTAACCCACAGTGGCGATCAGTACATGCCAGCCCTCAACCTGTTTGGCGAAATCCTTGTTCTCCGCGACCAGCAGCGGCAGATCAAAGCCATAGAACATCACCTGATGTCCTTCGGCGCTGGTGATCAGCCAGCCCAGAATCGGCATGCTGATCATGAACAGGTACAAGGCCCAGTGCATCAGCCGCGCCAGCACGGTCTGCCATTGCGGCGAGGCGGGGAAGATCTTCGGTGCCGGGCCAATGCTGCGCGCGAGCAGGCGAAACCACACCAGCACAAACACGGTCAGGCCGAGCATGTAATGCACTTCGCGGATCAGCGTGCGCCCGCCACTGCCTTTGGGAAACAGGCCGCGCAACTCCATGCTGGCGTATACCAGCACCAACAACACCAGCATCAGCCAGTGCAGCAACACCGATACGGTGCTGTAGCGTGATTCGGAACTTGTCCACGGCATACGGTATTTCCTCACAGATCAGGGTCAAAACCTGCCGTTCTTGGGCGACGGCATGCTTTAACTGTAATCCGCTTTGGCGGATTTGCCTGAGGCTGATCGGCCTTTCAATGCTCTGAATCAGGGCTTTGCCAATTAAAAACGCCAGCGTCGTGCAGACGCTGGCGTTTTTGTTTGCAGCAAGCGGCAGGAATCAGCTCGATTGCGGCATCTCGCCGTTCTCCAGACGTTTGTTGATGTCGGCAATCACTTCCGGCAAATCGGTGATGGTGTCGATCATGTAATGCGGGCGCGAGCCTTCGAACAGCGCGTGAATACGCTTGCGTTCGCTGGCCAGTTCATCGCTGCCCAAAGCGCGGAAACCGGCGTAATCCAGCCCCAGCGCATTGCCCGAGCAGATCAACGCCACCGTCCACATCCCGGCGCGGCGGCCTTCGAGAATGCCCGGCACGGTGTCGTCGATCTTCACGCAGGCGCCGACGTCGTCGATGCCCAGCGCGATCACGTTGGCCAGGGCCTGCGCCGGCCATGGGCGACCATTCGGCACTTCGTCGGTGGCAACCACGTGATCGGCGACGTAGCCGTTGGTGGCGGCCAGCTCGACGACCTTGTCCATCACTTGTTTCGGATAACCGGAGCAGGAACCGATCTTGATCCCTTGTTGACGCAGGTTGGCGATGGTTTCCAGTGCGCCGGGGATCAGCGCCGAGTGCTCGGCGATCTTCTCGATCTGCAGCGGCATGAAACGCTCGTAGATTGCGGTGACGTCGTCATCGGTCGGCGTGCGGCCGAACGCATTGCGATAACGCTCGGCCACTTGTGGCTGATCGCAGAGGGTGCGGATGTGGTCCCACTTGCCCATGCCCATCGGGCCACGGGCTTCTTCGATGGAGACCTGCACGTCGAACTCGGCGAAGGCTTCGACGAAAATCTGCGTCGGCGCGAACGAGCCGAAATCGACCACGGTGCCGGCCCAGTCGAGGATCGCGGCTTGCAGCTTGTTTGGATTGACGTAGTTCATGGCAATTAAATTCCTGATTTGGCAATGCAATTCAAACTGTGGGAGCGAGCTTGCTCGCGAATGCGGTCTGACAGTCACCATTGATGTCGCCTGAGACGACGCATTCGCGAGCAAGCTCGCTCCCACAGGGGATTAAGGGTGGGTTTTAGATTTCTAGCACTTCCATTTCGCGCAGCACTTCGCCGACCGCCGCCACGGCCTGGCGCATCTGGTCCGGGCTGACATGGCCGATGCAGCCGACACGGAAGGTTTCGACCTGGGTCAATTTGCCCGGATAGAGGATGTAACCCTTGGCCTTGACCCGCTCGTAGAAATCCTTGAACTGATAGCGCGGGTCTTGCGGCGCATGGAACGTGGCAATGATCGGCGCCTGAATCGCCGCCGGCAGGAAACTGCGCAAACCGAGTTTGCCCATCTCATCCATCAGCGCCTGACAGTTGGCGGCATAGCGCGCATGCCGCGCCGGCAGGCCACCTTCTTCGTTGTATTGCAGCAGTGCTTCGTGCAGCGCCGCGACGACGTGGGTTGGCGGGGTGAAGCGCCATTGCCCGGTTTTCATCATGTAGGCGTGCTGGTCGTACAGGTCCATCGCCAGCGAGTGAGAATTGCCAGCGGCTGCGGCCAAAGACTCTTTGCGAGCAAACACGAAGCCCATACCCGGTACGCCTTCCAGGCATTTGCCGGAGGCGGCGATCAGCGCGTCGAACGGCACCTGCTGCGCATCTACCGGCAATGCGCCGAAGGAACTCATGGCGTCGATGATCAGGCGTTTGCCGTGTTGCGCAATGACCTGGGCAATCTCCGCCAGCGGATTGAGAATGCCGGTGCTGGTTTCGCAATGGATCAGCGCGACGTGAGTGATGTCGCTGTCGGCGCGCAGCAGACGGTCGACGTCGGCGGCGGTGGTCGGTTCGTCTTCAGCGGTTTCGAAGGTGCTGAACGAACGGCCAAGCACCTCGCAGATTTTCGCCAGCCGCTTGCCATACGCACCATTGATCAGCACCAGCACTTTGCCGTCACGCGGCACCAAGGTGCCGATCGCCGCTTCGACGGCGAAGGTGCCGCTGCCCTGCAATGGCACGCAGTGGTGAGTCGCGGCGCCGTTGAGGATCGCCAGCAATTGTTCGCAAAGGCTGGCGGTCAGTTGGTTGAAGCGGTCATCCCATGACCCCCAGTCGACCATCATCGCCTGGCGGGTGCGGGCCGAAGTGGTCAACGGGCCGGGAGTGAGCAGGATGGGTTCGGCGATACTCATTCGTGTGTCCTCGGATAGCGCTGTGGGATGAAGCTACGGGGCATACGTTGCAATTCGCCGCTGCATCAATCAAATTGTTTGTTGTTATGCCAGCCATCAGTGAGAGTTATTCATGAACCTGTTCCAGCTCCGCGCCTTCGATGCCGTGGCCCGCGAAGGCAGCTTCACCCGCGCGGCCGCGCGGTTGTTTATCAGCCAGCCGGCAGTCACCGGGCATATCAAGGCGTTGGAGGAGCACTATCAGATCACCCTGTTGCGGCGCACCGCGCGTCGGGTGGAACTGACCGAGGAGGGCACCAGACTCGCCGCGATTACCCGCGCGATGTTTGGCCTCGCGGAAGAGGCGCAGACCATGCTCGAGGCCAACCGGCAGTTGTTGACCGGACGACTGGAGGTGGCGGCGGACGGGCCGCACATGGTCATGCCGATGCTCGCCAGCCTCCGCGCCCGATATCCGGGGATCACGGTGAATCTGCGCTTGGGCAATGCTCAGGAAACCCTCGCGGCGTTGTTGTCGGAACACGCCGATGTGGCGGTGTTGACCGAAGTGAAACCGCGCAAAGGTCTGCATCTGCAAGCGTTGAGCGAATCACGGATTTGCGCGTTGGTGCCGGCAGGGCACCCGTGGGCGATGCGCTCCGGTGAGGTCAAACTCAAGGAGCTGGATCAAGTGATCATGGTGCTGCGTGAGCCGAGTTCGATCACCCGGCGTACGTTTGATCAGGCGTGCGCGCAGGCGTCGATTCATCCGCGGGTGTTATTGGAGCTTGATAGTCGAGAGGCGGTGACCGAGGCCGTCGCTGCCGAGTTGGGCGTTGGTGTGGTGTCCTCGGTGGAGGTCAGTCATGACCCGAGGGTGGTGGCGATTCCGATTGTCGGCGACGGGCTGATGAACCGGCACATGATCGGTTGCATGGAGCGGCGGCGGGAGTTGCGCCTGATTCAGGCGTTCTTTGGTCTTGCGCCAGCCTGATACACCGAGTCGCCCCCTTCGCGAGCAGGCTCGCTCCCACATTGGAATGCAATCTCCTGTGGGAGCGAGCCTGCTCGCGAAGGAGCCATCATGGTTCACACAAGACTCTGGCGGACCATATCGAGGAAGGTCGCCACCACCCGTCGATTGCTTTGTTCACGCAAACACACCAACGTCTCCGTCAGCCGTCGCGTGCAATCGACAATCGGCAACGCACACACCCGCGAATCCGCACCAAATTCCGCCGCCGAAACAACACCCACGCCAATCCCGACCACCACCGCCTCACGCGCCGCTTCCCGTCCCTCGACCTGAATCGCCGGGCGAATACGAAACCCCGCCCGGGCCATTTCCTCTTCCAGCGTCTGTCTTGTCACCGAACCGTGTTCTCGCAGCACCAGCGGCGTGTCATCCAGGTCTGCCAGGCAGATCGATTCACGTTCGGCCCATGGATGATTGCGCGAAACGAACGCCACCATCGGATCGTTACGCAATGGCACGCACAGCAAGCGTTCATCGCTGACATCACGCCCGAGCAGGGCCAAATCCGCCTGATAGTTGAACAGGCGAAACAGTGATTCGTCGGTGTTGCCGGTTTCGATCTTCACGCTGATCCCCGGATAGCGCTCGCAGAACCGCGCGATCTGCGGCAACACGTGCACCGGCGCATCCACTGCGAGAATCAGGCTGCCGGTCTGCAGGGCCTGGGATTCCTGCAGCAGTTCCTGCGCTTCGGCTTCAATTACAAACAGGCGCTGGGTGATCGCCAGTAAGCGCTCGCCCAGGTCGGTCAGGCGCACGGAACGTTTATTGCGGTGAAACAGCAAAACGCCGAAACGCTCTTCGAGCTTGCGCACTTGGTCGGATATCGCCGGTTGCGTGAGAAAAAGGCGCTCGGCGGCTTTGGTGAAGCTTCCATGCACCGCCACGGCGTGGAAGGCTTTGAGTTGGGCGTGGGACACCGACATGAAGTCACCTGATCGATAAGTCAGTAACAAGCTGAGCTTATGTGTGAAATACGATAAATCGATTTTATTTATTAAACAGTAATTGCTTTGATCGGCTCACGCCATCGCTGACTGCCCGTTCGGGCAGCACGGTTGGCCATGAGCCTGGGCGTGCAACAGCAGGACTCATCTGACCGGTATCGCCGTAGGGAAGGGGTGATACCGCAGTGCTCAACAATAAAAACACAGGCGTTTTTCTTAACGATTCTGCCGGCACACTCACACCCTGAGGTCAGAACCACCATGAACAAGCACATCGGCACCATTGCGCGTTGGCGCGTGCAGATTTTCGCGATTACCTGGCTGGCGTACGCGGCTTTCTACTTCACCCGCAAAGCGTTTTCGGTGGCCAAACTGGGTATCGCCGAAGACCCGACCTTCATGCTCGACAAGATGGCCATGGCCAACCTCGATGCGATTTATCTGGCGGCTTATGCCCTCGGCCAGTTCACCTGGGGCATGCTCGCCGACCGCTTTGGCCCAAGGGTTGTGGTGCTCGGCGGTTTGCTGATTTCCGCCGCCGCAGCGCTGGTGATGGGCAGTTTTGCCACGCTGCCGATCTTCGCCACTTGTATGTTGATTCAGGGTTTGGCGCAGTCCACCGGATGGTCGGGGCTGTGCAAAAACCTCGGCAGTTTTTTCCCTTCGCAACAACGTGGGCGGGTGCTCGGGTTATGGAGTTCCTGCTACGCATTTGGTGGTCTGGTGGCGTCGCCGTTCGCCGGTTGGTGGGCGTATACCTTGATGGGCACCTGGCACGCGGCGTTCATTTCCAGTGCGGTGGTGGTCGCCGTGGTGGCGGTGTTGTTCTTTATCTTCCAGCGCAACAAGCCGGAAGACGTCGGCTTGCCGGCGGTAGAGCCGGAACCTGAACTGACGGCGGAAGAAACCGAAGCCAACAGCAAGCTCAGCGTTTGGGAGCCGTTGAAGGAAATCCTGCGTAACCACACGGTGCTGGTGCTGGGCCTGGCGTATTTCATGTTGAAACCGGCGCGTTACGCGATTCTGTTGTGGGGCCCGGTGATTGTCTTTGAACAGATGCCCAGTGTCGGCAAGGTCGGCGCGGCGATCATTCCCACTTCGTTCGAACTGGCCGGGTTGCTCGGGCCGATCCTGATCGGCCTGGCCTCGGACAAACTCTTCGGTGCCCGTCGGATGCCGGCCTGCGTATTGAGCTTGCTGGCGCTGACCGTGACGCTGGCGCTGTTCATGGCCGCGTTGCAGAGCGGCAGCGTCTTGCTGGTGGTCGCGCTGCTGTTCGTCATGGGCCTGACCCTGTACGGCCCGGATTCGATGATCAGCGGCGCCGCCGCGATCGACTTCGGCAAAGCCAAGGCCGGTGCCACGGCGGCCGGTTTCGTCAACGGCTGCGGCTCGGTCGGCGCGGTGCTCGGTGGTCTGCTGCCGGGGTACTTCGACTCGGTGACGGTGTTTATCGTCTTTGCCGGTTGCGCGTTGTTCTCGGCGCTGGTGCTGATTCCACACTGGAACAGTCGCCCGGTTGGCGTGATGGAGCCGCGTGCCTCGATCCCCAATTGCCCGCTGACGATCAAACCCCTGCGTTCCTGAAACCCTGTGCCTCGCGGCCTGCTGCGGCGCTCGCGGCAGGCTGTGGCGTGGCCAACTGACTGGAGAAAACCCATGAGACCGTTTTGGCTGGAGCAGGCCTTGCAGGCCGATACCTCTGAAACCTGCGCGCCGTTGCACGGCGAAGTCCGCGCCGATGTGTGCATTGTCGGCGGCGGCTATACCGGGTTGTGGACGGCAATCATGCTCAAGCAACAGAACCCCGAACTCGACGTGTTGCTGATCGAAGCAGACATCTGCGGCGCTGGCGCCAGTGGGCGAAACGGTGGTTGTGCGCTGTCGTGGTCGGCGAAATATTTCACCCTTGAACGCCTGTTTGGCGTCGAGGAAGCGGTGCGTCTGGTCAAGGAGTCGGAACGTAGCATCCATGCGATCGGCGAGTTCTGTGAGCAGTACGGCGTCGATGCCGACTACCGCCTCGACGGCACGCTGTACACCGCGACCAACCGCGCTCAGGTCGGTTCGACCGACGCGGTGATCACCGCACTGGAGCGTAATGGCATCAACTCGTTCACTCAGCGTCCAGTGGCTGATGTGCAGCGCATGGCCGGTTCGAACAAACATCTGGAAGGCTGGTTCTCGCCGGCGGCGGCCAGTGTGCAACCGGGCAAACTGGTGCGGGGCTTGCGTCGGGTGGCGTTGCAATTGGGCGTGAAGATTCACGAAAACACGGCAATGACCGGGCTGGAGGAGGGACGCCCGGCACGCCTGCAGACACCAAGCGGCAGCATCGTTGCCGACCGCGTGGTGCTGGCGATGAACGCCTGGATGGCCCGTGCCTTCCCGCAATTCGAACGCAGCGTGGCGATTGTTTCCAGCGACATGCTGATCACCGAACCGCGCCCGGATCTGTTGCAGGAAATCGGCCTGACCAGTGGCGTGACTGTGCTTGATTCGCGGATTTTCGTGCACTACTACCACAACACCCCGGACGGCCGGATCATGCTCGGCAAGGGCGGCAACACCTTCGCATTTGGCGGGCGAATGCTATCAGTGTTCGATCAGCCATCGCCCTATGCCGGCCTGCTGAAAAACAGCCTCGCCGACTTCTTCCCGGCGTTTGCCGATGTCAAAGTCGATGCCACCTGGAACGGCCCGTCGGATCGCTCGGTCACCGGTTTGCCGTTCTTCGGCCAGATGAGCAGTGCCGGCAACGTGTTTTACGGTTTCGGCTATTCGGGCAGTGGCGTGGGACCGTGCCACATGGGCGGGCAGATTCTCGCTTCGCTGGTGCAAGGCCTGGACAACCCATGGACGCGTTCGCCGCTGGTCAACGGGCCGCTGGGCTACTTTCCGCCGGAGCCGATCCGTTACCTCGGCTCGCTGATGGTGCGCAACGCCATCCGCCGCAAGGAGCGCGCCGAGGATCACGGGCGACGTCCTCGGCATCTCGACGTGCGCCTGGCGAAATTCGCTGCAGCGGCCGGCAAGGCCGACAAAGCCTGAAGCACTGCTTGCTGATGCAGGCGCTACCGCAGGCTCCTGCAAAAAGATCAGCGGACGTCACTGTCGAGCAGCCAGTCGAGCAACAAGCTGCTGTCGCACGTGGACGCTGGCTCGCGAGGCGTGGGCTTGCGTGAGTTGCCCAAGCAAAGAATCGGCCGGTCGGGGTCGCTGTCGAGGAAACTCACCCACACTTCGCTGCCGGCGCAGGGCAGTTCTTCGACTGCGATCCGGCCATTGGCCCGCGTCATGGCGATGGGCAGCCAGATCGCGTCGTCATCAAGGGTTTGCAGGTGTTGCGAAGGCCACAGCCTGACGGCAACTCGACCCTGTTCATCGAGCTGCGCCGGTTGCCCGGCAGGCCCGAACACCTGCGCCAGGTGATACCCGGCAATGCTTGGGCGGGCTTGTCTGAGCGCTGGACGAAAGTCGCTGGACCACGGCTGGGCGGTGAAGTCGTTGTGGTAGCGGTGCAGGGGCGGCGTCGGGTCAAGAATCGACGGATGTTGCCCGTGATGGCGTAGGGCGGTGAGTCGCCATTGTTCGTTGAAGTGGCTGACCGGATGTGCCGACACTTGCAGCAAATGCCCACTGAGCAAGCCGATCCGGTCGCTGCGGCCGTTGATCGTGCGATGTTGGCAGCGTTGCCGCTCCAGGTGCCGACGGCTGCGCTGTTCGTGGTGACGCTGTTCAAGAGAGGATATCGGCGGCAGGGGATTGGCTGTGATGTGGTTGGCGGCGTGGTCGCGGATCGCCTGCTGCCCTCGATTACGCACGGCATGCAGCGTGGCAATCGGTGCGGCGTGGTGATGCTGGTAAAGCTCACTGACGCAGGGTGATGGTGTTTGCTCGCAGGCCTTGAACGCAACCAGCACCGGCATTTGCGGCAAGCTCAGGCTGTCATCGGCAAACACGACAATGTGCCCGTCCACCCGGTGCTCGAAGTGATAGTGAATGCCTTCCTCTTCGCAAAGCCTGTCCAGCAGCGCCAGATCGCTTTCTTCGTACTGGATGCAAAACGGCCGGATCGGGTACTGCCCGACGCTCATTTCAATCCGGTAGCCGTCAACGGGCAAGGCATTTTCCGTGAGCAATTGCTCAAGGATCTGCGGCACGCTCAATTGCACGAACACGCGCCGTTTGCTCGGCTGGGCCAGCCTCTGCAGGCGCGGCACAACCGTCAGTCGATAGCCGATCCGGTGTGTGCCTCGATGTTCGCAACTGGCGCTGTCGATCATGCCGTGAACCCCATGCTGATCGTCCAGACGCAGAAAGGCCGGTTGGTGCAGAAAGGTACCCGGCGTCACGGCGGGGGCCAGGCCGATCAGCTCGATGTCGAAACGGTAGGGCTGGTTGAGTGCTTCCGCGCCGTGAAAGCGCACCACCGGCAGGCACAGACCGCTGTCGGTCAGGGTCAGGGTAAAAGGACTTTCCTTGTCATTGAGCATTCGAACAGGCTCTGTCAGGCAATACGGGCTTGAGAGGGTACGAAACCACAGCGCTGAATGGTCATGTCAAAGGCGTTTTTCAGAATCCCCCTACAAGCACTGGTGAAGATGTCGATTCTGCATTGTGTTTTTTTGGTCGATTGCCGACTTTAGGCCGTATAAACTTGGCGCCACGCGTCGGCCAATAGATGTCTCGGCGCCACAGATCAAGAGAGTGAGTAATGGGCGCACAGTGGAAGGTTAAACACAAAGAAGCGGCAGCCAACGCCAAGGGCAAGATCTTCGGCAAACTGGTGAAGGAAATCACCATCGCTGCCCGCAACGGTGCCGATACCACCACCAACGCACACCTGCGTCTGGTGGTCGAACAGGCCAAGAAAGCCTCGATGCCAAAAGAAACCCTGGACCGCGCAATCAAGAAAGGCGCCGGTCTGCTGGGTGAAACCGTGCAATACCATCGCGTGACCTACGAAGGCTTCGCCCCGCACCAGGTGCCGCTGATCGTCGAGTGCGTGACCGACAACATCAACCGTACCGTCGCGGAAATCCGCGTGGCGTTCCGTAAAGGCCAACTGGGGGCTTCCGGCTCCGTGGCCTGGGACTTCAACCACGTCGGCATGATCGAAGCTTCGCCGGACACCCCGGACGCCGACCCGGAAATGGCCGCGATCGAAGCCGGTGCTCAGGATTTCGAGCCGGGCGAAGAGGGCGCGACGCTGTTCCTGACCGATCCTACTGACCTCGACGCAGTGCAGAAAGCGCTGCCAGAGCAAGGTTTCACTGTGCTGTCGGCCAAGCTCGGCTACCAGCCGAAGAACCCGGTCAGTGGTTTGAGCGACGAGCAGATGGCTGAGGTTGAAGCATTTCTCGAAGGCCTCGACAACCATGATGACGTGCAGGACATGTTTGTTGGTCTGGCGGGCTGATCGGCTTCGTCAGTGATGGCCTCATCGCTGGCAGGCTAGCTCCCACAGGAGATTTGTGAACGCCACAGATCCAATGTGGGAGCTAGCCTGCTAGCGATTGACCGCGCAGCGTCACAGATCTTCAAGTTGCTTCATGACCTCTCCGAACCCCGGCCGCGCCAGCACATCCGCCTGACAGCAACGCCGCTCCAGCTCTTCAAGCACCGCTCGCTGTTCATCACTCAACCCCGAGTCGATGCGCGCCAGCAATTCCCCCAGCAAAACCCCGAACGCACGCACTTCGATGCGTTGCAATGCGCGGGTTTGGGCAGTATCGGCAATGGCGTGGAACGACGCTCCGCCAAAATCCCCAAGCAGGCAATCGCCGCGCTCATTCAACAGAATGTTGTGCCCGTAGAGATCGCCGTGGGTAATGCCTTGCTGGTGCAGGTGCTCCGCTGCCGAGGCGATGCCTTTGGCAATGTTCAGCGCGACCTCGGCACTGAAACGACAGTCGTCGGCATAAACATCGCGCGAGCAGGACGCCAGGCTCGGCAGATCGGCGAGGTTGCGGAACGACGGATCGATCAACTGCATCACCAATCCTTGCTGGCCGTCGGGATGACCACTGATGCGGCCTTCGATGCGGATCAGATTGGCATGCAGGCCTGCGGTGATGCACGCATTCATTTCGTGCAGCGGCGAGCCGTCGCTGGTCATTTCACCTTTGTACAGTTTCACCGCAACCGGCGTCACTGCGCCATCGTCGCGTTGCCAGCTCGCCCGGGAAATCACCCCCGAGGCGCCTTCACCCAGTCGTTGTTCCAGATGCAGCGCCGACCAAGGGATTTGCGGCGTCGCCTCGAGTGCGGCTGCGTCGGCCTCTGTTTCCAGCGGGTTACCGGCGTAAGCCAGCCAGGTCAGGCTCGGCAGCGCGAGCAGCCACTGCGGCAGCTCGGTCAGGCGGTTGGCGGAGACGCGCAGCAGCTCCATTCGATGGCAGTTGCTCAGGGAGGGCGGCAGCGTTTGCAGGCGGTTGCCGGACAGCATGAGTTTTTGCAGGGCCGGGCGTTCGCCAAGCTCGCTCGGCAGGCTTTCGATACAGTTGTCGGTCAGGATCAGCCAGCGCAACTGTGGCGGCAGGGCGGCACCGGGTACGTTGACGATGCGATTGGCCCTGAAGCCGATCATCGTCAACGCCGCGCATTGGCCGAGGCAGGTCGGCAGTTCGGTGAACGGGTTGTCGGAACAGAACAGCACGCGCAGGCGCGTCAGACGGTACAAATCATCCGGCAGACTGCTCAATTGGTTGCCGCTGAGGTTGAGGATTTCCAGGGTGTCGGCCAGCTCGAAAATCTCGACCGGGAACTCGGTCAGGCCGCAGGACAGATCCAGCCGCGTGATGCCCGACAACTCGCCGGCGCGTAATTGAGCAAGGGTGTGCATGTTGGTGTTCGCTATTGATCAGTGGCGCGCCGCTGAGGCGCTGAGGATGGGCGACATGATAACGGCAAAGTCCGGGTTTGAATTGGACAGGTGGCGAAACTTCAGATGCCTTTGGTGGGAGCGAGCCTGCTCGCGAAAGCGGAGTGTCAGCCGCCGATGTTTTGACTGATAGGGCACTTCGCGAGCAGACTCGCTCCCACTGAAACTGTGTGGTCAGGCGGGTTCGTGCACTTCCTGCAATTGCCCCAACCGGCTGCGTGTGCGTGCCAGATCAATGGCATGGCCGTCGAGGCTTTCGCGCAAGGGCAGGCGACCAATCAACGTCAGATGCTTGTCCTGGTCGTACAACACGTCGATCAGGTTGATGAAGCGCTGTTGCGCGGCGATCGAGCACTCCGCCAGTTCCGGCAGATCATCAATGATCCAGCGATCGAAACGTCGACACAGCTCCAGATAATCCATCACCGCCGTCGGCTGTTCACACAGATCGTTGAAGGTAAAACCGACCCGCCGTTCCTCGCAAAACCGCGCCTGAAACTGCCGGGTGCCGACCGTTAGCGCAACGGTCGGTGCATTTGCAGCTGGCAGATCCAGGGCCGCGCGTTGTGCTGGCGTGGCCGGCCACACGTAATGCCCCTGAGTGAATATCTGCTGCGCAGAGTGGCGTGTATGACTGCGGTAATCATGCGGGCCGCCGACTTCCATCACCTGCATGCGCGTGTTGATCAGTTCGATCACCGGTTTGAACCGGGCGTGATAGAGCGGGTTGGGCAGCAGGCCTTCCGGCGCATAGTTGGAGGTCACCAGCAGCAGAATCCGCCGTTTGAACAACGCTTTGAACAGCCGGGTGATGAGCATGGCATCGCCGATGTCATGCACATGAAACTCGTCGAAACACAGCACCCGACAATCCTCCAGCAGTTCGTCGAGAGTCACTTCGAGGGCATCGTCCTGCTGGCGATGGCTGAACATACCCTGATGCAATTGCGCGAAGAACTGATGGAAATGCAGGCGCCGTTTCTGGGTGATCGGCAAGGCTTGAAAGAAACCGTCGAGCAACCAGCTCTTGCCGCGGCCGACAGCGCCGAACAGATACAGGCTCTGTGGTGTGTGAGCGCTTGCGCCAAGCAAAAGACTCGCCTGCTGCGCCATGCAATCGATGACGCGCTGCTGGCTGTGGCTGAGGGTGTAACCCTGACCGCCGGCCTTGTGCCGGAAGTAATCGCGGATCGACTGACCACTGGCATCATGCCCGGCGCTGGCTGTTAAACCCTTGCCGAACCAGCGCCGCAACGCCGGCCAGCGCTGGATCAGTCGTGATCGTTTCGGCAGGTGGGCAGGCACTGTGGGCGTCTCCGTGTTCGTCAAAACCGGCTCCCGGGAGCACGGCGACACAGTGTAACCAGACGCCGGGCTGGCCAGCCACCACGGCGGATCGACATTGGGCGGTTATTGAACAAGTTTGTCCGGCACGTACAGCTATTTTCAGCGACTTGGCCTGACCACTTGCCAACCTTTCGAAACATATCCCGGGCGATCCCTGGATCCAATCGACTGGCGGAATCGTCGACCGTTGCTAACCTCAATCACAGAAACGACGTCGCAAGCGATCACTGACAAGGAACGGCGCAGTGAATATACGGGTGGTCATGAGCCTGCTGGGGGTATTCGCTGCACCTGTTCATGCGGCGGATCTTCAGGTCGAAGTGCGCGTTGACGTGCAGCGCGGCTGCCAGTTGATCGGCCAACAGCGGGATGCCGGCATCGAGCAATTGGGTGTGCTCGACTTCGGCAGCACCGCACGCCTCGATGATCCCGCCGGGCCGTTGGCTGCCGCGTTGACCAATCAGCGCCTGCCACGGCTGGAGTGCAACCCCGACACGCCGTACCAGATGCGCGTCGATGGCGGCTTGCATGGCGGTGTCGGTGAGGTCCGCTACATGGCCGGTGCGGTCGGCAGCAAACCTGTTCCGTATCGCTTGTATCAGGACGCGGCGCGCCGGGTACCGCTGGTGGTGGATGTGCCTGTCAGCGGGCGGGTGCCGGACAGCGGCACGGTGGAATTACCGCTGTACGCGCGCATCGAGCGCTTGGCTGAGGTGCCGCGAGTCAGCCGTTATTCGGATCTGGTCAAGGTAACGGTGACCTGGTGATCGCGATGGCAACAGGCATCCCGTGGACGCGGGTGCGCAAGGAAGGCGTTCAATGATGAGCGCGGTGATTGAGTCAGCGTAAAGGAGCAGGGACGGCGCAATGACAGGCAAACACTGGATGGTGGTGGCGGCAGGGACGCTGGCAATGCTTGCTGACGACGCGCAAGCGGCAGTCAGCGGGCAGATCAATGCGCGGCTGATCCTGATTGCCGGCTGTGAAGTCACCAACACCAGCACTCCCGCCAGCCCGGTCAGCGACCTCGGCACCCTCGATTTCGGCCTTCAGGGCCCGACCTGGAACGCGCCGATCAAGGCCAGCCTCGGCGGCGACAGCAGTGGCAAACTCAACGTCGCCTGCAATCCTTCGGTCACCGGTTTCACCGTCACCATTGACGGCGGCGCCCACGGTGACGGCAACACCCGGCGCCTGAGCAACGGCCGCCAGACCCTTCCCTATCAGCTGTTTGTCGATCCCTCCGGCGCCCGGAGCTACAGCATCGGCCAGCAACACAATTTCGCTGTCACCAGCGCTGCACAGATACCCATTCCGGTGTTTGGCTCGGTGGTGGCGAATACCCGCGCGGTACCGGCAGGTGTCTATACCGACACCCTGACGGTGACGCTCGACTGGTAACCCCGTAGAGGACGGACACCATGCGTACGTTTGCATCAAGGATAGGTTTGTCGTTGCTTGGCCTGGCGCTGGTTTCCAGTGCCAACGCCGCCACCACGGTCACCGGCCAGATCACCTCCAGCCTGATTCTGATCAGCAGTTGTCAGGTCAACGGTGCTGGCGGCTCCACCGGGCTGAACTTCGGTGCGTTGAACTTCGGCACCGCCAACAGCCTGTTCACCACGGCCACCGGGCAAGTGTTGGGCGGTGGTGGCGGGGCGCTGTCGATTCTCTGCTCCAGCGGCACCACGCCGACGGTCAAGGTGCGCGCGGGTTCCCATGACGGCATGTCACCGGGCGGCACGCGGGCGCTGTACGACGGTGTCGCCAATTACGTGCCGTACGACTTGTACACCGACGCCGGGCACTCGCAACTGCTGGCGATCGACGGGACCATCAACCTTGCTGCCAGCACCGGGGTCGCGCAGACGGTGAACATCTACGGTCAGGCGGTGGGCAAGGCCGGTTTGCCGGCGGGGACTTACACCGATACCGTCGCTGTTGAACTGACGTTCTGATGCCATGCGCCGCCATGGCTGTGCCGCGCTGCTCCTGTTCTGTGCGGGCAGTGCGCCGCCACCGCTGACCGCAGCGACAAGCCAGAGCTTTCAGGTCAGTGCCACGGTCACTGCCGGGTGTCTGGTGGTCGGCGGGGTGTCGAACTATGGCGGGCTGAATTTCGGCTCGCGTTCGGCACTGGCCACCGGCACCGTGCAGGTCGCGCTGACCGGCGGGGTGCAATTGCAATGCACGCCGGGCGTAACGCTGAACATGAGCGTCGATGGCGGCCAGTACAACAACAGCGGCCGGCACATGCAGGTCAACAGCGGCAGCGCGCGGGTGGCGTATGCACTGTTTCGTGATGCGGCGTACAGCCAGAGCCTGGGCATTGGCCAGAGTGTGGCGGTGGCTTACAGCGATGCGAACAACATCAGCCTGCCGATTTACGGTCAGGTGCAATTGCCGGGCAATCAGCCTGGGGGGACGTACAGCGACGTGTTGCAGGTGCAACTGTCGTGGTAAGGCGAAGTTGAATGGCCGACAAGGAGCAGTTTTATGGGGGCAGTTACGTCACGGCATTCGTTCGTGCGTTGCACGATGTGGGCGTTGGTCATACTCGGGGCAAGCAATGCACACGCAGCCAGTTCGGTGCTGATCTGGCCGATCGATCCGGTGCTGGAGGCTGATCAGCAGGCCAGTGCGCTGTGGCTGGAGAACCGTGGCAGCGAAACCGCCAATCTGCAGATCCGCGTGTTCGGCTGGAGCCAGAGTGGGTTCGCCGAGCAATACCAGAACCAGCGCGACGTGATCGGCAGCCCGCCGGTGGCGAAAATCGAGCCGGGGCAAAGACAATTGGTGCGCCTGACCCGAACCAAGGACGTACCGCCGGGCCAGGAGCTGGCCTACCGGATCATCATCGACGAAATTCCTTCCGCACAACCCGCGACCGCTGACGGAGGCAAAACCGCCGCAGCGATCCGCTTCCAGATGCGTTATTCGGTGCCGCTGTTTGCCTACGGCGCGGGGCTGTGGAGCAAGGAGGACAGCAGTCGCGCGCGGGATCCCAAGGGTGTCGGCCTGCCGCAATTGAGCTGGCGCACGGTGGCCGTGGACGGCAAGCCTTATGTCGAAGTGCGCAATCAAGGCGCGGTGCATGCGCGACTGACCGATGTCGCAATCAAGCAGGCCGGGCAGAGCAAACCGTTGGCCGAAGGGCTGCTGGGTTACGTGCTACCCGGCGCAGTGATGCGCTGGCCGGCACCCACGCCGCTGACCAATGAGTCGGCGCTGCAGGTGCGGGTCAATGGCGCGCCGCAGGTGCAGAGCATTACACCTGCCAAGTGAGTGAGTCGTAGCGCTGGCATCTGACGTCGGCGATAGCGGAATCAGGGAGGATTCAGTCCATTGACGGACGTAAAGCGCGTATGAACCCGGGACGGGTTCGCCGTATTCAGCGTCCGTTGTGGCTCATCACCGGCGCTTGTTGCCTGATGTTCGTTCAACCATCCGGGGCCGGCGATCTGCCGCCGCCACCGAGCGGCATGGAGGCCGTGAGTGATGCACAGTTGTTTCTGGAACTGGTGGTCAACCAGATGAATACCGGACGCGTAGTGGCGGTGCAGCAGCGCGACGGGCGCCTGTTTGTGCCGGCGACCGCGTTGCGCGAAACCGGCATGAAGTTGCCCGACAGCCTCGGCGCCGAGGTCGACCTCGACAGTCTGGCGGGGTTGCACAGTGATTACGACAGCGTCGGTCAGCGCTTGCTGCTGGACGTGCCGCCGGACTGGCTGCCGGAACAGTTCATTGGCAATCGCCAGGCTTACCCGCGCACCCCGGCGCTGAGCAGTTTTGGCGCGCTGTTCAACTATGACCTGTACCTCAACGACACCGACGATGCTGGCACTTACCTGGCGGCGTGGAACGAAGTGCGGCTGTTCGACAACTGGGGCACGCTGTCCAACACCGGGCAATACCGGCGCACCTTGTCCGGTGATTCGCTCAACACGCTGGACAACGGCTACCTGCGTTACGACACCACCTGGCGTTACTCCGATGACGAGCGGATGCTCACCTACGAGGCCGGTGACGTGATCAGCGGTGCGTTGCCGTGGAGCAGTTCGGTGCGTTTGGGCGGCGTGCAGTTGTCTCGGGACTTTGCCGTACGCCCGGATCTGGTGACCTATCCGCTGCCGCAATTTGCCGGTGAAGCGGCGGTGCCGTCCTCGGTGGATCTGTTCATCAATGGCTACAAGTCCAGCAGCGCAGACTTGCAGCCCGGGCCGTACACACTGACCAATATTCCGTTCATCAACGGCGCTGGCGAAGCCGTCGTAGTGACTACTGATGCGCTCGGTCGGCAGGTGTCGACCACGGTGCCGTTCTATGTCACCAGCACTTTGCTGCAAAAAGGCTTGAGCGATTTTTCCGTGGCCGCCGGTACGTTGCGTCGCGACTACGGTTTGAAGGATTTCAATTACGGGCCGGGAGTCACCTCCGGCAGCCTGCGCTATGGCGTCAGCGACAGTTTCACTCTGGAAAGCCATGCCGAAGCGGCCGACTCGCTGACGTTGGGCGGCCTCGGTGGCAACCTGCGTCTGGGCAATTTCGGCGTACTCAACAGTGCCATGAGTCAAAGCCGTTTCGACGGCGAGGGCGGTCAGCAATTAAGCCTGGGCTATCAGTACAGCAATCAGCGCTTCAGCTTTTCGTACCAACGGCTGCAACGCCATGATCAATACGCCGACCTCAGCGTGGTCGACAGCCCCTACATCAGCCTTAGCCGGCGCAGCGAGCAGGCGACTCTGAGCCTGAACCTTGATCGCTGGGGCAGCCTCGGCGCCGGTTATTTCGATGTGCGCGCGGCGGACGACTCGCGCACACGGCTGCTCAACCTGAGCTGGAGCAAACCGCTGTGGCGCAACAGCAGTTTCTACCTGTCGGCCAACCGCGAGATCGGCGACAGCAACTGGGCGGTGCAGGCGCAACTGGTGATCCCGTTCGATCTGCGTGGCAGCCTGGCGATCAGCAGCGAGCGCAGCAAAACCGGGCAGAGCCAGCAGCGGGTCAACTACAGTCGCGCGGTGCCGAGCGAGGGCGGCGTGGGTTTCAACTTGGGCTACGCCAAGGGTGACGGCGCTGATTATCGTCAGGCCGACGTCACCTGGCGGCTGCAATCGGTGCAGCTGCAGGCCGGTGTCTACGGTACTTCCGACGCCGAAACCCGTTGGGCCGATGCCAGTGGTTCGCTGGTGTGGATGGACCGTCAGGTGTTCGCCGCCAACCGCATTGACGATGCTTTTGTAGTGGTCAGCACCGAGGGGTTCGCTGATATTCCGGTGCGCTACGAAAACCAGCAGGTTGGCCAGACCGACAAGAACGGTCATCTGCTGGTGCCCTGGAGCAGCGCTTATTACCGGGGCAAGTATGAAATCGATCCACTGAATCTACCGGCCAATGTGCGCAGTCCCAATGTCGAACAACGCATCGCTGTACGGCGTGGCAGCGGTTATTTGCTGGAGTTTCCACTGACCCGGGTGATTGCTGCGAGCATCGTGCTGGTTGATGCGCAGCAACGCGAATTGCCATTGGGCGTGGGCGTGCTGCATGAGCAGAGCGGCGCGCGAACAGTGGTCGGTTGGGACGGGCTGGTGTATCTGGAAAACCTGCAGGCGCAGAACTCGCTGCAAGTGACGCTGGCCGACGGCAAGACCTGTCAGGCGCAGTTCAGCGTCGACCTGAATCAGGACCAGGTGCCGTTGATTGGCCCGTTGGTGTGCCAATGATGTTCCGGCGATGGTTGTTATGTCTGGCACTGCTTATACCCGGGGCGGTGCAGGCCGCGTGTTCGGTGGTCAGCACCACGCCAGCGGCTTTCGGCACGCTCAGTTCGATCGCCGTACGCACGACTTCGCAGCCCAGTTCCACACTGAATGCGGGTTTGAGCTGTACCGGCTCGCTGCTGTCCCTGTTGACCAGCAACGATCACTTCTGGGGCACCGTTTCATCGACTCAGAGTGGTCTGGTCGGGCCGACCGGCGATGTCATCAATTACACGATCTACGCCAACAACAGCACCAGCTACCCGCTTACCCGCGGCACGGCCTACGACTTTGCGCGCAACGGCATCATCGATGCCTTGGGCCTGCTCAACGGTACGACGCCGAAAACGGTGCCGGTCTACCTCGGCACAACCATTGGCAGCAACGTCGCCGCCGGGGTGTATACCGAGACCCTGAGTATTTTCTGGAACTGGAATTACTGTTCGGGGATCGGCATCGGTGCCATCTGCATCGGGCGCGATATCGCCAGCGGCACGACCTCGTTGACGGTGAATCTGACGGTGTCCAACGACTGCACGATTACTGCGCCGAACATTGCCTTCGGCAGCGCGCCGGTGGTCAGCGCTTTTACGCCGGTAACCGGACAGACGATCAATCTGGCCTGCACCAAGGGCAGCGCTTACACCGTGGGGCTGAGCGACGGGCAGAACGCGGTGAGTGTCGGCGGCCGGCGCCGGATGATTTCCGGGAGCAATTATCTGGCCTACGACATTTTCAAAAGTGCCGGCACCACGCGTTGGGGCAGTGTCGGCGCGGCACGGCGGGCCAGTACCGACGCCGAGGTCAATCCGGGTAACGGGTTGGGCACGGGCAGTCAGATCTTCAACTACAACGCGAAGATCTACACTGATCAGACCACGCCGCCGGCGGGCACCTATCTGGATAATGTGGTGCTCGACGTAGGTTTCTGAGCCTGACGCTGATCCCTTGTGGGAGCGAGCCTGCTCGCGAATGCGGTGTGTCATTCAGCAACGATGCGACTGATCCAGCGCCTTCGCGAGCAGGCTCGCTCCCTCAGGGGAAAGGTGGTGTTTTCAGAATTGCAGTGATTGCTTGAGCTGTTGCGCCGCTGGCGTATCGACCGGGCTGACCATGGCGTAGTTGTACCCGCCGCCCGACCAGTACTCGGCCTGCAGGTCGCCGTCACTGCGGCTTCCGCGAGGCAAAAAGGTGTTCTTCGGCCCCGGTGGGCGCACGTAGAAACTCACCTTGTGCCCGCTGCCATCCTCATACATCACCATCGCCGCCGGACCTTCATCAGTGCTGAGCAGGCGTCCGCTGACCGGTTCGAACCCGGCCGCCTTCAGATCCGGTAAACGACTGGCCCGGTTGAAATAACGATCGAGCCAGCGCTGCATGTCGCCATCACTGTTGACCTTGTAATCGGCTGGCAGCATGCCTTGCTGGGCAATCAGGCGATAGGCTTGCAAGGCGTCGGTCATCGGCAACATCGACGAGCGCACAAGGGTCATTTCCCGCGCCTGCCAGCCACTGAATCCGCCGACGCTGACCGCGATCAGCAACACCGCCGCACTGGCCAGATGGCGACGCGACTGACGCTGGCGGCGCTGGCGGATCATGGCCGGATCAAGCGCTGGATTGGCCGGTTGCTGCAACGCACCGCTGAGTGCTGCGCGCAATTGTTGGGCATCCTGTTGCCAGGCGCGAACCTGCGCCGCTTCATCGGGGTGACTGGCCAGCCAGGTCTCCAGCACACGCCGGTCGGCGTCGCTGAGCTGGTGGTCGACATAAGCGTGCAGGTCACGCTCGCTGGGAGGCAGGCTGATCATTTGAGTATCCGTAAAGAAGGGCTGCTGATTTCGCCGTCGCTGAGTTGGCGCAAGGCCTGGCGGGCGCGGGACAGGCGCGACATCACGGTGCCGATCGGGGCGCCGAGAATCTCGGCGACCTCTTTATAGGAAAGGCCTTCCACCGAGACCATCAGCAACAAGGCGCGCTGTTCGGTGGGCAGACGGTCGAAGGCTTGCAGGGTCGACTGGGCAATGACGGTGCGCTCCGCCGAGGGCTCGGCGTCGTCGCGACCGGTGAAGAATTCGAGCATGCGCGCATAGCGTCGGGAGCGACGATGGGCGTCGAGAAACTGCCGATACAGGATCGCAAACAGCCAGGCACGCAAGTCGCCGTCGGCGCGTTTATCGCCCCAACTCGACAGGGCCCGCTCAAGGCTGGCCTGCACCAGATCGTCGGCGCTGCTGCTGTTGCGTGTCAGTGACACGGCAAAGCGGCGCAATCTGGGAATGATTTCTCTCAACTGTTCGTCGAATTCGCTCATGAAATTCTGCTAGTCACTACGCTGTGGACTAGGGAGACGCCTGTCGCTGAAGGTTATTCCACGTTCGGAAAAATAAATACCGTCGTGTGGAATAAACCCGGACGAGGTGCGTCTTGCTGATTCTTCCTACTTGTGGCCGATGGCCCTGGAGTTGTTCATGGTTGATCGTTCATCACCCGATACTGCACCGCCCGGCAGGCCACAGCGCCCGCCACTGAGTGCGGCGAGCCTGGTTCTGCGTCTGGGCGGCATTGCCGTGGTAGTCGCCGCAGTGGCCGGAGCATTCGCCTACGTTCACGGCAACTTTGACCCACAACGCCTGACGCCAAAAGCGCTGGTCGATGTGCTGGAGAAAAACAACGGCGTGCACCCCGGGTTTCGCCGTAATCACGCCAAAGGCGTGTGCGTGATCGGCCATTTCGAGAGCAATGGCGAGGCGCGGGTGTTCTCCACCGCGCAGGTGTTCAACGAGCCGCAGACTCCGGTGGTCGGGCGTTTCGCGCTGCCGGCGGGTAATCCGTATGCACCGGACAGCAGCGTGCCGATTCGCAGTCTGGCGTTGCGGTTTACCCAGGCCAACGGGCAGCAGTGGCGTACGGGGATGAACAGCATGCCGGTGTTCCCGGTCGGTACGCCTGAGGCGTTTTATCAATTGCAGCAGGCGCAGTCGCCAGATCCGGCCACCGGTAAACCTGATCCGGCGAAGGTTCCGGCGTTCTTCGCTTCGCACCCGGAAGCCGTGCCATTTCTGACCTGGGTGAAGACCGCCAAACCGTCGGCCAGTTACGCCACCGAAACCTACAACAGTGTCAATGCGTTCTATCTGGTCGACGCCAGCGGTAAAAAGCAGGCCGTGCGCTGGAGCATGACGCCGTTGGCGCGCGATGCTGCGGGCGCCAGTGCGCCTGAAGGCGGCGATTTTCTCGAGAAGGATCTGGTGCAACGGTTGGCGTCTGCGCCGTTGCGTTTTCAGTTGAACATCACCCTGGCCAATCCTGAGGATCCGGTGAATGACGCCAGCAAGACCTGGCCTGAGGGGCGCAAAGTATTGAACGCTGGCATGCTGGTGCTGGAAAAAACCCAGCCACAACTGAGCGGCGAATGCCGTGACATCAACTATGACCCGCTAGTGCTGCCGGCCGGGATTCAAGGTTCCGACGACCCGTTGCTCGCGGCGCGTTCCGCCGGTTACGCCAATTCTTATCTGCGTCGCACCAGCGAAGTCAGTCAGTTGCCCGCCGCCAAACAGGAGGCTCGTCCATGAGAGCTCAACCGACGCATTTCGCCCTGTTGGCGCGGCTGCTGCACTGGCTGATGGCGCTGATGATCATCGCCATGCTGTTTATCGGCGCCGGCATGGTCACCTCGGTTTCCGAACGGCATGAATGGCTGATCCATCTGCACAAACCGCTGGGCATTGCGATTCTGGCGCTGGTGATTGTGCGTTTGCTGGTGCGACTCACCACTCGCCAGCCGCCGCTGCCAGCGGATTTGCCAAGTTGGCAAGAGCTGGCGGCGAAGGCTTCGCATCTATTGCTGTACGCGTTGATGCTGGTGTTGCCGTTGCTCGGTTGGGCGATGATCAGTGCTTCGGGTGAACCGGTGATGCTCAGCACAACGTTGCAGTTGCCAGCGATCGTTCCGGCTGATGCGCAGCTGTTTGCGCTGCTGCGCAAGGCTCACGGGTACTTGGCCTATCTGCTGTTCCTGACGGTGCTGTTGCATCTGGCGGCGGCGCTGTTTCATGGCTGGATCCGCCGAGACGAGGTGCTCGACAGTATGTTGCGCGGTCGCGACCGCGGTTAACTCGCTTGAGTGGCGCATCGTGCCGGTGCGCCGCTTTTCAGGGTCAGCCACCAATACGCCAGCGCCACGACGTTGATGCCCGCACCGAGCAGACACACGCCGATCCAGCCGGCCCACGCATATATCGCGGTCGAGCCGATGGAACCGAGCGCGCTGCCGATTGAGTAAAACAGCATGTAACCGGCGGTGAGACGGCTTTGCGCTTCGGGGCGCACACTGTAGATCATGCTCTGGCTGGTGACGTGCACGGCTTGCAAGCCCAGATCCAGGGTGATTACGCCGAGCAGCAAGGCCCACAGCGAGGATTGGGTGAGGGCAATCGGCAGCCACGAAGCGAGCATCAACAACAGCGAAAGACCACTGACCCATTGTCCGAGACCGCGATCGGCCAGATGCCCGGCGCGTGCAGCGGCCAGAGCACCCGCTGCGCCAGCCAGTCCGAACAGACCGATTTCACTGTGCGACAACGACAGTGGCGGCGCGGCCAGGGGCAATACCATCGGCGTCCACAGCACCATCGCACTGGCGAAGGTCAACAATGCGAGGATCGCGCGTTGGCGCAATACCTGTTCTTCCTTGAACAGGCTGAATACAGAGGCGATCAGTGCGATGTAGCCAGTCGCCGGCTGCGGGGATTCATCCTTTGGCAGCACGCGAAACAGCAGCAATGCCATCAACAGTGTCAGCCCGGCTGACAGGAAGTAGATCGCTCGCCACCCGGCCAAATCGGCCATGCCGCCAGCGACCGTGCGCGCCAGCAAGATGCCGACGACGATACCGCTGGTGACCACTCCGACCACGCGCCCGCGTTGGGCCGGGATTGCCAGCGTCGCGGCGTAAGCCACCAACACTTGCGTGACCACGGCGAGCAGCCCGGTCAATGACATGCCGAGCAACAACCAGACACTGCTGGGCGCCAACGCGATCATCAACAACGCTGCGGCCGACAGCAGGGTTTGAGTGACGATCAATCGACGCCGGTTGAGTAGATCGCCGAGGGGCACCAGTAGCACCAGACCGATGCCATAGCCGATTTGCGTCAGGGTGATCACGACCCCGATGGTTACCGGCGACATCGCAAACGCTTCAGCCATCGCGTCCAGCAGCGGCTGGGCGTAGTACACGTTACCCACGGCCAGCCCACAGGCCACAGAAAAAAGCAAAACGACGCTGCTTTTGAGAGGTTTCATATCCCGCATCCTTTTAGGTTTCAAAATAAAACCTTGATCAAGGTATTGATTCGGGTTTTATTTTGCAACCTGTTTGCGCGAAAGTAGCAATGGCAGAAAGCAGAAGATCGCAGACAAGCTGCGATCTTTTCAGGAACGGAGGAGGGGATCAGCGCAGGGTATCAACCATGTCAGCGATGGTTGTAAGCACGTCTTTGCCCAACTGTTTGGAGCGTTTGCCCGACCAGCCGGTTTCTTTGTCGGGATGGTCGTCGTGATCCTTGAACGGCATTTCCAGGGTCAGCGACAGGCAGTCGTATTTCTGACCGACGCTGTTGCACGCCAAAGTCATGTTGGCCTGGCCCGGTTCGTCGCGGGTGTAGCCGTACTTGGTCTGGAAGTCTTTGGTGGTGTGTTTCAAGTGATTGCGGAAGTGCTCTTCGAGCTTCTCGATACGCGGCGTGTAGCCCGGATTGCCTTCGCAACCGGCGGTGAACACGTGGGGGATTTCTTCGTCGCCATGTACGTCGAGGAACAGATCGACGCCATACTTTTCCATTTGCTGCTGTACGAAAAGTACCTCGGGGCTGACTTCCTGACTGGCGTTCTGCCAAGCGCGGTTCAAGTCCTGGCCCATCGCGTTGGTGCGCAGGTGACCGTGGAAGGCACCGTCCGGATTCATGTTCGGCACCAGGTACAAATCAGCGCTGGCCAGCAGTTTGTTCAGCACGGGATCGTCGTGTCTTTCCAGACGTTCGATTACGCCTTCCATGAACCATTCAGCCATGTGCTCGCCCGGATGCTGTTGAGCAATGATCCAGATTTTGCGCTGGCCTTCGGCGCCGGTGCCTTTGCGCAGCAGTTGAATATCGCGACCTTCGATACTCTTGCCGGTGGCCAGCAGTTCGGTGCCAGCCTTGCTCAACGCCTGATCGATCAGCCAGTCGTGACGGCCACGGCTGTAGGGTTCGAAATAGGCAAACCAGGCATGGGTTTGCTCGGCTTCGAGGCAAAAGCGCAGGCTGTCACCTTCAAAACTGGTTGGAATGCGGAACCAATTGACGTGGTCGTAGGAGGCGACTGCCTGATAGCCGGTCCAGGCTTTGTTATAGGAGGACTGGCTGGCATTGACCAGGCGGAACCAGTGTTCCTGATGAACATGCAGGCCGCTGGCCTTGAAGTGGAACCACTGAAAGTGAGCGCTGCGGGTGTCCGGGCGAATGGCCAGAACCGGATTGAGCGGATTGCTGATGTCGATGACTTGGATGTTGCCGCTGTCGAAGTTGGCGCTGATGTCGAACGAAGATTTGGCCACGGTCATAATCGATTCCTGAATATGATTTTTATGGCCGTTACTGTACACGCAGGCAGGGCTGAAACCGAGGGGAATTGCGGGGTGTGGCGGGGGGCGTCCTCCATGACGCGGATGCAGCTTAGAGAGTGTGCGATTGATTCTCAAGTGCTAATTGTCATTAGTTTGCCCCAATGTGGCCGGGCCTGGCTTGTCATTCGATATTCTTTTGATATTATCCGCGCCATCGAATTTGCAGTACCTAAAGACTTCATTAGCCTGAAGCCACAAGCCCGAAAAACGGGCAAAAAAAGACCCGGCAAAAAGCCGGGTCAAAAACCGTGATTAGCCTGATGAGGAGATAGTCCAGAAGACCGACCTAAGGTCTCTGGTCCATCGACTGATCTCGCGACCAGCTGTATGCAATAATAATCATTATCATTTGCAAGTCAAATGTTTTTATCTCCGCGATTGGAGAATTCTTTCCCGTCCGTTTGCGTTTCCGTTCCTCAGACTTCATCGCCATCGAGCGAATGGTCGACCATCGCCCGCGCCATATCCACCATGTGCACCACTGAAAAAGCCAGATCGCGACTCGCGCCTTGCAGGTTTTCGGCTGCCTTGAATGCAGTGGCCGCTGCACAGCGCAGCAAGTCTGACGCATGCACCAAGGCTTCTTCGCCACTGAGATGGCGCCTGACATCGAAAAAACGTTCGTCGACCGCCGGTTCTGACACAGCTGGTTTCAAGTAATAGTCCAGCGCTCGCTGCGCTGCCGCGTTGCCCTGGGGCGAGGTGAACGTGGTGTCCATTTGCAGATCGGGCAAGTCTTTGCTGCTGATATTCATGATGAAGAGGCACTCCTTGGGCGATTGAAAATCCGTGCCTTCAGAATAGTACGCTGCGTAGTTGTGACGAGAATTTAAATACTACAATATGTGTTTTGCCGGCCGAAGGCGTCGACGTAAGGTGCTGCACATGGATAAATGGATTGAGTTGGTCAAGGCCAAGATGAGTGAACTCAAAATCACTCAAACAGAGCTCGGAGAGCGCGTCGGCATGTCCCAGGGCGGGATCGGCCATTGGCTGAACAAGCGTCGCGAACCCGGTATCACGGAAATGAACCGCGTGCTGCAGGCGCTGGGCATGGACTTCCTTGAAGTGGTGCTGGTCATCCGTGAACCGCAACCCACAGTGGACGACGAGATGCCACTGGCGCAGAAGTACAACCCGTACTTCCGTTACCCGGTCAGCGATTGGCAGACGACCTGCGAGGTGCGCGAGAGCGATGCGGCGTCTTACGCCAAGACGTCAGGCAAGCAGCGCTTCGAACTGACGGATTACCACGCGCGCGGCCCGGCGTTCTGGTTGACGGTGACGGGAGATTCGATGACCGCTCCCAGTGGCCAGAGCATTGCCGAAGGCATGCTGATTCTGGTCGACCCGGCGGCCGAGGCGGTGCCCGGCAAACTGGTGATCGCCCAGTGGCCCGACAGCCCTGAAGCGATTTTTCGCAAACTCGACGAAGAGGGCGGCCAGCGTTACCTGGTGCCGCTCAATCCGACCTGGCCGAAAGCCCTGCTGACCGATGAGTGCCGAATCATCGGCGTTGTGGTTCAGGCAACGGCGCGTTACTAGTCAGATCGATCCTCGCCAGGCGTAGGATCGATCCTCGCGTTCACACGGCTTCCAGTTCAACCAAAGCGCTGCCTTCGCCAACCATTTCACCTTCCTGGCAATACAGCGCTTTGATTACCCCGGCATGCGGCGCACGGATGCTGTGCTCCATCTTCATCGCTTCCAGCACCACCAGTTGCGCACCGGCCTCGACCGATTGCCCGGCCTCGACCAGCACGCGGACAATGCTCCCATTCATCGGCGCGGTCAGGCCGCCCTGATGGCTGTGGCTGGCTTCGACGGCGCTGATAGGGTCGTACGTCTCGACATACCGCAGTTCACCCTCCCATTGCAGGAACAGCGAATCGCCCTGGCGAATGGCACGCAACGTACGACGAACGCCCTCGTGTTCGACGATGAGCGCTTCGCCGGACAGTTCGGCGTGCTCAGCGGTGCTCAGTGTCAATGCGCGATCCTGTCCCTCGCAGCTTAAGTGCAGAGTGATTTCCCGCGGCAGCCCCGCACGCAAACCGCTGTTGAGTGACCACGGCGAAGCAGGGTCATCCTGGCGTGCCGACTGCGGCAGACTCTGCGCCACCGCTTGCGCCGCTGCGTTCCAGAACGCATCGCTCAACGTGCCCGGAGCGGGTAACAATTGCTCCTGATAACGCGGGATGAACCCGGTATCCAGCTCCGCCGCCGCAAACGCCGGGTGCGCGATGATCCGCCGCAAGAAGTTGATGTTGGTTTTCAAGCCGCCAATCGCGAACTCGTCGAGCATGCTCAACAGACGCAGGCGCGCCTGCTCACGATCCTCGCCCCAGGCAATCAGCTTGCCGAGCATCGGGTCGTAGAACGGCGAAATTTCATCGCCTTCTTCAACCCCGCTATCCACCCGGCGCCCTGGTCCTTCGGCCGATTCGCGATACAACGCCAAACGCCCGGTCGCCGGCAAGAAGTCATTCGCAGGATCCTCTGCGTACAAGCGCACTTCGATCGCATGGCCGTTCAAAGGCACCTGTTCCTGAGTGATCGGCAGCGCTTCACCACGGGCAACGCGGATCTGCCACGCCACCAGATCGAGACCGGTGATAGCTTCGGTCACCGGGTGCTCCACCTGCAGGCGCGTGTTCATCTCCATAAAGAAAAACTCACCGCGCGCATCCAGCAGAAACTCCACCGTACCGGCGCCGACATAACCGATCGCCTGCGCCGAACGCACCGCCGCTTCGCCCATGGCGCGACGCAGCTCCGGGGACAAGCCCGGTGCCGGCGCTTCTTCGACGACTTTCTGGTGGCGCCGTTGAATCGAGCAATCCCGTTCATTGAGGTACAGGCAATTGCCATGCTGATCGGCGAACACCTGGATCTCCACGTGACGCGGCTTGAGCAGATATTTTTCCACCAGCATCCGCGAATCGCCAAACGACGACTGTGCTTCACGCTGAGCCGAGGCGAGGGCTTCGGCCAACTGGCTGACGTCCTCGACCACTTTCATGCCTTTGCCACCGCCACCGGCCGTGGCCTTGAGCAGCACTGGATAACCGATGCGTTCGCAGGCATCGCGGAAGGTGTCGATATCCTGTGCTTCGCCGTGATAGCCCGGCACCAAAGGCACACCGGCGGTTTCCATCAGCGCTTTGGCGGCAGACTTGCTGCCCATCGCATCGATGGCCGAGGCAGGTGGGCCGAGGAAAATCAGCCCGGCGGCTTCGATGGCTCGAGCGAATCCGGCGTTTTCCGAGAGAAACCCGTAGCCTGGATGAATCGCCTGCGCGCCGCTGGCCTTGGCCGCCGCGATCAGTTTGTCGATTTGCAGATAACTCTCGGCCGCTTTGCTGCCGCCGAGGTCAACGCGTATGTCCGCTTCACGGCTGTGGCGCGCTGCGCGGTCGGTGGCGCTGTGTACGGCGACCGTGGTCAGGCCCAAGGCTTTGGCAGTGCGCATCACGCGGCAAGCGATTTCGCCACGGTTGGCCACCAGCAGGGTGGTGAGAACAGGTGCGCTCATCAACGCGGCTCCTTGGTGGTGGTTGCGGCTTGCCAGCTCGGCGGACGCTTTTGCAGAAAGGCGCGCAAGCCTTCCTGGCCTTCAGGGCTGACGCGGATACGGGCGATGGCGTTTTCGGTGTAGCGGCGCAGCGCCGGGGTCAGTGAGCCGTTGCCGACTTCACGCAGCAAGTCCTTGCTGGCGCGCATCGCCGCGGGGCTGTTGAGCAGCAAGTTGTTGATCCAGTGCTCGACTTGCTGATCAAGTTCAGCGGCCGGATAGCTCTCGGACAACAAACCTATTTCGCGCGCACGTTGCCCGCCGAAACGCTCGGCGGTCAGGGCATATCGACGCGCAGCGCGCTCGCCGATAGCCTGTACAACGAACGGGCTGATCACCGCCGGTGCCAGGCCGATGCGAACTTCCGACAGGCAGAATTGCGCGTCATCGGCGCCAATCGCCATGTCACAGCAACTGATCAACCCCAGCGCGCCGCCGAACGCCGCACCTTGCACCACGGCCACGGTGGGGATTTTCAGTTTGGCAAGGTTGTACATCAGCTCCGCCAGTTCACGGGCGTCGTCGAGGTTGGTGTGGTAATCGAGTTCGGCCGATTGCTGCATCCACGCCAGATCGGCGCCGGCGCTGAAGTGTTTGCCACGGCCACGCACCAGCAGAAAGCGCAGGCTGGCGTCGCTGGCAACTTTGTCCAGCGCGAGGATCAGCTCGCGGATCATCTCGGCGTTGAAAGCGTTGTTCTTTTCCGCACGGTTGAGCCACAGCGTCGCGAAACCGCGAGGATCGCTTTGCAGTTCGAGGGTGTTGAAATCGCTCATATTCATCCGTCTCCACGGTTCCTGAGGGAGCGAGCCTGCTCGCGAAAGCGATGTATCAGTCGACGTATCCGCTACCTGACAAACCGTATTCGCGAGCAGGCTCGCTCCCACAAAAAATCACATCCGGAACACGCCGAAGCGGCTCGGTTCGATTGGCGCGTTCAGCGACGCGGACAAGGCCAGAGCCAGCACATCGCGGGTCTGCGCCGGGTCAATGACGCCGTCATCCCACAGCCGTGCGCTGGAATAATAGGGGTGACTCTGCTCTTCGTACTGGTCGAGGATCGGTTGCTTGATTTCGGCTTCCTGCTCGGCACTGAAGCTTTGGCCACTGCGTTCAGCCTGCTCACGCTTGACCTGAACCAGCACGCCGGCTGCCTGTTCTGCGCCCATTACGCCGATCCGCGCATTCGGCCACATCCACAGGAACCGCGGGTCATAAGCACGCCCACACATCCCGTAGTTCCCGGCGCCGAAGCTGCCGCCGATGATTACGGTGAATTTTGGTACCTTGGCGCAAGCCACCGCCGTTACCAGTTTCGCGCCGTGTTTGGCGATGCCGCCGGCCTCGTATTTCTGGCCGACCATGAAGCCGGTGATGTTCTGCAAAAACAGCAACGGAATACCGCGCTGACAAGCCAGTTCAATGAAGTGCGCGCCTTTCTGCGCGGCTTCGGCGAAGAGAATGCCGTTGTTCGCCAGAATCGCGATCGGGTAACCGTGCAGATGGGCAAAGCCGCAGACCAGCGTGGTGCCGAACAGCGCTTTGAATTCATCGAACACCGAACCGTCGACCAGTCGTGCAATCACTTCGCGCACGTCGAACGGCTGCTTGGCATCCGCCGAAACCACACCGTATAACTCATCGCTGGCGTACAGCGGCGCAATCGGTGCGCGCTGCTGCACTTCGCCGAGTTTGCGCCAGTTAAGGTTGGCGACGCTGCGGCGGGCGAGGGCGAGGGCATGTTCGTCGCTCTCGGCGTAATGGTCGGCGACCCCGGAAATCTTGCAGTGCACATCGGCACCACCCAGGTCTTCAGCGCTGACCACTTCACCGGTCGCGGCTTTTACCAGTGGCGGGCCGGCGAGGAAAATCGTCGCCTGATTGCGCACCATGATCGCTTCGTCGGCCATCGCCGGCACATAAGCACCACCAGCAGTACAGGAGCCCATGACCACGGCGATCTGCGGAATGCCCATCGCGCTCATGTTGGCCTGGTTGAAGAAGATCCGCCCGAAGTGCTCGCGGTCCGGAAACACTTCGTCCTGGCGCGGCAGGTTGGCGCCGCCGGAGTCCACCAGATAAATGCACGGCAAGCGGTTCTGTTGAGCGATGGTTTGTGCGCGCAGGTGTTTCTTCACGGTCAGCGGGTAATACGAACCACCCTTAACGGTCGCGTCGTTAGCGACGATCATGCATTCGACGCCTTCGACCCGGCCGATACCGGCGATCACACCCGCAGCCGGGACATCTTCGCCATAGACCGCGTGGGCGGCCAATTGACTGATTTCCAGAAACGCCGAGCCCGGATCGAGCAGGCGGTTAATGCGCTCACGCGGCAGCAGTTTGCCGCGCGAGGTGTGACGTTCCTGGGCTTTCGCGCCGCCGCCCTGCGCCACTTGGGCGAGCAGGGTGTGCAGGGCGTCGACCTGTTTGAGCATCGCCGCGCTGTTGGCGGCGAACTCTGCTGATCGGGGATTGAGCTGAGTATGCAGGGTAGCCATGGCCAGCTCCGTTTAGCGGGTTTCGTTGAACAGTTCGCGACCGATCAGCATGCGACGGATCTCACTGGTACCGGCGCCGATTTCGTACAGCTTGGCGTCACGCAGCAGGCGGCCCGCCGGGAATTCGTTGATGTAACCGTTACCGCCAAGAATCTGGATGGCGTCGAGGGCCATTTGTGTGGCGCGTTCGGCGGTGTAGAGAATCACCCCGGCGGCGTCTTTGCGGGTGGTTTCGCCACGCTCGCAAGCCTGTGCCACCGCATACAAGTAGGCGCGGCTGGCGTTGAGTTGGGTGTACATGTCAGCGACTTTGCCCTGGATCAGCTGGAATTCGCCGATGCTTTGGCCGAACTGTTTGCGGTCGTGGATGTACGGCACGATCAGGTCCATGCACGACTGCATGATCCCGGTCGGGCCGCCGGACAGCACGACGCGCTCGTAATCGAGGCCGCTCATCAACACTTTGACGCCGCCATTGAGCACGCCGAGGATGTTTTCTTCCGGCACTTCGACGTCATCGAAAAACAGTTCGCAGGTGTTGGAACCGCGCATGCCGAGCTTGTCGAACTTGTTGCTGCGGCTGAAGCCTTTCCAGTCGCGCTCGACAATGAATGCGGTGATGCCGTGCGGGCCTTTCTCCAGATCAGTCTTGGCGTAGATCACGTAGGTGTTGGCGTCAGGGCCGTTGGTGATCCAGGTTTTGCTGCCGTTGAGGACGTAACGGTCGCCGCGTTTGTCGGCGCGCAGTTTCATCGAAACCACATCGGAGCCGGCGTTCGGTTCGCTCATGGCGAGGGCGCCGACGTGTTCGCCGCTGATCAGTTTCGGCAGGTATTTGCTTTTCTGTTCGTGGTTGCCGTTACGGTTGATCTGATTGACGCAAAGGTTCGAGTGCGCGCCGTAAGACAACGCTACCGAGGCCGAGCCACGGCTGATTTCTTCCATGGCCACGACGTGCGCCAGGTAACCCAGGCCAGCGCCACCGTACTCTTCCGGCACAGTGATGCCGAGCAGGCCCATGTCACCGAACTTGCGCCACATGTCGGCGGGGAACAGGTTGTCGCTGTCGATCTGCGCCGCGCGCGGGGCGATCTCCTTGGCGACAAAGGACTGAACCTGATCGCGCAGCATGTCGATGGTTTCACCGAGGGCGAAATTCAGGGATGGATAGCTCATGGGTCACCTTTTGGCTTTTTTGTAGGGTGGGGAGGGCGGTCACTCGGCTCTCACCTTTACGTTAACGTAAGCCTGTGATGAATGGCTGTCAATCACCCTTTACGTTAACGTCAACTTGAGCGAGAGTAGAGGCAGTTCAAGATTGAAACGGAGCGGACCTTGTGGGAGCGAGCTTGCTCGCGAAAGCGTCAGATCAGTCAACATGGATGTTGAATCCGCTGGCCTCGTCGCGAGCAAGCCCGCTCCCACAGGGATTGAATCCGGCAAAACCCACTAAATAAAGACAATAGGGGTCGTCATGGATCAACCCAGTGCAAACCCGCAGCGCAGCTACAGCCGTGGCTCTCAGGACAAAGCCTTGCTGGCGATGACCATCGGGGAGAAGTTCGATCAGACTGTCGCGCAGTATCCTGACGGTGAGGCGCTTGTCGTGCGCCATCAGCAGCTGCGCTATTCCTGGCGACAACTGGCCGACACAGTGGACCTGCACGCCAGAGCGCTGCTCGCTTTGGGTTTGCAAGCGGGGGATCGCCTCGGCATCTGGGCGCCAAACTGCGCGCAGTGGTGCATCACCCAAGTCGCCACCGCAAAAATCGGCGTGATCCTGGTCAACATCAACCCGGCCTACCGCAGCTCCGAACTCGAATACGTGCTCAAGCAATCCGGCTGCCAATGGCTGGTCTGCGCCGGGGCGTTCAAGTCCTCCAACTACCACGGCATGCTGCAAGGCCTGGTGCCGGAACTGGCCGGGCAATCCGTCGGCCAGTTACGCAGCGAACGTCTGCCGGACTTGCGCGGGGTGATCAGCCTCGATGCGCAGCCACCCTCAGGTTTCCTGCCGTGGTCGCAATTGTCCGACGTGGCAACCAGTGTCTCTAAAGAACAACTAAACGAACGCAGCGACAGCCTGCACTTCGATCAACCGGTGAACATTCAGTACACCTCCGGCACCACCGGTTTCCCCAAGGGCGCGACCCTCAGCCACTACAACATCCTAAATAACGGTTACATGGTCGGCGAAAGCATCCGCCTGACCCCGCGTGACCGCCTGGTGATCCCGGTGCCGCTGTATCACTGCTTCGGCATGGTCATGGGCAACCTCGGCTGTATCACCCACGGCAGCACGATGATTTACCCCAACGATGCCTTCGATCCGTTGCTGACTCTGCAAACCGTCGCCGAAGAAAAAGCCACTGGCCTTTATGGCGTACCGACCATGTTCATCGCCATGCTCGACCAGCCACAGCGCGGCGAATTCGATCTGTCGAGCCTGCGCACCGGGATCATGGCCGGCGCGACGTGCCCGATCGAAGTAATGCGCCGGGTCATCAGCGAGATGCACATGAGCGAAGTGCAGATCGCTTACGGCATGACGGAAACCAGCCCGGTGTCGCTGCAAACCGGCCCGAACGACGAGCTGGAATTGCGCGTGACCACCGTTGGACGCACCCAGCCACAGCTGGAAAGCAAGATCATCGACGAAGCCGGCAACCTCGTGCCGCGCGGCACCATCGGCGAATTGTGTACCCGTGGTTACAGCGTGATGCTCGGCTACTGGAGCAATCCGCAAGCCACCGCCGAAGCCATCGATGAGGCGGGCTGGATGCACACCGGCGACCTGGCAAGCATGAACGAGGAGGGTTACGTCAACATCGCCGGACGTAACAAGGACATGATCATCCGTGGCGGCGAGAACGTTTATCCGCGTGAGCTGGAAGAGTTTTTCTTCACCCATCCGGCGGTGGCGGATGTGCAGGTGATCGGCATTCCGTGTTCGCGCTACGGTGAGGAGATTGTCGCCTGGATCAAGTTCCACCCCGGCCACAGCGCTTCCGAACTGGAACTGCAAACCTGGTGCAAGGAGCGTATCGCGCACTTCAAGACGCCACGACACTTCAAGTTCGTCGAAGAGTTTCCGATGACGGTCACGGGCAAGATTCAGAAATTCAGAATGCGTGAAATAAGCATCGAAGAACTTCGCGAAAAGCACGCCTGACGAGGATTCAATGTGGGAGCGAGCCTGCTCGCGAATGCAGTGTGTCATTCAGCGCAGATGTGTCTGATACACCGCTTTCGCGAGCAGGCTCGCTCCCACAAGGGATACGCAGTGAAAACAGGAATCACAGAAAGCACAAAGGGGAGCCGAGGCTCCCCTTTAATTTTGTCGTCGCGTGCTCTTTTTTATTATTGAGGGTCGGTCTGTTGTTGTTTTTGGCAACCGTGGCCCTTTACCGCTGTTTTTGGCGACCCCCATCCGGGGTCAAGAGCAAACGTATTTTTTTGAGCGCTGATCTACTTTCTCGCTAAGCGATCCAACCGATTCGGGAGCTACCTGAAGGTAGTTTTATTGTTCTCTGCCCGGTTGCGGGTCACTCCTGAGAGCACCCTGAAAAGCACACCTTCTCCAAAAAAATCTGTTAGCTGCGTCTCTGCCGTGTTGTTTTTGTTATGTCAGAGTCGGTACGTCTTGTTTTTATTGGTTTGCTGCTTTTTATTCTTGTTATGCCATAGAGATAGCAGAAGCCGTGCCAACTTTTAAAAATCCTTATAAATCAAAGATATGAAAATTTCGGCAAATTTTCACGCCAACGAAACCAGACAATTTGTTTCCGTGTTACTCGCTTACGCCCCACATTCCAGACATAGCGGTAACACCTTCCCCCTCACTGTGCGCTACGAGCCTTGGCCACGCGCGAACCGCTCGGGCGGCCGAGCACCGCACTGATCTGTCGACCCGCAGTAATCAAGGCGTCCAGGTCGATACCGGTCTCGATTCCCAAACCGTTGAGCAGGTAAACAACGTCTTCGGTGGCAACGTTACCACTCGCACCTTTGGCGTACGGGCAGCCGCCAAGCCCCGCAATAGAGCTGTCGAACACCGCGATGCCTTCGAGCAGGCTGGCATAGATATTGGCCATGGCCTGACCATAAGTGTCGTGGAAATGCCCGGCGAGCTTGTCCCGTGGCACATGCGCTGAAACCACTTCGAACAGGCGGCGAGTCGCGCCCGCAGTGCCAGTGCCGATAGTGTCGCCCAGCGAAACCTCGTAGCAGCCCATCGCATACAACTCGCGGGCGACTATCGCCACTTGCTCTGGCGCGACCGTGCCCTCGTACGGGCAACCGAGCACACAGGACACGTAACCGCGCACGGTAACGCCGTGCTGTTGCGCTGCTTCCATGATCGGTGCGAAACGCGCCAGGCTTTCGCTGATCGAGCAGTTGATGTTGCGCTGTGAGAAGGCTTCAGAGGCGGCAGCGAACACCGCGACTTCCTTGACCCCGGCGGCTATGGCGTCTTCGAAGCCGCGCAGGTTTGGCGCCAGTGCACCGTAAGTCACGCCGGGTTTGCGCTGAATCTGCGCGAACACTTCGGCGGAACCGGCCATTTGCGGTACCCATTTCGGCGAAACGAAACTGCCGACTTCTATATAGCCAAGGCCGGCGGCGCTGAGGGCGTCGACCAATTGCACTTTGTCGGCGACGCTGATCGGTTGGGCTTCATTCTGCAGGCCATCGCGCGGGCCGACTTCGATCAGGCGTACTTGGGAGGGGAGGGGCATGATGGTTGACCTGTTGTAGTTATCTGAAGTCTGCGGATATCCCTCTGTGGGAGCGAGCCTGCTCGCGAATGCGCCGGGTCAATCACTATAGATGTCGAATGACAAATTGCATTCGCGAGCAGGCTCGCTCCCACAGGGAATGGGGTTGTTACTGAATGGCCTGCTGGCTCTTGAGCGTCTGCTCCAGCGCCTGCACACAGCGCTCTTCAGCGGTATCAAGTTCCAGTTTCATCTGTTCGATATCCAGCAACTGCTGCTCCAGCTGCTCGCGGCGCTCAGTGATTTTTGCCAGCATGCTGTTGAGCTGTTTGGTGTTACCGCTGGAGGGGTCGTAAAGCTCGATCAGTTCGCGGCATTCGGCCAGCGAGAAACCAATGCGCTTGCCACGCAGGATCAGCTTCAGGCTGACCTTGTCGCGCGGTGAATAGATACGTTCCTGGCCGCGGCGCTCAGGGCTGAGCAGGCCTTGCTCTTCATAAAAGCGGATCGCCCGGGTGGTGATGTCTAGCTCGCGGGCGAGGTCGGAGATGCTGTAAGTCTGGCTGCTCATGGAAGCGCTCGAAAAAAGGTCTTGGCGCTAAGCTAATGGCAGGTTGACGTTTACGTCAAGCGGGATGATTTGTGGTGTATTTGATGGCCCCTTCGCGAGCAGGCTCGCTCCCACATTCGACCGCGTTTCTCCAGCTGAAATGCGATTCAATGTGGGAGCGAGCCTGCTCGCGAAGAACGATAACGCGGTGTAATTTCTTACACCTTATCCAGCTTCTTCTCCTGCGCCGTCACCTGCTGGCACAACTCGATCATCTGCTCACGCATCCAGCGATTCGCCGGGTCCTGGTCAGTACTCTCATGCCAATACAGATGCGTCTCCACCGGCGGCACATCATTCACCGGCAGATTAAACGCCTGCAATTCATGCCGACGGGCAAAACGCTCCGGCACGGTCATGACCATGTCGGTCTGCTGCATCACCTGCGACGCCATCAAATAGTGCTGTGAACGCAGGGCAATCTTGCGCTGAATGCCCATTTTGCCCAGCGCCAGATCGACATAACCCAAACCACTGCGGCGGCTGGAAATATGGATATGGGTCAGCGACAGGTAATCATCCAGCGAGAGCTTTTCCTTGCCCGCCATCGGATGGCCCTTGCGCATCGCACAGACGTAACGGTCTTCCATCAACTTGACGTGGCGCACTTGAGGGTCGGTGTTGAGCGGTGCGTCCACGGCAAAATCCAGACGCCCGGCGGCCAGCTCTTTAGTGGTCTCGCGGCGCTTGGACAGAAAACTTTCGATGATCACCGTCGGCGCCAAACGGCGCAAACGCTGGAACAGCGGCGGCAGAATCACCGCTTCGGTGAGGTCGGTCATGCTGATGCGGTAAGTCTTGACCGCTTGCGCCGGGTTGAAGATGCGACTTTCCTGAACCGACACGCGCAGCAGCGACAGTGCGTTGCGCACCGGACCAATGATGTTCTGCGCCATCGGCGTCGGCACCATGCCCTGAGCAGTACGCACGAACAACGGATCGTTGAAGGTTTCGCGCAATCGCGCGAGGGCGTTGGACACCGCTGGCTGAGTGATGCCGACAATCTGCCCGGCGCGGGTCAGGTTGGCTTCGGTATAGATCGCGTCAAAGACGATGAAAAGGTTGAGGTCGACCTTGCTCAGATTCATAACGCGGCTTCTCTTGTTTTTAAGGGCTGACGATCACTGGATCATATATCGGTGATGAATGTTTATACACGCCGAGAATAGGCTAGGTAAATTATCAACGCTGTTCTAGCATCGATTGCATGACTTGAACAACCTCTGCCCAAGAAGGTAATTGATCATGGATTTCGCTTATTCGCCCAAGGTGCAAGAACTGCGTGAGCGCGTGACCGCGTTCATGGACACTTACGTTTACCCGGCCGAAGCCGTGTTCGAGCGCCAGGTTGCCGAAGGCGATCGCTGGCAGCCGACCGCGATCATGGAAGAGCTCAAAGCCAAGGCCAAAGCCGAAGGTTTGTGGAATTTGTTCCTGCCGGAGTCGGAACTCGGTGCCGGCCTGACCAACCTTGAATACGCGCCGCTCGCGGAAATCATGGGTCGCTCGCTGCTCGGGCCGGAGCCGTTCAACTGCTCGGCACCGGACACCGGCAACATGGAAGTGCTGGTGCGCTACGCCAACGAAGAACAGAAACAGCGCTGGCTCGAACCGTTGCTGCGCGGCGAGATCCGCTCGGCATTCGCCATGACCGAACCGGACGTCGCCTCTTCGGACGCGACCAACATGGCCGCCCGCGCCGTGCGTGATGGTGACGAGTGGGTGATCAACGGCAAAAAATGGTGGACCTCCGGCGCCTGCGACCCGCGATGCAAGATCCTGATCTTCATGGGCCTGAGCAATCCTGATGCACCGCGCCATGCGCAGCACTCGATGATCCTCGTGCCGGTCGATACCCCAGGGGTGAAAATCGTCCGTCCATTGCCGGTATTCGGTTATGACGATGCACCACACGGCCACGCCGAAGTGCTGTTCGACAACGTACGTGTGCCGTACGAAAACGTCCTGTTGGGTGAAGGACGCGGCTTTGAAATTGCGCAGGGTCGCCTTGGCCCAGGCCGCATTCACCACTGCATGCGTTCGATTGGCATGGCTGAACGGGCCCTGGAGTTGATGTGCAAACGTGCGGTGAGCCGCACTGCCTTCGGTAAACCGCTGGCGCGTCTGGGCGGTAACGTCGACAAGATCGCCGACTCGCGGATGGAAATCGACATGGCGCGCCTGCTGACATTGAAAGCGGCGTACATGATGGACACCGTCGGTAACAAAGTGGCGAAGAGCGAAATCGCGCAAATCAAGGTTGTTGCGCCGAACGTCGCGTTGCGGGTGATCGACCGGGCGATCCAGATGCATGGCGGGGCCGGCGTGTCGAACGATTTCCCGCTGGCCTATATGTACGCAATGCAACGTACTTTGCGCCTGGCCGACGGCCCGGACGAAGTGCACCGCGCGGCGATCGGCAAGTTCGAGATCGGCAAGTATGTGCCGAAGGAAATGCTGCGTAGCGGTCATTAAGACTTAAGACCGCGTCGCCCCCTTCGCGAGCAGGCTCGCTCCCACATTGGATCTGTGGCGTTCACAAATCGAATGTGGGAGCGAGCTTGCTCGCGAAGGGGCCTGAACATTCAGTACATAACCATCAGGCTCAATACACCCAAACCTCAACCCGCCGATTCTTGATCCTGCCCTCATCCGCATTGTTTGCCGCCACCGGCATCAATGCACCAAAGCCACGAACCTCACGCAACACCACGCCGTTCTTCACCAACTCGCGCCGCACCGCCATCGCCCGCAGCTTCGACAGCAGATCCGCCCGTGCCGGGTCGTCCTTGGCATCACCAAACCCCACCAGCGTCACCGCGCGCTCGGTCTTGTCATGGCGCTTTATATAGTCGCTCACCCGCGCCAGATCCTGACGCGCCTTGTTATCGAGCTTCGCGCTGCCTTCCTCGAAACGGAAGTTCACCGTCAGACGCTGGGCATGACGGCTGAGGGATTGATAACCCTCGGGCATCAGCGCATTCGGCGCGACGCTCATGGCGTGCACGGTCTGACTGATAAAACTGTTGGCCGCCACGATCGCCTGGCCCTGACGACTTTGCGCAAATGTCACCAAGGCCTGCGCCCATGGATTGTTGCTGTTGGGCGGCAGATAGAAGAACAAGCGCCGCGACAGTGGATAGTCTTCGGTAGCGATCAGGCTGTTGAGCGGCAGCATCGATTGCGACGCGCCATCGGCAATCGCCACGGCTTTGGCCTGGCGCACGTAGGGCAAACCGATGAAACCGATGCCTTGCGGATCCGCGCTGACGGCGTCGGATAATTGTTCGCTGGACTCAAACCTTTTCGCGGCGCTGTTCAGAATTTTCCCACGCCGGCTCAGGACGAGTTCCTTAAACGTGTCGTACGTGCCGGACTGATCATCGCGTGCATATAAATGAATCGCACCGCCACGTCCGCCGAGGTCTTCCCAGGTTTTCACTTCGCCACTAAAGATTCGCGCCAGTTGCTCGGTGTCCAGTTGTTGCAGTGGATTGTCGGGATGCAGAATGATCGCCAGGCCGTCGATGGCGATGACTTGTTCGGCGGCGGGGCTTTTCAGATCGCCCAGTGATTGCAAGGTCTGCAACTCGCTGTCCTTGATCTCGCGGGAAGACGCGGCCAGATCGGCGCTGGCGTTTTTCAACGCGGTGAAACCGGTGCTGGAACCGTGGGCGGCGACTTCAACGATCACGCGTTTGCCTTGAGCGGTCTGCCCAACGATGCGCAGCTCGTTGGCGGTGTCCGGGGTTTCGCGGTGGATTTTCAGCAAACCCTGTTCCTGCAACAGGCCTTCAACCAGCGCCGGGCCGAGTTCGGCACCGATGGTGTTGGAGCCTTGAATGCGCAGCGCCGGGCCGTTTTCAGGAAGGGGCAGGGCAGCGGCAGAAACCGACAGCCACGCACTCAAGAGAAAAACGCACAGAACACGCAGGGTCATGCCGGCACCGAATCAAGCCAAGGGGATTGCCGGGGAGATTAAGTCAGGCGCATGACCGAAAGATGACAGAGATCGAGTGTGGGAGCGAGCTTGCTCGCGAATGCGCTGTATCAGAAACATATCTGGTTACTGACACTCCGCTTTCGCGAGCAAGCTCGCTCCCACAGGGGATTTCAAGAGATTCGAAGATCAGGCCAGTTCAAGCCAGATCGGCGCATGATCGGACGGTTTTTCCATCCCGCGCAATTCATAGTCGACACCCGCGGCTTTCACTCGCGGCAACAAACCATGGGACGCCAGAATCACGTCAATGCGCAGGCCACGCTTGGGCTCATCCTCAAAGCCACGGCTACGGTAATCGAACCAGCTGAACATGTCGGTCACATCCGGGTTCAGGTGGCGATAGCTGTCAGTCAGACCCCAGTTCTTCAGACGGGCCATCCACTCGCGTTCTTCCGGCAGGAAGCTGCATTTGCCGGTTTTCAGCCAGCGCTTCATGTTGTCCGGGCCGATGCCGATGTCGCAGTCTTCCGGAGAAATGTTCACATCGCCCATCACCACCAGCGGCTGTTCGTTGTGGAACTGGCTTTCCAGCAGTGCTTGCAGATCGTTGTAGAAGCGCTGCTTGGCGGGGAATTTGGTCGGGTGGTCGCGGCTTTCACCTTGTGGGAAATAGCCGTTCATGATCGTCACCGGCACGCCATTGGCGTCGGCGAACGTGCCCCAGATAAAGCGACGCTGGGCGTCTTCTTCATCGGTGGCGAAACCCTTGTGAATGGCGATCGGTTCCTGACGCGAGAGCATCGCCACGCCGTAATGGCCTTTCTGGCCATGGAAGTACACGTGGTAGCCGAGGGCGCGGACTTCTTCGAGCGGGAACTGATCGTCGTGGACTTTGGTTTCCTGCAGGCCGATGACGTCTGGCTGGTGTTTTTCGATCAGCGCTGCCAGCTGATGCGGACGGGCGCGCAGTCCGTTGATGTTGAAGGAAACGATCTTCATGGTCGGCAGTCCTGGCAAAAGGGCGATGCTAGCTGACAGGGGGGAAATGGGCCAGTGTGGGAGAAATCATTTTGGCCTGTGGGATTTGTATTGTGTGTGAGGTCTTCGCGAGCAGGCTCGCTCCCACGGGGTACGTGATCTAAATGTGGGAGCGAGCCTGCTCGCGAAGAGGCCAGCAAAATCGATGAAGATCCAAGGTTGGTCTATATCTGTGGGGAACCACGCCACCCGCAAAAGGTTCGTACCAACAAGAGCGCCGCCATTTGCACGCGCCCCGGGGAGAATTACCGTTATGCCTGAAACCCAGACCGCCATCGCCGACATTCATATGCTCGACCGCGGTTATTCCCGCGAAGCCCGCTCGCTGCTGTATCAGGCGTATCGCCATGAGCCGACCTTCGGTTACCTGTTCGAAGCCGAACGCCCCGGTTACGAACAGCGCGTGCGGGCGACGGTGCGGGAACTGGTCAAGCAACACTTTCTGCAGGATCTGCCCGCCATCGGCCTGTTGGTCAACGACCGTTTGATCGGCATCGCCCTGATCGCGCCACCACAACGCCGTTTGGGCATCACCGAAAGCTGGGCGTGGCGCCTGCGCATGGTGCTCAGCACCGGTTTCCGCTGCACCCGCCGCTACCTCGAATATCACGACGCCGTTGCCGCCTGTGTGCCCGGCGATTCGGTGCACATGCTGCCGCTGCTGGGCATTCACCCACAATTTCAGGGCAAGCACTTTGGCGAGCAACTGCTGAGCGCCGTGCACAACTGGTGTGCGGTCGATGAAACCTCGCAAGGCGTGGTGCTCGACACTGGTAACCCGCGCTATCTGGAATTCTATAAAAGGCAGGGTTACCAAGAGATCGGCGAAGTTGCCGTCGGCCCGGTGCGCGAACATGTGTTTTTCCACGCCAATCCGCAGGTGTTACAAACTGCAACAGCATGACAATCGAACTTCTTGGGAAATTTCCTGTTCTATCACGCTCCCAAGCCCGTGATAGCATCCGCGCCTATGAAGTTTCCAGGAAGATTTACCAGTGGCGTGCTCCTGCTGTTAACCAGCTGCGCGGCGCTGGCGCAAAGTGAATTGGATGTGCGGATCAAACCGTCCAACGATGAACTCAAGGCCAATATAGAAGGCTATATCGGCAGCCTCGGCGATCGTGACGAAGAAGCCCTGCAGCGCTTCAGTCGCGGTGCCGAAGAGCAGGCGCGCAAAGCGGCTCAGGCGTTGGGCTACTACCAGCCGCAGATCGAAAGTGACGTCAAGGGCGGCAAAAAACCGCGTCTGGTGCTGAACATCGATCCCGGCGAGCCGATCCGCCTGCGCAACGTCACCATCCGTGTTGACGGTCCGGCTGCCTCCCTCAAATCCTTTCGTGTACCGAAAAGCGACGTGCTCAAGTCCGGCGCGGTGCTCAATCATGGCCGTTACGAAGACGCCAAAAGACTTATTCAGAATCAGGCCTCGCGCTTCGGTTTCTTCAGTGGCCATTTCACCAGTCAGAAACTCATGGTCGACCCACGCGCCGGTGTGGCCGACGTCGAACTGATCTACGAAAGCGGCCCGCGTTATGCGCTGGGCAAAGTCAAATTCGAAGGCGACACGCCGTTCGACGAAGACCTGCTGCAACGCATGGTGCCGTTCAAGGAAGGCGAGCCGTACGACTCCGAGCTGATCGCCGAACTCAACCGCGATCTGCAATCGAGCGGCTATTTTGAAGGCATACGCGTCGATGCCGCACCGACCGCCGCGAAAAACGACGTGATCCCGGTGGAGGTCAAACTCGACACGCGCAAGCCGCGCACCATGGGTCTGGGCCTCGGTTATTCGACCGACGTCGGCCCGCGCATCAAAGCCAACTGGACCCGCCACTGGGTCAACCCACAAGGCGACAGCTATGGCTGGGAAGCCGAACTCTCGGCGCCACGGCAAAACGTCGGCTTGTTCTATGACATCCCGCTCGACCCGCCACTGACCGACAAACTGCGTTGGGCCGGCGGTTATCAATTCGAAGACATCGACGGTTCCGACACGCTCAGCAAACTGCTGACCTTCGGCCCGGAATGGCACAGCAAATTACCGAGCGGCTGGCAGCGAGTGATCTCGCTGAAATGGCAGCGCGAAGAATATGAACTCGGCGACGACTCCGGCCTGAGTACCTTGCTGATGCCCGGTATCAGCTATTCCTACCTGAAAAGCGACAACCGCATCGACCCGCACAACGGCTATCGCCTGAGCTTCGAAAGCAAAGTGGCCAAGGAAGGCCTTGGCTCGGACAACAACCTTTTATATGGCACCGCGCTGGTCAAAGGCCTGACCACGGTGTTCGACAAGCACCGCTTCCTTGGTCGCGTGCAGGTCGGCGGCAGCGCCACCAACGGCTACAACTCGATTCCGCCGTCGCTGCGTTTCTTCGCCGGTGGCGATCAGAGCGTGCGCGGTTACGACTATCAGAGCCTGTCGCCGAAAAACTCCGACGGTGACCGGATCGGCGGCCGCTACATGGTCGCCGGCAGCGTTGAGTATCAATACTCGATCGCCGAAAAATGGCGCGTCGCGACTTTCGTCGATCAGGGCAACTCCTTCAACAAACTCGAACTGCCGAACCTCAAGACCGGGGTCGGTATTGGTGTGCGCTGGGTCTCGCCGGTGGGGCCGATCCGCCTCGATCTGGCCCACGCACTCGACGACGATGGCGGCATCCGGCTGCACTTTTCCATGGGGCCTGAGCTGTGAAGCGTGGTTTGAAAATTACGGCACTGGCGTTGTTGGCGCTGGTGTTGTTGATTGTATTGAGTGTCACCGCCGTACTCGGCACGGCGGCCGGCAGCCGCTGGGTGCTGGGCCTCGTGCCGGGCTTGAGCGTGGAAAATTTTCAGGGCCGCCTCGGTGGGCAATGGAGTGCCGATCATCTGCTGTGGCAGCAGGACAGCAGCCGCGTCGAACTGAACAAGGCAATCTTCGCCTGGTCGCCGCTGTGCCTGACGCGCATGACCCTGTGCATCGAACAGCTCAAGGCAGATCAGGTCATTCTGCAATTCCCGCCGAGCGAAGAGACGACCGAGAGCGGCCCGATCAAACTGCCGGATCTGCAATTGCCGGTGGCCATCGAACTGGGCGACGTGCAGGTCGGCAGCCTGCTGTTCAACGGCAGCGAACAGCTCAAGGGCTTGCAACTGGCGGCGCACTGGACCGCGCAGGGCATGCAGATCGACAGCGTGAAATTGCAGCGCGACAAGCTCAGCCTGAACCTGTCCGGCACACTTACGCCGACCGGCAACTGGCCGCTGAACATCGCCGGTGACCTGACATTGCCGTCGCCGGGCACTGGGCCGTGGACACTGGCGTTGAAGGTTGATGGCGACCTGTTGAAAACCCTCAACCTGCATGCCGACAGTCATGGCTACCTCGACGGCCAGTTGAGCGGCGAATTGCAACCGCTGGCGGAAAACCTGCCGGCCAAGGTGCGCATCACTTCCGACGCGTTCAAGCCGAGCGCCGATCTGCCCGACACTCTGCAACTCAATCAACTGCTGTTGACCGGCGAAGGCGATCTGAAAAACGGTTATCAGTTAAACGGCAACGCCACGTTGCCCGCCGATAAAGGCCCGGTGGCGCTGCTGCTCAAAGGCAAAGTCGACGCCAGCGGTGCGCAGATTGCCGGCCTCGACCTGACGGCCAACGACAAACAAAGCCTGAAACTCACTGGCAGCGTCGACTGGAGCAAAGGCCTTACCGCGCAAGCCAACATCAACTGGCAGGATTTCCCGTGGCACCGGCTCTATAACGAAATCGACGAGCCAGAGGTCGCCTTGCGTACGTTTACTGGTGAAGTCTCCTACACCGACGGTCAGTACCTCGGTAACTTCGCCGCCGCGCTGGATGGCCCGGCGGGCGCGTTCACCCTCAGCAGTCCGTTCAGCGGCAGCCTTGAACAGATCGCTTTGCCGCAGTTGAAAATGGAAGCCGGGCAGGGCAAGGCTGAAGGTCACGTCAACGTCCAGTTCGCCGATGGCATCGCCTGGGATACTGCGCTGGAGCTGTCGGCGCTCAATCCGGCGTACTGGGTCGCCGAGTTGCCGGGCACCCTGGCCGGGCCGCTGAAAAGCCAAGGCGAAATGAAGAACGAACGCCTTAGCCTCACCGCCGATCTCGACTTGAAAGGCAAACTGCGCGGGCAACCGGCGATCCTCCAAGCCAAGGCTGACGGCGCTGGCGAACAGTGGAACCTCAACGCCCTGCAAATCCGCCTCGGCGACAACAGCATCAACGGCAAGGGCAGCCTGCAACAGAAACTCACCGGGCAGATCGAAATCAAGTTGTCGCGTCTGGCCCAGCTCTGGCCGCAACTGCGCGGGCAGGTCACCGGTCAGGTCAATGTGGCCGGTACGTTGAAGGCGCCGCAGGGCAAACTCGACCTGCAAGGTTCGCAACTGGCGTTCCAGGACAATCGCCTGCAAAGCCTCAACCTCGATGCGACTCTCGACAGCGCGCAACGGGCGAAGATCGATCTGAAAGGCAGCGGGATTCAGGCGGGTGACACCAACCTGGGCGTGTTGACCGCCAGCGCTCAAGGCGACATCAAGAACCAGAAACTCAACCTCGACCTGATCGGACCAAAATTGAAGCTGGCCCTCGGTCTGGACGGCAATCTGGACAAGGGCAACTGGCGCGGACGCCTGGCCAGCGGCGACATTCAGGCCGGTGGCCAGGACTGGAAACTGCAAAGCCCGGCCAAGCTCGAACGACTAGCGGATGGCAAAATCAACTTCGGCGCGCATTGCTGGATGTCCGGCGATGCCAGCCTGTGCGGTGAAGATCAACGGCTGATGCCGGAGCCGAAACTGCGCTACCACCTAAAGCAATTCCCGATCGAAAGCCTCGCGCAATGGATGCCCAAAGACTTTGCCTGGAAGGGTAAGCTCAACGCCGACCTGCAACTGGATCTGCCGGCCAGCGGCCCGAACGGCGTGGTCAGCATCGACGCCAGCGGCGGTACCTTGCGCATGCGAGAAAAAGATCAGTGGCTGGATTTCCCCTACCAGACGCTGAAACTCACCAGCAAACTCACACCGAAGCGCGTCGACACCGAACTCAATTTCGTCGGCGGCAAACTCGGTGAGCTGATGGTGCAAGCACAGCTCAATCCACTGCCGAAAAACAAACCGCTGAGCGGCTCGTTCCGTCTGAGCGGGCTGGATCTGTCGGTGGCGCGGCCGTTTGTACCGATGGTCGAAAAACTCACCGGACGCTTGAATGGCAGCGGAACGATTTCCGGCGGGCTATTGGCGCCGCTGGTCAACGGCACCGTGCAACTGAGCGACGGCGAAGTGTCCGGCGCTGAGTTGCCGATGGAGCTGCAGAACCTGCAACTCACCGCCCTGATTGCCGGCGAGTCGGTGCGCCTCGACGGCGGCTGGAAAAGCGGCAAAAGCGGGCAGGGCAGCCTCAACGGCAACGTTGCCTGGGGTCAGGCGCTGGTGGTCGATCTGGCGTTGAAAGGCACGCAATTGCCGGTCACCGTCGAGCCGTATGCCAAGCTGGAAGTGGCCCCGGATCTGAAGATCTCCATGGCCGGTGACGAGCTGAAAATCGCCGGCAAAGTGCAGGTGCCCAAAGGCGAAATCACCGTGCGCGAACTGCCGCCGTCAACGGTGAAAGTCTCCGACGACACGATCATCGTCGGCGCGCAGACCGAAGAGGGCAAACCACCGCTGGCGATGAAAATGGACATTGACGTGGTGGTTGGCGAAGACAAACTGGCCTTCGCCGGTTTTGGCCTGACCGCCAATGTGCAAGGTCATGTGCACATCGGCGACAACATGGACACCCGTGGCGAGCTGTGGCTCAACGACGGCCGCTACAGCGCCTACGGCCAGCGTCTGCAAGTGCGCCGTGCGCGGCTGTTGTTCGCCGGCCCCCTCGATCAGCCGTATCTGGACATCGAAGCGATTCGCCAGACCGACGACGTGATTGCCGGCATTCGCCTGAGCGGCAGCGCCGAGCAGCCGACCACGCAGATCTTCTCCGAGCCGGCGATGAGTCAGGAACAGGCGCTGTCCTATCTGGTGTTGGGCCGTCCGCTGAGCACCAATGGCGAAGACAACAACATGCTTGCGCAAGCGGCGTTGGGGCTCGGTTTGATGGGCAGTTCCGGGGTCACCAGCGGGCTGGCCAAGGATCTGGGGATTCAGGACTTCCAGCTCGATACCGCAGGCAGCGGCGATGCCACCAGCGTGGTGGCCAGCGGCAATATTACCGAGAAGCTCAGTTTGCGTTATGGCGTCGGCGTGTTTGAACCGGCCAGCACCATTGCGCTGCGCTACAAGCTGAGCAAGAAGGTCTATGTCGAGGCTGCGAGTGGTGTGGCGAGTTCGCTGGATATTTTCTACAAGCGCGATTTCTAGACCGTAACTGGTTATTTGAACCGAGGCGCGGCCTTCGCGAGCAGGCTCGCTCCCACATTCGATCTGTGCCAGGCATGGATTTGAATTCGCTCGAAATCCCCCTGAGGGAGCGAGCCTGCTCGCGAAGGCGTCTTCTCATTCATCGATGATGCTGAGGTTACCGACCTCTTCGCGAGCCGGCTCGTTGCTGATTTGATCTTTGGATTTACTGGGGCGGGCGGCACACCAGCGAGGCCCGCTCGTAGTTCAACGCCTTGTCACGTTCAGGTAACGCATACGGTGCCTCACAACGCTGGCCTTGCCAGTTGATGGTCAGGGTGCCGGCGTCGTCCGCGACCAGCGCCAGAGCCTTGCCGCTCGGGTCGGAGATCGCCAGTTGCTTGCCCGCGGCATCTTCCAGCGACGCACCAAACGGGATTGGCTGGTGCTGCGCATCGAACAAGGCAAATTGCACCCGGCGTCCGGTTTTGCTCGCGTAGCGTGCCAGCACCACGGCCCCGCGGCGCGGCACCACTTGCTGGGTGGCGTTTTCAATTTCAAAGTCGCCGCCCAGGTCGCGGGTGTCGAGGCTGATCCAGTTGACCCGATACGGCTGCGCATTGGATACCACGGCAAAGCCATTACCGGCGGTTTTCGCGCCCGAGAAACTGGCGATCTTCACACCTTTGACCCCGTCGACCTGCGCCAGCGCAAAGGTCTCGCCGACGGTCTGCCCCAGGTTGATCCCGCCTGCGTGGCCGACGACCGAACCGGCAACATTGAGACTCTGTGAATTGTATCCGCGACCCTGGCTGTAACCGGCGCTGATGTCCATCACTGACGTTCGCGTGCTGAGGTTGGCCGATCCGGTGCTGCCGCCGGTGTTGCTATTGCCACCTTGCACCGAGTAATAGGTGTCGCTGTCTTCGGACAGGTAACCATTGATGCCGACCTGCGTGCTGCTGTTGTCCTTCTGTGTGCTGGCCGAGACAAAAGCGCGCGGCGCTCGGGGTTTGGAACCCAGCGGGAAAGACAGCGACAGGTTGAGCAACGTGTCGTTGTTCGCCGGGCCATAGTTGCCGACATCCTTGGTGTAGGTAGCGCTGAGGTTGTAGCTGACGTCGCCCCAATAGTTGCTGTATCCGGCCGACAGAGTTTGCGAGCCACCGCGTCCCCAGTAGCGCTGGTCGGAGGCGTTGAGGTAGAGGCTGCCGAATTCCTGATTGCGTCCCAGGCTCTGGTTGATGGTCAGGTCGGTGCGGGTTTTCGAATTGCCGGTGCGCTGCTCACCCTCACGGCTCAGTTCTTCGACGTGTTCGCTCAAGGTGCGATAGCCCTCGGTCGAATAGCGATAAGCGGCGAGGGTGAAGTTGGTGTCAGTACCGGTGAACGTCTTGGCGTATAGCGCGCGCAGGCTGTTGCCCTTGAGCGTCTGGCCGAAGGTGCGACTGCTGGAGTGAGTCAGGTCGAGCGAGATCGCGCCGATGGCGGTGTTGCGACCGGCACCGACCGACAGCGCCTGAAAATCCTCGGTGGCCTGGGTGCCGACAATCGCCGACAGGTTACTGCTGACGCCATAAGCCACAGTGCTGCTGATAAATTCCGGCGTTTGCTGGTCATCGCTGTTGCTGTTGTAGCGGCCCGCCGAAACGCTGTACTTCAACTGGCCTTCGCGCACCATGATCGGCAGGCTTGAAAAAGCCTGCACGGTCACCCGGCGCCGGCCATCGGCTTCGATTACGGTGATTTCCAGATCGCCGTTGGAGCCGCTGGGGTAGATGTCGCTAATCTCGAACGGCCCGGGCGGCACGTTGGCGGTGTACAGAATGTAATTGTTCTGGCGAATTTCCACGGTGGCGCTGGATTGCGCAATCCCGCGAATCACCGGTGCATAGCCGCGCTCGCTGTCGGCGCGCATGCCGTCGTCAGAGGCCAGTTTCAAGCCGCGATAGCGCACGCTGTCGAACAGGTCGGCGTCGGAGAATATATCCCCGGCACTGAACTGGCCTTTCAGCGCGGTGACGTCATGTTGCAGATAGCTGCGGTTGCTCTTGAAGGTACTCGGCCGGCCGGTGCTGCTGTTGAAGTTGGATTCGTTGCGCAGGCGCCAGCCGCCGAGGTTGATGCCATTGCGCAGGCCAATGTTATTGGCAAATGTGGTGTCGGTATCGGTGCTGTTGCGATTGCTGCTCAGTTGATAGTTGATGAACGCCGCTGGCACGCCTTCGTCCCACAGCGCCGGATCGACGTAGCCGCGGCGACCGCGCTCCATGGCGCTTTGCGGCACGCTGACCAGCAAACGCAGGCGCGGCACGTCATAACGCACGGTGGCGTGGTCGATCAACGCGGGCAGGTCGAGGCAGGTATCCGCGTCAACCTCGCCGAGTTTGCCGTGAGCCTGCAGCTTCGCGAGGTCAACGCCCACTTGCTGGAGCATGTCCAGGGTCAGGCAGGCTTCAACCTTGTTGCGCTCGGGATGACGGTGGAAATCGATATCGCGGCGGCCCACCAACATGTCGTTGCCGTAGAGGTCGACCCGGTAAGTACCGGGGAGTACGCGACTGCCGGCGAGCAGCGACTGCAGATCGACCGAGGAGGGTGCGCCTTGCAGAAACGAAGTATTGAACTGTTCATCGGCGTCGGCCAGACACGTCGTGCTGAACACCAGGGCAACCGAAAGCGGCGCCAGGCCATCGCGCTTGATTAGAAACATTCAGGAACCCTATATCACCTCCGATACGAACTAACGGAGCGAAGAGAAATACAGTGAAAGTGCGGCTGTTAAAGCGGCACGCGAGTTATGGCGATTCTTTATCGAGGTTTGCGCTAACTTCGGCGCTGCTGGAAAGTTGCGCGACATAACGGTCTCGGGCGCCATAGTCGTTGATGCTGCTGAATAAAAGGCGTGGCGCATTGATTGCGTGAAGTTGTTTGAGCTCGAACTCTTTTTGTTCCCCCGGGGCAATCATCATTGAATCAAAGGGATGCTCGCTGGTTGCGCCGGATTGCACGGTGATATCGGCGATCGACACGTGATACAGCCCCGGATTTTTTACCAGCAGCACATGTTTGCCGGCGCGCTCGACCAGGCGCCAGGTCAGCTCGGTCGGAGCTTGATAGGCATTATTTTTCAAACCGGCAGGGCGGAAGAACACCTTGATGCGCTGACGCACCGCCAACTGCAAGGTATTGGCGGTTTTTGCCGATTGCGGGATTTCCTGCACGTTCAGCCACACCACCGACTCTCGGTCTGTGGGCATGCCGGTGCCTTCGTAAATAACCCGCAAAATCTGTTGCTCATCACCACTGACGCGCACCAGCGGCGGGGTTACGGCGAAAGGCACCGTGCCGGTTTCGTTGCTGTCGGTATCGACCCAGGACTGAATCAACACGTCTGCACCGTTGTTGCGCACGGTGATGCCGGCTTCCTTATGCTTGCCGTCGAAAATCAACCGGGTGCTGCTCAAGGAAATACCGGCCATGGCCTGATCGACGGCAAACAGGCCCAGAAGGCCGACGCAAAGGGACAGGGAAGAACGTAAAGACATGAAGAGTTTCCGCGCAGAGTGAAGGAAAGTGCAGGGCCGTCAGGCCCCGCACAGTGTTCGCTGAATCGCGCGGTTTATTCGTATTGCAGGGTGAACGGCAGGGTCGCATCACCGCGACCGGCTACCGCCAGTTTCGGGTCAACGGTGGTGACGTAGGCCGCAGAGAATTTCAGTGTGGTGTTGCTGTCCTGCAGGGTGTTTTCGATGCGTGCGGTGGTCGGCGAAGTCAGGTCGATCACAGCGCCGTTGGCATCCAGCAAAGCGATGCCGATGCCTTTCGCAGCGCCCAGACCGTCGATCAGTTTCAGGACCTTGGTACCGGTTTCGATCCCCGAGCCTGCGCCCTTGGTCGGTTCAAAGATCATTGCCACTTTGGTCCCGGCGTTGCAGTTGATCTTCATGTCGAAGTTCTCGACGCTCAGCGTGCCGTTGCCTTTCGGTGCGGTGGCGGTGCCCATGTCCTTGATCGACACCTCCCCCATATTTACCGAAATGGTTTTGTCCTTGCCGGCGCCTTCCACCGAGCAGGCATCGTTGTTGATGGTGCCGGTGAAGTTGATGGTGCCACTGCCAGCCTTGGTAGGTACAACCGGATCGGCCGCCAGAACATTACCGGCAGCGAAGATCGATAGGGCGAGAAGCGTGCGAGACAGTTTTTTCATGTTGCTTTTCCATTGGTGGGGTTAAAGCAACACAATAAAACCCGGGCTCGCGGTGGAACATCAGACGATTCCTAGATGCGCGGATGTTACGCGAAAGTGCACAGTTGTTTATTTGAACAAGTTGCGTTCGATGCAATAAGCCAGTAACTCTTGATCGCTATTGACTTCAAGTTTGCGCATCGCTGAAATTTTCTGCGTACTGATGGTTTTGGCACTTCTGTTCAATCCCCTGGCAATTTCGTTAACGCCCTGGCCTTGAACGAACAGTCGCAAAATTTCATGTTCCTTGGGCGACAGTCGGGAAAAGCGTTCATCCAGATCGGCGCCATCGTTCAGCACGGACGTGGGGGCTGGTCCTTTACGGCGTACCCGGGAGCCTTTGGCAATGGCTTTGAGCGCCACTTCTATTTCAGCGTGCAACTGGCTTTTCTGAATCACCGCCAGCACACCGAGTTCCTGCAGGCGGATCAAGATCAGAGGATTGGAAATCATGGTCAGGACCAGCACCCTCACCTCGGGAAAATGCCGGGTCACGTATTCCACCAGCTTCAGGCCGTCACCGTAAGGCGAGTCACCGGGCATATTGAAATCGGTGATCAACAGGTCCACCGCTTGGGACTTCAGTAACTCGATCAAACCATCGGAACACACCGCTTCGCCCACCACGTTGAAGCGTCGGTCACGCTCAACCAGCTCCCGTACTCCCAGCAGGACGATGGGATGATCATCGGCGATGACAACGTTGAAGGTTTCCATGGGTGCTTTATCCAGAGTGAAATTATTCAAGGGTGTCGAGCAGGTCAGTCAGACGCGCCAGCTGTTGGCGCACTTCCAGGGCCAGCGCCGGGGTGATCGCCATGCCGGTCAGGCGACATTCCAGTTCGACAAACGCACTGGCCAGGGCTTCGACCCGCACGGCGCCCAGTGCCCCGGCCATGCTGTGCAGTTGCTGTGCGACGCTGCTGGCGTCGGCCGCATCCAGCGCGGTGAGGGTGGTCTGGACATCGCCGCGCAGGGTCGAGACAAACAGCTCGCGCATTTTTGGTGAGAGGGGCGGTGCAGCGTCAGCGACTGGCGCGATCGCTGTCTGGCAGTGGCTTTGCAGCTGCGTGCGCAGCGTCGTCAGGTTCAACGGCTTGACCATCCACGCGTTCATGCCGACGGCGGCGCAACGTTCGCCTTCTTCACGCAGGGCATTGGCGGTAACGCCGATAATCGGCAGCGTCGCATCCTGCTCGCGCAGTGCGGCGGCCAGTTGGTACCCGTTCATGACCGGCATGTTGACGTCGGTCAGCAGCAGATCGAACCGTCCGGGTGCCCATTGCACCAGCGCCTGTTCGCCATTGGCGGCGACCACGACCGAACAGCCCAGCGCCTCCAGTTGTTCCTTGATGATCGCCGCGTTGATCGTATTGTCTTCGGCCACGAGCACGCGCAGATTCAGCGCTAGGCTGTTTTGCGCCTGCGCAGTCACACGTGGGTGACTGGCGCCGTGTCGGGCCAGCGCAATCGCCCAGCCAATGGCGCGTACATCGTCGGCATCGACCTGCCAGCCACTGCCACTTACCTGCGCCGGATTGGGACCGCCCGCAATGGCGACGATTCGCGGGCCATCGAAGACTGTGGCGTTGGCCAGCGGCGCCAGGTCCACCAGCAGCGCTGCAGGCGGTGGCAACTCGTGCGTCACCAGACGACAATCGAGGCCAAAGCGGTTAAGCCAGGCGCTCAGATGCTGCGCCAGTTCGGCCACCGGTGCCCGTACATAAACGGCGGCGCCGCCGGCCATGAAGGATGGGCAATCGGCGAGGCTGCCCGGCGCGCAATCCAGCGTGAGCGAAAAGTTGAAGCGGCTGCCCAGTCCCGGTTCGCTGACCACGTTCAACTGGCCATGCATCAGCTCACACAGCCACTTGCAAATGGCCAGCCCCAAACCCGCGCCCGCATGACTGTCGGCTTCGTTGACTTGATAGAACGGGTCGAACAACTGCTGTTGCTGCGCCCGGGAAATGCCCACGCCCGAATCGCTGACCTGCCACTGCACCTCCGCGCGACCGCCAGTGCTTTGCAGCACACGAACGCGCATGACCACGCGGCCGTTGTCAGTGAACTTGATCGCGTTGCTCAGCAGGTTGTTGAGGATCTGCCGAATGCGCTGCGCATCACCGAGCAGTTGATCCGGCAGTGCCGCATCGATGCAGGCATACAGCTGCAACCCTTTGCCACGGGCAAACGCGCCGTAGCTGCGCACGACGTCTTCGGTCAGCTCCAGCGGACAGAACGGCTGAAGTTCGAGATTCATTTGCCCGGCCTCGATCTTCGACACGTCCAGCACGTCGCTGATCAGCTTGAACAAACTGGCCGACGAGCGCTGGATGGTATCCAGATAAGCCTGTTGACGCGGGTTCAGCGTGGTCAGACCGAGCAGTTCCAGAGTGCCGAGCACGCCATACAGCGGCGTGCGGATTTCATGGCTCATCGTCGCCAGAAACCGGCTCTTGGCCTGATTGGCCGAATCGGCGGCCTGGCGCGCGACCTCAAGCGCCGCCGCGTCTTCGACATGCCGTGTCACATCGTGCAGTGCACATAGCCAGGCGTCCTGGCCCTGATAACGGGTGGCGACGAAGGCGACATGCAAATGCCGACCTTCAATCTCCAGTTCGGCATGGCCATGGCCGGTCGCTGTCTGTCGGTCGAGCAGGTTGATCAGTTCGCGGGTGTCGTGCCATTGCTGGGCGCGCTGGTTCTCCAGCAGCACATGATGATCGCGGCGGCTGATCACGCACAGGCCGGTGGGCGCGGTGTCGATGACCGCGCGGCTGAACGCTTCGCTTTCGGCGATGCTCGCGTGGGCACTTTGCGCAGGAAGGATAACGCGCTGGGTGTACCAGCGATTCAGGGCGCGGCCACTGCCGAGCAGGGCGAGTACAAGGACCGAAAGGCACATCAACGGCCACAGCGCGTAATCGAGAAAGCTCTGCACACTGATGACATAGATCGCCGTCCAGTGCCGTTCACCGGGACTGGTCAGCTTGAACACCAGGCCATCTGTAGTCAGATTCGCGCCTTCCTTGAGCACTTGACCGGGCTTGAGCGCACCGATCAACACGGTATCGTGGGGCGTGATCAAGGTGAAGTCGTCGTAAATCGACCACGCCATCAAACGCTCTATGTTGTTGACCTGGGACAGTTTCAGCAGCGAGCCGACTACCGCCCAGGAGTTGGCGCCTTCGATGGCCTGCGTTGGTTTGCTCAGATTGATCCGCACGTAGGCCAGCAGAGTCGGGGTAACGTTGTCCTCCTCGGCGAACGCGTAGGGCACCCAGTGAACCTGCGCTGAAGTCTGCGTGCGCCGTTGCATGTTCATCCGGGTCATGAGCTCGACGAAGGTGCTTATCTGCGTCGGCCCTGCACCACGCAAACGGCCGGCAGCGGGCACGGCGATATCGAAATTGTCCGGCCCGTTGAGCAGGATCACCTGCGGCGACTGGTAATGCGAGGCTGCCCAGAAGGCGCTGTAATAAGCCGCCAGATAGCTGCCAAGGGCAAACACCTTGGGGTACTGGTCGGGGGCGATTCGCTCCGGATCGATCTTTACGCTGAACGGCAGTGAAAACGCCAGGCCTCGACCTTCATAAATGTTCGGTCCTTCTTCGGGCAAGCGCTTTTGTACAACAGGCGGCGTCGCAGTTTCGGGAAAGTACTCACCCTTGGCGCTGGCCCTTGAGATATCGTCGAGAAAGGCTTCCTGCTCGCGAATGTTTTCCATCAGTCGGGCGAAGTGGAACTGCAGGGTATCGCGCTGTTCATCCACCATGCGCTGCACGCCCAGATAACTGACGCCCAGCAACAGCAGGACTAGCGCACCGAGAATCAGCAAGCCCTTGTTCAGGCGCAGCGAGCTGCTGGCAAGTTTTTCCAGAAAGGCATTGGGGTGCGACATCAAAACGCCCGGTCAGTGAAAGTGGTCAAGTGTGCAGACAAGGATGACATCCATGGCCAGTGGCGGTCCTCCTTCGCATGCTGCGGGTCACCAGACATTCGCCGGCCCGTCATGTCTGAGCAACTGCTGGAACTGCTCCGAAGACACCGCGTGGGAGATCAGGAAACCCTGGACCTGAGTGCAGTCGATTTTACGCAACAGAGCAAGTTCTTGCGCGGTTTCCACGCCTTCGGCGACCACCGTCAGGCCCAGTTGGCGACCCAACGTGACAATGCTGGTCAGCGCCTGCGCGAGTTCGGCGTTGCTGTTGCAACCCTGCACCAGCGCGCGGTCGATTTTCAGCTCGGTGAAAGGCGCCGACACCAGGTTCATGTAAGAACTGTAGCCCTTGCCGAAATCATCCTGAGACAACCCGAAACCCTTGATCCGCAAGCGGCAGGCGCCGGCGTAGAAATTACTGATGTCATCGGGCACCGAGCATTCCATCAACTCGAAACAGATCCGCGCCGGCAGGCCTTCATGTTGCAGCACGAAAGCGAGGATGCGGTCGGGCAGATCATGGCTGTTAAGCAGGTGCGTCGGCAGATTGATCGACACCGGGATGTCATAGCCCTGCTGGCGCCATACGGTTTGCGCGGCAATCGCCTGCTCCAGCATTCGCCAGAGCAGACGCTCTTCGAGGTCGTAAGCAATCAGCGCCGGTAGAAATGCCCCCGGCAACAGCGTGCCATGTGCGGGGTGCTCCCAGCGCACCAAGGCTTCGGCGGCGACGATGCGGCCATTGTCCAGCGCCTTTTTGGGTTGGAACCAGGCCTGTAATTCACCCTTGTCCAAGGCGTGCAGAATACTTTGCCGATCAATACCGGGCTGCGTTGCGACCGGGGCGGCCTGGCGCAGCGTCTGCAACTGCTCGATCAGACAGCGCAAGGCAGCGCTATTGACCGGTTTGGAAATCAGCCCGATGACTTTGACTTGCAGGTTGCTCGCCACCAGGCTCGCGCCCATCAGCATGCGCCGCGAGGCAGCGCTCATGATCGCCAGTGCCGGGCGCGAGGACTGCGCGGCCAGGCCCTGGATGAACTGCACGCCGTCCATGCCTGGCATCAGCAAATCGGTGAGGACCAGATCGAATTTCCGGTTTTTCAGGCACCGCAAGGCTTCTTCGCCATCCCGGGCAAACTCCAGATCGAAGACGCCCAGCTCATTGAACAGATTCTGCAAGTACAGGTGCTGGAACGGGTGATCTTCGACAATCAGCAGGCTACAGGACTTCATCGGCGACTCGTTGGTAGGGAGCCAGGACGATCGACAAGGCTCTTAGCGTAAAAGGTTTGACCAGGCAATGGTTCATGCCGGCTGCCAGGCACAGGGCTTCTTCACCGCGCAAGGCGTTGGCGGTGGCGCCGATGATCGGCGTGGTGCACCCCAAACGGCGCAAGGCTTTGGCCAGTTCATAGCCGTTGAGTCGCGGCATGTTGACGTCGCTGAGCACGACGTCGAAGGTGTCGTCCTGCCACAGTGACAACGCCTCTTCGCCGTCGCTGGCCAACGTCACCGTGCAGCCCAGCTCTTGCAACTGGTCGCGCAGGATCAACTGGTTGATGGCATTGTCTTCGGCCACGAGGATGTGCAGGTGTAATGGCGCCAGCATCTGGGTTTCTGTCTGTTGTGGATGCTCAACGATCTGTCCGCCCTGAGCCTGACGCACGGCCTGGCGGATCGCGGCCAGATCATTCAGATTCGCCATCCAGCCTCTGCCCGTGCATTGCGGCTCACAGGCAGCATCACCGCTGGCCAGTACGCGCGGTCCTGACCAGTGCAGTTCGCTGCGTTGCTCCATTGGCGCCGGGTACAGCTCCAGCAACACACCAGCGTCGGCTGGTGCAGGGTTGGCCGGCGCGCCGAGGTGCGGTCGAGCACCCCAACGGCGCAGCCAGCCCGCGAGGCTTTCGGCCAGTTCGCGCACCGGCGACACCACGTAAACGGTTTCACCCGTCAGCTTTGGCGTTGCTGCGGGTAATCCGCTGCCCGCGCGTTGCTCCAGCGGCAAAGTCAGGGAAAAACTGCTGCCCAGCCCCGGTTCGCTGACCATGCGCAGCGTGCCGTTCATCAAATTCGTCAGCCGCAGGCAGATCGGCAGGCCCAATCCCGTGCCCGCGACCGCGTGGCTACTGCCTTGGGTCTGATAAAACGGCTCGAAGATAAATGCCTGATCATCGTGGGCAATGCCGCGACCGGTGTCCGACACCTGCCATTGCACGCAGACGCGCTCGCCCTCGCGGGACAACGCTTTGACCCGCAACACCACGCGACCGGAGTCGGTGAATTTGACCGCGTTGCTCAACAGATTATTGAGAATCTGCCGCAGCCGGCTGACATCGCCGATCAGGCTGTCGGGCAGTTGCGGATCAAAACAGGCATACAGTTGCAAACCTTTGCTCTGCGCCGCCGCCGCGTATCCCTGCACCACCTCCTGCGCCAGTGCCACGATGGAAAAATCGCTCAGTTCCAGCGCCAGTTGCCCGGCCTCGATTTTCGACACATCGAGCACATCGCAGATCAATTGCAGCAGCGTCGCGGACGAGCCTTCGATCGCGCGCAAATAGCTTTGCTGCTGGCTGTCGAGCCGAGTGCGGGCGAGCAGTTCGAGGGTGCCGAGCACGCCATACAGCGGCGTGCGGATTTCGTGACTCATGGTCGCGAGAAACAGGGTTTTCGCTTCATTGGCGGCATCCGCCGACTGGCGCGCCTGCTCCAGCGCCGCTTCGATTTGCCGGCGCGCGCTGATGTCGCTGAAAGCGCAGAGCAACACGTCTTCGCCTTTGTAGCGGGTCGGCGCGCAGCTCAGGTACAGGTGCCGGCCATCAGCGGTGTCGAAATAGTCGGTCAGGCTGGGCGCCTTTTCGTCAAACGCAGCACGGATCCAGCCGGGGCCCAGTTGCTGGCTGCACGTGCCCAGCCATTGTTGGGCAAGGGTATTTTCCAGCACCACCTGGCCATCGCTGCGGCGCAATACGCACAGCGCCACTGGCGCGGTCTGGATCACGTCGCGGCTGAACAACTCGCTTTCCACCAGCGCCTGAATCCGGTGCAGGGTCGGGGTGATAAAGCGGTGTTCCAGGCGTCGGGTCAGCAGGCACACCAGACTGATGCTCGCCAGACAGAACAGCAGCGCGCCGAGCATCTGCGGCCACAAGGCCCAAAGCACCGCCAGCAAGTCGATGGAGTAGGTGAGTTGCCAGTCCGATGACTTGAGCTGTTTGCGCAAAACCAGTTGTTCGGGCAGCCAGCCGTCACCGACGAAACCGAAGAAATCCTGCTGCCGCAGCAATGGCTGAGGCTGCCCCGGTGGCGGCTTGTGGCTGTTGCTGAAGAGCGGCATCCCTTGCGAGTTGAACATGGTGAACTCGCCGGCGCTGTGGTCACTCAAGGCATTGGAGACTTCACGGTCGTCCATTTCCAGACCGAGCCAGCCGGAATCGAGGTCGCGGTCATCCAGGCGAATGAAAATGTACAGCTGCGAGTGCCCTTGCGCGTTGTGCGTCAGCCAGATTTCTTTCAGGGCATCGGTGTTGTCGCGCTTGAAGGTTTCCAGGCGGTCAAGCATCGCACGCGGAAAATCGCCGGCCATCGGCGTTGTGTTGTACAGGCGCCAGACCTGTGTGTCGGCACCGCTGCTGACGTAGAGCAAATTCAGTTTGCGCAGTTGCAGAAAGTCGCGCATGCGCTGGGTCAGCCAGATGCTCCATTGCTTGCCCGGGGTCTGGCCCAGCAGCAGACGAATCTCTTCTTCGGACAGCGGCGCGCTCAATGCGGTCTGGCGAGTCGCCGACAAACTGAGGCTTTCCAACAGTGCTTCGCGGGTGGTGAAAAAGGTGTGCGCCTCGGCGATAGCGCTGCTCATGTAGCTGCGCCGCTGGGAGATCTCGTTGTTGAAAGTGAACAGCAGAAAGCTGTACACGCCGCCGAGAATCCCCACCAGCAACACCAACGCGAATATGCGCAACAGGCGCCGCGCAGCATGAGGCGTCGACAGGAACGGGCTGATCTGGTGGAGGTAATTCTTCAATCGCATGCCGGCACAGTAGAGGCGGCCGGATGTGGCGAAAATCAGACGATTCTTAAAGAGGGTGCGGACAATTGGCTAAGCGAACGTATCAATGGATTCAAAGGTAACTCATGACAAACGCAATGGTTGCGTTAGCTGTTCCGGCGCGCATTCCCTTGTCAAACCCACCATTCCCACCCGTTTCAGCAATGCGAAAGTATCGAGCACTCAGCGGGATCTTCAAGTTGCCTCCAGCAGAGGGATAGTCCGTGAATACATAGCTTTGATGAAAAACGAACGGGTTTCCATCGCTGTTGAGTACTTGCAGAGCCACGCCCTGAGCTGTCGAATCGGCACTCAGCTTGACGATGCCGTTCGTGGAGTTCTGCGCGGGGGAAGTTGAGGTCGGCAGTAGGGTGTAAGTTACTTTGTTTATGCCTATCGGGCAGTTGTTAAGGCTGATGTTAAACCTGACGGATTCAGAATAGGTGCCGTTACTGGAAAATGCACTTATGTCATGTGAACCCATGTCTACTTTGATGTCAGGTGTTTCGCATGATTGAGGGACGATGGTTGTGCCGTTGGTCGCCATTGCTAGTGGTGATACACCGTCTGCATGGAAAACCCCTAGTGTTCCTGCCGGGATTGTCTGTGCATCGATTACATCCGCTATTTTGATTATTCGTAGCACATGACTTGTGGTGTCCCATCCGTATCCGCCCGCCTCTCGGCGAATGCCCGGATAAATGGGTATGGTTATATTGTCTTTGAAGGACCACTGCCATGCGAGCCCGGTGTTTCCGATTGCGTAAACAAGGTCACCCGATTTAGACACACCAACGTTGTTCTGAACACCATATGAAAACTCGTTAGTGCATTTATACGAGCTGGGCGTAGGTCCAAGTCTTAATGGAGGACTTTCATAGATTACGGTGCCGTTAGGGGTGTCACGAGGAATCGAAAGCGTAGCGGGTACTTGCATAGTGAGAGTTGTTTGATGATGGCCCGGATAGAACGAGCAATTAGCCGCGTCCGCGTAGCTGGACACGAAGAGTAACGACAGACATAGCGTGTGAATCAATTTAGTTAGCTGGAGCGGGCGCTGGAGTTTGAAACGTTTCATGGAAAGGGTTTACGTATCGGCCAATGAACGGCGTACGTTAGCCACAGCACTCAAGCCTGAACATCAGGCGATTCCTAGAAAGCGATCATCCCTGGCACCGTGTCGCTGCATTCGCGAGCAGGCTCGCTCCCACATTGGAACGCGTTTTCCCTGTGGGAGCGAGCCTGCTTGCGAATGGGGTCGCCCGTGCAATAAATCCCAGCCCATTGGTCAACTAATTACCAAGCCACCTAACTATTCCGTTGACATTCGCTGCCTAGGCAGTAACATCTCGACATACATTCACTGCCTAGGCAGTTATTAGGTGAGCAAATGAAGCATTTCACCCCGGACGAATTCAAACATTGCCATCTCGGCCTGTTGCTTGGCCGTGCTGCGCTGCTCAAGGACCGGATCATCGACACCCACATGGAACCCCACGGCATCACCGCCGCGCAGTTCAAGGTGTTGATCATCATGGCCCAGTTCGGCGTCGATACCCCGGCCGAGCTGTGCCGGCATCTGTCGCTCGACAGCGGTTCGATGACACGCATGCTCGACCGTCTGGAGCAGAAAGGCTTTCTGGCTCGCCACCGCAGCGAAGGCGATCGCCGTCAGGTGCAGTTGAAACTGACCGAACAGGGCCAGCAACTGGCCGATCGCCTGCCGCACATCGGCGCCGACGCGATGAATGAACTGGCCGGCGCCGTCACTCCGGACGAGTTGAAAACCCTGGAATACATCCTCAAGAAAATCCTGCTGGCAGCCGGTGACCCGATCACCATCCAGCGCTTAGGTGAACACAATGAGCGGTAAAACCTTGCGCAGTAGCCTGACGCTGGTGCTGTCGGCGATGATCCTCGCCGGCTGCGCCAATTACAGCGGGCTCGACACTTCCGCTGCGAGCCTCGATGCGAAGAACCTGAAAGTCGGCCAATCCCTCAACGGCGTGACCCTGTCGCCGGCCGCGTGGCCGAAAAGCGACTGGTGGACCAGCCTCGGCGATCCGCAACTCGACGGTCTGATCCGCGAAGCGCTGCACGACAGCCCGGACATGCAGATCGCTGAGGCCCGCGCGCATCAGGCCAGCGCCGCTGCGTACGCCGCCGATGCCGAGCGTTATCCGACCCTCGACGCCAGCGCCGGCATCAGCCGTTCGCGCCTGGCTCGCGATCAGGATCCGCTGGGGCAGGGTGGGGCTTATTCGACGGTGCGCAATGTCAGCGCCGGTTTCAATTACAACTTCGACCTCTGGGGCGGTCAGCGTGATGCCTGGGAAGCGGCACTCGGTGAGGCCCGCGCCGCCGAAGTCGATCGTCAGGCTGCACAGTTGACCCTCGCCGCTGACGTCGCTCGTGCCTATAGCGATCTCGGTCAGGCGCACATCGTTTATGACCTGGCGAACGAAGACCTCAAACGCACTAAACAAATGCTCGACCTGAGCCAGCGTCGCCTGAGTTCCGGGATCGATAGCCAGTACCAGTTCCAGCAAACCCAGAGTCTGGAAGCCAGTTCCGAGGCCAGCCTGATCGACGCAGAAAAACGCTTGAACAGCGCCAAGATTGCCTTGGCCGTACTGCTCGGCAAAGGTCCGGATCGCGGTAGCGAAATCGTCCGACCGAAAGTCCTGCAAGCCAGCGCTGTCGCTGTGCCGTCGGTGTTGCCGGCGGAACTGCTCGGTCGGCGCCCGGATCTGGTCGCTGCGCGTTGGCGCGTCGAGGCGGCGAGCAAAGACATCGACTCGGCGAAAACCCGCTTCTATCCCAACTTGAACCTCACGGCTTCGGCCGGTGCCGAGTCCTTGTTGGGTGATGCGATGTTCGGTTCGGCCAGTCGCTTCTTCAACATTGCCCCGACCATTTCGCTGCCGATCTTCGACGGCGGACGCCTGCGCGCCAACCTCGATGCGCGCGACGCCGATTACGACCTGGCGGTGGCGCAGTACAACAAAAGCCTGGTGAAAGCACTGGGCGACGTCAGCGACACGATCAACCAGTTGCGTGACATCGGCCGGCAGATCGGTGCGCAGCAACACGCCACCGACATTGCTCAGGATTCTTACAACACCGTCGTCCAGCGTTACGGTTCCGGCATCGGCAACTACCTGGACGTGCTCAGCATCGAGCAGCAATTGCTCCAGGCCCAGCGTCAACTGGCCAACCTCAATGCCGAGCAGATCGACCTGTCGATTCAACTGATGCAAGCGCTGGGCGGCGGCTTCCAGGGTGACACCCTGACCGCAGCCAACGCCAGCCCAGCCACGCCGCACAACTAATTCAAGGTACTTGTCATGGCCACTGCCGAAAACACCCAAGCTCAAGGCAACACCCCGGACACCGGCAACCCGCGCAAACGCAAAGTGATGCTGTTGGCGCTGGCGGTTGTCGTCGCTCTCGCCTGCGCCGGCGTCTGGGCGTATCACGAGTTCATCGGGCGCTTTAACGAAAGCACCGACGACGCCTACGTCAACGGTAACGTCGTCGAAATCACCCCGCTGGTGACCGGCACCGTGGTCAGCATTGGTGCTGACGATGGTGATCTGGTTCACGAAGGTCAGGTGCTGATCAACTTCGACCCGAACGATGCTGAAGTCGGCCTGCAAAGTGCCCAGGCGAAACTGGCGCGCACTGTGCGTCAGGTACGCGGCCTCTACAGCAACGTTGACGGCATGAAAGCCCAGGTCAACGCGCAGCAGGCCGAAGTGCAGAAAGCCCAGGACAACTACAACCGCCGGAAAAACCTGGCGCAGGGCGGGGCGATTTCCCAGGAAGAACTGTCCCACGCTCGCGATGACCTGACCTCGGCGCAAAACGCCCTGGCCAACGCCAAGCAGCAACTGAAAACCACCAGCGCACTGGTCGATGACACCGTGGTGTCGTCGCATCCGGACGTGATGTCGGCCGCCGCCGATCTGCGTCAGGCCTACCTGACCAATGCCCGCAGCACCTTGATCGCTCCGGTCACCGGTTACGTGGCCAAGCGCACCGTGCAACTCGGTCAGCGTGTGCAGCCGGGCACGGCGTTGATGGCGGTGATTCCGCTGGATCAACTGTGGATCGACGCCAATTTCAAGGAAACCCAACTGCGTGACATGCGCATCGGTCAGCCGGTCGATATCGAATCCGACATCTACGGCAGCGATGTGAAATACAGCGGCACCGTCGACAGCCTCGGCGCCGGCACCGGTAGCGCGTTCGCTCTGCTGCCAGCGCAGAACGCCACCGGTAACTGGATCAAGATCGTTCAGCGTGTGCCGGTGAGGATTCACATCAATGCTGAAGAACTGGCCAAGCATCCGCTGCGCGTCGGTCTGTCGACCAATGTTGAAGTGAACCTGCACGACCAGAGCGGCCCGGTGCTGGCTCAGCAGCCGCCACAGAAAGCCTCGTTCAGCACCAACGTCTACGACCGCCAACTGGCCGAAGCCGACGCGATGATCGCGCAGCTGATCCACGACAACAGCGCTGCGGTCAGCAAAACCGCGCAACGCTGAATCGAGACTTTGGCACTGCCCCTTGTGGGAGCGAGCTTGCTCGCGAAAGCGGAGTGTCATTCGCCGTTGATTTGTCTGGTACACCGCCTTCGCGAGCAAGCTCGCTCCCACAGGGGGGGCGGTGTTCATCAGCACGCGGCGCCAACCCGGTTCCAAAGGATTCACAATGAGCAATAACGCCTCTTTCACGCCGCCCAGCCTGTTGCTCAGCACCATCGGCCTGTCGCTGGCGACGTTCATGCAAGTGCTCGACACCACCATCGCCAACGTGGCGCTGCCGACCATTTCCGGCAACCTCGGGGTGAGTTCGGAGCAGGGCACCTGGGTGATCACCTCGTTCGCGGTGAGCAACGCGATTGCGCTGCCACTGACCGGATGGCTCAGCCGCCGCTTCGGTGAGGTGAAGCTTTTTTTGTGGGCCACCATCCTGTTTGTGCTGGCCTCGTTCCTCTGCGGTATTTCGACCTCGATGCCTGAGCTGATCGGCTTCCGTGTGCTGCAAGGCCTGGTCGCCGGGCCGCTGTACCCGATGACGCAAACCCTGTTGATCGCGGTGTATCCGCCGGCGAGGCGCGGCATGGCCCTGGCATTGCTGGCGATGGTCACGGTGGTTGCGCCGATTGCCGGGCCGATTCTCGGTGGCTGGATTACCGACAGTTATAGCTGGCCGTGGATCTTCTTCATCAACGTGCCGATTGGCATCTTTGCGGTGATGGTGGTGCGTTCGCAACTGGCCAAACGTCCGGTGGAAACCAGCCGTCAGCCGATGGATTACGTCGGCCTGATCACGCTGATCATTGGCGTCGGCGCGTTGCAGGTGATCCTCGACAAGGGTAATGATCTGGATTGGTTCGAGTCGAACTTCATCATCATCGGCGCGGCGATTTCGGTGATTGCGCTGGCGGTGTTCGTTATCTGGGAAATGACCGACCAGCATCCGGTGGTGAATCTGCGGCTGTTTGCCTACCGCAACTTCCGCATCGGCACACTGGTGTTGGTGCTGGGTTATGCCGGGTTCTTCGGCATCAACCTGATCCTGCCGCAGTGGTTGCAGACGCAAATGGGCTACACCGCAACCTGGGCCGGTCTGGCCGTGGCGCCGATCGGCATTCTGCCGGTGTTGCTGTCGCCGTTTGTCGGCAAGTACGCGAACAAGTTCGACCTGCGTTTACTGGCCGGGCTGGCGTTTCTGGCGATTGGTTTGAGTTGCTTCATGCGCGCCGGATTCACCAATGAGGTGGACTTCCAGCACATCGCGTTGGTGCAACTGTTCATGGGCATTGGCGTGGCGCTGTTCTTCATGCCGACCTTGAGCATTCTGATGTCGGACTTGCCGCCGAGTCAGATTGCCGATGGTGCGGGTCTTGCGACTTTTCTGCGGACGTTGGGCGGTAGCTTTGCGGCGTCGCTGACCACGTGGATCTGGATTCGCCGGGCGGATCAGCATCATGCGTATATGAGTGAGAGCATCAGCACCTTTGAGCCGGCGACGCGCGAGACCTTGAATCAGTTGGGCGGGGCGAGCCAATCGGCTTATGCGCAGATGGATCAGATCCTGACCAGCCAGGCGTACATGCTGTCCACTGTGGATTACTTCACGTTGCTAGGCTGGGGTTTTATGGGGTTGATTCTGATTGTCTGGCTGGCGAAACCGCCGTTTGCTGCCAAGGCAGGGCCTGCTGCTTCAGGGCACTAAAGGTCAAAAGCCCCTCACCCTAACCCTCTCCCGGAGGGAGAGGGGACTGACCGTGGTTTGCTTTCGAGGTACGCCGACGTGAGCCACCGAGTTGAGCTCCGGTTTGGGGGAAAGCATGATTTGAGATTGTGAGTCGAACGCGGGTTTTGAACTGCTCTCGGTCGGCTCCCTTTCCCCCTCGCCCCCCTGGGGGAGAGGGCTGGGGTGAGGGGGTAAAGCTTTCAGCCGTGCGGCAAAGCCAGCGGCGGGGCGAAGTCGAACGGCGCCAACGCGTAGCCGCTCTCATCCACCTGCAACGCCCAACCCTGCCGATCCCAATCCCCCAGCACAATCCGCTTCGCCGCCTGTTCACCAAGTTGCAACTTGTGAATCGCCGGGCGGTGGGTGTGCCCGTGAATCAGGGTTTTCACACCGTATTCCTGCATGATCCGCGGAATCTCTTCTGGCGTGACATCGACAATGTCATTGGCCTTCATCCGCGTCTGTGCCTTGCTTTCGCTGCGCAGTTTGCGCGCCAGTTTATGGCGGCTGCTCAGCGGCAGATTGCGCAGGATAAACAGCGTGATCGGGTTACGTAGATAACGACGCAGCTTCATATAGCCGACGTCGCGGGTGCAGAGGCTGTCGCCGTGCATCAACAGCACCGGCTCGCCATAAAACTGCACGACACTCGGGTCCTTCAACAACGTACAGCCGGCCTGCTTGCAGAAGGCCTTGCCGAGCATGAAGTCGCGATTGCCGTGCATCAGAAAGATGGCCGTGCCGCTGTCGCTGAGTTCGCGCAGGGCCTGGCAGATGGAACGCTGGAAGGGTGTCATGGCGTCATCGCCAATCCACGCTTCGAAAAAGTCGCCGAGAATGTACAACGCACTCGCCGAGCGGGCGCGTCCGGCGAGCAAATCCAGAAACGCCCGGGTAATGTCCGGGCGCTCCTCTTCCAGATGCAAGTCTGAAATCAGCAATATCACGCTTCGATGATCTCGGCTTTCTCGATGATCACGTCGTCTGCTGGTACGTCCTGGTGGCCGGCCTTGGAAGTGGTCGACACGCCTTCAATCTTGTCGACAACGTCAGTGCCTGCAACGACTTTACCGAACACTGCATAGCCCCAGCCCTGAGCGGTCTTGGCGGTGTGGTTGAGGAAGCTGTTGTTGGTGGCGTTGATGAAGAACTGCGCCGATGCCGAATGCGGGTCCATGGTGCGAGCCATGGCCAGGGTGTACTTCTCGTTCTTCAGGCCGTTGTCGGCTTCGTTCTGGATGCTCGGGCGCTTGTCTTTCTTTTCCTGCATGCCAGGCTGGAAGCCACCGCCCTGGATCATGAAACCCTTGATCACACGGTGGAAAACCACGTTTTCGTAGTGGCCGGCCTTAACGTATTCGAGAAAGTTGGCAACGGTGATTGGCGCTTTTTCCGCGTCCAGTTCGATGACAATGTCGCCGTAGTTGGTGGTCAGTTTGACTTGAGTCATGATCGCTACTCTTTATAAGGAATTCGTGGGTAAAGGGACATTTCGGCCCGTTACCGGTTCAGCCCGTGGGCCAAGGTGCGCAGTTTAGCGTGACAGGCGCGAATTTCGAGGCTGTTTTTCCAAATCCCTGCGATTAAATGCGCTCCTTTATAGGCCGTGCTCTGTCAGCCCCTTGACAGCATCGGCTATGATAGCGGCTTTGTTTTGTCTGGCCCCCTCTGCGGCCGCGCACATGTAAGTCAAGGATCCTATGAGCAAGCCCACTGTCGACCCTACCTCGAATGCCAAGTCCGGCCCTGCCGTGCCGGTCAATTTCCTGCGGCCGATCATCCAGGCAGACCTGGACTCGGGCAAGCACACGCAGATCGTCACCCGTTTCCCGCCTGAGCCCAACGGCTACCTGCACATCGGCCACGCCAAGTCGATCTGCGTGAACTTCGGCCTGGCCCAGGAGTTCGGCGGCGTCACGCACCTGCGTTTCGACGACACCAACCCGGCCAAGGAAGACCAGGAATACATCGACGCGATCGAAAGCGACGTCAAATGGCTGGGCTTCGAATGGTCCGGCGAAGTGCGCTACGCCTCGCAGTATTTCGACCAGTTGCACGACTGGGCCGTCGAGCTGATCAAGGCCGGCAAGGCTTATGTCGACGACCTGACCCCTGAGCAGGCCAAGGAATACCGTGGCAGCCTGACCGAGCCGGGCAAGAACAGCCCGTTCCGCGACCGTTCGGTTGAAGAGAACCTCGACTGGTTTGCGCGCATGCGCGCCGGTGAGTTCGCGGACGGCGCCCGCGTGCTGCGTGCGAAGATCGACATGGCCTCGCCGAACATGAACCTGCGCGACCCGATCATGTATCGCATCCGCCACGCGCATCACCACCAGACCGGTGACAAGTGGTGCATTTACCCGAACTATGACTTCACCCACGGGCAGTCGGACGCCATCGAAGGCATCACCCACTCGATCTGCACCCTCGAGTTCGAAAGCCATCGTCCGCTGTACGAGTGGTTCCTCGACGCATTGCCAGTGCCGGCGCATCCGCGTCAGTACGAGTTCAGCCGTCTGAACCTCAACTACACCATCACCAGCAAGCGCAAGCTCAAGCAACTGGTCGATGAAAAGCACGTCAACGGCTGGGACGATCCGCGGATGTCCACGCTGTCGGGCTTCCGCCGCCGTGGCTACACGCCAAAATCGATCCGCAACTTCTGCGAAATGATCGGCACCAACCGTTCCGACGGCGTGGTTGACTTCGGCATGCTCGAATTCAGCATCCGTGACGACCTTGACCAGACCGCACCGCGCGCCATGTGCGTGCTGCGTCCGCTGAAAGTGGTGATCACCAACTACCCGGAAGGTCAGGTCGAAAACCTCGAACTGCCGCGCCACCCGAAAGAAGACATGGGCGTACGCGCACTGCCATTCGCCCGGGAAATCTACATCGACCGTGACGACTTCATGGAAGAGCCGCCAAAGGGCTACAAGCGCCTGGAACCGGCCGGTGAAGTGCGTCTGCGCGGCAGCTACGTGATCCGTGCCGACGAAGCGATCAAGGACGCCGATGGCAACATCGTCGAACTGCGTTGCTCGTACGACCCGGAAACCCTCGGCAAGAACCCGGAAGGGCGCAAGGTCAAAGGCGTGATCCACTGGGTGCCGGCCGCCGCCAGCATCGAGTGCGAAGTGCGTCTGTACGATCGCCTGTTCCGTTCGGCCAACCCTGAGAAGGCCGAAGACAGCGCGAGTTTCCTCGACAACATCAACCCTGATTCGCTGCAGGTACTCACCGGTTGTCGTGCTGAGCCATCGCTTGGCAATGCACAGCCGGAAGACCGTTTCCAGTTCGAGCGCGAAGGCTACTTCGTCGCTGATTTGAAGGACTCGAAACCAGGTCAGCCGGTATTCAACCGTACCGTGACCCTGCGTGATTCGTGGGGCCAGTGATTCAGCGTCAAGGGAAATAACGTGCTAACGATCTACAACACGCTCACCAAGAGCAAAGAAGTCTTCAAGCCGCTGGATGGCAACAAGGTGCGCATGTACGTCTGCGGGATGACCGTGTACGACTACTGCCACCTTGGCCACGGCCGCAGCATGGTCGCGTTCGACCTGGTGACCCGCTGGTTGCGCTTCAGCGGTTACGACCTGACCTACGTGCGCAATATCACCGACATCGACGACAAGATCATCAACCGCGCCAACGAGAACGGTGAATCGTTCGAAGCGTTGACCGAGCGCATGATCGCCGCGATGCACGAAGACGAAGCGCGCCTGAACATCAAGAAGCCGGACATGGAACCGCGCGCCACGGATCACATTCCTGGCATGCACGCGATGATCCAGACCTTGATCGACAAGGGTTACGCCTACGCTCCGGGCAATGGTGACGTGTACTACCGCGTCGCCAAGTTCATGGGCTACGGCAAGCTGTCGCGCAAGAAAATCGAAGACCTGCGCATCGGCGCCCGCATCGAAGTCGACGAGTCGAAACAGGACCCGCTCGACTTCGTCCTGTGGAAAGCCGCCAAACCGGGCGAGCCAAGTTGGGAATCGCCGTGGGGCGCCGGGCGTCCGGGCTGGCACATCGAGTGCTCGGTGATGTCGACCTGCTGCCTGGGCGAGACTTTCGACATTCACGGTGGCGGCAGCGACCTCGAGTTCCCGCACCATGAAAACGAAATCGCCCAGAGCGAAGCGGCCACCGGCAAGACCTACGCCAACGCGTGGATGCATTGCGGCATGATTCGCATCAACGGCGAGAAGATGTCCAAGTCCTTGAACAACTTCTTCACCATTCGCGACGTGCTGGAAAAGTACCACCCGGAAGTCGTGCGTTACCTGCTGGTGTCGAGCCACTACCGCAGCGCGATCAACTACTCGGAAGACAACCTCAAGGACGCCAAAGGCGCGCTGGAGCGTTTCTACCACGCGTTGAAAGGTCTGCCGAACGTCGCTCCGGCGGGTGGCGAAGCGTTCGTCGAGCGTTTCACCACGGTGATGAACGACGACTTCGGTACGCCGGAAGCCTGTGCCGTGCTGTTTGAGATGGTGCGTGAGATCAACCGTCTGCGCGAGAGCGATCTCGATGCGGCGGCAGGTCTGGCGGCACGTCTGAAAGAGCTGGCGAGCGTGTTGGGTGTGTTGCAGTTGGAGGCGGATGACTTCCTGCAGGCGGGCGCTGAAGGGCGTGTCGATGCGGCAGAGGTTGATGCGCTGATCGCGGCGCGTCTGGCAGCACGTGCGGGTAAGGATTGGGCTGAGTCGGATCGGATTCGTGATCAGCTCACTGCGATGGGCGTTGTGTTGGAAGACGGCAAGGGTGGGACTACCTGGCGTCTGGCTGACTGATAGCTGTGTTTAGCTTCAAAACAAAACCCGCCTTGTGCGGGTTTTTGTTTGGGCGCAAGAAAAGCCCCTCACCCTAGCCCTCTCCCAGGGGGAGAGGGGACCGAATGGGGGATGCTCAGGAAATACGCCGACTTGAACGTGCTGCTTTGAATCCATAATCGACTGGTTTTTTCAGGTCGATGTACAACGCCAGACACCTCGGTCAGCTCCCTCGGGGAGAGGAGACTGAATGGGGGATACTCAAGAGATACGCCGACTTGAAAGTTTTTCTCCGAATCCATAATCGACACAATTTTTCAGGTCGATGTACAACGCCAGACACCTCGGTCAGCTCCCTCTCCTCCGGGAGAGGGCTGGGGTGAGGGTTGCTTTTGACGTTCGCGTAGGTCTTGATGTCGGCAACGCGTTCAGCAGGATGCTGAGCGGCGACGAATATCGAATGGAGACACCATGGCCAATCACTATCGCGAACTGCTAACCACCCCCGGCGCCACCGGGCTAGTGCTCGCGAGTTCCATCGCCCGATTGCCTCAGGCAATGATCGGCATCGGCATCATCACCATGCTCGTGCAGCAAACCGGCGTTTACTGGCTGGCCGGCACAGTCGCCGGTACGTTCACCCTGGCCAATGCGCTGCTCGGCCCGCACATCTCCAGACTGGTTGATCAGCGTGGTCAGAGTCGCGTGCTGCCCGTCGTCACGGCGTTCAGCATTGCCATGTTGTTGGCACTGATCATCGCCGTCTACTTGCGCGCTCCAGCCGCACTGCTGTTTGTGCTGGCGGCACTGGCGGGGACGATGCCGAGCATGCCGTCGATGATCCGTGCGCGATGGTCGCAGCTGTTCCGAGGCAAGCCGCAACTGCACACGGCGTTCTCGCTGGACACGGTCTTGACCGAACTCGCTTACATCATCGGCCCGCCACTGGCGATCGGTTTGAGCGTGAGTTTTTTCGCCGAAGCCGGACCGCTGGTCGCGGTCGGGCTGCTGGCCGTCGGGGTGACGGCGTTTCTCCTGCAACGCGAGACTGAACCCAAGGTTGTTGTGGGCCACGCCAGCCATAGCGGCTCAACCCTGCTGATTCCCGGCGTGCGCACCATTGTCCTCGCGTTGCTGGCGATGGGGGTTATTGGCGGAGCAATCGATGTTGCTGTTGTGGCTTTCGCCAATGCGCAGGGCTGGCCGGGGGCGGCAACCTTCATCCTCGCCGCTTATGCGTTCGGCTCACTGGTGGCGGGCCTGACGTTCGGTGCGATGAGGGTTTCGCTGGCGATCGAAAAACAGTTCCTGATCGGGATCCTGGTCACGGCGTTCACCGGTGTGCTGCCTGTTTTTGCAACGGATGTTTATGTGCTGACTGCGGCGCTGTTTATCGCGGGCATCTCGTTTGCTCCGACGATGGTCGTGGTCATGAAAATGGGGACGATCATTATTCCTCCTTCGCGGATCACGGAAGGACTAACGTGGATGACTACCGGTATCAGCGTGGGTGTTGCACTCGGCGGCATGCTGGCGGGGTTGGTTATTGATGCCTTTGGCGCGCGCGCGGGATTTGCGGTGGCTATTGGTGCAGGTTTGATGATGGTGGTGGTTGTGCTGGTCGGGTTGCGCACATTGGAGGCGGCTTCGGCTGTGCATGTTGAGCCGGAATTTTCGCCCTCACCCTAACCCTCTCCCCCAGGAGAGGGGACTGAATGGGGGATGTTCAGGAAATACACCGACCTGAGCGATTTGCGCTGAATCCATAATCGCCAGGATGTTTCAGGTCGATGTCCGGTGCCAGACACCTCGGTCAGCTCCCTCTCCCTCCGGGAGAGGGGACTGAATGGGGGATGCTCACGAGATACGCCGACCTGAACGCGCTGCTTTGAATCCATAATCGACTGGTTTTTTCAGGTCGATGTACAACGTCAGACACCTCGGTCGGCTCCCTCTCCTGGGGGAGAGGGCTGGGGTGAGGGGAAGGGATTCACTCAACCTTCAATCTGCCGCAACCGTTTGTAGAGCGTATTTCGGCTAACACCCAACCGTCGCGCCAAATGCGAAATATTCCCCCCAGCCGCTTTCAACTCCCGGTTCAACGCCTCCACATCATTCAGATCAACCCCCAACGGTGCCGCGCTCTCCACGGGCTCCATCTCCAGATCCACAAAAAAATCATCAGGCAAATGCTCCAGCCTCACCGGCTGCTCCTCAGCCATGGCCAACGCCACCTGCATCACGCTACTGACCTGACGCAAATTCCCCGGCCACGGATGACGACTGAACAGCTCCAACACTTCCTGGCTCAACCCCGCCCACTGCGTCGGCTCACGATGCTGCTCCCACAGTCGTTTAAACAACGCTTCCTTATCACTGCGCTCCCGCAGCGGCGGCAGCTCCAGCGTCAGCCCACCAATGCGGTAATACAAATCCTCCCTAAACCGTCCCAACTGCACCTGTTCTCGCAGAGAGCGGTTAGTCGCCGAGATAATCCGCAGATCCACCGCAAACAACTCGCTGCTACCCACCGGTTGCACACAACGCTCTTGCAAAACCCGCAACAACCGCGCCTGGGTCGGCAGCGGCATATCGCCGATTTCATCAAGGAACAACGTGCCTTTGTCCGCCTTGCGAATCAGCCCGATGCTGCCTTTCTGGTTGGCGCCGGTGAACGCGCCTTTCTCGTAACCGAACAGTTCGGACTCGACCAGTTCGGCGGGGATCGCCGCGCAGTTGACGGCAATGAATGCCTGTTTACTACGAGAACTCGCCTGATGCAGGGCTTTGACGAAGACCTCTTTGCCTACGCCGGTTTCGCCATGGATCAGCAACGGAATGTCTTTCTCCAGCAAACGCTCAGCCTGACGCACGGCTTTTTCCACGCGGCTGTCGCCGAAGTGCAGGGTGTTGAGACTGATGGCGGTGGGCGCGGCGGTTTTGGGTTCAGCAGCAAAAACGCGCGGCTGAACCGACGCCTGTTTCGGCCGCTTCAACAAGCATTGAAAACGGTTGCGACCAGAGGTCTGCAAGGCAAACGGCAACCCGTCGGGCTGATTGATCAACTCCAGCAACGACACCTTGAACAGACTCTCAACGCTGACCCGCGACAAACGCACACCGAGCAGATTGTCGGCCCGACGATTCGCCGACAACACCTGTCCACTCTCATCAAAGATCAACAACCCGGCCCACTGACTGTCGAGGTTGTTCAACCCGGTGTTGAAGGTCAGTTGAAAATGCTGGCCATGGAACAGGTTGAGAATCAGCCGGTTCTCCACGGTCTGGCTCATCATCTTGACCATGCCCAGGGTGTGCGAGGGCGGCAGATAGCTGTCGCTGGACACGTCGAGCACCGCAATGACCTTGCGTTCGGCGTCGAAAATCGGCGCGGCAGAACCGGTCATGAAGCGGTTGGCCTTGAGAAAGTGTTCATCGTGTTCGATATGCACCGCTTGTTCACACGCCAGTGCCGTGCCGATCGCATTGGTGCCGCTGCAGCGCTCCATCCAGCTCGCCCCAGCCTGAAAACCCCGGGCCAGATTCGGCTCGATAAAGCGTTGAGTGCCCCACGAGGTCAGCACCTGGCCCTGATTGTCGGCGAGCATGATCAGACAGTTGGAATTGCTCAGGATGTTTTCGTAATAGGGCAAGACTTCCTGGTGTGTGGTCTGCACCAGCGAATGATGGCTGTCGAGCAACTGCGCAATGCCGGCGGCGGGCAGTTGATCGAAGGCCGGCGTGCTTTGGTGGTCAAGACCGAACGCGCGGCAACGTTGCCAGGAAGTCTGGACGATCGCGTCGTGGGACAGCGGCGGGGCAGGTGCGGCCATGGCAGTGGGCCTCTGATGCAGCGATTTTATTGTTGTTATGAACCCAAATCCCGAGCAAAACACCAATCCCATGTGGGAGCGAGCCTGCTCGCGAAAGCGGTCTATCAGACACAATTGCATCGACTGACACACCGCTTTCGCGAGCAGGCTCGCTCCCACAGGGGGTCTCTATCGCATCCAAGATCGGGCAAAAAGCGTTCATAGAGTGTTGTTCACTATTGTTCATTGTCAATCGCCCAACTGTTCAAATGTGTTCAGCAATGAACGCCGTTTCCCCACGCTTTCACCGATTTTCGCGACAAATCAATCACTTAATATTTCTGGCACGAAACTCGCTCCCGTGCACAGGTCGCTTGACTCCAATAATAAAAAGGCCGAGCCATGTCACTCACCCTGGAGCACGTCAGCCGTACCGTCGAGGGCCAGACCTGGATCGACGATGCGTGCCTGAAATTCGAACCCGGTTCGTTCAACGTTTTGCTTGGCCGCACGCTGTCCGGCAAAACCAGCCTCATGCGGTTAATGGCCGGGCTCGATAAGCCCGACAGCGGTCGCATCCTGATGAACGGCGTCGACGTCACCCAACGCCCGGTGCGTCTGCGCAACGTATCGATGGTCTATCAGCAGTTCATCAATTACCCGACCATGACCGTGTTCGAGAACATCGCCTCGCCGTTGCGTCAGGCTGGGGTCTCGAAAGAGATCATTCATAGCAAAGTGCAGGAAACCGCGAAGATGCTGCGCATCGAGAAGTTTCTGCAGCGCTATCCGCTGGAACTCTCCGGCGGTCAGCAGCAGCGTACGGCCATGGCCCGTGCGCTGGTCAAGGACGCTGAGCTGATCCTCTTCGATGAACCGCTGGTCAACCTCGACTACAAACTGCGTGAAGAACTGCGCCAGGAAATGCGCGAGCTGTTCAAGGCGCGCCACACCATCGCGATCTACGCCACCACCGAACCCAATGAAGCGCTGGCACTCGGCGGCACCACGACGATTCTTCACGAAGGCCGGGTGATTCAGAGCGGCCCGTCGACTTCGGTCTATCACCAGCCGCAAACCGTGCTCGCCGCCGAGTTGTTCTCCGAACCGCCGATCAATCTGATGCCGGGACGCATTGCCGGTAACGAAGTGAGTTTTGCCAACTTCGTACACTTCCCGTTGAACGTTGATCTGCGCCCGGTGGGTGAGGGCGAGTTCCGTTTTGGCGTGCGCCCCAGCCATATCTCGCTGGTGCCGAGCAACGATGATGACCTCGAATTGGCGGTCACCGTCGAAGTCGCCGAGATCAGCGGTTCGGAAACCTTCCTGCACGTGCGCAACGAGCATTTCCTGTTGGTGCTGCACCTGCCCGGCGTTCACGAATACGACGTCGATGCGCCGATCCGCATTTACATCCCGACCCACAAACTGTTCGTTTTCGATGCGCAGGGCCGTCTGGTGCAAGCACCGGGCCGGCGTGTCGCGAGGGTTGCCTGATGGCCGAAATCCGTTTGCAGCACCTCGCCCACAGCTACAGCAAAACCCCGAGCGGCGCCGAGGACTACGCGATCCGCGAGATGGATCACGTCTGGGAGCAGGGCGGCGCTTACGCTTTGCTCGGGCCGTCGGGTTGCGGCAAGTCGACCCTGCTCAACATCATTTCCGGGCTGCTCAGTCCCTCGCAGGGTCACGTGTTGTTCGACGGCAAAGCGGTCAACGACCTGACGCCGGAGAAGCGCAACATCGCTCAGGTTTTCCAGTTTCCGGTGGTTTACGACACCATGACCGTGTTCGACAACCTCGCTTTCCCCCTGCGAAATCAGGGCATGGCCGAGGCGAAAGTACACAGCAAGGTGCAGGAAATTGCCGAAGTCCTCGACCTGCAAAACCTGCTGAGCAAAAAGGCGCGCAACCTCACCGCCGACGAAAAACAGAAAGTCTCGATGGGCCGCGGTCTGGTCCGTGACGATGTTTCAGCGATCCTCTTCGACGAACCGCTGACGGTGATCGACCCGCACCTGAAATGGAAACTGCGGCGCAAGCTCAAGCAGATCCACGAGCAGTTCAACATCACCATGGTCTACGTCACCCACGATCAACTGGAGGCCTCGACCTTCGCCGACAAGATCGCGGTGATGTACGGCGGCCAGATCGTCCAGTTCGGCACGCCACGGGAATTGTTCGAGCGGCCGAGCCACACCTTTGTCGGCTATTTCATCGGCAGCCCGGGGATGAACCTGATCGACGTGCAGCCGCAGCCCGGCGGCGTTGGTTTCGCCTCGACGCATTTGCCGTTGTCCGACGCCATGCAGCGACATATCGAACACGGTCAGTGGAAGAATCTGAAGGTCGGCATCCGCCCTGAGTTCATTCATGTGTGGGACGAGCCGTTTGATGACGCGATGCAGGCCAGGGTCGTACACGTCGAAGACCTCGGCACCTACAAGATCATGACCCTCGACCTCGACGGCGCGCCGCTGAAAGTGCGTTTGGCCGAAGACAAACCGGTGCCGCAGGGCACGGCGTACATCAGTTTTCCGGCGCAGTGGCTGATGGTCTATGCCGACGAGTTTCTGCTTGAAGCCGATGAAGAGGTGCAGCCATGAACAAGGTGCAGAACAACAAGGCCTGGTGGCTGGTGTTGCCGGTGTTCCTGCTGGTGGCGTTCAGTGCGGTGATCCCGATGATGACCGTGGTCAACTATTCGGTGCAGGACATCTTCGACCAGTCCAGCCGCTACTTCGTCGGCGCCGACTGGTACAAGCAAGTGCTGCTCGATCCGCGTTTGCACGACTCGCTGCTGCGTCAGTTCATCTATTCGGCGTGCGTGTTGCTGATTGAAATCCCGCTGGGTATTGCCGTCGCCCTGACCATGCCGACCAAGGGTCGCTGGTCATCAGTCGTGCTGATCATTCTGGCGATTCCGCTGCTGATCCCGTGGAACGTGGTCGGCACCATTTGGCAGATCTTCGGCCGTGCCGACATTGGTTTGCTCGGTTCCAGCCTCAACGCGATGGGCATCAGTTACAACTATGCGGCCAACACCATGGACGCCTGGGTGACGGTGCTGGTGATGGACGTCTGGCACTGGACTTCTTTGGTGGCGCTGCTGTGTTTCTCCGGATTGCGCGCGATTCCCGATGTGTACTACCAGGCCGCGCGCATCGATCGCGCCTCGGCCTGGGCGGTGTTCAGGCACATTCAGTTGCCCAAGCTGAAGAGCGTGCTGCTGATCGCGGTGATGCTGCGCTTCATGGACAGTTTCATGATCTACACCGAGCCGTTCGTGCTCACCGGCGGCGGGCCGGGTAACGCCACGACCTTCCTGAGTCAGACGTTGACCCAGATGGCCGTAGGGCAATTCGACCTCGGTCCGGCAGCGGCGTTTTCGCTGGTGTACTTCCTGATCATCCTGTTGGTGTCCTGGCTGTTCTACACCGCCATGACGCACTCCGACGCCAACCGCTGAGGCCCGGCCATGAGCAAACGGCTTACCCCTATGAAAAAAGTTATTCCACTGCTGGTATACATCCTGTTCCTGCTGGTGCCGATCTACTGGCTGCTGAACATGTCCTTCAAGAGCAACACCGAAATCCTCGGCGGCCTGACACTTTTCCCACAGGACTTCACGCTGGCGAATTACAAGGTGATCTTCACCGATCCGAGCTGGTACACCGGTTATCTGAACTCGCTGTATTACGTAAGTTTGAACACGGTGATCTCGCTAAGCGTGGCGTTGCCGGCGGCGTATGCGTTTTCGCGTTATCGCTTTCTTGGCGACAAGCACCTGTTCTTTTGGCTGCTGACCAACCGCATGGCGCCGCCGGCGGTGTTTCTGCTGCCGTTCTTCCAGCTGTATTCGTCGATTGGCCTGTTCGATACGCATATCGCCGTAGCCTTGGCGCATTGCCTGTTTAACGTGCCATTGGCGGTGTGGATTCTGGAGGGCTTCATGTCCGGTGTGCCGAAAGAAATCGACGAAACCGCCTACATCGACGGCTACAGTTTCCCCAAGTTCTTCGTGAAGATTTTCATCCCGCTGATCGGCTCCGGCATCGGGGTCACGGCGTTTTTCTGCTTTATGTTTTCCTGGGTCGAACTGCTGCTCGCACGCACGTTGACCTCGGTGAACGCCAAGCCGATCGCCGCTGTGATGACGCGCACGGTGTCGGCGTCGGGTATCGATTGGGGTGTGCTGGCAGCGGCGGGGGTGTTGACCATTCTGCCGGGCATGCTGGTGATCTGGTTTGTTCGCAACCACGTGGCCAAGGGCTTTGCCCTCGGTCGGGTCTGAGGAGCTGATGATGGAATGGATGAGCTGGACCACGCCTACCGCAGCATTCTTCATCGTCATCGGCCTGATTCTGGTCGGCATGACCACCTGGGAGTTGCGTTCGCCGAGCATCCTGCGGCGAGGTTTTCTACCGATTGCCACCACCCGTGGTGATCGTTTGTTTATCGGTCTTCTCGGCAGCGCCTACCTGCATTTGCTGGTGATCGGCGCCACCGACTGGAGCATCTGGGTGGCGTCCGCGTTGTCCCTGGTGTGGCTGTTGGCTGTGATGCGTTGGGGCTAGTCGAGTCGTTCGGCAACGCGGCTCCACAACTTAAACAGGAGGTCTCTATGTTCGACAAAAACAATAAGCTGCGACATAGCATTTCATTGGCAGCCATGCTGGCACTCAGCGGTTTGAGCGCATCCGCCTGGGCCGATGCTTACGAGGACGCGGCGAAAAAATGGATCGGCAGTGAATTCAAACCGTCGACCCTGACGGCCGAGCAGCAACTCGAAGAGCTGAAGTGGTTCATCAAAGCGGCTGAACCGTTTCGCGGCATGGACATCAAGGTCGTTTCCGAGACCCTGACCACCCACGAATACGAGTCGAAAGTGCTCGCCAAGGCCTTCAGCGAAATCACCGGGATCAAGCTCACCCACGACCTGCTGCAAGAAGGCGACGTGGTGGAAAAAATGCAGACGGTGATGCAGTCGGACAAGAATATCTATGACGGCTGGGTCAACGACTCGGACCTGATCGGTACGCACTTTCGCTACGGCAAGACCGAATCGATCACCGACCTGATGGCCAACGAGGGCAAGAACTTCACCTCGCCAACCCTCGACATCAAGGACTTCATCGGCATCTCGTTCACCACCGCGCCGGACGGCAAGATTTATCAACTGCCCGACCAGCAATTCGCCAACCTGTACTGGTTCCGCGCAGACTGGTTCGAGCGCGCCGATCTGAAAGCCAAGTTCAAGGAAAAGTACGGCTACGAATTGGGCGTGCCGGTGAACTGGTCGGCGTATGAAGACATCGCCAAATTCTTCAGCGAAGACGTCAAGGAAATCGACGGCAAACGCGTTTACGGCCACATGGACTACGGCAAGAAAGACCCTTCGCTGGGCTGGCGTTTCACCGATGCCTGGTTCTCCATGGCCGGTGGCGGCGACAAAGGCATCCCCAACGGCTTGCCGGTGGACGAGTGGGGGATTCGTGTTGAGGACTGCCACCCGGTCGGCTCCAGCGTGACCCGTGGCGGCGACACCAATGGTCCGGCCGCCGTGTTCGCCACCACCAAGTACGTCGACTGGCTGAAGAAGTACGCGCCACCGGAAGCGGCGGGCATGACCTTCTCCGAGTCCGGTCCGGTGCCGTCGCAGGGCAACATTGCTCAGCAGATCTTCTGGTACACCGCGTTCACCGCCGACATGACCAAACCGGGCCTGCCGGTGGTCAACGCCGACGGAACGCCGAAATGGCGCATGGCGCCGTCGCCGCGCGGGCCGTATTGGGAAGAGGGCATGAAGCTCGGCTATCAGGACGTGGGTTCGTGGACGTTCATGAAATCCACGCCTGAGAAGCAGAAGCTGGCAGCGTGGCTGTACGCGCAGTTCGTCACCTCGAAAACTGTCTCGCTGAAGAAAACCATCGTCGGTCTGACGCCGATTCGTGAGTCGGACATCAACTCGCAAGCGATGACCGATCTGGCGCCGAAACTCGGTGGTCTGGTCGAGTTCTACCGCAGCCCGGCCCGCGTGCAATGGACCCCGACCGGGACCAACGTGCCGGACTATCCGCGTCTGGCGCAATTGTGGTGGAGCCACATCGCCGAAGCGGCGAGCGGCGAGAAGACCCCGCAACAGGCGCTCGACGGTTTGGCCAAGGATCAGGACGCGATCATGACGCGCCTTGAACGCTCCAAGGCCCAGGCTGTTTGTGCTCCGAAGATGAACCCGGAGCGCGACGCGCAGTACTGGTTCGATCAACCGGGCGCACCGAAACCGAAACTGGCCAACGAGAAGCCGAAGGGCGAGACCGTGAGCTACAACGAACTGCTGAAATCGTGGGCGGATGCGCGCAAATAACAGCTGAAATGTGAAAGGCGAACGGCACCGGAAGGTGCCGTTTTTTTTGCTGCCTGACCTACCGCAATCGCGAGCAGGCTCACTCCCACATTGGATCTGTATCGTTCATAAATTCCGATCACAATCGAGATTACTGTGGGAGCGAGCTTGCTCGCGAATACGGTCTGCCATTCAGCATGGATAATGACTGACACGCCGCCATCGCTTGCAGGCAAGCAATCCCACAGATTGCAGTGGTGTTCACAATACTCAAAAAAAACCTGCCCACAGCAGCAACAACTAAAGGACATCGGTCAATGCCAGCTTCATGCTTGAATCTCTTCAAAGGTATCAAGCATGGCGTCAGGCAATGGCGAATCGAAATCTTCAGGCAGCACCAGCTTGCCTTTCATAGCGCCAATTCGTGGTGTGCCGGTTTTTCCTTTGTGAGCGAGAATGCGCTGCGCCCGACCTTGGACTGCCAGAGTCTCGATTCCTGCTACCAACTCACGAAACAAGTCACTGCTCATAGTTTGCCCCGCATCGTTCTTCAACCTGCATAGACATTAACCATAGAGCTCCACACTCAAGGCTGGCTGTAGGACGAAACGGATGTTAGGGCGGGAGCTTTCGGAGTTTGTGCGGAGACGAGAGCGTATCGGTAAGAAATCGTACAAAACTCCCGATTCCCATTCTGACATTCAACGTGGATATCGCCTGATCCGACGCTTTCGCGAGCAAGCTCGCTCCCACAGGTTTTGGCGGTGTCCACACATTTTGTGGATGACTACTGTCCCTGTGGGAGCGAGCTTGCTCGCAAAGGCTAAGTATCAGGCAGTGCAGATGTTGAAGGGCCCACCGCCATCGCAAGCAGGCTCACTTCTACAGGTTTCAGTGGTGCTCACAAAAACTGAGTACCCCGCAAATCACTGTGGGAGCTTGCCTGCAAGCGAAGGGGCCATTGGCGGCACCGCAGGAAACCCAAGCCTGAACACGGTCATCGCCCCCGGCAAACTCTTAACCTCCGCCACCCCCTGATGCAGGCTCATGATCGAGCGCACGATCGCCAGGCCCAACCCGGTGCTGCCCTGCGAGCGCGAGCGGCTGCTGTCGACGCGGTAGAAGCGGTCGAACAGATGTGGCAAATGCTGCGCTTCAATCCCGGTGCCGGGGTTGCTGACCAGCAGGGAGGCCTGCGTCGCACTCTGTTCAATCAGCAGCGTCACGGTTTTTCCGTTCGGGCAATGACGCAGCGCATTCGACAGCAGATTGGAAATCGCTCGCTGAATCATCAACCGGTCGCCCAGCAACGAGGCACTGCCAAGCACATTCAAATGAATATCCTTATCCTGCGCCGACAACGAAAACATCTCCGCGACCTTCGCCACTTCAACCTCCAGCGCCACCGCTTCAAACGGCGCCAGCGCCGACGGATGACTGACCTGCGCCAGAAACAGCATGTCCGAAACAATCCGCGCCACGCGCTCCAGTTCCTCGGTGCACGACACCAGCACGTCCTTGTATTCCTCGGTCGTGCGCTCGCGGGACAAGGTCACCTGCGCCTTGCCCATCAGGTTATTGATCGGCGTACGCAGCTCATGCGCTAGGTCATCGGAAAATTGCGACAACTGCTGCACCCCGGCATCCAGCCGATGCAGCATGAAGTTGATGCCTTGCGCCAGTTCGCTCAGCTCCTGCGGCATGTTCATCACGGACAATCGGTGTTCCAGATCCTGAGTCGAAACCATCGCCGCGACTTTGCGAAACTCGCGCAGCGGCGCCAACCCGCGTTGCACCGCGCCCCACGCGGTCAGGCCGATAAACACCAGCAACAGTGCGGTTTACCGCTGATTTCATTGGCATCGACGTACAGCGACAGGCTGTGTTCGACCTGCGCCATCTTCTTTTCCAGACTGTCGCGCGACAGCGCGTTCAGTTCCCGCAAAAACAAAAACGGCACCCGAAGGTGCCGTTTCTATTTGTAGCTAAAAGCGACGGAGCAATCAGCCCGCCAGACCCGCCTGCTGAACCAGAGTCAGCAATGGCTGCGGGTACACACCCAGGAAGAACGCGACCAGGGCGATGGCCAGCAGCATTACGCCGCCTGCCTTCTGTTCCCAGTGCAGCTGGGCGTCGTGGCGACGCAGGTTTGGCTCGATCAGGTACAGGGTGACCATCACGCGCAGGTAGTAGAAGACGCCGATGGCGCTGCCCAGTACCAGCGAACCGACCAGCCACCATTGATGCGATTCAACACCGGTAGCGATGATGTAGAACTTGCCGATGAAGCCAGCGGTCAGCGGGATACCCGCCAGCGACAGCATCATCACGGTCAGCACGGCGGTCAGGTACGGACGGCGCCAGAACAGGCCGCGGTATTCGTACAGGGCATCCGCATCACGGCCGTTGTACGGCGAGGACATCAGAGTGATCACGCCGAAGGCGCCGAGGCTGGTGATCACGTAGGTGACCAGGTACACGCCGATGGCTTCCACCGCCAGACCCTTGCTCGCCACCAGTGCGATCAGCAGGTAGCCGAAGTGCGCGATGGACGAGTAACCGAGCAGACGCTTGAGGTTGCTCTGCGTCAGGGCCAACAGGTTACCGAACAGGATCGAGGCGATGGCGATGACGGTCAGCACGTCGCTCAGCACGCCACTGCTCGCGGCAGGGGAGATCTGGAACAGACGCACCATCACCGCAAACACCGCAACCTTCGAAGCGGTCGCGAGGAACGCCGCCACTGGTGCCGGAGCACCTTCGTAGACGTCCGGCGTCCACAGGTGGAACGGTACCAGCGACAGCTTGAACGCCAGACCGATCAGCATCATGCCCAGGCCCAGTTGCGCCAGCGAGCTAGGCAGACCAGTCGCAGCCAGAGCCTGACCGATACCAACGAAGCTCAGCGAACCCGAATCGGCGTAGAGCAGCGCCATACCGAACAACAGGAATGCGGAACCGGCCGCCGACAGCACCATGTACTTGATGCCGGCTTCCAGCGAACGCTTGTTGAAGAAGGCGTAAGCCACCAGACCGTAAACCGGTACCGACAACAGTTCCAGACCGATGAACAAACCGGCCAGGTGCTGCGCGCTGACCAGAACCAGACCACCGGCGGCGGCCATCAGGATCAGCAGGTACAGTTCTTCACGGTTGCCCGGGTAACCCGAACCGCCATCACCCAAGTAGGCGTGGGCGAGGGTCACACAGGCGAGGGTGGCGACCAGGATCAGCGCCATATACAGGCAAGCGAAGGTGTCGATTTGCAGCAATGGGGTCACGGCCAGAGGCGCGACTTTCAGGGCTGGGAGGATCGACAGCAAGGCCAGGTTCAGACCGGCGACCGAAATCAGGAAGGTCTGCGAGTGGTTGCGGCGCCAGGCGATTGCCAGCATCACCACGATAATGGTGAGGCTGGTGATCAACAGTGGCGCAAGCGCAATAAAGTGTTGAATCGTGAATTCCATAGCGCTCTTACCGGGCCGAAGCGAGTTGAGTGAAGGCGGTGCCGAGCCACTGCTGCACGCCATGCATCGTGGCGGCAGAAGTGTCGAGGAACGGTTGCGGGTAGACGCCGATGTAGATCAGCAACACCGCAAGGCCTAGCACCATGATCAGTTCGCGAGCGTCCATACCGTGCAGGATCGAATCCGATTTCGCCGGACCGAAGTAGGCACGGTGGATCATGATCAGCGAGTAGACCGAACCGAACACCAGACCGGAAGTGGCAATCGCGGTGATCCACGGCCAGCTTGCGAAGGAGCCGATCAGGATCAGGAACTCACCGACAAAGTTACCGGTACCCGGCAGACCCAAGGACGCGGCTGCAAAGAACAGGCTGATCGCCGGCAGGTAAGCGATACGCGACCACACACCGCCCATCTCACGCATGTCACGAGTATGCAGACGCTCGTACAACTGACCGCTGAGGATAAACAGTGCCGCCGCCGACACACCGTGTGCCAACATCTGGATCACTGCACCTTGCAGGGCCAGTTGGCTGCCGGAGTAGATGCCGATCAACACGAAACCCATGTGGGAAACGGACGAGAAGGCGATCAGACGCTTGATGTCGGTTTGTGCGAAAGCGAGGAACGCACCGTAGAAGATCCCGATCAGGCCGAGGGTCATGGCAATCGGCGCAAACTCGGCCGACGCATTCGGGAACAGCGGCAGGGCGAAACGCAGCAGACCGTAGGCAGCGGTTTTCAGCAAGATACCGGCGAGGTCGACGGAACCGGCAGTCGGCGCCTGGGCGTGGGCATCCGGCAACCAGGAGTGGAACGGAACCACGGGCAGCTTGACCGCGAAGGCGATGAAGAAACCGAGCATCAGGATGTACTCGGTGGTCATCGACATCTTGGTTTTCAACAGGTCGGCGTAGTTGAAGGTAATCACGCCAGTGTTGTTGAAGTTGACCAGCACCAGACCGAGGATCGCCACCAGCATGATCAGGCCGGAAGCCTGAGTGAAGATGAAGAACTTGGTCGCTGCGTAGATCCGGGTTTTCTTGCCGTCCGAAGAACTGTGACCCCAGAGCGCGATGAGGAAGTACATCGGCACCAGCATCATTTCCCAGAAGAAGAAGAACATGAACAGGTCGAGGGCGAGGAACACGCCGACCACGCCGCCCAGGATCCACATCAGGTTCAGGTGGAAGAAGCCAACGTGACGTTGAATCTCTTTCCACGAGCAGAGTACCGAGAGGATACCCAGCAGACCGGTCAGCAGGATCATCAACAGCGACAGGCCGTCGAGGGCCAGGTGCACGTTGATGCCGAAGCGCTGGATCCAGACATGCTTGAACTCAAGTGCCCAGGTCGGATCGGCGCCAGGCGCCGGCGCAAATGAATAGTCACCGTGGGCCCACAGCCAGAGGCCGAGGGCGAGTTCCAGGGTCATGGTCAACAGCGCAATCCAGCGCGGGAGGGTAGCGCCGAAGCGCTCACCCATCCAGCACAGCAGGCCGCCGATGAAGGGGATCAGGATTAGCCAAGGCAGAATCATGACGGGCTCGTTTCCTTTCGCAAATTCGCAAGGTTCATATCAGACCGCTACCAGCACGATGGCGCCGATAACCAGCACGGCACCAGCAGCCATCGAAGCAGCGTACCAACGCAGTTGACCGGTCTCGGTGCGGCTCAGGGCAGTGTGACCACCCTTGGCCATACGCGGGATCAGACCGATGGTCTGGTCGAGCGGGTCTTTGCGCAGTACGTGGCTGATCGCCAGGTAAGGCTTGACGAACAGTTTGTCGTAGATCCAGTCGAAGCCCCAGGCAGCGAACCACCAGGCCGAGAGGAAACGGCCGATGCCGCTGTTGGCGATGGCCGTGACGAAGCGACGCTTGCCGAGGAACAGCAGCGCTGCCAGCAGGATACCGGCCAGGGCGATGGCGCCCGAAGCGATTTCCAGACTGTGCTTGGCTTCGCCGCCGGCATGGCCAACGCTTTCTGGCAGCACGCCGTGCAGTGGCGGAACGATCATCGCGCCGATGGCGGTGGACAATACGATCAGCACCGACAGCGGCAGCCAGTGAGCGATGCCGTGACCGGCGTGGGCTTCGGTCTTGGCTTCACCGTGGAACGTGATGAAGATCAGGCGGAAGGTGTACAGCGACGTCATGAACGCGCCGACCAGACCTGCGTAAAGCAGACCGTGGTTGCCGCTGGCGAACGCTTCCCAAAGGATTTCGTCCTTGGAGTAGAAGCCTGCGGTGACCAGTGGCAGAGCGGCGAGGGCAGCACCACCGACGATGAAGCTGGCGTAGGCCAGTGGCAGTTTTTTCCACAGACCGCCCATCTTGAAGATGTTCTGCTCGTGGTGGCAGGCAACGATCACCGCACCGGAAGCAAGGAACAGCAGGGCCTTGAAGAAGGCGTGGGTCATCAGGTGGAAAATCGCGCCATCCCATGCACCAACGCCCAGCGCCAGGAACATGTAGCCGATCTGGCTCATGGTCGAGTAGGCGAGGATACGTTTGATGTCGGTTTGAACCAGTGCCGCGAAACCTGCCAGCACCAGGGTCACACCACCAACGATGCCGACGAGGTGGAGGATTTCCGGTGCCAGGGTGAACAGACCGTGGGTACGGGCGATCAGGTAAACACCGGCGGTCACCATGGTGGCGGCGTGGATCAGTGCCGAAACCGGAGTCGGGCCGGCCATCGCGTCCGCGAGCCAGGTTTGCAGCGGCAGTTGTGCCGATTTACCGACCGCACCACCCAGCAGCATCAGCGTCGCCAGGGTGATCCAGAAGTCACCGACCTGGAATTTCTGCGGTGCCAGCACCAGCAGTTCCTGGATGTTCAGCGTGCCCACTTGCTGGAACAGGATGAACAGGCCGATGGCCATGAACACGTCGCCGATCCGGGTCACGATGAAGGCCTTGAGTGCGGCGTTACCGTTGTTGCGGTTGCTGTAGTAGAAACCGATCAACAGGTACGAGCACAGGCCCACGCCTTCCCAGCCGAAGTACAGGAACAACAGGTTATCGCCGAGCACCAGGAACAGCATGCTGGCGATAAACAGGTTGGTGTACGAGAAGAAGCGCGAGTAACCCGCTTCGCCGCGCATGTACCAGGACGCGAACAGATGGATCAGGAAACCCACGCCAACGACCACGCCAAGCATGGTGATCGACAGGCCGTCGACGTAGAGGGCGAAGTCAGGCTTGAAGCCTTCGACCGCCATCCACTTCCACAGCACCAGGGTGTAGTGACCGCCTTCGGGAGGTGCGACGTTGAATTGCCAGATGACGTAGGCGGCGACAATCGCCGACAAGCCAATGGAACCCACGCCGATCAGCGCCGAGAGGTTTTCCGACCAGCGTCCACGGGAGAACGACAGCAGCAGGAAACCGATCAGAGGGAATACGAAAGTCAGAAAGATCAGGTTCATCCGCGCATCTCACTGGCAGCGTCGATATCGAGCGTGTGGAAGCGGCGATACAGTTGCAGCAGGATCGCCAGACCAATACTGGCCTCGGCGGCTGCAAGGCTGATCACCAGGATGAACATGATCTGTCCATCCGGCTGGCCCCAACGGGCGCCTGCAACAATGAACGCCAGTGCAGAGGCGTTCATCATTACTTCCAGACTCATCAACACGAACAAAATGTTGCGGCGGACCATCAGGCCGACCAGACCAAGGCAGAACAGGATGCCGGCAACCGCCAGACCATGTTCGAGAGGGATAGCAGGCATGTCTTACTCCTTCGCCTCGTTACGGCCCAAATGGAACGCCGTGACGGCTGCAGCAAGCAGCAGCATCGAGGCGAGTTCGACCACCAACAGGTACGGACCGAACAGGCTGATGCCCACGGCTTTCGCGTCTACGGTGGTGTGGCCGATGGCCTGACCGCTCTGGTGAGCGAACAGCACATACAGCAGTTCGGCCAGCAGCAGCGCGGCGAGAATCACCGGTCCTGCCCAGATGCCGGGCTTGAGCCAGACGCGTTCTTGCTGAACCGAGGCCGGGCCGAGGTTGAGCATCATCACCACGAACACGAACAGCACCATGATGGCGCCAGCATAAGCGATCACTTCCAGCACGCCGGCGAACGGTGCGCCGAGTGCGAAGAAGGTCATGGCCACGGCGATCAACGAGATGATCAGGTAGAGCAGGGCGTGCACAGGGTTGGTGTTGGTGACTACGCGAAGCGTGGACACAACAGCGATACCCGATGCGAAATAGAAAGCGAATTCCATCGTTCTTCCTTAAGGCAGCAAGCTCTTCACGTTGATCGGTTCGGCTTCGTTCTGCGCGGAGCCTTTCGGCTTGCCAGCGATTGCCATACCTGCAACACGATAGAAGTTGTAATCAGGGTTTTTGCCGGGGCCGGAGATCAACAGATCTTCTTTCTCGTACACCAGGTCCTGACGTTTGAACTCGGCCATCTCGAAATCCGGGGTCAGCTGGATTGCGGTGGTCGGACAGGCTTCCTCGCAGAGACCGCAGAAAATGCAGCGCGAGAAGTTGATACGGAAGAAGTCCGGGTACCAGCGACCGTCTTCGGTTTCCGCTTTCTGCAGTGAGATGCAACCCACCGGGCAAGCCACGGCGCACAGGTTGCAGGCTACGCAGCGCTCTTCGCCATCGGGGTCACGGGTCAGGACGATGCGACCACGGTAGCGTGGTGGCAGGTAGACCGCTTCTTCCGGGTATTGCAGGGTGTCGCGCTTGCGAAAGCCATGGCCGAAGACCATGACCAGGCTGCGCAACTGGGTACCAGTACCCTTAACGATGTCGCCAATATATTTGAACATGGGTCAAATCCTCACTGAACCGCGACTGCAGGCGTGTTCCACAACACGACCGCAGCGGTCACCAGCAAATTGATCAGGGTCAGTGGCAGGCAGAATTTCCAGCTGAAATCCATCACCTGGTCATAACGCGGACGCGGAATGGAAGCGCGCAGCAGGATGAACAGCATGATGAAGAACGCGGTCTTCAGTGCGAACCAGACGAAAGCCAGTTGCGGCAGGATGCCGAACGGACCGTGCCAGCCACCGAAGAACAGGGTGACCAGCAGCGCCGAGATCAGGATGATGCCGATGTATTCACCGACGAAGAACATGCCCCATTTCATACCGGCGTATTCAATGTGGTAACCGTCGGCCAGTTCCTGTTCCGCTTCCGGCTGGTCGAACGGGTGACGGTGAGTCACGGCGACGCCAGCGATGAAGAAGGTACAGAAGCCGAAGAACTGCGGAATGATGAACCACAGGTTCTGCGCCTGGTACTCGACGATGTCGCGCATGTTGAACGAGCCGACCTGAACCACGATGCCCATCAGGGCCAGGCCCATGAACACTTCGTAGGACACGGTCTGCGCCGACGCACGCAAGCTGCCGAGCAGGGCGAACTTGTTGTTGCTCGACCAGCCGGCGAACAACACCGCGTAGACCGACAGACCGGCCATGGCGAAGAAGAACAGCAGGCCGATGTTCAGATCCGCGACGCCCCAGGTCGGGGTGATCGGGATGATCGCGAAGGCGATCAGCAGGGCCGACATGGCCACCACCGGTGCCAAAGTGAAAATCACTTTATCGGCAAACGGCGGAGTCCAGTCTTCCTTGAAGAACATCTTCAGCATGTCGGCGGCGATCTGGAACATGCCGAACGGGCCAACGCGGTTCGGACCGTAACGGTCCTGCCACCAGCCCAGCAGGCGACGTTCGACAAAGCTGAGCAACGCGCCTGCGACCACAACGGCCAGCAGAATCACGATGGCTTTGACGACCGAGAGGATCACATCGATCACTTCAGGGGTGAACCAGGTCATTGCGCTGCCTCCTGCAGACCGTCGACGGATACGCCGGCGAATGCCGGTGGAATGCCGGCGATGCCCGCAGGCAATGCCACCAGACCGGCGCCCAGTTCTTCATTGATGCGCAGCGGCAGACGCAGGGTCTGACCGGCCACGTTCAGGCTCAGCAGGGCACCGTCGTTGACGCCGAGACGATCCGCTTCCGACTTGGCCAGCGCCACGTACGGAGCCGGAATGCGCTCTTGCACCGGTGCAGCTTTCGAAGAGTTCTCTTCGCTGCCGAACAGGTGGAAGAACGGCACGGCTTGCCAGGTACCCGGCGCCGGATTGAATGCACGCGGTGCTGTAGCGAACCAGTTCAGCGAGTCGCCAGTGCTTTCGATCAGGCGGGTGCCCGGGTCGCCGGCACGGATGTGACCACCGACTTCGTCCTGGAACTTGTTCCACGCTTGTGGCGAGTTCCAGCCCGGCGACCATGCAAATGGCACCTGCTGACGCGGTTCGGCAGAGCCCGAGTAACCTTCCATGGAGAAGGCAAACGCGGTGTCTTTGTCTTGCGGGGTGCGCGGTTCGTGAACGCTGATGTCGGCGCGCATCGCGGTGCGACCGGAATAACGCAGCGGCTCACGCGCCAGTTTCAGACCTTTGATGCGGAACGCGGCGGACGGTGCAGCGTCGACGATGCGCGCCAGTTGCTCGGTGCTCGAAGCAACGGCAGCGGTGACGTGGTCGAGTTGCGTCCAGTCGATCGGCTGGTTCAGCAGGGTCGCGCGCAGGGCGTGCAGCCAGCGCCAGCCTTCGTGAACCAGGATGCTCGCGTCCATGTATTGCGGGTCGAAAACCTGGAAGAAGCGCTGGGCGCGACCTTCCTGGCTGACCAGCGTACCGTCGCCTTCGGCGAAGCTCGCCGCTGGCAGAACCAGATGCGCGCGATCGCTGGTAGCAGTCTTCTGATGGTCAGCAACGATCACTACTTGCGCAGCGTTCAGTGCCGCATCGACCTTGTCTTTGCCGGTGCGGGTGTACAGATCGTTTTCCAGCACGACGATCGCGTCAGCGTTACCGTTGATGACGGCTTGCAGCGCCGCGTCGACCGATTCGCCACCGAGCATGGCCAGGCCAAGGCTGTTGGCTTCCGGCACGATCAGGCTGATCGAACCGTTCTTCTCGCGCAGCTTCAGCGCTTTGGCGATGTTCGCCGCGGCTTCGATCAGCGCTTTGGAACCCAGCGAAGTACCGGCGATGATCAGCGGACGTTTGGCCGCGAGCAGGGCGTCGGCGATACGTTGAGCCAGTTCCAGTGCTTCAGCGTCCAGACCTTCAACGGCCGGCGCGCTGGCGTCCAGTGCGTGAGCAACGGCGAAACCGATGCGCGCCAGATCGTCCGGAGCGGCGTGTACGCATTCTTCAGCGATGTCGTCGAGCTTGGTTTCAGCGAGGCTGGCGATGAACAGTGGGTTCAGCGCGTGCTGGCCGATGTTCTTCACCGCAGCGTCGAGCCAAGGCTGAACGCGCATGGCTTCGGCCATGTCTTCAGCTTTGCCTTTGACCGATTGACGCAGCGACAACGCCACACGGGCGGCGGTCTGGGTCAGGTCTTCACCGAGGACGAAAATCGCGTCGTGGTCTTCGATGTCGCGCATGTTCGGCACTGGCAGCGGGCTGTCTTTCAGCACTTGCAGGACCAGACGGATACGCTCCAGTTCGGAGGCTTCGATACCCGAGTAGAAGTGCTCGGCACCGACCAGTTCGCGCAACGCGTAGTTGCTTTCGAGGCTGGCACGCGGCGAACCGATACCGACGATGTTGCGACCGCGCAGCAGGTCAGCGGCTTTATCCAGTGCAGCATCCAGACCGAGCTTGGTGCCGTCGGCCAGCAGCGGCTGACGTGGACGGTCGGTGCGGTTGACGTAGCCATAACCGAAACGGCCACGGTCGCAGAGGAAGTACTGGTTCACCGAACCGTTGAAGCGGTTTTCGATGCGACGCAGTTCACCGTAACGCTCGCCCGGGGAAATGTTGCAACCGCTCGAGCAGCCATGGCAGATGCTCGGCGCGAACTGCATGTCCCACTTGCGGTTGTAGCGCTCGGAGTGAGTCTTGTCGGTGAACACACCGGTCGGGCAGACCTCGGTGAGGTTGCCGGAGAATTCGCTTTCGAGGGTGCCGTCTTCAACGCGACCGAAGTACACGTTGTCGTGGGCGCCGAACACACCGAGGTCGGTGCCGCCAGCGTAATCCTTGTAGAAACGCACGCAGCGGTAGCAAGCGATGCAGCGGTTCATTTCGTGGGAAATGAACGGCCCCAGTTGCTGGTTCTGGTGGGTGCGTTTGGTGAAGCGATAACGGCGCTCGTTGTGGCCGGTCATCACGGTCATGTCTTGCAGGTGGCAATGACCGCCTTCTTCGCACACAGGGCAGTCGTGCGGGTGGTTGGTCATCAGCCATTCGACAACACTGGCGCGGAACGCCTTGGATTCTTCATCTTCGATGGAGATCCAGGTGTTATCGGTGGCAGGAGTCATGCAGGACATGACGATGCGACCACGGGTGTCGTTCTCGTCGGTGTACTGCTTGACCGCGCACTGGCGGCAAGCCCCGACGCTACCGAGTGCGGGGTGCCAGCAGAAATAAGGGATGTCGAGGCCCAGCGACAGACATGCCTGTAACAGGTTGTCTGCCCCGTCGACTTCGAGCGCTTTGCCGTCTACGTGGATAGTGGCCATGGTTCAAAGGTCTTCGTTGGCCCGGTGTCAGCGGGCGTGGCTAATGGAATCTTGTTATCCGTCCGAATCCAGTCAGCCCCGAAAGGCGTCATCGGACGAAAGGCGAAGGGCACGGACCCTTCGCCTTTTTAAGCGTTTACGCGCCGATTACGATCGGCCTTGCCAGAGGCGGGACGGCGGCGCTGACTGGCGCGATACCGGCTTCGAACTCTGGACGGAAGTATTTGATGGCACTGCCCAACGGCTCCACGGCACCCGGTGCGTGAGCACAGAAGGTTTTGCCTGGGCCGAGGAAGTTGACCAGACCCAGCAGGGTCTCGATGTCGCCTGGCTGACCGCGGCCTTGTTCGATGGCCATCAGCAGCTTGACGCTCCATGGCAAGCCATCGCGGCATGGGGTGCAGAAGCCGCACGACTCGCGAGCGAAGAACTGCTCCATGTTGCGCAGCAACGAGACCATGTTGACGCTGTCATCCACCGCCATGGCCAGGCCGGTACCCATACGGGTGCCCACTTTGGCGATGCCGCCGGCGTACATTTGTGCGTCGAGGTGTTCAGGCAGGAGGAAACCGGTACCGGCGCCGCCTGGCTGCCAGGCCTTGAGTTTGAAGCCGTCGCGCATGCCGCCGGCGTAGTCTTCGAACAACTCGCGACCGGTGACGCCGAATGGCAGCTCCCAGAGGCCCGGGTTTTTGACTTTGCCGGAGAAGCCCATGAGCTTGGTGCCCATGTCTTCGCTGCCTTCGCGCGCCAACGATTTGTACCAGTCAACGCCGTCGGCAATGATCGCCGGCACGTTGCACAGGGTTTCCACGTTGTTCACGCAGGTCGGCTTGCCCCACACGCCGACGGCGGCAGGGAAGGGCGGCTTGGAGCGCGGGTTGGCGCGGCGACCTTCGAGGGAGTTGATCAGTGCGGTTTCTTCACCGCAGATGTAACGCCCTGCGCCGGTGTGGACGAACAGCTCGAAATCAAAGCCGCTGCCGAGAATGTTCTTGCCCAGCAGGCCAGCAGCCTTGGCTTCTTCCACGGCACGGTTGAGGTGCTTGGCGGCGGTGGTGTATTCGCCACGCAGGAAGATGTAGCCACGGTAGGTTTTCAGCGCGCGCGCACTGATCAGCATGCCTTCGATCAGCAGATGGGGCAGTTGCTCCATCAGCATGCGGTCTTTCCAGGTGTTCGGCTCCATTTCATCCGCGTTGCACAGCAGGTAGCGGATGTTGATGGATTCGTCTTTGGGCATCAGGCCCCACTTCACACCCGTGGGGAAGCCTGCACCGCCGCGACCTTTCAAGCCTGCGTCTTTCACGGTCTGGACGATGGCGTCCTGATCCATGTCAGCGAAGGCTTTGCGCGCAGCGGCGTAGCCGTTCTTGGCCTGGTACTCGTCGAGCCACACGGCTTCGCCGTCGTCACGCAGACGCCAGGTCAGCGGGTGAGTCTCGGCCGAACGCTGGATGCGGTTGGCAGGACCGAAAGATGTCAGGGTCATACGTAGCCCTCGAGCAGTTTGGCGACGCCAGCAGGCTGCACATCACCAAAGGTGTCGTCGTCGATCATCAGCGCCGGTGCCTTGTCGCAGTTGCCGAGGCAGCAGACCGGCAGCAGAGTGAAACGACCGTCGGTGGTGGTCTGACCCAGGCCGATGCCCAGATTGTTCTGGATTTCGCTGACCACCGACTCGTGGCCGCCGATGTAGCAGACCATGCTGTCGCAAACGCGAATGATGTGACGGCCAACCGGCTGACGGAAAATCTGGCTATAGAAAGTAGCCACACCTTCAACGTCGCTGGCCGGGATGCCGAGGATCTCGCCGATTGCGTACAAGGCGCCATCCGGCACCCAGCCACGTTCTTTCTGAACGATCTTCAGGGCTTCGATCGACGCCGCGCGCGGGTCTTCGTAGTGATGCAGCTCGTGCTCGATGGCCGAGCGCTCGGTTTCACTGAGGGTGAAACGGTCTGTCTGGATAAGCGTGCTGTTCATGCTTAGCGGTCCACGTCGGCCATAACGAAATCGATACTACCCAGGTACGCAATCATGTCCGCGACCATGCTGCCTTTGATCACCGAAGGGATCTGTTGCAGATGCGGGAAGCTTGGAGTGCGGATCCGGGTACGGTAGCTCATGGTGCCGCCGTCGCTCGTCAGGTAATAACTGTTGATGCCCTTGGTCGCTTCGATCATCTGGAAGGATTCGTTGGCCGGCATCACCGGGCCCCACGAAACTTGCAGGAAGTGCGTGATCAAGGTTTCGATATGCTGCAGCGTGCGTTCTTTCGGCGGCGGCGTGGTCAGCGGGTGATCCGCCTTGTACGGGCCTTCCGGCATGTTGCGCATGCACTGGTCGATGATCTTGATGCTCTGGCGCATTTCTTCGACGCGAACCATGCAGCGGTCGTAGGCATCGCCGTTGGCGGCCAGCGGCACTTCGAACTCGAAGTTCTCGTAGCCGGAGTACGGGCGCGCTTTACGCAGGTCGAAATCGCAACCGGTCGAACGCAGGCCGGCACCGGTGACACCCCATTCCAGGGCTTCTTTGGTGTTGTACTGGGCGACGCCGATGGTACGGCCCTTGAGGATGCTGTTCTGCAGGGCAGCCTTGGTGTATTCGTCGAGGCGTTTTGGCAGCCATTCAACGAAGTCTTTCACCAGTTTTTCCCAGCCGCGCGGCAGGTCGTGGGCGACGCCACCGATGCGGTACCAGGCCGGGTGCAGACGGAAACCGGTAATGGCTTCAATCACCGTGTACGCCTTCTGGCGGTCGGTGAAGGTGAAGAACACCGGGGTCATGGCGCCGACGTCCTGGATGTAAGTCCCGAGGAACAGCAGGTGGCTGGTGATCCGGAAGAACTCGGCCATCATGATGCGGATGACGTCGACCTTCTCAGGCACCTTGATGCCGGCCAGCTTCTCGACCGAGAGCACGTACGGCAGGTTGTTCATCACGCCGCCGAGGTAGTCGATACGGTCGGTGTACGGAATGAAGCTGTGCCACGACTGACGCTCGGCCATCTTCTCGGCACCACGGTGGTGGTAACCGATGTCCGGCACGCAGTCGACGATCTCTTCACCGTCCAGTTGCAGAATGATGCGGAACGCACCGTGCGCAGAAGGGTGGTTCGGGCCGAGGTTGAGGAACATGTAGTCCTCGTTCGGGCCGGAACGCTTCATGCCCCAGTCTTCCGGACGGAAACGCGCGGCTTCTTCCTCGAGCTGTTGCTTGGCGAGGTTGAGGCTGTACGGATCGAATTCGGTGGCGCGCGCCGGGAAGTCCTTGCGCAGCGGGTGACCTTCCCAGGTCGGCGGCATCATGATGCGCGACAGGTGCGGGTGACCTTTGAAGTCGATGCCGAACATGTCCCAGACTTCACGCTCGTACCAGTTGGCGTTCGGCCAGATGCTGGTGACGGTCGGCAAGCTGAGGTCGCTCTCGGACAAGGCGACCTTGATCATCACGTCACTATTACGTTCCAGCGACATGAGGTGATAGAACACGGTGAACTCAGCGTCGCTCGGCAGCCCTTGACGCTTGGTGCGCAGACGCTCGTCCACGCCGTGCAGGTCATAGAGCATGACGTACGGCTTGGGCAGGTTGCGCAGGAAAGTCAGGACTTCAACGAGCCTGGCGCGCGCGACCCACAGCACCGGCATGCCGGTGCGGGTCGACTGAGCGGTGAACGCTTCGGCGCCAAAACGGTTGTTCAATTCAACGACCACATCCTGGTCGTCTGCCTTATAAGGCGGGATGTACAGAGCGCTGCCTGTAGTCATGGTTATTTTTTCGCTTTCGGTCAACGTAAAGAATGAAGCCAGCTTCTCGTTTCTTTTGTAAGAACAGATCTGGATCAGACTTCGTCAGGGCTGCGCAGATTGGTGACTGCGATTCGCTGTTCGCGGCGCTGTTCCTTCTGCGAAGGCATGTCGGCGCGATACACGCCTTGATCACCAACGACCCAGGAAAGCGGACGACGCTCCTGTCCAATCGATTCCTGCAACAGCATCAAGCCTTGCAGAAATGCTTCCGGACGGGGCGGGCAGCCAGGTACGTAGACGTCCACGGGCAGGAACTTGTCCACCCCTTGAACCACGGAGTAGATGTCGTACATGCCACCGGAGTTAGCGCACGAACCCATGGATATAACCCATTTTGGTTCGAGCATCTGCTCGTAGAGACGCTGGATGATCGGCGCCATCTTGATGAAGCAGGTACCGGCGATAACCATGAAGTCGGCCTGACGCGGCGATGCCCGGATAACTTCGGCGCCAAAGCGCGCGATGTCGTGGGGCGCCGTGAAGGCGGTGGTCATTTCCACGTAGCAGCACGACAAGCCGAAGTTGTACGGCCACAGGGAGTTCTTACGTCCCCAGTTGACCGCGCCACTCAGCACGTCTTCCAGCTTGCCCATGAAAATGTTTTTGTGGACTTGATCTTCTAACGGATCGGAAACGGTTTCCCGTTCGCCAATCGGATACTGCTCGTTAGGAGCATCGGGGTCGATCCTGGTGAGATTGTATTGCATTGCCAAAGCCTCATTGTTTCAGCTTCGCCTGCCGCTTGCGACGAGCTTCCGGAGCCCAGTCAAGGGCGCCCACTCGGAACAGGTAGACAAGACCTGCCAACAGAATTGCTATGAAAACGAGAGCTTCGACGAATCCGGTCCAGCCGCTTTCGCGGACGGACACAGACCATGCAAAGAGAAAGAGGGCTTCAATATCGAAGATCACGAAGAGCATCGCGACCAGATAGAATTTGGCTGAGAGCCGCAAGCGGGCGCCACCGGTAGGTAGCATGCCGGACTCGAACGGTTCGTTTTTGCTGCGACCCCAGGCTTTTGACCCAAGGAGGCTGGAGACGCCAAGCATGAAGGCACACAGGCCGACGACACCCAGAAGGAAAATGGCAAAGCCCCAGTTGTGGGCCATGAGTCCTGTCGCTTCGGGCATGCTGGTAATCCTTAACAGAGAGCAAAGGTCTCTGAGCTTGATAAAGAAATAGGCAGTGACGATATGTCGCAGCAATCAATCGCGCTGATTTTATGGCTAAACACCCTGCAAGTAAAATTCCTATAGCGAAATTATTTATTGGAATAAGGACATAGCGCATCTCCAATGCCCTGCAGCCCATGCGTTGCGGGCATTAGGCGGGTTTATGCAAATAATGTTTTGTAGGGAATGTAACGAACATAGTTGTGGCTAAATGATAATTGATATCGTTTGCAGGGTTTTTGTAACTGTTTAGCGGGTTGTTAGTTGGGAAGTTGTCTTACTTGCACGTTACTGCAAGTAGCGACGGCGCCCGTTTTAGCGGATTTTTCTGACGGTTGTACCGCTCTGGATCAATGTTTTGTCTCGCGGCTGAGGCTTTCCTGTGGGAGCGAGCTTGCTCGCGAATGCGGTTCATCATTCGACATGGATAGTGACTGGCAGGACGCCTTCGCGAGCAAGCTCGCTCCCACAGGGGGTTGGTGGTGTCTGGGAGATTATCTCGGGCAAAAAAACGCCCCGAACCAGTCGGGGCGTCAGTTTTGCGGCTCTGCGGTTAGCTTTCTATACGATCCGCAAAGGCCGTTTGTTCAGCGAAGCCGAATCAGTGGAACTGTTCTTCTTCGGTCGAACCGGTCAGTGCGGTTACCGAGGACGAGCCACCTTGAATCACGGTGGTCATGTCGTCGAAGTAGCCGGTGCCCACTTCCTGCTGGTGAGCCACGAAGGTGTAACCCTTGGCGGCGTCAGCGAATTCCTGCTCTTGCAGCTTCACGTAGGCAGTCATGTCGTTGCGGGCGTAGTCGTGTGCCAGGTTGAACATGCTGTGCCACATGTTGTGAATGCCGGCCAGGGTGATGAACTGGTGCTTGTAACCCATGGCGGACAGTTCGCGCTGGAACTTGGCGATGGTCGCGTCGTCCAGGTTTTTCTTCCAGTTGAAGGAAGGCGAGCAGTTGTACGACAGCAGTTGGTCCGGGTATTCCTTTTTGATCGCTTCGGCGAAGCGACGAGCTTCGTCCAGATCCGGCTTGGCGGTTTCGCACCAGATCAGGTCGGCGTACGGCGCATAAGCCAAGCCACGGGCGATGGCTTGGTCGAGGCCAGCGCGAACCTTGTAGAAACCTTCCTGAGTGCGCTCGCCAGTCACGAACGGCTGGTCGTACGGGTCGCAATCGGAAGTCAGCAGGTCAGCAGCGTTGGCGTCGGTACGGGCCAGAATGATGGTCGGGGTGCCGGCAACGTCAGCAGCCAGACGCGCAGCGGTCAGCTTCTGTACGGCTTCCTGAGTCGGAACCAGTACTTTGCCGCCCATGTGACCACACTTCTTCACGGAAGCCAGTTGGTCTTCGAAGTGAACGCCAGCGGCGCCTGCTTCGATCATGCTCTTCATCAGCTCGTAAGCGTTCAGAACGCCGCCGAAACCGGCTTCAGCGTCAGCCACGATCGGCGCGAAATAGTCGATGTAGCCATCGTCGCCCGGGTTCTTGCCGGCTTTCCACTGGATCTGGTCAGCACGGCGGAATGAGTTGTTGATGCGCTTGACCACGGTTGGCACCGAGTCCACCGGGTACAGCGACTGGTCCGGGTACATGGATTCTGCGGAGTTGTTGTCCGCAGCCACTTGCCAGCCCGACAGGTAGATCGCCTGGATACCGGCTTTAACCTGTTGAACAGCCTGGCCACCGGTCAGGGCGCCCATGCAGTTGACGAAATCTTTCTCAGGACGGAAGGACGGCTTGGCACCCTGGGTGACCAGGTTCCACAGCTTGTCGGCGCCCATTTTTGCAAAGGTGTGCTCAGGTTGAACCGAGCCACGCAGACGGACGACGTCAGCAGCGGAGTAAGTGCGTGTCACGCCTTTCCAGCGCGGGTTTTCAGCCCAGTCTTTTTCGAGGGCTGCAATTTGCTGTTCGCGTGTCAGTGCCATGGAGATAAACCTCGTCGCGTCTTTATGAAAAGTTGTTCTGCGGTGGAAAATTCCTGCGCTCGCTGACCAGAAGCTTAGGTGGTCAAGTCGGATTCGGCGGGGTAGGCGACGGGATGAACGATGGGCTCGAGGGGAAGTGAGCAGGTAGTGGCGGACTGCGGGCGCATTCGGGCGTCGTGGGCCTTTATACGGTCTACAGTGTGAAGCCGGGTTACCTAATTACGCTTCCGTCCCTCGGGACAACTTCGTTCCAGTCGGCAACCTCGTCAAACACACCTTGTGGGCGGTACAGACACGAAGCGGTTCGCGGGGTAGGTGCGAACGTCGCTTCGAAGGCCCTTGCCAGGGCCTCTGATTAGCGGGAGCGAGGCCATCATGCCTTCGCTTTTTTACCCCGTCAAACGTTTTGTAGTGCTTTTTTTAAAGCACTACATCTTTCGTCTAATACGACTAATCAGTCAGTTTTCGGTGCTTTAGTCCAAGGCGTCGACTTTCACCCGCAAGGTCATGTCATCCCGGCCTTGAGTCGAGTAGCTGCGGGTCAGGCCCTGTTTGTCGGCCTGGGTCTGGCGATTGACGCCGGCAAGGGTGATCCACTCGCCGAGACGTCCGCTGACAGTTGTGTCGGTGCTTTGCACGTTCACTACATCGGGACGTTCCTGGCTCATGCGGTCACGGTTGGTACTGATCGCCAGGTGAACGATGTCGCCGGTGACGCTCGCGGTGACGTAGAAACCTTGAGTGACGTTGCGGTATTGCGTCTGGCTGTTGTAACCGCCGTAGGAGTCGCTCTGAACATTGGTGATCGGCACGCTCTGGCCAACCTGAATCAGTGCCGGCATGCCGTCGGTGGCCTGAACTTGCTGGACGCCGCCTTCACGACTGGTGGTGCTGCGGCTGATGATACGGGTCTGGTTCGGCTGCGCGCCGTTGACCGAATAACCTTCGTCGCCACGGCCGTTGTTTTCATTGGTATCGACGCTGATCAGCAAGCGCTTGGGCGCCGTGTCCAGTTGCGTGATCAGTGCCTTGAGTTCCTGAATCTTGTCCGGCTCGGCCTTGATGATCAGTTGGTTGCCGTAGGCGCTGACCTGACCGTCCTTGCCGAGGAAGTCTTGCGCCATCGGCAGCATGTCAGTGCTGGTGCGGTAATTGAGAGGCACGATTTCTGTGGCTGCCATCACCGTAAAACTGCAACCGAGCAGCAGGGTGGTGAGCAGGGTGCGTAGGGACATGTCCGTTATCTCCGCTTTCGAAAGGCTTGATATTGCCAGTTTGTCGGCCTGGGGTGGGGCAAGTTGAATCGTAGACAGCAAAACGCCCCGGCATCCGAGAATGGCGGGGCGTTTTGTGGTGTGCTTGCGGGCCTCTTCGCGAGCAGGCTCGCTCCCACAGGGGATCTCCAGCGGACACGACTTTTGTGTCAGAAAGAGATCCAATGTGGGAGCGAGCCTGCTCGCGAAAGCCGCACCTCGGTCTTAAGCCGAATGGCGAACCATGTCGACATGCGGAATCCCGGCTTCAAGGAATTCCTCGCTGACCAGGCTGAAGCCCAGGCGCTCATAGAACGCCGTGGCCTGCACCTGCGCGCTGAGCATCTGCTGCTTCAGGCCGCGCTCTTCCGCTTCAGCAATGACTGCTTGCATCAGCGCATCACCGACCTTCATACCGCGCCAGTCTTTCAGCACCGAAACGCGGCCAATGTGCCCGTCGGGCAACAAGCGCGCAGTGCCAATCGGAAAGTCGCCTTCAAACGCCAGAAAGTGCACGGCGGTCGCGTCATCCGCGTCCCATTCCAGCTCAGGTGGCACCGATTGCTCGGCGATGAACACCGTTTCACGAATGCGCCGGATCTCGGCGATGTCCTTCTGCCAGTCTGCGACACGTACGCGAATCTTATTCATCGGCGAACCCCAGGCTCCCTTGCTTGACCAACTGGCACAGCAGGCCGCAAGCGTCTTCGTCGTTCAGCCACTCACCGAGGTTGTCGGTGTGCAGGGCGTCAGCGGCGCAGATCAGCTTCAGCAGTTCGCGCAGCTTGCCCGGCAGGTAACGGCTCTGGCCGCTGGCGAACAGCAGCAGGTCGTCATCGACTTCCGACCAAGCCAGGCGCGCACTCGGGTTGCGGATCAGTATGGCGCCATCCTGCAGGGCGGCGAGGAAGTCTTCTTCTTCGATTTCTTCCGGGCCGGCCACCAGTTCTGGATAGCGCGGTTCGGTCATGTACTGGCCGAACCAGGTCAGCAGCAGGCGCTCGTCGCTCATGTGCTCGGCGAGCAGGGCTTTCAGGCGATCCAGTGCATCGTGTTGAATCTGGTGTGGATCGGCTGCTGGCTGTGCGTCGGCATCGGTGTAGCGCTCTTCGTCAGTCAGGAACTGGCTGAGGAAGTCGGTGAAGTGCGTCAGCACTTCGGAAGCGCTTGGTGCGCGGAAACCGACCGAGTAGGTCATGCAGTTGTCGACCGCGACACCGCAGTGAGCCAGACGTGGCGGCAGGTAGAGCATGTCGCCCGGTTCCAGCACCCACTCTTCGGTTTCGTGGAATTCAGCGAGGATGCGCAGATCCGCGTGTTGCAGCAGCGGGCTCTCGGAATCGCACATCTGGCCGATTTTCCAGTTGCGCTTGCCGTGGCCTTGCAGCAGGAACACGTCGTAGTTGTCGAAGTGCGGACCGACACTGCCACCCGGGGTGGCGAAGCTGATCATCACGTCGTCGACGCGCCAGCTCGGCAGGAAGCGGAAGTTTTCCAGCAGTTCGCTGACTTCCGGCACGAATTGGTCGACGGCCTGAACCAGCAGGGTCCACTCTTTTTCCGGCAGCTTGCTGAATTCGTCTTCAGCGAACGGGCCGCGACGCAGTTCCCATGGGCGCTCGCCGTGCTCGATCACCAGGCGCGATTCGACTTCTTCTTCCAGGGCCAGGCCGGCCAGTTCGTCGGCGTCGATCGGACTTTCGAAGTCAGGAATTGCCTGACGGATCAGTAGTGGCTTTTTCTGCCAGTAGTCGCGCAGGAATTCGCGTGCTGTGAGGCCGCCCAGAAGTTGAAGAGGAATATCGGAATTCATATGTAACCTATTGAAAAAAAGCACTTTTCAGACGGGAATAAAAACGCCCGGCGCGGCCGGGCGTCTCAAACGGATCAAGCGGTCGATCAGATGCGTTTGGCTTGCGCTACAGCGTTGCCGATGTAGTTGGCCGGGGTCAGTTGCTTGAGCTCGGCTTTCGCTTGCGCTGGCATGTCCAGGCCGTCGATGAAAGTCTGCAGCGCTTCAGGGCTGATGCCCTTGCCGCGGGTCAGTTCTTTCAGCTTCTCGTACGGGTTTTCGATGTTGTAGCGGCGCATCACGGTCTGGATCGGCTCAGCCAACACTTCCCAGCAAGCGTCGAGGTCAGCGGCAATCTTCTGCTCGTTGAGCTCCAGTTTGCTGATGCCTTTGAGGCTGGCTTCGTACGCGATCACGCTGTGGGCGAAGCCGACACCGAGGTTGCGCAGTACGGTGGAGTCGGTCAGGTCGCGCTGCCAGCGGGAGATCGGCAGTTTGCTCGCCAGGTGCTGGAACAGTGCGTTGGCGATGCCCAGGTTGCCTTCGGAGTTTTCGAAGTCGATCGGGTTGACCTTGTGCGGCATGGTCGACGAACCGATTTCACCAGCGATGGTGCGCTGTTTGAAATAACCCAGGGAGATGTAGCCCCAGATGTCGCGGTCGAAGTCGATCAAAATGGTATTGAAGCGCGCGATCGCGTCGAACAGCTCGGCGATGTAGTCGTGCGGTTCGATCTGCGTGGTGTACGGGTTGAAGCCCAGGCCCAGCTCGTCTTCGATGAAGGCGCGGGCGTTGGCTTCCCAGTCGATCTGCGGGTAGGCCGACAGGTGCGCGTTGTAGTTGCCGACAGCGCCGTTGATCTTGCCCAGCAGCGGCACGGCAGCGACTTGAGCGATCTGACGCTCGAGACGGTAAACCACGTTCGCCAGCTCTTTACCCAAAGTAGTCGGGGAGGCCGGTTGACCGTGGGTGCGCGACAGCATCGGCACGTCAGCGAAACGGATGGCCAGTTCGCGGATGGCGTTGGCAGTCTGGCGCATCAGCGGCAGCATCACATCGTCACGGCCTTCGCGCAGCATCAGGGCGTGGGACAGGTTGTTGATGTCTTCGCTGGTGCAGGCAAAGTGGATGAACTCGCTGACCTTGGCCAGCTCCGGCAGCTTGGCCGCTTGCTCTTTGAGCAAGTACTCGATCGCTTTGACGTCGTGGTTGGTGGTGCGCTCGATCTCTTTGACGCGCTCGGCGTGCTCCAGCGAGAAGTTTTCAGCCAGTTCATTGAGAACGGCGTTGGCCTCGGCGGAGAAGGCTGGCACTTCAGGAATACCAGCGTGGGCGGCCAGGCGCTGGAGCCAGCGCACTTCAACCAGAACACGGGCACGGATCAGGCCGTACTCGCTGAAAATCGGGCGCAGGGCCTGGGTTTTGCCGGCGTAGCGGCCGTCAACAGGGGAAACCGCAGTGAGCGAAGAAAGCTGCATGGGGTGTTCTCGGACAGTCGGGCAACGAAATGGGGCGCGTATCATACATGAAAAAATCCGCCGGTCCGTTGCCAACTGACCGGCGTATTACGCGTTACAGATTACAAAGCTTTTATTGCAGGGCGAATTACTCGCTGCGCATCAACGGATACAGCTCTTTGAGCAGCTTGCGTCGGCTGATCACCAACTGCCAGCGATGGCCGCCGAGCTGTCGCCACAGGCGCGCCGAACGAATGCCGGCAAGCAGCAGGGCGCGGATCTTCGAGGCATTGCTCGGCTGCTGCAGATTGCGCATGTCGCCATGCACCTGGATGCGTTGGCGCAGGGTGCTCAGGGTGTCCTGATACAGCGCGCCGCAAGCCGCGACCACGTTCTCGTGGGCCGGGCCGAAATGCTCGACCTGCGACTGGATCTGCGGCAAACGCTTACCGATGGTGTCGAGCATGTCGTTGCGCTTGGCCAGTTGACGCTCCAGACCGAGCATCGACAGGGCATAACGCAGTGGTTCGCGCTGCAAGGTGCTCGGGTCGCGCTCGAGGGCGCCGATCAGCGCGCGGTAACCCTCGCGCAGATTAATGTCATCGCCGCCGTACACATCCAGCGTGTCCTTCGGGTCGCGTACCAACAGGCTGCCGAGCATGCAGGTCAGTCCGGCTTCGTTGGTCTGGCCGGTCTTGGCGATCCGGTCGACCAGCACGGCGGCGAGAAACACGCCGCCGAGCGCGGTCAGTTGCTCCTGAGTCGGGCTCATGCCTGGCCGCTCCACGGCTCGGCCACTTCGATCACGCCGCCACCGAGGCAGATTTCTCCGTCGTAGAACACCACTGACTGGCCCGGCGTGACCGCACGTTGCGGCTCGTCGAACACAGCGCGGTAGCCGCTGGCGGTTTTTTCCAGGGTGCAGGCCTGATCGCTCTGGCGATAACGCACTTTCGCGGTCAGGCGCAGCGGCTGGCTCAGGTCGATCGGGTTGACCCAATAAATTTCCGAAGCGAGCAGGGCGCTGGAAAACAGCCACGGATGGTTGTTGCCCTGGCCGACGATCAGCTCGTTGGTATCGAGATCCTTGCGCAGCACGTACCACGGCTCATCGCCAGCGTCTTTCAAGCCGCCGATGCCGAGGCCCTGGCGCTGACCGATGGTGTGGTACATCAAGCCGTGGTGACGGCCGATGACGTCGCCTTCGGTGGTTTTGATCTCGCCCGGTTGCGCCGGCAGGTATTGTTTGAGGAAATCGCTGAAGCGACGCTCGCCGATGAAGCAGATCCCGGTGGAATCCTTCTTCTTGGCGGTCGCCAGCTCGTATTTCTCGGCAATCGCCCGAACTTGCGGCTTTTCCAGTTCGCCGACCGGGAACAGAGTCTTGGCGATCTGTTCGCCGCCAACGGCGTGCAGGAAGTAGCTTTGATCCTTGTTCGGATCGAGACCTTTGAGCAGTTCGGTGCGGCCATCGATGTCGCGGCGGCGCACGTAGTGGCCGGTGGCGATCAGGTCGGCGCCAAGCATCATGGCGTAATCAAGGAATGCCTTGAACTTGATCTCGCGGTTGCAGAGGATGTCCGGGTTCGGCGTACGACCGGCCTTGTATTCGGCGAGGAAGTGCTCGAACACGTTGTCCCAGTATTCGGCGGCGAAGTTGGCGGTGTGCAGCTTGATGCCGATCTTGTCGCAGACAGCCTGAGCATCCGCCAGGTCGTCCATGGCGGTGCAGTATTCCGTTCCGTCGTCTTCTTCCCAGTTCTTCATGAACAGGCCTTCCACCTCGTAACCCTGCTCGATCAGCAGGAGAGCGGAAACGGAAGAGTCCACGCCGCCGGACATGCCGACAATGACGCGCTTCTTGGATGTGTCAGAAGGGGCTGGATCACGCATAGGGATTCAATGAGTGTCTTGAAAAAGGACGCGATTCTAGCAGGCTCGCGGCCTCAAGGCTAAAGAGAAGGGCGGATCAGTTCGAGGCTGAAGTGATGACCGGCCAGATAATCGTCGATGCAACGGATGATCAGCTCGCTGCGCCAGTTGTCGCGTTGAGCGATTAATTCGTCGCGGGTCAGCCACTTGGCGCCGACAATGCCGTCATCGAGCTGGTAATCCGCGTTGTGTTTTACCGCTTTGGCGCTGAAGCAAACACGCTGATAGGTCACGCCGTTGCTCGGCGCGGTGTACAGGTAAATGCCGATGACGCCGGTGGGCTCGACGTCCCAGCCGGTTTCTTCGAGGGTCTCGCGGATGGCGGCGTCGATCAGGGTTTCGTCCGGGTCGAGATGGCCGGCGGGCTGGTTGAGTACGTTACGACCGGCTTTGTGTTCTTCAACCATCAGGAAGCGACCGTTGTCCTCGACGATGGTGGCGACGGTGATGTGGGGGAGCCATTCCATAGGATGTCCTCAAATATAGAATTGAAACCCAATCCCCCTGTGGGAGCGAGCCTGCTCGCGAAAGCGGTGTGTCAGTCAATGCAGATGCTGAATGATAAACCGCTTTCGCGAGCAGGCTCGCTCCCACAGGGTATTTGTATGCACTCTGAAAACACAAACCCCGGCACAAGGCCGGGGTTTGTTTACCGCGCTACAACCTTAAACCAGCGCAGCAATCGCCGCGTTGAGGGTTGCGCTTGGGCGCATCGCCTTGCTGATCAGCTCGGCATTGGCGTGGTAGTAACCGCCGATGTCGACTGGCTTGCCCTGAACGGCGTTGAGTTCGGCAACGATGGTTGCTTCGTTCTCGGTCAGGGTTTTCGCCAGAGTCGCGAACTGCGCTTGCAGTGCAGCGTCTTCAGTCTGGGCCGCCAGGGCCTGAGCCCAGTACATCGCCAGGTAGAAGTGGCTGCCGCGGTTGTCGATGTTGCCGACTTTGCGCGATGGCGACTTGTTGTTGTCGAGGAACTGGCCAGTGGCCTGATCCAGAGTCTTCGACAGTACCAGCGCTTTCGGGTTGTTGTAGTTCACACCCAGATGCTCAAGGGATGCTGCCAGTGCGAGGAACTCGCCCAGCGAATCCCAGCGCAGGAAGTTCTCTTCAACCAGTTGCTGCACGTGCTTCGGAGCCGAACCGCCAGCGCCGGTTTCGAACAGGCCGCCGCCGTTCATCAGCGGCACGATCGACAGCATCTTGGCGCTGGTGCCCAGTTCCATGATCGGGAACAGGTCGGTCAGGTAGTCGCGCAGTACGTTGCCGGTCACCGAAATGGTGTCCTTGCCTTCGCGGGTGCGCTGCAGGGTGTACTTCATGGCGTCGACCGGCGCCATGATCTGGATGTCCAGACCGGCAGTGTCGTGATCCTTCAGGTAGGCCTGAACTTTCTCGATCACTACGCCGTCGTGAGCGCGCATCGGGTCCAGCCAGAAGATCGCTGGCGTGCTGCTGGCGCGAGCGCGGTTGACGGCCAGTTTGACCCAGTCCTGGATCGGCGCGTCTTTGGTCTGGCACATGCGGAAGATGTCGCCGGCTTCAACAGCCTGTTCCATCAGCAGCTTGCCCTTGCTGTCGGTGACGCGAACCACGCCGTCAGTCTTGATCTGGAAGGTCTTGTCGTGCGAGCCGTACTCTTCGGCTTTTTTCGCCATTAGGCCAACGTTTGGCACGCTGCCCATAGTGGTCGGGTCGAAAGCGCCGTTGGCTTTGCAATCTTCGATCACGGCCTGGTAGATGGTCGCGTAGCAACGATCCGGGATGACTGCCTTGGTGTCGTGCAGCTGGCCGTCGGTGCCCCACATCTTGCCGGAGTCACGGATCATCGCTGGCATCGAGGCGTCGACGATCACGTCGCTCGGCACGTGCAGGTTGGTGATGCCTTTGTCGGAGTTGACCATCGCCAGCGATGGGCGAGCAGCGTAGACCGCTGCCATGTCAGCTTCGATCTGAGCTTGCTGCTCAGCCGGCAGGGCCTTGATGCGCGCGTACAGATCGCCGATGCCGTTGTTCAGGTTGAAACCGATCTCGGCCAGCACGGCAGCGTGCTTGGTCAGCGCGTCTTTATAGAACTCGGCAACGATCTGGCCGAACATGATCGGGTCGGAGACTTTCATCATGGTCGCTTTCAGGTGCACCGAGAGCAGCACGCCTTGCGCCTTGGCGCTTTCGATTTCAGCAGCGATGAACGCGCGCAGGGCGTTTTTGCTCATCACGGCGCAGTCGAGGATCTCGCCGGCCTGAACGGTGGTTTTTTCTTTCAGAACGGTAGCGGTACCGTCCTTGGCGATCAGCTCGATCTTCACAGCGTCAGCGGCGTCGATCAGGGCTGCTTTTTCGCTGCCGTAGAAATCGCCGGTGCTCATGTGAGCGACGTGGGACTTGGAGTCTTTGGCCCAGGCGCCCATTTTGTGCGGGTGCTTGCGCGCATAGTTCTTCACCGACAGCGGTGCGCGACGGTCGGAGTTGCCTTCACGCAGAACCGGATTCACGGCGCTGCCCTTGACCTTGTCGTAACGCGCCTTGGCGTCTTTGTCGGCGTCGCTGGTCACGGTTTCCGGGTAGTCCGGCAGGTTGTAACCCTGAGCTTGCAGCTCTTTGATCGCGGCTTGCAGCTGTGGCACCGAAGCGCTGATGTTCGGCAGCTTGATGATGTTGGCTTCAGGCGTAACGGCCAGGTCGCCCAGTTCGGCGAGGTGGTCGGCTACGGCTTTGTCGCCCAGTTGCTCGGGGAAGCTGGCCAGAATGCGCGCTGCAAGAGAGATATCGCGGGTTTCCACGGCGATATCGGCCGAGGCGGTGTAAGCCTCGATGATCGGCAGCAGGGAATAGGTGGCGAGGGCTGGAGCTTCGTCGGTGAAGGTATAGATGATCTTCGAGCGGGTGGGCATATTCGGATTAACTCTCTCTTCTTTGCTAAAGCGTGCGCAGAAACTCGAGGGGCGCCGGGTAAGCGCGTTCGTTCAAAGTCATCCATGAACCGAATGTCGAGATTCTTCGCGGTGATGTTGGGTGCATCAGTAGAGCGTCAAGCAGTCAGGCTGCGGTAACAACCCGACCAATCAGGCGGAAAGTCTCGTGCTAGAGAGGCCAGCCGTCGTGACCCTGTGGTCAGCGGGCGGCATTATACATAGGTAGCTGGCAATCTGCCGATGGTTCATATGCAACGATTCTCGTCCATTGGTCTAAAGGTAGCAGGGCAGGGTGGGGCGTAGAGTCGTCGGGAATGCTTGAGTTTGGCGCTTTTCCCTTTGCTTTCAGGCTTGTACGAAACGAGATGCAGGCGCGCCACGAACAGAGGGTTTGCGTGTTGATTTAACTGGGTTACGCTCGAACCAAGCCAGATGTTCAATCCAAACAATGGAGTTCAGCATGGGTTACAAGAAGATTCAGGTTCCAGCCGTCGGCGACAAAATCACCGTCAATGCAGACCATTCTCTCAATGTTCCTGATAACCCGATCATCCCCTTCATCGAAGGTGACGGCATTGGTGTCGACATCAGCCCGGTGATGATCAAGGTTGTCGATGCTGCAGTTCAAAAGGCATACGGCGGTAAACGCAAGATTTCCTGGATGGAAGTCTACGCCGGGGAAAAAGCCACTCAGGTTTACGATCAGGACACCTGGCTGCCTCAGGAAACCCTGGACGCAGTCAAGGATTACGTGGTTTCCATCAAAGGCCCGCTGACCACCCCGGTCGGTGGCGGCATCCGCTCGCTGAACGTGGCCCTGCGTCAGCAACTCGACCTGTACGTCTGCCTGCGCCCGGTGCGCTGGTTCGAAGGCGTGCCAAGCCCGGTGAAAAAGCCCGGCGACGTCGACATGACCATTTTCCGCGAGAACTCCGAAGACATCTATGCCGGCATTGAGTGGAAGGCCGGTTCGCCGGAAGCCACCAAGGTCATCAAATTCCTTAAAGAAGAAATGGGCGTCACCAAGATCCGTTTCGACGAAAACTGCGGCATCGGCGTCAAGCCGGTTTCGCTGGAAGGCACCAAACGTCTGGCGCGCAAGGCCCTGCAATATGTGGTCGATAACGACCGCGATTCGCTGACCATCGTGCACAAAGGCAACATCATGAAGTTCACCGAAGGTGCCTTCAAAGAGTGGGCCTACGAAGTGGCCGCTGAAGAATTCGGCGCGACCCTGCTCGACGGCGGCCCGTGGATGCAGTTCAAAAACCCGAAAACCGGTAAGAACGTTGTGGTCAAAGATGCCATCGCCGACGCCATGCTTCAGCAGATCCTGCTGCGCCCGGCTGAATACGATGTAATCGCGACGCTTAACCTGAACGGTGACTACCTTTCCGACGCTCTGGCGGCGGAAGTGGGCGGTATCGGTATCGCGCCGGGCGCCAACCTGTCCGACACCGTGGCGATGTTCGAAGCCACTCACGGTACGGCACCGAAGTACGCCGGCAAGGATCAGGTGAATCCGGGTTCGCTGATTCTGTCGGCCGAGATGATGCTGCGCCACATGGGCTGGACTGAGGCGGCGGATCTGATCATCAAAGGCACCAACGGCGCCATCGGTGCCAAGACCGTGACCTATGACTTCGAGCGTCTGATGGATGGAGCGAAGCTGGTTTCGTCTTCGGGCTTCGGGGATGCGTTGATTTCGCATATGTAAGAAATGCAGGCACATAAAAACCGCCTGACTCGTTGAATTGAGTCAGGCGGTTTTTTATGGCTGAAAATTCAGTGGCGTCAGTTGGTCACTTTTTCTTCGTGGGTGGCGACCGGGGTCGCTTCTTTGGCCACGTCTGCCGAGCAGATCTTCACTGCGTGAAGGCCTTTGGGGCCTTGAACAATATCGAAACTCACCACTTGTCCGGCCTTGAGGGTTTTATACCCGTCCATCTCAATGGCGGAGTAGTGCGCAAAGAAATCAATCTCTTTGCCATCCTCATCGCGGCCTTCACGGGCGTCGGTATTGATAAAGCCGAATCCCTTGGCATTGTTGAACCATTTCACCTTGCCGACAGCCATGCTCAAATCCCTCTGCAACAGACTCCATCGCTGGAGTATCATCCAATTCATCCGCAATCTTATTCGTTAAAAGAATTGACTCCGCGGATCTTTTTTACCCACTGTGGGCTCTATTGGTTGTAACACCGTTTTCCCGATAGTCAAGGTGACCGGGCAGTCGGAGTTGAAAACGTGGACAACCGCCCCCACCACTGTAATTGCACAACTGACGAACCTTTCTTTCCATGCATGCAATCAGCCAGATTCGACTAACATTCAATCAGGATCGCCCGCTTCTCCAAAAGGATCTTCCACAGGAGCACGACGACGATTCGGCAGGCGTTGCTGTTCAGGAAGCAAAGCCTGCGTTACAGGCGCCGCCGATGTACAAGGTGGTTTTGTTCAACGATGACTACACACCGATGGATTTCGTCGTCGAAGTGCTCGAGGTGTTTTTTAACCTGAATCGCGAGCTGGCGACCAAGGTCATGCTGGCCGTCCACACAGAAGGACGGGCAGTATGTGGAGTGTTTACCCGCGACATCGCCGAGACAAAGGCCATGCAGGTCAACCAGTACGCCAGGGAAAGCCAGCATCCGCTACTCTGTGAAATCGAGAAGGACGGTTAATCGCCGACCACTTGGGTATGAGGTGAAGCTATGTTAAACCGCGAGCTCGAAGTCACCCTCAATCTAGCCTTCAAGGAGGCTCGTTCGAAACGTCATGAATTCATGACCGTCGAACACCTTTTGCTGGCCCTATTGGACAATGAGGCTGCCGCCACCGTTTTGCGTGCCTGCGGCGCAAACCTCGACAAACTCAAGCATGACCTGCAGGAGTTCATCGACTCCACCACGCCATTGATCCCCGTTCATGACGAAGATCGTGAAACCCAGCCAACCCTGGGCTTCCAGCGTGTACTGCAACGTGCTGTTTTCCACGTACAGAGCTCGGGCAAACGCGAAGTGACTGGCGCCAACGTGCTGGTTGCAATCTTCAGTGAGCAAGAGAGTCAGGCAGTGTTCCTGCTGAAACAGCAGAGCGTTGCGCGCATTGATGTCGTCAACTACATCGCACACGGCATCTCGAAAGTGCCGGGGCATGGCGATCACTCTGAAGGTGAACAAGATATGCAGGACGACGAGGGCGGTGAGTCTTCTTCTTCAGGCAATCCTCTGGATGCTTATGCCAGCAACCTCAACGAACTCGCGCGTCAGGGTCGAATAGATCCGCTGGTCGGCCGTGAGTCGGAAGTCGAGCGTGTCGCGCAGATTCTCGCGCGCCGGCGTAAAAATAATCCGCTGCTGGTTGGCGAAGCAGGCGTGGGTAAAACCGCGATTGCCGAAGGCCTGGCCAAGCGCATTGTCGACAACCAGGTGCCGGATCTGTTGGCCAACAGCGTTGTTTACTCTCTTGACCTCGGTGCTCTGCTCGCGGGCACCAAGTATCGCGGTGATTTCGAGAAGCGCTTCAAGGCGTTGCTCAATGAACTGAAAAAACGTCCGCAGGCGATTCTGTTTATCGATGAGATCCACACCATCATCGGTGCCGGCGCTGCGTCCGGTGGCGTGATGGACGCTTCGAATCTGCTCAAACCGCTGCTGTCGTCTGGCGACATTCGCTGCATCGGCTCAACCACGTTCCAGGAATTCCGTGGCATCTTCGAGAAGGATCGTGCCTTGGCGCGTCGCTTTCAGAAGGTCGATGTCGTCGAGCCGTCGGTGGAAGACACCATCGGCATCCTGCGCGGCCTGAAAGGGCGTTTCGAGCAGCACCACAACATCGAGTACAGCGATGAGTCGTTGCGTGCCGCTGCTGAACTGGCGTCGCGCTACATCAATGACCGGCATATGCCGGACAAGGCCATCGACGTGATCGACGAGGCGGGCGCCTACCAGCGTCTGCAACCGGTCGAAAAACGTGTGAAGCGCATTGAAGTGCCGCAGGTTGAAGACATTGTCGCGAAAATCGCGCGGATTCCACCTAAACACGTCACCAGTTCCGACAAGGAGCTGCTGCGCAACCTGGAACGTGATCTGAAGCTGACGGTGTTTGGTCAGGACGCGGCGATCGATTCGCTGTCGACTGCGATCAAACTATCGCGTGCGGGTCTTAAGTCGCCTGACAAGCCAGTCGGTTCGTTCCTGTTCGCAGGTCCGACCGGTGTTGGTAAAACCGAGGCTGCGCGGCAACTGGCCAAGGCGTTGGGGATCGAGCTGGTGCGCTTCGACATGTCCGAGTACATGGAACGTCACACCGTCTCGCGTCTGATCGGTGCGCCTCCAGGTTATGTCGGTTTCGACCAGGGCGGCCTGTTGACCGAAGCGATCACCAAGCAGCCGCACTGCGTATTGCTGCTCGATGAAATCGAGAAGGCGCACCCGGAAGTCTTCAACCTGCTGCTGCAGGTGATGGACCACGGTACGCTGACCGACAACAACGGGCGCAAGGCTGACTTCCGCAACGTGATTGTGATCATGACCACTAACGCCGGTGCCGAAACGGCTGCTCGGGCTTCGATCGGTTTCACCCATCAGGACCACTCGTCTGATGCGATGGAAGTGATCAAGAAGAGCTTCACGCCGGAGTTCCGTAACCGTCTGGACACCATTATCCAGTTTGGTCGCCTCAGTCATGAGGTCATCAAAAGTGTGGTGGACAAGTTCCTTACCGAGCTTCAGGCGCAGTTGGAAGACAAGCGTGTGCTGCTTGAGGTCACTGATGCCGCGCGTAGCTGGCTGGCGGCGGGAGGTTATGACTCGGCAATGGGCGCACGTCCGATGGCGCGTCTGATCCAGGACAAGATCAAGCGTCCGTTGGCGGAGGAGATTCTGTTTGGCGAGCTGGCCGAGCATGGCGGTGTGGTGCACATCGACATCAAGGATGGTGAGTTGACGTTTGACTTCGAGACCACTGCTGAGATGGCCTGACGGCTTGATGTTGATTGGGAAGGCGCCTTCGGGCGCCTTTTTGTTGTCTGGTGTTTTTGTGTGAATATCCGTTGCTGCGGTGATGGCTTATTACGGTTTCGCCCTTACGGCGACTCACTTTTTTTCAAACGCCAAAAAAAGTAAGCAAAAAACGCTTGCTCCTACGTGCGGCCCGCTCGCTGGGGCTCGGGGTCCCTTCGCTGCGGGATCGATCCGGGCGCAGCGTCTACGGTTTGCTTCGCTGCACCTCCTCCCGCTGTGTTTGGCTGCGCCAAACGGTCGCTGCGCTCCCACGCCCGGATCAATCCCTCCACTCAGCCTTCCGACGTCGCCCGTGGATCAAGATCAAGAGCAGGCGAGCTGGCACTCGGCCTATTGAGTGGTGAAGAGCGGGTGTTCGGCTTTGGTTTTGTGGTGGATTCACCCCTCATCGGAACGCCGCCCGCCCAGCCCTCTCCCCGAGGAGGGGGAGCCGATTTGTGGGCCTTTCAGAATCTGAGTTCGACTCGATATCGCACGTCGGCGTAGCTCTCCCAAACACCCTGGTCAGTCCTCTCTATATCCCGGAGTGGAGGGAGAGGGGCCGATTTGTGTGTTTTTCAAAACCTGAGTTCAACGCGGTATCGCACGTCGGCGCAGCTCTCCCAAACACCGCGATCAGTCCCCTCTCCCTCCGGGAGAGGGCTAGGGTGAGGGGCTCTTGATCTGGCTCTTGATCTTGCTTTGGTTTTTGATTTTTTGCCCCTTCGGCAGGCCGAGCGAAGGTGTTCATCCGGGGGTAGGCGCGCAGCGCCGTGCGGCGAAGCCGCATTCATCGAGAGGAGGTGCAGCGAAGCAAACCGTAGGCGATGCCCCCGGATGGACACCGTAGCTCGGGAACCCCGAGCCCCAGCGAGCGGGCCGTACGCCAGGGGCAAAGCCTTTTGGTTCCTTTTTGGCGTTTGAAAAAGGGACTCGCTGTAAGAGCGAAACCGCCAGCGGCAGCACCCGAGAAAACGGATATGCCCCCAAACCCCAAACCCCAAACCCCAAAACGCAGACAAACAAAAACGCCCGGCATAAACCGGGCGTTCTGTATTGACTTGATTAACGAGCGCGGTAAGTGATGCGCCCTTTGCTCAAGTCATAGGGCGTCAGCTCGACGCGCACTTTGTCACCGGTAAGAATACGAATGTAGTTCTTGCGCATCTTGCCGGAAATATGCGCGGTTACGACGTGCCCATTTTCCAACTCCACACGAAACATGGTGTTGGGCAGGGTGTCGACGACAGTGCCTTCCATTTCGAAGCTGTCTTCTTTCGACATGCAGTAAAGCCCTCGGTATCCAATGAATGGCCCGGTGCAACTGCGCCAGGCAAAAGCGGCGTGCATTGTGCCCGAAAAATGGGGTTTACGCCAAGGGGTTTACGGCTTGGGTTTAGTTGAGGATGACCCAGCGCTGATTAATCAGCAATTCGATGGGGCGATATTGCGTCTTGTAGTTCATCTTTTTGCAGTTCTTGATCCAGTAACCGAGGTACACCGCTTCAAGCCCGAGACGCTGTGCCTCGGCGATTTGCCAGAGGATGGCAAATCGGCCAAGACTACGGCGTTCTTCGGCAGGTTCGTAGAAGGTGTACACCGCTGACAACCCGTTCGGCAGTAAATCGGTCACCGCCACGGCGAGCAACCGTCCGTCGAGTCGGAATTCGTAAAATCGCGAGAAGGGCAGATCGCGTACCAGAAAAGTCGAGAATTGATCACGGCTCGGCGGGTACATGTCGCCGTCGGCGTGACGTTGTTCGATATAACGCTGGTACAGATCGAAATATTCTTCGCTGAACTGCGGTTTGGCCGGGCGCACCTGCAAATCCGTGTTGCGTTTGAAAATCCGCTTCTGCTGACGATTGGGTGTGAACTGCGCCACCGGAATGCGCGCAGGCACGCACGCATTGCAGTTCTGGCAATGCGGGCGGTACAGATGATCGCCGCTGCGACGAAAGCCCATTTCCGACAGGTCTGCGTAGACATGCACATCCATGGGCTGGCTCGGATCGAGGAACAGGGTCGTGGCCTGCTCCTCGGGCAGATAACTGCAAGAGTGAGGCTGAGTGGCATAGAACTTCAAGCGCGCCAACTCGGTCATGATCAACCCTCGGGATAAGCTGGTGAATTAAGTGTAAGCCACGCGCGCAAAAGTCGCTCAGCAAACCCAGGTGGCACGATTGGGTTGATCCAGGTGATTTGCCAGATAGTCGGCGAATTGCTGACGAGGAATCGCCCGCGCGCCGAGGCTGTGCAGATGATCGGTCGGCATCTGGCAATCGATCAGCACGAATCCCGAGTCTTTCAGATGGCGCACCAGGGTGGCAAAGCCGAATTTCGAGGCATTGTCGGCGCGGCTGAACATCGATTCGCCGAAAAACAGTTGGCCCATCGCCAGGCCGTACAGGCCGCCGACCAGTTCGCCCTGATCCCAGACCTCCACCGAATGCGCGAAGCCGCGACGATGCAGTTCAACGTAAGCGTCCTGCATGGCTTCGGTGATCCAGGTGCCGTCGGCGTAATCCCGTGGCGCGGCGCAGGCGCGGATCACAGCGTCGAAGTCTCGATCGAAGGTCACTTGGTAGCGTTCCTGGCGCAGCAGTTTGCCAAGGCTGCGCGAGACATGCAGTTCGTCGGGAAACAACACCGTGCGCGGATCCGGCGACCACCAGAGAATCGGCTGGCCTTCGGAAAACCATGGAAAACAGCCATGGTGATAAGCCTGAATCAGTCGATCGGCCGACAGATCGCCACCTGCGGCGAGCAGTCCGTTGGGGTCGCGCATGGCCTTTTCCAGTGGTGGAAAAGTCAGGGAATTACGTTGTAACCAAGTCAGCATGGCATCCAGGCTTGCAGAAGGGGAGGGCGGTGCGGGTTGTCTGGCCCGCGATAAAGTGTGCCGTTAAATGACCGGAATGTCGTCCAGATACTTCTCGGCATCGAGTGCGGCCATGCAGCCGGCGCCCGCCGACGTCACCGCCTGGCGGTAAACGTGGTCGGCTACATCACCGGCGGCAAACACCCCGGGAATCCCGGTGGAGGTCGCGTCGCCGTCGCTGCCACCCTTTACCTGCAAGTAACCGTCGCGCATCGGCAGTTGCCCTTGAAACAGGTCGGTGTTGGGTTTGTGGCCGATGGCGATGAACACGCCGGCCAGCGCCAGTTCAGCGGTTTCACCCGTGTGGCTGTCACGCAATCGCGCGCCGGTGACGCCGCTGGCATCGCCCAGCACTTCGTCGAGATTCTGATTCCAGTGCAGGCGCACATTGCCGTTCGCGGCTTTCTCGAACAGTTTGTCCTGTAGGATTTTCTCCGAACGCAGTTTGTCGCGGCGGTGGATCAGGTGTACCTCCTTGGCGATGTTCGACAGGTACAGTGCTTCCTCGACGGCGGTATTGCCGCCGCCCACGACCGCGACCACCTGATTGCGATAGAAAAAGCCGTCACAGGTCGCACAAGCAGAAACACCTCGACCGGCAAAGGCTTCTTCCGAGGGCAGGCCCAGGTATTGCGCCGAGGCGCCTGTAGCAATGATCAGCGCATCGCAGGTGTAAGTGCCGCTGTCGCCAGTGAGCTCGAACGGTCGCTGCTGCAACTTGGCGGTGTGGATGTGGTCGTAAACGATCTCTGTGGCAAAGCGTTCGGCGTGCTTCTGCATGCGTTCCATCAGCACCGGGCCGGTAAGGCCTTCGACGTCACCGGGCCAGTTGTCGACTTCAACGGTGGTGGTGAGCTGGCCACCTGCCTGCAAGCCGGTAATGACCACGGGTTTGAGGTTGGCGCGAGCGGCATACACGGCGGCGCTGTAACCGGCCGGACCGGAGCCGAGGATGATCAGGCGTGAATGCTTCGCTACGTTCATCAAATACACCTCATAAGCCTTTGTCACAAAAGGTAATGCATGCTCAAATTGAGTCGCGGGTTCTGTGTGCTTGACTATGCTCAGTCCTGAGGCTTGAAGCATGGCATCAGACGCACAAACCCGTACAATGCCTGGCTGTTACAGAATATTCGCGGTGCGTTGTGTTTATAAAAAGCGCGACGCAGTGTTAAAAGTAGTCTCAGTTGCGCTCGTTCACTTTTTTACCTGCCTGGATTGGGCAGTTTTTTATCGTCATTCAATAGATGGACGCGCCTCGGGCGCAGGAAAAGAAGCGTTTTGAAGAAATCCACCGAAGCACCAAAAACAGTCGTTCCGCTCTGGCGCCAACAGTTGCACTACCGGCTCAAGGAAGGTGCATTGATCGCCATCGGTGCCTTGTGCCTGTTCCTGATGATGGCTTTGCTGACCTACGGCAAGGACGATCCAGGCTGGAGCCACAACAGCAAGATCGACGATGTACAGAATTTCGGCGGCCCGGCGGGCTCGTACAGCGCCGACATCCTGTTCATGGTGCTCGGTTACTTCGCATACATCTTCCCGTTGCTGCTGGCGATCAAGGCCTATCAGATCTTCCGCCAGCGCCACGAGCCGTGGCAATGGAGCGGCTGGCTGTTCTCCTGGCGTCTGATCGGTCTGGTGTTCCTGGTACTTTCCGGCGCGGCGCTGGCGCATCTGCATTTCCACGCAGCGTCGGGTCTGCCGGCAGGTGCGGGCGGCGCGCTGGGCGAAAGCCTCGGCAATCTGGCGAAGAACGCGTTGAACATTCAGGGCAGCACGCTGTTGTTCATTGCTCTGTTCCTGTTTGGCCTGACGGTGTTCACTGACCTGTCGTGGTTCAAGGTGATGGACATCACCGGCAAGATCACCCTCGATCTATTCGAACTGTTCCAGGGCGCCCTCAACCGCTGGTGGTCGGCGCGTACCGAACGCAAGCAACTGGTCGCGCAACTGCGTGAAGTCGACGATCGCGTGCATGACGTGGTCGCTCCGACGGTCACCGACAAGCGCGAGCAGGCCAAAGTCAAAGAACGCCTGATCGAACGTGAGCAAGCCCTGAGCAAGCACATGTCCGATCGCGAGAAACAAGTGCCGCCGGTTATCGCCCCGGCCCCGGCCAAGGCGCCTGAGCCAAGCAAGCGCGTGCAGAAAGAGAAACAGGTGCCGTTGTTCGTCGACAGCGCCGTGGAAGGCACCTTGCCGCCGATCTCGATTCTCGATCCTGCAGAAAAGAAACAACTCAATTACTCACCGGAATCCCTGGCGGCGGTCGGCCACTTGCTGGAGATCAAGCTCAAGGAGTTCGGTGTCGAGGTCACGGTGGATTCGATCCACCCGGGCCCGGTGATTACCCGTTACGAAATTCAGCCTGCCGCCGGCGTAAAAGTCAGCCGCATCGCCAACCTCGCCAAAGACCTTGCGCGTTCTCTGGCGGTGACCAGTGTGCGGGTGGTCGAGGTGATTCCCGGCAAGACCACCGTCGGTATCGAGATCCCCAACGAAGACCGGCAGATCGTGCGCTTCTCCGAAGTGCTGTCGACGCCTGAGTACGATAATTTCAAATCGCCGGTCACCCTGGCACTCGGTCATGACATCGGCGGCAAACCGGTCATCACCGACCTGGCGAAGATGCCGCACTTGCTGGTGGCTGGTACCACCGGTTCCGGTAAGTCGGTGGGTGTGAACGCGATGATCCTGTCGATCCTGTTCAAGTCCGGCCCGGAAGACGCCAAGCTGATCATGATCGACCCGAAAATGCTGGAACTGTCGATCTACGAAGGCATTCCGCATTTGCTGTGCCCGGTCGTGACCGACATGAAGGACGCTGCCAACGCCCTGCGCTGGAGCGTTGCCGAGATGGAGCGCCGCTACAAGCTGATGGCGAAGATGGGCGTGCGTAACCTCTCTGGCTTCAACGCCAAGGTCAAGGAAGCCCAGGACGCCGGCGAGCCGTTGAGCGACCCGCTGTACAAACGCGAAAGCATCCACGACGAAGCGCCATTGCTGCAAAAGCTGCCGACCATCGTTGTGGTGGTCGACGAATTCGCCGACATGATGATGATCGTCGGCAAGAAAGTTGAAGAACTGATCGCCCGTATCGCCCAGAAGGCGCGTGCCGCCGGTATTCACTTGATCCTTGCAACCCAGCGGCCGTCGGTGGACGTGATCACCGGTCTGATCAAGGCCAACATTCCAACCCGTATGGCGTTCCAGGTGTCGAGCAAGATCGACTCGCGGACCATCATCGACCAGGGCGGCGCCGAACAACTGCTCGGCCACGGTGACATGCTCTACATGCCGCCGGGCACCAGCCTGCCGATCCGGGTTCACGGTGCATTCGTATCCGACGATGAGGTACACCGTGTGGTCGAAGCGTGGAAACTGCGCGGCGCACCGGAATACAACGACGACATCCTCAACGGTGTCGAAGAAGCCGGCAGCGGTTTTGAAGGCAGCAGCGGTGGTGGCGACGGCGATGATCCGGAAGCCGACGCGCTGTATGACGAAGCGGTACAGTTCGTACTCGAAAGCCGTCGCGCCTCGATTTCCGCGGTACAGCGCAAGCTGAAGATCGGCTACAACCGCGCCGCACGGATGATCGAAGCCATGGAAATGGCCGGGGTCGTCACGTCAATGAACACCAACGGTTCGCGTGAAGTCCTGGCCCCGGGCCCGGTACGCGACTGATTCCAAAGCAAGAGGCGGGACAATGATGTGCCGCCGCTCTCCCAACGAGTATTCAAGAGGACTCCCATGCGTCTTATCCGCATGTTGCTGCCAGTACTGGCGCTGACCACTCTCACGGCCCACGCCGATGACAAGGACGTGGCGCGTCTGACCCAATTGCTGGAAACATCCAAGACCCTGAGTGCGAACTTCTCGCAGCTGACCCTCGACGGCAGCGGCACGCAGTTGCAGGAAACCACCGGCAACATGACCCTGCAGCGTCCAGGCCTGTTCTACTGGCACACCAATGCGCCAGCCGAGCAGACCATGGTGTCTGATGGCAAGAAGGTCACCCTGTGGGACCCGGATCTGGAACAGGCGACCATCAAGAAGCTTGATGAGCGTCTGACCCAGACCCCGGCGCTGCTGCTGTCCGGTGATGTGTCAAAGATCAGCCAGAGCTTCGACATCAGCGCGAAAGAGGCGGGCGGTGTGATCGACTTCACTTTGAAGCCGAAAACAAAGGACACCCTGTTCGACAATCTCCGTCTGTCGTTCCGCAACGGTCTGCTCAATGATATGCAACTGATCGACAGTGTCGGCCAGCGCACCAACATCCTGTTTACCGGGGTCAAGGCCAACGAACCGGTATCGCCGTCCAAGTTCAAGTTCGACATCCCCAAGGGTGCGGACGTGATCCAAGAATAAACCCAAAGCCCCTGTGGGAGCGAGCCTGCTCGCGAAAGCGATATTTCATCCAGCATTAATAGTGACTGATACACCGCTTTCGCGAGCAGGCTCGCTCCCACAAGGGCAAATGATCGACTTGATCAAATAGAGGTTTCAACGCTACGTGATGGATCTGTTTCGCAGTGCACCGATTGCCCAGCCACTGGCCGCGCGTTTGCGTGCGGCCAATCTGGATGAGTACGTCGGTCAGGAGCACGTGCTTGCTCGCGGCAAGCCTCTGCGTGAGGCGCTGGAGCAGGGTGCCCTGCATTCGATGATCTTCTGGGGCCCGCCGGGTGTGGGTAAAACCACGCTGGCGCGGTTGCTTGCGGAAGTCTCTGATGCGCATTTTGAAACGGTCTCGGCGGTGCTCGCCGGGGTCAAGGAAATCCGTCAGGCCGTCGAGATCGCCAAGCAGCAGGCCGGCCAGTACGGCAAGCGCACGATTCTGTTTGTCGATGAAGTGCACCGTTTCAACAAATCCCAGCAGGACGCATTCCTGCCGTACGTTGAAGACGGCACGCTGATCTTCATCGGCGCCACCACCGAAAACCCTTCGTTCGAACTCAACAACGCTCTGTTGTCGCGCGCGCGAGTCTACGTGCTGAAAAGCCTCGACGAAGCGGCGCTGCGCAAACTGGTGCACCGTGCACTTACTGAAGAGCGCGGTCTGGGTAAGCGCAATCTGACGCTGAACGACGAAGGCTTCCAGATGTTGCTGTCGGCCGCCGATGGCGATGGCCGGCGTTTGCTCAATCTGCTGGAAAACGCCTCGGATCTGGCCGAAGACAACAGCGAAATCGGCACCGAGCTGCTGCAAAGCCTGCTCGGCGACACGCGTCGGCGTTTCGACAAGGGTGGCGAAGCGTTCTACGACCAGATCTCGGCGCTGCACAAATCGGTGCGCGGCTCCAACCCTGACGGCGCGCTGTACTGGTTTGCGCGGATGATCGACGGTGGTTGCGATCCGCTGTACCTGGCGCGGCGTGTGGTGCGCATGGCCAGCGAAGACATCGGCAATGCTGATCCGCGCGCGCTGAGCCTGTGCCTCGCGGCGTGGGAAGTGCAGGAACGTCTCGGCAGCCCGGAAGGCGAGTTGGCGGTGGCCCAGGCCATTACTTATCTGGCCTGCGCGCCGAAAAGCAACGCGGTGTACATGGGCTTCAAGACCGCTCTGCGTGCCGCTGCCGAGAACGGCTCGCTGGAAGTGCCGCTGCACCTGCGCAATGCGCCAACCAAACTGATGAAACAATTGGGCTACGGTGACGAATACCGCTACGCCCACGACGAACCGGACGCCTACGCTGCCGGCGAAGACTATTTCCCGGAAGAGCTCGAACCGATTCCGTTCTACCAACCGGTGCCGCGCGGCCTGGAATTGAAGATCGGCGAGAAGCTCAACCACCTCGCCCAACTCGACCGTTTAAGCCCTCGGCAGCGGAGAAAATAGTGCTTCCATTGATTGTTGCGGTCTCCGTCGGCGGTGTCGCTGGCACCTTGTTGCGCTTCGCCACCGGCAATTGGGTCAACGCCAATTGGCCGCGGCACTTCTATACCGCGACGCTGGCCGTTAATATCGTGGGCTGTCTGCTGATTGGCGTGTTGTACGGCCTGTTTTTGATACGCCCGGAAGTGCCGATCGAGGTACGCGCCGGGTTGATGGTCGGCTTCCTCGGGGGGCTGACGACTTTTTCATCCTTTTCACTGGATACGGTGCGCCTGCTGGAAAGCGGGCAAGTGCTGCTGGCCCTGGGCTATGCGGCACTCAGCGTATTCGGCGGGCTGCTCGCGACATGGGCTGGCCTGTCTCTGACCAAACTTTGATAACGAGAAACCGACATGCTCGATTCCAAACTGTTACGTAGCAACCTTCAGGACGTAGCGGACCGCCTGGCTTCCCGTGGCTTTGCCCTGGATACCGCGCGCATCGAAGCGCTGGAAGAACAGCGCAAGACCGTCCAGACCCGCACCGAAGCACTGCAGGCTGAGCGTAACGCGCGTTCCAAATCCATCGGTCAGGCCAAGCAACGCGGCGAAGACATCGCGCCGTTGATGGCGGACGTCGAGCGCATGGCGGGCGAACTGAGTGCCGGTAAAGTCGAGCTGGACGCGATCCAGACCGAACTGGACTCGATCCTGCTCGGCATTCCGAACCTGCCACATGAATCCGTGCCGGTCGGCAAAGACGAAGACGACAACGTTGAAGTGCGCCGCTGGGGCACGCCGACCGCTTTCGATTTCGAAGTGAAAGACCACGTGGCGCTGGGCGAGAAGTTCGGCTGGCTGGATTTCGAAACCGCCGCCAAGCTGTCCGGCGCCCGTTTTGCCCTGCTGCGTGGCCCGATCGCGCGTCTGCACCGCGCACTGGCGCAGTTCATGATCAACCTGCACGTTAACGAGCACGGCTACGAAGAGGCTTACACGCCTTATCTGGTCCAGGCGCCGGCGCTGCAAGGCACCGGTCAACTGCCGAAGTTCGAAGAAGACCTGTTCAAGATCGCCCGTGAAGGCGAAGCCGATCTGTACCTGATTCCGACCGCCGAAGTGTCGCTGACCAACATCGTTGCCGGCGAAATCGTCGATTCGAAACTGCTGCCGATCAAGTTCGTGGCGCACACCCCGTGCTTCCGCAGCGAAGCCGGCGCATCGGGCCGCGACACTCGCGGCATGATCCGTCAGCACCAGTTCGACAAAGTTGAAATGGTCCAGATCGTTGAGCCATCGCAATCGATGGAAGCGCTGGAGGGCCTGACCGCCAACGCCGAAAAAGTTCTGCAACTGCTCGGTCTGCCTTACCGCACCCTGGCGCTGTGCACCGGCGACATGGGCTTCAGCGCGGTCAAGACTTACGACCTCGAAGTGTGGATCCCGAGCCAGGACAAGTACCGCGAAATCTCCTCGTGCTCGAACTGCGGAGACTTCCAGGCGCGTCGTATGCAAGCGCGTTTCCGCAACCCGGAAACAGGCAAGCCTGAGCTGGTGCACACCTTGAACGGTTCGGGTCTGGCTGTTGGCCGTACGCTGGTTGCCGTGCTGGAAAACTACCAGCAGGCCGATGGTTCGATCCGTGTGCCGGACGTGCTGAAGCCGTACATGGGTGGCCTTGAGGTCATCGGCTAAATGAAATATCTGCCGCTGTTTCACAACCTGCGCGGCAGTCGTGTGTTGGTCGTCGGTGGGGGGGAAATTGCCTTGCGCAAATCCCGCCTGCTGGCCGATGCCGGTGCGCTGCTGCGGGTGGTCGCACCTGAAGTCGAAACGCAACTGCGTGAGCTGGTCACCGCTTCTGGTGGTGAATGCCTGTTACGCGGTTACGTTGAGGCGGATCTGGACGGTTGCGGGCTGATTATCGCCGCCACCGACGATGAGACGCTCAACGCACAAGTCTCCACCGATGCTCACAAGCGCTGCGTGCCGGTCAACGTGGTCGACGCGCCGGCCTTGTGCAGCGTGATCTTCCCGGCGATCGTCGATCGTTCGCCGCTGATCATTGCGGTGTCCAGTGGCGGTGACGCACCGGTACTGGCGCGGTTGATTCGCGCCAAGATCGAAACCTGGATTCCTTCGACTTACGGTCAGTTGGCCGGGCTGGCGGCGCGTTTCCGCAATCAGGTGAAAGGCCTGTTTCCGGATGTGCAGCAGCGTCGTGGTTTCTGGGAAGACGTGTTTCAGGGGCCGATTGCCGACCGGCAACTGGCCGGACAGGGCGCTGAAGCCGAGCGTCTGCTGCAAGCCAAGATCGATGGTGAAGCCATGGTCACGACCGGTGAGGTGTATCTGGTCGGCGCGGGCCCGGGCGATCCGGATCTGCTGACGTTCAAGGCTTTGCGTCTGATGCAGCAAGCCGACGTGGTGCTCTACGACCGTTTGGTTGCACCTGCGATTCTTGAGCTGTGCCGTCGCGATGCCGAGCGGGTTTATGTCGGCAAACGTCGTGCTGATCACGCCGTGCCGCAGGATCAGATCAACCAGCAACTGGTCGATCTGGCCAAGGCCGGCAAACGCGTGGTCCGGTTGAAAGGCGGTGATCCGTTTATCTTCGGCCGTGGCGGCGAAGAGATCGAAGAGCTGGCCGCTCACGGCATTCCATTTCAGGTGGTGCCCGGTATTACGGCGGCCAGTGGTTGCGCGGCGTATGCCGGGATTCCGCTGACGCACCGTGATTACGCGCAGTCGGTGCGCTTTGTCACCGGCCATTTGAAGGACGGTTCCACTGATCTGCCATGGGTCGACCTTGTCGCCCCGGCGCAGACGCTGGTGTTTTACATGGGCCTGGTCGGCTTGCCGGTTATCTGCGAACAATTGATCAAGCATGGTCGTTCAGCCGATACCCCGGCGGCATTGATTCAGCAGGGCACCACGGTCAATCAGCGAGTCTTTACCGGCACGCTGGCCGATCTGCCGCGATTGGTGGCGGAGCATGAAGTGCATGCGCCGACACTGGTGATCGTGGGAGAAGTTGTGCAACTACGCGAGAAACTGGCGTGGTTCGAAGGGGCTCAGGCGCAGGTCTGAAAAACCGAGTTGACCCATTCGCGAGCAAGCTCGCTCCCACCGGGGATTTGTGAACGACACAGATCCAATGTGGGAGCGAGCTTGCTCGCGAAGAGGCCTTCCAAAACCCTATAAATGTCAGCCTCTGCGCCAAACCCCTTTGCCGCTCAACCGCGTCCGATCATGCGCCACGGCGAAATCCTGCTCCGGCCCCTTCGGCACAATGCCCGTCGGGTTAATCGTCTTGTGACTGCCGTAGTAGTGATTCTTGATGTGCTGAAAATCCACCGTCTCGGCAATCCCCGGCCACTGATACACCTCACGCAGCCAGTTCGACAGATTCGGGTAATCGGCAATCCGCTGCAGGTTGCACTTGAAGTGCCCGTGATACACCGCGTCAAACCGGATGATCGTAGTGAACAGGCGCACGTCAGCTTCAGTGAGGTATTCGCCGCTCAGATAGCGGTTTGCGCTTAAAACGCCTTCAAGGTGATCGAGTTCGGCAAACACCTCATCGAACGCTTCTTCATAAGCCTGTTGCGACGTCGCAAAGCCTGCGCGGTACACGCCGTTGTTCACCGCCGGATAGATTCGCTCGTTCAGCGCATCGATCTCGCCGCGTAACGGCGCCGGGTAGAAATCCAGATCATTGCCGGTCAGATCATCAAACGCGCTGTTGAACATGCGGATGATTTCCGCCGATTCATTGCTGACGATGCGTTTGAGCTTCTTGTCCCACAGCACCGGCACAGTAACGCGGCCGGTGTAATCGGTCGTGTCGGCGGTATAGCGTTGGTGCATGAAGTCGAAGCCGTCGAGTTTGTCGCCCGTCGAGCCGAGCGCCGTGTCGAAGGTCCAGCCGTGTTCCAGCATCAACCAACTGACCACCGAAACGTCGATCAGATTTTCCAGGCCTTTGAGCTTGCGCAGGATCAACGTGCGATGCGCCCATGGACAGGCGAGGGAAACGTAGAGGTGATAGCGCCCGGCTTCAGCGGCAAAACCGCCTTCACCGCTGGGGCCCGGTTCGCCGTTGGCGGTGACCCAATTGCGGCGCTTGGCCTGTTCGCGCTGGAACGCGCCGTCCTTGCTGCTTTCGTACCACTTGTCTTGCCAGTGGCCGTCGACGAGTAAACCCATGATCAAGACTCCGTAAACCAATAATCGTTGGAGTCGAGTCTATTCCGATGAGTTCGAACAAAAAGCGCAAAGATCGGGCGTGAATGATCGGTTAAATCGATTTGTTCCGCGCGGCCCAGTATTGCTCGGCGGTGGCGAAGGCTTGCTCACGGCTTTGTTGGCCGAGTCCGCGCAAGGCCAGAGCCATGGTCGCAATCAAGGCCATTTGTGGGTAGCTGTCGATCACGTCGCCACGCCATACGGCTTTCAGATGCTCAACGTCCAGGGTTGCGGGTTTGACGTGGCGCTGAGCTGACAACTGCGGCCATTCCTCGTCCCAGCTCTCGCCGCCGGTGGTGCCGTAGAGGTGGCTGTCGGCATCCGGGTTGATCTCGATTTCGCCGCCATCACCCTTGACCACAATCGCCGTGTCGCCGAGCAGGCCGCTGGCATCGCGGTGCACGGCCTGATAGCCAGGATGGAAAATACTTTGCAGCCCGCAACGCGCGCCCAGCGGATTGAGAATCCGCGCCAGGGAGTGAATCGGTGAACGCAGGCCAAGGGTGTTGCGCAGGTCGATCATCTTTTGCAGTGGCGGCGCCCAGTCAACCAGCGGCATGAACGCCAGGCCACCGTTATCCAGCGCCGTGCCGACCTGCTGCCAGTTGCGGCACAACGGAATGTTCAAGTCGCCGAGCAGTTGCTCGCTGTACATCCGCCCGGCCGTGTGCGCGCCGCCGCCGTGCATGAAAATGCGCACGCCGTTCTGTGCCAGACACTTGGCCGCCAGCAGATACCACGGCAGATGGCGCTTCTTGCCAGCGTAAGTCGGCCAGTCCAGATCGACGTTCAACGTGGGTGCCTGCAAACGTGCGCGCAGGGCTTCGGTGAAACCGGCCATTTCCTCGGCGCTTTCTTCCTTGTGTCGTAGCAACATCAAAAACGCGCCGAGCTGAGTGTCCTCAACCTTGTCGTCGAGCACCATACCCATGGCTTCCCGGGCTTCTTCGCGAGTCAGGTCGCGCGCACCGCGTTTGCCCTTGCCGAGAATGCGCACGAATTGGGCGAACGGGTGTTCGGCAGGCGTTTCGAGGGTCAGCGCTGGAAAGTCGGTCATAGGCAATTCGTCGGTTTGGGCAGGCCCGCCAGTTTCGCGGCGAGTTTGGCAGGGGTGCCTTTGAACAGTCGGTTCAGGTGCAGGCTGTTGCCTTTGTCCGGGCCGAGTTTCAACGCGGTGTACTTGATCAGCGGCCGGGTGGCCGGGGACAGCTGGAATTCCTCGTAGAAGCTGCGCAGCAGTTCGAGGACTTCCCAGTGCTCGGGGGTCAACTCGATCTCTTCGGCGGCAGCGAGGGCACTGGCGACGTCTGCCGACCAGTCACTCAGGTCGACGAGAAAGCCGTCCTTGTCCAGTTCGATGGCGCGGGCGCCGACGGTCATGGAATTCATAGCCAGCTGTTGACCTTGTCGTGGTGGATCGACAGCTCGACGAAGGCCGGGTAATCGATGCCTTCGGCCCATTCCGGAACTTTGATGGCGCGAGCCTGTGCATCTTCGGCCAGAACCCACAGTTTGATCTGGCGGCTTTGCAGATCGGTGAGTGGCGCTGTGCCCGGTTGCAATGCATAGACGGCATCGCCGGACAGCAGCAGGGCATCAGCGCTGCCGATCAGGCGCAGGCAACTGGTCAGGCGATCGTCGCCGAACGGGGAATGAGACAACACATGCAAAGTCGACATCAGAGGGTGATCACCTGGTCGTAACGGTCAATAAGGGCGGTGATTTGTTCGGCGGCCAGCGGCTGCGCTTCGGCCAGCGACAGATTGCCGAGACCGCGTGTCCTGGCGCTGTCGGCGCAATAGAACAATTCTTCTACACCAAACATTGGCAGCGCCTGCAGGTTGGCGCTGAGGTCTTTCTGTTGCAGGACCTTGGCGTTCTGCCCGGCGGCGAGTTGCAGCACGCCATCATCGAGAAACAACAGGCCGATCGGCAGATCGAACGCGCCACCGGCCAGCACGATATCCAGCGCTTCGCGGGCAGCAGGGCCTGACCACGGCGACTGGCGGCTGATGATCAACAGGGACTTGGCCATCTCACGCACCTCCGAAGCAGATCAAGCGGTCAGCGTCTTGCACCGCGTCATGCAACTGACCGAGGCCGGACAATTCCCACGGCGCGCTGACCGAAATCGCTTCGCGCTGGTAGCGCTTGGCTTCTTCGCTGTTCAGCGCGCCGCGACGCAGGGCGGCGGCGATGCACACCACGCCGTCCAGTTGCTGCTCGCTGATGAAGGTGCGCCATTGTTTGGGCAGGTCCAGTTCGTCCTGCGGCGTGACCACCGCGTCCGAAGCGTTATAGACGCCATCCTGGTAGAAAAACAGCCGGACAATCTCATGCCCTCCGGCCAGTGCAGCCTGTGCAAACAGCAGGGCGCGGCGCGAGGAGGGCGCATGGGCGGCGGAAAACAGCACAATGGCGAACTTCATGACGGACTCGATCAGCAGAACTGCGGCCATGATAAAGCATTGCAGACCGCAAAGGATCGCAGCGCTTACAGGGAAGCACGATCTCTGTAGGAGCTGCGGCACGCTGCGATCTGTTGATCTTGATTCTGAAAAACAAGATCAAAAGATCGCAGCCTCGTTTCACTCGACAGCTCCTACAGGGAAACCGGGGAAGGCGTTGATTAGCGAGGCATGTAACCCAACTGCCAGCGCCGCGGGATTTTCAGCGAGAGCAGTCCGATCATCGCGGCCAGCAACCCGCTGACAAACATCGCCTTGAGCCCCAAATGATGTTCCAGCACCGCGCCCAGAATCGCGCCGATAAACATCCCGCTCCAGGGCACCAGTTGCACTCGCCAGCCGCTGCGTCGTTCTCCGAGCATCCAACGGCCCAATCCACGGCCGAACCGCGACAATGCGCCGGTCACGTAAGTCAGCCCGACCGGCAGGCCATTCACCTCTTCGACCGCCGCGTTGAGCATGCCCATCGCTATGATCGCCCCCAGCAGCGCTGGCAGTTGTGTGTCGAAAGGCCAGGCCGCCGCCGCGCACAGCAGGGTGGCGATACACAGCAGCAGAGGCAGCGCCCGGCGTCCGCCGAAGCGTGCAACTACAACCCCCAAAGCATTACCGACAACGAACATTGCGACGAGAATCACCAGACGCACGGTCAACCCGACATCGCCATCACTGATCGCCACGGCAAGTCGAGTGGTGTTGCCGCTCATGAACGAGACAAAGTCGCCGCTGGCCATAAATCCTATGGCGTCGGTCATGCCGGCCAGTACCGAGAGGCTGGCCACCAGCGCCAGTCCAATCCGCCCGCGCCACTTCTGTGTGTGCAGGTGGCCGGGGCTGGCACGGTGAGTCGAGGCGGATGGCAGCATGATTGCGGTGTCCTTGGGCGCCAGTTACGGTTCTATGCCATACAGATCGCAATATTCCAGCCAATCCATACCGGCCATTTCTGCGACTTCACGGTGCACTTCCAGACGTTGCGCCTGATACGCCTCAGGCGAATCAGCGGTCAGTTGCAAGGTCAATTCCCAGGCGAACAACCCGCGCCTTTCAGCTTCCTCTTCAAACGCTTCATGCAGTCGTTCTTCACGATACTCCGCCTGCGTTTCTCCCTTGGCCTGGGCCAACAACGGGTTGAGGTGATCGAGGGTTTCGCGCAGTTCGGGACGCGCGTCGAGAAATACTTTCAGGGCATGTTCATGTCGCTGGTCGGTAGGCGCCATGTGTTTTCCTTGTGAGGCTGATGAGCTTAGGTTGCCGCAGCGGCCTGCGTGTGTCGCGCTATAAATGCAGTAAAGCAGAACGATTCTTGCTGCTGCGATGATACAGTCCGCTTTTTTCTGAATGAGCGAATGCAATGCGAATTCTGATGGTAGCGCTGGCGGCGACGCTGCTGGCCGGTTGCGCAGGCTCGGTGATGGACGATGCTCGCACGAAACCCCCCTACAAGGTGTTGACGTCGGACAAGGCTGAAAAAGTTGTGGCGCAATGTGTGCAGTTTGGCTGGCAGGACGAAGCGGTGTTCGGTGTGGATGCGGCGGCGTATCTGGAACCGCGCAAGTCGGGCGGTACCACGGTGTACACCCGTTCGGCGGAGTCGTTTGTCGACGTGATTACCGAGGCATCGGGTACGACGTTGAATTACTACGCGCAGAAGGATGACTTTGTCGCCAAGCGCCGGCTGGCGGCGTTGGCGACCTGCCTCTGATCATGCGTTGAGGTGGCTGCCGCCATCGTGAGCGGGCTCGCTCCCACAGTGGAATTCATTCCAAATGTGGGAGCGAGCTTGCTCCGGGCGGCGTTCCGACGAAGGGGGCGGTACATTCAACCTACAAGTCGCTTCTGGAAAAAATGCCGTTTGTGCCCCGGCGGATAATCGACGATCTCACCAAACTGGCTATACCCCAGCTTCTTGTAAAACTCTGGCGCCTGAAAGTCGAACGTGTCGAGCCATGCGCCGATGCAGCCTTTCTCCCGCGCGAGCTCTTCGGCCATGTGCATCAGCTTCGAGCCAATTCCCTGACCCCGGCCTGCTTCAGGCACTGACAGCAAATCGATGAACAACCACTGGCAGACCAGTCGGCCATAAAGTCCGCCCAGAATCTTGTCGTGATCATCGCGCACCAGCAGGGTGAGCGGCTCTGATACCGCGATCCCGGCCTTGGCCACGTTATAAGCATGCAGGGGCGCCAAAATGGCCTGGCGTTCCTCTTCTGTGGAATGTTGCGACAGCTCGATGCGCAAGTTCATGCATGACTTCCTTGTTGTTTGAATTCGCAGCCTATCCTGCCCCGAGGCCATCTTCCAAGCCCTTCCTCAACCCGGTGGAACTGCCGCTCTCACGTCGGGGTCTAGCCTTCACAGCGTCACTCCAGGACGCGGTTGATGAGGATCCCCTATGAACATTTTCGAAGCCCTTCGCGAAAGCCATGACCGCCAGCGTAGCTACGCCAAAACCCTGATCGAAACCAGCGGCGATACGCCGGAGCGGGTTGAAGCCTACAAACAGCTCAAGGCAGAACTCCAGGCCCATGAAACTGCTGAAGAGCGCCATTTCTACATTCCGTTGATGGAGTTCGATAACGGCGTCGACCTGAGCCGCCATGCCATCTCCGAACACCATGAAATGGACGAGATGATGGAAGAACTCGATGAGACCGAGATGTCTAGCCCGGCCTGGCTGGCCACCGCCAAAAAGCTTTCTGACAAAGTTCACCATCACCTGAAGGAAGAAGAGCAGAAGTTCTTCCAGATGGCCGGAAAACTGCTCAACGAAAAACAGAAAATACAACTGGCCGGGCAGTACGAAAAGGAGTTCCAGGCACAGCTCTCGTGAGTACTGAATGGCAGTTTTTGCAGCATCGGCGTGTAATCTTTTGGCGCTATCTCGGGTGGGAGTTATCGTAGGATGCTGTATATCCATCCAGTATTTACGCTGTTTTGCTGGATTTCCTCCGCTGACTGCGACAAAACCGCCGATGGACAAAAAATTCGTCTCCGTTAGCTTGAAGGCCTCTCCTCGGAAAGGAGAGTTCTTAAATCAACGGAGTGAAAAACATGAATCAACCACAAACCCAACTGCGACACGGTCGTGTCATTTCCCCTGCAAGCCGCGGTGCGGTTGCCATTGAGCAAGGATTGCTCGGCGCCTGGCAGGTCAATGAAATGGAAGGCGGGAAGAATTTCCCGGCGCTGGCAGCGGGGCCATTTCCGGCGCCTTACCAGAGTGATTCCGACAGCGTCATGCCACCGGCCGACGGCTACATTCTCAGCGGTGGCAAGACCGATGCTCGCGATTGCGTGAACTTCACCAGTGAGGAAATGAGCAAGAAGCTCGCTCGTCCGTTCACCTGGCCGCTGCTTAACGTCACCCCGGGGCAGACCCTCGAAATCAAATGGGAATACACCGCGCCGCACACCACCCGTGGTTACCGCTGGCTGATCACCAAGGATGGCTGGGACCCGAAACAGCGTATTACCCGTGCGCAACTGGAAGCGCAACCGTTCTTCGAGGACTTCTACACTCAGGTGCCTTATTACAGCTACCCGAATGAGCTGAAGGCCAAGGTCAATCACACGGTGAAACTGCCAGCCAACAAGAAGGGCCATCACGTGATCGTGCTGATGTGGATCGTCGCCAACACCGGCAACGCCTTCTACCAGGCCTTCGACGTCGACTTCAAATAACGGCGCTGCGTCGCCAAACCCACACGTTCTGAAGGATTAGAACATGTCAAAAATCGATTTCTCTTTAGTGCAAAACGCCGCGAGCGATGCCGCCTCGCTGATGCCGAGCATTGCCGGCAAAAAGATCCTCATGGGCTTCTGGCACAACTGGCCCGCAGGCCCGAGCGATGGTTACCGCCAGGGCCGCTTCGCCAGCCTGTCGCTGGAAGAAGTGCCAAAGGAGTACAACGTTGTTGCGGTCGCTTTCATGAAGGGCAGCGGGATTCCGACCTTCAAGCCGTTCAACGTTTCCGATGCCGAGTTCCGCCGTCAGGTCGGCGTGCTCAACAGCCAGGGGCGGGCGGTGCTGATCTCCCTGGGCGGCGCCGATGCGCACATCGAGTTGCGCAGTGGTCAGGAACAACCGCTGGCCAATGAAATCATCCGCCTGGTGGAAACCTATGGTTTCGACGGACTGGACATCGATCTTGAACAGAGCGCGATTGACTTCGCTGCCAACAAGACCGTCCTGCCGGCCGCACTGAAACTGGTCAAGGATCACTACGCAGGCCAAGGCAAACATTTCATCATCAGCATGGCCCCAGAGTTTCCTTATCTGACCAGCACCGGCAAATACGTGAGCTATCTGCAGGCACTGGAAGGCTACTACGACTTTATCGCCCCGCAGTTCTACAACCAGGGTGGGGATGGAGTCTGGGTGCCGGAAGCCAATAATGGCGCGGGTGCGTGGATTGCGCAGAACAACGATGCGCTGAAGGAGGATTTCCTTTACTACCTGACCGAAAGTCTGGTGACCGGCACTCGCGGCTTCACGCGGATCCCGGCGGACAAGTTCGTCATCGGCCTGCCGGCCAACAACGATGCGGCGGCCACCGGTTATGTGATCGACAAAACCGTGGTCGGGAATGTCCTAAAGCGTCTGGCGATCAAAGGGCTGCCGATCAAAGGCCTGATGACCTGGTCGGTGAACTGGGACAACGGCACCAGCAAGGATGGCGTGCCGTACAACTGGGAGTTCAGTCGGCATTATGGGCCATTGATTCACGGGGTTCCTGCCTCTGAGCAGGCTGTCGGTGACATGCAGTCGCTCATCGCTCGTTAGTTGCAAATAAAGAAGCCCGGTAGCGCTGCCGGGCTTCTTTGTTGGTTTGGAATGCGTGCGGGTATGTTTTTATTCGGTTTTAACCAAGACATAAAGATTGTCATTGATCGACATTTTTTCGATTCTGTTTAAAGAGATCAGCTCTTTGAATTCTTTTTCGAGTGTTTTCTTGTCGCAGTATTTTTCATATATAAGTGGCCTGTCCGAAGCGTAAATGTAGAGGCGCCATACGTCAAAGCCGTCGATTCTGCTATTCGAGCCGTAATCGAAGTCCACTGATTCTGATGGGAAATGAATGGCGCACCCTACGCCGTGCAGTTCATATTGAATTTCATCAGTTACTCCACCGCAGCGTTCGATTTGCTTGCTCCGCCAGAGTCTTAAAATATTCCGAGTGCCAAATTTTCTTTGTAGTAACTCTGTTCCACTCTCAACTTTTGAAAGAAAGTCGGTTATTAGGTCCTCAAGATTTTTATCGGCTGTTTTCATCTTCGTCTGTGATGCTCCAATCGATCGTGTCCGACATTGTTAGCTGATTCAATGACTTCTTCGATCGTATTAAGTTGTCCTTTGTGCTCTCTGATGTTCGTGATCAAATTTATAGTTATTGGCGTTGCTGTTTGTTTTGCAGCTGCTGCACGGTGATGTCCATCTAGAATATAGAAGGTGCCCTGATGTTCTGCTACGTCTATGGGATAGCTGACATCGTAGCCACCTGCTCGCATCTGATCTCTTATTTTTTCGACGCGTTTAGTTGAATTTTTTCCCATAATTGCATGCGTTCGCTTCACTGAATGTGGGTCAACGCCATGAATCAAGTCCGGTAATTGTGGCTCACCCTCATCAACCTTAGCCCCACTAATCCCACCCGGCACCTCACACCCAGGCTTATTCGGCGGCGGGCAGTTGGAGTTCAACCCCAACGGATCCACCCACCCCGTCGGATTCGGCACGTACAGGTACTGATTCAAGCCACCGGCCAACTTGATCGGATCCGGCGTCAGATATCGCCCCAGCCTCGGGTCGTAATACCGATGCCGGTTGTAATGCAGGCCGCTTTCGCCGTCGAAGTACTGCCCTTGAAAGCGCAGCGGCTGGTTCAGGTAGTCCTCGCCGGCGAGGGTCAGCGTGGCGACTTTGCCGTAGGCGTCGTATTGCGCGGACCAGACGATGTCGCCGCTGTAGTCGGTGAGTTCTTGCGGGGTGCCGAGGTGGTCGAGTTGGTAGTAGAACGGGCAGGCCTTTTTCGGGCCTTTGCCGTCGAGCAGCGCGAGCGGGCGGAAGGTGCCGGGTTCGTAGACGTAGCTGCGGTACTCGCTTTCGCTGCTTTCGGCGACGAGGTGGTCGCCTTGCCAGAAGAATTCGGTGGTCTCGCCGTTGACGGTTTTGCTGATGCGTCGACCGAAAGCGTCGTACTTGTAAGAGGCGGTCTGGCCGTCCGGGCGGGTCAGGCCGATCAGGCGGTGCTGGCTGTCGTAGCGGTATTCGGTGACGAGGGTCTGCGCGCGGCCACGGCGTTCGCGGATCAGGTTGCCGAAGGCGTCGTAGTCGTAATGACGATCGCCCTGCATCAGCAGGCGGTTGCCCTTGATCTGACTCGGGCCGGGGCGGTCCTGCATCAGCAGGTTGCCGGCCGGGTCGTGGGCGAAGCTTTCCGGCAGTTCGTCGCGTGAGTGGCGTACGCGGATCAGCCGGTCGAGGGCGTCGTAACCGTAGGTGCGCTGGCCGTGGCGGCTGTCGGCAATGTGCGCGAGATTACCGTTGGCGCTGTAGGCATAATCGCGGCGGTACAAGGCATCGCGCTGATGGCCTACGGCGTGGGCGAGTAATCGTCCCTGATCGTCGTAGGAATATTCGCTGAGCAGCAGGCCCTGCTGGCGTTGTTGTTCACGCCCGGACTGGTAGACGTGACGAGTCAGCGGCGCGCCGTTGAGGTCGATGCCGGTCAGCGCGCCGCCCTTGGCGTGGCGGTAGTCGAGCAGGCTGTTGTCCGGCATACGCATGCGTTTGAGCTGGCCGCAGGCGTCGTAGCGGTAGCGCAGGGTGCCCCAGCCTTGATGCTCGGTGATCAAGCGGTTCTGGCGGTCGTACTCGAAGGCCAGCGGGTGGTTCTGGCCGTCGTCGACACTGATCAAACGACCGAGGCGGTCGTATTGATAGGTGACCTTGATCCCGTCCGGCAGAGTTTTGACCAGCAGACGCCCGGCAGCATCGCGTGCATACGCAGTGACTAACTGAGAGCCGTCATCACCGAACTCGGTCTTCTCCAGCAGATGGCCGTTGAGGTCATAGGCGTACGCCGTGCGCCGGCCATCAAAACCGCTTTCCTGACGAATCAGCCCGGTCGGCGTGTAGTCCAGCCGATACTTTTCCCCAGACTCGTTTTCGATCTCGGTGAGCAGCAGTTGCGCATGGTCGTAGCGGTACTGCACCCGCGTGCCGTCGGGGTTGATCCGCCGCGAGACCAGGTGCAGATCGTCGTCGTATTCATAACGGGTGATGCGCCCGAGTTCATCGCGCTCGGCGGTGACCTGACCGTAGGCGCCGTAGCTGTAAGCACGGGTATTGCCGGTAGGAGATGTCGTCTGGATCAGTCGGCCAACGGCGTCCCAATGCTGACGGGTGACCGCACCGTGTTCGTCGGCGGTGGTGGTCCGCCGCCCCAGTGCGTCGTAGGAAAAGCGCCGTACGCCACCGTCGGGCAGGGTTTCCTCGGTCAACTGGCCAAGGTTGTTCCACACCAGCCGATGCCGGCTGCTGTCCGGGTAGCGGATCGACAGCAACTGACCACGGGTGTCGTAGTAGTAATGGGTGACATGGCCGTCGGGATCGACCGCTTCGGTGACATCGCCCTCGGCATTGCGCCGGTAGATCCACACGGCATCGCCGCGCGAACGGCGGTGCAGGAAACCGTTGCGATACTCGTAGGACGTGGGCGCCTCATCCGGCGGAATCAGCGCGATCAGCCGTCCGACCTCGTCGTAGCGGTATTCGGTTACCGCGCCCAAGGCATCCTGCTCGGCGATCAAGCGACCCGAGGAGTCATAGGCCTTGAGCTGTTCGCCGCCATCCGCCGAGACTTTACGCACGAGCCGCGCACGTTCGTCGTGGACGTAAACCTCTTCGGTGCCATCGACGTAATGCACTGCGACACTGCCGTCGTCGTTCCAGACGTAGCGCGTGTCCATCTGCGAGAACGATGCCCAGTGCCTGACACACCGAGCGGCTTTTCCCGACCGCTCCCACTCCCAAAAGAAACTCGCGCCACCGGCCAGTTGCCGCTGCAGAATCACGTGGGCGTCGTCGTAGTCGTAACGCTCGCTGTCGCCGACGGCGTTAGTGGCTTCGATCAGCTGCTGATAAGCGTCGTAGCGGTAACTGACCAGCGCCTGTTCGGTGCTCCAGGCACCGTCGCGAAACACCTGGTAATCGACCCCGAGTAACTGCGCGCGGTCATAGCGCAACAGCAGTGAGCGCCCGGCGCCGTTGTCCAGGCGCTGCACCCGGTCAGACCGATCGCGCTGCACCGTCAGGCGATTGCCATAGGCATCGCTGATCGCCGTCAGCCGTCCTGCACGAAAGTGATAAAAGCGCGCCGTGTCCCCGGCCAGCGCGAGGATAAGCTCTTCCGGCTCATCACCCAGAAAAATCGCCGCCCGCGACAAACTGTTGTGAATCGCCGGCCGTTCAACGCTCGGCAACGGAAAACGGGTATGCCGGTTTTCGTGGTCGACCCAAACCACAAAGTCGCCTTCAAAGACCAGCCGATGCGCCAGCGAATGGCTCCAGCCAAACCCCAGCCCGAGATCGATCTCGGCGGCACTGCTGCGATACAGGCGGGTGAACTCAAACGGCAACACCCCATCGAGCAGCGCATCGGTCAGGGTCAGCAGTTCCTCGCCGGTGACCATCGACACCGGGCAGCCGTTGGTGCAGGTGCGTGGCACGCAATCGGCGCTGTCGCCGTTAGGATTTTTCGCCTGATCCGGCGAGTCGTCGTGCGGCTCGTGTCGCTCGATCCGGCTCGAAGCGCCAGACTTGTCCCGCACAACAGGCGCCGGATTCGGCACGGTCAACACCAGCGAGTCGGCCTGACGAATGTTCAGCGGTATCGCCGGTGTCGGTTTCAACTCAACGTCACGCACATTGAGCATCAGCGGCTTCAAAACGCTGGCATGCCGCGTCAAATCCGCCGAGGACGTCAGTTCGGCCAAGCGCAACGCCGAGGCCGCCAGCCATTCCCGCGCGCGCGGCGACTTGATCTTCGCCAGCACCTTGCTGCTCAAGCGCACCGGCACGCCGACGCCACCCGACAACCCCATCAGCAGAAAACTGACCAGCAGTTCGGCCCGAACCTCGGCCACCACTTCGGCCAGATACTGCGGCGGCAGCATCTTCAACCAACTGGTAAACGCGGCCAGATGAATAAACAGCAGCGGTTCGTCACTGAGGATCAGCAGACCGTTGGCAATGGCGTCGCTGGAGGCAGTCAATAACGCCTCAAGCTCGGCCTCGCTGAGGTATTCCAGCAATTTTTCGCTGTTGGCCTGCAAGTCGGCGAGCAGGGCGAATACCTGTTTGATGTCGTCCCAGACGCCATTCAGGGCTTTCTCGAACCCGCGCCAGTCGGCCTGTTGCAACTGACCGTAACGGTCCAGAAAACCGGCGCTGGAAAACTCCGTCCACTGCGGCTGAAACCCGGCCCATTCAGCGCGCAACCAGCCCTCCAGGCCTGCAATGACACCTTCATAAGAGGCATACAGCGCACGCACATGGTCGGTGGACACATCGGGAAAGAAGGTGATGCGATAACGCTGGCCCCGATCGCAGTCGGTCACCTGCAGAATGCCGCTGGGGCCGATGGTGTAATGCAGCGCTTCGCCGAAAGTCAGCACACCGCCGACATCGGCAAGCACCGGTTCGAGCGTCACCGGCGTGTCGCCGATCGGCACAAATCGCGCGGCCTCGAACATATGCACCAGCGTCAACTCCCCGCTGGCCGAGCACATGACCACCGATGAACTGAGCGGTTGGCGCGACTTGATCGGCGCACTGAGGCGCACGTCGTTGCCGACGGTGAAGACCTGCTCGACATCCAGCGCCGTCCCGGTCCAGAACTGCTCGGCCCAGGCGTCGTAGTGGTTCAGACACAGGCGGAACTCGCGGATCAGGTTGTCAAAATCCGGTTCATCGGGATTCAAAGCAGCAACAACGAGCAGGCCGATGCTGTTGTTCAGGGCCAGAAGCCGATCGGTTGGAAGCATTCGCAGTCTCTCGCGCACATCAAAAAGGTGCGGGGACTTTGCGGGGGATCAATCAGGAAAGAAGTCGGGCGAGTAGGCGATATCTGTAGGATGTTTCGACATGGTTTGTAGGGCGGTATAGGGTTTCGTATTTTCGTTCACAAAAAAGGACCTACCCGGGTGCCTTCAATGACAAAAGGATCAAGCGTCATGTCCAACACAGCCGAGCGGGTCAACATCGTCGACACTCAGGTGTTGTCTCATGACTGGTATCTACTCAAGAAAATCACCTTCGACTATCACCGCAACAACGGCGAGTGGCAGCGTCAGACCCGTGAGGTCTACGACCGCGGCAACGGTGCAGCGATTTTGCTGTTCAACCGCGAACAGCGCACGGTGGTGCTGACCCGGCAGTTCCGCTTGCCGGTGTTCGTCAATGGTCATGATGGTTTGCTGATCGAAGTAGCGGCCGGGCTGCTCGAAGGTGCTGCACCGGAGCAACGGATTCGCGATGAAGCGGAGGAAGAAACCGGTTATCGCGTGCACGATGTGAAGAAGGTGTTCGAGGCCTACATGAGTCCCGGTTCGGTGACCGAGAAGCTGCATTTTTTCATTGCCGAATACGACGCGGCATCGAAGGTCAGTGAGGGTGGCGGTCTGGAAGAGGAGACCGAAGAGCTGGAAGTGCTGGAGTGGCGATTCGATGACGCGTTGGCAGCGTTTCAGCGCGGTGAGATCTGCGACGCCAAGACCATCATGCTGTTGCAGTATGCGGCGATGAATAACTTGTTTACCTGATAAATCAAAAGATCGCAGCCTTCGGCAGCTCCTACAGGAAAACGCATTCCAGGTAGGAGCTGCCGAAGGCTGCGATCTCTTGATCTGTATTGACTGACTAAAACAGATCCCCGGTTTTGCCAACCGTCGACCAGTTGCCACCCTCCAGAGTCAGCAAGCGCTCTTTCGCCTCGAGCCCACCGGCAAACCCGGTCAGCTTTCCCGACGCGCCGATCACCCGATGACACGGCGCGACGATGGAAATCGGGTTGCGTCCGTTCGCTGCGCCCACTGCCCGCACGGCGCTGGGATTGCCTATTTGTTCGGCAATCTGGCTGTAGGTGCGAGTCTCGCCAAACGGGATGGTCAATAGCGCCGCCCAGACCTTTTTCTGAAAGTCGGTGCCGGCGAAATCCAGTTCCAGATCAAAACAGTCACGCGTTCCGGAAAAATATTCTTCAAGTTGTCGAGCGGTTCGAATCAGGATCGGATTGTCATGTGCCTCGCTCATCGGCCCGAGACGCACGCGGTTCGGTTTGTCGTTTTCCCAGAGGATGGCCGCCAGTCGTGAGCCGTTCGCGACCAGCTTCAGCTCGCCGACGGGCGAGGGCAGGGTGATGAACGTATAAGACATGAAGGCAGACTCCGGATCAGGGCGGCAACAGCGCCCAGCATACTGCCTGATCGGGGAGGCGCAATACGCAAAGCCGACCATACTGCTTGGTGCTCTTGCAGCGTTCCCCCTCTGTTTTGCACAGACCCTGAAAACAAAAAAAGAGATCGACTCATGAAGTACGAACCTTTGGCCAAATCGCTGATAGCGACCTCACTGGCACTCAGCTGTCTCATGGCTCACGCGGCGTCAGTCGCACCGGTTGCCGCCGAAAACGGCATGGTGGTCACCGCGCAACATCTGGCGACCCATGTGGGCGTCGACGTATTGAAAAGTGGCGGCAATGCCGTCGATGCGGCGGTCGCCGTGGGCTACGCGCTGGCGGTGGTTTATCCCGCAGCCGGCAACCTTGGCGGTGGCGGTTTCATGACTATTCAACTGGCGGACGGACGCAAGACCTTCCTCGATTTCCGCGAAAAAGCGCCGCTGGCGGCCACCGCCAATATGTACCTCGACAAGGAAGGCAACGTCATTCCCGAACTGAGTACACGCGGCCATTTGGCGGTGGGCGTGCCTGGCACGGTCTCGGGCATGGAGCTGGCACTGAGCAAATACGGGACCAAACCGCGCAAAGAGATGATTGCCCCGGCGATCAAACTGGCTGAGGAGGGCTTCGCACTGGAGCAGGGTGACGTCGAGCTGCTGGAGTACGCCACCGATGTGTTCAAGAAGGACATGCGTGATTCCGGCTCGATCTTCCTGCACAACGGCGAGCCGATGCAGGTCGGGCAGAAACTGGTGCAGAAGGATCTCGGCAAAACCCTGCGAACCATTTCCGAGAAAGGCGCCGACGGCTTTTATAAAGGCTGGGTAGCCGATGCCATCGTGACGTCGAGTCAGGCCAACAAAGGCATCATCACCCAGGCCGACCTCGACAGATACAAGACCCGCGAACTGGCGCCGGTGGAGTGTGACTACCGTGGCTATCACGTGGTCTCGGCGCCACCGCCAAGCTCTGGCGGGGTGGTGATCTGCCAGATCATGAACATACTCGAAGGCTATCCGATGAAGGATCTGGGCTTCCATTCGGCCCAAGGCATGCACTACCAGATCGAAGCCATGCGCCACGCCTATGTCGATCGCAACAGCTACCTTGGCGATCCGGATTTCGTCAAAAACCCGATCGAGCATCTGCTGGACAAGAACTACGCGACCAAACTGCGCGACGCCATCCAGCCGCAAAAGGCCGGCGTGTCAGCTGAACTCAAGCCCGGCGTGGCGCCCCATGAAGGCAGCAACACCACCCACTATTCGATCGTCGACAAGTGGGGCAATGCGGTGTCGGTCACCTACACCCTCAACGACTGGTTCGGCGCAGGGGTGATGGCGAGCAAAACCGGGGTGATCCTCAACGACGAAATGGACGACTTCACTTCCAAGGTCGGCGTGCCGAACATGTACGGTCTGGTGCAGGGCGAAGCCAATGCCATTGCTCCGGGCAAGGCACCGTTGTCATCGATGAGCCCGACCATCGTCACCAAGGACGGCAAAGTGGTGATGGTAGTCGGTACACCGGGTGGCAGCCGCATCATCACGGCGACTTTGCTGACCATGCTCAACGTTATCGACTACGGCATGGGCCTGCAGGAGGCTGTCGATGCGCCACGCTTCCACCAGCAATGGATGCCGGAGGAAACCAACCTCGAAGACTTCGCCGCCAGCCCTGACACGAAGAAAATTCTCGAGAGCTGGGGCCACAAGTTCGCCGGCCCGCAGGACGCCAACCACATCGCTGCGATTCTGGTCGGTGCGCCATCGCTGGGCGGTAAGCCGGTCGGCAAAAACCGCTTCTATGGCGCTAACGATCCACGTCGCAATACTGGCTTGTCACTGGGTTACTGAGGGGCGTAAAAAGGGGGCGGGCTTACGTCCGCCCCTGTCTCAAGGACTGATCAAGGAAGGCTCATCATGACCACCGCATTACTGATCATCGACGTCCAGCGCGCCCTCTGCTCGGGCGAATACGAGTGCTACGACATTCAGCGCGTGATCGACACCATCAACGGTCTCAGCACCCGCGCTCGCGAGGCAGGTGTGCCAGTGGTGCTGATCCAGCACGACGAAAAGGACAGTCCGTTGGCCCATGGCGCCGAAGGCTGGCAACTGGCTAAAGAGCTTCAGATATCGCCCAAAGACCTGCGTGTACGCAAGACCACTCCGGATTCGTTTTACCAGACGGACCTGGGTGAATTACTGCCGAGCGAAGACTTCGAACGCCTGGTTATCTGTGGTCTGCAAACCGACTACTGCGTCAACGCCACCGTACGCCAAGCCCATAAACTGGGTTATGACGTGGTGCTCGCCGCCGATGCGCATTCCACCGTCGACAACGGCAATATGAGCGCCGAAGACATCATCGCCGAACACAACAAAGACCTGGCGCACCTGACTGGCGCGACTGGCCGAATTGATGTCAAACCCGCAGCCGGCATCACGTTCTGACAGCGCATACAAAGCCCTGTGGGAGCGAGCCTGCTCGCGAAGGCAGTGTGTCAGTCGACATTTATAGTGGCTGAGCCACCGCTTTCGCGAGCAGGCTCGCTCCCACAGTGATTGAACAAACCTGATTGCTATGTACATCAAGGATTTCCGCTGGCAGCACTGGCATACTGCGCGCCGTCCGAAGAATGGAATCTCTCGATGTTCGCGATCTCCCTGCGTCACGCCTTGCTGCTGACGTCCCTTGCGTTTGCCGCTGTTACCCAGGCCAGCAGTTTCGATTGCGCCAGCGCCGCCAGCAAGACTGAAAAGGCCATTTGCGGCGATCCGTATCTTTCGCAGCTTGATGAGCAGCTTGCAGAGCGTTGGCGCTCGACCCTCGCCAACGTCCCCGATCCCAAGGCACTCAAGACCGATCAACGGCAATGGTTGAAAAGTCGTAACGCCTGTGGCGCCCTGACGGCTTGCTTGCGCCGCCAGTACCTGATGCGTCTGGCCGAACTGGAGCACGCTACTCAGTCCTTCAGTTGGGACGCGACCTGGCAGCTCATTCCTGCGAATACTTCAACGGCGGCAACGCTGACAACCCATCGTCGCGATGCGGCGCACATCACTTTTGATATTGCAGCGGGCGAGGGTGCCAACTCGGGGAATCTCGATGGCGTCGCCGTATTTCAAGGCAAAGAAGCGCATTACGCCGAAGGTGAGTGCGCGTTGACTTTTACCCCCATCAATGGCGTTCTGAATGTCTCGCAAGTCGGCGCAGATGCCGATTGCGGTGGCGGAATGGGCGTGTATTACGCCGGCACTTACATCGCCTCGGAACAACCGCTGACACTTGATTACGACATGCTCAGCCTTGGCCTGGCGCGAACGCCAGAGGAAAACCAGGCCCTGCATGGATTGCTCAAGGACGATTATGCAAGGCTCGTTGAGCTTTCGGGCACCTTGCACATCGGTGATCCCTCCGCCGACGTGCCGGGCAGTCAGGTCGTGGAAATGTGGATGCGTGGCCTGGGGGGCACCGGCATCATCATGAGCACAACCGACCAGCGTTTCTGGATCATCCTGCTGACCTACGATGGGCAAGGTGATCAGCGTGCGCGTTATTACACCAACGCAGCGAAATGGAAAGGACGTCTGCCCGATGTTCTGCAAGCCTGGTACCAACGCACAAATGGAAATCGCTCGATCCCTCTGGATTTCATGCCTTGATCCGAAAATCCTTAGGTCGCAAACAAAATCCCACGAATCTCACCCTCCAGCGGCGTCACCACCACGCTCGAAGGGTAGCGCTATGCTGTTTCGATCATTGATTGGACGCGGAGCAGAAACATGACCCTGCAGGCAGTGCGAGCCGACGCAACACATCTGGATGCGCTGGCGCCGTTGTTCGACGCTTATCGAAGTTTTTACCAGCAGCCGTCGAACCTTGTGCAATCGCGAGCCTTCATCGCTGAACGCATGGCTGCGAGCGAATCGGCAATTTTTCTCGCGCAGGATGAACACGGCGAGGCGCTGGGTTTCGTGCAGCTGTATCCGACGTTCTCGTCCATCGATGCCCACCGCACCTGGCTGCTCAGTGATCTGTTCACCACGCCCATCGCACGTGGGCGCGGGGTGGGTCGATTGCTGATGAACACGGCGCGTGACTTTGCCTTGGCGAGCGGCGCCAAGGGCCTGGTGCTGGAAACCGCTAACGACAACCTTACGGCGCAAGGCTTGTACGAATCCCTCGGCTACGTACGCGACAGTGGGTATTACACCTACGTCCTCGACTTGCGGCAGGGCTGAGCAAGTTTTTTTGCCGATTTCCTCAATTCAGGCTTTCGCCCGGGGCCCGCTCTCTCTAGAATCCGCCCGGCCTTCGCAATGAAGGCTCAATGCCATCATTTGGTCTTGTACACATAGGGACGGACATCATGCAATTCGGGAAAATTCTGGCGCTGGGGCTGGTACTTGCGCTGGGCGGTTGTGCCAGTTTCACCAAAGACGAAGTAGCGCCAGTGACGATGCCGTCGATGGCCAACTATGCCAACAAGCCAAACGTCTACGTGGATTTCGATTTTTATCAGGGCGAACCGAAAAGCGGCTCCGCCGTGGAAGTGCCGCAAGCGCGCGATCAACTGAAACCGCAGCTGCAAAAAATTCTCACCGATTCGGGCCTGTTCGGCCGTGTCACCCTGGACGAGTTCCAGAAGCAGCCGGGCGACTACAGCCTGCGTCTGAAAATGTACAACCATCCGCCGAATGCCGGTTCCATGGTGTTGGCCTTCATCAGCGGCTTCAGCATGATGGTGATCCCGGCGTATGGCACCGATCAGTACACCTTGAGCCTGGAAGGCATGGATGGCCAAGGTCAGGCCCTGACCACCGCGAGCAATCACGATGCGGTTGGCACCTGGTTCGGCATCTGGTTTATCCCGCTGATGGCCAACACGCCTAAAGAAGCGGTGAATGACACCTTCACCCGTCAGGTCAACGCGCTGCTCAAGCAGATGGTTGATAGCAAGAACCTCAAGTACTCGGCACTTGAAACTCGTATTCCTCGGGCTTGATGCGAAAAAAAAGAGCCGCGATTGCGGCTCTTTTTTTGCCCTTACTTCAGGGCCTGAATGAACTGTGGATCGCTGTACAGTTCTTTCAGCAAGTCACGCACCATCGGGTTGTAAGCGTTGACCGCGTTCGGAATCGCAATGAAACCGAAAAAGCTGCTGCTCCACTGGCTGCTGACGTTCTTGGTCGCGTCGTACACCACATCGTTACCGTTGAACAGGGTGAAGCGTGCGGCCAGTTTGCCGTCGCCCGTGCCCATGCCGGCGGACAGTTCGTTTTTCACCACCAACACTTTCAACTGACGCTGCGCCTGCGGATCGAGCAGACCGGCCTTGCGCAGTTCTTCAGTGATCGCGTCCTGAATGTGTGCCGGGATGCTGCCGGACGGCGAGCGCACCGGGTTGGCGCGGACCACCAGCGAACCTTCACCGGATTCGGCGGTGACCTGAGGATTGCTGATCGCATGCAGCGGCGGGGTTTGCTTGAGCTTCTGGACGTTCTCGAAGCTCGGCTCGTAGCGGGTCATGGTCATGCCACAGCCTTGCAACAGCAGGGCCAGCATCGGGATCAACAACAGCGACTTCTTCACGGCAGTTCCTTGCGTGGAAATAGAGGAGGGCGCGAATTATGGGCAGAGTGCCATCATTGGGCAACCTCGTTCGTTTGCGCGTTGAGCAATTGTTCGATCTGCGCCAATTCCCAGGTACTGAGCAAGCTCACCGGGTCGGTGCCGTAACGCTGCCAACGCTCTAGCGAGCCTTCTTGTCCATCGCCGCTGCGGGCGGATTCACAGTGATGTAATCGCCCCTCGGCAAAATCCAGCAGCAGACACCAGCCGTCGATATCGACTGTGACCAGTCCGGTCTCGGCAGGTGCTTCGCAGACTTTGAACGGGAGCACACCGAGCGCCGCTTCACGCAAACGCTGGCACACTTCGCGGGACGTCAGAAATGCAGACATGTCGAACTCGATGAATACAGGAGCGCGCCAGCATAAAGGCCGGGCCGACAAGTGTCAGCGTTCACTGGCTCGATCCGGAACAATTCCGTAACATCCGCAACCCTCTTTTTCCCGAACACCTGCTGCCGCGCTCGACGGCCGCTCAATCAGGTAAGCCATGAAACCGATTCGTCTGCGCGCCGATGTCCTGGCCGGACTCACCACCTCGTTTGCCCTGTTGCCCGAATGCATTGCGTTCGCGCTGGTGGCGCACCTCAATCCGCTGATGGGCCTGTACGGCGCTTTCATCATCTGCACGCTGACGGCGTTGTTCGGCGGGCGGCCGGGCATGGTCTCCGGCGCGGCGGGTTCGATGGCCGTGGTCATCGTCGCGCTGGTGGTGCAGCACGGCGTGCAGTATTTGCTGGCGACGGTGTTGCTAGGTGGTTTGATCATGATGGCGTTCGGGCTGCTGCGTCTGGGCAAACTGGTGCGCATGGTGCCGCACCCAGTGATGCTCGGCTTCGTCAACGGTCTGGCGATCATCATTGCGCTGGCGCAACTGGAACATTTCAAGAACGGTGAGGACTGGCTCAGCGGCACGCCGTTGTACCTGATGACCGGGCTGGTGCTGCTGACCATGGCCATCGTCTACATTCTGCCGCGTCTGACAAAAACGGTGCCGCCGGCACTGGTGGCGATTCTCGGTGTCGGCCTGTTGGTCTACCTGTTCGGCCTGCCGACCCGTACCCTTGGCGACATGGCGCACATTGCCGGCGGTTTGCCGACTTTCGCTTTGCCGGACATCCCGTGGAATGTCGAAACCCTGCGCATCATTGCGCCTTACGCGATTTTGATGGCGCTGGTCGGTTTGCTGGAAACCCTGCTGACGTTGAACCTCACCGATGAAATCACTGAAACCCGTGGCTATCCGGATCGCGAGTGCGTGGCGCTTGGTGCGGCGAATATGGTCTCGGGTGCGTTCGGCGGTATGGGCGGTTGCGCGATGATCGGTCAGACGGTGATCAATCTTAGCTCCGGTGGGCGCGGGCGTTTGTCCGGTGTGGTCGCGGGCGTGCTGATTCTTTTGTTCATTCTGTTTCTGTCGCCGCTGATCGAGCGTATTCCGCTGGCGGCGCTGGTGGGTGTGATGTTTGTGGTGTCGCAGCAGACTTTTGCCTGGGCGTCGTTGCGGGTGGTGAACAAAGTGCCGCTTAACGATGTGCTGGTGATCATTGCTGTGACCACTATCACGGTGTTCACTGATCTGGCCACTGCGGTGCTGTGCGGCATCATTATCGCTGCGCTTAACTTTGCCTGGCAGCAGGCCCGTGAGCTGTATGCCGATGAGCATCTGGAGGCTGACGGCAGTAAGCTTTATCGTTTGCATGGCACGTTGTTTTTTGCCTCGACTGCGCCGTTTCTCAATCAGTTCGATCCGGCTAATGATCCGGCTCGGGTGACTTTGGATTGTCGGCATTTGAGTTTTGTTGATTATTCGGCGATTGCGGCGTTGAAGACTTTGCGTGAGCGTTATGCCAAGGCGGGTAAGCATTTGCAGGTGTTTCATTTGTCTGAGCGGTGCAAGAAACTGCTGAAGCGGGCGGGTGAGGAGCATCACTGATTAACTGGCTTACTGGGTACATATCCGTTGCTGCGGTCACGGCGACTTAGGGTTCCGCCCTTACGGCGGGTCACCTTTTCCAAACGCCGAAAAGGTAACCCAAAAGGCTTGCTCCTACGTGCGGCCCGCTCGCTGGGGCTCGGGGTTCCTTCGCTCCGGGATCCATCCGGGCGCATCGCCTACGGTTTGCTTCGCTGCACCTCCTCTCGATGCATTTGGCTGCGCCAAACGGTCGCTGCGCTCCCACCCCCGGATGAATCCCTCCACTCAGCCTTCCGACGTCGCCCGTGGATCAAGATCAAGATCAAAAGCTGCAGCCGAGCTAACGCTCATCCTGTTGAGTGGGGCGGCTTTGCCGCTTGGGTTGTACGCACGTTAAAACTGTGGGAGCGAGCCTGCTCGCGAAGGCGGCCTGCCAGCCGACCTGTTTCTGGCGGGTTGTAGGCGGTCCAATTGTAGGAGTGAGCCTGCTCGCGATAGCGGTGTGTCATTCAAAGATGCTTTGAATGACACACCGCTATCGCGAGCAGGTCAGCTCCCACAGGTTTTGTGTGGCCGGATTCAGATGGCCGGGAAGTCGATGTCGGTCAGCGCCGCGTTGTTCAGGTAGTTGGTCAGGCTCTGCACGGCCACCAGTGCAATCACTTCAATGATCTTCACGTCGTCGATACCGGCGGTGCGGGCGGTGGTGATCTGTTCATCAGTCAAATGGCCGCGGCTTTCGGTCAACTGGCGGGCGAGGGTGGCGTAGGCGTTGAGTTCGCCTTGGCGGGCGGCGGCGATGTCTTGCGCCGAGAGTCCGGCCTTGCCGGCAAACAGGGTGTGTGCGGCCAGGCAGTAGTCGCAACCGTTGACCTGCGACGTGGCGAGGTACACCGCTTCTTTTTCCTGGGCGCTCAGCGAGGTCTTGCCGAGGATTGCTGAGGCTTGCACGTAGGTTTCCAGGGCCACCGGCGCTTTGGCCAGGGTGGTGAAGACGTTGGGCAGGAAACCGATTTTCTTTTTCACGCCTTCCAGCACTGGGCGGCTGGCGTCGGCGGCGTTTTCGAGGCTGATAGCGTGGATGCGGCTCATGGTGATTCTCCGAAAGTCCGGTGCGAAGTGCACCGGGGATGGAGCCATGTTATTAAGTGAGGCTGGTGGATTGGCGGCAAATCGTCGAGGATATGCGGCAGATCGTCCAGATCTGGCGTTCGCTGACAGATTTGTGGTGACTGGACGGGCGTCTTCGCGAGCAGGCTCACTCCCACAGGGGAATGTATTTCAAATGTGGGAGCGAGTTTGCTCGCGAAGGTCGCGGCGCAGTCTCAGCGCTGAAAAGAATACAAGCCGCCCGATAACTGTTGGAGCCGTCCATGGATCGCCTGTCTACCTTGCTCAGCCATTTCGGTGTCAATGCCGGGACCTTTCACAGCGGCACGTTTTGCGGCCTCAGCGTTCACGACGGCGAGCCATGCGGCCATGTGCATCTGTTGCAGGCCGGCGAGTTGCTGCTCAAGCCGGGCAGCGAACGCGAGATCCGCCTCAGTGAGCCGTCGCTGATTTTCTTCCCCCGACCTTTTGCCCATCGCATGTTCGCCGACGAGGCGATGGACACCCAAGTAGTCTGCGCAACGTTGACGTTTGATGGCGGTTCCGGCAATGCGCTGGCGGCAGCGCTGCCGGATTATCTGGTGCTGAAACTGACGGATATTCCGGAGCTGGGCAACACCGTGGAATGGTTGTTCAAGGAAGCGTTCGAAGGGCATTGCGGGCGCGTGGCGGTGATGGATCGCCTGTTCGAGCTGCTGGTGATTCTGCTGTTGCGGCACCTGATCGGCAGCCGCGAACAACAACCGGGGATGATCGCCGGGCTGGCCGATCCACGTTTGTCGCGCGCCTTGAACCTGATGCACGAGCAACCGCAAAAGCCATGGAGCGTGGCGGATCTGGCGTCTGTCGCCAACCTGTCCCGCGCCGGGTTCGCCGAGCAGTTTCGCCGGGTTGTGGGGCAGACGCCGGCCGATTATCTGCTGAGCTGGCGCGTCAGTCTGGCGCAGAAGCGTCTGCGCGAAGGCAAGCCGATTGCGCTGATTGCCGAGGAGGTCGGTTATGAAAGTCCGTCGGCGCTGGCCCGGGCGTTTCGGCGCAAGACCGGGCTCAGTCCGCGCGAGTGGAAGGCGGGCGCCTGAAGATCATTTGGCGAATTTCTTCGCCCCGGCCACACACAGAATCACGCCCAATGTCACGGCGAGCATGCCAATGCTGACGTGTTCATGCAGCAGTGTCGTGGCCAGCGCCAGACCAAAAAACGGCTGGAGTAATTGCAACTGACCGACCGCGGCAATCCCGCCCTGAGCCAGGCCGCGATACCAGAACACAAAGCCGATCAGCATGCTGAACAGCGACACATAGCCCAGACACAGCCACGCCGACAGGCTGATCGTGCTGAACGAGGCGGGCGCCAGCCACAGACTCAACACCGCCATGAGCGGTAGCGAAAGCACCAGTGCCCAGCAAATCACCTGCCAGCCGCCGAGGGTTCGCGACAGTTTCGCGCCTTCGGCATAACCGAGGCCGCAGGCCAGAATGGCCGCGAGCATCAGCAGGTCACCGATGGGCGAGGCCGTCAGCCCTTGCGCGAGGGCGAAGCCGACCACCAGCGCGCTGCCGAGCATCGAGAACATCCAGAACACCGGTCGCGGTCGCTCACCGCCGCGCAGCACGGCAAAAATCGCCGTGGCCAGTGGCAGCAAACCGACAAACACAATCGAATGTGCTGACGTCACGTGTTGCAGCGCCAGTGCGGTCAGCAGCGGGAAACCGAGCACCACGCCCATCGCGACGGTAAACAGCCCCAGCCACTGATGACGCGCCGGGCGCCGTTGGCGAAACAGCCACAGCAGCGCCACCGCCAACACCCCGGCAATCGCGGCGCGCAGCACTGTGAGAAACACCGGATCGAACTCCAGCACTGCCAGGCGCGTGGCCGGCAGCGAACCGCTGAAGATCACCACGCCGATAAAGCCATTGATCCAGCCGCTGGTTTTTTCCACTGCCGGGGTCGTCAGGTTCGAGGTTCGTTCCATAGCAGATCACGCTCAGAAGTGGGTTGCGTTGCGGTCATGCTAGGGCCGAGAATCAGCACAATCAAAGAATTGTCATGGATACATCCGGCATGCCACGTTCGCGCTACAAGACCATCGTCGATGCCTATGCGGCCGACATTCGTTCGGGGCAGTTGCCGCCGGGTACGCGGTTGCCGACCCACCGGCAACTGGCTGCTGAGGAAGGGCTGGCGCTGGTCACGGCTTCGCGGGTGTACGCGGAGCTGGAGGCCATGGGCCTGGTCAGCGGCGAAACCGGGCGCGGCACGTTTGTCCGCGAAACATCGTTGTCAGCGGGGCAGGGCATCGACCAGAAGCAGATCGCGGTCGGCATGATCGACCTTAACTTCAACTACCCGTCGTTACCCGGTCAGGCAGATTTGTTGCGCACGGCGTTACGGCAATTGGCATTGTCGGGCGATCTGGAGGCGTTGCTGCGTTATCAGCCACACGCCGGTCGTGCGCACGAGCGCGCGTCCGTCGCTCGGCATCTGCTGACGCGCGGCGTGCAGGTCCAGGCCGAGCAGGTGCTGATCGTCAACGGCGCCCAGCAAGGCTTGGCGGTGACACTGATGGCGCTGCTCAAACCCGGCGATGTGATTGCCGCCGACGCGCTGACCTATTCCGGTTTCAAAGTGCTGGCCGACGCGCTGCATCTGGAAGTCGTGGCGATTCCGTTCAGTGCGCAGGGGCCGGATCTCGCAGCGCTGGACAAACTCTGCCGCGGCCGCTCGGTGCGCGCGGTGTACAGCATGCCGACGCTGCACAATCCGCTGGGTTGGGTGATGCCTTTGGCGCAACGGGAACAGTTGGTGGCGATTGCCCGTCGGCATGATCTGACCCTCATCGAAGACGCGGCCTACGCGTTTCTGGTGGAAAACCCACCTCCGGCGCTGGTCGATCTGGCGCCGGAGCGCACGGTGTACGTCTCGGGCCTGTCGAAAAACATCGCCACTGGCCTGCGCGTCGGTTTCATCGCCGCCCCGACCGACGTGGTGCCAGCACTTGAGCGCATCATTCGCGCCACGACCTGGAACACGCCGGGCGTCATGACTGCCATCGCCTGTGGCTGGCTCGATGACGGCACGGTGACGCTGCTTGAGGAGCAGAAGCGCAACGACGCCAAGGCGCGCCAGGCGCTGGCGGCCGAAGTGTTGAAAGGACTGCCGGGTATTGGCCATCCGGCGTCGTATTTCTTGTGGCTACCGTTGCCGGAAGACGTGCGTGCCGATCAGATTGTCGTGGAGCTGATGCACGAGCAGATTTCCGTCACCACCGCCGAGCCGTTTTCGGTGTCAGGCCATGCGCCGCATGCGATTCGGCTGGCATTAGGCTCGGTGGACATGGACGTGTTGCGTCACGCATTGATTAAAATCAGAAAGGTCGTTGGCGCTTACCTGTAAAAACAAAATGCTACCCTTGCGCCGCCCGATGCAGACCGACCCGGAACCCTCGATGAAAAACACCGCTGCACTGTCACTCGCCGTGATTCTCGGCACCAGCCTGTTCACTACGTTCAGCCATGCCGCAGGCGACCCCGAAGCCGGCGCGAAAATCTTCCCGCGTTTGTGTGGTGGCTGCCATCAGGTCGGCGAATCGGCCCGCCCGGGGTTTGGCCCGCAGCTCAATGGCATCATTGGTCGGCCTGCCGGGACGTCGGCCAACTATGTGTATTCCGAGGCGATGAAGAACTCGGGGGTGACCTGGGATCGTGACACGCTGATCGCTTATCTGAAGGATCCGAAAGGCGTGGTGCCGGGTACGCGGATGATTTTCTGGGGGCTGAGCGACGAAGAAAAACTCGACAACCTGTTGGCTTATCTTCAGACCTTCTCGCAATAACGGCAGGAGCTGCCGAAGTCCCTGATTGAAAAATGACATGAAAAAGCTATTCGGCGTTTTTGCCGCCTTCAAGGAACCCACCATGAAATCTTTGCTATTGGCAGCGCCGCTGTTGCTTGCCACCGGACTGGCCCACGCCGGCATCCCCCTGCTCAACGCTACGTGCCCGGGCAAGATCGAAGTGCACGCCGATGAGGGCGGTCCGATCTACATCAATGGCAAGGAAGGCCAGTTGAAGAAATTCAACGACAACTACTTCGAAGCCAAAGGCGCTGGCGTGACCATTTCCCTGAGCATCAATCCCGACGGTTCGCCTGCGGTGTCGTACACCGGGAAGAACAGGGCCAACGGCATTTGTGAAGTGAAGCAGGACTGATCACGCGACCTGATTACGGCCCGCTGCTTTGGCTTGATAGAGCTGCTGATCGGCGCGCTTGATCAATGCGTTGTGGCTGTTGTCGGCCGGATCCGCCAAGCCGACACCGATGCTCACCGTTACATTCCCGACCACCGGAAAATCGGCCTCGGCAACCGCCGCGCGAATTTTCTCGGCGACAACTTCCGGCGTGTCGGGTTTGGCAATTTCCGGCAACAGCACAGCGAACTCTTCGCCGCCGTAGCGGGCGACGAAATCGGTGGTGCGCAAGCTGCTCTGAATCAATTGCGCCAACTGTTGCAGCACATCATCGCCCACAGAGTGGCCGTGGCTGTCATTGATTTGTTTGAAGTGATCAGCATCGATCAACAGCAGGGAAAACGGGCGCCCGGTGCGGCGGAACAGCAGTGTGTATTCGGTGAGTTTCTCGTCGAAACGGCGACGGTTGTAAACGCCGGTCAAACCATCGTGTGTCGCCAGGCTCAACAGTTCGGCGTTGGCCTGCGTCAGCGCTGCGGTGCGTTGCGCCACGGTGGCTTCCAGCGAGGCATTGGCCTCTTGCAGTTCGCGCTCTTTACCGAGCAGCGATTGCGTCATCGCATCAATGGATTGCCCGAGCTGGGCAATTTCCCGCACCGGGTGTTGCAGCGGAAATTGCGCACCGGGTTCCTTGTTCTGCACCTGTCGGGCGGAACGGGCGAGCTGTTCGATCGGGCGGCTCAGATACAGCGCCAAATAGTAGGCGACGAGGCCGAACAGCACCGCTGCGACCACACCCAGAATCAGCAATTTGTACATCAGCAGGCGCGCCGGTTGCAGCGCGGTTTCCAATGGCTGGCGCACGGCAATCGACCACGACAGCGCCGTGCTCGATGGCGTCGGGACGCTGACCATGCTGGTGAGGAAGCCGTTACCCGCCGTCCAGCCCTGCAATTTCGAATCAGTCGCCGCCAGTTGCTGGCCCATCAGTGCTTCGGGATAGAGAATCTTGCCATCGTGATCGATGATCAACGCTTCGATATCCGGCATTGAGCTTTTATGTGAAAACGCCGCCGATTCGACAATGCGCGTCACCCAGCTCCAGTGTGCGTGAGCGCCCAGTACACCAATCACCTGACCGTCGGCGTTATGGATCGGCGCGGCGAAATCGATGAAACGCAGCGGTTCACCGTTCGGCAGCCCCGGCAGCATTTTCGCCAGCAGCACCGCTTCATGAGGGTCGCCGGTGTACTCACTGCGTAACCCGGCCTGGAACCACGGCCGTTGTTGCACCGATAGGCCGACCAGCAAGTCGTTCACCGCTTGATGCACCTTGCCCTCGGCGTCGGTGACGCCCATCCACGCATACTCAGTACGCGCCTGAGTGCGCAGCTGCATCGATTTGAGAATCGCCGGGTTGTCCAGATCGCCACGCTCCAGATGCGGTGCGCGGCTGAGCAGATAAACCTCCAACTGGCGTTCGCGCAGTTGTTCACCCAGCAACGATGCCGCCGAGCGCGCCGTGTTGAGCAGCGCATTGCCGCTGGCCTGTTTCATTTGTTCAGTGGCAATGTGACCCACGTAGAAGCCCACGCTGAGCAGCGTCAACAAAGATAAACCGGCAAACCAAAGGGTTAGGTGGCTACGCAGACTGGCTTTGAGCATGGACAGGGCAAGGTCTGTTTTGGAGTTGTGGCCGCATGGTATGCGCAATGGGCGGTGGGTGGCCAGTCGGGGAATGGATGGTTGCGGGCAGGAAAACGCCCGGCTGATCAGGCCGGGCTTTTCAGGGGATTGCGATGAAGCCAGTGATTTATGCGACGCGGCGTTCGATCAGGCGATCGGAACCACCTTCGGCAACGCGGCGTTCGATCAGGCGATCGGAACCACCTTCGGCGACGCGGCGTTCGATCAGACGATCGGAACCGCCTTCGGCAACGCGGCGTTCGATCAAGCGATCGGAACCACCTTCAGCGACGCGGCGCTCGATCAGACGATCGGAACCACCTTCGGCAACGCGGCGTTCGATCAGGCGATCGGAACCACCTTCAGCGACGCGGCGCTCGATCAGACGATCGGAACCGCCTTCAGCAACACGACTTTCAATCAACTTGTCCGAGCCGCCTTCAGCGACCTGGGTGTGTGCCGGGGTGGCGGCAAAAGCGTTAATGGCGAAAACCGAGAAAGCGATGCTGAGAAGGGTCTGGCGTTTCATGATCGTGTGCTCCGGGGTGTTGTTGGTTTGTCTGGAGCCGATGTTACGCCGTGGATTTTTTATGAGAACTTCATTGCCGTGATGGTGAACATCGACCGCAATGATGGTTCACCAATCCCCTGTAGGAGCTGCCGCAGGCTGCGATCCTTTGATCTTTCTCAGAGCGACTTCGCCGCCCGAACACACAGCTCGCCGGTCGCCCGCGTCAAAGCCAGTTCATGCAGCGCGTCGTGTGTCAGTTCTTTGCGCGCCTTGGCCAGCCACACCGGGCAATTCGCATCATGGCGATACGGCGCAAAATCGGCGTATTGCTGCAACAGCCGGGTTTGCAATTCATCCAGACGCGGGCGGATCTGCTTGCCCAGGTCGGGGCGCGGAGTATCCGGCGCAGTACCGGCCGCTTGCCATTGCGCGAGCAAACCGTACTGCACCAGTTTGTTCGCCTCCATTTGCGCAGCAATCAGTTGCGCCACCTCTTCAGCGTCGAGCTGACGCTCGGCGGCCAGCGTTCGGGCATTGGCGATGACCTGCGCCTCACGAGGGCTATCCTGAATCGGCTTGCCGCTGTCCCATTTGGTCAGGGCGACGAGATCGCCGATGTTCAGGCGTTCGTTGAGTGTTTCCAGCAACGGCTTCAAAGTTTCGGCGGGCGCGGCGGCGTGAACAGTGGTGGCGAGCAGAGCGAGGAGGGTGCCGGTCAACAGATTGGCAAAGGGCGGCATGAACAGAGCCTCAATGGGAGCAATGGGAGTGGGCAGTTGTTTACCACAGCGCTGAACCGACACCTATAGGTCCGTGCCAATTACACAGGCGTAAGCACCGGCAATAAACACCGATTTGAAATGTTAATTGCGCCCCGCGTGCAACTCGCCGAAGCTATCCTCCATCAGCCCTCCCGCCGTTCGAGATGGACCTCTATTCAATGCAAGCCGCCGCCCAACGCCCACTCTGGCACACCTATCTGCTGTTCCTCGCGCCGATGGTGCTGTCGAATTTTCTGCAATCGATGTCGGGCACGGTCAACAGCATCTACATCGGCCAAATGCTCGGCACCCAGGCGTTGGCGGCTGTGTCGGGGATGTTTCCCGTGGTGTTCTTTTTTATTGCCTTGGTGATCGGCCTTGGCGCAGGTGCCGGTGTGTTGATCGGTCAGGCCTGGGGCGCGCGTGAGCCGCACATGGTCAAGGCGATCGCCGGGGCGACACTGTTGCTGGGCGTATTGATCGGTCTGGTCGCTGCGGTGTTGGGCAGCGTATTCGCGCGCCAGGCGTTGGCGGGGTTGGGGACGCCGGCGGATGTGCTCGACGATGCCGTAGCGTATGCCCATGTGATGATGTGGATCTTGCCGTCGCTGCTGGTGTTCGTGTTGTTCACGCAGCTTTTGCGCGGGGTCAGCGATACGCTGTCGCCGTTGCTGGCGCTGGTGGTCTCGACCTGCGTCGGGCTGGCGCTGACGCCGGCGCTGATTCGCGGCTGGTTCGGCTTGCCGCAACTGGGCATTCAGAGTGCGGCGTACGCGGGGCTGGCCGGTAACCTGGCAGCGATGGCGTGGCTGGCGTGGCGTCTGATTCGCAAGGGTCATCCATTGGCGCCGGATCGCGAGTTCTTTGCCGCGCTGCGCCTCGACGGGGCGATTCTCGGCAAAGTGTTGCGCATCGGCCTGCCGACCGGCGTGCAGATGATCGTGCTGTCGCTGTCGGAGCTGGTGATCCTGGCGCTGGTCAACCAGCACGGCTCGCAAGCGACGGCGGCGTATGGCGCGGTGACGCAGATCGTTAACTACGTGCAGTTCCCGGCGTTGTCGATTGCGATCACCGCGTCGATTCTCGGCGCACAGGCCATCGGCGCCGGACGGCTGGAGCGCATGGGGCCGATTCTGCGCACCGGGCTGTTGATCAACGTGTGCCTGACCGGCGGTTTGATTGTGCTCGGCTATCTGTTGTCGCACTGGTTGCTGGGCTTGTTCCTGACCGAGGACTCGACCCGGGCAATGGCCGAGCACCTGCTGCACATCATGCTGTGGAGCCTGTTGGTGTTTGGCTTCCAGGCCATCATCGGCGGGATCATGCGCGCCAGCGGCACGGTGTTGGTACCGGTGATCATTGCGATCATTTGTGTGGTCGGTGTGCAACTGCCGGCGGCGTACTGGCTGGACGGGCAATATGGTTTGCAGGGCGTGTGGATGGCGTTTCCGGTGGCGTATCTGAGCATGCTGGTGTTGCAGACCCTTTATTACAAACTGGTCTGGCAGCATCAGAAAATCGAGCGCTTGGTGTAGGCGCTGGCACAACGCCCGGATGTTTGCTTAAGTCAATCGAGGCCTTTTACGGCAAGCCCGCCTGGAGAATCCGATGTCGATCCGATTGCTGCTGGCTGCCGCGTGTTCGCTGTGCGTCGTCTGTGCTGCGCAGGCTGTCGAATACACCCGGGTCAACACCACCGCCAGTCAAATCAGCTTTACCTACAACCAGATGGGCTCGCGAATGTACGGCACCTTCGGCAAGTTCGAGGCGACGCTGGACTTTGACACCGACAACCTCGCCAACGCCCACACCACCTTGCATATCGACCTCACCAGCATCGATGCCGGCAGCGAGGACGCCAACACCGAGCTGGTGAAACCGGCGTGGTTCGACACCGCCAGATTCCCCGTCGCGGTTTTCGAATCGAAGCGTTTTACTCAAAAAGCCGAACATCGCTACTTGATCGAAGGCCAGCTCACCCTCAAAGGCATCACCCGCGCAGTGCAGGTGCCGGTGGAGTTGAAACCGGACAATGCCATTGGCATCTTCGACGGTGAATTGGTGCTCAAACGCGACGAGTTTGGCCTCGGCGCGGGCGAGTGGGCAGACACCGTGGTGTCCAGAGACATCGCCATCAAATTCAAAGTGGTGGCGCCGCAGCGGTGACCTGGTCAGTCAATAAAACCGGTCCTGTTCTTTCATCGCCTGAATCTGCCAGAACGTTCTGCCTGAGATCAGCAGAAACAGCAACGCGAGCAACACACCGCCGGTCATGATGTAGAAGCTCGTGCGGTAACTGTGCAACTGGCTGGCGATGCAGCTTTTATCCGGCATCCACGGCGACACCAGCAGGGTGATGGGGCCATCGACTTCATACCGGGTATGCTCGACGTAGCGTTCGTCAGCGTGTTGCCCTTCATGGGGCTGGCCTTGGGCATCGGTGTATTGATAGTGAATGACCTTGCCATTGGCGTTCATTGGAATCTGTTCCAGTGCCGTGACACTGCCACGGGTTTCCACACCGTTGAAACTCAGCGCCCCATACAACATGCCCGACTTGTGTGCCATTGCAGCGAGCAGCAAAACCACGCAGCAAGCGACGGTTAGCATGACGATGCGGTTGTAGAGATGATCCTTGGCAGCTTCGCGCGGGTAGTACATGGCCGATCCTTGGTGATGTCATTTGCAGGAGACCGTTACATCGGCGCTCGGAAAAGGAACTTTAGGTGTCCGCCGGGCCGGTCACGGTATGATGTCGCGGCTCGTCGACCGCTGCGGCTGTCGGCAACGCTTTTTACCGTCGGAGTTCGTCATGCCACGCATCACCCACTACAAATCCCCATGCCCCGAAGGCGTCAACAGCCAGATTTTGCAACTGGTCGTCGACTACCTGACCGACATCAGCGCGGTCGGTCTCGGCCCGAGCAACCTGCTGTACAACGTCTATCAGTACGCAGTCGGTTATGAGGTGCATCTGTATCTGGAAGCGTTGAATGGCGAGAAGGGCATCGACGTCGAGTTGCTGGTCGCCACCGACGACGATGATCCGGAGCAAGTGATCGGTTTTCTGTTGTACCTGCCGGTGCAGGGCGATTGGGAAGCCTGCAGCGTGGCTTATATGGCCGTGCGCGAGGGGCATCGGCGTCAGGGTGTGGCGCGGGCGATGATCGGCGAAATGCTCGGGCGTTATCCCCACGCGGAACTGGCCTGCACGGTCGGCAAAGTCCCGCACTTCGAAGCGTTGGGCTTTGAGGTGATTGGCCAGCGTGAAACCCAGGTGTTGATGAGCACCCGGCATTACCGCAGCAACGGTTTGCGCGGATTTATCGACACCACGCCGATTTACCGGTCGCTGGAAGTGCAGCAGATCCACACCTATCTGCTGCAGAAAAACGGCAAGCGCGCGATGCTCGACGCTGAAAAACAACGCGATCGACACCTGGATCAGACCAGCCGCCATGTCGAGGAATTTGTCCGCCAGCGCCTGACCGTGCACTGACCTCACATCGCTGAAAAGCCCTTGCTGTGAATGGCGCAGCAAGGGCTTTTTTGTGTCCGCGATTCAGCCGAGTTTGACGTTCATGGTGATCCGCGCCGTGAACACCTGCTTGCCCTCGGTATCGCGAATATCCACGGTGACGATCTTGTCGCCTGCGCTCTGCCAATCCACGCCCTCACCACTGGCCACCGCCGTCACATCGGTTTTCGCCTTGGCCAGATATTCCACGGTCATGCCTTTGGGGATCCAGCGTGCGCCGGCCGGGATCGACACATCGGTCATCATCCCGGCGGCGAGTTCTGCGGCGTTGCACATGGCAATCGCATGCACGCTGCCGAGGTGATTGGTGATCTCTCGACGGAACGGCACTTGTACCGTCGCCGCGTTGGCGCGCAACTCGGTCACCAGTGGGTTGATGGTGCTGAAATATGGCGCGACCTGGCAGGCCATCTGGCTGAAGGCTTGCGGACCTGCGCTGTTGAACATGCTGAGAAACTGACTCATGGAAACGCCTCGCGGAAAGTGATTTGCAGAATGATGTTCCGTTACAGAATAAAATTCTGTAACGGAACGGTATTCTGTCTGCGGGAAATCTGTCAACCTGTGCGTGCTTTCTCAGGGGACACGCTGTGGCCCTTCCAACCTCTACTTTCTGGCCGTGAGCAACATGGACACCGCAGATCTACTTGAACGCAGCTACCCCGGCCGCCGTGCCGAACTCAAGCGCGATATCTTTCGCAAGGCGCTGAGCCTGTTCAACGAGCAGGGGATCGAGGCCACCACCATCGAGATGATTCGCGCCGAATGCGACACCAGCGTCGGGGCGATCTATCACCATTTTGGCAACAAGGAGGGCTTGGTCGCCGCGTTGTTTTTCACCGCGCTGGAGGATCAGGCGCGCCTGCGCGATGCCTATCTGGATGCAGCGCAAACCACCGAGGAGGGTGTGCAGGCGCTGGTGTTCAGCTACGTCGATTGGGTCGAGCGTCAACCGGAGTGGGCGCGTTTCCAGTACCACGCGCGGTTTGCCGTGACCAAAGGGCCGTTCAAGGACGAACTGGCCGAACGCAACAAGACCCGCAATCTGCGTCTGCGTGACTGGCTGGCCGAATCAGGGCGCGCAGCCGAACTCAAGACCTTGCCCGCCGAACTGTTGCCGTCGTTGATCATTGGCCAGGCCGACAGTTACTGCCGTGCCTGGCTGGCGGGGCGGGTGAAGGGCAGTCCGGCGGATTATCGCGAGTTGCTGGCGCAGGCGGCCTGGCGCTCGATTTGCGCCGACGCGCCGCCGGACAGCTGATTTGCGCAGACAAAAAAAGAGCCTCAAAGCTCTTTGATGGGGAGGAAGTGGAGCCCGTGAGGCTCAAAGTGCGCATGAAGCAAGGCACGGGCTTGATTGGGGTTCAGAGCACCCGTGCCTGCGCAGCGCTCGAAGAGCGGAGCCACTGCGTGATTCCATCGTAGGAGTGTGCAAGTGGCGGCTCAAGTACCGCCAGTCGCCGGGGCGGCGGCGCGTTCGACCATGGCCAGGATGGTCGCAAACAGTTCGTCACTGGCCTCTTGCGCGCTGATTTCACCGTTGGCGGCCGCGTGCGACAGCGCTTCGGCCGCGCCGAGCATGGCGCGCAATCCGGCCTGTGTGATCTGCCCGCCGCTGGCGTGCGGTGTCAGATCACGGCGGCATTTTTCGAGGAAGATCGCCTCGTACTCGCGCTTTATCTTCTCCAGTTCCGGGGAGCTCGCCAGCGCGGCGATGATCCCCGGAATTTCGTTGCCCTGCAGCATCACGCACTCAACGTACGCCTTGGCAATGACCGAGGCGATGCCGGTCAGTGTCGGTTCGCTCTGGGCGATGGCGGCGTCCATCAGTACCGTCTGTCGTGCATCGAAATCCCGATAGAGCGCTGCGAGCAATCCGGAGCGCGTGACGAAATGATCGTACACCACCGGTTTAGTCACCCCGGCCATTTCGGCGAGATAACCGAGGGTCAGGGCGTCGGTGCCTTCGGCGCGAATGATTAGCCAGGCGACATCGAGCAATTGGCGCAGACGATCTTCACGGGACAGGCGCCGCCGCGGAGCGGGGGAGTCGGGTTCGCTGATTTCGGTGGTTGACATCGGTTATATACCAAACGTAACTTACTGTTCGTAACTTACCAAGAGTATATAAGCCTTGGTGAACAATCACCAACCGGAGAATTGCCATGCACGCCTTGATCGTCGTCGCGCATCACGACCCACGCTCGCTGACCCACAGCGTCGCCGCGCAAATTGCCGCAAGCCTTGTTCAAGCCAACCCGGCCAACACCTTTGAAATCGCCGATCTCTATGCCGAGGGCTTCGAGCCACGTTTCGGCGCGGCCGATTTCGCCGTGCATCACCGAGAGTCCGCGCCGCCCGCCGATGTAATGGCCGAGCAGGCACGCATCGACCGCGCCGATACCTTGGTGCTGGTGTACCCGGTGTACTGGTGGTCGATGCCGGCGTTGCTCAAAGGCTGGATCGATCGGGTGTTCAGCAATGGCTGGGCCTTCGATTTCAGTGGTGGCCTCAAGCATGTCAAGCTGCTGCAGCGCCTGCGTGTGCATCTGGTCGGCCTCGCCGGCGCGGATGCGCGGACCTATGAACGCCATGGCTATGGCGCGGCGATGAAAGCGCAGATCGACCACGGGATTTTCGATTACTGCGGGGCGACGGTGTTGAGTTCGACGTTGTTGCCGGAATCGGAGTTGCGCGATCCACGGGAGCAGTTGGCGGTTGCAAGGGAGCTCGGTAGCCAAATCTTCACATAACCCCTGTAGGAGCTGCCGAAGGCTGCGATCTTTTGATCTTGTCTTTTAAAAGCAAAATCAAAAGATCGCAGCCTTCAGCAACTCCTACAGTGTTTTTACGGTGTCAGCGGGCGCCGGGCCAGCCTGATTTTTCGAGGGCGGCGAGCAGGGTTTCGGCATCCAGTCCCGGTACTGAATGCCCGTTACCTTCGGTGCTGTCACTGGCCAGCAACGCATTGATGATCGCTTCTTCAACCGCCTCGGTCGCGGCCAGAAACAGCTCGCTGATGTGGTCATTGTTGACCATGCGCAAGCCGTCGCAGGTCGGCGCACCTTTGCCTTCGTAGGCTGCCGGCGGAACGTGAGCATTGCCGGTGGCAAAAGCGATAAAGATGTCGCCGCTGTGATCCTCGTTGCCACCGCCGGTGCGCGCCAGACCGAGGCTCGCACGCTGCGCCAGACGCGTGCATTGATGAGGCAACAGCGGCGCATCGGTGGCCAGGCAGACGACGATCGAACCCATGCCCGGATGGGGCAACGATGCCCGCAAGAACGGCGAATCTTTCTGTTCCATATAGCGCCCGACCGGGTAACCGTCGACCCGCAACTCGTTGCGAATGCCGTGATTGGCCTGCACGATCGCACCGACGGTCCAGCCGCCCTGAGCAGCGTTCAAGCGGCGCGACGCGGTGCCGATGCCACCTTTGAATTCATGGCAGATCATGCCGCTGCCGCCGCCGATGGCGCCTTCCGTCACTGGACCGTCGGCGGCCGCAGCCAGCGCTTCGGCGACGTGTTCAGGCTGGACGTGAAAACCGTTGATGTCATTGAGCAAACCGTCGAAGGTTTCCAGCACCACCGGCATGTTCCAGTAGAGGCGACCGTCGTCGGGTTGCTGCTGGCGATCCAGTGCAATCAATGCATCGCGCACTACACCAAGGCTGTGGGTGTTGGTGAACGCAATCGGGCTGGTCAGCAGACCCGCCTCGCGAATCCACTCAAGTCCAGTGGCGTCACCGTTGCCGTTGAGCACATGCACGCCGGCAAAACACGGTTGCTGGTTGGTCGAACCCGGGCGCGGTTCGATCAGCGTGACGCCGGTGCAGATGTCACGCCCGGCGCTGCTGCGCCCGCGCACATTGCTGTGGCCGACGCGCACGCCGGGGACGTCGGTGATGGCGTTGAGCGGGCCGGGATGCAGTTGGCCGATGCGGATGTTGAGGTCACGGGCGCGAGGTTTCATTGATTTCTGTCTCTCTAAAAAATGCAGGGTTGTGCACTGACCCTGTGGGAGCGAGCCTGCTCGCGAAGGCGTCGGCACTTTCAACACATCAGTGCCTGACCCACCGCTTTCGCGAGCAGGCTCGCTCCCACAGGGTTTTGTGAAATGTTCAAAAACGTATTTATTGGCCGTTCTTGACCTTGCTCCACACTCGCGTGCGCACGCGCTCGGTGGCTTTCGGCAGCGGTTCAAGGGTGTACAGCGTGGCCATCGCTGCGGCGGAGGGATAAACCGCCGGGTTGTCCCGAGTCGCTGCGGCCACCAGCGCTGTCGCCGCGCGGTTGCCATTGGGATACGACAGATGATCACTGACCGGCGCGATCACTTCGGGCCGCAGCAGATAGTCGATAAAGGCCAGACCCTGAGGACGATTCGGCGCGTCCTTGAGCAGTACCAACGTGTCGAACCACACCGGCGCGCCTTCCTTGGGCAGGCTGTAGGCGATCTTCACGCCGTTGTTGGCCTGCTCGGCATTGGTCTTGGCCTCCAGCATCGCGCCCGACCAGCCCACCGCCACGCAGATGTTGCCGTTGGACAGGTCGCTGATGAATTTCGACGAATTGAAATAAGCGATATGCGGACGCAATTTCAGCAGCAGCGCTTCGGCTTTTTTATAGTCTTCAGGATCGGTGCTGTTTGGTGGCAGCCCCAGATAATGCAGGGCGACCGGCAGCATCTCCGACGGCGAATCGAGCATCGCCACTCCGCACTGGCCGAGTTTGGCAAGGTTGTCTTCGTTGAACACCAGATCCCACGAGTCCACCGGCGCCTTGTCGCCCAGCGCCGCGTGCACTTTATCGATGTTGTAACCGATGCCGTTGGTGCCCCACAGGTACGGCACCGCGTATTGATTGCCGGGATCGTTGTTGGCCAGTTTCGCCAGCAGGTCGTTGTCGAGATTCTTCCAGCCCGGCAATTGATCGCGCGGCAGCGGGGCGAGGGCGCCGGCCTTGATCAGCGTCGGCAGGCTGAAGTTGCTCGCCACTACCACGTCGTAGCCGCTGCGGCTGGTCATCAGTTTGCCTTCGAGGACTTCGGCACTGTCGAAGGTGTCGTAGACCGGCTGGATACCGCTGTCGCGCTGGAAATCGTGGAGGGTGTTCGGGCCGATGTAGTCGTACCAGTTGTAGACGTGCACGCTCGGTGCGTCGGCGGCCATGGCGATCGAGCTGGCGCTGAGACCGGCCAGCAGGCCCAGTTTTATGCTGAGGTTGATACAGCCACGGTGACGACGCATGATGCGGCACTCCTGGCCTGTGCAGGCCGGTGATGAACAGGAGTGCTCAGCCTATCGGGCCGGTCACGCCTGACCCATTCCCATCATGGGTTACTCAAAAGGGGTAGTGCGTGGACGCGTTGTTGCAGGAACTGCCAGTGCATCAAAGCCTGGCGCGGGTATTTGCCGGTGTCGGTCAGGACAGTTTCTGGCGTGCGCTGGTGGACACGTTGCGGCTGCTGGTGCCGCTGGACAACGCGCTGGTGGCGCTGATGAAAGCCGGTCAGGCGCCGCAGTTGCTGATCGACTTCGACAGCCAGGGCCGCGCCGACGAGCAGGAAGAGCTGGCTGGTTACAGCGCCGGTATGTACCTGCTCGATCCGTTTTATCAAACCGCCTCGACCGGCATTGCCGACGGCTTGCACAGCCTCGCCTCGGTGGCGCCGGACCAGTTTCTGCACAGCGAGTACTACCAGAGCTATTTTCGTTCAGTGGTGGGCGAGGACGAGTTGCAGTTCATGATCAACGTCGAGGGCGGCGTGCTCGGTTTGTCATTGGGCCGTTCGACGCCGTTCGACATGGCCGAGCAGGGCAGGTTGCTGTGCGTGCGCGATTGGGTGTTGGCGGCGATGCGTCGGCATGTGCAGTTGTTGCCGCCGCAGGGCACAGTGGCGGAAACGCCGGTCGGTGATCTGGCAACATTGCTCGACCGTTTCGATGCGCGGCTGACGGTGCGTGAGGTCGATACGGCGCGGCTGATACTGCAGGGCTTCTCCAGCAAGGCGATGGCCCAGCAGATGGGCATCTCGCCGGAGACGGTCAAGGTGCATCGGCGCAATCTGTATCACAAGCTCAATGTCACCGGGCATGGTGAGTTGTTTGCGCTGGTGTTGCGCCCACCGGTTATCTGAAGAACACCGATAACCTTGTGGGAGCGAGCCTGCTCGCGAATGCGATGCATCAGTCAACATCACGGGGACTGGCAAACCGCTTTCGCGAGCAGGCTCGCTCCCACAGGGGATACGGGGGGTTCAGGGGATCGTAGGGTGTCAGGGGGTGCGCTGGAAGACGAGGGCTTTGAGTCCGCTTTCAGGATCAATGTCCGGGAACTCCGGCGGATTTTCCAGCCGCTCTACAAAACGCAGACTCGGCGCTTCCTGGGTTACGCCATCAATCAGAAAGTCCGAACCAAACGCCGGATCATTCATGCACGCCAGCACGGTACCTTGCGCCGTAAGCAATTCCGGCAAACGACGCAGCACGCGCTGGTAATCCTTGGTCAGCAGGAAACTGCCTTTCTGGAACGACGGTGGATCGATGATCACCAGATCATACGGGCCGCTGTTGATCACCTTGCCCCAGGACTTGAACAGGTCGTGGCCGAGGAAGCTGACTTTGCTCAGGTCATGGCCGTTCAAGCGATGGTTGTCGCGGCCACGGCTCAGGGCCGCGCGGGACATGTCCAGATTGACCACATGACTGGCGCCACCCTCAATGGCCGCCACGGAAAAACCACAGGTGTAGGCAAACAGATTCAATACGCGTTTGCCGCTGGCCTGTTCGCGCACCCAATTGCGCCCGTAACGCATGTCGAGAAACAGCCCGGCGTTCTGCTTGCGCCCCAGATCGACGCGATACTGCAAGCCGCCCTCGACGATGCTCATTTCGTCGATCTCTTCACCCAGCAGCCATTCGGCGGTGCTCTGCGGCAGATAGCGATGCTGGATCAACAGCGTGTGCGCGCCAGCCTGTTTCCATTCGGCGGAATCGGTGAGCTCCAGCAGCAACGCTTTGAGATTGTCCAGTTGCTCAGGCACCGGTTCCTTGAACAGCGACACCAGCACCACGCCTTGCAGCCAGTCCACGGTCAACTGCTCCAGCCCGGCCCAGCAGCGCCCGCGCCCGTGGAACAGGCGACGGGTTTCGCTTGGTGCTGCAGCGAGGGCCGGCAGCAGATGGGCGTGGAGAATGGCGAGGGCTTCAGGGTTCATCAGTCAGGATCGGCAAGCAAAAGGGCCGGCATTTTAACCACAAATACGCCGTCGCGAACGATTGCCTGCGACGGGCAAAAATGGCCTTTCGCAAAAGACCTGTATCAAAAATGAATTTCTGCAGAGCCCGCTGCTCATACCAGTTAAGCAGCGGATTCAAGCCGCTAAATCGTTAATGCAATTCAGGGAGTGCAGTTCCATGTGCCCAACACCTACGGCGAGCGCGCACCTTCCTGACGGATTGATTCTGGTGGTTGAGGACGATCCGTTGATTCTGGAGTTTCTCTGCGAAATTCTTCAGGAGGAAGGTTTCAAGGTCGAGCCGCAGAACAGTGCCGACGCCGCATCACTTTACCTTGAGAAACATGCCCCGAACGTGGCGTTGCTACTGACCGACATCACCATGCCCGGCACCCTCAATGGCGCAGATCTGGCCAACCTGGTCGGCGACCGCTGGCCGGAAAAACCGGTGATGGTCATGTCCGGCTATGAAACGCCCGAGTCCTCCGGGGTCAAGCATTCGGTGGCGTTCATCAAGAAGCCATGGGCTATTGGGCAATTGCTCGACTGCGTCGACAGCGCTTTCAAATCCAAGGCACCGCGTCTGCACTGACACGCTGGGTGAATCGGCCGGGCAAGTGCTACATTGCCCGCCCGGTCTTTTGCCAGAGGATGCGAACCTTTGTCTGCTCACGATGCTGTATTCGATCGCGCGTTCGGCGCGTTTCTGTTCGACATGGACGGCACTGTCCTCAATTCCATCGCCGCCGCCGAGCGGATCTGGGCAGCCTGGGCCGTGCGCCATGGCGTCGATGTGGAAGTCTTTTTGCCGACCATTCATGGCGTGCGCGCCATTGACACCATCACCCGTCTGAACCTGCCGGGGGTGGATGCCGAGGCACAAGCGGCATTCATCACCGAGGCGGAAATCGAAGACGTTGAAGGCATTGTCGAGATCCCGGGCGCGGCGAAGTTTCTCAACAGCCTGCCGAAAGATCGCTGGGCGATGGTGACATCGGCGCCAAGGGATCTGGCCTTGCGGCGGATGGCGGCGGCGGGGATTCCAGAGCCTGCGGTGATGATCACCGCTGAAGATGTGAAGGCCGGCAAACCTGATCCGTCCGGCTATTTACTGGCGGCCAAACGTCTTGGTCTGGAAGCGCGTGATTGCCTGATCTTCGAGGACGCCACTGTCGGCATTCAGGCTGCCGAAGCGGCCGGTGCACCGCTGATGATCATCACTACGACGCATCAGCATCCGCTGGAAACGGCCCATGCGACGTTGGCCAGTTATGCTGCGGTCAGCGTTGAAGTCGACAGTAACGGCCTGCACCTGCAACGCAACTGACACAACACAATCTCTGTGGGAGCGAGCCTGCTCGCGAAAGCATTGTCATAGCCAATATTGATCTTGGCTGACCCACCGCTTTCGCGAGCAGGCTCGCTCCCACATTTTTCCAGTGTGGATTGAAGATCAATAAACCCCCGGCACCAACCGCCAACTCCGCGCGCAATAAGCCTCATACTCCGCCCCAAACTGCGCTCGCAGCAGCGCCTCCTCCGAATGAATCCGGGCAATCAACGGGATCAAGGTCAGCGCCGCCAGCAACAGCCCGACCACCGAACGAAACGCCAGCGCCCAGCCCACGGCATTGATCACCAGCCCCAGATAGCTTGGATTGCGCAGGTGCTGGTAGATGCCATCGGTGACCAGCCGATGCCCCGGCTGAATCGCCACCAGTCCACTGAAACGCCGCCCCAGCACAAACACCGGCCACAGCCTTAACGCGCCGCCGATGATGAACAGCAGTGCGCCGAGCCAGCGCACGCCTTCGCCGCCAAACGTCCAGAAATTTACCCGGTCGCAATAGGCCGGCAAGAATCCACTGACCAGCCCGATCGCCCCAAACGCTGGAATCACCCAGCGATTGGCGCGGTCTTCACGTTCGCCGGAACTAAGGTTGACCTCGCTGAACAGTGAAGCGATCACCATGGCCACCGTCGCCAGTGCGACGATCACCAGCGAACCTTGGGAAAAGAACATCGCCACGCCGCCAATGCCCCACACGGCCAGACCCAGATAAGCGAGGGTGGCGAGTACCGCGACGACGGTCATTTGTGCGGACATTTTCATGGTCACCTCACGGCTGGGGGCGTATCCGATGAGTGTAGATCCACCGCAAAACCTGTGGGAGCGAGCCTGCTCGCGAAGGCGTTGGCTCAGTCAAATTCGATGTTGGATGAGCCGGCCCGTTCGCGAGCAAGCTCGCTCCCACAGGGATCTGCGTCGTACAGAGAATGCGAGATCACTTCTGAACCTGTGGGAGCGAGCCTGCTCGCGAAGAGGGCATGTCAGTCAGCAGATACCTTGTCGTCAGTCAGGACTTTGCGGAAGGTCTCGACCAACGGCCGCAAATTGATCCGGTGCCACGCCGCCCACAACGGCGTGGTCAATGTCAGCCATGGTAATTCACGCAACACCACACCCGGCGGGGCGTTGTGGCTCAGGCCTTTCTGAATCATCGCAATCCCCAGCCCCGATGCGACCAGCCCCAGTGCCGTAAACGGCTCGCTCGCCTGCATGCGCACATCCGGGGTGAAGCCGGCGCGGATGCACGCGCTGACAAACTCATCGTTGGCATCCTGACGCGGCTGCACGCCGATCCACTCCTGAGCGGCCAGATCCTCCGGCTTCAACGCAGCCTGCTGCGCTAACGGATGATGTTCCGGCAACGCCAGCAGCATCGGCTCATCCAGCACCTGAAAGCCCAATAGATCAGGATCGTCATCGGTCGGCGGTTCGCTCACCAAGGCAATATCGAGGCTACGCTGACGCAGGCCCTCCAATTGCTCGGCGGAACTGAGGTTGTACAGCGCGACGTGTACGTTGGGACGATCCGCGCGCAACACGCGCAAGGCATTGGGCAGCACGCCGGCATGCATGGCGTTTTCGATATAGCCAATGCACAAGCCACCTTCTTCGCCGCGACCGAGGCGTTTGCCGAGGGATTCGAGGCGATTGGCGTGGGTCAGCAGGGCGCGGGTTTCGGCAAGAAAAGTCTGGCCGTCGCGGGTCAGGCGAATGCGTTGCTGGCTGCGCTCGAACAGCGTCAGGCCCAAGCGCTCTTCGAGCTGGGCGATCTGCCGGCTCAGTGGCGACTGGGAAATATGCAGCCGTTCGGCGGCGCGGCCGACGTGTTCTTCCTCGGCGACTACAACGAAGTAGCGCAATTGGCGGATATCGATCATGTCAGACCTGTAGGGACTCAAGTGCTGCGTATTATGTCTTGGACGGTCTCGGTGTCGCAATCTAGGATCTGCTCAACGGTCACACAGACCCAGAACCTATCGAGGAAAAACCCATGAGCTTGAAAGACAAACTGCCCGGCCAGCTGGGCTTCGGCACCGCACCACTGGGCAACATGTTCCGCGCCATCCCCGAAGAAGAAGCGCAGGCCACCGTGCATGCCGCGTGGGATGCCGGCGTGCGTTACTTCGACACTGCGCCGTTCTACGGCTCCGGTCTGTCGGAGATCCGCCTCGGTGAAGCGCTGAAGCAATACAGGCGTGACGACTATGTGCTCAGCAGCAAGGTCGGTCGGGTCATCCTCGATGAAGTCGAAGACACCGCCGCCCGTGATCTCGGCGAAAAAAGTGGTGTATTCGAACACGGTCGCCCGAACAAAATCGTCAACGATTACAGCGCCGACGCAACGCTGCGCTCGATCGAGGACAGCCTCAAACGCCTGCAAACCGATCGCCTCGATATCGTCTGGGTGCACGACATCGCGCAGGATTTCTACGGTGATCAGTGGCTGGAATACTTCAACCAGGCCCGCACTGGCGCGTTCAGAGTCCTCAGCCGGTTGCGCGAAGAAGGCGTGATCAAGGGCTGGGGTCTGGGCGTGAACAAGGTCGAGCCGTGCGAACTGACCCTCGACCTCAGCGAAGCGCAGCCGGATGGTTTCCTGTTGGCCGGTCGCTACACGCTGCTCGACCACGAACGCCCGTTGCAACGCCTGATGGAAGCGGCCCGGGCGCAGAACGTTGAAATCGTCGTCGGTGGCCCTTATAGCTCGGGCATCCTCGCCGGTGGCTCGCACTTCGAATACCAGCAGGCCAGCCCCGAGGTCATCGCCAGGGTCGAGCAGATCAAACGCATCGCCGCAGCCTACAACGTTGATGTCAAAGCCGCTGCGCTACAGTTCTCGCTGGCTAACCCTGCTGTTGCGGCGGTCATTCCCGGCGCAAGCAAACCCGGCCGAATTGCTGAAGACGTCGCCGCATTGTCAGCCGTTATTCCTGCCGGTTTCTGGCAGGCGATGCGCGACGCCCGACTGGTTTCCGAACGTGCACCATTGCCAATCGATGAGGTGAAAGCATGAAGATTGATCTGAGTGGAAAACTGGCCATCGTCAGCGGCAGCACCGCCGGCATTGGACTGGGGATCAGCCAGTCGTTGGCCGAATCTGGCGCCACAGTGGTGGTGATCGGTCGCGATACCGCCAAGGTCGAGCAGGCGCTCGCGAGCATTCGCGAGAAGGTGCCGGGCGCGCAATTGCGTGGTTTGACGGCGGATCTGGGCACCGCTGAAGGTGCGCAAAAACTGTTCGCCGCTGAACCGCGTGCCGACATTCTGGTGAACAACCTCGGCATCTTCAATGATGTGGATTTCTTCGAAGCGCCGGACAGCGAGTGGACGCGCTTCTATGAGGTCAACGTGATTTCCGGCGTGCGTCTGTCCCGGCATTACGTGCCGGCGATGGTCGAGCAGGGCTGGGGACGAGTGATCTTTTTGTCTTCGGAATCCGGCGTGGCAACGCCAGCGGACATGATCAACTATGGCGTGACCAAAAGCGCCAATCTGGCGGTGTCCCACGGCTTGGCCAAACGTCTGGCTGGCACCGGAGTGACGGTCAATGCGATCCTGCCGGGGCCGACCTTCACCGACGGCCTGGGGGACATGCTCAAGGAGGCCGCTGCCGAATCCGGGCGCAACCTGCGCGATGAAGCCGACGCCTTTGTACGCAAGGCCCGCCCGACCTCGATCATCCAGCGCGTGGCGGATGTTGAAGAGGTCGCGCATCTGGTGACCTACATTGCTTCGCCGCTGTCCTCGGCCACCACCGGCGCTGCTTTGCGCGTCGATGGCGGCGTGGTCGACAGCCTGACCATCTGAATTCTGGAGAGACGTTTATTTATGCCTACAGCATCCGCAACCATCGACATCCCGGCCTCGGCCGATCAGGTCTGGCAATTGATCGGCGGCTTCAACACGCTGCCCGATTGGCTGCCCTTTATTCCCAACAGTGAACTGAGCGACGGCGGCCGCGTGCGCACCCTGCAAACCGCTGACGGCGGGGTGGTGGTCGAGCGCCTGCAAGTGTTCGATAACGCGGCGAGAACCTACAGCTATTCGATTGAGCAGGCGCCGTTTCCGGCGACTGATTACCTGGCGACGATCAAGGTTGAAGCCCAGGGGCAGGGCGCGCGGGTGACTTGGTCGGGGCGTTTCAACGCCAAAGGCGTGAGTGATGAGGAAGTGGTGGCGTTGTTCAGCGGCATCTATCAGGGTGGCCTCGAAGCGCTGCGCGCCAATTACCCCGGTTAATCATCCACCACGATAACCTGTGGGAGCGAGCTTGCTCGCGAAGAGGGACTGTCAGGCAACATCTTTGTTGAATGACACACCGCTTTCGCGAGCAGGCTCGCTCCCACATTGATTGCATTCCAAGGTGGGAATCAGGAATTTTCGATCAGGCTCTGCCGGCAATCGAGCACCAGTTTCGCCCCACCGAGATCACTGCTGCCGACTTCAAGACTGAAGCCATGCAAGCTGACAATCGCCGCCACAATCGACAGCCCCAAGCCAAAGCCACCTTGCGGCTGCCCACCCTCGGCACGATAAAAACGTTGGAACACCGCCTCGCGCTCAGCCTCGGGAATCCCCGGTCCTGAGTCGTGCACTTCAATCCGCGTCTGCCCACCCGCGTTGACCCCACGCAACATCACCGTGCCGCCGACCGGGGTGAACTTGATCGAGTTGCTGAGCAGATTCGCCAGCGCCTCGAACAGCAATGCCCGATCACCGTTTAGCGCCGGTAATGTTTCCGGCATGTTCAAGTCGAAACGCAGCTCGCCTTCCTCAGCCAATGGCAAATAAAACTCGTGCAGTTCTTCCAGCAGTTGCACCGGGTCGAGTTCGACAAAACCTGAACGGCGTTGGCGATCTTCCAGTTCGGAAATCCGCAGCAACCCGCGAAACCGCGCCATCAGCGTGTCTGCTTCGGCCAGTACCAGATCCAGTTGCGCCGCTTCCTGCGAGCCTTCGCCGGCCTGTTGCTGCATGCGATACAACTGCGCGCGCAGGCGCGTCAGCGGCGTGCGCAAGTCATGGGCGATGTTGTCGCAGACGCCTTTGACTTCGTTCATCAAACGCTCGATGCGCTCCAGCATGGCGTTGACGATGGCGGCGAGCATGTCCAGTTCATCGCGGCGATTGGACAGCGGCAAACGGTGGGTCAGGTCGCCGGCAACAATCGCCTGAGCGCTGTCCTGAATCGCCCGGATGCGCCGCAACGGCCGACGCCGCAGTAAATGCCAACCGGCAATCCCCGGCAAAATGGTCAGCGACACGCCCCAGAACAACGCATGCAAAATGATCCGCGTCACCGCAAACAGCGAGCCGTTGTCGCGCAGCAACACCAGCCAGCGGCCGTCGCGGGTTTGCGTGGCGACCGCGTCGCAGCTGTCATTGGGCAGGGTCGGGTCGTCGGAGTCGGCGCATTCGGCGAGCATATGGATCTTGCCGTCCAGCGGCAGCCCTTCGGGGATCTGCTGCAACGCGCCACCAAGATAGACGCCTTGCGCGTCGAACAGGCCATAAGCGTCGATGCCGCGAATGTCGAAGGTCATGCTGGCGGCGAGGGCGTCTTCCAGTTGCTCGCCGCGAAAGTGCGAAAACAGGTGCTGACGTTGCATCAGCGAATGTTTGGCGAGGTTGTCGAGGTAGCCGGAGACCTCGTAATACATGACCCCCATGAGGATCGCGCTCCAGGCCACGAACAGCGAACTGTACAGCGCCAGCAAACGGCTGCTGGAGGAGCGCCAGCCGTCAGACGGGTTCGGCAATGACATAACCCGAACCCCGTACGGTGCGGATCAGCGGCACATGGCCGGCCGCGTCGATCTTCTTGCGCAGACGGCCGATGTGCACGTCGATCAGGTTGGTGCCAGGGTCGAAGTGATAGCCCCAGACCTCTTCGAAAATCATCATCCGCGAGAGGATCTGGCCGCTGTTGCGCATCAGGAATTCCAGCAGTTTGTATTCGGTCGGCAGCAGCGTCAGCACCTGCTCGGCGCGGCGCGCTTCGTGACTGATCAAGTCGAGTTCCAGGTCGGCCACCTGCAACGTTGTTGCCTGGGTGGCGCCGCTGTTCTGCCGACGCAGCAACACTTCAACCCGCGCGGCCATTTCATCGGTGGCGAACGGTTTGGTCAGGTAATCATCGCCGCCGGCGCGCAGACCGCGTACGCGCTCATCGACATCGGAGAGGGCGCTGATCATCAGAATCGGTGTGGCCACGCCCATGGTGCGCAGGGTGGTGACGATGGCCAGGCCATCGAGTTCGGGCAGCATGCGGTCGAGGGTGATCAGGTCGTAGTTGCCGCTCACGGCGCGGTCGAGGCCTTCGCGGCCATTGTCGACCCAGTCGACGTCGAGCCCGTGGCTGCTCAGTTCGGCGACGATCTCCCGGGCGGTCACGGCGTCGTCTTCGATGGTCAAGATACGAGTCATAGGCAGGCCTGCTGATCGGTTCAAACGGAATGGCAGCATTTTGCCAAGAAAATCCGACGACGCTTTAAATTAACTTTCATGTTCACCTGTCACAAACGCAAATTTCGAGCGCTATTGGTAATCGAGGCCAATGCATAAAACCCGCTGTTATGTGGCTGTTGTTGCAATTTGCATGGTCTGAGGAAGTTCATTCTTTCTAAGCGATTGAAACTAAAGGGTTTATTTAATTTCCGCGAATGGCACGGTCGCTGCAATTCCTCTGATGACGAGTTGTAACACCATTTTTCATGCCTGGAGCAGAACAACAATGAATAGATCCCCTGATGGGTTTTATCCCGCCGTTGAAGAGTCGAGCAGCGTTTCGGGCGTGTCCTGGGGCGCGATCTTCGCAGGTGCTGCGGCTGCCGCTGCACTGTCGATGATTCTGGTCCTGCTCGGGTTCGGTTTGGGTTTCTCTGCCGTTTCACCGTGGGCCGGAGAGGGCGTCAGCGCCAAGGGCCTGGGCATTTCGACAATCGTCTGGCTGGCGGCGACGCAGATCATCGCTTCCGGCATGGGTGGCTACATCGCCGGTCGCCTGCGGGTGAAGTGGGCGAACATGCACGGTGACGAGGTGTATTTCCGCGACACCGCGCATGGCTTCCTTGCCTGGTGTGTGGCTACGTTGGTTACCGCAGTGCTGGTGGTCGGTTCGGTCAGCAGCGTCATCAGTGGTGGTGTGCAGGCCGGTGCCAGTGTTGCTGGCGGTGCCGCCGGTGCCATGACTCAAGCAGCCGGTACCGCAGCGGCGAACACTGACAGTAACCAGTATGGTTATTACATCGACAGCCTGTTCCGCGATGACCGTCCAGCCTCCGTCAGCGATGACGCCGCGCATGGCGCCGTGGCCCGAATCTTTGCGCAAAGTCTGGCCAACGGTCAGCTGAGTGCCGAAGACCGTACCTACCTTGCGCAACTGGTCGCCCAACGGACCAACCTGACTCAGGCCGATGCCGAGCGCCGCGTCGATGAAATCTACGCCCGCACCCAGAAAGCCCTGGCCGACGCCAAGCTGAAAGCTCAACAAGCCGCCGACACCGCCGCGAAGGTCGCTGCCTGGACCTCGCTGTGGATGTTCATCTCGCTGTTGGCCGGTGCGTTCTTCGCCAGCCTCGCGGCTACCTATGGCGGTCGTCGTCGGGATGCCGTCGAGTACGTTGAAGTCGACACCTACACCACGACCACTCCGGTCCGTTAAACAAGGAGAACCACCATGCGCTCACTACTGCTGTTTTTCCTCGGCGTACCGATCCCGATCATCATCCTGATCGCTCTGTTCGTGCACTGATTGCTCCATTGAGGCCCATGCCTCGGCCGCTTTCACCTTCGGGTGAAGGCGGCTTTTTCATTTATGGCTCAGAGAGTCATCAGTACGGCTTGCAAGGATATTCGAACTAGTATTTCTGACAGGTGTCGTCGCGAAAGGTAAGTGCTGGAATCGGGGCAGAAATGAACACGATGTTTATTCACGTTTGCTTCGAGGGACTGACATGAACACGCGATTGAAACTAGAGGGCGCAGGAACGCCCGATCCGGCTTTTTCCGATCTCGGGGTATTAAAGTTTCCATTCAATGGATTGCCTGATATTCGATCAGCAGCAGTCTTGGCATTGCCTGACAAAAAGACCCTTGTCGGATTTTACCCGCTTGAATTATATGGGCGTGCCACAGTTGCACGGTTCCACGAGGATGGAGCGCTGGATACGGCATTTGGCGAGGGAAAGGGATTTGTAGAGATCACCTTGGAAAAAGCGACCATGGCGCATGTGATGAAGCTCAGCCTTCTGAAAGATGGCGCCTGGTTGTTACAGGGCACCTATGAGCAGGAAGGCTATGTAGAAGGTATTGCGCTCGTACGTTGTCTCCCTGACGGGAAGCAAGATCAGTCTTTCGGTGAGAAAGGTGTTCGTTACCTTCGTTTTGATCAAATGGACAAACCTGAATCACGTACAACCGGCAACTCGAAGTCAGCCTCGCGACATTGGAAAAGAGCCTTTTCTTCGGGGGGGAGTGCGGGCTCCGGCATGTCCATGGCTCAGCAATCCGACGGCAAATTGGTCGTGATCTTCTATCTCTATAACGATGAGTCCGCAAAGTGGCGTGGCATCGTGCTGCGACTGAACGCGGACGGAACCAGCGACAAGACGTTCAACGATCACGGATTCGCCCTGATCGACTTCGACAACAGTTCCAATTATGCCTTGGGTGTCGCCGTTCAGTCAGACGGGAAGATCCTTGTCTGTGGCCGATACTTTGACGCTGCGCCGGGACAAGGCGGCTATCTAGTGCGTTTCGATGCGTTCGGGCGTATCGATACCACATTCAACGGTGGTGAAGTATTCAAACTGAAGACTCACTATGAGGAATTCAACGCTGTATCGGTCAGAGACAGCGATGGCCTTATCGTCGTCGCTGGTGCTGCCGCCGCTGAGGGCAAACGGCAAGGTGCACTGGTCGTTTTGAACGCTAATGGCAGCTACAACCGGGTCTTTAACCAAGGGAAACCCTTGTACTCGCCATTGCTGAAGTCGGGCATTCATTGGAAAAATTGCGTGGTCCAGACCGATGGGTCGATTGTTGTCGGTGGGCATGGCAGCGGCGCATTCATCAACGGTAGCGATTTGTGCGTGGTTGGTCGTTTTCTGGTTGATGGGTCTCTGGACAAGACGTTCAATAATGAAGGCTTTGCCGTTTTCGGGATTGAAGGAAAGCAGTGTTATTACAAGGACATGAGCTTGATGGAAGATGGACGAATTATTGCGTGCGGTGAACAGTGGCTCGATTACGGTTGGGGACATTTGATCGGCGGGTGGGTCATACGCTTTCTGGTTTGACACAGTGGAAAGTTGATTCTCTGCCTTGGTCGCTTCCATCTTCGGGTGGAAGCGGCTTTTTGCTTTCTGCGGAGGCAACGGCGAGAATCGCCGCCGGAAGCGGATTGGCCGCTTTTACAGCTTTTTAAGGATGAACACGTTGGACAAGAAGGAAATCAAACGCCAGTTGGTGGAAATGCTCGAAGCCGGGCGCTCGAAAACCGAAACGTTCAAGGCGTTGTCGGGCGGAGCGGTCAAGGATCGCGTGTTGGCGGCCTGGATCGGGGGGCGTCCGGATCCGGCCCTCAGAGCAAAGCATTCACTCAAAGTCACTTTGCTGGTCGTGTTGACCTGCATCCAGGCATTGATCGGCGCAGTCTTCGGTTTCTTCCTGTTCTATGACGCAAGCGCCGGCCTGGCACTGACCATGTTGCTGATCGCTGGCGGCATTCCGTTGTTGTTTGCATGGGGTTTCTACAAGAACGTTGCGGCGGCTTACACCGTTTACGTCCTGCTCACCATCAGTCAGGTTTCACGCATGTTCAAGGGCTATGAGGAGGATCCGCTGTCGACCGTGATCGCCGTCGGCATCACCCTGGCCATCGTGTTCTACGCCGCCTGGATCAAATCCCTGCTGTTCCCGGACCTCGGTTTCATCGGCGCGAAGAAGATCAAAGGGCAGTTCGTCTTCTCCAATTGATCGTTGGACAATCCAACCGCTTTCACTGGCCTGGATCAATATTTTCTGTGGCGAGATCGCCTAACGTAAATGATCCCGGCCTTTGCTGAGGTATGAACTACAGTGCTTCACGCGCACCTTGTTGCGCTGACGAAGTACCCGCGTCGACGCCCCCTCATAGCCACAATAAACGCGTCGACACGGTGTAGTGCAGCAAGGAGCTGACACCACCTCAACCGAACTTTCACGGATGAACATCGTAATGCACTGCCAAGAAAGAACTTTCGATATCCAGCCGTTGGCGCAGGCGGATATGACCGTCCACATCAACGGTCAAGCTGTCACCGCTGCTATCGGCGAAACCGTGCTCAGCGTTATTCAATCCCTCGGCGTACGCCAGATTGCCCGCAACGATCACAACCAGATCACGGGCGCCTACTGCGGCATGGGCGTGTGCCAGTGCTGTCTGGTGAAAATCAATGGCCGGCACAAACGCCGTGCCTGTCAGACCGTCGTGCGCGACGGCATGCAGATCGAAACCCAGGTCAACCGCATCACCACGCAAGAGGTGATCGTATGAGCCAGCAACCGGTAATCGTCGGCGGTGGCCCGGCGGGGATGGCAGCAGCCATCGAACTGGCACGCCACGGTGTGCGCTGCACCTTGCTCGAAGAAGCTTCGCGCCTCGGCGGGGTGGTCTATCGCGGTCCGCTGCGTGACGGCGTGCAACTGGATTATCTCGGCCCGCGCTACTCCGAAGCACTGGGCAAACTGCACGGTGATTTTCAGGAGCAGGCCGGGCTGATCGACGTGCGCCTCAACCATCGCGTGGTCGGCGCCGAAGGCACCCGCGCTTTGGTAGTGCTGGATGGCGACGAGCAGTTGCACGAAATCGAGTATCCGCAATTGCTCTTGGCCGCCGGTTGCCATGAACGCAGCGTGCCGTTTCCCGGCTGGACCTTGCCGGGGGTGATCATGCTCGGCGGTCTGCAACTGCAAATCAAAAGCGGTGTGGTCAAGCCACAAGGGCCGGTGATCATCGCCGGTACCGGGCCGTTGTTGCCGTTGGTGGCGACGCAGTTGCATGCCTCGGGCGTCAGCGTCGCGGGCGTGTATGAGGCGTGTGCGTTCGGCAAGATCGCCCGTGAGAGCCTGGCATTGCTGAACAAGCCGCAACTGTTCCTCGATGGCTTGAGCATGCTCGCCTACCTGAAACTGCACGGCATCCCGATGAACTACGGCTGGGGCGTGGTCGAAGCGCACGGCGAAGGCGAGCTGAAAAGCGTCAGCGTCGCGCCGTACTCGGCCACCTGGGAACCGGACATGAGCCGCGTCGAGCGCTTCGAAGCCAAGACCCTCGCGGTCGGTTACGGCTTTATTCCGCGCACCCAACTGAGTCAGCAGATGGGCCTGGATCACGGCTTCAGCGACGACGGTTATCTGCGCGCCAACGCCAACGTCTGGCAGCAAAGCAACGAACCTCACGTGCATCTAGCCGGCGACATGGGCGGAATTCGCGGCGGTGAAGCGGCGATGCTCGCTGGCAAGATCGCGGCGACCTCGATTCTGCTGCAACGCGGTGTGCTCGAAGAGGAACTGGCGCGGGTTCGTCGTGACCGTTACCTGAGCAAACTCAAAGCCATCGTGCGTTTCCGCGCTGCCGTGGATCGCTACACCGAACGCGGCGTTGGCCAGACCGCATTGCCTGCCGCGGATACGGTGATCTGCCGTTGCGAACACGCCACCCGCGCCGACATCGACCTGGCGCTGGAGCAGGGCGTGCAAGACATCGCCAGCCTGAAAATGCGCACCCGCGTGAGCATGGGCGATTGTCAGGGGCGGATGTGCGTCGGCTACTGCAGCGATCGCCTGCGTCAAGCGACCGGCCGCAAGGACGTTGGGTGGCTGCGCCCGCGTTTCCCGATCGATCCGATTCCTTTTTCCGCGTTCCAGTCTGTCGGCACGGAGGCCGCTGCCCATGAGTAAGTTCTATGACGTGGTCATTGCCGGTGGTGGCGTGATCGGGGCGTCCTGCGCCTATCAATTGTCCAAACGCAAAAATCTCAAGGTCGCACTGATCGACGCCAAGCGTCCGGGCAACGCGACCCGGGCGTCGGCCGGTGGTTTGTGGGCGATCGGTGAGTCGGTCGGCCTCGGCTGCGGGGTGATTTTCTTCCGCATGATGTCGGCCAACCGCAAGCGCGAAACCCAGGGCGCAGCCGTGGCCGTGGACGCCAGTACGCCGCACATTCTGCCGGAGTCGTTTTTCGATTTTGCCCTGCAGTCCAACGCGTTGTACCCGGCGCTGCACCGTGAGCTGAAAGACAATCACGGGATGGATTTCAAGTTCGAAAAGACCGGGTTGAAATTCGTCATCTACGACGACGAAGACCGGCTCTACGCCGAGCACATCGTCGGTTGCATTCCGCATCTGGCCGATCAGGTGCGCTGGCTCGATCAGGCGGCGCTGCGCGAGGCTGAACCGAGCGTCAGCCATGAAGCACGCGGGGCGCTGGAGTTTCTCTGCGACCATCAGGTCAGCCCGTTCCGCCTCGCCGATGCCTACATGGAAGGCGCGCGGCAGAACGGCGTCGATATCTTCGTCAACACCAATGTCACTGGCGTGTTGCATCACGGCAGTCGCGTCACTGGTGTGCAGACGGCCGAGGAGGGTGTGTTCCACTGCAAGACGCTGATCAACGCCAGCGGCGCGTGGGCGGCGGATTTGAGTGAGTGGGCCACGGGCATTCGCATCCCGGTGAAACCGGTGAAAGGTCAGATTCTGTTGACCGAGCGCATGCCGAAAATCCTCAACGGCTGCCTGACCACCAGCGATTGCTACGTGGCGCAGAAGGATAACGGCGAGATCCTGATCGGTAGCACCACCGAAGACAAAGGCTTCGACGTCACCACCACCTACCCGGAAATAGCCGGACTGGTGCAGGGCGCGGTGCGGTGTCTGCCGGAACTCAAGGACGTGAATCTGAAACGCACGTGGGCGGGGTTGCGTCCGGGCTCGCCGGATGAGTTGCCGATTCTCGGGCCGATGCGCGGGGTGGAGGGTTATCTGAATGCCTGCGGACATTTCCGCACCGGGATTCTGACCTCGGCGATTACCGGTGTGTTGCTGGACAAACTGGTCAACGATGAACCGCTGCCGCTGGATATCTCGCCGTTTCTGGCGGATCGCTTTGAAACAGCCCAGGTCAAGCAATCACTGGAATTAGAACTGGCTTAGGCCTTGGCTATCACAGGTTTTGTGAGCACCGAAAATCACTGTGGGAGCGAGCTTGCTCGCGAAAGCGGTCTGTCAGTCAACATCTCAATGACTGACAGATTGCATTCGCGAGCAAGCTCGCTCCCACATGGGATTTTGCGTGTGGCTCAGGATTTGCGGGATTCTTCTTCCAGTTGATCCGACTCAAACAACCGCGCCAGTTCCGCCCGGGCTTCCTGGGCGGTTTGCAGGACTTTGGCGGCGTCGTCGTAGATCGCGTGTTGCGCCTCCAGCACTTGTTCGTCGTGGTGCTTGAAGCGCTTGATCCGCGCATCGGCCTGGGCCTGGGTCAAACCAAGTCCCACCAAGGTGCGCCGGCTCATTTCCAGACTCGAGTAATACGTCTCACGAATCGCCTCCGCGCCAACATCCACCAAGCGGTGCACATGCTGACGGTTGCGTGCCCGGGCGATGATTTTCATATGCGGGTAAAGCTTGCGCACCACCTCGGCGGTCTTGATGTTGGTCTCCGGATCATCCGTGGCAATCACGAAATATTCCGCCTCGCCGACCTTGGCCGCATTGAGGATTTCCGGGCGCATCGGGTCGCCGTAGAACACCGGCACACCGCCGAAACTGCGCGACAGTTCGATGGTTTCCACCGAGGTGTCCAGCGCGACGAATTTGATGTTCTGCGCACGCAGGATCCGCGCGACGATCTGGCCCATCCGGCCCATGCCAGCGATCACTACACGGGGTGTGTCAGTGTCGATCTCACGGTATTTTTCCGGCACTTCCACCGGCTGCACTTTCGGGCTGACCAACCGCGCGCAGAGCAACAGCAACAACGGCGTCACCGCCATCGACAGAGTGATGGTCAGCACCAGCAGGTCATACAAGCGCGGTTCGAACAGGCCCTGATCACGACCGATCTTGAACACCACAAAGGCGAATTCACCACCGGCCGCCAAGACGATACCGAGACGAATCGCACTGACCTTGTTCAAGCCACCGGCCAGACGCCCGACGACAAACAGCAACGGCAATTTCAGACCGATCAACAGCAGCGTCAACCCCAGCACGGTGATCGGCGCACTCAGCAGCAAGCTGAGGTTGGCGCCCATGCCGACGCTGATGAAAAACAACCCGAGCAGCAGCCCTTTGAATGGCTCGATCTGCGCTTCCAGTTCATGGCGATATTCCGAATCCGCCAACAGCAGGCCGGCGAGAAACGCCCCCAGCGCCATCGACACCCCGACCAGATCCATCAACCACGCCGTGCCGATCACCACCAGCAACGCCGTGGCCGTCGACACTTCCGGCAAACCGGTTTTCGCCACCACGCGGAACACCGGACGCAGCAGATAACGCCCGCCGATCACCACCACGGCAATGCCGCCGAGTACCTGCAGGCTGTGCCGAATATCGTCGGCGGTACTGGTGTGGTGATCGACACCGGCGAGCATCGGCACCAGCGCAATCAACGGAATTGCAGCGATGTCCTGAAACAGCAGAATCGCAAATGCCAGCCGCCCGTGAGGGCTGGTCAGTTCCTTGCGCTCGGCGAGACTTTGCAGGCCGAACGCCGTCGAGGAAAGCGCCAGGCCGAGGCCGAGCACAATCGCGCTGTTCAGCGGTTGGCCAAACACCGACAAGGCCAGCACGCCAATCACCGAAGCCGTCAGCAGCACCTGCGCCAGACCGACGCCGAACACCGATTTGCGCATCACCCACAAACGTCGTGGCGACAGCTCAAGACCAATGATGAACAGCAGCAACACCACGCCCAGTTCGGAAATATGCGCGACGCTTTGCGGATTGCCGATCAGGCCCAAAACCGATGGGCCGATGATCACCCCGGCAAACAGATAACCGAGCACGGCGCCCAGTTGCAGACGTTTGGCCAAAGGCACGGTGAGCACGGCCGCGAACAGAAAGACGACGGCGGCTTGCAACAGATTGCCTTCATGGGGCATGGGGGGTTACTCCTGACAACGGTACGGCGGGGGGACAAGGATAAGGGCTACAGCGACTTTTCATCCACCGAAGATCCCCTGTGGGAGCGAGCCTGCTCGCGAATGCGGAGTGTCAGCCAGCATAGTTGTCACTGACAGAACGCATTCGCGAGCAGGCTCGCTCCCACAGGGATTTTGGTTTTAACGTGTAATAATTTGCATCAATTGGTTACATTTATAGCCTAAGCAAATCAATCTCCCGAGTCCCGCCATGGCCATCAACTTCGACCTCAACGACCTGCAAGCCTTTCGCGCGGTGGTCGAGCAGGGCAGTTTCCGCAAGGCCGCCGACACCGTGCGCCTGTCGCAACCGGCGTTGAGCCGGCGTATCGAAAAGCTCGAAGACGCCCTCGGTGTCAAACTCTTCGAACGCACCACACGCAAGGTCAGCCTGACCCAGGCCGGACGCGGTTTCATGCCCAGTGTCGAGCGTTTGCTCGATGATCTCGACGTTGCGTTATTGGGCATCAGCGAGGTCGCATCGACCCGTCTGGGCCATGTCACCGTCGCCTGCGTGCCTTCGGCGGCGTACTACTTCATGCCCAGAGTGGTGGCGCGGTATCACCAGCAATTTCCGCGGATCAAAGTCAAAGTGCTCGACTCCAGCGCGCACGATGTCTTGAGTGCGGTGGTCAACGGCGAGGCGGATTTCGGTTTGAGTTTTCTCGGCACGCAGGATGCCAAAGTCGAGTTCGAACCGCTTGTGCAGGAGTGCTACGTCGTGGCTTGTCGTCGCGATCATCCGCTGGCCGGGCGCAGCAGCGTGACGTGGGATGAGTTTTATCAGCAGGATTACATCTCGCTCGACAAGACCTCCGGCAACCGCTTTCTGCTCGATCAGGCGTTGAGCAGCGTGGCGCCGCAGCGTCCGAGCATCTGCGAAACCCGGCATGTGACGACGATGATCGGTCTGGTGGAAGCGGGGTTGGGCGTGGCGGCGGTGCCGCTGATGGCGATGCCCGGGCCGGATCATCCGATCCTGACGCGGGTGCCGCTGACCGACCCGCAAGTGATGCGCAGTGTCGGCATCATCAAGCGCCGGGGTCGCACGTTGACCCCGGCGGCATTGGAACTGGAGCGGCTGGTGGTGGAAATGAAGGTCCAGCCGCCTACGATCAGCGCTTGACCGAATCCAGTCCGGTGGCCTGCACATCAGCTTGCGCGGCCGGCGCGGCGAGGTAGGCGAGCAGGGCTTTGGCCTCTTCTGGATGCTGCGCGCCGACTGGAATCCCGGCAGCAAAACGCGTCACCGACTGCACCGATTCCGGAATCTTCGCGACGAAACTCACCCCTGGCACTGGCAGCAATTCGCTGACCTGCTGGAAGCCCAATTGATAGTCGCCGGTAGCAACCACCGAGCCGACCGGGACTTTCGGGATCATTTTGGCCTTCGGTTTCAGCTGATCTTCGATGCCCAGTTTCTTGAACAACTGCTGCTCGATGTACACGCCGCTAGCGCTGTCGGAGTAGGCCACCGATTGTGCGTCGAGCAGGGTTTTCTTCAAGGCGTCGACGCTGCTGATGTCCGGTTTCGGCGCGCCTTCACGCACCACCAGGCCGATCCGCGAGTCAGCCAGTTCCACGCGTGAGGCCGGGTCGACCTTGCCTTGTTTGATCAAGTCGTCGAGGGCGTAGCCGACCATGATCACCACGTCGGCATGCTCACCGCGCGCGAGGCGATTGGGGATCGCCTCGGGTGCTTTGCCCATCGACGGGCCGAGGCTGGTGGTCAATGTGTTGCCGCTGGTGGCGGCGAATTTCGGCCCGAGAATCTTGTAGGCGGCAGTGAAGCCGCCGGAGGTCATCACGCTCAATTCTTCGGCCTGCGCCGCGAGGTTGAACGCGAGACCGGCGAGCAGGGCGGTGACAGTAAACAGTTTTTTCATGGCAAGTTTTCCTCAGGCCGCGACAGGTTGCAGACGACCACCGGCACGGCGGTACAGATAAAGAGTGGCGCACAAGGCACACAGTGCACCGATGCTCATCCAGTAACCCGGCGCGGCTTTGTCGCCGGTGTACTGGATCAGGAAGGTCGACATCGCCGGGGTGAAACCACCGAAAATCGCCGTGGCCAGGCTGTAGGCGAGGGAGAAACCGGCAACGCGCACTTCCACCGGCATGATCTCGGTCAGCGCTGGAATCATTGCGCCGTTGTACAAGCCGTAGATAAACGACAGCCACAACAGCGACAGCAACATGTGGCTGAAGCTCGGCGCCTGCACCAGGTACGACAGCGCCGGATAAGTCGTGGCCAGGGCCAGCAGCGACATGGCGATCAGCACCGGGCGACGGCCGATACGGTCGGACAACAGGCCACCAATCGGCAGCCAGAAGAAGTTCGACACACCGACCAGCAGCGTCACCAACAGCGCGTCGGACGTGCTCAGGTGCAGCACGGTTTTACCGAAGGTCGGCGCATACACGGTGATCAGGTAAAACGCGGTGGTGGTCAACGCGACCATCAACATCCCGCCGAGTACCACGCCCCAGTTCTGGCCGAGGGTGCGGAACACTTCGCCCATGCTCGGGCGGTGTTTGCGTGCAGCGAACTCTTCGGTTTCCGCCAGGTTACGGCGCAGGAAAAAGATGAACGGCACGATCATGCAGCCGACGAAAAACGGAATCCGCCAGCCCCAATCGGCCACCACATCCGGCGCCATCCACGCGTTCAGCGCATAGCCCAAAGCCGCGGCGACAATGATCGCCACTTGCTGACTGGCCGACTGCCAAGCGGTGAAGAAACCTTTGCGACCCGGCGTGGCGATCTCGGCGAGATACACCGACACACCGCCCAACTCCGCACCGGCCGAGAAGCCCTGCAGCAAGCGCCCGATCAACACCAGTGCCGGCGCAAACAGGCCAATGCTTTCGTAACCGGGCACCAGCACAATCAAGATCGTGCCGCTGGCCATGATCGACAGCGTGACGATCAAACCTTTGCGCCGACCGACATCATCGATGTACGCACCGAGCACAATGGCGCCCAGTGGACGCATCAAGAAGCCTGCGCCGAACACTGCAAAGGTCATCATCAGGGAGGCGAATTCACTGCTCGCCGGAAAGAACACCGCCGCGATCTGTGTGGCATAGAAGCCGAACAGAAAGAAGTCGAACTGTTCGAGGAAGTTGCCCGAGGTCACCCGGAAAATGGCACCGGCCCGCGAGCCGTTATGTGGGATTGAGGCTGTCATAGAAAAGTACTCCACCGCTTTTATGACGTGCGCGACGGGAGGGCGGCGCACGGTTTTTATTGAGGTGGATGGTGGCGCAGATGTAACAATCTGTTAATTGCATTGTTGGCATGGATTGATGTGCAAAGTGGATCAATGGTTTTTTGGTACAAATCCATTGCTGCGGTAACGGCTGCTTATGGTTTCTCCCTCACCCCAGCCCTCTCCCGAGGGAGAGGGAGAGGGAGAGGGAGAGGGAGCCGATTTCGGTTGGTTTTGAAACTTGCATTCGACTCGGTATCGCACGTCGGCGCATTTTGCCAAACACCTCGGTCAGTCCCCTCTCCCTCAGGGAGAGGGTTAGGGTGAGGGGGGCTCTTGATTTTGCTTTTGTCTCCAGGACACCAAAATTCCAATGACCTCTAGCGCCCACCCCCGGAAAAAAAGGAATGATTCCCGCCCCACGCAGTCGGAGTTGAGGTACTACCCAATTCAGGAGGTTCACCGATGAACAGCAAAACCCTAATCGCCAGCCTGGCCCTCGTCGCCGGCTTTGCCGGGATCAGCCCACTTGTTCAAGCGGCGCAAACCTCAAATGAACAGGCCGTGCAATCGCCGACCAGCGACCGGGAGTTGAAGGTCAACGACCGTGCGCCCGAGATGTATCAGCGCAAGGAGAAGGCCCTGCAAAACTGGAAAGCCAAGGGCCTGAAAGCACCGATCGAGCAGGCCCAATGGGTGCAGATCAACGACAAGTACGTGATGGTGATGATTACCAACGGGACAATTGTCGAGATGCAACCGGTCGAGCGTTAACCCCGGTCATGATTGGCCACGGATGGCCGATTGCATTTCGGCCAAACGGAAGGCTTTGGCCCACGCAAATTGTCAGGTGCCGGTGCAGAAGACTCGCCTGCATGAATCACAGCAACTCCCCCTTGTCCCACAAATGCACCAGATCCCCCGGCGCCCGATCCTCCGGCACTTTCAACACCATTTCCCCGGACTGATAGCGCACTTCAATCTGATAGAAGCGTTGATCCCCACGTCCGGATTCGCTGCTGTCCAATGGCAGACAGCCCTCCAGCACCGAACAGATCCTCGAACGCTGACTGATGTTGCATTGCGCAAATTCGATTTCACGTGGGCGGCTCAGGCTGTGAGTCGCTGCAACGCCACCCTGGCGAGATACGCGCAAAACGGAATCGTCATCCAGCTCGGGTAGCGTTTTCATACAGCCTCCTCGAATTATTCGATGCCGACCTGCGCCCAGGCTTGCAGCACTGCGTCGGCTGCTTCGGCGCCAAAGCGCTGGCCCGCGTGGTCGATGGTCAATTTTGCGAACGCGTCAAACGTTGCGTCCTGGCTCAAGCGGTCATCGCAAAGCGTGTCGTACCAGATTCGTCCGGCCTTTTCCCAGGCGAAGCCGCCAAACGCTCGGGCTGCCAGATAAAACGCACGGTTGGGAATGCCCGAATTGATGTGCACGCCGCCATTGTCTTCGCTGGTGATGACAAACTTGCGCATGTGCTCCGGTTGCGGATCCTTGCCCAGCAGCGGGTCGTCATACGCCGTACCGGGGTGTGACATCGAGCGCAGGCCCTTGCCCTGGATCTTCGGCATCAGCAGGTCGGCACCGATCAACCAGTCTGCCTGCCCGGCTGTCTGGCCAAGCATGTATTGCTTGGTCAAGACGCCGAACACATCCGAGAGCGACTCGTTCAACGCGCCGGACTGGTTGGCATAAATCAGCCCGGCCTCGCTTTCGGTAACACCGTGGGCCAGTTCATGGCCGATGACGTCGAGCGAGCGGGTGAAGCGCTGGAAGATTTCGCCATCGCCGTCGCCAAACACCATTTGCGCGCCATTCCAGAAAGCGTTTTCGTAACCTTGGCCGTAATGCACGCTGCCGATCAGGGCAAAGCCCTGATTGTCGATCGAGTCGCGACCGAACACTTTCCAGAAGAAATCATAGCTGGCCCCCAGCGCCTCGTAAGCCTCGTCGACCGCCGCATCACCACTCGGCGGCTGGCCTTCGAGGCGCACGAGCTTGCCCGGCAAGAGCATTTTGTTCTGCGCATCATGCACGCTGCGTTCGGCCAGACCGGGCTTGCTCTTCTCGGGCAGGATCGCCCGTGCCGGTGGTTGTGCGGGTGCGCCTGGATTGGGCAACAGGCTGCGTACATGATTGAGCGTGAGCATCGCTGCCGAACGTTGCGGCGCTGAACCGTGAGCGATGATGCGGTTGAGGATGTAGGGTGGAATAAAACTGCGCAGCAATTGTGAGTCGGTCATCAGAGCTTCCCTGGCTTAATACGATGTCGATAAACATGTGAGCAGCGACGCGAGTTTCGGTTCCATGGATTGCCATTGGCACCGGATTCTGCGAAAAACGCCCTCCGCGCCCGACCAGGCCAACCACAAAGAGTCCACGAACATGACAAATGAACTGCAGGTAATCGATCTTCAGGTCGGCGAAGGCAAAGCCGCCGTCAAAGGCGCACTGATCACCACCCAATACACCGGCTGGCTGGAAGACGGCAGCGAGTTCGATTCTTCCTACAGCCGTGGCAAACCTTTTCAGTGCGTGATTGGCACCGGGCGGGTGATCAAGGGTTGGGATCAGGGCTTGATGGGCATGCAGGTGGGGGGCAAGCGCAAATTGCTGGTGCCGGCGCATCTGGGATATGGCGAGCGGACGATGGGCAAGATCCCGCCGAATTCGAATCTGGTGTTTGAGATTGAGTTGTTGGAAGTGTTGACGCGGGAGGATTGAAACCGGGTCTTTTTTACGCTTGGGAATAAATGCGATGGATGTGTGGCAGGTGGTTTCACAAGTTGCCGATTGGCTGGTTGAGAGGCATGCGACTCGTAGGGGATCGACCTACAACTATATGTTGTTCGTTTCCGCTGCCGCTGCAGTTGGCAGCTGGGTAGTCGCGAAAGAACTGCTCGCCAAACGCAAGGCTCTCAAAGCAAACGTGTCTGAAGCTCTGCAAAATGAAACGTTACGTGCGATGTCCTTTGCCCAGGAGGATGGGCGGCCAGTCAAACGCACTGCGACGTTGGTCCGGCAGGAAGAAACCTTTTTCGTCACGGTCATTCGTCATGACGATGAAGAACGCGTGGAGTCATCCAGTGAAGCGTTGCACTCGCTGGACGATGTCGACGTTTACTTGCGTGACCGCACACCCTTTATCCTCGCGGATTTTCGAGCGTCGTGACTCACGCGTCCGACGCAGAAAGAACGCTTTCGCGAGCAGGCTCACTCCCACATTGGGACGGCGGTGTACTCGAATGCCGCGAGTAACCGCGAACAACTGTGGGAGCGAGCCTGCTCGCGAAGAACGATCACGCGGTCAATCAGGCTGCGTGGGCCATTTCGGCCAGTGTGTCGGCCACGGTTTTTTGCAGTGAGGGGAACCGGCGTGTCACGCGGCGCAGTGCGGGTAGGACGGCGTCGATTTCCAGTTCATCGAGTTGGGGAAGGGCGGTGACGGCGGAGGCGACGATGGTTTCGCGTTCGCTTTCGAAGAGCACCAGGCAGGCGTTCTGTGCCCAGCGTCCGTCCCGCTCGTTGAAACCCATGGCCACCAGTGCCGCGACGACTTGTGCATCTGTTTTGTGGGTCATGATTATTGCCTCAGGGCGGGGTCGATTTTGTCGAGGGCGCGGTTGACTGCGAGTTCGCCGAGCATGACCACTTGCTGGATGCCGAGCACGGTGTTGCGGTAGGGCGAGTCGAGCAGGGCGGCGAAGTCGCTGAGCATGATGCTGGCCGAGGCCATGGATTCGCAGGCGTGGGCCATGAGGTCTTCGGCGCCGGTGTTCGGGTCGACGAGGAACATGGTGCTGGGTCTGCGTGGTGGTGAAGGCGGTGTGGGTTTCAGGTAGTGATCGAGGGCGCGTTCGGCGGCTTCGTGGAGTTTTCTGGAGCCCGGTGCGGAGTAGGGGGACGTTGGATTTGGATCGATTTCCGCGTCTGTTTCGGGCGGATTCGGCGTAATTTTGAACATGGTGTAGTTTTCCAAAGTGATGCTGACACCACCTCGCGACTAAACGAAAAGGTGGCAGCTATACGCAGGTTAGTCGACCGGAAACTCCACCAAAACCGGCGCACCCGAAGGCGCCCTGCGCACAGCTACCATTGAGTGAGGTATCGAAATACCTACTGTCTGGAACGTTGTGCAGTTTAAGTAGATTACCGAGCGACTAAACCCGATCACTGAACATTCAGTGACGCGAACCAAGTTACCGGCAGCCCCCAAGCCGCACAAGCCGGCGGATTCTGGCGTAGTTGTAGGCAAAGGCGCAAGGCGCTGTAGCCTTGTGGCTGATGTCTAAATGATGCTGCGTTTTACCCGGCGCTTTCGCGAGCAAGCTCGCTCCCACAGGGGAAACGCATTCCAAACTGTGGGAGCGAGCTTGCTCGCGAAGGCGCCTTCAAAATCACCTCAGGATTCAACCCTCACGCCGCGCCCAAACCGCTCCCGATAAACCGACGGCGGCACTCCCACCACCCCGCGAAACGCCACACGAAAACTCTCCACCGACCGATAACCGCAACGCTCGGCGATCTGCTCGGTATTGTCCGGCGTGCTCTCCAGCAACTCCCGCGCCCGCGCCAACCGTTCGTGCTGCAACCACGCCTTGGGCGACTGCCCACTGGCCTCGGTAAAACGCCGCAGAAACGTACGCTCACTCATCGCCGCTTCACTGGCCAGATCACGCACTTCCAGCGGTTCATGCAAACGCTCGCGCGCCCACTGCATCACCCGTGACAGATCATTGCGCGGCGTCGGGCTGACCGGGGTCGGAATGAACTGCGCCTGACCGCCAGTGCGTTGCGGCGACATCACCAGTCGCCGCGCCACCGAGTTGGCGACTTGCGTGCCGAAGTCCCGCGCCACCAGATGCAGGCAGGCATCGATCCCGGCGGCGCTGCCGGCCGAGGTGATCAACTGACCGGAGTCGACATAAAGCACATCAGCATCGACGGCAATGGCCGGGAAGCGCTGCGCCAGTTCCGCCGTGTAACGCCAATGCGTGGTGGCGCCGTGGCCGTCGAGCAGGCCGGTGGCCGCCAGCACAAATACTCCGGAGCAGATCGACAGCAATCGCGCACCTCGGGCATGGGCCTGGCACAGCGCGTCGATCAATGCTGGAGGCACCGCCGCGTTGCGGTCGCGCCAGCCGGGAATGATGATGGTGCGCGCTTCGGCCAACAATTCCAGACCGCCATCGGCGAGCACCTGAATCCCGCCCAAGGCGCGCATCGGGCCTTGATCGACCGCCGCGATGGCGTGGGTGTACCACGGGAAATCGAACTCCGGCCGGGTCAGGCCGAAGATCTCCACGGCGATGCCGAATTCGAATGTGCAGAGGCCGTCGTAGGCCAGAATCGCAACCAGACCTGGTGATGTCGGCATTTGGCGGAAAATTCCCGGTGAGTGTCTTGTGCGCCACTGTAGCCGCAAGCGGCCGCTCGATAAAGTCTGCTCACACCCGTTCAGACAAAGGAGTAACACCCATGACCAGCCTGGTTCGCGACATCCCTGCCGCTCCGTCGGCGATCGCCCTGATGCACTTCAGCAATCGTCTGACCTTTGAAACCGATTGTTCCGACGTCTTCAGTAGCCAGGAGGCCGGCGAGATTGATTTTGTCCTGGTCGACGTGCGCGGGCCGCTGGCTTTTGAGCGCGGGCATGTGCCGGGCGCGATCAATATTCCGAACCGGTTGCTGACAGCGGCGGAGCTGGCGAGCTACCCGAAAACCACGCTGTTTGTGGTTTATTGCGCCGGCCCGCACTGCAACGGCGCGAACAAGGCAGCGGTGAAACTGGCGGCGCTGGGTTACCCGGTCAAGGAGATGATCGGCGGTGTTACCGGATGGCTGGATGAAGGTTTTCAACTGAGCGTTGAGCAAGCCGCCAAAACCGCAATCGGCTGCGAATGCTGATCCCCTTGTAGGAGCTGCCGCAGGCTCGGGCCGCGTTCGGACGATCTTTTGATCTTGATGTTTAAAAAGCCAGATCAAAAGATCGCAGCCTGCGGCAGCTCCTACAGGGAATTCAGCGTTTTTTGCTCTGAAAACAGTCTTGTCCTACAGCCTTTGCACCACGACGGCGCACCCGTTGACCCCGGTCAATCGGTGCGCCGATCTTTCATAAGTATTTGTCGCTTAAACACAATTTACCCTGTGCGCGCCGCCATAGACTGCCGGCCACTTCGGTTTTTGCAGCCAATTGGCCATGACCGAACGCTGAATCGAAAGCTGCCAATAAAAGCCTCCGCACACAGGAGTTATAAATGAAGAAGCTAGTGATGTTCGGTGCCCTGGCACTGTCGATGTTGTCCCTGACCGCCGTGGCCGAAGACGCCAAGCCGATCCGCATCGGTATCGAAGCCGGTTACCCACCATTCTCGATGAAAACCCCTGACGGCAAACTCACCGGTTTTGACGTCGATATCGGCGATGCGCTGTGCGCGCAAATGAAAGTCAAATGCACCTGGGTCGAGCAGGAATTCGATGGCCTGATCCCGGCGCTGAAAGTGAAAAAGATCGACGCCATTCTCTCGTCGATGACCATCACCGATGATCGCAAGAAGAACGTCGATTTCACCATCAAGTACTACCACACCCCGGCGCGCTTCGTGATGAAGGCAGGCTCCGGTGTCAAAGACCCGCTGACCGAGCTCAAAGGCAAGAAAGTCGGCGTGCTGCGTGCCAGTACCCACGACCGTTACGCCACCGAAGTGCTGGTGCCGGCTGGGATCGACCTGGTGCGTTACGGCTCGCAACAGGAAGCCAACCTCGACATGGTTTCCGGGCGTATCGACGCGATGCTAGCCGACTCGGTTAACCTGAGCGACGGTTTCCTGAAAACCGACGCCGGTAAAGGTTTTGAATTCGTTGGCCCGACCTACGAAGACGCCAAGTACTTCGGCGGCGGCGCCGGCATTGCGGTGCGCAAGGGCGATACCGCGCTGGCCGAGCAATTCAACAAAGCCATCACCGAAATTCGCGCCAATGGCGAGTACAAGAAAGTCCAGGACAAGTACTTCGACTTTGATGTGTACGGCCATTAATACGCTGTAGAAAAAAGTGGCCCCGTTTGCGCGGTGGCCACTTTTTTTGCGCTCTGATAAAACCACAGAACCTTGTGGGAGCGAGCCTGCTCGCGAAAGCGGTTTAACATTCAACATCTTTGTTGTCTGACACCCCGCCTTCGCGAGCAGGCTCGCTCCCACAGGGGATCAGTGTGATCCGGAAATTGAGGAGTTTTCCCATGCAACGCATCGACCATGTTCTGCCCTGGAGCCACTTGGGCAGCGAGCGCTCCCTCAGCGTGTTCCGCTACGGCGCGGGCCCCCGCAAGGTCTACATCCAGGCCAGCCTGCACGCCGATGAACTGCCGGGCATGCGCACCGCGTGGGAACTCAAGCAACGCCTCAATGAGCTGGAACAGCAAGGCCGTTTGCAGGGTGTGATCGAGCTGGTGCCAGTCGCCAACCCGATCGGCCTCGATCAACACGTGCAAGGTGCGCACATGGGCCGCTTCGAATTGGGTAGCGGCAAGAACTTCAACCGCGCCTTCGTCGAACTCAGCGCGCCGGTCGGGGCGTTGATCGGTGAGCGTCTGGGCGCGGATGCCGAGGCCAACGTCGCACTGATCCGTCAAACCATGGGCCAGGTATTTGATGAACTGCCGGCACCGGCGTCGCAACTGGAGGCGTTGCACCGCTTGTTGCTGCGCCATGCCTGCGATGCCGACATTACCCTCGATCTGCATTGTGATTTCGACGCGGCGATTCATTTGTATGCGCTACCGCAGCACTGGCCACAGTGGCAATCACTGGCGGCACGATTGAAGGCCGGCGTGGCGCTGCTTTGTGAAGATTCCGGCGGCAGTTCGTTCGATGAATCCTGCTCGACGCCGTGGCTGCGTCTGGCGCGGGCGTTCCCGAATGCCGCGATTCCGGCGGCAAACCTGGCGACCACGCTGGAGCTGGGAAGCATGGGCGACACCCGGGTCGATCAGGCGCAGGCCAATTGTGAGGCGATCCTCGGTTTTCTCGCCGAGCAGGGTTTTATCGGCGGTGAGTGGCCGGCGGCGCCGGGTGAGTGCTGTGAAGGTCTGCCGTTCGAGGGCACCGAATATCTGTTCGCACCGCACCATGGTGTGGTCAGCTTCCTGCGCAATGCCGGCGAGTGGGTGGAGAAGGGGGATGCGCTGTTTGAGGTGGTGGATCCGTTGCAGGATCGCGTGACCACTGTTCGTGCCGGCACCAGTGGTGTGCTGTTTGCGCTGGATCGCGGGCGCTATACCGAGCCGGGGATCTGGCAGGCGAAAGTGGCGGGGCGGGTGCCATTTCGTACAGGGAAATTGACCAACGACTGACGGATCTTCGTTGGATTCACTGGCCCTTTCGCGAGCAAGCTCGCTCCCACATGGGAATGCATTTCCAATGTGGGAGCGAGCTTGCTCGCGAAGGGGCCATCAGCAGCACCCAACATGTTGATCCTCGCCGCAGGATGTTAGGCTCCCCCCCGAACCCGACACTCCGTGAAGGATGGCTCTATGTTGAAGGTCTTTGCTCTTTTGACCCTGCTGGCGTCCAGCGCCGTGCAGGCGCAAACCACGCTGCAGTCCGATCTGCCGCTCAAGTACATCGAGCAGGTGCACGCCGACGCCGAGGCGCGTCCGCTGGTGATTTTCCTGCACGGCTACGGCAGTAACGAAGCCGATCTGATCGGCATGAAGTTTCAGCTCCCGAAGCAATACAACTACCTGTCGGTGCAGGCGCCGCTGTCTTTGGGGGAAGGGCGTTTCCAGTGGTTTCGCAAGAAGGGCGAAGGCGCCTACAACGGCGAGACCGATGATCTGAAGGTCAGTGGCCAGAAACTTCGCGACTTTATCGCGCAAGCGGCGCAGAAATATCACACCACCCCGGACAAGGTGTACCTGATCGGTTTCAGTCAGGGCGCGATGATGACCTACGAGGTAGGGCTGCGGCCGCCAGTGGCGGTCGGTGGGATTGCGGCATTGAGCGGGCGCTTATTGCCAGTGTTGAAGGCTGAACTCAAAAGCGAACAGCAGCCGTTGCCGCTGAACATCTTCATCGGCCACGGCACCGCCGATGATCCGGTGCCGTATAAAAACGGCACCGAGGCCAACGCGCAACTACAGAAACTCGGCTACAAACCGCAGTTTCACGCCTATCCCGGCGTCGGCCACAGTATCAGTGCGGCCGAGCTGCGCGACTTGAACGGCTGGTTGCAGCAGCTCAATCCTTGAGGATGGTTTTCACCAGCGCATCGTGACCTTTCTTGTCGCTGGCGCGGGAGATCACCTGCACCAGCGCCATCTTCGTGCCGGAACCGGCCATCAGCGTGGTGTTGAGGGTCTGGCCGCCGCCCTGGGTCGCGGTGCTGTCGACCTGACGCAAGCCAAGGCCGGTGCCTTTCTGGGTCAGGCTCTTCTCGCTGAGTTTGTTGAAGTCCGGCAGGGCCTTGCGTTGGTCTTCGATGAAGCTTGAGACGGTGCCGTCGAGGAACTGGCCGTCGTTGTCCTTGACGTGCTGGCCTTCGGGAATTTTGTTTTCAGCGGTAATGACGACGGTCTTCGTCGCTTCATTGGTGTACATCGTGCCCTTCGTCCCGCTCGGGCTCGGCGGCAGCGGGTCGGCGACGAAACCTTTAGGCAACACAAAGGTGAACTTGCCATCGAGCATCGAGACTTTCTCGGTGCTGGCTTTTCCCTTGGCGGCTTGCGCGTGGAGGGCGCCGAAACCGGCGAGGGCCGCCACCAGCAGGACGACGGCTTTTTTGCTCAACAATGACATGTGAATCTCCGGTGGATGGTCGCGCGAGGCGGGCGATCATCCCACGGAGGGGGCCAGGCGTTCCAGCGCGAATCATCCGAGCGGTTATTGCGTCTGCGCTTTCGCCAATGGGCGCGCCAACAGCCGCTTGGTTACCCCGAGCATCGCCACCGACACCGCAACACCCACGACGAATCCACTCAGCCCCATGGTCGGTAAGGTCAGCGCCGAGACCAGACAGAACGCCGAAAACGAATACATGCCGGTCGCCGTCGCCCTTAACAGTGCGGCGGTAAACGCCGGGCCGCGGGTCTGCTGCGAGAACACCGCCATTACACTGCCGAGCACCGGGAACACCGCAAGCAAACCGCTCCAGCGCTCGCCGACGGTGCTGGCGAGCATCGTTACCACCAGGGTCAACGCGGCGCCGGCGATCATTCGCCAGATCAGTTTGTCCGACTTCGGCGCCGGGCCGCTGAGTACCGGTTGCACCGTGGGAAACAGGTACGGCGATGCCAATAGCGCAATCGCCGCCGCCGCCACCGAAAACGGCAGCGACGGCGGAATCAGCGACAACACTCCAGCGATGACGGCCCACACCGACAGTGATGCCGCCAACGCCAACGGCCAGTTTGCCCGTTGCGCCACCTGCGCGTAGGTGATGCAGAACGCAATCATCGCGAACATCGCTGATAACGCGGCCACCGCCGACTGCGCGGCAAACGCCGGACCTTGCTCGATGGCGAGGAAAAACAGAATCGGCCCGACCACCACCGGCAATCCCGACAGCCACCCGGCCACGCTCGGCCCCCAGCGTTTGCCCGCCAGGGAAATGAGCAGCAGAAAACCGGGAATCAGCAGCAGTTTGAGGATCAGCACGCAAGAGTCTCCATCCGTTGAAGGTGCGCCACGTTAGCATTGTCGTTCGGCGATTGCTGCCTATGTGCGCAGTTTTTGTATACAAAGTGCCGGCGACGATACCCGGCTATGCTTTGACCATCAGGGCTTGCCGGAGTCGATGCCGCGATGAACAAAACACCGAAGGTGTTGCGGGGATGCTGCGGCATCGGCTTGTGGGCACTGCTGCTGACGCCGACCTGGGCCAATTGGCAAGACGCCGTGCCCGGCGCGCAGATCATTGGCAGCGGCGATTACAGCGTGTGGGGTTTCGATGTTTACAACGCGCGCTTGTGGAGCGCCGCGCGGCCCTTGGCCGACGGCCAGCCGTTTGCGCTGGAGCTGATTTATCGCCGCAACATTTCCCGCGATGATCTGGTCAAGGCCAGCGTCGATGAAATCAAACGCCTGGGCGGTGCCCGCGTCAGCCCGGCGCAATTGGCCGGGTGGCAGATACAGATGCAGCAATCGTTCGTTGATGTGCAGGCCGGTACGCGGATTACTGGTGTTTATCTGCCGGGGCAGGGCGCGCGCTTTTTTGTCGGTCAGCAGTTGCAGCATGAGATCGATGACCCGCTGTTTGCCCAGGCGTTTTTTGCTATCTGGCTTGATCCGCGCACGCGCAGTCCTGAGTTGCGCGAGCAGTTGTTAGGAATGAATCGATAGATTTTTTTGCGCTTCAAGGCTCAGGCGGAAACCTCTAAGCTGCGTCTTTCCGACTTGTTTCTGGATGTGTGCGTGAAATTCAGTTTGCCCAAAATCGCCACCGCGCCGTTTTGCCCGCCGGAAGTGGCCGGCAGTGTTGCGGTGGATCCCAACGCCTCGTTCTTCAAACGCGTGCTGCGTTTCGCCGGTCCCGGTTTGCTGGTCTCGATCGGTTACATGGATCCCGGTAACTGGGCCACGGCCATCGAGGCCGGTTCACGCTTTGGCTACAGCCTGTTGTTTGTGGTGTTGCTGGCAAGTCTGGCCGGCATGGTCGTGCAATGCCTGTGTTCGCGATTGGGCATTGCCACCGGGCGCGATCTGGCACAACTTTCCCGCGAGCGCTACAGCACACCGACCGCGCGCCTGCAGTGGCTGTTGGCGGAAATCTCGATCATCGCCACCGACCTCGCCGAAGTACTCGGCTGCGCGCTGGCGTTCCACTTGCTGCTCGGCTGCTCGCTGACCTTCGGCATCGCCCTGACCGCGTTCGACACCTTGCTGGTGCTGGCCCTGCAAAATCGCGGTTTCCGCCGGCTGGAAGCGATCATGCTGGTATTGGTCGCGACCATCGGTGTGTGTTTCTTCGTTGAACTGCTGCTGATCAAACCCTACTGGCCTGACGTCGCCCAAGGTTTCAAACCGTCGCTGGCGGCAATTGGTGAAGCGGCGCCGTTGTACCTGGCGATCGGTATTCTCGGCGCGACGGTGATGCCGCATAACCTCTATCTGCACACCTCGATCGTGCAGACGCGGATGATCGGCAAGGACCTGGCGAGCAAGCAGGACGCGGTGAAACTGGCGCGCATCGACACCATCGGTTCGCTGGCGCTGGCGTTGCTGGTCAACGCGGCGATCCTGATTCTCGCGGCGGCAGCGTTCCACCAGTCCGGGCACACCGATGTGGTGGACATTCAGGACGCTTACCACTTGCTTGATCCGCTGGTCGGGGGCGCGCTGGCCAGTGTGTTGTTCGGCGTGGCGTTGCTTGCATCGGGGCAGAGTTCGACGTTTACCGGCACCATCGCCGGCCAGGTGATCATGGAGGGTTACCTGAACCTGCGGATCCCGTGCTGGCAGCGACGCTTGATTACTCGCGGGCTGGCGTTGATTCCGGCCTTTATCGGCGTGTGGCTGATGGGCGATAACGCGATTGGCAAATTGCTGGTGCTGAGTCAGGTGGTGTTGAGTCTGCAGTTGCCGTTTGCCTTGTACCCATTGATCCGCATGACCAATGATAAAAAGCTGATGGGGCCGTTTGTGAATCGCTGGCCAACCCGGGTGTTGGCGTGGGGGTTGTTTGTGGTGATCAGTGGCGCTAACAGCTGGCTGATTTTGCAGTGGGCGGTTTGAGCCAGCATTTGTAGTGGCTGGGCTGGCCTCTTCGCGAGCAGGCTCGCTCCCACAATGTTCGAGGTGATCACAACAGCGTGTACACCCCATAACCCTGTGGGAGCGAGCCTGCTCGCGAATACGGCCTGTCAGGCGCCCAAGTCACTGAACACTGGAATGCGCCCATTCAGCGAAGGTTTGTAGTGCCAGTTCAGGCGATTCAGGTCGATCTCATGCCTGAGTATTTCCCGCACCGTCGCTCCGGCAATACTCATCGCCAACGCTTGCCCCGGACACTGATGCCGACCACTGCCAAAACTGAAACTGCGGCGATTGGCGCGCTGCGGCAGAAACTGCTCCGGCTGTTCATTAAGTGCTGGATCACGATTGGCCGAAGCCAGCAGCACCAGAATCACATCGCCCGCCTCGACACGCACACCGGCAATCTCACAGGGCGCGGCGACAAAGCGCCGGGTGTTCTGCACGGGCGGGTCGAAGCGCTGGACTTCGTTGAGCAGCGCTTCGATGGATTCGCCGCGCAACGCCGGCTGACGACGTAACGCCAACAGCGTATTGCCGATCAGTCCGGCACAGGCTTCGAATGTCTGCGAACAGAGGCCGATCAGGTTGGCGATCAGGGTATCTTCATCGCCGGCAAAGCGCTGTTGGATCGCGCTGAGGACGTCGCTGGCGGGTTCGGCGAGCAGCTCGATGAAGTAGCCGCGCAGTTGCTCGGCCGCCGTATCCGCCGCGGCCAATTGCAGGTCATTGCTCAACGGCGACAGGCAGGCGACGAAGTCCGCCGTCAGCTCGCTGACTGCCCGGGCCTGTGCTGGCGTGAATCCCAGCAGCGCCGCGACCACGCACACCGGGCCACGAAACATTGCCTTGTACACACCGTCGGCGTCCGCTGTGATCAGCCGCGCGGCGACCAATGTGTTTACCGCCTCAAGGTCGAGTGAGGTCAACTCAGGCTCAATCGCAGAGCGCGGGCAGCGCTGGCGTTCACCGTCATTCATGCGCATCAATTGGCCGAAGACTTTGCCGGCCATGCCTTTTGCAATCGCTTTGGGCACGGGTTCTTGCGCCGGACGCACCCGACAATCGGCGTGGGCCAGCACCGCACACGCCGCTCGGGCGCTGCTGGCGACCCACAGTTTCAGATCCGGATGAAACGTCAGTCCACCTGCCGCGCGCAGTTCGGCGTAGTAGGGATATGGATCGGCGTGCGTTGCGGCGCTGATCGGGTTCATGGTTTGCATCCTTGTCGGCGGGGAAAGTGTTGCTACTATCTCCACTGCGCAACGACGATGATTCGTCCGGGAGCGAACCATGCACGCAGAACATCAAGACATCGGCGTTTCCCAAGTGGCCGCCGCCATCGCCGAGCCGGCGCGAACGAAAATGCTCTGCTCGCTGATGGACGGCCATGCCCGCACCAGCACGGAGCTGGCGACCATCGCCGAAGTCAGCGCCTCGACCGCCAGTGTGCACCTGGCGAAACTCAAGGACCTGGCCCTGGTGCGTCTGCATGTGCAGGGCCGCCATCGTTATTACAGCCTCGCCGATCAGCGCGTGGCGCAGGCGCTGGAAGCGTTGATGGTGATTGGCCAGAACGCCGCGCCGACGTTCAAAGCGCATACTCCGGATCGCCTGCAATTCGCCCGAACCTGTTACGACCACATGGCCGGGACGCTGGCGGTGTTGCTGCATGACCGCTTGATCGAGGGCGGTTGGTTGGTGGCAACCGACGAGCAGGCGTATCGCTTGAGTGAAAGCGGGGAGGCGTTGTTTCTCGGGCTGGGCATCGACGTGCAGGATTTGACCACCCTGCGCCGCAAGTTTGCCTGTCCGTGCCTGGACTGGAGCATGCGCCGGCCGCATCTCGGGGGTTCGCTGGGCGCGGCGTTGTTGCAAAAGGCGCTGAAGTGCAAGTGGGTGACACAGGATCTCGACAGTCGGGCGCTGGCGTTGACGGCGGTGGGGCGCAAGGAGATCAGTGCGCGGTTTGGTGTTGAGTGGCCGGTAGACGGGAAGATCAAAAGATCGCAGCCTTCGGCAGCTCCTACAGGAGTCGTGTACACCCGATAAATCGCGACCCTACCCAATCCATGTTGGAGCTGCCGAAGGCTGCGATCTTTTGATTTTCAGCTTCTGACCGACGAGGGGCGCATCTGCCACCTTGTATCACCGCAAACGACTCTATACTGTATATGCAAACAGTACAGAGTCCCGCGCCATGCAAATCATCGACAAGCTGAGCATTCTCGCCGACGCCGCCAAGTACGACGCCTCCTGCGCGAGCAGCGGTGCGCCCAAGCGCAGTTCCGAGGGCAAGAGCGGCTTGGGTTCGACCGATGGCATGGGCATTTGCCACAGCTACACGCCGGACGGGCGCTGCGTGTCGTTGCTGAAGATTCTGCTGACCAACTTCTGTCTTTACGATTGCCAGTATTGCGTCAACCGCCGCTCCAGCGATGTCCCGCGTGCGCGCTTTACGCCTGAAGAGGTCGTCGCGCTGACTATGGATTTCTACCGGCGCAACTGCGTCAGTGGGCTGTTTCTCAGTTCGGGGATCATTCGTTCGGCGGACTACACCATGGAACAACTGGTGCGGGTGGCGAAGCTGCTGCGCGAAGAGCATGAGTTTCGCGGGTACATCCATCTCAAGACCATCCCCGAAGCCGATCCGGCATTGATCGAGGAGGCGGGGCGCTACGCCGATCGCCTGAGCGTCAACATCGAGCTGCCGACCGATGCCAGCCTGCAAGTGTTGGCGCCGGAGAAGGACATCGCGTCGATCAAGCAGGCGATGAATACCATCTACACCGGCGTGCAGACTGTTCTGAACGAACCGCGCTCGGCGAAGTTCGCCCCGGCCGGGCAGAGCACGCAGTTGATTGTCGGCGCCGACGACACCGACGACAGCACCATCCTTCACAGTGCCCAGGCCTTGTACGGCAATTTCCGTCTGCGCCGGGTCTACTATTCGGCCTTTAGCCCGATCCCCGACAGCCCGAAAAGTGTGCCGCTGGCCGCGCCGCCGCTGATGCGCGAACACCGTTTGTATCAGGCTGATTTTCTCCTGCGCAGCTACGGCTACAGCGCTGATGAATTGCTCAAGGGGCCGGGCAATCTGGCGTTGGACATCGATCCGAAACTGGCCTGGGCGTTGCAGAATCGCGAGGTGTTCCCGCTCGATCTAAACCGAGCCGAAGCGTCCCTGATCGCGCGTATTCCCGGGATCGGCTTGCGCACCACCGAACGTCTGGTCGAGCTGCGCCGACAGCGGCGCATTCGCTACGAAGACGTCGCACGCATGCGCTGCGTGCTGGCCAAGGCCAAGCCTTTCATCATTACCAGCGACTACCATCCGCAGCAGGCCGAGGTCACCAGCCATTTGCTCTATCAGCAATTGCGCGACCGGCCGATGCCGCAACAGATGGGGCTGTGGGGATGATCAATCTCGATTGCGATGATCTGTTCGACACCTGGCGCCAGCAGGCACGCTGGCTGCTGAGCCATGAAGTCGATCCGAGTCTGGTGAGCTGGGCTTCGCAAGGCTTGGGTGATTTGTTTGCCAATGATGATCCGGTGCCTGAAGGGCAGGGGCCGTTTATGGCGAGAATCCCGCGCGCGCTGATCGATACCCTGGAACAAGCCTCGCGCTATCGCGGTGATCAACGCTGGAGCCTGTTGTATGAAGTGTTGTGGCGCGTCAGCCACGGCGACCGTACTGCGATGATGGCCGGGGACAAACTCGGCAGCGAACTGCAGCGACGTATCAAACAAGTGAATCGAGAAGCCCATCACCTGCACGCATTTGTACGTTTCATCGAGCGGCCATCATCCAGCGCAGGCCCGCAATATGTGGCTTGGCATGAACCGGCCCATGACATTCTGCACAGCGCCAGTGAGCATTTTATTGGTCGGATGGGCCGCTACCGCTGGTTGATCGCCACGCCGCGCGATGGGGTTTATTACGATGGCGAGCAATTGATCCATCAGCGTCAATGCCCGCTGGAATGGCAGCAGTTGGCGCAGAACGTCGAGGATCCCCATGGTGATCTGTGGCTGACGTATTACAGTCACATCTTTAATCCAGCGCGGTTGAACGAGAAGGTCATGCAGGGGCATTTGCCGACGCGGTTCTGGAAGAATCTGCCGGAGGGGGAGTTGATACCCGGGTTGATTACGCAGGCGCGGATGGGTAAGCAGCAGAATGGGCAGGCGAGCGGGATTGCTGAGCGACTTGGTAAACGGATTGCCTTGAAGAGCGAAAAGCCTACCCTCACCCCAGCCCTCTCCCGGAGGGAGAGGGAGCCGACCGAGGTGTTCTCGCGTACTACATCGACCTGAAAGATCAAGTCGAACTCAGGTTTTGAACGGCACAACGATCGGCTCCCTTTCCCCCTCGCCCCCCCTGTGGGCGGTCCGACGTTTCGGGAGGGCTGGGGTGAGGGGGAAAAGATCTCCAGCCTTACACAAAAAAAACCAACAAACACAATCAAAAAAGCCCCCCACCAATCACTCGGTGGAGGGCTTTTCTACATCAGCAGCCGTCAAATCAAACCTTGACGATCCAGCCCGCTGGCGCTTCGATGTCGCCGGTCTGCACGCCAGTCAGCTCTTTGTAGAGCTTCTGGGTCACAGGACCCACTTCGGTCTCGCTATGGAACACATGCAGATGGTCGTTGTAGCTGATGCCACCGATCGGCGTGATCACCGCTGCAGTACCGCAAGCGCCGGCTTCCTTGAAGTCCGACAGCTTGTCGATCAGCACATCACCTTCAACCACTTCCAGGCCCAGACGGGTCTTGGCCAGTTCGATCAGCGACAGACGGGTGATGCCTGGCAGAACGGACGGCGAGTTCGGGGTGACGAACTTGTTGTCGTGGGTGATCCCGAAGAAGTTGGCCGAACCGACTTCTTCGATCTTGGTGTGGGTCATCGGGTCCAGGTAGATCGCGTCGGCGAAGTTGGCTTTCTTGGCTTTCGAGCCTGGCATCAGGCTGGCCGCGTAGTTGCCACCGACCTTGGCTGCGCCGGTGCCTTGTGGGGCCGCACGGTCGTAGCTGGAGATCTGGAAGTTGTGCGGGGTCAGGCCACCCTTGAAGTAAGCGCCGACCGGAATGCAGAAGATCGAGAAGATGAACTCGGGTGCGGTGCGCACACCGATATTGTCACCCACGCCGATCACGAACGGGCGCAGATACAGCGCGCCGCCAGTGCCGTACGGCGGGATAAAGCGCTCGTTGGCGCGAACCACGGCTTTGCACGCTTCGATGAACTGCTCGGTGTCGACCGTCGGCATCAGCAGACGCGCGCAGCTGCGTTGCATGCGCAGGGCGTTCTGGTCGGGGCGGAACAGGTTGATCGAGCCGTCCTTGCAACGATAGGCCTTCATGCCTTCGAAGCACTGCTGGCCATAGTGAAGGGCAGTCGAGCCTTCGCTGATGTGCAGCACGTTATCTTCGGTCAGGGTGCCTTTGTCCCACTCGCCATCGCGAAAGTACGACAGATAGCGTTTGTCGGTCTTGATGTAGTCAAAACCCAGCTTGTCCCAATTGATGCTCTCGTTACCCATGACACCCTCTATCACTGAACAACCGTCGAAACGGTTCAAGGCTTCTGACGTTTTTTGGATGGGCACAACAATACTTCATTCTTGAGCGGTTTCGCAGCCCGGACGATGGAGGGATGAGCAGATTTATTAGCCTGCTTATGAAAAATCCTCGTTCATCGCTGAAAAGATCGCAGCCTGCGGCAGCTCCTACAGAATAGGCGAACCCCTGTAGGAGCTGCCGAAGGCTCGGGCCGCGATCGGACGATCTTTTGATCTTTACAGGTGCAACGCATGCCCGAGGGCACGCAACGCCGCCTCCTGCACCGCTTCACCCAAGGTCGGATGCGCATGAATGGTGCCGCCGATGTCTTCCAGCCGCGCGCCCATTTCCAGGCTTTGCGCAAACGCTGTCGACAACTCGGACACGCCAACGCCTACTGCTTGCCAGCCAACAATCACATGGTTATCCCGACGAGCGACCACGCGCACAAAGCCGCTTTTCGATTCCAGCGTCATCGCCCGGCCATTGGCGGCGAACGGGAAACTGGAAACGATGCAGTCCAGACCTGTAGCCGTGGCCTCGTCCGGCGTCTTGCCGACCACCACCAGTTCCGGGTCGGTGAAGCACACGGCAGCAATGGCAGTCGGGTTGAATTCACGGGTTTTGCCGCTGATCAACTCGGCAACCATTTCGCCTTGGGCCATGGCGCGGTGGGCCAGCATCGGCTCGCCGCTCAGGTCGCCAATCGCGTAGACGTTGCGCATGCTGGTCTGGCAACGGCTGTCGATCTTGATCGCCGAACCGTTCATGTCCAGATTCAGTGCTTCAAGGTTCCAGCCCTGGGTATTCGGTTTGCGACCGACGGCAACCAGCACCTGATCGGTTTCCAGGTTGAGGGTTTCGCCCTCGGGATCGCGCACCTGCAAGGTGCCGTCGAAACCCAGTACGCTGTGTTTCAAATACAAATTAACGCCCAGTTGCTTCAACGCGTCATGCACCGGTTGCGTCAGCTCCGCATCATAGGCCGGCAGGATGCGATCCTGCGCCTCGACCACGCTGACCTCGGCACCGAGCTTGCGATAGGCAATGCCCAGTTCCAGACCAATGTAACCACCGCCGACCACCACCAGACGTTTCGGCACGGATTTCGGCGCCAGCGCTTCGGTGGAGGAGATGATCGGCCCGCCAATCGGCAGGATCGGCAGATTGACGCTGGTCGAACCGGTGGCCAGCACCAGATGCTCGCACTGGATGCGCGTGTCGCCGACATCCACGGTTTTACCGTCGATGACTTTGGCCCAGCCATTGATGACCTGAACCTTGTTCTTCTTCAACAGTGCAGCGACGCCAGTGGTCAGGCGATCAACGATGCCGTCCTTCCACTCGACGCTTTTAGTGATGTCGAGGCTCGGTGCAGACACGGTGATGCCCAGCGCCGAATGCTGACTGTGATGTTGGGTCTGGTGAAACTGCTCAGCCACGTGAATCAGCGCTTTCGACGGGATGCAGCCGATGTTCAGACAGGTGCCGCCAAGTGATTGGCCTTCGACCAGAATGGTCGAAATGCCCAGTTGCCCGGCGCGGATCGCCGTGACATAACCGCCGGGGCCGCCGCCGATAATCAGAAGCGTAGTGTTCAGAGATTGCATGCGCGCCTTACTCCACAAACAAAGTGGCAGGTTGTTCGATCAAGCCACGAATGGCTTGGATGAAGAGGGCTGCGTCCATGCCGTCGACCACGCGGTGATCGAACGAGCTGGAGAGGTTCATCATCTTGCGGATTACCACCTGGCCTTTGACGACCATCGGCCGTTCGACGATTTTGTTGACGCCGATGATCGCCACTTCCGGCAGGTTCAACACCGGCGTGCTGACGATGCCGCCCAGTGCACCGAGGCTGGTCAGGGTGATGGTCGAGCCGGACAACTCATCGCGGCTGGCCTTGCCATTGCGTGCGGCGTTGGCCAGACGCGAGATTTCCGTGGCGCTGTCCCACAGGCTGCGCGCTTCGGCGTGACGCACCACCGGCACCATCAGGCCAACATCGCTTTGCGTAGCGACGCCGACATGTACAGCGCCGAGGCGAGTGATGACCTGAGCTTCGTCGTCGTAACGGGCGTTCATCTGCGGGAAGTCGCGCAGGGCGACGACAAGAGCGCGGACGAGGAACGGCAGCAAGGTCAACTTGCCACGGCTGGCGCCGTGTTTTTCATTCAGGTGCGCACGCAGCTCTTCAATCGCGGTGACGTCAATTTCCTCAATGTAGCTGAAGTGTGCGGCGCGCTGGGTGGCGTCCTGCATACGCTGGGCGATCTTGCGGCGCATGCCGATGACTTGAATCTGTTCTTCGTCATTACGCTGGGCGTAAGCGGCAGCCACCGGCGCCGAGGCATTCGACTGACCTTGCGCCAGATAGGCTTCAAGGTCTTCGTGCAGCACACGACCGGCCGGGCCGGAACCGCGTACCAGACGCAACTGAATCCCCAGATCCAGCGCGTGTTTGCGTACGGCTGGGGAGGCCAGCGGGCGTTCGTCCGCTTCGCGAGCAACCATCGGGCCGTGGCAAACCGCAGCCGGACGCGGGGCGGCTGGAGCAGGTTTGCTCTCAACAACGGCCTCAACTTTTGGCGCGCCAGGCTCTTTCGTAACAACAGGAGCGGTGGACTCTTTCAAGTTACCGGCGCCTTCAACCTCAATGCTGATCAGCACACTGCCTACCGCCATCACTTCACCCGGCTGACCGCCGAGGGCAATCACCTTGCCATGCACAGGCGATGGAATATCGACCATCGCCTTGTCGGTCATCACGTCCGCCAGCACCTGGTCTTCAACGACCAGATCGCCAACCTTGACGTGCCACTGCGACAGTTCTACTTCTGCGATGCCTTCGCCGATGTCCGGCATCTTGATAACGTGCGTGCCCATTCAGACCTCCATGACCCGTTTCAACGCCGCGCCCACTCGGGACGGCCCTGGGAAATACGCCCACTCCTGCGCGTGCGGGTAGGGGGTGTCCCAACCGGTGACGCGTTCGATCGGCGCTTCCAGGTGATGGAAGCAATGCTCTTGCACCAGCGACACCAGTTCGGCGCCGAAACCGCAGGTGCGCGTGGCTTCGTGTACCACCACGCAACGGCCGGTTTTCTTCACCGACTTGACGATGGTTTCCAGATCCAGCGGCCACAGGCTGCGCAGGTCGATGACTTCGGCATCGACGCCGGATTCTTCGGCCGCGACTTGCGAGACATATACGGTGGTGCCGTAAGTCAGCACGGTCACGTCCTTGCCCGGACGGGTAATCGCAGCAACGTCCAGCGGCACGGTGTAGTAACCGTCCGGAACCTGGGCTTGCGGGTGTTTCGACCACGGCGTTACCGGGCGGTCGTGGTGACCGTCGAAAGGGCCGTTGTACAGGCGTTTCGGCTCAAGGAAGATCACCGGGTCATCGTTTTCGATGGAGGCGATCAGCAGGCCTTTGGCGTCATACGGGTTGGATGGCATGACGGTGCGCAGACCGCAGACTTGGGTGAACATCGCCTCGATGCTCTGGCTGTGGGTCTGCCCGCCATAGATGCCGCCGCCGCATGGCATGCGCAGGGTCATCGGCGCGGTGAACTCGCCGGCCGAGCGATAACGCAGGCGCGCCGCTTCGGAAATGATCTGGTCCGAGGCGGGGTAGACGTAGTCGGCGAACTGAATCTCGGCGACCGGACGCAGACCGTAAGCGCCCATACCGACGGCAACGCCGACGATGCCGCTTTCGGAGATCGGTGCGTCGAATACGCGGGAGGTGCCGTACTTGGTCTGCAGGCCTTCGGTGCAACGGAACACGCCGCCGAAGTAGCCAACGTCCTGACCGAACACGACGACGTTGTCATCACGCTCAAGCATCACATCCATGGCCGAGCGCAGGGCCTGGATCATGGTCATGGTGGTCGTGGTCATGGCGGTTTCCAACTGAATATTGTTGTTGTGATCGTTCATGTCAGATCCCTAACTGCTGACGCTGGCGCTTCAAGTGCTCCGGCATCTCTTTGTAGACGTCTTCGAACATGGTTGCGGCGCTTGGTATCTGGCCGCCGGCGAGGGTGCCGTACTGTTCGGCCTGTTTCTGCGCGGCAATCACTTCGGCTTCAAGCTCGGCGCTGACGGCGGCGTGCTCTTCTTCCGACCAGTGACCGACCTTGATAAGGTGCTGTTTCAGGCGGGCGATCGGGTCGCCGAGCGGGAAGTGGCTCCAGTCATCGGCCGGACGATATTTCGACGGATCGTCGGAGGTCGAGTGCGGGCCGGCGCGGTAGGTGACCCATTCGATCATGGTCGGGCCGAGATTGCGCCGGGCGCGTTCGGCAGCCCAGGCAGAGGCGGCGTAGACCGCGTAGAAGTCGTTGCCATCCACGCGCAGCGAAGCGATGCCGCAACCGACGCCGCGTCCGGCGAAGGTGGTGGCTTCACCACCGGCGATGGCCTGGAAGGTCGAAATCGCCCATTGGTTATTCACGACGTTGAGGATCACCGGCGCACGATAAACGTGAGCGAAGGTGAGGGCGGTGTGGAAGTCCGATTCGGCGGTAGCGCCGTCGCCGATCCACGCCGAGGCGATTTTGGTGTCGCCCTTGATCGCCGAGGCCATGCCCCAGCCCACGCCCTGAATGAACTGGGTCGCGAGGTTGCCGGAGATGGTGAAGAAACCCGCTTCCTTGACCGAATACATGATCGGCAACTGGCGGCCTTTGAGCGGATCGCGCTCGTTGGACAGCAGTTGACAGATCAGGTCGACCAAAGGCACTTCGCGGGCCATCAGGATGCTTTGCTGGCGGTAGGTCGGGAAGCACATGTCGTCGATGTTCAAGGCCAGTGCCTGAGCACTGCCGATGGCTTCTTCGCCGAGGCTCTGCATGTAGAACGACATTTTTTTCTGACGCTGGGCGACCACCATGCGGTTGTCGTAGATCCGCGTCTTGAGCATGGCGCGCATGCCTTTTCGCAGGATCTCGACCGGCACGTTTTCAGCCCAAGGGCCGAGAGCGTTGCCCTGATCGTCGAGCACGCGAATAAGCCCACGCGCCAGGTCGGCGGTGTCGGCAGGTTCTACATCGACGGGAGGTTTGCGCACCGTACCGGCATCGGTCAGATGCAGGTAGGAAAAATCGGTTTTGCAGCCTGGACGGCCCGAGGGTTCAGGGACGTGCAGGCGCAGCGGTTCGTACGCTTGGGTCATGGCTTCTACGCTCGATCTTGTGAATTTCTTGTAGTGAGCTGGCAGTCATTCTTCGGTAGAAGAAATCTTGTCCTACAACAATCATAGGCCCGGCCAAGAAGAATATTTATCTCTGTTTCGTTGCGCTGGAGATGATTTGCAGATAGAAATTCTGCATAAACATAAAAAACAGGTGGTTTTGTCTCATGCGCAAACTTGACCGTACCGACATTGGCATTCTCAACAGCCTTCAGGAGAATGCGCGCATTACCAATGCCGACCTGGCACGCTCGGTGAATCTGTCGCCGACGCCGTGCTTTAACCGGGTCAAGGCAATGGAGGAATTAGGGCTGATTCGCGAGCAGGTGACGTTGCTCGATGCCGACCTGCTGGGGCTGCACGTGAACGTGTTCATTCACGTCAGCCTGGAGAAGCAGGTCGAGGAAGCGCTGCAGCATTTTGAGGAGGCGATTTCCGATCGTCCGGAGGTGATGGAGTGCTACCTCATGGCCGGAGACCCGGATTACCTCATCCGGGTCCTGGTCCCTACCATTCAGTCGCTCGAACGCTTCATGATGGACTTCCTGACCAAAGTGCCGGGTGTGGCGAACATCCGTTCCAGCTTTGCGCTCAAGCAGGTTCGCTACAAGACTGCGTTGCCCTTGCCAGCGAACGGCCTGACGCTGGGTAACTGAAAGTCAGATGTAGTCATACCGGTAATCGAGCTCTGCCGTGAACAGTGTTTGCTGGACGGTATAGGTTTGTTCCCAGGGAGCGGGTTCATTCGCGGGATGAAAGACCAGCACGGTGTCGTTCATGTCCGGCGAACCTGCCTCGTTGGTAAACCCCGCAGTGCCAGAATGCTGATGCTTCCAGCGTTCCCACAACAAATCGAGGTAACAATGGTGCAGGAAAAATATTGGGTCATTGGGTGAGGAGGCTTGCGCCATCGTGCCGCCAATCCAGGCATGTACCGGATTGTGCAAAAGGCTTTCCGAAATGTTTTCCCAGCCGCTTGCTTCCATCCAGTAAGGCGTTCTGTTCAGGGTCGAAATAACATCCTGCGGGGTGGGCAGTGCGCCGCTTGCTCCCAGATCTCGACGAATGCCGATGTTGCCAATGCCCTCGTCCCAGACCCTGACATCGAATTGCGAATGTTCTCTGGAGAACGGGCCGCTGGTGACGCGCTGATCTTGCAGGCTGTCACCGTTTGAACCCATGAAGTCCGAGGTGAAGGGGTTGTCGGCGCCGGTCAGTTGCCAGTTCCAGTAGGGCAAAGTGATGCTCGGGTCATTGGTCGCTGATTGCAGGGCCAGTTCGAACTGGCGGATCAGAATTCGGTGCCATGGATAAAACAGGGGACTCATATGCGGATTGGGTGTCAGCAGATTGCCCCGGCCCATCGAATTTTTGTGGATCTGCACAAAGTCATCGTAGCGGCTTTGCTGTCCGGGTCGCAGTACGCTGTCGACGTTGTTTTTCAGCCTCAGGATGGCATCGATGAAGGCGGATTTCTGTTGCGCGGTCATGTCACGGTGATTACGACGGATATCCATATTGCGAAAACTCCATTGAATGTTTGCCCAATGGAGTCTGCTCGCTCAGAGAATTTTCACCAGTTCATCACTGTCGCCAGCGTTCGTAGGAAAAATAATCCGGCGACGCCCCGAGCGACTTTTTCCTATAGAGAATTGAGCGGAATCTTCAGGTACACCACACCGTTTTCCTCCGCCGGTGGCAGATTTCCCGCCCGCACATTCACCTGAATCGCCGGCAGCAGCAACGTCGGCATACCCAGCCCGGCATCACGTTTTGTACGCATCTCGACGAACGCGGCCTCATCAATCCCGTCATGCACATGAATATTGTTTTTGCGCTGCTCGCCGACGGTGGTCTGGCACTGCGACTCACGGCCCTCGGGCGGGTAATCGTGGCAAACGTAGAGTTTCACACTGGCGGGGAAGGCCAGCAGTTTGTGAATCGAGTTGAACAATTGGTGGGCATTGCCTCCGGGAAAGTCGCAACGCGCGGTGCCGACATCCGGCATGAACAACGTATCGCCCACCAGAATCTGCTCGCCATCGATCAAATAGGCCATGTCCGCCGGGGTATGACCGGGGACGTGCAGGGCGGTGGCCTTGAGGTTGCCGATGCGGAACGATTCGTTCGGCGCAAACAGGTGATCGAACTGCGAGCCATCAACGCAGAACTCCGGCTCCAGATTGAACAGCGCCTTGAACACGTTCTGCACTTTGCTGATCGATTCGCCAATGGCGATTTTCCCGCCCAGTTCCCGCCGCAGATACGGCGCGGCAGACAGGTGATCGGCGTGGGCGTGGGTTTCCAGCAGCCACTGCACTTGCAGGTTGTGGGCGCGAACGAAGGCGATGATTTTGTCGGCCTGGGCGGTGCAGGTGCGCCCGGCGGCGCCGTCGTAATCGAGCACCGGATCGACGATTGCACATTGCCCGCCGTCGGCTTCATAGACCACATAGCTGTAGGTCGAGGAGGCGGGGTCGAGGAAAGCTTCAATCTGCGCGGGCATGGACACCAACCTGAACGAGGAAAATGGGTTGCAACACTTTATCTAAAAACATAATGTTCGCAGCTTAAGTGACCTTGAAGGCATCGTGCAAATGCAATCCAGTCTGACCGAATGTGAAGTCGCCCAACTGCGCGCTTCGGCCTCCAAGGCCTGCGCGCTGCTCAAGGCTATGGCCAATGAGGATCGCCTGCTGATCCTCTGTCAACTGACTCAGGGCGAACGCAACGTTGGCGAACTGGAAAAGATGACCGGCGTGCGCCAGCCGACGCTGTCCCAGCAACTGGGCATCCTGCGCGATGAAGGTCTGGTCGCGACCCGTCGTGAAGGCAAGTACATTTTTTATGGGCTCGCCAGTCCGGAAGTCATTCAGGTGATGAAAACTCTCTCCGGGTTGTATTGCGGAGCCGTGCTGAAAAGTCTGGGCCATCAATAAATGCCAGCCATGGCACTGGTTCAATGTGGGATTTGTGGTTTGGCTCGAACAATCCTTGCGTGCAGCAAAAGGAACAAGCAATGAACGATCAACACTGGGGCCCATCCATCAGTGCAGACATCGTGGTTATCGGCGGTGGTACGGCCGGTATCGGTTTTGTCGCCAGTCTGCTCAAGCGTGATCCGAGCCTGAACATCACGGTCATCGAGTCGAGCACTCACCATTACTACCAACCGGCGTGGACGCTGGTCGGCGGTGGCGCTTACGACGTGAAAGACACGGTCAGGCCGATGGCCAAAGTACTGCCGCGCCAAGCCACTTGGATACAAGCCGCCGTCACTGGCATCGATCCCGACAAAAAACAACTCACCCTCAACGACGAGCGCACGGTCAGCTACCAGAACCTGATCGTCTGCCCCGGCCTGCGTCTGGCCTGGGAGAAGATCGAAGGCTTGCAGGAAAGCCTCGGCCAGCACGGCGTCACCTCTAATTACAGCTACCAGCACGCGCAGTACACCTGGGATCAGGTGCAGAAACTGCGCGGCGGCAAAGCGCTGTTCACTCAACCGGCGATGCCGATCAAATGCGCCGGCGCGCCGCAAAAAGCGCTGTATCTGTCTTGCGATCACTGGCTTAAAAGGGGTGTGCTGGACACCATCAATGTCGAATTCAACCTGGCCGGCGCCGCCCTGTTCGGTGTGGCGACGTTTGTTCCGCCGTTGATGAAGTACATCGAAAAATACAACGCACAGTTGGCGTTCAATTCGAATCTGGTCAAGGTCGACGGCCCGGCGAAAACCGCGTGGTTCGAAGTCAAAGATGCTGGCGGCAATATAAGCCTCGAAGCGAAAACGTTCGATCTGCTGCACGTGGTGCCGCCGCAGGTTTCGCCGGATTTCATCGCCCAAAGCCCGTTGGCCGACGCCGCCGGCTGGTGTGAAGTCAATCCGCACAGCCTGCAGCATCCGCGTTTTCCCGAGGTATTCGCACTCGGCGATATCTGCGGCACCAGCAACGCGAAAACCGCCGCAGCGGTGCGCAAGCAAGTGGTGGTGGTCGCGGAAAACCTGCTGGCGCTGCGCAAGCAACAACCACTGCCACTGAAGTACGACGGTTATGGTTCCTGCCCGCTGACCGTGGAGAAGGGCAAGGTGATACTTGCCGAGTTCGGTTACGCCGGTAAGTTGCTACCGACCTTCCCTATGGACCCGACCGTGGCGCGGCGTTCGGCGTGGTTTCTCAAGGCGACGCTGCTGCCGTGGTTCTACTGGAATGGCATGCTCAAGGGCCGCGAGTGGCTGACTGGTCTGTCAAAGGTCGACTGAGAAAACCCTATGTTGCTGGCAAGTCTGTTTGGCATGGTGATGGGGTTGATCCTCGGTTTGACCGGGGCCGGAGGCGGGATTCTGGCGGTGCCGGCGCTGGTGCTCGGCCTTGGCTGGACGATGACGCAAGCGGCGCCAGTGGCGCTGTTTGCGGTCGGCAGTGCGGCGGCGGTCGGGGCTATCGACGGTTTGCGTCATGGTCTGGTGCGCTATCGCGCGGCGTTGTTGATTGCGGCGTTGGGGGCGGTGTTTTCGCCGTTGGGTATTTACTTCGCGCACCAGTTGCCGGAGAAAATCTTGATGATCCTGTTCAGTCTGCTGATGGTCATGGTGGCCTGGCGCATGCTGCGTCGCGAGCGTCAGCAGGAGGGGCCGAGCGACCATGGTCACGCCAGTTGGGGTCAGAAGAATTGCATGCTCAACGAGGAAACCGGACGCTTCGACTGGACTGCCAAATGCACCGCGACGTTGGCGGCACTGGGCGCCATTACCGGAGTGGTGTCTGGTTTGCTAGGCGTCGGTGGCGGCTTCTTGATCGTGCCGGCGTTCAAGCAACTGACCGATGTGCAGATGCGCGGGATTGTTGCCACGTCGTTGATGGTGATCAGTCTGATTTCGGCAATCGGGGTGATCGGCTCGTTTCACGCCGGTGTGCGGATTGATGCGCAGGGTGGGGCGTTCATCGTCGCCAGCATTGTCGGCATGATCATCGGGCGCAAGCTCTGTGCGCGGGTGCCGGCGCGGGCGTTGCAGGTGGGGTTTGCCAGCGTGTGCCTGGTGGTGGCGGGGTATATGTTGTTGCGGGCTTGAGTATTGGAAGATCAAAAGATCGTCCGATCGCGGCCCGAGCCTTCGGCAGCTCCTACAGGGATTGCGTTTCCCTGTAGGAGCTGTCGAGTGAAACGAGGCTGCGATCTTTCAGGTTGTTACAACACCAGATGCGGCAACCACAGCGAAAGTGCCGGCACGTAAGTCACCAGCATCAACACCAGGAACAGCACGGCATAGAACGGCAGCAACGCTTTAACAGTGCTTTCAATACTCACTTTGCCCACCGCTGACCCGACAAACAGCACCGCACCTACCGGCGGCGTTATCAATCCGATCCCCAGGTTCACCAGCATGATCATGCCAAACTGCACCGGATCGACGCCGATGCCGAGAATCACCGGCATCAGGATCGGCGTGAGGATCAGGATCAGCGGCGCCATGTCCATCACCGTGCCGAGCAACAGCAGCATGACGTTGATACACATCAGGATCACGTAGCGGTTGTCCGACAGGGTCAGAAACGCCGTGGTGATCTTCGCCGGAATTTGCATCAGGGTCATGATGTAGCCGAAGCTCGCGGCGAAACCGATCAGGATCATCACGATCGAAATCGTCCGCACCGTGCGGTGCATCAGTTTCGGCAGTTCGCTCCACTTGTAGTCGCGGTAGATGAACATGGTCACGAAGAACGACCACAGCACCGCGATGGCCGCCGATTCGGTCGCGGTGAAGATGCCGGACAGGATGCCGCCGAGGATGATCACCATCGCCATCAGGCCCCAGAGGGCTTCGCCGACGATTTTCAATGCCTGGCGCATCGGGATCACTTCACCCTTGGGATAGTCGCGTTTTCTCGCGAAAATCAGGCATAGCACCATCAGGCAGGCGCTCATCAGCAAGCCCGGCACGATGCCCGCCATGAACAGCGAGGCAATCGAAACCGTGCCACCGGCGGCGAGGGAGTAAAGCACCGAGTTATGGCTGGGCGGGGTCAGCAGGGCTTGCACCGAACCGCTTACAGTCACGGCGGTGGAGAAATCCCGTGGATAGCCCTTGCGTTCCATTTCCGGAATCAGCACCGAACCCACCGACGCGGTGTCGGCCACCGAGGAGCCGGAGATCGCGCCGAAAAAGGTCGAGGCGACAATGTTGACCAGTGACAGGCCACCGCGGACAAAACCCACCAGTACCCCGGCACACGCCACCAAGCGACGGGACATGCCGCCCTCGGCCATGATCGCACCGGCCAGCACGAAGAACGGAATGGCCAGCAGCGAGAATTTGTTCACCCCCGAGGCGACCTGAATCATCACCGCCTGGAACGGAATGTCGATCCACCATGCACCGATCAGCGCGGCGGCGCCCAGCGCGTAGGCGACCGGCATGCCGATCAGGATCAAAGCGATAAAACTGCCTAGCAGTATCAGAGCGTCCATTAAGCGGCACCTTCACTTTCTTCAACCAGGTCGAACTGCACCACGCGCCGTTTGCTCTGGTCACCGAGCAAGAGTTTTTCCAGCACGAAAATAAGCGTCAGCAAGCCGCCCACGGGAATTGGCAGATAGGTCACGCCAACGCGCAGATCGGGCAGGGCTGCCATGAACTGGTTCCAGGTGGACATGCACAGCTTGGCGCCCCAGATCGTCATGAAGATGCAGATCGCCGCCATCAGCAGTTGGGAAAAAATCGCCGCCGCGGATCTCACGTGCGGAGGCATGCGATCGGTGAGCATGGCCACGGCCATGTGCGCGCCGGCGCGGTAACTGGCGGCGGCGCCGATGAAGGTAAACACCATCATCAGCAGGATCGCCGTGGGCTCGGGCCAGCTCGAACCGGTACCCAGCACGTAGCGGGCGAACACGCCCCAGGGAATCATCAGGGAAATCGCCAGGACGGAAAGACCGGCGACCCAGATGCACGTCATGTAGATCTTGTCGTTGATACGCAGCAGTAGATTCTTCATCGGGTTCCACCGTAACCGGGCGCGCCGCAGTCATCGGGCGCACCGGGCCTTGTTCATGAGGACGGAGCGGGAGGCGTTACTGAACGGCTTCGATTTTCTTGATCAGGTCGGCATACTTCGCGCCGTACTTTTCCCGCACCGGTGCGGTGGCGTCGTAGAAGGGTTTCTTGTCGACCTGGATGAACTCGACGCCGGCGGCCTTGAGTTTTTCTTCACTGGCAGCGGACTTCTTGTCCCACAGCACACGCTCTTCGGCCTGGGCAGTCTTGGCGGCAGTCTTGACCAGCGCCTGCTGATCCGGGGTCAGTTTTTCCCAGGTGATTTTCGACATCACGATCGGCTCTGGCAGAATCAGGTGACCGGTCAGGCTGTAGTACTTCGCATTCTGGAAGTGGTTGTGTTCGAGCAGGGTTGGCGGGTTGTTTTCCGCGCCGTCGATCACGCCGGTCTGCAGGGCACTGAAGATCTCGCCGGTATCCATCGCGATGCCGTTGCCGCCCATGGCGTTCATCATGTCGATGAACATCGGGTTGCCTTGCACGCGGATTTTCATGCCCTTGAGGTCTTCGAGCTTGCGTACCGGTTTCTTGGTGTAGACGTTGCGCGTGCCGCCGTCCATCCAGGCCAGGGCCACCAGGCCGAATTCGGAGTTGGTGATTTTGTCGAGGATCTCGTCGCCCACTGCGCCGTCGATGACGTTACGCATGTGTTGGTGATCGCGGAAGATGAACGGCATGTTGAACACGTTCACGTCCGGAACCACGGGGCCGACGATACCCAGGCTGACGCGAGACAGCTGTACGGCGCCGACTTGCATCTGCTCGATGACTTCTTTTTCGGAGCCCAGCACACCGCCGGGGAAGTATTGGAAGGTCAGTTCGCCGTTGGTCTCCTTGGTCAGCGTCTTGCCCATGTTTTCTTCGGCCACCACGGTGGGATAACCGGCGGGGTGAATGTCAGCGAATTTGAGTTGCAGTGCCTGAGCGGCGCCAGTGAAGGTAAACATCAGCGGGAGTGCAGCGGCCAGCAAGGTGCGTTTGAAGTTCATGGGGGTGAGTCTCCAGTCTTGTTATTTTTGTGTTCAAGGCGCAGCGGTGCAGCAGAAGCGGGTATTACAGGGAACTGTCGAACAGCGGCTCCGGCAGGCCTTTGACGTTGGGGTTGAGGGCGAACACGCCACCGGCCAGGGATTGCGGATCGTGGTCGTCGCCGGGACGAATCGAGGTGACGAACAGGGTGTCCATGGCGCTACCGCCGAAGGCACACATGGTCGGTTTTTTCACCGGCACCTCCAGTGAGAAATCAAGACGACCGTCCGGGGCAAAGCGGTGGATGAGGCCGGCATCGTTGGCGCAGATCCAGTAGCAACCCTCGGCATCCACAGCAGCACCGTCGGGACGTCCGGGAAAATGGTTCATGTCGACGAATACGCGGCGGTTCGACGGTGTGCCGGTCTCGGTGTCGTAATCGAACGCCCAGATCAGTTGCACATCGGGGTGCGAATCGGACAGGTACATCGTCTTGCCGTCGGGGCTGAAGCCGAGGCCGTTGGGCACGATAAAACTGTCGAGCTGCGCTTCGATCACGCCAGACTGCCCGGCACCGTAGCGGTAGAGCCGGCCTTCGGGCGCACTCAGGCCCATGTTCAGCACCATGCTGCCGGCCCAGAAGCGGCCCTGACGGTCGCAGCGACCATCGTTGAGACGCATGTCTTTGCGGCCGTGCTCGACGCTGGCAAGCAGTTGGTTGTCGAGGCTGCCGTCGCTGTGCGGATGCAGATGAAAGAAGCCGCTTTCCATCCCGGCAACCCAGCCGCCACGGCTGTGGCGGGCGATGCAGGCAAGCATCTCAGGGGTTTTCCAGGCATGCACATGGCCGGTCTCGGCGCTCCAGCGTCGCAGCCCGCCGTTGGCAATATCCACCCAGTACAGCGCGTTTTCCTCTGCCACCCAGACCGGGCTTTCGCCCACGGCGTTGCGGGCATCGACGATCAATTCGGCTTGCATACTCATTCCTTTGCGTCGTTGTCAGGGTGATCAGTCGCCGAACGGTCCGGCCGCGACAAACGCGCCGCCCTGATAGATCCGCGCCGGGTCATCAGCGACCGGCATTGGCTGCGCTTCGACCTTTTCGCGGAACACTTCGGAGCTGTCTTTTGCCTCGAAGCCGAGGTGGCTGGCGAATTTGTTGTCCCACCAGACGTCCTTGTTGGCGGACATGCCATAGACCACGGTGTGGCCGACGTTCGGCGTGTACAGCGCGCGTTCGAGCAGTTGCGTGAGGTCATCGAAGCTCAGCCAGGTGTGCATCATTCGACGGTTCTGCGGCTCGGGGAACGAGGAGCCGATGCGGATGCTGACAGTCTCGATGCCGTAGCGATCGAAGTAGAAACTGGCCATGTCTTCGCCGTAGGACTTGGACAAGCCGTAGTAACCGTCGGGGCGGCGGGCGGAGCTGGCGTCGAGCGGTTCGTCCTGTTTGTAGAAGCCGATGACGTGGTTGGAACTGGCGAAGATCACTCGCTTGACGCCATGCCGACGCGCGGCTTCGTAGATGTGGAAGACACCGCAGATGTTGGCGCCGAGGATTTCTTCGAATGGGCGCTCCACGGAGACGCCGCCGAAATGCAGGATCGCATCGACGCCTTCGACCAGTTGATGCACGGCGTGTTTGTCGGCCAGATCGCAGAGGACGATTTCTTCGCGGTCATCGACAGCCGGGGCGAGGGCGGCAATGTCTGACAGGCGCAGGACATTGGTATAAGGGCGCATACGTTCGCGCAAAACTTTGCCCAGGCCACCGGCAGCGCCGGTCAGCAGCAGACGGTTGAACGGAGCACGGGGAGTAGAGGTAGACGTCATGGCAATCCCTTACACGTTGTTATTAGGGTTGTTGTAGGTTGTCGTATGACTGCGCTGAAGTATCGGTAGGGTTTCCGGAACTTGTCAACGCGACTTTTGGTGTAGATGACGGAAGGCCTAATCCAGTCTTAACCACCCCCAATTGCCTGTTTGGCAATGCAACTCCCCTGTGGGAGTGAGCTTGCTCGCGAAAGCGGTGTGTCATTGAAAGATGAATTGACTGACCCGACGCCTTCGCGAGCAAGCTCGCTCCCACAGGGAAACTCGGTGTGGCGACTGGCATTACAACAACGAAATCGGGTAACTGATAAAGATCCGGTTCTCGTCAAACTCGTTGGTGCTGAAGTCCCGGCGAATCGTCGCGTTGCGCCATTTCACGTTGAGATTTTTCAGTGGCCCGCTCTGCACGGTGTAGGCCAGCTCCGACTCACGGCCCCATTCCTTGCCGTCAGTGATCGTCCCGGTATGCACGTTATCGCCGCTGATGTAGCGGTTCATCAGGGTCAGACCGGGAACGCCGAGAGCTACGAAGTTGTAGTCATGGCGCAGCTGCCATGAGCGCTCTTGGGCGTTGTCGTAACTTGCGTTGTAACTGTCGTTGGCCAAGGTACCGCCGCTGGTGCCGTTGACCCGCATCCACGCGTCGTCGCCGCTGAGCTTTTGCAGGCCGACATAGAAGGTGTTGCCGCCGTAGCGGGCCGACAGCAGGGCGAACGCGGTCTTGTTGTCGAGGTCGCCAGCCTGGGCGCTGCCGTCTTCCTTGCCGGTAAAGAAACCGAGGTTGGCGCCCAGCGTCCAGTCGCCCAACGGCTGGCTATGGCTGAGGTTGAAATACTGCTGCTGGTAGATGTCGCTGAGTTCGGCGTACCAGACGCCGACCAGGGTGCGCTTGCCGTTGAAGCTGTACTCGCCGCCACCGAAGTTGAAACGATCAGAGGTGAACGCGCCGCGGCCGTTCATCGACATGTCTTCCATGCTCGCGTCGTTGCGCGGGCTGTTGCCGCGGAACTGGCCGCCGTAGACGGTCAAGCCATTGATCTCGGTGGAAGTGATCTGGCCGCCACGAAAGGTCTGCGGCAGCGAGCGGCCATCGTCAGAGCGCAGGATCGGCAGCACCGGCATCCATTCGCCGACCTTCAGTTCAGTCTTCGATACCTTGGCTTTCAGCGCCACGCCGAGCCGTCCAAAATTGTCCGCCGGGCGTCCGTCATCGTGGATCGGCAACAGCTGCGTGCCGCCCGTGCCTTTGCCGCCATCGAGCTTCTGCGAATACATTCCCAGCAGATCAAGGCCGAAACCGACGGTGCCCTGAGTGAAACCGGATTTGGCATCGAGGATGAAGTTTTGCGTCCACTCCTCAGCCTTGCCCTGCGGGTAGGCCGGATTGACGAAGTTGCGGTTGAAGTAGGCGTTGCGCAGGTTCAGCGTGGCTTTGCTGTCTTCGAGAAAACCTTCGGCATCGGCGCTCATCGGCAAGGCCAAGGCCAGGCTGCTGCAACCGATCAGGCCGAGGGTGGAACGCGGGCGAAGCGTGGTCAGGCGGGAAGGGCGGACGGAATTGCGGACGAGTGTGCTCACTGTGACGCTCCCTGTTTCGTTTGTTGTTTTTATTATTTGTCATACGTCGTCGTACAACATGGTTGCGGATATTTCCTAGGTTTTCCGGGAATGTCAACAGCAAGTTGTGCGATGACTTCCTGCCATCACCCAGATCCCTTGTGGGAGCGAGCTTGCTCGCGAATGCGGACTTTCATCCGACGATGTTGTCGACGGACACACCGCATTCGCGAGCAAGCTCGCTCCCACAGGGGAAAAGTGTGTTAACCGTGAATTTGCGGCAAACTTCACCCACCTTCGACACAAGGTCTTGCAATGGATCAATACGCCCCGCGCAACTGGCAGCCCCACGAAAAGCCCAGTCTGCCCGGTTCCCCCTCGACGCCGTTGCACTCCCCCCCCAAACGCCTGGCCTATGCGCTGGTGGGTGTGCTGGTGGCGGTGACCGGTGGTCTGGGCAACTCGCTGGTGGTCGCCAATCTGCCTTATCTGCAAGGCGCACTCGGTGCGACCACGGCGGAAATGGCCTGGCTGCCGGCGGCGTACGTGATGACCAACGTGTCGATGAACCTGCTGCTGGTGAAATTTCGCCAGCAATTTGGTTTGCGCGCGTTCACCGAGGTGTTTCTGGTGCTGTATGCGCTGGTGACCTTCGGCCATCTGTTCGTCAATGATCTGAACTCGGCGGTGGCGGTGCGGGCGGCGCACGGCATGGTCGGCGCAGCGCTGAGTTCGCTGGGTCTGTATTACATGGTTCAGGCGTTCCCGGCGAAGTGGCGGATGAAAGCGCTGGTGCTCGGCCTCGGCACCTCACAACTGGCCTTGCCATTGGCGCGATTATTCTCCGAAGACTTGCTGCAGATCGCCGAATGGCGGGGTTTGTACCTGTTCGAATTGGGTATGGCGCTGCTGTCGCTGGGCTGCGTGTTGATGCTCAAGTTGCCGCCCGGCGACCGCTTCAAGACCTTCGAAAAGCTCGACTTTCTAACCTTCGCCATTCTCGCCACGGGCGTGGCGTTGTTGTGCGCGGTGTTGTCGCTGGGACGGATCGATTGGTGGCTGGAGGCCAACTGGATCGGCTATGCACTGGCCGCCTCGATTGCCTTGATCCTCGCCGGTCTGGCCATCGAACATAACCGCAGCAACCCGCTGCTGATGACCCGCTGGCTGGGCAGTGGAACGATGATCCGCCTGGCGCTGGCGGTGACCCTGATTCGCATGGTCACCTCGGAGCAGTCCACCGGTGCGGTCGGTTTCATGCAGAACCTGAACATGGGCTATGAGCAGTTGCACAGCCTGTACGTGGTGATGCTGATCGGCAGTGTCGCCGGGTTGTTGACCAGCGCACTGACCATCGACCCCAAACACCTGCTGATGCCGTTGATCATCTCGCTGGGCCTGATGGCTACCGGGTCGGTGATGGACAGTTTTTCCAACAACCTGACGCGCCCGGAAAACCTCTATTTCAGTCAATTCCTGCTGGCCTTCGGCAGCACGTTTTTCCTCGGCCCGACCATGGTTTTCGGTACTCGTAACGTGCTGACCAATCCGCGTAATCTGGTGAGCTTTTCCGTGCTGTTCGGGATCTGCAACAACCTCGGTGGCCTGCTTGGCGCAGCGCTTCTGGGCACCTTCCAGATTGTCCGGGAAAAATTTCATTCCAGTCACATCGTTGAGCACCTGACGCTGTCTGACCCCTTGGTGGCTGCGCGCGTGCAGAGCGGCGGCTCGGCGTATGGCTCGTTGCTGGCCGACCCGAGTCTGCGCAACCTGGCGGGGATTCGCAGCCTGGCCAACGCCGCCACCCGTGAAGCCAACGTGCTGGCCTATAACGATGTGTTCATGCTGATCGCCGTGATTGCGGTGCTGACCATGATCTGGCTGTCCATTCGTGCGCTGTGGCTGATGAGCACCACCAAAGCCGTCGCCCCTGCGCCATCCACACCTTCGAGCGGTGCCACTTCTTCATGACCGAACCGACCACCACGACCACCAATGCCATTGCCGCCACGCCTGAAGGTGTGGCGCCGCCGTCATCACCGAACACCGAGCCGCGCTCGCTGCGGGTGCGGATCATTTCTTCGCTGGGCTTCGCGGCGATTGCCATCGTCGGCGTGCTGATCGTGCTCTATGCCTGGCAATTACCGCCGTTCAGCAGTGCGGTCGAGACCACCGAAAACGCCTTGGTGCGCGGGCAGGTGACGATCATCGGCCCGCAACTCGCCGGTTATGTGTATGAAGTGCCGGTGCAGGATTTCCAGTACGTGAAGGCCGGGGATTTGCTGGTGCGCCTGGATGACCGTATCTATCAGCAGCGCCTCGACCAGTCGCTGGCGCAACTGGCGGTACAGAAAGCCGCATTGGCCAATGTGGTGCAGCAACGCAACAGCGCCGAGGCGACGATCAAATTGCGTCAGGCCGTACAGGCCGACAGCGAAGCGCAGTTGCGCAAAAGCGAGGCCGATCTGCGCCGTAACCAGGAATTGGTACGCGACGGTTCGGTGTCCAAGCGTGAGATGGATGTAGCACTGGCGGCGAATGCGCAAAGTGTTGCGGGGGTGGCGCAGGCCAAAGCCAATCTGGAAATCGCCCGCCAAGATCTGCAAACGGTGATCGTCAATCGTGGCTCGCTGGAAGCGGCGGTGGCCAGCGCCGAAGCGGCGGTGCAACTGGCGCGGATCGATCTGTCGAACACCCGCATCGTTGCCCCGCGTGACGGTCAGCTCGGGCAGATCGGCGTGCGTCTCGGCGCCTACGTCAACTCCGGGGCGCAGTTGATGGCGTTGGTGCCGAACCAGAAATGGGTGATCGCCAACATGAAGGAAACCCAGATGGACAATGTGCGTGTCGGGCAACCGGTGCGCTTCACCGTCGATGCGCTGAACCACCGCAAATTCACCGGGCATGTGCAGCATATTTCCCCGGGGACGGGGTCGGAATTTGCCTTGTTGCAGGCGGATAACGCGACCGGCAACTTCGTCAAAATTGCTCAGCGGGTGCCGGTGCGAATCACCATCGATCCGGATCAGCAGGAAGAAGAGCGGTTGCGGCCGGGGATGTCGGTGGTGGTCAGCATCGACACCGCAGCGGGCGACACCCAGCCCCACTGACACAATGCATAACCCTGTGGGAGCGAGCTTGCTCGCGAAAGCGATGTATCAGTGACATTTCTTTATCTGACACAGCGCCTTCGCGAGCAAGCTCGCTCCCACAGTTGAACGGTGTTTATCTAGCAATCATCGGGGGCAGGGTACCGAGTAGCGAGACCGCCGCCACGGCGCCAATGCCGAGCAGCCACTCCAGCAACACACTGCGCCTGAGCGCGCCCATCCGCTGTTCGCAATCATCAATGCGCAAGCGATTGAACAGCGCCAATCCGAGCATGGCCAACACCAGCAGCGCCTTGATCAACAGAATCAACGCAAACCCGCTGAACAGCGGCGTCGGCCACCATTGGCCGGTCAGCACACGCACATTGATCAACCCGGTGATCAGCAACCCCGCGACCAAGGCATAACCGACTCCGCTGAAGCGCCGCAAAATTTCACGCATCGGCTCCGTCGGCTGACGCAGAATCTGCACCAGCAACAACAACCCGCCGAGCCACGCGGCCACGCAGGTCAGATGAACGATCTGGTTGAGAATCAGCAATTGCCCGCTCACGCCATCAAGCATGGCGCCATGCCCAACCGGTGCGAGGGTCGCCAACAGCAAAGCGCTCAAGCCCAGTCGCAACGGCATGCTTGAACGCCAAGGTGTCAACAACAGCGCCAACAGCGCGGCATTGATCAGCAGATGCCAACGCCACACCTGACCAAAAAACGTATGACCCAGCACCAGCGCAACCGTGTCCGGATCAAACGCCGCAGCAGTCGAACCGGCCATGCTCGCGGTGATCAACAACGCCCAGGCAATTCCGCTGAGCAGTGCCACAGCAGCCAGCCAACGCGCCAGTCGTGCCAGGTGCCGGTCCACTTGCAGCGCTTCATCCTTGAGGAGCACCGGCCTGAACAGCCAGGCTCCGAACAGCAACAACACCACGCTGAAATGCACAAAACGGCACAGCACCAGCGCTTCACTCATGAATTACTGACCCACCTTGAACTGATAAGCACCTTCGCTTTTGTGCGTGTCGACCGACACCGCGTGCCATTCGACTTTGTACTCGCCGGCGGTCAGCGGAGCGGCGGGAGTGACGATCAGGGTTTTCTTGTCGCCTTCGGTGGTCAGTGGCTTGACCGCGACCGGTGCGCCATCCTTGGTCACGGTAACTTTGGTGAAACTGGCTTCAACACCCTCGGAAAAGGTCAGGCGCAAATCGGCGGGAGCAGCGACGGTGCTGTCGGCGGCCGGGGTCTGGCTTTTCAGGTGGGCGTGGGCGAATACGGAAGATGCGGCGAACAGCGAAGCGAGCAGGGCAGTGGTGGTCAGGACGTTCTTGAACAGCATCGCGAATACCTCTGAGGCAGGAGTGAAGAGGCGTCAGTTTAGCCATCCGCTCACGCCAGTACGAAGTTTTGTTTACAGCGGTCGCCCGCGGACCAGAGCGGATGCTAGTCTTGGGCAACGCTGTTGTCAGGGAGCCCTCATGGGCAATCACAAGATCGAGATTCGTCGCAGTAACGTCGAGAAAATCCTCCTGGCGGCGGAAAAAGTCTTCGCCGAAAAAGGCTTCGGCGGCACGGCCATGGCCGACATCGCCGCCGAGGTGCAACTGCCGCGTTCCAACCTGCATTACTACTTCAGTACCAAGAGCGAGCTGTACAGCGCGGTGCTGTTCGACCTGCTGGAAGTGTGGAAACAGGACGCGCTGTGCTTCGAGATGTTCGACGATCCGCGTGTGGTGCTGAGCAGCTACATCCGCGCCAAGATGAACCACTCGCGCAGTCGCCCGTACGGCTCGAAAGTCTGGGCCAACGAAATCATCCACGGCGCGCCGACGCTGGGCGAGGCGCTGGATGTCAGCCTGTATGACTGGGCGAAGATGAAGGAAGCGAAGATTCGCCAGTGGGTCGAGGACAAGCGGATTTTGCCGGTGGAGCCGTCGAGTTTGCTGTACATGATCTGGGCGTCGACTCAGCACTATGCTGACTTTGATCATCAGGTGAATATTCTGAATGAACATCAGCCGTTGTCGGATATGCAGTTTGAGCGGGCGGTGCAGACGGTGACGAGTGTGATCTTGCGTGGGATCGGGTTGGAGCCCTGAAGCAAAAGCTGACCCTCACCCCAGCCCTCTCCCAGAGGGAGAGGGGGCCGACCGAGGTGTCTTGTGAGGTACATCGACCTGAAAGACCGGGTCGATTATGGATTCAAAGCAAATCGTTCACGTCGGTGGATTTCTGAAGCATCCCCCAATCAGTCCCCTCTCCCTATGGGAGAGGGTTAGGGTGAGGGGGCTGTTGGATCAGTCGGTGATCTAGACCGCAACGTGATACGGATTCCGCGGATCATGATTCCAGTCCAGAAACGGCTTCCCAGTCTCCATCGGCACCATCTCGATGCAATCCGCCACCGGACAAGTGATCTGGCACAAGTTGCAACCCACACACTCCTCATCAATCACTTCATATTTATGCGTCCCGTCCGCCTGCTTCAGACTGCCGATCGCCTGGTGTGAAGTGTCCTCGCAAGCAATGTGGCAACGTCCGCAACCAATGCACGCCTCCTGATCAATCTTCGCGATCACCTGATAATTGATATCGAGGTACTTCCAGTCCGTGGTATTGCCCACCGCACGCCCGGAAAACTCGCTGATGCTGGCGTAACCCTGACTGTCCATCCACCGCGACAGCCCATCCTTCATTTCCTCGACAATACGAAAGCCATGCAGCATCGCCGCCGTGCACACCTGCACCGCACCGCTGCCCAGCGCCATGAATTCTGCGGCATCGCGCCAACTGCTGATGCCGCCAATCCCGCAGATCGGCAAGCCTTGAGTCTCTGGATCGCGGGCAATCTCCGCAACCATGTTCAGCGCAATCGGCTTCACCGCCGAGCCACAGTAACCACCGTGGGTGCTTTTGCTGCCGACGGTGGGCAGGGCGACCATGTGCTCCAGATCGACGCTGGTGATCGAGTTGATCGTATTGATCAGCGACACCGCGTCCGCACCACCGCGATGGGCGGCGCGGGCGGCGACACGGATGTCGGTGATGTTCGGCGTCAGTTTGACGATCACCGGTAGCGAGCAATAGGTTTTGCACCAGCGCGTGACCTGTTCGACATACTCCGGCACCTGACCGACCGCCGCGCCCATGCCACGTTCGGGCATGCCGTGCGGGCAGCCGAAATTCAGCTCGATACCGTCAGCACCCGTGGCTTCGACCAGCGGCAGGATGTGTTTCCACGATTCCTCGACGCACGGCACCATCAGCGAAACGATCAATGCGCGATCCGGCCAGTCCTTCTTCACCTGAGTGATTTCGCGCAGGTTGATCTCCAGCGAACGGTCGGTGATCAGCTCGATATTGTTGATGCCCAACACTTCACGGTTATTGCCGTAATGCGCTGAGTAACGCGATGAAACGTTGACCGCCGCCGGATCCTCACCGAGGGTTTTCCAGACCACGCCGCCCCAGCCCGCTTCAAAAGCGCGGACGACGTTGTAGGCTTTGTCGGTCGGTGGCGCGGAGGCCAGCCAGAAAGGATTCGGCGCTTTGATGCCAGCGAAGACAATCGACAGATCGGCCATTTACGCAGCCTCCACGTTAAGCATCAGTTGAGCGTTGATCGCCTCGGCGGCGCGTTTGCCGTGCTGCACGGCTTGCACGGTGAGGTCTTGATCGAGGCTGGTGCAGTCACCGCCGGCATACACGCCGGGGATGCTGGTGCGCAGGTTTTCATCGACGTAGATGCGTTCGCCCTGACGCTTGAGTTCTCGGGCCAGCGGGTCGGCGAGGGCACTGCCGTCGAAGGCCTGGCCGATGGCTTTGAAGATCGCGTCAGCAGCCAGCTCGAAAGTTTCGCCGGTGGTTTGCAGGCGTCCTTCGACCAGATCGGTGCGGGCGAAACGCATGCCGCGCACATGGCCCTGAGCATCGAGCAGCACCTCTTCCGGTTGCGCCCAGGTCAGCAGGCGTACCTGATTGGCTTTGGCGATGTCTTGTTCATGACTGGTGGCGCCCATGTCGGCGGCGCCACGGCGATACACCAGATTGACGTCGCGAGCACCGAGGCGGGCCATTTGCACGGCCATGTCGATCGCGGTGTTACCGGCGCCGAGGACGATGCAGCGTTCGGCCAGCGGCAGTTGCGTGAGGTCATCGGCCTGGCGCAATTCGCGGATGTAATCGGTGGCGGCAAGCAGGCCCGGGGCATCTTCGTGAGGCAGGCCGAGTTGCTTGCTGGCGTTGAGACCGAGGCCGAGGAACACCGCGTCGAACTGTTGATGCAGTTCGCTGAGGGTCAGATTCTCGCCCAGCTTCTGCCCATGACGAATCTCGATGCCGCCGATCTGCAGGAGGAAATCCAGTTCCTTCTGCGCGTAATCGTCGACCAGTTTGTATTTGGCGATCCCGTATTCATTGAGGCCGCCAGCCTTCTCCCGTGCTTCGAAAATCACCACGTCGTGGCCGTGCATGGCGCTGCGATGGGCACAGGACAAACCGGCCGGCCCGGCGCCGACCACGGCAATGCGTTTGCCGGTGGTAGCGGCGCGCTGGAACGGGTGCTCGCTGAAGTGTGCATTGTCGACGGCGTAGCGTTGCAGCAGACCGATCAGCACCGGCGCGCATTCGTGAGCGTTGTTGCGCACGCAGGCTTGCTGACAGAGGATTTCGGTTGGACAGACTCGTGCGCAACTGCCGCCAAGGATGTTCGCCGAGAGAATTTTCTGCGCCGCGCCGGGCACGTTGTCTTGATGGATGTTACGGATGAACGACGGAATATCGATCTCGCTCGGGCAGGCATTCACGCACGGCGCGTCGTAGCAATACAGGCAGCGCGAGGCTTCCAGATGCGCCTGCCGGTCATTGAGCGGCGGCGCCAGATCGGTGAAATGCCCGGCGAGGGCGGCCGCGCTTTCGTGCGGATGGGGGAGGTGGTTCAGGGTCTCGATCACGGTTTATGGCCTCACGGTTATTTGAGGTGCTGCCTCTGATGGGCATTGGTTTTTGTGTTGCCTGGACTGGCCTCTTCGCGAGCAGGCTCGCTCCCACAGGGGAATGCATTTCAAATGTGGGAGCGAGCTTGCTCGCGAAGGCCGAAGGCCTGGATTTCAGCGTTTCACAGCAACTGGCTTATGTTGCTCAGCCCGTTTGCTCAGCAAATCAAACACCGCCGGATACGCCGGCCGCTCGATATACCGCCCGGCACCGCGCTCGGCGCGCAGGTCGCCGTCGGCCCAGACCACCCGGCCCTGGCTGACGGTATGGCTGGGCACGCCGCGCACGGTCTTGCCTTCGAAGATGTTGAAGTCCACCTGCTGATGGTGGGTCTTGGCGGAAATGGTCCGGGTGCCTTGCGGATCCCACAGCACCAGATCGGCATCGGCACCGACGCGAATCGCGCCTTTACGCGGATAGAGATTGAAGATCTTCGCGGTGTTGGTGGAGGTGAGGGCGACGAAATCCTGCATCGACAAACGACCACTGTTGACGCCTTCGTCCCACAACACCGCCATGCGATCTTCGATGCCGGCGGTGCCATTGGGAATCTTGCTGAAGTCATCGCGCCCGGCGGCTTTTTGCTCGGCGCAGAAGCAGCAGTGGTCAGTCGCGGTGGTGTGCAGATTGCCGTTTTGCAATCCGTGCCACAGCGCCTCTTGATGACCACGCGGACGGAACGGCGGGCTCATCACGTAACCGGCAGCGGTCTGCCAGTCCGGGTGTTGATAGACGCTGTCGTCGAGCAGCAAATGCCCGGCCAGCACTTCGCCGTACACCGGTTGGCCCTTGCTGCGCGCATAGGTGATTTCGTCGAGGGCTTCCTTGGTCGAGACGTGCACCAGGTACAACGGCGTGCCAATGGTTTCAGCGATACGAATCGCTCGGCTCGCCGCCTCACCTTCAACCTGCGACGGCCGCGACAGCGGATGCGCTTCCGGCCCGGTGATGCCCTGGGCCATCAACTTGCGTTGCAGGTGATAGACCAGTTCGCCGTTTTCCGCATGCACGGTCGGCACCGCACCGAGTTCCAGGCAGCGCTCGAAACTCGCCACCAGCGTGTCGTCGGCGGCCATGATCGCATTCTTGTAAGCCATGAAATGCTTGAAGCTGTTGATGCCGTGATGGCTGACCAGCTCGGCCATTTCCTCACGCACCTGCTCGCTCCACCAGGTGATCGCGACGTGGAAGCCATAGTCGGATGCGGATTTTTCCGCCCAGCCGCGCCACTGATGAAAGGCTTCCATCAGCGACTGCTGCGGATTGGGAATCACGAAATCAATGATCGACGTGGTGCCGCCGGCCAGACCCGCCGCCGTGCCACTGTAAAAGTCCTCACTGGCCACAGTGCCCATGAACGGTAGTTGCATGTGGGTGTGCGGATCGATGCCGCCGGGCATCAGGTATTGGCCACTGCCGTCGAGGACTTCGGCGCCGGCGGGAATATCAAGGTTTTCACCGATGGCTTTGATCACGCCGTCGGCGCAATAGACGTCGGCGCGATAACTTTCATCATGGGTAACAACGGTGGCGCCACGGATCAACAGAGACATTCCGAGTTCCTCGCAGGCATTGACCGACTTGTGCCGGTTCTAGATGTTTTATTGATGTACGGCGTTGCAAGGTGTATTCCTGTCAGCGCTGTCAGGAATAGAAACTAGTCGCAGATTTGCAATAGAGCAAGATTATTTTTTATAAGCTTATGACTGTTTTAAGTGTATGAAAAATATAGAAAAAAAATGAAAATCACCAAAATGGTGAGGTCGTTCACCATTTTGACGCACTTGACAGGATGGAAATATGAGCAAGATTTCCTATGTGAAATCAGCCGCTTGAAGTTGAGCTGCGGTTGCTCGCTCACGATGAAAATAAATGCAGTGCACCAGATTGAGTCCTGTCTGTTCGGACAACTTGCCAGGTGTTTAGCCTGAACACCCAGACAAGTTTCCGCGAACTCCTCCGGTGAATAATTAAAACTGATAAATATCAGAAAGTTGCAAAGCGTTTGAAACACTGGCCGATGCGCAAGCGGGTCACCCGGCACGTTTATTGATGCCGCCGCTGACACCATGGCCGGTGCACGAAAGTTGTCAGTTCCTCCGGCCATCGTCCGGCTCGCACCCTCGTGTGCAAGCCGCCTGATGAGCAAAAAAATAATCAGAAGAACAGTGGAGCGGCCATGCAACAGAACAGATCGCAAGTGACCGAGCGCGACGGCTTGTTCGAACTCGAAGCCGGTAGCGACGTCCTCGACAGTCCCCGTTACAACCACGACATGGCACCGACCAAGGTGCGCGAACGAACCTGGAACAAATGGCACATCACCGCGCTGTGGGTCGGCATGTCGATCTGCGTGCCGACCTACACCCTCGGCGGCGTGCTCACCGCTTACTTTGGCTTGACCGTTGGTGAAGCGTTGCTGGCGATTCTGTTCGCCAACGTCATCGTGCTGATTCCGCTTACGCTCAACGCCTTTCCCGGCACCAAGTACGGCATCCCGTTTCCGGTGTTGCTGCGCTCATCGTTCGGCATTCTCGGTTCCAACGTGCCGTGTCTGATTCGCGCACTGGTGGCGTGTGGCTGGTTCGGTATTCAAACGATGTTCGGCGGGCTGGCGATTCACCTGTTTCTCGGCTCGGTGTTCGAGGACTGGAAATCCCTCGGCGGAACGGGGGAGGTGATCGGTTTCATGATCTTCTGGGCGCTGAATCTGTGGGTGGTGATTCGTGGCGCCGAGTCGATCAAGTGGCTGGAAACCTTATCGGCGCCGTTGCTGGTAGCGGTCGGCATTGGCCTGCTGGTGTGGGCCATGCCCAATGTCTCGATGACCGAACTGCTGGCGATTCCAGCGAAACGTCCGGAAGGCGCCAGCGTGGTGAGTTACTTCGCTGCCGGGCTGACGGCGATGGTCGGTTTCTGGGCGACGTTGTCGCTGAACATTCCCGACTTCAGCCGTTATGCCAAGAGCCAGAAGGATCAGATCCTCGGGCAGATTTTCGGCCTGCCGCTGACGATGTTTTTGTTTGCATCGCTGGGCGTGATCATGACTGCCGCGTCGGTGAAACTGGTCGGTGTGAGCGTCTCCGATCCGGTCACTCTGATCGGGCATATTCAGAGCCCGGTGTGGGTGGCGGTGGCGATGGCGTTGATCATCATCGCCACGCTGTCGACCAACACCGCCGCGAACATCGTCTCGCCGACCAACGACTTTCAGAACATCGCGCCTAAAGTGATCAACCGCACCAAAGCGGTGTTGCTGACCGGGTTGGTCGGGCTGTTGTTGATGGGCCATGAGCTGCTGAAAAAACTCGGTTTGATTGTCTCCGATGTCAGCCTGGAAACCGTGTATTCCAATTGGCTGCTGGGTTATTCGAGCCTGCTCGGGCCGATCGCCGGGATCATGGTGGTGGACTATTTCCTGATCAAGAAACAGCAATTGGACCTGGCCGGGTTGTACCGCGATGACGTCTATCCGGCGTGGAACTGGGCCGGGTTTCTCGCGTTCGGGGTGCCGGTGGTGCTGACCTTGTTGTCGCTGGGTAGCGATGCGTTCAGCTGGTTCTACAGCTATGGCTGGTTCACCGGCTCGGCGCTGGGCGGGATTATTTATTACGGGTTGTGCGTGATGCGCGCTAGTCCGTCAGTAGTGAAATCTGCGGTGTAGCGTATGGCCCTTTCGCGAGCAGGCTCGCTCCCACATTTGAAGTGCGTTTCCCCTGTGGGAGCGAGCCTGCTCGCGAAGGCGATCTACCCGACACCAGAGAAATATTCATAAGAAAAGCAGCCTGAGGAGATCCCCATGAACGCAGCCGTAGACGTTCTGCAATCGAGCCATCAGCACATCAACCGCGATCGCCTGTGGGCCTCGCTCATGGAGCTGGCCAAGCTTGGCGCCACGGTCAAGGGCGGGGTCTGTCGCCTGGCCCTGACCGATCTCGACCGCCAGGCCCGCGACCTGTTCGTGCAATGGTGCAAGGACGCCGGATGCAGCGTCACGGTCGATGCCGTCGGCAACATCTTCGCCCGTCGCCCCGGGCGCAATCCCAACCTGCCACCAGTAATGACCGGCAGTCACATCGATACCCAGCCCACCGGCGGCAAGTTCGACGGCTGCTTCGGCGTGCTCGCCGGTGTCGAAGTCCTGCGCACCCTCAACGATCTCGGTGTAGAAACCGAAGCACCGCTGGAAGTGGTGGTCTGGACCAACGAAGAGGGCTCGCGCTTCGCCCCGTGCATGATGGGCTCCGGCGTGTTCGCGGAGAAATTCACCCTCGAAGAAACCCTCGCCAAAGTCGATGCCGACGGCGTGACCGTGGGTGAGGCGCTCAATGCCATCGGCTACGCCGGTCCGCGCAAAGTCAGCGGGCACAAAGTCGGCGCCTATTTCGAGGCACACATCGAACAAGGCCCAATCCTCGAAGACGAGCAGAAAACCATCGGCGTGGTGCTGGGCGCGCTGGGGCAGAAGTGGTTCGACCTCAAGCTGCGCGGGGTCGAAGCGCATGCCGGCCCGACGCCGATGCACTTGCGTAAAGACGCGCTGGTCGGCGCCTCGGTGATCGTCGGCGGGGTCAACCGCGCCGCCCTCGGTCATCAACCCCACGCCTGCGGCACCGTCGGCTGCCTGCAAGCCTATCCCGGCTCGCGCAACGTCATCCCTGGCGAAGTGCGCATGACCCTCGACTTCCGTCATCTGGAACCGGCGCGGCTGGACTCGATGATCGCTGAAGTCAAGCAAGTCATCGACGCCACCTGTGAAGAACACGGCCTGACCTATGAACTGACGCCGACCGCCGACTTCCCGCCGCTGTACTTCGAAAAAGGTTGCGTGGAAGCGGTGCGCGGCGCAGCGAAAGGGCTTGGCTTGTCGAATATGGACATCGTCAGCGGCGCCGGGCATGACGCGATTTTCCTCGCCGAACTCGGCCCGGCCGGGATGATCTTTGTGCCGTGCGAAGGCGGCATCAGCCACAACGAAATCGAAAACGCCGCGCCAGATGATCTGGCGGCGGGGTGTGCGGTGTTGTTGCGGGCGATGCTGGCGGCTTCGGCGATGGTCGCGGGAGGGCAGCGGGCGGCTTGAAGATCAAAAGATCGTAGCCTTCGGCAACTCCTACAGGGAAACCATAAAACCTGTGTAGGAGCTGCCGGAGGCTGCGATCTTTTTGCCGTCACCACAGCGTCATGAAAATGTGATGGGCCGCGATAGCCGTTGTATCGCCGTCAATATTGCGCAAGGAAGACCTGAAACCGGAGCTTGTGCGACCAATCACTGCGCACCAAACACCATCGTCCAGTAAACCCCTTCATCACTGCGCGCCTCACTGGCAAACCCGGCGCCCACTTGGGTAAACATCGGGTTCATCAGATTGGCGCAGTGCCCGGGACTGGCCAGCCATCCGGCCATGGCCTTGCCCGGTGAACTCTGCCCGGCCGCAATGTTTTCGCCAATTTGCCGACCACGATAACCCGCCGCACGGGCGCGATCGGCGGGCAGGTCACCGTCCGGATCACGGTGGGCGAAGTAGTTGCCGTAAGCCATGGCTTTGCTGTGCCCCTGTGCGGCGGCGCCCAGCGCGGCGTTCCAGCTCAATGGCCGGGCGGCGGCGAAGCGCTGGCGTCCACACATCCGGGGCCGGGCGCGCGCGGCGTTGACCTCTGCCAGCAGCGCCTTGCCGACGCTGCGGTTATCGCCGACGCGGCTGTCGAGCACCGGTTGCGCCAACACCACTTGCCACTCATTGCGCGAACGGCTGACACCGATGTCGGCGTAGCTCGCATCCAGCAGCGCGGCGCAGTGCTGGTCTTGCAGCAGGTCGAACGCCTCTTCGGCGTCCTCGGCCCCGATCACGCGAATACTGCGCACCGCAATGGCGGAATAACCGGACGACTTCAACGCTTCGCGCATGCTCCCGGCGTAGCGATAACCGATCGGCAGGGCCAGGTTCGACTTCAGCGCCAACGGTGCCAGCCGTTGTGCCGGGCGCCGATCACAGCGTTGCGGATGGGCGCGATAGTCGTTGATGGCGGCCACCAGTTGTCGCTCCGCACCGGCATGGGCGGTTTCAACGAACAGCGGCGAAAGGATCAGCAGACACAGCGAAACGAAGCGAGACGAGCGAACGGCGTGGCGCATGAGACGGGCAACTCTGAAGGAGGACAGCGCAACAGTTGAGTGAACCGCAGAAAGCGGCGCGGGTAGGACTGGGGAATCGGGACTTGGTTCACCGATTCAACACATCCCCCATCCACTGCAAATACTGCGCACGGTCGGAAATCGAGTTATGCCCCGAATCCGGCACCACCCTGAGCACCGCCACGCCTTGAGGGAAGTTTTCCAGCAAGCGCTGGGTGCTGGCGCGCGGTATCACCTCATCGTCACTGGCCGCCAGCAGCAACGTCGGCACGCGGAGATGCGCGGCGTACTTGCCTGATTCAAAACGATCCTTGAGTAACCACTTCACCGGCACCCACGGATAGTGCCGCGCGGCGATTTCCTCAAGGCTGTTGTAAGGCGTCACCAGAATCAGCTGTTGTACCGGTCGCTGACTGGCCAGACGCACGGCGACGCCCGATCCCAGGCTGCGGCCTATTAGCGAAACCTGCGGGTGGCTGGCGTACACCTGATCAAACAGCGCCAAGGCATCTTCGGCAATCGCCGCCTCTGACGGTGAGCCGCCGCTGCCACCGAAGCCGCGGTAGTTGAGCAGGTACACCGCGTATTCGGGAAACGCCTCGGCAAACGCCGGCAGATTGCGCGACACATCTTCGGCATTGCCGCCGAAATAGATCAGCGCCCGCGACCCGACCCGCTCGCGGGTGAGCACTGAAACCTGCGCGTCCGGCATCGACAAGGTCAGTCGTGATGCGGTGCCTGTGACGGCATTGGGCTGCGGAAAATAGATCAGCGAACGCTGAAAAAAGAACAGCGCCGCGCACAGCACCAGGTACACGGCAACGATCAATGCGACGAGTGACATCAGGGTTCGGGACATTCGGCTACTTTTAACGGGGTGTGGAGGCTTCGCTGTCGCAGTGTAGTCCAGCGCTGCCAACGGACGAGCCATACACACAACGTGCAACAGATCCACGCAGCAGGGGAACCAGCATGAGCCACACTGAGGGTTACTCCCGTCGCCGATTGCTCACGCTGGCTGCCGGGGTTTCGGCGGTCTTCACCTTTGATCGGGCGTTGGCCACAACCACCACGCCCGCAACTTCCGGAGGCCACGCCATGCAGACCCGCGCCATCCCGTCCAGCTCCGAGTCGCTGCCCATCGTGGGTCTGGGCACCTATCGCGGTTTCGATGTCGCTCCGGGTGATCCGGCCTACCGGCAATTGCCGGCGGTGCTGGATAAGCTGTTCAGCAAGGGCGGCACGCTGATCGACAGTTCACCGATGTATGGCCGCGCCGAACAGACTACCGGCGAACTGCTGTCGATCCATGAACCGCGTTCGCCGGCGTTTCTGGCGACCAAGGTGTGGACACGCGGACGCGAGGAAGGCATCGCGCAGATGGAACAGTCATTCAGCCTTCTACGCACCGAACGTATCGACCTGATGCAGATCCACAACCTGCTCGACTGGCAGACCCACCTGCCAACCCTGCGTGAATGGAAAGCGCAAGGGCGCATCCGCTACATCGGCATCACCCATTACACGCCCTCGGCCTACGACGAAGTTGAAGCAGTGCTGAAGGCCGAACAACTGGATTTTCTGCAAATCAACTACGCCCTCGATGACCGAGGCGTGGAGAAGCGTATTTTGCCTTTGTGCCGTGAGCGCGGCGTTGCGGTGATCTGTAATCGGCCGTTCGGTGGCGGGGGATTGCTGGCGCGGCTCAAAGGCAAGCCGCTGCCTGGATGGGTGTCGGACGTGCAGGTCAACAGCTGGCCGCAACTGGCGCTGAAGTTTCTGCTCTCACATTCGGCGGTGACTTGCGTGATACCCGGCACGGGCAATCCACGTTACATGGCCGATAACGCCAAGGCCGGGTTCGGGCCGATGCTCACCGATGCGCAGCGCCATCAGTTGCTTGCGTTGCTGGGTTAATCGATCTCGTGGACGGCGCTCAACCGCGAAAGCGCAACGCCTCCAGCAACAACGCAAACGCCGGTGCCGCCTGGCGTCGGCTCGGATAGTAGAGGTGATAGCCGGCAAACGTCGGGCACCAGTCTTCCAGCACTTGCAGCAACCGGCCGTCGGCCAGATACGGCGCGACGACGTTTTCCGGGATGTAGCTCAAGCCGAAACCGTCCAGCGCAGCGTCGAGCAACGGGTAGACGCCATTCAGGGTGATCTGCCCGGAAACCCGAACTTTCAGGCTTTCACCATCCTTCTCGAATTCCCAGCTGTACAACCCGCCGTTGGTCGGCAGGCGCAGGTTGTTGCAGGCGTGGTCGGTCAGATCGCGTGGCGTTTGCGGCGGGGTGCGTTTGGCGAAATAGGCGGGTGAGCCAACCACCGCCATGCGCATGTCGGGGCCGATGCGGGTGGCGATCATGCCTTGTGCGACGTCTTCGCCCAAGCGCACGCCAGCGTCGAAACCCTGGCCGGCAATGTCGACGAAACCGTAATCGCAGCAGACCTCGATGGCGATGTCCGGGTACTGCGGCAGAAAGTCCTTGAGCACCGGGCGCAGCAGCCAGTTCAGCGAGTGGTCGGTGGCGCTGATGCGGATCTTGCCCGCCGGGGTGTCGCGCAGGTTGCTCAGCGCCGCCAGTTCCAGTTCGATTTCTTCGAAGCGTGGGCCGATGGTTTGCAGCAGGTGGGCGCCGGCTTCGGTGGGCGAGACGCTGCGGGTGGTGCGGGTCAGCAAGCGCAGGCCCAAACGCGCTTCAAGTGCGCGAATCGTGTGACTGAGCGCCGATTGCGAAACGCCGAGTTTGGCCGCCGCTTTGGTGAAGCTGCGCTCGCGGGCGACGGCGAGGAAGGCGAGGAGGTCGGTGGCATTTTCACGCAGCATTGATGAGTGCCCTGCATAAGTTTTTTTGAATTCTAGTCGATTATCTGAAGAGTGGGTGTCGGTAGAGTGGTGGCATTGTTTATCTGGAGGAATTTCCATGAACCCGATCGCCGCTTCTGCGTTGACCCTTTCCCTATTGGCGGGTGAGGTGCAGGCCGATGAAACTCCGCGTGTGACGGTCACGCCCAATGGCTCGCAACCTTCGGCCAAAGGCCCGACGGATTGGTTCACGGGCACTGTGCGTGTCGATGCGCCGTTCAAAGGCACCGACGCAGCGCGGGTCAGTGGTGCAACGGTGACGTTTGAGCCGGGCGCGCGTACTGCTTGGCACACTCATCCGTTGGGGCAGACCTTGATCGTCACGGCCGGTTCCGGGTTTGTGCAGGAGTGGGGGCAGCCGGTTCGTGAGATTCGTCCAGGGGATACGGTATGGATTGCGCCGGGGGCCAAGCATTGGCACGGGGCGGCGCCTGGCACGGCGATGACGCATATCGCGATTGCTGAAGTATTGGATGGCAAAGTAGCGGATTGGATGGAGCAGGTGAGTGATGAGCAATATCCGCGTTCCGAGTGAAGCACTTCCCTCACCCCAGCCCTCTCCCGGAGGGAGAGGGAGCCGACCGCAGTGTCTTGCGTCATACATCGACCTGGGAGACCGAGGCGATTACGGATTCACAGCAAAGCGTTATCCATCGACCTGAGAATGCTCTATCGATTATGGATTCACAGCAAAACGTTCAGGTCGGCGCAGCTCCCGAATATCCCCGGATCGGTCCCCTCTCCCTCTGGGAGAGGGTTAGGGTGAGGGGCTTTTAAGGGACGTTCAGATCATCTCCGGCAACGACGACAAAATCTTGTCCAGCGTAACCGGATACTCCCGCACCCGCGCCCCCGTGGCGTTGTAGATCGCATTCGCCACCGCCGCACTGACCCCGCAAATCCCCAACTCACCAACACCCTTGGCCTTCATCGGTGAAGAAACCGGATCAGTCTCATCGAGGAAAATCACCTCCTGATGCGGTATGTCGGCATGTACCGGCACCTCATACCCGGCCAGGTCATGGTTGACGAAAAACCCCAGCTTCTTGTCCACCGCCAGCTCTTCCATCAACGCCGCACCGACGCCCATGGTCATCGCGCCGATCACCTGACTGCGCGCCGACGTCGGGTTGAGAATCCGCCCGGCCGCGCACACCGCCAACATGCGCCGCACGCGGACTTCACCCGTGGCCGCATCGACAGCGACTTCGACGAAATGTGCACCGAACGTCGACTGCTGATACTTCTCGGCCAGATCACCGAACTCGATGCTGTCCTCGCCGACCAGCGCGCCGCCTTCAGCCGCGTTGCGCAATGGCACACTCTTGCTGCCGACGCGCACCTGACCGTCGACGAATTCAGCCTGATCCACCGCCAGCCCCAGTTTAGTCGCCACCGCTTCGCGCAGTTTTACGCACGCGGCATAGACGCCGGCGGTCGAGCAGTTACCGCCGAACTGGCCGCCGGAGCCGGCCGACACCGGGAAGTCTGAGTCACCTAGCCGCACTTCCACAGCATCGAGGCCGACGCCCATCATCTCGGCCGCAGTCTGCGCGATGATCGTGTAGCTGCCGGTGCCGATATCGGTCATGTCGGTTTCCACAATGATCTTGCCGTCACGCTCCAGGCGCACGCGGGCGCCGGACTTGACCAGCAGGTTGTTGCGAAACGCGGCCGCTACGCCCATGCCGATCAGCCAGCGACCTTCACGCCGGCTGCCCGGTTGAGCCTTGCGCTGATCCCAGCCGAATTTCTCCGCCCCCGTCTGCAGGCACTTGATCAACTGGCGTTGGGAAAACGGCCGTTCGGTCTTCACCGGATCAACCTGGGTATCGTTGAGAATGCGGAACTGCACCGGATCCATTTTCAGTTGCTCGGCCATCTCGTCCATGGCGATTTCCAACACCATCAAACCTGGTGCTTCACCCGGCGCACGCATGGCGTTGCCCTCGGGCAAATCGAGCGGCGCCAGGCGCATGCTCACGCGACGGTTTTCAGCGGCGTAAAGTAACTGGCTCGGTTGTGCGGCGAGTTCGACCTTGCCGTCCGCGAGGTTGCCCGACCAGCCTTCGTGGGCGATGGCGGTGAGCTTGCCGTCGGCCGTGGCGCCCATGCGGATGCGCTGAATCGTCGCCGGACGGTGCGTGGTGTTGTTGGCCATCTGCGGGCGGGCGAGGGCCACCTTCACCGGGCGGCCAGCCATGCGCGCACCAAGGGCGGCGAGGATCACATCGGCGCGGATGAACAGTTTGCCGCCGAAACCGCCACCGATGTATGGCGAGACCAGACGCACGTTTTCCTTCGGTAAACCGAGGGTTTTCGCAATGTCGCCGACACTCCAGGCGACCATCTGGTTGGAGGTCCACACGGTCAGTTGATCGCCTTTCCACGCCGCCAATGTCGCGTGGGGTTCCATCATCGCGTGGGACTGGTCCGGGGTGGTGTACGTCTGATCGAACTGCACCGGCGCGGCGGTGAAGGCCTTATCGAAATCACCATGATTGACGTCGGGCAACTCGTCTTTCGGCTCGACGCCCAGGTCTTTCACGCTGGCCAGATCGAACTTGCCTTCGACGGTTTCGTAATCGACCTTGACCCGTTGCGCGGCGGCGCGGGCCTGTTCGAAGGTCTCTGCGACCACTAGCGCGACGGCCTGCTGATAATGCTGCACGTCGGGACCGGCGAGCAGGTGTGCGGCGTTGTATTGACCCTTGTCGAGCTTGCCGGCGTTTTCGGCGGTGACAATCGCCAGCACGCCCGGCGCAGCTTTCGCATCATCCAGATGAATGGCTTTGATCCGTCCCTTGGCGATGGCCGCATCGACCATGACACCGTAAGCCTGGTTGGCGGCCGCTTCATGTTGCTCGTAGGCATAAGTGGCCTGACCGCTGGTTTTCAGCGGGCCTTCGATGCGTTCGGTGGGTTGACCGATGACCTTCAACTGGTCGATCGGGTTGGTGGTGGCGGGCGTGTCGAATTTCATGCTTCATCCCTCGCTTGCGCCAACACCGAGCCGAGCGTGCGCTCGACCAGAGTCAGTTTGAATTGGTTGTCGTGAGTCGGCGTGGCGCCGTCGAGCAGACGTGCGCTGACGGCTTTGGCGCCCTTGGGCAGCAGCGCTTCGGCGGCTTCAACCCGCCACGGTTTCGGCGCGATACCGCCGACGGCAACGCGGCCGCTGCCGTCCTTTTGCAGGATCAGACCGACTGACACCAGCGCGAATGCGTAGGACGAACGATCACGTACCTTGTGATAAACGTGGGTGCCGCCGACCGGCGCGGGGAGTGTTACCGAGGTAATGAACTCGCCGGGCGTGAGGCTGGTTTCGATATTTGGCGTGTTGCCAGGCAACTGATGAAAATCAGCCATGGCGATGCTGCGGGTGCTGCCGTCGGGTTTGACCGTTTCAATTTGCGCATCGAGGGCCCGCATCGCGATGGCCATGTCGCTCGGATGGGTGGCAATGCAGGCATCGCTGACGCCGATAATCCCCAATTGTCGGGTGACGCCACCGATGGCTGCGCAGCCGCTGCCGGGGTTGCGTTTGTTGCAGGCTTGATGGGTGTCGTAGAAGTACGGGCAGCGTGTGCGTTGCAGCAGGTTGCCGGCGGTGCTTGCCATGTTGCGCAGCTGTCCGGAAGCCCCGGCGAGCAAGGCGCGTGAGAGCAGGGCGTAGTCCTTGCGCACGCGCGCATCGGCAGCCAGATCGGTGTTGCGCACCAGCGCGCCGATGCGCAAACCGCCCTCGGGCGTGGCTTCGATCTGATCCAGGCCAAGGTGATTGACGTCGATCAGGTGCAGTGGGGTCTCGATGTCGAGTTTCATCAAGTCCAGCAGGTTGGTACCGCCGGCGATGAACTTGGCGCCTTCGACCTGTGCGGCTTGCGCAGCGGCAGCGGCGGGGGAGTCTGCGCGGCTGTAATTGAACGGTCTCATGCCGGTACCTCCGCGACTTCAGTGATCGCCTCTATGATGTTCGAGTAGGCGCCGCAGCGGCAGATATTGCCGCTCATGCGTTCCTGCAATTCGGCGGCAACAAGCTTCGGCGGTTCGGTAAGGCTGGGGCTGACGTGACTGGGGATGCCGTCGCGGATCTCTTTGATCACCGCCACCGCCGAGCAGATTTGCCCCGGCGTGCAATAGCCACACTGATAACCGTCGTGCTTGATGAACGCGGCCTGCATCGGGTGCAGATGGTCGGGCATGCCGAGGCCCTCGATGGTGGTGATCTCACTGCCTTCGTGCATCACCGCCAGGGTCAGGCAAGAGTTGATGCGTCGGCCATCGGCGATCACCGTACAGGCGCCGCACTGGCCATGGTCGCAGCCTTTTTTAGTGCCGGTCAGTTGCAGGTGCTCGCGCAGGGCATCGAGCAGCGTGGTGCGGGTGTCGACGTCAAGCGCACGCGGCTTGCCGTTGATGTTGATCGTCACTTTGCTCATGGCCGGTTGCTCCAGATTGGCCGCGTAGGCCTTGAGGCTGATAAACGGCGGCATCGCGAAGGCGGTGGCGGTCACGGCACCGAGGATCAGAAATCCGCGTCGGGAAATCGTCATGGTTCGATTCCTTTTCTCTCTTCATCAGGGCAGCAGGGTCGTGGATGGCCCAAACGGGCAGCCAGCGTCATCGCCGGTCTCGTTAAGAAGTGACTGCCGGATAGAGGAAAAGGTTTTGTCGGATTTGCGCTATAGAGTTATGCGTGTGGCTCATCAATTGCCTGACCCGGCACAAATCCCTGTGGGAGCGAGCCTGCTCGCGATGGGGCCGGCATAGCCAATATCTTCACTGGCAGACCGGACGCCTTCGCGAGCAGGCTCGCTCCCACATTGGATAGGTGTATGGCCGCCCTAATGCCCGCCCACCACCATCGAGGTAAACGGCGCCACATACGCCTGCAACGTCACCAGTCCGCCGACCAGAATCGCCAGCACAATCGAGTGGAAAAACACATAGCGCAGAATCTCGCCCTCATGCCCATACCAACGGGTGGCGGTGGAGGCGACCACGATCGATTGCGCATCGACCATTTTGCCCATCACCCCGCCAGAGCTGTTGGCCGCCGCCATCAATACCGGGCTGATCCCGAGCTGTTCCGAGGTCACCCGCTGCAAGCCGCCAAACAATACGTTTGACGCCGTATCGGAACCGGTCAACGCCACGCCCAGCCAGCCGAGCAAGGTGCCAAACATCGGATAGAAAATCCCCGTCGCCGCAAATGCCAGGCCCATGGTTGCGTCGAGTCCCGAGTAGCGCGTGAGAAACCCCAGCGCCAGCATCGCCGCAATGGTGATCAGCGAAAACCGCACCACCCACAATGTGCGCAGGTATTGTTTGATCAGTTGCGGAATCGAATAGCCCATCAGTAAACCGCCGACAATTGCTGCCAGCAAAATCCCGCTGCCGGTAGCGGTGAGCCAGGTGAATTTGTACACCGCTTCTTCCGCTTTCGGCGCGGCAACCACGGGCGGGACCTTTTCGATTTGCAGGTGCAGGCTGGTAAACGTCACCGCCGGGGCGAAAATCGGGTTGGCCTCGCGCAGTGGTTTGCCGGCGGGATCAAGCTTGGCCGACTGGGTGACCGGATCAATCGCCGGACGGGTGTCGAACATATTCTTGAAGCCCTGCGTGCCCCAGGCGAATACGAACACGGTGAGGATGATCCACGGCATCCACGCGCGCATCACCGCCGGACGCGCCTGATCGCTGAACGCGGCGCTGGCAGTGATTTTTTCTTCATCGACCCTGGAGTTGTCTACGCGCCCCGAAAGCGCAGCGGAGGTGTGAATGGTCGCCGGTTTCCACACCTTCAAAAACAGCGTCAGACAGGCCATGGAAATCAGCGCGGCGATCACGTCCACCAGCATCGGCCCGTGGTAGTTCGACACCAGAAACTGCGGCACGGCGAAACTCACCCCGGCCACCAGAATCGCCGGCCAGATCTCGAGCATCTTGCGCCACCCGGCGAAGGCCCAGATCAGCCAGAACGGCACCAGCACCGAGAAAAACGGCAATTGCCGACCGACCATCATCGACAGTTCCATTTCATCCAGCCCGGTAACTTTGGCCAGGGTAATGATCGGCGTGCCCAATGCGCCGAATGCCACCGGCGCGGTGTTGGCGATCAGCGCCAGACCGGACGCGGCCAGTGGCGAAAAACCGAGACCGATCAGAATCGCCCCGGTCACCGCCACCGGCGTACCGAACCCGGCCGCGCCTTCGAAAAACGCACCGAAGCAGAACGCGATCAGCAGCAACTGCAAGCGGCGGTCATCAGTGATCCGCGCAAGGGAATCCTGCAGCACTTTGAACGAGCCGTTCTCGGTGGTCAGGCGATGCAGAAAGATGATGTTGAGGACGATCCAGCCGATCGGCAACAAGCCATTGGCCGCGCCAAACAACGCCGCAGAGCCAGCCATGCTCGCCGGCATGCCGAAGGCAAAAATCGATATGAGCAGGGCGGAAGCCAGCGCCAATAGCGCTGCCAGATGTGCCTTGACGTGGAAAAACGCCAGTGCCGCGAGCATCACCACCACCGGTACGGCGGCCATGAGCGTGGAGATCACCGGGTTGCCGAACGGGTCGTAAATTTGCTGCCAAACCATGGTCCACCTCTGCTTGTTGTTATTGAGGGCGCAGATCCATTGCGTGGTGCTTGGTTGCAAGCAGTATAGGTGGCATTTCGCCGCCGCTCGGGCAGCGCGGGCGGGGCGACAAACGGTCGATAGTGGCCACTGAATCAACGGCGTTTTGCCCGGTCGTATCTGCGGCTGCGCGCACCGCGTCCTGAAGGCGCGGGCAGCGTCGCCGACTCCGTCGTCAAGACCTTGGTTTTAGGGAAGTATTGAATGAAGCGCGCTACAACAATGCTGCTGACCGTGACCGCCGCCGTATTGCTCGGCGGCTGTGTGGCGGATTTTGATGATGACCACCGCCATGGCCGGCATTACGACCGCGATCATGGCCGTAATTACGACCACGACCGGCGCTGGGATGATCGCGATGATCGTCGCGACGGGCGTCGTTACTATCGTGATCGGGATGATGACTGATTGAACAGAAAGAGGGCGTTCCCCAAAAAGGAACGCCCTCTGTCATTAGCCCTCAATTAAAAGTGAGCGCTCGCCCGGACGCTGGATCGCGCAGGCACGGAGGCCTCGATGTCCAGCAAATGGGTGGCGAGAATGTCGCTCAGAAAACGGAACTGATCGTTGATGCCGACTACTTCATTACTGAAATGATTAGTCGCGGCGGGCATCAGCAGATCTTCGAAATCTTCGTTGAACACCAGTGCCTGCGCCTTGTGCGACACGGCGTGCTGTTCGTAGTAGTTGCTGCCGAACACCGGGAAACTCACGGAGAGTGTGACGTGGGTGTGAATCATGTTGTGAACTCCTCGTTGTGTTTCGGATGGCTTTATCGTGCCTTTCATGGACGGCGGGCGGAAGGCAATCGTGGCGATGGTGAATATCGATGGCAGTGATGGTTGTCGCAGACCATTGTGGGAGCGAGCTTGCTCGCGAAGGCGTCGAACCAGTCGATTCATATGTGTCTGATACACCGCATTCGCGAGCAAGCTCGCTCCCACAGGGGATCTACAGTGTTTTCGCGATAGCGGACAAATGGTCCGACGCCCACACCTATACTCAAATCTGACTCCTCCTTGTTGAAAGGAAACCTCAACCGTGAACCCCCGTGCGCTGCTCGTCGCCGCACTGTTGCTGCTGGCCGGCTGCGCCACCTCGGCGCGGGCGCCGGTGGCAGCGCCGCAGGCGGTGTTTGTCTCGCCGCAGACCTGGCAGCAGATCGACCGGGAAATCGTCAGCGCCTCGCAGCAATCCACCGAACAGGTCAAAGTCTTTGCCCGTGGCTCGATGGAACATTGGCGCACTCGGGTCTATCAGCAAACTGAAGAAAATTTCATCCCGTGGTTCAGCAGCTACTGGACCCAGGAATGGCTGTCGATGAAGGTCAGTTGGTACACGATCAATGCCGGTGGTGAGCAGGATGCGTCGGCCAAGCGGCTGGCGGCGTATCTGCTTGAGCAATATCAGGAAAGGGTGCTGGCCCCGGTCGCGGTGGAGATTGATCCGGATGCCATTCTTGGCCAGGCGACGGCGTTCTATGCGCAGTTGATGGCGCAGCAGATGCCGCTTATCGCCCAACGCCATGGTGTGCCCGTTGGTCAGCTCAACGGGCATTTGCAGAAAGTCCCGGCCATCGCGCTGGGCCCGCCACCGGCGCGGGATGCTTCGCTGTTTCAGGTCATCAGTACCGAACCGTTGAATACGCTGCCGGCCTACGCCGCGTTGATCGACAAGATCCACACTGAGGGCGGCGCAAAGGGGATTGCCTCGACGGATGCCGGCATGGCCCCGGTGGCCAAACGCGCCAGCCAACGGATGGAGGCGGAAATGGCCCCGCGCGGGGCTGCCAGCGCAGTGGCCGCAGCGGCCGGGAAACTGGCTGGCGGACTGATTTCGGTCGGTGTGGCCGGCATTCGCGCGATCATTCAGGCCAATGACCGGCCGGACAGTGAAGCGCTGATCCGCAGCAGTCTTGGCAGCACCTTCGACAAGGCCTGGCTGAAACTGGTGCAGAACCCGACCACCGGCGTCATGGCCGGCACGCTGCACATGGCCGGGCAGGTCGAGCGCAATCTGGGTGGGGACGATGAGCCGTCGGTCGGCTTGGGCGTGAATCCTGTCGAATGGCGGCCACCGCAATCGACCAATCAGCAGATCGAACCCAACGTGCAAGGAGAGTGATCATGGCTTACATCGATATTTTCGTAGCGCCGGTGCCGAATGCCAATCGTGAGCAGTACAAAAAACACTGTGAAATCGCGGCGAAACTGTTCAAGGAATACGGCGCACAGGACGTGGTTCAGTGCTGGGGCGATGACGTGCCGGACGGCAAGGTCACGTCATTCCCCATGGCGGTAAAACTAAAGGAAGGCGAAACAGTTTCATCTGGTTGGCTGATCTGGCCGGACAAAGCCACCCGTGATGCCGGCATGGCAAAAATGATGGAAGACCCGCGCATGCAACCAGACGTCAACCCGATGGGGTTTGACGGTCAACGCATGATCTTTGGTGGCTTCAAGAACATTCTTGAACCCTGAACTCCTGCCAATTTTAATATGGGCAAAAATTCATGGTTCACCACAAAACCCTGTGCGAGCGAGCCTGCTCGCGAATGCAGTGTGTCAGTCGACAAAAAGGTCACTGATACTCCGCTTTCGCGAGCAGGCTCGCTCCCACAGGATTAGTCCTCACTGGCTGTGTTCACTCGGATGAGGGGGTGATGCGGCAGCTCTTGCGGTTGCGGATCTGCTCGTCAGTCGGGCGTTCACGGACGAATTCGAAACGCGGCTCGCCTTCGCTGTAATGCACCAGCCAGCCCCATTCGAGCTCCTTCTCATCCTGCCCGGGTTCCGGTGGCCGCGCCCACCAGGGTTCTTTGCTGAGGATCGCGCGCATGGCGGTCTCCGGTTGATGGCAATCCTTGAACTATAGCTTCCTGTCACGAGTCGTCAGATCAGGCTGTGTAGAATCCGGCGGATCACGACGAACAGGGGTGCAGGGCCATGACCGAAGAAGCGAAGCGACTGTTTTTCGCGCTCGATTGCCCGGCGGCGCAACGCAAGGCGATTGCTCAGTGGCGCGGGGAGTTGGGGGTGCGAACCGGTAAGCCGGTGCCGGCGGACAATTTTCATCTGACGCTGCTGTTTCTCGGCGCAGTGCCATTGGCGCAGATCAACGACGTCTGCGAGGCGGCCGGACAAGTGCGCACGCCGGGAGAGGCGTTGAAGATTTCGCTGGATCGTTTGCAGGTCTGGCACCGCGCCGGGGTATTGTCATTGGCTCCAGAGCAGGCACCACCAGCGTTGTTGCGGCTGGTCTATGCGCTGGAGCAGGCCATGTTGCCCTTTGCCTTTGAAGAGACAATCCGCGAATTTCGCCCGCATCTGACCCTGGCCCGTGAGTACCGTGCGCCGGAGCCGGAAGCCGCTACGCCGCCGGAGTTTTTCCTGCGCGCTGAACGCTTCGCCCTGTTCGAATCACACAAGGGCCGCTATCGGGTTCTGCAAGATTGGTCGCTGATTTGAAGGCACAAAAAAAGGCGCCCGAGGGCGCCTGAGAATTCACCTGAGCCGAGGGAGCCAGGTGAGGCCGTTCATAGCAGGGTGCAGCGGTGGTAAGGCGCTGCGTGAACGGGAAATTTTCAGCACTGCATTGCTTTACTGTGGGAGCGAGCCTGCTCGCGAAGGCGTCGGCACATCCAACATTTCATCGCCTGTCATACCGCTTTCGCGAGCAGGCTCGCTCCCACATTTTTGATCATCGGTGTTTTTATTTACCGAGCTTCACCCGGGTCCAGCCGCGGGTCATGATTCGCTGCGTAGCAATCGGCTGATCCGGCACCGCATACAGCGTTGCCATCACCGCTTGCGACGGGTACGAACCCGGGTCGTTGCGGATCGCTTCATCCACCAATGGCGTGGCCGCCGCGTTGGCGTTGCTGTAGCCGTTGCTGTTAGTGATCTCGGCGATGATGTCCGGACGCATGAGAAAGTCCATGAACAGGTAAGCGTTCTTGACGTTGGCGGCATCACGCGGGATCGCGACCATGTCGTAGAAGCTGCCGGCGCCTTCCTTGGGAATGCTGTAGTCGATCACCACGTTGTTGCCCGATTCCACGGCGCGCGCCTTGGCCTGCAGCACGTCACCGGAGTAACCGACCGCCACGCAGATGTTGCCGTTGGCCAGATCGGAGATGTATTTCGAGGAATGGAAATACGCCACGTTCGGGCGAATCTTCATGAACAGCGCCTCGGCTTCCTTGATGTGCGCGGTGTCCTTGTCGTTCACCGGATAGCCCAGGTAGTGCAGGGCGGCCGGGATCATTTCCGTCGGCGAGTCGAGGAAACTGATGCCGCAGGCTTTGAGTTTTTCAGCGTTTTCCGGTTTGAACAGCAAGTCCCAGGAATTGGTCGGGGCATTGGCGCCGAGCACTTCCTTGACCTTGGCCGGATTGAAACCGATGCCGATCGAGCCCCACATGTACGGGAACGCGTGGGCGTTGTCCGGATCACTGGCGGCGGCGTTTTTCAGCAGCACCGGGTTGAGATTCTTCCAGTTCGGCAGCTTCGATTTGTCCAGTGTCTGATACACGCCAGCCTTGATCTGCTTGGCCAGGAAACTGTTCGACGGCACGACAAGGTCGTAGCCGGATTTGCCCGCCAGCAAGCGCGCTTCAAGGGTTTCGTTGCTGTCGAAGACGTCGTAGGTCACGCGGATGCCGGTCTCGTCTTCGAACTTCTTGACGGTGTCCGGCGCGATGTAATCGGACCAGTTGTAAACACGCAGCACCTTGTCGTTGGCCTGGGCGCCCATGACCATTGCGCCCATTAAGGACAGTGTCAGCAGAGTCCTGCCAAACATTTTCATCGGTACAACTCCATTCTTTTTATTCATTTTACGCAAAGCCCCCTCACCCTAACCCTCTCCCGGAGGGAGAGGGGACTGACCGAGGAGCTGACTACAGGTTAAGCGGTTGCTGCGGATTGCTGTGGTTGCCACGACTCGTTCGCCGTCTGATCCATCGCTTCCTGAATCGCCCGCTTGCGGTTGGCTTCTGCCTTGCGGCCGAAGTACCAGACCAGGAAGGTCACCAGCGACACCGCCAGCAGAATCAGGCTGGCCACAGCGTTGATCTCAGGCTTCACGCCCAGACGCACCGCCGAGAACACTTCCATCGGCAGGGTCGTCGAACCCGGTCCCGAAACGAAGCTGGCCAACACCAGGTCATCCAGCGACAAGGCAAACGACATCATCCCGCCCGCCGCCAGCGACGGCGCGATCATTGGAATGGTGATCAGGAAAAATACCTTGAACGGCTTCGCTCCCAGATCCATCGCCGCTTCTTCGATCGACAGGTCCAGTTCCCGCAAGCGCGCGGAGACTACCACCGCCACATAAGCGGCACAAAACGTGGTGTGGGCGATCCAGATCGTGACGATGCCACGCTCCTGCGGCCAGCCGATCAGTTGCGCCATGGCCACGAACAGCAGCAGCAGCGACAGACCGGTGATCACTTCCGGCATCACCAACGGCGCGGTCACCAGACCACCAAACAGCGTGCGACCTTTGAAGCGCGTGACGCGAGTCAGCACGAAAGCGGCGAGGGTGCCCAACGCCACTGCAGCAATCGCCGTGTAGCAAGCGATTTCCAGCGAGCGCACCACCGAGCCCATCAGTTGTGTGTTGTCGAGCAGGCCGACATACCACTTCACCGACCAGCCACCCCACACCGTCACCAGTTTGGAGGCGTTGAACGAGTAGATCACCAGAATCAGCATCGGCAGATAAATGAACATCAGGCCGAAGATCAGCATGAACTTGGAAAAACCGAAGCGTTTCATCCCCGTGCCTCCATCTCTTTGGCCTGGCTGCGGTTGAACAGCAGAATCGGCACAATCAGGATCAACAGCATCACCACCGCCAGCGCAGACGCCACCGGCCAGTCGCGGTTATTGAAGAACTCTTGCCACAGCACGCGACCGATCATCAGCGTCTCCGGGCCACCCAACAGTTCAGGGATGACGAACTCGCCGACCACCGGAATGAACACCAGCATGCAGCCGGCAATAATTCCGTTCTTGGCCAGCGGCACGGTGATTTTCCAGAAGTTGTTGAAGTTGCTTGAACCCAGGTCCTGCGCGGCTTCCAGCAAGCTGCCGTCGTGCTTGACGAGGTTGGCGTAGAGCGGCAACACCATGAACGGCAAATACGCGTACACGACCCCTATATAGACGGCCGTGTTGGTGTTGAGGATCTCGATCGGGTGATCGGTCAGCCCCGTCCACATCAGAAACGCATTGAGCAACCCGTTGTTGCTGAGGATGCCCATCCACGCGTAAACGCGGATCAGGATCGCGGTCCAGGTCGGCATCATGATCAACAGCAGCAGGACGTTTTGCGTTTCCTTGCCGGTCTTGGTGATCGCGTAGGCCATCGGAAAACCGATCAGCAAACACATCATCGTGCTCAGCGCCGCCACCTTCAGTGAACCGAGGTAGGCCGACAGGTACAGCTCGTCTTCGCCGAGCATGGTGTAGTTGCCGATGTTGAGCAGCAGCTGGAATTTCTGTTCGGCGTAGGTGTAGATCTCCGAGTACGGCGGGATCGACAGCGCGGCTTCCGAGAAACTGATCTTCATCACCAGAAAGAACGGCAGCATGAAGAACAGGAACAGCCAGATGAACGGAATGCCGATCACCAGTTTTCGCCCGCTGGGCACCAGGCGCAGGAATTGCTGATTGAAGGTTCTCATGAGCGCAGTACCACGCCGCTGTCGTCTTCCCACCAGACGTAGACCTTGTCGTCCCAGGTCGGCCGTGCGCCACGGCGTTCGGCGTTGGCCATGAACGACTGAACGATTTTGCCGCCGGGCAATTCGACGTAGAACACCGAGTGACCGCCGAGGTAGGCGATGTCATGCACCTTGCCTTCGGACCAGTTGTAGCGGAACTCGGGTTGGGTGGTGCTGACGAGCATTTTTTCCGGACGGATCGCGTAGGTGACCGACTTGTCCTGCACCGAGGTGCTGACGCCGTGACCGACGTAGATCTTCTGCTGCAAGTCCGGGCTGTGGATGATCGCGTGACCTTCAAGGTCTTCCACCACGGTGCCGTCGAAGGCGTTCACATTGCCGATGAACTCGCAGACCATGCGGCTGACCGGCGCTTCATAGATATCGACCGGGCTGCCGATCTGCGCGATCCAACCGAGGTGCATGATCGCGATGCGCTCGGCCATGGTCATGGCCTCTTCCTGATCGTGAGTCACCATCACGCAGGTCACGCCGACGCGTTCGATGATCTGCACCAGCTCCAGTTGCATCTGCGAACGCAGCTTTTTATCCAGCGCACCCATTGGCTCGTCGAGCAGCAACAGCTTCGGACGCTTGGCCAGCGAGCGGGCGAGGGCGACGCGCTGGCGCTGACCACCGGACAACTGGTGCGGACGGCGTTTGGCGTATTGGGTCATGTGCACCAGGCGCAGCATTTCATCGACACGGGCGTCGATTTCGCTGGCGGGCAAACGGTCTTGCTTGAGGCCGAAGGCGATGTTCTGCGCGACGGTCATGTGTGGGAACAGCGCGTAGGACTGGAACATCATGTTGATCGGCCGCTCGTACGGCGGCATGTCGGTGATGTCCACGCCGTCGAGCAGAATCCGCCCCTCAGTCGGGCGCTCGAAACCGGCGAGCATGCGCAGCAGGGTCGATTTGCCCGAACCGGAGCCACCGAGCAGAGCGAATATTTCGCCCTGATGGATCTCCAGGGACACATCGTCCACGGCCACGGTTTCGTCGAACTTCTTGGTGACACGATCGACTTTCACCAGCACCTTTTTCGGTTGCTGATGACCTTCAAGTGCCTTCCTGTAAGTGCTGGAGGCGTTTGCCATGTGAAACTCCCAACAGGTTTCGTTCGCCTGGCCAATGTGGCCGGGCTTAAGTGGATTGCAAGCCTGCAGATACATCCCCGGTTGGATCACATCCCCCTGTGGGAGCGAGCTTGCTCGCGAAGACGTCGTGTCAGCCGACATCGTTGTTACCTGACACACCGCTTTCGCGAGCAAGCTCGCTCCCACAGGGTTTTGCATTGATCCGCCGGTCTTGCTCCTGCCATCCGGCTTGTTCGGCGCCGCCGTCCTGGCTGCCTGGGTCGTACTTGTTGTTATTACGGGTGTTGCTGTTCACGGATGACGGATGTGCGCAGGCACACCCGACGTCCGTGGGGGCAGTAAATCGTTATGTATTCCTGGGTTGTGTCAGCGCTGGTTGCGCCGCGCCGCCCGTTGCCGGCAAGCCGCGCCGAATGCCTGGAAAATCTTCAGGTAGTTCGGGTTGTCGAGCACTTGCCATTCCGGGTGCCATTGCACGCCGAGGGCGAAGGTCGGGCTGTGCTCGACCGAGATCGCCTCGATCAGGCCGTCCGGCGCCACCGCTTCGGCGCGCAGGCCGGGCGCGAGGCGGTCGATGCCCTGGCTGTGAATCGAGTTCACCTGAAACTCGCCCGGCAATTCCAGCGCCTCGAACACACCGCCACCAAGCACGGTCACCGCATGGGCCGGTGCGTATTGCACGGCCACATCCGGGCTATCGGCTTCACGGTGATCGAGCATGCCCGGCAGCTCATGCACCTTCTGATGCAGGCTGCCGCCGAACGCCACGTTCATTTCCTGGAAACCACGGCAAATGCCGAGCACTGGAACGCCCGCCGCGATGGCTGCACGTAATAAAGGAAGGGTGGTGGCATCCCGCGCCGGATCGTGATCCGTGCCGGGTGCGCTGGCCGGGCCTTGATAGTGGAAAGGTTCCACATTCGAGGGCGAGCCGGTCAGCAGCAGACCGTCGAGTTGACCGAGCAGGTCTTCGATTTCGGTCAGCTTGCCAAGGGAAGGAATGACCACTGGCAACCCGTTAGCGCCAACGCTGACAGCACGTACGTACTTGTCGCCGCTGATGTGATAGGGGTGCAGGCCAATCTGTTTGACGCACGCAGTAACGCCGATCAATGGCTTGAATGCCATTTTTATTCACCTCGAAGTTTGACACTTGAACGAGCTTTTCCGGAGCTTAGCCTCGTTGATTTTAATTAACAACTGCCATGTAAAAAATTCTAAACGCCGTTCATCATATCTTCATGATTCTCGGGGCTGTGGCGCCTGCATTGGCACGCAAGTGTTAAAAAAAGCCCGAAAAATAAACCCTGAGCGGCCATCTGTTCGCTATTGACTTCACTTTGCCGTTCGGGTTGACTGGCTCGGCGAAACAGCAGTGAACATAATAATTAACAGCTAAATAGGTGCATCATGTCGGTCCCTCTGCGTACCGTTCAACTCAACGAAGCAAACGCATTCCTTAAGAAATATCCTGAGGTTTTGTACGTCGACCTTCTGATTGCGGATATGAACGGTGTGGTGCGCGGCAAGCGTATCGAACGCACCAGTCTTCATAAGGTTTACGAGAAAGGCATCAACCTGCCGGCCTCGCTTTTCGCCCTCGACATCAATGGCTCCACGGTGGAAAGCACCGGCCTGGGTCTGGACATCGGCGACGCTGATCGCATCTGCTACCCGATCCCCGGCACCCTGAGTATCGAGCCGTGGCAGAAGCGCCCAACCGCACAACTACTAATGACCATGCATGAGATCGAAGGCCAGCCGTTCTTCGCTGACCCGCGCGAAGTGCTGGCCAACGTCGTGCGCAAATTCGACGACCTCGGTCTGACCATCTGCGCTGCGTTCGAACTCGAGTTCTATCTGATCGACCAAGACAATGTGAATGGCCGTCCACAGTCGCCACGTTCGCCGGTCTCCGGCAAGCGTCCGGTGTCGACTCAGGTGTATCTGATCGACGATCTCGACGAATACGTCGATTGCCTGCAAGACATCCTCGAAGGCGCGAAAGAGCAGGGCATCCCGGCTGACGCAATCGTCAAGGAAAGCGCCCCGGCGCAGTTCGAAGTCAACCTGCATCACGTCTCCGATCCGATCAAGGCGTGCGATTACGCGGTCCTGCTCAAGCGTCTGGTGAAGAACATCGCCTACGACCACGAGATGGACACCACCTTCATGGCCAAGCCGTATCCGGGCCAGGCGGGCAACGGTCTGCACGTGCACATTTCGATCCTGGACAAAGAAGGCAACAACATCTTCGCCAGCGAGGATCCCGAGCAGAACGCCGCACTGCGTCACGCGATCGGCGGTGTGCTGGAGACCCTGCCTGCGCAAATGGCGTTCCTCTGCCCGAACGTCAACTCGTACCGCCGCTTCGGCGCGCAGTTCTACGTACCGAACTCGCCGAGCTGGGGCATCGACAACCGCACCGTTGCGGTCCGTGTGCCAACCGGTTCGGCCGACGCTGTGCGTATCGAGCATCGCGTTGCTGGCGCTGACGCCAACCCGTACCTGCTGATGGCTTCGGTGCTGGCCGGTATTCACCACGGTCTGACCAACCAGATCGAGCCGGGCGCCCCGGTGGAAGGCAACAGCTACGAGCAGAACGAACAGAGCCTGCCGAACAACCTGCGTGACGCACTGCGCGAGCTGGACGACAGTGAGGTCATGGCCCGCTACATCGACCCGATGTACATCGACGTGTTTGTCGCGTGTAAAGAGAGCGAGCTGGCCGAGTTCGAGAACTCGATTTCTGATCTTGAGTACAACTGGTATCTGCATACGGTGTGAGTGTTTGAAGGCCCCAAAAGCCAAAAGCCCCTCACCCTAACCCTCCCGAAACGTCGGACCGCCCCGAGGGAGAGGGGACTGATCCGGGGATGCTTGGGAAATCCAGCGACCTGAACCTGCTTTACCGAATCCATAATCGACTCGGTCGTTCAGGTCGGTGCAAATCCCGAGACAACTCGGTCGCTCCCCTCTCCCTCCGGGAGAGGGCTAGGGTGAGGGCAGCCATCTCAAGCCAGACACAACACCCCGACACCCCCAATCCCCCCTTGTCGAGCCACAACAATGACAACGACCCGCAACGACTGGGAACAACGCTTCCAGTCCCTGACCATCGAAGCCCGCGCGTTCATCAACGGTGAATACCGCCCGGCCATCAGTGGCGACACCTTCGAATGCCTGAGCCCCGTCGACGGCCGTTTCCTCGCCTCCGTGGCCAGCACCGATGAAGCCGACGCCAACCTCGCCGTTGAAGTCGCGCACCAGTCTTTCGAGTCCGGCATCTGGGCGAAAAAAGCCCCGGCCGAGCGCAAGCGCATCCTGATCCGCTTCGCCGATCTGATCCTGCAGAACCAGGAAGAACTGGCGCTGCTGGAAACCCTCGACATGGGTAAACCGATCAGCGATTCGATGAGCATCGACATCCCGGCGACCGCCAACGCGATCCGCTGGAGCGCCGAAGCCATCGACAAGATATACGACGAAGTCGCCGCCACCCCTCACGATCAACTCGGCCTTGTCACCCGCGAACCTTCCGGCGTGGTTGCGGCCATCGTGCCGTGGAACTTCCCGTTGATCATGGCCAGCTGGAAATTCGCCCCGGCGCTGGCCGCGGGCAATTCGTTCATTCTCAAACCTTCGGAAAAATCGCCGCTGACGGCGATCCGTATCGCGCAGTTGGCGCTGGATGCCGGCATTCCGAAAGGCGTGTTCAACGTGCTGCCAGGCTTCGGCCACACCGTCGGCAAGGCGCTAGCGTTGCACATGGACGTTGACGTGCTGGCCTTCACCGGCTCCACGGCGATTGCCAAGCAACTGATGATTTATGCCGGCCAAAGCAATATGAAACGCGTCTGGCTCGAAGCCGGGGGCAAGAGCCCGAACGTGGTGTTTGCCGACGCACCGGATTTGCGCGCGGCAGCACAAGCGGCGGCCGGCGCCATTGCCTTCAATCAGGGCGAAGTGTGCACTGCCGGCTCGCGCTTGCTGGTCGAGCGTTCGATCCGCGAGCAGTTCATTCCGCTGTTGCTGGAAGCGCTGCAAGCGTGGAAACCCGGTCACTCACTGGATCCAGCCACCACCGTTGGCGCTGTGGTCGATCAGCGTCAACTCGACAACGTGCTGCGCTACATCAGCATCGGTCGCGAGCAGGGCGCCGAGCTGATTGCCGGTGGCCAACGCACCCTCGAAGAAACCGGCGGCCTCTATGTGCAACCGGCGCTCTTCGACGGTGTGACCAACGCAATGACCATCGCCCAGGAAGAAATCTTTGGCCCAGTGCTGTCGCTGATCACCTTCGACACCGCTGAAGAAGCGCTACAGATCGCCAACGACAGCATCTTCGGCCTCGCCGCCGGCGTCTGGACCAGCAACCTCAGCAAGGCGCACACCTTCGCTCGCGGCCTGCGTGCCGGCAGCGTCTGGGTCAACCAGTACGACGGCGGCGACATGACCGCGCCGTTCGGTGGCTTCAAGCAGTCGGGCAACGGTCGCGATAAATCGCTGCACGCGTTCGACAAATACACCGAGCTGAAAGCGACCTGGATCAAGCTCTGACTCTATTACAGCGGTGGTCGCCTTTTATTGGCGGCCCTCGGAGAAACCTATGAAACAGCAACACGTAAACAGCTACTACGCCGCCACCCGCAACGAAGTCATCGACTTTCCGGTTCTGGAAGAGTCGGTCGAGTGCGACGTCTGCATCATCGGCGCCGGTTACACCGGCCTGTCCTCGGCGCTGTTCCTCACCGAAGCCGGCTACAAAGTGACGGTGCTGGAAGCGGCGAAAGTCGGCTACGGCGCCAGCGGTCGCAATGGCGGTCAACTGGTCAACTCGTACAGCCGCGACGTCGACGTGATCGAAGAGCGCTACGGCGACAAGACTGCGGAAATCCTCGGCAGCATGATCTTCGAAGGCGCCGACATCATCCGTTCGCGCATCAAGGAATACGACATCCAATGCGACTACCGCCCGGGCGGCATCTTCGCAGCGATGAACAAGAAACAACTCAACGGTCTGGCTGAGCAGAAACGCGGCTGGGAGCGTTACGGCAACCGCAATCTGAAGATGCTCGACGCGGCTGAGATTCGTCGCGAAGTCGGCTCCGATGCATACGTCGGCGGCCTGCTCGACATGCAGGGCGGCCACGTTCACCCGCTGAACCTGGCGCTCGGTGAGGCGGCTGCGATCACACGTTTGGGTGGCAAGATCTACGAGCAATCGGCAGCCGTGGAAATCAAATACGGCGAGCCAAACGTCGTGCGCACTGCCAAAGGCCAGGTCCGCGCCAAGTACTTGCTGATCGCCGGCAACGCCTACTTGCCGCAAGGTCTCGACAACCGCGTCACCGCGAAAAGCATGCCGTGCGGCTCGCAGATCGTCGTCACCGAACCGTTGACCGAAAAGCAGGCGCGCAGCCTGATCACCAACAATTACTGCGTCGAAGACTGCAACTACCTGCTGGATTACTACCGTCTGACTGCAGACAACCGACTGCTTTACGGCGGCGGCGTGGTCTACGGCGCGCGTGAACCGGACGACATCGAACAACTGATCCGCCCGAAGATCCTCAAAACCTTCCCGCAGCTCAAAGACGTCAAGATCGACTACCGCTGGACCGGCAACTTCCTGCTGACCATGTCGCGCATGCCGCAATTCGGCCGCATCGAGAAAAACGCCTACTACATGCAAGGCTATAGCGGCCACGGCGTTACCTGCTCGCACCTCGCCGGCAAGCTGATCTCGGAAATGATCCGCGGCGACGCTGAGCGTTTCGACGCTTTCGCGTCCTTGCCGCACATGCCAATGCTCGGTGGCCGCACCTTCTCCGCGCCACTCACCGCCCTCGGCGCCGTCTACTACTCACTGCGCGACCGTTTCGGCATCTAAGTTACCTCCCCGGCGGCGGCCCCCAAGACCCCGCCGGTTTTTTAATGCTGCAGCAACACCACCGATGTCACTGACACCCAGATGTCCAACTGTGGGAGCGAGCCTGCTCGCGAAGAGGCCAGCAAAGGCAAAATCAATCCTGCTGAAATACCAAAGATCAAATTGTAGGAGTGAGCCTGCTCGCGATAAGGCCAACCCAGCCAATATCCCTCCCACAGAAACACCAAAAACCCTGTGGGAGCGAGCTTGCTCGCGAAGGCGGCCATCCAGTCAAAAATAATGTTGAATGTGCCACCCAATCGCGAGCAGGCTCACTCCTTCAGATCCGTATTACCAAGGCAAGAAGGACTTTTGCCCCACCGTCCATCGAACCTGCTGAGCAACACCGGCAAACGTGATTTAATAGCCGCCTTTCACGGTTCCGGGACACGGGAGCAACGTGATCCGCGCCCCTCGCGCGGCACCCGCCACCCACCCCCATTACCCGTGGGTCTGCGCGAGAACCGCCGAGCGGCGATCAGGCAAGGCAAAAACAGGCGAGGAAGCGGAGTGTAGGGCCCTACATGAGCATTCCGAGCCTGTTTTTAACGCAGGATGATCGTCGCGCAGGCAGTTTTCGCGCAGAGCCTAAGTACTTCTCACATAAGGCAGTCATGGATACGGGTTCTCGACTCAAACTAGTACGCGAAAGCTACAAACTCTCCCAGCGCGAGCTGGCCCGGCGTAGCGGCGTGACCAATGCCACCATCTCCCTGATCGAACAGAATCGCGTCAGCCCCTCCGTCAGCTCCCTGAAAAAGCTGCTCGAAGGCATACCGATGTCCCTGGCCGACTTCTTCACCTTCGACCAACCCCCGCGCGAACACCAATACGTCTTCCGCGCCAACGAACAACCCGACCTCGGCCGCCACGGCCTGCGCCTGCTGCTGATCGGCGCCTCGGTGCCCAGCCGGCAGATGCGCCTGCTGCGCGAGCAATACGCACCGGGCGCGAGTTCCGGGGAAGAGCCGATTGTGCATGCTGAGGGCGAGGAGTGTGGGCTTGTCACCCGTGGCACGGTGGAGTTGACCGTGGATGGGTCGGTGAGTGTGTTGAATGCGGGGGATGGGTATTATTTTCCGACTACGCTGCCGCATAAGTTTCGGAATATCGGGGCGGATGAGGCGGAAATTATTAGTGCGAATACGCCGGCGAATTTTTGACGGGGTCTAAGCGATATAGCGAACACATGCTTAAAGTTTCGTTGAGCCTTCCCACTGATTTAATATTTTGGATGAGCTCGCGGTTTGATAAAAAATCGGCGCTGCGCGAAATGCTTCAGTCATGGTTTTAGGTTGTTTGAGATGGCGTATTTAGTTCGGAATATCGTCGCTCGGCTGATTTTTTGTATGTGGAAGAATTTCGTTGATTCTTTTCTCAATTTCGTCGTGCTCGGAATAAGAGGGTTTGTAAAACGTGCGCCAGTTGTTGAATAGGTCGCTTGCTATATTTTTGTCAGGATTTAACGTTTCGATTGAATCGATTTCGCCTATTAGTGTGGTGAGAAAACTGGTTTGGTATTTATAGTCCTTGCCTTGTTGGTTTATTCCATAGTAGAACGTTTTTTTCAAATCCTCTCTGATTGTCTGGCTTTTTTTGAAGATGGATTTAGTTTTATTAAAGCAGTAGGCCGTATCAGCTTGAACAAGGAGCAGTATGTGTTCTACCATTCTTAAAGCTTCGATGCCCTCTTCTATGTTGTAGTCATTTTCTAGTTGCATTAGTTTTTTGAATGAATCTTGTAGCTGCTTTAGTCTGGTTCTCGTGATTTCTTTGAATTCTTCGCTCCTTGGCATGACGCCAACGTGTATAGAGCTTTCTGGATAATATTTTCGGTAAAGCTCAGGCTTGTTGATGATAGGGGCTGTATCATCGATAAGTAGTTCTGAATACCTAGTTTTAAGTGAGTGCTCTATGAAATCGACGTTTTTGCAAAAGTGTTCGAAATGGGAAATGTAGAGTTTGGTATTATTGTCTCTCTCTGTGTTTTTAATCTGTCTTCTCGTATTTTCAATTTGAACGGCGACCTGTTTTGCTCCGTGAAGCTTGCCAATTAGAACTCCAAGAGGGATGGCTAGAGAGATTACGCCAATGGGAAGTTTACTTATCCGAAGGAACGTGGCATATCCAGTTTCCGTGAATTCAAATGAGTGCGTGATCCACAAGGGGAGGCCAAGTAAAATTGCGAGAAGCACGGGGATTGCGATGGTAAGCCAGAATAAGGGCTGTCTTTCGAGGCCGTGGTCTGGGTTTAAGGATAAGAAATATAAGAGCGTTGATGGTTTTATTTTTGCCATAAAATGTGTTCGCTTAACTGTTTCAATGAGAAGTTATGGTTTTTTCTTTGCTGGAGAACTATCGTCTTGCGAAAATTTGAAGTTTTGGTATTCATTTTGTTGCGAGTTTTCAGGCTGGCGGCGGTTGTTAGCTGCCCACAATGTAAAACGCCTTCCAGTTCTTTGGGTATTGTTTTTCTTTCCAGATTGCATTGAATTTTTCAAGGCCAATAAAGTCTTGGGTAACATAGAATACGGCGTAAAATAGCCTATAGTCATATTCGTTAGAGTAGCCGTGAATATCATCGGACAGTTGTGCAATGGTTGCCTTAAGTTTTTCAGCGGTCGTTGCGAACTTGTATTCCACAGCTGCGAAGAGTTCTGGGATCAAAATATCAGGTTTATATTCTTGAGCTTGTTTTATAAAATTTGATTTCGGATGAAGAGATGTCGGAAATATAGCTTGTATGACATGTTTTACGCATTTATATACTTCGGTTTCTGATTTTACGGTTTTACCACTGTTGTGCACTATTGCTGCAGTGTTTTTAAGTATTGTCTCTAGGTATTTTATTCCAGCTTGGGTGTAGTATAACTCTGATTCTGTGCTAATTCCGAGTATCTTCAGGAATCTATGAATTTTTATCAGGAAAGTGTTGTAGGGATGACCAGTTTCGTTGTCGATTTCGTATTCTTCAGCGGCGCGAATTGCGTTGAAGTCTAACCCAAAGCGGTTTTTGAATTGGTCCTGGTAGTCGGTTAGCTTGAGTACGCTAAGTAGTGCTAAGGTTGAAAGGTAAATTGAGTCGACAATGTCAATTAATGGCTTGGTGAGTGTCTCTTCGTTGTCAATAAATGCTTGTGGTAGTTCGGTATCAGGGTTTCTTGAATGCCAGTCTCCTAGGTCAAGCTGGTGTTGGGCAACTTTTATTGATAGTTGGTTAGCTTCTTTCAGTAATGTTATTAGTTGTGCTTCCAGCATGTTCTGATTCAATTTGTGTTGGTCTCTTCATTGTAAGTAGTAATTTTTGACGCTCAAGAAATTGTTGACTTTACAGGTGCATCCAGCGGGTATTGGGTCGCTCCCGCAACCAATATCTTGCTAGGCTATATTTGGTCGGACTCACAGTCGGGTGTCAGAGTGCCATCAGATTGCGGTTATTGGAAGTGTTGAATAAAAAACCGATATTTCGTCAGGGAAAACCGAGGAGGGCGTTAAAAGTCTGAAATATTCCGATTAGAAATCGACTGCGTTTTCTACCCATGACTAAACGCCCATAACCATTCGTCCGACACACCGCACCTTCGTCGCACACCTTCTTCCAATGCTGTAACTCCCCCACGCAAAGGAAGAGCCACCATGCTGAACCATAAAATCGCGGTGCTTACGCTCGCGGCGTTGCTGTCCGGCAGTTCGCTGTACGCGATCGCGGCCGGCGAAACGCCAACCCCTACGGCCAACGACGGAAATAGCCAGACGCGTGAACCGGCGTCTCCAGCCACCAATGCCGACCCGGATGCCAATTCGCTGCCCAAGGGTGGTGATGGTGGCAAGACCGATAATGGGCCGGTGCCTTCTGCCTCCAAGCCTAGCCCTGCGGGTCAACCGTCCGGTAGCAGCAGCGGTGGTAACGGCGGTGGTTAATGGATATCGCGCACTAAGAAGCCCGGTTTTTTAAGCCGGGCTTTTTCTTTGTCTGTCGCAAGCATGGATCAGCCGTTTACTTCGTTTTCCAATGCCCGCCACCATTCTCACAATCAATCCGCGCCTGAGCCAAATGCTCAACGTCGTAGTAATACGTGGTCACTTGCGCGTTATTGGGGATGTTCAACGCTTCGGCGTTTTTGTCCTTGCTGGTGGAGTGCGGGTTGGCCAGGGATTCCTGGGTAATCGTGGCGATACACGTGGCCTGATAGTGGTCGGCGCAGTGTTCGACCTTGGTTTTTTTGCTGTTGAGCATGTCTTTGCTTTCGTTGCTGCATGACCAGTCGATGGAGCCGACGGGCATGCCTTCGTATTCGTAGCAGCTGTGGTTTTCCACCGCTGGCACCGAGGCGCTGGAGGATTGGGTCTGGACGTCGCAGCCTTCGGCCATGACGCAGGTGGGGATTACGGCGAAGGTGGCGATCAGAAGCAGGAAGCGAATGTTCATCGGGGTTTCCTCTTCAAAGGCGCCGGGTCTGATCGATGATGTTGGCGCTTTAAAGTTTCGAGACGGCATGGAGGAGGGAGGTTCCATCGGGTTTTTGATTTGCTCCTATCGCGTACACTGCGAAACAATCGGAAACATTCAGCGCCCAAGGATTGGAACATTGCCCATGATCGAAATCGGCAGCCGCAACAACGCGCTCCCCTCGCAGCATCCATTCCACGACATCTATCTGTTTCACATTGACCCCGCAAAGCCAGAAACACCGTTCTGTTTCGAGCAGTCGATGTCCGGCGGGCATATGGAGCATGGCGGTGCGCGGTGGTTGGCGCTGGATGAGCTGGACGCCTGGCCCGGTGAGTGGCGCGAGCATCTGAAAATGGCCGATTGCGCATGGGTTGCCGAGTTGATCGATGCCCATCCGAAAGCCGATCAGGCCACATTGGTGTCGCTGATTCTTCAGCGTCATTCCGGGCCAGCCAAACCAGTCGGACGGCTGAAGGCAATCGGCAACTGGCTCAAACGCAACATCCATGTCGGCGGCCGCTACGGCGTCTAACCCTCGGAGACTTCCATGACCCAGACCCTCGAACGTGCTATCGCCATCGCCGCCACGGCCCACGCCGGGCAGGTCGACAAGGGCGGTGCGCCGTACATTCTGCATCCGCTGAAAGTCATGTTACGCATGACCACGCTGGAACAACGCATCGTCGCCGTGCTGCATGACGTGGTTGAGGATTGCGGTGTCAGCCTCGATGATTTGCGCAAGGAAGGTTTCAGCGAAGAGGTGCTGACGGCGATTGAGTCGGTGAGCAAAGTGCCGGGCGAGTCCTACGAGGATTTTGTCGAGCGCGCCGCACAAAACCCGATCGGTCGGGTGGTGAAACTGGCGGATCTGGAAGAGAACAGCGACCTGTCGCGAATTGCCTCGCCGAGTTGGGAGGATCTCGAACGAATCGAAAAATACCGCCGGGCGATTGCACGGCTGCGCGGCTGAAAACGAATACATCTCCTGTAGGAGCTGCCGAAGGCTGCGATCTTTTGATCTTGATCTTCAAAAACAAAGTCAAAAGATCGCAGCCTTCGGCAGCTCCTACACGGGGTTGTGGTGTGTCAGGTAAATAGCCAGGAAGGCGACTATGAAATCCATTCTCTGTTTGTTGATTGCGGCTGGTTTCGGCGCACTGTTGCAGTTCGAAGGTGTGCCCCATGGGCTGCTGTTGGGTTCGATTGTGGTTACCGCATTGTTCGCCAGTAAAACCGGAATCGCCCCGGCAACTCCCTATGGACTCGGCTACATCCAGGTCACGCTGGGCATCGCCACCGGGCTGATGTTCGAGGCGTGGGACAGCGAGACGGCCTCGACGATGTTGCCGAGCCTCGGCGTGTTGCTGATTTGCCTGACGGTGCAAATCGCGTTGGCCGGATGGTGGCTGACGCGTGGTGCAGGCTGGAATCGTACTGATGCCCTGTTGGCGGTTTATCCCGGTGCACTGGCGGCGGTGTTTGATTTGCTTGAATCGGAAAAGGCATCGAGCAAGGTCATCATCGTGCATCTGATGCGCTTGCTGTTGATCACCGTGCTGGTGAGTTTCCTGATTCCCGGCCAGGCCGCTGCAGTGGCGGTTGCCGATGGTGATCCACTGACCACAGGCATGGCGTTGACTGCGTTTTCGGTCATTGCGCTAAGCGTACTGCTCGGACGCTTGCTGCTGGTGATCGGCGTACCGGCGCCGTTCATGCTCACCGCGATCATTATCACTGCGGTGTTTGTGAAATCGGGATGGCTGCACGGTTTTCACATGCCGGACTGGAGTTTGAATCTGGCAGCGCTGATTCTCGGCGTGCGGATCGGCTCAAGGTTTCAGGGGCTTGGCGTAGCGGAGCTGGGACGTCATGGCCGCACGGCGTTGGTCTCGGTCGGTTTGATGATCGTGGTAGCCGCAGTATTTGCTGAGGTGGCGGCGCGCTGGTTGGGCAGTGATCCGCTGTCGCTGTGGCTGGCGTACATGCCGGGCGCGATTGAAACGATTGCAATTGTCGCGTTTGGTGGTGGGCTGAATGTGGTGTTTATCCTGACTCATCATTTGAGCCGGATGGTGTTGCTGCATTTTGCGCCGGCGTTGTTGGTGCAGGTGAGGCGGGCGCGGGAGGAAATCTGACCGGAGCCACTGATGCCTGCATGTTGCGTCGTGTCAGTTAGATCCATCCCCCTCACCCCAGCCCTCTCCCCAGGGGGGCGAGGGGGAAGGGAGCCGATTGTGGGCTGTTCAAAACTTGAGTTCGGCTCGATATACCAGGTCGGTGTAGCTCGAAAAGTGCAGTGTTCAAAACTTGAGTTCGGATCGATATCACAGGTCGGCGTAGCTCGAAAAAACAACTCGGTCAGTCCCCTCTCCCTCTGGGAGAGGGTTAGGGTGAGGGGCTTTTGCTCTACGTGGTCGATGCGGCGCTAGCGGATGTGTGCGTCGAAGCCTTCGCTATCCGGCGCGATATCGCTCTTCAAGGTCAAAGCAGGGATTTCGTAGTCGCCGGCATTCTGCTGCCGAAACCCAATCGGCCTTGCACTCCACAACTCATCCAGCCGCCGCCCCAACTCATCACAAGTCTCGGCATACCGCGCCGCATCCATCCGACTGGTCCGATACACCACAAACGGTGGCACTACTTCAAACCCCGGGTAGTACAAAATCCCGTGCTGAATCGGAAACAGCAAATCATCCATCGGCCCGTTAATCCCACGCGGTGCATAGTGCGACTCCCAGCCACCGGTGGTGACCATCAACATCGCCCGTTTGCCTTTCATTTTCCCTTCGCCATAACGCTCGCCCCAACGACTGTCGGAATGTTCGCCGACGCCGTAGGCAAAACCATAGGCGTACACCCGATCGACCCAGCCTTTGAGAATGGCGGGCATGGTGAACCACCAGAGTGGAAACTGCAGAATCAACGCATCCGCCCACAACAGTTTTTCCTGCTCGCGGGCGATGTCGGCAGCCTGGGTGCCTTCGGCGTACGCGACTTTCGAGTCGAGGGAGGCGTGAAACGGTTTCGTCGCATCGCGCTGCGGGGCATCGTCAGCGTCGAGGGTGGCTTTCCAGTTCATCGCGTAGAGGTCGGAGACCTGCACGGTGTGGCCGGCGGCTTGCAGGCGCTGCACGCTGAAGTCGCGCAGCGAGCCGTTGAGGGAAGTCGGTTCTGGATGGGCGTAAACCAGTAGCACTTTCATGTTGAAGCTCCGTTAGCTGAGTGACTGCAGGATCAGCGTTCAACCGGTATATTGGAAATGAATGTCTGATATGTCTGGTATAGCCATGAATAATTTGAGACGGCTGGATATCAACCTGCTGCTGACCCTCGACGTGTTGCTGTCGGAGCACAACGTCACCCGAGCGGCGCAGCGCCTGAACCTGTCGCAGCCTTCGGTGAGTGTGCATCTGGCCAAGTTGCGCGACATCTTTGCTGATCCGCTGCTGTTGCCCGGGCCACGCGGCATGCGCCCGACGGCACGCGCCGATGAACTGCGTGAGCCGTTGCGCGAGGCATTGGAAGCGTTGGAGAGGGCAGTGGCGCCCGCCAGTGCGTTCGACCCGGCGCAGGCGACGCACACCTGGAAGATCGCCGCGACCGATTACGGCGAGTCGACGGTGGTGTTGCCGGCCCTCAGCAGTTTGCGCGAACAAGCGCCGGGCACGCGTCTGGCGGTGATCGATCTGACGCCGGCGCATTTGGTCAAACAGGCCGAGCAGGGCGTGTTCGATCTGGCGCTGCACATCAGCGAAGACGCGCCGCCGGAGTTGCACCGACGGCCGCTGTTTACCGAGCGTTATGTGTTGGCCGGCCGTGTCGGGCATCCGGGATTGCAGTCTGCACCCACGCGCAAACAGTTCTGCGCGCTGGAGCACGTGATGGTGTCGCGCGAGGGCGGGGGCTTTTTCGGGGTGACTGACCGGGCTTTGGCCGATGTCGGATTGATGCGCAAAGTGGTGCTGTCGGTGCCGCACTTTCTGATGGCGATGTCGGTGTTGGCCAGCACCGATCTGGTGGCGATGCTGCCGTCACGCCTGGTGCGCGGCAACCCGGCCTTGCTAGTGGTCGATGCACCGCTGGAAGTGCCGGGCTACGAGATGGCGATGTTCTGGGGTGAACGTTCGCACCGCGATCCGGCGCACAAATGGTTGCGTGAGCATTTGTTGGCGTCGGTCTGAGGCGCTGTCAGGCGTGGCCGAGGGCAATCGCAAACGACACGACGATCATGCACGCAAACGCAAAATTGAGATTCATGAGGTGTTTATCCTGAGCCTTTTAGAAGTGCGGCCATTCTGAACAGGTTGAAAGCAAAGAAAAAATTCGCCTTGTTGATTCCAAAGATCGAAATAATTGATAGCCCGCCAGTTTGTGTTTGTTTAAAGGTTTCGCTAGTCTCGCATAAACCTGCAACTGCAAGCACAAACAGGCATAACCATGCACGACCATTCCGCAGCTGAACTGCCTTCTCTGCGCCGGCAGAAAATCCTTTTGCTCCTCGAACGTGACGGCAAGGTCATGGCCTCCGAGTTGAGCCAGCACTTCGCGGTCTCCGAAGACACCATCCGCCGCGACCTCGCCGAACTGGACAATGCCGGGCTGGTGCAACGCGTGCACGGCGGGGCGTTACCGCGACCAAAGGACTCCGGCAAGGACTACTTCACCCGGCTGGACGAGACGGATGAGGTGAAGATTCGTCTGGCGCAACGGGCGGCGCAGGAGATTGAAGACGGGCAGATTGTGTTGTTCGATTCCGGCTCGACCACCTTGCAGGTAGCGCGCTCATTGCATGCCGATATCAGCATCACGGCGGTGACCGCTTCGCCGATGACGGCGATTGCGCTCTCGGAATTCAAGGGTGTGAAAGTGATTCTCGCTGGCGGGCAATTGAACCCGCGAACGATGGCAGCGGGTGGGCATGAGGCGCTAAGGCTGCTCGCCGGGATCAGGGCGGATCTGGCGATTACCGGGGTCTGTGCGATTCACCCGGAAGTGGGCATCACTTCGCTGCATTTTGATGAAGTGCCGGTGAAGCAGGCGATGCTCGATGGCGCCGCGAGGGTGATTGCGGTGACCACGGCGGACAAGCTCGGGGCGGTGGAGCCGTTTGTGGTGGCGCCGTGTTCGCGCCTGCATACGCTGATTACCGAGCGGCATGTGGCGTCGGGGAGTGTCGAGGATTACCGGCGGTTGGGGATTGTGGTCGAGCAGTTGCCGGATTGAGGTTTTGCGGTGGTTTTGATGGCGCCTTCGCGAGCAAGCTCGCTCCCACATTCGAACGCGTTTCTGAGATAGAACTCGGTCAACTGTGGGAGCGAGCTTGCTCGCGAAGGGGTCGGTACATTCAACACATGTTTCAGCGCAGGCGCTCAAGCATCTGGTAGTACCACATCCCGGCGGCAAGCAGTGGATTGCCGAGCAAATCCCCCATCGGCACGCGTATGTGCTGGCACTGGGCAAACGTATCGAACTGCTCCATCTGTCCGGTGATCGCGCGGCTCATGATTTCGCCCATGATGTGCGTGGTCGCGATGCCGTGCCCCGAGTAGCCCTGGCAATACCAGACGTTGTCCGAGAGCTTGCCCAGTTGCGGGATGCGGTTGATCACGATGCCCATCGCGCAGCTCCACTGGTAGTCGATCTGCACGCCTTTGAGCGCCGGGAAGGTTTGCTCGATGCACGGGCGCAGTTCGGCGGCGATGTCCCGTGAATCCTTGCCGCTGTAGTTGGCACCGCCACCGAACAGCAGGCGGCCGTCGGCGGTGAGGCGGTAATAGTCGAGGACGAAACGGCAGTCGTAGACCGCAAGATCTTCGGGGTTGATCTGTTTTGCCAGATCACCCAGCGGCGCGGTGGTGACGATGCCGCCCATCGCCGGGAAAATCTTGCCCTTGAGTTGCCCTGGTTCGAGCTTGTGGTAGACGTCGCCGGCGAGCATCACCTGATTGGCGTCGATCTGCCCGTGAGCCGTGCGCACACCGGGCGCAGTGCCGTGAATGATCTCCAGCACTTCGCTGTTTTCAAAGATCAGCGCGCCAAGACTTTCCGCCGCCCGCGCTTCACCGATGCACAGGTTGAGCGGGTGCAGATGCATGTTGCGGGTATTCTTGATTGCGCCGTGGTAGAGGTCGCTTTGCAGCAGATCACGCACCTGGCTACGGTCGAGCAGACTGACTTCATCACCTAATCCGCGCCGTACGGCTTCTTCATAATCCTTGCGCAAGTCGGTCATGTGGCTGGGCTTGTACGCCGCGTGCAAATGGCCGTGCTTGAGGTCGCACTGAATGCCATATTTCTCGACGCGTTGCTGGATGATTTCATGCCCGCGCCAACGCAGGTGCCAGATGAAGTCATCGACCTCATCGCCGAGTTTCCCGCGCATCTGTTTGCGCATCGCGCCGTCGCCGGAAAGGCTGCCGGTGACTTGACCGCCATTGCGCCCGGTGGCGCCCCAGCCGATCTTGTGGCTTTCGACGATGGCGACTTTCAGGCCTTTTTCGGCGAGTTCGACAGCGGTAGCGACGCCAGTGAAGCCGCCGCCGATGATCACCACGTCGACCTTGTGCCGGCCTTGCAGGGTCGGGTAGTCGGTGTCGTGGTTAAGGGTGGCGGTGTAGTAGGAATTGCAGCGTTCGGTCATGTCAGTGTCCACACAAAATTCGGGAGTCGGAGCGCAATCCCCTGTGGGAGCGAGCTTGCTCGTGAAAGCGGTGTGTCAGTCACCCAAACCGTTGAATGTGACGATGCCTTCGCGAGCAAGCTCGCTCCCACAGGTTCGGTGTCGGATCGTTAGGCTTCGGTGAGATACCAACGCCAATCCTGCTCACCCACCTCGGCCATGAACTGCCGATACTCGGCACGCTTCACCGCCAGATACACCCCGAGAAATTCCTGCCCCAAGGCATCCCGCGCCCACACCGAATTCTCCAGCGCCTGCAGCGACGTCAACCAATCCGTCGGCAGCAACTCTTTCGCCTGCGCATAGCCATTGCCCTCGACCGGCGCTCCCGGATCAAGGTCCTCACGAATGCCGCGATGAATGCCAGCAAGGATCGCCGCCGCCGCCAGATACGGGTTGGCATCGGCGCCGCAGATGCGGTGTTCGATGTGCCGGGTGTTGGCCGGGCCACCGGGTACGCGCAGGCTGACAGTACGATTGTCGACGCCCCAGGTCGGCGCCAGTGGCGCGTAGCTGTTGGCCTGAAAGCGCCGGTACGAGTTGGCATTCGGGCAGAACAGCAGCAGCGAATCGAGCAATGACGCGAGCATGCCGCCAATCGCCGTGTGCAGCAGCGGGGTGCCGGCCGGGTCTTCCGAGGCGAACAGATTGTGTCCCGCGCCATCGGCAAGACTGACGTGCATGTGCATGCCGGTGCCGGCCAGATCATCGAACGGCTTGGCCATGAAGGTCGCCTGCATGCCGTGCTTATGGGCGATGGCTTTGACCAGACGTTTGTAGCGCACCGCCTGATCCATCGCCTCCAGCGCGTCGCCATGTTCGAGGGTGATTTCGACCTGGCCCGGCGCGTATTCGGAGATCGCCGTGCGCGCCGGAATACCGTGCAGTTTGCAGGCACTGTAGAGGTCGGCGAGGAATGGTTCGATCTGCTCCAGTTCACGCAAACCGTAAACCTGCGTATGTCGCGGTCGACCGCCATCGGCATCCAGCGCCGGTTGTGGACGGCCGTTGTGATCGCGTTTAGCGTCGAGCAGATAGAACTCCAGTTCACACGCCATCACCGGGTGATAACCCTCGGCTTTGAGGCCGTCGATGACCTTGATCAGCAGGTGGCGTGGGTCGGCGATGCTCGCCGGCATGCCCTCGGTCGGGTGCATGCTGACCTGCACGGCAGCGGTCGGAATCTGCCGCCATGGCAGGCGCACCAGACTGCCTTCCAGCGGATAGGCGCGGCAGTCGATATCGCCGACGTCCCAGACCAGACCGGAGTTCTCGACGTCTTCACCCTGCACGGTCAGACCGAGAATGGTGCTCGGCAGCGGGCGGCCGCTTTCGTATACGGCGAGCAGTTCCTCACGATGCAACAGCTTGCCGCGCGGCACGCCGTTGGCGTCGAGGATAAACAACTCGATCATGTCGATATCGGGGTTCTGTTCAAGGAACAGGCGTGCGTCTTCGATGGCTGCGAATTTCATAATCAATCACTCACGATGGCGCCGCACAGGCGCGCAGATTCGGGCCGGACACGACGCGGCAAAAAGGCGTGGGTGTCCTGGCAGGGATATCAAGAAGTAGGGGACTGTCGCGGTTTTTTAGCGGACGCGATCAGACAGACCGGGCGATATCCGGCGGGCGTGCGGAGTGACGCAGCTTGGAACGGCGCAGGGCCATGGGGAGATTGACGATACGATTCATACGCCGCCCCTGTGAGAAAGGGCGAGCAGGGTAGAGACGTTCAACGATTCTGCTTGTTGTAGTGACGTACTCATAACGCGTGTTTCCGTTGGCGGAAAACGTCGGTGGCGGGGATGCCCGCCGACCGGTGTGCCCGGATAGTAAGGGGGAATTCCCGGGCGTGTAAACGGGAGATTCGCCGGCCAGGGTTCAGCGCATCAGCTCAAAGCCCAGCCCGGCGAGGGCGCAAACGATCAACACACTGATCACACCGCGTTTGAAAACGAACAAGGCCAATGCCGCCGCAACGGCCAGCGCGACTGAAAAAACATCTGGCGTCCCGTTAAAGCCATTCGGCCAGAACACGTGATAAGCGAAGAAACACGCCAGATTCACAATCACCCCGACCACGGCGGCGGTGATTGCCGTCAGCGGTGCGGTGAACTTCAGTTCGTTGTGCGTCGACTCCACCAATGGCCCGCCAGCAAGGATGAACAGAAACGAGGGGAGGAAGGTGAACCAGGTCACCAGCGTCGCCGCCAGCGCGCCGGCGGCAAAGGCATGTTCTGGACCGAACGCCGGTTGCACGTACGCACCGACGAAGCCGACAAATGCCACCACCATGATCAGCGGGCCTGGCGTGGTTTCGCCGAGCGCGAGGCCGTCGATCATCTGTGTCGGCGTCAACCAGCCGTAATGCCCGACGGCGCCCTGATAGACGTAAGGCAGCACCGCGTAGGCGCCGCCAAACGTGAGCAGGGCGGCTTTGGTGAAGAACCAGGCCATTTGCGTGAACGTGCCGTCCCAGCCAAATAGCGCGGTCAACAACGCCATGGGCAAACACCAGAGCAGCACGCCGACCGACAACAGACCCAGCAGCTTCCGCAGGCTGAAACGGGCATGTTCGGGCGCTGGCGTATCGTCATCGATCAATGCCGGGCCGAAGGATTTCTCGCTGTTGCGCGCACCTGCGTTGCTGAACCGCTGAGGGGCGAATCGTCCGCTCAGATAGCCGATCAACGCGGCCCCGAGGACGATCAAGGGGAAGGGCACATTGAAGGCGAAAATCGCCACGAACGACGCCCCGGCAATCGCCCACAGCCACGCATTCTTCAATGCGCGTGAGCCGATGCGATGCGCGGCGTGCAGCACTATTGCCGTGATCGCCGGTTTGATCCCGTAAAACACTCCGGCGACCGCTGGCACGTCACCGAAGGCGACGTACAGCCAGGACAACGCGATCAGAATGAACAACGACGGCAGCACAAACAGCGTCCCGGCAATGACACCGCCCCAGGTGCGATGCAGCAGCCAGCCGATGTACGTCGCCAATTGCTGCGCCTCCGGGCCGGGCAGCAGCATGCAGTAGTTGAGTGCGTGCAGAAAACGCTTTTCGGAGATCCAGCGCCGACGTTCGACCAACTCCTGATGCATGATCGCGATCTGCCCGGCCGGCCCGCCGAAACCGATGCAGCCGAGTTTCAGCCAGAAGCGCCAGGCCTGGCGCAGGGTGACGGGGTCGGGGCGGGGCAGGTTGTTCGGCGCTGTGCTCAAGCGAGACTCCGGGTTGAATCCTGGCGGAGTGGCTATCTAATCAGACTTTGCACCCTCACCCCAGCCCTCTCCCAGAGGGAGAGGGGGCCGACCGAGGTGTCTTGCGTTATCCATCGACCTGAAAAATCGAGTCGATTATGGATTGGTCATCAGCCAAATGCTCGAGGAAGAGGGGCCGGCCAGCTACGCAGGAAGAGATAGCGGACCGGGGTTATGTGCGTTTCACATCGAGCTGAAAGGGTTTGATCAATTATGGATTCACCGCAACTCCTTAACGTCGGCGTACTTCTGCAATATCCCCCAATCAGTCCCCTCTCCCTCGGGGCGGTCCGACGTTTCGGGAGGGCTAGGGTGAGGGGCTTTTGCTTTTCAGGCGTGCGCCAAACTCCAGCGCAACGCCGCATCCCGATCGCTCTTACGGCCCTCGACCCAGCGAGAACCCTCAGGCGTAGTCTCCCGCTTCCAGAACGGCGCGCGAGTCTTGAGCACGTCCATGATGAACGCGCAGGCTTCAAACGCCATGTGCCGATGCTTGCTGCTAACCCCGACAAACACAATCGGCTCACTCACCGACAACGCACCGACCCGATGCACAATCTCCACGCCCAACAGCGGCCAACGCTCGCGGGCTTCTTCGGCAATTTGTTCAAGGGCTTTTTCGGTCATGCCCGGATAGTGTTCAAGAAACAGCTCATTCACGCTCTGGCCAATATTCAGATCACGCACATAACCAATAAAATTCACCACCGCACCCACCCGCGGATTGCGCGCGTGCAGATCGGCGGTCAACTGGCCGACATCAAAGCTTTTGTACTGGACTCGAATCGTCATCATCAACCCCCGGTGACCGGTGGGAAAAACGCGATCTCATCGAAATCCTCAATCACCTGACTCGGCTGACACAGCTCCTGATTCACCGCGCACATCAGGTTGCCAGCACCCAGCACTTCGCGCCAAAGATCACCACGCTGCATCAGCATTTGCCGCACATCTTCGACGCTGCTCAATGCATCAGTCAGCGGGATTTTTTCTCCGCCCAGATTGAGCCGGTCACGGTAGCTGGCGAAGTAGTTGATCAGGATCATTGCGCGTCCTCCCATTGAAAGTGGCCCGAACGGCCGCCCTGTTTGCTGAGCAGGCGGATATCGCCAATCACCATGGCCCGGTCCACCGCTTTGCACATGTCGTAAATGGTCAGCGCGGCGACGCTGGCGGCGGTCAACGCTTCGAGTTCGACGCCGGTCTGGCCGGTGAGGCGGCAGGTGCTGGTGATCTGCACCCGGTCCGGTTCGCAGGCCTTGAGTTCGACGTGAATCGAGCTGAGCAGCAACGCGTGGCACAGCGGAATCAGTTCGTGAGTGCGCTTGGCGGCCTGGATGCCGGCAATCCGCGCCACAGCGAAGACATCGCCTTTCGGGTGACCGTTGGCCTGAATCATCTGCAAGGTTTCCGGGCGCATCTGCACCCAGGCTTGCGCCGTGGCTTCGCGGCGGGTCGCAGCTTTGTCGCTCACGTCGACCATGTTGGCGCGGCCCTGATCGTCGAGGTGGGTGAGGGTGTCGTTCATACAGAAAACTCCTGGATCGGGCTGTAAATTCGCGGGGCGTTGCGGTGCGGCACGTGGATCAGATTGAGTCGGTGCTTGAGCGCCCAACGCACGGTCAACGCGGTCGGCGCGGACAGGCTGACGAGGGTGCCGAGGCGGGCGCGCACGGCTTTGTGGATCAGTTCGAGGCTGCAACGGCTGGTGACCACGACGAAGCCTGCAGCGGCGTCGATGGCATCGAGTTGCATCGCGCCGATCAGCTTGTCGAGGGCGTTGTGGCGGCCGATGTCTTCGCGGCACAGCAGCGCTTCACCGTCGACGTCGAAGTACAGTGCGGCGTGCAGAGCACCGCTGCTGCGCGCCAGTTGTTGAGCGGCTTCGATACGTTGGCGAATGCCGTCGAAATGCTCGGCCGGCGGCAGTGCTGAAGGTTGCAGGATCTGCAGTTGCGGCAGCGCCTGCTCCAGCGCTTCGACGCCACAGATGCCGCAGCCACTGGTGCCGGTCATTTGCCGACGATGATCTTTCAAGGCCCAGAACGCCCGGCTGGAAATCTGCACTTCGGCCTGACAGGCCTGATCGAAATGCGTGAGGCGGATGTCGTAGATCTCGTCGACACTGTCGATGATCGCGTTGCTCAGGCTGAAGCCACGGATGAAGTCTTCAAGGTTGCCGGGCGAGACCATCATCACCGCTTGGTTCAGGCCGTTGTAGGTGATGGCGAGGGCGATTTCCGAGGCCAGCGCTGCGTGGGAAATGGCGGCGTCGGGCAGGTATTCGCGAAACGCCACCTGCGCCGGTTGCGGTGCTGGGGCGTTGGGTTCGGTGGTCGATTCTGTGAGGGTTTCGGCGTGGCAGAGCATCTTGAAAGTCCCGAAGCGCTGAAGAGTGTTCAGGCTACGGGGGCGTTAAAAATGCGTCCAATCGCTTGTTCCGATGTGGTGATTGCTTTGGTCGATCAACGCCGTCACATCCGAAATTTTTGCTGTCTGGTCGGGCCTCTTCGCGAGCAGGCTCGCTCCCACAGGGGAATGCATTTCAACTGTGGGAGTGAGCCTGCTCGCGATGAGGGCCTGATGTTCGACATGGATTATTCGGCAGACACTTCAACCCCAAACAACTTCCGCGCCTCGGCAAAACACTTCTCGGCAATCGCCGAGCGCGGCTCGGTCTTGCGCATCACCAGGCCCAGCGGTGCGAGCACGCTGGCATCAGGCAGTTGCATGAACGACAGGTGCTCGATCGGCTCTTCCAGGCCACTGTCCAGCGGCATGATCGCGCAGCAGAAGCCTTGGTGAATCGCCTGCAACAGCTGATAGGTCGAGTCGCTTTCCATGATCGGCTGCGGGCTGAGGCCACGGCTGCGGAAGCTCAAGTCGATGGATTTGCGGTAATGCATGCCGGCGGTGATCATCCCCAGCGGCAATTCGGCGGCGTCTTCCCAGCTCATTTCGGAGCCTTCGAACTGGAAGTGGCGGTTGTCGTAGAGCAGGCCGACACGGGTTTCGCCGATCTCGAAAAACTCGAAATAGTTCGGGTTGACGTGGTCCAGATAGCACACACCCAAGTCCAGTTGGTTATTGCCCAGCCCGGCAATGATCTCGTCAGAACTGAGCGACGACAGGCTGAACTTCAACTCCGGATACGTCGCCGACAGGCCCTGAATGTAATTGACCGGGTTGAAGCTACTGAGCGGCACCAGACCCAAACGCAGACTACCGACCAGTTGCCCGCGACACGCCGCCGCTTCGGCGAACAAACCGTCATGCGCGGCCAGCAAGGTGCGCGCCCAGGCCAGCACGCGCTCGCCGGCCTGAGTGAAACCTTCAAAGCGCTGGCCACGGTTGACCAGCACCAGATCCAGCTCGTCTTCGAGGTTGCGCAGGCGCATCGACAGCGTCGGTTGAGTGATGTGGCAGCGTGCGGCGGCCTGGCCGAAGTGGCGGGTTTCGTCCAGCGCGATCAGGAACTTGAGTTGTTTGATGTCCACGATGGCACCTGCTCGATGGGGATTTTTTGATTGAGTATTGACGCGGATGCGCGAGACGCACGAAAAGCGCAGGGTGCGACGATCTCATTTGAACGGTTGCTCGTCCAATCGGAAGTATTTAAGGCACTATCGATCAGCTCTATCAGGCCCGTTTTTTTTGGCCTTGAGCAACCTGAAAGGCACCGATAGAGCTGGTCGATAATGTGGTTGGCCAGAGTGATTAGACAGTACTGATAAGTGGCACTTAGGCTGCTCGGCAATGTTGATTGACTGCTGCCGGAGAACTGCCATGAGTGCCAAAGCCGATGCCCTGTTTGTCCCCCTGAATATCGCCGTGCTGACGGTCAGCGATACGCGCGATTACGCCAGCGATACGTCGGGCCAGTTGCTGGTCAGTCGTTTGCTCGAGGCCGGTCACACCCTGAGTGAGCGCAACTTGCTCAAGGATGATCTGTACAAGATCCGCGCTCAGGTAGCGAACTGGATCGCCGACGAAGGCATTCAGGTGGTGCTGATCACTGGCGGCACGGGTTTCACCGGTCGCGACAGCACGCCGGAAGCGGTGGCTTGCTTGTTTGATAAGCAGATTGACGGCTTCGGCGAGTTGTTCCGGGCGATTTCGATTTTGGATATCGGCACGTCCACCGTGCAAAGCCGCGCGCTGGCCGGGCTGTCGAACGGCACGCTGGTGTGTTGCCTGCCGGGTTCGACCGGCGCCTGTCGCACAGCGTGGGAAGGCATTCTTGCCGAGCAACTCGACAACCGTCATCGCCCGTGCAACTTCGTCCCGCACCTGAAAGCGGTGCAAGCCTGCGGGCCACGCGGATGAGCAAGGCACCATTGATGCCGGTCGAGGACGCCCTCGACCAATTGCTCGGCATGGCCCATGAGCAACGTCTGGCCGACAGCGAACTGCTGGCGCTCGACGATGCCCGTGGGCGGATGCTGGCCAGTGATCTGGTGGCGACACTCGACCTGCCGCCGTGGCCGAACAGCGCCATGGACGGTTACGCGCTCAATCTCACCGATCTGCACCGACAGCCGCTGAAGGTCTCGCAGAAGGTTTACGCCGGGCTGGCGCCGGATACATTGCTGCCCGGCACCTGTGCACGGATTTTTACCGGCGCGCCACTGCCGCCCGGCGCTACCTGCGTCGAAATGCAGGAGAACGTCGAAGTGCTGGAGGACGGCCGCGTGCGCTTCTTGCAGCCGCTGAAGGCGGGGCAGAACATCCGCGCGCAAGGTCAGGAAAATCGCCTTGGCGATATCCTGCTGCGGGCCGGCAAACGCCTTGGGCCGTTCGAACTGGCGGTCGCCGCCGGGCAAGGGCTGGCGCAATTGCACGTGGTGCGCCGCCCGCGTGTAGCGCTGTTGTCGACCGGTGATGAACTGGTCGAACCGGGTCAGCCGTTGCGCCCCGGTAGCATCTACAACAGCAACCGCGTGTTGCTCGGCCACTGGTTGCGGGAGCTGGGCTGCGAAGTGATCGACGCCGGCATCCTCCCGGATCGCCCGGCCCAGACGCGGCTCAAACTTGAGCAACTGCAAGTAAGCGCTGATCTGATTCTGACCACCGGCGGGGTGTCTGCCGGCGATGCCGATTGCCTCGGGCAGGTGCTGCGCGACAGCGGCAAACCGCTGTTGTGGAAACTGGCGATCAAGCCTGGCAAACCGCTGACGGTCGGGCATTTCGGCACCGTGCCGGTGATCGGTTTGCCGGGCAATCCGACCTCGGCGCTGGTGACGTTCGGGTTGCTGGCGCGGCCGTATCTGCTGCGTATTCAGGGTGTGGAAGATGTCATGCCGCTGAGCTTCACAGTCAACGCAGGCTTCGATTGGCACAAGGCTGGCAGCCGTCGTGAATACCTGCGGGTGAAGCTGGAAGCGGGGCGAGCGGTGCTCTATCCGAATCAAAGCTCCGGCGTCCTGCTCGGCGCAACTTGGGCCGATGGGTTGGTGGAAATCCCCGAGAACAGTACGCACAACCTCGGCGATCCGCTGCGCTTTATCCCGTTCAACGAACTCTTCTAAACCGACAACACAAATCAAAACTGTGGGAGCGAGCCTGCTCGCGAAGGCGGAGTGTCAGTCAACATCGATGTTGGCTGACAGAGCCTCTTCGCGAGCAGGCTCGCTCCCACAATGGCTTTATGGCGCTCATCAATATCCGGGTGTGAATGCAAAACCTGTGGGAGCGAGCTTGCTCGCGAAAGCGGAGTGTCAGTCAACATCGATGTTGGCTGACAGAGCCTCTTCGCGAGCAGGCTCGCTCCCACAATGGCTTTATGGCGCTCATCAATATCCGGGTGTGAATGCAAAACCTGTGGGAGCGAGCCTGCTCGCGAAGGCGGAGTGTCAGCAACATCGATGTTGGCTGACAGAGCCCCTTCGCGAGCAGGCTCGCTCCCACAATGGCTTTATGGCGCTCATCAATATCCGGGTGTGAATGCAAAACCTGTGGGAGCGAGCCTGCTCGCGAAAGCGGAGTGTCAGTCAACATTGATGTTGGCTGGTAGGGCCTCTTCGCGAGCAAGCTCGCTCCCACAGTGGTTTTGTGGTGGTCATCAATATCGGCGGTGTACGCGAACCCTGTGGGAGCGAGCCTGCTCGCGAAGGCGGAGTGTCAGTCAACATCGATGTTGGCTGACAGAGCCTCTTCGCGAGCAGGCTCGCTCCCACAGGGTTTTTGGGGCGTCTGGAGAGCTAAGGATCAGCTCAGCACATAGTCCACTGGCTTCAGCGCCAGCGGTACTTCTGCGCCGAGTTCGCTGAGGATGTCGCGTTCTATGGTGCGCACCAGCGCATCGGTGGGCAGGTCGTTTTCGTCGCGTCCAAACGGGTCTTCCAGTTCATCGGCAATCGCATCGAGGCCAAAAAACGTGTAGCTGACAATCGCCGTGAACAGCGGCGTCAGCCAGCCCAACGGCTCGGCCATGGCGAACGGCAGCAGGATGCAGAACAGATAAATCGTTCGGTGCAGCAACAGCGTGTAAGGAAACGGCAGTGGCGTGGTCTTGATCCGTTCGCACACGGCTTGCGCCTGGGTCAGGCTGGTCAAATGGTTGGCCAGCAACATGTAGCGCCACTCAGTCAGCTCACCGTTCTGATGCAAATCGGAACACTGCTGGCCAACCGTTTGCAGAATGCGCCCACTGTAATCCGGCGTCTGCGGATCAGGTTTCGGCATGATCCATTGGCTGCTCGCATCGGCCTCGCTTTCCTTGCGCAACCGTGCGTTCAACGCATGGGCGAAACCACACAGGTTAAGCAGCAACGGCTTGCGCTCAGCCGATTCACGAATCACATGGGTTTCGCGAATCACCGAGCGAATATGCACGATCACTTCGCCCCAGGCTTTACGCGCCTCATACCAGCGGTCATAGCAAGCGTTGTTGCGAAAATTCATGAAGATCGACAGCGACAAACCGAGCAAGGTAAACGGCGTGGCATTGACCTTGGTGAAGTTGCTCGGATGGAGGATTTCCACCAGCACGATAGCCGAAGCGAGCAGGGTGACCATCAACGTGCGCATGGCGATGCGCTTGGCGATCGAACCCTTGAGGGTGAAGAGAATGGCGAACTGGTTGACCTTGGGTCTGATGATCATGCTGTGCGGTTCCGATAACCCTTGGAAGGGGCGGTCTAGCCGCCCGTCATGTTCATGAAGCGCACGACCTGAACATCGTCGTTCACTTCGAAATTATGTCGATAGGGCTTGAGTTTCATCGCCTCGATAATGGCTTTCTCCAGCCGCTGCGGTTGCCCCGGATGCGCACGCAGCAGCGCTTTCAGATCCACTGAATGCTCGTTACCCAGACACAGTAGCAGGCGTCCCTCGACGGTGAGGCGTACGCGGTTGCAGGTGCCGCAAAAATTGTGGCTATGCGGTGAGATAAAGCCCAGGCGAATCTCCGGCGCCTCGGCCAGCCGCCAGTAGCGTGACGGGCCTTGCGTCGACTCGGCAGAGTCAATCAGGGTATAGCGTTCGGCAATCTTTTCGCGCACCTGCGCGCTGGAGAAAAACGACTCGGCACGGCTGTGTTCGCTGATGATCCCCAGCGGCATCTCTTCGATGAAGGAGACGTCGAGCTGACGGTCGATTGCGAAGCTGACCAGATCATTGATTTCCTGATCGTTGCGGCCCTGCATCACCACCACATTGAGTTTAGTGCGGGTGAAACCGGCCTTGCGCGCGGCATCAATGCCGTTGATCACCTGCGCCAGATCACCGGTGCGAGTCATCTGCTTGAAGCGCTGCGGGTCGAGGCTGTCGAGGCTGATGTTCAGGCGCTTGACCCCGGCGTCGAACAGCGGCGCGGCGAGTTTGCCCAGTTGCGAGCCGTTGGTGGTCATGCACAGTTCGCGCAGACCGGGCAGGGCGGCGATCTGCTCACACAACTTGACCACGCCCGGACGGATCAGCGGCTCGCCACCCGTGAGGCGAATCTTGCGCGTGCCGAGCGCTACAAAGCTCTGCGCCAGTTGATAGATCTCCTCCAGCGTCAGCACCTGCTGGCGCGGCAGAAACTGCATGTCTTCGGCCATGCAATAGACGCAGCGGAAGTCGCAGCGGTCGGTCACCGACATGCGCAGATAGTCGACGCGGCGGTTGTAACCATCGATCAAGACACGCTCTGACATGACAGCCTCGCAGGAATGAAAACCACTGTGGAAGGGGTTTGGTCAGCGCAGGTTATGGGCAACTTTCAGTGCCGTCCAATCACTGTTTATGAACAGCTGATTGATCCCGTCGATGATGAAATATTTTTCGCCGAAAGTTGCTTCCTTAGTTTCGCAAGGCCTCGTAAATAAAGGGTTTTAATCCGTGATAGATGCTTTCGATAAGACGGTCATTAATAGCGATTAGACAATGTTTTGTAACGGTTCATATCCTTGCCCCGGCAAATCCAACGACCACTTTGCAACCTTGAAAGTCGGCCGTCGCTGTTTAACCGAATCAGGTTCATGCCTGTGTGCATCGTCATGGAGAGTCCCATGTCACAAGTCGACCGTTACAAACCCTACAAAGGCGCCGCTGCCGGTTGGGGCGCTGTCATCAGCCTGACCAAGAGCTGGCTGGGCAGTGAAAACGCCCTGAAAAACATTCGCGCCATGCTCAAGACCAACCAGAACGGTGGCTTCGACTGCCCGGGTTGTGCCTGGGGCGAAGCGCCGGGCGCGAGCATGTTGAAGTTCTGCGAGAACGGCGCGAAAGCGGTGAACTGGGAAGCGACCGGGCGTCTGGTCGACCCGGCGTTCTTCAACAAGTACACGGTGTCGAGCCTGGCCGAACAGAGCGACTACTGGCTGGAATATCAAGGTCGCCTGACCCATCCGATGCGCTACGACGCGCGGATCGACCGCTACGTGGAAATCAGCTGGGCAGAAGCTTTTGCGCTGATCGCCGATCACCTGAAAAATCTCAAGTCGCCGCACGAGGCCGAGTTCTACACCTCGGGCCGCGCCAGCAATGAAGCGGCGTTTCTCTATCAGTTGTTCGTCCGTGCGTTTGGCACCAACAACTTCCCTGACTGCTCGAACATGTGCCACGAAGCCAGTGCGGTGAGCATGATCGAGACCTTGGGCGTCGGCAAAGGCACCGTGGTCTACGAAGACTTGCACCATGCCGACGCGATTTTCGTCATTGGCCAGAACCCCGGCACCAACCACCCGCGCATGCTCGAGCCGTTGCGTGAAGCGGTGAAACGTGGCGCCCAAGTGGTGTGTATCAATCCGCTGAAAGAGCGTGGCCTGGAGCGTTTCCAGAACCCGCAGAACCCGCTCGAAATGCTCAGCAACGGCTGGGAAGCGACCAACACCGCGTACTTCCGCCCGGCGCTTGGCGGCGACATGGCGATGATTCGCGGCATGGTCAAATTCCTGTTGCAGTGGGAACGCGAAGCACAGGCGACTGGCGGCGAACCAGTGTTCGATCACGCGTTCATCGCCGAGCACACTACGGGTCTGGACAGCTATCTGGCTGAAGTCGAGGCAACCAGCTGGGAGCATATTCTTGAGCAGTCCGGCGTGCCGCTGCATGACATCGAACTGGCCGCGCGCATGTATGGCCGCGCCAAGAGCGTGATCATGTGCTGGGCCATGGGCCTGACCCAGCACGTGCATTCGGTGGCGACCTTGCAGGAAGTCATCAACCTGCAACTGCTGCGCGGCAACGTCGGCCGGCCGGGCGCCGGGCTTTCCCCGGTTCGCGGCCACAGTAATGTGCAGGGCGACCGCACCATGGGCATCAACGAACTGGCGCCGAAAGACTTGATGGACGCGCTGGAAAAGCGTTTCAACTTCGACGTGCCGCGCATGCACGGGCACAACACGGTGATGGCGATCGGCGCCATGGAACGTGGCGAAGCCAAGGTGTTCATCGGTTTGGGCGGCAACTTCGCCCAAGCCACGCCGGACACCCCGCGCACCCACGCGGCGATGCGCAAACTCGACCTGACCGTGCACATCGCGACCAAGCTCAACCGCAGCCATTTGGTCACCGGTCGCGACGCGCTGATTCTGCCGTGCCTCGGGCGTACCGACATCGACATCCAGGCCGAAGGTCCGCAAGGCGTGACCGTGGAAGACACTTTCAGCATGGTGCATTTGTCGTTCGGCCAGTTGAAGCCGAAGTCGGCGCAGTTGAAGTCCGAGCCGGCGATCATTGCCGGGATCGCCGCCGCGACGCTGGGCAAGCATCCGATCGATTGGGAATGGGTGGTGGGCGACTACGGGCGCATCCGCAACCTGATTGCCGACGTGATTCCGGGCTTCGAGAACTTCAATGAAAAACTGCTGACTCCGGGTGGCTTCCACCTCGGCAACGACGCCTCGGACCGGGTCTGGAACACCGAAAGCGGCAAGGCCCAGTTCACCCCGTGCGTACTGCCGGAACACTTGATCAGCGAAGGCGTGCGCAACTTGCCGGTCAAGCCGCATCTGATTCTGCAAACCATGCGTTCCCACGATCAGTACAACACCACGCTGTACGGCCTCGATGACCGTTATCGCGGGGTTTACGGCATGCGCGATGTGATCTTCGCCAACGAGCAGGACATCCAGCGCCTGGGTTTCGAACCGGGGCAGAAGGTCGATCTGGTGGCGCTGTGGGATGACGAGCGTGAGCGTCGGGTCAGCGGTTTTACCCTGATTGCCTACGACATTCCCGCAGGGCAAGCAGCGGCTTACTACCCGGAGACCAATCCGCTGGTGCCTCTGGAAAGCTACGGCGACCGGACCTACACGCCGACCTCCAAGTTCGTGGCGATCCGCCTCGAAGCCGCTAAGGTCAGCAACCTGATCCCGTCGTCGGTGGCGTAACCCGCCACTCATAAAAATCATAGCAATTTGACTGGCTGCAGGCGTTCGCGTCTGGCGGTGGCCCGGGTTCGTGCTGCCGCTTTTCAGCCCTGATGAGGACATCATCATGTTCAATCTGGAGGCACTGGACCTGGCGCGAATTCAATTCGCGTTCACGGTTTCGTTCCACATTATTTTCCCGGCGATCACCATTGGCCTGGCGAGTTTCCTCGCGGTACTCGAAGGCCTGTGGCTGAAAACCCGCAACGACACGTACCGCGATCTCTACCATTTCTGGTCGAAGATTTTCGCGGTCAACTTTGGCATGGGTGTGGTTTCGGGGCTGGTCATGGCGTACCAGTTCGGCACCAACTGGAGTGGCTTTTCGGACTTCGCCGGGAGCATCACCGGGCCGCTGCTGACCTATGAAGTGCTGACCGCGTTCTTCCTTGAGGCCGGGTTCCTTGGGGTGATGTTGTTTGGCTGGAATCGCGTCGGCCGTGGTTTGCACTTCTTCGCCACGGTGATGGTCGCCATCGGCACGTTGATTTCGACGTTCTGGATTCTTGCGTCGAACAGCTGGATGCAGACCCCGCAAGGCTTTGAGATCGTCGATGGGCGGGTGATGCCGCTGGACTGGCTGGCGATTGTGTTCAATCCGTCGTTCCCGTTCCGTCTGGCGCACATGGCGATTGCCGCGTTTGTCGCGACGTCGTTCTTCGTCGGTGCGTCGGCTGCCTGGCATTTGCTGCGCGGCAATAACACGGCGCCGGTGCGCAAGATGTTTTCCATGGCGTTGTGGATGGCGCTGATCGTTGCGCCGATTCAGGCAGTGGTCGGTGACGCCCATGGTTTGAACACGCTGGAGCATCAACCGGCGAAGATCGCCGCCATCGAAGGCCATTGGGAAAACGCCGACAACGGGCCGACGCCGCTGGTGCTGTTCGGTATTCCTGATATGGAGGCGGAGAAGACCAAATACGCATTGGAAATTCCGTACCTCGGTAGCCTGATTCTCACTCACAGCCTCGACAAGCAGATCCCGGCGCTGAAGAGTTTCCCGAAGGAAGACCGGCCGAATTCGACCGTGATCTTCTGGAGCTTTCGCGTCATGGCCGGGTTGGGGATGTTGATGATCCTCGTTGGTTTGCTCGGTCTGGCGTTGCGCCGGGGCGGCAAGCTCTACGCTCATCGCGGCTTCCAGCGTCTGGTGTTGTTGATGGGGCCGAGCGGTTTGATTGCGCTGCTGGCCGGGTGGATAACCACGGAAGTCGGGCGTCAGCCGTGGGTGGTTTATGGCTTGCTGCGCACTCACGACGCGGCATCGCATCACTCGGTGGCGCAGATGAGCACGTCGCTGGCGCTGTTCGTGGTGATCTATTTCACGGTGTTCAGCGTGGGCATCGGCTACATGATGAAACTGGTGAAAAAAGGCCCGCAGCCGCACCACGAGCATCCGCCTGAAGGCGACCATACGCAGGCACCGCGCCGACCACTTTCGGCGGCGACCACACCCCTCGAATCCGCGACCTCGGTCCACTGATAAAGGAGCATTGAGTCATGGGTATTCAAGGTATCGATCTCTCGTTGATCTGGGGAGTGATCATCGCCTTCGGGGTGATGATGTACGTGATCATGGATGGCTTCGATCTGGGCTTGGGAATCCTGTTTCCGCTGATCCCGGATGAGCAGGAACGTGATGTGATGATGAACACCGTCGCCCCGGTCTGGGACGGTAACGAGACCTGGCTGGTGCTCGGTGGCGCGGCGTTGTACGGGGCGTTTCCGCTGGCGTACGGGGTGATTCTCGAGGCGCTGTATCTGCCGCTGATCCTGATGCTGTGCGGGCTGATTTTCCGTGGCGTGGCGTTTGAGTTTCGCTTCAAGTCTTCGCCGCAAAAACGCCATTGGTGGGACAAGGCGTTTATCGGTGGTTCGCTGCTGGCGACGTTCTCGCAAGGTGTGGTGATCGGCGCGTATGTGTCCGGAATTCCGGTGGTCGATCGGCAGTTTGCCGGTGGCGGTCTGGACTGGTTGGCGCCGTTTCCGCTGGTGTGTGGCGTGGGTCTGGTGATCGCGTATGCGTTACTCGGCAGTACGTGGTTGCTGGTCAAGACTGAGGGCATGCTCGAATCGCGGATGCGTCTGTTCACCCGGCCGCTGGCCTTGCTGTTGATGGCGATGGTGCTGGTGATTGGCGTGTGGACACTGCAACTGCATCCGGAACTGGCGGCGCGTTGGTCGACGCACGGGCATCTGCAGGTGTTCGCCGGGTTGGTGGTGTTGGCGTTGCTGGCGGTGTTCGGGCTGTTGCGCACGTTGCGTCAGCGGCATACGCACTGGCCGTTCGTGTTCACCCTGGTGCTGATGTTGCTCGGTTACATCGGCCTGGCGCTGAGCATCTGGCCGAACATCATCCCGCCGTCGGTGAGCATCTGGGCTGCAGCGTCACCGCCGTCGAGCCAGTTGTTTGCGTTGATTGGTGCACTGTTCATCCTGCCGGTGATCCTGATGTACACCTTCTGGAGCTACTACGTATTCCGCGGCAAAGTGAGGATTGGCGATGGCTACCATTGATTCCCGTGAAGTGAAGAGCAGCCGCTGGTACAAGCGTCTGGGCTGGCTGTTGTTGATCTGGCTGGGCAGCGTGGTGTCACTGGCGGTGGTGGCGAGCCTGCTGAAACTGGCGATGTATGCGGCGGGAATGAGGACCCACTGAGCCTGAAAAACCGCAGCCAGGCTGCGGTTTTTTATTGCCTCAATCTTCCGAGCGACTGCTGACCCTGTGGGAGCTGGCTTGCCAGCGATAGCGGTGGGTCAGTCGACATCAATGTTGAAGGGGCGGGCCTCATCGCTGGCAAGCCAGCTCCCACAGGGTTTTGTGTTGTTCAGGGATGATGAGCATTACACCGATCATTGTGGGAGCGAGCTTGCTCGCGAAGGCGTCAGTTCAGACAGCATTGATGTTGAATGTAATGGCCTCTTCGCGAGCAAGCTCGCTCCCACATTTGATCTCGGTTCGGCCGAAGATCTAATGATCAACCCGCTCCCACAGGGGAGGGTGGTGAACTTGAGAGCGGCTTACTGGGCGCCAAACATCGCGGTCCAGTAGATGCCTGCACTGCTTTTCGGGTCGGTCGCGTAAGCGGCGCCGAGCTCCTTGTATTGCGGGTTCATCAGGTTGGCGCAGTGGCCGGGGCTGGCGAGCCAGCCTTCGACGACTTTGTGCACGGTGTCTTGTCCGGCGGCGATGTTTTCGCCGACTTGTTGGCCGCTGTACCCGGCGAGTTCCGCGCGGTCGCCCGGGGTGCGGCCGTCGCGGTCCTTGTGGTCGAGGTAATTGTTGTTAGCCATGTCGCGGCTGTGATCCTGGGCGACCGTGCCCAGCGTCGCGTTCCAGGCGAGCGGAGCCGCTGCGGTAAAAGCCTGACCGCCACACTGACGTGCCTGACTGCGGGCGACATTGAGTTCACTGAGCAATTTCTGCCCCTCACTTTGCGCGTCACCGAGCTTGGCCGACAGCAGCGGCCGCGCCAGCACGATGCGCCAGTCACGGTCGTCGCGGCTGACACCGACATCGACGAACTGTGGATCGAGCACCACCTGACAGAAACTTTCCTGAATCGCCTGCATCGCCGACGCCGCATCACGCGGGCCATTGAGCGTGATCGCCTGCACATTGACCATCGGATAACTTGCGCTGGCCATGGCTTGTTGCAGATCGACAGCACCGGTGGCACGTAATCTCAGCCGTGGATCAGCCGACAACGGTGGCAGTTCATTCGACGCCTGACTGCCGCAACGCTGCGGCTGGCTGCGGTAGCTGTTGATCGACTCGATCAATTGCGATTCATCGCCGGCCAGCGCCGGGATGGCAAACACAACGCCCACGGACAACGCGGCAAGACGCAAAACGGATGGCATGAAGCGCATGGAAATCTCCCTTGAGCTGAATGCGCCCATGATGCGCGAAAGGCCCCCGGTGAGTGCAATGTCTTTTTTCTTCATTCAGCCGTTTTTCTGCGCAACTTTGCCTCTGGTTTTGCCGTCTACACTCACCGAAGAGCCCGCAAACCGGGTGTCTCCCCGACGTAACACCTTGCCCGCATCGGGCGCTGCCGGAAGAACAGACATGGGATTGAAAGGCTGGGCGGGTTGTCTCGTATTCACCCTGTTGGCAGGCTCTGCATGGGCCACCGATCAGGCCCCGATCAAAGCGAAGGCTGAAGAAAAAGCCCAAGTGCTGGAAGAGAAAGCGGCGGACAAAGTCAGCGCCGCACCGGCACCGAAAGCCGAAGCCATCACCCCGACCGAAGTGCAAGCGGTTGACCCCGCCGGCGCCGCGCCGCTGGATGATCCGATCACTTGCCTGGCGCGCAGTATCTACTGGGAAGCCAAAGGCAAAGACACGCCGGAAATGGAAGCCGTAGCCAGTGTGGTGATGAATCGCCTCGGCCACGAAGGCTTCCCCGACACGGTCTGCGCGGTCGTCAAACAAGGTTCGGAAACCAGGAGCTGCCAGTTTTCCTGGTGGTGCGACGGGCGTCCGGATGAGGTCAAGGAAGATGCCGAATATTCGCTGGCCAAGGATATCGCCCGCAAAGCGCTGAACCGCCAGCTCAAGGATCGCACCAACGGCGCGTTGTATTTCCACGACCGCAATGTGCATCCGAGCTGGGCCAAGGAATACCGCAGAACCGCTGAAACAAAAAAATTCCTCTTCTACAAACCTGCCGGCGGCGACGCGCGTTAAGCGCAGACCTGCCGCACACACTCGCGCAACCAGCGATGCGCCGGGTCGGCGTCCATGCGCGGATGCCAGAGCATCGACACGCTGATGTCCGGCATCGCAAAGGGCAGGGCGAAACTGTGCAGGCCGGTGCGCAGTTTGCTCGTATGCCTTTGCGGGACCGTGGCGATCAGCTCTGATTCACGCACCAGCGTCAGCGCCGCCGAGAATCCACCGAATGATGTGACGATGTCCCGTGTCAGACCGAGCTCGAGTAACGCTTCGTCCACCGGGCCGCTGCTGCGCCCGCGTCTTGAGATCAGAATGTGCTGGCCGCCTGCAAAACGTTTGCTGGTTATTTTCCCCGCGCTCAAGGCATGCCCCTCGCGCACCACACCGATCCACTGATCCTGAAACAGAATGCGGCTATGCAGCGTCGGGTCGGTGCTGTCATCGACCACGCCGGTTTCCAGATCGACGCGACCTTCGCGCAACGGCGTGCTGTCCTTGTCGGCTTTCTGCACAAAACGCAGGCGTACGCCGGGCGCCTCTTCGGCGATACGCGCGAGCAGGGCGGCGGCAAAGGTTTCGACAAAGCCGTCGGTGTTGCGCAGGGTGAAGGTGCGTTGCAAGCGTCCGGGGTCGAGCACTTCGGCAGGTCGTAAAACCGCCTCGGCGTCCTGCACCAGATGACTGACCCGTTCGCGCAACTCCAATGCGCGGGGTGTTGGCACCAAGCCACGACCCGCGCGCACCAGCAACGGATCGCCAGTGGTTTCGCGCAGACGGGCGAGGGCGCGACTCATGGCTGACGGGCTCAACCGCAGACATTTGGCGGCGCGGGCGACGCTGCCTTCGCGCAGCAAGACATCGAGGGTGATCAGCAGGTTCAGGTCCGGCGCAGTCATGACATGGCGTTCCATGCAGGTATCGAGTGCAAAGCATGCGTCTTGCGCCGCGTGTTGTCGAGGCTCAGGCTATGACGCATTACCTTTGCGTTGCGAGCTGTCCATGCCCCGAGAACCCTTGAGCACTCCCGCCCGATGGGCGCTGACCAGTCTGGCCTTGTCGATGTTGATGCCGTCGCTGGATACCAGCATTGCCAACGCGGGTTTGCCGATCCTGGCGACGGCGTTTGATGCGACGTTTCAACAGGTGCAATGGATCGTGCTGGCTTATCTGCTCGCGGTCACCACATTGATTGTCAGCGTTGGGCGTCTGGGCGATGGCTTCGGTCGGCGTCGTTTGCTGTTGATCGGGATCGGCATTTTCACCTGCGCTTCGCTGGCCTGCGCGCTGGCACCGGGACTGGGCTGGCTGATCGCTGCGCGGGCGGTGCAAGGTGTGGGCGCGGCGATCATGTTTGCCTTGACGGTGGCGTTGGTGGCCGATGCGGTGCCGAAGGCGCGGGCGGGCAGTGCGATGGGTTTGTTGGCGACGATGTCGGCGACTGGCACCAGTCTTGGGCCGTCGCTGGGCGGGTTGTTGATGACGCATGTCGGCTGGCAGGCGATTTTTCTGCTCAACGTGCCGCTGGGCTTGCTCAATGCGTGGCTGGTGTACCGCTATTTGCCGGCGGATCGGGCCGCAGGGCCGCGTGTCGCGTTCGATTATTCTGGCAGTGCGGTGCTGGTATTCACGCTGGCAGCCTATGCGCTGGCAATGACGCTGGAAGGTTTGATGTTGCCGTTGCTGCTGGCCAGCCTGTGCGGTGTCGGGTTGTTCGTCGTGGTCGAGAAGAAGGCCAAAGCGCCGCTGATTCGCTTGTCACTGTTTAGCGACGCGCGATTGAGCAGCAGTCTGACGCTGACGTTGCTGGTGACGACGGTGATGATGACCACGCTGGTGGTCGGTCCGTTTTACCTGCATCGCGGATTGGGCCTGAGCAGTGCCGTGGTTGGCCTGGTGTTGTCGGTCGGGCCGTTGTTGTCTGCGTTTGGCGGTGTGCCGGCCGGACGTCTGGTGGATCGCTTCGGTGCGCGACGGATCGTGCCGGGAGCTTTGTTCGCCATGGCTTGCGGCTGTGCTTTGTTGGCGCTGTTGCCAATGAGTCTGGGGCTGCCTGGGTATCTGTTGCCGATCACCATGGTCGCCATCAGTTATGCGTTGTTTCAGGCAGCCAACAACACCGGATTGATGGCCGAGGTTCGTCAGGATCAGCGCGGCGTGGTCTCGGCGATGCTCGGGTTGGCGCGCAACCTCGGTTTGATTACTGGCGCAGCGGTCATGGGCGCGGTGTTCGCGCTGGCGGCCGGGGATCCGACGCAGGCGCCGGCAACGGCGATTGCCAGTGGATTGCACACCACTTTCGGCGTAGCGGTGGCATTGATGCTTATGGCGTTGATCATCAGCCGAGCGCAGTTCAAATGTGGGAGCGAGCCTGCTCGCGAAGAGGTCGGCACAGGCAACATCTCCAGTGATTGATACACCGCTTTCGCGAGCAGGCTCGCTCCCACAAGGGAAAATTGGTGATGTTCAGTCCCGAGATTGCCGGGCGGGGAAGAACAGTTCGAAGCAGGTGATGCCATCGGCACTGCTGGCGCTGTAGCGGCCTTGATGCAATTGCATGATGGTTGCCACGATCGACAAGCCCAAACCATTGGATTGCGCCGAGCGTTCACGGGACTGGTCGACCCGGTAGAAGCGTTCGAACAACCGCGCCAAGTGTTCAGGGGCAATGGTTGCGCCCTGATTTCTCACTCGCAGATAACTGCCATCCGGTTCAGCAATCGCTTCCACTTGCACCGTCGAATCCGCCGCACCGTACTTGATCGCATTGGCGCACAGGTTGGCCAATGCCCGCCGTAATAACATCGGCTCGGCCCAGATCACACCGCTACCACGGGCCTCGATACTCACCCCGACATCCGCCGCCAGGCCTTCAAAGTAATCGGCAATGCGCTGCATCTCATCCGCCGCATCCAGCTCCTGGCGCTGACTCAAGGCACTGGCCGGATCGGTGCGCGCCAGAAACAGCATGTTGTCGAGCATCCGCGTCAGGCGTTCCAGTTCTTCGACGTTGGAGGCGAGCAATTGCTGATAGGCCTCGATGCTACGGTGCTGCTGCAGCGCGACCTGGGTTTCGCCGAGCAGATTGTTGATCGGCGTGCGCAACTCATGGGCCATGTCGGTGGACACCTGACTCAACTGCGCAAAGCCCTTGGCGAGCCGATCGAGCATGGCATTGAACGCCTCGATCATCGGCTGCAATTCTCGTGGCGCACCGCTGCTGGCGAGGCGCTCGCCAAGGTTGCCGACACCGATGCCATGAGCGTGCTTCGCCAGTCGCCGCAACGGCAACAACCCGCGATACACCAGCAAGCAACCCACCACCGCCAGTAACAGCGCCGCCAGCGAGGCCAGGCCATAAACACTCAAGCGGTAATTGGCGAGCATCGCTGTGCGCTCGCTCATCAGGCGCCCGGTGGTGACTTGCAAACTACCCAGCTCACCGGAATCGATACTCGCCGCCACCGCCGAAAACGGTACGCCATCGACATTCGGCAAATGCTGCACGTCTTTCAGCGTCATCGCATGATCGACGGGGACTGCTGGCAACGTCGGCGTGTTCAGATTGCCCGGATTGACCACCAGCAGCGGCGGTTGCCCCGGCGCGCCAATGGTCAGCAGTGCTTCGCGGTTGCCGAGCATGTTCTGGAACAGTGCCGGTTTGTTCTTGATCAGCTCCAGGGTGTTGCTGTCATTAAGGAACGTGCGCAATTGATCGACACGGCTGACCAGCGCTGTGTCATCACGGCGGATCAACTGTTGCTCCAGTTCGTTGTACAGCGCGGCACCGAGGCCAGCCAGCGAAGCAAACGCAAGCAGGGCGAACACCAGCGCCAGGCGCAGGGTCAGCGAATGTGCGCGATGGCTGCTCATGGTTGCGTATCGAAGCGATAACCGATGCCGCGCACGCTGTGGATCAGCTTGAGCTGGAACGGGTCATCGATCTTCGCCCGCAAGCGGCGTACGGCGACATCGACGACGTTGGTGTCGCTGTCGAAATTCATGTCCCAGACCCGCGAGGCAATCAGCGAACGGGCGAGGACCTGCCCGGTATGCGTGGCGAACAACTGCAGCAACGCGAACTCTTTGTTGGTCAGGGTGATGCGCACCCCGGCGCGCGTCACGCGGCGCTTGAGCACGTCGATCTGCAGGTCGGCCACTTGCAACTGTTCGTCTTCATGGATCGGCCCGCGCCGGGTCAGGGTGCGCAGGCGCGCCACCAGTTCAGCAAAGGAAAACGGCTTGATCAGGTAATCATCAGCGCCCAGTTCCAGGCCTTTGACGCGGTCAGCGATATCGTCGCGGGCGGTGAGGAACAGCACCGGCGTGTCGGCCTCCTTGCGCAACCGGCGCAGCACTTCCCAGCCATCCATTTTCGGCATCATCACATCGAGCACGATCACATCGAAACTGTGTTCCAGCGCCAGGTGCAACCCGTCGGCACCGTCACGGGCGAGGCTGACGCTGTAACCCAGTTCCTGCAAACCGTTGAGCAGGTAGTTGCCCGCCTTGGGTTCGTCTTCGACAACCAGAATATTCATCGATCAGTCTCAATGGTCATTGATGCAGCCGCTGCCTTGTACCTGATAGTCCAGCACATGTTCGCGACCCTGGTGGTCGAGGTAATTCAATTGCGCCGGGACCACGCCACACGCTTGTGAAATATCGGTGCTGGACAGGACTTTGTCGACATCCAGATTGACGTAGAAAGCGGATTTGTCGTGAATCACGGCGGTGTCGGGCATGTTCGCGGCGAACACGCTGCCGGTGGCGAGGAGGGCGGTGAAGGCGAGCAGTAGGCTTTTCATGGTCAGTCACTCAGTGGTCACAGTTGATCGGCATTGGCGCCGGGACAACTTCAGGCTACCGAGCGATCCGCACGGCAAACCGACAGCTGAATGACAAAGTTGTAATGAAACGGATGAAAACGGTTTAACTGAAGGAACACTATCCCTGTGGGAGCGAGCCTGCTCGCGAATGCGGTATGTCAGCACACATTTAAAGTGTCTGACCCAGCGCATTCGCGAGCAGGCTCGCTCCCACAAGGGAGTTGGGGTGCTCTGTCAGCTCGCATGGGTATTGAGAATGCTCGCCACCTGCTGCGGCTGGCAGTTCAGGTACGGCGACGACTTCAGCCAGCGCTGATCCGGATACCACGAAAACATGAACTGACCATTCTTCAACCGGTCGATCACCTGCTTGGCAATCTGTGGCCTTACCGCCGGGCAGCCCTGGCTGCGGCCGATGCGCCCCTGTTTCTTGCTCCACAACGGGTTCACGTAGCTGGCGGCGTGAATGACGATCGCGCGATCGCGGGCCATGTCATTGAAGCCCGGTTCCAGACCGTCCATGCGCAGCGAGTAACCGTGGGTGCCGCTGTAGCTTTCCTGGGTACGGAACAGGCCGAGGCTGGATTGATAACTGCCTTCGACATTGGAAAATTGCGTGGCGAAGTTTTCCCCGGAATTCGAACCGTGGGCGACCAGATCGCGCAGCACCAATTTTTGTTTGCTGAGGTCGAAGATCCACAGGCGGCGTTCGGTGGACGGTTGCGAATAGTCGATGATCGCCAGATGGCGGGACGGCTTCGCACCGTTGTTGACCGCGCACTGCATGGCGTTCAACGCACCTTTCAGCGCCTGGGGATTGAGTTCTGGCGCGGCGTGCGCGAGGCTGGTGTAGAGAACCGGCGAGGGTTTGCCGGCGGCAAAAACGGGACTGGTCACGACGAGAGCGGTGGCAGTCAGCAGAAGTCGGCGCAAAAACGTCAACATTTTATAAAGTGTCCTCACTTGCTACTTATCTGGCACTTTGGCTCCTGACTCCCAGTCGTTACCCGCAAGCCCGTCGATCGAGCCTGACTGTTCAGCGCACCTGATGTAAGGTTGGCCATCATATGGACGGCCATGGATTGGAGTAAAGCAGTTGTTCAAAAAGTATGCATGCTACTTGAGCATTTGTTTGCTCGCTGCGCCGTTTGTCGCTTGTGCCGATGAGCCGTTGCCGCCGCTGGAGACCCTGCCAACGCCACCGGCCGAAATGCCGGTCGAGCCGCAAAGTCCATTGCAGGCGGTGTTGATCAGTCTGGCGCAGTCGTGTCCGGCGATTGCCACGCACCTCAACGGCCCGGCGCTGACGCAATTGCAGGCCTTCTATCAGCAGCAGGACTGGATGCCGGTATGGGCGAATGAGTCCGCACGATTGCCGGTTTTACAGGCGCAATTGCTGCTATTGGCCGATGATGGCCTCAATCCAAAACGCTACCCGATTGCAACCACGGCGCCGCAGGACGGCGAGTTGTGTGCCGACATCGACATCACTCGCAATTACCTGCAAGCCCTGCAAGACCTGCACTATGGTCGCCTGCTGCAATCACACTTCGAACCGCTGTGGCATGCCGACGACAGCCCGCGTGACCGTCAGGCGGAATTATTGGCCATCGCCGTTCCCGGCCTGCACGACATTCCCGCTGCGTTCGACCTGGCGCGTCCGCGTCTGGCGCAATATCAGGACCTGCGTCAGCTCTATGCCGCGCAACGGCTCAAAGCCTTGCCGCAGTGGCAAGCGGTCGGCAGCGGGCCGCTGCTACGCCCGGACATGGAAGACAAACGCGTACCGGAACTGGCTCAGCGTCTGTACAACGAAGGTTATCTGACCCACGTCACTGGCACGCCCGGCAACGCTTATGACGGCGTGCTGGTCGATGCCGTGAAGAGTTTTCAGGCCAACCATTCCTTGCAGGCTGACGGTGTGGTCGGGCCGGGAACGATTGCCGAACTCAACATCAGCCCGCTGAGCCGCCGCGAACAGTTGCGGGTCAATCTTGAACGTTTCCGCTGGATGTCCCAGGACATGGAACCCAACGGCCTGCTGGTCAATGTCGCCGCTGCCGAGCTGACGTTGTATCAGGGCGGCGTGCCAGTGTGGCAAACGCGCACTCAGGTCGGCCGTGCCGAGCGCCAGACGCCGCTGCTCAAATCGCGGGTTACGCGCCTGACCCTCAATCCGACCTGGACCGTGCCGCCGACCATCTGGAAGGAAGACAAGCTGCCGGCAATCCGCAAGGATCAGACCTTCCTCAGTCGGCAGAACCTGCAAGTGCTCGATGCCAACGGTCAGCCGCTGGCGGCGGCGGACATCGATTGGGACAACCCCGGCAACATAATGCTGCGCCAGGACGCCGGGCCGCGTAATCCGCTAGGGCAAATGGTCATCCGCTTCCCCAACCCTTTCTCGGTGTACTTGCACGACACGCCAAGCAAGGCGCTGTTCGAAAAAGGCCCGCGCGCCTTCAGCTCCGGTTGCGTGCGCGTCGAGCACCCGATGCAACTGCGTGATCTGCTGCTGACCCCGGCGGAAAAGGCCCGCACCGAAACCTTGCTGGCCACCGGCACCACTCACGAATTTCGTCTGTCGGCGCCGGTGCCGATCCTGATGACTTACTGGACGGCACAGGTCGATAGCAGCGGCCGCGTGCGTTACTCACCGGACATCTACAGCCGTGACAGAGCCTTGCTGGCCGGGCTTGATCGCGCGCATTGAACCTCAGCGGGTGTTTCTGTTCCAGAACACCCGCGCCAGCCACGCATCGACACTCAACTTGCCCGCCCCGGCGAACACCAGCGGCAGCAGCGCGGCCAGGTAAATCGCCGGCAGCTTGAAGTTGCCGAAGCCTTTGTTGGTGATCGCATAACCCTGCGCCAACTCGCTCAGCGACGACCAATCGGCAGGCCAGTGCACAGCAGCGGTGGCCACGACCGTTACCACGATCAGCGAAATCGCCGAGATACGCGTGCCGAAGCCCACCAGAATCGCCAGCGCGCAGATCAGCTCGGCCCACATCGACAGTTCCCAGTTCAGCGTCGCCGGCAGGTGATCGAACGGGAAGGGGAATCTGTCCTGGATGTCTTCAAACCAGTTCTGCCCGTTGAATTTCTCCAGCCCGGACTCGAAGAACTCCCAGGCGATAAACAGGCGCAGGGTCAGTGGCGCCAGCCAGGTGCCGGCGCGGTCGAGGTTCAGGTGCAGGTGTTTGACGGTGGTTGAAAGGGTGGTGGTCATGATGCAGCTCCGGTGGGTTGGGCAAGTTGGATCGACCGGGGTATTTCAGCGTCGGGGTGTATCGGGGATGTGTCGGCGGGGTGGTGGATTGGGCGTTGGGTGTGTCTGAGGCTTCGGGGTATACAGTGCGATACAGTCAAAAGCCCCTCACCCTAGCCCTCTCCCGGAGGGAGAGGGGACTGACCGAGGTGTCTTGTGCCATCCATCGACCTGAAAAATCCAGTCGATTATGGATCCGGGTTTTGGCGATCATGGATTCACAGACGCTATTTCGATCATGGATTCACAGGCGCAATTTCAAGTCGGCGTAAATCTCCAATCTCCCCCAATCGGTCCCCTCTACCTCCGGGAGAGGGCTAGGGTGAGGGCAGCAGTTTCGGCACCCGCCACAAATACCAAGCCGCCACCGTCCGAAAAGGACTCCAAGCCACCCCGATCTCAACCATCTGCCTGCGCGTCGGCTGCACCTCCAAGCCCTTCAAACGCCGATAACCCTCACGCACACCAAAGTCATCCGCCGGCAAAATATCCATGCGCTCCAGGCTGTAGATCAGCAACATCTCCACGGTCCAGCGACCCACCCCGCGCAAACTGACCAAACGGTCGATCAACGCCTCATCGTCCATCGCCAGCGCCGTGGCGTAATCCGGCACCACGCCGTCCAGCGTCGCTTGGGCAATCCCTTGAATCGTCGCAATCTTGCCAGCGGAAAACCCGCAACCGCGCATGCGCTCGAAATCCGTCGCAAGAATCTGCTCGGGACGCGGAAACGTCTGACCGGGAAACAACCCCACCAGCCGCCCGACAATCGCATCGCCGGCCTTGGCATGCAGTTGCTGATAAGCAATCGCCCGCACCAGAGACTCATACGGATCACGCGCCGGATGCGGTTGATGCAGGCACGGGCCGAGCGCTGCGATATGGCGCTGCCAGTCCGCATCAAACGCGGCCAGAAACGCGCTGGCCGCTTGATAGGTGTCAGGCATGCTATTTCAGCAAACCGTTGACTTCGCCGTAGCTGAACGCCTTGAGGTCATGGGTATCGAGTTTGCCGCTGGCCAGAAAGCTTTTCACCAGCCCACCCATCGCGCCATAGAGGAATTCGGCAATGCCAGAGCCGGCGCTCAAGCGGCGTACGCCCAGTGCTTGCAGTTCTTCAGGCGAAGGCAGGCAAGCGAAGCCCAGCACATTGACCGGCAGCGTCGTGCCTTTGCAGATCGCCTCGATTTCATAGGCCGCCGTGACACCTGCCGCGAACAAGCCATCGGCCCCAGCCGCTTGATACAGCGCCGCGCGACGCAGGGTTTCGGCAACGCGATCTTCCGCCGGTACAAGGCTTTTCAGATAAACGTCAGTGCGTGCATTGATGAACAGGTGCACATTGCGCTTGTTGGCAACCTGTCGCGCCACTTCGATCTTGCGCGCAAGCAATTCAGGGGCCGCCGAACCGTCCTCGATATTGATGCCCACGGCCCCCGCCGCGATCACCGCATCCAGCACTTCCTCCACGCGCCCGAGGTCATCGGAATAGCCGGCCTCGACATCCACGGTCAACGGAATGCTGATCACCCGCGCGATCGATTCCACCGTCGCCACCAGCCGTTCAAGGGGCAGGGCGTTGCCGTCCGGATACCCGTGGGCCCAGGCCACCGCGGCGCTGCTGGTGGCCACCGCTTTACCGCCCAAGTGCTCGACCAGTCGCGCACCGGTGGCGTCGGCGACGTTGGTCAGAATCAACAGGCCCTGCTGGTGCAACTGGTGAAACTGCGTAGCGAGCGCGTTCATCAAAAATCCTTCTTCTCAGTTGATCGAATTGGTCAGAATGCCAGTTGTTGGGTGAGCTGCACGGCGGCGTTTTCCAGCCGCAGCAGAAACGCTTTGCGTGGCTGTCCACCACCATAGCCGGTCAGCGAGCCATCCGCGCCGATCACCCGATGGCAGGGCACCACGATCGACAGCCGATTGTGCCCGTTGGCCAGACCGACCGCGCGACTGGCGCCGGGCTTGCCTAAACCGGCCGCGATGGCGCCGTAGGTGCTGGTGTGGCCGTAAGGGATTTGCAGCAGCGCCGACCAGACCTGCCGGGCGAACTCGCTGCCGGGCAAGTGCAGCGGCACAGTAAAGGTGTTCAGCTTGCCGGCGAAGTACTGCGCCAGTTGCTCCTCGATCTGCTGCAAATGCGCGTTGTGCCCCGGCGCGATCGCATAGCCATAGCGGCTCTGCAGTTCTTCGACTTCGCGGGTCAGCGCCGGACGATCGAGAAACTCCAGCAACACCAACCCACGCCGTTCAGCCATGGCGATCATCGGCCCCAGCGGTGTGGTCAGCCGGGTGAACAACAGCGGCTCGCTGTGTTCGGCGCGGCCCGGGGTGATGTGAAAGGATTTCTGAAAGGCATCGCGAAAACCGCTGAGCGATTCATAACCCGAATCAAACGCGGCATGATCAATCGAGGTGCCTTGCTTGATCCCGCCCAGCGCCATGCCCAGTCGACGTGTGCGCAGCCACGCGTGGAAGGTCATGCCGAAATGCTGCTTGAACCAGCGCCGCAGCTTCAGCGGTTCGATACCTTCGGCGAGCAGTTGCGCATCGCTCCAGCGCACCTCCGGATCGGCCTCCACGGCGGTGAGCAGGCGCTGCACCCAGTCCGGCGCGATGGCGGCGGCGTCCAGCGGCTTGCAACGCAGGCAGGCGCGATAGCCGGCAGACATGCATTCGTCGGCATGGGCGAAGAACTCGACATTCTCCGGTTTCGGCTTGCGCGCCGTGCAACTGGGGCGGCAGAAGATCCCGGTGGTTTTCACGGCCGTGAAGAACACGCCTTCGTAGGCAGTGTCGCGTTCGAGCATGGCGCGAACCATCTCGGCGTGGGGCGGCAGGACAGCGGTTTGTATGTTCATGGGCTGAGAGTAAAACCAGTTTGTCGATGGCTCCACCGAAAAATCGACAGTGAATTTTCAAATCCCCTGAACTACCGTGTAGGAGCTGCCGCAGGCTGCGATCTTTTGACGTTGATCCTCAAAAACAAGATCAAAAGATCGCAGCCTGCGGCAGCTCCTACCGTTTGTTGAGGTGTGCCCGATGCATCCGTTTTCCATCCAACACATTGATCACATCGTCCTGCGCGTCGCGGATCTTGCGCGCAGCATCGACTTCTACAGGCAGGTGTTCGGCGCAGAGGTGGTCAAACGCAACGAACCGCTGGGCCTGATACACCTGCGCGCCGGCACTTCGATGATCGACCTCGTCGACCTGCAAGGCGAACTCGGCCGCAAGGGCGGCGGGGCGGCCGGGGCCGAGCGACGCAACGTCGATCACTTTTGCCTGCGCATCGAACCATTTGACGAGGCTGCACTGATTGCACATCTGCAGACCTTCGGCCTCACCGCCGCTAAAGCCGAATCACGCTTCGGCGCCGAAGGCAAAGGGCTGTCGCTGTACTGCTTCGACCCGGACGGCAATCAGGTCGAACTCAAAGGCCCGTCCGAGGCTTAAGCGCGTTTGGCCATCAACAACACCGAAGCCGCCGCCGACAGCAGGCCTGCGCAGCAACGATTGAAAGTCCGCTTGCCGCGCGGCTCGGCGAACCAACGACGCATGTGCAGGCCCATCCAGGCGTAGGCGCTGATGGCGATCCACTCCAGCAGCAGAAACAGCACGCCCAGCACCGCAAATTGCGCCGGCACCGGGCGCGCCGGGTCGACGAACTGCGGCAGAAACGCGGTGAACAACAGGATCGCCTTCGGATTGCCCGCCGCCACCAGAAACTCCTGCCGCGCCAAGGCAAAAAATCCACCCGCTGCGCCGCTCAGCTGTTGCTCGGTCTCGGGGTTGGCCCGCCATAACTGCCAGGCCAGGTACAGCAGATAAGCCGCGCCAATGATCTTGATCGCATGGAACAGCCATTCCGAGGTCTGCAACACCACCGACAGCCCCGCGCCTGCCAGCGCGATCATCCCGGCGAACGCCAGAATCCGCCCGATGCCCGCCGTGCAGGCGCGGCGAAAGCCATAGCGCGTGGCATTGCTGACCGACAGCAGATTGTTCGGCCCGGGGGCCATGTTCAGGGCGAAGCAGGCCGGGAGAAACAGGGTGAGGGTGGCGAGATCCATAACGGCACTCCAGAAACCAGAGCGATATTTTTATCACAGCCCCCACGCGTCCAGACCCATACAGTCACGCAGTGCTGTCGCGGTACAGCGCCCGGCGCTGTTGGGCAACGCGGTCGAACTTTTTGCAGATGCCTTCACTCTGAATGGCTCAGAGGGTGATGGTTTCGGCAGAAATAACTATCCATCCGGTCAGAAACGGCGATAGCCGTGTAAGATTTCGCCGACGCTGCACTCACCCCGTTTGGCCCCAGGCGGCCCCACCAAGAGCGATCTACATGCAAGCAAAGGCCCGTGAAGTTTATGTGCCACCGGTGCTGCAAGATCTGCGGGCCGGCACTGCCGAGCTGCACATCGCGCTGGAAAAACGCCTTCCCTTTTTCTCCGATACCCTCGATACCCAGGCTTTTGTGTGGTTGATGCAGGCTTATTACGGCTTCTATATGCCGCTGGAAAACGCCTTGCTACGCAGCGATGCAATTCCTGCCGATTTTGAACTGACGCCTCGTCTCAAAGCGCCAACCTTGCGCGCTGATTTGCGCGCGCTGGGCATATCCGCCGCCGCGCTGCAAAACCTGCCGCACTGCCAGCAGTTGCCGATCATCGACTCAAGCGCTGCCTGCCTTGGCGTCCTCTACGTCCTCGAGGGCGCGACGCTCGGCGGGCAAATCCTGCGCCGCGAAATCTCTTCACGATTAGGCCTGGAAGCCGATAACGGCGCGGCCTTTCTTGATATCTATGGCGCCGCCACGGGCCGGCGCTGGCGTGACTTCATCGAATACCTCGGCAGTCGGCCAATGAGCGCCGCCGGGCGTGCCGCTGTCGTCACGGCAGCACAAACCACATTCAGTTGTTTCGAGCGCTGGCTCGAAAGCCGGGAGGTACTGGCATGAACCCGCAAGACAAAGAAGCCTTTGAAGAATTGCTGGCCAACTGTGCCGACGAGCCGATTCGTTTCCCTGGTGCGATCCAGCCCCACGGTTTGTTGCTGACCCTGAGCGAGCCTGAACTGGCGATCATTCAGGTCAGCGCCAACGTCGAAACCCTGCTGGCCCGGGCGCCGCAGAGCCTGATCGGCCAGCCACTGGAAAACCTGATCGGTAATGCCGAAGCGGCAAAAGTGCGCGAAGCCTTGCTGCAACCGTCGCTGTCCGACTTGCAGCCGCTGCGCTTCAGGCTCAACGGCACGGCATTCGAGGGCTTGCTGCATCGCCATCAGGGCATATTGATCCTGGAGCTGGAAGTCCACGTCGAAAACTTCCAGCCGCGCAACGTCGCCGGCAACCAGACTCATCTGGGGCGCATGCTTCAGCGTCTGCAAGCGGCCACCACGTTGCAGGCGCTGTACGACATCAGCGTCAAGGAAATTCAAGCCATGACCGGTTACGACCGGGTGTTGATCTATCGTTTCGAGGAGGAGGGCCACGGCCAGGTCATCGCTGAAGCCTCCGACCCGTCGATGGAAGTGTTCAATGGCTTGTTCTTCCCGGCATCGGACATTCCCGAACAGGCACGCGAGCTGTATCGCACCAATTGGCTGCGGATCATCCCCAATGCCGACTACCAACCGGTGCCGCTGCTGCCAAAGCTGCGCCCGGACACCGATACGCCGCTGGACCTGAGTTTTGCCACGTTGCGCAGCGTGTCGCCGATCCACTGTCAGTACATGAAGAACATGGGCGTGCTGTCGTCGATGAGCATTTCCCTGCTCAAGGGTGACAAGCTCTGGGGCCTGATCAGTTGCGGCAATCGTCAGCCACTGCACGTGCCGCACGAATTGCGCGCGGCGTGTCAGACCATCGGCCAGGTGCTGTCGCTGCAGATCAGCGCCATGGAAGCGCTGGAAATCAGCCGCCAGCGTGAAGAGAAAGTCGAGGCGTTGGCGCTGCTCAATCAAGCGATGATCGACTCGCCGCAAAATGTCTTCGACGGTCTGGCCAATCAGCCGCAGATCCTGATGGCGCTGACCAATGCCGGCGGTATCGCGATCATCGAAGACAAACAATTGCATCGCTACGGCAACTGCCCGGAGCCGGAAGAAATCCGCGCCTTGCACAAGTGGTTGCAGGACAGCGGCGAGGCGGTGTTTGCCAGTCATCACCTGGCCAGCGTCTATCCGCCGGCCGCGCAGTATCAACAGGTGGCCAGCGGCGTGCTCGCCATGAGCCTGCCGAAACCGGTGGACAACGGCGTGTTCTGGTTCCGCCCCGAGGTCAAGGAAAACATCAACTGGAGCGGTGATCCGCGCAAGCCGCTGGACCTGGAAAACTCCGACGCCGGCCTGCGCTTGCGCCCGCGCACCTCGTTTGAAATCTGGAAAGTCGAGATGGCCGGGATCTCCACCAAGTGGAGCCACGGTGATCTGTTTGCTGCCAACGACCTGCGCCGTTCAGCGCTGGAAAACGATCTGGCCCGGCAAGTGCGCCGCGAGCAGGAGGCGGTGCGCGCCCGTGATGAACTGGTGGCGGTGGTTTCCCACGATCTGCGCAACCCGATGACGGTCATCTCGATGCTCTGCGGCATGATGCAGAAGGCCTTCAGCTCGGACGGCCCGCACACTTCGCGGCGCATTTCCACGGCCATCGACACCATGCAACAGGCTGCCGGACGCATGAACACGCTGCTGGAAGATTTGCTCGACACCTCGAAAATCGATGCCGGGCGCTACTCCATCACCCCGCAGAAACTCGACGTCGGGCAGATGTTCGAGGAAGCGCAGGCACTGCTCGCGCCGCTGGCGCTGGACAAGGACATCAGCATTTCCTTCGACGCCGATCCTGATCTGCGCATTCATGCCGACCCGGAGCGGCTGTTTCAGGTGCTGTCGAATCTGGTCGGCAACGCGATCAAGTTCACCCCGCGTATGGGCAAGGTGGGCGTGCATGCGACGTCGGTCGGCGATGACATTGTCTTCACCGTGCGCGATAGCGGCGAGGGCATCCCCAAGGAGCACTTGCCGCACGTGTTCGACCGTTACTGGACAGTGAAAGAGGGCAATCCGACCGGTACGGGTCTGGGCTTGTATATCACCCAAGGCATCGTCGAAGCCCACGGCGGACGGATCTTCGCCGAGAGCGAACCGGGGCAGGGCAGTGAGTTCCGCTTCACCGTGCCGCGTTTGGACTGAACACAGCGTTTTTGTGGGAGCGAGCCTGCTCGCGAATGGGGTAGGTCAGGCAGCGTTGATGTTGAATGTGCTGACGACTTCGCGAGCAGGCTCGCTCCCACAGGGAATTTGTGTCGTCAGGGGCATTTTCTTCAATACCGGGGATCGGGCGCTCGATACCGTGAGCACCTTGTTCCCCGATTTGAAGCAGGTGTGTGATGAGTCTGATTGTTTCCATGGCGGCGTTTGCGCTGGCGGCGTCCATCACGCCGGGGCCGGTGAACATTGTGGCGTTGAGTTCCGGGGCGCAGTTCGGCTTTCGTGCCAGTCAACGGCATGTCGCCGGGGCCACGCTGGGGTTTGTGTTGCTGCTGGTGCTGATGGGGTTGGGTCTGCACGAGGTGCTCAAGCTCTGGCCATTCATGACACGCGTGGTGCAACTGGCCGGCGTGGCGTTTCTGCTGTTCATGGCGTGGAAACTGGCCGTGGATGATGGACAGTTGAACGCCAAGGATTCCGGACGAGCGCCATCGATGCTCTATGGCGCGGTGATGCAATGGCTCAACCCGAAAGCCTGGCTGGCATGCGTCGCAGGGATGGGCGCATTTGTCGCCGATGGCGAGGCGCGGTTGGTGTGGCAGTTTGCGGCGGTGTATCTGGTGATCTGTTATCTATCGGTCGGTTGCTGGGCGTATGCCGGGACGTTTTTGCGTGGGTATTTGAGCAATGCTGCGGGAATGCGTTGGTTCAATCGGAGCATGGCAGGGTTGTTGGCACTGAGCGCTATCTACTTGTTGTTCACTTGACCCTGTGGGAGCGAGCTTGCTCGCGAAAGCGGTGTGTCAGTCAATGGATGTGCTGACTGTTCCACCGCATTCGCGAGCAAGCTCGCTCCCACATTGATCGGACGTCACTGCCGCAGGTTAGTCGAACGGCTGCTGAAAAGCGCCGCCCTCAATGTGATAAACCTTCGGCTCTTCAGCAAAATATTCCTCCAGCCCCAGCATGAACAGCCGATGGTCTTCACTCGCTTCAAACCCCGGCGTGTGATCCTCAAGGGATTGCCAGCGCACAATCAGATTGAACACCTCAGGCGTTTCGATGCCTTGCGCGAGCAGGTGCCCGCCGTAACCCTTGGCGCGTTTGAGCAACGGCTCGACCTCGGCAAATGCACGCCGAAACGCTGCAGTTTGTGCTTTGTGAACGGGCAGTAAAGCGATCTCATAAATCATGGTGGTCTCCTTGGGACTGGGTTCAGCGATTGGCAAGTTCGGGCGACGGCACGACAGCAATCGCAATTTTCCCTTGAACGCCGTTGTTGGGCGTTTCCAGCAAGGCATGGGCGAGGCCGATGTCGGCCAGCGGATAGACTGCGCCAACATGTGGGCGCAACTGACCGTTGGCGATCAATGCGCTCAGCTCATCGAGTTTGCCGCGATTCTGTCGGGTGAACACGAAGTGATAACTGGCGTTCTTGCCCCAGGCCTGAATCAGGTTCTGTGGCTGGGCAATGTCGACGATCGATACCACGCGGCCCAGTTGTGCGAGGGTGTCGGCGCTACGTGCCAGGGTGTTGCCGCCGATCGTGTCGAAGACGACATCGACGCCGCGACCCTCGGTTTCCCGCAGGATCGCGTCGACGTAATCCTCCTTTTCGTAATCGATCAACACATCGGCGCCCATCTGCCTGGCGAACTCGAAATTACCTTCACGCACGGTGGTGAAGACCTTCGCGCCGATGGCTTTGGCCAACTGAATGGCGACATGACCGACGCCACCCGCACCGCCGTGGATCAGAATGCTCTCGCCGACTCTGAGTGCCGCCCGCACGACCAGCGCTTCCCATGCCGTGCCGCCAACCAGACTCAGGCTCGCCGCCTCAAGATGGCTCAGTGCGGGCGGCTTCTTGCCGATAATATTTGCGGCCGCGACGTGGTACTCGGCATAACTGCCTGACCCGCCGAAAATCTGCGGGGTGTACCAGACTTCGTCACCCGGCACGAACGCCGTCACCCCCGGCCCGAGCGCTTCGACGACGCCGGAGACGTCATGACCGGTGATTGCTGGAAGCGGCACCAGATCGGCATAGTCGCCACGGCGCACCTGATAATCCAGCGGATTGATGGAGGTGGCGTGCACCCGCACCAGCACTTCGCCCGCTTGTGGCACTGGCTTGGGCACGTCACAAAGTTCAAACGATTGCGCGCCGCCAAATGAAGTAAGGATCATCGCTTTCATTGCATTTCCTCGTTTCGGTAAAAAGGGATATCGGGAATTCTCGATATCATGGGGCAAAAAATTACAGCTCGCTACCAATGATCTCGGCCAGCGCACTGATCGCTGCTTCGTTACGTTTGTAATAGGTCCACTGCCCAATGCGCCTGACTTCGACCAGGCCGGCGCGTTGCAGCGTCGCCAGGTAATCGGACACCGTCGACTGCGACAGCCCGACGCCTTCCTGAATACTGCTGACGCAAACGCCCACCGTGTGCACGTCACCCTCATCCTGGGGAGGAAAGTGTTTCTCGGGATCCTTCAGGCCTTTAAGGATCTCCAGGCGTGTGCGGTTCGAGAGGGCTTTGAAGATTTCGAGTAGGTCCATGCCGCGACGATATCGGAATTTACCGATATGTCAATATCTGAATGTGAGACCGATCAGGCAATCACTCTGACCCTGTGGGAGCGAGCCTGCTCGCGAAGGCGGTGTATCAGTCGATGAATGAGCTGACTGAACCAACGCTTTCGCGAGCAGGCTCGCTCCCACAGGGGAGGTGTTGAGTTTCAGATGAAGTGTCAGCCGCGATACTGGCCGGGCGTGGCCGCCAGATGTTGCTTGAACGCTCGCTGAAAATGCGCCTGATCGGCAAACCCTGCCTCAAGCGCTACATCCGCAATCAACTGGCCACTGCGCAGGCGCTCGCGGGCGAACTGGATGCGCTGGTTGACCAGAAACGCGTGGGGCGTCATGCCGTAATGCTGTTTGAACGCGCGGATCAGGTATGACGGTGACAGTTGTGCTGCCGTACAGATTTCGTCGAGGTTGAGCAGATCGGTGCAGTGTTCGCGGATGAAATCGGCAGCGCGTTCCAGTTTGAAATTCGGCTCGCGCAGAGAGGGGCCGGCGGGGTTCAAACGCAGTTGCAGATCGCTGAAAAATTCCACCGCCGCGCTTTGCTTGCGCAGCACATCCTGTTGCTCGTCAACCAGTACGTCGTAAAGCGCGATCAGGTCGCGAAACAATTCTGCGTCTTGTAGATGTGTGTCGGAAAACCGCCGAAACTCGAGTTCGGCACTGAACCCCATCTGATGCTGCAAATCCGTCAGCCACGGCGTCTCGACGTACAGCATCACATACGACCAAGGCTGGTCATCAATCGGATTGCACGCATGCACATCGCCTGGATTCATCAGCACCACCGTGCCTGCCGCGACTTCGAACTGAGCTTGCTCATGCACATAGGTGCTGCGCCCGGCGGTGATCGCACCGATGGAAAAGTGCGCGTGAGAATGCCGGGCGTAGCAGACCTCGCGGCCATCGGCGATGGCCCGCGCTTCAATAAATGGCAGCGCCGCGTCGCGCCAGAAACGCGGGGCTTTTTCAGGGTTTTTGGCGGCAGCGTGTTTCATCGTTGTTTTTCCCGGCAGGCCAGGGCGCCAGTGTATTAGCTCTGGCCGGCAAAGGCCCGTTCCAGTTCGGCAATGTCGAGTTTTTTCATCGTGAACATGGCCTGCATCGCGCGCTGCGACTTGGCGGTGTCCGGGTCCAGCATCATGTGCATGAAGGCCACGGGGACGATCTGCCACGACACGCCGAACTTGTCCTTGAGCCACCCGCATTGCTGGGCTTCGACGGGACCACCCTCGGACAGGTTGCCCCAGAAATGGTCGACTTCTTCCTGATTCTGGCAGTTGACCTGAAACGAGATCGCCTCACTGAACTTGAACATCGGCCCGCCGTTGAGTCCGGTGAAGGTCTGGCCATCGAGTTCGAAACTGACGGTCATCACCGCACCTTCCGGCTTGCCGTGAAATTCCTGACCGACCTTGCTGTAGTGGGTCAGGCCGGTGATTTTCGAGTGATCGAAGATCGAGCAATAGAACTTCGCCGCAGCTTCGGCCTGATCGTCGAACCACAGGCAGGGCGTGAGTTTCTGAAAGCGTTGCATGGCAGTCATCCTGCAGGTTAGACACGCTGGATTAACAGCGTAGTCAGTCCTTGGTCGATTGCCGGTGCCGTAGATCGACAAGTTAGCGGGCGTCAGAAATCGTAGTCATAACGACTAAAGGTTGAGTCAAATTGACATTAATGTTCCTGTGTCAAATTGACTCTGCTGTGCTCAAGCGACTGAATTTGCTTGATTTTTGATATGGCACGGGAATTGAGGTCAGGGTCGGGCCGAGGATGGTCAGGGCGTGCATCGCCACCAGCAGTGCAATCGGCATCTGGTGATTGTGGAAGCTCAGTGGCGCTCGGCAACCATCAGCAACGACTGCGGCAGCGGACTTTGCGGGTGTTGTGGCTCTTGAAGGCTGACCAGTTGGAACCCGGCCATAGCGAGTGCATTCAGCCAACTCGACAAGGTGCGGAAATACCATGGCATCGGCTGCCACTGGCCTTTGAACCCGGCGAAGGTTTCTTCGCGCCAGCCATCCTGGTAATCGCCTGCCGCGACAGACCATGGATGCAGTGTCTGAATGACCACGACACCTCCGGGAACAAGCAAGGCATTCATCGCGGCAAGCAGCGGAATTATGTCTTGATGCAGTAGCGAGAAATTCGCGCACACCAGGTCGTAGTCGCGACCGATATCGACCTTGCCATCGACCAGTGCTTCATAGCTCGAGACATGCACCCGCGCCGCCCCCGCCAGACGCGCCGCCTCGATCAGACGCGCATCGCCATCCACACCGACGGCATCAATCCCGCGATCCGCCAGCGCCCGCAACAACCAGCCTTCGCCGCAGCCAAGATCAAGCACACGCTGCGGCTGCCGGCCCATGATCGCCAGCACAATTGCCTGATCGGTGACCTGCTGACGGCTTTCAATGGCGCCGCTGCGGATCGTTTCGATCCAGGCATCAGCGTTGTCGTGCCAGCTCTGCAAAAGGCTGGATTCGGAGGAGGGCATGGCGGTGTCCCAATTATTGAAAAGCCACAGTATGGACGCTGATCGCAGAAGCGGCCCATCAGGGTTTGTAGATCAGCGCATCCGCCACAACCCCGAACGCCGATCATTTTTTCGACGCCGCCACAACCTCTTTCAGCGCTGCATTCGCACGTTCGGCAGTTTGCGCATCACGATGCTTTTTCAGCAGCTCAGTGACCTCGCCCAACTGTGCCGCGCTGAGCCCGACGCGCAGGCTTGCCGCCATATGCGCGCGCAGTTGCGACTCCACGCCCGGCGTCGCTGCCAGCGCTCCGACAGTGGCCAGTTCGCGGCTTTGCCAGTCGAGGTTGTCGCGCTCGAAGATGTCGCCGAACAGGTGGGTTTGCAGGAACCGGTTGATCACTGGGGCGAACTCGAACACCGGGCCTTTGACCGGAGCGCCCGAGATCTTGGTTTGATTCGCCGTGCCAGCGGCCAGCAGTTCATCTCCTACTGGAATCGCCCGGCTCGGGTCGCGCCCCGGCGCATCTTCGATGCCGCGTTGTTTGCGCGCCTGCACCACAGTCATCAGCTCGTTCAAGGCGTTGAGGCTGCGTGGGAAGCCGACGTAAGCGTAGAGCTGCACGAGAATTTCCCGGGTTTCGCTGATCGTCAGGCCGGCGTCGAGTCCTTGGTTGAGAGCCGCGTTGAGGTTGGGAATGTCGCTGGTCGCCATGTACGCAGCAATCAGTGGAATCGTCTGTTGTTTGCTCGAAAGGGCTTGTGCGGTGGTTTGCGGGGTGGTCATGGATTTCGGTGCCTCGACTGCTTGGGTGGTAAGACTGAACATCGCGCCAACGCTCAGGCAGAGCGCCATGAGTGCGGGGAGGGCAGCGCTGCTGCGTGTATCAGTGGTCATCGTGGAAGGCTCCGTCCACTGCGGTTCTGCGATTCTCTGAGTATCCGTGGTCGGGTCATAACCATGGCTCAGGCCCATACAGCCAAAGCCGAGGGCGGATGCTTCGAGTGAACGGATGCCGAGTGTGCGCTTGTGCATGTCGATCTCCCATTGGCGTGGGGAGAAGACTAAGCGAGGTGACTGGTGGGGACTAGACGGTTAAATCGGGATGGCTTGATGAGCTCTGCTCATCAATCGATCGAAGCGTAAAGCGAAAGCGAAAGTGAGGGGAATACCCCTCACTCATCCCGATTGGTGATTATTGCGGGATGCGCAGCTTGTCCAGCAGTCGGTTGACCAACAGCTCGTTCAGCATGATCACCTGTTGCAGCGCCAGCAGCGGTTTGCGCTCCGGGCCGCCTATTGAGTTGGCGATGTTGCCGGCCATGGAGTGGGCGTACGAAAGTGATTCGCAAGCTTCGATCAACAGGGTTTCTTCATCCAGCGTGGGGTCGACCAGATAAACCGGGCGAAACGGGGGCGAGCTTGGTGGAGCGCCCAGTGCTTCGGGTCGCAGGTAGTAGTCGAGGGCGCGGTCGGTTGCCTCTTTGACTTTTTGCGGGTTGAGCGCGGGGTCGTGAGGGATTGGGTCGGTGATCGGTGGGTTGGGCGTGATTTTGAACATGGATGAAACTCCTATCGCAGTTTAAGGAGCCATCACTCTCGCTACCAAACGAGTGGGTGGTGGCCATACGCGGGTTGGTAGACCGGCTGCAATAGGAACCCGGCGCTCACGAGTGAGCCCCACGCATGACTACCATTGAACTGAGCCTCCACAAAGAGACAGTACAGGGTGTTGTCACACGGCTATTACAGACGGGCTACCAAACCCGATCACTGTTTTGCAGTGACAGGCCAACGATATAGCCCGGCCCATAGCCGTGTAAGCCGGCGGATTCTGGCGTACGCGTAGGTAACGACGCAAGGTGTTGTAGGGAGGATGGCGTAACGGTTTGTGTGCTTTAAACGCGATAACCGGATGACGTTTACCAATGGGCATTGCCGAGCAATGAGATCTAAATTCAGGAGTTTTACGGACTACAATTTTGGGTGTAATGACCTACAGATCTGCAAGAATCCGCCGACTTGTCTGCCTTGAAACAAGATCCTATCGTTTGCCGGTCAAAACTTAATCACTTAAGCTGGTCAGCATGAATACACATCCTTCGGAGGCTCCGATGGCCACCACCAGAAAGACCGACAAACCTAACAAAAAGGAAGTTCGTGATGAGCTGACATTCCTTGATGTTCGGCAAGCCGCGCGTGATGGGCAGAAAGTGTTCGATAAATTTGTGATCACTGGCAGGCTACCTATTACAAAGTAGGCCTGAATGCCAGCCATCAAGATTTCTGCGCTTTTTGAAAAAATCACTAACTGGCAAAACTTCGCTGCACATTTTTATAACTACAAGGTGTGCGGTGAATTACCCGGGATTTTCGGGCGTGACGAACGACTCGATCTGACCGATATGCACCATATCCACCTTGCCAGTACTTCGTCACTGTAAGCTCGATGGGCAAAAATAAATCGTCAGTATTACCGCACTGTATTGGTTGACGACGCTGATAATGACTTTTGGCTGATCTATGCCTATGGCGCGTTTCGGGATGAATATCTGTTACTGACGGTCACCGGCCCGGATGCCCATAACCGAAGCGAGTGGGGCTCATTTCTGCGCAATGTGCATTGCCGGATTGTTGAGCCTTGGACGCTGGGCAGGATTGCCTTTCCCGATTTGGACGATCTGTAATTTGCAGTCGAGCAGAGGAGGTGTCATATGAATCGATTGACTGGCGGCTGCCTGTGCGGCGATGTCCGTTTTGAAGTGGCAGGTCAGCCTTATCGCGTCGGTATCTGCCACTGCCTCGACTGCCGCAAGCGCCACGGCGCGCTGTTCGGCACCTCGGCCATATTTCCCGAGGATGCGTTGAAGGTCACCGGCGAAACCCGCGACTATAACGGGCGCTTTTTCTGCCCGCGCTGTGGCTCACCGGTGTTCACGCGTTCGGCAGATGAAGTAGAGGTCAACGTTGGATCGCTCGATGAGCCTAATCAGTTCAAACCCACCTACGAACTCTGGACCATTCGCCGCGAGTCGTGGCTACCGGCGCTGCCACTGGCTCACCACTACGGGCGTGATCGTGAAAGCACAAGTCGCACAGAGGAATAATGGACGTTAGCCCAATCACATCCCCCTTGTGGGAGCGAGCCTGCTCGCGAAAGCGGTGGGTCATTCAGCTCAAGTTCAACTGACAGATTGCTTTCGCGAGCAGGCTCGCTCCCACAGGGGAAGTGTAAGGCTGCTGCTCAACTCAGCTGCGAATAAAGGCCAACAGATCAGCGTTAATCGTCTCGGCCTCCGTCGTCGGCATCCCGTGCGGGAACCCCGGGTACGACTTCAATGTGCCATTGGGCAACAACTTGGCCGACAACGGCCCCGAGTCCGCATACGGCACAATCTGATCATCCTCGCCATGCATCACCAACACCGGCACCGTGACCTTCTTCAAGTCCTCGGTGAAGTCTGTCTGCGAAAACGCGACGATCCCGTCGTAATGCGCCTTCGCCCCACCGATCATGCCCTGACGCCACCAGTTGGCAATAATCCCTTCCGAAGGCGTGGCCCCCGGCCGGTTGTAGCCGTAGAAAGGCCCGGTCGGAATATCCCGATAGAACTGCGCCCGGTTCGCCGCGAGTTGCGCCTGAAAGTCATCGAATACCGATTTCGGCAGCCCACCCGGATTGCTCTCGGTCTGCACCATCAACGGCGGCACCGCACTGATCAGCACGCCTTTGGCGACGTTGGCCTGACCATGCCGGGCGATGTAATGGATCACCTCACCGCCACCGGTCGAGTGGCCAACGTGAACAACATTCTTCAGGCCCAGATGATTGACCACCGCCAGCGTATCGTCGGCGTAATGATCCATATCGTGGCCATCCCAGACCTGGCTCGAACGCCCGTGCCCACGGCGATCATGGGCAACCACCCGGAAGCCTTTGCCGAGGAAGAACAGCATCTGCGCATCCCAGTCGTCCGAGCTGAGCGGCCAGCCGTGGTGGAAGTGGATCACCGGCGCGTCTTTCGGGCCCCAATCCTTGTAGAAAATCTCGACGCCGTCTTTGCTGGTGACAAATCCCATGTTCGCAACTCCAGACCAATGTGATGGGTAACCCGCGCGGTCAGCGCGGACCGGTTTCGCTCATGACGAGTTTTCCACTGCGATGGCTCAGTGCGAGCCGTTATCAACTGTAGGATTAAAGTCGACATCTGCATGACCGGTGGTCGCAACGTCTGGCTTCACGCGCAAATTAGGCTTTGCTGAAAGGGATAAGCCGAGGCGCGCGTAGGCATTGATGGCCACAGCGACGCCCCTTCAGAACACCGTGAGTCTGAGGAATTTCCCCGATGCTGACCTTGAATATCAATGGCAAGGATCAGGAGCTCGATGTCCCCGCGGACATGCCGTTGCTCTGGGTCCTGCGCGATGTCGCGCACCTGACCGGTACCAAATTCGGCTGCGGCATGGCCCAGTGCGGGGCCTGCACCGTGCACGTTGACGGCGCGCCGTTGCGCGCCTGTATCACCCCCGCAACCGCCGTAGCCCACGGCCAGAAAATTCTCACCATCGAAGGCCTGTCCACCGACGGCTCGCACCCGGTGCAACAAGCCTGGGCCGAACTCGACGTGGTGCAGTGCGGTTACTGCCAGTCGGGGCAGATCATGTCTGCGGCGGCACTGCTGGCGAAAATCCCCAAACCCACCGACAGCGATATCGATCAGGCGCTCTCCGGCAACATCTGCCGTTGCGGCACCTATCCCCGCATTCGCGCAGCAGTTAAACGCGCATCGGAAATCGGCTGATTCAATCTGTGGGAGATAGGTGATGAACAGTCCTGTATCGCGTCGGGGTTTTCTCAAGGGCAGTGCCGTGTTGGGCGGCGGGTTAGTGGTGGCGTTTGTCGTCCCCGGCGGCCACAAGTTTGCCTATGCGGCCGAGAATGAAGGCAAGGTTTTCGCGCCCAACGCGTTCCTGCGCATTGCCGCTGACAACAGCGTCACCGTGTTGCTCGGCCATTCAGAGATGGGCCAGGGCATCTGGACCGGCCTGACCATGTTGATTGCCGAAGAGCTGGACGCGGACTGGTCGAAGATCCGCGTCGAGCACTCGCCGGCGTCAGCGGCGGATTACGGCATGCCGGGGTTTGGCGGCATGCAGATTACCGGCGGTTCGACGTCGACGTGGATGGAGTTCGACCGTTATCGGCTGGCAGGCGCAACGGCGCGGCAAATGCTGGTAGAGGCAGCGGCGAAACGCTTTGAAGTGGCACCGTCGGCGATTCGCACTGAATCGGGTGTGGTGATCGCCGGCGACAAACGCGCAACTTACGGCGAGCTGGCGGACGCTGCCGGGCAATTACCGGTGCCTGATCCGAAGTCGATCACCTTCAAGGAAGCCAAGGACTGGAAGGTCATTGGCAAACCGACCAAGCGCCTCGACACGCCGGAGAAAATCACCGGCCGCGCCAAATTCGGCATGGACGTGCAGTTCGACGGTTTGATGACGGCGCTGGTCGCGCGCCCACCGGTATTCGGTGCCAGCGTTAAATCCTTCGAAGGTGCTGAGGCGCTGGCGGTGCCGGGCGTGCACAAAGTGGTGCAGGTGCCGAGCGGGGTCGCGGTGATTGCTGATCATTACTGGGCGGCGAAACTGGGCCGTGATGCGCTGAAGATAGATTGGGATCTAGGCCCGCATGCCGATCTGAGCAGTGAAAAGCTGCTGGAAAGTTTCCGCAAACTGGCCGCCACGCAAGGCACTTCAGCCAGTCAGGCCGGAGATGCCAAGGGCAGTTTTGGCAAAGCGGTGAAGAAGATCGACGTCGAATACAGCGTGCCGTATCTGGCCCATGCGCCGATGGAACCGCTCAATTGCACGGTGAAGATCAGCGCCGAGAAATGCGAGATCTGGACCGGTACGCAGTTTCAGACACTGGATCAAATGGTCGCCGGCAAGATCACCGGGCTGAAACCGGAACAGGTCGAGATTCACACCGAATTCCTCGGCGGCGGTTTTGGTCGCCGTGCCAACCCGACTTCAGACTTCGTCGCCGAAGCGGTGCAAGTGGCGAAAGTTGCCGCAATGCCGGTGAAAACCGTGTGGTCGCGGGAAGACGATATTCGTGGCGGTTACTACCGCTCGATGTTCCTGCATCAGGCGCGGATCGGGCTCGGTGCCGATGGCCTGCCATCGAGTTGGCAACACGTATTGGTCGGGCAATCGATCATGACCGGCACGCTGATGGAGGCGATGATGGTCAAGAACGGCATCGATCCGACTTCGGTCGAGGGCGTCTCCGACAGCCCTTACGTCAAAGGCCTGGCCAATCATCAGGTCGATCTGCATTCGCCGCAAACCGGCATCAATGTGTTGTGGCTGCGCTCGGTGGGCCATAGCCACACAGCGTTTGTCATGGAATCGCTGATCGATGAAATGGCCACGGCGGCAGGCAAGGATCCGGTCGAGTACCGACGAACCTTGCTCAAGGAGCATCCTCGGCATTTGGGCGTGCTCAATCTGGCGGTGGAAAAGGCCAACTGGAAAGCCCCGTTGCCGGACGGCCATGCGCTGGGCGTGGCGGTGCACGAGTCATTCGGCAGTTACGTGGCGCAGGTCGCCGAAGTGTCACAGGACAATCTGACGATTCGCGTGCATCGGGTGGTCTGTGCGGTGGACTGCGGGATTGCGGTGAATCCGCAGAGCATCGCGGCGCAGATGGAGTCATGCATCACGTTCGGTCTGGGCATGGCGCTGCACAGCAAGCTGACGCTCAAGGACGGCGCGGTCGTGCAATCCAACTATCACGATTATCAGGTGCTGCGGCTCAACGAGATGCCGGTGGTCGAGGTGCACATCGTGCCCAGCAGCGACAAACCCGGTGGCATCGGCGAGGCCGGTGTGCCGCCGACTGCGCCAGCCGTGGCCAACGCGGTGTTCGCCCTGACCGGGCAGCGCCTGCGCGAGTTGCCGCTGCAACTGTCGGGGGTGTGAGATGAAACGACATCTAGTGTTGGGCACGGTGATTTTGCTGGGGCTGGGCGGTTATGCCTCGGACCTGTTTGCCGATGATCAGGAGGCCTTGAAGGCCTTCGGCACGGTGCAGAAAGTTTTCCAGAGCCCGCGTTGCCAGAACTGTCATATTCCCGGGGATTCGCCGTTGCAGTTCGACGCCGGTATTCCCCATGCGATGAACGTGGTGCGCGGCATGGATGGCAAGGGTGCGGCCGGTTTGCCCTGTGCAACCTGTCATGCGGAAAACAATCCGCCGGCCAGTTACGGCCCGCATGCGCCGCCGGGGGCGCCGCACTGGAGCTTGCCGCCGGCGGCGCACAAAATGGCCTGGATTGGCCTGCCTCCGGACAAACTCTGCGCAATGATCAAGGACCGCTCGAGCAACGGCGATCGCGACTTTGCCGCGCTGATCAAGCACGTCAGCGAAGACAAACTGGTGCTGTGGGGCTGGAGTCCCGGGGCAGGGCGCGCGCCGGTGCCGGTGCCGCACGATATTTTTGTCGCGCAATTCAAGCTCTGGGCCGATGCGGGCGGGCCGTGTCCGGTGGCGCAAATGTGAGCCATTGCCAAATTAACGCTACGCTTGAAAGCATTGTTGCCAATGGAGTGTGCTGATGCTGGTTCCAGGAAAACCTGCGAATGAAACGGCGCGCGTTCAAGCGCTGCACGGTCTTGAGCTGCTCGATTCCGCCCCTGAAGAGCGTTTCGACCGACTGACACGCTTGGCGAAACGCCTGTTCAATGTGCCGATTGCACTGGTGACGCTGGTCGACACCAATCGGCAGTGGTTCAAGTCGTGCGTAGGCCTGGATGTCAGCGAGACGTCGAGAGATGTCTCGTTCTGCGGCCACGCGATTCTTAACGACGGCCTGCTGTTGGTGCCGGACGCCCGCGAAGATGTGCGCTTCCATGACAACCCGCTGGTCACCGGCGCGCCGAACATTCGCTTCTACGCCGGTTACCCGCTGACGGTGCCCAACGGCAATAAAATGGGCACGCTGTGCCTGATCGATACCAAGCCCCGCGACCTCGACGAGGAAGAGCGTGCGTTGTTGCGGGATCTGGCCGAGATGGCCGAGCAAGAGTTGGCCGCTGTGCAGATCGCGAGCATGGACGAGTTGACGTTGCTGTCCAACCGTCGCGGCTTCAAACAGTTGGCGCAGCACGCCTTGGACGCCTGCGCGCGGCTGGAACGGCCGGCAACCTTGCTGTTTTTTGATCTGAATGATTTCAAGCAGATCAACGATCTGTATGGACATGCCGAGGGCGACAGTGCGCTGAAGACCTTTGCCGATGTGCTGCGCATTGCCTTTCGCGAGAGTGATGTGGTCGGACGCTTGGGCGGGGATGAGTTTGTCGCACTTCTCACAGGTTCAAGCCATGTCGAAACCACGGCGATCATGGCGCGGCTCAAGGATATTCTTGAAGAGCGCAATGCCACGTTGCACCGAGGCTATGCGATTCGCTTCAGCGTGGGCCAGATCGAATACGACGCCAAGCGCCATGAGACCGTGGATCGGCTGTTGGCGGATGCCGATGGCGCTATGTATGCGCACAAGCAGGCCCTGAAGCGTTGTTAGCGAATGCACCGCAAATCCCCTGTAAGAGTGAGCCTGCTCGCGATGGCGTCCGTTCATTCAACATCTTCATTGCCTGATCCGCCGCCATCGCGAGCAGGCTCACTCCTACAATGGCGTCGGGTGTTCACAAAATCCCGGTTCACCGCAGATCCCGGTGGGAGCTAGCCTGCTAGCGAATGCGTCAACCCGAACAATACAAATCTATTTGGCAAACAATTGCCCAATGTCTTTAAACGCCTTGAACTCCAGCGCATTGCCGCACGGGTCAAACAAAAACATCGTCACCTGTTCCCCGACCAAACCCTGAAACCGAATCCCCGGCTCAATCACAAACGTCGTTTCCAGTGACTGCAAGCGCTCGGCCAACGCCTCCCATTCCTGCATCCCCAACACCACGCCAAAATGTGGCACCGGTACGTCATGCCCGTCGACGGCGTTGGTGTGCGCAGCTTCCTGCGAGGCGTTTTTCGGTGCCAGGTGAATTACCAGTTGATGACCAAAAAAATTGAAATCGACCCAGTGATCACTGGAGCGACCTTCCTCCAGACCAAACACCTCGCGATAAAAGTGCCGTGCGGCTGCGAGGTCATACACCGGAATGGCCAGATGAAAAGGGCTGAGCTGCATAGTGGGATTCTCGATCAGGTTGGGTTGACTGAGTTTAGTGCTGTGAAATGTGATTGAAAGACGATAGTTTTTGTGCCGAGCTCAAATTATTTCGATCAGTCGAGGTGTGCATGCTGCGTGAACTGAGGACCTTTCTTGCCGTGGCACGGCATGGCACTTTTGCAGCTGCGGGGTTGCACATTGGCCTGACGCAATCGGCAGTCAGCGCGCAAATCCGCAATCTTGAACAGGCGTTGGGGATTCGCCTGTTCGACCGCACTGGCCGGCAGGCGATGCTCAATCCGGCGGGGCAGCGGGCGGTGCCGATGGCGCAGGAGATGCTGGCGATTTTCGGCCGGATGGCGATCAGCGAGGACGTCAGTGGGTTTCGTGGCGAGCTGAAAATCGGTGCCGTGGCCACTGCGCAAACCGGGTTGTTGCCTCAGGCGTTGTTGCGCTTGCGTCAACAGGCACCGGGGCTTGAGCCAAAACTGGTGCCGGGCGTGTCGTTGAACCTGCTCAGTCAGGTGGATGCCGGCGAAGTTGATCTGGCAATCATGATCAAGCCGCCGTTCGAACTGCCCAAAGAGCTGTCGGCGCAGGTGATCCGGCGTGAGCCGTTTGTGTTGATCGTGCCGCCGCAGGTCGATGGCGACGATCCGCTGCGGTTACTCGCCGAACTGCCACATGTGCGCTACGACCGCAATTCGTTTGGCGGGCGATTGGTGACGCGGTTTCTGCGCGAGCAGCGCATAGAGGTCAACGTAGCGCTGGAGCTGGATGAACTGGAAGCGATCGTGAAAATGGTCGAGTCGGGGCTGGGTGTTTCACTGTTACCGAAAGCAGGGCTGTGGCTGGAGCATCCGCTCAAGGTCAGAGTGATCGAGTTAGGCGAATTGACGTTCTATCGCGAGATGGTTTTGTTGCAGCGTTACAGCCAACGCAATCAGCCGATTCAAAAGCTGTTCGCACATTGTCTGGGATAACCCCAATCCCCTGTGGGAGCGAGCCTGCTCGCGAAAGCGCTGTGTCAGGCAGTGAGCAGGTGACTGAATGGACGCCTTCGCGAGCAGGCTCGCTCCCACAGGGGGCAATGTTGCGGACAATAAAAAACCCGCCAGATCGGCGGGTTTTTTATTGGCTAAGCGAAGATCACTCTTCGATGTTGCCCATGGCGGTGGTGTTGAAGCCGCCGTCGACGTACATGATTTCGCCGCTGATGCCCGACGCCAGGTCGGAGCACAGGAAGGCGCCGGCGTTGCCGACTTCGTCGATGGTGACGTTGCGACGCAGCGGGGTTTGCGCTTCGTTGGCGGCCAGCATCTTGCGGAAGTTCTTGATGCCCGAGGCAGCCAGAGTACGGATCGGGCCAGCCGATACGCAGTTGACGCGGGTGCCGTCCGGGCCCAGGGAGCCGGCCAGGTAACGCACGCCAGCTTCCAGCGAAGCCTTGGCCATGCCCATGACGTTGTAGTTAGGCATGGTGCGCTCGGCGCCCAGGTACGACAGGGTCAGCAGGCTGCCATTGCGGCCTTTCATCATTTCGCGGCCGGCTTTGGCCAGGGCCACGAAGCTGTAGGCGCTGATGTCGTGAGCGATGCGGAAACCGTCACGGGTGGTGGCTTCGGTGAAGTCGCCGTCCAGTTGGTCGCCCGGGGCGAAGCCTACGGAGTGGACGATGCAGTCCAGGCCGTCCCACTTCTTGCTCAGTGCTTCGAAGACCTTGGCGATTTCTTCATCGCTGGCCACGTCGCACGGGAAGCACAGCTCAGGGCTCGAACCCCAGCCTTGGGCGAATTCTTCAACACGACCTTTCAGTTTGTCGTTCTGATAAGTGAAGGCAAGCTCAGCGCCCTCGCGATGCATGGCGGCAGCGATGCCGGATGCGATGGACAGCTTGCTGGCGACACCGACGATCAGTACGCGCTTACCGGCGAGAAAACCCATGTGTTGCTCCTCTTTCAGGTTATTGCGCAGTGGCTGGTGCCAAAAAAGCGGCTTCCAGCAACTGCTGTGTATACGGATGTTGGGGGGCGGCAAAAATACGTTGCGCGTCTCCCTGTTCGACCACTTGGCCATGCTTGACCACCATCAACTGGTGGCTCAGCGCTTTGACGACAGCCAGGTCATGGCTGATAAACAAATACGTCAGGTTGTACTTGGCTTGCAGTGAACGCAACAGCTCCACCACTTGCCGCTGCACCGTCCGGTCGAGCGCCGACGTCGGCTCGTCCAGCAGGATCAGCGCCGGTTTCAGCACCAAAGCCCGGGCAATGGCGATTCGTTGCCGTTGCCCACCGGAAAATTCGTGGGGGTAGCGGTGCCGGGTTTCCGGATCCAGACCTACCTCCTTCAATGCCGCAATAATCGCCGTCTCTTGTTCCTCGGCGCTGCCCATCTTGTGAATCCGCAGGCCTTCGCCAACGATGTCGCTGACACACATGCGCGGGCTCAGGCTGCCAAACGGGTCCTGAAACACCACCTGCATCTCCCGACGCAACGGGCGAACCTCGTTCTGCGTCAGGCAGTCTAGCTGCTTGCCTTCAAAGCGGATCGCGCCTTTGCTGCCAATCAGCCGCAAAATCGCCAGACCCAGCGTGGACTTGCCGGAACCGCTTTCCCCGACAATCCCCAAGGTCTGACCCTGCGGCAGGCTGAAATTGATGCCGTCCACTGCCTTGACGTGATCCACCGTGCGCTTGAGCAGGCCTTTCTTGATCGGGAACCAGACTTTCAGGTCCTCGACTTCCAGCAGCGGCGCGCCGATTTTATTGCTCGCCGGGCCTCCGCTGGGCTCAGCGCCGAGCAATTCCCGAGTGTACGGATGCTGCGGCGAACGGAACAGCTCTGCGCACGATGCCTGTTCGACGATGCAACCGCGCTGCATGACACATACGCGATGCGCAATTCTTCGCACCAGGTTCAAATCGTGACTGATCAGTAACAGCGACATGCCCAATCTGGCCTGCAATTCCTTGAGCAAATCGAGGATTTTCAGCTGAACGGTCACGTCCAGAGCGGTGGTCGGCTCGTCGGCAATCAGCAGTTCCGGCTCATTGGCCAGGGCCATGGCGATCATCACCCGCTGACGCTGGCCGCCGGACAATTCATGGGGCAGGGCTTTGAGGCGCTTGTGCGGCTCAGGGATGCCGACCATCTCCAGCAGCTCCAGCGTGCGCTTGGTCGCGACTTTGCCGGTCAGGCCTTTGTGGATGCCGAGGACTTCGTTGATCTGCTTCTCGATCGAGTGCAGCGGGTTCAGCGAAGTCATCGGCTCCTGAAAGATCATCGCGATGCGGTTGCCGCGAATGTGGCGGATGGTCTTTTCACTAAGGCCCAGCAGGTTTTGCCCGGCATAGTTGATGCTGCCGGCCGGATGGCGGGCCATCGGATAGGGCAGCAGGCGCAGGATCGAATGCGCGGTCACCGATTTGCCCGAGCCGGATTCGCCCACCAGCGCGAGGGTTTCACCGCGCTTGATGTCGAAACTCACGCCTTCGACGACCCGGTGCACGCGCTCGCCGAAACCGAACTCGACGGCGAGGTCGCGCACTTCGATCAGATTGTCCTGATTCATTTCACTTCCTCGGGTCGAAGGCATCGCGAGCGGACTCGCCGATAAACACCAGCAAACTCAACATCAGCGCCAACACGGCGAAGGCACTCATGCCCAGCCACGGCGCTTGCAGGTTGGATTTGCCCTGGGCGACCAGTTCACCCAGCGATGGACTGCCGGCCGGCAAGCCGAAACCGAGGAAGTCCAGCGCGGTGAGGGTGCCGATGGCGCCGGTGAGGATGAACGGCATAAACGTCATGGTCGAGACCATCGCGTTGGGCAGAATATGGCGGAACATGATCGCGCCGTTCTGCATGCCCAACGCCCGCGCCGCACGTACGTATTCGAGGTTGCGGCCACGGAGGAACTCGGCGCGCACCACGTCAACCAGGCTCATCCACGAGAACAGCAGCATGATCCCCAGCAGCCACCAGAAATTCGGCTGGACGAAACTGGCAAGGATGATCAGCAGATAAAGCACCGGCAGCCCTGACCAGATCTCCAGAAAACGCTGCCCGGCCAAATCGACCCAGCCGCCATAGAAACCCTGCAACGCCCCGGCAATCACGCCGATGATCGAACTCAAAACGGTCAGCGTCAGCGCGAACAGCACCGAAATCCGGAAGCCGTAAATCACCCGCGCCAGCACATCGCGACCCTGATCGTCAGTGCCCAGTAAATTGTCCGCCGAGGGCGGCGCCGGGGCCGGGACTTTCAGGTCGTAGTTGATGCTCTGGTAGCTGTAGGGAATCGGCGCCCACAACACCCACGCATCCTTGGCCTTGAGCAGTTCGCGGATGTACGGGCTCTTGTAGTTGGCTTCCAGTGGGAACTCGCCGCCGAAGGTGGTTTCCGGGTAACGCTTGATCGCCGGGAAGTACCAGTTGTTGTCGTAATGCACCACCAGCGGCTTGTCGTTGGCGATCAACTCGGCGCCGAGGCTCAGCCCGAACAGGATCAGAAACAGCCACAGCGACCACCAGCCACGCTTGTTGGCCTTGAACAGTTCGAAGCGGCGGCGGTTGAGAGGGGACAGGTTCATCTCAATGCTCCCGGCTTTCGAAGTCGATACGCGGATCGACCAGGGTGTAGGTGAGGTCGCCGATCAGTTTCACCACCAGCCCCAGCAGGGTGAAGATGAACAGGGTGCCGAACACCACCGGGTAGTCGCGGTTGATCGCCGCTTCGAAACTCATCAGCCCGAGGCCGTCGAGGGAGAAAATCACTTCCACCAGCAAGGAGCCGGTGAAGAAGATGCCGATGAACGCCGACGGGAAACCGGCAATCACCAGCAGCATGGCGTTGCGGAATACATGGCAGTAGAGCACGCGATGGCGGGTCAGGCCTTTGGCCTTGGCGGTGACCACGTATTGCTTGTTGATCTCGTCGAGAAAGCTGTTTTTGGTCAGCAGGGTCATGGTCGCGAAGTTGCCGATCACCAGCGCGGTCACGGGCAGCGCCAGGTGCCAGAAGTAATCGAGGATCTTGCCGCCCATGCTCAGCTCATCGAAGTTGTTCGAGGTCAGGCCTCTTAGCGGGAACCAGTCGAGATAACTGCCGCCGGCGAACACTACGATCAGCAGGATTGCGAAGAGGAACGCCGGGATCGCATAGCCGACGATGATTGCCGAACTGGTCCACACATCGAAGTGGCTGCCGTGCCGCGTGGCTTTGGCGATCCCCAGCGGGATCGACACCAGGTACATGATCAGCGTGCTCCACAGCCCCAGCGAGATCGACACCGGCATCTTTTCCTTGATCAGGTCGATGACCTTGGCGTCGCGGAAGAAACTGTCGCCGAAGTCCAGTTGCGCGTAGTTCTTGACCATGATCCACAAGCGTTCCGGGGCCGACTTGTCGAACCCGTACATGTGCTCGATTTCCTTGATCAGCGCGGGGTCCAGGCCTTGCGCGCCGCGATACGAAGAGCCGGCCACCGACACCTCGGCACCGCCGCCGGCAATGCGGCTGGTGGCGCCTTCGAAGCCTTCGAGCTTGGCGATCATCTGTTCCACCGGGCCACCGGGCGCGGCCTGGATGATCACGAAGTTGATCAGCAGGATGCCGAACAGGGTCGGGATGATCAGCAGCAGTCGCCGAAAAATATACGCCAGCATCTGATTACTCCGTGCCCACAGGGTCGGCTTGCAGTTTGGTTTCGACTTCTATCGCCGGTTTTGCATCTGGCTTGACCCACCAGGTGTTAATCCCGATGTCGTACTTTGGCGAGACTTTCGGGTGACCGATGTGGTTCCAGTACGCTACGCGCCAGGTCTTGATGTGCCAGTTGGGGATCACGTAATAACCCCATTGCAGCACACGATCCAGCGCACGGGCGTGGGCTACCAGGCTTTTGCGCGAGTCGGCGTTGATCAGATTCTCGACCAGTTGATCGACGATCGGGTCTTTCAAACCCAAGGAATTGCGGCTGCTCGGTTTATCGGCGGCGGCGCTCATCCAGTATTCGCGCTGCTCGTTACCCGGCGAGTTGGACTGCGGGAAGCTGCCGACCATCATGTCGAAGTCCCGCGAACGCACGCGGTTGATGTACTGCGAAACGTCAACGCGGCGAATCACCAGGTCGATGCCGAGGTCGCTGAGGTTGCGTTTGAACGGCAGCAGAACCCGTTCGAATTCGGTCTGTGCGAGGAGGAATTCGATCACCACCGGTTTACCGGTGGCGTCGACCATTTTGTCGTCGACGATTTTCCAGCCGGCCTCTTGCAGCAGTTGATAGGCCTCGCGCTGCTGGGTGCGGATCATGCCGCTGGCGTCAGTCTTCGGATTTTCGAATGCTTCACTGAACACCTGCGCCGGCAGTTTGCTGCGGAACGGCTCGAGGATCGCTCGTTGATCGGCGTCGGGCAGTCCGGTGGCGGCCATTTCCGAGTTTTCGAAATAGCTGCGGGTGCGGAAATAAGCAGCGTTGAACAGTTGTTTGTTGGTCCACTCGAAATCGAACAGCAGGCCGAGCGCCTGACGCACGCGCGCGTCCTGGAACACCGGGCGGCGCAGGTTGTAGACGAAGCCTTGCATGCCGGTCGGGTTGCTGTTGGCGATCTGTTCCTTGATCAAGCGGCCTTCGGTGACGGCCGGGATGTTGTAGGCGTTGGCCCAATTCTTTGCGGTCATTTCCAGCCAGTAATCGAACTGCCCGGCCTTCAAGGCTTCGAGGGCGACGGTGTTGTCGCGGTAGTAATCGGTGGTCATCGTGTCGAAGTTGTAGAAGCCACGGTTGACCGGCAGGTCCTTGCCCCAGTAATCCTTGACCCGCTCGTAACGCACCGAGCGCCCGGCCTTCACTTCGGCGACCTTGTACGGGCCGCTGCCCAGCGGGATTTCCAGGTTGCCCTTGTTGAAGTCGCGATCGGCCCACCAGTGTTTTGGCAGCACCGGCAACTGGCCGAGAATCAGCGGCAACTCGCGGTTGTTGCTGTGCTTGAACTTGAACAGCACCTTGAGCGGGTCTTCAGCGATGACTTCGGAAACGTCGCTGTAGTAGCCGCGAAACATCGGCGAGCCTTCTTTGGTCAGCGTGTTGAAGCTGAACACCACGTCGTCGGCGCGCACCGGATGACCGTCGTGGAAGCGTGCTTCGGGGCGCAGGTAGAAGCGCACCCAGCTGTTGTCCGGGGCCTTTTCGATTTTGCCGGCGATCAGGCCGTATTCGGTGAACGGCTCGTCAAGGCTGTGCTTGGTCAGAGTGTCGTAGATCTGCCCAATGTCATCGGCGGGCACGCCTTTGCTGATAAACGGGTTGAGGCTGTCGAAGCCGCCGAAGCCGGCCTGACGGAAAATGCCGCCCTTGGGCGCATCGGGGTTCACGTAATCGAATTGCTTGAAGTCGGCTGGGTATTTCGGCGGCTCGTTGTACAGGGTCACGGCGTGTTGCGGGGCGGCAAAGGCCAGCCCGGCGAACAGCAAGCCGCTGGCCTGGACGAGCAGGGCGCGGATAGGGTTCATCGATCTTTCTCCGAAGACTTCAGCCACCACGCGCTCAGGCCCAGGGTGTAGGGCGGCGTGGTAACAAAGGCCAACCGGTTGCGGTAGGCCAAACGGTGATAATTGAGGTACCAGTTGGGAATGCTGTAGTGCTGCCAGAGCAGCACGCGGTCGAGCGCCTTGCCGGCGGCGACCTGCTCGTCGCGGGTGCGCGCGGCGAGCAATTGTTCGAGCAGGTGATCGACCACTGGATTGGCGATGCCCGCGTAATTCTTGCTGCCCTTGACGTTCACCTGACTGGAGTGAAAGTACTGCCACTGCTCAAGCCCCGGGCTTAGGGTCTGGTTGAGCGTCATCGAGATCATGTCGAAATCAAATTGATCGAGGCGCTGTTTGTACTGCGCCCGATCCACGGTACGCAGGCGTGCGTCGATGCCGATGCTGTTGAGGTTCTCGATGTAGGGCTGATACAGGCGCTCCAGGTTCGGATTGACCAGCAGCAGCTCGAATCGCAGCGGTTGGCCGGCAGCGTTTTGCAGACGCTGACCATTGAGCTTCCAGCCAGCTTCGGCGAGCAATGCCAATGCCTTGCGCATGGTTTCCCGGGGAATACCGCGACCGTCGGTTTTTGGCAGAGTGAACGGCTCGGTGAACAGCCTGGCCGGCAGTTGATCCTTGTACGGCTTGAGCATCAGCCATTCATGCCCGACCGGCAGGCCGGAGGTTGTGAACTCACTGTTGGGGTAGTAACTGGTGGTGCGCTTGTAGGCATCGCTGAACAGTGCGCGATTGGTCCACTCGAAATCGAACATCAGGCCCAGCGCTTCGCGGGTTTTCACGTCCGAGAACGTCGCCCGGCGGGTGTTCATGAACAGACCCTGACTCTGGGTCGGGATCTGATGCGGGATCTGTGCCTTGATCACATCGCCACGGCGCACGGCAGGGAAGTTGTAGCCGTTGGTCCAGTTCTTCGCCTGATGCTCGATGTAGATGTCGAACTCGCCGGCCTTGAACGCTTCGAAGGCGACATCGCTGTCGCGGTAGAACTCGACTTCCATGCGATCGAAGTTGTACTTGCCGCGATTGACCGGCAGGTCCTTGCCCCAGTAATCCTTGACCCGCTCGAAGATCAACTGCCGGCCCGGCGTCACCGAGGTGATGCGGTAAGGGCCGCTGCCCAGTGGCGGTTCGAAGGTGGTGGCCTTGAAGTCGCGATCTTTCCAGTAATGCTGCGGCAGCACCGGCAATTCGCCGAGGCGCAGGATCAACAGCGGATTGCCCGAGCGCTTGAGCACAAAGCGAATCCGCTGTTTGTTGAGAATGTCGACGCGCAGCACTTCCTGCAGGGCGGTGCGGTACAGCGGGTGACCATCCTTGAGCAACGTTCGATAGGAGAACGCCACGTCGTATGCGGTGATCGGCGTGCCGTCGTGAAAACGCGCCTCGGGACGCAGGTTGAAGACGACCCAGCTGCGATCTTCGCTGTACTCCACCGATTGCGCGATCAAGCCGTAACTCGACGCTGGCTCGTCACCGGATGGCGAATATTGACCGGTGCCGACCATCAACGGCTCGTTCAGCTCATTGATGCCGTACTGGAGGAAATTCGCTGTGGTGACCGGGCTGCTGCCCTTGAACGTGTACGGGTTGACCGTATCGAAGGTGCCGAACGCCATCACCCGCAACGTACCGCCCTTGGGCGCTTGCGGGTTGACCCAGTCGAAGTGGGTAAATCTGGCCGGGTACTTGAGCGTGCCGAACTGCGCATAACCGTGACTTTCGGTAATCGTCGCGCTTGCGGTTGAGCTCAAGGCCAGGCTGATCAGGAGCAGGAGGAGGGGACGCTTCAAGTCAGATCCGATCCAGGCGGCTTGGGCTTTGTGGGCCGTACAGTAACAGCTTGTCTGGACAGGAAAAAGATGCGGGTTAATGCGGGGTTAATCGTTTGCGCGAAGAGCCCCTCACCCTAACCCTCTCCCGGGGGGAGAGGGGACTGACTGTGGTGTCTGGGCGAATTGCACCGACGTGCTGCATCGAGTCGAACTCAAGTTTTCAAAAGCCCCTCACCCTAACCCTCTCCCGGAGGGAGAGGGGGCTGACCGTGGTGTTTGCGAGAGCTGCGCCGACGTGCGATACCGAGTCGAACTCGGATGTTGAACAGCACGGAGATCGGCTCCCTTTCCCCCTCGCCCCCCGTGGGGGAGAGGGCTGGGGTTGATCTGGTCAAACGATACTGGACAAAGTTATAGGGTTTAGGTCATTTCTCATGCTGCCAAGGCTTCCATTGCTACCGGAGTCCGATATCCGTTGTAACTGTGCAGCCTGATCCGATTGTAATAATGGGTCAGGTAGCGCAACACATCGGTACTGGCCTCATCTTCGTTTCGGTAGCCAGCCTTGGGTATCCATTCAGATTTCAAACTGCCAAAGAAACGCTCCATCGGGGCGTTATCCCAGCAGTTTCCTCGTCGACTCATGCTTTGTTTTATGCGCATGTCCGCCAGCGTTTCACGAAACATTTTACTGCTGTAATGACAGCCCTGATCCGAATGGAACATTAGGTTTTCAGGGCGTCCTCGCGACTCGAAAGCCATCTTTAACGCTCGACAGGTCAGAGCTGAATCCGGACTTCTGGACATCGCCCAGCCGACGATGCGGCGGGCATGCAGATCAAGTACAGCAGCCAGATAAACCCAGTAAGTACCGGCCCAAATGTAAGTCACGTCGCCACACCACACTCGATTGGGGGCCTCGACATTGAATTTACGCTCCAGATGATTGGGGGCGTATTGAGCCTCCGCGCCGCTAGGTTTGTAACGATGCCTGCGCCGTTGCTGGCTCTTCAAACCGAGCTCGCGCATCAGGCTACGAGCCATGTAACGACCTACCGACTCTTTTTCGTTACACAGCGCTTTTGACAGGCTGCGCGCGCCCATTGAGCCGCGACTTTGCTCATGTAATTCAGCAGCCTTGATCTTTAGGCGATCGCGCTCGACATCCACTTTCGCCCGCTGTTTCAGACGCTCGTAATAACTGCTGCGGCTGATTCCAAATACGACGCACAACTCGGATCTTGGATATTGCTCGCTTAACTCCTCGACCAGCCTTACCGATCGAGGGAATCCGACATCAAGAGAGCTGTAGCCTTTTTTAAAATTTCCTTTTCGCGCTCAATCCGTCGGATTGTTGTTTCCAGCTCCTGAATGCGTTGTTGGTCAACGGTCATGGCCTTGGACTTCTCAGGCGTCTTGCCGCTGCGCTCCGCACGCAGTTGCTCAACCCAGCGGCGCAGAGCTGTAGGGCCCACGCCCATTGCTTCACAGGCTTCGCTCACCGAATAGTCTTTATCCAAAACCAGGCAAGCCGCGTCCCGTTTGAAATCTGTCGAAAAATAGCGTCTGGTCAAATCACACCTCGTCGTTGGGCGTAGATTACCGCCCTTTAGGGGTGTCCAGAATCATTAAGCCAGATCAGGTGAGGGGGATCGATCTAAAGCACACCACAAAAGCGTGATCCAAAAAAAAGCCCCCGAAAACTCAGGGGCTCTTCATCAGTGCGGCTGATAAACCGTGAGCATCTGCCCAGGCTTGAGTGCCTTGCCCGCACCCGGATTCCAGCGCTTGAGATGCTGCATCTCAACGTTGAAGCGCTTGGCCACGACGTACAGCGTGTCGCCGCGTTTGACCTTGTACTGAGTCTGCTGCGCGCTGTCGTCCTTGCCTTTGCTCTTGCTGTTGGCCGCCACCACCGTGTTGACCCGGCCAGACTTGCGAGCCGGAGCGCGCTTGGTGGTGTCCTGCATCACCAACGTCTGGCCAACCTTGAGGTTCTTGCCAGTCAGCTTGTTCCAGCGTTGCAGATCCTTTACTTCGACCTTGTTGGCCTTGGCAATGGAACCGAGGTTGTCGCCACGCTTCACGCGATAAGCCCGCTTGAGCTTGGCCACTTCCGATGGGTCAGCACCTTCGAACACCGGTTTCAGCGAACGCGGGCTGATCAGCTCGTCAGGCCGCATGGTCTGCAGGCTGGCGGTCAGCAGTTGCGCCTTCGACGTTGGTACCAGCAAATGCTGGGGGCCGTCGATGGTGGTGCGTTGCTTGAAGGCAGGGTTGAGCTGGAACAGTTCGTCTTCGTCGATGTTGGCAACCGCAGCGACCTTGGACAAATCCATGCGCTGGTTGATTTCGACGACCTGGAAGTAGGGTTCGTTGGCGATCGGGTTGAGGTTGACGCCGTAGGCTTCCGGCGCCAGTACCACTTGCGACAATGCCAGCAACTTCGGCACGTAGGCCTGGGTTTCCGCTGGCAGCGGCAGGTTCCAGTAGTCGGTGGGCAGGCCAAGCTTTTCGTTGCGCTCGATGGCGCGGCTGACCGTGCCTTCACCGGCGTTGTACGCGGCCAGAGCCAGCAGCCAGTCGCCGTTGAACATGTCGTGCAGGCGGGTCAGGTAGTCCATCGCTGCCGTGGTCGAAGCGGTGATATCGCGACGGCCATCGTAAAAACGCGTTTGACGCAGGTTGAAGTAACGCCCGGTGGACGGAATGAATTGCCACAGCCCCACTGCATCGGCCCGGGAATAGGCCATCGGGTTGTAGGCGCTTTCAATCACTGGCAGCAGGGCCAGTTCCAGCGGCATGTTGCGTTCTTCGAGGCGTTCGACGATGTAGTGAATATAGAGACTGCCGCGTTCGCCGGCGTTCTCGAGGAAAGAGGGATTGCTGGCGAACCACAGGCGCTGTTGCTCGATGCGCGGGTTGACGCCGAGACCTTCCTGCAACTGAAAGCCCTGGCGCATGCGTTCCCAGATGTCCTGGGGAACCTGTGGGCTGGGCTTTTCGGTCAGCCAGATCGGCTTCTGCTTGGCTCGCGCAGCAATGTTCGGCGTATGGGTCGCTTCAGTCTGCGGAGCATGGCTGGAACAGCCCGCCAGCGTGGCGGACACAGCCACCGCGATGGCTTGCGCCAGGCGGGTCAATGCGTCTGAATTGACGGACTTACGTATGGATGACGACATTGGCTGGAAGTAAGTTCCGGGCAAAAATGTCGGGCGATTCTAGAAAGCGCACCCCCCTAGGTCAACCACTCAGAATTTTTGTACCAAGTGGCGGGGCACTTAGAACTTATCTTTCCAGGCCCGCAGAGCCGCAAATACCTCACTCGGCGCCCGGTTTTGAGCGCCTGCCCGTTCGTCCACTTTTTGTGTAACCAATGTTTCAGAGGTACGCAAAAACGGGTTTGTGAGCTTTTCCAAGGCCAGGGTCGAGGGCAGGGTCATCACGCCGTTTTGCCGTTGCTGGCTGACTTTTTCCAGACGGGCGGCAATGTCCGGGTTGCCCGGTTCGACGGCAGCGGCAAACTTGAGATTGCTCAGGGTGTATTCATGCGTGCAGTAGACCAGCGTATCTTCGGGCAAAGCGGCGAGGCGGCTGAGCGAGTGGTGCATTTGCTCCGGCGTGCCTTCGAACAAACGGCCGCAACCGGCAGCGAACAGCGTGTCGCCGCAGAACAGCAGGCCGTGGTGGTAATAGGCAATGTGTCCCAAGGTGTGACCGGGCACCGCATAGACGTCGAAGTCCCAGCCGAGCACGCTGACCGTGTCGTTGTCCTTGAGCGCCACATCGCGCGCCGGAATGTTTTCGCTGGCCGGGCCGTAGACCTTGGCGCCGGTCGCCGCTTTCAGGCGTTCGACGCCGCCGACATGATCATGATGGTGGTGGGTGATCAGAATATCGCTCAACACCCAGCCCGGATGCGCTTTGAGCCACGCCTGTACCGGTGCGGCATCGCCCGGATCGACCACCGCGCAGCGCTGGGTGCGGTGATCCTGTAACAACCAGATGTAGTTATCGGTGAACGCGGGCAGGGCACTGATCTGTATCATCGTCGGAATTCGCCAAGCGGAAAACATTGGCGCATCTTAGTAGTTCCTGGCGCTTTGGAGAATGCGATGAGTGATAAAGCGTTCGCACAGGCTGATCCTGACTGGCTGGCCCTGATCGGCGCAGCCCGTGAATGGCTGTCCGGCCCGCTCGGGCAATTTCTGCTCGATGAAGAGCGGCGCATGCTCGAAGACGAGTTGGGCCGGTTCTTCGGCGGTTATCTGGTGCATTACGGCCCCTCGGCCGAAACTCCGCCGGCGGCGCCGCAAGTGCAGCGCAACGTTCGCCTCGGTGCGCCGTTACCGGGGGTCGAGATTGTCTGCGAAGAGCAAGCCTGGCCGCTGAGCGAGCATGCTGCCGATGTGGTGGTGATGCAGCACGGTCTGGATTTCTGCCTGTCGCCCCACGGATTGCTGCGTGAAGCGGCGAGTAGCGTGCGCCCCGGCGGGCATTTGCTGATCATCGGCATCAACCCGTGGAGCACCTGGGGTCTGCGCCATGTTTTCGCCCACGACGCCCTGCGAAAGGCACGCTGTATCTCGCCGTCGCGGGTCGCCGACTGGCTCAATCTGCTGGGCTTTGCGCTGGAGAAACGCCGCTTCGGGTGCTATCGTCCGCCGCTCGCGTCACCCAAGTGGCAGGCCCGTCTGGCTGGCTGGGAGCGTAAGGCCGGTGACTGGCAACTGTCGGGTGGCGGCTTCTATTTACTGGTCGCGCGCAAGATAGTGGTCGGGCTGCGGCCGTTGCGTCAGGAACGTCGCGAGCCGATGGGCAAGCTGATTCCGCTGCCGATGGCCAAGGTCAACCGTCGCCGCATCGAACCGTAAACCTTCTTTTTATAAGTGGCCGGACTTGTTCCGGCCTCGGTCATTGTCGATCCGTGATCGGCAAGACAGGTATTTTTCTGGATAGAGTGGCATGAGCGAAAGCGTTGAAAGCGTCGACACCGTAGAGCTGTTCACCGACGGTGCCTGCAAAGGCAATCCCGGCCCGGGCGGCTGGGGCGCCTTGTTGGTGTGCAAGGGCGTCGAAAAGGAACTGTGGGGCGGCGAAGCCAACACCACCAACAACCGCATGGAACTGCTCGGCGCCATCCGTGGCCTCGAAGCCTTGAAGCGTCCGTGCGAAGTGCTGCTGGTGACTGACTCGCAGTATGTGATGAAGGGCATCAACGAGTGGATGGCCAACTGGAAGAAGCGCGGCTGGAAAACCGCGGCCAAAGAGCCGGTGAAGAACGCTGATCTGTGGAAAGAGCTGGATGAGCAGGTCAACCGCCACAAGGTCACCTGGAAATGGGTGCGTGGGCATATTGGCCATCATGGTAACGAGCGGGCGGACCAGTTAGCTAACCGTGGGGTGGATGAGGTTCGCGGTTACAAGCAGAGCTGAATTTGTCGTTACACCGTGGCGCGGCCTTCGCGAGCAGGCTCGCTCCCACAGGGAAATGTATTCCAAATCTGATGCCCCTTCCCTGAATTGGGATGCATTCCAATGTGGGAGCGAGCCTGCTCGCGAATGGGGCGCCACGGTCTGACTGAAACACCCCGCCGAGCGTGTTAACATCCGCGTTTTTTGCAAGATCGACCCGTTGAGAGCTGAACACTGATGGCCACCAGATCCGTTGTACTCGATACCGAAACCACCGGCATGCCGGTGACCGATGGTCACCGGATCATTGAAATCGGTTGCGTCGAACTGATGGGGCGGCGTCTGACCGGCCGGCATTTTCACGTTTATCTGCAGCCGGATCGCGAGAGTGATGAAGGCGCCATCGGTGTTCACGGCATCACCAACGAATTCCTGGTCGGCAAGCCGCGCTTTGCCGAAGTCGCCGATGAGTTTTTCGAGTTCATCAAAGGCGCGCAGCTGATCATCCACAACGCGGCGTTCGACGTTGGCTTCATCAACAACGAATTCGCGCTGATGGGCCAGCATGATCGCGCCGACATCACCCAGCACTGCTCGATCCTCGACACCCTGATGATGGCCCGGGAACGTCACCCGGGGCAGCGCAACAGCCTCGATGCGTTGTGCAAACGTTATGGCGTCGACAACTCCGGCCGTGAACTGCACGGCGCTTTGCTCGACTCGGAGATTCTCGCCGACGTCTACCTGACCATGACCGGTGGCCAGACCAGTCTGTCGCTGGCGGGCAATGCGTCTGACGGCAATGGTACGGGCGATGGCGCGGACAACTCGGCGACCGAGATTCGTCGTCTGCCGGCGGATCGCCAACCAGCGCGAATCATTCGTGCGACGGAAGAGGAGCTGGCAGCGCATCTGGTGCGGCTGGAAATTATTGCCAAGTCGGCGGGTGGGCCGGCGATGTGGACGCAGATCGCCGAAGCTGACGCCCAGGCTTGAGAGACCAAAAGATCGCAGCCCAGGCTGCGATCTTTGCTTTTGGCGCCATGAAGCCAACTGGCCACCCTCGCCACATTCGCTGCAACCCTCTACCCTGAGTGCATTGGCAGATTCAAACCTGCCGCCTCGGGACACTGAGCCTCATGTACAAAGATTTGAAGTTTCCGGTGTTGATCGTTCATCGCGATATCAAGGCCGACACGGTCGCCGGTGATCGTATCCGTGGCATCGCCCGGGAGTTGGAGCAGGAAGGTTTCAATATCGTTTCGGCCATCGACTACGCCGAAGGGCGGCTGGTGGCATCGACCCACCACGGTCTCGCGTGCATGTTGATTGCCGCCGAGGACGCCAGCACCAATTCGCATCTGTTGCAGAACATGGCCGAACTGATCGGCCTGGCGCGGGTGCGTGCGCCGGATCTACCGATCTTCGCCCTCGGTGAGCAAGTCACCCTGGAAAACGCCCCGGCCGACGCCATGGCCGAGCTCAATCAGTTGCGCGGCATTCTCTATCTGTTCGAGGACACCGTGCCGTTTCTGGCGCGGCAAGTGGCGCGGGCGGCGCGCAAATATCTGGATGGCTTGCTGCCACCGTTTTTCAAGGCGCTGGTGCAGCACACCGCCGATTCCAACTATTCCTGGCACACGCCCGGGCATGGCGGCGGTGTGGCGTATCACAAAAGTCCGGTAGGGCAGGCGTTTCACCAGTTCTTTGGTGAAAACACTTTGCGTTCGGATTTGTCGGTGTCGGTGCCAGAGCTTGGTTCGCTGCTCGATCACACCGGGCCGCTCGCCGAAGCCGAAGCGCGTGCAGCACGCAATTTCGGCGCCGATCACACCTTTTTCGTGATCAATGGCACCTCGACCGCCAACAAGATTGTCTGGCATTCGATGGTTGCGCGCGATGATCTGGTGCTGGTCGATCGCAACTGCCACAAGTCGGTATTGCACGCGATCATCATGACCGGTGCGATTCCCCTGTACCTGTGCCCGGAGCGCAATGAGCTGGGAATTATCGGGCCGATTCCGCTGAGCGAATTCAGCCGCGAATCGATTCAAGCGAAGATCGATGCCAGCCCGCTGACCAAGGGCCGTGCGCCGAAAGTCAAACTCGCCGTGGTCACCAATTCGACCTACGACGGCCTCTGCTACAACGCCGAGCTGATCAAGCAAAGCCTCGGCAACAGCGTCGAAGTGCTGCATTTCGACGAAGCCTGGTACGCCTATGCGGCGTTTCATGAGTTCTTCGCCGGTCGCTACGGCATGGCCACCTCACGCAGCGCAGACAGCCCGCTGGTGTTCACCACGCATTCCACGCACAAACTGCTGGCGGCGTTCAGTCAGGCGTCGATGATTCATGTACAGGACGGCGGCGCGCGGCAACTCGACCGCGACCGTTTCAATGAAGCGTTCATGATGCACATCTCGACCTCGCCGCAGTACAGCATCATCGCTTCGCTGGATGTGGCCTCGGCAATGATGGAAGGCCCGGCCGGACGTTCACTGTTGCAGGAAACCTTTGATGAAGCGCTGAGCTTCCGCCGCGCGCTGGCAAATCTGCGTCAGCACATCGCCGCTGATGATTGGTGGTTTTCGATCTGGCAGCCGCCGGGTGTCGAAGGTATTGATCGTGTGCAAACCGAGGACTGGTTATTGCAACCTGATGCCGAATGGCACGGTTTTGGCGAAGTCAGTGACGATTACGTCTTGCTCGACCCGATCAAGGTCACGCTGGTGATGCCGGGGCTAAACGCCGGCGGTGCGCTGAGCGAGAAGGGCATCCCGGCGGCGGTGGTCAGCAAGTTCCTCTGGGAGCGTGGGCTGGTGGTGGAGAAAACCGGGTTGTATTCGTTCCTGGTGCTGTTCTCGATGGGCATCACCAAAGGCAAATGGAGCACGCTGCTCACCGAATTGCTGGAATTCAAACGCAGCTACGACGCCAACGTGCGTTTGGAAACTTGCCTGCCGTGTGTGGCACAGCAAGACACCGCACGTTATCGCGGCATGGGTCTGCGCGATTTGTGCGATCAGTTGCACGCCTGCTACCGCAGCAACGCCACGGCCAAACACCTCAAGCGCATGTACACCGTGCTACCGGAAATCGCCATGAAACCTGCTCACGCTTACGATCATCTGGTGCGCGGCGAAGTCGAGGCAGTGCCCATTGATGAGTTGGAGGGGCGCATCGCCGCGGTGATGCTGGTGCCGTATCCGCCGGGGATTCCGCTGATCATGCCCGGCGAACGCTTTACCGAATCGACCCGCTCGATTATTGATTACCTGAAATTTGCTCGCACGTTCGATAGCAGCTTCCCCGGTTTTGTCGCGGATGTGCATGGATTGCAGCACGAAGATGAGGGCAATGGACGGCAGTACACCGTCGATTGCGTCAAGGAATGAGGACTTTTCCCAGTATGCAACCGGTCATGAATCCGAAATACCCCGGGCTGTCGGTGCGCGTCGCCGATGAAGGCTTTGCGCCGTATATCTGGGGCAGCGACTTCAGTTTCGAGGTCGCCGCCTATGGCGCCGCCGTGATTGGCCAGCCTGTCGAGCAGTGGCGGGTGACGCCGATCGTGCCGTACCGCAAATGCTACGGCATCGACCCCGAGGAGTTCAGTGCTTTCCACAACGCGCCGGATAGCGCGATTTTCATGGCCTATCTCGACGATGAGCCGGTCGGCCATCTGGTGATCAGCACCAACTGGAACGGCTTCGCGCATATCGATGAGCTAGCGGTGCATGCGCCGGCCCGGCGCCATGGTGTGGCTAAAGCGCTGCTTGATGTGGCGCAGTTCTGGAGTCGCAAGAAGAAACTGCCGGGGATCATGCTCGAAACCCAGAACAACAACCTCGGCGCCTGTCGATTGTATGAGCGTTGCGGCTACGTGATTGGCGGTGTTGACCAGTTGCGCTATCGCGGCATTGATCCGAACACCGCCGAAGTGGCGCTGTTCTGGTATCGATTGTTCGATAACCCGCTGGAGAACTCGCTCAGCTCGCCAGCATCGCCTCGGCTTGTTCCGTGATGATCGCCAGTAACGTCTGAATCGCCGATGCTGGCGCAGCGTGCTTGAAGGTCAGGGCGTAGAGGCTGATCGGCACGGCCGGCGACAGCGGGCAGACATCCAGCCCGGCGGCGCGCGCGCCCAGTGCGGTAAACGGGTCGACGATGGCCAGGCCTTCGCCGGCCTCGACCATGCTGCGCATCATCTGATGGGTTTGCACGCGGGTCTGGATGTTTGGTGCCGGGCGCAGCGCGTGGAGTTTGTTTTCCAGTGCCGGGCTCAACGGGTCCTGGCCTTCGAGGCCGACCATCGCTTGACCGGCCAGATCCGGCAGGGAAATGTATTTCTGTTTCGGTTGCAGCCAGCCGTGAGGCGCGAGCAGTTGCAGCTTGCCCTGGGCCAGTGGCCGGCAATCAATGTCGGGATGTTCGGGATCGTGCAGGCTCAAGCCCAGATCGCTGTCGCGCAATAACAGGCTGCGGACGATATCGCGGGTCGGCGCACTGAGCAGGCTGCACGGTGCATCCGGCAGACGTCGGCGCAGGGCGGCGAGACTTTGTGGCAGTAATTGCTGCGCCAGCGGCGGGGTGCCGATGATGCGCACAGGTGGGGCGAGGTATTGCTTGAGGCTGCTGGCCAGCCGTTGCACGGGTTCCAGCGCTTCATAAACGTGGGCGATTTCCACCTGCAACGCACGTGCTTCGGGCGTCGATTGCAAGCGTCCACGCACGCTGGCGAACAGCATGAACCCCAACTGACTCTCGGCTTCGCGCAAACGCTCTTCGACCTCGGTCACCGGCAACTGCAACCATTCGGCGGCGGTGCCAAGGTGACCGGTCTGCAAGAGCGCCTGAATCACTTCGATATGACGTAAACGCATGCGTGAAGTCCATGTTCAGCAGGTGGGGTCAGTGGCTGAATCCTACCCCAAGTCTGCGCATATGACTTCTGCTCATAACGGTCAGTTATGAAGCGACGGTTGGCTCGGGTTCACGCGTCAGGGTGATACCTGACTGGACCAGGAGAAACTCGTTCTCGCTGACCTTGTTGACGCGATCGCCAATCGCCAGTTTGTAAATCGGCTCCGAGCCAGTGGAACCGTCTGCCGACGGGTTGGATTCCTGGAACTCATGCACGGAATAAACGCGGCCTTCCGCATCTCTTGCATGGAACTGACCGACGAGTACTGCTGCCATCTGCTTAGAACCTCTGGAGATAAAACGCTTGATTTGCGGCTTGGTAGACCGCCATCAAGGCCTGTAAGTTTTCCTACAGGAAAAAAATAATCAGCTCGCGGGAATTTCCCATCGTGTGCTGGTGGAATCGCCACCGGATCATCTATAACTACGGGCTCCTCCCACGGACCATCGAGAGTCTTCCATGAGCAATGTCTACAACGTCGCTGTAGTGGTCGGTAGCCTGCGTAAAGCATCGATCAATCGTAAAGTCGCCCTGGCACTGGCGGAGCTGGCCCCGGCCAACCTCAAGCTTGAGATTGTCGAAATTGGCGATCTGCCTCTTTATAACGAAGACATCGACGGTGATTCACCGCCGGCAGCCTACAGCACTTTCCGGGAAAAAGTGGGTTCATCCGACGCGGTGCTGTTTGTTACGCCTGAATACAACCGTTCGGTGCCCGCACCGTTGAAGAATGCCATTGACGTCGGTTCGCGGCCTTACGGCAAAGCTGTCTGGAGTGGTAAGCCGGGCGCGGTGATCAGTGTATCGCCCGGCGCGATCGGTGGTTTTGGTGCAAATCAGCATCTGCGTCAGTCGTTCGTGTTTCTCAATGTGCCGTGCATGCAGCAGCCTGAAGCGTATCTGGGTGGCGCGGGTTCGGCGTTTGATGAGGCGGGCAAGTTGAGTGAGTCGGTGAAACCTTTTCTGCAAAGTTTTATCAATGCCTACGGTCAATTCGTAGAGCAACACAAGAAGTAACTTCACCGAAATCCCCTGTGGGAGCGAGCCTGCTCGCGAAGGCGTCGTCAGCCTTTGCATCAATGGCGACTGACAGTGCGCTTTCGCGAGCAGGCTCGCTCCCACAGGTTATCTTTCTGGCTCGGCACTCGTCGTGGCCTTTTTACCTCACTCTTTGAAGGCTGTTGCGGATGCTCGCTGCGTCACTGATTTTCCTGCTGACCATTACCCTTGTCATCTGGCAACCCAAAGGCCTCGGCGTCGGCTGGAGTGCGACGCTGGGCGCCGTGCTGGCGCTGATCTTCGGCGTTGTGCACCTGAGCGATATCCCGCTGGTGTGGCAGATCATCTGGAATGCCACCGGCACCTTCGTCGCGCTGATCATCATCAGCCTGCTGCTCGACGAAGCCGGTTTCTTCAATTGGGCCGCATTGCACGTGGCGCGCTGGGGGCGCGGCAGTGGGCGCAAGCTGTTTGCCTTTATGGTGCTGCTCGGCGCTCTGGTGTCGGCGTTGTTCGCCAATGACGGTGCGGCGCTGATTCTCACCCCGATCGTGATTTCGATGTTGCTGGCGCTACGGTTTTCCCCGGCGGCGACGTTGGCGTTCGTCATGGGCGCGGGGTTTATCGCGGACACCGCGAGCCTGCCGCTGGTGGTGTCGAATCTGGTCAACATCGTTTCGGCGGACTTCTTTCACATCGGCTTCAATCGCTACGCGGCGGTGATGGTGCCGGTGAACTTCGTCAGCGTCGCGGCAACGCTGGGTATGTTGCTGTGGTTTTTCCGTCGCGACATTCTAGCGTCGTACGACCCTGAGCAACTCGAACATCCCGAAACCGCGATCCACGATAAAGCCACGTTTTACGCCGGTTGGGTGGTGTTGGTGATTCTGCTGATCGGTTGTTTCGCGCTAGAACCCTTGGGCATTCCGATCAGTGCGATTTCCGCCGTGTGCGCCGCGCTGTTGCTGGGCATCGCCGCCCGTGGCCACAAGATTTCCACGCGCAAGGTGATGAAAGAAGCGCCGTGGCAGATCGTGATTTTCTCGTTGGGCATGTATCTGGTGGTGTATGGCCTGCGTAACGCCGGGCTGACCGGGTATCTGGCCGGTTGGCTGGATGTCTTCGCAGGTCACGGCGTGTGGGGCGCGGCCATGGGCACGGGGGTGCTGACGGCGTTGCTGTCGTCGATCATGAATAACTTGCCGACGGTGTTGATTGGTTTGTTGTCGATTGATGCCAGTCAGGCGAGCGGGGTGGTCAAGGAGGCGATGATTTATGCCAACGTGATCGGCAGTGACCTGGGGCCGAAGATCACGCCGATTGGCAGCCTGGCCACGTTGTTGTGGCTGCATGTGCTGGAGCGCAAGGGGATACACATTGGCTGGGGGTATTACTTCAGGGTCGGGATTGTGCTGACGGTGCCAGTGTTATTGGTGACGTTGGCGGCTTTGGCTGTGCGGCTTTCCCTATAAACCGAGTCGGCTCATTCGCGAGCAGGCTCGCTCCCACAGGGGAATGTGTTACCTCTCCCATATTTGAAATGCGGTCCAAATGTGGGAGCGAGCCTGCTCGCGAAGAGGCCGGGTCTGGCACTAAAAACTTCAGGCCTGGCCGGGGACATTCGGCCAAAGATCCGATACCAGAAACAACCGCTCCGCCTCTTCCCATTCCCCCCGCGCATTCTCGGTCAGGCGCACCATCAGCTGTGCCGGTGCCAGCGGCTCCAGGTCTTCCAGCCACATCCGTAAATGTTCCAAAGTCCACGTCTGATCCGCCGGATAATGCGCCGGCGCCAGCCAGGCATGGCGGGGCAGGGGTTGCCAGCGCCCGGCCGGGCGTTGCGCGACAAACGCCGGCCAATCCTTCTGATGCAACCAGCTACCGCGCAAATGCTGCGGATGTGCGCCGCTCGGTGATTCAGCCTGTCCCGGCCACGGGTACAACAAATAACCACCCAGCCACAGCTGCGCGCTAAACACTTCGATATCCAGTGCCGCCAGCACTTCGCGGCTTTCCGGACGTGCCGAGATCGGCAACTGATGTTCGGCCAGGTGCGCCAGTTTGCGATCGAGCCGATCATGACAACCCGGTCCCAGCCACTGCGCCGGATCACGGCCGTCGCCATTCTGCGGGCCGAGGTAGAGCTTGATCGCCAGTTCGAGGTGATGCACGCCATCGCGGTCACGCAGCAGCATATCCAGTTCACCGAGAGTGTGGCCTTCGCGGCGGATCGGCAGGTTGGCGGCGATCAGTTCGATGCCCGGCGCATGCTCTACGGCAAACTGCCACAGCCGTTCGTAATACAGGCCCAGACGCCGCGTGCGCGCCTGCGACAACCAATGCAGCAAGCCATAACTGTCGCGATCCAACTGACGCAGCCAGAGTTCCAGACGTTCAGGATCGTGCACCCATTCACTACCCGCCAGCGGATGGCGCTGCGGCCACGGTGTGGTGGCGAGCATCGGCGGGGCGAGGATCACCCACGCCAGATCGCGCACTTCCGGGTGGCGTAATTGGTGGGGCAACTGCAGCAAGTCAGGAAATAGGATCATCTTGCGAGCATAGCCGCAAACTCGAGCACACCCTTGAGGCTGAAAGGATTTTGTCTATCGCAGGCTTTCGCCCATAATCGTGCTTTTCGCGTTTTCGATTGTCCGCAGAGGTCCCATGGAGCAATTTCGTAATATCGGCATCATCGGTCGCCTGGGCAGTTCCCAGGTGCTGGATACCGTCCGCCGACTGAAACGGTTTCTGCTCGATCGTCACCTGCATGTGATCCTCGAAGACACCATCGCCGAAGTTCTGCCGGGCCACGGCCTGCAAACCTCGTCGCGCAAGATGCTCGGCGAAGTCTGCGACATGGTCATCGTCGTCGGCGGTGACGGCAGCTTGCTCGGCGCCGCGCGGGCGCTGGCCAAACACAATATTCCGGTGCTCGGTATCAACCGTGGCAGCCTCGGTTTCCTCACCGATATTCGCCCGGACGAGCTGGAAGTCGAAGTCGCCAAGGTGCTCGACGGCCATTATCTGGTGGAAAACCGCTTCCTGCTGCAAGCCGAAGTGCGCCGGCATGCCGAGGCTATCGGCCAAGGCGATGCGCTCAATGATGTGGTGCTGCACCCGGGCAAATCGACGCGGATGATCGAGTTCGAACTGTATATCGACGGCCAGTTCGTCTGCAGCCAGAAGGCCGACGGCCTGATCGTCGCCACGCCGACCGGTTCCACCGCGTACGCGCTGTCTGCCGGCGGGCCGATCATGCATCCCAAGCTCGATGCCATTGTGATCGTGCCGATGTACCCCCATATGTTGTCCAGTAGGCCAATTGTGGTCGATGGCAACAGTGAGCTGAAAATCGTCGTGTCGAAAAACATGCAGATTTACCCGCAAGTCTCCTGCGACGGGCAGAACCATTTCACCTGCGCGCCGGGCGACACCATCACCGTCAGCAAAAAAGCGCAGAAGCTGCGGCTGATTCATCCGCTCGACCACAACTACTACGAAGTCTGCCGGACCAAGCTCGGCTGGGGCAGCAAGCTGGGCGGTGGAGGCGACTGATGCTCGATCCCGCGCGCAGTTATGACCTGATTGGTGACGTGCACGGATGCGCTCTGACCCTCGAACACTTGCTGGACCGTCTCGGTTATCACAAGCAAGGCGGGGTCTGGCGGCATCCATCGCGCATGGCCGTGTTCGTCGGCGACATCATCGACCGTGGCCCGCGCATTCGCGAAGCGCTGCACATCGTCCACGACATGGTCGAGGCCGGTCAGGCCTTGTGCATCATGGGCAACCACGAATTCAACGCGTTGGGCTGGAGCACCCCGGCGCTACCGGGCAGCGGCAAGCAGTTCGTGCGCGAACACACGCCGCGCCACGCACGCCTGCTGCACGAAACCCTGACCCAATTCGAAGATCATCCCGGCGACTGGCATGATTTCCAGCGCTGGTTCTATGAGCTGCCGCTGTTTGTCGACGCCGGGCGCTTCCGGGTGGTGCATGCCTGTTGGGATGCCGGTCTGATCGAACCGCTGCGCGCGCTGTTCCCCAATGGCTGCATCGATGAACACTTCCTGCAGGCCTCGGCGGTGCCGGACAGTTTCGCCTGCACCGTGTTCGACCGTCTGCTGCGCGGCACCGACATGCGCCTTCCCGATGGTCTGACCATGACCAGTGGTGACGGTCTGGTGCGCTCGTTCTTCCGCACCAAGTTCTGGGAAGACGACCCGAAAACCTACGGCGACATCGTCTTCCAGCCCGATGCATTGCCGGAACCGGTCGCCCAGACTCCGCTGACGTCCAGCGAAAAAAACAACCTGCTGCGCTACGGCGTCGACGAGCCGTTGCTGTTCGTCGGCCACTATTGGCGCAGCGGCAAACCGGCGCCGATCCGCCCGAATCTCGCGTGTCTGGATTACAGCGCGGTGCTCTACGGCAAACTGGTCGCCTATCGTCTGGATCAGGAAACACGTCTGGATCCGCATAAATTTGTCTGGGTCGATGTCGAGCGGCCGGAGGTGCTGCAATGAGTGCGGTAGCGGTATTGCGTCTGCCGTTGGCAGTCGATCTGAGCGGTTTCGTCAAACTGCTGCAACGCATGCAGGTGCCGCATCGCGTCAGCGAAGAGGCGGGCGAGCAAGTGTTGTGGGCGCCGGCGGAAATCAGCGAAGACGTGCGCTCCTTGTACGAACGCTTCCCGGCGGGCGATCCCGATCAGCAAATGGACATCCCCGTCGCGCCGACCTTCAAGCGGCCGAGCTTTGCCGAGCAACTGAAATACGCCAAGGCCACAGGGTTCATCCTGTTGCTCTGCCTGATCGTTGGCGGATTGACGTACCTCGGTGAGAACCTGCAAACCCTGCGCTGGCTGACTTTCCTCGATTTTCAGGTAGTCGGCGAATACATTCGTTTCACACCGTTGGCCGACAGTCTGGCGGCGGGGCAGTGGTGGCGGCTGGTCACGCCGATGCTGATCCACTTCGGCATCCTCCACCTGGCCATGAACGGCATGTGGTATTGGGAGCTGGGCCGGCGTATCGAGTCGCGCCAGGGCAGTATCAACCTGATCGGCCTGACGCTGCTGTTCAGCCTCGTTTCCAACTATGCGCAGTTTGTCTGGAGCGGCGCGACCTTGTTCGGTGGTCTGTCCGGCGTACTTTACGGTTTGCTCGGGCATTGCTGGATCTTCCAGCTGCTGGCGCCGAACCCGGCCTATCGTCTGCCGCGTGGCGTGCTGGTGATGATGCTGGTGTGGTTGCTGGTGTGCATGTCCGGGCTGATCTCGATGATCGGTTTCGGCGAAATCGCCAACGCCGCCCACGTCGGCGGGTTACTCATCGGATGCTTCACCGGTTTGTTGGGCGGTTTGTATAACCGCCGTAAACTGGCGGCCTGACATTTTTCTGCAGATAAAGAGCACGGAGACCCTGATGTCCTCTTTTAACGACATGATCAACAACATCACCCCGGACATCTACGAGAGTCTGAAACTGGCCGTGGAAATCGGCAAATGGTCCGACGGTGGCAAGCTCACAGCCGAGCAGCGCGAGCTGTCGTTGCAGGCGATGATCGCTTGGGAAATCCAGAACCTGCCTGAAGATCAGCGCACCGGTTACATGGGCCCGCAGGAATGTGCGTCGAAGTCGATCGAAGTGCCGAACATCCTGTTCAAGTCGGATGCCATCCATTGATCGAGATTGGCCGCGGTGCAATCAGCAAAATGTCGGCGCGCCTGGACGGGCCAAACGTGCAATACGCGTTTCGTCTGGATGATGTCGAGGTGCCGGTCAACCCGTTGATCGGCACCACGGTGCGTCTGGAGTATCTGGGGGCGATCCACTGCACCCATTGCGGGCGCAAGACCAAAACCAGTTTCAGTCAGGGCTATTGCTACCCGTGCATGACCAAACTGGCGCAGTGCGATCTGTGCATCATGAGCCCGGAGCGCTGCCACTATGACGCCGGCACGTGCCGCGACCCTGCTTGGGGCGAGCAGTTCTGCATGACCGATCACGTGGTTTACCTGTCCAATTCGTCGGGCATCAAGGTTGGCATCACTCGTGCTACGCAACTGCCGACTCGCTGGATCGATCAGGGTGCGTGTCAGGCATTGCCGATCATGCGCGTGTCGACACGTCAGCAATCGGGCTTCGTCGAAGATTTGTTCCGTAGCCAGGTGGCTGATAAAACCAACTGGCGCGCGTTGCTCAAGGGCGATGCGGCGGCGGTCGATCTGGCGCAGGTACGTGACCAGTTATTCGAAAGCTGCGCCGAAGGCCTGCAAGGTTTGCAGGAGCGATTCGGCCTACAAGCCATTCAGACGATTGCCGATGTCGAACCGCTGGAAATCCGCTACCCGGTCGAGCAATACCCGGCCAAGATCGTCAGCTTCAACCTGGACAAGAACCCGATTGCCGAAGGCACGCTGCTGGGGATCAAGGGCCAGTACCTGATCTTCGACACCGGCGTGATCAACATTCGCAAGTACACGGCCTATCAGCTCGCCGTGCATCAATAAGGACGCCAGCATGCGCACCGAACAACCGAAGATGATTTACCTGAAGGACTATCAGGCGCCCGAATACCTGATCGATGAAACACACCTGACCTTCGAGTTGTTCGAGGATCACAGCCTGGTGCACGCGCAATTGGTCATGCGCCGCAACCCGGCGCGTGGCCCGGGCCTGCCGCCGTTGGTACTCGATGGCCAGCAGCTGGAATTGTTGTCTGTGAGTCTGGCCGATCAGGCGCTGTCTGACGGTGAGTATCAGTTGACCGAAAACCACCTGACCCTGCAACCGGCCAGCGAGACCTTCACGCTCGACACCAGCGTCAGGATCCACCCGGAAACCAACACCGCACTGGAAGGCCTGTACAAGTCCGGCACGATGTTCTGCACCCAGTGCGAGGCCGAAGGTTTCCGCAAGATCACTTATTACCTCGACCGCCCGGACGTGATGAGCAAGTTCACCACCACCGTGGTCGCCGAGCAGCACAGCTATCCGGTGCTGCTGTCCAACGGCAACCCGATCGCCTCGGGCCCGGGCGAAGACGGCCGGCACTGGGCTACGTGGGAAGACCCGTTCATGAAACCGGCGTACCTGTTCGCGCTGGTGGCCGGTGATTTGTGGTGCGTTGAAGACACCTTTACCACCATGACCCAGCGCAACGTCGCGCTGCGCATTTACGTCGAGCCGGAAAACATCGACAAGTGCCAGCACGCGATGAACAGCCTGAAGAAGTCGATGCGCTGGGACGAAGAGGTCTACGGTCGCGAGTACGATCTGGACATCTTCATGATCGTCGCCGTGAATGACTTCAACATGGGCGCGATGGAGAACAAAGGCCTCAACATCTTCAACTCCAGTGCCGTACTGGCCCGTGCCGAAACCGCGACCGACGCTGCGCACCAGCGCGTTGAAGCAATCGTCGCCCACGAATACTTCCACAACTGGTCGGGCAACCGCGTGACTTGCCGCGACTGGTTCCAGCTGTCGCTGAAAGAAGGCTTCACGGTGTTCCGTGATTCCGGCTTCTCTGCTGACATGAACTCGGCCACGGTCAAGCGCATTCAGGACGTGGCTTATCTTCGCACCCACCAGTTCGCCGAAGATGCCGGCCCGATGGCTCACGCCGTGCGCCCGGACAGCTTCATCGAAATCTCCAACTTCTACACCCTGACCGTTTATGAGAAGGGTTCGGAAGTGGTTGGCATGATCCACACCTTGCTCGGCGCCGAAGGCTTCCGTAAGGGCAGCGATCTGTACTTCGAACGTCATGACGGTCAAGCGGTGACCTGCGACGACTTCATCAAGGCCATGGAAGATGCCAACGGCGTCGATCTGACCCAGTTCAAGCGCTGGTACAGCCAGGCTGGCACGCCGCGTCTGGCGGTGAACGAGTCTTACGATGCCGCTGCGAAAACCTACAGCCTGACCTTCCGCCAGAGCTGCCCGGAAACCCCGGACAAAGTTGAAAAACTGCCGTTCGTGATTCCGGTCGAACTCGGCCTGCTCGACAGCCAAGGCAACGAGATTGCCCTGCGCCTGAGCGGTGAAGCTTCGGCACAAGGCACCACCCGCGTGATCTCGGTGACTGAAGCCGAGCAGACCTTCACTTTCGTTGACATCGCTGAACAGCCGCTGCCATCGCTGCTGCGCGGTTTCTCGGCACCGGTGAAGCTGAGCTTCCCGTACAACCGCGATCAGTTGATGTTCCTGATGCAGCACGACAGCGACGGCTTCAATCGTTGGGATGCCGGTCAGCAACTGTCGGTGCAGGTCCTGCAAGAGTTGATCGGCCAGCAGCAGAAGGGCGAGAGCCTGAAGCTCGACCCGCGCCTGGTGTCGGCGCTGCGCACGGTGCTCTCGGACGAATCGCTCGATCAGGCCATGGTCGCCGAAATGCTCTCGCTGCCGGGTGAGGCGTACCTCACTGAAATCAGCGAAGTGGCTGACGTCGATGCGATCCATATCGCTCGCGAGTTCGCTCGCCAGCAATTGGCTGAAGGTTTGTTCGAGGCGCTGTGGCTGCGTTATCAGGCCAACCGTGATTTGTCGAAGAAGACTCCGTACGTGGCCGAAGCCGAGCATTTCGCCCGTCGCGCGCTGCAGAACATTGCGCTGTCGTACCTGATGCTCAGCGGCAAGCCGGAAGTCCTCGCGGCGGCGCTGGAGCAGTTCGAAGCGGCCGACAACATGACCGAGCGGCTGACCGCGCTGGCGGTGTTGGTCAACTCGCCGTTCGAAGAGCAGAAAGCTCTGGCGCTGGCCAGTTTCGCCGAGCACTTCAAGGACAACCCGCTGGTCATGGATCAGTGGTTCAGCGTGCAGGCCGGCAGCACTTTGCCGGGCGGCCTGGAACGTGTGAAGGCGTTGATGCAGCACCCGGCGTTCAACATCAAGAACCCGAACAAGGTGCGTGCATTGGTCGGCGCGTTTGCCGGGCAGAACCTGATCAACTTCCACGCGGCCGATGGCTCGGGTTATCGCTTCCTCGCGGATCTGGTGATCGAGCTGAACGGCTTCAACCCGCAGATCGCTTCGCGCCAACTGGCGCCGCTGACCCGCTGGCGCAAATACGACAGCGCGCGGCAGGCGCTGATGAAGGGCGAGCTGGAGCGGATTCGGGCTTCGGGGCAGTTGTCGAGTGATGTGTATGAGGTGGTGAGCAAGAGCCTGGCTTGATACCTGTGGTGGGGCTTTCCCTAACCCTCTCCCGGAGGGAGAGGGAACTGACCGGGTTGGATAGACGAGTTACGCCGACCTGAAAGTCCTGAGTCGAACTCAGGATCTGAAAGGCCCCCAATCTGCTCCCTTTCCCCCTCTACCCCTTGGCGGAGAGGGCTGGGGTGAGGGGGTAGGATTTCAGCACCACCACACCCCCCAAACCATACACACAAAAAAACGCCGCATTAAAAAATGCGGCGTTTTCACTTCCCAAAAAATTACTTCAGGTCAAACCGGTCCAGGTTGGTGACCTTCGTCCAGGCCGCGACGAAGTCTTTGACGAACTGCTCCTTCGCATCCGAACTGGCATACACCTCAGCCAACGCCCTTAATTGCGCGTTGGAACCAAACACCAGATCCACCCGCGTCGCCGTCCATTTCACGCTACCGGTTTTACGATCACGCCCCTCGAACTCATCGGCATCCCTTGAAGTCGGCTTCCACTCCACCCCCATGTCCAACAGGTTGGTGAAGAAGTCATTGGTCAGCGCCTCGGTCTGCGAGGTGAACACGCCATGCCGGGTCTGCCCGACGTTGGTATTCAACACCCGCAAACCACCTAGCAACACAGTCATTTCCGGTGCGGTGAGGGTCAGCAATTGCGCCTTGTCGATCAGCAGCGCCTCGGCCGACACGGTGTATTTGCCTTTGCTGTAGTTGCGGAAGCCATCGGCAATCGGTTCAAGGAAACCGAACGAGTCGACATCGGTTTGCTCTTGGCTGGCATCCGTACGTCCCGGAGTGAACGGCACCGTGACCGAATGGCCGGCATTTTTCGCTGCTTGTTCGACGCCGGCATTCCCGGCCAACACGATCAGGTCTGCCAGCGAGACTTTCTTGCCAGCGGCTCCGCCATTGAACTCGTTCTGAATGCCTTCAAGGGTTTGCAGCACCTGGGCCAGTTGTTCAGGCTGGTTGGCCTGCCAGAACTTCTGCGGTGCCAGACGCAGACGACCACCGTTGGCGCCGCCGCGCTTGTCTGAACCACGGAACGTCGAGGCCGCTGCCCACGCGGTCGAGACCAGTTGCGACACCGACAGTCCCGAAGCGAGGACTTTGCTTTTCAGTGCAGCAGCATCGCTGTCGTCGATCAACGGGTGAGTGACATCAGGAATCGGGTCCTGCCACAGCAGCTCTTCGTTCGGCAGTTCCGGGCCGAGGTAGCGCGACAGCGGGCCCATGTCGCGGTGGATCAGTTTGTACCAGGCACGGGCGAAGGCGTCGGCCAGTTGATCCGGGTTGGCGAGGAAGCGCCGGGAGATCTGCTCGTAGGCCGGGTCGAAACGCAACGCCAGGTCAGACGTCAGCATGGTTGGATCAATGCGTTTGTTCGGGTCGTGGGCGTGGGGAATCGTCCCGGCGCCGGCGCCGTTTTTCGGTTTCCACTGATGCGCACCGGCCGGACTCTTGCTTAGCTCCCACTCGAAGCCGAACAGGTTTTCCAGGTAATTGTTGCTCCACTTTGTCGGTGTGGTGGTCCAGGTTACTTCCAGGCCGCTGGTAATGGTGTCGCCACCCTTGCCGGTGCCGAAGGCGTTACGCCAGCCGAGGCCTTGTTCTTCGAGGCCGGCCGCTTCCGGCTCTGGCCCGACGTTATCGGCAGGGCCGGCGCCGTGGGTTTTCCCGAAGGCGTGACCGCCAGCGATCAACGCTACGGTTTCTTCATCGTTCATGGCCATGCGGCCAAAGGTTTCGCGGATGTCACGGGCTGAGGCGACCGGGTCCGGATTGCCTTCAGGACCTTCAGGGTTCACATAGATCAGGCCCATTTGCACCGCAGCCAGCGGGTTTTCCAGATTGCGTTCGCCCTGATCGGTGCGGCTCTCTTCTTTGCCATGCAAATCCGGTTCAGCCACCAGCGTGCCGTCGCCGGGCTCCTGCATGGCGGACTTGTCTTTGCCGTAACGGCTGTCGCCGCCCAGCCATTCGTGTTCCGAACCCCAGTAGACATCTTCGTCCGGCTCCCACACATCGGGGCGGCCACCGGAGAAGCCAAAGGTTTTGAAACCCATGGATTCCAGCGCGACGTTACCCGTGAGAACGATCAGGTCGGCCCAGGAAATGTTGCGGCCATATTTCTGCTTGATCGGCCACAGCAGGCGCCGGGCCTTGTCGAGGCTGACGTTGTCCGGCCAGCTGTTCAGTGGCGCAAAACGTTGCTGACCGGAGCCGGCGCCACCACGGCCATCGGCGGTGCGATAAGTGCCAGCGCTGTGCCAGGCCATGCGGATGAAGAGGGGGCCGTAGTGGCCGAAGTCGGCTGGCCACCAGTCCTGAGAGTCGGTCATCAGCGCATTGAGATCTTGTTTCAGGGCTTGAAAGTCGAGGCTTTTGAAGGCTTTGGCGTAGTCGAAGTCCTTGCCCAACGGATCGGACTTGGGCGAGTGCTGACTCAGAATTTTCAGGTTGAGTTGATTCGGCCACCAGTCACGGTTCGTCGTACCACCACCGGCTGCGTGGTTGAACGGGCATTTCGATTCGTTTGCCATGTTCGGGTCCTTATCAGGTCTGCTACGGCCGGCTCGTGCCGACTTCGGACTAGTAAGGCTAGACCCGACTTGGGGAGTCAGCTAATAGGCCGACTATTGGAGGCTGATAGGCAAAGTCTTTCAGCTTCTTTCGGAGCGCTTCACGGATGAGCCGAAAGTGGCTGCCTGCTTGAAACATGCGTTGTTGAGCCTCTGCAAAAAACAAAATGTGAAAATCGGGATGACAGGAAGAAATGTTATTGTATAACATAAAATTCGTTTCATTCTGTTTCTACCAGCGTTAGAGCAAAACGCTGGCAGCGACCTTCACATTTCAGCGCATGGAAATTTTGCAATGCCTGCCCGTTCCCACCCCCTGCAACGACGCCTCAATCCGTTGGCCGCCGCGCTGCTTTTTGCGTCGCCGGTGTTCGCCGCCGATACCCTCGAACTGCAACCGCAAGTCATCACCGGCAATCCGCTCGGCAGCCAGACACTTGCTTCGCCATCGACTGTGCTCAGTGGCGATGACCTCACGTTTCAACAAAAGGGTAGCCTTGGCGAAACCCTGAACAAGCAACCCGGCGTGTCCTCGTCGTACTTCGGTCCGGGGGCCAGCCGGCCGATCATTCGCGGTCAGGACGGTGATCGCATCCGTATTCTGCGCAACGGTGTCGGCGCGCTGGATGCCTCGTCGCTGTCTTACGATCACGCGGTGCCGCTGGACCCGGTCAACGTCGAACGCGTGGAAGTCATCCGTGGCCCGGCGGCGCTGCTGTACGGCGGCAGTGCCATTGGCGGCGTGGTCAACACCTTCGATAACCGCATTCCGACCGAAGCTATTGAAGGTATCCAGGGCGCTGGGGAGTTGCGCTACGGCGGTGCCGACACCACGCGTAGCAGCGCCGGCAAACTGGAGGCCGGTAACGGACAATTCGCCTTGCATCTGGACGCTAGCGCCCGCGAGTTCAATGACCTGAAAATCCCCGGTTACGCGAAAACCGCTCGCGAACGCGCAAACGACGACGGCGACTCAAAAAAGCATCGCCTGGCCAACAGCGATGGTCGCCAGGATGGAGGCGCGGTCGGCGGGTCTTACACCTGGGATGATGGATACGCCGGCCTGTCCTACAGCAACTACGATTCCAACTACGGCTCGCCCGCGGAACAAGACGTGCGCATCCGCATGCAACAGGAGCACTACGCGTTCGCCTCGGAGATCCGTAATCTCGACGGGCCGTTCAGTTCGATCAAACTGGATGCCGGTTACACCGATTACGAACATCGTGAAATCGAAGGCGGCGAGGTCGGCACGACGTTCAAGAACAAAGGTTACGAGGCGCGTGTCGAGGCGCGGCACCAGCCATTGGGGCCGTTCAACGGGGTGGTCGGTGCGCAGGTCAGCCGCAACGAGTTCTCGGCCCTCGGCGAAGAAGCGTTCGTGCCGCAGACCGATACCGATGCCGCTGCGCTGTTCATTCTTGAAGAGTTGCAAGCCACCGACCGACTGCTGTTCACCCTGGGTGGACGCCTTGAGCACACCACAGTTGACCCGGACGCCAAGGGTAATGAGCGCTTCGCCAACGCCGACCGCTCCAGCAGTTTCACCGCTGGCAGTCTTTCCTCTGGCGCGGTGTACACGCTGACGCCGATCTGGTCGGTGGCCGCGACGCTGGGCTACACCGAGCGCGCACCGACGTTCTATGAGCTGTACGCCAACGGTGCCCACGTCGCGACCGGTACCTATGAGGTCGGCGATGCCGGGCTGTCGAAGGAAAAGGCCGTGTCCAGCGACCTCGCATTGCGTTTCGATAACGGCACGCACAAGGGCAGTGTGGGTGTGTTCTACAGCCACTTCTCCAATTACATCGGCTTGCTCGGCACGGGCCGGACGTTGAATGACGAAGGCGAGGAGGACGCCGACGGCATCCCGGAATACACCTACTCCGGCGTGCGGGCACGTTTCAGCGGCATTGAAGCGCAGGATCGCTGGAGCCTCGGCGAAAGTGCCTACGGCAAATTTGCCCTGGAACTGTCCGGCGACTACACCCGCGCGAAGAATCTCGACACCGGTGAAGACTTGCCACGCATCGCGCCGCTGCGGCTGAACAGCGGGCTGCTGTGGGAACTGGACAAGTGGCAGGCGCGCATTGATGTCGAACACGCCAGTTCACAACATCGCGTGCCGGACAATGAAAGCGCCACCGACGGCTACACCACGCTGGGCGCCAATGTCGCGTATCACTTCGATGTCGGCCAGAGCCAATGGCTGGCCTTCGTCAATGCCGAGAATCTGACCAATCAAACCGTGCGTTATGCCAGTTCGATCCTGCGCGACATTGCGCCGGCAGAAGGGCGCAGCATTCAGGTCGGGTTGCGCACGACGTTCTGATAATCGCTTTCGGACGATTGCCACTGTAGGAGCTGCCGCAGGCTGAGATCTTTTGATCTCTATTTTAAAAGCCAAAGATCGTCCGATCGCGGCCCCGAGCCTGCGGCAGCTCCTGCACGGGCGTGATCAGGTGGATTGGGCCGTGTCGTCCTCCGGCACGTCGTCAAGAATGTCCTCTTGCCCCGGCAACTCAGTAATCACACTGAAATCCGTCACTTCAACCGCACCCAATCCATACCCCAGCAAATGGAAAGAAAACGCTTTGCGCTCTTGCGGGTTGTCGAAGCTGAAGTTCATTTCCAGTGGCTGGTCGGCGGTTGCCACCATCTCCTGTGGCAAACCGATCTGCACGTCCTGTTCAAACTCCTTGGCCTTGAGTTGAATGTACGCCGCTTGTTGCGGATCGACTGAACGCACGGTCAGGCGCACGCGAGTGTGCGAACCTTTGGGCATTTCCAGGTATTGCGCTCCGATCAAGTTGTCGGCCCAGTCATCGTTGATCTGCGCTTGCAGCGGGATGACGTTGGTGCTGCCGAATTGATAGCGATGATTGAGCGGTGTGCGCAGCAACGAAAGGTCGAGGGCATTGGCGCGGGCGGCGATCTGCCGGGCCGGGTGGCCGCTGTAGTTGCCTTTGTACGTGGCGCTGTCGGCGATGAAACCGGCGCTTTCGTAATAGCGGCAGCGACGTGGCATGTCGCACTCGGAGAAGATCCCCTGACCGTTGTGATAGCGCAGCTTGCCGTTGGTGAAAGACATGATTTCGCGGCCGCTGTCGTAGTCGCGAAACAGCGAGCGACCGCTCAGGGCGGAAGGCACCGGCAAGTCGAAGTAATCGAGAATCGAGGTACTCAGATCGACGTGGCCATACACGCCTTTGTTCAGCCGTGGCAGTTGTTCATGTTCCGGCGCCAGGGTCAGATTGAAGCCCCACGAAGAGGCCAGGCGCACGCCGTCGATGCCGTGGGATTCGTCCGAGGTGATCACCACCAGCGTGTCTTTCAATACGCCCTGACGTTCGAGGCCGTTGAGAAACTGCTCCAGTGCATCGTCGAGATAACCGACGGCCGCCTGTTTTGGCGTTTCGTAGCGCTCCAGGTATTCCTCGGGCGCGGAGTAGGGCTGATGGGTGCCGACGGTCAGCAGCGTCAGCATCCACGGCTGTTTCTGCTTTTTCAGTTGGCCGACATAGTCCAGCGCGCCTTCGAAAAACGCCTTGTCATCCTTGCCCCACGGAAACTCCAGATAGTTGCTGTTGGTGAACCACTCCAGACCGTGCGTCGCATCGAAACCGATGTGCGGCATGATCTTGTCTTTGGCCATGAAGCGCAGGCCGGCACCTTGCAGATAGTGCGTGCTGAAGCCGTGTTCACGCAGTTGCGCCGGCAGGCACGCCTGATTGCGCTCGTTGAGGGTGAGCATTTCTACGCCCTTGGGCGTGCCGTTGTTGAGTTTGTCGTAGTCGCCGCAAAGCATCGCGTACAAACCGCGAATGGTCTGATGGGTATGCAGCACGTAATCCGGGGTGTTCATGCCGCGCTCGGCCCAACGGCTGAGGTTGGGCATCAGGTCTTCCTGATAGTGGCTGCCGATGGCCTCGCGGTTGGCGCGGATATAGGCGCCGGGAATACCTTCCAGGGCGATGACCAGCACATTGCGCGCTTGTCCCGGTGCGGCCAGCAGTTTCTGCCCATTGAGGTCGACGTCGGTGAGCCCGGCCATGGCCGGCGCGGGTTCTTCAACGTCACCGTCCAGCCATTCTTCGGCCTGGATCTGCAAATCGGCGACTTCGGTGGCCAGCAACTGGTGCGGCAGGTTGTACTGGCGCCACGGATCGGCTTCGCTCGGCCACAGGTTTTGCGCGCCCCAGTGCGCGGCGAACAGTACCAGCGGCGCACCCCAGACCGCTCGGGGCAGGGGCGGACGCGGCATGCCACGGCCAGCAAATTGGGACAGCAGCCAGAACAGCAGGGCCAACAACAAAGTGATGCCCAGCCCCGGGTGCGCCAGCCCGCCACCTGTGGAGTTCTCGACGAACTGCGGATCGATCAGATAATGAATATCCGAAGGCGTCGGCAGACGCCCGACGGCGCTGACCAGTTCAGCGGTCGCCACGGCCAGCAAGCCCCAGAACAGCAATACCGGCAAGGCCAGCCACCACGCCCGGCGATGCAGCAACACCACCAACAGGCTGCCAATGGCCAGGTCCGACACATAGCCCAGGGGCGTTGACCAGCCCAGTGCCGCACGCAGGCACACCGGCACAATCAGCACGAGCAAGATCAACGAAAAGAGGCGGGCATGCGGCTGCCGCAACCGGCTAAAAAGAGCGCTCACAAAAAAGACCTTCCAAAGTCATCAAAACGTCAAAAAAGTGTGGGCGATGATACCAAGGGTGGGCTGTCTGATCGCCCTTTTAAACGCTCGGGTGATGCGCTGGCGTGCGGGCTAATCAAGGTGACGGTGCGTCTGCAGGCCTGACCGGCCCTCGTGTTGCACGGCAATTGACGATATTGCTGCCGACGGATTTATTGTTTCAGGCTGTTTAAGGTGCCAAACCATCACCGGCATCCAATGTAGGAGCTGCGGGACGCTGCGATCTTTTTTAAATCTCACAATCCAGAAGCCTGCAGCCTGATTTCGCTCAACAACCCGTGCTATCGATATGCGATAAAGATATTTAATTTCTGTTTTTTATAGCGATAAAGTCAGGCCTTTCAGCAAACCACCCCCATGCTGCGAGGTTGTCATGGCCACACCGTTCAAACGTTCCGCACTGACTCTGTTGGCCGCTTCTGTGGCCGCGAGTGCGTTGTTCAGCACCGGCGCTCAGGCTGAAGGCAAGATCAGCATCGCCCAGCAATTCGGCATCGGTTACCTGATTCTCGATGTGGTGCGCGACCAGAGCCTCATCGAAAAACACGGTAGGGAGCAGGGGCTCGACATCAAGGTCGACTGGAACAGCATTTCCGGCGCCACCGCGATGAACGAAGCACTGCTGACCGGTTCGCTCGATGTAGTGTCTGCCGGTGTACCGCCGATGCTCACCGTGTGGGATCGCACCAAAGGCAAACAGAACGTCAAAGCCATCGCCGCACTGGGCTCGATGCCCAACTATTTGCTGACCAACAACCCGAACATCAAAACGCTCAAGGACTTCACCGACAAGGACCGGATTGCTGTGCCGGCCGCCGGTGTCGGCTTCCAGTCGCGCACCTTGCAGATCGAAACCGCCAAGCAGTTCGGCGACGCGCAGTACAAGAAGTTCGACGACATTTCAGTCAGCCTGCCGCACCCCGATGCCACAGCCGCGCTGATTGCTGGCGGCTCGGAAATCAACTCGCACTTTTCCAGCCCGCCGTTCCAGTACCAGGCCCTGCAGAATCCCAACGTGCACAAAGTGCTGAGTTCCTATGACGTGCTCGGTGGGCAGGCGACGTTCAACGTGCTGTACACCACGGAAAAATTCCACGACGAAAACCCGAAAACCTACAAGGCGTTCTACGACGCTTTGGCCGAGGCCGAAAAAATCATCAAGGCTGATAAGCCGGCAGCGGCTCAGGCGTATATTCGTGTCGAACAGTCGAAGTTGCCGCTGGCCCTGGTCGAGCAAATCGTCAAAGACCCGGAAATCGATTTCACCGTGGTGCCGCAACGTACGTTCATCTACGCCGAGAAGTTGCAGGAACTGGGCGTGCTGAAGAACAAGGCTGACAGCTGGAAGGATTATTTCTTTGAAGAGGCACATGGTGGCGCGGGGAGTTGAAGAACAGGGGGCAACGTGTGTTGCCCCTTTTTTCATTCAAGCTTCGCCATCATCAAAAATGCTTTCGATCGGCATCTCGAACGCCCGGGCAATCTGAAACGCCAATGGCAGGCTCGGGTCGTAGCGTTCGTTTTCGATGGCGTTGATGGTCTGGCGCGACACGTTCAGGCGTTGTGCCAGGTCGACCTGCGACCATTTGCGCTCGGCGCGCAATTCCTTGAGACGGTTTTTCATTGGTAGCGGCGTCGCGCAATTTGCAGGCCGACAATCCACATCAGCCCCATCACCGGCCACACACACGTCCACGGAATGTGCGGAGCGCCGACGTTTTCCAGAAAACCGTAGCTGAAGGTCAGCAGTGCTGAGGCGGCAAAGGCAAAACCCAAAGCTTCGAACTGAATGCGCAGATGCATTTCGTCCATGCGCCGCATGTTGCGCACGATGGCCCAGCACATCAGTCCCGCCGGAATGATCGGCGTCAGTGCGACGGCCGAACGCAGCACGATGGGGGCGTCCATCAGGTATTGCGAGGCAATCAATGAGGCTGTCAGTACCAGCATGTAGATGATTAATGCTGCGCCCAATTCGAGGTAATACCGGTTCATTCTTCACTTCCTATGTAAAAGACCCTTTACATAGTCGCCGAAGACTTGTCCGATGTAAAGCATGCTTTCCATCATGGCTGGTAGCCTCGAATAGACTCATGCCGGAGGATTTTCGCGTAGGTCTGCAGCTAAGGGTCACGCTTTCTGGACAGCGTAATAACCACTCAGTAGCATTCGAGCCCAACGGATTATCCCTTCGCACGTCGTCCGACGTGGAACGCTCAAGGAATTGACATGCGCGACACCCGCATTGACCAAAAACGAACGGTCGTGACCCAGGTCAACGGCGAGATTCACTATGAAACCCAGGTCAGTTTCAGCTCCACGTCGCTCGTCAATGGCGAAATTCGCGTGCATCGTGCTGAAGGCAATCAGCTAGACATTCCGGTGGCCGGGGCGGACTTCGCTTGGCGCATTGATCTGGACGGGGTGCATAGAATGCCGGTGACAAAGGCAGCGGTTGAACCGGAGGAACCGCTGCCTGTCGATAACAGCTTGAAGTTATTCACCTCGAAAAACGTATGGATCACCCTCGGGCTGTGGTTCTTCGTCAGTTCGGTGTTCGGTTGGCTGGGGATTGTGGCGGCAGGCGGATATCTCGGTTACCAGTGGCGTGAGGTGGAAAAGCGCAAGGAACAGGCCAAGGCAACCGTCGTTGAAGCCGTGCCCCGTTCCGGCTCGCGGATGTCACGGGAAAGCGTGCGCAGGGCTTTGGCTCGCAATCGTTAATTCGGCACAGATCAAAAACAAAAAAGGGGCGGCCTGATCATCGATCAGGCCGCCCCTTTTTATCGCCGCTCAGTCAGATCAGTGCATTTTGCTGTGATCGTGACCTTCCATGTTGGTCAGCGCGCGAACCGGCGCTTTCACTTCGATGGTCTCTCTCTCGCCCTTGGCGTTTTCCACGGTCAGGGTCAGCGGCACGGCTTCGCCTTCTTTCAACTGACCGGTCAGACCCATCAGCATCACGTGGTAGCCGTTCGGATCAAGCTTGACGGCTTTGCCGGCCGGCAGCTCGACGAACTTCACCGGGCCCATGCTCATGACATCATTTTTCATGGTCATTTCGTGGATCTGCACGTCTTTGGCCGCTGGCGTCGCGACGCTGAGCAACTTGCTGTCGCTATCGGCGGTCAGGGTCATGAACGCGCCGCTGGCGGACTGGGTCGGCACGGTGGCACGAACCCAGGCGTCGTCGACTTTGGTCGCTGCGGTCGCCTGGAATGCCAGACCCAGCAGAGAAAGACCGATGACAGCGCGTTTGATGTGGTTCAGAACAGGTTGCATCAGCAAACCTCCATAACAGTAAGCAAATCTTCCGTGCATTGTTCTGCCGAAAGCGAGGTGGACAGACCCAGGCGCAAGCCGCCGTTGGAGTCGTAAACGTAGCTGGTGGCGGTGTGCGAGATGGTGTACGTGTCGCCGGCCGGGACTTTTTCGTAGAACACGTCGAATTCCTTGGCCGTGGCTGCCGTTTCCTCGAGCGTGCCGTACAGCGCAACGAAGGTCGGGTCGAAAGCCTTCATGTAGGCGTCGAGGATTTCCGGGGTGTCGCGCTCGGGATCGAGGCTGATGAAGATCACCTGCAAGCGATCGCCATCGGCGCCCATCAGTTTCTTGATTTTTGCTGCGCGGGCGAGGGTGGTCGGGCAGACCGCCGGGCACTGGGTGAAACCGAAGAAGACCATCGGCATCATGCCGCGAAAGCTCGACAGCGTCATGGTTTCGCCGTCGGTGTTCTTCAGTTTGAAGGTGCGCCCCATGATCTTGTTACTCAGATCCTTGCCGTACTTGTACGACAGTTGGCCGCGGGTGTCGCAGCCGGCGAGCAGGCCTAGCCCGAGCACGCCCATTCCCGCAAGCACCTTGCGGCGAGTCAACAAAGCCGTCATCTAATACCGCCTTTTGCAGCCCGTCAGTCAGCAGGACTGGCGGGGGGTTAACCGTAAAAGCGGCGCATGATACCAAACTGAGGGCAGAGGCCGGCCACGGATCGCCACACGGTGCAGGATCGAGCGACAAAAGGTGTAAGAAAAAGTGACGGCAGCCTCACTGCACGCGCGATTCTTCAACGCTCCAGCCACCGCCCAGCGCGGTGTACAGATTGACCTCAGCGACCAGTTGCGCCAGGCGATCAGTGATCAGGCCTTGCTGCGAACTGAACAGCGAACGCTGCGCATCGAGGAACGTCAGGCTGCTGTCGACGCCATTCTGATAACGGTTCTGCGCCAAGTTGTAGTAGGTCTGCGTGGCCTCGACCAGATCGCGTTGCGCCTGCAATTGCTGCTGATACGTACTGCGCGCGGCGAGGCCGTCGGCGACTTCCTGAAAGGCGGTCTGAATGGATTTTTCGTATTCGGCCACTGCCACATCTTTCTGCAGCTTTGAATAATCCAGGCTGGCGCGCAGGCTGCCGGCATTGAAAATCGGCAGACTGATCTGCGGCTGAAAGGTCCACGCCCCGGAACCGGCGCCGAACAAACCGGAAAGGTCTCGACTGGAGGTGCCGGCATTCGCCGTCAGGCTGACGCTGGGGAAAAACGCCGCGCGCGCTGCGCCGATATTGGCGTTGGCCGCTTTCAGTTTGTACTCCGCCTGAAGAATGTCCGGACGCCGTTGCAGTAGATCCGATGGCAGCCCGGCCGGCAGTTGTTGCACCAGATCGCTGGCCAGCGGTCGAGCGGGCAGTGAGTCCGGCACCGGTGCGCCGACCAGCAAGGTCAGGCTGTTCAGGTCCTGAGCGACCTGACGCTGATAACGCGCCAGATTGGCCCGAGAGCTATCGACGCTGGTCTTCGCTTGCGCCTGTTCCAGCGCCGAAGACTTGCCGGCCTCGCGGTTGCGCGTGGTCAGGTGCAGGCTCTGTTCATCGGCGGCGAGGGTCTCGCGAGTGAGAACCAGCAGCTCCTGATCGGCGCGCCAGGTCAGGTAGGCGTTGGCGACGTTGGCCACCAGACTCAGCTCGGCACTGCGTCGCGCTTGTTCAGTCGCAAGCCAGGTCTGCAAGGCCTCCTCGCTGAGGCTGCGCACGCGACCGAAGAAGTCCAGCTCATAAGCGCTGATGCCGAGGTTGACCGAGTACGTCGAGTTGATCAGCGCTTTGCCTTGGGTCACGCTCGGCGGCATGCGCTGGCGCAGCTCATTGGCATTGGCCGACACCGCCGGCAGCAGGTCGGCGCGCTGGATGCGGTATTGCGCCTGGAACGCCTCAACGTTGAGTGCCGCCACGCGCAGGTCACGGTTGTTAACCAGTGCGCTTTCAATCAGTTGTTGCAACGCCGGATCAGTGAACAGCGTGCGCCAGTCCTCGCTGCCCGTTGCTGCCTGTGTCGCTGTCGGATACTGCGCAGCGGTGGGTGAAGCGGGGCGCTGATACTCGGGAATCAATGAACAACCGCCCATAAGCACCGCTATGGACAGCAGGGAAAGTCGCAACGTCAACATCGTACTGCCTCATGCAAAAAAAGAGCGTTTTGCTCAGGCCCCGGCCATCCATTTCGCCAGACCATGCCGACCACTGACCCCGAGTTTGGCCGTGGCGCGTTTCAGGTACGTCTCGATCGAACTGTTCTTGACCCGCAGCTTTTCGGCCATTTGCGGCACGGTGCCGCCGGTCAACAAACCGAGGCAGACTTCTTTCTCGCGCACCGACAAAGCGATGTCGCTTAACGCCAGCCGCTCATCGAACACCTGCGCCAGCGGCGCCTGATCCAGCTCGGCCAAGGGTTGGCGTGGTTGCCGGGCGAGGATTTGCCGGCTGATCTGCGCATGGCGTTCGATCAGCGGCAGCAAGGTGTCGGACAGGCGCTTGAGAAACGACAGCTCGGGCAGGGAAAACACCCGCTGGGTATGCGGTCGGTAAAACGAAATGACGCAACGGCGGTTGGAGGTGCGCGAGACCAGATTGCATTGATGGACGCTGTGTTGCGGGTGGCGAGGCTGGAGCGAGGCTTTCAGTTGAATCAGCAGCGAGTCGTTCATCTCGATCATCTTCTGCAACAGCGGATGATCGTCGGGGCTTTCCAGCGGGTCGGCCGGTGCACAGGTCGGCGTCAGACCGGCACTGCCCAACGGCTTGATCTCGACCACGCTGGCCTGCCGCTCATCCAGCGTCCACTCGCTGAGATCCAGGCGGTTGACCGGCACCAGCGTGTCGACCAACTGGAACATGTTCGTGGCAAAGTGATCATTGCCCGTGCTTGCAATCAGCTCACCCAGTTGCCAGTAGAAGTGCGGGTTTTCCATATTGCGAATACTGCCGGTCAGATTCATATCCTTGTCATCCCTGGTTCAGAACCTTCACTGAATCGTCTGCCGTTTATGCAAAAGCCGCCCACGCCGTCCTTTCTCCTTGAACACGATCTGGAGCGGGATTTAAGCCTATGGATTTGTCCTACGTCTGTAGGGGAAAACAGGGACACAAAGTGCCACTATTTCTGAATGTTGGCGCCGGGGTTCTGACGGCATAAATGTCAGAAGTGTCGTCATCAGTGACTGTTCAGTCACGCCGCAGGCCCGGTAAACCGGAAGATGCTGATTTTTTGATAGGCAGCGCTCGAGCAAATGGCGGCGCTGGTGTGTGGTTTTTTTCCTACAAACTTTTCAGTCTTTCCTCTCCGAATTTTTAGACAGTGCCTGCGATAACCACGCCCATAGCGCATATCAGGGTGGTGATTGTCCGGGTTTCAGGTGTCATGTCGGTGGCGGGGCCGATGCTTGAATACCGGCAAAATTTCATGAGAAGGACCTTATGCAGCCTACTTCTGCCAACGTGGCGGACGATGTGTCCGTGCCTGTCGAAACATTCGCGCTGACCGCTGCCCAGCGGGATATCTGGCTGGACCAACTGAGCCGTGGAGATTCGCCGCTGTATAACATTGGCGGTTACGTCGAACTGAGCGGGCCGCTGGATCCGGCATTGCTGCAATCGGCGCTTGAATCTCTGGTGGCAGCGAATGATGCCTTGCGCATTGTTCTGCTCTCGGACGTTGGTCACGATGGGCTGCCGTTGCAAGGGTTTGCTCAGGCGCTGCCGGTGGTGATGTCGCTGCACGATGTCAGTGGCCAACCTGATCCACAGTCGGCAGCCCGGACGCTGGTCGAAGCGCAGATGGCGCAGGCCTTTGTGTTGAGCGGGCAAGCGTTGTTCCGCTTCAGCCTGATCCGCCTCGACCACCAGCGCCACTGGTTGGCGGCGCAGGCCCATCACTTGATCATCGATGGCTGGGCTTTCGCGCTGCTGTTCAAGTCGGTGGGCGAGATCTACAGCGCGTTGTACCGTGGCGAGCGACTATTTACGGCGGCACCGTCCTATCTCGGCTTTATCGAAGATGACGCACGCTACCATCAATCACCTCGCTATGAGCGTGATCAACGCTACTGGCTGGACAAGTACCGCCGCTTGCCCGAGCCCTTGTTGACGCCCCGTCATCGTGAATCCCTCGACGCTGAAGCAGCGCCAGGTCGCATCCACGTCGAGGCTTTTCCAGCCGTGCTGCACGAGCGCATGAAAGACTGCGCGCGACAATTCGGTGGCTCGGCGTTTCACGTGTTGCTGGCGGCACTGCATGTGTATTTCAGTCGCACCGCCCAACGTGACGAGTGGGTGGTCGGCTTGCCGATTCTCAATCGCTCCGGCGCCCGGTTCAAAAGCACTTTGGGTTTGTTCACCCAGGTCAGTGCAATGCGCATGGACTTTGGCCGAGCGTTGTCATTCGCTGAGTTGATCAAGGCAATCGGCGATAGCCTGAAGCAGGATTTTCGCCATCAACGCTACCCGCTGAGCGAGATGAACCGCGCGCTGGGCCTGTTGCGTGAAGACCGTGCGCAACTGTTCGAGCTGTCGGTGTCCTACGAACAGGACGACCATGACTACCGTTACGGTGAGGCGTCGGGACACGCGGTCAAGGTCTCCAACCAGCACGAGGCGACTCCGCTGGCCCTTCACCTGCGCAGCAATCGTTACACCGACAAGGCCTGGTTGCATCTGGTGTACTCGCCGGGCTATTTCGCGGTCGATGAGATTGCGGCTTTCACCGAGCGCTTGTTGTTGATTCTGCAGCAAGGCCTGGAGCGTCCGCAGCTGTCCATCGCTGATTTCAACCTCAATAGCCCGGCAGAACTGGCTCTGCTCAATGAGTGGAACGACACCCGCGTCAATTATCCGCAGGCGCAGCTGATTCATCAGCGATTCGAGTCGCGGGTGACCGAACAGCCGAACGCCGTGGTCGCGACGTATCAGGGGCGAACCCTGAGTTATGCCGAACTGAATCGGCAAGCCAATGCGCTGGCTCATCATCTACTGGGCCTAGGCGTAAGGCCGGATGATCGGGTGGCGATTGTTGCGCGAAGGGGCCTGGAGACATTGGTCGGGCTGCTGGCGATTCTCAAGGCTGGCGCCGCTTATGTGCCGATTGACCCGGCGCATCCGCCCGAGCGCCTGAGTTATCTGCTCAGCGACAGCACTCCGGTGGCGCTGCTGACGCAAAGCGATCTGCGTGACCGAATTCCCGCCACAGCGCTGCCGGTGATCGAGCTTGATCGGCGCGAATGGTCGCTCGACAACTTGACCGATCCCGACCTGCCGGAGTTGCACACGAGCAACCTTGCTTATGTGATTTACACCTCCGGCTCAACCGGGTTGCCTAAGGGCGTGATGGTCGAGCACCGCACGCTTGGCAATCTGGTCGATTGGCATTGCGCGGCGTTTGGACTCGGCGCCGGGCAGCACACCTCAAGCCTCGCCGGCTTCGGTTTTGACGCGATGGCCTGGGAAGTTTGGCCGGCATTGTGCGCCGGGGCAACGCTGCATTTGTCGCCTGCAAGCGAAGGCAACGAAGACATCGATGCACTACTCGCATGGTGGCGGGCGCAGCCGCTGGACGTCAGCTTCCTGCCAACGCCAATTGCCGAATATGCCTTCAGCAAACAACTCGATCATCCGACCTTGCGCACCTTGCTGATCGGCGGCGATCGCCTGCGCCAGTTCAATCGTGCGCAGGGGTTTGCCGTGGTCAACAACTACGGGCCGACCGAAGCGACGGTGGTCGCCACCTCGGGGCTGATCACTCCGGGACAGCCGTTGCACATCGGCAAACCCGTGAGCAATGCCACCGCCTACCTGCTCGATGATCGGCAGCGCCCGGTGCCGATCGGCATCATTGGCGAGCTGTATGTCGGTGGCGCCGGGGTCGCTCGGGGTTATCTGAATCGCCCGGAGCTGACGGCCGAACGCTTCCTCGACGACCCGTTCAGTGCGCAGCCGGATGCGCGTATGTACCGCACCGGCGACCTTGCCCGTTGGCGTGCCGACGGCAACCTTGAGTACATCGGCCGTAACGATGATCAGGTGAAAGTCCGCGGTGTGCGTGTCGAGCTGGGCGAAATCGAAGCCGCTCTCGCCAGTCATCACGCGGTGCAGGAAGCCGTGGTGCTGGTGCGCGACGGCCAGCTGTTGGCGTGGTTCACCGAGCGTGAAGCGCTGGACATCCTGCAACTGCACGCGCACCTGACCTCGCGTTTGCCAGCCGCCATGCTGCCGGCCGCATACATTCAATTGGCGAGTTTGCCGCTGACGGCGAACGGCAAGCTTGATCGCCAAGCGTTGCCGGCACCGGGGCCGGAAGCATTGATCCGGCGGCAATACGAGGCGCCACAAGGTGACGTTGAAATCGCCCTGGCGCAGATCTGGGCCGAGGTTTTGCAGGTCGACCGGGTAGGGCGTCACGACCATTTCTTCGAGCTGGGCGGCCACTCTTTGCTGGCCGTAGGCCTGATCGAACGCATGCGCCAGATTGGCATGAGCAGCGATGTTCGCGTGCTGTTCAGCCAACCGACACTGGCGGCGCTGGCGGCGGCGGAGGGCAGCGGCCGCGAAGTCGAGGTACCGGCCAACCGCATTGCGTCCGATTGCACGCACATCACGCCTGACCTGCTGCCACTGGTGCAACTGGATCAGGCGATGATCGAGCGTATCGTCGCGACGGTGCCGGGCGGTGCCGCCAATGTGCAGGACATCTACCCGTTGGCACCGTTGCAGGAAGGCATTCTCTATCACCACATTACTGCTGCGCAGGGCGATCCGTACCTGCTGCAATCGCTGCTGGCATTCGACAGCCTCGAGCGGGTCGAGGCCTTCGCCGCTGCGCTGCGTCAGGTCATGGCGCGGCACGACATCCTGCGCACGGCGGTGGTCTGGGAGGGGCTGACGTCACCGGTTCAGGTCGTTTGGCGCGAGGCCATTTTGCCTGTGCAGGAAGTCGAACTTGATCCTGCTGGCGGCGCAATCATCGATCAGTTGCACCAGCGCTTCGACGCGCGGCGTTATCGCCTCGATGTCAGTCAGGCGCCGCTGCTGCGCCTGATGTATGCCCGAGACCCGGCGCATAATCGGGTGGTCGGCATCTTGTTGTTCCATCATTTGGCGATGGATCACATTGCGCTGGAGGCGATGCGCGAAGAAATTCACGCCAGCCTGTCCGGGCACAGCGAACCGCTGGCGGCACCGGTGCCGTACCGCAACTATGTGGCGCAGACGCGATTCGGCGTCAGCGAGCAGGAGCATGAAGCGTTCTTCCGGCAGATGCTCGGCGACATCGACGAGCCGACCTTGCCGTTCGCTTTGCAGAACGTAAAAGGCGACGGCAGCAACATCGAAGAAGCCGAGCAAACCCTGGCCAGCGATTTCTATCAGCGCTTGCAGCAGCAGGCGCGTCAGGCCGGCGTGAGTGTCGCCAGCCTGATCCACCTCGCCTGGGCGCAAGTATTGGCGGCGACATCCGGCCAGCAAAGTGTCGTATTCGGCACTGTGTTGATGGGGCGCATGCAGGGCGGCGCGGGTGCCGACCGGGCGTTGGGGGTGTTTATCAACACCTTGCCGCTGCGGGTCGATGTCGGCGAGGGCGCGCGTGCAGCGGTGAAATCCACCCATGCCCGCCTGACCGCTTTGCTCGCCCATGAACACGCCTCGTTGGCGCTGGCCCAGAGGTGCAGCGGCGTTGCTGCGCCGGCGCCACTGTTCAGCGCCTTGCTCAACTATCGGCACAGCGATGATGTCGAGCAAAAAACCTCCCGGCAAACCTGGCAGGGCATCGAAACCCTGGCCAACGAGGAACGCACCAATTACCCGTTTACCCTGAGCGTCGATGACCTCGGCACGGGCTTGCGTCTGACCACCCGAACCCTGTCGAGCATCGGCGCGCAACGGATTTGCGCTTATGTGCAATCTGCGTTGAAAGGCTTGGTCGAGGCGCTGGAAAACACGCCGCAGCAGCCGTTGAATCGCCTGCCGCTGTTGCCGCAGGAAGAGTTGCAGCGGTTGCTGATCGAGTTCAACACAACAGCAGTCGACTGCCCGCTGGACCAGCCGCTTCACACACTGTTCGAACAACAGGTGAAGCGCAAACCGAATGCCATCGCCGTGCAATTCGCCGGGCAAAGCCTGACCTATCGCGAGTTGAACGAGCAGGCCAACCGCTTGGCCCATCATCTGCGCGGACTGGGCGTACAACCGGATTCGCGGGTCGCGATCTGCGTCGAGCGCGGGCCTGAATTGGTGATCGGTCTGCTGGGCATTCTCAAGGCTGGCGGTGCTTATGTGCCGCTCGATCCGGATTATCCGCTGCAACGCCTGAATTACATGTTGCAGGACAGCGCGCCGGTCGCGCTGCTGGTGCATGCCGCAACGCGTGATCTGCTTGGTGAACAGGGCGTGCCGCTGATCGATCTCGATCTCGGTGCATGGCAGGACCAACCGCACGAGAATCCGCAGGTGCCAGGTCTCGGCGCGACAAATCTGGCCTACATGATCTACACCTCTGGCTCCACCGGCACACCCAAAGGCGTGATGATCGAACACCGTAGCGCCTGCAACATGGTGCACTGGGGCTCGCAGTTGTCGCCGCCCACGGAACATGGGGCGTTGCTGCAAAAGGCCCCGTACAGTTTCGACAGTTCGGTGTGGGAGATCTTCTGGCCGCTGTGCTCGGGCATGCGCCTGGTGCTGGCGCGGGCGGATGGCAATCGCGATTCGGCCTATGTGACGCAAGTGATCCGCGAACAGAACATTACGGTGGTCAAGTTCGTGCCGGCGTTGTTGCAGCAGTTCATCGAGCAGGGTGATGTCAGCCAGTGCACCAGCCTTACTGACGTGCTCAACGGTGGCGGCGAGTTGACCGTCGCATTGGCCCGGCAAGTGCGCGAGCGGCTGCCGTGGGTGCGCCTGCATAACGTCTACGGGCCGACCGAAACCACGGTCGACAGCAGTGGCTGGACGCTGCAACCCGGCGAGCCGGTGCCGCAAACACTGGTGCCGATCGGCAAGGCGCTGAGCAACACGCGCCTGTATGTCCTCGATGCCAGCGATCAATCCGTGCCGCTTGGCGTCAGTGGTCATCTGCACATTGGTGGAGTGGGCGTGGCGCGTGGGTATCTGGGCCTGCCGCAATTGCAGGCCGAACGCTTTATCGACAGTCCGTTCGTGGCCGGTGATCGCTTGTATCGCACCGGGGATCTGGTGCGTTACGGCGCTGACGGCAATCTCGAGTTTCTCGGTCGCAACGACTTTCAGGTCAAGCTGCGCGGGGTGCGCCTTGAGCTGGGCGAGATCGAAGCGCGGCTGCTGGAACATCCGGCGATTCGTGAAGCGGTGGTGCTGGTACGCGATGAGCGACTGGTGGCGTATTACAGCGTGCGCGCCGAGCACGCTGCGCCCACGCTTGAAGCGTTGCGCGCGCATGTTTTGGCGCGATTGCCGGAGTTCATGGTGCCCGCTGCCTACGTGATGTTGGCGGCATTGCCGTTGACGCCCAACGACAAAATCGACCGCAAGGCGTTGCCGGAGCCGGGAGCAGAGGCGCTGCTCAGTCGTCCTTACGCGGCCCCCGAAGGCGACGTGGAAAGTGCCTTGGCGCAGATCTGGGCGCAGGTGCTCAAGGTCGAGCAGGTGGGGCGCCACGACAACTTCTTCGAGCTGGGCGGGCATTCGTTGCTGGCGGTCAGTCTGGTTGCGCGCATGCGTCTGGCTGGGCTGCATGTTGATGCGCGCACGCTGTTCAGCCAGCCGACGCTGGCCGCGCTGGCGGCGCAGACCTCGCGGCAGGCCAAGCACGTCGAGATCGCCCAGACCACCATCCCGAACCTCAACCGCAAGCGCCGTCTCTGACTACCGGACACAAAACCTGTGGGAGCGAGCCTGCTCGCGAAAGCGGTGTATCAGTCGCCATCAACATTGACTGAACCAGCGTATTCGCGAGCAAGCTCGCTCCCACAGGGGGCTTGCGGTGCTCAAGCCGGCGGCTTGTCCCCGCTTCCCATGTCAGACAGCCACGCCCCGATGTTTTAGTTTTTCCAGGCTGCGCGCCGCGTGCACGGACTTGCTGCTGCGCGCTCCTTTTTTCCGCATTTACAGCAGGTTACCTCATGCATTTCAGCGAACTGATGGCTGTCATTTCCACCCATGCGATCCGCCTTCAACAGGAAGATGAAGACCTGGTCATTCTGGGCAGCGACGACGCGCTGGATGATGCCTTGTGGGACAGCCTCTCGGCGCACAAGGCGCAACTGCTGGAGCTGGTCGCCCAACATGGCGGCGACTGGCTGAGCCCGGCCTTTCGCATCACCCCGGACATGCTGCCGCTGGTGACGCTGAATCAGGACACCCTTGACCGCATCGTTGCCACGGTGCCGGGTGGCGCTGCCAACGTGCAGGACATTTATCCGTTATCCGCGTTGCAGGAGGGCATGCTCTATCACCATCTCTCGGCTGCTGCCGGTGACCCTTACATCTCGCAGGCGCGCTTCGTGTTCGACAGCCCGCAACGGCTGGACGCTTTCGCCGACGCGCTGCGTTGGGTGGTCAAACGTCACGATATTCTGCGCACCTCGTTCGTTTGGGAATACCTCGACGAGGCGGTGCAAGTGGTCTGGCGCGAGGCGCCGCTGGTGTGTGAAGAAGTCAGTGTCGACAGCGGCGCCGATGTGCTGACGCAACTGCTCGAACGCCACGACCCGCAGCACTTCCGTCTCGACATGCAGCAAGCGCCGTTGCTGCGTCTGGTCTATGCGCAGGATCCCGCTCAGGGCCGCGTGGTCGCACTGTTGCTGTTTCATCACATGATCATGGATCACGTGGCGCTGGACGTACTGCGTCGGGAAATTCAGGCCTGCCTGCTCGGGCAGACCGCGCAAGTGGCCGCGCCGGTGCCGTATCGCGATCACTTGGCCAAGGCGCGCAGTGCCGGCAATGAACCGGCGCAGGAAGCGTTTTTCCGCGACATGCTCGCCGACATCGACGAGCCGACGCTGCCATGTGGCTTGCAGGATGTGCAGGGCGATGGCCACGCCATCGAGGAAGCCACGCTGATGCTCGACAGCCGCTTGAGCCGGCAGTTGCGCGAGCAGGCGCGGCAGCTCGGCGTGAGCGTCGCGAGCCTGACGCATCTGGCCCTGGCGCGGGTACTGGGGCAATTGTCCGGGCGCACGGCAGTAGTATTCGGCACGGTCCTGCTGGGGCGGATGGACGCGGGCGAGGGCGGCGAGCAGGCGTTGGGCATGTTCATCAACACCTTGCCGCTGCGCGTTGATGTCGGTGAGCAAAGCGTGCGTGCCGGCGTGTTGGCGACCCACCGGCGCCTGACCGCGTTGTTGGCCCACGAGCAAGCCTCGTTGGCTTTGGCGCAACGCTGCAGCGCCGTCGCGGTGCCGACGCCGCTGTTCAGCGCGATCCTCAACTACCGACACAGCAGCGTCGAAGAAGTCGCGGACGAGGTCGATATTGCCCCCGGTGTGCAGGTGCTCGGCGCCCGCGAGCGCACCAATTATCCGCTGACCATCAACATCGACGACCTAGGTGCGGACTTGCGCATCACCGCGCTGGCGGATCCGGCATTGGGCGCCGAGCGCATGGCGGCTTATCTGAATACGGCGCTGGAGAGTCTGGCTGCTGCCCTGCAATCCAGCGCCGATGTGGCGCTGCAAGAGCTGAAAATCCTCCCCGCCAGCGAACGCGAACACCTGCTGCACGGCCGCAATTTGCCGCTGTCGCAGTTCCCCGACACCCCGCTGATCCACCAGCAATTCGAAGCCCATGCACAGGCCCGCCCGGACGCCACGGCGCTGATCTTCGAAGGGCAGACGCTCAGCTACGGCGAACTCAATCGTCGCGCCAATCAGGTCGCCCACCATTTGCTGGCGCTGAACATTCGCCCTGACGACCGTGTCGCCATCTGCGTCGAACGCGGCCCGCAAATGCTCATCGGCCTGCTGGGTGTACTCAAGGCGGGCGCCGGTTACGTACCGATCGATCCGGCCTATCCGCTGGACAGAATCAGCTTCACCTTGCAGGACAGCGCCCCGGTGGCGCTGCTGATGCAGGCAGCGACCCGCGATCGCGTGGCCGATCTCGACGTGCCGCACATTGACCTCGACAGCGCTCACCTCACGGCCGAACTCGACAGCAATCCGCAGATCCCCGAGCTGCGCCCGGCGCATCTGGCGTACGTGATCTACACCTCCGGCTCCACCGGTCTGCCCAAAGGCGTGATGGTCGAGCATCGCAACGTGGCGCGGCTGTTTTCTGCCACCCACGACTGGTTCCAGTTCAACCAGCAAGACATCGGGGTGCTGTTCCATTCCTTCGCATTCGACTTCTCGGTCTGGGAAATCTGGGGCGCGCTGGCGTTCGGCGGGCAATTGCTGCTGGTCCCGCAAACTGTCAGCCGCTCGCCGGACGACTGCTATGCATTGCTCTGCGAAACCGGGGTGACCGTGCTCAATCAGACGCCGAGCGCATTCCGCCAACTGATCGCCGCGCAGGGTCGCGGCACGTTGCAGCACTCCTTGCGCGAAGTGATCTTCGGTGGCGAAGCATTGGAACCGGGCCTGCTCAAACCGTGGTACGCGCGGGTCGGCAATGCCGGCACACGACTGGTGAACATGTATGGCATCACCGAAACCACGGTGCACGTGACTTATCGACCACTGCAAGCCGCCGACGCACAGTTGGTCGGCGTCAGCCCGATTGGCGTGCGCATTCCCGACCTGCAACTGTATGTCCTCGATGCGCAGCGCGAACCGGTCCCCGTCGGCGTAATTGGCGAGTTGTACGTCGGTGGCGCGGGTGTGGCGCGCGGTTATCTGAATCGCGAAGCACTGACTGCCGAGCGTTTTATCAATGATTCATTCGGCGACAACGCAGAGGCGCGGTTGTATAAAACCGGTGATCTCGCGCGCTGGGCCGCCGATGGCAGCCTCGAATACCTGGGGCGCAATGACGACCAGGTGAAGATTCGCGGTTTCCGCATCGAACTGGGCGAAATCGAAGCGCGCCTGTGCGCTTGCGCGGGTGTGCGCGAAGCCGTAGTCATCGCCCGTGAGGACAGCCCCGGCGATCAGCGTCTGGTTGCCTATTGGCTGGCGGAGGAAAGCGCCGCGCCTGATGTGGCGCAATTGCGTGATCATCTGTTGGCGGGGTTGGCTGACTACATGGTGCCGAGTGCCTTCGTGCGCCTGGAGACCTTCCCGCTGACCACCAACGGCAAGCTCGACCGCAAAGCCCTGCCGGCACCGGACAGCGAGGCATTCGCCCGGCGTGGTTTCGAAGCGCCGGTCGGAGCTGTCGAGCATCTGATCGCCGGTCTCTGGCAGACATTGCTCGGTGTCGAGCAGGTCGGTCGCCACGACAATTTCTTTGAACTCGGTGGTCATTCGCTATTGGCGGTGAAGCTGATCGAACGCATGCGCCAACAGGATCTGCACTGTGACGTGCGCGTACTGTTCGGCCAGCCGAGCGTGGCAGCGCTGGCGGCGACCTTGAGCAGCGAACGCGCCATTGTCGTTCCCGACAACCTGATCGAGCCGGGTTGCACGCGCATTACTCCGGCGATGCTGCCGCTGGCCAATCTCGATCAAACCGCCATCGACCGTGTCGTTGAAACGGTGCCGGGCGGCATCGCCAATGTGCAGGACATCTATGCGTTGGCCCCGTTGCAGGCGGGGATTCTCTATCACCATCTGGCCACCAGCGTCGGTGATCCGTATGTGTTGCAGGCGCAATTCGCTTTCGACGGTCTGGCGCAGATCAAAGACTTCGTCCGTGCCTTGAATGGTGTGATCGAGCGCCATGACATTCTGCGTACCGGCATTGTCTGGGAAGGGTTGGAAGAGGCGGTGCAAGTGGTCTGGCGTAAGGCGCCACTGGCGCTGGAGCGCGTTGATGCCGATGAACTCGACGGCGACGTGCTGGAGCAGATGCAGGCGCGTTTCGATCCACGTCACTATCGTCTGGACCTCAATCGCGCGCCGCTGATGCGCTTTGTCTACACCGAAGATCAGTCGCACAACCGCTGGATCGGCATTCTCCTGATGCACCATATCGTCCTCGATCACACCGCACTTGAAGTGCTGGTCGCGGAAATGAACGACGTCATGCTGGGCCGAAGCAGCGACCTGCCGCCGCCGGTGCAATACCGCCACTTTGTCGCGCAGGCGCGGCTCGGTGCTGATGATCAGGCCCACGAAGCGTTCTTCCGCGAGATGCTCGCCGACATCGACGAGCCAACCGTGGCTTTCGGTCTGCAGGACGTGCACGGCAACGGCAGCGCCATCCTCGACAGCCAATCAGAACTGGACGCGGGCCTCGGCCAACGTCTGCGCGAGCAGGCGCGGCGCCTGGGTGTCAGCGTGGCGAGTCTGGTGCATCAGGCCTGGGCTCAGGTGTTGGCGCAGGTGTCCGGCCAGCAAGACGTGGTGTTCGGCACCGTATTGCTCGGACGCATGCAAGGTGGGGAGGGCGCTGATCGGGCGCTGGGCATGTTCATCAACACCTTGCCGTTACGCGTCAGCGTCGGTACGGATTCGGTAGAGAGCGGCGTGCGTGCGACCCATGCACGCCTGGCGCAGTTGCTCGGCCATGAGCAAGCCTCGCTGGCGCTGGCCCAGCGTTGCAGCGCTGTCGTCGGCTCGCAGGCGCTGTTCAGCACTTTGCTCAACTACCGCCACAGTGCGCCCGAGTCGGCCGCCGTAGCGTGGGATGGCGTGCAGATTCTCAGCTCGCGCGAGCGCAGCAATTATCCGCTGGTGGTCAGTGTCGATGACCTCGGCGAGGGGTTCCGCCTGAACGTGCAAGCCGTGCCGCAGGTGGACGGTGCGCGGGTCTGCGATTACTTGCAAACCGCTTTGCACAGCCTGGTGACGGCGCTGGAGTACACGCCGCAGGCGCCGTTGCAGCAGCTGTCGATCGTGTCGCCGGGCGAGCGGCAACGGGTGCTGGTTGGCTTCAATATCAGCGGTCGTGAATATCCGCCTGCGCAGACCATACTGCGTTTGTTTGAAGCGCAAGCGGCGGCACATCCCGAGGTGCTGGCGGTGGTGCAGGGCGAGCAACAGCTCAGCTACCGCGAACTGAATCAGCGTGCTAATCGTCTCGCCCATCACTTGATTGGCCTCGGCGTGCAAAGCGATGACCGTGTTGCGCTGTGCCTGCGTCGCGGCCCGGACATGCTGGTTGCGCTGTTGGCGATTCTCAAGGCCGGCGCCGGTTATGTGCCGATCGATGCGGACTATCCGGCTGAACGCATCGCCTACCTGTTGCAGGACAGCGACCCGATCGCGGTGCTGGCGCAGACGTCGACACGCGACCTGTTGGGCGCTGTACCGGTGATTGATCTGGACGCCAGCGAATGGCGGCACCTGCCTGACAACAACCCGGCAGTGTTGAGGCTGACCCCGGCGAATCTGGCCTACGTGATCTACACCTCGGGCTCTACCGGGCAACCGAAAGGTGTAATGGTCGAGCATCGCACGCTGGAAAACCTTGTGCACTGGCATGCCGAAGCCTTCGATCTGCACGCCGGCAGCCACACCGCCAGCGTCGCCGGTTGCGGTTTCGATGCCATGGCCTGGGAAGTCTGGCCCGCGCTGTGCGTTGGTGCGACCGTGCATCTGCCACCGCCCTCGATCAAAAATGAACACCTCGACGAACTGCTCGAATGGTGGCGCGCGCAGCCCTTGCAGGTGAGTTTCCTGCCGACCCCGGTTGCCGAATACGCATTCAGTCGTGAGCTGGGCCATCCGACCTTGCGCACGCTGCTGATCGGTGGCGACAAGTTGCGCCAGTTCCCGCGTAACCAGACGTTTGACGTGATCAATAACTACGGCCCCACCGAAGCCACGGTGGTAGCGACTTCCGGGCGCATCGAATCCGAGCAGGTTCTGCACATCGGCCGGCCAATTGCCAATGCGCGGATTTACCTGCTGGACCGTCAGCAACAGCCAGTGCCGACTGGCGTGCAAGGCGAGTTGTATATCGGCGGCGCCGGGGTTGCACGGGGTTATCTGAATCGCCCGGAACTGACTGCCACACAGTTCCTCGACGACCCGTTCAGCGACGAACCGCACGCGCGGATGTACCGCACCGGCGACCTTGCGCGCTGGCTGGATGACGGCAATATCGAATACCTGGGACGCAACGACGACCAGGTGAAACTGCGCGGTGTACGGATTGAGCTGGGCGAAATCGAGGCGGCGCTGAGCGCACATGATGCGGTTCGCGAGTGCGTGGTACTGGTGCGTGACGGGCGTCTGGTCGCTTGGTTCACCGTAAGCGAATCTGTCGAGATCGGCGACTTGCACCAGCATCTGCAAGCACTCTTGCCGGAGACGTTGGTACCGGCCGCTTACGTGCGCCTGGACAGCCTGCCGCTGACGGCCCACGGCAAACTTGATCGCAAGGCCTTGCCCGAGCCGGATCAGGACGCGTGGCTCAGCCGTGAATATGAGGCGCCGCAAGGCCCGGTTGAAGTAGCGCTGGCACAGATCTGGGCCGACGTACTGAACATCGAACAGATCGGTCGTCACGATAACTTCTTCGAACTCGGCGGCCATTCGCTGTTGGCGGTGAGCCTGATCGAGCGTATGCGTCAGGCCGGACTGAGCGCCGATGTGCGCGTGCTGTTCAACCAGCCGAGCCTCGCCGCGCTGGCGCGTGCCTTGGGCAGTGGTCGGGAAATCGCAGTGCCGGCCAATCTGATTGCGGCCGATTGCACGCACATCACCCCGGACATGCTGACCCTGACCACGCTGGATCAGGCCAGCATTGATCGTATTGTTGCGACGGTGCCGGGCGGTGCCGCCAATGTGCAAGACATCTACCCGCTGGCACCGTTGCAGGAAGGCATTCTTTATCACCACCTCAGTGCCGAACAGGGCGATCCGTACTTGCTGCAATCGCGCTTGGCTTTCGACAGTCTTGAACGTCTGCACAGTTTCGCTGAGCACTTGCAGCAGGTCATCGCCCGCCACGACATTCTGCGCACCAGCGTGGTCTGGCAAGGCTTGCCGAGCCCGCAGCAAGTGGTCTGGCGTCAGGCGCAGATGGTTGTGCAAAAGGTGCCGCTGGACGCGCAGGACGGCGACATTCTCGAGCAGTTGCACGCGCGTTTCGATGCCCGGCATTACCGCCTCGACCTGACGCAGGCGCCGTTGATCCGCATGGTCTACGCCGAGGATCCGTTGCACCAGCAAGTGGTCGCCATCGTGCTGTTCCATCACTCGATTCTCGACCACACCGCCATGGACGTGATCGGTCGGGAAATGCACGCGTTGATGTTCGATCAGGTCGACACGCTGACGCCACCGATGCCGTACCGCAATTACGTGGCGCAGGCACGTCTGGGTGCCAATGAGCAGGAACACGAAGCGTTCTTCCGCGAGATGCTCGGCGATATCGACGAACCGACCTTGCCCTTCGGTCTGCAGGATGTTCAGGGCGACGGGCGTGGCATCGAAGAAGCGCTGCAAGCGGTCGATGCCGGGCTCAATCGGCGCCTGCGTGAACAGGCCCGGCAGTTGGGTGTCAGCCCGGCGAGCCTGATGCACATGGCTTGGGCGCAGGTGCTGGGCGTGGTCTCCGGGCGCCGCGACGTGGTCTTCGGCACGGTGTTGATGGGGCGGATGCAGGGCGGCGAGGGTGCCGACCGTACGCTGGGGGTGTTCATCAATACCTTGCCGCTGCGGGTTGATCTCGCTGAAGGCGTACGCGCCGGGGTGAAAACCACCCATGCGCGGCTGACAGCGCTGCTCGGCCATGAACACGCGTCACTGGCGCTGGCCCAGCGGTGCAGTGCCATGGCCGGTTCGGCGCCGCTGTTCAGCGCGCTGCTTAACTATCGACACAGTGCCGCCGAGCAGCAGCTGCGCGACGGCCAGGGTATCTGGCAGGGCGTGCGCATGCTTGGCGGTGAGGAGCGCAGCAATTATCCGCTGACCCTGTCGGTGGATGATCTGGGCGAAGGGTTTGCCCTCGACGTGCTGGCAGTCGCCGAGATCGGTGCGCAACGGATTTGCAGTTACATGCACACCGCACTGGAACATCTGGTAACGGCACTGGAAGAGGCGCCGCAACGTCCGCTCAACCGGCTGCCGGTGCTCTCGGTGGCGGAATACGAACACTTGCTGGTCGGCTTCAACCAGTATTCGGCGGCCTATCCGCGTGGTGCGACGATTCAGCGTTTGGTCGAGGTTCAAGCCGAGCAGCAACCGGACGCACTGGCTGTGGTTCAGGGCGCGCAGCAACTGACCTACGCTCAGCTCAATCAGCGTGCCAATCGCCTGGCCCATCACTTGCTCGGCCTCGGCGTGCAGCCCGATGACCGCATCGCCGTGTGTCTGCGCCGTGGCCCGGACATGCTCGTCGCGTTGCTGGCGATCCTCAAGGCTGGCGCCGGTTATGTGCCGGTCGATCCGGCGTACCCGGCGGAGCGCATCGCCTATCTGTTGCAGGACAGCGCGCCGATAGCGGTGCTGGCGCAGGCTGCAACGGCTGATTTGCTCGGCGCAGTGCCGCTGATTGATCTGGACCACCCCGCCTGGCAACAGCTGTCCGACAGCAATCCGCATTTGCCGACGCTGACCCCGGCGCATCTGGCCTATGTGATCTACACCTCCGGCTCCACCGGCCAGCCGAAAGGCGTGATAGTCGAACACGCGACGCTGGAGAACCTGGTGCACTGGCACTGCGAGGCCTTTGACCTGCGCGCCGGCAGTCACACCTCGAGCGTGGCCGGCTTCGGCTTCGACGCCATGGCGTGGGAAGTCTGGCCGGCGTTGTGTGTCGGCGCGACCCTGCATCTGCCGCCGCAATCGGTGAGCAACGAAAACCTCGACGAGTTGCTGGCATGGTGGCGCGCGCAGCCGCTGCAGGTGAGTTTCCTGCCGACGCCGGTCGCCGAATATGCGTTCAGTCGCGACCTCGGTCATCCGACCTTGCGCACGCTGTTGATCGGTGGCGACAAACTGCGCCAGTTGCCGGGCGAGCAGACGTTCGCGGTGATCAATAACTACGGCCCGACCGAAGCCACGGTGGTCGCCACCTCCGGCGCAGTCGAGGTCGGGCAGGTGCTGCACATCGGTCGGCCAATGGCCAACGCGAAGATTTACCTGCTCGACGACCAGCAGCGCCCGGTACCGGTCGGCGTCGCCGGCGAGTTGTACGTCGGCGGTGCCGGTGTAGCGCGCGGTTATCTGCATCGGCCCGAGCTGACTGCCGAGCGCTTCCTCGACGATCCGTTCAGCGACGAACCGCAGGCGCGCATGTACCGCACCGGTGACCTCGCACGCTGGCTCGCCGACGGCACCATCGAATACCTGGGGCGCAACGATGATCAGGTCAAACTGCGCGGCGTGCGCATCGAGCTGGGCGAAATCGAAGCGGCGTTGAGTCGTCACGCGGCCGTGCAGGATTGCGTGGTGCTGGTGCGCGACGGGCAGTTGCTGGCGTGGTTTACCGAACGCCTGAACGTCGACATCGAGGATTTGCGCAGTCATCTGCAAGCGCAGTTGCCGCAAGCGCTGGTGCCCGCCGCTTACGTGCGTCTGTCAGCACTGCCGCTGACCGCTAACGGCAAACTCGACCGCAAGGCGTTGCCGGAGCCGGATCAAACGGCGTGGCTGAGCCGCGAATATGCCGCCCCGCAAGGTTCGGTGGAAATCGCCCTGGCGCAGATCTGGTCGGACGTCCTCAAGGTCGAACAGGTCGGCCGTCACGACAACTTCTTTGAACTGGGCGGGCATTCATTGCTGGCGGTGACCTTGATCGAACGCATGCGTCAGGTCGATCTGAGCACCGACGTGCGCGTGCTGTTCAGCCAGCCGACCCTGGCCGCGCTGGCGGCGGCGGTGGGTAGTGGTCGCGAGGTTGTAGTGCCGGACAATCTGATTCCCGCCGATTGCACACAGATCACCCCGGAAATGTTGACGCTGGTACAACTGGATGAGGCCAGCCTCGAGCGCATCGTCGCCACGGTGCCGGGTGGCGCGGCCAACGTGCAGGACATTTATCCGCTGGCGCCGTTGCAGGAAGGGATTCTGTATCACCACCTCAGCGCCGTAAAAGGCGATCCGTACCTGCTGCAATCGTGTATGGCGTTTGACAGTATTGAACGTTTTCAAGGGTTCGCTGCGGCGCTGCGTCAGGTCATGGCGCGGCACGATATCCTGCGCACGTCGATTGTCTGGCAAGGGCTGGCGGCGCCGGTGCAAGTGGTCTGGCGTCAGGCCGAGCTGCCGGTTCAAGCCGTGGCGCTGGAGCCCGCGCAGGGCGAAGCCATCGATCAGTTGCGGGCGCGCTTCGATGCGCGGCACTGGCGTCTGGACTTGGATCAGGCACCGCTGCTGCGTTTGGTGTATGCCCTCGACCCGGATAATCAGCGCGTGGTTGCCATGCTGTTGTTCCACCACATCGCCATGGACCACACCGCACTGGCGGTGGTCAGCGCAGAAATGCAGGCGATTTTGCAGGGTGATGAGCAACTGCCGGTGGCCGCTGTGCCGTACCGCAATTATGTCGCGCAGACTCGCCTTGGCGTCAGCGAACAAGAGCACGAAGCATTCTTCCGCGAGATGCTCGGCGACATCGACGAACCGACACTGCCGTTCGGTTTGCAGGATGTGCACGGCGACGGCAATGACATCGAGGAAGTCTGCCAGCCGCTGCCAATAGCGGTGGCGCAGCGTTTGCGCAGTCAGGCGCGATTGCTCGGTGTCAGCGTTGCCAGCCTGTTCCATCTCGCTTGGGCACGGGTGCTGGCGGCAACGTCCGCTCAGGATCGGGTGGTGTTCGGCACGGTGCTACTGGGCCGCATGCAGGGCGGGGCGGGCGCGGATCGCGGGCTAGGCATGTTCATCAACACCTTGCCATTGCGTGTGGATGTTGACGAAAGCAACGTGCGCGCCGGGGTCAAGGCCACCCATGCGCGGCTCAGTGCGCTGTTGGCCCACGAACATGCGTCGCTGGCATTGGCCCAGCGTTGCAGCGGTGTCGCGGCGCCGTCGCCGCTGTTCAGTGCAATGCTCAACTACCGGCACAGCGACAATGAGGCCCGAAAAAACGCCAAGCTTGAATCCTGGCAGGGCATCGAGTCCCTTGCCGGCGAGGAACGCACCAATTACCCGTTGACCCTCAACGTCGACGATTTCGGCAGCGGCTTCCAACTGACGGTGATGACCCCGTCGCGTATCGGCGCAGCACGCATCAGCCAGTTCATGCAGAACGCGCTGGTTGCGCTGGCTGAGGCGTTGGAGCAGACACCACAGCAACCGTTGAATCGTTTGACGGTGTTGCCGGACGAGGAGCGGCAGGCGTTGTTGTTCGGCCTCAACGCCACCGGCGTCGATTACGATTTGCAGCAGACGCTGCACGGTTTATTCGAAGCGCAAGTGCAGCGTACGCCGCAGGCTGTGGCCGTCGTCGCCGGCGAACAGGCATTGAGCTACACGCAGCTGAACGAGCGCGCCAACCGCTTGGCCCGGCACTTGATCAGCCTTGGTGTGCAGGTAGATTCGCGCGTGGCGATCTGCGTCGAACGCAGCCTGGAGATGGTCATCGGCCTGCTGGCGATCAACAAGGCCGGCGCCGCGTATGTGCCGCTGGACCCGGCCTATCCGCCGGAGCGCCTCGCTTACATGCTCGAGGACAGCGCACCGGCCGTGGTGCTGGTACACGGGACTATCAGCGGGCTGCTAGGGGATGTCAAAGCGGCAGTGGTCGATCTTGACGAGAACACCTGGCAATCCTTGCCTGCCGACAATCCGCAAATCGCGACGCTGACGCCCCAACACAGTGCCTACGTGATCTACACCTCCGGTTCGACCGGCCAACCCAAAGGCGTGGTCAACGAGCATGCCGGTGTGGTCAACCGCTTGCTGTGGATGCAGGACGCCTATCAGCTGACGGCGGCCGATGCGGTGTTGCAGAAAACCCCGTTCAGCTTTGACGTGTCGGTGTGGGAGTTCTTCTGGCCGCTGATGACCGGCGCGCGACTGGTCATGGCGCAGCCTGGCGGACACAAGGATCCGCAGTATCTGAGCGAAGTCATCGAGCGCGAACACATCACCACACTGCACTTTGTGCCGTCGATGCTCGACGTGTTCCTCGCCAACAGCGACACTACACGCTGCGACGGTGTGCGTCAGGTGATGTGCAGCGGCGAGGCGTTACCGGGCAGTCTGGTGCGGCGCTTCAAGCTGCAATTGCCCGGCAGCAAGTTGCATAACCTCTACGGCCCGACCGAGGCCGCCGTCGACGTCACCGCTTGGGATTGCGCCGGATCGATCGAGCAGACCCCGGACAACACGCCAATCGGCAAACCGATCGCCAACACCCGGATGTACATCCTCGATGCGCATCAACAGCCGGTGCCGCAAGGTGTGATCGGCGAGTTGTACATCGCTGGCGTGCAGGTGGCGCGTGGTTATCTGAACCGGCCGCAACTGACGGCCGAACGCTTCCTCGATGATCCGTTTCATCCGCACGAGCGCATGTACCGCACAGGCGACGTCGCCCGTTATCGGTCGGACGGCAATATCGAGTATCTGGGGCGTAACGATGATCAGGTGAAGATCCGCGGTCTGCGAATTGAACTGGGCGAAATTCAGGCGCGGCTTGCCCGGATCGAAGGTGTGCAGGAGGCCGTGGTGGTCGCCCGAGAAGACGTGCCCGGCGACAAACGTCTGGTCGCGTATTACACCGGCGAGCGCTTGGATATCGACCTGCTGCGCAGTCATTTTCTCGAGCATTTGCCGGACTACATGGTACCCGCCGTGTTCGTGCATCTCGCCGCTTTGCCGCTGAGCCCCAACGGCAAGCTCGACCGCAAGGCGCTGCCGGCGCCGGATCAGCAAGCGCTGAAAATACGCGAATACGAAGCCCCGGTCGGCGACGTCGAAATCACCCTCGCACGGCTCTGGGCCGAACTGCTCAACGTCGAACGGGTAGGGCGTCACGATCACTTTTTTGAGCTGGGTGGTCACTCGCTGCTGGCGGTCAGTCTGATCGGCCGGTTGCGTCAGGAAGGCATGGAAGCCGATGTCAGGTCGCTGTTCGAACATCCGACCCTGGCCGGCTACGCCGCAATTACCGAACGAATGGAGATCGTCCTGTGAACGTGATCGAACTGTTGGCCACATTGAAGGCTAAAGACATCCACCTAGCGGTCACCGATGATCAGCTGCGGGTGAACGGCAACAAGCAGGCCTTGAGCGATCCGGCGTTGCTGGCGCTGTTGCGCGAACACAAACCGGCGCTGATAGAGCTGATCAAGGCCGGGCAATACACGGCGACCAAGGCCGGTCAGGTCGAGGTGCCGGTCAACGGCATCGCTGCCGACGCCACGCAGATCACCCCGTCGATGCTGACCCTGGTCGAGCTGGATCAGGCCAGCATCGACCACCTCGTGGCGCAAGTGCCCGGTGGCGCGGCGAATGTGCAGGACATCTACCCGCTGGCGCCGTTGCAGGAAGGCATTCTTTATCACCACGTCAGTGGCGGTGAAGGCGATCCGTATGTCATGCAGTCGCAGTTCGCTTTCGCCAGCCGTGAACGTTTTCAAGCGTTCGCGCAAGCATTGCAAACGGTGATCGATCGTCATGACATTCTCCGCACCTCGGTGCATTGGCAAGGCCTCGACGCCCCGGTGCAGGTGGTCTGGCGCCGCGCCGAATTGCCGGTGGAAGAAATCGAGGTGCCTGATGCTGACAGCGATGTGCTGGCATCCCTGCACGAGCGGTTCGACGCCCGACACTTTCGCCTCGACGTCAGCCGCGCACCGCTTTTGCGCCTGGCCCATGCCTGGGACGCCGCCGGGCAACGGGTGATTGCGACGTTGCTGTTCCACCACATGGCCCTCGACCACTCGGCCCTCGACGTGGTGCGGCATGAAATGCGCGCCTGCCTCAGCGGCCAGCGCGAGTCGTTGGGGCGGCCGGTGCCGTTCCGCAATTACGTGGCGCAGGCGCGTCTGGGGATTAGCGAAGCCGAACACGAGGCGTTTTTCCGCGACATGCTCAGCGACATCGACGAGCCGACGTTGCCGTACGGCTTGCAAGATGTGCAGGGTGATGGCAGCGAGATTGCCGAATTGAGCCAGCCCATCGAACCGCTGTTGGGCCAGCGTTTGCGCGCCCAGGCACGCCAGCTCGGGGTAAGCGTCGCGAGCCTGTTTCACCTCGGTTGGGCCCAGGTATTGGCAGCGTTGACCGGTAAGCAACAGGTGGTGTTCGGCACGGTGCTGATGGGGCGCATGCAAGGCGCCGAAGCGGTCGACCGAGCGCTGGGGATCTTCATCAACACCTTGCCGTTGCGGGTAAATGTCGACAGCACCGACGTGCGCGCCGCCGTCAACGCCACCCATGCGCGGCTGACCACGTTGATGCGCCATGAATACGCGCCGCTGGCACTGGCCCAGCGCTGCAGCAACGTGGTCGCGCCGACGCCGCTGTTCAGCACCCTGCTCAATTACCGCCACAGCCACAATGTCAGCACGGCCAGCGCTGAAACGCTGGCGGCGTGGGAGGGCATTGCCACCCTGCACTCTGAGGAGCGCACCAACTATCCGCTGACCCTGAGCGTCGATGACCTCGGCGATGCGTTCAGTCTGACCTTGCTGGCGAGCACGCAAATCGACCCGCAGCGGATTTGCGCCTACATGCACTGCGCACTGGAACATCTGCTGCTGGCACTGGAGCAGGCGCCGCAAACGCCGGTCAATCAGTTACCGGTTCTGCCGGCAGCGGAGCTTGAGCACGTGCTGGTCGGTTTCAACGCGACGCAAATGAGTTTTGCGCCGGCTCAGACTCTGCAGCAACGCTTTGAAGCTCAAGTCGCGCAGCGGCCGGAAGCGTTGGCGGCAGTGTTTGCCGACGCGCAGTTGACCTACGCCGAACTCAACCGTCACGCCAATGCCCTGGCGCATCACCTGATCGAGCGCGGGGTCAAACCCGATGATCGCGTGGCCATCGTCGCCCGCCGCGGGCTCGATACGCTGATCGGGCTGGTGGCGATTCTCAAGGCCGGTGCCGGTTACGTGCCGGTCGATCCGGCGCACCCGGCCGAGCGCTTGCACTATCTGCTGGGCGACAGCGCCCCGGTGGTGGTCCTCACCCAGACCGATCTGCGTGAGCGCTTGCCGGCGCTGGACGTGCCGGTGATCGACCTCGACCGCTGCACCTGGCCACTGAACTGCACGCTCAATCCGCAGGTGCCGGGCCTGACCGCCGCACATCTCGCGTACGTGATCTACACCTCCGGCTCAACCGGCCTGCCCAAAGGCGTAATGGTCGAGCATCACACCTTGAACAATCTGGTCGATTGGCACTGCACGGCCTTCGACCTGTGCGCCGGTCGCCACACCTCCAGCCTTGCCGGTTTCGGTTTCGACGCGATGGCCTGGGAAGTCTGGCCGGCCCTGTGCGCCGGCGCGACGCTGCATCTGGCGCCAACCCACGACGGCAACGAAGACATCGACGCGTTATTGGCGTGGTGGCGGGCGCAACCGCTGGACGTGAGCTTTCTGCCGACGCCGGTGGCTGAATACGCCTTCAGCCAGAACCTCGAACACCCGACCCTGCGCACGCTGCTGATCGGCGGCGACCGCTTGCGCCAGTTCAATCGCAATCAGCATTTCGACGTGATCAACAACTATGGCCCGACCGAGGCCACGGTCGTTGCCACGTCTGGATTGATCGAGGCCGGGCACGTGCTGCACATCGGAAAACCGATAAGCAACGCCACGGTGTACCTGCTCGATGAACACCAGCGCCCGGTGCCGATGGGCGTGGCGGGCGAGCTGTACGTCGGCGGCGCGGGTGTTGCCTGTGGTTACCTCAATCGAGCGGAAATGACCGCCGAGCGTTTTCTGCGTGACCCGTTCAGTCGCGTGCCGAACGCGCGCATGTACCGCACCGGTGACCTCGCACGCTGGCGCGAGGACGGCACGCTCGACTACCTGGGGCGTAACGACGATCAGGTGAAAATCCGTGGCGTGCGCATTGAGCTGGGCGAAATCGAGACCTGCCTCAATCAGTTGCCGGGGATTCAGGAAGCCGTGCTGCTGGCCCGCGAGGACCAACCCGGCCAGGCGCGCCTGGTAGCGTATTTCACAGAACAGGCGCAGGTCGAAGCGCTGCCGGTCGGTGAGCTGCGCGCGCAATTGCTGAGTCGCTTGCCGGAGTACATGGTGCCGGTGGCGTTCGTCAAACTCGCCGCGTTGCCGTTGACCGCCAATGGCAAAGTTGACCGCAAAGCCTTGCCGGTGCCGGAGCTGTCGGCGTTGTTCACCCGCGAATATGCGGCGCCCGAAGGCGAGGTGGAAGTCGCGCTGGCGCAGATCTGGGCCGATGTGTTGCAGGTCGAGCGGGTCGGGCGTCAGGATCACTTTTTCGAACTCGGCGGCCATTCGCTGCTGGCGATGCGCATGGTCTCGCAAGTGCGGCAACGGCTTGGCGTCGAACTGGCGCTGGCTGAGCTGTTCGCCAACGCCGAACTGGCGGCGGTCGCTGCGGTACTGAGCGCGGCCGGGCGCTGCACGCAACCAGCGATTGTGCCGGTGCCGCGTGACGGCGCCTTGCCGCTGTCGTTCGCCCAGCAACGCCTGTGGTTCCTGGCGCAAATGGAAGGCGCCAACACCGCGTACAACATTCCCGTGGCCCTGCGCTTGCGCGGTCGCCTCGACGACGATGCCCTGCAGCGCGCACTGGCGCGGATCGTGGCCCGCCATGAAAGCCTGCGCAGCCGTTTCGCCCAGTTCAATGATCAGGCACAGGTGCTGATCGCTCCGGTCGACAGCGGCCTGTTACTGCGCGTCGAAGACCTGCGCCACCACCCGCAACCCGAGCAAGCCTTGCAGGCATTGATTCAGGGCGAAGCGTCCGGGCCGTTCGATTTGCAGGATGACGCGCTGATTCGCGGACGACTGGTGCGCCTGGCCGACGATCATCATGTGCTGCTGCTGACCCTGCACCACATCATCTCCGACGGCTGGTCGATGGGGGTTCTGACCCGTGAACTGATGGCGCTGTATCAGGCGTTCAGTCAGGGGCAGCCGGATCCACTGCCGCCGCTAGCACTGCAATACACCGATTACGCGGTGTGGCAGCGGCGCTGGCTCAGTGGCGAGGTGTTGCAGCGCCAGAGCGAATACTGGCAGCAGACGCTGGCGGGCGCTCCGGCGTTGTTGATGTTGCCGACCGATCGTGCTCGACCGGCGCAGCAGGACTACGCCGGCAGCAGCGTCGACGTGGTGCTCGATGAACGCTTGAGTGCCGGCCTCAGGGCGCTGGGCCAGCGCCATGGCGTGACGCTGTACATGACGCTGATGAGCGCTTGGGCGATGCTGCTCGGTCGTTTGTCCGGTCAGTCGGAAGTAGTGATCGGTTCGCCCGTGGCCAACCGCACCCGCGCCGAGATCGAAGGTTTGATCGGCATGTTCGTCAACACCCTGGCCCTGCGCATCGACACCTCGGGCGAACTCAGCGTCGAAGCGCTGCTGGCGCGGGTCAAGGCCCTGACGCTGCAAGCCCAGGCGCATCAGGATCTGCCGTTCGAGCAAGTGGTGGAAATCACCCGGCCACTGCGCAGTCTGGCGCACAGCCCGGTGTTCCAGACGTTGCTCAGTTGGGACGGGCTGCAAGGCCCGGCGCTGGCCCTCGGTGATTTGACCCTGGAAGGCGTGGCCGAGCCGAGTCACTTCGCCAAGTTTGATCTGTCATTGAACCTGAGTGAGTCCAACGGTGTGATTCGTGGTTCGCTGGAGTACGCCACGGCGCTGTTCGACGAGGCCACGGTGCTGCGTTTCGCCGGTTATTTCCAGCGTCTGTTGCAGGCGATGGTGGCCAATGATCAAACGGTGCTGGAACACGTGCCGCTGCTGGCAGAGGACGAACAGCAACGCCTGTTGAATGATTTCAATGCCACGACGGTGGATTACAACCTTGAGCAGACCCTCCACGGTCTGTTCGAGGCGCAAGTGGCCCGCACGCCACAGGCTCCGGCGGTGCTCGCCGGGGAGCAGCGCCTGAGCTATGCCGAGCTGAACGCCAAGGCCAACCAGCTGGCGCGGCACCTGCGCGGCTTGGGCGTGCAGGCGGATTCGCGGGTGGCGATCTGTGTCGAGCGCGGTCTGGACATGGTCATCGGCCTGCTGGCGATCCTCAAGGCTGGCGGTGGTTATGTGCCGCTGGACCCGGCATATCCGCTGGAACGTCTGGCCTACATGCTGGACGACAGCGCGCCGCTGGCGGTGCTGGTGCAAGGTTCTACTCGCGGGCTGCTTGGTGACGTCGCCGTGCCGCTGATCGATCTCGATCAACCGCACTGGCAGTCGCTGCCGAGCGATACGCTGCCCATCGCCGAGCTGACCCCGCAACATATGGCGTACGTGATCTACACCTCCGGTTCGACCGGCCAGCCAAAAGGCGTGATCAACGAACATGCCGCGGTGGTCAACCGTTTGCTGTGGATGCAGGACGCCTATCCACTGACGGCGGCAGACACGGTGTTGCAGAAGACGCCGTTCAGCTTCGACGTGTCGGTGTGGGAGTTTTTCTGGCCGCTGATGACCGGCGCACGTCTGGTCATGGCGCAACCCGGTGGGCACAAGGACCCGCTCTATCTCAGCGAAATTATCGAAAAAGAACGGATTACCACGCTGCACTTCGTGCCATCGATGCTCGACGTGTTCCTTGCCCATGGCGACACCGTGCGCTGCTCGGGACTGCGTCAGGTGATGTGCAGCGGCGAAGCATTGCCGGGCAGTCTGGTGCGGCGGTTCAAACGGCAATTGCCGGGCAGTGCGTTGCACAACCTATACGGCCCGACCGAAGCCGCCGTCGACGTGACCGCGTGGAATTGCGCCGGGCCGCTGGAGCAAACCCCGGACAACACGCCGATCGGCAAACCGATCGCCAACACCCGCATGTACATCCTCGATGGCCAACAACAACCGGTGCCGCTAGGCGTTGTCGGTGAGTTGTACATCGGTGGCGTGCAGGTGGCCCGTGGTTACCTCAATCGACCAGAACTGAGCGCGGAACGCTTCCTCGACAATCCGTTCCAGGCCAACGGCCGTATGTACCGCACTGGCGACGTTGCCCGCTATCTGGCTGACGGCAACATTGAATACCTGGGCCGTAACGACGATCAGGTGAAAATCCGTGGCTTGCGCATCGAGCTGGGGGAAATCCAGGCGCGCCTGACCCAGATCGAGGGGGTGCAGGAAGCGGTGGTGCTGGCCCGCGAAGACGTGCCCGGCGACAAGCGTCTGGTCGCGTATTACACCGGCGAACGGCTGGACATCGAAGTGCTGCGCAGCCATCTGCTGGAGCACCTGCCGGACTACATGGTGCCTGGCGTATTCGTGCATCTCGATGCATTGCCGCTAAGCGCTAACGGCAAACTCGAACGCAAGGCGCTGCCAGCACCGGATCTGACGGCGCTGGTCACGCGTGAATACGAGGCGCCGGTCGGCGAAGTGGAAACCCTGCTCGCCGCGCTCTGGGCGCAATTGCTCAACGTGGAACGGGTGGGGCGTCACGACCACTTCTTTGAACTGGGCGGGCACTCGCTGCTGGCGGTGAATCTGCTGGCGAAGATGCGTCGTGCCGGTCTCAGCGCCGACATTCGCGTGCTGTTCAATCAGCCGACGCTCGCCGCGCTGGCGGCGGCCGTCGGTGGCGAGCCGCAAGCCGCGGTCCCGGCCAATCGCATTACGCCGGACTGCACGCGTATCACGCCGCAACTGCTGCCACTGGTAACGCTCGATCAAGCAAGCCTTGACCGCATCGTTGCCAGCATCCCCGGCGGCGCGGCTAATGTGCAGGACATCTACCCGCTGGCGCCGTTGCAGACGGGCATTCTGTTCCATCACCTGTCGGCCGCTCAGGGCGACCCCTACGTGTTGCAGGCACAGTTTGCGTTTGCCGATGAACAGCGCCTGAACGCCTTCACCGAGGCCTTGCAGAAAGTCATCCAACGCCATGACATCCTGCGCACTTCGCTTTTCTGGGAAGGCCTCGAAGACCCGGTGCAAGTGGTTTGGCGTCAGGCGTCGCTGGTCTGCGAGACTATTGTGCTGGAGGGCGCGAGCGGCGATGCACTGGCGCAGTTGCGCGCTCGCTTCGATGCCGGTCATTACCGCATGGCCGTCAATCAGGCGCCGCTGATGCGCGTGGTTCACGCGTGGGACGCGGTCAATCAGCGGGTTGTCGCGTTGCTGCTGTTCCATCATCTGGTGATGGATCACGTCGCGCTGGAGGTACTGCAACACGAAATGCAGGCCTTCCTCAGCGGCCAGCCACAACGTCTCGCCGAGTCGGTGCCATACAGAAACTACGTGGCGCAGACCCTGGCCGGGATGCGCGATGAGCAGCATGAAAGCTTCTTCCGCGACATGCTCGGCGACGTCGATGAGCCAACCTTGCCCTACGGCCAGACCCCGGCAAAGGATGGGCTGGTCGAGCAGGCCCGGTTGACCATCGACCTCGGTCTGAGCCGCGACATCCGCCAGCAGGCGCGGCGCCTGGGTGTCAGCGCCGCAAGTCTGATGCACCTGGCCTGGGCGCAGGTGCTCGGGCAATTGTCGGGCCGCGCCGATGTGGTGTTCGGCACGGTCCTGCTCGGCCGTTTGCACGGCGGCGAGGGTGCCGAGCGTGCGCTCGGGGTGTTTATCAATACCTTGCCGATGCGCATCGATCTGGCCGCGCACAGCGTCAAAGGCGCAGCTTTGGCCACCCATCAACGGCTGAGCCAATTGCTCCAGCACGAACACGCACAACTGGCGCGCATCCAGCATTGCAGCGCGATGGCGCCGACCACGCCGCTGTTCAGCACTTTGTTCAATTATCGTCACGGGGCTTCGGCGTCTTCGAGTTCGGCCGAGGCTGCGGCGGCGTGGCAGGGCATGCAATTGCTGCAAGCCGAGGAACACAGCAACTATCGCCTGACCCTTAGCGTCGACGATCTCGGCGAAGGCTTCAGCCTGAGCGCATTGGCCGGTGCCGGCATCGACGCACGGCGCACCTGCGACTATCTGCAACGTGCCTTGCACAGCCTTGTGCAGGCATTGGAACAGGCACCGCATCAAGGCTTCGAACGCTTGTCGATCCTGCCGGCCGCTGAGCGCGAGCAGCTGTTGATCGCCTTTAACAGCACCTACGCCGATTACCCTCAAGGGTTGACCATCGTTCAGCGTTTCGAGCAGCAAGTGGCTGAGCGACCGCACGCACCGGCAGCGTTTTTTGCTGGCGCGAGCCTGAGTTATGCCGAACTCGACCACCAGGCCAACGCCTTGGCGCATCACCTGATCGAAGCGGGTGTGCGGCCTGATGATCGTGTGGCCATCGTGGCCCGTCGCGGGCTCGATACGCTGGTCGGATTGGTGGCGATTCTCAAGGCGGGCGCCGGTTATGTGCCGGTGGACCCGGCGCATCCAACCGAGCGGCTGAACTATCTGCTGGAGGACAGCGCGCCGGTTGCAGTGTTGACCCAAAGCGCACTGCGCGCACGCCTGCCCGAGCTGCCAGTGCCGTTGATCGACCTCGATTTGCGCCAGTGGCCAAGCAGCAGAATCGACACGCCGTCAGTGCCGGCGCTGACGCCGCAACACCTGGCGTATGTGATCTACACCTCCGGCTCCACCGGACTGCCCAAAGGCGTGATGGTCGAGCACCGCACCCTGAGCAATCTGCTCGACTGGCATTGTGCGGCGTTCGATCTGCGCGCCGGCAGCCACACTTCAAGCCTGGCCGGGTTCGGTTTCGACGCCATGGCCTGGGAAGTCTGGCCGGCGTTGTGTGTCGGCGCGACCCTGCATCTGGCGCCGGCCCACGATGGCAACGAGGACATCGATGCGCTGCTCGACTGGTGGCGCGCGCAGCCGCTGGACGTGAGCTTCCTGCCGACCCCGGTGGCCGAGTACGCCTTCAGCCAGGAGCAGGCGCATCCAACCCTGAAAACCTTGCTGATCGGTGGTGACCGACTGCGCCAGTTCAGCCGCGAGCAGCCTTTCAAGGTGATCAACAACTACGGTCCGACCGAGGCCACGGTGGTTGCCACGTCCGGGTTGATCGAGGCCGGGCAAGTGCTGCACATCGGCAAACCGCTGAGCAATGCCAGTGTTTACCTGCTCGATGAGCAGCAGCGTCCTGTGCCACTGGGGGTGATGGGCGAGTTGTACGTTGGCGGTGCCGGCGTCGCCCGTGGCTATTTGAACCGCCCGAAACTGACCGCCGAGCGTTTTTTGCGCGACCCGTTCAGCCCTATGCCGAACGCGCGTATGTATCGCACCGGTGACCTCGCACGCTGGCGCGAGGACGGTACGCTGGAATACCTGGGGCGCAATGACGATCAAGTGAAAATCCGTGGCGTGCGCATCGAACTGGGCGAGATCGAAACCTGCCTCAATCAGTTGCCGGGGATTCAGGACGCCGTGCTGTTGGCCCGTGAAGACCAACCCGGCCAGGCGCGACTGGTGGCGTATTTCACCGAAACCGCGCAAGGCGAGTCGCTGAACGTCGGCGAGCTGCGTGCGCATCTGCTGGCGCAACTGCCGGAATACATGGTGCCGGGCGCTTTTGTGCGGCTCGACGCATTACCGCTGACGGCCAACGGCAAAGTCGACCGCAGGGCGTTGCCGAAACCGGATCTGGCTGCGCTGTTCACCCGCGACTACGCCGCGCCGCAGGGCGAGACCGAAACCATCCTGGCGCAGATCTGGGCCGAGGTGCTGCAGGTCGAACGGGTAGGGCGCCATGATCATTTCTTCGAACTCGGCGGGCATTCGTTGTTGGCAATGCGCATGGTCGCGCAGGTCCGGCAACGGTTGGGGCTGGAGTTGGCGTTGGCGGATCTGTTCGCCAATGCTGAACTGGCGGCGGTCGCCGAGTGCCTGGCGGGTGCCGAGCGCAGCGCCCAGCCGTCGATTGTCCCGGTAACGCGCGACGGCACCTTGTCCTTCGCCCAGCAACGCCTGTGGTTCCTGGCGCAAATGGCGGGCGGCAACTCGGCGTACAACATCCCCATCGCCCTGCGCCTGCGCGGTGACCTCGACGTCGATGCACTGCAAGCAGCGCTGGCGCGCATCGTGGCCCGCCACGAAACCCTGCGCAGCCGTTTCATCTCCCACGACGACACCGCGCAGGTGTCGATTGCGCCGGTCGATAACGGTTTGCTGTTGCGCGTAGAAGATCTGCGCCAACTGCCGCAGGCCGAACACACCTTGCAGCGGTTGATGACCCAGGAAACTTCGACCGCGTTTGATCTGCAGAACGATTCGCTGATTCGTGGACAGTTGCTGCGTCTGGCCGACAACCACCATGTGCTGCTGTTGACCGTGCATCACATCGTCGCTGACGGTTGGTCAATGGGCGTGCTGACCCGCGAGTTGATGGCGTTGTATCAGGCGTTCAGCCAGGGTCAGCCCGATCCGCTGCCGGAACTGACGCTGCAATATGGCGACTATGCCGTGTGGCAACGACGCTGGCTCAGCGGTGCAGTGCTGCAACGGCAAAGCGAATACTGGCAGCAGACCCTCGACGGCGCGCCGGCGTTGTTGACGCTGCCTACCGATCGTCCGCGCCCGGCGCAACAGGACTATGCCGGCAGCCACCTCGAAGTCGTGCTGGACTCAAACCTGAGCGCCGAACTCAAAACCCTGAGCCAGCGCCATGGCGTGACCCTGTTCATGACCCTGACGAGTGCCTGGGCACTGCTGATGAGTCGCCTGTCCGGACAAGCCGATGTGGTGGTCGGCGCGCCCGTGGCCAACCGCTCCCGCGCGGAAATCGAAGGCTTGATCGGCATGTTCGTCAACACCCTGGCGCTACGCATCGATACCTCGGGCGCGCCGAGCGTCGAAGCGCTGCTGGCGCGGGTCAAGGCGCGGACACTGGAGGCGCAGGCATATCAGGATCTGCCGTTCGAGCAGGTGGTGGAAATCACCCGGCCGGTGCGCAGCCTGGCCCATAGCCCGTTGTTCCAGACCTCGCTGAGCTGGGACAGCAGCGTCGGCCCGCAACTGGCGCTGGGCGAGTTGGCGCTGGAAGGCGTCGCCGCGCCGGACGATGTCGCCAAGTTCGACCTGACGCTGACCCTGGGCGAGGTCAACGGCGTGATTCGCGGCTCGCTGAACTACGCCACGGCGTTGTTCGACGAATCGACCATCCGCCGCTTTGTCGGTTACTTCCAGCGTCTGTTGCAGACGATGGTCAGCGATGATCACGCAGTCCTCGAACATGTGCCGTTACTGGCGGCGGAGGAACGTCAGCGCTTGCTCGTCGAGTTCAACGCCACCACGCGCGATTACCCCCAGACCCTGACCGTGCACGGGATTTTCCAGCAACAAGCGGCGGCGCATCCAAAGGCTGTGGCGGCGGTGCATGGCGCGCAAGCGCTGAGTTATTTCGAACTGAACGCGCAGGCTAACCGTCTGGCTCATCATCTGATCGGCCAAGGCGTGCAACCGGGGGATCATGTGGCGATCCTACTGCCACGTTCGCTGGAACTGCTGGTGGCGCAACTGGCGATTGCCAAGTGCGCGGCGGCTTATGTGCCGCTGGACATCCATGCGCCGAGCGAACGTCAGGCGTTCATGGTCGAGGATTGCCGGGCGGCCGCGCTGCTGACCCTCAGCGGCGAAGTCATCGATTACGCCGCGTCGCGTATCGATCTGGACAGGCTGAAACTCAGCGATCAACCCACGCATAACCCCAATCTTGTGCAGTCCTCGGAGTCGCTGGCGTACATCATGTACACCTCCGGTTCCACCGGCACGCCGAAGGGCGTGATGGTGCCGCACCGTGGCATTGGCCGTTTGGTGCTCAACAACGGTTACGCTGATTTCAATGCGCAGGATCGCGTGGTGTTCGCCTCAAACCCGGCGTTCGACGCCAGCACCATGGACATCTGGGGCCCGCTGCTCAACGGTGGTCGCGTGGTGATCATTGACCATCAGACCCTGCTCGAACCGCAGGCCTTTGGCCGCGAACTGAGTGCCACTGGCGCGACAATCCTGTTCGTCACCACCGCGCTGTTCAACCAGTACGTGCAGTTGATTCCGCAGGCGCTCAAAGGCCTGCGCATTCTGCTCTGCGGTGGCGAGCGCGGGGATCCGGCGGCGTTCCGTACGCTACTGGCCGAGGCGCCGCAACTGCGCATCGTGCATTGCTACGGCCCGACCGAAACCACCACTTACGCCACGACGTTCGAAGTGCAAGCGGTGGCGGAAAACGCCGAGAGCGTGCCGATTGGCGGGCCGATTTCCAACACCCAGGTGTATGTGCTCGATGCGCATCAGCAACCCGTGCCGATGGGCGTGACCGGCGAGCTGTATATCGGCGGGCAGGGCGTGGCGCTGGGTTACCTGAACCGCGCGGATCTGACTGCCGAGAAATTCCTCCGTGATCCGTTCAGCGATAAACCCGACGCGTTGCTGTATCGCACCGGCGACCTCGCGCGCTGGCTGGCGCCGGGGCAACTCGATTGCGTCGGGCGCAACGACGATCAGGTGAAAATCCGTGGTTTCCGCATCGAGCTGGGCGAGATCGAAAACCGTTTGCTGAACTGTGCGGGGATCAAGGAGGCCGTGGTTTTGGCACGCCGCGACGCTCCGGAGGCCCCGCGTCTGGTCGCCTATTACACCGCGCACGCAGGGCAACTCGACAGCGTTGAGCTGCACGCTCAACTGTCGGCGCGCTTGCCGGAGTACATGGTGCCGACGGCGTGGGTGCAACTGGAGGCATTGCCGCTGAACAACAACGGCAAGATCGACCGCAAGGCGCTGCCGCCGCCGACACAGGCCGCCATGCTCAGCCGGGTCTATGTGGCGCCGGTCACGGCGCTGGAGGAAAACCTGGCACGCATCTGGGCCGGGTTGTTGCAGGTTGAGCAGGTGGGCCGACACGACAACTTCTTCGAGTTGGGCGGGCATTCGTTATTGGCGATGCGCATGCTGTCGCAGGTCCGCCAACAGCTGGACGTCGAGCTGACCCTGGCCGAGCTGTTCGCCAATCCAGAGTTGGCGGCCGTGGCGCAAGTGTTGAGCCGGGCCGCGCGCAGCACGTTACCGGAGATTGTGCCGGCAGCGCGTGATCAAGCGCTGCCGCTGTCGTTCGCGCAACAGCGCCTGTGGTTCCTCGCGCAAATGGACGGTGGCAACACGGCGTACAACATCCCGCTGGGCCTGCGTCTGCGCGGGCGTCTGGACGAAGACGCGCTGCAACGGGCACTGGCGCGCATTGTCGAGCGCCACGAAACCCTGCGCAGTCGCTTCACTCAGATCGACGACCAAGCGCAAGTGCTGATCTTGCCGGCCGATACGGGTCTGTTGCTGCCAGTTGAAGATTTGCGCCAGCACCCACAGGCCGACAACGCCTTGCGTGGGCTGATCGAGGAGCAAGCCAGTGCACCGTTCAATCTTGCTCGCGATTCGCTGATTCGCGGACGCCTGGTGCGTCTGGCCGACGATCACCATGTGCTGTTGCTGACCCTGCATCACATCGTCTCCGACGGCTGGTCGATGGGCGTGCTGACCCGTGAGCTGGCGGCGTTGTATCAGGCTTTCAGCCAGGACCAGCAAGACCCGCTGCCAGCGCTGGCGCTGCAGTACAGCGATTACGCGGTGTGGCAACGCCGTTGGCTCAGCGGTGAGGTTTTGCAACAGCAGAGCGATTACTGGCAGCGGAACCTCGCTGGTGCGCCGGCATTGCTCACGCTGCCGACCGATCGCCCGCGTCCGGCACAACAGGATTTTGCCGGCAGCCATGTCGACGTGGTGCTGGGCGCGCCGCTGAGTCGCGGACTGAAAGCGCTTTGCCAACGTCGCGCTGTCACGCCTTACATGGTGATCCTCAGCGCCTGGGCAATGCTGCTCAGTCGCCTGTCCGGGCAGACCGACGTGGTCATCGGCTCACCAGTGGCCAACCGCACCCGCGCCGAGATCGAAGGCTTGATCGGTATGTTCGTCAACACCCTGGCGCTGCGCATCGACACCTCTGGCGCACTCAGCGGCGAAGCGTTGCTGGCGCGGGTCAAGGCGCAAACCCTGGCGGCGCAGGCGCATCAGGATCTGCCGTTCGAACACGTGGTGGACATCAGCAAACCGCTGCGCAGTCTGGCCCACAGCGCGTTGTTCCAGACCCTGCTGAGCTGGGACAACAATGACGGCCCGAGCCTGCAACTTGGCGACCTGACGCTGGAAGGCGTGGCGGGGGAAAGCCACTTTGTGAAGTTCGACCTGTCGCTGAGTCTCGGCGATAGCGCCGATGGCGTTCGCGGTTCGCTGCGTTATGCCACGGCGTTGTTCGATGAATCGACGGTGCGCCGTTTCGTCGGCTACTTCCAGCGCTTGCTCGCTGCGCTGGTGAGCGATGAGCAAACGCTGCTGGAGCAGGTGCCGTTGCTGGCGCAGGACGAACGTCAGCGCCTGTTGCACGACTTCAACGCGAGCGAAGTCGATTGCCCACTCGAACAGCCGTTGCACTGCTTGTTTGAAGCGCAGGTACGGGCTAAACCCGAGGCCATTGCCGTGCAGTCCGAAGCCGGGTGCCTCACCTATCGCCAACTCAATACGCGGGCCAATCAACTGGCGCATCACTTGCGCGAACACGGTGTGCAACCGGATTCACAGGTGGCGATCTGCGTCGAGCGCGGGCTGGATCTGGTGGTCGGTCTGCTCGGTATTCTCAAGGCGGGCGGGGCGTATGTGCCGCTGGATCCGGGGTACCCGGCGGAACGTCTGGCCTACATGCTCAAGGACAGCGCGCCGGTTGCGCTGCTGGTGCAAGCGTCGACGCGTTCGCTGTTCGACTCGCCTGCAACGACCTTGATCGACCTCGATCGAGGTCATTGGCAACAGCTGCCTGATCATGATTTGCAGGTGCCGGGCCTGAGCGCCTCGAACCTCGCCTACATGATCTACACCTCCGGCTCCACCGGCCTGCCGAAAGGCGTGATGATCGAGCATCGCAGCGCTTGCAACATGGTGCATTGGGGTTCGCAGATCAGCGCGCCGACCGAGCACGGTGCGTTGCTGCAAAAGGCCCCGTTCAGCTTCGACAGCTCGGTGTGGGAGATCTTCTGGCCGCTGTGTTCCGGCCTGCGTCTGGTATTGGCGCGGCCAGATGGCAACCGCGATTCAGCTTATGTGGTGCAGGCGATCCGCGAGCACAACGTAACTGTGGTCAAGTTCGTGCCGGCGCTGCTGCAGGACTTCATTGAGCAGGCCGACGTTAGCCAGTGCACCAGCCTCACCGATGTGCTCAACGGTGGCGGCGAACTCAGCGCGGCGCTGGCGCGGCAGGTGCGCGATCGCCTGCCGTGGGTGCGTTTGCACAACGTTTACGGCCCTACCGAAACCACGGTCGACAGCAGCGGCTGGACGCTTGAACCGGATCAGCCGGTGCCGCACAGCGTGGTGCCGATCGGCAAGGCGCTGAGCAACACGCGCTTGTACGTCCTCGATGCTTACGATCAACCGGTACCGCAAGGTGTCAGCGGCCAGTTGCACATTGGCGGCGTGGGTGTGGCGCGCGGGTATCACGGCTTGCCGCAGATGCAGGCCGAGCGTTTCATCGACAGCCCGTTCGTGGCCGGTGACCGGCTGTACCGCACCGGCGATCTGGCGCGCTACAACAACGACGGCGATCTGGAATTTCTCGGGCGCAACGACTTCCAGATCAAGCTGCGCGGCTTGCGTCTGGAGCCGGGTGAAATCGAAGCGCGACTGATCGAGCATCCGGCGCTCCGCGAAGTGGTGGTGATGGTGCGCGACGAGCGTCTGGTCGCCTGGTACACCGTGCGCGCCGGGGTGCAAGCGCCGGGCCTGGAGGTCCTGCGCGCGCATGTGCTGCAGCGTTTGCCGGAATACATGGTGCCCGGCGCCTTCGTCTTGCTCGACGCATTGCCGCTGACCCCCAACGACAAGGTCGACCGCAAGGCCTTGCCGGAGCCGGGTGCAGACGCGGTGATCAACCGGCCTTATGTGGCGCCGCAAGGCGAGGTGGAAACCGCGATGGCGCGGATCTGGGCGGACGTGCTTGGCGTCGAGCAGGTCGGGCGTCACGACAACTTCTTCGAATTGGGCGGGCATTCGTTGCTCGCGGTGCGGCTGGTCAATCTGCTGCAACGGGGCGGAATTCAGGTGTCCCTGGCCGAGCTGTTCCAGCACCCGACCATCGAGTCGACGGCGGCGTTGCTCGCTCAGGACGAAATGGCCGGGCTGCCGGAAGGGCTGGTCGTGGTGCGTGCCGGGGAGCGTGGTACGCCGCTGTTTCTGGTGCATGAATTCAGTGGTCGCGACGTGTATTTCCCGACGCTGGCGCAGCATATTGGCGGCGAGTTTGCGATTTACGGCCTGCCCGGCGTGCCGCTGGGCCAGCCACAGCTACGCACGATCGAATGCATGGCCACGCGGATGGCCGGGATCATCCGATCAGTGCAGCCACTCGGGCCGTATCGTCTGGCGGGCTGGTCGTTCGGCGGGGTGCTGGCCCATGAGGTCGCCCAGCAATTGCTGGGTCAGGATCAAGCAGTGGAGTTCATCGGCCTGCTCGACAGCTACGCGCCCAACTCACTGGCTCAGGACAAGGCGATGTGGAGCGGCAAGGATCTCGACAAGCGCCAGTTGCTCGGGCATTGCCGGGGGCGTGCGCTGATGCTCGGTGCTGAGGGCGCCGCCGCGCTGGCGTCGGTTGAGGCACTGGAAGGCGAGATGGAACAGCTGGATTTCCACGCGTTGTTCCAGCGTTGCCAGGCGCAGCAACTGACCGATCCGGAACTGGCCACGGTGAGCGCGGCCGATGCCTGGCATTACTTCGATCGTGAAGCGGCGCATCGCTTGGCCCTGGCGCATTACCGGGTCAGCCCGGCGAACCAGACGATTCATCTGTTCCGCGCTCAGGGGCTGATGGACGGGCAGTCTGTGCCAAGTCCGACACGGGGTTGGGAGGAGCGCTTCGACAGCCATCTGTTGCAGTGCATCGACATTCCCGGGGATCACCGCAGCATGATGAAAAAACCGCATATTCAGGCGTTGGGGCAGGCCATCACTCAGGCACTTGAGGCGGTAGTCGCGCCAGCCACGGCGGTGTATCAGCCGCTGCTGACGATCCAGAGCGGACACGTGGGGCATGCGCCGATTTTCTGCGTGCCGGGGGCGGGTGACAGCGTCACCGGGTTCATTCATCTGACCGAAGCGATTGGCCCGGAGTGGCCGATCATCGGCCTGCAACCGCGCGGGCTGGACGGCAGCAGTGTGCCGCACAGTCAGGTCGAGGCCGCTGCCGCTTTTTATCTGCAGGCGATCGCGCAGGCTTACCCGCAAGGCCCGGTGCACCTGATCGGCCATTCCTTTGGCGGTTGGGTGGCGCATGCCATGGCGGCGCAGTTGCAAGCGGTCGGGCGCGAGGTGGCTTCGCTGACGTTGATCGACAGCGAAGCGCCGGGCGGCAACGGCACGGCGGGCAAACCGTACACCGGCACGGCGGCGCTGGAGCGCTTGATCGACACCCTGCAACTGTCCAGTGGCAAGTCGCTGGAGATCGACCCGCAGGTGTTCGCCGACGCTGATGACACCACCCAAATGCGCCTGCTGCATGCCGGGATGGTGCACGCGGGCGTGCTGTCGGAGCGCGCCGCACCGGATGCGATGCATGGCCCGGTCCGCACCTTCGCCACAGCCTTGCGCACGGTCTATCAACCAAAACTGGCCTACACGGGCCCGGTGCGGCTGGCGCTGGTCGATGACCCGACGCTGGATGCGTGGGGCAATCAGCGCGAGCAAGCGGCGATGGTCGAGGGCTGGCAGCACCAGGTTGCGGATCTGGCGGTGTGGTACGGGCCGGGCAACCACTTCACGATTCTCAAGGCGCCCAACGTCTTCAGTCTCGCGGCGTGGTGGCATGACGGCCTGAAAGTGCCGGCCGGCCAAGTGGTTTCCTGATTGTTGTTTATCTACCAGAGCCCGGCCGCTGGCCGGGCTCACCCCTGAACGGACTTGTGGTCATTTATGGAAAAGTCGAAGTTGCGCAAAGTCGGTATGGGTCTGGCGTTGGTGGCAGTCGCGGGATTGGCGTTCTATGCGGTGCGGGCACCGGCCGAGGCGCCGCAATACCTGACCGCCCCGGTTGAACGCAGTGACATTGAAAACGCGGTGCTCGCCACCGGGTTGCTCGAAGGCATCAAGCAAGTGGACGTCGGCGCGCAAGTGTCCGGGCAATTGAAGTCGCTCAAGGTCAAGGTCGGCGACAAGGTAAAGAAGGGCCAGTGGCTGGCGGAAATCGATCCGCTGGTATTGCAGAACACCCTGCGTCAGGCCCAGGTGGATGAGGAAAACCTGCAGGCGCAAAAACGCGCCACCCAGGCTCAACTGAGGCAGACCAAAGCGATTTACGAGCGCTACAAGAACTTGCAGGACGACGCCTCGATCTCGCGCCAGGATTTCGAAACCGCCGAGTCGGATTATCAGGTGCAGCAGGCCAATCTGATGTCGCTGGATGCGCAGATCAAAAGTGCGCATATCCAGATCGACACGGCCAAGGTCAATCTGGCGTACACGCGCATCGTCGCGCCGATTGATGGCGATGTGGTGGGCGTGGTGACGCAGGAAGGTCAGACCGTGATCGCCAACCAACTGGCGCCGATCCTGCTGAAGCTGGCGGATCTGGACACCATGACGGTCAAGGCGCAGGTTTCCGAAGCGGATGTGATTCACATCACGCCGGGGCAAGAGGTGTATTTCACCATTCTCGGCGAGGACAAACGCTACTACGCAAAGTTGCGCGGCACGGACCCGGCGCCGCAGAACTTTCTCGAAACGCCGCCCGCCGGTACACCGAAGCAAAGCAGCGCGGTGTTCTATAACGCCTTGTTCGAAGTGCCCAATCCCGACCATCGTTTGCGCATTTCGATGACCGCGCAGGTGCGCATTATCCTCGACACCGCCAAGTCGGTGCTGACCGTACCGGTGGCGGCGCTCGGGCCGCGCAATGCCGATGGCAGTTTTCCGGTACGGGTGCTGGACGCCAAGGGCCACGCGCAGTCGCGCAATGTACAGACAGGGATCAACAACAACGTCAAAGTACAGATCAATGATGGCTTGGCGGAAGGCGATCGTGTGGTGATCGGTGATCCACTGACCAATGTGGCGGGGGCCTGAGCATGACTGAGCCACTGCTACAGCTCACCGGCATCACCCGCAGTTTCACCGCCGGTGACCGCGAGTTTCTGGCGCTGAAGAACATCAACCTGACGATCAATGCCGGGGAAATGGTCGCGATCATCGGCGCCTCGGGTTCGGGCAAATCGACCTTGATGAACATCCTCGGCTGCCTCGATTACGCCACCGCCGGCAGCTACAAAATCAACGGCCAGGAAACCCGCGATCTGGACAATCAGGCCCTGGCCGAGCTGCGCCGCGACTACTTCGGTTTCATCTTTCAGCGTTACCACTTGCTGCCGCATTTGAGCGCGATGCATAACGTCGAGATGCCAGCGATTTACGCCGGTACGCCGCAGCTTCAGCGCCATGCCCGTGCCCGTGAGTTGTTGGCGCGGCTGGGTCTGGAAGGGCATTTGACGCATCGACCGAGCCAGCTCTCCGGCGGTCAGCAACAGCGGGTGAGTATCGCCCGGGCGTTGATGAATGGCGGCGAGGTGATCCTCGCCGACGAGCCGACCGGCGCTCTCGACACGGCCAGCGGCAAAGAGGTGATGCGCATCCTGCTGGAACTGCACGCGGCGGGGCACACGGTGATTCTGGTGACCCACGACCCGAAAGTCGCGGCCAACGCCGAGCGCATCATCGAAGTCAGCGACGGCGAAATCCTCAGCGACCGCGCCAACGAACGCGACACCACGCACCTGCTCAGCGATGAACCGGTGACACCGAAAGCCACCGCCTCTCGACGTCTTGTTGCCAGTCTCGGTTTGTTCAAAGAGGCGTTCGCCATGGCCTGGGTAGCATTGATCTCGCACCGCATGCGCACCTTGCTGACCATGCTTGGCATCGTCATCGGCATCACCTCGGTGGTGTCGATTTCGGCGGTCGGGGAGGGCGCGAAGAACTACGTGCTCAAGGACATCGCCGCCATTGGCAGCAATACCATCGATGTCTATCCGGGCAGCAGTTATGGCGACAAACGTGCCGCCGCCATCGAAACCCTGACGCCGGCCGATGTCACCGCGCTGAATCAGTTGTATTACGTCGACAGCGCCACGCCGATGATCGGCCGCAGCCTGTTGTTGCGTTATCGCAATATCGACCTGGATGCGCAGGTCAACGGCGTCAGCGATCAGTACTTCAAAGTGCGCGGGATCAAGATGGCCGCCGGCATCCCGTTCAGCGAAAGCGATGCGCGACGCCAGGCGCAGGTGGTCGTCATTGATCACAACACCCGCCAACGTTTGTTCGGGCAAGACGTGGATCCGTTGGGTCAGGTGATCCTGATCGGCAACCTGCCGTGCACAGTGATCGGCGTGGCCGCGCAGGATAAAAGCCTGTTCGCCTCGGGCAAGACCCTCAACGTCTGGGTGCCCTACGAAACGGCCGCCGGGCGGGTGTTGGGTCAGCGTTATCTGGACAGCATCAGCGTGCGCATGAAGGACGGCCAGCCGAGCAAAGTGGTGGAAGAGCACGTCACCCAACTGCTGCTGCAACGCCACGGCACCAAGGATTTCTTCACCAACAACCTCGACAGCGTCCTGCAGACCGTGCAGAAAACCAGCCGCTCGCTGGCGTTGTTGCTGTCGCTGATTGCGGTGATTTCTTTGGTGGTCGGTGGTATCGGCGTGATGAACATCATGCTGGTGTCGGTGACCGAGCGAACCCGCGAGATCGGTATTCGCATGGCGGTGGGCGCGCGGCAGTCGGACATTCGTCAGCAGTTTCTGGTGGAGGCGGTGATGGTGTGCTTGTTGGGCGGGGCGATCGGGATTTCCCTGTCGTATGCGATCGGGCATCTGTTTTCGGTGTTTATCAAGGAGTGGGAGATGGTGTTTTCGCTGGCGTCGGTGCTGACGGCGGTGGTGTGCTCGACGTTGATCGGGATTGTGTTTGGCTTTGTGCCGGCGCGGAATGCTTCGCGGCTTGATCCGATTGAGGCGTTGGCGCGGGATTAAAAGCTGACCCTCACCCTAGCCCTCTCCCGGAGGGAGAGGGGACTGACCGGGGTGTTTGCTGAAGATGCACCGACGTGAACTACCGAGTCGAACTCAGGTTTGAAAAGCACAAAGATCGGCTCCCAAGCCAAACTCAGGCTCGAACCCAACCAAGATCGGCCCCCTTTCCCCCTCGCCCCCTTGGGGGAGAGGGCTGGGGTGAGGGGGTGAACCCCACTGACACACCGCAAAACCCTGACCCACCGCCATCCAGTTTTTCCATCAATAAACACCACGCCGTGAGCGCGTTTAAATTACACGACCCGTTACGTCATACCGCCTACAACACCTTGCGTCGTTACCTACGCGTACGCCAGAATCCGCCGGCTTACGCGGCTATGGGTCGGGATATATCGTTTGCCTGGCACTGCAAATCAGTGATCGGGTTTGGTAGCCCGCTTCGGTACCGCCGTATGGCGCCACCTTATGCAGTCTCTTTTTGCGGCTGCGTTTTATATGGTGGACATGCGTGGGGCTCATTCATGAGCGCCGGGTTTCCGTATCGACCGGTCTACCAACCCGCGCATGGCCGCCACCTTCGTTTGGTAGCGAAAGTGATGGCTCCGGTTAATTTCGATACGAGACTTTATCTATGTTCAAAGCCACACCCAACCCACCAGATACCGATCCGATCCCCTACGACGCCGCGCTCGAACCTCAAAACATCAAAGAGGCCACAGAGCGGGCGATCAATTTCTATCTCTATCCTTCCGCGCTCAAAACCTCAAAACCCACCCGCAAAACCGGCAAGATCTACCTGATCGACCCCACCGTTGATGACGAAACCCTGCTCGTTGAAGCCTACGAATCGTTGTCATCGGCCAGTGACATGGCCACGCCCTATACGCCCAACGCTATGTTCCGGGTCAACCCGCAAACCGATACCGAATCCCTGCTGGCAAACGCCTGTGAATCGCTGGCCTCGGCCTCGGTCATGTTGTGTGATTTTGCCGGGATGCTGGAGGGGCTGCATCGCCAGACCTTGCTGGGCATCGCGCAAGTGGTGATGTTGGGGGAATTGGCGGTGAATCAGGCTTTGGAGCACGTCGCGGGAGTGCCCTCACCCTAACCCTCTCCCAGGGGGAGAGGGGACTGACCGAGATGTTCTTTCGAGCTACGCCGACCTGAAAAATCGAGTCGAACTCAGGGTTTGAAAAGCTCAAAGATCGGCTCCCTTTCCAGATCGCCCCCTTGGGGGGAGAGGGCTGGGGTGAGGGGGGAGATCTCACTGACACACCCAAAAAACCGAAACGCTCACTATCCCTGCGTATCAAGCCGCACTCGACGCCAACGCCTCCAACGGCGAATACATCCAGCGCATCAACGAATGCCGCCCGCTGATGCCCAACTTGATCGCCGCCCGTTTCAGATAACTCTCCACAGTATTGACCTTCAACGCCAACTGTTCAGCCAGTTCCGGCGCCGTGCGCCCGGCGAGCAGGCCGACACACACTTCGGTTTCGCGGTTCGACAGACTCAGCCCCAGTTGCTCCAGACGCTCGTCAAAGCGCAGGCGCAAGGTTTCCAGGCCGTTGCCTTCGGCTGACTCGGGTGGGCTTTGTGGATCAGGGCTGGCCGGTTGCAGGGCGTTGATGTGCTTTTCCACCATCGGCAGCAGCACCGGGGAGATGTCCTGCAACAGGCTGCGTTCCTGCGCGGAAAAGCGCTGCGACTCGTCGTTGCGATACACCGAAATCACGTAGCGGTAGCCGTCCTTGCGCCGGGTCAGGTGCAGTTGCGAGGCGTCCGCGCTGGTCCCGGTCGGCGGATTCTGTAAATGGTGGGCCGCCGCACTGTGTTCGGAAAACACCGTTTCGGCTAGCAGGGCCGGCTCTTTCAGCGGCTCAGGCTCGCTGCGGCTCGACGCGCGGCCCACCGGTTCGACACGCATCTGCCGGATGTGCGTGGCGTCTACCGCCAGTTGCGTCAGGATCAGGTCATGCAGCATGCGCGGAAAATGCCGGCTGCCGGTGCTGGCAATGACCTTGCCGATGTGGGGGAACAAGTGTGAGTTCATATACGTGTCATCCCTGAGAGGCGTTAATTCAAAAACGTCTGCAGCACTGTCGACGATCTCCTTGGTCGACGAAATACCGCAGACTTGGATCCTATCCTAGTACAACGTTTGAGCGACGGTTTAATGAAGGTGTTATTAGCTCATAACCGCGATGTCGGGTTGCTTGCCCTGTGAGCACCAGCGATTGCGGCCTTGCTGCTTGGCTTGATACAGGCAGGTATCGGCTGCTTTCAACAGGGTCGCCGGGGTTACCGTGTCATCGACTGGATGCCAAGTGGTAATCCCGGCGCTGGCGGTGACATAGCCCAATGGATGCCCGGCGTGCTCCAGTTTCAGTGCGCGGATAGCCTGCAGTATGTCTTCGGTAACCTGAATGGCGCCGGCATTGTCGGTGTTGGGCAACAGCACGGTGAATTCTTCGCCGCCGTAGCGCACCGCGAGGTCACTCGGTCGTTTGACCGCTTGCTGGATCGCCTGCCCGACAGCGCTCAGGCAATCATCGCCCGCCGCATGGCCATACTGGTCGTTGTAGCGTTTGAAGTGGTCGACATCGAGCATGATCAATGACAGCGCCGAACCCTGTCGCCGCGCCAGACGGATTTCGTCCATCAGCGCGTTGTCCAGGCGTCGGCGGTTGCCCAGCCCGGTGAGGCTGTCAGTCAGCGCCATGTCGCGCATGGTCTGGTGCGCGTAGCGAATTTCCCGCTCCATGGCCATGCGCTGGCGCAACTGGTGCAGCACCACCAGGCCGAAGCCGCTGAGTACCAAAATCAGAAACACCAGAACGAAGCCGTTTTTCAGCAAATCCTGCTGCCACGGTTCGATGATCGAATCCCGTGAAAGCCCGGCCTCGACCACCAGCGGATAGGTGGTGAGCGCGCGATAGCCATACAACCGCTCAGTGTCGTCGACCACCGCGCGGACTTGCGCGATACCGGCGTTGGCGTTGGGCAGGTAGACCTTGAAGATCTCGCTGTTGGCCAGGCTTTTGCCGATCACCGACGCGATGAACGGCCGGCGCACGAGGATGGTGCCGTCGCGTCTGGCCAGCACCAGTGCGCCTTTGTCATCGATCCTGAAGTCGCCGTAATAGTCGACAAAGTAGCTGACCTTGACCGTGCCCAGCAGCACCCCGGCGAACGAGCCATCGGGATTGTTCAGGCGGCGGGAGACGGGAATGATCAAGTCATGGGTCGACCGGCTTTCGACCACCTCACCGATGCGCACTTGCCGATCATCATGGCTGCGGTGGTACTGAAAGTAATCGCGATCGGCATTGTTGGCGGTCTCGGGCGTGACCTCCTTGTCGGTGACGATCCACTGCCCATCCGCCCCGTAGATAAACAAGCCATGCAGCTGCGGCATGATTTTCGATTGCTGCACCAGCAATTTGTGAATACGGGGCACGTCGAGGTTCTGCAGTCCATCGCCTTCGATCCGCTCACTCAGGGCGGCGGTCAGCACATCCATTTGGCGGATGGTGTCTTCGGCATGCTGTGCAGTGGCGCGGGCCAGGTTGGTCACTGAATCGCGCGCGGAGGCGAATGCAGCACGATAGTCGCGCCAGGTGCGCCAGCTCTCGACCGTCAAAAAGGCCAGTACCACCACCAGCATAAAGCTGACCGTAAGGCGGAATGTCGAGCCGGCGCGCACGGCGTTACGGGCAGAAGCGGCTCTGCTCGGGTCTTCGGTGTTCGGCTCTGGCGGACGGCGTCCGAGCATGAACCTCTCCTTTTTTCATACGTAATGCATCGCAACAGTATGACAAGGATCGCCAGAAAGTTCGGAGCGCAGCGTTCTTTATTGCCTGATTGTCCTGTTCGAGTTGACGGTGAAACACTTTTCAGCCGATTTATCCCGTCCCTGTGCGTCAGTAATCTGTACCCAACTTGAACGCAACAACAACTTCTAAAACTCAAAAGGGAAGCAGACCATGACCACACCAACCTACAACCGCCTGAACAAAGACGACGCCATCGTGCTGCTGGTCGACCACCAGACCGGCCTGATTTCTCTGGTGCAGGACTTCTCGCCAAACGAATTCAAGAACAACGTGCTCGCTCTGGCAGATCTGGCCAAGTTCTTCGAACTGCCGACCATCCTCACCACCAGTTTCGAACAAGGCCCGAACGGCCCGCTGGTGCCGGAATTGAAAGAGATGTTCCCGGACGCGCCGTACATCGCTCGTCCTGGTCAGATCAACGCTTGGGACAACGAAGACTTCGTGAAGGCGATCAAGGCCACCGGCCGTAAGCAGATCATCATTGCCGGTGTAGTAACGGATGTCTGCGTAGCGTTCCCGACCTTGTCGGCGCTGGCAGAAGGGTTTGAGGTGTTTGTGGTGACCGATGCGTCCGGCACCTTCAACACCACTGTGCAACAAGCCGCGTGGAGCCGCATGACGCAGGCCGGCGCACAGATGATGAACTGGTTTTCGGTGGCGTGTGAGCTGCACCGCGACTGGCGCAACGACATTGAAGGCTTGGGTAACTTGCTGTCGCAGCGTATCCCCAACTACCGCAATCTGATGAACAGCTACTCGGCGCTCACCGCTCAGCAAAAGTAAGCGAACGCGACCTGACAAAAGCCTGCCCTCAAAGCAGGCTTTTGTCGTGTCTGCGCTTTAAAGCGCTGGCAGCGTTGCGATGGCGTTACTTCAGGTTATGGCTGAAGAACTCGGTCAATTTGGCGAAGGGAATCAGTTTGACCCGGTCGTACAAGTCGACATGGCCGGCCCCTGGAATGATCAGCAACTCTTTGGGCTCGGCCGCGCGCTGGTACGCGTCTTCACTGAATTCGCGGGAGTGCGCCTGAGCACCGGCAATGAACAGCAGCGGACGCGGGGAGATGCTCTCGATGTCATTGAACGGGTAGAAGTTCATGAACTTCACATTGCTGACCAGCGTCGGCATGGTGGTGGTCTGCGGCGAAGCGCCGGTCGGCGTGACCTGACCACGCGGTGTGCGGTAGAAGTCGTAGAACTCGTCACCCACCGCGTTGCCGGTGAGTTTCAGCGGTGTGCCGCCGGTGTAGCGGATCGGGCCGCCCCAGAACTGCGCGTTACGCTGCTGCGCCGCCTGTTCAATGATGGATTGGCGTTGCGCTAGCGTGAGCGAATGTTTGAGGCCGTTACGGTTGGCAGCACCCATGTCGTACATGCTGACGGTGGCAATCGCCTTCAAACGTGGGTCGATCTTGGCGGCACTGATGGCGAAGCTGCCGCTGCCGCAAATACCGATAACGCCGATACGCTCGCGATCGACCAGTGGGCGAGTGCCGAGAAAGTCCACCGCCGCGCTGAAGTCTTCGGCATAAATGTCCGGCGCAACCGACTGGCGTGGCAGGCCCTCGCTTTCGCCCCAGAAGGACAAGTCGAACGACAGCGTGACAAAGCCTTGTTCGGCCATTTTGGTCGCGTAGAGATTGGCACTTTGCTCCTTCACTGCGCCCATCGGGTGGCCGACGATGATCGCGGCATTTTTTGACTGTGGATCAAGGTTCTTCAGGCTGAACAGATTGCCTGCGACCTTCATCCCGTACTGGTTCTTGAAGGTGACCTTTTCCACGGTCACTTTATCGCTGGTGTAGAAGTTGTCTGCGCCGTTCGACATATCGGCTCCCATGGCTGAAAAAGTACTGAAGAGCAGCCCGAAGGCCAAGCAAAAACCTTTCACTGGAATGTCCTTGCGATTGAGGGTTTATTCGTCTGAGCCTGTGCCCGAACATTCTCTCGATCAGCTCCTCAGCGCCGTAGTGCATTCCTCTGGATTGCTTGCCTGATCCACTGAATCTGGATTTTCAACGCCACGCGCATCCGCCGCGGCCGTTTGGCGCAGCGCGCAGAGTAGAAATGGCGGCAATGAGAGGGCAGGGAAGGGATATGGATTACGCAGAGGATTCAGTGCTGGCCTCGACCAATCCGCTTTCAGCCTGACGACCGTTGCGCTGGGTTTCCGGAACCCCGATCGCGAGCAGGACAACCGCCACCGCCGCAATACCGGCCAAGGTCAGAAACGCCGCGCTGTAACCAGCCTCCTGCACAACGAACCCGGCGAGGCCGTTGCTCAGTGCCGCGCCCAGTCCAAAGGCGGTTGTCAGTGCGCCGAGGCTGATGTTGAAGTGGCCGGTGCCCTGTGTGAGGTCTTTGACCATGATCGGAAACAAGGCACCGAACAGGCCGGCGCCGACACCGTCGAGCATCTGCACCGCGACCAGCCAGTAAGCATCGCCCGACAGCGTATAGAGCACACCGCGCAACGGCAGGATCAGAAAACCGGCCAGCAGCAGCGGTTTGCGCCCCCACACATCGGCTTTCGCCCCGACCAGTAATGCCGCCGGCACCATGACCAACTGCGCCGCGACGATGCAGGCGGAGGTCAGTGGGGTGGCCATCTGCAAATTGGCTTGCGCGAGTTTTTGGCTCACCAGCGGCAACATCGCCGCATTGGCGAGATGGAACAGCGCACAGCAAATGGCGAACAGCAACAGCGAGCGATTACCCAGCAGCACGGATAACCCGGAAGGCTGGCGCTGGTCAGCATTGGCCGGATCCAGTCCGCGGGCCTGATCATGATCGATCGCTTCTGGCGACACGCAGGCAATGGCGATGACACTGGCCAGGGCCATGGCCGCCATCAGATAGAACACCGCCACCGGGCCGAACAGATACGCGAATACGCCGGCGAGGAGGGCGGCGCAGGCATTGCCGGCATGATTGAAGGTTTCATTGCGCCCGGTTCGACGGGTAAATGCTCGTGGTCCGGTCATGCCCAAGGTAATAGCGCAGATGGCCGGGGCGAATATCGAGGCGGCCATTGCACTCAGGGTTTGCGTCAACGCCACCCAAGTGAAGGACGTCACGAACGGCAGCAGCAGGCAACTGCCCGTCACCAGCAGCGCGGCGATCGCAATCAACGCACGTTTGCGCCGGCTGTTGTCGACCCAGGCGCCGGCTGGCGTCTGGGTGATCAGCGCGGCGACCCCGGCGATGGTCATCACCAGACCAATGCTGGCCGGCTCCCAGTGATGCACCGCCAACAGGTAAATGGCCAGATAAGGGCCAAGACCGTCGCGCACGTCGGCGAGGAAAAAGTTCAGGCTGTCCAGTGACAGGTTATTGCGGCGATCGAGGTCAGCGGCCACGGCAGTGTCTTCAATAGTCGAGGTCTGCGGATGGATTCAACCTCAGCAAGCCTAATGACCTGCGCCCGTGAATATAAGTTGCAGGCCGCTGTCGTGTCGTTGCGAAACAACGCCAAGGGGCTGAAAACGACGTTCCGTCACGCCGTTGCTGCGCGTTCAACGCGCTACTTGTATCCTTGCGCCGGTCGAGGACATACGACCGCTGTTATTGCCTTGAATCAGTAACGGCCGGAACGGGAAACCGGACTTTCCATAAGGTGCTTTCGTGAAGCGTGATACCCACCTCGTCATTCTCTTGCTGCTGGTCATCGGCTGCTCTCTGGCGTCGCTGACCATCTGGAAAGTGCTGTCCTCGCGCGATCGCGCGCTGGAGGAAGTCAACGTGCACGGGTTGAACCTGACCCAGGCACTCGAGACCTATTCCGAAGGCATTGTCCGGCAAAGTTCGCTGCTGCTGCTCGGCCTGGTCGAACGCCTGGAAACCGAAGGCAGTGGCCCCACGCAGATCCAGCGCCTGAGTGCGCTGATCAACCGCCAGCAGCCGTTGATGCCACAAATGAGCGGGATCACCATCTATGACCGTCAGGGCCATTGGCTGATGTCGTCGAATCGACCGATACCGGCGGGGGCCAACAGTAGTGATCGGGCCTACTTCATTCATCATCGCGACGACCCGAGCCGCGAACCCTTTATCGGGCCACCCATCCGTAGCCGTTCCAATCAGGAATGGGTGATCACCGTCAGCCGCCGTTTCAACGATGATCGCGGCGAGTTTGCCGGGGTCGTCGCCGTGACCCTGGGCGTGGAAAACTTTCTGCGCCTGTTCGGCAAACTCGACATCGGTCAGGAGGGCGCCATCGGTTTGTCGTATACCGACGGCACGTTGCTGGTGCGCTACCCCTTCCGCGAACAGGACATGGGCCGCAATTTTTCCAAGTCGCCGATCTACGCCAAGTACCTGGTCGATCAATCGGTCGGCACCGCGTCGTATACCTCCAGCCTGGATGGCGTCGAGCGTCTCTACGCCTTTCGCAAAAGCGAGAAATTGCCGCTGATCACCACGGTCGCCATCGGCAAGCGTGAAGCCCTCGCAGCCTGGCGAACCGAGGCGCTGCTATCGGCGGTGGTGGTGGCGGGGTTGTTGGGGCTTACCGGTCTGATCGGTTGGTTCCTGATTCTCGACATCCGCCGTCGAACCCAGGTGGAAGGTGAACTGCGCATCGCGCAACAGCAGTTGCTCGGCTCCAATCGGCAACTGGAGCTGTTGGCGATGAAGGATGCGCTGACCGGCCTGGCGAATCGGCGTTGCTTCGACGAAACCCTGGCCACCGAGGCGCGGCGGGCACAGCGCGACGGGACGTCGCTGGCGTTGCTGATGATCGATATCGACTATTTCAAGCGCTTCAATGATGCGTTCGGGCACGTTGCCGGTGATGCCTGCCTGCAAGCTGTCGGTCATGTGCTGGATGAGTGTGTGCGGCGACCGTCGGACCTGGTGGCGCGCTACGGTGGCGAAGAGTTTGCCGTGATCATGCCCGACACGGACATTGACGGCGCAGCAGTGGTTGCGCAGCTGATGATTGAGCGCTTGCAGCAAACCAACATCGCTCACCCGACCAGTCCGTTGGCCCGGGTGAGCCTGAGCATCGGTATTGCCGCTGCGCGTGGTCCGTGCCTGGAGCCGGTGAACGCGCTGATCGAGAGCGCCGATCAGGCGCTGTATCAAGCGAAAACGGCAGGGCGCAACAGGTTGATGAAATCCGCTGCGCAACCCTCACTCGACGTCGATGGACAGCAGGCCACCCACCCGTGACACCAACGTGTCGACGGCAAAAGGTTTGGTCAGCACCTGCATGCCCGGGCCGAGCTGACCGTTACCGATCACCGAGTTTTCCGCATACCCGGTAATGAACAAAGTCTTCAGCTTCGGCCTGATTTGCCTGCCCGCATCGGCCATCTGCCGGCCGTTCATGCCGCCCGGCAAGCCGACATCGGTGATGAGCAAATCGATGTGCGCGCTGGAGCGCAGTGTCTCCAGCCCTTCAACGCTGTCGGCCGCTTCGAGCAGGTTATAGCCGAGGTCGTTCAGCACGTCTTTGAGCAGCGTGCGAACGGTGGGTTCGTCGTCGACAATCAGGATAGTCTCGCCGGCCTTGGCATGCGGCGTTGCCGAGCTTTGCGTGTCATCGTGATTGCGCTGTGTTTCGCCGAGATAGCGCGGCAGGTAGACGCACATGGTGGTGCCTTGGCCAACGGTCGATTGCACCCGCACCTGCCCGCCGGATTGTTTGGTAAAACCGTAAATCATCGACAGCCCAAGGCCCGTGCCCTGGCCCAACGGTTTGGTGGTGAAAAACGGGTCGAAGGCCTTGGCCATCACTTCAGCGCTCATACCGGTACCGGTGTCCGCAACCGACAGGCACAGGTATTGCCCTTCGGGCATTTCCCGTACGCGCGCTGATTCAGCATCCAGGGTTCGATTGGCGGTTTCGACGGTGATGCTGCCGCCATCGGGCATCGCATCGCGGGCGTTGATGCATAGGTTGAGCAGGGCGTTTTCCAGTTGGCTGGCATCGACCAGCGCCGGCCACAAATCGGCCGCGACGACCGTCTTCAGGCGAATGCTCGGGCCGACGGTGCGCTGGATCAGTTCGGTCATGCCGGCAATCAGTGCGTTGACTTCGGTCGGCCGTGGATCGAGGGTCTGCCGCCGGGAGAAGGCCAGCAGGCGATGGGTCAGGGCGGTGGCGCGTTTGGCCGCGTCCTGAGCGATCAGCATGTATTTGTCGATGTCGTTGAGACGGCCTTGGGCGATGCGTTTTTCCATCAGCTCAAGGGAGGCGCAAATGCCTGCCAGCAGGTTGTTGAAGTCATGGGCCAGGCCGCCGGTGAGTTGCCCGACCGCTTCCATTTTCTGCGATTGCCGCAGCTTCTCTTCGGCCTGCATCAGTTCTGCGGTGCGCGCCGAGACTCGTTGTTCCAGTGTGTCGTTGAGCGTCTTTAACGCGGCGGTGACCCGGTCGCGCTCGGCTTCGACATTGCGCCGGTCTTCGACATCGATGAGCACGCCGGGAAAGCGTACAGGTGTGCCGTCTTCGGCACATTCGACGCGTCCGTTGGCTTCAATCCAGGTGTATTTGCCATCCGCACCGCGCACTCGATATTGGTGCGAATAGGCACCTCCACGGGCAATGACTTCGTTGATGGCGGTTGTGAGTCCGACCCTGTCGTCCGGGTGAACGGTCTGCACCACTTGCTCCAGGCTCAGACCGTCGAGACCCCAGGCCGGATCGAGGTCGAACACCCGCGCGAAGGCCTCATCGACGCTGAAACGATCGCTGGGCAAATGCCAGTGCCAGGTGCCGATAATGGCGCCGGCGGCCAGGGCCAGCTGCACACGTTCGACGTTTTCCCGGGCGACGGCCTCGCTGATGCGCAAGCGTTCTTGCGCGTCGCGGCGCTCGGTGACATCGCTGAAGAAAATCGCAATCTGCCGATCGGCCGGGTCGCCGACACGCACAGCGCGCACATCGAACCAGCGTTCGAAGGTATTGGCGTAGTTCTCGAAGTTGGCGGGCTCGCCGGTCTTGGCCACATGGCCGTAGGTCTCGAACCAGAATTTCTCCAGGTTGGGCGCAAACTCGGTGACCCACTTGCCGCGCAGGTTGACCCCGGCCTGTCGTTCGAACGCCGGGTTGGCTTCGACAAAGTAGTAATCGATGGGGTGGTCGTCGGCGTCGAATTTGACTTTGACGATGGCGAACGCCGCCTCGATGGTTTCCAGAATGGTGCTGAAGCGCTCTTCACTCTGGCGCAGTGCGGTTTCGGCGCTGCGTGAGCGGGTCAGGTCGAGCATCGCCCCGATCATGCGTTCGGCCTTGCCATCGGCATTGCGGATCAGGTGTCCGCGATCAAGCACTTCGGCGTATGAACCATCGTGGCAGAGGAAGCGGTACTCAGCGCTCCAGGTCGTGCCAGAGCCGTCAATTGCCGAGCGAATCGAGGTTGTCACGCGCGAACGGTCCTGTGTGTGAATCTGCGCAAACCGCCAGTCACACGTCGGCTCGATGGCTGCTGACGCGTAGCCATACGCCTGTTGCAGCGAGTCGTTCCAGATGACCTGATTGGTTTTCAGATCCCAGTCCCAGACGGCGTCGCAGGTCGCCTTGACGGCCAGACGCAGGCGCGTGACCTCAGACTCAAGCTCCTCGCGAGTAAGCTGTTTCAGGATGTTCACCCTTCATGCGTTGATTGTGGATCTGCGTTCAATTGGCGTGTTTGAAGCCATCGGGTTCGCAAGCTTTGTGAGCCATTGACCCGGCGCTTCATGGTTAAGTTGCACGCCGACCCAGGGCCCAGGCGTTTTCATAGCGATTCGCTGTGATCCAGTCTGTCGAGCAGGCTTTGTCCGCGTTGCCATAGTGCCTGCTGTTTTTCCGGCGGCATGCGATCAAGGTTTTTGTACATCATGCCCATGCGCTGATTGCCGCGCAGAAGGTCACCGTGGCGCATCAGAAAATGCCAGTACAACGCGTTGAACGGGCAAGCGTTGTCAGCCGTGGTTTCGTGCACCGAGTAAGCACAGTCGCGACAGTAGTCGGACATCCGGTTGATGTACTGGCCGCTGGCGCAATAAGGTTTGGAACCGAGGTAACCGCCGTCGGCGTGCATGACCATGCCGAGGGTGTTGGGCAGCTCGACCCAGTCGAAAGCGTCCATGTAAATCGCCAGGTACCACTCACAAATCTGGCTCGGCGCGATGCCGGCGAGCAGGGCGAAATTGCCGGTGACCATCAGGCGCTGAATGTGATGGGCGTAGGCGTGTTTCAGGCTTTGGCCGATGGCCTGGCGCATGCAGTTCATCTGCGTGTCACCGGTCCAGTAAAACTCTGGCAGGCGCCGCGTGTTACCGAAGGCATTACCCTCGGCGTACTCCGGCATGTGCAGCCAGTAAACGCCACGGACATATTCGCGCCAGCCGATCAGTTGGCGGATGAAGCCTTCGGCGGCATTCAGGGCAATGTTGCCTGACCAATAGGCCGACTCCACATCGGCGCAGAGTTGGCGCAGATCGAGCAAACCAATGTTCAGCGCGGCGCTGATGCGCGCATGGAACAGAAACGGTTCGTCGCTGGCCATGGCGTCCTGATAATCGCCGAACCCGGCCAGGCCGTAATCGAGAAACCAGTCCCAGAGCGCCTGGGCATCGGCATGGGTCACCGGATAGTTGAAATCATCCAGGCTGCCGTAGTGACTGGCGAAGCGCTTCTTGACCAGTGCGAGGACTTCAACGGTGATGGCGTCGTTGGTAAATCCAGTCGGGTAGGGCGCCTTGACGGATTTGGGCAAGGCTTTGCGATTGTCTGTGTCAAAGTTCCACGCGCCGCCGACGGGCGTGCCGTCACCGTTGAGCAGCAGGCGACTTTTGCGGCGCATCTCGCGATAGAAGAACTCCATGCGCAGCTGCTTTTTGCCCGCGGCCCACGCGCGGAATTCGTCGCGGCTGCACAGGAAGCGGTTGTCGGTATGCCAGTGGATCGGTAAGCCACAATCTTTCAGTGATTGCTCCAGACGCCAGTCGCCGCATTCGGTCAGGTGCACCTCGTTCGCTTGCAGCAGCGCCTGCCAGCGCTTTAATTCGCCGGGTACCGAACCGCTGTTCTGCGGATCGTCGAGGGTCACGTAATGCACCTGGAAGCCCTGGTTCTCCAGCGCCTGAGCGAAGTGACGCATGGCGCTGAAGATCAAGGCGATCTTTTGCGGATGATGAGCAACGTGGCTGGCTTCTTCCATGACCTCGACCAGCAGCACACGATCCTGTTTGCGATCCAGACCTGCCAATGAAGCCAGATCAAACGATAACTGGTCACCCAGAACGAGGCACAGCCGGTGGGTTTTGTTCATTTCACGGATTCAGCGTAGTGAGCAGCGAGCTGCCGAATGGACGTTTACATGTTAAGTCCAGATAGTTGTACAGATTGTAGTCTGTGTATAGGTTTTTGTGCGGTGAATGTTCACATCCCACCTGTGGGAGCGAGCCTGCTCGCGAAGGCGTCGTCACATTCAACATTGTGAGTGACTGACACGCCGCTTTCGCGAGCAGGCTCGCTCCCACAAGGGCTTGTACTCCGACTCGGATAAACGCTCCCGATATTTCGGGAGCGTTTACTGTGTCTTGAAAGGATTAGCCGGGATAAACGGGGTAGTCGGTGTAGCCCTCAGCGGTGCCGCCATACACCGTCGCCGGGTTCAACGCATTCAACGGCCAGTCGTTGGCAATGCGCGCCGGCAGATCGGGGTTGGCCATGAACGGGCGGCCAAATGCGACCAAGTCTGCCAGCCCGGAATCGAGCAGTTGCGCACCGGATTCTGCGGTATAACGCCCGGCATAAATGATCGCGCCGCTGAAGGTGTCGCGCACCGCCTGACGAAACGTTTGTGGCATCGCAGGCGCGTTGTCCCAGTCGGCTTCGGCGATCGACAGATAAGCAATGCCCACGTCCTGCAGCACTTTGATCGCTTCAATGTAAGTGGCATGCGGATCTTCCTCGACCATGCCCAGGTAAGTGCGCGCTTCATCGGTGGTGGTGAACAGCGGGGCGAAACGTACGCCGACTTTTTCCTTGCCGATGCACTCGGCGACGCCGGCGACCACTTCCTTGAGAAAGCGCAGGCGGTTGTGCAGCGAGCCGCCGAACTGATCGTCGCGCAGATTGCTGTGGGCGGAGATGAACTGGTTCACCAGATAACCGTTGGCGCAGTGCAACTCGATGCCGTCGAAGCCGGCGTCCATGGCATTGCGAGCGGCCTGGATGTACAGCTGAACCAGTTCCTGCACTTCATCGGTGCTCAGCGCACGAGGTGCCGACGGCGGCACCAGTTCACCGGCGCCGGGCGCGGTTTCGATAAACACGCTGACCCGATCGGTGGCCACGGCGGAGGCGGAAACCGGCGCCGCGCCGTTAGGTTGCAACGCGGTGTGGGAGACACGGCCGACGTGCCACAACTGGGCGAAAATCACCCCGTCCACGGCATGCACGGCCTCGGTGACTTTGCGCCAACCGGCGATTTGTTCAGGCGTATGAATGCCCGGCGTCCACGCATAACCCTGGCCACGGGGTTCGATCTGTGTGCCTTCGGTGACCAGCAGACCGGCGCCGGCACGTTGTTGGTAATACTCGGCCATCAGCTCATTGGCGATATTGCCCGGCTGGGTGCTGCGCTGGCGGGTGAGGGGCGGCAGGACGATACGGTTTTTCAGGGTGTGATGGCCGAGTTTGGCGGGGGTGAAGAACGGGCTGCTATTCATGGGTTACCTTGTTCGTGCCTTATTAGACCAGTCGACTAATGATTGGGTGAAAAAATAACGCCGGGCAAGACGCACCCGGCGTTTGGGAGGTTGGACGCGAGGTTTTAGCCCAACATCTCCAGCAGTTTTTTTGCGACAGCGGCAGAACTGGCCGGATTCTGGCCAGTGACCAGTTGTCCGTCGGCGACCACGTGAACCTGCCAGTCAGCGACTTTCGAGTAATAACCGCCAAGACGCTGGAACTCGTCCTCGATCAGGAACGGCACCACTTCCGTCAGGCCAACGGCCTCCTCTTCGGAGTTGGTGAAACCGGTGACCTGGCGATGCTGGACCAGCGGTTTGCCGTCAGCGGAGAGGACGTGACGCAATACACCGGGCGCATGGCAGACAAAGCCGTGTGGCTTGTTAGCGCGGTCAAACGCTTCGATCAACGCGATCGACTGCTTGTCTTCGGCCAGGTCCCACAGCGGGCCGTGGCCGCCCGGGTAAAACACCGCATCGAAATCATCGGCGCTGACGTCGGCCAGGCGACCGGTATTGGCGAGTGCCTGCTTTGCGGCCGGGTCCTTACGGAAGCGATCGGTCTCGGCCGTCTGGGCATCAGGCTCATCGCTTTTCGGGTCCAGCGGCGGTTGGCCACCGGCCGGCGAGACCAGCGTGACCTCGGCGCCGGCATCCTTGAAGGCGTAGTAGGGCGCGGCGAACTCTTCCAGCCAGAAGCCGGTTTTCTTGCCGGTGTTGCCGAGTTGATCGTGGGAAGTCAAAACCATCAGGATTTTCATAGAGCACCTTGAGTCGATCAGGTGTCTTCGATTGAGCGAAGGATTCGCACATCGGCCACACCGGTCAGAAAACGTTTGTCGGGGCGCAGCATAGATTCCTATTAGACCAGTCGTCTAGTAATTTTTTCTCCAAGGGTTTTTCATCGACAGGTATGGCAAACTTCCGTTCCTACGAAAATACGACTGGTCTATTGCCTGGTAATTTGCGCCCGATGAAACCGACCTACGACGACACCCGCCAACACTTGCTCGACACCGGCCACCGGATGATGGCCGAGAAGGGCTTCACCAGTGTCGGCCTCAATGAAATCCTGCAAACCGCCGGTGTGCCCAAGGGTTCGTTCTATCACTACTTCAAATCCAAAGAGTTGTACGGCCAGGCGTTGTTGGCGGATTACTTCGTCGACTATCTCGCCGACATGGAGCGGCGCCTGACGCTGCCGGGGCTGAGCGCCTATGAGCGGCTGATGGATTACTGGCAGGGCTGGCAGAACCGCTGCACACTCGAAGGGCACGGTGACGAATGTCTGGTGGTGAAGCTCAGTGCCGAAGTCGCCGACTTGTCGGAGTCGATGCGCCTCACTTTGCGCGACGGCGCCGAGCAAGTGGTGGCGCGCATTGCGCTTTGCATCGAACAGGGTCAAGCCGAAAACAGCCTGCCCCAGGGTGACGCCCGGCATCTGGCGGAAACCCTGTATCAGCTGTGGCTGGGCGCCAGTTTGTTGAACAAGTTGCAGCGCACCGGGCAATCCCTGCAGACATCGATGGCGATGACCCGACAACTGCTGGCGGTATGAGCGGTGGCCGTTGTGGGCCGAGGCATCATTGCCCGGCGATCAATTCTCGATACCACTCGGCGTAAGGTGTGTTGCTGACTTTATACCGGTTGTAGTCCGGGCTGCCGTCATCCCACCAGACCGGGCCCCGTTCGCCCAAGGCTACTTTGGCCTTCAGCACCTCGGCTCGCGCTGACTTCAGCGCGTCGGCATCGTCATTGTGCTTCGCCTCTTTGACCGCGCGCCGCGCTGTCATCAGTTCGCTGACCAGGTGCTGACGCTCGGCGGGCAGCAGCGCCGGATTGCTGCAGCGCCAGAGCTGCTGCCTGACCACAAAATAGCGCCCGTCCGGCGTCGTCGGATACATGACTCAACACACCTCGTTGTGATTGTTGCACCAATGCCATGTTGTTTGGCGAAGTCTGGAAACGCCCGGGTCTGGCGCCCCGTGATCGCAGCCTGAGCACGGTCAGTTCGTTGGTGGCCAACGGGCAGACAGGCCAGGTCGGTTATCACCTGGGTCGGGCGATGGACAACGGTTTGACCCAGACCGAAGCGGCGGAAATGATCACCCAACTGGCGTTCTATGCCGGATGGCCGAATGCGTTTTCCGCCGTGCCGGTGTTCAAGGAACTGTTCAGCCCGCGCGCGCCGGGCTGACTGAACAGCGCTTCAAATCTGTTCCGGCAAGTGCGCGATGAGTTTGTCCAGCGTGATCGGGTAGTCGCGCACACGCACGCCGGTGGCGTTGTAAATTGCGTTGGCGATGGCCGCTGCGGCGCCACTGATGCCCAACTCGCCGACGCCTTTGGCCTTGAGCGGCGTGGCGTAGGGATCAACCTCATCGAGGAAAATCACCTGCTGATGGGGAATGTCGGCGTGCACCGGCACTTCGTAACCGGCGAGGTCATGGTTGACGAAAAAACCAAGGCGCCTGTCGACCTGCAGTTCTTCCATCAGTGCGGCCCCGGCGCCCATGGTCATGCCGCCGATGATTTGGCTGCGCGCGGTCTTCGGATTGAGAATCCGCCCTGCTGCGCAGACCGCCAATTGCCGACGCAGGCGAATCTCGCCGGTCGCCGCGTTGACCGCCACCTCAGCGAAATGTGCGCCGAAGGTCTGCTGGGCAAAGCGCTGGGCCAGATCGCCGAATTCCATGCGATCTTCGCCAACCAGGTCGCCCGCGGCGGCTGCTTGAGCCAAAGGAAAATGCCGCGTGCCATCGTGAACTTCGCCGTGGGCAAATTCGGCCGTTTGCGGATCCAGTCCGACGGCGCGGGCAGCGGCTTCGCGCAACTTGACGCAAGCGGCATAGACCCCGGCGGAAGACGACGCCGCACCCCATTGCCCACCCGATCCCGACGACTCTGGAAAGCGCGAGTCGCCAAGACGAACTTCGACCCGGTCCAGTTCAACCCCCATCATCTCGGCGGCGGTCTGCGCAATGATCGTGTAGCTGCCGGTGCCTATGTCAGTCATGTCGGTTTCGACGGTGATTCTTCCGTGTCGATCGAGGCGCACACGGGCCGCCGATGCGGTAGTTGGCGCCCCACGTATGGCCGACGCCAGCCCGATGCCGATCAGCCAGCCATTCTCCAGACGCTGGCCGGCGCTTGCGTTGCGCTGGTGCCAGCCGAAGTGCTTGGCGCCGGTTTGTAAGCACTCGACAAGTTGCCGTGTGGAGAACGGGCGCGATGGCTGTTCGGGATCGACCTGAGTGTCGTTGACCAGGCGCAATTGCAACGGGTCGATACCGAGTTTTTCCGCCAGTTCGTCCATGGCAATTTCCAGCGCCATCATGCCCGGTGCTTCCCCCGGCGCGCGCATGGCCGAGCCTTCGGCCAGGTCCAGCACGGCAAGATTCAGACGGGTCATGCGGTTGGCCCCAGCGTAGAGCAACCGTGTCGAGGCCGTCGCGGCTTCGGCCCGCCCCCCGGGCAGATTGCCTGACCAACTCTCATGGCCGATGGCAGTGATCAAGCCGTCGCGGCTGGCACCGATGCGAATGCGTTGAAGGGTCGCGGGGCGATGAGTCAGGTTGTTGAACATCAGCGGACGCGGCAGCGCGACTTTCACCGGGCGCCCGGCGTGTCGTGCCGCCAGCGCCGCCAGCACCGCGTCACACAGGATCGTGCCTTTGCCGCCGAAACCGCCGCCGATGTAGGGCGATATCAAACGAATATCTTCTTTGCGTATGCCGAGTGTCCTGGCCAGATCGCGCACGCCCCAGTTGATCTGCTGGATCGACGTCCACAACGTCAGTGAGTTGCCGTTCCACTGGGCGATGGTGGCGTGGGGTTCCATCATCGCGTGCGCCTGATCCGGCGTGCTGTAGTGCTGGTCGATCTGGATCGGTGCGGCGCTGAAGTCGCCTTCGAAATCTCCGGTCTGCGTCTGCGGCGGAGGGCCGAAACCAGCGGGTGGCGGCGGGGTTGCCGAATCCTTGGCGGCAGCCAGATCGAACGCGCCGGGTTCGGCGACATAGGTGATTTCCAGCAGGTTGGCGGCGCTGCGGGCCTCTTCAAATGTCTGCGCGACGACGATCGCGACAGCCTGGTGATAGTGGTCCACCTGCGGGCCAGCCAAGGCGCGCGCGACATAGAACTCGCCCTTGGCCAAAGGCCCGGCATTCTCGTAGGTGACGATAGCGATCACGCCGGAACTGTTGCTCGCCTGCGTCGAGTCGATCGAGGCAATTCGTCCCTTGCCGATCCCGGCACCGATAACATAGCCATAGGCCGGATTGGGCACTGCGGCATGTTGCTCATACGCGTAAGGCGCGGTCCCGGTGGTTTTCAACTTGCCATCGATGCGGTCGGCGGGCTTGCCGATGACGTTCAATTGATCGATCGGATTGGTGCCGGCCGGTGTGTCGAATTTCATCGGGATATTCTCCTCAGACGGGTTGGCGGACAACGCCGGGCGCCTCGGCACCAGCGTTACAGGCCATATCGCCTACGAGCCTAGGCCATTGAAACACTTCTGATAATAGGCCTTGAAAGGATGAAGTCATGAGTCCGGCTCACGAATCCTGACCAACATGACAAATAAGAATAAGTTTCAATTACATGATCTCTGGTATACCATCCGCGCCGCTGTTCTGGCGGTTTTACCCTTCGTTCTGGCCTATTCACAAGGTTTTCATTTCATGCGTCGAACCCTGCTTTCCGTGTGTGTGCTGCAAGCGTTGTCTTCTTCCTCGTGGGCCGAACCGGCCGAACCGGCCGATTCGACCTCTTCAGCGCTTGAGCTGGAGGCGACCGACGTAGTCGGTACCGCGGATTACGAACGGGCCGACGGCCCGGTGCAGGGTTATCGCGCGACGCGTTCTGCCAGTGCTACGCGTACCGATACCGCCATCCATGAAACCCCGCAATCGATCAGCGTCGTGACCAAGGATGCGGTCGAAGACATTGGCGCCACGCGTTTGCAAGACGCACTCGACTACGCTGGCGGCGTGGGCCGGGCGAACAATTTCGGCGGGCAGGGGCTGACCACATTCACCGTGCGCGGTTTCACCACGGGCGAGTTCTACCGCAACGGCTTCCCGATCAATCGCGGCTACCCGAACATGCCCGACGCCAACACCATCGAGCGTCTGGAAGTGCTGCGCGGGCCGGCGACGATGCTCTACGGTCGTGGCGATCCCGGCGGTACTTTCAATGTGGTCTCCAAGCAGCCGCTGGCCGAGCGCACAGTCACCTTGGGCAGTCAGTTAAATGATCAAGGCATGAAGCGCGGCACCCTGGACGCCTCCGGCCCACTGGACGAAGAAGGGCGCCTGGCCTATCGATTGAACGTCGTGGGCGAGGGCGGCGATACCTTCCGCGATCACGTCGAGACCGAGCGCTACGGCGTGACGCCAGTGCTGACCTGGCAGGCCAGCGATACCACCCGAGTGATCTTCGAGGGTGATTTCATGCGCAACAATCACCCGCTGGATCGCGGCGTGACGCGTTACGCCAAGCAGATCGGCACCGCCTCGCGGGATACGTTTTTCGGCGAAAAAGACGCCGGCAAATTGCACAACGACAACAACATGGCGCAACTGCGCTTCGAACATCTGCTCAATGATGACTGGACGCTGGGCGGTGGCTTCCAGTGGCTCGACGGCTCGCTTGAGGGCAATGCCATCGAAGCCAACGGCATTGCTGATGACGGTCGAACCCTGGGGCGTAACTTCAACTACCGCAAACTGGAGTGGACCGACAAGGACACCCAGCTCAATCTGACCGGGCATTTCAGCATCGGTGGCCTGCAGCACACCTTGCTGACCGGCATCGAATACGAAGACTACGATTACAAGTCGATCATTCAGCGCTCCAGCGGCGCGGTCGGCGCCTACCCGATCGACATCTTCGATCCGGTCTACGGCCAGCCACGCCCGGCATTGACCCGCACACCGACCCACGACAAGGAAAACCTCAAGACCTACGCCGCGTTCGTGCAGGATCAGGTGGCGCTGACCGAGCGTCTGAAGGTCTTGGCCGGGGCGCGTTTCGAGCGTTTCGAACACGACTATGAAACCTACGTGCCGGGCGGCAAAAACTGGCAGGCCAGCGACAACGCTGTGACCCCGCGCCTCGGCGTGACCTACGACCTGACCGAGACTCTGGCGATCTACGCCGACACTGCGCGCTCGTTCAAGCCCAACACTGGCGCGAGCCGCGTGGGCGGAGGCTTCGCACCGGAGAAAGGCAAGTCTTATGAAATGGGCATCAAGTGGGAGGCGCTGGATCAGCAGTTGAGCGTCGACGCGGCGATCTATCAGATCGAAAAGCGCAACGTGCTGACCACCGACCCGGTGGACTCGACCTTCAGTGTGGCGGCCGGGGAAGTGCGTAGCCGTGGTTTTGACCTGAACGTCGCCGGCAACCTGACACCCGAATGGCGCGTTATCGGCGGCTACGCCTACGTGGATGCCGAAGTGACCAAGGACAATGTGATCCGTTCGGGCACACGTCTGATGAACATTCCGCGAAACAGCTTTAGCCTGCTCAACGTTTACGAGTTTCAGGACGGAGCGCTTAAAGGTTTGGGCCTGGGTACCGGACTCAAATACGTTGACGAACGCGCTGGGCAAACCGCTAATACCGCGTTCTCGATGGGCAGTTACAGCGTTGTCGATTTGCTCGGCTTCTATAAGGTTAACGAGAAAGTACGGCTCAATCTTGACGTGAAGAATCTGTTTGACCGGGATTACGAAGAGGGCGCGTTTGGTAATGTCTACGCCTATCCCGGCGCGCCGAGAACGGTGCAGGTGGGGATTTCCTACACCTTGTAAGCCGAGCTCGACGCTGCAACGGCTGCCCCTCACCCCAGCCCTCTCCCGGGGGAGAGGGAGCCGACCGAGGTGTCTGGCGTTATGCATCGACCTGAAACAACGCGTCGATTATGGATTCATCGGTAATGCCTGACGGCATTGGATTCACAGACGCTATTGCATGTCGGCGCACATCGCCAATATCCCCCAATCGGTCCGCTCTCCTGGGGGAGAGGGAGCCGACCGAGGTGTCTGGCGTTATGCATCGACCTGAAACAACGCGTCGATTATGGATTCATCGGTAATGCCTGACGGCATTGGATTCACAGACGCTATTGCACGTCGGCGCACATCGCCAATATCCCCCAATCGGTCCCCTCTCCTGGGGGAGAGGGAGCCGACCGAGGTGTCTGGCGTTATGCATCGACCTGAAACAACGCGTCGATTATGGATTCATCGGTAATGTCTGACGGCATTGGATTCACAGACGCTATTGCATGTCGGCGCACATCGCCAATATCCCCCAATCGGTCCCCTCTCCTGGGGGAGAGGGAGCCGACCGAGGTGTCTGGCGTTATGCATCGACCTGAAACAACGCGTCGATTATGGATTCATCGGTAATGCCTGACGGCATTGGATTCACAGACGCTATTGCATGTCGGCGCACATCGCCAATATCCCCCAATCGGTCCCCTCTCCTGGGGGAGAGGGCTAGGGTGAGGGCAGCTGTTTCAGCACCCGCCACTTAGCCAGTGACACAACCCTGCGGCGTTTTCCCGGCAAAACTGTCCAGCAGACTCGCCACCACCATTTCTCCCATGCGTGTGCGCGTCTGCAATGTCGCGCTGGCGCGGTGCGGCTGCAGCACCACTTGCTCATTGCCGAACAGGGCTTCTGGCACATTCGGTTCATCGACAAACACATCCAGCCCCGCACCGGCGATCTCGCCGGCATTCAGCGCCGCCACCAAATCAGCCTCGTTGACCAGTTTGCCCCGTGCCACGTTGATCAGATAACCGTCCTTGCCCAAGGCCTGTAGCACGGAAGCATCGATGATGGCTTCGGCCTTGTCGGCAGCGGCGGCGAGAATCAGCGCATCGCTGTCGCGGGCCAATTGCTTGAGGTCGGCGACGAAAGTGTGGGTGACATCGCTCATCGGTTGCAGGTCGGTGTAACTGATCGGACAGCCGAAGGCCGCCGCTCGGCTGGCCACCGCGCGGCCAACCCGGCCCATGCCGACAATGCCGATACGCATGCCGGACACCTGCCGGGCCAACGGTAGCGGCGCCAGCGGTGTGGCGCTGTGCGGCCATTGGCCCGAGCGCACATAGCGATCACTGGTACACAGCCCGCGACACACTGAAATCAGCAAGCCGATGGCGAGGTCGGCGACGTCTTCGGTCAACGCGCCAATGGTCGCGGTCACGCGGATGCCGCGATCACGGGCGTAAGCCAGGTCAACCGCATCGGTGCCGACGCCGTTGACCGCGACCACCTCAAGGTTTGGCAGTTGCGCCATCAGTGCTTGGGTAATGCCTGTGTGCCCGCCGGTGATCACCCCACGAATATTGGCGCCGTGCTCCTGCACATAGGCGGGTTTGTCTGCCTGCTGGAAGTAGCGTCTGACCGTGAACAGTTGGTCGAGACGCGCATTGATTTCAGGAATCAGGATCGGGCTGAGCTGCAAGACTTCTGGCTTCATGTAAACCTCTCTAACCGAATAAAAAGGCCGGCTCAACCGCGGCCGGCAAACGGCATGGCGGTGGCCATGACGGTCATGTTCAGAACGTTGGCCGACAGCGGCAGGCCGGCGATGTAGCGCACGGCATCGGCGACATGCTTGACGTCAACCATCGGCTCCACGGCGATGCTGCCGTTGGCCTGACGTACACCTTTGGTCATGCGTACCGACATTTCGGTCAGGGCGTTGCCGATGTCGATCTGGCTGCAGGCGATGTTGAATTCGCGACCGTCCAGCGCCAGGGATTTGGTCAGGCCCAGTACCGCATGTTTGCTGGCGGTGTAGGCGCTGCTGAATGGACGTGGTGTGTGTGCCGAAATCGAACCGTTATTGATGATGCGTCCGCCCTGAGGCTGTTGCCGGCGCATCAGTGCGAAGGCACCACGAGCACAGAGGAAAACCCCGTTGAGGTTGGTGTCGATGACGTTGCGCCACTGCTCGAATGTCAGTTCATCGAGTGGCACGGCGGGGGCATTGACCCCGGCATTATTGAACACCACATCCAGACGTCCGTAGACCTCGGCAATGGTTGCGAACAGCGCATCGACACTGACCGGGTCACGCACATCGGTGGGCACCGCGAGGGCTTCGTGCCCTTCGCTCACCGCCAGTTCGACCAGCGCTTGCAAAGGTTCCGGCCGCCGACCGGCAAGCACCAGGGTGTAACCGTCGGCCAGCAGGCCAAGCGCTACGGAGCGGCCGATTCCGCTACCGGCGCCGGTGACCAGCGCGACTTTCAAAGGATGATTGATGGACATTTTGTTGTTCTCCTGTCTTCAAATCACTGCGGCGTTCAGGCCCGTGGGCCGACGCGCATTTGCAGTTGGCCGATACCGTCGATGCCGGCGTTGATCACATCGCCGGGCTGCAGCCCGTCGACGCCGGCCGGGCTGCCGGTCATGATCAAGTCGCCGGCCCTCAGCGCCACTGACCGGGAGATCCGGCTGATCACTTCAGCCACCGACCAGATCTGGCTGTCGAGACTGTCGCGCTGACGCTCCTCGCCGTTGACGTTCAACCACAGCTCACCTTCGGGATGTCCGGCACGGCTCACCGGGACAATCGCCGTCATCGGTGCGGCGCCGTCGAACACCTTGGCACCTTCCCACGGCAAACCGTTGCTCTTGGCGGCGCGCTGAACATCACGACGGGTCAGGTCGAGGCCGGCGGCGTAACCCCAGACATAAGCCAGCGCCTCGCTTTCGGGAATATTCGCGCCACCTTCACCGATGGCCACCACCAGTTCGATTTCGTGGGCGAAATCCTCGGTCAGCGAAGGGAATGCCACTTCACCGACGGCGTCGACAACGGTGCTCGCCGGTTTCATGAAAAACACCGGCGGCTGGCGCGACTGGCCGACGGCGTCTGGCCACGGGTAGTTGCGGCCGACACAAAACACCCGGCCAACGGGAAAGCGTTGCTCACTGCCGACAACGGGCAAGGTCACGGGCAGATCCGGCGTGAAGACGTATTCGGTCATGTTCATCCTGTTATGAGTCCAGTTGGTAGCTTCAGCGTACGGCGGCAGTCGTTGAGGAAGTTGGACGAAAACCGCCTGCAGTTGGAGAAAACGGTGCTGTTGGCGTCAGCGCACCTTCAATTCGATGCGGTACAAGCGGCCGAGCAGCAGTGAGTAGGAGAGGGTGCCAATCAGCGCCACGCCGCCAATGAACCAGAAGGCCCAGGCGAATGAGCCGGTGGCGTGAACAATCGCGCCAATCACGATCGGCGTGACGATGCCACCAATGTTGGCGGCCAGGCTGGTGATCCCGCCGGTCAAGCCGATCAGCTCCTTGGGCGCCACTTCCGATACGGCCGCCCACGAAGACGAGGCGATGCCTTGCGCAAAGAACGCGATGGTCAGCACGGCGATGCAGATCGTGTTCGAATCGGTGAAATTCACCAGCACGATGGACATCCCCAGCATTGACCCAATCACCAGCGGCAACTTGCGGGCGAAGGACATCGAGTAGCCACGACGGATCAACAAGTCCGACACGATGCCGGCGAGAAGGATGCCAACCGTCGCGCCGACAAAGGGCAGAACTGCGAAGATTCCGGCCTTGATCATGGTCAGCTGGCGTTCTTCGATCAGGTAGGTGGGGAACCAGGTCAGAAAGAAGTACAGCGCCGAGGTGCTGGCGAACTTGCCGATGCAAATCGCCCATATTTGCCGGTAGCTGAACAGCTCGGCGATTTGTCGCCAGTTGAAGCGGGTACGTTCCTGACTGCTTTTGACCAGACCGCCGCCGGCTTCGATGTATTTCAACTCTTCTTTGCTGACCTTTTTACAGTTCAACGGATCGCGATACAGGTACAACCACAGCACGCCGAAGACGATGCCGAGCACGCCGGTACTGTAGAACACGTGACGCCAGTCAAATGTGGTCGCCAGCCAGAGCAGCGCGCCGGTAAACAGCGCCGTGCCCAGGTATTGCCCGCACACGTAGATGCTGCTGGCCAGACCGCGCTCCCGCGCCGGGAACCACACCGTCACCGCGCGACTGTTGGCCGGGAACGCCGGTGCTTCCATGGCACCAACTGCCAGACGCAAACCGAACAATGACGCAAAACCTGTGGCAAAACCCTGACACACGGTCACCGTCGACCAACTGATCAGCGACACCCCGTAAGTAAAGCGCGAACCGAAGCGGTCAGCGATAAACCCGGCAGGAACCAGAGCCAGAGCATACGTCCAGGCAAATGCCGAGAAAATCAGGCCCATTTCGATCTTGTCCAGACCCAGGTCTTTGGCCATGAATGGCGCGGCAATCGAGATATTGACCCGGTCGATGTAATTGATGATCGTCGCAATCAGCAGCAGCGAGAGCATGAACCAGCGTCGCCGCGAGGGCAGGCGTTGTGGCAGGACGGCGTCCCGGGCGCCGTCTATCACCGGCGGCACGGTGGCTTGGGAAGCGTGTGAATTCGACATGGAGAGACCTCGTTATTGTTAGAAGAATCGAGATGGTTTCGCGCAGCCGAAGGCGTTGCCCGCGATGGTCGGGGCATGCCAAACGATACTGGAACGAACGGTGCGAGCAGCCAGCGTCAGACGTTCAGAAACGTCTTCCAGTCGGCATGATCGGGACAATGTCGGGAGGGGCGGCGAGGGGGAGTTGCAGAATCATGACGTGCACACCTGTGATTGTTTTTGGAAGAGGTTGGGCTGCGTCGGCTAACAGTGGTCGTACAACATCGGTAAATCAACCGAGAGGTTAGAACGTTTTTTTTCTATGGAGGCGGCATTGCTAAACCTGTCCAAGAACCAAATTGGTTGGTTTCTTCATAATGTTTTTAGATATATCAGTTAATTAATTGATTATTAACAATAAAAAAACTCGAATCGTTCTCACCGTTTTTGGACAGGCTAAATGCCATGTCGGAGATGAAAAATCTCTTGGGGAGGCAGGTCGTCGTATGACTTCTTGCGTGTACGGCGTGCTTGTCTGCAAGATGAAGGTCGCCAGTTCACTGCAAAACCTGTCGAGGATTCCGCGCAGATGTCGTCACTCAGTCGTATTCCCACCTATGTCATGCAGCAGCGCAGCGAATTGACCGACTTCTACATTCGCGACAAAAAGGGCCGGCGCGCCGAGACCAGTCCCCATCGGCACGAGTATTTCCAGATCCAGATCAACCTCGGTGGCGACACCGTGCAGCACATCGGCAACGTCGAGCGTCCATTCCCGCGCAACACCCTGGCCTTCATCCTGCCGCACCGAGTGCATGTGATCCCGCATCCAGCGGACAGCAATTTCATGGTGATCAATTTTTCCCAGACCTTTCTCTTGCCGCATTTGCAGTGCGACCCGATGGATCTGGAAGAAGTGTCGATCCTGCTGGCGCCGGAGTTATCGCCATTCCGCTTTCAGGAGCATCTGGATTTCATTCTTGGGGATGAGGACTTCGCCAAGGTCTGTGCCTTGATCGAGCAGATGCGCACGCTGGACGAGAACCGTCAGTTTGGGACGCGCGAGATGCTCAAGGGCTTGTTGCTGCAACTGATTGGCAGCGTGTGTTTCCTTTACGCCGAGCCACTCAAGCGTCTGGCCGAAGAGAATGCGGCCGAGGTCAGCCGCCGGGATGCGCTGGGCCGCATGTTCGAATATCTGCGCAAGAACATTGCCGACCCTGATCTCAATCTGATCAAGGTGGCTGCGGCGACATACCTGTCGCCTACCTACCTGACGCACTGGTTGCGCAAGGAGATCGGCAAGACCTTCACCGAACTGGTGCTCGAACGCAGGATGCACGCGGCGCGCAATTTTCTGCTCAACAGCACGCGCTCGGTGGGCGAGGTGGCGCGGTTGTGCGGCTTCGCTGACGAAGCCTATTTTTCGCGACGCTTTCGGCAGATTCACGGTCAGCCGCCGGGACAGTTTCGCCGCCGGCAACTCAATCCGGATACACCGCAATCGCCGTTGAACACTTAGGGCTCAAGCATCAAGGGCCGCCAGACGATCGGAGCAACGCCAAGTATTGCGTTGTGCTGCTTGGGGTCGGGCGTTTCGTGGTTCGCTGGTTCAGGTGGGTGTTTGTTTTCCGTGTCTTGGCGTTCGTTGGTGGGGGGCTTTTCGGTGTCGCAGGCAACGTTATCCATGGGTCTTTCGCCAGATGATTACAGGCAGGCAACTATTTGATCTGCACGATTACCTTGCCTTTTGCACGGCCCTGTTCGACGTAAGTCAGGGCTTCGCCCGCAGACTCGAAGGCGAAGATGCGGTCAAGCACAGGACTTATTTCGCCGGCTTCAATCAGGGTGGTGATTTCGTGCAGTTGTGTACCGTTGGCCCGCATAAACAGGAAGCTGTAACGGACATCCTGCTTGCGCGCCTTGCGCCGAATGCTCAGGCTCAACAAGCGCATGACCTGCCGCAGCGGCCAGGCCAGGCCCTGCGCCCTGGCGAACTCGGCAGTTGGCGGGCCTGATATGGAAATCAGCTGACCGCCCGGCTTGAGTACCTTGAGCGAGTTTTCCAGAACGTCGGTGCCGAGGCTGTTCAGCACCACGTCGTAGTCGCGCAGTTCCTGCTCGAAGTGCTGCTGTTTGTAATCAATCACCACGTCTGCGCCCAACGCTTTAACCCACTCGACATTCGCGCTGCTGGTGGTGGTCGCGACAACAGCGCCGAGGTGCTTGGCCAGTTGAATGGCGATGGTTCCGACACCGCCGGAACCGGCGTGAATCAAGACCTTCTGACCCTTTTGCAAATGGGCGATGTCGACCAGCGCTTGCCAGGCTGTCAGTGCAACCAAGGGAATGGCGGCGGCTTGTTCCATACTGAGGTTGGCGGGCTTCAATGCTACGGCGTTTTGGTCGACGGCGATTCGCTCGGCGAACGTGCCGATTCGCTGTTCGGGCACGCGCGCATACACCGCGTCGCCGGGCTTGAAACCCTTGACCGCCGCGCCAACCTCAATCACCACGCCGGCACAATCGTTGCCCAGCACCAAGGGCAATGAGTACGGCAGAATCAGTTTGAATTCGCCGCTGCGAATCTTTGAATCGAGTACGTTGACGCTGGCAGCATGGACTTCAATCAGCACGTCATGGGCGCCCGGCAAAGGCTCGGGAACGTCGCCAATACACCCGTTCTGCTTGCCGTAGCGATCGATAAAATAAGCTTTCATGGTGGATACGGCTCTCACTGTTTGGGGAAGGGCTGCGTTGCCTGAGCGGATTGCTTCAGTGGTCGAGAAACGCCTGCGCTTTGCCGACAAAGTCAGCGTAGTTCTGGAAAATCGCGCCGTGTCCGGCGTCTTCATAAATGATCAATTGCGCGTAGGGAATCCGGTTCACCAGGTCAATCGAGTTGACCGTGGGCACCATGATGTCGCTGTCACCGTTGACCACCAGCGTCGGAATTCGCAGGTCGCCAAGGTGCTGCGGCGTCTGTCTTCCCCATGCCTTGATGGCTTTCAACTGCCGCAGAAAAGCGCTGGGTGTCGGGCGCTTGTCGCGATCTTTGCGGCGCTCTTTCAAACGTTGCAGGAAGTCGGTCGCGGCCCGCCGTCCGTTGGCAGTTGTGGTGAAAAACAGGTAGAACTTGGGATCGCGCAGGGTCAACAAACCCTTGAACATCAGTGGCCAGGAAACCGCGCCGACCTTGGCGATACCGACTCCGCCAGCCGGTCCGGTGCCGGTCAGAATCAGGCGCCGCACCAAGGCGGGATCTTTGAGCGCGATGTCCTGAGCAACGAATCCGCCGAGGGAAAAACCCAGCAGATCGACGCTGGTGAATTTCAGCGCTGCGATCAGGCTGATGACGTCGTCGGCCATCTGCGCGACGGTCAGGGGCGCTGTGCCGGCTGAGCCACCGACACCGCGATAGTCAATGGCGATCACGCGCCGGGTTCGCGCCAGACCATCGACGATTCGCGGGTCGAAGTCGTCAAGTGCCGCGCCCCAATGATTGAGCAGGATCAGCGGCACCGCCGATTTCGGGCCGAGGTCTCGATAGGCGAACGCCGTGCCGCCAACCAAAATCGATTGGTTGGCGGCGTTGACGAAAGGCATGTGTTCCACTGCAATCACGCCAGATAGCGCTGGGCGACTGCCGACTGGCGGATCTGCGCCAGCAGGCCCTGCCGCGCGGTCTGCAAGGCATCCCAGCGCTCACTTTCATGCAGCGGCGGAATGGTCACCGGCTCGCGACGATCGAAACCGACCAGTGCCGCATCGACCAGATCGGTGACTTCCATGATCTCGCTCAAGGTGTTGATGTCGATGCCCGCGCGATCCCAGATCTCCGTGCGGGTAGCAGCTGGCAGCACGGCTTGCACGTAAACGCCCAGTGGCGACAGTTCCAGGCTCAGCCCCTGGGACAGGAACAGGACAAACGCCTTGGTCGCGCCGTAGACCGACATGCCGAACTCCGGGGCCAGACCGACCACCGAGCCGATGTTGATAATGGCGCCGTCACCGGCCTTCGCCAGACGGGGAGCGATGGCACTGGCGAGTCGCACCAGTGCCGTGGTGTTGAGGGCGACCAGATTGGCCACTTTGTCGGTGCTCTGCTCGATGAAGTTGCCGGACTGCGCGGCACCCGCGTTATTGACGAGGATGCCAATGCGCGCATCGTCGCGCAGGCGCGATTCGACGGTGGTCAGGTCTTTGAGTTGGGTCAGGTCGGCCTGAAGCACATCCACGGTGACGCTGTGTTCGCTCCGCAGTTTCGCGGCGAGTGTTTCCAAGCGCTCGAGATCGCGGGCGACCAGCACCAGATCGTGCCCGCGTTGAGCGAAGCGTTTGGCGTAGACCGCGCCGATGCCGGTAGAGGCGCCAGTGATCAGAACAGCAGGGTGGGCGTTCATAGGGTCATCTCTTTTCAATAACATCGATTAAGGAGAGGCAGTAAATGCGCTGAAGCTCGGCTTACTGAGCAGCAGTGCTCCATTCAGCCAGGGTCGGGTAGTCGATGTAGCCTTCCGCACCGCCGCCATACAGGGTGGCGGGGTTGAAACCGGCCAACGGTGCACCGGCCGCCAGGCGCTCGACCAGATCGGGATTGCCAATGAACGGGCGACCGAAGGCGATCAGGTCGGCCTGGTCCTCGGCAATCCGCGCGTTCGCCAGGTCGAGGTCATAGCCGTTGTTGGCGATGTAGGTGTTTTTGAAACGCTGACGCAGAGCGCCGAAATCGAACGGCGCGACATCGCGCGGCCCACCGGTTGCGCCTTCGACCACATGCAGATAAACGATGCCCAGCGCATCGAGTTGCTCGACGATGTAATCGAATTGCCCTTGCGGGTCGCTGCTCGAAACCCCGTTGGCCGGCGACACCGGCGAGAGGCGAATGCCGGTGCGATCTGCGCCAATCTCGGCAACGACCGCGGCCGTCACTTCCAGCAACAAGCGCGCACGATTTTCAATCGAGCCGCCGTAGGCATCGGTGCGCACGTTGGCGCCATCCTTGATGAATTGATCGAGCAAATAACCGTTGGCGCCGTGGATTTCCACACCATCAAACCCAGCGGCGATAGCGTTGACCGCTGCCTGGCGGAAATCGTTGACGATCCCCGCAAGTTCGCTGATGTCCAGTGCTCGCGGCGGGGAAACGTCTTCAAAACGGTTGTTGACGAACACTTTGGTCGCCGGGCGTATCGCGGAGGGGGCTACAGGTGCGGCGCCGTTTTCTTGAAGATCAACGTGTGAAACACGACCGACATGCCACAGTTGCAGAAAGATCTTCGCGCCTTTTTCGTGCACCGCGGCGGTCACCTTGCGCCAACCATCGATCTGCGCCTGCGTGTAAATCCCCGGGGTGTCCTGATAGCCCTGGCCCTGTCGGGAGATCTGCGTCGCTTCAGAAATCAGCAGGCCAGCGGAGGCGCGTTGACTGTAGTAGGTGGCCGCGAATTCACTGGGCACAAAGCCTTCGCCCGCTCGATTGCGGGTCAGCGGCGCGAGCACAATTCGATTCGCCAGCGTCAGGGAGCCAAGCGTGTACGGCGTGAAAAGATTTTGATCGGTCATGGGGTTTGATCCGTGCCTGTGGATGAGCAGCGATGATGTCTGTAATTAGGATGATGATCGAAATCTAAACTGTCAACGGTTTTGATTATGGCTGACATCTATGTATCATCGGCGCATGAATTTCAGCGGAGGTATTGCACGTGAGAGTCACCAAAGCCCAGGCGCAGGCAAACCGCGAGCACATCGTCGAGACTGCATCGGTGTTGTTTCGTGAGCGAGGTTTTGACGGCGTCGGCGTCGCGGACCTCATGGCTGCGGCCGGATTCACCCACGGCGGCTTCTACAAGCACTTCGGCTCGAAGGCTGACCTGATGTCCGAAGCCTCGGCCAACAGCCTCGCGCGCTCGTTGGTCAGTGCCGAAACGCTTGATGTTCAGGGCTTCATCGACGCTTATGTGTCGAAAGACCATCGGGACGGGCGGGGCAGTGGCTGCACCATGGCGGCGTTGTGCGGCGACGCCGCGCGTCAGTCTGACGAAGTGAAAACAGCGTTTGCCGACGGCATCGAGCGCACGCTGCAGACGCTCGGCGACAAGTATCCGACAGGGCCGGACGCGGCGCCTGACGCGGGGCGAGTGAAAATGATCGACATGCTGGCGCGGGCGGTGGGCGCGATTATTCTGTCGCGTGCTTGCCCGGATGACTCAGCGCTGGCCGATGAAATACTTGCGGTATGCCACGCTGAAATGACCGCGTCATTGCTGATATCTGCCGACAGTGCAGAAGTGGCTGGTTAATCGGTATTGTCCTTTTTGAGTTGACGGTGAAACGCTTTTCAACCGATTTATCCCGTCTCTGTGCGTCAGTAATCTGTACCCAACTTGAACGCAACAACAACTTCTAAAACTCAAAAGGGAAGCAGACCATGACCACTCCAACCTACAACCGCCTGAACAAAGACGACGCCATCGTGCTGCTGGTCGACCACCAGACCGGCCTGATTTCTCTGGTGCAGGACTTCTCGCCAAATGAATTCAAGAACAACGTGTTGGCCTTGGCCGATCTGGCCAAATTCTTCGAACTGCCGACCATCCTCACCACCAGTTTCGAACAAGGCCCGAACGGCCCGCTGGTACCCGAGTTGAAAGAGATGTTCCCGGACGCGCCGTACATCGCTCGTCCTGGTCAGATCAACGCTTGGGACAACGAAGACTTCGTCAAGGCAATCAAAGCCACCGGTCGCAAGCAGATCATCATTGCCGGTGTAGTGACGGATGTGTGCGTAGCGTTCCCGACCTTGTCGGCGCTGGCGGAAGGGTTTGATGTGTTTGTGGTCACCGACGCGTCCGGCACCTTCAACACCACCGTGCAACAAGCCGCATGGAGCCGCATGACCCAGGCTGGTGCGCAGATGATGAACTGGTTCTCGGTGGCGTGTGAGCTGCACCGCGACTGGCGCAACGACATTGAAGGGCTGGGCAATCTGCTGTCGCAGCGCATCCCCAACTACCGCAACCTGATGAACAGCTACTCGGCGCTGACCGCTCAGCAAAAGTAAGCCTGCGCGCTGCAAACGAAAAGCCTGCCCTGAAAAGCAGGCTTTTTCTGTTTTTCTGCCGCAGTGCCTATCAGAGCGACGTCTCTAGACGGTCGACGGCATCCCTTCTTTTTCGCCGCTTCGGCCCTTGAACGCCAGTGCGAAACACAGCAGAACCATCACCGAAAATCCTGCCGGAAACAGCCATATACTTCTCCAGTCGTGGCCGTTTTGCGCGGTAAAGTGGTCAGTGATCTGACCCGCCACCCAGAATCCGATCAGCATACCCACACCGTAAGTGGCCAAGGTGATCAGGCCCTGAGCTGAGCTGCGGAAGCGCTCGGGGGCTTTGGCATCGGTATAGATCTGCCCACAGACGAAGAAAAAGTCATAACACACGCCGTGCAGAGCAATACCGATCAGCAGCATGAACGCTTGGTCGCCATTGTTGCCGTAGGCAAACAACACATAGCGCAAGGCCCAGGCCAGCATCCCGACCAGTAAGGCAATCTTGATGCCGAAACGCTGGATGAACAGGGGTAGCAGAAGCATGAACAGCACTTCGGAGACCTGACCCAGAGCCATCTTCGCGGTGGGGTTGGTGACACCGATTTCGGCCAGAAACGGATTGGCATTCTGGTAATAGAACGCCAGAGGAATGCAGATCAGGATGGATGCAAGAAAGAACACCAGATAGCTGCGATCCTTGAGCAAGCCCAATGCGTCCACCCCCAGCATCTGCTTGATGCCTGGTGAATCGCCCGTCGACTTCAGCGGCGCCGTGTTCGGCAGGCTGAAACAGTAGAGGCCCAACACCAGCGAGGCCACGGCAGACATCAGGAACGTGTTGCGCAAACCGCCCGCAGCAATCGCCTGTTGAGCGTCCCAGGCAAAGCCGAAACTGATCACGATGCCGGCGACGATCCAGCCAACGGTGCCCCATACGCGGATGCGGGAAAACTCCCGGGCCGGGTCTTTGATCTGTCGGAAGGCTACGGCGTTGACCAAGGCCAGCGTCGGCATGTAGACCAGCATATACGCCAGCACGTAGGGATAAAACGCACTGAAATCAGTTGCCCGATAAAGCTGAAAGAGCAGCACGGCGCCCAGCAGGTGCAACACCGCCAGGATACGTTCGGCATTGAAAAAACGATCTGCAACAAGCCCAACGACAAAAGGCGCAATGATCGCGCCCCACGACTGCGTGGAGAACGCCATTCCCACCTGGCCGCCGCTTGCTGCCAGTGTCGTAGTTAGGAAAGTGCCGAGGGTGACGAACCAGCCGCCCCAGATAAAAAACTGCAAAAACATCATGACGCTGAGTCGCGCATTCATTACGTTCATTTCAATCACCGTATTATTTTTATGTCGGTAACAGCGTTGTCATCAGGGTTCGCCAAGGCCCAGCAGACGCCGGTTGGATTGCTCGTCAGCGCTGACACCGGCGAAATCGTCGAATGCCTTGCGGGTTCGGGTGATCATGTGTCGTTCGATGAAGGCCGCCCCTTCGGCAGCGCCTTGCGCAGCGTCTTTCAGGCAGCATTCCCACTCCAGCACGGCCCAGCCGTCGAAGTCGTATTGAGTCAGTTTGCTGAAGATCGCCTTGAAGTCGATCTGGCCATCGCCCAGTGAGCGAAACCGACCCGGACGATCAACCCAACTCTGATAGCCGCCGTATACGCCGGATCGAGCGTCGGCGCGAAACTCCGCGTCCTTGACGTGAAACATGCGGATGCGCGCGTGGTAGCGATCGATGAAGCCCAGGTAGTCCATTTGCTGCAGCAACAGATGGCTCGGGTCATACAGAATCGCCGCGCGTGGATGGTGATTCACCGCTTCGAGGAATTGCTCGAAAGAGGCGCCATCGTGCAAGTCTTCGCCGGGGTGGATCTCGTAGCAGAGGTCGACACCGGCCTCATCGAAGCACTCAAGGATCGGCAACCAGCGTTTCGCCAATTCGGCAAAGCCCTGTTCCACCAGACCGGCAGGGCGTTGCGGCCACGGGTAGACGTACGGCCAGAGCAGGGCGCCGGAAAAGGTCGCGTGGGCGGTCAGCCCCAAGCGCTGACTGGCGCGCGCCGCGAGTTTCAACTGGTTGATTGCCCATTCGGTGCGTGCTTGCGGATTGCCACGCAGCGCGGCCGGGGCAAAGTCGTCGAAGAGAGCGTCGAACGCCGGATGCACCGCGACCAACTGGCCCTGCAGGTGCGTCGACAGCTCGCTGATCACCACGCCGGCCTTGGCGCATACGGCGATGAGTTCGTCGCAGTAATCCTGACTCTCGGCGGCGCGTTCAAGGTCGATGAAGCGCGTGCCGAGGGTCGGCAATTGAATGGCTTTGTAGCCTTGGGAAGCGGCCCACTGGGCGATGTTGGTCAAGGTATCGAAAGGTGCTTCGTCGGCGATGAATTGGGCGAGAAAAATCCCTGGCCCGCGCATCCCGCTCGGGGGCTGTTGATCAACGCTCATTGGCGGGTGCTCCATTCGCAAGGTCGGGTATTTGAGTCCATTTGGCTTCTCCACGATGGTTGGCGATAGCGGTCTCGATAAAGGCCATACCGCGCAGCCCGGTGGCAATGCCTGGAACGCCGGGTGCGTCAGGGCCGCTCGCACCCTGGAAAATGGCTTGCGCGAGGTCGCCGTAGAGATTGGCCATCGCCTCGAGGTAGCCTTCCGGGTGCCCGGCGGGCAAGCGCATGCGCCGGGTGGCGGCTTCGCACAGCCAAGGTTGGCCAAGGCCCGAGCGCAGCACGCGCATCGGTTCATTCAAGGGTCGATGGATCAGACTGGCGGGCTCTTCCTGACGCCATTCCAGCCCGCCCTTGTCGCCATACAGGCGAATCTTCAGCGGATTCTCTTCGCCCGCGCACACTTGGCTGGCGATCAATACGCCGCTGGCGCCGTCGGCCATTTTGAACAGCATCGAGGCGTCGTCATCCAGCTGGCGACTGCTCAAATGTGAGCCGAGCATCGCGCTGATGAACTGGATGGATTGACCGGCGACAAACTCCGCGAGGGAAAATGCGTGCGTGCCGATGTCACTGATGCAACCACCGATGCCGGATTGTTCAGGATTGTCGCGCCAGCCCGCCTGTTTGTTGCCTTGGCCAGCCACGTCGCTGCTGAGCCAGCCTTGGGGGTATTCGACGAGGACTTTGCGCAGACGCCCGATTTCACCGTTGGCGACCATCTCGCGTGCCTGCCAGACCATCGCATACCCCAGGTAGGTGTGCGCCAGGGCGTAGATCCGCTGGCTGTTGTTGACCACGCTGGCCAGGTCCTGCACTTGCGCCAGATTAAGCGCAGCAGGCTTTTCACTGAACACATGGAAACCCGCGCTCAGTGCTGCACTGGCGATAGGGGCGTGCAGGTGATTGGGCGTGACGATGACCAGCAGTTCCATGCGCTGATCGGCCGGCAGTGCTTGTTCGGCGGCCAGCATGTCTTGCCAGGCGTCATAGCAGCGTTGCGCAGGCAGCCCAAGCGCCGCACCACTGCGTTGATTGTTGTGGACGTCGCGGCTGAACGCACCGCAGACCAGTTCAAAGTGTCCATCGAGGCCGGCGGCTTGCCGGTGTGCCTGGGCGATGAAGGCGCCTTCACCACCGCCGACGAAGCCCATTCTTATTTTTCGACCTGCAGCAGTCATGGCAATTGTCTCAGTGGATTCATGCGGAATATCGACGATGTAACCGGTTACATCGTTGGCGAAATCTAGGCCTGAAATCAGCGGGTGTCAAACCGTGTCTGACGAATGCCAACGTTTCGGCGCGTGCGGCTGTACGGTAAGCTCGACGGCCGATTTGATTGAAAGAGCGAGGCAGTCTTGTCCAATATCCGCGAAGTGGCACGGCTGGCGGGTGTCTCGGTGGCAACGGTGTCGAGAACATTGAAATCCCCCGAGCGGGTGCTGCCCGATACCCGCGAGCGGGTTATGGCTGCCGTCCAGCAAGCCGGCTATCGACCGAATTTGATGGCGGTACAGTTTCGCTCGCGTAGAACGGGCAACCTGGTGATTCTGGTCCCGACCATTGCCAACACCTTTTTCGCCAGAGTGATCAGCGGCGCACAAAAAGCCGCGCAGGCCGCCGGTTACCGGTTGCTGTTGTGCGACACCCAGGGCCAGGCATCACTTGAGCGCCAGTTCGCTCATCTGGTGTACGCCCATCAAGCCGATGGCGTCATTCAGTTGCGCGCCTATGATCCCTTCGATGATTCCGCCGCCGAGCCGGTACTGACTCCGATCGTCAATGCCTGCGAAGTCATCCGGCACGGACGGCACCCGACCATCAGCCTGGACAACGTTGCGGCGGCCAAAGCCATGACCGAACACCTGATCGCGCTGGGGCATCAGCGCATCGGACTGATCAAAGGACCCAAAGGCAGCCCGCTCACGCGTGATCGTCTGGCGGGGTATGAAGCGGCCCTGCGCGACGCCGGTCTCGCGCTGGACCACACGCTTATCTGTCACGGCGACTTCACGCTGGAAGCGGGCTACTCGGGCGCCGGGAAACTGCTCGCACTCAACAACCGACCGAGCGCGCTGTTTTGTGAAAATGACGAAATGGCCATCGGCGCGCTCAAGCGAATCAAAGAGCAGGGGCTGCGCGTGCCGGAGGATATTTCGCTCGCGGGATTTGACGATATTCCAATGGCCGCGTACTGCGATCCACCGCTGACGACCATTGCCCAGCCCGCCGAAATGTTTGGTGAGAAAGCTGTGGAAATGCTGATTGCGCTGATCGAGAAACAGCCGTTGCCGCAACGGCATGTGGTATTGCCGTTCGCGTTGACGAGGCGTGACAGCACGGCGCGGGTTGATGAAGCAGGTAGATGAACCTCTGAATTTCCCGCGGCGGTTTTTAGCCTTCACGCTAACCCGGGAATTGTCCTGCCTGAGTTGACGGTGAAACGCTTTTCAACCGATTTATCCCGTCTCTGTGCGTCAGTAATCTGTACCCAACTTGAACGCAACAACAACTTCTAAAACTCAAAAGGGAAGCAGACCATGACCACTCCAACCTACAACCGCCTCAACAAAGACGACGCCATCGTGCTGCTGGTCGACCACCAGACCGGCCTGATTTCCCTGGTGCAGGACTTCTCGCCAAACGAATTCAAGAACAACGTGCTGGCCCTGGCTGATCTGGCCAAGTTCTTCGAACTGCCGACCATCCTCACCACCAGTTTCGAACAAGGCCCGAACGGCCCGCTGGTGCCAGAGTTGAAAGAGATGTTCCCGGACGCGCCATACATCGCTCGCCCTGGCCAGATCAACGCGTGGGACAACGAAGACTTCGTCAAGGCGATCAAGGCTACCGGCCGCAAGCAGATCATCATTGCCGGTGTGGTGACGGATGTCTGCGTAGCGTTCCCGACCTTGTCGGCGCTGGCGGAAGGGTTTGATGTGTTTGTGGTCACCGACGCGTCCGGCACTTTCAACACCACCGTGCAACAAGCCGCATGGAGCCGCATGACTCAGGCCGGCGCACAGATGATGAACTGGTTCTCGGTGGCGTGTGAGCTGCACCGCGACTGGCGCAACGATATTGAAGGGCTGGGTAATCTGCTGTCGCAGCGCATCCCGAACTACCGCAACCTGATGAACAGCTACTCGGCGCTGACCGCTCAGCAGAAGTAAGCCTGCGCGAGCAAACAAAAGCCTGCCATGAAAAGCAGGCTTTTGTGTTGCGCCGATTCAATCAGCGTCAACCGGTCCACTCATCACGAAACTGCAACAGAAAATCGACAAACGCCCGCACCCGTTGCGGCACATACCGGCCGTGCGGGTAGAGCAACGTGTAAGGTCGCGAGCGCCCGGCGTACGGCTGGAGAACCTCGACCAGGCTGCCGTCGGCCAGCTCTTTTTCGACAATGAACTTGTAGGTCTGGAAGATTCCGGCATCGTGTTTGGCCAGGGTGACACCGCCGAGCACGTCATCGGAGCAGGAGTAACCGCCGTCGGAAAACACTTCACGATCGTGGCCATTTTCCTGAAACAGCCAGGAAATCCGCCGTCCGCTGCTGGGCAGTTCGAACTGAATGCATTCGTGTTGCACCAGATCCTCAAGTGTCTTCGGTGTGCCAGCCTTTTTCAGATAGTCGGGGGAGGCGACCACCACCAGTTTTGCATCCTCCAGCAGCCGCGCGACCATGGTCGAATCCGGTTGGGCACGAACACGTATCGCCAGATCGTAGCCTTCGCCGACAAAGTCGATATTGCGGTTGCCCAAGTGGATGTCGACGCTGACGTCGGGATACAGCGCGCGGAATTTGGGCAGCAGCGGCAGGATGCGGTGATGCCCGTACGTGGTCGGGAGGCTGATGCGCAACTGACCGGATGGAGACGTCTGCGCGCCCATGACTTCCTGTTGCGCTTCGACCAGTTGGGTCAGGGCCTGGCTGCACTGGACGAAGAAGTTTCTGCCGGCCTCGGTCAAGCGAATGCTGCGGGTGGTTCGGGCAAACAAGCGTGAACCCAATCTTTTTTCGAGGCGAAGAATCGACCGGCTCACCGCTGCGGGTGTCACCCCCGCGAGTTGCGCGGCGGCGGTGAAACTGCCTGCCTCGGCGGCGAGGCAGAAGAGTTCGATACTGCCCAATTGCAAGTCATCAAAGTGGCGCTTCATGTGAGTACACCGAGGATCAACTGACGGTTCATTCTCAGGCTTATCTCATGAAGCGGCACCGCCGGTACACACCGGCAGTGCTGCGGGGAGGTATCAATGACCAGCGCTTTGACCACCATCGACATGGAGGATTTCGCCGGTGACGAAGTTTGCGCCGTCCAGGTAGAGGATCGCCTGCACGATGTCATCAATCTCGCCCATATGACCCACCGGGTGCAGGCTGCCGAGGGCGGCGTGAGTCTCTTCGCCGTGCATCGGCGTTTTGATGATGCCCGGCGACACTGCGTTGACCCGAATACCACGCTTGGCGTACTCGATGGCCAGCGACTTGGTCGCTGCGTTGATGCCACCCTTGGTCAGCGACGCGAGCACTGACGGTACGCCATCAATCGCATGATCGACCAAACTGGTGGTGACGCTGACGATGTGGCCGCTGGCGTTTTTCTCCATTTCGGCAATCGCCAATTGCGAGATATGGAAGAAGCCGCTCATGTTGGTCGCCACTACTTGTGCGTAGTCTGCCTGGCTGTATTCGGTGAAAGGCTTGGCGACGAATATCCCGGCGTTATTCACCAGCGTGTCGATGCGTCCGAAACGTGCGACGGCTTCGCGAATCACGCGCTCGGCGGTCTGCGGGTCGGCGATGTCACCGGCGACGGCGAGAATATCCGGGTCAGTGGACGGTTTGATCGAACGGGAGGTCGCAACCACCTGATAGCCGCGCTCACGGAAACCCTTGACCAGGCCTGCGCCAATGCCTTGCGAAGCGCCGGTAATCACAACAACTTTCTTGGACGTGCTCATGATGTTTCCTCATGCAATATGGAAGGTTTGAATAATCGGATTTCGCAGGTCAGGCGCGAGCCGCAACCTGTGCTGCCTGACGTAATGCTTGCTCGTAATAAGCGACGGACTGGGAACCGGGGATGACCTGTTTGTCATCAAGGACCATGGCCGGAACCGAATCGATGCCGCGTTGCTGGTAAAACCGTTCAAGTTCGCGCACGGCCTGGCTGTACTCAACGTTGGCCAGCACCTCTTGCGCACGTTGGCTGTCGAGCCCGACTGCGCCTGCCAGCATCACCAGCGTGGCGTGGTCATTCGGGTTCATGCCGTCAGTGAAGTAGGCTTTGAGCAAGGCCTGCTTCAACTCACGCTGACGTCCTTGTGTGGCGGCCCAGAACAGCAGTCGATGGGCATCGAAGGTGTTGTGGAAATGGCTGCGTTTTTCCAGGTCGAAGTGAAAACCGATCTGCTCGCCGCGTTCGATGATCATCGCGTTGCGATCCGCCACTTGCTCAGCGCTGCGCCCGTATTTGCGCATCATGTGCTCGATAGCGTGCTCACCTTCGGCGGGCATGTCGGGGTTCAGCTCGAACGGTTTGTAGGTCAGTTCCACGTCGACTTCGCCCGCCAGATTCTTGATCGCTTGCTCCAGAGCGGTAGCGCCCAATGCGCACCAAGGGCAAACGACATCCGCGACGAAATCGATTTTCACGGCCCGGCTCATGACTGCGAATCCGCCAACTGTTGGCGATACTCGGTGGTGGTGATGCCGGCATAACCCCAGTTATCGGTGTCGACTTCCTCAATCACGATGTGGGTGAGTTTCGGGTCCTTGTGCAGCACCCGCTCCATCGTTTCGGTGATTTCCTCGATGACCTGGGCTTTCTGCTCCCGGGTCACGCCGTCACGGGTGATACGTACGCTGATGAAAGGCATTTGGGGTATCTCCAGTCGCTGGCCCATCGGAGTGATGGGCGGCTGTTGGAGAGGACTTTAAGAGGCAGGCGGGAATTGATAAATGGGGCTTGAGGTACATCATTTGTGATGTCGTGTATCAAATGAGGGCGCGTGAGCATTCATCCTGTGCACGCGTTTTCTCAGTGCGAAACGCTGGCGCTCAGGCCAGCAGTTCGGTAATCCAGCTTGTCTGTTGTTTGAGGTCTTGCAGCTTTTGCTCTGGCAGGCTTTGTTGCGCATGGGCGAGTTGGCTCAGCGTCTTCTGCTTATGGTGAAGCTTGTGCTGCCATTTGCGCAGAAACTCGGGGCTGCGGGCCTGCATCTGCAAGGGGCCGAAATACAGCTCCTTGTCGGTATAGGTCATCGGTTCAGCGCGTTCGGTCACGATGATTTCGTAATCGAAGCGGTTCTCCCGCAGCAGCTCTTCGCTGAGGATGCGGTAGCCGTTTTCCATCAGCCATTGGCGCAACGGTTGCTCGCCGCCGTTGGGTTGCAGGATCAGACGTTCCTCGCCGCTGAGGTGGGCCTTGCCGCTGTCGAGGATGTCACGGATGGTTTCACCGCCCATGCCGCAGATGCTGATGGCGGTGATGCCGTCGTCAGGTTTGATTGCTGCCAGACCATCGGCCCGGCGCACGCTGATCTGCTGCTGCAGATCGTTCTCGCGCACGGTGCGTTCAGCCGCGTGGAACGGCGTCAGCGCGACTTCGCCAGCTACGGCTGCACTGATCAGACCACGACGCATCAGCGCCACCGGCAGATAGCCGTGATCCGAGCCGATATCCGCCAGTCGCGCACCGGCAGGTACGTGGGCAGCCACCCGCTCGAGGCGCATGGACAATGTCTGTTCGTTCAACGGCAACCCCTTGATGTCAGGCAAAGGGGTGCGACTCTGGCGAGCAACGCCGGGCCTGTCAAATCCCGGCGACGGAATTCAACGGCCCATTGGCCGCGCTGAACGGCCAATGGGCGCTGAGGCTTATTCAGCCAACGTTGCGTTGTCGATCACGAAACGATACTTCACGTCACCCTTGAGCATGCGCTCGTAGGCGTCGTTGATCTGGTCGGCGCGGATCAGTTCGATGTCGGAGACGATGCCGTGCTCGGCGCAGAAGTCGAGCATTTCCTGAGTCTCAGGGATGCCGCCGATCATCGAGCCGGCAATCGTGCGACGCTTCATGATCAGGTTGAACACGTTCGGCGACGGGTGCGAGGTGGCTGGTGCACCGACCAGCGTCAACGCACCATCGCGCTTGAGCAGCACGAGGAATGCGTCAAGATCGTGCGGCGCGGCGACGGTGTTGAGGATCAGGTCGAAACTCTTGGCGTGGGCGGCCATTTCTTCGGCATTGCGCGACACCACCACTTCATCGGCGCCCAGCGCTTTGGCCGCTTCGCGTTTCGATTCGGAGGTAGTGAACGCGACAACGTGGGCGCCCAGGGCGTGGGCCAGTTTGATGCCCATGTGGCCGAGACCGCCGATGCCGACCACGCCGACTTTCTTGCCCGGTCCCGCATTCCAATGACGCAGTGGCGAGTAAGTGGTGATGCCCGCGCACAACAGCGGCGCGACGGCGGCCAGTTGCGCTTCGGGGTGGCGGATGCGCAGGACGTAGCGTTCATGCACGACGATGTTTTGCGAATAGCCGCCCAGCGTCCAGCCCGGGGCGTCCGGGGTCGGGAAGTTGTAGGTGCCGATCATGCCGTCGCAGTAGTTTTCCAGACCGCTTTCGCAGTCATCGCAATGTTTGCAGCTGTCGACGATGCAACCAACGCCGACCAGATCACCGACTTTGAAGTCCGCGACATGCGCGCCGACCGCCGATACGCGACCGACGATTTCGTGCCCCGGTACGCAAGGGAATTGCGTGCCGGCCCATTCGGCGCGCACCTGGTGCAGGTCGGAATGGCAGATGCCACAGAAAGCGATATCGATCTGCACATCATGGGCGGCCGGCGCGCGGCGCGTGATCTGCATTGGCTCAAGGGGTTTGTCGCCAGCGTGGGCACCGTAGGCTTGAACAAGCATGGGAACATCCTCAATCGGTTTGTCGTAAGGCATTGTTTCTGTTCCAGCGCTTCGGGCACTAGCGCATTCCTGTGCAATCCTTGCCTGATCCTGTGCGTCGTGGTGACATTGCGCGGACAGACGCTCGTGGCGTTTGCAGATAATCTCCCGGTTCACTGACGACAACAAAATCAAAACAGGAGTCATTGATGCAACCAATCCGTCTCGGTCTGGTGGGCTATGGCAAGATTGCCCAGGATCAACACGTCCCGGCGATCCTCGCCAATCCCGCTTTCCACTTGGTCTCCGTCGCTACCCAGGGCCAGCCTTGCGCAGGCATGGAAAACTTCCAATCCTTAAGTGAATTGCTGGAAAACGGTCCGCCGGTGGACGCGATCGCCTTCTGCACACCACCGCAAGGGCGCTTTGCGCTGGTGCAGCAAGCACTGGCCGCCGGCAAACACGTGCTGGTGGAGAAGCCACCGTGCGCCACATTGGGCGAAGCGCTGGCCTTGGTCGATCAGGCCGCTGAGCAGGGCGTCAGTGCTCTGTTTGCCTGGCATTCACGCTACGCGCCCGGCATCGAAGCCGCCCGCGACTGGCTCGCCTCGCGCACGCTGCAAAGCGTGCAGATCGACTGGAAAGAAGACGTGCGCAAATGGCACCCCGGACAGACCTGGATCTGGCAACCCGGCGGCCTCGGCGTATTTGATCCGGGCATCAATGCCTTGTCGATCGTCACCCACCTGCTGAAGCTTCCGCTGTTTGTCGAATCGGCTGAACTGCGTGTACCGAACAACTGCCAGTCGCCGATTGCTGCGTCGATCAAAATGTCTGACGCCCGTCGCCTCCATGTGCGCGCGGAGTTTGATTTTGACCATGGCCATGATGAGCTGTGGAGTATCGAGGTTTGCTGCGCTGAAGGCGTTTTGCGCCTGGATAACGGCGGTGCGCTGTTGAGCATCGACGGTGTGCACCAAGCCGTTTCGGAGGAGGGTGAGTACGCGGCGGTGTACCGACATTTCCAACAGTTGATTGGCGATAAGGCCAGTGATCTGGATGTGCAGCCGTTGCGGTTGGTGGCGGACAGTTTTTTTGTGGGGAGTCGGGTGTTGGTTGAGGCGTTTTACGATTAGTGCGGCGGGCAACGTAACCGAGCAATCGCTCTTTACTTGTTTTGCCTTGCCGACGCTCTATTGAAGGCAGAACTGCGGGAACTGAAAAGCTCCCGCAGTCTGAATTTCTACTCAGCGATTGGCTTCGGCCAGACCCGCCTCAATGAAACGTACTGAGCTCACCATTGCCTGTTGACCTTCTGGCAGCATGGCAGAGTAGAAGTGCCAGGCGTGGAACATGGCAGGCCATACCTCGAGATTGACCCGGACACGGTTGTCCGCCAGATGGGTGGCAAGCCGCATCGCGTCACTCAGCATCAGCTCGTTCTCGCCAATCTGTACCAGAATGGGTGGGAGTCCAGTGACGTCCGCGAAAACCGGCGATGCCAGAGGATGGTTGGCCAGTGTCTCGCCAAGGAATGTTCTGGCAAGAATATCCAGAACAGGCTTGGAATTCAGCGGATCCAGGCCCTCACGGTTGCTCATAGAGGCGCCGGTGTGTTCGAGGTTCGCCCAAGGCGAGATCGAAGAACCCACCGCAGGTAACGCAAGCCCTTTGGATTTGGCCGCCACCATCACGCTTACAACCATTGCTCCGCCAGCCGACTCGCCGGAAAACGCGATTTTTTCAGCCGGGATTTTCTGCTCAAGCAACCACTCGTAGGCGCGCAGTGTGTCGTCGATGGATGCGGGGAATTTGTGCTCCGGGGCCAGTCGGTAGTCAGGCATGTATACACGAGCACCCAGCATTTTCGCGTAGTTGCCACCAATGCCATGGTAGCCATCTGGACGGCCGACAATGTAAGCCCCGCCATGGATGTACATCACAACTGCGTCGGTCTTGACTTCATCGGGTGTCACCAGGGTTCCTGGAACACCGCCCATATCGACTGCTTCGAACCTGACACCGGTGGGCGCTGGATTTTGCGCGAGCATTCTTGCGTAGGCGTCGCGGATATCGCTCATTTTCGTGGTGGTATCAATGCCTTTGAGGACAGGTACCAAATCGCTCAGGCTGTTGGCCCAGGTTTGAACGGCTGCTTTTACTTTCGTATTCATCGTGATCTCGATTGAAGGAGGGTATTGAATTAGCTAATTGAGATACTATCCGCTTGATTGGGGAATAGGCTTCCCCATAGCGAGTGCCGTGGCGCCCGAACGTTGAGCGAGTGAGGAAGTATGGAAATTCATAACCTGAACGACATCGCGGCTTTTGTGAGTTCTGTAAATGCCGGAAGCTTTACCGCAGCTGCCAAGCAATTAGGTCTCACTCGTTCGGCAGTGGGTAAATCGATTGTCAGGCTGGAAGCTCGATTGCAAGTGCGGTTACTCAACCGCACAACCCGCAGTCTGAGCCTGACGGACGACGGTCAGGTTCTCTACGAGCGCTGTGTTGGCATCCTTCAAGATCTTGACGATGTCGAAGATGCACTGGCGTTTCGTCGCTCGACACCCAGTGGGCGATTGCGTATGAGTCTGCCGGTCGCGCTGGGTAGGCTTCACGTTCTCCCTCATATCGAATGCTGTCTGAAGGACTGGCCTTCGCTAAGTGTCGACGTTACGTTTTCCGACCGACTGGTAGACCTCATTGATGAGGGGTTTGATCTGGCCATGCGAATTGGCCCGCCCAAAGAGGATTCTCGATTGCTGACGCGCACGGTGGCGTACCAGCAAATGATCACCTGTGCTTCACCCCACTATCTGGCTGAGCATCCACGGCCACAAACTCCCGAAGCGTTGTCCGCGCACGAATGTCTGCATTTCGTCAGCGGGGGACGATTACTTCCATGGAATTTTCGAGTAGACGGCCAGGCGGTTGCCTTCACTCAAGGTGGGCGGCTACAGATGGACAGCGCGGAAGCGCTGCATGAGTGCGCGATGGCGGGCTTGGGTATTGCGACACTGCCGTCGTACGTAGTGAGCCACCAACTACGCAGCGGCAAGCTTGTTCAACTGCTCGAAGAATACGCTGAGGCCGCAGAACCCATCCGTATCATCTATCCCAGCAAACGACACCTTTCTCCCAAGATCCGCCTGTTCATCGATAAGCTTTTAGACGCGTGGTCTCCTTGTCCGCCGTGGGAACAATGTCTGGTTGATGATATTGGCGCTGTATGAAAAGGGGAGCTGATGCTCCCGGCGGAACGGCTAGTTGCAATGTTGTCAGGAGCGCTGATAGAAGCGTTACAACCGATCACTTGAGTGCAGACGCTCAATCGCATCGGCACCCGCCGATCAGAAACGATCGAGTCTGAAGAGTTCATCTGCCGTCAGATCAGTCACCTGATGCGTCGTTGCTGGCCGAGCCATCCGCACCACCATCTCCGCCGTCACCGCCGCCTGCGTCAGCCCCAGATGCTGATGCCCGAACGCAAGCAACACCTTGCCCTCACAGACCTGATCAATCACCGGCAGCGAATCCGGTAACGACGGTCGAAAGCCCATCCACGGCGTCGCTGCTTCAGCGCTCAGATCCTTGCGAAACATGCCCTGACTCAACCGGTGCAACTGCCACGCGCGCTCCATGCTCGGTGGCTTTTCCAGCCCGGCGAACTCGACGGTGCCGGCCAGGCGCAACCCTTCGGACATCGGCGTCATGATGAACTTGCGTTCCAGGGAGGTGACGGGGAAGGGCAGTCGATCGTGTTCCTGCGGCAGCATCAGGTGATAACCGCGCTCGGTGTCCAGCGGTACTTTTTTGCCGGTGAGGGCGGCGGTGAGTTTCGCTGAGTGCGCACCGCAGGCGATCAGCACGCGACTTGCAGTCAGAGCGCCATTGCCGGTGGTCAGCGTGACGCCATGCTCCTGCACGTAGCCGCCCTGAACCTGTTGCTGGACAAAACTCACGCCACTGGCGTTGGCCGCTTCGACCAGTTCACAGACCACGCGGTAGGGGTCGATGAAATGCCCGGTGCGCGGGAAGAACAAGCCGCCCTGAATCTGTTCGCTGAGTTGCGGCGCGGTCTCGCGTATGGCGCTGGATTGCCAGTAGTCGACTGGCACCTGTTGCTGATGCATTCGGGCCTGTAATGCCTGGATCGCCTGACGCGATTCGGACTGTTCGAACACCAGCAACGAGCCGTCGATCTTCAGCAAGTCGGGCCGCTGGATATCACCGAGCAGGCGCTGCCAGGCGTCAAGACTGCTTTCATTGAGCGCGCGCAAGCCTGCCACGGTGTTCTGAAACGGCGTCGGGCGCAGATTCAGCAGCAGGCGGGTGAACCATGGCAAGGCGCGTGGCAGGTATTTCCAGTCCAGTCGCAACGGCCCCATCGGGTCCATCAGCATGGCCGGCAGGCGCTTGAGGATGGACGCGTCGGCAATCGGAAACACCTGCTCGGTCGCCAGATGCCCGGCGTTACCGAACGAGGCGCCATGGCCGGGTTGCTGCTGATCGATGACGACCACGCGCAACCCTTGGCGAGCCAGACGCAGTGCACAGGCGACGCCGATGATGCCGGCGCCGACTACAGCGATGTCGTGGGAGACGTTATTGGCCATGTTGCTGCGCTTCCCTTTGCCCATTGAGCAGACGCCGCAATTGCAGCGGGTTGTCTTGTTTCAATACGTCAGGCAACAAGCTGTCGGGGAAGTCCTGATAGCAGACCGGGCGCAGGAAACGGAGGATCGCCGCCGTACCAACGGATGTTGTGCGCGAGTCGGACGTGGCCGGGAACGGCCCGCCGTGAACCATTGCGTCACACACCTCGACTCCAGTGGGCCAGCCATTGACCAGCAAGCGGCCGGCCTTGCGCTCCAGCGTCGGCAACAGGGCACGTGCCTGTTCCAGGTCTTGGTCATCAAGGTGCAGCGTGGCGGTCAACTGACCTTCCAGATGTTCGGCGACCTGGCGGATTTCAGCTTCACTTTCGCATTGCACGATCAGCGCCGCTGCACCGAAGGCTTCGGCTTGCAGGCGGTGATCGGCAAAGAAGTCGGCGGCCTCGGTCACAAATACACGGGCCTGACATTGGTTCGGGCCGTTGCCGCTCTGACCGATACCAGTAATGCGTGCAGCGGAATTCACAGCCAACGCATTCACGACCGATTCGTAAGCGCTGAAGATGCCCGGTGTCAGCATCGTCTGCGCCGGACTGCGTTGAATGAGTTCGGTGGTGGCGCCAATGAACCTGTCCAGCGCCGGTCCTTTCAAGGCAATGACCAGACCCGGATTGGTGCAGAACTGGCCAGCGCCCAATGTCAGCGAAGCCACAAACCCTTCAGCCAATGCCTGCGTGCGACTATCCAGCGCCGCTGGAAACAGCAGCACCGGATTGATCGAACTCATTTCCGCGTACACCGGAATCGGTTCGGGCCGCGCTTGGGCCGCTTGAATCAACGCCAGACCGCCGCTGCGCGAACCGGTGAAACCTACCGCTTTGATCCGTGGATCTGTGACCAGCGCAATGCCCACTTCGTGACCCGAGCCGTACAACAAGGAAAACACGCCTTCCGGCAAACCACAGGCTTTTACTGCCCGCGTCACCGCGTGACCAACCAGTTCGCTGGTGCCGGGATGCGCGCTGTGCGCCTTGACGATCACCGGGCACCCGGCGGCCAAGGCAGAAGCGGTGTCACCGCCCGCCACGGAAAATGCCAACGGAAAGTTGCTCGCGCCGAAGATCGCGACCGGCCCCAGGGCAATCTGCCGCTGACGCAAATCCGCACGCGGCAGCGGTTGGCGTTGCGGCTGCGCGCTATCGACGCGCACATCCAGCCATTCACCGGCGCGCACGGTGCGGGCGAACATTCTCAATTGTTGGCAAGTACGCCCGCGCTCACCTAGCAGACGAGCGTGCGGCAGACCGGTTTCGGCGTGTGCTCGCTCGATCAGTTCATCGCCGAGCCCTTCGATTTCTTCGGCAATGCTTTCCAGAAATTCGGCGCGGACATTCAGCGCTGTCTCGCGATAAATATCGAACGCGGCGCAGGCCAGCGCGCAGGCCTGTTCTACATGCTGCGTAGATCCTCCGGCATACCCCGGTTCCAGCGCTTCATTCGTGGTCGGATTGATCCCGCGAACAGCCTCGCGATTGCCCGCAATGGATTGCTGCCCGATCAGCATGTGGCCCGTCAGAGTCATGGTGTCTTCCTGATAAAAAGAGGGAGGCCTGCCGCGAGTCACAAGGCTTCGCGGCAGGTGAGAAGCCGTGTCAGGCGAAGTTCTGTTCCGCCGACCAGTTCTCGTACCAGTGACGGAACAGCGAATACTGCTTCTCGGCATAACGCCGTTGCGAGTCGCTCAATGCATCGGTTTCGTTGAAGTGCAGGGTGTATTCCTTGTCGCCGTTGAGCACCATCAAATGCTTGTAATACAGCACCAGATCGCAGCCTTCATCGAACGACGACAACACCGCCAGCGCCGATTCCAGTTCCCGCGCCTGGCGCCGGGCCTTGGCATCACCCTTGGCCGCTTGCTTGCTCAGCGCCACCAGTTGCAGCACTTCGCGGGGCAGGGCGTTGCCGATGCCGGTGATGGCGCCGGTGGCGTTGCAGTTGACGAAACCGTGCACCACTTGCGTATCGACGCCGACCATCAAGGTCACGTCATCGTCTTTGGAGGTGATGTTTTCGGCGGCGTAACGCAGGTCGGCACCACCGCCGAACTCTTTGAAACCGATCAGGTTCGGGTGCTCGCGACGCAGTTCGAAGAACAGGTCAGCGCGAGTGGCGAAGCCGTAGTAAGGGCTGTTGTAGATCACCGCCGACAGGTTCGGTGCGGCTTGCAGAATCGCTGCGAAGTGGGCTTTTTGCGCAGCTGGCGAAGCACCACGGGATAGCACACGCGGAATCACCATCAAACCCTGCGCGCCGACTTTTGCCGCGTGCGCCGCATGGGAAACCGCTTCACGGGAATTCACCGCGCCGGTTCCGACGATGGTTGGAATCCCGGCGGCCACCAGACGCGCCACGCCTTCCTGACGCTCGGCCTCGGTCAGCAGCGGCCAGTCGCCCATGGAACCGCAATAGACCACGGCGCTCATGCCGATATCGATCAGCTCGCGACCCTTGGCCACCAAGGCGTCGAAGTCCGGTTTGCGCTGGGCGGTGCACGGGGTCATCAGGGCCGGCATGCAACCGGTGAAGATGTTGTCGCTCATTGTTTTAACTCCTTGGCACATCATTCAAATTGAGGTGAAAAGTCAGCGCGTTGGCTCAAATGCCCCACGCGAACGGGTCTGCTTCGTCGATCAACAAAGTGCTGTCGGCGGTCATGTAAGCGCGGCCAGTGATGAACGGGCGCACTCGTTCGCCGTCCCATTCGAAGCGGCCTTCGAACTGGCTGCCGGTGATGCTCGCCTGCACCCAGGTTGCACCGGGTTGCAGCTTGTCGTCGGCGGCCAGACAAGCGAGTTTGGCGCTGGTGCCGGTGCCGCACGGGGAGCGGTCGTAGGCTTTGCCGGGGCACATGACAAAGTTGCGGCTGTCGGCCTGATCGTCATCGGCGAACAGTTCGACGTGATCGATTACTGCGCCGTCGTCGCCGTAAATGCCTTGCTCTTCGAGGGCTTTGAGCATCGCCCAGGTGTACGCCGTGAGGTGTTCGACGTTGTCCATCGTCAATGTCTGGCCGTGTTCGGAGACGAGGAAAAACCAGTTGCCGCCGTAAGCGATATCGCCGAATACGCGGCCGTAGCCCGGCACGTCAACCGGTACCTTTTTGCGATGGCGGTAGGCGGGTACGTTGCCCAAAGTGACCGATCCGTCGTCATGCAGCGTGGCGCTGACCGGGCCGACGGGCGTGTCGATCTTGTGTACGCCCGGTTCGATTCGCCCCAGGTAATGCAACGAATTGATCAGACCGATGGTGCCGTGGCCGCACATGCCCAGATAACCGGCGTTGTTGAAGAAGATCACCCCGCAGGTGGCGTCCGCCGATACCGGCTCGCAGTACAGCGCACCCACCAGCACATCGTTCCCGCGCGGTTCCAGCAGGCAGGCGCGGCGCCATTGGTCATGCTGAGTGCGCAGGGCATCGCGTTTTTCCACCATGGTGTTGCCGGGCAGCTCGGGGAAGCCGTTCATCACCAGGCGCGTCGGTTCACCGCCGGTGTGGGAATCAATGACGTGTAGTTCTTTCATGAATAGATCCCGTTGGGTGATTTCAGTAGGCGCCGGCAGGGCGCGCAGAAACGGTCGAGATAGGGGCAGCGACTTCGCTTTCCTCATCGTCGTCTTCCAGACGTAGCAGGTGCGCCGGCACACCGGTCGCTGCACCCCAGTAGTAAATGCCGGTGGCGCATGCGGCGACGACGATGGTGTCGAATGCATGAGCGAGGATGCCCAAGCCACCAAAGGTGCCGAGTTTCGACAGCACGATGGTCACCGCGTAGAAGGCGATCAGCCACGCCGAGGAACGCACCTGACAGGCCAGATTCAGGTGAGCGGTCGGCACAAAACGACCGCAGAGCAGGTAGACCACGAACATCAGGATTTGCAGGCCGAGCAACCACGACACGGTGTTCCAGCCCGACCAGTAGACAATCAGCGCAGCGATGATGAACGACACCGGTCCGAGCACGCCCATGCACTTGACCCGGAACGGGCGCGGCATGTCCGGCGCATTGCGGCGCAGCGCTGCCACCGACACCGGTGCCACTGCGTAGCTCAACACCAATGCGGCGGAGACCACATTGATCAGCGCCTCCCACGATGGGAACGGCAGGGTCCAGAACACCGACAGGGCAAAGGTCAGCCACAGCGCCGGTCGCGGAATGCCGGATTTTTCATCGATGTGGGTGAAGACTTTGAAGAAGGTACCGGTCTGCGCCCAGCCGTAGATCACACGCGGGGTGGCGTTCATGTAGATGTTGCCGCACCCGCTGGGCGAGATCACCGCATCGGCGACCACCAGATACGCTAACCAACCGACGCCCAGCGCCAGCGCGATGTCACGGTACGGCAGGGCGAATTCCTTGCTGATCCCGGCCCAGCCGTTGGCGAGCATTTCCGTCGGGATGCTGCCGAGAAAGGCCATTTGCAGCAGCACGTAAATCAGCGTCGACAGCAGCACTGAAAGGATCAGCGCGATGGGAATGGTGCGCTGCGGATTCTTCACTTCACTGGCCACCGAAATGATCGGTGTCAGGCCCAGATAAGCGAAAATGATGCCGCCCGCCGACACCGCCATCTCGACACCCGACAGACCGAACGGGGCGAAGCCTTGCACCTCGAAGTTGGCCGGTTTGAAGAAAGTGAACAGCACACCGATCACCAGCAACGGCACGATGAATTTGAATACGCTGACCACATTATTCGCCTTGGCGAAGGTCTTCACGCTGCGGTAGTTGAGCAGGAAAAACACGCACAACAGGCCGAACTGCACCAACCAGCCGAGAATCGTCGGGTCGCCAGTGCCGGCTTTGGTCAGACCGGGAAACCACGCCGCTGCGTATTGGCGCGAGGCAACCACTTCGATCGCCACAAGACTGGAAAACGCGATCAAGGTGATGAAGCCCATCAAGTAGCCGAGCAGCGGCCCGTGGGAGTACACCGGGTAACGCACCACGCCACCGGCACGCGGTAATGCCGCGCCCAGCTCGCAGTAAACGATGCCCAGCAACAACACGGCGAAGCCGCCCAGCAGCCAGGAAAAAATCCCCGCCGGCCCGGCAATCGCGGACACATGACTGGCCGCGAACAACCAGCCGGAACCGAAGATCGCCCCCAGCCCGATAAATGTGAGGTCGATCAGTGAAAGCTGTTTTTTGAACTTGCCTTGGCCTGACATGGCATCGCCTTCTTGTGAGTTATTGGATAGGCAGTTGTGTCACTGGGACGGCCAGACTTTGAACTTGTCGCCGGTGTAGCGATTGATGTTTTGCCGCGGCTTCGATGACGAAATCAGCACAATGGCGCAGACCCAACGTGGCCCTCGACACGCTTTGAACGATGCTGCAATCTGCACGCGAACGCCGCATGACGGGCGCGGGGTCGATCCACGTTACGAGAGGATTGTTGGATGCAGCAGGCGTTTTCGATCCTGGCTCAAGGCATGAATGGCCAGCGTCCGCAGACACTGGAGGAACTCTTGGGCGGCGCGGCGCTGTTGTTGCCGATGCTCGATGTGATCCCCAATGCGGCGATTTTCATCAAGGATGTGCAGGCTCGTTACGTGCTCGCCAACCGCACGCTGGTGCAGCGCTGTGGCTTGAAGGATTTACGCCCGTTGCTCGGCAAAACCAGTGCACAAGTGTTCCCGGCGCAACTCGGGCCGGGTTACACCGAGCAGGATCGCAAGGTGCTGGAGGAGGGCTTTGTGCTGGAGGATCAGCTCGAACTGCATCTGTATGGCAGTCGCGAACCGGGCTGGTGCCTGACGCACAAGCACCCGCTGTACAACCGTGACGGGATGATCATTGGCCTGGCGGGGATTTCGGTGGACTTGCAATCTGCCAGTGAAACGCACCCGGCATTCGAGCGGCTGGCGGCGGTCGATGAGCATATCCGCGCGAATTTCAATCGCCGCGTCACCCTCGGTGAACTGACCCGCATTGCCGGTATTTCCGTTGCGCAGCTGGAGCGTTACTGCAAACGGGTATTTCACCTGACGCCACGGCAGATGATCCAGAAAGTACGCCTCGAACACGCGCACCGGTTGTTGCATACCGATCTGCCGATTACCGATGTGGCGCTGCAATGCGGCTACACCGATCACAGCGCCTTCACTCGGCAGTTCAAGGCCTCGACCGGATTTACACCGCGCGAGTATCGGCAGGCCACCTCACCCTGATGAAATGGTATTGAAGCGCTATGTAGGAGCTGCCGAAGGCTGCGATCTTTTGATTCTGTTTTTTAAGATCAAGATCAACAGATCGCAGCCTTCGGCAGCTCCTACAGTGGAGTTATTTCAGGACAGTCAGCCATGCCGAAAGCAGCAGCAACAGTGCCAGTGCCGCATTCATCCGCTTGAACGCCTTTGGCGATCCCATCAACCGCGCACTGCCCACTCCCAGCAACGCCCAGAACGTCATGCACGGCAGCGACACCAACAGAAACGCCAGGGACAACACCAGCAGCCGCAGGGTTTTATCCCCACCGCCGACAAACACGCTGACCACCGCCACGGCCATCATCCACACCTTGGGATTGACCAGTTGCAGCATGGCGGCGCCCAGCACGCTGAAACCTTCCTCCTGTGTATCGTCCGGATTCAGCGATGGCGGTGCACTGCGAAAGATCTGCCACGCTAGCCAACTCAGCCAGAGCACACCGCCCCAGGCCATGGCTTGCTGCACGCGCGGGTAACGCAGCAACGTCTCGCCGGCACCAAGGCCAACCACCAGCACAATCAGCGCCGCCGCCGCACAGGCACCGAAAATGATTGGAAGAGTGGCGAGCAAGCCTTGGCGCGAACTGTGGCTCAACACCAGAATATTGGTCGGCCCCGGTGTGATCGAAGCGACGAAAGCAAACAGCAGAAAGGGCAGTAATGACGCCATGATCCGGATTTCCTGAAAATGAACACAGGCAGCCATGATCGCCAGTCGGTATGCGTCAGTCTGGAAGGTTTGAGCAGCGCTTGCGGTAGTCGGCAGGGGTGAGTTGGTAGGCGCGGCGGAACCAGCGGCCGAGGTGACTCTGATCAGCAAAGCCGAGCACGCTGGCGACCTGCGCCGGCGTTTCACCCCGGGCCAGCAACTGCCGCGCCTTGGCCAGACGCAGCTGGATCAGGTACGCGTGTGGGGCCAGGCCAAAGGCTGTCTTGAACGCGCGGCTCAGACGAAAGCGATCCACCCCGCAGACCCGTGCGAGGTCATCGAGACCGATATCTTCATAGGTATGCGCGTGCAGATAATCCCGCGCCATTTGCGCCACCAGCGGCAAGCGCGGATCGAAGTCCAGGCGCTTGCGCCAGGCGAGATGGCACGTGAGCGAACCCAGCAGAGCGTCGATGGCGGTCTGGCGGACGATGCGTAAATCACCGTCATGCAGCGCATGGAAAGCCTGATGGATCGCGGTAGCCAGACGCGAATCCTGGCTCAGCGTGTCGGCAAAACCGGGCTGGCTGTCGGACGGTGCGTCTTCGAACAGCGCATGCATTTCACGCTCCAGCCAGTGCGGATCGAGGTAGAGCATCGAATAGGTAAAACCTTCCTCGGTCGGCGCTTGCCCATCGTGGATTTCCCCCGGCTCCAGCAGGAACACATTGCCCGGCGTACTGCGATGGCGCACGCGGCGACAATTGAACTGCTGCACACCTTGCTCGGTGACGCCGACGAGGAAGCTGTCATGCCAGTGCGGATCGTAGGCATGCCCCTCAAAGTGAGCGCGAATCGATTCAATCCCGGTGTCGACATCCTGGGACAGTTCGATCCAGTTGCGTTTATCCACGAAGGCTCCAGAGTTCGCCATTGAAAGGTGCGGCCTCATAAAATACCGCGCAATGGTCATGCACGTTTAGAAGATTTGTGCAGGTGAGGGGGCTAGACTCTGAAGGTCACAACCCCTTTGGCGGCAGGTGAAATACGATGCTCAACCGATGCTCGCTCTGGGGCATGCTCACCCTGATCGGGCTTAGCCTGACGCTTGGCGCAGGCTGCTCCAGCCGAAAACACTATCCACCCTCGGGTGTTGGCGATGCCTGCTACGCCAAAGCCTTGCCGTCGGTCGGTGAGGGCGGTCTGGCCTGGGGCTCCAGTCTGAACATGGCCCGGCAGAAGTCGATGAACAACTGTATTCGTTATGCCGGGCGCTCCGGGGGGACGCCGGACACCTGTCAGGTGGTGTTGGCCAAGTGCCGATAGCTTTCTGTTGACATGGTTGCTTCAGGCAAATATATAGTTGCTTTAAGCAATTAACTGAGTATCTGCCATGTCCAGCAGCCATCTTCTCGAGCAAGCCGACGTTGTGCGCGGCTTCAACCGCTTCTACACCCATCAGATCGGCGTATTGCAGGAGCATCTGCTGCAAAGCGACTACTCGCTGACTGAGCTGCGCATTTTGTACGAGCTGGCCTCGCGCGGTGATCTGACCAGCGCCGATCTACGCCAGATGCTTGGGCTGGACGCCGGCTACATGAGCCGGATCATCAGCGGTTTCGAGAAGCGCGGCCTGATCCAGAAAGTCCCGTCGCCCACGGATGCTCGCGCTGCGCAATTACACCTTACTGACTTGGGCCGTGAAATCCTGATCCCGCTGGAAAAGGCTTCCCGCGAACAGATCGTTACCATGCTCGAGCGATTACCTGAACCGCAGCAGAAACAGCTGATCGGCGCGATGACGCTGATCCAGACGCTGCTGCAAGGCAACCAGGATTCAACCTACGTATTACGCGATCCGCAGCCCGGCGACATGGGCACGGTGATGCAACAACAAGCCGCGCTGTATAGCCGCGAATACGGCTGGAATTCAGAGTTCGAAACACTGGTGGCCGAGGTGGTCGCTAAGTACCTGCGTGATTACGACCCTACCTGTGAGCGCTGCTGGATCGCGGAAAAGGACGGCAAGGTCATCGGTTCCGTGTTCATCGTCCGCCAGGATCAAACGACCGCCAAACTGCGCATGCTTTATGTCGACGCCAGCGCGCGGGGCTTGGGGATTGGCAGTCGTCTGGTCGAAGAGTGCCTGCGCTTTGCCCGGCAGATTGGCTACAAGAACATGACCTTGTGGACGACCAGCAACCTGACGGCAGCGCGGAAGATTTATCAGCAGGCCGGGTTTGAACTGGTGGAGGAGGAGGCGGTTCACAGCTTTGGCAAGGATCTGGTGAGTCAGACGTGGGCGCGGGCGTTGTGATCTGATTTTCATCGGCGGGTGCAGTGAAAAGGCAGACGAAAAAAAACCACCTTAGCGGGGTGGTTTTTTAACCTCGGTTTGCGGCTGAGGTTTGTTGCTTCACTAGCTGCTTTAACGTTCGCTCATGGTAGGAGTCTTTGGGCCCCCTTGCAAGGTTAAAGTTCGTAAGAAACTGGTTGTTTGCGCTATTTCATTTCCAGAAAAAGCTGGCAGAAATAATGGTTAACAAAACAGAAAATTACTTTTCCTGAAAGCCTTCGAATGAAGGTTATGATGCGGGCGCTCACTTGTTCAAGCAGCGGTGCGGCCAGGCTGGTGACTAAACGGTTTCATGCCCTTTGACACGGTTTTGCACCCGTGCCGGAATGATGTTTCGGAGGGATTTCAACCGGCCGCCTCACTAGCTGCTTTAACGTGCAGGCTGAAGGCACGCAAGATCCGGTAAGCTTGCCGGAGGTTTGGCCCCCAGCCCTGGAGGCCAAAACGTATGAAGCTTTTGCTGCGTACGCTGAGCCTTGTATGGAGATTGTTTAAAGCCTTTCGCTTTTACGAGTTCCTGCGAGACCACTTTGACGACCTTAAGTAAGGGCCGTTGAGGTGGGAGAAGCCCGTTTCAGTTTCGACTGGAACGGGCTTTTTTTGTTTTTTAAAACTGTCATAAGTAGGATTTTTCTGTATCGGATTTTTTGGCGTGTAGGGCATTTCTTCGGCAAGTGTAGGCCTAATTCAAACCACCCCGTAATCCGCAAAAAACGTTCGATTATCGAGCACCCAAACCTTCGTCCAATTGCCCACCCCGACACTCCGGCGTACTGTGAGTCGTGATGCCTGAAAACCCGCGACCCCAAAATAACGACAACAACGAGCAATGCCCCATGGACAGCCATCTGCTGAGCGATCGCAGCAGCGTGTTCCGTCACGCTGACCCTTATGCCGTCTCCGATTACGTCAATCAGCACGTCGGCCAGCATTTCATCGGTCTGTCCAGAACCACCCACCCACAAGCCAGCCTCAACCACCGCAAACTCGCCGATCTCGACCTGGCCCGCATCAGTTATGGCGGCAGCGTGCGCGTGACCTCCGTTGCGCTGGAGACCGTGTACCACCTGCAAGTCTTGCTGCAAGGTAATTGCCTGTGGCGCGGGCACAAGCGCGAACAGCATCTGGTGCCGGGCGAGTTGCTGTTGATCAATCCGGATGATCCGGTCGATCTGACGTACTCCGACGACTGCGAGAAATTCATCCTCAAGGTGCCGGTCAGCGTGCTCGAATCGGTGTGCAACGAGCAGCGTTGGCAGCACCCCTCCAGCGGTATCCGTTTCCTGCGCAATCACTATCGGCTGGATGAGCTGGAAGGCTTCACCAACCTGCTGGCGATGATCTGCCAGGAAGCCGAGGCCAGCGATCCGTTGCTGCGGGTGCAGGAGCATTACGCGCAGATCATCGGCAGCAAACTGATCGCGCTGATGAACACCAACGTCAGCCGTGAATGCCTGAGCGCGCCGAATATCAGCTTCGAACGCATCGTCGATTACATCGAACGCAATCTGAAACTGGATTTGCCCGCCGAACATCTGGCCGCACAGGCGAGCATGAGTCTGCGCTCGCTGTACACCTTGTTCGAACGCCAACTGGGCGTCACGCCGATGCAATACATCCGGCATCGCAAGCTCGAACGCATCCACGCCTGCCTCAGCGACCCGAGTTGCCCGGTGCGCAATCTGACTGAACTGGCGCTGGATTACGGCTTCCTGCACCTGGGCCGTTTCTCCGAAAGCTATCGCCAGCAATTCGGCGAGCTGCCATCGCAGACCTTCAAACGCCGCCACTAAAACACCGCGCTAACCCCCTCCGAAACACGCTGAATCATCTGCCGCGCCATCCTGCACAAAACGGATAGCGATCTGCAGGATTCGGCTATTGCCCCGTGCATCGCCTCCCTAATCTGACCTGGCCTGAACAATAACAATGGAGGCCCCGGCCATGTCCCTGGGAATCGACTACCTCAATGCCATGCTTGAAGAAGACAAGGAGAAGGGCGCCTACCGCTGCAAGCGGGAGATGTTCACCGATCCGCGTCTGTTTGAACTGGAGATGGCGCACATCTTTGAAGGCAACTGGATTTACCTCGCCCACGAAAGCCAGATCCCCGACAACAACGATTTTCTCACCACCACTATGGGGCGCCAGCCGATCTTCATCGCGCGCAACAAGGACGGTGTGCTCAACGCGTTCCTCAATGCCTGCAGCCATCGTGGCGCCATGCTCTGTCGGCACAAGTCCGGCAATCGCTCCAGCTACACCTGCCCGTTTCACGGCTGGACGTTCAACAACAGCGGCAAACTGCTCAAGGTCAAAGACCCGAGCGAAGCCGGTTACCCGCAAGGCTTCAACTGCGAAGGCTCCCATGACCTGACCAAAGTCGCGCGTTTCGAGTCCTATCGCGGCTTTCTGTTCGGCAGCCTGAATGCCGATGTGAAATCTCTCACCGAACATCTGGGCGAGTCGGCAAAAATCATCGACATGATCGTCGACCAGTCGCCAGAAGGCCTGGAAGTGTTGCGCGGCTCCAGCTCTTACATTTACGAAGGCAACTGGAAACTCACCGCTGAAAATGGCGCCGACGGCTACCACGTCAGCTCCGTGCACTGGAACTACGCCGCCACCCAGAACCAGCGCCAACAGCGCGAAGCGGGCGAAGCGATCAAGACCATGAGCGCTGGCAGCTGGGCGAAGAAGGGCGGCGGTTTCTACTCGTTCGATCACGGCCATCTGCTGCTCTGGACCCGTTGGGCCAACCCTGAGGACCGTCCGGCCTACGAGCGCCGTGACGAGCTGGCCCGTGATTTCGGCCAGGCCCGCGCCGACTGGATGATCGAAAACTCGCGCAACCTGTGCCTGTACCCCAACGTGTACCTGATGGATCAGTTCAGTTCGCAGATCCGCATCGCCCGGCCGATCTCGGTCGACAAGACCGAAATCACCATTTACTGCATCGCCCCCAAAGGCGAGAGCGCCGAAGCCCGGGCCAAACGTATTCGTCAGTACGAAGATTTCTTCAACGTCAGCGGCATGGCCACGCCGGATGATCTGGAAGAGTTCCGCTCGTGCCAGACCGGTTATGGCGCTGGCCGTGGCTGGAACGACATGTCCCGAGGCGCCACTCACTGGGTCGAAGGTGCCGACGCCGCCGCCGAAGAAATCGACCTCAAACCACTGCTCTCCGGCATGCGCACCGAAGACGAAGGCCTGTTCGTACTGCAACACAAGTATTGGCAGGAAACCATGCTCAAAGCCGCCGCCACCGAGCCACAGTTGATCCCCGTGGAGGCCGTGTGATGAGCAACCTCTATGACGCCGTGCGCGATTTTCTCTTCCGCGAAGCGCGCTATCTCGATGACGGCCAGTGGGATCAATGGCTGGAACTCTATGCCGCCGATGCGACCTTCTGGATGCCGGCCTGGGATGACAACGACACACTCACCGAAGACCCGCAAAGCGAAATCTCGCTGATCTGGTACGGCAACCGTGGCGGCCTCGAAGACCGCATCTTCCGGATCAAGACCGAGCGCTCCAGCGCGACCATCCCCGACACCCGCACATCGCACAACCTGAGCAACATCGAGATCGTCGAGCACAGCGCCGACCAGTGCCAGGTGCGTTTCAACTGGCACACCCTGAGCTTTCGCTACCAGGTCACCGACAGCTACTTCGGCAGCAGTTTCTACACCCTCGATCTGCGTGGCGAACAGCCGCTGATCAAGGCCAAGAAAGTCGTGCTGAAAAACGATTACGTCCGTCAGGTCATCGACATCTACCACATCTAGTCGACACGGCGAGGTGCACCATGAATTTCCAGATCGCGCTTAATTTTGAAGACGGCGTCACCCGATTCATCGAGGCTGGCAGCCATGAAACCGTGGCCGATGCGGCGTATCGCCAAGGCATCAACATCCCGCTGGATTGCCGTGACGGCGCCTGCGGCACCTGCAAATGTTTCGCCGAAGCCGGGCGTTACGACATGGGCGACAACTTTATCGAAGACGCCTTGAGCGCCGATGAACTTGCGCAAGGTTTTGTGCTGACCTGCCAGATGCGCGTCGCCAGCGATTGCGTCGTCCGCGTGCCGGCCGGCTCGCAAGTGTGCAAGACCGAGCAGGCGAATTTCCACGCCTCGATCAGCGCTGTCCGGCAGTTGTCCAAGAGCACCATCGCCCTGTCGATCAAGGGCGAGGCGCTAAGCAAACTGGTTTTTTTGCCGGGCCAGTACGTCAATCTGCAAGTGCCGGGCAGCGAGCAGTCCCGCGCCTATTCTTTCAGCTCGTTGCAGAAGAACGGCGAGGTCAGCTTTCTGATTCGCAACGTGCCTGGCGGCTTGATGAGCAGTTTCCTCACCGGGTTGGCCAAGGCCGGCGACAGCATGACGCTGGCTGGTCCTTTGGGCAGCTTCTATCTGCGCGAAATCAAGCGGCCGTTGCTGTTGCTCGCAGGCGGCACCGGCCTGGCACCGTTCACCGCGATGCTGGAAAAGATCGCCGAGCAGGGCAGCGCGCACCCGGTGCATTTGATCTACGGCGTGACCAACGATTTCGATCTGGTCGAACTCGATCGCCTCGAAGCCTTTGCCGCACGGATCGCCAATTTCAGCTTCGGCGCCTGCGTGGCCAATCCGCAGAGCGCGCACCCGCTCAAGGGCTACGTCACCCAGCACATCGAGCCGCACCATCTCAATGAAGGCGACGTCGACGTGTACCTGTGCGGCCCGCCGCCGATGGTTGAAGCCGTCAGCCAATACATTCGTGAACAGGGCATCACCCCGGCGAATTTCTACTACGAAAAATTCGCCGCAGCGGCTGCCTGAACCCCTATTTTCGAGGTTGTCATGAACAACAGATTCTCCAACAAGGTCGCGCTGGTCACCGGCGCGGCGCAGGGTATCGGCCGCCGTGTGTGCGAACGCCTGCTGAACGAAGGCGCGCAAGTGGTCGCGGTTGATCGTTCCGAACTGGTTCACGAACTGCAAGGCGAGGGCGTTCTCGCGCTGACCGCTGACCTTGAGCAATACGCCGATTGTGCACGGGTCATGGCCGAGGCGATCAACACCTTCGGCCGCCTCGACATCCTGATCAACAACGTCGGCGGTACGATCTGGGCCAAGCCGTTCGAGCATTACGACGTCGAGCAGATCGAGGCTGAAGTGCGCCGCTCGCTGTTCCCGACCCTGTGGTGCTGCCACGCCGCGCTGCCGTACATGCTCAAGCAAGGGCGCGGCGCCATCGTCAATGTCTCGTCGATTGCCACCCGTAGCATCAATCGTGTGCCGTACGGCGCGGCCAAGGGCGGCATCAATGCCCTGACCGCGTGCCTGGCGTTTGAAAACGCCGAGCGTGGCATCCGCGTCAACGCCACGGCTCCGGGCGGCACCGAAGCGCCGCCCCGGCGCATCCCGCGCAATGCCGGCGAACAGTCGGCGCAAGAGCAGGCCTGGTATCAGGAGATCGTCGCGCAAACCCTCGACAGCAGCCTGATGAAACGTTACGGCAGCCTCGACGAACAGGTCGGCGCGATACTTTTTCTCGCCTCCGACGACGCCTCCTACATCACCGGCGTGACCTTGCCAGTTGGTGGCGGCGACCTCGGTTGAGCACTTTTCAAGGGACACAAAAATGCAGCGAATCCTGATTGAAAACCTGACGACGATCATCGTTGACCTGCCGACCATCCGCCCGCACAAACTGGCGATGCACACGATGCAGAAGCAGACTCTGGTAATCCTGCGTCTACGTTGCAGCGACGGCATCGAAGGCATCGGTGAAGCCACCACCATCGGCGGCCTCGCCTACGGCTACGAAAGCCCGGAAAGCATCAAAGCCAATATCGATGCGCATCTGGCTCCGGCGCTGGTCGGCATGGAGGCCAGCAACATCAACGCGGCGATGCAGCGGCTCGACAGGATCGCCAAGGGCAACACCTTCGCCAAGTCCGGTATCGAAAGCGCATTGCTTGACGCCCAAGGCAAGCGCCTCGGTTTGCCGGTCAGCGAGCTGCTCGGCGGCCGTGTGCGGGACAGCCTCGAAGTGGCCTGGACCCTGGCCAGCGGCGACACCGCCCGCGACATCGCCGAAGCCGAGCAGATGCTCGAAGCACGCCGCCATCGCATCTTCAAATTGAAGATCGGCGCAAACCCGCTGGAACAGGATCTCAAGCATGTGGTGGCGATCAAAAAAGCCTTGGGCGAGCGTGCCAGTGTGCGGGTCGACGTCAATCAGTATTGGGACGAATCCCAGGCGGTTCGTGGCTGTCAGGTGCTCGGTGACAACGGCATCGACCTGATTGAGCAGCCGATTTCACGGGTCAACCGTTCCGGGCAGATTCGCCTGAATCAGCGCAGCCCGGCAGCGATCATGGCCGACGAGTCGATCGCAAGCGTCGAGGACGCCTTCAGCCTCGCCGCCGACGGTGCCGCCAGTGTGTTCGCCCTGAAAATCGCCAAAAACGGCGGCCCGCGCGCCGTGCTCAGAACCGCGCAGATCGCCGAAGCAGCAGGTATCGCGTTGTACGGCGGCACCATGCTCGAAGGCTCCGTCGGCACGCTGGCCTCGGCGCATGCCTTCCTGACCCTGAAGCAACTGACCTGGAGCACCGAGCTGTTTGGTCCGTTGTTGCTGACCGAAGACATCGTCACGGAAACGCCGCAGTACCGCGATTTCCATCTGCACATCCCGCGAACGCCGGGCCTTGGCCTGGCGCTGGACGAAGAGCGTCTGGCGCGTTTTCGCCGCCACTGAATCAGGAGAACCGCCATGTTGTTCCACGTAAAAATGACCGTGAAATTGCCCGTCGATATGGACCCGTCATTGGCCACCCGGCTCAAGGCGGACGAAAAGGAACTGGCGCAACGGCTGCAACGCGACGGCGTATGGCGACACCTGTGGCGCATCGCCGGGCACTACGCCAATTACAGCGTGTTCGACGTGCCTAGCGTCGAGGCGCTGCACGACACGCTGATGCGCTTGCCGTTGTTTCCCTACATGGACATTGAGGTTGACGGCCTCTGCCGGCATCCGTCGTCGATCCACAACGACGATCGCTAAATCCGGGTCCGCCCCGAAAACCTTGTGGGAGCGAGCCTGCTCGCGAAAGCGATATGTCATTCGGCATCAATAGCGACTGATCCACCGAATTCGCGAGCAGGCTCGCTCCCACAGGTAAATGGGGGAGCCAAGAACTGTGTCGACAAAACAACAAGATGAGGTAACCACCATGACCGTGAAAATTGCCCACACCGCCGAGTTGCAGAAATTCTTCAAGGAAGCCGCCGGTTTTGCCAACGACGACGGCAACTCCCGGCTGAAAAGCATCGTCCTGCGCATCTTGCAGGACAGCGCGAAAATCATCGAAGACCTCGAAATCAGCGAGGACGAGTTCTGGAAAGCGGTTGATTATCTCAACCGTCTGGGCGCTCGCTCTGAAGCAGGTTTATTGGTTGCGGGCCTGGGTCTCGAACATTTCCTTGATCTGCTTCAGGACGCCAAGGACGCACAGATCGGCTTGACCGGCGGCACACCGCGCACCATCGAAGGCCCGCTTTACGTGGCCGGCGCGCCCCTGTGCGAAGGCGAGTGCCGCATGGATGACGGCAGCGAGGAGGGCGTCGCCACGGTGATGCTTCTTGAAGGTCAGGTGTTCGATCTGCACGGTCAACCGTTGGCCGGTGCCACGGTTGACCTGTGGCACGCCAACACCAAGGGCACGTACTCGTTTTTCGACCCGAGCCAGTCCGAGTACAACTTGCGCCGCCGCATCATCACCGACGCCGAGGGCCGCTACCGCGCTCGCAGTATCGTGCCCTCCGGTTATGGCTGCGACCCGCAAGGGCCGACCCAGGAATGCCTGAACCAGCTCGGCCGCCATGGCCAGCGCCCGGCCCATGTGCACTTCTTCATCAGCGCACCGGGGCATCGGCACCTGACGACGCAAATCAATCTGTCGGGTGATCAATACCTGTGGGATGACTTTGCTTATGCGACCCGTGAAGGGTTGGTTGGGGAGGTGGTGTTCCGCGAGGATGCGGCGTCGGGGCGTTATGCCGAGCTGAAGTTCGACTTTCAGTTGCAACCGGCGCCGGATGCCAGTGCTGAACAACGCAGCCAACGGCCGCGTGCGTTGCAAGACGCTTGATACCGCGTCGACTGATTCCCTCACCCTAGCCCTCTCCCGGAGGGAGAGGGAACTGACCGCGTTGTTGTTAAGCATCACGCCGACCTGAACGCTTTGTACCGAATCCAACCCGGTTTTTCAGGTCGGTGCATAACGCAAGACAACTCGTTCGGCTCCCTCTCCCTCCGGGAGAGGGCTGGGGTGAGGGGAAATCAGGCCTAAGGTAATGCGAAAAAGATATTGGCTCCGCATTTTTAAGATCGTTTAGTTTTGTCGCAACGACGAATCAAAACGCATCAAACCGATAGACCCCGATTGCCATGACGGCGCACGCTGAATCGATCACAGGTTTTTCAGGTTTGATTCACACGGGAGTGAATCATGCCGCATACCCTCGATATCACCGCATTACCGACGCTGGACCTGTCCCTGTTCGAAGGCACGGCGCAACAGCGGTACGAATTTCTCGAAAACCTGCGCCACGCCGCTCGCGACGTCGGGTTCTTCTACCTGACCGGTCACGGCATCGACAGCGCTTTACTCAAGCGCGTTCAGGCTCATGCTCAGCAGTTCTTCGCCTTGCCCGACAGTGAGAAAACCGCCGTCGGCATGATCAACTCACCGCACTTTCGCGGGTACAACCGTGCCGCCTCGGAAATCACCCGTGGCCAGCCCGATCTGCGCGAACAGTTTGATCTGGGCGCCGAGCGCGAGGCGTTGCCATTGACGGCCGACAGCCCGTTCTGGGCGCGGCTGCAAGGCCCCAACCAATGGCCGGCGGCGTTGCCTGAACTGAAACCCTTGCTGCTCGAATGGCAACAGGCGATGACGCGCATGTCGTTGCGCCTGCTGCGTGCGTTCGCTCAGGCACTGTCGCTGCGCGCCGATGCGTTCGATCAACTCTACGGTGACAAACCCAACGAACACATCAAGCTGATGCGCTATCCCGGTCAATCCAGCGAGTCGAGCCACCAAGGCGTCGGCGCGCACAAGGATTCCGGTTTCCTCAGCTTCCTTCTGCAAGACCAACAGGCCGGTCTGCAGGTCGAGATCGAAGAGGGCCGCTGGATCGATGCGTTGCCACGCGAGAACACCCTGGTGGTGAACATCGGCGAACTGCTCGAACTGGCCAGCAACGGTTATCTGCGGGCCACGGTGCATCGCGTGGTTTCGCCACCGGCGGGTAGCGAACGCCTGTCCATCGCCTTCTTCCTCGGTGCGCAACTGGATGCCGTGGTGCCGCTGTATCCGCTGCCCACCGCACTGTTGCGCGAGGCACGCGGGCCGGCGAGTGATCCGCTCAATCCGCTGTTTCGCGATGTCGGCTGGAACTACCTCAAGGGTCGTTTGCGCTCGCATCCCGATGTCGCGCAGCGCTTCTATGCCGATGCGCTGCTGCCGCCACCGCCTATTCGTCAATCCGCCTGACTCATCAATCGCTCAAGGACTCCGCACATGATCAACAAAGCAGGTTTGACCCTGGCCGTGCTCGGCGCGCTGGTGACGTCGTTCGGTGCCCAGGCGTTGGAGCCGTTGCGCGTGGCTGCCGACCCGGTGCCCCACGCGCAGATTCTGGCGTACATCCAGAAGATCGATCCGCAGCTGAACCTTAAAGTCATCGAGATCCCCAACGGGGTGAACTCCAACGAGCTGTTGGTACACGGTGACGTCGACGCCAATTACTTCCAGCACCTGCCGTATCTGAAATCCCAGGAAAAGGCCCTCGGCGAGAAACTCGCGGTGGCGGCCACGGTGCATATCGAACCCTTGGGCATCTACTCGCATCGGCATAAAAGCTTCGCTGACGTGCCGGTAAAAGGCACCGTCGCTGTGCCCAACAACGTCACCAACCTGAGCCGCGCGCTGTACCTGTTGCAGGACAATGGCCTGATCAAACTCAAACCCGGCTTCAACGATCCGGCGGCGGATCAGGCAACGCCCAAGGACATCGCCGAGAACCCGAAACAGCTGAAGATTCTCGAGATCGAATCGCCGCAGATTCCGCGCTCGCTGGACGACGTCGATCTGGCCGTGATCAACGGCAACTACGCGCTCGACGCCGGCCTGGTGCCGGCCAAGGATGCCTTGGGCCTGGAGAAAGCCGAGCACAATCCTTACGCCAATATTCTGGTGACCACGCCCAAGCTCGAACACGACCCGCGTATCGCGCAACTGGCCAAGGACCTGACGTCGCCCGAGGTCGCCAAATACATCACCGACAACTTCGCCGGCTCGGTGATTCCGGTGGCAGGCGGCAAGCCATGATTGCCGTCGAGCAGTTGAGCAAGACTTATCCTTCGGCCGCGCAACCGGCACTCGATCAGGTTTCGCTGAGCATTCCCGACGGTGCGGTCTACGGGATTCTCGGGCGTAGCGGGGCGGGCAAGTCGACGCTGCTGCGTTGCCTCAACCTGCTCGAACGTCCGGACAGCGGGCGCATTTTGCTCGATGGCATTGATCTGACAACGCTTGCGGTCAGCGAACTGCGCCAGCAGCGCCAGCGCATCGGCATGATCTTCCAGGGCTTCAACTTGCTGCATTCACGCACGGTGTTCGACAACATCGCGGTGCCGCTGGAGATCGCCAAGGTGGGCAAGCCGTGGCGCCACGTACGGGTCCGCGAACTGCTGGAGCTGGTTGGCTTGAGTGACAAGGCACAGGCCTTTCCCTCGCAGTTGTCCGGTGGCCAGAAACAGCGTGTCGGCATTGCCCGCGCCCTCGCCGCTGAGCCGGCCTATCTGTTATCGGACGAGGCCACCAGCGCGCTCGACCCGGAAACCACCGCGTCGATCCTTGAACTGCTGCGCGACATCAATCGGCAACTGGGCGTGACCATCGTGCTGATCACCCATGAACTGGAGGTGGTCAAGTCGATCTGCGACCACGCTGCGTTCATGGCCAATGGACGTTTGGTCGAAGCCGGGCCGGTGCCACGGTTGCTGGCCGATGCGCAATCGCAACTGGGTGCTTCGTTGCGACCGACCTGCGGCTTGCCACTGGGCCACGCTGAGCCGGGCCTGAGTTTTCTCAAGCAATACGGGGTAAGGGCGGCGCACTCATGAACCGCACGGTCAATTGGGATGAAATCCTGCAATTGGTGTTCAACGCCACCGGTGAAACCTTGTACATGGTTCTGCTCGCAGGACTGTTCACACTGCTGATCGGTTTGCCGCTGGGCGTGTTGCTGTTTATCAGCCGTCGCGACGGACTGCTGCCGATGCCACGCCTCAATGCGACTCTGGGTGGCGTGGTCAACCTTGGCCGCTCACTGCCCTTCGTGGTGATGCTGATCGCCCTGATCCCGCTGACGCGACTGGTGGTCGGCACAACGCTGGGCAGCACTGCCGCTGTGGTACCGATCACCATCGGCGCCTTTCCGTTTTTTGCCCGCATCGTTGAAAACGCCTTGGACGAAGTCGACAAGGGTCGCATCGAAGCGATCCTCGCCATGGGTGGCGACATCGGTCATGTGATTTTCAAAGTGTTGTTGCCCGAAGCGCTGCCGGCGCTGCTGGCCGGTATCACCTTGACGCTGGTGATGCTGATCGGGTTTTCCTCGATGGCCGGGGTGATCGGTGGCGGTGGACTCGGTGATCTGGCGATCCGTTACGGTTATCAGCGTTTCAACAATGAAGTGATGGTTGCCACGGTGGTGGTGTTGGTGATCCTCGTTCAAGGCGTGCAAAGCCTGGGCGATCGATTGGTTCGTTCGCTGGCGCATCGCCGCTAAGGAATTGTATGAGTGTGCCGGTTGCCGTAGTCCGCGAGCCGCTGATTCGTCTGCGTGAGTTGAGCAAGATATTTGGCGCGAGTCGGGCGCTGGATGCCGTCAGCCTGGACATCTATCCCGCCGAAGTGGTGGCGCTGCTCGGTGCCAATGGCGCGGGTAAGTCGACCTTGGTGAAGATTCTCGCGGGCAGCCAGACTGCCGATGCTGGGGAAATTCATGTGAACGGTGAGCCGCGACATTTCGCTTCGCCGTTGTCGGCACGACGGGTCGGGATTGTCGCGGTGCATCAGCAGATCAACGAAGGCATCGCACCCGGTTTGAGCGTTGCGGGGAATCTGCTGCTCGATGAGCTGTGCAAGCCGGACGCGGACTTCTGGCTCAATCGCAAACGCCTGCTGGAGCGTGCTGCGAGCATCGCCGCCGGACTGGGCTTGGTGTTGCCGCTGGAGCAGCCGATCGAGCATCTTGGTCAGGCCGAACGGCAACTGGTGGTGCTCGCTCGCGCGTTGGCGTTGCAGCCGCGTCTGCTGATTCTTGATGAGCCGACGGCGGCGCTCTCCGATGCCGAGGCGCAACGGTTGTTTGGATTGATCGACACTTTGCGCAGTCGCGGTGTGGCGATTCTGTACATCTCCCATCGACTCTCCGACCTGCAACGCGTGGCGGATCGCGCCATCGTTCTGCGTGACGGGCGACTCGCGGGCGAGTTCACGGCGCGGCAATTGCCGGAAGCGGTGAGCGCCATGCTCGGGCAGGTGCTGGCCGAGCATGTCTACCAACCGCGTGCGGCCGGGCGCGAGGTGTTGAAACTCAACGCCCTGCAAATTCTGCCGCGATCCGCCGCGTTCGATCTGACCCTGCACGAGAACGAAGTGGTGGTACTGACCGGACTGTTGGGCGCCGGCAAAAGTGAAATCGTCGAGGTGCTGTTCGGCCTGCGTAAAGCGACCTCGGGCAGCGTGCAACTGGACGGGGTCGACTGGCGTGCAGACTCACCGCGCAAGGCTATCCAAAGCGGGGTCTTCTTCGCGGCCGAGGATCGCGCCAGTCAATCGCTGGTGGCGGATTTCTCTCTGCGTCGAACCCTGACCTTGCCGTTTCTCGAGCGTTTCACCCGTGGCGGCTTCATCCGCAACCGTGCCGAGGCCACGGCGGTCGAGGCGCAAGTGGCGGCGCTGGGGATCAAGACCACCGGCATCGATGTGCCGATGACCGCACTGTCGGGCGGCAATCAACAGAAAGTCGTGCTCGGCCGCTGGCTGCTCGGCGAAGGGCGGGTGTTGATCCTCGATGAACCGTTTCAAGGCGTCGACGTGCGTGCCCGCCGCGACATTGGCCAACTGCTGCGTGACAGCGCCAAGGGCCGCGCGACGCTGGTGATTTGCGCCGATGTCGATGAAGCCCTGGAAATTGCTGACCGCATCCTGCTGGTGCGCGATCACGCCGTGGTGGCCGAGTACCCGCGTGCCGAACTGAATCGCGCTGATCTGGTGGCCGCATTGGCCGGCAGCGACGTCACCGAACATTCCCCTCAAGCGACGCCAAGGAGCAGAGCGAGTGCCTGATTCAAGTTCACCGTTATCGACCGAGCCGGCACGCGCCGAACGTCTGCTTCAAGTGCTGATTCGCTACGGCCTGTTGTGGCTACTGGCGCTGATCGTGGTGTTTTTCAGCGTGGCCGAGCCGGCATTCCTGCGTGTCGGCAACCTGTTCAGCATCCTGCAATCGGTGTCGATTGTCGCGCTGCTGGCGCTGGGCGTCACGCTGACCATGGCCGTCGGCGGACTCGATCTGTCGATTGGCGCGGTGGCGGCGATGAGCCTGATGATCGCCAGTTACGTGATGGTCGTGCTCGGCTGGGGCGCGGTGCCGGCGGTGTTGATCAGTCTGGCGGGCGGCGCGCTGGTCGGCCTGCTCAACGGCTGGCTGATCGTCAAACTGCGCGTGCCGGATATTCTCGCGACGCTGGGCAGCATGTTTCTGGTGATCGGCGTGCAACTGATTCCCACCGGTGGACGCTCGATTGCAGTCGGCATGACCTTGCCCAGTGGCGAGGAAACCGAAGGTACGTTCAGTGCCGCGTTTCTTGCGCTGGGACGTGGGCGGTTGTGGGAGGTTGTGCCGATTCCGGTGCTGATTACCGCCGTGGTCGCCTTGGCCGTGTGGCTGTTTCTCGAACGCACGCGCATTGGTCGTTTGTTCTATGCCATCGGTGGCAACGAGCAAGCGGCACGACTGGCGGGTGCGCCGGTGCAGCGTTTCAAGTTGTTGGCTTACGTGCTCTCGGCGTTGCTCGCATCGCTCGGGGGATTGTTGCTCGCGGCGCGCTTGGGCCGTGGTGACGTCAGTTCGGGCAACGGTCTGGTGCTGGATGCCCTCGGTGCGGCGCTGATCGGTTTTGCCGTACTCGGCGCGAAAAAGCCTAACGCATTCGGCACGCTGGTCGGCGCGCTGCTGGTGGCGGCGTTGCTCAATGGCCTGACCATGCTCAACGCGCCGTATTACGCGCAGGATTTCGTCAAGGGACTGGTGCTGGTGCTGGCCCTGATGTTCACGTTCGGCCTCGCGCATCGGGCGCGTTGAGCCGCTTCATTCAAGGAAGTTGTATGCACGGTTCAATCAAACAATTTGCCCGTCATTGCCTCGCTGGCGCGTTGTTTTCTGCAATGGCGCTGAACGCTCAGGCCAAAGCCTTGCCCGGTGCACCGGCGCCATTCGACAAAGGTCAGGTGCAGATCGCATTGGTCGGTTACTCGTTCTCTGGGGACTTCCCCGAGGCGTACTTGCGTGGCGTGGAAAAACAGACCGAAGCGCTCGGTGCCAACCTGCGCGTATTCGATGCCCGGCAGCAGGCGGCGAGTCAGGGCGAGATGATCGATCAGGCGATTGATCTGGGCGTGGACGGCATTATCGTCCAGCTCGGCTTGGCTGAAACCCTGAAAGCACCGATCGATCGGGCGATTGCCAAAGGCATCAAAGTGGTTGCTTTCGACGTCGATCTGAACACGCCGCAAGTGACCCAGGTCGAGCAGGATCACCATGCGCTGGCGCGTTTGGCGCTGGATCAAGCCGTCAAGGACAACGGCACGCAGTTTGATGCCGGCTACGTGTACATCAGCGGCTTTACGCCGATGGAGCGCCGCGACGAAATCTGGAGTCAGGTGAAGAAGGCCAATCCGGGGATCGTCGAGAAGGCGCGCTTCGGCACGTTGAATCCGCCGATCGCTAACTCGGTGGCGGATCAGGCCAGCGCCGTACTTCGCGCCAACCCGGGCATCAGCGTGATTTTTGCGCCGTTCGATGAGTTTGCCAAAGGCGCGAAAATCGCCGTCGACGAGGCTGGGCTGGCGAACAAGGTGAAAATCTACAGCGCCGATATTTCTACCGCTGATATTCAGATCATGAAAGAAGCGGACAGCGCTTGGGCGGCGACAGCAGCGGTCAATCCGCAAGTGGCCGGGGCGATCAGCGTGCGCAGTCTGGCGATGTTGATTGCCGGGGAAAATCCGGGGCATCAGGTGCTGGTGCCGCCGACGCTGATTACTCGTCAGCAGTTGCTCGATCTGGACGTGAAAAACGTTCGAGATCTGGCGCAGAAGCTCCCGGGCTTTGGTGATACCGCGAATGTTGCGCGGGCGGCGTGGATTCCGGTGGCTAACTAGAACATTTGCCACGACATCGCCCATGTGGGAGCGAGCCTGCTCGCGAAGAGGTCCGCTCAGTTGATATCTCTGTTGACTGGCCCAGCGCTTTCGCGAGCAGGCTCGCTCCCACAGGGGTAACGCGTAGTTGCGCAAACTGAGGGAGTTCTGGAGCTTACATGCACAACAAAGCTGACCGCTTACGCAAAAGCCGTTCTCCGACAGCGAATCCAGCATTCGGTGAACGACTACCCCCAGGCCAAGTGCTGACGGAGCGATTGCCAATCCTCCACGAAGGCGAAGTACCGGAATATGACCTCGCCAACTGGTCGCTGCGCTTGTCCGGCACGCTCGCACGGCCAATCGAATTACGTTACGCCGATCTGCAGGCACTGCCGCAACGACAACTGCGTTGTGACATCCATTGCGTGACACGCTGGTCGAAATTCGACACCGAGTGGAGCGGGGTGCATCTGCAGGATTTGTTGCAGGCGTTCGATATCCAGCCAGCCTCGGCGTTCGTCATGGCCCATGCCGACCACGATTACCAGACCAACTTGCGACTCGACGATCTGTTGCTTCCCGACAGTCTGCTGGCCACTCATTACGCCGGCCAACCGCTGACTGCGCAACACGGCTGGCCACTGCGGCTGGTAGTGGCAGGCCGGTATTTCTGGAAGAGTGCCAAGTGGCTGCGCGGGCTTGAATTTGTCGATCAGGAACAACCGGGGTTCTGGGAGCAGAACGGCTTTCACCTGCACGCTGATCCGTTTGCCGAGCAGCGATTCAGTGGCGATGAACTGGATATTGCCGAGGATGCCTGGCTGGATAAAGAGTTCGATTAAGTCTCCAGGACGCAGCCTGTTCAAACATTGAAATACGATCAACCTGTGGGAGCGAGCCTGCTCGCGAAGGGGCCGGGCCAGTTGCCTTTTTGGTGACTGATCCACCGCTTCGCGAGCAGGCTCGCTCCCACAGGGGGGGTATTCCGCACCTTGCTTAGTTGTAGGTTAGTTGGTTCAGGTGTTGGCTCAGCAACACTTATGCTGAACTAAGAACACTCCTGTAGAGCGATCTAACCTAAGCGTTATTGGTTCTTTTGCGATCAACTGAAGCTCGTCTAGCATCGGCTTTCAAGGGGAAACGTCTCACACTGGGGAAACTGCAACTCATCCTAAAAAAGCCTTCACTGCCTTCCAGAAATCCAAAACTACAGCAGACATTACCGCGCAATGATTGCCGCACTTTTATTGTCGGCAACGGCCGGGTATTAACTGCGATTCAAGGAGCTGTTATATGCATTACCGTTCCCGTTCATTATTGGCGGCTGCTGTCGTGTCCGCTATCTGGCAAATTCCGGTCAACGCCGAAGAAACTTCGGCAAGTGCCGACAGCGAATCCCGACTTGGCACCGTGTTGGTCACCGGCACCCGTGGCACTTCACGCACCGTGCTCGATTCTCCGGTACCGGTCGATGTGCTCACCGCCGAAGACCTCAAATCTGCCGGCGCCGCTGATGGTGAACTGGGCGCGGCGTTGCAGACGCTGTTGCCATCCTTCAGCCTGCCGCGTCAATCCAACTCCGGTGGCGCCGACCATGTGCGTGCAGCGCAATTGCGTGGCATGAGTCCGGATCAGGTGCTGGTGCTGGTCAACGGCAAGCGCCGCCACACGTCGGCGGTAGTCAACGACTCCTCGAAGATCGGTCGTGGTACCGCGCCGGTCGACTTCAACTCTATCCCGCTCAGCGCGATCAAACGTATCGAAGTGCTGCGCGATGGCGCCGGCGCACAGTACGGCTCCGACGCGATTGCCGGGGTGATCAACATCATCCTCGATGACGCCCCCGAGGGCGGCGAAGTGTCGACCAGTTATGGCGTTTATCACACCCGTCAGGACGCCATCGGCAAGACCACCACCGACGGCCAGAACAGTGTGACCACCGCGAAGATCGGCACGCGTTTGGGCGAGGAGGGCGGCTTCATTCGTGGCGGCACCGAATACAAGGATCGCAACCCGACCAACCGCGCCGGTTTTGACGGTTTTGCCGATACCCCCGGCCAGCGCAACTATGTGATGGGCGACGGCGTCGCGCGCGATGTGAACCTCTGGTTCAACAGCGAATTGCCGCTGGCCGGCGGCAAGGCCTACAGCTTCGGCACCTATAACCAGCGCCACACCACTGGCGCCGAGTTCTATCGTTATCCGTATGAACAGCCGCAGTTCTACCCCAACGGCTATTTGCCGCAATCGCTCGGTGACAACAAAGACGTCTCCGCCACCGCCGGTTTCAAAGGCCTGCTCGGTGACGAGTGGGACTTCGACAGCAGCGTCACCCACGGTCGCAATCGCTTCGATGGATCGACCCGGCGAACACTTAACGTCAGCCTCGGCGAAGACTCGCCGACGAAGTTCGACACCGGCGATTACGAGCTGCGCCAGACCACCACCAACCTCGATTTCAGCCGTGAGCTGCGTCTCGGCGAGCGCTCGTTCGTACTCGCGGTGGGCGGCGAATACCGCTACGAAAACTACCTGACCTACGCCGGTGACGAGGCCTCTTACATCGGCGCCGGGGCGGATGGTGCCAATGGCCTGCGCCCGAGCGAAGAGTCGGATCTGGATCGCAACGTGTTCGGCACCTACGCCGAGTTGTCCGGCGATCTCACTGATCGCTTGTTCGTCGACGCCGCCACGCGCTGGGAGCATTACGATGACGCCGGCAGCAAACTCACCGGCAAACTCAGCGGTCGCTACAAGATCACCGAGCAATGGGCCTTGCGTGGCGCGGTGTCGAACAACTTCCGTGCACCGTCTCTGGCCCAGAGTGGCTTCCAGAACACCACCAGCAACTTTGGCGATGGCGGCACGCTGACCGATATTCGTGTGCTCTCGGTCAACGACCCGATCGCCCGTGCGCTGGGTGCGGAAAAGCTTGATCCGGAAACTTCGAAAAACTTCAGCCTCGGCCTGACTTTCCAGTTGAACGAGCGCTTCGACGCCTCGCTGGACGTGTTCCGCATCGACGTCAAAGACCGCATCACGCTGTCGCAACGCATTGGCAGCGATGCCCTGGAAAACTACATCAACGACAACTTCGGCGTCGCCGGTGTACACGACGTCAACTTCTTCACCAACGCCGCCGACACCAGCACGCACGGCGCCGAACTGGTGCTCAACTACCATCAGCCGTTCTACGAAGGGCAACTGGGCCTGACCACCGCGTATACCTACAACCACACCAAAGTCACCAGCACCAAAGGCACGCCATCGCAACTGACGGCGTTGGGCATCGGCAACGACGCCCTCGTTGGCGTTGAAGAAACCAACACCCTGACTGATGCTGCGCCGAAGGATCGCTTCATCTTTTCCGCCAACTGGGCCAGCGAACACTGGGGCCTGCTCGGACGCTTGACGCGCCAGGGCGAGACCACTCGCGTATTCGATTTCGGTGACTCGCAGCCCGAGCAAACCTATGGCGCGGTGTGGCAACTGGACGCCGAAGTGGCTTACAAATTTACGCCGAAATTCAACATCGCGGTGGGCGGTAACAACCTCACCGACAACTACCCGGAACGTTCCGGCTCGGCGATCAACTACGGCGGCAACCTGCCGTACGACGTGCTTTCGCCAATCGGCACCAACGGCGCTTACTATTACGCCCGCGCCACCTATGGTTTCTGACGCAGGGCCGGGGCGCCATCTGCCGGTTTTTCAGGCGTTGCTGATCACGCTGGGCATGGTGATTACCACCGACATCCTGAAAACCGCGCCGACCGTAGCGCTCAACGTCGGGCCGGAGCATTTCTATTGGGTTTGGGTGCTTGGCGGTGTCGCATCAATGATCGGCGCGCTGTGTTTTGCCGAGATGGCCACGGCGTTTCCGCACCCGGGTGGTGACTATCATTTTCTGCGCACGGCGTATGGTGATCGCATGGGATTCTTGTTCGCCTGGTCGCGGTTCTCCGTAATGCACACCGGGTGGATTGCCTTGTCGGCGTTCATGTTTGCTGATTACGTCGATGCGGTGGTGCCGTTGGGGCAGTACGGTTCGGGGTTGTTTGCCGGGGTGGTGATTGCGGCATTGGTACTGCTTAATCTCACCGGTAAACACATCGGCTTCATCACGCAGACCTTGCTGGTTGGCTTGCTTGCACTGGGTTTTTTGAGCATTGCCAGTGCCGGTGTCTTGCTGGTTTGGCAGGGCATTGAACCGCCACCGCCAAGCACTTCGCAGATGCCCGAGAACACCGGTATGGCCGGCTTCTCGGCGGCGATGATTTTTGTCTTTCTGGCGTTCGGCGGCTGGAGTGACGCGGCGACGTTATCGGCAGAAGTGCGCGATGGCCGACGAGGGATTTTCATTGCCATGCTCGGTGCGCTGAGCGTGTTGATGGCGATCTATCTGGCGCTGAACTGGGCGTTCGTTGTGGGCTTGGGATTCACCGGTCTGGCCGCCAGCAATGCCCCGGCCGTGGAGTTATTGAACCGCGCATTCGGCGCACCGGGTGTTCTGCTGATTTTGCTGATGGTCGGTATCGCCGCGATCGCGACCATTAACTCGACCTTGCTGGTCGGCGCTCGCACCACTTACGCGGCTGCGCGTGATGTGCCGCAACTGCGCAGTTTCGGCGATTGGGACGACCGCCATGGTGTACCGCGCAAAGCGCTGCTGGCGGAAGGTGCGGTGGCGTTGTTGCTGGTGCTGTTCGGCAGTTTCACCCAGAGCGGTTTCAACACCATGGTTGAGTACCTGACTCCGGTTTATTGGCTGTTTCTGAGTTTGAGCAGCTTGGCGCTGATTATTCTGCGGTCGCGTTTTCCCGAGGTGCCGAGGCCGGTGAAGGTGCCGTTGTATCCGCTGTTGCCGTTGCTGTTTTTTGGGTTGTGCGTGTACATGCTGTATTCCAGCGTGACGGTGGTGGGATATGGGGCGTTTTTCGGGATTGCGGTGTTGTTGGTGGGGGCGGTGATACTGGCAGTATTGAGCCGACTGACGCCAAGCCCTCACCCCAGCCCTCTCCCAGAGGGAGAGGGAGCCGACCGAGGTGTCTTGCGTGATACATCGACCTGAAAGACCGAATCGATTATGGATTCGGTGAGGCAAATACAGGTCGAGGTCGATTGTGATGCAGTGGTGCAAGTTCAGACTGAGTCGATTACGGAATTCAGTGAGCCATGCTCAGGTCGGTGTACTTATCCAATCCTCACCCCAGCCCTCTCCCGGAGGGAGAGGGGGCCGACCGAGGTGTCTTGCGTGATACATCGACCTGAAAGACCGAATCGATTATGGCTTGAAGCAAATACAGGTCGAAATCGATTACGGATTCAGTGAGGCACGTTCAGGTCGGCGTACTTTTCCAATATCCCCGGATCGGTTCCCTCTCCCTCGGGGAGAGGGCTAGGGTGAGGGGCTTCTGATTCTAGAAGGACACCTCCGCCGGCTGCGACAACCGCAGCACCGACAAATCCCCGGTAATACGCTTGTAAGCCAAACGAATCGCTTCGATGCTGGCCCCATTCTTCGCACTGTTTTCATGCAAGATCACAATCACCTTGGTACTCAAGCGCTCAGGCGCCTGAGCGTCCTTATCCCGCCACTGCCCATAAGCATCGAACACACTGAAACCATCAGGAAACCGTGACGTGACTTCCTGATCAAGAAACTCGCGCCAGCGCGCCGGACTCACCGCACCTTCCTTGCCATCAATCGAACCCACCGAAAAGTACAACTCGGTGCGAATCCACTGTGCCTGCGCCGGCCGCGAAGCATCGCCTTGCAGGGTCGAGCTGGCGGGATCATGGGTGTGAACGGACGCAGGAGGAGGGCTGGCACAACCGGCGACGGCCAGAAACAAGGCCGCCAGTAAAAGACGTTGAGGCATGGAACATCCTTATTGATCGTTAGGTGAACCGCACGAGTATAAGGTTGCGGTTTACCGGCCAATAAAGACCTGAAATGCAGGTATTTAGGCGCTTCGGGTATAACCCTTCACCGCGCAAAATTTGTGGGAGCGAGCCTGCTCGCGAAAGCGATTTTTCAGACAGCGAAAATGCCACAGCCTCACCGATTCATTACGCACTCGCCGGTGGTTTCGCCAACGCAATCTCTGCTGCACCCAGCCGCTTGAGAATCTCGAACAGCAAATCACTTTTGGTCACCCCGACAATCCGCGGGCTGCCCACATAACCTGTGACCGTCAAAGTAATCCCGTCCGGCGACAACTTGCTGAAGCGCACGAACGGTGCCGGTTTATCGAGGATGGTTTCGTTTTCTCGGTAGGTTGTGAGCAACAGCTCTTTGACCTCTTCAGGATCGATATCCAGCGGGAACACCAGTTCCAGCGATGCCACGCCTTGCGCGCTGCCGCCCAGGGTCACGTTGCGCAGGTTCTGCGAGATCAGTTGCGAGTTGGGCACGATGACGATCGAGCGGTCGCTGAGCTGGATTTCCGTGGCCCGTACGTTGATGCGGCGAATATCGCCTTCGACGCCGCTGATGCTGATCAGATCGCCGACCTTGACTGGCCGTTCGGTCAGCAGAATCAGTCCCGAGACGAAGTTCTTCACGATCTCCTGCAAACCGAAGCCGATGCCCACCGACAGCGCACTGACGATCCACGCCAGGTTGGTCCACTGCACGCCCAGCGACGACAGTGTCAGCAGAATCACAAAGGCATAACCGATGTTGGAAAACAGCGTGCTCAGCGAGGCGCACATGCCCGGGTCCATGTCGGTCTTGGGCAGGAACTCATTGTCGAGCCAGCGACTCAGAGCACGGATCAGCCAGATGCCGATCATCAGCGCCAGCACGGCATTGAGCAGGTGGCCGGGGACGATGTTCAGCTTGCGCAAACCGGCGCCGCCGAGGATCGCCATGATGTTGCTCGCCAGTTGCCCCAGCGTGGTGCCGATGCCACCGACAAACAGGGCGATGACCGCCAGCAGCAACAACGCGGCACGACTGAAACCGGACAGCAGAATCGAGATCTGATCGAGCCGCCGGTCACCGATACCCAGTAGCTGTTTGAGCGCTTTGCCGCTCGCGTGCCGGGGTGAGAACACGTGCTCGCAGACGTCCTTGATCAACTGGATCAGCAGGTAAAAACCTGACAGGACAATGTACGCCCACACCAGCTCATAGCTGATGAACCGCGCCAGCGATACGTAGCCAGCGAGCAGGGCAATCGCCGAGACAAACATCGAGACGCTGGCGAGGGTGTAAATCACCCCGGCAAATGTACTGTTCGCCGCCGAGGCATCATTGGCCGCGACCAGCGCCTTGCGCACTTTGCCGACGCGCAATAGCAGGATCGTGACGATTGCCAGCACAACGATGGAAATGACCCCGCGCCCGGCAATCACAATCTGGCTGCTCATGCCGGTGGCGTTGCTGACCTGCACCATCGTCACCAGCACCAGTAGCGTGCAGGACAGAATGCGCGGGTAAGGTTTGAGCGCCAGCGCTACCTGATCGGCAATCGCCGGCAAGCGCCACGAGGGATGCTCAGTCGACAGCAACGCGCGGCTCAAACCGGTGAGCAGCACGCAGGCATACACCACCTTCTCGAACTCCTCGGAGAAGGTTTCCAGCACCGGCGGCAAGGGTTGGTGGCGGGTGCAGGCATAAAACAGCAATTGCAAGGCGATGCCGGTGGTGACGATGGTCGCCAGCGCCGAGGCGAACGCCAGTGCACTGCGGCGCAGACGACCCTCCGGCATGCGGTGAATGCACACCCAGGTCAGACCCCGTTCCGCGAGCCTGCGGCCGAACGTCCAGATGACCAGCGCCAGCAACACCAACACACTGGTGTAGAAGCGCTGTCCCGGCGCCCACACGGTGGCCCAGGTGTCGCGCACTTGAGCAACGAAAAAGCGCAAGCGCTGCCGATCATCGACGGTCGGACTGACCAGCGGTGACCAGAATCGCGGACTTAGAATGCTATCAGTGCCCAGCGTCAGTTCGCTCTCCAGCAACGTGCGGCGGATGCCGGCGATCTGCGTAATCAGATCCGCCGCGCTCTGCTTCAACGCCGCCAGGCTCTTCAGCGTCCCGTCTACTTTATTCTTCTGCTCCGCCAGTGAGGCGCGCTGCGCGATGATATCCGCTTGCTCCGCCGCCACTTCGGCATCCGGCGCCGCCCCCAACACCCCCAGCTGCACAGCTAGCTGCGCCTGTTGCGGCAGCAACGCTGCGGACAACCGATCGACATCCAGAATGAACGCCTGCACACGATCCTGCGGGCCTTCGAGCTGGTTGTAATTGTTCGCCGCGGAAATCTGTTGTTTGAGGCCGTCGAGGCGTTGTTGCAAGGCCTGCAGATCGCTTTGCGAAATCACCGGCAACGGCGCGGCAGCGGTGGTTACCGGCGCCGGCAAGTCGGCTGCCCACAGTGGCGGACTGCCGCCAACCAGCAGCATGAATATGACAAAAAGCAATGACTTCAATGTGTTGCGCATGGGTGAGGCGGCTCGAGTGGATCACACAGTCTATGAGGTTAGGTGATCAAGCCGATTGGGGAGGAAAACTTTCCGGCAGAGCAGGGCCGGTGAGTGGCGCATCCAGACGAAAAAAGCCCGACTGATGAGGTCGGGCCTTTCTTCGGTGACTGCGGTGAAGCGCTGCATTCAGACGACGCGGCGTTCAATCAAACGGTCTGAACCGCCTTCGGCAACCGCATCGCTGAACAGCGGGTCGGTTTCGGTGGCGGCGGCCACCGCGTCGCTGAACAGTGGGTCGGTCTGAGTAGCGGCCGCCACTGCATCGCTGAACAGTGGATCAGTCTGGGTCGCAGCGGCTACTGCGTCGCTGAACAATGGATCTGTCTGGGTGGCAGGTTCAGCGGCAAATGCATTCAGGGCGAACAGCGAGAAAGCGATGCTGAGAAGGGCTTGGCGTTTCATGAGTGTGTGCTCCGAGGTGTAGTGGTTGGGTCTGGAGCCGATCTTACGCCGCGAGACTGATAAGAGAACTTCATTGAATTAATGGCTGTTATTGACGCAGTTAATGGTTGTTCTATTTGAACGCATCGGGGATTGCGCCGGGACTCATCTGAGCACTGATCAGCTCGGCCAACATCCGCACGGGTTCGGTGAAGGTCTGGCGAGACCGGTGCACAAGGCCGATATCGCGGTGGAAGGTGTGCTGGCCGAAGTCGAGTACCCGGACACCGGCGGGCCAGGCAAAATCCGGCGCCGTCTGCGGCACCAGCGCTACGCCGACTCCGTTCTCGACCAATTTGATGATCGCCTCCAGTTCATCCAGCTCACAGACCTCGTGCAGGTTGAAATGCATCTGCCGCAGGAAACGGTCAACCTGTCTGCCGCCGAAGGAGGATCGGTCATAGCGAATGAAGGGCTGGCTGCACAGCAAGTGGGTCCAGTCATCGCCCGCCACTGCGCGAGGCACGATCAACCGGTAAGGCTCCAGCGCCAGGGTGGTCCAGCGCAGATCACTCTGCAGTGAGAAGGGTGGGCGGATGATCACGGCCATGTCGATCTCGCCAGTATCAACGAGGTTGACCAGTTCCATCGACAACCCCGGCACCACGCGGGATCGGCACTGCGGACAGTGTTGGTGAAACTTCGCCAGGGCATCAGGCAGATAAGAGCGCTGCACCGACGCAATCGCGCCAATGTTGACCAGCACGCTGGGCGGCAGTCCCACCGTTGTCGTACCGAGACTGTCGTAGAGTCGCAGCAGTTCTTGCGCTTGCAGCAGTATCTGGTGGCCCATCCTGTTGAGATGGGCCGAGCGTCCCTTTCTGTCGAAAAGCTCAAAGCCGAGTTCGGCTTCCAGACGCTGGATCTGTGCGCTGACGGCGGCCTGTGTGAGGCCGATCCGGTTACCGGCAGCAGCGAATGTACCTTCGCGCGCTACTGCAATGAGTGTCTTCAGTTCTTTGATCATTCACAAATATTAATTGTGTTTCTAAGAAATATATATTGATTTTTATGTTGGGTTTTCCGTCCTAGGATGTTTCTCATCCCCGCCAGCGGCTGACCCAAAGCGCCGATGACGGTAGGAACGTTCACCAACCCACAAGAATATGATCGGAGTTCTGATGAGCCTCTCGCCTTTTCACCTCGCAATCCCCGTTTACGATCTGGCTGCAGCGCGCACCTTTTACGGTGAGGTCTTTGGACTTGCAGAAGGGCGCTCCAGTCATCAGTGGGTCGACTTCGACTTCTATGGCCATCAACTGGTTATTCACGAACACCCGAAAACCGCCTCCCAGGAAAGTGTTCACAGCAACCCGGTGGACGGTCACGACGTTCCTGTGCCGCACTTCGGCATCATTCTGGGCTGGCTACAGTGGGAGGCATTGGCCGAGCGCCTGAAGTCCTTTGGCACTCAGTTTGTGATCGAACCTTACATCCGCTTTCAAGGGCAGGTTGGCGAGCAAGCCACCATGTTCCTCTTTGATCCGTGCGGTAACGCTCTGGAATTCAAGGCTTTCAAGGATATGAGCCAGCTCTTCGCCAAATGACATCCGCCATGGCACAACCCGGTTGTGCCATTTGTTCTCTAGTGAGCTGGAAGCTCATGACTCTAGCAACTGCCCTTAGCGCAGACCTTTCATTCCAACAAAAAGGCTAGACATGAAACGTATTCCCTTGGTGTGGCAAATCGTTGCCGGGCTGTTGCTTGGCGTGCTCGTCGGTTGGTATTTCAATACCCATCCGCAGTATCAAACGTGGGTAAGTGCGGAGATTCTCAAACCCCTCGGTGACATCTTTATCAAGATGATGAAGATGGTGGTTGTACCGATTGTGTTCTGTTGCATGATTCTGGGCATTGCCGGCGGTGGCGATAACAAGTCGTTTGGCCGCATGGGCATCAAGTCGCTGGGCTATTTCTTTGCGATCACTGCGCTGGCCATCGTCGTCGGCCTGTGTTTCGCGAACATCTTCGAGCCGGGTACCGGTACCGATATTTCCGGCCTCTCGCACGGTAATGCATCGATCAGCATGGAGCCGTCAAAAGGCGCGCTGGTGATCTTGCAGAACATCGTGCCGGACAATGTCCTGGTGGCGATGTCGGAAGCGAAATTGCTCTCGGTGCTGTTCTTCGCCGTGCTGTTCGGCCTCGCTTTGAATGCGCTGCCGCGAGAAAAAAGTGCACCTGCAATCGCGCTGGTTCAGAGCATTTCCGATGCGATGTTCAAAGTCGTCTCAATGGTCATGGCCTACGCGCCGATTGGCGTCTTCGGCATGATTGGCGCAACGGTCGCGACGTTTGGTTTTGCCTCGTTGTTGCCGTTGCTCAAGTTGATCGGTGTGGTTTACCTGGCGCTGATGGTCTTCGCCCTGGTGATACTCGGCGGCATTTGCTACTTGATTGGCGAGAACATTTTCAAGTTGATTCGCTACTTCCGCAGTGAACTGATTCTGGCGTTCTCAAGTGCTGCATCCGCCGCGGTCATGCCGCAATTGATGAGCCGTTTGGAGAGCTACGGCGTACCGCGTCGGATCGTCAGTTTCGTGGTGCCGGTGGGTTATGCATTCAATCTGGACGGCGCTTCGATCTTCCTCGGGGTCGCGACGATTTTCGTCGCGCAGCTTTATGGAATCGACCTGTCGCTGTCGCAGCAGATCCTGCTGGTGGTGACGATGGTGCTCACCTCGAAAGGAGCTGCGGGGGTGCCCGGGTTCGCCATCATTATCCTCTCCGCAACGTTGGCGTCAGCCGGTCTTCCGTTGGAGGGCGTGGCGTTGATTGCGGGTATTTTCAGGATCATCGACAGCGGCACGACCACGCTGAACGTATTGGGCAATGCCATCGCGCCGCTGGTGATTGCCAAGTGGGAAAGGGCGGCTCTGGAACCTTCACGTGCTCCTGCAACAGCCGAAGTATGAGTTTTTCGCGGACATAAGCTTTTGAAATCGCACTGTTAACGAGTGCACGCCCGCTGGCAGAGGGGCGTTTTTTTGGTTCTTTTTACTAGACGACCGGTCTATTGATTTGGAGTTCTTATGCTTGATAACGCTGTAGATACCGACCTTTTCTCGCCCATGACTATGGGCGCGCTGCAGTTAGCCAACCGGATAGTCATGGCGCCGGTGACCCGCAGCCGCATGGCCGACGACGGCGTGCCGAATGCAATGCACGCGACCTATTACGCCCAGCGCGCCAGTGCAGGCCTGATCATCGCCGAAGCGACGAACATTTCCGCTCAGGGGCGCGGCTATGCAATGACCCCGGGTATCTGGTCGCAAGAGCAAGTCGCCGGGTGGAAGAAAGTCACCGATGCCGTACATGCCGCCGGCGGAAAAATCGTCAGCCAGTTGTGGCACGTCGGGCGTTTTTCCAGTGTCGAGTTGCAGCCCAATGGCCAGGCTCCGGTTGCGCCTTCGGCGATCAAGGCTGAGGGCAGCACGTACACCGAGAAAGGCTTTGTCGAAGTGTCGATGCCGCGTGCGCTTGAGACCTCGGAAATTCCCGGAATCATCGAGCAATACAAGCTGGCCGCCGAGAATGCCAAGCGAGCCGGTTTCGACGGTGTGGAAGTGCATTCTGCCAACAGTTATCTGCTTGACCAGTTTCTGCGCGATTCGACCAATCAGCGCAGCGATCAGTACGGCGGCTCCATCGAAAACCGTGCCCGGCTGACGCTGGAAGTCACCGAAGCGGTGGTGTCCATCTGGGGCAGCGACCGCGTTGGTATCCGCCTGTCGCCGGTAACCCCCGATGCCGGCAATACGCCGCCCGACAGCAACGTCATGGCGACTTACGGCTATCTGATCCAGCAACTCAATCGATTCAATCTGGCCTATCTGCATTTCGTCGAAGGCGCCACCGCCACTTCGCGCACCGTGCCGGCGGGCGTGGATCTGGACGCGTTGAGTGCGCAGTTCGAAGGCGCGTTCATTGGCAACAACAACTACGACCTGGCGATGGCGCTTGAGAGGCGCGCGCAGGGCCGCATCGATGCGGTCGCGTTTGGTCGCCTGTTCATTGCCAACCCCGATCTGGTGGAGCGTCTGCGCCGCGGTTTCGAACTGACCATTGCCCCGCGTCAGAGTTACTACGGCGGTGGCGCCAAAGGCTACATCGACTGGCCAACCGCTAACGCCTGAATATCCACCCGGATGTAATCGCATTCACTGTAAAGAGGAGCGGAACTTGAATTATCTACATAACAAAGTCGCCATCGTCACCGGCGCATCTTCCGGTATCGGGGCGGCAACCACACGTGCGCTGGCGGCACACGGCGTTCGCGTCGTTGCCGCCGCGCTGGACGAAAAGGGTCTGAATACGTTCGTCGCCGAGTTGCGTGAAGCCGGTCATGACGTGTGTGCATTTACCACTGATGTGACCCGGCCGGATCAAACCCGGGCGCTCGCCAGATTCGCGCAGGACACCTATGGCGCGGTCGACATTCTGGTGAACAACGCCGGGCTGATGCTGTTCTCCAACTGGGTCGATCTGGCCGTAGAGGATTGGGACAAGATGATCGACGTGAACATCAAGGGCTATCTCAATGCCACAGCAGCCGTGCTGCCAATGATGCTGGAGCACAAGTCCGGGCAGATCCTCAACATGGACTCGGTGGCTGGCCATCAAGTCGGGCCGGCGGCGGGTGTTTACAGCGCCACCAAATTTTTCGTGCAGGCCATGACCGAGTCCATGCGCAAGGAGTTGGGCGTGCAGCACGGCATCCGCGTCAACACGGTCAGCCCCGGCGTTATCAATACCGGCTGGGCGGACAAGGTCAGTGATCCAGAGGGGCGCAAGGCCGCCCAGGAACTGAACCGCATCGCCATCGCGCCTGACGATATCGCGCGTGCGGTGATTTACGCGCTCAACCAGCCGGAAAACGTCACCGTCAACGACCTGATCATCTCGCCGACGCGCCAGGATTGGTAATCGGCGGCTGTTCCTGCTGCCGGGTACTAATTCTGGCTCCCGGCAGCCTTTGTCACTCACCTCCAACGATAGGAAACAATCATGTCCAAGAACATCAAAGCCGTGCCGACCGCTGAATACAACGCTGTGATCGCCACCGCCAACCAATACGTCGAAGGCCTTCGTATTGGCAGCGCGCAAGGCGTCGCTCAAGCCTTCCATAAAGAGGCGGTGATGTACGGTTTCACCAACGGCGAATTACTCGGCGGCCCGATCAAGAACCTGTTTGATTTCGTCGAGAAAAATGGCGCAGCCCCCGAAATCAGCACGCGGCTCGACGTGCTGGCGATCACACCGACCACCGCTGTGGTGCGTGTGGACATGGAAACGGATGCGATTGGTGCCGACTACAACGACTATCTGACCCTGATCAAAATTGACGGCGTCTGGAAGGTCATTGCCAAGGTTTATCACCAGTTCGAGGCCTGAGTAACGTTCGATCCCGGTAGCTCGCTGCCGGGGTCGGCGAATGATCAATCAGAAGAGGAATGGAGATGTCGAAGGTTGAGTTTTCCGCTGTGGTGGATGGCGCTGCACAACAGGTCTGGAACGTGGTGAAGCAGTTTGGCGAGATCAAGAATTGGCACCCTTCGATTGTGCACAGCCATATCGAAGGCGCAGGACCCGAGACGGTGGGGTGCATTCGCACGCTCACTTTGAGCGATGGCGCCGTTGTCAGAGAGCGCTTGTTGTCGGTTGATGACTCGGCGTTAACGCTTTCCTACTGCTTTGAAGAGGCACCTTTACCGCTGGACAATTATGTGGCCAGCGTGAAGTTGGTGGCTTTGACCGGGCAAGACAAAACACTGCTCAGTTGGCTGGCCAGGTTCGATCTTCGAGAGCCGAACAGTGCTGAGCACTATCAGACACTGATCCGCAGTCTGATCGTCGATGGCCACAATGGGCTGCAAGCATTGCTTGCTCGGTAATACGCAACACAGGTTCCCACGCCCGCATTCCCTTGAGGAATGCGGGGCATGAACCGAATGAATTTTTACTCGCGCTCACTTCGGCGTAGCGTGCTCAAAAACAAGGAGCATTGCCGTGAGCCAAACCTCGACCAGCCCCGCAGAAAAATTCGACACCTCGCGCGCCAGCGAATACGCCCGGCAAAGTCGCATCGCCCTGGCCGGCTACGACGCCTGTCACGATCTGGCGGCCTGCATGTTGGCCGCCAGTCTCGGTTCGCGGCCGGCCAACATACTGGTGGTCGGCGCTGGCGGTACGGCGCAGGAAATCCTTGCGATGGCGGCGCTGGAGCCGCAGTGGCGCTTCATCGCGGTCGATCCTTCCGCGCCGATGCTGGAAACCGCCGTGCAGCAGTTACAGGCCAACGACTTGCGGCATCGGACGCAGGTTCATCTCGGGTATGTCGAGGACCTGCCCGCCGATGCGTCATTCGACGCGGCAACATTGATTGGCGTGCTCCATCATCTGGACGGTGACGAACCCAAGCGCCAGATCCTGCAATCGATTCAGGCGCGCCTCAAACCGGGCGCGCCACTGATCGTCGCGGGCAATCATTACGCCTATGCCAGCCAACCGTTATTACTGCAGGCGTGGGGACAGCGTTGGCGGCAGCAGGGCGCCAGCGCGCAAGAGGTGCAAGCCAAACTCGGCAAGATCCTGCAAGGCGCCGATCCGCCGCATTCCGAGGCGGCAGTTCAGGCGCTGTTGCGTGAGGCCGGGTTTGGCGATCCGACGCGGTTTTTCAGCAGTTTGTTCTGGGGCGCGTGGCTGACGTGTAAAACGCCTTCTTGATGCGGACTGACTCGTAAGGTGCGCTCAGACTTGCCGTTTACTGAACCGTACGCACTCGATCCATTGTTCCCTGGTCAGCCCATAGCACTTGCACAGGGCCGGTGCACTGGAGAGGTTCAACTCGGCATCATACAAGTGCACGGCGCCGATTTTCAGCAGCGCTTTTTGCGAACGCAGGTTGGCGGGGCCAACGTGGAAATAGACGATGTCGTAGACCTTGAAGGCATGTTCCAGCATCAGTGCCTTCAACTCACGATTGGCCTCACCACCCCATTTGGTCCGCGTCAGAAAGGTGTAGCCGATGGCGATACTCTCGGGCTGATCGGGCGGCGTGTAGTAGCTCGACATACCGACGATCTGCCCCGACTCGATATCGATGACGGCAAGTGCTTTTGCGCTCGCCAGTCGCGCGGCGAAGTACGCTTCAAACACCTGCCGCTCATAGCGATCGCTGGCGGGGTGGCCGGTCCAGATCAGCGGGTCACTGGCCGCTGAAAACAGCGCTTCAAAATCACTGGCGCTCAACGCCCTGAGTTTCAGCGTGCGCCCATAAAGGGCGAGTTGGCAGTTGAAATCAAGTACAGGCATGGTTTCCGTTCCTGGTCGAACAGGGTTGTGCAACCAGTTTAGGGCGGCAGCACGTTAAGGAAAGATCCAATTCGATGGGTATTCATGGAGCCAACGGTCTACGGGTTTCGCAGGGTAAGTTGGTGCAGCTTTTGCTTAAGTGGTTTTGATCCAACAATGCAGAGGAAGTAGACAAGAGGCGCCTGACAACAATCTCGACTGGAGATCCGCAGGCAAATATCGGTGAGAAAAGGACAACCGCCTATCATGAGTCTTTCCAGTATTGCTGTTTTATACCGATGGAAACTGCACAGCGGCAAAGAGGAAGCCTTCAAGCAAGCCTGGGCTTTGCTGTCTGAACAATTGATACAACGAGGCTCGCTCGGGTCGCGTCTGCACCGAGGTGCTGACGGCTGGTGGTACAGCTATGCCGCGTGGCCGAGCGTCGCGTCTCGCGATGAGGCATTCAATCGAGAACCTCTTGATGCCGGCGCTTTGACGATCATGAGGGCGGCAGTGGCGGAGTCTTGTCCGGAAGTGGTGCTGGAGCCGGTGGTGGATCTGTTGCTATGAGAGGCGCCGCTCGGCCTGGGCGACGCCGTCAGGGTTAACTGCTCGCACGGTGTTCTGCTGGAGAACGCAGAGGATTTTTTCGCCATGCGAGGGGGATTTCAGCTTTCGCGGGTTTCGACTGGCTCTGCGGCTTCAGCCTCCAGTTTCGCCCGGTCAGCCTTGCTGATGTATTTGGGCTTTTTCGGTGCGAGTTTGGCGCTGGCCTTTTTGGCCTTTTCCTTGAACAACTGCTTCAGTTTTTTCTGGCGATTCATGTGTTCTGCTCTGTGCGTAAGGGTAAATGTCGACTGGCGAAGGGCGTAAACTGAGTCAGCAATTGTCATACCCGGTTAAACGAATAGACGCTCCACATTTGCTCCTTTCGCTCGAAAAGGGGCGAATCCTGACGTAAGCATCGGGCCAAGGCAACGCTAATTCCTCACATGGCGATAAAGTCGCGCACAGCCTTGATCGTCGGCGCCGGGGCTTCTTCCATCAACCAATGTCCCGCCGCCGGGATCACCACCTCGGTGACGTTGTCTGCAGCATTGCGCATGACGATCGCTTCATTGTTGCCGAAGGACTTTTCACCGCCCACGGCCAGCACCGGCATGCTCAAGTGTTTCTGCAGGACGGGAGCGTTGTCGAGGGCGTCCTGACGAATGCTGCGAAACTGGGCGAACGCGGCGTACATGGCGCCGGGGCGGGCGTAAAGCTTGGCGTAGTGCTGGCGGGTGCCTTCATCGACTTTGGCCGGATTGCCGGCGAACTTTGCCCACATATCGCCGGTATCGCCGAAACCATGCAACAGCACCACGGCCGGGCCTTTGCCGCCGACACGTACGTGCAGCGTCGCGCCGTCGACTTTGATGTCTTGAGTATGGAAGTTGGCGGGAAACGGTATGACATCCGCTTGGGCCATAAGGCTTAAGGCGAAAATGGCGAGGCCAGTCAGCAGCGGTCGAGTCATGGCGAGTCTCCGGGCGGGGGGCGATGGAGAGAGCGTAGATGCATCGATCAGGGCGGTTGGAATTTTGTTCGAAGGTCCGGCGGGGTGTCGGCCATGCGCAGATCCACTGGAACCAACGATCACTCAAGCGAAATAAACTAAGCTGATGTGTAACGTCAAGATGACACAGGAGCAACCCACCATGAAGGCGCGCCGTATGATCAAGTCACGTACGTTGATTGCAACGGTTTCTTCCCTGGCGCTGGTTTTCAGTTCGGCGATGGCATTGGCTGATCCCGGTAACGGAAAGGGCCAAGGGCAGGGCAATGGCAAGGGCAATTCGCAGAACGTGCAGGGGCACGGTAACCAGAAAGGCAATGGCGGCAACAAGGGCAACAACTCCGGTGGCGACTGGAGTCATGGCCCAAGCATCGACCGCGGCAATGTGCTCGGAATTGTCGGCGGCTACCGCGACTATTGGAGCCCGGGCCCTTCGCTGCCACCGGGCATTCAAAAGAACCTTGCGCGCGGCAAACCGCTGCCGCCCGGGATCGCGAAAAAACTCGATGGACGCCTGGTCGGCCATCTGCCGCATTACGATGGCTACGAATGGCAGCAGGTGGGCACAGACCTGATACTGGTGGCGCTGGCAACCGGTCTGATTTATGAGGTGCTGAACGGGGCGTTTGATTAAGGCGCCTCTTGGCAAATGCTGCTGTTGGCCATGGGCTTTTGACTGCCGGCAGTGATCTGTGCGGATGGCGCGAATGGAAGCAGATTTCCTGCCTGCACCACTGCGCGCCACCCACCGCAATCAAACGATTTTCAAAGCACTCAGCACGATCAGCGATTGCTCGGCAAATGCCTGGGCCTGTTCGGTCAGCGCGGCAATGTTGGCTTCGGCGGTGGTCAGCGGTTTGCCGTCCTTGACCAGCACTTCGTTTTGTTCAGCGATGACGCTCCACACCAGTTGCGCCCACTCCGCCGGGTGCTGTTTGCCTTGGCGGATGGCAATCAGGAACAGTTGCTGGAAGCGGCTGACCGTGACGCCACCACCGGTGACCGGACTGCTCAACACCTGAATGTCAGCGTTGAACAGCGCGCGCTTGCACAGTTGCAGGTTGAATGCTGCGCAGCGTTCGTACACCAACGCCTCGGCGGCTTCGCTCTGGCAAGGGGCAACCGCGCCCATGCCGATCAGAATGGCGATGGCCTGTTCCAGATCGTCATAGGCCATTGGCGACACCGCATCGAGCAGCTGCTGCATTGTTCTGGCTTCATACGTCTGGCCCGCAAGTGCATTGAGGACCGGGCGGTAAATTTCCGCTTGCAGTGACGCTTCGCCAGCCGGGCCGGTAACGCTGGACGCTACGGTTTCTGCCGGTTGCATCAGCACAAATCGCGTATTGAGCATGCGCGAGCGGCGCTCGGTGGCGCTCAGTCGGTTGGCACCGCGCACGTACAGGTCGCGACGGAAAGCCTGGTTGACGAAGTAGTCACGTGCCTGCTCGCGCATCACCGGATGTTCGATACCGTCGAGAAAGGCCAGGCCTTCGGCGCTCAGATTGAGCGCATCGACCGAATCCAGCGGCACCGCCGTCGTCACGTAATCGAGCTTGGCCGGGGCCAGCGCATCAACCATGTCGGCGAAATACATGCAGTTCCAGTCGCGATTGAAGTATTCGTGGGCGACGTACTGACGGTCCTGGCCTTTGATGGTCTGCAGTCGGGCGCCCAGGCTCGGTGCGGCCAAGGCGTACTTGGGGTTGGCCGCCAGCAACGCTTCGGAAAACTGCAACGCGGCATCGATGCGCTGATCCGCCCGCGTCGAGTGATTGGCAAAGCGGTCGTGCAGGCTGAACAATTGGCGCAACGGCGCTGAAGGCGACCAGCCCGGGAATGCGTTGTAGCTGACGTACAGATGACCACCCGGTTTGAGGTGGCGCCGGGCGAATTCGACAATCAGCTTCTGGTTGTCACGGCTGACCCAGGTCCAGATGCCATGCAGGCTGATGCTGTCGAACTGCGGCAAATCCTGGCGCGCCAGCAGTTGCTCGAAGCTGTCGTCATAGAGTCTTGCGCCGTTGTTGCTGAGTTCCGCCAGTTCAATGGCATGGGCCGCCTGACCGGGGTGGAAGTCCGTACCGACGAAGCCGCCGGGGTTGGCCGTGGCGTGGATATTGATCGATACACCCTGACCAAAACCGAGTTCGCAGTGATAACCGTCAGGATTGTCCAGACCGGCAAAGCCGCGCAACAACAGGCAGTAACGCTGGAAAACCGGATTGATTTCCCGGCTATAGCTGTAGGTGTAGCCTTCGTCGGTGAAATAACCTTCGTTCCAGGCATTGCTCATGGGTGCAGCCTCTTGAATCGTAATAGGAAGTGGCACTTACAGGGAGGTGGACTGGCGTCGTGAAAACCCCTCGCTGTCCACCAGGATGTTGTCGGCAGGATGGAACCATTCGATAGGGTTCCTGCGGATATTTCGCAAGGGTTATTCATGATCGTCAAATGGCTCGTTCACCCAAGCGCTCTACCAGTCTGACCAGATATCCATCGGGATCCTGAACGATGAATTCGCGCTGGCCGACTTCAACATTGTCAGCGCGATACCAGGTGTCCTGGCAGTCACGGTAAAGCGAAAAACCGGCCTGCCCGAGATGACCGATGATCGGCGCGACTTCGGCGACGTCGATCTGCAGGTTGATACCTCGTCCGAAGGGCTTGCTCAGCGGTGCCGTCAACCATTGACCAGCGTGCGGATCAACCTGTTCGAGCATGACCTGCGCGCCATTCAGATCCAGATAGGCGAAACCGTCTTCGGGCCGCTGATAAGCGATGCTGAACCCCAGGCAAGACACCCAGAACACCAGGCTGTGTGGCAGGTCGGTCACCATCAGTTCCGGGACCAGTTTGTTGCGTTCGAACATGGGGTGACTTCCGTTTCGAGTGGTATCCGAGATCAAAATCCATCGATTGACCTGTGCATGTGCTTCGCATCCTGCGGTAAACCGTGAAATAAAGCATCCAGGATCTTGCGGGAATTTTGACGAAGCAGGATGCATCTGGGTCGCTTTTTCAGGCCAATCTGTGCATTGAATGTTTCGGCGTTAAACGAATAATCGAGCGCTCGAATCTTTTGGAGTTGGGCACTGTATGGAAGCGTTACGCATTCAATCTGGCGACATTTATCGTTCACGGACGGCAGCCTCGGAGAGTCGTCCATGAGCCTGCATATCCGCACCAAACGCCTGACTGTACCGCAATTGGTGGCCATGAAAGGCCAACAGAAAATCGTCTCGCTGACGGCGTATTCCAGCAGTATCGCCAAACTGATCGACCCCATTGTCGACTTCATTCTGGTCGGCGATTCCACCGCGATGGTCGGTTATGGGCGCCCCTCGACACTGAGCATGCAGCTCGAAGAAATCATCGGCCACACGCGGGCGGTGGTCGATAGCACGCGCCTGGCCTGTGTGGTGGCCGACATGCCGTTCGGCAGCTATCAGGAATCCCATGAACAGGCCTTTCGTAATTGCGCTCAGGTATTGGCGCGTACCGGTTGCGACGCGGTGAAGCTGGAGGCCAACAAGGCTTTGGCGTCCACTGTCGAGTTTCTCGTGGCACGAGGTATTCCGGTTATGGCCCACGTCGGGCTGATGCCGCAATTCGTCAATGTCATGGGCGGTTTCAAGGCCCAGGGCCTGACCGCTGAAACCGGCGCAGTGATTGCCGAAGATGCGCGAGCCAACCTCGACGCGGGCGCTTTCAGTCTGTTGCTCGAAGGTGTGGCCGAAGGCGTGGCGCGGCAGATCACGCTGGACTCGAAAATGCCCACCATCGGCATTGGCGCCTCACCGGCCTGCGACGGCCAGGTGCTGGTCACCGAAGATGTGCTCGGTCTGGGCGGTGAGCATCTGCCGCGTTTCGTCAAACGCTACGCCGATGTCGGCGCGATGATCAGCGAGGCGTGCGCGCAGTTTGCCGAGGATGTGCGCCATGGCCGATTTCCTGAGGCGCGGCATTGCTATGGACTCTAGACGCGGTTTTCTTCGGTGATCGCCTGCGCCAGGCGTTTCACCGCGTGGCCGATGTCCTTGTCCCAGTCGAGGGTGTAGCTCAGGCGCAGGTACTGCTTCCAGGCGCCTTGCTGGCTGAAGATTTCGCCGGGAGCGATAACGATTCGTTCGGCCAGCAAGCGCTCGAACACAGGTTGCATGTCGATTGCGTGCGCAACCTTGAGCCAAAAGCTCGCACCACCTTGTGGGACGACTACCTGCCACTGACCTTCACGGTGTTCTTCCAGCAAGGTCTGTAGCTGTTGCATGCGCTTGAACAACATCGCGCGCAGGGTGGTCAGGTGCTGGTCGATGCGCCTGGAGCTGTAGAGTCTGGCAATTGCTTTCTGCCGAACCGGTGAGAGGCGAAATCCACGCTGCATGAACAATCGATGAAATTGCGCGGCGTGCTGGCGGCACAGCACATAACCGTACGGCGCTTCGCCGCCGATGATCTTGTCGAACGTCGACAACACCAGCAGCTTGTCCGGATCGGCAAAATCGCGGTAGCGCGCGGGTGAATCAGAGAAACACAACTCGCCCCACGTGTCGTTTTCGAACAGCCATATATCCTGCTCGGCCAGCCAGCGACAGATCCGCTGTTTATCCTGCGCCGGCATCAACTGGCCCTGGGGGATATTCACCGTGGAGGAAAGCACCGCCAGGCGCACCGGTTCGCGCGTGAGTAACGCCTTCAATGCAGGCAGGTTGAAGCGGCCGTCATCGCCGAGGGGCATTTCGATGACGCGGATATTGGCCGCCTGCAGTTGACGCAGAATCGCCCACGAGCAGGGCGATTCCACGAGCGCCACGCTGCCGCCGAGACTCAGGGCATTGAGTGAGACTTCCAGCACGCTGCGCAGGTCCGCGCCGATATACACCTGCTCGGCCTGCCAGTGGCTGTGCGCGGAACGGGTGTAACGCTCTGCCAGGGCGGCGCGCAATTCGGGCTCGCCGAGGGGCTGATAGGGTGGCGTGTGGGCGTGCGGATATTGGCGGGTCAGTTCGCGCTCCATCAGCAACAACGGTCGCTGTAGCGACAGCAGCATCGCCGGGGCATCGCTGCTCAACGCCAACATCGCAGGCTGTCGGGCACTGGCGAAGACGCTGTCGAGAAGATTGCCGGAGCTGGCCGTCACAGGCGCCGCCGGCATCGGCCGGGTGAAATAGCCGAACCTGGCTTTGGCGTGAATCCTGCCTTCGTCTTCGAGCAGTGCATAGGCGTATTTGGTTGTCGACACCGAAACGCCGAGGCGCAGGGCCAGTTGTCGCAGCGACGGCAGTTTTTGCTCAGTCGTGCCACTGGCGGCCTCGATCAGGCCGACGATGTAGTGGTAGACCGCTTGATAGGCGAATGAAGCGTCCTTGCGTACCGTCAATGCTGCTCTCCTGTTTTTGCTCTATTTGCCAGTGCCCGGCATGACGCTGCGTTGCCCGCGCAGACCCCTTGCTGCAAAACGTCGGCAAGCCTGAATCAAGTCTGAAGGAATCGCTCTGGGCGGCATGGTGCAAGGGCCGCAGATGACTGGCGATCCAGCAACTCTTCACTGGCGAGGCGCCCGACGATTGCCGCCAGCGTCACACCAGGATGCATCACACAAACGTAAACCCCGCCGACACCGGGCAAGTAACCGACAATAGGAAGGCCATCAGCGGGCACGGGCCGGAACCCGACGGCGACGGTTTGCGGCTCAATGGACACCACCCCGTGAAGGTCTTTGCGTATGGCTACGGCGGTTTGCCGGGCGATGTCTGTCGGCGAGTTGCCCGGCGCCTCGCCCAAATAGTCTTCAGCGGCCAGCAACGTACCGTCGGCACTTTGTCGGACCTCCATTTCAGGGCTGGAAATGATGCCTTTGACGAGGCCCGGTTGGGTCTTGTAGCGGATGAAAATGGCAGGCGAGGCGTCGATGGGCAGAGCGACGTTAAGCATCTGCGTCAACTGCCGGGTGGCAGTCCCCGTGGCAAGCACAACAAGGTCGGCATCGATCGTGCCTGTTGTGGTTTCAACGCCGGTCACGGTTGCTTTGCAGGTTTTGAAACCGATCAGCCGAGTGCGGGTGAGTAATTGCGCCCCCAGCGCCTGCGCGCCGGCAATCAAGGCGTGGGTGGCCTGCACGGCGTCTAGCGCGCCTTCTTCCGCGCGATACAACGCGCAGGGTGGGGGATTTTTCAGGTTGGGCTCGCGGGCAAGCACTTCGGCAGCCGATAGCAGCGTCGCCGAAGCCGAATGTTCTGCCGATGCGTTGTACGACAAAGCTCCGCTCCAGTGGATCTGCAAATCCGGGAGCTCGGTTTCGAGTCGACGGTAGGCTTCGATGGCCGCACCGCGTAATTGCGCAATCGGATCAGCACCGGTGTAGGTGGTATTGATCCAGGCGAAGGAACTTGCCGTCACGCCGCTGGCGATCTCGCCGGCCTCAATTAACGTGACCTGCGCACTTTTGCCGGACAGGTGATACGCAAAGGAGGCGCCAACGATGCCTGCACCCACCACCACAATTCGCGTCTTTTTCATTGCAACATTCCCTGTTGTCGAGGCGCCGATCCTGCAGCAGGGGGACCCTGCGAGCAAGCAGAAAAAAGCCCGGCCAAAGCCGGGCTCGTCCGTTTGCAACACGTTAAGCGGCCATATTTCCCGCGGCCATTTCCTTCTTGCAACTGGCCTTCATGGCTTCCATTTGCGCGCCCAGCTCTTCGAGTTTCTCCTTGCCCAACAGTTTTTTCGCCTGAGGAAACATTTCCGTCTCTTCCTCTTCGATATGGTGCTCCAGCAGTTCCTTGACCACTTTCACCCGACCGGAAAACTCCGGGGTGCCCGGGTCAGTGAGTTTCAGATCAGGCAGCACCAGTGAGTCGACGGTGCGGTGTTCTTCCTTGGCCTCGAAGTACATGACGTCTTGTTCTTTGCTGCCGGCGGCCTTGAAGGCGGGATAGAGTATTTCCTCTTCGAGCCGGGTATGGATGGTGATTTCCATCTCCAGTTTGCCCAACAGTTCCACGCGTTTTTTCAGCGCCCGCTCCGTCGAGTCGCTGAGTTGGCTGAGGATGTCTTTGACTTTTGCATGATCGGCTTTGAGAAGGTCGATGGCGTTCATTATGGTTCCTCGGCTGTTACGGAGTTAACACAGGCCGTTGTCTCACGGCGCTGTGAATGCTCTGTAACTGTGGCATTTGCCATGCCAATTCATCGATCCGGAAAAAAGCCGTCACTTCAAAGGTTTACAGCGCCTGAGGCAATCTGCCTTCGTGCAGCCTGCATGACCTGCGTCGTGCGAGCATTGCAGTTCACAGCCTTGGCTGAATTTGCACGCCGACATAGCTGTCCAACGCGCATCCGAGTGTTCTTCGAGGTGGACGTCATGTTGAGCGAGAGGCTGATCTACGCAAACGGTCACACGCCGTTTTCGTCACTGAGCGAATGGCATGGACGCTGTTGATTCAGCCCTGATGGCGGCACGCGCGCAGTTTGCGATCACCATCAGTTTTCATATCGTGCTCGCGGCGTTCAGCATCGGCCTGGCCAATTTTCTGATGGTCCTCGAGGCGCTCTGGCTACGCAGTGGGCGCAAGGTTTATCTGGATGTCTATCGCTACTGGCTCAAGGTCTTTGCGCTCAACGTCGCGGTGGGCACCGCGTCCGGGCTGATCCTTGAATACCAGTTCGGGCTGAACTGGTCGCGGCTGTCCGTGCAGGCCGGGGATATCCTTGGCCCGCTGATGTTCTACGAAGTGCTCGCAGCATTTTTTCTTGAGGCAGGCTTTCTCGGCATCATGCTGTTCGGGCTGAAAAAGGTCGGTCCGCGCCTGCATTTTTTTGCCACCTGTGCCGTCGCGGCGGGATCCTTGATCAGCGCGTTCTGGATTCTCTCGGCCAATTCCTGGATGCATACGCCGGCCGGCTATTCGATCGCCACCGATGGCCGCTTTATGGCCGAGGACTGGTGGGCGATCATTTTCAATCCTTCCTTTCCCTATCGACTGGCGCACATGACGCTGGCGACGTTGCTCGGCACGGCGACACTGGTCGCAGGTGCCGGCGCGTGGCAACTGTTGCGGGCACCGGAGAATCCACGGGCACGCCTGCAGTTTTCCATGGCGCTGTGGGCGATTGTGATCGTGGCGCCGTTGCAAATGGTGGTCGGTGATCTGCATGGTCAGCACAGCCTGAAGGTCCAGCCGCAAAAAGTGGCGGCCATCGAAGGCAGTTGGACACGCCCGCCAACAGGGGCGGGCGAACCCTTGCGCCTGTTGGCATGGCCGGACATGACCGAGCGGCGCAATCATTGGGAAATCGCGATTCCGCGCATCGGTTCCCTGTACTTGCGGCACGATCTGAGCGGCAGCATTGCCGCGCTGGACGAGTTTGCGCCGCAGGACATTCCGCCGGTGACGCCGGTGTTCTTTGCCTTTCGTTTGATGGTGGGACTGGGGCTGCTGATGCTGGGGCAGGGCGTGATCAGTCTGGTGCTGCGCCGCAGACAACGCCTCTACGTCGCGCGCCGCTGGTTGTGGGGCTGCGTGCTGATGGCGCCGGCCGGGTTTCTGGCCATGCTCAGTGGCTGGACGGTCACCGAGGTCGGCCGCCAGCCCTATACCGTCTACGGCCTGTTACGCACGGCGGACAGTCTGTCGCCGGTCTCGCGTGAACAGGTGCTGGGGTCGACTGTGCTGATTCTGGCGTTTTATCTGTTGGTCTTCGGCATCGGACTCTGGGTCCTGTTGCGCTTGCTGCGTGAGCCTGCGCATGAAGACGAACCCGGTCCGCAACCGACGCTGGCCGAAGAAACCGGGCACGCTGAGGAGCGGACGCATGGACACTGACTGGATAACCCTGCTGTGCGCCGCCGCTCTTGGGTTTTCGGTGCTGAACTACGTGTTGCTCGATGGCACCGACCTGGGTGTCGGTGTCTTGATGGGGCTGACCCCGTGCAGCGACCATCGGCGCGCCATGGCGGTGACGATCCTGCCGATCTGGGACGCCAACGAAACCTGGCTGGTGCTGGGTGGCGGCGGGCTGCTGGCGTTGTTTCCATTGGCCTACGCGATTTTGCTGCCCGCGCTGTACCTGCCGTTCATTCTGATGTTTCTGGCGTTGATGCTCAGGGCGTTGGCACTGGAATTTCGCGACCACGCTCCCAGCGAGCGCAGCAAGCGCTGGGTCGATCGTGTGTTGATGAGTGGTTCATTGCTGACCGGCGCGATCCAGGGCGTGGTGCTCGGCACGTTGATGCAAGGCGTGCCGCACAGGGGCGGTCAATACATCGGTGACGGCAGCGAATGGTTGCGCGTGTTTCCGTGGTTTTGTGGCCTGGTGCTGGTGCTGGGCTACACGTGGCTGGGCACCTGCTGGCTGTATTGGCGCACCGTCGATGAACTGCAACGGCGCTCCGCGCGACAGGCGCGACGACTGGCCGTGTTGACCGTCCTCGGGTTGCTGCTGCTGGTCATCTGGAGTGCAACATTGCACGCGCAGTATGCGCAGCGATTGAGCGACCCACGCGTCTGGATTCCCGTCGCAGCGCTGCTCGGCGTCTGTCTGTTGGTGTTCTTCTGCGGGTTCGCCGGGCGCTTTGATTTTCTGCCGTTGTTTGCCGCGCTGGGCGTCTTTGTACTGGCCTTCGCCCTCATGCTGATCGCCTTGTATCCGCTGATCATCCCGCCGAGCCTGACCCTGCAAGCCGCGACGTCCAGCCCGAAAAGCCAACTGTTCATGCTGGTCGGGTTTGCCGTGTTGATCCCGGTGACATTGATCTACAACACGTTCGGCTTTCGGGTCTTCAGCGGAAAAGTCCGTGTGCGCGGGGAGGGTGGTTCCCGCTGATCCGGTTTCTACAAAATCTCACTGAACTCGTTCTGACGCTGTCGTGCCGTATTGGAAGCAGCAGCCAATTCATCCATCAGTGCGAGGGCTTCGCCATGCGAGCAATGACCTATCACGGCGCTCACGACGTGAGAGTCGAGACCGTGCCTGACCCCAGACTCGAAGCGCCCGACGATATTATTCTGCGCGTCACTGCGACCGCCATTTGCGGCTCGGACCTGCACCTGTATCGGGGCAAGATTCCGACTGTCGAGCATGGGGATATCTTCGGCCATGAATTCATGGGCATCGTCGAGGAAACCGGTTCCGCCGTGACCGCGGTGCAGCCCGGTGACCGGGTGGTGATTCCGTTCGTGATTGCCTGCGGTGACTGTTTTTTCTGTCAGCAGGAATTGTATGCCGCGTGCGAGACCACCAATAGCGGCCCCGGTGCGGCGATGAACAAGAAAATCATCCCGCCACCTGCCGCGTTGTTTGGCTATAGCCGTATGTACGGTGGAATTCCTGGAGGCCAAGCGGAACTTGTGCGGGTGCCCAAGGCCAACACCGGCCCCTTCAAAGTCCCGGGCACGTTGGCGGACGAGAAGGTCCTGTTCCTCTCCGACATTCTGCCAACCGCCTGGCAAGCGGTGACCAATGGGCAGGTCGGCCAAGGGTCGAACGTGGCGATTTATGGCGCTGGCCCGGTGGGACTGCTCAGCGCGGCGTGCGCGAAAATGCTCGGTGCGGAACGTATTTTCATGGTCGATCACCACCCCTATCGGCTTGAGTACGCACAACGCACCTACGGCGTGATTCCGATCAACTTCGATGACGACGATGATCCGGCAGATACCATCATTCGCCAGACCCCGGGCAGTCGTGGCGTCGATGCTGTCATCGATGCGGTGGGGTTCGAAGCCAAGGGCAGCACCACCGAAACCATCCTCGCCACGCTCAAACTTGAAGGCAGCAGCGGCAAAGCGTTGCGCCAGTGCATCGCGGCTGTACGACGCGGCGGAGTGGTGAGCGTGCCGGGCGTCTATGCCGGATTTATCCATGGCTTTCTGTTCGGCGATGCGTTCGACAAGGGCCTTACGTTCAAGATGGGCCAGACCCACGTGCAGCGGTATTTGCCGGAACTGCTGGGTTACATCGAGACTGGCGCCTTGCAGCCCGACGCAATCATCACCCATCGGCTGTCCCTTGAGCAGGCCGCCGAGGGCTACAAGATCTTCGACAAGAAAGAGGAAAACTGCCGCAAGGTCATCCTGACCCCCGGCAGCAGCGACGTGCCGCTGGCGCAAATGGAAGAGATGCCACCATTGGTGCCCGTCAGTTGATCAACCTTGAACAGCGGGGCGCTGCCAACGGCAAGCCCCGCACCACGGCGAAAGAATCAGCTCAAGACGCTGAGTGCTGACGGACATGCTTGGGTCCCGCCAGCGCCCACGCGATCAAACCGAACAACGGCACAAACACGATCAGCACAATCCACACGCCTTTATTGCTCGATTTCCCCTCGCTCTTGCGCACCCGATTGATGGCCCAGAGTTCGATAAGCAGAAGAACTGCCGCCAGTACGATCCACACGGTTTCGATTTGCATTGGCTACCTCCTGTTGGTCTGTGCGTTAGGTGGCGTGGGGTGCGGCGGGTTCATTATTTTTTGTTCAAGGCGTTGAGCTGGCGGGCCAGATCCAGCGCCACTCGACCGCTGTTGAAGGTCGGCAGCAGGTGCGTGAAGGGGATTTCGATCATTCGGTTCTCGCGCACGGCGCGCAGTTGCGAGAGCACCGGGTCGTGGGTCAGCAGATAGCGTTTGCGACTGGCCGGCGACCATTCGGCGTCAGCCAGCAGAATCACGTCGGGGTCGCTGGCCAGCAGGGTTTCGCTGTTGACGGTCACCCGATAAAGATTGATCTCGGCGAACACATTGCGCGCACCGGCGGCGGCCAGTAGCGGGGTGAGAAACCCGCGTTGACCTTCGCTGTCGAGGCCTTTGACCTCACTGTCGAGGTAGAACACCGACAGCGGTTTACCCGAACCGGCCAAGGTGCGGGCGCTGGCGAGATCGGCGTCCATGGCCTCGCTCAATTGCCGCGCCTTTGCCTGTTTGTGTAGCAGTTTGCCAAGCGTCAGCAAGTCATTGCGCACATGTGCGAAGTAATCCAGCGAGTGCCCATTGCAGACCGATTCCAGCAAATACGAACCCACGCCATTGCGCGCAAGCCCCGAGCGTGAGGTCACACCGTCGCCGAACGCGGTGGCAAAACCACCGATCACCAGATCCGGTTTCTGCGCGTAGAGCACCTCGCTGGCCGGGTACTGGCGGGCGATCACTGGCACGCCGAAATATTCGGATGACCGCTGGCCGGCGGCGGTGTCATCCAGATACGCCACGCCGACCAGCGCTGGCCCGGCGCCCAGCGCCAGCACAAGGTCAGCCGCATGCTGATTGAGCGCGACGATGCGCGATGGCTGAACGGCGTGCCAGTCCTCGCCGCAGTTACGGTAACTGTCGGCGAGCACGGGCGTTGCGCAGAGTAGGGCGCCAAGCGCATACAGGATCGATCTCATGTCCGCGCCTTGATCAGCAAATCCTCGACCACTTCACCGCCGACCAGATGCCCTTCGACCAGTCGCTGCACATCTTCATGGCTGTGCACGCCATACCAGCAGCGTTCCGGATACACCGTAAGAACCGGCCCCGGATTGCACGGGAACTGACAGTGCGTACGAGTCAGCAAGACGCCGCCCGGGGTCTCGATGCGGTCGTGCGCGAGCAAATGCCGGCGCAGGGTTTTCCATAACTGCAAGGCGCCGCGCTGGGTGCAGCGTGGGCCAGTGCAGAGGAACACATGGCGCGCATGCTCAGGCACCTGCGACCAGTCCGGGTGCGTATCGACGCCGTCGATGGTGGTGATTTCACTCATCAGAAGCGGTACGTGTAGCGCACTTCGGAGGTGAACGGCCGGCCGAGGTTATCGACGTTGCTCGAGCGGCTGGTGACGTAATCGCGGTCGAAGAGGTTTTCCACCAGCAGGCTCACGCGGTGGTGGTGGGCATTGTCGAGGTAGCGATAAGCGTCGGCATCGACCACCGAATAATGGCCGTATTCAACCTGTTTCGAACTGGTGATGTCGTGGATGTAGCGGATCGCGCCGCCGGCACCCCACAGGCGGTTTTCCGCTTCATAACCCACGCGTGAACGGGCGAAGAAGCTCGGAATATCGTTGATGGTCGCCCCCGTACGCGATTCGGTCAGGTTGCGGGTCATGTCCGCTTGCAGGCTCCAATGATCGTTGAGCGCCAGTTTGGCGTCAGCCTCGAAACCGCGCATACGCACCTGGCCTTCACCGTTGACCCACTGAATGTCATCGAGGGTGATCAGGTCGTCGATCTTGCGTTTGAACAGGGTCACGCTGGCGCCGAATTCGCGGTCGAGCAAGAAGCCTTTGTAGTCGACACCCAGTTCAGCGTTGCGGCTTTTTTCCGGTTTCAGGTTGCGATTGCCGATCTCGTCGCCCGGTTCGTTGACGAACAGTTGCTCGGCGTTCGGCAGTTTGTAGGCGCTGCCGTATTGGCCACGCACCGACCAGTTGTCATTGAGGTCGTACAGCGAAGTGAGCATGCCGACCGTGGCACTGTCGCCGCCGCTCATGGCTTCGTGACGCACACCGATGCTCGGGTGCCAGTCGGGCAGGGCGTCGATCTGCGGGCGCAGTTGCGTGTAGAACGCGTGGGCTTCGGCCTTGTCGTTGTCGATGATCAGCACATCGTCCTGGCCTTTGAACCACTGGTTGTCGGTACCGAACACCAGCACATGGCCGCCGGGCAGTTCAGCCTTGCCTTCGGCTTGCACACCCCAGTCGGTGAAGCCCCAATAGTCGTTGTGATTGATGACTTGGGTGCCGCCACCGGCGACATTGTTGATCCGCGTGTAGCGGGTATCCCAGTCGTTGATATGGCCTTTGATGAAGTAGCTCAGGCGCTCGTTGATGTTCTGCTCGAACGTTGCCGTGGCGATCTGCTGCACGCGGTCGTTGGTGGTCTTGTGGTTGTCGACCGGGCGGGCGAAGTCGAGGTTGGCGTCGGCATATTGGTAGAACAGTTCCAGCCTTGAATCATCGCCGAACGATTGAATCGCCTTGCCGCCGAAGGTGGTGACTTCGTAGGCGCGGTTCTTCCCGGAATCGTTTTTCATGTCGCGGTTGCGATACGGCTGATAGCCATCGGAGACGTTGTGGCTGACGTACGCCAGTAAGCCGAGATCGCCGAAACCGTTAGTGAAGATATTCTCGACCCGCGCATCTTCGGTGGTGCCGCCAAAACTGTCGACGCCCAGATTCACTTCGCCGGAGGTTTTGCGCGACTGCGGGCTGCGGGTGACGATGTTGATCACGCCCGACACGGCTTGGGTGCCGAACAACAGGCTCTGGCCACCCTTGAGCACTTCGATGCGTTCGATGGCGTTGGCCGGCAGGGTGTCCAGATAGAGGCCGCCGTACAGGCGATTGTTCAGGCGTACGCCGTCGAGCAGGATCAGCGTGTCGTCGCTGCGCCCGCCGAGCAGCGAATAGGTGCCGTAATCGAACGGGCCGTTTTTCGGCGCCACATACAGGCCGGGAATGAACATCTGCATGACGCGGCTGACATCGGCACTGGGGCCGGCGCGTTCGATCTGCTCACGGCTGACGATCTCGACCTTGCTGCCGAACTTCGCCATGTCGGCGACGGTGGTGGATTCCACTGACGGTGCAGAAATGATTTGCTGATTGAGTTCCAGCGGCGCGTCATCGGCCAGCAGCAGCGGGCTGAACAGGCAGCCAAGGAACAGGCTTGGAGCAGAAGTGTTGAAAGGTCGAATCATTGTCTTCTCGAAAAGGATCTTCGCAGAAGAGCATGCAGGAGAAGGCATCGCGCACAGCCAATACCGGCCCATGCCCGCCCACCGCAGGATTTTGCCAAACAGCATTTCAGGCCGGTCTCCGGGCTCGCGCGTATCGAGGCTTTCACCTTCCCATGGCCAAGTGGCCACAGTGGTCTGTCGAAAGCATCACGCGCCTACCGTTGCGGGGGCAGCACCGGACTTGTTCGAAAAGAACGTACCGGTTTCCCGTTTCACCCCATGCACGGCGGCAGGGGGCACCTGAAACAGGCCGGCATCTGAACATTCGACAGACCGTTCGTCAACTTTTCGGGATCCGGCTTATGGGTATGAAAATGGCCCGTGTTGCCTATTGCCAAGCACCCGTCGTGCGCCAGACAATAAGAGTCATTATCACTCGCGAATTATTCCAGCCTCATGTCCGCCGACGATTTATCCCTGCGCAGCGCCGTCAATGACCTGTATTGCGACCATCACGGGTGGTTGAAAGGCTGGTTGCGCAAACGTCTGAGCAATTCTTTCGATGCGGCCGATCTGGCGCAGGATACCTTCGTTCGGGTCATCAAGGCCCGTAGCGCTCTGGATATTCGCGAGCCGCGTCCTTACTTGTCGATGATCGCCAAAGGTTTGCTCGTCGACCTGTTCCGCCGCCGTTCGCTGGAGCAATCCTGGCTGGAAGCGTTGGCGGCCATGCCACAGGAGCAACAGCCTTCGCTGGAAGAGCAGGCGATCCTGTTACAGGCGCTGGTGGAAATCGACCGTCTTCTGCAAGGGCTGGGGCCGAAGGTCAAGCAGACATTTATCCTCTCGCAATTCGATGGTTTGACCTACCCGCAAATTGCCGAGCGCTTGAACATCAGCGTGCGCAGCGTCAACAACTACATGGCCAAAGCCATGGAGCATTGCTGTCTGATGCAGATTCAGATGCAACTGGCATGAGCCTGTCGCCCGCCGAACTGCAAGCGATCAGCGCCGCCGCCCGCTGGTACGCGCGTCTGCATTCCGGCATCGCCACCGAGGCTGATCGCGCTGCGTGGAACGACTGGTTGCGCGCCGACCCTGCCCATCAGCAAGCCTGGCAACATATGGCGGCCGTTGGCGAACAAATGGCCAGCGTGCCGGGTACCTTGGCGGCACCGGCGTTGCGCGGAGTCGAGCGATCCCGGCGGCAGGTATTGCGCAGCGTAGTGTTGCTGGCCTCGGCCGGTTCGCTGGGCTGGTTGGGCTGGCGCAGTGAGCCGTCGCAAAACCTGCTGGCCGATTTCCGTACCGGTGTGGGCGAGCGACGTGAGTTTCGTCTGGCCGATGGCAGTTCCTTGCTGCTCAACACCGACACCTCAGTCAATCTGCGTTTCGACGGTCGCCAGCGCACCCTGGAATTACTGTGGGGCGAGATTCTGGTGAGCACCGCGGCCGATCCATCGCAGCGTCCGTTCAAAGTACTGACCCGGCATGGACAAGTGTTGGCGTTGGGCACGCGGTTTATCGTCCGCTCACAGGATCGCGGTGGTGAAGTGGCGGTGCTCGAGAAAGCGGTCGAAGTCAGCTCGGCGGGCGGTGGCTCGACCGTGCGTTTAGAGGCCGGGCAATCGCTGGATTTCAATGCCCGCTCGGTGGGCGCGATTCGCCGCAACGATGCGTCGGTCGGCGCCTGGGAGCAAGGCAGCATCATCGCGCTCAACCGTCCTCTGGCCGAGTTGCTGGCGGATATTTCGCGTTACCGCCACGGCGTGTTGCGCTGCGATCCGCGAATCGCCCAACTGAAAATTTCCGGCGCATTCCCGATCGACAACACCGACCTCGCACTGGCGGCGCTGGAGAGTGGATTCTCCTTGCGCATCACGCGCTACAGCCGTTATTGGGTCAATGTGTCGCCGCCGGCCCAGTGATTGGCGCCGTGAACCGGAAATATTTTTTACAGCGTTTGCACTTTTCACGCACACCGTTCGGCTCATCCCTCAATGAGTTTTTATTGAGCGTTTCTGGGGGAGGGTAAGCATGTCTCGGGTGTACAAGTCTGGTCGTCTGGCGACCGCAGTGAAGGTCGGACTACTGGCGGCAACGACGGCCGGGGTCTGGTCGACAATGACATTGGCCGCGCCAGTGTCGGCGCAACAGAGTTCGGTTAAATCCTTCGACATTGCTGCCGGCAGCCTGACCGAAGTACTCAGCCATTTCGCCAGTGCGGCGGGGGCAGCGATTTCATTCGATGCGCAGCAGACCGATGACTTGAAATCCCCCGGGCTCAAAGGCGCGTTCGGCACCAGCGAAGGCTTCGCGCGGATTCTCGGCGGTAGCGGTCTGCAGGCGGAACCGCAGGCCAATGGCACCTATGTGCTGCGGCCGGCACCGGTAGTCGGCTCGGCGCTGGAACTGGGGGCCACCAACATCAACGGCCAGACTCTCGGCGCAACCACCGAAAACAGCGGTTCATACACCACCGGCGCGGTAACCATCGGCAAAGGCGAGCACTCGCTGCGGGAGACGCCGCAATCGGTCACGGTGATGACGCGCAAGATGCTCGACGACCAGAACCTCAACACCATCGATCAGGTCATGGAAAAGACCCCGGGGATCACCGTCTACGACTCGACCATGGGCGGTAAATATTTCTACTCCCGGGGCTTTCGCATGTCGGGTCAATATCAGTACGACGGCGTGCCGCTGGACATGGGCAACCTCTACGTTCAGGCCGACAGCTTCAGCGGCGACATGGCCTATTACGACCGCGTTGAAGTCCTTCGCGGTGCGGCCGGGATGATGAAAGGTTCGGGCGGCACCGCCGGCGGGGTTAACTTTGTGCGCAAGCGCGGACAGGCCACAGCGCAAACCGAGATCACCCTGTCGGGCGGCAGTTGGGACAACTATCGCGGACAAGTCGACACCGGTGGCCCGTTGAACGACGCTGGCACGATACGTGGCCGCGCCGTGGTCGCCGAGCAGAGCCGGCATTACTTTGTCGACGACGCCAGCCGCAAGGATCAGGTGTATTACGGTGCGCTCGACTTTGACGTCAGCCCCGACACCACGCTCGGACTGGGTGTCGCCTATGAAGACGTCGATGCCAATCCGTGCTGGGGCGGTCTGCCGCGCTACAAGGATCGCAGCGATCTGAAACTCGGTCGCTCAACTTGCCTCGATCCGTCGTGGAATACCTGGCGCAGCCAGCGCACGACGGTGTTCAGTGATCTCAAGCATCAGATCAACGATGACTGGAGCCTGAAGGTTGCCAGCGTTTATACAAAAAACACGCAGGACATCAAATACGCATTCGCCTCCGGTGCGGTGACGCCGGGCGTCAACACCACCGGCATGCTGGGCAGCATGTACGATTACGATCAGGTCGATTACGGCCTGGATGCGTACGTCGATGGCAAGTTCGACGCATTCGGTCAGCAACATGAACTGATCGTCGGCGCCAACGCCAGCCGTTCGAAAAAGAACGACTTCTACTCCGTGGCGTTTTTGCCGCAGCGGCAAAACGTGTTCAATCCCGACAAACATATTCCTGAGCCGGACGACAGTTACTTCATCGAAAACTCCTCGCGCGGCGGCCCGGTCAATTCGCTGACCAAGCAGAAGGGCGTCTACTCGACGTTACGCCTGAAACTCGCCGATCCGTTGACGCTGGTCGTCGGTGGGCGGGTCAGCTGGTACAGCTCTGAGACTGATTCGGACTTCATCAACACCGGTACTTCGGAGCATTCCAGTTCGACGGAGACCGGCCAGGTCACACCGTTTGCCGGTGTGCTGCTGGACTTGAACGAGAACCTGACGGCTTACGCCAGCTATTCGGACATTTTCACCCCGCAAGGCAACTACCGGTCCGAAGACGGTTCGGCGCTCAAGCCACTGGTGGGCCAGAGCTATGAACTGGGGATCAAGGGCGCCTGGTACGACGGTCGACTCAACGCCTCGTTCAACCTGTTCCGCACGATTCAGAAAGATCAGGCGCAAACCGACTACAACTCGTCCTGCCCGTCGTCCGATGGTTATTGCTACCTGAATGCCGGCAAGGTTCGCGCGCAGGGTTTTGAAGCCGAGATCAGCGGTGAAGTCATCGAACGCCTGCAATTGCTCGCGGGGTACACCTACACGCAGACCAAGACCCTCGACGACATCGACAGCAGCCTGACCGGTGCTGCGTTCAATACCTATGTGCCGCGACACGTGCTGCGCATGTGGGGTGATTACGCGCTCAGTGGCGCGCTTGAGCGCTTTACTCTCGGCGCCGGCGTCAATGCGCAAAGCGACAACTTCCGCGTCTCACCCGCCAGTGGCGAGAAAATCAGCCAGTCGGGTTATGCGATCTGGAACGGTCGCATCGGCTACCGCATCGATGACACCTGGTCGGTCGCGCTCAACGGCAACAACCTGTTCGACAAGCGCTACTACTCGACCATCGGGACCGAGACGTTCGGCAGTTACTACGGCGATCCCCGTAACTTCATGGTGTCGGTCAAGGCGAGTTTCTAGTTCAGCCTGAAGCGATTGCATACGCCGGTTGGTCTTGAGTGCAGAGGTGCCTGAGGGTTCAGCTCCTTGCGGTCACTCTGCGCGCGCGTACCGGCCGCTTAGTTGTAAGGCCGGTTGTGTTTTCCTCCTTCTTTTGAAATAGCTACTAAGGTCTATAACTGTAGTCTGGAGGCCATATCGGTTTGTTGCCGACAGTGGCCGCTCAGTGGTGGAGATAGCTGAACAGGGAGGTTCTCATGCACGGTGCCAGCGGCCATCCTCACGGTGGGCACGCCCCGCATTTCATTCGTAACGCTTTACTGGTCGCCATGGCCAACACCCTGATGCTCGCAGACGCTCAGGCCGCTTGCGGTCCCTTGGCTGCGGGTGCCTACAACGTCTCGCAAACCTGTTTGCCTGCCGCTGGTGTCGATGCGTCGATCAGCACCCAGGCGGGCACCACCATCACCACCACGGCCGGTTCCTCTTTGAACAGTCGTGGCAACAATGCCAACACCACGCTGACGCTCAGCGGCACCACGGTGGACAGCACGCCACCAACGGCTGCCAATGCGGTGTTTGCCAATGTCATCGGTAGCACCGGCAACGCGAGCCTGAGCGTCAATGGTGGAACCAATACCGTCAATATCGGTGGCAGTGGCCTGGACGCGCTGGCGATAACCAATGCCGGCGCCGGGTCGTCGACGTTCTCGGTGAGTTCCGGTACCACGCTGAACATTCTCAATACCGTGGTCGGCAATGAACACGATGGCATCGACATAAACGCCAGCGGCGGCGGGGCGATCAACCTCAATCATCAGGGCAATGGCCAGATCACTTTGCTCGGTGGCAGCATCTGGACCAAAGCCACGGGCAGTGGCGAGACCAACGTCAACGTCGGCAGTGGCGTGAGCATTCTGGTCAACAACGATGATGCACTCTCCGCCGGGCCACCGATTTTAGATGACACCTTGCCCACCGCCGGCATCGGCAACCACGCCGGCGTGCACACTCGCGCGGTCAATGGCAACACCACATTGATCAACGCAGCAAATGTGCAGAGCATCGGCATGAACGCGTTCGGCTTGTTCACCGAGGGCGGCGCAGGCGATACCCGCCTGACCAACAGCGGCACTTTGAGCACCAGCGGCCTCAACGGCTTTGGCATTCGTTCGTTTTCCAGCGTCGGCAGCATCGCCATCGTCAACAGCGGTGCGATCACTACCACTGGCGGCGCCGCACACGGCATCTATGCCAACGACAACGTCGGTGGCAGCGGTTCGATCAGCGTGGAGAACAACGCCACCATTAACGTTGGCAGCACGGCCAACACCGCCGGTTCACGGGCGATCTACGTAATCAAGCGCGGCACCGGTGATGTCGCGATCACCGGTAGCGGCGACATCAACGTCCTCGGCGACATCAACACCACCCGGGCCTACGCGATCATCGTCAGCGCGGAAAACAACAATGTGCTGATCGATTATTCGGGTGATCTGTTCGCCAGCGGATTCGGTGCCGGTGGTATCCGCGTCGACGCGACTGGCGGCAATGTTCAGGTCAACTACCGTGGCGATCGCATCGAAACCCTGCACAGCAACGCCAACGGCATCTATGCCTCGACGCAGTCGCCGACGGGCACCGTCAACGTCAATTCCGGTGGCACGATCATCACCCATTCGAACGCCGGCTCGGGCGACGGCACCGGCATTGGCTCTTTTGGTATTCAGGCGCTGACGCTGGGCGGCGACGTGGGTGTTGTGTTCAACGGCCCGCTGATCGACGTCAACGGTCAAGGCGCGGCGATTCTGGCCGGCAATGCCTTCAACTCGGGCAGCGGGCTGGGCACGCTGAACGTCAGCAACAGTGGGGAATTGATCGCTCGCGGCAATGACCAGCGCGGTATCCGTACGCTGTCGGTGACTGGCGCGCAGAGTGTGGTCAACAGCGGCTCGATCCAGACGCTCGGCGCTGGCAACAGTCAGGGCATTCTTGCCGAAGCCTCGGGTGCGGCCAGTGTTTCGGTGAGCAATAGCGGCGCGATCACCACCCAAGGCACGGCCTCGTCGGCCATCGACGCGCTGACCGAGGGCGGCAGCGCCACCGTGACCAACACGGCAGCCATTCAGGGCGGGCGAGGCGACAGTAGCGGGGTCGCCCTCGGCGGTGCGAGCCAGACCTTGAACAACTCAGGTGCAATCAGTGCGCTGAGCGATGTTTCCGTACGCGCCGATGCGACCACGCCGGGCACGACGTTTGTGCTCAACAACACCGGGCAAATGACCGGTGCGGTGAATGCCGTCAGCGCGGCCAGCTCGGTGTCCAACAGCGGCACCTGGACACTGCGCAATTTTACCGACAGCAGCGGCACTCGCGATACCTGGGGCGTTGCCGTCAGTGATCTCGGCACATCGGGCGCCAACAGCATTGATAACAGCGGCGTGATCCGTCTGGCGGCGCAACCGGCGACGGGCATCGCCAGCTTCAATGCCAGCGGCGCCTATTTGCCGCTGGGGCAGGCGGCCAATACCCCGACACTGGGCGGCGCCGTGCAGGGTCAGTTGCTCGGTGTAAACCGATTCACCAACAGCGGCACCCTTGACCTTGCCGCTGGCAGCGACACCGTCGGCAATGTGCTGCTGATCAGCGGTGCCAACACCGCCGGCACGGATGGCAGTGGAGTGTTCGTGTCCAATGGCGGCCGGCTGTTGCTCAACACCACGTTGAATGGCGGTGGCACGAACAGCCTCTCCGATATGCTGGTGGTGGACTCGACAGCCACTGCCAGCGGCGGCACCACGGGCGTTATCGTGAGCAATGTCGGCGGGCAGGGCGAACTGACTCAAGGCAATGGCATTGCGGTGGTCGAACTGCTCAATAAAGCCGAAGCCGCGAGCGACGCCAATGCGTTTCAACTGGCCCGGCGGGTCGTGGCCGGTCCGTACGAGTATCGTCTGCAACAAGGCGCCGAGGATGGTAGCGGCAAGGACACCTGGTATCTGCGCTCGGACGCTGTGCCTCCGGACGGTCCGCCGGGTCCTGATCCCGATCCCGATCCCGATCCGTCGCCGGTGCCCAATTACCGTCCGGAAGTGTCGCTATACGGCGCGGTCCCCGCGCTGGCGCTGGTTTACGGTCGGACGATGGTCGACACCCTTCACGAGCGGGTCGGCGAGGAGCGTCTGAATCGTGGCGATCCATTGCCCAAGGAAGATGAGTCGACCCTGGCGCCGTCGATGGGCTGGGGTCGGGTGATCTACCGCAGCGGTAAACAGGATGGCGATCGCAAAAACGCCTTGGGCAACACACCCGAATACAACTATGACCTGACGGCTTTCCAGGTGGGTACCGACCTCTACCGCAAAGTGCGACCTGACGGCAGTCACGAGCAGGCGGGGCTGTCGTTGTCCGCCGGTACCATCGACGCTGGCGTCAGCCACTACACCCGGCGCGCCGCTGGCGAAGACACTTTGCGCGCTTACGGCGTCGGCGCCTACTGGACGCACTTCGGCCCCTCCGGCTGGTATCTGGACGGCGTGTTGCAGGTCAATCGCTTCGACATCGAAGCCAAACCCAACGACCTCGCCAAACTGAAAACCCGTGGCTGGGGCTACACCGCTTCGCTGGAAAACGGCTACCCGTTCGAAGTCGACAAAAACTGGTACATCGAGCCGCAATTGCAGGCGATCTACAGCTCTGTCGATCTGGACAGCAGTGATGACGTCGGCGCGAAGATTCGTTTCAAGGACGTTGATTCACTGATCGGCCGCGTCGGCGTGCGCATCGCCAAGGACTGGGACACCGAGGGTGTCGACAAAACGGCGCGGCGCACCAACGCGTGGATCCGGCCGAGTGTCTGGCATGAATTCAAAGGGCAGCCGAAAACCGAGTTTTCCTCCGAGTCGGGGTACATCCCGTTCGAATCCGATATTCAGGGCACGTGGGGCGAGGTGAACGTGGGGGTGGATTACCAGGCCAACCAGCGCACGACGTTTACCGCTTCGGCTGGTTATCGTCAGGGGTTCGATGGTGACAGCCACGGGTATGACGCGATGCTGGGGTTCAAGATCAATTTCTAGGACTTTCTGCTACACCGCAAACCCTTGTAGGCCTTCGCCTGCTCGCGATAGCGCAGTGTCAGCTAGCAGATCAACATCTGACACAGCGCTATCGCGAGCAGGCGAAGGCCTGCAGTGGATGGCTTGCTGACCTTCGGCCCTATATCCTGCACGCCTGTTTGATGGATTGATTTAGGGAAGAATTGCATGCTGTTCAGGGTGATGGTGGTCGGTGGTTACGGAAATTTCGGCAGCATCGTGTGCAGGCATCTGGCGCTGATGCCAGACATTGGGCTGGTGCTGTCGGGCCGTGATCCGCACAAGTTGCAACGCAAACTCGATGAGCTGAACAGTCAATCGGTCAACGTCTGCGAAGGCTGGTGCGGCGACGCCATGGGCGCCGGGTTCGAAGCCGCTTTGCGCGCGCTGAATATTCAATTGGTCGTCCACACCGGCGGGCCATTTCAGGGGCAATCCTATGCCGTCGCCGAGAGTTGTATCGATGCCGGCGTGAACTACTGCGATCTGGCGGACTGCCGCACTTTCGTCAACGGCATCGACGTGCTCGATGCGCGAGCGAAGCAGGCGGGCGTGGCGATCCTCAGTGGTTGCAGCTCGGTGCCGACACTGTCGTCGGCGATTATCGACGAGCAGCGCCAACGCTTTTCCCGCATTGATTCGATCGAGCATGGTATTTCCTCATCGGCGAAAATGCCGGGGCTGTCGACCATCGAAGGAGTATTGGCCTACGCCGGCAAACCGATCAAGCAACTGAAAAACGGCAAAGTCCATGAAGTGTCGGGCTGGCTGGATCTGACCTTGCGCAAGATGCCGCAGATGGGTACGCGGCTGCTGGCCAACGTCGATGTCCCGGACATGGACATCTTCGCCGGTCGTTACGGCGCGCAGACCCTGAAGTTCAAGGCAGGCGCCGGGCTTAAACTCGGCGGCATCGCCAACGGTTTGCTGGCTCGGGCATTGAAAGTCGGACTGGTGCGCGACCATGCCCTGTGGGCCGCCAGACTGCATCGCCTCGGCACGCGCTTCGAGCGTTTCGGCGATGGCAAAAGTGCGATGTACATCGACATTCAAGGTCTTGGCGTTGACGGCAAACCGCTGTCGATGACCGCGCAACTCACCGCCCTGAACGACAAAGGCCCGGAAATCCCCAGCTGCGCCGCCGTGGCCCTGGCGACGAAAATGGCCCAAGGTTACGTGCCACCCGCCGGCGCCCGACCGTGCGTGGGCGAAATCAGCGTCGCCGAGTACATGGCCGCGATCAATGACCCGGACAACCTGAGCCTGGCCGTGAGCTTCTCGGACGGGCAGCGCTGACATGCTCTATCTGTGCCTGAAGTACCTGCACATCATCGCGGCGATCTTCCTGTTCGGTTTCGGCATGGGCTCCTACCTCTACCTGATCGCCGCCAGCCGCACCGCCAACCCGCAAGTGATTGCCCACGTCGCACGCATGGTCGTGCGCTTCGACACCTGGATCACCACACCAGCGGGTTTCGTGCAGATCATCACGGGTTATCTGCTGATGCGACTGTCTGGGCTGTCGATGAGCACCGAGTGGGTGCTGACCTCGCTGATCATCTTCTTCTGCGTCGGCTCGCTGTGGTTGCCGGTGCTGCTGTTGCAGAAGCGGCTGTGCGTAATGGCATTGAGCGCGAGCGAGGAGGGGGCGAGTCTTGATGAGCAATATCAAGCCGTGTACCGCCAATGGTTCTGGATGGGCGTGCTCGGGTTCGCCGGAATGTTCGTGATCGTGCTGATGATGGTGACGAAGATGACACCGCTGCAGTTGTTCAGCTTGCTGACGTAGGTGCGGTTGCTTTCAGAAAGCGCTGTTCATGATCAGGGTTCGGCAGCAGGCAAGTGTCGTATTTGCCGAACAGGCGATAGCGGTTCAGCGCAATGCGGTCGTAGGCCCAGTCGCGCAGGCCACGGGGGAAAACCCGCAGCAGGCGCAATGGTTGCCAACGGGCGGGTAGTTGGCTGATGACTTCGAAGAACGCGTCCGAACGTTCCCAGTAGTGACGGTCGCGGATGACGGCCATGGTGTCGAACTGATCCACCGGCAACCCGGCCCACTCGAGCAACGCCTGCCCCTCAGGCGACTGAACCGCTGCCAGACGTACGCGACGTTGATGATCGTGGCGGATGAGAAACCGCGCCCAGCCGTTGCAGAGTTTGCACACGCCGTCGAACAGAACCACGGATTCGCCGGGGTTGAGCAGCGGGGCGGGGGTAGGGCGGGTTTTCGGAGTGGGCATGGGTTGAGTTCGGCAGAGGCTGGAGTGCTGCGATCATAGCCTCAGAAAGTACGATCTGCGAATAGCCAGTATTCGGCGAGAGCCGGGCGGGTGTCTGTGGACATGGGACAGACCACGTTTAGAGGCGTGATCTGTCTCCTGTTGCCGTCACACCGCTGTTTCACCACCGCGCACTTCACTGCCCCGACCTTTCACACCCTCCCGAAGTGCATGCCGAAGCTTCAGCGCCGGCCGCTCGACGCAGTAATACGAAACACCACTCAGCAAGAACGACAGCACCACCACCATCGCAACCTTGTGCCAGTCGAATGAAGTGATTGGCCAGAGACTGTGCAGGAAGTAAATCACCACGAAGTGATTCAGGAACACGCCGTAGCTGATGTTCCCGAGAAACTCGTCAATCCGGTGAAACCTGAGCTTCGTCAACAAGTACACGGCGGGGATGCCCAGCGCGATGCCAGCGGCGACTTCGGCGTTGGACGGTCGGCGCTCGATCCAGCCCGCCACGATCGCCACAAAGATCAATGCTGCCGCCACGGCGGTCGCTGCGGCGATGGCCAAACCCTTCATCCGGGGTTTGTAGAGGTAGCTGCCGCACAGGAAGATGAACAGGACGCCCGGCAACAGACGGTAGCCGTAGTAATCGGTGTTGATCAATCCGAGGCAGGCGGGGATGAAAACCGCAACGGACAAGACGAATGCCACGCCCCGTAGTCTGTAGATGATCAGGAACGGGATTACCAGGTAGAAGCACATTTCCAGTCCGAGCGACCACGCCGGAGGCACAATCCACGTTCCGGTCGCGCCAAACATATAGAAACCGAGGGGCACGATGGCCAGGCTCGCGGCGATGTTGCTGACGGTCAGTTCGGCCCATTGTGGTGTGCCGGGCAACAGCAAATAGATCACCACACAAGAGACGACAAAGTAGAACAGGAATTGCGGATAAAGGCGCAACGCGCGGTCGAGGTAGAACCGGCCGACTTTCTCGGGCGCCTTGTAGTTGCGTTCGATCAGTGAGGTCATCACGAAACCACTGATGAGCAGGAAGGAAATCACAGCAACCACGCCAGGGTTGAAGCCCATGAACGTCTTGCCCATATGCGAAACGGCGACCAGCACGGCCAACAGCAGACGATAGGCTCCCACGTGTATCCCCAAACGACCTTGTAGTTATGGCGGATAAATTACGATGCTTCGTGGGCGGATAACAGGTTTTTCTCTGTGCTCGGGTTTAAAGGATTTCAGCGATGGATCAGGTCTGGAAACGAGGCTAGTCGCCATGGACCTTATAGTTGCGTGACGAATGTCAGCTCAGGCCAAGTCTCACGCCACGCTTGGTCGAGCAGCGCCGAAGGCTCGCGTTGATGCAGGTGATCCCATACCAGGCTGCGCACGAAGCCGGCGGCAATCCAGCATTCAGGCAGGTTCAGATTGCGAGCCAGCAAGGGCATTGGCCATGGCCTGCTTTTTTCGGCCAAGAGCCGACAGTCGCTGTCGTATCGAGTAGTCCATCGGCTACCAATGCCCTGGCCGGTGTCAGCCCTTGGTCAGATCAACCAGCGGCGTCTGACGAACCTCAGTCTCGCGCCCACCCTGAATCTCGCTCACCTGCTTCAAGGCTTTATCCACTGCCGGCTTATCCGCCAACAAGCTGTAGCTGATGCGGAACTGCTTGTGTTCCTTCGGCCCGATTGTCGGCACCAGGTTCAGTGGCCGCTGATAACGGCGGTTGTAGGAAAAACTTGTCCCCGGCTCCAGCCCCGTGACATATCCCTGGCCTTGGGTATCGGTGTTCTTCCACAGGGAAAACACCGGCAGTGTCTGCGTATTGAAGCCAACCGAAACGCCCAGGCTGCCAGCCTTGTTATGCAACACGGTCAACGTATCGCCCTTGGCATCGGCATACGGCACCACGTTGTAAACCGTTTCGTCGTAGTCCTTGGTCGGTGCGCGGTAGGTTTGCCATTCGGGCAGATCGCCCTTGGCCTTGTCGTTGAACGGCGACACTTGCTTCACCGGCGCGGCGAAACGAGCGCCCTGTTCCAGGAACGGGGTGCTGAAGTTACTGTGATACAGCGCTTGGTATTCCTTCGCATAGTCGCCGTTGTTGGTCAGGGTGTCGTTGAGGGCGAACACTACGCTGCCGGCTTCGGTGACCAGTTCCGTCGCGACGGAGAAGTCGACCTTCTTGAACGCCTGCTCTTTCAGTTCGCCGCGCAGGGTGATGGCGTACGGTGGTGTTTCATCGATGTGCAGGGTGACTTTGTTTGCAGGAATGTTGGCGGCTCGACCGTGCAGGGTTAGCAATTCGCCGTTGTCGACGCCGGGGTGGCCGACCCATTCGTACCCGCAGCGGGTGACCAGCTCATTGAAACCTTCCAGCCAGCCCAGACCACCGCGGCCATTGAGTTCGATGAAGGACGGATTGACCACTTCCTTTACCGGCGAATCCCAGCCCATGCGCACATTGCCGACCGAGGCCTGCAAGACATTCATTCCCCGTGTCGGCACTACCGAGAGTTTCATCGTACCGTTATCGATGTCGACAATGCTGACGCCTTCCTGCCGACCGCCATGCAAGGTGCGCAGGCTAACGCTGAAGGGTTTATCGGTTTTTATGCCGAGTTGCTGGCTGGTGATCTGCCAGTTCTGGGCGGCTTTGTCGGTGTCGAGCAGAACGTAATCCCAAGCCATGGCGTGGGACGCAGCGGACAGTGCGCTGAGGGCAACAACGAGTTTGAGCGGGGTCATGGCAGCAGCCTTTCTTGGAGTTGTGCGCTTTTTATAAACGTGATGAAACGTTTCAGCAAGCTTAAATGGCGACGCTATACTGGTGTATGCCAAGGAGGATTCTGGATAACCTGGAAAATCGAGTAGACACTTGGCGCAAATTCGCCGCTAGCTTTTACAGCGCCTGGCAGTTACCGCCACCGGGCTGTTCGCGCACTGTTAGCAGATAGTGGCCGCTCAGGGACGTCCGCTTTCGGCCAGAAGCTGACGGGAATGACCACTGAAATGCCTGAATAGTGTTCAAGGTGTAGGGTAAGCGTGTGTTCATCCACCAACAGATCCCAATAGCGCTGGTCCAGGCCATCGAGCCTCTCTTTCCAGCAACCGCCCAGCCCTTGCTCAATAACCCCGGCCACGTCCTCGAAAAGCTTCCAGTCGGCTTCTTCTGAAACTTCAATCCTCACTATGCGTCACCTCACCACCAACATTCCTCCGATTCTGGTGGCTCCTGCGAATGGCCGCAATGGGTCGACACCTAAGGGAGGAGGATAACGAACGTCGTTTTTTGCTGCGGTGAGTTTCTTGTTGGTGCAACGGCTTCGTGCGGGAATGAGGCATTGCCGGTCCAGTACCCCACCTTACAGTGCAACAAGTTTCAGGAACGCGCCTGAGTTGTACCACCCGCTGTCGCACTGTTCATCCTATTGCAATGCTGAGCTTGTACTGAATAGTTACTTGTCGGATGCGCGGATATTCCCGATATTTGTGCGAGTAATGCCTGAAGTTATTGGTTATAACGAAAATACAGGCTGGCAGCTGAAAATGATTTAAGTCGCACCGTTGACAGTCATGAATAAACTAAGTGATATTTCAAATGCTTTCAAACCCAGGAAATGGAGACAACGGAAAAATGTCATTCAATTATCAGGAAGTCCCTAGCGTACTTATTCAGGATCCGCTGGCTGGGCATGCGTACGTCATCAGCAGCGATGAGCTCAAAGAGTTTGAACTTACACCGGCCAGCCTGAAAAGCATCAATGACGGAGTTGTAACGTTTGTCGTTCCTGATGACGAGTTCATCGAAACGACGCCAGCGTTCAACGCCAGCGGCAGTAAAACTCCTAGCGTTATTATTCAGGTGCTTTCTGTAAACAAGTCCTTTCTGCTCAGCTATGAGCAACTTCAGTTATTCCGGGTGCAGCAGCCAAACGATTACGGTGGTTACGGTATTTCCTTCGTCATTCCTTCCGGCAACGAATTCCTCGAAGACCTTTCACCTGTCCAGCAGGCGATGTTGCAAAGCGGAGAGGTCTGCGACGCGGGTACGTCCAGTCGCAAGATCTGCTCGCTGCCGGCACAGAACGAGCAGCACGCTCAATAGTCAATCGGGCCCGGCGCGTTGTGCCCGGGCCATTCAGCAGAATGGATGCTCGCAGCAATGGAACGGTTTTCCCTTTCAAAAAAAAACTTGCCCTCGATCCGTCAGATGATATTCGCTATTTAGTCATTGATGATTTTCTTGAAAATGAAACCTGTAATGCCCTGCACGTAGAGCTTTTGGCAAATCAGATGTGGCGTCAGAAAAATCCGTTATCAAAACACCTGCACAACGCTCGTCCTAAAAGCGCCCTGATTGTCTCTGTGGTTAACGCAATAACTGCGCAAGTAAGGCAGGATGCACTTGAGGATATAGATCTTATAGATTATTGGGCGTTGTTATATTCGCTCAATACCGATGGCAATGTACACGCCGATTTTGGCCAGCTCACACTGACGTATTGGTTGACGCCGGAACATTACAATCTTGATCCGGCAACGGGTGGGCTTTTGTTATATGACGTGCGGCGCGACCCTGGACAGGGTGCCAATATATATTTGGCGGCGGGAAAGGAATCCGAAGACTATGTTAATAAAAGTACGCGAAGGAAAGTGGTTATACCCTATCGATACAATCGGGCTGTGCTGTTTGATTCCAGCCACTATCATAAAACCCATTCGCCGAACTTCGATAACTCTCGCCCTGAGGGTATGAGAATGAATTTGACGTTGGCCTATGCCAGCGCCGCACATGTTGAACAACAGTTCAAACTCATCGAAAGCTGATCCGGGCGATCCTCATGCAAGGCATTACTTATAAGCTTTTCAACGAACATTATCGACTGCTCACCGACAGCGCCGAAATGTACGCCTTTCTTCTCGATGTGCTGGAAAAGCACGTTGTTGTCGACGCTCGGGTCAGGCCGAAGTACGACATTCATATTCCATGGCTGAGCCCCGAGAGAAGGCGTTATCTGACGCGCACGGCTCCCTCGTCGGATCATGCCTTGACGGAGGTTTCCATTCGCGAAGGGGCGACATCGTTCTCGGCATGGTCCAGTACCGCGCCGCCGCTCGTTCCATTCAACCTGGACGTGATAGACGGTCGTTACTTCGCTTTCCATGCGGCGGCTGTCGAAGTTCCCCGTTACGGCGCAATCATCCTGCTTGGCAACAAGGGAGCAGGTAAAAGCACCAACTCGCTGGCCTTGTGCAAGGAGCAGGGCTGGTCATTGCTCACCGATGAAACCTGTGTGATTGACGCTCATGACCTGAGTATTCACGCCTTGCTGCGCCAACCGCATGGTTATGAAGTCGATGAACAGCGCGTCGCGCGCAAAAGCGTACTGCGCTATGCCGACAACCCGTGGCTGGTCACGGCCAGCGTGGCGACCCCGCGGCTGGCTTTCGAACTCGTGCACATTCAGGGGTTGTCGATACCGCACGTTCAGCCGATCAGCGACCTGAAGATTGCGACTCAGATATTGCTCAGGCATCAGTTGCAATTCGGCAGTTCGCCCGGTGCTGCCTTGTCGTGCACGAAAGCATTGGCGGCCAACGTGCAATTGAGTCAGGTACATCACGGTGGTTATGAAAGCTTTGCACTGACCCGTGAAACCATTTTGAGCAGCGTTAACAGGATGTTCGCATGACTGCGCTTTTTACTAATCCCTCGCTTTACATACTGCAGACCAAATTGGTTTCCCCGAACAGCCAGGGCAATAGCCGCTGGACGGTCATCAACCCGGATACCACTGCACTTTACGGGGCCGTCGGCAAAGATGTTTACCCCAGACTGCTGCAGATTCTGAAGCGTGCAGGCACGCGGTCCGACGTGGATCTGGCGGATGTTGCAAGCCTGGTGGAGAAGGGGCTGCTTATCGAAGACCAAGACCGCCGGATACGCGCTGAGGGCCGAAGGTTTCTCGATCACTACCATGAGTTTGTCCATGACTACCGCTTCCATAACTACGCTTCGGTGGAACGCTTCAGAAAAGATCGAGAACAAATGGCCGAATATGGCAAGATCCAGACGCCGCCATCGGTCTATACGCAACGCGACCAGCGTTCTGAAGCCTTCTTGCTTGCACCGCCTCGAATGGACCTCGATGAGGTAGAGGACGAGCTGCAACTAGTCAGCAATATTCTATCGGGTACGTTTCTCGCTGTAGGGCAAATCGAGGGCGGAGATTTCGGGCCGTGGCTCCGCAAGGCCAGCCCCTCGGGCGGCGCACGCCATCCGACCGAGGCGTGGGTGATGGTGTACGGCAAGCGTGACATCGCGGACGGCATCTATTATTTCGACGCACCCTCCAATAAGTTGTTTTGGAAAGGCCCTTACCGATCGGCTGACGATAGCGAGCAGTTAGCGCTCATCATTACCGCTCACGTAGAGCGACCAATGTGGCGCTACCGTGAAAGCAGAAGTTTTCGCGCCGTACTTCTGGATGCCGGGCACTGCATAGAAACGCTCAACCAACTGAGCGGAGCGTTTGGCTGGACGCTGAAGGGGCGTGATATCCCGCAAGCCGTTCTGCAGAGCCTGGACCTTCAGGATATCGCGCTGTGCGCCCTGGACATCTGTCGAGGGACCGGCGAAGAATCGGCTGTCGGGATCGATCAACCGACGCCTTGCACCCCTCAAAAGGTGCCGCGCGTAGAGCGAGATACCGAATACCGGACCAATCCTTTTCTGTGGGGCTCGTTCACGGGGGAGGAACTGACCGGCACGATTGCCTACCCGCAGAGCACTAGCCTCACGCTGAGCGACGATATGCTGCGCATACTGAGTTATGCCCAGGTATCCCGACGCGGTGATCGTCCCTCGACGCCGGGAGCTATCAGCGCCAATCTTGGCGTTCCAGAGGCGTTGGTCCGAGTCCTTATCGAGTCGGGACTGCTGCTCGAGCAGGAGCGCGTCAAGGCGCTCTATGCCGAGGGCGCTCACTGGATCGCTCACGGTTGGTATCAAAACCTCTTGCTATACCTGGAATACCGATCGACCAAGATCCACGCATCACGCCAGCAAAACCTTACGCTTCTTGCGCCACCCAGACCTGAACACCCTGCCATTCTCTGGCGTGCGCTTTCGCGCCATCGAAAAACCACCCGGTCCTTTACCAATGACACACTTTCGGCAGAGCACTTGAGCCAAGTACTGGCACCTTGTCTGGAACTGCTGCAGAGCCACGCCTCGCTGGAGCTGTTTCATTTGAAAAGGCATGCCAACGGTCATTTCGAGAGAGAAAAGTGGAATAAGGCATCAGCGAGTTTCGTTACCCAGGCATCGGTTGCCGCCGCCGCGCTGGAAAGTGCGGTCATCGGTCAAAGCCCGATCATTCAGGCATCGAACGTGCTTTGGCTTTCCATCTCGGTACGGGATCTGACAGCGGAAGGTTATTTCAACGCCCTGATGGTACTGGGTATCGCCGCGCAGAAACTTTGCATCCAGTGTGCATTGCTGGGGTTGGGTATATTCGTGACCCCTGCATCAAACGATGGCGAGGCCGCGACGATCAGCCATTTTGACTCGCTGCATAACATCAATTACTTCGCAGCCATCGGGCATGGGGCAGGAGCTGTCAAACGTGAAGACTGAAAATGGATCTTTGGCCTACAGCGATCAGCGGCGTCTGCTGAGAAACATCAACCACTCGACACTTGTGCAGTTCGCGACGCTGGCGATGTCGCTGCTCTTCGGCGCCTACATGATCAGGCGCGTCGGTGCCGACTATTTTGGACACATCACGTCGGCCAATGCGGTCATTTCCATCTGCATCATCTTTACCACTTTCGGCTGGCCGGTCCTGCTGACCAAAATCTTCGCCAACGGGCATCGAGCAACAGCGTTGCGGGCACTGCGAAAATCCGTCGGCGATGCATGTGTCATCACAGTCCTGACCGGGGCGGTGCTTTACGTGCTGATTCTGCTCGGCGTTCTGAAAGAGCCGGCGTACCCCTTTGCCTTTTTGCCCTTGCTGATCTTTCTGCGATCGCTGGCAGCCTTGGCAAAGGCGGTGCTTGATGGGCTCGGCAAGGTCGTCGTCGAGCAATATGCACTGGGAATCGTTCTGCCTCTGCTGACCATCCTGTGTTTCATATTCGCCGGCACACTGGACAGCGTTGACAGTCTGTTCGTCATTTACAGTCTGTCAGCGCTGATCGGCCTGGCCGTGCTGGCGGGCATCGCCACTACGGCTGCCGGCCCGGGGCTCGACGCTAGCCAGGCACCACCTGCGGAAAAGCGCTCACACAACTGGTGGCTGATGTCCGCAGGCTTGTCGAACGTCGTGCTGCTGAACACCGACATTATCATCATGGGCCACTACGTCGCAGAAGGGGTGATCGCCGTCTACGGGATCATTAGTGTGGTCGTGGCAGTGATGACCATGGCAATCTCGGCCGGAAACGCAATCTACGCTCCAGTCATCGTCAAGCACTATCAGAACAATGACTATAGGGCTGCGCGCATTATCTTCCGCAGCGTGCAGAAACGGGTATTGATCTGGTCACTGCCGTTCTTCCTGATCGTGTCTCTGTTCCCGGGCGAAATTATCGGCGCCCTGACTGGAAACGCGACCGCCCCGGATCTCGCCGGATGCCTGATTATTCTCGCCGTCGCTCAACTGGTGAATGCAGCGACTGGCCCCGTGGCCACTTCGCTTTACATGAAGGGCGAGATTGCGTTCTTCGCCAGCAGCATGATGATCGCAGTCGTGTTGAATATCGCCGGTAACCTGTGGCTGGTCCCAGAGTTTGGCGTGCTGGGGGCAGCCGTTTCCACTGCCGTCGTCATCGCTCTGGCTAACGTCGCCCAGTACCTCAGGGCCCGTCAGTTGCACATCGTCTAGGAGACACGAAATGAGCATCCGCCGTGCCACCCCCGAGGACGCAGTTCAGATCGCCCGGATTCACTGGGCGTCATGGCAGAGTACCTACCGCAACATCATTCCCGAGGCCTATCTTGCGCGGATCACGGTCGAGTCGCGGCTGGCTCACTGGGAACGCCAGATCGCCAGCGCAGAACTGGACATACAGGTCTGGACCAATGATGCAGGGGACGTCTCGGGCTGGATCGCGACCGGTCCCGATCGCGAGAATCCGGGCGACCCGAACATCGCCGAAATACATGCGCTCTACATCGCCCCGCAACACACGGGTAAAGGAATCGGGCGTCGGTTACTCAGCCATACAATGGCGCAGCAGAAGAACGCCGGACGATCGCGGATCGTGCTCTGGGTCTTGGAAAGAAACGAATCGGCCGTGATTTTTTATCGCCAATCCGGCTTTGGCAAAGACCCCGTCAAGACTCAGCTCATCGAGCGCGGCGGGGCTGCACTGATTGAGTTGAAACTGCAGAGAGTCATTGCCTGAAGCATTGTTGGGGCTGTTCGGATAGCGCGCTGCGGTTGCCGCAGAGACGCAACGGCGCAATCCATCTGAACACTGACTTTCCGAATACCTGACACGACGATCAGACCTTTTTGCGCAAGCATCCCGCATTGAGTACGTGCGCCGAATAAATCGTGTGGGCAACTGCATCGATGCTCAACTTGATCAACTTTTGGATGGCGCCCATCTGGACGGCAGACGTTCGGGAGCGGCCGCTTATGCCCCCTTGCGGCAACGGAACGAAGACCTCGCCGTCAGCTAATCTATTTCAGCAATAACGACGTTGAACGCGAGGCAAGGGAATGAAAATGGGGTTTAGGGATGATCTAAGCTGTTCGATGGTTTTGATTATTTTCGTTCTCGGTTACGCATCCACTGGTGGCAACACGCTTTACTTAGGCTTTTGGTATCTCATCGGAGTGCCAGTGGTAATGTTGCTTCCAGGCTTGATTTTACGTTCTCGGGCCCTGTTTCTAACTGGAACAACAGCTGCAGCGGTTGTCACTCTTCTGGTCTACATGGCGATCGTATCCAGCTCGGGTCGTGATGGCGGTCTAGTTGGGTTGGGTCATTTATTTTCTGTCCCGGGGATGGTCATCGGTACAAGTGTTTCGGCTTGGTTGTTGAGGTTCCGTGTAAATGCGAGGTTGCCATGGATTGTCGCGGGCTTTGCGTTTCTGGGAGCCGGCTTCGGTTTCATGATTGCCCAGGTTATCGTGTGCACCACCGCTATGTACTGCGGCGCACTATCGATGGGTGTCTGGAATTAACTGAACAAGTGTCCACTTCTGGCCGTTACCAGACGCATCAGGTGTTCTTAATCCCTCTGTGACGGATACCTGACGACCGCCACAAAGGGATCACCCCTCAATCCACCGGCACAACATTATCCAGCGCTTGATTCACCGCCAATTCCCCCAGCATCACCACTTGCGCAATGCCCTGAAGGGTCTTGCGCGCCGGGCCTTCCACCGTTCCGATCACATTGCCCAGCATCACCGCAGCAGAGCCCAGCGATTCACTGGCGTTGACCAGTAATTCCTCTGTCGCGGTTTTCGGGTTGGCCTGAAACATGCTACTGGGTCGGTACGGCGTGGCCATTATCTGGTCGGCCGGTTTGAGGTAGTGATCGAGGGCGCGCTCTGCGGCTTCGTGGAATTTCTTTGAGTCGGGTGATTCATACGGGGATACCGGATCTGTTTCCGGCGGGTTTGGCGTGATCTTGAACATATCTTCTTTTTCCTGTTGGGTGGCCGCCGCACCGAGCTACTAAACAGGGGGTGGCAGCTGTACGCAGGTTAGTAGACCGGGGAAAAGAAGAAAGCCGGCGCGCCCGAGGGCGCCCTACGCACAGCCGCCATTGAGTGCAGGTACGCAAATACCTTGTGATGGACGCTTGTGCACTTTCATTTACCACGGGCTACTAAACCCGATCACTGGGAATCAGTGACGCGAACCAAGTTACCGGTGGCCCTTGAGGCGCACAAGCCGGCGGATTCTGGCGCAGTCGTAGGCAATGGCGCAAGACGTTGTAGCCTCAAGCAGGTAACGCGACGTGTCTTTTAAACAATGGCGGAAAACGCCTAAACACGCCTCATCGACACGCCGTTCAAAATGCCGCTCGTCAGTTGTCCTGCAGCAAAGAACAGCGGGTTTGATCTCTTGAACATGGGTAAGGATTTGAGGCAGACCACGTCTAGATGAGTGGTCTGGTCCCACTGATCTCTCGACCCTTTCTATTCTGGAAATGGCCCACAGGTTTCAATCGCGCTGTCATCAGTTCGGCTATCGATGGCACCATCCTTTCCGATGTACACATCAGTGTTCGGCCATTTGGGCTTGACCCGGATGCAGTGCGATTTTCCGCCGTTGTTCCAGTCGAACTCCATAAAAAACTGGCTGTTCGGGAAAATATGGCCTGCACCCCCAGTGACTTCCCCCGGGTAGATCTCGCCCTTTGAGATGTCGTGTTGAACATTCAAAATGTAACCGAGGCGCCCCTGTCCCTTGTCAGAGAAGTGGAAGCTTACTTGAGGTGTGGCGACATACCAAAAGACGATGGGGGCGAGTAACAACGCCACCACCCAGCGCCAGACATGCCGTTTCGTTTTATTTGCAGACATGGTCACGTGTGCCATCCCCCCAGCTTGAACGTGGCAGTGCTAAAACTTCGTTCATGACCATCTTTGCGGTAATCCCTCCGTTGGGGTGTTGTGTGTAGAGTTTGACGCCAATGCTGATCGAGACTCGGTCGCCTATGTCGTCCCAAGCCCGCATGCCTCCGATATCTGCTGAGCGGTGAGGTCCTTTTCGTTCGCTCCACTTCTGAATTTTTCGAAGGGAGTCTGATGCCACCTGCTCAAGCCCGGCGCCGTCCAGAAGCATCTCTTCAGAAAGACCTCCGAAGCGCCCCACGTAGCCATAGTGGATGTTCGACCAGATGTCATAGAAGTAATCGACCTGACCTTGCTTCTGCCAAGGTCCACCGAACCGTTGCCCAATTGTCACTTTGTGATCCCAAGGCCGATTTTGACCGACCCGCTCAGCCCAAAGGGCCATTGCGGCGACGGTGTTACCAAGTGCCATCGCTTGGAAATTAGGGGGGGCAAGGCGTGCATACAAAGGTAGCTTTTGAAATTCTGCGTTTTCGGCTGCTGCGTCGAAGCTCAACAGCTTTTTCATTTTGAGCACGGAGGGATGGGTGATGTTTCGGTTCATTTCCCCGGCGATATAACTGGCTACCTGTTCCATCATGTCAGGGTCTTTGCACGTGACGGCAGCTTTCGGTTCAGGTTTTGCCACTGGCTTTTTCGGGGCGGGTTTGGGTGTTACCAGCGCGTTTGCGGCTACTGCTTTCTCTTTCAACTTCGGATCAGCGAGCAGCGTGGCCATTTTCTCATCATCCACAGAGCCATCCGGACGAAATGCTCCGAGTGCCATGAAGTTAATGATCGTGGCACCACCCGAGTCACCCATGACAAAACCACCACCAACATCACCTGATCCGGAAATGATCGTTCCGCCGTGGCTGGTTGGACTCCCCAAGTGGGCCATGGGCCGCCCGTTCACTTGAATAGATGGGAACCCTGTAGTGATTACGGCTCCACAGCCACAGGTGTCGCCAACGCGAGCAGAGCCCATAGAGTTAATGTTTACGTCGCCACTGGCGGAAGCAATCGGTGTAGTGGCGTGACCGGGCAATGGGCAGACATGCTTGTCACCCAATCGAGCGGAGGGGGTCATACGGCATCCTTGTCGTGCAATGAAAATGTCAAAGCGTGAGGCTGAAAAGTGTTTTTCACGCTTTGGGAGATTACCGCACTGGCTGAGGCGAGTCTTTAGGAAGGATCTGAGTTTGTGTTTTTGACCAACTGGTTTTATCGGAAAGGTACCTGCCAGAAGTCGCAGTTCTTGGCCGATAGCAGGCGCGTTAAAATATTTGTCCCCTTTGTGGCGGCAACCTGACCACCGCCACAAAGGGATCACCCCTCAATCCACCGGCACAACATTATCCAGCGCTTGATTCACCGCCAATTCCCCCAACATCACCACTTGCGCAATGCCCAGCGCAGTTTTGCGGTGGCCTGGGTCAAGGATAGCGGCGAAGTTGCAGAGCATTTCGGTGGCTGAGCTGAGGGACTCGCTGGCGTTAACGAGCAGGGACTCGCTGTCGTAGTCGGCGTTTGCCAGAAACATGGGGGCGTGTTTCTGGTCGCTGCCCATGATGCGTTGGGCTGGCGTGAGGTAGTAATCGAGGGCGCGTTCGGCTGCGTCGTTGAGTGTTCGCGAGTCTGGGAATTTGTAGGGTGAGACTGGATCGTTTTCTGGGGGATTCGGCGTTGGAAACTCCATATGGGACTTAAGGAGCCATCACCTTCGCTACCAAACGAAAGGTGGTGGCCATACGAAGGTTGGTAGACCGGCCCATATGGAAAATCCGGCGCGCCCGAGGGCGCCCTGCGCATGGCCACCATAAGACAAATGCTGAAAAAGCATCTGCGCACAGTGACGTTATGCGTCATATGAGAGCGGGCTACCAAACCCCATCACTGTTTTTCAGTGACCCGGAAACGATAAAACCTGCATCCCAGACGCACAAGCCGGCGGATTCTGGCGTAGTCGTAGGCAACGGCGCAAGGTGTTGTAGCCTTAAGCAGGTAACGCGACGTGTCTTTTAAACAACCGCGAAAAACTCCTAAACATACCTAATCAACACGCCGTTCAAAATGACGCTCGTCGGCCCGTCTTACATCCCAGGCAATGGTCTGGAACCCTCACGCCAAGGCGCGCACCAACACTAAGTTGCAACCCAAAAAGACGAGGAGGGATACCGATGTCAGTTCATCCGATTCTGTTTCTAGGCGGTTCCGGCGCCATTGGCCACCGTTCTGCTGAAGCGTTGCGTGCCGCCCATCCCGAGGTCCCTTTGCTGATCGGCGGCCGCGACCTGGCCAAGGCGCAACAAGCCGCCGAGGAAATGGGCGGGGCGCAGGGCGTGGTCATTGATTCTGCTGCCGATGACCTGGGGCTGGGCGATCGCCCGGTCAGTGCCGTTGCGGTTTTCTATATGGATCATTCCCTTGCCGGCCTGCGTTTCGCGCAGCAGCGCAAGGTGCCGCACCTGAGCATTTCTTCCGGCGTGTTCGAGATCGCGCCGCAGATCGCCAGTTTCATCCATCGCCCTGATGCCGCGCCGATCGTGTTGGGTTACGAATGGATGGTGGGCGCGACAACGGTGGCGACGCTGCATCTTGCCGAGGCCTTTGCCCGGGTGCGCGACATCCGCATCGATGCGTTGGTCGACGAGCAGGATGGCGGCGGGCCGACAGTGGCCAAGGATTTCGAACACCTGAACAAGATGCTGCCCGCCGCCCTGACTCGGCGCGATGGCAATTACGTCTGGCGTGAGGGCGAGGATTTGAATGTCAGCTTCCGCGCGGTGGACGGTACAAAGATGCAGGCGACCGGTTTCTCGTCCATCGATGTCACTGGGCTGGCGGCCGCCACCGATGCGCCGAATGTGCAGTTCAATCTCGCCAGTGGGATCAGTTCTTCGCGGCGCGCGGGTCGGCCGATGTCGACCGAAATTCTTATCGAAATGCTTGGCGAAGATCGCAACGGGCGACAGTTGCACACCCGGCATGCCCTCGTGCATTCGGCGGGCGCCGCAGCGCTCACGGGATTGAGTATCGCGATGCTGCTGGAGCGATTGCTCGGGCTCGATGGTCGAGCGCCGACGCCGGCAGGTCTTTACTTCCCTTATCAGTTGCTCGAGGCCGGTGCGTATCTGGAGCGTCTGAGCAAGGAGGGCGGTGAGTTGCTTGAGCTGAAAGTGCAATAAGGCAGGTTTCTTTCGCTAATGCCGGTTTTGCTCATTGAACCGCTGGCGAGCCTTGATCTACTCGCCAGCGGACATTGCTTCACGGCGACTGCCAAGGCCCGCCATCCGCCACAGGCACCTCGCCCAGATCATACGGGTTGACCCCTTCAAGGCAGCCAACATTGAAGCCGAACTCTTGCGGGTTGGTGCTGCGTCGGTGATGGGTGTAGATGCCGCAGTTGCCGCAGAAAAAATGCTCGGCCACTTGCTGGCCAAAGCTGTACTGCAACAAGGCGGATTTCCCTCGGATAACCTTCAGGTCAGCCGCCGGCACCGCCGCAACGATCGCGCCCCGGCGTTTGCAGAAGGAGCAGTCGCAGCGGTGCGGCGTGGGCAGGCCATCGGGCAGGTGGATTTCGAGGATCACGGCGCCGCAATGGCAACTCGCGCGATGGTCACGGCGGATCTGCGTGTTACCGATCTGTTTGAGCATGACTAAGCCTCCATCCAGTCCACCGTTGCCGTCTCACGCCATTTCACCTCGGTGATGCCGAACCGCTCGGCCTGGGGTTTGGAGATGACTTTCAACGGTGGTTTGCCGGGCTTGGGAATCGGCGCAATACCGGCATCGCAGCTCGCCCAATGCCATGCGTCAGCGTTGCGCATGCTTTTTGCGCGGATGACGAATGATTTTGGCTGGCCGTGAAGTTTGTATTCGATGACGAAGATGTCGACGTTACTCATGCGTTCCTCCTTACGCTCATACGCAAATGAGTTTTGCCGACGAAAAAAATTCAAAGGATTTTCACAGTGGGTTTCAGGCCTCGCGCAGTTGTTTTGTTTTGAACACTCAGAGCGCTCGTGAGCCTAACGATCAACCGCTCGCCGAGTCGATAAGAGGCCCTTATGTCACTACCTTCAACGTCAATGACCGCACCCTTGCGTGCCTGGCTTGTGCAAATGACTCGTTCCGGTTGGGGCGCTCGGGTGTTCTGGCTGGTTTTGGTGTGCGTGACGGCATTGCTGATGGTGAGCGGCTATGGCGCTTTCGTCGGCGACAACAGGGACAACCTGCGCCTGGCGTTGCTCGGCGGTTTGTCTGGTTTTGCCGCGACAGCGGTGGGGGCGCTGGCGGCCATTGTGCTGCGCAACATTGCGGCGCGCACGCAAGACATCATGCTCGGTTTTGCCGCCGGGATGATGCTGGCTGCCAGTTCGTTTTCGCTGATCCTGCCCGGTATCGAAGCGGCGCGGGCGCTGAGTGGCAGCAGCGTGCTGGCGGCCGGCATCGTGGTGCTGGGCCTGGCGCTAGGCGTGGCATTGATGATCGGCCTTGATCGTTTCGTTCCGCATGAACATGAGAAGAGCGGCCGGCGGGGGCCCGAAGCCAAACGCATCAATCGGGTATGGCTGTTCGTGCTGGCGATAACCCTGCATAACCTGCCGGAAGGAATGGCCATCGGGGTCAGCTTTGCGACAGGCGATATGCAGGTCGGCATACCGCTGACCACGGCGATTGCCATCCAGGACATACCCGAAGGGCTGGCCGTTGCGTTGGCGTTGCGAGTAACCGGTATTTCGGCAATGCGCGCGGCACTGATTGCCGTTGGCTCCGGTTTGATGGAGCCGTTTGGTGCGCTGGTCGGCCTGGGGATTTCCAGCGCTTTTGCGTTGGGTTATCCCATTGCCCTGGGCCTTGCTGCCGGCGCGATGATCTTTGTGGTGTCCCACGAGGTCATTCCCGAAACACATCGCAACGGCCATGAAACGCCCGCCACCCTGGGCCTGATGCTGGGGTTCGGGGTCATGATGTTTCTCGACACTGCGTTGGGATAGAGCTGCCTTGGCGCCGGTCAGCTGGCAGACTCAACTGCCTCTGACCTTCCAGTGCTTTACGTCATCGGCAAACATCATTTGCTTCATCTCGTGGGCAATTCCATAGGCGATCGATTCGTGCGCAGCGATGACTTTTTCCTCTGCCGACAGGCAGTGAAAAATATCCAGTTGAGTAGGCGCCGCCGCGGTTTCCAGCGCATAGATCTGCACATAACGGGCGAGGTCGTTATCGAGGCTCGACAGGTACTCTCGCAAGCGCTGATGGTCGACCGATTTCTGGCTGAAGTACCAGTTCATCGGATGAATCAGAAATCTGGAATGGGGCGAGGTGATACGCCTGCCTGCAGCGAGAAACATGATGATGCCCATCGACTCGATGTTACCGGCATTGATCGCGCACAGTGGCACCGGCAACGACTTGAGAAAGGTATACAGCGTAAAGCCGAAATTGGTGCTGCCGCCGCTGGTCGAGAGATTCAACAGCAGTGACGTGGCGCCTTCATCGATCGCTTCCAGGCAGCAATCCCTGAAGCGTTCAGTGGTGGCCTGATCAATCTGGCAGTGAAAATGGATGATGTGTTCGGTCATCGACTGACCTCGCCTGTCCCGGTGCCCGCTAGCCTTGAGGTGAGATTTAGAGTCTAGGCAAGGATCCTGCTTTCTTAAAGAAATGGCTGAAACGCACTGGCTGGCCGGGTTTTGCCGTCAGTCGTCTGTGCGCATTTTATTTGGAACCTATAGTCCGGTTCCGCTCGTCGCGAGCCAGGGCACTTTGTTCAAACTTTCCAGGTCTGTCCGCCCTCCGAATTAAACGAGCCAATGCTCGTGCAAACCATGTAGAGGTGAACAGAAATGGCCAATACAGGAAATAAGAATCCCGGCAACTTCAGTAATGACCGGGAAAAGGCATCTGACGCCGGCAAGAAGGGCGGAGAAGCCTCTGGCGGCAATTTTGCCAATGATCCACAACGTGCTGCCGAGGCCGGCCAGAAAGGCGGACAGGCTTCAGGTGGGCAACAGTCGCAAGGTTCCGATCGGATGTCCGGAGGTGGACAAGCCAACCGAGGCGGTGAATTCGCTGACGATGACGAACAGGGTGCAAGCACTGGACAAAAGGGCGGCCAGGCTTCTGGCGGACGTCAGTCGAATGGTGCCAGTCAGTCGATGGGCGGGCAGGGAAGCGGCAAGGGTGGCAACTTTGCCGATGATCGGGAGAAAGCCTCCGAAGCCGGTCGCAAAGGTGGCGAGCATAGCGGCGGTGGGCAGCGTAAATCTTGATGCTCATCGGTCTCAACAAGCCCCGATGTTTGTTCGGGGCTTGTTTTGCCCGACGAATAGCCCAGACCAACGCCAACGACTCAGCCGGGGAGAGGCGCGGTGAACAAGACGATCAGCGCAACGGACCTCAACATCCGTCTTGAGCGCAATGATGACGGTGCACTGTTCAAATGGTTGCTGGCCAGTTTCCTGATGGGCAAGCGCATCCAGGCCGAGATCGCTGCGCAAGCCTATCGGGTGATCGTCGACACCCACGGCCGCGATACGCCTCGCAAGCTCGCTCATTGCACCCACCGTGAATTGGTCACGATGCTCGGGCAAGCGCATTACGTGCGTTATGACGAGACCACCGCCGAGCGTCTGCGGGCGCTGGCACGCAAACTTAATGACGATTACGCCGGTAAGGTCAGCCATATGGTCGAGGCCAGCACCGATCGCCGAGCCTTCGAGCAACGTCTGGCGGAGTTTGACGGCATCGGTCCGAAAACCGTGGAAATCTTCATGCGCGATGCCGGTGCTGTGCTTTTTTGAAAGCAAAAGGAGAACGTCATGAAAACGCTATGCGCCTGTCTGGGGCTGTGCTCGATGTTGCTGTTGCAGGGCTGTTTTGAAAGCTCTCACGATGCCCCCAACAAGGACGGTGACAAGAGCAAAGCCTCGTTGCAGATGCAGCAAGGCAAAACGGACGAAAACAAATAGTTCGTGATTGTTTACCTTGTTCTGTCGCTAATCGCGGGCAGTGAGCCTGGTACGGTCACTGCCGCGCGTCGTGCAAGATTACCTGGCTCGACCGCGAGCACGATTGAGCGCCAACAGGCAAACCCCCACCAGCAATGCTGCACCTGCGACCAGTAGCGCAGAAGGCTGTATCGGCTGGCCCATTTTTTTACGGCGCAGGGGTTTCGCCGTGGATGGGGTGAGAGTGGTCACATAGTCCAGCGGTGCGGATGGCGTATCCATTTCTGCCTGGTAGGGCAACTCTTCGATGCTCAGACGCAGACCATCGCCCAGCTCCAGGGTCAGTCCGACGATGGTCCCGACGATTCTGTGTGGATAAACCGGATCGCCATTGGGATCGAGTTGGTCATACACGAACTTTTGCCCTTCGAGCCAGCCGACGGCCGTTTGCAATTCGGGGCCCAGGTAATATTTGCCGTCGAGAAAAAATCCTGGAAATTGCGGCGCGCGCTCAACGCTTTCAATGCGATAACGCTCACCCGCTTTCATACCGGTTTCAGGGGCAATCATGGTCAATCCCTCCGTTGTAGGTTCAGCGGTAGAGAACAAGGATCGAGCGTCGTTCCATGTAAAAGAGGAAAGGTAGCTGTTGTCTGAATCATCAGCCCGGATCACTCAGGAGAGCAAACGCACACTGAGCGAATCAGGCCCTTTACCGTCAATTGCCGAATCTTTTCTCGCAATACTTCGCGCTCGCCTGTCGCACCACGATTCGATTTGGCCGATCCAGTGATTGTTTACGCAAAAACCACCAGCCGACGCGACAGCTGGCCGTAGACAAAATATCTTCGCTGCCATCCGGCTAATGCGATGGGCCACGATTCACCGCAATAATCCCGGATTGTCTATGGCCCAGACGCAACTTCGCCCGGCAAAGGCCGGGCGAAGGTGTCCAGAGCAATCGCGATCAGTAATCCCAGATCGCCGGAATCCAGCGAAACGCCTCGCCATTGACGGCAACGCGGCCGACCGACGGGAAGGGCAGGTGCGTGGCGACAAACAGTTCGCCACTGGCGGCGGCCTCCTGCAGCAGTCGCACGCGCACGCGCACTGCTTCATCGGGATCGTGCTCGAAGCCGTTGTGCCAGTCCGGGTGGTCGAAGGCCACCGGGAACAGGGCGTCGCCGGCGAAAGTCAGGCGTTCGGTGCCGGAGGTGACGTAGACCACGCAGTGGCCCGGAGTATGGCCGCCGGTGAGTCTGGCGACCACGCCGGGCGCGACTTCGAGCTCATCTTCGAAGATGCGCAGCTTGTTTTGGTACTGCTGAATAAACGCATTGGCGGTGGAGCGCAGCACGTCCGGCACGGGGGCAGGCATGTCGGTGCAGGTGAAGTCCGGCGAGGTCCAGAAGTCGACTTCGGTGGCGGTGACGTGGATGCGTACGTCGTCGCGCAGACGGTCTTTCACCGAGTCGACGAGCAGGCCGCCGATGTGGTCCATGTGCATGTGGGTGATGACGATATCGGTGACGTCGGCGAGGTCGATCCCGGCGGCCGCGAGGCGCTTGGGAAACTGCCCGGCACGGGGGAAACCGGGGAACTGGCCGCCGAGGCCGGCGTCGACGAGGATGACCTGCTCGGCGCTGCGCACCACCAGCACATTGAGTGCCCAGTCGAACGCGTCCGGGCCCAGGTACATCTCTTTGAACCACGCAGCGCGGTCGGCGGGATCGGCGTTGGTCGACATGGTCTGGGTCGGCAGCGGCAGGACGCCGTCGCTGATCACCATCACGTCGATGTCACCGAGGCGCAGCGCATAGCGCGACGGCACCAGCTCTTCGGTCGGGGTTTGCAGGGTGGCGCTGTTGGCGGTGAAGGAATCCAGATGCATGGTCATGGTGTTCTCCTTTTTATCAGGCAAGACATTGGTTCTTGGGCGCGCGGGGCAGATCAGGCCACCGGAATCGCCGGGTCGGCAGCGGCCAGAGCGGCGCTACGCTCGGCGACCGGCGGGTAGATCCACACGCTGTTGATTTGCGTCTTCAGTTCCTTGGCTTCGTCTTTCACCAGTTTCAGCTGGCGATCCCAGCCCTCGGTGTACACCGCGCCCCAGTTACCCAGGTCCAGGCAGGTCACGTACTTCGGCTGACGGTAGGTGGTCGGCGGTACGCCAAGCAGATCGGCAATGGCGTTGTTGCCGGCATGACGACCGAGGCTGATCGCGTGCTGGCAGGACATCACCGAGAAATTGCCAACGTCGTCGGTGGCGGCGCGGGCGACATCACCGGCGGCGAATACGTGCTCGAGACCTTGCACTTTGAGGTTGCCATCGACGTGCAGACGTCCCTGACCATCGCGCTCGGCATTGAGCTGTTCGGTCAGCGGGCTGGCGCGGAAACCGACGGTCCAGATCACCGTGTTGCTCTCGATGTGGCGGCCGTCGGCAAGGGTGACGCCGTTGGCATCCACGGCGGCGACCGTGGCGTCGACGATCCACTCGATGCCCAGTTCTTCTGACGCTTCGATGATGGACGGGCGGATGCCGTCGCCCATGGTCGCGGCGATGTCTTTGCTACGGTCAACGATGATCACCCGGACGTCTTGCTCCTCGCCGAGAATGGCGCGCAGACGGCTGGGCATTTCGGTCGCGGTTTCGATTCCGGTGAAGCCACCCCCGGCGATGACCACGGTGTTGCGGGCTTTGCTGGCCGGCTGACTCGCCAGCGAGATCAGGTGGCGTTCCAGGCGTGCCGAGGATTCGATCTGGTCGACATCGAACGCATGTTCTTTAAGACCGGGTACCGGCGGACGCGCCAGTTGACTGCCGCTGGCCAGCACCAGGCGATCGTAAGTCAGCTCGCCGGGACGACCGGCCTCATCGCGATAACCGACACGCCGCGCCTGGCCGTCGATGCTGTCGGCGGTGCCTTTGACGAAGCGCACACCCACGGCAGCGAACAGCGTATCGAGCGGCGCGTACATGTTGTGAACTTCGGGTTCGTAGAAACGCGGACGGATGCGCAGTTCGGCTTGCGGGGCGAGCAGTGTGATCTCCACATCGTGGCGGTCATGCATATCCAGCAAACGCGCGGCGCTCAACGTGCTCCATAGCCCGCCGAACCCCGCACCGATCACCAATAATTGCTGTTTCATAATGTGCTCCCTGACGCTGATGGATGGATATATCCGAGTCGATTTCGACTCTGGCGAGACGATCACTGGCCGCTGCAAAACTGCTTGCCGAACTGTCTGGCGCTTAATCGTCCGCTGTCGAAAGCAATGCTATGGCGTGGGAGGCGCGGGCGCAGTTGTCCATCGGTGTGTGCGGATTACGCATGGGTCGAAGGGAGGTATACGAAGGTATCGGGCCGGTACGCCGAACTGTAGGAGTTGCCGAAGGCTGCGATCTTTTAAAAGCAAGATCAAAAGATCGCAGCCTTCGGCAGCTCCTACAGAGGAAGTGTCCGGTTCAGGGCAATGTCGATTTGGCTGAGGAGGATGTCGGGCGCGAAGGGTTTGGGCAGGCAAGCGATAACACCGGGCGCGCGGGTGTGGAATTCATCGGGATGGGCGGTGACGAAAATCAGTGGAATGCGCCAGCCTTGCGCGCGCAAGGCTTCATGCAGTTGCGGGCCGCTGATGCCGGGCATCTGGATGTCGGAGATCAGGCAATGCGTCTGCGCCGGACCGTCTGAATCAAGGAACGCCTGCGCGCCCGGATAGCTGAGCACCCGATAACTATTGGCGCGCAACAAGCTCTCCAGCGCACTGCGAATGCCCTCGTCGTCGTCAACCACGGCAATGACAACCTTATGCTGCATAGGACTCCCTGGCCGGATGGGCATGCATGGCGACTCCTGTCGTTCTTGCACCATACGCCGTCGGCAGCGGCGCAAAACTATACCTAGGTATAGCTTGCCGAGACCCATTGATAGTCGGCGATCAGCCTTCGCGGCTGAAGCGGCTGCGATAGTCACGCGGTGAAATCGACAGGTGACGCTGGAAGCAGGCGCGCAGTCGCTCTTCATTACCGAAACCGCAGAGGCGCGCGACCTTGTCGATGTTGTGCGCCGAGTTCTCCAGCAAACGTTTGGCCGCTTCGAGGCGGAACAGCTCGATGGCTTTGGACGGCGTGCGGCCGGTGCTCTGTTTGTAGACACGGGTGAAATTGCGCAGGCTCATTTTGGCCTGTTCGGCAAGACGCTCCACGGTCAGCTTCGGATCGTTGAGGTGATCGATCAGCCACAGGTGCAACGGCTCGAACTGCGGGCTGTCCTGCACCTGCGATTGCAGCAGCGTGCTGTATTGCGCCTGTCCACCGGGACGCTTGAGGTACACCACCAGCTCGCGGGCAACCTGCAACGCCACCTCGCGGCCGTAATCGGCCTCGACCAGCGCCAGAGCCAGATCGATACCGGCCGTGACACCTGCGGATGTCCAGACTGCGCCCTGCTGGATGAAGATCGCATCGGCATCCACTTCGATCGCCGGAAAGCGCTCGCGCAACGTGTCGCACATGGCCCAATGCGTCGCCGCACGGCAGCCGTCGAGCAAACCGGCCTGGGCCAGCAGGAAAGCGCCGCTGCACACCGACACCACGCGCCGGGCGCTCGGGGCTTGGTGATGGAGCCAATCGGTGAGCCGGACATGCTCGCCGAGCGTCTGGCAGATGTCCGGTGCACCGGGCACGACGAGGGTGTCCAGTGCGGTGATGTCCAGTTCACGCAGCGCGCGGGTATCCACGGCCAAACCTTCAACGCTGTTGACCAAGCCGCCTTCAAGGCTGGCGGTGTGTAGTTGATAGCCGGGTTGGCCACGCTCGGCCAGGGCTTTGCTCGCTGCCCAGAACACCGTTTGCGCGCCACTGAGGTCGAGCAGGCTCATTCGCGGGTAAGCGAGGAACACCACGTCACGTGATTTTGAGGGAAAAGTGCGAGGGGCGGCGGATACGCTGGACATCGAAATCGTGCCTGTTCAAACGGCTGCAGAGGGGCGGTAGTGGCATGGCCGATTTTCAGGGTTTTCTGTCCTGTCGGCAATGCACACCGACTGCTAGCCTGCTGCGCGACCGTTTGGCCGGCATCTGGCTGCGTTGGCCATCATGGACTAGATTTATTCACCTGCACATCGCACGCGTTGCGATCTCGCCGAGGACACACGATGACTCTGTGGTCGCATTCCAGCCCCAGCGCAACCCCGCCCGTGTTGAGAGAGCCGGTGGTTTATGTGGTCGACGACGACGCCTCCATGCGTCAAGCCCTCGACGGTTTGCTGCGTTCGATCGGGCTGCAGGTGCAGACGTTCGAAACCTCTCAGGACTTCCTCGCTTCAGCCAAACGTGACGTGCCCGGTTGCCTGGTGCTCGATGTGCGCCTGCGCGGTGAAAGCGGCCTGACCTTTCAGGAGCAGATGGAAAAAACCGGCCTGCGCATTCCCGTAGTGTTCATGACCGGTCACGGCGATATCGCCATGACCGTCAAAGCGATGAAGGCCGGGGCGGTGGATTTTCTGGCCAAGCCTTTTCGTGATCAGGACATGCTCGACGCGGTGGCCAGTGCCTTGGCTCGCGACAGTGCGCGACTGCTCGCCGAACAGTCCGGCGCGGCCCTGCGCCTGGCTTACGAAACGCTTACCGTGCGTGAGCGCGAGGTGCTCGGGTTTGTCATCGGCGGGCTGATGAACAAGCAGATCGCCGCGCAACTCAACCTCAGCGAAGTGACGGTGAAAGTCCATCGCGCCCAGGTCATGCGGAAACTGGCGGCACGTTCGGTCGCCGATCTGGTGCGTACCGCCGAAGCGCTGGGCATCGAGCCTGCGCGGCGGCCCCGTTGAGCTGATATTCAGCGCGTGGCAAAACCCTTTGACGGTATCGACACACATGGCCAGCAAAAAGCAGATTTTGTGGGACGACGGCGAGCGGGTGTTCACCCGCGAACGCGGTAAAGTCGAGGGCAGTCCCGGCGTGCTGATGGTACGCCCGACACTTGATCAACCGTTGCCCGCAACCCTCGACCGACTGGCTCACGAATACAGCCTCAAGAACGATCTCGGCCATCAATGGGCGTTGCAACCGCAAGCCCTTGAGCGTGCCGGCGGGACAACGCGTCTGCTGTTCGACGATCCCGGCGGCGAGCCGCTGTCACGCTTGCTGGTCGCGCCGCTGGACACTGAAACCTGCCTGTTGCACGCCATCAACATTGCCCTGGCGCTCGGCCGTTTGCACCAAGGCGGGCTGGTGCACAAGGATCTCAAACCGCAACACATCCTCGTCAATTGCCACGATGGCCAGGCCCGCCTCACGGGTTTCGGTCTGGCCTCGTGTCTGCCGCGCGAACGTCAGGCACCCACGCCTCCGGAAACTATCGCCGGCACTCTGGCCTACATGGCGCCCGAACAAACCGGGCGGATGAACCGCTCGATCGATTCGCGCAGCGATTTGTATTCCTTCGGCGTGACGCTGTATCAGATGCTCACCGGCTCACTGCCGTTCAGTGCCAGCGATCCGATGGAGTGGGTGCATTGCCACATCGCGCGGCTGCCGATGCCGGCGTGCGAACGGGTGGCCACGGTGCCGGTGATGCTCTCGCGCGTGGTCATGAAACTGTTGGCCAAGACGGCCGAAGAGCGCTACCAAACGGCCGCTGGTGTCGAACATGACCTTCGCCGCTGTCTCGACGATTGGCAGCGAACGCGGCAGATTAACGTGTTCACGTTGAACGAGCAGGGCGCGATCGATCGCTTGCTGATCCCGGAGAAACTCTACGGTCGTGAGCGCGAAGTGCAAACGCTGATCGACGCCTTCGCCCAGGTAGTACAGACCCCTTCGCCGAAGCTAGTGCTGGTGTCCGGTTACTCCGGCATTGGCAAGTCTTCAGTGGTCAATGAGCTGCACAAAGTGCTGGTGCCGTCGCGGGGATTGTTCGCCGCCGGCAAGTTCGATCAGTACAAGCGCGACATTCCCTACGCAACGCTGGTCCAGGCGTTTCAGGGCCTGGTGCGCACGCTGCTGGGCAAGCGCCGTGAGGTGCTCGCTGACTGGCGCGCGGCGCTGTTGCAGGCACTGTCGCCAAACGCACGGTTGATGACCGAGCTGATCCCGGAACTCAAGTTGATCATTGGTGAGCCGCCACCAGTGCCGGAGCTGGAACCGCAACAGGCGCAGCAGCGCTTCATGCGGGTGTTGCAGGGGTTCATCGGCGTGTTTGCCCGGCCCGAGCACCCGTTGGCGCTGTTCCTTGATGACCTGCAATGGCTGGATGCGGCGACCCTCGATCTGCTGGAAGATCTGCTGACCCGCGCCGAGCTTGGGCATCTGTTGCTGGTGGGGGCGTACCGCAACAATGAGGTTGATGGCGACCACCCGCTCAGCTGCAAACTCAAAGCCATTCGCGATGCCGGCGTACACATCGACGAAATCCGCCTGGCCTCGCTCGCCAGCGTGCACATCGAACAACTGATCGCCGAAACCCTGCGCTGCCCACCCGCGAGCATCGTGGCGCTGGCGCGACTAGTGCTGGACAAGACCGGTGGCAATCCATTTTTCGTCATCCAGTTTCTGCACGCTCTGGCCGAGGAAGAGCTGCTGGTTTACGAGCATCAGTCCAGCCGCTGGCGCTGGGATCTGCAATTGATCAACGCCAAAGGCTACACCGACAACGTCGTCGATCTGATGGTCGGCAAACTGGCGCGCCTGCCGCTGGACACGCGTCAGGCCCTGCAACAACTGGCCTGTCTGGGCAACGTCGCGCGGATCGATACCCTGGCCACCGTGCTCGACCTGTCGACGGCGCGCGTGCATGCGGCGCTGTGGCCGGCGGTGCGCCAGGAAGTGGTGGAGTTGCACGAAGGCGCTTGTGCGTTTGCCCACGACCGCATTCATGAAGCGGCCTATTCGCTGATCGCCGAAGGCTTGCGTGCGCAGACTCACCTGCGCATCGGGCGTTTGCTCGCGCTGCAAACGTCGGTGGAAGGGCGCGAAGACGCGATCTTTGAAATCGTCGGCCAGCTCAATCGCGGCGCCAGCCTGATCAGCGCCCGTGCCGAACGTGAACAACTGGCCGAGTTCAACCTGCTCGCCGGCCAGCGCGCCAAGGCTTCGACCGCTTACACTTCAGCGCTGAGCTACTTGGGCGCGGGTGCTGCGCTGTTGGCCGAACACGGCGATGACAGTCGCCATGAACTGGGCTTTGCCTTGGAGCTGAACCGCGCCGAGTGCGAATTCCTTACCGGGCAACTGGCACTGGCCAACACGCGTCTGAGCACACTGGCCGAGCGCGCCATGAACACGGTAGAACGGGCGGCGGTCACGTGTTTGCAGATGGACGTTTACCTGCTGCTTGATCGCAGTGACCGCGCGGTGGGTGTGTGCCTGACGTATTTGCGTCAGGTCGGCATCGACTGGCCGGCGCACCCGAGCGATCAGCAAGTGCGCCAGGAGTACGAGCAGATCTGGACGCAACTGGGTGAGCGCAGCATCGAACAGTTGATCGACCTGCCACTGATGCAGGATCGCGCTTCGCTGGCCACGCTGGATGCGTTGAGCAAACTCTTCGCCCCAGCGTTGCAGTCCGATGCGAACCTCGCCTGCCTGACCATTTGCAAGGCTGTCAGCTTGAGTCTGCAACATGGCAACTGCGACGCCTCTTGCATGCTCTACGCCAACGTTGTGCGCGTCGCCGGCCGACGTTTCGGCGACTATGCCGCCGGTTACCGCTTTGGCCGTCTGGGCTGCGATCTGGTCGACCGCCGTGGCCTGACGCGATACGAAGCGCGTACCTACCTGTGCTTCTCGATTTTTGTGGTGCGCTGGATGCGCCCGGTGCGCGAGTGCCGCGAATGGCTGCGGCGTGCGCTCAGCGCCGGCAACCGCCTCGGCGATTTGCCCTATGCGGCGTATGCCGGCAACAGCCTGATTTCCGACTTGCTGTTTATTGGCGAACCGCTGGCGGAAGTGCAGGTTCAGGCCGAGGCGGGGCTGGCCTATGCGCAGAGGATCCGCTTCGGTCTGGTGGTGAGCTTCATGAGTTGCCAACGGGCGCTGATCCGTATGTTGCGCGGGCAGACGCCGGTCTTCGGCAGTTTCAACGATGAACAATTCGATGAGGCTAGCTTCGAGGCGAATCTTGCCGCCCCGGATCTGGCGTTGGCTCGCGGCAAGTATTGGGTGCGCAAGTTGCAGGCGCGCTATATGGCGGGGGATTACCCGGCGGCCGCTGACTGCGCGGCTCAGGCCAAGGAATTGTTGTGGGTGATTTCGTCGTTTTTCGAGGAGGCCGAATATCACTTCTACGCGGCGTTAACCCTGGCCGCTCGCGCCGAGGTGGATGCTGATCAGTTGCAACGTCTGAATGAACACCATGAGCAACTGCAAATCTGGGCGCAACAGTGTGCGGAAACCTTTGCCAGTCAGACGGCGCTGGTCGCTGCCGAAATCGCTCGGGTCGCCGGGCAATTGATCGAAGCCGAGTCGCTGTACGAGCAGGCGATTCAACTGGCCCAGGACAACGGCTTCGTGCACGTCGAAGCCTTGGCCAACGAACTCGCCGCGCGGTTCTACAGTGCCCGCGGTCTCGGCAAAATCGCCCGCATGTACCTGCAAGATGCGCGTTACGGATACCTGCGCTGGGGCGCCGAGGGCAAGGTGCGGCAACTGGAACGACATCACCGTTATCTGCGCAATGAAGAGCCAGCACCTGGCCCGACCGCGACCATCGCCACCCCGGTCGAGCAACTGGATCTGGCCACTGTGCTCAAGGTTTCCCAAGCGGTCTCAGGCGAAATCGTCCTCGATCGACTGATTGAAATGATCATGCGCACCGCCGTCGAACAGGCCGGCGCCGAGCACGGCCTGCTGATTCTGACGCAAGGTGAGGCGGCCTGTATCGCCGCACGAAGCAGTGTCGACGACGACTGCACGTTGTTGTGCAATGAGCCAGTGAGTGCGGCGGTGCTGGCCGAATCGGTGCTCTACCAGAGCCTGCGCACGGGCGAAAATCTGTGCCTGGACGATGCCGTCGCCGATCCGGCATTTGCCGCTGACCCGTACATTCACCAGCGCGGTAGCCGCTCGATCCTCTGTCTGCCGTTGATGAATCAGGCGCGGGTGGCCGGGGCGTTGTACCTGGAAAATAACCTGTCTGCCGGTGTGTTCAGCCCGGCGCGCATCGCCGTGCTGCGGCTGGTGGCTTCGCAGGCGGCGATCTCGCTGGATAACGCGAGGCTGTATCGCGACGTCGCCGAGCGCGAGGCGAAGATTCGGCGGCTGGTCGATGCCAACATCATCGGCATCATCGTCTGGAGCATCGAAGGTGAAATCATCGAGGCCAATGACGCCTTTCTGCGTATGGTCGGTTACGAGCGCGACGATCTGCTGTCGGGCAGCGTGCACTGGCGCGACATGACACCGCCGCCACTGCGCACGCAAAGCGAAACGGCGCTGGCGACTGCGATTCGCACCGGGCGCGCTCAGCCGTTCGAAAAGGAATACATCCGCAAAGACGGCAGTCGTCTGCCGGTGATTGTCGGTCTGGCCGCGTTCGAGGCCAGTCAGCAACAGGGCGTGGCGTTCGTCCTCGACCTGAGCGAACGCAAGCAGGCCGAGGAACAAGTGCGCGAGGGTGAGCGCCGCTATCGCCAAGTGCAGACGGAACTGGCCCACGCCAACCGTGTGGCGACCATGGGCCAGTTGGCGGCGTCCATCGCCCACGAAGTCAATCAGCCCATCGCGGCTACCGTGACCAATGCCAACGCGGCGTTGCGCTGGCTCGGCGCGCAACCGCCGAACACCAATGAAGTCGAACAGGGCCTCAGACGCATCATCAACGATGGCAACCGCGCGGCCGACGTGCTCGGACGCATCCGCGCGCTGATCCGCAAGGCGCCACCGCAACGTCACGCGGTGGACCTCAATGCGCTGGTGAACGAGATGGTCGGGTTCACGCGCGGTGAAGCAGCCCGCTATGGGGCGGTGGTCAACACCCGACTCGTCAACGACTTGCCCGCCGTACTGGCCGACCGTGTCGAGCTGCAGCAGGTTCTACTCAATCTGATCATCAACGGTCTCGAGGCCATGGCGGTAATGGCGGAGGGCGAGCGTCGGCTATCAATCACCAGTGAATCGGTCGATGAAGACGTGCAGATTGTGGTCAGCGACTCCGGGCCGGGATTTGCCTGCGAGCACGCCGAAGAAGTCTTTACCGCGTTTTACACCACCAAAGCCACCGGGCTGGGCATGGGGCTGTCGATCTGCCGCACGATCATTGAAGCCCATGGCGGGCGTTTGTGGGCGGAGGCAAACACGCCGCGTGGGGCGCGGGTGATGTTTACGTTGCCTGGGTGTGCGGGAAGGTGAGGGCGAGATGGGGAATCCGTCGTCAGATACTTTGTGACTTATCGGTGTTAATTGCGACCTATTGGTTTCGGTATGTCGATATCAGACACAACCATGGCGCAATCAGGCTACTGAGTCGCCAGACAAGCCGGGTAAGGTGACGCGTCTTCACATCAAAATAATCCCATTCAGATCATGGGGTTGATAAGAACTGCGGCGGTTGAACGGACTTCTTTCGGGAGGTTCAGCAGGCAACGATCGTGCTCGTTTGCTCAGTCAACTTGCTTAAATGTCGTTCAGCAGAGAATAAAAAAACCAATGATCAGCCCGAACTCCATGGATTCGAGTAGCCAATTGGCGCAGGGCTTCAAGCCTCGTCACGTCACCATGCTATCCATCGCCGGGATTATCGGCGCCGGATTGTTCGTCGGCTCGGGGCATGCCATTGCGGCGGCGGGGCCGGCGGTTCTTCTGGCCTATCTGTTCTCCGGTTTGCTGGTGGTGCTGGTCATGCGCATGCTCGGTGAGATGGCGGTGGCCAATCCGGACACCGGCTCGTTCTCGACCTACGCCGACCAGGCCATCGGGCGCTGGGCTGGCTTCACCATCGGTTGGCTGTACTGGTGGTTCTGGGTTCTGGTGATTCCTATCGAAGCGCTGGCCGCCGGGCATGTGTTGAACCAATGGTTTCCTCAGGTTGATGCCTGGCTGTTCGCGTTGGGCTCGATCATTGCGCTGGTGGTGACCAACCTGTTCAGCGTGTCCAAATACGGTGAGTTCGAATTCTGGTTCGCCATGGCCAAGGTCGTGGCGATCATCGGTTTTATCGGTGTCGGGTTTGCCGTGCTGATGGGCTGGATTCCCGACAGGGAAGTCAGCGGGTTGAGCGGGTTGATGGCCGACCACGGCGGATTTGCGCCCAACGGTTTGTCGGCGGTTGTCGGCGCTTTCATCACCATCATGTTCAGCTTCATCGGTACCGAAGCAGTGACCATTGCTGCGGCTGAATCGAACGATCCGTCGCGAAATATCGCCAAAGCCACGCGCTCGGTGATCTGGCGCATTGGCGTGTTTTACCTGCTGTCGATCTTCGTCGTGATCTCCGTGGTGCCGTGGAATGATCCGTTGCTGGCTTCGGTCGGGTCTTATCAGCGGGCCCTGGAAATCATGAACATTCCCCACGCCAAGTTCATGGTCGACGTCGTCGTGCTGATCGCCGTGGCCAGTTGCATGAACTCCTCGATCTACATTGCCTCGCGGATGCTGTACTCGCTGGGCCGGCGTGGCGATGCGCCGAAAATGCTGAAGGCGACCTCCTCGGAAGGTGTGCCGCGCGCCGCGGTCATCGCCAGCACCGTAATCGGTGCGTCAATCACCGTATGGAGCTATTTCATGCCTGCCGGGTTGTTTCAGTTCCTGCTGGCCAGCTCCGGGGCGATTGCCTTGCTGGTGTATCTGGCGATTGCGGTGTCGCAGCTGCGTATGCGGCGGATATTGCAACAACGCAACGTCGAGCTGACCTTTCGCATGTGGCTGTTTCCCTGGCTGACATGGCTGGTGATCGTGTTCATCTGCGCAGCGCTGGCGGTGATGATGATCACCCCGCAACACCGCACCGAAGTCACCACAACCATCGGCCTGGCGCTGGCGATTTCCTTTATCGGCCTGGTGACGTCGCGTCATCCTGCGCCGGCGGCGAGGGTCTCGTCGGCGGGGTAGGCGTTGCGCCGAACCTGATAATCCCCTCGCGAAAAGCGCCGGGGGGAATGACAGACGCCTGTGCCGCACACCGATGCTTACGAGGACATGATGTCATCGACCCCTACCGTGGCCGACGCTACCACTCAATCCGTTGGTTTCCTGTTGTTGGACAAATTCACGCTTATTTCCTTGGCGTCCGCCGTGGAACCATTGCGCATGGCCAATCAACTGACGGGACGAACGCTGTATCGCTGGCAGACATTCAGCCCCGGTGGGGTACCGGTCTGGGCCAGCGACGGTGTGCCGATCACGCCGGATGGATCGTGGAGCAATCCCGCTGTGGCGGACACGGTCATTGTGTGCGGCGGTGTCGGTATCCAGAGCGTGATTACCCGCGAGCACACGACCTGGCTGCAAGCTCTGGCGCGTCAATCGAAGCGCTTGGGCGGGATCTGCACCGGCAGTTGGGCGCTCGCCAAGGCCGGACTGCTCGACGGCTATGAGTGCAGCGTACATTGGGAATTTCTGGCGGCGATGCAGGAAGCTTTCCCGCGTGTCAGCGTCAGTACCAGTCTGTTTACCCTCGACCGAAACCGTTTCACCAGCTCCGGCGGCACCGCGCCGCTGGACATGATGCTGCATCTGATTGCCCGCGATCATGGCCGTGAGTTAACCGCCGCCATTTCCGAGATGTTTGTCTATGAGCGCATCCGCAACGAGCAGGACCATCAGCGTGTGCCGCTCAAGCATGTAGTCGGTACGCATCAGCCCAAGCTGCAAGAAGTGGTGGCGTTGATGGAGGCCAATCTCGAAGAGCCGATCGACCTGGATAATCTGGCCGAATACGTCGACCTGTCACGGCGGCAGCTGGAGCGACTGTTTCAGAAGTACCTGCAATGCACGCCGTCGCGCTACTACTTGAGGTTGCGGCTGATTCGAGCACGCCAACTGCTCAAGCAAACCAACTTGTCGATTGTTGAGCTAGCGTATGTCTGCGGTTTCGTCTCCACGCCGCATTTCTCCAAATGCTATCGCGAGCACTTTGGCGTGCCACCGAGTGACGAGCGATCAGGTTCTGAGACGAGCCGTAAACCGGTAACGCAGCCGTCAACGATCAAACCGCTGACAACGCTGGACCAGGCTCGCAACGAATCGACGTTTGCCAGTGTTCGGATGATGGAGGGGGCGGATCTTGCGTCAACGGGCTGACCGATGGGACGGCTGCTTCGACGGGTTATCACTGCAGATTCCGCATCCGTATAGTGCTTCCCCCGTTACATGATTCCCCATAAACCTTCCAGCTGAATCGAAGTATTCAGGTCAATCGCCGGTGAGTCGCCGGCACACGGAGGGATCATGGACGTCAACGCAATTCCCGAGGGATTCACCCCATTCAACCGCAGCAGTCCGTTACTGGATTTGCTGGGACCGATCTACGCGCGTGGCAGTGGGCTGCAATTGGAACTGGGCTTATTGACTGACTCACGCCATGCCAATGGCCGGGGCACCTTGCATGGCGGTGTATTGGCAACATTGGCCGATGTCGGTATGGGTTACGCCATGGCCTTTTCCAGCGACCCTCCGCTGCCATTGATCACGGCCAGCATGACCCTGGATTATCTCGGCGCCGTACACATGAACGAGTGGCTGGAAGTGCGACTGGAGTACTCAAAAAAAGGACGTCAACTGGCGTTTGCCGCGGTTAGTTTGCAAGTGGGTGAGCGTACGGTTGCGCGGGCCAGTGCGGTGTTTGCGGTGCCAATGAGTTGACAGGTGCGTTGCGCAGCGAGGATGAGAGCGCATCTTGATGCCTGCAGGCCTTGACCACAGCGGTAGGAGCGGCGCTGCCCAAGTGTAATCCATGTATCACCATGCTATGATTTGCGAGTTATTGTCCTGCTTTTATTTTATTGGTTTTAAAGAGCATATTTAATGTTGGATTTAAAGGTCTCCGTTATTGTTGCTGCATATAATGTAGAAAATTATATAGTCGAGACGATGGAGTCGCTCCTGGGGCAAACTGTTCAACCATCGGAAATCGTGATTATTAACGATGGATCGACAGATGGAACGCTAGAGTTAATTAATTCCAAGTATGGCGATGACAGCAGGATAAGAATCATCACCCAGGAAAATATGGGCGTCGGCGGGGCCCGCGTGACGGGATTCAATGCCGCTACAGGGGATTACTTGTTTTTTTGCGACCCGGATGATGTGGTCAGTCTCGATCTTTTTGCAGGCTTCAATAAAGCAGTAAATGAAAACAGTGATTTAGAACTTTATTATTTCTCGAAACGTTCTTTTGTTGATTCGAATGGCGAGCGTAATTACTTGAGACGCGACACCGCACCTTCCCGCGAGGGTTGGTTCACTAAGGGCGTGGATCTGTTCGAAGATCTGATGCTCAGTAATAAATACAAGGCCACGACGTGGCAGTACATTTTCAAAAAAACCGTGACCGAACGCTTCGACGTGACCTTCAAGGGGCGTGCGCACGAGGATCAGTTGTTCAGCATGAACATCTATCTTCATAGCAAGCTCTGCTACGCAACGCAGGCCGACCGATATTTTCAAAGGGTGCGTCAAGGGTCGCTGACCAATAGCGTCAAGGACGAGCACCATGTCCTGACAAGCTACGACGCTTACCGGGACACCCTGGCAGCGCTCAAGCCTCATCTTCATCTCTTTAACCGCAAGCGTCAGGTAGCAACGGCTTATATGAGGCGAGGTGTCACCTGGACGATCAAGGGATGCATTCGAAACCGTGTGAGGTTGCCACACCGGTTTTTCAAGCTGACACGCAAAGATTCCCGCGAGTGTGGCGTGGGGTGCGAGGGCGGCCTGCTATTGGCTCTGCCGGAATGGCATTTTTTCGCGAAGAAAGTCAGCTTCGAGTTGAAGAGCCGTTTGCGCCGGGGCCGCCCCGGCGCTGTCTGACTGCGGGCTTGTTCGTGAACGCCTACCGATGAGTTTTGCTGCGCGACCGCAAGGTAGCGCCTGTCGACTAAAGTGCAAGGCGCGCTGGCGAGTTTGTATCGACCACGACTGACCGGATCTGGCCGAAAGCAGTCGCTCATCAGCGGCTGCTTCCAATCCCGTCCCCTCAAGCCTGATCCATCGCCGCCGCCACGCCCTGATCTTCCCCGAGAAACCCGCCACTCTGATGCTGCCAGAGCCGCGCATAAATCCCGTTTCTGCTGAGCAATTCAGCGTGCGTCCCTTGCTCGATAATCCGCCCCTCATCCATGACGATCAGTCGATCCATGGCGGCAATCGTCGACAGCCGATGGGCGATGGCGATGACGGTTTTGCCCTGCATCATTTCATCGAGGCTTTCCTGAATGGCCACTTCGACTTCGGAGTCGAGGGCACTGGTGGCTTCGTCGAGCAGCAGGATCGGCGCGTTCTTCAGCATCACGCGGGCGATGGCGATGCGTTGACGCTGACCGCCGGACAGCTTGATGCCGCGCTCACCGACCAGTGTGTCGTAGCCGCTGTGGCCTTGCTTGTCGCTGAGCTGGCTGATGAAACCGTCGGCCTGGGCATTGGCGGCGGCGCGGCGGATATCTTCGTCGGTGGCGTCCGGGCGGCCGTAGGCGATGTTGTCGCGAATCGAGCGGTGCAGCAGCGACGTGTCCTGCGTGACCATGCCGATCGCGCTGCGCAGACTGTCTTGACTGACCTTCGCGATGTTCTGGCCGTCGATGCGAATCTCACCACTGTCGACATCGTAAAAGCGCAGCAGCAGGTTGATCAGCGTCGATTTGCCCGCACCGGAGCGGCCAACCAGACCGATTTTTTCGCCGGCGCGGATGTTCAGGCTCAGGTTGTCGAGGACCTGGCGTTCGCCGTTGTAGTTGAAGTTCACCTTGTCGAACGTCACCGCGCCGCCCGCCGGCACCAGCACGCTGGCGTTCGGTGCATCCTGAACCTTGGGGCCACGGGTGAGGGTGGCCATGCCGTCCTGCACGGTGCCGATGTTTTCGAACAGCGAGGTCATTTGCCACATGATCCAGTGCGACATGCCGTTGATGCGCAACGCCATGGCGGTAATCGCCGCCACCGCGCCGGTGCCGACCTGGCCCAGATGCCACAGCCACAGGGCATAGCCGCCGGCGCCGATAATCAGCCCGACCACCAGTGCCTGATTGACGATTTCGAACTGGCTGACCAGCCGCATCTGGCGGAAACCGGTGAGCTTGAAATCCTCCATCGCCGCGCGGGCGAAGTGCGCTTCGCGCTTGGAGTGCGAGAACAGTTTTACCGTGGTGATGTTGGTGTAGGCATCGGCAATGCGCCCGGTCATCGACGAGCGCGCATCGGCCTGTTCCTGACCGACTTGCCCCAGGCGCGGCACAAAATAAACCATCGCCAGCCCGAACAACGCGACCCAGATAATGAACGGCAGCATCAGTTTCAGGGCAAAGCCGCCGGCCAACGCGATGATCGCAATGAAGTAAACGCCGATGCCCGGCGCGATTTCGATGAGTGTGAACAACACTTCGCGCACGGCCAAAGCGGTCTGCATGACTTTGGTCGTGACCCGCCCGGAAAACTCATCGGAAAAGAACGAAAGGCTTTGCCGCAGCATCAGTCGGTGGAAGTCCCAGCGCAGCCGCAACGGCAAATTGATCGCCAGCACCTGATGCTGAACCATGGTGCGCAGCGCCACCAGGCCAATGCTGATGAACAACACGATGCCGATGCCCCACAGCACGCGACTTTCCTGCGCGTTGACACCACCACCGGCCTGCCACGTCGAGAGCAGATCCACGACCTGGCCGAGAAAGGAAAACAGCCAGGCTTCATAGATCGACACACCTGCGCTGAGCAGCGCCAACGCGAGGATATAACCGCGTGCGCCACGGGTGCAGGCCCACAGGAACCGCATCAGGCCGACGGGCGGGGGTGGTGCTTCGTCGGGCGGGAAGGGGTCGAGTCGTTGTTCAAACACGCGAAGCATTGTGGTCTCCGAAATGATCAGGGTCTGGGGATTCTGCCATTGAATGACGGCGTTGAGGGGTTGCACGTCAACGGCTTGTCCCCGTCAAGTGTCATTGCCCGGGATCACTGCAGTGCAGAACCCCACGGATTCCGGGCGCATGCCGATCAGCTAAGCTGTTTGCTCAGATGACTTGAGCAGCGAACGATGCAGCGAACAAATCCGGTTTCATGTTGGGAGTCGATGGACAAGGGAAATGTTTAATTTCTTTTTGACGTTTCTGTTCGTGCTGATCCCCACGGCGTCCCTTTCGCTCGACAGCTACCTGCGCTATCGAGTCGCCAAAAACCGACCGGTGAGTAAAGCGTGGAGGGGGTGCAATCACCTCCTTTCAATTTTGCTGCTGATGCAGTTGCTGGGCTTGGCGCTGTATTTCTTTTACATCGCCTGAATCAGGCACGTTTCGATAGAGGAGGCGATATGGTGAGTTTCGCTTGCGCACTGTTGGTGCTAGGCCTGGGGCTGATTGTGTATGTGTCCGATATGTTCGGCTATTCAAAGTCTGTAAAGGCAGAGCGGTCTCGGCTGATGTCCGCTGAGGAACTCACAAAGGAGCAGAGAGATAAGCTCCGGTATTACCAATGGGCAGGCGCAGCGAGAGTTGGCGGTTGGGTTGCGATAGCCGTGGGCCTTTTGCTGTTGATGCTCCGGTAGCGCAGAACAGTGTGGGACAACGTTTCAGCTGCTGGTCGGGACTGCCGGTTTTCAACCTCGTGGCGTGCCAGCCGCCAAGCGCGCCGAAATCCACTTGCGACTGTACGCCAGCACACCCTCGGCGATGGCCGTGGGAAAGTGAATAAAACCGTGGGGCGACGAGGGCAGCAGGTACATCTCGACCGGTGCCGATTGCGCCCAGCGCCTGGCGATGTCGAGCGTGTCGTCGCGCAGCGGATCGAGTTCGCCGGCAAACAGCAGCGCTGGCGGGAAGCCGCTGAAGTCGCCGTACAGCGGAGAGAGCGGTGGCTGACGGCGCTGTTCGTCGGTCAGCTCCGGCGTGAGCAAGCGCAACGCCTCGACCATGCCGGGGCCGTCCAGCACCAGCGTGTCTGCTGGCGCGTTGCGCACGCTTGGCGTTCCGGTCAGGTCGTAGACGCCGTAATACAGCAATGCGCCGCTGATTCTTTGCAGCAGATCGGGCCATTGTTTCAGCGCCAGCAAGGTCGCCGCCGCCAGATGACCGCCCGCCGACTCACCGACCACCACGACGGGCAGGTCGGCGAACTCAGCCTTTTGTAACAACCAACGAGTGGCGTTGAGGCAATCCTCCAACAGGCCTTCGATGGGCGTGGACACGGCCAGTCGATAGTCCACCGAGACCACGGTTACTTGGCAGCTTTCGACGATGGCCGCGTTGAAGTTATCGTCCATCTGCGCATTGCCGATCACCCAGCCGCCACCGTGAAAATCCAGCACCACGCCTTTCGCCGGGCCTTTGGGGCGGATGATTCGCACTGGCACGTTATCAATCAGCTTGCGCTCAGCCGTCAGGCCAAACTTGCGCAACACGCCGGAGCCGCCGATCTGGCTGACGCGCAACAGCGCCTGAATCAAGCGTGGTGTCAAGCGATTGCGGATTTTGAAGCGCGGCAGCCAGGCAAGTTTTTTGTTGAAGGCGCGTACTTGCGCCAACTCGCGCTCGCCCTGCGGCCACGGTGTTGCACCACCCCAATTGGCATTGCTCATCAGCGGTTCTTGATCAGGATGGAAAAATTCAACGCCGCCGCCACGCACAGCCACGCCAGATAAGGAAACAGGATCAAACCCGTAATCAGGTCCAGTTGTATCGCCAGCACCACCATCGCCGCGACCACCAGCCACAACACGGTGAGAATCACCATCGCCGCCAACACCTGATGCGCGCCGAAGAACACCGGCGTCCACAGCGTGTTCAGCGCAATCTGCGCCGCCCACAACGCCAGCACGGTCTGGCTGCCGGGCATCAGGCTCAAGCGATAACCGGCCCAGGCCAACAACAGGTAGATAATCGTCCAGGCCACCGGGAACGCCCAATTGGGCGGGGTGAACCCGGGTTTGTTCAGCCCTTCGTACCACGGCCCCGGTTTGAACATCACGCCGGTGGTTGCCGCTGCTGCGCAGGCCAGAAGAAAAATGAAGAAGGTCATTGCCAGTCCTTGGCTGAAATCAGCCGGTAAGGGGTTTAAGAAAAGGACGCCCCGGCGAGCGAAAAGTTTGCCATGAATTCCAGATTGGTCTGAGGGCGATTCAATTTGAACTAAAAACTGACCATCGCGTCAGGATAGTCAGTTGCCTTTTCCCACTGACGCGGATGACATCATGTACACCTATCACATCGAATATCGATTCAACGGCGAGCCTCGTACTTTTCCGCTTGAGCTCAAGGAGCAGCAGTTGGCCGCCCACGAAGCCGCGATGCATCTGCTGGAGTTACATCTGGGCGATGCGGAAAACGGCCTGCTCATGCCAACCGCCGATTCGACCCCCGAGCAGATTCTTGAACATGCCGAGCGAGTCGGGATAACGGACATCAAGGTAGTCAGCCAACCCAACTGACACCGGTCATTGTGGGAGCGAGCCTGCTCGCGAACGCGCCGTGTCATCCTGCATATCGGTTGGCAGACACACCGCTATCGCGAGCAGGCTCACTCCTACAGAGGTTCTGCCGCTGCGGTCACAACAGCTTTTGCATGATGATCGTGCGCTCGGTGCCGTGATACTCATCCCGAACCCTATCGAAGCCAAGCGACTGATAAAAACCTTCAGCCGTGATCGAAGAGGGCACGTGCAGCTTTTTAAAACCCTGGCTGACGGCAACAGACTGAAGCTTTTCCATCAGTTGCTTACCCAGCCCTTTGCCCTGCCACGCAGGCTCGACAAACACGCTGCGCACAACGTCATGATCAAGACTGGCGGTTGCCACGACGCGTTGATTGAAGGTCGCCACATAAACCTGACGGCTGACCATCAATGCCAGAATCGCCTGCGGAGAAAAGTTGCGTTGCACCTGCTCAATGATTTGCGCCGAATAGTCGCGTCCATTGGACTCACGCAAGGTGTTCACGATGAGTTCACTGATCACCGCCGCATCGTCGCGGGTTGCCGTTCTAATCTGAAAGTCCATTTTCGTTAATCCCTGAGACATTACCTTCTGGCGGATGGACAGATCACGCACGCCACGGCCCGATCGCGCAGCCATTTCCATTCAAACCGAAACTGTCATATTCAGTATCACTTGCCTACCCATAGTGACCAGCCCAACGCTTAAACAATGAGGCTGCACTGTGTTTCAACGTCTTCTGTGTTCGCTGTCCGTACTGAGCCTGTCCATCGCCGCCGCCCATGCTGCCGAGCCCATGCTGCTCGACACGCCGCGCCTGCAGGGCATGGACAATTTCCGTGATGTCGCCGGCACCACCACCGCGTACTCCACCGCTCACGACGGCACCATGCGCGCTGGCGTGTTCTACCGCGCCAACGCGGTAACTCCAACGGCCTCTGACCTGGCGACCCTCAACAGCCTCGGCATCAAAGCCGTCTACGACCTGCGCACACCCAGCGAAATCGCCGCCACTCCCGACACGCTGCTGAGCGGCGCCACCTACCAGAACATCGACATCATCGGCAGTACCACCTCCGGCGCGAACATCACCAATATCTCCTTCAAAAGCGCCGCCGAGGCCATCGCCATGATGGAACAGACCAACCGCGCCTTCGTCAGCGACGCCGGCATGCGTGGCCAGTTCGGCGTGCTGTTCAATGAACTGGCCAGTGTCGATGCCGCGCAACTGTTCCACTGCACCGCCGGCAAGGATCGCACCGGCTGGACCGCCGCCGTGTTGCAGAGCATTGCCGGTGTCGACAACGCGACCATCATGGCCAACTACCTGGCCACCAATGACTACACTGCCGCCCGCGTCGCCGCCACGCTGAAAGCCCTGCCGCCAAGCATGGCCGCCATCTACGAGCCGCTGCTCGGTGTGCAGGCCAGCTACCTTCAGGCCGGCCTCGATGAAGTCACCGCGCAATACGGCAGCATGGACAACTACCTCAAACAAGGCCTCGGCCTGTCGCAAGAAACCATTTACGTTCTGCGCGGCAAACTCGTCGAATACAACAGCCTGCCGGGTCAGGCCGGGCTGATCGGCAACGCCGCCGCTGGCGCCGATTTGCTTCGCCAATTGCAGAACACCAATCTGTCCGGCACCTACAGCGCCTACAACTACTACCTGCAATCGGCCATCGACGCCGGCACCCTCGGCGGTGTCGAATCTCAGGTCGGCGGCCAGGTCCACGCCGACGCCGCCAGCTACCTGCTACGACAGAACGCGATGATCGAACAAGCCGCCGCACCGTTCGCCAGCGGCAGCGACCTCAAAGTCGGCCAATACCGCCTCTGGTCCACTGCGCTCGCTGGCTACCTCGGCACCGACGGCTCGGCCCACGCCGAGAGCAGCAACGAACACAGCCAAGGCCTGATGGTCGGCATCACCCAGCGCTTCAGCGAACAACTCAGCGCACGCGGCGGTTTCGGCTACAGCAAAGGCACGGTCGGCGGCGCAGGTGGCGAAGCCGACACCGACTTCACCTTCCTCAACGTCGGCGCCCGCTACGGCTTCACCAGCCTCGAACAAGGCATGTTCCTCGACGCCAACGCCAGCGCCGGCTACATCGACTACGACAGCAAACGCGACCTCGGCGGCGGCCTCGGCACGGCGAAGGGCGACACCCACGGCAACCTCAGCGGTGCCACGCTTGCGTTGGGCTACCGCGCTCCAGTCAACGGCATGACGTTCGAACCGAGCCTCGGTTTCCGAGTCAGCCACCTCGACCTCAACAGCTTCAAAGAGAGGGGCAGCGAACTGGCGCTCGACGTCCACGACAACAGCGCCACCCGCCGCAGCGCCGTCGCCAACCTCAACGTAGGTTTTGCCCCGGTGGCGATGGGCGCGTGGCAACTGGTGCCCGGCGTACAAGTCGGTTACGAACGCACACTCGGCGACAACCAGGTCGACAGCCAAAGCCACCTGCTGGGCCTCGATATCGAACAACGTGCGGCTTTTGATAATCGCGATCAATTCAGCGGCGGCGTTAACGTCATGGCCAGCCTCGGCGCCCTGAGTCTTGGCGCAGAAATCGGCGCTAATGGCGGCGGCGACAGCCACGGCTTCAACGGCGGCCTCAAGGCCAGTTACGCGTTCTAAAACAAGTGGTGGTCAAGGACGACCCCAATCCAACAAACACCATAGATCCCTGTGGGAGCTGGCTTGCCAGCGATTTGGCCAGCACAGCCAACCTCTTCATTGCCTGACCCACCGCCATCGCTGGCAAGCCAGCTCCCACAGGTTTTGTGGGATGCCATCAATTCCAAAGACACCCCATAAACCAATGTGGGAGCGAGCCTGCTCGCGAAAGCGCCAGATCAGCCAACACCAACATCGCCTGACCCACCGCATTCGCGAGCAAGCCCGCTCCCACAAATTTGATTCCATCCAATAGCAGCCAATCAAAAGCCCCTCTCCCGAAGGAAGAGGGGACTGACCGCGTGGATTGGAAGAGTTACACCGACGTGGCATACCGAGTCGAGCTCAAATTTTGAAAAGTCCACCAATCGGCTCCCTCTCCCTCGGGAGAGGGCTGGGCGGGCGGCGTTCCGATGAGGGGCAGCCCCACCACAAAACCTGCGAGTGTCCCTTGCGCTGGTATATGAAGTTGTGGGAGAGGGGACTGACCGAGGCGTCTTGCGTCATGCATCGACCTGAAAGATCGAGGCGATTATGGATTCAAAGCAAGACTCTCAGGTCGGTGTAGATCTTCAATATCCCCGGCTCGGTTCCCTCTCCTTGGGGAGAGGGCTAGGGTGAGGGGAAAGCAGTTACCGCAAAATCACCTGGTCAACTCGGTCAAACGCCTCCGCGCCCACTCCTCGATCAACCGCGCCGGCGTGCCATCCCCACGCTTAGCGACCCATCGGCGCGGTGCGACGTTTAGCTAAATCTTCTCACCACAAGTTACCTTGCAAACCTGTTACCCAATTATTCCCGAGCCCGAAACTCCGCCGGACTCACCCCATAAGCCCCCTGAAAATACCGACAAAACCGCCCCACATTACTAAACCCGAACCGCAACGCCACCTCCGTCACCGACCCCGAACCCCGCCGTTTCAAAACCTCATAAGCCCGCTCCAGCCGCACCTGCCGCTGATACGCCACAATCGACATCCCGACAAACCGCCGAAACCCCTCCTGCAACGCGCGCTGACTGACATGACTCAACCGCGCCAGATCCACACCACTGACCAACTGCTCCGGATGCTCCTGAATAAACTCCACCGCCAACTTCACATGTCGCGGCGCAACCATCGCCGTAGGCCGCCGCAATGCCTCGGAATAGTTATGCGGCCACGCCTCCAACACCGCATCAATCAACATCTCGCGCAACCGCGACGGCATCAACGTCCCGCTGTTGATCAACGCATCAAACTCAGTCCCCGTCGCCAGATCGATCAACGCCTTGATCCCCTGAAACGCTGCCGAATTCAGATCCACGCTGGGTTGAAAAACAATCTTCTGCAGAATCGGTTTATCCAGCAGCGTCGACAGCCGCTCGGTGAGCTGATGCCGATTGATCGACATCCCGTGATGCGCGTGATCATCACAGAAACGCATCGAACGGATGTCAGCCTTATCGATCGCCAGCCCAACATGGGAAGCACCAATGGATTCGGTAGCGTGGTTGAACACGATCTTGCCGGCAGTGGGGATGACGAAGGTGATCTCGTCCTGTGGGTCGGGAAAGGCAACGGTGAAATCGCCGTGGTAATGCATCCGCCGAAAACTCACGCCCTCATGCCGCCCGTAAACGCCGCCAATAATGATGTTCGACGGCAGCGGCGGATTGTCCGCATAACGATTGCCAAACAATCGGGAAAACAGTGCACCGAAGTCGTCCGAACGGAGATTGTCGGAGCGCAGGATGATTTGCTGGCGAACGGGAGTCGGAAACACCTTGGCGGCACCTTCGGTTGGGGGCTCTAGGACAGGGGTGAAGGGTAGGGCGCCGAGGAGGTTAGCAGAGGAAATATGACCGGTTTGTGACAGCCGGAAACATGCCGTAACACCGCCGCGCCACGTTTAAGCAAAGGACACTCGGCAGCCAATCGCCGACATGGCAACCTGCTAGCCACTCTACTCAGCAAGCAAACACAGGCACCGCGCCAAGCCCCAGCCCCTGTTTGCCCAGCCCTGAAAGCCCAAAATCATCGGAGCGGCAATGCAAGCCAACACGCAAACACTCCCCATCACCCTGACCCCAGAACTCGACTTCGACCAAACCGCCGCCAGCGCTTTCGGCGAATCGCTGACCAGCGAATACACCCAAGCCACACCATTCCCGCACATCGTCATCGACAACTTCCTGCAAGCAGACGTCATCGCCAGCATCCGCGAACACTTCCCGGTCGAACCGACCAACAACGAACAAATCTACGAGCGCGGCTACAAAGGCCAACTCAAACGCCAGATCAGCCCCAACGCCTGCAGCCCGTACCTGAAGAACGTATTCAACATTTTCAACTCCGCACCCATGCTGCAATTCCTCGAAAAACTCACCGGCATTCCAGGGCTGATTCCTGATCCTTATTTCGCGGGTGGCGGATTACACGAAACCAGAACCGGGGGCTTCCTCGGCGTGCACTCGGATTTTCGGTTGAACAAAAAGCTAAACGTTGAGCGGCGCCTGAACGTGATCATCTACCTGACCGAGGACTGGCAGGAGGCGTACGGCGGCAACCTGGAGCTTTGGGATGTGGGGATGAAGAAGTGCCTGAAGAAGGTGCTACCGGTTTATAACCGGTGTGTGATTTTCAATACGGATAAGGACAGTAACCATGGGCATCCGGAGCCGTTGACTACGCCGGAGCACATCACTCGGCGGTCGATTGCGCTTTATTACTACACGGCGAGTGGGGTGGGCGGGGAGCCGGGGCAGAGGAATAAAACGCACTATAAGCCTCGGCCGAAGGATCGGTGGAGTTTGAGGTATTACGCCAATAAATTGTTTAAAAAGAAGGACTGAGGGGCGGCGGCCCGCTCAGGGAGGCAACCTTTTTTTTGCGCAATGGTCGGGGAGTAAACTATGTTCAAATTGCTTTCCACCAAGAAATACCGTTCCAAAGTAACGGCTCTCGCACTACTGAAACCCTCGTGGAGCGCAGCAAGATGCAATCCAAATATATGAATTAAAAAAGGTCTTAGAAGCCAATTGATAGGCTAAGATTTCTGACGGAGTGAGACCACTAGGATTCTGAATGCTTTCTTAATGTGTCAGGGAGGAGGATTTTATGAGAGTAAGCGGTGTTGCAATTCGAAATTTCCGGCGATTGGAAAATGTTCAGATTGACATTGAAGATAGGGAATCCATTTTTGTTGGCCCCAACAACAGTGGCAAAACTTCTGCCACCGCAATTTTCCGCTGTTTTCTTGGTGGACGCGATTTCAAGATTCACGATTTCTCGGTGGCACGAATGGCGGATTTCGACTCCTTTGCTAGCACTGGAGATGCAAAACTTCTCCCTAAAATTAGTCTTGATCTTTGGTTTACCATCGACCCAGAAAGTATCGCATTCGGTAGAGTGTTCACGCTGCTGCCGAAACTTTCGGACTTTACGCGCGTAGGCATTCGCCTGTCGTATGAGGTCTCTGAAGCAAAGAAGTTACTCGAGCATTACGACGCCGCCTATCCATTAGAAGACGATGGAACGCGCCCCAAGGCGCTGTCGCAATATCTGGCGCTGGACGGAAATCTTGGCCGACATTTTGCGATTTGCTATTCGTCACTCGACGAGAAGCTTCAAGACGAAATGCCACCTGAGATTTTGACGAGTCACCTTGATCCAGACGAAGGCAAGCGTCTTCTTAAACATCTAATACGGGTAGAATTTGTAGACGCGCAGCGCAACATTAATGATGACGACAGTAGCCGCAGTAACCGGCTCTCGTCGGCATTCGCGGCTTTCTACCGAAAGAATCTTGAGCAGGCTGGTCATGCCGCCGACGCTCATAGCGTGATCGATGAGAACAACAAACAACTGACCGATCATTATGCAAGGGAATTTGCCCCGCTGATCAACCTCATCAAGCACCTTGGCGTTCCATCGATTAACGATCGGGAATTACAGATTATTTCCTCGCTTAGTCCTGAAACTGCTCTGCGCGGGAATACCGAGTTGCTTTACATTGATCCCAGCCGTAAGCATGAACTGCCTGAGCTCTATAACGGGCTTGGCTTCAAAAATCTAATTTATATGGCTATTCAGGCCCGGCATTTCCATTCTCAGTGGGTGATGACCGCCGAAAACAGGCCTTTGTGCCTGATGATCTTTATTGAGGAGCCCGAGGTTCACCTTCACGCACAGGTGCAACAGACGTTCATCTCCAATATTTGGGAGGTAATCAACCAATCCGCTGAGGCGGCTGGCGAACCTAATCTAGTACCGCAACTTGTAGTAACTACACATTCCTCCCATATTATGGAAGCGGTGGATTTCGAGAAAGTTCGATATTTCCAACGATGCCATACCGATGGTGAGACAGCCGCTACGGGTATTCGTAACGCATCAATGGTTCGAAGTCTTCGGGCATTCCAGCCGGAAGTTGAGACGATTGATGGTAAGTTGGTTTCACCGTCGGAATCACTGGCCTTTCTCAAACGCTATCTACGGCTAACACACTGCGACCTATTTTTCGCTGATGCTGCAATCCTTGTTGAGGGTGCCGTTGAGAAGCTGCTAATGCCGTCCATGATTGAACGCGCCGCTCGGCGATTGCGGACTGTGTATCTGACAATTTTGGAGGTGGGAGGGGCCTATGCCCACCGCTTTGAGGGGCTGCTCAGCTTCCTTCATATTCCCTACCTTGTTATCACTGACCTCGACTCCGTTGTACCGACCGGATACCCCAGCGCCTGTCGTGCGGATGTGGTCGGTGCAAGAACCTCCAACGCGTCTCTAAAAAAACTTTGCGGACAGACAACCGTCGCCGATCTGATCGCATTGACTTCCGCAGAGAAGCAGCACGGTGACAAAGATCGTTGCATTGCCTTCCAGACGGATATTCTGGTCGCGGATGGCGCGGCCAACGAGACATTGCGCCCACGAACTTTGGAAGAAGCAATCGTCTATGAAAATTTCGGTCTGCTTCGGGCCGGCGCGTTGTCTATCGGTATCACTCTCCCGGCGCTTCTCAACGACGCTTACCAGGCGGTTTACGACCGAGTTCGATCGGATAATTTTAAAAAGACCGACTTTGCCATGGACATTTTGGCATGCACCGAGGAATGGATTGTTCCTAGATACATTGCCGAGGGATTGAGTTGGCTTGAGTTGCGCCTAACTCCCCCGCTAGCTGCGGTGCAGGAGATAGAAGTCGCTGTCGTGGTGGAGATATAACATGGGGGCGTGGGTAGAAAGTGAAGCGGATATTCTTGTCCGTAAATGCATAGATGGCCGTCGCAGCTTCGCGATGATAGCCGGCGCGGGGGCAGGTAAGACCAGTTCGTTGGGCGATGCTCTTAACCGGGTGCGGGATAATGAGGGCAGTGCCCTTAGGAAGAACGGTCAGCGCATTGCCTGTATTACCTTTACTAAGCGTGCGGTTGAAGTAATCAAGACAAAGTTGGGGTTTGACGAGCTATACCTAGTTTCAACTCTTCATGGATTTCTTTGGAGCCAGATTGGCCGCTTCCATGAGGATATTCGGCAAGCGCTGTGCGAAAGTCGAATTCCGATTCTTATAGAAAAGGCCAAGGGCGATGATAATGGAGGTAAGAGTAAAAAGGCACTAAAAGCCCGTGCAAAAATAGATCGACTGACAGAACAGCTTGTCCTTCTCGAATCAGTCAAACGCTTTGACTATGCCGACACGAACTTCAGTGATTACGGAAAAGGACAGATAGGCCACGACGACGTTATAGAGATTGCAACGTACTTGCTTGCAAATAGTGCAACTCTTCGGCGGATTATCGGCCTGCGCTTTCCATATATCTTCGTCGATGAAGCGCAAGACACATTTGAGGGCATCGTCTCAGGACTCAATCTCGTGTGCGCAGGCGCTGAACTTCCTGTGGTCGGTTATTTCGGTGACCCCTGGCAGCAGATTTATGACCGGAGTGCTGGTGATTTTGCGCCGCCTGTCAACGGGGAGATCATCAAGAAAGCTGAGAATTTTCGCAGTTCCAAGAGTGTTATCCGGCTTCTAAATGCCTATCGTGGAGATATCGAGCAGTATGCCGCAGGCGAAAATTCGACATGTGAAGGTAGCGTCGAATTCCTGCTGATCAAAGCAGAAGATCCAACGGAGCCGCGTAGACGCTACTCAGAGGAGCAGATTGAACGGGCGCTGGCGCGTATGGATACTGCAGTTGAAGACTGGGGGTGGGAAGGGCGCAACGATGTCATGAAGCTATTCCTCGCACGTCAAATGATCGCGCGGCGGCTTGGTTTTGCTGACCTCAATCGTCTCTTCACTGGCGATTATGCGTCGTCTCGCGCACAAGACGCCTTTGAAGAAGGTGCGCATTTCCTGCTCCAGCCATTTCTTTCGACGATTTGTCCACTGATTACCGCTCATAATCAAGGTGATGAACGAAAAATTATCGATTTGCTTCGTCGCGGTAGCCCGGCTTTCGCGATCGATGGATTAAATGCGCAAAAATCACTGAAACTGATGATTGAAACTTCTAAGGCTCTTGTTCGTGAGTTGCAGCTTTTGTGGGATACCGAGACGATCGGAGCGATCCTTCGTTTTTGTGCTGAAAAGCAGATCATTCAGTCATCCGAAAGACTTAGTGAACATCTTGATCGTGCCCCTAGGGCTGAGCCGTTTGATGAGGATCTTCATAGCCTCGACAAAGGAGATTGGCTTGCAGACACTCTGTTCAAAATGACTCCTGTAACGGTCTCCTGTTATGCCGATTATCTTAACAACAATACCGCCTACAGCACCCAGCATGGCGTAAAGGGCGAGGAGTATCCAAAAGTTTTGGTCGTCTACGATGATGTCGAGGCCGCATGGAACCAATACAGCTTTGGTAAGACTCTAACGCCGCTAACTGCCGGCGAACCTTCTGATCGGCAACGTTCCGTAACTCAGAAACTCGCGTATGTCTCGTTCTCCCGTGCGATGGAGGATCTGCGTGTCGTACTGTTCACCGCTGATCCGGAGGGAGCACGAAAAGAACTCATAGCCAATAAGCTACTAGAGCCTGATCAAATCCGAATAGTTAACTAAGAGTTGTTCCTGTCTTTTTATTTAGGGATTAGCAATTGAGCAAAAGCGGGGAGAGACCACCATCAATCTGAAGTGGCTTCTCCCCAGATAATCCCTTCATCATCAACTTTTTGAGTGCTACCTCTTCGCGCACATTTCAATATCGTCTTGGGTCGTAACCTCTGAATCGATACCCAACCTGTATTTACAATAGTCGATTATGTCCTGTCTCTGCTCGCTCGTTAGTTTTTCTATGCGTCGATGATTGCCATCATTGGCGTGAATGTTAAAAAACTGCACTCGAAACGTTGGATGCTTTTTAATGAAAAATATTCTATTAACCTCGGCATCAGAAACTTCGTTGTAGAAGCCAATATTCAGAATGAGTAGCAGCGACGTTAAAGTAGCGAGTACGAAATATTTCATTCCGCACCTGGCTTCGGTGGCGGTAATAGTCCGGTCTTGGTACGGATGTTTCTGACAAGCTCCATACCAATATTGCCGGGGCAGATTTTCCCTTCGCTCACTTGGCCAGGGTACTCACGATGGCCACCAAAATTCTTAATGACAAAAACCCCCTTTAAAACGTCGATCAAACGCAGCAACGAATCAATTTGTGTCGCAGGAATGACGTTTGTTGTGCTGACCCCGAAGTACTCCAGTGTTTCCCTACCTTTCGCTACTATGTCTCCGCCTTCCTCTGCGGTGGTCAAGTTCTCCAGGAGCACAATACCTATTACGCCTGTATTGAAGAGGTGAACGTTTGATCCTAAAAATCTAATGTCCCGCCCTTCAAGAACCGTTCCGTCACAAGCAATCGCGTAGTGATAGCCAATGTCATCAAATCCGTTGCCCATGTGATGAGATTGAACACCCTTCATTTGCTTGACGCCGCCCGGGGTGCATTCGTATGAGCGGCCTGCGTGATGCAGAGCAATCATTGAATAATCCCAATCCATCTCCATGTCAGGCTTGGCTTTGGCTGCTCCCCAGCTTGAGCGTTCAGTAAAGGTGCCTCCCGATGAGCGGATGTTTTTAATTATGGCTTCCCGTGTCGCCGCTCGATCATCCACTTTCACGGGGATGGGGCACATGAACTCACCGGGCTTTATTTTTTGAGCAGTTGCTTTCGTTGAAAAATTTTCGGCCATTACTGCCCCTCCGATAGTTCGTCAAGCGTTCTTGCTGGCGCACTGAACTTGATATGCAGTGAGATTTTTGAGTCTTTCGATGGGGCTTTTATATGAGCTACGCCACTCGCGTCCGTCATGCCCGTAATCGTCACTCCGTCGACGGTGGCAACATAATCCCTAAGTGCCAACGGCTCGCCCGTTTCGCTGTTAAGGACGCTGAATGATTGACCGAAGGTATTTGGCAGGACTAATGGCAGTGGTGGTGTAAATGGAGCGGGCGTGTGGGAGTTGCCGATTATGATTGTGCCGGAACCGCCGATGACATTGTTGCCGTGGGCGCCGGTGCTACCCAAGGTTGCGGCAGGCAAGCCATTGATGAGAACCGTAGAGGCGACGTCGCCGACAATTGCGCTTCCGCATGCGCTTTTGTCTGTTTGTCGTGCGGCGGCTAAGCCGTCGAAGAAAACATCTGGAGATCCAGAGGCTATTGGATTGACCCCATGCCCAGGCAGAGGGCAGGAAGTAGGATCGGTAATACGAGCTGCAGGTTTTCCCGACATATTAAACATCCTTGTAGAAATTACGTCAGTCGAAGTTTGGCATAAAAGACTGGGCACGGACCATACGGAATGAAGGGGCGAGCTAGCAGGACGAGGTAAAGGAGGTATGAAAACTCGCTAGAAAGCAGGAGCGTCCCCCTTTGGTTTTTTCGGCTGATCCCTCCATGGCGACAGATCAACCGCCGCAATGGAGGGGACTTCGTTACTCCGTCGGCACTACGTTATCCAACGCCCGATTCACTGCCAACTCCCCAAGCATCACCACCTGTGCAATGCCTTGCAGCGTCTTGCGTGCCGGTCCGTGCACCAGCCCGATCACATCCCCAAGCATCACCGAGGCCGAGCCGAGTGATTCACTGGCATTCACCAGCAATTCCTCAGTCTTGGTTTTCGGGTTGGCGATAAACATCGTGTTGGTTTGGTACGGGGTGAGCATGATGTCCGGGGCAGGACCGAGGTAATGGGAGAGGGCGCGGTCGACGGCAGCGTTGAATTTCTTGGCGTCTGGGGATTCGCCGCCCGCGATCGGATCAATTTCTGGCGGATTTGGCGTAATTTTGAACATAGATGAAACTCCTGGGAAACGATTAAGGAGCCATCACACTTCGCTACCAAACGAGGGGTGGCGGCCATGCACAGGTTGGTAGACCGGCCCAGGAGCCCGGCGCGTCCGAGGACGCCCTACGCATGGCCACCATAAAGCGGAGATCAAAAAAGCGATCTCTGCGAAAGGTGCGCAATGCGCCTGGGAAAGTCGGGCTACCAAACCCGATCACTGCTATTCAGTGACCGATCCACAATAGAACCCGCATCCAAGGCGCACAAGCCGGCGGATTCTGGCGTAGTCGTAGGCAACGGCGCAAGGCGTTGTAGCCTCTTGGAAGTATTTAGGAACGCTTTTAAACAGGTCGTTTGAAATGCCAGAAGTCCGAGGCCTGACAACCGTAAAAACGCTTCAACTCCTCCACAAAATCAACGCATTCCCACCAATGTCACCATAGGCTTCAGTGCATACAGTGCGCTCTGAAACACCAGCACGTATTCATACTTCATCATTTTTCCGAGCCCCAACGCCCTCAGTTCATTCGACAAGATGCCATCGCCCAATGTGAGCGTCACCGCGTCTGCATTTCTGCTGAAGGCGTGGCGGGTTTGCCGGAACATCGCGTATCCATAAGCGTATTGATGATTTTGACCGGAACGTGATCAGGCAGTTTTTCAGGTGCGAGCTAATATCAAAGTGCAATTATTGAGAGCGCCACGACCGCCGCTAGTGGAACCCACTGAGATAGCGAGTCCGGGCTAATTCTGATGTGCATCATGGAGGACAGCGCATGAGCCTGTTACTCGGTCCCGTCCAGCATGCTGCCGACCTGATTCAGCTAGTTACCGCAAACAAGTAGCGCAGGTTTCCACCATCGAGGTTCTCTGAATGGTCACTCTATTGACGAGTCTTCGCTTCGCCTGCCAAGTCATGCTGATGGTGCTGGTGCCAATCACATTGGTCCTGGCAGCTGATGTGACGCCCGAGGAAAGGACATTCCTGCCCGTAGCGCTAAAGGACTGGATTGTCATCGGCAGTACCGTCGTGAGCATATTCATCGCCTTTTGGGGTGTGAAGAACGGTCTTCAATCCGCTAGAAAAGCCATTGACGAAAAACAGAACGAGCACCGTCAAAAGCAACTGGCTGCGGCGCGCGACATGATAAAGGAGATATTCAGCGACCCGCTGGCGCGCTCGGCAATGCGAATGATGGACTGGTCAGGCCGAAACTTTACCTACGAGAACCAGTGTTTGACGGTGCATTGGAGAGATTTGAAACCGGCGCTTGTTGTGCACCAGCAGGGTATGGGATTTGACAAACAGCAGGAGTTCATCCGCGACTGTTTCGAGTCCTTCTTTGACCACATGCTCGTGCTTGAGCACTTCATCGAGCAACGCTATTTGAACGAGGCCGATATAGCAGTCCCTCTCGAGTATTACGCGGGACAGGTCATGAATTTCCCTCAAACCTACGATGGATTCCTGCTCGCGTATGGCTATGGTGAAGCCCGTGACTTGTTGCAGCGTCTGGCACTGCGCCGTAAGTAACACATGCTTGTTAAATGAACGGAAGAAACCGCTCGATCGGTGTTGGAGCGCAAAGTCCGCAGACATCAACAGAAGGACAGAGGGATCAATCATGGGCATCGTCCGCGTGGCAGCAGTCATGCTGGTTTTATTGTTTATTTCGGGCTGCACCTTTCATCAACAATGGAGAGACGAAAAGCAGGTCTGTGTAATAGATCAATCGGAGGAAGGGAGCGACCAGTGCGAACGGGCGCAACTGCAGAAACGGCAAGGTCCCGGGGAATATACGATCGGATACGTCGAGTTCAACGATCAAGGAGAACTGTTCAGTAGGCAGCAGATGAATGACGTGCTGGGCGCCTTGCAAGAGAAGGCCGGTAGGGGAGATGTGCTCACAATTGTCTTCGCACATGGATGGAATCACCGGGCAAAAGAAGGCGATGGAAACATCAATACATTCAGGAAAGTATTGGAAAACGTATCGCTCACCGAGGCCAAAGACGCCAATGAAAAACAGAGGCCGCGCAGGGAGGTGTTTGGCGTTTACCTTGGCTGGAGAGGGCTGTCTCTAAGGGTTCCGGTGCTGGAGTTTCTGACGTTTTGGGACCGCAAGAATACTGCCGCCAAAGTGGGGGCAGGGGATGTGACCGAACTGCTCAGCCGTATCGAATTGGTGAAGCGCACGCGTGATGCGATCAACGCTCAGGATGCAACGGAGTCAGTCATCGCCTCGTGCAAAGACCGCCCATGTATTGACGAGCTTGATAAGGCAAAAGCAGCCAAAAGTGATACTCGACTAGTAGTCATTGGCCACAGCTTCGGTGGTTTGGTGGTGCAGTCGGCAATAGACCGAGTCCTTATTGATAGAGCGATCAGGACGGGCGGAGCCGGCGCGGGCTATCAGGGCACTATAGAAGGCTTCGGAAATCTGGTGATTCTGATCAACCCGGCATTTGAGGCTCAACGGTTCAACTCCATGTTCAAACTGCAAGACGAGCGCAAGACTTACTTTGACGACCAGCTGCCCGTCGAGTTGGTCCTGACGTCGCGTCGTGACTACGCAACGAAATTCGCATTTCCAGTCGGTAGGGCATTTTCCAGCGCCTTTGAGAAGAAGGGCTGGGCTTCGAAGAATCTGCAAACCATCGGGCATTACGAGTCCTTCGTAACACATACTCTAAATACGCCTGCGCCGGAGTTGCTGAAGTCTCCTCAATATGCGGATTGCTTTAATGACCCTGCAACAATCGCTCATTCTTGGTATTCGGGAGATCGCAAAGGTAACAGACATATTTTTGGTGGGCTTATTCTGGAAAGGGATAAGTTGTCCGAACGTTCACCCTTTCTCAACGTCAGCGTGTCGGGAGATCTGATTACAGGTCATAACGACGTGGACGAAGATTTGATTATCAAGTTCGCTTCAAGAATGATCAGTTTGTCTTCAATCACCGAGCGTCAGAAGAAATCAGCTGCGGAAAAAGTCGTCAATCTGAAGTCTTGCGATCTGGCGTTGCAGTGAAACCAGACGGTCGGCATGCGTGTGATAAATGCTGCTCCTGAAGACATGGAAAAACGTATGAAAAGGGGCGTTCGCTGAACGCCCCTTTATTCGCGCGAGTTCCCTGTGCGCAACTCATTGGAATCAGGCCACACGCCTACATAACAATACATACACCCAATCCTCCGAAAGGAACCCCAAGCCATGACCACTCAAGCCGAAACCGCCATCCTCGCCGGCTGCTGCTTCTGGGACATGTACAAAAAGAACGGGGATAGATTCATGTTCCAAGAATGCCGCTGTCCCCAATTTCGTTTGCATGTGGCATCGTCAGGTCCCCAGCGAAATCAGCGTGTCAATCACATTAATCGGCACATAAATCAACGTAACCACCGCATACGCTTTACGCGACCGTGCCACAAACGCGCCAATCGGCAACACAATCATGATCACGTCCAGTAATCCCCAAAGCGCCACCGGCGATGCCTCAAACAACGTGACATTAACGATCAGCCCCAAGCACAGATACGTGGACAGCGACAGCAATGCATAGCGTCCATCCTGTTCGAAATACACGCGCAACCCGTGCTGCTCATCCTCACTGCGGCTCGGCAGCAGCAATGCCGCCGTGACGAACAGCGACAGTGCCAGCATCACCAGCAGTAGAAATTCGAGAAACGAGAAGGTCTGTTTCACCGCCGACAGTGCGTTGACGGCCCACCAGAATTGCAGCTGCATGGTAAACAGCATCACCGCCCAGACCAGCGCCACCCAATCTGGCTTAGCCACTCGGCGGATGCGGAATACCGTTAATGCGCCGAGCAGCAGGCGGGTGACGGAGAGTCCGAGGATCATTGAGAGGACGGTGGCGACGATTGGGAAGTTGCTCATCTTGCCTCTCGTGAACTCGGTTTTGGCTGTCAGGGTGTTTTGGGCAGACTAGGTGGGGCGGGTAAGACCGTCAAACGTGGCTGTGCAGTTGGGTTGGCAGAAAACGCCTGTAGAGCCTTGCTGCGCGGAGCTAATGGATTAGGATGCCCGCAGGCTGGAATGGATCTTCTCGACTTAGGATGTGTGGTTTATGGAATCTGCTTTTTCGCAAGTCACCGAGCGTTTGCACAACCGCCGGTTTTCCGTGGCGAACAATGCTCAGGGGTTGTCCGATGCACGCACGGTGTTTCACTACTTCGTCGAAGGCGCGGCGGTTTGGGGAACTTATGCGGGGGGGCATATTCGCCTGGGCAACCAGGTCGGGCGGGTGACCGGGCCTGACAGTATCGAGCTGCTTTATCAGTGCATCACCAACGATGGCGAGATTCGCGCGGGTTGGTCGCGGGGCGTGGTGGGGGTTGATGAAGCGGGGCGGACGACGTTGCGGTTTGTGTGGGGGTGGTTGTCGGGGGCCGAGGGTGGCGGGGAGTCGAGTTATGTTGAGGTGGTCGCTTAGCGATGGGGCATCTTGTGATTATCGCGTGCTGTTCGGCACTAACCTTTCAACGCAAGGATGGCTATGTCTGTAGATCTTGATGAGTTGCTGGAACGTGTCAACGATGAGCAATCTTTCATCGATTTCGTTGCGGCGCTGGGTTCTGATTTCTCCCGTGAGCGGGCACTGGAGAAGGCGACACCATCGTCTGCTTATCAGGCGGGTGCGTTAGGCTGGGAAAATGGATCGGTCGATACGTTTCTTGATGCTGCGGCTGCTTGGGCGATGGCTACTTCGAGGAATGCTCAGGCGGATGCTGCCGTTTCTAATGTCTGGCAACGGTGCGCGGAGATTTTGTTGGCTGGGAAGTTTTACGAGTGAGGCTCGCAGATCATCCGCTTTAGGCCTGCATTTTTTTGATAAGAAAACGCCCAAGGGTTTGGCGTGTCCTGGATGGTTAGGACGGCGTACTGCCTTGGGCGAGATGGGAGCAGATTAAGTGGGGGCAATGTAGACGTCAACTCTTCGCCATCACATCCCAAGTCCGCATCACCTGCGTAATCGCCGCATCAATACTCTCAATCGGCGTGTCATCCCGAGCAAGGATGGAAATCCCCTGCAGGAAACTGTCGAACACCGTCGCCATGGCGGCTGCGTTCGTGTCGTTTAATAAAAGTCCCTCACTCACACCACGCTCGACACACGCCACAATCCCCGCGCGGGTTCGGGCACGGGAGTGGGTGAGGGCTTGAGCGACGTGGGCGTTTTCCGGACTCGGTGCGCTCATGACGCCGAGGGTAACCATGCAGCCTTTGGGGTGGCTGTCGTCGCATTGCATGCGTGCCGACTGGCGGAGTGCGGTTTCGATGGCTTGGCGTGGCGGCAGGTTTTCGTCCCACAGGCATTCGGTGACTTGGGCGAAGGTCGTCAGGTAACGCTGCACGCATTCGTCGAACAAGTCTTCTTTGGAGCCGAACGCGGCGTAGAAGCTCGGTGCGGAAATGCCGCCGCCCAGTTCGGCCTTCAACAGTGAAAGGGATGTCGAGTCGTAGCCGTGTTGCCAGAACAATTGCATGGCCTGGTCGACGGCGTCGTCGCGATCGAATGCGCGGGGGCGGCCGGTTCTGGCCATAGCTGAAACTCCTCTGAAAGTGATTTGGATACTAGTCGATACATAAGTCGTTGACAACGTGCGACGGATACCGCCAGTATTTTATATCGATCGGTACGCAAGTCTGAATTTCCAAACTCAAGGAGTTTCCCGTGACACCCTCAATGACTCTATCGGCAGCGCCCAAACGCCTGCCCATCGGCGCGCTGTTGGCGCTGGCCATGACCGGTTTTATCTGCATCGTCACCGAAACCCTGCCCGCCGGGCTGTTGCCGCTGATCAGCGACGGCTTGGCGATTTCACCTTCGATGGCCGGGCAGATGGTCACCGCTTACGCGCTGGGCTCGGTGCTGGCGGTGATCCCGATGACCATCGCCACGCGCGGCTGGCGTCGGCGCAATGTGTTGTTGCTGACCATCGTGGGTTTTCTGCTGTTCAACTCGATCACGGCGCTGTCGTCGCACTATGGCGTGACGCTGGTGGCGCGTTTCTTTGCGGGGGTGGCGGCAGGGTTGGCGTGGAGTCTGTTGGCTGGTTATGCGCGGCGGATGGTCGAGCCGGATCAACAGGGTAAGGCGTTGGCACTGGCGATGGTTGGTACGCCGATTGCCCTGTCACTGGGCGTGCCGCTCGGCACTTGGCTGGGTGGCCTCGTCGGGTGGCGCACGACGTTCGGCATAATGTCCGGGCTGACTTTGATTTTGATTGTATGGGTGCTGGTGAAGGTCCCCGACTATCCACCACAGCCTGCGCATCAGCGCCTGTCACTGCGCGATGTGCTGACGACACCGGGCGTCCGACCTGTACTGGCGGTGGTGATCAGCTGGATGCTGGCGCACAACATTCTTTACACCTACATCGCACCGTTTGTTGCGCCGGCGGGGCTGGCGGATCGCGTGGATCTGGTGTTGTTGGTGTTTGGTCTCGCGGCGTTGGCAGGGATCTGGCTGACGGCCAAATTGGTTGAGCCGCTGTTGCGCAAGACTGTGCTGGTGAGCCTGGCGACGTTTGCATTGGTCTGCGTGGTGTTTGGCTTTTTCGGGCGTGTGCCGCTGGTGATATACCTCGGCGTGGCGGTGTGGGGATTGAGTTTTGGCGGCGCGGCGACCTTGTTGCAGACGGCGTTGGCGGATGCCGCCGGTGACGGCGCGGACGTGGCGTTGTCGTTGAATGTGGTGGCGTGGAATAGCGCGATTGCCGGCAGCGGCGTGGTCGGCGGGGTGCTGCTGGATCGATGGGGGGTTGCCTCTTTCCCATGGGCGATGGTGGTGTTGGTGGCGGTCGGGTTTGTGATTGCCTGGAGTGCTCGGGCGCATGGGTTCAGAGCGGGACCGCGTGGGGCGGGAGCGGCGGCCGTGGTTGGGCACTGAAGGTTTTTCAACGCAGCTCATTTTTTGAAGTGCGCAAGAAGTTGCGCAGTAACTTTCTTTTTTTCTCGGGTGAATGCTCTGTAGCCCTTTAACTACGTGGCCTCCAGCCAAGTGCGCAACTTCTTGCACACCACTGCGCAAGAAGTTGCGCACTTTTCTATGTTTTGTTCGGCTTAAACATCAGAGCAATTGAAACGGCGCGTTTAAATCATTGAACGCTAATGGCTTTGTGATAGCTGGCATGGAGTTTGATTGCTCAACGCCACCCGGACAGGCAATGGTGCCTCTCGGGCACGTCATTTTGAGCAAGGAGAGCATCCCATGGCAACACCAGCGTACATGTCCGTTACTGGCGAAAAACAAGGCCTGATCACTGCCGGCGCCTTCACCGCCGACTCCGTTGGCAACACCTTTCAGGAAGGCCACGAAGACCAGGTCATGGTGCAGGCTTTCACCCACGACGTGATCATTCCGCGTGACCCGCAATCCGGTCAGCCAACCGGTCAGCGCGTGCACAAGCCAGTAGTGATCACCAAGGTCTACGACAAGGCTTCGCCGCTGCTGCAAGCGGCGCTGACTTCCGGCGAGCGCATGAGCGAAATCGTTATCCAGTGGTACCGCACTTCGGCGCAAGGCACCCAAGAGCACTACTACACCACCAAACTGGAAGACGCGATCATCGTCGCCATCAACAACAAAATGCACAACTGCCAGGATCCAGGCAACGCGCACTTCACCCACCTGGAAGAAGTGCAGTTCACCTACCGCAAAATCACCTGGACCCACGAAGTTTCCGGTACTTCGGGTTCCGATGACTGGCGTGCTCCAGTCGTTTAATCGCGGCTGATAGTGATACCGACTCGACCAGTCTGACTGGTCGAGTTCACTGTTCGATCAAGGAATTCTTCGCCTCAGGCTCTTGCACCCTGAGGCGCGTCGCAGCACTGCGCGAGGGACAAGGGAATGTTCTCACCGGCCAATCAGCCTCATTTCAATTTGACCGTCGATGGTATCGACAGCGATTTTCAGGTGCTGTCGTTTACCGGTCGTGAGGCCCTCAACACGCCGTTCGAATTCGAGCTGGAACTGGTCAGCGAAAAGGCCTCGGTCAACCTCGAAAGCGTGCTGCACAAACTGGCGTTTCTTCAGCTGTCGCCGAGCGGCACTGGCATTCACGGGCTGGTCTACAGCATTGCCCAAGGCGAGGCGGGCAAACGCCTGACGCGTTACAAGATCTCCCTGCGCCCGCAGCTGTCGTACCTCGCGCATCGGGTCAACCAGCGCATCTTCCAGCAGATGACCGTGCAACAGATCATCAGCCAGGTCCTGGAAGAACACGGCATCCTTGCCAGCGATTACCACTTCCAGCTCAGCGCGATTTATCCCGAGCGCATTTACTGCGTGCAGTACGACGAGTCGGACCTCGATTTCATCCAGCGCCTGTGCGAGGAGGAGGGGATTCACTACCACTTCCAGCACACGTCCAGCGGCCACAAACTGACCTTCGGCGATGACCAGACGGTGTTCCCGAAACTCGCGCCAGTGGCCTATCAGCAGGATTCCGGACTGGTCGCCGACAAACCGGTGGTCAAGCGTTTTGGTTTGCGTCTGGCCACCCGCACCAGCCGCACCACGCGCCGTGATTATGACTTCGTCAAACCGAAGATCGAGCTGGAAAGCGATGCCAAAAGCAGCGCCCAGCCAGACCTCGAAGACTACGATTACCCGGGCCGTTTCGTTGATCGCGAGCGTGGCAAACACTTGGCCAATCGCGCGCTGGAACGTCATCGCAGCGACTATCGTCTGGCCGAGGGCAACAGCGATCAGCCGATTCTGGTCAGCGGGCATTTCCTCGCCCTGACCGAACACGCCAATCCGACGTGGAACGATCTTTGGCTGCTCACTGAAATCTTCCACGAAGGTAAACAGCCTCAGGTGCTCGAAGAGTCGGTGACCAGCGATACCACCGACAATAAAGACGATTTCCACCAGGGCTACCGCAACCGCTTCAGCGCCATCCCGTGGGACGTGCCGTACCGCCCGCCGCTCGATCACCCGAAACCAAAAGTACTCGGCACACAAAGCGCGGTGGTCTGCGGCCCTGAAGGTGAAGAGATCTACTGCGACCAGTACGGCCGGGTGAAGGTGCAGTTCTTCTGGGACCGCGAAGGCAAGCACGACGACATGACCAGTTGCTGGATGCGCGTCGCGTCGAGCTGGGCAGCCGAGACCTTTGGCTCGATCAACATTCCGCGGGTCGGCATGGAGGTGTTGATCACCTTCCTCGAAGGCGATCCCGATCAGCCGCTGATCACCGGTTGCCTGTACCACGGCGCGAACCTGCCGCCGTACAAACTGCCGGATTTCAAGACCCTGGCCACGGTCAAGAGCAAGGAATACAAGGGCAGCCGCGCCAACGAACTGCGCATCGACGACACCACCAGCGAGATCAGCATCGCGCTGCGCAGCGACCACGGCGCGAGTGCGATCAACCTCGGTTATCTGACGCATCCACGCCCGAGCGGTGGCCAGCCGCGTGGTGAAGGTTTCGAGTTAAGAACTGATCGCCACGGTGCGGTGCGTGCGGCTGCCGGTCTGTTGATCACCACCGAGCCGCGCCCGAACGAATCCAAGCACCACAAGGACTTGCCGGAAACCGCCGAGCGCCTCGCCACTGCCAGCGATCAGCAGGACGGATTCGCCGTGCAAGCCAAAGAGCTGCAAGCCCAGGAAGCCGGCGATCAGGACGACGTCGCCAAAGCGCTGCACGCCCAGCATCAAGGCGTGCTCGGCTCGGGTCCGGCGAACCTCACCGCCAACGAATTCCCCGAGTTCACCGAGCCGCATCTGGTCCTCGCCAGCCCGGCCGGCATCGCTCTGACCACACCACGCTCCAGCCACATCGCCACTGGCGAACACTTGGCATTGAGCAGCACCGGCCACACCAGTCTCTCCATCGGCAAACGCCTGCTGGCCAGCGCCAGTCGTGGCATGCGCCTTTTCGTGCAAAGCATGGGCTGGCGGCTGGTCGCGGCGTCCGGCGACATCGACGTGCGCGCGCTGAAGGACAGCATCAACCTGCTGGCCAAACTCAATATCACCGCCAACGCCGACCGCATCACCATCACCGCGAAAACCGAACTGGTGATTCAGGGCGGCGGCAGCGCCACCACCTACAACGCCGGCGGCATCACCCACGCCACCAGCGGCCCGTACACCGCGCACGCGGCGAACTTCGCCTACACCGGGGCGAAATCTTTGGCCGGGGTATTCCCGGAACCGCCGAAACCGGGCAAGGGCAATCTGGAACTGTTCAATCAGTACGCCGGGCGTCAGGGCATCAAGGAAGGCGATTACGAAGTCATCGATGCGCTGGGCAAAAGCATCAAGGGCAAGCTCGACGGCAAGGGTTTCGCCAGCGTCGCCGGTGCTGCACCGGGGCCGGCACGTGTGCTGTTCGGCAAGGATCCGGCGGACACCTGGAGCGATGGCAGTTACATCGGCAAGCCGGAATGGCCGTTGAATCCACCGGGGGCCGAGGATGTGCCGAGCCAAGTGCAGGCGATGGTCGCACAGGTGTTACCGAGCAAGAGTTGGGACATGTTGGAGAAGGGCAAGGACATGGCGCAAACAGGGATGAGTGCGATGCAGACGGCGCAAGGTGCGATGCAAACAGCGCAGCAAGTGAAGGGTGTGGTGCAGGGCGGGGTAGCCGGGTTGCCGAAACTGGCGAGTGCGGCCATGCCGAGTGCGTCGGGGATTCTTGGGGCGGCGAGCAAGGCGGGCAAGTTGCCGAACCTGCCCGCACCGAGTCTGCCGAAACCTTCCTTGAAAACCCCGGGCCTGTTGGCGGGTGAGATGCTGTCATGACCATTGAAATCGTAAAACGTGAGCCTCAGGTTGCTATCGTTCCACTCAATGCCATCGACATCCAGGACGTTGCCAGCAGCGCAGCAACCTTCGATGCCTGGCTGCAATCAGCCACGGATGGCGTGGTCACGCTTGATCGCATCAAGAACTACGCCGGCTTCTTGCCGGTGGTGGGCAACATCATGGCGCTGGTCGATGCGCTGGGTGACATCGTCACCTTGTCCAACGCCAAGCAGCGCGACTTGCTCGCGTGGGCCAGCCTGGGCATCAACCTGATCGGCGTATTGCCGTTGCCGCCGGCAATGGCCGCTGCGCGCATGACCCTGCGCCCGACGCTGTTTCTGGTACGCCAGGAGATGAAGGCCAGCAGCAAATTGTTGCTCAGCACCTCCGTGATCGAGGTGCTGGTCGGGCACCTGAACGCTTCTATTGTCGGCACGCTGGATGATTTTGTTGAACAGGCCAAAGGCAAATTGCCCGGCATCCTGGCGGACGCTGGCAAGCTCGGCGAAGACGTCATCAACGAGATTGCCAAAGGCATCGAAGCGGTGGCTTTCGGCAATCTGGATGCCAAAGGTGATCTGAATGCGGCCAGCGCACAGGCAAGCGCTGCAGTCGATCAATTCAAGAATGATCCGCTGGCCTCATTCAGCAATGTGTTCGGGGCTGCCGCGAGTGCTTATAAAGCGGCTGGCAAGGGCCTGGCCAACAGCGTGGCACAAAATCTGGTGCCCGATGACTTCAAAAAAACCGTCTCCGACGAAACCAAAAAACTGCGCGCAATGGGCCCGGAGCTGCGCACTCAGTTGAGCAAGCTCGATGATGAATCGGTGCAGAACTCCATCGGCTGGTTGCTGTTTATCCTCTCCAGTGCCGTGACACTGTGGCGCAAGCGCAATGCTCATGGCCAGAGCACCGCAGTCCATCCAGACAAGACCGGTCAGGCAAAGCACACGGCGTCCGATGGTCAATTGGGATCCAGTGGTCAACAGGCTCCTGCGAAAGGCGCGCCCGAGCCGAAGAAAAACGGCGCCTGCACGGGCACATGCAACAGCATCAGTTTTGCCTTGGGTTCTGAAAGACTCAGTCATACTGATTTCAGCTTGCCGGGGCCTTTCCCTGTCGAGTGGACGCGCATATACAACTCACGCCTCGACGCCTACGATCACAGCGAACTCGGCGCTCGCTGGATTTCTGAGTTCACCACACGCTTTGACTGCGTTGACGATGGCCTGATGTTCTATGGCGCCGATGGCCGCGATCACAGCTATCCGTTGCCTAAGGTCGGCCTGTTCCACTACGACGCCATCGAAAACATCACACTGGTCCGCAACAGCGAAGATCAACTGTTGCTGTGCCGTGGTTTCGAACGCAAGGAAACCTACGTCCGCCGTGGCCAGCGTTTTGTGCTGACTAATATCTCGCTGCGTAACGGCGCCGGGATCATGCTGCATTACGAGCACCGTCATGGCGAACACTCGCTGCTCTCCGACCTGATCACCTATCAGGAAAACGACTTCACCAAAGTCCATTTGCACCTCGGCACGATGATCGACGAGCACGGCCGGTTTATCGGCCTCTGGCAGATCGTTGACGGCGAACCGCTGCGCCAGCTCTGCGCCTATCAGTACGACGCCTATGGCGACCTGATTCAGGCGCAGGACGAGAACGGTGCAGTCTGGTCGTATCAGTTCCAGCATCACCTGATCACCCGCTACACCGACCGCACCGGGCGCGGCATGAACCTGCAATGGGACGGTTCAAGCGCCAAGGCCAAAGCCGTGCGCGAATGGGCCGATGACGGCAGCTTCGACACGCATCTGGAGTGGGACGAAAACATTCGCCTGACGTACGTCACCGATGCTCTAGGCAATGAGACCTGGCACTACTACGACATCCTTGGCTACACCTATCGCATCCGCTACGCGGACGAGCGTTCGGAATGGTTCTTCCGCGACAAGGCGAAGAACATCGTGCGCCGCGTCAATGCTGACGGCAGCACCGATCGCTACAGCTACGATGAGCGCAGCAACCTGCTCGAACACATCCGCGCCGACCATACCGTGATGCATTACGCCTACGACGATCAGGACCTGCTGATCAAGATCAGCGATGCCGAGGGCGGTCAGTGGCAGCGCGCCTATGACGACCAAGGCAATCTGGTCGAAGCGCTCGATCCGCTGGGCAACAAAACCGAATACGCCTACAACAAATCCGGCCTGCCCACCACGATCAAGGACGCCAACGGCAACGAAAAAACCCTCGATTACAACGATGCTGGGCAACTGGTCGAGTACGTCGATTGCTCGGGCAAAACCAGCGCCTGGGAATACAACGAACTGGGGCAGATGACCTGCTTCACCGACGCAGCCGGCAACGCCACCGAATACGAATACAAGGCCGGCCAATTGGTGTTGATCAAGCACCCGGACAAGACCGAAGAGCGCTTTGAGCGAGACGCCGAAGGTCGGCTGTTGGCGCATGTCGACGCTCTCGATCGCTGCACCACGTGGAGCTACAGCGCTGCCGGTTTGATCGCCGAACGCGTCGATGCCGCAGAGCAAACCCTGCGCTACCGCTGGGACCGTCTCGGACGGTTAACGGTGCTGGAAAACGAAAACGAACAACGCGCGCACTTTCACTACGACCCGGTCGGACGCCTGCTCGAAGAGCGCGGTTTCGATGGACGCAGCACGCGTTATCAGTACGACCCGCTCACTGGACGCCTCGCGCAATCGATCAATGGCCAACGCGTCATCTCGTTGAGCTTCGACCCGATGGGCCGTTTGACCGAGCGTCGCGCCACCTTGGGCGAGCAGTCGCAAAGCGAAACTTTCGCCTATGACGGCAACGGCAACCTGGTGCTGGCCGACAACGCCGACAGCCGCCTGCAATGGTTCCACGACCCGGCCGGTAATCTGCTGCGCGAACACCAACATTATCTCGGCCTGGAAAAACCCACCGTCGCGATCTGGCAGCACGAGTACGACGTGCTCAACCAACGAGTCGCCACCGTGCGCCCCGACGGCCACCGCGTCAGTTGGCTGACGTACGGCAGCGGTCACCTGCTAGGCCTGCGCCTGGACGAGCACGAACTGATCGGCTACGAACGCGACGACCTGCACCGCGAAGTCGCCCGCCATCAAGGCAATCACCTGCTGCAAACCCAAAGCTGGGACCCGGCCGGCCGTTTGCAGGAACAACTGCTGGGACGCAGCGACGACAAATCCACACTGCTCAAACGCGAATACAGCTACGACGCCGCCGGCCAACTGACCGACATCAACGACAGCCGTCGTGGCCCGCTCGCCTATCGTTACGATCCCGTCGGCCGACTGCTCAGCGCTACCACACGTCAAGGCGTGGAAACCTTCGCCTTCGACCCGGCCGGCAACCTGCTCGACGACAAGGCGACAGAGATTCGCCGCCCACTGGACCTGACCCCACCGCGCAGCAAACTGGTCGACAACCTGCTGCGCGAATACGCCGGCACGCACTACGACTACGACGAACGCGGCAACCAGATCCAGCGCTGGCACAACGGCCAACGCAGCGACCTGCAGTGGGATTTGTTTGATCGACTGGTGCATTTCGAAGACCCGCGCCTCAGTGTGGATTTCGCCTACGACGCACTGGGACGACGCCTGCACAAAAACTCGCGTGCGCACTACAAGCAGCGGCCTGAAGCAGGCTCTCTCTGGAACAGAAACGAACACGCGCGCAAACAGCGCGAGCTGGGCTGCGGCTTCACCTTGTACGGCTGGGACGGCGACAACCTCGCCTGGGAAAGCAGCCCGGCACAAAGCGATGGCGAGCCCGGCCGCACGGTGCACTACGTCTTCGAACCGGGGACTTTTGTCCCTGTTGCACAGGCTGTACGGCACGCGCCGATCGATCTGATTGGGCTGCCGGATTACAGCGGTGAATACAGCCTGGACGAGGACCCGTTGTGGAATCACAAGGCCACAGCATTACCGTTTGACGCGTTGGCCTGGTATCAGTGCGATCACCTCGGCACCCCGCAAGAGCTGACTGATTCACAAGGCAACATGGCGTGGACCGCGCAGTACAAGGCGTGGGGGCAGGTGACGGAACAGCGTTCGGAATGGGCGCGGCAGCATGGGGTGGTGAACCCGATCAGATTCCAAGGGCAGTATCACGATCATGAGACAGGGCTGCATTACAACCGGTATCGGTACTATGATCCGGGGGTTGGTCGGTTCATAAGCAAAGATCCGATAAGTTATACCGGAGGCATTAACCTTTATGCCTATGCAGCGAATCCGGTTGAGTGGGTGGATCCATTGGGCCTTTGGGGCTCAAACCCGATAACAAAATATCGTCACAATGAGAACGGATCGCTGAAGAGCGTAACCGCGAAAATTCGACCGGAAGATTTGGGAACTGGGACAAATACCAACACCAGTTCACGGGGGTTTGCGCGTAACTTGGGCTGTAATACGGACGACGCTGGCCATGCCATCGGAAATCGACTGGGTGGAAGCGGTGGTAAGGGGAACATTTTTCCTCAAGCCCCTAGTGTTAACCGTGGTGAGTTCCGTGACTTTGAGGGAGATATTGCCGAAGCTGTTAAAGGCGGTAGTAACGTAATAGTACGTGTCACCCCTCAGTACGATGAAGGTGCCACTCGACCTCATTCTGTTCTGTACCAGGCGAGAGTTGACGGGAATACTGAAAGTCGGCTATTCCACAACCCTTGTTCGTGCGATTGTTGATAGGAGTGTTTTATGTCACCTAGTGAGCGATTACAAAATTTTCTTTCGCAGATGCATGAGTGGGAGGTGGGATTTCATGCCGAGAAGCGATGCGACGCATATAAGACGGATTCGGTGTATCGGACTAAGGCGAATGAAGCAGCAAAATCAAGGTTGGAAGCGATATTCTCTGAAAATCTGAGTGTGAAAGCTTCAATTGCCCTTGGATCAGCAAGGCTCGATACATTAGGTACTGGACAGCCTCCGGAGTATGAACAGACCATTTTGACTGATACCGAAGAACAGCTAGATAAGGAAACGAATATTCAGGCAGTCAGAAAAAAAGGGCTGAAACAACGTTATCGATACACCGTGATCGTAGAGCGTGATGAACCAAAAATTGATGGGGTTAGCGTTTGGCGCGCTAGCAGTGAGAAATGGGAGCGTCGTCATGCGATTTAGCCCTAAACCGGTCTCTGAAGAAAATCACCTGTGCACGAGTTGATGAAAACTGCTCTGGGACAGACCACGTTTCTGAAGGTTTTTTAAACGTGGTTTGCCTAATAAAGTCTAGTCGGCTTATCACCCTGAGTGTATAGAATGAAAGGTACCTTTCACAAGATTGTCTTTGAGTTGACGCCTGACGAGGATGATTATCCTCCTGTATCTGCTGAGTCGATCTGGGGCATCTATGCCGGTGATGGCACCTATACCTTAGACAATACTCCCTATTACGTTTATGGCGTGAGTAAGGGAGATTCCGTGCAGGTAAAGTCCAGTGGCGATGAGATGATAGCTGTGCGTGTCGCAAAACAGGGCGGCCATTCGACTGTCAGAGTTTTTGCCAGTGATACTGAAGAGAAAAGTAAAATAATCGCTCATCTTCATCAGTTAGGTGCCTCGTGCTCAGTTAGTCAGGAAATGTCGCTGTTTACAGTGGATATTCCCTCAGATTGTGATTTTTTCGCAATCGACAGATATTTGTCTGATATTGCTGATGGGGAAAATATTGCATATGAGGATGCTTGTCTGCAGCACTCAGATATCGAGTCATTTCGTCTAGGGGAGTGCCTGTCATTGGCTTCTTTACCACTACTAGCTCATTGATTGAGTAAGCCCTAAGGGGGGCATGGAGACAGGCCGTGATCTGGAGTTTATTAATCGTAGTCTGTTCCTATTAATACGCTGGAGCACCTGGCTACAGTGGTTAATTCAGTCTGGACGATGATCCGTTATGGCACCAGAAGGTTGCCATCCAGCCTGTCGATGTATTGAGTTGGTATCAATGCGACCAACTCGGAACGCCGCGGGAGTTGATGGATGCGCAGGGAGATATCGCCTGGAGCGCCGACTACAAAGCCTGGGGCTCGGTTCAAGAACAACGCTCTCCGGTGGCACGGCAACAGGGCGTGACCAATCCGATTCGGTTTCAGGGGCAGTACCATGACCACGAAACCGGACTTCATTACAATCGACACCGCTATTACGATCCTGATACCGGTCGTTTCATCGGGCAAGACCCGATCAGTTATGCCGGTGGATTGAATCTTTACACTTATGCACCCAATCCTACCGGTTGGATCGATCCGCTTGGGCTGGCTAAAACGTGCTGCTGTGGTGAGCCCTATGTGAACCCGGATGCACGCTGGCGCCAAGTGATGGAAGATCCGAATACACCGTCGTCAATGCGCGGCTGGATCAAAAATCAGGCAAGCCGTGTGGATGCTGGCAAGCAAGCCAATATCAAGGCACCGCCGGGTTATGAGCTGGCACACCGTCCACGGTTCGAGAATGATTCAGGGTATGACTATTCTCATGCTGATCCGATGCTTGCCGCTGATCACCGGGGAATTCAACACCGCTATTGGCGGAAACGAGGCGGATGCTGGACTGCACAAATGCCCAAGTCCGGCTACCCGGGAACGGGTAAGTTAAGTCTGCCTAAACGAGGGGCGCTGCCGTAACGGAGAATTTATGTCTAAGACACGTGTAATCGGTACATCGACAGACGCTATTCAAGCGGCAGAAAAGGAACTCGGCCGAACACTGCCAAAATCCTTTTCGGATTGGCTTTTGGCAAATAACGGAAAGTCCTTGGGGGCGTTAACGATATTTCCTGTGCTTGACGCTCGTGACCCACGGAAGACGTGGGAGTCGATCGTTCACCACTTTAAAAAAGACTGGCAGGAGTGGTTGGAGAATTTTTCCGATACCTCCACCGATTTCTCGGCACTTCTACCGTTCGCCGAATTTGGCACAGGGGACTATTACTGCTTCAACTATGCGGTAAAAGGGCAAACCGGAGAGCCTGTCGTTGTGATGTGGTCCCATGAAACGGGTGAGATTGATCAAGTGGCGGAAAGTTTTGCAGCGTTTCTTGCGATGCCGGGACGGCCGGGCTGATTGATTCCGGACCACAAGTCGAAGGAGTGACAACATGAAAGACGCCATTCGCTTGGGCGACTCCACCACCCACGGTGGCAAGGTGCTCGAAGCCTTCTCTCAGACCGACCTCAACGGCAAGCCGATTGCCGGTGTCGGTCACAAGGTCAGTTGCCCATTGTGCAAAGGCATATTCCCGATCGCCGAGGGCAGCAGCACCTACACCGTCGACGGCACGCCAATCGCCCTCGACGGCATGAAAACCGCCTGCGGCGCTGCGTTGATTGCGAGTGGTCCGAAAGGTGCCGTGATCAGCTAGGCACTCAATCATTCTGGATTCAATCAACTGCTGTAAACCTTAAAGGACTAAACATGAAATACACCGCTTTGATCCTCGCCATGACCGCAGCCTTGGGCACCGCCAGTTTCGCCCATGCGGAGGAGATGGATCCTGCAGCGCTGAAAAATGCCTACGACATGGGGCGCAACTCGGTTGGTTTGATCAACCACTGCGTCGACAAGGGATTCTTGAAAGCTGACAGTACTGAGAACGCCAAGAAGATGAGCGACTTTATTAAGGGCATGCCTGGACCAGTGGACAAAAGTGACGGCGACAAAATCGAAGCTCAGGGACGCAAGGGTGAGATGTTTATGAACGGTGAATACCAAAAGCTCGAGGGTAACCTGCCGCCGACGCTCAGTCTCAAGCAGTGGTGCGAACAGGCGGATCAAGGCATGCGTAATGGTTTGAAGCAAGTAGGTTTGTAAGTGAGTCCGACCTTGTGGCCAAGCTTGAAAAACGCTCGCTGATTGCGAGCGTTTTTTATTCCGCTGCAGGTGCTTGATGTAGTACCCCTTGGAATCCGCCAACCCGCCCTCATAATCATCGCTATACCCAACACCCCGAAGAGGAACGACACGCCATGACCACTCAAACGGAAACCGCCATTCTCGCCGGCGGCTGCTTCTGGGGCATGCAGGATCTGCTGCGGCGCTATCCCGGCGTGTTGCAGACTCGCGTCGGTTACACCGGCGGCGACGTGCCGAACGCTACTTATCGCAACCATGGCGACCACGCCGAGGCCATCGAAATCACCTTCGATCCGGCGGTGATCAGCTATCGACAGATCCTTGAATTCTTCTTCCAGATCCACGACCCGAGCACGCCCAACCGTCAGGGCAATGACCTCGGTCGCAGCTATCGTTCGGCGATTTACTACCTCAGCGACGAACAGCGCGATGTCGCTGAAGACACGGCTGCCGATGTTGATGCTTCAAAACTATGGCCGGGTCGCGTGGTGACCGAGATCGAACCGGCGGGGCCGTTCTGGGAAGCGGAGCCGGAGCATCAGGATTACCTCGAGCGTATTCCGAATGGCTACACCTGCCATTTCATTCGGCCGAACTGGAAGCTGCCGAAGCGCGGGTGAGGGGCACGCGCCGTTCTTTCAGCGACACTTCAGTGGTTTTAAGGCTGAATGAGTTTCCGACTTCGCGGGCAAGCCCGCGAAGAGGCGAGCGCTCATGGCGCCTTTTTAACCCTGCGCTTGATCCTTCAAATCATCCAGAGCATCGATGATCGCCTCATCGCTGTCGGCCATTGCATCTCGCATATCTTTAGCGAGGGTGCTCTGGACGGCCATGAATTTTTCGGCCAGATCGCGGCCCTTTTCCGAACTCAGGATGATCGTCATCGCCTGCTCGGGATGTTGGTTGGCGCGAGTCAGCAGGTCAAGCTCCTCGTTGTTGAAGTGATTGGCATAGATTTCTACGACCATGCCCTTCAGGTCGTCAGGATCGATGTTCTCTCGCACAACGTTGCGAATTTGCTCGTGTTCGAGCATCGGGTAGCGGGAGGCATAACCGCTGGACGCGGTCTCGACCATGCTGGCGTATTGTTTGGTCATGCCACTGGACTCGACGAACGCCTGCGCCTTGTCCTGGTTACCCCCACAACCTGCCAGTGCCGCTGCGACCAATACAGCAAGCATAATTTTTTTCATGCTCATGAGCATTTTTCCTTGAATGATCTGTAAGTGCGGAGAGCGCCACAAGTGTCCCTGTCTCTCACTCCAAACAGTGTTTAGGGGTAATGTGGAAGTGATCGAACAGTGTCGGCATTAATGCCGACTGACCTGCTTGAGCCAGTTCCAGAAGGGGTCGTTCGATTCGCTCACATCCATGCACTCTGTACCGCGGACCAGTTCCGCTGCGCGCGCCGGTACGCTCAGCCCGAGCGTTCGCTCGACGTGGCTTCGCAACAGAAGAGGCGGAGGAGGGTAATCGTCTTCGGCGTATTCTTTTTCGCGTACTTCATTCGGAGTCAGTTGAAACTGCTCCGGCCAGCAGAGCTCGTCGTAACCGATAGCCAACAGCCTCAACAAGTCTTCAGTCGTGTCGGTCAGGACGCAAAGCATCGTTGACCCGGACCCTGATCCCAGATGGACGAATCGCTGTTGCCCGCTGTTGTCCAGCCACAGCCCGGCCCACGAGCCATCCCCACCGGTTCTGAGGAATAGGGTCAGGCGCTGGTTTACGTCAGGATCATCGCTGTTAGTCCAGCGGGCGGTGTCGGCAGGTACTGGCAGGTAAAAAGCGGTTGTCGCCACATCGCTGTGTGCAGGGTCCGGATGCAGCGTCATGTAGCGCGTGCCATCGCGGTGACTGCGCACGCAGCCATGTTCTTCCAACAACTCAAGCGCTTGGCGAAGGCGTGCGGGCATTGGATTGCCAGCAGGGAAAGCGGCCGCCATTTCATCGGTGAAGTTCATTCATTTCCTGACTCGGTGGGCATTGGAGAGAGTGGCGTTGCGGTTCAAACGTCATCTTTTTTTCAAATCATCGACTTTTTGAAATCACACGACTCATGGATAGATTCGAGTCGCGAAAGTCCGCACAACTCATGAGCCGATCGAAAGGTCCAAGCTGTCCGGACTCGTAACCTCGACGGTCTCGTCCAGAACTCAAGGTCCCGGTGCATGTTCAATCACGCGTTACCAAACCCCAGAAAAGAACGCAGTTTATTACCCCACTTGCGCTCATAGAAGGGCGTGGTTTCCCTGAGAAAGTAATCACTCAGGCCAGCTTCACCTTGGGACACCCGGCACAAATCAACCGGCTCGCCCTGCGGCGCGGTATCCCCGGCAACGTTTCCCGCCTCACGCATAACACGGTCAATATCGCCGTCCGCCTCGATACCCACGATCAAGTGTGGTTTTTCATCGACCGAGGTGTCATGCATCAATGCCAGAAACGCGCGCTTCACATTGGAATGTTTGGCTAGCAATTGCGCGAGCGAATGGACCATTTGGGATGGGTATTCGGTGGGCTGGCCGAGCAACACGTTGGTTTCTTTCTCGACCGTGCGTTGCGTGGCGGTCTGGCCAACGGCATCGGCGAGCAAATTGTGCACCTCTTGCGGGAAAAACTCTTTGCCGTACGGCGACTTCGGATTCAGACAGAGCAGGGCACCCAGTGTGATTTCGAATAACGATCGGGCGGGTATTTCGAGGTAGGACTGCTCGCTGTCGATGGACTGTTGCAGTGTTTGCAGTGACGAAAAAAACGGGATGACCGGTGTGCCGTCCGGTTTTTGCCAATGGGCGATGCTGATGTTGCTGCCGGCTTGGAGATTGACGTGGCCGTCTGTCTCTCCGGCGGTGCCGAGAATGTAAACGTTCGAATTCAACAGGGTGTTGAAAAACTCGGGACGATGTGCCGGTTCGTCGGCGGCCAGTTTGAGGCTTTTTTCCAGCAGGTTTTCTGGTTGGGTATCCATGGTGTTCATCCGTGACTCGGTCTAAAACAGAGCAAAGCGTCGATCAGTTACATCGACGCTGGTTCGACTGACGCCTTCGCGGGCAAGCCCGCTCCCACAGGTTTCCGGATCGCTCACAAGGTCGCGGTAAAGCGCAGCTCATTGTGAGAGCTGGCTTGCCAGCGATTGCGGTGGGTCAGTCAACTTCCTTGGCACAGCCTATCCGCCATCGCCAGCAGGAGGAAGGCTTCAGAGCAAACTCCACGAAACCCCGACATAAACCCCCATCCCTTCACCCGGCGTAGACCGCGCGGCATCCAGTCCTTTGTCGTCATACCCCGGCGTCACCGTGGCGGCGTAGTGCTTGTTGGTCAAATTACGCATATCCACCCAACCCTGCCAGTCACCTTTCGGCGCGTTGTAACCCAGCGTCGCGCCGAACAGTGCGTAAGGATCGGCGTAGTAACTGTTGGCGTAATCCACCGCAACTTTGGACACCAGTTGCGTATTCACCGCCGCAAAGAAGCCCTGCGGCCAGTCGTAGCGCAATTCGCCCTGGTAGTAATGCATCGGCAACCCCGGCAAGCGGTTGCCACCAAAACGATCATCATCGCGATAGTGGAAGTCGCTGAAGGTATACGCCTGACGCAAGCTCAACTGACGGCCATCGGCGGCCGACCAGAGTTTGCTGTTGAGGCTTGCCTCGATGCCTTGGTGCACGGTCGGGCTGGCGTTGAGCTCATACGGTGTGACAGCGTTGGGATCCGGCAACACCGACAACAATTCATGCCGTACTTGCGCGTAGTACCACGCCAGGCTCCATTCGCCGACGGCGCTGTCACCCCGGCCGCCCAGTTCCAGTGTGGTTGCGGTCTGGTTCTGCAGTTTGATCGGGTCTTTTTGCGTGCCGGTCGCAGCGCCGTTGCCCGCCGGGAAACGCACGTTGGAGCTGTAAATCAACGACCACGGATGCGGCGCTTCAACCGAGCGGCTGAGGTTGCCGAACACTTGCAGGTCCGGGGTGATCTGGTAGCGCAGGCCGAGACGCGGCGCGTAGTCCCAGTCGCTCATGCTGGTTTTGCCGCCGCTTTGCGGGTAGGTGACATCACTTTCGCGTCGGGTGTAGATGGCGGCGAGGCCGGTGGTCAGCCACAGGTCGTCGGCGATTTCCAGGTCGTTGCCCAAGTGCAGCACGGTGTCCGAACCCTGATACGTGAAGTTGCGCATGCGCGTGCCTGACGCATAGCTGGCGGTGTTGCCGGTGGGGATGCGCACGAACTCGCTGGCGCCGTCGTTGGGCAGGTGTTTGGTCACGCGCAGGCCGACGTTGCTGCGGCTTTCCATGCCGAAAATCGTGTCGCGGCGTTTGTAGTCAAACGTGCCGCTGACGTCGGTGTAGGCGACCTTCAAGCGGTTCGGGCCTTCGCGCAGGTCCATCGGATAGTCGTGATAAACGAAGCCGGTCTGGATGCTCGAATCGTCATCGATGTAATAAGTGGTCTTGTTGCCGATGAAGGTGCTGCCCGGCTGTTTGCGGCTGTCATCGCGCGCCACGTAGGACGGATTGGCCGCGCGAGGCGAGTGTTCGATGGAGTGCTTGGTCACACGCCCGGCGAGGTCGTTGTCGGTTTCGCGGTAGCGAATGTAGAAGCGCGTTTCCAGATTCGGGTTGAAGCGATAGCCGAAATTGGCGATCACGCCTTTGCTCTCGCTGGCGGTGTGATCCTGATAGCCGTCGGCGTTGGAATCGGTCAGCGACACGTAGTAGTCGAAATCGCCGAGCACTTGCCCGGAACTGACCTGGCGCTGCTGATAGCCGTGGCTGCCGGTGGCGTAGCGCACTTGCAGTTTCGGCGCGTTGTAGCCGGTGTGACTGACGTAATCGATGGCGCCGCCCAGCGCCAGCGAACCGCGATCAAAACCGTTGGCGCCGCGCAGTACTTCAACGTGATCGACCCACAGCGGCTCGAGCAATTCATACGGCGTGCCACCCGGGCCGGTCAGCGGCAGGCCGTCGAGCATCGTGTACAACCCCGACGCATGGGCGCCCGGCGCACGGTTGATGCCCGAGCCACGGACCGAGATTTTCACGCCTTCGTTGCCCGCCGACTGCGCATAAACCCCGGGCTGATACGCCAGCACATCCTGATTGCTCGCCACGCGGCCCTGCAACGGCTGACGGATGTCGACCACGTTGGTACCGCCGGGCACCTGATCGAGGCGGGCCTTGGCGTCCTCAACAGAGACATCACTGCCGTTGCGATCCTCGGCCGAAATCAGCACTTGCCCCAGTTCCAGACCTTGAGTCTCGGCCATTGCCGGGCAAGCAAGGGCCAAGCCGAGCAGGGCGGTGGGCAGGGATTTGGACGCGGGCATCGAGAAAACTCCAGGCAGACAAGGGCAGGGCAATGAACAGTGCGACGCCATAAAGAACGAAGGAAACACATGGCAATTTGGCTTTTTGCCCGGCCATGGCAATCAGCACGGCATGAACTAACCTCACGTGTCTGGGTTTTCCCGTCAATCAACATTATGTTGCCGCATTCATTGGAGAGGGCTTGGTCATGGCAAAAGACAAAAAGAAGGTCGCCAAGGCGCCCGAACGTCCGAAGCTGAAAAACAAGGATTACCTCGAGCAGTTGCGCAAGCTGCACGTCGAGCTGGTCAAGTTGCAGGAGTGGGTGATTGCCAAAGGCGTCAAGGTCTGCATCGTTTTCGAAGGCCGCGATGGCGCTGGCAAGGGCGGCACGATCAAGGCGCTGACCGAACGCGTCAGCCCGCGTGTCTTCCGCGTAGTGGCGTTGCCGGCACCGACCGATCGCGAGAAAAGCCAGATGCATGTGCAGCGTTATTTGCCTCATCTACCGGCGGCGGGCGAAGTGGTGATCTTCGATCGCAGTTGGTACAACCGCGCCGGTGTTGAACGGGTGATGGGCTTTTGCACCGACGAACAGGCAGACAAATTCCTCAAATCGATTCCCTGGGTTGAAAACGCGATCGTCGAGTCCGGGGTAATCCTGCTCAAGTACTGGCTGGAAGTCAGCCCCGAAGAGCAGACCCGCCGGCTTGAAGCGCGCATCAATGACGGTCGCAAGACCTGGAAACTGACACCCATGGACCTTAAGTCCTACAGCCGCTGGTACGACTACTCACGGGCGCGGGATGAAATGTTCAAACATTCCGACACCGAACACGCGCCGTGGCTGGTGGCCGACTCCAACGACAAGCGCCGTGCGCGGCTGAATATCATCTCCGATGTGCTCAACCGCATTCCGTATAAGGAGGTGACGCGCGAAAACATCGAGCTGCCCAAACGGCAGAAACCCGGCAAGTACCGCGATCCGGATTATCCGTATAAACGCGTAGCGGAAAAGTTCTGAACAGTTGCACCAGACACAATGGGGGGCCGGCCAGCACAAATCCCTGCAGGTGTCGGTGATTATCCAATATTGCGGATCCCCTTTAGTCCAGAGCCTTTAGAAGTCAGCAGTCCATCCGTCGACTGCGCTGAACCACCGCGATCTCGTTTCTTTCTATCAAGGGAGTCCTTCACGAGGTCATTCCCGATGTTCGATCAGCGCAAACAACAAAAACTGGCGGCATGGCGAAAACTGGCGACGCAATCGCAGATGCGTCTGGACCCGGAGCAGCAGTACGACGAACTGCTCAAGGCAGCCGATGAAATGGAGGAGGAGGGGCTGATCACCAGCGCCGAGTGGCGGCAGCTGGTGCGGGATGCGGGCAATGTGTTTACCAATGACTCAGGTTCAACACACGGTTGAAGGTGCCGCGAACGGCTATTGCGGTTGCTCCGCCGCTTAGCCGTTCAAGTCACACGACCCTTTTTCGACTTCAGCTGTGCACCTCTGGAATCGTGCAGCAACCGCGCAAACGCTGCTTTGTCGATCGGCCGACTCATGAAGTAACCCTGCACCTCATTGCATTGATCGACCCCGAGAATGTCCAGCTGCTCTTCGGTCTCGACGCCTTCGGCGGTCACGGTCAGGCCCATGGCCTTGCCCAGGCCGATGATCGCCTGTACCACCGCGCGATCATTGGTGCCGCTGCTGATCGAGGCGATGAAGCGCTTGTCGATCTTGATCCCGTCGAACGGATAAGCACGCAAGTAACCGAGCGACGAGTAACCGGTGCCGAAGTCGTCCATGTTAAGGCGTACACCCAATTCCTTGAGGGCGTTCATGGTGGTCAGCGCGCCGTCGGTGTCGTTGAGCATCACGTTTTCGGTGATCTCCAGTTCCAGGCGACTGGCCGGCAGACGGGTTTGCACCAGCACTTCACGAACATCCTCGACTACATCGCTGAGGGCAAACTGCGCGGGCGACAGATTGACCGAGAGCAGAATGTCCTCCGGCCAGCCCAGCGCGGTTTCACAGGCTTCGCGCAGCACCCAGCGACCGAGCGGGACGATCAGGTCAGTCTGCTCCGCCAATGGAATGAACAAGTCAGGCCCCAGCAAGCCCTTGGTCGGGTGTTGCCAGCGCACCAGCGCTTCGACCGAAACGATGTGCTTGCCATCGACCTTGTAGCGCGGCTGATAGTGCAGGACGAACTCGTTGTGCTTGAGCGCATGACGCAGGTCGTCTTCCATCTGTCGGCGCGTCTGGATCTGGTCGCTCATGTGCGCTTCGAAATAGCACCAGGTGTTCTTGCCCTCGGACTTGGCCTGATACAGCGCGATGTCGGCATAGCGGATCAGATCGCTGGCGACGAAACCGTGGCGACGGCTGAGCGCTATGCCGAGACTGGCACCGATGTGCAGCGGATGCTGTTCGTAAAGAATCGGTTGATGCAGGCTGCCGATCAACCGCGTGCAGAATTTATCGATTTCGTTGTGACTGTCCATGCCATTGAGCACCACGACGAATTCATCACCACCGAGGCGGGCGACGATGTCGTGTTCGCGGGTGCATTCACGCAGACGGGCGGCGACTTCCTGCAGCACCGCGTCGCCGGCCGGGTGGCCGAGGGAATCGTTGATCGGTTTGAAATTGTCCAGATCAATCATCAACAGCGACAGCGGTGGCGCGTGTTCCTTCAGCAGCAGTACTTCATCCAGGTAACGGGCCAGTTTGTTGCGGTTGGGCAGGCCGGTCAGAGCGTCGTGCATCGACAGGTGCTGGATCTGCGCATGGGCGGCGACCTCGTCGGTGATGTCGCTGGCGGTGCCGCGATAACCGACGACGCTGTCCTTGGCGAAAATCGGGCGCGCGGAGAGCCGGCAGTGACGCGGCTGCCCGGAGTGGTCGCGGTAAGTGCAGCGCAAATCGCCGGCGCTGTTTTCGTCGCTGAGTTTGCGCAGCCACAGCTCCAGCGGAGTGGTGTCGCACGTCAGTAACTCACCGATGTTCTGGCCCAGCCACAGGGCTTGCGGGTAGCCGGTGACTTCGCTGAAACGGGCCGACAGGTAGGTTAGCGACAGTTGCCCGTCAACTTCCCAAATCCAGTCCGACGCGGCCTCGGCGACCGCGCGAAAGCGTTCCTCGCTGGCTTCAAGCGCATGGTTGGCCGCTTCGAGTGCCAGATTCGAGGCCTGCATCGCGTCAATGCTGTTGTCGACGTATTGCGACGAGCGTAGCGCGTGGCGGAAAAAGTAAGCCGTGAGCAACATCAACACCAGGAACGTCGCGCCGAGCGGCGGCACCAACGACCATAACAGTTGCTGGCCGGGGCGCTGCAGGTCGGCGACCAGGCTGTAGCCGGTGCTGTCGAGTGGCACGCGGGGCTGACCTGTTTCGATGGTGGCATCCGGCGCCAGGGTCAGGTTTGTCAGGCCATAGCCGCTGCCGATCTTGCGCAGTTTGGTCGGGGTCAGCTTGTCGACAAACACCAGCACCGAGGTGTTTTTCAGCTCGTCGAGTGGACGTTCATCATTGGGAATGATTGCGGCAGCGGTGACCAGTGCCGGCCAGCCTTCGAACAGCGAATAGCTGCTGACCGGTTTGGTCAGGTCGGGCTGAGCCAGTACCTGCTCGACCAGCGCCGAGGCGGACGCTTGCAGCACTGTGGACACGTTGGTGTCGACCATTTGCCCGCGAATGACCGCGTATTTGCTGCGGTTGCGATCCAGCACGAACACGCCGTCATAACCGTCGCTGGTGAACAGGGTCTTGCCCATGTTCTGCTCGGTGTAGGCCCAGTTGATATCGACCGGCCCGCTCAAGGCTTCATAGGCTGTGGTCCAGTAGGCGTAACTGGTGATGTAGTTTTTTGACGTGGTGATGCGGTTTTCCACGGCTCGCGCGGAATAGAACTGGTTCTGCTCAAGATCCTTGGCATCGAGGGAATTGGCGATACCAAGCAGGGTGCTGATCGCGGCGACAACCCCCGCGACAAACAGCGCACCGATGGCAATCGCCAAACGGCGGGTCACAGCGCGTTGCGGAGTAGGAATTGGCGGCGCAGCGAGATTAACGGCCATGTGCTCGTCCTTGATCCGGTGTCTTCTGAATCTAGAACAATGGGGCGGCCACAATGTTCAGATTGTTGTTATATGGCATTGCCTGGATTTGTTGAAAGTGTAGCGAATCTGGCGGAATTTCCAGCATGGCCGGCCAGCGGCGAATCCCGAAAGGGCAAGACTTCCCGCGCAAAAACCGGATAATGGCCGCCATTCGTTTAGCCGTATTCTGGTAATCCCGCATGGAAATCAAGGTCAACTTTCTCGACAACCTTCGACTTGAAGCCAAGTTCGACGACTTCACGGTGATCGCCGATCAGCCCATCCGCTACAAAGGTGATGGCTCGGCACCGGGGCCGTTCGACTACTTTCTGGCGTCGTCAGCGTTGTGCGCGGCGTACTTTGTGAAGCTGTACTGCGACACGCGCAACATCCCCACGGAAAACATTCGCCTGTCGCAAAACAACATCGTCGACCCGGAAAACCGCTACAACCAGATCTTCAAGATCCAGGTGGAATTGCCGGCGGACATCTCCGAGAAAGATCGTTTGGGCATCTTGCGTTCCATCGACCGTTGCACGGTGAAGAAAGTCGTGCAGACCGGCCCTGAATTCATCATCGAAGAAGTCGAGAACCTCGATGCCGATGCCCAAGCGCTGTTGATGCCGGTGGCCGGTTCGGACGCAGGTACTTTCATCGCCGGCAAGGACCTGCCGCTGGAACAGACCATCGCCAATATGTCGGGCATCCTCGCCGACCTCGGGATGAAGATCGAAATCGCATCATGGCGCAACATCGTGCCCAACGTCTGGTCGCTGCACATTCGCGATGCGCACTCGCCAATGTGTTTCACCAACGGCAAGGGCGCGACCAAAGAAGGCGCACTGGCGTCGGCGCTGGGCGAGTTCATCGAGCGCCTGAACTGCAACTTCTTCTACAACGACCAGTTCTGGGGCGAAGAAATCGCCAATGCCGAGTTCGTGCATTACCCGGACGAGAAGTGGTTCAAGCCTGGGCCCAAAGACGAGCTGCCGAGCGAAATTCTCGACGAATACACCCTGAAGATTTACAACCGTGACGGCGAGTTGCGCGGCTCGAACCTGTTCGACACCAACTCCGGCAACACCCAGCGCGGCATCTGCTCGCTGCCGTTCGTGCGCCAGTCGGACAACGAAGTGGTGTACTTCCCGTCCAACCTGATCGAAAACCTCTACCTCAGTAACGGCATGAGCGCCGGCAACACCCTCGCCGAAGCGCAGGTGCAGTGCCTGTCGGAAATCTTCGAGCGCGCGGTCAAACGCGAGATCCTCGAAGGCGAAATGGCCCTGCCGGACGTGCCGCAAGAAGTGTTGGAGAAGTACCCGAGCATCCTCGCTGGCATCAAAGGCCTGGAAGAGCAGGGCTTCCCGGTGCTGGTCAAGGATGCGTCGCTGGGCGGTGAATTTCCGGTGATGTGCGTGACCCTGATGAACCCGCGCACCGGCGGCGTGTTCGCCTCGTTCGGTGCTCACCCGAGCCTGGAAGTGGCACTGGAACGCAGCCTCACCGAACTGTTGCAGGGCCGCAGTTTCGAAGGCCTCAATGACTTGCCGCAACCAACGTTCTCCGGTCAGGCCGTCACTGAACCGAACAACTTTGTTGAGCACTTCATCGATTCCAGCGGTGTGGTGTCGTGGCGTTTCTTCAGCGCTAAGGCAGATTTCGAATTCGTCGAGTGGGACTTCTCAGGCGCTGGCGAAAACTCCAACGCCGAAGAAGCTGCGACGCTGTTCGGCATCCTCGAAGACATGGGCAAAGAAGTCTACATGGCGGTCTATGAGCACATCGGTGCCAAGGCCTGCCGCATTCTGGTGCCGGACTACTCAGAGATCTATCCGGTCGAAGACCTGATCTGGGACAACACCAACAAAGCCCTGCAATTCCGCGCCGACATCCTCAACCTGCACAACCTCAGCAAAGTCGGCCTGCGTAACCTCGCCCAAGGTCTGGAAAACAGCGAGCAGGACGATTACACCGAGATCACCACGCTGATCGGCGTCGAGTTCGACGACAACACGCCGTGGGGCAAGCTGACCATTCTGGAACTGCGCCTGCTGATCTGCCTCGCCCTGCAGAAGTACGAGCAGGCCAAGGATCTGGTCGAAGCTTTCCTGCAATACAACGACAACACCGTTGAGCGCGGTTTGTTCTATCAAGCGGTCAACGTGGTGCTGGAGATGGAACTCGATGAAGACCTCGAGCTGGAAGACTACGAAGCCAACTTCCGCCGGATGTTCGGTGACGAGCGTATGGATGCAGCGATTGGCTCGGTCAACGGCAGCGTGCGCTTCTATGGCCTGACGCCGACGAGCATGAAGCTGGAAGGGCTGGATCGGCATTTGCGCTTGATCGAGAGCTATAAAAAGCTGCACACGGCGCGGGCGAATGTGACGGCTTCCTCACACTGATTACATTATTTCCGCTGACCAGAAAAGCCAGGCAGTTGCCTGGCTTTTCTTTACGCGCGATGTTTTGCGTATTCTGCAAAAACGCGTTGATACGACCTCAACGGGAGTAAGGCTATCTGGAGGTTTTTCGTCGAATGACGATAAAAACGCTTTTTGGCAACTGCGCAAGAAGTTGCGCAGTTGTTTCCAGAAAACATCCCTGAAAACCGCTACAGGCCACGCCGTTCAAGGCGTGCAGCCAAGTGCGCAACTTCTTGCGCAGTACTGCGCAAGAAGTTGCGCACTTACGACGACTCTTCCTGGCTGCAATAGCTACTTCTGTTGAAGTTGTTTACACAAGTTGTTGATGAACAATGGCAATGTAATGACTGGCATGAAAGTTGATATCTCCAGACTCGCACCGACAGGCAATGGTGCCTGTCGCTTGTGTCTTTTGAGCAAGGAGAGCATTCCATGGCAACCCCCGCGTATATGTCCGTCACTGGCGAAAAACAAGGTCTGATCACTGCCGGCGCATTCACCGCCGACTCCGTTGGCAACACCTTTCAAGAAGGCCACGAAGACCAGGTCATGGTGCAGGCTTTCACCCACGACGTGATCATCCCGCGTGACCCGCAATCCGGTCAGCCAACCGGTCAGCGCGTGCACAAGCCAGTAGTGATCACCAAGGTCTACGACAAGGCTTCGCCGCTGCTGCAAGCGGCGCTGACTTCCGGCGAGCGCATGAGTGAAATCGTTATCCAGTGGTACCGCACTTCGGCGCAAGGCACCCAGGAGCACTACTACACCACCAAACTGGAAGACGCGATCATCGTCGCCATCAACAACAAAATGCACAACTGCCAGGATCCAGGCAACGCGCATTTCACCCACCTGGAAGAAGTGCAGTTCACCTACCGCAAAATCACCTGGACCCACGAAGTTTCCGGTACTTCGGGTTCCGATGACTGGCGTGCTCCAGTCGTTTAATTACGGCTGATGGTTGTACCGCCTCGACCGGTTATGCCGGTCGAGGCATCTTCATTACTTAAAGAATTTACGTTGCCAGCTCCTTTAAGCGCTGGCGACCGTCGCAGCACTGCGCGAGGAACAAGGGATGTTCTCACCGGCCAACCAGCCTCATTTCAATTTGACCGTCGATGGTATCGACAGCGATTTTCAGGTGCTGTCGTTTACCGGTCGTGAGGCCCTCAACACGCCGTTCGAATTCGAGCTGGAACTGGTCAGCGAAAAGGCCTCGATCAACCTCGAAAGCGTGCTGCACAAACTGGCGTTTCTTCAGCTGTCGCCGAGCGGAACCGGCATTCACGGGCTGGTCTACAGCATTGCCCAAGGCGAGGCGGGCAAACGCCTGACGCGTTACAAGATCTCCCTGCGCCCGCAACTGGCGTACCTCGCGCACCGGGTCAATCAGCGCATCTTCCAGCAGATGACCGTGCAGCAGATCATTAGTCAAGTGCTGGAAGAACACGGCATCCTTGCCAGCGATTACCACTTCCAGCTCAGCGCGATTTACCCTGAGCGCATCTACTGCGTGCAGTACGACGAGTCGGACCTCGATTTCATCCAGCGCTTGTGTGAAGAAGAGGGGATTCACTACCACTTCCAGCACACGTCCAGCGGCCACAAGCTGACATTCGGCGATGACCAGACGGTATTCCCGAAACTGGCGCCAGTGGCCTATCAGCAGGACTCGGGACTGGTCGCCGACAAACCGGTGGTCAAGCGTTTTGGTTTGCGTCTGGCCACCCGCACCAGCCGCACCACGCGGCGCGATTACGACTTCGTCAAACCGAAGATCGAGCTGGAAAGCGACGCCAAGAGTTCGGCTCAGCCGGACCTTGAAGACTACGATTACCCGGGCCGTTTCGTTGATCGCGAGCGTGGCAAACACTTGGCCAATCGCGCGCTGGAACGTCATCGCAGCGACTATCGTCTGGCCGAGGGCAACAGCGATCAGCCGATTCTGGTCAGCGGGCATTTCCTCGCCCTGACCGAACACGCCAATCCGACGTGGAACGATCTTTGGCTGCTCACTGAAATCTTCCACGAAGGTAAACAGCCTCAGGTGCTCGAAGAGTCGGTGACCAGCGATACCACCGACAATAAAGACGATTTCCACCAGGGCTACCGCAACCGCTTCAGCGCCATCCCGTGGGACGTGCCGTACCGTCCGCCGCTCGATCACCCGAAACCGAAAGTCCTCGGCACGCAAAGTGCGGTGGTCTGCGGCCCTGAAGGCGAAGAGATCTACTGCGACCAATACGGCCGGGTGAAGGTGCAGTTCTTCTGGGACCGCGAAGGCAAGCACGACGACATGACCAGTTGCTGGATGCGCGTCGCATCGAGCTGGGCGGCCGAGACCTTTGGTTCGATCAATATTCCACGGGTCGGCATGGAGGTGTTGATCACCTTTCTGGAGGGCGATCCTGATCAGCCGCTGATCACCGGTTGCCTGTACCACGGCGCCAATCTGCCGCCGTACAAGCTGCCGGATTTCAAGACGCTGGCCACGGTCAAGAGCAAGGAATACAAGGGCAGCCGCGCCAACGAACTGCGCATCGACGACACCACCAGCGAGATCAGCATCGCGCTGCGCAGCGACCACGGTGCGAGTGCGATCAACCTCGGTTACCTGACCCATCCGCGCCCTAGCGGTGGCCAGCCGCGCGGTGAAGGTTTCGAACTGAGAACCGATCGCCACGGTGCGGTGCGTGCCGCCGCCGGTTTGCTGATCACCACTGAGCCGCGTCCGAACGAATCCAAACACCACAAGGATCTGCCGGAAACCGCTGAACGCCTCGCCACCGCCAGCGATCAGCAAGACGGTTTCGCGGTGCAAGCCAAAGAGTTGCAAGCCCAAGAGGCGGGCGATCAGGACGACGTCGCCAAAGCGCTGCACGCCCAGCATCAAGGCGTGCTCGGCTCGGGTCCCGCCAACCTTACCGCCAACGAATTCCCGGAATTCACCGAGCCGCATCTGGTCCTCGCCAGCCCGGCCGGCATCGCCCTGACCACGCCGCGCTCCAGCCACATCGCCACCGGCGAACACCTGGCGCTGAGCAGCACCGGCCACACCAGTCTGTCGATCGGCAAACGCCTGCTCGCCAGTGCCAGTCGCGGCATGCGCCTGTTCGTGCAGAGCATGGGCTGGCGGCTGGTCGCAGCGTCCGGCGACATCGACGTGCGTGCGCTGAAGGACAGCATCAACCTGCTGGCCAAACTCAACATCACCGCCAACGCCGACCGCATCACCATCACCGCAAAAACCGAACTGGTGATCCAGGGCGGCGGCAGCGCCACCACCTACAACGCCGGCGGCATCACCCACGCCACCAGCGGCCCGTACACCGCGCACGCGGCGAACTTCGCCTACACCGGCGCGAAAAGTCTCGCCGGGGTATTCCCGGAACCGCCGAAACCGGGCAAGGGCAATCTGGAATTGTTCAACCAGTACGCCGGGCGCCAAGGCATCAAAGAGGGCGATTACGAAGTCATCGATGCCCTGGGCAAAAGCATCAAGGGCAAGCTCGACGGCAAGGGTTTCGCCAGCGTCGCCGGTGCTGCACCGGGGCCGGCGCGTGTGTTGTTCGGCAAGGATCCGGCGGACACCTGGAGCGATGGCAGTTACATCGGCAAACCTGAGTGGCCGTTGAATCCACCGGGGCCTGAAGAAGTGCCGAGCCAGGTGCAGGCGATGGTCGCGCAGGTCTTGCCGAGCAAGAGTTGGGACATGCTGGAGAAGGGCAAGGACATGGCGCAAACAGGGATGAGTGCGATGCAGACCGCGCAAGGCGCGATGCAAACAGCGCAGCAAGTGAAAGGCGTGGTGCAGGGCGGTGCAGCCGGGTTGCCGAAATTGGCGAGTGCGGCGTTGCCGAGTGCGTCGAGCATCCTCGGCGCCGCGAGCAAGAACGGCAAGTTGCCGAGTTTGCCTGCCGTTTCGTTGCCCAAAAACGCGATTCAAACGCCCGGCCTGAGTCCGGCCTCAAGCTTGCTGCCAGATGAGTTCATGTCATGACTACTCCGACTCCTGCGCCCGATAAAAAACGTGAACCCCAGGTTGCTGTCGTTCCGCTCAATACCATCGATATTCAAGACGTCGGTCGCGGCGCCGCCAAATTCGATGCCTGGCTGCAGTCGATCAGTGGCGGGGTTGTCACGCTCGACCGGGTGAAGAACGTTGCCGGCGCCTTGCCGGTGGTGGGTAACATCATGGCGCTGGTCGACGCCCTTGGCGACATCGTGACCCTGGCCAAAAGCAAGCAGCGCCAAGTGCTGGACTGGGTCAGCCTGGGGATCAACCTGATTGGCGTACTGCCGGCTCCTCCAACCATGGCATCGGCACGCATGACGCTGCGTCCGACATTGGGCCTGGTGCGCCAGGAACTGCGTAACAGCGCGAAGATGCTTCTGGGTGATTCGCTGATCGAAGTGTTGATCGGGCATTTGAACGCGACCATTGTCGGCACGATCGATGACTTCGTAAAACAGGCGCAGCCCAAACTCGCTGGCATTCTCGACGACGCTGGCAAACTGGGCCAGAGCGCGGTGAACGAGATTGCCAAGGGGCTGGAAACCGTCGTCAATGGCAAACTCGATGCCAAGGGCGACCTCAACGCTGCGGGTTCAAAGATCACGGCGGCGCGCAGCCAGTTACTGCATGACCCCAAAGCGGCCATCGGCAACATCTTCGGTGCAGCGTTCAGTGCCTACAAGGCCGCCGGCAAAGGCGTGGCCAACAGCGCAGCGAAAAACCTGCTGCCGGAAAAAGCCAAGGCATTGGTGCTCAGCAATACGTCCATGCTGCGGACTTTGGGCGTAGAGCTGCGAACACAATTGAAGAAGCTCAGCGATCCGGGTGTTCAACACTCCATCGGCTGGCTGTTGCAGATGCTCGGTGGCGCTGTGGTCACCTGGCGTAAGCGCAAGGCGCATGGTCAGAGTACGAACGTCAAACCCGGCACCACCACCCAGGCCAAGCGCAAGGCCGGGGAAGGTCAGCTTGAGATGCAGTCCAAGCAAGCCGGGGCGAAAGCCGACCCTAATTGCAGAAAAAACGTGGTGTGCCCGATTACCGCGCACAGCATCAGTTTCTCGATGGGCTCGGAGACTTTCCGTCACACTGATTTCAGCCTGCCGGGCCCGTTCCCGATCAACTGGACGCGCACGTATTACTCGCGCCTGGAGGCCTATGACAAAGGGGTCATGGGCGCTCGCTGGATTACCGAATTCACCACCCGTTTCGATCGCGTCGATGACGGCCTGGTGTTTCACGCGGCGGATGGACGTAGCCACAATTACCCACTGCCCAAAGTCGGTGAGGCTCATTACGACCCGGTTGAAAGCCTGACGCTGGTGCGGGTCGACGAAAACCGGCTGGTGCTGTGCAGCGGTGTCGAGCGCAAGGAAACCTACGTGCGCCGTGGTCAGCGTTACGTGCTGAGCGGTATCGTCCTGCGCAGCGGTGCCGGGGTCATGCTTCACTACGAACACCGTCATGACGACGAGGCGGTGTTGTCGGATCTGATTACCTACGAAGGCGATATCAGCAATGTCCACTTGCAGCTCGGCACCCTGCTCGACGCGCAAGGGCACCTGATCGGTCTCTGGGAAATTCGCGACGGTGCACCCAAGCGTCAATTGTGTGCCTATCGCTACGACGCCAGCGGTGATCTGATCCAGGCTCAGGATGAAAACGGCGCGGCCTGGAATTATCAATACCAGCACCATCTGGTCACGCGTTACACCGATCGCACCGGGCGCGGGATGAACCTGCAATGGCAAGGTCAGGGCGCCGATGCCAAAGCCGTCCGCGAATGGGCGGATGACGGCAGTTTCGATACCCGGCTGGAGTGGGACGAAAACATCCGTCTGACGTATGTCACCGATGCCCATGGCAACGAGACCTGGCACTACTACGACATCCTTGGCTACACCTATCGCATTCGGCACCCGGATGAACGCTCGGAATGGCTGTTTCGCGATGAGGCGAAAAACGTCGTGCGCCATGTGCACACCGACGGCAGCATCGACCGCTTCAGCTATGACGAACGGGGCAATGTGCTTGAGCATATTCGTGCCGACGACACCGTCGTGCATTTTGCGTATGACGATCAAGATCAGTTGATCAAGATCAGCGACGCCGAAGGCGGGCTCTGGCTGCGCGACTATGATGCTCACGGCAATCTGGAGAAAGCCATTGACCCATTGGGCAACCAGACCGAATACGCCTACACCTCGGCAGGCCTGCTCAAAGCGATCAAGGACGCCAACGGCGCCGAGAAGAAACTTGAATACAACGATGCCGGTCAACTGACGAAATATACCGACTGCTCCGGCAAGGCCAGTACCTGGGAGTACAACAGTCTTGGGCAGTTGATTTGCTTCACCGACGCGGCCGGGCAAAGCACCGAGTACCAATACCGTGCCGGCCAGCGTGTGCTGATCAGGCATCCGGATAAAACCGAAGAACGTTTCACTTACGATGCTGAAGGTCGTTTGCTGGCCCATGTCGACGGGCTGGACCGCTGCACCTCCTGGCGTTACACGGCTGCGGGGCTGGTGGCCGAGCGAGTGGATGCCACGGAGCAGACGTTGCGCTATCGCTGGGACCGACTGGGGCGGCTGACCGCCCTGGAAAACGAGAACCAGCAGCGGGTGCAGTTCGAGTACGATCCGGTGGGGCGCTTGCTCCATGAAACCGGCTTCGATGGGCGCAGCAAACACTATCGTTATGACACCGAGACCGGGCGATTAGCCTCCATTCGCGACGGCGAGCGTCTCACCGAATTCCAGTTCGACCCGATGAACCGGATGATCAGCCGTTTGGCGACGCTGGGCAGCGAGTCGCAAGCGGAAACCTTCGCCTACGATGGTAACGGCAACCTGGTGCTGGCCAGTAACGATCAGAGCCGCTTGCAGTGGTTCCATGACCCGGCTGGCAACCTGCTGCGCGAACATCAGCATTTTCTGGGGTTGGAAAAACCCGCGGTCGCGATCTGGCGACATGAATACGATGCGCTCAATCAGCGAGTGGCCACGCTGCGTCCGGACGGTCATCGGGTCAGTTGGCTGACTTACGGCAGCGGTCATCTGTTGGGCATGCGCCTCGATGAACATGACCTTATCGGTTTCGAGCGCGACGACCTGCATCGTGAAGTTGCGCGGCATCAGGGCAATCATCTGTTGCAAACCCAGCAGTGGGACCCCGCCGGACGTTTGCAGGAACAACTGCTGGGACGCGCCGACGATAAGCGCACTGTGCTCAAACGCGAGTATCAGTACGATGCGGCAGGTCAGTTGCGCGGTATTGACGACACCCGCCGAGGGACGTTGGCTTATCAATACGATCCGGTCGGTCGTCTGCTTCAGGCGAGCAGTCGCCTGGGTGTGGAAACCTTTGCCTTCGACCCGGCTGGCAATCTGCTCGACGATACGGCCCGGCAAACCCGACGCCCGCTGGATCAGGATCCGACCCGCAGCAAGCTTCTGGATAACCTGCTGCGCGAGTACGCCGGCACTCATTATGAGTATGACGAGCGGGGCAACCTGATCCAGCGCTGGCATAACGGCAGTTACAGCCGGCTGCGCTGGGATCTGTTCGACCGTCTGGTGCATTTTGACGACGCCCGTCTGGAGGTCGATTACGCCTACGATGCGCTGGGCCGCAGGGTTTACAAACACTCCCGTGCGCACTTTAAACAGCACCCTGAAGCCGGCTCTCAATGGAACCATCACGAATATGCACGCAAGCAGCGCGAGTCGGGTTGCGGCTTCACGTTGTATGGTTGGGACGGCGACGCTCTAGCCTGGGAGAGTAGCCTGGCACAGGTGGATGGTGACTATGGTCGTACCGTGCATTACGTGTACGAGCCTGGCACCTTTGTGCCTGTCGCTCAGGCGCTGCGGCATCAGGCAATCAAACTGTCGGAGCAGCCCGACTACAGCGACGAATATCGGCTGGACGATGATCCGTTGTGGAGTTACGCACCCAAGGCCCAACCGATCGATGAGTTGAGCTGGTATCAGTGCGATCACTTGGGCACGCCACAGGAACTGACTGACCAGCGCGGTGAAATCGTCTGGAGTGCGCAATACAAGGCGTGGGGCCAGGTTCAGGAACAGCGTTCAGATCGGGCCAGGCAACAAGGGCTGACGAATCCACTGCGTTTTCAGGGGCAGTACCATGACCATGAGACGGGCCTGCATTACAACCGCTACAGGTACTACGATCCGCAGGTCGGTCGTTTCATCAGCAAAGACCCGATCAGCTATGCCGGTGGCTTGAATCTTTATGCCTATGCACCAAACCCGACGGGCTGGATCGATCCGCTGGGCCTGGAAACCTGTGATCCACGGCAGCGACTGGCAGACCGCAGGAAAGCCTTGGGTCTACCCGTCGCAGGTTCTGCCAATGACACATCGACATTGTCTTTATTGAGGGTCAATGGTCAGAGTTTCGAGGGTATAAACTCAGGTGACCAGAATCCCAAGACGGCGATTACCCTCGACCGGGTAAATGCGCAAACCAAAACCCACGCGGAGGCTGAAGCGGTGCAACATGCCGTGAATGCGGGCATGGCAGGTAAAGCCGAAAGTGCCGAAATGTGGGTCGACCGCGATCCGTGCAAGGCTTGCGGGTTGCCGGGCGCAGGGGGCATTCGTTCACTGGCTCGAAATCTGGGATGTAATATTACCGTGCATTCACCCAGTGGCAGCCGAACTTACACACCAACGAAGTAGTGATCATGAAGCTGGAAAAAATCATAGAAGACGAAGCAAACGGCGCGGCTTTCAAAGAGCGAGAGCACTTGAGTCCCGACCGCGCAAAGGTACTCGCAACTCTGGATCGACTGGATGGAAAGGCGTTCAGTTCGACACTGTTTTTGCTCGATGACGAAAACTACATGAGCGTGGGCGGGGGGAACGACCATCGCTATGTTGTGTTTATCGCGGTAAACGTCGACGAGAAGCTTTACACACTGACCATTCCTGATGCATCAAGCGATGAGACGGTTGATGTCGTCGTCGGTGGGCAGTCCGGGAGTTACCCGAAAAACCAGGTTGTCGACAAAGAAAGTGCCCGGAAAGCGTTGCTGTATTTTTGCGAACACGGCACAGCGGACCCGGGATTGGCGTGGGAGATTGAAGACTGAGAGGGCGAAGGTCAGACCTTCGGGCCTGATTGAACGGCAAAGGAGTGATGCTGTGAAAGACGCGATTCGCTTGGGTGACTCCACCACACATGGTGGCACGGTCCTTGAGGCATTCTCTCGAACCGATCTCAATGGCAAGCCCATTGCCGGTGTCGGACACAAGGTAAGCTGCCCTCTGTGCAAAGGGGTTTTCCCCATCGCTGAGGGCAGTAGCACTTACACCGTTGATGGCACGCCTGTGGCGTTGGACGGCATGAAAACCGCTTGTGGCGCCGCCCTGATTGCCAGCGGCCCCAAAGGGGCTGTGGTCAGTTGAACAGTCGCCAGGGCCTGCCGGTAACGGTTCGACAAGCCAGGTTTATCGCCCGTGTGCCGCGTCGGCCAATTGCCCGGTATCGACCCGCACAAACACCGAATCGCCCACCGCCGTCAGCACTTCCCCGGCAAACACCTCGCAGATCACCCGGGTCTTGCGCCCGACGTCACCCTCGACTTTCGCGCGCAGCGTCAGCGTCACGCCCATCGGTGTCGGCTTGATGAATTTGATGCCGAGGTTGCCGGTGACGCAGTCGATGCGCGGCAGGCTGTCGGGCTCGCGGTTTTCTGCGCGGTAGTGGTACGCCATCGCCGTCCAGTTGGAGTGGCAGTCGACCAGCATTGCGATCAGGCCGCCGTAGACCAGATCCGGCCAGCCGCAGTATTTGGCCTCCGGCAGATGCTCGGCGATAACGTGCACACCGTCTTCATGCCAGTGGCTTTTGACGTGCAGGCCGTGCGGGTTGCGGCCGCCGCAGCCGTAGCAGATGCCTTCGGGGGCGGCGCGGTCTTGCAGGGGCGTATCGAGGCTGGACATGGTTTTTATTATCCTGGTGTGGTGAGTCCGGTCAGGCGCAGTCGATTGCGACCGCCGCGTTTCGATTCGTAGAGTGCCGCATCGCCTTGTTCAATCAGTGCCGTCAGGTTGGCGGGCGGGTAGTCGAACAGGCTGGCGCCGATGCTCAGGGTCACGGCGGCGGTGGTGGGGAATGTCTGTGAGGTGGTGCTCAGAAACTGCTCGCGCAGTGTGTTGCCCAGTTCCATGACGCGCTCACTCGATGCGCTGCTGAGCAGGATGACAAACTCGTCGCCGCCCAGGCGCGCCGTCAGTGCATTGCGCGGCAGGACCGAGCGGATCATTTCGCTCAAGGCGATGAGCAAGCGGTCACCGGCGGTGTGGCCGTACTGGTCGTTGACCAGTTTGAAGTTGTCGATGTCGATCAGCAGCAAGGCGCCGGGATGCTCGGGCGATACGTGTTCGAGCAGGCGCGGCGCACGCTTTTCCAGGGCGCGGCGGTTGTACAGGGCGGTCAGCGGATCACGCTCGGCGAGGCGGGCGATCTGTTTTTCCCGGCGGTAACGTTCGGTGCCGGTCATCGACAGGGCGATCAACATGATCGCCATCGCGCCTTCGACCAGGGAAATCTGAATGATCTCGCCACGAAACGCCGCCAGATCGATCAGCGTGCCGGGGATCACCACGGTCAAGGCTTTGGCCACATAGAAGATCCCGTGACCGAGCAAAACGTAACGCAACTGCACCGCGCCCACGCTCAGCGACTTGCCGTGGGGGCGCAGCAGTGAGCTGGCCTTGAGCGTTGCCAGCGCCACCAGCAGAGAATTGGCGGCGAGCATGACTTTCGACCACAGCGGCCCGTCCGGCAACAACAGCATGACCAGCCAGGTGGCGAAGATCAGATACCAGGCCGGCGACAGCCGTATCTGGGTAAAGCGTGCCACGCCAAGCAGGAACAGGAAGTGTGCGGTCACCAGCAAGCCGTTGGCGAACCAGATGCCGATCAGCAGAAAACCGCTGCTGCGCAGCAGAGCCAGGGTGGAACCGACGGTAATGGTGGCGAAACCGGCGCTCCAGAACAGTAGCGAAGGCTCACGAATGCTGCGCCATTCGATCGCCAGATACAGCGCGGCGGCGGCTGCGAGGGCGATGGAAATGGTCAACATCGTAGGTGGGTCGAGCGGCATTTCTGGATGAGCCTGTCTGATTGGCGGTTAGACCGGCGATTGTAAGCGTTCGGGCGGTTTTTTCGCAGAGGTCGTGTTGCCGCGCAGACCACTGGCAGCGGGGAGGGCGCGGTTGCTGGCCGCCGCCCTGATCATCGCGCCGATCGGTCATTGCTCGGGCGTGAGCCAGGTGTCGACGACCCGACGGTCCAGCTCTTCCCAGTAGGCCATGCCCAGCACGCGGGTGGTGTTGAGCCCGCGCAGGTAGCCGCGCAGCTGGTTGGCGGTGTCGGTGATGATCTGCGGGTCGGTCGCGTCTTTGTTCAGCAATACGCTTTCGTACTGAACCAGATACTCGGCCACGCGCTCGCGGAAATCGGGCAAAACGGCGTCTCGGATCAGGTCAAACGTTCTCAAGGCGAACTCCTCATTTCATGTTTTTCTCGTTGTGATTGAGTGTGTATCAGTCTGCACGTCGCGCAACTATTGCTAGAAGTAATAGTGACCATCACGAAACGCAAGTTCTGCTTTGTCGGCAATCGGCGGAAAATTGCCTCCATCGAACACGCCGCTCAAGGAATCTGCGCGATGAAGACAATGACCCGACTGGCTTTGGTCGCCCTGCTGGCAGGCGGCGCACTGTTCACAGCACCGACTTATGCAGCCGACACCGGGTCGTGTCACTTCCAGACCCTCACCGGCAGCAGTGCGACGTTGCAGCATTCGCAAACCGTCGGCGTGTTGCTCAGCGAGAACACCCTCGACAACCTGCAATACCTTGAGCGTTACCACGACATGGCGGTCAACGGCGCGAAAGATGCGCTCGACTCGCGAATTCGTGAAGCCTTTGTCAGCAGTTCCGATCCGGAACTGGCCATCGACTGGCTGGTGAGTTCATTGCAGCAGCAGTTCTTGTCGGTGACCGTTTACGACAACCTCGATGCCTTGGTGCAGGCGCATCCGGACGTGGTGGTGAAACTCGACACGTTCAATCGGCTGCTGACCCAACGTAACAGCCTGGTCGAAGCGCGGTTCACCGCACGTTTCTACGACGCCGACCTGCAATACATCGGCAAGGCAGAAGGCGCGGTTGAGAAACAGTTGCCTTCGGTGTGGGTGCATAACCAGGCGCCGCCGGCCATTGCTGCACAAATCGACAAGCAGCGTGACTTGCAACTCAACGCCTTGAAGCAATTCGATGTGTCGCTCAAGGCGCTGGTGGCGTCGAGCTGAACACTCAAAACATAAATGGCGACGGCGGCTCCGTGAGGCTGAACCGTTGCCGGTTGAACCGAACCTTTATTTTCAGGATTTTACCGATGCGTGTTTTATTCGTGCCTGCCATGGCTGTCGCTTCTTTGTTGCTCGCCGGTTGCGCTTCGGCGCCGAACAATCCGAGCCTTACTTTGCAGACCAGCAAGACGCCTGCGCAGTACGCCGATTGTGTGGTGCCGAAGTTGCAGGGCAGTGCGTTGAACCCGACTGTTTCGCAGACTCAGCGTAGTTATCGGATTGTGGTGCCGAGCAAGGTTTCGGCTGACAACGTGCTTGAGGCGTACAAGGCGGGTAATGGCGGCAAGGTGTTTATCTACGAGCGGCATTTGTTGGCTTCGAACCTTTTGCCTTCGAGTTTTGAGCGGGCTGCGCAGGATTGCATCTGATTTGGCTTTTGTACGTATTTGACTGAGCTCCTTTGGTTGGCCGCAACCAACCAATTTTTTGCCTCGCGCCTTCATGTGGTTGCGGGGCTTTTTTTTGTTTGGGCTTGGCGGCCTTTGGGCCGACCATGCTTGGGGTGTTCTTTGTGAATATCCGTTGCTGTGGTGATGGCTTATTACGGTTTCGCCCTTACAGCGACTCACTTTTTTTCAGACGCCAAAAAAAGTAAGCAAAAAACGCTTGCTCCTGCGTGCGGCCCGCTCGCTGGGGCTCGGGGTTCCTTCGCTGCGGGATCGATCCGGGCGCAGCGCCTACGGTTTGCTTCGCTGCACCTCCTCTCGCTGTGTTTGGCTGCGCCAAACGGTCGCTGCGCTCCCACGCCCGGATCAATCCCTCCACTCAGCCTTCCGACGTCGCCCGTGGATCAAGATCAAGAGCTGCAGCCGAGCTAACGCTCATCCTGTTGAGTGGTGAGAAGCGGGGCGGGGGGGCGGTTTTTTATTTGTTTTTTTTTGAGTACGGCTCGGTATTTCACGTCGGCGTAACTCTGGTAGTCACCTCGGTCAGTCCCCTCTCCCTTTGGGAGAGGGCTAGGGTGAGGGGCTTTTGATTCGTTTCAGAATTTGAGCCCGGCTCGGTATTTCACGTCGGCGTAACTCTGGTAGTCACCACGCTCAGTCCCCTCTCCCTTTGGGAGAGGGCTAGGGTGAGGGGCTTTTGATCTGTTTGAGAATTTGAGTTCGACTCGGTATTTCACGTCGGCGTAACTCTGGTAGTCACCACGCTCAGTTCCCTCTCCCTCTGGGAGAGGGCTAGGGTGAGGGGCTTTTGATTCGTTTCAGAATTTGAGCCCGGCTCGGTATTTCACGTCGGCGTAACTCTGGTAGTCACCACGCTCAGTTCCCTCTCCCTCCGGGAGAGGGCTAGGGTGAGGGGCTTTTGATTCGTTTCAGAATTTGAGCCCGGCTCGGTATTTCACGTCGGCGTAACTCTGGTAGTCACCACGCTCAGTTCCCTCTCCCTCCGGGAGAGGGCTAGGGTGAGGGGCTTTTGATCTGGGCTATGCAGCCGGTTGCTGTAACATGTGGCGTCTTCACTCTGGCGAGCAATGAAAATGGATTCTCACTCGATACTGACGTTCACTCTGGTCGCGGCAATTGCCATCGCCAGCCCGGGGCCGGCGACTTTGATGGCGATCAATAACAGCCTCGCTCATGGGCAGCGCAGCACGATCTGGTCGTCGTTGGGTAACGCCAGTGGTTTGTTCTGTCTGTCGGCGGCGGCGATGTTGGGGTTGGGGGCGTTGTTGGCCAGTTCGGAACTGCTGTTCAATGCGGTGAAGATCATCGGGGCCGGGTATCTGTTCTACCTCGGCGTCAAGCAGCTGTTCAAAAAAGGGCCGATGCTCCCGGAGGGTATCGAGGGGGAGGCGAGCAAGGTTCGGCCGACTCGAGGCAAGCTGTACAAGTCGGCGTTTCTGACGGCGGTGACCAACCCCAAGGCGACGATGTTTTTTACCGCGTTGTTTCCGCAGTTCATTGATCAGGGCGCCGCGCTGTTGCCGCAGTTTTTGATCCTGACCTCGATCTTCATGGCGTTGTCGGTGTCGTCACTGAGCGTTTATGCCGCGCTGGCCTCGCGGGCCAAGGGCGTGTTGACCCGTCCGGCGTTGTCCCGTTGGGTCAGCCGGGTGGTAGGGTCTACGTTTATCGGGTTTGGCGCGGCGATTCTGACGATGCGTCGGCAGGCGGCTTAAACCCATTTGAACCGGGCCGGGAATCTCGCCACGAAGCAGGTTCCCGACTCGGCGCTTGAGGTCACGCTCAACGTGCCGTTGTGTGCCATCGCTATCTGCGAGGCGATGTAGAGCCCCAGTCCCAAGCCCTCGCAACGTTGCCCGGCTTCGGCGCGGGAGAAGGGTTCGAACAGCAAGGGCATCAGTTGCGCTGAAATCGGCGTGCCCTGGTTGGTCAGGGAAATCACGATCTCGTCGTTTTCTGCACAGGCTTTGAGGACGATCGGTGTTCTGTTCAAGCCGTGGGTAACCGCATTCCCCAGCAGATTGGAAAGCAACTGGCTGATGCGCAACGCATCGCAATAGACGCCTGCCGGCACGTCCAGCTCATCGATGAAAATCGCTTGCGGGTGCGAGGCTTTAACCTCAGCGAGCGTCAATTGCAGGGTCTGCTGCAAGTCATCCACCAGCTTGCGCTGCACCGGAATTCCGCCGCCCAGTCGTCCTCGGGCAAAGTCGAGGATGTTTTCGATCAACACGCCCATGCGCACCGAGCTGTTGCGAATTGCCGCAATCAGGTTGAGCGAACGTTTGTCTTCGGTTCTGCTTTCCAGCAAGTCGGCGCTCATGCGCACTGCGCTCAGTGGTGTGCGCAAATCATGGCCGAGTACGGCGATGAATTGCTCGCGCAGGCGTCCGAGTTCATTGGCGTTGTTCAGCTCGATCTGGGTCGCTTCCAGATGGCGTTGCGTGTCCAGGTTCATCGCGATCAATTGAGCGAACAGGGTCAGTGTTTTGATAATGGCCGGTTCATCGATATTGGCCGGGACCGAGTCGATGGCGCACAGCGTGCCGAAGAAGTCGCCGTTGGCTTTGACGATGGGAATGGAAATGTAGCTTTCCAGCCCATAGGTTTTCGGCGTGTGGTGAAGCGAGAAGACCGGGTGGGCGCTGGCATGACCGAATATCACCGGCTGCTGGTGCTGGCGGATCTCGTGGCAGATGGTTGATTCGAGCACCAGTTCGCCACCGGGTTTTAGCCCGAAATCAATCGAGTCATCGACAGCGCACGCCACCCAGTTTCGCTCGGTGACCCTTGCCACCGCGGCGAACCGCATGCCAGTGAGGTGTTTGACCATGCTCAGGATGACCGGCACCGAGTCAATACTGCGGATGGCTTCGATGTCGGGTGCAAAGTCCGGGTTGGTCATGGGGGCGATGCTTTGTGATGAGTTCGCTCAGAGCCTATATCGTATTGCCGGTCATGACCAATGCGGTGGGCAGAAAATACAAGGGCGCCGCGGATTTCCCGGGCGCCCTTGTTTTGTTACGCAAGATCGTCAGCGACTCAGAACTTGTATTTGGCGGTCAGCATGTAACTACGCGGGTTGCCATAGTTGTCGGTGGAGCCCCAGGTGACATCGGAGCCGATGGCGGAGTAGTAGACACGGTCGAAGATATTGTTCGCGTTGACTTGCAGATCCAGGTGTTCGTTGACTTCGTACCCGGCCATCAGGTCGGTGACCGCATAACCGCCCTGTTCGAGGCGGTAGCTTCCGTTATTGGCCAGGGTGATGTCGTTGTACATGCGGCTCTGCCAGTAGACGTTGCCGCCCACGCGCAGATTCTGCAGCGGCCCCTGGAAGCGGTACACGGTGGACACCTTGAACAGATGCTCGGGTGTGTCGGTATCGAAACGCTGATTGTTGTTCGCCGGGTTTTCGTCCTTGATGTAGTGCGCGCGGGTGTAGGTGTAGCCGGCGCCGACCTGCCAGTTTTCGGTCAGCGCGCCTTGCAGTTCCATGTCCACGCCTTGGCTGCGCACTTTGCCTGATGTGTTGTAGCAGGTCATGACCGGGCAGCCGAACTGGTTGTCGGCGAGGGTGGCGCGGCCGGTCTGGTCCATCTGGAACACCGCCAGGCTGGCGTTGAGGGCGCCGTTGAAGTACTCGCCCTTGATGCCCACTTCGTAGTTTTCACCGACGATCGGCTCGAGCACTTTGCCGCCGAGGTCTTTCTGGGTCTGCGGGGTGAAGATGTCGGTGTAGCTGGCGTACACCGAGTGATGGTCGTCCAGTTTGTAGATCAGGCCGGCGTAACGGGTGAGGTTGCGGGTGACCTTGTAGTCGCCGTCGGCCGTGCGGTCATCGTAGTCGTACCAGTCGAGGCGGCCGCCGAGGATCAGCGTCAGCGGATCGGCCAGGCTCAGGCGGGTGGTCAGGTACACGGCGTCCTGGGTGGTGACGCTGCGGGTTTTGCCATCACGGACGAAGTCGGGCTTTGGCGCGCCGATCGGCCAGGCGGTGGTGTACGGGTCGTACTCCCTGGTCGTCGCGTCATACACACGGTTGCTCGCGCCGACGACCAGTTCATGGGTGCGACCGAACGCTTCGAACGGGCCGCTGGCAAAACCGTCGAATGCGCGCTGCTTGTCGGTGTGATGGGATTGATAGGCTGTGGTTTCCAGCGGGCCGGCGTAGCGCGACAGGTAAGTCCCGGAGAACTCGCCGTCGAGGGTCGATGATGAGCCGGCGACGTGCAGTTTCCAGTCGTTGTCGAAGCGATGCTCGACTTCACCGAACACGGTGTCGATTTGCAGCTTGCGGTTTTCCCAATCGGTGCCCGGGTAAGTGGAGCGGGGCAGATCCAGGTGGTGGCCGTTGGTGCCGAGCGGCAAACCGCCCCAGAAATAGTTGGTCTGTTCGTTCTGCCGCGAGAAGCCAAGGGTTGCGGTGGTGCTGTCGCTCAGATCGGCTTCACCGATGGCGTAGAACAGGCCATGGTCGTTCTCTTCCTTGTCGCGAAAGCTGTCAGCGCCTTGGTAGGAACTCACCACTCGGCCGCGCAAGGTGCCACTGTCGTTCAGCGGGCTGGAGGCGTCGATTTCGCCACGGTAGTCGTCCCAGCTGCCGGCCGCGCCGGTGAGGGTCACGCGTTGATCGGCGGTCGGCCGTTTGCGCACCATGTTGATCGCCGCCGACGGGTTGCCGGCACCGGTGACCAGCCCGGTTGCACCGCGGACGATTTCGACACGGTCGAACATCGCCAGGTTTGGTTGCACCGCCATGGAGTAAGGCGAGTACGCGCTGGGCAGGCCGTCGTACATGATGTTGTCGATGTCGAAACCGCGCGCCTTGTACGTCTGCCGTCCCGGACCGCTGGTCTGGCTGAGAAACAGTCCCGGCGTGCCCTTCACCACATCGTTGATGCTGGTCATGTTCTGGTCGTCCATGCGCTGGCGAGTGATCACCGTCACCGCTTGGGGCGTTTCGCGCATGGTCAAAGGCAGCTTGGTTGCCGTGCTCATCGGGCCAGTGGTGTAGGACTGCGTGTCTTCGGTGGTGCTGCTCATCTGGGTGGCGCCGATTTCGGTGGCGTCCAGTTCCAGCGTGCCCGCTGGCGCAGCGGGTGGTGCTTGATCTGCCAGCGCAGGTGCGATGCTGGCCATGCAGATGGCGAGCGCCAGCAGGTTAGGTGAGAGGTTTGCGCGGCGGTAATTGGTGTGAAACGACATCTAACTGATTCCCCCAAAGTACGAAAACGAATCTGATGCAGGCGTATGTAATAATTGTTCTCATTAGTGTCTCAGATCGCATTCGTGGAGAAAAGGCGTACGAGTCAGTTAGTTAACGAATTTTTCACAAGCGTCCGGAGGCTCTGCCTCGGGGGATCCGCAGGGACATGTGGGTTTTCGGGGGCGTGCGAGAGATGAATCAGGGCGCAACGGCCGGACACAAAAATCTGCGCCGGCGCTGCTGATGGGGCACGCTCAGCGGATGAGCGTGATTGAAAGGGTGGTCAGTTCAGATCCTCGGCCTGGTGCCGCTCGGGCACCTGAGTCGCCTCATCGCCCCACGTTCGATTGACGCGTTGCCCGCGAATGACGGCCGGCCGTTTGGCAATCTCCTCTGCCCAGCGCTGCACGTGCGTGTATTCGTGGGCCGCGAGAAACTCGGCGGCGGAGTAGACATTGTTGCGTACCAGTTGCCCATACCACGGCCAGACCGCGATGTCGGCGATGGTGTAGCTGTCACCCGCCAGGTAAGTGCTTTCGGCCAAACGCCGATCAAGCACATCCAGTTGCCGCTTGGCTTCCATGGTGAAGCGGTTGATCGGATACTCCATCTTCTCCGGCGCGTAGGCATAGAAATGGCCGAAGCCGCCGCCCAGATAAGGCGCCGCGCCCATCTGCCAGAACAGCCAGTTCAAGGTTTCGGTACGGCCGGCCGGGTCTTTCGGCAGAAAGGCGCCGAATTTTTCCGCCAGATAGAGCAGGATCGAGCCCGATTCAAACACACGGATCGGCGGTTCGACGCTGCGATCCAGCAGCGCCGGGATTTTCGAGTTCGGGTTGATCTCGACAAACCCGCTGGAGAACTGATCGCCCTCGCCAATGCGGATCAGCCACGCATCGTACTCGGCAGCGCTGTGCCCCAGCGCCAACAACTCTTCCAGCAGAATCGTCACTTTGACGCCGTTGGGCGTGGCCAGTGAATACAGCTGTAACGGGTGCTTGCCCACCGGCAGGGTCTTGTCATGGGTTGGCCCGGCAATCGGTCGATTGATGCTGGCGAACTGGCCGCCAGACGGGGCTTGGTTTTTCCAGACCTGGGGCGGAACGTACGGCGCTTTGCTCATGTAAGGGGCCTCATCGTTGGCGAGTGGAAAAATACCTGCTGAGAATAGACAGGACACCACAGAACCGGCTTCGTATTCCAGAGCGCGATGGATTCCTGTGTTCCGATTGCCCGTTGCCCGGATTGGGCATCGCTATGGCGTCCTTTTTGATGGTGCAGAACGAGCTCGAATCCGGGCAGTTGATCGCACCGTTTGGCTTTATTCAGGACGGATCGACCCACTGCCTGCTATCACCACGGCCGTTTGAGAACTGTGCCAATAGCACAGCTTTCAGGACATGGCTGAGCGAAGCGATGAGCGCTTGCTCACGTCAGCTCAACGGTGATTTGCTATGCGATTGAGCGGCCGCGTCATTCATTTCGCGCGCATATAACGTACCCATTCGCTGGCTTTTCTGAAACCATGAAAACCCAGGATCGAGACGGCGATGACCGCGATCATCGGCCCGGTCACACCCAGTCCTGTGGTCATCTGGACGTAGGCAGCGAGGGACAGTGCAAGCACCGCATAGCCGGCGAGGTACTTCCTGTAAGCGATCAAGAGCATTGGCACCATCAGCACGACAAACAGATGAGTGGCGGTGGTGATCAGGATTTCTGCGACCAATTGAACTGGCACGCTGCCCATGGCTGCCTGAGCCATGGTTATTTCGGCGTCATACAGAAACACCTGCAACGCAATGACAGTTAACGCGGCCATTACCAGCGCAGGGAAAGCCGCTTTTTTTGAGAGTTTCATCTGATCTCGGGTTTGCAAAGGGTGAAGCAGCGTCTGGCGAATGAATCTTTCAGGCTCAGCGCTGCGGCCATTGATCCTTGATTTCAAACCACGGTGCTTTCGACGTCACTTCGACGTGTTGCTGTTTTTCCGTGGTGAACGTCGTGTCCAGCGTGCCCAGGGCTACCGAAATCCAGTCGCGGTACTCACCCTGATTGTTTGCCCAGAACAGCGACGAGCCGCAGTTCAGGCAAAACTGGCGTTGTACCGATTGCGAAGACTGATAGGCCTTGAGCTGTTCGCCGCCCTCCAGCAGTTCCAGGTTCTGGCGCAGCACGCTGCCATAACTGGCAAACGCCGCGCCGTGGCTTTTGCGGCATTGGCTGCAATGGCAGTGCGAAAGTGCTTTGGGCCGTGAGCGGATCTGGTATTTCACCGCTCCGCACAGGCAACTGCCCCGGAAGGTTTGAGGGGAGGGCGTCAGCATTGTTATTGCGGTTCCTTGTAAGTGACGGTTTGTTTCTGACTGTCAGGTGACTGCGCGAGGAAATCGGTGATAAGGGAAACCACTTGCTGCTGGATCTGCGCGCGTGGCCGGCCGCCCTCGCCATCGGTGCAGATGATGCTGTCGCCCGGTACATCCTCGTCGAGCATGGCCACGGCGCCAGGTTTGCAGATTGCCATGAAACTGAAGTGACTGGCGTCGCTGATCTCGACGAAACGCGATGAGGTTTTCGGCAGGCGTTTGGCCAAATCGACAGATTCCAGCTGAGCGGGCAGCTCTTTCGACGGTACACCGGCAGCGATCACCAGGATCGGCACGGGGTAGTTTGCCAGGCTGGCATCGGTCATCCCGCGCGACAGACCCAGGTCCAGTGAAACCACGGCAGTGACGCGCTTGTCACGCCAGTCGGCGGCCAGTCGGGCTTTCGATTGCGCAGTGCTTGCCGTGTTCATCTGTTGGTACGCCGTGCAACTGGCCAGTTGCGGATGGATTTTGCAGTCTTCGGCAAAACGCTCGGGGTCGAAGCGCGCGCCGCCGGCTTCGAGCACGGTCCAGCCGCCGAGTGAATGGCCGACAATGGCAATTCGATCCTTGGCCACCGCGCCGAATTTTTCCGGTTGCGCCGTCACAGCATCAATGGCCCGGCTGAGGTCGACCGGACGTTGCCACAGTTGTGCCGCCGCTTGTGGGCTGCGATCGCGGCTGGTGGTGCCGGGATGGTTGACTGCCGCGACGATGTAACCCTGATGCGCCAGCGCACTGGCCAGCCAGGTCTGGTTGATCCAGCTTCCGCCATTGCCGTGGGACAGCACCACCAATGGATGCTCGCCCTTGGCGGCCGGGGCGTCGAGCACCGCCGGTGCGCCAACGAAGACCGGGTTGTCGCCGAACATCTGCGGTGTCTTGGCCGTGGTCGAACCGGGGTACCAGACGACCATTTCCAGCGGGCGCTCGTTGCGCGGATCCGCCAGCGTGGCGTACTGGAAACCAACGGGTTGGGCGTCAGCGATTGCGTGGCAGCTCAAGCCGATCAGAAGCAGCGCGCCGAGAGACTTTTTCATTGTTGTTATCTTCCGTGATGGACCGTTTTGGCGAGGTGGACTTTGACTGATTTCGCGCGGTTCAGCGAGCCTCTTTGGGCCCCGCGTCTTAAACATTTTCCATCGGCCAGCGCGTGGCCAGATGCGCGCCCAGATAATCCAGAAAGGCTTTGACCTTGGGCGTCATCGCCGCGCGTTCCTGGACGCAGGCGTAGATGTCCATTGGCTGGACGACGCTGTGTTCAAACAGCGGCACCAATTGCCCGCTCGCCAGATACGGCGCCGCCACAAACTCCGCCAGTCGCGTGACCCCGGCCCCGCGGACTGCCATTTGCGCCAGGGCATCGATGTCATCACTGATGGCGGTGGCATTGACAGGCGCGTCGAAACGCTGGCCGTCGCGCATGAAAGTCCAGCGCAGAAAACGTCCGTCCAAGGGATAACGAAACGCGAGGCAGGCATGGTTTTGCAAATCGTCCGGCGATTGCGGGCGCCCGGCGCGCTGAAGATAGGCCGGCGCGGCGCACATGATGAAGGGCAGTGAAACGATCTTGCGCGCGACGATGCCGTCCTCCAGTTGCGGCTTGATTCGCAGGCTCAGGTCGATGCCGTCCTGGATATGGTTGATCTTGCCGTTGGTGGTCGAGAGTTCAATCAGCAGGCGCGGGTGCTGTGCGCCAAAACTGGCGATCAGTGGCGCCAGCACATGGCGGCCGAACGCTGAGGTGGAGGCAATGCTCAGCCGGCCTTGCAGCTCGGTTTCATCGTTGTTGATCGAGCTTTGCGCGGCCTCCAGATCGGCGGCGATGCGCCGGACCTTCTCGTAGTACACCGCGCCGTTTTCAGTCAGCGCCATGCTGCGCGTGGTGCGTTGCAGCAGACGTACGCCGAGGTGCGCTTCCAGCCGATTGATCGTCTGGCTCACCGCCGCCGCGCTGACGCCCAGCGTCTTCGCGGCGCCGACGATGGAGCCGGACTCGACCACTTTGATAAAACTGGCAATCGCCGCTAACAGATTCATCCATGGCCCGCTGAGGTTTGATTCGTAAGTTCTGCTTTATAAAGTACCTGCGGTTGAGCGTCTAGTTGCTCGGGGGCGGCTTTGCTAACGTGCGGTCTCCCTGTCAATGGATGGAAAAGCCATATGAATCAAAGAACAAACGCCGAAGCCATGATCATCGGGCGCCGCAAGCTGTCGCCGCGTGCCACGCCGTATGTGTTTGCGTTGTACATGGCAACGATCATGGCCTTTCTGATGTCGCTGGTGATCACGGCCGCCAACTCGGGAATTGATAACGACTACCTGAGTAATGCCTTGCACGCCTACAAGCTGGCGATGCCGATCGCGTTCCTGTGCATCCTCGTCGTGCGGCCGATCGTGATCAAACTGGTGGCGTGGACGGTGCATCCGCATCGTTGAAAGCCTCCACGTCAGTAGTGACTGTTCTGACGTCTTCGCGAGCACGCTCGCTTCCACATTTGGAACGCATTTCCCTGTGGGAGCGAGCCTGCTCGCGAATGGCCTCACCGCAAACTGGCAGGTCTGTGGATGCCTCAGAAAAACTCGTCAAGCAACTGATAAAAGGCGATCCGCTGTAGATCCGGCTTCACGCCATACACCTCGAAAAACAACGCCAGCCACTGCTCGCCAAGGTTGTTCGTGATGCTGTGGGCGGCCAACGCCAGATCCTGATAACGGTCAGCGACGCCCAGCCGTCCGCAGTCGACAAACCCGCTGAAGCGGCCATCGTCAGCGAGCAGATTGGGCAGGCACGCGTCGCCGTGGGTCACCACCAGATCCTCGTGCGTCGGGCGTGCGGCGAGCATCTGCTGGAACACTGCTTCGGCAGATTGGCCAAGGCGCGAATCGTCGAAGTCTTGTTCGTCGATCAACCCGGCGAGCAGGTGTTCGCGGGCCCTTTTGATCTTCTGCTCCAGGCAGTGATCGAACGGGCAGCTATCGATCGCGACCGTGTGCAATGTGTGCAAGGCCTCTGCGGCGAGCGTGACGATCTGCTGAGGTGAGAGATCCGCGCTGCTGGCCAGATCCCGCCCCGGCACGGCGGTCATCAACAGCCAATTGTGTTCCGCTTCCGTGGCGGTGTCGAGCACACGCGGCGCCGGCAAATTCTGAGTCGCCATCCAGCGTAACCGCAGCACTTCACCGGGTAACTCGCCCCAGGTCATCACCTGCTCGGTTTTAACGAATTGCGGCGCCGCCCCTGCAGGCGTGATCCGCCAGACATCAGCGCGGGATTCACCAATGGTCTGCTGTTCGCTGGCTGCACCGGCAAACTGGCTGCGCCATGCTGCTGGGAAATCCATGTCTTTGCTCCTTGCGATTATCGATGCGCGCATTGTGCCGTCCTGACGGTTTTATCCGCAAACAACAACCGGCTCAGGGAAATCCATCGAAACTTCGCCGACAAGCTCACTGTCCAGACCCTTACACCTCCCGGCGGATGTTGTGTCGGGGCAGCTCCATGCAGCGGAGAAAGACGAGGATCGAGATGACGATGACAGTGGGAGATTTTCTGGTTGAGCGGCTCAGCGAATGGGGCGTTACGCGGATTTTTGGCTATCCGGGTGATGGCATCAACGGCGTATTCGGCGCGCTCAGCCGGGCCAAGGGAAAAATCGAATTCGTCCAGGCGCGGCATGAAGAAATGGCTGCGTTCATGGCCTCGGCGCATGCCAAGTTCACCGGTGAGTTGGGTGTGTGCATCGCCACTTCCGGCCCCGGCGCTTCGCACCTGATCACCGGCCTCTACGATGCGCGCATGGATCACATGCCGGTGTTGGCCATCGTCGGTCAACAGGCGCGCACGGCGCTCGGCAGTCACTATCAGCAAGAACTCGATCTGGTGTCGATGTTCAAGGATGTCGCCGGGGCGTTTGTGCAGCAGGCTTCGGCGCCTTCACAGGTGCGGCATCTGCTTGACCGTGCAGTACGCACCGCAGTCGGTGAGCGCCGGGTGACCGCGCTCATTCTGCCCAACGATTTGCAGGAGCTGAAATACGAAGCGCCGGCGCGCGAGCATGGCACCGCCCATTCCGGTGTCGGTTACACGAAACCGAAAGTAGTGCCGTACGACGCTGATCTGCAGCGCGCGGCCGACGTTTTGAACGCCGGAGAAAAGGTTGCGATCCTGGTCGGCGCCGGGGCCTTGCAGGCGACTGATCAAGTCATCGCGGTGGCGGAAAAACTCGGCGCCGGCGTTGCCAAGGCGCTGCTGGGCAAAGCCGCGCTACCCGACGATCTGCCTTGGGTCACCGGCAGCATTGGCTTGCTGGGCACTGAACCCAGTTACAAATTGATGAGCGAATGCGACACGTTGCTGATGATAGGTTCGGGCTTTCCCTACGCGGAGTTTTTGCCCAAGGAAGGTCAGGCCCGTGGCGTGCAGATCGATTTGCAGCCCGACATGCTCAGCCTGCGCTATCCGATGGAGGTCAATCTGCTCGGCGACTCGACAGAAACCCTTGCCGCGTTATTGCCGCTGCTCGAACAGAAAACCTCAAACAAATGGCGCAAGAAAATCGAAGGCTGGCGCGGAAGCTGGGAAAAAACCCTGGAAAGACGTGCGATGGCCAAAGCCGACCCGGTCAACCCGCAAAGGGTGGTGTATGAGCTGTCGCCGCGCCTGCCCGATGCGGCCATCATCACCAGCGACTCCGGCTCCTGCGCCAACTGGTTTGCCCGCGATCTGAAGATCCGCCGTGGCATGCAGTGCTCATTGTCCGGTGGCCTGGCGTCCATGGGTGCGGCAGTGCCTTACGCCATTGCCGCCAAATTCGCTTACCCCGAGCGTGCGGTCATTGCGCTGGTGGGCGATGGTGCGATGCAGATGAACAACATGGCCGAACTGATTACCGTCGCCAAATACTGGCGGCAATGGGCAAGTCCGAAATGGATTTGCGCGGTGTTCAACAACGAGGATCTCAATCAGGTCACTTGGGAACAGCGGGTGATGGACGGCGATCCGAAGTTTGAAGCTTCGCAGAGTATTCCGGACGTGCCTTATCACTTGTTTGCCATTTCCATTGGCCTGAAAGGCATTTTTGTCGATCGCGAAGAAGACGTCGCCGCTGCCTGGGAAAAGGCACTGGCCTCGGAGGTGCCGGTGGTGATCGAGTTCAAGACCGACCCGAACGTGCCGCCCTTGCCACCGCACATCAAACTTGAACAGGCGAAGAAATTCGCCACGACGTTGCTCAAGGGCGATCCGGATGAGGCCGGGGTGATCGTGCAGACCGCTAAACAGGTACTCGGCGCCGTGTTGCCCGGCAAAAAATAACCGGTTAATCGACAGACAACTGTAGGAGCTGCCGGAGGCTGCGATCTTTTGATCTTGATCTTTAAAAACAAAATCAAAAGATCGCAGCCTTCGGCAGCTCCTACAGGTCAGGAGGTGGACTTTTGATTTATGTGGGCTGTGCAGGCTGGAGTCTGGGGCGCGAGCATTGGCCGGCATTTCCGGTGGAAGGTTCGCATTTACAGCGCTACGCCGCGCGCCTCAACGGCGTGGAAATCAACAGCTCGTTCTACCGCCCGCATCGTCGGCAAACCTATGAACGCTGGTCAGATGGCGTACCGGAGGCGTTTCGCTTTTCGGTGAAAATGCCCAAACACATCACCCATGAATTACGCCTGGCGGGTTGCGAGGCGGCGCTGGATAAACTCCTGGCTGAGTGCGGTGGGTTGGGCGAGCGCCTCGGCTGCTTGCTTGTGCAATTGCCGCCATCACTGGTGTTCGACGCCACCATCGCCGAAGCCTTTTTCACGACACTGCGTCAGCGGTTTTCCGGCCCTGTGGTGCTCGAGCCACGGCATGAATCATGGGTCACTGCTGAGCCGATGTTGATGACTTTTCAGATCGCCCAAGCGGCCGTCGATCCCTCGCGCATCAGCAGTGATGCGGCGCCCAGGGGCTGGGCGGGAACCCGGTATTGGCGACTGCACGGTTCACCGCGCATTTACCACAGCGCCTACGATTCAACTTATCTGCTAGACCTCGCACAAGCTCTGCAATCAGCGGCCGCAGCAGGTGCAGCGACCTGGTGCATATTCGACAACACCGCCAGCGGCGCAGCGCTGGGCAACGCCTTGACGCTGGCCGCACTGACGGCCGATTGGGAGCAGATATGTGCGGCCGTGAAACTCAACCCGGCGAAGAAGCCCTCACCCTAGCCCTCTCCCAGAGGGAGAGGGGACTGACCGCGTTGCTCGCGCAAGCTACGCCGACTTGAAATACCGAGTTGAACGCAAGATTTTAAGAGCACACAGATCGGCTCCCTTTCCCCCTCGCTCTTGGGGGAGAGGGGACTGACCGAGGTGTTTGTGCAAGTAACACCGACTTGAAATACCGAGTTGAACGCAAGATTTGAAGAGCACACAAATCGGCTCCCTTTCCTCCTCGCTCTTGGGGGAGAGGGGACTGATCGAGCTGTTCATGCAAATGACACCGACTTGAAATACCGAGTTGAACGCAAGATTTGAAGAGCACACAAATCGGCTCCCTTTCCTCCTCGCCCTTGGGGGAGAGGGGACCGATCGAGCTGTTCATGCAAATGACACCGACTTGAAATACCGAGTTGAACGCAAGATTTGAAGAGCACACAAATCGGCTCCCTTTCCCCCTCGCCCCTTGGGGGAGAGGGCTGGGGTGAGGGGGAGATTCAGCAGACTGTTGCGATCGCCTGCAAAAACACTAATTACCGTCGGCCACTTTGCGTTCGATCTCATCGATCTTGCGCTGCAGCGTCTCGGCGTCTTGCTCCTTCACTCTTGTGGACGAGGGCGTGATGACTTCATCCACAGCTTCGGTGTCATCGTCCCGGTCTTCAAGATCGCGCTCGACTACGTTCACCGGTTTGCCGGACGTATCGGTGGGCGGGGCGTTCGGGGTTTTATCGTCGCTGTTCATGTTGGTGACCTCCAGTGGTGTAGACATTGGAGGCGGGCAGTGCGGCAGGCGTTCGATATTTTTGCCAGGCTGTGCCGAATGGCGCCCTCCCGCGATGGAGAGGGCGCGCTGATGGTTTTCAGTCCTTGAGAATGTCGCGATCCTTGGTTTCCGGCAGGAAGAACGTGCCCAGCACCGCCGTCATCACCGCTATCACGATCGGATACCACAAGCCGTAGTAGATATCCCCGGTCGCGGCAACCATGGCGAAAGCCACCGTCGGCAGGAAGCCACCGAACCAGCCGTTGCCGATGTGATACGGCAGCGACATCGAGGTGTAGCGGATGCGGGTCGGGAACAGCTCGACCAGCCACGCCGCGATCGGGCCGTAGACCATGGTCACGTAGATCACCAGCACGGTCAGCAGGAGCAACACCATCGGGTAGTTGGTTTTCGCCGGATCGGCTTTCTCCGGATAACCGGCTTCTTTGAGTGCAGTGCCGAGGGTCGCGGTGAACGCATCGTTGCGGGCCTTGAAGTCGGCGGCCGTCAGGGCGCTGCCTTCGAAACTCTCGACGACTTTGTCACCGATGCGCACTTGCGCGACGGTGCCGGGTTCGGCGATCACGTTCTCATACGGGATCGCCCGTTTCGCCAGCAGGGTTTTAGCCAGGTCGCAGGAGCTGGTGAATTTGGCCTTGCCCACCGGATCGAACTGGAAGGAGCACTGGTCGGGGTTGGCGATCACTTTGACCGGGTTCTTCTCCTGAGCGATGAACACATCGGGGTTACCGTACTGGGTCAGCGCGTGGAAGATCGGGAAGTAGGTCAGCGCCGCCAGAATACAGCCGGCCATGATGATCGGCTTGCGCCCGATGCGGTCGGAAAGACTGCCGAAAATCACGAAGAACGGCGTGCCGATCAGCAACGAGCCGGCAATCAGCAGGTTGGCGGTCTGCGGGTCGATCTTCAGCGTCTGCAGCAGGAAAAACAGCGCATAGAACTGCCCGGTGTACCAGACCACCGCTTGCCCGGCCGTACCGCCGAGCAATGACATGATCACCACTTTGAGGTTGTCCCAGCGCGCAAAGGATTCGGTCAGCGGCGCTTTCGACGCCTTGCCTTCGGCCTTCATTTTCTGGAACACCGGCGACTCGCTCAGTTGCAGGCGGATGTACACCGAGACGATCAACAGCAGGATCGACAGCAGAAACGGAATCCGCCAGCCCCACGCTTCGAAGGCTTCGGTGCCCAGCGCCGTGCGGCAGGCGAGGATCACCAGCAGCGACAGAAACAGGCCGAGGGTCGCGGTGGTTTGAATCCACGACGTGAAGAAGCCGCGTTTGTTGCGCGGTGCGTGCTCGGCCACGTAGGTCGCGGCGCCGCCATACTCGCCACCCAGCGCCAGACCTTGCAGCAGGCGCAGAGTAATCAGGATGACCGGGGCAGCGACACCGATGGTCGCGTAGCCGGGCAAAATACCGACAATCGCTGTCGACACACCCATGATGACGATGGTGATGAGGAACGTGTGCTTGCGCCCGATCATGTCGCCGAGCCGGCCGAACACAATCGCCCCGAACGGCCGCACCGCGAAGCCGGCGGCAAAGGCGAGCAGGGCAAAGATGAACGCGGTGGTTTCGTTGACACCGGCGAAGAAGTGCTTGGCAATGATCGCCGCCAGTGAGCCGTAGAGGTAAAAGTCGTACCACTCGAAAACCGTGCCCAAGGACGAAGCGAAGATGACCTTGCGCTCCTCCTTGGTGATGCCGCCGCTGCGCGGTGGACTGCCGGTGGATGCTGTGTCGATTGTGGCCATGGGTGTTCTCCGTCGTGCTTATTGTTGTAGGCCGGAGTCCCCCGTTACCGCTTATCGCACTCTGGCCTTGTGGCGTATGCCGCAACTGCTCTCGCGTGAAACTTGCACAGTCTGACCGCCTCGCATTGCTGCAGGGTTTCCTGAAGCATAATCAGCTTTTGCCAGATATCCAGCCGTCGGCCTGCCTACTAGGCCTTCACCCAGCGCTGCCGACTCCACGCACTCAGCCAGTCGACCACAAACACCAGCACCAGCATTGCCAGAATCACCGTACTGGCCTGGGCTTCCTGAAACAGGCTGAGGCTCACATAGAGCATCTGCCCCAGCCCGCCGGCACCGACAAAACCCAGCACGCTGGCCATGCGGATGTTGTTTTCCCAGCGATACAAAATGTACGCCAGCAGTTGCGGGGCGAGATTCGGCAAAGTGCCGTAGCAGAGGGCCAGGATCGGATTGCCGCCCTGCAAGCGAATGGCTTCGGCCGGTTGTGGCGGGGTGTTTTCCAGTGCTTCGGCGAACAAACGACCGAGCACGCCGGTGGTGTGCAGGGCGAGGGCGAGGGTGCCAGCGTTCGGGCCGAGGCCGGCGGCGAGCACCATCAGTGCGGCCCAGACCAGTTCCGGAATCGCCCGCAAGGCGTTGAGCAGCAAGCGCGAGGCACTTTGCAGCGGCCAGCCGCAACGCCCGGCGGCGGGTAGGGCGAGAACGATGCCGAACACCGCGGCGAGCAGGGTGCCGAGGGCCGACATGGCCAACGTTTCCAGCGAACCATGGAAGATTGCCTTGAGGTAATCGGCGCTCAGATCCGGGCTGAGAAAGCGCTGCACATACGCGCCCATCTGCTTGAGACTGGTGGCGCTGCCCAGTTCACCGAGATCCAGTCCCAGATAAGCGAAGGACGCGATGACCGCCAACGCGATGCCGGCGATCAGCAGCAGATTGATCAGGCGATTCATGTCAGCCTCCAACGCAGCAAACGGCTGAGTTGGTCGGCGGCCAATACCAGCACCAGGAAACACAGCAGGATACTGGCGACCTCACCGCCGGCGAACATGCGGATCGACAGGTCGATCTGCTGCCCCAAACCGCCGGCGCCGACAAAACCCATCACCACCGAGGCGCGGATCGCGCATTCCCAGCGATAAACCGTGTAGGAGAGCAGTTCCCCGGCGACATTGGGCAACGTGCCGTAAGCAAACGCCGCCAGTCGGCCACTGCCGGCCTGCAACAGCACGTGCGCCGGGCGCTGATCAGTGGACTCGAAAATCTCCGCGTAGACCTTGCCGAGCATGCCGCTGTAGGTGATGGCGATGGCCAGCACACCGGCGGCTGGGCCCAGCCCGACGGCGCGTACAAACAACAGCGCCCAGACGATTTCCGGCACGCTGCGCAAAAAAATCAGCAAGCCGCGTACCGGCCAGCGCAGCAAACGCCCCAATCGACTGGGCACACCACCGCGCGAAGCGGCGGACAGCGACAGCGCGCGACTGGCGATCAGGCCCGCCGGTATTGCCAGCAACAACGCCAAAGCCATACCGGCGGTGGCGATGGCCAAGGTTTGCAGGGTGGCTTTGAGCAGTAACTGGAGAAACCCTTCGTCGTGCGCCGGCGGCCAGAACTGCGCAACAAAACGGCCCATTTCATTCTGGCTGTCGGGGAGCAACACGCCCAGATCCAGCTCGCTGAGCTGAATGCCCGGCCACAGCAAGGCAATCGCCAACAGTGTCAGCAGCAGCCGTGGCCACGCCGCGGGATCCCGTGAATCGGCTTTCAGCATCGTGGAATCTGCACAGTCAAAGGCGCAACCGTAGCGACTGGCGATTGCAGTTTTTCGTTGGCGTACAGCGCATCGAGCATCTCGTGGCTGACTTGATCAGAAGGGCTGTCGAACAGAATCTGCCCGTCGCGCAGACCGATGATCCGAGGGAAATGCGACAACGCCAGATCCACCGCATGCAGGCTCGCCACCAGCGTGACGTTGTGCTCGCGGGCATGCCGCGAGAGGATCGACAGGGTATGCCCGGCCATGACCGGGTCCATGGCCGACACCGGCTCGTCGGCCAAGAGGATTTCCGGCGCCTGATACAACACGCGGGCAATGCCGACACGCTGCAACTGGCCGCCGGACAATTGCTGGCAATGGGCGAACAGTTTTTCGCCCAGATCCAGTCGCGCCAGCGCTGCACGTGCACCGGCTACATCCAGTGGATGCAACAGGTTCAGAAGACTTTTGCCCAGACTCCATTGGCCGAGTTTGCCGGCAAGTACCGCTGTGATCACACGCTGACGTGGCGGCAACGGCGGTGCCTGATGCACCAGACCAATGCGCGCGCGCAGACGCTGACGCTGGCGGGCGGACAAGTGCCAGGCACGCTCGCCGAGCACTTCGATCTCGCCGCTGCTGGGACGCAATGCGGTGGCCAGCAGGTTGAGCAAACTCGATTTACCGGCCCCGGACGGGCCAATGATGGCGACCTGTTCGCCAACGCCAATCTGCACGTCGACACCGCGCAGGGCGTCGACTCCATTAGCGTGGCGCAAGCTGCCCTGTTTGAGGCTCAGGATCATTTCAGCAGTTCGGCAGCGCGGGCGGCTTCCTCGATGCCCTTGTAGTTCTCAGGCTTGGTGTCGATAAAGCGGCTGGCCGCTTGCAGATCAAGAATCTTTTTCTGCTCCGGGTTGGCCGGGTCCAGATCGAGGAAGGCTTTCTTGATCTTCGCCGCCAGCGCCGGGTCGAGGGTGCCGCGCACGGTCCAGTTGTAATCGAAGTAGGTCGGGGTGGTGGCGAAGACTTTGACCTTGTTGGTGTCGACCTTGCCGGCATCCACCAGTTTCTGCCAGACGCTGGCGTTCAGGACACCAGCGTCGACCTTGCCGGCCTGCACCCAGGCCACGGTGGCATCGTGGGCGCCGGAGTAGGCGACGCGGCTGAAATAAGCTTCAGGTTTGATGTTGTCGTTCTTCAGCATGAAATAACGCGGCATCAGGCTGCCGGAGGTGGACGACACCGAACCGAAAGCGAATGTCTTGCCCTTCAGATCCGCCAGGCTTTTCACGTTCGGGTCAGCGGTGATGAATTTGCTGGTGAACTGCGCATCCTGCTCGCGCTGAACCAGCGGAATGACTGGCGTGGTTGCATCAGTCTTCAAACGCGCCTGCACAAAGGTAAAACCGCCGAGCCAGGCCATGTCGAGGCGATCAGTCGCGAGGGCTTCAACCACCGCTGGATAGTCGGCCACCGGTACGAACTGCACTTTCATGCCCAGTTGCTGTTCCAGATAAGTACCCAGTGGTTCGAATTTGCGCAGCAGTTCGGTCGGGGCTTCGTCGGGAATCGCGCTGACGCGCAAAACGTCGGCGGCTTGCACCACCAAAGTAGAAAAGGACAGGGCCAGGCCGGCGGTCAGTGCCAGGGTTCGTTTGAGCATGGAATTCTCCGTTTCGTGAGCATCAAAAGGGCTGAAGTGGCGACGTGAGGCGCAAACTCAGGGTAGACGAAACGGCGAGGTTATACGCACTCGAGGCGTCAAAGACCAGCATCAACAGATGTGAATTTTGTAAGCCGGACAACCCTTGAAGGCGAGCGTTGATCACATTGTTCGCCTGGGCGCGAGCGATGCCGGACGCGACGAGTTCACTTCGCTTGCTGGATTCTTGCCTGAGTGTCCTGATCGATGAGGCCGCGCAGTGCGGCGAAAATCGGTGCGGCACTGGTGTGCTGCTTGCCGTAGGTCAGATTGAAGCGGTAGTCGAAATCCGCCGGGTTCTGGCCCTGAGTGTGTTGCAACAGGGTTTCCAGCTTGTCCAGTGCCTTGACCGCTTTGGCTTCGGCAGACCGGGCATGTTCGTAGTCGTCCCACAACGCAAGAATCTCGTTGCTCAGGGCATCATCGAGTGTGCGGGTCAGCAACAACAGATCGTTGCGCTCCTGCTCGCTCTTGTGCGGAAAAGCTGTCTGATCGACCGCCGGGATATCACCATTGAGCGCTTCGCCCAAGTCGTGAATCACGCACATTTTCAGTACTTTCAGCAGATCGAGCCCGACCAGTTCATCGGCGAATACCATCGCCATCAGGCACAGGCGCCAGCTGTGTTCGGCGGTGCTTTCGTTGCGGCCATTTGAGGTGTGTGCGCTTCTGAGGACGTCCTTGAGCCGTTCTGCGTCGCGGAGGAATTCAAGGCGTGCGCTGATTTTTTCGAGGTCCATAAACTTGCCCGGTGGTGGAACCGAGGAGCAAGCCTAGAGCCGTGGCGACAAAGCGTCCACGCATAAAATATGCGTTCAGAGCGTCTCGACCAGCCGCGCGGCAGTGCCGTCGGACAATGAAATACGCGTCCAGCGGCACAGACTCTGGCGGATCGGCACAAGGTCGGAGTCGTTATTGCCGGTGACAAACTCCAGCGCCGGTGGCGCCTGCAGTTCGCGCCAGCCGAGGGAGTCGAGCGCCCGTTCGTTGCGGGCAATTTCCGGCGTCACGAAACGCCACAGCGATTGCCCGAGCCATTCGCTCAGCGGACTGGCGAACTGCGCGGCACGGGCCGGGGAACAGGCCAGCAAGCGGTGGGTGAGGTCGCAGACCAGGTGCACCGGTCGCGTGCTCTCGCGCACAAGTCGGGCGAGGGCTTGGTCGGCAGCCGTGTCCAGGCGGGCGGCCAGCAGATGCTCAAGCTGTTGATGTGCCGCCGGCTCCATCGCCTGCACGCCGCTTTCCCAACGGGAAATGGTCGATTGGGTGACGTTGAACATCTCGGCGGCATGGCTTTGCTTGACGCGATGCAACAGGCGCCAACGACGCAGGGCGATGCCGGGCAGGGCCGGTTTGAGCAATGACTCAGGCATGACGGATGCCGCAAAGACTGAAGGGCCGACAGTCTGAAGACAGTCGGCCCACGCTGCAAATCGACCTGACGATCAGGCCGCTTCGGGCAGTCTGGCGATCACCTTGATCTCGAAATCAAAGCCATACAGCCACGTCACACCAATCGCGGTGGCGGTCGGGTGCGGCGCCTCGCCCCAGAACTCCGTCAGCACCAGATTCCAGATCGTTTCGAACTTCGCCTGCGGATCAACGATGAACACGGTGACGTCGACCACGTCGTCGAACGTGCACCCGGCTTCATTGAGGATCGCATTCAAATTGCTGAAAGCCTGACGCACCTGGTTTTTCAGGTCTGGCTCTGGCGTACCGTCCTCGGTGCTGCCGACTTGCCCCGAGACAAACAGAAAACCGTTGGAACGCACCGCCGGCGAGTAACGATGGCGCTCGTAAAGTGCGCGGCGGGCAGGCGGGAAAACAACATCGCGCTGGGTCATGGGTGTCTCCATCAGTGAGTTGATGAAGTCACTTTAGGTATTTGCAGCCGGGCGATAAACGCGCAAGCTTGGCGTTCACTGTTTGTGAATCGCAAACAATCAGAGGCTCAATCGTGGACCGATTTGACGCAATGCAGGCGTTCGCCCGGGTGGTCGAGGCCGGGAGCTTCACCAAAGCCGCCGAAACCCTGCACATGAGCAAGACCACCGTCACCCAACTCGTGCAACAACTGGAGGCGCGCCTGCGGGTCAAGCTGCTCAACCGCACCACGCGCAAGGTCAACGTCACCGCCGACGGCGCGGTTTATTACGAACGGGTGATCAAGCTGTTGGCCGACATGGACGATGCGGAAACCAGCCTGCCCGGCGCCGCTTCAATGCCACGCGGGCGTTTGCGCATTGACGTACCGAGCCCGTTCGCGCGGCTGATTCTGGTGCCGGCATTGCCGCAGTTTCATGCGCGTTACCCGGACATCCAGATCGACATGGGCGTCAGCGATCGCATCGTCGACATCATCGATGAGAACGTTGATTGCGTGGTGCGCGGTGGTGAGTTGCTCGACCAGTCGTTGATGGCACGCAAGATCGCTGATCTGCCATTAGGCGTGTTTGCCGCGCCTGCCTATCTGGAGCGCGAAGGTACGCCTGCCCATCCGCGCGAACTGGAAAACTCTCGACATCGCGTGGTCGCCTTCCTCTGGGCGCGCACTGGCAAACCGGTGCCCTACGCCTTGCACAACGATGTCGAGCAGTTGCACATCAAGGGCCGCCATGTGCTCGCGGTCGATGACGGCAATGCCTACCTCGCGGCAGGTTTAGCGGGCATGGGCGTACTGTGGTTACCCAAGTACATGTCGAAAAGCCACGAAAAGTCTGGAGAATTGGTGCCACTGTTCGAAGGCTGGCAGCTCGACCCGATGCCGCTCTATATTGCGTATCCGCCGAACCGCCATGTCAGCCTGAAGCTGCGGGTGTTCATCGACTGGATTGTCGAGGTAATGGCGCAGCATGACCCGGTGATCGATCGGCCGCGATTGCGAGCAACGACAGGTGATTGACTCTGACGCCATTCGAGCCAACTATCGCCGCATAACAACATACCGATGGACCATAACTTGATCGAACGACGCCAATTCAGCGGAGGCATGAAGGGGAAAAACCTCCGCTATCTGAATGAGCAAAGCGCGGATGACCCGCGCATGACCCGCACCGGTTTTCTGCTGCTCGAACACTTTTCATTGCCGGCCTTTACCCAAGCGCTGGATACGGTTGTCACCACCAATCTGTTGCGCCCGGGGTTGTTTTCGTCGCGCACGTTTGGCCTTGGCGATGGCGAGGTCATCAGTGATCTGGGCCTAGTCATCCGGCCTGATGCACGTCTTGATGCTGCCGCGCTTCAGCAACTGGATTTGCTGGTGGTTTGTGGCGGGTATCGCACCGAACTGCGCGCGAGTGATGAGTTTATTCATTTGCTGAGGGCCGCAGCGGAGCGGGGCATCAGTCTCGCCGGGTTGTGGAACGGTTCGTGGTTTCTCGGCCGCGCCGGGCTGCTCGATGGCTACCGTTGCGCGATCCACCCGGAGCATCGCCCGGCGCTGACTGAAATTGCCAAAACTACCCATGTCAGCAGCGAACCCTATGTGATTGATCGTGATCGCCTCACCGCATCGAGTCCGTCCGGGGCTTTCCATATGGCGCTGGACTGGATCAAGGGCTTGCACGGCAAAGCCTTGGTCGAGGGTATCGAAGACATTCTGGCGTTCGAGGAATCGCGCTACCGGCGAATCAAACCGGATGAAAACCTCTGCGTCAGTGCGCCGCTACGGGAGGTGGTGAAACTGATGGATGCCAATCTGGAGGAACCGCTGGAGCTGGAGCAACTGGCGGTGTATGCCGGCCGATCCCGTCGTCAGCTGGAGCGCTTGTTCAAGGAACAATTGGGCACCACCCCGCAGCGTTATTACCTGGAACTGCGCATCACCGAAGCAAGGCGTTTGCTGCAACACACCGAGCTGTCACAAGTGGAAGTGCTCGTAGCGTGCGGCTTCGTTTCCCCAAGCCATTTCAGCAAATGCTACAGCTCATATTTCGGCTACAGACCCTCCAAAGAGAAACGACTGGTCAAATAACCCAAGCCGTTACCCACCTGAATTCACCTCGATATCCCACGTCGGCGTACCTCCCCCAAACACCCCGGTCAGTCCCCTCTCCCTCAGGGAGAGGGCTAGGGTGAGGGAATTTGCAGGCGGCACTAACCGCTTCCTCACCAAATTCACCGCGATATCCCACGTCGGCGTACCTCGCCCAAACACCCCGGTCAGTTCCCTCTCCCTCAGGGAGAGGGCTAGGGTGAGGGGCTCTTAAACACCATCACCCACACACGTTTAACTTACACGCACTGTTACGCCATAACGGCTACAACACCTTGCGCCGTTGCCTACGCGTACGCCAGAATCCGCCGGCTTACGCGCCTTGAGGCGGGCTGTATCGTTTCCCTGTCACTGCAAAACAGTGATCGGGTTTGGTAGCCCGTTTCTTGACAGCCCGTATTGCATCACCTTATGCGGTCTCTTTTTTGGGACTCGGTTTTATATGGTGGCCATGCGTGGGGCCCTTTCGGGGGCGCCGGGGTTTACTCTGTCTTGACCGGTCTACCAACCCACGTGTGGCCGCCACCCTTCGTTTGGTAGCGAAAGTGACGGCTCTTCAATACTTTCAAGACAAAGAGTCCTTCATGTTCAAAATTACGCCAAACCCGCCAGAAACCGATCCCATCCCCTACGACGCCGCACTCGAACCTCGAAACATCAAAGAGGCCACCGAACGCGCGATCAATTTCTACCTCAATCCTTCCGCGCAGAAGACTTCAATACCCACCCGCAAGACCGGCAAGATTTACCTAATCGACCCGACGGTGGATAACGAAACCTTGCTCGTCGAAGCCACTGAAACCTTGTCCTCTGCCAGTGACATGGCCCGCGATCTCGCCGATTCGATTGACCCTTCACAGCGCAAAAAGATGCTGATCCTGCAACAGGTGATCATGCTCAGTGAGCTGGTGGTCGGCCGAGTTCTGGATAACCAGCGCTTGCCGCACTAGTCGCGATGCAGATAGGTGAGGGGGTGTGCCCCCTCATTTGCACGGAAGCGTCCGCAATCGCGGCGCTTCACGCCTTCTATCAAAGAACCCGAAGCGGTTCTTGTCTGGAGTTTCAGCTGATGTCTCAGCCACCCGAACCACCGGTCACAGACCTGGTGTCCCCGTACGCATCGCCCAATTCAAGAAAACTTCACGAAGCGGCAGAACGTGCGCTTGACCATTACCTGTTGCCTGCCGCAATCATGGCCACACCCTACACGCCCAATGCTCTGTTCATGGCCAACCCGCAAGCCGACACCGAGGCGTTACTCACCAACGCTTGCGGATCGTTGGCGTCCGCGTCGGTCATGCTCGGTAATTTTGCCGGAATGCTGGAAGGGCCAAATCGCCATACCCTGCTGGGCATTGCGCAAGTGGTCATGTTGGGGGAGTTGGCGGTGAACAAGGCGTTGGATCTGGTTGCGCCAACCGAGTGATCGCGCCGGTGTCTGGTCGGGCGTGATCGCGAGCAGGCTCACTCCTACATTTGAAATGCGTTCCCCCTGTAGGAGTGAGCCTGCTCGCGATGACGCCCGTTCAGGCAAAGCATCTGCAAACCGTGACCATCCCTTAATCCCATCCTCAAATAATCAAGCAGTCAGCCTTCGCGGCTGACTGCTTTTTAGTTTCTACAGGTGATCCGCATCAATTACAGCCTTGGCAAACGCCTGCGGATCTTCCTGCGGCAAGTTGTGGCCAATCCCGCCATTGATCAAGCGGAACTGATACTTGCCGGTGAAACGCTTGGCGTAATCCTCCGGCGCCGGGTGCGGTGCACCGTTGGCGTCGCCTTCAAGGGTAATGGTCGGCACGCTGATCGACGGTGCGGTGGCGAGCTTCTGCTCCAGCGCGGCGTACTTCGCTTCACCCTGCACCAGGCCCAGACGCCAGCGGTAGTTGAACACGGTGATATCGACATGATCCGGGTTCTCCAGCGCCTTGGCGCTGCGGTCGAACGTGGCGTCATCGAACTTCCATTGCGGCGAAGCCAGTTGCCAGATCAGTTTGGCGAAATCATGGGTGTTCTTTTCGTAACCTGCGCGGCCACGGTCAGTCGCAAAGTAGAACTGATACCACCACTGCAATTCCGCCTTGGGCGGCAACGGGTTCTGCCCGGCGGCCTGATTGCCGATCAGATAGCCACTGACCGAAACCAAAGCTTTCACCCGTTCTGGCCATAACGCCGAAACGATGTCCGCCGAACGCGCGCCCCAGTCATAGCCACCGAGCACGGCTTGCTTGATCTTAAGCGCGTCCATGAAGTCGATGACATCGCTGGCCAGCGCCGCCGGTTGACCATTGCGCAGGGTGTCTTTGGAGAGGAACTGCGTATCGCCATAACCCCGCGCATAGGGCATCAACACCCGATAACCCTTGGCCGCGAGCAACGGCGCGACTTCATCGTAACTGTGGATGTCGTAGGGCCAGCCGTGCAGCAGGATCACCGCCGGGCCGTCGGCGGGGCCGGTTTCGGCGTAGGCAACGTCGAGCACGCCAGCCTTCACATGCTTGAGCGGGCCGAAAGGCGAGGGCGCGGAATAACTGACGGCGGAAGGTTCAGCGGTTTGCGCCTGAGCGTTGCCAAAAGCGCCGAACAACGACAAAGCCAGAATCGACAAACCGAACGCGGTTTTGCGGGTGTGCAGTGCCATCTTCATTGTGACGTCTCCTTTGCGAGCTTTTGGCCAAGGGTTCTGAATGAACACCTGAAACCTTGAGTGCATTTGAGCGCGGAGACGTATCTGGCCTGTGTCGAAGAACGGCTTTGTTGAAAGTCGATGTGTCGCGATGGGGTTCGTACACAGTGAGATACACGGCGGCGAAACCGACTCAGCATGGGCCTGATTCAGGCCAAAATAATAAGTCGCTGTTTTAAAACAAAAAATATTTCACTTCGCGCTTCCCAAAGCCAAAAAACCTTGGTAAATTGCGCCCCGTTCTCACAGCGAACCTAACGAAGTAGCTGGACAGAGCAGTAGGGGCGTCGCCAAGCGGTAAGGCAGCAGGTTTTGATCCTGCCATGCGTTGGTTCGAATCCAGCCGCCCCTGCCATATTCGAAAAAAACGCCAACTTCGCAAGAAGTTGGCGTTTTTTTATGCCTGCGATTTGGCCCGATAAAGCAGGGCAGGCGTGCGCGGCGCCGGAGCACCGCGCACGCCGTCCACTCAGTGCGGTGCGCGCGGGATGGTTTTCATCAGGTCTTCAGGGCTGATGTGGCCGACCACGCTGCCCGGCTGCGGCAGGTTGAGAATGTGGCCTTTCATCTTGCCGATGATGTGCATCTCGCACGGCTTGCAATCGAACTTCAGCGTCAGCACTTCATCGCCATGAATCAACTGCATCGGTGCAACCTTGGTGCGCACGCCGGTCACGCCTTTCGCCTGCTTCGGGCACAGGTTGAAGGAGAAACGCAGGCAGTGCTTGGTAATCATCACCGGCACTTCGCCTGGCTCTTCGTGCGCTTCATACGCCGCGTCGATCAGCTTCACACCGTGACGGTGGTAGAAGTCGCGCGCCTTCTGGTTGTAGACGTTGGCGAGGAACGTCAGGTGCGAATCCGGGTACACCGGCGGCGGACTGGTTTCAGCCTTGCGGCTACCACGCGGATGCGCGGCGACACGGGCGGCGGTCAGGGCTTCGATCACTTCACGACGCAGGGATTTGAGCTGCGAGTTAGGGATGAAGAACGCCTGTGGCGCATCGAGTTTGATGTCGGTGGCGTGGTACTGCGTGGTGCCGAGCTGGCCGAGCAGGTCGCGTAACTGTTCCAGCGCTTGCTCCGGCTTGTTGGCCACGCCGAACGGGCCGGCGAGGGTGACGCTGGCGCTGATGCCTTCTTCGCTGGTGGCGGTCACTTCCAGCTGCTCTTCACGCAGGCGTGCGACCCAGCTCAGGGCCACGCGACGCTCCGAAGAGGTCTTCTGCAGCGCCTGTTGCCAGTTGTGATCGAGGTTGCGATTGAGCGGGTGATTCGGGCGCAGCTTGTACAGGCCTTCCGGCATTTCGTTCGGCTCGACGCGATAGCGGTAGCGCTTCTCGCCGTCTTCTTCGAACTCGCCTTTGGCTTCGGCGATATTGGCGCGGAAACCGACTACTTCGCGCTTGACCAGCACGTTGAGGCCATCACCGTTGGACAGCGGCTCGTGGGTCACGACCTGCATGTCACGCTTGGCGACTTTTTCGACGATACCCACCGGCAGACCGGTGAAGGTCGGCGAGTCGAAAGCACCGATGTCGATCTTGCGATCGGTGACGAAGTAATCGGTGCTGCCACGGTGGAAAGTCTTTTCCGGGTCCGGCAGGAAGAAGTGCGCGGTGCGGCCGCTGGAGGCGCGGGCCAGGTCCGGGCGGTCTTCGAGCACGTCGTCGAGGCGCTGGCGATAATAGGCGGTGATGTTCTTCACATAGCCCATGTCCTTGTAGCGACCTTCGATCTTGAACGAGCGCACACCGGCTTCAACCAGGGCGCGGATGTTGGCGCTCTGGTTGTTGTCTTTCATCGACAGCAGGTGTTTTTCATAGGCGATCACGCCACCCTTTTCATCTTTGAGGGTGTACGGCAAGCGGCACGCCTGGGAGCAATCGCCACGATTGGCACTGCGACCGGTCTGCGCGTGAGAGATGTTGCACTGGCCGGAGAAGGCCACGCACAACGCACCATGGATGAAGAACTCGATGGCGGCGTCGGTTTCGTCGGCGATCGCACGGATTTCCTGCAGGTTCAGCTCACGGGCCAATACCAGTTGCGAGAAACCGGCCTGATCGAGGAACTTCGCTCGCTCCAGCGTCCGGATGTCGGTCTGCGTCGAGGCGTGCAATTCGATCGGCGGAATGTCCAGCTCCATCACGCCCAGATCCTGAACGATCAGCGCGTCGACACCGGCGTCGTACAACTGATGGATCAGCTTGCGCGCTGGCTCCAGTTCGTTGTCGTGCAGGATGGTGTTGATGGTGGTGAAAATTCGCGCGTGGTACTTGCGGGCAAATTCCACCAGTTCGGCGATTTCGCCAACTTCGTTACAGGCGTTGTGGCGTGCGCCGAAGCTCGGGCCACCGATGTACACGGCGTCGGCGCCGTGCAGGATCGCCTCACGGGCGATGGCCACATCGCGGGCAGGGCTGAGCAATTCCAGATGATGCTTGGGCAAGGACATAGTTTTTTTAGTCAGGCTGTCACGGTTAGGCGCGCATTCTACCCGTGAAACACGCGTCCGGCACGCCCGTGCTGCCCGATGGCAACTGAGACTGCACAACCCCCCTGTGGGAGCGAGCCCGCTCGCGAAGGGGCCATCACATTCAGCATCAATGGTGACTGAACGGACGCTTTCGCGAGCAGGCTCGCTCCCACAGGGTTTGGTGGTGCGAAGTCAGGCCTTGGCCGCCATCGCCGTGACTTCCACGCGCATCCCTTCAACCGCCAGCGACGCCACACCCACTGCCGCACGCACCGGCCACGGCTTGGCGAAGAAGCGCTGGTAAACCTCGTTGAATGCCGCGCGATCGGCCATGTCGGTCAGGTAAATGGTCAGGTGCATCACCCGATCCATCGAGCTGCCGGCACGCTCCAGCGCAACTTTCAGCGCTTGCAGGGTGCATTGGCTTTGCGCGGTGATATCGCCCAGTTCCAGGCTGCCGTCGGCACGGGTCGGAATCTGCGTGGACATCATGATCCCGTTGAACGTGGTGACGTCCGAGGAAATCGAGTCGACGTCCGGATCCGGAGTGAAGGTGATGTCTTGGTTAGCCATGCTGATCCTTTGATTGAGCGAGTGAAGATGGCCGCAGTTTACAGATCCAGCGTCGACATGGCCCGTTTCATGGCGACAGAGGTCGGTCAGACAGGCTGCGTCGCCGCCTCCGCCGCGAGGGCTGCAAGAACGCTGGGGCGGGCGCCGATGCGCTGCATGTAGCTAGCAAGTGCCGGCCAGTCTTGTATGTCGATGGCAAAGGTCGGCAGCCACATCAGTACGGTGAACAGGTAAGCATCGGCGACACCGAATGGGTTCATCAGGTAGTCCCGGGCCGACAGTTGCCCATTGAGGTAATCCAGGCGCTTGAACAGCCTGTGGCGGAAAATCGTTTTGACCGATTCCGGAATCTGCGCATTGAAGAGCGGTGCACTGCCACCGTGAATTTCCGTGCTGATGAAGTTCAGATGTTCCTGCAGACGCGTGCGCTCCCACGAACCCTGGGGTGGCGCCAGCGTGTTGCCGGGCACCTGATCAATCAGGAACTGCAGGATCGCCGGCCCTTCCGTCAGTACTTCGCCGTTGTCCAGAACCAGCGCGGCAACGTATCCCTTCGGGTTGATCTCACGAAAGTCATGGCCATCGGCGGTACGTTTGCTCTGGTTATTGACGCGAACCAGGTCGAACGGCAAACCCAGTTCCCGCAGCACAATGTGCGGGGAAAGCGAGCAGGTCATGGGGGAAAAATACAGTTTCATGGCTTTTCCTTGCTGAGAGAAGGCGCCAGATTCCATTGCCCAAGCGGCTTTCGCAAAGGTCATTTGCGGTGTTAGCGTATGACAAAATCTCATGAGTCTTGACCATCATGCCCGTCCGGCTTCCCTCGCTTAACGGATTGCGTGCCTTTGAGGCAGTCGCCCGGCACATGAGCTTCACCAAGGCTGCCGAGGAACTCAACGTCACTCAGACCGCTGTCAGTCACCAGATTCGCCGACTCGAAGCGGAGCTGGGCGTGCCGCTGTTTCTGCGGCTCAACGAGGGTTTGGCACTGAGTGAAGACGGCCAGGCTTACTTGCCCGGTGTGCGTGCGACTGAACAGTTGCTCGAGTCTCGCGATAACAGCGTGCTGACCATCAGTACCTTGGTCTCCGTTGCATCGAAGTGGTTGTTACCGCGGTTGCCGTCCTTTCAGCAGGCGTTTCCCACTATCGATGTGCGGATCAGCGCCTCCACCGAGCTGGTCGATTTTCGCAAAGGCACTATCGATGCGGCCATTCGCTACGGGCGCGGTGACTGGAAAGGTTTGCGTGGCGATTTTTTGATGTCCGATGAGATTTTTCCGGTTTGCAGTCCGGCATTGGCGAAGACCTTGCGCACGCCCGCCGACCTGGCCAGTCACACATTGCTGCAAGTCAGTGGCGCAACGGCCGGTGACTGGAGCGCCTGGCTGCGTGCTGCCGGACAACCCGCGCAATTGGCAGAAGGCCCGCGCCTGACTTTTGACCTGGCGATGATGGCGGTACAAGCCGCCGTTGACGGGCAGGGTGTGTGCATTGGCCGATCGACCTATGTCGAAGACGATCTGCAGGCCGGCCGTCTGGTGGTGCCGTTCGATCTGCGCTTGAAAGATGAGCAGGGCTTCTACCTGGTAACGCCCCATGAAACGGCGCAATCGAAGAAGATCGTGGCGTTCAGGACATGGCTGTTGGCACTGCCACCCGGCCAAGACACCTTTGTATAAGCGTGTATCAAGATGCCGCGCAGACACACGCGAACAATAAACCCGGGGTTTACGACACATCAGCCATACACGCAGCTCTCAAAGTAGCGGTCACACCACCACTGCGTTTGAGAGGGCAACATCATGCATCGTCCATTGTTACTGGCCAGCGCTGCGCTATTCGCTTCCATCATCGGCATCGCCCACGCGGCTGAAGCACCGGCCAAGAGCTGGCAACAAGGCTTGAGTCGCACGGATCTGGTTCGTCAGGATCTTGGTGCTGCCGAGCGCGAAGTGATTCAGGCGCGCGTCGATTTCGAACCGGGCGTGACCTCGCCCCGGCATGCGCATCCCGGCGTCGAAGTTGCCTACGTGATCAGTGGCACCTTCGAATATCAACTGGAAGGCCGGGCGCCCGTGACATTGAAAGCCGGGGAGTCGTTGTTCATCCCTGAGGGTGTGGCGCATGTCGCCAAAAATGTGGGTGCGGAGAAGGGGTCGGAGCTGGCGACTTACATCGTGAAGAAGGGTGAGCCGGTGCTGATTCTCAAGCCATAGTGCGCAGGTCAGTGAAGAGTCGCCGCTCGGCGACTCTCGCCAATCCTGATTCTGTCCAGCGCCCGGTTCAACGCGTCGAGCGCATCGAGCAGCGCTTTGGCCTCGGCTTCTCGACCTTCACCCCAGAGGCGCTCGGCCATTCTGTTCAAGGCCTGGATCGAGCGCTCGATGTCTGCGGCGTTGGCGTTCTTTTCAGGGGCCGGTGGTTTCTTCGGCATTCAGGGTTCCTCTGCTGACGGCAAACCACCATACCGCTGCGGCGCCCAGCAGCATAGTCAGCGCGGCCAGAATCAGGATCACGCCTTGCGTACCCACGCTCGTGGCCAGCAGCGCCACCAGCAAACCCGCCAACGGTTGCGACAGGTTGTTGAGCAACGTGATCACACCCACGGTCTTGCCGAAATCCTTGGCCGGAATCACCCGCTGGCGGATGCTGCGCATGTAGATGTTGAACATCTTGTCGAAGCCGACGATCAGCAGGAAACCCACCACGTAGCCGGTCAGGTTCGGACTCAGGGCACTGATAAGGGCGCCGGCAGCGATCATCGAGTAAGCGACCCCGCCCAATAACCGCTGCGGGATTTCAACCCGGGCGAGGAAGAACAGAATCACGATGGTGGTAACCGCGCCGGCCGCCTGCAGTCCCGCATACGAATCTTTGCCGGCACTGTACTCGCCGATCACCATCGCCGCCGATGTCGCCAGGGTGACGCCGACGATCAGGTTGACGCCGACGGCCAGCAGGATGATTTTTTTCAGCTCCGCCAACTCGCTTATATGCTTGAAAGCGATACGCAAGGGTTGCAGCCAGATGTCCTGATGCTGCTCGAACACTTCCAGCGTGATACGGCTGAAGCGTTGCCAGACCAGCATGCTCAGGTCCGCCAGCAGGAACAGACCGGCGACCCACAGCACCACCCAATGCCAGGCCCAGACTTCCAGCAGCAACGCAGCCACCAGTGGCCCGAGCACCAGCCCGGTCTGATCGGCGATCTGCGAATAGGACAAGGTCTTGGTATAGCTGTAGTGCTGGAAAATGTGTGGCATCAATACCTCGCGGGCCATGATGCCTTGAGTGGTCAGCACGCCGCACAACGCCGACAACACCACGACCCAGGCGATGCCACCGAAGAGTGCGAACATGCCCACCGCCACCAGACACAGCAGCGCGCGGTAGACCTGACTGATGTGCAGGATGCGGATGGGCGAAAACTTGTCGCACAAGGCGCCGCACAACGGGAAAGCCAGAAAGCGCGGCAGCGATTCGACGAAAAACGCCAAACCGGCCCAGGACGCACTGTTGGTGGTCTGGAACACCACCAACGGCACGATGAACAGCAGGATCTGATCCGCCAGCCGCGACAGAAACAACGAGGTGAAAAATGCCAGGTAGTCCTTGCGCAAAATAAGCTCCTTTTTTGTCGACGGTCTGGCCGCGTGGCCAGCCGTGCTTCAGTACGCCGATCCCTGGCTGTCGTTGAGATTATGCCGCTCGTCTCCGCGCAGCGGCGGGTTGAATACGCTGACCAGGATCAGGTCCTGCTCCTTGCCGCCGCGCAGGTAATGACGGTCATGCTGGTCGAGTACATACACGTCGCCGGGCCGAATCGGGAACACATTGCCCTGCATGTCTTCGACTTCGCCTTCTCCGGCAATGCAATAGCATGCCTCCAGGTGATTGCGATAGTGCAGCAGCGATTCGGTACCGGCACGCACGACGGTGTGACACAACGTAAAACCCATGGCGTCGCGCTCGGTCAGCAGGCGATGGCTGGTGCCCGCACCCCATTCGACGAAGTACGGTGTTTGTTCAACGTCGGATTTGTTGCGAATGAACATATGAACCTCTCTGCAAAAGTGCTGGTTGGATAATCTCAGAGCGGTCTCAGGACCGCCTCGCCGTAGGACTGCATCGCGTCGTGCCAGACCAGGTCGCGGTGTGCGGCCATGGCCTGGACATCACGCCAGTGACGCTGGAGCGGGTTGGCTGCCACCAGCGAAGAGGCGCCGAGTCGCTCCACCAGGCGATGGACCACATGCACGCATTGCTGTGCCAGATAGGCGCGGTCACGCTTGAGCTGGAGCAACTGCCGAGCGTCGAGCGCGCGCGCTTGCACGCCGGCGTCGTGCAGCCGCGAAATCAGCGATTCATACAGCAGCCCTGCGCTGTACAACTGCGCAGCCGAATGAGCAATCTGTTCGATGATCCTGGGCTCGCTGTTCAGTGGCGAACCGGCCAGCGACCGCAGATACTCCGCATAGGCTCCCTCAGCACAGCCCAGCAGCGGGCCGATGATTGAGGTGGTGAGATAGGGCACCAGCGGCATCCGGTCGATGTAGTCGGTGCCGGTCATGGCAGGCGACTCGGCAAACACTTCCTGCAGCGCGAAAACGTGTTCGTGGGGGACCAACACGTTCCGGGTCAATACATCGTGGGAGCCGGTCGCGGCCATGCCGCAGCTGTCCCAGCTGTCGAGTCTGTGAACCTCCTGCGCGGCCATCAGCACGAGGAAGCGTGGCGTACGCGCTGCGTCAGGATGGTTGGGGCAGGGCGCATTGAGCATCAGCCACGTGGCGTCTTCAATACCGGAGCTGAAGCGCCAGCGCCCATTCACGCGCATGCCCGCGGCTTCCAGGGATAGCTGGCTGTCGGCGCTGCTGGAGGCTGAAGCGAACAGTTGCCGGGAACCCTCTGCGTACAGCCGGTCCTGACAGGCAGGTGGCAGGCGTCGGGCGATGCAACCGTGACCGCCCACCAGCGCCATCATCCAGCCGGTGGAGGCGCACGCCCTGGCCGCGATGCGTGCACTTTCCACAAGGGTCGGCCAGTGTCCGCTGCGGGTGACCGGGGCGCGGGGTGACAGCAGATCCAGCCAGCCGCCAGCAAACAGCTCGTTAAAGGTACTGTCGCTCAAACGACGGTTTTTTTCTGCGGCACTGGCCCGGTCCCGCCAATCCGCAATGTGCTGCAAAGCGCGCTCGCAGTAGCCGGGCAGGGCGGCAGGATGGCAGAGCTGTTCCAAGGCGTCAGACATTGGCGGGTTCCTTGACACCTTGAGGCACGGGTGACAACGCGCCCAGTCGCGAGCCCTCGAAACAGAATTCTGCGGGTTGCACCACGGGCCCCAGAAACCCAAGAAAGCGCTCAAGCTGTGCAGGATCATCCGAGGTAACGAACTCGCAGAAATTACTGCTGTTCCAGAGCAGGTGAACGTGCTTGAAGCGAGCCGACAGGGCGCTTGTCAGCTCTTCCAGTGTGACTTGCCCGTTTTGCATTTGCTCAAGCATTTGCTGGCGTTTCCAGTTGATTTCTTCTTCGCTGAAGTAGCGGGTCTTGAACACTTCGTCCTTGACGCGCTCGCGTCGCAAGTATTCCTGGGGTTCGGGGTGATTGAGCTTCTCAAGGAAAAACACCAGTCCTCCCGGCTTGAGGAACTGCTGGAGATGCGCGATCTGGCGCTCGCGGTCGCGGCTATAGAACTGGAACGCGGCCATTTCATAGATGTAATCGAAGCCTTGCTCGAAGCCCCGGTATTCGTCGCTTTGCAAAACGGCGGGGGTGACCTTGAACACCGATTGCGGAAAAAAGCGTGACAGAGCCCGGTTGGCGTGCCGGTCGAAGGCGATCTGATTGGCCTGGTTGGGTGATGAAGTAAAGCTGCGTATCAGGCCTTCTGAATGCCCGGCCAAGGCGCGGCCGTTGCTGCCGTCGAAGGCATCCACCTCAAACAGACTGAACGTCTGGCCGGGCTCTCGAACACTGGCCTGAGACAGCCGGGTCAAAGCCACGCCGACTCTGGACAATTCTTCCAGTATGTAGGGCACGCTTGCCAGAAAGTGGGAAAACAACGGGCCTGCTCCCTCGATCAGTCGATCGTGGTAATCGAGCATCTGCGGGTCGGCGATCTGCGACCGCAGGTGGCTGTGCAACGACTGCAGGGGCACCTGACTGGCACCAGTGGCGAGGCTGTGGAAATGCCCGGCCAGTTTCAGCATCGCGCTTTGTTGCAGGTCGTGGTCCAGGCTGGCGTCATCCTGTAGCGGTTGCTGGCAACTATTCATGGGTAGCTCCTGCTGTCAGATCAGTCCTTGGGTGGTGAACTTGCCCGAGTCGGTTTTCGGCAAGGCGTCGAGAAATACGCAGTGAGCCGGCACCATGTGCCAGTCCAGACGCGTCTTGCAGTAATCGAGCAGGGCCTGTTCGCTGGTCTGCTCATGGCGTGGCGCAAGGACGATGCAGGCCTTGGGCACATGACCGGCCGATTCGTCGGCGACCGGCACCACCAGCACTTCGGCGACCGCCGGATGCGAGGCTAGGAATTGCTCGATTTCCCGCGGATTGACGTTCCAGATGTTGCGCGCGAAGACATCGTCCTTGCGGGCGACGTAATACAGATAACCCTCGGCGTCGCGTTTGAACAAATCCCCGGTGCGGTACAGCCGCGAATGACCGAAGGTCTCGTAGATGAACGCCTTGGCATTGGCCTCGGGCATGTCCCAGTACTCCAGCATCAGGTAATCACTGGTCACCAGCAGTTCACCGACCTGGTCGGGCTGGTCGATGGCCCGGCCCTGTTCGTCCACCAGATAAACGCTCACGCCGGGCAGGGGTTTGCCCACCGAGGTCGGGCGCTGGTCAATCTCCTCGGGCGGCAGGTAACTGACGCGTTTACATTCGGTGAGCCCGTAATTGGAGAAGATTCGCACCTGAGGCAACGCCTGGCGGATTTGCCGGATATGCCGGGTGTGCAGGGCCTGGCCGCTGCTCGAGATGTAGCGCAGGCTGGGGATCCGTGCCTGCCAGTGCGGGTCGGTATTGGCCAGCAGGAAAAACACCGGGGGGAACACATGCATGGCGGTTACCGCTTCGCGCTCGACCACCGCCAGCACATCGTCGGCACTGCTGGCGGGCCGGCTTTCGATGACACTGGTAGCACCGGCGAACAACGGCATCATCACGTTATAGACACCATAGTCGGACGCCAGCGTCGAGTAGCTGAGGACGCGGTCGTCGGGGGTATTCTGCAGGTAAGCGGTGACTCGGCTGGAGGCCGCCACCATGATCCTGTGATTGACCAGCACGCCCTTGGGATTGAACGTCGAGCCTGAGGTGTAAAAAATCGAAGTGCTGCGCTCGGGGTCGGCAGCCAGTGTTGGCGCGGCACGCGTGTTATGTTTGCGGTTCGTGGCGATGGCTTCGGCCAGGAGGCGAATACGCGGTGAGACCCTTGGCCCGGCGACGGTGAGCAGGATCAGATCCAGGCCGGCCGCTTCCATCAGTTCTGGCAGGTCGTCTGTACAGTCGGTAATGAGCACCCGTGCGCCCGACTGTTTGAGTTGGTGGATCAGCTTGGCGCGGCTCAGGGTGTGATGAGTGGCGGCGGTGATGGCCCCGGCCTGGAGCACACCCAGGTAGGCGGCGATCAGGTCAACGCTGATGGGGGCGTAAAAACCTACGCGATGACCCGGTTCGACGCCCAGCGTTGGCAGCAGGGCAGCGAGGTCATCCGCTCGCTGTTGCAGTTGCTGATAAGTTGTCGCCACCCCATCCAGGACAATCGCCGGTTTTGTCGGGTATAAGCTCGCGTTGTTCGCGATAACCTGATGAAAAAGTTGCATCGCTCAATATCCTTTCAAGCACAACCTGAGGATTACTTGCGTTTTCTTGCGCACACCGAAACATACGTGCCTTGCCAGGTGTAAGGGTCAATTGGCAAGTTATCCGAGTTGCTCAATGGCCAACTTTGTTTGTCGAAGAAATGATTGAACGCAAAGATCTCGAAATCGCTCAGCCAGCGATCAAAGAAGCCTTCGCTTTGCAGAATGGATAATCCGGCTTCCTTGTCCCAGATAAACGGTTCGCCCGTTGCCTGGAAATAACGCGTCAAGTCGGACAATAGGTCTAGGAATATAAAGCCACCCGGTTTGACTGCACCGATTATTTTCGGCATTACCTGTTGAAGTTCGACCGGAGTGAAAAAGTGCAGGACTTCGGAACACACCAGTACGTCATAAGCAGCGGCGGCCGGGAGGTAATCGAGAATGTCGGCCTGCTCGAACTTCAACTCGCGCAACCAGTGATTGTGCTTGCGACTCTGCACCGTGCTGTCGACCATGTCGACGCCGCTCACGCTGTAGCCCTTGCGGGCCAGGGCGGTAAGGTTGCGCCCGTCGCCGCAGCCCAGTTCCAGAGCCTGGCCGGGACCCGCGGGCAGGTCATCCAGGAACTGTTTCAATTCACCGCGCAACTCACCGAAGAGGGCGCCGTTATCGCTGGCGCTGTATTCCCTGTCATACCATTCTTTCAGGACGGAACTGTTGACTACTCTCATAGTTATTCTCTGCCATCGATATACGTGAGCACACGGGAATTCGCGCAGTTGAAAATGTGCGGTCGATTGCGGTCAGGAATGTCTTGGGAGAAATGAAAAGGTAGAGAGAGGAAGAAGAGAGTGCAGGCGAGGGTCAGACATAATGAAACTCCTTTTCATTTTTTATTTTTACGAGTTATCCATGGCTGTCGAGACTTCGAATGACTCGATAGCGGAGGGATACTTCCATCGCGCGGTTTACCCTGTCAAGGCGAAACAGGGCGAGGGATGTATGTTTTTTGTCACGGTGTAGTTACATTGTTCAGGTGAAAAGGAATTTGTTGTAGTTGTGGAGGTTGAGAAGTATCAGGGCTGAATTTTGCTCGTGGATTTTTTTTCGATTGTACGCCAGCCTGAGTAATCACTGATTCTGACGGGGGAGGAGGAATATCTGCAGGTACTAATGTTGGGGCCACATCGGTCGATACTTGGAGTCTCGACGGTTAATTATTATGTGAAATCAGGGCAAATATGGAGCAGGAAAGCCGTGCGCTGAGGATTCTCAAGCGTTTTCGTTACTTGATCCTGGCTGTCATGGCCATCGCCTCCCTGGTCAGCGTTTTTTGGCGCTTTACAGGCGGGTGGAGTCAGTTTTGGACATGTGTAGGGGCGCAGGCATGGTTCACCCAAGCCGTGTTTGCGTACCTTCGCGGTGGCTGGGTCGCAATCGGGCCCGGTGGACTGCCGAAGGATGCCGATCCGGTCGGCAGGGCACTATTGGCAGCGCTGGCGCTGGGGCTTTACCTGTTGATGTTTGGCTACGAAGAGCATAAGCCCGACTCTATCTATGAAAGGCGCGCCTCGGACTGGAGCATGCCTACTCGGGAGGAGATGCGGCGTTCGGCGCAGTGATAGCCGGTTCTGAGAAGAAAACTCGTGTGGTGCTCCGTGGGATCTTCTGTTCGTCCATCAAGCTCAGGGATCACCTTGAGCAGGGCAGAAACTTTCGCGAATCCCGGAAACGACAAAGCCCTGAATAATCAGGGCTTTGTCGTACATAAGATGGCGGAGGCGATGGGATTCGAACTCATGGACCTGTTACAGTCGACGGTTTTCAAGACCGCTATGGAAAGCCGCAGAATACGCGGCGTCAGACGTTTTTTCGTTCCAATACTTTTGTTTTGCAGCACCTCTACAGACCGCATTCTACAAGGGGCGTGTTTCGAGTTATGGAACGCATTTTTTGCCTATTTTGAGGGTTTGGCGATCGCGCCGACACGGCGATAAACCCGCTCAGTAATGTCGCCTTTTGTGTGCCCGAGCAACAGGCTGGCGTCACCCACATCGCTGATTTCCGACGCCGCTTTCGGCCGAATATCCCGGAACTGGAATTCTCCGATTCGCTTAGCCAGCAGCTCGTCTCCCTGCTCAAGAGCTTCCAGTTTTGCCTTCTCTCGCGCCGCGTCCCATCGTTTCCTCAGCATCGTCGCAGTCATCCGTTTACCGCTCCGGTTGACAATCAGGTAGCTCGAAACGTGGGCAGCGTTTCGCTCTGTGATCGCCGCGATCAGAATGCCCAGGCTGTTCGCTTCTCCGGCGGTCGTCATTTGAATGCGCAGCTTCTTGTGCGTCTTGTTCTGCTGAACAGTCAGATATCCGCCTTCAACATCATCCTTCCGCATAACCAGCACATCTGCCGGCCTTTGCCCGGTCAGATAGGCCAGGTCCATCGCTTCCTTCAGCTCCTGAGCTGCCTTCTTGTAAACCGCCTCCCAAACCACATCATTCGCGTAATAGTCCCTCGGCGTCTCCTTGTTCTTGCGCACGCCTTGGCAGGGGTTTTCCTTCGTCGTCAGTCCCCATTCCCGCGCAATATTGAATACGTGGGAGAGAGTCGCGATTTCACGGTTCGCCCTGACTTTTGCCGACCGCGCATCCCGGTAACCGGCAATCGTTGCTGGAGTGATTGAGTCGATCGGGGCGCTGTCGAACATCGTCCGCAGTTGTTTGATCTCCGCCAAATTGTCCTTTTGCGTGCGTGGTGCTTTCTTTGGCACCACATCACGAATGTACCGATCGAAAATTCCCTTCATAGTGCGCAGGTCAAGGGGTTTTTCCTTGGCTTCGAGTTCGGCCCACTTCAGCCGAGCTTTATCGAGATCCTTGCCCAGAGGAATATCGTTGCCGAGCAGGTCGCGGTAGTAATACGCGGTCCATGTACTGCCGTTTTTGCGTTTCCGTGAGCGCTTGTACATCCGAGGGGGAAGGTGTTGGTGCTCGGTCTTGCGGGGGCGCATATCAGTTCACTCGCGAATAATCAGGTGTCCATACCGGTGCGGCCGGCGGCGGGTTCGGATCGGCAATGGTGGGGCTGATCATGCCCAGCTTCATGCGGGCATACATCCGACCAACCAGCGGGCGCTTGCCGCGGCTTTCGACGAACACCCACTGGCGATCAATAAGCCAGCGGCGCTGGTATGCCCTTGCCTTGTAGCCGGTGAGTTCCGCCAGTTCCTCGTCGGAGAGAATTTCATTTTCCATTGTGATGCTCCATGCCGCGCGTAGCGGCAGAAGGTGGTGAATTCATGTTCGGAGATTGCACCCGACAGGAGGTCGAGGTGGTGGGTTGACACTTTTTTCAAACTGTAATAACTGTTTCCGTCTCCATCGATTTCATCGAATTCAAATAAAAAGGAGGCGAGCATGATGATGCGTAGAGGGTCCAAATATTGGCTGTGGGCCGACTGCGAGCTGCACTGCCGATCACACGACGAAGTGCTCCCCAACGGCATGCTCATTGATGTTCAAGCGAGGGTTTCCAGGAGGGGGCGGACCCAGCTGTTCATCGGCGTCTACGATAAAGGCGGGAGACTCATGTTCGAGGAGGCTCACGATGACTTACCTAATGACACAATGACGACGGCGCTAGCTTGGGGCGTTGATCGAGCTCGCTCAGCGGCATCGGGTAGCATGGTTTCGAACGTCCCCACTAGCGGAGGTTATTCTATGGGCCCCCAAGCGCCCCGGACTTCTGCCGCCTGAAGTGTTCACTTAGGAGCCAGCTCCAAGCAGACCAATAACGCGGGGGGCTTCTGCTCATCGCCACGGCCCCTTGTAGATGAGGTAGGCCATGTAGAGCGGGGCGAGGATCATGGTGTCACTGCTAAGGCTTCAGGAATATCATCGAACTTGTAAGTCTTGATGACGCGCTCTTCCACTCCAGCGACCTTGATGAATTTGGCCTCTTCAACCCAAGGGTAGGCGTCTGGCTCGCTGTGCTTGCCGCCGCCGCTCATCGTACAAAAGGCGAGTGCACGGCCATCGGGCAGGATGAAGGCCTTCACATCGACCTCGTAGTTGCGCTCCCAACTGTAGTGGCACCAAGAAGGGATACCGCGAACGTCTTCAGCCTCATAACGCACCTCATTAATGGCATCGTCATGCTCGTTTTCGTCGAACAAGGTGTCGAGTAGTTCGCCCGGCGCGGCGGATAGAAAAGCATTGTCGATGTTGCTGTCCTGCCCATCATCGTCGGTGAGCGTGTAGGCATAGCCGAACTCAAGCCCCTTGCGCATGACGAGCAGCTTCGCCAGCTGGCTTGCAGTGAGCGTGCTCAGTGAGTGGTGGATGTTTGCATCGAGCATAGGAATTCCTTGCCGCTATAGCGGCTGACTTTGAAGGGGGAGGGATGGCAGATTGCCTCGATAGAGCCATTTGCCAAAGCGGGTTAAAACTAGATCTACTAATTAGCGACCAGGAATCGGTCATGTCACACAGTTTGGATGCGCCAATAACACACGAGTACCGCGGGCATAAGTTGGTCGTGAAGTTCGATTGGGAAAAGCCCAACGATGATTCGCCCGCGGCAGCACACGTCCTTGAAGAGGGCGGCATCCCAGGCCTCGCTGACACTGTTGCTGAACTGCCAGGGCCATGGCCTGACTATCAAAGCGCGCTTGCTGAGGCAATGGCAGTTGCTGAGCGTTGGATAGATAGCCAGCTACCCTGAGCGTTTTGGTTGAGTATTCAAAGCTCCAGCGGCATGTCACACTCGAAGGACAGGAACAACGGCTCGTCGTCCCGCGCCAGTCCTACATCGCACGTGTGTCCAAATGCTTACCGACAATGATTTCCGGTTTAAAGCCCATCAACACCTGCTTGATCTCGATGCAACCACCAATCAACTTATGATGCTGGTCGTGGCTGACGAGGTTACCGGTGCTCTCTGGCAAGAAGCCGTGCTACGTCAGAAATTAGCTTACGAAGCATGGAACTCTATCCTAATAGGTGTTCAGACAGACCCGATGCCAGCGCTCGATGGTCGTCCGAGTGAAGGCAATACTCCTACAGCCGAGTAGGCGGCATTTTTTGGCTTAAATTCGGTTTATGCCGGATGTTTTTTCGAGGCGTTTTTTCGATGAGCAGCCCGGTGAAGGCCTAAACTGGCTTGTCGTTAGCTGGCGGGCGCGTTGCGTTCCACTTTTCGAAAGCCTCCTGAGTCGTGGCCGCTTCGATCTTCTCGTCGCACGTGTAGCAGTGCGCAACGCCGCTGGCAGCGCCGACATCGCGGTGACCCTGCTTGCACGGGTTCATATGCCAGTCATAATCCTTGGTAGCTTCTGGCTCTGGATATTCAGGGCGAGCAGGCGGATAGGCCGGAGCTGTCATGGCCTGGTCAATGGCAGCGCGCAGGTTCTCGTTGTAGTTCTCGCCGATTACGCGCTCGAACGGCTTATCCATCCAATGGCCGACAACCTCGATGTTGATGCCGCTGTCACCGGCATCACCGTTGGGACTGCTGTCGTATCGGACATCCCAGCAATTGGCTTCGATGGCATCCAAACGGGCCTTGTCTTGCTCCAGCTCATCAATCCGCTGATCCGCTGCGTTCAGGCGCTTCTGCAGGGCGTCACGCTCGGCGGTGAGTCGCACAACATCACCCTCAGGTGTCGCCAGTTTGGTGTCGCGTTGGTATTCATCAAAACGCCGCTGCGCTTCATCGTCGCCACTCAAGCATCCGCAACGATATGGGTGTGCCGCGTAATCGATATGGCACAGGCGGTCAGGATATGGCTTTGGCTCGGCGTCGATCGCCAATGTCGGCAGCGGCTCGGCCGGTTTGTTTTCTGTGGGCATGGGGCGTCCTATGCCGGGGCATGCCCGGGCGGTGGAGGGTGGTCGGCGGGAAATTCAATTGGGCCGCTATAGCAGAGGAAAACCTTTGCCTAAAGACCAGTTGAGGATTATTGAATGAAAGATCTAACAAGGGCGATTGAGCTGATCACCGCAATTTTGTGTTTTATCGAGGCGCTTAAACATACGGGCTGGGTGTGATCTGCTTAAGAATGCGCCTACCGATCCAGCGCACGCACGGAACGGCCTTGCTGTTTCCGATCGCCTTGTAGCGTGGACCGTCCGGACATTCGCTGGCAGGCTTGCCGCGCCACGGGATCAGCGTGTAGTCGTCGACCATACCTTGGAGGCGTTCGCACTCTCGAGGGATCAGGCGGCGAACTGAGGCGCCGACCTGTGCCGACGGCATTCCTTGGCCGGGTTTTCCACCGCCGCAACCCAGCGCCCCAGTGATACCTCCGTCGCCGTCCTCATAACGAATTTCCGATCGAGAGTTCTCGGCGAAAGCTGCAACCATGACCGCGTGCTGACTGCCTTGATCAAGCGTATACATCGGATCAGATGCTTCGCCGATACCGATTCCGTTCTGTGATTTACCCCGAGTTGCGTTTTGAATTGGGGAAACAACGACGTTTGGCCCCAGGGCTGAGTTCGTGTTGTCCAACTGCTTTCCGTAGTTGCTGGTGACGGTCTGGGCCACTTCGCGGCAATAGAGCACGTTCTCCTGTCCACTGTTCCGGCCGAGAGTGTGAGCCTGATCATTCAACACGCCGGGGTCTTGCGTGCCGTGAACAACCAGCAATCCGGACTCTGCATCCTGCTGGGTTGCGCTGCCGGCCGCCTTGCCGTTGGAATTGAGAGTGCCAGCCACGATGAACGCCTCGGAGTCGGCTCGGTGGCTACTTTGAGCTTGAGCCCGAAGCGCTGGCGCGGTGATCGGGATGTCGTCGAGCGAGTATCCTCCGGACTTGCGTCCGCCGCCGGCCAATGTCGGCGCGACGAAAAACGTCTCGCTTTCCATGTCGAGCCGGGTGTCCTTCGCGGTGAGCGTGGCCGATCGTTCGACGGATCCGCCGAGGCTGTGGCCGCCGAACGCCGGTACTCCGCAGAACACACCAACCGCTGGCCCTTCGTCGCCCTCGCAGTTCGGGCAGCCGTACTGCCCTAGTGACTCGTCGAAGGTGTATCCACACCCGCACTGGAGCGCAGGGCCGAAAGGAGCTGATCCGGTAACGTCTTGCCCCTCGCCTCGGCGCGGCGCAGTATCCCGGCGCACGCCTTCTCGCTCAAAAAGTACCTCGGTGGGATCGAATCCGTCTCGAGCACTTGCGACAACGAACACACGGCGGCGTCGTTGGGCCAGGCCGAAATATTGGGCGTCCAGGATCCGCCACGCGATTGTTCTTTTGGGTCCATACACACAACCAGCGTCCGGCCATTTCTTCCCTGAAGGCTGCAGTTCGCAGTCTTCCCCAGCAAGCGCGCCAAGAAAGCATCCGAAGGCGTTCCCTTTGTCGCTGAGGACGCCGGGGACGTTTTCCCAGACGATAACGCAGGGCGGCTTTCGCTGGCCTGCTCGAACATAGTCAACTGCATCTGCGAGCTCCACGTATTTGATGGTGAGGGCGCCGCGCGGGTCGGTGAGGCCTTCGCGCATCCCGGCCACGCTGAAGGCTTGGCACGGTGTTCCGCCGACGAGGACGTCCGGCGCGGCGATCTTGCCGGCCAGCACCTGGGCGCCGAGTTTGGTCATGTCGCCGAGGTTCGGCGTGTTCGGGTAATGGTGGGCGAGTACTGCGCTGGGGAAAGCTTCGATCTCGGCGAACCAAGTTGCCCGCATGCCGAGCGGCTTCCAAGCTAGCGTTGCCGCCTCGATGCCGGAGCAGACCGAGCCGTAAGTAATGGGCATGACAGTTCCTCGTGAGTATGATGTCGCCCTGATAGCGCGCGACTAAAGGAATTGGTGATGAAATACGAAACTTCAGTTGTCTATTTAGAGCAAATACCCAAAGTTGCTATTGACTCCGGATTTGACTGGGCTACTTTTTTTAGCTTTATGGCTACTATTGCTGTCTTTTCTTTGGGGACATGGTTAACGATACGGACGTCAAATAAAAATGCGATTCAGCAGGAAGAGATTTTTAAAGGAACCATCGATGCTCAAGAAAAATCGCTCGAATTAGCACACAAAAATCAAGAAAAAATAGCACGATCAAATGCAGTTAAAGTTAGTAGGCAAGCGTGGATTGACCAGCTTCGCGAATCATGCGCCGAATATTTGTCGTTGCTCTTAACAATGAATGGGCATATTCGTGAGCAGGAAGCACAACTAGATTTTGGTAAAAAACTTACCGAGAAAAATCAGGTGGAGATTGGCACTGAACTGGTAATCGTGTGGGTCCGAACTCGTAATGATCTAAGAACAAAAATTTTTGAGCTTAAATATAAGATCGAGCTTCTTGCGAATCCCAAAGAAGAACTTTTTAAGGAGTTATTGATGCTGGTCAATAAAGGTGTCTACTTCTGTGAAGGTACGGAGTCGAAGGGTGTTGTTGAGTTGTGTGAACAATTGAAGAACGTGACACAAGAAATTTTAAAAATCGAGTGGGATAAAACTAAGAATATGCTCTGATTAATTCGGAGGGTCTCGTCGGCTGGCGTGATTCGTAGAAGTGGCTCATTAAGAGCCATGGCATTACGCCAGATATAACTAGGAGCAATGATGCAAGCGCCAACGGATAATCTGTACAAATTTCTTGCTATTGCAGGGATGCTATGTTTTGTTTTTTTCTTTTTTGACTTAAATAAGCGGTCAGATGAGCTAGAGTTGAAGATTGATAACTTGACCATGCAACAGGCTGAATTTTTAGCTACTTTAGAAAATCTTTCAGAGTCAGCGGACCAAATTACAAAGGAAATAAATGAATTGATGGCGGGAAAGCCAACTTTAGAAGAGTTGGAGAGTGCGCAGGGGCGGTTGGTTTCCTTTCGTGAGAAAATCGAAGTTAAATTTGCAGATTTGAAGGTTGTAAATGCAAAGATTAATGTAGGTATTGATTTGCTCAAGGACTATTTTGAGAAGCTGAAAAAATTGTCGAGATTTTACGGGTATTTGCAATTATTCTCTTTGACTGTCTCGCTCGTGGGTTCGTTCTTATGGTATTACCGAACTCAGCGATATCTTGATCTGAAGGATAAACAGTCTGCAAATCCATCCGCCCCATAAGGCCAGCTAAAAATCGCAAGCGACGACGCCGCCAAGTTGTTAGATGTCCGGGGATACGATCGAGGCTTCTGCATCAGGACGCCGGCGGCACCGCCGAATGACTCGACGTAGCAGGTGTGCGGCGGAAAGTGTTGCAGCACCCACGACGCAAGCCGGAACTTCGCACCGTGGTAGCGGATGACCAGTGCGATTATGGTCATAGATTTTTTCCAGTCAGGCGCCGCCTTCCGTGATCGGTGGTGGCAATTTGGTTTGGGTTGGGGTATTGCAGGTGACCGGCATGGAGTCGTCTACGGGAGTTGATTGTGGGGAAGAAAGCAGAGTTGTGGGGGATGTCGGGCACTATCCTTTATTTCGTGATAATCGCAACGACGGTCGCTTTTAAGTTTGATAGCTTTACTAACCTTGAGCTAAACGAATTAGGAGACTTTCTTGCAGGTGTATTCGGGCCAGTCGCTTTCCTTTGGTTGGTTTTAGGGTACTTGCAACAAGGTCGCGAGTTAAAATTGAGTACCGATGCGTTGAATCTACAAACTATGGAGTTGAGAAACTCTGTGGAGCAACAGGCCGAAATGGCGAGGATTCAAAATGTTACGTTAGAAAATCAACATAGGCTTTTGCAGCCTCTTTTTGAAGTTAGGTATAAGGAAAGATATCACTATCAAGGCGAGTTTTTTGATAGTTTCGAAATAGAGAATAGTGGCGGATATTGTGATTGTGTAAATGTGTCTCTAGCTGGAAGAGGTGGCAGTAAGTTTCAGTTGGATCTTGAACCTTTAAACAAGGGGACGGTGCGCATTTTTTCTTTTGATGCCATTGAGGGGCAGCATGAAATTCAGGTTCGTTATCGAGCTCTAAATGACTTTGAAGGTCTTCGTATATTTGATTTGCAAAAATGGTATGGAGATGATGAGGGGGAAGAGGGCTTTTCAGCCAGACAACGACCACAATAAATCTAGGTTTTAGAGTTCCTGAGATTATTTATTTTATAGGCTGCGGATTGCATGGCGGATTAGACGCCAATTGGTTCGATAATCTCATCTCTCGGAAACTTACTTATTTCATTCAAACTTTGATTGCGGAATTCCCGCGCCACCTTTTCGCTAATCACGATTTCGTGGCGCACCTTCAATGCTTCCAGCTTCTGCCCCGTTCCAAGCCGGCACCGGTGCCGCAGTTCCTTCTCGTCGAACTCGATACGCTTCAGCGCTGCCTTCGCCGATCTCTCTTGTCCAGTCTTGTCCATGGCCTACCTCTTCAATTCCGCTGGCCGGCAAGTCGCCAACTGGTGTATCTATCCTTAAGCTCACACTGGCAGGAGGCCGACATGAGGTTGCAGAGCGATGTAGATGCGCTAGCGGCTATCGAAGAGGACGCTAAAGCGATGTTGAAACGGATAGGGCTGCCGGACGATGGTCAGAAGCTTGAAGTTGTCGTCTTCCTTCGCCAAATCATCGACCTCGCCACCTACATGGGATCAACTGACCGTCTGATTGAGGCGCCGAGCTTCGTGTGAAAAGCTCTTGCGGCAATTTCCGCGAAGATACGACAACGCCACTGGTAGCAATTTGCCTACAGCGAGCTACGCTCCGGGAGACGATAACAAACAAGGAGTTTTCAGATGAGGCAGGTAGCTGCGTTATTACTGCTCGGAGTGATGTGCTTCTCAAGCTTCGCGTCCGCTGATCAGACTGAATTACCGATACCAAATATTCTACAAGAGACGCCTGTGTGGTGCTGGGCCGCCGTGTCTGAACAGATAGTATTAAGTATGCGAGGAAGAGCGGCTACCCCACGTCAATGCGCGATGGTCGCCGCCGCTAAAAATGCTAGCCCGGCATTCTGCTGCCAGAATCCGATGAGTTGTGCTGTTACTGGTGATTTGAGCGACATTCAGAATTTGATCCAATATTTTGGAGGGTCACCCTCTAAAATTCTTCCACCTACTGATCCGTTCACACTTTACGGTACCCTTGCATCCGGCCATCCCGTGATTATGCAGCTAAAGATGGACCAGGCAGGAATGGCTCACGTTGTGGTAATAAGAGGAATGGCGATAGTGCCTTCCGCATGGGGGCCTAGGGCATTTCTTTTTATCAACGATCCTTTGCAGCTATATACGGAACCTATCCCATTTGAAGACATTATTCCGATGTGGAAATCGGCCATTGTCGTGAACTAGTGAGCAGGCTTCTACGTTTTCGCACGCTGTAACGCCCATACGTAGAATCCTCAATTTGGCTCGATGCTTTCATCCCCTGGATTTCGCTTCAGCTCTGCCAAGCTTTCATTACGAAACATCCGCGCCACGTTTTCGCTTATCTGTACTTTGTGGCGCGGGCTTTCCATCGCTTGAAACGAAAGGGTTGGCCCGAGCGCATGAGCGTTCAGAATTAGGTTCTGAATCGCCTCGCTCAGTTCTTCAATGTCGTTCCAAGCCATCAATTCCTCAAGCTTCTGCCGGGTGCCGAGCCTGACCCGGTGCCGCAGCTCCTTCTCGTCGTACTCGATCCGCTTCTCGGCGGCCTTCGCAGATCGCTCTTTTCCAGCCTTTGCCATGTACTACCTCTTCAATTCCGCTGGCCGGCAAGTCCAGCCAGGTCTGTCGTTTGCGTTGTTGGGTGCGAAAACGTCTCACGCTGCAATCTTCACCTGATGCCAGGCGCCGGCGGCGTAGAACAGCTTCGCGGCTTGGGCTTCATCCATCGAAACCTCGTCCGGAATGGCAATCCAGCCCGATGCCACCAGATGGGCCGGGTTCGCGCTGTTGCGCAGGTCCAGGTAGTAATGCTCGATCGCATCGGTCAGGCGCTCGACCTTGTAGATGCCCTCGGGCGAGATCTCCACCGACTTGATGTACTCGGCGCCGCGCTCGTCTCGACACATGGCGGCGATGTAGATCGTCCAGCGGTAGGAGAAATCAAAGATCGCGTTGGCGATCGCCAAACTGCGGATCTGCCGGCAGCTCTTCCAGTTCGCCATGATCTGGCTGCCGCTGGGGTCGATGTTTACCACCGCGACGTGGTTGGTGCGCAGCAGCGCCCGGCAGCTGCGTTCGGCCCGGGCGAAACCGTTATTAGGTTTGCGTTTCGACTTCATAGCGAGTCCGCCATTGTGCGCAGCGCCTTGCGGTCGGCTGCCGATATCGGCTTCGGCCGCCGCTTGAGGACCGTTTCAGGGTCTACCCAGTCCCGCCGCGTAGGCCTGGGCTTTATCCGGGTCGCCGGCAGCTCTTTGAAGGTGCTGCCGGGCCGCGCCCAGAAGTCGGCCATCGCAGCGGTGATTTCATCCGACTCATTTTGCTTTGCTCGAACTGCGTTGAGGTTGAGACTGATCATGCTGGCCTCACTTGATCCGGATCGAGCTTTCGCCGCGCTCAAGGTGAGCCCAGACCGGTTCCGGTAGCAGTTCATGTTCCGCGTCTTCGCCGGCTTCGATGCGCTTGCGCACCGCGTCGTTGTGATCACGGATTTCCTTGAGCTTCGCCGCAATCGACTTTTTGTCAGGGGCGAACACTGTCTTCGTTTCGATGAAGTCATCCGGAATTTCATCTTCCTTGTCGACGATCACCTTTTCAGGCGCCAAGGCCAGCGTGATTGTGAACAGCGGTCGCTTGATTGACTTGATCGCCGCGGCTTCCATGTTCCGGCGCAGGTAATCACTGATCTGGGAAACGCTGTTTTTCTTCACTCGCTTCAGTTCGTTCAGACGCTCGACCTCTTTGTCGATGGCGTCGATATCGCTCTCGATGTTCCGACGCAGCATGACGATGTTGTCGGCCTTCACCTCGAACTCACCTTGGATCTCGTCCATCGCGTGCTGCAGGGCCTCTTTCAGGCCCTCATCGTCGGTATCCGCCATTTCCTGAAGTTCGGTAAGCTTGCCAGTCAGTGCGTAGAGCTGGGTCATGCTGCGTTCTCCCGTTCAGATGCTTCTTTGATTCGTTTCCACTCCAACGAGACTCGCTCAACGCCCTTGGTGTCTTTGCGGATGGTCAGTTTGCGCACGGCGACGTCGTGGATTTTCTTCAGCTCCTGAGCCGACTGGGCGCCGCCCATCGTGTCGATGACCGACTTGATGTAATCCAGCCGCTCCTGCTTCTGGCGATCTTCCTCTGCTACACGATCTTCGGCTTTGTTCAACGCCACCTCATCCCGAACCGTCTCGACATACGCGGCGTCATCGAACAACCCCATGTGGATGTCTGCGGCGAATCCGAGCGGCTGGAGGCATTTACCGATGGCATCTGTGAGCGACTTCTTTGCCGCCTCCCAGTCGGTGATTATCTTGCCTTGCTGCAGGAGGACGAACGGTGTGTGGCCGTAGTGCGTCACCGTGCATTTCTGTCCGCCCTCGCCCTGGTACCAAAGCTCAATTCTCACGGTGTGGACTTTCGCGTTGATCAGTGGCGCGGTCGGCCATTCCTTGGTCGGTGCTTGCAGCGGGCCGCCTTCGTCGAATCGTTCTTCAAGGATGGTCCAGCCCCAACCTTCACCGCATGGGCCGAACACTTCGGTGGCTTTGCGCATCAGGTAGGTCGGCTTGATGGCCGTACCCTTGAAGCCGCCCATTCCGGTGAAATTCTTTGTGGCACTCGGATCGGTCGTGTTGACCTGATCCCAGATCCGCGTATTCGTGGACATGAGTAATCCTTGCCGCGCGGTGCGCAGCGATTGAAAGGTGTGTGCTATTGAGGGGTTGGCGCGGAGAGGGCGCCGTACAACATGAAAGCGGTGCAAGCTGCGAGCGCGAAGAATGAGCTACGCCAGAAGACAATCCGGCGGGCGTGCTGTCGATCATTCATCGCACGGGCCATATTTCTGCACTCGATAGCGAAGCACCTGAAGAACACGACCGCCGTAAGCCGGCTCTGCGTATTGCTCAACTGGCGCGCCGAAGAATCCGCGCCGCTCTGCCAGGCTGTATGCCTCGCGAAGGTTGTGAGCGCTGATGTCCTCAAGTTGTTCGTCGATGAGCGATTTAACCGGCGCCGTACTCATGCTTCCTCCTTGCGCCGCTGACAGGTGTCACGCAGGCGTTTGCAGTAGTGGTTGAACTCGTCGGTGGTGATAGCGCCGTCGGTGAAGAGGCGGGTGATCAGCCCCTGCACCAGCAGGCTGATGTCTTCTTCGCCGGCCGGCGCCGACACACCATCAAGGGCTTGGTCGATCAGGATGTGCGGGCTCAAAAGCCGCACTCCCGCTCTACGCGATCGCTTTCGCGCTTGGCATCTCGGTACTCGTTGGCATGCACCGCAACCAGGTCTCCGGCCAGCCTTCGAACAACCAGCGGATCGCCTCCGACTGCCTCAACGGCCCACTTGTGCAGTACACCGCCACCCCCGCGACAGATCAGTTCGATCAGGATCTTCTCGATGTACCGATCAGGATCAGGGTTTGCGGCCATGTGATCCGCCAGCGCCTCCGGTAAGTGGTCGGCGTTGACCAAAACCTTGCTTCGGCCTACCGGATTCGGTGCTTCGACGTGGCGCCGATAAAGCAGATCGTCGACCGAATCGGTCAGCCATTCCTGACCGGCCTCCGTGTCGAGAAAGTCATCTTCCGGGATGGGCTTGCGTAGAGCTGACATGGTCGTCTCCAGAGTGGCGGGGTGTTGATCCAACAAAACTCGGATGCACTCCTCCGCTCCGCTCCGCTGGTTGCCGTTGGGCGCGGAGGGGAGTGCATTCGGGTGCTGCCGGGGGGAGGGTGACTAACTCTGCGCGCTAGCGTCTATCCAACTCCGCACAAAGAAGTAATAAGGACGTTACGTGGTTCGAAAAGCGATTTTACTGGTGCTGGTTGCCAGCCTGAGTGGGTGTATGGCAACCGCCATGCGCATGGATTATGACAAGCACCGGTGCCCCTACATTGGCGTGCGATTCGACTGGTGGTTGGTGGGTACCTCCAAAGGAAAGCTGATTCCCTTTTTGCTGATCGACGCGCCGTTCTCTCTGGTGGTCGATACCGTCTTTTTCCCATTCGAATATCAATACAGCTGCAACCTTTGAGCTGTCGGGTGCGCATCGGGGTGTGATCTGGCCGGGGCTCAACCGGTATTCGGCGGAAGGGGTCGCCCTGTAGGCGACCGGTTGGCACATCCGCTGCCCGAGACTTAGCCTCAGATCACACCCCGATGCGCTCTCATAGAGAGGATCGGGCAGTTAACGACAGGCTGTCGTGGCGCTGGTTGTTCAGTCGTCTTCGCCTTGGGCGAGCATCTTCTCGATGTCAGCGGCGCCAGGCTTCTTCCAGTTCTTGATCTGCCCGGTTTCCAGATCGATGTTCAGGATCAAGTAGTCGCCGTAGTGCTGGCCGGGGAAGAAGTCCGGCACGTAGCCTTCATAGCTGCCGACTTCCTCGCCCTGAGCATCTTTCAGACCTGCGGCGAATCCATCGCGGACCTTGATGTAGAGGTGCAGTTCAGTCACGTCGACCTGCACCGTTTTCTGCGTGTTGATTTGCATGCTGCTGCCTCCGGTTGTTTTCCCAATGCACCCGTCACCAGGTGCATCAGTGAAAAATTCCGTGTTTCTCCGCACCCGCTTACCAGGTCATTCACTCAGTTCGGTCAACACCTCGTCCGCCGTCGCAGTGGGCTGCGCGTTGGCAGGCTTTCGGGCCTGTCGGATCGCCGGTCGCCGGTAGAGGCAAGTGCGGTTTTGTTCATCGGTTTACTGACCTCCCACCGATGGAGCCGGGAGTGACCTAACCGGACTGGCCGGGTAGTCGTTCATGGCGCTGGTTGTTAAAGAGCGGCGCAGCTTTCGCTGCTGGGCCGGTGTTGTCTGGCTTGCGAATAAAAGTAGCAGTGCTGCTATTTAAAGTAAATAGCGCTGCTAATAAAAAATTTAACGGGCGTAAAAAAACCCGCGCAAAGGCAGGCTTTTTGGGATTTGCTTTTAGTCGACGATTGGCGGGGCCCACTCACGGAATCCCGATGAATAGCCCGCAAAGGAGCCTCTTATTCCGGACCTTCTTCGTACAGCCCGGAAGCTACCAAACCATCCTTTAAGCGCAGCGCTAGGCCGGCTCGGTATCCGCACGGCAGTCCTTGCCTTGCGGTTAAGTTCTTGATGGTTTTGGTACGGAGGGGGGCAGGGGGGGTAATGGTCTTTGACAACTAAAAAGTTGCTGGCTATTTCTTTGAGCAAAACCATGGGCAGCCCTGTCAGGGCACGTCCTTAAAAGGAAAAAATTAAATACTTTAGTTGGGTTGTGTTGGTAGTAACTCTAGAGTTTTTCAAATACGGAAACGGTGTATTTGCCACTAGCCCAGTCGATTGCATCCAGCGATAAAGAATAATTTTTTCCAGAGTGGACAAAGCCCCACGAAGTTCCTGGCGCGGCGTCCTTATCCTCTATTGGCTTAACCTGGTCTGGCAGGTTAACTATAACTCTAGCGGTGCGCTCTATTGATACGGACTGGACGCCAATCATAGCCTGCGTTCTCAAATCCCTGTAAGTGGTGCCAGCATCGCGGGATTCAGTATGTGAGTACGCAACTGCTTTTTGCGGCTGATCCAATGGCGTGTCAGGGGGGGGCGTGTTCGGAGTAGGATGCTCGGTGGATAGCCTTTCGTTTAGTCGGGTGATCTCTTTCTCATAGTATGGTATTGAGTTTTTAGTTCCTTCAAGCCAAGTCGTTAATTTTGAGTTGTCTTTTTCCAAGAACTCTAATCTGGCGGATAGAACAGATGCTCTTGCGGTTACTTCTTTCGTTTCAGCTTCTGCTCTACTGACTTTGGCTTCGTAAAATTTCACTTTGTTTTCGTCAAATACAAAGAAAAAGCAACCCCAAGTGAAACCGGCAACCAATGCTGTGTACACAAGAACCGATTTAGTTTGATTCTCTTCAAACCACTTCGCTGTTTTTTCCACGATCTTCAAATCGCCCATTCTTTATCGCTCGGTAAATATTAACGTGAATACATCGCCCACCAGAACACATGGCCCAAGATCGAAATCTGCTGCTCCTGGATCTGCTGGAACGTGTAGTCCTCATCAGGATGCTCGTCACGATTGAAGCTGCGCAGGCGAATCCCGATCGGGATACGGTAGACCTGCTTCACGCGGAGCTGGCCATTGTGGTTGATGGCGTACATCTCTCCGTCGACGATATCGCTCAGGGAGTTTTTCCCGACGTTCACGCCTACAGTCGCGCCATCGCGCAGCACGGGCACCATGCTGTTGCCACCGACCTTCACGCACTTGGCGTTGCTGAACTGAACGCCGTTGTGACGAAGATCTTTCTTGTTGAAGCGAAGGCGTGACTTAGCGCTTTCCTCAATTGCAAACCTGCCGGATCCAGCCGCCAGCTCGACTTCATGAAGGAAGGGAACGTAGACCTCATCGTCATCGAGCGGGGTTTCGTCGTCCCAAGTCTCGATGCTTCCTAATTTCACGCTTGGCTGTATGCGGTCCTGCTGCACGCTGGCAACAGTGGATAACAGTCGAGAGCTGACCTCGCTTGCATCGAAGTTGAGCGCCTTTGCGAGCTTCAGCAGCGCTTCAACATTTAGTGGCACCTTCCCGGTTGCGTATTGGCTGAATGCGCTTTGCCCGGACCATCCGCATGCTTCGGCAACGTCCGCCTGCGTCAGGCTGCGCCCGGCCGCTTTAGCAGCTGATTTCCGCTGTTCGTAGATAGCTTTGAGCCTGGCGCTCTCGGCAACTTCTTCGGGGGTGAGGGGGCGACGTATTTTCATACGAATAAGAGTATTAGCAGAGCTGATATCCAAGCAAACAGCGCTGCTAGTATTTTGTTGCTGATAAAAAGCAGCGCTGCTACTATCCATGGCAGATATCAAGCCGTGGAAATTCCATGAAAAAGATCCCTTTGAGCAAATACCTAGAAGAGCACGGCACTCAAGCCGCGCTTGCTGCTGCTCTCGGCGTGAACCAGAGCGCGATCTCGCAAATGGTTCGAGCCGGCAGAAGCATCGAAATCACCCTTTATGACGACGGCCGTATTGAGGCGAATGAGATTCGTCCGATCCCGGCGCGCCCAAAGCGCACAGCAGCCTGAGGCAGTCATTGCTTACTGCCAGAACAAATGATCGCCCACGCACTGGCAGGGCGCCACGGAAACAAATTTGAGGTTTTACGAATGGAAGATTTTCTACGGGCCTGCCAGAGCGCTGTCCTGGACAACGAAGCCAAGACCCTTGCTGCAAAGATGGGCGTTCCTCACGTTGGCCTGCTTCAGCGCGCCAATCCGGACAACGACGCACACCACCTGACCGTAGAGCATTTGTTCGGGATTCTGTTGCACACCGGCGACATGCGCCCTCTGGCTGCACTGGCGAGTGAATTTGGTTTCGACCTCGTTGCGAAAGCTGCGCCGGAGCCGCAAGCGTTGACCAAATCACTGATCAACGTCGGCAAAGAGGTCGCCGATCTGACCATCGCGGTGCACCAGGCGCTGGATGACAACCACGTCAGTTCTTTCGAGAAAAACTTGATCTGCCAGGAGATCAACCACGTTCGGCAGAGCCTAGACGTGATGGATGCCTCGGTGAAGGCCGCCTGAATTCCGGGCACAAAAAAGCCGACGGAGAAGGTCGGCTGATTCGCAAAACTAGAGAGGCCCGATTATGCAGAGCCAACCCAATTCAAGCAATATCCCCCAAAGTGTCGCGACACGTTTTTCGAATTCTGAAAACGTGTCGCGTACCGTTTCAACGATCACGCTGCGCGACATGATCAATGAAGCACGCCAGCAGGCTGGAGAGCCAAAGGTTCGCAATGATCATTTCCTTTCCCGGGTCGAGGATGAGCTGGGCGATGATCTGGAGGGGGTGCAAAAATATTTCACCCCCCTGCACGGCAATCAGGTCGCCACTTATGGCCTGACCCTGGACCAATGCATGCTGGTGGGGATGCGCGAGTCGAAAGCCGTTCGCCGATCTGTCCTGAAAAAGCTCAAAGAGCTGGAAGGGCCGCGGGTGCTCGCCACACTGCCTGACTTTTCCAATCCCGCCGCTGCCGCCCGCGCTTGGGCCGAACAGTTCGAACTTCAGCAGGCAGCCAATCAGGCGCTGATTGAGGCAGCGCCAAAGATCGCCTTCGTCGAGCGTTATGTCGAGTCGACAGGCCTTAAGGGCTTCCGGCAGGTAGCAAAGCTGCTCAAGGCCAACGAGTCGCGATTCCGAGAGTTCCTGCTCGACAAAAAAATCATGTACCGCATGGGCGGCGAATGGCAGGCCTACCAGCCTCACATCGACGCCGGCCGCTTCGAAGTAAAAGCCGGCACCAGCGACAGCGGCCACGCCTACAACCAATCCAAATTCACTCCCAAGGGCGTCAACTGGATTGCCGGCCTTTGGGCTCAGTACAAGCTGGCCGAGGCCTGATATGCAATTCACCGTCACGATCAATCAGGTGAAGGCGTTGGAGTGGGGGCTGAATTCTCAGCAAGCCCTGCTGTTCGCGTTCGTCTACGGCTGCCCGAGCTGGACCAAGCCAATCAAGACTGATGACGGGATCTTCTTCGCGCTGAGCAAGGCCAAGATCATCGAGGAGCTGCCGCTGCTCACTGACAAGCCAGACACTGCTTATCGCATGCTGAAGGCCCTGGAAGAGGCGGGGTTGATTGAGCTTTCCAGCACTTCGAACATCACGCTGTTCCGCCTGACCGAGAAGGCGATTGAGTGGAACCAGAAACTGGATGGGTCGGAAAAATATCCGACCCCACCAAAGAACGAAGGTCGGAAAAAAATCCGATCTACCTCGGAAAAAAATCCGAGCAAGGTCGGAGAAAAATCCGAGCAAGGGTCGGAAAAATCTCCGACAAATCAGGATACCAATCATCAGGGTACCAATCAGGATACCAGTCAGGACTTGCAAGGCAGCCCGGACAAGCCGGTCCGCAATCTGGTTCTGGTGGTTGATCGCACCGATGCGCCACGGGTTGAGATTCCCGCTGACATGCCGGGCCCCAAAGACCAGTCCTGCAAAACCTTCAAGGTCTGGGCGAACTACGCCATGGCCTACCGCAAGCGCTACAGCACCTGGCCGGTGTGGAACGCCAAGGTCGGTGGTCAGCTTGGACAACTGGTCGACCGCCTCGGCGCCGATGTCGCCCACCACGTCGCGGCTCACTTCCTGAAAACCAGCGATGCCGCCATTCTGCGCAAGTGCCACAGCCTCAACGAGCTATTGGCCAACGCCGAGAGCTACCACACCCAGTGGGTGACGGGGCAGCGCATCAACGGGACAACTGCCCGCCAGATGGAGCGTACCGAAGCGAACGTTTCCGCTGCCGAGCAGGCCGCGCAAATGGTCTTGGCCAAGCGCCAAGCGGGAGAGCGCAATGAGTACCTTTGAAATGAACGATCAGCAAGTTGCCGGGCTCGCTGCAGCGATCTGCGCCACCGCCGAGGCCATGGGTCAGGAAATGAACCCAGGCACTGCGGCGATGATGGCCGAAGACCTTTGCGCGTACTCGGTGCCCGCCGTGAAAGCCGCGCTGAAGGCATGCCGCTTCGAGGTGAAGGGCAAGCTGGCGATGGCCGACATTCTCCAGCGAGTGCAGTCCGCTGACGGCCGACCGGGCAAGGACGAAGCTTGGGCAATCGCCATGACTACGAACGATGAGTTCGAAACCGTGGTGCTTACCGATGAAATCCAGCTCGCGCTGGCAGCCGCGAAACCTGTCCTCGACGCCGGCGACAAGGTCGGTGCGCGCATGGCGTTCAACAGCGCTTACGAGCGTTTGGTGAGTCAGGCTCGTGAGGACAACAAAAACGTCAATTGGCACGTGTCGGTCGGATTCGACGCCAACCGCCGCACACAGGCGATCACCAAAGCCGTGCAGATGCAGCGGATCCCACATGAGCGCGGGCAGTTGTACCTGGCCGACTTGAGTGTCGGGCCGGTTACTGAAGACGGCAGGGCCGTCGTTGCGCTGCTCACCGGTGAGGTTGCGCGACCTTCGCCAAAACTGCGCGAGAGGCTCGCCGCGGTGAAGGATTCGATGCTCGCCATGCGCCAAGCATCGGCCGAGGAAAAAACAGAACTGCGAATTCTGGCAGCCAATGAGCTGGCGGATCGCCGGGCGCTGCTTATTAAGCAGGCCGAACAATTGGAAGCAAGGAGCGCTGCTCAATGACCATCGACAAACAAAAACTCCAGAAGTTGCTGTGGGCCGAAGCTGCGTCCTACCGTGCCGACTGCGCAGACTGGAAGCGCAACACCGAGGCGCTGCAGGAATTCCTCGGCGAGAAGACGGTGGAGGAGGTGGCGCTCGAGCTGCTGGCCGAGAACGAACGACTGACACAGCAGCTCGGCGAGTTGATCAACGGATTGCCGAACAAGGTGGCCACCCATGGCTGACAAAATATCCGTGAACTGTCAGGCGAAACTCTCCGAGGCCATCACGAAGCTTAGCGCCATGTACCGCGACAAAAAGTTCGTAGTGGTCTCGCTTCGCCCCGGCAAAGACCGGACGCTCGATCAGAACCGGCTGTGGTTTGCGATGTACAAGCGGATTGCCGAGATGACCCAGATCGGCGACGAGGCAGATGCCCGCCGGTACTGCAAGTTGCATATCGGCGTGCAGATCCTGTTGAACGAGGATGCCGGGTTTCAGACGGAGTGGTACCGAGTCATGCGCCACCTTCCGTACGAGACGAAGTTGGCCATGATGGGAGGCTGCAAGCTGTTTGGCCCGGACGGTTTCCCGGTCACCAGTTTGTTCAATCGCGCCCAGGGCATTGCCTACACCGACCGGATCGTCGCGCGCTTCGCACAGCAGGGCGTGTACTTCGATGATCTGCTGAGCCAGGAGGCTGCATGACGATCGCAAGGAAGCAGCCAAAGCCCAAGAAATGCCGCGTCGCTACCTGCAGGGCCTCATTCGTTCCATCGCGGATGGGGCAGGCGGTTTGCAGCCCGGCATGCGCATTGATCGATGCTCCAAAGAATCAGGACAAAGCCCGCAAGGCCATCGCCCAGCGCGACCGCCGCGAGATCAAGGTGCGCAAGGAGAAGCTGAAGAGCAGGGCGGATCACCTGCGCGAAGCCCAGGCCGCGTTCAACGAGTGGATCCGCCTGCGTGATGCCGATCGCCCTTGCGTGAGCTGCGGTCGGCACCACGAAGGCCAATATCACGCGGGGCACTACCGCTCTGTGGGGGCGAACCCGGAGCTACGATTCGAACCGCTGAACGTTTGGAAGCAGTGCGCGCCGTGCAACACGCATCTGTCCGGCAACCTGGTGAATTACCGGATTTCGCTCCTGCAGCTGATAGGGGCGGAACAAGTCGAGTGGCTTGAAGGGCCTCATGAACCCTGCAAGCACACCGTCGAAGAAATCAAAAATATCAAGGCCGAATATAGGGCGAAAACAAGGGAACTGAAGAGGACGGCAGCATGAAAATCCATTCCGCGCGCCAAGCTTGGCACGACTGCAACTACAATCCGGCCCCGGGCCAAACTTCTGATGCTGCTGAATTGGGTGTGGTGGTGCAGAGCACTGAGCGAGGCCCGACAGCGAATCCCGCGATGCACGCAACGCTAGCCGGTCATATTCAGTCGGCTATCGCACGGCTTCACTTTCAACTTCGGGCTTTCGGCAATGCCATGTATGCGGCTCAGCCGACAGATGATGATCGGGAGGAGGCCGAAGCTGCGGTTTTCAATCTTGCATGTTCGCGAGCAGCACGCATGACCGCCAGCAAGCGGGAGCGGGCCGAGTACGTTGCCAAGGGCGTGTTTCGTCGTTACCGCTACATGCACCAAGGCGGACAATCGGCCAACGCAGATCCGCTCATAAAGCCCGAGTTGTTCCGAACCTGGATGAAAGGGGAGTACGAAGTCGAGCTGCCGTCCGCAGCCTGGGGCCGTGATTGGGAGCCATTCGTGCAGCTTTGCTTCGATGCCTGTTACGACATCGACGCTCGGGCATTGAGTCCAATCGGCGGAGTGATTTACAAGATGAAAGAGGCCGCTTGACTTCCCGCACGGCTGAGGGCATCATTTCCCCATAGTTAGTATTTTGCCTACGGCAAGTTACTTAGGAGCCGGCCAGTGAGCCGGTTTTTTTATGTCCGCCAGAAAGCGGAAAGCCCCGACATCTTCGGGGCTTTTTTATGCGCGGAAAAAAGAGAGGGCGACTCCAGAGGGTGCGCTAACACCCAAAAGAGACGCCAGGTCGCAGATAGAGCCTGCAAGCCAGCCAAGGCCCTCACTGCTCGCGCGAGCGGGGCGGAGCCTAGCAGAAAATCAAACGGACTTGCAGATGTTGAAAGAATGCAGATGTGGAAAATGCAACAGACTTCTCGCCCGCGTGGGTGAGTTTACCGAGCTCCAGATCAAATGTTCCCGATGCGGGACGTTGAATCATGAGAAGGCCACGAGCCTCGAGCGATCGCCTTTGAGCGACATGAAAGCGGAATCCTCCGCAACAAATCATTCGACTTAAAGGTGAAAAAATGGAAGTCCAACCAATTGGCGCTAAGCATTTCTCCAGCAGCTCCACCGGTGTGGTTCAGATTGTGAAGCCCGCTGATAACGTTTCCGGAGTTGTTATTCGGACTGGGGTAATGTCGAGCGGTGGCTATTCTATTCTGTCGGCAGGCACTGCTAGCCCTAGCGACGCATTTGATTTCTCGAAGCCGATCCTCTTGATGGCAGGTGCTGCAGTAACGAGCCAGCTGCAATATCCGATCTCTCTTCCTGCTGGTCGAGGGCTCTGGATGGCAACCTCGGGTAACGCAGGTACCGTCTTTGTGACCTACGATCTGCTGCCATAAGGCGCGAGGAGCTGCCCTAGTAGCTCTATTTGCTTGCTCTGTGCCTGTTACAGGCTCTGGCCCCGGAATTTGCCGGGGCTTTTTCGTTCTCGGCAAATGAGTCAGCACGTCGACACTCTGTCGCCAGTATCTTGATATCATCGAAAATCTTGGGCAAAAGTGGGATCCAATTCACAATGAGCCTGACCAATGCGCAAGATTTTTGCTGTCGCTGCAATTCTTTTTTCCGCTTTCGCAGTAGCTGAGGATCGGGTTTCTGTTTCCGGCCTCCAGGTTTCTCAAGCTAGCGCGGGGTATTCCGTAGTTGAAGGGATCGCCCACAACAACACTAACGCGACGCTGGCGAATGTCTTCGTTAAATTTAAGCTTTATGACGAAGGTGGAACGGTAGTCGGGAACACAATTGCCCACGGGGCAGATATCGGCCCAGGTGAGAACTGGAAGTTCTCGGCGCCTGCAACGGTGCCGTTTGCTAACGCGAAATTGAGCAGTATTCAGGCTCAGTAATTCGTTTTTGCAGAAGCCCCGTCTTGAACGGGGCTTTTTTATGCACTGAATTTACCTGTGGCCAGGACAGCCCTCGGGAAGGCCTGGACGTCGATAGCCGGATAGTGCGACATACGGAATCAACGCCGGCAGCCCGCGCACCCTGACCTCAAACTTGCTTTCGGGGTGGCGCGAGACTGGATCAGCGAGATCGATGCATTGGGGCGTCGACGTTGAGAAGGTCTTTGGCGGACAGCTCGGAAAGACGAGCGCATTATTCTGCGAGACAAGCTCGCTTCTTAATCCCCGATGTAAATTGGTTGCCTGGCTAGAGCCAGGCCTTTTTCTGTCAGTACGGCATTGGTTACAGGTATGGAGCCATCTTGCTCTCCACCAGAGACGTAACCCTCTCTGTTCAACCATTGAAAGGTAGCTGCAAAGTAAAGCTCGTCTTCAGTTTGCTCTGATCCAACCCACTCGCCACTTAAGTATGTTCCGGTCGATTTCTCAATACCGAGTGATTCTGGGCCTACACGAGAGTAAAGCGGGAACTGAGCCTTGAGATAGCTCAAGATTTTGTGTGCCATCTCTTCAAATTTTTCGATGTTTTTAGTCATGCGAATCTCCATTTAATGCTGCCAGCTACCGTGGCCGTGTGATTTCTCCAAAGGCTCGTTGCGAGCCATGAGCAAGATAGCGCAAATCTGGTAACCCCCATATTGCACTGGGGGTGCAGTCTAAAAATTCTCAGATCCTTTTTACATGCCTACTACGGAGTCGAGCGCATGGAGTTATTGCAGCGCCTGCTCGACAAGATCGACAGGTTTGAATTGCTGATCGCAGGACTGGTCGGCGCTGTCGTCGCGAGCTGGTGGCACAAAGATGATCTGGCCGACTGGCGTGGTTGGATGATCTTTCTGGTCACTGGCATTGCCTGCTCTCTGTACCTAACGAGCATGGTAAGCACCTATCTGGGTGTAACCGAGCCGAAGATCGTCGCGGGCATTGGCTTCCTGCTCGGAACCTTCGGCGGATCGCTGCTCGCGGCCATCAACCGAGCCATAAAAGCCGCTGATCTGTGGGCGCTCATTCGCCAGCGGTTCGGGGGAGGCAATCCACCATGAATCTTGAGCTGATCAACTCCATCGCCTGCGGCTTGATTGCCTTATGGGCGACCTGGTGTGTTCTGAGCGGTCGAGTGCGGGACGGCGTCATCGGCAAGCTGATTTATTCGGCGATCGCCATTAGCGGTTTTGTTGTGATGAGCCGGGAGCAGAACATCTTCATGATGGGGCCGACCGCCGCCGGGATCACGCTGCACGTCTCGCTGGCCCTGGCTGGTATGCGCCACATCTTCATGGTCATCTGGTGGCAGCGGGTAAAAGGCTGGCTGTGTCGGACGCTGAACTGTGAGCATTGCATGCGGTGTGAAAAGGCGCCGGGCGGGATCGAGCGTAGATCCAAGTAGGTCGCGACACGTTTCGCGAATCAGCAAATTGTGTCGCGACACCGAGGTGAAAATGACCGCAGAAATTCACGATATCGCCGACAAGCGCCCGCACCTTACGGTAACGTCTGATGACGGTGTCCATGTGCTGCCCTGTGAACTTGTGCGTTCAGTGATCGCCGGCGACAAGGCATCAGCCGTCCTGACAGAACCGGTTCTGCGCCGGATCATCGAAGAGTGGTTCCAGAAGGTGACCGCATGACTGCAAAGCTCGTTGAGTTTAAGCGTGAGGGCTGGCGCGATGCCGCCAAGACCCTGCGCAAGATTGCAGATGACCTCGATGCCGGTGTGCACCCGGAATGCACGGTAGGCGCGCTCACCCTCATGGGGCCGAAAGGCGAGGTGACGGTTTTTGGTCTTGGGCCAAAGTGCGACGACCTGCAGTGCTTGGGGGCGATGCGCCTAGGTGAGCAGAAGCTGATTGATGTGCTGCTCGATGGCGGGGAAGGGTAGGTGTGCCGCAGGTGAGTGCGGCACGGGTAATGGTTAGTCTTCCTCAACCGGATCCTCAGCTTCCGCAAGAGCCTCTTCTTCCAACGATTCGAAGTCCAATTCAGAGCCGTCGACAAGCCGCTTCAACATATCCCCCATCAGGCGTTTTGCCGTGACCGCTTTAGCGCCTTCCAGGCTTTTTGCCGATACAAGGGCGTAACCGCCAGTGTCCAACTCGATCAGATACAAGCCAAAGTCAGCAAGAGCATCAGAAACGGAAACGACGAAAGCGGATTTCAAGCGAAAACGGTACGACAGAAGCTTCAAGGTTTTTTGGCTAATCCGGACGCGGCTGAGCTCTGACCGCTTGAAAAGTACTGACAAAAGTATTGCGGTTTGAATTGGTGTGCGCATGAGCCTCTCCAGGTGGTGCCCTTCAGATTCGCCGTTCGAATCCGATATCAGGATCATAATCCTAAATTAGGATCTTTTGAAGCGTTATTTATGTGCTGCTCTCTGATGAGGGAATGACCCATGGGGAGGCCATACCCTCCAGCGTCACTGCTTGATCTGTCCGACCTATCAGGCTTCGGCATTCGCCTGATCCCTGCGCCCGAGGTGTGGGAATGGCTTCAGGTCGAGATCCTTGCCGACACCGGCAGCATCCACAATGAAGACCATGCCCATCTGGTCGATGCGGACGTTAGAGTCATGTGGGCGTCTGCTGCCTTCACGAAGAAGGGCCGCACGGTGTTAGGCCAGGCCGAGCAGGTCGCGTTCCGCGCCGGTGGCTGGCAGAAGGCCCGAATGGAACAGCAGATGCTGGATTGGTTCGGCGACGTGCCGGCCTACATCATTACGCTGGCTGCCGACTACTGCGCCCAGTGTTCCGACGCAGACTTCTGCGCTCTGGTTGAGCACGAGCTGTATCACATCGCCCAGGCGACGGATAAGTACGGTCAGCCGGCCTTCACCCAAGAAGGACTGCCCAAGCTTGAGATGCGCGGACACGACGTTGAAGAGTTCGTCGGTGTGGTGCGTCGCTATGGTGCAAGCCCGGCAGTTCAAGAGCTGGTGGATGCTGCAAAAAATCCTGCTGAGGTGGGGAAAATGAACATATCGAGGGCCTGCGGAACCTGTCTGCTCAAGTCGGCCTGATCCTTGACAGGACCTTGACGGAATAAACCCATATGGCAGCCCTGAAAGATGAGGTGAAGCGCTTCATTGTGCAGGCGTTGGCCTGCTTTGATACGCCGACTCAGGTAGTGCAGGCGGTCAAGGAAACATTTGGCGTTGAGGTATCTCGCCAGCAGTGCGAGCAGTACGACCCAACGAAGCATGCCGGCCGTGACCTTGGCGTGAAGTGGAAAGCGGTGTTTGAAGATACCCGCAAGCGCTTCCGCGAGGAGACAGCCGAAATCCCGATCGCGAACCGAGCGTTCCGCCTTCGTGCGATGAACCGGTTTGTGGAGAAGGCCGAAACGATGAAGAACATCGGCCTGGCCATGCAGATCCTCGAGCAGGCCGCCAAGGAAGTCGGCGACGTCTACGTCAATCGCAACCGGAAGGACGAGCCAGACGATGAGCCGGCAATCCCGACGCGCATCCAGGTCGACGTAGTGGATGCGAGGAAGCCGAATGCCGAGCCTTAATGTTCCGCAGTCGCAATTCCTTCTGTTGCCCCACAAGTTTCGCGCCTTTGTTGCTGGATTCGGCTCCGGAAAGACCTGGGTCGGATGCTCAGCACTGAGCAAGCATTTCATGGAGTGGCCCGGCGTCAACGCTGGTTACTTCGCACCGACTTACCCGCAAATCCGAGACATCTTCTATCCCACGATGGAGGAGGTTGCATACGACTGGGGGCTGAAGACCAAGATCAACCAGGCGAACCATGAGGTTCACATTTACAGCGGCCGGCAGTATCGCGGCACTGTGATTTGCCGGTCGATGGAGAAGCCGCAGACCATCGTCGGCTTCAAGATCGGTCACGCATTGGTCGATGAGCTGGACGTGCTGACGTCGATCAAGGCGCAGCAGGCATGGCGCAAGATCATTGCCCGGATGCGTTACAACCTGCCCGGGCTGAAAAACGGCGTGGACGTAACCACGACGCCGGAGGGCTTCAAGTTCGTCTTCCTCCAGTTCGTGAAGCAGTTGCGCGACAAGCCAGTGCTGAAGGAGATGTACGGCCTGATCCAGGCCAGCACCTTCGACAACGAGTTGAACCTGCCTGACGACTACATCGCCTCGCTGATGGAGTCGTACCCCGAGCAGTTGATCCGCGCGTACCTAAATGGCCAGTTCGTCAACCTGACGTCGGGATCGATCTACCACGCCTACGACCGCAAGCTGAACCAGTGCTTCGATACGGTACAGCCTGGTGAGCCGCTGTTTATCGGCATGGACTTCAACGTCGGCAAGATGGCGGCGATCACTCACGTCAAACGAGATCAGGGTCTACCGCGCGCCGTGGATGAGCTGATGGATGGCTACGACACACCGGACATGATCCGTCGGATCAAAGAGCGGTACTGGGAACACACCGGCAACGACTACAAGAAGACCTGCGAGATCCGGATCTACCCGGACGCCTCCGGCGATTCGCGCAAGTCGGTCAATGCCAGCCTCACCGATATCGCCATGCTCAAGCAGGCTGGCTTCACAGTCATCGCGCCGGCGGCCAACCCGCCGGTGAAGGATCGGATCAACGCCATGAACGCCATGTTCTGCAATGCGCAGGGCGAGCGGCGTTACCTGGTTAATCCGTTTACATGTCCGACCTATGCCGATGGCCTGGAACAGCAGATCTGGGCGCCCAATGGCGAGCCAGATAAGAGCCAAGGAAACGACCACGCCAACGACGGCGGTGGTTACTTCATTCACCGCGAGTACCCGATCATCAAACCGGTTACCGCTATCAAAATGGGATACGCCCGATGAGCAACGACGTCTCCTTCAAGCGGGCGGACTACATCGAAGTGCTGGACCGCTGGGCGACTGTGCGCGATGTTTGCGCCGGTCAGCACAGGGTTGTTGATCGACTGCCTTACATAAACGCTCACGACAAATCTCAAGAGAACGTAGATCGAAACAAGGCCTATCGCGAACGGGCGGTGTTCAAGAACGCTACCGGTCACACGCGCAATGGGCTACTCGGCTTGGCCTTCCATAAAGACCCGACGCTGTCGGTCGCCAAGAAGCTGGAGTACCTGCAGGACAATGCCAATGGGTCAGGTGTAAGCATCTACCAGCATTCGCAGGGCACGCTCGAAAAGGTGCTTGAGGCTGGGCGCCACGGTTTGTACGTTGACTATCACCAAGACGCCGGAACCGGTGGCCACTCCGTGATCCTGTCGTACTGCGCCGAAGACATCATCAACTGGCGCACGGGCATGGTGAACGGTCACAGCGTGTTGACCCTTCTGGTGCTGCGCGAGTCGCCGGAGATCGAAGATGGCTTCGGTTTCAAAGTGGTAGAGCAATATCGGGAATTGGCGCTCGAGGATGATGGCTTTGTCTGCCGCGTTTGGCGCCGATCCGGGCCGAAAGGTGGCGGGCCGCTGGCCGTTGTTCAGGAATTCAAACCCACCGGCGCCGCCGGCCGCTTGAAGGAGATCCCCTTCACCTTCGTCGGTGCGCAGAACAACGATCCGAGTATCGACGAATCACCGCTCTACGATATCGCCATGATCAACTTGGGCCACTATCGGAACAGCGCCGACTATGAGGACAGCGTCTTCTGGTGCGGCCAGGCACAGCCATGGATTTCTGGCTTGGACGAACAGTGGCGAGATTGGATGGAGAAGAACGGGGTCTACGTCGGTTCGCGGGCACCGATGATGCTGCCGGCCGGAGGTCAGTTCGGATACGCCCAGCCATTGCCGAACACGCTGGTGAAGGAGGCCATGGCTGACAAGAACCAGATGATGATCGAACTCGGCGCCCGGATGGTCGTGGCTTCTCTCTCGTCCAAGACGGCGACCGAAGCACGCGGCGATCAGTCCGCCTCAACGTCAGTGCTCGCCGGCTGCGTGGCCAACGTCAGCGAGGCCTATACCCGGGCGATCATGTGGTGCTGCACCTACATGGGCGTCGACGACGCGAAGGTCGCTTACCAGATCAACCAGGAATTCGTGGAACTGACGGCTGATCCGCAAATGATCACCGCACTGGTCGGCCTCTGGCAGAACGGAGGATTCGCCAAAGCTGATCTTCGGGCATACCTGCGTAAGTTGGGTCTGATCGCACCTGAGCGTACAGACCAGCAAATCGACGGTGAGCTGGCGGAGCAGGGTGACGGCTTGGGTCTGGATGACGAGGACAAAGTAGATGGCGGCAAACCAAGCAATCCTTGACGCCACGATTCGGCACGCGGTCTTCCTTGAGAAGCTGAAGGCAGGGGAGGTCGGCAAGTTCGCCCCCTTCCTGAAGGAGATCGACCGCTCTATTCGCGACAGGCTCACTCAATCGGATCTGACCGAGTACAACGTGAAGCGGCTGGAGGAGCTGCTGAAAGAGGTCGACAGTCTGCTACTGGGCATCTTCGACCGCTACAGCGCGCAACTGAACCTGGACCTGATCGATATCGCCAACTATGAGGCCGAGTTTGAGGCGTCTAGCCTGGCCCGGTCGGCGCCGGTTGGTGTCTCGTTGGATGTGGTCGCGCCAACGGCAGCGGCTATCCGCACGGCGGTGCTGACCAATCCTCTCAGTGTGCGCGGCACCGGCGGCGGTAAGCTGCTGAAGTCGTTCATCAAGGGGTGGACCAGTGCCGAGCGCGAGCGCGTCACCGGCACGATCCGGCAGGGCTTCTTCGAAGGACAGACGAACTTCCAGATCATCCGCAACATCCGCGGTACGAAGTCGGCCGGCTACAAGAACGGCATTCTCGCCACCACCAACCGCAATGCCAGCACGGTGGTGCACACAGCGATTCAGCATGTGTCGTCACAGGCGCGAATGGAGGTGGCCAAGGCCAACACGGACCTCGTGTCCGAGGTTGAGATGGTAGCCACGCTGGACAGCAAGACCAGCCAGCAGTGTCGATCGATGGATAAGCGACGGTTTCCGGTCGACTCAGGCCCGCGGCCACCGTTTCACCCGAATTGCCGAACCACGTTTGTCTTGCTGACAAAGCTCAGCGACATGTTCGCCAAAGGGGCTACTCGGGCTTCGGCAGGCGCAGATGGAGCAGGGCAGGTCAGTGCGAGCCTCGACTATTACCATTGGCTTCAACAGCAGCCGGCGTCGTTTCAGGACGTGGCAATCGGCCCTGTGCGTGCGAAGTTGTTCCGCGAGGGTGGGTTGTCCGTCGAACGGTTTGCAGAGTTACAGCTTGATCGCAACTTCGCGCCGCTGACTTTGGTGCAGATGAAAGGTTTGGAGCCATTGGCCTTTGAACGGGCAGGCATTTCATAGCCTGCCCGCATGGCTCATTGAGGTCTTAAACTGACAATCTTAAATGGATTGCCGAAAGGATCTTTTCCTTGAAGTACGATTTGTCGCTGATCTTGGGACAAGATCTCGTACTCATCCGAACTACCTGGAACATACTGCTTATTCATGTCCGGGAGCGAATAACCGGTCAGCTTTTCCAAAAGAGGGATCGGCATCTCTTGCCCGCCGCTTTGAAAGGTGGTTGGTTCCGAGTGTAAGCCTGTCAACGTAAAAGTTAGGAAATGATTGTCAGCCGTCCATGTACCAGACCCCTTTGTAATCACAGCAGCAGAAAATGGCTTGTCGGATTCGCCACCCGAGAATTTGAGGGTGCCATTCACATTGTATCGCCCGTTTCGGAAGTACTCAGTGACACCATTGAACGCAACAGTTCCGCCTGGAACTGGATGTTGATAGTTGCTTTCCCAACGCCCGAGGAAGCCCGGGTTGTGCTCTGGACCTGACTCATGAACCGCTGCGTAGATTGTCGCGATGCCGGCGACGAGAGTGATGAGTCCTCCGACTCTGACATAACCCTTACGAGTGAATTGCTTGATCGTTTCTAGCTTCATTTTCTCTGTACTACTCCATTAGTAATTTGGCGGTTTACGCAATTCTACCCAGATCGACACCTCTCAGTAGAGCCATTCACTATTTTTCAGCCTCGCATTCGCGGGGCTTTTTTATGCCTGCAAAGCGGGCAACACATACCCAAGGGGTGCATCAACGTGGCAGAAGAAAACGAAATCGACTTGGACAACCCGGCAATCAAGGCCGCTATCGCGACTGCCGTTGAGACCTCTGTTTCTGGTCTGAAAACCAAAAACTCCGAGCTGCTGGGCAAGCTAAAGGAAACCACAGGCAAGCTGACCCAGTTCGAAACGCAATTTGAGGGCATCGACATTGACGCCGTAAAAGGCTTGCTCAGTCGTGCCGGCCAAGACGAAGAAACCAAGCTGCTGACTGAGGGTAAGGTCGACGAGGTCTTCAACCGCCGCACCGAACGCCTGCGTGGCGACTACGACAAGCAGTTGAAGACAGTCACAGCGCGCGCCGAGAGGGCCGAAGCTTTCGCCGCCAAGTTCCAAGGCAAAGTCCTGGGCGATTCGGTTCGCGGTGCAGCGCTTAAAGCCGGCGCACTCCCGGAAGCAACCGACGACATCATCCTGCGCGCCAAAGGCGTGTTCACGCTGAACGAAGAGGGTGAAGCGGTCGCCGTTGATGAGTCCGGCGAGGTCATTCTCGGCAAAGACGGCAAGACCCCTCTTACCCCGCTCGAATGGGCGGAATCTCTGCGCGAAAGCGCACCTCATCTATGGCCAAGGGCCTCAGGTACACAAGCCCCGGGCGGGGGTGGCGGCCAGGCTGCATTTAAGCGCTCCGAAATGACTGCCGAGCAAAAGCGTGACTACCAGCGCAAGCACGGCCAAACCGCATACCTGCAATTGCCCAAGTAAGGGGAGCAACCCATGGCAACGACTGTTAACAGCGACCTGATCATCTACAACGATGAGGCGCAAACCGCATACCTGGAGCGAGTCCAGGACAACCTCGACGTTTTCAACGCATCGTCCAATGGTGCGATCGTGCTCGACAACGAGCTGATCGAAGGCGACTTCCGCAAGCGCTCGTTTTACAAGATCGGCGGCTCGCTGGAGCACCGCGACGTTAACTCCACCGGCAAGGTGACCGCGAAGAAGATCGGCGCGGGTGAAGCCGTTGGCGTCAAAGCACCGTGGAAGTACGGCCCGTACCAGACCACCGAAGAAGCGTTCAAACGCCGCGGCCGACCGGTCGACGAGTTCTCGCAGATCATCGGCGCCGACGTTGCCGACGCTACTCTGGAAGGTTTCATCCAGTACGCCACTGCTGCACTACGCGCCTCGATCAGCTCCAACGCTGACATGGTGGTTTCGGCCAACATTGAAACCGACGGCAAGAAGACACTGACCCGCGGCATGCGCAAGTTCGGTGACAAGTTCGGCCGCATCGCGCTGTGGGTCATGCACTCCAGTGCTTACTTCGACATTGTCGACGAAGCGATCGCAAACAAGGTCTACGAAGAGGCGGGCGTCGTCATCTACGGCGGCTTGCCAGGCACTCTCGGCAAGCCGGTGCTGGTGACCGACACCGCGCCGGCTGATGTGATCTTCGGCCTGCTTCCAAATGCCGTGGTGATCACTGAGTCTCAGGCGCCCGGTTTCCGTTCGTACGCGGTGAACGACGAAGAGAACCTCGGCATCGGATACCGCGCTGAAGGCACCGTCAACATCGATGTTCTCGGCTACAGCTGGAAGGAAACCGCTGGCGGTGCAAACCCAACGCTTGCCGCCGTGGGTTCGGCTGCGAACTGGGTCAAGCACTCCAACAGCAATAAGGTGACTGCTGGTGTGCTGATCACCCTGACCACCACGCCACCAGCCGGCGGCTGATACTGGACCTGACAGCGGCCAGCGATGGCCGCTACGGAGGCTTTTATGGAACTGGTTTACTCCACTCAGAACTCGGACTTCGATCCGGAAAAGCGTTACCGCAATCCAGCGCACTTTGATCGGCCTGAAGCGGGTGTGACCCATGCGTTCGTGATTGGCGACTGGCCCAAGGTGGTCGATGCCTATGAGGCGTTGGGCGTCGAAGTTTCGGTGACGGAGCCTTTGATTAGCCAAACGGTTGACTCGGATGGTTCCGACGCCATTGCCAGACTGGAGCAGGACAACGACACCCTCCGCGCTGAGCGTGACGGCATCCTTCGACTGATCGAAGCCGCCGAGGGGCAATCGGAGCTGGAACATCCGGGCGCGGGCGAACTGTCGATCCGCCTGTTCGGTGCGCTGAAAGCCATTCATGAGGGTTTCGAAACCCTCACGGGCGAACGTGACAACTTGGCGGGTGAGGTTGAATCGCTCCGCGCTGAAGTTGCACGCCTCAAGGCAGCAGCGGAACCGGTCGACAATGCCGAGAAGATCGCTGGTCTCAAAGCGAAGCTCGACGCCGCCAATGTGCCATATCGGGCGAACGCTTCGGTAGAATCGCTTGAAAAGGCAGTTGCTGATCTGCAGCAGGCGTAATAATCCGGGTGCCCGTCAACGCGGCGCCCGATCCAGAACACAACAGCGAGCTGATTCATGACTCTCATCATCGAGGACGGTACCTGCAAGCCTGACGCCGAGAGCTACGCATCCGCCGAAGACTTGGCCATGTACGCCGTGAAGTTTGGCGTGACTATCCCGGCAGAGGTGCCAGCACAGGAAGCGCTGCTGCGTCGAGCCGCGCTGGCAATGGATGGCATGACATGGAAAGGGCGAAAGTCCAACAGTGAGCAGGCGCTGTCCTGGCCGCGCCGAGGCGTCGAGCTGGATTACGAGATCAAGCCCGACAACTACCTGCCGGCGCGAATCCAGTACGGCCAAATGGCGCTGGCCGCCGAGATCCACACCGACGACGTCGACCCGATCGAGAAGCGCAAAGGCGCTGTAACGCTTGAGCGTGTCGAAGGCGCGGTGACTCGCGAGTATGCGACGATCCCAAACACCAGCGGCCGACTTTTGCCGGCGGCGCCGGATCGGCCGAGCGCTACGCAGTTTGCTGACTATCTGCAGAAACGCGGGCTGTTTTCGGTGCGGGCTTGATCCTACAACCCCATTTCAAGCTCCAAAATTTTCCCTTTGAAAACATCGAGTAGCGATTTATCAGTGCTCGCTTTGATGTCCTCGGCGATAACAGTGATTGGGGCTGGTAAAAAGATGCCAGTTTCGGGTACGTATTTATCCTGAATTTCTTCGGTCAGACGCTCGGCCCGAGTGTCGACCAGCACCCGCTTAATGCGCTCTCGAAGCGACTTTCTGTATGGATACTCCGCAACTCGACCTAAATTCTGTGCGCTATCAAGCTTGGAAATCGCTTCCAGTAGATAGTCGGCTTTCTGTTGGTTGTTCACTCATTTTTCTCCGGTGATGTCAGATGACCTTTTACGACGAAATGGCCGTGATGGCTCTGGATATGATCGCAGAGTTCGGCCAGCCCGTGACCATCAGCAAGACTGAGGCAGGCGAGTATGACCCGGAGACGGGCGGGGAGTCGCCGGGCGCCACAATCGAGCAGACCGCCCAAGGCATCCTGCTCGACTTCACGGGTCAGGAGTTCCAGAACAACAGCCTCATCAAGCAGGGCGACAAGAAGCTCAAGATCGCCGCGCAGGGGCTGGAATGGGTGCCGGATCTGCTGAACAAGGTGATCATTCAGGGGCGCACCTGGTCAATTGTGCCGCCGTTGAAAGAGGTGAATCCCGCCGGGACGCCGATCCTTTATGAACTCCAGGTGAGGGCATGAGCCGCGCAGGCGCTGGTCAGTCCGGCAGCTTCGCTTTGAGCCTTGCCGAGTTTGCCACCCAGACCAGCGAAGCCATCGACGCCAGTGTGCGCGAGATCATCATCGAGGTCGGCAGCAGCCTGATCCGCATGTCTCCAGTGGGCAACCCGGAGATCTGGGCGCAGAACGCTGTCGCAGCCCAGTACAACAAGGCCGTCGACGACCACAACAGCGCGCTGCGCAGCGATCCGACCAACCTCACCAAGGGCGGCAGGCTCAAGAAAGGCCGCAAGCTCAACGACGGCATGGATATCAAGGCGCCCGAAGGCTACGTCGGCGGCAGGTTCCGCGCGAACTGGCACATTTCCCTCGGCGTGGTCGAGAGCGTCACGTTCGACGAGGTTGACCCGAGCGGCGCCGAGACTACCGCCGCGCTGGTTGCCGCGATGAGCGATTTCACTGCCGGACAGATGGCTTACATCATCAACAACTTGCCCTATGCGATTCCTCTGGAGTTCGGCCATTCCACTCAGGCCCCCGGCGGCATGGTTCGGGTAACCGTGGCTCGCTTCCAGCAGATCGTGCAGGAGGCCATCAGGAACAATCAGGTATGAGTCACGCACGCGCCCGTCAGGCCATCGAAACGAAGCTGGCCGCATGGTCGGCTGCGCGCCCAATACGAGTGGCCTACTCGAATCAGCCATTTACTCCGAATCCATCTGAAACCTATCTGCGGGCCTTTCAGCTTCCAGCCAGCACCACCTGCCGTTACCTCGGCGGGGACGCGTACGAGTACACCGGCGTCTATCAGATCAGCATCGTCTGTCCGTCTGCCCAGGCCATGGCCACCGCAGAGACGCTTGTTGAAGAGCTGACACGACTCTTTCGCGTAGACACGCCACTGACCCGAAACGGGTTCGATGGCCTCATCACTGAGCCAGTAGATCAGGGGCCAACTATCACTGAGTCCGCGACCTATACGGTCCCGGCCAGCTTCACCTACGCAGGTGTCGCAGACCAATCGCCCGCAGGGGCATAACCTACCGCCGTCAGGCGGGCACTTAAGAGGAAACACACCATGGCCGCACGCTTCCCGCTGCCGAACGGCGCTGTGCTGGAGATCGCCAGCGTTATGGGATCCGCCGTCGCTTTTACTGCTTTGACCAATGCGAAACCGCCGGTCGCCGCCTCTGTAGGGCACGACATTGAAAACGGCGACGTTTTGCTGATCAACTCTGGCTGGGCGCTGATCAACGATCGCGCAGTAAAAGCGTCCGGCGTTACTGCCGATGCCTTTGCGCTGGCCGGTCTCAATACCACCAACACTGACAAATTCACTGTCGGCGCAGGTTCTGGCTCCGTGATCCCGGTATCTGGATGGACGCAAATCTCGAAAGTCACTTCTTTCACATCCTCCGGCGGCGAGCAGCAATACCAAACTGTCGGCTACCTGGAAGATGACGACGACAAGCAGTTTCCAACCAACCGCAACCCGACCACGATCACCATCGTGGTGGAAGATCAGCCGACCGCGCAATACGTCGAGACTGTCGAAGGCTTCGACGACACCAAAGAGCTGGCCGTCGTGCGCATGAAGTTGCGCAATGGCGATCAGATCCTCTATCCGGGTTATGTGAGTATCACTCCTGATCCGACGATGGAGCGAAACAACGTTATGACTCGAACTATCAGCATCGGGCTTTCGGCTCGTTCGCTTCGTTACTTGGCCGGCGCATAAGGACTCCCCATGGCAAAGATCAGGATCGCCCAGAACCCTACGTTCAGGGCACTTGTGCACATCCCTGTCGTTGGGTGTGAGCCTGAGGCAATCGAGTTCACCTTCAAGTATCGCGATCGGCCGGCACTCGCCGCGCTGTTCGACGAATGGAACCTGAAGGCGAAGGAAATGCGCGAGGGATTCGGGGAGGGCACCACATTATCGGATGTCGTTGCTGCCGAAACCGAGTATCAGGTGCAGCAGATCAAGGATCTGGTAGCGGGCTGGGGCTTCGATGACAAGTTCGACGACAAGAGCATCCTCGCCCTTGTGAAGTCATGCCAGGGTACTGCCGAAGCGGTAGTGAATGCCTATCAGAGCGCATTCAATCAGGCCCGCTTGGGAAACTGAGGGCGGCCGCCGCGGCGTTGTACGAAAGCGGACCATCTGCTGAGCAGTTGGCAATCCTCGGGCTGACGGCTGCTGATTTGTCTGGTGACGATGTAGAGGTCTGGCCATGCAACTGGCCGGCCTTTCTCTTGTTCAACCGAATGTCCACGCAGTGGCGGGTCGGCACCGGTGGCCCGATCGGTCTCGATTACAACTGCATTCGCGATGTCGCCGGCTTCCTCGAAATCAAGAAAAAGAAACTCGCTGAAATCTTTCCTGACCTGCAGGTGCTGGAAGGCGAAGCCCTGCGCGTCATGGCGGAGGAAAGGGAAAACAGCCCGTAACCACGGGCACTTATTCAAGGTGAGTCGATGAACATTGCAGAACTCGGCGTCAAGATCGACTCGGCCGATGCGATCGAGGCCAAAACGAGCCTGGATGAGATGGCGAAGGCTGGCGGCCGGGCCGAGCAGTCCGCCGTTTCGCTGATGAACGAAATGCAGGCATTGGAGAAGTCGCTTTCTACCAGCGCAAAAACCACACAGGACCTTGCCAAACAGCGCGATGCATTGGCGAAGCTGACCAAGACCGGCGCCTATGGTGAGGCTGAGGCCGCGAAGATCTCTGCGCAGCTCGACAAGCAACAGGTAGCGCTGGCCAAGTCGACGATGGATGAGCAGAAGGCACTGAACAGCCTGTTGGGCGCCATTGACCCGGCCCGCGCCGCGCTGGCGAAGCTGGATACTCAGGTCGAGCAACTGGGCAAACATCTGGATGCCGGCCGGATCAGCCAGGACGAGTACAACACCGCCCTGAGCAAGATCGATAAGGACTATGACAAACTCAACAGAACCACCACCGGTTTCGACAAACTGCGACTTGGCACGCGCCAGGCACAGGAAAACGTCGTGCAACTTGGGAATGCGCTGTCTTCGGGAGACTGGGGTAGCGGCGTTCGCGCAGTCGCACAACTGGGCGCTGGTGCAGGTGAGGGTGCGGCGGGTCTGCTGGCCATTCTCGGCCCGCTGGCGCTGGCCACCGCCGCGGTGGGTGGGCTGGCATACGCTTTCTACAAGGGCAGTGAGGAGCAGGACAGCTACAACAAATCGCTAATCCTCACCGGCAATTACGCCGGTGTGAGTGCTGGACAGCTCGGCGATATGGCGCGTCAGGTGAGCGCGACTGTCGGCACCACTGGCCAAGCAGCAGCCGTGCTCGCTCTGCTGGCCGACAACGGAAAGATCGCCGGCGAGAGCTTCACCGGAATCACTCAAGCCGCTGTTTCGATGCAGGAAGCAACCGGCAAGGCCGTAAGCGAGACAGTGGCGGAGTTCGCCAAGCTCGCCGACGACCCGGTCAAAGCGTCTGCCGCGCTGAATGAGCAGTACCACTACCTCACGGCTTCGGTTTACTCGCAGATCACTGCTCTTGAGAAGCAGGGCGACCATGCCGGCGCTGTGAAGCTGGCTACCGAGTCGTTCGCTGATGCAATCAACGAGCGCACACCGCGAATCCTCGAGAATTTGAGTTTCTGGGAGAAGGGCTACAACGCCGTTGCTCGGGCTGCTGATGGATTGAAGAATATCGGGCGCAGTGATATCGGCGCCGATATCGAGCAAGCCCAGCGCGACTTGGCGAGCGCTCATGCAGGCAATGTCGGCCTGTTCCAGAATAAACAGGAGATGATTGATCTCTACCAGAATCGTCTCAACATGCTGGAGGATCAGAAAGCAGCAGAAGCCGATATCGCTAAGTGGCAGGGCGAGCAGGCGAAAGCTCAGGGCGATGCCGTCTCCTCAATGGCGAAGGTAGACGCACTCACCAAGTCAGCCTGGACGAATGAGCAAAAACGTACCGACGCGATCAAGGAATATAAGCGGCAGCTCGAAGACATCCGTAAGGTCGCACCCAATGACCCGCGGCTGAATCAGGCGGCAATCGACAAGAACCTTGCGAACATCAACGACCAGTTCAAGGATTCGAAAGCGGCTGGTTCACAGGTCGATCTGACCAGTTTCAACAACGCCAAGAACAACCTTGCAGCCATCAGCGAAGAGTACAAAAACGCCCAGAAAGAACTGGACGCCGCGCAGAAGGCCGGACTCGTCTCTCAAGCCGACTATGCCCTGAAGCGCGAAGCGCTGATCGGTAACGAGCGCGACGAGGTGACCGCAGCCTACGAGGCTGAGATCGCAGCGCTGGAATCTGCCAAGGCGAAAAAAACCACCTCTGCTGCGCAAAGCATCCAGCTCGACCAGAAGATCGCCGACGCTCGCGCGGGGATGGTCAAAGCGCAGAAGGACGCGGACAGCCAGCTCGAGGTACTGGCCACGAATGAAACCGGCCGCATTGCCCGGCAAGAGCGGGCGATCACGACCTACGTTCAGGCGTTGGCTCAGCAGCAGCGCGCACTGGAGCTGGCAGGGCAGCGCGCAGTGCTTGGCGTCGGACAGGGCGATCGACAGAACGCGCTCAATAATGAGCTGAACAGCCAACAGGATCGGTTCGCTCAGCAGTCGCTGGAACTGGCAAGCCAGAAGTCAGATTCGTCGCGAAACATGTCGGAGGAGGAGTTCGCCCGGAAGTCGCAGGCTCTCGCCGATGCGAACAAAGCTGCCACCGATCAGATCCGGCAGAACTACGCCGATGTCGAGAAAGCTCAAGGGGACTGGACCAAGGGCGCAACGTCGGCTTGGGCCAATTACCTAGACTCGGCGAGCAATATTGCCGGCCAGACAAAGACCCTGTTCGGCAACGCTTTCAGCTCGATGGAAGACGCAGTCGTCAACTTCGCCATGACAGGGAAGCTGTCGTTTGCTGACTTCACCAAGTCGATTTTGGCGGACATGGCGCGGATTGCGACTCGGCAGGCCAGCTCGGCGCTGCTGAGCAGCCTCGTGGGTGCCGCCACCAGTTACTTCACTGGCGGCGGTGGCGGTAATGGGCTGGCGGCTGGATCAGCGGGCGCGACGTCGTCGAATCTCGGCGCATCCTCGACAGGTTACTCCAACACCTACTTCCCGCAGGCCCTCGGCGGTGCATGGTCGTCGGGTGTGCAGATGTTCGCCAACGGCGGAGCCTTCACCAACAACATCGTCAGCACTCCGACTGCCTTCGGGATGGCCGGCGGTGGGGCGGGCGTCATGGGTGAGGCGGGTCCGGAGGCGATCATGCCGTTGACCCGGACTTCCAGCGGCAAGCTGGGTGTTCTCGCGGCTGGCGGTGGTTCCGGGACTGCAATCAGCATCAGCGCGCCGGTCACGGTGGTAACCGAAGATCGCAGCTCTGAAGGCATGCAGATCGACCAACAAGCGCTTTCCAAAAACCTACAGTCGCAAATGCAGGCCGTGGCCGAGAAAGCCGTTGCTGACTCTTGGCGCGCGGGCGGTACCAGCTTCCGAAACGCAAATGGGAGGGCCTGATGGCCATCGAGAAATTCACCTGGCCAACCCAACGCGGGGAAACACCCGATATCAATTATCGGGTGCGCACCTCGAAGTTCGGCAACGGCTACGCGCAGAACGTCGGCGACGGACCGAACAACAAAGAGGACTCCTATCCGATCACCTATACCGGCCAGAAGGCCAAGGTGCAGCAGATCATGGCGTTCCTCGACCGGCACGCCGGGGCAAAGGCGTTTCTCTGGACAACGCCGCTCGGCGAACTCGGACTGTTCACCTGCAAAAATCCCGCTCCCACACCAATGGGCGGTGAGGTCTTCAAACTCACCGCCACGTTCGAGCGGGCATTCCAACCATAAGGGGCAACCATGCCGCTGATCAGTGACATCCAGGTGCTTGAGCCTGGCAGCGAAGTGCTGCTCTTTGAATTGGACGGCACGGACTATGGTGCGGACGTGCTGCGCTTCCACGGGCACTCAATCCCGCATACGCCAGCCGAACTGATCGCTGCTGGCGCCGATGCCGACCAACTACCGGCGAAGGCGATCTACTGGCAGGGCAATGAGTACAGTGCCTGGCCGATGCAGATCGATGGGATCGAGGCGAACGGCGACGGTACTGCGGTTCGGCCGACACTGTCGGTGGGCAACGTAAACGGGCGCATCACGGCGCTATGTCTGGCGTTCGAGGATCTGCTCGAGTTCAAGCTGACGATGCGCCACACGCTGGGCAGCTACCTCGATGCCGCCAACTTCCAGGCCGGCAACCCGACGGCAGATCCAACACAAGAGACGATCGAGGTCTGGTACATCGACCAGAAGACGAACGAGGACGGGGAAAACGTCAGTTGGGAGCTTGCCAGCCCGGGCGACGTCGGTAACGAGTCAATCGGCCGGCAGGCCACGACCCTTTGCCACTGGTGCCTCACCGGCGGCTATCGAGGGCCGAACTGCGGGTACACCGGGCCATACGTCACTAAAGACGGCGTCATCACCGACAACCAAGAACTGGACCAATGTGACGCCACGCTGGGCAAGGGCTGCATCCCGCGCTTCGGCGAAGGAAACACGCTGCCGTTTGGAGGTTTCCCGGCCGTTTCCCTGATCGCAAGGAGCTGACATGCGAAAGCACATCTTGAATGCGATCCAGGCGCACGCGGCGGCCGAGTACCCGAAAGAGTGCTGCGGGCTGCTGCTGGCGATCGGGCGCAAGCAACAATACTTTCCTTGCGTCAACGTCTCGACCGAGCCGAACGAAGAATTCCGTATTGATCCTGAGCAGTACGCATCGGCCGAAGACGAAGGCGAAGTAATCGGCGTGATTCATTCACATCCGGATGCGACCAGCAGGCCCTCACCGCGCGATCTTGCGATGTGCGAAGCGACGGCGATGCCTTGGCACATCCTGAGCTGGCCGGAAGGAGACCTGCGCACCATCGTTCCCACCGGTGAAGTGCCGCTGTTGAAACGGCCGTTCGTGCACGGTGCCTGGGACTGTTGGCAGGTCTGCGCCGATTGGTACAAGCGCGAGTGGGGGCTGGAGTTCGAAGCATTCAAGCGCGCCGATGGCTGGTGGGAGAGCAAGGACAACACCAGTCTGTACGAAGCCAACTACGAAGCCGCCGGCTTCTACCGCGTCGACCAGCCGCAGCGCGGCGACATGATCGTAATGGAAGTCGGGCGCACGGTTTACCCGAACCACGCTGGGATATTCCTCGGCACTGATCCGGAGTTGCCCGGCGAGGACGCGGCGACGTTCGGCCCCGGACCGTTCCTGCTTCACCACCTGTACGGACGGCCGTCCGAGGTCATTGTCTTCGGCGGGCCTTGGCTCGACCGCACGCGCTTGGTATTGCGTCATCGCGCCGCTCAAGTGAGTTCGCCAAGTGCGTAAATTGAGTACCCGCTGCTGGTTAAATGATTGACCTGAACTGATCCACCGATGTAGACCCGGTTTGCCGATTTTCGGCTCTCCTGAAGCGCCTGTGCACGCATGATTTCGACGGCGCAATCTGGGAACGAATTGAGGTCAATGCCAGCAGCGTCGACGAGCTGCGGTTTCATTCCCAGCCCATAAGCTAACCACTCGGACTTGAAGTTCGATCCCGACCGGTAACCATAGCCATGAATTTTTCCAGTCTTGCCGGAAAACCCGAAGTGGATAATCGTTGCTGTCTGCTCATGCATAGCGGGGAACTGAGCATTCAGTTCGCGCCAGAGGGATTGAAGCGACTCGGGAGCATGAAGATTGACCGCATCTACATCGAGGGCAAAACCTTGTTCATTCACCAAGCCGATCCAACGGTTGAAGAGAGCAGCCGAACCTGTCCCGGCAACAATCATCTTGAGATGAGGAATAGCCAAGGCTTTGCTCGAATACCCGGGAGCGTGCCCGTCGGGATAATGTAAAAGCGTGTCTGTTGCGACGATTGCTTCTTTCGCGTCCGTATAAAATAGCAATGACGACATGTTGCCTCCTTGCAGCTGGATTTGGATCAGAAGCTACTATCAGCTCGACGTGACTGGGGATTCGTACAAGCGGAAAAAAGCCCGGGCGGGCCGGCTTTTGTGCATTACTCTTCGATAGAGATCGCGTTAAACGCGAACTGCACTCGGTATTGCACGAGAGAGAGATCTGGAATCGCCTCGGTGGCATACCGAACGGCCTCGGGAAACTCGCTCGCGATTAGTATTCCACGAGGTCTCTCACCATCTTGCCGAGCATACCAACCAAGGTAGCGGGCGATCTGACCCACTGCAGAGTCTTTTGCTTGGCCAACCTTCAGTTCAATGACGACGCGGCGTCCCGTTGCGTCCTCTGCAAGGATGTCAACCCTGCCTACCTCGATGTTGACCTGACGATTGACGAAACGAAGACCCTTCTCGATCGAGTCGAGGTTACGCACCAGATGGGTTTCGACGTCCCGTTCCAAGGTGATTGACGTCTCGACGAGCTCTTCGATGTTGGCTTCGTCCTCGACCTCGTATTCATCTGTCTGGCCATCCAGTGATGGGCCCCAGGTATTCACCCCATGAACTTGGGGGTCGTACCGATAGAAGCGCCCATCCTCGTCACGGTAGAGGAAACGATCAGCCCACTTGTGGTGAATATAGGCCTTGGGATTGTTGACTGTGCAGGCATAGAGGTGAGCTGAGAGTGTCCCTGGGGTCCATTGGCTTGTGTAGTTGGTGTCGATGTGATCTTTGATCTGCTTCCTTGTTAAACCGCCCGTTGCTTGTTCAACGAAGCTGCGAAGGGCTCCTGCCATTGTGGTCATGCAATGCTCCTAGGTCTTCCATCCGCGCCGAAATTGGCGCAATCCCAGTCCTTGGGCTTGCAGGCAAAGGACTGTGGAATCCGTTGCGTGAGGGCAAGAGGCTACTATCGGAGATCGGCGGGGCGTTACTGGGGATTCGTACAGGCGGAAAAATGCCCGGTTGGCCGGGCACGTAGAGAAGAATTTAGCGCGAGTTCAATCCTTCTCGATCTTGGCGGACGATCTTTCCCTACGCCTCCGAAGCCAGCTAAAGACCGCGTGCACCGGGTGCAGAAAGGCCGTAAGTACGCCTACGAGCATGATGGCAAAGATGATGATCAGCGGGAGGCTTTCGTGCGAGAACATGGTGGGTTACTCCTGTAGTCACTATGTCGGAACCCGCAGCCTAGACGCATCGTGCGATGTTTTCGATGAACGTATATTCATGCTCCTGCGATTGAAGTGTGGTACGGCGCTGAAGAAAGATTTTCGAATTGTGCAGGGCTCGCCGAGATAAAACCGGTGATATCTTGCATCCTTTCCCACAGGAGTGACCGGTGATGCGCGTCCTTTCAGCTCAGCGAGAGGCATCGATCTCAGCTTGGTCATTTGCTTGGGCAAACATCTCGAGAAGCATCTGGTCATGCGCTTTCTGAGTAACCGAGTAAACCATGCATCGGTCTAGCAGGATTGTTTTCATGCTGCGAGCTGAGGCCAAGTGCCTGGGCTCGACGGAAATTGTCGCCGTCCTGCCGCTCCGTGTATCGGTCGCTTCCAAGTTGTACCGGCCAATTAAGCCGTCGTCCCGTTTGGTTCGGCCTAGGCATTTGAGGGTTAGATTCTGTTCCGACACGCGGGTCTCCGTTGACTATAATTTGTTCAGGAGATCGGCAAACGCCCAAAGCATCGTGCCTACTGATGCTACGAAGAACGCATGCTTCTTAATTTTTTTGGATAGGATGCGTTGGATCACATCATTCGCGAGGGCTAAGCGACGCTTGTGCTCTTTTTCTGATATTTCGATGATGTGCTGTTCGCGTGTTTTAGGATTTATACCATACAGATGAGGCTTTCTTTTTACCTGCATCAGCACTACTTCGACTGTGACACCTTGGGCAAGGCTCATTATTTTCTTGACGTATTTATCAAGAATACCCGTGACTTCAGAAATCATTGCCAAGAAAACGAGAAACGCGCCAAACCTCGCTAACCACATCCAATCTCGTGTCCAGAAGCTAATTCCTATTCCAAATGCAAGTACCATAGTGACGAACAGATATGCTGCCGCTAAATAGCGCTTTGGAATGTTGAATCCCTTGCTCATCACTTCATCAATGTCTCTCATGTATTTCTGCGGACCTCGCGGCTCTAGTTTTGTCGTGTAAGCCTAGCCAACCGGCTGCTTCGTTATTTCCATTCTGATGATATCTTTCCAATTTTCCACAGGAGTGACCTGCATGAAATTGATCGTAGGAGCGCTGGCGGTAGCGCTGTTGGCTGGGTGTGCATCGTCAGCTATTCCGGTTAGCCAGGCTGATCCAGTGCCGCGTGATGAGCTGTACGCGTTTCAGACCAAGCCAGCCGGCGAAAGCGGCAAGGTAACGGTTGTCCGGGACTCGGGAATGGTTGGATCTGGTTGTGACATCGTCGTGTATGTCGATGGCCGGAAGGCCGCGAAAATCGGCACTGGTCAACGCGCCTCCTTTTACCTGCCGCCGGGGAATCCAAGTATAGGAGCAGGTCTCGCTGGCTCCGGGCTGTGCGGCGGGGCAGCCATTCGTACGATTTCTGCCAATGTGCAAAGTGGCAAAGAAAGCCTCTACCGACTCAGTGGAGACATGAGCGGCTTCTTTCTCGGACCGTATGTCGATTATCAGTAAATCAATTCGCAATCAGCCGCCTTCGGGCGGTTTTTTTATGTCTGGAGAAAGTCATGCAATCGAGCGTTGCGCACTATCAGCCGATGACTACGATCAAGCTGTCTGGATCTCTTGCGGCCAAGTTTGGCAGAGTTCATCGTCGTGTATTGGATTCTGGCCAGACTTGGGAAGCCTTCCGAGCATTGAAGGCGACGCTTGAGGGGTTCAAGGAGGAGATTCAGCGCCTTGATCGGCTGGGCATGCGATTTGCCGTGTTTCGCAATCGAAAGAACGTTGGCGAAGCGGAATTTGGCTTGGGTGGCGCAACCGACATTCGTATCGTGCCGGTCATCCATGGAAGCAAGAAGGCTGGGTTGATTCAAACCATTGTCGGTGCTGTTCTGATCGTTGCCGGTACGTTTCTTTCGACCACGCCATTTGGTGCGCCGCTGATTGGCGCGGGTATCGGCCTTGTCGCCGGCGGCGTGATCCAGATGCTCAGCCCTCAAGCCTCAGGCCTGAAGCAAAGCGCATCCCCCGAAAACTCCCCGTCCTACGCCTTCGGCAGCGCCAAGAACACCACGGCCAGCGGTAACCCTGTGCCTATCTGCATCGGCGATCGCCGGTGGGGCGGGATGATCATATCGGCCTCGATCCTGGCTGAAGACAAAGTGTAATCAGGCCAGCAGCACAGCAACCGCCCGTGAGGCGGTTTTTTTATGCCTGGAGGAAAGCATGGGCGCAGCAGCACAGATCGATATCCACGGCGAGAAGGGCGGCAGCAGTAAGCCGAAGTCGCCGACCGAAGCCAGCGACAGCCTGCGCTCGACCAACTTAGCCAAGCTGCTGATCGCCGTGGGCGAGGGTGAGTTCGACAGCGTCCCGACCGATTACGACATCTACCTGGACAACACGCCGATCCGCGATGCCAGCGGCAACTACAACTTCCCGAACGTGAAGTGGGACTGGCGCCCGGGCTCGGTGGATCAGACCTACATCCCGGGCATTCCATCTGTTGAGAACGAGACGTCGCTGAACATCGAGCTGCGCAGCGATTCGCCGTGGGTGCGCTCGATCACCAATACCCAGCTTTCCGCCGTGCGCATGCGGTTGGCCTGGCCGGCGCTCCAGCGCTCCGATGACCAGGGCAATGTCGGCGGTTACCGCATCGAGTACGCAATTGACGTGGCCACCGACGGCGGCGCCTATCAGCAGGTGCTGGTAGACGCTGTCGACGGCAAGACCACCACGCGCTACGAGCGCTCGCGCCGCATTGATCTACCGGATGCAACAACTGGCTGGCAGATCCGCGTGCGCCGCCTGACGCCGAACCAGAACACCAACAAGATCGCCGACACCATGCTGGTGGCCGGTTACACCGAAGTGATCGACGCCAAACTTCGTTATCCGAACACCGCGCTGCTCTACATCGAATTCGACGCCGAGCAGTTCACCAACATCCCGGCCGTCACCGTGAAGTGCAAGGCGCGCCGCTGGATGGTGCCGAGCAACTACGACCCGATCCTGCGTACCTACACCGGGACGTGGGACGGCTCGATGAAATCGGCCTGGACCAATAACCCGGCGTGGATCACCTACGGTATCTGCACCGAAGACCGGTTCGGCCTGGGCAAGCGCATCAAGCCGTTCATGGTCGACAAGTGGGAGCTGTACCGGATCGCCCAATACTGCGACCAGTTGGTGCCGAACGGACTGGGCGGGCAGGAACCGCGCTTCCTCTGCGACATGAACCTGCAGGGCAAGGCTGACGCCTGGTCGCTGCTGCGCGATATCTCGGCCATTTACCGTGGCATGACGTACTGGGCGCAGGGCCAGCTGGTGATGCAGGCGGACATGCCGCGCGCGCAGGACTTCGACTACGTGTTCACGCGGTCCAACGTCATCGACGGCAAGTTCTCTTACGGCAGCGCCTCGGCGAAGACACGTTACACCCGGGCGCTGGTCAGCTACGACAACCCGGCGAACAACTACGACACCGATGTCATTCCGTTTGCCGATCTGGATCTGCAGCGCCGCTATGGCGATCGCCCGACTGAGCTGAGCGCAATTGGCTGCACCCGTGCTTCCGAGGCCCAGCGCCGTGGCAAGTGGGCAATCCTCAGCAACAACCAAGACCGCACTGTCTCGTTCAAGACCGGCATGGAAGGCGTGATTCCGTTGCCGGGCCACATCATCCCGGTGGCTGACTCGTTGCTGGCGGGTCGTGAAGTCGGCGGCCGTATCTCGGCGGTGGCAGGGCGGGTTATCACGCTCGATCGCGACACCCAGGCCAAGGCTGGCGATCGGTTGATCATCAACCTGCCGGGCGGCCGCGCCGAAGGTCGGACCGTACAGAGCGTCAACGGCCGAGCCGTCACCGTCACGGTTGCATACAGCGAGCCACCGGTGGCGCAGTTGCAATGGGCGCTCGACGCCGACGATCTGGCCATTCCGCTGTACCGAGTGCTGCGCACCAAGCGCACCACCGAGGGCGATTACGAAATCAGCGCGCTCCAGTTCGAGCCGAGCAAATTCGCTTTCATCGACACCGGCGCACGCCTGGAAGAACGCCCGATCAGCGTAATACCGATCACCGTCGTTCCGGCGCCGGCGAGCGTTACGCTGTCGTCGACTTCATCGGTTGTTCAGGGTCTGGCCGTGGCCACCATGACGATCACCTGGCCGGCCGTGGATGGCGCGGTCGGCTATGACGTTGAATGGCGCAAGGACAGCGGCAACTGGATAAAGCTGCAGCGCACCGGTATGACCAACGTGGACGTGGTCGGTATCTATGCCGGTGCCTACGTGGCCCGGGTGCGCGCGGTGAGTGCTTTCGACATCACGTCACCGTGGCGCAACTCGATCCTGACTAACCTCAGCGGCAAGCAAGGGTTGCCGCCGGCGCTGGCTTACCTGACCGCTACACCGCTGTTGTTCGGCATCTATCTCAAGTGGGGCTTCCCTGCTGGCGCCGAGGACAGCCAGCGCACGGAGATCTGGTACGGGCCGACGACTGACCTGGAAGCCGCAACCAAGCTGACAGACCTGGCCTATCCGCAAAGTGATTTCTCCATGCTCGGCCTGCGCGCCGGCGTGACCTTCTACTTCTGGGGGCGAATCGTCGACAAGATCGGCAATATCGGGCCGTGGTATCCGATCGGGCTTGGCGTGCAGGGACAATCCAGTTCCGATGCTGCCGCCATTCTTGAAATGATCGCCGGGCAGATCGGCCGCACAGAGCTGGGGGAGGACATCCTCGACGAGATCGACAAAATCCCAGGCTTGCAGGATCAGATCGATGCGCTTGACGGATTGAAGGGGTACGACCCCGAAGCCACCTATGAAGAGTACGACTTGGTGGTGCAGGGCAAGCGGATCTACCAGGCCACCGGCCCTGTCCCGCTCAACATGCCGCCGCCGAACCCGCTGTACTGGCTCGACGTTGGGCAGACGGTGGAAACGGCAAATGGCCTTGCTCAGCAGGTAGCAACGCATACAGTCGAGATCGACGAACTCGACGGCGTCGTTACTGCGCAAGCGACGGCCTTCGAAGCCCTTCGCGCCTCTTCCCGAGATGATGACGGCGCTGGCGATCTCGCTGACGCGATCAAGAGCCACACCAGCACCGCTGCGATCGCTTCCGAATCGAAGGTTCGCGCCTCCGAGAACGAGGCAATGGCAAGGCGCATAACCACCTTCGACGCGAAAATCGGGGAGAACGCGGCGAACATCACCGAGCTGGAAGAGGTGGTGGCCACGAACGAATCGGCGACCGCGACGAAGATCGATCAGTTGAATGTTTCCGTAGGGGAAAACTCGACTGCCATTCAGCAGACTTCCGCAGCCTATGCGGACACGGCTGGGAAGCTGAGCACCATGTGGTCGGTGAAGATGCAGGTCACGGCGAATGGGCAGTACGTCGCGGCAGGTATCGGCCTGGGTATCGAAAACACCGGCGCCGGCTTGCAAAGCCAGTTCCTTGTGAGCGCCGACCGCTTCGCGATCGTCAATACCATCGCTGGCGGCGCAATCGCTGTGCCGTTCGCGGTGCAGGGCGGGCAGGTGTTCATGAACTCAGCGTTCATTCAGGACGCTTCGATCGGAAACGCCAAGATCGGCTTCTTCATCCAGTCTGATAACTATATCGCCGGCGTCCAAGGATGGCGCATCGACAAGGCTGGCAACTTCGAGTTGAACAGCCCACTAGGTGGCGGCGCTCGTCAAGTCATCAACAACAACGGCGGCAAGGTGTTCGACGAGAACGGCGTGAAGCGCTACCAGTGGGGGAATCTGAACGCATGAGTTACGGCATAAGGATATGGGGCGCCGATGGGGCGCTCCAGTTGGACGAGAACTCTTTCACCATTCGAGTTGCCTTGTCGACGCTTGTCACTTTCCCGGTTGGCCCGAAAAGCAGTCAGGACTTTTCCGTCCCCGGGGTCGGCCCTGGAAATGGAACCGCTATCGTGATTCCCAATGGCACGTATGACAGCAATCAGATGCAGTTCGAGACTGAAATGCTCGATGGTGTGGCGCGAGTTTATAACCACACGCGAACCTACGCTGCGAGCAACGTTTCGTCCGGAACGATGCGCTTGATCGTAATGAGGTGGAGCTGATGAGTTACGGAGTTCAGTTCACCAATAACAACAACGTTGTGACTTTGGATTCGGAGTTTTCAAGGTTGATGGTGATCGCGTCAGGGCGTTATGCGCCCACGCAGGAAGCGGGCCTCGGTTCGGTGACCACGTTTGCGCGACCAGTCACTTCCCAAGAGCCCCCTCTGGTATTCGTTCGCCCCGACACTTTCAACGGCGTAGCAGGGCTTTGCCGGATGAGGCTGCTCGGCTCGGCGGGAAACTGGACTGGCTTTTATGTCAGAGCGTACGACGTTAACGCTGCCGGACTGAACGGGCGCTATTTTGTAGCTGCGTTCGGTGCTCAGCCAGTGGCGCAGTACGGAATGAGGTTGTGGGATGGCGGCGGAAATCTGCTGTTTGACTCTGGTACGCCTAACGCAACATTCACCCGAGCATTTCAGAACTGGAACTACGTCCGCTACGACACCAGCCAGCAGGGGCTGACACGCATTTTCTATAGCGTCCCGTTCAACTTTCCAGAGAACGAATTCATGCTGTTGAACACTTTCGGCATGCCAATGACTTCGGGGAGTGGTATTCCGCGCGAGCTTTACTGCTGGTGGGATTTCCCCAACAGCACGCTCTACGCCATCACCGTTGCCGCATCGAACCCTTTCGCTTTCTTCCTGCCGGCAGTGTTCGCCAAACAAGCCGCATAACTCATTTATAGGATGCAAACCATGCCCTGGTACAAGACGGGAACGGTCTCTGCCACCCAAAATTCCAATGCGGTGATCGGTACAGGCACTGCTTTCATTGCCAACAGCCGGGTCGGTGATGGTTTTCGCGGCCCGGACGGTCGCTGGTACGAGGTGACCAACATTGCCAGTAACACTGCTCTGTCGATCTCGCCGAACTACGAAGGCCCAACTGTCGCCGGCGGTTTCTACTCGATCATGCCGGTGCAGGGATATCAGAAAGACCTGTCCGACAAAGTCCGAGAAATTCTCAACGAATACGGCGAAACACTGGCGGCGCTCGGCACCACCGGCAATTACGACATATTGCCCGTTGCCAAGGGGGGCACTGGGTCGGTAACGCTAGATTCAGATGTTGTGCCTGAAGGTGCGACGAATAAATATTTCACCGGATCCAGAGTGTTGCAATCGGTGCTGACCGGCTTGAGCACAGCAAGCTCAGCTGTAATTGCTGCGACCGACACCGTTCTGGCTGCAATGGGAAAGCTCCAGGCCCAGATCACTGCTCGTGCACTGAAGGGCTCGAATGCCGACATCACCGAGCTAAATGGCCTGACTAAAGCAATCACCTTGGCGCAGGGCGGAACCGGAGCGACCACAGCTACAGCAGCGCTCAGCGCCTTGGGCGGTATGCCACTTAATGGTTCAACATCGTCAAACCCCGATTTTGCAACGGCAAGAGTTGGTGGCAATCGGGCGAGTATCGCGGCTCAAGGAATGTATCTACTTTGGAATACCGGCGTGGGCGGCCTTTCTGGCGACGCGGCATTTGTATGTAATCAGGGTGGTGGTAGCGGCGGTTTCAGTTGGCGTTCTATCAATAGCAGCAACACAGCGACCGGCCCGACAATGACATACACCTATGCTGGCAATCTGAATGTCCCCGGCACAGTAAGCCAGGGGTCCGACCGCCGACTGAAGACGAACGACATTGAAATCGTCGATGGTCTTGAGCGAGTGCTACAGATCCGACCAGTTGAGTTCGACCGTCGCGACTTTCTAGATTCAACTGACTATCCGCACCACGAAGTGGGAGTAATCGCCCAGGAGCTCTTCGAGATCACACCACTTCTGGTTACTCCGGCGAATCCTGAGTCGGCGCAGGACATTTGGCGAGTAAATTACACCGGCCTGATTCCCTACTTAGTTTCTGCTATCAAAACCCTTAAGGCTGAAATCGAGGAGTTGAAGTCGGCTGCAAAATAAAAATCACGGCTGTAAATAATTTGGAGACCTGTTTAAGTTTTCATGGTCACGCCTTAAAGAGATACTGGTCTTTCCATCTTTTTTGGTGCAGGGCTTCGTTTTAGCATTTTTGAGACCCAATCGTTTTTTTCTGACAGATATGCCAGGCCCAAATAAATTGGAATCTGAATTGCAAATGAAGCCAGCCAGCCGTATGTGTCAAGCGCGTAGTAGTTGCCAAGCTTGAGAACCCAATAGTTTAGGCCGAATAGAATAATTGTGTTTTTACCGAAAACGGAGAGCAGGCCTAGATTTTGAATGATCACGGAAAGCGACAGGATCATTATTGAGCCAGATAAACTGGTCAAAAGAAAGAAATACAGGTCTCCATAAATCCCGGCTGACATGTCTATTCTGTCAGGTGCGTATTTCACGCTAACAACTAGAATTAATGCTGAGATTGAAAATATTGCTGTGTGGATCGGCTTGCTTGCGGACGGAGAATAAATTGTTGATTTAGATAACAGCGTGCCAATGTGATAGAAAAAGACCGCCACAAAAGCTGTGTGAATGTTCCACGGGTAATATCCGTTAGCAAACTTCGAAATGGATAGTCCTACCAGCAGTAGACCCACCACGCATAGAGCTTTGATTTCGTGGCTTAGCTTTCCCAATAAAGAATAAATTGCCTCTGTGCAAAATAGACATGTTAGAAACCAAATGGGTGTGCAAAAAAATGTCCACGATGATTTCGGTATGGAATAAATTGTACCCAAAGTCTGGTTGAGGAATTGGTGCGGGCTGGTGGTTGTCCCGAATAGGATAGATGGAATTGCGCAGAAAAAACCAATAATAAAGTATGGGATTATAAGTCTGTGAAACCCGATTTCTACGGCATCCTTGAATGTTCTTTCTTTATAAAAAAATCCTGAGATTAAGAAGAACATTGGCATGTGGAATGCGTAAATATATTTGACTAGCTCGCTGTTTTGATATGCGGCTGTATGTCCAATCAATACCAGCCATATTCCAAGGCCTTTGGCCACGTCGAGAGATTTGTTTCTCAAGTGTACTTCCCTAAAAGTAAGATTTTTGCAACGCAGCGCTTTATGTTTCAACGGATTCTACTAAATACCCGCAATTTGGCGGGCATTTTTTTGCCTGGAGAAAAGTCATGCCTGTAACCGAGAAAGACCGCGATATCCTGGCACGCACGCTGTGGGGTGAGGCTCGCGGCGAAGGAACAGCCGGACAGATCGCTGTGGCGTGGACGATCCGCAACCGTGTATTCGATGGCAAGGATAAGTCGTGGTGGGGCGAAGGGTATGCCGGCGTCTGCCAGAAGCCCTACCAGTTCAGCTGCTGGAACAAGACTGACCCGAACTATCAGTTCCTGATCGGCGTGAAGCAGATTCCGTTCCGTGAGCTGGCGCAATGCCGGATCGCTGCTGATCAAGTAATCGACGGTAAGGTGCCGGATCCCACTGGCGGCGCCACGCATTACTACGCCATCAGCATCAAGGCACCGGCCTGGGCGGCGAAAGCAAAGCAGACGCTCAAGCTGGGCGGCCACGTCTTCTTCAAGGATGTGCCGTGATGGTCGTGCCGTGGCGGCTACTCGGCGCGCTGGCGCTTGTGCTTGCCGGGTTCAGTAGCGCTTGGCAGTTTCAGGACTGGCGCTACGGGAAACAATTGGCCGAGCAGTCCAAGCTGCATACCGAAACCCTCAATCGACTGACACAGGCCGCAGCCACCGCGCAGAAGGCCGAGCAGGATAAACGTCTGGCGCTGGAGCAACGGCTCTTGGCCAGTGAACAAACCCACTATCGAGCTATGAGCGATGCCCAACGTGACCAAGATCGCCTGCGCGATCGCCTTGCCACTGCTGATGTCCGGCTGTCAGTCCTCATCGACGCAGCCGACGTTGCCAATGGCCGCAACGTGTCAGCCACCGCCGGCTCCGGCGGCGTGGATCATGCAGCCGTACGTGCCAGACTTGACGCGGCGCATGCTCAACGAATTATCGCCATCACCGACACCGGCGACCGGGGACTGATCGCGCTGCAGGCTTGCCAGGCGTATGTGAAGAATCTGCAGCAGTGATGGCGCCGCGCTATTCTTGCGAGGTCGCAAGCCGTGAACCATCATTTAGATTCGGACGGGATGAATGGTGAACATGGACAAGCAACTGGCGGGCTACTCAATTTTGATGACGATTATTTGGGTTTCAGTCGTTCTTTCCGTCATGTATTGGATGTCGTAGTGAAGGTAATAGGTGGCTGAATTGGAAGGCGTGGTGCTGAGCGAGAAGATGCAGAGAGAAGCGGATCGGCTGCTGGCGCAGATTGTCCGGGCAGATTCGATGATTATCGCTGTGAAGGCGGGAGCGCGGGCCGATGGCTTCGTGCTTGGACTGGAAACCGGCGGCGCTTTGCGCACCGGTGATGCTGAACGGCTGTACATCATTTTTGAAGCAGCGCTGGTGGAGCGCCTGAAGACTCTGGCACGGAGCTGATCATCCGACCGGTTTGATCAGGTCCGGGCCTTGGTTGCGGACATTCCCCACCGCCCGGTCAACCTTGAACCACTCGAAAACCTCTGTCGGCTCACCCTGGTGCAGCACCATCTGTTCGGCGCGCTCTTTCGGCGTGGCCTGATCCAGCCATTCACGTGCAAGTTCAGGCGCTAGCGCTACCGGCCGCCGATCATGGATGTCGACCATCCCGCCGGCGCTATCTGCGGTGATAATCACGAAGCCGTCGTGTTCGCTGGGATCATGCTCGTTATTCGGGTATTGGCCGATTGCGGCGCATAGAATGGGTGAGCCATCCCGGTGCCGGATCAGGTAGGGCTGCTTTTTCGGGCCACCTTCGTCAACCCACTCGAACCAGTTGTTGATCGCGATGATCGCACGGTGCGGCCAAATCGCACGGAAGAACGGCCCGTGGGCAACTTTCTCTACGCGGGCGTTGATTGGTGCCGCACGGTCGTTGGCCCAGTGCGGGCGCCACCCCCACCGCACCATATCGGCGTGGAGGAACTCACCCTCTTGGTGAAACAGCGCCAGCTGAGACGTAGGCGCCGCGTTATAGCGCTCCAGTGGTTGTTCGTTGACAGTGCTGATCAAGGCGTTCGGCATGCTGAGCGCCTCCACGAAGTCATGAATGCCACTGTACTGGGTAAGTCGTCCGCACATTGCCAGTTCCTCGCATCGATCTTTCACCGTAGACCCGTTGGCACCGACTTCGTCACAAAACCTTTTCCTGCGCAGGTCGGACAATCCTCACGGGCATCAAAGCGATCGAGGCAGGCGGGGCACATGCAGAAGGCTGCCGACTCAATGTGCGGCCGCACCTTTTCAAAGGTGCGCAGATCCCGTTCTTCATGCGCGACTTGCGCTGCATCTATAAGCGCCCGGTAAACATCAGCATCGGAAATTGGGCGGTGCGTCACGCCGGCGATCATCCGTTCGGTCTCTACCAACTGATATCGGCGACCATTCATTTCCAGCACCAGGCCTGAAATCTGTCCAATCTTCGGAGAAAGACCCAGAGTCAACCGAACACCACCCGCATCAGAGTAGACCTTGCCGTCGTAGGCGAAGGAAGCGCCGCGTGGTTCATCACTTTCGAAGTTGAAGATTGACCGGCTGATCGTGCCCAGCAGGTCACCGTTGTCGGTCTGAACGACATCATAGGTAGAGGCGCCGCGGTAGTGCCCGGGCGAGTTCTGCAGCTCCTCGACGGCGTGCCAGTACGCGGCGTCTGCCATTTCGTTCATGTCGAACTGCTCAAGCTGGTCGATCAGTCCCTCCTCGCGGAGCGTGGCTGTCATCTCATGAAGAGTTGCCCGGTGGCCTTCCGGGTTTTGCAGGCGGAAGTCCTGATCGTCGAGAGTCGTTCGCCATCGCTGGAGCCGTAGGGTTTTCGCTTGATCAAAATTCATGCTGCTAGATTCGCTGTACAGGTGCTGTATATATGTACAGTAATTGAGGTGGCGCTAGCAGGCGAGGGGGAGGCGACGAGCTGCCTCAGTTATGAATTGGGCGCAGCCCGGTCAGCAGTGAACCTATGGAGATTGTCTGTTTCGTCAAGATCAAAGTATTTCATTAGCGTGTAATAGTTTGTTATTGCTCGGTTCAAAATATCAAAAGCCTCGGTTTTTGGATCGAAATGCACATCGTCGTCGCCTTCCTTATCTATGTGCTTGGTTCGGTTCCTTGCGTGGTTCATGAGACCTATGATGTCTTTGGGCTTTGTTTCTCCTTCTTCATCTAAAGACTGTGAAATTTTTACCGCTGCGGCATGCAGGCTATTGAATGAAGATTCATGACCCTCGCGCTCAACGTAGACCCCCATAATTTCCTCGGCCGCCCCCGCCAGATGTAGGGCCGCAAAATAAGAGTCCTCCTGGTAATACATGCTTAAGGATCGATCCAGCAGTTGGACCGCTACGGAAAGCTTTGGCGTAGGTTTTTTCATTCTTAGCCTCTAGGGCTACCCCCTTTTGGCAGACGAGTTATTCCGGCGTCATCAACACGGCCAAGGTCATCTTGATGAATTCCTCGTTCTTGTCGATTGCCCAAAGGGCGCCCCGGACGTTGTCGGCGACATCGGCCGACCCGCGCTGCTCCACCCAATTCGATAATTCCATGATGGCGGCCTCCAGGGCGAGTTGATTTTCGTTGATCTTGAAGAGCAGGGAAGGGAGTAGGTCTGAGTTCGGCATTCTGGTTTCCTTGGCAGCCAAAGAACCAGCGTAGCACCGTGTTACATGAAGAGTGTTTTAACGATGGCAGGACGCCGGAGAGGGGCAAAACTCGGTCGAGTTATGGAACGCGTCCACAAAAGTTATGGAACGCATTCGGCTAGGCGGAAATTTTTCAGGACGCCAGAAACGACAAAGCCCTGAATAATCAGGGCTTTGTCGGTACCAAATATGGCGGAGGCGATGGGATTCGAACTCATGGACCTGTTACAGTCGACGGTTTTCAAGACCGTTGCCTTAAACCACTCGGCCACACCTCCGTTGCGTTGCGGGCGCCATAATACCTGAATGAAACACACTGTCAAACTCTCTGCATGGCTTGTTACAGAGCGTCTGTTATGATCTTTGCGACTGAACGTTTCAAACCAACAGGAGTGTCGCCATGCGCGAACAGGATTACGCAGTTAATAACAGCGTGCAGGCTGAGCAGCTAGAGGTTAGCCGCGTCCTGCGCAACACTTACGGCCTACTGGCTCTGACCCTCGCATTCAGCGGCGTCATGGCTTTTGTCGCTCAGCAGATGCGTGTTGGCTACCCGAACATTTTCGTGGTGCTGATCGGTTTCTACGGGCTGTTCTTCCTCACCAACAAACTCCGTGATTCCGCGTGGGGCCTGGTGTCCGCTTTTGCGCTGACCGGTTTCATGGGTTTCCTGCTCGGCCCGATCCTCAACCGTTACCTGGGCATGCAGGGCGGCGCTGAAGTGGTCAGCTCGGCGTTCGCGATGACCGCGCTGGTGTTCGGTGGTCTGTCGGCCTACGTGCTGATCACCCGCAAGGACATGAGCTTCCTCGGTGGTTTCATCACCGCTGGCTTCTTCGTGTTGCTGGGGGCAACGCTGGCGAGCTTCTTCTTCCAGGTCAGCGGCCTGCAACTGGCGATCAGCGCAGGTTTCGTGCTGTTCTCGTCCGTGTGCATCCTGTTCCAGACCAGCGCCATCATTCACGGCGGCGAGCGTAACTACATCATGGCGACCATCAGCCTGTATGTATCGATCTACAACCTGTTCATCAGCTTGTTGCAGATCTTCGGCATCATGAGCCGCGACGACTGATCGTTGAAATGACGTAAACAAAAAACCCGCTCAGGCGGGTTTTTTGTTGTCTGTGAGAAGGGAGGGCGGACGTGGACAAGCCGTCGATCAATTGATGATGATGCTGCCGTCAGCCTGTTGCTTGTAGAGGGTGTAGGGCAGCAGTAACGTATCCAGCACCCCGGAAGCCACGGCATCGATCGCCCAGCCGGGCAGGGCTGCGTTGTACTTGTTACCTTCGTCTATCGGTGCATGCAGACTGCAGAAGTCATACATCACGCCGCTGTAGATCCGTGGCACCGCCCCGCAATAAGACTTGTTGGATCTTAAATCGTCCACGGCGACCTGGTCATTACGCATCACCGTCTGCACGGTCCCGCATCCACTGAGCATTAACGCCATCAGCATCATTGCCTTAACTTTCATACCGCCAATCCTTCGCCGGAAAAACCTCAATCTAAGCCAAACGTGCAGGAAAAGCACTTACGCCATCGGTGGCAAGCGGCGCTTGACCGGGGTCTTCTTGACGATTGCCGTGTTGGTTTCAGCCAGCGTATTGAGACGGTCGAGCAGGGTGTCCAGCTGTTCCATCGAGCGCACGTGCAGGCGAGCGATAAAGCAGTCCTCGCCGGTGACCTTGTCGCACTCGGTGAATTCGGGAATCGACATGATCTGTCTCTCGACCTCTTGCAACTGCCCCGGCAGCGGGCGCACCCGCACGATCGCCTGCAACTGGTAACCAAAGCATTTCGGGTCGATCTCCACGGTGTAGCCCTTGAGCACGCCGCGTTCTTCCAGCCGGCGCAAACGCTCGGCCACGCTTGGAGAAGACAATCCGCTGATCTGCGCCAAGGCTTTAAGTGACCGCCGCGAATCCTCCATGAGTGCACTGATCAGAATCTGGTCGATATCGTCGGTCATGAGGCAACTCCCGTATTAGGCGATTTAAAGTAATCACCCGCGATAAAAAAGGCAGATCAGCAGTTTAGCCTGTCTTTTGCGCTGGAGTGATGCCGTGTCGGCTTGACATACTTTTGCTACGTTTTCGCCAACATGCTCAGGAGATTGATGATGGACAAAACACTGCGTCGCGGCTCATTTGAAATGACCGCTGCCATGCTGATATCCGGGACGATCGGCTGGTTCGTGCTGGTGTCCGGGCAGCCGGTGCTGGACGTAGTGTTCTGGCGCTGCGTATTCGGTGCCGGCACCTTGCTGCTGATTTGCGCGGCATTCGGCTTTCTGCGCCCGGGCATTCTGACCCGCACTACATTCCTGCTTGCCGTGGTCAGCGGGATGGCGATTGTCGGTAACTGGGTGCTGTTGTTTGCCTCGTACTCCCGCGCCTCGATTGCCATTGGCACAGCGGTGTACAACGTGCAACCGTTCATGCTGGTCGGGTTGGCAGCGCTGTTTCTTGGCGAGAAAATTACCCTGCAAAAGCTGTTCTGGCTGGCGATTTCCTTCATTGGCATGCTGGCCATTGTCAGTGCCCATGGCACTCAGGGTGAAAGCGGCAACGATTATCTGATGGGCATTGCGTTGGCGTTGGGTGCGGCGTTTCTCTATGCCATTGCGGCGCTGATCATCAAGCGCCTGACCGGCACGCCACCGCATCTGATTGCGCTGATTCAGGTCTGCACCGGGGTGTTGTTGCTGGCGCCGTTCGCGCATTTCAGCGCATTGCCGCAAGCCCCGAGTGCCTGGGCCAGTCTGGTGACGCTGGGCATCGTCCACACCGGTCTGATGTATGTGCTGCTGTACGGCGCCATCCAGAAGTTGCCGACCGCATTGACCGGTGCGCTGTCGTTCATCTATCCGATCGCCGCGATTTTCGTCGACTGGTTCGCGTTCGGCCATCGCCTGGAAACCCTGCAATGGGTCGGCGTGGCGGCGATCCTGCTGGCTGCCGCCGGGATGCAACAGGGCTGGGGCCTGAAGACCCGGCGACTCGCCGCGCAGTAGCGCTCAGATATTCCAGCGCGGTGCGGTTTTCGCCAGGCGCTGGCGCATCTCGGCAATGTTCGCCGCCAGTTGCCGGGTCAACAATCGATAACCGTCCAGCGCGCTGTAAACCGGGGCGTCGAGGTTTGCTTCTGGCAACTCCAGCGGCCTGTCCAAGCGTTGCGAGGCGCCGGTTTTCAGCGCTCGGGCCATGCCGATCAGTTGCACGCGAATCTGCCGGTGCTCGGTTTTCAGCGCGGATTGCAAATGCGCCATGGCCTCGGGGTCGTTGGCATCCGGACGGGTGTTGCCAAGGATCTCCAGCGTGCTGATGCACATGCGCAAGTTGCGCTGGATCGCATCGAGTTCGGTCATGGAAATCTTCACTTCCTTGGACACCGACGGCATCAGCGAACGCAACTGCACCATCACCGCGCCGAGTCGGCCCATCAATTTCAAATGCTCATCGGCACTGACTGGCTGACCGCTGATGATCCGCCCGTACACGGTGGCGCAATCGCGCAGGGCATCGGCGAGGTTGTAGCGCCACGAATACACCGCGTACAGCGGCAGGGCGAATGAGAAGGCCAGTGCCAGGGCGATGCCGATCAGAATGTCGACGCCGCGCCACAAACCATCGGTGATCGGATTGTCGCCATGCCCGGCAACGATGAACACGGTGATCGCCGAGAGCAGGGCGGTGTACCCACCCTTGCCGATGGCGTGATAAGAGAAGAAACCGCAGACCACCGCCATCGCAAAATACGTCAGCCACGGCATGCCGAGCCACGCCTGCTGTGCAACCAACAACAAACCGACGCCGGCACCGATCAAGGTGCCGGTGGCGCGTTCGGCGGCTTTTTTGCCGATGTTGCCGTGGTGCTGCAAACCACCGATCACCACCAGCATGGTCACCGATGCCCATTCACCGTGGGGCAGGTTGATGCCGGTGGTCAGCAGGATCGTTGCCAGCAAGCCGAGGGCCACCCGCACCGCATGGATCAGCCGCGCGTGTCGGTAGCGTCGATAAGGATCAAGCAACGGACGCAGGACACGGCGCAGCAAGGGCGGAAGTCGATGGGTGCTGTAAGTACTCAGTGCGGGCCTCTCGTGATTGGGCTTCAAGTCAATGGAATGGGAAAATGTAATTCATCCATGCTGCCATACGCAGGAGGATTTTGCGCATCGTGCCAATGTGGTGGAAGTGCTGACTGTACAACGCGGCCTGCCCGTAAGCACCGCCCGGCATCAGCTTGCTGTACTGGGCGAACTCGGGATCAGTGATTTCGATGATCACCGGCACACGCCCGGCCGGCGGCGAACCGGTATAGCCGATCAGTGTGCCGGACGGTTGTACCTGACCTTCGGCAATCACCCCGATAACGTTTTTCACCCGGCCGGCGAACACCTTGCCGGGAATGCCATCGAACGCGACTTCCGCCTCGTCACCGACGGTCAGGCGCAGCAGGCTGTTCTGGCGCATCCACGCAGCAAAATATTGGCCTTCCTCGGGAATGAACACCATCGACGGGCGCAATGGCAACTTGCTCGCCATCATCCCCGGCCGCAGCGAAACATGGGTGACAAAGCCTTTGCTCGGCGCGCGAACGGTGGTGTTGTCCAGTTCGAATTGGGCGTTATCCAGTTGCGCCTGCAGATCATCGGTGCGGGCGATGGCGGCATCCAGTTCACGCTGGGTGCCGAAGTTGCGCCGGATCAATTCGGTGATCCGGTAGCGATCACCCTTGGCGGCGATCAGTTGCGCCTTCAGCGACTTCACCCGGTTCTGAAACGGCGTAGGGTCGATGCGAAACAGCACGTCGCCTTTTTCCAGCGGCTCGTTGCCCTTCACCGGCACGTCGATCACTTGGCCGCTGATGATAGGAATGACCGGCACAGAAACGAAGTAAGTGCGCGCCACCTCGGAGTAGGGATGGTTGTAGTTCATGGTGAAAATCAAGGCACCGATCATCAGGATGCCGCCCAGTACGGCGGTGGGCACCGTCCATTTGTTCAGCGGGATGCGAAAGATTTTGAACAGTGCGACGCAGAACGCGGCGTAAGTCAGGATGAGCAGCAGATCCATGGCGCTCAGCCCTCCTGGTTTTGGGGGGCAGTGGCATTCAGCGCTTCGAGTCGCTCGAGGCGTCCTTGCAGTTCGACCACCTGTTGCTCCAGGCGAACGACATGGTTTTGCACGGATTTGCCATCACCAAACCCCCAGCCGCGATCTTCTCGATAGGCCATCGCCCAGATCCACAGGAACGGCCAGAGCGCATGTAGCGTGAACAGACTGACCCAGCCCGTGGCATGGATTGCATCCTGATGCGGATGGTTACGATGGACAGCAATTTCGTACGGAATGTCATGCAGCACGATGATCCCGTAAAACAGCACGAGCCCGGCAAACACCAATACGCCTAACGCGAAGTAATCGAGCATGATCAAGCTCCCGGCATCCAGCACAGTGCTGGCATCAGTGTAGACACTGATTTGCCGGGCGCTTGGCGACTTTGGATCAGAACCGCATGCGGTCGCCTTCTTGCTTGTTCATGATGCGGGTGACAGTGATCAGAAGATGTAATCGGTGGTCAGGAAGCTCGAATCACGCCCGCGAATGATCTCGCTGATCAGGTCCTTGTTGCTGTCCTGGAACTTGGTCGCCACCAGCGTACGGATCGAGAACACCCGTAACGCATCGTGCACCGAGAGCGTACCTTCGGCGGAATTCTTGCGGCCGTTGAACGGGTAAGTGTCCGGGCCGCGCTGGCATTGTGCGTTGAGGTTGATCCGCCCGACCTGGTTGGCAAAGGTGTCGACCAGACGGCCGACGGCTACCGGGTTGGTGCCGAAAATGCTCAGTTGCTGACCGAAATCCGACTCCAGCACGTAGTCGATCACGGTATCGAGATGACGGTACGGCACGATCGGTACAACCGGGCCGAATTGCTCTTCCTGGTAGACGCGCATCTGCGGATTCACCGGGTACAGCACCGCCGGGTAGAAGAACGACTCGCGGGATTCGCCGCCATTGGGGTTGACCACTTGCGCACCCTTGCTCTGCGCATCCGCCACTAAACCATGCAGATAATCGACCTTACCCGACTCCGGCAGCGGCGTCAGCGACACGCCGCTGTCCCACGGCATGCCCGGTTTCAGCGTGGCCAGTTTGGCGTTGAATTTTTCGATGAAGCTGTCGACGACATCTTCATGCACAAAGAGGATTTTCAGCGCGGTGCAGCGCTGACCGTTGAACGACAGTGAACCGGTGACTGCTTCACTGACAGCATTGTCGAGATCAACTTCCGGCAAGACGATGCCGGGGTTTTTTGCGTCCAGCCCCAGCGCCGCGCGCAAACGGTGAGGTTTTGGGTGGAGTTTCTTCAGGTCGCTGGCGGCTTTGTTGGTGCCGATGAAGGCGAAAATATCGATCTTGCCGCTGGCCATCAGGGCGCTGACGGTTTCACGGCCACTGCCGTAGATGACGTTGATCACGCCGGTGGGGAAGCTGTCGCGGAACGCTTCCAGCAAAGGTCGGATCAGCAGCACGCCGAGCTTGGCCGGTTTGAACACCACGGTGTTGCCCATGATCAGCGCCGGGATCAGCGTGGTGAAGGTCTCGTTCAGCGGATAGTTGTAAGGCCCCATGCACAGTGCAACGCCGAGCGGTACGCGGCGGATCTGCCCGAGGGTGTCCTGTTCCAGCTCGAAACGGCTGGAGCGGCGGTCGAGTTCCTTGAGCGCATTGATAGTGTCGACGATGTAGTCGCAGGTGCGGTCGAACTCTTTTTCCGAGTCCTTGAGGTTCTTGCCGATTTCCCACATCAGCAGCTTCACCACCGCGTCGCGCTGCTGGCGCATGCGGCCGAGGAAAGCCTCGACGTGCTGGATGCGTTCGGCCACACGCATGGTCGGCCACAGGCCCTGGCCACGGTCGTAGGCGCGCACGGCGGCGTCGAGGGCAGTGAGCGCGGTCTCGGCATCGAGCAGTGGCGTGCTGCCGAGAATGACTTGTTCGTCGCCGTTGTCGCCTTTCAGATAGACCGGGCTGCGCACGGTGGCGAGCGGGCCGTCCCAACGGCGCAGCTGGCCGTCGACCAGATATTCGCGTTGCTCGACCTGAGCGTCGAGGCGGTATTTTTCCGGGATGTCGCTGACAGAAGGGAACAGATTGCCAAGGATGTTTGCTGTGGTCATGTCGCTACCCCGTGTTGATGTCCATATGCAGATCAAAAAGCCTTCACAGGTTATACGCCTGAATGCGCCGGAATTTAAACCCGCAAATGTCACCGGAATGTCACGCAAAGGCGCAAAACAGAGCTTCAAGGAAAGCACGAAACCGCTGGCCTGATCGTTCCCACGCTCCGCGTGGGATGCCTTAAGGGACGCTCCGCGTTCCAAGCGGACGCAGAGCGTCCGGGTCTGCATTCCCACGCAGAGCGTGGGAACGATCATCGGGGGAGAGGGCTGGCCCCGTTTGGCCCCCTCAATGTCCCGCAATGCCCTCAACCCGTTGCAGCCGCTGCCTTAATGTGTGAGCACAACAATAAGCGAGGCTGTCATGCGGGTAATCCGATTCTCTCTACTGCTGGCCTTGGTCATGGCGCTGTCTGGCTGCGGCGAAGACCCCAAACCCCCGGCCAACACCACCAACAACGCCATGCCCAAGGACCCGGCACTGGCGCAGATCTACGCCAACAGCTGCCAGCTCTGCCACGCCAACCCCGCCGCCAACGCACCGCTCACCGGTGATCGCAAAGCCTGGGAACCGCGTATTCAGCAGGGCGCTGACACGCTGCTCGACCACGCCATCAACGGCTACAACGGCATGCCGCCGATGGGCCAGTGCGTCGAGTGCTCGGAAGAACAATTCCTGCAACTGATCGGCTTCATGGCCGACCAGCCCCTCCCACAATAAGGTGCCCGGCATGACGATGGATCTGACACGGCGTCAGTTGTTGCAACGGGCAAGTATTGTCGGTGCGTTCAGTGCGCTGGCGAGTCACCCGGCATTGGGCCAATTGCTGCGCGCGCCACGCCTGATTCCGTGGCGCAACTGGTCGGGCGGGCAGAGTTGCCTGCCGGCGGCGCGATTGGCGCCGAAGAATCTCGATGAACTGGTGACGGTTATCCAGCAGGCGCAAGGCAAGATCCGCCCGGTCGGCTCGGCGCACTCGTTCAGCGCCTTGGTGCCCACCGACGGTACGCTGTTGTCGCTGAGCTACTTCAACGGTCTGCTCGATCACGACGCGAAAACCTTGCAAGCCGAATTCGCCGCCGGCACACCGATGTCACGCATGGGCGTACCGCTAAAAGACATCGGCCAAGCCCTGCAGAACATGGCCGATATCGATTACCAGACCCTCGCCGGAGCCATTGCGACGTCGACCCACGGCACCGGCAAAAACTTCCAGTCCTGCTCGGCGCATGTCTGCGGCCTGCAACTGGTGACGGCCAATGGCGAAGTGTTGGACTGCGACAGCCAACGCCATCCGGAAGTATTCAACGCCGCACGCGTCTCCCTCGGTGCGCTCGGCGTCGCCACGAAAATTCGCCTGCAAAACCGCCCGGCATACCGCTTGCGCGAACGCCAATGGATCGCCAAGACCGAAGAGTTGCTCGAGGACCTCGAAAAGAACACAAGTGAAAACCAACACTGGGAAATGCTCGTCGTCACGCATTCCGACTACGCCTTGTCCATCGCCCTCAACGAGACCGATGACCTGGCCACGCCGCCGATCAGCCCGGAAGAAGAGGGCGGCAACGAGTTCGTCACCCTGATCGAGAAGATCGACAAGTACGGCAGTGACTTCCCCGACCTGCGCCGCACGCTGCTCAACAGCCTGCGTCATCTGGCCAGTTTCGATGATCGCGTCGGCGACTCGTTCGACATCTACGCCAACGTGCGCACCGTGCGGTTCAACGAAATGGAATATTCAGTGCCGGCGGAATACGGCCCGGCGTGCCTGCGTGAAATCCTCAAGCTGATTCAGGACAAGGATCTGCGTACCTGGTTTCCCATCGAGTACCGTTACGTCAAGGCTGACGACATTCCGTTGAGCATGTTCGAAGGGCGCGACAGCTGTTCGATCTCGGTGCATCAGCATTATCAGATGGATCATCACAATTTCTTTGCGGCGGTGGAGCCGATCTTCTGGAAGTACAACGGTCGGCCGCACTGGGGCAAGTTGCACACGCTCAACGCGAAGAACCTGCAACCGCTGTATCCGCGCTGGCGCGAGTTTATCGACGTGCGTCAGGCGCTGGATCCCAGCGGGCGGTTTCTCAATGCGCATTTGTCTTTGATTCTGGGGGTGAGCTGATGGCGGTCAATCGACGCAATTTTCTGCTTGGCACGTTGGGGCTGGGCGCATTGTTGGTGGGCGTCGGCGCGTGGTTGCGGCCGGGAGACCACGGCGCGCCGTACAGCGATTATTTCCGTGCACTGAACAAAGAATTGAAGGACAACGGGCCAATGCGCCCGGTGCTGTTGATCGATCTCGATCGCCTCGATCACAACATCGATGTGGTGATGCAGTCGGTCAAGCGCGGCGGCAAGCAATTGCGTTTGGTCGAGAAATCACTGCCTGCCCCGGGATTGTTGAGCTACATCGCCCAACGTGCCGGAACGCAGAAGCTGATGTCGTTCCATCAGCCGTTTCTCAATCACGATGCGCTGACGTTTCCACAGTCGGATATTTTGCTTGGCAAGCCATTACCGTTACGTTCGGCAGCGCTGTTCTACCAAACCCACAAAGGCCCGTTTGATCCCGCGAAGCAACTGCAATGGCTGCTCGACGGGCCGCAGCGTTTGCAGCAATACCTCGCGCTAGCTCAGGATTTAGGCACACGGATGCGCATCAACATCGAACTGGACGTCGGCCTGCATCGCGGCGGCGTCAGTGATGTGAATGTGTTGGGCCAAATGCTCACGCTGATCAGCGCCAACCCGCAGCATCTGGAATTTGCCGGCTTCATGGGTTACGACCCGTTCGTGGGCATGGGCGTGCCGGGGATTCTCGGCTCACCGGAGGAACTGTTCGCGAAGGTCATGGTGATTTATCAGCGCTGCGTCGATTTCACCCGGCAGCAGTTTCCCACGTTGTGGCATGACGGCTTGTGCCTGAACACTGCCGGAAGTCCGAGTTATCGCATTCATGAAAACGAGAAACTCAGCAGCGAGGTTTCGGTGGGCACGGCGATGCTAAAACCGACGCACTATGATTTGCCATCGCTGACCGAGCATGTGCCTGCGACTTATATCGCCACGCCCGTATTGAAAAGCACTGGCGCGGTGAATATCCCGGCGCTGGATGACAAGTCGAAGCTGTTTTCGTGGTGGGATCAGAACCAGCGCCAGACGTATTTCACCTACGGTGGCAACTGGATGGCCGAGTTCGAATCGCCGCCCGGATTACAAAGCAACAGTGTCTATGGCCGCAGTTCGAATCAGGAGATGGTTAATGGCTCCAGTGCCGTTGGCCTGACAGTCGAAGACCAGGTCTTCTTGCGCCCGACCCAGACCGAAGCCGTACTCCTGCAATTCGGTGATCTGCTGGCCGTGCGCAACGGCAAGATCGTCGACACCTGGCCGGTGTATACCTAACTTTGAGCAACTCAGACTCCGTCGGCCCTCACGGAGCAAAAGCTCGCGAGGGCGCCCGTTGTCACGCAACTGCTACGCATCTTTAATAGTGGCTATCATAAAATTTGGCTTGCTTTCATGAGGGGATAGTTCTTGCGAAGGGCCATCAGAGTAAAAAAACTCAGAGAGCATGGTGATGAGCGAACCAAGTAGTAGATAACCAAAAAGAACTTGAAAGATTACTAAAATCTGTGCAACCCAGCTATCTCCAGCATGCATGTCTCCAAAGCCAAGCGTCGTCATTGTGACGATGGAAAAGTAAATGCTTTTAATAAGGTCGTGGTGTTTTAGTCCGGTTATTATCTGTGGGAAAACTAAGTAAATCAGCGCGAAAAAAAGCGTCAAGGTTGCGAACGATGTCAAGACTCTAATGGGCGAATGTCCGTAGTTCGAGAGACTCCAGAAAAATTTAGTAATTGTTCGAAGCGGAAGTTTTTTATTTTTGTACCAGTCGTTCCAGTTGTGCCTCCGGTTGCAGTATCGCAGCGTTTGTCTGAGCCCTTGGCTGAAGTTGGCAGATTCGAAGCTAACGGTTCGAAAGTCGGTTTTGTTGGATACCTGATAATTTTCAAAGTAAGTTCCACTATTGAGCTTTGCCTCCCGAAAATCTGTACCACATAAATTGCTCCTGCCTGGAATAAGGAGGAAAGCGCCGTTGAAGCGAGCCCCAGTAAGGTCTGCTCTGTAAAAGCTAGCTTCATACAAATCTGATGCGTTAATGTGAGCATCCTTAAAAGAGGCATAGTTAAGGATTGCTTGGTTAAAATTTGTCATTGTTATTTCTGCTTCGGTGAAACGTGCTCTTGTCAAGTCGGCATTGCTGAATGAAGAGAGCTCAATTGATGCTTGTTCGAAAGTGGCCTCAAATAGTTTTGCACCGGAAAAATCTGCGCCCTGAATTGAGGAGTTGTTAAAATTTGCATCATGCAAATCCATCAGTTCACCTCCCGGTGTGTGGAAGCTAGCCCCTTTAAGATTCCACCCGGAAAAATCGCCCCCGCGCAATCTAATGATTGTAGTAGTTGTTTTTACAAATTTGTTCCATTGCTCAAAATTTTCGGATTCTGAGCATTTTTTAAGAAGTTCGTAGTGTTCTTGGTTAAGCTCTATGGCCATGATTCCATTCCTGGTGGGTAAGGTGTTTCTTTTCTATAATTCTGTGTTGATATGAGTGGCTGGTTGAAATCAAAAAAACAAAACTAAGTTTGAGCAGTGTGCTGAAAAGCGCGATTGTTATTGGCTTACCAGCACTCAACACAATTTTCCAAGCGGTACTCACTTTGGTGCCGGTAGCCACTTGAAGGGCTCAATGTTTTTTTGCTCGTTGCACCGTGGCGATCTCCGATACATCGCACAGTACCTTGCTCCTAAGCGGACGGACAACTTTATGAAGGGCACACGTCTTCCGTAATGAAGCTTTTATGACAAAAGTTCGGTAGCACATCGCCAGTCCGGTCATGCCTATGTAACGCGCTTGAGGGGCCCTACGGGGCGCTTTTCACAAGCCGAGGCGGGACGCCGGGAGTGAGGCAATGGGGACTATGGAACGCTACTCGAAAGTGGGCATGCAGGAACTCGATCAACGCCTGTCGAAGATCGTCGAAGCCGCGCGCAAAAAGCCGGTTTCGGTGTATCGCTACGGCGCGCCGTGGGTCTGGATCGTCTCGCAGGATGATTGGCAGGGCGCCTTGAAAGAGGTGTCGAGCTACATTCCGCCGGGCCATTCGCTGGTGTTGCTGCGCCCGCAGATCGACGACTTGCTCGATGCCCACCGCGACCTCCTGCACGACCTCAATGCCGAGCCGGGCATGCTGATCCCCGCGCAAACGGTGATGTACATCCTGCTCCTGCAACTGCTGTATTCAGTGCCCAGCGAGCAGCAGCTTTACGAACAACTCAATTACAACCTGCTGTTCCGCTGGTTCGTCGGCCTCGGTCTGAACCAGAAAGTCTGGAGCTTCAACGCCCTCAGTCGCGACATCGCCACGTTGCTCAACGAGCCTCGTGCGGTGCTGCTCATTCAAAAAATCATCGGCGAAGTGTTCTGCGGCGCGTTGCTGCAAATGCCCGAGTTCTCGCTGAACTTCGCGCTCTTGCACACGTGGCTGGGCAAACACGCCTGCGCCCCGCACGTCAGCAACTAACAGCGGCAACACACAAGGCGCCGAGGCGCCAACAGGTCATCGCGAATTCAGGGGGTAGTGTGGAACCGATTTTCAAGTCACGGCTGGCGCTGTGGGGCTGGCTGCTGGTGACGGCGGGCGTGCAGCCGGCATTGGCCGAGGAGGCCGCCAACAACGCGGCGGCGCAGCGTCTGGTCGACGTCAACGAATACTTCGTGCGCGGCAACACCGTGCTCGACGCGCGAGCGATTGAAGAAGCGGTGTACCCGTTCCTCGGCCCGCAAAAAGCCCTCAGTGACATCGAAGGTGCGCGCGACGCGTTGCAGAAGGCCTATCAGCAACGCGGCTATCAATCAGTGTTCGTCGAGCTGCCCGAGCAAGCCGTGGCCGACGGCATCGTCTACCTGCAAGTCAGTGAAACCAAGGTCGGCCGGGTGCGTGTGGTCGGCGCCAAACACTATTCGCCGCTGGACATCCGCGACAACGTCCCGGCGCTGAAGGAAGGCGAGGTGCCGGACTTCGCCAAGGTCCAGGGCGAACTCGCACAGCTCAACAAGACGCCGGGCCGGCAAGTGATGCCGCTGGTGCGCGAAGGTCAGCGCCCCGGCACCATGGACGTCGATTTGCAGGTCGAAGACCAGAACCCGTGGACCGCCAGTGTCGGTCTCAACAACGACTACAGCGCCGACACGGAAAAGCTGCGCACTGTCACCAGCCTCGGCTACAACAACCTCTGGCAACTCGGCCATAGCGTCAACCTGACGTTCTTCACTGCGCCGCAGGAAACCGATAACGCCAAGGTTTGGTCCGGCTCCTACACCGCGCCGCTGACCGATCGCTGGAGCGTGCAGTTCTCCGGTTACCAGTCCGACAGCAACGTCGCCACCATCGGCGGCAGCAACGTGCTCGGCAAGGGCCACAGCTACGGTGTGTCGGCGATCTACACGCTGCCCTCCAGCGGCAACTGGTCGAATTCGCTGTCGGCCGGCATCGACTTCAAGGACTTCGACGAACGCCTGACCCTGTCGGGCGAGAGCGACAAGGTCCCACTGCAATACGCGCCGTTCACCTTCGCTTACAACGGCTATCGCTACACCGAGAAGAGCCAGCTCGGCCTCGGCCTGAGCCTGGTCGCCGCCACTCGCAGCATTTTCGGCTACGGCAGCTCCGACGAAGATTTCGACTACAAACGCTACCGCGCCAAACCGAGTTTCGCCGTGCTCAAGGGCGACACCAATTACACCTGGACCTTCGACAGCGATTGGCAGAGCGCAAGCAAAGCAGCGTTCCAACTCGCGTCCGGGCCGCTGGTTTCCAACGAGCAATTCTCCGCCGGTGGCGCCACTTCAGTCCGCGGATATCTGGCTGCTGAACGTACCGGCGATGACGGCTTGCTGCTCAGCCAGGAAGTGCGCACGCCGTCACTGGCCAAGTACGCCGGCACGTGGATGCAGGACTGGCGCTTCTATGCCTTTGCCGAAGGCGCGCAACTGTATCTGCGCGACGAACTGCCGGATCAGGACGCCAATTACGCCCTGGCCAGCGTCGGCCTCGGCACCCGCGCCAGCCTGAGCAAATGGCTGTCCGGCAGCCTCGACTGGGGCTACCCGCTACTCGAAGGGCCGAACACCTCGAAACAGGAATCGCGCCTGCACTTCAACCTTCAAGCCACTTTCTGACAAGGAGCACGTTCATGCAGCGCCTCTTCCTTTCGTTGTTGATCTGCCTGGGCTTCGTGCTCCCGGCCACGGCTCAGGCCTGGTGGCAGGACGACTGGCACTACCGCAAACAGATTGCCGTCGACACGACGCCGCAGGGCGCGGCGATCAATCAGGCCCTCGGCCGCACCGCGTTACTGGTGCGCCTGCACACCGGCAATTTCACCTTCGATGGGGTGAAAGAAGACGGCTCTGACCTGCGCTTTGTCGCCGCCGATGACAAAACCGTGCTCAACCACCAGATCGAAAGTTTCGACGCGCTGATGGGCATGGCGCTGATCTGGGTCGATGTGCCGAATGTCGAGGGTGGTCAGCGCCAGGACATCTGGATGTATTACGGCAATCAAAAGGCCCCGGCGACCGGCAACGGCCAACTGACCTTCGATCCGAATTACACCGCGCTGTATCACTTCGACGGCGCCACCGGCACCCCGGCCAAAGACACCACCGCTTACGGCAACACCGCGCAAAGCGCGACCGGTGCGGCGATTGACGGTGTAGTAGGGCGCGCGTTGCAGTTCAGCGGCCAGCCGTTGTTGCTGCCGGCCAGTCCTTCGTTGCAACACAACGCTGGCAGTGCGTTCACCTTCAGTGCCTGGCTGCGTCTGGATCAGGCCAGTAGCGAGCAATTGATTCTCGCTCGTCGTGAAGGCGCGAACAGTCTGCTGGTCGGTGCCAACCAAGGTGTGCCGTTTGTAGAAATCGATGGCCAACGCGCTGTCGCCACGCAAGCGCTGAATCCGGGCCAGTGGCAGCACGTTGCGCTGACCGCTGAAGGTTCCAAAGTGACCCTGTTCATCAACGGTCGCGAAGCTGCCACGCTCGCCCAGGCGATGCCGGCCTTCAACTCGGTCATGGCCATCGGTGCCGATCTGCACGAAGGGCCGTTCCAGCCGTTCGTGGGCGCCATTGACGAGTTGCGCCTATCGAAAGTCGCCCGTGCCGCGCCGCTGTTGCTGGCCGACGCTACCTCGCAAGGTGCCGAATCAAAACTGGTCGCTTACGGTGTCGACGAAGAACAGTCCGGTTTCGGCTTCGGCAGTCTCGGCTTCCTGCTCAACGCGGTGCCAATCGACGCCTGGGTGATAATCGCCGTGCTGGTGCTGATGATGTTCCAGTCGTGGATCATCATGCTGCGCAAGAACCGCAGCCTCAGCCGCGTCAGCGCTGCCAACGAAGACTTCCGCGTGCAGTTCGCCAAGGTCGGCACGCGTCTGGAGATGTTCGCCGACGACGCGCAACTCGCCCAGCGCTTGCAGCATTCGTCGCTGTGGCGCCTGTATCTGGTGGCGGTTAAAGAGATCCGCACCCGCCGCGAGCAGGGCGCCGATACCTCGTCGGTTTCAGCGGCGACCATCGAAGCAATCCGCTGCTCCATGGACGGCGTGCGCACCCGCGAAAACCAGCAGCTCAGCTCGAAGCTCTCGACCCTGTCCAACGCCATCGCCGGCGGCCCGTACATCGGCCTGCTCGGCACGGTGCTGGGGATCATGGTGGTGTTCCTCGGCACAGCGATGGCCGGCGACGTCAACATCAACGCCATTGCTCCCGGTATGGCCGCCGCGTTGTTGGCCACGGCGATGGGTCTGTTCGTCGCGATCCCGGCGCTGTTTGGCTACAACCGCCTGATCACCCGCAACAAGGAAGTCAGCGCCGACATGCGCGTGTTCGTCGACGAGTTCATCACCCGTCTGGCGGAGATGCACGGCGAGAGCCAGTTCAGTGAGGCATCGCATCAGCGCGGCCATCACGCCAACCACTCCGTACCGGCCTGAGGAGCACTGACATGGCGTCCGTAAATGCCTCCCACGACGATGATGAAGATGCAGCGGTGGACAGCATCAACATCACCCCGCTGGTCGACGTGCTGATGGTGGTGCTGGTGATGTTCATCCTCACTGCCACCGCGCAGGTTTCCGGGATCCAGATCAACCTGCCTAAGGCCAGCGCCTCCGTGTCGCTGTCCGAGGCCAAGACCAAGGCGATTTCGGTCAACGACGGCGGGCAGGTGTTCCTCGACGCCTATCCGGTGACCCTGGCCGAGCTGGAAGAACGCCTGCGCATCGAGAAGGCGCAGAGCCCGGATTTCCCGGTGATCGTGCGCGGCGACGCGACGGTGCAGTACCAGAAAGTCATCGAAGTGCTGGATCTTCTGCGCCGGCTCGAACTGTCCCAGGTCGGTCTCGTCACCGGCAAACCGAGTCAGGGCTGAGTCATGACCGCACAACTACCGATCGAGCCGCTGCCGGTGAAAAACCCAGCGCTGCGTTATGCGAAGTGGGGCACCGGATTGCTCATCGGCGCGCTCGCCGCGTGGTTCCTGTGGCAGTGGGCCAACGACATGAGCGGCATCCGCCGCGAAGCGCCGAAGGTGCCGACGATCATTCCGTTGCCGCCACCGCCACCTCCGCCGCCGGAAAAACCGCCAGAACCAGAAACTCCGGTGGAAGAAAAGGTCGTCGAGCCAGAGCCAACGCCCGAGCCAGAAGAGGTCAAGCCCGAGGAAGAAGCGCCGCCATCCCCGGCGGACGATCTGGCCAACCCGATGCAAATGGACGGTGATGCGCAGTCCGGCAACGACGCTTTCAACATCGGCGCGGGCAAGGGCGGCGGCATGGCCGGTGCCGGTGGCGGGCGTTTGGGCACGGGGACGTACAGCCAATTCCTGGCGTTCACCTTCCAGCGCTTGCTGCGCGAGAACCCCGAGCTGCGCAACCTCGCGTTTTCGTTGCAGGCCGATGTCTGGCTGAGCAGCGTCGGCGAGATCACCCGCGTCGAGCTGATCAAGTCCAGCGGTAACCCCGAAATCGATACCCAGGTGTTGGCGGCACTGCGCGGTGCACCGGCCCTCAGCGAACGGCCACCGGCCTCCATCACATTGCCTGTGCGCCTGTCCCTGCAAGGGCGGCGTCCGGGTTAATTCATTTTTTTACGCTTTGCCAAAAGGAGTTGTGTGCAGATGATTTCCAATGTGAATCGATTGTCCCTGGCGGTCGGCATGGTCATTGCGACCCTGGTCGGCCAGGCCGCGGCAGCGCCTGCGCCCTCGGAGAACGCCACGATCAATCTGATCCGCTTGCTGGTCGAGCAGGGCATTCTGAAGCAGGACAAGGCTGACGCACTGATTGCTCAGGCGCAGAACGAAGCGGCGCAGGCCAAGCAGGCCGCAGCGTCTACCGCAGTCGCGGCCGGGCCGGTCGCTGCGCCGGGCGATGTCCGTGTGCAATACGTGCCAGCCGCCGTGCGCGACCAGATCCGTGATCAGGTCAAAGCCGAAGTCATGGCCACTGCCAAACAGGAAAACTGGGCCGCGCCCAACAGCTTCCCGGAATGGGCTGCGCGCATCAGTTTCGACGGCGACATTCGCCTGCGCAATGAATCGCGCTACTACTCGGACAGCAACAGCAACGAGATCGTCGACTTCGCCAAGCTCAACAACAACGGCCCGTACGACGTAAACCCCAACAGCAGCACCAGTCTGCCGCCGCTGCTCAACACCCGCGAAGACCGCACCAACCAGTTCCGCATCCGTGCGCGACTGGGCATGAAAGCGGAGATCTCGCCGCAGTGGACCGCCGGCATCCGCATCGGTACCGGTTCGGACAACAACCCGGTGTCGACCACGCAAAACCTCGGCGGCGGTTTCGCCAAAAAGGACATCTGGCTCGATCAGGGCTACCTGAACTGGAAGCCTACGGATGAACTGACACTGACTGGCGGTCGCTTTGCCAACCCGTTCATGTCCACCGACATGCTCTATTCCAACGACTTGAACTTCGACGGTGTAGCAGCGATTTTCGACCACAAACTCAATCGCGATTGGGGCGTGTTCGGCACCGTCGGCGCGTTCCCGGTGGATTACACCAACGACACCGCCAGCAGCAACGGCTTCGACAAGGAAGAGAGCGACAACAAGTGGCTGTACGGCGCGCAGATCGGCGCCAAATGGGCGATCAACAGCAACAACCGTTTGAAAGGTGCGCTGGCGTACTACCGCTTCGATGACATTCAAGGCCAGCGCTCCAGCCCTTGCGAACCGTGGGCCGGCGCGCCGGGCTGTGACGGCGACGGCAGCCGCGCGGCGTTCATGCAGAAGGGCAACAGCGTATTCCTGCTGCGCGACATCACGCCGAACCCGCTTAACCCGACCACCACGCCGCAGCCGCAATTCGTTGGCCTTGCTTCGGAATTCAATCTGCTTGATCTGAACATGGTCTGGGATGCCGACTTGCCAGAAGACTTCAAACTGCGCAGCCAGGGCAACTACATCCACAACCTCGCGTACGACGAAGGCGACATGCGCAAGCGTTCGGCCGGGCAGATCGTCAACAACCTCGACAGCAACGGCGACATCGAAAGCGGCGCCAACGCGTGGATGGTGCAGTTCACCCTCGGTAGCGCACTGGACCTGAAAAAGCAGGGCGACTGGAACATGTTCGCTGGCTACAAATACATCCAGCCCGACGCTTTGCCTGACGGTTTCAACGACTCGTCGTTCCACCTCGGCGGCACCAACGCCAAGGGTTATTTCATCGGCGGCAACTACGGTCTGGCGAAGAACGTTTACGCGACCGGTCGCTGGATGAGCACCGAAGCGGTGTACGGCGCACCGTTCGACATCGACGTCTTGCAGCTTGAGATCAACACGCGCTTCTAAGGCGCCGGGAGAGGGTTATGAAAACGCGATTTGTGTTGCTCGGGCTCGGGCTGTTGATCGCCACCGGGGCCAGTGCCGAAGGCATGGAAGAACGCTTGCGCACGCAATTGCGCAGCACCACACAGCAACTGCAGGCCCTGCAAAGTCAGCAAGCCCAGGCCAGCGCCGCGCAACTGGCGGCGCAGAACGAAGCGAAGGCTGCGCAGGCGCAAATCAAGCAATTGAGTGCCGAACTGGCCAAGGCCAAAGGCGTCGCTGAGCAACTGGCCGGGCAGCAACAGAGCCTGCACAGCCAGGCGCAGGCGCAAGTGGCGGCCAGCGCCGAACAGACCGGCAAGTTCAAAAAGGCCTATGACGAGTTGCTGGTCATGGCCCGTGCCAAAGAGGCAGAACGGTCTAAGCTTCAAGCGCAATTGGCTGAACGTGACACACAAGTGCAGCAATGTTCAGTCAAGAATCAGCAGATGTACGGCGTCGCCAAACAGATCCTCACTGCCTACGAAAACATCGACGTGGCCGAGGTGATGAAGATCCGCCAGCCCTTCGCGGGCAGCGCCCGGGTCAAGTTCGATGAACTGGCTCAGGGGTTTGGTGACGAGCTCTACAAGACTCAATTCGACGCGCCGCAAGCCGCGCTCTCGCACTGATTTAAAAGACTGATAAACAAGGAAGAAACAATGACTCAATTAATCAGCCACGTATCGCCAAAATCCCTGACCGAAGTCCTGCAAGCGGCCGGTTATCGCGTCAACGAAACCGAGCAGAACGGCATCGTCCAGTTGCTCAGCGCCAGCCAGGGCATCGGTTACGCCGTGCGTTTTGGTAATCCGGCGGTGGAGCAGGGCAGCTACGTCGATTTCACGTTCAGCTGTGCGCTGCGCGTGCAGGGTGAGTTGCCACAGGGTGTGGCCGAGCAGTGGAACGCCAGCCGTCGTTTTGCCCGGTTGTCGTTGCAGGGCGAGTTTCTGGTGATGGAAATGGACGTGGTGGTGGCGGCAGGTGTGAGCAACGAGCACCTGCGCGGCAACCTCGAATTGTGGGATCGCCTGCTGCAGGAGTTCATCGTTTATCTGCGTGATTTCACTCAGGCCGCACAAGCATCTACCGCGAAAGTCGCCGTGGCCGAGCAAGAGGAAGTCGCGCTGTGAAAAAGCCTGCCATGGTGATCAGCGCTGCGGCAGTGGCGCTGTTGGTGGTGGCCGTGGCGCTGGTGGTGCGGCCGGGCAGTGACCCGGTCGCCGCCCAGCAATCGTCGTCTGTGGCGGCGGTTGCTGCGGGGCCGGCGGTGGCGCGGTTGGGTAATCAGCAGGTTTCGCCCGAGGAATTGCAGGCATTGCTGGCGACAGTTCCACCGGAAACCCGCGAGCAATTGCGCGGTAATCGTGAAGCGCTGGAACGCTGGATTCGCACGCGTCTGGCGGAAAAAGCCGTGCTCGAACAGGCCGACGCTCAAGGTTGGGCGCAGCGCCCCGAGGTTGCGCGGCAGACCCGGGCGGCGACTGAACAGATTGTCTTCCGTGATTACTTGCGTTCGGTCAGCCAGGTGCCGGCGGATTATCCGAGTGCGGCTGAATTGCAGCAGGCTTATGACGCCGGCAAGGCGAGTTGGCAGACACCGGCGCTGTATCGGGTCAGTCAGATTTTCCTTGGGGTGAATGATCCGCAGAGTCTTGAATCGGTGCGCAAGCAGGCGCTCGAACTGAGCAAGAAAGCCCAAGCGACGCCGGCAGAATTTGCTGCTTTGGCGACTCAATATTCGCAGGATCGCGTCACCGCTGAACGCGGTGGCGATAGCGGTCTGCAACCGTTGCAGCAACTCGTCCCGGAAGTGCGTGGCGCCGTGGCGCGGCTCAAGGTCGGCGCGGTTTCCGATCCCGTTCAAAGCGCCGCCGGGTTCCACGTGATCAAACTCACCGAGCAACAACCAGCACGTCTGGCGACCCTCGACGAACTGCGTGATCAACTGACCCAGGCCTTGCGTGCGCAACGCCAGGAGCAGATTGCCCAGGCGTATCTGGACGGCATGCTCAATACCGCGACACTCAGCATCGACGGTGCCGAACTCAACAAAGTCCTAGAGGAAAAACACTGATTTCACCTCCACCACAACCCCTGTGGGAGCGAGCCTGCTCGCGAAAGCGTCTGCACATTCAACATGTTCGGTGACTGACGCACCGCTTTCGCGAGCAGGCTCGCTCCCACAGGGATCTATGGTGCACTTAAGACAAACACAAAGATCGACAGGGAGTCATCGATGTCATTCACCGAACCCGCAGGACGACAGGGCAACCCCGATTACCACTGGCCACATGACCACAGCGAACCGTGGCTCGCACATGCCGCGACCATCGACGGCGACGTCGCCCAATACTTCCTGGTCAGCGCCCGCTGCGGCTGCTTCATGCAAGCCGCGCGCAGCCTCAACGTGCGCTCGACCTTGCTGCGCAAGCAACTGGCACAGCTCGAACAAGAACTGCAACACACCCTGTTCAGCTTCCAGGGCAGCGCCCTGAGCCTGACCCGTGAAGGCCAGCAACTGCAGGCCAAACTCATAGCGCTGGCCAACGAACGCAAACTGCCGGTGATCGAGCAACCATTGATCCGCCTCGCTGTCGCCGAATCGATCCTCCACGACATCCTCGGCCGCGACCTCATCGCACTGCTGCGCCGCAACGCCAGCGTACGCCTGGAAATCATCGCGCTGGACAGCGAACTGTCCCTGCGCGCGGTCAGCGCCGACGTCGTCCTCTGGCTGGCCAACGGCGAAACCCCACACCCCGGCCCGACCTTCGCCACCAGCGCACCGCAAGCGCTGGCACGCCTTGACTATCTGCCGCACATCGCCAAACGCTACTCCCGCGTCACTGCGCGCCCGGACACCCCCGATGACCTCGCCGATTTCATGCTGGTGCAATGGCAACACGACCGCCAGATCGACAGCTTCCGGCCATGGAATGACCTGGTCGAACAGCGGTTGGCCGGCGTGGTGCAAATGCAGTCTTATGAATTGATGCTGGAGATGATTCGCTGCAGCGCGTGCATCGGGTTGTTGCCGGCGTATATGAGCCGGTTTGATCGAGGCCTGATCGCACTGCCCGGGTTATTCGAGGAACCCATGCAGTTGCAGGCGTGGCTGGCGGTCAACGCGGACTCACAAAATATCAGCGAAGTCCAAACCCTGACCGACCTCATCCACCACACCTTCAACGAACGCCACGAATGGTTCCAGCCCTGAATACAATTCCTGTGGGAGCGAGCCTGCTCGCGAAAGCAATCTGACATTCAACTTCTCTGTTGCCTGACACACCGCTTTCGCGAGCAAGGGAATCGTTATTCCCGGATCAGACGCGCAAACGAATCTGCCGCCCCAACACATCCATCACATCACAACCATCACGCAGCAACATCGCCGCCGCGTGCGCCAGTTGCTGCACGTCGGCGCCTTTGGCCGAGGAAATATCCAGACTGGCGAGGCTTTCCATCATTTGCGTTACTGCGAGAAAGCGGCTGGCGGCGCTGCTGTGCAACACGTCTAGCGGCGCTTCAGTGGAAACGAGGAGGACCGGAATGCTGTCCTCGTTGTGCGTCATCGAAATGTGCGAGCTCATACGTCACCCCGGGCCTGCGCGGCGTGCACACGAGCGATGGCGGCCAGCATCAGTGCGCGGGCATTGGCAAGCATTTGCTGACTGGCCCAGCGCATCGAGCTGCTGTGTTCCGGGCGAGCGACGCTAGGGGCTTGGTGGGCGAGGGTTTCGGCGCAGTTGAGGTAGACGGCCGCGTGTTCGAGGGCGTCGAGGAGGGATATGTCGGGTCGGACGTTGAAAGGGTGGTGAGCAACCTGGTCGCAGGGAGTCGAGGTTGTGGTTGTGTGCTTCATAAGTGAGGTATCTCTTTCAGAGCTAAAGAGAGCTGCCACTTGATCGCCGTCAAACGAATGGGTGGCAACTGTGTGCAGGTTGACGGACCGGTCCTCACAAACCCGGCGCATCCGAAGATGCCCCACACACAGTCACCATATGCAATGACCGGGCACAAAAGTGCACGAGCAGAGAAAGGCTATGCGCGTAGTGAGGAAGTCCAGGCCGTCAAACCCGATCACGAATGAGTCGTGACAGGCGCGAGGATAGGGAGTGAGGGCAGGTCAGTCAACCGCCGCATTCTTCCGGAGTTTGCCGGGCTTTCTTGTAGGAGAAAGGCTACTCGCGATGACGATTGATGAGCTTCCAATGATGCTGAATATCGCAGCGGCCACGGCGACAAAATCATGAGGCGTCACCAATTGATGTTCCACCAGCCAACGCTGTATTCAGTCTCTGGAATATTTGACCGCGTCGGCCTGACTAGGCGCCAGGTTTCTCCCAAAGCAAAAGATCGCAAAATGTAGTCTGGCCCCGTTTAGTCTCCGGCGTACATGAGCCGGTTTGATCGGGGATTGGTGGCGTTGCCCGGATTGTTCGAAGCGCCGATGCAATTGCAGGCATGGCTGGCGATCAACACCGAGTCACAGCACATGCCCGAAGTGCAAAACCTCACCGACCTCATCCACCATACTTTCACCGAGCGCCACGAGTGGTTCCAGCCTTGAGCACGATTCCCTGAGGCAGCGAGCTAATCAGCGATGACGCTCGCCTGGCCAGCCACCTCGCGACCTTTGGTGTGTCTGTCCGCGAACAACCTCATTTATGTTGCGAAGTCACGTGGGCACGAAGGCAATTGCTCTTGCCAGTTGTGGTTGTGATCCACTCGAGAACCAAAATGTACCGTCGGAATGCATTGCCATCCAGTTGCCATAGTACGCCCTAGGAGGAACGGCAGATTCCACGCAACATTTTCCTCTTGGACGATCGACGGGGGTTCCCTCGAAAACATCGCCATATACATTTGTAAAGTTGGCCGAAAGTGGTTCTAGGTAAGAGTTATCAGGCAACCTTATACCGCCCTGGCTGTACACCCATCGTTGAGCATCCAAATCCCCCTGCGGGTCGCCAGAATACGTTGCCGAGCCTCTGATCACTTGAAAAACGTTTCTCACATCCACAGCAAACGACACCGTTGAACCGGACTGATCGCTCACACGAATCGTTGTTGCCCCATTTCTAAGTCCAGCGACTTTTCCGTCCAAAGTAACTGAGGCCACTGCTGGGTTGTCCGATTGGTAAATATAGGGTGGCGTACCTCCGGTGGCCTGCCGTGTGTCGACATTGCCAGGGACTTCCTTGCTACCCCAACCATAATTTTGAAGGAGCTTCACTGCGTGCAAGAGCATCTGTGAATCATCAATAGTCAATGCAACTACGGCTTTGACAGTGTAGGTACGATCGGGAAACACCACCGCATCGGCTTCAATATTGCTCTTGTCCAGTGCCACTTTGTATTTGATGGTCAGCGTTGTGCCGTGCCCGAGTTGCTTGAGGTAACTGTTGGCCAGGGTTGCTGGCCAGAAACCCTGATTGATCCACGTCGAGTTGACCTGAGCCGGGAGGCCGTTCCACAGCGTCAGGTCGTGTGCCGAACCGTCAGCTTTTTTCCCCTCCAGGCGTAGCCAGCATTGTTGACCGGCTTCAATCAGAGTATGAAGCAACGTATGAATGGTCGCGTTTTTAGTCCCCAACGCCAGCACATCCACAAAGTTGTTGGCATCCGCCTCGACAATTTTCGGCGCGATTAATGCTGTTGCCGGCAGTGGCAGAATGTTCAACAGCAGAGGCGGTGATTCGGTTGTATTGCCGTCGCGTTCAATGAAATAAGTGACAGTGACCTGTTGTCCCAGGCTGTAAGCCAGAACCGAGCGCGGCACGGCAATTTCCAGCCCTGCGCTGACCAGTCGTGGCGGGCTGGTGTAGGAACCTGCGGCGACAGCGGTAGCGCCTGTCCATTTCACCCTCAGCGTGTCGTCCCGCAGTAACGAGCCTTGCGGCACAAGAACGCGCACCTCCGGAGTGGTCGGGCTGAACTGGTTACCGTTCATGCCTCGCACGGTGGGGGCCAGCAACGTCACGCGACCGAGGTGAATATCCAGGCGCTTTTCGCCCGACTTGACGACGTTGCCCAATTGGTCAAAAACCCTGAATTCCAGCACCGCACTCGGGTTGTCACCCGCCCGTTTAAAGGTGTCGGTAAACAGCGTCTGGTTGATTGCAGCCGGCGCGTCAGGCACATCGAAGCGAACGGTCGTATCGCCGATCATGCACGCGATGACGTCATATTTGCGTCGGTTGCTGTAATTGAAACCGAGCGTCACCCCCTGCGCAGCACGCTCCGGCCCGACGCCATCGCGCAGCACATCCGGCGGAATCACCAGCTCCAGTGACTCCGGCAAGCGCAGGTGATAAAGCACCAACAGATCTCGCGACGACTCAACATTGCCGCCTACACGGGTGACCTTGTAATGCAGGCGATTCACACCCTGATTCAGCCGGCCGTGCGCCAGGTACAAGCGCACGCGCAGTTGTTCTTCGCCTGGCGCAACGGTCTTGCCGGTCACGGGATTAGGGTCGTCGTTGACGTACAGGTCCACGCGATCATCCGCCGCCATGGTCCAGGAGAGGAGTTGCAGTTCCGTCCACGGATCGGCCAGACATTCCAGACCCTGGGTCTGGTCGTCATAAAGCGCCTGAGGAATCCCCCCGTGCGCAACGCCATCCGGTTTCACCGGTGTGATCCAGCCCTGAATGATCACCGGATACAAGACAAACAACTCGTTGAACGTCGAAGACTGGATATCCATGAGGCGCTCCTGGCGTGATAGACAATCTGCCCAATCGGACATGGCCCATCTCACATCAAGGCGAGGAAATGCGCACCTGTCAGATCTGACAGGTACGTGCGGGTTTCTGACGAGCGGTTGCTAAACGCGTCTCCGCTAGAGGCCTTTGTGGGAGCGAGCCTGCTCGCGAAAGCAATCTGACATTCAACATATCTGTTGCCTGACACACCGCTTTCGCGAGCAGGCTCGCTCCCACATTTTGATATTCGCCAGACAGAGGTTCACCGGTTTAGAGTGATCGGCCACTCATCGATCCAGGAAGGATCCGCCATGCCAGAGTACAACCCCGCCATCCACCTCGAACGCTTCAACGAATCCCACATCGAGGGCATCACTGCGCTCTACAACGACCCGGCCGTGGCGCGGCAGGTGTTGCAGATGCCGTTTCAGTCCGCCGAGGTCTGGCGCCAGCGCCTGCTGGCGGACAACGAACGGGCGGTGAAGCTGGTTGCGCTGCATCAGGGTGTGGTGATCGGCAATCTTGGGCTGGAGGCTCATTCACGGATGCGCCGGGCGCATGCCGGCAGTTTCGGTATGGGCGTTGCGGTGGCGTGGCAGGGCAAAGGCGTGGGTTCGAAGCTATTGGCGGCGGCGCTGGAGGTCGCCGATAACTGGATGAACTTGCACCGCGTCGAACTCACCGTGTATGCCGACAACGAAGCGGCCATCGGTCTCTACCGCAAATTCGGTTTCGAGGACGAAGGCCTGTTTCGCGATTACGCGGTGCGCGACGGGCAATGGGTCGACACCCTGAGCATGGCCCGTCTGCGCGGTCGCCCGAAAACCTGACTCAGTCGCCCAATGCGAATGCCACCGCCGACTGTGCATGCAGTTCGGTGGTGTCGAGCAGGGGCAGGGCGCTGTGTTCGGGTTTGACCAACATGCCGATTTCCGTGCAGCCGAGGATGATCGCCTGCGCGCCGCGCGCGGTGAGGGATTCGATCACCCGCTGGTAGATCTGCCGCGACTGATCGCTGATAACGCCGACGCAGAGTTCGTCGTAGATGATCCGGTGCACATCCTTGCGCTCTGTTTCGTCCGGCACTAACACGGTCAAACCCTTGGCAATCAGGCGTTGCTTGAGGAAATCCTGTTCCATGGTGAATGCGGTGCCGAGCAATCCGACCGTGCGTGCATCTATGTTCAGAGCCGCCTGTGCGGCCGGTTCGGCAATGTGCAGAAACGGAATGCTGATCGCCGCTTGAATCTGTTCGGCGACTTTGTGCATGGTGTTGGTACACAGCACGACGCATTCGGCGCCGCCGGCTTCGAGCCTGCGCGCGGCGTCCACCAGAATGGCGGCGGCATCGTCCCAGCGCCCGGCATGCTGGGCCTGCTCGACGGGGCCGAAGTCGACGCTGTGCATCAGTAACTGTGCCGAGCGCAACGGGCCGAGACGATCACGGACTTGCTGATTGATGAGTCGATAGTATTCGGCGCTGGATTCCCAGCTCATGCCGCCGATCAGGCCGATGGTGCGCATTGGATGTCCTCAGGCAAATGACAGTGTCGAGCGTTCAGGTCTGCCCGGAGTTTCCTTTTGTTCAGGGTCCGATGCCAGCAACAAGTGACTGTACTGCTGATCTTTCACGCTAGTGTGATGGTGCTTCATCGGACTTGGTGCAGGTTAAACGTACGCAGCGGCTGGTATCTGCCACTATCGGGTATTGCAGGTCCTTTCCGAGGTACACCGCTATGGACGACGTACAACAACTGGGCGAGATGCTTCGTCATTACGCCGAGAGCGAAGCGCACAAGAAGCAACTGTTCCAGACGCAATCGGCCGCTTGGGCCACGCGGATTACTGCGCTGTTCGGTGATATTCAGCAATGGCTGGAACCTGTGCAGGCACCGAATCTGCTGGAGGTGAGTCGCGAGGCCTATGTCGCGTTCGGGCCGAGCACGCCGGTGGAAACCTCGACCTTCAAGACTGAGAAACTGAGTATTGTGATTGCCGGCAAACCGGTGGATTTTGTGCCTGATGTAATGGGCAGTGGCGGGCAGATTTCGCTTGCGGTGATGGGGCTGACGGCGGCGCGGTATGGCAGCATTTCGCTGGTGGGATTGGCGGACGGCACGTGGCAGTGGCGCAAGACCAATGGTTTGAAGGATCCGGATACGTTTGTCTTCGACGCCAACTTCCTTGCCCAGCAGTTGCAGAGCCTGATTCCTCGGGACCGTAGTTAAGATCAAGAGCTTACCCCCTCACCCCAGCCCTCTCCCCCAGGGGGGCGAGGGGGAAAGGGAGCCGATTGGGGGATGGCCAAAACCTGAGTTCGACTGGAATATTTCAGGTCGACGTAACTCGAATAATCAACTCGGTCAGTTCCCCCTACCTCTGGGGGCGAGGGGCAAGGGGGCAGACCGAGTGCTGTTCAAAACCTGAGTTCGACTCGATATTTCAGGTCGGCGTAACTCGAACAAACCACTCGGTCAGTCCCCTCTCCCTCTGGGAGAGGGCTAGGGTGAGGGCAACCCACCTGACCCCCCTCACATATCGAGATTGACCCACCCAGGCTTCGCCACTTCAGGCGCCACCGCTTTCACAGTCTTGCCGGTGGCCAGCTCAACTCGCCGCGCCACCTCTGGATCATCGGCAAACGGCACCATGCTCGCCTCATCCAGACTGTCCGCCGTCTCCCGCCGCAAGCAGTACTCCACCGCCAGCCACAAAAACACCACGCCCAACACATCAAAGAAAATCTCCATCACGAGCGGCTCCCTGCCTCAGGCGATCTGCGCTTCACTGCGCGCCAGCGCGACGTCGGCAACCCGCACTGTGCGCCAGACGTTATAGGCCATCAGCAACATCCCGGTGAGGAAGAACACCCCGCCGGCAAAGCGCACGATGAACCCCGGGTGACTGGCCTGCAGCGCCTCGACGAACGAGTAAGTCAGCGTGCCGTCCTCGTTGATCGCCCGCCACATCAGGCCCTGGGTGATGCCGTTGACCCACATCGAGGCGATGTACAACACCGTGCCGATGGTCGCCAGCCAGAAGTGCAGGTTGATCAGCGGCGTGCTGTACATCTGCTCGCGACCAAACACTTTCGGCACCATGTGATAGGTCGCGCCGAAGGTGATCATTGCCACCCAGCCCAAGGCACCGGCGTGCACGTGGCCGATGGTCCAGTCGGTGTAGTGGGAGAGGGCGTTAACGGTTTTGATCGCCATCATCGGCCCTTCGAACGTCGACATGCCGTAGAACGCCAGCGACAGCACGAGGAAGCGCAAAATCGGGTCGGTGCGCAACTTATGCCAGGCACCGGACAAGGTCATCATGCCGTTGATCATGCCGCCCCAGCTCGGCGCGAGCAGGATCAGGGACATGGCCATGCCCAGCGACTGCGCCCAGTCCGGCAGCGCGGTGTAGTGCAAATGGTGCGGGCCGGCCCAGATGTACAAAGTGATCAGCGCCCAGAAATGCACGATCGACAAGCGATACGAATACACCGGCCGATTGACCTGTTTCGGCACAAAGTAATACATCATGCCGAGGAACCCGGTGGTCAGGAAGAAACCCACCGCGTTATGTCCGTACCACCACTGCACCATCGCATCAGTGGCGCCGGAGTACACTGGATACGACTTGAACCAGTCCACCGGAATCGACAAGTGATTGACCACGTGCAACATGGCGATCACCAGGATGAACGCACCAAAAAACCAGTTGCCGACGTAGATGTGTTTGGTTTTGCGCTGCACCACGGTGGTGAAAAACACGATGGCGTAGGCGACCCAGACGACAGCCATCCACACCGCGCCGGAGAATTCGATCTCGGCGTATTCCTTGGTGGTGGTGTAGCCCAGCGGCAGGGTGATCAGCATGATCACGATCACCGACTGCCAGCCCCAGAAGGTGAACGCGGCGAGTTTGTCTGAATACAGCCGCACCTGGCAGGTACGCTGCACCGCGTAGTAACTGGCGGCGAATTGCGCGCTGCCGGCGAAACCGAAAATCACCAGGCTGGTGTGCAGCGGTCGCAGCCGGCCGAAGGTAGTCCACGGCAGGTCAAGATTCATCTCTGGCCACACCAGTTGCGAGGCGATAAAAACCCCCATCGCCATGCCCACCACACCCCAGAAAATTGTGGCAATGACGAATTGGCGGACGACCTTGTAGTTATAAGCCTGTCCGATTGTTGCTGTGCTCATGGTCAGTTCATCCACGGTTGCAAAGTCTTGCCAGGCCACCCGGTCTGGCATGAGCTGCACTGTAGAAACCCCGCCAGAAACAAAACAGGCTCAGGAATCTTTCATTTGTGCGGATCAGATTGAAGTGCTGACTGCGGCGTTCTGCCGCGCCCTGATATGGTTTTTATCGCCTCAGGTGAATCTGTAACGTGCTGCGCTGCTTCGTCATAGTGCTCTGAAGAAAACTGTGGGAGCGAGCCTGCTCGCGAATGCGGTGTGTCAGCCAACAATGCAGTTGCCTGACACACCGCATTCGCGAGCAGGCTCGCTCCCACAGGAATAACTGATGAGGTGGCAGTGGCATGTATCAATACGATGATTACGACCGGGCGCTGGTGTTCGAGCGTGTCGCGCAGTTTCGCGATCAGGTCGAGCGCTTCATGGCCGGGGAATTGAGCGAAGAAGAATTTTTGCCGCTGCGTCTGCAAAACGGCCTGTACATGCAGAAGCACGCCTACATGCTCCGGGTGGCGATTCCCTATGGCACGTTGAGCGCCGAACAGATGCGCACGCTGGCCAGCATCGCCAGCGATTACGATCGCGGTTACGGCCACTTCACCACGCGGCAGAACATGCAGTTCAACTGGATCGAACTGGCTGAGGTGCCGGATATCCTCGAACGTCTGGCGCAGGTCAACATGCACGCGATCCAGACCTCCGGCAACTGCGTGCGCAACATCACCACCGAGGCGTTCGCCGGGGTCGCGGCGGACGAATTGATCGACCCGCGCCCGTTGGCCGAGATCCTGCGACAGTGGTCGACGATCAACCCGGAATTCCTCTTCCTGCCGCGCAAATTCAAGATCGCCATCTGCTCGGCGAAACAGGATCGTGCGGCGATCATGATGCACGACATCGGCCTGTACCTTTACTCCGGCCGCGACGGGCAGATGTTGCTGCGGGTCATCGTCGGCGGTGGTCTGGGGCGTACGCCGATTCTCGGTTTGCAGATCCGCGAAGGCTTGCCGTGGCAGCATTTGCTGTCCTATGTCGAAGCCGTTTTGCGCGTGTACAACCGTCATGGCCGACGCGACAACAAGTACAAGGCGCGGATCAAGATTCTGGTCAAGGCGCTGGGCATCGAGGCGTTTGCCAAGGAAGTCGAAGAGGAATGGCAACACCTCAAGGACGGTCCGGCGCAGTTGACCGAGGCCGAATACCAACGCGTCGCCAGTGCCTTCGTGCCGCCGGTTTATCACTCCCTGGCCGACACCGATCTGGACTTCGGCACGCGCCTGGCGGAAAGCCCAGCGTTTGCCCGTTGGGTCGCGCGCAACGTGCAGCCGCACAAAGTGCCGGGTTACACCAGTGTGGTGTTGTCGACCAAACCGGGCATGGCCTCACCGCCGGGAGATGTCACCGCTGTGCAGATGCTCGCAGTCGCTGACTGGTCGCAACGTTTCGGTTTCGGCGAGATTCGTATCGCTCATGAGCAGAACATCGTCTTGCCCGATGTACCGAAAACCGACCTCTACGCCCTGTGGCAAATGGCGTGCAAACACGATCTGGGCAGCGCCAACGTCGGCCTGCTCACCGACATCATTGCCTGCCCCGGTGGCGATTTCTGTGCCTTGGCCAACGCCAAGTCGATCCCGATCGCCCAGGCGATTCAGGCCCGCTTCGACAACCTCGATTACCTGCATGATCTGGGCGACATCAGCCTGAACATCTCCGGCTGCATGAACGCCTGCGGTCACCACCACATCGGCAATATCGGCATCCTCGGCGTCGATAAGAACGGCAGCGAGTGGTATCAGATCACCCTCGGCGGCGCCCAGGGCAAAAACAGCGCACTGGGCAAAGTCATCGGCCCATCGTTCAGCGCCGCCGAGGTGCCGCAGGTAATCGAGCGGATTATCGGCACGTTTGTGCGCTATCGCGAGCATGAGGAATTGTTCGTCGACACCGTGGCGCGAATCGGGATGGAGCCGTTCAAGGAGCGGGTCTATCCGAAAACGCTGGAGGCCACGGCATGAATAATCTGTTGCGGCTGGAGCAGGGTGTCGCGCGAATCGTAACGGACGATCCGTGGACGCTGGTGCGCGAGCCATCGACGTCAAGGCCTGCAGGTTTGCTGATGTTGCCGCTGGCGCACTGGCTGGAGTCGCCGTCGACTCATGCGGTGTGGCTCGGCCCGGACGATGAGGTCGAAAGCCTGGTGCCGTGGCTGGCCTCGTTGCCGCTGATCGCACTGGATTTTCCGAGCTTTCGCGATGGGCGTGCTTACAGTCAGGCGTATCTGCTACGTAGCCGGTTCGGTTGGGCAGGGGAGTTGCGCGCGATTGGCGAAGTATTGCGCGATCAGCTCAGCCATATGCGCCAGTGTGGTTTTGACAGTTTTGCGGTGCGTGAGGACAAATCGGCTGAGGATGCGCTGAAAGGATTGGCCGGCATGAGTGTGCTGTACGGGCGTTCGGTGATCGAGCCGCGTCCGCTTTTCCGTCGGCGTTGACGGTTGAAAAGATCGCAGCCTTCGGCAGCTCCTACATTTGATCCCGTGTAGGAGCTGCCGCAGGTTCGGGCCGCGTTCGGACGATCTTTTGATCTGGCTTTTGACACCGGGGAAACCCTTACAACCTTGGCCGATCGGGCATTTTCCCTTGGGTCGATGCTGGCCTTTTGGTAGAGTCGCCGTCGCCAGCGGGTTTTCGGCTGGACGATGGAACCGAAGAAGGGAGTCTGATCAGTGAGTCCGGGCAAAAAAATCCTCGGCCTCACAGCGTTGCTTTTAATGGTGACGCTGTGGGCCAGTTACTTTTACGTATTCAAGGAAAACCGCAGCGGCCAGCTCGGCGGTGCCGGCGAAAGCACCGCGTGGTGCGGCACGCCACCGTCCACCGAAGCGGCATTGCTGGGCAAGGACCAACTGACCTTGCGCGTCACAAACAACTTGCGCGGCGAGTTCATGCTCAGCGGCTCGCTGGTGGTTTCGGAGCGCACCTTCAACCGCTACGACCTCGCTCGCAACGAACTGCGCTTGCGTCTGGAGCCGTTGCAGTGGTCCTTCGGTGTCACGCCGATCTTCCTTGAGCAGGTCAAGTTGCAGTCGCTGAGCCGCAACCTGTCGGCCACCAATAAAAGTGCCTACGCCGAACTTGAACCACGGCCGATCGGCGTGCAGGGTCAAGTCACCGAATTCCCTTTCGACACCTACCGCTACGGCTATAAACCGGTGCTCTATTACCTCAAGGGCAGCGAGCGCATCGATCTGCGCTTCAAGAACATCACTACACTGATGGAGATGTCCAATACCTTCACACCGATCCAGAAATACAACCGCGTCGATTACATCAACGAGAAAACCTCGATGATCCGCGAAGAGGATTACAAGGCCTACGGGCCGCACGAATGCGCTTTCAGTGTCGAGCGAAAAGGGTCGTTCAAGGCTGTCGTGCTGTTGCTGCTGTTGGTGTTGTGCCTGCCGTTGCTGCTGGTGTTTTACCGTAATGAACCGGGGATCGACTTCCTCGCCACGCTGTTGGGCGCTGCGATCGTGCGGGTGTTGCTGATCGGGCCGGTGCAGGACTTCCAGCTGTACAACATCGACTTCCTGTTGGGCGCGGCGATTTTGCTGGTGGGCACGGTGTCGCTGATCAAGGCGATGCACATCAACAGTCGGCGCGAGATGGCGTTGCGCAGTGGTGAGACTTCTTCCTGGTAATGGAGTGAACCCTGAAAAGCCCCTCACCCTAACCCTCCCGAAACGTCGGGCCGCCCGGAGGGAGAGGGGACTGACCGAGGTGTCTGGCGAGCGACGCCGACGTGAAAGACCGAGTCGATGATGGATTCAAAGACAATCGCTCAAGTCGGCGGAACTCTTGAATATCCCCCAATCGGTCCCCTCTCCCTCTGGGCGGTCCGACGTTTCGGGAGGGCTAGGGTGAGGGAAGACAATTTCCAGCCGGTCACTTAGGCGCCGGATCGCCCATGTTCATCTTCTTCCACCCCTGCAACAGCACTTGCGGGCGTTCTAGCTCAGCTTGTTCCAGTGCAGCGGATTCTTGAAGTTCACCAATGGCCGAGTGCTCGATGCAGCGTTGCCGGATGCTCGACGTCTTTCAAATGACGCTTGTGATCCGCCGCGCAGCCTTGCGTGAATATTGTGCTGTGCAATCGCAATTACCGAGGTTTTAGCTATACCTGTAACTCCCCCGGGCAAAGTTTTTGGCCTTCTGACAGGAGTTACAGCATGAAGCTAGCAGTGATGATGGGCACTCTGTGCATTGCTACCGTCGCAATGGTGGGTTGTTCCAGTAAAACCGTCGACCCGAAAGAGTACTCAGGCTTCCTCAAAGACTACAGCCAGCTCAAGGAGGCCAAATCGCCGTCCGGTGCCGAGGTCATGCGCTGGATCGATCCGAAGGTCGATATCAAGGAATTCACCAGTGTGTACATCGAACCGACTCAGCTCTATCCGAAACCGCAACCGACCGCGAAGATCTCCCAGCAGACCCTCAATGGCATCACTTCCTACTACGATCAGGCACTCAAGCGTGAAATCGGCAAAGACCTGCCGTTGGCGACCGGTCCTGGCCCGGGCGTGATTGTGGTGCGTGCGGCGATCACCGCCGTGAGCAGCAAGACCGAAGGCCTGCACGCATATGAGGTGATTCCGATTGCCCTGGTGGCAGCAGCGGTCAGCACGGCCAGCGGTATTCGCGATCAGGAAACCACCCTGGCCACCGAAGCGGTGTTCCTCGATGGCGCGAATAACAAGGTCGTCGCGCAAGTGGTGCGCAAAGGCACCGGCAAGCCACTGGAAAATGATTCGCAGGCGATGACGGCGAATGACGTCAAACCGGTGATCGATGGCTGGGCCTCAGACCTGCGCCAGTCGTATCTGAAGCTCAAGGCAGCTAAATAAGCGCACCCGGCCGGAGGTCCGCGAGGATTCTCCGGCCGGTGCAACTCCTCAGAAATTGGCGCGTGCCTGACGGTTGTAGTGGCTCAGCAGGGCGTCATAACCACGGGTAACGGCGTAGTAGTCGTCGCTCAAACGCTGCGGTTCGGCGTGGTCCTGCCAGTCCTTGTGCAGGGTGTTCAGCGCGTCGAGATAGTGCTGCGCAGGCTCACGGATGTGGCGCCACAGCTCGCGCGCATCATCGTCTTTGTTACGGAAACCAGGCTCACGCGGACCGATAAAAGGCCCACCGCGATTCCATGCCTGTTGCAGATCGGCGCTGGTGTCGGCCACAGCTTGCGCGGTCAGGGTGCGGTGTTTCATCCCGTCTTCCAGCAATTCCAGTGTCTCCCGGGCCTGAATCATGTACGCCAGCAGCGACCAGTGGATCTCCTTGCCTACGCGTGCTTCAAGAAGCTTGAGCTGTGCGAGGCGCTGCGCGACGTCCAGTGGCAGCAGTTCTTCTCTCAAGGCAGTCGATGCGCTGATATAGGCATTGCTGGCGGTCTGAATTTGCGCAAGCAGCTGCGGTGTCTGGTTGAACGGGACGACAAAGAAGCTCGCACTTTTATCGAGTCGAGTCGGTGGTGAAATCACCGATGCCCACTTCAATGCTTGCGCGTAGTCACGGACTTTCTGCGACAGCGCTGGCTGGTAGGCCAGCAGCTCGAGCTTTTCGTTGATATCCCGCAGGCAGGTGTCCTCCTGGATGTCACGCACAGTGAACGCATCGCTGTTATCGAAATCCTGTGGCTCGGAAATATACTTTCCGTATGCATCACTGGTTGGCCGCTGATGTTCGTTTTTGTCGTAGGCGTTGCGCCAGTGCACATCGACGCGGTTGACGCAGGCGATGACGGGGCTCAACGCGTTGGCCTGCGCGGTCACGGGGGATTCGCGCTGATCAAGCCACAGATCGAGCTTCAGGAACGGCCGGGTCGCGCTCGACAGCCCCATCACCACCAGAACGACCACTACGCCGCTGACAAACATGAGTCTTGAGGTCATGGTCGTGCCTCCGCCGGATACCACTGTTCACGGGTGGCGGGCGCGCCACAGTCGAAAGAACTTGCCGGCAGCCGACTGCACAAACGCTCCGCCCACGGTTGCAGGCCCTGATTGCGATTGACCGTGCCTTGGCTGGCGGCCACTTTGAACACGCCCAACACCAGCACCAGGGCCACAACCCCGAGTAGCGACAGGCCGATTTTCACCGGCAGGTTGGTCTTTTCCCAGGACGTGTGTGGCTTGACCTGACGGCGACGGATCAAACCCACGCTGGCCAGTGTGGCGGCATAGACGACGCCAGCGATGGGGCCGAAAAACCAGCTGAGCCCGGCCACCATCAATGCGCAGGGAATCAGGTCACGCAGTATGCCGAACGGCGCAGCGTCCTTGGCGAACCCTGGCCACAACCGCGCGCTGAGGCGGTCGTCCAGCAGCCAATGGGTGTGCGCCAGTTCGTGAGTCAGCCAGTTGATGCCCGCAGCGATCACCCCAAACACGATCGTTGAGGTCATGACGATATTGATCAGCCCGGTGACGCGCAGCCCCAGCGGGATGAAATGGGTAAACGCACCGATCAGACAGGCCAGCACCACGCCTACGTATGTCGGCCATTCGCCGCGCTTCAGTTCCCAGTCGCGCCAGAAAAACGCGGTGCCACCGGGCAACTCTGCGCAGACCTTCGGATGATTGGCGTACAGCGCCGAACTCAAATGTCGGCAATGCTCCCAATCCTTCTCACGCAGGCGCCGGGCCAATGCGCGGCGCTGGCTGAACGGGCCGCTGCCGAGCAACAGGCGCGCGGCGCGGTGTTCGGCAGTGGCGGGCGGCTCTTGCGCGAGTTGACGCTGCTGCGCAATAAACAGCGGCGCCTCGTAGCGAGCGGTCAGCCGCTTCCATTCATCTGCGGGGCAACAGTTCGACGGGCCGCTATGCCAGCCCTGGCCCGCGCACACCTGTTCGAAAATACTTGAGGTCCAGTATTCGCTGTTCAGTAGCAATCGACTCAAAAACCGGTTGAACCACTGCCGGTGCACTTCTGCGTTGAGCCAGAGACATTGGGTGCTTTGCGTATAAGCCTGCATAAAGGCTTCGCAGTCTTCGCGTGCGAGGGCGTCATGCAGCGGCCGAGTAATGCGTTCCCGCTGCTGATCGAGCAAATGTTCGATGGATTCCTCGTCCAGTTCCAGGCGTTGCCAGGCACTGAACCAGTGATAGGTCTGCACTGCCCAATCGACCATCGGCGCCGATGTTTGCGGGTTCTCGATGCAGTGCTGCAGCAGGGTTTCTTCGAGGATATGCGCACAACCCTGTTCAACGGCGAGGGCATGGCGCTGTTGCAACTGCGCAAGGCTGGTGCCGTGCAGTGAGCGCGTCGCCTGCTGCAAGGCATCGACTTCGACCACGGTCAGGCCGGTCAAATCCCAGCTGTCGTCCGGCGCTTCGTTGTCTTCGTTGGCCTGCGCCCATTCCTTGTAATTCAAGGCTTGCTCATAGGCATCACGCAGGCGCTGAAAGCCCTCGGCGTCTTCGTCCGGGCGGGTCTGTTTGAGCAGGGCGGCGTATTGGCGTTTGATACTGCGCGTATCGGCGTCGGCGGTGAGGCCCAGCACGGTCCAGCAACTCATTGCGTGTACAACTCCATGAAAACCTGCGACGCGGTCCAGTGATGGCACTTTGATTTTGCGCACCCTACCTGTTTCGCGTCGAAAAGTCCTCAGCTGTTGCTTATTGGCCGACAAACCAGCGGCAGCATGGGTTGCTGCCGTTGCCGCGCATCACCCGCCAACTGACCCTGCAAGCGGACGGCGCACTGGCGACAGGAGCTGTCGAGTGACACGAGGTTGCGATCTTTTGATCGTGTTTGTTTATGCAAAATCAAAGATCGTCCGATCGCGGCCCGAGCATTTGGCAGCTACATATGCGTATTTCAATTCGGGATGTTTAAAGGTTGTTTCGATTTTGCGGAACGTTCCCACAAGGTTTTCAGGTTGTCCGTCGGACGTCGGGTCTCTAGCCTGTGTTCGTCGCTGCCAAATCAGCGACCGGGACTGGAAACCCCGGGGGAAAACTGAACGCAACAGCACCGTTCATGACGTATGCTTGCGCACCTTTTTTGGTGCGTACTTTGTTATGGCGGCTGTGCGTGGGGGACCTTCGGGTCGTCCGGGTTTCTCTATCCCCCGGGTTTCCAGCCTGCGTACAGCTGCCACCCATTCGACCGGAAGCCGAATGGACCAGCTTCACCGCTTGGATAGAGAAAACACTATGAAAAAACCAACACCCAATCCCCCAGAATCAGAAGCCGACAGCACATCCCCCTACGTCTCAGTCGACAGTAAAAAACTTCACGAAGCCGCCGACCGCGCCCTCGACTACTACCTCAATCCTGCCGCCCGCATCATGTCCAGCGCCAACGAGCCGGAACCCATGTACCTCGCCAATCCCAGGTACAACACCGAATCCCTGCTTGCCAACGCCAGCGAAACCCTCGGCTCGGCCAGCGAGATGCTGATCAACTTCGCCGCCTCGCTGGAAACTTCTCAGCGCAAGACCGCACTGGGGATCGCACAGGTCGTCATGCTGGGTGAACTCGCGGTAAATCAAGCCTTGGATCACGTCGAACTCAAGAACTGATCTCTCTTGACTGATCATTCCCACGCTCTGCGTGGGAATGCAGCCCTTGACGCTCTGCGTCAAATTCGCAAGCTGGAACGCGGAGCGTCACTTGAAAGACGATTGGGCATAACCGTGACAATTGCAGGAGCAAAGGGTTGATAAGGAAAATGCTTACAAACAGGTGGATTGGTCTATGGCTGGTGGCAGTTTTATCCGTCAATGCGATTTTTTTGGCTTTTCTGATTTTTGGTGATGTCGGGAAAGGGCACGACAGGAAAATGATCAAAACCAAAGAGCCGTTACTGATTGAAAGGCCAAATGGCGATGAGAACTACTATGTCCTGCCTTTAGGTACTACGTTGTATCGCGATAAGAGTTTTCCTGAAGGGCATGACCGTTATGTGGTGTATCTCAACCATAAAGGTGCAATTGCGCACGAAGAAGTACCCATGAAGCCTGAGTATGGCGGCTCATTTATCGATCCGCTCTGGCTGGCCAATGTTAATGAGGAAACCTTGAAAGAAATTTTCAAACGTTTTCCGCTTTCCAAAACAGATGTCGCCGCTGCGATCAAGGCCAATGAAATAACCAAGGATGATCTGGCAGACATCATCCGCTCAATGCCCGACTGACCGGTTCCATAGCTGTCGAGTGAAATGAGGCTGTGATCTTTTGCCAACGCTTTTCAAGATCAAAAGATCACAGCCTTCGGCAGCTTCTACATGTGATATCCGTTTAGCCGTTTTTCTTGGCCTGTTCGCGAACGCGTTCTTCCTGCGCACGTGCTTCAGGGGTGAATTCGGCGCCGAAGTCTTCGGCGGAGAATATCTGGCGGATTTCGATTTCAGACTCGCCGGGCATCGGATTAGGGCAGCGCTTGACCCATTCGATGGCTTCTTCTTTCGACTGCACTTCCCAGATCCAGTAACCCGCCACCAATTCTTTGGTCTCGATGAACGGCCCGTCGATCACCGTGCGCTGGTTGCCTGAAAAGCGCACGCGGGCGCCTTTGCTGCTCGGATGCAGGCCATCGCAATCGATCAGGATGCCGGCCTTGACCAGTTCTTCGTTGAAGTTGCCCATGGCGGTGATCAGTTCTTCACTGGGCATGATGCCGGCTTCCGAATCGGCGCTGGCTTTGACAAGGATCATGAAGCGCATGGCGGTGACTCCGTGGATTGTGGGGATTCACTACTTAGTCGAACGGGCCGGTGGTGAATCGACAGGGGCTCTAAATAAAAGACCAATAACACCGCAGAATCCAATGTGGGAGCGAGCCTGCTCGCGAAGGCGCTGGATCAGTCAGCATAAATGTTGAATGTGACGACCTCTTCGCGAGCAGGCTCGCTCCCACATTGGAATAGCGGTGGTTTTGTATACAATTTTTCGCGAACGCACCTAACAATTTCAGTCAGGGCATAGGTCGTCGGACAATTTCGTGGTTAACTTCGGCCTCTTGCATGCTTTCCAATCAAAACATCAGAAGGACTCAAGTCATGGCTCAAGTCACCCTTAAAGGCAATCCGGTTCAAGTCAACGGCCAGTTGCCACAAGCCGGTTCCAAGGCGCCAGCCTTTTCTCTGGTTGCCGGCAATCTGTCCGACGTCACCCTGAAAGACTTTGCCGGCAAGCGCAAAGTACTGAACATCTTCCCGAGCGTTGACACCCCGACCTGCGCCACTTCCGTGCGCAAGTTCAACGCTCAGGCCAACGAAGTGGCAAACACCGTAGTGCTGTGCATTTCGGCTGACCTGCCGTTCGCCCAAGCGCGCTTCTGCGGCGCCGAAGGTCTGGAAAACGTACAGAACCTGTCGACCCTGCGCGGTGCCGAGTTCATCGAAAACTACGGCGTGGCCATCGCTGACGGCCCGCTGAAAGGCCTGACCGCTCGCGCCGTTGTGGTTCTGGACGAAAACGACAACGTCCTGCACAGCGAACTGGTCAAGGAAATCGCTGAAGAGCCTAACTACGACGCCGCTCTGGCCGTATTGAAGTAAGCTCTGCCACAAAGCTTTTACAATTGTTAACGGCCTGGCCCTGTCCAGGCCGTTTTCATTTGTGTATCAGTGTTTTGCCTCACACCTTGAAACGTAAGGTGTAAGTAAATTGCCGGTAAAGCTGCTTTGCTAATTCCCCATCAGTGCTTATCGTTCAGCCTCCCGTAAAAGAAGCCCACGCGCCCAATGGTTAATCACTCCATGCAATCGTCTCCCCGTAACTCCCGTCGCTGGCTGATCAGCCTGCTTGTCCTGTTGGTGATCGCTGTCCTGTGCTGGAAATTCTGGCCTGCCGGTTCAGCCCACAAAGAGGGCGCTGACAAGGCTGCGGCCGGGCACACCGGGCGTTCGGGAATGATGCGGCCGGGCTTCGGTGGCGGCGCCGGGCCAATTCCGGTGCGCGTGGCGCCGGCGGTTACCGGTGACTTCCCGCTGTATTACAAAGCGCTGGGCACCGTGACCGCGCTCAACACCATCAATGTGCGCAGCCGGGTGGGCGGCGAACTGGTCAAGATCAATTTCGAAGAAGGGCAGATGGTCAAGGCTGGCGACCTGTTGGCCGAGATTGATCCACGTCCGTACCAGAACGCCTTGCTACAGGCCGAAGGCACCTTGCTGCAGAATCAGGCGCAACTGAAAAACGCTCAGGTCGACGTCGAGCGTTATCGCGGTCTGTACAAAGAGGACAGCATCGCCAAACAGACGCTGGACACCGCCGAAGCGCTGGTCGGCCAGTATCTGGGCACGGTCAAGACCAATCAGGCAGCGGTCAACGACGCCAAGCTCAATCTCGAATTCACCAAAATCCGCGCGCCGATTGCCGGGCGTGTCGGTCTGCGTCAGGTTGACGTCGGTAACCTCGTTACCGCCAACGACACCACGTTCCTCGCGGTGATCACCCAGACGCAACCGATCAGTGTGGCCTTCACGCTGCCGGAAAACAGCCTCGAAACCGTGCTCGCCCGGTATCGCAGTGGCGCCAAACTGCCGGCCGAAGCGTGGGATCGCGGCGACACCAAGCTGCAAGCCACCGGTGTTCTGCAAAGCCTCGACAACCAGATTGACGTCGCCACCGGCACCCTGAAGTTCAAGGCCCGCTACGAAAACCGCGATCAGGCGTTGTTCCCCAACCAGTTCGTCAACGTTCACTTGCTGGCTGACACACTGAAAGGCGTGGTGCTGGCACCGTCGGCGGCCATCCAGTTCGGCACCAACGGCACCTTCGTCTATGCGCTGGACGGCGACAAGAAGGTCACCATTCGCCAACTGAAGATCGGCGCCAGTGATGGCGAAAACACCGTGGTCACCGAAGGTCTGGCCGCTGGCGACCGCGTGGTCCTGGAAGGCACTGACCGCCTCAAGGAAGGCAGTGAAGTGGAAGTGGTCAACGACAGCAATCAAGTGCCAACCACTCCGACCGAACACCTGCAAGGCAAGTCCGCCGCCCAAACGCCAGACGCCGCCGTGACTGACAAGGCCAAGAAGGGCGCATGAACATTTCGCGGCTGTTCATCCTCCGACCGGTAGCCACCACCCTGAGCATGCTGGCCATTGTCCTGGCCGGTCTGATCGCTTACCGCCTGCTTCCGGTGTCGGCGCTGCCACAGGTTGACTACCCGACCATCCGCGTCATGACCCTGTATCCCGGCGCCAGCCCGGATGTGATGACCAGTGCCGTGACCGCGCCACTCGAACGCCAGTTCGGGCAGATGCCGGGCCTGACGCAAATGGCCTCGACCAGTTCCGGCGGCGCGTCGGTGCTGACGTTGCGTTTCAGCCTCGACATCAACATGGACGTCGCCGAACAGCAGGTGCAAGCCGCGATCAACGCCGCGACCAATCTGCTGCCGACCGATTTGCCGGCGCCGCCGGTGTACAACAAGGTCAACCCGGCGGATACCCCGGTATTGACCTTGGCCATCACCTCGAAAACCATGCTGCTGCCCAAGCTCAATGACCTGGTCGATACGCGCATGGCGCAGAAAATCGCCCAGATCAGCGGCGTCGGCATGGTCAGCATTGCCGGTGGTCAGCGTCAGGCCGTACGCATCAAGGTCAATCCCGAGGCCCTCGCGGCCAACAGCCTGAACCTGTCGGACGTGCGCACCTTGATCAGCGCCTCCAACGTCAACCAGCCGAAAGGCAACTTCGACGGCCCGACCCGGGTGTCGATGCTCGACGCCAACGACCAACTGACCTCGCCCGAGGACTACGCCAACCTGATTCTCGCCTACAAGAACGGTGCGCCGTTGCGGCTCAAGGACGTGGCGGAAATCGTCGATGGCGCCGAAAACGAACGCCTCGCTGCGTGGGCCAACCTGAATCAGGCCGTGTTGCTGAACATCCAGCGTCAGCCGGGTGCCAACGTGATCGAGGTGGTCGACCGCATCAAGGCGCTGCTGCCGAGCATCACCGATAACCTGCCGGCCGGTCTCGAAGTGACGGTGCTGACCGACCGCACGCAAACCATCCGTGCTTCGGTCACCGACGTACAACACGAATTGCTGATCGCCATCGCCCTGGTGGTGATGGTGACCTTCCTGTTCCTGCGCCGCGCCAGTGCCACGATCATTCCGTCGGTGGCCGTGCCGCTGTCGCTGATCGGCACCTTTGGTGTTATGTACCTGGCCGGCTTCTCGGTGAACAACCTGACCCTGATGGCGCTGACCATTGCCACCGGTTTCGTGGTCGACGACGCCATCGTCATGCTGGAAAACATTTCGCGCTTCATCGAAGAGGGCGACAGCCCGATGCAGGCCGCGCTCAAAGGCGCGAAGCAGATCGGCTTCACCCTGATCTCGCTGACGCTGTCGCTGATCGCAGTACTGATCCCGCTGCTGTTCATGGCCGACGTGGTCGGGCGCTTGTTCCGCGAATTCGCCATCACCCTGGCGGTGGCCATCCTGATTTCGCTGGTGGTCTCGCTGACCCTGACGCCGATGATGTGCGCGCGTCTGCTCAAGCGTGAGCCGGAAGAACATGAGCAAGGCCGTTTCTACCGCGCCAGTGGTGCGGTGATTGACTGGATGATCGCCGAGTACGGGCGGATGCTGCGCTGGGTGCTCAAGCACCAGCCACTGACCTTGCTCGTGGCTATCGGCACACTGGCGTTGACCGTGTTCCTCTATATGGTCGTGCCGAAGGGCTTCTTTCCAGTGCAGGACACCGGGGTGATTCAGGGGATTTCCGAGGCGCCGCAGTCGATTTCCTTCGCTGCCATGGGCGAGCGGCAACAGGCACTGGCGAAAATCATTCTTGAAGATCCGGCGGTGCAGAGCCTGTCGTCCTACATCGGTGTCGATGGTGATAACGCCACGCTCAACAGTGGCCGCTTGCTGATCAACCTCAAGCCCCATGGTGAGCGTGACCTGTCGGCCACTGAAGTGATCGCGCGCCTGCAACCACGACTGGACAAACTGGTCGGCATCCGCCTGTTCATGCAACCGGTGCAGGATTTGACCATCGAGGATCGCGTCAGTCGTACTCAGTACCAGTTCAGTATGTCTTCGCCAGACTCCGAACTGCTCAGCCAGTGGAGCGGCCGCCTGGTCGAAGCGCTGGCCCAGCGTCCGGAACTGACCGACGTTGCCAGTGACTTGCAGGACAAAGGCTTGCAGGTCTATCTGGTGATCGACCGCGATGCCGCGTCACGCCTTGGCGTTTCGGTGGCGAACATCACCGACGCGCTGTACGACGCCTTCGGTCAGCGGCAGATCTCGACCATTTACACCCAGGCCAGCCAGTACCGCGTGGTGCTGCAAGCCCAGGCCGGGGAGAAGATCGGCCCGCAGGCGCTGGATCAGATTCATGTGAAGACTACTGACGGCGCACAGGTACGCCTGTCGAGTCTGGCCCATGTCGAAGAGCGGCAGGCGCAACTGGCGATCACGCATATCGGCCAGTTCCCGGCGGTGATGATGTCGTTCAACCTGGCGCCCGGTGTGGCGCTGGGGCATGCGGTCGACATTATCGAACAGGTGCAGCAGGACATCGGCATGCCGGTCGGCGTGCAGACTCAGTTCCAGGGCGCGGCCGAAGCCTTCCAGGCCTCGTTGTCGAGCACCTTGCTGCTGATCCTGGCGGCGGTGGTAACCATGTACATCGTGCTGGGTGTGCTGTACGAGAGCTACATTCACCCGATCACCATTCTCTCGACCTTGCCGTCGGCAGCGGTCGGCGCTTTGCTGGCGCTGCTGCTCAGTGGCAATGATCTGGGCATGATCGCGATCATCGGCATCATCCTGCTGATCGGTATTGTGAAAAAGAACGCCATCATGATGATCGACTTCGCCCTCGATGCTGAACGCACGCAAGGCATGGCGCCGGAGCAGGCGATTTATCAGGCTGCGCTGCTGCGCTTCCGGCCCATTCTGATGACCACCCTGGCGGCGCTGTTTGGTGCGGTGCCGTTGATGCTTGCCACCGGTTCCGGGGCTGAATTGCGTCAGCCGTTGGGGCTGGTGATGGTCGGCGGTTTGCTGGTGAGTCAGGTGCTGACGCTGTTCACCACGCCGGTGATCTACCTGTATTTCGACCGCCTCGGCCGACGCTTTGGCAAGACCAATGCTGACACTGAAGAGGTGTCGGTATGACTTTGCATTCATCGCACATCCAAGGTGGGAGCGAGCCTGCTCGCGAAAGCGGCCTATCAGGCAACATCAATGTTGAATACAAGATTGCATTCGCGAGCAGGCTCGCTCCCACAGGGATCTGCGGTGAAGGCGGAGATCGTGTGCGATGAACCTCTCCGGTCCTTTCATCAAACGCCCGGTGGCGACGATGCTGCTGAGCCTGGCGATCATGCTGCTCGGCGGCGTCAGCTTCGGTCTGTTACCGGTTTCGCCACTGCCACAAATGGATTTCCCGGTGATCGTCGTGCAGGCGAGCCTGCCCGGCGCGAGTCCCGAGGTAATGGCCTCTACCGTGGCGACGCCGCTGGAACGCTCGTTCGGCGCGATCGCCGGCGTCAATACCATGAGCAGCCGTTCCAGTCAGGGCTCGACCCGGGTCATTCTGCAATTTGATCTCGACCGCGACATCAACGGTGCCGCGCGGGAAGTGCAGGCGGCGATCAACGCCTCGCGCAACCTGTTGCCGAGCGGTATGCGCAGCATGCCGACCTACAAGAAGGTCAACCCGTCGCAGGCGCCGATCATGGTGCTGTCGCTGACGTCCGACGTGCTGGAAAAAGGCCAGCTCTACGATCTGGCTTCAACCATTCTTTCCCAGAGCCTGTCGCAAGTGCAGGGTGTCGGTGAAGTGCAGATCGGCGGCAGTTCGCTGCCGGCGGTGCGTATCGAACTCGAACCGCAGGCGCTGAACCAGTACGGCGTGGCGCTTGACGATGTGCGCAAGACCATCGCCGATGCCAATGTGCGCCGGCCCAAGGGTTCGGTCGAGGACGGTCAGCGCTTGTGGCAGATCCAGGCCAATGATCAGCTGGAAAAAGCCAAGGATTACGAATCACTGATCATCCACTATGCCGATGGCGCCGCGTTGCGCCTCAAGGATGTGGCCAAGGTCAGCGACGGCGTCGAAGACCGCTACAACAGCGGCTTCTTCAACGATGACGCGGCCGTGCTGCTGGTGATCAACCGTCAGGCCGGCGCCAACATCATCGAGACGGTCAACGAGATCAAGGCGCAACTGCCGGCCCTGCAAGCAGTGTTGCCAGCCAGCGTGAAGCTGAATCTGGCCATGGATCGCTCGCCGGTGATCAAGGCAACGTTGCACGAAGCCGAGATGACCCTGCTGATTGCCGTGGCGCTGGTGATTCTGGTGGTGTTCCTGTTCCTCGGTAACTTCCGCGCCTCGCTGATTCCGACATTGGCCGTGCCGGTGTCGCTGGTCGGCACCTTTGCGGTGATGTACCTCTATGGTTTCTCGCTGAACAACCTGTCGCTGATGGCGCTGATTCTGGCCACCGGTCTGGTGGTGGACGATGCCATTGTGGTGCTGGAGAACATTTCCCGGCACATCGACGAGGGCGTCAAACCGATGCAGGCCGCGTATCTCGGGGCCAAGGAAGTCGGTTTCACCTTGCTGTCGATGAACGTTTCGCTGGTCGCAGTGTTCCTGTCGATTCTGTTTATGGGCGGCATCGTCGAGAGCCTGTTTCGTGAGTTTTCCATCACCTTGGCCGCAGCTATCGTCGTGTCGCTGGTGGTTTCGCTGACGCTGACACCGATGCTCTGCGCCCGTTGGCTCAAGCCGCACACACCGGGGCAGGAGAACCGCCTGCAACGCTGGAGCCGCCGCACCAACGACTGGATGGTCGACAAATACGCCAGCAGCCTCGACTGGGTGTTGCGCCACCGCCGTCTGACGCTGCTCAGCCTGCTGATCACCGTCGCGGTCAACGTTGCGCTGTATGTGGTGGTGCCGAAAACCTTTATGCCGCAGCAGGACACCGGCCAGTTGATCGGTTTCGTGCGCGGCGACGACGGCCTGTCGTTCAGCGTGATGCAACCGAAAATGGAGATTTTCCGCCGCGCCGTGCTCAAGGACGAAGCGGTGGAAAGTGTCGCCGGGTTCATCGGTGGCAGTAACGGTACCAATAACGCTTTTATGCTGGTGCGCCTGAAACCGATCAAAGAGCGCCAGCTCAATGCACAGAAAGTCATTGAGCGCCTGCGCAAGGAAATGCCCAAGGTCCCCGGTGCACAATTGATGCTAATGGCCGATCAGGATCTGCAATTCGGCGGCGGCCGCGAACAGACCACCTCGCAGTACAGCTACATTTTGCAAAGTGGTGATCTGGGCGAGTTGCGCAAGTGGTACCCGAAAGTGGTTGCCGCGTTAAGGGCCTTGCCGGAGCTGACGGCGATTGACGCTCGAGAGGGCGCGGGTGCCCAGCAGGTGACGCTGATTGTCGACCGCGACCAGGCCAAACGCCTTGGTGTCGACATGGACATGGTCACCGCAGTGCTGAACAACGCCTACAGCCAGCGGCAGATTTCGACGATCTACGACAGCCTTAACCAGTATCAGGTGGTGATGGAGGTCAATCCGAAATACGCCCAGGACCCGGTGACACTCAAGCAGGTTCAGGTGATCACCGCTGACGGTGCGCGGGTGCCGCTGTCGACATTCGCTCACTACGAAAACAGCCTGGAAGATGACCGCGTCAGCCACGAAGGTCAGTTCGCTTCCGAAAGCATCGCCTTCGACATGGCCGAAGGTGTGACGGTAGAGCAGGGCGGTGCCGCCATCGAGCGAGCGATTGCCAAGGTGGGCCTGCCGGAAGACGTCATCGCGAAAATGGCCGGTACAGCCGATGCTTTTGCTGCGACGCAGAAGAGTCAGCCGTTCATGATTCTCGGGGCGCTGTTGGCGGTGTATCTGGTGCTGGGCGTGCTGTATGAAAGCTACATTCATCCGCTGACGATTCTGTCGACCCTGCCGTCCGCCGGTGTTGGTGCGTTGCTGTCGATCTATGCGCTGGGCGGCGAGTTCAGCCTGATCTCGTTGCTCGGGCTGTTCCTCCTGATTGGTGTGGTGAAGAAAAACGCCATTCTGATGATCGACCTCGCGCTGCAACTGGAACGGCATCAAGGCCTGTCGCCGCTGGAATCGATCCGCAGTGCTTGCCTGCAACGCTTGCGGCCGATTCTGATGACCACGCTGGCGGCGATTCTCGGTGCCTTGCCGCTGCTGCTCAGCCGGGCCGAAGGCGCGGAAATGCGCCAGCCGTTGGGTTTGACCATTATCGGCGGGCTGATTTTCAGCCAGGTGCTGACGCTTTACACCACTCCGGTGGTTTACCTCTATCTCGATAAGCTGCGCCATCGTTTCAACAAATGGCGTGGCGTGCGTACTGACGCCGCTCTGGAAACTCCGCTATGACTGACCGTTCGTTTCTCAATCTGGCCTCTGCTCGGGGCTCGCGTTTGCTCAGCCTGTCGCTGTGCGTGGCGATGCTCAGTGCCTGTGCTGTCGGCCCGGATTACCAGCGCCCGCAAACCGCGGAAATCGCCCAGTACAAGGAGGCCGAGGGCTGGACCCAGGCCAACCCGAGTGATTCGCTGGCCCGTGGTGCCTGGTGGGAGTTGTACGGCGATCGGCAGCTCAACGGCTTGATCGAACGCCTGAACAATTCCAACCAGACCGTCGCGCAATCAGAAGCCCAGTTTCGTCAGGCCCAGGCGTTGGTGCGCAGTGCTCGCGGGGCGTTTTATCCCAGCGTTGACTTGAGCCTGGGTAAAACCCGCTCCAGCCAGGGCACCGGCAGCAGCAGTTCGAGTTTGAGCAGTTCTTCCAGCGGCATCCGCGACACCTACAACGCCGAGTTGGGCGTCAGTTGGGAGGCCGACGTGTGGGGCAAGTTGCGCCGTGGGCTTGAGGCTGACGAGGCCAGCGCCCAGGCAAGCTTTGCCGATTTGGCGGCGATGCGCTTGAGTCAGCAGTCGGAGCTGGTGCAGAACTACCTGCAACTGCGCGTGATCGACCAGCAGAAACGCCTGCTCGAAGCCACGGTCGCCGCCTACGAACGCTCGCTGAAAATGACCCAGAACCAGTACCGCGCCGGCGTCTCCGGGCGCGATGCGGTAGCGCAGGCGCAGACGCAGCTGAAAAGCACCCAGGCCGATCTGGTCGACCTGATCTGGCAGCGCGCGCAATTCGAAAATGCGATTGCCGTGCTGACCGGGCAAGCGCCGGCGGATTTCAACATTGCCGAAGTGCAGACCATTCCAAAGCTGCCGCAGGTGCCGTTGAGCCTGCCGTCGCAATTGCTCGAGCGACGTCCGGACATTGCTTCGGCGGAGCGTTCGGTGATTGCCGCCAACGCCAACATTGGCGTGGCCAAAGCCGCGTATTACCCGGATCTGAGCCTGAGTCTGAGCGGTGGGTACAGCAGCAGTACCTCGCAGAATCTGATCAGCCTGCCGAACCGCTTCTGGTCGGTGGGGCCGAAACTGGCGCTGCCGCTGTTCGACGGTGGCATTCGTTCGGCGGAAGTCGACCGCACCGAGGCGGTGTACGACCAGACCGTGGCCAAGTACCGCCAGACCGTGTTGGACGGTTTCCGCGAGGTGGAAAACTATCTGGTGCAGCTCAAGGTGTACGAGGACGAGGCGGCGGTTCGCCAGGAAGCCCTTGATGCCGCCCGCGACTCCTTGCGTCTGACGGAAAACCAGTACAAGGCTGGCCTGATCGCTTACATCGATGTTGTGGTGGTGCAAGCCACGGCGCTGAGCAACGAGCGCAGCGTGCTGAATATTCTGCAAAGTCGCTTGATCGCCAGTGTGCAACTGATTGCGGCGCTGGGCGGCGGTTGGGATGGGCAGCTGGATGTCAGTGACGCCCAATAGATCACGCCATGGCCGAAATCCTGTGGGAGCGAGCCTGCTCGCGAAGGCGTCAATGCAGTGACTGATTATTTTGAATCAGAGAGCCATTCGCGAGCAGGCTCGCTCCCACAATGATTGCGCAAGGTTCAGAAAGCCCCATTCCAGAGGCATCTCGGACGATCGAACAAGCGTTTCATCGGGTTGATGGCCAATTGCTCACTTTGACAGTGCGTTCTTCTGCGCAATCAGTACAATCGCCGCATTTGCCCGACCGAGAATGGACGCAATCCGCGTTGGGTGGCCACGAGAAATCCCATGCTCATCGGTAGTTATTCTTCCACCCTGGTTTTCATTTCGTTGTGCGTGGCGATTCTCGCTTCCTACACCGCGCTTGACCTCACTGGTCGCATTGCCACGGCCAAGGGCCGGGCGGTGCATTTCTGGACCGCCGGCGGAGCGTTTGCCATGGGTATCGGCGTCTGGTCGATGCACTTCATTGGCATGCTCGCCTTCAAACTGCCGATCGATCTGGGCTATGACGTCACCCTGACGGCGCTGTCGTTGCTGATCGCGGTGTTGTCCTGCGGATTTGCCTTGTGGCTGGTCAGCCAGCCGAAACTGCCGGTTCTGCAACTGGCGTTCGGCGCACTGATCATGGGAGCCGGAATCAGTGCCATGCATTACACCGGCATGGCGGCGATGCGCATGACCCCGGGGATCGACTACGACCCGACGCTGTTTGGTGCCTCATTGCTGATTGCCGTTGGCGCGTCGGCGGCGGCGCTGTGGATCGCCTTTCGTCTGCGTCAACATTCTCCTTATGTGCGGCTGATTCGTGGCGGCGCGGCGATCATCATGGGCATCGCCATTGTCGGCATGCATTACACCGGCATGGCCGCCGCGCAGTTCCCTGACGGCAGTTTCTGTGGCGCCACCGTCAATGGCTTGAAGGGCAACGGCCTCGACAGCCTGGTGTTGATCACCACGTTGGCGGTGCTGTCGATTGCCTTGCTCACATCGATTCTCGACGCCCGCCTCGAAGCGCGTACTGCTGATCTCGCGCACTCGTTGACCGTGGCCAACCGCGAACTCACGCAACTGGCCTTGCACGACACCCTGACCGGTCTGCCGAACCGCATGCTGCTGGACGACCGGATCAATCAGGCGATGAAAAAGGTCAACGAGCAGGGCGGCTGCTTTGCCTTGATGTTCATCGATCTGGACGGCTTCAAACCGGTCAATGATGCGTTCGGTCACCACATGGGCGATGAGTTGTTGCGCGAAGTCGGTGTGCGTCTGCGTGAAGACTTGCGCAGCCTCGACACACTGGCGCGGATCGGTGGCGATGAATTCGTCCTGCTGGTGCGCCTGAGCGAACCGAATGATGCATTGGGGCTGGCGGCGCGTCAGGTCGGCCTGATCGCGCAATCATTCCGCGTCGCCGAACATGACTTGCAGATCTCCGCCAGCGTCGGCATTGCTCTGTATCCAGGCAATGGTCAGAGCGCGCAGGAACTGCTGATGAATGCCGACGCGGCGATGTACCACGCCAAGGGCGGCGGCAAAAACGGTTACAGTTTCTTCGATGCATCGATGAACAACAATGCACGCAAACAGTTGCAGTTATTGCAGGACCTGCGTGCGGCACTGGAACACAGTCAGTTCAGCTTGCATTACCAGCCCAAATTCGACGCCGCCAACGGCCGTCCGGTCGGGGCCGAAGCGCTGCTGCGCTGGCAACACCCGGTCCACGGCATGCTGATGCCGGACAAGTTTATCGACCTGGCCGAAAAAACCGGCCTGATCATCCCGATTGGCGACTGGGTGCTCAATGAAGCCTGTCGGCAGATGCGCGAGTGGTTCGTGCTCGGTTACACCGATTGGCGTATCGCGGTGAATCTGTCGGCGTTGCAGTTCTGCCACACCGGGCTGGTGCGCAGCGTGGCCAAGGCCTTGGCCACTCACCACTTGCCGGCCAACAGCCTGACCCTGGAAATCACCGAAACCACGGCGATGAGCGATGCCGATGCAAGCATGACGGTGTTGCAGGAGTTGTCGGACATGGGCGTCGACCTGTCGATCGATGACTTCGGCACCGGTTATTCCAGCCTGATGTACCTCAAGCGCTTGCCGGCCAACGAGCTGAAGATCGACCGAGGTTTTGTTCGCGATCTGGAGCATGACAGTGACGATGCAGCTATTGTTTCGGCGATCGTTGCGCTGGGGCAGGCGCTCGGTTTGCGCATTGTCGCTGAAGGTGTCGAAACCGGGGTGCAGCAGCAGTTCTTGACGCAGTTGGGTTGTGATTCGCTGCAGGGTTATCTGCTGGGGCATCCGATGCCGGCGGAAAAATTCATGCAGGACATTGCGCGTGGCAAGCAGGTGGCGGCGGTCTGATCGACCGCGTTATCGTTCTTCGCGAGCAGGCTCGTTCCCACATTTGGAATGCATACCCCCTGTGGGAGCGAGCCTGCTCGCGAAGGCGTCCGGCCAGACAAAACAGAGCTCATGCAAAACCCGTCAATGGCGGTTATTCTTCACCCCGACTGTTACGTGTGCATTGGGGGAGAAAGGCCAGCATGGATAAAGTCATTGTGATCACCGGCGGCGGGCGCGGAATTGGCGCCGCTACGGCGCTGTTGGCTGCCGAGCAAGGCTATCGGATCTGCATCAACTATCAGTCGGATGAACAGGCCGCGCAAAGCGTGCTGGAGCAAGTCCGCGCATTGGGCGCACAAGCCATCGCCGTGCGCGCTGACGTCAGCATCGAAGACGAAGTGATCGCGCTGTTCCAGCGGGTCGACACTGAATTGGGCCGTGTTACTGCGCTGGTGAATAATGCCGGTACCGTCGGACACAAATCGCGGGTCGACGAAATGTCCGAATTCCGCATTCTGAAAATCATGAAAACCAATGTTCTGGCACCGATCCTCTGCGCCAAGCACGCGATCCTGCGCATGTCGCCCAAGCACGGCGGGCAGGGTGGAAGTATCGTCAACGTGTCGTCGGTGGCCGCGCGTCTCGGTTCGCCCAACGAATACGTCGATTACGCTGCCTCCAAAGGCGCACTCGATACCTTTACCATCGGTTTGTCCAAGGAAGTGGCAGGCGAAGGGATTCGGGTCAATGCGGTGCGGCCTGGTTACATCTACACCGATTTCCACGCCTTGAGTGGCGATCCGGACCGGGTCAGCAAGCTGGAGTCGGCGATTCCGATGGCCCGTGGCGGGCGGCCGGATGAAGTGGCGGAGGCGATTGTCTGGTTGTTGTCGGATAAAGCGTCGTATGCGACCGGGACGTTTGTTGATTTGGGTGGCGGGCGTTAAGTCCAGAGAGTTTCGCTGTCAGGTCGGCCCTCTTCGCGAGCAGGCTCGCTCCCACCCTGGATTTGTGCCGGACACAGAACCAATGTGGGAGCCTGCTCGCGAAGGCAATAGCCCAGACAACACAGGACTGTCAGAACGACCGCACAATCCGCCCCAATGTCTCCATGGCTTTTTCCGAGTCTTCAGTCCACGGACTGCCGTAATTCAACCGAATACAATTCCTGAACCGCTGCGTCGGCGAGAAAATCGGCCCCGGCGCGATGCTGATGCCTTGCGCCAACGCCATCTGAAACAACTTCAGCGAATCCATCTGCGGCGGTAATTCCAGCCACAGAAAGTAGCCTCCCGCCGGTTGGCTCACGCGTGTCTGTGCCGGAAAATAACGGGCAATCGCAGCGAGCATCGCGCTCTGCTGTTCTTCCAGTGCGTAACGCAGTTTGCGCAGATGCCGGTCGTAGCCGCCGTGTTGCAAATAATCGGCAATCGCCGCTTGCGCCGGCATCGAGGCGCACAGCGAGGTCATCAGTTTCAGTCGTTCGATTTTCTGCGCGTAGCGCCCGGCGGCGACCCAACCGATGCGGTAGCCGGGGGCCAGGCTTTTGGCGAACGAGCCGCAGTGCATCACCAGACCTTCGGTGTCGAAGGCCTTGGCCGGTTTCGGCGCCTGCTGACCGTAATAGAGTTCGGCGTAAACGTCGTCTTCAATCAGCGGCACCTGATGGCGGCGGAGCAGTTCGACCAGCTCCTGTTTCTTCGCCTCGGGCATGGTTGCGCCCATCGGGTTCTGGAAACTGGTCATGCACCAGCAGGCTTTGATCGGGTGGCGTTCAAGGGTTTGCGCGAGGACGCCGAGGTCGATGCCGTCGCGCGGGTGCACGGGGATTTCCACGGCTTTGAGTTTCAGTCGTTCCAGTACTTGCAGGCTGGCGTAGAACGCCGGGGCTTCGATGGCCACCAGGTCGCCGGGTTCGGTCACCGCTTGCAGGCACAGGTTCAACGCTTCGAGGGCGCCGTTGGTGATCAGCAGTTCTTCCATTGGCAGCATCAGGCCGCCGACCATGTAACGCAGGGCGATCTGCCGGCGCAGTTGCGGATTGCCCGGCGACATGTCGGTGACGACCATGCGCGGATCCATCTCCCGGGCGGCGCTGGCCAGCGAGCGCGACAGGCGCTGCAGCGGGAACAGGGTGGGGCTGGGGAATGCCGAGCCGAATGGTACGGTGCTCGGGTCCTTGATCGAATCGAGGACCGAGAACACCAGTTCGCTGACGTCGACTTCGGTGGAGTCGTTGACGTGGCTGCTGATCACCGGCTCCGAGAACGGACTCGGCGCGTGGGTGTTGACGAAGTAGCCGGAGCGCGGTCGGGCGCGGATCAGGCCACGGCGTTCAAGCAGGTAATAGGCCTGGAATACTGTGGACGGGCTGACTCCGTAGGTCTGGCTGGCGTAACGCACCGAAGGCACGCGCTGGCCGGGGCCGAGGACGCCGGAGCGGATCAGTTCAGCGATGTCGTCGGCGAATTTTTCGTAGCGTTTCATCGAGGAGCCTTGGTGCTGGTTGATGATGAGGTGTGTCAGGAGAACTGCCCCTCACCCTAGCCCTCTCCCAGAGGGAGAGGGGACTGATTGGGGGATGCTTGCTAAATACACCGACCTGAAAGTGTTTTGCTGAATCCATAATCGATTCGGCCTGAGAAGGTTTTGCGGAATCTATAATCGCCTCGGTCTGTCAGGTCGATGTATAGCGACAGACACCTCGGTCGGCCCCCTCTACCCCTGGGAGAGGGCTGGGGTGAGGGAGCGGATTCTAACGGCTCAACGATTCATCGGCGCAACAAACCTGCTCTTCGCCACGCTGTAAACCTCAGGCTCATCGCTGTCGGCAATCTTGAAACTCAAGGTCTGCGAGCTGCTGGCCGGGCGCTCCGTGGTCATCGCCACCGACACCGGCACATCGACAATTTCCCCCGGTGCCAGGCTCAGCTCAGTCTTGCCTTGCAACTGGAAGCCGTCGCCATCCACCAAGCTGAGGTTGTAGTCCTGACGTTGCTGGGTCTTGTTGATGACTTTAAGGCTATAGATGTTTTCGATCTGACCCTGACCGTTTTCACGAAACAAGCCGCGATCCTTGGTCACGTCCAGCGAGACCATCGGCCGCTCGACCAACGCCAGCGCCAATGCGCCGATCATCGCCACCAGCACCACGGTGTAGCCGATCAGACGCGGACGCAGCAGATGGGTCTTGCCTCCCTGCAATTCGCGCTCGGAACTGTAGCGGATCAAGCCGCGCGGGTAGTTCATTTTGTCCATGATCGAGTCGCAGGCGTCGATGCACGCGGCGCAACCGATGCATTCCATCTGCAAACCGTCGCGGATGTCGATGCCGGTCGGGCAGACCTGCACGCACAACTGACAGTCGATGCAATCGCCCAGGCCGGCTTCAACGGGTTTCACGTCGCGTTTACGCGGGCCACGGTTTTCGCCACGGGCGACGTCATAGGAAATCGCCAGGGTGTCCTTGTCGAACATAACACTCTGGAACCGCGCATACGGGCACATGTGCATGCACACCGCTTCACGCAGCCAGCCGGCGTTGATGTAAGTCGCGGCGGTGAAGAACAGCACCCAGAACAGGCTGACGCCGCCAATCTGTAACGTCAGCAGTTCTTCGGCCAGTGGCCGGATCGGCGTGAAGTAACCGACAAAGGTCAGGCCGGTCAGCACGCTGATCGCTAGCCACAAGGTGTGCTTGGCCGCGCGGCGTGCCAGTTTGTTCAGGCTCCACGGCGCGGCGTGCAGTTTGATCCGTTGGTTGCGCTCGCCTTCAGTGATCTTCTCGCACCACATGAAAATCCACGTCCACGAACTCTGCGGGCAGGTGTAGCCGCACCAGACCCGGCCGGCAAACACGGTGATGGCGAACAGGCCGAAAGCAGCGATGATCAGCAGCGCGGACAGCAGAATGAAATCCTGCGGCCAGAACGTCGCGCCGAAGATGTGAAATTTGCTTTCGGAAAGATCCCAGAGCACCGCCTGACGTCCGCCCCAGTTCAGCCACACGGTGCCGAAAAACAGCAGAAACAGAAAACCCGCGCCGCTCATGCGCAGGGTGCGGAACAGGCCAGTGAAACTGCGGGTGTGGATCTGATTGTCGCTGGATCTGGCCGTCGCCTTCATTGGGCGTGCGGGCACACTTTTAATGGTTGGCGTTGCTTCTACGGTTCGGACGGGGATTTGTTCGCTCATGGTTAGTCGCTCATCAGCCTCCATCAGGCCAGAGCACTATGAGCGTCGATCTGTTTGCATAACAGACTCAGGTATTTCAATAAAAAGCGGATCAGATGCGATTGTGCGCTGCGCCTGCGACAACTTGAAGCAACCCGCAGACAAAGGCGCAAACGCCTATCGTAGACATTTGCGCCAGGTGTTGACCAGGGTCAGTCAAATCACCGAATCACTCTCGTCGGCTTTCAGGTGTTTGCGTCCGTCCTTGGCGCCGGCGACGGTCAATGCGTCAGCCTCGGCTTCAGTGACATAAACGCGGCGGCCTTCTATTTCAACGAACGACATTGCCTTGTCGCTATCGGTCTTGACTTCCAGGGTGTCGCAAATGCGGATTTCCTCGCCATTCTCGACGGTGAAAAAACACACTTTTTGTTCGGGATTGGATTCATCGACTCGAAGGGGCATGGGGGCAGTCCTTTTTCAGGGGGGGTCTGAAAGGTTAGGGCGCACGCTGCGGCGATCGTTCTGCGCAACTGATTAATGGTCACTGCTGTCCATCCTTTATAGACCCTTGGAAAGGACTGCCGGATGAACGCGTGGTGGCATGAAGTGTGGGAAACCCTGCAAGCGGAATTCGCTGACGTCGGCGATGCCTCGCAACTGACGCGGATTACCGTGCGCCTGCTGATGGCGGCGATTCTGGGTGGCATTCTCGGGTTTGAACGCGAGCACAAAGGCAAGGCTGCCGGGGTGCGCACGCATATGTTGGTGGCGCTCGGCGCAGCGCTGTTTGTGCTGGTGCCGCAGACGTCGGGGGCAGAGTCGGATGCGATGAGCCGCGTGGTGCAAGGGGTGATCGCCGGGATCGGCTTTCTCGGTGCCGGCACTATCCTGAAAAACAAGGAAGGCGATGAAGGTCACGTCAAAGGCCTGACCACGGCTGCCGGGCTGTGGATGACGGCGGCCATTGGTGTCGCGGCCGGGCTGGGCAGGGAAGCGACGGCGCTGCTCAGTACCTTTCTGGCGCTGGGGATTTTCAGCGTGATGCCGCGGATCGTGAAGCTCTTCGAAAAAGAAGAGGAAAAGACCGATGACCACTGATCATTCCTGCGCCGGATGATCGTTCCCACGCTCTGCGTGGGAATGCCTCAATGGACGCTCCGCGTCCGCTTTGGGACGCGGAGCGTCCCAGGCTGCATTCCCACGCGGAGCGTGGGAACGATCAGTTAGACGATGACTGGCGGCATGGTCGTTGGCGGTTCTTCTTTCGGCGGTGGCGTGGTGCCGGGCGGTTCCTGCTCCGGAACCGGCGGCGGCTCGGTCTCGGGCAGCGTGGGTTTGTCGATATTCGGATCAGGCGTTTCGGCCGGGATCGGGATGTTCATCTGATGACCTCCGTGTGGCACATGGCGTGAGACGTGCTTAAGTGGATTGACCACCCTGCAGGCAATTCGATCCGCTTTTCTGACACGGCAATTTCATCTGAACTTTTCCCGGCGCCGGTCGCTCGGAACCTAAGTGAGTTCATTTCGGGGCAGGTGCTTCGTTGTGAACACTGATCCGGCACAAGAGCGTCCTTGGGGCGTTAAGGAGAGATGCTCAATGACTGCTGAAAGACCTTCTGAACTGAGCTACAACCCGCACATGCCGCTGTCGCAGGCGTTACTGCTGCCGCGCATTGCCATCGAAAACACCATGCCGACACTCGAGGGCGGGCAGTTCGCCGTGAAGTCGATTGCCGGCCGCGAGGTGGTGGTCACCAGCAAGGTGTTTGCCGACGGTCACGACAAACTCGCGGTGCGCATCCGCTGGCGCGAGGAAGGTGAGGAAACCTGGCAAAGCGAGGTCATGGCCGATCAGGGCAATAACGGCTGGCAAGGCCAGTTCCGCCCTGAACGACAGGGGCGCTTCCTCTATTGCATCGAAGCGTGGATCGATCAATTCGCCAGTTTCCAGTACGAACTGGAGAAGAAACACAACGCTGCCGTCCCGGTGTCGCTGGAGTTGCAGGAAGGTCGAACCATGGTGCAACAGGCCGCCGAACGCAGCGAAGGTCAGCTCAGCGAACAGCTCGCTGCGTTGCACCACGAATTGTCCGGATTGCTCGAAACCGAGCAGGTCGCGTTGTTTCTGCACTCGCGCAGTGCGCAGTTGATGGCTGAAGCCGATCATCGCGCCTACTTGAGCGTCAGTCCTGAGTTCCCGGTGGACGTCGAGCGTGAACTGGCGGAATTTGCCAGTTGGTACGAGCTGTTTCCGCGTTCGATCACCGACGATCCGCACCGGCACGGCACCTTCAATGACGTGCACGCGCGCTTGCCGATGATTCAGGACATGGGCTTCGACGTGCTGTACTTCACGCCGATCCACCCGATTGGCCGCGCGCATCGCAAAGGGCGCAACAATTCCCTCACCGCCGGCCCCGATGACCCGGGCAGCCCTTATGCCATCGGCAGTGAGGAGGGCGGCCACAAGGCCATTCACTCGCAACTCGGCACCCGCGAAGACTTCCGCCGACTGGTGGCCGCTGCCGCCGATCATGGGTTGGAAATCGCTCTCGATTTTGCCATCCAGTGTTCCCAGGATCACCCGTGGCTCAAGCAGCATCCGGGCTGGTTCAACTGGCGCCCGGACGGCACGATCAAATACGCGGAAAATCCGCCGAAGAAATATCAGGACATCGTCAACGTCGACTTCTATGCGCCGGACGCGATTCCGAGCCTGTGGGTCGAATTGCGCGATATCGTCATCGGCTGGGTCGAGGAGGGCGTGAAGATCTTCCGCGTCGACAATCCGCACACCAAACCGCTGCCGTTCTGGCAGTGGCTGATTGCCGATGTGCGCACGTTGTACCCGGAAGTGATCTTTCTCGCCGAGGCCTTCACCACGCCAGCCATGATGGCGCGGCTGGGCAAGGTCGGTTACACCCAGAGCTACACCTATTTCACCTGGCGTAATACCAAAGCCGAGCTGGCGACCTATTTCGCCGAATTGAACGAATCGCCGTGGCGCGAATGCTACCGGCCGAACTTCTTCGTCAATACGCCCGATATCAACCCGGCGTTCCTGCACGAATCCGGGCGCCCGGGGTTTTTGATCCGCGCCGCGCTGGCAACCATGGGTTCGGGACTGTGGGGGATGTATTCGGGGTTCGAACTGTGTGAGTCGGCGCCGGTACCGGGCAAAGAGGAATACCTCGACTCGGAGAAGTACGAGATCCGTGTCCGCGACTTCACAGCGCCGGGCAACATCATTGCCGAAATCGCCCAGCTCAACCGTATCCGCCGGCAGAACCCGGCGCTGCACACGCATTTGGGTCTGAAGGTCTACAACGCCTGGAACGACAACATTCTCTACTTTGGCAAGCGCAGCTTTGATGGCAGCAACTTCATTCTGGTGGCGGTCAGCCTAGATCCGCACAACGTGCAGGAGGCGAATTTCGAACTGCCGCTGTGGGAAATGGGCCTGCCCGACGATGCGACGACCCACGGCGAAGACTTGATGAACGGGCATCGCTGGGACTGGCATGGCAAATACCAGTTCATGCGCCTGGACCCGGCGTATCAGCCGTTCGGCATCTGGCGAATTACTGCCTGAACACAGATCCCCCTGTGGGAGCGAGCCTGCTCGCGAAAGCAATTTTGCAGGCGACATTTTTGCTGAATGTTAATCCGCATTCGCGAGCAGGCTCGCTCCCACAGGTTGCTCATTGAGTTGGAGTCAGGTGATCGACTCACGGCTTTTCTAGAATTGAACAGGAGTTTCACATGGCGAAGAAACCCAAGGCAGCCACCTTTATCAAAGACCCGCTCTGGTACAAGGACGCGGTGATCTATCAAGTTCACGTCAAATCGTTTTTCGACTCCAACAATGACGGGATCGGCGACTTTCCCGGCCTGATCGCCAAGCTCGATTACATCGCCGACCTCGGCGTCAACACCATCTGGCTACTGCCTTTCTACCCGTCACCACGCCGTGATGACGGCTACGACATCGCCGAATACCGCGGCGTGCATAGCGATTACGGGACCATGGCCGACGCCAAGCGCTTTATCGCCGAGGCGCACAAACGCGGCTTGCGGGTGATCACCGAGCTGGTCATCAACCACACCTCGGACCAGCACCCGTGGTTCCAGCGCGCACGCAAGGCCAAACCTGGTTCGGCGGCGCGAGACTTCTACGTGTGGTCGGATGACGATCAAAAGTACGATGGCACGCGGATCATTTTTCTCGACACGGAAAAATCCAACTGGACCTGGGACCCAGTCGCGGGCCAGTACTTCTGGCACCGTTTCTATTCGCACCAGCCCGATCTGAATTTCGACAACCCGCAAGTGATGAAAGCCGTGCTCTCGGTGATGCGCTACTGGCTGGACATGGGCATCGATGGTCTGCGTCTCGACGCGATCCCGTACCTGATCGAGCGCGACGGGACCAATAACGAAAACCTTCCCGAAACCCACGACGTCCTCAAGCAGATCCGCGCCGAGATCGACGCCAATTACCCCGACCGCATGCTGCTCGCCGAAGCCAACCAATGGCCGGAAGACACGCAGCTGTACTTCGGTGATACCGATGCTGCAGGCCTCAACGGCGATGAATGCCATATGGCGTTTCACTTCCCGTTGATGCCGCGCATGTACATGGCGCTGGCGCAGGAAGATCGCTTCCCGATCACCGATATTTTGCGCCAGACCCCGGAAATTCCTGCCAACTGCCAGTGGGCGATCTTCCTGCGCAACCACGATGAGCTGACGCTGGAAATGGTCACCGACAAAGAACGTGACTATCTGTGGAACTACTACGCCGCTGATCGTCGCGCGCGGATCAACCTCGGTATTCGTCGGCGTCTGGCGCCGTTGATGGAGCGCGATCGTCGCCGCATCGAATTGCTCAACAGCCTGCTGTTGTCGATGCCGGGCACGCCGACCCTGTATTACGGCGATGAAATCGGCATGGGCGACAACATCTACCTCGGCGACCGCGACGGTGTGCGTACGCCGATGCAATGGTCGATCGACCGCAACGGCGGCTTCTCCCGCGCCGATCCGGCGAGTCTGGTGCTGCCGCCGATCATGGATCCGCAGTACGGTTATCTGTCGGTCAACGTCGAAACCCAGTCCGGCGACCCCCATTCGCTGTTGAACTGGACCCGCCGTCTGCTCGCGGTGCGCAAACAGTCCAAGGCCTTTGGCCGTGGCACCTTGAAGATGCTCTCGCCGAACAACCGTCGCGTGCTGGCTTACACCCGCGAATTCACTGATGTCGACGGCAAACATGAAATCATCCTGTGCGTGGCCAACGTCTCGCGCAGTGCGCAAGCGGTGGAGCTGGACCTGTCGGCCTACGTCGGCATGGTGCCGGTGGAGATGCTCGGCGGTAACGCGTTCCCGCCGATTGGCCAGTTGAATTTCCTCCTGACCCTGGCGCCGTACGGTTTCTACTGGTTCGCGCTGGCGGCGGAAAACCAGATGCCGAGCTGGCACGTGGAACCGGCGCAGAGCCTGCCGGACTTCACCACGCTGGTGCTGAAAAAACGCATGGAAGAACTGCTCGAAGCGCCGTCGCGTACGACGCTGGAGCAAAGCATCCTGCCGAGCTGGCTGCAGAATCGCCGGTGGTTCGCCGGTAAGGATGCGGCCATCGACAAAGTGCATCTGGCCTACGGCGTGCGCTTCGGCGATGCGCAGCATCCGGTGCTGCTCAGCGAGATTGAAGTGACCAGTGGCGGACAGACCAGTCGCTATCAGCTGCCGTTCGGCTTTATTGCCGAAGATCAGGTTGGCCCGGCGTTGCCGCAGCAATTGGCCTTGTCCCGTGTACGCCGAGTGCGACAGGTCGGTCTGATCACCGATGCCTTCAGTCTTGAAGCGTTTATTCGTGCGGTGCTGCAAGGCATGCACAACAACACGGTATTGGAGTCGAGCGAGGGGGAAATCCGCTTCGCACCGACACCGCATCTGGAAAAACTCGGTCTGGGTGCCGAGTCGGAAGTGCGTTATCTGTCTGCCGAGCAATCGAACAGTTCGGTGGTGATCGGCAACAGCCTGGTGCTCAAGCTGATACGTAAAGTCGCTTCTGGCGTACACCCGGAACTGGAGATGAGCGCTTACCTGACCGAGGCCGGATTTGCCAATATCTCACCGCTGCTCGGCTCGGTGATTCGCCGCGATGCCAAGGGCGAGGACAATCTGCTGATGATCGCCCAAGGCTATCTGAGCAATCAGGGCGACGCCTGGGAATGGACGCAGAACAACCTCGAACGGGCGCTGCGCGATGAACTGGCCGATGCCATGTCCGAGCAGGAACAGCATTACAACGCCCTCGGCGAGTTGAGGGATTTTGCCGGCATGCTCGGTCAGCGTCTGGGTGAGATGCACAAGGTGCTCGCCGCGAAAACCGACAATCCCGACTTCGCCCCCCAGGTGTCGACGGCCAAGGATATGCAGGCGACGGGCAAGGATGTCGTCGCCCAGGTCGAGCACGCTTTTAAGCTGCTCAAGCAGCATCAGGGTGAACTCAGCGCAGCGGATCAGAAACTGGTGAAGAGGCTGGTCGACGAGAAGAAAACCATCCTCGCCCACGTGCAGGATCTGGCGAAAAAAGCCGTCGGTGGTTTGCGCATCCGCGTCCATGGCGATCTGCATTTGGGCCAGGTGCTGGTGATCAAGGGCGATGCCTATCTGATCGACTTCGAGGGTGAACCGGCGCGGCCATTGGCCGAGCGGCGTGGCAAACACAGTCCTTACAAGGATGTCAGCGGCGTGCTGCGCTCCTTCGATTACGCGGCAGCGATGACCATCAATGTGCACAACGTTGACCACAGCGCTGAGGCTGAAACCGCGCGGCGTCTGGTCGCCGAGCGTTATCTGCGTGAGGCCCGTGAGGCATTTGTTCAGGCATATCGCCGTGCGGCAGCTAGTCTTGATCATGCCTGGCAAGATCCTGAAGGTGCCGACGCCGCGCTTGCATTGTTCGGCCTGGAGAAGGCGGCCTATGAAGTGGCCTATGAAGCCGAAAATCGCCCCACGTGGCTGCCCGTGCCGTTGCACGGTTTGTATGGGTTATTGACGGGGCTTAAACCCTTTTCCGATCTTGGTGGAGAGTAGTCATGAGTTTCTCGAACAAGGAACAGGGTCAGGTCAAAGAAGCACTGCTGCCCTCGGCGAAAGATATCGATGCCTTGGTCCGCGCTGAACATCACGACCCTTTTTCCATTCTTGGCCCGCACGGCGATGGCGCTGGCGGGCAGTTCATTCGCGCTTATTTACCGGGTGCGTTGAGTGTCGTGGTGCTGGACAAGGACAGCGGCGAAGAACGCGGCCCACTGGAGCAGACTGAAACACCGGGGCTGTTTGTCGGCCATTTCGATCAGGCGCGGCCGTATCAGTTGCGCACGCGCTGGGCCGGCGGCGAGCAGGTTGCCGAGGATCCGTATAGCTTCGGCCAGTTGCTCGGTGAAATGGATTTGTATCTGTTCGCCGAAGGCAATCACCGTGACCTCAGCGCCTGCCTCGGTGCGCAGTTGAGAACCGTCGATGGTGTCGACGGCGTGCGCTTTGCGGTGTGGGCGCCGAATGCCCGGCGCGTGTCAGTGGTGGGGGATTTCAACGTCTGGGACGGCCGCCGCCATCCGATGCGTTTGCGTCATCCGTCCGGGGTCTGGGAATTGTTCATCCCGCGCTTGCAAGCGGGCGAGCTGTACAAATATGAAATTCTCGGCGCCCACGGGATTCTGCCGCTCAAGGCCGACCCGATGGCATTGGCGACCAGCCTGCCGCCGGACACCGCGTCGAAAGTCGCTGAGCCGCTGCAAATCGACTGGCAGGATCAGGACTGGATGAGCAGCCGTCGTGACCGCCAGAAACACTCGGCGCCGCTGTCAATCTATGAACTGCACGCCGGTTCCTGGCAATGCGAGCTGGATGATCTCGGCGAAGTGGCGCGTCAGTACACTTGGCCGGAATTGGCTGAGCGGCTGATTCCTTACGTCAAGGAGCTGGGCTTCACCCACATCGAACTGATGCCGATCATGGAGCACCCGTTCGGCGGTTCCTGGGGTTATCAGTTGCTCTCGCAATTTGCGCCGAGCGCGCGTTATGGCACGCCGGCGCAGTTTGCCGAATTCGTCGACGCCTGCCACCGGGCCGAGATCGGCGTGATTCTAGACTGGGTACCGGCGCATTTTCCGACCGATACCCACGGTCTTGCGCAGTTCGACGGCACTGCGCTGTACGAGTATGGCAACCCGCTGGAAGGCTTCCATCAGGATTGGGACACGCTGATTTACAACCTCGGGCGCACCGAGGTGCATGGCTACATGCTGGCCTCGGGGCTGCACTGGTTGAAGCATTTCCATGTCGATGGCTTGCGCGTCGATGCGGTGGCTTCAATGCTGTACCGCGACTATTCGCGCAAGGCCGGCGAATGGGTGCCGAACCGCCACGGTGGCCGCGAGAATCTGGAAGCCATCGACTTCCTCCGGCATTTGAACGACGTGGTCGAACTGGAAGCACCGGGCGCGCTGGTCATCGCTGAAGAATCCACCGCGTGGCCGGGTGTCAGCCAAAGCACGCAGCAGGGCGGTCTGGGTTTCGCCTACAAGTGGAACATGGGCTGGATGCACGATTCGCTGCATTACATTCAGCAGGATCCGGTATACCGCGCTCACCATCACAACGAGTTGAGTTTTGGCCTGGTCTACGCTTGGTCCGAGCGTTTCATCCTGCCGATCTCCCACGACGAAGTGGTGCACGGCAAGCATTCGCTGATCGACAAGATGCCGGGCGATCGCTGGCAGAAATTCGCCAACCTGCGCGCCTATTTGAGTTTCATGTGGACGCATCCGGGCAAAAAACTTTTGTTCATGGGCTGCGAGTTTGGCCAGTGGCGCGAGTGGAACCACGATCAACAGCTGGACTGGTATCTGCTGCAGTACTCCGAGCACAAAGGCGTGCAGAAACTGGTTGGCGATCTCAATCGGCTGTATCGCGAAGAGCCGGCGCTGCATGACCAGGACGACGCGCCACAGGGTTTTCAGTGGTTGATCGGCGATGATGCGATCAACAGCGTTTATGCCTGGTTGCGCTGGAGCAAGGAGGGTAAACCGGTGCTGGTGGTGGCCAACTTCACGCCGGTGCCACGTCAGGCTTATCGTGTTGGTGTGCCGTTTGCCGGGCGCTGGACTGAATTGCTCAACAGCGATGCCGACACCTATGCCGGTTCCAATTACGGCAATGGCGGCGGGGCGTTTACCGAGGAAGTGCCGAGCCATGGCCAGTCGTTGTCACTGGAACTGAACCTGCCGCCGTTGGCGGTGTTGATCCTCAAACCTGAGGGTTGATCCGAGACGGCAAAACCTGTGGGAGCGAGCTTGCTCGCGAAGGCGATATGTCAATCAACAATGATGTTGAACGTTACACCGCTTTCGCGAGCAAGCTCGCTCCCACAGGGACCTTCGGTGCCTGAAGATCACCAGCGCATCCGCACCCCAAGGCTGCCAATGATCCCGTTCAAATCATTGTCATCGACATCACTGCTGTAATCCGCACTCACGTACAGACTCACCGCCGGCGTCACCCGCGCCACCAGACCGAGGCCTAACTCGACGGTGGAGGACTTGCGGCTGCTGCTGATCTTGTCGACCTGATCCAGTGTCACGGTATTGCCGGTGTACACCGTGTGCCAGAGGTTGGTGCGCACATAGGGTTCGACCGGCAGACCATTCAGGTCGTAACTGCCTTTCAAGCGTGCGCCGACGCGGCCACTCCACGCCGTCAGATCGGAGGAAGAGGCATTGCCGGAACCGGCGTACGGCGTGTCGAGGGTGATGCGTTGATTGATCAACTGCGCCTGCGGTTCGACCACCCAGTTTTCACTCAGGCCAATCGGGAAGCCGCCCTCGACCGAGAAGGTCATCGCACTGCCTTCGGTGGCTTGCCGCGCGCCTTGGCCGTTGCGACTGAAGCCACTGACCCGGCCGCCACTGGCGGATAAATCCACGTGCCAGCCCTGGGCGCCGATCAGGCTGTAATAGGCGCCAAGGCTTTGGCCTTGCAGATTGAGGGTGTCACTGTTCGGGTCTGCCAGGGCGCGGCTGGTAAGCGGACCATTGCCATTGGCTTGAATCTGGTTGAGACCACCAATCAGGCCGATTTTCTGGGTATGGCTACCACTTTGCAGAGTCAACACGGCGGGGCCTTTGAAGTCACCACTGCCGGGCATCGCGTAGCCTGACGACAACACATCGGTTTGCGCCTGCCGGGCGCTTCTGCCGTACAGCTCATCCCAGGCCGACGGTGCGAGGTCTTCGGTCATCAAACGTGTGCCTTGCAGATCTGGCCGTGGGCTGAAGCGTTGCGGGCCGGGAGTGATGACGGTGGTGGGCAATGTCATCACGGGCACATCCGCGCGATACCAAGGGGTGGTTTCATCCGCTGCAGGACCGGCCTGCGCCTCCATGGATGAGCACAGCAAGATTGAACTCGACACTGTGCAGAAAGTGATTTTGATCTCGTGTGCGGTTATGGAAGTTTTCATGGAGGTCTACCTTGCAGGCGCATGCATTCTCTCTGTGTGGCGTCTCTCCTACCCCGAACGAGGGGCGACCGAATGGAGCGGGGCGAACCCTGGCCGCTCGATTTCGCGAGTGGCTGAAGGCTCGTCCCGGGTGGTGATTCCGGGGGTAGTAAGGTAGAGATAAGAAGAGTCGAGCGTAACCGTCAAGAAATTGAACGATGAGCGGTAGTGGCAAAACGGGCTTTGCAAGCGTTTGTTTTTCTGCACATAACTAAGTGGTTGTTTGTATGGAAAAACACAACGAAAGCCCCGAATCAGAGGCATTCAGTTACCGACAGATGGTCTGTCGGTAACGTTGAGCCGCCGAATGAGCTGCCCCCATTGCGCACGGCATTGCTGTCACTATTGCGGCTACAGGTGCACTTCGACCGCCAGTGGCAGATGATCCGACAGATGTGTCCACGGCTTGTTGCCGAGGATCCGTGGGTCATGACTGCTGGCATTGCGCAAATAGATACGGTCCAGCCGCAGCAACGGAAACCGCGCCGGATAGGTCTTGGCCGGGCGCCCGTGATGGCGCTCGAAGGCTTCGTGCAGGTAGTCACGGCGGGCGAGGGCGGCGTTGCCCTGAAGCTGCCAGTCGTTGAAGTCACCAGCGATGATCACCGGGGCGTCGTCGGGCAGGGATTCGAGGAGTTGGCAGAGCAACTGCAACTGCAATTGCCGATGGCTTTCGAGCAGACTCAAATGCACGCAGATCGCGTGGACCTCGGCGTGCCCCGGCACGTCGAGCACACAGTGCAGCAGGCCACGGCGTTCGGGTCCGGTGATCGACACATCAAGGTTGCGGTATTCCCGGATCGGGTATTTCGACAGCAGTGCATTGCCGTGATGGCCGTCGGGGTAGACGGCATTGCGCCCGTAGGCGAAATCGCTCCACATGCTGTCGGCGAGAAACTCGTATTGCGAGGTTTGCGGCCATTCGTTGTAGCGACTGGAATGCCTTTCGTGTTCACCCACCACTTCCTGCAGAAACACCAGATCGGCCGAAGTGCTGCGTACCGCTTCGCGCAGTTCCGGCAGGATGAAGCGCCGATTGAGCGCGGTGAAACCCTTGTGGGTGTTAACCGTCAGCACCCTGAGACGATGGATGACGGGCGCGTCGACAACATGACGCTTGGGATCGCTGGACACGTTCACTCCTCTGGATTGCGGGCCGCTTATTCATGCGACTGATGGGGAGGGGCGGCAGTTCCTTGCAAATCATGGTTGATGACAACCCAATTCCTGTGGGAGCGAGCCTGCTCGCGAAGGCGTCGGCAAATCCAGTACATCAGTTGGTAGAATCGCCGCTTTCGCGAGCAGGCCCGCTCCCACCCTGAACGGCGTCAGACAAACACGATTTCATAGGGCAGGCGCATTCTTTCGAGAATCACCGGTGGCAGCATCGGTGCAATGCCGATCGCCGGTTCGCCCTTGAGCTGGCTGGCATAGGCGTGAGTAGCGTGGCTTTTGCGCGCCACGGTCCAGGTGTCGAGGCGCAGTTTGCGCGCGCGGTCCCAGGGGATCGACGTGTGTTCGCGTTCGGGCCAGTGCCACGCCCAGACCGGTACATCGTGGAAGGTCGCGCCGGCCTGTTCAGCTGCTTGCGCACTGGCCCGGCCCACGGCTTCATGGTCGTCGTTGCCATCGCCGCGCCAGGTGCTGAACACCACGTCGCCGGGGCGCAGGTAGCGGCTGATGAATTCGGTCACTTGCGCTTGCTGTTCGCACAGGGCGTTGTCGGTAAAGCCGCCGCGCACCCATTTCAGACTGTGCATCGGTAGGCCGAGGCGGCGCAGGGCTTCGACGCTTTCCTGTGGGCGGAACACGCTCAGGCGCTTTTCCGACCATTGCCGTGAACCCGGATGGCTGGCGCTGCCGTCGGTGATCGAGAGCAATTGCAGGGGATGACCGAGGCTGGAAAGTAATTGCAGCAGGCCGCCGCAGGTGACCACTTCATCGCCCGGATGCGGCGCGATGACCACGGCGCGGGCGCCGGCGGGTACCAGGCTGAGGGTATTGATGACGGGAATGTTGTCCAGTTGCGGGGCGCTGTTCCAGATTTGCGCCGGCGAACTGTTGTCGCTGAGGGATAACGGTTTCATGGTGTGACGTCCTTGTGTTGTTTCGCCCTCAGCCGTATGCGTGGCAATGATTGCCAGTCGCCGCCGACCCGTGAAGGCTGGTTGAATGCCTTGCGACGCTCCGAACCCTGGATTGCCGCGCAGCAGAGTATTGCTCATGAAGCGAAGTTCGTCGCGTCACAGATCAATCTGATCCGCTTTTTTTTGCTCTATCTGTGCCAGATTTCGCAGATAGTCACCAAAGCCGCCGCGCGCACGGCTGTCGAACCGCGCGCTGGTGAGCACTTGCGGGCGATGGCTCCAGGCGATGTTCGCGCCGTCGAGTTCCAGCTCCCGCACCAATTGCACATCTTCGTCGCAGGCCAGCGGTTTAAAGCCTCCGGCCCAGCGATAGGCGTCGGCGCTGATGCCCAGATTGGCGCCGTGGATATGCCGATGGCCATCGCAGGCACGGTAATTCCGGTGGTAGCGGATTTGCGCCGCTGCATCGAACGACTCATGCCAGCGTTCGACAGTGACGGTACCGCATACCGCGTCGGCGCCCAACCCCAGCTGAGCGACCAGCCAGTCATCGGCTACGCGGCTGTCGGCGTCCGAGCAAGAGATCCAGCGTGCCCCGCGTTCCAGCAACAGCTGTGCGCCGGCCGCGCGAGCCTTGCCGACATTGCGCGCGTTGATGTGCAGGCTCAGTACCGGATAGCGGCTGACAATCTGCGCCGAGCGGTCGGTGCAACTGTCGAGCACCACCAGCACCTCGACCCGTTCACCGGCCAGCAAGCCGTGGCGACTGGCGCGCATGGCCGCGCTAAGGCAGTCGTCGAGCAAGTCTTCCTCGTTGTGCGCCGGGATCAGAATGCCGATCATCGCAAGCCCTCCAGTGCCGCCACCGAACGCGGTTCGCGGCTCCAGACTTCAAGAATGAAGTCCGCTTCCTGATGCAGGACCAGCCGTGGCAGATGTAATTGTTCGTGGATCAGGTCGTGAACCTGTCGTGCATTCAGCGGGCAACCGTCGATGGGCGGACGCCAGTGGCAGGCGAGGAACTGGCCGTCGGCAGTCAGGCAATCACTGGCTCGACGGATCACGTCTGTCAGATCTTCGCCATCGAGGTAGTAGCCGATCTCGCTAAATACAATCAGGTCGAATTTTTCCTCCGGCCAGTCGCCGGGAAGACGGTTTTGTCGCACTTCGGCGTGGTCGAACAGGCTCAGCCGCGTGCGCGCCAATGTCACCGCCGCACTGGCGGTGTCACAGCACAGCAAGCGATCGCAACGGCCGGCGAGTTCGGCACTCAACTCACCGTTGGCGCAGCCGGGTTCGAAGATCGCCCGATAGTGCGGACGCGGCAGGGCGGCGAGGGTGATCGCGCGTTTGCGCTGCTCGTACCAGCGCTGACGGAACGCCCACGGGTCGTCGTTACCGGCAAACAGGCCGTCGAAATAGCGATCGTCGACACTCATAGAAACACCACTTCGAAGGACTGCAGCAGGCGATCGAGCACGTAGGGCGCGAGCACCGGGCCGAGTCCGGCGTCAGGGTCGCCTTCCAGTTGACTGGCGAAGGCGTGCACCGCGTGGCGCTTGCGCGCGACTTGCGCCGGCGTCAGGAGAATCTTGCGCGCCCGTTGCCACGGCACGAAAGCGTCTTCCGGAGTCGCCCAGTGCCACGTCCACACCGGCAGCTCATGGCAGCTCGCACCGACCCGGTGCGCGGCTTCGGCACTGGCGCGGCCGACGGCCTCATGGTCGCAATGACCGTCCTCGCTCCACGTGGTGAAGAGCACGTCATCGGGGCGCAGATGGCGTTCGATAAACTCGATCAACTCGCTTTCCTGAGCCTCGACCTGAGTGTCGGTGAAGCCGCCGCGCAGCCATTTCACGCGATGCATCGGCAGACCGAGACGGCGCAGCGCTTCGGCAGATTCCTGCGGGCGTACTACGCTCAAGCGTTCCACCGGCCAACGACTGGAGCCGGGATGACTGGCGCTGCCGTCGGTGACCGAAATCAATTGCAAAGGCCGGCCGGCCTCGGCGAGCAATTGCAGCAAACCACCACAACCGAGCACTTCGTCGTCCGGGTGCGGCGCAACAATCACCGCCCGCGCGCCCGGTGGCACCAGGCTGAGGATGTCGATGCTCTCCAGCTCCGCCAGGTGTCGCGACGCCTGCCACTGATGCAGGCTCGTGCCCTGGCCGACAATCGGATTGGTTTTCATAGTGCCCATACCTCACTGGATTGCCCGGCGACCAATTGCCCGAGGGCGGCCAGATCCCGTTCGGCATGACTTTGACGCAGGAACACCGGCAGGTCGGCGCTAAGCCGGGCAAAGTGTCGATCCTTGCAAAACGGTCCGGCGCCGAGCGCGCGCCCGACCTCACGGATTACCTGTTCGGCTGACTGCTCGACTACTGCGCGGGCACGCCGGGCGAGCAATTCGGCGTTGTCCTCAGGATGGGCATCGATGTGCAAAGCGCTGAAACGCAACACATCGGCGGCGGCCTGCAAGGCGCTATCCACCGCGCCGAGATGGGCGAGGGCGTGCGGTTCCGGGCGTTGCCCACACTGCATACGCAGCGTCTCGGCGATTTGCCGCGCGGCGCCGTACCAGCACGCCGCTATGCCGATCCCGCCTTGCCAGAAACCTGGTCGTTGCAGATAGTCGCCGGGGTTGCCGATGGCCTGCGCTTCGGCGCCGTCGAACAGCACTTCCACGCTACCGGTGGCGGCCATGCCCACCGCTTGCCAACCCTGTTCGGTGACGGTGACGCCCGGTTGGTCGAGGGCGACGGCAACCAGCTGTTGCTGATCATCGGCATCCCACGCGGTGAGCAAGGCATGGCTAAGCACGGCGGCGCCGGAGCACCATGCCTTGCGCCCATGCAGCGCAACCATGTGCCCGACCGGGCTGACTTTGACCCGTGCCTGCGGCGGTTCCGCCGCCCACATGCCCCACGTACTGCCCGGTGTCGGCGAGCCACCCAGTTGCTCGATGATCGCCAGCGCATCGGTATGGCCTTCGAACAGTTTGCACAAACCCAGATCATGCCCGCCGACTTCGGCCAGACGCTGAAAACGTTCCAGCGTGTGGCCGCTGCCCGGCAACGGCAACCGATCCAGCCCGGCCTCGACCAGTGCCCGCAGGCAATCGCCGAGGGCTACGGTGTGCGGATAGTCCGCTGTGCGTCGGGATAGATAACTGTGCAGATCCATATCAGTCTTCTTCATCACGTTGCAGTTCGAACAGCAGCAACGAGCGACCGGTCACCGAGTATTCGTGGCCGAAATCGAAGCGCTCCTGGCCACGGATCGACGGCTGATTGGTGTCGATCATGCAAGTCCAGAAGCTGCCTTCCGGCACTTCCGGCAACGTGAAATTGACGATGTCGTGATGGGCGTTGACCACCAGCAGCAGCGTCGCATCCGCACCCTTACGGCGAATCCCGGTTTCCTGCGCGCGGCCATCAAGCAACATGCCCAGGCAACGGTTGTGCGCGTCGTGCCAATGCTCGGTGGTCATCTCGGTGGCGTCCGGCGCCAGCCAGGTGACGTCCTTGACGCCGATGTCCTCGTTGTACTCGCCAACCAGAAAACGCCCACGGCGCAGGATCGGATAGGCCAGACGCAACTTGATCAGGCGTTTGACGAATTTCAGCAGCGCCTTGCCGTCTTCGCTCAGGTCCCAGTTGACCCAACCGATGTCGCTGTCCTGGCAATAAGCGTTGTTGTTGCCGTCCTGGGTGCGGGCGAATTCATCGCCTGCGACGATCATCGGCGTGCCTTGGGCGAGCAGCAGGGTGGCGAAGAAGTTGCGCATCTGCCGATGGCGCAAGGCATTGATTTCCGGATCGTCAGTCGGGCCTTCGACACCGTGGTTCCACGACAGGTTGTTGTTGCTGCCGTCCTGATTGTTCTCGTCGTTGGCTTCGTTGTGTTTGTCGTTGTACGAGACCAGATCGTTGAGGGTAAAACCGTCGTGCGCGGTGATGAAGTTCACCGAGGAATAAGGACGCCGCCCGCGCTGGTTGAACATCTCGCCGGAAGCGGTCATGCGACTGGCGAAGTCGGCGACCTGACCGTCGTCACCTTTCCAGAACGCGCGCACGGTGTCGCGGAACTTGTCGTTCCACTCGACCCAGCCCGGCGGGAAGTTGCCGACCTGATAGCCGCCGGGGCCGCAGTCCCACGGCTCGGCAATCATCTTCACCTGACGCAGCACCGGATCCTGACGGCAGGCGACGAGGAAGCTGTGACGCTCGTCGAAACCGTCGTGGTAACGGCCGAGAATGGTCGCCAGGTCGAAGCGGAAACCGTCGACGTGCATCTCGCTGGCCCAGTAACGCAAAGAGTCAGTGACCATTTGCAGCACGCACGGGTGGCTCAGGTCGAGGGTGTTGCCGGTGCCGGAATCGTTGATGTAGTAGCGCTTATCGTCGGGCATCAAGCGGTAGTACGAGGCGTTGTCGATGCCGCGCATCGACAGGGTCGGGCCTTGCTCATTGCCCTCGGCGGTGTGGTTGTAGACCACGTCGAGAATCACTTCGAGGTTGGCTTCGTGCAGGTGCGCGACCATCTCCTTGAACTCGGCAATCTTGCCGCTGGCCAGATAGCGCGGGTCCGGGGCGAAGAAGGCGATGCTGTTGTAGCCCCAGTAATTGGTCATGCCTTTGTGCAGCAGATGCTGATCGTTGACGAAGGCGTGAATCGGCAACAGCTCGACGGTGGAAACGCCAAGCTTGCGAATGTGTTCGAGTACATCGTCGACCATCAGCCCGGCGAAAGTGCCGCGTACGTTCTCCGGCACAGAGGGGTGACGCATGCTGATGCCGCGCACGTGGGTTTCGTAAATGATGGTTTTGTCCCACGGCACGCTGACGCGGTGGTCATTGCCCCAGGTGTGCGCCGGGTCGATGACTTTGCACTTGGGCACGAACGGCGCGCTGTCGCGCTCATCGAAACTGAGGTCGGCGTCAGGGTGGCCGATGGTGTAGCCGAACAGCGCTTCCGACCATTTCAGTTCGCCGACCAACTGCTTGGCGTACGGGTCGATGAGCAATTTGTGGTGGTTGAAGCGGTGACCGTTGGCCGGGTCGTATGGGCCGTAGACGCGGTAGCCGTAAATCAGCCCCGGGTGCGCATCGGGCAGGTAGCCGTGGTAGATCTCGTCGGTGTATTCCGGCAATTCGATGCGTTCGAGTTCGACTTCGCCGGCATCGTCGAAGATGCACAGTTCGACCTTGGTGGCGTTGGCAGAAAACAGGGCAAAGTTCACCCCCAGACCATCCCAGGTCGCACCGAGCGGGAAGGGCAGGCCTTCACGGATTCTCGACGGCTCGGCGTGCGCGGTGGGCTCGGCATTCTTTGGACGGGTCATGTTTGCTCCTGCAAAAATCGGGGTAGTTCGGTTAACACTGCACCCCTGTGGGAGCGAGCCTGCTCGCGAAGGCGTCTGTACATCCGACATCGCTGCTGGCTGACCCGGCGCTTTCGCGAGCAGGCTCGCTCCCACAGGGGGTTGGTGTGTTTCTTGAGGACGAGCACGTCCTCGGTGGCGAGCGAACCCGCCACACATTCATTCAGTTCAATAATCCGGTTAGCGTCAGATCGCCGAAGGCTTCTTCGGCGCTCGCGGCTTTTTCTCGGCGGCTTTTTCGCCCGGGGGAATCACTTTCGCGGCGCTGGCCGGTTTGGCTTTGGCCGGGGGTTTAGGTTTGGCGGCTGGGGCCTTGGCCTCTGTAGCCTTGCCCGCGGCTTTGCTGCCGGCCGCTTTTGGCGGTTTCTTCGGCGCCAGCGCTTCAGCTTCGGCGAGCTTGCGCGCCATCTCCCAGTGGCGCGCCTCCTGACCATCAGGCTGACCTTCCGATTCCCAGATTTGATAGGCGAATTCGCGGATGCGTTTATCGTCGGTACTCATCGCAATGCTCCTGAACTGAACTCATACTTGTGTTAAGTGTTGGATAAAGAGATTGACCGGGACATCCCCCAGCGCGTCGCTGATATTCAGCTCCCTGTTTTTTGTGACTGCGCTGCTTGAAAAAAGTCCCTTCAGGTTTGTGTCAGAGGCGGCGAACGGTAGAACCACCCGCGTATCGCCCCAGCGCAGCGCATCGACCTGAGGTACAGCACCGTTTTCCAGCAAGTTTGCGCAACGGATCGGCACGATCACGATGGCCTGCTTGCCCTCGTGCTCACGGGCGAACGCGAGCACGTTGTGCGCCTGACTACCCAGTACCTCCAGGGCCTGGTAAGTGCCACGCCGGAACAGCTCGGCGTGCTCGACGCGCAGGTTCAGCACTTCAGCAATCAAGGCTTGCTTGATGCGCCCGTCACGCCAGTTCGCCAGCAACTCCACAGGTGGCAATGGCTCCTGCAAGGCTTGCCCGCGAGCGGCGTAATCCACCGGCCGGCGATTGTCCGGATCGACCAGGCTGAAGTCCCAGAACTCATTGCCTTGATACAGATCCGGCACCCCCGGCACGGTCATGCGCAGCAAGGTTTGCGCCAAGCCATTAAGGGCGCCGGCAGCGGCGATGCTGTTGACGGTCTTGCTTAGCGCGGCGCGCAGCAGCTCGCCTTCTTCACCGGTAAGGAGTTTTTCGGTGAACGCTTGCGCGGCGTTTTCATAGGCTTCGTTAGGCGCACTCCAACTGCTTTGCAGCTTGGCCTCACGCAGGGCTTTTTGTTGCCATTGCCAGATGCGTTTGGCGTAGTCGGCTGCACCTGCCTGATCATCATCACGCAGTTGCAGCGGCCAACTGCCGAGCAATGCTTGATAGAGGATCAGTTCATCGCCACTCGACGGCATCTGCTCGTCAACCCGAACGGGACGGGCGAGGGCGCGCCACAATTCGATCTGCTCGGCGTACCAGTGGCTACGCTCGCTGAGCACGGCCAGACGCGCGCGGGTGTCTTCGCCGCGTTTGTGATCGTGGGTCGCGGTGGCCAGCAAGTTGTCGGGGAATTCACTCAGCCGTTGCTGATTGACCGCATGAAAGTCGCTGACCGGGGCGCTGAACTGTTCGGTGTTGTAGCCGACGTCATTGCGCGACAGCAGCACCGCCGAGCGATACAGCGCCGTGTCTTCGACGGCTTTGGCTGCTGCCGGTGACGTCAGTTGCTGAAAGCGTACGCAGGCATGTTTGAGGATTTTCCGCGAACGGCCGCGCGGTTTGCGCCGCCATGGCGTGCCGCCGAGCCACGCAGCGACGCAGTCGAGCACCGGCCAGTCGCCTTCGCCAAGCGTTTGCCGCGCACCGTCCATGGCCTGCTGGAAGAATTTTTCGTCCTGCTCCGAGCGGCCCATGGCGCTGATATAAGTGCGATAGACCGGGAAGTGCACGATCAGCGCCTGCAATACCCGGCGAATCGCACCGAGGGTCAAGTCGCGAGTCATCAGGTCATCGCGGGCGACCTGCAGCAGGGCCTGGGCGACGCTTTCGCAATCACTGGCCAGCGAACCGTTGAGGATCTGCTGCCGCGCCAATTGTGCTTCTTCGATGAACGCGGCCGGGCGTTCGGTGCGCCGTTGCCAGAGGTCACCGAGCACGTACTCGCCGTCCGGGTCGTGTTGCAGCAATGACAGCTGATTCATGAATTCATAACCGGTGGTGCCGTCCACCGCCCAGTCGCGGTGCAGGGTTTCGCCGGCGCCGAGGATCTTCTCGACGTAGATCGGCAAGTGCCTGCCCGGCGCCAGCAGATCAACCCGACGCCGCAGCTTGCGGCAATAACCACGCGGGTCGGCGAGGCCGTCGATGTGGTCTATGCGCAGACCGTCGACCAGGCCTTCGGCGATCAACTGGAAGATTTTGCCGTGGGTGGCTTCGAACACTGCCGGACGTTCGACACGCAGGCCGCCGAGCTCGTTGATATCGAAAAAGCGCCGCCAGTTGATGTCGTCCGCCGCCGTACGCCAACTCGCCAGGCGATAGCTCTGACGCTCCAGCAATTGGTGCAGTTTATGGAAGCCATCTTGCGTCGTCGAATCGTAATGCTTCAGGTTGTTTTCGATGGCCTCAGCGATTGCCGGATCACTCGCCAGTTGGCGCAATTCTTCTTTCAGCGGAATCGCCAGTGAATGGGCGTCGGTCTGATAACTGAGGGTGCTGAAGCGATCGGCCAGCGGTTTCAGCGCTTCTGCGGATTTGAGCAGCTCACCGTAATCATTCGGGCAGATCGGGAAGTGATGGTCGTAATGCTCGACGTGGAAGCCGCCCGTCTGCGCATTGAAATGCAGTTTCAGCGTGCCTTCCTGCAAGGCCACACCGTAATCGCTGCCGAGAAACGGCAGCAGCAACTGGCCTTCCATCAACGGGTCCGGCGAATGCCACTGAATATCGAAAAACTCCCCGTAAGGGCTCAGTCGCCCCCATTCCAGCAGGTCGAGCCACCACGGGTTGTCGTTGCCGCCGACCGCCATGTGATTGGAGACGATATCGAGGATCAGTCCCATGCTGTGTTCGCGCAGAGTGCTGACCAAGCGCCGAAGCGCCGGCTCGCCACCAAGCTCCGGATTGACTTGGGTCGGGTCGACCACATCGTAACCATGCATCGAGCCGGCCCGTGCCGCGAGCAACGGCGAGGCGTAAATATGGCTGATGCCGAGCCGGGCGAAGTACGGCACCAGTGGCACAGCTTGTTCGAGGGTAAAGCCCTTATGAAATTGCAGGCGCAGTGTCGCGCGCAGTGGCTGGATAAGCGCTTGATTCATTGGTCACGCTCGGCAGCCTGAAGACGCGCGCAGGCAAGTAGCTCCAGACGTCGCGCCGCATCCGCGCCGTCGAGCAGTGTTTCACTGGTGCCGGGCAGGCGCCGCGACCAGTTCGGATGGGTGTCGATGGTGCCCGGCAGATTGGCCTGTTCATTGATGCCCAGCGCATCTTCCAGCGGCAGCAGCACCAACGGCGCGCGGGTGTGGCCGAGGAAGCGTACGGCGGCATCGACCACTTGATCGGCCTCGTGGGATTCTTCGCGAAAGTTTTGCGGGTCTTGGCTCAATGCGCTGCGCAAGCCTTCGCGTTCACGCTGACGATGATGCCGCCATTCGATTTCACCGTTGGCATCGACAAACCCCAGACGCGCGTTCCAGTCGATATCGCGGCCATGCCACCAGCCGTTGAGCGTCGGCAGATCGTGGGTGCTGGTGGTCGCCAGCGCGTTGTCCGGCCAGTCGAGAATCGGTTTGAAATGGGTATTGTCCTGCTCGAACAGCAGCACGCGCATGCCGAGCATCGAGCGGGCGATAAGCTTTTCACGCAGGCCGTCGGGCACGGTGCCGAGGTCTTCACCGAGGACAATCGCCTGGTGGCGATGGGATTCGAGGGTCAGCAGGCGCAGCAAGTCATCGACCGGGTAATACAGGTAAGCGCCATCGGCCGGCGCGGCGCCGTTGGGGATCACCCACAAGCGTTGCAGGCCCATGACATGGTCGATGCGCAAGCCGCCGGCGTGGGCGAAGTTAGCGCGAAGCATGTCGATGAAGGCGCGAAAGCCATTGCGGATCAGGCCTTCGGGAGAGAACGCGGAAATGCCCCAGCCTTGCCCGGAGCGATTGAGAATGTCCGGCGGCGCACCCACGGTCAGCGAGGCGAGCAGTTCATCCTGAAAACTCCAGGCCTGACTGCCAGCGCCATCGGCACCCACCGCCAGATCGGCGATCAGGCCAATGCCCATGCCGGCACTGCGTGCGGCGGTTTGCGCACGTTCCAGACAACGATGGATCAGCCACTGGCAAAAAGCGAAATAGCCGATGCGTTCGGCGTACTCCTCGGCAAACGCCTCGAGCGCTGCGCCACGCGGGTCGTGCCAGTGTTCCGGCCATTGCCGCCAGTCGAGGTTTTCGCCACGGGCGGCGCGCATTTCCTGAATCGCTTCGAATCGGCAGTGGTTTTCCAGCGCTTCGCCACCGGCATGGCGGAAACTGGCGAAATCCGGGTGCAGCGGATGCTCACCGGCGATGAAACCTTCGTACAAGGCGTGCAAGAGTTTCTGCTTGGCGTCGGCGGCGCTCGGCCAGTCGATCAGTGTCAGGTCTTCCAGTTGCGCGAACTGCTCGGCCAGGCCGGCCGCGTCGATCGCATCACGCAAGGCGCGCTCACCGAGAATCGCTCCGGGCGCTGCATAGAGTGGATTGAGAAACAACCGACTGGATGGCGAATAAGGGCTGTAGCGCCCGGTATCGGCGTTGAACATGGCGTGCAGCGGGCTGATCGCCACTGCATCGGCGCCGCGTTCACCGGCCACGCGGACCAGGTCTTCCAGCGCCTGAGTATCGCCGAAACCGCCGTCACCAGGGCGGCGCAGCGAATACAGCTGCGCACTCAGGCCCCACACGCGGGGGATCGGATTATCCACCGCATCGCCGACGCTGAAGCAACGCTCCGGGGCCACGGCCAAGGTGAAATATTGATCGCCGATGTGCACTTGTTGATAACCGACCGGGATCAGCCCCGGCAGTATCGCTTCGGAATCGAGTTTCAGGTTCAGCCGTGAACCGTCTTCAAGGTGAATTTCACACGGGGTTTCAGGCGCAAAGTAACGCCCCAGATCCACGCCGATACCGACATCGGCAGTCAGTAGTGGCGGCAAGTGGCGGTCTTGTTGAACAGCTTGCAGTTCCAGCAGGCTGGCGTCGATTTCCTGCGCGGTGCTGGCGGGGTGGCCGAGGCCGATCAGGACATTGCGCAGCACCGCCGGGGCGACTTTCTGCGGGCGGCCGTTGGCGTCGATCCAGTCGACGGCGAGGCCGGCTCGGCTGGCAAGAATTTCCAGTTGCGCATCGCTCATAGGCGCTCTCCATCCAGAGGTTGCAAAGGGGTTGCGGCCGTGAGGCTGACAAGCGCGCAATACGCGGGCAGTTCGCCCGATTCCGATAGATCGACGGTGGGTGGCTGTTGAAACAACCACACGGCCTCGGTCTGTGGAGGGTTGACCACTGGCGTATCGCTGAGGTTCAGGTCAATTCGCAGCTCACTGCCATTGCCCAGGCGCCAGCGTGCACTGACCGCGCCGTAACCGAGCATATGCGCACCCAGGGCTTGGGTGCCGGACAGGTGGGGAATGATGTATTGATGGCGAAATTGCAGCAGCTTCTGGTACAGCTCCAGGGTTTCCTGCTGTTTTGCGCTGCCATGGCCGACCAACCTTGGCTGTGAGGCGTGGAAGGTTTTTTCGTCATTCGGGTCGGGAATCTGCTCGCGCTTGTGCGGATCGGTGAAGGCGCTAAACGCGGCGAATTCATTGCGCCGGCCCTCGCGCACCAACTTGGCCAGTTCGCCGTGGTGACTGGTAAAAAACAGGAACGGCTGTTCGGCGGCGAATTCATCGCCCATGAACATCAGCGGAATCATCGGTGATAGCAGCAACAATACGGTCGCTGCCTGCACGGCGCGCGGATCGGCCAGATGATGCAGGCGTTCACCGAACGCGCGGTTGCCGATCTGGTCGTGGTTCTGCAGAAACAGCACAAACGCTGTGGAAGGCAGATGTTCGCTAGGCTCGCCGCGCGGCTCGCCGTGGCGGGTGATGTGTCCCTGGAAGACAAAACCCTGACTCAGGCAGCGCACCAATTGTTCGGTGGGTTGCGCGGAGTAGTCGGCGTAATAGGCGTCGGTTTCGCCGGTGAGCAGGACGTGCAGGGCGTTATGACCGTCGTCGTTCCACTGCGCGTCGTAGTCGTATTCCAGCAGGCTCGACTGGTTGAGTTCGTTTTCCACGGTCAGCCAGACATGCCGACTCGGGTCGATCTGCGCGCGGATGCGCTGGGCCATTTCCGTGAGGAAGTCCGGGTCTTCGATGGCATGCACTGCGTCGAGGCGCAGACCGTCGAAGCGGTATTCGAGCAACCACATCAAGGCATTTTCGATGAAAAATTCGCGCACTTCGTCGCGGCGAAAATCGATCGCTGCACCCCACGGCGTGTGTTTGTCCTCGCGAAAAAAGCCTTTGGCGTAACGATGCAGATAATTGCCGTCGGGGCCGAAGTGGTTGTAGACCACATCAAGAATGACGGCCAAGCCGTGGCCGTGGGCGCTGTCGATCAGGTGTTTGAGTTGTTCCGGCGTGCCGTAAGAGGCTTGCGGGGCGTAGGGCAAAACACCGTCGTAGCCCCAGTTGCGTTCGCCGGGAAACTGCGCCAGCGGCATCAGTTCGATGGCGGTGATGCCCAGGCCGGCGAGGCGCGCCAGATGTTGTTCGACTTCAGCGAATCCACCGAGCGCACCGACGTGCAACTCGTAGATCACCGCTTCGCTCCACGGCCGACCGTGCCAGGCACTGTGTCGCCATTGATAGCTCAGCGGATCGACCACCACGCTGTGGCGGTCGAGGTCGCCATCCTGCGCCCTGGAGGCCGGGTCGGGCACCTCCAGTTCGCCGTCGATGTTGTAGCGGTAACGCGTACCCGCCGGGCAACGGGCCTTGATCACAAACCAGCCATCGGCCTGAGGCAGCATCGGCAGCGACTGGCCGTTTTCAAGTTCGACACTGACGTAAAAAGCATCCGGTGCCCACAGCGCGAACTGGGTATGTTCGGCGTCCAGCATGATCGCGCCGTGGGGCCAGGTTTCAGTAGACCGTAACGGCATCGTGGTGAACCTCCCTGGTTATTTGTGGTGAGCTTTACCCAGCGCCTTGGCGACCAGTTGTTCGTAGAGTTCGGCGTACGGTTCAACCGCTTTGCACCAGTTGAACGGCGCAGCCATTGCGCGGCAACGCATGGCGTTGAGCAGTTCGGGGAAGGCGAATACCTTGAACGCGCGGCTCAGGGCTTCCTGATAGCTTTCAGCGGTGGATTCGTCGAAGAGGAAACCGGTGACGCCGTTTTCAATGGTGTCGGCCAGCCCGCCAGTGTTGCGCGCCACCGGCAGCGAGCCGAAACGCTGGGCGTACATCTGGCTCAAGCCGCAAGGCTCATAGCGCGACGGCATCAACAGGAAGTCGCTGCCGGCAAACATGCGGCGAGCGTCGGTTTCATTGAAGCCGATGCGCACGCCGATCTGCCCGGGGAAACGCAGCGCCAGTTCGCGCATGGCTTGTTCTTCTTCCGGTTCGCCGCGACCGATGATGGCGATCTGGCCGCCGTTCTGCACGATGTACTCGGACACCGCTATCGTCAGGTCCAGGCCTTTTTGATAGACCAGTCGCGAAACCACGGCGAACAGCGGGCCTTCGGAGTCATTCAATTCGAAGAGGTCGCGAACGTGCGCAGCGTTAATGGCTTTGCCTTCCCAATCACCGATGGCAAACGGCGCGAACAGGTGTGGATCGGTAGCAGCGTCCCAGCTCTCGTCGATGCCGTTGGGGATACCGCTGAGCAAGCCTTGCTGGGTCTTGGCGGCGAGAAAACCGTCGAGGCCGCAGCCGAAATCCGGGGTGGTGATTTCCTGCGCATAAGTCGCGCTGACCGTGGTGATATGGCTCGAATAGGCCATGCCGGCCTTGAGGAACGACATCTTGCCGTAGAACTCCATGCCTTCCTGCTGCAGGGCATGGGTGGGAATCCCCAGCTCAGGGCAGGAACCGAGGCTGGTCACGCCTTGATAGGCGAGGTTGTGAATGGTGAACAGGGTCGGCGTGCGCTGCCCGCGCCAGTGCATGTAGGCAGGGGCCAGACCGGCCGGCCAGTCATGGGCGTGCACCAGATCCGGGCACCAGTGAATTTGTGCAAGGTTGGCGGCGATATCGGCAGCAGCCAGACCCAAACGGGCGAAACGGATGTGATTGTCCGGCCAGTCGCGGCCGTTGTTGGCGCCGTAAGGCGAGCCCTCGCGCTCATAGAGTTCAGGGCAGATCAACACGTAGATGACCAGACCATCCGGCATGTCCATACGGCCGATCTTGCACGGTGGCAGCGCGGCATGGCCGCCAAGTTCGCCGATGATGTGGATCGGGTTTTCGCTGTGCATCACCTGTGGGTAACCGGGGATCAACACCCGCACATCGTGCAGATGAGCCATGGCCCGGGGCAGGGCGGCGGAGACGTCACCCAAGCCGCCGGTCTTGACCAGATCGGCGATTTCCGAGGTGACGAACAAGACTTTTTTCTTGTTGGGGTTCTGGCTCGCTACTGGAGTCAGCGTTTTGGTGCCGGGGACGTTGATCTGTCGGCTGCCGGGAACACTGACGGTGCTCGATTCACCAACCGCCTGCTGAGCACGCTCTCCCTGAATATCCAATGCCGCACTGATCATATGAATCTCCCGTCTCGTTGATCTGATTCTTGTCTTGAACAAGCGATGTCCATGGCCAGGTCCTGTGGCCGGGCGCAAACGCGCCACGCATCGGTGAGCAAACGCTACCCAACACGCGCAAGCAGAATGGGTGATCGGGCCGTTGCAAGGATTGCACCAGTCGCTTTGGCCCTGCCTTTCAGATGACCCGCCGCCGCGCGCAAAAGTTTCGACTTTTTTTCGGCAATGTGACTGGTCGGTTTTACCCCGCGAAAGTCAGTCTAGGCCAGATCCTAGAGCGGGGCGGCGCAAATGGGTAAATTGTTCGACAATCGGTTGGCGGTTCGCGCCAACCTTGCTTTTCAGGGGCAAACGCACCGACGAAGTGCAGGTTTTTCTGCCAGGGAGGGCCAAAACGGTGACTGGGCGGTCACGATTTTGTGCTAGCGAGAAGGGTGGTTGCACTGTTGTGGTGCGGACAGTTTGTTGATGAGGAGACAGTGAGTGCCCCTTCGCGAGCAGGCTCGCTCCCACAGGGGATCTTCAGTGGACGGAAAATCTGTTCCTGGTCCATATCCAATGTGGGAGCGAGCTTGCTCGCGAAGGCGAAGGTCGCTACACCAGCGCAATGATGGGAGTTTTCAGTTCAACAGGCGAACCGGCTCCCCAGCCGCCCATCCCTGAATATCCTCGATCATCTGCGAAAAGAACTGTTCATAGTTCTGCCGACTGACATAGCCCACATGCGGCGTCGCCAGCACATTGTCCAGTGTGCGAAACGGGTGCATCGCCGGCAATGGTTCCTCCTCGAACACATCCAGCGCTGCCCCGGCGATTTGCTGTTTCTGCAAGGCCTTGATCAACGCCGCTTCATCGACTATCGGCCCGCGCGCGGTGTTGACCAGCAGCGCAGTCGGCTTCATCCAGCCCAGCGCCTGCGCATCGACCAGTCCGCGACTGCGCTCGCTGAGCACCAGATGCACCGACAACACGTCTGCCTGCTCGAACAATTGCTGCTTGTTCACGTAGGTCACGCCAACCTGCTGCGCCCGTTCGGCGGTGAGGTTTTCGCTCCAGGCGATGACACGCATGCCGAATACCTGGCCGAACTGCGCAACGCGCTGGCCAATACTGCCCAGACCGAGAATGCCGAGGGTTTTGCCGTGCAGGTCGCCACCCAGCCCTTGCTGCCAATGACCGTCGCGCAGGGCATTGGCTTCCTTCACCAGATTGCGTGTCGCCGCCATGATCAGCGCCCAGGTCAGCTCTGGCGCCGCATGCTTGTAACTGTCAGTGCCGCAGACTTTGATGCCCAGTTTTGCCGCCGCTGGCATGTCCAGCGCCGCGTTGCGCATGCCGCCGGTGACCAGCAACTTGAGATTGGGCAAACGCTTGAGCAAGTCCTCATCGAAACGCGTGCGTTCGCGCATCACGCAGATCACCTGGTAGCGGCCCAGGCGCTCGGCCATTGTCGCGTTGTCGGCCGGGTAATCATGTTCGAACGTCACTTCACCGAGGCTATCGAGGACTGACCAGTCGACCACGTCGCGGGCCACGTCCTGCCAGTCATCGATCACTGCAATCTGCACCGTCATCAGCCTTACCTCATCAACGCACGGGATTGGATGTCTTCAGCCAGTCGAGCAGGGCCTTGTGGAACTGCGCCGGTTCTTCCATTTGTGGCGCGTGGCCCATGCCGGGAAATTCCACCAGCGTCGACTGCGGGATCAGCTTGGCCACTTGTTTGCCGAGCACCTCATAGTGGCCGATTTTCGCTTTCACCTCAGGCGGCGCGAGGTCCTTGCCGATGGCCGTGGTGTCGGAAGTGCCGATCAGCAGCAGGGTCGGCATCTTCAGGTCCTTGAACTCGTAGTACACCGGCTGGGTGAAAATCATGTCGTAGATCAGCGCCGAGTTCCACGCCACTTGCGTCTTGCCCGGGCCTTTGCTCAGGCCGGCGAGCATGTCTACCCAACGGTCGAATTCCGGTTTCCAGCGGCCGTCGTAATAGGTGGTGCGCTCATAGTCGCGAATGCCCTGGGCGCTGACTTTCAGCTCGCGCTGATACCACTGATCGACCGTGCGATAGGGGACGCCAAGGGCTTTCCAGTCTTCCAGACCTATCGGGTTGACCAATGCCAGTTGCTCGACTTGCTCGGGGAACAGCAAGGCATAACGGGTGGCGAGCATGCCGCCGGTGGAGTGGCCGAGCAGGGTGGCTTTTTGAATGCCCAACGCTTTGAGCAACTGCTGAGTGTTGGTCGCCAGTTGCTGGAAGCTGTATTGATAGTTATCGGGTTTGCTCGAGGTGCAGAAACCGATCTGATCCGGCGCAATCACCCGGTAACCGGATTCGCTCAAGGCCTTGATCGAACTGTCCCAGGTCGCCGCGCAAAAGTTTTTTCCGTGCATCAGCACCACGGTGCGGCCATTGGCCTTGCCGTGGGCGGCGACGTCCATGTAGCCCATCTGCAGGGATTTACCCTGAGATTGGAAAGCAAAGTGTTTAAGGGTGTAAGGGTATTCGAAACCTTGCAGCTCCGGGCCATAGGCCGGGCCTTCCGGCGCGGCTTCGCTTGGCGTTGCGGACTGTGCCGACAGGGGCAGGGCGGCGCAAAGAAACAGGCCGGGTAGCCAACGGGAAAACATGACAGACATAAGGTCAAACTCCGTTTGAAATCGGCCGATGCTGGAATGACTGGATTACGCCGACGTTAAACACAGGCAATGACCGCGCCTGATCGTTCAACCCAACCAGCCCAGCGTCAGCATGGCCAGCACCCCATAACGGGCACCTTTGGCCAGGGTGACGATCAATAAAAACCGCCCGAGCGGTTCACGCATGACGCCGGCAATCAGTGTCAGTGGATCGCCAATGATCGGCAACCAGCTCAGCAGCAACGACCAATGCCCGTAGCGCTCATAGTGTTTGCGCGCCCTGGCCATGTGCGCGGGGCTGACCGGAAACCAGCGTCGATCCTGAAAGCGCTCGATGCCACGGCCCAGCCACCAGTTGACCAGCGAACCGAGTACGTTGCCCAGCGTTGCCACGGCGAGCAGACCCCACAGCCAGTAACGCTCGCTGATGAGCAAGCCGACCAGCAATGCCTCGGACTGCAGCGGCAACAAGGTCGCTGCACCGAACGCGGCAAAGAACAGCCCGAAGTAAGCGGCGCCGATCAATGGGCCGGGTAATCCGCCACGACGACATCAGCGCCGTCCTTTTTCAGGCCGATCACTTGATAAGCATCGCCCATGCCGTCCATTTCCATGCCCGGCGAACCCATCGGCATACCCGGTGCGGCGACGCCGAGCAGATCATCGCGCTTGCTCAGGGCCAGCACTTGTTCCGCCGGCACGTGGCCTTCGACGAATTTACCGTTGATGATCGCGGTGTGGCACGACGCCAGACGCGGTGGCACGCCATGTTGCTGCTTGAAGCTGCTCATGTCGCTTTCGACGTGATCTTCGACTTTGAAACCGTTGGCTTCGAGGTGGCTGATCCATTTTTTGCAGCAACCGCAATTGGCGTCGCGGTGCACTTCGATGGGGATCAGATCAGCGGCCTGGGCCAGGGAGGAAATGAACAGGGCGCTCAGGGCGACCAGACGCAGGTGGGTTCGCATGACGGATTCTCGGCTCGGGTGACGATCAAAAAAGAACGCATTTTGACCGGTTTTTCCCGTCTGGCATCAACGCAATGTTTCCAGTTGTTGCAAAGCGCAGCACCAACCTGTGGGAGCGAACCTGCTCGCGAAGGCAGTGTGTCAGGCACTGGATGCAGTGACTGGCAGGACGCTTTCGCGAGCAGGCTCGCTCCCACTGGGGTTATCTGGTTGGCAGAAACCCCTGCATGAATCAGCGCACTTTGAAACGCCCCATGATCGCGCTCACCCGGCTGTTGGCTTCAAGCAACTGATGGGTATTGAGTTCGCTGGCTTTGCCACTCTGCACCAGCTCATCGACCATGTGGCGGATCTGCACCATGCTGCGGTTGATCTCTTCGGTCACGGCGCTTTGCTGCTCGGCGGCGGTGGCGATCTGGGTGCTGAGGCTGTTGATGTGGCTGACCGAGCCGGCCATTTCATCCAGACCCGAATTGACCCGTGCAGTGGCGTCGGCAGCCGACTGGCAACTGGCCTGGGTGTTTTCCATGGCGCTGACCGACGAGCTCACGCCTTGAGTCAGGCGCGTCAACATCTCGTTGATTTCCGAGGTGCTGGCCTGCGTGCGGGCGGCGAGGGCGCGAACTTCATCGGCGACCACGGCAAACCCTCGACCCTGTTCACCGGCGCGTGCCGCTTCGATGGCCGCGTTGAGCGCCAACAGATTGGTCTGGCCAGCGATCGCGCCGATCACCCCGAGAATCTCGGTGATGCGCTGAGCGTCCTGCTGCATGTTTTCGACTTTGTGGGTGGCGCTGGCCACTTCATCGATCAGCGCCACGACACTGTTGGTGGCTTCGCCCACCACCACGCGGGAACGGTCGGCGTTTTCGTTGGCGCGCTGGGTGAACGCTGCGGTTTCGGCGGCATTCTGCGCAACGCTTTCTGCCGTCGAACTCATCTCGGTGATTGCTGTGACGGTCTGATCGGTTTCCGAAGCATGACGCAGGAGGATCTGGCTGGTGTGCGTCGAGGTACGTTGCAGGTTGTCGAGGCTCGATGCCATGGCGCCGGTGGCCTGGGTGACTTCGCCGATCATGTTCTGCAGGTAGGCGATGAAGGTGTTGACCGAGTGGCCGATGGCACCGAGTTCATCTTCGGCACGGATGGTGATGCGGCGGGTCAGGTCGGCATCGCCGCTGGACAGCAAGTCGATATTGGCTTTCAACGCTTTCATGCGCTGCACCAACTGGCGAATCGCGTAGACCTGCAACAGCACCAGCAGGATCACCAGCGGGATCTGCAACAGGCTCAAGGTACTGAGGACGTCATCACGTTGGGCGGTGAGCATTTTTGTCGGCAGAGCAGTGGCGAGGAACCACGGCGTGCCTTCAATCGGCCGCATGAAGAAGGTGCTGGCTTCGCCGTTGTTATCGAACTCGATGCGCTGCGCCTGATCGCGATTCTGCAGCCCGGCTTTGACCTGGCTGGCGAAGGTCGATGTGGCGGCCAGTTCGCTGATGTTCTTCAGCACGATCTGGCCACTGATGCGCGAGCTGTTACTGATGATCTTGCCATCGGCTTCAACGATGAGCATTTCGGCGTTGAGGTCTTTTTCCTTGCGCGCTACCAGATCGTTGAAGAAGCCGAGGGTGACGTCAATGGTCGACACGCCCCAGGCATTACCGTTTTTCTGAATGGCCATGGCGCAGTTGGTGCGCGGCTCGGCGCTGGCGTCATCTTTGTATGCCGCCGCCCAGGCGCATTGGCCGCGTGGTGTGGCCATGCCGCCCTTGTGCCAGCTCTGGTCGTAATAATTGGGCGCCGCGTCGCTGTTCCAGAACGTGTTCACCGCCAGTTTGCCCGACGCATCGCGGTGCCAGAACGTACTGAATTTGTTGCGCCCGGCCTCCCGCTGCCCCGGCAGCGGCCAGATCCCTCCGCCGAACACTTTCAACTCGCCGTACTGATCAACCAGGCCTGGCAGCACCGTGTCGATGGCGGCGCTGTCGAGCAGCGGGATGGTCTGGGTGATGCTGCGCTGTTGCGCCTGCACTTTGTTCAACTCGCCCTGAATCTGCTCGGCCACTTCGGCGATGCGGTTGAGGACGACTTGTTCTTCGGTATGGCGCAGCTTGGGCGCGACCAGTTGGCTGATGCCGACCACAGTCAATACCGACAACAGCAGGATGAACAGAACCAGAAACAGCGTGTAGCGAGCCTGAATAGTGCGGAATGCGGGCATGGAGACCGGTCCTTGAGCAGCGTTTCTTATTAGGGGGCAGGAGTAAAACAGTGCGGGTATCCACAACGTATCGTCGTTACGCCGCGAAGCTTTAGGTACTTGCGTGCTGAAAAGGTTGAGTGCCGATGACTGGTCGGTATCGGCGTCGATACACAAGCGCTGGTCATCGCCTGCGACTGGCAGAAAAAGCCATTTTCATTTCATTGTGATGACAGCTCTGGATCAGTGATTGCGGGGCGTTGAGCTTTTGTATCGAGAATGTACAAGAATTGTAAAAAAGTGCAGAAAGAGGTTGGTGCCATCAGTTCCCCCGCCGATACTCGCGGCCATTAATGCCGTTCACACGGATATTTCAGGTCATTTCACAGGGAGTCTTTTCATGACGATCGGTATTGTCGGCGGCTGGCAGGCCAAGGCTGGACTACTGGTGCGCGACACCGGCGCAAAGAAACAAGTGTCCCAGAGCGTCAAGGTGCAGCAGATGTTGACGCTGGTCGGCAATGATCCCACCGCGCTGAATACTGCCGAAATGGACAAGCAGGGTTTGCGCAAGGCGATCAAGGGGTTCGATCCGGCTAACGTTTCAGTCAAACAATTGGGCAATCTCAGTGAGGTACTGCGTAGCCGCGGGCTGATCTCCGAGATCACTTCTTTTACATTGAAGAACGCGGGTGACAAGTTCGACCGTTTCGGCGTGACCAAAGATATCGATGCCAAATTCAACGCCCTGGAGTATTTCGCGACCCAGCTCGATGCGATCCAGAGCAATGGCCTCAATGGCAACGCCTACGGCAAGAACCTGATTCCCGAGTTCAAGAAAGCGATTTATGTCCTGCAGAACCTGAAGACCTACGGTGACGGCAACGTCGCCAAGCCTGTCGATCAGGGCGTCAAGTCCAAGGCCTGAGTTCGAGCGTTGTAGCCCGCTCAGCGTGTGAGCGGGCCCTTGTTTGATTCAAGTATGCGGCGCTGCCTCGCGGGCGTGCGCTGCGATCTGCTGTTGCGCCTGATCGTGCAGGCGCTGGATGTGCGGGCAACGCAACTCCAGGGCGCGACGGCGATAACCCCGATGAAACAATGCCAACCATCCTCCGCAACGATCATTCGGGGCGATCCCGGTGAAGATGAAGCCCATCGCCGACAGGCTGTCCACGGCGCTGGCAAAACCCGTTGCCAGCCTGAGCCTGATCGAGATCATCCAATGCCCGGGCAGTTGACGTAGCTGTTCAAGCAAACCGGCGTCGAGTTTTTTCAGTAGCACGTCATAGCGCCCGGAACATTGTTCGACATGCATGGGCGCCCCGACCCAAAGCGGTTGTTTTTCCTGTGTCCCGTAAACCCCGGACAAATGTTCCATGAAATCGCGACAGCTTTGCGGCCAGGGCAGTGCTGGCAGCGGGCGCCGGTAACCATCGATCGGGATGAAGCCAATGACGATGGACTCGGGCAGTGGTTCGCCGAACGGCGAGGGCACATAGTCGAGCAACAGTCCCGTGCTGCAAAAGCCGAGCCGGTCAGCCATGCGCTGGGTGTAGGCATGCTGCGTCACCTGTTTGATGCTCACACCGTGGCAACCCAGCGCTTGGGCATGGATCAATAGCCGCGTGCCTAACTGCGTGGCAATGTTCTGTCCGCGTGTCGACGGGTGCACCACGCTCAGTGCCAGTTCCGCCGTGTGCGATCCGCTGTTTCTGCACAACGTCGCGTGGCCGAGGATTTTTTTGCCGGATTCCGCTACCAATGAATGCCAGCTGCCATCGCCGTGGTTCTGGTTGATCATCAACGGCAAGTACACGTGCGGTTGCACGTAATGGTCACCGTAAATCTCCCGGAAGAGACGGCTGATGGCACCGGCGTCGGTACGGCGATAACTGCGCAGCGTCACGTTGTCCATGGGCATTGCTCCGGGCGCGAGGTGTCATAGCGGCGCAAGTCGACGACGCGTTGGTGTTTGCCGGAGCGCGGATGGCGAGCGAGTTCTTCGTGTGTGCAATGGGCAACCTGCAATTCAAGTCGCCGATCAAGGCTGAGTTGCGCGATCAGCGGGTAATGCTCGATCAAGTCACGCTGCACGGTTGAGTTGGCCTGTGCGGTGTCGGCCGTCAGCGCATCGGCTACCCACTGCAGACGCAAGATATCGACGTTCGCCGACTGACTGATGACCAGTTGCCAGTCTTCACTGCCAGTGGCACGCCGGACCATCCCGGCGATGTCTTCGATCATCAGCGTCAGGGTGCCCACGCGCACGCGCTGACTGCTTGCGCTGCGACCCATCAAGGCGAACTTGCGCGTGGGCGCCGTGGCAGGTTCTCGCCAACAGGCGAGGTCGCCCACGGGGTAACGGATCAACGGCATCAGCCGACGGGTGAGATTAGTCATCACCAACCGCCCGGTTCGGTCGCATTCTTCAATCACTTCGCCGGTGTGCTCATCAATGATTTCCAGCACGCTGTGATCGGGCAGCATGCGGTGCTCGCCCAAGGCGCAGTCGCGGCCCGTGATGCCGATGAGCCCCGCGTCGACACTGGCATAGCCTATGGATGCGATCCGCGCGTTGGGGAACACCCGGCGCAACATCTGCAATTGCCCGGCGAACAGGCTTTCCCCGCCATACAGCAGGGTCTCAACCTCGGCAAGGGTTTGCGCCTGGCGCTCCAGCTCACTGGCGAATGTCAGCAATTGCGCAGGCAGCCCGGCCAGTACGTTGATCCGGTGCTGACGGATAGCGTCAGCCAACACTCCGTTCGCCACATCCCCGGTGAACGGGAATTCGGTAACACCCGCTGTTTCGTGCGCCAGAGCATCGTGGATAAAGATGAAACTGGCATACAGATCGCCGACAAAGAACAGGTTGGCAACCCGGTCCCCGGGATTGAGTTGATTACCGAGATGGTGGCCAAAGTCCCGCACAAGTGCCTGCCATTCTTCGCGGGTAAATACCGAAAGTTTTCCGGCGCTGGTAGTTCCGCCGGTTTTGAACACCAATGCGCGTTCGACTGCAGAAGTCAGCACCGGCCATTCCTGGAAGTTCTGGCTGTTTGCCCAATAGTGTTGTGGGTCAGTCACCGGAAGTTCATCCAGTGCGGCGATTTGCGGTGCAACGTTATGCAAATGTCCGGCGTAATACTTTGAATGCTTTCTGGCAAAAGTGACCAATTGGTTGAGTTCAAGTGTTGTGTTCATGGAGTTCTCTTTAATTGTCATGTCCGTGGGGCAATAGCTGTTTTAACGGCGCGCATCGATGACGGATGGAATCTTTCCGCTGTGCTTGTTTCTGCTGAACTGTTGCGGTTGGCAGATTTGCGCTTCTACCGTGAGCAGTCTGCTGCGCAGCAGATTGGCCAGCGTCGAGTAACCTTGCAGGCGGTCGAGGATGTCGGCGGGGTTGCCCGGGCTGCGAATCAGCAGACGATCAAGGCCGTCAGGTGCTTGATCGAGGTGCAGCTGAAACGCGGTTTGCAGGTGCCGCGCGAGTTCGTTCAGGCAGATGAAATCGCTGCCGATACGCAGCAATCTGCCGTGCCGTTGCAGCAGCTCGAAGCGTGGCGAACTCAGCCCGCACGGGCAGTCACCTGGCAGCCAGCGACCGCTGTCGCCGACTTCATAACGCTGGACCTGCTGACCCTCGCGAGCTTTCGAGGTGAACAACAAACGGCCGACTTCATCACCGACGACCGGCACGTCCTGCTCCAGTGCGACGATTTCCAGATGCTGGATGTCTTCCATCAGGTGAAACACACCATCAGCGGTTGCTGCGCAGGCATGCCCGAACGGCCCCCCATCGACACTGCCGTACACCGCCGAGCGGATGCTGGCGACGCCGCAGCGCTGCAACAGCTCGCGGCACTGATCACTGATGTGTTCACCGCCGAGAAAGACTTTTTCAATGCCGCCGTAACGGCTCAGACGCAGCTGTTCGTTGAGGAACAATCGATGCAGGGTGCTGGGCATGCCGATCAGTACGGTGACGCGCTGCTCGATGATCACTTGAGCAATGTCGCTGTAGTCATCGTCGGCGGGTGCGCCCATGGGCAGGTGGGTTGCGCCCAACAGTTCCAGTACTTTGGCAAAACTGAAGAAACCACCGTACAAGCTGCCACTGAAGAACAGATTCATGACCTTGTCGCGACCCGGCTCGAGTCCTGCCGCAAACAGGCCATCGGCGGCGGCGCGCATCTGGCGTTGAAAGTCGCGGTAACTGAACCCCGCCAGCGCCGGTGTGCCGCTACTGCCGCCGGAGCGGAAAAACAGCTGCGCGGCCGCTGTCGTCGGCTGTGCGATAAACGCCGCTTTATCGGTGATCGGCAGACCCGACAGCGTCGGCACGCAAGACGCTTGGTCGAGGGTCATATGCGTAGACAACTGCGTTGGCGCGAGGCTGACCGAGACACGCCGGCTCAGGCGTTGCAGGGCGTAAACGCCGTCGTGGGGTTCGCCGTCGTAGCCGTCATGGATGGCGTTGACCGGCGTAATTCGGCTGACACCCGCGGCAATCAGCGTGCGCGACAGTTCAGCAATCTGCGGTTCGGCACACACCAGTGCACAACTCTGCAATACGTTGCGCCAGGGCAGTAGAGTCTGGACCAGGTTCTCGCGTGGCAGGGGCTTGAGCAACAGCGTGCGAAACAACGGCGAGGGCGCGAGCACTTGATCATGGCTCCAGACAACGCGCCAGCCCGGCGCGCTCCAGACTTGCGCTGTCACAGCGGAAAAGCTCTGACCCAGACGCGTCATCAACGTGTGGCTGGTGATCTCGCTGGCTTCCTGAACCGTCGGGGTCAGCGCCGGCCATTGCCCGGCACGGCGCTCGAACGCCGTGGCCAGTGCTGAGCCGATTTCGTGCAGCACGGCCGGTTCGTCGCTGTCGACCAATAACCACTGCGGGCTGGAACAGGCTTGTTGATCCAGTCGGCAAACCTCATCGACTATCGCCTCCAGCGTTTGCGGCGTGGCGGCGTCCGGCGTCAGGTAGGCAAAACTGACGCGGTGGCCCCAGTCGATCCAGCGACATCCAGGCGGCAACTGCTGGCGGATGGCTTGCAGTGCGGCTTCGCCCCCCCACGCCGATACGCCATTGGCCATTTGGCACAAGCGGCCGATTTGCGCAGTCGCCACCGGTAGCACCGCCACGTAATGGCGCAGTTGACCGCTGGGGTCGCTTTGCACCAATGCGTGCAGCAGGCGTGCGGTCAGGCCTTGGTCGCTGCGGCTGGGGCGCAACCAATTGAGGTTGCCGGCCAAGAGGCTTTCGATCATCGCGCAGCACGCCAGCAATGGCGCGTTGGCCGGTGTGATGTGGACCACCAGACCCAAGGGACTCCAACGCTCGAAACGCGATTGCCGACAATCGAAGCGGCGCAGGGAATCGGCGTGATCACCCAGTTCGCGTTCAAGTTTGTTTTGCAGAGCTTGAGGCTGACAGAAGTCGATCAAGGCCTGGCGTTGCTCGTTATCCAGCGGCAACTCGACGCTGTGCAGTTGCTGCGCAAGGTTTGCCGCAGCGGTCAGCACGGTGGCGTGCTGCAGCGGTGTGCTCAGGTGTTGCGCCAGGGTCTGATGCAGCAGCGTCAGTGCGGTGTCGAGATCGAGATCCGCGTGCAGCTCTCCGTTGATCAGGTACATATCAGTGCCTCCCCAATAATTCAGATGCCGCCATCGCGCAGCTTCTGCCGGCGGTAGTGCCCGCGCGGCCGTGCAGTTCGAACCAGTCACTGGCCAGGCCGCAGCCGCAACTCGAGCCGGGATGCAGCGTCGCCAGGTCGCTCATCACCACCGCGTGCGCCGGGCTGGATGAAATGTAGGGCGAGACGAAACTCAGCAAGCCTTGCTGGCCGTAGGGCTGGACGGAAAAGTCGCGCGGATTGCGCACGTAAGCCTTGGCATAAACCGGAACATGAAAATGATGCCGGGCACATTCGATGTAGGGCACCGCGTGCTCGACCGCACCATAGCCGTCTCGGCATCGCGGCATTGCGATGCCCAGTTGCCGGGCGATGCGCTCATACAGTTGTTGTTTGGGGATTTCCTCGCTGGCGCGGGTTTTCCAGCCACCACCGAAAAACACCAGCGAATCGGCCGGCAGTTGCAGCGCAGGCACGCCGGTGGCCTGCATCTGCTGTAGGGTCTGCCAGAGAAATGCCGGGAAACCGAAAATGCGCACCGGCAGGCCTTCTTCGGCAAACGATTGCAGGGCAGCGATGACGCCAAACACATCGAACTGATGGCCGTCGCCGTTGCAGCGCAAGGCGTAGACGACCCGATTGACCGGGGCAAAGCGGCAGAGGAACTGGTCGGTGTAGGACGTCCCCAGCGTGATCGCGCCTTGCGGCTCGTAGCTCAGCAGCAGGTAGTTGCACGGCGTATCCGGTGAATTCCAGCCGTAGTGGCTAAAGATCCTTTCGACCATGAACTGCGCGCTCGACAGGCTGCGTGGGTCGTAGCGCATGCGGCTTTTCTGGCCGCTGGTACCGGACGATGTCAGTTCCAGAGCGTTTTCTCCGGTCGGGCTGAGCAGCAGTTGCTGTTTGAAGAAGTTGGCCAGAATCGGCGGCAGTTGCGACCAGTCATCGAGACTGTCCAGATCCTGCTCGTTAAGGCCGTTGGCGTTTAACCAATGTTCATAGCCGGGGGTGTGCTGACAATGAAACCGACTGATCTCGGCCATGGCCTGATTGAACAGGCCGGCAGGCACGGAATCCGGGCAATAGGGGTGCGGCAACGCGCAGAGCGCATCGCTGGCGGGGAAGTGGTTCATTCAATATTCCTTTGTTAGGCAGAAGCGGAATCGGGACGATTGCGTTGCAAGATTCCCTGTATCAGAGGCAGGCTCATCAGGCCGCTGAAGGCGGCGTAGAGCGCAAAGAGTTCGAGGCGTGCGCCACCACCGATGGCGGCAATGAGCGAACCGCCGAGGCCCATCGTCGCAATCGAAATCATCCCGACCAGCGCCGAGACCAAGCCCTTGCTGTCATCGCTGGCAAACAGCGCCAGCCGATACAGCGCGGCGTTGCTCATGCCCAGTCCTACCGCATACAGCGCCAGACTCGCGACCACCGGGCCGAGACCGGCGCCCGACAGTGCGCAGCCGATCAGCGCCAGAAGTCCCAGGCAAAACGGCCAGAGCGCCAAGCGAATCAGCCGGGGTAAGGAGTGCGTGGTCAGCAAACGGTCGAGGATCAGATTGCCGACGATAACGGCAGAGAAAACCGGGATCTGCCACAAGGCATATTCCAGTGGCGGCAGCCCCAGCGACTGCATCAGCAGCAATGGCGCCAGGCCGATCCACGCGATCAACGGCAGGCTCATCAGCCCCAGCGCGAGACTTGCAGCGAGAAACCGGCCATTGCCAAACAGCACGCGGTAGCGCTGCCCGGTCTGGCGCCAGGAAAAACGCACTGCCGGTTGCAGGCGTCCATCGCGACGTACGACCCCGACGGTTTCCGGCATGCAGGCGAAAAGCCCCAGCCAGACCATCGATGCGGCAAGACCCAGGCCGAGAAACAGCTCACGCCAGGACAGCCATTGCAGGAGCAGGATGCCCAGCAGCGGCCCCACCAACGGTGACAGCAGGGCGATATTGCCGAGCAGTGCCATCAACCGCACCGCATCTGCTTCGCAGAACACTTCTTGAAGGGCGGGATAACTGACTGCCACAACAAAACCCAGACCCATGCCTTGCAGCAGTCGCAACAGATTGAAGGCTTCAATGCTGTGGCTGGCGAAGGCGCCCGCGCAGGCGACACCGAACAATGCACAACCGATCAACAATACCCGCTTTCGACCCCATTGATCGGACAGCGGTCCGATCAGCCATTGCAGGCAGACACCGCCCAGCAGATAAAGATTGAAGGCGTTGGGAACATGCCGCACATCCGCTTGAAGTTCTGTTGTAACAGTGAGCATGGCCGGCATGATCAAGTCGCTGGCCAAGTAAGTCAGAAGTTCAAAAGCGCTGATCGCCAAACAAAACCCGAGCACTTGAAGTGGCCCGATTGGTATGAGTGTTCTCTGCATAAACGTCCCTGTTGGTGAGTGGAAAGAAGTTCCAGAGACTAGTTGCAGAGGCTCGCGTGACCTACTTTTTTGCTGCGACATTAAATTTCAAATACTTGCAACTTGTTTAGTTGTTTGCACTTTGCGCATGGCACTCGTTACATCTGCGTGGCAGACGCTGGCGCCGAAAACAGAAAAGCCCGCTACAGGGCGGGCTTTGTTTGAAGTGGGTCGGGCTGGTGAGTTTCCCGCCTCGGCTAGTTCATTGGCAAGCGGGTGGGAGGAACAATCCTGTTCTATCGATGTTGGTAATACCCAGGGCCACCCTGGTAGTAACGATGGTGATCGCCATGCCAGCCGCCGTGGGGGAAGATGATGCAGCCACTCAGGGTCAGCAGGGCAAGAACGGGAATCAGCCAGGTGATTCGACGCAGCATTTTGAAAATTCCTCATGGTTACGCCGTCATGAAGCCAAAACTCTTCATCGGCTGTAACATGAGACCCCGATTGCAGCAGCACATCCCCATAGAAGGGTAAGTGCATGGCATGCAAACGGATACAAACCGGATACATTTCATCGTTTCAGGAAGCCGCAATGACCCACAAGCAACGCTTGATTTATTCGATTCTGATCGCCGTGTCGGTCCTGGCGATCATGCTCGGCCTGTCCTGGCTGCAAAACGCCGGCATGATTTCGGAGAAGACGTTCCAGTTCGTCGCCATCGGTGTGGCGGTGATCGTGGTGGTGATCAACGGCGTCATGCGCCGCAAGGTCAAGCCTTGACGGCGATTGCCGTACGCTTCAATCGTTATTGAGGACGGCCGCAGCCTGTGGATGCAGGCTGTAGCTCTTGTCTTCATTGAAGGTGATGACACCTTCGGCGCACAGGCGCTTGAGCACTTCACGCACACTGAGAAAGGACAGCGGAATATCCAGATCCAGCAATTGGCTGTGGACACCGCGCACGCCCAGACGCCGCTCGCTTTGTGCGGCGACCAGCAGGGCGTCGATGACTTTCAGACGAATCAGGCTGGTGCGCAGCCCGAAACTTTTCAGCAGCAACCGGATGCGTTCGTTACCGTGACGCTCGACGCGTTGCCCGAAATCGCTCGCGTGTGGGCTCATGGAAACTCCTTTGGGTGCCTGGCTACCGTCCGTTGGTAGTTGCGAGTTGTACATGCGATTACTCCTTTTCAGAGCCTGATCGGGAAAGGGTTTTTTTGCTCTCTCTAAACAAGACGTATCAGCACGACAAATCATGAAAGAAAAGATGTAGAAATTTTGTTGGGGGTTTGTCTTTTTCTTGTGATTTCGGGTTGAGGTTGGGGTGGGCTTGGCGGCCTTTGGGCCGACCAGGCTCTTGGGGTTTTGGGTGTATATCCGTTTTTTTTGGTGGTGCGGCTGGCGGTTTCGCTCTTACAGCGAGTCCCTTTGGCAAACGCCCCAAAGGAACCAAAGGTCTGGGCCCCGGCGTTCGGCCCTCGCCGTGGCTCGGGTTCCTTCGTTACGGGATCTATCCGGGGGCATCGCCTACGGTTTGCTTCGCTGCACCTCCTCTCGATGCATTTGGCTTCGCCAAACGGTCGCTGCGCTCCCACCCCCGGATAAATCCCTCCACTCAGCCTGCCGAAGGGGCCAGCACGGCAAGATCAAGAGCTGCAGCCGAGCTAACGCTCATCCTGTTGAGTGGTGGAAGAGCATGCGGGCGGCGGCTTTTGATTTGTTTTTTTGTTGAGTGCGGCTCGGTATTTCACGTCGGCGTAGCTCTACCAATCACCGCGGTCAGTTCCTTCTCCCTCCGGGAGAGGGTTAGGGTTAGGGGCTTTTGATTTGCTGTTGTATTTGAGTACGGCTCGGTATTTCACGTCGGCGTACATCAACCAATCACCTCGGTCAGTTCCCTCTCCCTCCGGGAGAGGGCCAGGGTGAGGGGCTTTTGATTTGTTTCAGATTTTGAGTACGGCTCGGTATTTCACGTCGGCGTACATCAACCAATCACCTCGGTCAGTTCCTTCTCCCTCCGGGAGAGGGTTAGGGTGAGGGGCTTTTGATTTGTTTCAGATTTTGAGTACGGCTCGGTATTTCACATCGGCGTACATCAACCAATCACCGCAGTCAGTCCCTTCTCCCTCCGGGAGAGGGCTAGGGTGAGGGGCTTTTGATTTGTTTCAGATTTGAGTGCGGCTCGGTATTTCACGTCAGCGTAGCTCTACCAATCACCGCGGTCAGTTCCTTCTCCCTCCGGGAGAGGGTTAGGGTGAGGGGCTTTTGATTTGTTTCAGATTTTGAGTGCGGCTCGGTATTTCACGTCAGCGTAGCTCTACCAATCACCGCGGTCAGTTCCTTCTCCCTCCGGGAGAGGGTTAGTGAGGGGCTTTTGATTTGTTTCAGATTTTGAGTACGGCTCGGTATTTCACGTCGGCGTAGCTCTACCAATCACCGCAGTCAGTTCCTTCTCCCTCTGGGAGAGGGCCAGGGTGAGGGGCTTTTGATTTCTGGTTTTTCGGGGTGTATGGGGGTAAATTTTTTTCTTTTGTTTCGTTCCTTCGACAGGCTCATTGCGCGTGGACGCGTGGGTGTTTCCAGGGTGGATCCGCGTCAGCGTCAGATCCGCTCTTTGGCATGTCGAACAGGAGCGAGCGTGATTATTTCCAGACAGTTAACCGGACTGACCTTGGCCGGCGTGGTTTTCGGGCTGAGCTGTTCAGCTCATGCGTTCAGCCCGGCCACTGATGTCAGCGCCGATATTCGCCGCACCGCTTTTGGGGTGCCGCACATTCGTGCACAGGACGAGCGCGGGCTCGGGTTTGGCATCGGCTACGCCTATGCGCAGGACAACTTGTGCCTGTTGGCCAACGAGATCGTGACGGTCAACGGCCAGCGTTCACGCTATTTCGGCCCGGATCAGTTCACCGTCGAACAACGCGAAAACCGTGTCAGCGACGTGTTTTTTACCTGGCTCAACACGCCCGAGGCGGTGAAGGCATTCTGGCAGGCGCAACCTGCCCAGGTGCGTGATCTGGTCGAAGGTTATGCCGCCGGCTACAACCGCTATCTGGCCGAGCGCCGCCCGCAAGGCTTGCCGCAACAGTGTCAGGGTGAGTGGGTGCGAGACATCGCACCAGAAGATCTGGTGAAGCTGACCCGTCGTTTGCTGGTCGAGGGTGGGGTCGGTCAGTTCGCCGAGGCTTTGGCCGGCGCCACACCGCCGCAAGCGACAGCCAGAATCGAACACGACGTGCAGGCCTATCAGTTAGCCGATGCCCGTCAGCAACGTTTTGCCCTTGATCGTGGCAGTAATGCCGTTGCCGTAGGCAGCGAGCGCTCGTTCAACGGGCGCGGGATGTTGCTGGCCAACCCGCATTTCCCTTGGGTCGGCGGTATGCGCTTCTATCAGATGCACCTGACCATCCCTGGCAAACTCGATGTGATGGGCGCCGCCTTGCCGGGTTTGCCGATGATCAACATCGGCTTCAATCAGCATCTGGCCTGGACGCACACGGTCGATTCATCGAAGCACTTCACCTTGTATCGTCTGCAACTCGATCCGAAGGATTCCACACGTTATCTGCTCGATGGCAAGTCATTGCCGCTGAACAAGCAGACCGTCACCGTGCAGGTGAAACAGGCCGACGGGCAGGTAGTGCCAGTCTCGCGTGATGTCTACAGCTCGCAGTTCGGCCCGATCGTGCAATGGCCGGGCAAGCTCGACTGGAACAATCAGTTCGCCTACAGCCTGCGCGACGCCAATATTGACAATGATCGGGTGCTGAATCAGTGGTACGCGATGAATCAGGCGTCCACCCTCGCGCAACTGCAGGATTCGGTCCACAAGATTCAGGGTATTCCGTGGGTCAACACCCTGGCCGTCGATGACAAAGGCCAGACGCTGTACATGAACCTCTCAGTGGTGCCGAACGTCAACGCCGAAAAACTGGCCAAGTGCAGCGACCCGCGTATCGGCACACAAATGATTGTGCTGGATGGCTCCAACAGCGCCTGTGCGTGGGACATTGACCCCGCAGCTGCGCAGAAGGGCATTTATGCCGCCAGCCAGTTGCCGCAACTGCTGCGCAAGGACTTCGTCCAGCATTCCAATGACTCGGCATGGCTGACCAACCCGGCGCAACCGTTGACCGGTTTCTCGCCGCTGATCAGTCAGGAAGGTCAACCGCTGGGCTTACGCTCGCGTTTCGCTCTGGATCGCTTGAGCACGCTGGGTAAAAAAGGTCCGTTGGCCGTGAAGGATCTGCAACAGATGGTGATGGACGATCAGGTGTATCTGGCGACTCAGGTTGTGCCGGATCTGCTGAAGTTCTGTGCCGCTGACCTTGGCGCTGATGCGCAGGCACTGAAGCCGGTTTGCGCCAGCCTCAAGGCCTGGGATGGTCGGGCCAATCTGGATTCGGGTCTGGGCCTGGTGCATTTCCAGAACATCATGCAGGCATTGCAGGCCTCGCCGGATGTCTGGCGCGTCGCGTTCGATCCCAAAGATGCTCAACACACTCCGCGTGGCCTGGCATTCGAGCAACCAGCGGTGGCCAAGGCGCTGCGTGAGGCCATGTTGGTGTCGGTCGAGTTGAGCACAAAAATGGGCCTGAAGCCGCAGACCCGCTGGGGTGATATCCAGGTCGTCAGCAGTGGCGGGCAACAAACGCCGATTCATGGTGGGCCTGGCACTTTGGGCATCTACAACGCCATCCAGAGCGTGCCGCGTGAAGATGGCAAACTCGAAGTGGTCAGCGGTACCAGCTACCTGCAGGTCGTGACCTTCGATGAAAAGGGTCCGCACGCGCAAGGGCTTCTGGCGTTTTCGCTGTCGAGCGATCCGGGGTCGAAGTATTCGCGGGATCAGACCGAAGCGTTCTCGAAGAAACAGTGGAGTGTGTTGCCGTTCACCGAACAGCAGATTCAGGCTGACCCGCAGTATCAGGTGCAGACTGTTCGCGAGACATTGGACAAGGCGGGGAAAGTTGCCGCGCAGTAAACCCGAGCGTTGCTTGTGTCGAGCCTGAAAACCGCATCCTGCAGGGGATGCGGTTTTCAGTTTTTTGGCGGCTGTTGCGGTATCGAGTTGATGACCGGGTTACCTTCCCTGTTACGGGACAGGTACACCGGCAGCACCTTGGGCAGGCTGTTGGCGAGATTATTCAGTTCTTTGATGTTGTAGATACCGCCGACGCGAATCGAGCCGGTCGTGTTGTCGGCCAACTCAAGCGGATTGCTCAGATACCGGTTGATCAGCGGCAGGGCTTCGCTCAGTGCCAGATTGTCCAGGACCAGCTTGCCGTGGCGCCAGGCCAGTGACGTATCGCCTGGGTAGGTCTGGCTGATCTGTGGCATGTAGTCGCCTTGCCTGTAACTCGCCTGCATTGACGGTCCGAGGCGCAAACCGTCGCCCGGCAATGAGCGATTGCTGGTGACCAGTACTGAACCTTCGATCAGGTTCACCCGCACTTGATCCTGGTACATCCAGACATTGAAACGTGTGCCCGTCACCCGAATATTGCCTTCGCCTGCGCGGACGACAAACGGATGGGCCATGTCGTGGCTGACCGTGAAGAACGCTTCACCTTTTTTCAGGGTAACGCGGCGTTCGTCCTTGTAATTGCTGAAGGTCAGATCGGTGTTCAGGTTCAGTTCGAGCTGGCTGCCATCACTCAACGTGACCTGTCGGACATTATCGGTGGCAGCGAAATGCTGGTAGCTGTTGGGCAGCCAGCCCAGATTCCAGCCGGTATAAGCCGCCAACGGCAGTGCGAGTGCACAGACACCTGCAGCGATAGCGAATGGGCGCCACAAGCGCGAAGAAGGTGGGCGCTGTGTCACGACAGAGGGCAATTCGGGGCGTGGCAGATGTTCGGCTACGTCCCAGATTTCCAGCATGGCTTCATACTCGAACGCATGCAGGGGATGAGCGTCGTGCCATTGCTTGAACGCGCGACGCTCTTCGTCCGTGCAGTCGGCGGCGTGCACACGCATGCACCAATGCGCGGCGGCATCGGTGATCGCATCGTATTCGGCTTCCGAGAGGGTGTCTTGGGTCATTGACTCGTCCTGATTTCGCACATTCTAACCTTGTCGGGAAGTTACCGAGAACATCCGTCATGGCATTTGCCCATCAAAGTGGAACTTATTTTTCGCTCAGGCACCCAAAAAGCAGGACGCCAATGACCAATATCCACAAATGGAGTGAAAAAATGATCAAAAAGACATTCGCAGCCCTGATTGCCACTGCCGGTTTGCTCAGTGCCGGCGCAGCATTGGCCGATCGGCCAGGCGCAGGTTGGGTGACCATCGAAAAAGCCATCGAGATCGTGAAAACCAAGGCCGGTTACGTCGAGGTCTATGAGATCGAGGCCAACAACGACGGCTACTGGAAAGGTGAGGGGCGCAAGGCTGATGGCGTTGTCTACGAGTTCCGCATCGACGGGGCGTCGGGCAATGTATTGCGGGATCAGAAGGATTAACCAGCCCGATTGCTGCTTGTAAGAATGCGCCGGCTTCTAGCCGGCGTATTTTTGTTCCGGTTGTCAAGGCAAGGCAGGTAACGATCCTGCCTGGCTAGAGATTGGCGCCGGCAAAGGTATTGGTGCCGGAAGAGGGTCCAGCTCCCGGCCCATTTCGCTGATGAGCAATGCGATCGAGTCAGCGTTGGCCAACATTACGTCTATACGTGCTTCATCAGAGACCAGACTGCGAAAGGCTCTACGTGCATCTGCAAGGTTTTTGGTTTTAGTCAGGGTGAGAATTTTCTTGTATTCATTGGCGCGCTCCGGCAACTGATCCAGATCCACCCACACCCCATTCTTGCTCTTCTCCGCGAACAGCCGTGAAAGTGGCGTAGAGCGGGACAAGGATTTACGTTGGCGATCAATGTCAGCTTTGAGAATTTTCCCGTTAGCGGTTGATGTGTCGATCAGATGGGGATATGGCCCCATCGCTTCTACGGAGACAAAGTCTTCGCTGTCGCAGACTAAATGCGAGAGTTCGTGGATCAGCGAGACAGCGCGAGCGTGAGAGTCAACATTGAACCTGGGAGGCAGAAAAGCGGTGTAGGCATCCAGCCCCGGATTAAAAAACAGTTCGGTAAAGTGGACTACTTTTCGCCTGTCTTCCTTGAAAACAAAAGCAACCGTATCGTCGCCATACCGCGCATTCAGACCCGCGAAAAAGCGTTCCGTATAAAGCAAGTCATCTTTGGGATCTGTCAACTCTCGGCAAAGGGGGATGATCACCTTTTCGAACTTCCTGAGCAGCATAGGGGTGACTTGCGACACTTCGAAAAAATGTCTGAGTGCCGTTTCCACTCGAGTGCCACCCAGATTGTCGCGATGGATGACGAAGTTGTGCAGGCAATTCAGCGCGTAGTCTCTTGCCCGACCGACAGCTTGCTGTATCACGAAGGCTCTGGCGGGATAGCGGCGGTTGATTTGTGCCATGCCTTTAGCCTGGATGTACATCAGTATTGAACGGCTGCGCTCGACGTCGGTTTGCACGCGGTCGCGTTGCTTTGACCGGCAACGACGAGCCGACTTTTCAGCGCCGGCAACCACAAGTCTTGAGTTCTTCTGTTCAAGCGCCGGCCCTTGGCCCCCGTCTTTTATATGCAAATACCAGGTTTTTTCAGACTGGAGCAGCGGATAGACCTTGCCGGCAATCGCCGCGTATTTTTGTGTCGTCGACGAATCTCCGTAAACAAGGTTATTGCTCTCAAGCTTGAGCTTCTCCAGCGCGGTGGTGGTTTCAAAGCGTTGGAGATCAATGCGAGAGGCGGTATCGGGCGGGACTTTTGCCCAGAGAGGGGCGACTTTTACTGTTGTGGTTCCTGCGGTTTCAGCAGCCGTCGATTCAGGAACCTGTACATCAGAGGCAAACTCAGCCGTTTGCTTTTCAACTTCTGTTTCCCAGGACAAGCGGCCCACACTGAACAGGGAAATGGCTCCCGAGATGAAGCTTTTCAGCGCGTTCGCCCAATGATGCTCTTGCAGATCTTCAGCGGACGCTTTGAAGTCGTTGTAGCTCTTCCAGAAAAAAACCAAAGAGGCGAGTTTCCCCGGCAACAGATGGGGAACCAGACGGACGCCGTGGCTGAAGAGAAACTTCGCCGCTTCCCAGTCGGCTTGGGCATTGATCTGCGGCTGGCAACTGAGCAGTTGCGGCAACAAACTGAGGGTGTCCTTGTGCAACCGTTCCAGCAGATTGCCGTTAATGGCAGTGCTTTGCAGTTTGATTTCACTGGGTTTGCCAATCGTTGTTTTCAGCAGATTCTTGAAGACACCCTGTTGCGCAGAGGGCAAGCGCCGGATGATCAAATCCTGAAAATGCCCGGGTGTATTCAAAGCATCGATCAACTGCGCTTCATTTTCGAACTCGCGAAAAACGTACTTGGAGTAAGGAGCGTAGAGCACCCGTGGTCCTGTTTTTCCCGCACCCGGTCCGATGACATAGAGTCCGAGGGCGTCGATGAAGTCAGCACCTCCGGTCTTGATCAAAGACAGCGGGCAAGCAATGGCGTGAGCGTCCTTTACCATGGCACGCGCTACTCCGTCAGGCATATCCAGAACCTGACAAATATAGTCGTATCCGCTTTCCGACAGCTGTTGTTGCAACTTCAGCGAGTGCGCGTGCTGCATCAACTGCCAGGGTAACTGACGTAAAAAACGCGCTTTGCTGGTGCGTGCCGAGTCACGGTCAGCTGACAGCGCTTCGCTCACTTTCTGCGTGTAGGTGGTGGTGATAGCGAGCGATTGCAGCAGTTGTTGTACCGCAGATTGATCGAGCTTTGCCGGCAAGGCAGTGGCTGTTTTCGAGGCAACCTTGAAACCGGTGCCCTGCACGATGTTGTAATGATGCAAAGCAAAGTCGAGCAGGTCGCAGGCGGGGCCGGCCAGTGTCAGATTCGGGGTGATCTGAATCTCCTGCGGTTTGAGTCCATTGTTGGGGAATCTGGCGTCGAGCAGTGTCTGCAGCGTCTCCTCGACATGGGTGGCTAACGCAGGGACGCCCTCGAGAAAATCCTTGCCATCGATGAAGCTGCGCCGCAGTTCATCCAGCAGGGCGAGTTGCGTACGTTGTTCGGTGACCGGGGCCATGCGTAGCCAGTCTGGGTACTCGAGCCGACGGACAATGGTCCGAGCGAGTTCAATGGCCCGGGGCAAGTTGGTATCGATAACGGTGTTTTTCATCTGGCTGAGGAAGTTTGCGAGTGTGGTCTCGTCCTTGATACAAGCGCGCAATACCTCACACTGGGCCAGGAAGTGTTCAATGGCCGATTGCATGCGATCGTTCAGCACATTGCCTTCAATCAGTTGGAAGGTGCTCAGGGTGTATTGCTGATCCAGTTGGCGTTGCTGCGGTGGCAGATTCTCCAGCAGCATCTGACTCAGGTTATTGTTGTCGAGCCGCCGTTGCAGCTGCTTTTGCGCAATGGCGATGTCGGCGAACGATTCCAGGCCGATGGCCGGTGTCCACAGGATGGCGCGTCCGGAGTGTTCGATGTCCAGGCCTCCGCGTTCGGTCAGTAGCACGCAGTGGGCAAGCGGCAGCACCTCACTCTGGCCCTCGCGGGTGAGGGTGAGCGACCATGCATCCGGCCGGAAGCCATTGAGCGACTGGCGATCCATGCGTGTTGCGTGTTTTGCCTCGAACACGGTTTCGACTATTTTTCGTTCGGCCGTCAGCCAGGAGCCGCTGAGGCTTCTCATCTGCGCCTCACCACGCACCCCATCCTCAAAAGCCTGCGCCAATTTCCACCGTATGCCTTCGAGAAAGGCGCGTTGTTCGGTGCTGCTCGCGGTTGGCTGATCTTTAAAGTGGCTGGTGAGATTCTCCAGTGTTCGTTCAAGCGTTGTCGCCAACTGCGCAGCCTTGTCGGCCTGCACGAGCGACGACGGTGGAGCACTGGAAAACAAGGGGCGAGTACTCCAACGCTCGTTGACGTCAAGCTTGAGCAAGCGCTCGTGAATCATTGAGCGAATATCCAGCGCCTTGTCGAAAAGCGCATGGATGTCAGTCGTGCGTTCGTTCTGGCGAAAGAGCTGCAAGGCGTATTCAACGTTCTGGCGTTGTTTGGTGAGGATTGCTTCAAACAGCGTCGTAATGATTTCGCCGCCGATGTTTTCACCGGCCACCTGTGCATTGGCGAATCCAAGGTAACGATTACGCTCCTCCAGATTCATGAGACCGTATAGCTCGTCTTCATGTCCGGCGGCATTGAGCTTGGCGGTCAGTGTCTGTTTCAGATCGGCGTAGTTGGTGAGGACCTGCAAGCCTTGAGTGGGGGTGTAGAGGTAGGCTTTGTCATAGTTGATCATCAGCGAGCCGGCCAACTCGACATAGGCGGTCCCGTCGCGCAAACACACGGTTTCGAAGTTGGGGCGCTGGAAAGCGACATTCGGTTCCCGGATCAGGCTGTGCAATGCATCGAACTCGGTGGCGGAAAGGATTTCCGTTTCGCGCTTGATCATCAAATCCGCACGCACCTGATCCTGCAGCGTCTGACTGAAGAATGTGCGTCTGGGTGATCCCTCGAATGAGGCGGCATTCCAATAGGCCTCAAGCTGTCGGAACAGCAGCATGGTCAGTTTCCCCGACGCCGACTTGATTGCTTCCGACCACGCGATCTGGTCAGCATCCCGGCTTGAGCGAGCGGGATGGGAAAATTCAGCTGTCTGCCCACGCGGCCAGGCTTGACGGCGGAAGTACAGCAACAAAGCTTCACTCAGCGACAGCGAATCGACCCATTGCCTGACATCCCCGGAGAGTGGGGCGGTGTCGGCGAAAAAACTGACCCGGGTGCGCGACTGCTGCAAATCGGCAAAGTGGGGTTCGAGCAGTTCATCGAGAATCTTTTCCAGCAGAGTCGTGAGCGATGGCAGGCGTTTGAGTTCATCCAGCAGGTCGCGCGCGCAGGCGTCCTGAGATTGGTTGATCGCGGCTTGTTGATCGTCAAACACGTCACCTGAGATCGTTTCACGGGTCACGGTGATACCGCGTTTCTCAACCAGCTCCTTGCGCAGCGACACGGTGAGAAAGGCAAACAGATCATCCTTTTCGTCAGCGCTGTCGAGGCGCGTTTGCAAGGCCTCGGTCAGCGCCTTGTGATCAGTGTATTTTTTCAGGCCATCGTAGGGGGTGTAGAGAAACACGCCCTTGTCATCCGGCCCGGCGCTGAGAATAAAACTGCCGGCCAGCGGCACAGCCAATTGTTTGTCGGCGTTAAGCAGAATGCGTTCGGCCAGCATGGGTGGGGTTTGTTCACTGCGCAGCGCATGGGTTGCCAGTTGCACATGGGCGAGCCAAGGGAAATCTTTGCTGTTCAGGCCGTGGGCTAGACGTAAGTCGTCATGCAGGCCTGGGGATTTGAGCATGTCGGGGAAGAGCAGGGGGCTAGGCATTATCGGAACTCTGAGCGGGGACGCCTTGGGCGAGGAGCTCAAGAATAGGTACGCAGTTCAGCGCACTGGCGGTACATAGTTACCGCACAGGCCGAGCTGAAGTGTGCAGGGCAGGGCGTCAGTCACTCCCGAATGTTCGAAGGGTTGACAGCCGACAGCTCCGCCATGGTTAATCGGTAGGCAAGTCGTCCGTACGCTGTTGTTCCCTCCAATAATCATTCTGGAGCTTCAGATGTCTGCGCCACACGATCATGTGTCTTCTGCTGTCTCGTCCTCGTTGTCTCTTGAAGCGCTGACGCAATTGCTTGAAACGATTTTTCTGCGCCACGGTACTTCCGCCGAAGTCGCGCAAGTGCTGGCCGCCAATTGCGCCGGGGCCGAACGCGATGGTGCCCACAGTCACGGCGTGTTCCGCATTCCCGGGTATGTCTCGACCCTTGAAAGCGGCTGGGTCAACGGCCACGCTGTGCCGCAAGTCGAAGATGTCGCATCGGGATTTGTCCGTGTCGATGCCGGCAATGGTTTCGCTCAACCGGCGCTGGCCGCTGCTCGGCCGTTGTTGGTGGAGAAGGCGCGTAGCGCCGGGATTGCCGTGTTGGCGATTCGCAACTCGCATCACTTTGCCGCGCTGTGGCCGGACGTCGAGCCGTTCGCCGATGAAGGTCTGGTGGCGCTGAGCGTGGTCAACAGCATGACCTGCGTAGTGCCCCACGGCGCCGACCGGCCGCTGTTCGGCACCAACCCGATTGCTTTTGCCGCACCACGGGCCGGCGCCGCGCCGATTGTCTTCGACCTGGCCACCAGCGCGATCGCCCATGGCGACGTGCAGATCGCCGCGCGCAAAGGCGAGCGGCTGCCGGCCGGGATGGGCGTAGACAGCCTCGGCCAGCCGACTCAAGACCCCAAGGCGATTCTTGAGGGTGGAGCACTGTTGCCATTCGGTGGTCATAAGGGTTCGGCGCTGTCGATGATGGTCGAGCTGTTGGCCGCAGCCCTGACGGGAGGCAACTTCTCCTTTGAATTCGATTGGTCCAATCATCCGGGGGCGAAAACGCCGTGGACCGGGCAGTTGCTGATTGTCATCGATCCGGGCAAGGCTGCCGGGCAGAGTTTTGCCGAGCGCAGTGGGGAATTGGTGCGGCAGATGCACGGTGTCGGGCTCAAGCGTCTGCCGGGGGATCGTCGGCATTGGCAGCGCAGTAAGTCGTTGGCTGAGGGCATTGTGCTGGACGCGCAGACGCTGGCGCAGTTGCGTGAGTTGGCGGGGGTGTGAGCAAAGAGCAAAGGCCCCTCATCGGAACGCCGCCCGCCTAACCCTCCCGAAACGTCGGACCGCCCGGAGGGAGAGGGGACTGACCGAGGTGAATGGGAGATGTGCGCCGACGTGAGCGATCGAGCTGAGCTCGGGTTTTGAAAGCCTGAAGCTGGTCACAAAGCCGCTGGAATCAAGCAGGCATAAAAAAGGCGAACCCAGCGGGTTCGCCTTTTTTTGTGGGCGTTTGACTCAGCGACGGCCGAGCAGCAAACCAACCACCAGACCGAAACCGGCGGAGATCGCCACGGTCTGCCACGGATGACCGCCGATGTAGCTTTCGGTGGCTTCGACTGCCGGTTGGGTGCGATCACGCACGCTCGACACCGAATCCAGTGCCTGTTGCAGTTTCAGGGCGATTTGTCCGCGCAGCGTTTCCGCTTCTTCGCCGACCAGTGAGGCGCTGCTTTTGAGCAGTTTGTCGGACTCTTCGATCAGAGCCTGAAGTTCGCTGAAGGCCTGATCCTTGATTTGGTCTTCGGCGGCTTGCACGGCGGATTTGCGGGCCATTGAGTGACTCCTTGCAGTTGAATGGACAGTGATCAATGGAGTGTGGCGCTTGCTGAAAAGTTGCACTGAATTTAGGTCAGAAAGAAAAACCTGCGCGGGAGATTTCCGTCGAGCGTGTAAGATGTCGCCATTTTACGCAGCAGGATAATTCCCCATGAGTTTCAATCTGGCCGACAAATCACTCGCAGAGCGCGCTGCGCTGGAAGACGAGAAATCCCGTCTGTTCGAACTCTGGCAGAACAATCTGGGCAAGGCCAAAGGCGAAGCCGCGCGTTTGTTCGGCGAGCGTGGCAAGCGCAAAGGCAAATGGGCCGAATGGGTCCGCGCCGAACTGGACGGCATGTCGCCGCCGGAGTTCGCCAACATGGTGCGCAGTGAAGTCAATCGCCTGATGGCCGCCAACAAGTAAAGTCTCAGGTAAACGTCGCGGCAATCGCCTCGCGCACTTTGACCACCACCGGATCGATCTGCGTGCTGGTGCGCCAGCCCAGTTCGATCGGATAACGCGGCAATTTCAGCGGGCAGGGCAGCAGCGCCAGACCGCTGAGTGCCGCGATACTCTCGGCGGCATGCGCCGGAATCGTCGCCACTGCCCGACTGCCCTTGAGCAGCCAGGGCAATGCGGCGAAATGCGTGGTCGAGGCGCACACTCGTCGATTCAGGCCCAGCGCCGCCAAACCCTCATCGGTAATTCCGATAAAACCGCCCGACGACACCAGAATGTGCTCGCGGGCGACGAACTCGTCGAGGTCGATCTGCCGCTGTCCGGGTGCAAGACTCGCCGGGTCGAGCAGACAGGCATAACCACCTTCGCCCAGCACCTGCCGACTGAGCAGGCGCTCGGCAAAGCCACCTGCCGTGATTGCCAGGTCGATGCTGCGCTCCATCAGGGCGCGGGCGACGATCTGGCTGTGGGTCTGACGGAAAATCAAGCGCAGCTTCGGCGCACTGTGGGCAATTTCCTCGATCAGGCGGCGACCGTAGGCAATCTCGAAGTCATCCGACAGCCCCACAATCACTGAGCGGCCGTCGTATTGATTGGCGGCGGGGTCGACCATTGCCAGACTTTGCCGACATTTGTTCAGTGCCTCGCTGACCACCGGTTTCAATTGATTGGCTTTGAGTGTCGGCGCCAGTCCGCGCCCCGTGCGCACGAACAATTGATCGCCGTAAACCTCGCGTAACCGGCGCAGCGCCGCACTGACGGCCGATTGCGTCACGCCCAGACGCAACGCCGCGCGGCTGGCGCTGGATTCTTCGTGCAGGGCTTCAAAGACTTTCAACAGGTTGAGGTCGACGGTGGCGATATTCATTTGGCTCATATCATTCAGCAGTGTTCAGGGCTTTATTCATGATCGCTCGGCACCGCAGAATCAGCAACATCCGAACCTGATGGAGTCACCTCGATGCCCAAGTCAATTGTTGCTGCGCTGCAAATCGGCGCCTTGCCCGAAGGCAAAGACGCCACCCTGGAACAGATTCTCAGCTGGGAGGGCGCAATCATCGAATCCGGAGCGGCGCTGGTGGTGATGCCGGAAGCGCTGCTGGGCGGTTATCCAAAAGGCGAAGGCTTTGGCACCCAATTGGGCTACCGCCTGCCCGAAGGGCGCGAGGCCTACGCCCGTTACTTCGCCAACGCGATTGATGTGCCGGGCGTCGAGACGCAAGCACTGGCCGGCCTGTCGGCGCGCACCGGGGCCAATCTGGTGATCGGCGTGATCGAGCGCGCTGGCAGCACCTTATATTGCACGGCGCTGTATTTCGATCCGCAGGCCGGACTCATCGCCAAACACCGCAAACTGATGCCGACCGGCACCGAACGGCTGATCTGGGGCAAGGGCGACGGCTCGACCTTGCCGGTGCTCGAGACGCAGGTCGGCAAGCTCGGCGCGGTGGTGTGCTGGGAAAACATGATGCCGCTGCTGCGCACGGCGATGTATGCCAAAGGCATTGAAGTCTGGTGCGCGCCGACCGTCGATGAGCGCGAAATGTGGCAAGTCAGCATGCGTCATATTGCCCATGAAGGCCGCTGCTTTGTGGTCAGTGCGTGTCAGGTGCAGGCTTCGCCGAATGAATTGGGCGTAGAAATCGCCAATTGGCCGGCGGACCGGCCATTGATTGCCGGTGGCAGCGTGATTGTCGGGCCGATGGGGGATGTACTGGCAGGACCGTTGCGCGGTGAGGCGGGGTTGCTCACTGCTGAAATTGACACCGATGAGTTGGTGCGGGCGCGCTATGACTACGATGTGGTTGGGCACTATGCGCGGCCGGATGTGTTTGAGCTGAGTGTGGATGAGCGGGCAAAACCGGGTGTGCGTTTCAACACATGACTCCAGTCCGATAGAGAACTTGTGGGAGCGAGCCTGCTCGCGAAAGCGGAGTGTCAGTCAACGCAAATATTGAGTGTGACGACGCATTCGCGAGCAGGCTCGCTCCCACAGGGGGGCTCACAAGGCCAGGTTTTTTTGGCGTTGCTGCCATTCTTCGCGGGTGATTTCCCAGAGCTCCCGTGGAAAACGCCCACCGACGAAATCGCCTTCATCGGTCCGGATCAAGCGCATCCCCACGCGCTCCGAAAGCTTGCGCGAGCCGATGTTCGGCGCGGCTTTCGGCACGCGCATCACTGGGCGCTGAAGAACGTTGAACCAGTAATCGGTCACCACCGCACTGGCCTCAGTCATCAACCCCTGACCTTGCCACGCCGGCGCCAGCCAGAAGCCGCGGTGTTTGTCCGTCTGATCCATCAGGCTGATCTTGCCGATCAATTGCTCCGGTGCCGATTTCAGGCGAATCGTCCAGGCCCATTCCTTGCCCGCCGCGACCGCCGGCAAGGCAATGTCGCGCAGATAGGCGAGGGCACCGCCCTCCGGATACGGCCATGGCACGGCCGCGTTCAGATAACGCACCACCTCCCAATGCGGAAATTCGCGTTGCACGGCTTCGGCATCGGCCAGTTGCAAGGGGCGCAGGATCAGTCGTTCGGTGTACAGCGTCGGTATGTCTTCCATAAACCTGCAGCCTCCATGAATGTCTTTAAGGAACGAAGCAGGCTAACGCATTTTTACCAGGTCGCGGCACTGGTTTTGGGCAAACTGAGCTTGCCGCTGTCGACGAAACGCATGGTGCCGAACAAGCCGCCGGCGAGTTTGCCGCGCAGGACGTAAGGCAGGTTGTCGAGGGTTTGCGTCTGGCTCAGACCGAGGGTCTGGCGCAGTACCGAGAAAGCCGAGATGCTGACGGGTACCGTGACGATGCTTTCGGAAAACCGTGGGATCGAGCCACTCTGATCGCTGACGCCGGAGGCCAGCGAATGGCCGTTGACCTCCAGATCCAGGGCGATTCCGTTGTAGTCGATGGCTGTTTCATTGGAATTCTGTACGCGTAACTTGATGGCGAAACGTACTTCCAGATCCTGGCTCGGCAATGGTTCGAGACCGACCACGTTGATGTTCACTGGATCACGGTTGGGGAACAGCGCGCAGGCGCTGAGGGACAGTAGCAGTAACGACAGAATGACGGCGTGCAAGCGGCGCATAAACAGTCTCTCAACAAAAAAGGGCTGAACCGTTATCGGCTCAGCCCTTTTTTTGAGGCCAGACGTTAGCGGTTCAACTGTGCGACAGCCGCCGCTGGAGCGGGTTCACCTTTGGCCGGCACATCCGGGTTTTCCATGACCTGAAGAATAGAAGCTTCCGGGTCGAAATCGTCTTCTTCCAGCTCGATGAATTCTTCCGGCAGGAAGATGTTCAGCACGATAGCGCACAAAGCGCCGACGGTGATCGGCGATTCGAAGATGTTACGCAGCGCTTGCGGCAGCTCGCGCAATACTTCCGGCACCGCCGCGATGCCCAGGCCCATGCCCAGCGAAATCGCCACGATCAGCATGTTGCGCCGATGCAGGCCGGCCTCGGCGAGGATCTTGATCCCGGCCACTGCCACAGTGCCGAACATCACCAGTTCGGCGCCGCCGAGTACCGGTTTCGGCATCAGTTGCAGCACCGCGCCGATCATCGGGAAGAGCCCCAGCAGCACCAGCAAACCGGCAATGAAGAAAGCCACATAACGGCTGGCCACGCCAGTCAGCTGAATAACGCCGTTGTTCTGCGCGAAGGTCACCATCGGCATGCTGTTGAACACCGCAGCCATGGCCGAATTGAGGCCGTCGGCGAGCAGGCCGGATTTGATCCGGCGGATGTACAGCGGGCCTTTGACCGGCTGCCGGGAAATCATCGAGTTGGCGGTCAGATCGCCCGCAGCTTCCAGTGGCGAGACAAGGAAAATCACCGCGACCGGCACGAACGCCACCCAGTCGAAGTTGAAACCGTACTTGAACGGCACCGGCACGCTGACCAGCGGCACCTCGGGCATCGAGGCGAAATCCACGGTGCCCATCAGCCACGCGACCACATAGCCCAAAGTCAGGCCGATAACGATCGCGCCCAGGCGCAGAAACGGCACGTCGACGCGGTTCAGCACCACGATGGTGCCGATCACCAACGCGGCGAGGAAGATGTGGCTGGCCGCACCCAGATCAGGCGCGCCGAAACCGCCGGCGATGTCGGTCATCGCCACTTTGATCAGCGACAGGCCCATCAGCGTGATGATCGTACCAGTGACCACCGGGGTGATCAGCATGCGCAGTTTGCCGATGAACTGGCTCAGCACCACTTCGATGAAGGCGGCGAAAAAGCACACGCCGAAGATCGTCGAGAGGATTTCATCGGTGCCGCCACCGCGCGCCTTGACCATGAAGCCGGCACTGAGAATCACGCTGATAAAGGAAAAACTGGTGCCTTGCAGGCACAACAATCCGGAACCCACCGGGCCAAAACGCTTGGCCTGGACGAACGTGCCGAGCCCGGACACGAACAAGGCCATGCTGATCAGGTAGGGGATTTCGCTTTGCAGACCGAGGGCGCCACCCATGATCAGGGTGGGAGTAATGATGCCGACGAAGCTGGCCAACACGTGTTGCAGCGCGGCAAATACGGTGGCAGTCAGGTGCGGGCGGTCGTTCAGGCCGTAAATCAGGTCGTTGTTGCGCGGGGCTTTTTCAGAGGCGGTCATGTTGTTTTGCGCGCCGCGAGGCGGGGCCGGGTCAGAAAATGGAGGCGCAGGATGCCGGAAGAGGGCGGCGAGGGCAACGAGCAATAACTGCCTGAAAGGTCAGGATTTATTGGTTGATATCGGTGAATGCCCGAGATTGCTGCAGTTCCCCCGCACCCGCACCCGATGCCAGGTCAGATAAAACGCGGCGTCAAAACTCGACTCCCCGCACCGGCTGCAGCAAGCCCTTGGCCTGCATCACTCCTGTGGGAGCGAGCTTGCTCGCGAAGGCGTCAGCTCAACCAACAACTTTATTGACTGACTCGCCGCTTTCGCGAGCAGGCTCTCACAGCCTGCTCAGGCCACCGGGATGATTGGCAGGTCCAGCGTTTGCGGGCCGGTAAAGCGCGGCGCGGCACTGGCAATCGTTTCGTGCGGCACGCCGGCCGGCACGACGCTGCTGTCTTCAAGCCGCGCCATGTGGTGTGCACTCAGTTGCACGTCGAGTGCGCCGAGGGTGGCGTCGAGTTGTTCGCGGGTGCGCGAGCCGAGGATCGGAATCAGTGCGGTAGTCGAGCGCCGGGCCTTCTCGCGAAGCCAAGCGATGGCGACATGCGTTGGGCTGGCGTTGATTTCTGCAGCCACGGCCAGCAACGTATCGAGCAGGGCGGTTTCGCGGGCGCTTTTTTCCGCATGCACCAACATGCCGAGTTTGCTGGCGCGGTTGTTGTCATCGCCACCGCGATACTTGCCAGTCAGGAAGCCACCGGCCAGTGGCGACCACAGCGTCGCCGCAAGTCCAAGCGCTTCAGCCATCGGCAGCAATTCGCGCTCGGCGCTGCGTTCGGCGAGGCTGTACTCGACCTGAATCGCTGCAATCGGCGCGAAGCCGCGCACTTCTGCGAGTACGTCGGCGCGGGAAATGCGCCATGCCGGGAAGTTCGACAGGCCGGCATAGTGAATCTTGCCGGCGCGCACCAGGTCATCGAAACCGCGCAGGATTTCTTCCATGGGCGTCACGCCATCGGTCACGTGGGCCCAGAACAGATCGATGTGATCGGTGTTCAGACGCTTGAGGCTTTCCTCAACCGCGCGAACCATGTTTTTACGGCTGTTGCCCGTGTGGGAAATGCCGTCGGCCGGGGTTGTGCCCATGCTGTATTTGGTGGCGATCACCAGCCGGTCACGTTCCGGCGCAATGAACTCGCTGAGCATCGTTTCCGATTGCCCGCCCTGATAGCCATTGGCGGTATCAATGAAATTGCCGCCGGCATCGAGAAACCCATCAAAGATACGTTTGGCTTCATCACGTTCGGCGCCGTGACCCCACCCGGTGCCAAAGTTGCCGGCGCCCAACGCCAGTTCCGATACGCGCAGGCCGGTCTTGCGGCCGAAAACCTTGTAATGCATGGCGACGCTCCAGATAGAAAAGTGGCAGGTAAAAAATTACGAGCAACATATTTCGCTCAATATGATGTTGGTAATATTCAGCGTCAAGTGCCTTGTTGCTCAACGGTCATTCGATCTGCGCGGCGTGACGTTGAACAGGTGGTTGCCGATGCTGATCTTTGTCGTAGTGGCAGTCGTGGCATACTGCCGCGCATGAATTTCGACTCTCCTCTCAGCGCCTGGCAACACGCCGTGCAACACAAGGGTTTCATCCAGGATGAAGCCCAGGAACACGCGGTCTGGGCGCTGCAAAAATGCCATGAAGCGCTGCACGCCGGGGCCCGTTCGGTCACCAGCGTTTATCTGTGGGGGCCGGTCGGGCGCGGCAAGACCTGGCTGATGGATCAGTTCTATCAGAGCCTGGGGGTGACGGCGCGACGCCAACACTTTCATCACTTCATGGGCTGGGTGCATCAGCGCTCGTTCCAGTTGACCGGGATTGCCGATCCGTTGCGCGCACTGGCCAAAGAGCTGGCGGCCGAGGTACGGGTGCTGTGCTTCGATGAACTGTTCGTCAACGACATCGGTGACGCGATCATTCTCGGGCGGTTGTTTCAGGTGATGTTCGACGAAGGCGTGGTGATCGTGTGCACGTCCAATCTGCCGCCGGATGAGCTGTACGCCGATGGCTTCAACCGCGACCGGTTTGTGCCGGCCATTGCCGCGATCAAAGCGCATATGCAGGTGGTGGCGGTGAACGGCGCCGAGGATCATCGACTGCATCCGGGGGCGGGCCTGCAACGCTACTTTGTGGCCACTTCTGCGGTCAGTGCGCTGGATGAAGTGTTTCAGGCACTGACCGCCGGGCAATCGGCCAGCAGCGAACCGGTGACGGTCGGGCACCGCCAGTTGAACGTGGTGCAGGCCAGTGAAACGGTGGTGTGGTGCCGTTACGCCGATCTCTGCGAGCAACCGTTCGCCGCCATGGATTTCATCGCGCTGTGCGACCGCTACACAGCTATTCTGTTGAGCGAGGTGCCGAATCTGAGCGCAGAGAAACGTGAAGGGCGCATCGCGCGCGGCACTGAAGATGGCGCACAACGTGTGGTGGCCGGTGACCGCGAGCTGCCGCAATTGTCGGTTCACGACGATGGCGTGCGGCGTTTCATCGCGCTGGTCGACGAGTGTTACGACCGCAAGGTACCGCTGTACATCGAGGCCCGGGTGCCGATGGACGCGCTGTACACCGAGGGTTATCTGGAATTCCCGTTCCGCCGCACCCTCAGTCGCTTGCAGGAGATGCAGCTGCAGCGCTTTGCCGAAGCTTGAATGAAGAGGGCGCCGATATGAGCCAAACGTTATCTCATCATTTGCTGACCATGGCTTATCAGAATGCCTGGGCCAACCATCGGCTGGCCAAGGCCTGGACGCAGTTGGGAGCGGCGGATCTGGCGGCGCCTCGGGTGAGTTTCTTTCCGAGCATTCGTCTGACCCTCAATCACATCCTCACCTGCGACTGGTTCTACGTCGATGCACTGGAACGCGAGCTGCGCGGGGCCGAGCCGCATCCGGACTGCTATGTGTTTTTCAATGCGGATGAGCCGTTTACCGAGGGCGCGCAGTTGCGTGAAGAGCAGGCTCACGTTGACCGGCGGCTGATTGCCTATTGCGAGCAACTGCGCGATGCCGATCTGCCCCGGATCGTCACTATCGCCCGTGATACGCCGCAGCACGACAGTCGTTTGCGCATGCTTTCGCACCTGTTTGAACACCAGATCCATCACCGGGGCCAGGTGCACGCGATGCTCAGCGATACTGCTGTGAAGCCGCCGCAACTGGATGAATTCTTTTGTGTTGGCGAAAGTGAGCTGCGCGCCGAGGATTTTGCCGAACTGGGCTGGACTGAAGAGTTGATCTGGGGGCACTGACGAAGCACATCAAAAGATCGCAGCCTTCGGCAGCTCCTACACCCGATTACCTGAGCTGCCGAAGGCTCGGGCCGCGATCGGACGATCTTTTGCATTTGCGGGTTGCCCGCTCGATCACCCCCGCGCTAAGGTCAGGCAGCCTTTCAGTGCGCACTTTGCGCGCCGGGGCTTTTGTGCGTTCGGGGATGGAAATGGATTCCGCAGAGATTCTTGTACTTCAGGCCAGCTACAGCAATCCAACGCACGCCGAGGCCATCGGTATCGTGCTCAATCATTACGCCGAAGACCCTATGGGTGGCGGTCATTCGCTTGACCCAGACCTGTTGCGTCGACTGCCCGAAGAACTGGCCCGGCGCTCGCATGCGTTCAGCGTGCTGGCCTTTGTCGGGGGCGAGCCGGCAGGGCTGGTGAATTGCTTTGAAGGGTTTTCCACGTTCGCCTGCAAACCGTTGGTCAATGTTCACGACGTGGCGGTGGTGGGCAAATTTCGCGGCCTCGGGCTGAGCCAGAAGATGCTGCAGAAAGTCGAGGAAATCTCTCGCCAGCGCGGTTGCTGCAAGATCACCCTCGAAGTGCTGGAAGGCAACGCTGTGGCGCAGGGTTCTTACCGCAAGTTCGGCTTCGCGCCGGGCATGTTTGACCCGGATCACGGGCGCATGCAGTTCTGGATCAAGAGTTTGCAGGCCTAGAAGCCCCTCACCCTAACCCTCCCGAAACGTCGGACCGCCCATAGGGAGAGGGGACTGACCGAGGTGTTTGGGCGAGATACGCCGACCTGAAACATCAAGCCGAACTCAGGTTTTGAAAAGCATGAAAATCGGCTCCCTTTCCCCCTCGCCCCTTTGGGGAGAGGGCTGGGGTGAGGGGTTGGATCTTGCTGACCCAATCCAATCTGCGAACTCGCGACAGCATAAGGTCGAACACCCCGCTCAATGCCCATAAAAAAGGCGCCCCAATCAGGGCGCCAAACTGTCTTCTCCCAGGCCAGAGCGGAGCCACGGGAGATCCATCGGTTGCTCGGTCATTCTCAGTCGCGATAGGACTCGGTCACTTGCGCGGTCTGGTCGGCGGGAACGCGAATTTCTTTCGCGTTGGCGTCGCTCTTCTGCTCGCTCTGGGCGTGCTGAACCGGGAAGTTGTCGTAGTAATAACGCATGCGCTCAGCGCCGCCTTCGGCGAAGACGCTGGCAGAACCCAGGGCAAACAGCCCGGCAAGGATTGCGGTAGTGATTTTCATGGTGCCTCCTACTGAACAAGTGGGAGCCGTTCGTCCATGAAGCAGATCTCGGAAGAGAGTCTGGGTGGCATGAATTAACACGGAGTTAACGCCCGTTCAGTGTAGGTTTTGCAAGGTGTTGCGGGGCGATATCAGACAGACGCGGCGCACATCAAGCACAGTTGCGCCGCGCCCGAGGGGCGGGGTCAGAGCTTCCAGTCGAGACTGACAGTGACGCTGCGCGGGTCACCCCAGTACACGCCGTTATAGAAGCCGACGTTGTCGTAATACTTCTTGTCGAACAGGTTGTTGACGTTCAGTGACGCCGACAGATGCCGGTCGAACTCGTAGCGCGACATCAGATTGACCACGGTATAGGCGCTCTGGGCAATTCGCGCTTCTTCGGTGTCGCCGCCAACCGGCCGGCTCGAGGTGCCATACACATCGCTTTGCCAGTTCACCGCGCCACCCACGGTCAGCGCCTGCCATTCACCCGGCAGACGGTAAGCCGTGGAGACACGCAACAGGTTCATCGGCTGATTGGTGTTGGTGCGCTCGCTTTCGCCGTTGACCGAGTGGGTGTAGGTGTAACCGGCGGTCATGTTCCAGCCCTGAAGGATTTCCCCGGACACTTCAGCTTCAAAGCCGTTGACCTTGTTGCCCTTTCCGCCGGATTTGTAAAACTGCTCACGGGTGACAGGGTCTGCCGGTACCGAGTTATCGAGTTCGGCGACGTTATCCTGCTTGCTCCAGAACAGCGCCGTGGACAGGTTCAGGCGTTCCTCGAGCAGGCTGCCCTTGATGCCCACTTCATAGTTTTTGCCGACCACCGGGTCGATGTATTTGCGATTCTTGTCGCGGTTGCCTTGGGGCTTGAAGATGTCGGTGTAACTCACGTACGCCGTGTATTCCGGGGTCAGGTCGTACAGCAGCCCGGCGTAAGGCGTCCAGACGTCGTTCTGTTTCTGGCTGGTGTAATCGACCTCGGTCAGTTGCCGATTGGCGTCGTAACTGTTGCTGGTACTGGACGCTTGCCAACTGCCGTATCGGCTGCCGAGCACGGCGTGCAGATCATCGGTCAGGCTCAAGCGCGTAGCGATGTACCCGGCTTTCTGCCGGGTATCGTCCTTGGAACCGGTGAGGTCAGTAACGGTGTCGCTGAATTTGGCGATGTCGCCCATGTATTTCCAGTCGCGGATGGTCCCGTAGTTCTTCGGGCGCGCACCGGCAATGGTGTACGGTGAATTCGAGCGGCGCACGGCCTCACCGTAGCCGAACATCATTTCGTGCTCACGGCCCAGCAGGGAGTAGGGGCCGGAGACATTGAAGTCATACGCCTGCATTTTCTGCGTGCCGATCATGTGCGAGGTGTAGGCGATCATGCCGCTGCGGTCAGCTGCGGGAAAACCGGCACCACCGTAATAGACCTTGCCGTCGGTATTGCTCTCGCGGTGGGTGTACGCCGCTTTCAGGCGCCAGCCGCCGGCCAGTTGCTGATCGAGGGTGGCAAACGCGGTCTTGTCTTGCAGCGGCCAGGAACTCCACGACGTCGCCATGTTGGTCGAGCGCCCGAGGCCGGCCTTGCTGCCATCGGCATTCCAGTAGGGCACGGTACCCCAGGACGAGCCTTGCACATGCTTGTTCTGATAGTCGTAACCGACCGCCAGCACGGTGGAATCGGTCAGATCCGCCTCAAGCACGCCATAACCGACCTCGCGTTGCAGCGCGTATTTGTCTTTGATCGACTGGTTGTCGCGATACGCCAACACCGTGCGCCCGCGCAAGCGCCCGTCGAACGCCAGCGGCCCGCCGACATCGACGTAGCTGTAGTAATTGTCGTAACTGCCGCCACTGACCCCGGCCAGCGCCTGCCACTGCGCGGTCGGACGCTTGCGCACCATGTTGATGGTCGCCGACGGATCACCCGCACCCGTGGTCAGCCCGGTCGCACCGCGCACCACCTCGATACGGTCGTAAATGATCGTGTCGGAGTCGGACTTCATGCGATCGAAGGTGTTGAGCATCCCGTCAATCTGGAAGTTGTTGATCGCATAACCACGCGACGAATAACTGACCCGATCCGAATCCAGATGCTGCACCACCACACCGGTGGTCTGGCGCATGGCCTCGGACAATGTACCGAGTTTGAAATCATCCATCTGCTGCCGCGTGATCACCGACACCGATTGCGGGGTTTCCTTGATCGACAGATTCAGTCGCGTCGCCGTGCTCATCGCGCCAGTGGTGTAGGACTCGGTATTTTCGGTGGTCGTGCCCAGGCCTTGCGCGCTGACATTGGTCGCTGCCAGCTCCAGCGCCGGATTGCCGGGCTGCGGCGGCTTTTCGGCTTCGGCTTCAGCCAGCAGATCGGCGCTGAACGCAGCACTGCACAGGCCGAGGGTGAGGGTCATGGAACGGGTAATGGGCGCGAACATCGCAGCCGACTCCTTGTCTTCGAGGGAAAAATTCCGTTTGTTCAAAGACGAAGGGTGGGGCCGGGATTTAGTATCAAACGAGAAATATTGTTATTTGAAGATGTGTCGAGAATGAAAAAGGGGCCGGTGTCGGCCCCTTCTGGTGTTACTGCTGCGCGACACCCGCCGGCGCGACGTCGGGTTTTTTCGGCTTCATCAAACTGAAGTCGATCAACGCGCGCTGCTCTGTCTGGTACGGGTCGCCGATCAGCAGTGGCCGCGCCTTGAAGCTGTCGCTGACCACGCTCTTGCTGCGGTCGAGTTCATCGAAACTCAAACCGGCGAGGTCGGCCCAGGTGTGGATCAAGTGCGAGCTGCTGTACGGACGATCGAGATCGCCGGCGAAGTTCCAGTCGTGGTTGGCTTTCCACTTCGGCGATGCCCAGGCCATGAACGGGATGGTGTACATCGGCGCGGTCGGTTTGTTTTCGTTGCGGCCCAGGGTCTTGTGGCCCACCGAGTCGAACACGTCTTCACCGTGGTCGGAGAGGTACAGCAGGAAGCCGTTCGGATCGGATTTGGCGTAATCCTTGATCAGGCTCGACACCACGAAGTCGTTGTACAACACGGCGTTGTCGTAGCTGTTGTAGGTCGGTACCTGGTCGTCACGCACGCCGGGTGGCACGCCGTTGCGGTCCTGAAACTTGTCGAACGTCGGCGGATAGCGGTACTGGTAGCTCATGTGCGTGCCGAGCAAATGCACAACGATCAGCTTGCGCGGTGCCGCGTCAGCCAAAGCCTTGTTGAACGGCTCGATCACGTCACCGTCGTATTGCGCGGCGTTCTGGTTGCGGTTGTTGTTCAGGTACACCTGCTCGTCGGCTTGTTCGGAGAACGTGGTGAGCATGGTGTTGCGCTTGGTCATGGTCTGCTGGTTGGTGATCCAGAAGGTCTTGTAGCCAGCCTGTTTCATCACGCTGACCAGTGACGGTGTCGACAGGTACAGATCCGGATGCTCTTCGTCGGCAAAGGTCAGGACCTGCTGCAGCGCCTCAATGGTGTAGGGACGAGGGGTGACGACGTTGTCGAACACCGCCAGTTGATCCTTGAGCTTGTCCAGTTCCGGCGTGGTGTTGCGCTGATAGCCGTAGAGGCTCATGCGCTGACGGTTGGTCGATTCGCCGATCACCAGCACCAGGGTCTTCGGTTGATCAGCCGTGGCGTCCTTGAGGTTTTTCAGCGGCGCGATCTTGCTCACGTTGTGCAGCATGCCCTGCATGTCGGCGAGGGTTTCCTGGTAACGGTGATAGGCCACGACCATCTGCCATGGCACCGCTGGCTCGATGCGGGTTTCGAATTTCTCGAAGCCTTGGGCGAAGGTGCCCATGCGCATCGTTTGTTTGACCAGCGGATAACCGATCACCGCAATCAGGATTGCCATCGCCGCGACGAATGCGCGGCCACGGGGCATGTACACCGGGCGCAGGCGTGTCCACAGGAAGTAAGCGAACGCGGTGTGAGCAAGGAACGCCGGTACCATCCACCAGGCAAAGTACTGGGTCATGTACTCGCCGGCTTCGGACACGTTCGACTCGAACATGATGAAGATGACGCTCTGCGAGAATTCCTGCTCATAGATGAAGAAGTAGCCAAGGCTGGCCATCGAGCAGGCCCACAGCACCACGCCGATGATGGCGGCGAGCAGTTTGGTGCGCTTGGGGAACAGCAGCATCGGCGCCAGCCAGATCGCGCTCATGACGAACGCCTGACGGAACCCGGTAAAGCCGGAGGTGCCGGTCAGCTGGATCAGCAGTTGGGTGATACCCGAGAAGTACCAGAAGAATACAAACAGCCAGAGAAAACCGGCCCAATCGAAACCTGTCGCAGTCGTTGTGCTGCGTTTGAACAATGCCATTCGGCGCTCCAGCTCACTCGTTACAACCACCGCCGGAACATCCATGAAACCGACGAACGGAGGCCGTACGCGCAGGCACGGCCAGAATGGGGGCGGAGTATTACGAAGAGAATGTGAAAAGTTTGTTAGTTGGCTAAAGCAGCCAAGGCTAAACGTGTCGGGAACAGCGGGTGCCGCTCCCGGGCGAGGCGGGGGATCAGGCGTGGGGATGACGCTGAACGACCGGCAAAGGTTGCGGTTGCGCACCCTGGGTCAAGAGGCGCAGCTGCGCCAGTTCCTGTTTCAATTGGTCGCGTTCGTCTTTCAACTGACGCAATTCATCGCGACGAATCGTCACGTACAGGGTTTGTGGCGGCATTGCTGTGTGTACTGTGCCCATTGCTCACCTCGCAAATGGCGTGCATCAACTGTAGGTCGTCCCGTCTTGCGGTACAGATCTACTATCGGCGCCGATTTTGATTTCTTTTGCCTGTGAATGGAACTTTTTTATTTTTCATGGTCGGTGTGTCTTCTGCATGATTCGGGGCGTTATCAGTCTGGATCGGGCACAATGCCCGGAAACTTCATCGCAACGCTCTGGACTAACCTCCATCAGTCGCGTTGGGCTATAACCCATGACACACATTTATTTGTAGTAAGGAGCATCAGCACATGCAACTCGGGATTATTGGACTGGGCCGCATGGGCGGCAATATTGCGCGACGTCTGATGCTCAACGGTCACACCACCGTTGTTTACGACCGCAATACCGCTTTCATCGATAACCTGGTCGCCGAGGGCTCCACCGGCGTCGCCGACTTGCCGGCACTGGTTGCCGGCCTGGCCAAACCGCGCGCGGTCTGGGTCATGCTGCCGGCCGGCGCACCCACCGAAGACACAATCAATACCCTGAGCACCCTGCTCGAAGCCGGCGATACCATCATCGACGGCGGCAACACCAACTATAAGGATGACATTCGCCGGGCCAAGACTCTGGCCGAAAAAGGCCTGCACTACATCGACGTCGGTACTTCCGGCGGCGTCTGGGGCCTGGAGCGCGGCTATTGCATGATGATCGGCGGTGATGCCGAAACCGTGCAGCGCCTCGACCCGCTGTTCGCCGCACTGGCGCCGGGCATGGGTGACATTCCGCGCACCAAGGATCGCAAGTCCGATGACCACCGCGCCGAACACGGCTACATTCACGCCGGTCCCGCCGGTGCCGGGCACTTCGTGAAGATGATTCACAACGGCATCGAGTACGGCATGATGGCCGCGTTCGCCGAGGGTTTCGACATCCTCAAGACCAAGTCCAGCGAGCGCCTGCCGGAAGATCAGCGTTTTGATCTGAACGTCGCCGACATCGCCGAAGTGTGGCGCCGTGGCAGCGTAGTGTCGTCGTGGTTGCTCGACCTGACCGCTGACGCGTTGGCCAGCGATCCGAAACTCGATGGCTTCTCCGGCTCGGTTGCCGACAGCGGCGAAGGTCAATGGACCATCGAGGCGGCCATGGAACAAGCGGTGCCGGTACCGGTGCTGTCGAACTCGCTGTTCTCGCGCTACCGCTCGCGCGGCCAGGGCACCTTTGGCGACAAGATTCTTTCGGCCCAGCGCTTCGGCTTCGGCGGCCACGTGGAGACACCGAAGAAATGACCCATACGATCCGCAGGAAATTCAAGGCAGAACCCGCTCCACCGACCACGCTGTTTCTGTTCGGTGCCCACGGCGACCTGGTCAAGCGCTTGCTGATGCCGGCGCTGTACAACCTCAGTCGCGACGGCTTGCTTGACGAAAATCTGCGGATCGTTGGCGTTGACCACAACGCCATTACCGATGAAGCCTTCGCGCAGAAGCTCGAAGACTTCATCCGTACCGAAGTGGCGGCGAAAGTCGGCAAGGGCGATCAGATGCTGGATCCGGCCTTGTGGGCCAAGCTCGCCAAAGGTATCAGCTACGTCCAGGGCGACTTTCTGGACGACAGCACCTATTCAGCCCTGGCGGCGAAAATAGCCGACAGTGGCACCGGCAATGCGGTGTTCTACCTGGCCACCGCGCCGCGTTTCTTCAGTGAAGTGGTGCGCCGACTGGGCAGCGCCGGTTTGCTTGAAGAAACCCCCGAAGCCTTCAGAAGGGTGGTGATCGAAAAGCCGTTCGGCTCCGATCTGCAAACCGCCGAAGCGTTGAACGCTTGTCTGCTCAAGGTGATGTCCGAGAAGCAGATCTATCGGATCGACCATTACCTGGGCAAGGAAACCGTGCAGAACATTCTGGTCAGCCGTTTCTCCAACAGCCTCTTCGAAGCGTTCTGGAACAATCACTACATCGACCACGTGCAGATTACCGCCGCCGAAACCGTCGGCGTCGAAACCCGTGGCAGTTTTTACGAACACACCGGCGCATTGCGCGATATGGTGCCCAATCACCTGTTCCAGTTGCTCGCCATGGTTGCCATGGAGCCGCCGGCGGCGTTCGGTGCCGACGCGGTTCGTGGCGAGAAGGCCAAGGTTGTTGGCGCGATTCGTCCGTGGACGACTGAAGAGGCGCGGGCCAACTCGGTTCGCGGCCAGTACAGCGCCGGCGAAGTCGATGGCAAGTCGCTGAACGGTTATCGTCAAGAGCCTAACGTTTCGCCTGACAGCAGCACCGAAACCTACGTCGCGCTGAAAGTGATGATCGACAACTGGCGTTGGGTCGGCGTGCCGTTCTACCTGCGCACCGGCAAGCGCATGAGCGTGCGCGACACCGAGATCGTGATCTGCTTCAAACCGGCGCCGTACGCGCAATTCCGTGACACCGAAGTCGATGAGTTGCAACCGACGTACCTGCGCATCCAGATCCAGCCCAACGAGGGCATGTGGTTCGACCTGCTGGCCAAACGGCCGGGGCCGGCGCTGAACATGGCCAACATCGAACTGGGTTTTGCCTACAAAGACTTTTTCGAGATGCAGCCGTCGACCGGGTACGAAACGCTGATCTACGACTGCCTGACCGGCGATCAGACGCTGTTCCAGCGTGCCGACAACATCGAGAACGGTTGGCGTGCGGTGCAACCGTTCCTCGACGCCTGGCAGCAGGACGCGAGCGTGCAGACCTATGCTGCCGGTGAAGATGGCCCGCAAGCCGCCGAAGATTTGCTCACTCGCGATGGTCGCGTCTGGCATGGCCTGGGATGAGTGATTTGCCGAAACAACCTGTCCGTTTTCTGCTCAGCGACATGGATGGTACGCTCCTGCTACCCGATCACACCCTGAGCCAGCGCACCATTGATGCGGTGCGTTCGCTGCGTGAGGCCGGCGTGTTGTTCAGCCTCGCCACCGGGCGGCCGCCGAAAGCCATGCTGCAGCAGATTGAAGCCCTGGGCGTTGATTTGCCGACAGCGGCGTTTAACGGTGGAACCATCGTCAATCCGGATGGCAGTTTGTTGGTCGCGCATTATCTGCCGGCCACCACCGCGCTGATTGCGCTGGCAACGTTCGCCGATCAACCGGATGTGGAAATCTGGGTGTTCAGCGGCGGCGACTGGCTGCTCAAGGATCCGCACGGGCCGATGGTGCCGCGCGAGCAGCATGGTCTGGGTTATCCGCCAGTCGTGGTGGAGAGTTTCGAGCCGTATCTGGAGCGCATCGACAAGATCGTCGCGACCAGTAACAACACTGAGCTGTTGATCGAACTGGAAGCGCGACTGTTGCCGAAGGTCAATGGCATGGCGCAAGTGTCACGCTCGCAACCGGTGTATCTCGACGTCACGGCGCTGGAGGCCAACAAAGGCACCGCGCTGGCGACTCTGGCCGAACATCTCGGTATCCCACTGCAGCAGACAGCGGCGATTGGCGATGGCGGCAACGACCCGGCGATGTTCCATTGCGCAGGCCTGTCGATTGCCATGGGGCAGGCGGAGGAGGCGGTGAAGCGTCAGGCTGACGTGGTCACCGCGCCGAACACCGAAGATGGCGTGGCGCAAGCGATCGAGAAATACATCCTCCCTCGCTGAACCAACGCAAAAAAATGTGGGAGCGAGCTTGCTCGCGAAAGCGGTGTGTCATTCAACGAATCTGTTGTCTGACACTGCCTCTTCGCGAGCAAGCTCGCTCCCACAGTTTTGTTCAGTGTTGGTCAGAGCCAGTAGCTCACGGCATACCAGCCCAACAGGCCCATCACGACGGTGTACGGCAACGCCATCCACACCATCCGCCCATACGACAAACGCACCAGCGGCGCGATCGCCGAGGTCAGCAGAAACAGGAACGCAGCCTGACCATTCGGCGTCGCTACACTTGGCAGGTTGGTGCCGGTGTTGATCGCAATCGCCAGTGTCTCGAAATGCTCGCGGCTCATGTGCCCGGCAAGGAACGCCTGTTTCACTTCGGTGATGTAGATCGTGGCGACAAACACGTTGTCACTGATCGCCGACAATAGGCCGTTGGCAATAAACAGCATGCCCGGTTGTTGCTCGACCGGCAGCGCCAGCACCCACTGGATCAACGGCGCGAACAGCTGTTGATCGTGAATCACCGCAACCACGGCAAAAAACACCACCAGCAACGCCGTGAATGGCATGGCGTCCTTGAACGCACTGCCCAAACGATGCTCGTCGGTGATCCCGGTAAACGCGGTGATCAACACAATCACCATCAAGCCGATCAGGCCGACTTCAGCGATGTGAAAGGCCAGGCAACCGATCAGAATCAATGCCGCCGCGCCTTGCACCAGCAGCGCAGCGCGTTGGCGAGCAGTACGTTCGGCGTTGTCTTCGGCGGCGTAGTTGGCCAGCACGGCGCGAACATTGTCCGGCAGCAGCGTGCCATAGCCGAACCAGCGCAGTTTCTCCAGCAGCATGCAGGTCACAAGACCGGCCGCCAGCACCGGCAGGGAAACCGGCGCGACTTTCTGGAAGAACTCGCCGAAGTGCCAGCCCATTTCGTGGCCGATCAACAGGTTCTGCGGCTCACCGACCAATGTGCAGACACCGCCCAATGCCGTGCCGACGGCGCCGTGCATCAACAGGCTGCGCAGGAAGGCGCGAAATTGTTCCAAGTCTTCGTGATGCAGTTTTGGCAGGTTCTGGTCGTCAGCGAACTCACTGTCCTGACGCGGATCGTTGCCGGACGCGACACGGTGATAGACAGAATAAAAGCCGACCGCCGCGCTGATGATTACCGCCGTCACCGTCAGGGCATCAAGAAACGCCGAGAGAAATGCCGAGAGAAAACAGAACATCAACGCCAGCGCCGCTTTTGAACGCACGCCCAATAGCAGGCGCGAGAACAGAAACAGCAGCAGGTCTTTCATGAAGTAGATGCCGGCCACCATGAACATCAGCAGCAGGATCACCGGGAAGTTGTGCACCAACTCATCGTAAAGTGCCTGCGGTGTGGTCATCTTCAATAGCAGCGCTTCGATCAACAACAAACCGCCGGGCATCAACGGATAGCACTTGAGCGCCATCGCCAGGGTGAAGATGAATTCGATCACCAGTAACCAGCCCGCCGCGACCGGGCCAACCGTGAACAGCACCAGCGCATTGAGGATCAGAAAACCGACGATGGTCGCCTTGTACCAGCGTGGCGATTGCCCAAGAAAATTGTGCGCGAACGCCTGGGCCATTGAACCGGACATCGGTTGCTCCTTGTTTTATTGAAGCGCGCAAGTTGCCGGATGCGTTGCGGAAGATCAAGTACGGTCCGTGTTTTTCAATGGTTCAGGTAACGCGCCACCATTGCACGATAGTTGCCATCCAATGAATAACCGCCAACGAGAATGGCGTCATCTGCTTGCACAGCCAGCGAATTGGCCGTGTCAAGGCTGCGCCCCAGACGTGTGCGCAACCAGCCTTTGCCATCGCCAAAACTGTGGTCCAGACCGCCCTCACTTAGGTAACGGGCGACGATAAAATCCGCCTCGATTCCGCCAATGGTTGCGCCGACCGCGATGATGCGGCCGTCCGCCATACGTTGCGCGGCGCTCCATTGGCAGCCGCTGGGGCCGATTTCCAGCAGTTGGGGCTGCCCGCCATGGTTGTGCAGATCCGGGCGACCGTTGGTGTGCACGCTGTAGACCATGCAACGGATCGGGTCGCGACTGCTGCCGAAACAGTGCAGCGCATCTGAAGATTCTATAACCCGACTGACTTGGGCGCTTTGGCCGTGTGCCTTGAACGCCATGAAGCCATCCACGGCAAAACGCTCATCGAGGCGGCCGTTGGGCAGGTAGCGCGCGAGCAACCCCTCCTGCGGAAAGTCGATTGAACCTGCCACCACAATCCGCCCATCTTTCTGCACCAGCACACTGCTGAGCCAGGTGTTGAGCAACAAGTGGCGGATCATCACAAAGCCGCGGCCGTTGAAGGTTTCGTCCAGACTGCCATCGGGCTTGAGGCGAATCAGCATGCCGGCATGGTCGGCGAGTTCGAAGTGGTGGTTGGCGATCAGCAGAATATGGCCGTCGTCCTGCACGACAAAGTCGCAGGCTTCGGCACCGGGTACGCCCGGTGGCAGCCATGAGTCACGGCTGCCCATGGACAGATCACCGGGCAGGCGCACCACCTGACGTCCATCGTCACCGAAGCTCGGATCCGGCTTGCCCTGTGCATCGTACAAGGCCAGCGCCGGCAGGGTGCGATGAGCGTTTTCATAATGCAGACCGGCGAGCAGGATGCGCCCATCGGGTAGCACCTGAACTTTGCCGGCGGTGGCTTCGAAGCCTGGAGCAAAGGTATCGATCACGCTGCCCTGATCACCGAAAGTCAGATCGGCCGAGCCATCGCCGAGCATCCGCGCCAGTCCGAAACGGCTGCCGGCGCTGATGCCGACTTTTGCTGCAACGAGAATCCGCCCCTGCGCATCAAGCGCGATATCTTCCGTCAGGCTGGACACGCTGCCAGCGAAATACACTTGGGCGACGCCGGTGGCGGCAAACGTTCTGTCGAGTTGACCGGCCCGATTCGACAACGTCGTCGGTAATGCCGGCAGCGCAAAAGTGTTCAGGGTGGACATGCACGCGTCTCCTTGCGAGTTGACCTTTACCGGAAACCGGAGGGGTAACTGCATGAGCGAAACATTCAATCCCTGAACCGGGAGAAGTACAACTGGAAGAACTAACAGATGGAGGGTCGCACTGTGCCAGAACAGTGTCTTTTTGAACCAATAGCAAGCCGGCCAAGCAGTTACGCACGACTAAGTTGCAAATAGTTGTACAAAAGTACGGAGTGTTAAAAAGATAACAACTAACAGAGGAGGGCGGATGACCTGAGCGTCATCCGCATCGTCCGGCTGTTAGTGCGGCATCGACCAGGATTGCAGGATGTAACCTTCTTCACTGAGTTCTGCGCGAGCCTGCTGCAGCAATTGCTCGAGTTGCGCCGGATCGGAGTAGGCGCTGCTTGGAATCTTTTGGCGACCAATGTGCGAATTGGTCCGATCGATCACGGTCAGGCTCAGTTCGCCATTGCCGTCTTGTGGTGCCCAGGCCACGCACTGGAAAGGTTTGAACGCGTGGTTGGCAATCAAAAGAGCTTCGTTGATACGGAGCGGGGCGGTCATGGGTTTTTCTCTCTGTCGTGCCCAATCAAGTGATGTGCCGTCGGTTGGGCTTACCGTTCGGCTGGTACTTGTACTGATGCACCGAACCCGCAGGCAGGTCACACAGGAAACAAAGAAATTTCAACTTTCTTTCATGGCGTTGCTTTACAGACAGCTTTTTGAAAGCTCCTTGAAAGGTTAGGGGCCGGAATTAGTCGATAGCTTACTAACAACTTCTGTTCTTATAACGAGTTTGCTTGTACGCCTATAAGCAATCGATACAAGGCCCTGTCAAAATCTTGCTAATGTTACAGTCGGGTCTGCCAAATGACTGTTTTTACAATCATTTCTAATAATTTGGCGCCAAGGAACAGTCATGAGCGAAGCGCCTGCGTTACGACGTTTATTGGTGGTCGATCCCTGCGACGACTGCCACCGCTTATTGCCCGGATTACGCGCCGTAGGTTGGGATGTTGATAGCTGTACCCTGGAAAATGCCGCCGATCGAAGTTGTGACGTCGGCTTGCTGCGATTACAACCGTTTCACCTCGAACGCCCCGAAGCCGTCAAGGAACTGATCAGCCGCAGCGGCACTGAATGGATCGCCGTACTCAACCAGGAAGTCCTGCGTCTGCAGAACGTTGGTGACTTCGTCTGTGAATGGTTTTTCGATTTCCACACTCTACCGTTCGACGTGTCGCGGGTGCAGGTCACCCTCGGCCGGGCATTCGGCATGGCGCGTTTGCGCGGGCAGGGCACGATACACGTCGATCAGCCGGAACATGAACTGCTCGGCGACAGCAAACCGATCCGTGAACTGCGCAAGTTACTCAGTAAACTGGCACCCACCGAATCGCCGGTGTTAATCCGCGGCGAAAGTGGTACCGGCAAAGAACTGGTTGCGCGCACGCTGCATCGGCAATCCCAGCGTCACAGCAAACCGTTTGTGGCGATCAATTGTGGGGCGATCCCCGAACATTTGATTCAATCCGAGTTGTTTGGCCACGAAAAGGGTGCATTCACCGGTGCGCATCAGCGCAAGGTCGGGCGCATTGAAGCGGCCAATGGCGGCACGCTGTTTCTCGATGAGATCGGGGATCTGCCGCTGGAGCTGCAAGCCAATCTGTTGCGCTTCCTGCAGGAAAAACACATTGAGCGCGTCGGCGGCAGTCAACCGATCCCGGTGGATGTGCGTGTGCTGGCGGCGACCCACGTCGACCTTGAGGCTGCCATCGAGAAGAAGCGTTTTCGCGAAGATCTGTATTACCGGCTCAACGTGCTGCAAGTGGTCACTGCACCTTTGCGTGAACGTCATGGCGACCTGTCAATGCTGGCCAACCACTTTTCCCACTTCTACAGCCATGAAACCGGCCGCCGCCCACGCAGCTTCAGCGAAGACGCGCTGATTGCCATGGGCAAGCATGACTGGCCGGGCAATGTCCGGGAACTGGCCAACCGTGTACGGCGCGGGCTGGTGCTGGCCGAGGGCCGGCAGATCGAGGCCCGTGATCTCGGGCTGATCAGCCAGCACTCGATCGCCACGCCCATGGGCACACTGGAAGACTACAAGACCCGCGCCGAACGCCAGGCGCTGTGCGATGTGTTGAACCGGCACAGCGATAATCTCAGTGTTGCGGCCAAAGTCCTTGGCGTGTCCCGGCCGACGTTTTACCGTTTGCTGCACAAGCACCAGATCCGCTAGGGCGGAAAACGGCAAAGGCCCGTTGCGAGACGATCGCAACGGGCCTTTGCCGTTTTCCGAACGGTTAGAAGTAGTACGGGAATTTCAGGCTGAAGGAAAAGTCCGGGGCATCATCCGTCATGCCGATGGACAGGTTGGGCACGATGGTCAGGTTGTCGGTGGCCGCAATGGTCATGCCGACGTTGAAGTAACCGGCGTTGGCGTCGCTGGACACCACCGATTCCCAATCCCCGCCATCCTGTTTCAGCTTGCTCTTGCGTTGCACCAGATCAGACACCGAGAACGACATACTCATCTTCTCGTTCAGCGCGAAGGCGATACCGGCGCCAATCTGGAAGCTGTCGCCAATGCGTACCTTGCCCGGGTTTTTCTGATTGACCGTCGAGCTGATGTCGTCAAACGACTCCTCCAGGTTGTGGGTGTAGGACAGGCTGCCGAACAGCACCGCCGGGTCGAAAGTCTTGACCAGCGAGATGCCCGGCGTGATCGACCAGACGCCGTTGCCGGTGGGCAGGGTGTCAGGTACAAACAGATTGGAGTTGGCATCGGTCTGACGCAGTTTGATCCCGAACGGATCCTTGCCGGTTGGCGCCTTGACCCGCAGTGTGACCACCGCGTCCGGCGTATTGACCGACTCGTCGAGGAACTTGTAAGCGATACCGAAGTTGACGTCGCCAATGGTTGGATCCTTGGTGACGGTTTCTTCTGTGGTGACTCCCGCCGCGCCCTCATTGCCGCCGCCCGACTGATAAGTCGACTCGCGATACACCACGGGCACGTTCAGGTCGAACTGCCAGCGATTATCGAAGTTGTAGCGGCCCGTCAGGTCGAGTGTCCAGGTGTCGGCCTTGATCCGGTCGAGGTTGATGTTGCCGAGGAAGATCGAGTCGAGCGCCAGGAATCCATTGAGAATCAGCTGACGGGTGTCATAGCGCGAGTAGGTGATGCCGGTTTCGACGCTGAACTTGCCGCCGCCGAAGAAGCCACTGGCCTCGTCGTACAGGTTGGAAACGCTCTGCGCCGGTTGCGAATCGTCCGCCAGCGATTGCCCGTAAGAAGCGCCACTGCCCCCGGCGGCGCCTCCTGATGCTGCTGCCGCACCGGTGCCGGTGGCGACGCGATTGCCTTTCATGTCCGATGGCGATTTGGCCAGACGTTTTGGTGGTGGGGCGGCGGGTTGTTCTTCAACCTGGCGGACTCGTTGTTCAAGAACCGCAAGGGCCTTTTGTTGTACTTCGTATCGTTGCTTCAGCTCCAGAAGTTCCTGTTTTAGGGCCTCTACATCTGCGTCCGGTGCTGCTTGCAGCATCGCCGCAGGGAGAAGAGTGCTCAAACACACTGCGACACGCAGTGATACTGATCGATACATGAATAAGCCGTCCCTTTAAGCCCAATGATCGAGACTCAGCGTAGTTCAATATCCAATAGTGCGTAGTGCTCTGAGTTGACTCAGGTTGCAATCCAGTGCGCCGGCGCTCATGCCGTTATTGTTCAAAACGACGTTGAGTTGAGTCATGTTATTGACCACGTTGGCACTGCCCAGCAGACGGGTGTTCTGCAGCAAGCCACCTTGGGCTACCTGTTGCAGGGCGGTGCCCTGATTGCCGGCGGCCTGAATGGCCATTTGTACACCGCCACCGGTAGCCGAAACGGCCACACTGCCAGCGGCATTGCTGCCGCCGATGGTCTGTCCGGCCATCAGCGCCTGCCCTTGAGTGGGTACCAGCGCGGGTGCCTGATTGGCTTCCGAAACGTTGATGGCTACATTGTTGTAGGCGGTATTGCTGTCACCAGCGGCACGCACGCTCTGCGTCACGCCCTGGCTGCTGTTGAGGCCGGCGCCACCGGTGATCGTGCCGGTACCCGCAGGAAGGGCGCTGCCGTTGCCGTGCTCCTTGATCGTTTGCACATAAAATTCGGGTCTAACCGTTGCTGCCTGAAGTTGCATCGAGGTGGCTGCCCCGATCAAATCTCCGCTGGCATTGCGCCAGGTACTGCTCATGACAATGCCGAAGCTGATGATCCGCCCCGGCATCACATAACGACCGCGCAGCTCGGCGAGCTCCTGGTCCTTGATTTCTATGGGTTTGAATCCTGCATTGGCATAGCCTGACGCACTCGCTGCCAGGCAGGCGGCGGCCAGCCAGTATGAGGTTTTCATCTGCTGCTCCCGGGACATCCAGTCCCATTTTCTATAATCGGCGATTAAAAGAAGTCGCTCTGAATGAACCCGAAATCCATCAATTCAGCATCTTTGACCGGGTTGAAACCGTCGAGCTTGTTCTTGGCCGTCAAGGGCACCGGAGGGCTGCGCAAGGCGTTGGCCTTGTCATATCCAGGACCGACGATGGCGAAGACTATGCCGTTCCAACCTTTGACAAAGTCATCATGTTTGTAGCGTTTATGGCCGAGAACCGGGTCTCCGATGTACACCCAATCCTTGTCCGAACGCTGCAACACGACGAAATGCTTGTAGCCGCGAATTTCCATCAGCACCACCACCGGAATGGTTACCGCTTCGAGCTTCTCCGGTGGGATCTTGTAACCCCTGGCGCGCATACCGATGCTTTCTATGTAGCGCTTCATGTCGAGCATGGAAAACCCTTGCGTACGAACAAGGTCCTGGTCAGCGTTGACCAGCATGCCTTTGATGATGTGCTCCTCATCGACGTCGAGCCAATAGGCCTGGCGTAATACCGTTGCCAGTGCAGCAGCGCCGCAGCTGAAGTCGGTTTTCTGTTCGACGATGTCGGCAAACTTGCGCTCACGAATGCTCTGCACGTTTTTGTAGACGAGCGTGCCACCCGGCAGGGCAGCCACGGGCATCTGGCCAGCCTGAGTCAGGCCACAGACGAAAAGCAGAGTGAGGAGGGCAGTCTTACGCATGATCGATACGCCTTTGCGGACTGAGGAAAAGCCCCGTTTCCGGGGCTTTCGTTTCGATCGCGATTACAGGCAGGCTCTGCAGCCAGCAGCGATGGACAGCGAGTTGCTTTGTTGGTTGCCCACACCAGACGAGACGTTGGCTCCGCCGTTGCCGGAGAAGTTGTTCATCGAGTTGGTCATGTTGGCATTGTTGACCACAGGAGCTTTCCAGCCATCTTTGGTCAGCACTTGCTGAGTGGTAACGCCAGCGAGGCCAAAGGTACCCACGGCTTCGAACTTGGCTTTCTGGTCATCGTTGCCGCCGTGGCCGCCGCCACGGTTACCCCAACCGCCATGGTTGTCGTCTTCGATGGTCGCAGTGCCTTTGGCTTTGAACGTGCCAGCAGCTGCATAAGTACCGGTGAGGGTATCGGTTTTGTAGGCCTGCACGCCTTTGTTTTCTACAACCAGGCCAGTGGAGGACTGGTTGGCAGAAGCAGCAGCCTGAGCTACGCGGCCACCGGATACGGCGATCGCCAGGTTGTTTTTCTGCTGGTTGAAGTTGCCGGCAGTGACGTTGATGCCGATGTTGCCGGAACCATTGTTGCCTGCGTTGTTGAGCGTAGCGTTGTTGAAGGTGGACGAGTTTTTCACATAGTTGTTGTTGTTGACTTGAGTTGCACTCGAGGCAGCAACAGCGTTACCGAAGATGAAGCTTTCGTCAGCTGTGGCCAGCGCAGCAGCGTTGTCCTGCTGGTTGCCGTCGCCGGCTGCAACGTTGGCGCCCATGTTGCCGTTGGAACCGTTGAGCGAATCACTGGCATTAGCGTTGTTCAGAGTGCCCTGGTTTTTCACCACGTTGCCGTCGCTTTCTTGTACGTCAAGCACAGCGGCACCGGCGCCTGCGGTGATTTGCAGCAGTTGTTCCAGGGTTGGGCCTTTAGGCTGGTTATTACCATGGCCGTTACCGTGCCCGTTGCCGTGGCCATTACCATGATCGTCATCACGACCGCCTGCCTGTGCTGCGATTGCCATTACTGCTGCAAGTGCGAAAACCAGTGGTTTGAGAGCCATTGTAGGTTTCATGGTGTTTCTCCATCGTGCTTATTAGTTGGTTAAGTGTTGGTACTTTCTAATTGCACTGCTTTTGTTGTTTGGGTCAGTCAGCGACCCGGATGCTCAGGGTGTTAGCCATTCGGTTCCCCACCCCGGCACTCTGGTTCACCTGAATTACCCCGCGGCTGCCGGTGAAGGCCTGATCACTTGTCGTGACCTGGCGACTGCCGGATGAGGTACCAGTTGCTCCTGAGCTCGGTAAAAGCGCCACGTTCTGTTGCGAAAGGGCACTGTCGTCAACGCTCTGCGGGGCAGCACTGATGCTGACGCGCGTGACGTTGGCCATCTGGTTGTTGGCCCCGGCGCCCTGGTTGACGCCCAGGATCCCGTTGCCATTGCTGAAAGAGGTGCCGCCGATGGTTGCGCTGGCGTCCATGGAGCGCGAGGCAGGTGTATCGATTTTTTGCATGACGCTGGTCGTGGCACGGGATTCGGTGCCGATCGCCACGGCCTTGACGTTGGTCTGTTGCATTTGATCGCCAGCCGCCTGGTTGACGTTGAAATTGCCGCGGTACTGAACCCCGGAATCCTGAATGTTGGCGTTGTTCACTGAAACGGGATCAGCGGCCATGACTGTGGTGCAACCGAGCAGGGCGAGCAGAAGGAGTGAACGATTCATCTCATTGGCCTCCGGCCATGCGGGTCAGGGGGGCAAGGCCGGAGCTCATGGCGCGGTTGATCGTGCCGGAAATCGCACCGCCGGAACCGCCGCCGTGTCCTGCGCTCATGCCGGGCATGCCGTTGGGATTGGTGACGGTATTGAGGCCTGGCAGATTGCTGCCGGCCTGGACATTGTTGACGGTGCGGAACGCGCTGCCGCTGGCGACACCGGCGAAGTCGCCGTCGCTCAATTCGGTGCTGTTCATGGTGGAGTTGATGCGTGCGGACGGGTTGGCGTTGACGGTGGTCGGGTAGGGGTCTTTGCCGCCATTGCGACCGATCGGAATAGGCTGAACATCGCGGTTGAGGACGATGACACCATTACCTTCTGCGTGGACGTTCAAACTGAGCAATGTGCTGGCTGCTGATCCGATCAGCAGAAGGCAGGTCAAACCTTTTTGGATATTCCCCACGGCTGCAATTCCTTCTTCAGTGGGCTGGCCCGAGTCAGCGTTGTGAAGGAGAGAGCGAAAGCTGTGCCGCTTTTTGAATGTTGTTTGCTTTCAGATACTTGCAAGAACCAGGTGCGCACCTGATACACACGCTGTTTCAGGACTGATACACGCATGGGCGGGCCGACCTGTCTGTTGGCTGAACAAAGCTCTGGAACGGGGGGTTGCGAGGATGTGTTTCAGCGGTGAAACAACTGCGATGACAAAACGGTGAACAGTGCTCAGACGGGCACTTTGCACCTCACACAGTGTTTCAGGAACGGACACTTTGCCCCAAAAACAGGGGGAATCGTTGGGGAAACTGACCCGTTGACCGGTCACTCGGCCAGCAGTTGCTCGACGGCGGCAAAGGCCTGTAGTTGGCGTTCGGCCCAATTGCCCTGAATGATCTGAAAATGCTGGTGATAGTTTTCAAGCCAGTTTCGCGTAGCCTCATAAAACGCCAGACGCTCGTGCAGATCCGGTTGGCAGCGCTGACCGTCATCGGTCCAGTCGACCTGCTCAGGCGAGAGTAAAAGATGCAGGTCGTAATGCCGCCCCAACAACTCCGATTCCAGCCAGTCCGGGCAGTCGCCGAACAGCGTTTGACTCCACAGAATATTGCTCAACAAGTGAGTGTCGAGAATCAGCAACGACGGCTGTTGCGCCCGCGCTTGATCTTCCCATTGCAACTGGCCCCGAGCGATTGCAGGGATGTCGGCCAGGCACGTATCGCGGGGATTGAGCTCGATGAAGCGGCGCACGTACTCATCCACGCGCAAGCCGCCGAAGCGCTGCTGCAGGCCCGCCGCCAGCCAGCTCTTGCCGGTGGATTCGGGGCCGGTCAGGACCACGACCTTCATGTGCGCAACGCCGGGTCGGCGCGCCATTCACGAAAGCCTTGAATCGCCAGCAGGGTAAACAGACCGTACAGCGCAGCGGTCAGGTATAGCCCTTTGTAGATGAACAAGCCGACAAAGATCACATCGAGCACGAACCACAGCGCCCAGCATTGCAGGCGTTTTTGCGCCATCCACAGTTGTGCCACCAGGCTGAAACCGGTGAGCGCGGCATCGAGCCACGGTTGCGCGGCATCGGTCCAATGGGCCATGGCCGCACCGAGCAGCAGGCTGCCGATTGCGCCAACGCCGAGGCCGATCAGGACAGAGCGTTGATCGAGGCGCGTGACCTCACGGCCGTCATGCATTGTCCCGGCACGGGTCCATTGCCACCAGCCATAAATTTGCAGCGCGGCGTAGATCACTTGCAGCAACATGTCCGAGTACAGCTTCACTTCAAAGAAGATCCAGCTATAGAGCAGCACCATGACCAGGCCGATCGGCCAGCACCACGGATTCTGTTTGACCGTCAGCCATACGGCGATTACACCGAGGGCGGCGGCAAACAGTTCAAGCCCGGACATGGAGGTTCCTTGGGGGAGTGAAAGAAGGGGGCGGATTGTACTGCATTGGGCCAAACCCCTCACCCTAACCCTCCCGAAACGTCGGACCGCCCAGAGGGAGAGGGGATTGATTGGGGGATGCTTTGAAGCTGCGCCGGCCTGAACGATCTTGGTTGAATCCATAATCGACTCGATTGTTCAGGTCCGTGTTGGACGCCAGACACCTCGGTCGGCCCCCTCTCCTTGGGGAGAGGGCTGGGGTGAGGGGGGGGGCACCAGAGTTACACGGGTCAGACGCGGAACTGGCGCAGCAGGCCGTTGAGTTGTTCACTCAATTGGCCGAGGCGCAGGCTGGCCGCACTCGACTGTTCGGCCGCGATCGCCGTGCTGTGCGAAAGGCCGGCGGCCTGCGTCACGTTCTGATTGATGTCCTCGACCACGTGCGCTTGCTGCAACGTAGCGCTGGCAATCGACGCATTCAGACCATTGAGGTTGCGCAACGCCTGGCCGATGGCATTCAGGCTCGCCCCGGCCAGCCCCGCTTGCTCGATGGTCAATTGCGACGCCTTGCTGCTGTCGCCGATCACCTTCACGGCGGCTTCGGAATGGTTCTGCAGACGCTCGATCATCGACTGGATTTCCGCCGTCGACTTCTGCGTCCGTTGCGCCAGCAAACGCACTTCATCCGCCACCACGGCGAAACCGCGTCCTTGTTCACCGGCGCGGGCCGCTTCAATGGCGGCGTTGAGCGCGAGCAGGTTGGTCTGCTCGGCAATCGAACGAATCACTTCCAGCACGCTGCCGATCTGGGTGCTTTCGGCCGCCAGGGTGCGAATCACTTCAACGGCTTGATCAATGGTGCCGGACAGTTTGTCGATCTGCTGCAAGCTGCCATCGATGTTGATCTGGCCCTGTTGCGCCTGCGCCTCGGCATCACGCATTTCGGCGGCGGCGTGTTCAGCGTTCTTCGCCACGTCCTGCACGCCATAGGTCACTTCGTTGATCGCCGTGGCCACCAGTTCCATCTGCTGCGATTGCTGCTGGCTGCGCTGCTGGGCCTGCGAGGCGTCGTTGCCCAGTTCGCTGGACGACTGGCCCAGCGCACTGGCCGACACCTGCAAGTCACCGATCACCCGACGCAGTTTGGCAGTAAAGGCATTGAAGTGATGCGCAAGCTCAGTGACTTCATCCTTGCCATGGGTATCGAGGCTGCGGGTCAGGTCGCTTTCGCCGCTGGCAATGTTGGCCATGGCGTTCACGGTTTCCTGCAGCGGACGCACAATGCTGCGCGCGATCAGGATCACCAGCAACGCCATGATCACGGCAATCGCCAAACCGATGACCGTAGCCTTGATGACTTGGCTCTTGAATTCCGCCTGCACATCGTCGACGTAAACCCCGGAGCCAAGCACCCAGCCCCACGGCTCGAACAGTTTGACGTAGGAAGTCTTGGCTACCGGCTCACTGGCGCCCGGTTTCGGCCAACGGTAGTCGACCATGCCGGCGCCTTTGGATCGGGCGATGGCAACCATTTCGTTGAACACCGCAAAACCGTCTGGATCGCGGATCGCCGAGAGGTTCTGGCCTTCGAGTTTCGGGTTGGTCGGGTGCATGACCATCACGGGTGTGAGGTCGTTGATCCAGAAATAATCGCTCTGGTCGTAACGCAAGCCGCGAATCGCAGTGAGGGCCTGTTTCTGCGCGACCTCTTTGCTGAGGGTGCCGGCGGTTTCGAGGTCGTGGTAATAGGTCAGCAGGCCGCTGGCGGTCTGCACCACGTGCTGGGTTTTCTGGGCTTTGGCATGGTAGAGATCGTCGTGGATCTGCTTGAGCATCAATACGCCCAAGGTCAGCAACATGACCACCGCCACAATCAAGATGAGCCACAAGCGTCGGCTGATCGACACACTGCGCAAGCTGTTCATAACGCTGTCACTCCGGATTCTTTTTCTTGTAATAAACGACCGCCAGCATCCAACCACGAATTTGTGAGCGGGCATACGCGACCCAAGTCGTATAACGCGGCAGCGCTATTAAGGCTTGTCTGTTAGGATTTCGGCCCCGCGCGTGAAAACCTGAATCCAAATTGATATTTCACGGAATTTTGACCGTTTCGTGTGGATCCTGTGCGCGCGGAATCGGTACAGCCATAACCAGCTACGCTGATCGCAGTGAACGCTAGAAAAATACTATCGGGGCATGCCGGCGCGCATCGCTCTTTGGGGGATTGATGGATCTTTGGACGGCCTTGCAGGCACTGATACTAGGAGTTGTAGAAGGGCTGACGGAGTTTTTGCCCATTTCCAGTACCGGACACCAGATCATTGTTGCCGACTTGCTCGAGTTCGGCGGCGAACGGGCCATGGCGTTCAATATCATCATCCAGCTCGGCGCGATCCTCGCGGTGGTCTGGGAGTTTCGACGCAAGATTTTCGATGTGGTCATCGGTTTGCCGACCCAGCCCAGCGCACGGCGTTTCACCGCCAACCTGCTGATCGCATTTCTGCCCGCCGTGGTGCTGGGCGTGATTTTTGCCGATCTGATCCACGAATACCTGTTCAACCCGATTACCGTCGCGGCCGCGTTGGTGGTGGGCGGCATCATCATGTTGTGGGCGGAAAAGCGTCAGCATGAAGTGCACGCCGAAACGGTCGATGAGATCACCTGGAAAGACGCCCTCAAGGTCGGCTTTGCGCAGTGTCTGGCCATGATCCCTGGGACCTCGCGTTCCGGCTCGACGATCATTGGCGGTTTGCTGTTCGGCCTGTCGCGCAAGACCGCTACCGAGTTCTCGTTCTTCCTTGCGATGCCGACCATGGTCGGTGCGGCGGTTTACTCGGGCTACAAGTACCGTGACCTGTTTGTCCCGGCGGATTTTCCGGTGTTCGCCATCGGATTTGTCACCGCATTCATCTTCGCGATGATTGCCGTGCGCGGTCTGCTCAAGTTCATCGCCAGCCACAGTTATGCGGCGTTCGCCTGGTACCGGATCGTGTTCGGTCTGCTGATTCTGGCGACCTGGCAGTTTGGCTGGGTTGACTGGGCGGCGGCCAGGCCATGAGTGATTCCCGCGCACGCCGCCCCGAAGGGCGACCTTCGGGCGGCAACAACATCCAGCATCTGAAGCTGAAACTGGTGGTTCTGCTGATCGTCTGCGCGTTGCCGCTGTTCGGCTCCGTATCGATGTGGCTGCACGGGATCTCGTTGGTGCCGTTGGCCGCGTACGGGATTGTCAGTGTGCTGGCGTTCTTCATGTACTGGGCCGACAAGCGCAAGGCGCGCACGGATGCCTGGCGCACGCCGGAGAACATCCTGCATGCCGTGGAACTGGCTGGCGGCTGGCCGGGCGCGTTGATCGCCCAGCAGGTATTCCGGCACAAGACGCGCAAAGTCTCGTTTCAGATTCTGTTCTGGGTGATTGTGCTGCTGCATCAGGTGTTCTGGATCGACCTGCTGTTTCTTGGCTCGAACCTGCTGGCGCTGTTCTGAATACACCGCAATTCCCTATGTGGGAGCTGCCGAAGGCTGCGATCTTTTGATCTTGCTTTTAAAAGATCAAAGTCAAAAGATCGCAGCCTTCGGCAGCTCCTACACAGGGGGATTGGATTTACAGCAATAAGCCGATTTGGGTCTTCTTCGGCAGTTTGCTCACCACCAGTTGATGCGAACGCTGCAACAACTCGCGCAACTCCTCGGCAGCCAACGGGTAGGGCGGGTGCATGATGATCCACTGCGCTCGCGCCAGATATGGCGCCGGATGAATACCCGGGCGGTCGCAATGGCCGAGAAACAGGTCCTTATCAACCTTGAATGCCAGTGAATCCCCGCGCAGTCCCTGCAAGGCAAACATCTTGTTGCCGGCAATCGAAAACACCCGCACGCCACCCCACTTGTAATCTTCCCGAGCGCCCGGCAATGCCAGGCAGAACGCCGCGACGTCGGCTTCGCTCATCTTTCCCTTGCTCATAACAACCGCTCCCCACAGGCATTGAACGATTCGACCAGATGATCGATCCATGCGCGCACCGCCGGCATCACCCCGCGTCGATGCGGGTACACCGCTTGCAGCCAGCCGCCAGGCAGCGACCACTCGGGCAGCATCTGCACCAGCGTGCCGTTTTCCAGCTCCGCCTCGCAATACATCATCGGCAACAGGGTAAAACCCTGACCGGCCAGGACACAGGCCTTGCGCACGACAAAGTCATCGATGCCCAGGCGGGCTTCCATGTTCAGTTCGAAGCTATGGCCCTGCTGGTCGAGCAAGCGCACATGCACCATGCGATCCGCCTCCAAAGCGCCAAGCACGGGCAGATTCTTCAGGTCTTGCGGGTGGTTGACCGTGTGGCCCTGCAAAAACGCCGGACTGGCCACCACGACCATTTGCGCCTGACGCAAACGCCGGGTGACCAGCAACGGATCCTCATCACCGTGTTCACGCACGCGCAGCGCGACATCAAAACCTTCGCCGACCAGATCGACGCGGCGATTGAGCAGGACGACTTCCAGTTGCACCTGAGGAAATTTGCCGAGGAAGTCGCTAATGACCCACGGCAGCATCTCATGCGCCAATCCGGTCGGGCATGACACCCGCAAACGTCCACGTGGCTCACTGGACATGCTGGCGACCGCTTCATCGGCCATTTCCGCTTCCAGCAACATTGCCTGACAGTGACGCAAATAACGTTCGCCAACCGCGGTGAGATTGAGTTGCCGGGTGGTGCGTTGCAGCAAACGCGCGCCAAGGCGTTCTTCCAGTTCGGCAATGCGCCGCGACAGCCGAGACTTGGGAATCCCCAGCAATCGCCCGGCCGCAGCAAAACCGCCGGCTTCGACGACTTTGGCGAAATAGTAGAGATCGTTGAGGTCTTGCATAGGGAAATCCAACTGTTCTATCAGTGGGACAAACTATCGCATTTCAGGCGGCTAATCATCCATTGGTTTCTTGCGTAGGATTGTTTCCATTCCGTCGCCACCGGCGATTCATTCCAGGAGATTCCACATGAAACTGCTGCATATCGATTCGAGCATTCTGGGCGACAACTCGGCTTCCCGTCAGTTGAGCAGCGAAGTCGTCAAAGCCTGGCAGGCCGCCGAGCCAAGCGCAGTCGTGACTTACCGCGATCTGGCCGCCGACGCCATCAGCCACTTCTCGTCGACCACCCTGGTCGCCGCCGGCACCACCGCTGAGCTGCGTAACGCCGCACAACAGCACGAAGCCGAACTGAGCGCTTCGACCCTGGCCGAGTTCATCGCTGCCGATGCCGTGGTGATCGCCGCACCGATGTACAACTTCACCGTGCCGACCCAACTCAAAGCGTGGATCGACCGCGTTGCCGTCGCCGGTCAAACCTTCCGTTACACTGAAGCCGGCCCTGAAGGCCTGTGCGGCGGCAAGAAAGTCGTGATCGTATCGACTTCCGGCGGCATTCATGCCGGTCAGGCCAGCGGCATCGCTCATGAAGAATATCTGAAGCTGGTACTCGGCTTCCTCGGCATCACCGACATCGAAATCGTCCGTGCCGAAGGCCTGGCGTATGGCGACGAAGTGCGCAACAACGCCATGACCGCTGCGCAAACGAAGATCAGCGAGCAATTGTTCGCCGCCGCGTAAGGCTTGCGTAAAGAACAGCTGATGTTCAGGTAACACTCAAAAAACTCTGTATTCTGGTTCCGCAAGGGGCGAATACGGAGTTTTTTGTTTCTGGCTGTTACATAATCTGGCCCGGGTTATGCAGTCAGACAATCAGCATCTGAGTGCAATGTCGTACCGAAACCCCGGTGGTTATGGCCCGCCATGCAACGGATCTTTCGATTGAGTAACAACAGGGTGGGGCATCCCATGATGCGTCTTTGTGCAGCGTTACTGATTTGCCTGCTTGGCAGCCTGAATTCAGTGCAGGCTGCGCCTGGGCGACACCCTGTGTGGAGCGTCGGCTACCACGAGATGACCTTCCTCGATCCGCTGGATCTGCAACCGATGCGCGCCATCGCGTTCTATCCGTCCAGCGACCGCGAACACATGAGCCTGCTCGAAGGCTATTCAGTCGAGGCCGGCGCAGACACCAAAGTCGCCATCGGCCGCTTTCCAATGCTGATGCTCTCCCATGGCAATACCGGCACGCCACTGGCGCTGCATGACCTCGCGACCTCACTGGCGCGCAAAGGCTTTGTCGTGGTGGCGGTGATTCACCCCGGCGACAACTCCAAAGACCACAGCCGATTGGGCACCTTGAGCAATCTCTACGGGCGGCCGATCCAGATTTCCGAAGCGATCACCGCGACACTTGGCGACCGCATGCTTGCGCCGTACGTCAACGCCGATCAGGTTGGGGTGATCGGTTATTCGGCGGGCGGCGAGACCGCGTTGATCCTGTCAGGGGCGCAACCGGATCTGGATCGCCTGCGTCGTTATTGCCAGGAGCGTCCGGATGATCGTGACGCGTGCAATACGCAGGGTGAATTGATCGTTGATCGCAATGATCTGCAACCGGTGGCGGATCCGCGCGTTCATGCGTTGTTGTTGATGGCGCCGCTGAGCCTGAAGTTTGGTCGTCATACTTTGGCCGATGTGCACGTACCGGTGCTGCTTTACAGCGGTGATGGCGACAAGCTGGTGGCCTTCGACAAGAACGCCGCTGCGCTGGCGCGCAAACTGCCGACAGCTCCAGACTTCAAATTACTCGCCGGGGCAGGGCACTTTGTCTTTATGGCGCCGTGCAATGAAGAGCAGATTCGCGCCATGCCGGCGTTGTGTACTGACGCGGATGGCGTTGATCGCGAAGATATCCATCGCAACCTAATCTCCGAGGCCGGGCGATTCTTCTCTCATGCGTTGGGCAGACCAACCCGGGCCGGGATGCAAACTGCGGATCAATAGGCAGCCACAGAACCACTGTGGGAGCGAGCTTGCTCGCGAAAGCGTAGTGTCAGTCAATACATGTGCTGACTGATTCACCGCCTTCGCGAGCAAGCTCGCTCCCACATTGGTTTTGCGTCGATGATTCAGGTCGTTGCCCGGCGCTGGAGCAGCAAAGTCAGCCCTAGCCCGATCACTGACAACAGCGCCGCACTGAAGAATATCCACGAATACCCCAGATTCAACGCCACCGCGCCCATCAATGGCCCGGCAATCGCCAGCGCCAGATCGAAGAACACCGCGTAGGCCCCCAGCCCCGAACCGCGACTGGAACTCGGAACTTGTTTGATCGCCTCGACACCCAGCGCCGGATACACCAGCGACAGACCAAACCCCGCCAGCCCCGCGCCGATCAAGGCGAAAGCGGTGGACGGTGCCAGCCACAGCAGCACCAGCCCCACGGTTTCGATGGTCATGCAGGCAATGGCCGACCTGAAGCCGCCGAAGCGACTGATCGCCGAGATAAACATCAGCCGTGACAGGATAAAGCACACGCCAAACACCGTCAGGCAATACGCCGCGCCGGTCCAGCCGCGATTAAGGTAATAAAGCGTGATGAAGGTGGTCAGCGTGCCGTAGCCGATCGAGGCCAGGGTCAGACTGGCGCCATACGGGGCGATTCGCCCGAACACCGCCCAGAACGGCAGGCGTTCGCCACGGATCACCGGCACCGACGGCTTGTTGCGAATCAGCAGCAGTGCACCCGCTGCCAGCACTGACAAGGCGATACCGAGGCTAGTGAAGCCGTATTCGGCGACCATCACCACCCCTAATGGCGCACCAATGGCAATCGCGCCATAGGAGGCGATGCCGTTCCAGCCGATGGATTTCGCCGTGTGCTCGACACCGACCTGGCCCATGCACCAGCTGATGGTGCCGACACCAATCAGCCCTTGTGCAATGCCCAGCAGCAAACGGCCGATAATAAGAATGATCAGGCTGGCCAGCGGGAAGTCCTGCAACAGCGTGGAGAGCAGCGTCAGTAAACCGCTGAGGACAATCCCCCACAAGCCATAAATGATCGCCCGTTTGGTCCCGAGCGTATCTGACATGCGTCCCGCCATCGGCCGGCTGAGCAGGGTGGCCAGATATTGCGAGCCAATCACCAGCCCGGCAATCACCGCGCTGAAACCCAGTTGTTCATGCACATAACCGGGCAACACCGCGATCGGCAGACCGATGCAGAGAAACGCGACAAAGGTATAGAACACGATGGAGACGATCTGCAGGGTGATCGCCATGGAGCTTTGCGGAGGCAGTTGCTGCGCAGACATGAGGACTCGTTCGCGGGCGGCGGTGGGAGAGCTCGCATCATGGCTTGGGCTTGCAATAAAAGAAAGCAGGCTAACTACTTTCACAAAAGATGGATGTCGCAGCTACTGGCGTCTTCGCGAGCAAGCTCGCTCCCACAGGGGAATGTATTTCAAATGTGGGAGCGAGCTTGCTCGCGAAGGTAGTCGCACCCGCAAATCCCTCACCCTGAAATGCAAAAAGCCCCGTCACATGGACAGGGCTTTTCAGTTTTCAGCTGCTTTTTAGAACACCACACCCTGACTACGCAGGTAGTCATCGTAAGTGCCGCTGAAGTCGGTCACGCCATTCGGGCTCAGCTCGATGATGCGCGTGGCCAGGGACGATACGAACTCACGGTCGTGGCTGACGAAAATCAGCGTGCCCGGGTAGTTTTCCAGCGCCAGGTTCAGCGCCTCGATCGATTCCATGTCCAGGTGGTTGGTCGGTTCGTCCATCACCAGCACGTTCGGCTTTTGCAGGATCAGCTTGCCGAACAGCATGCGACCTTGCTCACCACCGGAAATCACTTTTACCGACTTGAGGATCTCGTCGTTGGAGAACAGCATGCGGCCCAAAGTGCCGCGAATCATCTGCTCGCCCTGAGTCCACTGACCCATCCAGTCGAACAGGGTGACGTCGTCTTCGAAGTCGTGCGCGTGGTCCTGAGCGTAGTAGCCCAGTTCCGCAGCGTCGGTCCACTTGACGCTACCGGCATCCGGGGTCAATTCGTTGACCAGGGTGCGCAGCAGGGTGGTTTTACCGATACCGTTCGGGCCGATGATCGCCACGCGCTCGCCAGCTTCGACCTGGAAGCTGAAGTCTTTGAACAAAGGCTTGCCGTCGAAACCTTTGGCCATTTTTTCGACGATGACCGCCTGGCGATGCAGCTTCTTGTTCTGATCGAAGCGGATGAACGGGCTCACGCGGCTCGAAGGCTTGACCTCGGCCAGCTGGATCTTGTCGATCGCCTTGGCGCGGGAGGTGGCCTGCTTGGCTTTCGAGGCGTTGGCCGAGAAGCGGCTGACGAACGATTGCAGCTCGGAAATCTGCGCTTTCTTCTTGGCGTTGTCCGACAGCAGTTGCTCGCGGGACTGGGTCGCCACGGTCATGTACTCGTCGTAGTTGCCCGGGAACAGGCGCAGCTCGCCGTAATCCAGGTCAGCCATGTGCGTGCACACGCTGTTCAGGAAGTGACGGTCGTGGGAGATGATGATCATCAGGCTGTTACGCTGGGTCAGAACGTTTTCCAGCCAGCGAATGGTGTTGATGTCCAGGTGGTTGGTCGGCTCGTCGAGCAACAGCACTTCCGGATCGGAGAACAGCGCCTGCGCCAGCAATACGCGCAGTTTCCAGCCTGGCGAGACTTCGCTCATCGGGCCGAAGTGTTGCTCGATGCCGATACCCAGGCCCAGTAACAGTTCACCGGCACGGGATTCGGCGGTGTAGCCGTCCATTTCGGCGAATTCGGTTTCCAGCTCGGCCACGGCCATGCCGTCTTCTTCGCTCATTTCCGGCAGCGAGTAGATACGATCGCGCTCGGCCTTGACCTTCCACAGCTCTTCGTGACCCATGATTACGGTGTCGATCACGGTGAATTCTTCGTAGGCGAACTGGTCCTGGCGCAATTTACCCAGACGCACGTTCGGCTCGAGCATGACCTGACCGCCGGACGGATCGAGGTCGCCGCCGAGGATTTTCATGAAGGTCGACTTGCCGCAACCGTTGGCGCCGATCAGGCCGTAGCGGTTGCCCGCGCCGAATTTGACCGAAACGTTTTCGAAGAGCGGCTTGGCGCCGAACTGCATCGTGATGTTAGCTGTAGAGATCAAGAGTTATTCCTGCGAAGCATTCTGAGTAGCGAGGGTGCGGCTGGAGCGCTTGGCCCGAGTCAAAGTGCGCTGAAGCGGGGAAGTCCCGTCATCAACCAAGGGGGGCGCGTAAAGTTTGGCGGCGATTGTACTGGTCTGGCTCTTTAAACGATAGGGCGATGACGCCCCGATCGGCGATTGGCGCATACGCCGGACAGTTTTTCACAGATGAAGGTTCACTATCGGTTACAAACTGTGGCTAAAATGCCACCTTTCACCGAGCGTCCGGTAACGGCGCAGGCCAAGGACGTGCCATTTGTATTCAGACCACTGCATAAGACGCTGAGCCACAGGCCGCCAGGCGCGCAGTTTGTTCACTTCTGACGTGTGACGATTTCCGTGAAACTCATCATTGCTGCTATTTATGTCATTTCGATTGCATACGTTCACTTGCGTGGCCGTGTGCGTCACAAACTCGGTCGTCAATTGAGCGATCATTCGACGTTCCTCGCGCCGATCAACTGCTTTCTGTATCTGTTCTCGAAGAAGCCCAACAAGCCGTACCTCGACCCGAGCGAGTTTCCGGATCTGAGCCCGCTACAGGCGCACTGGGAAGAAATCCGCGAAGAAGGGCAGAACCTGCTGCGTGCCGGCGAAATCAAGCGCTCCAATCAATACGACGACGTCGGTTTCAACTCGTTCTTCAAAAGCGGCTGGAAGCGTTTCTACCTGAAGTGGTACGGCGAGAGCCATCCGTCGGCGATGAAGCTGTGCCCGCGCACGACTGAATTGGTGCAGAGCATCGGCTCGATCAAAGCGGCGATGTTTGCCGAACTGCCACCGGGCTCGAAACTCGTGCGTCACCGCGACCCGTATGCAGGCTCCTATCGCTATCACCTGGGCCTGGATACGCCGAACGATGCCGGTTGCTACATCAACGTCGACGGTGAGAACTATCACTGGCGTGACGGCGAAGCGGTGATGTTCGATGAAACCTTTATTCATTACGCCGAAAACACCACGGACAAGAACCGCATCATTCTGTTCTGCGACATCGAACGGCCGATGAAGTACCGCTGGGCCGCCGCGTTCAATGCCTGGTTCAGCCGTACGGTAATGTCGGCTGCCGGCGCGCCGAACGATGCTGGCGACCGTACTGGCGGGATCAACCGCTTGTTTACCCGGATCTACAAGATCCGCCTGCGTGGCAAAGAGCTGAAAAAACGCAATCGCAAGCGTTACTACATGGAAAAGTGGGCGATCTTCGGCGGTTTGCTGGCGATCTTCATTCTGATCTGATCAATGTAGTGAATTAACTTACGCCTTCGCGAGCAAGCTCGCTCCCACAATGGAATTGGGTGAATGCGAATTTCGCACTCGACTCAGAGCCCTGTGGGAGCGAGCTTGCTCGGAAGACTGTCTCAAATACAACCTGTCAGTTGCCTGACGATCTCTGGATTGTCATTCACCGGAGGCCTTCTTTGTCCTCTTGGCTGGCGCTGCTTTGGTAGCGGCTTTCGCCTTCGGCTTGGCTGCAGCTTTGCCACCCAGACTGCGTTTAAGCAGCTCGGTCAGGTCGATAACATCGGCCGTCTTGCGCTCTTCCTCACCACCCACCGATTCAACATCCTCGATCTTGCCTTCATGGGCCTTTTTCTCGACCAGGGCCATGATCTTGTCTTCAAATTCATCCTTGTAATCTTCGGGCTTCCAGTCTGCACTCATGTCCTGAACCAGCCGTTTGGCCATGTCCAGTTCACCCTTGGCCAACTGCGGTTTGGTCACTTCGCTGCCCAGTTCCAGCGTATCGAGGCTGCGCACTTCCTGCGGCCAGCGCAACTTCACCAGCACCAAAGCAGACTCCAGCGGCATCAGCGCTGCGAGGTATTGCCGTGTATGCAAAACCACGCGGGCGAGGGCAACCTTGTTGGTCTTGCTCAGGGTTTCGCGCAGCAATGCGTAGACCTTGCCGCCGCGCTTGTCTGGCGCCAGGTAGTAAGGGGTATCGATGTTTTGCAGGGGAATCTGTTCGGCGTCGACAAAGGAGAATATGTCGATGGTCTGCGTTGAAACCGGGTGCGCCGAGCGGATTTCCTCTTCGCTGAGCACCACGTAACGGCCCTTTTCATAGGCCACGCCTTTGACGATATGCTCCTTGGTGACTTCCTTGCCGGTGACCTTGTTGACCCGTTTGTAACCCACCGGATCCATGCTGCGGCTGTCGAGCCAATCGAAATCCACGCCCTGCGACGAGGTCGCCGAGACCAATGCGACAGGGATGTGCACCAGTCCGAAACTGATCGCGCCTTTCCAGATTGCCCGAGCCATGGTGAGTTCTCCGAGTGATGATCGGATGACCTGCAGCCCCGGCGGAAAGTTTCCCCGGAATGCGCGGGTTGGCAATGACTTGGTCAAGCCGTGTTACATGTTGTTTAAGGCTTGTGGGTTAACAAATGCGAACCCTCGGCGTAGCGTGGACTCGAAGGCTCTATTCCCGGCCCATCAAGAGGCAGCGTCATGAACCGAATTCTGCTTGGCATCATCGTCCTGACCCTCAGTGGCGGTCTGGTTCATGCCGACGTCTTGCTGGCACAAAGTCCGACCGGCAACAGCAACAATCCCTATAACAGCCCGATCCGCCGGGCCAACCCCAACAGCATGCAGGGCACTCAGCCCAGCGCTCCGCCCATTCGAGGGCCGAACACGGTACCGACACCGCGTCAGCCCACCGTCGAGAACCGTGGCATCGGCAATGGCCAGCCGATCCGCTCGGTGCCGAGCACGCCGCCCAAATTTATTCCCAATCCACCTTCGCGCAGCGGAGGCAGCAACCGTTGAGCGGCAGGACTGAGCTTCTGTCGACCCTTCAAGCGAACAAAAGGAATCGTGCATGTTGCGTAAAACCCTTCTAACCACACTGTGTGCCGGCGCGCTGATCAGCGTTCCGGCGTTTGCCGCCGCCCCCAAAGAGCTGCAAAGCGAACAGGGCACCCTCGAAGTCACGACGATAACGGCTGGCCTTGAACATCCGTGGGCGCTGGCGTTTTTGCCGGACCGCCAAGGCATGCTGGTGACCGAACGGCCCGGCAATCTGCGTGTAGTCGCTAGCGACGGCACACTGTCGACGCCGATCTCCGGCGTGCCGCAGGTCTGGGCCAAGGGGCAGGGCGGGTTGCTGGATGTCGTGCTGTCGCCGGACTTCAAACAGGATCGTCTGGTTTACCTGTCCTATGCCGAAGGTGGCGGTGCCGGCGACAAGGCCGGCACCGCCGTCGGGCGTGGGCGGGTCTCGGATGACTTGAAGACGCTGAAGGATTTCAAAGTGATCTTCCGTCAGGAACCGAAGCTTTCGGTCGGCAATCACTTCGGCTCACGGTTGGTGTTTGATCGCGACGGCTATTTGTTCATTACTTTGGGCGAGAACAACGACCGGCCGACGGCGCAGGATCTCGACAAGCTGCAAGGCAAGGTCGTGCGCATTTACCCGGACGGCAAGGTGCCGGATGACAATCCCTTTGTCGGCCAGTCCGGCGTACGGCCCGAGATCTGGGCCTACGGCTTGCGTAACCCGCAGGGCGCGGCACTCAATCCGTGGACCGGCACGCTGTGGGAAAACGAGCACGGCCCGCGCGGTGGCGATGAGGTGAACATCATCGAGCGCGGCAAGAACTACGGTTGGCCGCTGGCGACCCACGGCATCAATTATTCGATGCAGCCGATCCCGGAAGCCCAGGGTAAATCGGCGGAAGGCACCGTCGCACCGCACCATGTGTGGGAGAAGTCGCCGGGCGTCACCGGCATGGCGTTTTACGATGCCGATCGCTTTAAACCGTGGCAACACAATGCGTTTGTCGGTGCCTTGGTGACACAGGAACTGATTCGTTTGCAGTTCGATGGCGACAAGGTGGTACATGAGGAGCGTTTGCTCGGCGAACTGAATCAGCGGATTCGCGATGTGCGGCAAGGACCGGACGGTTATCTGTATGTGCTGACCGATGAAGAGAAAGGTTCACTGTACAAAATCGGCCTGAAACCGACACCTTGACGGGTAGGGCCCTGTAGGAGCTGCCGCAGGCTGCGATCTTTTGATCTTGATCTTCAACGTCAAAAGATCGCAGCCTCGTTGCACTCGACAGCTCCTACAGGTGGTGGCTTACGTTTCGCGGGAATACAGCACCACCGCCGCGCGCAATTTACCCCGGCCAAACCGGCACATTTTTTCGAATTCCCCATGGCTCACCGGCACATGCTGGCAATCCATGGGTTGCCGATGCTGGCTGTGGTCGACATCCGGGTCATGCAGGTAAACGAAATACTCGTCGCAGTCGGTTACGACCACCCAGTGCGGCGACTTGGAGCGCGTCAGTCGATAGCTGCTGATCAACACCAGCGGTTGCCCACCGGCATCGAGCAGTCGCGGCAAATCCAGTGACGAGCCGATCACACACTCGACATCCGTCTCCTGCAATTGCGCCGTGAACTCTTCGTGCACGAGGCGCATGACGTCTTTTTTATGCGCATCACGCACACCGTCGAGGAACAATGGCCCGGCCAGGCTCAGTTGCAAACCCACCCTGTAACCCCGACGCCACGCCGCCAACGCCAATCCCTGCGGACTGCATCCGCCGTGGCCGGAGGTCATGAACACCGTGGTCGCCTCACGCCAGAGCTGTAGTTCTTCGCGCCGCTCCAGCAAACGTTCAGATTGCAGTGCGCCCATGGCCATCAACAGGCACGCCGGGCCACAGGTGAAATCAGTGGTTTGCCGATAGTAGGGCACCTTGATGCTGCGCGAATCACGGTGCTGGAGAATACGTTTCTCCAGGCGGAGTGCGTCGGCGTGATCCTCGTAGTAATCGTGAATCAGCGCAAAACGCCGGTAGCCATTGCGCTCGTACAGTGCGATGGCCGCAGGGTTGTCGAGGCGCACCTCCAGACGCAGGTACGCACAGTCGTGTTCCAGCGCCAGCGCTTCAATGCGCTGCAGCAATTGTTTGCTCAGGCCCGTGCCGCGCGCCTCGACGGCCAGGGCAATGGAATAGAGCCGCGCAAGCGATGTGCCGCGATGAAACAACACCAGCGCGTAGCCCAGCAGTCGACCGTCGCATTCGGCCACCAGCAACTGCCCATGAGCGCGGGTGATCATCCACTGAAAGCTGCGACTGGTGAGCCGGTCCGTGGTGAAACATTGCATTTCCAGTGCCAGCAGCGCCGGCAAGTCTTCAACTACCGCCAAACGAAAAACAGCCTTCATATGACCACCGTAAAAGTTGCGTAACGAAGCGAGACTTTCAAAAAACTTCGTGCTTAATAGAAAAGGTCTTGTTCTCCAACGGATCAATCTCTATGTCAGCGGTACAGGGTCATTGGCGCGAAGTATCCGAGCAAAGTTTGCCGGCGGCAACTTATTTAAGTTCGGCGATTAAGGCATCCAGCCAAGTGTTGATTATTGTTGAGCGCAAGGAAGACTGGGCTTCCTATTTCCCCAGTGAGGACATCCTGACGGCGCAGGAATATCTCGAACGCAGCCGTGACAAAGAACCGGGCAAACGCGTACAGGTGATCAATCTGTGCCGCAGCTACAAGTATCTGGGCCACGGTTACTACTGTTCGCTGCTGGCTGAAGCACGGGGGCACAAGGTGATTCCGTCGGTGCGCACCATCAGCGAACTGACGAAGAAATCACTCTACGGCCTGTCGCTGGATGACCTCGATAAAACCCTCGAGAAAGCCCTCAGTCATCATCTCTACAGCGATACCGAAGGTTTTATCCTGACCCTGTATTTCGGTCGAACACATATTGAGCCGTTGCAGGATCTGGCCCGACAATTGTTTGAAGTATTTCCCTGTCCGATTCTGTTAGTTGAGTTTCGCCGAACTAACGGCTGGCACATTGAAGGTATAAAGTCCGGCGCCTTGCACAGGTTGCGCGATGATCAGGAAGATCAGTTTGCCAATGCGCTGGATGGTTTCAGTCGTAAAGTCTGGCGTGTGCCGCGCTCGCCGCAAGTGGCACGCTACGACCTGGCGATACTGCACGATCCACAAGAAGCTTTGCCGCCATCCAATGCCAAGGCACTGGCGAATTTCGTCCGGGTCGGCAAAGGCATGGGCATCGATGTCGAACTGATTGAGCGCAAGGATTACGCCCGCCTGGCCGAGTACGACGGCTTGCTGATCCGCGAAACCACCAGCGTCGACAATCACACTTACCGATTCGCCAAGAAGGCTGAGAGCGAAGGCCTGGTGGTGATGGATGACCCGACGTCGATTCTGCGCTGTACCAATAAGGTCTATCTGACCGATCTGCTCAACAGCCATCAACTGGGCATGCCCGCCACCGAGATTCTCTACAAGGAGCGACCCGAAGACTTCGAACGCGTGGGCGAGCGGCTTGGCTTTCCGCTGGTGCTGAAGATTCCCGACGGCTGTTTCTCGCGTGGGGTGATCAAGGTCGAAAGCCAGCAGGCCCTGCTCGAAGCCACCGCCGAACTGTTCGAACACTCGGTGTTGCTGCTCGCTCAGGAGTTTTTCTACACCGAATACGACTGGCGCATCGGCGTACTCAACCGCAAACCGATCTTCGCCTGCCAGTACTTCATGTCCAAGGGCCACTGGCAGATCTATAACCACAAGGCCAAAGGTCAGGACGTCAACGGCGAATGCCGAACGATGGCGATCCACGAGGCACCGCGGGCGGTGGTGGAACTGGCGGTGAAGACCGCCAACCTGATCGGCGATGGCCTCTACGGCGTCGATCTGAAGCAGGCCGGCGACAAAGTGGTGGTGATCGAAGTCAACGACAACCCCAACCTCGACGCCGGTATTGAAGACGCCTGGTTGCACGACGATCTGTACTCACTGGTGCTGGAAGAGTTCGTGCGCCGCCTGGAACTCAAGCGTCGCGGCCAGGCGTGGTGAGGCGCCGATGATCAACAGCTTCGCACTGAGCCACGGCGCCCTGCAGCGGGTCGAGCGACTGGACGCCGAGGTGATGCTGTTCAGCAACCCCGATGCCGCCGAGCGCGATTTGCTGCACAGTCATTTCAAAGTCGACGAGCATGCATTGGCGTCAGCGCTGGATCCGGATGAGGTTTCGCGCATCGAGTTTCATCCCGACCATTTGTTTCTGATCTGGAAACGCCCGGAAAACTACTCCGGGGGCGGCAGCCTGGCATTTGAAGTGTCGTCCTGCGGATTGCTGTTTGCGCCCGGACAACTGCTGGTAATCGCCACTGATGACACGCCGCTCCACGGCCTCGGCACCCGCCAGCCGTTGAACACGCCGCTGGATGTATTGCTCGATCTGCTGTTCAACAACATCCATCACTACCTCGGGCACTTGAAGGTGATCAAACTGGTCGCCCGAGAGTTGCAGCAGAAATTCAACGCCTCGATGCAGAACCAGCACTTGGTGCAGATGTTCAACCTCAGCGAAAGCCTGATCTATTACATTAACGCGCTGCACAGCAACGGCGCGGTCCTGACGCGCCTGCGCAATCATGCCGAGAAGCAGCATTTCGGCAGTGAAGCGCTCGGCCTGATCGACGACCTGATCATCGAAAACAACCAGTGCTACAAGCAGGCGGAAATCTACTCCACGGTGTTTTCCGGGCTGATCGATGCGCGCGGCAATCTGATGAACAACAGCATGAACAACCTGCTGCGCAAGCTGACCTTGATCAACGTGGTGTTTCTGCCGTTGAACCTGATTGCGAGCATTGGCGGGATGTCGGAGTTCAGCATGATGACGGCGGGGACGCCGTGGTGGATTTCCTATCCGGTGTTTCTGGCGGTGATGTTGTTGGGGGCGGGGGGGATGTTGTTTGGGTTGCGGCGTTTGGCCAGATGATTTGTAGTGACTGATCGGACGCTTTCGCGAGCAGGCTCGCTCCCACAGGGGAAAATGCATTTCAAATGTGGGAGCGACGGTGCGACGATTCGACCTGCTCGCGAAGGGGTCAGTACAGGCAAAGTAAAACTCAGGACAGTCCCGCATTTGGCCGAACCGCCACTGTGATGCCTTGTTATAGTTCGGGCCTCATTTTCAGCCCGGTAAAGGATCACTGCCATGACTCAATACTCCGCTTTCAGCGTCGAACTGGCCGACAACATCGCCCATGTGCAGATCAATCGCCCGGAAAAGATCAACTCGATGAACGCGGCGTTCTGGAGCGAGGTCGTCGAGATCTTCCAGTGGATCGACGACACCGACGAAGTGCGCGTGGTGGTGCTCAGCGGCAACGGTAAACATTTCTCCTCCGGCATCGACCTGATGATGCTCGCCGGCGTCGCCAATGAACTGGGCAAGGACGTTGGCCGCAACGCGCGCCTGCTGCGACGCAAGATCCTCACTCTGCAAGCCTCATTCAACGCCGTCGACAACTGCCGCAAACCGGTGCTGGCAGCGATTCAGGGATATTGTCTCGGTGGCGCAATCGATCTGATCGCCGCGTGCGACATGCGTTACGCCGCCGAAGACGCACAATTCTCGATCAAGGAAATCGATATCGGCATGGCTGCCGATGTTGGCACTTTGCAACGGTTGCCACGGATCATCGGTGACGGCATGCTGCGTGAACTGGCTTACACCGGTCGCACCTTCGGCGCCGAAGAAGCGCGCAGCATCGGCCTGGTCAATCGCGTCTACAACGACAAAAACGCGCTGCTTGAAGGCGTGTTGGACATCGCTCGCGAGATCGCTTCGAAATCGCCGATCGCGATCACCGGCACCAAGGAAATGATCAGCTACATGCGCGACCATCGCATCGACGACGGTCTCGAATACGTTGCCACCTGGAACGCCGCCATGCTGCAATCCACCGACTTGCGCGTGGCCATGGCCGCCCATATGAGCAAACAGAAACCCGAATTTCTGGACTGAGAAACCATGACATCTCGCTGGACCACTGCAGTACTGGACACCGATCAACCCGGCGGCTGGGCCGTGGCGCGCAGCCCGGAAGGCTTTTTGTTCGACGACAACGGCGCGCTGTTCCCACGGGAATGGCTCAAGCGTCAGGACTTGTCAGTTCTCGCCGAACACGGCATCGGCCATCTCGATGGCGAGCCGGTGTACTTGCTGGAACTGCGCAGTGCCAGCGAAGTGCCGGGTTGTAACTGGAAAGGCCTGCGGGCGTTCATGCTCGATGGCGATCACACCATCTACAAAGTGCTTGGGTATGCCGCACAGATTGGCACTTGGGCGCGCGAGCACCGTTTTTGCGGCAATTGCGGTCAGGCGATGACCCAAGTGCCGCGCGAGCGGGCGATGTACTGCCAGCCGTGCGATCTGCGCAGTTATCCGCGGATTTCGCCGAGCATGATCGTGCTGATCACCCGTGGTGACGAGATTCTGCTGGCGCGTTCACCGCGTTTCGTCACCGGGGTTTACAGCACGCTGGCCGGGTTCGCCGAGCCGGGCGAGTCGGCCGAGGATTGCCTGATTCGTGAAGTGCGCGAGGAAGTGCAGATCGAGGTGAAGAACATTCAGTATCTGGGCAGCCAGTGCTGGCCGTTCCCGCATTCGATGATGCTCGGCTTCCATGCCGAATACGCCGGTGGCGAGATTGTCTGTCAGGAAGACGAGATCGAAGACGCCCAGTGGTTCAACGTGCACGACCTGCCGCCGCTGCCGGCGTCCAAGTCGATTGCCCGTTACCTGATCGACGTCTATGTGGCGCGGCGCTTAGGCCACGCTGAACCAGTGCTGCCAGGCTAGGCGCACGGTCAAACCCAGCACCACGGTGATGAACACCGGGCGAATGAACTTGGCGCCGCCGCTGATCGCGGTGCGTGCGCCAAAGAACGCGCCGACCATCACCGACAGGCCCATGCTAAGGCCGATGATCCAGTCCACCTGCCCGGAAAACACAAACACCGACAGCGCCGCAATGTTGCTGACGAAGTTCATGCTGCGCGCCACGCCGCTGGCCTTGACCAGGTCGATCGGATAGAGCAGCAAGCTGCTTACTGTCCAGAATGCGCCAGTGCCGGGACCGGCCACACCGTCATAGAAACCGAGGCTGAAGCCTTGGGTCGATTGCCATTTCTTCTTGATCGGTGCGTCGCTGTCCAGTGGCGCTTTTGGCGTACCGCCGAACAACAGATACAAGCCGCAAGCGAACACGATCACCGGGAGCATCTTGTTCAGCCATTCCGCCGGCAGGTAATGGGCGACGACGGCGCCGGTCAGTGCGCCGACCAGTGTGCCGACGATGGCGTGTGTCCACTGTCGTGGATGAAACAGCTTGCGTTTGTAGAAGGTGAAACTGGCGGTGGCCGAGCCGAACGTCGAACTCAGTTTGTTGGTGCCTAGCACCAGATGCGGCGGCAGCCCAGCCGTCAGCAAGGCAGGCGTGGTCAACAGACCGCCACCGCCGGCGATGGCATCGATGAAGCCGGCAATGAAAGCGACAAGGGCCAGGATGGCGAGGGTGGTGAGGTCAACGCTGAGTTCGAAAGGCATGGAATCGGCTTATTCGGCAGGGCGCAGATTTGGCTGCGGGGAGGGCGGTCATGTTACTCATTTCCAAGTGTTGCGGCGACCCGTCTGACGCCTTCGCGAGCAAGCTCGCTCCCACAGTTTTTTGGGGTGTTCACAAAATCAATATTCACTACAAATCCCCTGTGGGAGCGAGCTTGCTCGCGAAGGCGGCTTTCCAGCCACTGCAAAATCTACTGTTGCCCACTCAACATCCAGCCAACAAATTCCCCCTCTACAAAACATCTACTCCACGCCAAACATCAATAAAACCAGGTATTCCAGGCCTGGCACGCTTGCTGCTCTACCTCTCCCATCTCCGCAAATGTCCCGAGGACACGCCAATGAGTCAGCAAGCCGTGAAATTTGCCTACTGGGTGCCGAACGTCAGTGGTGGGCTGGTGGTCAGCAAGATCGAGCAGCGCACCGACTGGGGCATCGACTACAACCGCAAACTGGCGCAGATCGCCGAAGCGGCCGGGTTCGAATACGCGCTGACGCAGATCCGCTTCACCGCCGGTTACGGTGCCGAGTTCCAGCACGAGTCGGTTGCGTTCAGCCACGCGCTACTCGCGGCCACCAGCAAACTCAAAGTGATCGCGGCGATCCTGCCCGGTCCTTGGCAACCAGCGCTGGCGGCCAAACAACTGGCGACGATCGATCAACTCACCAACGGCCGCATCGCGGTGAACATCGTCAGTGGCTGGTTCAAAGGAGAGTTCCAGGCCATCGGCGAGCATTGGCTGGAGCATGACGAGCGTTATCGTCGTTCCGAAGAGTTCATCCGCTCACTGCGCGGCGTGTGGAGTCAGGACAACTTCACCTTTCGCGGCGACTTCTACCGCTTTGACAATTACAGCCTGAAACCGAAACCACTCGGCCGTCCGGAGATTTTCCAGGGCGGCAGTTCCCGTGCGGCGCGAGACATGGCCGCGCGGGTCTCGGACTGGTATTTCACCAATGGCAACAGCGTCGAGGGGATCAAGGCGCAGGTTGACGACATTCGTACCAAAGCAGCGGCGAACAATCATTCGGTGAAGGTTGGTGTGAATGCCTTTGTCATCGCCCGTGATACCGAAGAAGAGGCGCGGGCGGTACTTGCGCAGATCATCGATCAGGCTGATCCGGAAGCGGTGAATGCCTTTGGTGATGCGGCGAAGCAGGCGGGCAGAGCGTCGCCGGAAGGTGAGGGCAACTGGGCGAAATCGACGTTTGAGGATCTGGTGCAGTACAACGATGGTTTCAAAACCAATCTGATTGGGACGCCGTTGCAGATTGCCGAGCGGATCGTGGCGTTGAAAGCGGTGGGTGTGGATCTGGTGCTGGCGGGGTTTCTGCACTTTCAGGAAGAGGTCGAATATTTCGGCCGGCGGGTGTTGCCGCTGGTGCGCGAGCTGGAGGCCGAAAAGACTGCCGCTGTTGCCTGAACTCTGAGGAGCCAATGTGGGAGCGAGCCTGCTCGCGAAAGCGTTGTGTCAGCAACAACTGCATTGACTGATACGACGCCTTCGCGAGCAGGCTCGCTCCCACAATTGAACTCACTGTGAAATCAGAGACCGAGGTCAGACAGGCTAGGATGATCATCCGGACGCCGGCCCAGTGGCCAGTGGAACTTGCGTTCGCTTTCCTTGATCGGCATGTCGTTGATGCACGCGTAGCGCTGGAACATCAGGCCTTGCTCATCGAACTCCCAGTTTTCGTTGCCGTAAGAACGGAACCAGTTACCCGAATCATCGTGCCATTCATAGGCGTAACGCACGGCAATGCGGGTATCCGAGTAAGCCCACAGCTCCTTGATCAAACGATAATCCAGCTCTTTCGCCCATTTACGGGTCAAAAACGCTTTGGCCTCTTCACGGTTGTTGGCGAATTCGGCGCGGTTACGCCACTTGGTGTCGAGGGTGTAAGCCAGCGATACCCGCTCCGGATCGCGTGAGTTCCAGCCGTCCTCGGCCAGACGAACTTTCTCGATCGCCGATTCACGGTTGAAGGGTGGTAATGGCGGACGTACCTGGGCTGCAGTAGACATGTTCAGTCTCCCGATCTAATTAATAATTGAACAACAAGTCCGGCTTATTAAGGCGTTACAGGTCCAATAACTTTCGCGCCATGCATTGCGCATTATCGGCGGCACTGTGATCACCCATCACAAGCGCTACGGTAATGGCACCGTCAATCAGGATCAGCAGCTGTCTGGCCAGCAGTTGCGGATCCTCGGCACCATGTTCGGTACACAGCTCGCACACGTAGTCGAGCAGCTTCTGTTTGTGTTCTTTCGCTACCAGCCGCACCGGGTCCTGTGGGTCGCCAGTTTCGCCGCTGGTGTTGATGAACGCGCAGCCGCGAAAGCCTTCGGAGGCAAACCAGCTCTTGAGCACGGTAAACAGGTTGAGCAGGCGATCGGCCGGGGTTTCGGCCTGATCGACAGCGCTTCTGTACCAGTGCATCCAGCGTACGTCACGGCGTTGCAGGGCGGCGACGGTCAGGGCGTCCTTGTCGGCAAAGTAACGGTAGATGCTTTTTCTGGAGACGCCGGCGGTTTTCACCAGAAGATCCATGCTAGTGGCAGCGATGCCACTTTTGTAGATCAACTTTTCGGTGACATCCAGAATGATGTCGCGTGTGTCGTTGCTAGTGATTTCGTTCATGGCTAGAACAGTAGAACGAATGTTCTCCTTGGTCAAGCAAGTATTTTTATTGCTGGTGAAATCGCTTTCGCGAGCAAGCTCGCTCCCACAGGGGAATGCATTTCAAATGTGGGAGCGAGCTTGCTCGCGAAAGGGGCATTACAGACACTGACAAGACCCGAAGGATGCGATGGTGTAAGCTCTCGGGTTCTTCGGATTCGACCCATTGCGAGCCCTATGCCGTTGCTTTTCAAACGCTCCTTGCTGCCCAAATTGCGCAGCTTCCCGCTGACCGCCGAGGCCGTGACCATTCTGTCCGGCGCCGCCGAGTTCCGCCGTTGCCTGCTGGAGAAAATCGCTGCCGCGACCCAGCGCATCTACATCGTTGCGCTGTATCTGCAGCAAGACGAAGCCGGTCAGGAAATTCTCGATGCGCTGCACGCCGCCAAGCTCAAGCGTCCCGAGCTGGAAATCGCCGTGGTCGTCGATTGGTTGCGCGCCCAGCGCGGGCTGATCGGCGCCGGCAAGCAGCCGGGCAACTCGGCGTGGTACCAGGAAATGACCCGCACGCACCGGAGCGAAGTGCCGGTGTACGGCGTGCCTGTACAGACCCGTGAACTGTTCGGCGTCCTGCACTTGAAAGGCTTTGTGATCGACGACTGCGTGGTCTACAGCGGTGCGAGCCTGAACAACGTTTACCTGCACAAGTTCGACAAGTACCGTTTCGACCGTTATCACGTGCTGCAAAGCCATGAACTGGCTGATTCGATGCATCATCTGGTCAAGCACGGCCTGATCGAATCGAAAGCCGTGCATCGCCTCGATTTGCCGAACCTGCCGACCACCCGCAGCCTGCGCAACGACATCGGTGATCTGCGCAGTCGTCTGAAATATGCGACCTACGACACCGCCACCGGCAGCACCGCTAGAGACGGTCTATCAGTTAGTCCGTTGCTCGGCGTCGGCAAGAACAACCCGTTGAACCGGGCGATCCTCGAACTGATCGCCAGCGCGCAAAAGCAGCTGACCATTTGCACGCCGTACTTCAACCTGCCGCTGGGCGTGATCCGCGAGATCAATCGCGCGTTGGCCCGTGGGGTGAAGATCGACATCGTCGTTGGCGACAAGACCGCCAACGACTTTTATATCCCGCCGAGCGAGCCGTTCAAGGTGATCGCGGCGCTACCGTATCTGTACGAGATCAGCCTGCGGCGCTTCGCCAAGCGCCATCAGCGCAACATCGACAGCGGTCAGTTAAACCTGCACCTGTGGCGTGATGGCGACAACACTTATCACCTCAAGGGCATGTGGGTCGATCAGCGCTATACGCTGCTCACCGGCAACAACCTCAATCCACGGGCGTTCCGCCTGGACCTGGAAAATGCGTTGTTGATCGATGATCCGAAAGGCGAATGGCTGGAGCCACGGGCGAAGGAGCTGGAAGAGATTTTCCGCCATACCACGCGGATCGACAGCTTTCAGAATCTGGAGACGTTGCCGGAGTATCCGGCAGGGGTGGCCAAGTTTCTCAAACGCGTGAGTCGGGTGCGGATTGAGCGGTTGCTCTACCGGATTTTGTAAACCTTCAGATTATTTTTTGCGGCTGAAAATGCCTTCGCGAGCAGGCTCGCTCCCACAGTTGGAATGCATTCCAGATGTGGGAGCAAGCTCCCTCCCACAGGGAAAAGCAGTTCAAAATGTGGGAGCGAGCCTGCTCGCGAAGGGGCCCGCTTAGACGCTAAATAAACTTAGTTCAGACCCAACTTGCCACGCAACGTGGACAGGTCTTCCGCCAGCGTATTCACCGGCCCGACCAGCGCCTTGCGGTCGTTATCCTTCACCTTGTCATAAGTCTCGAAACCCCCGTCCTTGGTCTTGTACTTGGCCAGAATCTTGTCGACCGTGGCAAAGTTCTTGTCGACCTTCGCTACAAACGCCTTGTCCTGCTTCTCGATCTGCGGACGGAACAGATCAACGATTTTCTTCGCGCCGTCGATGTTGCCCTGGAAGTCATACAGGTCGGTGTGACTGTAGCGGTCTTCTTCGCCGGAGATCTTGGTCGCGGCGACTTCTTCCAACAGCGCAGCAGCACCACCGACGACTTTTTCCGGCGGGAAGGTCAGGCCGGCGACGCGGGTTTGCAGGTCTTTGACGTCGCTGTTGAGCTTGTCTGCCAGCGCGTTCAGGCCTTGGGTGCTTTTCTCCGAGAACAGCGTGTATTCGATGCGGTGGAAACCGGTGAAGTCATCGGCCTTCACGCCTTTCTCGTGGTCGTCGACGCGGGAGTCGATGGACGCATCGAGGTCACTGAACAGCTCGGCAATCGGCTCGATCGACTCGTAGTAAACGCGGGTCGGTGCGTAGAGTTTTTGCGCGGTGGCCAGATCGCCTTTCTTCACCGCGTCGGTGAATAGCTGGGTGTGGCTGCCCAGTTCATCGAGTTTTTCGGTGACGTAAATCTTGTAGTCCGACACCGGCCCGACCAGATCCAGCGGTGCCGTCGCGGCGAATGCCGACAGCGGGGTGTTGAGCAAACCAAGGGTCAGCAATAGCGCGAGTGGCGTCTTTTTCATGGGGGCGGCTCCAGTTGGGATGTTGTTTCAGGCAGCAGTTTTCGGTTGTGTGGCGTTGAGCAACGAGCGACCGATGAAGTCCTTGTCGCCGGTGACACCCGGCAGGGTGAAGAAGTAGCCGCCGCCGACCGGTTTGAGGTATTCCTCCAGCGGCTCGCCGTTGAGGCGGGTCTGCACGGTGATGAAGCCTTTTTCCAGATCGGCCTGATAGCAGATGAACAACAGACCCATGTCGAGCTGGCCGTTCTTGTTCACGCCATTCGAATAGTTGAACGGCCGGCGCAGGATCAGGTTGGCCTGGCTTTCAGCCGTACGCGGATTAGCCAGGCGAATGTGCGCGTCGAGCTTGGTCAGCTTGCCGGCCGGATCTTTGCTGTAATCCGGAACTTCGCTTTCATGCTGCGCGCCCATTGGTGCGCCGGTGGTTTTGACCCTGCCGATGATGCTTTCCTGTTCCTGCAGCGGCGTGCGGTCCCAGCGCTCGACAAAGTTGCGGATGATTCGCACCGCTTGATAGCTGCCGTGAGCAGCCCAAGCGGGTTCGTCACTGCCCGGTTGCACCCACACCAGGCGATCCATGGCTTTGCTGTCGTTGGAATCGGGGTTGGCCGAGCCATCGCGGAAGCCGAGAAAATTGCGCGCCGATTGTGCTGGCACGCCGGGTTTCGCTGGAGCTTGCGGCGGCACACTGCCTTCCTGTTTCCAGCGCACCAGCAGCAGGTCGGGCAGGTTTTTGACGATGTCGCGCAGGGCGTGGATGTTGGTGTCGGCGGTGTTCGAACAGAACTGCAAACTCAGGTCGCCGTGGCAGCAATCGGCGTCCAGCGCGTCATTAGGAAAACCAACCATACGTTGCAGGCGTCTGGGTTTGGCGTCGGCCAGACCGAAGCGCTCGTCAAACAGCGATTCACCGACGGACACAGTGATGGTCAGGTTGTCCGGCGTGACGTTCGGGCCGAGGATGCCGGAATCCGGCGGCGGTAGTTTGGGATCGATCTGCGCGACGGGGCCGCCCGTCATCAGGAAGGCAATGCGCTCGTTGAGCGTGCGGAACAGCCGCTCCAGGTTTTCGCGATCACTGGCCAATACGTCGAACGACACCAGCATGCCCGACGCTGGGCGTGGGGTGACGATGCCGGTCTGGTGTATGCCGTGGAAATCGTGGCGGTCTTCGGTCTTGTCGCTTCTCGGTGCTTCGGTGACTTGTGCCGGCGCGGCAGCCATGGCCGGGCAGCTCAGGGCGGACCCGGCAAGGGCAACACCGGCGGCGCCCATGCCCATCAGGACACGGCGACGTTGCAGGTTGAGGTTTTCTGAATCTTTCATCGGGTATGGGTCTTCTGCTTACAGGCCGGAGAGGCCGAGGGCGGGATCGATGCCATCCAGTGCGTCGGCCAGAGCCTGAGCCTTGTCGGCGATCTGCTTGCGTTGAGCGCCGCTGACGGTGTCGTAGCTGGCGTAGCCGTCCTTGATCTTGTAGCTGTCGAGTTCGCTGGCGAAATCCGCCAGTGCCTTGTCGATTTTCGGCAACAGGTCGGCGGCAGATTTGCTCAGCATTGGCCGCAGCAGATCGACGACTTTGCGCGCGGTTTGCACGTTGGCGGCGAAACCGTTGAGGTCGCTGTGGCTGTAGCGTTCCTCTTCACCGCTGGCGGCGCGCACGTCAGCCAAGGTGTTGAGGTTGCGCACGATGACGTTGACCAGTTGCTCCGGCGGCAGCGACTGCGCGAGCAATTGCTGTTTGAGCGTGGTGACATCGCTGAGCAGGCGTTGGGCCACGGGCGCCAGTTGGTCCAGAGTGCGTTGCTGGAACAGCGCGTATTCGAGGCGGTGGAAACCGATGAAGGCAGGATCCTGCTCGCGTTTTTCGAAGTAATCGGCGCGGGCATTGATGCTGTTGTCCAGTTCGGCGAGGCGCTGCGCGGCCGGGGCCAGACGTTGATAAGCCGTGCGGGCCGGCAGGTACAGCGCCTGCGCCTGAGCCAAATCGCCGCTTTCGATCGCCTGATCAAGCGCGGTCACGGCTTTGATCAGCGCGCTGCCCTGACTGGCCAGATACACGCGGAATTCCGACAGCGGTCCGACGAAGGCAACCATCGACGGTTTGGCTTTGGCCGCTGCGTCAGACGCGGCAGTCGCCGTCACATGCAAGGTGCCGCGCGGGTTGCTCAGCAATCCGCAAGTGATCGCGTAGTCGCCGGGTTGCAGGTTGGCGTTAATCACTTGGCTCAGGCCGGGCGCAATGTTTTCCCGCTCCTCGACGACCAGCACGCCGTCGAGAATTTCCCATTCCACTGCACGGTCGGAGCGGTTAACGATGCGGAAACTGGCGCGGCCGGCCGGAACCGTCAGCGCGTTTGGCTCGCAACTGCCCGGATGAATGTTCACCACCACCTCATCGTGATTGTGCTGACGCTTGGCCGCAGCCATTTTCGAGGCGTAACAAAACAGACCGCCGGCGGCGATCATCACCACCACCGAACCGGCCACCGCCCAACGCAAGGCGCGGGGAGGGGAGGCCTGAGAAGTATTAGGCTTTGACATGAATGCCCTTATTGGCTGGAAACGGAAGACGATTGCGTGGAGGGCTTGGCCGGGGGAGCCGGGTAAAAGAACATCACCAGCGCCACCAGCAGATAGATCAGATAAGCCCCGAGGGTGCTGACGGTCGGCGCATCCTGATAACCGAACATGCCGGCCAGCACCGAGCCCAACGGGCCATCCATCGGCAGCGTCGCGCTGAAGTCGAAGAGCACGGTTTGCAGGTGATTCCACAGCCCGGCTTCGTGCAGGGCTTGCACCGAGTTGGCAAGAATCCCGGCGGCGACCACCAGAATGAACAGGCCTGTCCACTTGAAGAACGCCGAAAGATTAAGGCGCATGCTGCCGCTATAGATCAGGAAGCCGACGATGATCGCCAGAATCAGCCCGAGCAGGGCACCGATCGGCGCGCCCGGGCCTTCGCTTTGCTGGAACACCGCGAGCAGGAAGAAAACCGTTTCCAGGCCCTCACGGGCAACCGCGAAAAACACCATGGCGATCAGTGCGATCACCTGGTGTTTCGAGGACGTGAGCGCCTCATCCAGCGAGGCTTGCAGCGAATGCTTGATCGAGCGCGCAACCTTGCGCATCCAGAACACCATCGAACTGAGAATGGCCACGGCGACCAGGCCGACAATGCCTTCGAACAGCTCCTGCTGCTTTTGCGGGAATTCGGCACTGACCAGTTCCAGGCCACCGCCGACCAGCAGGGCGAGGGCGGCGGCGAGGAACACGCCGATCCACACGGCGGGCATCCACTGGCCACGGCCGGTTTGCTGAAGGTAACTGGCGATAATGCCAACGATCAGCGCGGCTTCAATGCCTTCGCGCAGCATGATCAGAAAGGGAACGAGCATTCGGCATCCAAGAGGTCATTTCTAGAGGTTACAAGTTGTAACATAATGAAAGTCATTCTCACATGACATTGATTGACATAAACCTGAACAGTTGCTGAACAGCCTGAATTTTTGCCCCAACACAGAACCCTGTGGGAGCGAGCTTGCTCGCGAAGGGGGCTGACCGGTCGACATCTCTGTGACTGAACCAACGCTTTCGCGAGCAAGTCGAATCGTCGCACCGTCGCTCCCACAAGGGATCGGAGTCGGGTTTGGGGTAAGATGCCAGTCAATTAAAAACAACAAGGTTCACCGCGCTCCATGTCGGAAAAAGACACCATCGCCGTTCAACTGGTGCGTGAAGCGCTGCTGCAAAGTTGTGCCCCGGGCGTGGCCACGGCAGAAGTCTTGAGCAAGGTCGGGATTGATCCGCTGCTGCTGCAAACCGAGCACGGCCGGGTGCCGGCGTCGCAATACGCCAGACTCTGGCGGCTGTTGGCCCGGCGCGGGGATGACGAGTTTTTCGGCATGGACCCGCGCAAGCTCAGGTCCGGCAGCCTTGAATTCTTGTGTCGCAGCGCGATGGCGCAACCGACGCTGGCAGCGGGGTTGAGCACAGGTTTGAGCTTTCTGTCACTGATGCTCGAACGCTTGCCGGCGCAACTGGTGCACCAGCAAAGTCTGGCGGAAATCGTCCTGCTGGAGGATGACCCCGAACCGCGCCGCGCCTTCACCTATTTCACTTATTGGATGATCGTCCACGGTGTGGCCTGCTGGCTGGCCGGGCGGCGGATTCCGATTCTGGCGATTGAACTGCGCTGCCCCGAGCCGAATTTCACCGATGACTACCGGGTAATGTTTTCGCAAAACCTGCGCTTCGACCGGCCTCGTACGCGAATGATCTTCTCGGCCGATTGCCTCGATCTGCCGATCAAGCGCAGCGCCGAAGAACTGCAACGGTTTCTCGCCCACGCCCCGGCCAACATCCTGGTCAAGTACCGCGACCCGGAAAGCCTCGCCAGTCGGATCAAACAGGATTTGCGGCAACTGCCAGCTGAGCAATGGCCGGAAACCGAGGCGCTGGCCCAGCAACTGTGTATGTCCGCTTCGACGCTGCGTCGGCGTCTGGCCGAGGAAGGGCAGACCTATCAGGGTCTCAAGGACAGCGTGCGCAAGGAACTGGCGATTGCCTGGCTGGCTGAGCCGTCGATCAGTTTTGTCGAGATTGCCAGTCGCTTGGGATTTGCCGATGCCAGTTCGTTCTACAAGGCGTTTCGCAAGTGGTCGGGGTCGAATCCGGGCCACTATCGCCAGCTGATCCTGAATGAGGTTGTCTGACCCGGCCTCTTCGCGAGCAGGCTCGCTCCCACAGGGGAATGCATTTCAAACTGTGGGAGCGAGCCTGCTCGCGAAAGCTTCCGCCCAGGCAACACACCTCTAAAGGCATGGCCAAACCAGTCAGCCACATTGATGGCTTTGACCATTGCCGCCGCCGCCCCACAGCGCGACTATCTCCCTGTTGTTTACGGTTCCCAGCCTAATAAAAAACAGAGGGATTCAGGCAATGCGCGATTACTTGTCTGCCACCGCACAGTTCAACTACCAGCACACCGTGGATGCCGCGCTCAGCGGTACGCTTGCGGCGCTCAACGCCTGCGTCGAATGCTGCGACCGCCATGCCTTGCCGGGGCGCATTGCGCTGTTCTGGGAAGGCCGCGATGGCGCCAGTGCGACGTACACCTTTAGCGATCTGCAGGACAAAGCCGCGCGCTTCGCCAATTTCCTCCTCGCCCAAGGCGTGCAGAAGGGCGACAAGGTCGCGGGGCTGCTGCCGCGTAACATTGAATTGCTCATCACCGTGTTCGCCACGTGGCGCATCGGCGCGGTGTATCAACCGCTGTTCACCGCCTTCGGCCCCAAGGCCCTCGAACATCGCCTGAACAGCTCCGGCGCCAAAGTCGTGGTCACCGACGCCGTAAACCGGCCGAAACTCGCTGAAGTCGCCGATTGCCCGACGCTCGTTACCGTCGGCGGCGCCAAAGGCCAGGGCATTGTCCGAGGTGATTTCAGCTTCTGGGCCGAACTGGCCAACTATGCCAACGTCTGCGAACCGGTCATGCTGACCGGCGAAGAGCCGTTTCTGTTGATGTTCACGTCCGGCACCACCGGCCCGTCGAAAGCGCTGTCGGTACCAATCAAAGCCATCGTCGCGTTCCAGAGTTACACCCGCGATGCCGTCGATCTGCGCCCGGAAGATGCGTTCTGGAACGTCGCCGATCCGGGCTGGGCCTACGGCATCTATTTCGGCGTCACCGGGCCGTTGTCGATGGGCCATCCGATCACTTTTTACGATGGCCCGTTCACCCTCGAAAGCACCTGCCGGGTGATCAACAAGTACGGCATCACTAACCTCACCGGTTCCCCAACCGCTTATCGCCTGTTGATCGCCGGTGGCGACGAATTTGCCAGGTCGATCAAAGGCAAGCTGCGCATCGTCAGCAGCGCCGGTGAGCCGCTGAACCCGGAAGTGATCCGCTGGTTCGCCGACAACCTCGACGTGGTCATCCACGACCATTACGGCCAGACCGAACTGGGCATGGTGCTGTGCAACCACCACGGCCTCGACCATCCGGTACACGTCGGTGCCGCCGGTTTCGCCTCGCCGGGCCACCGCATCGTCGTGCTCGACGACCAATACAACGAACTTGGCGTCGGCCAGCCGGGCATCCTCGCCATCGACCGACCGCAATCGCCGATGTGCTGGTTCGGCGGTTACGAAGGCGCGCCGACCAAGGCGTTCGTCGGCGATTACTACCTGAGCGGCGACACCGTGGAATGGAACCCGGACGGCAGCATCAGCTTCGTCGGCCGCAGTGACGATGTGATCACCACCTCCGGCTACCGCGTCGGCCCGTTCGATGTTGAAAGTGCATTGATTGAGCATCCGGCGGTGGTCGAAGCGGCGGTGGTCGGCAAACCGGATCCGGAGCGCACCGAGCTGGTCAAAGCCTTTGTGGTGCTGAGTGCGCAATACCGCGCCGCGCCTGAGTTGGCCGAAGAATTGCGCCAACACGTGCGCAAACGTCTGGCGGCGCATTCGTACCCGCGTGAAATCGAATTTGTCAGCGAATTGCCCAAGACCCCGAGTGGCAAATTGCAGCGCTTTATCTTGCGCAACCAGGAAATCGCCAAAGCTCAAGAGGCTGCGGCGCATAACGTTTCAGCTTGAATCAGGACGTACAGTCATGCAGATCGAAAACAAGGTTTTTATCGTTACCGGCGGCGCATCCGGTTTGGGTGCCGCCACCGCTGAATTGCTGGTGAGTGCCGGCGCGAAAGTGATGCTGGTGGACATGAACGCCGAAGCCGTGGCTGCTCAGGCGCAGCGTCTGGGCGCGCAAAGCGTGGTCGCCGACATCAGCAACGAAGCCGCCGCTGAAGCCGCTGTGCAGGCGACCGTGAAAGCCTTTGGCAGCCTCAACGGTCTGGTCAACTGCGCCGGTATCGTCCGTGGCGAGAAGATCCTCGGCAAGAACGGCCCGCACGCGCTGAGCAGTTTTGCCCAAGTGATCAACGTCAACCTGATCGGCAGCTTCAACATGCTGCGTCTGGCCGCTGCGGCCATCGCTGAATCCGAAGCCAACGCCGATGGCGAGCGCGGCGTGATCATCAATACCGCCTCGGTCGCGGCGTTCGACGGTCAGATTGGCCAAGCGGCGTACTCGGCCTCCAAAGGCGCGATCGCCAGCCTGACCCTGCCGGCCGCCCGTGAACTGGCGCGCTTCGGCATTCGCGTAATGACCATCGCCCCGGGCATTTTTGAAACGCCGATGATGGCCGGCATGACCCCGGAAGTCCGCGATTCGCTGGCCGCCGGCGTACCGTTCCCGCCACGTCTGGGCAAGCCTGCCGAGTACGCCGCGCTGGTTCGGCATATCATCGAAAACAGCATGCTCAACGGCGAGGTGATCCGTCTCGACGGCGCCTTGCGCATGGCCGCCAAGTAAGGAGGATTTGTCATGACTATTTCCAACGATCCGATTGTTATCGTCAGCGCCGTGCGCACGCCAATGGGCGGCTTTCAGGGCGAACTGAAAAGCCTCACCGCGCCGCAACTCGGTGCCGCTGCAATCAAGGCTGCGGTTGAACGCGCCGGTGTCGCCAGCGATGCAGTCGATGAAGTGTTGTTCGGTTGTGTACTGCCTGCGGGCCTCGGTCAGGCGCCTGCGCGTCAGGCGGCACTGGGTGCCGGGCTGGATAAATCGACCCGTTGCACCACCGTCAACAAGATGTGCGGCTCGGGCATGGAAACCACCATTCTCGCCCACGACATGCTGTTGGCGGGCAGTGCCGACGTGGTGATTGCCGGTGGCATGGAAAGCATGTCCAACTCGCCGTATCTGCTGGATCGTGCCCGCGCCGGTTACCGCATGGGCCATGGCCGCGTGCTCGATTCGATGTTCCTCGACGGCCTCGAAGACGCCTACGACAAGGGTCGCCTGATGGGCACTTTCGCCGAGGATTGCGCCGAGACCAATAGCTTTAGCCGTGAGGCGCAGGACGCTTTTGCCATCGCCTCGACTACCCGTGCGCAGCAGGCGATCAAGGACGGCAGCTTTAAGGCCGAAATCGTCCCGCTGACCGTGACCGTCGGCAAAGAGCAGGTGCTGATCAGCAACGACGAACAACCACCGAAAGCCAAACTGGACAAGATTGCTTCGCTGAAACCGGCGTTCCGCGAAGGCGGCACGGTGACGGCGGCGAACTCCAGTTCGATCTCTGACGGTGCAGCGGCGCTGGTGCTGATGCGTCAGTCGCAGGCACAGAAACTCGGGCTGAAACCGCTGGCGGTGATCCATGGCCACGCCGCGTTCGCCGACACTCCGGGTCTGTTTCCGGTGGCGCCGATTGGCGCGATCAAGAAGCTGATCAAGAAAACCGGTTGGTCGCTGGGTGATGTCGATCTGTTTGAGGTCAACGAGGCGTTTGCCGTGGTTGGCATGGCGGCGATGACCCATCTGGAAATCCCCCATGACAAGCTGAATGTGCATGGCGGTGCCTGCGCGCTGGGCCATCCGATCGGCGCGTCGGGTGCGCGGATTCTGGTGACGTTGTTGTCGGCGTTGCGCCAGAGAAAGCAGAAGCGCGGTATTGCAGCGATCTGCATCGGCGGCGGCGAAGCGACGGCCATGGCTGTGGAATGCGTCTATTGATCGCTATATAGCCCATGTGGGAGCGAGCCTGCTCGCGAAGACGGTGTATCAGTCAATACTTGCTTTGCTGGCACACCGCATTCGCGAGCAGGCTCGCTCCCACAGGGGTTTTGTGTGGTAACCCGGATTTAAGGATTCACCATGATTCCCAACGAAGACCAAACCCAGATCCGCGACATGGCCCGGCAGTTCGCCGAGGAACGCCTGAAACCGTTCGCCGCCGAGTGGGATCGCGAGCACCGCTTTCCCAAGGAAGCCATCGGCCAGATGGCTGAGCTGGGCTTCTTCGGCATGCTCGTGCCGGAGCAGTGGGGCGGTTGTGACACCGGTTACCTGGCGTACGCCATGGCCCTGGAAGAAATCGCCGCCGGCGACGGCGCCTGCTCGACGATCATGAGCGTGCACAACTCGGTCGGCTGCGTGCCGATCCTCAAGTTCGGCAACGATGATCAGCGCGAACGCTTTCTCAAACCGCTGGCCAGCGGCGAGATGCTTGGCGCGTTTGCATTGACCGAACCGCAGGCCGGTTCCGACGCCAGCAGCCTGAAAACCCGGGCACGGCTGGACGGCGATCATTACGTGCTGAACGGCTGCAAACAGTTCATCACCTCGGGGCAAAACGCCGGAATCGTGATTGTGTTTGCAGTGACCGATCCGAATGCCGGCAAGCGCGGCATCAGCGCGTTTATCGTGCCGACCGATTCACCGGGTTATAAAGTCGCTCGTGTCGAAGACAAACTGGGGCAACACGCTTCCGACACCTGTCAGATTCTCTTCGAAGACGTCAAAGTACCGGTGGCCAACCGCTTGGGCGAAGAGGGTGAGGGCTACAAGATCGCCCTGGCCAACCTTGAAGGTGGCCGCGTTGGCATCGCTTCGCAATCGGTGGGCATGGCCCGCGCCGCATTTGAAGCGGCGCGCGATTATGCCCGTGAACGTGACACCTTCGGCAAGCCGATCATCGAGCATCAAGCCGTGGCTTTCCGCTTGGCCGACATGGCCACACAGATCGCCGTCGCCCGGCAGATGGTGCATTACGCGGCGGCCCTGCGTGACAGCGGTCAACCGGCACTGGTCGAGGCGTCGATGGCCAAACTGTTCGCCTCGGAAATGGCCGAGAAGGTCTGTTCGATGGCGTTGCAAACCCTCGGTGGTTACGGTTACCTCAACGACTTCCCTCTGGAGCGCATCTACCGCGACGTGCGGGTCTGCCAGATCTACGAAGGCACCAGCGATATTCAGCGTATGGTCATTTCGCGCAATCTTTGACAAGGAATTTTATCCATGACTTACCAAACCATCCTGCTGGAAACCCACGGCCGCGTCGGCTTGATTACCCTCAACCGTCCGCAGGCGTTGAATGCTCTGAACGCACAACTGGTCAGCGAAGTGAACCAGGCCCTTGATGCACTGGAAGCGGATGCGAATATCGGTTGCATCGTCCTCACCGGTTCGAAAAAGGCCTTTGCCGCCGGTGCCGACATCAAGGAAATGGCCGAGCTCACCTACCCGCAGATCTACATGGACGATCTGTTCAGCGACAGTGACCGCGTGGCCAATCGGCGTAAGCCGATCATTGCAGCGGTCAACGGTTTTGCCTTGGGCGGCGGCTGTGAACTGGCGCTGATGTGCGACTTCATTCTGGCCGGTGACAACGCAAAATTCGGTCAACCGGAAATCAACCTCGGCGTGTTGCCGGGCATGGGCGGCACCCAGCGCCTGACGCGCGCGGTGGGCAAGGCGAAAGCCATGGAAATGTGCCTGAGTGGGCGCTTGATTGATGCAGTGGAAGCCGAGCGTTGCGGGATTGTCGCGCGGATCGTGCCGAGTGATGAGTTGTTGGATGAAGCGTTGAAAGTGGCGGCGGTGATTGCCAGCAAGTCGCTGCCGATTGCGATGATGATCAAGGAAAGCGTGAATCGTGCTTTTGAGGTGAACCTGACGGAAGGCGTGCGCTTCGAGCGCCGGGTGTTCCATGCGGCGTTTGCCACGCAGGATCAGAAAGAGGGGATGGCGGCGTTTATTGCCAAGCGTGAGGCTGAGTTCAAGGGCAAGTAACGCGCTGGCCTAACTGACGCCTTCGCGAGCAGGCTCGCTCCCACATGAGGTTTTCGGCGAGCACAACCTCTGTGTTCACTTGAGATCCCTGTGGGAGCGAGCCTGCTCGCGAAGCTTTTAAGATTTGATGTACATCAAAATCAAAGGCCCCTCACCCTAACCCTCCCGAAACGTCGGACCGCCCGGAGGGAGAGGGGACTGATTGGGGGATGCTTGAAAAGTACGCCGACCTGATTCTGCTTTAGCGAATCCATAATCGACCCGGTCTTTCAGGTCGATGTATGACGCCAGACACCTCGGTCGGCTCCCTCTCCCACTGGGAGAGGGCTGGGGTGAGGGAAAGGGGCCACACCATTACAACTGATAGTTCTTCAACTCCCGCGCAATCACCATCCGCTGAATCTCGCTCGAGCCTTCATAGATCTGGGTAATCCGCGCATCGCGGTAGTACTTCTCGACCGGATAATCCTCCAGATACCCATACCCGCCATGAATCTGAATTGCCGACGAGCAAACCTTCTCGGCCATTTCCGAGGCAAACAGCTTGGCCTGCGAGGCCTCTGACAAGCACGGCTTACCCGCCGTGCGCAGACGCGCCGCATGCAGGATCATCAGCCGCGCCGCGTTGATCTGCATGTGCATATCGGCCAACAGGTTGGCAATGCTTTGGTGTTCGTTGATCGGTTTGCCGAACTGCATACGATCACGCGAATACACCAGCGCCGCTTCAAACGCCGCACGGGCAATACCCAGAGCCTGAGCGGCGATGCCAATGCGTCCGCCCTCAAGGTTGGACAAGGCGATCGCCAGACCTTTGCCGCGCTCTCCCAACAGATTGGCCTCGGGAATGCTGCAGTTGTTCAGCGTCACCGCGCAGGTGTCGGAGGCGCGGATACCCATTTTGTGCTCAGTACGATCAACGATAAAACCGGCGGTATCGGTCGGCACCAGGAACGCCGAAATGCCTTTCTTGCCCAGGTCCGGATCCGTCACCGCAAACACGATCGCCAACTTCGCCCGTTTACCGTTGCTGACAAATTGCTTGGCGCCGTTGATCACCCATTGGCCGTCACGCAGTTCGGCGCGGGTGCGCAGGTTGTGCGCTTCGGAACCAGCCTGCGGTTCGGTCAGGCAGAAACAGCCGATGGTTTGCCCGCTGGCCAGATCCGCCAGCCAGGTCTGTTTCTGTGCTTCGCTGCCGTAGTTGAGCACCGGGCCGCAGCCGACCGAGTTGTGGATGCTCATGAACGCGCCTGTCGCGCCGTCACCGGCGGAAATCTCTTCCACGGCCAAGGCGTAGGCGACGTAATCGACGTAAGTGCCGCCCCATTCCTCAGGCACTACCATGCCCAGCAGACCTAATTCACCCATCTTCGCCACGAGGGCGTCGTCGATCCAGCCAGCCTTTTCCCAGGCTTGCGCGTGGGGCGCGATTTCGCCACGGGCAAAGTCCCGGGCCATGTCGCGGATCATCACTTGTTCTTCAGTCAGTTCGAGATCGTGCATGGCTCAGCTCCCGCTCTCAGGAAAACCGTGGAAGAAACTCGCGACATGCGCAGCATCCAGCGCAGCGAGGGTCGGCGGGTTCCAGCGAGGTGTCTTGTCTTTATCGATCAGCAGGGCGCGTACGCCTTCGATCAGGTCGCCGCGGGCGAACCACTGGCGATCCAGATGCAGCTCAAGGGCGAAGCAGTGCTCCAGACTAAGATGCCGGCCACGACGGAGCATTTCCAGCGTCACCGCCATGGCCAGCGGCGAGCGGGTTGCCAGCAGGTCAGCGGTAGTGGTCGCCCATTCGTGGCTGTCGGCCACCGTCACCGCGCGCAGTTGCTCGACCATGCTCGGCACATCCGGTAGCGCAAAAAAGTGATCGATGGCCGGGCGCAAAGCCTCAAGCGGCGCATCGGGCAAGGTTTGCACGGCGTGCTTGGCCAGCAGGTTTTGCAGAGCCTTGAGCGGTGTGTCCTGCCATTCCATCTGATCGAGTTTTTCGTCGAGCAGCGCCAGTTTGCTGCTGTCCAGGTACCAGTCGGCGAGGCCGCAATACAGCGCATCGGCGGCACGAATCTGCACGCCACTGACGCCCAGATAAATCCCCAGCTCACCGGGAATGCGCGGCAGGAAATAACTGCCACCGACATCCGGGAAATACCCGATGGCCACTTCCGGCATCGCCAGACGGCTCTTCTCGGTGACCACGCGCAGATCGGCGCCTTGCACCAGACCCATGCCGCCGCCGAGGACAAAACCGTCCATCAATGCGAGCACCGGTTTGCGGTAGTGATGAATCGTCAGGTCGAGGGCGTATTCCTCGACAAAGAAATCTTCGTGCAGCGTGTCGCCGCTTTTGAAACTGTCGTACAGCGAGCGAATGTCGCCACCGGCGCAGAAGGCCTTTTCACCGGCACCGCGCAGGACCACGGCGTGAACATTGGTGTCAGTTGCCCAGGCGTCTAGCTGCTGTTGCAGCAGGCGCACCATGTCGAGGGTAATGGCGTTGAGACCGGCGGGGCGATTGAGGATCAGGTGACCGATATGATTGCGAACCTCGGCCAGCACTTCGTTTTGCGTGGCATCCATGGACGGTGTCCGCGGGGATGAAGCCTGAGCTGTCATCAGTAACTCCCTGCTTTTATTGTCTTTATTCGAGAAACTCGCGCGCGAGCGTTACCGGATCGTAACAGTGCAAATTTGCCGTGTACAACGGGGATATTCGCAGGGGGAGTTTGCGTTTTTACCTTGGTCGAAAATGTACGCGCTCATGTAGGAACTGCCGAAGGCTCGGGCCGCGATCGGACGATCTTTTGATCTTGCCCTCAAACAACAAAATCAAAAGATCGCAGCCTGCGGCAGCTCCTACACGGAGTCAGCGGAAGGTTTGGGTAATGCTGCGGCGCTTGGCGTGCAGTTCGCTGGCGTGGATCAGTTGTTCGAGATCCTCGGGAGTGATGTCGATGAAGGCTTCCATGTCGGCCAACGCGAGTTTGAGGTCTGCGGCGGTGATGGCCTGACTGTCGACGGGCGCAACGATCGGCGCCGGTTCAGCCGGTCGTTTTGGATAACGAATGCGCGTCAGGTTGTTGTAGGCCAAGGCACTGAGCAGCATGCACGCCGCGCCGAGCATCACCGGCTCCATGGCTTTCCAGTCCATGGCGATGGTCGCCGGATCGGCCAGCACCAGCGTCAGTGCCAACGCTCCGGCCGGCGGATGCAGACAACGCAGCCAGCACATCAGAATCAGCGCCATGCCTGCCGCCAGACACGCGCTGCCGAGCGTCCGCCCGAGTACGTGGGCCACCAGCAGTGCGACGACACCGGCACACAAATAACCACCGAGAATCGACCACGGCTGGGCGAGGGCGCCGGAAGACACGGCGAACAGCAACACCGCCGAGGCACCCAATGGCCCGATCAAGTGATAGGCGACGTCATGGCCGAACACCTGCGCGCACAACCACACGGTGAAATATGTGCCCAGCGCCATGCCGATGGCGGCACGGCTCCATTCAGTGGGGCGGGTATTGATAGCGGCGGGCAACCAGCGAGCGAGCATGTGAATCCGATCCTTGCAGCAAATTCGAGGCAAAAAAAAGGACTTGTCCGGCATATCCGGAAAGCCCTCGAAGCGTTCCAACATTGGGGGAGGAACGCGCACAGTGTGCCGATCAATCTCGATGCTGACAAATTCATATTAATGCAGCTTTAGTGCATTATTTTTGAGTTGAAGCGGCTCGACGGCCGCTGACGAAGCACAAATAACCGCCCACAGCCGCCAGTGCGCTCAAGGCATAGAACATGCTCGGCGCCGGCGTGTGCATCAGCAGAAACCCGCACATCACCGGACTCGCCGCACCGCCCAGGGCCGCCAGGTTCTGCGCGCCGTAATAGCTGCCGCGCAATTCTTCGGGAGCCAGAGTGTCGACAAACAGGAAGTCTGCCGGATAGATGATCATCTCGCCCAAGGTGAAGATGAACATCGCCACGCACCAGCCAACCAGGCTGTCGGCAAGACTGAAGCCGATCAGACCGACGATGAACAACGCGGTGCCGCCTGCAATCCAGTGGCGCAGGTGCTCACGGGTGAGTAATCGGCCGACTTGATACTGCAACACAATCACCGTGATCGCGTTGCAGGCGAGCAGGGCGGCCATGGTGTCCAGCGTCTGTTGTTGGGTGTGGGTGACCAGCAGGTATTGCGACAGGTACAGGGTGAAACGCCCGTGTACCAGCGTGCTGAGCAGGCAACCCAAAGTAAACAGGATCATCGTGCGATCGTTTTTCAGGATGATCAGAGTCTTCAGAAAGCTTTGTGGCTGAGCCACGACTGAAACCGGATTCGCTTCGCGGGCGGCTCCGAGCAGCAGAAAAATGCTGCCGAGCGCAATCGCTCCCGCGACGATAAACGGCGCTGACGGCTGAACGCCGGCGATCACCACACCGATCATCGGGCCGACGGCGTAACCGATGTTGGTCAGCGTGTAGTTGAGGGAAAACGCCTTGACGCGTTGGCCCACCGTCAGGTTTTCACTGAGGATGGCTTTGGAGCAGATCAGGAACAGTGCCGACGCCGTTTCGCTGATGATCAGCACCAGCGTGACCAGATACAGATTCTGCGCGAAGGTCAGCAGGATCAGACCGATGCCGCTGGAGAGCATGGTCAGGATCAGCAACTGGCGCTTGTCCAGCCGATCGATGATGTAGCCGCCGTACAACGACAACAGCGTGGCGCTGAACACCGCGATGCCCAACAGCAGACCGACGTCTTGCGGGTTGAGGCCGAGCTTGTTGCTGAGGAACAGGGTCAGCAGCGGGCTGATCAGGGCGCGGCTGATAACGACGGTCAGCGAGCTGATCATCAACCGGCGGATGAGGCGCGAGTAGGTGGCCACGAAGGGTCAATGTCCTTATTTGAGAATGCCTGGCGGGCGTGGGTCATCCTCCCTGCGCATGCCTCATGGGTCAAGCGGCCACACCCACAACCTATGTGGGAGCGAGCTTGCTCGCGAAAGCAGTTTGTCAGTCGCCATCAATGCCACAGACCCACCGCATTCGCGAGCAAGCTCGCTCCCACAGGGGAACTGTGGTGCGTCAGGAAAGGGGCAGGGTCATGGCACAACGGCGGTCAGCAGGAAAGCCGTGGTTGATTTCGGTTTGCAGTGCTTCGCGTAAATGGTGATCAGTTTTTGAAGGAACCAGCTCGACAAACCCCATGCGCTGATAGAACGGCGCATTCCACGGCAGGTCACTAAACGTGGTCAATGTCACGGCGCTCAATTGCCGCTGGCGCGCGTTTTCAATCGCCGCCGAAACCAGCCGTCGACCGATGCCTTGCCCCTGAAAGGCCTGACTGACGGACAACTCCTCGATGTGCAGGTGCTGGTCGATTTCGACTGCGCGAAGAAAACCCGCCAGTTTGGTAGTTTCGGCGACCCATACATTCGCCTCCTCAATAGCCCGCACATGTTGCGCAACCTCCGCCACCTCGGCATCCGCCAGCCAGGCCAATTGCGGGTCAAGACGGAACAGCTCGGCAGCCGAGCGTTCGATGGCAGGGAGTGCCACCGCGTCAGCAGGCCTTGCGGGGCGAATGATAATGTTCATGCAGGAGCTGCCGCCGGTTACGATCTTTTGATCTGGATTGTAAAAAACAAGATCAAAAGATCGCAGCCTTCGGCAGCTCCTACAAGGGGGGCGGTGTACAGAGTGATGGCGTCATCAAGCCACGTCGGACGCGTTCGGCCACTGTTGCAGCGGGATCGGCAATTTGCGCGATTCGCCACGGCCCATCGGGAAGTACTGGAAGCCGTTGCGCGCCAGACGCTCGGCGTCGTACAGGTTGCGGCCGTCGAAGATCACCGGGGTGTTGAGGCGCTGTTTGATCAGGTCAAAGTCCGGGGCCTTGAACTGCTGCCATTCGGTGCAGATGATCAGCGCATCGGCGCCGGGCAACACCGATTCCGGCGTGCCCATCAGCATCAGTTTCGATTCGTCCGGGTAAAGGTTCTGGGTTTCCTGCATGGCTTCCGGGTCGAAGGCGCGCACGCTGGCACCGGCGGCCCACAATTCCTCCAGCAACACGCGGCTCGGCGCGTCGCGCATGTCATCGGTGTTCGGTTTGAACGCCAGACCCCACAGGGCAAAGGTCTTGCCACGCAGATCGCCGCGATAGAAGGCGTTGATGCGCTCGAACAGTTTGTGTTTCTGCCGTTGGTTGATCGCCTCGACCGCTTGCAGCAAGTCGCTGGAGCAATGTGCTTCTTCGGCGCTGTGGATCAACGCGCGCATGTCTTTCGGAAAGCACGAGCCGCCATATCCGCAGCCCGGGTAGATGAAGTGGTAACCGATGCGCGTATCGGCTCCGATGCCCTGGCGCACCGATTCGATGTCGGCGCCGAGGTGCTCGGCGAGTTCGGCGATCTGGTTGATGAAGCTGATCTTGGTCGCCAGCATGCAGTTGGCGGCGTACTTGGTCAGCTCGGCGCTGCGCAGGTCCATGAACATGATGCGGTCATGGTTGCGGTTGAACGGCGAGTACAGATCGCGCATCACGTCGCGTACCTCATCACCTTCGCAACCAATGACAATGCGGTCCGGACGGCGGCAATCGGCAACCGCTGAGCCTTCCTTGAGAAATTCAGGGTTGGAGACGATATCGAACTGCAGCAGTCGACCGACCTTGATCAAGGCTTTTTCAATATGCGTACGCAGGGTGTCGCCAGTACCCACCGGCACCGTGGATTTCTCGACGATGATCAATGGCTGCTCACGATGCCGGGCAATCGCGTCACCGACCGAAAGCACGTAACGCAGATCCGCCGAGCCGTCCTCACGCGACGGCGTACCCACCGCGATAAACGCGACCCGCGCGTGCTGCACCGCGAGCTTTTCATCGGTGGTGAATTGCAGGCGTTTCGAATCCAGCCCTTCGCGCACCAGGCTGGCCAGCCCCGGTTCGAAAATGCTCACGTGACCCTGGCGCAGCAGCTCGACTTTCTTCTGGTCGACGTCCATGCACACGACATCATGGCCGACCTCGGCCAACACAGCCGCTTGCACCAGACCGACGTAACCGCTGCCAAATACTGTGATTTTCATGGAGCACTCCTGAATTCGGGCGCAGGTGCCGGACGAGTGTTGATGGTGATGACCCCGAGCATGACCAGCGCCACGCCCAGCGATTTGGTGAAACTGAAGGATTCGTTGAACAGCGGCAGGCTGGCCGCCAGCAGGTACACCAGCGCATAGCTGATGCTCAGCAGCGAATAGGCGCGGCCCAGCGGCAGGTCGCGCAGAGCCGCGAGCCAGCAGAGCATCGACAGGGCGTAGGCAAAAATCGCCGCAACGACCACGGCCAATGCACGCAGGTCGAGGCTGTCTATGTGCAGCCATTGTTCCGGCACGGGCAGGCGGGTCATGCTCCAGCGCATGCCCAGTTGCGCAGCGCTGACGAGGAACACGCTGCCCAGTGCGAAGGTGATGCCGCGACGTTGATTCATGACTGCTGCCCCAGCAAAACCACGCCGCCGATCACCAGCGCCACGCCGAGCCAATGCTGGCGGTCGATGGGTTCACCGAAGACGAAGCGTGCGATCAGGGTGATCAGCACGAAATTGAGGCTGAGCATCGGGTAGGCGATGCCGACTTCCAGACGCTGCAACACCAGCAGCCAGACCAACAGACCCGAACCGAGGGCAAGCAGGGCCAGCCACAACCACGGCGAACGCAGTTTGTCGGCCCAGCCCGACTCGACGCCACGCCAGCTCTCCACAGCGTACTTCTGCGCAATCTGCCCGAGACAAGTCAGCAGACACGCAGCCAACAGCAGCAACAGGCTCATGACGCCTCCCTGGGCAGGATCATGATCACCAGATTGCCCTGCTCATAACGGACGCCGTCCTTTGGCAATCTGTCGATTTCGTCCAGTTCGTCCTGCCCCTTGACGCGCATCACCACGCCGACTGAACCGCTGCGGCGCGCCTCGCGCATCCACTGTTGCACGTGATCGGGATCGACCCGCTGTTGAATGCCGTCAGGATAGGCAAGGCCATATTTCAATTCGCCTATCGTGTTGTACAACGCCACTTGCGGCGTTTTCAGACGCCAGGCCAGCGCTGAAGCAGCGCCTAGGTCGTTGCTGAGCAGGTGTGTGGTTTGCGAAAGTTCGGTGACGTGATGCTTGATGAACTGATCCGGCATCTTGTTGGCGACCACCGATTTGGGCAGGGCCGCCGGGAGCACCGCGATCAGCAACAGGCTGCCGAACGCCGGCGCCGCCCAGCATTGCAGCGGCAGAAAGGCTTGCAGCAGGTTGGCGATGATCCAGCCGATCAGACCGATGAATACCAGCACCAGGCTGTGCAGTTCGTGGTCGTAGACCGGTTTGGTCAGTTGCAGATAGACCAGCGCGATCAGGGTGACGACGCCCAGCAACAGATTCAGCAAGCCATTGATGCTCAGCGCCCGACCGTGCTCAAGACGCAAGCGGTCGGCCAGCGCACGACCGAGCAGCAACGCTATCGGCAGCAGGCACGGCAGGATGTAGGTCGGCAATTTGCCGTTGCTCAGGCTGAAAAACAGCAGCGGCATCAGCAGCCACAGCAGCAGGAATACGACTTTGGGCTGAGCGCGGCTTTGCCAGGCTTGCCTGAACGCCGTCGGCAGCAATCCCGCCCACGGCAGGCTGAATGCGATCAGCAGCGGCAGATAAAACCACCACGGCGCATCGTGTTGCGCGTCGTCCCCGGCAAAACGGCGAATGTGCTCGTGCCAGAAGAAGAACCGCCAGTAGTCCGGCTCCTGCGCATGCACCGAGAGCACCCACGGCAGGCTGATCAGGATCGCCACGGCAATTGCCACCGGGCCAAACATCAGCAGTTCACGCCAGCGCTTTTGCCAGAGCATCCATGGCAGGGCGATCAACACCGGCAGCAGCCAGGCGAGAAAGCCTTTGGTCATGAAACCCATGCCACACGCCAGCCCCAATACCGCCCAGGCCGCCATGCGCTTGCCGCCGGTTTGAGTGTCGAGGGCAAACCACAGCGCCACCAGACTGAGGTTGACCCAGAAGGTGAATTGCGGATCGAGGTTGGCGTAACCGGCCTGACCGGCAACAATCGTGAAACTCATGTAGAGCAGGGCGCAGACGAAGCTTTTGCGCGGCTCGTTCCATAAGCACCGGGCGATCAGGTAACACAGCAGCACGCTCAGGCCGGTGCTCAGCGCCGACACAAAGCGCACCCCGAACAGGTTCTGCCCGAACAGTTGCTGACCCAGCGCGATCATCCAGTAACCGGCAATCGGCTTCTCGAAGTAGCGCAGGCTCATAAAGTGCGGCGAAACCCAGTTGCCGCTCAGCAGCATGTCCTGACTGATCTGCGCGTAACGGGTTTCGTCGGGAATCCACAAGCCGTGCGCGCCCAGCGGCAGCAGATAGGCCAGCAAGCAAATGACCAGTAACAGCAGTGGCAGCGTCCAGCGTTTAGTCATGCGCCTTGCACTCCCAGCCAGCCTTCACGGCCGTCGAGGGCGCCACGTTGTACGCGACCCACGGGCAAGGTGTTGAAAAACTCGGGCAACAAATCGCCCAGCGGCTTGAAGTCGATGTGGCGCTGGCGTGCCTCGGCCAGCAATTGACGAAAATCCTCAGCCATCAGAATCCCTTCCACTTCGGCGTGAATGGTGTAGACGTTGAGCTGTTGCGGGCGAAAGTGATCGAGGATGAAACTGTTGAAGTCCCGCGCCGCGACGATCGGGCCGACGATTTCGTCGAAGGTCGGCAGGTCCACGGGAATCTGTGGAGTACCCGGCGTACCGTCGGCCAGCAACGGGCGAAACAGGCGTTGCCCACGGCAATCGCTGTTGTAGCGAAAGCCGAAGGCTTGCTTGGCCTCGATCACGCGCTCGTCCGCACGCCAACCGGCAGCGGCCGAGCACTCCACTTTCGCGCCGAGAATGTCGCTCAAGGTGTCGACGCCCTGACGGATCTGCTCGATCAGTTGCGCATTGCTCCAGCGCCCGGCATTGGCCTGCCAGCCGTGGTGATCCCACGCATGCAGGCCAACCTCATGACCGGCATCGCGGGCCTGACGCATCAGGTGCCCGAGATCACGACCAATCGGTTTGCCCGGCCACGCGGTGCCGGCCAGCAGAATGTCCCAGCCGTACAGGCCGGCGGCGTTGGATCGGAGCATTTTCCAGAGGAACTGCGGGCGGATCAGGCGCCACAGATGCCGGCCCATGTTGTCGGGGCCGACACTGAAGAAGAACGTTGCCTTGATCTGCGCCTCGTCGAGCATTTCCAGCAAGCGCGGCACACCTTCACGGGTGCCGCGAAAGGTGTCGACGTCGATGCGTAGACCGGCCTGCATCAATGCTTGTCCGCGATTTCGAGCATCGCTTCACGCAAGAAGAAATCCAGCGTATTGCCGATGGTCTCGCGCATCTCCACGGTCGGCGTCCAGTCGAGCAGGCGTTTGGCGTTGGCGATGCTGGGTTTGCGATGTTCGACGTCCTGATAACCGGCGCCGTAGAACGCCTTGCTTTCCACGTCGCGGAAACCGGCGAACGGCGGGAAGTTGTCGCGCAACGGATGCGCTTCGAACTGACGCAGCAGCTCTTCGCCCAACTGACGGATGCTCGCTTCGTTGTCCGGGTTGCCGATGTTGATGATCTGGCCGTTGCAGACGTCGTTGTCGTTATCGATGATTCGCGCCAGGGCTTCGACACCGTCAGCGATGTCAGTGAAGCAACGCTTCTGCTCACCGCCGTCGAACAGGCGAATCGGCGTGCCTTCGACCAGATTGAGGATCAACTGGGTGATGGCGCGGGAGCTGCCAATACGGGCCGAGTCCAGACGATCAAGGCGCGGGCCCATCCAGTTGAACGGGCGGAACAGGGTGAAATTCAAGCCCTTGGCGCCGTACGCCCAGATCACCCGGTCCAGCAGTTGTTTGGACACCGAGTAGATCCAGCGCTGCTTGTTGATCGGCCCGACCACCAGGTTCGAGGTGTCTTCGTCGAAGTGCTTGTCCTGGCACATGCCATAGACTTCCGAAGTCGACGGGAAGATCACGCGCTTGTTGTACTTGACGCAGTAGCGCACCAGTTTCAGGTTTTCTTCGAAGTCGAGTTCGAACACACGCAGCGGGTTGCGGGTGTATTCGATCGGCGTGGCGATGGCCACCAGCGGCAGGACCACGTCGCATTTCTTGATGTGGTACTCGATCCACTCTGAGTGAATGCTGATATCACCTTCGACGTAGTGGAAGTGCGGATGGCTGCGCAGACGCTCGATGGCGTCGGAGCCGATGTCCAGACCATAGACTTCGTAGCGGTCATCGCGCAGCAGGCGCTCGGACAAGTGATTGCCGATAAAACCGTTGACGCCAAGGATCAGCACGCGAGTGCGACGCGGCGCACGGCCCGATTCAGCGCCGCGCAGCAGCGAGCCGTCGACCAGACCGAGTTCACTGGCCAGTTGCGGGCCGCTGAGGAACAGGCCGTTGTCATTGCGCTGGCCGGAGAGGATCACCAGCGAATCTTCGCCGCAGGCGATGCGCAACGGATCGACACTGATCACGCGGCCCGGCGACTGACCGTCGTTGCCTTTCACGACGTCAGCGCTCCAGACGATGAGTTTGTGCTCGCCGACGGCGCAGAAAGCGCCTGGGTAAGGTTGGGTCACGGCACGCACGAGGTTGAACAGTTGCTCGGCAGGCTGTGCCCAGAGCAGTTTGCCGTCCGCTGCTGTGCGACGACCGAATACAGTGGCTTTCGATTCATCCTGCGCGGTTTCGCTGATCTTGCCTTGCAGTATGGCCGGCAAGGTGTCGCGCAGCAGATCCGTCGCGGTGATGCGCAGCTTGCCGTGCAGGCTCAAAGCGGTGTCGCTGCGCTCGATGGCGACACGCTGCTGGGCAACGATGGCGCCGGCATCGGCACATTTGACCATGCGGTGCAGGGTGACGCCGGTTTCAGTCTCACCGTTGACCAGCACCCAATTGGCCGGCGCGCGGCCACGGTAGCTCGGCAGCAATGAACCGTGCAGGTTGAACGCGCCTTTTTTCGCGGTAGCCAGCAACGATTCGCTCAGCAGGTGGCGGTAGTAGAACGAGAACAGGTAGTCCGGATTCAGTTTGGCAATCCGCTCGATCCACAGTGGGTGATTGACGTCTTCCGGGGCGTGCACCGGGATGCCCTTGGCGGCGCACAGTTGCGCAACCGATCCGTAGAACGCGTTCTCTTTCGGATCATCGGCGTGAGTGAATACCGCGGCAATGTCATAGCCGCTGTCGAGCAGGGTTTGAATGCCGGCGCAGCCGATATCGTGATAAGCGAAGACAACCGTTTTTGCGCTCATGAGAGAACCTGATCATTGGAGGAGGAGAGACCGTCGACGGTGATAGCGCGCGGCGGCATGGCGGGTTGGCCGCGCACGACTTTTTCCACGAAGAAACGCGGGCGGGCGCGCACGTCGCTGTACATGCGCCCCAGGTATTCGCCGAGCAGGCCCATGCCGATGAACTGGCCACCGGTGAACACGAACAGCACCGCGAACAGTACGAACATGCCGTCACCGGCCCAGCCGGCACCGAACACCAGACGCAACACGATCAGTGCGGCGGCAAACAACACGCCGAGCCCGGCCATGGCGAAACCGACAATGCTCAAAAGGCGCAACGGCGTGGTGGTCATGCAGGTGATCAGGTCGAACATCAGGTTGATCAAACGCATCGGGCTGTACTTCGAATCGCCGTGCTCACGCTCGGCGTGGGCGACGACAATCTCAGTGGTGTGGCGGGCGAAGCTGTTGGCCAGAATCGGAATGAACGTGCTGCGTTCACGGCAGGCGAGCATTGCGTCGATGATCGTGCGACGGTAAGCGCGCAGCATGCAGCCGTAGTCGCTCATGGCGACGCCGGTGGAGCGTTGCACGGCGAGGTTGATCAGCTTCGACGGATAGCGGCGCAAGGCCGAATCCTGACGGTTGCCGCGCACGGTGCCGACGACGTCGTAACCCTTTTCGGCTTCGGCAACCAGGCGCGGAATTTCTTCCGGCGGGTTCTGCAGGTCGGCGTCGAGGGTGATCACCACATCGCCTTTGCATTGTTCGAAACCGGCCATGATTGCCGCGTGCTGGCCGTAGTTGCGGTTGAGGATGACCGCCACGAACGGGCTGTCTTCGCGGGTCGCGGCTTCCTCCAGAAGATGGGCGGAATCGTCACGGCTACCGTCGTCCACAAGGACGATTTCATAGTCGTGACGCAGCATCCGGCAGGCCGCTTCAGTGCGGCGCAGCAGTTGCGGCAGGCTGTCCTGTTCGTTGTAGACCGGGATAACGATCGACACACAGCGGATCGGATAGGGTTTCACGGGCGTTTGTCCATAAGGGTGGCGATGGCGCCGACCACGCGGTCAAGGTCCTGATCGCTCATGTCGGGGAACAACGGAATCGAGCACAGCCGCGCCGAGTTCCACTCGGTGTCGGGCAGGTAGAGGTCGGGATCACGCTGGCGGTACCAGGTGTGCAAGTGGGTGGCGATGAAATGGATGCCGGTGCCGATGCCCTGGTCCTGCAAGCCTTTCATAAAGGCTTCGCGGTCGATGCCGCAGCGCTCGCTGTCGATGCGCAGGATGAACAGGTGCCAGGCGTGGGTCTGCGCGTAGGCGGGCACGGCCAGTGGTTGCACCGGCAGGCCTTCGAGTTTTTGCCGGTAGGCGATGGCCAGTTCGGTGCGGCGCGCGTTGATCGCGTCCAGACGCTCCAGTTGCACTAATGCAATCGCGGCGTTGATGTCGGCGAGGTTGTATTTGAAGCCCGGCTCCATCACCTGGGCCTGCGGCTTGCGGCCACCGGTCAGGCGATCATAGGCGTCGACGCCCAGACCGTGGAATTTGAGCATGCGCACGCGGCTGGCCAAGGCTTCGTCGTCGGTGACGAACATCGCGCCTTCGGCACAGGTCATGTTCTTGATCGCGTGGAAGGAGAAAATCGCCGTGCCTTGCGCGCCAACGGGACGGCCCTTGTAGCGGGTGCCGGCAGCGTGAGCGGCGTCTTCGATCACTGCGATGCCGTGCTTGGCGGCCAGCGCGTACAGCGGATCGAGATCGAACGCGGCGCCGGCGTAATGCACCGGGATAATCGCTTTGGTGCGCGGGGTGATCGCGGCTTCGATGCGCGCGGCGTCAGTCATCAAGGTGTCGCGGTCAACATCGACAAACACCGGTTTGGCGCCGAGCAGTGAAATCATGTTGGCGGTCGAGACCCAGGTCTGCGAGGGCGTAATCACCTCATCACCGGGGCCGATGCCCAAGGCCAGTAACGTGATGTGCATACCACCGGTTGCCGAGGAAAGTGCCACTGCATGCTTGCAGCCGACATAGTCGGCAAACTGTTCTTCCAGTGCCTGGCTTTTAGGGCCGGTAGTAATCCAGCCCGAACGCAATACTTGTTCAACCGCGGCTATTTCTTCATCGCCGATACTCGGCCGGGAAAACGGCAGAAACGCTTGACTCATAAGAACCTCGGGGCGACAGCCATCCTTCAGCCGATTGTCTGAAAAACACGGGATTTCAAAGGGTTGAGTTACCGGTCGGGGAATACCTGATTGACTTTCCAGTCCGCGGCCGGCAGGGTTGCAGGCCTTTCGGGGCAACCTGTTGTAACTAAGGTTATGCGCGTTTTTGTCAAAGGAACATGAAAAAACGGTCGGCGATTCGTCTATCTGTAAGCCATACAGCCACCGTTCAGACTTCTTCCGTTTATCGGCTGTTTTAGTAGAAAAGTCATACGGAAGAGTCGCTCTTTATATAAGTTTGTTTGCATTATTAAGTTGTTTTGTTGAACTGTTTTCTATTCAAGGCCGTTTCGTTTGATTGACTTGTCGAGTACTGAATCCACCCCGTCCAACACTAATCCGCTGACGCTTTATCTGGCGCGACTGGCGCCCTCCAGCCAACTGACCATGCGCTATGTCTTGCAGGATGCTGCAGACCGCCTCGGTTTCGAAGACGTGGATATCGAAGAAATCCCCTGGCACGGGCTGCAACCGGAAGACGTCGTGGCGCTGGTCGCCGCGTTGCGCGCCGACGGCTATGCGCCGAATACCTCGTCGCTGTATGTGAATGCCGTGCGCGGCGTGATGAATGAAGCCTGGCGCATGAGCCTGATCAGTCAGGACCATTTGCTGAAGATGCGTTCGGTAAAGGGCATCGCCGGCACGCGCTTGTCGCAGGGGCGCAACTTGAAGCGCACCTTGATCCACGAATTGATGGAAGTCTGTGCCGCCGATCCACGCCCTCAGGGCCTGCGCGACGCGGCGGTGATTGCGTTGTTGTACGGCACCGGCATGCGTAAATCGGAGTCGGTGGACCTGGACTTGAATCAGGTCGACTTTACCGAACGCAGCCTGACCGTCACCGGCAAAGGCAATAAACAACTGATCAAGTACGCTCCGGCCTGGGCGTTCGCCAAACTCGATGCATGGCTGGAACTGCGCCGTTCACAACTCAAGGAAGGCGAGAGTGACGATGCCTTTCTGTTCAATCGCATCCGCCGTGGCAGCCACATCACCCGCGAGCGCATCACCAAACACGCGATCTATTACATCGCCCGCCAGCGTGGCACGCAGGTCGGGGTGAAGATCATGCCTCACGATTTCCGCCGTTCGTTTATCACCCGGGTGATCGAGGAACATGATCTGTCGATTGCGCAGAAACTGGCGCACCACAGCAACATCCAGACCACCGCCAACTACGATGTGCGTGATGACAACGAGCGGCGGCGTGCGGTGGATCGCTTCGATCTGTAGGCCTTGTCAGGACTGCGAAGGGCAGGTGCGCGCGTTGCCGGTTGCCGCCCGACTGATCTGCTCGGCCAGCCGTTTGACGTTGTGCTGCTGAGCGCCCACCAGATCATCGATGGTCGGGCCGGACGGGGTTTGCAGGGTCGAACGGCAGGTCAGCAAGCCATTGTCAGTGGCACCGACGGGACGCAAGCGCCATTTGGCGTCGATCAGGCCGTACTGACCAGGGATCGAGTCGAAGCGTTGCACTTCGATGCGCACCGAAACGTTGCCTTGGCCACTGGTATTGCTCAATTGATCGGCCAACGCACCGCGCAACTCATCCGCCAGTGTCGCCCCCCACCAATCGGTTTCCAGAATCGCCAGGCCGCTGTTGCCCTGGCGGATAACGATTTGCGCCCGGTCGACCTGCGGCGGCACGCTCAGCGCTTCAATCGGAATCTGCGCGCCGGTCCGGGTGTTGGCGATCTGCACCGGCGTCAGAGTGTGAAAACTGATCGGGTCGCTGCGACAGGCGCCCAGCAGCATGAACGCAGCGAGCACGGTGATTTTCAGCGGTACAGCCATGGTTCAGCTCCTGTGCTCAGTTGCGTGGCGGGCCTTTAAGGTCGATAGGTGCAGCGTTATCTGGGCGGCCACGAATCAGCGATTCCGGATGCCGGCCGAGGTAATCCGACAGCTCCCGCAGCGAACGCGACATGCGCCCGAGTTCGTCGAGGGTTTCCGTAAGTTTTTCGCGCTGCGGCGAATCTTCGGCCAGGGTCGAGCTGGCCGACTGCAAGGTCTTGCTGACGTCGGCGAGGGTGCTTTGCACGCCCGGCAAGGTCTTGGCGTTGAACTGAGCGAGGCCTTTGCGCAACTCGACCAGATTGCTGTCGAGGTTGCTGGCGATGCGATCGACCGGTAGCTTGTTGAGCTTGTCGACCACCGCTTCGAGTTTTTCCTGCAGCTGTTCGAGGCTGCCGGGCACGGTTGGAATCACCACCGGGCGCGCCGTGGGGTCAAAGGCAACTTTTTCGGCTTTCGGGAAGAAGTCCAGCGCCACGTACAGTTGCCCCGTCAGCAGGTTGCCACTGCGGGCCTGGGCGCGCAGGCCATTGTCGATGAAGGTGCCCATCAGACGAATACCGGCGGCCTCATCGTTGGGATCATGCTTGAACGCGGTGAGCATTTTTCCGTAAGCCATGCCCAAACGTTGCGGGTAAATGACGATGCCGACGTTAAGCGGGAAGCTGCGTTTTTTCGCGTCGAAATCCAGATTGATCGCCACCACCCGACCGATTTCCATGCCGAGGAATTCCACCGGTGCGCCGACCTTCAAGCCGCGCAGGGATTGGTCGAAACGCAGGCTCAGGTATTGCGCCTTGCCATTGGGCGGGGCGAGGGCGGTGGTCTGGTCGGCGAACAGTTCGAAGTCTTTGTCATCGGCGGCGGCGACGTCGTTGGGGCTGTAATCCGGGGCGCGAAAAGCGATGCCGCCCACCAGCATGGAGGACAGGGATTCGGTTTTCACCTGAAAACCGTTGGCGCCGACGCTGACGTCAATGCCACTGGCGTTCCAGAATCGGGTGTTTTCGGTGACGAACGCATCGTTGGGCGCGTGAATGAACACTTCGATGTTCACGCCTTTACCGTCAGGCGCCAGCTCGTAGGTGACGACCTGGCCGACAGGGATCTTGCGGTAATAAACCGGCGAACCGATGTCCAGCGAACCGAGATCCTGGGTGTGCAGCATGAAACGCTTGCCCGGTTCGCCGTAGGTGATCGGCGGCGGGTTTTCCAGGCCTTTGAAGTTTTTCGCTCGGGAGTTGGACTGGCCGATGTCGGCACCGATGTAGTCGCCGGAGAGCAGAGTGTCGATACCCGACACGCCTCCGGCACCGATTCGCGGGCGTACCACCCAGAACTGTGAGTCTTCACGGGTGAAGGTTTCGGCCTGTTTGGCCAGTTTGATCGTGGCGTTGACGCTTTTCTGGTCGTCGCTCAACTCGACATCGGTGACCTGGCCAATCACCACATTACGGTATTTGACTTCGGTCTTATTGGCCGTCAGACCACTGCCGGTCTTGAAGGTGACCACGATGGTCGGCCCCTCCTGCATGATGTTGTGCACCACCAGCGAAATACCCACCAGCACCGCCACGATCGGCACGATCCAGACGAGTGAGATGCCGAACCGGCGGGTTTTGACGGGGGCTTGGCCTGGCGCTCGCGGCTCGTCGATGGCTGACGACTTCATCCATGTCTCCTCGATTGAATGGGCACTGAGCGTCAGGAACGCAAAAGCACCTCATCAATATAGAAGTGCTTGGCGATAGAGCAAATGTGTATGGCTCGCATCGTTGGCAGTTTCCATGTAGGAGCTGTCGAGTGAAACGAGGCTGCGATCTTTTGATCTTGCTTTTTTAAGATCAAAAGATCGCAGCCTTCGGCAGCTCCTACAGAGGCATGGTGTCGGCGCGGGTTACGGTTATCCGAGCATTTCCCGCAGGCGATACCAGAACATGCCCAGTGCCAGCAGTGGCGAGCGCAAGGCCGGGCCACCGGGGAAGGTCATGTGCGGCACGCCGCTGAACACGTCCATACCTTGGCTGTGACCGGCATGAATCGCCTCGCCGAGCAGTTTCGCGCACCAGTGCGTGACGTTCAGGCCATGCCCGGAATAGCCCTGCGCATAGAACACGTTCGGGTGCTGTTTGAGCCGGCCGACCTGCGGGAAGCGGTTGGCGGTGATGCCGATCTTGCCGCCCCATTGGTAATCGATGCGCACGTCGGCCAGTTGCGGGAAGACCTTGAGCATCTTCGGCCGCATATAGGTCGCGATGTCCGAAGGATCGCGGCCGGAATAGTGGCAGGCACCGCCGAACAACAAGCGCCGGTCCGCCGAGAGCCGATAATAATCGAGGCCGACTTTCTGGTCGCACACCGCCAGATTGTGCGGGATCAGTTGCGTGGCACGTGCCTCGGACAACGGTTCGGTGGCGATGATATAACTGCCGGCCGGCAGCACCTTGCCACTGAGTTGTTGTTCGAGGTCGTCCAGATGCGCATTGCAGCCGAGCACCAGACTGCCAGCCCGCACCGTGCCGTTTGCACAACGCACCTGCACGGTCGGGCCGTGGATGATCTCCAGCACTTCACTTTGCTCGAAAATCTTCACGCCGAGCGACGCTGCCAATCGCGCTTCGCCTTGCACCAGATCCAGCGGGTGCAGGTGACCAGAACCCATGTCCACCAGCCCACCGGCATAAATGTCGGAGTTGACCACTTGCTGGCGGACCTGCTCCGGGCCGATCAGCCGGGTTTCGTGGGCGTAACCGAGTTCGGCGAGATCTACCAATTCATCCTTGAACGCAGCGAACTGCGCCGGGGTGTTGGCCAGATCGCAGAAGCCCCAGCGCAGATCACACTCGATGCCGTTGTCGCCGATGCGCTGACGCACCAGTTCCACCGAATCGATGCCGGCGCGCTGCAAATAGCGCACGCCTTCCTGACCGACGTATTTGGCGAACCCATCGACCTCATGGCCGATTCCGCGAATCAACTGGCCGCCATTGCGACCGCTAGCGCCCCAGCCAATCCGCCGCGCTTCGATCAAGACCACCGACAGCCCGCGCTGGGCCAGTTCGATGGCGGTGTTGACCCCGGTGAAACCGCCGCCGATCACGCAGACATCGGCCGTCAGGTCACCGTCCAGTACTGGATAAGATGTGGTCGCCCGCGCAGAAGCGGCGTAGTAGGAGCGGGCGTGTTCCTGGGTGTACTGATTCATTTGTTCGACTTCACTTTGCTCCAGGACCGGGTCATCAGACGCATGATCGCTTGGGGCGGGGTGGTAGAAATATAGAGTTTGTCGAGGACTGCTTGAGGGGGGTAAACCTCTGGATTGTTGACCAGCTCCTGATCCATGTACTGCTTGGCGGCCGGGTTCGGGTTGGCGTAACCGACCGAAGCGCTGACCTTGGCGATCACTTGTGGATCGAGCAGGTAATTGATGAAGGCGTGGGCTTCTTTGGTGTTGCTGGCGTCAGCCGGGATCGCCAACAAATCGAACCAGAGATTGGCGCCTTCCTTCGGAATGGCGTAGGCGATGTTCACGCCGTTCTTGGCTTCCTTGGCCCGGTTGGCAGCCTGGAACACGTCGCCGGAGTAACCGAAGGCTACGCAGATATCGCCATTGGCCAGATCCGACACGTATTTCGAGGAATGGAAATAGGTGATGTACGGGCGGATGCTCAGCAGTTTCGCTTCAGCCTTTTTATAGTCTTCGGGGTTTTCGCTGCGCGGGTCCAGGCCCATGTAATTGAGCACGGCAGGGAAGACTTCGTCGGCGGAGTCCATCATCGACACGCCGCACTGGCTGAGTTTTTTCAGGTTCTCAGGCTCGAACAGCACGGCCCAGGAGTCGATGTGGTCGACGCCCAGCACTTGCTTGACCTTGTCGACGTTGTAGCCGATGCCGTTGGTGCCCCACAGGTACGGCACCGAGTGCGCGTTGCCCGGATCATTTTTCTCCAGCAGTTCGAGCAGTTTCGGGTCGAGGTTTTTCCAGTTTGGCAGTTGTGAACGGTCGAGTTTGAGGAACGCGCCGGCCTTTACCTGACGCGCGAGGAAGTGGTTGGACGGCACGACCACGTCATAACCGGTGCGACCGGCGAGGAGCTTGCCTTCGAGGGTTTCGTTGGAGTCGAAAACGTCGTAGATCACCTTGATCCCGGTTTGGCTCTGGAAGTCGGCGAGGGTGGTTTCGCCGATGTAATCGGTCCAGTTGTAGACGCTGACTTGAGGTTGGGCTTGGGCTACGGCGCTGAACAGCACGCTCAGGGCGACCGGGAGTACGGATTTCAACAGACGCATTTCGACACCTCTTAAATTGTTAGATTTTTCAGGTGGTTCGCTAATCCCTTGTGGGAGCGAGCCTGCTCGCGAAAGCGGTGGGTCAGGCAACATAAATGGTGACTGTGCTCACGCCTTCGCGAGCAGGCTCGCTCCCACAGGGTCTGTGCAAATCTGAATTACACGCTCAGCATCAGGAACTCACGCTCCCACGAACTGATCACGCGCTTGAAGTTTTCATGCTCGGCACGCTTCACCGCGACGTAGCCACGGACGAACTTGTCGCCGAGGTATTGCGCCACGGCTTCGCATTCTTCCATCTGCGTCAGCGCTTCTTCGATGGTGATCGGCAGGCGCAGGTTACGGCGCTCGTAAGCGCGGCCCTGGACCGCAGCGCTAGGTGCGATGCCTTCGACCATGCCGATGTAACCGCAGAGCAAACTCGCGGCAATCGCCAGATACGGGTTGGCATCGGCGCCCGGCAGGCGGTTTTCCACGCGCATGGCTTCGGGGCTTGAGGTCGGCACGCGCAGGCCGACGGTGCGGTTTTCTTCGCCCCATTCGACGTTAACCGGCGCCGAGGTGTCCGGCAAAAAGCGGCGGAACGAGTTCACGTTGGGCGCGAACATCGGCAGCACTTTCGGGATGTATTTCTGCAAACCGCCGATGTAATGCAGGAACAGTTCGCTCATCTGCCCGTCGGCGTCGGCAAAGATCGGCTTGCCAGTGGCGATGTCCACCACGCTCTGGTGGATGTGCATGGCGCTGCCCGGCTCATCGCCGATCGGCTTGGCCATGAAGGTCGCGGCGACGTTGTGCTTGAGTGCGGCCTCACGCATGGTGCGTTTGAACACGGTGATCTGGTCGGCCAGATCGAGGGCGTCGCCGTGACGGAAGTTGATTTCCATCTGCGCCGGGCCGTCTTCGTGGATCAGCGTGTCGAGGTCCAGGCCTTGCAGTTCGCACCAGTCATAGACGTCTTCGAACAGCGGATCGAATTCGTTGGCGGCATCGATGGAGAACGACTGCCGGCCACTTTCCGCGCGGCCCGAACGGCCCAGTGGTGCTTTCAGCGGCAAGTCCGGGTCTTCGCAGCGCTGGGTCAGGTAGAACTCCATTTCCGGCGCAACGATCGGCTTCCAGCCTTTGTCGGTGTACAGCTGCAAAACTTTCTTCAGCACGTTGCGCGGCGACAGTTCGATCGGGTTACCGAACTTGTCGAAGGTGTCGTGGATGACGATAGCGGTCGGTTCAATCGCCCATGGAATCACGTAGACCGCGTCAGCCACGGGCTTGCAGACCATGTCGATGTCGGCAGGATCGAGCAGGTCGTAGTAGATGTCGTCGTCGACAAAATCCCCGGTTACCGTTTGCAGCAGCACACTTTCCGGCAGGCGCATGCCTCGCTCATGCAGGAACTTGTTGGTCGGTGCGATCTTGCCGCGGGCAATGCCGGTCAGGTCGCTGACCACACATTCGACTTCGGTAATCTTGTGATCTTTCAGCCACGTGAACAGCTGATCGAAAGGGGCATTCATAAAGACCTCGTTATTGGTTTTATAGACGCCGGGGAGGGCGGGTTTCATCTTCCGCCCCTTCCCCTGTGGCGCGTTGACGACTATCTTGGGCGAGCCTTGCAGTTCCATCTATCCACTTTAAGCAGCACCAAAGCGCACCAAAAGAGTGCGCAAGGTCACCCCATGACAACGTGCAATCCGCTCCAGGTTCAAGCGTTCAACACCGCCGATGTGGCCGAGCAAGTCCGCGCCACACCGGGCTGGGTCCAGCATTACCAACAGATGTCGCCGGGGCACTTCGCCGGGCAGATCCGCTATCTGGATCTACAGGGTGTCGAGGTCTATGAAGAGCAGATGAACACCCGGGTCGAACAGAATTTCAGCGCGCCATCGGGTGCCTTGGCGTTCTGTTTTGATCGCAGTGACAACGCGCTGTACCTGCTCAATGAAGAGAGTCGCAACATCTGGATCACCCCGGAGAACTACCAGGAAATCGCCGTAGTGTTCGGTCCGGAATTTGTCCGTCAGCACGGTCTGAATGTGGCGAAACTTGAAGGGTTGTTCATGACGCAACTCAATTGCGGGCAGAACGCCTTGTTCAGTAAATGGTTAAGCTCGACTCTCACGAAGTTGTCGCAAGCTGTTGATTCATTTGATAAAGATGCGCTGACTCAGCAGCTACTTGAAGACTGCCTGTTCATTCTCGACAACGCTCACACCAGCCTCGATCGCGGTGGCTTACAGCGGCGTACTGAAGAGCGAATGATCATGAAACGGGTAGGAGAGTGGGCAGCGGATTCGCCGGAAGATACCGTCAATCTGCTGGAGCTTTCGCACGTGGCGGGGGTGCCGTTGCGGCAATTGCAGCAGGCCTTCAAAGCCTACACCGGGATGACCCCGAGTCACTGGCTGCGCCTGCGCCGGTTGAACAGCGCTCACCGCGAATTGCTCAAGCGCCGCCCCACGGAAACTACGGTTGCCGAGGTGGCGATGCACTGGTCGTTCTGGCATTTGGGAAGGTTTTCCAGCAGTTACCGGGCGTTGTTCAAGGAGTTGCCGAGCGAGACCTTGAAGCGCTCATGAATGCCGTCGTGGATAAAAAGACTTTGTGTCGGCGCGCAAGTTAAATAGAATCACTCTCATTTGAAACTGACTTCGCGCAGGACTCTTGAGATGACTGAAGCAGCGACGCCATCGCCGCAGCACCTGCACGAACTGTATCGCGATCATCGCGGCTGGCTGGAAACCTGGCTGCGGCGCCGCATGGGCAACGCGTGGGATGCGGCGGATCTGAGTCAGGACACCTTTCTGCGCGTGCTGTGCAGCGCGCAACCGATTGCCGACATGCGCGAGCCGCGCGCTTATCTGCTGACCGTGGGCAAACGCCTGCTGAGCAATTTCTACACCCGCCGCAGCCTGGAAAAAGCCTACCTCGAAGCCCTGGCGCAATTGCCCGAAGAGTGCGTGCCGTCGCCCGAGCAGCGTTGGCTGCTGTTGGAAACCCTGCAAGCGCTGGATGAGCTGCTCGATGGTTTGCCGCGAGCGGTGCGTCGGGCCTTTCTCCTCAGTCAGCTCGAAGGCCTCGGTTACCGTGAAATCGCCGAACGTTTGCAGGTTTCGGAACGCAGTATAAAGCGTTATATGGCAATAGCTTACGAGCATTGCTTGATGTTGGATCTATGATGCGCGTCGCACCCAATACCGAAGCGCGTGAAGTGGCGCGTGCCGCCGCGCAATGGCTGGCATTGCTCGAATCCGGTGAGGCCAGTGACGCCGATCACGTGCGACTGAAGCACTGGCGCGACAGCGATAGCCGCCATGAAAACGCCTGGCAGAAGATTCAATTGCTGCGCCAGCGCTTTTCCAGTCTGCCAGCAGAATTGGCCATGGCCACACTCGATCGCCCGGATCTGGCGCGGCGTGCAGCTCTGAAAAGGGCGTTGGGGCTGGCGGCTTTGGTGCCTGCGGCGTGGTTGATCAGTCGCCAGTTGCCGCTCGACGTCTGGCGCGCGGATTTGCAGACTTCCACCGGCGAGCACACACGAACACGGCTGGCCGACGGCAGCACCTTGCAACTGAACACCGCCAGTGCAGTGAACGTAGATCTGGCCAGCCGTCAGTTGACGTTGGTGCGCGGCGAAATGGCGCTCAACGTTCCGGGTAGCACGACATTGACGGTCAACGCGCCGTACGGTCGGATCATTGTCAGCCGCAGCGAAGTCTGCGTGCGCCTCAACGAGCGTGACTGCACCGTGTCGGTGGTCAGCGGCTCGGTGCAATTGCAGCCGTTGCACGGGCCGGCGCTGCAGTTGAACGCCGGGCAACAGGTCAATCTGCAGGCCTCCGGCGCCGGACCGGTCGCGCTGTTCGACGCCAAAATGCCGGGCTGGCGTGACGGTGTGTTGATGGCGCAAAACCAGCCGTTGGGGGATTTCCTGCGCGAGTTGAGCCGTTATCGCTCGGGTCTTTTGCGCTGGGAACCGGCAGTTGAAAGTCTGCGTGTCACCGGCAGTTTCCGTCTCGACGACACCGATAAAGTGCTGGCCCTGCTGGCGGCGAGCCTGCCGTTGGAGGTGCATTCGCGCACGCGTTTCTGGGTAACGCTGACGCCGCGAAAAAATATCGTCTGAAGCCTGTCCCTTTTTTTCGCCTCACCGGTCATTGCAGGTAAGTGAACAAAATCGAGAGCTTCTTCCAATGCCCGCAGTATTCCCAAGTCGTTTGCGTCCGTTGTTGCAGTTGAGCCTCCTGCTGAGCCTGAGTGCCAGCCCTGTGTTGATTCAATCCAGTTGGGCCGAAGACGCCGCTCGGCGCAGTTACCAGGTGCCGGCCGGCAGCCTGAGTGCAGCGTTGACGCGGTTTGCCGGGTTGGCCGGGGTCAATCTGTCGGTCGATCCGGCACTGGTGAGTGGCCGCAACAGCAACGGCTTGTCCGGCGAGTTCGCTGTGGAGGAGGGGTTCGCTCGCTTGTTGCTGGGTTCCGGTCTGCAACTGCAACCGCTGGGCGAGCAAGCCTACACATTGATTCCAGCCGCCGAGGGCAGCAGCCTGCAACTGGCGCCGACGTCGATTCTCGGTGCTACTGGTTCCAGCGATGCCGATGTGTTTGCCGGCGGCCAAGTCGCGCGGCGTGGCTCGCAGGGCTTGTTGGGGTCGAAAGACTTCATGGAAACCCCGTTCAGCATGACCACCTACACCAGCGAAGCCGTGAAAAACCAGCAGGCACGCACGCTGGGCGATCTGATCGCCAGCGACCCTTCGGTGCGTGCAACCAACCCGGCCGGTGGCCGCTACGAGCAGTTCACCATCCGTGGTTTCAGCCTGTTCAACAGCGACGTGGCGTACAACGGGCTCTATGGCGTGCTGCCGACGTACACCATTGACATGGAAATGGCTGATCGCGTCGATATTCTCAAAGGCCCGAGCCAGCTCATTAACGGTATTTCGCCGAGAGGCAGTGTGGGCGGGGGGATCAACGTGGTGCCCAAGCGCGCTACCGATCAGCCGATCACTTCACTGACGGCCAATTACGCGTCGAATAATCAGGTCGGTGGCGCGGTGGATGTCGGCCGCCGTTTCGGTGAAGACAACCAGTTCGGCTTGCGTTTCAACGGCGTGAAGCAATCCGGTGACACGGAATGGGACCACCAGAGCGTCGATCGCGACATGGCGGTGCTCGGTCTGGATTTTCGCGGTGAGCGGCTACGGCTTTCGACCGATATCGGTCACACCGAGCGCGATACCGACGCACCGCAAGAACGCGTTCAAGTCGGCGCCAACGCCAAGGTTCCGAACGCCAACGATGTCCGCGATAACTACGCGCAACCGTGGAGCCAGGCGCGGACCAAAGACACCTTCGGTACAGTCAACGCTGAGTTTGATGTCAGTGATTCGGTGATGGTCTACGGCGGTGTTGGTGCGCGGAAAAGCAATCACGACTTCCTTCGGCATGCGGTTTCCGTGACCAACGACGCCGGTGATTTCAGCGTGCAACCGCGCGACTTCACCCGCGACGAAAACGTGCGCACGGCCACCGCCGGCGTGCGCAACTGGTTCCACACCGGGCCGGTGAGCCATGAGGTCAACCTCGCTGCCAGCTACTTCTACATGGATTTCGAGAACGGCGGCGCGCGTTATGCGGCCGGCCGCAGCAACCTGTATGACCCGGTGGAAACCGCCAAACCCGGCACACCGACGCGCTATGACGCCAAGGTCTACACGGAGAACCGCTTCAGCGGCGTGGCGTTGTCCGACACGCTGGGCTTTTTTGATGATCGATTGCTGCTGACCCTCGGTGCGCGCTGGCAGCGGGTGAAAGTTGATGACTGGAGCGATGACGTCAAAGGTGACACGGCCTACGACGAGGAAAAGGTCTCGCCATCGGGCGGCATTCTGTTCAAGGCGACGGACAAGCTGTCGCTGTACGCCAACTACATGGAAGGCCTGAGTCAGGGCAAGATCGCGCCGTCGACATCGGTGAACGAGGACGAAATCTTCCCGCCGTTCATCAGCCGTCAGGTTGAAGTCGGTGCCAAATACGACGCCGGCGCCTACGCGTTGACCGCTGCGGTGTTTCGCATCAAGCAACCGGCGTACGAAACCAACGCCACCACGCGAGTCTTCGGGCCCAATGGCAAGCGCGAGAACAATGGCGTGGAGCTGAGCGTGTTCGGCGAACCGCTCAAAGGTTTCCGTTTGCTCGGCGGCGTGATGTACATCGACAGCGAGCTGACTCACACCACCAACGGCACCTTCGACGGCAATCGCGCGCCGGCGACGCCGAAATACAACGTCAATCTCGGCGCAGAGTGGGACGTGCCGACCGTGCAGGGGCTGACGCTGACAACGCGGGGCATCTATTCGAGTTCGCAGTATCTGGATCAGTCGAACGACAAGGAAATCGACGCTTGGGAGCGCTTCGACATAGGCACGCGGTACGCCTTCAAGGTCGATGAGAAAACCATCACCCTGCGCGCCAATGTCGAGAACGTTCTGGATAAACGCTACTGGAGTTCGGCAGGCGCTTCGGATGACAGTGAGCCGGGTTTGACGTTGTCGACACCGAGAACCTATCTACTTTCAGCGACAGTGGACTTCTGATTTCACTCGGCAAATCCAAAGCAATCGGGAGCGCTATCAGCGAACGACAGCACTCTCAGAGTGATGTCCTGACCACCAATGGACAGTCAACTCGCTGAGTTCCCGATAGCTCAAGGGTCTCGATCAGATGCCGTGCAGCCTGGCGCCCAATCTCGTAGTACGGCAGTTGCACCGTGGTCAGCGGCGGGATGAACAACTCGGCAATGCCGATCATGTTGTCGTAGCCGAGGACGGCGACATCGTCGGGAATTTTCAGGCCTCGTCCCAACAACAGCTGATAGGCACAGAAGGCAATGCGGTCGTTGCCACAGATCAGAATATCGAATCGGGGACGACCATCAATGACATGCCGGTCGAGAATAGCGGCTGTTTCACTGTAGGCATCATGATCGGAAAGGTCGTATTGCAGGAGCGTGTCAGGCGCCAGTCCGAATGCCTGACAGGCACGCTGCAGGCCTTTTTGACGCAGCCCCCATGCCAGACTCTGTTTCGGCAGATTGATACACAGAGGACGTTTGTAGCCTAGGCTCAACGCGTGGTGTACGGCGCGATACTGGCCCATTTCGTCGTCGGGTACATAGCTGACGAGGCGGCTGTCATCTGCCAGGCAATTGGCGAGCACCAGAGGTTTGCTCTTCAAGCGCTCGGGAATGCTGACCTGGCGAAACCCCATGGCGCTGAAGATCAAGCCGTCCGGACGGTGCGACAGCATCAGGTCGATGTTCTGGTCGGTGGGCGGGTTGCTTAGCAGGTTGAGGATAAAGACATTCCAGCCGGCTTGCTGCGCGGTCTGTTCAATGGACAGCAGCAGCTCGACCGCGAAGGGCGTGGTCGCGGTGTCCAGCGCGAACACGCCGATGGTGCGCGACTGCAGGTTGTCACCGCGCATCTTGCGCGCTGACAGGCTGGGTACGAATTGCAGTTCATCAATGGCACGACGCACCCTTAGAAGGGTTTCGGGGCTCAGTTTTTCCGGAGAATTGAGCGCTCGAGACACCGTCATCAGGGACACGCCGGCCAGTTGTGCAACGTCTTTCACTGAAGTCATGCGAAGTGCGGCCGGTCAGGTTGACGCAGAATCATGACACAGGGCCCGGGCTTCTCGCGACCCGAATGACGCCGCTCATGACCATCCAGAACCGAGCGGCCATGCCTTGGCAATCGAGACGCGGCCGCCACTCCCGCTTGCCACCAGCTTCACGCCCAAACTGTCGGAGCGCGGATAGAGGCGACTGCTGAGGCTGAAGCGGCCGTTTTCGTCGAACACCTCAATGGATGAGCGATCGAGGAACACGCGCAGCTCAAGACGCTCTAGCGTCGGGTCTATCGAGACGCTTCGCTGGCCGGTGACTTGCGCACCCGAGCGGCTGCGATCAAGCACAAGGCGCTGCAGTGACGCATCGTAATAGAGCAGGGTTTCTTCACGACCATCGTCGCTGCAACGGAGGGCGACTCCCAGGTGGCCGTCAGTGCAGCCGAGCAAATCGAGATGCACATGGATTTCCAGCATGTCGCCGTTTACCTCCGGCACCCAGCGGGTTCCCGACGCTTCCCACCACGGCGCCCCCGGCAATTGCGTCATTCGTAGCGCGCTGAGCTCCCGTGCCGGATACACGCAAAGGCGCTCGGCGCACAGCTCAAGTTCGCGTGGCAGTCCGAGCATGCCGCACCAGTGATGGGCCTGGCTCGGCATCGGGCTTTCCCACATGTCCAGCCACGCCCAGACGAGGCGCCGCCCATCGGCGGCCAACAGCGTTTGCGCCGCATAGAAATCGTGGCCGTTATCCAGCTCGATAAAAGGCCCGCCCGTGAAGTGCCACTGGTTGTCGAGCTGGCCCACTCGATAACCGGTCTGGTACTTGTTGAGCCGGTCATAACCGTCGGCTTGCATGCCTTGCGGAGAGTACAGCAGCACATCGCGTCCATTCAGTCGAAACAGGTCCGGGCATTCCCACATATAGCCATCGCCCTCGCTGCCGGCGGACACATAGTCGAGGAATTCCCAGACGTGCAGATCATTGGAGCGGTACAGCGGCAGTAGCGGTCTGTCGCCCAGACGTGCGCCTGCAATCAGGTACCAATAGCCATCCGCCTGCCAGACCTTGGGATCACGGAAGTGCATGATGGCGTCTTGCGGCGCGCTGTCGATCACCGCGCCGTGTTTGACGAAGTGGATGCCGTCGTTGCTGGTGGCCAGGCACTGGACCTGTTTGATCAAGCGCTCGTCACCCACTTCCCCCAGCCAGGTGTGCCCGGTGTAGATCAGCGCCAGGGTATCGCCACAGACCACGGCGCTACCGGAAAAACAGCCGTCGCGGTCGCAGTCATCGCCGGGTGCCAGCGCAATGGGCAGGTGCTGCCAATGCACCAGATCGGCACTCTTGGCGTGGCCCCAATACATCGGCCCCCATTTCGCGTCGAAGGGGTGATGCTGATAGAAAACGTGGTACTCGCCACGGAAGTACACGACGCCGTTCGGGTCGTTCATCCAGCCGGCCGGCGGGGCAATATGATAACCGGGTCGATAATCCTCGATGACGCGAGACTGGCTGTCAGCCAGGGCGCGTTGCGCAAGGTCAAGGGTCGAAGACATGGGATCGCTCTGGGTATTCAAAGACAAGGTCATAGCGCGTGTGCTCGGATTGAGCGCCGAGAGAGGTCATCCGCCACGGATTCAATGGCGTGCGGATGGCGCTTCAATGCCGTGCCGTCGGCGTCGAACAGGTGGATTTTGTCGATGTCCAGTTGCAGTTCGACCCGATCGCCTGTCTGCCATCCGGCGTTGACTTCACAACGACAGATCAGTGGCTCGTCCTGCCCGGTATCGAGGTGCACATAGGTTTCGCTGCCGAGGTATTCGACCCCGGTCACGACGACGCCAGCCGCTCCCGGCGCCGCTTTGAGCGACAGGTGTTCCGGACGAACGCCCAGGCTCAGCGAGGCGTCTGCCGCCAGGTTCGAGCTGTCGAAGGGCAGGGTGGTCATCCCCAAAACGGCAGCATCAACCAGGCTGGTTTCGCCTGGCGCCTGCAGGCGTGCCGGCAGAAAATTCATTTTCGGCGAACCGAGAAAACCGGCGACAAAGCGGCTGGCCGGGCGCTCATAGAGTTCGCGTGGTGAGCCGACCTGCTCTATATGGCCGCCATTGAGCACGACAATTTTGTCGGCCAGGGTCATCGCTTCCACCTGGTCGTGAGTGACGTAGATCATGGTCGAGCCCAATCGGGCATGCAGTCGGGCGACTTCGTTGCGCATCTGCACCCGCAACGAGGCATCCAGGTTGGACAGCGGCTCATCGAACAACAGAATGTCCGGCTCCCGCGCCATGGCCCGGCCCATGGCCACACGCTGACGCTGCCCGCCCGACAGTTCTTTTGGTTTGCGTTGCAACAGTTTGTCCAATTGCAGGATTTGCGCGGTTTTCAGTACGCGCTCGCGCAGGCTGCTCTTTTCCGTTCTGGCCAGTTTGAGACCAAAACTGATGTTGTCGTAGACGCTCATATGTGGGTACAGCGCATAGGACTGAAACACCATGCCGACGCCACGCTCGCGCGGTTCGAGGTCGTTGACCCGGCGCCTGTCGATCAGCAGATCGCCGGCACAGATCGAGTCCAGTCCGGCGATCAGGCGCAGCAGCGTCGACTTTCCGCAACCCGAAGGGCCGACGAACACCACGAATTCACCTGCCGCAATCTCCAGGCTGATGTCGCGAAGAATCCGCACGCCGCCCAATTGTTTGTTCACGTTGTCCAGTTTCAATTTGATCACGATGCTGTTCCTTGTCTTTGTTGGGCATCAACCCTTTAACGCGCCGGCAGTGAGACCGGAAACGATTCGGCGCTGGAAGATCAGCACCAGAATCACCAGTGGGACGGTGACCAGCACCGAGGCGGCCATCAACAGCCCCCAAGGCAACTCATGGGGGCTGCCGCCGGAAATCAAGGCGATGGCAACCGGCACCGTGCGTTGGCTGTCGGTGAGGGTGAACGTCAGGGCAAACAGGAACTCGTTCCACGCGGCGATGAATGCCAGCAAGCCCGTGGTGACGAGGGCTGGCCAGAGCAGCGGCAACAGCACACGGGTCAGCGTCACCCACGGTGACGCTCCATCCATGATTGCCGCTTCCTCCAGTTCATGGGGCAGTTGTCCCATGAAAGTGGTCAGCACCCAGACGGTGAAGGGCAGGGTGAAAATCGTGTAGCTGAGGATCAACGCCCACGACGTGTTGTACAGACCCAAGGCGCGGATCACTTCGAACAGTCCCGACAGCACCGCGACCTGAGGAAACATCGACACGCCAAGGACCATCATCAACACCGTGCCACGCCCACGGAATTTCACCCGGCCCAAGGCATAGGCAGCGGTCAGGCTGAGGAACAGCGCCAGCGTCACCACGCACAGCGCAACCACCAGCGAATTACCGATCGCTCGCAGGAATGAAGCCTGGTGGAGGATCGCCGCGTAATTGGAGAAGTCGGGATTTTCGATCCAGTAGCTCACCTCGAACAACGCGCTGGAGGGCTTCAGCGAGGTCACGATGGCGTAGTAGAAAGGGAAAACCGCATACAGCAGCAACACCCCGATCAGGCACCAGAACCCCAGGCGCAACAGCGCTTTTTTCAGCAGGCGCGGGCTCATGCGCGGACCTCCAGTTGACGGCGTCCGAGGTAGAGATAAAGCATGGCGATCACCGCGACCACCAGAAACAAAAGCGTCGACGCCGCGCTGCCGTAGCCGACGTCCTGGAATTCCACCAGGTGCTGGCGGGCATACACCGACATACTCATGGTGCTCGACGAGTTCGAGGTCAGCACATAAATGACGTCGAATACCCGCAGGGAATCGAGGATGCGGAAGATCGCCGCCACCAGCAGTGCAGGCATCAACAGTGGCAGCGTGACACGCCAGAACACGTTCAGCGGGTGAATGCCATCGACCCTGGCCGCTTCGTAGCAATCGCTCGGCAACATCTGCAAGGCCGCCAGCATCAGCAGGGTGACGAAGGGTACGGTTTTCCAGACGTCAACGATGATCACCGCCCACATCGACAGGTCCGCATCTGCCGTCCACGCCAACGGGGCGTCAATCAGGCCGAGGCTGAGCATCAGGTGATTGATGATGCCGAACTGGTCGTTAAGCATCCATGACCAGATCTTCGCCGAGACAATCGTCGGAATCGCCCACGGAATCAGAATCAACGCCCGCACCAGCGAACGGCCGGTGAATTTGATGTTCAGCAGCAACGCCACCAACAGCCCCAGGACGACTTCCAGTCCCACCGAGACCACCGTGAAATACAACGTGTTGCGCACCGCATTCCACCACTGTGGATCGACGAGGATGCCCGACCAGCCGGAACCGCTGAACAGCAGATAATTGCTCAGGCCAATGAAGGTAGCGCCACCGGTGTCCGCCAGGCTGGCGTCGGTCAGGCTGAACCAGAATGTGCGCAGCAGCGGCCATGCAGCCACCAGGGCCAGGCAGACCAGCATTGGCGTCAGAAACAGCCAGGCAGCGCGCACCCGGCGACGTTGTACAGGCGTTTCCCTCGCGAGCAGCAGCTCGTCAAACGGAGCATGGGTCGTAGAGACAGACATGGTGATTTCCTTCCTTGTGGCTTACCAGTTCCGGCGTTTGATGCGCGTGAGTTCGCTTTCCAGTTCGGCCAGTGCCTGATCGACGGGCAACTCGCCGGCCAGCACGCCATGCACCCGATCGAAGAAGGCATTGGAGACCCGTGGATAGCGATCGGCGGTGATGGCGGCGGGGCGCATGACCCCAGCGTTGAGAATGCTGTGCAGCTGAGCGTAATAAGGCATGGCCGCGAGCAATTCGGGATCTTGATACAGCGACTCGATCACCGGGTTATAGCCGCCTTTCAGCGCTCGACGTTTTTGCTCTTGGGCATTGCTCAGGTAGCTCACCAGCTCAGCGGCAAGTTTGGGATGCGCGCTGTAACGCGAGACCGCCAGGCCCCAGCCACCGAGGGTGGAGGCATGCTCGCCGGTCTCGCCGCCGCGGGGCAGGGGAGCGACGCCGACCTGGTCTTTTACGGCGCTGTCCTGGCTTTGCACCAGGGCCCAGACATAAGGCCAGTTACGCATGAACAGCGCATTGCCCGACTGGAATACGCCACGTCCTTCTTCCTCGGTGTAATTGAGCACGCCGCGCGGGGAAATGTCGCCGACCCAGCTTTTCGCCAGCGTTAACGCCGCTCTTGAGGCCTGACTGTTGACCACGATGTCGCCGCGTTGATTGATCAGTCCGCCTTGCGGCTGGCTGCTGATCCACTCCAGCGCATTACACGTCAGCCCCTCGTAGGCACGTCCCTGAAAGATATAACCCCAGAGATTGGCGTTGCCAGCGCTGCGCTCAGCCTGTTGCACGTCCCTGGCGGTAGTGGTCATTTCCTCCCACGTCTGAGGAACCTGTTTGTTGTATTTCTCAAGCAAGTCTTTGCGGTAATACAGCAGCCCCGAGTCGGTGAACCACGGCATCGTCACCAGCCGCCCGTTGACCGTGGCGTTATCGACCTGGGCCTGGAAGTAGCCTTGGGTCGCGTTGGCGGGCAGCACCTCACGCAGATCCATCAGGTGTTTGGCCAGCATCCCCGGCCACACCATATCGATTTGAATGATGTCGATGTCGGTGGACTGCGCACTGAGGATCTGCTGGTAGAACGACAACCTCTCGGTTGCCGAGTTAGGCGTGGAGACCACCTCGACGTCGTTGCCGGTCTGTTTCGACCATGTCTCGACGGCCTCCTTGCACAGCTGCAACTCCGCTCCCACCGCACCGCACGAGATCGTCAGATCGGTTGCGCTCGAGACGGATGGAAGTGCGGCAAACAGGGTGATCAATGCAACTGGCAGGAGCGATTTCAGGTGTTTCATCGAGCGTCCTTTATTTTTGTTTTTAGAAAAGTTAACGTTAACATCGCTAAATGTAGCAGCGTATTTGCGATGAGGCACCCTTTTTTTCGTCGATTGCGACAACTCGCAACTCACGCAAAAAAGGCAATCGCGGCAACCAAAAATAAAAACAAAACAGGGAATCAACATGCAGAAAGGATCAAGCTGGCTACTGGTCGGCGTGCTCGGCACATCGGCAGCGGCTTCTCAGGCGGCGACGCTGGAAGAGCGCATGGCCGCACTGGAAGCCCGTGCCAGCGCAGCGGAAAAGCGTGCAGCCACGGCCGAACAGCAGACCCAGACACTTGCCCGGGAATTGCAGCAGATCAAATTCGCGACACCGCCCTCACAGTCCGTCGCGTCTAACGCAACGGCCATTTCGGCGCCAGCTCTGGATATCCGACTGGCAAAACTCGAAGCCCGTCAGCAAAGCCTGGAGAAGGAGGGCAGTACCGGGAACCTCACCGATGGATTCAGCTTCAACGGCTATGCGCGCTCCGGGTTGCTGGTCGACGAGGGGCTGGGTGGCGGGCGTGGCGGCCCTTACACAACGCCGGCCGGCTCGGTGGGCGGGGCAGTCGGGCGACTCGGTAACGAGGACGACACCTACATGCGTATCGATTTGTCGAAAGAGCTCTATGCGCAAAACGGCACCCGTTCCAAATTCACCGTCTCCATCGCCGACGGTGTGGAAAGCTCCAATGACTGGACGGCCGACGAAAGCAACCTCAACGTACGCCAGGTGTTCGCCACGCTCGACCATGTCGCTGCGTTCAAAGGCAATTCAGTCTTCGAAAACGCTACGCTGTGGGCGGGCAAGCGCTTCGATAGAGATAATTTCGATATCCACTGGCTGGACTCGGACGTCGTTTACCTGGCCGGCACCGGCGGTGGAATTTACGATGTGCAGATGAACAAGGATTGGCGCTCCAATTACTCGTTGATTGGGCGTAGCTACGGGGATTTCAGTCAAGGCGGAATTAATGCCGATGTGGAAAGCTACATCCTGACCTCCAACCAGTTCTTCGAGGATGGCCAGTGGCAGTGGATGTACAACGCCATCGGTGCCAAGAAAAACGATTTCGGCACCCACACCAACAAGGCCGGTTTGACGCCTGCGGATTCCGGTTTGCACAGCATGCTGGCCAATCACCAGAAAAGCTTTTTCGGCAGGGAAGGCTTCTTCAAAACGGCGCTGCTCTATGGGCAAGGTCTGGGGGCCGAGGTCAAGAACGTTGGCTCGGACGGTGAGTTGATCGACGACGCCCGCGCGCTGCGTCTGGCGCTTTACGGTGAGACCCCGCTGACCTCTGACTGGCGCATCGGGCCTAGTTTGCTGGCCGAACAGAGCAAGGATCGATACGTCAAAGGTGACGACTACCGCTGGCTGACCCTGAACGTGCGCTTGGCCAACAAAATCAACAGCAACTTCGAAATGGCCTACGAAATGAGCTGGCAAACCATGAACCTCGACCCCAAAGGCTATCTACAACGCAATGCGGTCGATGGTAACTTCTGGAAATTCACGGTCGCCCCGACATTCAAACTTGACGTCGGCGATCTACTCACGCGTCCGGAGTTGCGAGTGTTCGCCAGCTACATGAACTGGTCTTCGGATCTGGACAGGTTCAGCACTGCAGACTCCTTTGGCATGTCCGACTTCCAGGCGGGAGGGGTATGGCAATACGGTATTCAGATGGAAACCTGGTTTTAATCGTTGAACGCACTTGCGATAGTGCAGTGCTGGAGCGGCGAAGGATGCTCCAGGCTACCGATGTCGTTTCTTCCCAGGATGGATGATTACCCAATGCTCAAGTTCAATGCTCATCTCGGTTTCCAATTCAATGAATTGCCTTTTCTGCAGCGCATCGAAGCCGCCGCAGCCGCCGGTTTCCGGGCAGTGGAGTTCCCGTCGCCGTACGAATTCGACGCCAGTCTGCTTGCCGACCATCTAGCCCAATACAGTTTGCCGTTAATTCAGTTCGCCGCCCCGGCTGGCGTGACCAAAGGCATCGCCGCGTTACAGGGCAGGGGCGAGGAATTTCGTGACGGATTGCTCCAGGCCGCCCGCTACGCAAAGACCTTGGCGTGTGCGGATGTCCACATCATGTCGGGCGTTACCACGCAGAATGACGCTGAGCGAACCTACGCGGGCAACCTGGAATATGCGGTCAAGTACTTGGAAGACCAGGGGCTGCGGCCGCTTATCGAAGTGATCAGCGCGGAGGCGATGCCGGGCTATTACATGTCTGACTTCAGCAAGGCACAACAGATTCTGGAAACCTTCCCGAGTGTTGGGCTGATTCTTGATCTTTACCATGCGCAGCTTTTGACCGGAAACGCATCTGATGTGCTGGCGCAGTTTTATGACAGAACCGTGCATGTGCAAATTGCCGATTGCCCGGGTCGTCACGAGCCGGGAACGGGGAGCCTCGACTTTGCAGCCTTGTTCGCGGCGCTGGAGCAGCGCGGCTACGCGGGATGGATCGGGTGTGAGTACCGTCCTTCTGTATCTACCGTTGCGAGTCTTGACTGGTTCAAGCAACTGAGTGGTCGCAGGGCTTTTGCTTACCTGCTATAGCGCGCATTGGCGCTTGGTATCCTCGTTAGCGATACCTCCCAACATCCGTTAATGCAAAACGCCGGACAATCGAAAGATTGTCCGGCGTTTTTTATGGCGTGTTTTTCAGTGGATCAAGCGGTGCGACCGCCGAGGGTTTCAGCAACCCAGTCAGCAATGTATTGCCCGGCATTGATGCTGTTGTCGAAGCTCGAATGCTGCACGCCACCTTCACGTTCGGTGAAGATTTTCAGTTCACATTTTGAACTGTTGACCAGTTGTTCGTAGGTGCGATGCGCCCACTTCAATGGAATCTGCGAATCCTGCTCACCGTGGGTGACGAGGAAGGGCACCTTGATCCGGTCGAGCACGCCATCGAGGTGGACGTCTTCGGCGATGGTCATGAACTCTTCGACGTCCTTGGCGCCCCACACCCAGCAGACATGCGCCCAGTAGTGCGGTACCGGGAAGCTGCCTTCCTTTTCCAGTCGACGCTTTTGCACATCACGCCAGTCATGGTTGGCGCCCCAGACTACGCCGCAGGCGAAGCGCGGTTCGAATGCAACTGCACGCGGGCAGTAATAACCGCCCAACGAGACACCTTCGAGGCCGATACGTTTGGCGTCAACATCGCTTCGGGTTTCCAGCCAGTCCACCACGCGACTGGCCCAGTGTTCACTGTCGAATCGTGCGGTCAGGCCATGCAGGCGCAGCGCTTCGCCGGTGCCGGGCTGGTCGATGATCAGCGAAGAGATGCCGCGTTTCGCCAGCCAGGCTGGCAGGCCAACGCGGTATTTCATTTCCTTGGTCGAGTCCAGACCGTTGACCTGCACCAGTATCGGCGCCGGACCCTCGACGCCTTCGGCGCGTACGAGCAAGCCGGAAAGATGTTTGCCCTCGTAAGGGATTTCCACCCGTTCACAGTTTTCCCGCGACAGTTCGATGCCGCGCTTGAAGGTCTGCAGAAAACGCTGATACAGCTCGGTACGGCCTGGCGCACCATGGGCTTGCAGACGCTCGCAGGTCAAATAGTAAGTGGCGGCGCGGTTGTATTTTTCGCCAGCCGAGAGCATCCGGCCATTGCCTTCGTCTTCTTCGGCCAGACCGCAGAGCTTGTCAGCCATTTTCGCCCAGGTTTCGCGAAAGGCGCGGGTGCCGGCAGCGTCCGGCTGTTTCGCAGCCTCTTGCAGCGGGGCGCACATCTCTTCGATTTCACCCATGCGCGCGCCCATTTCAATGGCCAGGTCGACAGAGAGATTCCAAACGTAGTTGGTCGGGAAATAGCGAAACATGATTATTGTTGTCCTTGTGGTTGCCTTGGCATTCCCAAGGCACGTTAAGGATCACCCGACTAATTGGCCAATCGTGACGGCGGATACGAGGTATCGCGAGATACGATGGGCACGTGTTGTAGATGCTGGATGGATTCGCTGATGCGTTCGCGCAGCCAGCGGTGCATCGGGTCGCCGTCAACGCTGCGATGCCACAACATGTACTCGCGCATGACCGGAATCTTCACCGGCGGCGGCAGAATGCGCAGCGGCAGATAGTGCGCGTAGAGGTTCGCCAGGCGCTGGTGCATCGTGGCGATGCGCTGCGTGCCGACAATCAGTTGCGGCAAGGTATTGAAGTCGCTGGTGATCACTTCAATGCGCCGATTGAAGCCGTATTGATTCATGAACCATTCTTCGATGCTCATGTGCCGGGTACGGCCAAATCCCACCGAGACATGGCCCATCTCCATGTATTGCTCAAGGGTCAGGGTGTCGCCGACTTGCGTATTGCCTTGCCAGACCACGCACACGTGTTCTTCTTCGAACAGCAGGCGTGAAGGGTGACCTTCAATGATGTAGCGCTCGGGAACAATCATCAGATCGACCTCGCCACGCACCAGCAACTCGCCGGAATTGTCGCTGGGGCCCAGCATTTCGAAAGTGATGTTGGGCGCTTCCTGATGAATGTTCTGGATCACTTGGGCGAACAGCACGCTGATCAGATAGTCCGAGGTCACCAAGCGAAAATGACGCTTGCTGGTGGCCGGGTCGAACACCGGTTTGGCGGTGATTGATGACTGGATCGTCAGCAGGACTTCACGCACCGGTCTGGCCAGTTCCGTGGCATAGGGCGTGGGCTGCATCTTGCGTCCCACCTGCACCAGCAACTCATCCTCAAAGTAGGTGCGCAAACGCGCGAGCACACCGCTGGTGGCGGATTGGGTCATGTGCAGGCGTTCGGCAGCGCGGGTGATGTTCTGCTCTTCGAGCAATACATCGAGCGCGACCAGCAGGTTCAGATCCAGATGGTTGAAACGCATGGGCAGGTCCGTTTTTGTATTTATTTTCGCAATACATTCGAACGAATCCATCGACACGTCAACCTTCGTCGCAGGTATCGCGTTTGCCGATAGGTCGCATCCCGACTCGCGATTAGTCAGCTGTCAGCCCTTGCGCCAATCTTCGCCGCAGTCGGCCCTGCTGCCGACACCACCACCGGTTTCCAGTCAGGCCCGGCGCGCTGCAAGGCGCCCATGGCGACAGTCACCGGATCATAATTTCAATGGAGTGGTAAGCCATGAACATCATTGGCCTTGATGCCCTGATTTTTGGCGTCGATGACATTCAAGCCTGCACCGATTGCCTGCGCGACTACGGCCTTGCGCCGGTCGGCGTTGACAGCAACGGCGGGCGTTTCGAAGCGCTGGATGGCACCGCGGTGATTATCCGTCGAGCCGACGATCCTGATTTGCCGGCGGCGATCGGTCCGGCGCCGTCGATTCGCGAGACGGTCTACGGGGTCGGCGCGATCAGCGATCTGGATGCCATCGAAGATGAACTGACCCGTGATCGTAGCGTCCGTCGTGATCAGCACGGCGTGCTGCACAGCGTTGACGACATGGGTTTCGCCATCGCTTTTCAGGTCAGCGTACGCAAGCCTTACAGCGCGCCGGATGACCTGACCAACGCCGCCGGCCATGCGCCACAGCGGCCGCTTAACCAGCCGGGCATTACCCTCGATATGGGCGCTGTTCCGCGCACGTTGTCGCACGTGGTGTATTTCGTACCCGATGCAGCGAAAGCAGAAGCGTTCTACGCCGAGCGTCTGGGTTTTCGCACCACCGACACCTTCATTGGCGCCGGGCCGTTCATGCGCCCGGCCGGTTCTGACGATCACCATTGCCTGTTCATGATCCAGACCCCACCGCACATGAAGGGCTGCGAACACTTCACCTTCCACATGGGCAGTGGCACCGAAGTACTGCTGGCCGGGACGCGTTTCGAGCAAAAAGGCTGGACCAGTTTCTGGGGCCCGGGCCGTCACCTGTTTGGCTCCAACTGGTTCTGGTACTTCAACAGTCCGCTGGGCTGCCACATTGAATACGACGCCGACATGGACAAGCACGATGACGCCTGGGAGGCCCGTCGCGCACCGTTGTCGGCGGATAACTCGCAGCTGTTCCTGTTCAGCGCAAAAGAAAAATGGGCCCCGGGCGGACCACCGCCAAAACTCGGTTGAGGCCGGCGCTGATCATGAGCGCTATTGCGCAGCCATTGTGTCGACTGGACGAACTGGAGGAGGGCCGGGCGCGCGGATTCGATCCGTTGGCGCAGGGACGCGACAGCGTGTTTGCCCTGCGTCACGACAATCAGGTGCGGGTCTATCGCAACCGTTGTCCGCATCTGGACGTGCGTCTGGAGTATCGCAAGGACCGTTTCCTGTCCGCCGATGGCCAGTTGATCGTCTGCTACGCCCACGGTGCGCAATTTCTGCCGGCGACGGGCGAGTGCATCTACGGCCCGTGCCTGGGCCAGAGGCTGGAGGCGCTGCCGTTCTGCGAGAAGGATGGCTGGCTGCTGTTACGAATGCCTGAAGAGTTGCCGCAGCCGGGATAAATCGAGGTATCGCGTACGGCGATACATCGCATCCTTACTCGCGATTAGTCAAATCCCTGCTTTGCCGGGAAGCTTCATCCAACGATGCCGTGCCCGACGCAGCATCGATCACAAGAATAAAAAGAGAGAACACCATGAGTGCAGTGAACAACGTTCTGATCGTGGGCGGTGGTATCGGCGGCTTGTGTGCGGCCATCGCCTTGCGGCGTAAAGATATCGAGGTCGACCTGATCGAGCTCAAGTCCGAATGGACAGTCTATGGCGTCGGGATTATTCAACAGAGCAACGTCGTCCGTGAAATGGCCAAGCTGGGCGTTCTCGACGGTTATCTTGATGCCGCTTATGCCTTCGAAGACGTCGCTATCTACGGCCCCGGCGGACAGCAACTGGCGCGCATTCCGGGTCAGCGTCTGGCCGGCCCGCAGTATCCCGCCAACGTCGGCATTTCCCGCCTGGCGCTGCATAAAGTTCTCAGCGAAACCGCTCTGCAACTCGGCGCCAACGTGCGTTTGGGCCTGAGTGTGGAAGCGCTGGACGACAACGGCACAGAGGTCGACGTGTTGTTCACCGACGGCAGTCGCGGCCGCTACGACCTGGTGGTCGGCGCCGATGGTCTGTTTTCGAAAGTGCGAAGCCTGGTCTTCGGCGATACCTACACCCCGCGTTTCACCGGTCAATCGGTGTGGCGCTATAACTTTCCCCGCGCGCCACAAATCGATCATCTGGCCAACTATCAAAGCGCTGACGGCAACGCCGGGCTGGTGCCGCTGGCGGGCAACTTGATGTACCTGTTTCTGACGTCCCACGAACCGTCCAATCCGTGGATGGATCCTGCCGATCTGGCTGCGCAGATGCGCCAGCGCCTGCAAGGTTTTACCGGGCTGATCGGCGAGCTGCGCGAGCAAATCACCGACAACAGCCAGGTCGTCTACAAGCCGATGGAAGTGGTGTTCGTCGATGAACCGTGGCATCGCGGCCGCGTCCTGCTGATCGGCGATGCGGCCCACGCGACCACGCCGCACCTCGGTCAAGGCGCCGGCATGGCCATCGAAGACGCGATTGTGCTCAGCGAAGAACTCACTCGCGAGCAGTCCGCCTCCAGCAGCGCCGAGCAGCAACTGCAGCGCTTCATGGCGCGGCGCTTCGAGCGTTGCAAATACATCAGCGAAAGCTCGGTGCTGGCCGGTGACAAGGAGATGCAGCACGACCGCGCCTTTGATCGCATTGGCCTGGTCAAGCAAATGCTCACGCGCACTGCCGAGCCGATTTAAGCCCCACCTGCGACGCATCCACAGCAGTTACCACTATAAAAACAAGAGGTTAACGCGATGGTTAGTTCTACGACTGCGGCGCTCGCGCGTCGCCCGGTCTGCTCGTCTGCACCCTTTGGTTTGAGCGTTGCTGCGCTGCTGGTGCTGTGCAGCCAGGCCGCTCAGGCTTTCGACATCGATACTGGCAACCCGGATTTCAAGTTGCGCTGGGACAACACGGTCAAGTACAGCGCTGCCTGGCGCACGCAGAACCCGAGCAGCAAGTTGACCGAAGGTCAGGTGGCGCTCAATCAGGACGATGGTGATCGTGCCTTCACAAAAGGCCTGATCTCCAATCGCACCGACATCCTCTCGGAGCTGGATCTGTCATTTAAGGACTTCGGCGCACGTTTGAGCGGCGCAGCGTGGTACGACAGCGAGTACCAGGGCAACAACGACAATAACGATCCGTCCCGCGCCAACGCACGTTCCGTGGGCTACGACGAGTTCACCGATGACACCCGTCATCTGCATGGTGGCGACGGTGAAATCCTCGACGCGTTCGTCTACTGGAACGGTGAACTGGCCGACCGTGCAACGTCAGTGCGCGCCGGCCGTCATGGTCTGATCTGGGGTGAGAGCCTGTTCTTCGGCGCCAACGGCATTGCCGGTGGCATGGCCCCGGTTGACGTGGTCAAGGCGCAGTCGGTGCCTAATACGCAGTTCAAGGAAATCACCCGTCCGGTCAATCAACTGTCTGGCACCTTCCAACTGACTGACGACGTATCGCTTGGTGCCTACTACCAACTCGAGTGGGAAGAAACCCGACTGCCCGCCGCCGGCAGCTATTTCTCCACCAGCGACACCATTGGCGAAGGCAATGAGCGCTTGATCGTCGGTGCGCCGTTTCCGGCATTCCTCGGCGGCAACCCGGCCAGTCCCGCCGCGTTTTTCCACGGTAATGACAAGGAAGCGCGCAGTTCGGGGCAGGGCGGTCTGCAACTGAAATACAGCGCTGAGACCGTCGAGTACGGCCTCTACGCCATCCAGTATCACGACAAGACGCCCAAGCTGTATCTGAAACCGTCGACGGCGGCGCCGAACTTCAGCACCGGCCAGATCGGCGAGTACTACTGGGTTTACCCCGAAGATATTCGCGCGCTGGGCGCGAGTTTTTCCACCACCGTGGACGAGTACAGCTTCGCCGGTGAAGCGTCGATGCGCTGGAACATGCCGCTGGTCTCGAACGGTCAGACCGTACTGCCCGGCGTCATTGCCGACAACGATGATGACGCGCTCTACGCCGTGGGTCGCACCGCTCACGTCAACTTGAACGTGTTGGCATCGTTTGGCCCCAACTTCATCGCCCGCGAGTCCGGACTGGTTGGCGAAGTGGCGTGGAACCGCCTGCTCAGCGTCACCAAAAATCGCGCCGCGCTGGACCCGAACGCCACCGATGATGGCCTCGGTTTCAAAGTCGTCTACACGCCGACGTACCGCCAGTTCTTCTCCGGCATCGATATCAGCATTCCGGTCGGCGTCAGTTATTTCCCGCTGGGCAAATCAGCGGTGGTCAGCTCGTTCGGCCCGGACAACGGCGGCGACATCAACATCGGCATCACCGCCACTTACCTCGATCGCGTCACGGCCGGCCTGACCTACACGCATTACTACGGCGCCGAGGACACCAACCTCAACGGCCTCAGCCAGTTCAATTACAAGCAATCGCTGAAGGATCGGGATTACCTCGCCTTCTCCGTCAAGACCACGTTTTAAGAGGACTTGCGCATGACTTCTCACCACCACAATCGCTTCCCACGGCTGAAGGCCCTGTGCTTTGCCTTGCTCGGAACGCTGACCGTCCTGAGTCACGTTGCAACTGCGGCCACCGCAGAAGAGGCCGCCAAACTGTCGAGCAGTCTCACGCCAATGGGTGCCGAGCGCGCAGGCAATGCCGACGGCAGCATTCCGGCCTGGCAGGGCGGTTACACCAAGGTCGACCCGGCGTACAAACCGGGCGGCAAACGTAGCGATCCGTTTGCGGCTGACAAGCCGCTGTTCAGCATCACCTCGAAGAACCTGGCGCAATACGCCGGCAAGCTCAGCGATGGCACCAAGGAGATGTTCAAGCGATTTCCTGACACCTACCGCATCGACGTCTATCCGACCCGTCGCTCGGCCGCTGCGCCGCAATGGGTATATGACAACACTTTGAAAAACGCGACCCGCGCCAAGCTGGTCGACAGCAGCGCCGGACCGGTGCCCGAAGGTGCGTTTGGCGGTATTCCATTCCCGATTCCGCATAACGGCGCCGAAGCCATGTGGAACCACATCCTCAACTGGCGCGGCACGTCACTGGCCATGCACTTTCGCCATTACCTGATGACTGCAGACGGCAAACAGGTGATGACCACTGACGGCCAGGCGATCCAGGACATGCCGTATTACTACCAGGACGGCACGCCGGAAAGTTTCGCCGGTGATTACTGGCTGTTCCGCCTGCTTAACGTCGGCCCGCCGTTGCGTGCCGGTGAGCAAATCATGGGGCGCACCAATATCAACGGCGACAAGTCCCAGGCTCACGTTTATCTGACCGGCCAGCGCCGCGTGCGCAAGTTGCCGAATGCCTGCTGTGACACACCGACGCCGGCAACCGCCGGGGTGATGTCGTTCGACGAGTTGAGCGTGTTCCAGGGGCGCATCGATCGCTTTGACTGGAAACTGGTCGGCAAGCAGGAAATGTATATCCCCTACAACACCAACAAAGTCCTGACCGCCGGCAAACCGGAAGACCTGTTTCTGGCCCATCACATGAATCCCGATTACGTGCGCTGGGAATTGCATCGCGTGTGGGTGGTGGACGCCGAACTCGCGCCGGGCAAGCGTCACCAACTGCCGAAGGGCCGTTACTACCTCGACGAAGACACCTGGCAAGCGATGCTCGGCGATCGCTGGGACGCCAACGGCCAACTCGCCAAAACCTTGTGGTCGCTACCGGCCGTGCTGCCGGATCTGCCAGCGCAAGCGCAGCTGTCTTCGGGTTTCTACGACCTGACCTCCGGCGCCTGGTTTATCCAGAACGTCTACACCGGTCTGCCTGAGCAATACGGCGTGGTCGATCGCTACAAGGCATCTGAATTCTCGCCAGCGGCAATGGCGGGTGCCGGGGTTCGTTGAATCGGGCCGGATCGCGACAGGTGTGGCGATCCGGTTTCACAGGTGGTTTCGAGGTCGGTATGAACAGAATCTGTCAGGTGCTCGGGCGGTTGTTAGCGCTGCTGGCGCTGCCTTGCGTATTACCCGTGAGCCAGGCTCAGGCTGCTGTTGTCGGTGATGTATTGCACACCCCGGCAATGCGCGCGCCGCAGGCCCGGCAAGCCGTCTTGCTTGATCTGGCGCGGGCAGGTGCGCGGTTGGTGGCGGTCGGCGAACGCGGCATCGTCTTGCTCTCCGATGACAACGGCATCAGTTGGCGGCAGGCGCAGGTGCCGGTGTCCGTCAGCCTTACGGCGGTGCAATTTGTCGATGCCAACACTGGCTGGGCGGTCGGCCATGCCGGTGCGGTGCTAGTCACCCACGACGGTGGCGAAAACTGGGTTTTGCAACTGGATGGCAATCGCGCGGCGCAACTGGAGTTGCACGCCGCACGCGAGCAATTGCCGATAGCCACTGACCCCGATACAGCGGCGGCACGTGTGCAAACCGCCGAACGGATGGTCAGCGAAGGCGCGGACAAACCGTTTCTCAGCCTCAAGTTCACCGATGCGCGTCACGGCCTGATCGTCGGCGCCTACGGCCTCGCGTTTGCTACTGAGGACGGCGGCGTGAGCTGGCACTCGCTGATGGGCCAGATCGACAATCCGATGGGCGCGCATCTGTATGCCATCGCGCAACAAGGCGAGCGTTGGTTCATCGCTGGCGAGCAAGGTTATGTGGCGCGTTCCGAGGACGGCGGACGATCCTTCGTCGCGCTCGACAGCCCGTACAGCGGCAGCTTTTTCGCCCTGCAAGTACGCGATGACGGCACGCTGCTGGCGGCAGGCCTGAAAGGCAACGCGTTCATTTCCAGCGACGGCGGCAACAGCTTCGTGCCCGCGGCCGTACCGATGCCCGTGTCCTTCAGTGAAGCGATCCGCACCGCTGACGGCCAGCTGTTGTTGGTCAATCAGGCGGGCGCAATGTTTCGCACCACGGGCGACGCAACAGCCCTGCAGCCTTTCGGCAAACCGCTGGGCAAACCGATTTCCAGTGTCGTGCAGGCCGCCGATGGCAGCCTGGTGCTGGCCGGTTTCACCGGGGTGACGCGCTTGACGTCGCCCACTGCTACAGCTTCGGAGTGAGGTTATGAAACCATTCGACAACGCCACGGCCAGCCTGGCGAGTTTCGACCCGCGCTCCGGCTCGGTCGTGGAACGCACTTTGTTCAATCACCGGTTGTGGGTGTTGCTGGTGTGCCTGGTGACCACGCTTTTCTTGGGCTATCAGGCCACGCGTGTCGAGCTGAACGCCAGTTTCGAAAAGATGATTCCCACGCAACAACCCTACATCGCCAACTATCTGCAACATCAAAAGCAGCTCAGTGGTCTGGGCAATTCCTTGCGCATCGTTGTCGCCAATCGCCAAGGCGATATCTACGACGCTGAGTATCTGAAAACCTTGCAGGCCTTGAGCGACAAGCTTTACCTGCTGCCCGGCGTCGACCGTGCCTACATGAAGTCGCTGTGGACGCCCGCAACCCTTTGGGTCGCAGTGACTGAAGACGGCCTGGATGGCGGCCCGGTGATTCCGGACGATTACGCAGGCACCCCGGCCAGTCTCGAGGCCTTGCGCCGCAACGTGCAGCGCTCCAACGAGCTCGGCCAACTGGTAGCGTTCGATCAAGCCTCAAGCATCATTTACGTGCCGTTACTGGCGACGACTGCCGACGGCCAGGCGCTGAATTACTCGGTGCTGTCGGAGCAACTGGAAGCGTTGCGCAGCGAGTACCAGAGCGACAGGATCGACATTCACATCACCGGTTTCGCGAAAAAGGTCGGCGACCTGATTGCCGGGCTCAAGCAGATCCTGTTGTTCTTCGCCGTCGCGATCCTGATCACCACCGCCGTGTTGTTCTGGTACACACGCTGCCTGCGCAGCACGTTGCTCGTGGTGTTCTGTTCGCTGGTGGCGGTGGTCTGGCAACTGGGTCTGTTGCCGTTGCTCGACTATCAACTGGATCCGTACTCGGTGCTGGTGCCGTTTCTGGTGTTCGCCATCGGCATGAGCCACGGCGCGCAGAAAATGAACGGCATCATGCAGGACATCGGTCGCGGCATGCACCGGGTCGTTGCCGCGCGCTTCACCTTCCGCCGACTGTTTCTGGCCGGGCTCACGGCATTGCTCTGCGACGCAGTGGGTTTTGCCGTGCTGATGCTGATCAAGATCCAGGTGATTCAGGATCTGGCCGTGATCGCCAGTATCGGTGTGGCGGTGCTGATTTTCACCAACCTGATTCTGCTGCCGGTGTTGCTGTCCTATGTCGGCGTAACGCCACGAGCGGCGCAATTGAGCCTGAAGAGCGAGCAAAACGATCAGGCCGGCGCGCGGCGTCATGGCTTCTGGCGCTTTCTCGATCTGTTTACCCGACGTCGCTGGGCCAGCCTGTGCATTGCCATCAGCCTGGCGTTGGCGGCATTGGGCTTTGTGGTCAGCCTGCAATTGAAGATCGGTGATCTGGATGCCGGTGCACCGGAGCTGCGGGCCGACTCGCGCTACAACCAGGACGATGCGTTTCTGACCCGGCATTACGGCGCCAGCAGTGATTTGTTCGCAGTGATGGTCAAGACCCCGGCCGGACAGTGTGCGCGTTACGACATCCTCGCCAAAGTCGATGCGCTGGACTGGCAACTGCGTGCGCTGCCGGGGGTGGATTCGACCAACTCGCTGGCCTTGCTCAACCGGCGCATGCTGGTTGGCCTCAGCGAAGGCAGCGCCAAGTGGTACGAGCTGCAGAACAATCAGGCGATGCTCAACATGATCACCGCCAGTGCGCCACGCGGCTTGTACAACGAGGATTGCAGCCTGTTGACGCTGTACGCTTACCTCACCGACCACAAGGCTGAAACCCTGACGCGACTGGTCGAGCACGTCGAGCAATTCGCCGCCGCCAATAACGACCAGGATGTGCAGTTCCTGCTGGCAGCGGGCAATGCCGGCATCGAAGCGGCGACCAATATCGTGGTCAAGCAGGCCAATCGCGAGATGCTGTTCTGGGTCTACGGCGCGGTGATCGTGCTGTGCCTGATCACCTTCCGCTCGTGGCGCGCCACGCTGTGCGCGGTGATTCCGCTGATGGTCACCTCGATCCTATGTGAAGCGTTGATGGTCTGGCTGAACATCGGCGTAAAGGTCGCGACGTTACCGGTGATCGCGTTGGGTGTCGGCATTGGTGTCGACTATGCGTTGTACGTGATGAGCATCCTGCTCGGCCATCTGCGCCAGGGCGCGAGCCTGTCCGAGGCTTATTACCGCGCTCTGGTGTCCACCGGCAAAGTGGTGATGCTCACCGGCATCACGCTCGCCATTGGCGTGGCCACGTGGATCTTCTCGCCGATCAAATTCCAGGCCGACATGGGCGTGCTGCTGGCGTTCATGTTCGTCTGGAACATGGTCGGCGCGCTGCTGCTGTTGCCAGCGCTGGCGTACTTCCTGCTGCCTGCACGGCGCACGAACACCGACGCAGAAACGCCGGCGGAGGCCATCGATTTGAGCCTGCCATCGCGAGCCGTGGCGGTAGATATTCATCAAGCGCGTCATCGGGAGACCTGTCATGGCCGTTGAGTCTTCATTGGAAAACAGCGGCCGCAGCGCCGGTTTAGCGCAATCGTTGCTGTTGCTGCTTGGCAGCTGTCTGCCTGTGCTTGGCGCGGTATTGCTCGCGCCGGTATTACCGCGCATGCAGGCATATTTTGCCGAGGTCGCAGGCAGCATGGTGCTGGTGCCGATCGTGCTGACGTTGCCGGCATTGATGATTGCATTACTGGCACCGTTTGCCGGGGTCATCGCTGATCGGCTCGGGCGCAAACCGCTGTTGTTGGCGAGCATGGCCCTGTACACCCTCTGCGGTGTGCTTCCACTTTGGCTGGATTCGCTGCCGGCCATTGTCGCCAGCCGCGCCGGGATCGGTCTGGCAGAGGCGGGGATCATGACCTGCTGCACCACGCTGATGGGCGACTACTACAGCGGCGCACGCCGTGAACGCCTGTTTGCACTGCAAATGGTCGCAACGTCGCTCTCTGCTGCGGTGTTTATCGCGCTGGGTGGTTTTCTCGGACAGGACGACTGGCGCACACCGTTTGCGTTGTACGCAGTCGGGCTGATCTTCCTGCCGCTGATGGCGTGGAAACTCTGGGAGCCGCAACCCCGCGTGCAACCGGCGACAACGCTGCCGGTGCCGGCCCCGCGCGCATTTCCATGGCGGGCACTCACGCCCATGTATGCATTGTCGCTGCTCGCGGGCCTGAGCCTGTTCATCGTGCCGGTGCAGGCCGGCTACTTGCTCAACTTGTTGCACGTGGATGCGCCGCAGCAGATCGGCATGACCATGGGCGCCAATCAACTCGGTGTGCTCATCGGAGCCTTGAGTTTTCGCTTGTTGAGCGGTCTGCGCAGCCAGCATCTGTTGCTGATTGCCTATGGCCTGGCCGGTATTGGCGGCTTGTTGATGGCCGCCGCCGGCAGTCACGCGCAAGTGGTGGTGGCTGTTCTGGTCAATGGTCTGGGCATCGGCCTGATGTTGCCGACATTGATCACCTGGATCATGGCGCAAGTCGGCTTTGCTCAGCGGGGGCGAGCGGCGGGGTGCTTCACCGCAGCGATTTTTGCCGGCGAGTTCATCAGCCCGCTGGTGGTGCTCGCCATCACCGCCGGGGCTTCCACGGCGTTGCCGCAAGCGTTGACCATGATCGGTTGGCTGCAACTGGTCGTGGCGCTGTTTTGTCTGTCCGTGCCGAGGCTCGGTGGTCTATTGATCCGCACGAATGTTGGCGGGCACGACTCCATCAGCAACGGCCATTGAACGAGGATTTTCCATGCAAGCGCTTCCCCCATTCAAACGCGTGGTCACCGGGCATGATGCCCACGGCCGAGCCGTCGTCGCCAGTCACGGAGCAACTGCCAACGTCTTCGCACTGCAAGCGGTGCCAGGCACGGTGTTTCATGAAATATGGAACAGCAGCGGCAGTCCGGTCCTGCTCGACAATGCCGATGATCCAACCCGCAAACCCTTACAACTGAGCCCCGGCCCGCTGGGCAGTGTGATTCGTGTCGTCGACATTCCGCCAGACAGCGTGCAGAACCAGGTCAGCGCTGCCGATGCAGCGGCGGCATTCGCCGAGATTGGCCAGGCGCATGCCGGCACCGGCCAAGCGAACTCGCGGCACAAACTGATGCACCGCACCGAAACCCTCGATTACGGCATCGTCACCGAAGGCGAAGTCTGGCTGGTGCTCGACGATGAAGAGGTCCACCTCAAACGCGGCGATGTGGTGGTTCAGCGCGGCACCAATCACGCGTGGAGCAACCGTACCGAGGCCATGGCGCGCATGGTGTTTATCCTGCTGGACGGGCGCTTTGCCGCTCAATTGCAAGACTGCCCGGGAGAAAAAGCATGAAGCTCGCAACCTTGAAAAACGGCAGCCGTGACGGCCAATTGGTGGTGGTTTCGCGCGACATGTCCCGGGCTATTGACGCACGTTCGGTAGCGCCGACCTTGCAGCAAGCCATCGAAAACTGGGCTGACGCCGAGCCGCGTTTGCAGGCCATGGCGCGTGAACTTGAAAACGGCGATTGCCGCGAGGCCTTTGCCTTCGACCCCACGCAGGCGATGGCACCGTTGCCGCGTGCTTACCAATGGTGCGATGGCTCGGCGTTTCTCAGTCACGGTGCACTGATGCAGAAGGCGTTCAACCTCGACCCGATCGAAGGCGCTGACCGTACGCCGTTGATGTACCAGGGCGCCGGTGATGACTTTATCGGCGCACACGATGACATCGAACTGCCGAGCGAAAGCCAGGGCATCGATTTCGAAGGCGAATTTGTCGTGCTGGTCGATGATGTGCCGATGGGCTGTTCGGCCGAGAGCGCGTTGCAGCACATCAAACTGATCCTGCAGATCAACGATGTCAGCCTGCGGGCACTGGCTCCGCGTGAAATGCGCACCGGTTTTGGATTTCTGCAAGCAAAACCGTCCTCCAGTTTTGCCCCGTTGGCGATTACCCCGGATGAACTCGGCGAAGCCTGGCGCGATGGTCGCGTCAATTTGCCCCTGCAAGTGCAGTGGAACGGTGAGTGGTTCGGCCAGCCGCACGGCGCGCAAATGAACTTTCATTTTGGCCAGCTGATCGCCCACGCGGCCCTGACCCGTCGCCTGCGTGCCGGCACCCTGATCGGGTCCGGCACGGTGTCGAACGCCGAGCGCAACGTCGGCTCGGCGTGCATCGCCGAACGTCGGGCCATCGAGATGATCGAGCAGGGCGCGCCGGTGACAGGCTTCATGCGTTTCGGCGATCGCGTGCGCATGGACGTCACCGGCAGCGATGGTCAGTCACTGTTTGGTGCGATCGATCAACGCGTCGTCAAGGCCAACGGCTAAGGAACGCCCATGCGTGTACTGATTACCGGAGCCAATGGCTTTATCGGTCGCGAACTGCTGCGTTGTCTGCTCGCGCGCGGCAGTTTGCGCGGCCAAGTCATTCGTTCGTTGCTGGTACTGGACACCGACGTCCAAGGCCTGCCAGACGATCCCCGCCTGCGTCGGCACAGCGGCAGCGTGACGGATGCGGCGTTGATGCGCCGTGTCCTCGCCGATGGCATCGATGTGGTGTTTCACTTGGTCAGCGTCCCCGGCGGAGCGGCGGAGGCGCATTACGAATCGGGTTATCAGGTCAACCTGCTGGCCAGCCTCGAACTGCTCGATCAACTGCGCAACAAGGCGCGTCCACCGGTTCTGGTGTATGCCAGCAGCGTTGCGGTGTATGGCGCTGATCTGCCGGCGAAGATGAACGAGCAGGCTGAACTGCACCCGCAATTGTCGTACGGCACACACAAGATGATGGTCGAGCGTGCGCTGATCGATCTGGGGCGACGCGGTGAAGTCGATGGACGCGCGGTGCGCCTGCCGGGGATTGTCGCGCGCCCGCGTGAACCCAACGGTTTGCGCTCGGCCTTCATGAGCGACTTGATGCGTGCTTTTGCCGAGGGCGCAGACTATTGCTGCCCGGTGTCGCCGCAAGCGACGGCGTGGTGGATGTCGGCGCGCTGTTGCGTGAACAACCTGATCCACGCCGCCGAGCTGGATGACGCCGCCGCGCAACAGCGGGTCTGGCAACTGCCGGTGCTGCAGCTGTCCATCGCCCAGGTCATCGATGCACTGGCGGCAACTTACGGCGAGCAACGCCGTGGGCTGATCAGTTTCGACGCTGACCTTGATCTCGAAACCCTGTTCGGGCGCATGCCGCCCTTGAAAACTCCGCAGGCCCGCGCTGCCGGTTTCTGCCATGACGGCAACGTCGCCACGCTTATTCGCAACGCCCTCAATCCAGCCCCTTATCGGCCTCTGCCGTTGAACGGAGATACGCCTCATGTCACAGCCCATCCAGCGTAAACGTCGTCTGGTCGACCTTTCGGTGACCCTCGATAACAACCCGTACACAGACCCGACACCGCTGTTGCCGAAAATCGATTACATGGACCACCAACAAGGCTGGCCGGAAATGGCCGCGATGTTCCCGGGGTTGCAGCTTGAACAGATGCCCGGCAATGAATCGTGGGCCGCCGAGCGTTTGCAGATCACCACCCACAGCGGCACCCACATGGACGCGCCGTGGCATTACGCCTCGACCACCGATGGCGGCGAGCCGGCGTTTGGCATTGATGAGTTGCCGCTGGACTGGTGCTTGCAGCCGGGGGTCAAACTGGACTTTCGCCATTTGCCTGACGGTCACGTGGTCACGGCAGAAGAGGTCGAAGCGGAACTGGTGCGTATCTCGTATGTGCTGCAACCACTGGATATCGTGCTGATCAACACACGCGCCGGCGCGCTGTTCGGTCAGCCGGGGTATCTCGACGCCGGCATTGGCATGGGGCGCGAAGCGACGATGTATCTGCTGGAACGCGGTGTGCGCGTGGTTGGCACGGATGCCTGGAGCTGGGATGCGCCGTTCAAATACACCCGTGAGCGTTTTGCCGCCAGCGGCGATGCCTCGATCATCTGGGAAGGGCACAAGGCCGGGCGCGATATCGGCTACGGGCAAATGGAAAAACTGGCCAACCTCGAATCCCTGCCAGCGATCGGCTTCACGGTGTCGTGTTTTCCTTACAAGATCCGCCATGCGTCAGCAGGTTTTGTGCGTGCGGTGGCTATTTTCGAAGAGTGAGTTCCGGACACTCCTTCAACAACAATAAGAGAAAACCGATGGCTCTATTGCGATTACCGCTGACGGCACTTTTTTGCGCCCTGACAATGGGCGGCGGCGTGGCCATGGCGGCCAGATCGACTATGGATTGCGCTGGGCGGAAGTCAGTGCCGCGCAAGGGGCGTGGCACGGGTGGATGATCTGGCACCGACGTTCCTTGATTTGGCGGGCATCGCGTTGCCGAGCGAAGCGGACAAACACCCGATCACCGGCCGATCCATCCTGCCCACGCTCGAAGGCAAGGGCAGCCCTCACGACGCTGAAAGTCTGGCCGGTGAGTTGTTCGGCAATGCTTATTATCGCGAGGGCAATCTCAAATTGTTGGGCATGCGCCCGCAAACGGGGTTCGGCGACCATGCGCAGCCGCCGCAGTGGCAGCTGTTTGATGTTGCGCAGGATCGGGGTGAAACCCATGACCTGGCGGCTGCTCAGCCGCAGACGGTCGAACGGCTCAAAGCCGCGTGGCTCAAGTATGCCGAGCGGGTCGGCGTAGCATTTCCGCCGCGCTAGCACGGCAGAGGCTTAACACAGTGGACGGCGTTTGCCGCCGCCACTGTGTTGCGCCCATCAACTTGTCGGATTGCGCAGTCGCTCGATGATTCTGCGGGCACGATTGGCTCCGACGTCGACATGAATATCGATCATCGGACGTGTACCGAACCGGCACATGTTCTGGTACTGCGCCTCGATCACCACTTTGTCTTCGTCGAACGTCAATCGCGTCTGATGCAGAACTTTGGCTGTGACGGCTTCGGGATCATGTTCAGGGTTGGTGGCCATGGTCCAGAAGTAGTGGCTTGAAGTGTCTGTTTCCGGCGTTACGCCGTGAAAGCCGCGCATATGAAACCCACCTCGATCCGGGTTGTTCAAATCGTCCGTGCCCGCGTCTATCGCGCCGGTCCAGATGCGCAGGTGATTGAAGTGAAATTCGATCTCCTGCCAGCGGTCGATGTTGCCTTTGAACGGGTAGGCCGCAGTGTAGGTCGGCGGCGGAACGGAATCGGGCATGTGGCGAACCACGCGAACCATTGAGTCATCACCATCGACGTTCATCTTCGCGTTCATATGAATGCTGGCGTTGCCGCCAATGGTGTGCAAATGGACGTAGCCCAGGTGACTGAGGTCCATGAGGTTGTCGTGGATGAGTTGATAGGGCGCGTCGTAGTGGTAGACATCACCGTCGAACAGGTATTTACCGCTGCTGTGCACGTCGTAGACCGGAGGCGCGAATGTCGGCTCTGGATGCTCTGCGCTGCCAAACCAGATCCAGATGATCTGATCCTGCTCCCGGACAGGGTAGGCAGAGACTTTGGCTTTGCTCGGGATCTTGTCCTGGCCTGGAATTTCAATGCATTTACCGCCTTCATTGAATAGCAGGCCGTGGTAACCGCAGCGCAAACCGCGTGCTTCCACTGTGCCGCCGGACAGCGGCAGTGCGCGATGGCAGCAGCGGTCTTCCAGCGCGGCGACCTGGTTATCTGCCGTGCGAAAAAGCACCACCGGTTTATTCAGCAACGTGCGGCCAAGGGGTTGGTCTTTCAGTTCCCTGCTCAGGGCCGCGACGTACCATTGATCGAGCGGGAAACTTGGCGCATTGGCCGGGGCAATTTCGTGTGCAAGAGGTTGGGCAGCGGTCGTCATGATGTTCTCCGGCGAGCGTTCGATGCTCGGTTCAGGTCAAAGGTCCAATACCAGTCGGGGCGATTTGGCACGTGAGCAGCACGGCGTGAAACGGTCATTGGCAGCGTGTTCGGCGGCGGTCATGAACTGGTCACGGTGATCGCCAATGCCTTCGAGCAAACCCGTGACACAGGTGCCGCAGACGCCTTGCTCGCACGATGATTCGATGGCAATCCCGGCCTCATCGAGCACTTCGAAAACAGTGCGATCGGCGGGGATGTAAAAAATCTGCCCTGTGCTCGCCAGCTGAACTTCGAAGGGCAAATCAGCGCTTTCATCGACAGGTGCGGCGGCGAAGAACTCTCTGTGCACACGATCTTCGGGCCAGCCAGCGGTCTGCGCGGTGTCGAGGATGAAATTCATGAAACCGGCGGGGCCGCACACGTAAAGGTGAGTCGTGGTATCTGGCGCGGCGAGGAGGGCGGTTGCATCGAGTTTCTGTGCGGGCGATCCGCTGTCGTCATGCAAGTGCACGTGGCTGGCGAACGGCGCTTGTCGCAGGTATTGGATAAACGCGGCACGCTCGCTGGATCGAAAGCAGTAATGCAGCTCGAAATCCGCGCCTTGATAATGAAGCTCATGAGCCATTGCCAGCATCGGCGTAATGCCAATACCGCCGCCAAACAGCAGGTGACGCTTGGCTGAGACCGCGAGTGGAAAGAGGTTGCGGGGTTCGCTGATGCTGAGTGTCTGGCCTTGGCTGATGGTTTCGTGCATCGCAGTGGAACCGCCGCGTGAGGCGGGATCCTTCAGCACACTGATTACGTAGCGATGACGTTCTTTTGAGTCATTGCACAGCGAGTATTGCCGGGTGAGGCCGTCGGCAATGTTGATGTCGATATGGGCACCGGCATTGAACGGTGGTAACGGCCGCCCGTCTGCTGCGCACAGTTCAAAACTGCAAATACCCTCGGCCTCGACGACCTTGCGGGTGACGCTGACTTGAAGCATGACTTCTCCCTCCACATTGAAGTGGCTGCTGAAAAACGAAAGGGGGGCTTGCGGGTGACGAATCAGCCAGGCAAGAAGAAGTAGAAAGGGTGGCTAATCATGGGCGCCAAGGAAGGGCGCAGTTGGGGAGCGTTCATAAGCAAGACCTGTTAATTATTTTTTTGAGGTTGTGCTACGGCGTATCATGCGGCGCATCGTCCGCAATGCTTGGCTGAGTGAATCCTCAGATAAATTAGTTGCGGTGTCAACCAAATTGCAAGATCTTCGATCTACGGTGTTTTCTCGATGCCTACCGATACACAACTGAACCTGTCGCGTTATGTACCTGGCCTGGTGACGTTCCTGGCGAACAAACTCGCCACCGGGGCTTCCCAGTGCTACCGCAAACACTTCGGAATCGGCGTGGTTGAATGGCGGATGCTGTCGATGCTGGCGGTTGAATCCGACATCACCGCCAATCGAATCTGCCAGGCCATCGGTCTCGACAAGAGCGCTGTCAGTCGTTCATTGCAGACACTGGAAGCAGCGGGGCGGATCACCAGTCAGCTGGATCCCAAGGATGCGCGGCGTTACACCGTGCGATTGACGGCCAGCGGCAAAGATCTGCATGACCGCGTGCTCAAAGTCGCACTTGAGCGTGAGTCGCGTCTGCTCAGCGGACTGACCCCGGCCGAGGTCGACACGTTGATTGACTTGCTTGGGCGCCTGCATCTGCAAGTGCCTAATGTGAACAGTTACGACCCGAGTGAGGAGTAAGTCGCGGCAGACTGCAGCGTGAAATTGGCGTTGAGGGCTGCTGCCCGACGCGAGTTGGCGGGCTGCTGATATTGGGTGCATTGCAACAGAGGTTGTAGACCGTTCAAAAGGCTGGGAGGCTAGCGTGACATTTACCATAAGGACATGCCGAAATGGGCTCAGGAAAAATCCTCGTCACAGGTGCGGCAGGAAAGATCGGCACTGCTTTCTGGCAAGAGCGCGATGATCAATCCGATTTGCGTTTGGCCGATCTAGACGTAACAGCACTTCCGGACTCGGCACAGCGTTTCACTCTCAATGTCACGGATCAAGCCAGTTGCCTTCGAGCTTGCGAAGGTATCCATACTGTCATCCATCTAGCTGCTGACCCAAATCCAGACGCCGATTTCATGGCCTCACTGCTTCCAGTGAACATAGTGGGCACTTACAACATGCTGTTCGCCGCAAAGGCACAAGGCTGCAAGCGCTTCATATTTGCGAGCAGTGCCCAAGTGATTGAAGGATATCCAACGGATGTTCAGATACAGGAATGCATGGCACCTAAACCAGGCAATCTCTACGGCGTCAGCAAGGCGTTTGGAGAAGCTTTGGCTTCGATGTATGCAAACGATGGACAGATGACAACCATCGCAGTCCGTATTGCCAACGTAGCCAAATTTCAACAAGGGCAGACCCACAGTCCCAGAGACGTCGCGGCCTTCATCAGTTTTAGAGATGTTGTCGCGCTACTTAATAATTGCGTTGAAGCCGAGCTAAAGGGTTTTCACGTTATCCATGGGGTCTCAGATAACCGCTATAAGCGCCTCTCTATTGAACAGAGCAGAAAAGTTGTCGGATATGCGCCCATTGATGATGGGTTCGAGATTCTGGAAGGAGGCGCTCAATCTGAGTGAACGCAAATGTCCTCTGAGAAGGTCACCGTGATGCGCCGGGAAAACGTGCTGGTTTAATGATTGGAAGCGTTGCTCTGTTGCTGAAGCTCAAGTTGCCTGGCGGCACTGGCTTCCAGAGTGGCGCGCTCTTCATCCAGATACCGATAAACACCTTGGAGGTTGGCGATTTTCTGTTTGATGTCGGCCATCTTCTTTTCAATCAGCTTCGCGCCTTCAGCACAATCGATCAGCTTGTTGCGCTGCGCATCCAGAATCTCGCCGATTTCCCCCAGAGAAAACCCCATGCTTTGCGCGCGCTGGATAAAGTCCAGATCCTGCAGAGTTTGCTCATTGTAAACGCGATAGTTGTTGGTTTGCCGTAGGGGGGAGATCAGGCCGATTTGCTCGTAGTAGCGCAACGTATGACGGCTGGCGCCGCTGCGCGCTTCGAGTTCGCCGATTTTCATGGAAACACCGCTTGACTGTAGAGTTGGGTCGATAGTTTACGCTTGATTTCTCACCTTCAACAAGGAACAGGAAATGAGCGTGGAGTGCTTTGTCACAGGCGGGACGGGTTTCGTCGGTCAACATTTAGTGGCGAACCTGAGTGCAAAAGGTCACACCGTTCGGGTGTTGATGCGTCGCCCGGAGCGACTGGCTGCCTTGTGCGAGCAAGTCGATCATTTGGGCGGGTGCGCAAACCGGGTATTCGCCGTAGCTGGCGATCTGGAACAAGACGACCTCGGGCTGAGCGTTGCTGACCGGGAAGTGCTGAGGCGCGCCAGCGTCATGTTTCACTTGGGCGCGCACTTCGCATGGGGGCTTTCAGTGGAGCACTCTCGTGCGGTGAACGTCGAAGGGGCAAAGCGCGTGGCGCTGTTGGCGGCTGAGCAAAAAAGCCGTTTAGTGATGATCGGCGGCTACATGCTGAAAAATCATGAACATCTACAACGCATCGGCGTTGACCCTCGTTATCCGCAACGGACGAATTGGTCTGCCGTCTACCGGCGTGTCGGTGGTTACGAGGGAAGCAAACTGGAGGCGCATTTTGCGACCCTGGAGGCCATGTCAGCCAAGGGCGGGGAGATTACCGTTGTCCACCCTGCGACGGTCTGTGGCCACAGCCGCACGGGGCATATCCTTGACGGTCAGCCGCTGGTGGAGCTGATACGCAACCTTGTGCAGGGCAAGTTGACTGCAGTGCCCGGCACCGCCAGGCACTGGCTGCCACTGGTGACCGTGGATTACCTGGCTGAACTGGTGGCAGTTTGTGCGTTTGATCCTGCCATGGCGGGTCAGGAACTGCTGGCGCTTGATGACCAGACGCCAAACCTGCGAGAGCTCCTGGCACAGGCTGCACAACCGTTGGGATTAAAGTCTCCCAAGCATCACATTTCACTTCGATTACTGAAGCTGCTACTGAGTATTCCTCCCATCGCGCGGTTCTTGAATACAAACCCCGAAGCTTTGGACTTTATCCAGACCACTCGTTTTAATACGGCGGCGGATGAGCAATTTGCCAACAGGCACGGAATAGCCAAACCGGATATACGTCAGTCTCTGCAGCACACTGCCATGTTCGTCAACTCGCATTGCATAGCCAAGGGCCAGGCCCTCTGACCTTTGGCGACACGAAGGCGAATAGCACTCTATCGGGATTAGTCGGCTGCTCGTGTGCTCAAACTTTGCGCCGTCGATACAGGGCGGCTTTCAATCGAACGACCATTCAGAGACAGGGATCGTCATCCATGCAATCGACTTTCAGGAAAGGCGTCATATTTGCACTCTCCGCTGCGGCACTGAACGCAACGATCGGTGTACTCAGCAAAATACTCATGAGTAATGGTTTCACCTCTACCAGTGTTGCTGTCATCAAGACCGTACTGGGTTGCGTGCTTCTCTCGATCCTGTTGTTTTTCCTCAAGCGCCCGGCGGCGTCGACCAAATGGACGCAGGCGGCTGTCTGCGCGTTTCTTGGCATCTTTGTGCTGTTCCATTTCGAAACGTCCGCCTATCGACACTACGCTGCGGCAGGTGTGGTGGTGGTGCTGATGGCCAGCGCGTCAATTTCCTCGATCATTCTGGGGCGCATTTTTCTCAAGGACGCGATCACCGCGAACGCTACTGTTGGCGCGGCTCTGGCTATCGCCGGAATCTCGGTGATCTTCGGCGGCGACCTGCAGCAGGGCTTTACATTGCAAGGTGCTGCGCTCGCCGCCGTGGCCGGTTCCGGCTATGGCGCCTTTTCGGTGGCCATGAAGCGTATGGGGGTGTCGGGGGGACTGCACTTCACCCGGCAATTGCTGTTCTTTGGCAGCCTGTACTTGCTGATGCCGGCTGCCGCCGATGGTTTTGTAATAGGCGAGTTGTCGCCGATGGCGATCGCCGCGCTGCTGGCGTTGGCCACGCTGCCGACAATCCTGGGCTTCTTCTGCACGACCAAGGCCATCGAGTATCTCAAGCCATCCCAAGTACAAGCGCTGGAATTGACCGAGCCACTGTTTGCCGCGCTGCTGGCGTTTGTGGCGCTCAATGAAGTACCGCGCGAAAGCCTCTATGCGGGAGCGGTGCTGATCATAGTCGGCCTGTGTTTCTCCAATGAACTCATACGCTTGGGCAGCAAAGCTTCCGTCCCTTCGACCGAGTGAGTTATTTCGGATCCTTATACGTGCGGCCCAATAAGAGCCGACGCTCATGACGACCGCTTCCGATCCATAGCGGTCATCCCACTGAAGTCGCCACGCTGGTTCGATACCTATGTGAAGTCTAACAACACCAACGCGGCGGACGGACTCTCAAGGGTGGTGGAGCTTGTACTCCTGGCTCAAACCGCCATAGCCGTAGGCGCTGGCGCGGCAGTCGATCACATGTATGTTTGAGTGCGGGTGTACATTTCCTATTTCTTTGGCCAGCAACTCGAAAGCCTCATGTTGATAGCGCGCTTTCTGGGCCTTGGTATTGCTTTCATCCGTGATGGTGATCTCCAGACGGAACGAGTTGCGTCCTTGTTCGGCCAGTGAAAGGTTATTGATGAACCAAAGTTCATGAGGCAGGAACTGCACCATCACCAGTGTCTGTTCCGGTCGCTTTTCCAGCACTTCACAGGTCAAGGCGGTGAGTTTGGGGACGATGCTATGGACCAGTTCAAGGTTCGGATCGCCAGAAATCTTGAGTGTAATACCGGGCATGTTGAACTCCTTCTCGGGCAATGAATGTCAGCGAAGAGTAAGAAGTTGCGTTGATGCTGAAAAGCCGGAAGATATGCATTCATCTATCGGAAAAACGGCAGGATCAACATGCGCCCCTTTGACCTGGATCTCTTGCGTTCCTTCACCGTTGCCATGGCTTCCGGTAGTCTTTCGGAGGCCGCGCCGCACCTGTGCCGGTCACAATCAGCGTTGAGCGAACAATTACGCAAGCTGGAAGCATTCGCCGGTGTAACGCTGCTGGAGCGGGGCAAAAAGGGTGTCCGGCCTACTCCGGCGGGGGAGCGATTGATGGTGCATGCACGAGAACTGTTGGCCATGAGTGATCGCGCGCTTGAAGACGTACGCGGAGTGACGTTTGCCGGCGAATTGAGATTGGCGATCACCGACTACTTCTTGCCCGTTTCGATTGCTGAGTTGTTGAAGCAACTGCGCCTGAGATATCCACGCCTTCGACTGCATGTGTCGGTGCGAAAGAGTATGCAGATAGAAAGCGGTGCAGATGCAGGTGACTTCGATATCGGCCTTTCAATGCGCATACTTGATGGCCGCAGCCTTCCCGAGGGCATCCCGGTACGTCGGGAAGCATTGCATTGGGTATCAGCCATGGGGTCTGAGCCGAGGAACGAAGAAGATGGCGCGTTGCCGCTATTGGTGCTACCGCAGGGATGCAGTCTCCAACGTTTTACCCGAGAGACGCTGGGCGCACATAAGGTGCCTTATGTGATTGCCCATTCCGCGTCCGGAGTAGCAGGGCTGCAATCAGCACTGATGGCGGGTCTGGGCGTCGCTTGCCTGAATGCCTCGGCTGTGCCGGTGGGCGCAGAGATTTGCCGGCCAGCCTTCCCGTTACCGGCTTTGCCCGACGTTGAGTTCAGCCTGTTGCCTGCGCGTACTGGCGAGTCTGATCTGGTCGGTGCTGTCCGGGAAATGCTTGCCAGCAAATTTGGGGGGATGAGTGACAAATCCCTGAAGTGAAAACGCCGGTTTTGGACGCAATGGGGGCACAGTGAAGAGGCTGCTTTTGGCCGATTGCTCCCCTTACCGCCAAGCAAAAATCAAGCAGGGGAGTTCTCATGTTCACACTCACGCTGACCTCACGCATTTTCAGTACCCCGCGCCATACGACGCATTATTTGGAGTCCGGGCCAGACGACGGGCCGCTGATGATGTTCCTGCATGGTTGGCCGGAGATTAGCCTGGTCTGGCGCGCGCAGATGGAAGCGTTCGCTGCAAAAGGCTGGCACTGCGTTGCACCGGATATGCGCGGCTACGGCCGTTCTGCCGCGCCAGAATCCACCGATGAATATACGATGGAAAAAATCGTGGCGGACATGGCCGAACTTCATGACCATCTCGACGGCAAGCCCGCTGTCTGGGTTGGCCATGATTGGGGCAGTGTAGTGGCCGGTGAATTGGTGGCTCATGAACCACAGCGCAGTCGTGGCGTGGTGCTGATCTCCGTGCCGTATTTCCCCGACACGAACGCTTTGTCGACGCTGATTCCACTGGTTGACCGGGCGATCTACCCAGCCAATCAGTATCCTGATGGTCAATGGGACTATTACCGCTACTACAACACGCACTTCGCATCCGCCGTCGCTGATCTGGACGCGGACAAAGCGGCATCGCTGGCTTCGATTTATCGACGCGGAGACCCGGCGAGTATTGGCAAGGTCGCCTCGAATGCCGAAGTGACACGCAAAGGAGGGCGGTTCGGCGTCAGTCATCGTGCGCCGCCTACGCAGCCTGATCTGCGGCTCTGGCCAGTGACGGACTTCTCCGTACTGGTGCAGGCATTCGAGGAGCGAGGCTTCCGCTCTCCCTGCGCATGGTATCTAAACGATGACGCCAACATCGCCTACGCTCGTCGCGCGCCGGATGGCGGCAGGTTGTCATTGCCTGTGCTGTTTGTGAACGGCGACTACGATCAGATGAACAACATCAACGGCAATCGATTGGGCGACCCGATGCGGTCGGCTTGTGCAGACCTCACCATAACGAGCCTGCCAGGCGCGCACTGGCTGCCGGTGGAGTGCAAGTCAGAACTCGTTGTTGCCATTGATAACTGGCTTCAAAGCAAAAAGCTTTGATGCCTGTGCAGTGTTATCAATAGGTCTGGCGTCGGATGATAAGAGGGTAACCATGAACAACAGCCGAACTGCACTGGTCACAGGTGCAACCAAAGGCATCGGTTTTGCACTCAGTACTCAGTTGAATCAGGCAGGCTGGGATGTGGTCGGCATTGCCAGACATCCGGTTGATGATTTTCCCGGGAAGCTGCTGCTCTGTGATTTAAGCGATGCTCAGCAAACGAGGGAAATGCTTGAGAAACTCCTGGAGCAGACCTCTATTGATGCCGTCGTCAATAACGCAGGCGTCGCGTCCCCGCAAAGCCTGGAAACGCTTGAACTCGAAACACTCCAAAACGTTTTTGACCTGAATGTCAGAGCCTCGGTACAAATCACCCAGGCTTGCCTGCCATCTCTCAAGCGATCGTCTGCGGGACGCATCGTGAATGTCTGCAGCCGTGCCATTTTTGGAGCCCGGGACAGAACCGCTTACGCGGCGGCAAAAAGTGCATTGGTGGGGGTCACGCGTACATGGGCACTTGAGTTGGCGCCCATTGGCATTACGGTCAATGCCGTCGCACCGGGCCCTTTAGACACCGAGCTTTTCCGAAAAAACCGCCCCGTGGGTAGTGAAGGTGAGCGTCAGATCCTGTCCACGATTCCGATGCAAAGACTGGGCACGCCATCAGAAGTGGCCTCGCTGATTACCTTCCTGCTGAGCGAGGGAGCATCCTTCGTTACCGGCCAGGTGATCAGCGTCGATGGGGGAGGGAGTCTCGGTGGCAAATAGCGATACGAAGCCGATTTCCGGCCTTCGTTCCCGATCAGGGAATTCAACTGATGAGTCTGATGCGACAGTTTAATGAGGGAAATTCATCAAAATACGCTTACGTGATCCGTAGAATCATCTGACGTGGTCGCTCGTCCGGCTTCCATCCCGATTTCAAGTTGTGAGGCCTCATGAATGTAAGCCGCGCCAACCTCGCAGATTTTGTCTACTTTCTCGCCATTGCCCGCCATCAAAGCTTCAATCGCGCAGGCAAAGAGGTGGGCATCAGCGCCTCCGCCTTGAGCCACGCGATCAAGGGGCTGGAAAGCAGAATCGGCGTCCGTCTACTCAATCGCACCACTCGCAGCGTCACCCTCACTGCAGCGGGTGAGGAACTGCACAAGCTGATCAGTGAACCCATGCTTGAAATGGGGCAGGCCATGGAGGTTCTCAATCGTTTCCGCGATGAGCCTACGGGTCGTATCCGCTTGAACTTGCTCAGCGATGCCGCGGATCTTCTGCTCGGCCCGGTATTGCCCGTCTTCAACGACCGCTACCCGGAGATCCAGATTGACCTGACAGTGACCAACCTGATCGTCGATGTTATCGGCGGTGGTCATGACGCAGGTATACGCTACGGCGGCACTGTGCCGGAGGACATGATCGCGCAACGTTTGTCTCCGGACATACGCTGGGTCGTCGCCGGCGCTCCGCAATACCTGAAGCGCTTTGGTGTTCCAGAGCATCCGCAGGATTTGCTCAAGCATCGTTGTTTACGCATTCGCTTGGGCAACGGCTGTATGTACGACTGGGAATTCGAGAAGGGCGAGGAAGCCGTTTCGATTGCGGTGCCTGGGTTGATCACCATCGATGAAACCCGTGTCGGCCTGTCTTTGGCTCGCCAGGGAGCCGGTTTGATGTATGCCCCAGAGCCGGCCATGGCGCCGCTTATCGCGAGTGGGTACGTCACAACAGTGCTTGATGATTGGGCCAGCATCGCACCTGGTTTTCACATGTATTACTCAAGTCACCGACAGTTACCGATGGGCCTGCGTCTGTTGATCGACCTCATCCGCGAGCTGCAGCCCCTTGATGAGCCATGAGCGGCCTCACCGCGATGCCTCATATTGCGCTTCGCTGACCGGCTCCATCCATACGACATTCTTGCCATCCGCGGCCTCCTGGATCGCGATATGGGTCATCCCCGTGGTCGCGGTCGCCCCGTGCCAGTGTTTGACGCCGGGTGGAGTCCAGATCACATCGCCTGCCTTTATTACAGTTTTTTCACCGCCCACCTGCTGAATCCAACCCACGCCCGCGGTGACGACAAGCGCCTGGCCTTTAGGATGTGTATGCCAAGCAGACCGAGCCCCCGGCTGGAAGGTCACCGCACCTGCAGAAACAGTAGAGGGTTCCGGCGCGGCGAAAAGAGGATCGATCCTTGCGTTGCCGACGAAATTAGCTGGAGCCCCCATCAGTGAGGCTTGCTCACCATTCCTGACGATGCTCATGGCTTGATCCTTAGGGAGATCCGCTGCATGCGCAGAGACGTCGGACAGAATCGCGGCCGTCAGCATCGAGGCGGTGACGAGTGTTCTCATGAGGCAAGCTCCTGCTGGATATGCAATAGAGCTGACAAACTATTCCAAGACCCACCTGAACACTACACGGCAAAACCGACATGAAGCGATGAATATCTCTCATTAGTCCGGCTGTGTGCCTGCTCCTACTGACTAGAGCCCTCTAGCGCAATCGCTATCTGGATTGCTGAGCATCACTCATCAGAACATCCCGGATTTGCCCCATATTCATGTTCTTCCTCCTTCATTAGCGTGGGTGGCCCGTGCGCACACACCCCATCAAGCATGGTGTGATTGGGTTGACCAAAAGTGCGGCATTGGAATATGCAGCTGGGAATCAATGCTTGAACCACTGGCAGCGCGGCCTTTGCGATCCATGCCTGACGTCCACCCGTCCATCAAAGGAAGAGCTACATGTCAGAATCGAATCCATCCAAAGCAAGAATGATGACGGTGATTGCATTGGGCATCATCATCCTGCTGGCTGGGTTATTCATGTTCGCGGGCGGCAGTTATCTCATGACCTTGGGCGGCTCCTGGTACTTCGCGCTTGCGGGCCTTGGCATGACGCTCGGTGGCCTGCAACTGGTTCGCCGTCGAGCTTCGGGGGCCGTCGTTTTCCTTTTGGTTTTCCTTGCTTCCGTCGTCTGGTCTGTATGGGACGTTGGCTTCGCGTTCTGGCCGCTGTTTTCCCGTCTGATGGCGCTGGCAGTGTTAGCGCTGTTGGTATTGCTGGCAATGCCGTGGCTGCGCAATGGCGACAACTCTTTGATCAGCAAAATCGCTTACGCAGGCGCCGCCGTGGTGGCCGTGGCCTTAGGCGCTACGTTTTATGCAGCCCTGCAACCGCAACCCATCCAGACTGCAGAAGGAACTTCAGCCCCTGTTGCTGGCAAGGCCGTGGGCCTCGTCGAACCTGCTGCGGATTGGCGTTATTTCGGGCGCACCCCGTCAGGTACGCGTCACGCTGTGCTGGACCAGATCAACCCGCGCAACGTATCCGATTTGAAAGTGGCCTGGACGTACCGCACCGGAGAGATTCCGCAGGGCAGGGAAGGGCACGTTGTCACACCGCTTCACGTTAACGGTGTGCTTTATGGCTGTACGCAGTCGAGCCAGTTATTCGCTCTGGACGCTGATTCGGGAAAAGAGATCTGGCGCCACAACCCGAATGTACAGCCTAACAACGTGTATCCGCGCTGCCGAGGAGTGGGTTATCACGCTGCAACGGCTGAGGTTTCAACCGCTGACGTTCAGATACCCGTACCAGCCTGCTCGCGCCGGATCATTTCAACGACTGTCGACGCTCGCATTGTTGCTGTCGACGCGCAAACGGGAAAATCCTGCGACGATTTCGGTGATCACGGCAGCGTTAGTTTGCGCAGCGGTATGGGCAGCGCTGATCAGGACCTCTATTTTCCGACAGCAGCTCCGACAGTCGTGCGCAATCTAGTGGTGGTCGGGGGGCTGGTGTGGGATAACCAGAAAACGGGTGAACCCTCGGGTGTCGTTCGCGCCTTTGACGTCCACACAGGAACACTCGTTTGGGCGTGGGATTTGGGCAATCCGGCCATCACGGGTGAACCGCCTGAAGGCCAGAGCTATACCGCGGGAACGCCCAACGTCTGGTCGACCCCGGCTTTCGACGATGAACTGGGTCTGATCTATCTTCCAACCGGTAACGCCACGCCCGACTTTTGGGGCGGCCACAGGACTGCGGCGGATGATCGTTACTCGTCATCAATCGTAGCGCTGGATATCGCCACTGGCCGTGAGCGTTGGCACTTCCAGACAGTGCATCATGACCTTTGGGATTACGACGTGCCGTCGCAACCAGCGCTGTATGACGTGCCGGACGGTCAGGGTGGAACGCTACCGGCGCTGATTCAAACTACCAAGCGCGGCCAGATCTTCATGCTGGATCGACGTAGCGGCACGCCGATCGCTCAAGTCGAAGAGCGCCAGGTTCCGCAAGGAGGCGTTGCAGATGATCGGCTGTCGCCCACACAACCGTATTCGGTTGGAATGCCGGCCCTGGGTACAGAACCATTAAGCGAAAAACGGATGTGGGGGCTGACACCGCTAGATCAACTGATCTGCAGAATCGACTTCCGCAAGGCACGATACGAAGGTGAGTTCACGCCACCCAGTGAACGCCTGACCCTGCAGTATCCGAGCTGGCTGGGCGGTATGAATTGGGGTTCCGTTTCCGTTGCCGAGAACCTGGGTTACATGATCGTCAATGACACCAGGGTTGCCACCTGGAGCCGGATGATTCCCCGAAAAGCCTATGATGACGCAGGCACAACAGGTGGCGGCCATGAGGGCAACGCTCCCCAAGCGGGTACACCATGGGGTATCGAGATGGGACGGTTTCTGTCTCCCTTGGGAATCCCTTGCCAAGAGCCTCCATACGGCACGATCAGCGCGATTGATTTGACGACGCGCAAGGTCGCCTGGTCTATACCGTTGGGGACGACCGAGCAAACGGGTCCACTCGGAATCGCCACTCACCTGTCTATGCCAATCGGCATGCCGACTCGCGGCGGGCCGATTACCACGTCCAGTGGGTTGGTGTTCATCGCCGCCGCGCAGGACTTTTACATCCGCGCTTTTGATGTTCGTAGCGGCAAAGAGCTGTGGAAGGGGCGGTTGCCGGTCGGGGCCGAGGCAACACCGATGACGTACGTTTCGCCAAAAAGTGGCCGACAATATTTAGTCGTAAGCGCTGGCGGTAATTCAGCCACGACGCAGAAGGGTGACTACGTGGTGGCGTATGCGCTGCCGCAGTGAAGGAGGGGAAACATGATGGGTAAACGTTTATTAGGAGTGGTGGCATTGGCTGGATTACTGGCAGGACAAGCCCTGGCCGCCGGGGAAAATGGCTTGGTGGTGCGCATCGCGCAACTCGAAATCGATCCTGCACAGGTTGCGGCCTATCAAGCCGCAGTCAAAGAAGAAATCTCAGAGTCGACTCGAACAGAGCCGGGCGTCATATCAATCTACGCCGTCGCCGAAGTCGACCGCCCAAACTGGTTCCATTTCTTCGAAATCTACGCCAGCGACTCGGCATACCGAAGCCATATCGAATCGCCGCACTTCAAAAAGTACGCTGCCACAACCCAGTCGATGATTGTGTCGAAGCGCTTGATTGAAACCGCGCCAATCGAACTTAGCCCCCGACCTGCGCCGTAGCCGGCCAGTTCGAAAGAGATTTGCGCGCTGGGAAGACTGATTTTTTAAATGGAGGAAAGTGATGAAAAATTTGATGGCGATTGCGATGGCAGGACTGGCGTATTTTGCGGCGGGCAGTTCTCAGGTGATGGCATCCGACGCCCATGCGGCAGCAGCACCGGCCTACTATGTCGCCGAGTTTGAAGTAACTGATCCCGAGGGGATGAAGCCTTACAGTGCACAGGTTGAATCAACCTTCAAACCCTATGGCGGACATTTCATCGTGCGTGGCGGAAAGACCATTTCGCTTGAAGGCGAAGCGCCAAAGCGGCGCCGTGTTGTCATCGAGTTCGCCAGCGTCGAAAAAGCCCAGGCTTGGTACAACTCAGTGGAATACACGGAACTGAGGAAAGTCCGCCAGCGTTCAGCCAGGACGGATGTCTACCTGATCGAGGGAGTACCGGCGCGATAGTCACCGAGTTGCCTTGGTCCGGCAGTAATTGAAAAAAGGTGCCCACGAAGAAGCCGATCGGGGGGAGGTTTTGCGTAGAGGATAGGGCGACTCCGTCATGATTGCCTGGCGATACCACCGGCGTAGCGAATTTCAAAAGCAGCGGTGCGAGCGTGGCCCTATATTTACTAGAAAGCTTGCGGCTCACGTTTAACTACACTAAATGGCCGTTTAGTCGAGTTAGCGTAAAATGGCATCATATTCGACGCAGAAGAGACCATTATCATGCGTGAAGCGAAAGCTGGAGACATTATTAAAACGTTGGATCTGCAGCCTCACCTCGAAGGTGGCTACTTCCGCAGAACCTATCAGGCCGATCATCGCGATCTACTCGAAACCCCCAGCGGCCCACGGTATCTGATGACCTCGATTTACTATCTGCTGGATCAGCAATCACCGGTGGGCCAGTTTCATTTCAATCGATCCGACATCCTGCATTATTTCCACCTGGGCGACGCCATTGAGTACAGCCTGATTGATGCTGATGGCTCGTTGCAGACATTGGTAATGGGCACCGACATTCTGGCAGGACAGCTTTTGCAGTTACACGTCCCAGGTGGAATATGGAAAGCTTCACGGTTGCTCGACGGCGAAAACGGATTTGGGCTGATCAGCGAAGCCGTTTCGCCAGGATTTGATTTTGCCGACATGGAAATGGGTGATCGGCAGAAACTCACGCAGCAATTCCCACAGCATCGAACGCTGATCGAAAAGCTGACGCGTGATGAGGGTTGAGCGCCGTCGAATTCAAGGAAAAGCTGTGGATCGGATTCAGGGCAATTCTGCAGGTTGAAATCCACTGTGCAACCGGTCTGATCTCGTAACATCGTGTTACGTGTAATGTATATTATGTTAAATCATGTATTACGCTATGCGCCCTTGCGACAACACCTGTCTCCATTTCGACAATCACCCCGGCACCTTATAGATCTCATCAACCACTTGCCTCTTCGCATCTTCAATCGTTCCCTCGTTACAACATAAAACCCAGTCGTAATCCGCAACCGCTTGCTCAAACACCAGCGCGTCGCTGCCCCTGCAGATACTCCCGCGGTGTACAGCCAAACTCCCGCCGAAACACCGTGTGCAGATACTGCGCAGATTTAAACCCGCAACTGCGCGCAACGTCGGCAATCACCGAGTCAGTATTTTTCAATCCGCTGGTGGCCGCTGCCAGTTTGAAACGCAGGATCTCGTCATGCACGCTGCAGCCTCGCTCGGCGCGGAAATGCGCTTCAAGTGACGAACGCGAAACACCAACATAAGCCGCCACCTGCGCCGTTTTAATGCCTTGGCAAGCATATTGGCGGATGAACAACAGCGCCTGCATGACATAGGGATTACCCAATGGCTGGTGCAAACTCGACACCTGCACGTTCACAGCATCCGGCGGGATCAGGATCTGCGTGCCGGTCGACGGCATGCCGTGAAGCATCTGATGGAGTAACTGCGCGGCGGTTCGGCCCATGGTTTCCGTGCCCTGAATAACCGAGCTCAGCGGCACTCGAGTCAGGCTGCGGGTCAGCGGATCATTGTCGATGCCAATCAGCGCCACCTGCTCCGGCACGGCAATCCCGGCGGTCAAGCAGGCTTGCAGCAACTGGCGCGCGCGGGCGTCGCTGACGGCGATGATGCCGATGGGCTTGGGCAGGCTTTGCAGCCAGGCAATCAGTTGTTCGACGGCACTGTCCCAGAGCGGTGCGCTGGTGCCCATGCCGCGATAGATTTCGCCGTGCAAGCCGTCGCGTTTCATCAGTTTGCGAAAGGCTTTTTCGCGCTCCTGAGCCCAGCGGTTGGCCTGCGCTTCCGGCAGGCTGAAGCAGGCAAAACGCTGCAGTCCCGCCTCGATCAAGTGCGTATAAGCCAACGTCATCAGCGCGTTGTTATCGGTGGCGACGTAGGGAATCGCTTTCGGATAGGCGCGTTTATCCTCGTACGAGCCCCCTACTGCTACCACCGGCATCTGGATATCGGCCAACGCCTCGCCAATCAGCGGGTCGTCGAAGTCGGCGATGATCCCGTCGCCCTGCCAACGCTCGATGCCTTTCAAGCGACAGAGAAAGTCCTCTTCGAGAAACAGATCCCACGAGGCACGGGTGCTGCTCAGGTAGTTGCCGATGCCGCTGATGATGCCACGGTCATAGATCTTGCTGCCGTTGAACAACAGGGCGATGCGGTGAACAGGCGGTACGGTTTTCATTGTTTTTATGCTTGTTCCGGGCCTCTTGTCATAGAGGCGATTGGCAAAGACTAGGCGCCTGGCCGAAGAAGCTCAATACGCAAAATCGCACCCCGTGTTGATGTTTTTCATAATCAACGGGCATAGGGCCGTTGCTAGTATCGAGACACCGCCAAGAACAACAAGGACAAGGTCCATGCAGTATTTCCCCGATGTCGATGCGATTCGCTACGAAGGCCCGAACAGCGATTCTCCCCTCTCCTTTCGTCATTACGACGCCGACAAACTCATCCTCGGCAAACCCATGCGCGAACACCTGCGCATGGCCGCCTGTTACTGGCACACGTTCGTCTGGCCGGGTTCCGATGTATTCGGCGCGGGGACGTTCAAGCGCCCATGGCAACACGCTGGCGACCCGATGGAAATGGCCATCGGCAAGGCAGCAGCAGCCTTCGAACTCTTCTCCAAGCTGGGTATCGACTATTACTGTTTCCATGACACCGATGTCGCCCCGGAAGGCCAGTCTTTAAGGGAGTACCGCAACCACTTCGCGCAAATGGTCGATCACCTGGAGCGACACCAAGAAGAAAGCGGCATCAAGCTGCTGTGGGGCACCGCCAATTGCTTCAGCAATCCACGTTTCGCAGCGGGTGCCGCGAGCAACCCCGATCCCGAAGTGTTCGCCTGCGCCGCTGCCCAGGTGTTCAGCGCCATGAACGCGACCCAGCGCCTGAAAGGTGCCAACTACGTGTTGTGGGGCGGTCGCGAAGGCTACGAAACCCTGCTCAACACGGACTTGAAACGCGAGCGCGAACAACTGGGCCGCTTCATGCGCATGGTGGTCGAGCACAAGCACAAGATCGGTTTTACCGGCGACCTGCTGATCGAGCCCAAACCGCAGGAGCCGACCAAGCACCAATACGATTACGACAGCGCCACCGTGTTCGGCTTTCTTCAGCAGTTCGGGCTGGAGCACGAAATCAAGGTCAACATCGAGGCCAACCACGCGACGCTGGCCGGGCATAGCTTCCATCATGAAATTGCGACGGCCGTCTCCCTGGGGATTTTCGGCAGCATCGACGCCAACCGCGGCGACCCGCAAAACGGCTGGGACACCGATCAATTTCCCAACAGCGTCGAAGAAATGACCCTGGCCACCTATGAAATTCTCAAGGCCGGCGGCTTCAAGAACGGCGGTTTCAACTTCGACTCCAAGGTTCGCCGGCAAAGCCTTGATCAGATCGATCTGTTCCATGGCCACGTCGGTGCCATGGACGTTCTCGCGCTGTCTCTGGAGCGGGCAGCGGCCATGGTGCAGAACGACGAGCTGCAACGGCTCAAGGATCAACGCTACGCCGGCTGGCAGCAGCCGTTCGGGCAAGCGGTGATGGCCGGCGACTTCAACCTTGAATCACTGGCTGAGCACGCCTTCACCAACGAGTTGAACCCGCAAGCCGTCAGCGGCCGCCAGGAAATGCTTGAGAACATCGTCAACCGGTTTATCTATCGCTGATCACACAGGGAGTCTGCGGGCGCATCCACGCGGTGACATTTCTACGACAAATCTGTGCCTGCGGCGTCTGCGGATTCTCTACAGTTTTACCAGCCCGATACTCATCGTCAGGCCGTGTCTTTCCAACAACAATAAAAGGACGCCCCACTATGAAGAACGTAAAACGCACGCTATTGGCCACTGCTCTGACCTTGCTGTCGCTGCCGGTGCTGGCTGACGCAGCCCACCCGAAAATCGGTTTCTCCATTGATGATCTGCGCCTGGAGCGCTGGTCGCGTGACCGTGACTACTTCGTTGCGGCGGCAGAAAAAATGGACGCCAAGGTCTTCGTGCAGTCGGCGGATGCCAACGAGCAGAAGCAGATTTCCCAGATCGAAAACCTGATTTCCCGGGGTGTCGATGTCATCGTCATCGTGCCGTTCAACGCCACGGTGCTGACCAACGCGGTGGCCGAAGCGAAGAAAGCCGGGATCAAGGTCGTGTCCTATGATCGACTGATTCTTAACGCCGATGTCGACGCCTACATTTCCTTCGATAACGAAAAAGTCGGCGAGATGCAGGCCAGCGGCGTGCTGAAAGCGGCGCCCAAGGGTAATTACTTTTTGCTCGGTGGTGCGCCCACCGACAACAACGCCAAGATCCTGCGTGAAGGCCAGATGAAGGTGCTGCAACCGGCCATCGACAAGGGCGATATCAAGATCGTCGGCCAGCAGTGGGTCAAGGAATGGAACCCGACCGAAGCGCTGAGCATTGTTGAAAACGCCTTGACCCGTAACGACAACAAAATCGACGGCATCGTCGCCTCCAACGACGCCACGGCGGGCGGCGCCATTCAGGCACTGGCGGCGCAGCAACTGGCCGGCAAAGTGCCGATTTCCGGGCAGGATGCTGACCTTGCCGCAGTCAAGCGAGTGATCGCCGGCACGCAAACCATGACCGTGTACAAACCGCTGAAACTCATAGCCACCGAAGCCGCCAAGCTCTCGGTGCAACTGGCGCGCAATGAAAAACCCGCCTTCAGCTCGCAGTACGACAACGGCAGCAAAAAGGTCGACACCATCCTGCTCACGCCAACCCCGCTGACCAAGGACAACATCGACCTGCTCGAACAGGACGGCTTCTACACCAAGGCGCAAATTGCCGGGAAGTGATCTCCGGTAATGCGAAAACCCTTGGGGGAGCGAGCCTGCTCGCGAATGCGGTGTGTCAGTCAACGAAGCATTGTCTGAACTGACGCTTTCGCGAGCAGGCTCGCTCCCACACAGGTTCAGTGGTGTGTGAGTCTTTGATATACGAGCCCTGTCCATGTCCGACTATCTGCTGCAAATGAACGGTATCGTCAAAACCTTCGGCGGTGTCAAAGCGCTCAACGGCATCGACATCAAGGTCAGACCCGGCGAGTGCGTTGGCCTGTGCGGCGAGAATGGCGCCGGCAAATCCACGCTGATGAAAATCCTTTCGGCGGTTTACCCCCACGGCACCTGGGACGGTGAAATCCTCTGGGACGGGCAACCGCTCAGGGCGCAATCGATCAGCGAAACGGAAGCCGCCGGTATCGTCATCATTCACCAGGAACTGACACTGGTGCCTGACCTGTCGGTGGCCGAAAACATTTTCATGGGCCATGAACTGACGCTGCCAGGCGGACGCATGAATTACCCGGCGATGATCCACCGCGCCGAAGCCCTGATGCGTGAATTGAAAGTCCCCGACATGAACGTATCGCTGCCGGTGTCGCAGTACGGCGGCGGTTATCAGCAACTGGTGGAGATCGCCAAGGCACTGAACAAACAGGCCCGCCTGCTGATCCTCGACGAGCCTTCCTCAGCCTTGAGCCGTTCGGAAATCGAGGTGTTGCTGGACATCATCCGCGACCTCAAAGCCAAGGGCGTGGCCTGCGTCTACATCTCGCACAAGCTCGATGAAGTGGCCGCCGTGTGCGACACCATTTCGGTGATCCGCGATGGCAAACACATCGCCACCACCGCCATGGCTGATATGGACATCCCACAGATCATCACCCAGATGGTCGGGCGGGAAATGAGCAACCTCTACCCCGCCGAGCCGCACGACATCGGCGAAGTGATTTTCGAGGCCCGGCACATCACCTGCTACGACGTCGACAACCCCAAGCGCAAACGGGTCGACGATATTTCCTTCGTCCTCAAGCGCGGCGAAATCCTCGGCATCGCCGGGCTGGTCGGCGCTGGCCGCACCGAACTGGTGACCGCACTCTACGGCGCTTATCCCGGTCGCCACGAGGGCGAAGTCTGGCTGGACGGGCAAGCCATCGACACCCGCACGCCGCTCAAGTCCATCCGCGCCGGCCTGTGCCTGGTGCCGGAGGACCGCAAACGCCAAGGCATCATTCCCGATCTGGGCGTCGGCCAGAACATCACCCTCGCTGTACTGGACAACTACTCGAAGCTGACCCGCATCGATGCCGAAGCCGAACTGGGCAGCATCGATCGGGAAATCTCGCGCCTGCACCTCAAGACCGCCAGCCCGTTCCTGCCGATCACCAGTCTGTCGGGTGGCAATCAACAAAAAGCCGTACTGGCGAAGATGCTGCTGGCCAAACCCCGGGTGCTGATTCTCGATGAGCCGACCCGAGGCGTGGACGTCGGCGCCAAATACGAAATCTACAAGTTGATGGGCGCACTGGCCGCCGCCGGCGTGTCGATCATCATGGTCTCGTCGGAGCTGGCCGAAGTGCTCGGCGTTTCCGACCGCGTGCTGGTGATCGGCGAAGGTCAGTTACGCGGCGACTTCGTCAACCATGAATTGACGCAGGAACAAGTGCTCGCCGCCGCCCTCAGCCAGCCTGGCAGCCATAACAATAATGATCGGAAATCCGCGTAAATGAATCAGGTCAAACAACTGTTCACTCGCTACAAAATGCTCGCGCTGGTGTTTGCCGTGGTGCTGATCTGGCTGTTCTTCAGCTGGCAGACCGAGGGCGGTTTTCTGACCCCGCGCAACCTGTCCAATCTGCTGCGGCAGATGTCGATTACCGGCATTCTCGCCTGCGGCATGGTGCTGGTGATCATCAGTGGCGAGATCGATTTGTCGGTCGGTTCATTGCTCGGCCTGCTCGGTGGCCTCGCGGCGATTCTCGATGTGGTCTATCACATTCCTCTGTTGGCGAACCTGAGTCTGGTCGCCCTCTGCGGGCTGATGATCGGCCTCGCCAACGGCTACATGACGGCTTATCTGCGCATTCCCTCGTTCATTGTTGGTCTGGGCGGCATGCTGGCTTTTCGCGGGATTTTGCTGGGGATTACCGGCGGCACGACCATCGCGCCGGTGTCGCCGGAGCTGGTTTACATTGGCCAGGGTTACTTGCCCCATGCGATTGGCACCGGCCTGGGCATTCTGTTGTTTGCGCTGACTGTGTTCCTGACCTGGAAACAACGGCGCAATCGCGCTCTTCACGGCCTCGCGGCGCATTCGTTAGTGCGTGACGTCATCCGCGTGTTGGTGATCGGCGCCGTACTCGCCGGCTTCGTACAGACGCTGAACAGCTACGACGGCATTCCGGTGCCGGTCTTGTTGCTGCTGGTTTTGCTCGGCGTGTTCAGCTACGTGACCAGTCAAACTGTGTTCGGCCGGCGCGTGTATGCCGTGGGCAGCAACATGGAAGCGACACGCCTGTCCGGGATCAATGTGCAGGCGGTTAAGCTGTGGATCTTCGGGATCATGGGCGTGATGTGCGCCCTCGCCGGCGTGGTCAACACCGCGCGCCTGGCCGCCGGTTCGCCTTCGGCCGGGAGCATGGGCGAACTCGACGCCATCGCCGCCTGCTTTATCGGCGGCACCTCGATGCGCGGCGGCTCCGGTACGGTGTACGGCGCCCTCCTCGGCGCGCTGGTTATCACCAGTCTGGACAACGGCATGTCGATGCTCGATGTCGATAGCTACTGGCAGATGATCGTCAAGGGCAGCATTCTGGTGTTGGCGGTTTGGGTTGATGTCAGTACGCGGACCGGACGCCGTTGAGCCGCAGGCATCAAGCTGCGGGAGTGGTCGCGGGGGCCGGGCTGAGAATTTCCATCAGGAAATCGATAAACACATTGATCCGGCTGGACCCTCGGTGATTGGGTAAATACAACGCGTTGATGCAGGTGCTGGCACTGCCGGGATTGACCTCGTAATGCTCAAGCAAACGGGTCAGCCGGCCGGCTGCGACGTCGTCGCGCACCAGCCAGTCAGCCAGCAGCGTCACCCCGCCGCCACCGATGGCAGCTTCGCGCAGGATATCGGCATTGTTGCTTTGCAGGCGCCCGTGGACATTGAGCTGGATGGGCGCATCTTCATTCTGAAAGGTCCAGTGCTGGTGGGTGCCGCCGTAATCGAAACGCAGGCATTGGTGCTCCAGCAAATCCCGTGGATGACTGAGCGCCGCGCTACGCGCCAGATACGCCGGACTGGCCACCACCCAGCGTTCGAACTGCCCCACGCGTTTACTGACGATGTCTTCACTGACCACCGACGATCCCAGCCGCACGGAAACATCGATCTGCTCGCTGAGCAGGTCGCTGACCTGATCGCTCAGCGACAGACTGATCTCCAGACCCGGATGCCGCTCGAGCAAGCGGCTCAGGTGCGGCGCGATCAGCCGTCGGCCGAACTCCACCGGCACGCTGATGCGCAGACGGCCCTGGGCTTCGGCGCCACGATCGGCGACGACAGCATCGGCTTCGTCGATCGCGTCGAGAATCGCCACGGCTTTTTCGAAATAGGTCTGGCCGGCAACGGTCACACTGGTATTGCGCGTGGTGCGATTGAGCAAACTCGCGCCCAACTCGTGTTCCAGTCCGGCCACTTGCCGTGTCACTGACGACGTGGATATCCCGAGTTTGCGCGCTGCCGAGGAATAGCCCCCGCAGCGCACGGTTTCCACAAACATCTTCAGTGCCAGCAACTTGTCCATAAGCGGGGTCCGGTCGATAGGGAACGCGGATGATTGTGCATCACTGTTCCCCCGACGTCTTGTACCGCCGTGCTTGCCCGCACTTTCCGGATGTTCAGACATCGGCCTTGCGGCTCAGGAACAACCCGAGCGCGAGCGCTGGCAGCAGCGCCACCGCGACGGCGGACAGGTTCCAGCCGAAGTGCTCGTACAGCGGACTGGCGACCAGTGAGCCCACGGCGCCGCCGACGAAAATACTGGTCATGTACACGGCGTTCAGGCGCGCGCGGCTGTGGGGATCGAGGGCGTACACCTCACGCTGGCCGAGCACCATGTTCAATTGCACGGCGAAATCCAGCAGCACCGCGCACACCACCAGCCAGACATAGCCGCTGCCCGGGAGCGCGGCGATCAATAGCGAAACCGGCGCCAGCAACAACGCGACCAGCGTGCCGCGACGACCATGCCCGGCATCGGCCAGACGCCCGGCAATCGGCGCCGCAATGGCACCTACCGCACCCACCAGCGCGAAGATCGCCACGTGGGCCTGAGTGAAGCCGTGGTGACGCATCAGTTCAATTGGCGCGAGGGTCCAGAACAAGCTGAAACTGGCAAACAGCAAACCCTGATACAGCGAGCGCTGACGCAACAGTGGATAGCGCCGGGCCAAGGCAAACACCGAGCCGATCAGCGCGGCATACGTGGCTTTATGCGTCGGCAGCCGACGCGGCAGTGCCACGGCGGTAATCAGCGCGATGACCGCCATCAGGGCCGACGCGCTGTAAAACACCCCGCGCCAGCCGAACACTTCAACCAACAGGCTCGACAGTGGCCGTGACAACAGAATGCCCAGCAGCAGACCGCTCATGATATTGCCGACAACGCGGCCACGGCTGGCCTCGGGCGCCAGGTGTGCCGCCAGCGGCACGAGGATCTGCACGGCCACCGAGGTCAGACCGATCAGCAAAGACAACACCAGGAACATCGACGGTGAATGGGTCAGTCCGGCGCACAATAGCGTGACGCTCGCCGCAAGGGTGAATCCGACCACCAGCCGGCGGTTTTCCATCAGATCGGCCAGCGGTACCAACAGCAACAGGCCCAGCGCGTAACCAAACTGCGTCAGCGAAACGATCAGGCTGGCATTAGCGCTGGACAGGCCGATCTGCGGTGCAATCAGCTCGACGATCGGCTGCGCGTAATAAAGATTGGCCACGACCGCGCCACAGCAAAATGCCAGGAACGCGACCATCAGGCCGGAAAGTGAAGTTGGCTGTTCGGCATTCGCCGCAACGGCAGGATTGCCCGTGAGCATGATGACACCTCGTTGAGTTCAGGAAAGTGCTGCCAAGGCTACGGCCCTGTGGCGATGCGCAGAATCCACGCGGCGGGCAATGCACTGATGCGTCCTGCGCAACGGCGCAGGCGTTGCTTCTCGCGCAACGCGCTGTTGCGTGCGCCGCTGATTCTCTCGCGCAGACGGTTTCTCTACGCTTTGGCCCCTGGTGCCGTCGTCCCCATCGGCGCCCTTCCCCGGCTGTTACAAGGAGCGTTGTCATGACCCGTATCCGATCCGTTCTGCCATTGCCTACCGCGTTTTTCTCCGTCCCATGAACAGCTCATTTCTGAAGTCCAGAACGCTATGGATCAGCGTGGCCGTCGTCGCCGTGCTCGGCCTGATCGGCGCCGTTTGGTTGATGTGGCGCCCGGCAATTACACCGATCGAGCGCCCGACGATGTTCGATACTGCGCAGTTGCAACGCGGGGCGCGGGTGGTCGAGGCTGGCGATTGTGCGGTCTGCCATACCCGCCCCGGCGGTGAATATCTGGCCGGCGGGCTGCCGCTGGTAACGCCGTTCGGCACGCTGTACAGCACCAACATCACCCCGGACGTAGAGACCGGTATCGGCCAATGGTCACTGCCAGCCTTCGAGCGGGCGATGCGTCAGGGCATTGCTCGCGATGGTCACTTTCTTTATCCGGCGTTCCCCTACGTGCACTACCGGGGCATGAGCGCAGCAGATATCGCCGACGCCTACGCCTACTTGATGAGCGGCCCCGCCGTGCACGCGCCGGCCGCGCAGAACCAGATGAATTTTCCGATGAACATTCGTCCGTTGGTGGCGTTCTGGAACTTGCTCTTTCTACACGGTGAGCCATTGACGCCGCTGGCACAGCGCAGCGAGGCGTGGAATCGCGGACGCTATCTGGTCGACGGCCCGGGCCACTGCGCTGGCTGCCATTCGCCGCTGAACCTGATCGGCGCGGAAAAATCCTCGGAGTATTTGCAGGGCGGCAGCGTCGATGGCTGGCAAGCGCCCGCGCTGGTCGGTATGGGCCAGCGCGGCAACCCGTGGAGTCGTGAGCAACTGGTGAGCTATCTGCGCGCCGAAATCGTTGATGGCCACGGCACACCCGCCGGCCCTATGCGTCCGGTCAGCTTGAGCCTGGCGCGCTTGCCCGCCAGTGAAGCCGAAGCGATTGCCGAGTATTTGCTCAGTCTGGAAAACCCGCCTTCGGTGACAGAAACGACGCAGAAGACGCCTGCCAGTGAAGCGGCAGACCACTCGACCGGCGCCCTGCTCTTCAGCAGCGCCTGCGCCGGTTGCCATGGCCCGGCGGCGCCGATGCGCAGCATCGATGGTCGCCCGGCGTTGCAAAACACCTCGGCGCTGCAAGCGGCCAGTTCGCGCAATTTCCTCAAAACCGTGCTTGAGGGCTTGCCCGCCACAGCCGGATCGCCCGGCCCGCTGATGCCTGCGTTCGCCGCCAACCTGGACAACGCGCAACTCGGCGCACTGGCCGCGTATCTGCGTCAGCAAGCCAGCCCCGATCAGCCGTGGGCCGACCTCTCTTCCACTATTGAAGCGTTACGTCAGGAGACGAAATGAGCCAGATCACCCTCAACGTCAACGGAGCCGCGCAACCGCTTGAGCTGGAGCCGGACATGCCGCTGCTGTATGCGCTGCGCAATCACTTGAACCTCAACGGCGCCAAATACGGCTGCGGTCTCGGTCAATGCGGCGCCTGCACGGTGATCGTCGATGATCGACCGGTGTTCGCCTGCCTGACGCCCTGCGCCGGTCTCGAAGGCAAAAAAATCCGCACTGTGGAAAGCCTCGGCAGCGCGGAAAAACCTGGCCCTCTGCAAGCGGCGTTCATCGAGAAACAGGCCGCGCAATGCGGTTACTGCATTGCCGGCATGCTGATGCGCGCGCAGGCGTTGCTTGAGCGTAATCGCCACCCGGATGAGGCAACCATTCGCGAGCACATGGCCGGCAACCTGTGCCGCTGCGGTACGCACTTGCGGATCATCGAGGCGATCAAACAGGTGGCCGGGCATAACGGGAGCCTGACATGAGTGAGTCGAATGAACTGAATCCGAGCCGACGCGCGTTCCTGCGCGGTGGTGCGTTGCTGATGGCGTTCACCCTGCTGCCGGTGGCGCGGCGTGTGTTAGCGGATACGGAAGTCGATACGCTCGGCACCGTGGTCCTCGCGCCTGACCTGCCCGGAAGCCTGCGCACCAACCCGTTTCTCGACGCCTGGATCCGCATCGGCGCCGACGGCATTACCGTCTACACCGGCAAGGTCGAATTGGGCACCGGAGTGAAAACCGCGCTGCTGCAAATCGCCGCCGAGCGTTTGCAGGTGCCGGCCACCTCAATCAACTTGCTCACCGCCGACACCGCGCTGACACCCAACGAAGGCTACACCGCCGGCAGCCACAGCATTTTCGACAGCGGTACCGCGTTGTATAACGCCGCCGCGCAGGTGCGCGAAATGCTCGTCGAGGCCGCCGCGCGCCGTTGGCAGGTTGATGCAGCGCTGCTCAGCACTCGCAACGCTGTGATCGAGGGCCCGGCCGCTCAGCGGATGAGTTACGCCGAGGCGGTCAAGCATGTCGATGTGCACCAATACGCCAAGGCTCAGTCACCAGCGATGGCCGCCACTGATTTCAAACTGATCGGCCATTCGTTGCCGCGCCTCGACATCCCGGCGAAGGTCAGCGGTGGTGCAGCATTCGTCCAGGACATGCGCCTGCCGGGCATGCTGCATGCGCGGGTGATCCGCCCGCCCCGTCCGGGCTGCGCGCTGCAAGCATTCGATGCGGCGTCCATCGAGGCGTTGGTTGGCGTGGTCAAGGTGATCCGCGACGGCAACTATCTGGCGGTGGTCGCCGGTGATGAGTGGCAAGCGATCAAAGCCATGCGCGGTGCCAGCGTAGTCGCGCAATGGAGCGGCGGCGAGGCGATTCCCGAAGCAGACGAGATTCATGGCCTGCTCAAACGCCTGCCCTCACGACGCTATCCGATCAGCAACAGTGGCACGCCGAGCGGCGCGGCCGACACGCGTTTTCAGGCGCGGGTCACCAAGCAGTATTTGATGCATGGCTCGATCGGTCCGTCCTGCGCAGTGGCCTGGTTCAAGGACGGCGTTCTCACCGTATGGACCCACACCCAAGGCGTTTACCCGCTGCGCGCTGGCATTGCCGAAATGCTCGGTCTGCCACCTGAGCGGGTGCGCTGTATTCATACCGAAGGCTCAGGGTGCTACGGGCATAACGGTGCCGATGATGTCGCCGCCGATGCGGCGTTGATTGCCCTGCGCGTGCCCGGTACGCCGGTGCGCGTGCAATGGATGCGCGAACAGGAAAATCTTTGGGAGCCGTACAGCTCGGCGATGGTCACCGAAGTCGACGCCGGCCTCAGCCAGGGCCGCCTGCAGGACTGGGCCTACGAACTCTGGACCACACCGCACAACGAACGCATCGTCAACGCCGGGCGTCTGCTGCCGGCACGCTTGCTCGCGCGGCCCTTCACCTCAGCGCCCTCCGTGCCGATCGCCCAGCCCGAAGGCGATGGTGATCGCAACGCTGTGCCGCTGTACCAGTTGAACTCGACGCGCATCAACATGACCTTCGTCACCGAAATGCCCTTTCGCACCTCGGCCATGCGTTCACTGGGGGCGCACATCAACATCTTCGCCATTGAGGCGAGCATCGACGAACTGGCGATCAGGGCCGGCATCGACGCGGTCGCGTTGCGTCTGGCCCATCTCAGCGACCCGCGTGCCCGCGCGGTGGTAGAACGTGTGCGTGATGAGATCGGTTGGCCGCAAAAAAGCAACGAGCCCGGCGCCGGCATCGGTTTCGCCTTTGCCCGCTACAAAAACATCATGGGTTACTGCGCCATCGCGGTGAAGCTGCAAGTGCATCCGCAGACCGGCGAGATCCGCATCGATCACGTGGTGACGGCGGTGGACGTTGGCCAGATCGTCAGCCCCGACGGCCTGCGCAATCAGGTCGAGGGCGGCATCGTGCAGTCCGCGAGCTGGACCCTGTATGAAAAAGTCGCCTACGACGCCGGGGGCATTCGCAGCTACGACTGGAGCGGCTATCCGATTCTGCGTTTCACGCAACTGCCGAAAAAAGTCGATGTGCATTTGCTCGACCAGCCGGGAGAACCTTTCCTCGGTGCCGCTGAAATCGTTCAAGGGCCAATGGCCGCCGCCCTTGGCAACGCCGTCGCCAACGCTACCGGCCGGCGCTGGCTGAACCTGCCGCTGACGCGCTCAAACCCACCCGCCTGAGCCACACCCGTGTTCATCGCTGATAAGCACGGGCGCCGTTGCGTTGTGCGCAAAACAGCGTAGCGCCGGTCACCGATTATCAGCCCCGCTGAGCGCAGTTAAGTTAGCGGCACTGGTTCGCGGCCCCGCTGCCGCGCTTGAATTTCCTTTATTGAAATCTGGAGCTACCCATGACCCGTCGTCTGTTTCAACCCCTTGCACTCGGTCCTTACACCCTCGCCCATCGCGTGGCGATGGCGCCGTTGACGCGCTCACGCGCCGGCCAACCGGGCGACGTGCCGACGCCGATGAACGCCGAATACTACCGCCAACGGGCCAGTGCCGCGCTGATCATCACCGAGGCCACACAAATCTCCCGGCAGGCTCAGGGTTACGCCTGGACGCCGGGCATCTACAGCCCCGAGCAGGTCCGGGCGTGGCGTGACGTCAGCGCGGCAGTGCACGAGGCTGGTGGCCTGATCTTCATGCAGTTGTGGCACGTCGGTCGGGTGTCCCACCCCAGTTTCCAACCCGATGCCGGCCTGCCGGTTGCGCCCAGCGCGCTGCCGGTGCCGGGCAAGACGTTTATCGTCGACGAAAACGGTAACGGTGTCTGGGGTGATGTGCCGGTGCCACGCGCGCTGGAAACCGCGGAAATCGCCGGCATCGTCGAGGACTATCGGGTGGCCGCGCGCAACGCATTGCAGGCGGGCATGGACGGTGTGGAAATCCATGCCGGCAACGGTTACCTGCTCGATCAGTTTCTTAACAGCAACAGCAACCAGCGTGACGATGCCTATGGCGGCAGCGTGGAGAATCGCGCGCGGTTTCTGCTGGAAGTGGTTGCGGCCGTGGCTGAAGAAGTCGGCGCCGAACGGGTCGGCGTACGCCTGACGCCGATGGGGCGCTTCATGGGCATGGGCGATGACACCCCGGAGGCCACCTTCGGCCACCTCGTCGAAGCGCTCAACCAATGGAATCTGGCCTACCTGCATCTGGTCGAGCCAGCGATGGTCGGCACCGTCAAAGATGAGAACTTCGACCCGCGCTGGGACGCGATCATTGCCCAGTTGCGCAAAACCTGGAACGGCGTGCTGATTCTGGCGGGCGGCTACGATGCGCAATCTGCCGAACAAGCGCTGATTGCCGATCGTGCCGACATCATCGCGTTTGGCCGGCCGTTCCTGGCCAACCCGGACTTGCCGCGTCGACTGCACGATGGCCTGACACTCAACGTGCCAGACCCAGGCAGCTTTTTCGGCGGGGATCAGCGTGGCTACATCGATTATCCATTTCATGCCTGAGCAGAAGCAGACCACCCGTATCTCATGAATGTGTAAGTCCATGGAAGCAGGGGCCGATGCGCCCCTGCCCAATCAAGTCATACGATCTCTGCGCTTAATCAAATAAGTAAAAATCCACCATAACGCCGAACTTATGCGTAGCTGTGCGTTTTCAGGTCTATTGCCCGATGTCGCCGAATGCGATAAAACGGCCTAGTTGTACGACAACCAAATAAAAACCAAGTCGTTCGAACGGCTAACAATCCTGAGATCTGCCATGCCTCGCCCTACCGCTACGCAAACCGTACCGCCGCCCTACCCCCGTTATCTGGCTGTGATCATTCTGTTGTGCATGGGCTGCGCGTTTGCCGGCAATCATGTAGCGGCGCGCGTCGCCTTTGATGATGGTGCGGGAGTGCTGCTGGCGATTTTGATGCGTTCCGGCGGGACCTTGCTGGTGCTCGCCTTCCTGGTGCTGTGGCAAAGACAAAGCCCGCGCTTGCCGGCGGGTGCCTGGCGCTGGCAACTGTTGCTGGGGTTGCTGATCACTGCGCAGAGTCTGTGCCTTTACTCTGCTGTCGCACGGGTGCCGGTGGCGCTGGCCCTGCTGGTGGCGAACGTATTCCCTATTCTGCTGGCATTGCTCACCTGGGCGCTGGGTGGCCCGCGACCGAGCGCCCGCACCGCGACCTTGATGGGGTTGATTCTGTTGGGCCTGGTGTTTGTGCTGGATGTCCCCGGGCGGCTTTCAACCACGACAGACGTCAGTGCGCAATGGCTGACCGGCGTCGCGCTCGCGTTCTGCGCCGCCAGCGTGTTCGCCTGCGCGCTATGGATCACCGACCACAAGTTGTCTCAGGTACGTGGCTCGGTGCGCAGTCTGCTGACCATTTTCATCGTGTTCAGCAGCGTCAATCTGGCAGGGTTGACGGGTGCCCTTCCCGGCGGATTGAACCTGCCCGCGACCTCGACCGGATGGCTTGCCCTCGCCACGCTGGTGGTGCTGTACGGCACGGGTTTTATCGTCCTGTTCATGTCGGTACCTCGGCTGGACATGCCGCGCAATGCGCCGGTCATGAACATCGAGCCATTGGCAACGCTGCTGATGGGCTGGATTGTGCTGGACCAAATGCTCAGCCACGGACAGATTCTCGGTGGGGTGATCGTGGTCACCGGCATCGTTTTGCTGACGTACCGTAAATCGGTGGTCAAGGCTGAGGTTGAAGCCGAGGTGTGACGGGTGTCTCGCCGGCGGTTTTTCCCAGGCGCGCTTGTGCGGCGCTGGCGACAGGCAGGACAAGGCCAGAAACGAACAGCCCTGCTGGCGTCACCTTCCCGCCAGCCAGCGCCCATAGAGCTTTGGAAACTGTTCGCCGATCCACTCAACGAACGCTTCAACCTGCGGGGCCAAGTGCGAACGACTGGGATACAACACTGATACGGGGCGTGGATGCGGGCGATAGGCCTGCAGGACTTCAACCAGAGATCCGTTGGCCAGAAACCGATCCAGGGCGATACCGGGTGCCTGAAGAATGCCAAAACCGGCAACACCGCATTCGACATAAGCGTTGGACTCGTTGACGGTGATCCCTTGGCGACAGATGTGTGATTGCTCGCGGCCGCCCTCCACGAATTGCCAGGCCAGAGGACGCTGGTTCTGCCCCGACAAGAAGGTCACCCCACGGTGTTTGCCGAGATCTTCCAGGGTTTCAGGCTCACCGTACTCTTCCAGGTATCGCGGCGCCGCACAGGTGACCATGGTGGCCAAACCAATACGCCGGGCGATGAGACTTGAACTGGGTAACTCGCCGATGCGCAACGCGCAGTCCACGCCCTCGGCGACCAGATCGACCGTTCTGTCTGTCACCCCCAGAGCCAGTTCGATTGAGGGATAGCGCGTGGAAAATGCTCGTAAGCTTTCGATCAGCCCAGGCTGCGAAAAAGCGGTGGGTATATCGACGCGTAATCGACCCCGCAAGATTGAATCCGGCGTCGAGAACATCGCCGTGACATCGGAAATCTCGCCGAGAATGGTTTTGACCCGCGCATAGAATTGCTCGCCCTCCGAAGTCAGTCTCACTGTCCGGGTGGTGCGCTGAAACAGGCGCACGCCAATCGAGGTTTCGAGTTCCTGAATGGCGCGGGTCACCTGCGGCCGGCCGATCTGCAGCGCGTCGGCTACCCGGGTAAAACTGCTGAGCTCGGCCAATCGGGCAAACACCTGCAAGGACTGAAGCAGCTCCATAACGTCCTCTGACGATTATTTGTTGCCGCCACCCTATCAGGTATTCGCTCGATTGTTGCTTTGAGAATTAACAATCCTGTGCTGTGCCAAGCATTTATCCAGGCGCTCTGCCCAGGAACAATGTCTTCGAACCTACCCACTGGAGACAACTTCCATGAAAGCCTGGCTTCTGCATGATTTCGGCCTCGACAACCTTGCACTCAGCGACACCCCTACGCCTGAACCCAAGGCCGGCGAGCTACTGGTCAGGATCGGCGCGGTTTCGCTCAACTTCCGCGACAAGGCCATCGTCGATGGTTTTTATGAACCCCATCTGGTGCCCAAGCCGTTGATTCCGGTCAGCGACGCGGCAGGCACGGTCATCGCTGTGGGTGAAGGTGTCAGCCGATTCAAGGTGGGCGACCGCGTCAACTCGCACCTGTACTCACGCTGGATTGACGGTGAGCCGGGGCCGGACGAACCTGCCTACTGCTTCGGTATGCCGCTGCCGGGTGGCTTGGCCGAATACATGATCATTCACGAGCAAAGTGCAGTTCGTGCGCCGGACAACATGTCCGACGAAGAGGCCTCGACCCTGCCGATCGCCGCGCTGACGGCGTGGTACTCGCTAGTGGATTACGGCCAGATCCAGCCGGGCCAGACCGTTTTGGTGCAAGGCACCGGCGGCGTATCGATCTTCGCTGTGCAATTGGCAACAGCCCTTGGCGCCAAGGTGATTGTGACGTCCAGCAGCGAGACCAATCTTGAGCGAGTGAAACAGCTTGGCGCAGTGGCCGGCGTTAACTATCGGACCTTCCCGCGCTGGGAAGAGGAAGTGTTGAAGCTCACCGACGGCAAAGGCGTTGACCTGCTGCTGGATGTCGCAGGGGGTGAAGGGCTGAACCAGTCCATCCTGGCCACCAAGGCTGCCGGGAAAATCGCACAAATCGGCTTTCTGACCGGGCAAACGACCACGTTGAGCCTGATGCCGCTGATCTTCCGCCAGACCACAATCCGCGGTATCGCCGTGGCTCCCCGTTCATCGTTTGATCGCATGAACGCATTCCTCGACAAGCACGCAATACGCCCGGTGATCGATCAAACTTATGCATTCGAAGACGCGCACAAGGCCTTCGAGCATCTGGCTCGTGGCGCTTTTGGCAAAGTAGTTATCAAGGTTGCGTAACTGACGGTCAGTAAGCAACGTGCCATAAATCTCGGTGACGGTGTTCGCCGCCACCGAGTTCAGGATCGCTGGAACGCAGCCTGATGATTATTTCTTTTCCAGGGTCGCGGCCTGGTTACCGCCTTGCTCGGCGATCTTGCTCAGCTTCTCGTCCGCGCCCTTTTCTTCAGCGAGCGTGGCGGCCAACAGCGCGGCGGCGTCGTCCAGTTTGAGGTGCTTGGCCATCGCAATCAGGGTGCCGTAGGCAGCAATTTCGTAATGCTCGACTTTTTGCGCCGCTCCAATCAATGCCGCGTCGAGAACCGCGCCCTTGTCGATTTCTTCCAGCAGCTCTTTCGACTCTTCGACCAGTCCCTCCATGGCCACGCACTTCATGCGCTTCAATTTGATACCGGTCAGCTCCACCAACTGATCGATGCGCTCAATTTGCCCGTGGGTCTCCTCCAGGTGGGACGTAAAGGCGTCTGCCAACAGTGGATTGGTCGCGGCCTTCGCCAAACGCGGCAATGCTTTGGTGATTTGTTTTTCCGCACTGTAGACGTCAGAGAGTTCATGGATAAACAAGTCTTCGACAGTTTTTCTAGCCATTTCCAAACTTCCTTCTGGTCAGTATTGGCGTCGCCTGGTGGGCGTCCGCGAGGGATCAACAAGCAGGCAAAACTTGCCGTGCATGAGGACTGACCTGCCTGATTCAGGGCCTGTTCCGAAAATTTTCACGGTGACGGATAAAAGGTTGCAAGCTGACCGCAAGGGTTTCGAGGCACCTTCAACCTCAGGGTGCCAGCCCGGTAAAGTGCCACGGCGTCAGTCTTCCCGCGCAATGAAGGAAATCTTGCCGTTGCGCTCGATGATCGCGAACTTGATCTCTTCCAGCTTCTCGATGCCCTGGCTGGACCGCGCCGCTTCCATCACGTCAGCTTCGACCAGCCGAGCATGACGCAGGCGCTTGTGCAGGAGCTTTCCGTTCTCGACGATGATCGTCGGTTCGCCATCGATCAACTTCGAGACCCATGCCGAGCGTTGTTTAAGCAGGGACAATCCAACATCGATCGCGATCAGGGTCACGATGACGATCATGGCGTTGGTCAGCGAAAAATCATCGCCCAGCAAGGCTTGCTGAGTGGCCTCGCCGATCATCATCAACAGCACGAAATCGAAGGTTGTCAGCTCTGCCAGCGAGCGCCGTCCGGCGATCTTGAACAACACCATCAGCGCCAGATACATGGCCCCTGCACGCAATACCGAATCCATAACTCACCTACGGGAAAATGAACTGATCAAGCTTTACGCCAGGGGTGCCGGGCGTTGCGATATGACTGCGAAACAGCCCGAGGCCATCGCCGCGCAAGGTCATGTAGAGCGTCGCTCGACCGTCACGGTCGGTTTGCAGCCACAGCTTGATGCCTTGCGCAGAACTGCGTGAACGCAACGGTTGCGGTTGCAGCGTTTCGATGCTGAAGCCATCCAGCATCTCCCCGGCGAGCTGTAACTCCACCGCCGCGTTCGGCGTAGAATTCAACGTGATTTTCATCGCATTGGTCGAGCCGTTGCGATGGAACATTTCATACGCCACACGAAGCTGGCCGTCCTCGCTACGCACCTCTCTTGAACTGAGCCAGCCTCTGGAAAAAACTCCCGCCAACGCCATCACGACGACCAGCACCAACACGTACCAGCCAACGCGCTCGAAACGCCAGACCTTCAACTGATAGGCCATGTCTTCGTGAATCGGACGCTCGCGGCTCTTCAAGTCCGGATGATCTGAATCTTCGCTCATCAAGCGCCTTCCTTTTCGCCCGCTCGTGCACGGCGATGAAAGTGCGGCAACCACTGCAATGCATACTCCGTCGCCTCGGTCTGAACCTCGCAACGCCCCCCGGAGAAACGATGCTCGCGACTGAACACGTAGCACTCATCCGCCGATTGAAAGGCCCAGGCAAAACAGATCGTGCCTGCCGGGATGCCATCGACATCGTCCGGGCCGAGAATCCCGGTGGTTGCAATCGCAGCATTCGCGGTGCTGTCGCGTAACGCGCCGGTGGCCATTTCTCTGGCGACTTCAACGCTGGTCAGATTGAACGTTTCAATGGTCTGGGGGTTGACGTGGAGCAGGCGTTGTTTGGCTTGTGGCGAGTACACGACGTAACCACATTCGATAAATTCGCCACTGCCCTCCACTTCCGACAACAGCGTGACAATTTTGCCGGCCGTGCAGGACTCCGCCGTGGTCACCACCAAAGCGTTATCGCGCAGGTATTGCACAGTGTCATCGGCGATGGACATAAGCGCAGTGCCCTCCTCTGTGATAATCCTCTTCCGGGAGGCCTGTTGCCGGCCTCCCGGTGCCGAAAGGTCAGGAAGTGCCTAATCCGTCAGATAGATCAGCGCTGCTGGCCGTTGTGCCTGTTGAGGTCGTTGCGCCTGGACCCGCCTGCGCATGCTCGGTGGTTTTGGTCACGGTATCGCGCACCGCTTCGTAACCCTCCTGGGCCTGTTTTTTCACCTTGTCGACCAGCCCAGCACTGGTGCGTCCCATATACCGTTGCTCAGTCCGGGTAGACGGCAGCGCAGCGCCGAGCAAAGCGCCCAAGGCAATGCCTGCGGCCGCCACCACCAAGGGCTGCTCCCGGAGCAACTGATTGAATTGCTGCCCCAACACTTGCGAGTTGTGGGTGAGCCGATCGCTCGCGTCGTGCAGGGTATGACTGAGGTTTTCGCTGGCCGCGCTGACATTCTCGCTCAAATGCGCGGCCTTGCCCTTCAGCGACTGATACCCCCCTTTGAGCGTGTCAGCGGTCTGGTGCAGATGCTCGCGAGCAGTGCCCAAGCCGTCAGCCAAACCGTCAGCCCACTCCCCGGCTTTATCCTGATCAGGCCCCGTGCGATAGACCGGCTGCTGCACCGGTGGCCGATTCTGCCCCATCATCAACCAGAGCAATCCAACCGATGTCAGCACGGCGGGGACCGGGTTGTTACGCACACTGGTGCCCAGATTGCTGACGAAGGTCGAGCCATTGTTCTGCAGCATGCCCCACGCCTGATCAAACATCTGGCCGGGGGTGAACTTGCTTTCCAGCTTGTCGACGATGTTGCCGATACTGGCGCGCTGCGCGTCGATTTCCCGCTCGATCTGCTCGGGACTTTTTTGCGACTCGATATCCAGTTCAGTGTTCATGAGACTTTCCTCCGCAGCGCTTCCTGATCCTTGTTCAAGGCATCCAGTGTGCGATCAGGTTTGAAGTGGGATGGCTCGAATTGTTTCTTGCCGGATTGCACCATGGCGAAGCCGATGATCATCACCACGGCACCGACGATGAGGGCCGCCAGCCACGGCGCCATAAACAGACTCAAGCCGTAAACCGCCGCCATCAGCAGGATGATGAAACCCGCCAGAAACACAATCGCCCCCCCCGCCACGGCCGCGATGCCGGCCTTGAGTGTAGTGAGGCTGTTCTGAAGTTCGGCTTTGGCCAACGCCAGTTCCTTGGTAAACAACGCGGGGACTTCGCGGGACAACTGCCGCAGCAGGCCAACCACCGACGCATCTTCCGGTTGCGCGAGCGGTCTGGTGCCCGGCAGATCCTGATCTTCTCTGTTCATGACAAGTCTCCTCTCGCGCTGGGCGAAACAGTGGCTGATGCACCGGCAAAATCAGTGGGATGATCGTGCGCGTCGGGCGACGCAGGTGTGATGCCGGTCGCCAGTCCTGGGCTCGGGTCGCCAGACGATGCGGTGGAGGTTTCATAAGGCCGATGCGCGCCATAACCACCCGTCGGCGGTGTCGAGCTTCCCGCCGCAGGATCATGCTCCGCGCTGACGGTGGCCGCAGCAGACGTTCCCGCTTTGAGGAATCTCGATAAGCCAAACCCGATCGCCACGCTGCCAGCAATAAACAGCGCTGGATTGCTGCGGGCCAGATCGGCGGCGTCATGCAGCAGTTGCTCGGCACTTTTGCCGCGCAGATTGCCGGCAAGCCCGGTCATCGACTCCGCCATGTCCGTGAGATAGTCGGACATGCCCAGCGTGTCTTTGTCCTCCAGTTCGGAGACGAAGCTTTTTGCGCCCTGGGCCAGTGCTTCGATCTGCTCGGCTGCGGTATCGCGATATTGGCCGAACTGCGCGTCGGCTTGCTGCCTGGCGCCACCGAGTGCTTCGGTGACTTCTTCCTTCAAATGCTCAAAGTCTTGCCCGGATTTAACGTCTGCAGGATCGTCTGCCTGAGATCCCGCCCTGCTGTCTGAAGTATTCATGTCGCCCCTCGCTTTCTGAGTGAAAACGTCTAGTGGGACTACGCAGCAGTATTGCCCTGAGCCCCTCATAGCAGAGGACGGGAGAGGTTGAACAAGAGTTCAAAGAGGATGATGAGCGTCAAACACTGGCAGATGCTGTTGCCAGATCGCCCCGCCAATTGATCCAGTGGTCGGGGCAATCTGGCTTCCTGGAGCGAAGTTGCTGTCAGGATGCGTCAATCCAGATGGTTTTGATTTCAGTGTATTGGTCGTGCGCCCAGATTGACTTGTCGCGCCCGCCGAACCCCGACTCCTTGTAGCCGCCGAATGGCGTCGAGGCATCGCCCTCGCCGAAGCAGTTCACCGTGACGATCCCGGCACGGATGCCGCGCGAGAGTTTCAGGGCGTGGCGCAGGTTGCCGGTGTAAGCCGATGCCGCCAGGCCGTAGGCCGTGTCGTTGGCCAGCGCAATGGCTTCGTCAACGGTCTGGAACGTGGTGACGCTCAACACCGGGCCGAAGATCTCTTCCTGGAACAGACGGCTATCGCGACTCACACCGTCAACGATGGTGGGTTCGACGAAGATGTCGTCGCGAGTGTTTCCGCCCACCAACACGCTGAGGTTTTCGTCGCGGGCCACATCAAGGTAGGAGCGCACCTTGTCGAAATGCGCCTTGCTGATCATCGAACCCAGGCGGTTTTCCGGGTCCAGTGGATCGCCCATTTTCCAGTCGCCCAGATGCACCTGGACACGCTGCAACAGCTCATTCTTGACGTCGGCGTGGACGATCAGCCGCGAGGAGGCCGAACAGTTTTCACCCATGTTCCAGAACGCACCGTTCACCACATGCTGAGCGACGAGGTCGATGTCTTCGACATCATTCATCACCACGGCCGGGTTCTTGCCGCCACATTCCAGCACGATGCGTTTGAGGTTCGATTCGCTGGAGTATTTCAGGAACAGCCGCCCGGTGTCGGTTGAACCGGTGAAGCTGACCATGGCCACATCCGGATGACGACCCAACGGCTCACCGGCCTCCTTCCCTCCCCCGGGCACGACGTTGAAGACACCGGCGGGAATCCCCGCCTGATGCGCCAGTTCGGCGACGCGCAAGGTGCTCAAGGTGGTTTCCTTGGCCGGTTTGACCACGATCGAACAGCCTGCGGCCAGCGACGGGCCGATTTTCCAGGCGAGCATCAGCAGCGGGAAATTCCACGGCAACACCAGGCCGACAACGCCAATCGGTTCGCGCACCACCATGGTGACCGCACCAGAGCCGACGGGGGCCGTGGCGTCGTAGATCTTGTCGATCAGCTCGGCATGCCAGCGCAACGTATGAATCGTTTCCGGCACGTCGATGTTCTGGCATTCACGAATCGGCTTGCCACTGTCCAGGCTTTCCAGCACCGCCAGTTCATGGGCGTTGTCTTCCAGCAACTGGGCAAAGCGCAGCAACACGGACTTGCGAGCGGACGGCGCCAGTGAATGCCAGCGTGCGTCATCGAAGGCTTTTTTCGCAGCGGCAACGGCGGCATCGACGTCATCGGCATTGCACGCGGCAATCTCGGTCAGTACCTGTTCGGTGGCCGGGTTGGTCGCGGTGAATGTCTTGCCTGAACGCGAGGCGCAAAACTGGCCGTTGATGAACGCTTGGTTGCGAAATTCGAGTTTCGCAGCCAGCTCGAGGTATTGCTCTTTACTCAGCAGGTCTGCCATTTCAAGCCTCCTCAACAATGCGGGCGACGTTTTTCTGAAGGGTTTTGATCACGCTTTCCAGCGCTTGCTTCTCGGAAGGCTCCAGCGGTTGCAGTGGCGCCCGGACCCCGCCGGCACGCAGGCCACTGAGTTCGCTGCCATGTTTGATCGACTGCACGAACTTGCCGCTCTCGAGGAAATCCATCAAAGGCAGCATCGCCGACATGATCCGCCGGCCCTTATCGAAGTTCTTCTCCAGTACACAGGCTTCGTAGAGCGCGATGTGTTCACGCGGGATGAAGTTCGAGCCGGCGCATACCCAGCTGCGCGCGCCCCAGGCGAAAAACTCCAGGGCCTGATCATCCCAGCCACAGGACAGCTGGATCGACGGATGGGCATGTGCCAGACGGTGCAGGCGGCTCATCTCGCCCGAACTTTCCTTGATCGCGGCGATGTTCTTGCAGCCAGCGATGGCTTCGAAAAAATCGTCGCCCATCGCCACGCCCATTCGCGACGGATAGTTGTACAGCATGATCGGCAGCCCGGCCGCCTTGTCCACGGCGAGTACATGGGCGGCAATTTCCTTTTGCGTCGGCAAGGCATACGGTGGCGAACCGACCAGGATGGCGTCTGCTTTCAGGGACTTGGCCTTTTCGGCGAAGTACACCGAGTCTTCGGTACGAATGCCGCCGGTGCCGATGACCAGCGGCAAGCGTCCGCGAATCACCTCTTTGGCCCGCTCGGCCACGGCTACGCGCTCCTCGGCGGTGTGCGCGTAATACTCGCCGGTGGAGCCGCCAATAACGATGCCGTGAACCTTGGACTCGATCAGGTATTCGAGCACGTCGGAGAACGCCGAATAGTCGATCTGGCCATCAGCGGACAACGGGGTAATCGCAGGGGTAAAAATTCCGTCAAAGTTCATAGCGTTTTCTCCAGTGGTTCAATGTTCATCAGTGACCGACGGCATACCGGGCACACCGTGGTTATTTGCGGCGCAAGCCTCCAGGACAGCAGCAGGCCAACGAGCGCGACCGCTGCCGCGTCGGGCCAACGCAGACTCAGCTTTCTCTCCCGGCGCGGTACTGCCCCCACTTGAGGTTCATGTTCACCCCAAGCGAAAGGAACGGTTCTGGCGGGTTGCTGTTGGGGCCTGGCGCCTGCAACAGGAAATCAATCAGTGGGTCACGCTGCCCCGCCAGCCAGTCAGCGAGCAACTTGCCGGTGACGGTTCCGCGCGTGACACCCAGACCGTTGCATCCCAGCGCGCCATAAACGTTGGGCGCCAGTTCACCGAAGAAACCGTTGTGGTTGCGTGACATGGCCAAGGCGCCGCCCCAGGTGTAGTCGAACGTCACGTCCGGCAACATCGGGAAACGCTGATCGAATGAAGCCTTGTGCCGGCGCACGAAGCGCTCGTTGTATTTGCTGTTGCTGCGGCCATCCGGGTTGAAGGTGAAACTGTTGCGGATCAGCAGGCGGTTATCCGGGGTGCGGCGTACCGTGGTTCCGAACGGATCGGCCGGAATGGCGCCCCAGTACGGTTTGCCGCCCAGGCGCGCCTGTTCCTCTGCAGTCAGCGGTCGCGTGATGCTGGCGTAGGTGTAGATCGGCAACATGCGCCCTTGCAGGAAACCGAAACGCATACCGAACGAGTTGTTCGCCAGAATCAGTTTGTCGGCGGTGATGCTGCCGTGGGCGTGTTTGAGGACTGTCTTCGCGCCGTACTCCACTTCCAGAATCGGCGTGCGCTCGTACAGCGTGACGTTCGATGGCAGATGATCGGCGAGGCCTTTCACCAGTCCGGACGGTTGCAATAACACTGCGCCCGGGGTGAACAATGCCTGGCGGTAAAACCGCGTGCCCAGGTGTTCGGGCAATTCGTCGGCATCAATCATTTGAAAGGGCTGATCGAGCTTTTCCAGGCCCCGGCGATAGGCATCGAGTACGGCGATCCCGCGGTTCTCTACCGCCGCCTGATATTTGCCGCAGGCTTTCATCTGGCAGTCGATGCGGTATTGATCGACCAGTTCGCGCAGTATCGATTGGCCGGCCAGATTGAGTTTCAAACTGGTCCGGGCCAACGCGATGTCACCGATGTAATCCTCAGCGCCAATGTCATGGGGAAGATCAATAGCGAACCCGGCATTACGCCCCGAGGGCCCCAATCCGACTTCCTGCGCTTCGATAAGCACCACTTCGTCGTCGGGAAAATTCAACGCCAGTTGCCGCGCGCACGCCAGTCCCGTGAAGCCGGCACCGATGATCACCCAGCGGGCTGAACGGTGCCCGCGGTGAGCCGGTTCGGGACTGCGTGGCTTGCTCAAGTGAAACCAGCCACAACTATCATCATCGGCGGGTAATGAACTGACTTTCATAGTGTTGAACCGTTAATCGTTGAAGTTGCAAAACGCACGCGGCACAAAGCAAACGCACGCAGTGGCGTTGATCCGGAAACTTGCAAAACTGGCACTTGCTCAAACAGCGTCGATTTGACTGTTTGTTTTAAAAACTGGCTGCCACGGCATAACGTCCGCTACTGGCATAGTCACTCGAGTAGTAATAATCCCTGAAGGTCATGGGCGGTAAGCCGAACAGGTCCTTGAAGCGTTTATAGAAGTGCGGATAACTGACAAACCCGGTCGCCAGTGCCACATCAGTCAACGAGCGATCACTTTGCACGATCAATTGCCGAGCCCGGGTCAAACGCAGTTCCAGGTAGTAACGATTCGGTGCCGCATTCAGATAGCGGGCAAACCGTCTTTCCAGTTGCCGGCGTGACACGCCAACCTGGCTGGCGATGGCATCGATTTCCAGCGGCTCTTCGATGTTTTTTTCCATCAAGTCGAGCGCGATGTTCAAAGGCTTCGGAATCGACGAGCAGCGAGTGCTGTCGGCATTCGCAGAAAACTTCGGCTGAACTTTTCCAGACTGGTGAACCCGTTTTATTTCATCGACCAGTGCTGCATCGTTGCGCGCGCCCAGTTGCTGCATGATCGCCAGGGTCATATCCAATGCCGAATGAGCGTTGGCGCAAGTGGCTCGGCGCTGTGTGCAAATAAACTCGCGAGTCGAAACTTTCAGCTGCGGGAAATATTCATGGATGAGGCCGCCGCTGTCGCTGTGACAGGCGAACTCGCAAGCCTCCAGCAAACCGGCATCGGCCAGATAAAACGCGGCATTCCAGCAACCGGCAACGATCCCTTTGCCCGCGGACTTCTTCAGTACTCGGCGCAGCACTGGCTGCGTGGCAAGCCTCACACGCTGGCCTCCGACGACAATTACCGCATCATGACTGAAGCCTTCTGCGACCAGCCTTTGCGAGGCCAGCGACACGCCAATATCGCTTTCAACCAGCCCGCCCTGAAGTGAGTAGGTCGATACCGTGTAAATCGTCTCAGCGTTGATCAGGTTTCCAGTGGCCAAGGCATCCATCGCCGTTGAAAGGGTCGTCAACGAAAAATGATCGAGCAAGATAAACGCCACCCGCACCACCCGTTCATGGCCCGACATCACGGTGGTTGGGCGAAAGCCGATGTTCTGTTGCTTCAAAGGACTCTGGAAAGTTTCCATGTTGCGTCACCCGCTCACCTTCATTTGAAACGACAACCTTGTGGCTTGGCGACTGGCACGGCCCGCCGCCAACCCGTGGTTGAACCGATTACTTCGCTGCCGCCCGCGCGTCACTCAACCAGCCGTCATAGGCCTGCTGGTTGGCCTTGATCCATTCCGCGGCATGGCGCTTGATGTCGGCGAGGGACTTTTCACCCTGCTGCATGCGCAGGTTTTGCGCACTTTCAGCGGCCGTAGGGATGCTGACTTCAGAGAGGAATTTGCGCGCCACCGGGTTCTTCTCGGCGAACTCTTTGCTCATGACGGCATTGATCGTGTCCACCGGGAAGCCGAGGTTCTTGCCGTCATGGAAGGTGTCCTTGCTTTCCTGGCCATCCGGCAGCGAGGTGAACGGCACCGGCAACCAGACCACGTCACGCCCTTCCACCAGAACACTGGCGATCCACTGCGGAACCCAAGTGAAGAACAGCACCGGTTTGCCTTGCTGGAAGCGCGCAATGGTGTCTGCCATCAGCGCGAAGTACGAACCGCGGTTGTCGACCACGGTTGGGCCCAAGCCATAGGCTTTCATGTGGTGTTCAACCATGATCTCGCAGCCCCAGCCCGGGTTGCAGCCGGTCAGGTCGGCCTTACCGTCACCGTTACTGTCAAAGAGTTTGGCGATTTCGGGTTTCTTCAAGTCCGACAGATCCTTGATCTGGTAAGCCTCGGCGGTCTTCTTGTCGATCATGTAGCCCTGCAGCACGCCTTTCATGACTTGCCCGACCTTGACCATCACGTCATCGCCGCCGGCCTTTTCATAAAACGCTTGGTGCAGGTGTTCCCATTCATGCACGGTGAAGTCCGCATCGCCGTAAGACAACGCGAGAAACATCGCCGGGTAGTCGACTTCTTTCGGCTGTTTGACGTCGTAGCCCAGGTCCTTGAGGCCGGCGATCACTACCTCACCGCGAAAGCGCTCTTCAGCAATGGTCGGGAAAATCGGCGTAATCGAAACACCGGCACCGGGTTTGTTGGCATCGGCCGCGTAGACCGCCGAGCACAGCAAAGTCCCAAACACTGAAGCTACCAGGCTCGCAACCACGCTTTTCTTGAGATTTGTCAGTTTCATGTTTCACCACGCTTGGAATTTTTAATGGGGTGAGCAGGCCAACTCAATTCGTCACTGGACGTGCAACGTTCTTCTTTTTCTTCAGTTTCATGACCAGCCCCACGGGGCCGCTTTCATACCAGCGCTGCCCTGTGGCCAGATCGCTGCTGCGCTCACCCATTGCCTGGGTCAGTCGGTCAAGGAATACCGCGAGCAGCACCAGCCCGGCGCCGCCGACGCTGGCCAGGCCCATGTCGAGGCGGCCGATGCCGCTCAACACCATCAAGCCGAGACCGCCCACCGAGATCATCGAGGCGACCACCACCATCGACAGCGACAGCATCAATGTCTGATTGAGCCCGGCCATCATCGTCGGCGCTGCCAAGGGCAACTGCACCTTCATCAGCATTTGCGTGGCCGTGCAGCCGAACGCGCGGGCGGCTTCGACCTTGTCCGCAGGGACTTGGCGAATACCGAGGTTGGTCAGCCGCACCAGCGGCGCGACGGAAAAGATGATGGTGACGATCACACCGGGGACGTTGCCGATGCCAAAGAGCATCACCACCGGCACCAGATAGACGAACGCTGGCAGTGTCTGCATGGCATCCAGCACCGGTCGGATGATCATTTCCGTGCGATCACTGCGTGCACACAAGATGCCCAGCGGTATGCCGATGACTGCGCAGAACAACAGCGAGGTCAGCACCAGGGCCAATGTGACCATCGCATCGTTCCACACACCGATCAGCCCAAGCCCGGTGAGGGTTGCGACGCTGAAGATGGCGATGCGCTTGCCGCCAATCTGCCAACTGATCAGTCCGGCGATGATGATGAACACCGTCGGCGGAACCGACAGCAGTCCCCACTGGACACCGTCGAGCACTTGATCGACCGGCCAGCGGATCGAGCGAAACACTTCCCTGAAGTTATGCACCAGGTATTTAAGGGCGGTCTCTACCCACGAGCCCAACGGAATATTTAAACTTTGGAAAGGATCTAGAAAGTTGAAGTCTGACATGGTGCTACCTCGCCCTCAGAAGCGGTGAATCAATTCTGATTATTCGCAGTTCAGTTATTACACAGGCAGCTCAGAAGATGCCCCTGCGAAATCGAACCTTTATAAAGCCCAACTTCATCCACCACCGGCATGGGAGTTGCCGAGGCAGCGACAATATGAAAGATATCGCGAAGAGACGCTTCCGCTTTGATCGGTGTTTGCCCGCCCGGTATATAAGCGACATTGCAATCCTGTTGCGCGATATCGCCCGCTTTCAGAATGCGACTGGTGTCGAAGCCATTAAAGAAATCACGCACATATTTATTCACCGGGTTACAGAGAAGTTCACGCGGCGTGCCGATTTGCACCACGCGCCCGCCTTCCATGATCGCAATGCGATGACCGATGCGAACCGCTTCTTCTATATCGTGGGAGATGAAGATAATGGTGCGATCCTGCTCGGCCTGGAGCTTGATCAGCTCGCCCTGCATTTCGCTGCGAATCATCGGATCGAGTGCCGAGAACGCTTCATCCATCAGCAGAATGGCGGGATCGTTGGCCAGTGCGCGGGCCAGGCCGACACGTTGTTGCATGCCGCCGGAGAGTTGGTGAGGAAAGCTCAGTTCCTGCCCTGCCAGGCCAACCTGCTCCAGTGCGCCCATCGCGCGGCAGTAGCGCTCTTTCTCGCTGACGCCGCTGATTTCCAGGCCGAAGCTGACGTTGTCAATAACGCTCATGTGCGGCATCAATGCAAACGACTGGAAGACCATCCCCATGTCTTTGCGGCGAACTTGCAACAAATCCTTGTCGCCCAGGCCGGTGATTTCCTTGCCATTGAGAAAGATCTGTCCGGACGTCGGTTCGATCAGCCGGTTGAACAATCTGACCATGGTCGATTTGCCCGAGCCGGACAAACCCATGATGACGAAAATCTCACCACGGCGAACCGAGAAGTTCGCATCAAAAACACCAATCGCCTGACCGGTCTTTTTGAACACTTCAGCTTTTGATGCGCCTTCTTTAACCATTTCCATGGCAAGTGCTGGCTGCGTACCGAAGACCTTGAAAACATTCTTTACGCAGATGATCTCGTCGGAACTTGTCATACCATGCCTCCTTCGCATCGTGCACCTTTCGCATTAAGCGACAGGCAAACGAGCAAAAATAATTGTAAGCGGCAGCGGTAATGAATAAATGTCTTCACGACGGGCTTCCTTTTATTATTTTTGAGGTCCCAGGAAAAAGGGATGTTTCAAATCTATTAGCATCACCCCGCTTAATCCAACTACATTTACAGGGACAATTCGATAACGTCGGGTTATCGGTTGCGACGACTGCCATTGCCGAGTGCTGCGTCAGCACCATGAGCGACCGGGTCTATCCCCACAGCGACGCTCGCGTAGCCCTCCCCGCACGGTTCCGTTACCCTCCTCGCGCTTCGTTGGGGAGCTGTATGGTTAGGAGAGTGTACGAATGAGCAAGCATGTCGACCCTGACACCATCCTGCTGAAAATGCCGTCCTTGAGGGCTGTGAAGGCATTTGTCGCCGCGGCCAAATACGAAAGCTTTACCCGTGCGGCGGAGGCGTTGTGCGTTTCGCAAGCCGCGATCAGCCGGCAGATCCGTGAGCTGGAAAGCTATCTGGGCGCGCAACTGTTTACCCGGGTCGGCCGGGCGGTGGAACTGACAGCCGCCGGCGCGGTGTTCTTCGATGCTGCGCAACTTTCGTTCGTCAACATCGCCCAGGCCGCCGAACGCATCCGCAGCAGCCAGTCGACCAAGAAGGTGCTCACCGTCTGTTGCTCGCCGGCCTTTTCCGCATTGTGGCTGTCGAATCATCTGCAGGAGTTCTTCGCCCAGTGTCCGGACATTGAGCTCAATCTGATCACCACGCAGAACTTTCTGACCATGGAACCCGGTGTGCAGCCGGACATCTTCATCACCAAGATTTCGCGCATCCGTGACGGTTATAGAAGTTACCCGTTGTGCCACGACGTGATTTACCCGGTGTGCACCCCGCAGTATCTGGAAAAGCACCCGGAGATTTCGACGATCGAAGGCGTGCGCGATTCGGCCCTGCTCAACCTGAGTCCCTATGGCCGCTCGCAAGTCGCCGAGCATGTCGACTGGGGCGTGTGGCTTGCGTTCCAGGCCATCGATATCGACGATCGACCGCCGAACAGTCCGCAGATCTTCAACGCTAACGACTACAACCTGCTCATCAGCATGGTCCTGACGCATCAGGGCATTGCGCTGGGCTGGAATCACCTGGTCACCGGATTGGTGCAGCAAGGCCTGTTGGTGCGACCGATCGAGCAGCAGGTGCAATTGCGCAACAGCTGGCACTACCTGAGCTGTCGCGAAAGCTCCGAAAACGAAGATGAGCTGCGGCGTTTTCGCGAATGGATTCTGGCGAAGTTTCCTCGCCGCTAATCCGCTCGGCACAAGCGTCGGGTGATTTGGTTATCAATAGCCCGACGAAAATGTTGCTAGAGCGGCACCCTCCCCGTGGCCCATTGTTGAGCTGCGCCGGCCATGATCGGCCCGGCTCAACTCACAGGAAGGGATTGTTGAATGTCACTCTTCGAATTCTGTCGCGACTTTGATTTCCTCGATGCCCCGCTCAAGACCCGCGCAATTGTGCAGGACAGTCTGCTGGACATCGTCGGCGTCATGGCCGGTGCGGCCAGCAATGACACCAGCAGCGCGATGCGGCGTTTCGCTGAACAGCATTACCCGGCGGGCGCCTATAGCAGTCGTCTGATCTTTGCCGGGCAGCGTGTCAATGTGCTCGGTGCGGCTTGGGCCGGAGGTTTCAGCGCTGACAGCCTCGACGCCCACGAAGGCCACTTCAAATCCAAGGGGCACGCCGGAGCGACTGTTGTTCCCGCCGTGCTTGCCCTCGCCGATGCGCTGCATCATCAAGGCCAGTCGATCAGTGGCCATGAACTGCTCACCGCGCTGTGCATCGGTTATGAAACAGCGCTACGGGCCGGCTCCGCACTGATGGCGACCTCGCCGACTTATCACGCATCGGGTGGTTTTTCGGCGCTGGGCGTGGTGTGTGCCGGGGCGCGCTTGCTGGGCTTCGATGAAACGACGTTTCGCCACGCCCTGGGGATTGCCGAGTACTTCAGCGCCCGCTGTCCAATGATGCGCGTGGTGCAAGCACCGACGATGCTGCGCGATGCCCATGGTGCAGGCGCATTTGCGGGTTTGAACGCCTTGCTCATGGCCCGGGAAGGCATCACCGGTGCGCCGGCAGAAACCGTTGAAGACATCACCGTCGCCGAATACTGGACCGACATCGGTGAACGCTGGGAGATCGACAGTCAGTACTTCAAACCCTGGCCAGTCTGCCGCTGGGCACAACCGGCGCTGACCGCCATGCTCGAACTGCAGCGGGAAAATCCTCAGCTCGATGCGGGCTCGATTGAAACCGTTCGCGTCGAAACGTTCTACGAGTCGATGTGTTTGCAGGGGCATACGCCGAATGACGCCGATGAGGCGCAGTACGCCCTCGCCTTTCCGCTGGCCGCACTGATTGTCCGGGGCAAGGTCGGTCCGGAAGAAGTCACCGGGGCGGCGATTTTTGCCGAAGATATTCTGGCACTGAGCCGCCGTATCGAAGTCGTCGAAGCCGCCGATATCTCCGCCCGATTCCCCGACGAAATCCTCTCCAGATTGACCATTACCCTGAAGAACGGTGCGGTGTTGGTCAGTCCGGTCACCGCCGCGCGTGGCGATCCCGAAACGGCCCTCAGCGTTGAAGAGCTGGATCAGAAATTTGATCTGTTCGCCAGCGGTCTCGGTGTAGAGCGCAGTGCCGAAGTGAAAACAGCGATCAAACACATCGCTCAATCCAGCTGCGCCATTACCGCGCTGGACCCGGTTTTTCACGCCGTTCCGGCACGCCAGTCAAACCCCATCGATAACCCCAACGCATGAATTGCCCACAGCAAATGTCGTTTGTGACGGCTGTATTGCGCCCTATAGGCTGAGGGCAATGTCGCCCTGGGAGGATAACAATGAATAAAGAAAGCGTTTTTGACCTGATTGCACAGCGCAAACCCTGGCATTCGTTGCCGGGAGCCCTTTACAGCAGTGAAAGCGTTTACCGCCAGGATCTTGAGCAGATCTGGCACAAGGACTGGATCTTCGCCGGCCACACCTTTGAAATCAGCAAGCCGGGGCAGTATTTCACCCTGCAGATCGGCGACTATCCCGTTGCCGTGGTGCGCGGCAAAGACGGAGAAGTTCGGGCGTTCCATAACGCCTGCCGTCACCGAGGCGCGAAAATCTGCGAGGCCGATCACGGCAAAGTGGCGAAGATGGTTTGCCCGTATCACAAGTGGACGTACGAGCTGGATGGCAACCTGTTGTTCGCCGGCAACATGGGCCAGGATTTCGATAAATCCCAATACAGTCTGAAAAGCGTTCACTGCGAGATCGTCGATACCTACATTTATGTCTGCGTGGCCGCCAAGGCCCCGGACTTCGAGGGTTTCCGCAAAGCCGTCAGTCCTTTCATCGCGCCGCACTATCTTGAAAACTGCAAAGTGGCGTTCGAGTCGAACATCATCGAGAAAGGCAACTGGAAACTGGTCTTCGAAAACAATCGCGAGTGTTACCACTGTGACGGCTCACACCCGGAATTGCTGCATTCGTTCGTCGATAACTTGTCGGTGGGTGGCGTCAGTGGCGAAGATGATCCCGAACTCTCGGCCTACTGGTCCAAGTGCGAGAGCGCCGGGCTGCCAAGTCGTCTGGTGATGGACATCAATGGTCAGTTCCGCATGACCCGTATTCCCCTGTCATCCGGTGCCGTCAGCTACACCATGGATGGCAAACCGGCCGTTGCCGGTCGCCTGGACAAGACAGCTGAAGCGGACATCGGCGCGCTGCTGTACTTCCACTACCCCTCCACCTGGAATCACTTCCTCGGTGACCACGCGCTGAGCTTCCGCGTGCTGCCGATCAGCGCCACTGAAACCCTGGTCACCACCAAATGGCTGGTACCTGACAGCGCAGTGGAAGGCGTGGATTACGATCTTGAACGCCTGACCAAAGTCTGGATTGCCACCAATGATCAGGACCGCACACTGGTTGAAGGCACCCAGCGTGGCGTGACCTCGCCGTCGTACGAGCCGGGGCCTTATTCGGAAACGGCCGAGACTGGCGTTTGTCAGTTCGATGACTGGTATTGCGCGACCATGATGGATCGCCTCAAAGGCCCCATCCCGTTGAAGTCTGTTGGCTGATCTGCGCTCTGTTCACTCATGTTAACCCTGCTCCCTACCAGCATCCCGACGGATGCTGGCAGGGGCTCTTTCGTCTCGAAAAGCTGTTATTCCGGTTCGTCGCCAAAAAAAGCCGGGAGACAGCGATAAGGATGTCCGCCTCAATGAACACCTCGACATCATCCGTGGCGACTTATGCAAACTACGGCGAACGCGTGTCCACGCGCATCGTTTTTTTGATCACCGGCATTGTGATGTCGGCCTGGGCGCCACTCGTGCCGTTAGTGAAAGCCCGTACCGGACTGGACGACGGCGGACTGGGTCTGTTGTTGCTGGGATTTGGTATCGGCTCGATTGTCGCCATGCCGTTTGCCGGTTACCTGACTGCACGTTTTGGCTGTCGGCCAGTGATCATCTGCTCAACTCTCGCGTTGTGTTCGCTGCTGCCGATGCTGAGCCATTTGACATGGCTGCCGGGACTGGCGCTTGCGGTGCTGGGATTCGGCGCCAGCATGGGCATGCTCGATTGCGCAATCAATATCCAGTCCATCATTGTTGAAAAGAACAGCGGCGAAACCCTGCAATCCGGTTTCCACGGGCTCTACAGTGTCGGGGGCATTGCCGGCGCGGGGGCCATGACGGCGATGCTCAGCCTGGGGCTGGATCCGCTGCTGTCGATACTTTGTCTGGTGGCGATCATCCTCGCCGCACTGTACAAGGCTGCGCCAGGTTTACTGACCTATGGCACGGAAAGAGACGGCCCGTTGTTGGCGATTCCACGGGGGATCGTGCTGCTGTTGGGCAGCCTGTGCTTCATTGTTTTCCTGACGGAAGGCGCCATGCTCGACTGGAGCGCGGTTTTTCTCGCCTCGCAACGCGCAATGGAACCCAGCTACGCAGGCTTGGGTTATGCGAGCTTCGCCGCGGCGATGACGCTCGGGCGCCTGACCGGAGACGCCATCGTCCGCCGACTGGGTGGCGTTCGCGTGGTGGCGCTGGGCGGGATCTGCGCGGCGGCGGGCATGCTGGTTTCGCTTGTGTTCGAGAGCTGGCAGGCGGCATTGCTGGGCTATGCCTTGGTCGGCATCGGCTGCTCGAATATTGTTCCGGTGCTGTTTACGGCGGCAGGTCGGCAACAGCGCATGCCCCAGCGCACGGCGATTCCGGCGATCATTTCCATGGGCTACGCCGGCATTCTCATGGGGCCGGCATTTATCGGCATGGTTGCGCATTTCAGTACGCTGGTCATCGCATTGGGGGGATTGGTATTCCTGCTCCTGTTCGTCAGCTACGCCGCAAGATTTCTGAAGACATAACGCACTGGCAGCACTGATGGAAACGGGATTGGCTTCTTCAGTGAGGATTATCGCCCACACTGACCTTGATCGGTGTTGTCTGGGAAATGTCGCGTTGGCGGGTCGCATGCCAACACAGCAGCGAGCCCACCGTCACCAGCACGGCGCCCTGCCAGAATTGCATCTGCAGACTCACGCCCAGCCACACCGCGGCGAACGCCGACGAGAGCACGGGCGCGGAATAGGACGCGGTCGCCAGCAAGGTCAGGTTTCCCCGCAGGATGCCGATGTTCCAGAGTGCGTAGCCACCGGCCATGGCGATGCCCGCGGCCAGCAGTTCCAGAGAGTTTGCCCAGGTGAATGGGGGAATCTGTTCGAGGCTGAGGTACCACTTCAACCACAACACCACGGACGTCAATACGAAAAACAGCACCACCAGATTCTGCCCACCGGCATAGCGGCGCGTGACATTGCAATACAGGGCAAAGGTAATCGCACAGGTCAGGGCCAGGCTGTAGCTCAACGGGTTGGACTGAACATTGCGCACAATCCCCGGCAACGATAACCCCTCGCCACTGACGACCCACAGGATGCCGAAAATCGCCAGCGCGGAGCCTGGAATGATCAACCACCGGGTCTTCTGCCCGTTCATGACAATCGCCAGCACCACGGTCAGGCATGGCCATAGGTAATTGACCACGCCCAGTTCAATGGCTTGATGACGATCACTGGCGAAACCCAATGCCAACGACAGGCACACCTCATAAGCGACAAACAATGCGCTGCCCAGCACCAGATAGAGCCTGGAGGTCGAGCGAATACGCGGGCGGCCGAGAAATACCAGCAAGAGCATGGCGCCCAGCGAATAGATCAACGCAGCGCCCCCCAACGCACCGAAGTGCTCGCTGACGCCTCTGATCAGTCCGGCGGCGGTACTCCACAAAACTATCGCCACCAAACCACACGCCGTGGCGGCCCGCTCACCTTTGATCAGCATCATGACTCCTGGCACAAAATGGCAAACCGACCGCACAGGCTAACCAGCGCAAGAGGATCAATAAAGGAACATTTTTGCCCTGCAAAGGATGAGCTGTCGTTATGACTCAGCCTTGATTGACCTGCGTCCAACTGTCGCAGCAAACAGCCATTGGAAAATTCCGCACAAGCCTTAGAATCCGCGCGCTCTTGCAGTCGCCGGATCTGGTGACCAAAACGTACCCAACCGCCCTGCCCGTCTGGCAGGCACTTGCACCACAACACACTTCGGCTTGGCAATCGCATGCGCAGCGGCGCACGTTGCGCTGTTCGTCCTCTAGAGGTTTTTATGTCTCCGCGTTTGCTGGCCATGGCGCTGGCGCCCCTGCTCGGGCTGTTCATTGTTGCGCTGGGCAACGGTTTCATGTCGTCGCTGACCACCCTTCGACTGGACGCTGCCGGTGCGTCGACCACGATGATCGGCATCGTTTCATCGGCCTACTTCATCGGCCTGACTTTGGGTGCTGTGTTCAATGACCGTTTGATTTTGCGCATCGGCCATATCCGCGCCTACGGCAGCTTCGCCTCGCTGATCGCTGTGACCATCCTGCTGCAGGGCTTGTTCTATGACACTTGGGGCTGGTTCGCCCTGCGCCTGATCAATGGCTGGGCCACGGTCGGCGTGTTTCTGGTGATCGAAAGCTGGCTGCTGCTAGCGGGCGACGCGAAGATTCGCGGGCGCTTGCTCGCGTTGTACATGATCGTCTTGTACGGCGCCGGTGTGCTGGGTCAGGCAACGCTGGGGAAAATCACCGGTTTGAGCGACAGCGCACCGTTCATGGTCGCCGGCATGCTTGCCTCGTTTTCGGTGTTGCCGATCGTGATCCTGCCCCGCGTATCGCCGCTGCTCGATCAGGTCGAGCCGCTGAAGCCACGGCAACTGCTGGGCGTGACGCCGACCGGGCTGGTCGGCTGTTTCGGTTCGGGTGTGACCATCGCGGCGATTTACACTTTGCTGCCGCTGTATCTGCAACGCAGTGGTCTGAATGTCGGTGAAGTCGGCAGCATGATGGCTTGGACGATTCTCGGCGCGATGCTCCTGCAATACCCGGTCGGGCGTTGGTCCGACCGCAAGGATCGCTTGCAGGTGCTGACGATTCTGACGGTGGCGTGCACGGTGTTGTCGCTGCTGATCGTCCTGGTGCCGTTGTCCGCGTCAATGCTCGCGGTGATGTTGTTTCTGCTCGGCGGTGGTGTGTTCGCGCTTTACCCGGTCGCGGTCAGTCACGCCGCCGACCGCGCCCCGGCCGAAGCGTTGGTGCCGATGATTCAGGGCTTGCTGTTGATCAACTCTCTGGGTTCGGCGATCAGTCCGATGATGATCTCTCCGGTGATGAATTCGTTCGGTGCCAATGGTCTGTTCTGGGTATTTGCGCTGGTCAATCTGTGTATGGTCACCTTCTTCTTGTGGCGCCGTGGCAAACGCCCGGTTCCGGCCAATCCCGCGCCGTTTGCGGCAGCAGCGACGTTCTCGCCGACAGGTGCAGAACTGCGGGTGACCGAAGACTTGCGTCAAGCGGTGCAGGAGCATCCGCCGATGGTCGATGCATTGAGCGGCGAGCCTTCGCCGCAGTGTGAGACGCGCTAAGGGTTGCGCCAGTCTGCGTCAAGCGCAGGCTGGCTCGCACCGCTATTCAGATTCGTGGGTGATATCCACGAGAGGAATCGGCTCGATCGCCCAAGCGCGAATCTGACGACGTTCGGGGCTGGGTATTGCGCAGGCTTTGCGTCCGGTGAAAGTACGCGCAAGACGCTCTTCATCGATGCGCCAGCCGCGCAACTCCAGTGCCTGCACATCTTTGCGAAAAGCAATCTGCAGCGCATCGGATTTCAACGAAACCTCCTGCTGAAAAGAGTCCGGCACACGCTCCGGCCGGACGTTTTTCAACACGGCATGATCTTGTTCGAAGATACGGATATTGCTCGCAATGAATCTGCTATCCAGCAGTCGGGTGCGCAGGAACGTTCTACCCATCATCCACCAGGTGCGCGTGTGATTGGCATCAATCGGCACATGCGCCGAGACGATGTAGATCCGCCAGCCGTTGGGCAACTCAAGCTCAAGCGTTGTGCATGGGCCGGACAAATGGAAGCCCGGAACAGTCACCACACTGACAAACTCAGTGGATGATTTGCGCCTCAACAACCCTTTGCGTGCCGGTCTGCGCATAAGCATTTGGGCGCTACCGCTCCACGCATCGCTGTCGACCTCAAATGATTCAATCTCGGGATGATCCGGATCGCCGAAGGTTGAACCATGGACAAACGGTGCGTGGGCAAAGTCCAGACCGTTTTCAATAATCCGGTCCCAACTGGCCTGCCAGTCAAAGTGGCCCGAGACCACGCGGATGGCGGGATCGTCGACCCAATCGAGCATAGGCAACGGTGGACGCTCAGACTCCGGCAGATCACCTAAAAATGCCCAGATCCAACCGTAGCGCTCAAGCGTCGGGTACGCATCGACGCGGGCCTTGGCGGGAATCCGCAGGTCGGGCTGCGCCGGTATCTGCGTGCAGACGCCATCCCCGCCAAACCGCCAGCCGTGATAAGGACACTGCACGCTGTTGCCAACCTTGCTGCCGGCGGACAGCGAGCCGCCGCGATGCACGCAAATATCCGAAAGCAGGTGAGCGACACCCGCGTCATCGCGGAACGCCACGAACGGTTGTCCGAGCAATTGAACCGGCATCAATCCATCAGTCAACTGTGACGATGGGAGAACGACATACCAGAGGTTTGTGAGCATGGGGGGAGTGTGATCCGTCAGTACAGTTAGCTCAGATCGGGAAACCTGAAACTTGAATTCAACCAGCGCCTGCGCATCGACAATCAGCCAAGCACGTTATAGATCTCTGCAACTACCTGAGTCGTTGCGGCTTCGATGGTTCCTTCGTTACGGCACAGCACCCAGCCATGATCGGTAACCGCCTGCTCGAACATCTCGCTACAGGTGACGTGCTCCGCGTGTTTCTGGATCACCGTGCCGCCGAGTCCACGCGATCGTGCCGTCGCCCTCGCCCATGAAATATCCGGCGCGGTGACAACGCCGACATGCAGATCCGGCACGCGCACGCCTCGCTGCATGTTCAACTGCAGAATCTCGGCAAACGGCACGCTATGGCGAAATGCGGCATCTGACGGATACCAGCGGTCGATCAGGATGATGCTGTCCAACGGCTGTTTGGGCAGCACTTGCCGGGAAATCCAGCGACGGCTATCGGCAAGGCGCTGACACACCGCCCACTCCAGATCCCGCGAGGGATGTCTGGCGAGTTGGTTGACGAGGGCCATGGTTTCGCCGCGGTACGGGTCGCTTTTTCTCTCGCACAGCCGAATGACTTTGTGCTTGTCTGCCCGCAGCGCAGCGGTGACGGCCTCCAGCAGTGTGGTTTTGCCGGTGCCCTTGGGCCCATCCAGAGAAATAAACAGCGGCAGCTTCATGGTTCACGCAACGATCGAGACATTGCTGAGCACTCTAACCTCATTTGCGCAAATCAATGAGCTGATCCCTGCCCTTTGCCTACACTTGCTTGCCAATGATGTTTACCCTCTGCCAAAGGAGTCACCATGTCCAAGCTCTATCCGAGCATCGATCCCGAGGGATTGGTCGAGTATTCCGTGGTCTACACCGACCGCTCGCTGAATCACATGTCGCAGTGCTTTCAAGGCGTGATGAAGAACATTTCCACGACCCTGAAACAGGTCTACAACGCTGAAGCGGTAGCGGTGGTTCCGGGCAGCGGTACATTCGGCATGGAAGCGGTGGCGCGGCAGTTCGCCTCCGGCCAGCAATGCCTGGTGATACGCAACGGCTGGTTCAGTTATCGCTGGAGCCAGATTCTGGAGATGGGCAATATCCCGGCGGCCACCACGGTGCTCAAAGCCCGGCCGGTCGAGACGGGTCGCCAGGCAGCCTACGCCCCGCCGCCACTGGACGAAGTGCTGGCAGCCATCGCCGCACAGAAACCGCAGGTTGTCTTCGCACCCCACGTTGAAACTTCATCCGGAATCCTCCTGCCCGACGACTACCTGCGGGCAGTCGGCGACGCCGTGCATGCAGTGGGTGGTCTGTTCGTGCTGGACTGCATCGCCTCCGGCACGATTTGGGTGGATATGCACCAATGCGCCGTCGACCTGCTGATCAGCGCCCCCCAGAAAGGCTGGAGCGCCTCCCCTTGCTGCGCCCTGGTGATGTTCAGTGCTGCGGCGCTTGAGCGCATCGAACAGACGCAAAGCAGCAGCTTCGCCTGCGACCTGAAAAAGTGGCTGCAGATCATGCAGGCCTACGAACAGGGCGGACATGCCTATCACGCAACCATGCCCAGCGATTCCCTCGCGCGGTTCAACGAGGTGATGAAAGAGACGCAAGCCTACGGGTTCGACAAGGTTCGCGATGAACAACAGGCGCTGGGCGATCGGGTGCGCGCCCTGTTGACCGGCAAAGGCATCAAAAGTGTGGCGGCTGCGGGCTTTCAGGCCCCTGGTGTTGTGGTGAGCTACACCGATGATGCCGACATCAAGAACGGCAAGAAATTTGCCCAGCACGGCCTGCAGATCGCTGCCGGCGTGCCACTGCAATGCGATGAGCCGGCCGACTTCCAGACCTTTCGCCTTGGGCTGTTCGGACTGGAGAAGCTGCAGAATATCGAGCGCACGGTCAGCCTGCTTGAGCAGGCACTGGATGAGGTGATGGTTGACTAAAGTCCCATATCGTTCCTAGCGCTTGAACTCCAGAAGGGCATTCCCGACGTGTGCCCTTCTTCCAGCAAGGCGGTTCATCATTCTGTTCAGTGGTCTATCGACTATTTGGCCCCGGGACCAATCAGCGAGCTTTCAATCTGCACGCCGGGCATCATTTGCTGCAAACCTGCGATCAGCTTGTCCCCTGCCTCAGTCAAGGCCTCAAGCGGCATCGCTGGCAAACTCTCCAGAATGAACCACATGCACTTCGCATCGGCCCCAAGGCGGGTTCTGACACCTTGCCGCCAATTCCAGCGGCGGCAGGTCACGCCTTTGTCATCGCGCCAGACCACTTCGCCGGCATCTGGATACTCGACAGCGGGAACGCCCTCTTTCATCGTGTCAAAGGGCTCGTTGCCATCGGCGACGACAAGGCGCGGAGAGCCGGCATAGGCTTTCAGGTTTTCCCCTCCCACCGGAATCGCGTACTCGATACTGATGGCGTTATAGAGATCGACGATGGGATCGAGGCTCGGCAAGGTCCCGTCACGTAAAACCCTTTTACGCAACGCTTCGGCTGAACAAGGCGTGCGCTGCGGCTTGGCCCCGAACTTTCTGAAGGCGTCGGCCCAGGCGGCAAGGTGAGCGTCTCCCCAGCTTGGCCCTCCCGCCTGCACAACCTTGCAAGCATGATCCAGGGCGGCCCGGGCAACTTCAGGACGAGTGAGTGGTGTAGCTTCCACCACAATGCTCAGAGCCCGGAACTCTGGAGCCAGTTCTGCAACGGCTGGATCGATCAATGGCAGTACGGACAGCATCAAAAACCTCCAGGATTCAAATGGTGTTTCATGCTATCTATCGATGACCGATTTAGTCAATATAATGACCGAGCTGATCTGCTTTAGCAGGTGAGCCAATTGACGGCTCGATCGTTAAAGGCCGAGAATTCCAGCACTTTTTTCATGAACCTGATCAATGACCATGAATACCAGCTTGTCGACTACCCCGGGTGCTGATGCTCAAGCTGTCAGCCTGGCCGTCGCACGCACACTCAAACAAGCCCGCAAGGCGCAGAAAATCACGCTGGACGAGCTTTCTCGGCGCTCAGGCGTGAGCAAAGGAATGGTCGTCGAAATAGAAAAATGCACCGCGAATCCCAGTATCGGCATTCTTTGCAAAATCGCCGCCGCGCTGGGCCTTTCGGTTGCCGACATCGTCAATGTGACCGAGGCACCCTCTGCCCATATCATCGACAGCCAGGACATCCCCACGCTCTGGACCGGTGACCTTGGAGGGACCGCGCGACTTCTAGCAGGAACGTCCGGCCCGAACATGATCGAGTTATGGCGCTGGGAAATGCATCCAGGCGAATCGTTCGCTTCACCGGGGCATCCTCAAGGCACGCTTGAACTGTTCCATGTAGAGAAAGGCACGTTGAAATGCTTGGTTGGGGAAACAGAGCTTGTCATTCCTGCCGGGAGTTCGGCAGTGGCGAAAACCGATGTACCTCACGCCTATTCCAACGCGGGCAGATCCAAATTGGTGTTCACCATGTCGGTTACCGAGATACATCAGTAGAGAACCGGCAGTAAGACACAGGCTTCATGACGTAACCGTCAGTAGTTGAAGTCGTGCCCCAACTCATTCTCCATCCACTCCAGAAATCGCCTGACCCGCGGAAAACTGGCATGCGCTCTCGGGAACACCAGGTGGTGCGCGGTGATCGGGGCACTCAACCCTGGCGTCACTTCGACTAACGCGCCGCGCGCCAGATAATCCTGAGCTAGCAGCGTGCTTTCCAACGCAAATCCAAGACCGTGGCTGGCCGCCTCCAATGTCATGTAGGAGCGGTCAAAGCTGAGTGAATAGGGTTTTTCAGGACGCGACAGGCCATGTTGAGCAAACAGCTGCGGCCACTTGATCAGCGTCGCTTCCGACAGGATCAGATTGCAGTCGAGCAAATCTGCGACTGTGCGGATCGGGCGTTGCTGCAGCAGTTTGGGCGACGCCAGAACCGCGATTTTTTCATCGCGCACCGTACGGACTTCGAAACTTGGCCAATTCGGCATGCCGTGACGGATGTCGACATCGATCTTGTCGCGACTGAAATGCAGTGATTCGTAAGAACACGAAAGGTTGAGCTGGATATCAGGATGACTCTGGCGAAACTGTTCCAGCCGCGGCATCAGCCACAGCAACCCGAAGCTGGGCGACGAGTGCAACCGCAGGCAATCGAGGCTGACATCGCTGGCAGCACGCTCTGTCGCCACCGCCAGGCTATGCAGGATACCCGACACTTCAGTCAGGTATTGCTCGCCCACCGGCGTCAACGTTACGCCCCTGGCTGTTCTGAGAAATAACTGACGCCCGATCATCGCTTCCAGTTTGGCCAATTGGTGACTGACCGCTGACGGGGTCAAGTCCAGCAATTCGGCGGCGCGGGCAACGTTGCCGAAGCGTGCCGTTTGCTCAAAGGCCTGAATGGCTTTCAGGGGTGGCAGGGTCGCAGGTGCATCGCCAGATGAACTCATGATGATTGTTTTTCCGCTGCAAGTGGCTTGGGCCGGGCTTATGGCTATTCAAGCATTGGCAGACAGCGCTGGCGAGTGCTGAATTTTTTTCAGCACCCAGTGAAGTTTGCGTTATTGCTCAGGGCCAGGCTGGAGGACAAGCTGAGTCATCGGTTCTTTGCGGACCGAACCCATAAAAACAATTAGAGGAACACCTCCATGCTTCTCCAAGGCAAAGTTGCAATCATCACCGGTGCCGCATCTGCCCGTGGCATCGGCCGCGCTACAGCGACGACGTTCGCACAACAAGGCGCACGTGTCGTCATTCTCGATCTGGATGCCTCCGCAGCGCGTGACGCCGCCGCGTCGTTGGGCGAAGGTCACCTGGGACTGGCAGCCAACGTCGCGGACGAGGCGCAGGTTCAGCAAGCCGTTGCCACCATTATCGAGCACTTCGGGCGCATTGATATTCTCGTCAACAACGCCGGCATCACTCAGCCACTCAAGACCCTCGACATTCGAACTTCGGACTATGACAAGGTGCTGGACGTCAGCCTGCGCGGCACTTTGCTCATGTCCCAAGCGGTGATTCCGCTTATGCGTCAACAGGCCTGCGGCAGCATCGTCTGCATGTCGTCAGTGTCTGCCCAACGCGGTGGCGGCATTTTCGGCGGCCCGCATTACAGCGCGGCCAAGGCCGGTGTGCTGGGGCTGGGCAAAGCCATGGCGCGGGAGTTGGGCCCCGATAACATTCGCGTCAACTCCATCGCGCCGGGCCTGATTCACACCGACATCACCGGCGGCCTGATGCAGGACGAGCGCCGTCACGCCATCATCGACGGCATTCCGCTGGGTCGCCTGGGTGAGGCGCAGGACGTCGCCAACGCTGCGCTGTTTCTCGCCAGCGACTTGTCCTCTTATCTGACTGGCATCACTTTGGATGTGAACGGCGGCATGCTGATTCACTGAGTACTTCTGGGCGGGCCTGTGCGGCCCGTGCGGTTCTGGATCGATGACGCAGCCGGGCCTGATGGTCTGGCGGTCAATAAAAACAAGAGATCAGACCATCATGACTACCCTGTCGCTCGAAGCGGTTTCGACCGTGCGCTCCTCTGCCTATCGCAAAACCGCCTGGCGCCTGATGCCCTTCCTGATGCTGTGCTATTTGTGCGCCTATCTGGATCGGGTCAACGTCGGCTTCGCCAAACTGCAAATGATGAACGATCTGGCCCTCAGCGAAACGGTCTACGGACTGGGCGCCGGCGTGTTCTTCATCGGCTATTTCCTCTGTGAAGTACCGAGCAACATCATCCTGCACAAAGTCGGTGCGCGCGTGTGGATCGCGCGGATCATGATCACCTGGGGCATCGTTTCGGCGCTGTTCGCCTTCGTCGAAACCGCGTGGCAATTCTATGCGCTGCGCTTTCTGCTGGGGATTGCCGAAGCCGGTCTGGCGCCGGGCCTGTTGCTCTACCTCACCTACTGGTTTCCGTCCTACCGTCGGGCACGCATGACGGTGCTGTGGTTCATCGCCATTCCGCTGTCAGGCATGGTCGGTGGTCCGATTTCCGGCTGGATCATGAACCACTTTGCCGGCGTGCACGGTTGGGCCGGCTGGCAGTGGATGTTCGTTCTGGAGGCGGTGCCAACCGTGGTCGTCGGGCTGCTGGTGCTGAGCTATCTGAAAGACGGCGTACATCAGGCCACTTGGCTGAATGACGAAGAAAAAGCCTTGATCACCCGCGAGCTGGCCGAAGACGACCAGCAAAAAGTCACCCACGCCTCGGTTGGCGAATTCATTCGCGATCGCCGTCTGTGGCTGCTGGCGGCCATCTACTTCTGCGTGGTGATGGGCCAGTACGCAATCACCTTCTGGCTGCCCACTCTGGTACGCAATGCAGGGGTTTCCGACCCGCTGCACATCGGTTTCATGACCAGCCTGCCCTACCTGTGCGCCATCGTCGCGATGTTGTTGGTGGGACGCAGTGGTGACAAGCATCGCGAGCGCCGCTGGCACCTCATCGTGCCGATGATTGCCGGTGCGATCGGCTTGAGCCTGGCGGCGATGATGGGCGGCAATTCGACGCTGTCGATTCTCAGTCTGTGCCTGGCCGCTTCCGGCATTTTGTCGGCGACGTCGCTGTTCTGGATGCTGCCCACCACGCTGCTCGGCGGGGTGTCTGCTGCCGCCGGCATCGCAGCGGTCAACAGCTTCGCCAATCTCGCCGGGTTCTGTTCGCCCTATCTGATCGGCTGGATCACCACCCTGACCGGCTCCAGCGCCATCGGCATGTACCTGATTACGGGTGTGCTGTTCCTCGGCGCCAGTCTGGTTCTGCGCATTCCCGCCGCCCTGGTCAATCGTTGAGTTAACGGAGTTTCATCATGACGACTAATCTTTCACACGCTGCATCCCTGAGCCTGACGGAGCGCGCGCACAACATTCGCCGCCACGCGCTGCGCATGGGCCAGGTCCAGGGTCAGGGCTACGTCGGCCAGGCCCTCGGCGCTGCCGATCTGCTGGCGGTGTCTTACTTTCATGCGATGAACCATCGCCCCGCTGACCCTGAATGGGAGCTGCGCGATCGCTTCTATCTCTCGATCGGTCACTACGCCATTGCGCTGTACGCAGCGCTGATCGAAGCCGAGATCATCCCGCTCGCCGAGCTGGAAACCTATGGTTCGGACGACAGCCGCTTGCCGATGTCGGGCATGGCCGCCTACACCCCGGGCATGGAAATCACCGGCGGCTCGCTGGGCCAAGGCTTGGGCATCGCCGTCGGTGCCTGCCTGGGCCTCAAGCGCAAAGGTTCGCCCTCCTTCGTCTACAACCTGCTGTCCGATGGCGAGTTGAACGAAGGCTCGACGTGGGAAGCGGTCATGTCGGCTTCGCACTGGAAGCTCGACAACCTGATCGCCATCGTCGACGTCAACAACCAGCAAGCCGACGGCCACTCCAGCGAAATCCTCTCGTTCGAACCCATCGTCGATCGCTGGCAGGCATTTGGCTGGTTCACCCAGCGCGTCGACGGCAATGATCTGGATGCGCTGGTCAGCGCGTTCGATGCTGCGCGCAATCACTCCGGCCGTCAGCCGCGGGTGATCATCTGCGACACCAAAATGGGCAAAGGCGTGCCCTTTCTGGAAACCCGCGAGAAGACCCACTTCATCCGTGTGGAAGAGCACGAATGGGACCTGGCGCTGCGCAATCTTGAAGAAGGAAAAACCCAATGAACAACGCCGTCAAAACACCCATGTCGACTGCCGAACCGGGCAAGAAACGCCTGACCACGTCGGCGATGATCGCCTCCATTGCTGCGGAAGGCCAAGCCACCAAAGCCGCGCCTTTCGGTCATGCGCTGGCGGCGTTGGCCGATCAACGCCAGGACATCGTCGGCCTGTCCGCCGACCTGTCCAAATACACCGACCTGCACATCTTTGCCAAGGCCCACCCGGACCGGTTCTATCAAATGGGCATGGCCGAGCAACTGCTGATGAGCGCAGCCGCAGGTATGGCCCGTGAAGGTTTCGTACCCTTTGCCACGACCTATGCGGTGTTTGCTTCGCGGCGTGCCTATGACTTCATCTGCATGGCCATCGCCGAGGAAAACCTCAACGTCAAAATCGTCTGCGGCCTGCCCGGCCTCACCACCGGTTACGGCCCCAGCCATCAGGCCACCGATGATCTGGCCATCTTCCGTGCCATGCCCAACCTGATGATCGTCGACCCCTGCGATGCCCTGGAAATCGAGCAGGCCGTACCCGCCATCGCCGCGCATCAGGGGCCTGTGTACATGCGTTTGCTGCGCGGCAACGTACCGCTGGTGCTCGACGAGTACGGCTATCAGTTCGAGATCGGCAAGGCCAAAACCCTGCGCACCGGTAACGATGTGCTGATCATCTCCACCGGCCTGATGACCATGCGTGCACTGGAAGCCGCCAAGGAGCTGCAAGCCGATGGCGTCGATGTCGCCGTACTGCACGTACCGACGATAAAACCGCTGGATGAACAAACCATTCTTGCCGAGGCACGCAAATCCGGTCGTTTGGTGGTCACCGCAGAAAACAGCTCGATTATTGGTGGCCTCGGTGAGGCCGTCGCTGGTGTGCTGCTGCGTAACGGGGTCACGCCAGCGTTCAGGCAGATCGCCTTGCCTGACGCGTTTCTCGACGCGGGGGCACTGCCGACATTGCACGATCGTTACGGCATTTCTACCCAGGCCGTCTGCGCGCAGATCAAGCTCTGGCTGGACCGCTGACCGATCAGGGCGCTTATGGACGAGCGCCCTACAACTCGCAGACAACGAACAACTTGTACGATGTCCTATCACAAGGTATTACTACGTCTCCCACAAAAAAAATAAAACCACGGAGATCGCTACATGGACTCATCCCTGTCCGCTCGACCTGAAAGCCCTGACCGAGCGCAAGGCAACACCCGCCGCAGCTTCCTGAAAAAATCTCTCGCCGTTTCCGCCACGCTCGCCACCGTCGGCAGCACCGCACTGACGCGGATCGCCGAGGCCGCCGAACCCTTGAGTCAGCGCTACCCAGATCCGCTGATTCACATCCTCGACGACAGCTTCCTTGAGCTGCGTATTTTCAACGCCAGTGTTGAAAAACTTGCCACCGGCATGCGCTGGGCTGAAGGACCGGTTTGGGTCGGTGATGGCCGCTATTTGCTGGTCAGCGACATCCCCAATAATCGCATCATGCGCTGGGACGAAATCACCGACACCTTCAGCGTGTACCGCGAACACTCCAACTTTTCCAACGGCATGTGCCGGGATCGCCAAGGGCGTTTGATTGTTTGCGAAGGCTCCACCACCACCAGCGAAGGTCGACGCATCACGCGCACCGAAACCAATGGCACGATCACCGTGCTGGCCGACAGCTTCGACGGCAAGCCCTTCAACTCGCCTAACGACATCGTCTGCAAAAGTGACGGATCGATCTGGTTCACCGACCCGCCCTTCCAGACCGGCAACAATTACGAAGGCCACAAAATCACCCCGAGCCAACCCCACGCGGTGTACCGCATCGACGGCGAGAGCAAAAAAGTCACGCGGGTCATCGACGACCTCAACGGCCCCAACGGCCTGTGCTTTTCGCCTGATGAAAAAACCCTGTACGTCGTCGAAGGTCGCGCCAAGCCTAATCGCCTGATCTGGGCGATGACCGTAAAGGACGACGGCACACTCGGCGAACGCCGCAAGCACATCGAAGGGCTGGACTATGCCGCGATCGACGGCATCAAGTGCGACGAAGCGGGCAACCTGTGGTGCGGCTGGGGCGGCAATGGTGATCCCAAGGCCGACCTGGAAAAACTCGACGGCGTGCGCGTGTTCAATCCACAGGGCAAGGCCATCGGGCACATTTCCCTGCCAGAGCGTTGCCCGAATTTGTGCTTCGGGGGGCGCGAAGGGAATCGGTTGTTCATGGCCAGTAGTCACTCGATCTATTCGCTGTTTGTGAATACTCGGGGGACTACGTTTGCGTTGTAAAAGCGAGGCTCGTCTCGCGACAGTTTCGTGAGTATCGAAACGAGAGTCTGCCGCGCATCCAAGGATGCGCGGCATTCAAGCCCGGTTACTGTCCCGCCTCGCCGGGCCTTGTGAAGCGTCCCTAACGTCAGACACCCCAAGATTGTGTTCGGAATTGATAAAAGTCTTTCCCGGATTCGCGTCTGTTTGCGCAAAACCCTCAAGCCTAAAGTTCGTCCTGCCAGCAACACCACACTTACTTTAGGAAATCTCATCATGAAAACGGCAATGATCATCGTCGCACTCTTGGGCTTCAGCTCTGTAGTAGCAGCGCAGGACGGGACTGCAAAGACTCAACAGGTCGAGCAATATCGCTACGGCACCCACCTGGACGTCGCCAAGGTCATCTCTGAAGACCCGGTGCCGGATGTTTGCGCAGTGGTACCGACGCACATGACCTACCAGGATTCGCAAGGCAAACGCCACATACTGGCCTATAACGTCATGGGCCGTTGCAGCCAGGGCTAAGTCAGCTGTTCGCCGATCATTGCGTCTCGGAGAGTGGTCTCATCGAGGCGCAAATACCTTTTTGCTCCGCAGTATTTCAATCGATCAGTTCTTTGGCCGTGGCTGCCAGCTGACTGCCAACCCGATCTTTCAGTGTTCCGATAAACCGGGTGATTTTTGCATCGACGAACTGCCGAGAGGTATAGACGGCATACACGTTGCGCTCATAGGTATGGTAGTCAGGCAAAACCCGCACGAGCCTGCCGGAACGCAGATCATCAATGGCCGTGAACCCGGCCAGCAAGCCAATCCCCGCGCCCTCTCGAATGGCCAGCGCCATCGCATCCATATCGTTAACGCTGAAACTTGGCCCTGTCGGGACAAATGTCGCGTCCCCTGCCTTGCTCTTCAGCTGCCACTCGTCCCGCACGTAGTCCACGGTGCCCAGCAACAGACACTGGTGATCGCGCAGATCTTCAGGTGTCTCCGGGGCCGCATGCCTGGCCAGGTAATCTGGCGACGCCACCAGCACACAATGGCTGACACCGATCTTCTGGCTGACATACGCCGAATCGGGTAACGCGCGGGCGATCAGAATCGAGACGTCCAGTTGATCTTCCAACAGGTTTGGCATGCGTTGCGAGAGCAATAAATCCACCGTCACCTCCGGGAATTGCTGGCGGTACTCCAGCACCGCCCCCGTAACCAGATGCCGGGCCAGTCCGGGAACGCAATGCACCCGCAGTGTTCCCCGAGGCTCCAGCGCGGCATTGCTGGCTTCGGCTTCGGCACTCTCCAGATCAGCGAGGATTTTCGTGCAGCGCTCATAGAAGCGTCGCCCGGCATCGGTGACCGACAGGCGTCGGGTCGAGCGTTGCAACAGACGTGCGTCGAGCACGTTTTCCAGCGCCGATACAGCACGCGATACGTTACCGACGGTTGAATCCAGATGATTGGCCACGGCCGTGAAACTGCCCATCTCGACAACCTTTATATACACCGACATGTTCGAAAGCTTATCCATCGCGACCTTCCTGTAGATCTGACGCTCACCCGTGATAACGCGCATTTTTTCCGGATGCTACACGTTCGGCCCGCGGCTCGATATTACCTCTGGCGACAACAATGATTCCCTCTGGCCCGTCTAAATCAATGCCCCCTCCTTCCATAGACTTGGTTGCACAGGCTGCCTAAACCGGCGCCGGGTTTCTTACGAATCTCTGACAACCAACTGAAGGGCACATCATGAAAACCTCCTACGACCCGCTTTATCTTTTCATCGGTGGTGAATGGATCAGTGCCGAAGGGCGCGATACTGCCGCCGTCGTCAACCCGGCAACCGGCCGGGAAATCGGCCGCGTCCCGCTCGCCACCGCAGGCGACCTTGATCACGCCTTGGAAGTGACTCGCCTGAGCTTCGAGCAATGGCGCCAGACCGTGCCTGACAAACGCGCCAAGATCCTCAAACGTGCCGCCGACCTGATCCTCGAACGCGCATCGCAGATCGCCGCGCAGATGACCCTGGAGGAAGGCAAGCCGCTGAATGAAAGCCTCGATGAAGTGACCCGTGCGGCGGAGTATTTCGAATGGTTCGCCGAAAGCGCCCGGCGTATCGATGGCCGTGTGGTCCCGGCCAACCGGCCAGGCGTGCTGCAACTGGTCAAACGCCAGGCCATCGGCCCAGTGGCCGCATTCACACCGTGGAATTTCCCGGCAATCACCCCGGCACGCAAGCTCTCGGCAGCGTTGGCCGCCGGTTGCAGCGTCATTCTCAAACCCGGTGAAGAAAGCCCTTCCACAGCGCTGGCTCTGGCGCGTGCACTCGACGATGCTGGATTGCCCAAAGGTGTGCTGCAAGTGGTCTTCGGCGTACCGGATCAAGTGTCCAGCCATCTGATCGCCTCGCCGATCATTCGCAAAGTGACCTTCACCGGCTCGGTGCCCATCGGTCGCCTGCTGTCTGCACGCGCTGCCGAAGGCGTGAAGCCCATCACCCTTGAACTGGGTGGGCACGGACCGGTGCTGGTGTTCGAGGATGCCGACATTGAAAAAGCCGCCGTTGAGGGCGTCGCTAACCGCTTTCGCGGCACTGGGCAGGTGTGCATTTCATCCACTCGGTTTCTGATCCAGCGTGGCGCCTATCAAGCCTTTGTCGATCACTTTGTTGCGGCGGCCCAAGCCCTGAGGATCGGTGACGGCCTGCATCCGGATACTCAGGTCGGACCTTTGGCCAACCCAAGGCAATTGGCAAAAATGGAAGAACTGGTCGCCGATGCCGTCGAGAAAGGAGCACGGGTATTGGCCGGTGGTGAAGCCTTGTCAGGCGAAGGCTACTTCTTCCAGCCCACGGTTCTGGCGGATGTGCCGATGAACGCCCGCGTCATGCACGAAGAACCCTTCGGCCCCATCGCCGTGCTGATGCCGTTTGATGAGCTGGCCGATGGGCTGCAAGAAGCCAACCGCCTGCCCTACGGACTTTCGGCCTACGCGTTCACCTCCAGCGCGCGCACGGCCATTGATGTCGCCGACGGATTGGAGGCCGGGATGATCGGCATCAACCAATACCGCATCGTCGCTACCGAACTCCCATTCGGTGGCATGAAAGAAAGCGGCCACGGTTCCGAAGGCGGCATTGAAGGCATCGAGCACTATCTGACCCACAAATTCATCAGCCAGGTTTAAGGAACTCGCCCATGTCCAAGCTCAATTTCAGCAGTCCTCGCGAAGCCGCGCGCGCGTTCACGCCAAAGCTGGCGCAATTCGTCGACTCGACGCTTTATCCGCAGATCTGGAGTGACCCGGCGCTGTCCCCACGCGACCGTAGCCTGATCACCGTGGCGGCATTGATTGCCGCTGGTCACTCGGAAGAGTTGCCTGCCCACTTACGCCGCGCGGCTGGCAACGGTGTGACCCAAGACGAACTGGCGGCAGCGATCACGCACCTGGCTTTCTATGCGGGCTTCCCTGGCGCCATCACCGCATCTGCTATCGCCAACGCGACGTTCAGCGAAACGGAGAACAACTGAATGAAAGCCATCAACATCAGAGAATTTGGTGCGCCAGACGTCCTTGAACTCGTCGAGGTCGCCAATCCTGAAGTCCGTCCTGACGACCTGCTGGTGCGTGTCTATGCCGCCGGGGTGAACCGTGCGGATCTGACGCATCGAACCGGTGGGTACGGCCATCCGAATTTCGGCGACTCGCTGATCATCGGCCTGGAAATCGCCGGCGAAGTGATCGGCAAAGGTAACGCAGTGGCCGGGTTCGAGGTGGGAGATCGCGTCATGGGTGTGGTCGGCGGCGGCGCCTACGCCGAACTGGCCCGCATCGATTACCGCATGGCGATGCACATCCCTGCGCAGCTTGATTATGTACACGCGGCGGCCATTCCCGAGGTCTTCGTCACAGCCCATGAAGCCATGATGCACCTGGCTCGGCTCAAGGCTGGCGATTCGGTGTTGATTCATGCGGCCGCTGGCGGCGTCGGGTCTGCTGCTGTGCAGTTGGCTTACGCCACCGGCGCCACGGTGTATGCGACCACCGAAGGCAGCAAGTTGGCGCGTGTCGAGCATTTGGGCGCAGACGTGGCGATCGACTACAAGACCCAGGATTTCGCTGAGGTGATCGCCGACAAAACCCAGGGTCGCGGCGTCGATGTAATCATCGACTTTATCGGTGAGCCCTACTTCGCCCGCAACATCGCGTCCCTTGCACGCGGCGGCCGCCTGATTCAGGTGGGGATTCTCGGCGGTGGCGGCAACGTCACGGTGGCGCTGGAGGACATTCTTTACCGCCACTTGCAAATCATCGGTACGGTCATGAAGTCACGCACGCAACCGGAGAAGCACGCCATGATCAAGCGCTTCCGCGAGCATTGGCTTGATCGCTTCGAGGGGGCCGGCAGCCTTGAGCCGGTTGTCGACAGCACGTTTGCACTGTCGCAGGCTGCCGATGCTCACCGCAGAATGGAATCTTCCGCAAACGTCGGGAAGATCATTTTGACCATGCAGCCCAACGACCTGGTTTAGTGCCGCTCATCTTTCGGTGAAACTGAAAAGGTGCCTGTGACGGGCACCTTTTGCGGGTGAGAAATTAATCTCTCCTCAAGACCAGAAGCCTTTGTGCGGCTCAGCCGCCTCGCCCTCCAGCATCGGCCCCAACACATTGACCTTGCGCTGCCCTTTGGCGAACACCTCGCGGCACGGCAGCGAGAACGTCGGGTTCTCCGGATGGTCGCCCGTCAACCCCAGCAGCGCATGCTCCGACAAGGCATAAACCACCCGCCCGATCCCCGTCCAATACACCGCGCCAGCGCACATGCAGCAAGGTTCGGCGCTGGTGTACAGCGTGCACAGTTCCAGCTCTTGCGGCGACAGTAGTTTTGCCGCTGCCGCTGCTGCCACCAACTCGGCGTGCTGAGTCGGATCGCCTTCTGGCGGCATCGAGTTGTTCCCCGCTTCGACAATCACCTTGCCGTTGCGGTCGGCCACCAATGCCGCGAACGGATGGCGACCGCGTTGCTTCGATGCCTCGGACAAGGCAATGGTCTGGCGCAGCAACGTCAGATCAAGCTCGCTGACGCCGGCCGGAATGAGCTGAGTGAATTGATTCATGGGTAACTCCTGGGCAGTGGAAAACAAACAGTCAGTCGGCCAGTTCAGCGCCGATGGTTTCGGTCGATTTTTTGTCGTTGTTGAGCAGGATGTTGAGGACGATGGCGGTGATCGCTCCGAGGAAAATCCCGCTGTCGAGCACCAGTTTCAGGGTCGGGCCGACGTGTTCGAACAGCGCCGGAAAGGACATCGGCAGCACGCCGACACTCACCGACACCGCGACGATGATGCCGTTGCGCGTGCCCTCGAATTGCACCCGCGACAGTTCCTGAATCCCCGCCACCGTGGTCATGCCGAACATCACGATTGCGCAGCCACCGAGCACCGGCGTCGGCACTGCGGCGATCAACGCGCCGAGTTTGGGGAACAGGCCCATCAGCACCATGATTGCCCCGGCAGCGGCCACGACGTAGCGGCTTTTCACGTTTGAGAGCGCAATCAAACCGGTGTTCTGGGTGAAGGCGTTGTAGGGAAAGCTGTTGAACAAGCCGCCGAGCATGGTCGACAAGCCGTCGGCGCGAAACGCGTTGCCGAGAGTCTGTTGCGTGGTCGGTTTGCCGGTCAGTTTGCCGATCGCCAGGCAGTTGCCGGTGGTCTCGGCCATGATCACCAGCATCGCCAGGGTCATGATCAGAATCGGCACCGGCGCGAATTCCGGCGCGCCGAAGGCCATCGGCGCACTCAGCTCGAACCACGCCGCTTCGCTGACCCGATTGAAGTGAGTCATGCCGCAGGCCGCTGCGATCAGGCTGCCGACGAACAGGCCAATAAGCACGCTGAGGTTGCCGAGGAAACCCTTGCATTTGGCGTAGATCACCAGCGTCACGCTGACCGTGGCCAGGCCCAGCAACAGGTTGGCGGGGTTGCCGAAATCCGCCGCGTCGGGATTGCCGCCGCCCAGCCAGATCGCCGCCGCAGGCATCAGCGAGATGCCGATAATGGTGATCAGACTGCCAATAACCACCGGCGGAAAAAACCGTAGCAAGCGGCTGAACACCGGTGCCAACGCGATAGTGATGAAGCCTGCGGCAATCACCGCCCCGAAGATCTGACTGAGGCCGAACTCTTTACCGATCATGATCATCGGCGCCAGGGCTATGAACGAACACCCCTGAATCAGCGGCAGCCGTGCGCCAAACTTCCAGAAACCGAGGGTTTGAATCAGCGTCGCCACACCCGAGGTCAACAGGTTGGCGTTGATCAGCAATACCACCTGCGCCGAAGTCAGTCCCATCGCACTGCCGAGAATCAGCGGCACCGCCACCGCTCCCGCGTACATCACCAAAACATGCTGCAAGCCAAACGTGAACAACTGTCGCAGTGGCAAAACCTCGTCCACCGGATGAATGCGTTGTGTGGTCATTTCACACGCTCCTGAAGGTGCGGCATCTGTTGAGATCGCAGGCATGCTCAGGGGCGTTTGAAAATCAGATCCGCCCCGGAGATCGTTTGACGCGGGGCCATGGTTGAACGTTTATTGCGATGAACAAAATTGGCAACCATCGCTTTTTTCGATGGCACGAATCTGGCATTGGTTATTTGCTTTATACCCTCATCCTCGACCCGGGAGTCCACCGCTTGCGCTTCTCACTCGATCAACTGTTGATGTTCGTCCAAGTGGTCAAAAGCGGATCGTTCTCCGCCGCCGGGCGCAAACTGGGCAAAACCCAATCGACCATCAGCGCGGCGATTGCCAACCTCGAAACCGACCTTGGCGTCGACCTGTTCGATCGCAGCAACCGCAGTCCTGCCCTCACCGCCAGCGGCCACAAATTGTTGGTGCAGGCCGAAGCCGTGCTCGAACGCTGCATGACCTTCGAAGCCCACGCCGATTGCCTTTCGGAACACGTCGAACCCAGCCTGACACTGGCGATTGAAACGCCGTACGGCCCGATCATGCCGGTACTCAAAGCCTTCGAATCCGCATTCCCCTTCGTCGACCTGATCATCCGCCACCCGGTCTACGGCGACGTCAGCGAACTGGTCAGCAGCGGCGAAGCGATACTCGGCGTGGCGTTCTCACAGCCCGGCTATCCCAAGGAGCTGGCGTTCCAGCAACTGGGCAAACTGATCATGCTGCACGTCTGCCACCCCGAGCACCCATTGGCGCAACTCGATAACGTCACGTTCGACGACCTGCACGTCCATCGCCGCCTGGCCTTCAGCGCCCACGCGAGCAAACTGCCGAGCAGCGAATACCTGCGCTCGACCCAGTTGTGGCAGGCGGAAAGCTATCTGGCGTTACTGGAAATGGTCCGCGCCGGGCTCGGCTGGGCCACCCTGCCCCGGCAGCTTATTCAGCGCGAACTGGCCAAGGGTGAACTGGTGGAACTGCAGCTCTCGGCGTATCCGCATACGGACTGGCAGATTGGTGTGGATTTGCTCTGGGCGCGGCAGCGGCCGCTGGGTAAAGCCGAACGTTGGTTGAAGGAGAAATTGCAGGGCAACAAGGTGTATGAGCTGGATCGCAATGGGCAGATCACCACGCTTTGACGTGGGAGACAAAGAGGCCCGCCAGAGCGGGCCTCGATTTCAGGCCAGTTTGACTGTTTCAGTCTGAGCGTTGTGCTCAGGGCGAATCTTGAACCAGATCGAATACATCGCCGGCAGGAACACCAGCGTCATGATGGTACCGACGAACGTACCGCCAATCAGGGTGTAGGCCAGCGTGCCCCAGAACACCGAGTGTGTCAGGGGAATAAAGGCCAGGATGGCCGCGAGCGCCGTCAGCAGTACCGGCCGCGCACGTTGCACCGTGGCTTCGACCACGGCATGGAACGGGTCCAGTCCTTCCAGCGTGTTGTGATGGATCTGCCCGATCAGAATCAGCGTATTGCGCATCAGGATTCCCGACAGCGCAATCAACCCGACCAGCGCATTGATGCCAAACGGCTGATTGAAGATCAGCAGCGTCGGCACCACGCCAATCAAGCCTAATGGCGAGGTGAGGAAGACCATGATCATCGCCGCGATCGAGCGCACCTGCACAATGATGATCAGCAACGTCATGGCGATCATGATCGGCAGCAACGGCAAGATCGCCTTGCCCGCCTTGCCGGACTCCTCGATGGCGCCCGCCTGCTCGATGCGGTAACCGGAAGGCAGCGTGTCGATGATCGGCTGCAACTGCTTGAGGATCACACTCGATACATCCGGTGGTTGCAAGCCTTCGGCAATGTCGCCGCGCACGGTGATGGTCGGCGTGCGGTCACGGCGCCGCAGAATCGGATCCTCCATGCGCACATCGACCTCGCCGATCTGCGACAACGGGATGCGTTGCCCCGCCGCGCCGACCAGGGTGAAACCCTTGATCTGCGCCGGGTCGAGCCTGATATTGCCAGCGGCACGCCCGACGACCTGCACAGAACGAATATCCTCGCGTACCGCGGTGATCGGCACTCCGCTCAGCAGGAATTGCAGTTGCTGAGCAACCGCATTGGAGGTCAGCCCCACCGCCTGCAGACGGTCCTGATCGAGACTGAAATGCAAGGTCGGGGTCAGCGGTCCCCAATCGGTGTTCACGGTTCTCATCATCGGGCTGTCTTGCAGCACGCCCCGGACTTGCTCGGCGATGTCGCGCAACTTCGCCGGATCAGGCCCCATCACCCGGTAGGCAACCGGAAACGGCGAATAAGGACCGAAAACAATTTGTGTTGCCCTGACACGGGCCTCCGGCGCGAGTCCTTCTGCAACGGCTGCGCGTAGCCGGAACTTGAGGGTTTCGCGTGCCTCCTGACTGTCCGTCAGCACAACAATTTTCGCAAACGAGGGATCGGGTAATTCCGGCGCCATCGCCAGGAAGAAACGCGGCGCACCTTGGCCAATATAGGCCGTGACGATTTTTGCCTCCTCCTGCTTGTGCAACCAGGCTTCGACCTTGGCGGCCGAGGCGCTGGTCTGCTCGATCGAAGTCCCGTAAGGCATCTGCACTTCGATCATCACCTCGGGGCGGTCGGAGGTCGGAAAGAACTGTTTCTTCACCAGCCCCATGCCTGGCACAGCGACGAAAAACAGCGTGACCACCGTACCTGCCACCAGCCATTTGCGAGCAATCACCGTGGTCAGCAGCCGGCGGAAACGGTTGTAATTCGGCGTGTTGTAGATCGCCGCGTGGCCACCTTCGACCTTCTTGATGTCCGGCAACAATTTCACGCCCAGATACGGGGTGAACGCCACCGCGACGACCCAGGACGCGATCAGTGCGATGCCGACAATCCAGAACATGTTGCTGGTGTACTCGCCGGCAGTGGATTGCGCAAAACCGTTCGGCAAAAAACCGATCGCCGTCACCAACGTACCGGACAGCATCGGCGCTGCCGTATGGCTCCAGGCGTAGGCGGACGCTTTGATGCGGTCGTAGCCCTCCTCCATTTTCACCACCATCATTTCAATGGCGATGATCGCGTCATCGACCAACAGCCCGAGCGCGAGGATCAATGAGCCGAGGGTAATCCGATCGAAATTCTTGCCGGTGGCGGCCATCACCACGAACACGATCGCCAGGGTTAACGGCACAGCCGCAGCGACCACCACCCCTACCCGCCAGCCCATACTGAGAAAGCACACGAGCATGACCACCAGCAGCGCGACGAAAAACTTGACCATGAACTCGCCGACTGCCGAGTCGATATTGACCGCCTGGTCGGTGACTTTGGCGAGGGTCATGCCCAATGGCATTTCCGCATTGATCCGCGCGGTTTCCGCATCCAGCGCCTTGCCCAGATCCAGACCGTTCCAGCCCTCGCGCATCACCACGCCCAGCAACAGCGCGTCTTCACCGTTATTGCGCACAACAAAAGTCGCCGGGTCTTCGTAACCGCGTTCAACCGTTGCCACATCAGAAAGCTTGAGCGTGCGCCCCTGCACGGAGACCGGTGTGTCGCGAATTTTCTGCACCTTGTCGAAAGCACCGTCCAGACGCAGAAACACCTGTGGCCCATTGGTTTCGATGGAGCCGGCGGGCGTCAGCACGTTCTGACTGTTCAGCGCGGCGAAGATGTCCTGCGGTGACAGGCCGAGGGTGGCCAGCCGGTCATGGGAAAACGAAACGTAGATGCGCTCGGCTTGCTCACCGATGATGTTGACCTTCTTCACTCCCGGCACGTGTAGCAGACGCTGGCGCATGGCTTCTGCATCACGCACCAGCAAGCGCTGTGGCTCGCCTTTGGCTTTCAAGGCGAACAGCGCGAAGGTCACGTCGGAAAACTCATCGTTGACCATCGGCCCGATCACACCGGCCGGCAGCCTGATGGCCTCATCGTCGAGTTTCTTGCGTGCTTGGTAGAACTCTTCCTGCACTTGCGCGGGTGGCGTGCTGTCGAGCAACGACACCATCGTGAACGCCAGTCCAGGGCGGGTGTAGGTTTCCGAGCGGTCGTACCACTTGAGTTCTTGCAGGCGCTTTTCAAGGGGTTCGGCGACCTGATCCTGCATCTCTTGCGCCGTCGCGCCCGGCCACGCGGTAATCACGGTCAGCTGCTTGACCGTAAACGGTGGATCTTCCGCACGTCCCAGTTGAAAGAACGACAACGTCCCTGCAACGGCAATCAGAAAAATCAGAAACACCGTGATCGCCCGCTCGCGCACGGCAATGGCCGAAAGGTTGAAACGCCCCTGGCTCATGGACGACTCCCGGCAACGCTGGCTTCGCTCTGCTGTGGCAATCGCACCGCTTCGCCATCGCGCAGCAGGTGTGCGCCCAACGCCACCACCTGCTCGCCGGCATTGATGTCACCGGCGATGCGGGCCGAATCATCGCTCAACCCCAGCACCTGCACCGCTCGCCAGGTCACTGTTGCCGGTGTCCCGGCGATTACCCACACACCGGGTCCTTTGCCCGGGTCGTAAACAGCCGCGATGGGCACTTGTAACGCCTGTGTCCGGGTGACGCCCTCGGCAATGCTGAGGGTGACGGTCGCACCGATCGGCGCATTGGCCAGCGGCCCCTCGAGCACATAGCGCGCTTCAAACGTGCGTGTTGTGCGGTCTGCGGAGTCCGAAAGCAGCCTGAGATTTACCGTAACAGGCGCTGAGTTCACCCCGTAAAGGCTGGCTTGCGCGGTGGATCCGGCGGCCGGGCGCAACGTTTCCGGCAGATGCACGATGGCTTCGCGTTGACCTGCGCGCGCCAGGCGCACCACCGGTTGTCCCGGGCTGACCACTTGTCCTGGCTCGGCGAGTGTTTCCACCACCACGCCGTCCGCATCTGCGACCAGCAGCGCATAACCCGAGGCATTGCGGGCCACGTCGGCTTGCGCTTGCGCGGCGTTGAGCTGCGCCTTTGCCGTCTCCGCGGCGGCTCTGAACTGATCGTAGGCTGATGCCGAAATGGCGCCAACGCCGACCAGTTTGCGATAGCGAGCCTCGTCGTCGGCTGTCTGTTTGGCGCTGGCGCGAGCAGCGATGACCGCCGCCTGCTGCGCCCGCGCTTGCAGTCCTAGGTCGATCGGGTCGAGACGCATCAGCGGCTGCCCGCGCTTGACGGCCTGCCCCGTATCAACCAGACGTTCGAGCACTTTGCCCGATACGCGAAAACCCAGGTCGCCCTGAACGCGCGCCGCGACCACTCCGGTGAAAGAACGAGCGACATCGGGTGACGCTTGCACCGCAGCGGATCTGACCAGCGGCGCCTGTGTTCGAGGATCTGCAACGCTGGAAGATTCGCCACAGGCAGTCAGGGCAAGAGGTAACAAGCATGCGGCAATGGGGAAAGGTCGGAGCCGGCGCATAGATTCCCTTACTGAGGAATAGGATGATCATCATATTCTCAGTCTTGTGACCAATATCGTCAATAGTCACTATTTGAGAAGCGGCATCCTGTCCATCAGCAATATCGGCCTACGAATCGACTCACATGCCCGACTAAAAACGGTAGCTCACCGAAGTCCCGAGTCCACTCGCACTGTTCTTGTATCGGGCACTGTAGGCACCTCTCGAGGCCGAGCTGTCGCTGATCTCGACGCTCTCCTCCCACAGGTAGGAATAAGCCAGGTCGATCGTGACATTTTCCACGGGCGTCCAGCCGGCACCGAAGCTGAGTACCTTGCGGTCGCCCGTCGGAATGCGCGGCCCCCGATTGGTGTTGTTGGCCGGTGACTGATCAACCGAGAAACCGGCACGAAGTACCCATTGGTTATTCAGTTGATAGGCCGCGCCGATCGCGTGAGCCCAAGTGTCATGCCAGTTCTGCTCTTCGCTGATCGTCCCCAACTGGCCGCTCAGCAATGGCGGCAAGCCACTGTTCTCGATCGTCAGCTCCTTGAAACGGCTCCAGCGTGTCCAGGTACTGCCGACATAAAGCGTCCAGTCGTTATTGAATTGATGGGTGACCGAAAAGTCCACCGACTCCGGCGTGTCCACGTCCAGCGACGCGTCATAGCTGCGGCCGCTGACGCCCAGCACGCTGAAGATGCCATCGGTGACTTTGGTTTTCGCATCGAGGTGGTAACTGACTTTGGAGTGATAGGTCAGCCCCAGGCGGGTCTGGTCTGTCGCCTGCACCAGCACACCGGCGTTGAAACCTAGCGCGGTGTCATCGCCGGTGCTTTTCAGCTTGCCGTCATTACGCCCCGGGCTGAGAGGATTGGGCACCATGCCCGAAATCTCTCCACCAATACGGTTGATGGTCGGGCCGAAGCCGATCGAGACTTTTTCGTTAAAGGCATAGCTGATGGTCGGCTGGAACGTCAGCGTGGTGACTTCGCTCTTGTTGGCGTAATAGCGTCCGGCAAATCCACTGCCATAGTCGGTGATCAGCCCGAACGGCACATAAAATCCGACGCCGAATGCCCAGTGATCATCAATGGGTTTGACGTAATACCCCATCGGTACGGTGGTGGTCGGCACCATGTCGCCGTCTTCCTTGCCGCCGAACGTACTGCGCGTCTGGCTGATATCGGACTTGGCGAACAGCGTCGCGGCGCCCACGCTGACCTGCTCCCGTTTAAGCCGCGCCATGCCCGCCGGGTTGCCGTAGATCGTGCTGGCGTCTTCAGCTGAAGAGGAGCGCCCGGCAAAACCCGAGCCCATCCCGCTGATGCTTTGTTCGTTGAGTGCAAAGCCACCGGCAAACACATTGGAAGACGCAAGCACGAAGGCCAGGCCCACGGGGCTCTTGAGCATTGTTTTTTTCATTATTGGACTCTATGGAGATCACTGGAATAGAACATCGAGCACTACAGCGAAGCCATAGTATCCATGTGACCGATTCAGTCAATGGTCACATAAGACTAAATTCAATGCCCTCCCGGCACTGATGTGCCGGTGGGCAGGAAACGTAATGAGGGGATGTCGTTTGACTCGAATCGCCTGAAAACCTTGCTCAGCGATGGGTCAAGGCATGAGGCTGCGCAGGATGAGATTGGTGGTCAGCGTGGGCGCTTGCTCGATCAAATCCAGATTGTGCTGCAACAGCAACGGGTTGACGAAAGGTCGCAACGCCAGATTGATCGCCTCGACCGTCTCGTCGAGCGGAGTCTTGCGCTCGAACTCCCCCGCTTCTCGCCCTTGACGCACGATGTCGAGGATAAAGCTCTTGATCTGTGCTTCGTACACTTGGGCACTGTTCCAGCGCTCCGATGCGGAAAACGCTGCGATGTCGTAGAGCTTGCGATCGTTGAAGAACAGGTCAACGCCCGTGGCGATCACGGTTTTGACCAACCTGCGCAAACGCTCGGTAGCTGAAACCGACTCTGCGTTTATCGCCTGTTCGACCGCGGCAACGATTTGCCCCAGGCAGTTGGCGCAAATGGCCTCGCCAATCGCCTGCTTGGAATCAAAGAATTTATAGATGTAGGCCTTGGAAAAACCGATGGCCTTGGCCAGGTCGGAAACCGTGGTTTTACCATAGCCGTATTGGCTGAAGTGCTCGTTGGCCGCGGCGACAATCTGGTCACGAATGTCGTGTTCGGCGGGGCCGCGAGTGCTCGGCGAGGAGGTCGATACGGATGGCTGATTCATGGGCGCAGCTTACTCAGCCTGTCGGCGACTGACAATGTGTGATGCGCTATGAACAGCGCATTTCATCCCCAACCCTGTGCCTCTTCAATGAAGTGCAGCACCGCGCTGGACCTTTCATCGATCCGCGAAATCAGCGAAAGCTCACTGACCATTTCCGCTTGAGCCAGCGGCACGATGCGTATGCCCGGCATGGTCAAGCGCGTCATGGTTTCCGGGACGATGCTCAGGCCGATGCCGGCCGCCACCAGCCCCGGAATGCTCATCAACGACGGCACGTGCATGATGTTCTCGGGGTGCAGCTGATTTTGCCGGCACGCCTGAAGGGTGTGTGAGGTCAGGCCGATGCCGGCGCTGTCCTGTAGAAACACGAATTTCTCATGACGCAGCGTCGCCAGTTCGCCGGTAAAACTGTCCGCCATTTCATGGTTGTCCGGCATCAGCAAGACCAGCCTCGACTGGCTGAAATGATGGGTACGCAGGCGCTCCGGCAGGTGGTCCTTGAAGACCCGCGCAAAGGCCAGGTCCAGTTTGTGCTCGAGCAACATGTCGAACTGCGCGCGGATACCGGCGTCCACCAGCGACACTTTGACCTCCGGGAAGGTGCTGAAGTAATGCCGCAGCAACTGCGGCAGATTGGCCTCGAACAGCGCTGAGTGATAGCCGATGTTGATCTCGCCCACTTCACCACGGCGCGCCCGCCGAGCAGCGGCAATCGCCAGTTCACTGGATTCGATGGACTGCCGCGCATGGGGCAGAAATGCCTCGCCAGCCGCGGTCAACGCGACGCCACGGTTTTGCCGCCGGAACAACGCCAACCCCAACTCGGACTCCAGGGTTCGCATCAACTGGCTCAGTGCCGGTTGCGCAACGCCCAACTGCTCAGCCGCGCGGCTGAAGTGCTGCAGGTCAGCGGCAACGACAAAGGCTTTCAGGTGACGCAGTTCCATAATCGCTACTCATAAGGTCGGCTTATCTATTTATCGTGATTTCGATAATTATTCTGCAAGCGGGATGCGCTAACGTCTAGCCACCTCGACGATCCCTGCCCATTGCGTCGTTATTGCGCAGAACCGTCCGGGCATCCCGACACTATAAAAATAATGACGAGCACCCTTATGAGCACAATCAGTCACGAGACTCATGATTCGCGCATGCCGCGCAAAGCGGTGACCGCTGCGACCATCGGCACGGCCCTGGAGTGGTTCGACTTCACGCTATACGGCGCGATGTCCGCGACCATTTTGCCCAAGCTGTTTTTCCCGGCCATGGAGCCGACCGCCGGCCTGCTCGCTTCCCTGGCAACCTTCGGTGTCGGTCTGGCCGCGCGGCCGTTGGGCGCCATAACCTGTGGCTACCTGGGTGACAAACTCGGCCGTCGCAATCTGATGCTGGCCACCGTGACCATGATGGGTCTGGCTTCGGTGCTGATGGGGTTGTTGCCCACCTACGCTCAAGTGGGTATCTGGGCACCGATCCTGCTGGTGCTGCTGCGGATCATCCAGGGCTTCGCGCTGGGCGGCGAGTCCACCGGTGCGCAACTGATGGCGCTGGAACACGCCTCCCCTGATCGCCGCGGGCGCTATTCCGGCATGCTCGGCTTGTGTTCACCGCTCAGCCAGATATTGGCCAACGGCGTGTTGATGGGCCTGGCCGCGACACTTTCAGGCGAGCAATTTGAAAGCTTTGGCTGGCGAATTCCTTTCCTGATGAGCTTCGTACTGGTCGTGGTGGCTATTTTCATTCGCTTGAAAGTCGATGAGACCCCGGCTTTCGTGGCTTTGAAAAAGACCCCGGTCAAACAGGAAAAAAGCCCGCTCAAATCCGCGGTCGGCAGCCACTACAAAACCATCCTGCGCCTGATGCTGTTTTTCTGCTCGCCCGCTGCGCTGTTCTATCTGATCGTGATTTTCTCCCTCAGCTATCTGACCAAGCACTTGGGCTTCAGTCAGTCGACAGGCTTCATGTCGCTGATGGTGGCTAACGTCTGCGCGATTTTCGGTGCGCTGGCCGGCGGTTATCTGTCCGATCGCTGGGGCCGGAAAAAGGCCTTGGCGCTGGGTTCATGCATGACCTTGCTGATTCTGTTCGTGTACTTCCCGATCCTCAACACACTGAACGTTGCGGCCATCATGGCAATCATGGGGCTGTTCCTGGGCTTCACCCAGTTCCAGAGCGGGATTCAACCTGTGGCGTTTGCCGAGGCGTTCCCGACCCAGGTCCGCTATTCGGGTTCGGCACTGGCCTACACCGGCGCCAACCTGGTGATTGGCGGGCCGATGCCGATGATCGCGGTGTGGCTGATGAGCCAGTCGAACAACTCGCCGTGGCCGCTGGTGACCTTGTGCGCGGTGATCAACCTGATCTCCCTGGCCATGATTGTCATCGGCCCGGAAACCCGCGGCATCGACCTGAACACAGTCTCCAAAAACGACACCCTCGACACCCACGCTTCCGCCCTTCTTTCCAAATAACGCAGCAGGACCACCATGAACCGCACCGTCTTCATCCTCAACGGCCCAAACCTCAACCTGCTGGGTCGCCGTGAGCCGCACATTTACGGCCACACCACCCTTGAGCAGATCCGCCAACGCAGTGAAACACTGGCCGCGGAACTTGAGCTGATCTGCGATTTTCGCCAAACCAACCACGAAGGGGTAATGGTCGACTGGATTCAAGAGGCGTTCGAGCAAGGCGCGGCCGTCATCATCAACCCGGCCGGCCTGTCGTTCCACTCGATTCCGGTGCTGGATGCGCTGAAACTGCTCGCCGCACCGTTGATTGAACTGCACCTGTCGAACATCCATGCACGGGACGAGCTACACCGCCATTCGATCATGTCTGGTGTGGCCAATGCGGTGATTTGCGGCATGGGTGCCGACGGATATGCCCTGGCCATCCGCGCCGTCGATGACTTGCTACGGCGTCAGGCTGACGATCACTGACACCGCTTCGCCCTCGCCTGCCACCCAATCAAATCGCTCAAGCAAAATGTGCAGGATGCGGTTGCGATTGGGTGGCAGGCGCTGTCGCTCGTATCTGCCGGTCAGCCACGGCAGGAACCTGCCGCTTGCGGCCACTTATCGAGAGTAACGAATCGTCACACCACGGCGGCTTCAATCGTTCTGGAGCGCCACGCAAACCCCAACACCATCAGCAGTCCCAGGCCCGCCATTGCCGCGCCGGCCAGGGAGATCGCCGGATAACCCAGCCCGCTGCTGATCACCGCCCCGCCCAGAGCCGCGCCAATCGCATTGCCGAAGTTGAACGCGCCGATGTTCACCGCCGAAGCCAGATTGGGCGCGTCCTTGGCCGCTTCCATGACGCGCATCTGTAGCGGCGGCACCAAGGCGAAGCTGGCGATACCCCAGATTAGAATGGCCACCGCGGCCGGCAGCGGCCAGCGCATCAGTACGGTGAACGCCAACAACACCACAATCAGTACGCTCAGCGAGACGATCAGGGTGCGATCGATCGAGCGGTCAGCGGCCTTGCCGCCCCACATGTTGCCCAGCGTCAACCCGACACCGTAAAGCATGAGCATGGCGGTGATGAAGGCGGTGGACGCATGGGTCTCGCTGCTGAGGATCGGCGCGATGTAGGTGAAAACGGTGAACATGGCACTTGAGCCGACAACAGTCAGGGCCAGCGCGGCCAGCACCGGGCCGCGCCCCAAGACGCGGATTTCCGCCATGACACCGGCACTTTGCGGCGCCCGCACGTTAGGCAAGGCGAACCACAACGCGGCCATGGTCACCACGCCCAGGCCGGTAATCCCCCAGAAAGCGGTGCGCCAACCAAACATTTCGCCAAACCAGGCAGCCAGCGGCACACCGCCGATGGTCGCCAGCGTCAGGCCCATGAACATTGCTGCAACCGCCCCGGCACGTTTCTCCGGGGCGACCAGGGTAGCGGCGACGACGGAGCCAACGCCAAAGAAGGCACCGTGGTTCAGTGAGGTGACCACCCTGGCAACCATGAGACTGTAGTAATCGGTGGCCAGGGCCGACATCAGATTACCGAGGGTGAAAATCGCCATGAGCCCGATCAGCAGATAGCGCCGGGGAATCTTGCCGGTGGTCAGGGTCATCAGTGGTGCGCCGAGCAACACGCCCAACGCATAAGCACTGACCAGCAAACCGGCAGCGGGAATGGAAACGCCCAGGTCCGCAGCGATACCCGGCAACATGCCCATGGGGGCGAATTCTGTTACGCCGATGCCGAAGGCACCGATGGCGAGTGCAACAAGTGGTGGATTGATACGCATGGAAAGCTCCTCATCTATGCCGCCAATGCTACGATCCCGTCCTTTCAGGCGGTAGATGGCATTTTTGGCAATCACCTTTGCGTAGGAGGCACAAGTGGATTTCAACGGCAGATCAGGTGAAATGAGTGTGTTCACTACCGTCGCGCAGGAAGGCAGTCTGTCGGCCGCCGCGCGTGCTCTGGGCCTGACACCCTCGGCAGTCAGCCGGATCATCGCCCGCACCGAGCAACGGCTTGGCACCCGCCTGCTATTGCGCACCACACGAGCGCTCACCTTCACCGCCGAGGGCGAAGCGTTCCTGCGCGGCGCCCGGCGTATCCTCGCCGACATGGACGAGGTCGAAGAAGCCATCGCCGATCAAGGCGTGCCCAAGGGGCGATTGCGGGTCAGTGCCGCCCTTGGCCATGGACGCCTGGCCATCGTTCCCTTGGTCGCAGCCTTCAGCGCCCGCTACCCGAACATCGTCATCGACCTCAGCCTCGGCGACGAAGTGGTCGACATTCTTGGCGGGCAAGCCGACGTCGCGGTGCGCTTCGGCCATCTGCCCGACAGCCCGCTGAGCGCACGCAGGATCGGCACCACCGGCCAAGTCGTGGTGGCATCGCCGGAGTATCTGCAGCGCCACGGCATCCCGCAGGAACCGGAAGACCTGCTCCAGCACAACTGCCTGCGCTTCAACTTCCGGCGAGCCGAATCCAACTGGCCATTTACCCGCGATGGCAAAGCGTTTTCCCTGAAGGTCAGCGGCAACATCGAATGCAGCAGTGGTGAAGCGCTGGCACAACTCGCGCGAGTGGGTGCCGGCATTGCCCGTATCGGAGAGTTCAGCGTGAGCGAAGATCTGCAGCGCGGCGACCTGATTGCGCTGCTGGAAGCCTGGAACCCGGGGGACCAGGAACCGATTCATGCGGTGTTCGTCGGCGGTGCGGCGATGCCGGCGCGGGTGCGATTGTTCGTCGACTTCCTGGTGGAACATCACCGGATGTCAGCGCAGGTATAAGCTGATATTTGCGCAGCGGCATTGCGGATAATCTGGCGCGTGCGAATGACATCCCAAACACAAGGTGCGGAGCAAGGAAGTCACCCATTGAGTACATTTCGAAAGTATCTTTGCCTGGACTTGTTACTTTGGATCTACCTCGGTTGCTGGAATACCACGCTACCGCTGATCATCGTGCAGCAGGGAAGCCTGCTGGAGCTGGCGGCCTACGAAATAGCGCTCGCGCTCGCGGCGATCATTTCAATGTTGTGTCTGGCGCCGCGTGTTGAGTCGATGCGCCGCAGTACGGCGCTCAAGGTGGGCTGTTTTGCGATATTGATGGCCAGCGTATTGCGCTACTTTTTTGCCGCAAACTGGTATTCCCTTGATGCGCTGATACTGATCGACGTGATCGCTGCATCAGCATTTGGAATGATCCAGCCTCTGTTGGGTATCTATCCTGCGGAAACCGTTGATACACACCGTGCGGACGCTGCATTTCGCGTCCGGCGCATCGTTGTTACTGTCGGCCGGGTTGCGGGGCCTTTGTTGGCGGGTATTGTGATTACGGTTTCTTCACTGGAAATCTCGCTGCTATTTGCTTCAATCGTGGGACTGGTCATCGTGGCGTTCGCCATGATGCTACCGGTTAGCGCTGCCCCTGCCCTGCAACGCAGAAAATCATCAACCGATCTCATTGATGACATGCTTTTGGGGCTTAAACTCAAATGCGTTCTACCGCCAGAACAATTTTTGACTTTTTCAGGGTTGCTACTGGGTTTGGCCGTAACCGCCACCGTACCGATGCTGGTTCCAGCGCTCATACACGCGCACGGTCTTGCTGAAGGTAGCGTTGGCCTGCTCAATGCGATATTCGCGGGCGGAGCCGTTGCAGGCTTGTTTCTCTTAAGCCCGCTGATTACCCAAAAGAAATATCAGCGCAACAAGTATCTTGGGTGTTGGGCATTATTGACTTTTGCACTCTGCACAGCGACACAAGCCGACGAAATCTGGCAGTTGAGTACTTGCCTGTCTTTCGCTGGGGCCGCTAGTGCTTGCATTACGATGGTCGGAATGGACAAGAGGGTCATGTCGATCCCGTCCGGTGTTCGCGTACGACTCATGGCATCCACATTAGTGATCAGTCAGCTAGGAAGCACGGTTTCATTCATGATGACGGGCGCCATCATGTCCCAATCCGGCGCAACCAGTTTGATATGGCTGTATCTCGGGGTATTTCTGATTATCGTCATGTATTCCATGCGATCAAAAAAGATATGGCACTTTCTGGAAGATGACGCTGAGTCAGAGCTGTATTACACGAAAAACCATCCGAAACTGGCTGCGATCATGACTCCATGAAATGTCTCCCGAGTATGTGCCCGATAGCCCGGACGAAGGATGCAGTGCCCCCAGCCAGGAACCTGACCCAGTCATTTCACCGGGTCATTGCTGATCAACGTCTTCGGCTCCAGATACGCGCTCATCCCCCACCTGCCCATTTCGCGCCCAAGGCCTGAATGCTTGAATCCACCGAAAGGGGCACGTGGTTCGTGGGCCAGGGTGTTGATGAGCACGCGTCCCGCATCGATCTGACGGGCGACGTTCATACAACGCTCAGCGCTTTTTCCCAGCACCAGGGCGCTCAGTCCATAGTCCGTATCGTTGGCAATGCTGATCGCATCGGCATCATCCTCGTAGGGAATGATCGTCAGCACGGGGCCGAAGATTTCCTCGCGCGCGATGCGCATCCGGTTGTTGGCATCAGTGAAGATCGTGGGCTTCACAAACCATCCGGCATGCAAGCCTTCCGGGCGACCTTCGCCACCCGCCAGCAACCTCGCGCCTTCTTCCTGGCCGGTACGGATGTAGCGCTGCACCCGTTCCCATTGTTTCTGGCTCACCATCGGACCGATGTCCGTGTCGGTGTTACGCGGATCGCCCGATCGGACCTGTGAGGCGCCCTCCTTCGCAATGCGCTCGAACTCTGCCAGCCGGCGGCGCGGCACGAGGATACGAGTGCCCGCGATGCAAGCCTGGCCGCTGTTGAGAAATCCGGTTTGCAGCACCAGCGGCATGACTGTCTGGAAATCCGCATCGTCAAGCACCACGGTGGGCGACTTGCCGCCGAGTTCAAGCGTCACGCGCTTCATCGTGTCAGCGCCGGTTTTGACCAGATGTTGGCCGATAGCGGACGAACCCGTGAACGAGATCTTGGCAACGTCGGGATGACGGGCGATCTCCTCGCCAACCACATCGCCTCGCCCGTTGACGATGTTGAATACCCCCGGTGGTAGCCCGGCTTCGTGCAACGCCCTGACCACGACCTGCGTCTGCAACGCGCTCATCTCGCTAGGCTTGATGACGGCGGTGCAGCCTGCTGCCAGCGCGGTGGCCAGCTTGTTGCAGATGAAGCCCGCATTGCTGTTCCAGGGCGTGATCAGACCGGTCACGCCCACGGGCGTCAGAATGACCCTGGCCATGCCGACCTGTTCCTCGAAATCGAACGCCTCCAGTGCTTCGATTGCTTGCGCAATCACATCGGCCGGATAAGTCGCCATCCAGCGCCCGCGCACCGCAGGCGCGCCGTATTCCACGAGGATGGCTTCCAGCAGTTCCTCCTCCTTTGCCACCATGGCCCGGTGCATGCGGTGCAGTGCCGCAATGCGCTCCTCCCGACTAGTACGAGCCCACGCCGGGAACGCAACCTTGGCGGCTGCGATCGCACGTTGTGCGTCCAGTGCATCGCCCAACCGAACCTGACCGATGACTTCCTCGGTGCTCGGGTTATGCAGGTCGAACCATTCCTGACCGTGTGGAAGGACGAACTCTCCGTTTATGTAGATATGTTCAATGCGTTGCATGGGAACTCCTCGCTCAAAAACGGCTCACCTGAATCGAGCCTCTGTGATGAAGTCTAAGAAGGGTTCATTATTCCGATAAGCCATCCTTTGGCTGATGAAGCATCCTTGTATTCAGGACAATCCATGCACAGAACAGCAATGACCGAGCTGGAAGTGGTACTGGCCGTGGCGCGCCGCAGCAGTTTTCGCGGCGCAGCACAGGAGCTGGGCATGTCCACGACCGCCGTGAGCAGCGCGCTGGCCGGCCTGGAAGCACGCCTCAAAGTACGCCTGTTCAATCGCTCCACGCGCAGTGTTGCCCTCACCGACATCGGGCAACGCTATGTGGCACGCATCGCACCTGCGTTGGCACAGATCAAAAGTGCCGGCGAAGAAGCCAGCGTCGGCCCTGATGAACCCAGCGGCACACTGCGCATCAATGCCCCGCATGGCGCGGCCTGCCTGCTGTTGGATCCGCTATTGAAGCAGTACGCTCAACGCTATCCCGAAGTGCGCATCGACATCGTCAGCGAATCAAGCATGGTCGACATCATCGCCGGTGGCTTCGACGCCGGGATTCGCCTGGCAGAGTCGGTGCCGCAAGACATGATTGCCGTGGCGCTGTCAGGTGACATCCGGATGCTCGTGGTAGCGACGCCCGAGTACCTCGAACGCCATGGCGTGCCCGAGCATCCGCGAGATCTACTTGCCCACCGGAGCATCGGCATGCGCATGGCCCATGGAGGCCTCTACCAGTGGGAATTGGAGTGCGACGGCCAAAAACTGCAGATGGATCTGCCGGTGTGCTTCGCGTCCAACGAGTTGCTGGCCATCAAACAGGCCGTGGTGTCGGGTCTCGGCATTGGGTTCATTTCCGAGTGGTTCATCCGGGAAGAACTGGCGAGCGGCGCCCTGGTGCCGGTGTTGATGCCGTGGTGCCCGTCGTTTGGCGGGTTGAGGCTCTACTACTCGGGCCATCGCTTCGTGCCGGCGCGATTGCGCGCACTGATTGAACTGGCGCAGGAGTTGCGGCCCACTGTGGCTTGATCAGGGCTGAGTTGGAAATAGTTGACCTTTACCGGCAGCTACTAATGTTTAGCTTTAACAGTTGCATTTTTAACTTGTTGAGGGCCGACAATCTCACATCCCCGTAGAGAACTCAGGAGGATGTTTTATTGCAGTTCGTATGGTACGCAAGGCGTCATTGTATTGGCAAAGCATATGCAAAGCCCAATCGGCACGGGCGCGGATGCGCATATCATTTTCATCTGAAGGGCACTCACTGTTAAACATTGATTCAACGTTTCTTATGATCAGTTGCTCAGGCAAATACAGGATCCGGCTATTTTTATAGCTTGAAGCACGTAACTCTGCAATTGGGTAGGCTCCCCCAAGTCCAGCCGAAACGCCAACTAGAAGCGCGGGTTTATGTCCTAGTTCGCTGAGCCCTGCGTACAAAAAGAAGTTCTTCAGGGCCGGGCAAGCCATGCCATTCCACTCAGGGCAAATAACGATCAATGCTGTTGCTTTTTGGAGGGTGGATTGCTGGACACTCCAGACTTTCTGAATGTCTTCTTCTGGCCACAGCGGTAGCGGGCTCAACGCCAGATCTATTAGTTCGCTTGAGTCACAAAGCTCAAGTGCTTCTAACCGGTTACACAGATAATGGGCAACTTTGATTGATTGACTGTTGGATCTATTCGATCCAGACAGCAGAACGATATGACGACTCATTGTGCGACCTTCTGCTTAGCTTCACTTACCTTGGGTGCCGTGCGATGGGAGCGAACGATTGGCCAGAACAACTCCTCTTTCCAGTTTATCGGTGACAAGTGTTCGATACCGTATGCTGGCGGACGCCTACGGGTAATTTTGGCTGTTCCGAACAACACATCCCATAAAAACAACAGATTACCGAAATTGCCTTTGTAGTGAGTCACGCCATCCTCTGCAGTCAAACCGTGATGCGCAGAATGAGTGGATGGAGTGGAGATGGTTCGCTCAAGAACCCAGATGATCGGCCGTAAGGCGCGAATGCGATAAAGTTTGTCATCCCATGCAACACTGCTGTGTGCGGCGAAGATCACAGTCATTTTTATAATCAAATAAACATAATAAACGGGTGCGAGCCCCAGATAAATCAACGCGCCAGATAGCCAGATGCCCGGCATCAAGAGATAGTAGAAACTATTGTTGCGATAGACGATGCGAATGCTCATATAGGGCGCGGAATGATGTGCGCGATGCAATGCATAAAGAGCGGGAATCCGATGAGTTAGACGATGCCACCAATATTGGGTCATGTCATCCAGCAGTAGAAACAACGCAAATCCTGCGATCCATGGAATAGAGGACAGCGCGTCCTTCATTTCCGGGATGGCCTGATTCAATATCATGCCACTTAGCCACATGACTAAAGGAAATGTGACTATCACTAATATACCGGAGCCGACGACTTCAATGAGTACGTCACGTTTACTACCTGACGACTGACGAAGCGACGAACAGGCGAGTTCCAGCAAGATGAAGGAGAGGAAAATCCCGGCTACTATCACAATGGGTTGATTGACGAGCATTGTTGTATTCATGGCACTCTCGATTTAGGCCCTTCCGGGCAATGCCCTTTCATTAGAAACCTGCGAGCAAGTCCTCCCAATGCGCGAAATGGACAAAATTGAGCTAGAACCGGCCAACCGCCCACCCCAACGCTTTCATCGCGGCAGGTTGGGCCAGGTATTGGAGCGCTTCCTTGATAGCCAGGTTGCCCGGAAAAGTACGGATTACAACCTGATCGAACTGGATCAACTGTGGCGCGAAGCGGCACGTATCGATCCAGCGATCGGATTAAAATTGTTCGCGCTATTCACACCCCAGGACTGGCATGTCTTGGCTTATCTTTGCCTGTACAGTCCAGATATTTTGTCAGCCATGCACCTTTGGGCCCGGTACGCACCTCTCGCCTCGGACACAGACAATGTCAGGTTGGTTAATGACGAAAACGGCGCCGGAGTCGAATTGAACGTTGATGCGCCAGGAGAGTTGGCGCGGTATGTCGTCGAACACTACGGGGTGATGTCCATAGCGCAATTACGACGAGGTACAGGACACAATGTGCAGCCGATTTTGGCAAAGTTCGCTCATTCGCGTCCCTCGTATTACAAGCAATACACCCAATGGTTTGGTGATCGAGTCGAGTTTGATTGCTCGATCAACTGCTTCTATTTTCATCCTCGAAGCTTAAGCCTGCCAATGCAAACCCGTCATCACGGGATGTTGGAATTATTAACGCAGGAGCTGGATCGACGGATCGCCGCGCATCGGAATTTCAGCGGTTGGTCAGCCAAGGTTGCTGAAGGAGCGCGACGATCTCTAGCGAGACGTGAAATTCCCAATCTGGACAATCTCGCGAAGTCGCTGCACCAGACGCCAAGAACCTTGCGCAGACGGCTGGAAGAGCAAGGTACAACCTTCAGACAATTGCTCGATCAGATTCGCGCAGAATTGGAAATGCATCTTGAATTGCAAGGAGAGTCATTAACGGAGATTGCAGCTCAACTAGGTTACAGCGATTTGACGGCGTATCTACACGCCCGAAGCCGATGGCGTGACATGAAATAAGGTGGCAGCCCGAATTTTTCGTAACGGCAGTGCGACCTCAAAAATTCGCCTCATCACGCGCGGGGTATTTCGCTCGTGCAGTTTCACCCTGCGCCAAGCGGGCATCAAACTTCGCATTGTTCACCCCCTCCACCTCTCAACATCGGCATGATTCAAGCCAGAGATTCCAACTTGTCGTCACAGACGGCAGAACGTCTGAGTTCCAGGATCGTGCGTTCGTCGGTACTGCTGCCAGCGCTCGCATCGACGCCAACGATATGTCCGGCATCGCCTTCACCGACTTTTTTCATCTGTTGAAAGTTGATGGCAAGTGGACTGTGATCAGCAAGATTTTTCAGATCATGTAACGCCTTGATGACTTGGGTAGCAAACCGGGCCAACCGCCGGAACGCTCTGACGAACATAATAATTGTCGAATTCACTGCTTTCGACGAATTGGAAGCCATGGCGAATATAAAAGCGATTTGAAGCGCTTTCTTTGAGAGCTCCAACCTTAATAGGGAGCGCAGCCGCATCCGCTACTTTGAAAATCTGAGTGAGAACAACAGAGCCTATACCTGATCCTTGCGCGCTCGGTTTCACATACAAGTGCTCGAGCAAGAGTTCATTGTGGTGATGTTTGACCACTACAAAACCAACCCTCTCCCCGGATACCTCGATGTAGTGTGTGTTGCGAGCTTCAAAACCGCTAAGAAACCGCTCACGCGCACGTACCGGATCAAATCGCCCAACACGCTCCAGACTTTCGCGCATGGCCTCAATTCGAATGGCTACAAGATTGTCCAAGTCGCTTTGTTGAGCTATGACAAAAGTGACTGGGGAATTTTGATTGGCTGTGACGGGCATATTTTGCACTCTATTTACCATCCTCGAAGGCCAGTATAGAGATACTGACCGACCTGCTTCCTTATGCGTTAACACGCCGCCATTCACCAGGCGAAATCTTTTCCCACTGCCGGAAGGCCCGAAAGTAAGAATTGGCGTCCTCGTACCCGAGTAGATAGGCCACTTCTTTCAGTTCAAGACTTGAATCAGCAAGCAAGTGAAAGCCCACTTGGCGTCGGGCCTCATTGAGCAGTTCGCTGAACGTTGTGCCCTCTGCTGCCAACCGTCGTTGCAGCGTCCGTTCACTTTGCAGCAGCTCTTGAGCCAAGTGTTGCAGGGTTGGTCGTCCGGCGGCCAAGGCTCGTTTCAGCAATCCGATTACCTGCTCACGGAATCCAGCTGGCGCGCCGATCTCTTGCAAGGCGGCAGTCATGCCAGGGGTCAGGACGTGGAGCATTTCCGGGTTATGTTCCAGAAACGGCAGGCTCAAGTCGCTGGCGCTGATTGTCAGTTGGTCACGCGCTGCGCCATAGCGAATGGGACAGCCGAAATAATGCGCATGGGTTTCCAGGTTTTGCTCCGGGCGTCGCAGGCTTACTGTCAGAGGCACCAAGTGCGTCCCCGTGCCGCGCCGACCGAGCTCCAGCAAAAAAGCAAAACACGCCTCCACCGCGAGATGAGGCTGCGGGCCGCTGCCTGCCGGCCAAAGAATAGTGAAAGACACCTCGCCGTCACGCTCCTCGACACAAATCTGGTCTGGGCTGCATAGGCGCATGAAGCGGGAATACCTCGCCACCCCTTCGCGAAAATCGGCGGCATATAACGCGGCTAGGAACGCCAGTTTGTGTTTTCCGCTGGGCGTGTCGCGGACCATTTTTATGGCGAAAGCCGGGTCTGCCGATAACGCCTCAATGGCCCGCCAAACAGCGAATAGCTGATGGATCGTGACAACAGCGTCGTTCAGGTGAAGGTCGGTTGGCAATTGCGCGTGTTGTTGAACCGCCACCGGGCTGAGGCCCAATCGCTCTATCGCCTGCCAGAATACTTTGGGTAGTTTGCACCGCTCGGAGCGGATCTCAGGTTGGGACATTTACAGGCTCCGAGCCGCACGTAGGCGGCAACGCGTAATGCAGCGCCAATCAATGGCGCGTTTCGCAAGTGTTCTGGCGCAAACCGCCCACGAAGGAATACACCCTCGCACTTAGCATGATCGTTAATGAAACGAGCAGAGGCGCTCACGATGGCAACAACGTTCTATACCAACCCCAATTCTCGCGGCCGCATGGTGCGCTGGATGCTAGAAGAAATCGGCTGCACGTATGACGTGGTCATTCTGGATTACCAGTCGGCCAGTGGAGCTGACCGCTGGGGCGGCGCTGCACTGGAAGTACCCGTGCACACCAGCGCTGATGATCCACATGCAGTTTTTTTTCGCGACGTGAACCCGATGGGAAAAGTCCCCGCGCTGGTGCACAACGGGCAGACCATAACAGAAACTGCTGCCATCTGTGCCTATCTGGCTGACGCCTTTCCCAAAGCCGGACTGGCGCCTGCGCCGGAGGACCGGGCGGCGTATTACCGTTGGCTGTTTTTTGCAGCAGGCCCCGTGGAGCAGGCCGTAACCAACCACCGCGCGGGCTTCAACCCTGAGCCTGAGCAAGAGTTCTTCTTTGGCTATGGAAGCTATGCACGCACAGTGGACCAGCTCGAGCGCGCGGTGCTGGCCAGCCCTTTCATTGCCGGTGAGCGCTTCACTGCGGCGGACGTGTATGTCGGCTCGCACATCGGCTGGGGACTTGCCATGAACACCCTGCCGCCCAGGGCCGCTTTTCTTGCCTACGCCGAGAAACTCACCGGCCGAGAGGCGTATAAACGTGCGGTAGCAAAGGACGAGGCGCTCCTCGCGGCGGCCTGATTAACGGAAACTGTCGAAGACGACCCGAAGGTGCCATGCAGCTGCAACCACCCGCAAAAAGCACCTTCGCCCGCAACGCAATGGATGGCGCCGCCAGAACCTACCGACGGGGCGGCGCACATTTGCAACACACTTGAGGAGCTTTGCCATGTCGAACACTTCACCGGACTTCACCGAACGCCTGCTCGTCGATGCGGGAATCCGCGAGGGCATGCGCGTACTGGATGTCGGCTGCGGTTCAGGCGAAGTGACGTATTTGCTTGCGCGCCTGGTCGGCAGCACCGGGGCGGTGGTGGGTGCGGATCACGACGCCAATGCACTGGCCATTGCACGCCAACGCAGTACCCCGACGGGCCATGCCCAGCCCGAATTCATCGATAGCGATCTGCTCGGACTTGCCGAGTCGCTTGGCGTGTTTGATGCAATCGTTGGTCGGCGGGTGTTGATGTATCAGGCTGATACCGTCGCGGCTGTACGTGCGCTTGCGCAACACCTGCGGCCTGGAGGCACTCTCGTATTTCAAGAGCATGACACCACTCTGGTGCCTGCAAGCCTGGACGGATTCCCGCTACACAAACGCGCCCAGGGCTGGATACAACGCATGATCGAGCGTGAAGGGGCTGATCTGCATATCGGTTTCAACCTTCATCGCATCTTCACCCAGGCCGGTTTAGCCGTGGCAGCCGTCCGGGGAGAATGCCTTATCCAAACGCCCGGCTGCCCCTACGCGCTGGGACATATCGTACGAGCCTGCCTGCCGCGAATCCTTGCGCACGGCGTCGCCACCGCAGAAGAGGTCGAAATAGACACCCTGCAAGCGCGGTTAGACGATGAGCGCACCCAATCTGAAGGTATCTATATCGGAGACATGATCTTCGGTGCCTGGGCGAAAAAATCGCAGTGAGTGGGCAGCCGATTACAACTGGTTAGAGATGATGTTCTGGAGCGACGACAGGTTCGAGTGCTGCAACTGTAAGCAAACTGCCTGCTCACCACTCGGATACCGCCGCTGATTCACATAACAACCCTTATGTAACCCGAAAATACGCCGATACCGTGCTGCAGCACGGAAGCACCGCAGCAGCACTTACGTCATAGCAGGCAGGAACCCGATCAATGTTGGAACACCTCTGGCGCAGTATCCATTCCCCGGACTACTTGCCCAACGTACTGGAGTGGATGCTCCATATTCTCCTCAGCCCGTTCATGGTGATCATGTGCCTGATGGTCGGAGCGCTGGCCGGCAAATGGTGGAGAGCACTGCCTTACGGCGGCCTGACTTGTTATGTGGTCTTTCTGAGCCGGTCTTCTTTCTATCGGTGGGAAAGCATTTTTCCCGTAGCCGGCCTGCCTGCGCTGGCGATAGATGGTGCACTGCTTGCGCTGCTCGGCTTTTATCTGAAAGGCGTACTCAGAACCCGCGCAGAAGCAAAACCCGAAGGCCACTGGCTGCGCAGGCTTTATCAAGGTCTTAAGGTCGTCATGCTGACAGTCATGGTGATGTTCTGGGCAGTCGTCGTGCTGTTTGTTGTGGTCTTCACTGTCTCGGTCGCTACCCAACCGTCATTGGCGCACTGAGCGGCTTCCTGGTTGATCAGACAAATCGGGACCTAGCTTCGCCGGGAACAGCGTCCGAATGAGCTGCCGGTTCATCAAGATGAACTTCCGTGGCATTGCGCCCCGCCAACCAGGCCAGCACTGAGGCGACGACCAAGACAGCGGCGCTGAGCTCGAATGTAGCTTTGTAACCGCTCAGATCGAAGGCCAGCCCACCAATGATCGCGCCTCCTGCGATCGCCAGTTGCACAATCGCCACCAGCAGTCCACCTCCGGCCTCCGCATCATCCGGCAGCGTTTGCGCCAGCCAGGTCCACCAGCCGACCGGCGCGGCGGTAGCAACCAGTCCCCAGAGGCCGAGCAATACGGCGGTCAGCACCGGTGATTTGCCGAAGCTGACCAACGCCAGCGCGATGGCCGCCATGATCAGCGGGATGACGGTCAATGTGCGGTAGAGGCCGCGACCCATAAACCTTTCAATCAGAAAGGTGCCGATAAAACCGGCCAGTCCCAGCCCCAGCAGCATCAACGACAAGGTTGAAACACTGACGCCGGTCACGCCTTCAAGAAAGGGCCGCAGGTAGGTGAACAGCATGAACTGGCCCATGAAAAACACGCTGACGGCGACCATGCCCAAGGCCACTGGCGGCTGCTTCATCAGGCGCAGAACGTTGCCGCTTCCGGCCTGACGCTCGACCTTGAAGGACGGCAGGCTGATCAGCAGCCACACGGCGGCCAGCACCGCGACCGGAACCACGCAGAAGAATGCGCCGCGCCAGCCGATCAGCGAACCAAGAAAGCTCCCTGCCGGAGCGGCGATGACCGTGGCCAATGCGTTACCGCCATTGACGATGGCCAACGCTCGCGAAACCTGTTCAGGCTTCACCAGGCGCATTGCGGTCGCTGCCGACAGTGACCAGAAACCACCAATCGCTATCCCGATCAGTGCACGTCCAAACATGAATGACGGGTAGCCCGGCGCGACCGCGACGACCGTACCGGAGACGATCATCAGCAAGGTCAGGCCCAGCAACAATTTCTTGCGTTCGACGCGAGCAGCGACCGAGGCAATCAACAGGCTGGTGATCAAGGCGAAGGCACCGGACACGGAAATCCCCTGCCCGGCCTGGCCTTCGGTGATGTGCAGGTCGGCCGCAATCGGCGTCAGCAGGCTGACCGGCATGAACTCTGAAGCGACCAAAGCGAATGCGGCCAACGACATGGCCAGCACGGCGCTCCAGCCGCCTGTTCTTTTAGAAGGATCTGTGGAAGGAAATGTCATGGGAACTACCTGTGGTGCGAAAAACCTGTGGATGTGATGCGCAGGGGCAAGCAGCTTGAAGCCCATTCGGGCACTGCCCCTGTAACAGATAGACACATTCTCCCGGTCAATCTGGCCCTTCCCTAGTGCATTCCTCTTGAATGCTTGCCTGATCCTCTGGCGATGCAGGGTGATGGGTAGGAAACGTCTCGCGCGCGGATTAGAGTTCGGTCAACAGGAGTGACCCGACATGATCCCTACCCCTCTGCCCCAGGACTCTCCTTTGGCATTGCACATCGACCCGCGCGTGAGCGCACCGGGCGACTTCGCCACAGCCATACCCGGACTGTCGTTGTTTCGTCGCGACCAACCGGCGCCGCCCATTGTGTGCATGATCGAACCGAGCCTGATTCTCGTCGGTCGCGGTGAAAAGCGCTTGTGGGTCGGCGGTGAAGGCTACAGCTATGACCCTTCGCGGTTTCTGGTGACCTCACTGGACCTGCCCGCCAACTCCGAAGTGATGCTTGCCAGTCCCGAGCAGCCCTGTGTCGGCCTGGTGCTGAAACTGGATGTGAGCATGCTCGCCGAGGTCATCACCAAGAGCGGCTTGCCGGCCAAGCGGCAGCCAGCGACAGGCACAGGCGCCGCGATTGGCAGCTTATCGTCTGCCTTGGAGGGTGCGCTTGATCGTCTGCTGGCATTACTGGATGAACCCGAGGCGATCCCGGTGCTGGCGCCGCTGATTCTGCGCGAAATCCACTATCGGCTGCTGCACACCGACCAAGGCGCGCGGCTGCGGCAGATCACTGCCGTCGATGGTCAGGGGTATCGCATCGCCAAAGCCATTGACTGGCTCAAGCTCAACTACGCAGATGCCCTGCGTATTGACGATCTGGCGGCGCGGGTACAAATGAGCGCGCCGACCTTTCACCACCATTTCCGCCAGCTCACTGGCATGAGCCCGCTGCAGTACCAGAAGTGGCTGCGGCTCAACGAAGCGCGGCGGCTGATGCTGGTCGAACGCCTCGACGTATCGCGCGCGGCGTTTGCGGTCGGCTATGAAAGCCCTTCGCAGTTCAGCCGCGAATATGGCCGCCTGTTCGGCACCGCGCCGAGTCGTGACATCGCCCTCCTGCGCGGGCAGCCATTTGAAGCAGAAGCCCTCGGCACAGTAGCGAATTGAACGAAAACCGGTGATGCGCCTCGCCGCGTGTCACCGCTCATAACAATGCACGTCAACCGATGATCAGCGGGTGAATCATGGAACTACGAATCAACCAGAAGACCTATCAGGTCGATGCCGACGCCGATACGCCCTTGCTGTGGGTGATCCGCGATGACCTGGGCATGACCGGCACCAAGTACGGCTGCGGGCTGGCGCAATGCGGCGCATGTTCGGTGCTGGTGGACGGCAATGTGGTGCGCTCCTGCGTCACGCCGGTGGCCGGTGTGGTTGGCCGCGAGGTCACCACCATTGAGGCCATCGAAAGCGATGACGTGGGCAAACGGGTGGTCTCGACCTGGGTCGATCTGCAGGTCGCCCAGTGCGGCTACTGCCAGTCCGGGCAGGTAATGGCCGCCACCGCGCTGCTCAAACAAACCCCCAAGCCGAGTGATGCGCAGATCGAGGCGGCTATGGTCAACCTGTGCCGCTGCGGCACTTACAACGCCATTCATGCCGCCATGCATGAGCTGGCCGGCAAGGGGGACGCGTGATGACCGTTCGAATCGAACCTTCACTGCAAGCCTCGGTACTGGATTTGCACGAGCCGATCAATGTTTCGCGCAGACGTTTTCTGACCGGTACCGCCGTCGGCGCACTGGTCCTCGGCTTCGGTCTGCCGCTGGGTGCAACACGCGTGCAAGCTGCCGTTGCAGCGGCGACGGCCGAGCGCGGCACGCAGGTGCCGGCGTTTCTCGAAATCCGTCCAGACAATCGCGTGCGTCTGCTCTGCCCGTTCATGGAAGGCGGACAAGGCACGTTCACCGCAATGGCGCAGATTGTCGGTGAAGAACTCGATGCCGACCCGGCGACCTTTCTGGTCGAAGCGGCACCGCCCGGCGAAGCCTATGTGGTGTTGGAAAACGGCATGCGTATCACCGGCGGCAGTATGTCGGTGCGCATGAGTTACCCGGTCATGCGCCGCCTCGGCGCCCTCGCCCGCGCCATGCTGCTGCAAGCGGGCGCGCAACAACTTGGCGTGCCAGTCAGCGAGTTGAGCACCGAGCCTGGCAAAGTCGTGCATGCCAAGTCCGGGCGCTCGTTGGCTTACGGTGAATTGGCCGAGCGGGCGATGGATCTGCCGGTTCCCGATCCGGCCTCCGTGCAACTGCGTGATCCGAGCCAGTTCCGCTGGATCGGCAAACCGGTGAAGCGTCTTGATGCCTACGACAAGTCCACGGGCAAAGCGCTGTACAGCATCGACCTGAAGGTCGACGACATGCTCCACGCTGCCGTGCAACATGCCCCGCGTTTGGGGATGACGGTCGGCAACCTGCGCAACGAAGAGCAGGTCAAGGCAATGAAAGGCGTGCATTCCGTGCATCGTCTGCCGGGTGCCGTGGCGGTGGTCGCCGAGCGCTGGTGGCACGCCAAACGTGCGGTCGAGGCGATCCAGGTCGACTGGCAAGAGCCAACGGCCGACAGCCAAGTGCGGCCGATGCCTGCGGACTTTTCCAGCGATGCCTGGTTCAAACGCCTCGCGGAAGATAAAGGCCCGGCCAAAGATGATGAAAACGAAGGCAACGTGGCGTCGATTCTCAAGGACACCAAGACCCGCATCGACGCCACTTACCACAACCAATACCTGAACCACGGTCAACTGGAACCGCCTTCGGCACTGGCCCGATTCAACCCGGACGGTTCGCTGGAAGTCTGGTTGCCGAATCAGGCGCCGGACATGTTCCGCGCCGACATCGCCAAACGCACAGGCCTCGATCCGTCGCGCATCACCTTGCATTCGCCGTTGTTGGGCGGTTTCTTCGGCCGGCATTTCCTCTACGATTCGGCCAGTCCCTATCCGCAGGCGATCGCGCTGGCGAAAGCGGTTGGCCGCCCGGTCAAACTGATCTGGAGCCGCGAGGAAGAGTTCCTGCGTGACGTGCTCCGCCCCGTTGCTGCGGTGAACTTCCGCGCCGCGCTGGATAACGACGGCTGGCCGCTGGCAATCGAAGCGATCAGTGCCACCGAAGGCCCGACCGAAGCCCTTGCCGGCAAGCAGGGTGAAAAACTCGACCCCACAGCGCTTGAAGGGTTGTCGGGTAAAACCTATGCGATCCCCAACAAACGCATCGCACAGATCTACGTCAAAGGCCCGGCGATGCTCGGTTACTGGCGTTCGGTGGGCAATTCGCTCAACGACTTCTTCTATGAATCGTTCCTTGATGAACTGGCTGACAAGGGCGGCAAGGACCCGTTCGACCTGCGCCTGCATCTGCTGCGTGACAACAAACGCCTGACCACCTTGCTGCAAGCGGTGGGTGAACTGTCCGGCGGCTGGAAGCGCGGCCCGTTTACCGCCGAAGACGGCAGCAAACGTGCGCGCGGCGTGGCCATGGCTTCGCCGTTCGGTACGGAGACGGCGGTGATCGCCGAGGTGTCCATCGAGAACGGTCAGGTCAAGGTGCACGACATCTGGCAAGCGATTGATCCGGGCAGCATCGTCAACCCGGCGATCGTCGAAGCGCAGGTCAATGGCGCCGTGGCGTTGGGGCTGTCGCAAACCCTGGTGGAAGAAGCTGTGTGGATTGATGGCAAACCCCGGGCGCGCAACTACGACTTGTATCCGATCCTGCCGCCTGCGCGGATGGCTCGGGTCCATGTGCGGGTGGTCGAGAGTGGGGAAAAAATGGGCGGTATCGGTGAACCGCCGCTGCCTGCGGTCGCGCCCGCCGTCGCTAACGCGGTGGCAGCGCTAACCGGTCAGCGGGTGCGCAGCCTGCCCATGAGCCGACACACCTTCACTTGATCAGCGCCGGAGCGTCCATGAATAACAGCCGATTCGCAAGAACCGCTGGCTGGCTGGCCGTGCCATGCCTGGTCGCGGCAGGCCTGCTGGCCTGGTATGTCACTCGCGAGCCTGTCTCGCGCCTTGAAACCCATCAGATCGCCGTGGCCGACATCGACCCGGCGCTGGTCGCCCGTGGCGAATACGTCGCCCGGCTCAGCGATTGCGTGGCCTGTCACAGCGTGCCGGGCGGTGCGCCGTTCGCTGGTGGCCTGGAAATGGCCACACCGCTGGGCTCAATCCATGCGACCAATATTACCCCGGACACGGAAACCGGCATCGGCCACTACAGCCTCGCGGACTTCGACCGGGCGGTGCGCCACGGCGTGGCGCCCGACAGTCGCCGGTTGTATCCGGCGATGCCCTACCCGTCCTACGCCAAACTCAGTGACGATGATGTGCGTGCGCTGTATGCGTTCTTCATGAAAGGCGTGGCGCCGGTCAGACAGGCGAACATCCCGAGTGCGATTCCCTTTCCGCTGAACCTGCGCTGGCCGATCGCACTGTGGAACGGCGTGTTTGTCGACGCCGAACCGTATGCGGCCAAACCGTCGCAGGATGAACAGTGGAACCGCGGTGCTTACCTGGTTCAGGGCGCCGGACACTGCGGCAGTTGCCACACGCCGCGCGGCCTGGCGTTCAACGAGAAGGCACTGGATGAGACCGGCAAGCCGTATCTCGCTGGTGCATTGCTCGATGGCTGGTATGCACCGAGCCTGCGCGATGACCACAACACCGGCCTGGGCCGCTGGAGTGAGGCGGAAATCGTCCAGTTCCTCAAGACCGGTCGCAATAAGCACGCCGTCGTCTACGGCTCGATGACCGAAGCGTTCAACAACTCCACGCAGTTCATGAGCGATGACGATCTGAGCGCGATTGCCCACTACCTGAAGTCGCTTCCCGGGGATCGCGAACGGGATGGCGCGCCGTGGCAGTATCAAGCGGTTTCAGCAGCGCAACGTCTGGACTCGCCCGGTGCTCATACCTACGTGACGCGCTGTGCTTCGTGCCATGGTCTGGACGGCAAGGGCCAGTCCGAATGGATGCCGCCGCTTGCAGGCGCCACCTCGGCACTGGCCAAGGAAAGCGCCTCGGCGATCAACATCACCCTGAATGGTTCGCAACGTGTGGTGGCGGCCGGCGTGCCGGACGCCTATCGCATGCCGGCCTTCCGTGAGCAGCTGTCGGATCAGCAGATCGCCGAAGTGCTGACCTTCATGCGCAGCACCTGGGGCAATCAGAGCACAGCGGTTGATGCGCAGACGGTGGGCAAGTTGCGTGAACACACCGATCCGGCCAGTAGCAGCCCGATCATTCTGCAGATGCGCTAGAGGAGAGACGGATGGAAAGCATCGACTTGCTGGTCCTGCGCACAGCGCGGGACTGGCTTGCCGCTGGCGAACGTGTGTTGCTCGCCACGGTGGCGCGCACTTGGGGTTCTTCACCGCGTCCGACGGGGTCGATGATGGCTTTGCGTGACGATGGCCGCGTGGTGGGTAGCGTGTCCGGCGGCTGCATTGAGGATGATCTGATCCATCGCTACACCACGGCCCATGGCGGCAGCGCCTTTAGCGACAGCACGCCGCAAGTGGTGCGCTATGGCGTCAGTGCCGATGAAGCGCATCGCTTCGGCTTGCCCTGCGGTGGCACGCTGGAACTGATCCTTGAGTTCAACCCGGCGTGGCAGTCACTTGACGCGTTGCTGGGGCAACTGGACGCCGGGCAACTGGTTCGCCGTCGTCTGGCGTTGGAGTCCGGTCAGGTGATGCTCGAACCGACCGCGACGCCGGAACAGTTCAGCTTCGATGGCGCGCAGATGCTCAACACCTTGGGGCCGGGCTATCGGATGCTGATGATCGGTGCCGGCGCGCTGGCCGAATATCTGGCGACCATGGCGTTGTTCAACGGTTTCAAGGTGGCGGTGTGCGATCCGCGTCCCGAGTACATCGAGACGTGGGCGGTAGACGGTGTGGAGCGGATTGTCGGCATGCCGGACGACGTGGTCCGCGACTTCGCAGTCGATCTGCGCACCTGCATCGTCGCCTTGAGTCATGACCCCAAACTTGACGATCTGGCCTTGCTCGAAGCGCTCCACGGCCCGGCGTTCTACATCGGTGCGATCGGATCGCGGCGCAACAGCCAGTTGCGCCGCGAACGTCTGATCGAGCATTTTGGGGAAACCGAAGCGTCGCTTGAACGCCTGCACGGGCCGATCGGCCTCTACATCGGCAGCAAGACCCCGGCGGAAATCGCCGTTAGCGTGATGGCCGAGATTCTTGCGGCGAAAAATGGCGCCAGCCTGCCGAAAGCGTTTTCAATTGCCAGGGCCAAAGCGGTAGACCTCGTTCCCACCTCATCAGGCTAACCCCCAGCGAACACTGACACAGCGCCTCTGATCAATAGCGAATGCGCAAACAAAGAGGGCGCCTTGTCAGGCGCCCTCTTTGTTTATATTGCGTTCGGCAGGTAGAGCGGATCAGTGTGACTTCTTGGCTGTCGACGTTCCGGCTTTGCTCAACCCTTTCGAGTTGTGATCGCCTGGTGTCGTGTCGGAGATGGCCGTCGCTTTGGACACGCCGCGCGTATCTTTGGAATGGGCGATGCCTGAAGTCGTTGAGCCGTGACCGCTGTCACCATTGCGATCACTGCCATAGTGGTTACCGCTTTCGCCATGGTCGCGAGTGGCCTTGCCGGCATGATCACTACTGAGCCCATTGCCACGGCCGTTGCTGTTGGCGCCTCCGTGATCTGAGCCGCTATGGCCGCCGCCCGTACCGCCGCCGTGGCCACCGCCATTACCACCACCATTACCTCCGCCGCCGCCGGTGCCGCCGCCGTTGCCGCCACCACCACCACCACCACCACCACCACCACCACCACCACCACCGTCCTTCGCGTAGGCAGAGTTCATGGCAGAGAGGTCAGCAGGGAGTAATGGGGCGGCGGCAAGCATCATGGCGCAGGACATGACGGCAAGGAGACTCTTGTTCTTCAAAAGCATGATTGCTTCCATAGGGTTGATTTCGCAAAAGTTAAGACGCAATCCGCCTCTTATGGTTCAAGTCCTGCGACGGACGGAAGTCGCTGTTCACGGACCAATTTTGTGGGCAGAAAGTATGACTTGAACAATGGTCGCAGGACGTTATCGATCACCAGGCCCCCCGCAGTCTTCGACGGCTCATAGAACCCCTCCCGGCAAGAAGGGTCTGCTTCGTATGACCTCTCAGGAATACGTCCCATGTCCGCGCAACGCAACCTTGTCATCCTCGCTCGGGGAGGCTACGCCGCCCGGGGAATGCTGTATTTGATCATCGGCATCTTTGCGTTGCTGGCAGCCCATGATTCGACCAGACCGAAGGACAGTCACAAAAGTCTGGAAGCCTTGCTGGGTCAGCCATTCGGCTATTTTCTGGTGGGGCTTGTCGTGGCGGGGCTGCTCGCATTTGCTGCCTGGCGTGTCCTGCAGGCAACGCGTGATGTCGATCATCACGGCACAAAGCTCAAAGGTCTGGTGATTCGCACAGGGCTGTTGGTGGGAGGTTTGGTCAACGCTGCTCTGGCGTTCTTTGCATTGGGCCTGCTCATCAGCGGGATTAAAAGCTCAGGCGACTCCGCAGGACAGACCAAAGACTGGCTGGCGCATCTGCTGTCCTGGGAACACTCGAACTGGCTGGTGTACCTGATCGCCCTCATTCCGCTCGGGGTCGGCATTGCTCACATCTTCAAGGGCTGGAAAGCGACGTTCGAGAAGTATTTCGAGGCCGACGAGGATGTCATGCGCTACGTCCGCCCGGTCTCCCGGTTTGGTCTGATAGCGCGCGGAGTGGTGTTTATCGAGATCGCCTTGCTGCTGGCAGTCAGCGGTTCCACCTATCAAGCCATGGACCCACCGGGTATGAAGGAAGCGCTCGATGCGCTGCAGAATCTACCCGCTGGCTGGCTGATTTTGATAGTGATGGCCTTGGGGCTGATTGCCTTCTCGGTCTACAGCCTGTCTGAAGCTTTCTGGCGCAAGATCAATATGGATGTGCCGGGAGTCGCGAGACCGTAGGGTGAAATCCAGTCCCCATGGTGCTCGTCACCCCGTTAGCGGGGACGCTACTGTTTCGATCACACCCGATAATACTCGCGATACCAGCGTACAAACTCCGCCACACCCACCTCAACCTCGACCTGCGGCGAAAACCCGATCCAGTCTGCCAGCGCCGAAACATCAGCCCAGGTCTTGATGACATCGCCTGCCTGCATGGGCAACAAATTGCGCTGGGCTTTTATGCCCAATGCCGTCTCCAGACAGTCGACAAAATCCAGCAGCGCGATCGGCCTGCCACGCCCCAGATTAAAAATCCGGTGGCAGCCCTTGGCGTCCTTGTCTGGCATAGGCGGCTTCGGGCACAGGCGGACGATGCTTTCGGCAACGTCATCGACGTATGTAAAGTCCCGCGCCATCTGGCCCTGGTTATAAATATCAATCGGACGCCCCTGAAGGATCGCTTCGGTGAACTTGAACAACGCCATGTCCGGTCGGCCCCATGGCCCATAGACGGTAAAAAACCGCAGCCCGCTGGCCTTCAGACCGTAGAGATGGCAGTAGCTGTCGGCAAGCAATTCATTGGCGCGTTTGGTGGCGGCATACAGCGAAACCGGATGCTCGACCGCGTCATCGACGCTGTATGGCAGCTTGCTGTTGGCCCCATACACCGAGCTGCTCGACGCGTAGATCAGATGCGCAGGTGGATAGTGGCGGCAGGCTTCCAGCACATTGAGAAAGCCCAACAGATTCGATTGCGCATAGGCATCCGGATTGTCGAGCGAATAGCGGACACCCGCTTGCGCGGCCAAATGCACAACCTCGGTGACCCCCTGCTCTTCGAACAGCGCCATCAAGGCTGGCTTATCGACAATGTCCATGGTCTGGAAACGGAAACCTTTTAGCTTGCTCAACTGCTTGAGGCGCGCCTGTTTGAGTTCCACGCTGTAGTAATCGTTGAGGTTGTCGATGCCGATTACTTGATGGCCTTGCAATATCAATCGTCTGACCGTGTGATATCCGATAAAACCTGCAGCACCTGTAACAAGAACGGACATATTTGCCTCTCCAGCCAAGTCGCCAGGCGATTAGTTATAACGTTGGTCGACTTGCGGAGTCCAGACTTTATAACTTCGCCAGCTATGGGAATTAACGTCCGATCTAAATAGCGAGTGACGACTCTGAAGTGACAGTAAAGTTTCTAGCCTTCCGACAAAAGGATGACGCCTTAGAAAACAACAACCTGCGCACGAGTGCCATCACTAGCAGATAAATGGCGTGTTTTTTGACTGGGAACGTTTGACAGACCGCAAAGACTGGCCGATAACTACCAAGGTTGATTTTTACAGGGCGCGAGCAATCTTCTACTCGCGCCCTGTCGTTTCAGAGACAACTACTTAGTTACCTATCATTAAAGCTGCAATGCGCAGACCGTGCGGTAGCTTTGTCTTCGGAAAAGTTAAGCCGCGGCGTATTCGCGCGCACAATAGAGCATCACATCTCGGTTCAACGCACCTTAATGAAACGCTTTGTGATTCAAGATTGAAACAGCTCAGTGTTAATAAAATAAGAACAGACTTTCGCCACTTACCCTTACTTAGCCCTAATAGAGCTTCTGCCTGCATAAACTTTCGATCATTACAGAGTTTACCAGCATGCCAGTTATCAGCTCCGAACGTCCCTTTTGGTACCTCTTGCAATGCAAGCCACGTCAGGATGAGCGCGCTCACCTCAACCTGCTCCAACAGGATTACGTGGTATTCCATCCACAACTCCTCAGTGAGCGCATCATCCGTGGGAAACGACAGCGAGTACGCGAGTCGCTGTTCCCCGGGTATTTGTTTATCCAACTCAGTCGTAACGACAATTGGGGGCCCTTGCGTTCCACCCGCGGGGTCAGTCGTATCGTCGAATTCAATCACGGGCCGGCGACGGTGGCGGAGCACGTCATCGAACACCTGCGTGTGCGCTGTATCGAATCATCGCTGGCGGGGCCGGATGAGGCGCTGAAACCGGGGCAGAACCTGCAGATCGTCAGTGGCCCGCTGGCACCCTTGGAGGGCGTGTTTCTCGGGTTGCGCGGCAGCGATCGCGTGATGATCCTCCTGCAATTTCTTAATCGGGAACAATCCGTTTGCTTGCCACGCAGCGTCATCGAACGTCAACAACGCAACTTTCAAACCTATAACTAACCCCTTTTCTTATATGCCTATGCTCAGGAGCTATAACATGACCTTGAAGTCACGATGCCCTGTCGCACTGATGATGGCCTCTCTTTATCCCGGAATGGCGTGGAGTATCAATCCGCAAGCCATTGATGTTTACGGATTCGATTTCACGCCATCCTTTTTGTTTTCAGAAAGTTATGACGATAACTTTCGCGAAGTGGAAAACAGCAAGCAGTCAACGATGGTCACCAAGCTGGCGCCCTCCTTCGAGCTCAAGGCCGAAGACCGCAACAGCGCCACTCGCCTGATCTGGCAGCCCACGCGTTACATCTATCACGACGACTCGGATGCCTCGAACACCGCCCAGCGCGTGCGTGCCGACAGCATCATGGAGTTCACCGACCGACATCGTCTCAAGCTCGACGCTGAATACCGTAAATGGGAGCGCACCGAGTCGACGGCGGTCGAGGGCGTCAACGACAAGCTCAACAATAAACGCGTGGGGGGGCTCTACACCTTCGGCGCTAAAAGTGCCGACAACCAGATCGATGTCGGCGCCAGTTACGCGCAGCTTCGCTACGACAATGCCGACGGCATCAACGACGACAAGGAACGCAATACCACTGCCCTCACCAGCACCTGGTACCACCGCATCGGCAGTAATACCCGTGGCCTGCTGGAATATGACCACACCGACTTTGATTACCAGCAAGCCAACAGCCCGCGCAGCAGTAAGTCCGATGCGGTACTGGCCGGAGCCGTGTGGGATTTCACTGCACGTACCACCGGCAAAGTGCGCCTCGGTTATGAGCGCAAGAACTTCGACAACAGCGAATCCAAAGACCTCAACAACCCGACCTGGCAAGTCGACTTGCAATGGAAACCGCGAACCTATTCGACGTTTACCTTCGTCGCTCGGCAAGCCCTCGCCGAAGGTGACGATGGCGCTGATGCCGTGAAGTCGACGTTCACTCAGGTCGGTTGGCGTCACGGCTGGACCGAACGGATCACCACGGTGGCACAGGCCGGGTACGGGCGTTATGTCTACGAAGGCCAAAGCCGTACCGACAATCTTCAGGACTACAACCTCGCCGTGGTGTACGCGATGCGCCGCTGGCTGGATATCGAATTGGGCTATCGGTATCGCGACAACGATTCCGATGCCGACGATGAAAGCTTCACCCGCAACGTGTTCCAGATCAGTTTCAACGTCAGCCTTTAAGAGGGTTTCGACATGAACACACGCACGCTCGTCTTGGCGTTTGCCTTGTTTTTTCTACCTCATACCTTCGCTGCAGACCCCAGCACCCAATACAAACTGGCCGCTGGCGATGTGTTGCGGATCATCGTCTTCGGTGAGCCGGAGTTGAGCCTGAAAAAGATCCGCCTCAGTGATGCTGGCACCTTTTCCTATCCTTTTCTGGGCGAGATTTCCGCCAAGGGACTGACCCCCGGCCAAGTCGAAAAAATCATCGTCGACGGACTGAAGCAGGGATACCTGATCGACCCGAAAGTCAGCCTCAGCCAGATTGAATACCGGTCTTTCTACATCAATGGCGAAGTCAAGAAACCCGGCAGTTATCCGTTCGTGCCCGGCCTGACCCTGGAAAAAGCCATCGCCTTGGGCGGTGGCCTGACCGAGCGGGCTTCGATCAAACGCGTGACCATTTTGCGCGGCGATGGTGGCGCGACCCTCACCGATGACGTGACGCGCAACACCACGATTGCCCCCGGCGACACCATTTCCATTGCACAAGGCTTTTTCTAATCATGGACAACAGCCCTAGCACCTACGTCGAACGTCCTCTGCAAGCGCATCTGCATCAGCAGTACAGCGAAGACAAGGACACCCTTGACCTGTTAAAGCTCTGGAGAGTGATCTGGCGCGCCAAATGGAGCATCGCCTGGCTGGTGCTGGCGAGCGCTGCGCTGGCCGCGATTGTGGTCTCGAACATCACGCCGCAATACATCGGCAGCACCACCTTGCTGTTCAACGATAAGACACCGCCGCTGATGTCCTTTCAACAAGTCAAGGATTCGGGCGGCAACGCCACGGATTACCTGCAGACCCAGCAGGCGCTCCTGCAATCACGCGACCTTGCCGAACGCGCAGTGAAAAAACTCGGCCTGACCACCCACCCGGTCACTGACCCGCGCCAACAATCAAAGCCCTGGTTTACACCGCGCCAGTGGCTGGCGGATCTCGACCTTGATCAATGGATCCCGGGCCTGAGCCGCTTGATGCCGTTGAGCAAAAAAGAACAACCCACTGAAGAAGACGTCTTCAATCAGGTCACGCAGAACCTCATGCTGCACACCAGCGTCAAGTTCGTCGGCAAGAGCCAGTTGCTCGAGATCGAAGTCGAGTTGCCCGATCCGGTTCTGGCAGCCGCGGCGGCCAATGCGTTGGCGCAAGGCTTCACCGACAGCCAGCTCGACACCAGCGAAAAGTCCTCGCAAACCACCACAGCCTGGATGAACACACGGCTGGTGAAGTTGCGCGACAACTTGCGTGTCGCCGAGAAAAAGCTCCAGGGCTACCGCGAAGAGCAAGGTCTGGTGGACGTTGGCGGCGTTGCCACCATCAGTGCCAACGAACTGGAAATGACCGGCAATCGCATGGTCGATGCACGGCGTAACCGCGCTGAAGCCGAGAGCGAATACCGTCAGGCGAAGGCCTTGGGCAACGGTGATCTGAGCCGGCTCTCCAGCGTGCCTGCGGTGCTGAGCAATCCTTTGGTGCAGAAATTCCAGGCCGACCGCGCTGTGGCGCAAGCCAAGGTGGATGAGCTGGCGGGCCGCTATGGGCCAAAACACCCGAGCCTGCTTTCTGCGCAGACCGAATTGCGCACCGCCACCACCAGCCTGCAAATGCAGGTGCAGCAAGTGGTCGCCGGTATTGAACGGCAATACCAGCTCGCCACTGCCAGCGAAGCCTCGTTGCGTCAGTCGTTCAATAGCAACAAGGCGCAAATCCAGGACATTGCGCGCAAAGAGTTCCAGTTGCGCGAATTCCAGCGTGAGGTTGACAGCTCCCGCGCACTGTATGAAACCTTCGTCACCCGCCTGAAAGAAACCACCGCCACCGCCGACATGGACTCGACTAAAGTGCGCATCGTCGACCCGGCCATTGTCCCGGTCGATGCGAGCAAACCGCGTAAAACCTTGATTGTCGCGATCGTCGGATTGATCGCTGCGGTGATCGGCGTTGCCTTGGCGCTGCTGTTCGATAGCCTGAGCAATACCTTCAAAACCGACGAGTCGATTGAAAGCGCGCTGAACATTCCACTGCTCAGCGTCGTGCCACTGGTGACGAAGAAAACCCGTCGGCAGCTGGCGCGCTTGTTCGAGGATAACGACAACCCGCGCTTTTCCGAGACCATTCGCAACCTGCGCACCTGGTTGATGCTGCAAAGCAGCGAAATGCCCTCGCAGGTGGTGCTGGTAACGTCGACCGTTGCCGGTGAGGGTAAAAGCACCATTGCCAACAATCTGGCCAGCTCGCTGACGTCACTCGAACGTGTGCTGCTGATCGATGCCGACATGCGTCAGCCAACCCTGTCGCTGAACTTCGATTTCCCACCGGACAGCCCCGGACTGGCGAATGTCATTGCCGGCACCGCCCGGCTTGAAGACTGCATTGTCTCGGTGGGCAATCTGGACATGTTGCCGGCCGGCAAGGTCCTGCCGTCACCGCTGGACATGTTCGCCGCGCCGCGCCTGCCGTCGCCGGCCGATACGCTCAATCCGTTACAGCCACCGCCGCAGGATCTGCTCAGCTCACCGCGCATGGCGCGCATGCTTGAAGCACTGAGGTCGCGTTATCGCCACATCATTATTGACTCGCCCCCTGCGGAGATGATCAGCGACGCGCTGTTACTGGCCCGGCATTCCGATGCCGTGATCTATGTGGTCAAGGCCGACAGCACACCGATCAGCCAGGTGCAGCGCGGCCTGGCCATGTTGCAACAGAGCCATGTGCCGGTGTTTGGCACCGTGCTCAACCAGGTCGACCTGCGCAAGGCGCGCAAGTACGGCTATCACCACTCCCGGGCGTTCTATAACTACGATTTCGCGCCCAGGTAACACCAGGCGAAAACGCCAGCCGCTACGCCCCCTTCTGCCAACGCACAACCCGCTTCACCTCTGCCGAGCTACGGAATAGCCATCGGGCGACACGTCCTGTCCGTTCGATTGGCACTGATGCATGACTGCTGCCTTGAGGTTAAGCCCATGACGCCGCTCTATACCGCTCACCTGACGCACCGCCGAGGCCTGACCTTCTGGGGCCAGTGGCTGTGTGCGCTGTCGCTGGCCACGTCGCTGCTGATGTTGCTCGTGCATTGGCGCGTCGGCAGTCTGAACAGCGAATATCGCATCCTGATCATTCTCGCGGTGCTCGGTTCGGTGCCGATTTACAGCGTGATGCAGGTCTACCACAAACGCCATGGTCTGTTGGTCGGCCTGGGCCGATTGCTGGCGGCCTGGCTGATTCTGCTGGCCGTGCTGGCGGCGATTGCCTTCATTACCCAGACCAGCGCGATTTACTCGCGGCAGGTGATCATGGTCTGGGCGGTGCTCGGTTTCGTGGTTCAGGCGGCAAGCTTTCTGCCCCTGCATTACCTGGCCCGATTGCACTCGCGGCGGGTCTGCAAAGAGCGCCGTTCGGTGATCATCGGCACCTGCCCGACGGCTCATGAGCTGGCGAAAAAACTCTCGCGACCGAACCGCGCGCTGGTGCTCGGTTTCATCGCCGCCGCCGACAATAGCGGCCCGGCCCCGAGCATTCTGCCGCTGCTCGGCCACGTTGCCGCGATCCGCGAAATCATCACGCGTCTGGAAGTGCGCCGCGTCTATATCGTGCTGACCATGGCGCACGCCGCCACCATCGAAGCGCTGTACATCGACCTATTGGACATGAATGTCGACGTGGTGTGGATTCCGGATTTCGGCAGCATGGTGTTGCTCAACCATTCGATCTCGGAAATCGAGCGAATGCCGGCGATCTACCTCAATGAAAGCCTGATCAGCTCGCACCCGGCGAGTCTGTTTTGCAAGGACCTGTTTGAACGCAGCCTGGCCGGCGCGGCCATTATCCTGCTCAGTCCCTTGCTGCTGGCGGTGGCCGTCGCCGTCAAGCTCACCTCCGCAGGCCCGGTGCTGTTCAAGCAGGCCCGCCACGGTTGCAACGGTGAAGTGATCAAGGTCTGGAAGTTTCGTTCGATGCATGTTCACGACGATCGCGAGGTGCGCCAGGCCACCCGTGACGATGCCCGCCTCACCCCGATCGGCGGCTTCCTGCGCCGCAGTTCCATCGACGAATTGCCGCAGTTGTTCAATGTCGTGTCCGGACAGATGGCCCTGGTCGGCCCGCGCCCGCACGCCGTCACCCACAACATTTATTACACCGGCAAGGTGCGCGCCTACATGGCCCGCCATCGCCTCAAGCCGGGCATCACCGGCCTTGCCCAGATCACCGGGCATCGCGGCGAAACCGAGACGGTGGAAAAGATGCAGCTGCGCGTCGCCCAAGACCTCAACTACATCAACCAATGGTCGCTGTGGCTCGACATCAAAATCCTCATCAAGACGCCCTTCACCCTGTTTTCGAAAAACATCTACTGACCACTGCCCGACTGCTTGATCCCCGCCCTGCCCCTGCGTTGACAACCTTCACAACGAGCTGAGGTTTGACCATGAATGTGAGCGTATTCGGTATTGGTTACGTGGGCCTGGTCCAGGGCGCCGCACTGGCCGAGGTCGGGCACAACGTGCTCTGCGTCGATGTCGACGCGGCCCGGGTCGAGGCGCTGAAACAAGGCTCGCTGCCGATCTACGAACCGGGCCTGAAAAGCCTTGTGCGCGACAATTATCAAAGTGGTCGCCTGCGCTTCGGCACCGATCTGGCCGAGGCCGTTCACCATGGCGATGTGCTGTTGATCGCCGTCGGCACCCCGCCAGACGAAGACGGTTCGGCCGATCTGCAATACGTGTTGAGCGTGGCGCAGACCATCGCGCTGAACATGGATCGGCATCAAATCATCGTCGATAAATCCACTGTACCGGTCGGCACGGGCGATCAGGTGCGTGCGTGTATCGAGCAGGTGCTGGCTGAAAATGATCGCAGCCACCTGACGTTCGATGTGGTGTCAAACCCCGAATTTCTCAAGGAAGGCTGCGCGGTCGAAGACTGCATGCGCCCGGACCGGATCATCATCGGCACCGACAGCCCGCAGGCCGAAGCGGTGATGCGCGAACTGTATGAGCCGTTCAATCGCAGCCGCGACAAAATTATTGTCATGGACCTTCGCAGCGCTGAGCTGAGCAAGTACGCCGCCAACTGCATGCTGGCGACCAAGATCAGCTTCATGAACGAGATGGCCTGCCTCGCGGAAAAACTCGGTGCCGACATCGAAAAAGTCCGCCACGGCATCGGCGCCGACCCGCGCATCGGTTACCAGTTTATCTACCCCGGCGTGGGCTACGGCGGCTCGTGCTTTCCCAAAGACGTCAAGGCGCTGATCCATGCCGCGACAAGTGTCGATATCGACGCCCGACTGCTCAAGGCTGTAGAGGCGCGCAACCAGGACCAGAAGGCCAGTCTTTACAGCAAGATTTTCAATCACTTCGACGGCCACCTGCGCGGCAAGACGTTTGCCCTGTGGGGGCTCAGCTTCAAACCGAACACCGACGACATGCGCGAAGCGCCCAGCCGCGTACTGATGGAGGCTCTGTGGCACGCCGGCGCCAGCGTTCAGGCATTTGATCCCAAGGCCATGGAGGAGGCCCAGCGCCTGTATGGCGCGCGCGATGACCTGACGCTGGCGGGCACCAAGGAAGCGGCGCTGAAGAATGCCGACGCGTTGATCATCGTCACCGAGTGGCAAGCCTTTCGCGCGCCGGACTTTGACTTGCTCAGCCGACAGCTAAAACAACCGTTGATTTTCGACGGACGCAATCTGTTCGATCCGCAGCGTTTGAGCAAACGCGGCTTCACCTACATCTCCGTGGGGCGGCCAACCCCTTCAGTCATTTGAAGGAGCCGCGCCATGTTGCAGCTGGAACTGGTCGGGCATTACTCGGCGAAATTACTGGAGGCCAACCAGGCCTATTCCTTTATCAACTTTGCCTCCATCGGCAGCGTTTTCCAGCAAACCCCAAGCAGCGTCGCCTATTTCTGCGACGGCATGCTGATGTCGACCTTCATGTCGCGGGTGACCGGCAGGACGATTGGCCGGGTCAGTTTTGACTTCACCTCGATCGCTGACCTTGTCCTCGGCAGCGCCGAGCAACTGGGCAAGCGCGTGTACTTCGTCGGTGCCCGGCAAGCCGAACTGGAGCTGTTCATCGTCAAGATCAGGGCGCTTTATCCGCGGCTGACCATCGCCGGTTATCACAACGGCTATTTCGACGCCGCCGAAGCCGAAGACATTCGCGCTGACATCTGTCGCAGCGCCGCCGACATCCTCATTGTTGGCCTGGGCGCCGGGCTGCAAGAACAGTTCGAACAGGATGCCCTGCGCGCAGGCTTTCGCGGCGTTGCCTTCACCTGTGGCGGTTTCATCCGCCAGGAAGCCCTGGCCACGCGGCAATACTACCCGGCGCTGATCAATCGCCTGCACCTGCGCGCGTTCTATCGAATGTACCGCGAGCCGCACACGATCAAACGCTACCTCGTCGATTACCCCAGCAACTTCTTGCACCTGCTGACGATGCTCGCCCGGCACAAAGTCGCCATCAGTGTAGGGGAATGACCATGCACATCCTGTTTATCCTCAAGGATTTCAAGTTGGGCGGCGGCGTCGAGCGCGTGCAGCAACGGTTGTCCGAGCAGTTTCTCAAGGACGGTCGCCGGGTGAGTTTTTTCGTTATCAACGCAGACGTGCCAGATACGCCCGGTGTGCAGCGCTTCAACGGTGGCGGCAGTGGTCTCGTCGGTTTGCTCAAGTCCATCGTCCTGTTGCGTCGACTCATACAGCGCGAAGGCGTCACCCATCTCATCGCCGCTAAAGAGCAGGCCAACCTATGCACCTGGTTCGCCACCTTGGGCCGTTTGTGCAAAGTCATCTATTGCCGCCACGCGACCCTCGATTGCAGTGAACAAAACACCGGTCCCGCCAGCCTGCGCTTGCTCTACAGCTTGTACCTGTGTGGCAGCGGCAAGGTCGTCACCGTCTCCAATGCCTTGCGCCAGACACTCATCGAGTTGCTGCCCTGGGGTCAGCAGCGCATCCGTTATTGCCCCAACGCCGTGGTCACCGAACAACTGTTTCAAGCCTCACGGGCGCCGCTACCCGCTGGATTGCCCAGCGCTTACTGGTTGGGCCTGGGCCGTTTGGTCGAACCGAAAGGTTTTCACCTTTTACTCGATGCCTACGCACTGGCATTGCGCAGTGCAGCACTGCCAGATCTGGTGATCGCCGGCGACGGCCCGTTGCGCGACGCACTCACCGCTCAGGCCCGTCGTCTGGGCATTGCCCCGCGGGTGCATTTCACCGGGTTCCTGAGCAATCCCTATGCGCTGCTCCGGCACGCGCAACTGTTCATTTTGAGTTCCGTGCAAGAAGGCATGCCGACGGTATTGATCGAGGCGCTGGCACTGGGCACGCCGGTGCTGGCCAGCGATTGCGAAACCGGCCCCCGAGAACTGCTGGACAACGGCCGACTCGGCCAACTGGTGAGGGTCAACGATGTACCGGCACTGGCCGACGGCATGCTGCGCAGCCTGACACCTCGCGATGACGTTGCCTTCAGCGAAAGCAGGCTCACTGACACCCTGCGTCAGTACACCAGCCAGTACGCGGCACAGGCGTATTACCAGGTATGGAATCAATGAAAAAACTGCTGATTATCCTGCATGACCTAAGCGCCGGCGGGGCTGAAAAAATGATGGCGCGCCTGGCCGGAGCGCTGGTGGACGCGGGCAATGACGTGACCTTGCTGATGCTCACCGGCGGCGGCATTCACGCCGCGCACCTCGACCCGCGCGTGAAGAAGGTTGAATTGCACAGCCCGCGCAGCGTCCGTGCAGTGCCGGCACTCACGCGTTTTTTGCGGGCCAATCGCTTTGACGCACAATTGGCAGCCCTCACCCACGTCAACGTGGTGGCGATTGCGGCGGCGACGTTGTCCGGCACGCTGGCACGCCTGCACGTCAGCGAGCGCAATGCCTTTTCCCGTGACAAGCACGTCAACCCAGACTTCATGGTGCGCGTCGCGTACCTGCTGGCGCCGCTGTTGTATCGGCTGATTCCCAACCCGGTGATCTGTGTCTCGCGGGGTGTTGCCCAGGACCTGGTCGACACCACCGTGGCCCGCCGCCAGGACGTGACCATTGCCGATAACCCGGTGCTCGACAACGATTTTCGCGAGAAAACACCCGGCCTGCCCAGCCACCGCTGGCTGCAGGAAAAATCCGCCCCGGTGATTGTCGCCGTGGGTCGACTGGCGCCGCAAAAAGGCTTCGACACCTTGATCAGCGCGTTCGCCGCATTACCGGACAGCAATGCCCGCCTGATCATTTTTGGCGAGGGTGCACTCCGGCCCAACCTGCTGGAACAGGCGCGCGCACTGGGCGTGGCGGACCGCGTCGATATGCCTGGCTATGCCCATGCCCCGTTGGCCGAAGTCGCCGCCGCCGATTGCTTCGTGCTGTCGTCGCGCTTCGAGGGCAGCCCCAACGCATTGGTAGAGGCGTTATCCACGGGCACCCCGGTGGTGGCAACCCGTTGCCCCCATGGCCCGCAAGACATCCTCGTCGGCGGTGTGGTCGCGCCGCTGGTCGACGTCGACGATCCGCTCGCTCTCGCGCAGGCGATCACCCTGCAACTGGCCACACCGCGCAATCTGCAACGTGAATTGCGCTTGGAGGCCGCCGCCCGGTTCATCAATGCCAGCGCAGTGCAGACCTACCTCAAAGCGCTGATCGGGAGTCCGTCATCATGAGCACACTGGCGATCAGGTATTCGACCTTACGCGACGGCTTCACCTTGTTCGGCATCCTGTTCTACATCCAGGTGATTACCTTTGTCCTCGGTCTGGGCGGGGCCGCCAGCTTCGGCGATATCAACAAAGACCTCGAAGGCAACGTGGCCAACCAGATCTGCGGGCTGATCACACTGTTGGTGCCGTTATTCTTCTTCATCCGCAACAAGGTCTTCCTCAGCAAAACCTTTTATCGCAGCAACTTCTTTCTGTTGCTGTTCTTGCTCTGTGTCATCGCCTCGATCGGCTGGTCCCACGACCCGATGCTGAGTTTCAAGCGCTTTATCGCGATGCTCAGCATGGTGTTTTTCGCCGGTTTCATTGCCTACAACTATTCGCTGGAAAAAATCACCTTCATGCTTGGTTGCGCCATCGGCGTGGCGGCGTTGATCGGCTTGATCCTGGCGGTGGTCATGCCTGATGTCGCGTTCTTGTCCGGGGGGATTCGCGACGGTGCCTTTAAAGGGATTTTTGCCGAAAAGAATGCCGGTGCGCGGCTCAACGCGATCGCCATCCTGTTATTGCTACCGATGATTCGCCGCCGCAATCACTGGGCGCTGTTCTGCGCGTTTTTCTCGCTGGTCGCGATCTTGCTCGCGCAGTCGGCGACCGGGGTAGCGCTGATTGTTTCCGGGACGATCAGCTACTGGTATTTCCTGACCTTGATCCGTTTGCGCGTCAATCATTCGCCACTGATGTTCCTCGGCTGCACCCTCCTCTACCTGCTGGTGTGCCTGTTCCTCTACAGCAACTTTGCGGTGCTGCTGGAAATGGCCGGTCGCGACCCGTCACTGACCGACCGCACCCTGATCTGGGAATTGCTCGGACCCTTTATCGACGGGCAGTTCCTCAAGGGTTACGGCTTCGGCGCCTTCTGGTCCAGCCCCGATGCCGATGGCTTCATTACCCGTTGGGGTTATATCGGTAACGCCCACAGCGGTTACGTCGAAACCCTGCTCAACGGCGGTGCCATCCAACTGACAGCGCTGGCCCTGATGTTTGGCGAAGCACTGCTCAAGCAATACCGCGCCGTTACCGCGAATCAAACGGCGCAGTTTCGCGCCAGTGCGCTGGTGATCATCGGCTTGTTCGCCGTCACCAATTATGTGGCGTACGTGATCCCCAACTATCGCTCCGCCGAGTTTCTGGTGTTCTGCACCCTGGCCCTGTCTTTCCGCCATCACCTCGCGGTCTACCCCGAAACCTCAGCGGCAACGCAGCGTCAGCGTGTGTCTGGCAGAGCACTGCCGCGCGATTCAGCCAACGCCTAACCCAAGGAGAACCACCCGTGCCCAATCAAGCCCTTCCTTCCGTGGATTCAGTGTGCGTCGTCATCCCGATGTACAACGGCGCCGAAAGCATCGAGCAGACATTGGCGTCGCTGGTCGGGCAAACCCGCCTGCCGGATCACGTCATCGTTATTGACGATGGCTCCACCGATGACGGACCACAACGGGTCCGAGACTTCGTCGCGCCGTTTCGCCTGACGCTGCTGCAGCAAGCCAACGAAGGCCAGGCCAGCGCGCGTAATCACGGCATGCGCCACTCGCAAGAAACCTTTGTGGCGATGCTCGATGCCGATGACCAGTGGCACCCGCAAAAGCTCGAGCTGCAACTGGCCCTGTACGAAGAACTCAGTCGTCAGGGCCGGCCGGTGGGGTTGATCGACTGCTACGCGCAGGTCAATTACAGCGACGGCCGGCGGCAACTGGACAACCGGCGCAAAAGCGGCAGGCACTTCTACGACTTCATCCACGCCAACGTCGTCAATGGTGTCTCCACCGCGCTGGTCAGACGCGAGGTGATCATGCAGCTCGGCGGTTTCGATGCCAGCCTGCGTTACTCCGAAGACCGCTACATGTGGACGCGGATCGCCGAACACTGGGAGGTCCACACGGTGCCGCAGGTGTTGCTGGAGCGCACGGTCAACGGCGGCAACATGACCGCGCAACCGAAGAAGTACTACCAGAACAAGATCCATTTCATTGAGGTGTACCTCGCCCGCTACGGCGAGATGCTCAGCCAGCAACAACGGATCGATTTCGTCCTGAGCAACCACACCGATTTTCTCGAAGCATTTTCCCGGCGCGGCGAGCATGACCAAGTGCTCGGCGTGTACCAGCGAATGCTCGATTGCTCGTGGCAAGCGCTGATTTTCGCCAACGGCAAACCGACCTTGCGCTATCTCTATGCCCGCGCCAGAACATGGCGCAAGGCAACGGCGTCAACCCCGGCTCATTGAATCGGTAACCGCCATGGCCAACCACCGCCTGGTGACATTGAGCTGGATCTTCACCGAGAAATTCGGCCTGATCCTGCTGTCGATGATCACCTTTGTCGTCTACGCGAAGCTGCTGTCGCCGGCCGAGCTGGGTGTGGGCACGATCATCATCGCCATCGTCGAGTTGATTGGTCTGGTGTACTCATCGGTGCTGGAAGATCCGCTGGTACGCCTTGAACGGCTGGAAGACAAACACATTTCCACGGCTTTCTGGGCCGGGGTGCTCGTCAGCCTGGCGTCGATTGTCATCATCTCGCTCGCGGCATTCCTGTACACGCCCGACCCGCTGCTTCAATGGCTGACGGCAGTGGCCTCGGTGAAAATCCTGTTCACCATGATGGCGCGGGTCTATGTGGCGCAAATGCGCCGTAGCGGCAACTTCAAGATGCTCGCGTCGCGCACGTTACTGGGCAAAGTCGCGGGCGGCGTCGGCGGCATCGCGGTGGCGCTGTGCGGATGGGGGGCGTGGGCAGTGATTGCCCAGGCGCTGATCATGGAATGGGTGTCGATCATTGTCCTGATGGGTGCAGATCGGCGACGCATCGCGTTTGCCATCGACCGGACGGTCTTGCGTGAGCTGTTGCAGGCCGGCGCACCGGTTGCAATCAATTCACTGAGTTCACAAACCTTGCAGCGCGGCGTCAACGTGGTGCTGGGGATGACCGCCGGGGCGAACGCGGTCGGCATGTTCAACATGGCGATGCGCATCATCGAACTGCCGCGCACGGCGATTTATAACGGTTTGCTGAGTTATGCGCTGCCGGCGTTCGCCCGACGCAGTGCAGAACCCCAGCGCCTGCTCGGGATCATTGGCGACTCGACCGCCGTCAGCGGCTTCGTGTTGACGCCGCTGTTCATTGGCCTCGCGCTCACGGCCAACGACCTCATCCTGTTGATCTTCGGCGCCAAGTGGGCTGACGCCATTCCGCTGTTGCAAGTGCTGGCCTGCACGGCGGCCATCGGCAACACCGCCATGTACGCGACCACCGCACTGGTGGCCGTCAACCGCAGCCACCTGACGATCAAGGCGGAAGTGCTCACCACGGCCCTGGCACTGGCGCTGGTCTACAGCCTCGGCAACGTTTATGGCGGCATGGCCGCAGCCGGCGCTCTGCTCACGCGCATGCTGCTGATCACGCCGCTGCAGATCCGCGGCCTCAACCTGGCCATCGGTTACAGCTGGCGCCGGTTTGTCGAGGCCAATTACCGCAGCGTGATTGCCTCACTGGTCATGGCCGCGACCGTGCTGCTGGTATCACCGCAACTGGGCCTTCAAGGCTACTTGCACCTGATCGGCAACATCGTGCTGGGCGCGCTGAGCTACGCCGTGGCGTATAGCCTGATCCACCCGCACTGGCCGCAGGAATTCAAATCGGTTTTCACCGCCCGCTGATTCAGTCCCTGAGACAGGAAGACCTCACCATGCGCAAAACCACGTTGATTACTGGCGGGGCCGGTTACATCGGCTCGCATACCGCTTTGGCGCTCATCAATGCCGGGCACCGGGTGCTGGTGCTCGATAACCTGTGCAACAGCTGTCAGGAGTGCATCGCGCGCCTCGAACAACTGACTTTGACCCGGATCGATTTCATCAAGGGCGACATCCGTGATTCCGAGCTGCTGGACGACATTTTCCGGCGCTACGACATCGATGCCGTGGTGCATTTCGCCAGCCTCAAGTCGGTAGCGGAAAGCGTGCGCAAGCCGCTCGACTACTACGCCAACAACGTCGCCGGCACGCTTGACCTGTGCCGGGCAATGGCGCGCAACAACGTGTTCCGTCTGGTGTTCAGCTCATCGGCCACGGTGTATGGCGAGCCGACCCGTACGCCGATTGCCGAAGACTTCGGCACCGGCAAACCGGTCAATCCCTATGGCCGCACGAAGCTGATGATCGAAGAGCTGCTGACGGATTTGTGCGACTCCGATCCGCGCTGGAGCATTGGCTTGTTGCGCTACTTCAATCCGATTGGCGCCCACGAAAGCGGGATGATCGGCGAAGACCCGCGTGGCCGCCCGAACAACCTGCTGCCGTGCCTGACCCAGGTCGCCATTGGCCGGATACCGGAACTCACGGTGTACGGCAGCGACTATCCCACCGTCGACGGCACCTGCGTGCGCGACTACATCCACGTGGTCGACCTTGCCATTGGCCACCTCAAGGCACTGCTGGTGTTGCAGCACAACCACGGCATCCATTTCTGGAACCTCGGCACGGGTGTCGGCTACAGCGTGCTGCAGATCATCCACAGTTTCGAGGACATCACCGGTATCAGCATTCCCTACCGCTTTGCACCGCGTCGCGAAGGTGACATTGCCAAGTGCTGGGCCGACCCGGCCAAGGCCGGACGCGAGCTGGGCTGGACCGCGCAACGCGACCTGCAGCAGATGATTGTCGATGCCTGGCGCTGGCAGTCGTGCAATCCGCAGGGGTATCAGTCTTCCTTCGAAATACCCGCGCTGCTTGCCTTCAAATGATGATTAAACGATCGTTGCCGGGACTGCTGCTGTGGCTATCACTGGCGTGCAGCGCAGCACCTGCGCCCCCGATTGCCGGGCTGGTGCTGTGGCTGGACGCGGCCGATGCGTCCAGCCTGACCCTGAATGCGCAGAATCGCGTGCAGCGCTGGAGCGATAAGTCCGGCCAGTCCCATGACGCGATGGTCGACGAAGGCGCCGAGCAGCCGCAACGCCTGGAAAACGCCGTGAATGGCCATGCGGTCGTGCGTTTCAGTGGTACTTCGGCGTTTCTGGGCAAAAGCATTCGCAGCGCAAAAGGGCCTGTCACGGTGTTGATCGTGTCCCGCCGGTTACCCGAACAAGCCGGGGTCGATCCGTGGCAACGGTTGTTCAGTTCACGTGCGCAAACCGCCCACAACGATAATGTGCTGCCCAACTTCGCCATCAGCCTGGCGCAAACCACCGCGTATGAACCGACGGTTTCCGTCCTGGAACTGCACGATGTGCCGATCGGCCCGTATGCGGTCGGGCGCAATGCCGTCGGCACGTCAGAAAACTTTCGCGGCGATATCGCCGAGGTGCTGGTTTACGACCGGCCGTTTGCGTCCCTCGCAGAGCGCCAGCAGGCTTTCCAGTACCTTGCGCACAAATGGTCGGTGGCCGTTCCTACCCACGCCGATACGTGGACCCGCGTCGGTCCGCTCGGCAAAGTTCCGACGCATCAGCACGCCTATCTGCCGCTGTCCGACCAGGCCAATGCCGGGCGCTGGGCATTCAACACGACGCTGTCCGACGACTTCAACGGCAGCAGCCTCGACCCCGCGCGCTGGCACGTCAACAATGCCATCGGCAACGAATCGCTCGGACGCAAACCGGCGCTGTTCACGCCGCGCAATGCCAGCGTCAGCAACGGCCATCTGAACATTGTCTTTCGCAAGGAACCCTTGCCGCAGAAGTACGTCGAGCTCGGGTTCAAGGATTACACCTCAGCCATGGTCCGTACCCGTGAACGCGGTTTCTACGGCTACTACGAAGCACGCGCCAAACCGATGAACTCGGCAGCGTCGAGCGCATTCTGGCTGGCGTGGACGGGCATGGCCGACAACGCCACCGAGATCGACATCTTCGAAATTGGCGGCAAGACAAAAAACGCCGCCTCGGACCGCTCCTACAACATGAACGCCCACTTATGGGCCACGCCGCAAAGTAAAGAACACATCGCCAACGGCAGCACCTGGATCAGCCCCTGGCGCCTGGCCAGTGACTTTCATGTCTACGGCTTCGATTGGCAGCCCGACACTCTGCGCTGGTACGTCGATGGCGTGCTGGTCAGGGAATCGAAGAACCGCCACTTCTTCTTCCCGATGCAGATCGTCTTTGACAGTGAGGCCATGTGGAAGTGGTTTGGCGTAGTCGATGACGCGGATCTGCCATCCACCTTCGAGGTCGACTACATCCACATGTGGCAACGCGGTCCTTAACCGTCACACAACGCCGGGACAGTCGATGCCCCTCCTGCTGCCATAGCTTTCGCCTTGGGTCGAATTTCACTCGGCAGGGTCGTCAGTTCTCGATCAGCGCTAACACGTCCGGAGCGCCCATACATGAACAACCGACGACTGAATGAACTGGACTTGCTGCGTTTCCTGGCAGCGCTCGCCGTGGTGATTTTTCACTACGCGTTTCGCGGTTATGCGCGGGGCGACATGTCGGTCATGCCCTATCCGCTACTGGCCGAAGTGGCCAAGTACGGTTACCTGGGCGTGGAGCTGTTTTTCATGATCAGCGGATTTGTCATCCTGATGACCGCGTCGAGCAACAATCTGCAAGTGTTTTTCATCTCCCGCGTGGTGCGCCTGTGCCCGGCATTCTGGGTGTGCTGCACGCTCACGTTTCTGATCACATTGGCCTTCGGGCAGCCCAGATTCAGCGCCGATGTCTATCAATACTTGATCAACATGACGTTCCTTGGCGACCTGATCGGCGTCCCGCCTATCGACGGCGTGTACTGGTCGCTGTTTGTAGAGATCAAGTTTTACCTGATGATCTCGATTCTCCTGGCCTTCAAGAAAATAGACAAAATCGAACCCTGCCTCGTGCTCTGGCTACTGGTGTCGGCCACGGCGGAAGTCCTCGCTTTTGAAAAGCTGCGCTCGATTCTTATCACCGATTACGCGGCCTATTTCATCGCCGGTGCGACGTTCTACCTGATCTGGGCGAAAGGTATGACAAAACCGCGCATTGCCTTGGTGGCGGGAGCATTGGCCTTGGCCACCTTCACCGCTATTACCTGGGCCGAGTCGATCGAAAGCAAGTATGCGACGGAGTACGATCCCTCGATCATCGGCAGCGTCATTATCGTGTTCTTCATGACCTTCCTTCTGATCGCAACCAACAAAACGGCCGCCATCGGCCAGATGAACTGGACATCCCTGGGAGCCCTCACGTACCCGCTTTACCTGTTGCATCAAATGATCGGTTTCATCATCTTCAACATGGCCTATCCGGCGGTGAATTCGCACCTGCTGCTCTGGGGCACCGTGGCTTTGATGATCGCTGCGTCCTATGTCATTCACGAAAAGATCGAAACCCCAATGGCCAGACTGATGAAAAGGTCCCTGTCATTTTCCTTCAATCGTGTACGGGCCGATTAGCCGGCGGCGACGAAAGCTGAAGCGTTTTAGCGAACCTTTCCCCTGAAAACAGCGTCCGAGCTAAGGCGTTATCGCTTACCGCTCGCCACGAGGTTTCCGTTTGAAAGCAGCCATCGTCAGAAAATACCGTTTGATCATCAAGACTCTGGGCTACGTCGGCTGGGCGTTGTTCTGGCTGTTGCTCTGGGACATTGCCGTCACCGTCGACTTCATGCTGTTCCTCAACGCCAAACTGAATCTGCCATTGATGCCCTTGACGTTATTGGGTTCGGCATTGATCGTGCTGATCAGTTTCCGCAACAGCAGCGCTTACAACCGTTGGTGGGAAGCACGCACGCTGTGGGGGTCGATGATCAACAATTCGCGCAGCTTCGCCCGGCAGGTGCTGACGTTGCTGGATGATCCCGATGGCGAGGTCAATCCGGTCAAGTCGACCCTGTTGCGCCGCCACGTCGCCTATGTGAATTGCCTCGCCGCGCATCTGCAAGGCCAGCCTTGCCCTGAGGAAGTCCGCGCGTTTATTCCCGCCAATGAATTCGCGCGCAGTGGCACGACCAATAACTTTGCCAACGATATCCTTACCGGTTCGGCGACTTTGCTCGCTCGGGAGTACAAGGCCGGGCGTCTGGACAGCATTCGTCTGGCACGACTGGAATCGACGCTGGTGGACCTGTCCAACAGTCAGGGTGGCATGGAGCGGATTGCCAATACGCCGCTGCCCTACCCTTATGTGTATTTTCCGCGACTGTTTATTTCGCTGTTCTGCCTGATCGTGCCGGTCGGTCTGGTCGAGTCACTGGGTTGGTTTACGCCGCTGGCCTCGACCGTGGTCGGCTTCATGCTGCTGGCCATCGAGCGCATCGGCACCGATCTGCAAAGCCCGTTTCGCCACAGCGAACACCAGATTCAGATGGAAGCCCTGTGCGAAACCATCGAGAAAAACCTGCAATCGATGCAGCGGGATTCGTTGGGTGACGTGCGTCGGATTGAAGAAAACGCTTGAGACGTCGGGAACCATCAGGGTGTCTGATGGTTCCCGAATCAATCAGAACGCCGGCACCACATCACCGTGATAACGCTCAAGAATGAACTCCTTCACTTGCGGTGAGTTAAGCAATGCGCCAAGTTTCTGCACCGCCGGCGCGCTGGCCTTGTCGCGACGCACGTACAGGTAATTGGCGTACGGCGACTCCGAGCTTTCGATAAACAGCGCGTCTTTGTGCGGCACCAGTTTGGCTTCCAGTGCGTAGTTGGCGTTGATCAACGCCATGTCGACCTGATTCAACACCCGTGGCAGCATGGCCGCTTCGAGTTCCTGGAACTTCAGATGCTTGGGATTACTGACGATATCCAGGCGCGTGGCCATGATGTTGTCGGGATCCTTCAGGGTGATCAGGCCTTGTTTGGCGATCAGCAGCAGCGCCCGACCGGAGTTGGTCGGGTCGTTGGGAATGGCAATGGTCGCGCCATCCTTGAGTTCGCTGATGTTTTTGATCTTCTTCGAATAGGCGCCGAACGGTTCGATGTGCACGGCGACGATCGGCACTTGATCGCTGCTCGGCCGGTCTTTTTTGTAGGCCTCGTAATACGGTTTGCTCTGGAAGTAATTGGCGTCAAGCAAGCCTTCATCCGTCTGCCGGTCGGGCTGGATGTAGTCCGAGAACACTTTGACATCCAGCGTCACCCCTTCCTTGGCCAGCTCCGGCTTCAAGAACTCGAGGATCTCGGCATGGGGCACAGGCACCACGGCGATTTTCAGGGTTTCGGCATAGGCATTGCCCATGGCGGCGACCAGCAGTGCTACGGAGAGCGCGACGCGTTTCACGATAGTTTTCCTTCGAAGCGTTTCAGGGAGAAAGAGGACAGATCCAGGTCGCTCGAGCCGCGCATGCACCACTGGGCAAACGCTTCGCCGAGCGCGGCGGAATGCTTGAAACCGTGCCCGGAGCACGCAGAGACGAACAGGGTGTGCTGCAACGACGGATGCTCGTCGATGATGAAATGCCGGTCTGGCGTCACGGTGTAGGCGCAGACCGCAGACTTGAGGACTTTCGAGGTCAGGCCGGCGATGCGGTCTTGCACTTGATGCTCGTACATCTGCTGCGCTTCGGCCGCCGAAACCGTACGGTCGATGGCCTGCGCGGACGTTGAGGTGTGGTACTGCGCGGTGGCGATTTTCATGCTGCTTTCGCCGGGTAGTGCGGGAAACCCATAGTTGATTTTGTCGTCGCCGCGACCGTGGGTGAAGATGAACGTGGGTGAGTGACCGACCAGTCCGGCGTTCTCTTCCAGCTCGAACCAGAACAGCTTCTGCCGGTAAACACTCAGCAGGTTCTCATACGGTGCACCGAGCAGTTCGCCGTTCCAGTTGCCCGCGCTGATCACCAGTTTGTTGGTAAACAGCGTGCGCCGGTCCGTGGTGACGGTGACACCCTCCTCGTTCGAGCTGATCGCCGTGACGGTCTCGCCTTTATAAAGCGTCGCACCGTGTTGCTCGGCCAGTTTGAGCTGCACATCGATGCAGCGTTCCGGGCGCACGAAGCCGCCACCCGGTTCGAAATAGCCGATGGCCGAGTCGTGCACGTTGGCGAACTGCGGGAAGCGCTGGCGAATCTGTTCGGCGGACAGCACTTCGTGCTCGATGCCGTAGGTCTGCGCCAGGCCGATGGTGCGCAGGGTGAAGTCGGTTTTGTCCTCAGGATCAAATTCGGCGCTCGACGTCAGCACCAACAGACCCGATTGCTCGAACAGCGATTCCCCGGTCAGTACCTCCAGCTCACGCCAAATGCGATTAGAATTGCGCACGATGGGCACATATTGCGCGCCCTCGCCCACCGAAAGCCGAGTAATGCGCGTGTCGCCATGGCTGGAACCGAGGTTGTGCAGCGGGTGATAACGATCAATACCGACAACGTTCACTCCCGCTTTCGCCAGCTGATAAACCGTGGCGGCACCCATGGCGCCCAAGCCCAGAACCACCACCTCACATCGCTCGGACATAACTAGACACCTATCAAAAAGGCGCCAGTTGAGCGGTAAACGGTAGTGAATTCCAAGATTAAAAAAGCATATCCATATAGCTCTGCGCATCCATTGACCGCTCTGGGTCGGGCTACCGGGCGGTTCTTCGTCGCATTTACAACCCGGCGCAAATGATTTACGCCTGAGTGCACGGCAGAGGATATCTGTCACAACTCACAATCAATCTGACGGAACAGCGATTTTTGTGCGTATTTCGACAGACATTTCCACATCTGAGACCTCCTCAGGCACGAGTCGAAAGCTCGAACTACGCTTCACGTTGAAATTTGTGATTTAACTAGGTAGTTACCTAACTATATAATGCGCGCCTCATTTCAACGGGACACTCAACGTGAAGCAGAGTCAACGCCTCTCGGGCATATCAAAATTCATTCTGATCGGGCTGGGCGTCGTCATCGCCCTGCTCGGCTTGGCGCTCGCTGCTGGCGGCGTGAAGTTGGTCAGCCTGGGAGGCTCGTGGTACTTCCTGGTGGGTGGCTTGGTCATGACCGTTTCCGGTCTGCTGATCGCGCGCTTCAAGCTTGCCGGCGCGTGGTTGTTCGCCGCGTTCCTGGTGGGCACCGCGATCTGGGCGGTGAGCGACGCGGGGCTGGTGTTCTGGCCGGTGTTCTCGCGCCTGTTCATGTTCAGTGTGATCGGTTTGGTCGTGGCGCTGGTTTATCCGCTGCTCAAGCGTGCCAACGGTGGCGTTGCGGGTCGCGGCGCTTACGCCGTGGCTGCGGTGCTGGCGGTCGGCGTGGTTGTGGCGGCCGGCAATATGTTCGTCGCCCATCCAACCGTGGCGGCAACCGGCACTGGCCCGGGCCTGACCCCGGTCGAGCCGGACAAAGCGCAAAAGGACTGGGCGCACTACGGTAATACCGAAGGTGGCAGCCGTTTCGCTGCGCTGGACCAGATCAACCGCACCAACGTCGACAAGCTGAAAGTCGCGTGGACCTACCACACCGGTGACGTCGCCGAGAGCGATGGCAACGGTGCTGAAGACCAGCTCACCCCGCTGCAGGTTGGCAACAAGGTGTTCATCTGCACCCCGCACAACAACTTGATCGCCCTCGATGCCGACACCGGTAAAGAGCTGTGGAAGAACGCGATCAACGCCCAGTCGAAAGTCTGGCAGCGCTGCCGTGGCATGGCCTATTTCGACGCCACCAAAGCGATTGCTCAGCCGAGCAACTCGTCGATCATCGAAGCCAAGCCTGCACCGGCCGCCAATTGCCAGCGTCGTCTGCTGACCAACACCATCGATGCCCGTCTGATCGCGGTCGATGCTGACACTGGCGAGTTCTGCCAGGGTTTCGGCAACAACGGTCAGGTAGATCTGAAGGCTGGTCTGGGTGATGTCCCGGACAGCTACTATCAGTTGTCGTCCGCGCCGTTGATGGCCGGCACCACCGTAGTGGTTGGCGGTCGCGTAGCTGACAACGTGCAAACCGACATGCCAGGCGGCGTGATCCGTGGTTTCGATGTGATGACTGGCGCTATGCGTTGGGCCTTCGATCCGGGCAACCCGCAGGATAAAAAGGCTCCGGCCGACGGCAGCACCTATGTGCGCAGCACGCCGAACAGCTGGGCACCGATGTCCTACGACCCGGCCACCAACACCGTGTTCCTGCCGATGGGCAGCTCGTCGACCGACATCTATGGTGTCGAGCGCAGCAAACTCGATCACACCTACGGTGCTTCGATTCTCGCGCTGGACGCCACCAACGGTGACGAGCGTTGGGTATTCCAGACCGTGCACAACGATCTCTGGGACTTCGACCTGCCGATGCAGCCGAGCCTGATCGACTTCACCAAGGACGGCAAAACCGTACCGGCGCTGGTCATCGGCACCAAGGCCGGGCAGATCTACGTGCTCGACCGCGCCACCGGCAAACCGCTGACTGACGTGAAAGAAGTACCGGTAAAAGCAGCGAACATCCCGAACGAACCGTACTCCCCGACTCAGCCGAAATCGCTGGGCATGCCGCAAATCGGCGCGCAGCACCTGACTGAATCGGACATGTGGGGCGCTACCCCGTTCGACCAGCTGCTCTGCCGCATCGACTTCAAAGGCATGCGCTACGACGGTTTGTACACCGCGCCGGGCACCGATAAATCGCTGAGTTTCCCGGGTTCGCTGGGCGGCATGAACTGGGGCAGCATCTCCACTGACCCGGTGCACGGCTTCATCTTCGTTAACGACATGCGTCTGGGTCTGTGGATTCAGATGATTCCGTCGCAGAACAAAGGCCAGGCCGCTGGCGGTGGCGAAGCGCTGAACACTGGTATGGGCGCCGTTCCGCTGAAAGGCACGCCGTACGCCGTGAACAAGAACCGCTTCCTGTCGGTGGCCGGCATTCCGTGCCAGGCACCACCGTTCGGCACGCTGACGGCGATCGACATGAAGACCCAGAAAATCGCCTGGCAGGTTCCGGTTGGCACCGTTGAAGACACCGGTCCACTGGGCATCCGCATGCACCTGCCGATCAAGATCGGTCTGCCAACCCTCGGCGGCACGCTGTCGACCCAAGGTGGTTTGATCTTCATCGCCGGCACCCAGGACTTCTACCTGCGCGCCTTCAACAGCGGCAACGGTGAAGAAGTCTGGAAAGCACGTCTGCCAGTCGGCAGCCAGGGCGGCCCGATGACCTATGTTTCGCCGAAAACCGGCAAGCAGTACATCGTCATCACCGCCGGTGGTGCGCGTCAGTCGACCGATCGCGGCGACTACGTGATGGCTTACGCCTTGCCGTAAACCACTGCGTCCACGTTAAGCGCGGACGCTTGCTTTGAGCGCGGCACCTTCGGGTGCCGCGCTGCTTTCCCCCTATTGCTCAAGTTTTCTGCAGGAAGATTTACATGCTATCGGCTGTTGGTTTTTCCCGTTCCGACCTGTTCAAAGGCCTGTTGCTGGGCGTCGCGTGCACCACTACCCTCCCCGCGCTGGCTGACAACGATTCCGATCTGTTGACCCGCAGCACCCTCACCGGTGACTGGGGTGGCTTGCGTCACCAGATGGATGAACAAGGCGTTAAATTCACCGGCGATTACAGCGGTGAAATGGCTTACAACGCCGATGGCGGTTTGCATCGCTCGGCGCGTTACTCGCAGAACATCAAGCTCGGCGTGCAGTTCGACCTGAGCAAACTGTACGGCGTCGACAACGCCGGCAAGGTCCAGTTGACCATCAACGACCGCCGCGGCAACAGCGCCTCGGAAGATCTGGTCGGCAACCGACTGCCGATCCAGGAAAACTACGGCGGCCTGTACACGCGCCTGACCGAACTGAGTTACGAGCGCAGCCTGTTTACCCCGGCGCTCAATGTGAAACTCGGTTACATGGCCATGGGCAACGACCTCGGCGGCCTCGACAGCGGCATTCTGTGCAACTTCATGAACGCCGGTTTCTGCGGCCATCCGCTGAACATGTCCGGCGGCAGCGGCTGGACCAACTACCCCAATGCCCATTTGGGTGTACGGGTGAAATACGACCTGTCGTCCTCGTGGCAACTGCGCGTGGCGGCGTTCAACGTCGACCCGGAAAGCAACGGCAATTCCAGCCGTGCCTGGCATCTTGGCCCGAAACACACCACTGGCACCGTGGTGCCGATCGAGTTGGTGTACAAGCACGCGGGTGAATTGCCTGGCGAATACAAGCTCGGTTACTACTACGACAGCTCCGATGTAAAACGCATCGGCAGCGATAATGAAGTGTCCGGTCGCGGCGGTCATTACCTGCTGATCGATCAGGCGGTCTGGAACTCGCCGACTTCCGAAGGCCGCAGCCTGCATGCCTTCGGCCAATACTCGGCGGCCAGCGAAGCGGCGTCACCGTTCAGCAAGTGGTACGGCACCGGCGTGGTTTTGTACAAACCGTTCGAAGGTCGCCCGCGTGACACCGTCGCTCTGGGTTACGGTCGCGCCGTGCCGAACCCGCGTAGCCGTGACGTGCTGCAAGACGCCGCATTGAACAACGGCACGGCGTTCCCGAACCTGGACAGCGCCGAGCAATTGATCGAACTCGGTTATGGCTATCAAGCCACGCCTTGGCTGACGTTGCGCCCGAACGTGCAGTACGTCATCGAGCCAGGCGCGTTTTCCGGGCAGGACATCGACAATGCGCTGGTGTTTGGTTTGCAGGTGAAAGCGGCGCTCTGATCTCCAAATAGCAGGCAATAAAAAACCCGGTTCGAATGCCGGGTTTTTTATTGGCTTTTCTATTATCTCGGCTATGGATGTTCACTCGAGACCGAGTTATTGGCATCGACATCGCTCATGTCTTCATCGACCGGCGCATCGTCGTCCGCCGGTAGCGGCACCTCAGGTTGATCGCGCCGCGGATCATGGGCGGTCTCGTTGTCGGTGGTGCGGGTAACTGGCTGCTGAGAGGTGTTGCCCGGCGCTTTCTCATCAATGTCCATGCTGGCTCTCCTGCTGAAGCACGGAAATTCCGCGCATAAACCTCAGAGACGATCCGTCACCGCGAGTGCCAGCCAATGGACGAATGGCAACACTCCATGGCCTTAGCCATCAACAGTATTCTGTCGCTGGGTTGTCGAAAAGGAAGCCAGGGCGTAAAGCCCTGGCAGACGGAAAAAGATCACTTTTTCTTTTTAGCCGGCTTATCAGCCTTCTTGGAATCCTTGGCCTTCTCAGGTTTGCTATCGGTTTTTTTGGCAGACTTCTTGGGCTCGGCGTCTTTTTTCTTGTCTTTCTTGTCCTTGTCGGAGGACTTCGAAAGCGCCGAAGCCGCCGCTGATTTCTTTTCAGGTGATGACTTTTTGTCTTTCAAGTCCTTGCTGGCTTTCGAAGCGTCACCTTTTTTGTCTTTGCTTTTCTTTTCGTCTTTAGCCACGTTGACCACCTCTCGGAGTGTGCCGTTATTGACACAGCGCCTGTGCGATTGACCACAAGCTAATCATTAGGCGAGCAGGTTCCGAGGCCGTTCAGATTATTTTCAGGTGTCGAGACAGGCCAAATGAAGGCAGCGCCGATTGTCCCCAGCGCCACCTTCAGCAACAGCCGCTTAATCAGGCCTTGTTGCCCGACGCTTGCAGCGCCTTTTCAGCGTTGAAGCCATCGAAGTTTTCGAACACGCCCATAAAGCCCGGCACGCTCACGTCTCGCGCCCAGTCGCGCTGAAGTTCGCAGTACATCTGCACCCGGCTGATGAGCTTCGCCCCCGCCTGTTCCATTCGGCGCAACGCCGCCTCGTGCGCGGCCAGTGAAGTGCCGCCCACCGCATCGACCGGCACATAAACCTCATAGCCTTCCTGAATCGCGTCGAGCACCGGGAAGGTCAGGCAGGCTTCGGTCCACAGCGCGGTCATGATCAGTTTCTTGCGCCCGAGCGCTTTGACCGCCTGCTTGAACTCGGTGTCTTCCCAACTGTTGATCGACGTGCGGTCATAGGTGGGCAGATGACCGAGTACCGCTTGCAACTCTTGAATCGGTGGTTTGTTGCGGCCCGTCGCGACATTCACGGTCGAGTGGATGATCGGCAGGTTGTAGTTGACGGCCGCCTTCGCGACGCTGGTGATGTTGAAGACCAGTTCATCACGCGGCATCGAGCGGATCGAAGACACCTGAACCGGTTGATAGTCAATGATGATCAACGCTGAATTCTCGGGCGTCAGCAGTTGATCGGTGTGGGGGTTGCGGATTGCTTCGCTTGCCATTTGCAGGTCCTTTTGTAGGGGTAACGCACGTGGGTGAACGGCGGAAGCCCGTGCGGCTAATGGTTCCAGAACGCACGCGAGTGACGCCGTGCCTGGAAAACCCATTGTGCTGTTCCCCTATCCGTCGCAGTAGTAGCATCCCGAGGCGAACTGTGTCGCGCCAAGGGGAACGCGGAAATGGATATCGAAGAACTGCAAACCTTTGTGGACGTAGCGGATGCCGGGGGTATTTCACAAGCGGCGCTGCGGCTCGGGGTCTCGAAATCAATCGTCAGCCGTCGGCTGGCCCGGCTTGAAGCAGAGCTGGGCGTGCAACTGCTGGCTCGCTCGACGCGCGGGGCATCGCTCACCGAGGCCGGCGCGACGTTCCGCGATTACGCCGCCCGAGTCTGCAGCGAAATCGATATCGCCAGGGAAACCATCCTGCCCGCCGGCGCTCTTCGCGGTCGCTTGCGCGTAGCGGTACCATTGTCGTTCGGGCCGACGCACTTCGCCCCGGTGTTGGCGGAAATGGCTCGCCGTCACCCTCAGTTGCACATGCAGACCTGCTACAGCGATCGCTTCGTTGACCTCATTACCGAGGGCTACGATTGCGCCATTCGCGTGGGATATCTGCAGGACTCCAACTTGATCGCAAGGCGTATCGGCCCGGTCTACACCAAGCTCGTCGCAAGTCCGGACTACATCAAGGCGCACGGTGCCCCCGAAACCCCGGACGAACTGCACGCCCATCAGGCACTCATGCAAGGCACCGAAGCCTGGCAATTCATAGCGGCTGACAAGGTCATCACGGTTCGCCCGCAAGGACGCTTCAAGGCTGACAACGGTACTGCGCTCGCTGCGGCCGCAGTTGCCGGTCTTGGCGTCGCCTATTTGCCCGATTGCCTGACCCACGAACACATCGCCTCGGGTGCACTCGTGCCGATCATGACCAACCATCCACCGCCACCAGCCGGTGCCTACCTCCTCCGCGCGCCAGGCCCGCATCCCGCGCGCAAGATCCGCGTGCTCAGCGAACTGCTGATCGAGTACTTCGGCGAATCACCGCACCTCGCGGTGCAGCCGCTGTCACAGCACGAAGAAGCGCCGGCGTTTAACTGAAGAAAGCTGAAGCCATGAAAGGAGAATCGAGGTGCCGCAACGCCTGCAACAGCCAACGCGTCGGACTGCATTTATCGCAGACACCACAGCGCTGATCCTGTTTTTCACCACCACCGGGATCATCAATGAACGTTTCATTGCCGGCATGACCTGGGATCAGGTTCTGCAGGCGCGCCTGCTGGGCGCGGCGCTGATGATTCCGGTCGCGCGACCTTACGGTGTCTGGCGCGATTGGCTGATGACGCGCGCCGGTCAGGGTCGGCTGTCGAGATTGATATGGGACAGCATCGCCCTGGTCAGCTTTCAGGTGCCGATCTATGCGGCGATCATTGCCTTCAGTGGTGCATCGGGAGAAGGCCTGGTGCGCGGCACGCTGGGTGCGGCGGTGATGATGCTGGTGCTGGGTCGACCTTATGGGGCGTTTCTTAACGGGGTGCGGAGGCTGTTTGGCTTGCCTCCGGGTGGGGACAGGCCAATGTCGTTGAAGGGTTGAGTGGCGGATATCGGCCAGAGTGGTCACTCAACTATGGAGCATTGAACGATGTCGTCGTGCCCCATAAGGAACCGGAGAAAGTTTTCAGCATCCGAACGACTCGCAAACATTAATGTAAAGGAGCCCAGCGTCAATAAGCAGCAAGGGGGAGATTCGATGTCTTCGAACACGATTTTCACAGTCGTCCTCCAGTCAAGCCTTCATCATGTAGTCACAGGGAATGGCGGCTTGATCCGTTTGCCATCCTGAAACACTCGATCTTTACCGTCATGCTTGGCTTTATACATATTGGTGTCTGCGCATTTAAGCACTGCTGACATATCCGATGTTGCCGAGAACTGCGCAATCCCGGCACTACAGGTGTATCGATGAGGGGGCAATACACTATTGCGGATGCCTGCCAATAAGCGCAACGCGTATTCATGGGCAACGGCGTCATCGCCGCCCAACAACAAGACACCGAACTCCTCCCCGCCAATCCGCCCGACACTGTGGCTGCCTGGAGTAGATTTCAGGCAAGCGGCCATGGCGCATAAAATCTTATCGCCCACATCGTGACCATACTGATCGTTTTTCTGTTTGAAGCTGTCAACATCCAACATTATGAAATAACCGCTATGACCTCCTGCCAATGCACTCTTGAAGGTCTCCATAAAGGCACGTCGGTTAAGTATCGAAGTCAGAAAATCCGTCTCCGCCAACATTCTGAACTCACTCTCCACCAAGAGCACCGAACGCATATTTCTTAAATATGTAAAGCTCAGTGTAAAGCCGATAGACATCGAAGCAATGCAAAAAATGGCCAGATAAACCTCGAGTTCGCGATACAGACCGACGTCAAGAGTGGGCCACATTAATATCCAGACAAGCACTGCGGATAGCAAATAGTCTTGAGCCGAAACAAATAAAATGGCGCTGCTTAACACGATAATTACAGCCAGCGGAAGTGTGAAAACGCGCAACTCGACATTATCCGCAATGACATGCGCAAAACCCAATGACAACAAAAAAATATAGACGCCGCCGAGCATTCTCCAGATCCAGAAATCAGCGATAACCCGGTGAACATGCCAAACCAACAACAAAGATAACGTAACGAGAATGTTTGGCAGGTTCAGCGTAGTCATGGGATCAATCAGCAAAACGCCTATCCAGGCAACAAACCCCGCCATTTCAATTTTGGTAACCGCTGGTGATAGCAATGTTCGCATTCTTGGCCTGATCTTGAAAATCGCCGGCATCCTAAAACTCCTTTTTCGAAACGACCTGGATGTAATTGCAATATCAAAGCGAGAGTTCATCCATGACGTAGATACTCTCGAATACAGAAGATCATTTTTTAACCAGAAAAAGAACACATGCAACAATTGCGTCGCCTACGACTTATCAACTTGGAAGCACTACTGCGCGGCATAAAAAGTTTAATCCAGGTCGCTGGTGACCCTGCCAATTGCTTGCACGACCTGCTTGGCGCCCAGCTGGATAGCAGACATCGCCATGCCTGCCTGCTCGGACAATTCCAGCAAAACGTCGGCCTGGTCTCTGCTGCACTGGACGCGTGATGCGGCTTGACTCGCCAATTCACGATTCTGCCGTACCACGCCAGTGATCTCTTGCGTGGCCACACTGGTGCGGCCGGCAAGTTTGCGCACTTCATCGGCCACTACTGCGAAACCTCGCCCGTGTACCCCAGCGCGTGCCGCTTCGATAGCGGCGTTAAGCGCTAAAAGATTGGTCTGGGTGGCGATGGCGCCGATGGTGTCGACGATTGAACCGATTAATTGCGACTGCGATTCAAGCGCAGCCATGCTGTCGGTTATTGACGCCATCTGTTGTGCGATAGTTTGCGTACCGAGCACTGAATCGGCGACCAGATCCATACCCCTGTTAGCTTTCACATCGGTATCCAGCGACACGTCGTAAGCCATAGTTGCGGCTTGCCTGACTACTTCGGCCTTCTCGACTTGCTCTGTCACTACGCTCGCAAATTTGGCAATTTTATAAACTCGCCCAGAAGCATCCTTGATGGGATTGTAAGTGGCCTCCAACCACACCACTTTTCCACTTTTATCAACCCGGCGAAAGCGCCCAGCGTTAAACACACCCTTGTTCAGACTCTGCCAGAACTCGGAGTAATGCGCTGAAGCCACGTCATCCGCCAAGCAGAAAATGCGGTGATGGCGACCTTCTATCTCCGCAAGGCCATAACCCATGGCTCGAACGAAAGACTCGTTTGCATAAATGACTTCACCGGCAAGGTTGAATTGAATCATCGCCATCGAACGGTTTAGCGCGCTGAACATTTCGATGGCCTCCTGTTCATCCCGTGTCAGGGACGGGGCAACCATGCCATAGCCTTGGAAAGTACGGTTTGCTGCGGTGATCCAACCGATGGTGAGTGTCACAGCTCGGCCGTCGCAGGTGCGATACCGTTGCCGTTCGATAGCGCACAAGTTCGGCGCGAAAGCGTTGTTCGGCTGATCAGTAATGTCGCTCACGGCCATGTTCGACAGCCTTTCCAACGAATACCCAAGCGCCTCTGCAAACCGCTGGTTGGTCGAAACGATTCGTCCTGCTGTATCGACACGTATCGATAGAAAAACTGACTCGATACCGGCGAGCGTACTGAGCAACGCCGTCAGTTCCTCTTGACAGTTAAAAAGAGCTTTCTTGATTCGATGATTAAACACACTGACCTCCGGGATGAGCAAGCGCAAAACAGGACAATGCTTTTATAATCAAAAAACTTTTGCGAGGATTGTTTATTAATAATTAACTATCAAACTTGAATCTTAAAAACTGCAAACATCGACAGTCCTACTCTTAACCTCGTACTCGGAGACACCTAGCTCCATACCGACCCGAGTAATTGCAAAACAGATTGACATTGCCCGCCTGATCAGATCGATAAACGCCGGACTCAATTCAACAAAACGCTTGTCGCACTTAAAGTAACCCTGTAACTGTCCTTCTTTGATCATGCGTTGCATATGCGTCTTGGATACTCCCAGACGCGACGAAATCTCAAGATATGATGAGACCTTGTAACCGGTTTCCAGAGAACCGTTTCGCAAGGCATCGGTATAAAGTGCAAGCATCGGCAAGTGACCACCATCCCGATTGAGAATCCATTTTGCTTCAGGTAAAAGTTTATCGAGCAAGAAGCCTGATTCAAGTATTCTGGCGAATCCACGAGCATAAACCCGTAGTAAATCCGCTGACCTTCCTAACTCTGGCAACCAGCTATCGGACAGAGAGATCATCTGCGACGGCAGTAAATACGACTTGAGCAGCAGCGTGGCAGCGCACAACGTTTTTTCCGTGGGTTGGAAACTACGCTGACGTCCATCCTGAACGTGTAGCTGAGTATTCATATAGCCGCTGACGACCAAAAAAGAGAAATAAGAGTCTAGACTATTACGAGACATATAACCGCGCGTCTGGCAAAACGCTTTCACTGTGGACAACGGTACTTGTTCATCTCTGTAGTTAAAACTCAACAAAGAAAGAGCTACCATAAACCTGTCATACTTAAGAAGATTTTTATAGAAAAAAGGTTTTTCCCGATAGCTTTCCATTATCAAATCGAAATGTAGAAGAATAGCTTCATCTATATTCCCTCGCGTCATTTCAGAACTGGTCTCTTTTACACACTCAAGCAGATCAGCTGTGTTCATCGACAATCTCTATACAAAATCAAATAGTTACTACCCACAATGCACGTAGTATATGCGTATTCCAACAGCTGGCTGAATCACCCCAAAAATGTTTTATGGCCTTACTTGGATCCAAACGCGGAAAACACGGCGCGCGCGTGATCGACTCCTTTGGGCCCATAGTGTTTAAAAACGCCTGCGCGTGCCCTTGCTATGATTTCTGAGGATCATTGCAGGGATCGCCCTTCAACCTGCTTACCGGTGAGGAAAATGATCGGAATATGCCGAATGCGAGCGTCAAGCTTGAGCTGTTCGGCAACGTCATAACCGGACAGGCCGGGCATCATGATGTCCAGCAGGATCAGATCGGGAAGCGGGTCGGCCTGAAGAAGGCGCAGGGCTTTTTCGCCGCTGTTGGCGGCTTTGACCCGATATTTGTCCTTGAGCAACTCGGCGATCAGCATCAGATTATCGGCTGTATCGTCGACCACCAGAACGGTCGCTGATGGATAAACGCCGTGAGTGCTATCCATGGTTGTTGGCTCCCTTGCCAGACAATTAAGGAGTCGGCGTGCTTGCACCAATCTCTTGCTGGCAAGCGTAGCTAGAAAAGCTGCAATCGCTAGGTGCAGATCGGTTGAATCCACAGCCGATAGCAGCCCCTCTCACCCCTTGTGTCGGCAATTACGCTTTGGCGGCACCTGTCTTGCGTTTCAGACGCTCACGCTCCCTATTGACTAACAATTTATGGACTGGGCTGTTTCGACAAAATCCAGCAAGGCCTGTATCTCTTGGGTGGCTTGAGGGGTGGTTTGCCCCTGTGCGTCCGGAACGATGGCGATGAGGCTGCTGCCCGCAACCAATAGCAACAGGCTGAATAGCCGCACCGTGTCCCTCATCCCTGTATCCTCTTTCTGATCGTGAAAGCAACGCAGTGGCCGCCAACAGAGACCACGCCGTCGTCGTTCGTCGATGCCCCAAGTGCCTCTACAACATCTTCTCCAACCCGATCGTGCTGCTAAGCCACGAATTGAAGTGTCGCCACCAACTCCCCGGCTCCTTGGTCAACGTATGCTGTTTACCGTCATCCTCGGTGACCCAGACCATCTGATTGTTTTCCAGCACAGTGTGGTAACTGAGCGCCGGTGCCATACCTTCCAGGGCCAGTTCACGCACCCGTCCGGCGAGTTGCGGATTATCGACCAACACCCCGACTTCGGTGTTCCACAAGAGTGAGCGCGAGTCGAAATTGAACGAGCCGAGGAATGCTTTCTGCTGGTCGAAAATCATCGCCTTGCTATGCAGGCTGGAGTCGGAACTGTTGGAAGATCCGCTGTGAAACAGGCGCGGCCCGCCGCCTCTGTCGTCGCTGTCACCATTGTCGCCGGCTTGGCGCCGTAGCTCGAACAACTGCACGCCATGCTCCAGCAAGGTTTGCCGATACGGCGCGTACGCACCGTGCGCGGCAGGCACATCAGTAGCTTCCAGTGAGTTGGTCAGCAAGCTGATCGACACGCCGGCGTCGGCACGGTCGGTCAAGTACACCACCCCCGGTTGGCCCGGCACCATGTAGGCCGAGACCATGATCAGTTCCTCGGTAACCCCGTTCAGCTCGGGTGCCAACTGGGTGGCCAACAGCAAGTGCGGAGCGGGTTCGCCCTTCGCCAAGACCTTGCTCGGCGCATCCCACAGCGCTTTGTTCCAGGCCCAGATCAGCTCCCGCCGCCAGACCTGCAGGCGTGGATGCGTGGTGTAAGTCATCAGTTGCTGGTAAAGCGCATGATTCTGCTTGCGCGTTTCCTCAAGAGATTCATCCAGCCGGGTGCGACTGTTTTTCAGATCCGTGAGCGACGGTCTGATCGAGAGAAACTGCTCGATGGGCTTGCTCAGAGCACTGTTCCAATACTGGTCAAAACTATGGCCCAGATGCTCTGCAACCGGGCCGACACTGAGCATGTCGATGTCTCTGAAGTTCTTGTCGGGCTGCGCATCAAAATACTCGTCGCCCAAATTGCGCCCACCGACGATGGCCACGCAGTTGTCCACCACCCACAGTTTGTTGTGCATGCGTCGATGTTGCTGCGACAGGTCGAACAGCCGGCCCATCGTTCGCGTCACGACAGTGCTGCGGCCCAGGTGCAGCGGGTTGAACACGCGAACTTGAATCCGCGGGTGCGCAGCGAGCGTCGCGATAATCCGGTCGAGGTCATCGCTGGTGGTGTCATCGAGCAAAATTCTCACGCGCACGCCACGATCGGCGGCGGTCAGCAATTCGCTCACCAGTATTCGCGTGCTGATGCCGTCGTGGACGATGTAGTACTGCAAGTCGAGGCTGCTTTGCGCGTTGCGAATCAGCTCGGCGCGGGCCGAAAACGCCTCGGCACTCTCGGATAACAAACGAAACCCCGATCGGCCCTGATGAGGAGCGGCCTGGGCCTGGATAGAACGACCGAACGCTGAACCGTTCGCTGGCATGGCCTGACTGGGTTCGTGAGGAACATTGATGGTCGTACAACCGGCAACGAGCAAAGCGAGCATAAACAGCGGCTGTCGGATTTTCACGGAGCGTACTCCGATGGTGACAATCAGGGATGCCGGATACCGAAGAGCGGCCCGTTGGTTCCCTCCATCACTTTGGTCATCTCGACCGCGCGCACTGTTTCTTCGATCTGCGGGGTTGTTCCTGGAGCGTAGTTCATCCGCTGACAACCGCGGTCGCAGGGCAAGGACATTGCCGACAGCCGTCGGTAAGAAAAACACCAACTGCCAAAGCTTATGAAAATGACACCGCAACTCATTTTCGTAACGGCGCTTATATTCAGCGGCGTTTGCGATCCAAAACCCCAGGCCGCAAAGGCAGCCGTCCATGAACGACTGCCTCCGAACCCAAGCGCACCCTGCTGTCAGGACTAATCAGTGCGGACTGGCCGTCGGACGCACCACAATCTCACTCACATCCACATCGTCGGGCTGATCGATGGCATAGACCAGCGCTCGCGCAATAGCGTCTGCGTTGAGCGCCACGCGCCGGAAGGCCTTCATTTCCTCTCGGGCCACCTCATCGGAAATGGTATCGGCCAGTTCGGACTCGACGACGCCCGGGCACACCACCGTGACGCGGATCTTGTCCGTTTCCTGACGCAGGCCATCGGAGATAGCCCTGACCGCGAATTTGGTCGCGCAGTACACCGCGGCTGTCGGCGAAACCGCGAGGCCGCCGATCGACGAGATATTGATGACCTGGCCGAATCCTTGCGCCTCCATGTCCGGCAAGACGGCGGCAATACCGTGCAGCACGCCGCGCACGTTGACATCGAGCATCTGGTTCCACTCGTTGACCTTCAACGAAGTCAGAGGAGACAGGGGCATCACGCCAGCGTTATTGATGATCACATCGACCTTGTCGTGTTGCGCCTTGGCGAACGCCACGAACGCGTGCATCGACTGCAGATCCGTCACGTCCAGTGCGCAGGCACTGGCCGAGCCTCCTTCGGCCTGGATCTCGCCGACGAGTTTGTCCAGACGTTCGGTACGGCGGGCGCCGAGTACCACATGGGCACCTTTGGCGGCGATCAATCTGGCCGCCGCTTCGCCAATACCACTGCTTGCACCGGTAATCAGGACGACTTTGTTTTGAATGTTCGACATATCCGTAGCTCCTGCTCTCTGCATTGAAGTTCAGCTGCGACCGCCGAAGACGCGGGCGTTGCTGCGGGGTACGTCGAAAGATTAAGGGCACTGGCCTGCTCGGCGCGTGCCAAAACCTGCGCAACTTTTGCCTATTCGTGTCTGTGTTCATCTCCCGCAAACTTTGTGGCGGACCGGCACTCAAGCGCCACGGAAATCGCTGGGCGTTACGCCCACCTCGCGACGAAATACCTGGGAGAAGTGACTGGGGCTGGAGTAGCCGACCTCCAGCCCGATCTCGATGACACTAAGCCGGGTCTCCAGCAACAAGTGCCGTGCACGAACCATGCGCAAGCGAATGAAGTACTGCGAAGGCGACAGTCCCGTCGCACGCTTGAACAGGCGGCTGAAGTGGTACTCGCTCAGTTCGGCCAGTCTGGCCAACTTTGCCAGGCTGAACTCAGCGGCCAGATCCGCACTCATGGCATCAGTGACTTTGCGCAGCTTGTAGGCTTGCAAGGCGTTGACTCGACGTCCGGGTCGGGTCTCGGCGCGATAGCTGCGCACAAGATGTACGGCCAGCGCCTGAGCCAGAGACCGGACGAACAGAGCACTGGGCAAGCGCTCCCCGACCAGTTCGGTGCGCAGTTGCTCCATGACATACGCGACGCGCCCATCCCGTGCACCGGAAACATCGCGAAATCGGACATCCCCGGCATGCTCCCCCAACAACTCCCGTGACGCTTGCTCAATCAGCGGCAACCCCAAATAAAGATGCATGACTTCGAAGGTATCGCCTCCGTACGTCTGCCAGCGCATTTCATAGGGCTCATCAGAACTGGTGAGGAAAAAATCGCCGGCACTGACTTCTGCCGCCTCCCATTCCCCACCCGGCAGGCGCTCCTCCACCCTCGCCGCCCCCGCCAGAACCAAAACGAGCAGCGGTTCCACCACCGCAGGCACGAGAATGGGCTCGATGACGCTGCGATGGGTGAACAGCTGAATCACAACGTCCTTGATTTCGAGGCGCGGTGGAAACGCCTGTGTCTGGCCTGGCAGGTATTCACGCATCGACTCCCCAGTGATGCGTAGATCCTGGCTGGATATCGACAGTCGTTCCAGGGACGCTCGGCCGGTAGTTGGCATGAACAGGTCCTTTTCATAAGGGAGGCCGGATCGATGATATCGGGCTTTTCCCGCTGGCTGAACCGAGCGGCGAACCGTCCTCACTGATATTCGGCGCAAAACCCCGACAGCGTAGGCAATCTCACGAAAGCCGGCTTCGCCGCGCTGCGAGACAGTAGGCCCGTCGCCGTTGAAAGACACGGCTTATCCCCTACTTGATCACAATGCTGGAGAACATCATGACCGACATCAAGCACAGCACCCCGAACGAAGTGGCAGGTAAAGTCGCCCTGGTGACTGGCGCGGCCAGTGGCATCGGCAAGGCCATCGCACTGCTGCTGCATGCCCGCGGCGCCAAAGTCATTGCTGAAGATATAAACCCCGACGTGGAAGCGCTGGCCCGCCCTGGTCTGGTACCACTGGTGGCCGACATCGCTAAGGACGGTGCCGCCGAGCGTGCGGTCGCGTTGGCCGTCGAGCAATTTGGCCGGTTGGACATCCTGGTCAATAACGCCGGCATCATCATCAACAAGCTGGTCATCGACATGACTCGCGAGGACTGGGAACGCATTCAGGCGGTCAATGCCACGGCGGCATTCCTGCACAGCCGCGAAGCGGTCAAAGCGATGATGCCCAATAAATCCGGCTCGATCGTCAACATCGCGTCCTACGCCTCCTACTTCGCCTTTCCCACCATTGCCGCCTACACCGCCTCCAAGGGCGCACTGGCGCAACTGACGCGCACCCTGGCGCTTGAGGTCATTGGCCACGGCATCCGCGTTAACGCGGTTGGCGTCGGGGATGTGGTGACCAACATCCTCAACCATGTGGTCGACGATGGCCCTGCTTTTCTTGCCCAGCATGGCGAAGCCGCACCGATCGGCCGCGCCGCACAACCGGAAGAAATCGCCGAAGTGGTCGCGTTCATCGCCTCGGATCGTGCCAGCTTCATGGTCGGTTCGGTGGTCATGGCCGACGGCGGCATGACAGTCACCGCCGGGTGAGCCACTGCAGGAAAGAGCCGCCGCATGCTCGGCAAGCCCGAGAGGATCAGGCAAATCTGCGGCAGTTTCGTCGTAACACCGCTGCGCTCGGCTACGTAATCTGAAAGCACGCAACGGATGCAGACACAGGCCACGGCAGGCCGCTCAGGTGAACAACGTCAATGAGGACTGAACAATGAAAAACGCCAGACAAAACGCGCCTGAGCATCGTTACGCAGGCATGTGGGTCACCGCGGATGGATTCATCCGTCACGAACTTCTGGCCTCTGGGCGTTACGACGAGGCCCGTGGTAAAAACAACAGCGCTTATCAAGGCCGCTACGAAATGGTCGGTGACTACATCCAGTACTGGGACGACACCGGCTTCACTGCCGACGGGCATTTTCATGACGACGTGCTGTATCACGCCGGCATGATCCTCTATCGGCAATGAGCACTTTGATGATGTCGGATGAATATCGTCTGCCTGGACAGTTCCGGGCAGACGCTCATGAACACTTGTGAGAGCCTTGAAATGGAACAGAGCGATGCTTTCATCCTGCAAAACACGGCTATCTATCGCGATGAACTGGTTCGCCTGCTGACGCAACGCTTTACCGCGCCCGGGATCTACGAGACCGCCATAGCGCCCCTGCATGTCATCCGTTTTGACACGCCTTCGGAGCTTATCCATACGGTGCACAAGCCGGCACTTTGCCTGATCGTGCAAGGACAAAAAGAAGTCGGCCTGGGTGACGACCATTACCTGTACGACCCGCTCAGTTACCTGGTGGTCTCGGTGACGCTTCCGGTTGCCGGGCGCGTGCTGGTGGCCAGCCCGGATGCGCCCTACCTGTGCATCCGTTTTGATTTCGAGGCCACGGATATCGCCCAGGTCATCGCCGACGCGCCTCTAACGGGTGTTCCCGACGAACCGGAGCTAGGTCTTTTCCTTGAAAAAGTCGACGTGCCCCTGCTCGAAACGATGCTGCGGCTGGTACGGCTGCTGGAAACACCGAAAGACATCGGAATGCTGGCGCCGCTCGCGCTACGAGAGTTGTACTACCGCCTCCTGCGAGGTGTGCACGGACGTCGGCTGTACGAACTAGCCCTCGGTGATTCGCAGACTCGACGGGTGACGCGGGCCATTGATTGGCTGAACAAACACTACACCCAACCCTTACGCATCGAAGAACTTGCCCGGGTCGCCAATCTGGGCAGCTCTACTTTGCATCACCGCTTCAAGGCCGTGACCGCGATGAGTCCGCTGCAGTACCAAAAGCAACTTCGTCTGCAGGAAGCCCGCCGCCTGATGCTGGGTGAAGGACTGGATGTGGCGAGTGCCTGTTATCGAGTGGGCTACGAAAGCCCATCGCAATTCAGCCGCGAGTACAGCCGCCAGTTCGGGTGTCCGCCCTCCAGAGACGCCAGCCGGATTCGGCGCCCTGCGTGAGCCGGCGCCCTTCACAAATACCAGCGATACTCCCGCGCACTGATTTCCTGCATAAACGCCAGATGATCCTGGCGCTTGTTCTCGCAATACACATCGACAAACTCCGCGCCCAGCCCCTCACGCAACTGCGGCTGATGCTGCATCGCGCGCACGGCCTCGAACATTTCCTTTGGAAAATCAATCCCGCTGCTGCGGTCTTCGTTCAGCGGTGCGATCGGCTCTTTGCCCGACTCCAACCCATGCTCCAACCCCACCAGAATCGCCGCCAGTACCAGATACGGATTGGCATCCGCCCCCGCCAAGCGATATTCGACCCGTAGGTTTTTCACGTCCGACTCGGGAATGCGCAAGCACGCATCGCGATCCTCAAAGCCCCAACTGGCCTTGGTTGCAGTGTTCACCGTGCCGCTCAAACGGCGCATGGCGTTCTGGTTCGGCGCGAAGATCGGCATGCTGTGCGGCAGCAATTCCAGGCAACCTGCGACTGCATGGCGCAACGGCTGCTGATCGTTCGCCGCCAACAGATTATTCCCGGCGGCATCGTACAAACTGACATGCACATGCATGCCACTGCCCGGATGCTGCAAGTACGGCTTGGCCATGAAACTCGCGCGGTAGCCGTGTTTAAGCGCAACACCGCGCGTGCTGCGACAGAACAACGCCGCCCAATCCGCCGCACGCAGGCCATCGTCGAGATGGCCGAAGTTGATTTCAAACTGGCCGGGGCCGAGTTCAGCGGTGATCACGGTGGCGTCAATGCCTTGCGACCGCGTCGCTTCGACCATTTCATCCAGCACCGGCGCGAAGCGAGAGAGCCGCTCGATGTGCAGGTTCGGTTGATCATCGGCGTCGTCAGTCAGGTCGTCGCGGGGGAATTGCGGCAGACCATCGCGCAGCTTTTTATCGAACAGGTAGAACTCCAATTCAAAAGCCACCACCGGATGAATGCCTTTGCGCGCCAGGCGATTGAGCACCTGCGCAAGGACTTCACGGGGTTCGAATTCGATGGGCTTTTCGGTGCCGTCCGAAGAGATCAACATCTGCCCCAGCGGCTGCGCTTCCCAGGTCACCGGTTTCAGTGTGCCCGGCACCAAACGGCGCACGGCATCCGGGTCGCCGTCGTTGAAGCAGTAATCGCCGATCGGGAACAAGCCACCCTGCACGCCCAACAGTACGCAATTCTGCGGCAGCTTCAGTACGCTGCCGGCAGCGACTTTTTCGAGCATGTCGATTGGATAACGCTTGCCATAGAAGTGCCCGGGAATGTCCAGGCAAATCAGGTCGACATAACGCACCTCGGGGTAGCGTTGGCGAAAGGCACGCACTTCGGCGAGCAGGTCAGCGCAGACAGCGTCCATTGTGTTCATCCTTTGTTTTTATCAGGTGTAGACCCAAAGCACGCGGGTCAGCTGCTCGGTGAGGTTGCCGTAGCGGCAGCGGGTGTGACTGTCGAACTGGAAGCTGTCGCCCGCCTTCAGCGTGGTCGGTTCTTCGTCGTCGCCCAGCCATAAGGTCAGCTCGCCTTCGAGGACGTAACCGCCCTGCTCCGAACTGTCGGTCAGATGGCGATCACCGCTGCTGGCGCCGGCTTCGAGATGACTTTCGAGCATGGAGAACGAGGCACGGATCTGCGGCGACACCAGGATGTCAGTGATACCGTTGGCGTAATACAAAGTGCGGCGCTCGTCCGGCCGCGTGACCCACGGCAGCTCTTTAGGCTTGGGCAGGCTGTAGAAGTAAGTGGTCGGCACGCCGAAGGTTTCGCTGATTGCGGTCAGGTCCGCCACGGTGGGCCGCGACAAACCGCGCTCGACCTGCGACAGGAAGCCCACCGAACGACCGATCTTGTCGGCCAGGTCCTTCAGGGTCCACTTCTTGTGCTTGCGCAGGTCGTGAATAAGGATCGCCAGCGCGGCGATTTCTTCTTGCTTGTTCATGGACGCGATTCCGAAAAAAGTCTCATCAAATGCTGTCGCGCAGCCGATACCAGGCC